>NZ_JYOA01000009.1:128085-175524 GCF_000955805.1 Pseudomonas sp. 21 | reverse complement strand
TGCGCTTCGCGATTCGCGAAGGTGGCCGTACCGTTGGCGCCGGCGTGGTTGCCAAGATCATCGAGTAATCGCTGATCTGCTCCAGAAAAAGGGACCCTTCGGGGTCCCTTTTTCGTTGAGTTGGTTAAATATTGACACCCCCCAGGCGCATCCGTACAATTGCGCCTCCTTTTAACGGGCGGAGTCCGTCCGTTGGGAATGGCAACTTGGAGTCTGAGGTCAAATGCAAAATCAACAAATCCGTATTCGGTTGAAGGCTTTTGATCACCGCCTGATCGACCAATCTACCCAGGAAATCGTGGAAACCGCGAAACGTACTGGCGCTCAGGTGCGTGGTCCGATTCCTCTGCCGACCCGCAAGGAACGTTACACCGTGCTGATTTCCCCGCACGTCAACAAGGACGCTCGTGACCAGTACGAAATTCGTACCCACAAGCGTGTTCTCGACATCGTTCAGCCGACCGACAAAACCGTCGACGCGCTGATGAAGCTCGACCTTGCTGCTGGCGTCGAAGTACAGATCAGCCTCGGCTAATGCCTTCGGCATTGGTCGTGTAACGCTCTGAAATGGGCGGCCATAGCGGGTGAAAGCCCCGTACACTAAAGAGGTTCTAAAGATGACAATTGGTGTTGTCGGTCGTAAGTGCGGCATGACCCGCATCTTCACCGAAGATGGTGTCTCCATTCCGGTCACGGTCATTGAGGTCGAGCCGAATCGCGTCACCCAGTTCAAAAACGAAGAGAGCGATGGCTATCGCGCTGTGCAGGTAACTGCTGGCGAGCGTCGTGCTTCTCGCGTGACCAAGGCGCAAGCCGGTCACTTTGCCAAGGCGAATGTCGCCGCCGGTCGCGGCGTGTGGGAATTCCGTCTGGGCGAAGAGGAGTTCAAGGCAGGCGATTCCATCTCTGTCGACCTGTTCCAGGCCGGTCAGCTGGTAGACGTTACCGGTGAGTCCAAGGGTAAAGGCTTCGCCGGTACCATCAAGCGCTGGAACTTCCGTGGTCAAGATAACACCCACGGTAACTCCGTTTCCCACCGCGTCCCGGGTTCCATCGGCCAGTGCCAGACTCCTGGTCGAGTGTTCAAGGGCAAAAAAATGTCGGGCCACATGGGTGCTGAGCGTGTAACCGTTCAATCCCTTGAGGTCGTGCGTGTCGATGCAGAGCGCAATCTGCTGCTGGTCAAAGGTGCCGTTCCCGGCGCTACCGGTGGTGATGTGCTGGTGCGTCCGGCAGCCAAGGCTCGCGGTTAAGAGAGGAAGCTGAGATGCAACTGAATGTAAATGGCGCTCAGGCGATCGAGGTTTCCGAGCGTACTTTTGGTAGCGAATTCAACGAGACCCTGGTTCACCAGGCAGTCGTAGCCTACATGGCTGGCGGCCGTCAGGGCACCAAGGCTCAGAAAACTCGTTCCGAAGTCTCCGGTGGTGGCAAGAAGCCGTGGCGTCAGAAGGGCACTGGTCGTGCTCGTGCTGGCACCATCCGCAGCCCCATCTGGCGTGGCGGCGGCGCGACCTTCGCAGCCAAGCCCCAGGATCACTCCCAGAAGCTCAACAAGAAGATGTATCGCGCTGCTCTGCGCTCCATCCTCTCTGAGCTGGTTCGTCTGGATCGTCTGGTTGTCGTTGCCGACTTCGCTGTCGACGCACCGAAGACCAAAGGTCTGGTCAGCAAGCTGGAAGGCCTGGGCCTGAAAGATGTACTGATCGTCACCGAAGGCGTCGATGAGAACCTGTACCTGGCAGCTCGCAACCTGGCCCACGTCGATGTACGTGACGTCCAGGCTTCCGATCCGGTCAGCCTCATCGCCTACGACAAGGTGCTGGTCACCGTGTCCGCCGTGAAGAAGTTCGAGGAGCTGCTGGCATGAACCAGGAACGCGTATTCAAAGTGCTGCTGGGCCCGCATATCTCCGAGAAGGCCACTGGCCTGGCGGACGGCAACAGCCAATTCGTTTTCAAGGTTGCCACTGATGCAACCAAGCTGGAAATCAAGAAGGCCGTAGAAAGCCTGTTCGGCGTGAAAGTACGTCGCGTCACCACCCTGAACGTTCAGGGCAAGACCAAGCGTACCGTTCGCGGCCTGGGCAAGCGTAACGACTGGAAAAAAGCGTACATCGCTCTCCAGCCGGGCCAGGATCTCGATTTCGCAGCTGGCGCTGAGTAAAGGGGTGCATCATGGCAATCGTTAAATGCAAACCGACTTCCGCTGGTCGTCGTTTCGTCGTCAAGGTAGTGAACCAGGACCTGCACAAAGGTGCTCCGTTCGCTCCCCTGCTCGAGAAGAAGTCCAAGTCGGGCGGCCGTAACAACAACGGTCGCATCACCACCCGTCATATCGGTGGTGGCCACAAGCAGCACTATCGTCTGGTCGACTTCCGTCGCAACAAGGATGGCATCCCTGCCATCGTTGAACGCGTCGAATACGATCCGAACCGTACTGCTCACATCGCTCTGCTGAAATACGCGGACGGCGAGCGTCGTTACATCATCGCCCCCAAAGGCGTGGTGGCCGGCGATCAACTGATCTCCGGTATCGGCGCTCCGATCAAGGCCGGCAACAACATGCCGCTGCGCAACATCCCGGTTGGTAGCACCATCCACGGTATCGAACTGAAGCCTGGCAAGGGCGCTCAGATCGCTCGCTCCGCTGGCGCTTCGGCTCAGCTGGTTGCCCGTGAAGGTGCGTACGTAACCGTGCGTCTGCGTTCCGGTGAGATGCGCAAAGTCCTGGCTGACTGCCGTGCGACCCTGGGTGAAGTCTCGAACTCCGAGCACAGCCTGCGTTCGCTGGGTAAAGCCGGTGCCAAACGCTGGCGTGGCGTTCGCCCGACCGTTCGTGGCGTTGCCATGAACCCGGTCGACCACCCGCATGGTGGTGGTGAAGGTCGTACCTCTGCTGGTCGTCATCCGGTATCGCCGTGGGGTCTTCAGACCAAGGGTAAGAAGACTCGCGCGAACAAGCGTACCGACAACATGATCGTCCGTCGCCGCAAGTAAATAGAGGGATACGACAGTGCCACGTTCTCTGAAAAAAGGTCCTTTTATCGATCTTCACCTGCTGAAGAAGATCGAAGTGGCGGTAGAAAAGAACGACCGCAAGCCGATCAAGACCTGGTCGCGCCGTTCTATGATCATGCCGCACATGGTTGGTCTGACCATCGCTGTCCACAACGGCCGTCAACACGTGCCGGTTCTGGTCAACGAAGACATGGTCGGTCACAAACTCGGCGAGTTCGCTGCTACCCGCACTTATCGTGGGCACGCTGCGGACAAGAAAGCCAAGCGTTAAGGGGTAAGGAAGATGGAAGTAGCCGCTAAGCTCTCGGGCGCTCGTATCTCCGCCCAGAAAGCCCGCTTGGTCGCCGACCAGATCCGCGGGAAGAAGGTGGGCGACGCGCTCAACCTCCTGGCTTTCAGCAACAAGAAAGCCGCCGAGATCATGAAGAAAGTGCTGGAGTCGGCCGTTGCCAACGCCGAGCACAACGAAGGCGCCGATGTAGACGATCTCAAAGTCTCCACCGTCTTCGTCAACGAAGGTCGTTCGCTCAAGCGCATCATGCCGCGTGCCAAAGGCCGTGCTGATCGCATCGTCAAGCGGTCTTGCCATATCACTGTCAAGGTTGCGGACAAGTAACGGAGTCGATCAGATGGGTCAGAAAGTACATCCCAATGGCATCCGCCTGGGTATCGTCAAGGAGCACACCTCCGTTTGGTACGCAGATAAGCGCACTTACGCCGATTATCTGTTCGCCGACCTGAAGGTACGTGAGTATCTCCAAGACAAACTAAAAAGCGCGTCCGTAAGCCGTATCGACATCCATCGTCCGGCTCAGACTGCACGCATCACCATCCACACCGCTCGTCCCGGCATCGTGATCGGCAAGAAAGGTGAAGATGTTGAGAAGCTGCGTCAGGACCTGACCAAGCAAATGGGTGTGCCGGTGCACATCAACATCGAAGAGATCCGCAAGCCGGAGCTCGACGGTATGCTGGTTGCGCAAAGCGTAGCTCAGCAGCTGGAGCGTCGCGTTATGTTCCGTCGCGCCATGAAGCGCGCTGTACAGAACGCCATGCGCATTGGTGCCAAAGGCATCAAGATCCAGGTAAGCGGTCGTCTGGGCGGCGCTGAAATCGCTCGTACCGAGTGGTATCGCGAAGGTCGTGTGCCCCTGCACACCCTGCGTGCCGACATCGACTATGCAACCTACGAAGCGCACACCACCTACGGTGTGATCGGTGTGAAGGTTTGGATCTTCAAAGGCGAGGTCATCGGTGGCCGCCAGGAAGAGCTCAAGCCCCAAGCGCCCGCTCCTCGTAAAAAAGCTGCTAAGTAAGGAGTACGCAAATGCTGCAACCTAAGCGTACGAAGTTCCGCAAGCAAATGACCGGTCACAACCGTGGCCTGGCTCATCGCGGTTCCAAAGTCAGCTTCGGCGAGTTCGCCCTCAAGGCAACCAGCCGCGGCCGTCTCACCGCGCGTCAGATCGAGTCCGCACGTCGTGCGCTGACCCGTCACGTAAAACGTGGCGGCAAGATCTGGATTCGCGTATTCCCCGACAAGCCTGTTACCAAGAAGCCCCTGGAAGTACGTATGGGTAAAGGTAAGGGTGGCGTCGAGTACTGGGTAGCCCAGATTCAACCGGGCAAGGTCCTGTACGAGATCGAGGGTGTATCCGAAGAGCTGGCGCGTGAGGCATTCGCCCTGGCTGCTGCAAAGCTGCCGCTCGCCACCTCCTTTGTTAAGCGGACGGTGATGTGATGAAAGCGAATGAACTTCGTGAAAAATCCGTTGAGCAGCTGAACGAGCAACTGCTCGGCCTGCTGCGCGACCAGTTCAATCTGCGCATGCAGAAAGCAACTGGCCAGTTGGGGCAGTCTCACCTGCTCTCGCAGGTTAAGCGCGACATCGCTCGCGTGAAAACTGTGCTCAACCAGCAAGCAGGTAAGTAATCATGGCTGAAGCTCAGAAAACCGTCCGTACGCTGACTGGCCGCGTCGTCAGCGACAAGATGGACAAGACCGTCACCGTTCTGATCGAGCGCCGCGTTAAGCACCCGATCTACGGCAAATACGTGAAGCGTTCGACCAAACTGCACGCCCACGACGAAACCAACCAGTGCCGCATTGGTGACCTGGTCACCATTCGCGAGACCCGTCCTCTGGCCAAAACCAAGGCCTGGACTCTGGTTGACATCGTCGAGCGCGCGGTTGAAGTCTAAGGGTCGGAGATAGAAGATGATTCAGACTCAATCCATGCTCGAAGTCGCTGATAACAGCGGCGCGCGTCGCGTAATGTGCATCAAGGTGCTCGGCGGTTCCCACCGCCGTTACGCCGGCATTGGCGACATCATCAAGGTCACCGTCAAGGAAGCAATTCCGCGTGGCAAGGTGAAGAAGGGCCAGGTAATGACTGCCGTGGTCGTTCGCACCAAGCACGGCGTACGTCGTACCGACGGTTCCATCATTCGCTTCGACGGCAACGCCGCCGTCCTGCTGAACAACAAGCAGGAGCCGATCGGCACCCGTATCTTCGGGCCCGTGACTCGTGAACTTCGTACTGAGAAGTTCATGAAGATCGTCTCCCTTGCCCCAGAAGTGCTGTAAGGAGTAGCCGTCATGCAAAAAATTCGTCGTGACGACGAAGTCATCGTCATTGCCGGCAAGGACAAGGGCAAGCGTGGCAAAGTGATCAAGGTTCTGGCTGACGACCGTCTGGTCGTTGGCGGTGTGAACCTGGTCAAGCGCCACACCAAGCCCAACCCCATGCTCAACCAGCAAGGCGGGATCGTCGAGAAGGAGGCGCCTCTGCACGTCTCCAACGTCGCCATCTTCAACGCTGAAACCAACAAGGCTGACCGCGTTGGTTTCAAAGTCGAAGACGGTAAGAAGATTCGTGTCTTCAAGTCGACCCAGAAACCGGTTCAGGCTTGAGGGAGCTAGGTAGATCACCATGGCACGATTGAAAGAAATTTATCGGAAGGAAATCGCTCCCAAGCTGAAGCAAGAGCTTCAGCTGGCGAACGTGATGGAAGTTCCGCGCGTTACCAAAATCACCCTGAACATGGGTCTTGGCGAAGCTGTCGGCGACAAGAAAGTCATCGAGAGCGCCGTAGCTGATCTGGAAAAGATCGCGGGTCAGAAGCCGGTTGTGACTTACGCTCGTAAGTCCATCGCTGGTTTCAAGATTCGTGAAGGCTGGCCGATCGGCGTGAAAGTCACCCTGCGTGGCGATCGCATGTACGAGTTCCTGGACCGTCTGCTGTCGATCTCCCTGCCGCGCGTTCGTGACTTCCGCGGTCTGAACGCCAAGTCCTTCGACGGCCGTGGCAACTACAGCATGGGCGTCAAAGAGCAGATCATCTTCCCGGAAATCGATTACGACAAGATCGATGCCCTCCGCGGTATGGATATCACTCTGACCACCACCGCGCGTTCGGATGATGAGGGTCGTGCACTGCTGCGCGCCTTCAAATTCCCGTTCCGCAACTGATTGGAGTAGGACCATGGCTAAAGAGAGCATGAAGAACCGTGAGCTGAAGCGTCAGCAAACGGTAGCCAAGTACGCCAAAAAGCGTGCCGAGCTGAAAGCGATCATCGCTAATCCGAGCACTTCCGCAGAAGATCGTTGGAATGCCCAGGTCGCCCTGCAGAAGCAACCGCGTGACGCGAGCGCCAGCCGCCTGCGTAACCGTTGCCGCCTGACCGGTCGTCCGCACGGTTACTACCGCAAGTTCGGCCTGAGCCGTAACAAGCTGCGTGAAGCGGCAATGCGCGGTGACGTACCGGGCCTGGTGAAAGCCAGCTGGTAAGTGCAAGACGGAGTCGGCAACGACTCCGTTGATCGCTTTGCGAAGCAAGCCCCCTCGTGGGGCTTGATTCGTTTTTAAGCGATCTCTAGAATACCCGGCTCCCCCGAGCCCGGGTTTAGATCGCCCGGTGTTATGAGGGCGAGTTATGAAGTTGAAGGCTTATCTTTTGTATCAGGAGCATTAAGCCCATGAGTATGCAGGACCCGTTAGCAGACATGCTAACTCGCATCCGTAATGCCCAGATGGCTGAGAAGACCGTCGTGAGCATGCCGTCTTCCAAGCTGAAAGCGGCAGTCGCCAAAGTCCTCAAGGACGAAGGTTACATTGCGGATTTCCAAGTCACCGCCGAGGCCAAGCCTCTGCTGTCGATCGAGCTGAAGTACTTCGAAGGCAAGCCTGTCATCGAGGAAGTGAAGCGAATCAGCCGTCCTGGCCTGCGCCAGTACAAATCCGTAGACCAGCTGCCGAAAGTTCGCGGCGGCCTGGGCGTTTCGATCGTCTCCACCAACAAAGGTGTGATGACTGACCGTGCTGCCCGTGCCGCTGGTGTCGGTGGCGAAGTGCTCTGCACTGTGTTCTAAGGGGAATCAGCATGTCTCGCGTTGCTAAGAACCCCGTCATTCTGCCCGCCGGCGTTGAAATCAAGCTGGCTGGTCAGGAACTTTCGATCAAGGGTGCCAAAGGCGCTCTGGAGCTGAAAGTACATCCGTCCGTCGAAGTCATTCAGGACAACGGTGAGCTGCGTTTCGCTGCGCGTAACGGCGACCAGCAGACCCGTGCCATGGCCGGTACCACCCGCGCTCTGGTCAACAACATGGTAATCGGCGTCAGCCAGGGCTTCGAGCGCAAGCTCCAGCTGGTTGGTGTTGGTTACAAAGCGCAGGCCAAAGGCCAAGTGCTGTCCCTGGCTCTCGGCTTCTCCCACCCGGTTGATTACGAACTGCCTGCCGGCATCGTCGCGGAAACCCCCAGCCAGACCGACATCCTGATCAAGGGTATCGACAAGCAGCTGGTTGGCCAGGTTGCCGCGGAAATCCGCGACTTCCGTCCGCCGGAGCCGTACAAAGGCAAGGGCGTGCGTTACGCCGACGAAGTCGTCCTTCGTAAAGAAGCCAAGAAGAAGTAGGGCATAGCAAATGAGCGTCAAGAAAGAAACCCGTCTGCGCCGCGCTCGCAAGGCTCGCCTGAAGATGCGCGAACTGGAAGCCGTACGCCTCTGCGTGTACCGCTCCTCCCAGCACATCTACGCCCAGGTCATTGCAGCCGACGGCGGCAAGGTCCTGGCCAGCGCCTCGACCCTGGACAAAGAACTGCGCGAAGCTGCCACCGGCAACGTCGACGCAGCCAAGAAAGTTGGTCAACTGGTCGCGGAACGCGCCAAGGCTGCCGGCGTCACTCAGGTGGCGTTCGACCGTTCTGGCTTCAAGTACCACGGTCGTATCAAGGCCCTGGCTGATGCCGCTCGTGAAGGCGGTCTGGAGTTCTAAGTTATGGCAAACAACGATCAAAAGCGCGACGAAGGCTACATCGAGAAGCTGGTTCAAGTGAACCGCGTCGCCAAAACCGTAAAAGGTGGCCGTATCTTCGCCTTCACCGCGCTGACCGTGGTTGGCGATGGCAAGGGCCGTGTTGGCTTCGGTCGTGGCAAGGCGCGTGAAGTGCCGGCCGCTATCCAGAAGGCAATGGAAGCTGCTCGCCGCAACATGATCCAGGTTGATCTGAACGGCACCACCCTGCAGTACCCGACCAAGTCTGCCCATGGCGCCTCCAAGGTGTACATGCAGCCGGCTTCCGAAGGTACCGGCATCATCGCCGGCGGCGCCATGCGTGCTGTCCTGGAAGTTGCTGGTGTGCAGAACGTTCTGGCGAAGTGCTACGGCTCCACCAATCCGGTGAACGTGGTCTACGCAACCTTCAAGGGCCTGAAGAACATGCAGTCCCCTGAGTCGGTAGCGGCCAAGCGTGGCAAGAGCGTCGAGGAGATTCTCTAACCATGGCAACTGTCAAAGTTACCCTGATCAAGAGCCTGAACGGCCGTCTGGCCAACCACAAGGCTTGCGTCAAAGGCCTCGGCCTGCGTCGCATTAATCACACCGTCGAAGTTCAGGACACTCCTGAAAACCGCGGCATGATTAACAAGGCTTACTACCTGCTGCGTGTGGAGGGTTAATCCATGCAACTGAACGATCTGCGTTCCGCGCCGGGTGCCCGTCGCGAAAAGCACCGTCCGGGCCGTGGCATCGGTAGCGGTCTGGGCAAGACCGGTGGCCGTGGTCACAAAGGTCAAACCTCCCGCTCCGGTGGTTCCATCGCTCCGGGCTTCGAGGGTGGTCAGCAACCGCTGCACCGTCGTCTGCCGAAGTTCGGCTTCAACTCGCTGAAAGCCATGGATCGTGCAGAAGTGCGCACCTCCGAGCTGGCCAAGGTCGAGGGTGATGTCGTTACCGTGCAGTCCCTGAAGGATGCCAACGTGATTAACCAGAACGTACAGCGTGTGAAAGTCATGCTGTCGGGCGACGTTACTCGCGCGGTCACTCTGAAAGGCATCGGCGCCACCAAGGGCGCTCGTGCGGCTATCGAAGCAGCTGGCGGCAAAATCGAGGACTAAATGGCTAAGCAAGGTGCTCTCTCTGCGCTGAGCAACGGTGGTGGTTTGTCCGAGCTCTGGGCACGTCTGCGTTTCCTGTTCCTGGCGATCATCGTCTATCGGATCGGCGCGCACATCCCAGTCCCCGGCATCAACCCCGATCGCTTGGCGGCACTGTTCCGGCAGAACGAGGGGACCATTCTTAGCCTCTTCAACATGTTTTCCGGCGGCGCGCTGGAGCGCATGAGTATTTTTGCACTGGGGATCATGCCGTACATCTCGGCGTCGATCATCATGCAGCTCATGACCGCTATCAGCCCGCAGCTGGAGCAGTTGAAGAAAGAGGGTGAGTCTGGGCGTCGCAAGATCAGCCAGTACACCCGCTACGCAACTCTCGTCCTGGCACTCGTCCAGGCCATTGGCATGTCCATTGGTCTGGGTAGCCAGGGCGTGGCCTTCTCCAACGACTTCGGCTTCTACTTCGTGTCGGTCACCACCTTCGTGGCGGGTGCACTGTTCATGATGTGGCTGGGTGAGCAGATCACCGAGCGGGGTGTCGGCAACGGCATCTCCATGTTGATCTTCTCCGGTATCGTCGCAGGCCTGCCCCGAGCAATCGGCCAGTCCTTCGAGTCCGCGCGTCAAGGTGACATCAACATCTTCGCCCTGATCGCCATCGGCCTGCTGGCCGTGGCCATCATCGCGTTCGTGGTGTTCATCGAGCGTGGTCAGCGTCGTATCGCCGTGCATTACGCCAAGCGCCAGCAAGGTCGCAAGGTGTTTGCCGCCCAGACCAGCCATTTGCCGCTGAAAGTGAACATGGCAGGTGTCATCCCTGCGATTTTCGCCAGCAGCATCCTGCTGTTCCCGGCATCCCTGGGTGCCTGGTTCGGTCAGTCGGAAGGCCTGGGTTGGCTGCAGGACGTCGCGCAAGCGATCGCGCCTGGTCAGCCGCTGAACATTCTGCTGTTTAGTGCAGGGATCGTCTTCTTCTGCTTCTTCTACACAGCGCTGATGTTCAACCCGAAGGACGTGGCGGAAAACCTCAAGAAGTCCGGTGCATTTATTCCGGGTATTCGTCCGGGTGAACAGTCGGCTCGCTACATCGATGGCGTGCTGACCCGTTTGACCATGTTCGGTGCCCTGTACATGACGGCTGTGTGCCTGCTGCCCCAGTTCCTGGTCGTAGCTGCCCACGTACCGTTCTACCTTGGCGGGACCTCGTTGCTGATCGTGGTCGTGGTTGTGATGGACTTTATGGCTCAAGTACAATCGCACCTCGTTTCTCACCAGTACGAATCCCTCATGAAGAAAGCCAACCTGAAGGGCTATGGCAGCGGCCTGCTGCGCTGACCCGTAAGGTTCGAGGAGTCACTGATGAAAGTTCGTGCATCGGTTAAGAAGCTGTGCCGTAACTGCAAGATCGTCCGTCGCGAAGGCGTCGTTCGTGTGATCTGCAGCTCGGAGCCGCGTCACAAGCAGCGCCAAGGCTGAGTGTGAACCACGCGTTATAACCCGGCAGCTAGTGTGCTGCCGGGTTGATTATTTGTTTTTACAGCGCTAATATCCGCGCCCTTTCTTGGCTCCCTGGGCGCCGGGTAGCTGTCAATTGGAGTTTTTCTGAATGGCCCGTATTGCAGGCGTAAACATTCCGGATAACAAGCACACTGTTATCTCGCTGACCTACATCTATGGTGTTGGTCGCACTACCGCACAGAGCATCTGTGCAGCCACCGGCATCAGCCCGGCTGTAAAGATCAAAGAGCTGAGCGAAGAGCAGATTGATTCGCTGCGTACCGAGGTGGCCAAGCTGACCACCGAAGGTGACCTGCGTCGCGAAATCAACATGAACATCAAGCGTCTGATGGACCTCGGTTGCTACCGCGGTCTGCGTCATCGTCGTGGTCTGCCGGTTCGCGGTCAGCGCACCAAGACCAACGCGCGCACCCGCAAGGGCCCGCGTAAGCCGATCCGCAAGTAATCGCTTAGGAATCTAGTCATGGCAAAACCTGCTGCTCGTCCTCGCAAGAAAGTCAAAAAGACGGTGGTCGACGGGATCGCGCACATCCACGCGTCCTTCAACAACACCATCGTTACCATCACTGATCGTCAGGGCAACGCTCTGTCCTGGGCTACCTCCGGTGGTTCGGGCTTCCGCGGCTCGCGTAAGAGCACCCCGTTCGCTGCCCAGGTAGCGGCCGAGCGTGCCGGCCAGGCTGCTCTGGAATACGGTCTGAAGAACCTTGACGTCAACGTCAAAGGCCCGGGCCCGGGTCGTGAATCGGCTGTTCGTGCGCTGAATGCCTGCGGTTACAAGATCGCCAGCATCACCGACGTAACCCCGATTCCGCATAACGGCTGCCGTCCGCCGAAAAAGCGTCGCGTGTAATAGGAGACAGTGAGAAATGGCTCGTTACATTGGTCCCAAGTGCAAACTGTCCCGCCGCGAAGGCACTGATCTTTTCCTGAAGAGCGGCGTTCGTGCCCTCGACTCGAAATGCAAGGCAGAACAAGTCCCCGGTCAGCACGGCCAGCGCCGTGGTCGCCTGTCCGACTACGGTCTGCAGCTGCGCGAGAAGCAAAAAGTTCGTCGTATCTACGGCGTCCTCGAGCGTCAATTCCGTGGCTACTATCAGGAAGCGTCCCGCCGCAAGGGCTCCACGGGTGAAAACCTGCTGCAGCTGCTTGAGTGCCGTCTGGACAACGTCGTCTACCGTATGGGCTTCGGCTCCACTCGTTCGGAATCCCGTCAGCTGGTGTCCCACAAGACCATCAGCGTCAACGGTCAGACCGTAAACGTACCGTCCTACCAGGTCAAAGCTGGTGACGTGGTTGCTGTTCGCGAGAAATCGAAGAACCAGCTGCGTATCGCCCAAGCTCTGGACCTGTGCGCCCAGCGCGGTCGCGTTGAGTGGGTCGAAGTGGACACCGACAAGAAAGCTGGCACCTTCAAAAGTGTTCCGGCTCGTGCCGATCTGTCCGCCGACATCAACGAAAACCTGATTGTCGAGCTCTACTCCAAGTAAGGGCTAGAAAATAGGTGCATCCATGCAGAGTTCGGTAAATGAGTTCCTGACCCCCCGCCACATCGATGTGCAGGTGGTCAGCCAAACCCGCGCCAAGATCACTCTCGAGCCTCTCGAGCGTGGTTTCGGCCATACCCTGGGCAACGCGCTGCGTCGCATCCTGTTGTCCTCCATGCCTGGCTGTGCGGTAGTCGAGGCCGAGATCGACGGTGTACTCCACGAGTACTCCGCCATCGAAGGTGTGCAGGAAGATGTCATCGAGATCCTGCTCAACCTGAAAGGCCTGGCCATCAAGCTGCACGGCCGTGACGAAGTGACGCTGACCCTGGCGAAAAAGGGCTCGGGTGTGGTGACCGCTGCCGATATTCAGCTGGATCATGATGTCGAGATCGTCAACGGTGACCATGTTATCGCCCACCTGGCCGATAACGGCGCGCTGAACATGAAGCTGAAAGTCGCTCGTGGCCGTGGCTACGAGCCGGCTGATGCTCGTTCGAGCGATGAAGACGAAAGCCGTAGCATTGGCCGTCTTCAGCTCGACGCCTCGTTCAGCCCCGTACGTCGTGTTGCCTACGTGGTCGAGAACGCCCGTGTCGAACAGCGTACCAACCTGGACAAGCTGGTCCTCGATCTGGAAACCAACGGCACCCTGGACCCTGAAGAGGCTATCCGTCGCGCCGCTACCATCCTGCAACAGCAGCTGGCAGCGTTCGTGGACCTCAAAGGCGACAGCGAGCCTGTTGTGGAAGAGCAGGAAGACGAGATCGATCCGATCCTGCTGCGTCCGGTCGATGACCTTGAGCTGACCGTCCGTTCGGCCAACTGCCTGAAGGCAGAGAACATCTACTACATCGGTGACCTGATTCAGCGCACCGAAGTAGAGCTGCTCAAAACGCCGAACCTGGGCAAGAAGTCCCTGACCGAAATCAAGGACGTTCTGGCCTCTCGCGGTCTGTCCCTCGGTATGCGCCTCGACAACTGGCCGCCGGCAAGTCTCAAGAAAGACGACAAGGCTACTGCCTGATCGTCGTAGCTACCGAACGTAAAGTTTGGAAAGGAATTGAACCATGCGCCATCGTAAAAGTGGTCGTCACCTGAGCCGCACCAGCGCGCACCGCAAGGCTATGTTCCAGAACATGGCTGTGTCGCTCTTCGAACACGAACTGATCAAAACCACCCTGCCCAAGGCCAAGGAACTGCGTCGCGTTGCCGAGCCGCTGATCACCCTGGCTAAAGTGGATAGCGTTGCCAACCGTCGTCTCGCTTTCGACCGTACCCGTTCGAAAGAAGCCGTAGGCAAGCTGTTCAACGAACTGGGCAAGCGCTACGCCAACCGTCCGGGCGGCTACCTGCGCATCCTGAAGTGCGGCTTCCGCGCCGGCGACAATGCCCCCATGGCATACGTCGAACTGATTGACCGCGCTGTTGGCGGCCAAGCAGTAGAAGCTGCAGAGTAAGGTTTACGCCTTATAAGAAACCGGGCTTTGTGCCCGGTTTTTTATCGCCTGGAGAAAAGTTTTTATCTATTGATCGGCTCGAATCAATAAATTGGCTGATCAAGCCCCTTGTCACCGATCCTTAACGCCGTCGACTTCTACTGCTTGCTGAGCTGGATCAACAGCCGCAATGCCGTTGGAGGCGCCTAATTGTCCGATTGGGATGTCGGGCCGAGCCTTCTGCTCCCGCAGTTTGCCGGCTTACAGACACCCCGCCGTTGAGGAGAGTAACGATGAGCGACAACACCCGTCTGACGACTGCAGCTGGAGCGCCGGTCGCCGATAACCAGAACGTCCAGACCGCCGGCCCGCGGGGGCCGATGCTGCTGCAGGATGTCTGGTTCCTGGAGAAACTGGCGCACTTCGACCGCGAGGTGATCCCTGAGCGTCGCATGCATGCCAAGGGTTCTGCGGCCTACGGTACCTTCACCGTCACCCAGGACATCACCCGCTACAGCCGTGCCAAGCTGTTCTCCCAGGTCGGCAAGCAGACCCCTCTGTTCCTGCGCTTCTCCACGGTGGCCGGCGAGCGTGGCGCAGCAGACGCCGAGCGCGATATCCGCGGCTTCGCCCTGAAGTTCTATACGGAGGAAGGCAACTGGGACCTGGTCGGCAACAACACCCCGGTCTTCTACTTCCGCGATCCGCTGAAATTCCCCGACCTGAACCACGTGGTGAAGCGCGATCCGCGTACCAACCTGCGCAACGCCACGCTGAAATGGGACTTCTTCTCTCACCTGCCCGAAGCCCTGCACCAGTTGACCATCGACTTCAGCGACCGCGGCCTGCCGCGCAGCTACCGCCACATCCATGGTTTTGGCAGCCACACCTTCAGCTTCATCAATGCCAGCAACGAACGCTTCTGGGTCAAGTTCCACTTCAAGACCCAGCAGGGCATCGAGAACCTGAGCAACGAGGAAGCGGCGAAACTGGTTGGCGCCGACCGCGAGAGCTCCCAGCGCGACCTGTATGACGCCATCGAGCGCGGCGACTTCCCGCGCTGGAAAATGTACGTACAGGTGATGCCGGAGAAGGAAGCGGCGACCTACCGCTACAACCCGTTCGACCTGACCAAGGTCTGGCCGCACGGCGACTACCCGCTGATCGAAGTGGGCTATTTCGAACTCAACCGCAACCCGGCGAACTACTTTGCCGAGGTCGAGCAGTCGGCCTTCTCGCCGGCGAACATCGTTCCCGGTATTGGCTTCTCGCCGGACAAGATGCTCCAGGGTCGCCTGTTCTCCTACGGCGATGCGCACCGCTATCGCCTGGGCGTGAATCACCACCAGATCCCGGTGAACGCTGCGCGTAACAACCCGCGCATCTATCACCGCGACGGCGCCATGCGCGTGGACGGCAATAACGGTGACATGACCGTCACCTACGAGCCGAACAGCTTCAGCCAATGGCAGGAGCAACCGGATTACTCCGAGCCGCCGTTGACCCTGGAAGGCAGCGCCGACCACTGGAACCATCGTGTCGACGATGATTACTACAGCCAACCGGCCGCGCTGTTCCGTCTGTTCGACGAAGCGCAACGGCAGCGCCTGTACGAGAACATCGCCGGGGACATGGCAGGCGTACCGGAAGCGATCCAGCGCCGTCAGCTCGCGCTGTTCTTCAGGATCGACCCGGCCTACGGCGAAGGTGTCGCCAAGGCGCTGGGCCTGAAGCTCGACTAAGCTGAAACCGTTCCACCAGCCGCCCTCTTCGGAGGGCGGTTGCGTTTGTGGGGCATTGCAGACTTGACCTCGGTCATGGCCTGTCGCGACCATAGCGCCGTTTAATTCGCTGTCACGTCCCAGGGAGAAGGCTGATGCAAGGCCACGCCGAGGTTATCGATTATCTCAACACGCTGCTGACCGGTGAGCTGGCCGCTCGCGACCAGTATTTCATCCACTCGCGCATGTACGAGGACTGGGGCTTCAGCAAGCTCTACGAGCGTCTCAACCACGAGATGGAAGAGGAAACCCAGCACGCCGATGCGCTGCTGCGCCGCATCCTCCTGCTCGAAGGCACCCCGCGCATGCGCCCGGACGACATTCACCCGGGCAAGACGGTGCCGGAGATGCTGGAAGCCGACCTGAAACTGGAGCGCCACGTACGCGCCGCCCTGGCCAAGGGCATCGCCCTCTGCGAGAAGCACAAGGACTTCGTCACCCGCGATATCCTGCGCGTGCAACTGACCGATACCGAGGAAGACCACGCCTACTGGCTGGAGCAGCAGCTCGGCCTGATCGCCAAGATGGGGCTGGAGAACTACCTGCAGTCGCAGATCTGATTCAGGCGCGCGCTACTCGCGCGTGTCGCGGGCATGGCCCGCTCCTACAAACGCTCAAGAAAAAGCCCCTGCGCCGGAAGGCAACAGGGGCTTTTTCATGCCGCTGAGGATCAGGCCCGGTCACGCTCCAGCAGCGGCTTGAGGAAGTGCCCGGTGTGCGACACCGCCAGCTCCGCGACCTGCTCCGGCGTACCGGTGGCGATGATCTGGCCGCCCTTGGAACCGCCCTCGGGGCCGAGGTCGACCAGCCAGTCGGCGGTCTTGATCACGTCCAGGTTGTGCTCGATGACCACCACGGTGTTGCCGTGGTCGCGCAGGCGGTGCAGCACGTCGAGCAGTTGCTGGATATCCGCGAAGTGCAGGCCGGTGGTCGGCTCGTCGAGGATGTACAGGGTCTTGCCGGTATCGCGCTTGGACAGCTCGCGGGACAGCTTCACCCGCTGCGCCTCACCACCAGACAGCGTGGTCGCGCTCTGGCCGAGCTTGATGTACGACAGGCCGACGTCCATCAGCGTCTGCAGCTTGCGTGCGATGGCGGGGACGGCGTCGAAGAATGCGCGGGCGTCCTCGATGGTCATGTCCAGCACCTCGGTGATGCTCTTGCCCTTGTAGCGAACCTCCAGGGTCTCGCGGTTGTAGCGCTTGCCCTTGCAGACGTCGCAGGGGACGTAGATGTCCGGCAGGAAGTGCATCTCCACCTTGATCACGCCATCGCCCTGGCAGGCCTCGCAGCGGCCGCCCTTGACGTTGAACGAGAAGCGCCCCGGACCGTAGCCGCGCGAACGGGCTTCCGGCACGCCGGCGAACAGCTCGCGGATCGGCGTGAACAGCCCGGTATAGGTCGCCGGGTTGGAGCGCGGGGTGCGGCCGATCGGGCTCTGGTCGATGTCCACCACCTTGTCCAGGTGCTGCAGGCCGTCGAACGAGTCGTAGGGCGCGACCTCCAGCGTGGTGGCGCCATTGAGGGCGGTAGCGGTGATCGGGAACAGGGTGTTGTTGATCAGCGTCGACTTGCCCGAGCCGGACACTCCGGTGATGCAGGTGAACAGGCCGACCGGGATTTCCAGGTTGACGTTCTGCAGGTTGTTGCCGCGCGCGCCCTTGAGCTTGAGCAACTGCTTCTTGTTGCGCGGGGTACGCTCGGCGGGCACGACGATCTTGGTGCGGCCGGAGAGGTACGCACCGGTCACGGAGTCCGGGTGGTCCATGACCTGCTGCGGGGTGCCCTCGGCGACGATCTGCCCGCCATGCACGCCGGCGCCGGGGCCGATGTCCACGACGTAGTCGGCCAGGCGGATGGCGTCCTCGTCGTGCTCGACCACGATCACTGTGTTGCCGAGGTTGCGCAGGTGGGTGAGGGTGCCCAGCAGGCGCTCGTTGTCGCGCTGGTGCAGGCCGATGGAGGGTTCGTCGAGGATGTACATGACGCCCACCAGGCCCGCGCCGATCTGGCTGGCCAGGCGGATGCGCTGGGCCTCGCCGCCGGACAGGGTATCGGCGCTGCGGTCCAGGGTCAGGTAGTCGAGGCCGACGTTGACCAGGAACTGCAGGCGCTCGCGGATCTCCTTGAGGATCTTCGAGGCGATTTCGCCGCGACGGCCGGTCAGGGTCAGGCTCTCGGCGTACTCGCAGGCAGTGCCCACGGGCATCGAGGTGATCGCCGGTAGCGTCTTGTCGCCCACCCACACGTGGCGCGCTTCGCGGCGCAGGCGGGTGCCGTGGCAGTCCGGGCAGGGCTGGGTGCTGAGGAACTTGGCCAGCTCCTCGCGCACGGTGGCCGACTCGGTCTCGCGGTAGCGGCGCTCCAGGTTCGGCAGGATGCCCTCGAACGGGTGCGCGCGCTTGACGATGTCGCCGCGGTCGTTGAGGTAGCGGAACTCGACGTTCTCCCGGCCCGAGCCGTTGAGGATGAACTTCTGGTGGTCCGGGTCGAGATCCTGGAAGGGCTCTTCCAGGCTGAAACCGAAGTGCCCGGCCAGTGAGCCGAGCATCTGGAAGTAGTAGACGTTGCGCCGGTCCCAGCCGCGGATCGCGCCTTCGGCCAGGGTCAGCTCGCCATTGACCACCCGCCGCGCGTCGAAGAACTGCTTCACGCCCAGGCCGTCACAGGTCGGGCAGGCGCCGGCCGGGTTGTTGAAGGAGAACAGCTTGGGTTCCAGCTCGCTGATGGAATGCCCGCAGATCGGGCAGGCGAAGCGAGCGGAGAAGATCATCTCTTCGCCTTCCTCGTCGTCCATCGGGGCTACGAGTGCGATGCCGTCGGCCAGGTTGATCGCCGTCTCGAAGGATTCCGCCAGGCGCTGCTGCAGGTCGCCACGCACCTTGAAGCGGTCGACCACGATATCGATGGAGTGCTTGAGCTTCTTGTCCAGCTTGGGCACTTCATCCAGCTCGTAGAGCTTGCCGTCGACGCGGGCACGGACGAAGCCCTGGGCGCGCATCTCCTCGAACACCGCCAGGTGCTCGCCCTTGCGCTCGCGGATCACCGGGGCCAACAGCATCAGCTTGCGGCCTTCGGGCAGCGCCAGCACCTGGTCGACCATCTGGCTGACGGTCTGCGCCTCCAGCGGTATGTCGTGGTCCGGGCAGAGCGGAATACCCACGCGCGCATAAAGCAGGCGCAGGTAGTCGTAGATTTCGGTGATGGTGCCCACGGTGGAACGCGGGTTGTGGGAAGTGGACTTCTGCTCGATGGAGATCGCCGGCGACAGGCCTTCGATGGTGTCGACGTCGGGCTTTTCCATCATCGAGAGGAACTGCCGGGCGTAGGCCGACAGGGATTCCACGTAGCGGCGCTGGCCCTCGGCGTAGAGCGTGTCGAAGGCCAGGGAAGACTTGCCGGAACCGGACAGGCCGGTGATCACGATCAGCTTGTCGCGCGGCAGGGTCAGGTCGATGTTCTTCAGGTTGTGGGTACGTGCCCCACGGATGAGGATCTTGTCCACAGCGGCCTCGCATGGCGGGCGAAAACTATCGATTATACGGGGCGTGGCGGGTACGCGGCAAAGTAGCGCGTGTGTGCCCTTGGACCTTTGGGCTGGTAGAATGCGCGGCTATTTTTCGGCGCTGGCGACTGCCGGCCCTTTGCGGCCTGGAAGGCCGCGCCGTCACGGGAGCCATTGAGCGCATTCCCGACATCCGTCTTCCCACGAGGGGCTTATGCACGATTCCCACACAGAGCGCATGAGTGGCACAGAACTCCGGGCGACCTCCGGCCTGGCCCTGCTCTATGCCTTCCGTATGCTCGGCATGTTCATGCTGCTGCCGGTCATGATGACCTACGGTATGGAGCTGGCTGACGCGACGCCGGCCCTGATCGGTTTCGCCATGGGGGCCTACGGCCTGACCCAGGCGGTGCTGCAGATACCGCTGGGCACGCTGTCCGACCGCATCGGCCGTCGCGCGATCATCGTCGTGGGTCTGCTGGTATTCGCCATTGGCGCCGGTGTAGCCGCCAGTTCCGACACCATCTGGGGCGTCATTGCCGGTCGGGTGATCCAGGGCGCCGGGGCGATTTCCGCGGTGGTCATGGCGCTGCTTTCGGACCTGACCCGCGAACAGCACCGGACCAAGGCCATGGCCATCATCGGCATGAGTATCGGTGTGTCCTTCGCCGCCTCGATGGTCGCCGGCCCCGTGCTGACCCACTGGTTCGGCCTGCACGGGCTGTTCTGGTTCACCTCCGGGATGGCGCTGGTGGGCATCCTGATCATTCTCTTCATGGTGCCGGTGCCGGATCACCGCATGCAGCACCGTGAATCCAGCGTCGCCAAGCAGTCGCTGATCCCGACCCTGAAGAACGGCGACCTGCTGCGCCTGGACGTCGGCATCCTGGTCCTGCACGCGATTCTCATGGCCAGCTTCGTCGCGCTGCCGCTGGCGTTGGTGGAGCGCGCCGGGCTGCCCAAGGAGCAGCACTGGTGGGTGTATCTGACCGCGCTGCTGATCGGCTTCTTCGCCATGGTCCCGTTCATCATCTACGCCGAGAAGAAACGCCAGATGAAACGCGTGCTGACCGGCGCCGTGGCGACCCTGATGCTCTGCGAACTGTTCTTCTGGGAGTTCGGCAACAGCCTCAAGGAACTGGTGTTCGGCATCGTCGTCTACTTCACCGCGTTCAACCTGCTGGAGGCCTCGCTGCCGTCGCTGGTGAGCAAGGTTTCTCCGGCCGGTGGCAAGGGCACGGCGATGGGCGTGTACTCCACCAGCCAGTTCCTCGGCGCCGCCGTGGGCGGCATCCTGGGCGGCTGGATGTTCCAGCACGGTGGGCTCGACGGGGTGTTCATCGGCTGCGCGGTGCTGGCTGCCCTCTGGCTGGCGATTGCTGTTACCATGCGTGAACCGCCTTATGTAACGAGTATTCGCCTGCCTCTGTCCGATGAGGCCCTGCGCGATGCTTCGTTGGCTGAGCGTTTCAAGGCATTGCCCGGTGTGAGCGATGTGATGGTGGTCGTTGAAGAAGCGGCTGCTTATGTCAAAGTGGATTCCCAACAAGTTGATCGCACGTCCCTCGAGCGCCTCGCCGGCGCCGAGCAGGCGACGTGCTGAAGCCTTTAGGAGAGCGTCATGGCCCGTGGGGTTAACAAAGTCATTCTGGTCGGTAACGTCGGTGGCGATCCGGAAACCCGCTACATGCCCAACGGCAACGCGGTGACCAACGTCACCCTGGCCACCAGCGAGAGCTGGAAGGACAAGCAGACCGGCCAGCAGCAGGAGCGTACCGAGTGGCACCGTGTAGTGTTCTTCGGTCGCCTGGCGGAAATCGTCGCCGAGTACGTGCGCAAGGGTTCGCAGATCTACGTCGAAGGCAGCCTGCGTACTCGCAAGTGGCAGGGTCAGGACGGCCAGGACAAGTACACCACCGAGATCGTGGTCGACATCAACGGCAACATGCAGCTGCTCGGTGGCCGTCCGGGCGCCGGTGGCGACGATGCTCCGCGCACTCCCCGCGAGCCGCAGCAGCGTCCGCAGCAGGCCCAGCGTCCGGCGCCGCAGCAGCAGTCCCAGCCCGCGCCGCAACCGGCTCCGGACTACGACAGCTTCGACGACGACATTCCGTTCTAAGCCGAACGATTCGTCGCCCAAGAGCGCAGCCTTCGAGCTGCGCTTTTGCGTTTCTGGGACGCTCGTTTTGGCGAATGTTCGTAAAAGTCTTTCTCGGTGGCGACTATTTAATTAGCTAGCTAACTGAATGATTCTGGAGCTGCCTTGATGTACGGCAAAACCGGAGAAGAAAAGACATGAGCATTACAGTGACCGAGCGTGACGACGACCATAAATCCCGCGAGTTCCGCGCCCATGGAGGGCGTTGCTGGGATGTGTACCAGGAAGGCCTGCTGGTCGGCATCTTCCACAGCGAGAGCGAGGCGCAGGCCTATCGCGTCGCCCTGGAGCTGGAGACGCGCTACCGCCACGCGGCAGAGTTCTAGAGCGTGAAAAAGCCCCGTGGCGACGGCCGCGCCACGGGGCTTGTGAGTCCGAAATCCCTGTAGGAGCGAGCTTGCTCGCGAACAATCTCCGCAGCGAGGCGGGTTCGCGAGCAAGCTCGCTCCTACAAGAAGACCGCCCGGCGAGCCGGGCGGCAGGCCATCAGAACTGGTAGTTCACCGTCGCGGTGACGTTGCGCTTCTCGCCGAAGTAGCAGAAGTCCAGGCTGTAGCAGGACGCCACGTAGTCCTTGTCCAGCAGGTTGTTGGCGTTGAGGCTGACATCCAGGCCCTTCAGACCGACGCGGGACAGGTCGTAGCCGATGCGCGCATCCACCAGGGTGTAGTCCGGCACGCGCAGGGTATTTTCCTTGTCCGCCCAGGTCTCGCCGACATAGCGGGCGCCGCCGCCGAGAGTCAGGCCATCCAGCGGGCCGGCGTTGAAGCCGTAGTCGGCCCACAGCGAGGCCATGTGCTTGGGCGCCTGGTTCGGGGTGTGGCCCTGGTTGCCGTCCAGCGACTTGGTGTAGGTGATGTCGGTGTAGGTGTAGCTGCCGAGCACCTTGAAGTTGTCGGTGACCTGGGTGTGGGCTTCCAGCTCCAGGCCCTGGGAGCGCACTTCACCCACGGAGGTGTAGAAGTTGTCTTGCGGCTCCTTCGAGGCGACGTTCTCCTGGGTGATGTGGAAGATCGACGCGGTGTACAGGCTGCGGCTGCCCTCGGGCTGGAACTTCAGGCCGGCTTCCCACTGCTTGCCTTCGGTCGGCTCCAGCGGCGTACCGGACTGGTCGGAGTAGGCGTTGGGGTTGAACGACTCGGAGTAGCTGATGTACGGCGCGATGCCGTTGTCGAACAGGTACAGCGCGCCGAGGCGACCGGTGAACTTCTTCCAGTCGTCGTCGGCCTTGCTGCCGGTGCTGCGGTTCTTGTCCTCGACGGTCACCCAGTCCTCGCGCATGCCCAGCGAGAAGCGCCAGTTGTCGATGTCGATCAGGTCCTGCAGGTAGACGCCGGTCTGCTCCAGGCGACGGGTGTGGTTGTCGTCGGGGTAGTAGCTGATGGCGTCGTTGCCGTAGTGCGGGTCGAAGGCGTCGAGCGGTTGCGCCGAGCCCGAGCGCCAGTCCACGGTGGTGCGACGCTTCTGGTAGTCCAGGCCCATCAGCAGGGTGTGCTTGGCGGCGCCGGTGTTGAATTCGGCCTGGGCCATGTTATCGATGATGTACGCCTGCAGGTGCTCACTGGCGCCGGAGAAGTAGCGGTTCAGGGTGTTCTCGTCAGGCGCGGTCCAGCCGTACGCATAGACCTGGGAGAGGTCGACGTCGGAGTCCAGGTAGCGGAAGTTCTGCCGCGCGGTCCAGACGTCGTCGAAGCGGTGCTCCAACTGGTAGCCGAACATGCGCTGGGTGCGGTCGAAATCGTCCTTGCTCGGCTCGCCGTCGAAGAATTCGCGGGAGATCTTCTGGCCGTTGTGGTGGAACAGCGCGCCATCCGCCGGCACGCCGCCGTGGTAGCCGCCGTTCGGGTCATGCTGCAGGTAGCCCTGCAGGGTCAGCGTGGTGTCGTCGGTGAAGTCGATGGCCAGGGTCGGGGCGATGGCGTAGCGCTCTTCCTTGACGTGGTCGAACTGGGTGTCCGAACCCTTGCCCAGGCCGACCAGGCGGTAGGCGATGCGTTTCTCTTCATCCAGCGGGCCGCTGAAGTCGAAGCCCATTTCCTTCTGGCCCATGTTGCCGACGGTGCCGGTGATCTGGTGGTAATCCTCGTATAGCGGCTTCTTGCTGGTCAGCGCCACCAGCCCGCCGGGCAGGCTGCGACCGTAGAGCACCGAGGACGGGCCCTTGAGCACATCGATGCGCTCGAGGAAGTACGGGTCGATCTGCATCGAGCTGAAGGTGCCGCTGTCGCCCATGGCCTTCAGGCCGTCGAGGTAGATGTTGTCCACGCTGTTGTCGGCGAAGCCGCGCATCACCACATAGTCGTAGCGGTTCGAAGCGCCGACCTGGCCGGTGAAGATGCCGGGGGTGTAGCGCATGGCTTGCTGCACGGTCTTGGAGGCGGTGTCGTCGATCTGCTCGCGGGTGATCACCGAGACGCTCTGGCTGGTTTCCAGCAGGGACTTGGAGGTCTTGGTGGCAATCTGGCTGTGGGTTGCCAGGTAGCCGTCTTCCTCGCCCAGCGCGTTGCCCAGGGCGAATACGTCGCTGGACGGCATGGCCAGCACGTCGGTCGGTGCGGCCGGGCGCAGCACGTAGTTGCCGTTGCCCTGGTCCACGGCCTCCAGCGGAGTGTCCACCAGCAGGCGCCCGAGGCCCTGGTCCACCGAGTAGGTGCCGTTCAGTCCGGACGAATTCAGCCCGCGAGTCTGCTCCGGGGTCGCCGACAGGGTGATCCCCGCTTCGCGGGCGAAGGCGTTGAGTACCTCGCCCAGCGGGCCGGCCGGGATTGCATAGGCGCGGCTGCTGGTGATGGCGGCGCCGTCCGCGGCGAAGGCGGTCAGCGGCAGGCTGGCGCCGAGGCTGGCGCACAGCAGCGCGCCGCGCACGGCATGGGCCAGGCGGCTGGCGCGGGGCAGGGCGGGTGAGGAGGTCGGGGCGTGGACGGCTCGCATGGAGGGGCTTCCGTGGACAAGGGAATGATCGGGTTATTCCCCCTTGCCGACCGAGGCGGCGAAACCCGACAAAAATAATTCTCGATTGCGAAGAAATATTATTTGAAGGCCGTGTGTAGGAGCGGACTCCGTCCGCGATTGATCTCCGGCGCGATGCGGAATCGATCGCGGACGGAGTCCGCTACTACCCATGTGCTCAGCCCCGCGCGCTCACCGTCACCCACCAGTCCGTGCGCTTCTCGATCCGTACTGGCAGGGTCTGCGGCAGCAGGGCGAGCAGTTGGTTGGTGTCGTCCAGGCGGAATACCCCGGACAGGCGCAGATCGGCGACGCTGGCATCGCAGTGCAGATGCCCGTGGCGATAGCGAGCGATTTCGGCGAGGAAGTCGGCCAGGCGCATGTCGCGGGTGACGATCAGGCCGTCGGCCCAGGCGGCGCTGTCCATGTTGCTGCGTTCGGCCAGGAGGGCGCTGTCGCCGTTGATCTCGAAGGTCTGTCCGGACTCGGCGATGGCCGTGGTCTGGCCGCGCACGCGCGGGGCGATGGCCACCGAACCTTCCTCGACGCTCAGGCGCGTGGAGCGATCGTCCTGGCGCAACACGAAGCGCGTGCCCAGCGCCTCGAACAGGCCGTCGCGGTTGCTCACCCGCAGTGGGCGTGAAGCGTCCTTCGCCGTGCTCAGCAGGATCTCGCCACGCTCCAGAAGTAGCAGGCGCTGGCTCGAATCGAAGCGCACATTCACCGCGCTGTCGGTGTTCAGTTGCAGCACGCTGCCATCGGCCAGGGTGAAGCGCTGGCGCTCGCCGACGCTTGTGCTGAAGTCGGCCATCCAGCGTTGCCAGGGCGTGACCTCGCGGGCCAGCCACAGCGCGGAGGCGCCGACGGCGAAGGTCGAGAGCAGCTTGAGCGCCTGGCGCCGCTGCAGGCGCTGGGTGGTGTTCTCCAGCGTCTCCAGCGCCACACGGGCGCCGGGCACGGCCTGGTAGCTGCTGGCCAGTTCGCTGTTCAGCGCCTGTACCCGCAGCCAGGCGGTTTCGTGTTCGGGGTTGGCCTGGCGCCAGTGCTCGCAGGCACTGAGCAATTCGGGATCGGCCTTGCCGCTCAGGCGCAGGGTCCACTGGATGGCTTGTTTGACCACCCGTGGATCGGGTGTGGTGCTGGCGCCGCTCACTCGGCGTACCGCAGCTGGTAGCAGTGGAACAGCGCTTCGGCGATGTAGCGCTCCACCGAGCGTATCGAGACGCCCAGTTCCTCCGCGATTCGCGCATGGGGCATGCCTTCGCACTGAGCCAGCAGGAAGGCTCTGCGCACCTTCGGCTTGAGGCCGTCGAGCAGGCGGGCGATGTTTTCCAGCAGCTGCAGGATGTTGTGCCGGTCTTCCGCCGAGGGCACCTGCGCTTCCGGCAGATGGGCGATGGAGTCGAGGTAGGCGCGCTCCAGCTCCTGGCGTCGCCAGTGGTCGATGACCAGACCGCGGGCGACGGTGCGCAGGAAGGCACGCGGGGTATGCAGTTCGACGCGCTCGGGCCTGAGCAATACGCGCAGGAAGGTGTCCTGGGCCAGGTCGGCGGCATCGGCGGCATTGCCCAGCCGGCCGCGAAGCCAGTTGTGCAGCCAGCCGTGATGGTCGCTGTAGAGCGACTGGACGTCGTAGGTGGAGGACATGGGCGCGCAAAGCTGCAAATGATAATTTATCGCATTTTCAACAAGGCGCTGGCCATTTGCAAGCTGTGTCTGAGGCCCCGGTGCTTCCTGTAGGAGCGAGCTTGCTCGCGAACGGATTTGCCGGCCCTCCGGTGCCGAGCAGTTCGCGAGCAAGCTCGCTCCTACAGAGGCCCGCTCAGCGATACCAGCGCGGCGTATACACCCAGTCGCCACCACCGGCACGGGGGAAGCGCCGGGTCAGGGACGAACCGACGATCACCAGGGTGCGCATGTCGACCATCTCCGGCACCAGCTCGCCCAGGGTGACGACGCGCAGTGCCTCCGCCGGGCGGCCGATGTCGCGGCCGAGCACCACCAGCGTCTCCGTCGAGCGGTGGCGGCGGACGATCTCCAGCGCGCGCCCCAACTGCCAGGGGCGCGCCTTGGAGATCGGGTTGTAGAAGGCCATGGCCAGGTCGGCGGCGCCGGCATGGTCGAGGCGCTTCTCGATGGTTTCCCAGGGCTTGAGGTTGTCCGACAGGGAAATCAGACAGAAGTCATGCCCCAGCGGCGCGCCGGCCTTGGCAGCCGCGGCGAGCGCGGCGGAAACCCCCGGCAGCACCTCCAGCTCCACGCCATGCCAGTGCGGGTCGCTGCTCTCGTGCAGGGCCTCCATTACCGCCGCGGCCATGGCGAACACACCGGGGTCGCCGGAGGAAATCACCACCACGCGCCGACCGCTGGCGGCCAGTTCGAAGGCGTGGCGGGCGCGCTGCATTTCCTCGCGATTGTCGGTGCAGTGGCGCACCTGGTCGTCACGCAGCGGCTCGGCCATGTTCACGTAGGTCTCGTAGCCGAGCAGGTCCTGGGCTTCGTCCAGCGCGCAGCGCACGGCGGGGATCATGAAGTCGCTGGCGCCGGGGCCGAGACCGATTACGCTGAGTCGTCCGCGCGGCTGGCCGATGCCTTGGGCTTCAGCTGGCGTGCTGGCGCGGTGCAGGTGGAAGGAGTCGCCATGCAGCGCGGCCGGCGGCAATTCGTTGTCGCTGTGGATAAACCTGAGCGGCACGTTCAGCTCGCGCGCGGCATCGGCCAGGGCCGGATCGGCCATGCGGCAGCGCGGCGCGACCACGGCGGCCAGCGATGCTTCGGCCAGACCGGCTTGTGCCAGGCCCTGGCGGATGCGCTCGGGCAGTTGCGAGTCCACCAGCGTGACGTGGGCGAGGACGATGCGCGGATGAATGCGCAGCTCGTTCTGCGCGATGTCCTCGGCGCGGGCATCGATACGCAGGGTGTGCGCGGCATCGTCGGCCAGCGGCAGGTCCAGCTCGTCCAGCCAGGGGGCGTTGCCTTCGATGCGCAGGGTGTCGCCGCCCAGCAGGTCAGAGACGAAGCGCTTGCCCTGTTCGATGTCCGCCAGCGCATAGCCCGGCGGCGGGTCGAGCAGGCAGGCACCGAAACGCAGTTCGCCACTGGTGGTGATGGCGGGTGTCACTTGCAGTGCGGCGGCCATCTCGCGGGCCATGCGGTTCACCCCGCCGAGCCCGCCGAGCAGCGGCACCACGGCGCTGCCGTCTTCGGCGACGGCCAGCACCGGCGGTTCGGCGCCCTTCTCAACGAGCAGCGGGGCAAGGGTACGAATGACGATGCCGGCGGCGCACAGGGCGATGATCGGGGTGTCGTTGCGGTAGAGCTGGCGCAGGGTATCGCCGAAGTTCGCGTAAGACTCGTCGGCGCCTTCAACACGGTCCTTCAGGCCCATCACGCGCGCCTGTGGATAAACGCTCTGCAGGCACCGGGCAGTGCCCAGTGCGCCCTGGCCGAGAATGACGATCGCGGCGCGCATCAGCCGTTCCACCGCTGGCCGGGGATGACGATCATCGAGAAGTACGGCGAGGCCATCGGGTCCACGTCGTCCAGCGCGACGATGCGCTGCTCGCGCATGGTCGCCCGTTCGACGTAGTGGGCGCCGCCGTCACGACCCAGCTCGCGCAGCACGCGGCGGACCTTGTCGAAATTGCGGCCGAGCTTCATCACCACGGCCGCGTCGGCGTCGGCCAGGCGACGCTTGAGTTCGTCTTCCGGCAACACGCCGGAGAGCACCGAGAGGCTCTGGTTGCGATACACCAGCGGCACGCCGAGCACCGCCGCACTGCCGAGCATCGAGCAGACGCCGGGTACGACTTCGGTGTCATACCGGTCCGAAAGACGGTCGTGCAGGTACATGTACGAGCCGTAGAAAAAGGGATCGCCCTCGCAGATCACCGCGACGTCACGACCGGCGTCCAGATGCTCGGCCACCTGGGCGGCAGCGGTGTCGTAGAAGTCGCTGATCACGCCTTCGTAGGTCAGCGGTGGTTCCAGCTTTTCGGTGGTCACCGGGTACACCAGCGGCAGGCGCTGCTGAGTTGCCAGCAGGTGCTGCTCGATGATGGCGAAGGCGTTGCCGCCCTGGCCTGCGTGGTGCTTGGCCTTGGCCACGAAGTAGCCGATCACCGGGGATGCGCGCAGCAGGCGCAACGCCTTGAGGGTCAGCAGTTCCGGGTCGCCCGGGCCGACGCCCAGGCCGATCAGGCGGCCGGCCATCACTCCACCTCCGTGGCGAGCGCGTTCACCGCCGCGGCCGCCATCGCGCTGCCGCCACGACGACCGCGGACGATCACGTAGGGCACGCCGCGGCTGTCGGCGGCGAGGGCATCCTTGGACTCCATGGCGCCGACGAAACCCACCGGGAAGCCGAGGATCAGCGCCGGTTTCGGCGCGCCGGCATCGAGCATTTCCAGCAGGTAGAAGAGGGCGGTCGGCGCGTTGCCGATCACCACCACGCTGCCTTCCAGGTGTTCGCGCCAGTGCTCCAGGGCCACGGCCGAGCGGGTGTTGCCCAGCTCGCGGGCGAGTTCCGGGACATCCGGATCGTTGAGGGTGCAGATCACCTCGTTGTGTGCCGGCAGGCGCGCGCGGGTGATGCCCTCGGCGACCATTCGCGCATCGCAGAGGATCGGCGCGCCCGCGGCCAGTGCCGCGCGGCCGATGGCGCCGGCGCCTGCGGAGAAGCGCAGGTCCTGCACCACGTCGACCATGCCGCAGGCGTGGATCACGCGCACGGCCAGTTTCTCCAGGTCGGCCGGGATGCCGGTGAGGTCGGCTTCGGCGCGGATGGTGGCGAAGGATTGGCGATAGATCGCCTGGCCGTCGCGGATGTAATCAAGCATCGATGGAGGCTCCGGGTGCGGCCAGCAGGTCGCCGGCGGCATCGAGGGAAAGGTTGCGCGCCAGCGGCTGGCCGAAGCCGGCCACGCCATCGGCGCGACGGAACAGGTCATAGCGGCCGTCGGCGACGGCCAGCAGGGTGTAGGGGGCGACGTGGGCGGCGGCGCAGGAGCGCGGGCAGCCACACAGGTGCACGCCGGCTGGTGGCGCGTGGCGCAGGCGCTCGGCGAGGCGCAGGGCATCGGCCTTGGTATCGGCCAGCCCGCGTGCACAACCGCTGGAGCCGCTGCACGCGACGAGGCGCGACAGGGGCTGCGCGGCGTCGATCACCAGGCCGAGGTTGGCCAGCGCGCCGAGTACGACGGCGGCATCGGTTGGTGCCACGTCAGGGAGGATCAGACTTTGCCAGGGCGTCAGACGCAGCTGTCCGACGCTGAAGCGCTCGGCAAGATCCGCGAGGCCGAACAGGGTGGTGCTGTCGAGTCGTCCGAGGACGAATCCCGCGCCGACCATGGTGCGTTCCGGCTGGCGCTGGGGTTGAATCCCGAGATGGCCGAAAGCCCTCGGTGGAGGACGTCGCCAGTTATCCACAGCGGGCCCGAGGTGCAGCGCGAAGGGCAGGCGTTGCTGCAGGCGCTCCAGCAGCACTTCATCGTGGAGCATCTCGCGCAGGTGGCGCATGCGCGTCTGGCCGTCGCCGGCGAGATCGAGGAACAGGTGCAGCAGGGCTTCCACCAGCAGCGGTACCTGCTCGGCGGCCACAGCGGCGAGGGCGGGCCGGTCTGTCTCGTGCTGTGGCGGACAACCGGCCAGGCCGAAGGCGAACAGCGGCGCCGCGTCGTCGGACATGGCTGACAGCCAGAGATCGTTGGGGTGTTCCAGCATCGCCAGCGCTTCGCCGGCGTCCAGCTGGATGCCGAACTTGGGTGACAGGTCGTGGAAGCGCGGGGTGCACTCCAGCAGGTCGAGCAGCTGGCGGGCCAGCGGGCTTGCATCGAAAGCACGGCGTGCGTCCAGGCCCAGCGCCGGGCTGACCAGCAGGTTGCGCACGTCGTCCGAAGCCAGTTCGCGCGGGCCGAGGCCGGCGGCCAGCAGTTCACGACTCAGTGCGTTTTCGGCGCCGGCGTGCACGCCGCGAATCTGCAGGTTGGCGCGGTTGGTCGCCTCCAGCACGCCGTCGGCATGTCGTTCGGCAGCCAGGGCGATGGCGCGCGCGGCGTTGGCGTCCAGTTGCCCACAGGGCAGCTTGATGCGGCAGATGCCGCCATCGCGGGAGGCCACGATGCGCAGCAGGCCGGGACAGGCATGCGGGCGGACGGGCAGGGCTGAGGAGTCTTGCACGGAGGTCACCAGGGCTGGGTCGCGGTGACCTGCGAATCCCCCACGGGGGACTTCACGACACCGATACACCCCGCTCGATGTCTGCACACGCGACTGGTTTCGTCGGCAGGTCTCCTGGCTGGCAGGTCCTCATCCAGCGCGGCCTTCCCGGTTGCCCAGTGGCCTGGCCGGCGGCACGGAACGTCGTTCTCGTGGCGCCGCATTGCGCGGACTCGCTGCTTACAGTTGCGGGGGCAGCCACGGCTTAACCGTGTTCCCTCTTCGGCTCTGAGAAACCTCGCCATCAAGGCGAAGCGTCCTACGAGCACCGACGAAGCGGGTATTATGCCTGCTTTGCCCGATGTCAGGAAAAGCCTGCCCGTCGGATCGATCGTCGCACCCTGAGGAATTTTCATGACGCCCTGGCTGACCATCGTCGGCATCGGCGAGGACGGCTATGCCGGCCTCGGCAAGGCCGCGCGCCGCGCCCTGCTCGCCGCCAGCGAAGTGATTGGCGCGCCACGCCAGCTGGCGTTGCTGCCGCATTGCCTGGGCGCCCGTCGCCAGGCCTGGCCGAGTCCGTTCAGCCTGGAACCGGTGCTGCGCCGGCGTGGAGAGCCGACCTGCGTTCTGGCCAGCGGCGACCCGATGCTGTTCGGTGTCGGCGCGAGCCTCTGTCGTCAGATTCCGTCCGAGGAAATGCTGGTGCTTTCCGCGCCGTCTTCCGCTTCTCTCGCGGCGGCACGAATGGGCTGGGCGTTGCAGGATTGCGCGTTGTTGTCGCTGGTGGCGCGCCCGTTGACCGCGCTTAACGCGCAGGTCCATGACGGCGCCAAGCTGCTGATCCTCAGCAACGACGGCAGCAGCCCGGCCGCCATTGCCGCTCTGCTGCGCGAACGGGGATTCGGCGCGAGTCGCCTCAGTGTGCTGGAGCATCTGGGCGGTGAGGCGGAGCGACGCATCGACGGGCTCGCCAGCGACTGGTCGCCGAGCGAGACCGCTGCGCTGAACCTGGTGGCTGTGCAGTGCGTAGCCGGCGTCGACGCGGTTCGTCTGCCCCTGACCATCGGCCTGTCGGACGACGCCTACCGCCATGACGGCCAACTGACCAAGCGCGACGTGCGCGCCGTGACCCTGGCACGGCTGGCGCCCAGGCCCGGCGAGCTGCTCTGGGACGTGGGCGCCGGCTGCGGCTCCATCGGCATCGAGTGGATGCGCGCGCATCCGAGCTGCCGCACGCTGGCCATCGAAGCCAACGAAGGACGTCAGGAGCACATTCGCTTCAACCGCGACAGCCTTGGCGTGCCGGCGCTGCAACTGGTCTGCGGCGCCGCGCCGGAAGCGTTGCAGGGACTGGAGCGCCCGGACGCGATCTTCATCGGTGGTGGTGTAACCCTGCCCGGCGTCTTCGAGCAGTGCTGGGAGCAACTCAAGCCTGGCGGCCGCCTGGTGGCCAACGCCGTTACCCTGCAGAGCGAGTCCATGCTGTTGAGCTGGCGCGCCCGCATCGGCGGCGAGCTGACCCGCCTGTCGGTGTCCCAGGCCCAGCCGTTGGGCGGCTTCGACACCTGGCGCGCGGCGCTGCCGATCACCCTGCTGGAAGTCTGGAAGCCGCTGGCCGAGTGAGCATGCGCGAAGAAACCCCGGAGCAGCCCCGCCCGCTGCGCAGCGGCTACACCACTGGCAGTTGCGCCACGGCCACCAGCCTGGCGGCGGCGCGCCTGCTGCTCACCGGAGAAGCGCTGGATGCCGCGCAGATCGTCCTGCCGAAAGAGCGCAGCGCAACGCTGCGCCTGGAATTCTGCCGGCGCACCGCCGAGGGCGCCGAGGCCGGCACGCTGAAGGATGCCGGCGACGACCCGGACGTTACCCATGGTGCGCTGGTGTTCGCCCGTGTCGCGCTGAGCGATGAGCCGGGTGTGCGCTTTCATGCCGGGGATGGTGTCGGCACGGTGACCAAGCCCGGCCTGGTACTGCCGGTGGGCGAGCCGGCGATCAACCCGGTGCCGCGGCAGATGATGCAGGGCAACCTCGCTGCGCTGGCGGCCGAGTGTGGCTATGCCGGCGGCTTCGAGGTGACGATCCATATCGAGGGCGGTGCCGAGCTGGCGCTCAAGACCATGAACCCGCGCCTGGGTATCCTCGGTGGCCTGTCGATCCTCGGCACCACCGGCATCGTCCGGCCATTCTCCTGCTCGGCCTACATCGCCTCGATCCAGCAGGGTATCGACGTCGCCCACGCCAATGGCTTCCGCCATCTCGCCGCCTGCACTGGTAACGCCAGCGAAGACGCCATGCGCCGTCGCTACGGCTTCGACGACACCGCGCTGATCGAGATGGGTGACTTCGCCGGCGCCGCGCTCAAGCACCTGCGCAAGGTGCCGGTGGAGCGTTTCAGCGTCTGCGGCGGCTTCGGCAAGATCAGCAAGCTCGCCGCCGGGCACATGGACCTGCACAGTCGTCACTCCAGCATCGACCTGCCGCAGCTGGCCGAGTGGGCGGCGGCAATAGGCGCTTCGGCGGAGCTGCAACAACAGATGCGCGAGGCCAACACCAGCCAGCAGGCGCTGGCGCTGTGCCGCGCCGAAGGCATCGCCCTGGGCGATGCGGTGTGCGCCCGCGCGCTGGCCTTTGCCCGGCGTATCGTGCCCCTTGAAGTCACGCTGGAAGTCTTCGCCATCGACCGCCAGGGCAACCTGGTGGGCGAGGCGCTGGAGGTACGATGAAACGCGTGCTCCTGCTGGGCGGCATTGGCGAGGCGCTGGCCATCGCGCGCCGTCTGGGGCCGCAGCATCTCTACAGTCTTGCCGGCCTCGGCAAGGTGCCGGATGACCTCGCCTGCGAGGTGCGCGTCGGTGGCTACGGCGGTGCCGAAGGTCTTGCCGGCTTCATCCGTGAGCGCGGTTTCGACCTGCTGCTCGACGCGACTCATCCCTATGCCGCGCAGATCAGCGCCAACGCCGCCCGCGCCGCGCAACTGGCCGGTGTGCCGTGCTGGGCGCTGCGGCGGCCCGGCTGGCAGGCGAGCGAGGGCGACGATTGGCGGGAGGTCGCTGATTGGGAGGCGCTGATCGAAGCGCTGATGGCGTTTCGTCGTCCGCTGTTCACCCTGGGGCGCGAGCCGCTGGAGCACCTGGACGAGATTCCCGCCCACCACCACTGGACCGTGCGCTGCCTGCAAAGCCTGCCCGGCAACGCGCGCGCCGACGTGCTCGGTGCACGCGGGCCGTTCACCCTGGAGGGCGAGCGCGAGCTGTTCACCCGCTTGGGCACCGACGTGCTGGTCAGCAAGAACAGCGGCAGCCAGGCCACCGAGCCGAAGCTGCAGGTCGCCCGCGAGCGTGGCGTGCCGGTGCTGATCCTGGCGCGGCCATTGCTGCCCACGGTGGATTGCGAGTTCGACAGCATCGACTCGCTGTGGGCTGCCTTGGAGGGGCGCCTTTTGTAGAAGCGAGCTTGCTCGCGAACCCATCGGCCTTCTCCGAGCCGCCAGTGCTTCTGCCACTGAGCCACGACGAAGGCTCTGTGGGGCGACCTGTTCCGGGGAGTTCACCGCTTCGTAGTGGTTCGCGAGCAAGCTCGCTCCTGCAGCTGTAGCGTCTCTTCTCCGCCGGCGCACCTGGCTCTATGCTGGGCTGCGCTTTTCACAGGGAGTGACCCCATGCTGCGAATCCTCGGCCGCGCTTCATCGATCAACGTGCGCAAGGTGCTCTGGACCTGCGCCGAACTGAACCTGGCCTACGAACGGGAAGACTGGGGCACGGGCTTTCGCCCCACCGCTTCAGCGGAGTTCATCGCTCTCAACCCCAACGCCATGGTGCCGGTCCTCGTCGACGGCGACTTCGTGCTCTGGGAATCCAATGCCATCTGCAGCTACCTCGCCACCCAGTATCCCCGGGGCGAATTGCTGCCCACCTCAGCGCGCGAGCGCGCGCTGGTGGAGCAGTGGATGGGCTGGCAGGCCACCGAGCTGAACAATGCCTGGCGCTATGTGTTCATGGCCCGTGTGCGCAGCAGCCCCAGCCATACCGACGCGTCCGCCATCGCCCTGAGCGAGGCGCAGTGGAACCGTTGCATGGCCCTGCTGGACCGGCAGCTGGAACGCACCGGTGCCTTCGTCACCGGCGCCTGCTTCAGCCTTGCCGACGTCGTCCTTGGCCTGTCGGTGAACCGCTGGTACCTGACGCCCATGCAGCGCCCTGAACTGCCGGCCGTGGCGGCCTACTACGAACGGCTGAGCGAGCGGCCGGGGTTCCTGTTGCATGGGCGTAATGGGGAGCCTTGAGCGAGTGCGGCACTACTTGGCCCAGGGGCTGTTCTTCATTCGAGCGAAGTTCGTCTTGGCGCTCCACAGGACAACCACCGGTTCGCCGGCACGGTTGGTCTCCGTGGCAGTGAGAAGTCCGTGCCGCGTTCTCCAGACCACCAGGTTGTTACCCGAAGGGTCCAGGCCGAAGTCGCCGAACCTGGACTCGGGCAGGCGCCTGGCGTTTTCAAGTCCGGTGGTCAGGTAGTACCGAAGCGGTTTGAATGAACTGGGTGGAAAGAGAAAGCGCACATGGCTCAGGCGTTCTTTCCTGAAGAAGAACACCACCTGGCTGGCGGGAATGTCAGCGAAGGCCGAGCTGATCGGCGCCAGGCAAAGGTAGTCGTCGTTACGAATGCGTTCCCGTGGCCCGAGGTCGCCGTAGCATCTCAGGCGATAGCCCTGGGATCTGTAGTGACTGATGATCTCGCTCTGGCTTTGCGCGGAAATCTGCGCGGGCGTCTCCATGAAGCCGGGGGCGTCGGTCGGGACCACCACCGGCGCGCTAGCCTGTGCGACGGCTGTCGCGGCCTGGCGGCGATGGCAGGCATCATAGGCATAGTAGGCGAGGGCTGCGGCCAAGCCTGCCAGCAGTAGTGTGCGTGTCTGCATGAAGAGTTCTGTCCTTGAACATGCCCGATCCATCGGCAGCCCACTTTAGCCAGATCGGCTCGCAGGTGACAGTGGCGCGCTTATCGGTCCATGCCTGACAACCCGGTGATCCTGCGGTAATCCGCTCCCAGCTCGTCTGCCAGTTTTTGTGCGCGACCAAGCCGCACCGCCCCACCCTCGATATCCACCAGCACCGTCGGGCAGCCCATCGGCCGCAATGCCGGCCAGTCGCGCAGGCGGCCATCGGTCAGTACCAGCAGGCGCTGGCGTTCGGCTGGCTTCTGTCGCTGGCGCTTGTCCAGCCATTCGCGGGCTTGCTCAAGCGCTTCGATCAGCGGGGTGCCGCCGCCGGCTCCAAGTTGCTCCAGCCACTCCTGCAGTTGACTCGATGCCTTCTGGCCCTGCCACAGCCAGCGTGGTTGCGTGCCAGTGGCGTGCAGCACGGCGAGGCGTGCGCGTTGGCGATAGGCCTGTTCGAAGGTGTCGGCGAGCAGCCCCTTGGCCTGGGCGAGGGCACCGTGGCGGCGGGTGCTGGCGGAGGCATCGACTACCACCAGCCAGAGTTCGCCGGGCTTGCGGCTGCGGGCGCGTAGCACCAGGTCGGTGCGACTTTGCGGGCGGCCGTTGCGCAGGGTGGCGGGCCAGTCGATGCGGCCGTGCTTGCCCTGTTGGCGGGCACCGTGGCGGCCGCCGGCGAGCTGGCCGGGTCGGGGGTTGGCATCCGCGCCTGGGGCCGGGCGCGGGCGGATGCTCAGGGCTTTTTTGGCCAGCCCGTCAACTGTCGGCGTTCGCCCATGGCGACGTTCTGGGCGGGGAGTTCACCCCATTGGCCTTCGCCGTTGGAGGCGTTGGACGGTGCTTGCGCCTGCCTGGAAGACGGTTGCTGCGGCGTTGCCGATGGCGGTGGTGCAGGGCGGCGACGATGGGCGAGGGCGAAGTGCTCCACCGCCTCGATGTCCTGTGCCTCGATGGCGTTGGCGCCGCGCCAGGCGGCGTGGGCACGGGCCGCGCGCAACCAGACCAGGTCAGCGCGCAGACCATCGACGCCGGCGGCGTGGCAGCGCTCGGCGATCTCGTTCAATGCAGCGTCATCCAGCGCAATCGCGGCAAGGCCTTGCCGGGCATCGGCGCAGCGCTGCTGCAGCGCTTGCTGTGCGCCTTGCCACTGGGCGAGGAAGGCCTGCGGATCGGCATCGAAGGCCAGCCGGCGGCGAACGATCTCGGCGCGCTCGCTCGGCGCCGGGGTGCCGTGCAGTTGCACCTTGAGGCCGAAGCGGTCCAGCAGTTGCGGGCGCAGTTCGCCTTCCTCGGGGTTCATGGTGCCGATCAGCACGAAGCGCGCCGGGTGGCTGTGGGACAGGCCGTCGCGCTCGATCAGGTTGACCCCGCTGGCGGCCACGTCGAGCAGCAGGTCGACGAGGTGGTCGGGCAGCAGGTTCACTTCATCCACATAGAGCACGCCGCCGTGGGCATGGGCCAGTACACCGGGCGAGAACTGCGCGCGGCCTTCACCCAGCGCCGCGTCCAGGTCGAGGGTGCCGACGATGCGCTCCTCGCTGGCGCCCAGCGGCAGGGTGACGAAGCGCCCGCCGTCCAGCAGGTCGGCGACGCCGCGCGCCAGGGTGGATTTGGCCATGCCGCGCGGCCCTTCGATCAGCACGCCGCCGATGGCCGGATCGATGGCCGCCAGGCACAGGGCCAGCTTCAGCTCATCGGCGCCGACGACGGCAGCCAGTGGGAAATGGGGAAGGGCGCTCATGGGGATTTCCTGCGGATTTCGTCCGTGCATGGTAGCGAACCGGGCGTAGGAGGTGCGACCAATGTCGATCAGCTCCATAGAGCCAAGTCATTGATCGATGCCTCGCGATGCAGTAACTTGGCTCCACTTCCACGGAGAACATCATGCCGTCCAGCCTGTCCATCCAGTCCCTCGCCCGCCTCGGTGCCATTGGCTCCGTGGTCGCTCGCGCGCAGGTCCTGGCCGCTGCTGCCGGTTATTTCTTCTATGGGTATTGGTTTAGCCAAAGGCGCGCCTGATACCCCACAGGCGCCCTAGCAAGCAGGGTCGCCAACCAGACAGTTTCCCAAAACCCCGGTCGGCAACCCGACCGGGGTTTTTGTTTTTCAAGGCCCACAAGGCCCAACGCATTGAAACGAGCGAAAACGCTCAGACCGAGGATCGACACATGACCGCCTACACCACCGACTACCGCTATTACCGCAACTCCGACTGGCGATTTAGCAGCGCGCTGCGTGCCACCCAACGAGCCTTGCCACGAACACTTAGATAGAGCGCCGAGCGCGGAACGACCACCGCGCCGGCCAAGGATGCCAGTCAGATGAACGCTTCCACCTCCACCCTGATCCGTCCCGAACACGCAGCCACCGCCGAAGTCCTCGACCTCCCGCTGCCCTCCGCTCGCCGCCGCGAACAGCCGCTGCCGAGCCCTGCCGAACTGCGCCAGCGCCTACCGCTGTCCGCCGCCATGGCCCACCGCGTCCGCGAAGGCCGCGAAGCGATCCGCGCCGTCCTCGATGGCCGCGATCCACGCCTGCTGGTAGTGATCGGCCCCTGCTCGCTGCACGACCCTGTCTCCGCCCTCGAATACGCCGACCGCCTCGCCGAACTCGCCCCGCAGGTGAACGACCAGTTGCTGCTGGTGATGCGCGCCTACGTCGAGAAACCGCGCACCACCATCGGCTGGAAAGGCCTGGTCTACGACCCGCAACTGGACGGCACTGGCGACATGGCCGGCGGCCTGGAACTGTCGCGCCGGCTGATGCTGGGCATGCTCGAACGCGGCCTGCCGGTTGCCACCGAATTGCTGCAACCGCTGGTGGCCGGCTACTTCGACGACCTGCTGGGCTGGGCCGCCATCGGCGCACGCACCAGCGAATCCCAGGTGCACCGCGAGATGGTCAGCGGCCTCGAACTGCCGGTGGGCTTCAAGAACGGCACCGACGGCAGCATCGGCATCGCCACCGACGCCATGCGCTCGGCAGCGCACCCGCACCAGCACTTCGGCATCGATGCGCTGGGCCGGCCTTCGCTGGTGCAGACCCAGGGCAACCCGGACACCCATCTGGTGCTGCGCGGCGGCCACGCCGGGCCGAACTTCGACGCGGCCAGCGTGCAGCAGATTCGCCAGGGACTGGAGAAGCTCGGCCTGGAACCGAGCATCATGGTGGATTGCAGCCACGCCAACAGCGGCAAGGACCCGCTGCGCCAGCCGGCGGTGCTGGACAGCGTGCTCGACCAGCGCATCGCCGGCGACGCTTCGCTGCGTGGTGTGATGCTGGAGAGTCATCTGTTCGACGGCTGCCAGCCGCTGTCCGGCGAGCTGCGCTACGGTGTGTCGATCACTGATGGTTGCCTGGGCTGGAGCGGCACCGAGGCGCTTTTGCTGAACGCGGCCGAGCGCCTGCGTCGCGGCTGATATCAGCGCCCCCTGTAGGAGCGGGCCACGCCCGCGATTCGCGCGCATGGCGCGCTCCTACAGGGAGGCACTCCGGATGTATTCTGCTCCGGGAGTTAGCAGGGATGCCAATGTGATGAGCGACAGAAGGGTCCTGGTGCGTACGACGTTCATGGGATATGCCAGCCTGATCGTCGCATTACCGTTGATGCTGATCTCCACCGTGAAGTTCTCCTCTGGTGAGCTGGTGGCAGGCATTTCGCTCGCCGGGCTGGGAGCGCCGCTGATGTTGGTGACGTTTCTTTGCCTGCTCCGTCGGAGCAAGCCCTTCCTCGACGTATTGTCCCAGCCTCTGTGCCGCGGCCTTTATCTGGCCAGCTTTGCCTTGGCCGCTACGCTGTTCTGGCTGACGGAAGGCTGGTGCTATGCCCTACCGTCGTTATTGAGTGCTTATCTGTTTCTCTTCAGAGAGGAATGGATGTATCGATGGTTTTTGCGCTGGGGGCCGATTTTCTGATCGACTCGATGCAGGGAGTGCTGCGGAATGTGGGAAGTGCTGGATGCGTTGCTGGAGCCATTTTACGGCCCGGCGCTTTATGCGGTGGGCTGGCCGGTCGTGAAGGTGCTGACGCTGGGGCGTTATCCGCAGCCGGGGCTGTCCCGCTCCTACTGCATGGAAGCGCAATGGGTACGCGGCGTGGGAGTGACTCTTCTGGTCCTGCTGGGCGCGTCGGCGCTTGGCCTGTTCTCGGGCTGAACTGCCAGGCGGACTGATGGGTATCGCTTCGCTCCACGCCATCCTACGAAAGCTGGAAATCCCTCACTGCTCTTCGCTGTCCACCAGCAGGTTTTCCAGCGTCTCCCGATACTCCCCCGGCTCCTCCCACAACCCGCGCTGTTGCGCTTCCACCAGGCGTTCGGCGATGTCGCGCAGGGCTTCGGGGTTGTGCTGGCGGATGAATTCGCGGGTGTCGTCGTCCAGCAGGTAGGCGTCGGCCAGCAGGCGGTACTGGTGGTCGTCCACCAGCTCGCTGGTGGCGTCGAAGGCGAACAGGTAGTCCACCGTGGCGGCGAGTTCGAAGGCGCCCTTGTAGCCGTGGCGCTTCATGCCGGCGATCCATTTCGGATTCACCGCGCGCGAGCGGACCACGCGGCCGAGTTCTTCCTTCAGGGTACGGACGCGTGGGTTGTCCGGCTGACTGTGGTCGCCGTGGTAGCTGGAAAGTGACTGGCCCTGGATCACCTCGGCGGCGGCCAGCATGCCGCCCTGGAACTGGTAGTAGTCGTTGGAATCGAGGATGTCGTGCTCGCGGTTGTCCTGGTTGTGCAGCACCGCCTGCAGGCCGGACAGGCGCTGGGCGAAGCGCTCGCGCGCCGGCGTACCGTCATCGCCGGCACCGTAGGCGTAGCCGCCCCAGTTCAGGTAGGCCTCGGCGAGGTCGGCGCGGCTGTCCCACTGGCGGGATTCGATCACGCCCTGCACGCCGGCACCGTACGCACCGGGTTGCGCACCGAAGATGCGCCAGCCAGCCTGGCGGCGGGCCTCGTCGACGTCCAGGCCTTCGCTTAGCAGGCGAGATTGATCAGCACGCACGCGAGCCGCCAGCGGGTTCAGATCGTCCGGCTCATCCAGTGCGGCGACGGCTTGCACGGCGGCGTCGAACAGGCGGATCAGGTTGGCGAAGGCGTCGCGGAAGAAGCCCGACACCCGCAGCGTCACGTCCACCCTTGGGCGGTCGAGCAGGCTGATCGGCAGGATCTCGAAATCCTCCACGCGCTGGCTGCCGGCCTGCCACACCGGGCGCACGCCGAGCAGCGCCAGCGCCTGGGCGATATCGTCGCCACCGGTGCGCATGGTCGCGGTGCCCCACACCGACAGGCCGAGCTGGCGCAGGTGGTCGCCATGGTCCTGCAGGTGGCGTTCGAGCAGGCGGCTGGCGGACTGGAAGCCGAGGCGGAAGGCGGTAGGCGTGGGCAGGTTGCGCACGTCGACGGTGAAGAAGTTGCGCCCGGTGGGCAGCACGTCGACCCGCCCGCGACTGGGCGCACCGCTGGGGCCGGGCGGGACGAAGCGGCCGGCGAGGCCGGCGAGCAGGTGACCGATTTCGCTGGCGCCGCAGGCGTCGAGGGCCGGCGCGATCTGCTGGTGCAGTTGTGCAAGGACCGCCGCGCTGGCGCTGCCGGGCGCGCTGACCAAGCCATCGATCAGGCGCAGGGCGAACAGCTCCAGGCGCTCGCGGGTGTCACCGTTACTGCGCCAGGGTTCGTCACTCACGGCGAGCAAATCGTCTGGGCGCGGACCTTCCCACGGCTCGGCGAAAGCTTCGTCCAGCGGGTCGCGGCCGAGCTTCAGGTCTTCGCTCAGCGCGCGCAGCAGGCTGGCGTTGCCGCCGCGTCCATCGCCACGCGGGATGCGCACCAGCGACAGCAGGGTGTCACGGCGCAAGTCACCTGCGGGAGATTCGCCGAACACATGCAGGCCGTCGCGAATCTGCGATTCCTTGAGGTCGCACAGGTAGGCGTCCAGCTGCGGCAACCAGCTTTCCGGGTCGTCGCTCAACTGCAAGCCCAGCTCGCGGTCCAGCGCGGTCTCGCGTACCAGCGTGAGGATGTCGCCGCGCAATTCGTTGGCGCGGCGCGGGTCGAGCAGGGAGGCGTCGTAGTACTCGTCGGCCAGGCGTTCGAGGTCGCGCAGCGGGCCGTAGTTTTCCGCGCGGGTCAGTGGCGGCATTAGGTGGTCGATGATCACCGCCTGGGCGCGGCGCTTGGCCTGCGCGCCTTCACCGGGGTCGTTGACGATGAACGGGTAGAGGTTCGGCAGCGGGCCGAGGATCGCGTCCGGCCAGCATTCTTCCGAGAGCCCGACGCCCTTGCCGGGCAACCATTCGAGGTTGCCGTGCTTGCCGACATGGACCAGCGCGTCGGCGCCGAACACCTCCCGCAGCCAGAAGTAGAAGGCGAGGTAGCCGTGGGGCGGTACCAGCGACGGATCGTGGTAGATCGCCGCGGCGTCCAGCTGGTAGCCGCGCGCCGGCTGGATGCCGACGAAGCCGAGGCCCAGGCGCAGGCCGGCGACCATCATCCGGCCGCTGCGGAACATCGGGTCCTGCTGTGGCTCGCCCCAGCGTTCGCGCACGGCTTGCTGGTTGGCCTCGGGGAGGCGGGCGAAGCAGGCAAGGTAATCGTCCAGCGCCAGGCTCTGCGCGCAGGGGCGCAGGTCGAGGCTGTCGAGGTCGTTGCTGACGCCGCCGAGCAGTTGCTGGATCAGTGCCGTACCAGACTCGGGCAGGCCGGCAACCGGATAACCCTGGGTCTCCAGCGCGCGCAGGATATTCAGCGCAGCAGCCGGCGTATCGAGGCCCACGCCGTTGCCGATGCGGCCGTCGCGGGTCGGGTAGTTCGCCAGGATCAGCGCCACGCGCTTGTCGGTGTTGGCCTTGCGCGCCAGCAGCATCCAGCGCCGCGCCAGTTCGGCGACGAAGTCCATGCCCGGCCGGTGCGGCAGGTAGCAGACCACGTCGCTCTGGCTGCGCTCGCTGCGCCAGGCCAGGCCCTTGAAACTGATCGGCCGGGTGATGAGGCGGCCATCCAGCTCCGGCAGCGCGATGTGCATGGCCAGGTCGCGGGGGCCGAGGCCCTGCGGGTTGGCGCGCCAGAGGTCGAGGTTGTCCAGCGAGCAGATGGCTTGCAGCACCGCTACGTCGCGGCGGAACGGCCGCTCCTGCGGCGCTTCCGGGTTCGACTGGGCGAAGCCGGTGGTGTTGATGATCAGCTCGGCGTCGGCGCTATCGAGCAGGTTTTCCACCGTCTCCAGGCAAGCGGCTTCCTTGAGGCTGGCGACTGCGATGGGTAGCGGATTGATGCCCTGCGCCTGCAGGCGTTCGCAGAAGGTGTCGATGAAGCCGGTGTTCGCCGCCTGCAGGTGCGTGCGATAGAACAGCAAGGCGGCCACCGGGCACTCGGGGTGCCAGTCGGCCTGCCAGCGGGCGAGGTCACAACTGCCGGTCTGCGGGTGATAGAGCGCCACGCGGGGCAGCGTCTGCGGCTCGCTCCACGGATAGTCGCGTTGCAGATGGCGCGTGGCGAGGCAGGCGAAGAACTGCCGGGCGTTGTCCATGCCGCCCTGGCGCAGGTACTGCCAGAGGCGTTCGGCGTCCTGTGCGGGCACGTTGCACAGCGCGGTCAGTTCGGGGTCGGGCTTGTCGTCGCCGGGGACGGCGATCAGCGTGACGCCGCGCTCGGCCAGCGCCGCCAGTTGCTCCATGCCGTAGCGCCAGTAGCCGACGCCGCCGTGCACGGAGATCAGGATGACTTTGGCGTGCTGCAGCACCTCGTCGACGTAGAGGTCCACCGAGGCGTGGTTCTGCAGCTGCATGGGGTTGGCCAGGCGCAGGCTCGGGTAGTCCTCCGGCAGCTCGCGGGCGGCCTCGGCGAGCAGCGCCAGGTGCGAATCGCCGCTGCAGAGGATCACCAGCTCGGCGGGCGTCTGGGCCAGGTCGGCGATGCCGTCGTCGGGGACGAAGCCGCCGGGTTGGGTGCGCAGCAGGTGCATGGGCTTGCTCGATGGTGGCTCTTGGTAGGAGCGAGCTTGCTCGCGAACATTGCCCCGCTGCGGGGTTGGTTCGCGAGCAAGCTCGCTCCTACAAGATCAAGAGAGGGCTGTACGCAGCTCGTTGGCGATGGTGGCCTGGTCCAGTTCCTGGCCGATCACCACCAGGCGGGTGCTACGGGTTTCATCGCTGCGCCAGGCGCGGTCGAAGTGCTTGTCGAAGCGCTTGCCGACACCCTGCACCAGCAGGCGCATGGGCTTGCCGGGGATGGCGACGAAGCCCTTGATGCGCAGCACGGCGTGGCGCTCGACCAGCGCGTTCAAGGCGTCGAGCAGGGCGCGCTCTTCTACTTCCGGCAGGTCGACGTGGAAGGAGTCGAACTCGTCGTGGTCGTGATCTTCATGACCCTCGTGGTCATGGTGCGTCGGGCGGCTGTCGATGTGCAGCTCGGCTTCGGCATTCAGACCCAGCAGCACCGAGAGCGGCAGCTGGCCGGCGTTGGCTTCGACGATCTTCACCGCCGGCGGCAGTTCCTCGGCGACTTCGGCGCGGACGCGGGCGAGCGCATCGGCGTCGAGCAGGTCGGCCTTGTTCAGTACCACCAGGTCGGCGCTGGCGAGCTGGTCTTCGAAGAGTTCGTGCAGCGGCGATTCGTGGTCCAGGTTCGGGTCCTGCTTGCGCTGCTCGTCCACCTGCTCGGGATGGGCGGCGAAGGTGCCGGCGGCCACGGCCGGGCTGTCGACCACGGTGATCACCGCGTCAACGGTGCAGGCGTTGCGGATTTCCGGCCACTGGAAGGCCTGCACCAGCGGCTTGGGCAGGGCCAGGCCGGAGGTCTCGATGAGGATCTGGTCGAGGTCGCCACGGCGTGCCACCAGCTCGCGCATCACCGGGAAGAATTCTTCCTGCACGGTGCAGCACAGGCAGCCGTTGGCCAGTTCGAAGACACGGCCGACCGCTTCTTCTTCGCTGCAACCGATGGAGCACTGCTTGAGGATTTCGCCGTCGATGCCCAGCTCGCCGAACTCGTTGACGATCACCGCGATGCGGCGACCTTCGGCGTTATCCAGCATGTGGCGGAGCAGGGTGGTCTTACCGGCGCCGAGGAAGCCGGTGACGATGGTGACGGGGAGTTTGGCCAGGGTTTTCATGCGCGCCTCGCAAGCAGAGTTCGGAGGGCGGATGAAGGGCGCGCGCGCGGGTTCGCCGCGCAACGAAGGTCGCCACCGGATCACCCCGCCCGGTTGTCGTGATACTGGTCGAGGCAGGTCTCCTGGCTCACAGCCCTCTGGTATCTCTTCGCCTTCCCGCCCGAATCGGCAGTGGCGCGTGAAGAGACAGGCTGTTCACAGTTGCGGGGGCAGCCGTGGCGCATCCGAAGATTTCCACGTTCCCTCTTAGCTCCGGCCAGCGCCGGAGAACCTCGAAGGGAGGAAGGCTACGCAGCGATGGCGGGGCGGTCAATCGCCGGGGATCGGTTGACGCCTGTCGGCTGCCGTGGTCAGCTAGCGCGGTTTCAGGTGTCTCGCGCCACGCGCGCGAGGTGAAACGGGAAGCCGGTGCGTCCGCAAGGACCAGTCCGGCGCTGCCCCCGCAACGGTAAGCGATCGTAGGGTCATCAGTAGTCACTGTGCTGACGCATGGGAAGACTGACCCGCTTGGCCACAGGCCAACGTCGCAAGCCCGGAGACCGGCCTGGAATTCTTGCGATTTGGCAAACCCGCGGTGGGCGGGCGCAGGCCGTGGCGCGACCGTTCCGGCGCGTTCGAATGCGTTCAACCTCTGCGTTCTCTTTCTTTGATCTTCAGAGGGAACGTTCATGTCCAGCAGCACCCTGACGCACGCGTCGAGCACTTCCATCCCCCTTTCCAAGCGCATCAGCCTGGCCGTCGGCGCCAGCCTGCTCGGTGCGCTGCTGGTGTATTTCGCCGGCTTCTCGCATCTGGAAGCGGTGCACAACGCCGCCCACGATACTCGCCACAGTGCCGGTTTCCCCTGCCACTGACGCTGTTCTGAGTCCAATCGGCTGCGCGTCGGCCAGGCTGCGTTGGAGGATCGCCGTGGACTGCTCATTGACTGTAGTCAACTCCGCGTCCCCGGCGATCCTCCGCCTTGCCTGGCTCTAGCTCGCTCGATTCGAGAGTCCGGAAAAAATAGGAAAGGAAAATGATCAAACGTATCGCCCAGACCGCCGGTTTCGCCGGTCTGATCGCGGCGCTGGTACTCACCGTGGTCCAGTTGCTCTGGGTATCCCCGCTGATCCTCAAGGCGGAGACCTTCGAGAAGGCCGAGCCGGCCGCCACGCTGGTCGAAGAGCATGCCCACGAGCATGCCGATGGCGCTGCCGCTGGCCACCACCATGACGCGGAAGCCTGGGAGCCGGAAGACGGCTGGCAGCGCATCCTCTCCACGACCGGCGGCAACCTGGTGGTCGCGGTGGGCTTCGCCCTGATGCTGGCCGGCCTGTTCACCCTGCGCGAACCGGGCCGGACCTCCGAAGGCCTGCTCTGGGGGCTGGCCGGTTTCGCCGTGTTCACCCTGGCGCCGTCCATTGGCCTGCCGCCGGAGGTGCCCGGCACCGCCGCCGCCGACCTGACCCTGCGCCAGACCTGGTGGATCGGCACCGCCGCCGCCACTGCCGCCGGTCTCGCGCTGCTGGTGTTCGGCCGCAATTGGGCATTGCGCATCGTCGGCCTTGCCTTGCTGGTGGTGCCGCACGTCATCGGCGCGCCGCAGCCGGAGGTGCATTCCAGCCTCGCGCCGGAAAGCCTCGCCCATGAGTTCATCGTGGCCTCGCTGGTCACCAACGCCGTGTTCTGGGTGGCGCTCGGCCTCGTGGCGGCCTGGCTGTTCCGCCGTTTCGCGCCGTCGGCCTGATCCGCGCGTTATGCTCGACCCCCGCAGCCGGCCCCGCCGCCTGCGGGGTTTTGTTTTCTGGAGGTAGCGAATGACGCTGGTTGCCGGCCTGGGTTGCCGCCGAGGCTGCTCGCTCGATGAACTGCGCACACTGCTGCGGGCCACGCTGGCCGAAGCGGGATTTGACGAGTCGAACCTCACGGCGCTGGCCAGCGCCACGTTGAAGGCCGACGAGGAGGGACTGACAGCACTGGCCGCCGCCCTCGACCGGCCATTGGCGCTGTTCACGCCGCAACAACTGGCCGCTTGCGAGCCGCGCCTGGACCAGACATCCGAAACGGTCCGCATGGCCATCGGCGCTGCCAGCGTGGCGGAGGCGGCGGCATTGCTGCAGGCCGAAGCCCAGGGCGGCGAACCCGCCCGCCTGCTGGTCGGCAAGCGCCGTAGCGACCAGGCCACCTGCGCGCTGGCTTTCATCCCCGTCGAATCCGCACAGGAGCAGCCATGACGGTCTACTTCATCGGCGCCGGCCCCGGCGACCCCGAACTCATCACGGTCAAGGGCCAGCGGTTGATCCGCACCTGCCCGGTGATCCTCTACGCCGGCTCGCTGGTACCGCCGGCAGTGCTGGAAGGGCACCGCGCCGAACGCGTGGTGAATACCGCCGAACTGAACCTGGACGAGATAGTCGCGCTGCTGGCGCAGGCCCATGCCGAAGGCCAGGATGTCGCGCGGGTGCACTCCGGCGATCCCTCGCTGTACGGCGCTATCGGCGAACAGATCCGTCACCTGCGCGAACGGGGCATCGCCTACGAGATCGTCCCCGGTGTCACCGCGACGTCCGCCTGTGCGGCGATCCTGGGCTGCGAGCTGACCCTGCCGGACATCTCGCAGACGCTGATCCTCACCCGCTACGCCAGCCGGACGCGCATGCCCGAAGGCGAGTCGCTGGCGGAACTGGCACAGCACCGCGCGACCCTGGCCATTCACCTGGGCGTCGGCCAACTGGCGAACATCGTCGCTGAACTGCTGCCGCACTACGGTGCGGACTGCCCCATCGCGGTGATCCATCGCGCCAGCTGGCCGGACCAGGACCAGGTCACCGGCACCCTCGGCGACATCCTGCCCAAGGCTCAGGCCAAGGGCTTCCGGCGCACGGCGCTGATCCTGGTGGGCAAGGTGCTGGGGGCGGAGGGGTTTGCTGATTCGTCGCTTTACAGCGCGGAGCATGCGCACCTGTATCGGCCGTAGGACGAGGGACTTTGCCGTAGGAGCGCCCCATGGGCGCGA
>NZ_JYOA01000009.1:28474-128079 GCF_000955805.1 Pseudomonas sp. 21 | reverse complement strand
GCATGGCCCGCTCCTGCAGGTGAGGGTTCATGCCAGCCATTGCTCCCCACGCGGCAGCATCCCGCGCCGCAGGTACCAGCGCACCCACAGGTGCACGCCAAGTGCGGCGCTCACTGTGAGCAGGATCATCAGGCCTTCGGCATCCATGGCAGCTTCCCTCGTCCGGGTGTTCTGCCTGACAGCCTATTCCTGCGACAACTTGCCGCACAGGTACAGATCGTTTCCGAATGTGCGGATCAGTCAAACGGAGGCGTTCGGCCCTACAGCGAATGAATGATCCGCCCGAGGGTTTCCATGGCCTGTTCGCTGACCGTCGTCCACGGGTGGCCGTAGTTCAGGCGCAGGCAGTGGCCGAAGCGCCTTGTCGCCGAGAAGATCGGCCCCGGCGCGAGGCTGATGCCCTGGGCATGGGCGAGCTGGAACAGCTTGAGCGCGTCGATGTGCTCGGGCAGCTCCAGCCACAGGAAGTAGCCGCCGCTGGGCCGGGTGACGCGGGTGGCGGCGGGGAAGTGCCGGGCCACGGCTGCGAGCATCGCGTGCTGCTGGCTTTCCAGCGCGTGGCGCAGCTTGCGCAGGTGGCGGTCGTAGCCGCCGTGCTGCAGGTAGTCGGCGATGGCGGCCTGGGCCGGCACCGAGGCCGACAGGCTGGTCATCAGCTTGAGCCGCTCGATCTGCTCGGCGTAGCGCCCGCCGGCCACCCAACCGACGCGGTAACCGGGCGCCAGGCTCTTGGAGAAGGAGCTGCAGTGCATCACCAGCCCTTCGCTGTCGAAGGCCTTCACCGGCTTGGGCGCCTGGGCGGCGAAGTACAGTTCGGCGTAGACGTCGTCCTCGATCAGTGGCACCTGGTGCTGGGCCAGCAACGCGGCGAGGGCGCGCTTCTTGTCCTCGGCCATGCTGGCGCCCAGCGGGTTCTGGAAGTTGCTCATGAACCAGCAGGCCTTGATCGGCAGGCGCGCCAGGCTGTCGGCGAGCACATCCAGGTCGATGCCTTCGCGTGGGTGCACGGGGATTTCCACCGCCTTCAGTTTCAGCCGTTCCAGCACCTGCAGGCTGGCGTAGAAGGCCGGGGCTTCGATGGCCACAAGGTCGCCGGGTTGGGTCACCACCTGCAGGCACAGGTTGAGCGCTTCCAGTGCGCCGTTGGTGACCACCAGTTCCTCCACCGGCAGGGGCATGCCGCCGACCATGTAGCGCAGGGCGATCTGTCGGCGCAGCGCATGGCTGCCCGGGGCGAGGTCGGCGACCACCGAACGCGGGTCCATGTCGCGCACGGCATGGGCCATGGAGCGCGCCAGGCGCGGCAGGGGGAACAGCTCCGGCGCCGGGAAGGCCGAGCCGAAGGGCACGGTGTCCGGGTCCTTGATCGAGCTGAGCACCGAGAACACCAGTTCGCTGACGTCCACCTCGGTGGTCTGCGCGTCGTGGCGGGCGATCTCCGGCTCGGCCAGGGCGCGCTGTACGTGTTCGCGGACGAAGTAACCCGAGCGCGCGCGGGCGACGATCAGGCCGCGGTCCTCCAGCAGGTAATAAGCCTGGAACACCGTCGAAGCGCTGACCCCGTAAGTGCGGCTGGCATGCCGCACCGAGGGGACCTTCTGGCCGGGGGCGAGCACGCCGCTGCGGATCAGGCCGGCGATCTCGTCGGCGAATTTCTCGTAGCGCTTCATCTTGTCCTGCACGGCGGCCTGGGGGGCGGAAGAATCCGCCCACTCTAGGCGCTGCGCCGAGGTCACGCCAAGCTCCCGTGCCATGTTCAGCGCCTCGGCGAGACGAAGGTGCTGGCGGCGTCGATGGCCTCGTTACCGTCGCTGACCCTGAAGTGCAGCGGCAGCGAACCACCGGCACTGCGCTGCGCTTCGCTGGCCACCGAGACGGCGAAGTCGCGGATCTCGCCCGGCTGCAGCATCAGCTCCGGCACGCCCTGCAGGCGGTAGCCGGCGCCATCGGCGAGGCTCAGGTGGTAATGCTGCGGCTGCTGGGTCTTGTTGATCAGCTTGAGGTTGTAGATGTTCTCGATCTCGCCGGCGGCGTTCTCGCGGAACAGGCCACGGTCGCGGGCGACGTCGAGGTTGATCAGCGGCCGCGCTTCCAGCGCCCAGACGAAGGCGCCGATCATCACCAGCAGCACCGCCGCGTAGCCGATCAGGCGCGGGCGCAGCAGGTGGGTCTTGCCGCCTTCCAGCGCGCTTTCCGAGGTGTAGCGCACCAGGCCGCGGTCGTAGCCCATCTTGTCCATCACCGAGTCGCAGGCGTCGATGCAGGCGGCGCAGCCGATGCAGGCGATCTGCAGGCCGTCGCGGATGTCGATGCCGGTGGGGCAGACCTGCACGCACTGGTGGCAGTCGATGCAGTCGCCCAGGCCCAGCGCCTTGGGATCGGCGTCCTTCTTGCGTGCGCCGCGAGATTCACCGCGCGCTGCATCGTAGGAAATGATCAGGGTGTCCTTGTCGAACATCACGCTCTGGAAGCGCGAGTACGGGCACATGTGGATGCACACCTGCTCGCGCAGCCAGCCGGCGTTGGCGTAGGTGGCCGCGGCAAAGAACGCGACCCAGAAGGTGCTTTCCAGGTCCAGCTTCAGCGTGAGCAGGTCCGCCACCAGCGGCCGCACGGGGGTGAAGTAGCCGATGAAGGTGACCGCCGTGGCCAGGCTGATCAGCAGCCAGAGGCCGTGCTTGGCACTTTTGCGCAGGACTTTCTCGGCGCTGGCGGGGCCCTTGTCCAGTTTCATGCGCTGGTTGCGGTCGCCCTCGGTGACCTGCTCGGCCCACATGAAGATCCAGGTCCACACGCTCTGCGGGCAGGTGTAGCCGCACCACACGCGGCCGACGAACACCGTGATGAAGAACAGGCCGAAGGCGGCGATGATCAGGATTGCCGAGAGCAGGATGAAATCCTGCGGCCAGAAGGTTGCGCCGAAGATGTAGAACTTGCGCTCGGGCAGGTCCCAGAGCACAGCCTGGCGGCCGTTCCACTGTAGCCACAGGGTGCCGAAGAACAGCAGGAACAGCAGCGCACCGCCGAGACGGCGGAGGTCGCGGAAGCGTCCGGCGAAGCGCTTGGTGTAGACCGTCGGGGTGACCGCCGACAGTGGTTTCGGCGGCGGGGTGAAGCGTTGCGGTGCGTCGATCTCGATGACCTTCGCGGGGATTCTTTCGCTCATTATCGTGGCCCATCAGGCAGAAGAGGCGCCGCGACTGTACGAACGGGTCTGCACCCGAAACAGATTCAGGTTCGTCGGAAAAAACCATATCAGATGGTGAAATCCGCTCCGCGCCGCGCCGTTGCAGGGTTGGCGCCAAGCGCCATGAGGCAGCTGATCGGGCCTGTTGCGGCAACCGGTCGCAGGCCCGCCGGGGCAGGCGTCCCCTGCATCTGATCTGGTTTTTCCCGCGTTATCTGCCGCTGTTTTGCACGACAGGCGCCGGCCATAGTTCGGTCAACCGCAACGTGGCGCGCCCGACGACAGAAGCAGGCCGCCACGCAACGATCCGAAGGTGGCCTGGCGATGTACCGATACGATGAATATGACCGCGCCCTGGTGCGCGAACGGGTGGCGCAGTTCCGTGACCAGGTGCAGCGGCGCCTGAGCGATGAGCTGAGCGAAGAGGAATTCCTGCCACTGCGCCTGCAGAACGGCCTGTACCTGCAGAAGCATGCCTACATGCTGCGGGTGGCGATTCCCTACGGCACCCTGTCCAGCGAGCAGATGCGCACCCTGGCCTGGATCGCCCGCGAGCACGACCGCGGCTACGGCCACTTCACCACGCGGCAGAATATCCAGTTCAACTGGGTCGAGCTGGCGCGCGTACCGGACATCCTCGAACGCCTGGCGGAGGTCGAGATGCACGCCATCCAGACCTCCGGCAACTGTGTACGCAACATCACCACCGAGGCGTTCGCCGGCGTCGCCGCCGATGAGTTCCTCGACCCGCGCCCGCTGGCGGAAATCCTTCGCCAGTGGTCCACGGTGAACCCCGAATTCCTCTTCCTGCCGCGCAAGTTCAAGATTGCCCTCTGCGCCGCCGAGGAAGATCGTGCCGCCGTGATGATGCACGACATCGGCCTCTACCTGCGCCGCGCCGAGGATGGTGAGCTGCGCCTCAAGGTGCTGGTGGGCGGCGGGCTGGGGCGCACGCCGATGCTCGGCCAGGTGATCCGCGATGACCTGCCCTGGTGGCATCTGCTGTCCTACGTCGAGGCCATCCTGCGCGTGTACAACCGCCATGGCCGGCGCGACAACAAGTACAAGGCGCGGATCAAGATCCTGGTGAAGGCGCTGGGCATCGAGGCGTTCTCCCGCGAAGTGGAGGAAGAGTGGCAGCACCTGCGCGATGGCGAGGCGCAGCTGACGCTCGATGAGTACGACCGCGTCGCGGCGGCGTTCGATCCGCCGGTCTACGCGCCTTCTGACGATCTCGCCTACGGTACGGCGTTGGCCGCCGATGCGGCATTCGCCCGCTGGGTGTCGCGCAACGTGCGCCCGCACCGCGTACCAGGCTATGCCAGCGTGGTGCTCTCCACCAAGCCGGGCGCCGAGGCGCCGCCGGGGGATGCGACGGCCGAGCAGATGGAGCTGGTGGCCGACTGGGCCGAGCGCTTCGGCTTCGGCGAAATCCGCGTCGCCCATGAACAGAACCTGGTGCTGCCGGACGTACGCAAAGCCGATCTCCACGCACTCTGGCAGGAAGCGTGCGCGGCAGGCCTGGGCACGCCGAACCAGGGGCTGCTGACCGACATCATCGCCTGCCCCGGCGGCGACTTCTGCGCGCTGGCCAATGCCAAGTCGATCCCCATCGCCCAGGGCATCCAGCAGCGCTTCGAGGACCTGGACTACCTGCATGACCTGGGTGACCTCAGCCTGAACATCTCCGGCTGCATGAACGCCTGCGGCCACCACCACATCGGCAACATCGGCATCCTCGGTGTCGATAAGAACGGCAGCGAGTGGTACCAGATTACCCTGGGCGGCGCGCAAGGCGTGAAAAGCGCGCTGGGCAAGGTGATCGGCCCGTCGTTCAGCGCCGCCGAGGTACCGGACGTGATCGAGGCGCTGGTACAGACCTACGTGGAGCAGCGAGGCGCCGGCGAGCGCTTCGTCGAAACGGTCGAGCGCATCGGCCTGGAGCCATTCAAGGCGCGGGTCTACCGCCAGGCGGAGGTGCCGGCATGAAGAATCTGATTCGTTTGCGTGACGGTGCTGCCGAAATAGCGCCGCATGATCCCTGGACTCTGCTGCGCGAAGTGCCGGACGAGTTACCCGAAGGCAATCTGATCCTGCCGCTGAAGGACTGGCTGGCACGGGGCGCCTGTAGGAGCGAGCTTGCTCGCGAACCGGAATCCCCGGTGGCGCCGCAGCCGGGTGGTTCGCGAGCAAGCTCGCTCCTACAGCCCTTCGGCGTCTGGCTGGCGCCGGACGACGATCCCGAGGACCTGATCTGGCGCCTGAAGGAACCGGCGCTGATCGCCATCGACTTCCCCAGCTTCCGCGACGGTCGCGGCTACAGCCTGGCCTACCTGCTGCGCAGCCGCCTGGGCTGGCGCGGGGAATTGCGTGCGGTGGGCGATGTGCTGCGTGACCAGTTGGCGCATATGCGCCAGTGCGGTTTCGATGCCTTCGCCGTGCGCGAGGACAAGTCCGTGGAGGACGCCCTGAAGGGGCTCGCAGGGCTCAGCGTGCTCTACGGCCGCTCGGTCATCGAGCCGCGTCCGCTGTTCCGTCGTCGCACTTAGCACGTCACCGCCGCCCGCGGCCAAGGCTGCAGCGGGTCGGCCAAGCTTGACGCTGTGCCGGGGGGCAGGAAAAATGCGGGCATCATCCCCGATGCCGCGTGCGCCGGGGTAACCCACGTATTCGAGTGACCCCCAGAATATGCGCATGCGCCTGATGCTGTTGGGTGGCGGTAATGCCCTTGGACAGGCGCTGATCCGCCTTGGCGCCGAGGAAGACATCGGCTTCCTCGCCCCCCGGCCGCCCGAACAGGGCTGGGACGCTTCCAGCCTCACCGTCCTGCTGGACGAGACCCGCCCCGACGCGGTGATCAACCTGGCCTACTACTACGACTGGTTCCAGGCCGAGGCCGTCGACGCCGCTCGCCTGGCCAGCCAGGAACGCGCGGTGGAGCGTCTGTCCGAACTCTGCCAGCACCACGAGATCCTGCTGATCCAGCCGTCCAGCTACCGCGTGTTCGATGGCGCCCGCGCCACTGCCTACAGCGAGAAGGACGAGCCGCTGCCCCTGGGCCCGCGTGGCCAGGCGCTGTGGCGCATGGAGCAGTGGGTGCGGGCGACCTGCCCGCGCCATGTGCTGCTGCGTTTTGGTTGGCTGCTGGATGACAGCGCCGACGGCGTGCTTGGCCGCTTCCTCGGGCGGGCCGAGAAGGAACAGGTGCTGTTCCTGGCCGACGACCGGCGCGGCAACCCGACCCCGGTGGATGACGCGGCGCGGGTGATCCTCTCCGTGCTCAAGCAGCTCGACTGCCAGGCGCCGCTGTGGGGGACCTACCACTACGGCGGCCTGGAGGCCACGACCACCCTGTCCCTGGGCCAGGTGGTGCTCGGCGAGGCCCGCGCCTTCCATACCCTGGCCGTCCAGGAACCGAGCCCGCAGGCCCACGCCGCGCGCCCGGACGCCGGCGACGAACCGCAGCACGCGGTGCTCGCCTGCAAGAAAATCCTCCATACCTTCGGTATCAAGCCGCGCGCCTGGCGCGCCGGCCTGCCCGCCTTGCTGGATCGCTACTACCGCCATGTCTGATCGTCTTTCCCCCTCTGCGCAGCCCGTTCTCATCACCGGCGGCGCGGGGTTCATCGGCTCCCATCTGGCCGACGCGCTGCTGGCGCAGGGGTTCGCCGTGCGCGTGCTGGACGACCTGTCCACCGGCAAGCGCGAGAACCTCGACAGCCGCGTCGAACTGTTAGTCGGCGACGTCGCCGATGAAGCCGCCCTGCGTGGTGCGTTGAGCGGTTGCCAGGGCGTCGTGCACCTGGCGGCCATCGCCTCGGTGCAGGCTTCAGTGGAAGACCCGGTGGGCACCCACCGCGCCAACTTCATCGGCACCCTGAACCTCTGCGAGGCGATGCGCCAGGAGGGCATTCAGCGGGTGCTGTTCGCTTCCAGCGCTGCGGTCTATGGGCAGAACGGCGAAGGCTCCGCCATCGACGAGGACGTGGTGAAGGCGCCGCTGACGCCCTATGCCGCGGACAAGTTGGCCAGCGAGTACTACCTGGACTTCTACCGTCGCGAACACGGCCTGGAGCCGGCGATCTTCCGCTTCTTCAACGTCTATGGCCCGCGCCAGGACCCGTCTTCGCCCTATTCCGGGGTGATCAGCATCTTCGCCCGGCGCGCGGAGCAGGGGCTGCCGATCACCGTGTTCGGCGACGGTGAGCAGACCCGCGATTTCATCTACGTCGGTGACCTGGTGAAGCTGCTGGTGACAGCCCTGCTGGCCGATGACGTGGCCGAGTCGGCGATCAATGTCGGCCTGGACCAGTCCACCAGCCTCAACCAGTTGCTGGCCGAGATCGGCAAGCTCACCGGCGGGCTGCCCCCGGTCACCTACCAGCCGGCGCGCCACGGCGATATCCGCCATTCCCGCGCGGATAACCGCCGCCTGCTGCAGCGCTACAGCCTGGATACGCCCACGCCGTTGGCCGAGGGCCTGGCTCAGCTGATCACCACCAGGGTTTGTTGACGGCCAGGTAGAAGATGCTGGCCAGCGAACCCAGCGCGAGCACGCTGAGCAGTGCCTTGCGCGGTTTCGCTGCGCTGCGCAGGGCAAAGGCCGCCAGCACGATGTAGAGCACCAGCAGGCCGAGCTTCACCTGCAGCCATACCGGCAGCGGCCAGGGCATCGCCAGGTGCACCAGGCCCAGGGCGCTGAGCAGCAGCAGTGTGTCGATCAGATGGGGCAGCCCACGCTGCCAGCCTGAAGGGCGCTTGCCCCACCAGCTCAGGCCCAGGCGCAGGACAAAGAGCAGGGTGCTGATGATCGCCAGGCTGACGTGCAGTGCTTTGAGTTCGAGGTACATACCGGTTCCCTGAAAGTGAAAAAGGCGCCCTTGGGCGCCTTTTTCATGTTTGCTCCGTCAGAAACGGTAGCCGAAACCGACCATGTAAACCCAGGGGTCGACGTCGACATCGACCTTGGTTTTTTGCACGCCCAGTGCGGAAGGGCCGTTGACGGTGGCCTTGGTGTCGATGTCCATGTACCAGACGGCGGCGTTGACGAAGGCGTGCTCGTTGAGCATGTAGTCCATGCCCAGTTCGGCGGCCAGGCCCCAGGAGTCCTGCAGCTTCAGGTTGCTGAAGCCCTGGTCCTTGCGGTTGCTGGCCAGATCTTCGTCGAAGAAGGTGGTGTAGTTGATGCCCAGGCCGCCGTAAGGCTGGAAGGCAGAGTTGGTACCACCCATGGGGTAGTACTGCAGCAGCACGGTCGGCGGCAGTTGCTTGATATCAGCCAGTTTGCCGTCCAGGCCGGTCAGGCCGGTGGCCTTGTTCAGGCCCTTGACGTCGACCTGGTGCTTGAACGGAGTGGCGGCGACCAGCTCGATGCCGATCTTGTCGGTGAGCAGGTAGGCGAAGGTCAGGCCCAGCTGGGTGTCGCTGTCGACGGTGGCCTTGGTGCCGCTGACCTTGGTGCCGTCGAGCTTGACGTTGGAGCTGCTGTCATCGGGCGCCACGGTGGCGAAACCGCCGCGAACCAGGAAGTCGCCGGCCTGGTGGCCGCGAATGTCGGCGGCCTGGGCTGCGACCGGCGCTGCGACAGCAAGTGAGAGAAGCGAAGTGGTGAGCCAGGACTTACGCATGATGAGCTCCAATATCTCTTTGGTATAAGTGTTGGTGCCCAGAATAGTAGACAGCGCTAAAAGCGCACTTTTGACTTGGCTCAATAAAGACCCCAGACCGAACGGGGTCAAGGCGTGCGACAAAGCGCCGCGCCCTGTCACTGGCCGGTGTATTCGTAGGGTTCGATGCTGCTGGCCTGCATCTGGTAGCCGGCCTCGGCGAGGTCGCTTTCCACCGCCTTCACGCTCAGCTTGCCGATGATCCAGAACGGCTGGTAAAGCTCGTCGACTTTTACGCCCTTGCCGCCTCGAACATAGACGATCTGGTTGGACGGCGGTGCTGGCACATGGATACAGGCGCCGTAATAGGGCACCAGCAGGAAGTCGCGAACGGTCTGGCCGTCGTCTTCCATTTCCAGCGGCACGATGTAGCCCGGCATCTTCACTTCCTGGCCATCCAGTTGCTGTACCACGGGTGCGTTGGGTATCTGCTGCTTCACCGCCGGGCCACTCTCCGAATTGAGTACATCGGAAAGCTTGGACATATCGTGCAGCGGCACCGGCGGCGGGGGCGGCGGTGCGCCCTCGGGGATCAGCTCGGGCCAGGTCAGCTCACGCGGCGCCGCGCAGACGGCGGCGCTGGTGGCGAGCAGCAGGAGGAACAGCAGGCGGCGCATGGGGCTTCTCTGTACGGGGAGGGCTTGCACGGGGATGGCTCGCAGGGGCCGGCTCAGAGACGGATCGACAGGCCGTCGGCCAGCGATTGTCGATAGGCACGCCACGCCGGCACACAGCCGATCAGCAGCGCTGCCAGGAGTATGCCGCCCAGCAGCGACCATTCATAGGCAGTGGGCAGCGCCAGTGGCAGGAAGATGCCGTAGTTCGCCTGCACGAAGGCCTGGCTGCCGGCGATGCCCGCATAGAGCAGCCCGACGCCCAGTGCCACGCCTGCCAGCGCCAGGGCGAAGGCTTCGGCTACCAGCAGGCTGAAGATGTGCCAGGGTCGCGCGCCCACCGAGCGCAGGATGGCCATCTCGCGGCGGCGTTCGTTGAGGCTGGTGAGGATGGCGGTGAGCATGCCGATCAGGCCGGTCAGCACAACGAACAGCGAGACCACGAACAGCGCCTTCTCCGCCGTGCCCATCAGGCCCCACAACTCCTGCAGCGCCACGCCCGGCAGGATCGCCATCAGCGGTTCGCCGTCGTATTCGTTGATCTGCCGCTGCAGGGTGAAGGTCGCGACCTTGCTCTTGAGGCCCAGCAGGAAGGCGGTGATCGCCTTGGGCTGCAGGTCCATGCCGCGTGCCTGGTCCTCGCTGACGCGGTCGGCGCCGCGTGCGGGGACACCGTTCTTCCAGTCGACGTGCAGCGCCTCCATGCCCTGCAACGAGATGTGCAGGGTGCGGTCCACCGGCGTACCCGTGCGCTTGAGGATGCCGACCACCGTGAACGGCTTGTCGTCGTGCTGTACCAGGCTGATGGTGCTGACGCCGTGGGCCAGGACGATCTTGTCGCCCAGCTTGTAGTGCAGCGCCTGGGCGACTTCCGCGCCGAGCACGACGTCGAACAGGTCCTGGCCGAACGGCCGGCCCTCGGCAAGTTCCAGCGTCTGCCCGCGGCCGAACCGGTAGTGCTCGAAGTAGCCGGTGTCGGTGCCCATCACGCGGTAGCCGCGGTGCGAGTCGCCCAGGGAAATCGGGATGGCCCACTTCACCAGCGGGCTGTGGGTGACCGTCTCGTAGCTTTCCCAGCGGATGTTGTTGGTGGCGTTGCCGATGCGGAACACCGAGTAGAGCAGCAGGTTCACCGAGCCGGAGCGGGCGCCGACGATCAGGTCGGTGCCGGAAATGGTGCTGGCGAAACTGGCCTTGGCCTCGGTGCGTACGCGCTCCACCGCCAGCAGCAGGCAGGCGGAGAGGGCGATGGCGAAGATGGTCAGCAGCGCGGTGAAGCGGCGGTTGGAGAGGCTGGCGAGCGCCAGGCGCAACAGGTACATGCTCAGATTCCCGGAGCGCGGGCGGCGCGGTTGAGGTCGGCGAGGGAAACGCTGCGGTCGAACAGCGCTGCCAGGCTCTGGTCGTGGCTGACGAACAGCAGGCTGGCGCCGGCCTCGCGGCATTCGGCGAACAGCAGCTGGAGGAAGGCGGCGCGGGCGTCGGCGTCCAGCGCCGAGGTGGGCTCGTCGGCGATCACCAGTTCCGGCTGGCCGATCAGCGCTCGGGCAGCGGCGACACGCTGCTGCTGGCCGATGGACAGGCTGTCGGCGCGGCGCTCGATCAGCGTCGCATCGCCCAGCCCCAGGTGCTTGAGCAATGCCTCGGCAGCCCTGGTGACACTGCCATGGCGCAGGGTCGCCCGTTCGGCGCGGCTGTGGGAGAAGTGGCAGGGCAGCTCGACGTTCTCCCGCACCGAGAGGAATGGCAACAGGTTGAACTGCTGGAAGATGTAGCCGGTGTGGTCGACGCGGAAATGATCGCGGCGCGCCGATTTCATCTGCGCGATGTCCTCGCCCAGCAGCTTCACGCTGCCGCGCTGCGGGCGCTGCACGCCGCCGAGCAGGCCGAGCAGGGTGGTCTTGCCGCTGCCGGACGGGCCCTTGAGGAACAGGGTTTCGCCACGGGCCAGGGTGAAGGCGGGGATGTCCAGCAGTTCCGCCTGGCCGGGCCAGGCGAAACCGAGATTGTCGAGTTCGAGCAATGCGGTCATTTCAGCGCGTCGTGATCAGAAGTTCAGGGTCGGGTTGGCGGCGGTCAATTCTGCACCTTGCTGGCCGCTCGGGCCGATCAGTTGTACCTGAATCTTCTGGGTCGCCGGGAAGCGCTTGAACAGTGGCGCGAAGTCGAGCGTGGCCAGGTCCTGCGGTTGGGCGCAGGTCAGCTGGTAGTGGGCGTCGATGTCGGCGTGATGATGGCCTTCGTGTTCGTCATGGTCGCCGTCGTCATGGTCATGCTCTTCTGCCTTGGGCGCATCGCCGAACAGCGGGCTGGAGAGTTCGACCGACTGCACGCTGCACTGGGCCGCGGCGGGCAGCGAGAGCAGTTGCAGCGGCTGCTTGAGCAGGGCCTGTACAGCGGCGACCGTGGCCTTGTCGGCGTCGCTGGTGGCGGCGTGCTCGAAACCGACGAAATTCATCGCCGGGCTGTCCATCTCCAGTTCCAGGGTCTTGCCGTCGAGGGCGACGTTGAGCTGGGCGACGCCATGCTCGTGCTTGCCGAGGCTGCCGTGTTCATGTTCGTCGTGGGCTTGGGCGGCGAGGGGCAGCAGGGCGACAGCGAGCAGCAGGGGGCGCATGGGAGACTCCGGTCTGGTGAATGATTTTGTTACGTTATAACAGATGAAAAATTAAGGCCAGCTTAGCGTGCGTTTGGCGTGGCGCCGGTGTCGTGGGAGCATGCGCGAAACAGCGCGAGGAGAAGGGCGATGCTGAGAATCAAGGGCACCATCGGCGACTGGCCGGTGGACCTGACTGTGGAAATGGATGACGCCGACTGGGCGAAGCTGGCGCAGAACCTGCCGGCCGTGGCGCCTGCGCCCGCTGCGGCGCCGGCCCCCGTCGCAAGCGGGCCGGTCGATCAGCTGTGGTTGGCGGCGCAGGACCTGCTGCGACGCAGTGGCAGCAGCGAAGGGCCGCAGTTGCTGGATGAGCTGGTGGCGCTGGCGGGAAGTTCAGGGGCGGCGAAGGGATTGCTGGTGCGCCTGCGGCACAGCCCGCAGGTGAAGATCGAGGTGCGCGAAGGAGTGCAGGTCTTCACTTGGGTCGAAGGGGAGTAACCGGGCTCCCTGTAGGAGCGCCCCATGGGCGCGATAGCGGGCATGGCCCGCTCCTACAGGTATTGCTGCCGTGGGCGATCAGTAAAGGACGTTCGCCAATTTGCGGCGGTAGGCGATCACCAGCGGGTGGTCGTTGCCCAGCAGGTCGAACACCTGGACCAGTGTCTTGCGCGGCAGGTCCTCGCCATAGCTGCGGTTGCGCACGAAGAGCTTGAGCAGGGCGTCCAGCGCCGCCTCGTACTGCTGGCGCGCCAGTTGCTGCACGGCCAACTGGTAAGTGGCTTCGTCGTCGTTGGCGTCGGCGGCCAGGCGGGTCTTCAGGGTGGCGGCGTCGGGCAGGTCGGCAGCCTGGCGCAGGAAGGTCAGCTGGGCCTTGGCGGCGGCCAGCGCCTGCTTGTGCTCGTCGCTTTTCACTGCGTCGAGTACGGTTTCGGCCTCACCCAGCTCGCCGCGCTCGGCGAGGCAGCGGGCGTAGAGGATGAGCGCTGCGGCGTTGCTGTTGTCCTCGCCCAGCAGCACTTTCAGTTGCGCCTCGGCCTCGGCGAAACGGCCTTCGTTGAAGGCGGCCTGGGCCAGATCCAGCGGGTTGCCGGCGGCTGGCGCGGGCGGCTGGACATGCTGCTCCAGCATCTGGCGGATTGCCGACTCCGGCTGCGCACCGGCGAAGCCGTCCACCGGCTGGCCGTCCTTGAACAGCACCACGGTGGGCAGGCTGCGGATGCCGAAGCGCATCACGATGTCCTGCTCGACGTCGCAGTTGACCTTGGCCAGCAGCAGCTCGCCCTGGTACGACTCGGTGATCTGCGCCAGCAGCGGCATCAGCGCCTTGCACGGGGCGCACCAGTCGGCCCAGAAGTCGACCAGCACCGGCTTGTGGAAGGAGTTCTCGATGACGACCTGATCGAAGTTGGCGATGCTGGCGTCGAAGATGTAGGGCGTATCGCTCATGGGAAATCTCGGGCGAGTGGGGCGATGAAGGTGGTTGCCACTATAAGTGGGGGCGCTGCCTGACGGAAACAACCCGGGCCGGTCGGGCAGCGTAATTCCCTTCAGGAGCAATATGGGCCGATGATGCGGCCGGGGAGCGATCGCGGACGAAGTCCGCTCCTACGCTCGCGCTTGCGCCGTGCCTACCGGTTAGGTAGGAGCGGACTTCGTCCGCGATCGTCCCACCCAACGCGCCGATGTCACCCGCGACGCGCGTGATACAGGCTCACATGGCGGAATTCGGCCGGCTCGGCCAGGTCTGGCCAGGTGCAGCCATCGAGAATCCCCAGGCGCTGGTACAGCGGATGGCTGAAGTCGCGGACCCGCGAGTCGGCCACCAGGGCTTCGCGGCCGCGGCTGAGGAACTCGTCCAGCAGCGGCAGGTTGGCGCGGTCGTAGAGCACGTCGGCGACGATGATCAGATCAAAGCGGTCCTCTTCCTGGAAGAAGTCCGCCGAGTAGCTCAGCTCCACGCCGTTCAGCTCGGCGTTGGCACGGCAGGCGTCCAGCGCCAGCGGGTCGAGGTCGCAGGCCACCACCTCGGCGGCACCGGCCTTGGCGGCGGCGATGGCGGCGATGCCCGAGCCCGCGCCGAAATCCAGCACGCGCTTGCCGCGCACCCATTCGGGTTTCTCGGCCAGCCAGTGCGCGAGCACCAGGCCGCTGGCCCAGCAGAAACACCAGTAGGGCGGTTCTTCGAGGATGCGCCGGGTTTCGTCGGGGCTGAACTCGCGGTCCATGTTCTGCGCGTCGATCAGCCAGAGGCGGATGTCGGTGCCGGGCAGTGTTTCGGCGGACAGGCGCGCGTCGCCGAGCAGTTCACCGAGGGCTGTCTGCAGGGAAAACGGTGGCGTCACGGCGCGCGCTCCAGGCGCAGCTCGCCGAGGGTGCGGGTTTCCGGCTGGGTGATGCGTACCGGCGGCAGGCGCCAGGCCAGTTGGCCGGACTGCGAGACGCGGCCATGCAGTTCCACGCGGGCATTGGCCGGGAAGGACTGCGGGTTGAAGATCAGCCGGAAGGGCAGCGCCTGGCCGTTGGCGATCAGCTTCTCGCTGGAAAGCAGTTGTTGCGGACGGTCGCGCTCGTCGATCACCAGCAGCGCCACTTCCACTTCGCTGCCCGCCGGCAGGTAGCCCTGGGAGCTGCTGAGCTGGCCGGAGAGGGCGCGCATGTGCGCCGGCACCGGTTCCAGTGCGGCAGGCGCCGAGTTTTTCGGTGCGGGCGCCGGCGCAGCGGCGGGCACGGGTTTTTCGCTGGCGCAGGCGGCCAGCAGGACGGTAAGGGACAGGCAGAGCAGGCGGGCGAACATGGCGGGCTCCATCGCAACAGATTCCAGGCGGGCGCCTGTATAGCCTAATGCCTGCGGCCTGTCTCGTGGGAGCGGGGTTTATTCGGCCAGACGATGCGCTACCATGAGCCTCTTACCTTCTCGGACTGCCCAAGACTCGCCATGCACTGTCCTTTCTGCGGCGCCCACGACACCAAAGTCATCGATTCGCGCCTGGTCGCCGAGGGCGACCAGGTCCGCCGGCGCCGTGAGTGCCTGAACTGCGGCGAGCGTTTCACCACTTTCGAGACTGCCGAACTGGTCATGCCTCGCCTGATCAAGCAGGACGGCAGCCGCCAGCCCTTCGACGAGGACAAGCTGCGCGCCGGGATGCAGCGTGCGCTGGAGAAACGCCCGGTGAGCATCGAGCGGCTCGAGGAGGCGATGGCGCACATCAAGCACAAGCTGCGCGCCACCGGCGAGCGCGAGATCAAGTCGCGGGTGCTGGGCGAACTGGTGATGGCCGAGCTGCAGAAACTCGATGAGGTTGCCTATATCCGCTTCGCCTCGGTTTATCGCCGCTTCCAGGACCTCAACGAATTCCGCGAGGAAATCGAGCGCCTGGCTCGCGAGCCGTCGAAGGAATGAGTGGCATGGATGAGCTCTGGATGGCCCGCGCCATCGAGCTGGCCCGCAAGGGCTGGTACACGACCCATCCCAACCCGCGCGTCGGCTGCGTCATCGTCCGCGATGGCGAGGTGGTCGGCGAAGGCTGGCACGTTCGCGCCGGCGAGCCCCATGCGGAAGTTCACGCCTTGCGCCAGGCCGGCGACAAGGCCCGTGGCGCCACCGCCTACGTCACCCTGGAACCCTGCAGCCACTTCGGCCGCACGCCGCCGTGCGCCGATGCGCTGATCGGCGCTGGCCTCGCCCGCGTCGTCGCGGCCATGCAGGACCCGAACCCGCAGGTCGCCGGCAGCGGCATGCGGCGCATCGCCGAAGCCGGCATCGAAGTGCGCTCCGGCGTACTGGAAAACGAAGCCCGCGCGCTGAACCAGGGCTTCCTCAAACGCATGGAGACCGGCCTGCCCTTCGTCCGCGTGAAGCTGGCGATGAGCCTGGACGGTCGCACCGCCATGGCCAGTGGCGAGAGCCAGTGGATCACCGGCCCGGCCGCGCGTCGCGCCGTGCAGCGCCTGCGCGCGCAGGCCAGCGTGGTGCTCTCCGGCGCCGATACCGTGCTGACCGACGACGCCCGTCTGACCGTGCGCCCGGACGAATTGGGCCTGGATGCCGAACAGACCGAACTGGCCTCCCAGCGCCAGCCGCTGCGCGTACTGATCGATGGCCGCCTGCGGGTGCCGCTGACCGCCACCTTCTTCCAGGCCGGCCCCGCCTTGGTGGTGAGCACCCAGGACGACCCGAACTACGCGGTGGTCGGCCATGAACTGCTGAACCTGGCCGGTCTCGATGGCCAGGTCGACCTGCTGGCGTTGCTCACCGAACTGGGCCGCCGTGGCGTCAACGAGGTGCTGGTGGAAGCCGGCCCGCGCCTGGCCGGCGCTTTTGCCCGCCTCGGGCTGGTGGACGAGTACAGCATCTTCATGGCGCCCAAGCTGCTCGGCTCCTCCGCCCGGCCGTTGCTGGAACTGCCGCTGGAGCGCATGAGCGAATCCCGCGAGCTGAAGATCGTCGACATCCGTGCCGTGGGAGACGACTGGCTGGTCACGGCCAGACCGCTGTGATGGCGCGCTGGCGCCACCGGCTTCGGCTTGCCGCCGGGCGCGGAGCGATCAATAGGAAGCTTCCGACTTGCGCCGGCCTGTGGTAAAACGCCACACGCGGTCGACGCTGTAACGACCGCGATTGACGTTCTCAGGGCGGGGTGCAAGTCCCCACCGGCGGTAATGACGCGCAATGCGTCTAGCCCGCGAGCGCCTGTCCAGACCGGTTCGCCGGATGGCCAGGGTCAGCAGACCCGGTGTGATTCCGGGGCCGACGGTCATAGTCCGGATGAAGAGAGAACGGGATGAGCCATCGGGGCGTGCCTGCGCGCGCCCGTGAAATCCCTTCGATCGATACGCCCTGTTTTTTAATCAAAACAGGAGTTCGCCACATGCATCATCTTTCCCAGTTGGCTACGCGGCCTTGCCGGCCAGCGGCCTTCGCCGTGCGGGAGGCCTCATGTTCACCGGCATAATCGAATCCATCGGCACCATCGCATCCATCACCCCGAAAGGCGGTGACGTGCGCCTGTACGTGAAGACCGGCAAGCTCGACCTCGCCGACGTCAAGCTCGGCGACAGCATCGCGGTCAACGGCATCTGCCTGACGGCGGTGGAGCTGCCCGGCGATGGCTTCTGGGCCGACGTCAGCCGCGAGACCCTGGCGCGCACCGCCTTCGCGCAGCTCAAGATCGGCAGCCGGGTCAACCTGGAAAAGGCCCTGACCCCGACCACCCGCCTGGGCGGCCACCTGGTCAGCGGCCACGTCGACGGCGTCGGCGAGATCGTCAAGCGCGAGGAAAACGCCCGCGCCATCCAGTTCACCGTGCGCGCACCGCGTGAGCTGGCCAAGTACATCGCGCTCAAGGGCTCGATCACCGTGGACGGCACCAGCCTGACGGTGAACGCGGTCAACGGCGCCGAGTTCGAGCTGACCATCGTCCCGCACACCGTGCAGGAGACGATCATGGCCGACTACCGCGGTGGTCGCCTGGTCAACCTCGAAGTGGACCTGCTGGCACGCTACCTCGAGCGTCTGCTGCTCGGCGACAAGGCGGCGGACCCCGCAGCCGGCGCTGGCGGCATCAGCGAAGCATTCCTGGCCGAAAACGGCTTCATGAAACACTGATAAGGCTCTTCCCCGTATGGCACTCAACAGCATTGAAGAACTGCTCGACGACATGCGTCAGGGCAAGATGGTCATCCTCATGGATGACGAGGACCGCGAGAACGAAGGCGACCTGATCATCGCCTCCGAGTGTGTCCGCACCGAAGACATCAACTTCATGGCCCGCTTTGCCCGTGGCCTGATCTGCATGCCGATGACCCGCGAGCGCTGCGAGCGCCTGGGCATCCCGCTGATGGTGCAGCGCAACGGCTCCGGCTTCGGCACCAAGTTCACCGTCTCCATCGAGGCCGCCGAAGGCGTCACCACCGGCATCTCCGCCGCTGACCGCGCCCGCACCGTGCAGGCCGCCGCCGCGAAGAACGCCGTCGCCGCCGATATCGTCAGCCCCGGCCACATCTTCCCGCTGATGTCCCAGCCCGGTGGTGTGCTGGCTCGCGCCGGCCACACCGAAGCCGCCTGCGACCTGGCGCGCATGGCCGGCTTCGAGCCGTCCGGGGTGATCTGCGAGATCATGAACGACGACGGCACCATGGCTCGTCGCCCGGAACTGGAAGAGTTCGCCCAGCAGCACGGCATCAAGATCGGCACCATCGCCGACCTGATCCACTACCGCCTGATCCACGAGCGCACCGTCGAGCGCCTCGCCGAACAGCCGCTGGATACCGAACTGGGCCAGTTCAAGCTGATCACCTACCGCGACTCCGTGGAAGGCGACGTGCACCTGGCGCTGACCCTGGGCAACGTCTGCCCGGAAGAGCCGACCCTGGTGCGTGTGCACAACCCCGACCCGCTGCGCGACCTGCTGATGGTCAACCAGGCGGGCCGCTGGAGCCTGCGCGCGGCCATGGCCAAGGTGGCCGAGGCCGGCACCGGCGTGGTCCTGCTGCTGGGCCACCAGGTCGGCGGCGACGATCTGCTGGCGCATGTCCGCGAGATCACCAATACCCCGGCGCCGGCACAGAAGCCGACCACCACCTACAGCACCGTGGGTGCCGGTTCGCAGATCCTGCGCGACCTGGGCGTGCGCAAGATGCGCCTGATGTCGGCACCGATGCGCTTCAACGCGATATCCGGTTTCGACCTGGAAGTTGTAGAATACCTGCCCGCTGAATGAACCTCGCCGCCGTGCCCTGGCACGGCGGTGCCGTTCTTCTACCCTATTTGCGGAGCGCCACTGTGACGCTCCGGCTCTTTAACAGTGAGACTTGCCCATGACCCTGAAGACCATCGAAGGTACCTTCATCGCCCCCAAAGGCCGCTTCGCCCTGGTGGTTGGCCGCTTCAACAGCTTCGTGGTGGAAAGCCTGGTGGAAGGCGCCATCGACGCGCTGGTGCGCCACGGCGTCGCCCAGAGCGACATCACCGTGATCCGTGCTCCGGGCGCCTTCGAAATCCCGCTGGTAGCGCAGAAAGTCGCCCAGCGCGGCGAGTTCGACGCCATCATCGCCCTCGGCGCGGTAATCCGTGGCGGCACCCCGCACTTCGAATACGTTGCCGGTGAGTGCACCAAGGGTCTGGCGCAGGTTTCCCTGCAGTTCGGCGTGCCGGTCGCCTTCGGCGTACTGACTGTCGACTCCATCGAACAAGCCATCGAGCGCTCCGGCACCAAGGCCGGCAACAAAGGCGCCGAGGCTGCCCTGTCCGCCCTGGAAATGGTGAGCCTGCTGTCGCAGCTGGAGGCCAAGTGAGCACCCAGGACGGCAACACTCCGGCCAAGCCCGCCAAGCCGAACAAGATCGCCATGCGTCGCAAGGCCCGCAGCCTCGCGGTGCAGGCCCTGTACTCCTGGCAGATGGCTGGCCAGCCGCTCAACGAGATCGAGGCGTCCTTCCGCACCGAGAACGATTTCAGCGATGTCGACGGCGCGTACTTCCACGAGATCCTGCACGGCGTGCCGCGCCTGAAGACCGATCTGGACGAGGAGTTCACTCCCTGCCTGGACCGCGCCCTGGAAGAGGTCGACCCGGTGGAACTGGCGATCCTGCGCCTGGCCACCTACGAGCTGCGCAACCGCCTGGACGTACCCTACAAGGTCGTCATCAACGAAGGCATCGAGCTGGCCAAGACCTTCGGCGCCACCGACGGACACAAGTTCGTCAACGGCGTGCTGGACAAGCTCGCTCCGCGCCTGCGCGCCGCCGAACTGCGTGGCGCCAAGCGCTGAGGCATGGGTGAGTTCGAGCTGATCCGTCGCTACTTCGCCTCGGCCGCCTGTGCGGCCGGCGGCGAGGCAGTGGCCCTGGGGATCGGCGATGACTGCGCGCTCCTCGCACCCCGCGCCGGCGAACAGCTGGCAATCTCCACCGATACCCTGGTCGTCGGCGTGCACTTTCCCGCCGTCTGCGATCCCTTCCTGCTCGGCCAGCGCGCCCTGGCGGTGTCCGCCAGCGACCTGGCGGCCATGGGCGCATCGCCCATCGGTTTCACCCTTGCCCTGACCCTGCCCGAGGCCGACCCGGCCTGGCTGGAGGGTTTCGCCCGTGGTTTGAACCAGAAAGCGCAGGAATGTGCGCTGGCGCTGATCGGCGGCGATACCACCCGTGGCCCGCTGGCGATGACCGTCACCGTGTTCGGTGGCGTGCCCGCCGGACAGGCGCTGACCCGCTCCGGCGCGCGTCCCGGCGACCTGCTGTGTGTCGGCGGCCCGCTGGGCGAGGCGGGCGGGGCCTTGCCGCTGGTGCTGGGCGAGATGACCGCCGAGCCGTCCGTCGCCGAGCCGCTGCTGGCGCGCTACTGGTCGCCGCAACCACAGCTGGACTTTGGCCAGGCATTGCGCGGCAAAGCGTCGGCGGCGCTGGATATTTCCGACGGGCTGCTGGCCGACTGCGGGCATATCGCTCGCGCCTCGGCTGTGGCGCTGGTTGTCGAGGCCGACAAGCTGCCTGCAAGTCCTGCGCTGGAAGCCTTGCTGGGCGCCGAGCGCGCACTGCAGCTCAAGCTGGGCGCCGGCGACGACTACGTCCTGGCCTTCACGCTGCCGCCTGAGCACCTGCCGGCACTGGCGGCGAACTGGCCGGCCCTGTGCGTGGTCGGTAGGGTGGAGGCCGGCTCGGGCGTGCGCGTGCTCGACGGCAACGGTGTCGATATCACGCCGCGTCAGGGCGGCTACCTGCATTTCATGGAGTGACCGTGACAGAACACCCCAACCAGGCCCCGGCCCAACCCGTGCCCCACTCGGTGTGGCGCAATCCCTGGCATTTCCTGGCCTTCGGCTTCGGCTCGGGTACCCTGCCCAAGGCGCCGGGCACCTGGGGTTCGCTGGTTGCGCTACCCTTCATACCACTCTGGCAGATGCTGCCGGACTGGGGTTACTGGCTGATGCTGGGCGTCACCATGCTGTTCGGCTTCTGGCTGTGCGGCAAGGTCGCCGACGACCTGCGCGTGCATGACCACGAGGGCATCGTCTGGGACGAGATGGTCGGCATGTGGATCACCCTCTGGCTGGTGCCGGAAGGCTGGTGGTGGCTGCTGGTCGGTTTCGTGGTGTTCCGCATCGTCGACATTTCCAAGCCCTGGCCGATCAGCTGGATCGACCGCAACGTCCATGGCGGCGTCGGCATCATGCTGGACGATGTGCTGGCCGGCGTTTTCGCCTGGCTGGTGATGCAAGGCCTGACATGGGGTTGGGCCCACTGGCTGATCTGAGGAAGATCGATGCGCCGACTGCTGTGCCTGCTCCTCTGCCTGTGCTGGCTGCCGGCGATTTCCCTGACGTCGGCCCGGGCCGCTGACAAGGCCGCCGAAACGCCTGCCGGGCTGCCCGCGGAAGTCCGGGTGGTCAGCGAGGTCTGGGTCAACTACAGCCAGGCCGACGGCCGTGGCCTGGCCTGGGACCTGCTGCGGGCCATCTACGAGCCCGAAGGCGTGCGCCTGAGCCTGCGCAGCGAGCCCTACGTGCGCTCGGTCGGGCTGGTGCAGCGCGGCGAGGCGGACGCCTGGGTAGGCTCCTACCGCAACGAAATCGACCACATCATCTATCCGCACTGGCCCTATGACGTCGATCCCATCGGCGCGCTGGGCCTGAAGACTTCTCCCCGGCCGACCCTGGCCACGCTCGACCGCTACCGACTGGCGTGGATGCGCGGCTATGCGTTCGACCGCTACCTGGACCACCTCAAGCAGCGCAACGAGCTGCAACGGCGCAGCTCTGCCCTGCCGATGCTCGACGGCCACCGCATCGACTATTTCATCGACGCGCGGCCCGAGCTGGAAGAGATGATCGAGGCCAAGGGCGTTGATGCCAGCGTCTACCACATCACCGATGTCGGCTCGATTCCTCTGTATCTTGGCTTCGCCAGCAATGACCGTGGGCGGGCATTGGCGAAACTCTATGATTCACGCATGCAGGTGCTTTACCGCAGCGGCGAGCTGGAACGCATCTTCGCCCGCTGGCACTGGCCCTACGCCCCGCTGATACCGCTGCTGCCGCCCAAGGAGTGATTGCCATGCGCCTGTCCGCCCTGATCTGCCTGTCCCTCTGCTCCCTCGCTGCCGTGGCGGCACCCCAGGTGCAGGTGGTGGGTCTGTTCCCCGGCGCCGCAGTGCTCAATATCGACGGCCAGCGCAAGCTGGTGAAGGTCGGCCAGACCGGTCCGGAAGGCGTCCAGGTCGTCAGCGCCGACAGCCACAAGGCGGTGCTCCGCGTGGGCGGGGTCGAGCAGACCTATGAATTGAGCCGCGAGTACAACAGTGCCGGCTATGCCACGCCGGCCGCGCATACCGAGACGAGCATCGCCCGCGGTACCGGCGGCCATTACTGGGTGGCCGGCACGATCAACAACCAGAATGCGCAGTTCCTGGTGGACACCGGTGCGACCTCGATCGCCATGAACGAAGGCCAGGCCCGGCGCCTGGGCCTCGACTACCGCGCCGGCGGCACGCCGATGATGGCCTCCACCGCCAGCGGCACGGCCAAGGGCTGGCGGGTGACCCTCAACAGCGTGAAGCTCGGCGGCGTCGAGGTGCTGGGGGTCGAGGCGGTGGTGCTCGAAGGCGATTTCCCCACCGACATCCTGCTGGGCATGAGCTACCTCAACCGCGTTGGCTGGCGGGAAGACCAGGGCATGATGTACATCCAGGCCAAGCACTGATCGAGCCTGTAGCATCGGCGCTTCTATCAAAAGCATCGATGCTTATCTTGCAGAATTCGCAATGACGGTGCGGCCGGCGCAGCTGTTACAATCCCGGTCCTCTTTCCTTAGATAAATCTTTCAGGAGTTTCCGGTGTCTGTCGTTTTCGTCGCCGCCTCCAAGCTGCCCACCCCCTTCGGCGAATTCACCATGCATGGCTTCCTCGACGAGGAAACCGGCAAGGAACACGTCGCCCTGACCATGGGCAAGCTCGACGACGGCCAGCCGGTGCTGGGGCGTCTGCATTCCGAATGCCTCACCGGCGACGCGCTGTTCAGCCTGCGTTGCGACTGCGGTTTCCAGCTCGAGGGCGCACTCTCGGCCATCGCCAAGGAAGGCCGCGGCGTCCTGCTGTACCTGCGTCAGGAAGGCCGTGGCATCGGCCTGCTCAACAAGATCCGCGCCTACGCCCTGCAGGACGAAGGCGCCGATACCGTGGAAGCCAACCTGGCCCTGGGCTTTGGTGCCGACCAGCGTGACTACGCCATGTGCCTGCCGATGCTCAAGCACCTGGGCGTCTGCTCGCTGCGGCTGATGACCAACAACCCGCGCAAGGTGAAGGCGCTGGAAGGCTACGGCCTGACCGTTGCCGAGCGCGTGCCGCTGCAGAAGGGCCTGAACCCGCACAACAAGCGCTACCTGCAGACCAAGGCAGGCAAGCTGGGCCACATGCTGGGCAACATGCATCAGGGCGAAGCCGAGGCCGAGGCGTCCGCTTCGTGAATCGCGCCGCTGCCCGGCGCCGGTTGAATCTGCTCTGGTGGTTGCTGCTGGCGCTCGCGCTGGCGCCGCAGCACCTGATGCTGGCGCTGGTGGGCGAGGCGCCCTTCGGCGATACGCTGGCCACGCCGGTGTTCGTCGTCGGCCTGCTGTCGATGTTCCTCACCCTGCCGCTGTTCCGTCGCTACAAGCATGCGCTGATTGCCGCCGGCAAGGCCCGCGACGGCTCGGATGAGCCCGCTGCCTGGCAGGCGCTGGGCGCCGCGCAGCGCCGTGGTGCACTGGTCGGCAGCCTGCCGGCGTGGATCGGCGCCCTGGCGGTGCTGGTCGACCTGCATGGCGTTCCCGTCCTGCTGCTGGGCTTCGCCAGCCTGGTCATCCTCTGGCTGTACCGCCTGCCGCGCCAACTGGCCTGATGCGCCGCTTCCTCTGCCTGCTCCTGCTGCTTGCCGGTCTGCCCGTGGTGGCGGCGGAGCGGGTGGTCAGCCTGGCGCCCTCGCTCACCGACATGGTCCTCGAACTGGGCGCCGCCGACCGGCTGGCCGGCCTGCTCGATGGCGGGCCGCGCCCGCAATCCCTGAAAGGCCTGCCGTCCGTCGGTCGCTACGGCCAGGTCAACCTCGAACAGATCCTGGCTCTGCAGCCCGACCTGCTGCTGGTCTGGCCTGGCGCCGTGCCTGAAGCGCAACTGCAGCGCCTGAAGGCCGTGGGCATTCCCGTCTATGTGGCCGATCCGCACCGCCTGGAGGATATCTCCCGGCAATTCCGCGAACTGGGCGAGCGCCTGGGGCGGGCGGAGAAGGGGCATGAGTTGGCGCAAGCGTTCGATGCGCGCATGGCACAGTTGCGGGCACAGTACCGCCGCGAGCCGCCGCTCAGGGTGTTCTACCAGGTGTGGGACCGCCCGCTTTACACCGTGGGCGGTCGGCAGATCATCAGCGAGGCGCTGGAAGTCTGTGGTGGTCGCAACCTGTTCGCGGATCTAGCTCTGCCGGCGCCGCAGGTGGGCCAGGAGGCGGTGCTGGCGCGCGATCCTCAGGTGATCCTGGCGGCCAGCGAGGACCAGTTGCGCAGCTGGAATGGCATGCGGCAACTCAGTGCCACGCGGCTCAAGCAGCTCTGGGTAGTGCCGGATCGCAACCTGGAGAAACCCAGCTTCGCGATGCTCGATGCCACCGAGCAGCTTTGCCGGCTGCTCGCGGGTGCCAAGGCGGACGACTGAGTCGGCCGGGTTCGCGAGCAAGCTCGCTCCTACAGGTAGCCGGAAGCACCGGTGCGCTCTTTGTAGGACCGAGGGGGACGCCTAGTTCTTGCTCGCGAACCTCTGTCACCAGCGACAAGGAGCAGACCGTAGGGCGGATAACCCCTTGGGCGTTATTCGTCCTACGGCCACGCCCATCGGTGCCTGAGATCAGAACCCTTCCAGCACGATCTTGCCCTTGGCCGTATTGCTCTCCAGCAGCGCGTGGGCGCGGCGCAGGTTGGCGGCGTCGATCTTGCCGAAGTGCTCGCCCAGGGTGGTCTTCAGTACGCCGCTGTCGATCAGCCCGGCCACGCGCTGCAGCAGCTTGTGCTGCTCGATCATGTCGTCGGTCTGGAACATCGAGCGGGTGTACATGAACTCCCAGTGCAGCGACAGGCTCTTCTGCTTGAGCAGGCGCACGTCGAGGTTCAGCGGGTCGTCGATCAGCGCCAGGCGGCCCTGGGGGCGCAGGCTGGCGACGATTTCGGCGAGGTGCTCCTCGGTCTGGTTGAGGCTGGCCACGTGGGTGACTTCGCCGACGCCGATGCGCTTGAGCTCTTCGCTCAGCGGCTTGCGGTGATCGATCACATGGTGCGCGCCGAGGTTGCGCACCCATTCCTGGGTTTCCGGACGCGAAGCGGTACCGATCACGGTCATGCCGGTGAGCTGGCGCGCCAGCTGGGTGAGGATCGAGCCGACACCGCCGGCTGCGCCAACGATCAGCAGGCTCTGCCCGGCGCTGGCCTTGCCTTCGGCCACCTGCAGGCGGTCGAACAGCAGTTCCCAGGCGGTGATGGTGGTCAGCGGCAGGGCGGCGGCGTGGGCGAAGTCCAGGCTCTTGGGCATGGCGCCGACGATGCGCTCGTCCACCAGCTGCAGCTCAGCGTAGCTGCCGGGGCGGGTCAGGTCGCCGGCGTACCAGACCTTGTCGCCCGGCTTGAACAGGCTGACCTCGCTGCCCACGGCGCGGACCACGCCGGCGGCGTCCCAGCCGAGCACCTTGTACTGGCCGTCGGCGGGCTGGGCGCGCTGGCGCACCTTGGTGTCCACCGGGTTGACGGAGATGGCGCGCACTTCCACCAGCAGGTCGCGCGGGCCGGGTGTGGGCTCGGGCAGCTGGATGTCGAGCAGGGAGTTGGCGTCGCTGCTGGGCAGGCTCTGGGTGTAGCCGATGGCTTTCATGGGGATTCCTATTCGCTTTGAACGATCAGTCGATGCGGTTCATCAGGCGGATATCGAGTTCCGCCAGGTCAGGTTCTGCGGCCTTCACGAAGGCCTGGAAGTGCGGGCTGGCCTCGTGCTCGGCCAGGGCTTCCTCGTCGCGCCACTGCTCGATCATGTAGATCAGCTCGGCGTCCTTGATATCGCGGTGCAGGTCGTACTGCAGGCAGCCGGCCTCGGCGCGGGACGGCGCGAGCATGCCGTGCAGGCGCTCCTGCAGGCTGTCGGCGCGGCCGGGCTTGGCGCGAATGATGGCGATCAGGGTCAGGCTCATCCGGGTATCTCCAGTGGGGCGGGGTAGGTGAGGGCATGCTGCTCTCTTTCGCCGGGAAGAAAAACCGCGTAAGTAGAGAGTCTCTTTCAAAGGATTTTTGAAAATGCTGCGCTTCGACGACCTGCAGATATTCGTTCGCACCGCCGAGCGTGGCAGCCTTTCCGCCGCCGCCCGCGAGCTGGAACTGTCGCCGGCGGTGGCCAGCGCCGCGCTCAAGCGCCTGGAAAGCGAGCTGGACGTGCGCCTGTTCGCCCGCTCCACCCGCAGCCTGCGCCTGACCGCCGAAGGTGAGCTGTACCTGGCCCACGCCCGTGCCGCGCTGCAAAGCCTGGATGATGGGCGCCAACTGCTGGCCGGCGGCAAGAGCGAGATTGCCGGCAACTTTCAGGTCTCGGCGCCCTCGGATTTCGGGCGCAACGTGTTGCTGCCCTGGCTCGACGAATTCCAGGCGTTGCACCCGCGGATGAACCTGCGCCTGCTGATCAGCGACCGCCAGGCCGATCTCTACCGCCAGCCGGTGGACGTGGCTTTCCGCCTGGGCCTGCCGGGGGATTCGAACCTGGTGGCGCTGCCGCTGGCCCCGGATAACCGCCGGGTGCTCTGCGCCGCGCCCGACTATTTCGCCCGCCATGGCAAGCCGGCGCACCCGGACGAGCTACAGAAGCACAACTGCCTGCTGTACATGCTAGGCGGGCGTGCCCACGAGCGCTGGCGCTTCAGCGACAGCCGCAAGCAGCACGAAGTGACCGTGCGCGGCGATCGCCTCTGCGATGACGCCGACGTGGTCCGGCGCTGGGCAGTGGCGGGGCAGGGGTTGGTGTACAAGTCCTGGCTGGACGTGGCGGCCGACGTCCGCGCGGGCCGGCTGGAGGTGGCGCTGGCGGATTACCTGGGCGAAGCCACGCCGATGAACCTGTTCTGCACTCACCGCGCCCAGCTCAGCCGGGCGGTGACCCAGCTGCGCGAGTTCGTCCAGTTGCGCTGCGCCGAGCTGATGCGCGAGCGCCCCTGGGCCTGATACCGGGTCAGAGCGGCGTGTAGCGGTGAATCGCCGCTGACAGGCCCCAGGCGCTGGCCACCGCCAGCAGCACCATGGCGGTCGGCAACAGGCTCCACCAGATGCGCGGCGCCAGGGCCGGCAGCTCGCTGCGGCGCTGGCTTATCCACAGGCTGGCGGCGCACACCGAGGCGCCGAGCAGGGCGCCGGCGATGATGTCGCTGGGCCAGTGGGCCCCCAGGTACACGCGCGACAGCGCGATGCTGGCGGCGGGGATCACCGCCAGCAGCATCCAGGTCAGGCGTACGCGCGGGGATTTCTCCCGGCTGGCCAGTACCCCAAGCACCAGGAAGAAGGCGAAGGACGCCGAGCTGTGGCCGCTAGGCATGCTGAAGGCGGACAGCGGATCGGCGATCACTTCCGGACGCGCGCGGCTGAACAGGTGCTTGAGGACGGTATTGAGCAGCGCGGTACCGACCATGGTGCCGGCGGCGAAGAACGCATGGCGCCACAGTCGTAGCGCGGCCAGCAGCACTGCCAGGAGCGCACCGGCAATGAACTGCGTGCGGAAGTCGCCGACGCGGGTGACCGCCACCATCACATCGTCCAGCCAGGCGTGACGGTGTTCCTGCACCAGGGTCATCAGCCCCTTGTCCAGGGCGTCGAGGTGCGGCCAGCCGATCAACATGGCGATCAGCAGCGCGAAGCAGCCGACGGCGCCGAGCAGCGCAGCCTTGCGCTCCTGGCGCAGCTCGGCGTGGATGATCAGCGTCAGCACCGCGGCGACGCAGGCGGCGACGACCCCGGCTTCCGGCCAGAACCCCTCGGGTAGCGGCAGGCGCATGGCTGCGCCGGTGGCCCAGCCGGGCACCAGGTAGGCGATCGACCACCCGGCGGCGGCCACGACGGAGACTGCCAGGAAGCGCCCAAAGGGCATGTCGAGCATGCCGGCGATCATCGGCAGGAACGGCCGCAGCGCACCGATGAAGCGGCCCACCAGCAGGCTGGCGACACCGTAGCGGTGGAAGAAGCCTTCGGCGGCGGCCATCCATTCCGGGTGGTGGCGCAGCACCGGCAGGCGTCGGATGTCCTGGTGGAAGTGGCGGCCGATCCAGTAGGACGACACATCGCCCAGCAAGCCGCCGAAGAATGCCAGCGCCAGGGTTTCCCCCAGGCCCAGGGCGCCGCTGCCGGCCAGCACGGCGATGGCGAAGAGCATCACCACGCCGGGCAGGATGATGCCGATGACGGCAGCGCACTCGAGGAAGGCGACCAGGAACAGGACCAGGGCGAGCCATTGCGGATGGGTGGCCATCCAGGTGTTGAAGGCGGCGAGATCGATCATCGGAAGGTGGCGTCCTGGGTTCCGAGCAGGTGGTAGTCATGGCCTTCGACCTGGCCGCGACGCATTGGGTTGCGTGTGCAGAAGGGCGCGAAGGCGGCATCGACGAAGCGGTACTGCAGGTGTTCGTCGCGGCCGTGGGGAATGCCCAGGCGCGCGGCCTGGATGATCAGCGCGGGCTGCTCGGCGATGTCGTCGACGAACAGGCGCTGCGGGTCGAAGCGCTGGGCGTCCCACTCCGGCACTTTCAGGCCCATGGAGCGGCAGAGCAGGGTCTGGCCGTTGCACAGCTTGCCCAGCGCGCGTTCGCTACCGTCGGCGGCGGGGTTCAGCTGGCGCATGCAGGCCAGGGCGTCGTCACCGGAAATGCGATCGAGCCAGGGGTGGCCGGACTTGATCAGCACCGCATTGCCCGGGCCGCCGGCGCTGAAGTTCAGCGAGTCGCCGCCGCGCGCGTAATACATGTAGATGTGCCCGCCATCGAGGAACAGCGCCTTGCGCTTCTCGGTGTAGCCCAGCGAGGCGTGGCTGCCTTTCTCGTCGAGGTAATAGGCCTCGGTCTCGATGATCCGCGCGGACAGCCACAGCTCGCCGACCCGGTGGCGGATCACCTTGCCCAGCAGTTCGCGGGCGACGGTGAGGGCATCGCGGTTGAAGAAGGCGTCCGGCAGGGGATTGGCCTCGGGCCAGGGCAAACTTAGGTTGGGTTCGGCGGGCATCGGATTGTCGCGGTTCTCGGGCCGGTCTTAGGCTGGGGAATCATAACAACAAGATTCTTAAGCATGGCTGAACGGATCCGGGCCGACAGCGCCCACATCACCCCCAGCGCGCACTACACCGGTTACGTCTGGTATCGCCATCAACTGGCGGACCCGGCCTTTGCCACGGCGTTCGGCCGCTGGGTGCATGGCTGCGTGGCGCCGATCAACTGGGGGGCGCGGATCGGCTTCGGGCTGAATATCGAAGACTTCCTGTTACAACGTCATCTGCTGATCGATGCCCGGCTGACCCAGGCCATCGAATCGCGCGGTGTCACCCAGGTGGTGGAGATCGCCTGCGGGCTTTCGCCCCGTGGCCGGCGCTTCCGCGAGCGCTATCCCCAGCTGACTTATATTGAGGCCGACCTGCCACCGATGGCCGCGCGCAAGTCCGCGCTGCTGCAGGAACAGGGCTGGCTGGACGGCAAGCACCGCGTGCGGGCTGTGGATATCCTCGCCGAACGAGGCGAGCAAAGCCTGGCCGCTCTGTTCGGCGAGCTGGACCCCGACCGCCCGGTGGCGGTGATTACCGAGGGGCTGGTGAACTACTTCCAGCGCCCGGTGATCGAGGGCTTCTGGCGCCGCCTGGCTGCCGCGCTGCGGGTGTTCCCGGAAGCGACCTACCTGACCGAACTCTACCCCGACCTGCGCGAACACCCGCGCTACCGCCAGATCCGCTGGGGCGTCGGGCTGATCGGACGGCTGACCCGTGGCGGCTATCCGCTGCATTACCGCAGCGCCGCGGAGATCGAGCAGGCGTTCATCGGCTGCGGATTTGGCCGGGTGGGCGTGCTCGATCCGCAGGTGGATGGCGCAGGGCTGGGCTTGCCGAAAGGGCGGATGCCGAGTCTGGTGCGGGTGATCGAAGCGCGGCTTTAGGCTCGGGGCTGGGCGGTTCGCGAGCAAGCTCGCTCCTACAACGGCCCCGATGCACTGCCGAGGCTCTTTTGTAGGAGCGAGCTTGCTCGCGAACAGTGCCAATGCCTGAGGTCTGTGCCGGGGTATCCCCCTCATCCCAGCCCTCTCCCGGAGGGAGAGGGGGACCGATGGTGCCGGCTGTGGTTTTGCCTCATGCCGAACAGTCCCCTCTCCCTCTGGGAGAGGGTTAGGGTGAGGGGATGCGCCGGGAGCCGAAATCTGGACCATGAGAGTTTCTGCTCAGGCCGCACACGCCCCCTGCTGCATCGGCACTACCATTGCCGCCAGCGCCGCGCTGGCCTGCGGGTCGCCGTGGGCAAAGATGAAGGCCAGGCCGTCGCCGCTGTAGCGCAGCGGCAGGATGTCCAGCTCCGGCAGTCCGGCGGCGGCGAGCTTCCAGCCGCGCGCAGGGCGATCGGCCGGCAGCTCGACGCGGATCAGGCCACCGAAGTACCCCAGCTCCGCCAGCTCGCAGCGCCATTCGCCGCCCTCGCTGTTGCGCAATACGGCGCGCTGATCGGCCGGCGCCAGGCGCGCCTCGAAACGGCGCTCCAGGTGCAGCAGCTGCTGGCGCTGGAAACGCGTGCTACCGGCGGCACTGCGTGGCAGTGGCTCGCCGAGCAGGAACGGGTTGTAAAGCCGCGCACAGGCATCGCGGCGTTCGAACTGGGCCAGGTGGTCGGCGTCGTGGATCAGCGCAAACTCTGCATCGGCGCAGGCATGGGCGAATTCGGCATGTTCCCACGGCTGGGTGAAATGATCGTACTCGCCGGCCAGCACCAGGGTCGGGCATTGCGGGTGACGGTCGAAGCCGCCGAAGGCCAGCAGGCGCTGGCTGTTCTGCCGGTAGCGTTCGATTTCCGCCGGGGTCAGGCGCTGCAACTGGCGCAGCAAGGCCTTGCGGAATACCGGGGAAACGCCGGTATCGGCCAGGCGCAGCGGGTTTATCAGGCCGGTCAGCACGCCGTGGGCGAAAGGCGTCTGCTCGCCCAGTTCCAGGCGCGCCAGGGCTTCCACCAGCAGCGCGCGAGCGCCGGGTCGGCCGAAGGCGGTGATGCCGGCCAGCAGCAGGCGGCCGCAGCGCGCCGGGTGGCGGGCGGCGAACAGCGCGGCGAGCGCCGAGCCGTAGGACAGCCCGATGGGCATCAGCGGCGGCAAGTGCAGGGTTTCGGCGAAAGCGGCGATGAGGTCGGCCAGGTCTTCCAGGCTCAGCTCGGGCGCCAGTTGCAGGTTGCCGCCCTGGCTGGGCAGGTCGAGCAGGATCACCGGGTGCCCGGCGAGCAGCTCGGAAACCTCGCTGGCGAAGGAGCGGAAGCTCTGGAACGCGCCGCCCAGCAGCAGGACAGGCGGGCGGGTGTCATCTTCCCTGGAGGAGAAGGCCTGGTAGTGCAGTTGCCAACCGTCCAGTTCCAGCACCGCCGGGGCGGCGGTCAGGGCCTGGGCGCTGTAATCAGTGCGATAGCGCATGGCAGTTCTCCGGCGGTGGGCCGCCTCTTGTTGTTCTTCCCTGGCATGTTTCCCTGGCACGCGAGCACTGCGGGGGCAATTAGCAACGGGGCCCGCTGCCGTTTGGGGCAATGCAAAACGACAGCGTGCCCCGAGCAAGGTAACCAGCCGATACGAATTTGGTTACCCAACCTTCGGGCGGCGGAGGGGGCCGGGGGACCTGCGGATGTCACCGTTTCACCGATGGGGCGTGGCGTGCGAGGTGGTTGGCGTTACGCGAAGCGCGTCGCTGACCGGCCGGCTGCTGTGGCTGGCCGCTGAGGGCGCGCTCCCGCTATACTTGCGCATTTCCCTCACGCAGACGCGTTTGATCATGACCGAGTCCGTTCTCGACTATATGAGCCGCCTGGGCCGCGCCGCCCGTGAAGCGTCGCGCGTTGTCGCGCGCGCCACGACCGCGCAGAAGAACCAAGCCCTGTTGGCCGCAGCCGATGCCCTGGACGCCGCCCGCGCCCAGTTGACCGAAGCCAACGAACGGGATCTGGCCAATGGCCGTGCCAACGGTCTGGAGCCAGCCATGCTCGACCGCCTGGCCCTGACGCCGGCGCGCATCGACGACATGATCGAGGGCCTGCGCCAGGTCGCCACGCTGCCGGACCCGATCGGCGAGATCCGTGACATGCGCTACGTGCCGTCCGGTATCCAGCTGGGCAAGATGCGCGTGCCGCTGGGTGTGGTGGGGATCATCTACGAATCCCGTCCGAACGTGACCATCGACGCCGCCAGCCTGTGCCTGAAGTCCGGCAACGCCACCATCCTGCGCGGCGGCTCCGAGGCGATCCATTCCAACCAGGCCATCGCCGCGTGCATCCAGACCGGCCTGGCCAAGGCCGGCCTGCCGGCCAGCGTCGTGCAGGTCGTGGAAACCACCGACCGCGCCGCCGTCGGCGCGCTGATCACCATGCCCGAGTACGTGGACGTCATCGTTCCGCGCGGCGGCAAGGGCCTGATCGAGCGCATCAGCCGCGACGCCAAGGTCCCGGTGATCAAGCACCTGGACGGCATCTGCCACGTCTATATCGACGTCGCCGCCGACCTCGACAAGGCCATCCGCGTCGCCGACAACGCCAAGACCCAGCGCTATGCGCCGTGCAACACCATGGAAACGCTGCTGGTGCACGCCGGCATCGCCGACCGCGTGCTGCCGCCGCTGGCCGCTATCTACCGTGACAAGGGCGTGGAGCTGCGCGGCGACGCCGCCACCCGCGCGCTGCTGGGCGCCGATGTGCTGGAAGCCACCGAGGAAGACTGGCGCACCGAATACAACGCGCCGATCCTGTCGATCCGCATCGTCGACGGCCTGGACCAGGCCATCGAGCACATCAACACCTACGGCTCGCAACACACCGACGCGATCATCACCGAGAACTTCACCGATGCCCGCCGCTTCCTCACCGAAGTGGACTCGGCCTCGGTCATGGTCAACGCCTCGACCCGCTTCGCCGATGGCTTCGAGTACGGCCTGGGCGCGGAGATCGGCATTTCCACCGACAAGCTGCACGCCCGCGGCCCGGTCGGCCTGGAAGGCCTGACCAGCGAGAAATACGTGGTGTTCGGCGACGGACACGTGCGGACCTGATGAACAAGGCGCGTTCCCGTCGTGTCGGGCTGTTCGGCGGCACCTTCGACCCGGTGCACATCGGCCACCTGCGCAGTGCGCTGGAGATGGCCGAGCAGTTCGAATTCGACGAGTTGCGCCTGATCCCCAACTTCCGCCCGCCGCACCGCGACACCCCCCAGGTGAAACCGGAGCAGCGGCTGGCGATGGTCGAGCTGGCGGTAGCCGGCGTGACCCCGCTGGTGGTCGATGACCGCGAGCTGAAGCGTGACAAACCCTCCTACACCATCGACACCCTGGAGTCGCTGCGTGGGGAGCTGGATGAGCAGGACCAGTTGTTCCTGCTGGTCGGCTGGGACGCATTCTGCGGCCTGCCGACCTGGCATCGCTGGGAAGAGTTGCTGGAGCACTGTCATATCGTCGTGCTGCAGCGCCCGGATGCCGACAGCGAGCCGCCGGAAGACCTGCGCGACCTGCTGGCGGCGCGCAGTGTTGCCGACCCGAAGGCGATGACCGGCCCCGCCGGGCAGATCACCTTCGTCTGGCAGACGCCGCTGGCAGTATCCGCCACCCAGATCCGCCAACTCCTGTCGCAGGGGCGCTCGGTGCGCTACCTGGTGCCGGATGCGGTATTGAACTATATCGAGGCGCACGGCCTGTACCAGGCGTCTCACTGATCACGTTAGAGAGTCATTCAATGCAAACCGAACAACTGGTCGAACTGACCATCGCCGCCCTGGAAGATCTCAAGGCGCAGGACATCACCGTCATCGACGTGCGCGAGAAGACCAGCATCACCGACGTCATGGTCATCGCCACCGGCGCCTCCAGCCGTCAGGTCAAGTCGCTGGCCGACAACGTCCTGGAAAAGGTCAAGGAACAGGGCGTGCGCCCGATCGGCAGCGAAGGCCAGGAAGGCGGCGAATGGGTCCTGATCGACCTCGCCAACGTCGTGGTTCACGTCATGCAGCCGGCCACCCGCCAGTTCTACGACCTGGAGCGCCTGTGGCAGGGCGCCGAGCAGAGCCGCGCACACCACAGCGCCGAGTAAGCCTGCCGTGCGTCTGCGTCTGATCGCGGTCGGCTCGCGCATGCCGCGCTGGGTGGAAGAGGGCTGGACGGAGTACGTCAAGCGCCTGCCCTCGGAGCTGTCCCTGGAACTGGTGGAAATCCCGCTGAACACGCGCGGCAAGAATGCCGACGTGGCGCGGCTGATCCGCCAGGAAGGCGAGGCCATGCTGAGCAAGGTCCAGCCCGGGGAACGCATCGTCACCCTGGAAGTCGAAGGCAAGCCCTGGAGCACCCCCCAGCTGGCGCAGGAACTCGACCGCTGGCGCCTGGACGCGCGAACCGTCAACCTCATGGTTGGCGGGCCGGAAGGCCTGGCACCGGAGGTCTGCGCGCGCAGCGAGCAGCGCTGGTCGCTGTCGCCGCTGACCCTGCCGCACCCGCTGGTGCGGATCCTGGTCGGCGAGCAGATCTACCGCGCCTGGACGGTTCTGTCCGGGCACCCCTACCACAAGTAGTCGTAGCCGTTTTCGATGCCGCAGCCGATACAGCTCAAGGACCACGAGAAGGACGCCCGCCTGGTCCGCGCCCGCGTCATCGTCGGCGGGGTAGCGATCTTCCTGCTCGCGCTGGTGCTGGTGGCGCGCATGTATCACCTGCAGGTGACGCAGTACGACTACCACTCGACGCTGTCGGAGAACAACCGCGTCCATGTGCAGCCGATTCCGCCCAATCGCGGGCTGATCTTCGACCGCAACGGCGTGATCATCGCCGACAACCGTCCCAGCTTCAGCCTGACGATTACCCGCGAACGTACGGAGAACCTGCAGGATACGTTGAAGAACCTCGTCGAAATCCTGGGGTTGACCGAGGAAGACAAGGCCATCTTCGAGAAGCGCATGAAGCAGGGACGGCGGCCGTTCGAGCCGGTGCCGATCATGTTCGAGCTGTCCGAAGAGCAGATCGCCCGCATCGCGGTGAACCAGTACCGCCTGAACGGCGTCGACGTCGCCGCGCAGTTCGTCCGCCATTACCCGCTGGGTGAGCACTTTGCCCACTCGGTTGGCTATGTCGGGCGAATCAACGAGGCGGAGCTGAAGCGGCTTGATCCGGTGGCCTACTCGGGTACCCACCACATCGGCAAGACGGGTGTGGAGAAGTTCTACGAGGATGCGCTGCACGGCACCGTGGGCTACGAAGAAGTCGAGACCAACGCCCGTGGCCGCGTGTTGCGCGTGCTCAGGCGTACCGAGCCGATCTCCGGCCGGGACATCGTACTGAGCATCGACAGCAAGCTGCAGGCCGCCGCCGAAACCGCACTGGCCGGCCGACGTGGCGCCATCGTGGCGATCCAGCCGTCCACCGGCGAGGTGCTGGCGATGGTCAGCCAGCCAGCCTACGACCCCAACCTGTTCGTCACCGGCATCAGTTTCAAGGATTACGCGGCGCTGCGCGATTCCGAGGATCGCCCGCTGTACAACCGCGTGCTGCGCGGCCTGTACCCGCCGGGTTCGACGGTGAAGCCGGCGGTGGCCATCGCGGGGCTCGACGCCGGTGTGGTGACGCCCACCAGCCGTGTGTTCGATCCGGGCTTCTATCAATTGCCCAACTACGACCACAAGTACCGCAACTGGAACCGCACCGGCGACGGCTGGGTCACCCTGGAAACCGCGATCATGCGGTCCAACGACACCTACTTCTACGATCTCGCCCACAAGCTGGGAATCGATCGGCTGCACGATTACATGAGCCGGTTCGGCTTCGGCCAGCGCGTTGCCCTGGACATGTATGGCGAAGCCGACGGCCTGATGCCATCCCGCCAGTGGAAGCGCGCCCTGCGGCGGCAGGCCTGGTTCCCGGGTGAAACCCTGATTCTGGGCATCGGCCAGGGCTACATGCAGTCGACCCCGCTGCAACTGGCGCAGATGACCGCGCTGCTGGCGAACAAGGGCAAGTGGATCCGCCCGCACTTGGCCAAGACCATCGATGGCAAGCCGCCGGTGGACGAGGACCCGATGCCGGACATCCAGCTCAAGGACCCGAACAACTGGAACCTGGTGGACTACGGCATGCAGCAGGTGGTTCACGGTGCCCGCGGTACCGCGCACAAGGTCGGTGCCACGTCCGTCTACCGAATTGCCGGCAAGTCCGGTACCGCGCAGGTCGTGGCGATCAAGCAGGGGGAGAAGTACAACCGCTCCAAGCTGCTGGAGCGCCATCGTGACCATGCGTTGTTCGTCGGCTTCGCCCCGGCGGACAGTCCGCAGATCGCCGTGGCGGTAATGGTGGAGAACGGTGAATCCGGCTCCGGCGTCGCCGCTCCCGTGCTCAAGGCCGTGACCGATGCCTGGCTGCTCGACGAGACCGGCAAGCTCAAACCCGAATACGCACCTCAGGCTACGGCGGAGGCGCCAAAACCATGACCATGAACGGAAATTTCGACCGCACGCTGTCCAGCGAAGACGTGATGAAGCGGCGCTCCAGCCTGCTGCAGCGCCTGCACATCGACGGCCTGCTGCTCCTGCTGCTGGTGACCCTCGGCTCGGTCGGCCTGTTCGTCCTGTATTCCGCCAGCGGCAAGAGCTGGGACCTGCTGATCAAGCAGGCGTCGTCCTTCGGCCTGGGCCTGGGCGCGATGTTCGTGCTGGCGCAGATCGAACCGCGCTTCCTCGCCCGCTGGGTGCCGCTGGGCTATCTGATCGGCGTGGCGCTGCTGGTGGTGGTGGACGTGATGGGCCACAACGCCATGGGCGCGACCCGCTGGATCAACATTCCCGGGGTGATCCGCTTCCAGCCGGCGGAGTTCATGAAGCTGCTGATGCCCATGACCATCGCCTGGTACCTGTCCAAGCGCGCCCTGCCGCCGGGCTTCAAGCACAGCGTGATCGGCCTGGCGCTGATCGTCGTGCCCTTCGTGCTGATCCTCAAGCAGCCGGACCTGGGCACCGCCATGCTGGTGCTGGCCTCCGGTTCCTTCGTGCTGTTCGTCGGCGGCCTGCGCTGGCGCTGGATCATCACCGCCGTCTCGGCGGCGGTGCCGGTCGCGGTGGGCATGTGGTACTTCGTCATGCACGACTACCAGAAGCAGCGCGTACTGACCTTCCTCGATCCGGAAAGCGACCCGCTGGGCACCGGCTGGAACATCATCCAGTCAAAAGCGGCCATCGGTTCGGGCGGCGTCTTCGGCAAGGGCTGGCTGCTGGGCACGCAGTCCCATCTGGATTTTTTGCCCGAAAGCCACACGGACTTTATCATTGCCGTGCTCGGCGAAGAGTTCGGCCTGGTCGGGGTGTGCCTCCTGCTGGTGCTGTACCTGCTGGTGATCTACCGGGGGCTGGTGATCACGGCGCAGGCGCAGACGCTGTTCGGCAAGCTGCTTGCCGGCAGTATCACCATGACCTTCTTCGTGTATGTGTTCGTCAACATTGGTATGGTCAGCGGATTGTTGCCAGTGGTGGGGGTACCGCTGCCCTTTATCAGTTACGGCGGAACTTCGCTGGTGACCCTGATGTCAGGGTTCGGCGTTTTGATGTCGATCCACACCCACCGGAAGTGGATCGCCCAGGTTTGATGACAAGAGTGAAGAAAGGAATGCAAGTACTGCGCGCCTGGGCTGCCAGGGGGGTGCATTGGGTCGGAATCGCGGGGGCGATCGGCATGTCCGGCGTCGCGGCCGCGGGCGACTACGATGGTTCGCCCCAGGTCGCCGAGTTCGTCAGCGAGATGACCCGTGACTACGGCTTCGCCGGCGAGCAGCTCATGGGCCTCTTCCACGACGTGGAGCGCAAGCAGTCCATCCTCGACGCCATCTCCCGCCCGGCCGAGCGGGTGAAGACCTGGAAGGAATACCGCCCGATCTTCGTCACCGACGCGCGCATCAACCGCGGCGTGGACTTCTGGAACCAGAATGCCGAAGCCCTGGCCCGCGCCGAGCAGGAATACGGCGTGCCGGCCCAGTACATCGTCTCCATCATTGGCGTGGAGACCTTCTTCGGCCGCAATACCGGCAACTTCAAGGTGATGGACGCGCTGTCCACCCTGGGCTTCGACTACCCGCCGCGCGCCGACTTCTTCCGCAAGGAACTCAAGCAGTTCCTGCTGCTGGCCCGCGAACAGCAGGTCGACCCGCTCAGCCTGACCGGTTCCTACGCTGGCGCCATGGGGCTGCCGCAGTTCATGCCGAGCAGCTTCCGGGCCTACGCCGTGGATTTCGACGGCGACGGCCACATCAATATCTGGAGCGACCCCACCGATGCCATCGGCAGCGTCGCCAACTACTTCAAGCAGCACGGCTGGCATACCGGCGAGCCGGTGGTGTCGCAGGCGGAAATCGGTACCTCCACCGCCGAAGACGCGCTCACCCAGGGCCTGGAGCCGCAGATGAACCTCGGTCAGCTACGCTCTCAGGGCTGGCGAACCCATGACGTGATCCGCGACGACCTGATGGTGACCGCCATGCGCCTGGAAGGCGCACAGGGCACCGAGTACTGGGTCGGTCTGCCGAACTTCTACGTGATCACCCGCTACAACCGCAGCGCCATGTACGCCATGGCGGTCCATCAGCTGGCCGGCGAGATCGCCAAGGCACGAGGTGTCCATTGAGCAAGCGAATCGCAAGTCCCGGCCTCTGGTCGCTGGCCGCCTGCGTTGGCCTGAGCACCGTGTTCCTCGCCAGCTGCACCGGCAACCGTGCGCCCCAGCAGCAGCCGGTGGCCAGCAGCGGCATTTCCGGTCCCTATGATTACAACCGCCCGCACCGCGACGGCGCGCCCTGGTGGGACGTGGACGTCTCGCGCATCCCCGATGCCGTGCCGATGCCGCACAACGGGCCGTTCAAGAACAACCCCTACACCGTGCTGGGCAAGACCTACTACCCGCTCAACAACGCGAACACCTACAGCGTGGTCGGCACCGCCTCCTGGTACGGCACCAAGTTCCATGGCCAGGCCACCGCCAACGGCGAGCAGTACGACCTCTACGGCATGACCGCCGCGCACAAGACCCTGCCCCTGCCCAGCTACGTCCGCGTGACCAACCTGGACAACGGCAAGAGCGTCATCGTCCGCGTCAACGACCGCGGTCCGTTCTATTCCGACCGGGTGATCGACCTGTCCTTCGCCGCCGCCAAGAAGCTCGGCTACGCCGAGACGGGCACCGCCCATGTGAAGGTCGAGGGCATCGACCCCGACCGCTGGTGGGCCTCCCAGGGCAAGCAGCCGCCGATGATCATGGCCCTGCCGAAGATGGCCTCGCAGCCTGCCGCCGCGCAGCCGCAGGCGGTCGCCATGGCCCAGCCCATCGAAACCTACACGCCGCCGCCGGCGCAGCACGCCGCGCCTGTGGCGCCGGTCCAGATCGACTCAAAAAAAAACGCTTCATTACCAGCCGATGGCCTGTATCTCCAGGTGGGTGCCTTCGCCAACCCGGACGCTGCGGAGCTTCTCAAGGAGAAGGTCGGCGGCCTGACGGGGGCGAAATCCTTTATCAGCTCGGTCGTGGTCAACCAGCAGACCTTGTACCGAGTGCGCCTGGGACCGATCGGAACGCAGGATGAAGCAAGCCGGATGCAGGACAGCATCCGCGTGGCCAACCTTGGCCAACCCAAGCTCGTGCGCCTGGACTGAGATTCCACCGCACGTGCCGCAGCGGCCTGTCAGAGGTTGCAGCACCCGAGTTCCCCTCAAGGGGATTGTTTGACCATTAGTGAACCCCAGAGAGACGGATGAACATCTTCAACTTCGCCAAACGCCTGTCCTTGCTCGTGTTGTTCAGCGCCCCCGTGGCCAGCTGGGCAGCTGAAGTCGTTCCCGCCGCCCCGCAGCTCGCGGCCAAGGCCTGGGTGCTGATGGATGGCGCCAGCGGCAACATCCTGGTCGAGAACGCCGGCGACGAGCGCCTGCCGCCCGCCAGCCTGACCAAGCTGATGACCGCCTACATCGCCACCAAGGAAATCGAAGGCGGCCGCATCGCCGAGTCCGACCTGGTCACCGTCAGCGAACACGCCTGGCGCACTGGTGGCTCGCGCATGTTCATCAAGGTCGGCTCCCAGGTCTCGGTGAGCGACCTGCTGCACGGCATCATCATCCAGTCGGGCAACGACGCCTCCGTCGCTCTGGCCGAGCACATCGCCGGCAGCGAAGATGCCTTCGCCGACATGATGAACACCACCGCGCAGAAGCTGGGCATGACCAACTCCCACTTCATGGACGCCACCGGTCTGCCCAACCCGGACCACTACTCGTCCGCCAAGGACATGGCCACCCTGGCCCGCGCCATCATCTACGGCGAGCCGACCCACTACGCCATCTACGCGCAGAAAGAGTTCTTCTGGAACAACATCAAGCAGCCCAACCGCAACCTGCTGCTGTGGCGCGACAAGACCGTCGACGGCCTGAAGACCGGCCACACCGACGAAGCCGGCTACTGCCTGGTGGCTTCCGCCGTGCGTGACGGCCAGCGCATGATCGCCGTGGTGTTCGGCACCAACAGCGAACAGGCCCGCGCCGCCGAGACCCAGAAGCTGCTGACCTACGGCTTCCGCTTCTTCGAAACCCAGACCTTCTACAAGAAGGGCGCCGAGCTGACCAAGGCCATGGTCTGGAAAGGCTCCGAGCATGAAGTCAAGGCTGGCCTGTCCGAAGACCTGACCATGACCGTGCCGCGCGGCCAGCTCAAGCAGCTGCAGGCCAACATGGTCGTCGAGCCGAACCTGATGGCGCCGATCCAGCAGGGCCAGGTCATCGGCAAGGTCGAGGTCAAGCTGAACGACAAGGTCGTCCGCACCGCCGACCTGGTCGCCCTGAACGCGGTGGAAGAAGGCGGCTTCTTCCGCCGCATCTGGGACAGCATCCGCCTGTTCTTCTACGGCCTGTTCAACTGACCGCCTGTCCCGGTCTTGCACTTTTGTATACAAGACCGGGATTGACCCGCCCGCGCAGTCGCAAACTCGGGTAAAATGCCCGCCTGCGACTGCCGGGTCCCCCCGTGGCCCGGCGGCCGTCGTCCGATCCACCCGGAGCGCCCCCATCCCGGACGCTCATGCGGAGGCGGGCCACACGCCCGCGAGAGCCATGACTGATACCCCTGATTCCGTCGACACCAGCGAACAGCCCGCACCGAAGATCGAGTTCCCCTGCGAACGCTACCCGATCAAGGTCATCGGCGACGCCGGGGAAGGTTTCCCGGACCTGGTCGTCGAAGTCATCCAGCGCCACGCGCCGGACCTCGACATCACCACCCTGGTCACCCGTGACAGCCGCAACGGCCGCTTCCTGTCCGTGCAGGTGCTGATCACCGCCACCGGCGTCGACCAACTGCAGAACATCCATAAAGACCTGCGCGCCACCGGCCGCGTCCACATGGTGCTCTGATGGGCGAAACGCTGGGCTTTCGTGAGCTGGGGATCCTTCCTTACGAGCCGACCTGGCACGCCATGCAGCGCTTCACCGCCGAGCGCGAACCCGTCACGCCCGATGAAGTCTGGCTGCTCGAACACGAGCGCGTGTTCACCCAGGGCCAGGCCGGCAAGGCCGAGCACGTACTGTTCCCCGGCGACATCCCGGTCGTCCAGGTCGATCGCGGCGGGCAGGTGACCTACCACGGCCCTGGCCAGTTGGTCGCCTACCTGATGCTCGACGTGCGCCGCTCCGGCATTGGCGTGCGCGACCTGGTTTCGCGCATCGAGCAGAGCCTCATCGGCCTGCTCGACAGCTACGGCGTCACGGCTGTGTCCAAACCCGATGCTCCGGGCGTCTATGTGGACGGCGCGAAGATCGCATCCCTCGGCCTGCGCATCCGCAACGGCCGTTCCTTCCATGGCCTGGCTCTGAACGTGGACATGGACCTGGAACCCTTTCGACGCATCAATCCCTGCGGTTACGCAGGCATGGCCATGACCCAGCTCAGCCAGCTGGCCGGCCCCATCGCATTGGCCGATGTGCGCGAGCGCCTGCGTGGCGAACTCGTCGAACGCCTTGGCTACGCGGCACAGAAGACCCTAACGGGCGGGATCCAACCTAGATGAGCACTGTTGTGGAGAACTCCGGTCAGGCCGCCCCGGCCGCCAAGCCCGGCAAGGTAGAAGTCGGCGTCAAGCTGCGCGGCGCAGAGAAGGTCGCGCGCATTCCGGTGAAGATCATCCCCACCGACGAACTGCCGAAGAAGCCCGACTGGATTCGCGTGCGCATCCCCGTGTCCCCCGAGGTCGACCGCATCAAGCAACTGCTGCGCAAGCACAAGCTGCACAGCGTCTGCGAGGAAGCCTCCTGCCCGAACCTGGGCGAGTGCTTCTCCGGCGGTACCGCCACCTTCATGATCATGGGCGACATCTGCACCCGTCGCTGCCCGTTCTGCGACGTCGGCCATGGCCGTCCGAAGCCGCTGGATGTCGATGAGCCGACCAACCTCGCCATCGCCATCGCCGACCTGCGCCTGAAGTACGTGGTAATTACCTCGGTGGACCGCGACGACCTGCGCGACGGCGGCGCCCAGCACTTCGCCGACTGCCTGCGGGAGATCCGCAAGCTGTCCCCCGGCGTACAGCTGGAAACCCTGGTCCCGGACTACCGCGGCCGCATGGACATCGCCCTGGAAATCACCGCCAACGAGCCGCCGGACGTGTTCAACCACAACCTGGAAACCGTGCCGCGCCTGTACAAGTCGTCCCGTCCGGGCTCCGACTTCGAGTGGTCGCTGGACCTGCTGCAGAAGTTCAAGCAGATGGTGCCGCACGTACCGACCAAGTCCGGCCTGATGCTCGGCCTGGGCGAGACCGACGAGGAAGTCATCGAAGTCATGCACCGCATGCGCGAGCACGACATCGACATGCTGACCCTCGGCCAGTACCTGCAGCCCTCGCGCAATCACCTGCCGGTGCAGCGCTTCGTCCACCCGGACACCTTCGCCTGGTTCGCCGAGGAAGGCGAGAAGATGGGCTTCAAGAACGTCGCCTCCGGCCCGCTGGTACGCTCCTCGTACCATGCCGACCAGCAAGCTCACGGCACCAAGATCGGCTGAATGGCCAGCTCTTGAATGAAAAAGGCGCCCGAGGGCGCCTTTTTCATTCAGCTTTTCTGTCGGAGCAACTCCAGCAGGGCCGGGGTCGGATAACCATCCGCCGGCGAGCCGATCGATTGCTGGAAGGCACGGATCGCCTTGCGTGTGTTGGCGCCGATGATGCCGTCGGCAGTTCCCGGTTGATACCCTCGCTGCACTAACAATTGTTGTAGTTCGATGCGCTCAGAGCGGCTCAACGGAATGTCTTCCTCCGGCCAGCTCGCCACCAGTTGTTCGCCGCCCTTGAAGCTGTCCGCCAGCAGGCCGACGGCGAGGGCATAGGATGTCGAGTTGTTGTACTTGAGGATGGCGCGGAAATTGTCTGTCACCAGAAACGCAGGACCGCGGTAACCGGCGGGCAGGAGTAGCGAGACGCTGGCTTGTGGGTCGCTCGGCAGGTTGCCGCCAGCCACCTTTATTCCCTGACGCAGCCATTCGCTCATCGGTTTTCGGATGTCCATGTCCGCCTGGGAGTAGTCGAAGCCTGGCGGCAGGCGCACTTCGAAGCCCCAGGACTGGCCGCGCTGCCAGCCGGAGGTCTTGAGGTAGTTGGCGGTGGAGGCCAGGGCGTCCGGCGACGAGCTCCAGATATCGCGGCGGCCGTCGCCGTCGAAGTCCACGGCATAGCGGTTGTAGGTCGTGGGGATGAACTGGGTCTGGCCCATGGCGCCGGCCCAGGAGCCGATCATGTTGCTCGCGGGCACGTCGCCGTGCTGGATGATCTGCAGTGCGGCGATCAACTGGTCGCGGCCGAAGTCCGGGCGACGGCCCTCGTAGGCCAGGGTGGCGAGGGAGCGGATGACGTTCTTGCTGCCCATCTGCTGGCCGAAGTTGCTCTCCATGCCCCAGATCGCCACGACGGCTTCCCGGTCCACACCGTAGGTTGCGTCGATGCGCTGCAGTACCTTGGCGTTCTGTTGCAGGCGGTCCTGCCCGTTGCGTACTCGCGCAGACGACACCGCGCTTTCCAGGTATTGCCAGACGGGACGGCTGAACTCGGGTTGGCTGCGATCGGCAGTGACCACCGAATCATCCGGCTCGATGCCTTCGAATGCAGTATCGAAAGTGGCGGCGCTGATGCCCGCAGCGAGCGCCTGCGCGCGGAAGCCGTCGCGCCATTGGGCGAAGCTCTGCGTGGGTTGAGCGTACTCGGCGGTGGCGCCTTTGGGGGGCGGCTCGGTACAGGAGGTCAACAGGCCGAAGCTGGCCAGGGACAGGGCGGCGACGAGCAGGCAGCGTTGGCCGACGACAGGTGAAACGGGCTTGCGCATTGCTCTCCTCGGGAACGGGCAGGCGAGGGGCCACCTTAGCATGGCCTCTGTGACGCGTCTGCGTTGGGCAGAAGCGCCGGGTACGCAGGATTCGATGGCACGGCCGGAGGAAAATTCCCGCCACGCTGTAGCGTCCGTCGGGCGGCGCGATGCAACGCCACTTGCCGGAACCGCTCGCAGGCTCGCTTCGTACCGCCCTGGCGGTGCTACGGCTGCGGCTTGCTGCCGGTTTCCTGGTCGACCTTGGGGGCGCTCTGACTGAGTTCCTTGAGCATGTCGTCGTACGCGGCACAGTCGTCCGGGCGTTGTTCACTGGAGCGGGACTTGTTCATCTCGGCCAGTTTCTCGTTGAGCTTCTGTGCGCGTTGGGGATCGCTGCGGGTGACTTCGGTGACCTTGGCGGCGACTTGCTTACCCTTGGCTTCGGCTTCCTGGTCGGAGCAGAACGCATGGGCGGACAGGCTGAAGGGGAGGGCGAGGATGGCGACGATCAGGGGGGCTTTCATGGTGGACCTCCAGGTGCATGGCTGTCCGGTTGAAAGCGCAAGGGCGGGGGTGGTTCAGGTTTTCTGAGGTTTTCAGGCCGCCAGAAGCGAAGAAGCCTCCCAATTTCGGGAGGCTTCGCGGCGGTAGCTGCCTTTGCCTTTGAGCGGCTGTTCCTGGCGGCTGCGGAACAGTGGTTGTGCCACCAGGGACTTGGCCTTGTTCGGCCGTTTGGATTTCTTCGCCATCTGACTTTCCTCTTGAGGCCGACCCGGTGCCGGCGCGCGAATCTTCCACCTATCTGGCACGCTTGTCCATGCCGCTGGTCAACCGGTGGGCGGGCCAGGGCCGACGCGGGCGGATAGGGGCTACGCTGGGGCGACGGACCTTCCTGGCATAACGAACAAGAACGAGGACAAGGGCGATGAAGTTTCTCTGCATGATCTATTTCGACGAGCGCAAGGCGGCGGAGCTGCCGGAAGCCGAGTTGCGCGGCATCGTCGACGAGTGCATGACCTACAGCGAGCAACTGCGGCGCAGCGGCAACTACATCGCGGCCAACGCGCTGCTGCCGACGCCGACGGGGCGCACGCTGCGTGGGCAGGGTGAAAAGCTGGCCGTTACCGACGGGCCATTTGCCGAGACGCGGGAGCAGTTGGGCGGCTTCTACCTGATCGAGGCGCAGAGCATGGAAGAGGCCGAACGTATCGCTGCGAAGATTCCGCCGGGGCGGCTGGGCTGTGTGGAGGTGCGCCAGGTGCGGGAATGGGAGTGAGATAGCGCGCATCGCTCCTGCAGGTGATCTGGATAGATCGTTGTAGGAGCGCCCGATGGGCGCTATCGCGGGCGCGGCCCGCTTGTACAGGCCGAGCTCAGGCCGAAGGCAGGCTGATGCGCTGGCCGGCGACCAGCAGGGCGAGGCGGGCGAGGCTGTTCCAGACGTTGCCGGGAGCCTGCCCCTTGATCTGTGCATCGATCAGTTGGGCGTCCTGCAGCATCTGGTTCCAGCGCTGCGCGGTGTGCCGTTGCAGGGCCTTGCTCATCAGCGGGCGGCGCTTGTCCCAGATCGGCGGGCGACACTGGCTGAAGGCCTTGTCCAGCGGGACGCCCTGGCTGAACTGCTGGGCGAGGCTGGCGAGCACGCGGATTTCCCGGGCCAGGGCCCAGAGGATCACCGGTGGCTCCACGCCTTCGCCACGCAGGCCTTCGAGCATGCGCAGGCAGTGAGCCGCTTCGCCGTTGAGGGCGGCATCGATCAGGCCGAAGACGTCGAATCGCGCGCTGTCGGCCACGGCGGCCTGCACGGTGTCGGCATCGATCTGCTGGCCGTCGGCAAGCAGCTTGAGTTTTTCGATTTCCTGGGCGGCGGCCAGCAGGTTGCCTTCCACGCGTGCGGCGATCAGGTCGACCGCCTCCTGGCTGGCGGCGAGGCCAGCCTGGGACAGGCGCTGGCGAATCCACTGCGGCAACTGGTGCGCGTCGATGGGCCAGATCTGGATGAACTGGGCAGCATCGCCGTCGATCAGGGCCTTGGCCCATTTGGTCTTCTGCGTGCTGCCGTCGAGCTTGGGCAGGCTCACCAGCAGGACGGTGTCTTCCGGCGGGCGCTGCAGGTATTCCTGGAGGATGGCCGCGCCCTTGTCGCCGGGCTTGCCGGAGGGCAGGCGCAGTTCGATCAGGCGTTTTTCGGCGAACAGCGAGAGGCTGGCGCCGGCTTCGATCAGTTGGCCCCAGTCGAAGTTGGCTTCGGCGTTGAACACCTGGCGCTCGCCGAAATCGCGCTGGCGGCAGGCGGCGCGGATGGCATCGCAGGCTTCCTGGCAGAGCAGGGGCTCGTCGCCGCTGACCACGTAGACGGGCGCGAGGTTGCCTTGCAGGTGCTTGGCGAGTTGTCCGGGATTGAGCTTCATAATGAGAAAGGGGCCGGTTGGCCGGCCCCTTGTCGCTTACTGCGCTTTCGGGAATTCGATCGGCGACTGCTGCGGCTGAGACTTGGCAGCCTCGTCCGCGGCCTTCATCGCGTCCGCTTCGGCCTTGGCCTTGGCTTCTGCCTTGGCCTGCAGGTCGTCGAGCTGGGCCGGGGTGATCATCTGCAGGCGGGAGACCATCTGCTGGACCAGGTCGCGGCGCATTTCGGCGCGAATCTGCTGGGCTTCCTGGTCGGAGCCGATCAGGTTGTTCTCGTCCTGCACGTAGACCTTGCGGACCTGGACCTGGTTGGCGAGCAACAGCAGGTTGTCGGTGCCACGGATCTCGTAGCTCAGGGTGTTGGTCAGTTCGTTTTCCGCGCTGCGCGCCGAGCTGGTGTAGCTGACGCTACGCTGGGTCACGTCTTCGCGGGCGAGGATCAGGTGGTACGGCGCACGGGAGACGACTTTCACGCCGCTGCCTTCAAGCACCTGCTTGAGCTGCGTGACGGTGTCGCCATAGGCGTTGCGCGCACTCACGTCGATTTCCTTGAGCGCAAAGTTCGTATCGCCCAGGCCGCGCAGTTGGAAACCGCAGGCACTCAGCACGCTGGCCAGGCCGATCAGCGCGAGGCTGGTCAGGATACGTTTCATCAAGCTTCCTCACTCCTGTGGATCCGGTATGCCCGTGGCGAAGGTGCCACGGGCGAATGGGTCTTTTCCAGCGTTGCTTTTAGTTGGCGACGATATTGACCAGCTTGCCGGGCACCACGATGACCTTGCGAATGGTCAGGCCGTCGGTGAAGCGCAGCACGTTCTCGTTGGCGCGGGCGGCCGCCTCGACCTCCTCGCGGCTGGCGCTGGCGGGCATTTCAATGTGCCCGCGCAGCTTGCCGTTGACCTGTACCACCAGTTGCAGGCTGTCCTGCACCAGGGCGGCTTCGTCGACCTGCGGCCAGTTGGCGTCGATCACGGCGCCGTCCTTGCCCAGCTCTTCCCAGATCACGTGGCAGATGTGCGGGGTGATCGGGGCCAGCAGCAGGGTGACGGTTTCCAGGCCTTCCTGCAGCAGGGCGCGGTCGGCGGCGGATTCGGCCGGGGCTTTTTCCAGCACGTTCATCAGGGTCATCACGGCGGCGATGGCGGTGTTGAACTTGTGGTGCTGGCCGACGTCCTGGCTGGCCTGGCGGATGGCCAGGTGGATGGCGCGGTGAATGGCCTTCTGTGCGTCGTCCAGGGCGGTTTTGTCCACGGCGCCGGCCGGGCCTGCGTTGACGTGGGCCTGGGCCAGGCGCCAGACGCGGCGCAGGAAGCGGTTGGCGCCTTCGATGCCGGAGTCGGACCATTCGCAGCTCATGTCCGGCGGCGAGGCGAACATCATGAACAGGCGGCAGGTATCGGCACCATAAGCGTCGATCATGGCCTGCGGGTCCACGCCGTTGTTCTTGGACTTGGACATCTTCTCGGTGCCGCCGATTTCCACCGGCAGGCCGTCGGTCTTCAGGCGCGCGCCGATGACCTTGGCCTTGGCGTCACGCTCGACTTCCACATCCGCCGGGTTGAACCATTCCTTGCCACCGTTGGCGGCGACGCGGTAGTAGGTCTCGGCGACGACCATGCCCTGGGTCAGCAGGTTCTTGAACGGCTCGTCGGAGTCGATCAGCCCTTCGTCGCGCATCAGCTTGTGGAAGAAGCGCGCATAGAGCAGGTGAAGGATGGCGTGCTCGATGCCGCCGATGTACTGGTCGACCGGCAGCCAGTAGTTGGCAGCCTTCTTGTCCAGCATGCCGTCTTCGAACTGCGGGCAGGCATAGCGGGCAAAGTACCAGGACGACTCGACGAAGGTGTCCATGGTGTCGGTTTCGCGCTTGGCCGGCTGGCCGCATTTCGGGCAGCTGCACTCGTAGAACGACGGCAGTTTGGCCAGCGGCGAACCGGCGCCGTCCGGCACCACGTCTTCGGGCAGGACGACCGGCAGCTGGTCGGCCGGGACCGGCACGTCGCCGCAGGCGTCGCAATGGATGATCGGGATCGGGCAGCCCCAGTAGCGCTGGCGGCTGATGCCCCAGTCGCGCAGGCGGAACTGGGTACGCTGCTGGCCGAGGCTCTTGGCGGCGAGATCGGCGCCGATGGCGTCGAACGCGGCCTGGTAGCCGAGGCCGTCGTACTTGCCGGAGTTGACGGTGATGACGCTCTCGTCCTTCAGGCCGTACCACTCTTTCCAGGTGCCGGCTTCGAAGTCGTTGTCGCCTTCGACCTTGGCGATGACCTGGACGATCGGCAGACCGTACTTGTTGGAGAACTCGAAATCGCGCTCGTCGTGACCCGGCACAGCCATCACGGCGCCTTCGCCGTAGGTCATCAGGACGTAGTTGGCGATCCAGACCGGCAGCTTGTCGCCGGTCAGCGGGTGCTCGACGAACAGGGAAGTGGCGACGCCTTTCTTCTCCTGGGTGGCGATGTCGGCTTCGGCGACGCCGCCGCGCTTGCACTCGTCGATGAACGCCTGCAGCGACGGATCGCGCTCGGCGGCCAGGGTGGCCAGCGGGTGCTCGGCGGCCACGGCGACGTAGGTGGCGCCCATCAGGGTGTCCGGACGGGTGGTGAAGACCTTCAGCTGGCCGGCTTCGCCGATGGAAGCCTGGTCATACGGGAAGGCGATCTCCATGCCGCGGGATTTGCCGATCCAGTTGCGCTGCATGGTCTTGACCTGTTCCGGCCAGCCCGGCAGGTCGTCGAGGCTGGACAGCAGCTCTTCGGCGTAGGCGGTGATCTTGAAGTAGTACATCGGGATTTCGCGCTTCTCGATCAGCGCGCCCGAGCGCCAGCCACGGCCGTCGATGACCTGCTCGTTGGCCAGTACGGTCTGGTCCGCCGGGTCCCAGTTCACGGTACCGTTCTTGCGGTAGATCACGCCCTTCTCGAACAGGCGGGTGAACAGCCACTGTTCCCAGCGGTAGTAGTCCGGCTTGCAGGTGGTGACTTCGCGGGACCAGTCGATCGCCAGGCCCAGGCTGTTGAGCTGGGACTTCATGTAGGCGATGTTGTCGTAGGTCCAGGCCGCCGGTGCGACGTTGTTCTTCATCGCGGCGTTTTCCGCCGGCATGCCGAACGCGTCCCAGCCCATCGGCTGCAGGACGTTCTTGCCCTGCATGCGGTGGTAGCGGCTGATCACGTCACCGATGGTGTAGTTGCGCACGTGCCCCATGTGTAGCTTGCCGCTCGGATACGGGAACATCGACAGGCAGTAGAACTTCTCCTTGCCGGCGACTTCGTCGACGCGGAAGGAGTTGTGTTCGTTCCAGAAGTTCTGGGCCCGGGATTCGATCTCGAGAGGCTGATATTGCTCGTGCATGGCGCGATTTGAACCTGTACGGAAAAGAATTGTGCAGCCAGGAAGGTCGAGTGGTCCTTTCGCTGAACCAACCCCTGAGAAGACACGGGTCGGGCGGCTACAGAAAGCCTCGTAGCATACATGACCCCCACTCGAGCCGGTAGCCCGCGCCGTTTGTCGCACGCTCGGTGTGGCACGGGGGGGGCCGCTAAGCTTTGCCTGAGGGCGGGAGGTTTCCGCCTGTCTTGAGGTGACTGATGGCTGAGCTGCATCGCGCAAGTGCTCCGGGTTCCGGTCTGTATGAACGGTTGTTGCAACGGCTCGCGCTGGCCCTGGATGAGGCCGAAACCGCTGAGCGACTACGTGACGAATGCCCCGTGGAACTGGAGTTGCGCGGTTTGAGCAGTGCCGAGATGGAGTTGATCAGGGCTTATCTGGACCAGGATGTGAACTGGCTGCGCGGCTGGCATGCTGCGGCGGAGGAGCTCGCCATGCTGGAGCGTGCCCCGACCCGTGCGCCGCGCCACGTGCGCCAACCCGCGCCGCCCAGCCGTCCGCGCCTGGTAACGCGCCCGCAGCAGCTGCAATGTGCGCTGTGCGGCTCGCCAGTGGCCTGGAGCCGCAGTCACGGCGTGCTGCCCTGCACTTCCTGTGGCTCGCAGTTATTCCGCAACGCAAAGGCACGCTGACACTTCCCCGATCCGTTAGGCTTGGCGCCTCGACAAGGAGTCGCCAATGCCTATCCGCTTCATCCTCAAACAGATTTTCATGCCGCCGGGATTGCTGCTGCTGTTGCTCTTCCTGGGTTTCGTTCTGCGCCGGCGCTATCCGCGCTTGTCGGTGTGCTGCTTCTTTTCCGGTTTCCTCGGCCTGTTGGTGATGAGCCTGCCGGTGACGGTGGAGTGGGGCGCGCGCCAGCTGGAGCCGCAGGACGCGCTCAAACAGGCTGAATGGTCAGGGCTGGCGCAACGCGCCGATGCCATCGTGGTGCTGGGAGCCGGCAGGGTGCGTGGGGATCGGGCCTGGGATGAAGACCAGCCCGGCCTGATGGCCCGCGAGCGCATCCGCTATGCGGCGCGTCTGGCCAAGGCCAGCGGCCTGCCGCTGCTGACCTCCGGCGGTCTGCATTACGACACGCCGCCCTCCGAGGCGCGGATCATGGCGCAGAGCCTGCTGGACGATTACGCCGTGCCGGTGCGCTGGGAGGAGGGTCGCAGCCGCACGACCTGGGAGAATGCGCGGTTCAGCGCCGAGATACTGCGTGAGGCGGGTATCAGGCGGGTAGTCCTGGTCACCAGCGCCATTCACATGCCGCGTTCGATCTGGAGCTTCGAGAAGGCCGGGCTGGAAGTGGTGCCGGCGCCTTCGGGGTACATAGGCACCGACGATGCAGTGCCCATGGGCGGCTGGTTGCCGGAGGGGCGGGCGATCTGGCAGAGCGGGCAGTTGCTGAACGAGGCGATCGGGCTGGTCGGGTATCGGTTGTTCTATCGATAGTACCGGCGTGATGCGGTTCGCGAGCAAGCTCGCTCCTACATGTGCAGATCCGTCCTTGTAGGAGCGAGCTTGCTCGCGAACCCGGCTCCCAGAATGAAAAAGGGCCTCGCAATGAGGCCCTTTTCGTTGGTGTCAGCCGAACAGTCGGCGTTCTTCCGGGTGCGTACGGCGGCGTACCAGCGCCCACACCAGCAGTACGGCGCTGAGGATCGCCAGCGGCCAGACGCGCCACTTCAGGTACGGGGTCAGGCCCTGCATCGGCACCACTTCGCCGCGCAGCACGCCTTGCTGGAACTGCGGAATCTGCACCGCCAGCTTGCCGAACGGGTCGATCAGCGCGGTGACGCCGTTGTTGGTGCCGCGCACCATCCAGCGGCCGGCTTCCAGGGCACGCATCTGCGCCATCTGCAGGTGCTGCAGCGGGCCGATGGAGGTGCCGAACCAGGCGTCGTTGCTGATGGTCAGCAGCAGCTGGCTCTGCGCTGCGAGTTCGGCGGCGAATTCCGGGTAGACCACTTCGTAGCAGATGTACGGCGCCACGGAGTAGCCCTTGGCCTTGAGCAGCGGCTGGTCGGCCGGGCCGCGGGCGAAGTCGGACATGGGCAGGTCGAAGAAGGTGATCAGGCCGCGCAGCAGGTCCTGCAGCGGGACATATTCACCGAAGGGCACCAGCTTCTGCTTGAGGTAGTTGCCGCTGCCTTCGCCAACCACGGTGATGCCGTTGTAGTAGCGAATGCCCTCGGAGGTCTTCTCGCGCACCGGTACGCCGGTGATGAGCGCAGCCTTCCTGGCGGTGGCGACGCCGTTGATCATCTCCAGGTAGCCGGTGGCCTGGTCCTTGAGGACCGGCACGGCGGTTTCCGGCCAGACGATCAGGTCGACGTCGTTCTGCTCGGCGGTCAGGTCGCGGTACAGCTCCAGCTGGTGGGTGATGGCCTTCGGGTCCCACTTCATTTCCTGGGCGATGTTGCCCTGCAGCGCGGCGACCTTCAGCGGTGCGCCGGCCGGGGTGGTCCAGGCGTGGCCCTTGTAGCCCAGGCCCACGGCCCAGGGAGCGATCAGCAGGATCAGGCCGGTGACCAGGCGTGCGGGGCGGCGGGTCAGGGCCGGGATGTTGATGATCAGCGCGCCGGTCAGGGCGATGCCGAAGGACACCAGCCAGACGCCGCCCAGCGGGGCGAGGCCGGCCAGCGGGCCTTCCAGCTGGCTGTAGCCGGCGTAGAGCCAGGGGAAGCCGGTGAGGAACCAGCTGCGGAACAGCTCCAGCACCACCCACAGCGCGGCGAAGGCCAGCGCGTCGCTGACCGGGGCATTGTTGCGACGGAAGAACTTCGCCCAGGCCCAGGCAGGCAGAGCAAAGAAGAACGCCACGCCGGCACTGAAGCCGCCGACCAGGAAGCCGGCCAGCGGTCCGGAGGCGCCGCCGAAGTTGTGGATGCTGAAGTAGATCCAGCTGGTGCCGGCGATGAAGGCGCCGAAGCCGTACCACCAGCCGCGCCAGAGCGCCGAGCCTGCGGTGGTGCCGCGCAGGCCGAGGTAGAACAGGGCCAGCGAGAGCACCGCCAGCGGCCAGTAGCCGAACGGGGCCAGGGTCAGCGGCGTGAGCGCGCCGGCGGCCAGGGCGAGCAGGTGGCCTGGCAGGCCGGGGCGGGTGATCCAGCGCATCGGAAATCCTTGTTGCGGTTAAGCGATGCGCAAGAGTAATGGAGAGACGAACGGTAGGCTATGGGGATGAAAGCCAAAAGCCATGAGCTGACTGCGGCGGGATGTTGCAGGACGCGGAGGGTTTTTCTGTAGGAATTCAGCGAGGGGTGTTTCGCGCGCCCTGTAGGAGCGGACTTTGTCCGCGATCGCGGGCATGGCCGCTCCTACAGGGTGCGTGGTGGCTCAGTCCTGCAGCGGGGTGAGGCGCAGCAGGTGCAGCCGGCGGCTGTCCGCGTTGAGCACGCGGAAGCGGAAGCCGCCCAGTTCGGTGGTTTCGTTGCGTTTGGGCAGGTGGCCGAAGGCGCTCATCACCACGCCGCCAACGGTGTCGAATTCCTCATCGGAGAATTCCGAACCGAAGAAGTCGTTGAAGGCCTCCACCGGGGTCAGTGCCTTGACGATGAAGTCACCGCTGGGCAGCGGCTTGATGTAGCTGTCTTCCTCGACGTCGTGCTCGTCCTCGATGTCGCCGACGATCTGCTCCAGCACGTCCTCGATGGTCACCAGCCCCGCCACGCCGCCGTATTCGTCGATGACGATGGCCATGTGGTTGCGGTTGGCGCGGAACTCGCGCAGCAGTACGTTCAGGCGCTTGGACTCGGGCACGAAGGTGGCCGGGCGCAACAGGTCCTTGATGTTGAAGGCGTGGTTCTGGTCATGAAGGATCAGCGGCAGCAGGTCCTTGGCCAGCAGGACACCCATGATGTCGTCCAGGCTCTCACCGATCACCGGGTAGCGCGAGTGCGCCGCGTCGATGATGGCTGGGAGGAAGTCGGCAGGCTTCTGCGTCGACTTGATGGAGATCATCTGCGAACGCGGGATCATGATGTCGCGGACCTGGAGGTCCGCCACCTGGATCGCGCCTTCGACGATCGACAACGCTTCGCTGTCCAGCAGCTTGTTGTCGTGGGCTTCGCGCAGCAGCTCAAGCAGCTCCTGGCGGTTTCTCGGCTCATGGGCAAAAGCCTGGGTGATCTTGTCCAACCACGACTTGTGCCCATTGCTCGATCGGTCTTCGCTCATCTTTTCCTTGCTCGGTGGCTTTTATTCTTCGTCGGCCGCATACGGGTCCGGGTGACCCAGTTCAGCCAGCAATTCGCGTTCCAGACCTTCCATTTCCTCTGCTTCTTCGTCTTCGATGTGATCGTAGCCGAGCAGGTGGAGACAGCCATGGATGACGAGGTGGGCCCAGTGGGCCTCGGCGGACTTGCCCTGTTCGGCGGCCTCGCGGGTGACTACGGGGGCGCAGATCACCAGGTCGCCGAGCAGCGGGATGTCCAGCAGCTCATCGGGAACATCGGCGGGGAAGGACAGTACGTTGGTGGCGTAGTCCTTGTGTCGCCAGGTCTTATTCAGTTCGCGCCCTTCGGTTTCGTCCACCAGGCGAATGGTGAGTTCCGAATCATTCTGGCGCTGGCGCAGGGCCAGTTCGCACCAGGTTCTGAACTCGGCTTCGCTTGGCAGGCCGGCTGATTCCGAGGCGACCTGCAGGTCCAGTTCAAGCATGCTTGTTGCCCTGGCCTTCTACGCCGGTCAGACGGTTCTCGTAGGCGTCGTAGGCGTCGACGATGCGCTGCACCAGCGGGTGGCGCACGACGTCCTTGGACTTGAAGTGGGTGAAGCTGATGCCAGGGACATCGCGCAGCACTTCCATCACGTGTTTCAGGCCCGAGCGGGTGCCTTTGGGCAGGTCGACCTGGGTGACGTCGCCGGTAATCACCGCGGTGGAGCCGAAGCCGATCCGGGTGAGGAACATCTTCATCTGTTCCATCGTGGTGTTCTGGCTTTCGTCGAGGATGATGAAGCTGTTGCTCAGCGTGCGGCCGCGCATATAGGCCAGCGGAGCGACTTCGATCACCTGGCGTTCGATCAGCTTGGCCACGGTCTCGAAACCGAGCATCTCGTATAGCGCGTCGTACAGCGGACGCAGGTACGGGTCGATCTTCTGCGACAGGTCGCCGGGCAGGAAGCCGAGCTTCTCGCCGGCCTCGACGGCCGGGCGCACCAGCAGGATGCGGCGGATCTGCTCGCGCTCCAGGGCGTCCACGGCGCAGGCCACGGCGAGGTAGGTCTTGCCGGTGCCGGCCGGGCCGATGCCGAAGTTGATGTCGTGGTCGAGGATGGCCTTCACGTAGTGCTGCTGGTTCGCACCGCGCGGGCGGATGTGCGCCTGGCGGGTCTTGAGCGTGACCAGCGGGGCGGCGGGCTCCACGGAGAGTTCTTCCAGGCCGGATTCCTGCAGGAACAGGTGGACCAGGTCGGGCGTCAGCTCGGTGCCGTTCTGCACTTCGCGGTAGAGACGCTGCAGGAGGTTTTCGGCCGCTTGGGTGCGCTCGGGGTCACCGACCAGTTCGAACTGGTTGCCGCGGTTGCGGATCTCGATGCCGAGGCGCTTCTCGATCTGGTGCAGGTGTTCGTCGAACTGGCCGCACAGGTTGGCGAAGCTGCGGGCCTCGAAGGGCTCGAGCATGAAACGATGGATATCCAGGGGGGCGTTCAAGGTGTTGTCTAAGTCGCCGTGCTGCAAAGGGAGATGGTCGAAGAATAACCCCCGGCGAGCGAGTACGAAAGTTAAGTCGCCAACGGGGGATTCAACGGTCGAGGTTCAGTGACGCGCTTCCACCAGGGTCGCGCGCAGGGAATTGGGCAGTGCCTCGTAGATTTCCACGTCGACGAACTGGCCGATCAGGCGCGGATTGTCGCAGCGGAAGTTGACCACGCGGTTGTTCTCGGTGCGGCCCTGGAGCTGGCCGGGGTCGCGCTTGGCGTAGTCGGTGACGAGGATGCGCTGGATGGTGCCGACCATCCGTCGGCTGATCTCGAAGCCCTGGTGGTTGAGGCGGCTGTTGAGTGTCAGCAGGCGCTGCTTCTTCACCTCGTCCGGGGTGTCGTCGACCAGGTCGGCGGCCGGGGTGCCTGGGCGCGAACTGTAGATGAAGGAGAAGGAGTAATCGAAACCGACGTCTTCCACCAGCTTCAGGGTCTGCTCGAAGTCCTTCTCGGTCTCGCCGGGGAAGCCGATGATGAAGTCCGAGCTGATGCAGATGTCCGGCACCGCGGCCTTCAGCTTGCGGATGCGCGATTTGAACTCCAGCGCGGTGTGGTTGCGCTTCATCGCCGCGAGGATGCGGTCGGAACCGGCCTGCACCGGCAGGTGGACGAACTTCACCAGTTGCGGCACCTCGGCGTGGGCGGCGATCAGCGAATCGGAGAATTCCAGCGGGTGCGAGGTGGTGTAGCGGATGCGCTCGATGCCATCGACCTCGGCGACCACGCGGATCAGCTCGGCGAAGTCGGCGATGCGCCCGTCATGGGTCGGGCCGCGGTAGCCATTGACGTTCTGGCCCAGCAGGGTGACTTCCTTCACGCCGTTCTCGGCCAGGTGGATGACCTCGGCGAGCACGTCGTCGAACGGACGGCTGACCTCCTCGCCACGGGTGTAGGGCACTACGCAGAAAGTGCAGTACTTGCTGCAGCCTTCCATGACAGAGACAAAGGCGGTGGGGCCGTCGACGCGGGGTTCGGGCAGGCGGTCGAATTTCTCGATTTCCGGGAAGGACACGTCCACCTGCGGTTTGCGCGTGGTGCGGGCGGCGTCGATCATTTCCGGCAGGCGGTGCAGGGTCTGCGGGCCAAACACCACGTCGACGTACGGCGCGCGCTCGCGGATCGCCGCGCCTTCCTGGCTGGCCACGCAGCCGCCGACGCCGATCACCAGGTTGGGGTTCTGCTGCTTCAGCGTGCGCCAGGCGCCCAGTTCGGAGAACACCTTCTCCTGGGCCTTCTCGCGGATCGAGCAGGTATTGAGCAGGATGACGTCGGCTTCTTCGGCTTTCTCGGTGATTTCCAGGGCCTGGTGTTCACCCAGCAGGTCGGCCATGCGCGAGCTGTCGTACTCGTTCATCTGGCAACCGTGGGTCTGGATGAAAAGCTTCTTGGCCATGGAGTCTTTCTTGGTCTGGTTAAAAAATGACCGCGCATTATAAGCCCGGGGCGAGGCGTCTGCCACCGGGCCGGTCGAAGGACGGCCTGGAGGCCGCGCGGCTGTGCTATCCTTCGTGCCCTTTTTGCAAAGCTGTCATCCTTCGTTCATGAGCAAGCGCGAGAACCCGATCTACAAGGTGGTCTTCCTCAACCAGGGCCAGGTGTACGAGATGTACGCCAAGCAGATCTACCAAAGCGATCTGTGGGGCTTCCTGGAGATCGAGGAGTTCGTCTTCGGCGAACGCACCCAGGTGGTGGTCGACCCCAGCGAGGAGAAGCTCAAGGCGCAATTCGACGGCGTCATCCGCAGCTTCGTGCCGCTGCACTCGATCATCCGCATCGACGAGGTGGAGCGCCTGGGCACCGCGAAGATCAGCGAGGCCAAGATCACCGGCAACGTGATGCCGTTCCCCATGCCGATGCCCGGCAAGGACAGCTGATTCATCAGCGTACTTAGTTCTTCGTGGGAGCGAGCTTGCTCGCGAACCGCTCAGCACCGAAATCAGCCGTAGAGCCCTGTTCGCGAGCAAGCTCGTTGCTACAGCGCGTGGGAGGCTGGCGTGCGACTCAGGGCAGCGGCGAGAACGGCGAGTTGCCGGCGGTCTGCAGTTCGATCAGGTAGTTGCGGAAAATCTGCCCGAGCACCTTGGTGGCGATGTCCAGCTCGTCCTTGTTCATCTGCTCGGCGACCAGGTCGGCGCTGTCCATGGCGTCTTCGGCGCCGTTGACCGCGGCCATCTTCAGCACGATGTAGGCCTGCACGTTGTTGGCCTTCACACCTTCGCCACGGAAGAACATGGTACCCAGGCGCAGTTGTGCATCGGCGTGGCCTTGCAGCGAAGCCTTCTCGTACCAGTGCAGGGCGGCCTGGAAGTCGCGCGGGGCGCGTTCGCCGGTATAGAAGAACTCCCCCAGTTCGAACTGTGCCTGTGCGTCGCCGGCGTTGGCGGCCTGCTGGCAGCTGGCCAGGGCCTGTTGCAGCTGCTCGGGCACGGTGTTCAGGGTGCAGCGTCCGGTAGCTGGAATCAGCAGCGAGTTGCCGCCCGCCTGAGTGAACAGGGGCAGTGCGAGCAACAGGCAACCCAGCAGGGTGCGACCGGAACGGTACATGGGGAGAAACGGCCTCCAGGATCGGGGCGGGTAAAACCCGGCCAGCGAAATGCGCCAGCCTTCACATTATGAAATAAGCGGGCGCTTCCTTACAAAGTCTTTACCTTCTTTTCTGTTTTTTTACTGGAAACGCCAGCGGCGGCCGAGTGGGCGTAGCGCCGGCGTAACGCTGCGAAAGCCTCGGTTTAGAGCAGAAGGCGCCCGTCTGGGCGCCTTCGCGGGAGGCTTTACTTCAGGGCGGCGAAAGCGCGCTCGGCAGCGTCCAGGGTCAGCTTCAGCTCGGTTTCGCCGTGGGCGATGGAGGTGAAGCCGGCCTCGAAGGCGCTTGGGGCCAGGTAGATGCCGGCGTCCAGCATCAGGTGGAAGAAGCGCTTGAAGCGTTCCGCATCGCTGGTCATCACGTCGTCGAAGGTGACGATGGCATCGGCGCCGGTGAAGTACAGGCCGAACATCGCGGCACCCGCCTGGGTGGTCACGAAGGGGATGCCGGCGGCGTCGGCGCGCTCCTGCAGGCCTTGCAGCATGCGGGTGGTGTAGGTGGTCAGCTCGTCGTGGAAGCCGGGGCGGCTGATCAGGCGCAGGGTGGTCAGGCCGGCGGCCATGGCCAGCGGGTTGCCCGACAGGGTGCCGGCCTGGTAGACCGGGCCGAGCGGGGAGATCTGCTCCATGATCTGGCGCTTGCCGCCGAAGGCGCCCACCGGCATGCCACCGCCGATGATCTTGCCGAAGGTCGACAGGTCCGGGGTGATGCCGTAGTGCGCCTGGGCGCCGCCCAGGGCCACGCGGAAGCCGGTCATCACTTCGTCGAAGATCAGTACCACGCCGTGCTGGTCGCACAGGCGGCGCAGGCCTTCGAGGAAGCCCGGTGCCGGCGGCACGCAGTTCATGTTGCCGGCGACCGGCTCGACGATGATGCAGGCCACGTCCTTGCCGACTTCGGCCAGGGTCTTCTCGACGGCGGCAATGTCGTTGTAGGGCAGGGTCAGCGTGTGTTTGGCGAAGGCCGCCGGCACGCCAGGGGAGTTCGGCACGCCGAAGGTCAGGGCGCCGGAGCCGGCTTTCACCAGCAGGCTGTCGGAGTGGCCGTGGTAGCAGCCCTCGAACTTGATGATGCTGTCGCGGCCGGTGTAGCCGCGCGCCAGGCGGATGGCGCTCATGGTGGCTTCGGTGCCGGAGCTGACCATGCGGACCATGTCCATCGACGGCACCAGGGAGCAGACCAGATCGGCCATTTCTACTTCCAGCGCGGTCGGCGCGCCGTAGGACAGGCCGTGGTCGAGTTGCTTGCGCACCGCGTCGAGGACGTCCGGGTGACTGTGGCCGAGGATCATCGGGCCCCAGGAGCCGACGTAGTCGACGTAGCGCTTGTCATCCTCGTCCACCACGTAGGCGCCTTCCGCATGCTTGAAGAACAGCGGGGTGCCGCCGACGCTCTTGAACGCGCGCACCGGCGAGTTCACGCCACCGGGGATGTGTTTCTGGGCATTGGCGAAAAGCGTTTCGGAACGGGACATGGTGTACCTCGCGAAGCTGTGAAGGGCTGGGCGCGTGGGCGCTCAGCGGGTTTCGAAGAGTTGGCTGAAGGCGCGCGCGCGTTGTTCGACTTCGGCCGGGGAGTCGGCGGCGAACAGGGCGTGGATCACGGCGATCATGTCGGCGCCGCGGGCGATCAGCTCCGGCGCGTTATCCAGGGTCACGCCGCCGATGGCCACCAGCGGCACGTTGAAGCGGGCCTTGGCCTGTTCCAGCAGTTCGAGGCTGGCGGCGGACGCGCCGGGTTTGGTCTGGGAGGCGAAGAAGCGGCCGAAGGCGACGTAGCTGGCGCCCTCGGCGATGGCCTGCTCGGCCATCTCCAGGCTGGCGTGGCAGGTGCCGCCGATGACCGCGTCGCGGCCGAGCAGGGCGCGGGCCGCGGCCAGCGATCCGTCGGTCTGCCCCAGGTGCACGCTGACGCCCAGGCGCGCGGCCAGTTCGGCGTCGTCGTTGATCAGCAGCGTGGCGCCGTAGCGCGCGCAGAGCTCGCGCAGGGCCTCGGCTTCGCGCAGGCGGCGCGAGGCGTCGTCGGATTTGTCGCGGTACTGCAGCAGCTTGGCGCCGCCTTTCAGGGCGGCTTCGACGTAGGGCAGCAGGCGGCCGCCGTCGAGCAGCTGGCTGTCGGTGATGGCGTAGAGTCCGCGCAGTTTCATCGGTGCCTCGATCTTCGTACGGTTGATCAGTGAATCAGTTGCAATAGTCCAGCGGCAGGCGGCGCGGCACATACTGGCCGTGGCCGGGCGCTTCCGCGTCGCGCAGGGTGCGCCAGGTGTAGTCCAGGGCGCTGCGTACCGCGCTCACCAGTTCCTCGCCCAGGGCCAGGCGGCCGGCGAGGGTGCTCGCCAGGGTGCAGCCCGAACCGTGGTAGCTGCCCGGCAGGCGCTGGCAGGTGAAGGTGTGGCGCTGGCCGTCGCGGGTGTACAGGCGATTGTGCACCTCGGATTCGTCGCCATGGCCGCCGGTGATCAGCAGGGTCTGGATATAAGGCAGCAGCTTGTCGGCGCACTCGTCCGCTGTGCCTTCGGGCAGCTCGGCGAGGATGCGCGCCTCGGGCAGGTTAGGCGTGGCCACTGCGGCAATCGGCAGCAGGCGCTCGCGCATGGCGTAGCCGACGTCGTCCTTGCCCAGCGAGCCGCCGCCACCGGCACGCAGCACCGGGTCGCAGACCAGCGGGATGCCCGGCAGGGATTGCATGATCTCGACGACCGTGTCGACCATCTGCACCGAGCCGAGCATGCCCAGCTTGACCGCCGCCACCGGCAGGTCGGCGATCACCGCGTTGGCCTGGGCCAGCACCCACTCGCGGTCGAGCACGCGGAAGTCGGAAACGTTGACGGTATCCTGAACGGTCAGTGCGGTGACGGTGGGCGCCGCGTGGCAGCCTTGGGCGATCAGGGCTTCGATATCGGCCTGCAGGCCGGCACCGCCACTGGGGTCGTGGCCGGACAGGCAGAGCACTACGGGACGGGAGGCAGGTGTTTTCATGGCGCGGGAGCTTATCACCAAAATGCGCTGCTGAGCTGACCGAACGGTCCAATGCCCATCGCCCGGCCACGCCCTGCCCGAATGGTCGAATGCCACGGGGCACAAGGCCTGTGCTAGAGTTCGCCGATTCCAACACAACGCCTCCACGGCGCGCCAAGGCAGGGGATGGGGATCTCCGGCGCAGCTGTCGGCGGCACTGCGGGGCACCATGCGGCACTGGCTGATCTTCCTGATCCTTCTCATCCTCTCGCCAGTGGCGAGCGCCATCAGCTTCGACGAGCGCGTCGGGCAATTGCCGCTCGGGCGGGCGATGGATGTCTTCGAGGACGTGCGCGGCACGGCCGATATCGCCGAGATCAGCTCGCCGGCGCTGGCCGCCAGTTTCCGCCACCATGAGCGCGACGTGCTCAATGCCGGCTATTCGCGCTCGGTGTTCTGGTTGCGCCTGGACCTGGACTACCAGCCCAAGGCCTCGAGCGACCCGGCCAATTGGCTGCTGGAGCTGGCCTACCCGCCGCTGGACAAGCTCGACCTGTACCTGCCCGACGGCCAGGGCGGTTTCAGGCTGGCCCAGCGCACCGGCGACACCCTGCCGTTCGGCAGCCGGCCGATCCGCCAGAACAACTACCTGTTCGACCTCAAGCTGGAGCCGGGCAAGCCGCTGCGCGTCTACCTGCGCCTGGAAAGCCAGGGCTCGATCCAGGCGCCGCTGACGCTCTGGTCGTCCAAGGCCTACCTGGAAGAGCAGCCGGGGCGCATCTATGTGCTGGGCATCATCTATGGCGTGCTGCTGGTGATGCTGATCTACAACCTGTTCATCTTCCTCAGCGTCCGCGACACCAGCTATCTCTATTACATCCTTTATATAGCCTCGTTCGGCTTCTACCAGATCTCGGTCAATGGCGCCGGCATCGAGTACTTCTGGCCGAACAATCCCTGGTGGGCCAACGCCGCCACGCCGTTCCTGATCGGCTCGGCCGGTCTCTTCGGCTGCCAGTTCGCCCGTAGCTTCCTGCATACCCGCGAGCACAGCCTGTGGATCGACCGCATCCTGCGCGTACTGATGGGCGTCGGCGCGCTGGTGATGGTGCTGGCGCTGACTGTCAGCTACGCCATCGCCCTGCGGCTGGCCACCTACCTGGCGCTGGCCTTCACCGTGGTGATCTTCACCGCCGGCATCGTCGCCTGGCTGCGCGGCATGCGCGTGGCGCGTTACTTCATCTTCGCCTGGAGCGCATTCCTGCTCGGCGGGGTCATCAACACGCTGATGGTGCTGGGCTTCCTGCCCAACATCTTCCTCACCATGTACGCCAGCCAGATCGGTTCGGCGCTGGAGGTCGGCCTGCTGTCCCTGGCACTGGCGGACCGCATCAATGCCATGAAGGAGGAGCGCACGCGCATCCTCCAGGAAACCAGCCGCAAACTGGAACAGCTGAACCTGGAGCTGGCCAGCAGCAACCGCCTGAAGGACGAATTCCTCGCCACCGTCACCCATGAACTGCGCACGCCCATGAGCGGGGTGATCGGCTCGCTGGAGCTGATGCAGACGGTGCCCATGGACATCGAGTTGGCGCAGTACCACAAGACCGCCACCGGTTCGGCGCGCGACATGATGCGCATGGTCAACGACATCCTCGCGCTGATCGAGCTGCAGGCCGGCAAGCTCTACCCGCGCCGCGAGCCTTTCAGCCTGCGCGGCCTGTGCGACGGCCTGCGCGCTCAGTACGCGCCGCGTGCCGAGGAGCGCGGGCTGCGCTTCGTCCTGCAACTGGACGAGAGCCTGCCGGACACCCTTGAAGGCGACGCCGGCAAGCTGACCCAGGCGCTGGGCTACCTGATCGACAATGCCATCAAGTTCACCCACCAGGGTGGCGTGCACCTGCGGGTGGAGGGTGTGCCGAACAATGAAGGCCTGGTGCTGCGCATCGAGGTGCAGGATAGCGGCATCGGTTTCTCCACTCCGCCGGATGGCGCGCTGTACCAGCGCTTCTTCCAGCTCGACGGGTCTCTGACCCGCGAGTACGGCGGCCTCGGTATTGGCCTGGCGCTCACCCGCAAGCTGGTCGCGCTGCTGGGTGGCACGCTGACCCACGAATCCGTGCCGGGGCAGGGCAGTCGCTTCGCCCTGGAGCTGCAGGTCGGCCAGCCGGTGCAGGGCATCGCCCCGCCGCCGCGTCGCGCGGGCGGCCAGGTGCTGCGCAGCCCTGACCAGTGCACCGTGCTGGTGGTGGAAGACAACGCCATCAACCAACTGGTGATCCGCGGCATGCTGCTCAAGCTCGGCTATCGCGTACGCACGGCCGACAACGGCGCCGAGGCCATCGAACTGCTGCGCCGGGAAGCCATCGACACCGTGCTGCTGGACTGCCAGATGCCGGTGATGGACGGCTTCGCGACCTGCCGGGCGATCCGCACGTTGCCGCGGTGCGCCGACCTGCCGGTACTGGCGATCACGGCTCACAGCCACAGCGGCGACCGTGAGCGCTGCCTGGCGGCGGGGATGAGCGACTACATGGCCAAGCCGGTGAAGTTCGAGGAGCTGCAGGCGCTGCTGCACGACTGGCTGCTGTGCCAGCCGGCACTGCCCAGCCCGGCCTGAGGTTCGGTCCTGTGCGGGGGCTTCGTCTGCGATAGCCTCGTGCCATTCGGTTCGCGAGCAAGCTCGCTCCTACAGGCCTGCTCCGGCGCGCTCTTCGTAGGAGCGNGCTTGCTCGCGAACGGTCCGTGCGGCGGAGTGATGACTCCTGCGCACAATCGAATGAAAAACGCCGCGATCCCTTTCGGTATCGCGGCGTTTGCGTTTCAGCGAGTAGTCAGGCTCAGACCTTGACGACCCAGCCTTGCGGGCCTTCCACGTCACCCTTCTGGATGCCGGTCAGCTCTTCGTAGAGGCGACGGGTCACCGGGCCGACGTCTTCGCGGCTGAAGAACACGTGCAGGTTGTCCTTGTACTGGATGCCGCCGATCGGGGTGATCACCGCTGCGGTACCGCAGGCGCCGGCTTCCTTGAAGCGGGCCAGGTCGTCGATCTGCACGTCGCCTTCGACCACTTTCAGGCCCAGGCGCTGTTCGGCCAGTTGCATCAGCGACAGGCGGGTAATGCCCGGCAGTACCGAGCTGGAGCGCGGGGTGACGAACTCGTTGTCGTGGGTGATGGCGAAGAAGTTGGCCGAGCCCACTTCCTCGATGCGGCTGTGGGTGGCCGGGTCGAGGTAGATGCAGTCGGCGAAGCCGTCTTTCTTGGCCTGGGCGCCCGGCATCAGGCTGGCGGCGTAGTTGCCACCGACCTTGGCGGCGCCGGTGCCGTTGGGCGCGGCGCGGTCGTAGGTGGAGATCACGAAGTCATGGGGCTTCATGCCGCCCTTGAAGTAGGCGCCGACCGGGATGCAGAACACCGAGAAGATGAATTCCGGAGCCGGGCGCACGCCGATGTTGTCGCCCACGCCGATCACGAACGGGCGCAGGTACAGCGCACCGCCGGAACCGTACGGGGGAATGAAGCGCTCGTTGGCGCGCACGACCTGGCGGCAGGCGTCGATGAACTGCTCTTCCGAGACTTGCGGCATCAGTACGCGAGCGCAGCTGCGGGCCATGCGCGCGGCGTTCTGGTCCGGGCGGAACAGGTTGATCGAGCCGTCCTTGCAGCGGTAGGCCTTCAGGCCTTCGAAGCACTGCTGGCCGTAATGCAGGGCCGAGGAGCCCTCGCTGATGTGCAGGGTGTTGTCTTCGGTCAGCTTGCCGTCGTCCCACAGACCATCGCGCCAGTGGGAGATGTAGCGGAAGTCGGTCTTGATGTAATCGAATCCGAGCGCGCCCCAATCGATGTCTTTCTGTTCCATGGTTGCCTCATTCAATGGGATTGCCTGCGGCCATTCGTCTGCCAGGGCATGGCGGGCGAGCATCCGCATGGTGATTTCGGGACCCTGACGGCGGGCGCTGCCTGAATCACCAGGATTCCGCTACGCGGGGGGAGCGACGTCCCCCGCTTGATGGTACCGCCAGGACTCCACCAGGACTTGCCATGATACCGGCGATATTCGCGGCTGTGGGGGCCTGGCTGCGAATATCGCTGCCATCAGTCGCATCGGGAACCGAGCGACCCCGGTGCAGGGTTGCGGGCGGCAATGCCCTGTCCGGAGGCGGACTTTGCTGGCCCCCTGTTGGTTTCGGGCGTGCACTCAGCTGAAAAAAGACATTTATATGAATGTCATTTCGTATGCTGAATGAATTTTCCGTCATTCCGGCTGGCTGGGATTCCCCTGGGGGAACAGCGAGCGGCTGATGAAGCGGGCCGTCTCGTGCAGGCTGGCGCCGATCTGCTCGAGCTTCTCGCGCTCATGTTGGGCGCTGATGCCGATGCCGGAAATGATGAAGCGTGGCTGGCGGTCGTGGTCGATGATCGCGCTGGCGACCATGCTGACGCCGCGGTAGAGGTGGTCCTGGTCGATGGCCCAGCCGCGCTCCAGGGTGGCGGCGGCATCGCTGCGGTATTCCTCGAAGCTCGGCGGGCTCTCCCAGCGCACGCGGGTCAGGCGGCGGCGCAGCTCGTCGTCCGGCAGGTTGCGCAGGCCGGCGATGCAGCGGCCGGCGGCGCCGACCAGTTCCGGCAGGCGCGAGCCGACGGCGACGTTGACGTGCGCCACGGTCGGTGCGGAGACCGCGATCACGCGGATGTGTGCGTCGTCGGTGACCTGCCACAGGGTGATCAGGATGTTGTGGCTGGTGCTCAGGCGTTCCAGTTCCGGCTGGATAAGGTCGGCATAGCTGCGCCCGATGAAGCTCACCGCCAGCTCCGACAGGCCCAGGCCCAGGCGATAGGTCTTGGTCTCGTTGTCGAACGAGGTCAGCTGCTCGTTGCTCAGCGTGCGCAGGATATTGAAGGTGGTGCTCGGGCTGATGCCGGTGGCGCGGGCGATGGCGGTTGCGCCCTCGGGGCCTTCGGCGTTGGCCAGGTGGCGCAGGATCTGGATGGCGTTCACCACGGCGCCGACATCCTTGGCGCTGCCGGTGCGTTTGTTGCTGGCTTCTTCGACGGTCTTTTCAGTGGTCATATTCTGTATTCTGATTGACATTCAGTATTGTGAATGTATTCTGGCCCTGCGACGCCTGCAACGGCTTCCGTGAAGCTGGCTTGGCATGGGCGGTAACGCACTTTGCAACAAAGGCAGAACAAGAACAAAGGAGAAACCTCAATGGTGGATTTCCCCGACCGCAGCATGCCAGGGCCCGAGGCGCAGTACCTCGCCTTCCTCGCCCAGGGTCGCTTCATGTTGCAGCGCAGCGCCTCCACCGGCCGGCACGTGTTCTACCCGCGCACCCAGGTGCCCGGCAGCGGCGAAACGGACCTGGAATGGGTTCCCGCCAGTGGCCTGGGCACCCTCTATGCCCTGACCGTCAATCGCGCCCGCAGCGGTGACTACAACGTCGCCCTGATCGACCTGGATGAAGGCGTGCGCATGATGTCGCGTATCGAAGGGCACCTCAGCCTGCCCATCGGCACCCGCGTCAAGGCGCGCATCGCCCAGCAGGAGAGTGGCGCCGTCGTCGTCTTCGAGCCCCTCGCGGAGGTGCAGGCATGAGCCAGGTCCTGCGCGGCAAGACCGCCATCGTCGGCATCGGCAGCGCCGGTATCGGCGAAGCCCACGGCTACAGCGCCATGGAACTGCTCGGCCAGGCCTCGATGAAAGCCATCGCCGATGCAGGGCTTGCGCTCTCGGACATCGACGCGGTGTTCTCGGCCACCAGCTCCCACGCCTTCCCGACCCTCTCGGTCTGCGAATACCTGGGCATCAAACCGAAGTTCGTCGATGGCACCAATGTCGGCGGCTCCAGCTTCGAGCTGCATCTGCTGCAGGCGACGCTGGCCCTGGAGGCCGGCCTGTGTGACGCGGCGCTGATCTGCTACGGCTCCAACCAGCGCACCGCCGGCGGCAAGCTGGTATCGATGAGCGAGCCGCAGTGGCACGAAACGCCCTACCAGCCGCGCCACCCGATCACCGCCTACGCGCTGGCTGCCAGCCGGCACATGCATCAATACGGCACCAGCCGCGAGCACCTGGCCGAAGTGGCCGTGGCCGCGCGGGGCTGGGCCAACCTCAACCCCGAGGCCTTCGCCCGTGGCCCGCTGAGCATCGATGACGTGCTCGCTGCGCGGATGGTCAGCGACCCGCTGAGCAAGGCCGACTGCTGCCTGGTCACCGACGGCGGTGGCGCCTGTGTGATGGTGCGCGCCGAGCGTGCGCGGGACCTGCCCAAGGCGCCGATCTACTTCCTCGGCGCGGCCGGCGCGCAGTGGCACCGCTCCATCGTTGCCATGCCCGACCTCACCGTCACGGCCGCTTCCGAGAGTGGTCCGCGCGCCATGCAGATGGCCGGCGTGCAGCACTCGGACATCGACCTCGTGATGGTCTACGACGCCTTCACCATCAATACGATCCTGTTCCTCGAAGACCTCGGCTTCTGCCCGAAGGGCGAGGGCGGCCGCTTCGTCCAGGGCGGACGCATCGCCCCCGGCGGCGAGCTGGCGGTGAACACCAACGGCGGCGGGCTGTCCTGTGTGCATCCGGGCATGTACGGCATGTTCCTGATCATCGAGGCGGTCACCCAACTGCGCCGCCAGGCCGGTGAGCGCCAGTTGAAGAAAGCCGACGTGGCGCTGCTGCATGGCAACGGCGGCACCTTGTCCAGCCAGGTCACCGCGCTGCTCGGCACCCAGAACGTGCTCTGAAATCCGGGCAAGACGCCCTCCCGGTGGCCGCTTGCGATAAGCAGGCGGCCCGCCGTGGACGCGTTCGCCCTCGCGCCGGGACGGCCTCGTCCGGCACCCGTTATCTGTTCAGGTGGAACGTCATGTCAGTGAGTCACTTGCAACACACAGCCTTCGCCAGCCTTACCCCGCTGATCCAGCCGCGCTCGGTCGCCGTGGTCGGCGCCTCCAGCGACCCGCACCGCATCGGTGGCCGCCCCATCGCCTACATGCTGCGCAACGGCTTTACCGGGCGCATCCTGCCGGTCAACCCCAACCGCACCGAGATCCAGGGCCTGCCGGCCTATGCCAGTGTCGATGCACTGCCCGAGGCGCCGGACGTGGCGATCATCGCGGTGCCGGCACCGCAGGTGCTGGAAACCGTCCAGGCACTGGGCCGCAAAGGGGCGCGCAGCGCCATCGTGTTCTCCTCGGGCTTCAGCGAGGTCGGCGAGGAAGGCGTGGCCATGCAGGACGCCATCGTCGAAGCCGCCCGCGCGGCGAACATGCGCCTGCTGGGGCCGAACGCCCTGGGCGTGTTCAACGCCAACCTGGGCTACTACGCCTTCTTCTCCACCAGCCTGGAGCGCGGCATCCCGCTGGCCGGGCGCGTCGGCATCGCCACCCAGTCCGGCGCCTACGGCGCGCACCTGCTGGGCCTGTCGCGGCAGCGCGGGCTGGGCACGCCGATCTGCGTCGCTACCGGCAACGAGGCCGACGTCACCCTGGGCGACGCCATCGGCTGGCTGGTGGAATCGCCGGAGGTCGACGTGGTGATGGCCTACGCCGAATCCATCCGCAACGTCGACAGCTTCCTCGCCGCGCTCGAAGCGGCCCACCGCGCCGGCAAGCCGGTGATCCTGCACAAGGTCGGGCGCAGTGAGCTGGGCGGTCGCGCGGCCATGTCGCACACCGCTTCCCTGGCGGGCGACGACAAGGTGCTCGACGCAGTGCTGGCCGACTACGCGGTGGTCCGCGCGCGCACCACCGAGGAACTGGTGGACATCGCCTACCTCGCCACCCAGCGCATCTACCCGGTGAACAACAGCCTGGGGATGATCACCGTCAGCGGCGGCGCCGGGATCATCGTCAGCGATGCTGCCGAAGACTTCGGCCTGCCCATGCCGCCGATGCCGGAAGCGGCCCAGGCGCGCCTGAAGCAACGCCTGCACTATGCCTCGCCGCTGAACCCGGTGGACTGCACGGCCCAGGCCCTCAACGACCTGAGCCTGGTGCACGACTTCACCGAGTCCATGGTGGTGGACGGCGGCTACCGCTCGCTGATCGCCTTCTTCACCCAGGCCGGCACCGCCGCCTCCATCGGCCCGCGCCTGGCCGAGCAGTTCGCGCGAATCAAGGCCGACCACCCGGACCGCCTGTTCGTGGTCTCGGTGATGGGCGAGGGCGAGGAGCTGGCGCCGTACCAGAAGGCCGGCTTCGCCCTGTTCGAGGACCCGACCCGCGCCGTGCGCGCCATCCAGGCCATGGGGCAACTGGGCGAAGCCTTCGCTCGGCCGCTGCGCAAGATTCCTGCGGCTGGCGGCGTCGAGCTGCCGGCCAGCACGCCCGGTGAGGCCGAAGCCAAGCAATTGCTGGCGCGCGCCGGCATCGAATCGGCGCCCGAGCGTGTGCTGAAGAATGCGGCGGAAGCCGCCGCGTTCGCCGAGCAGATCGGCTTCCCGGTGGTGCTGAAAATCGCCTCGGCGGACATCCTGCACAAGTCGGAAATCGGCGGCGTGCTGCTCAACGTCGGCAGCGCCCAGGCCGTGCGCGAGGGCTATGACCTGCTGCTGCAGCGCGCTGCCGAACATGCGCCGAACGCTCGCCTCGACGGTGTGCTGGTGGCGCGCCAGCTGCAGGGCGGCGTCGAGTGCTTCATGGGCATCCAGCGTGACCCGCAGTTCGGCCCGGTGGCGGTGTTCGGCCTGGGCGGCATCTTCGTCGAAGTGCTCAAGGACGTGGTGTTCCGTCGTTGCCCGTTCGGCGTCGACGAGGCCGAGCAGATGATCCGCAGCATCAAGGGCGCGCCGCTGCTGCTGGGCGCCCGTGGTCGCCCGGTGACCGATATCAGGGCCCTGTCGCGCGTGCTTGCGCAGCTCTCGCAGTTTGCCGCGGAAGCTGGCCCGCGCCTGCGTTCGGTGGACCTCAATCCGGTCTTCGCCATGTCCGAGGGGCAGGGCGCCTGGGCTGCCGACGCGGTGCTGGAAGTGGAGGAGGTGGCCCATGGCGCTGAATCCTGAGCACCTGCTGAACTACCCGATCCCGGAAGTACGCCAGCGCTTCAGCCGTCACGACAGCGCCTTCTACGCGCTGTCGGTGGGCCTCGGCGCTGACCCGATGGACGAGCACCAGCTGACCTTCGTCGACGCCAACCGCGAACTCCAGGCGCTGCCCTGCATGGCCGTCGTGCTCGGCCATCCCGGCTTCTGGCTGGGCAACCCGGACACCGGCGTCGATGCCCTGCGCCTGGTCCACGGCGAGCAGAGCATCGAATGGCTCAAGCCGCTGCCGGTGGAAGGCGAAGTGATCGGCCGCACCCGCGTTACCGGACTGGTCGACAAGGGCGCCGGCAAGGGCGCGCTGCTCTACAGCGAGAAGGTCGTCAGCGATGCGCAGAGTGGCGAGGTGCTGGCGATTGCCCGCGGCACCACCTTCCTGCGCGGCGATGGCGGTTTCGGCGGCGACAGCCAGTCGCTGAGCCAGCCGCACCGTCTGCCCGAGCAGGCGCCGGACCTGGTCATCGACCTGCCGACCCGCCCCGAGCAGGCGCTGCACTACCGCCTGAACGGCGACGACAACCCGATCCACGCCAGCCCCGCGGCGGCGGCTCGCGGTGGCTTCCCCAGGCCGATCCTGCATGGCCTGTGCACCCTGGGCGTGGCCTTCCACGCGTTGCTGCGCGGCTTCGCCGACTACCGCGCGGAGCGTTTCGCCCACCTGCAGGTGCGCTTCTCCGCACCGGTTTTCCCCGGCGAGACCCTGCGAACCGAAATCTGGAATGACGGCTCCTTCCGCACCCGCGTCGTCGAGCGCGACGTGGTGGTGCTGGACAACGGCCGCGTGCGCCTGACCCCGGAGATGGGAGAACACGCCGGGCGGGCCTAGCGCGACGACGACCTCAACCAACCTGCGAGAACAACAACAATGAACGCACCCGACAGCTTGGCCCAGGGCGCCGCGATCCCGCGGCGGACCCTGGTGATCGCCTTCCTCTTCTGCTTCCTGGGTCTGCTCGCCGATGGCGCGGACCTGATGTTCCTCGCCTACAGCCTGAACAGCCTGAAGGCGGAGTTCGGCCTCTCCAACTTCGAGGCCGGCTCGCTGGGCAGCATCACCCTGGCCGGCATGGCCATCGGCGGTATCTACGGTGGCTGGGCGTGCGACCGCTTCGGCCGGGTGCGGGTGGTGACCTGGACCATCCTGGTGTTCTCGCTGGGCACCGCGCTGCTCGGGCTGGCGCACAACTTCTGGGCCTTCGCGCTGATCCGCTTCGTCTCCTCGCTGGGCCTGGGCTCGCTGTTCGTAGCCTGCAACATCCTGATGTCCGAGTTCGTCACCGCGAAGTACCGCACCACCATCCTGGCGACCATGCAGGCCGGCTGGACTGTGGGCTATCTGGTGGCGACCGTTCTTGCCGGGCAGATCATCCCCGACTACGGCTGGCGCGCGCTGTTCTTCACCGCCATCGGCGCGGCGCTGATCTGCCTGGCGCTGCGGCCCTGGGTGCCGGAGTCGCCATCCTGGCTGGCGGCCCGTGCGCAACGGGTGCAGCAGGCGAGCAGCGGTCGCCAGCAAGCGGCTGCCAGCGGCGGCATGCGCCAGTTGCTGGTCGATCCGTCCACCCGCCGCATGTTCCTGCTGTGGAGCCTTACCTCGTGCTTCCTGCTGTTCGGCTACTACGGCACCAACAACTGGATGCCCTCGTACCTGGAAAGCGAGCTGGGCATGAACTTCAAGTCCATGACCGGCTACATGGTCGGCACCTACACCGCGATGATCCTCGGCAAGGTGCTCGCCGGCATCGCCTCGGACCGCTTCGGCCGCCGCGCCACCTTCGCCGCAGGCGCCATCGGCACCGCCATCTTCATGCCGGTGATCGTGTTCTGGCACACCCCGGACAACATCGTCTGGATCCTCGCGCTGTTCGGCTTCATCTACGGCGTACCGGTGGGCGTGCTCGCCACCTACATGACCGAGAGCTTCTCCACCCAGGTACGTGGCGCCGCCGTCGGCACCTCCTACAACCTCGGCCGCATCGGCGCGGCGGTGGCCCCGGCGGCCATCGGCCTGCTGGCCTCGCATGTGTCCATCGGCGCGGGCTTCCTGGTGATGGGCATCACCTACGTCATCACCGGCCTGATCCCCGCACTGATGATCCCCAACCGCCTGTATGACCCGAACCGCGAAGCGCGCACGGCGCCGCCCAGCACGCCCGCACGTGCACCGACGCACAACGCTGCCCGCCCGCTGGGCCAACCCGTTACGGAGGAAAGCCTGCGATGACCGATCTCACCCGTGCCGCCCATGCGCCCGGACCGGACATGTTCCCCCGCGATCGATACACCTTCCAGGAGTTCCTCGGCCTGGAGCGCTGGGTCGATGGCGAGGTGGTGCGGGTACGCCTGCGCCACCGCCCGGAGCTGATGAACTACATCGACAGCTTCCACGGCGGCGTGCTGATGAGCGTGCTCGACGCTGCCATGGCCGGGGCGATCCGCGCGCAGATGCCCGGTTGCTCGATGGTCACCATCGACATGGCCACCCACTTCATGGGCAGCACCCGCGGCGAGATCAACGCCGTCGGCCGGGTGCTCAAGCGCACCCGCACGCTGTGCTTCTGCGCGGCGGAAATCTTCGATGAAGCCGGCGAGCTGATCGCCAGCGCCACCGGCAGTTTCAAGTACCGGCCCGCGGCGGCCGGAGCTGTTCAACCGACACGGGAATGATGAAATGACCGACCACACCGCGATGGCCGAGGAACGCGAAGAGCGCCTGCGGCTGATCCGTGACAGCGCCGCCTCCCTGGTCCCGCGCGGCGGCGACCTGGGCCGGGTGCGCCGCCTGCGCTTCCAGCAGGCGAGCGTCGACCGCGACGCCTGGGGCGAAGTCTGCGCCATGGGCTGGCCGGGCCTGCGCCTGGCGGAAGAACTGGGCGGCAGCGGGCTGGGCATGGCCGAGTACGCGGCGCTGCTGGAAGAGCTGGGCCGTGGCCTGCTGCCCGAGCCGCTGATCGAGGCGAGCCTGGTCGCTGCGCTACTGCCGGCGGACGAGCGCGACGCGCTGCTGGCTGGCGAGCGGCTGATCCTGCCGGCTGGCATCGGTTATGAAGCGGAAGCGGCATTGCCGGTGCTGCGTGACGGCCAACTGCGCGGCGAGATCGCCCACGTGGCGCTCGGTGCTGCCGCCGATGCCTGGCTGGTCGCCTGCAATGCCGGCCTTGCTCTGGTGCAACGCAACGCCGAAGGGCTCAGCCTGCACCAGGAAGCGACCCAGGACGGCGGCCACCTGGCGCGCCTGCGCTTCGACGGCACGCCGGCGCAACTCGTCGAGTCCGCGCCCGCCGCCCTCGACGAAGCGGCGCTGGCCTGCTCGGCCTATCTGGTCGGGCTGATGGATGCGGCCTTCGAACAGACCCGCGACTACCTCGGCGTGCGCCGCCAGTTCGGCCGCGAGATCGGCAGCTTCCAGTCGCTGCAGCACCGCATGGTCGATCTGAAACTGCAGATCGAACTGGCCCGCGCCATCGTCGGCGAAGCGGCCACCGCGCTGGACGACGGTGCGCCGATCGCGCAGGTACAGCGGCTGGTGTCCACCGCCAAGGTGCGTGCCGCCGAAGCGGCGATGCTGGTCACCCGCCAGGCGATTCAGCTGCATGGCGGCATCGGCTACACCGACGAGGCCGACATCGGCCTGTTCCTGCGCCGCGCCATGGTGCTGCTCAACAGCCAGGGCTCGCTGGCCTTCCACCGGGCGCGCTACATCGCCCTGCTGCATGCGGAGGTGGCGTGATGAGCGAGATGCTGCTGCAGGAAAGCCATGGTTCGGAACATGGCTCGGTGCGCCTGCTGCGTTTCAACAATCCGGCGCGACGCAACGCACTGTCCCCCGCGCTGCGTGCCGAACTGCTCGAAGCGTTGCGTGAAGCGGAAGCCGATCCCGCCGTGCGCAGCGTGGTGCTCACCGGTTCGGCGGAAGTCTTCAGCGCCGGCGGTGACCTCAGCGACATGCACGTCACCGACCTCAATGCCGGCCGCGTGCGCATGCAGAAGAATGCTGACCTGATCCGCCAGATGCTGCGCATGGGCAAACCCATCATCGCCGCCATCGAAGGCTGGGCGGTGGGCGCCGGGCTGTCGGTGGCGCTGGCCTGCGACAGCCTGGTTTGCGGCGGCACGGCGCGCTTCGCCGCCGGCTTCGGCAAGGTCGGCTTGATCGCCGATCTCGGCCAGCTGCACACCCTGCCGGCGCGCATCGGCAACGGGCGGGCGCGGCAGGTGCTGATGTTCGGCCAGGTGATCGAGGCCGAGGAAGCGCTGCGCATCGGCCTGGTGGACCAGCTCTGCGCACCGGGTGCCGCGCTGGATGCCGCGCTCGCGCTGGCCGCGAAGGTCGAGCAACAGGCGCCGCTGGCGCTGTCGCTGACCAAGGCGCTGCTGGCCGATGGCCTGGAGCTGCTGCTCGAACGCGAAGGCGATTTCCAGAGCCAGCTGTTCCTCAGTGCCGACCACGCCGAAGGCAAAGCGGCCTTCCTCGAAAAACGTTCCCCGAATTTCCGGGGCCAGTAATCAGGAGAACCATGACATGACCGATTACAACGCCCTCGAAGATGGCGAATTCCGTCGGCTGGTGCGCGAGTGGGTCGCCGCCAACTACCCGCAGCGCATCCGCAACCCGGCCCACCGCCTGGGCCGCGACGACACCTGGGAGTGGTACCAGGCGCTGTCGCAGCAGGGCTGGCTGTGCCCCGGCTGGCCGGTGCAATTCGGCGGCATGGGGCTGTCTGCCGGCAAGCAGCTGATCATGATCGAGGAGATGGAAAACTACGGCTGCGCGCGCCTGCCCGACAGCGGCATCACCATGCTCGGCCCGCTGCTGATCCGCTACGGCACCGACGCCCAGCGCGAGCGCTTCCTGCCGCGCATCCTCAGTGGCGAGGACATCTGGTGCCAGGGCTACAGCGAACCCAATGCCGGCTCCGACCTCGCCAGCCTGCGCACCGAGGCGGTGCTGCGTGACGGCGAATGGGTGATCAACGGCCAGAAGACCTGGACCACCATGGGCACCGAGGCCAACTGGATCTTCGTGCTGGCGCGCACCGAGCGCAGCGCCAAGGCGCAGCAGGGCATCAGCTTCCTGCTGGTGCCGATGGACAGCCCCGGCGTCGAGGTGCGGCCGATCCTCAACCTCGAACTGCAGGGTGAGTTCTGCGAGGTGTTCTTCAACGAAGTGCGTGTGCCGGAGGAAAACCTCGTCGGCGCGGTCAACCACGGCTGGGGGATGGCCAAGGCACTGCTCGGTTTCGAGCGCATCTTCCTCGGCTCGCCCAAGCAGGCCACCTTCGCCCTTGAGCGCCTGGTGCGCCTGGCCCGTCACCAGGGCCTGTGGGACGACCCGGTGTTCGCCCAGCGTTTCGCCGCGTTGAGCATGGACCTGGACTGCCACAAGGCGCTCTACGAGCGCTTCGCCGAACGCCTGCGGCGCGGCGAGGAGCTGGGCCCGGACGTTTCCCTGCTGAAGATCCACCAGTCCGAGCTGTACCAGCGCATCAGCGAGCTGGGGCTGGAGATCGCCGGCGCGGATTCGGCGCTGCTCAACCCCTTCAGCGACGACTCCGAACTCCACCCGGCGGGCATCTTCATCCAGTCGCGGCCCACCACCATCTACGGCGGCACCAACGAGATCCAGCGCAACATCCTGGCCAAGGCCGTGCTCGGCCTGCCGAGCTGATCGTGCGCACGACGAACCTCAAACACGAATTCAAGTAAGGAACGAGCAATGACCCAACGACTCAACGAAGGCAAGGTAGCGATCGTCACCGGCGCCGGTGGCGGCATTGGCCGCGAGATCGCCCTGGCCCTGGCCGACAGCGGCGCGCGGGTGCTGATCAACGATATCGGCGTGTCCCTGCAGGGCGAGGGCGGTTCGGCTTCGCCGGCCGAGGAAACCCTCGGGCTGATCCGCCAGCGCGGTGGCGACGGTGCGATCAACACCGACAGCGTGTCGGACTGGGACAGCGCCCGGCGCATCGTCTCCAGCGCCATCGACGCCTTCGGCCGCGTCGACATCGTGGTGAACAACGCCGGCATCCTGCGCGACACCATCTTCCACAAGATGAGCGCCGAAGACTGGCTGTCGGTGATCAACGTGCACCTCAACGGCAGCTTCTTCGTCAGCCGCGCCGCCGCCGAGCACTTCCGCGCGCAGAACAGCGGCGCCTTCGTGCACATGACCAGCACCTCGGGGCTGATCGGCAACTTCGGCCAGGCCAACTACTCGGCAGCCAAGCTGGGCATCGTCGCCCTGAGCAAGTCCATCGCCCTCGACATGCAGCGCTACAACGTGCGCTCCAACTGCATCGCGCCCTTCGCCTGGAGCCGCATGACCGACTCCATTCCGGCCGAGACCCCGGAGCAGAAAGCGCGGGTGGAAAACCTGCAGCGCATGACGCCGGACAAGAACGCGCCGCTGGCCGTGTACCTCGCCTCCGACGCCGCCAGTGCGGTCAACGGCCAGGTGTTCGCCGCGCGCAACCACGAGATATTCCTGATGAGCCAGAGCCGCCCGCTGCGCAGCGTGCACAGCGACAACGGCTGGACCCCGCAGAGCATCGCCGAGCACGGCATGCCGGCGCTGCGCGGCAGCTTCATGGACCTGGCGCGCAGCCCGGACGTGTTCTCCTGGGACCCGATCTGAACCGCCGGAGGACAGGCGCATGTTCAAGACCCGATTCACCGAAACCTTCGGCGTCGAACACCCGATCATGCAGGGCGGCATGCAGTGGGTGGGCCGCGCCGAGATGGCGGCGGCGGTGGCCAACGCCGGCGGCCTGGCGACGCTCTCGGCGCTGACCCAGCCGACCCCGCAGGCGCTGGCCGACGAGATCGCGCGCTGCCGCGAACTCACCGACCAGCCCTTCGGCGTCAACCTCACACTGTTGCCGACGCAGAAGCCGATCCCCTACGCCGAGTACCGCGCGGTGATCATCGAGAGCGGCATCCGCGTGGTCGAAACCGCCGGGAACAATCCCGGCGAGCACATCGCCGAGTTCCGCCAGCATGGGGTCAAGGTGATCCACAAATGCACGGCGGTGCGCCATGCGCTGAAGGCCGAGCAACTGGGAGTCGACGCGGTATCCATCGACGGCTTCGAGTGCGCCGGCCATCCGGGCGAAGACGACATTCCCGGGCTGGTATTGTTGCCCGCCGCGGCCAACCGGTTGCGCGTGCCGATCATCGCTTCCGGTGGTTTCGCCGATGGCCGTGGACTGCTGGCGGCGCTGGCGTTGGGGGCCGATGCGATCAACATGGGCACGCGCTTCCTCAGCACCCGCGAATGCCCGATCCACCCGCAGGTCAAGGCGGCCATCCGCGCCGCCGACGAGCGCTCCACGGACGTGATCATGCGTTCGCTGCGCAACAGCGCACGGGTCGCGCGCAACGCCATCAGCCAGGAAGTGCTGGCCATCGAGGCGCGCGGCAACGCCACCTATGCCGACATCGCCACCCTGGTCAGCGGCCTGCGCGGGCGCACGGTCTACGAACAGGGCGACACCGACCTGGGCATCTGGTCGGCCGGCATGGTCCAGGGCCTGATCGATGACGAACCCAGCTGCGAGGAACTGCTGCGCAGCATCGTCGAGCAGGCGCGCGAGCTGATCCGCGAGCGACTGGAGGGTTTGCTGATCCAGTGATTTTCCATGTGGCGGCGTGGGAGCAAGCGTTTCTTCTTGAGCTATGCACCAGGCGCTTCCCTCTCCCCCGCCCTCTCCCTGAAGGGAGAGGGAGCTGTCCGTGCCGGCTGACGCCATGGTTCCAACCGGCGGCGAACGGTCCCCTCTCCCTTCAGGGAGAGGGCGGGGGAGAGGGTCTCGCACTGACTTCCGGACAGCAGCGGCGCCGCCTTCACCTCACCTGACGAAGAGACAACAACAATGAAAAATCTTCCCGTACGGGCGCTCGTTTCGAGCTTCGCCTGCCTGCCTCTGTTCGCCCACGCGGACTTCATCGCGGACAGCAAGGCCAACCTGGAACTGCGCAATTTCTACTTCAACCGCGACTACCGCCAGAGCGGCGCCGCGCAGTCGAAGTCCGAGGAGTGGGCGCAGGGATTCCTGCTGCGCTTCGAGTCCGGCTACACCGAGGGCACGGTCGGCGTGGGCGTCGATGCGCTCGGCCTGCTGGGCATCAAGCTGGACTCTAGCCCGGACCGCACCGGCTCCGGCCTGCTGCCGTATTCGGCGAGCGACAAGCGCGCCGCCGACGACTACAGCGACCTGGGCGTGACCGCCAAGCTGCGTGCCTCGAAGAGCACCCTGAAGGTCGGCACGCTGCTGCCGAAGATGCCGGTGGTGCAGTACAACGACACGCGCCTGCACCCGCAGACCTTCCAGGGCGGCCTCGCCGAGATCAACGAGATCGACGGCCTCACCGCGCAACTCGGCCAGCTGCGCCAGGTGAAGCAGCGCGACTCGACCAACGACGAAGACCTGTCGATGACCCGTGGCAACAAGCGCAACATCGTGCTCGGCAGCCACACCAGCAGCGACCGCTTCAACCTCGCCGGCGGCACCTACCGCTGGACCGACAACCTCAGCACCAGCTACCACTACGGCGGCCTGGAAAACTTCTACCGCCAGCACTACCTGAGCGTGGTCCACACGCTGCCCATCGCCGAGGGCCAGTCGCTCAAGTCCGACATCCGCTGGGCGCGCTCCACCGACGATGGCGGCAGCAATGTCGACAACCGCGCGCTCAACGCGCTGTTCACCTACCGCATCGGCGGCAGCGGCTTCGGCGTGGGCTACCAGCGCATGTCCGGCGACACCGGTTTCGCCTACCTGTCCGGCACCGACCCGTACCTGACCAACTTCGTGCAGATCGGCGACTTCGCCAACAAGGACGAACGCTCCTGGCAGGCGCGCTACGACTACGACTTCGCCGGCCTCGGCCTGCCCGGCCTGACCTTCATGACGCGCTACCTGCAGGGCGACCACATCGACCTGCTCAACGGCCAGGGGCGCGGCAAGGAGTGGGAGCGCGATACCGACATCGGCTACGTGGTACAGAACGGCCCGTTCAAGAACCTCGGGTTCAAGGTGCGCAACGGTGCCTTCCGCAGCGATTTCGGCAACGACATCGACGAAACGCGGGTCATCGTCAGCTACCAGATGCCACTCTGGTAATAGTCGCTACGGGCGGTGGCGGTTTGGCCAGAATCGCCCCGTCCGTGGCTGGAATGTCCCTTTCAGCTAAAGTCTGAACCGTGATTCACTGCTTTCAATGCAATGAATCAGGGTTCAGACCATGGCTTACCGGCAAACCCAGGCCCGGCTGCAAAAGGACGGCGAACAGCGCGAGCGCATCCTCGAGCTGGCGCTGGCGCGGGTGGCCGACGGCGGATTCGCCGCGCTGACCATGCAGAGCCTGGCGGACGATGCCGGCATCGCCACCGGCAGCCTCTATCGGCATTTCAGCGGCAAGGGCGAACTGGCCGCCGAAGTCTTCGCCCGCGCCAGCCAGCGCGAGGTCGATGCGCTGGGCGCGCTGCTGAAGGATTCGGGCAGCGCCGCCGAGCGCCTGAATCGAGGCCTCCATCAATTCGCCGCGCGTGCCTGGGGCAGTCGCCAGCTGGCCTTTGCGCTGATCGCCGAACCGGTCGACCCTGAGGTGGACGAGCAGCGCCTGGTCTACCGCGAAGCCTACGCTGCCCTGTTCATCACCCTGCTGGAGCAGGGCATCGCCGCCGGCGAATTCCAACCGCAGCCGGTGCAGCTCACTGCCGCCTGCCTGGTCGGCGCCATCGCCGAGGCGTTGATCGGTCCGCTCTCGCCACCGGCCCGCGCCGCGCGGGATGCCGGTGACTCCAAGGTTTCCCTGGAGGACGTCAGCGACGCCCTCGTGAACTTCTGCCTGCGCGCCGTCGGTGCGTTCCCTGCTGCTTTGCCAAAACCTGCCAGGCCCACGCCTGTGATGGAGGACCAGCCATGATCCCGCACCAATACGCCGAAACCCACGAAGTGACCAACCAGGTGCCGCCGCTGGACGGCGCCAACCTCTATCGTGTCGACGTACCGCTGCAGGAGTGGGTACGTCGCTACGGCGGCGGCTTCGCCGAGCAGAAGCTCGACGCCTATGGCGCGCTGGCGGGCGGCCCGCTGATGGCGGCGGGCTTTCTGGCCAACGAGAACAAGCCGGTGTTCAAGTCCCATGACCGCTACGGCCATCGCGTCGACCTGATCGAATTCCACCCGGCCTACCACGAGCTGATGCGTGCCTCCATCGAGGCCGGCATTCCGTCCATGCCCTGGACCGATCCGCGTGCCGGCGCCCAGGTTGCCCGCGCCGGCCTCAGTTACCTGCACAGCCAGGCCGAAGCCGGCACCGGCTGCCCGCTGACAATGACCTTTGCCAGCGTACCCGCCATCCGCCTGCAGCCGGACATCGCCGAGAAGTGGCTGCCGAAGATCCTCTCCACCGAGTACGACCCGCGCAACCTGCCCATCGAGCAGAAGGCCGGCGCCACCATCGGCATGGCCATGACCGAGAAGCAGGGCGGCACTGACGTGCGCGCCAATACTACCCGCGCCTACCCGGTGGGCATTCCCGGCCCGGGCCAGGCCTACGAGCTGGTCGGCCACAAGTGGTTCTGCTCGGCGCCGATGTGCGACGCCTTCCTCACCCTGGCCTACACCGACAAGGGCCTGACCTGCTTCCTGCTGCCGCGCCACCGCCCGGACGGCAGCCGCAACGAGTTCTACATCCAGCGCCTGAAGAACAAGCTGGGCAACTGGTCCAACGCCTCCAGCGAAGTGGAATACCGCGGCGCGCTGGCCTGGATGGTCGGCGAGGAAGGGCGCGGCGTGCCGACCATCATCGAGATGGTCGCCATGACCCGCTTCGACTGCATGATCGGTTCCAGCTCGCTGATGCGCCAGGCGCTGACCCAGGCCGCGCACCACTGCGCCTACCGCCAGGTCGGCGGTCGCGTGCTGGCCGAGCAACCGCTGATGCAGAACGTGCTGGCCGACCTCGCCCTGGAAAGCGAAGCCGCGCTGGCCCTGACCATGCGCATGGGCCGCGCCCTGGACCACCTGCACGACGAGCAGGAAGACAAGTTCGCCCGCCTGGTCACCGCGGTGGGCAAGTACTGGATCTGCAAGCGCGCCCCCGCGATGATCAACGAAGCCGCCGAATGCCTGGGCGGCGCCGGCTACGTCGAGGACACCATCCTCCCGCGCCTGTACCGCGAAGCGCCGGTCAACTCCACCTGGGAAGGCTCGGGCAATGTGCAGTGCCTGGATGTGCTGCGCGCCCTGTCCAAGGAGCCCGGCGTGCTCGACGCACTGTTCGCCGAGCTGGGCGATGGCCACGGTGACGCGCGCCTGGCCTCGTTCATCGGCAACCTCAAGGCGTCCTTCGCCGATACCCAGGACATCCAGTACCGCGCCCGCCAGCTCACCGAGAATGTCGCCGTGGCGCTACAGGCCAAGCTGCTGCTGGAAGCGGGCAACTCGGTAGTCTCCGACGCGTTCATCGCCAGCCGCCTGGACGACGGCGGCCGCGTCTACGGGACCCTGCCGCGCGGGGTCGATGTGGAGGCGCTGGTGGCGCGCTCGACGCCGCATCTGGCGGGCTAGCCGAGGGTGGTATAGAAGCGCATGAAGCCGGGCTTGTTGTGAAATCTCACTCGGTGCTGCTCGTAATCCTTGGTATCGGCGCGGGTGGCGGAATAGGTGCCCGGCGTGCGCTGTAATCTGGCGGGGTTGATCGCTCCGCTGGGTTTGTTCGCAGTTTGCCAGCCCTGGCTTGTCCATTGTTCCTGCTTGTACGACTTGGGGTCGGGGCCGGTGTAGTGCTTGGTAATGACGGGCGGCTCGTCGGACACCAGCCAGCCTCGGTTGCGGTACCGGTGGTACAGGTAGTTGGAAACGAAGTGGCCTTCCAGTGGCCGGTTGGTGGTCTTCCCCAACAGATAATTCATGATGTGCTGGGGGCAGCGGAACGAGTCTGAAACGATCTTCTTGCCGTCCTTGAGCGTTTCGGCATTGCTGCTCAGCGAGGTGGGAAAGCAGTCCGCCAACCATTGCCACATGCGGACGATCTGCTTGTTCTCGGCTTCTGCCGCCACGTCCGCCGTCAGGGCGTAAAGGTCGGCGACCGTCAGCGTCCCCAGGTCCGCGCTCCCGTTGAAGTGCTGGGCAATTGCCAGCCACTGCAGGCTGTGGCTGTGCTCTCCGTGGTTGACGTCCATGCTGTCTTTCCAGAACAGCTTGTTGCGCAGCAGGTGGCCGATGAAGTTGTCGCCGGCGATCAGCTTGGCGCCAATGGGCGATCCCAGTCCGATGAGGCGCTTGGAGGTGTCGGCGGCAAGGTTCTCCTGGAAGACAAACCCCCGGTTCACCGCGACCAGCCCCATCGCTCGGGTGAACTTGTTGCGCGTCAGGGCCGGCATGTTGCGGTAGTAGTCCCACATCTGGTCCGACACGGCTTCGAGCGCCGTCTGGAATGGCTCCGGCGTGCAGAGGAAATGAGCGATGTGCGCGTAGCAGTCGAGCAGGAGGTCTTCGTCGTGCGGAGCCTTGGCATGGACCCAGCCGCGTGTTTCGTTGTCCTTCTTCAGGCCCACCTTGCCAAAGAAGAATCCGTTTTTCTTCAGGCTGTCCCGCGCCGCTTTGACTGACTCGAAGATGACGCTCATCGCTGGCCTCCCTGCGCATTTCATGAGTGTGCCGTCGGACTATAGATGATCGCGCCGCCACTGAAAGTCGACCGGCCATCGGGCTCTGCGGAAGAACGAGGTCGATTCGCGGTGATCGGTCATCCCTTTCCGTGAAAGAAGCAGGCAAGATGGAGCTGATCGTTCAGACAGGATGCCCACCATGAGTCTTACGACTGGCGACGAGTTCTTCGTCGCGCAGACCGCCGAAGAGGCCGTCGACCAACTGGCCGTGCTCCATGAGCGCGCCACCGGCGCCCTGAACCAGGCGCTCAAGCGGTACCTGAAGGACCGCGAAGTCCCCGATGCGCAGCAACGCGAACAATTCCGCTACCCGCTCCTGCGGCTGACCTACCTGTGCCAGGGCGAAGTGCCCTCGACCACCCGCGCCTACGCCAAGGTCCAGGTACCCGGCACGTATGCGGTGACCATCACCCAGCCCAGGGCCTTCCGCAAATACCTGCTGGAGCAGCTGCGCCCGCTGATGGAAGACTTCACCGTGCGGGTGGAAGTCGGCGTCAGTGCGCAGAACATTCCGTACCCTTATGTCGTGGAAGGTGGCGACGAACTGGGTGGCTCGGGCGTGACCGCCGCTGAGCTGGCGCGGGTGTTTCCCAGTACCGATCTGTCGGCGACCTCCGACGGTGTAGCCGATGGCCTGTACGAATGGGAGAACGCCGACCCGATGCCGCTGGCGCTGTTCGATGCGGCGCGCACCGACTTCTCCCTGCGCCGCATGGTGCATTACACCGGCAGCGACTGGCGCCATGTGCAGCCGTGGATCCTGCTGACCAACTACCACCGCTACGTCGACCAGTTCATCCACCTGGGCCTCGAGCGCCTGCGCGACGACCCGCGCTTCGTGCGCATGGTCCTGCCGGGCAACGTGATCATCGAGCGCGGCACGGACGAGGGCGAGGCCAATGCCATCGTCGCCAGCGTCGAGTGGCACCGCTTCCAGATGCCGGCCTACCACCTGATCGCCGAGGATGGCGACGGCGTGACCCTGGTGAACATCGGCGTCGGCCCGTCCAACGCGAAGAACATCACCGATCACCTCGCCGTGCTGCGCCCGCACTGCTGGCTGATGGTCGGACACTGCGGTGGCCTGCGGCAGTCGCAGACCATTGGCGACTACGTACTGGCCCACGCCTACATGCGCCGCGACGGTATCCTCGACCGAGTGCTGCCGCCGCACATCCCGATCCCCGCGCTGGCCGAGGTGCAACTGGCGCTGCAGGAGGCCGCCGCGCTGGTGACCGGCGAACGCGGCGACCAGCTCAAGCGTCGCCTGCGTACCGGCACCGTGCTCACCTACGACGACCGCAACTGGGAGCTGCACTGGGCCCAGGAGCGCCCGCTGATCAACCTGGCGCGGGCAATTGCGGTGGACATGGAAAGCGGCACCATCGCCGCCCAGGGTTATCGCCTGCGGGTGCCTTACGGCACGCTGCTGTGTGTCTCGGACAAGCCGCTGCACAGCGAGATCAAGCTGCCCGGCGCCGCCACGGCCTTCTACCAGCGGGCGGTCAGCCAGCACCTGTCCATCGGCGTCGCCGCCGTCGACCTGTTGCGCACCCAGCTCAACTCGCTGCACTCGCGCAAGCTGCGCAGCTTCGACGAGCCGCCGTTCCGCTGATCTGCGACAGGGCGCGGAGCGCCTGCCGGGGCGATGGTGGTCGTCCCGGCTGCATCAAGGAAGCAGCGTAGGGCGCATAAGGCGCCAGCGTTATCCGCCCTACGGTGCGGCCGTCTGAAGAAAGCCGATGGAGAGTGGTGCCGATGACCGATCCTCGCAAGACCCCGGCGGGCCGCGTGCTCGCCCTGCTGGACCTGACCTCGCTGAACGCCGGCGATGACCTGCAAAGCACGGTGGATCTCTGCCGCCGTGCGCTGACGCCTTACGGCGAAGTGGCGGCGGTGTGCGTATGGCCGAAGCTGGTGCATGTTGCCCGGCGCACGCTCAATACCCTGGGCGGGCGCGGTGTGAAAGTCGCCAGCGTGTGCAACTTCCCTGGCGGCGACGCGCCGCTGGCCGATGTGGTGGAAGAGGTGCGCAAGACCCTCGCCGAGGGTGCCGACGAGATCGACCTGGTCTACCCCTGGCGCAAGCTCAAGGCTGGGCAGGAGACCGGCGCGGTGGAACTGATCCGGACCTGCAGGACGCTGTGCGGACCCTACCATCGGCTCAAGGTGATCCTGGAGACCGGCGAGCTGGCCGATGCGGAACTGATCCGCACGGCCTGCCGCGAGGCCATCGCCGGCGGCGCCGACTTCCTCAAGACCAGCACCGGCAAGGCGGCGGTCCATGCCACGCCCGAAGCCGTGAAGGTGATGCTCGAAACCATCGAGGAGGAGGGCGGCAAGGTGGGGCTCAAGGTGTCCGGCGGGCTGCGCACGTTGGCTGATGCGCAGGGCTATCGGGCGCTGGTGGAGGAGCGTTTCGGTGCCGCCTGGATCAAGCCGGAGCACCTGCGTTTCGGTGCTTCCGCGCTGCTCGACGACCTGCTGCGCGAGCTGAGCGGCACGGCCGATCCGGTCTCCACGCGGGACTATTGATCGGCCCGCGTTGACGCCACCCCGGGCGGGCCTAGAATGCTCGCCTGCCGCGCTACGGGGAACCGTGGCGCGTCCCTCCGGTCGGACCTTCGCCGACCTTTTCCGCTGGTGATCCCATGCCCTTCCGCGCCCCTTCGCACCTCACCAACCCGCTGCGCCGTTTCGCCCGCCGACTGGTGGAAAACGGCACGCCCGAAGTCGCCGCGCCGCTGCCGTTGCCCGACAGCATTGCCGGCGAGCCCTGGTTCTCCGTGGGCAAGGCGGTGGCAGGGCTGGGCGGCGAGCGGGTGGATGGCTGGTGCCTGGAAGAGTGGCCGGGCCTGGCTTTGCGCGCTCGCTTCAGCGCCTGCTGGCGTGATGTCCAGGGCCGCCTGTGGAACGTACTGCCCGGCGGCGACGCCATCGCCTTCCTGCCTGACCCGAAGCGCCGCTACGAAGGCGTTCCGCTGGTCGAACAGCTGCACGCGCTGGAGCGTGACGAACTGCTGGGGGATTACCTCTGGCTCAGCCGTGAGCTGAGCAAACCGCAGATGGACGATGAGCGCCGGGAAGTCCGCGAGTCCATGCGCCAGCGCCTGGAAAGCTGGCTGGAGCTGGGCGGCCGCGGCGACAAGCCGTGTCCGTGCAACAGCGGCAAGCGTTATCGCAATTGTTGCAGCAAGCGGGTTCGCGAGAACTGAGACTGCTCTTCGTGGGAGCGAGCGTGCTCGCGAACCAGTTGTTGCCGGTGGGTCGGTGTTGGCCTGATGCCAATCGCGGAAGGATTCCGCTCCTGCCCAGAGACAACCGCCGTGTGCTTTCGTGGGGCTTTACGCCCGGCTCTCTGTAGGAGCGAGCTTGCTCGCGAACCGCCCAACACCATTGCCCCGGTAAGAGCGTTCGCGAGCAATGACGATGGCGTTCCCCTCGCTCCTACAGGGAAGCGTCCGGCATCGGCGGAACGAGCCACTGCTCGCCCGGCTTTGGCGCGCGGAAACGCTCCGCTGCCACGCCTCGCTTCTGCAACGCTGCCGCCAGGTCGCTGACCGGCGTGAATTGTCCCTCGTCGCTCAGGCGGAAGGTGCCGAAGTGGATCGCCATGCTGCACTGCGAGTCGAGATGCTGGTGTGCCTGCACCGCGTCATCCGGGTTCATGTGGTGGTGGCGCATGAACCAGCGCGGCTCGTAGGCGCCGATGGGCAGGGCAGCGAAGCGCATGGGACCGAAGCGCTCGTGCATCAGGCCGAACTCCTCGCCCAGCCCGGTATCGCCGGGGAACAGCAGCGGCCCATCCGGTGACTCCAGCACGAAGCCCATCCACAACGTGCGATTGGTGTCGCGCCGCGAGCGCGCCGACCAGTGCTGCGCCGGCACGCCGGTGAGCAGCATGCCTTCGGGCATCGGCAGGCTCTGCCACCAGTCCAGTTCGGCGATATCGGTGAAGCCGCAGGCGCGGATCAGCTCGCCATTGCCCAGCCCGGTGACCACCTTCGCTGACGGGAAGCGCCGCGCCAGCTCGCGCAGGCTGTGGATATCCAGGTGGTCGTAGTGGTTGTGGCTGACCAGGATCAGGTTGATCGGCGGCAGCTCGTCCAGCGCCAGGCCCGGCGGGTGCACGCGTTTGGGTCCGACGAAGCTGAACGGGCTGGTGCGCTCGCACCAGAGCGGGTCGGTGAGGATGTTCAGGCCGCGGTGCTGGATCAACAGGGTGGCATGGTTGATGTAGGTGACGCGCAGTTCGTCGCCCTCGACGCGGGCCGGCGTTTCCGCACGGGCGTCACGACCCGGCTGGGCGAGCCATTGCTGCTGGCGGCCGCGTTCGCGCTGCCACTTGAGAAAGGCGCGCAGGCCGTTGTGCGGTTGGCGGTCGAGATTATGGAAACGCGCACCGTCGAAATGCGCGCTCCGCGGGCCTCGGTAGCGGGCGCCAAGGCGACCGCTGAGGTTCTGCAAGGTGATCAGCCAGGTGGGGTGGCTCATGGGCATGCTCGTGCGTGCTCTTGCGATGAGTACTCTGCACAACCTAGCATGCCGGGCATTCGCCGTACCCCCATCCTCGGTTGCCAGTCTTTTCGCCATGCCCCGTCCTCCGCGCCCCGCCAATCGCCGTCCCGCTGCCCGTCCCACGCCTCGCCGCGTGGCCAAGGCGCCGCCGGCGCAACCCAGGCTGATCCTGCTGAACAAGCCGTTCGACGTGCTGACGCAGTTCAACGACAGCGACGGCCGCGCAACGCTGAAGGATTTCGTCGATGTACCGGGTGTCTATCCGGCCGGCCGCCTGGACCGCGACAGCGAGGGTCTGCTCTTGTTGACCAATGACGGCCGCCTGCAGGCGCGCATTGCCGATCCCAAGCACAAGCTGCCGAAGACCTACTGGGTGCAGGTGGAAGGCGAACCGAGCGACGAACAGCTCGACCAGCTGCGCAAGGGCGTGCAGCTCAACGACGGCCCGACGCTGCCGGCGGAGGCACGGCGACTGGATGAGCCGCAACTGTGGGAGCGCGATCCGCCGGTGCGCTTCCGCAAGTCAGTGCCCACGGCCTGGCTGGAACTGGTGATCCGCGAGGGGCGCAACCGCCAGGTGCGGCGGATGACGGCGGCGGTCGGCCTGCCCACGCTGCGCCTGGTGCGCGTGCGCATCGGGCCGTGGCAGCTGGACGGGTTGCAGCCGGGACAGTGGCGGGAAGTCAGCGCAGAGCTCTGAAGGAAATGGTCGGATGATGTTGTAGGGCGTTTCCGGAATCCCGAGGCTTCGATTGTTGCCGCGCCGGCCCCCGGAGCATGCTCGCCGCTTGTCTCCAGTCCCGCCCTGGGCAGGAGTTCCCCTTCAGGGAGTGCGCCCATGCGAATCCACCCCTTGCCGCCACTGCAGTGTCTCGTGGCGTTCGAGGCCTCGGTGCGCCACGCGAGCTTCACCCGCGCCGCCGACGAACTGTTCGTGACGCAGAGCGCCGTCAGTCGGCAGGTCCAGCAGTTGGAAGGCTTCCTCGGTCGTCCGTTGTTCTTTCGCGAGCACCGCTCGCTGCGCCTTACACCGGCGGGGGAGCACTATGCGCGAGAGGTGCACCGGCTGCTGGCGCAGTGTGCCGAAGCCACGTTCGATGTGATGAAGCGCCACGGCGATCTGGACCTGACCGTGGCCTGTTCTTCAGGTGTCGCGTCGCTGTGGCTGACCCGGCGCCTGCCAGGCTTTCGCCGGCGCCATCCAGGCATCCGACTGCGCCTGCTGGTGCGCGACGCGCTGGCGTCGATGGCTCCCGCCGAGTTCGATGCGGGCCTTTACTACCTGCGTGAGCCGGCCCCGACGGAGTACACGGCGCGGCGTCTGTTCGACGAGGAGGTTTTCCCGGTCTGCTCGCCCGGTTACCTGGCGGGGCGTTGCCTGCAGCTGGAGGACCTGCCCGGTGAAACCTTGCTGTTCCTCGAAGATGGGCAGCGCCAGTGGATGTCCTGGCAGGAGTGGTTCGGCTGCAACGGCCTGAGCTTCACCCGTGGGCAGCCGCGCCTGATGGCCAACGATTACCCGCAACTGGTGCGCCTGGCGCTGCTCGACCAGGGCATTGTGCTGGGCTGGCGCTACATGATCGACGAGCACCTGCTCGACGGGAGGCTGTTGCGCGTCACCGACGCTTCGGCGAGCCACGGTGGCGGCTACTTCGTGCTGACGCCCACTGAGCGGATGCAGAGCCAGGCCAGCCGCCTGTTCAGCCGCTGGTTGCTGGAGCAGGCGCAGGAGCAACTGCGTCGCTGAGCCTTGGCCATGCGCTGGGCGCATGGCGGCATGCGAATCCAGCGTTTCAACCGGGTGCAGGATCGTCCTTAGCATCGCGTTATTGCCGATAGCCAAGGATAACAATAACCATGCAAGCTGCCCTGCCTTCCGAGACCGTGCCCGTGCGGCCTGTCCCTGCGTCGCCCGAGCGCCGCGCGATCATCGCCACTGTGCTGGGCAATGGCCTGGAGTGGTTCGACTTCACCGTCTACAGCTTCTTCGCGGTGATCATTGCCCATCTGTACTTCCCGGCCGCGGACGAGCTGAGCTCGATGCTGATGGCGGTGGCGACCTTCGGCGTGGGGTTCGTCATGCGGCCCATCGGCGGCCTGGTGCTGGGCGTGTATGCCGACAAGGTAGGGCGCAAGGCCGCGTTGTCGCTGACGATCCTGCTGATGGCCATCGGCACCGCGATGATCGGTCTGGCGCCGACCTATGAACAGGTCGGCATGGCGGCGCCGTTGCTGATCGTCTTCGCGCGCCTGGTGCAGGGGTTCTCCGCCGGCGGCGAGATGGGCGGCGCCACGGCCTTCCTCAGCGAGCATGCGCCGGCGCATCGGCGCGCCTTCTACTCCAGCTGGATCCAGTCGAGCATCGGCTTCGCCGTGCTGCTCGGTGCGGCCACTGGCACCCTGATCACCACTGTGCTGGACGAGCAGGCCCTGTACAGCTGGGGATGGCGCGTGCCGTTCCTGCTGGGGTTGCTGATCGGGCCGGTCGGCTACTTCATTCGCCGACACCTGGAGGAGACTCCGGTGTTCGCCGAATTGCAGGCGCAGGCGGCCGAGCGTTCGCCGCTGCGCGAGGTGTTTTCGCGCTTCCCGCAGGAGACGTTTGCAAGCTTTTCGCTGGTGGTCCTGTGGACGGTCTGTACCTATGTGCTGCTGTTCTACATGCCGACCTATTCGCTGCGTACGCTCGGCTTGCCGCCCGCCACCGGGCTGCTCGCGGGGATGCTCGGCGGCGCGGTGATCATGCTGGGTTCGCCGCTGGTCGGGCATCTGGCCGACCGCTGGGGACGACGCATCTTCCTCAGCGCCGCCGCCCTGGCGATCCTGCTGCTCAGCTGGCCACTCTTCGCCTGGATCAACCGGTCGCCGGGGCTGCTATCGCTGCTGGTGTTCCAGGCGATATTCGGTCTGCTGATCGCCGCCTACACCGGCCCGATCCTGGCCGTCTTCGCCGAGTTGTTCCCGGCCCGGGTGCTCTCCACGGGCCTGTCCGTCGCCTACAACGCCTCGGTGACGCTGTTTGGCGGCTTCGCCCCCTTCTTCATCACCTGGTTGATCGCCCGCACGGGCAGCAACATGGCGCCGGCGCTCTACGTCATGGTCGCCGCCGCCATCAGCCTGGCCGGCACGTTCTGCATCAAGGACGTACGACCTTCTTCTCCCTCCGGACTCTGAGGTATTCACCATGGCTTTGACCGTGCTCCAAGGTGGCAATGTACTGGACCTGACGCAGGGCGTTCTGCTGGAAAACCACCACGTCGTCATCGAGAACGAACGGATAGTCGAGGTCAGCGACCGCCCGCTGGCGTTCCCGGAGGCCCGAGTGCTGGACGTGGCCGGAAAGACCGTGATGCCCGGGCTGATCGATTGCCACGTGCACGTGCTGGCCGCTAGCGCGAACCTGGGCTTGAACGCCTTGCAGCCGAATACGCTGACCACCATCCGCGCGCTGCCGATTCTGCGGGCGATGCTGGAGCGGGGCTTTACCACCGTGCGTGACGCCGGGGGTGCGGACTGGGGGCTGGCGCGGGCGGTGCAGATGGGACTGGTGCCGGGACCGCGCATCTTCCCGTCGGGCAAGGCACTGTCGCAGACCGGCGGCCACGGCGACTTCCGTCCGCGCGGCGACTTTCTCGAACCCTGTTCCTGCTGCTTCCGAGCAGGGGCCATCGCACGCGTGGTCGACGGGGTGGAGGGCGTTCGCCTGGCGGTGCGCGAGGAGCTGCAGAAGGGGGCCACGCAGATCAAGATCATGGCTTCGGGTGGCGTTGCTTCGCCCAACGATCCGATCGGCAATACCCAGTATTCCCTGGAGGAAATCCAGGCCATCGTCGCCGAGGCCAGGGCTGCGCAGACCTATGTGATGGCCCATGCCTACACCCCGCGAGCCATTGAACGGGCGGTCTGTTGCGGCGTGCGCACCATCGAGCACGGCAACCTGGTGGATGAGGCCACGGCCATTTTCATGCACACCCAGGGTGCTTTCGTGGTGCCGACCCTGGTGACTTACGATGCCCTGGCCACTCATGGCGCGGTGCTGGGCCTGCCGCCGGAGTCACTGGCGAAGATCGAGGAGGTGCGCGCGGCCGGGCGGGCGTCGCTGGAGATCTATGCCCGGGCGGGCGTGCCGATGGGGTTCGGTTCCGACCTGCTGGGCGAGATGCACCATCTCCAGGGCGAGGAGTTTCGCATTCGCGCCGAGGTCGTCGGCAATCTGAACGCCCTGCGCTCGGCCACCAGCGTGGCGGCCGAGATACTCCAGTGTGGCGCGGAGTTGGGCGTGGTGGCCGCTGGCGCTCTGGCCGACCTGCTGGTCATCGACGGCGACCCGCTGCAGGACATCGAATTGCTGGCCGGCAGCGGCGAGCGGATCGAGTACGTGTTGCAGCGGGGGCGGTTGGTCAAGGGGCGCCGGCACTGATGCGCTGGCGCTCCCTGGCGGAAGGCGTCAGAAGCCGCCTTCGAGGCCAGCGACGACCACGGACTTGATCAGGAAGCCGAGTACGCCCAGGCCCAGTGCGAAGAACAGCACCATGGTGCCCATGCGGCCGGCCTTGGACTTCTTGGCGAGGTCCCAGACGATGAAGGCCATGAACAGGATCAGGCCGGTCACCAGGCCATACATCATCCAGTCTTCGAAACTTTCGTTCATTGCTGCTCCTGCCCGGTACGGATGTGTTCGGTGGGGCGCCGGGACTGAGGGTGGTGGTGGAGAAGGCGCGCATTATACGCATGCGGCGATCTGTCGTTCAGGGCCGTTCATAAATTGATCAGTTCCTCCTGCACGACGGAGGCAATGCCGCGAAAATTCCCGCCGCGGCCCGGCTGGCGGGGAATTCTCCGGTTTCGATTTCGTTCGGCGGGAGCCAGGGTGCGCTGCTGTGTCGCAGGGGGCAGGTTGTAGGAGCGAGCTTGCTCGCGAACCGCACGGCACCGGCGTGCCAGGAGGCCACGTGCGTGAGCAGGCTCGCTCCTGCAGAACGTCGATCAGACGCGCAGGTGATCCAGCGGCAGCTCGGTGCTGGCCAGGACGTTGCGCAGCACGAAGCTAGAGCGCACGCTGGTCACCCCTTCGATGCGGGTCACGGTGCCGAGCAGGAAGTGCTGGTAATGCTCCATGTCCGGCACCATCACCTTGAGCTGGTAGTCTGCGTCCATCCCGGTGACCAGGCTGCATTCCAGCACCTCGGGGCACTTGCCGATGATCTGCTGGAAGTGCTCGAAACGCTCCGGGGTGTGCCGGTCCATGCCGATCAACACGAAGGCGGTGAGGCTCAGGCCGAGTTTCTTGCTGTCCAGCAGGGCGACCTGGCGGACGATGTAGCCGTCGTCTTCGAGTTGCTTGACCCGCCGCGAGCAGGGGGAGGGCGACAGGCCGATACGCTCGGCCAGTTCCTGGTTGGAGATGCGCGCGTCGCGTTGCAGTTCGGCAAGAATTCGCAGGTCGTAGCGGTCCAGCTTGTCCATGAAAGCCTCGGATTTTAAATGAATTGCGCTTTTGGCGTAATTTTTAGCTGTTTGTTGCTCAGGTGGTGCCTGTATGAGCAATCTTAGCAATCATTTCCTTGTTCTGTCGCCGTACTATTTCTCCCAGATTCACAGCCCGGACATCACGTCCCCTGCGATCCGCCCAATCAGGCGCTTCGCGGCCCGCCGACCCCACAGGATCGCGCCGGCCACCGGGCTACGCACTGCCCAGAAGGCGGAGCGAGGTGAGCCGGCGCCAACAGCGACGAGCAGGACGAGATTCCGGAAGGGAGGCTGACGAGCCTCCCTTTTTTCTTGCCCGCAATTTACCCCGGCCATCTTTACCCTGACTTTACCCAGCGCGCTGCAATGGCGGCTTCGCGCCGTGGTCTATGGCAATGTCGCATCACGGTTTTCGGCCATCGCCGAAGTGAGGATTCCATGAAGTCGGGTATCGGGCGGTTCGCCTCGTTCGCTGTGCTTTCTCTGGCCGTCGCGGTCCAGGCGCTGGCGGCCGATGGGCCCGATATGCAGGGCCATCCGTCGTCAGGCGGCGGGCAGCCCCAGGGACGCCCCCAGGGCAACAACGGTGGCCAGTGGCAGGGTCGCCCGCAAGGCAGCAATGGAGGCCAGGAGCACGGCCGTCCCCAGGGCAACAACGGTGGCCAGTGGCAGGGTCGCCCGCAGGGCAGCAATGGAGGCCAGGAGCACGGTCGCCCGCAGGGCAACAACGGTGGCCAGTGGCAGGGTCGCCCTCAAGGCAGCAATGGAGGCCAGGAGCACGGTCGTCCACAGGGCAACACTGGCGGCCAGTGGCAGGGCCGTCCGCAGGGCAACAATGGCGGTCAATGGCAAGGCCATCCGCAGGCCAATAACGGCGGCCAGGAGCAAGGACGTCCGCCGGGCAGCCCTGGCGGGCAATGGCAGGGCCGTCCGCCGGGCAACAACGGTGGCCAGTGGCAAGGGCATCCGCAGGGCAACAATGGCGGGCAGTGGCAAGGCCGCCCGCCGAGCAACGACCACGGCGGCACCGGCTGGCAGGGCGGCAATCGCCCGCCATCGGCCGGCTGGCAGGGTCGCCCGCCGCCTTCCCACGGCAACTGGGGCCCGCATCCGTCCTACTGGCGGCCGGGCTACGTGGTCAATGCCATGCCCAGCGGACACTACCGCGTGCCCTATCGCGGCAGCGACTACTACTTCAACGATGGTTACTGGTACCGCCCTTACGGCTCACGCTATGTGGTGGTGACGCCACCTTACGGTGTGCGCGTGCGCTACCTGCCGTCCTACGCCGAGCAGGTGTGGATCGGCAGCATTGGCTACTTCCTCGCCGCCGGTACCTACTACCTGTGGCAGGCCGGTTCGCAGGATTACGAAGTGGTGGAGCCGCCGCAGCAGCAGGTGGCCAGCGTGGCGCAGTCGGCCTATGACGTGATGGCGTACCCGATGTACAACCAGGGCCCGGACCAGCAGGCCCGCGACCGCTACGAATGCCACCGCTGGGCCGCCGACCAGAGCGGCTTCGACCCGGCCATGGCGAGCTATGCGCCGCCGGCCTACGTCGCCGACAACTACCGCCGCGCCCTGGGCGCCTGCCTGAGCGGACGCGGCTACAGCGTCAACTGATGTTCTCTAGCTGATGGTCTCTTTGCCCACCACTTCCTGCGGGTCGGCGTGCACCAGCACCTCGGCCCGCGGGAATTCCTTGTGGATCGCCAGCACCGCCTCGTCGCACAGTTGATGCGCCTTCGACAGTGACAGCTCGCCAGGCAGCTCCAGGTGCAGCTGGACGAACCAGTGCGTGCCGGATATCCGCGTGCGCAGGTCATGGGCACCGAGCACGCCGGGCACTTCCCGCACCAGTTCGAGCATGCGCGTGCTGACGTCTGGCGGCAGTTCCTCGTCCATCAGCACGGCCACCGATTCCTTGGCGATCTGGAACGAGCTCCAGAGGATGTAGAAGGCGATGCCCAGGCCGAAGATGGCGTCCATCTGCTGCCAGCCGAACTGCGCGAGGAGCAGCGCCACCAGGATGCTGCTGTTGAGCAGCAGGTCGGAGCGGTAGTGCAGGGAATCGGCGCGGATGGCGTTGGAGCCGGTGATCTTCACCACATAGCCCTGCACCATCAGCAGGCCGGCGGTGAGTGCCAGGGACAGGATCATCACCGCGATGCCCCAGCCGGCGGCTTCCACCGGTTCCGGGTGTTGCAGCCGGTCGATGGCCTGGGCGCCGACCAGCAAGGCACTGACCGCGATGAACAGCGCCTGCGCCAGCCCCGACAGCGATTCCGCCTTGCCGTGGCCATAGCGGTGGTCGTCGTCCGCCGGGCGGATGGCGTAATGCACCGCCAGCAGGTTGAGGAAGGACGCGGCGCCGTCGAGCAGCGAGTCGGTGAGGCCGGCCAGCAGGCTGACCGAGCCGCTGAGCCACCAGGCGATGGCCTTGGCGACGATCAGGGTGGTGGCAACGCCGAGCGACGCAAAGGTCGCCAGCCGCATCAGGTGGGCGTGGCTGGCGTGCTTGAGCATCAGGTGTCCAGGCGATTGGGCAGGAAGTAGATGTAATCCAGCAGCGGCGCCTTCTGGCCCAGCGCGGTGAGCGCAGCGCTCATCTGCCCGCGGTGGTGGGTGCCGTGGTTGACCAGGTGCTGGACGATGTTCGCCAGGCTCTGGCGGTGTTCCTGCCCGGCCATGTTGCGGTAGTCCAGTTGGGTGCCGAGGGTGGCGTCGCTCTGCTTGCTCAGCCACAGGCGCCAGGCGCCGACCCCGTCATTGAGGAAATCGGCGAGGCCGGCGCGATCGGGCGCGGCCTCGGCGTCGAGACGTTCGAACTGCCAGGGCTCTCGCTGCACACGGGCGAACCAGATGCGATCGACCACCGCGAGGTGGTTGAGGGTGCCGTGCAGGCTGCCGAAGAACAGCCCGCGCGGTGCGCGGTAGGCCTCTTCATCCAGCGGCGCGACGGCCTCCAGGATGCGTTCGTAGGCCCACTGGTGGTACGCCAGGAGTTGCTGAAGGTGTGAAGCGAGAGCGCCGTGCATATCAGGCCTCCGGGCGCAGGCCCAGGCTGGCGAGTTGTTGGAGGTCGCCGCTGCGCTGGATCAGACGCGGATCGTCCAGGGGCAGGCTGCGGCCGGTTTCACGCTCGAGGATCGCCTTGAGTTTAGCCTTGTCCACGCTGCCGTCTTCACTCACGGCATCCTTGAGCTTCTCCGGTGCGATCGAGTACTTCTCGTCGGGCAGGTAGATCGCGCCGGTGGCGAAGTCTACGCCGAAGGCGATCAGGCCCGGGATGACGTAGAACAACAGACCCACGGCGTCCAGGGCAGCGACTGCCGGGTCGATGCGGCCGTCGATCTGGCCGCGACGATCGGGGTAGAACAGGGTGCCGCAGGCCGTCAGCTGGCTGAACAGGGCGGCGCTCAGGACTGCACAGGAGACTCGGGTGGCAAGGCGCATGAAAAAACCTCCGGGAGGATGATGCAGACAACTATATCAACGAGCTCGCTGTCGCTGCTGGCAGTTTCGCACTAGCCGGCGTTCTCGTTGCTTCTATGACTGCCGAGTTGGCACCGCGGTTCGCCCGCTATAATCGCCGGCCCCGCGTAGTCCGGGTTACCGCCTTATGAAATTCGAGTTCCAGGAGCCGGCATGAACGCCCTTCCCATCGACAGCGTCCTTCCCGACTTGCGCCAGGCCCTGGCTGCGCGCCACGAGGTGGTGCTGGAAGCGCCGCCCGGCGCCGGCAAGACCACCCGTGTGCCGCTGGCGCTGCTGGGCGAGGCGTGGCTGGCCGGGCAGTCGATCCTGATGCTGGAGCCGCGCCGCCTGGCCGCCCGCGCTGCTGCCGAGCGTCTGGCCAGTGAGCTGGGCGAGACAGTCGGCGAGACCGTCGGTTACCGCATCCGCCTGGACAGCAGGGTCGGCCCCGGGACGCGCATCGAGGTGGTCACCGAAGGCATCCTCGCGCGCCGCCTCCAGGATGACCCGGCACTGGAAGGCGTGGGCCTGGTGATCTTCGACGAATTCCACGAGCGCTCCCTTGACGCTGACCTGGCCCTGGCGCTGACCCTCAATGGCCGCGCGCTGCTGCGCGACGAGCCGCCGCTGAAGGTGCTGGTGATGTCCGCCACGCTGGAGGGCGAGCGCCTGTCCGCGTTGCTGGACGACGCCCCGGTGGTGCGCAGCGAGGGCCGCATGTTCCCGGTGGACATCCGCTGGGGTCGGCCGTGGCAGGCCGGCGAGTTCATCGAACCGCGCGTGGTGCAGACCGTGCAGCAGGCGCTGGCGGATGAGCCCGGCAGCCTGCTGGTGTTCCTGCCCGGCCAGGCGGAGATTCGCCGTGTCGCCGAACAATTGGGTGACGCACTGGCCGGCCGCCCCGAGGTACTCCTCTGTCCGCTGCACGGCGAACTCGATCTCGACGCCCAGCGCGCCGCCATCGAGCCTGCGCCGGCGGGCAAGCGCAAGGTGGTACTGGCCACGAACATCGCCGAGACCAGCCTGACCATCGACGGCGTGCGCGTCGTGGTGGATGCCGGGCTGGCGCGGGTGCCGCGCTTCGATCCGGGCAGCGGCATGACCCGTCTGGACACCCAGCGCATCTCCCGCGCCTCCGCCACCCAGCGCGCCGGCCGTGCCGGACGACTGGAACCGGGCGCCTGTTATCGCCTGTGGTCCGAGGGGCAGCACGACCAATTGCCGGCCTATGGCGCGGCGGAAATCCTCCAGGCCGATCTCGCCGGCCTCGCCCTGCAACTGGCGCGCTGGGGCGTCGCCCCGCAGGAGCTGGCCTGGCTCGACCTGCCGCCGGCCGCCGCCTATGCACAGGCCCAGGACCTGCTGGATCGCCTCGGCGCCCTGGCCTCCCGCGCCGGTGGCGGCAGCCTCACGCCCCACGGCCAGGCCATGGCCGAGGTGCCGGCGCACCCGCGCATCGCCCACCTGCTGCTGCGCGGCCACGCGTTGGGGTTGGGACAACTGGCCTGTGATCTGGCCGCCCTGCTGGGCGAGCGCGACATCCTGCGCGGCAACGACGCCGACCTGCACCATCGCATCGCCCTGCTGGCCGGCGAGCAGAACGCTCCGCGCGCCAGCCGTGGTGCGGTACAGCGCGTTCGCCAGCTGGCGCGGCAGTTCAAGGGCTACCTGCGAGGCCCGGCCCGCGAACCGGTGGCCGACCCCGAGCATCCGCGCTGGCTCGGTGGCCTGCTGGCCTTCGCCTACCCGGACCGCATCGCCCGCCAGCGCCGCGTCGGTGGCGGCGAATACCGCCTGGCCAACGGCCGTGCCGCGCTGTTCGGCGAGCCGGATGCGCTGATGAAGGAAGCCTGGCTGGTGGTCGCCGACCTCGGCAGCCGCCAGGGCCAGCGCGAGGAACGCATCTACCTGGCGGCGGCGCTGGAACCGGCGCTGTTCGAGTCGATCCTCGCCGAACAGGTGAGCGTCCACGACGAGCTGGAGTGGGACGAGCGCGAAGGCGTGCTGCGCGCCGAGCGTCAGCGCAAGGTCGGCGAACTGGTGCTGTCCACCGAGGCGCTGCCCAACCTGGACGCCGAAGCCCGCAGCCGCGCACTGCTCGGGCTGGTGCGCCGCAAGGGCCTGGAGCTTCTGCCGTGGACGCCGGAGCTGCGCCAGTGGCAGGCACGCATCGCCCTGTTGCGGCGGCTGGATCTGGAGGGCAAGGGGGAAAGCGAATGGCCGGATGTCAGCGACGCCGCCTTGCTGGGCTCGCTGGAGAACTGGCTGCTGCCGTACCTGGGCAAGGTTTCGCGGCTCTCGCATTTCGGCAACCTGGAGCTGAGCGGGATACTCCAGGCGCAGCTGCCCTGGCCATTGCCGCAACGCCTGGACGAGCTGGCGCCGCGCACCTTGCAGGTGCCGTCCGGGTCGAACATCCGCCTGGACTACAGCGAATTCCCACCGGTGCTTGCCGTACGCTTGCAGGAGTTGTTCGGCCTCGCCGATACGCCGCGCATCGCCCAGGGCCGGGTGGCGGTCAAGTTGCACCTGCTCTCTCCGGCGCAGCGGCCGGTGCAGGTGACCCAGGACCTGGCCAACTTCTGGCGCAGTACCTATGCCGAAGTGAAGAAAGACCTCAAGGGGCGCTATCCCAAGCACTACTGGCCGGACGACCCGCTGATCGCCGAGCCGACGGCGCGGGCCAAGCCGCGCGGGACCTGAGCAGAGCCTTGTAGGAGCGGGCCATGC
>NZ_JYOA01000009.1:14358-28468 GCF_000955805.1 Pseudomonas sp. 21 | reverse complement strand
TCGCGCCCATGGGGCGCTCCTACAGGGAAGCCTTACCTCTAAGGCAACTTCATTTCGTAACCCGCCGCCACCAGCTCGTCGTAGGCATGGTCCAGCTGTGCGCGCAGGCCTTCGGCATCGGGCGCGTGGCGCGAGACGATCAGCTTGGTCGGCACGCTGTACAGGGTGTCGAAGGCCAGTGGCGCCATGTTCAGCTCCCGGCGCGCCTGTTCTACCGGCGTCTGGTAGTCGATCAGGTAGTCGCCGCGACCGCGTTCGAGCATCTGCAGGGCGGCGGTGTGGGTGCTGGTGCGGTGCAGTTCCAGCTTCAGCTTCGGGTCGGCGAGCAGGTCGGTGATCGGTCGCCAGTAGCTGTAGCCGCTGATGAGGATGACCCGGCTGCCGGCCAGGCCGCCGGGCACTTCGGGCGAGGGCTGCGAGGGCATGCGGTAGAGGTTCAGCTCGACGTGGCCCAGCACGCGCTCGCACTCCAGCGTGCTGCCCGCCAGTTCCTGCTTGCCGGGTGCGCCGGCCCAGAGCTGCACGCTGCCGTCCTGCAGGCCGAGGTACAGGCGGGCGCTGGGCAGTGGGCGGAAGTCGGCGCGGTAGCCGGCCTTGAGCAGGATGCGCCGGACCATCTCGGCACCGCTGCCGCGGGTGCTGCCATCCGGGGCGGTATAGGTGTAGGGCGGGAATTCGTAGTAGCCCACCGTCAGCGCCGGCAGTGGATGCGGCAGGCGGTCGGCCAGCGTGGGCCGGTCGACGGCCAGGGCGTTGAGGCAGAGGAGGGCGAGGATCAGCCCGGCGAGACGGCGCAAATGCATGGATGGCCTGGGTGCTCGTTATCGTTTTTGTTCGAAGCGGGCCGAGCATGCGACTGCCGCATCGCACTTGTCCAGCCTCCACCGGCGGCGTTGTGCCGAAGCGCTCAGTGGGGCAGCAGGAAACGCGCGGAAAGCGGCAGGTGATTGGAAATGCGCAGGGTGTCGTGGCTGCGCACGCCGGCATCGAGGCGGTTCAGGCTGGGGCTGTGGAACAGGTAGTCGAGGGTGCGGTCGGGCTTGTGCACGCGGGGGTCGTTGGGGAAGTGCGTGTACCAGTTCTCCTGGTCGGCGCCGCTGGACTCCTCCACCGCCGGGACCACCGGGAAGCGCGCCGCCAGCAGGTTCAGCTCGCTGTTGGCGCGGTAGGGCGCGCGCAGCACTTCCGGCAGGTAGGGATACTGGCCCAGCGGCAGCAGGCCGAGATCGCCGCCCAGCAGCCAGGGGCGGCCCGCGGCCTGCAGGGTGTTCAGCTGGGCTTCGACGGCTTCGACCTGGCGCTGCGGGGTGTCGTCGCCGTTGGGGCGCTCCAGGCGCGTGTTGATCACGCTGAGCTGGCCGCCGCCTCGGATCGGCAGGTCGCTCTGCAACAGCGCCGGTTGCGGGGCGAACAGGTGCAGCAGCGGGATGGATGAACGCTGTGGCAGGGCGATGCGCTCGCTGCTGGCGATCTGGAAGCGGCTGAAGGTCACCAGCTTGCGGCCGGCGCTACCGAACACATGGGGATTGGGATCGAAGCGTGCCTTCCAGTCGAAGGCGGCGCTGGAGCAGGGGTAGAGGTCAGTCAGGCGATCGCCGATCAGCGCCTGCTGGTCCTGCTTGCCGGTGGCGGCGGCGCCGTCGTCGACTTCCTGCAGCAGGACGATATCCGGGGCTTCGTCGCGGATCACCCGCACCACCTCGTCGAGGCTGTAGGCGATGTCCTCGGGGCTGGGGCTGTCGTCGGGGCCGGTGGTGTCGGGCAGGTCGTCCCAGAAGATGTAGCGCTTGCCGGCCAGGTACTGGACGTTCCAGGTCATCACCTTCAGCGCCTGCCCCGGCTGCAGTTGCGGCGCCGGCGCGCGACACTGCGCGGCGACGGCCTCGCGCTCGGCGGGGTGCCAGGCCAGCAGCCACGCGGCAGCGGTCATGGCGAGCAACAGGGCGATGAACAGCACGAAGAGGAAGCGGCGGCGAAGCGAGAGGCTCATGGGTGACCAGGGGCTATGCTTGTGGGGTCCAGAGGATAGTGTCTGTGCCCGCGCATTTCACCTGCGCATTTGCCGCGCGAAGCATCCTGCAACCTTGAAACAGGCTGTTCACCGCGCGTAGCGCCTGCTCCGGGAGGTCGCCATGCCCCGCTCGTTGTTCTCGCACTCGGTCTACCGGCACAAGGTGGTGCTGGTCAGTGGCGGCTGTTCCGGTATCGGTCGCGCGCTGGTGCTGCGCTTTGCCCAGGCCGGCGCGCATCCCGTGATCCTCGACCTCGACCAGGCGGCGCTGGACAGCCTGGTGCAGCACCTGCGCGAACACCTGAACGTCGAAGCCCTCGGCCTGCGCTGCGACATCGCCGACGCCGAGGCGGTGGAGCGCGCGGTGGCGCTCGCCGTCGAGCGTTTTGGCGGCATCGACGTGCTGGTGAACAACGCCGGCATCACCCATCGCAGCCTGTTCATCGAGACCGAGCTGGCGGTGTTCCGCCGGGTGATGGCGGTGAATTTCTATGGCGCGCTGCACTGCACCCAGGCGGCGCTGCCCAGCCTGTTGGCGCGGCACGGGCAGATCGTCGTGCTCAGTTCGCTGACCGGCTTCGCCCCGCTGCTCTACCGCAGCGCCTACAACGCCAGCAAGCACGCGCTGCATGGGCTGTTCGACACGCTGCGCATGGAGCTGGACGGCACCGGCGTGGCGATCACCCTGGCCTGTCCGGGGTTCACCGCCACCGACCTGCGCAAGAACGCCCTGGTGGGCGACGGCTCGGTGATTCGCCAGCCGGCCGTGGTGCTGGGCGCGGAAGTCGCCTCGCCGCGCGACGTGGCCGAGGCGATCTACCAGGGCGCGTTGCGCCGCCGGCGGTTGCTGGTGCTGTCCAACGTCAACTGGCGAGCGAGATTGCTGGCGCGCTTCTTCCCGCGGCTGTTCGAGAAGCTGCTGGTGCCGAAGATGTCGGGGCTTCGCCCCGGGCACTGAACCAACCCGCAGTAAACACATAGCGACTGTAGGAGCGGGCCATGCCCGCGATCCGTGAGCAGGGCTCACGTTCCCAGTTGAAGATACGCGGACCATGTCCGCGTTCGCGGGCGTGGCCCGCTCCTACAGGGGCGTTCGGCGCAAGCGGGGGGTCAGTGGGAGTGCGTGTCGAACCCGCCGCCTGCCAGTGCCATGTCCCAGAACGACGCCTCGATCTTGTGCCCGTCCAGGTCGCGGATGAAGCAGCCGTAGTACGGATCGCCATACAGCGGGCGCGGGCCGGGGGCGCCTTCGTCGGTGGCGCCGGCAGCTATCGCGGCGCGATAGAACGCGTCCACTTCCGCGCGGGAATTGGCCATGAAGCCGAAGTGCGTGCCGTTGCCGACGCTGGCCGGGCGCCCGTCGATGGGCGTCTGCAGCCAGAACTCCGGGAACACGCGGCCGTAGGCCACGGCGCCGGGGTGTTCCATGATCTGCTGGCAGCCCAGGGTCGGCAGCACGGCGTCATAGAACGCCTTGGCGCGCGGGTAGTCGTTGGTGCCGATGGAAATGTGCGAAAGGCAGCTGGGCGGGAAGTCGCTCACGGCGAGTCTCCATACTCGGGGAAAGGAGACTCCAGCGTAGAACCCCGGCCCGCGACGTGCCGGGGGATTTGTTGCGACTTGCTGCCGCTCAGGCGGCCTCGCGGCCGAGCAGGATGAAGATGCGGTAGGCGGCCACCGTCAGCAGCAGCTGGAAGAACCCGCTCAGCGAGTGCAGCGCGACGCTGAGTACCGGCGCGTCCTGGCCGGCCTCGGTGATCCAGCCTTCGGCGATCCACACTGGCGCGAGGATGGCCAGGGAGGTCATCAGCAGCAGGAAGAAATGCCCGGTGGTCAGGCTGAAGCTCTCGCGCATCGCGTCGATGGGCGCGCGGCCGCGCTGCACCAGGAGGAATTCGGCGAAGGCCAGCTTGATCATCACGAAGATGCCCGGCAGCACCATCAGGTACAGGCCGATCACGATCAGCAGCGAGGTGATCGCCGAGAGCAGGGCAAAGGCTGGCCACAGCCGCAGCGCTGCGCTCCACAGTTCGCGCACGCTGCGCTCTACACCTTCGCCTGCGTCAATCATGTAGAGGATCAGGCTGGCGGTGTAGATCGGGTAGAACACCAGGCCCGCGGCCATGCCCCAGGGGGCGAAGTTCTGCGAGCCGGCGGCGACGTTGATCTGCTGCTGCACCAGCGTCTCGATGACGATCCACGGCAGGCACAGCGGCACCAGGGTGCCCAGATGACGGGAGAAGAAGAACCAGGTGTCGCGAAGGATGGAAAGGGGATTCATCAGTAACCCGATACTGTCCGAGGGCTTCGACTCTAACTTAAGCAAACCCTCAGATAGAAGGCGCAAGAATTCTGTGACCGGAACTTGTTTTTTTCCGACCCGATCCAATGTTTCGCTACAGCGATCCGTTTTGAACCACCCGCTCAATCGAGGCCTGTCATGAATTCCGAAGAGCAATCCCTGATCGATGGTCTGTTCGCCCGCCTGCGCGACGCCCAGGCGCAGACCGCGCCCCGCGACGCCGATGCCGAGGCACAGATCAACAGGCACCTGGTGCAGCAGCCGGCCGCGCCGTACTACATGGCCCAGGCGATGCTGATCCAGGAAGCGGCGATCAAGCGCCTGGACCAGCGCGTCAAGGAACTCGAAGCGCAGCAGGCCAGGGCTCAGGAGCAGCGCCCGAGCAGCGGCGGCTTCCTCGCCGGGCTGTTCGGCGGCGGCCAGAGCCAGGAGCAGCGCGCGGCGCAACCGCAGCAGCGCCCGGACGGCTGGGGCCAGACGCGTTTCTCGCAGCCCGGCGGCAATGCGGCTTACGCCAATAATCCTGCGGCCGGCAATCCCAACGACTTCCGCCCCGCGCAGCCCGCGCAAGCCGCAGCCCAGGGCGGTGGCTTCATGCGTGGTGCACTGCAGACCGCCGCTGGCGTGGCCGGCGGGGTGATGGTGGCCGACCTGCTGACCAGCATGTTCCACCACAACCAGCCGCAGGAAATCGTCGAGGTGATCCAGGAGCAGCCGGAGCCTTCGAGCTTCGACGACTCGCGGACGGACGACTCCTTCGGCGGCGGCGACCGCTACGCCGACAGCAATTTCAGTGACGCCAACTACGACGACGGTGGCAGCTTCGGCGACGACTCCGGCTTCTTCGGCGACGACGGCGACATGTTCAGCTGAGCCGCCCGCCCGCCGGGACTGGCGGGGGCGCGCCGCTGTGCCGATAATGCGCCCCCGCTGTTCCAGTCCCGGAGTCACCGTTGAAGACCATCGCCCTGTTCGCCGACGTGCAGAACCTCTACTACACCGTGCGTCAGGCCTACGGCTGCCACTTCAACTACGCCGCCCTGTGGGCCGAGCTGAGCGCCCAGGGCAACATCGTCCAGGCCTACGCCTATGCCATCGACCGGGGCGATGCGAAGCAGCAGCAGTTCCAGCAGATCCTGCGCAAGCTCGGCTTCACCGTGAAGCTCAAGCCCTACATCCAGCGCGCCGACGGCTCGGCCAAGGGCGACTGGGACGTGGGCATCACCATCGATATCCTCGACGCCGCGCCGAACGTGGACGAAGTCGTGCTGGCTTCCGGCGACGGTGACTTCGACCTGCTCCTGGACCGCGTCCGCGCCGGCGGCACCGATGCCACCGCCTACGGCGTGCCGGGCCTCACCGCCCAGGCGCTGATCCGTGCGGCCAGCCGCTACGTGCCCATCGAAGGCGCGCTGCTGCTGCGTTCCTGAGCCTTGCGGCTACAATGCCGCCCATTCCGAATTCGTATTGCGAGCGCTCCATGACCTTCGCCAACCTCGGCCTGATCGATCCCCTCCTGCGCGCCCTCGACGGGCTCGGCTACCAGAACCCGACGGCGGTGCAGGCTCAGGCCATTCCGGCCGTGCTCAAGGGCCGCGACCTGCTCGCCGCGGCGCAGACCGGTACCGGCAAGACCGCCGGTTTCGCCTTGCCGCTGTTGCAGAAGCTGCTGCAGGAAGGCCCGCAGGTGGCGGCCAACTCCATCCGCGCGCTGGTGCTGGTGCCGACCCGTGAACTGGCCGAGCAGGTCCACGAGAGCTTCCGCGCCTACGGCCAGCATGTGCCGCTGCGCACCGCCGTGGCCTATGGCGGGGTCAGCATCAACCCGCAGATGATGAAGCTGCGCAAGGGCGTCGACGTGCTGGTGGCCACCCCCGGCCGCCTGCTCGACCTGTACCGGCAGAACGCCCTGAAGTTCACCCAGCTCCAGGCGCTGGTGCTGGACGAAGCCGACCGCATGCTCGACCTGGGCTTTGCCCGCGAGCTGGACGAGGTCTTCGCCGCGCTGCCCCGGCGCCGGCAGACCCTGCTGTTCTCCGCGACCTTCTCCGACGCCATCCGCCAGATGGCCCGCGAGCTGCTGCGCGACCCTCTGACCATCGACGTGGCGCCGCGCAACACGGCGGCGAAGACGGTGAAGCAGCACCTGGTCACCGTCGACAAGAAGCGCAAGGCCGAGCTGTTCCTGCACCTGATGCGCGAGCAGGGCTGGCGCCAGGCCCTGGTGTTCGCCAAGACCCGCAAGGGCGTCGACGAACTGGTTGGCCTGTTGCAGAAAGAAGGCATCCGCGCCGACTCGATCCACGGCGACAAGCCGCAGCCGTCACGCCTGCGCGCGCTGGCGCGGTTCAAGGCCGGCGAGGTGGACTTCCTCATCGCCACCGACGTTGCCGCCCGCGGCCTGGATATCGAGGAAATGCCGCTGGTGGTCAACTTCGACCTGCCCATCGTCCCCGAAGACTACGTGCACCGTATCGGTCGTACCGGTCGCGCGGGCGCCAGCGGGCAGGCGATCTCGCTGGTCTGCGCCGACGAAGTGCAGCAGCTGGCGGCCATCGAGACGCTGATCGGCCAGACCCTGTCGCGCCAGGAAGAAGATGGCTTCGAGGCGGAGCATCGGGTGCCCGTCACCGCCCCTGGCGGCCAGATAACGAAAAAGCCGAAGAAGCCCAAGCAACCCAAGGTGCCGGAAGGCAAGCCGGGCAAGGTCCACCTGGGCTCGCTGCTGGACGACAAGCCGCAGGTCAAGGCGGTGCGCAAGGCGCCGGGGTTCGGTCTTGGCGGCAAACCGGCAGGCGGCAAGTCGCCTGCTGGAAAACCGGGTGGCAAGGGCGGTCGTCGCCCCTGAGCCGTTAAGGCGCGCGCCTGCTTCATCGCGGTGCGCCGCCGAGGGCTGGGTCGGGAGCTGCCGCCAGGCGTGACGGGGTCTTGCGGGGTGTGGCGCAAAAGCTGCATTTCCGTGTGGAATCCCGAACGCCTATAGTGTGCCCATCGCGCACACAACAAGAACGACAGCCCATGCGCCACAAGGAACTCAAAGCCTGGACCGGCGGAGTCGCCCATCTGCTCCCGCTGGCCGCCGGTCGTCCGCGCCTGCTCGGCCTCAGCCAGTGGCTGCAACAGGTCTGTGCGGTGGATAACTTCGTGCTCTTCGTCTACGAAGGCAACCACCGTCCGCTGGACCTGTTCGACACCTTCCCGGCCGACATCCGCCACGTCTACGTCGAGGATTACCAGGTCGGCCCCTACCTGCTCGATCCCTTCTACCTCGCCTGCACCCGCCACCAGTCGCCCGGCCTGTGGCGTTTGCGGCAGTTCGCGCCGGACCACTTCTACGTGGGCGAGTACTACCAGACCTACTACCAGCAGACCGGCCTGACCGAGGAGATCGCCTTCTTCGTCGACCTGGCCGACGGCGCCACTGCCGTGCTCTCGCTGATGCGCAAGACCTCAAGCCCCGCCTACAGCCGCGACGAGATGCAGCTGCTCGAATGTGCGCGGCCGGTGGTCGAACAGGTGGTGCGCGAGGCCTGGGAACTGCGCCGCGCGCAGCCACGCCCGGCGCAGGACCTGGACTACCAGATCCGCGAGGCCTTCGACCAGTTCGGCGCCCAGCTGCTCACGCCCCGCGAGCAGGAAATCGTCCAGTTGCTGCTGCGCGGCCACTCCAGCGCCTCGGTGGCCGAGCAGCTGGATATCAGCCCCGGCACGGTGAAGATCCACCGCAAGAACCTCTACGCCAAGCTCGGCATCGGCAGCCAGTCGGAGCTGCTCGGACTGTTCATTCGTGAGCTGGCCGGGCGCGATGTGGCGGGTGGGATGCGCGCGGTCGGCTGAGAAAAGCGGCTCTTCGTAGGAGCGAGCTTGCTCGCGAACGGGCTCCCCGATAACTCCGGCGCTGGGCGGTTCGCGAGCAAGCTCGCTCCTACAGGGAAGCACATCCCGCGATCACGCGCCGGAAGAACCAATCCCGCCATCTATCCCCCGAGGGATATATACACCCCGAAAGCCCCATTGCTAGCGTGACCACCAACAAGAACAAGGTGGGAGCGCGGTGATGGAAAGCGGTCAGGATGTCGATATCGAGTTCCGTAACGTGGTCAAGCGCTACGGCAGCGTGCCGGCGGTCAACGGGCTGAGCTTCAAGGTCAAGCGCGGCGCTTTCCATTCCTTCCTCGGCAGCTCCGGCTGCGGCAAGACCACCACCCTGCGGATGATCGCCGGCTTCGAGCAGCCCAGCGAAGGCGAGGTGCTGCTGGCCGGCCAGGCGGTGGCCGGGGTGCCGGCGCACCAGCGTGCGGTGAACATGGTGTTCCAGCACTACGCGCTGTTCCCGCACCTGACGGTGGCCGAAAACATCGCCTACGGCCTGCGCTACCGCACGCCGCGCCCGGACCGTGCGGAGCAGCGCCGGATGGCCGACGAGGCGCTGGAGATGGTGCGCCTGTCCGGCTTCGGCGCGCGCAAGCCCCACGAGCTTTCCGGCGGCCAGCAGCAGCGCGTGGCGCTGGCCCGCGCGCTGGTGAACAAACCTACCGTGCTGCTGCTCGACGAGCCGCTGGCGGCGCTGGACCGCAAGCTGCGCAAGGAGATGCAGTCCGAGCTGCTGCGCCTGCAGCGCGAGGTCGGCATCACCTTCGTGCTGGTCACCCACGACCAGGAAGAGGCACTGTCGATGAGCGACAGCATCAGCATCATGAAGGACGGCCTGATCATCCAGACCGCCACCCCCGAGGCGCTCTACGAGACCCCGGCGAGCCGCTACGTGGCGGACTTCATCGGCGAATCCAACCTGTTCTCCGGCACCGTCCGCCGCCTCGATTCCGGCCGTGTGGTGCTGGGCACCCCGGCCGGGCTGGAACTGAGCAGCCCGCCGACGCCCACCGGCCCCGCGCTGGCGCCCCAGGCCGAAGGCTGCATCGCCGTGCGCCCCGAGCTGGTCGGCATCGCCGCCGCCGACTCGGAGCTGCAGCGCGAAGTGCGCCTGAAGGGCCGTGTCGAGGACCGCATCTACCTGGGCAACCTCACCGAATACCGCGTGCGCACCGACGCCTTCGGCATCGTCTGCGTGCGCGTGCCGCGCAAGGCCGGCGGCGAGGCCGAAGCCTTCGAGCATGGCGCGCCGGTGCAGGTCGGCTGGAACCAGGCCAGCGGCCTGGCCATGGCTCTTTGAACCGGGCTCAGCTCGACGATCCAACCATAACGACAATCAGCAGACAGGCGGGGAGTGACGATGGACAAGAAGAACTTCATCAAGACGATGCGCAGCTGGGAAAACGGCTCCATCACGCGGCGCGATTTCCTCGGCAAGACCGGTCTCGGGCTGGCGATGGCGGTGGTCGCCGCCAACACTCCCGGTCTGCTGGCCGGCAAGGCCTACGCGGCCGAGGGCAGCAACATCGGCGACCGCCTGGCGCTGGCCACCTGGCCTAACTACCACAGCCAGGAGAACTTCGACGCCTTCGCCAAGGCCACCGGCGCGCGGGTGCAGATGAACGTGTTCGGCTCCAACGAGGAGATGCTCGCCAAGCTGCAGGCCGGCGGCAGCGGCTGGGACGTCTTCGTGCCGACCAACTACACCATCAGCACCTACGTGCAGCTCGGGCTGATCGAGCCGCTGGACCTGTCGCGCATCCCCAACTTCGACCCCAAGGCCTTCGAGGAGCGCTTCATGGCCCAGGGCACGGTGGACGGCAAGGTCTACGCGGTGCCGAAGAACTGGGGCACCACCGGCATCGTCTACGACGCCAGCAAGGTCAAGGGCAGCCCGGATTCCTGGAAGCAGTTCTGGGACCTCACCCTGACCAGCGCCTCGGGCCGCACCATCGTCCACGACTACCAGCTCACCGCCATCGGCAACGCGCTCAAGTACTACGGCTACAGCTTCAACTCGCTGGACCCGAAGGAGCTGGCCGAGGCCGAGAAGCTGCTGATCCAGGCCAAGCCGCACCTGTTCGCGATCAACTCCGACATCCAGCCCTCGCTGCGCAACGGCGATGCCTGGATGGCCATGGCCTGGACCGGCGACGCCTCCCAGCTGCACCGCGACAACCCGGACATGACCTTCGTGCTGGGCAAGGAAGGCGGCGAGATCTGGAGCGACTTCTTCGCCATTCCCAAGAGCGCCGAGCACCGCGACGCGGCCTATGCGTTCATCAACTACCTGCTCGACCCGCAGCACAACAAGCTGGAGGTGCTCTCCCACGGTTACCCGAGCGGCGACAAGCGCGTCGATGCGCTGCTCTCCAAGGAGATGCTCGACGACCCGATCATGTACCCGGCGGCCGAGCGCCTGTCGCCGCTGGAGTTCGGTGCGGCGGCGACCCTCACCAGCCCGGCGCGCGCCGAACTGATGGCGCGGTTCAAGGCCGCCTGAGGATGCCTTTCGTGTAGGAGCGAGCTTGCTCGCGAACGTTTTTCCCGGCAGTTCTGAGCTGGGCGGGTTCGCGAGCAACCTCGCTCCTACGAGAGAGGGCCCCGAGCAACTCCGATGCGTAGGGAATCGAACATGAACATCGCTGTCAGCGCCCCGTTGCCGCAGGTCCAGGCGACGCCCACGGCCTCGCGCGCGAAAAGCCTCGGCCGGCGCGTCACGCTCCTGCTGCTCCTGCCGTCCACCCTGTGGTTCCTGCTGCTGCTGCTGATGCCGCTGGTGATCATCCTGGTCTTCAGCTTTGGCGAACGCAGCGCCGTGGGCGGCTACGGCGGTGGCCTGACGCTGGAGAACTACCTGAACCTCGGTTCCCGCGCCCAGGCCTTCTGGAACACCCTGACCCTGGCGCCGCTGGGCACCCTGGCTTGCCTGCTCGCAGCCTACCCGCTGGCCTATTTCCTGGCGGTGAAGGTGCGGCGCAACAAGTCGCTGCTGCTGACCCTGGTGATCGTGCCGTTCTGGACCAGTTTCCTGATCCGCACCTACGCCTGGATCTTCATCCTCAGCGGCCGCGGCATCCCGGCGCTGCTGGAGAGCTTCGGCATCGCCGACGTGCGCCTGATCAACACGCCCTACGCGGTGCTGATCGGCATCGTCTACGGCTACCTGCCGCTGATGGTGTTTCCCATCTACGTGACCCTGGAGAAACTCGACAAACGCCTGCTGGAAGCCTCCGGCGACCTCGGCGCCAGCGCCTTCGAAACCTTCCGCCGGGTGACTCTGCCGCTGTCCGCGCCGGGGGTGATCACCGGGGTGATGCTGGTGTTCATCCTGCTCATGGGCGAGTTCCTGATCCCGGCGATCCTCGGCGGCGGCAAGGTGTTCTTCGTCGGCAACGCGCTGGTCGACCTGTTCCTGCAATCGCGCAACTGGCCCTTCGGCAGCGCGGTGGCAATGACCCTGGTGGCGATGATGCTGGTGATCATCGGCGTCTACCTGAAACTCGTGGCGCGCTATGGCGGCTCACGCAATGACGGGGTGCTCTGACATGTGGCTGCGCAGTTACTCCACCTCGGTCTACCTGTTCCTCTACGCGCCCATCGCGCTGATCATGCTCTTCGCCTTCAACGCCGGGCGCAGCGGGCTGAGCTTCCAGTGCTGCTCGGTGCAGTGGTTCGGCCGTGCCTTCGGTAACCCGTTCATCATGGAAGCCCTGGGCAACAGCGCGCTGATCGCCTTCTGCTCGGCGCTGATCGCCACGCTGTTCGGCACCCTCGCGGTGTTCGGCCTGCAGCGCGTCGGCAAGCGCGTGCGCCTGCTGTTCGACGCGCTGACCTACTGCGCGATCATCGTGCCGGGCATCGTCATCGGCATCGCCACGCTGATCGCCTTCATCACCCTGTTCGACGTGGTGAACCCGCTGCTGGCGCTGCTCGACATCGGCCTGCCGAAACTCAACATGGGCTTCGGCACCGTGGTGGCGGCGCACTCGCTGTTCACCATGGCGCTGGTGATGGTGATCGTCCGCACCCGCGTCGAGGCCATGGACAAGTCGCTGCTGGAAGCCTCCGCCGACCTCTACGCGCCGCCGCTGGACACCTTCTGGCGGGTGACCCTGCCGCAGATCGCCCCGGCGATCCTCGCCGGCTTCCTGCTGGCGTTCACCTTCAGCTTCGACGATTTCATCATCGCCTTCTTCGTCGCCGGCTCCGAGACCACGCTGCCGATCTACATCTTCTCGTCGATCCGCCGCGGCATCACGCCGGAGATCAACGCCATCTCCACGGTGATCATCTGCGCCTCGCTGGCGCTGCTGTTCACCTCCCGCTACCTGCAGAACCGCCGCACCGGCGTTCAGGCCGCCTGAGGGCCGACTTCAAGGAGACTCGAGGATGCGCGACCAGCTCTACATCAACGGGCAGTGGGTCAGGCCGGACCTGGGCGGCCGCTTCACCAGCTACGACCCGGCCACCGGCCAGCCGCTGCGCGAAGTGCCGGCGGCCACCGAGGAAGACGTCGACCACGCCGTGCGCGCGGCGCGCACCGCATTCAATCGCGGCTGGGGGCAGAGCCGCGGCAGCGAGCGTGCCGAGTGGCTGGAAGCGCTGGCCGGCGAGCTGGAACGCAACCAGGACTCGTTGGCCGAACTGGAAGTGCGCGACAACGGCAAGCCGCTGCCCGAGGCGCAGTGGGATGTGGCCGACGCCATCGGCTGCTTCCGCTATTACGCCGAGTTGGCACGGGAGCTGGACGAGCGCCAGGACCAGACCCTGCCACTGCCCGACGAACGCTTCCGCTGCCGCATCCGCCAGGAACCGGTGGGCGTGGCCGGGCAGATCATCCCCTGGAACTACCCGCTGCTGATGGCGGCCTGGAAGGTCGCGCCGGCTTTGGCGGCGGGCGCCACCTGCGTGCTCAAGCCGTCCGAGCTGACGCCGCTGAGCGCCCTGGAACTGGCCGCCGCCGCAGATGCCATCGGCTTGCCGGCCGGCGTGTTGAACGTGCTGCCGGGACTGGGCGCGGAGGCCGGTGGGCCGCTCAGCCAGCATCCGGGGGTGGACAAGCTGGCCTTCACCGGCAGCGTGCTGACCGGCTCGCGGATCATGTCGGCGGCGGCCCAGGACATCAAGAACGTCAGCCTGGAGCTGGGCGGCAAGTCGGCCTTCATCGTCTTCGACGACAGCGATGTCGAGGCGGCGGTGGAGTGGATCCTCTTCGGCATCTTCTGGAACCAGGGCCAGGTGTGCAGCGCCACCTCGCGCCTGCTGGTGCAGGAGGGCATTGCCCCGCGCCTGATCGAGCGCCTGGTGGAAGCGACCCGCGCCATCACCATCGGCAACGGCATGGAGCCGGGCGTGCTGCTTGGCCCGCTGGTCAGCCAGGGGCAGCACGAGAAGGTGCTCGGCTTCGTCGACAAGGGCCGCGCCAGCGGTGCCCGGCTGCTCACCGGCGGCAAGCGCCCGGCAGGGCTGGAGCAGGGCTGGTTCATCGAGCCGGCGATCTTCGATGAGCCGGCCGAGGACGCGCTGATCTGGCGCGAGGAAATCTTCGGCCCGGTGCTCTGCGTGAAGCGCTTCAAGACCGAGGCCGAGGCCCTGCGCCTGGCCAATGACAGCCGCTTCGGCCTGGCCGGCGCGGTGATGTCCGGCGATCCGCAGCGCGCCGCGCGGGTGGCGGATGGGTTGCGTGCGGGGATCGTCTGGGTCAACTGCTCGCAACCCACCTTCACCCAGGCGCCCTGGGGCGGCATGAAGCAAAGTGGTATCGGTCGCGAACTGGGCGTGTGGGGGCTGGAAAATTACCTGGAGGTGAAGCAGGTGACCGAGTACATCTCGGACCAGCCCTGGGGCTGGTACCTGAAATAACCGCTGTGACTCGCTCCTGCCGGCAACTTCGGAGCCCACTGTAGGAGCGGGCCATGCCC
>NZ_JYOA01000009.1:0-14347 GCF_000955805.1 Pseudomonas sp. 21 | reverse complement strand
CATGGCGCGCTCCTACAGGTCGCCTCCGGGGAGTCAGTCGAGGTTATGCCCGATCCGCCAGAGCACGCCGCTCGGGTCGTGCAGGGTGAAGTCGCGCATCTTCCACGGCTGGTCTTCCGGCGCGCCAAGGCGCACGCCGTAGCGCTCGGCGAGGCCGGCGTCGCGCACCTTGGCGTACCAGGCGTCGGCGTCCTCCACCAGCAGGTGCAGCATCAGGTTCTCGGCGAATTCCTTGACGTAGTAGTTCTGCAGCAGGAAGGCGCAATGGTCGCCATGGTGGAAATAGGCGAGCTCCTCGGAGTTCCACGGCGAGAGAAATCCCAGGTCCTGGTAGAACTGCTGGGAGAGCGCGAAATCGCGGGCAGGGACGAAGACTTTCAGTTCAACGCTGGCAGTGCTCATGGGCAACCTTCCTGGTTAATGCGTGAGCAGGCTTTCACGACGGCAACGGAGCAGGCCGCCTCTGGCGGGCGGCTGGCCGCGAGTCTAACTCAGAGCAGGCGCTGCATGTAGCGACTGCCGGCCACGCCCGGCAGGGTCGAGGCTCGCTCCACCTGCACGTTGAATCCCAGCCGCTCGTAGAGCGCCTGGGCCTTGGGGTTGGCCGTGGAGACATCGAGCGCCGCCATGGTCAGGCCACTGCGGCGGCCGATCTGCAGGAAGTGGTCGATCAGCTGGCTGCCCAGGCCTTCGCCGCGCAGCGTCGGCGTGACGCCCAGGTGCGCGAGGTACAGGGTCTTGCGTGGCGGCGGGCAGATGATCTTTTCCAGTTGCAGGCCGCGACGGATCACCCCCGCCGAGCCGAGGCCGAAGTAGCCGAGAATCTGCCGCGTGGCCGCGAGCATGTAGTCCAGCGTCACCTCGCCGCCGAACACCGTCCCGGCGGCCACGACTTTACCGTCCTGTTCGCCGACCCAGTGCTGGCGCCAGCCGAACTGCCCGCTGCCCTGGACGAAGGCGTAGCGCAGGAAGTCCTGCGCGCTGTTGCGGCCGGGGCGGGCGAAGGCATAGTCGAAGGCGTCGGGGCCGGAGCTGTAGATCAGCGGGATGGCGGCATCGACATCATCGGGACGGGCGCGGCGGAAGGTCAGCGGCATGCAGGCGACTCCTGGGTGGGAGTCGAGAATCTAGCACCATGGTTCCATAAAGTGCAGCGCTCAGTCTTGTGCCTGGAGCCATTGCAGTGCGCCAAGCCCGGCCGCGCGACCGCTGGCGAAACAGGCGGTGAGCAGGTAGCCGCCAGTGGGCGCTTCCCAGTCGAGCATTTCGCCGGCGCAGAACACGCCCGGCAGCGCCTTGAGCATCAGGTGTTCATCCAGCGCCTCGAAGGTTACGCCGCCGGCGCTGCTGATGGCTTCGTCCAGCGGGCGGGTGCGCACCACGGTCAGCGGCAATGCCTTGATCAACTGGGCAAGGCGCTGCGGGTCGGCATAGTCGGCGGCTGTGGACAACTCGCGCAACAGCCCGGCACGCACGCCGTCCAGCCCCAGGCGGCCGCGCAGGTGATTGGCCATGGACTTGGAGCCGCGCGGCTGCGCGATGGCCTTGGTGACCTGTTCCAGGCTGCGGTTGGGCAGCAGGTCCAGGTGCACGGTGGCGTTGCCGGTCTGCTCGATGCGCTCGCGGATGCCGGAGGACAGCGCATAGACCAGGCTGCCTTCGATGCCGCCGGCGGTGACCACGAACTCGCCCTGGCGCGGCGTGCCGTCGGGCAGCGAGAGGGCCACCGGCTTGACCGGCGCGCCAGAGAACTTGTCGCGGAAGAACTCGCTCCAGCCGGCCACCTCGAAACCGCAGTTGGCCGGACGCAGCGGTGAGATATCCACAGCGCGCCCGGCGAGCAGCGGCACCCAGGTGCCGTCCGAGCCCAGGCGCTGCCAGCTGCCGCCGCCGAGGGCCAGCACGGTGGCGTCGGCGCTCAGGCTGCGTTGGACTTCCGGCCCGTCGATCAGCAGTCCGCCATTGGCGTCCCAGCCCAGCCAGCGGTGGCGGGTGTGGATGACCACGCCGGCTTCGCGCAGGCGCTTGAGCCAGGCGCGCAGCAGCGGAGCGGCCTTCATGTCGGTGGGGAAGACGCGGCCGGAGGTGCCGACGAAGGTCTCGATGCCCAGGCCGTGTATCCACGCGCACAGCGCCTGGTTGTCGAAGGCTCCGATCAGTGGCGCGAGGGTTTGCGCGCGTTGGCCGTAGCGCGACAGGAAGGCTTCGCGCTCCTCGGAGTGGGTGATGTTCATGCCGCCTACGCCGGCCAGCAGGAACTTGCGCCCGACCGAGGGCATGGCGTCGAACAGCTCCACCTGTACGCCGGCACCGGCCAGGACTTCGGCCGCCATCAGGCCGGCAGGACCGCCGCCGATGACGAGGGCGGTACGGGAAGCGAGCGGGCGGGAATCGGTCATGCAGAGGGCCAGGCGAAGGAGGGCGGGAGAGGGCGCAATTCTAGCGCAGCGGCGTTGCGCGTCGGTTGCTCATTTTTCGTCCAGCTCTCCGGGAGCCTGCGGGGGCGGGCGTTGCAGCCACTTTCCCGCAGCTTATCCACAGGCCGCTCCACCGTTGTCGTGGAAAAAACCGCGAGGTGAGGAAGTGCCGTTCCGTTCCCTGACTGGTAGGGGTTGCGATAATTCCTACAGGGGATCGGGATTGCGCCGATGTTGGCGCTTTTGTGAATCCATCAGCATGCGGGCCTCTTGCAACCTTGGTCCGATTGCCGATGAAAGTCCGTGATTACCTTCGCTCCCACGAGGCCCACCTATGGGTGGAGGGCAGCGATACCCGCGTGCGGGTGAATGGCCTCGATATTGTCATCCGCAGCCTTCCCAGCGAGGAAATTCGCGATCTGCTGAACGAGGCGGTGGCCCATATGGTGGTGCGCTTGAACAAGAACCTGCAGGGTTCGAAGGTGAAGTTCGAACAGCGCGTGCTGGAGCTGCTGTCGATCCAGATCGCGCTGCACAACCTCTACGTGTTCACCAACTGGAGCCGCCTGCTGCCGCGCTACCTGCAGTATGCGGGGCCATTGCGCGCGCAGGAGCTGCTGCAGCACCACGTGCCTGAGCAAGTGATGCGCTTCTGCGAGAAGCACTACGCTGAGGATTGCCGTCTGCGCGCCGGTGCGTTGCTGGGCTTCTCGGCCCACGAGCTGGCGCGTTGGGAGCAGCAGCGCCTGACCTCGCGCATGGACACCAACAACTCGCGCTACCGGGCCAACTGAAACTCGCGCGCTACCCGCGCAGCGCTGTGGTGCAGGATGCCGTGGCGCCGGGCCAGCGCATGGCGGTCCTTGTCGTAGCCCCCGCCGATCACGCCCACCACCGGGATATCGCTGGCCAGACAGCGGCGGATGACGTGCTCGTCCCGCGCGGCCAATCCCGCGTCGGTAAGCTGCAGATAACCCAGCGCATCGTCCTTGTGCACGTCCACGCCGGCGTCGTAGAGCACGATATCCGGCTGGTACAGCGGCAGCAGGTAATCCAGCGCCTGCTGCACCACCTTCAGGTACTCCGCGTCGCCCAGGTGCAGCGGCAGGGGAATGTCCCAGTCGCTCTGCGCCTTGCGCGCGGGGAAGTTCTTCTCGCAGTGCAGTGACACCGTCACCGCGTCCGGCACGTTCTCCAGGATGCGCGCGGTGCCGTCGCCCTGGTGCACGTCGCAGTCGAAGATGAGCACGCGGTTGGCCTTGCCGCTTTCCAGCAGGTAGAGGCTGATCACCGCCAGGTCGTTGAAGATGCAGAAGCCAGAGGCGTGGTCATGGTGCGCGTGGTGCGTGCCGCCGGCGAGATGGCAGGCGAGGCCGTTTTTGAGCGCCAGTTCGGCGGTCAGCAGCGAACCGCCCACCGCACGCACCGTGCGCCGCGCCAGCGCTTCCGACCAGGGCAGGCCGAGGCGACGAAGTTCCTCGCGCTCCATCGCGCCGCTGCAGTAGCGCTCGATGTAGTCGCGGTCGTGGGCGAGGGCGAGGATATCCACAGGGCACAGTTCCGGGCGCAGCAATTGCGCATCTTCCACCAGGGCGCTGTCCACCAGGTGATCGCGCAGCAGGCGGAACTTCTCCATGGGGAAGCGGTGATTGTCCGGGAAGGGCGGACTGTAATCGTCGTGGTAGACCAGGGGCAGCGGCATGGCGTCGGCAGGTCGGGAATGTGCTGTACAGGGTACGTCGGTGCCGCGCGCCGACGAAAGGGCCGGCATTGTGCCGGCCCTTGTGGTTGTCAGCCTTCGCTGGAGAGGGCTGTGTCGCGTCGCGCGCCGCGGCTGGTGACTACCGACACCGACCACAGCACGAAGCCGCCGATGGCCAGCAGGCTGCCGACCCAGCCCGGCGAGGTCCAGCCGTAGCCCGCCGCCAGGGCCAGGCCGCCGAGGTACGGGCCCAGGGCGTTGGCGAAGTTGAACGCCGAGTGGTTCAGTGCTGCGGCCAGGCCCTGGGCGTCTTCGGCGACGTCCATCAGGCGGGTCTGCAGCACAGTGCCGAGGGCGCCGCCGAAGCCGACGAAGAACACGCAGATGGAGATGGTCCAGATGTTCCCGGCCGTGAACGGGAAGATCGCCAGCACCACCGCGCTCCACACGAGCAGGCCACCGGCGGTGGGCATCACGGCGCGGTCGGCGAGCACCGGGATGAACAGGTTGCCCAGGGTCATGCCGATGCCGAACACCGCCATCACCAGCGGCACGATGCTCGGCGAGACGTGGGTCACCGCGCCGAGGATGTCGGCCAGGTAGGTGTACACCGCGAACAGGCCGCCGAAGCCGATGGCGCCGATGCCCAGGGTCAGCCAGACCTGGCCGCGCTTGAGCGCGCCCAGCTCGCGCAGCGGGCTGGAGTCCGGCTCGGCCGGCGAATAGGGCGCGAGCAGGCGCACGCAGATCATGGTCAGCACGCCCAGGGCGGCGACCAGGGCGAAACTCCAGCGCCAGCCCACGGCCTGGCTCAGCCAGTTCGCCACGGGCACGCCGATGATGGTGGCAACGGTGAGGCCGAGGAACATCCGTCCGACCGCCACGGTGCGCCGATGCGGCGGCACCACGGAGGCGGCGACCAGCGCGGCGATGCCGAAGTAGGCGCCGTGGGGCAGGCCGCTGATGAAGCGGAACAGCAGCATCCAGTGGTAGGTCGGCGCCAGGGCGCTCAGGCCGTTGCCGAGCGCGAACAGCGCCATCAGCAGTACCAGCAGGGTACGCCTGGGCAGGCGCGCGCCGAGCACTGCCAGCAGCGGCGCGCCGACCACCACGCCCAGGGCGTAGGCGCTGATCACGTGGCCGGCGGTGGGAGCGTCGATGCCCAGCGCCGGGGCGAAGTAGGGCAGCAGGCTCATGGTGGCGAATTCGGTGGTGCCGATGGCGAAGCCGCCGACAGCCAATGCGAAAAGCACCAGGGCCGTACTGCGTTGCAGTCCGGTGGTGGAGGTCGTCATGGGAGTTCCTTGGTCTTTTTTGAGGTGCGCCATGGCGGCGCGGCTGTCTGCGTGAGCACGGTCAAGGCAGTGACCGACAGCGAAGGCAGGAGAAAAATACCAGATGCTGGCGCTCGATGCTGAATCGATTGCGCCTGGTCTGACGGATTGCCGCCTACAGGCCCGTGGGCGGGTATCATGGTCACCTTTGACGACGCGTGATGCCGACCATGGATATCCCGAGCCTGACTACCGAGCGCCTGCTGCTGCGCCCCTGGCGCACCGAGGACCTCGCGCCCTTCGCCGCCTTGAACGCCGACGCGCAGGTGATGCGCCACTTCCCCGCCTGCATGAGCCGCGAGGAGAGCGACCTGCTGGCCGCGCGCATCCTCCAGCATTTCGACGAGCATGGCTTCGGCCAGTGGATAGTCGAGCGCCGCGAGGATGGCGCGTTCATCGGCGTGCTCGGGCTGGCCCGGGTGTCCTTCGAGGCGGCCTTCACGCCCGCAGTGGAGATCGGCTGGCGCTTCAACGTGGCCTACTGGCGCCAGGGCTACGCGCTGGAAGCGGCGCGCGCCGCGCTGGATTTCGCTTTCGAGCGGTTGCAGCTGAATGAAGTCGTGGCCTTCACCGTGCCGGCCAACCTGCCGTCCCGGGGATTGATGCAGCGCCTGGGGATGCTTCGCGACGAGACCGGTGACTTCGAGCATCCGCGCCTGCCGGAAGGTCATCCACTGCGCCCCCACGTGCTCTACCGGATTCGTCGGCCATGACGCCAATCGAAGGTGTCCGCACCTATCACCAGTTGAGCAGCCATCGCCCGGAGCGCTTTGCCCCCGGCCCCGGCCAGCTCGACTGGGCGACCCAGCCGGCTGCGTTCCGCCGCTACGCTGGCGCGCGCTGCATCGAGTTGCTGCATCGGCCGCAGGAAGAGTCGCCGGGCTACGACGAGGCCTTCGCCGGCCCTATCGGTCCGCCCGCGCCGCTGAACCTCGCCAGCGTCTCGCAACTGCTCCACGACAGCCTGGCGATCTCGGCCTGGAAGGAGGCGGGCGGCAATCGCTGGGCGCTGCGGGTCAACCCGTCCAGTGGCAACCTGCACCCGACCGAAGCCTATCTGTTGCTGCCTGCCGGGGCTGTGGATAACGCTGCGCTGCTGGCGCACTACAGCGCCGATGACCATGTGCTGGAGGTGCGCGCCGAACTGCCCGCGCCGCTGGCCAGACCACTGAGCGCCGCTTTGCCCGCCGGCGGTTTCCTGCTGGCGCTGGCGAGCATTCCCTGGCGCGAGGCCTGGAAGTACGGCGAGCGCGCCTATCGCTACTGCAATCATGACTTCGGCCACGCACTGGCCTGCCTGGGCATCGCCGCGGCGATCCAGGGTTGGGAAGTGCGCCTGCTGCGTGGCATTGCCGAAGCACAGCTGGATGCGCTGATCGGTCTCGACCGTGAAGGCTTCAGCGAGCATGAGTTCGCCGATGCGCTGCTGTGGGTCGGGCCGGCACAGGCCGCTGAATTCCCGCTGCCGAATGACCTGCTCAAGGGCCTCGCCGAACTGCCGCTGGCCGGCACGCCCAATCGCCTGTCACGGGACTATCGCCACTGGCCGGAGCTGGAGCGCGTTCACCAGCTGTGCCGCGCACCCGCACTGCCGGCCCGCGAATGGCCCGCATCGAAAACCGAGGAGGCTATGGATAACCCCGGTCTGCCGCTGCGCCCGATCCTGCATCGCCGGCGCAGTGCGCAATCCATGGACGGTCGCAGCGGCATCCAGGCCGAACTGCTGTATGCCTGGCTGCGCCGCCTGATGCCGGAGCGCTCGCCGGTCCCGTTCGCCTGCACCGGCGAGCCGGCGCGCATCGACCTGCTGCTGTTCGTCCACCGCGTCCAGGGCCTGGAGCCGGGCCTGTACTGGCTCGGCCGCAGTGGCCGCGCGGCGGGCGGCCTGCGCGAGGATTACCTGTGGCAAGCGGTGGAAGAGAGCGGGTTGCCGCTTTACCGCCTGCTGTCCGGCGATGCGCGCGGGCTGTCGGCTTTCCTGTCCTGCGGGCAGGACATCGCCAGTGACGGTTGCGTCGCCTTCGCCATGCTCGCCGATCTCGACGCTGCGCTCGCCGAAGGCGCCTGGACCTACCCGCGCCTGTACTGGGAAGCCGGCCAGATCGGTCAACTGCTCTATCTGGAGGCCGAGGCCGCGGGGATTTCCGGCACCGGCATCGGCTGCTATTTCGACCCGGCGCTGGAAGAACTGCTGGGCGGAGGTCCGGACTGCCCGGTCAGCCTCTATCATTTCACCATCGGCCGCGCGGTCTGGGATGAACGGCTCACCAGCCTTCCCGCCTATCCGTCGCCACGCCGATTCCCACTTCAGCAAGACCGCAATTGAGGACACAACGCGCATGACCCAGATCCTGGACAACCTGGTGGCTCTGCTGAGCCTGGAACAGATCGAAGAGAACCTGTTCCGCGGCACGAGCCAGGACCTCGGGTTCCGCCAGCTGTACGGCGGGCAGGTACTCGGCCAGGCGCTGTCGGCGGCCAGCCAGACCGTCGACCCGGAACGCCACGTGCACTCGATGCACGGCTACTTCCTGCGCCCGGGCGATGCCAGCAAGCCGGTCGTCTACCAGGTCGACCGCGTGCGCGATGGCGGCACCTTCAGCACCCGCCGCGTCACCGCGATCCAGAAGGGCCAGCCGATCTTCGCCCTGAGCACGTCGTTCCAGACCGACGAGGAAGGCTTCGAGCACCAGATCAGCATGCCCGACGTGGTCGGCCCGGAGAACCTGCCGACCGACCAGGAACTGAAGAAGCGCAGCGCAGCGCAGTTCCCCGAGCGCATCCGCGACAAGCTGCTCTATCCCAAGCCCATCGAAATCCGCCCGGTGACCGAGAACGACCCGTACGACCCCGAGGTCGGCGAGCCGATCAAGTACCTCTGGCTGCGCGCCGACGGCAAGCTGCCGGACATCCCGGCACTGCACAAGTACATCCTCGCCTACGCCTCGGACTTCGGCTTCCTCACCACCTCGCTGCTGCCCCACGGCCGCTCGGTGTGGCAGAAGGACATGCAGGTGGCCACCATCGACCATTCCGTGTGGTTCCACCGCGACCTGCGCGCGGACGAATGGCTGCTCTACGCCATCGACAGCCCCTGGGCCGGCAATGGCCGCGGCTTCGTGCGCGGCAGTATCTTCAACCGTGACGGCCAGTTGGTCGCGTCCTCGACCCAGGAAGGCCTGATCCGCCGCCGCGAGGACTGGGCATGAGCCCAGCCATGAGCCTGGGTGACATCCGCCACTGGGTGTTCGACATGGACGGCACCCTGACCCTGGCGGTGCACGACTTCCCGGCGATCAAGCGGGCGCTGGGGATTCCCCAGGAGCACGACATCCTCACCCACCTGGCCGCGTTGCCGGAGGAGGAGGCAGCGGCCAAGCATACCTGGCTGCTGGAGCACGAACGGGAGCTGGCGGTGGCGTCCAAAGCGGCGCCGGGTGCGGTGGAACTGGTGCGCGCGCTGCATGGCGCGGGCTACCGCCTGGGCATCCTCACCCGCAATGCCCACGAGCTGGCACTGATCACACTGGCTGCGATTGGCGTCGGTGATTGCTTCCTGACCGAGGATGTTCTCGGGCGTGGCGAGGCCGACCCCAAGCCCAGCCCGGACGGCCTGCTGCGTCTCGCCGCACGCTGGGACGTGGCGCCACAGAAGATGCTGATGGTCGGCGACTACCGCTTTGATCTCGATTGTGCGCGGGCTGCTGGTGCCCAGAGTGCGCTGGTCAACCTGCCAGACCATCTGCAAGAGAACCCCTGGCCGGAGCTGACCGACTGGCATGCGCAGGACTGCGCGGAGCTCGGGCGGATGGCGGGGGTACTGGTGTAGTCCGCTGCAATGCGGGTTCGCGAGCAAGCTCGCTCCTACGAAGAGCGGCCCGGCGTGCTGCCAACTCTCACGTGCGCCGTACCCTGTAGGAGCGAGCTTGCTCGAGAACAGGCTCCTGCGCCTTAGCCCCCTGAGTGCCCGTCCTCCCGCGTAGGAGCGGACTCCGTCCGCGATCGGCATCCCACCACGCCAGCTCATCGCGGATGAATCCGCTCCTACGCGCGCGCCAGACCTCGGTGTGCTTCCCGAAAATCCCGCGCCATGCGGAGCCTTACAGCTCCGGCGTCCAGGTCACCGCCAGCAGCGCGGTGCGTCCGGGTTCGCGGTAGGGGCGGGCTTCGCCCATGAAGTCCATCGGGCTGGTCGGACGCAGGTAGTCGCCCAGGGTGTAGTCGCGGTCCAGGGCGTTATCCAGCTTCAGGTCGAAGCGAATCTCGTCGCTGGCCAGCCAACTGGTGCGCAGGTCGAGCACGCCGTAGCCGGAGAGTTCGCGGGTGTTGGCCGCGTCGTCGTAGCGCTGGCTGACCGCGCGCCAGGTGCCGCCGACACCGAAGGCGCCGAACTGGCGGTCCAGGTCCAGGCTCAGGGTGCGGCGCGCGCGGTAGGGCAGGGTGTGGCCGGTGTCGCGGTCGCGCGGGTCGATCAGGCTCAGGCCGAGCGCGGCCTGCCAGCCCAGTACTTCGCGGGCAACGCTGGCCTCGAAGCCATCGATGCGCGCCTTGTTGATGTTCTCCGGCTGATTGCTGTTGCTGTCCCAGGCAATCATGTCGTCGATCTCGGTGCGGTACAGCGAGGCTTCCAGGTGCGTGCCTTCGATGTCGCCGCGCCATTGCAGCTCGTAGGTCTTCGAGGTCTCGGCCTTGAGGTCCGGGTTGCTCGCGCCGGGGTAGTAGAGGTCGCTGAAGGTCGGCGCGCGGAAGCCTTCGCCGTAACTGGCGATCCAGGTCTGGTTGTCGCCCACCGGCAGGCTGAAGGCGGCGTTCCAGCTGTTCTGGCTGCCGTAGGCCTGGTTGTTGTCGTGGCGGATGCCCAGCTCGGTGCCGAAGTGGTCGCCTTTGAAACTGTGCTGGGCGAAGAAGGCGCGGTTGCTGCGCTGGTCGTCGGCGAAGTCGGTGCTGCCGTCGACCTTGTCTTCGTACCAGTCGGCGCCCAGGGCCAGCTGGTTGGCGTCGTCCAACTGCAGGCGGTTGATCCAGCTCGCCGAGTGGCGGGTGGTTTCCAGCGTGCCGTTGTTCCAGCTGTCGGCGGCGCCCACGGCCTTGTTGCGATCGAAGCTGCGGCCCAGTTCCAGGCGGCTGTTCCACATCGACGTGATCTGGCCGTCGAGGTAGGCGCTGTAGCTGCTGACGCGGAAGTCGTCCTGGGGCGAGCCCGGCTCGAAGTTGTAGGCGTCGTCGTATTCGTTCTTGCCGCGCTGGTCGTTGAGGTTCAGGCCGGCCTTCCAGTCCTCGCTGAAGCGATGGTCCAGGTTCAGGTGCACGGCCTTGTTGCGCTGGGCGTCGTGGTCGTTGTCGGCGCCGACGTTGTCGCTGGTGCGGTCCCAGCCCTGGCTCTCGTCGAGGCTGCCACCGAGGTTGTAGCGGGTCTGTTCGTCGCCGCCGGAGAGATTCAGGCTGCGCTCGAAGGTGCCATGGCTGCCGGCGGCCAGGCGCACTTCCGGGTGCAGGCCGGCTTCGCCGCGGCGGGTGAATATCTGGATGACGCCGCCGATCGCATCGGCACCATACAGCGCGGAGCGTGGGCCGCGGGTCACTTCGACGCGCTCGATGCTGTCGATGCTCAGGTAGTCCAGGCGGGCGATGCCGCTGCTGGCCGAGGCGACGCGCTGGCCGTCGACCAGCACCAGGGTCTGCGCGGTGCTGGTGCCGCGCACGGAGTAGGAAACCACACCGCCGGAGCTGCCCATCTGCACGCCGGGCACGCGGGCGAGCAGGTCGGGGACGCTGCGTACCTGCAGGCGTTCGATATCGGCGCGGGTGAACACGCTGTTGGCCGAGGTGGCTTCGGCGCGCGGCTGGGCCTGGCGGGCGGAGGTGATCACCTGGTCGGAGAGCGTGTAGATGTCGCCAGCGGCGAAGGCCATGCCGGGCAGCAGGCTGGTGGCCAGGGCGAGTCGGGTCAGTTTCATGGAGCGTCCTCAAAAGCGGTCGGATGACTTTCGAGGAGGGCGTGACAAGGGCGGAGGATGCAGCACCGCGCTTGACGGTGCGGCCCTCCGCAACACCTGTCGGGGCGTGTCGAGGGCGGTCTCCGGGCTGCCGGCATCACATCGCCGCCTTCCCGCGTTCATGCAGTGGCGGATGGCGATGTTGCACTCCCGAAGGGAGCGCGCCGGTTACCGTTGCGGGGGCAGCGCAGGTCTTTCACCTGCTTCCCGTTACCTCGAACGAAAACCGGCGCACCTTAGAGGGTGCGCCGGTGACTGGCAATACTCAGTGCGAGGGATGCGCTCAGCGGCTGCCGAGCGCTTCCAGCCGCGCCTTCACCGAGGCTTCGATGCCGGCGGCGTCCAGCCCGCACTCCGCCAGCATCTGTGCCGGTTTGGCGTGCTCGACATAGTAGTCCGGCAGGCCCAGGTGCAGGATCGGCTGCTGGAGGTTCTCGCGGGCGAGGAACTCGCTGACGGCGGCGCCGGCGCCACCCATCACCGAGTTTTCCTCGATGGTCACCAGCAGGTCGTGGCTGGCGGCCAGTTGGCGTACCAGTTCCTCGTCCAGCGGCTTGACGAAGCGCATGTCGGCGACCGTGGCGTCGAACTGTTCGGCGACTTTCAGCGCTTCTGCCAGCTGCACGCCGAACACCAGGAAGGCGACCTTGCCGGCCTTGCCTTCACGGCGAACCACGCCCTTGCCGATTTCCACCGGGGCCAGTTCGGCCTCGATGGCGGCGTTCGGGCCGGTGCCGCGCGGGTAGCGCACCGCCGCCGGGCCTTCGAAGTGATGGCCGGTGGTGAGCAGCTTGCGCAGTTCGTTCTCGTCGCTGGGGGTCATCACCAGCATGCCGGGGATGCAGCGCAGGTAGGAGAGGTCGAAGCTGCCGGCGTGGGTCGGGCCGTCTTCGCCCACCAGGCCTGCGCGGTCGATGGCGAACAGTACGTCGAGGTTCTGCACCGCGACGTCGTGGATCAGTTGGTCGTAACCGCGCTGCAGGAAGGTGGAGTAGATCGCCACCACTGGCTTGGCACCGTCACAGGCCATGCCGGCCGCCAGGGTCACGGCGTGCTGTTCGGCGATGGCGACATCGAAGTAGCGGTCCGGGAACTTGTCGGCGAAGGCGACCAGGTCGGAGCCTTCCTTCATGGCCGGGGTGATGCCGACCAGGCGCGGGTCCTGGGCAGCCATGTCGCACAGCCACTGGCCGAACACGCTGGAGTACTTCGGCCCGCCGGCCTTCTTCGGCACGGCGTGGGCGGGGGCGCCCTCGGGTTCGAGCTTGGTGATGGCGTGGTAGCCGATCGGATCGATCTCGGCCGGACCGAAGCCCTTGCCCTTCTTGGTCACCACGTGCAGGAACTGCGGGCCCTTGAGGTCGCGCATGTTGCGCAGGGTGGCGATCAGGGTCGGCAGGTCGTGGCCGTCGATCGGGCCGATGTAGTTCCAGCCCAGCTCTTCGAAGAGCGTGCCGGGGACCAGCATGCCCTTGGCGTATTCCTCGGTGCGGCGGGCGATCTCCCAGGCGCCGGGCAGGCGCGAGAGCACCTTCTTGCTGCCTTCGCGCATGCTGCTGTAGGTGCGGCTGGAGAGAATCTTGGCCAGGTAGTTGGACAGGCCGCCGACATTGTTCGAGATCGACATGTCGTTGTCGTTGAGGATCACCAGCATGTCGGCCTTCACTTCCGACGCGTGGTTGAGCGCCTCGAAGGCCATGCCGGCGGTCAGTGCGCCGTCGCCGATCACCGCCACCGACTTGCGGTTGGAGCCCTGCATGCGCGCAGCAATGGCCATGCCTAAGGCGGCGCTGATGGAGGTGCTGGAGTGGCCGACGCCGAAGGTGTCGTACTCGCTCTCCGAGCGGCGCGGGAAGGCGGCCAGGCCGTCCTTCTGGCGCAGGCTGCCCATGCGCTCGCGGCGGCCGGTGAGGATCTTGTGCGGGTAGGCCTGGTGGCCGACGTCCCACACCAGGCGGTCGTCCGGGGTGTCGAAGACGTAGTGCAGGGCGACCGTCAGTTCGATGACGCCCAGGCCCGCGCCGAAGTGGCCGCCGGTCTGGCCAACGCTGTACAACAGGTACTGGCGCAGTTCGTCAGCGAGGGTCAGCAGCTCCGCTTCCCCGAGCCGACGCAGTTCGACCGGCGTGCTGGCGCGGTCGAGCAGGGGCGTGGCAGGGCGCTCGCGGGGAATCTCGTGGAACGTCGTGGGCATCAGGCTGATCGTTATGAGAAGGCAAAGATGCGGAAGTTTACCCGAAGCTCAGGATTGGCCCAAGCAACGTGGGGCCAATCCTTTGGACGACCGGATGGTCGGGATTTGGCACGGGTGTCGGATGCAGCACGGTTGCCGCCGGGAGGGGCGACCTTGTGTCGCGGGGAAGCGCGCAATCACCCGGGGAAACGGGGGAGTGACGTGAAAAGCACTACGGCGGACCTCGTCATGACGTCCGCCGCAGTGCAGGTGATTACACCACGATGTGCTGGATGGCCAGCTCGTCGAAGCTCGTCACCGGGCGGAAGTCGACCGGCGCATAGTGAGCGCCAGCCGGTTCCGCGACGGCCGAAACAGACGTGACGCCGCCATTGCCCAGCGGCAGTTCGTGGGTACCGATCTCCAGCACGTTGCTCATGGACGGCAGCAAGGCTTTGCTTTCCGAGGCGCTCTGGTTGTCGTTGTGGGCGGATGTGCCAAGGCCACTCAGGTCCAGCTCCAAGCCATGGCTGAACAGGAGGGAGCCTTTCGAAGCGCCGACTTCGTCGGTCCAGGAACGGTCGATTGTCAGGCGGAAGGCGGCGCTGCTCTCCTGGCCCTGGCTGATGTGGAAGTCATAGGCGCCGTCTTTCAGCGGGGCATAGGGGGTGAACTCCCAGGTGCCGTCCTGCTGGACAAGGGCCTTGCCGATCTCGAACTCGCCG
>NZ_JYOA01000008.1:257379-397941 GCF_000955805.1 Pseudomonas sp. 21 | reverse complement strand
TAGGAAAGCCGGGGCGATTCACCGGCGGCTTCGTCCAACTGGATACTGTCAGAGGAGGCGTCGAGAAATACACACCGCGCCATCCTGTTGAACATCCCCCAGTTCCCCCGCATCTCGTGAACGGTAGAAACATCCAGGTAGCAGCCAAGCGCCTTGGCTGATTCCGCATAATTGCGGTACTGACGACGGCCAAGTCGGAGGGTGGTATCGGTCTTCATTTGGCGCCCTCCTCGTACTGCTCCGCCTTTTTCAGATGGTTTTCGAGCCGTTCTCCGGTATCACAAAGGGCAGCGGCAATGACCTGCAGAGCAGAGAGCAGGCCACCGAGTTCGTACTCGCGAAGGAACTCCTGATTGGCGTCGTCGGACTTTCTGCAGATGTCCTCCAAGATCAATTTGCCGATGGTGTCGACGGCATAGCCGGCATCACCCATGAGTTTCGCGGACTCATAGCCGAGGGGATGAATGGTCATTTCCCACCCCCAAGCATGACGCCACACAGCTTGATCTCTTGGCGAAGGCTGCAAATGCGGGCAGCCAAATCGCGATCGATGGCGCGCAAGGCAGGCTCAGCCTGATAGCGCAGGATGTGCTCCAGTTCGTCGGCATACCTGAGAAGGTTCTGGACTACGGCATTGGGCGAGTCATTCGCTACCGAGGGGAGGTTATGCATGGCGCACCTCCTGAGCATCCAGGGCGCGAGCACGGTCCATGGCTTCGTTGTAGCGAGCCAGGCGGACGGACAGGGAGGAATCAGCGTGAAGTGCGGCCAGGGCGCAGGCTCGATGGTAAGCGGCCCGTGCTTTGGACGGATTGAGGGTGAGGGTGCGACGCTTGAGCATGGTCGAGTGTCCTTCGAAGCGGTTTGTTTTTCCGCTTCCCTGACGCCAATCAGGGAGGGCGGAACCGTGCGGGTTGGCGTACCGGTCGAAGAGCCGGCGCATCTTGCGATGCCCACGCACGGCCCACCCACAAAGGGTTTGCCATGCTGCGGACACAAAAAAACCGCTCAGTGGCGGTGTGTCCGCCTTCGAATTCAGGACGCCAATCCTGGCTGCCGATTTTGCGGCAGCGAGATGACTATAGGGCCAGGTGGTCAGCTTCGCAAGAGTCATGCTGCAACCCTCCGATTGAGGGTCATCATCGACAGGGCACGCTGGGCACGAGCGCGCTGCGGCTCGGGGATGCTGTAACGCTTGACGTCGCAGGACTTGCCCCAGCGGGTGGGTACGCGCTCAGGCAGAGCCTGGAAGTGGATGCCCCAGTCATGCTTCAGGGCGCTGATGGTCGAGTTCAGGCAGTGATCGCCCAAGCGCTCGGCTTCGAAACGGTTGAGAGAGCCGCCGGCGACCAGATAAGCAAGAATGCGGCTGACCTTGGTTGGAGCGTTAGCGACTGTGATAGTATTACGTTCAGAACATTGTGGGCTGGCCTGTTGGTCGGCCTTTTTTTTGTCCATTAGGCGGCCACCCCGCGAGCGTCAGCGACGCGGGAATCCATCCAGGCCCTAACCTCATCTTCGAGCCAGACCACGGTCATGGGACCGAGATTGATTTGCTTAGGGAACGTACCTGCCGCAATCCTGCGGTAAAGATCAGACTGGCTAAGAGCCGTTAAGGAAAGGACTTCCTTAACTCGAATGAAGCGCGCTGGAACGCTTGGTGTGCTTGCCATCGCTTTAGCCTCCTTGGGGCTTGTTGGGAGCGATGGGCAAATGCTATGGGTGACTAACGATCAAGTATTTCCAAGAGATTTAGCTTTTCTTTGGAAGTTTTCGAGATCGGTGATAGCCCGACTTGTAGTACGCGCTTTTTGCCGTTCCGGCGCTAACATTCAGGGCTTTGCCAATTTCATGGAAAAGCCCCTCGTCTACCGGAATGCCTTTTCTTTTCAATCTCATAACCAAGACAGGAACTGCGAAAGCAAGACGCCGGGCTTTCCTCATAGCAACAAAATGCGAACCTTTGGGTAGCGTTACTCCGAATGCCTCATCCAACGTCTTTACGTGTAAATGTCTCCACTCCCGGAAACATTGCTGGTACCCAGCCGAAAGCCATTCAGGCATAGGCAACTCATGGATCGCGCACAGGCGAAGTGCTTCAAGGACACTGTTCCGAGCTCCTTCCTCAAAGCTAGATCGATAGGCTTCAAGCATCAGCGACCATGCTTGCCAGCGCTGGAAAGGGCTTAGCGGGCCATCGTCCCCAGCGGCCTTTGCTTGCTCAAAGCTCCAAGTCGGATCGAAGTCTGAGAAATCCATTTCAGGCACTCCTAAGTGCCAAGACATTCGCACCAGCACATAGCGCGTCGATCTCGTTCGCCCAGGCTTGCATCATTCCTCGGCGCTGCTCGAGGTACTGAGCGTGGTTATAGGTGTCGCGGATTTCATCCTTGTCGCTGTGCGCCAGCTGACGCTCAATCCAATCGCGATTGAAGCCCCGGCTGTTCAGCTCAGTGCTGAGCAAGTGGCGGAACCCATGACCTGTCTGCCTTCCCCCGTAGCCGATCGTGCTGAGAGCCTTGTTCACTGTGTTCTCACTCAGTGGGCGGCTAGTGTTGGCCTTGCCCGCAAACGCCAGGACATAACGTCCCGTGATCGCATGCTGAGCGCGCAGAAGCTCTACCGCCTGGGTGGGCAGCGGAATAATGTGAGGACGGCGGGCCTTCATACGAGCAGCCGGCACCGTCCAAACCGCAGCATCCAAATCGAACTCACTCCAGGGCGCTTGGCGTAACTCCCCCGGGCGTGCGCCGGTGAGCAGCAGCAGGCGAATGGCAATCTTGGTCGAAACGTCGCAAGAAGCACTGGAGAGTAAATCCAGTAGCTCTGGGATTTCAGCGAGCGGGATGTGCGGGTGATGCCTCGCCGGAGGCGTATGCGCCGCCACCACATCAAGATCAGTTGCAGGATTCGTTTCGACAACTCCGCGGGCCAGGCCGAACCTGAAAATCTGGTTTAACCACTGGCGCACCTTGCCGGCGACGTTCATTGCCCCGCGCCCCTCCACCCTCCTCACCAGATCGACCAAATCAGGCCTGCTGATCTCTGTGACGGGGCGCTTGCCAATTGCGGGGATGATGTCCTTATCGAGGTACGCCCGGGCTTTCTGCACTGTGGCATCCGCCCAGCGAGGCGCGCTGTAAGCGTGCCACTCGTCGGCGAGCATTTCAAAGGTATAGGTGGTGGCCTCTAGCGCACGCTTCTGAGCTTGTTTGTGCTGAGACGGATCAACCCCTGAAGCTACCTGCGAGCGCGCCGCGTCGCGCAGCTCTCGCGCCCTGGCCAAGGTTATCGACGGATAGGTGCCAAGACTGATCATCTTGGGCCTGCCGGCAAAGCGATAACGAAAGCGCCAAAGCTTGCTTCCGTTGGGCGTGATCTCGAGGCTCAAGCCAAGCGTGTCCGACACACGATATAGCTTCGCTTTCGGCTTTGCGGTTCGGGCAGCGGTATCGGTGAGAGGCACAGCTGTCTCCGGATGCCACGCCCGGCGCCATATCTACGGCCGAACGTGAGTAGATTCCTGGGTAAGAGATGTCCTTACTCACAAATCTACTCACATAAATTTGAGCTTGCAACGGAACGGTAGAGAACGCTGGACACAAAAAAGCCGGGCTATAGCCCGGCTTTTCTGGGTTTTCTCGAATCGTGAGGAACGCTCGAGAAAGGTAAGTGGTGCCCGGAGCCGGACTCGAACCGGCACGCCCAAAGGGCGAGAGATTTTAAGTCTCCTGCGTCTACCGATTTCGCCATCCGGGCGGTAGCGCGTTGCGGTGTTTCCAGGTGCAAGCCCGGAAGGGGCTGGACTATATACAGCCCTACTCCCCCTGCGCAAGTTGCTGAAACTCGCAATCCCTGCAGCGGGTCATGAAAGAAAAAGCCCTGTAAATCTTCGATTTACAGGGCTTTTCTATTGGAGGCTGAGGTCGGAATCGAACCGGCGTTCACGGATTTGCAATCCGGTGCATAACCACTCTGCTACTCAGCCATAACACGGATGACTCAAGGTGAATCATCAAAATCTGGAGCGGGAAACGAGACTCGAACTCGCGACCCCGACCTTGGCAAGGTCGTGCTCTACCAACTGAGCTATTCCCGCGTTGTCGTGTTGACGGGCGCCATTCTAACGATTTGGAAATGCCTGTCAACTCCTTGATTCAAAAATACTTATTTCTCTTTCGGGGTCGTGTTCAGGTGCGGCCAGGCCGCCAGCAGATAGTGCAGCATCGACCAGAGGGTAAGGATGGCGGCAACGATCAGCAGCGCATAGCCAACCAGCACCCAGAAGGTCATCAGCGGCGCATTGGCCAGGAGAATCACCAGCGCCAGCATCTGCGCCGCGGTCTTCCACTTGCCCAGGCTGGAAACAGCGACATGCGCCCTCGCCCCGATCTCCGCCATCCACTCGCGCAGCGCCGAGACGACGATCTCGCGACCAATGATGATGGCGGCAGGCAGCGTCAGCCACAGGTTCGCGTGCTCTTCCACCAGCAACACCAGCGCGGTGGCAACCATCAGCTTGTCCGCCACCGGGTCAAGGAAGGCACCGAAGGGCGTGCTCTGCCCCAGTCGGCGCGCCAGGTAACCATCGAGCCAGTCCGTGGCGGCGGCAAGGGCGAATACGGCGCTGGCAGCCAGGTGACTGGCCGGGAACGGGAGATAGAACAGCAGGATGAAGATCGGAATGAGCAGAACGCGGAGCAGTGTGAGCAGGTTCGGGATATTCATCGGGTCGGAAGGTCTGCGAGTTGAGCCGGCATTCTACTCGCTGTGCAGTGCAGCATAAATCTGCTCTGCCAGCTTTTTGCTGATACCGGGGGCTTTGGCAATTTCATCGATACTGGCTCTGCCCAGTTCCTGCAACCCGCCGAAATGCTTGAGCAGGTCACGGCGGCGCTTGGGCCCGACTCCAGCGACATCTTCTAAGGTCGAGGTGCGGCGTGCCTTGCCGCGCCGAGCACGGTGGCCGGTGATGGCAAAGCGGTGTGCCTCATCGCGGATCTGCTGGATCAGGTGTAGCGCGGGCGAGTCGGCGGGCAAGGCGAATTCATGTTCGGCGTCGTTGAGGTAAAGGGTTTCCAGACCGGGCTTGCGAGTGACGCCCTTGGCGACACCAAGCAGCGTCAAGCCAACCACCGCCAGCTCCTGAAGCACTTCCTGGGCCATCGCCAACTGGCCCTTGCCGCCGTCGACCAGAAGAATATCGGGCATCTTGCCCTCGCCTTCCTTCAAGCGGCTGAAGCGGCGGGTCAGCGCCTGGTGCATGGCGGCGTAATCGTCTCCGCCGGTGATGCCTTCGATGTTGAAGCGACGGTAGTCCGACTTCAGCGCACCTTCCGGGCCGAAGACCACGCAGGAAGCCACAGTCGCCTCGCCACTGGAGTGACTGATGTCGAAGCATTCGAGCCGCTGCGGCGGCTCGGGCAGATCCAGCGCCTCGCCCAGCGCATCGAAGCGCGCAGCCATGTGCTGGCGGTTCGCGAGGCGGGCGGCCAATGCCTGCTCGGCGTTGGTCACCGCCAACTGTTGCCAGCGCGCACGGGTGCCGCGGACTCGGGGGGTGATTTCCAGCAGTCGACCACGGGACTCCTCGATGGCCGAAGCAAGGATCGGGAAGTCTTCATGCACGGCGTTGACGATCAACTCGTTCGGCAGATCGCGCTCGTGATGACTGAGGTAGTACTGCCCGAGGAAGGCCAGCAGGACATCACCCACCTCCTCCTCGATCGCTACCTGCGGGAAGAAATTCTTGCTGCCCAGCACCCGCCCGCCACGCACGCTGATCAGGTGCACGCAGGCGCCGCCCGGAGTGACGATAGCCGCCACCACATCGACGTTGCCCGTGCCGAATTCCATGCTCTGCTGGTCCTGCACGCGGCGCAGGATCTGCACCTGGTCGCGGAGTTCCGCCGCCTTCTCGAAGTCCAGGCGCATCGCCGCCTGCTCCATGCTGGTGGACAGTTCTTCGGCCAGCACATTGCTGCGCCCTTCGAGGAACATGATCGAGTGGCGCACGTCTTCGGCGTACTCCTCCTCGCTCACCAGCCCGACACAGGGGGCCTTGCAGCGCTTGATCTGGTACTGCAGGCATGGGCGCGTGCGGTTGCGGTAGTAGCTGTCCTCGCACTGGCGCACGAAGAAGGCCTTCTGCAGCAGCGCAAGGCTTTCGCGAATAGCACCAGCGCTCGGGTAAGGGCCGAAGTAACGTCCTTTGGTCTTCTTGGCACCACGGTGGATGGTCAGGCGCGGAAATGGGTCCTCACTTGACAGGAAGACGTACGGATACGATTTATCGTCGCGCAGCAGAATGTTGTAAGGCGGCCGCCACTCTTTGATCAGCGTCTGCTCGAGCAGCAGCGCCTCGGTCTCGTTGGCGGTAATGGTCGTCTCGACCTGGGCGATCTTCGCCACCAGGGCGGCCGTCTTCGGCGCGAGGCCGGACTTGCGGAAATAACTGGAGAGACGCTTCTTGAGGTCCTTCGCCTTGCCGACGTACAGCAGCTTCGCCTCGGCGTCGAACATCCGATAAACACCCGGCCGCCCGCTGCAGGTGGCCAGGAAAGCCGCCGAATCGAACAGTTGCGCCATGATCAGTTGCTGGCGTCGACCATGCCGTGCCGGACAGCCAGCAGCGCCAGCTCGACGTCACTGGTGATCGAGAGCTTCTCGAAGATGCGGTAGCGGTAGGTGTTCACGGTCTTGGGCGAGAGGCACAGCTTGTCCGAGATGCTCTGCACCTTGTGGCAGTTGGCAATCATCAGCGCGATCTGGATCTCGCGCTCGGACAATGTGTCGAACGGAGATGCGTTTCTTTCCGGCTCGAAGGATTTCAGCGCAAGATTCTGGGCAATCTGCGGGCTGATATAGCGCTGACCGGCGAAAACCTGGCGAATTGCCTGGACCATCTCGTCCAGGGCAGCGCCCTTGGTGAGATAACCGGCGGCGCCCGCCTGCATCAGGCGAGTCGGAAACGGATCCTCTTCGCACACCGTCACCACCACGACGCGCACATCGGGCTGGCTGCGCAGCAGTTTTCGGGTGGCTTCCAGGCCGCCGATGCCGGGCATCTTCACGTCCATCAGCACAACGTCAGGCTTGAGCTCGCGGGCCAATTGCAGCCCACGTTCGCCGGAGTCGGCTTGCCCGACGACCTGCAGGCCGTCGATATCAGCCAGCATGCGGGTAATTCCGGTGCGCACCAGATCGTGATCATCGACCACCAGCACCTTAATCACGCAGCACCCCTTGAGCAGAATGGAATGGCGAGCCCCGATAAAGAGACTACGAACAATTGCCGAACCTTAACAGAAAGCGGCTCTACGACCTAGCTTGGAAGCGGTTCGCCAAAATGCAAGCGCCAGAGAAATGCAGCGCAGGTGGGATAAATGCTGACAGATGCCTGCCACACCGTCTAGGACGGCCGTACCGGGAATTCGCTGCCCGGAAGTCTCGGCGACAATCGTGTGGCAGCTGATCGATGGACCCCGCGCGCTCAGTCTCCACCTCCGCTGCCTGAGCCACATCCACCGCCTGAATCAGTATCGGCACTGCCACAATCGCTGGCGTACTCACTCCCTCGGAGTGCGTCGCTGCTATCGACTGCACCAAAGGAGCCGGCCGAACCGTAGTAGGAGTTGTCAGCCTGATTGACGCCATCGGCGCGGCGCGCCTTGCGTAAAGCCAGCCACGCCATACCGGTAACCAGCAGAACGCCACAGACAACCAAAGCCCCCGCCACCGATTGCTCCTTGACGATAAACTTCAGGCTTCGACGGCATCCAGCAGGGCCCACGGCTTGTAGCCTGCAGTACGCGCTGCCTTTTCCGCTTCCAGGATCGCCTCGGTGCGACTCAGAGAACGCGAACGATGCTCGAAGCGAAAGGCGGGCCCACTCTCTGCGCGCACACTGAGAACAATCAGATAGCCCCGCATGGGATTGCTGGCTTCCCGAGTGGTTTTCACTTTCTTCGGAGCAACGCCCAACGCTTCGCGCATCTGCCGCTCGAGATCTTCGACTTGGTTCATTCAGGATTTTCCGGAGAGTGGTGCGTGAAGTTTAACTGAGCGGATCAACGTCCTACAGAATCATCTATCGGGATGACTGTCTTTTCTGACGCTGTTCAACTTGTGCAATGCCATTGCCATGAGCGCGATGCGTAACTGGAAGGCAATTCATCGCCAGAAACGCGAAAGCCCCGCGTAGCGGGGCTTTCAACGTTGTAATAGTGGCGGAAGCGTAGAGATTCGAACTCTAGGACAGTTGCCCGTCGACGGTTTTCAAGACCGTTGCCTTAAACCACTCGGCCACGCTTCCACATGAGCGGGCGGCAATATTACCGGATCGCAACACACTGTCAAACTCTGATGATTCAGCGCGCTTTACCCTCTGTTATGATGAGCACCACTACGGTCATGGATCCGTATCCCGCTTAACAGGAGTGTCTCGACATGCAAGAACGGCAATATCTCGACTCCACAGCCGTGGAGCAGAAAGAGGTCAGCGGCGTCCTGCGCAATACCTATGGCCTGCTCGCCCTGACCCTGGCCTTCAGCGGCCTGGTGGCCTTCGCGTCGCAGCAGATGCGTCTGCCCTACCCCAGCTTCTTCGTGGTGCTGCTGGGCTTCTACGGCCTGTTCTTCCTCACCGTGAAGCTGCGCAACAGCGCCTGGGGCCTGGTCAGTACCTTCGCCCTCACCGGCTTCATGGGCTACACCCTCGGCCCGATCCTGAACATGTACCTGGGCATGGCCAACGGCGCGAGCATCATCTCCTCGGCCTTCTTCATGACCGCCCTGGTGTTCTTCGGCCTGTCCGCCTACGTACTGACCACCCGCAAGGACATGAGCTTCCTGTCCGGCTTCATCACCGCGGGCTTCTTCGTGCTGCTGGGCGCCGTACTGGTCTCGTTCTTCTTCCAGATCAGCGGCCTGCAACTGGCCATCAGCGCCGGCTTCGTGCTGTTCTCCTCGGCGATGATCCTGTTCCAGACCAGCGCGATCATCCAGGGTGGCGAGCGCAACTACATCATGGCCACCATCAGCCTGTACGTGTCGATCTACAACCTGTTCATCAGCCTGTTGCAGATCTTCGGCATCATGGGCAGCGACGACTGATCAACACAGCGCCACGGAAAAAGCCCGTTTCGACGGGCTTTTTTCATTTCAGGCGCGGCAAAAAAAGGCGCAGCGCCGTATCATCCTGCGAAAATTCGCCGCCAAGGCCTGCTCCATGAAGTTCGTCATCGCCCTCTTCTCCCCGCCGCACTCGCCAGCCGCCCGGCGCGCCCTGCGCTTCGCCGAGGCTGCATTGGCCGGCGGTCATGAAATCACCCGGCTGTTCTTCTATCAGGACGGAGTGCACAGCGCCGCGGCCAACACCGTGGCCAGCCAGGATGAACTGGATGTTGCGGCGGCCTGGACGCGCTTCGTTGCCGACAACCAGCTTGACGGCGTTGTCTGCATCGCCGCAGCCCTGCGCCGCGGCGTACTCAATAGCGAGGAGGCCAGCCGCTACTCCCGCCCTGCCGCCAACCTGCAGGCACCTTGGGACCTTTCCGGCCTCGGCCAGCTGCATGAAGCAACGCAACTGGCGGACCGCCTGGTCTGCTTCGGAGGCAACTGATGGCCAAGTCCCTGCTGATCATCAGCCGCCAGGCACCCTGGGCCGGCCCAGCTGCCCGCGAGGCGCTGGACATCGCCTTGGCCGGCGGCGCGTTCGACCTGCCGATTTCGATGCTCTTCCTTGATGACGGAGTGTTCCAGCTGGCACCCGATCAGCATCCTGCCGGCATCGAGCAGAAAGACCTGCAAGCCAACCTGCAGGCTTTGCCGCTTTTTGGCGTCGAGGAACTCTATGCCAGCGCGCGCAGCCTGACCGAGCGCGGCCTGGACGCCAGCAACCTCACACTGACCACGCAGGTACTGGATGACAACGCCCTTCGCGGCCTGCTGCAAACCCACGACCAGGTGATCACGATCTGATGGCTACCCTCCACCTGCTCTCGCACTCCCCCTTCAATGACAGTCGGCTCGACAGCTGCCTGCGCCTGCTGGGCGCCGATGACGGCATCATGCTGACCGGTGATGCGGTATACGCGCTCCGTACCGGCTCGCAGCCGGCAAAGGCGCTGGAGCAACTGCCGGCGAGCAACACCCTGTTTGCGCTGCAGGAAGACCTGCAAGCGCGCGGGCTCGACGCCATCGCCTCCCGAGTCGACCGCGTGGACTACCCCGGTTTTGTCGAACTCTGCACCCGCTTCGACAAGGTGAATGCCTGGCTATGAGCACCCTACTGGTCAACGGCCACTCCCTGCCGCTGGACAAGGACGGCTATCTCGTCGATCTCAACGACTGGAGCGATGCCGCCGCCGAAGCCCTGGCGCACAACGAAGGGATCCACCTGACTCCCGAACACTGGGAAATCCTCCTGCTGCTGCGCGAGTTCTACGGCGAGTTCCAGCTCTCGCCGGCCAACCGCCCACTGATCAAGTACGTAGCCCAGAAGCTGGGCGCGGAAAAGGGCAGCAGCCTGCACCTCAACCTCCTGTTCAAGGGCACCCCGGCCAAGCTTGCCGCCAAGCTCGCCGGCCTGCCGAAGCCGACCAATTGCCTATGACCGCCGCCCCGCTCGTCCTGCAGACACCCGCCGAACACCCCTTCGCCCAGTTCGTCCGCATCCTCGGCAAAGGCAAGCGCGGCGCGCGCGGCTTGACCCGTGAGGAAGCCCGCGAAGCGCTGGGCCTGATCCTCGACGACAAGGTCGAAGAGGCGCAGCTGGGCGCCTTCCTGATGCTGCTGCGGCACAAGGAGGAAAGCGCCGAAGAGCTGGCCGGCTTCACCGAGGCCGTCCGCGAGCGCCTGCAAACGCCGAAGATCGCCGTGGACCTGGACTGGCCGAGCTACGCCGGCAAGAAACGTCATCTGCCCTGGTACCTGCTGGCGGCGAAATGCCTGGGCGGCAGCGGCACCCGCATACTTCTGCATGGCGCGGGCGCCCACACCGCGGGCCGTCTCTACACCGAGCAATTGCTCGAGCTGCTGGGCCTGCCGCTGTGCCGCGACTGGAGCGCGGTCAGCCAGGCACTGGATACTCAGGGTGTCGCCTTCGCCCCGCTGGTGGACTGGATGCCGCGACTGCAGCGAATGATCGACTTGCGCAACACCCTCGGCCTGCGCTCACCCATTCATTCCTCGGTGCGCCTGATCAACCCACTGGGCGCCACCTGCGTGCTGCAAAGCATCTTCCATCCCGGCTACCAGGCCGTGCACCGCGAAGGCAGCCGCCTGCTGGGCGACTACGCCATCGTCATCAAGGGCGAAGGCGGCGAGATCGAAGTGAACCCGGACGCCGCTTCGCACCTGTACGGCTGCCGTAATGGCAGCGACTGGGACGAAGAATGGCCAGCGCTTTCACCGCTGCGCCACGTCAAGCCGGAAAGTCTCGACCCGCAGCATCTGGCCGCGGTCTGGCGCGGCGACGCAGAGGACGTCTATGGCGAACTGGCCGTCCGCGCGACCATGGCCCTGGCCTTGCGCGCGCTCGGGCTACAGCGAGACGAAGCCTCCGCAGAGGCCGATAAACGCTGGACTGAGCGAAACAGATCGATTTAGTCGATAGCTGGAATCCTGTTTTTGCGCTAAACAATCGAGCCAGAGCCGATAGACTGGTCCCATCTTCCCGCTTTCTGGAGCACTCAAGATGGGACAGTTGATTGATGGCCGCTGGCAAGATCAGTGGTATGACACCAGCAAGGACGGCCGCTTCCAGCGCGAAAACGCGCAGCGCCGCCATTGGGTCACGGCCGACGGCCAGCCCGGCCCCACAGGCGAAGGCGGCTTCCGCGCCGAGGCCGGCCGCTATCACCTCTACGTTTCCCTGGCCTGCCCCTGGGCCCACCGCACGCTGATATACCGCCAGCTCAAGGGTCTCGAATCGCTGATCGACGTTTCGGTTGTCAGTTGGCTGATGCTGGAAAACGGCTGGACCTTCGACAAGGCGCTCGGCTCCACCGGCGACAAGCTCGACGGCCTGGACTTCCTCCACCAGCGCTACACCAAGGATGATGTTCACTACACTGGCCGGGTGACCGTGCCGGTACTGTGGGACAAGCACGAGCAACGCATCGTCAGCAACGAATCGGCGGAGATCATCCGCATGTTCAACAGCGCCTTCGACGAGATCACCGGCAACCCGCTGGACCTCTGCCCGGAGCCGCTGCGCGCACAGATTGACGAGCTGAACGAGCGCATCTATCCGGCCGTGAACAATGGCGTGTACCGCGCAGGCTTCGCGACGACGCAGGAAGCCTACGAAGAAGCCTTCAAGACTCTGTTCAACGAGTTGGAGTGGCTGGAAGAGCGCCTGGGCAAGCAGCGCTACCTGGCCGGTGAATACCTGACCGAAGCCGATGTGCACCTGTTCACCACGCTGATCCGCTTCGATGCGGTCTACCACGGCCACTTCAAGTGCAACCTGCGGCGCCTGGCGGACTATCCGAACCTGTCCGGCTGGCTGCGCGAGCTGTATCAACTGGAAGGTGTTGCCGGAACGGTGGATTTCCAGCACATCAAGAACCACTACTACGCCAGCCACCGCACCATCAACCCGACTGGCATCGTGCCGCTGGGGCCGCAGCAGGACTTCACCAGTCCGCACGGACGCGAACTTCTGCCGGGCAAGGGTATTTTCCGTAGAGGCTGAGACACCGCAGGAGCGGGCTCCGTCCGCGATCTTCATCAGCGGCTGCGAACATCGCGGATGAATCCGCTCCTACAAAAGCTGCGCAACACCAGATTTGTAGGAGCGAGCTTGCTCGCGAATCGCTTGACGCCCAAGTCTGCGGGGAAGCTGTTCGCGAGCAAGCTCGCTCCAACAGGGGGAAAGGCAGGTCAGATGGGCTTTTCGATGCCGTCGTAGACCTTCTGCAGCGCGTCCAGGCGCTCCTGGTAACGCTGCTTCAGGCAGGCCTTGTTGGCGCCGCAGGCGCGGCGCTGTTCCAGCCAGGCGAGCTGGGAGTCGCCCAGGTTGCCGCGCATGCCCATGGCGAACAGGCCGCGCAATAAACGGTAGGTCGTCGCCACCTGCACATCCATCTCGGATAGCTGGCGATCCGCGCAGATGGCTTTCTCGTCGGCCTGCCTGGCCTTCTTGCAATCGAAACTGGCGGCGGATGCCGGTAACGCAGCGAAGCCTAGGGCGCACACAGCACCCAGGACCGCTACGCGCGAGGCTCTCACTGCTGCCCCTCGAACCAGGCAAGCTTCTCTCGCAGTTGCACCACTTCCCCGACTATCACCAGGGTCGGCGCATGCACTTCGTGCTCGGCCACCAGCTCCGGCAGGTTCGCCAGGGTGCCGGTGAATACGCGCTGATGCACGGTGGTGCCCTGTTGAACAAGAGCGGCCGGCGTGTCGCCAGAGCGGCCGTGGCGCACCAGTTGCTCGCAGATCACCGGCAAGCCGACCAGGCCCATGTAGAACACCAGGGTCTGGCCCGGAGCGACCAAATCGTCCCAGGGCAGGTCGGTGGTACCGTCCTTCAAGTGCCCGGTCACGAAGCGCACGGACTGCGCGTAATCGCGGTGCGTCAGCGGAATACCGGCATAAGCCGCGCAGCCGCTTGCTGCGGTAATGCCCGGCACCACCTGGAACGGAATGCCGTTGGCCGCCAGTTCGTCGATTTCCTCGCCACCGCGACCGAAGATGAACGGGTCGCCGCCTTTCAGGCGCAGCACGCGCTTGCCCTGCTGGGCCAGCTCGACCAGTTGGCGGTTGATCTCATCCTGAGGCACGGCGTGGTCCGCGCGGCGCTTGCCGACATACAGGCGGTCCGCATCGCGGCGGCACAGTTCGAGGATGGCCGGCGCAACGAGGCGGTCGTAGAGCACCACGTCGGCCTGCTGCATCAGGCGCAGGGCGCGGAAGGTCAGCAGGTCCGGATCGCCGGGGCCGGCGCCGACCAGATAGACCTCGCCACGGGATTCAGGCTGTGGCGCTTCCAGCTTGTCCGCCAGCAGGCGCTCGGCTTCGTTCGGCTGGCCGGCGAGCATGCGCTCGGCGACAGGTCCCTGGAACACGTCTTCCCAGAACTTGCGGCGCTGCTGCAAGTCCGGCAGGCGTTGCTTCACGCGCTCGCGGAAGCGGCTGGCCAGGCCGGCCAGCTGGCCGTAGGTCGCGGGGATCCAGGTTTCCAGCTTGGCGCGCAGCAGCCGCGCCAGCACTGGCGCGTCACCACCGCTGGACACGGCCACCACCAGCGGTGAGCGATCGACGATGGCCGGGAAAATCACGCTGCACAACGCCGGCGCATCCACCACATTGACCGGCACGCCGCGCTCGTTGGCGTCGCGGGACACCTGGGCGTTGAGCGGCTCATCGTCGGTGGCGGCGATGACCAGCACGCAGTCCTGCAGGTCGCCCTGGGCGTAGGGGCGCAGGAGCAATTCGCCCGCGCCCTCCTCGACCAGCTCACGCAGCTCCGAATGCACTTCCGGAGCCACGACTCGCAGCACTGCGCCGGCATCGCTCAGCAGGCGCGCCTTGCGCAGTGCGACATCACCGCCGCCGACCAGTAGGGCGCGACGTCCGCGCAGGATGTGGAACAGCGGCAGGAAGTCCATCTCAGCCGATGACCTCGATGCCCGCCATGTACGGCTTGAGCACTTCCGGCACGCGAATCGAGCCGTCGGCCTGCTGGTAGTTTTCCAGCACGGCGACCAGGGTACGGCCAACGGCCAGGCCCGAGCCGTTGAGGGTGTGGACCAGCTCCGGCTTGCCGGTTTCTGGGTTGCGGTAGCGCGCCTGCATGCGGCGGGCCTGGAAGTCGCCGCAGTTGGAGCAGGAGGAAATCTCGCGGTACTTGTCCTGGCTCGGCACCCAGACTTCCAGGTCATAGGTCTTGGCGGCGCCGAAGCCCATGTCGCCGGTGCACAGCGCCAGGGCGCGGTACGGCAGCTCCAGCGCCTGGAGGACCCTCTCGGCGTTGCCGACCAGGCTTTCCAGGGCTTCCCAGGACTTGGACGGCTCGACGATCTGCACCATCTCGACCTTGTCGAACTGGTGTTGGCGGATCATGCCGCGGGTATCACGGCCCGACGCGCCAGCTTCGCTGCGGAAGCACGGGGTGTGGGCGACGAACTTCAGCGGCAGCTCCTTCGCGTCGAGGATCTGGCCAGCCACGATGTTGGTCAGCGAGACTTCGGCAGTCGGGATCAGGTACAGATCGGCTTCGTCTTCACGCTGGATCTTGAACAGGTCTTCTTCGAACTTCGGCAGCTGGCCGGTGCCCTGCAGCGCCGGAGCCTGTACCAGGTACGGGGTATAGGCCTCTTCGTAGCCGTGTTCGCGGGTGTGCAGGTCGAGCATGAACTGCGCCAGTGCGCGGTGCAGGCGGGCGATCGGGCCGCGCATCAGGGCGAAGCGGGCGCCGGACAGGCGCGCGGCGGTCTCGAAGTCCAGCCAGCCGTGCTGCTCGCCCAGGGCGACGTGGTCCTTGATCTCGAAGTCGAAGGTGCGCGGGGTGCCCCAGCGGCGAACTTCGACGTTCTCTTCTTCATCGGCACCGACCGGAACGGATTCGTGCGGCAGGTTCGGAATGTTCAGCAGCAGGTTGTCCAGTTCGGCCTGGATGACATCCAGTTCGCGCTTGCCAGCATCCAGCTCCTCGGCCATACGGTTGACCTCGGCCTTCAGCGGCGCGACATCTTCACCCTTCTTCATGGCCAGGCCGATGGCCTTGGAGCGCGAATTGCGCTCGGCCTGCAGGGTCTCGGTGCGGGTCTGCACGGCCTTGCGCTGGCTCTCCAGCGCCTCGATGCGCGCCACGTCCAGGGTGAAGCCACGGGTGGCCAGGCGTTCCGCCACTTCCTGCGGCTGGGTACGAACCAGTTTGGAATCGAGCATGGTGTCTTCTCGTGTCTAGTGTCAGGCGACGCTCGCAGGCGCCACTTCAGGATTTTCTGCGACGGCGGGAACTGGCCTTGTCGAGGCTGGCCAGGTGGCGCAGCTTTTCGCCGATCTTCAGTTCGAGCCCGCGCGGCACGGGTTGGTAATACTGGCGCGGCTCCATGGACTCGGGGAAGTAGTCTTCTCCGGCCGCATAGGCATCCGGCTCATCATGGGCATAGCGATACTCGTCGCCATAGCCCAGGTTCTTCATCAGCTTGGTCGGTGCGTTGCGCAAATGCAGCGGCACCTCCAGCGAACCGCTCTCCGCCACGTCACGGCGCGCCGTGTTGTAAGCGTTGTAGACGGCATTGCTCTTCGGCGCACAGGCCAGGTAAACGATAGCCTGCGCAATCGCCAGCTCGCCTTCCGGGCTGCCGAGGCGTTCCTGCACGTCCCAGGCATGAAGGCACAGGGTCAGCGCGCGCGGATCGGCGTTGCCGATATCCTCGCTGGCCATGCGCACCACGCGCCGGGCTATGTACAGCGGATCGCAGCCACCATCGAGCATGCGCGAATACCAGTACAGCGCGCCATCGGGGCTGGAGCCACGCACTGACTTGTGCAGCGCGCTGATCTGGTCGTAGAAGGCCTCGCCGCCCTTGTCGAAGCGCCGGCGCGAGTCGCCCAGCAGGTTCTGCAGCAACTCGGCACTGATCTCGCTGTTGTCTTCGGCGAGGTCGGAAGCGTTCTCCAGCAGATTGAGCAGGCGCCGGCCATCGCCGTCAGCGGCGGCCATGAGGATCGCGAAACTGTCGTCGGGCAGGCTCAGGTTGCGCTTGCCCAGGCCCTTTTCCTCGGTCAACGCGCGCTCTACCAACCGCCGCAGGGCCGCTTCGTCCAGGCTTTTCAGCACGTAGACGCGGGCGCGGGAGAGCAGCGCATTGTTCAACTCGAAGGACGGGTTCTCGGTGGTCGCGCCGATGAAGATCAGCGTGCCGTCTTCCACATAAGGCAGGAAGGCATCCTGCTGACTCTTGTTGAAGCGGTGCACTTCGTCGACGAAGAGGATGGTGCGGCGGCCGTACTGCGCGGCGTGCTGCTTGGCCACTTCCACCGACTGACGGATTTCCTTCACGCCCGAGAGCACCGCCGAAATGGTCTCGAAGTGCGCGTCGGTGACCTGCGCCAGCAGCTTCGCCAGCGTGGTCTTGCCCACTCCTGGCGGGCCCCAGAAGATCATCGAGTGCAGCGCGCCCTGCTCCAGCGCCTCGCGCAGCGGCTTGCCGCGGGCGAGCAGATGCTCCTGGCCGACGTACTCGTCCAGGCTGGTCGCGCGCAGACGCGCGGCCAGGGGCTGGGAAACGGGGGCGGAGCGGAACAGATCCAAGGTCTTACCTATTACTTAAAGCCGGCGCCGGGCGCCGATCATTCCTGGATGACGTCGACGCCCTTGGGCACCTCGAAGACGAACTGCTTGGCGTCCATCGCCTCGTTCATCTTCACGTCGAAGAACAGGATATTGGTGCGCTGGCCAACGCTGTCGATCAGCTGCATGTCGTTCACCACACCACTGCGGAAGGAAATACGCAGGCTGTCGAACAGGGTGTCCTTGGACTTGGGCTTGAGGGTGAAGTCGACCACGTTGCCGCCATCCTTCGCGGTGATATCGAAGCTCTGGCCAATCTTCGACACGTCGCCGGAGAGCAGCAGCGCGGGGGTCTGGGTCAGGCGCTGGTCGAGCTTCTGGATGGTCACCTGCTCGAGGTCCGGGTCGTACAGCCAGATTTTCTCGCCATTGGAGATCAGCAACTGCTCGTTCGGCGCATCGGTATGCCAGCGGAACAGGCCCGGGCGTTTCAGGCCCAGGGTACCGGCGGTTTCCTGCAGGCGAGTGCCGCTGCCATCCAGGGTCAGCTGGGAAAAGCGCGCGGTCATTGTCTGGGCCTTGGTGAGCATCCCGCTCAGGCGCTGCGCAGCGGCCTCGTCGGCATGGGCCTGGACGCCGGCAACAGCCAGCGCAGCAACGAACAACAGGCGGATCAGACGCATCGAAACCCTCGAAGTCGAATCAATCACGGATCGGGGCCGGCGCGATGACTTCGCGCGAGCCATTGGTATTCATCGGAGTGACCACGCCGGCCATCTCCATTGCCTCGATCATCCGCGCGGCGCGGTTATAGCCGATCTTCAGCTTGCGCTGCACGGCGGAGATCGAAGCCCGGCGGCTTTCGGTCACGAAGCGCACAGCTTCGTCATAGAGCGGATCGTCCTCGCTGCCCTCGCTGCCCTCGCCACCGCCGCCACCTTCGAACGAGCCGCCACCGCCTTCATCGGCGCCAGCGAGGATGTCCTCGATGTAGTTCGGCGCGCCACGCAGCTTCCACGCCTCAACGACGCGGTGCACTTCGTCGTCGGAAACGAAGGCGCCATGGACACGAATCGGCAGGCCGGTGCCCGGCGGCAGGTAGAGCATGTCGCCGTGGCCCAGCAGTTGCTCGGCGCCACCCTGATCGAGGATGGTACGCGAGTCGATCTTGCTGGAAACCTGGAAAGCGATACGGGTGGGGATGTTCGCCTTGATCAGGCCGGTGATCACGTCGACCGACGGACGCTGGGTCGCCAGGATCAGGTGGATGCCCGCCGCACGCGCCTTCTGGGCGATACGGGCGATCAGCTCTTCCACCTTCTTGCCGACGATCATCATCATGTCGGCGAATTCGTCGACCACCACCACAATGGTCGGCAGGGTCTGCAGCAGCGGCGCCTCGTCTTCCATGCTCTCGCGGCGGTACAGCGGGTCGGTCAGCGGGGTGCCGGCCTCCTCCGCGTCCTTCACCTTGCGGTTGAAGCCGGCCAGGTTACGCACGCCCATGGCCGCCATCAGCTTGTAGCGGCGCTCCATCTCGGCGACGCTCCAGCGCAGTGCGTTGGCGGCCTCCTTCATGTCGGTGACGACCGGGCAGAGCAGGTGCGGAATGCCTTCGTAGATCGACAGTTCCAGCATCTTCGGGTCGATCATGATCAGGCGCGCCTCTTCCGGCGTGGACTTGAACAGGATCGACAACAGCATGGCGTTCACGCCCACCGACTTACCGGAGCCGGTAGTACCGGCCACCAGCAGGTGCGGCATCTTCGCCAGGTCGGTGATGATCGGATGACCGCCGATATCATGGCCCAGGGCCAGCGGCACGGTGGACTTGTGCTCGTCGTACTCCGGGGTCATCAAGACTTCGGAGAAACGCACCATCTGCCGGTCTTCGTTGGGAATCTCGATGCCCACGGTGGTCTTGCCGGGGATGACTTCCACCACGCGCACGCTGATCACCGCCAGCGAACGCGCCAGGTCCTTGGCCAGGTTGGAGATACGGCTGACCTTCACGCCGGCGGCCGGCTGGATTTCGAAACGGGTAATCACCGGGCCCGGATGCACGGACTCGACGATGACCTCGACGCCGAATTCCTTGAGCTTGATCTCCAGCAGGCGCGACATGGCCTCCAGGGATTCGGGCGAATAGCTCTGCTTCTTTTCCGAGGCCGGGTCGAGGATCGACAGCGGCGGCAGCGTCCCTTCCACGGCGGTATCGACGAACAGTGGCGCCTGCTTCTCTTTCAGCACGCGCTTGCTCGGCTCGGCCGGCTTGGTGGGCGGCGGCGGGACGTCGATCTTCGGCGCCACGCGCTTCTCACGCTCCTGCACGCTCTTGACCAGCGCTTCCTCGCGCTCGATCAGGCGCTCCTTGACCTTGGCCTGCTCGCGGCGGTCGGCAACGATGGGCGCAGCGACCTCGGCCACGCGTTCGTCGACTTCACGCAATTGCGCGACGAGCTGCTTGTGCTCGCTGCGGGCACTCCACCAGCGGTTGGTGGCGTTATGGATCAGCTCGAACAGATCGAGGGTGATCTTGCCGGTGACGTCCATCACCTTGAACCAGGACAGGTCGGCGAACACCGTCATGCCGAACAGGAACAGCGCCAGGAACAGCAGCGTGCTGCCCTGCACGTTCAGCGCATTGATGCCCAGCTGGCCCAGGCTCTCACCCAGGGCGCCACCGGCAGTGGCCGGCATGTGGGCACCGCTGGTATGGAAATGGATGTAAGCCAGCGCGGAGCCGGACAGGACCAGGAACACCAGGCCAATCAGCCGCCAGGAGAACAGCCAGCCACTCCACTCCCAGGGCATGTGGCGCTTGCGGAAGACCTGGTAGGTCTTCACCGCCAGCAGCAGCGGGAACAGGTAGGCGAAATAGCCCAGCACCATGAACAGGATGTCAGCGCTCAGCGCACCCAGGCGGCCGGCCGCGTTCTGCACCTGCTCGACGTGACTGGAGTGGCTCCAGCCCGGATCGGAGGAATCGTAGGTGAGCAGCGCCATCCAGAGGTAAAGGCAGAGCGCGCCCAGCGCGATCAGAGCCCCTTCCTTCAGACGGTAATGCAGTTGCTGGCGCCAGGCGGCGGCATGGCTTGCTGTGGTGTCCTTCAAAACGCTTCTATTCCTGCGCTATACGCGCGTCCGAGAGTCGTTGGGCCGCGAAACGGGCCTATTGTACGGCTTTGGCCGGCCGATGCCAGCGAACCCGGGCGTGTCCGATTGCGCTTTTGCCGGCTTTCCGGGGTTCGGTGTAGCATAGCCCAACACCGCTTTTCGGCTGCTCAATTGGAGCACGCATTCTCTTACGTGACAAAGGCTTATGGAGTCTTTTTATGAGTGAAGTCAAGCATTCGCGCCTGATCATCCTGGGCTCCGGCCCCGCGGGCTACACCGCGGCCGTGTATGCCGCGCGCGCCAACCTCAAGCCTGTTGTCATCACTGGCATCCAGCCCGGCGGCCAGCTCACCACCACCACCGAGGTCGACAACTGGCCCGGCGACGTCGAGGGTCTGACCGGACCGGCCCTGATGCAGCGCATGGAGCAGCACGCCAAGCGTTTCGAGACCGAGATCGTCTACGACCACATCCACACCGCCGAGTTGCAGCAGAAGCCCTTCACCCTCCGGGGCGACAGCGGCACCTACACCTGCGACGCACTGATCATCGCCACCGGCGCCTCGGCACAGTACCTGGGCATGTCCTCGGAAGAGGCCTTCATGGGCAAGGGCGTATCCGCCTGCGCTACCTGTGACGGCTTCTTCTACCGCAACCAGGTCGTCTGCGTGGTCGGCGGCGGCAACACCGCCGTGGAAGAGGCGCTGTACCTGTCCAACATTGCCAAGGAAGTCCACCTGATCCACCGCCGCGACAAGCTGCGCTCGGAGAAGATCCTGCAGGACAAGCTGTTCGAGAAAGCCAGGAACGGCAACGTGCGCCTGCACTGGAACACCACCCTGGACGAAGTCCTGGGCGACAACATGGGTGTGATCGGCGTTCGCCTGAAAGATGCCGAAAGCGGCGAAACCCGCCAGCTGGACCTGTCCGGCGTATTCATCGCCATCGGCCACAAGCCCAACACCGACCTGTTCAAGGGCCAGCTGGAAATGCATGACGGCTACCTGAAGATCCAGGGCGGCGCCGAAGGCAACGCGACCCTGACCAGCATCGACGGCGTGTTCGCTGCCGGCGACGTGGCCGATCACGTCTATCGCCAGGCGATCACCTCCGCCGGCGCCGGCTGCATGGCCGCGCTGGACGCCGAAAAGTTCCTCGACGATAACTGATCGGCGCAAGGGGAGGCTCGCCCTCCCCTCCTCCCTATGCTCAAGTGGCTTTCGCGCAGCAATTTCGACTTTCCGCCCCTCGACAAGGCCCTGCACGAGCCCAACGGCCTGCTTGCGGCCGGCGGAGACCTCAACCCTCAGCGACTGATCCAGGCCTACCGCCACGGCTGCTTCCCCTGGTACCAGGACGGCCAGCCAATTCTCTGGTGGTCACCGGACCCGCGCACCGTTCTGTTTCCCGAAGAACTGCACGTCTCCCGCAGCCTCGCCAAGTTCATCCGCCAGCAGCAGTACCAGGTCACCATCGACCGGGCCTTCGAGCAGGTCATCCACGGTTGCGCCGGCCCGCGCGATTATGCGGACGGCACCTGGATCACCACGCCGATGCAGGACGCCTATTGTGAGCTGCACCGCCTGGGTGTCGCCCACTCGGCGGAAGCCTGGCACGGCAATGACCTGGTCGGCGGACTTTACGGGCTGGCCATCGGCCGGCTGTTCTTCGGCGAATCCATGTTCAGCCGCGCCGACAATGCCTCCAAGGTCGCCTTCGTCGCCCTGGTGCAGCGCCTGAAAGCTGTCGGATTCGTGATGATCGATTGCCAGATGCCGACCCAGCATCTGCACAGTTTCGGCGCCCGCGCCATTTCCCGCCGCGAATTCGCCAGCCACCTGCGCCGTCATCTCGACGAAACGCCGTCGCAGGACTGGACTTCGCAGGCGGACCCGCTCAGCCTGTCTTAAACTTGCCTGAGGGACCTCGCAGGGGTTGAAGATGACCGAGCTCGCCCGCCTGAAGTTTTACGCCACACAACCGCATCCATGCAGCTATCTGCCCGAGGAGCAGGCCACCACCCTGTTCCTCGATCCCAGCCAGCCCATGGATGCGCAGTTGTACGCCTCGCTGTCAGAGGTTGGCTTCCGGCGTAGCGGCGAGCACCTCTACCGGCCTCACTGCCAGCATTGCACCGCCTGCATCCCCGCGCGCATTCCCGCGGCCGGATTCCAGCCCAGCCGCCAGCAGAAGCGCATCATCAAGCGCAATACCGACCTGGAAGTCATCCGCAAGCGCCCCGCCTTCACCGAGGAGTACTACGCCCTCTACATGCGCTACATCGAGCAGCGCCATGCCGACGGGGACATGTATCCACCCAGCCGCGACCAGTTCGCCACCTTCCTGGTGCGCGACCTGCCATTCAGCTGTTTCTTCGAGTTCCGCCTGCAAGGCCGCCTGCTCGCCGTCGCCGTGACCGACGTGCTGCCCAACGGTCTTTCCGCCGTCTACACCTTCTACGACCCGGACGAAGAACGCCGCAGCCTGGGACGCTTCGCCATCCTCTGGCAGGTCGGCGAGACCGAGCGACTGGGCCTGTACGCCGTCTATCTCGGGTACTGGATCAAGAACTGCCGCAAGATGAACTACAAGACCCAGTACCGACCGATCGAACTTTTCGTGAATCAGCGCTGGGTCGCATTGAACTGACCCGAAAACACCCATTGGCGTTGTGGGGCGATTTCAGGCACACTATGTGCCTTTTTTAATGGCCTGAAACACTTCAGGCAATCTTAGATACCGAGGGTTCTACTGCATGTCGAAAGAAGACAGCTTCGAAATGGAAGGCACTGTCGTCGACACCCTGCCCAACACCATGTTCCGCGTGGAGTTGGAAAACGGGCACGTCGTTACCGCGCACATCTCCGGGAAGATGCGCAAGAATTACATCCGCATCCTGACCGGCGACAAAGTTCGCGTTGAACTGACGCCCTACGACCTCTCCAAGGGTCGCATCACCTACCGCGCTCGCTGATAGACGGTAGGTGCCGGTACAAACCGGCACACAGAAAAACGCCCGGCATTGCCGGGCGTTTTTGTTTGGGCCTTACTTTTCAAACCTGAGCATCGTCAGGCCGGTTCTGCAGCGGTCACCTCGAACTCGAAGGCCAGCTCGCCATCCTTCAGGTCCACATGGGCCACGCCACCGTGCTCGGCCAGCTCGCCGAACAGGATCTCCTCGGCCAATGGCCGCTTGATCTTGTCCTGGATAAGCCGCGCCATCGGGCGAGCGCCCATCTGCGGGTCGTAGCCCTTGTCCGCCAGCCAGACGCGTGCGGCATCACTGACTTCGATCTGCACGTGCTTGTCCTCCAGCTGCGCCTGCAGCTCGGTGAGGAACTTGTCGACGATGCTCTTGATGGTCTCGTGACTCAGGCGACCGAACTGGATGATGGTATCCAGGCGGTTGCGGAACTCCGGCGTGAAGCTCTTCTTGATCACTTCCATGGCATCGGTGGAGTGGTCCTGCTGCGTGAAGCCGATAGAGGCCCGCGCCGCGGTTTCCGCGCCAGCGTTGGTGGTCATGATCAGGATGACGTTGCGGAAGTCCGCCTTGCGCCCGTTGTTGTCGGTCAGGGTGCCGTGATCCATCACCTGCAGCAGCAGGTTGAAGACTTCCGGGTGCGCCTTCTCGATTTCATCCAGCAGCAGCACGCAGTGCGGCGTCTTGGTGATCGCCTCGGTGAGCAGGCCGCCCTGATCGAAACCGACGTAGCCCGGAGGCGCGCCGATCAGGCGGGACACGGTATGCCGCTCCATGTACTCGGACATGTCGAAGCGCACCAGCTCTACACCCAATGCCTTGGCCAGCTGACGAGCCACCTCGGTCTTGCCCACCCCGGTCGGACCGGAGAAAAGGAAGGAACCGACGGGTTTGTCAGGCGATTTGAGGCCGGCGCGTGACAGCTTGATGGCAGTCGACAGCGACTCGATGGCCGCGGCCTGGCCGAACACGGTCAGCTTCAGGTCACGCTCGAGATTGCGCAGCAGCTCCTTGTCGGAGCTGGACACGTGCTTGGGCGGAATCCGCGCAATCTTCGCGACGATATCCTCGACCTGCGGCACTTCGATGCGCTTCACGCGCTTCTCTTCAGGCTGCAGGCGCTGGTAGGCACCAGCTTCGTCGATCACGTCGATAGCCTTGTCCGGCATGTGCCGGTCATTGATGTAGCGGGCAGCCAACTCGGCAGCGGCACGCAGCGCCTCATCGCTGTACTCGATGTGGTGGTGCTGCTCGAAGCGCGGCTTCAGGCCTTTCAGGATGCCGAAGGTGTCCTCGACGGACGGCTCGGTGACATCGACCTTCTGGAAGCGACGCGCCAGCGCACGGTCCTTCTCGAAGATACCGCGGAATTCCTGGAAGGTGGTCGAACCGATGCAGCGGATCTCACCGGACGACAGCAGCGGTTTCAGCAGGTTGGACGCATCCATCACCCCGCCCGATGCCGCGCCCGCACCGATGATGGTGTGGATTTCGTCGATGAACAGCACCGCATGCGGGCGCTTGCGCAGTTCGTTGAGCAGCGCCTTGAAGCGCTTCTCGAAGTCACCGCGGTACTTGGTGCCCGCCAGCAGCGCGCCCAGGTCCAGGGAGTAGACGACGCTGTCGGACAGCAGGTCCGGCACCTGGCCGTCGACGATGCGCTTGGCCAGGCCTTCGGCGATGGCGGTCTTGCCGACACCAGCCTCTCCCACCAGCAGCGGGTTGTTCTTGCGGCGACGAGCCAGGATTTGCGCAACGCGCTCGACTTCCAACTCACGACCGACCAGCGGGTCAATGCGCCCCTGGCGCGCCAGGTCGTTCAGGTTGCTGGCATAGGCATCCAGCGGATGGCTGGACGTGGAAGACTCACCGCCCTCCTCGTCCTGCATTTCCTGTTCGCTGTCCTGATGCTCGGCATGGCCCGGCACCTTGGAGATGCCATGGGCGATGTAGTTGACCACGTCGATCCGCGCGACGCTCTGCTGCTTGAGCAGGAACACCGCCTGGCTTTCCTGTTCGCTGAAGATGGCGACCAGCACGTTGGCGCCAGTGACTTCACGCTTGCCGGAACTCTGCACGTGGAATACGGCACGCTGCAGGACACGCTGGAAGCCCAGGGTCGGCTGGGTTTCGCGATCCTCGTCGTGCTGGGGGATCAGCGGCGTGGTGGAATCGATGAATTCCTGCAGGTCTCGCCGCAGCTTGTCCAGATTCGCACCGCACGCCTTCAGAACCGTCGCGGCAGCCTCATTATCAAGAAGCGCCAACAGCAAGTGCTCAACGGTCATGAACTCATGCCGCTTCGCCCGCGCCTCCTTGAAGGCGAGATTGAGGGTGACTTCGAGCTCTCGATTCAACATGACTTCACCTCGCTCCCAAACATCCGCATCAACCTTCTATCTCAATTTCGCACAACAGTGGATGTTGGCTCTCCCTCGCATATTGATTGACCTGCATGGCTTTGGTTTCCGCGACATCGCGGGTAAAGGTCCCGCAGTGCGCCTTGCCCTGGGTATGCACAGTCAACATGACCTTGGTTGCCTGCTCGCGGTTCATGTTGAAGTACAGCTCGAGCACCTCAACCACGAAATCCATCGGGGTGTAATCATCGTTGAACATGATGACCCGATACATGGACGGCACCTTCAGGGCAGGTTTGGCTTCTTCAACCGCCAGCCCCGTCCCGTCGTCTTCCAATGGATCCGGGCGGTCCTGATTGAATGTTAGTCGAATCTGGCTACTTGCATGCATGCTGGAATAAAAGCTTTGCGAGTGGGTGAATGAGTGGGCCGGCCGGAGTTTGAATCGCCTCTCAGGCCCAGACGACGCCGCCTTGACTAACGGCAAAAGGGTGTTACAACCAAAGGATACCCCCCGGAGGGTATCAGGAGTTCCGGACGCCAGTCTTCAGAAAAAGGCATAGCGGAATAGTAGTGGATGATACTCCAGCGATGGAGTCCTTTGCAGAGGGATATCAGCATGCTTAGCGGTAAGGTCAAGTGGTTCAACAACGCCAAGGGCTACGGTTTCATCCTGGCTGATGGCCGAGATGAGGACCTGTTTGCTCATTACTCGGCAATCCAGATGGATGGCTACAAGACTCTCAAGGCCGGCCAACCCGTCAGTTTCGAGATCCTGCAAGGTCCGAAGGGGTTGCACGCGGTGAACATCCAGCCCGTCAACGCCAATGCATCCACCCCATCCGCGCAGACTGCCCCGAGCAGCGAGGTAGAGAACCTCACGGCGGAAGCCTGATTCGTCAAGGATCAGACGAAACGAAAAAGGCCGGCAGCAAGCCGGCCTTTTTCATGGGCGAAGCATCACCCGGTTACATCTTCGCAATGATCGCGTCACCGAACTCGGAGCACGACAGCAGCCTGGCACCGTCCATCAGTCGCTCGAAGTCATAGGTTACGGTCTTCGCGGCGATGGCGCCGTTCACGCCGTCGATGATCAGGTCGGCCGCTTCAGGCCAGCCCATGTGGCGCAGCATCATCTCGGCGGAGAGGATCACCGAGCCCGGATTGACCTTGTCCAGGCCGGCGTACTTGGGCGCAGTACCGTGGGTTGCCTCGAACATGGCCACCGAATCAGACAGGTTGGCACCCGGCGCGATACCGATGCCCCCCACTTCCGCCGCCAGGGCGTCGGACAGGTAGTCGCCGTTCAGGTTGAGCGTGGCGATCACGTCGTACTCGGCCGGACGCAGCAGGATCTGCTGCAGCATGGCGTCGGCGATCACGTCCTTCACCACGATATTCTTGCCGGTAGCCGGGTTCTTGAACTGCATCCACGGCCCGCCGTCGAGCAACTGCGCACCGAACTCGTCGCGGGCGAGCTCATAGCCCCAGTCCTTGAAGGCGCCCTCGGTGAATTTCATGATGTTGCCCTTGTGGACAATGGTGACCGAGTCACGGTCATTGTCCACGGCGTACTGCAGGGCCTTGCGCACCAGGCGCTTGGTGCCTTCCTGGGAAACCGGCTTGATGCCGATGCCGCAGTTGTCGGTGAAGCGGATTTTCTTGACGCCCATTTCCTCGGTGAGGAACTTGATGACCTTCTGAGCCTCGGGAGTGCCAGCCTTCCACTCGACACCGGCATAGATGTCTTCGGAGTTCTCGCGGAAGATCACCATGTCGACGTCGCCGGGCTTCTTCACCGGGCTCGGCACACCTTCGAACCAGCGCACCGGGCGCAGGCAGACATAAAGGTCGAGCTGCTGACGCAGGGCCACGTTCAGGGAGCGAATGCCGCCGCCCACCGGCGTGGTCAGAGGGCCCTTGATCGACACGACGTAGTCACGGACGGCATCCAGGGTTTCCTGGGGCAGCCAGGTGTCCTGGTCGTAGACCTGGGTGGCCTTCTCGCCTGCGTAGACTTCCATCCACGCGATCTTGCGGTCGCCCTTGTAGGCTTTCTCGACGGCAGCGTCGACGACCTTGATCATGACCGGACTGATATCGACGCCAATGCCATCGCCCTCGATGAAGGGGATGATCGGGTTCTTCGGTACATTCAAGGACATATCGGCGTTGACGGTGATTTTGTCACCGGCCGGCACCTGGATCTTTTGGTATCCCATGCTGAACTCCGCTTTTTGATTGAAACCCTCTTGCAGCCACTGAGGGTAGCTCACAAGTCGGTAATCGAACTACATCATTCCTTAGTCTAAAAAAGGGACACGCTTCACCCTGCCTTTAGGGTGGTATACTGGCCGGCATGACTTAATGGTCATCGAGGTCCGAGCAGTCTGGGACCAGACTCTCTCCTCGCAGCGGCGCACGTCCTCACCAGGATCCCGCCGTACAACGCTCTACTGGCGCCCCAATATCCCCGCGGCAAATCTCGAAGGTCGGTCAACCACTTCGCTGACCGCAAGCGTGTACCAACGCGATTCGAGACTCTGTGCGCGCCCAGCAAAGAAGAGAGTTAGAACGAGATGTCCATCCGCTCGAAGATCACCTACACCTTCACCGACGAAGCACCCGCCCTTGCCACCTATTCGCTTCTTCCTATCGTAAAAGCCTTTGCCGCTTCCGCCGGCATCGACGTCGAGACCCGCGACATCTCTCTTTCGGGCCGTATCCTGGCCTCCTTCGCTGACAAGCTCGGCGACAAGGCGATCGAAGACGATCTCGCCTACCTGGCCCAACTGGCCACCGACGCAAAAGCCAACATCATCAAGCTGCCGAACATCTCCGCTTCGGTACCGCAGCTCAAGGGCGCCATCGCCGAGCTGCAGAAGCTGGGCTATGCCGTTCCGGACTTCCCGGAAGACCCGCAGACCGACGCAGAGAAAGAAACCCGCGCCCGCTACGCCAAGGTCCTGGGCAGCGCCGTGAACCCGGTCCTGCGCGAAGGCAACTCCGACCGCCGCGCCCCGGCCGCCGTAAAAGCCTACGCCCGCAAGCACCCGCACAGCATGGGCAAGTGGAGCATGGCTTCGCGCTCCCACGCCGACTACATGCGTGGCGGCGACTTCTTCTCCAGCGAACAGTCGGTCACCATTCCGAAAGCCGGTGAAGTCCGCATCGAGTTCGTCGGCAAGGACGGCAAGGTCGAGACCAAGAAGACCCTGAAGATGCAGGACGGCGAAGTCCTCGACAGCATGTTCATGAGCTGCAGCAAACTGCGCGCCTTCTTCGAGAAGACCCTGCAGGACTGCAAGGAAACCGGCGTCATGTGGTCCCTGCACGTCAAGGCCACCATGATGAAGATCTCCCACCCGATCGTCTTCGGCCACGCCGTCACCGTCTACTACAAGGACGTGTTCGAGAAGTACGGCCAGCTGTTCGAAGAGCTGGGCGTGAACCCGAACAACGGCATCTCCAGCGTCTACGACAAGATCAAGTCGCTACCGGCCTCGCAGCAGGAAGAAATCCTGCACGACATCCATGAGGTGTACAGCCACCGCCCGGAAATGGCGATGGTCGACTCGGTCAAGGGCATCACCAACCTGCACATCCCCAGCGACGTGATCGTCGACGCCTCGATGCCGGCCATGATCCGCAACTCGGGTCAGATGTGGGGCAAGGACGGCAAGCAGAAAGACACCAAAGCGGTAATGCCGGAAAGCACCTACGCCCGCATCTACCAGGAAATGATCAACTTCTGCAAAACCAACGGCGCGTTCGACCCGACCACCATGGGCAGCGTACCGAACGTCGGCCTGATGGCGCAGAAGGCCGAGGAATACGGCTCCCACGACAAGACCTTCGAACTGGAAGCGGACGGCGTGATGCGCGTTGTCGACGCCGACGGCAAGGTCCTGATGCAGCACGAAGTACAAGCTGGCGACATCTGGCGTGCCTGCCAGACCAAGGACGCCCCGATCCGTGACTGGGTCAAGCTGGCCGTTACCCGTGCCCGCGCCTCCAACACCCCGGCCATCTTCTGGCTGGACCCGGAACGCGCCCACGACAACGAACTGCGCAAGAAGGTCGAGCTGTACCTGAAAGACCACGACCTGACCGGCCTGGACATCAGCATCAAGGGCTACAACGAAGCCATCCGCACCAGCATGGAGCGCCAGCTGCGCGGCCTGGACACCATCTCGGTGACCGGCAACGTCCTGCGCGACTACCTGACCGACCTGTTCCCGATCATGGAACTGGGCACCTCGGCCAAGATGCTGTCCATCGTTCCGCTGATGGCGGGTGGCGGCATGTACGAAACCGGCGCCGGCGGCTCGGCTCCGAAACACGTACAGCAGCTGGTGGAAGAGAACTACCTGCGCTGGGATTCCCTGGGCGAGTTCCTGGCCCTGGCCGTCTCCTTCGAGGAAGAAGGCATCAAGACCGACAACGCCAAGGCCAAGGTACTGGGCAAGACCCTGGACATCGCCACCGGCAAGCTGCTCGACAACAACAAGTCGCCGTCGCGCAAGATCGGTGAGATCGACAACCGCGGCAGCCACTTCTACCTGGCCATGTACTGGGCCCAGGCCCTGGCCGAGCAGAATGACGACGCCGAGCTGAAGGCTCACTTCACCACCCTGGCCAAGACCCTGACCGAGAAGGAAGCGGCCATCGTCGCCGAACTGAACGGCGTCCAGGGCAAGCCGGCGGAAATTGGCGGCTACTACCGTTCCAACCCGGAGCTGACCAGCCAGGTCATGCGCCCGAGCGCGACCTTCAACGCCGCGATCGACGCACTGGCGTAAGCCGCTTCGCGCGACACCAGAACCCCCGGGCCTTCCCGGGGGTTCTGCTTTCTGCGCCCCGCCACGTTAAACTCGCGCCTTTTCGAACCACGAGGACAGATTCATGCGCTGGCTAGCACACGTCACCGTCGCCACCATCGTCGAAGACCAGGGCCGCTTCCTGCTGGTGGAAGAAATGTCCGCTGACAAAAAACAGGTCTTCAACCAGCCGGCCGGCCACCTGGAGGCTAACGAAACGCTGATCGAGGCCGCCGTGCGCGAAACCCTCGAGGAAACCGGCTGGGACGTGGAGCTGACCGCCGTCACCGGCATCTACCTCTATACCGCGCCCAGCAACGGCGTGACCTATCAGCGCGTCTGCTTCGCCGCCCACCCCTTGCGCCATCACCCCGAGCGCGCGCTGGACGACGGCATCCTCGGCGCCCGCTGGATGACCCGCGAAGAGCTGGCCGCGCAGCCCGATCGCTGGCGCAGCCACCTGGTACTGCGCTGCATCGACGACTACCTGGAAGGCGAGCGCTTCCCGCTGAGCCTGATCCGCGCCTGAGCCGTCAGCCGAGCCTCTGCCGCTCGGCTCTGGTAGAATCCCCGCCTTTACCTGCACCCGTGATGCGCCGCCATGCCTGATTCCCTGAAAGCCCCTCAGAACACCCGCGTCATCGTCGGCATGTCCGGCGGCGTGGACTCCTCCGTCTCCGCCCTCCTCCTCAAGGAACAGGGCTACCAGGTGGAAGGCCTGTTCATGAAGAACTGGGAAGAGGACGACGGCACCGAGTACTGCACCGCCATGACCGACCTGGCCGACGCCCAGGCCGTCTGCGACCGCATCGGCATCAAGCTGCACACCGCCAACTTCGCCGCGGAGTACTGGGACAACGTCTTCGAGCACTTCCTCGAGGAATACAAGGCCGGCCGCACGCCGAACCCGGACATCCTCTGCAACCGCGAGATCAAGTTCAAAGCCTTCCTCGACTACGCCGTCGCCCTGGGCGCCGACCTGATCGCCACCGGCCACTACGTGCGCCGCCGCGACATCGATGGCCGCAGCGAACTGCTCAAGGGCCTGGACCCGAACAAGGACCAGAGTTACTTCCTCCACGCCGTCGGCGGCGAGCAGATCGGCAAGACCCTGTTCCCGGTTGGCGAACTGGAGAAGCCCGAGGTCCGCGCCATCGCCGAGAAGTACGGCCTGGCCACCGCGAAGAAGAAGGACTCCACCGGCATCTGCTTCATTGGCGAGCGCCGCTTCAGCGACTTCCTCAAGCAGTACCTGCCAGCCCAGCCGGGCAACATCGAGACCACCGACGGCCAGGTCATCGGCAAGCACGTCGGCCTGATGTACCACACCATCGGCCAGCGCCAGGGCCTGGGCATCGGCGGTCTGAAGAATACCGACGAAAGCCCCTGGTACGTGCTGGAGAAGGACCTGGTGCGCAACGTCCTGGTCGTTGGCCAGGGCAACGACCATCCCTGGCTGTTCTCCCGCGCCCTGCACGCCTCGTACATCTATTGGGTCAACCCCATCGACCTGGACCAGCCCAAAGCGCTGCGCGCCAAGGTGCGCTACCGCCAGTCAGACCAGGACTGCGTACTGGAACGCACCGAAAACGGCTACCGCGCCGTCTTCGACGAGCCGCAGCGCGCCGTCACGCCGGGCCAGTCCGTCGTCTTCTATGACGGCGAAATCTGCCTCGGCGGCGGCGTCATCGAATCTGCTGAACCCGCGTTCGCTAAGGACCGTACATGAGCGATCTGCACGACCAGATCATCGCACTCTCCGGCGTCTTCGAAGCCGCCGCCCTGGTAGACCGCCTCGCCCGCACCGGCCAGGTCCCCGAGGCGCCGCTGGGCTGCATGCTCGGCAGCCTGCTGGTGCGCGACCCGAAGACCACCCTCGACGTCTACGGCGGCGACACCGCCAACCTGCGCGAGGGCTTCCGCGCCCTGGTCAGCGCCCTCGAGCGCGACCCCAACAGCCTGCAGCGCGAACCGCTGCGCTACGCCCTGTCGCTGATCGGCCTGGAACGCCAGCTGAACAAGCGCGACGACATGCTCGACATCATGGGCACCCGCCTGGACCAGATCCAGCAGCAGGTGCAGCACTTCGGGCTGGTCCACGAGAACGTCATCGCCTCCTGCGCCGGCCTCTACCAGGACACCCTGAGCACCTTCCGCCAGCGCATCCAGGTGCACGGCGACATGCGCCACCTGCAGATCAACGCCAACGCCGCGCGCATCCGCGCCCTGCTGCTGGCCGGCATCCGCTCCGCGCGCCTGTGGCGACAGCTCGGCGGCAACCGCTGGCAGATGCTGTTCAGCCGGAAGAAAATGCTCAACGAACTGCGCCCGCTGCTGCGCGGCTGAAACACTTCCTTGCGGTCGCCGCAAGGGCGACCGGTTCGCGCCATTCGTGTATGATGTGCGCCCTTTTCGTTGACCGACAGCTACGAGAACGCCCCATGCAGCTTTCCTCCCTTACCGCGGTATCCCCCGTTGACGGCCGTTACGGCAGCAAGACCAGCGCCCTGCGTCCGATTTTCAGCGAATACGGCCTGATCCGTTTCCGCGTCCTGGTGGAGGTTCGCTGGCTCCAGCGTCTCGCCGCCCACGCCGGCGTTCCTGAAGTCGCGCCCTTCTCCGCCGAAGCCAACGCCCTGCTGAACGCTCTCGCCGACGACTTCCAGCTGGAGCACGCGCAGCGCATCAAGGACATCGAGCGCACCACCAACCACGACGTCAAGGCCGTGGAATACCTGCTCAAGGAACAAGCCGCCAAGCTGCCGGAACTGGCCAAGGTCAGCGAGTTCATCCACTTCGCCTGCACCTCCGAGGACATCAACAACCTGTCCCACGCCCTGATGCTGCGCGAAGGCCGTGACACCGTGCTGCTGCCGCTGATGCGCCAGATCGCCGACTCCATCCGCGAACTCGCGGTGAAGTTCGCCGACGTCCCCATGCTCTCGCGCACCCACGGCCAGCCGGCCTCCCCGACCACCCTGGGCAAGGAACTGGCCAACGTCGTCTACCGCCTGGAGCGCCAGATCAAGCAGGTCGCCTCGGTCGAACTGCTCGGCAAGATCAACGGCGCCGTGGGCAACTACAATGCCCACCTGTCGGCCTACCCGCAGATCGACTGGGAAGCCAACGCCCGCGAATTCATCGAAGGCGATCTCGGCCTAAACTGGAACCCCTACACCACCCAGATCGAGCCGCACGACTACATCGCCGAGCTGTTCGACGCCGTCGCGCGCTTCAACACCATCCTCATCGACTTCGACCGTGACGTCTGGGGCTACATCTCCCTGGGCTACTTCAAGCAGAAGACCGTCGCTGGCGAGATCGGCTCCTCGACCATGCCGCACAAGGTCAACCCGATCGACTTCGAGAACTCCGAAGGCAACCTGGGCATCGCCAACGCACTGCTCCAGCACCTGGCCAGCAAGCTACCGATCTCCCGCTGGCAGCGCGATTTGACCGACTCCACCGTGCTGCGCAACCTGGGCGTGGGCTTCGCCCACAGCGTCATCGCCTACGAAGCCAGCCTCAAGGGCATCGGCAAGCTGGAACTGAACGCCGCGCGCATCGCCGAAGACCTGGACGCCTGCTGGGAAGTCCTGGCCGAGCCGGTACAGACCGTCATGCGCCGCTATGGCATCGAGAACCCCTACGAGAAGCTCAAGGAACTGACCCGCGGCAAAGGCATCAGCGCCAAAGCCCTGCAGGTGTTCATCGAAGGCCTCGACATGCCGGCAGAAGCCAAGGCCGAGCTGAAGAAACTGACCCCCGCGAACTACATCGGTAACGCCGCCGCCCAGGCCAAGCGCATCTGAGATTCGCCCTGACTTTGCACGCCCGGCTGTGCCGGGCGTTTTTGTTTCAAGGACTTAGACATGAATCCTGCTATTCCTCTTCAGCTTTTGGGCGGCATCAGCGCCGAAGAATTCCTCCGCGACTACTGGCAGAAAAAGCCCCTGCTGGTGCGCCAGGCCATCCCTGACTTCAAGAGCCCGCTGGACCCTGACGAACTGGCCGGTCTCGCCCTGGAAGAGATGATCGAATCGCGTATCGTCCTCGAACACGGCGACAGCCCGTGGGAGCTGCGCCGTGGTCCGTTCCAGGAAGACACCTTTAGCCAGATGCCCGAGCGCGACTGGACCCTGCTGGTACAGGCCGTCGACCAGTTCATCCCGGAAGTCGCCGAGCTCCTGGAACACTTCAAGTTCCTGCCCAGCTGGCGCATCGACGACGTGATGATCAGCTACGCCGCCCCTGGCGGCGGCGTCGGCCCGCACTTCGACAACTACGACGTATTCCTGCTGCAGGGCCACGGCCGCCGCCGCTGGAAAGTCGGCCAGACCTGCGACGCCAGCAGCCCGATGCTGCCGCACGCCGACCTGCGCATCCTCGCCGAATTCGAAGAAAGCGCCGACTGGGTACTGGAACCCGGCGACATGCTCTACCTGCCGCCGCGCGTCGCCCACTACGGCATCGCCGAAGACGACTGCATGACCTACTCGGTCGGCTTCCGCGCCCCCAGCGCCGCCGAAGTGCTGACCCACTTCACCGACTTCCTCGCCCAGTTCCTCTCCGACGAGGAGCGCTACAGCGACGCCGGAATGGCCGCGATGAAAGGCGACTTCGACCAGCACCAGATCCAGCGCGACGCCCTCGACCGCCTGAAGAACCTGCTGCAGGAGCACATGAGCGACGAGCGCCTGCTGCTCACCTGGTTCGGCCAGTTCATGACCGAGCCGCGCTACCCGGAACTGGTGGCCGGCGAGGAGATCGAGGAAGACGACCTGACCACCGCCATCAAAGACGGCGAAGTACTGATCCGCAACCCCAGCGCCCGCATGGCCTGGAGCGAAGTGGACGTGGGCCTGCTGCTGTTCGCCAGCGGCCAGACCGTGGTCCTGCCGGAAAAACTGCGCGATCTGCTCAAGCTGGTGTGCTCGGCCCAGGCGCTGCACGAAGGGAATCTCGGCCAATGGCTGGCCGACGACGATGGGCGTAAGCTCATCGGAGAACTGATCAAACAGGGCAGTCTGGAGTTTGCCGATGAGTAGCAAGATCAGGGTTCGCGTCGCGGACTGGCAAAAGGATAATGCCGATCTGCGGCGCATTCGCGAGGCGGTATTCATCGCCGAGCAATCGGTCCCGCCGGAACTCGAATGGGACGCCGAGGATGTCGAAGCCGTGCACTTCCTGGCCTTCGAAGGCGACTACGCCATCGGTACCGCCCGCCTCCTACCGGACGGACACATCGGCCGGGTGTCGGTCCTCAAGGACTGGCGCGGCCTGAAGGTCGGCGACCTGCTGATGCGCGCCGCCATCGAGCAGGCCGAAAGCCAGGGGCTGCAGCGTCAGTTGCTGACGGCGCAGGTCTACGCCATTCCCTTCTACGAACGGCTAGGCTTCCAGGTGGCCAGCGGCGAATTCCTCGACGCCGGCCTCCCCCACGTGGACATGGTGCGCGAGAGCGCCTGAGCACCGGCCACCCAAGCCCCGATTGGAAGGAGCGCCATGGAAAACGTCCCGGATCAAGACGACCTCCCGGTAGAACTACCGGACATCGAGTTTCAGTCACCGGGGCGTTTTGCCGTCCACAACCCGCCCAGCGAAGCGCTGCCGCCCGAAGCACTGGAGCCGGCACCCTTCCACCTCGGCGAGGGCGACCAACTGCACCGCTTCAGCAAGCCGGATGACGCGCGCGCCCACGCCCTGGCACTGATCCAGCAGGCGCGCCGCACGCTCTACCTCTACACCCCCGACCTGGAACCCTGGCTGTATCACCACAGCAGCATCCAGGACGCCTGCACTCAGCTGCTGCTGGGCAATCCGCGCAATCGCATGATGATCCTGGTGCGCGACAGCACCCGCGCCGTGAAGGAAGGCCATCGCCTGCTCAACCTCAGCCGGCGCCTCTCCAGCTACTGCCAGATTCGCCGGATCAACCCTGACTACCCGAGCGACGAGCACGCCTTCCTCCTCGCCGACGACTGCGGCCTGCTGCTGCGCCCAGAACCTGGCGAATACGCCGGCTACGCGCACTACAACAACGCCGGCCGCGTTCGCCAGCTGATTGCGCAATTCGAACAGACCTGGAACACCGGCGTCCTCGACCCGAACCTGCGGAGTTTCCTGCTTTGAGCCGACAGCCTTTCGCCCTGATGCTCGCCTGCGCGATCAGCCTCACCGCCACAGCGGCGCCGCGCACCGAGATCATCCCGCTCAACTACCGCACCGCCGAAGACGTGCTGCCGGTGGCGCAGCAGGTGCTTGGCAACGAAGGGCGAGTCACCGCCTATGGCAACCAACTGGTGGTAAATGCCGAGCTGCCGAAGATCCGCGAGCTGCAGCAGGTACTCGAACAGCTGGATACGCGCCCGCATCAGCTACTGATCAGCGTCGATACGCTCGACGGCAGCCAGGGCAGCCAGAGCGGCTACTCAGTGAACGGCTCGGTCAGCGCCGGCAATGTGGACATCCAGGCCGGCCGCGGGGAAGTCAACGGCCGCGACCAGGTGCGCATCATCAATCGGTCCACCAACAGTCGCGGAGGAGGCACCCAGCAGGTCCGCACCACCGAGGGCTCGCCCGCCTTCATCCAGATCGGCCAGAGCCAGCCGGTGACCAACGCCGGCATCGGCCCCTACGGCCAGGTCTACAGCCAGACCGAATACCGCGACGCGAACCAGGGCATGTACGTGACCGCCAGCCTCACCGGTAACCTGGTGCACATCACCCTGAGCACCCGCAACGACCGCTTCAACGGCAATTACCAGGGCTCGATGAACACCAGCTCGGCGAACACCAGCGTCAGCGGCCCTATCGGCCAGTGGATCGAGGTCGGCGGCGTCAGCCAGAGCAACCAGAGCACCCAAAGTGGCTACACCCGCCAATACAGCACCCAGGGGCGCAGCGACAGCAGCCTGCGAGTGAAGGTCGAAGTGCTCGACTAATCCTTCCGGAGGTGACTTGGCAGTCCTCGTTAGACCTTCGTGTAGTAGTCAAAAAAAAACACTACAAAACGTTTGACGAACGCTCGTTTGAAAGTGCATGATGGCCTCGCTCCCGCTAACCAGAGGGCCTCAAAGCCCTTCGGACCAAGCCAGTGGCCCACCCGCCATGCAGGTCCGTGTTGTTAAGCCCACAAGGCGGATCGACGAGGTTGCGACTGGCAAGAGGTTGTCCTGAGGGACGGGGAAGCAAGCCTAAGCAACAGCACGAAGTGACGGATTCAGCCGTCCACCATCGCCCAACGGCTGCCACGAGCCGGCAAGCGATTCTGGATGTACCGCTGCAGTCACCAGTCTGTACGCCGCGCCACCCCACTCCTCCAGCGTCATTCCTTCTTTCGGTCGCCCCTTCGCCATCCCGCGGCGAGCAACCCGCAGCCAATTCCTTTTCGATACAGGTTTTGAGTGGGTAAGTCGGTGCTCAACCAAACACATACTTTGAAGGATTGACCATGTCCGCATATCAAAACGACATCAAAGCCGTTGCCGCTCTGAAAGAGAAAACCGGTAACAGCTGGAGCGCTATCAACCCCGAGTCGGTTGCCCGTATGCGCGCTCAGAACCGCTTCAAGACTGGTCTGGACATCGCCAAGTACACTGCGGCCATCATGCGCAAGGACATGGCCGAGTATGACGCCGACACCTCCGTCTACACCCAGTCCCTGGGTTGCTGGCACGGCTTCATCGGTCAGCAGAAGCTGATCTCGATCAAGAAGCACCTGAAGACCACCAACAAGCGCTACCTCTACCTGTCCGGCTGGATGGTTGCCGCGCTGCGTTCCGACTTCGGCCCGCTGCCCGACCAGTCCATGCACGAGAAGACTGCCGTTTCCGGCCTGATCGAAGAGCTGTACACCTTCCTGCGCCAGGCTGACGCCCGCGAACTGGATCTGCTCTTCACCGCCCTGGACAGCGCCCGCGCCGCCGGCGACAAAGTCAAGCAGGACGAAATCCAGGCTCAGATCGACGGCTACGAAACCCACGTAGTACCGATCATCGCCGACATCGACGCCGGCTTCGGCAACCCGGAAGCCACCTACCTGCTGGCCAAGAAAATGATCGAAGCCGGTGCCTGCTGCATCCAGATCGAGAACCAGGTTTCCGACGAGAAGCAGTGCGGCCACCAGGACGGCAAAGTGACCGTCCCGCACGAAGACTTCCTCGCCAAGATCAACGCCGTTCGCTACGCGTTCCTCGAACTGGGCGTCGACGACGGCGTGATCGTCGCTCGTACCGACTCCCTGGGCGCCGGCCTGACCAAGCAGATTGCCGTGACCAAAGAGCCGGGCGACCTGGGCGACCAGTACAACTCCTTCCTGGATTGCGAAGAAGTGTCCGCTGCCGAACTGCAGAACGGCGACGTGGTGATCAACCGCGGCGGCAAACTGCTGCGTCCGAAGCGCCTGGCTTCCAACCTGTTCCAGTTCCGCAAGGGCACCGGCGAAGACCGCTGCGTCCTGGACTGCATCACCTCGCTGCAGAACGGCGCCGACCTGCTGTGGATCGAAACCGAGAAGCCGCACGTTGGCCAGATCAAGGGCATGGTTGACCGCATCCGTCAGGTCATCCCGAACGCCAAGCTGGTGTACAACAACAGCCCGTCGTTCAACTGGACCCTGAACTTCCGCCAGCAGGTCTTCGACGCGTTCGTTGCCGAAGGCAAGGACGTCTCCGCCTACGACCGCGCCAAGCTGATGAGCGTCGAGTACGACGAGACCGAGCTGGCCCAGGTTGCTGACGAGAAGATCCGTACCTTCCAGCGCGATGGTTCCGCCCACGCCGGCATCTTCCACCACCTGATCACCCTGCCGACCTACCACACCGCCGCTCTGTCGACCGACAACCTGGCCAAAGGCTACTTCGCCGACCAGGGCATGCTGGCCTACGTGAAAGGCGTTCAGCGCCAGGAACTGCGCCAGGGCATCGCCTGCGTCAAGCACCAGAACATGGCCGGCTCGGACATCGGCGACAACCACAAAGAGTACTTCGCTGGCGAAGCCGCTCTGAAAGCCTCGGGTAAAGACAACACCATGAACCAGTTCCACTAAGAACTGGCTCACCGGCCCCTCGGGGCTGGCAGGCTCCACAAGACCCCGGCCTCGGCCGGGGTTTTGCTTTTTACGCTTGGCCGAACCGCCAGACACCCTCACCCCGCCCGCCAAGGGCAGGCTCGCCTCGACATGCCAGCCTCGCGTTTCCTTTATATGAATGGAAACGTCCATGCCCAAGCGCACCCGCCTCGCCCTCGCCGCCCACCTCATCCAGCGCCTGCCGCGTCGCCTGCACGAACCGCTGCTCAGCCGCCTGTTCTGCTCCCAGGTGCGCTTCGCCGGCACGGCTGGCGTGCGCATCCAGAAGCTCACCGACAGCGAGGTGCGCATGAGCCTGGCCAACCACCGCCGTACCCGCAATCACATCGGCGGCGTCCACGCCGCTGCCATGGCGCTGCTGGCCGAATCAGCCAGCGGCTGCATGGTTGGCATGAACCTGCCGGATCACAAGCTGCCGCTGATCAAGACCCTCAAGGTGGACTACCTGCGCCGGGCCAGCGGCAGCCTGCGGGCCATCGCCACGCTGACGCCGGAACAGCGCCGCACCTTGCGGGAAGAAGATCGAGGCGAAGCACTGATCCAGGTGACCCTTCTGGACGATTCCGGATCCGAACCGGTGCGCTGCGAGATGCACTGGGCGTGGATTCTCAAGGGAAATTGAACCACCCGGAAGCGGGGGCGACCAACGAGTTCACAGAGGGATAATTCGAAGTCGGATACCAGGCGAAATAAAAGACGCGCCGCTTATATGTAGTAAAGTTACGGATATACGACACTGCAAATGATAATATTTATCATCTGAAAGCTGCCGATTTATTGCGGACAAATACCTCGAAAGTACTATTCGACCAAAGCCGAAGTGCCGTCACACTAGGCATCCAGAGCCGCACAAACAGGGCGCTACAGGAAATGCAAAAGCCTTTTGCCCGAAATAGAAGCATCTGTTTGTGTTGGAAAAATTTACTTGCTGAAGGCTTTGGGCATAAAATTGGAAAGATGACCTGAACCCTTAGCTCACTATCCTTGAGTTGTCGGGTTCGCAGTAGTCGGGCGTTGCGCCCGAAACCCAAGACAATCGTTATTTGTAGGAAGGAGTATCGGCATGCCCAATCCAGCTGAACTTGCAGCTCAACACTGGGGACTCGCCGCCTTCCTTTTAGGAGTGCTGGGCCTGCTCGCCTTCATGCTAGGGGTTTCCAGCCTTCTTGGCAGTAAGGCATTTGGTCGCAGCAAGAACGAACCGTTCGAATCGGGGATCGTTCCTACCGGCAGCGCCCGCCTGCGCCTGTCGGCAAAATTCTATCTGGTCGCGATGCTCTTCGTGATCTTCGACGTCGAAGCCCTCTTCCTCTTCGCCTGGTCCGTGTCCGTCCGTGAAAGCGGTTGGGCAGGTCTGATCGAGGCAACCATTTTCATAGCAATTCTGTTGGCAGGTCTTGTCTACCTGTGGCGTATCGGCGCGCTCGATTGGGCGCCGGCGGCACGTCGCGCACGGCAGGCGAAGCTAAAACAATGAGGCTTTGGCGATGCAATACAAACTTACCCGGATCGATCCGGATGCGCCCAATGATCAGTACCCGATCGGCGAACGCGAAACGGTAGAAGACCCGCTCATCGAAGGGCAGGTCCACAAGAACATCTTCATGGGCAAGCTCGAGGATGTTCTCAACGGTGCGGTGAACTGGGGTCGCAAGAACTCCCTGTGGCCGTACAACTTCGGGCTGTCCTGCTGCTACGTGGAGATGACCACGGCGTTCACCGCGCCGCACGACATCGCCCGTTTCGGCGCCGAAGTGATCCGTGCATCGCCGCGCCAGGCTGACTTCATGGTCATCGCTGGCACCTGCTTCATCAAGATGGCTCCGGTCATCCAGCGCCTGTACGAGCAGATGCTGGAACCCAAGTGGGTGATCTCGATGGGGTCGTGCGCCAACTCCGGCGGCATGTACGACATCTACTCGGTCGTTCAGGGGGTCGACAAGTTCCTCCCCGTGGACGTGTACATCCCCGGCTGCCCGCCCCGCCCGGAGGCGTTCCTGCAAGGTTTGATGCTGCTGCAGGAATCCATCGGCCAGGAGCGTCGTCCGTTGTCCTGGGTTGTAGGCGATCAAGGCGTCTATCGCGCCGACATGCCTGCCCAGAAGGATCTCAAGCGCGAACAGCGCATTGCGGTCACCAACCTGCGCAGCCCCGACGAAGTGTGATCCGGCCCTCCACGAGAGGCCCGCTTTCACTCCACCGTTGACCGAGTGACTTAAAGACTATGAATGCAGACTCCGCTCTGTACATCCCGCCTTACAAGGCAGACGACCAAGATATCGTCGTCGAACTGAATTCCCGCTTTGGCGCCGAGACCTTCACCGTCCAGGCCACCCGCACCGGCATGCCGGTGCTCTGGGTTGCCCGTGAGCGCCTGATCGACGTCCTCACCTTCCTGCGCAATGTGCCCAAGCCGTACGTCATGCTCTACGACCTTCACGGCGTGGACGAACGCCTGCGCACCCACCGTCGCGGCCTGCCGGGCGCCGATTTCAGCGTGTTCTACCACCTGATGTCGCTCGAGCGTAACAGTGACGTGATGATCAAGGTGGCCTTGTCCGAAGGCGACCTCAACGTGCCCACCGCCACCCGTATCTGGCCGAACGCCAACTGGTACGAGCGTGAGGTCTGGGACATGTACGGGATCACCTTCAATGGTCACCCGCACCTGACCCGCATGCTGATGCCGCCGACCTGGGAAGGTCACCCGCTGCGCAAGGACTACCCGGCGCGCGCCACCGAGTTCGATCCCTACGCGCTGTCCGCCGCCAAGCAGGACCTCGAGCAGGAAGCCCTGCGCTTCAAGCCCGAAGACTGGGGCATGAAGCGCCACGGCGAGAACGAGGACTTCATGTTCCTCAACCTCGGCCCGAACCACCCGTCCGCCCACGGTGCGTTCCGCATCATCCTGCAGCTGGACGGTGAAGAAATCCTCGATTGCGTTCCGGAGATCGGCTACCACCACCGTGGCGCCGAGAAGATGGCCGAGCGTCAGTCCTGGCACAGCTTCATTCCCTACACCGACCGTATCGACTACCTCGGCGGCGTGATGAACAACCTGCCGTACGTGCTCTCGGTCGAGAAGCTCGCCGGCATCAAGGTGCCGCAGCGCGTCGACGTCATCCGTATCATGATGTCGGAGTTCTTCCGCATCCTGAACCACCTCCTCTACCTGGGTACCTACATCCAGGACGTGGGTGCGATGACCCCGGTGTTCTTCACCTTCACCGACCGCCAGCGTGCCTACAAGGTCGTCGAAGCCATCACCGGCTTCCGCCTGCACCCGGCCTGGTACCGCATCGGCGGCGTCGCCCACGACCTGCCGCGTGGCTGGGACAAGCTGGTCCGCGAGTTCCTCGACTGGATGCCCAAGCGCCTGGACGAGTACGAAACCGCTGCCCTGAAAAACAGCATCCTGCGTGGCCGTACCATCGGCGTTGCCCAGTACAACACCAAGGAAGCGCTGGAGTGGGGCACCACCGGCGCCGGCCTGCGCGCCACCGGCTGTGATTTCGACCTGCGTAAAGCCCGCCCCTACTCCGGCTACGAGAACTTCGAGTTCGAAGTACCGCTGGCGGCCAACGGCGACGCCTACGACCGCTGCATGGTCAAGATGGGTGAGATGCGCCAGAGCCTGCGCATCATCGAACAGTGCCTGAAGAACATGCCCGAAGGCCCGTACAAGGCGGATCACCCGCTGACCACGCCGCCGCCCAAAGAGCGCACGCTGCAGCACATCGAAACCCTGATCACCCACTTCCTGCAGGTTTCCTGGGGCCCGGTCATGCCGGCCAACGAAGCCTTCCAGATGGTGGAAGCGACCAAGGGCATCAACAGCTACTACCTGACGAGCGATGGCAGCACCATGAGCTACCGGACCCGCATCCGGACGCCCAGCTTCCCGCACCTGCAGCAGATTCCGTCGGTGATCAACGGCAGCATGATCGCTGACCTGATCGCCTATCTGGGCAGTATCGACTTCGTTATGGCCGACGTGGACCGCTGATCATGAGTACCCTTATCCAGACTGATCGTTTCGAACTCAGCGAAACCGAGCGCTCGGCCATCGAGCACGAAATGCATCACTACGAGGACTCCCGCGCGGCGTCCATCGAAGCCCTGAAGATCGTCCAGAAGCAGCGCGGCTGGGTGCCGGACGGCGCCATCCCGGCGATCGCCGATATCCTCGGCATCCCGGACAGCGACGTCGAAGGCGTGGCTACCTTCTATAGCCAGATCTTCCGCCAGCCGGTCGGCCGCCACATCATCCGCGTCTGCGACAGCATGGTCTGCTACATCGGCGGCCACGAGTCCGTGGTCGGCGAGATCCAGAAGCAGCTGGGCATCGGCCTTGGCCAGACCACTGCAGACGGCCGCTTCACCCTGCTGCCGGTGTGCTGCCTGGGCAACTGCGACAAGGCCCCGGCGATGATGATCGACGACGACACCTTCGGCGACCTGCGTCCCGACGGCGTCGCCAAACTGCTGGAGGCCTACGCATGAGTCGCCTCACCTCCTACGGCACGCCCAACCGCACTGCGCGCGCGGCCGAAACCCATCCGCTGACCTGGCGCCTGCGTGACGACGGCGCCCCGGTCTGGCTGGAGGAGTACCAGTCGAAGAATGGCTACGCCGCCGCGCGCAAGGCGCTGGCGCAGATGGCCACCGACGACATCGTCCAGACCGTCAAGGACTCCGGCCTCAAGGGCCGCGGCGGTGCAGGCTTCCCCACCGGCGTGAAGTGGGGCCTGATGCCCAAGGACGAATCCCTCAACATCCGCTACCTGCTGTGCAACGCGGACGAGATGGAGCCCAACACCTGGAAGGACCGCATGCTCATGGAGCAGCTGCCGCACCTGCTGGTGGAAGGCATGCTGATCTCCGCGCGCGCCCTCAAGGCCTACCGCGGCTACATCTTCCTGCGCGGCGAGTACGTCGACGCCGCCCGCAACCTGAACCGCGCCATCGAGGAAGCCAAGGCCGCCGGCCTGCTGGGCAAGAACATCCTCGGCAGCGGCTTCGATTTCGAGCTGTTCGTCCACACCGGCGCTGGCCGCTACATCTGTGGCGAAGAGACCGCGCTGATCAACTCGCTGGAAGGTCGCCGCGCCAACCCGCGCTCCAAGCCTCCCTTCCCCGCCGCCGTTGGCGTCTGGGGCAAACCGACCTGCGTGAACAACGTCGAGACCCTGTGCAACGTGCCGGCGATCGTCGAGCACGGCGTCGACTGGTACAAGGGTCTCGCCCGTCCGGGCAGCGAAGACATGGGCACCAAGCTCATGGGCTTCTCCGGCAAGGTGAAGAACCCCGGTATCTGGGAACTGCCCTTCGGCCTCCCGGCCCGCGAGCTGTTCGAGGACTACGCCGGCGGCATGCGCGACGGCTACAAGCTCAAGGCCTGGCAGCCGGGCGGCGCCGGTACCGGCTTCCTGCTGCCGGAACACCTGGATGCCCTGTTCTACGCCGGCGGCGTCGCCAAGGTCGGCACCCGTATGGGTACCGGCCTGGCCATGGCGGTGGACGACAGCGTCAACATGGTTTCCCTGCTGCGCAACATGGAAGAGTTCTTCGCCCGCGAATCGTGCGGCTGGTGCACTCCGTGCCGCGACGGCCTGCCGTGGAGCGTGAAGGTCCTGCGCGCGCTGGAGAAAGGCGAAGGCGCCCAGGGCGACCTGGAAACCCTCGAGCAGCTCGTCAACTTCCTCGGCCCGGGCAAGACCTTCTGTGCCCACGCACCGGGTGCCGTCGAGCCGCTGGGCAGCGCACTGAAGTATTTCCGTCCCGAGTTCGAAGCGGGCATTTCCCGCCAGGCTCAGGCCGTACAAGCACCGCAGACCGTCGGCGCTTGATGCTTTGATCGCCGGGCGCGAGCCGCCCGGCGTTGTTTCGTTGTTGCGCCGCGGCGTGCCGCCGGCCCGATGAAACCGTGATTTCTATTAGCCACGCCCGCTGACAACGGGCCAACGAAGACTTAGACCCATGGCCACGATCCACGTAGACGGCAAGACGTTAGAAGTCGACGGAGCGGACAACCTGTTGCAGGCCTGCCTCTCCCTCGGTCTCGACATCCCCTACTTCTGCTGGCACCCGGCGCTCGGAAGCGTCGGCGCATGCCGCCAGTGCGCGGTCAAGCAGTACACCGACGAGAACGACAAACGCGGTCGTCTCGTCATGTCCTGCATGACTCCCGCCACCGACAACACCTGGATTTCCATCGAGGACGAAGAGGCCAAGCAGTTCCGCGCCAGCGTCGTCGAATGGCTGATGACCAACCACCCGCACGACTGCCCGGTCTGCGAGGAAGGCGGTCACTGCCACCTGCAGGACATGACGGTGATGACCGGCCACAACCAGCGCCGGTACCGCTTCACCAAGCGCACCCACCAGAACCAGGAGCTCGGCCCGTTCATCGCCCACGAGATGAACCGCTGCATCGCCTGCTACCGCTGCGTCCGTTACTACAAGGACTACGCCGGCGGCACCGACCTGGGCGTCTACGGCGCGCACGACAACGTCTACTTCGGCCGGATCGAGGACGGTGTGCTGGAGAGCGAATTCTCCGGCAACCTGACCGAGGTCTGCCCGACCGGCGTGTTCACCGACAAGACCCACTCCGAGCGCTACAACCGCAAGTGGGACATGCAGTTCGCCCCGAGCATCTGCCATGGCTGCTCCAGCGGCTGCAACATCAGCCCCGGCGAGCGTTACGGTGAAATCCGCCGCATCGAGAACCGCTACAACGGCTCGGTGAACCACTACTTCCTGTGCGACCGCGGCCGCTTCGGCTACGGCTACGTCAACCGCGAAGACCGCCCGCGCCAGCCGCAGCTGATGCTGAGCAAGCAGAAGCTCTCGCTGGACGGCGCCCTCGACCAGACCGCCGCCCTGCTCAAGGGTCGCAAGGTCATCGGTATCGGTTCGCCGCGCGCCAGCCTGGAAAGCAACTACGCCCTGGCCGAACTGGTCGGCGCGCAGAACTACTACAGCGGCATCTCCGCCGACGAACTGCAGCGCCTGCAACTCGTACTGAAAGTCATGCAGGACGGCCCGCTGCCGGTGCCGACCATCCGTGACATCGAAGACCACGACGCGGTATTCGTGCTCGGCGAAGACCTGACCCAGACCGCTGCCCGTATCGCCCTGGCCCTGCGCCAGTCGGTGAAAGGCAAGGGCGAGGACATGGCCGCCGCGATGAAGATCCAGCCGTGGCTCGACGCCGCGGTGAAGACCATCGCCCAGCACGAGATGAACCCGCTGTTCATTGCCAGCCTGGATGAAACCCGCCTGGACGACGTCGCTGCCGAGTGCGTGCACGCCGCTACCGAAGACCTGGCTCGCCTGGGCTTCGCCGTGGCCCACGCCATCGACCCGAGCGCCCCGGCCGTGGCCGGCCTCGACGCCGAAGCCGCCGCCCTCGCCCAGCGCATCGCCGATGCTCTGGTGGCCGCCAAGCGTCCGCTGGTCATCTCCGGCACCTCGCTGGGCAGCAACGCCCTGATCGAAGCCGCGGCCAACATCGCCAGCGCGCTGAAGAATCGCGAGAAAAACGGCTCCCTGAGCCTGGTCGTCCCGGAAGCCAACAGCCTGGGGCTGGCCCTCTTCGGTGGTGAATCCGTCGAAGCCGCCCTCCAGCAGCTGACCTCCGGCGCCGCCGATGCCGTGGTGATCCTGGAGAACGACCTGTACCGCCGCGCCGACGCCGCCGTGGTCGACGCCGCCCTGGCCGCCGCCAAGATCGTCGTGGTCGCCGACCATCAGCAGACCGCCACCAGCGCCAAGGCCACCGTCCTGCTGCCGGCCGCCAGCTTCGCCGAAGGCGATGGCACCCTGGTCAGCCAGGAAGGTCGCGCCCAGCGCTTCTTCCAGGTCTACGATCCGACCTACTACAACGCCGACAACCTGGTCCGCGAAGGCTGGCGCTGGCTGCACGCCCTGCACAGCACCCTCGAGGGCAAGCGTGTCGACTGGACCCAACTGGACCACGTGATCGACGCCGTCGTCGCCGCCAAGCCGCAACTGGCCGGCATCCGCGAAGCCGCGCCGAACGCTGCGTTCCGCATCAAGGGCCTGAAGCTGGCGCGTGAACCGCACCGCTACTCCGGGCGTACCTCGATGCGCGCCAACATCAATGTCAGCGAGCCGCGTCAGCCGCAGGATATCGACTCCGCGTTTGCCTTCTCCATGGAAGGCTACGCCGGCAGCACCGAACCGCGTCAGCAGATTCCGTTCGCCTGGTCTCCGGGCTGGAACTCTCCGCAGGCCTGGAACAAGTTCCAGGACGAAGTCGGCGGCCACCTGCGCGCCGGCGATCCGGGCGTACGCCTGATCGAGGCCAAGGGCGAAACCCTGTGGTTCAGCGAGATCCCCGCGCCGTTCCACACCGCCGCCAGCCAGTTCAAGGTGGTGCCCTTCTATCACCTGTTCGGCAGCGAGGAGAACTCCGCGAAAGCCGCTCCGGTGCAGGAGCGCATCCCGCAGACCTACGTCACCCTGGCCAAGGCCGAGGCTGATCGTCTGGGCGTCAACGAAGGCGCGATCATTCGCCTGACCGTCAAGGGCCAGGAGCTGCGCCTGCCGCTGCGTGTGAGCGAAGAGCTCGGCGCCGGCCTGGTCGCCCTGCCGATCGGTCTGCAAGGCATTCCCGCCGGTGTCATCGGCGCCGTCGCTGAAGGTCTGCAGGAGGCTGCGCAATGAGTTTGATGAGCATGAGCTGGCTGACACCCACCGTCGTCGACATCATCATCGAAGTCATCAAGGCCATCGTCATCCTGCTCGCCGTGGTCGTCTGCGGCGCGCTGCTCAGCTGGGTCGAGCGTCGTCTGCTCGGCCTCTGGCAGGACCGCTACGGTCCGAACCGGGTCGGCCCCTTCGGGGCCTTCCAGCTCGGCGCCGACATGCTGAAGATGTTCTTCAAGGAAGACTGGACCCCGCCGTTCGCCGACAAGATGATCTTCACCCTCGCGCCCATGATCGCCATGGGTGCGCTGCTGGTGGCCTTCGCTGTCATCCCGATCACCCCGACCTGGGGCGTGGCGGACCTGAACATCGGCATCCTGTTCTTCTTCGCCATGGCCGGCCTGACCGTGTACGCGGTGCTGTTCGCCGGCTGGTCGAGCAACAACAAGTTCGCCCTGCTCGGTGCCTTGCGCGCCTCGGCACAGACCATCTCCTACGAGGTGTTCCTGGCCCTGTCGCTGATGGGTATCGTGGCTCAGGTCGGCTCGTTCAGCCTGCGCGACATCGTCGAATACCAGGCCCAGCACGTGTGGTTCATCATTCCGCAGTTCTTCGGCTTCATGACCTTCTTCGTCGCCGGCGTCGCCGTGACCCACCGTCACCCGTTCGACCAGCCCGAAGCCGAGCAGGAACTGGCCGACGGTTACCACATCGAGTACGCCGGCATGAAATGGGGCATGTTCTTCGTCGGCGAGTACATCGGCATCGTGCTGGTGTCCGCGCTGCTGGCGACCCTGTTCTTCGGTGGCTGGCACGGTCCCTTCGACATCCTGCCGCAGATCCCGTTCATCTGGTTCGCCCTGAAAACCGGCTTCTTCATCATGATGTTCATTTTGCTGCGGGCCTCCATCCCACGCCCGCGCTATGACCAGGTGATGGCCTTCAGCTGGAAGTTCTGCCTCCCGCTGACCCTGATCAACCTGCTGGTGACCGGCGCCGTCGTGCTGGCCAGCCAGTAAGGAGTAGGACCATGATCAAATACATTTTCGACGTGGTGCACGGCACCTACACCCAGCTGCGCAGCCTGGTGATGATCTTCGGTCACGCCTTCCGCAAGCGTGACACCCTGCAATACCCGGAAGAGGCCGTGTACCTGCCGCCGCGTTACCGCGGTCGTATCGTCCTCACCCGCGACCCCGACGGCGAAGAGCGCTGCGTAGCGTGCAACCTGTGCGCAGTAGCCTGCCCGGTCGGCTGCATCGCCCTGCAGAAGGCCGAGGCCGAAGACGGTCGCTGGTACCCCGAGTTCTTCCGCATCAACTTCTCCCGCTGCATCTTCTGCGGCCTGTGCGAAGAAGCCTGCCCGACCACCGCGATCCAGCTGACCCCGGATTTCGAGATGGGCGAGTTCAAGCGCCAGGACCTGGTCTACGAGAAGGAAGACCTGCTGATCTCCGGCCCCGGCAAGAACCCGGACTACAACTTCTACCGCGTTGCCGGCATGGCCATCGCCGGCAAGCCGAAAGGCGCCGCGCAGAACGAGGCCGAACCGATCAACGTCAAGAGCCTGCTGCCGTAAGGAGACGTCGCGTGGAATTCGCTTTCTACTTCGCCGCCGGCGTCGCCGTGCTGGCAACCTTCCGGGTCATCACCAACAGCAATCCGGTGCATGCCCTGCTCTACCTCGTCATCTCGCTGCTCGCTGTCTCGATGACCTTCTTCAGCCTCGGCGCTCCGTTCGCCGGTGCCCTGGAAATCATCGTCTACGCCGGCGCGATCATGGTGCTGTTCGTCTTCGTGGTAATGATGCTGAACCTCGGTCCGGCAATCACCGAACAGGAGCGCAAGTGGCTCAAGCCCGGCGTCTGGATCGGCCCCGGCGCCCTGGCTGCCGTGCTGCTGGTCGAACTGCTGTGGATGCTCTCGCGCACCCCGAGCGGTATCGGCATCGGCCACACCACCGTGGACGCCAAGGCCGTGGGCATCAGCCTGTTCGGCCCGTACCTGCTGGTCGTCGAACTGGCCTCGATGCTGCTGCTGGCGGCACTGGTCGCCGCCTACCACCTCGGCCGCCACGAAGCGAAGGACTAACACCATGAATGCAATCCCTCTCGAACACGGACTGGCGCTCGCCGGTGTGCTGTTCTGCTTCGGCCTGGTGGGCCTGATGGTACGACGCAACATCCTGTTCGTACTGATGAGCCTGGAAGTGATGATGAACGCCGCCGCTCTGGCCTTCGTGGTCGGTGGCGCCCGCTGGGGCCAGCCTGACGGCCAGGTGATGTTCATCCTGGTGCTCAGCCTGGCTGCCGCCGAGGCCAGCATCGGCCTGGCGATCCTGCTCCAGCTGTATCGCCGCTTCCATACCCTCGATATCGACGCTGCCAGCGAGATGCGCGGATGAACCTGCTGCCCCTTACTTTCCTGTTCCCCCTGGTCGGCTTCCTGCTGCTCTCGTTCTCCCGTGGCAAGTGGTCGGAAAATCTCTCGGCACTGGTGGGTGTCGGCTCCGTGGGCCTCGCGGCCCTCTCCGCCTTCTGGGCGATCTGGAGCTTCCACAGCAACCCGCCAGAAGGTGGCGCCTACAGCCTGGTGCTGTGGCAATGGATGAGCGTTGGCGACTTCAAGACCAACTTCACCCTGTACCTGGACGGCCTGTCGGTCACCATGCTCGGCGTGGTCACCGGTGTCGGCTTCCTGATCCACCTGTTCGCCTCCTGGTACATGCGCGGTGAAACCGGCTATTCCCGGTTCTTCGCGTACACCAACCTGTTCATCGCCAGCATGCTGTTCCTGGTGCTGGGCGATAACCTGCTGTTCATGTACTTCGGCTGGGAAGGCGTAGGCCTCTGCTCCTACCTGCTGATCGGTTTCTATTACAACCACGTACCGAACGGCAACGCGGCGCTGAAGGCCTTCATCGTGACCCGCGTGGGTGACGTGTTCTTCGCCATCGGCATGTTCATCCTGTTCCAGCACCTGGGCACGCTGAACATCCAGGAGCTGCTGGTCCTGGCTCCGCAGCACTTCGCCAAGGGCGACCTGTGGATCAACCTGGCGACCCTGATGCTGCTCGGCGGTGCCGTCGGCAAGTCCGCCCAGCTGCCGCTGCAGACCTGGCTGGCCGACGCGATGGCCGGCCCGACTCCGGTCTCCGCACTGATCCACGCCGCCACCATGGTGACCGCGGGCGTCTACCTGATCGCCCGCTGCCACGGCCTGTTCGAGCTGGCTCCGAACGTACTGGAACTGGTCGGCATCATCGGTGCCGTGACCCTGGTCCTGGCCGGCTTCGCCGCGCTGGTACAGACCGACATCAAGCGCATCCTCGCCTACTCGACCATGAGCCAGATCGGCTACATGTTCCTGGCCCTGGGCGTTGGCGCCTGGGGTGGCGCGATCTTCCACCTGATGACCCACGCCTTCTTCAAGGCCCTGCTGTTCCTCGCTTCCGGTGCGGTGATCGTCGCCTGCCACCACGAGCAGAACATCTTCAAGATGGGTGGCCTGTGGAAGAAGCTGCCGCTGGCCTACGCGAGCTTCGTGGTCGGTGGCGCGGCGCTGTCCGCCCTGCCCTTCCTGACCGCCGGCTTCTACTCCAAGGACGAGATCCTCTGGGAAGCCTTCGCCAGCGGTCACCAGAACCTGCTGATCGCCGGTCTGGTCGGTGCGTTCATGACTTCGCTGTACACCTTCCGCCTGATCTTCATCGCCTTCCACGGCGAAGCGAAGACCGAAGCGCACGCCGGCCATGGCGTCAGCCACTGGCTGCCGCTGGGCGTCCTGATCGTGCTCTCCACCTTCATCGGCGCGCTGATCACTCCGCCGCTGGCCGGCGTCCTGCCGGAAAGCGCCGGTCACGCCGGTGGTGAAGCCAAGCACAGCCTTGAAATCGCCTCGGGCGCCATCGCCATCGCCGGTATCCTGCTGGCGGGCCTGCTGTTCCTCGGCAAGCGCCGCTTCGTCAGCGCCGTCGCCCAGAGCGCACCGGGCCGCTTCTTCGGCACCTGGTGGTACCACGCCTGGGGCTTCGACTGGCTGTACGACAAGCTGTTCGTGAAACCCTACCTGCTGATCTGCCGCCTGCTGGCCGCGGACCCGATCGACAAGACCCTGGTCCTGGTCCCGCTCACCGCCCGTGGTGGCAACAAACTCCTCAGCCTCACCGAGAACGGCCGCCTGCGTTGGTACGCCGCTTCCCTGGTGGGTGGCGCCGCGCTGCTCCTCGGCGCGCTGCTGCTGGCTTAATGAATTCACGAAAGAGATTGAGCCCGACATGATTCTGCCCTGGCTAATCCTGATCCCCTTCATCGGCGGCTTCCTTTGCTGGATCGCCGAGTACACCAGCAAGACCCTGCCCCGCTGGGTCGCCCTGGGATCGATGGTCCTCACCCTGGCCCTGAGCCTGTGGGTGTGGCACACCGGCGACTTCCAGCTGGCCCCGGCGCCGGGTGGCGAGCCGCAGTGGACCCTGCAGTTCCAGGTACCCTGGATCGAGCGCTTCGGCATCAGCGTGCACCTGGCAATGGACGGCCTGTCCCTGCTGATGGTCGCGCTGACCGGCCTGCTCGGCGTGCTGTCCGTCCTCTGCTCCTGGAACGAGATCCAGCGCCGCATCGGCTTCTTCCACCTGAACCTGCTGTGGATCCTGGGCGGCGTCATCGGCGTGTTCCTCGCCGTCGACCTGTTCCTGTTCTTCTTCTTCTGGGAAATGATGCTGGTGCCGATGTACTTCCTCATCGCGCTCTGGGGTCATAGCTCCGACGACGGCAAGAAGACCCGCATCTACGCCGCCACCAAGTTCTTCATCTTCACCCAGGCCAGCGGCCTGGTGATGCTGGTGGCGATCCTCGGCCTGGTGTTCGTGCACTACAACAGCACCGGCGTGCTGACCTTCAACTACGCCGACCTGCTGAAGACCCAGCTGCCGCCGCACACCGAGTGGATCCTGATGCTCGGCTTCTTCGTCGCCTTCGCGGTGAAGATGCCGGTGGTACCGGTGCACTCCTGGCTGCCGGACGCCCACGCCCAGGCGCCGACCGCAGGTTCCGTCGACCTGGCCGGTATCCTGCTGAAGACCGCCGCCTACGGCCTGATCCGCTTCGCCCTGCCGCTGTTCCCCAACGCCTCGGCCGAGTTCGCCCCGATCGCCATGACCCTGGGCCTGATCGGCATCTTCTACGGCGCCTTCCTGTCGTTCGCACAGACCGACATCAAGCGCCTGGTGGCCTACTCCTCCGTGTCGCACATGGGCTTCGTGATGATCGGCATCTACTCCGGCAGCCCCCAGGCGCTGCAGGGTGTAGTGGTGCAGATGATTGCCCACGGCCTCTCCGCTGCCGCGCTGTTCATCCTGTGTGGCCAGCTGTACGAGCGCCTGCACACCCGTGACATGCGCAAGATGGGCGGCCTGTGGTCGCGCATCCCGTACCTGCCGGCCGTGGCGCTGTTCTTCGCCACCGCCTCGCTGGGTCTGCCGGGCACCGGCAACTTCGTCGGCGAATTCCTGATCCTGCTGGGCAGCTTCAAGGTCGTTCCGGTGATCACCGTGATCGCCACCTTCGGCCTGGTGTTCGGCTCGGTCTACTCGCTGATCATGATCCACCGCGCGTACTTCGGCCCGGCCAAGTCCGACACCGCCATCGCCGGCCTGAACTTCCGCGAGCTCTCCATGGTGCTCGGCCTGGCGGTGCTGCTGATCGTGCTCGGCGTCTTCCCGCAGCCGGTCCTCGACACCTCCGCGGCAACCATGCACGGCGTCCAGCAATGGCTGGGTTCCGCCCTCTCCACTCTGGCAGCACGGTAAGCGCGAAATGACCTTCACGATTCAACACTTCATCGCGCTCCTGCCACTGCTCATCACCAGCGCCACCCTGGTGGTGGTGATGCTCGCGGTAGCCTGGAAGCGTAACCACTCGATGGCCGCCACCCTCTCGGTGATCGGTCTGAACCTGGCCCTGCTGTCGATCATCCCGGTGCTGAAAGTCACCCCGATCGAAGTCACCCCGCTGCTGGTGATCGACAACTTCGCCTGCTTCTACATGGCTCTGATCCTGATCGGCGCCCTGGCCTGCACCACCCTCGCCCATGCCTACATGGAAAGCTTCCCGGGCAACCGCGAGGAGCTGTACCTGCTCCTGCTGCTGTCCACCGCGGGCGGCCTGGTGCTGGTCAGCGCACAGAACCTGGCCGGCCTGTTCATCGGCCTGGAACTGCTGTCGGTGCCGGTCTACGGCATGGTGGCCTACGCCTTCTTCAACAAGCGCACCCTGGAAGCGGGCATCAAGTACACCGTACTGTCCGCTGCCGGTTCCGCCTTCCTGCTGTTCGGCATGGCCCTGCTCTACGCCGAGTCCGGTAGCCTCGGCTTCTCGGCTATCGGGGCATCGCTGGCCGAAGGCACCAGCCATGGCCCGCTGCTGGCCATCGGCGTCGGCATGATGGTCGTCGGCCTGGGCTTCAAGCTGTCCCTGGCGCCGTTCCACCTGTGGACCCCGGACGTCTACGAAGGCGCTCCGGCCCCGGTTGCCACCTTCCTGGCCACCACCGCCAAGGTCGCCGTGTTCGCCGTGCTGCTGCGCCTGTTCCAGATCGCTCCGGCAGCCCTGAACAACGGCCTGCTGCATGACGCCATCGCGGTCATTGCCATCGCCTCGATCCTGATCGGCAACCTGCTGGCGCTGACCCAGAGCAACATCAAGCGCCTGCTCGGCTACTCGTCCATCGCCCACTTCGGCTACCTGCTGATCGCCCTGGTGGCGAGCAAGGGTCTGGCCGTGGAAGCGGTCGGCGTCTACCTGACCACCTACGTCGTCACCACCCTGGGCGCCTTCGGCGTGGTCACCCTGATGTCCACCCCGTACAGCGGCCGCGACGCCGACGCGCTGTTCGAGTACCGCGGCCTGTTCTGGCGCCGTCCGGTGCTGACCGCGGTGATGACCGTGATGATGCTGTCCCTGGCCGGCATCCCGCTGACCGCCGGCTTCATCGGCAAGTTCTACATCGTCGCCACCGGCGTCGAGTCGCAGCACTGGTGGCTGGTCGGCGCCCTGGTACTGGGCAGCGCCATCGGCCTGTTCTACTACCTGCGTGTGATGGTGACCATGTTCCTGGTCGAGCCGAACATGAAGCGCCACGACGCGCCCCTGGACTGGGCCCAGCGCGCCGGCGGCATCATGCTGGTGGCCATCGCCCTGCTCGCCTTCTTCCTCGGCGTCTACCCGCAACCGCTGCTGGACCTCCTCCAGCACAGCGGCCTGGTAGCCATCGCCGGCTAAGGTCGACAGGCAACAAAAAACCCCGCTTCGGCGGGGTTTTTTATTGGATGCAATTCATGCGCGGTACTTTTTTTGTAGGAGCGAGCTTGCTCGCGAACCGCCTGACGCCCTGTGCTGAGCAGGACACTGTTCGCGAGCAAGCTCGCTCCTACAGTTCTGGCGCCCTACTCCGCCGACTTGGTCACTTCACCTTCACGCCCGGTGAACAGGTCCCACGACGCCATGAACAGCGCCGCGATCAGCGGACCGATGACGAAGCCATTGAGGCCGAACAGCGACATGCCGCCGAGGGTGGAGATCAGCACCACGTAGTCGGGCATCTTGGTGTCCTTGCCCACCAGGATCGGGCGCAGGATGTTGTCCACCAGACCGATCACCACCACGCAGAACAGCGTCAGCACCACACCCTGCCAGATCGCCCCGGTGAGCAGGAAGTAAGCCGCCACCGGCACCCAGATCAGCCCCGCGCCAATCGCCGGCAGCAGCGAGAGGAAGGCCATCAGCGTGCCCCAGAGCAGCGAGCCCTGGATGCCGAGGAACCAGAAGATCAGCCCGCCCAGCGCGCCCTGGGTCGCGGCCACGGCGATGTTGCCCTTTACCGTGGCGCGGATCACCGTGGTGAACTTGGTGAACAGGTGCTGCTTGTGCTCGCCGCTCAACGGCACCGCCTGCTTGATCCGCTTGCCCAGCGTCGGGCCATCGCGCAGGAGGAAGAACAGCAGGTACAGCATGATGCCGAAGCTGATGACGAACTCGAAGGTGTTCTGGCCGATGCTGAAGGCCTTGGTGGCCACCAGCTGGCTGGCCTGCATCGCACCCGCCGAGAGTTTTTCCTGCAGGCTGGACAGATCGGCGAGGTCGAAGCGCTCCAGCAACTGGTGCGCCCAGCCCGGCAGCGCGGCGACCGCCTGCTGGTAATAGGCGATGAAGTTCAGTTCACCCGACTTCAGTCGCTGGTAAACCGTCGCGCCCTCCTGCACCAGCGCGCCGGCAATGAAGGTCACCGGCAGGATCACGATCAGGAAGCAGACGGCGAGGGAAATCAGCGCGGCGAGGTTGTTGCGCCCGTTGAGTTTCACCCGCAGGCGGCGCTGCAACGGGGCGAAGATGATCGCCAGGATGGTGCCCCAGAAGACTGCCCCGTAGAACGGCAGCAGGATCCAGCCAAAGGCGAGTGTCACCACCAGCAGCAGGGCGAGGAACGTCCGGTATTCCAGTTTCGATTCGAACATGAGCGGGTCCATGGATGGAGAAACCTGCTCATTAGTCAGCAGTTGACCCGCCAAGTGCAACTTTCAGCGCGCGATTACCGCGCGCCAGGGCCTTGCTGTACGTCTTTCAGAGCACCATGGCGGCCACCCAGCCGAACGCCAGCAGCGGCAGGTTGTAGTGCAGGAAGGTCGGCACCACGGTGTCCCAGATGTGGTTGTGCTGGCCATCCACGTTCAGGCCGGAAGTCGGGCCGAGGGTGGAGTCCGATGCCGGCGAGCCGGCATCGCCCAGCGCCCCTGCGGTACCCACGATGCTGACGATGGCCAGCGGACTGAAGCCCAGGTGCACCGCCAGCGGCACGAAGATCGCCGCAATGATCGGCACCGTAGAGAACGACGAGCCGATGCCCATGGTCACCAGCAGGCCCACCAGAAGCATCATGAAGGCGCCCAGCGCCTTGCTGCTGCCAATCCAGCCGGCGGCGCTGTCCACCAGGCTGGCGACCTGCCCGGTGGCGGTCATCACGGCAGCAAAGCCCTGGGCGGCGATCATGATGAAGCCGATCATCGCCATCATCTTCATGCCCTCGGTGAACAGGTCGTCCGCCTCCTTCCAGCGCACCACGCCGGACAGCGAGAACACCAGGAAGCCCGCCAGCGCACCGAGGATCATCGAGTCCAGCAGCAGTTGCACGGCGAAGGCCGCCGCCACTGCGACGCCGGCCACGGCGAGGCTCATCTTGCTGTAGGGCGTGTCGACCCTCTCAGCCTGCTCGATGCGCTGCAGGTCGTAGTCGCGCTTGCGCCGGTAGCTGAAGCACACCGCGATCAGCAGCCCGCAGACCATGCCCAGCGCCGGGATCAGCATGGCGTGGGTGACATTGATGCCGCTGACGTCCACGCCCGCGCGTTGCACGTTGGCCAGCAGGATCTGGTTCAGGAAGATGTTGCCGAAGCCCACCGGCAGGAACATGTAGGGCGTAATCAGGCCGAAGGTGATGACGCAGGCGATGAGCCGGCGGTCGATCTGCAGGCGCGTGAGCACATAGAGCAGCGGCGGCACCAGCAGCGGGATGAAGGCGATGTGGATCGGCAGGATGTTCTGCGAGGAGATCGCCACCACCAGCAGCAGGCCGACCATCACCCACTTGAAGCCGTTGGAGCCGTTCACCTCGTGGCGGCCGAGCATCGCCAGGGCGCGATCAGCCAGGGCGTGCGCCATTCCGGAGCGCGCAATGGCCACGGCGAAGGCACCCAGCATCGCGTAGGACAGCGCCACCGTCGCACCGGCACCCAGGCCTTCGTTGAACGCCTTGAGCGTGCCGTCCATGCCCAGGCCGCCCAGCAGACCACCGGCAACCGCGCCGGCGATCAGTGCGACCACCACATGCACGCGACACAGGCTCAGCACCAGCATCAGGCCAATGGCGATCAGCACCGCATTCATCCTCACCACTCCTTTCACGAATCGCCGCACCGAGGCGCGGGCAAAAGGCGCGCACTCTGCCAAACCCCTGGCGGGGTGTCAAAACCTGCGTCGAATCAAGACGTTTCCGAATTCGGTCAACGGGATTTTCACCACGCTGCGCACGCTTTTTGCCCGGCTTTCTGCCGCCCGTCGCGACGGCACGCCAGAATCGCCTGTTTTCTGGCGTTTCGTCCCGTCACGGGTCAAGAAGATGCGGGAAAGGCCGATATATCGGGCATCCCAGCGCTTAGTTCAAACAAGGATTCCCCTCCATGCTGCTGCGCCGTCTCTCCATCCAGTGGAAGATCACGTTGCTTGCCGGGCTGTGTCTGCTCGGCGTCGTCTCTCTGCTTTCCGGCCTGTCCGTCTACCGCACGCAAACCAGCACCGCGCTGGTCAAGCAATCGAGCACCGCCATGCTCGATGAAGCGGCCAAGGCCCGCCTGCAATCACGCGGCGAAGTCCAGGCCATGCGCATCCAGCGCTACATCATGGATGCCTACCAGTACGGCAAGGGCTTCTCGCGGCAGGTGCTGTTCCTGCGCGACCAGGCGCAGAAGCGTTTCCTCGACGCCTATGACCTGCGCGAGGACCTGACCCGCCAGGTGAAGACTGCGCTGGAAGGCAACCCGGAACTGCTGGGCCTCTACGTCGCCTTCGAACCCGACGCACTGGATGGCAAGGACAAGCTCTTCGCTGGCCAGGGCGAGCTGGGCAGCAACGACGCCGGTCGCTTCTCCATCTACTGGTCCCAGGCCACTCCCGGCCACCTGGAATCCGAAGCCATGGCCGAGTCGCTGCTGCAGGACACCAGCCCAGGCCCGAGCGGCAGCGCCTACAACGCCTGGTTCACCTGCCCCAAGACCACCGGCCAGCCCTGCGTGCTGGACCCGTATTTCGACGATGTGGGCAACAAGAAGATGCTGATGACCAGCATTGCCTTCCCGCTGGAACTGGACGGCAAGGTCATCGGCGTCATGGGCCTGGACATCAGCATGGAGAAGCTGCAGGAAATCAGCGTCGAGGGCAGCCAGGAACTGTACGACGGCCAGGGCCGCGTCAGCATCGTCAGCGCCGCCGGCCTGCTTGCCGGGCACAGCGCGGATGCCTCCAAGCTGAGCAAGAACCTCAAGGAGGTCTACCCCAACCAGGGCGCCGACCTGCTGCAGGCCATCGCCGCCAACCATGAGCAGGTGTTCCGCCAGGACGACCAGTTGCGCGTAGTCGAACCGCTGCAGCCGATCCCCGGCTCCAAACCCTGGGGCGTGCTGCTGGAAGTCCCGCAGAACGTCCTGCTCGGCCCGGCCATCGAGCTGCAGAACGAGCTGGACGACCAGCGCGTGCAAGGCACCGTCTCGCAACTCGGCTTCGGCCTGATCGCCATCCTGATCGGCCTGTTCGCCATGTGGCTCACCGCCCGCGGCGTGACCCGGCCGATCCTCGGTGTCGCCGCCATGCTGCGCAACATCGCCAGCGGCGAAGGCGACCTGACCAAGCGCCTGGACTACGCCGGCAAGGACGAACTGGGCGAACTGGCCGGCTGGTTCAACCGCTTCCTCGACAAGCTGCAGCCGATCATCCGCGACGTGAAATCCTCGGTGCACGACGCCCGTGCCACCGCCGACCAGTCCTCGGAAATCGCCAGCCAGACCAGTGCCGGCATGCAGCAGCAGTTCCGCGAAGTCGACCAGGTGGCCACCGCCTCCCAGGAGATGAGCGCTACTGCCCATGACGTCGCCAACAGCGCCGCCATGGCCGCCGATGCCGCCCGTGGTGCCGACGGTGCGACCCGCGACGGCTTGAGCGTCATCGACAACACCACCCGCCTGATCGACGAACTGGCCAGCGATATGAGCAGCGCCATGAGCCAGGTGGAAGGTTTGGCGGCGAGCAGCGAGCAGATCGGCTCGGTGCTGGAAGTGATCCGCGGCATCGCCGAGCAGACCAACCTGCTGGCGCTCAACGCCGCTATCGAAGCGGCCCGTGCCGGTGAAGCCGGGCGCGGCTTCGCGGTGGTCGCCGACGAGGTGCGCAACCTCGCCAAGCGCACCCAGGATTCGGTGGAGGAAATCCGCCAGGTCATCGAAGGCCTGCAAAACGGCACCCGCGACGTGGTCGGCGCGATGAGCAACAGCCATCGCCAGGCGCAGGACAGCGTGAGCCAGGTCGAACAGGCCGTGGCTGCGCTGAAGCGCATCGGCGATGCGGTGGGCGTGATCACCGACATGAACCTGCAGATCGCCAGCGCCGCCGAGGAACAGAGTGCGGTGGCCGAGGAGATCAACCGCAACGTCGCCGGCATCCGTGACGTGACCGAATCGCTGTCGAGCCAGGCGCAGGAGTCGGCGCAGGTCAGCCAGTCGCTGAACAAGCTGGCGAATCATCAGCAGGGGTTGATGGATCAGTTCCGCGTCTGATCCGGCACCCTCATTGGCCGGCCTGGTGGCCAGATCGCGGGCATGGCCCGCTCCTACAGGTAAGCACCGTATCTATGCGGCTCTTGTAGGAGCGGGCCATGCCCGCGAACAGCACGGCACGAAGCGCTCCAGGCAGTCCCGGTCACCCCGCCCGGCGTGGCAACGCCACCACCACGCGCAACCCACCCAGCTCGCTGCTTTCCAGCTTCAGGCTGCCGCCGCAAGCCGCCGCGATATCCCGCGCGATGCCCAGCCCCAGACCATGCCCGGCCACCTGTTCATCCAGCCGTGTACCACGCTCCAGCACACTGTCACGCTGGTCCTCGGCGATGCCGGGTCCATCGTCGTCCACACTCAGCCGGTAGGCATCAGCGCCCTTCTCCACCGTCAACCGCACCTGGGCATCAGCCCATTTGCAGGCGTTGTCCAGGAGGTTGCCGAGCATCTCCAGCAGGTCTTCCCGGTCATACGGCAAGCGTGTGGCGGGCGGCGCCTGCCAGTCGATGGCGAGGTGGTCGCCATGGATGAGCCCCAGCATGTCGCACAGGCTCGGCAGCTCCGCATCGCAATCGAAGTGCGCCCCGGGCAATGCCTCGCCCACCAGGCGCGCGCGCCCCAGTTCGCGGGCCAGACGCTGCTCGACCTGCTCCAGCTGTTCCTGCAGTACGCGCCGTAGTTCGGGGTGCTCGCGCAACTCCTCACGGTCGGCAAGGCTGATGAGCACGGCCAGCGGCGTCTTCAGCGCATGGCCGAGATTGCCCAGCGCATTGCGCGAGCGGCGAAGCGTGTCCTCGGTGTGCTGCAACAGGTGGTTGGTTTGCTCCACCAATGGCTCCAGTTCGCGCGGCACCTGGCGGTCCAGCTGGCTGCGCTGGCCTTCCTGCAACTGCGCGATCTGCTGGCGAACGCGCTCCAGCGGGCGCAGGGCGCGGCGTACGGTGAAGCCCTGGAACACCAGGATCAGCAGCAACGCCAGTGCACCAGCGCCCAGACCGATGTTGCGCAGGCGGTTGAAGCTCTTGAGAACGGGCGTGTAATCCTGCGCGACGACGATATTGAGCTTCTTGCCGTAGCGCTTGTAGTCGCCGCGATACACCAGCAGGCGTTGGCCTTCCGGACCTTTCTCCAGCGCCTTGGCCAACCCCTTGTGCGAGGGCAGCCTCAGCTCGTTGTCCCACAGAGAGCGCGAACGCCAGGTCTGCTCGTCGAAGCGGATGACGAAGTAGCGCCCGGAGAACAACCGCTCATAGGCGGCATCGACCCGCTGGCCGTCAAGCTGCAACCCCGCGGGGCCACGAGTGATGCCCACCAGCAGGCTTTCCGCCTCGTCCTGCAGGCCGTTCACCAGATAGCGGCGCAAGCCCTGGTCGAACAGCCAGAGGCCGGCCTGCGCCAGTGCCAGACCAATCACCACCAACACCACGCCAAGCCCAAGGCCGAGCCGGCGCTGGATCGACATCAACGGCCAACTCCGTTGCCGGTGAAGCGATAGCCCTGGCCGCGGCGGGTCTCGATGATCTCGCGGCCGAGCTTGCGGCGCAGGTGGTTGATATGGACCTCGATGACGTTGGAGTCGCGCTCGGTCTCGCCGTCATACAGGTGCTCGGCCAGGTGCGATTTCGACAGCAGCTGGCCGGGGTGCAGCATGAAGTAACGCAGCAGACGGAACTCGGCGGACGTCAGGTCGACCTCCTTGCCGCCCTGCTGCACGCACTGGCGCGACTCGTCCAGGCTCAGCCCTGCCACTTCCAGCTGGCTCTGGTTGGCCAGCCCGCGGGCACGCCGCAGCAACGCCTGGATGCGCAGCAGCAGTTCCTCGGGATGAAACGGCTTGGTCAGGTAGTCGTCGGCGCCGGCCTTCAGGCCATCGATACGTTCGGCCCAGGAGCCCCGCGCGGTGAGAATCAGCACCGGCGTCGCCAGGCCCATGCCGCGCCACTCCTGCAGCACGTCCAGACCAGGGCGGCCCGGCAAGCCAAGATCGAGAATCACCAGGTCGTAAGGCTCACTGGCGCCCTGCACGGCAGCGTCGCGGCCGTCGGCCAGCCAGTCCACCGCGTAGCCCTGGCGGGTCAAGGTCGCCAGCAGTTCATCGGCCAGGGGTACGTGGTCTTCCACCAGCAGCAGGCGCATCAGTCGTCTTCCTTATCCTTGAGGATGCGGCCGTCGCGGGCATCCAATTCCAGTTCGCGTACCACGCCGTCGACAGTGAGCAGTTCCACTTCATAAATGTAGTTGCCGTGCTCCCTCTCCAGCTCTGCTTCGAGCAGGCGCGAGCCGGGATAGCGACTCAGCGCGGCGGGAAGGATTTCCTCGAAGGGGCGGATCACTCCTTCCTTGCTCAGGCGCAAGGCTTCGTCCTGGCTGAGGTCATGGGCTTGCGCGACGCCAACCAGGGCAACGAGCGCCAGGCCAAGCAAAGCCACGCGTGGCAGAACGGTCTTCATCAGTCATCCTGGTGATCGGTGAGGACTTCGCCGGTGACCGCATCCAGTTCGACATCCCACTTCACGCCCTGGGCGTCCTTGATGTCGACCTTGTACAGATAGCGGCCATGTTCCAGCTCGAGCTCGCTATCGTACACCGAACCGCCCGCATGCTTGGCCAGCGCGGTGCGGTTGAGCTCCTCGAAGTTGCGGATGGTGCCGGCATCGCGCAGGCGCAGCGCCTCATCGGGGCCGATGTCGTGGGCCGTGGCGACGCCGGCGCCCAGCAGCAATGCGCAGAGCGTGGTCAGGGTCAGCAGCCATTTCATATGCATACCTCCGTGGGAGTTTCACTGCTGACAGGCTAAGGCGATGGACTTAATTCAAGCTGAATCGGCAACGGACATTCACCCCGTGAAGTATCCTTGCTCTCCCCGTGCAGGCTCTATAATCGCGGCCTGCCACAGCGAGGCCCGCATGACCGCCATCCAGATCAAGACCCCCGCCCTCACCCTCAAGGCCGGAAGCCGCGCGCTCCAGCGCATCCGCGAACAGGGGCTGGCCCCTGCCGATGTAGGCATCCTCCCCGGCGCCGCCGGCGGTCCGAAGGCACTGGGCATCCAGGGCCTGGACCTCGCGCTGTTCGGCGAATGGTTGCCGCGAGCGCCACGTGAGCGCTCGCTGATCGGGGCGTCCATCGGCTCCTGGCGCTTCGCCAGCGCTTGCCTGCCCGACCCGGCCGAAGGTATCCGCCGCCTGGGCGAGCTCTACACCCAGCAGCGCTTCGCCCGAAACGCAAGCATCAGCGACGTGTCGAAAAGCTGCGCGAAGATGCTCGACGACCTCCTCGATGGCCACGACGCCAGCGTGCTGGACAACCCCTGGTACCGCCTCAACGTGGTGGTGGTGAAGAGCCACGGCCGCCTCGCGCAGGACGGCAAGGCCAATCTCGGACTGGGCCTGGGCGCGGTGATCCGCGACAACCTGGTCGGCCGCCGCCATCTGCACCGGCACTTCGAACGGCTGATCATCCATGACGCCCGCCGCGCACCGCCGCTTGAGCCGTTGTCGGACTTCCCCTCGCGCTACCTGCACCTGGACCTGGCCAACCTGCGCCACGCCCTGCTCGCCTCCGGCTCCATCCCCATGGTCATGGAAGGCGTGCGCGATATTCCCGGCGCCGGCCCCGGCACCTACCGCGACGGCGGCCTGCTGGACTACCACCTCGACCTGCCCTACCAGCCCGAGGGCGTGGTGCTCTACCCGCACTTCACCGACAAGGTCATCCCCGGCTGGTTCGACAAGGGCCTGCCCTGGCGCCGTGGCGACGCCGGCCGCCTGCAGGACGTGCTGCTGCTGGCTCCGTCGAAGGACTACCTGGCACTCCTGCCGCACAACAAGCTGCCGGACCGCAAGGACTTCCACCGCTACCTCGGCGACGACGCCGGACGCGAGCGTTACTGGCGCAAGGCAATGGACGAGAGCCGGCGGATGGGCGACGAGTTCCTTGAACTGGTAGACAGCGGCCGCCTCGGCGAGCGCCTGTTGCCGCTGACATAATCGGCGGCTTCACGCATACGGCAAGGAATTGCTATGTCTCACTCTCGAAAGCCCCGCTCGCTCCTGCTACCCCTGCTGTTCGTCTGCGCGGGCGCGCAGGCCGCCGTCGATGCCAAGGCGCAGCAGGAAATCACCCAATTGCTCGACTTCGTCGAACACAGCGGCTGCCAGTTCATCCGTAACGGCAGCGAGTACCCCGCTGCCGAGGCGCGTGCGCACCTGCAGAAGAAGCTGGACTACCTGGAAAACAAGGACATGGTGAGCAGCGCGGAAGACTTCATCGAGCGCGCCGCGACCAAGAGCAGCATGAGCGGCCAGCGTTACCAGGTGGATTGCCCGGCCGGCAAGCAGGACTCCAGCGCCTGGCTGAACGACGAACTCAAGCGGCTGCGCCAGGCACCGCAAGGCAACTGAGCACGTCCGTGATGGTTCGGCGCACCGACAAGGTCGCGGGCATGGCCCGCTCCTACAGGTGGGCGACTCTGTAGGAGCGGGCCATGCCCGCGAACCGCCGTCGAAGAGAGCGTTACCGCAATACTCCGATCAGCCCGGCTGCCCATCCAGCCGCGGTTTCCAGAACATCGGGCCGTAGTGCCAGGCGAACATCAGGAAGGCCACCACCCAGCACACTGCGGCGATGCTCAGCCCCTCCAGCGGCCACCAGATCACCAGCAGCACCCGCGCGACCACACCCAGGTTGAGCAGCGCGAAGGCCCAGGACATCACCTTCGGCGGTTGCAGCGGCCGGCCGGTGTGGCCGAGGCTCACCCGCGCAATCATCGCCAGGATCAGCCCGCCAACGCCGCCCACGGTGAGCGCGTGGATCGCCAGGCTGACGTTGAAGGTCGGCGAGAAGTTCCACAGCGCCATGCCCGCCGGGGCCAGCAGCATCCACAGATAGGCCAGGTGCAGCGACCAGAGCAGCGGCACGCCCCAGTAGTCCTTGTCGTACCAGCGCCACAGGCGGATCAAGTGCCCCACTGCCAGCGCAGCGAACAGCAGGCCCACCCACGGGTGCGGCGTCAGGCCGATACCGGCTGCGCTCAGCACCGCCACCAGCAGGGTGCCGCCCAGCAGCGAATTGTCCAGCCAGTTCCAGGCCGGCACCTGGGCGGTGCGGCCCAGCCCGCGCTGGGTGAAGAAGGGGATCACGCGGCCGCCGATCAAGCCCATCAGCGCCGCCACCAGCCACAGCGCACCCAGGGCGCCACTGCGTTGCCAGGCATCGTTGCCGGTCCAGACACCGACCATCACCAGCGCGTCGGCGACTGTCAGCAGGCTCAGCACCACGATGATCGGGTAGTTGCGCTTCTGCCGGACCAGCCACAGGCTGCGACCGATGAAGAAGGCCAGCGCCGGCATGAACGCCAGCTCCAGCACGGTGACCAGCCACAGCGGCGCGCCCACGAGCCAGCCCACCCGCGCCGCCAGCCAGACCAGCGACAACACCATCAGCGGCTTGCCGCTGACACCGGGGCGACCGGTCCAGGTCTGCACGGCGGTCAGCAGGAAGCCGGCGATGATCGCCGCCGCGAAGCCGAAGAGCATTTCATGGCGGTGCCAGGCCAGCCAGCCGCCGAGCGGTTGCCAGGCCGGCAGCACGCCGAGCAGCACCGCCGCCCAGGCCGCGATGGCGATCAGCGCGAACACTGCGCCACCGAGAAAGAACGGGCGGAATCCCAGGCGCCACAGGGGGGGTATGGTCAGCAGAGCCTTTCGATCAACCAGTAACACAGCAAGCCTCCCAGCCTTCCTTGCGCATCTGATGTTGGGCCACCAACCGCAGCACGTAGCCCAGCTTCAATAGTGTCGGGCCGAGGATAGTGAAGGCATGCGCTGCGACAATGCTTTGCAGGTTCAGATGGCCATCGACGAAATAGGCTCCCGCGACGCCCAGCAGCAGTAATACGAGCCCGCCGGTCAGCAGTGACCAGGACATCGACAGGTTGCGTTGCGGGCAGGCGAAAAGACTTTCCATCACACACCTCCTCGGGTTGCGCCGGCCCGCCGTCGGGCCGGCGCTCAGGTTCAGGCCTCCAGCGCGCTGGCCGGGCCGAAGAACTCGTAGTGGGACTGCTGCTCGGGCACGCCGATCTCGCGCAGGTGGCGCTTCACCTGGACCATGAACGGCTTGGGACCGAGGAAATAGGCGTCCAGGTCACGGTCTTCCGGCAGCCAGTCCGCCAGCAGCTCGCGGCTGAGGAAGCCTTCGACGTGGGACGCCTCCTGCGCGCGCGGTTCGCTGTAGCAGAAGTAATGCTTGAGTTGCGGATGCGCATCGGACTGCGCCTCGACCCATTCGCGGAACGCGTGCACGCCACCGTGGCGGGCGCAGTGGATGAAGTGCACTTCGCGACCGGATTCCAGCGCCGGCTTCAGCATGGCCAGTGCCGGGGTGATGCCCACACCGGCGGTGATCAGGGCCAGGGGCTTGTCGCCACCGCGCAGGACGAAATCGCCCGCCGGCGGGAACAGGTCCAGCTCATCGCCAACATTCAGGCAATCGTGCAGGTAGTTGGAAACCTTGCCTTCGGGCTCGCGTTTCACGCTGATGCGGTACTCACGGCCGTTGGGCGCGTCGGACAGCGAGTAGGTGCGGCGCACTTCCTCACCACCGATGTCGAGGGACAGGCCGATGTACTGGCCGGGCTGGAAGTCCAGCAGCGGTTCGCCATCCAGCGGTTGGAAGTAGAACGAAGTGATTTCCTCGCTCTCGATGTCCTTGCGGGCGATACGGAAGCGCCGTGCACCACGCCAGCCGCCGCGTTGCTCGGCATTCTGCTGATACACCGACTCCTCGGCGCCGATCAGGATGTCGGCCAGTTGGCCATAGGCGGCGGCCCAGGCGTCGATCACCGCTTGAGTGGCGATCTCCTCGCCCAGCACCTCGCGGATCGCCCGCAGCAGGCAGCTGCCAACGATCGGGTAGTGTTCCGGCTGAATCTGCAGGGCAACGTGCTTGTTGACGATCTTCGCCACCAGCGGGCCGAGTTGCTCCAGCTCATCGATGTGGCGGGCGTACATCAGCACACCGTTGGCCAGCGCGCGAGGCTGGTCGCCGGAAGCCTGATGCGCCTGGTTGAACAGCGGACGAACCTCCGGGTACTCGCTGAGCATCATCTTGTAGAAGTGCTGGGTCAGGGTCTCTCCGCCGGTCTCCAGCAGCGGGACAGTGGCCTTGACCAGGGTACGGTGTTCGTTGGACAGCATGGGGATCTCCTCGGGTTGGCCAGGCAGTGAGTGGGGCCGCCTGTGCTTTCTGCCAGAGGTATTTCAGGAAGCGTGCCAACCCTGCAGCCCAGTATTCACGGGACTCTCGCCAGAAACTGAGTCATAATGACCTGAATCGCCCCAAGTCATAATGACTGCATAGAGGTCAAAATGACCCGAAACCCCCTGCTTGCCACGCTGTTGCCACTGGTTGCCGACCTGTCCCGCGAACTGCCGGAAAGCGAACGCTATCGCCGCCTGCTGGAAGCCCTTCGCGGCCTGCTGCCGTGCGACGCCACCGCCTTGCTGCGCCTGGAGGGCGATCAACTGGTGCCACTGGCCGTCGATGGCCTGAGCCAGGACACCCTCGGCCGCCGTTTCAAGATCAGCGAGCATCCGCGCCTGCGCGCCCTCATCGAGCATCCCGGCCCGACGCATTTCGCCGCCGATTGCGGCCTGCCAGACCCCTACGACGGGCTGGTGGAGGGTTTGCACGGCCACCTGGAGGTCCACGATTGCCTGGGCTGCCCGCTGCTGGTGGACGAGCAGCCCTGGGGCTTGCTGACCCTTGACGCACTGGATCCCGAGCGTTTCTCCACCGGCGACCTGGACAACCTCGAAGCCTTCGCCAGCCTCGCCTCGGCCACGGTAAAGGCCAACCAGCGCATGACCGACCTGGCCCAGCGTGCCGAGCTCGAGCAGCAACGCGCCGACGCCTACCAGCGAGCCTCAGGCGACCAACCCAAGGAGTTGATCGGCCAGAGCAAGACGCATCAGGCACTGATGAATGAAATCCAGGTGGTGGCCGGCAGCGACCTGAGCGTGCTGATCACCGGTGAAACCGGCGTCGGCAAGGAGCTGGTCGCCCAGTCCATCCACGCCAATTCCCTGCGGCGCACCCAGCCGCTGATCAGCCTGAACTGTGCGGCGCTGCCGGAAACGCTGGTGGAAAGCGAACTGTTCGGCCACGTCCGTGGCGCCTTCTCCGGTGCCGTGGGCGAGCGGCGCGGCAAGTTCGAGCTGGCCGACGGCGGCACCCTGTTCCTCGATGAAGTGGGCGAGTTGCCGCTGGCGATCCAGGCCAAGCTGCTGCGCGTGCTGCAGAGCGGCCAGTTGCAGCGCCTGGGATCGGACCGCGAGCACCATGTGGATGTGCGCCTGATCGCCGCCACCAACCGCGACCTCGCCGAGGAAGTCCGCGCCGGCCGCTTCCGCGCCGATCTCTACCACCGCCTGAGCGTCTACCCACTGCGTGTTCCGCCCCTGCGTGAGCGCGGCAACGACGTGTTGCTCCTGGCTGGATACTTCCTCGAACAGAACCGCCCGCGCCTGGGCCTGCGCAGCCTGCGTTTGACCCGCGAGGCCCAGGCCTCGCTGGTCGATTACGCCTGGCCAGGTAACGTGCGCGAGCTGGAGCACCTGATCGGCCGCGCCTCGCTCAAGGCCCTGGCCAACCATTCGCAGCGCTCACGCATTCTCAGTCTTGGGGTCGACGACCTGGCACTCTCCGCCCATCACAGCAACGCCACCGATACGGGAGCCAGCCAGGACGATGGCATCGCGGAAGCTGATCTGGCGGGAGAACTGCGCCCGGCGGTGGATGCCTTCCAGCGCCGCATGATCAGCCAGAGCCTGGAACGCCACGAAGGCAACTGGGCAGCTGTCGCTCGCGAGATGGGCCTGGACCGCGCCAACCTCAACCGCCTCGCCAGACGCCTCGCCATCAAGTGAAGGCTCCTGAGCCGCCAAGGCAAGGTGGGTAAAATCCCTGGTCGGCTCGGAGGGTATTCTTTCCCGGCGCGGTAAGACCGTGGCTTACCCGCGCCGGGCCGTTCTCAGTCGGCCGAATGCTGGCCGCGAATCACCAGGTCCACCCGACGGTTCGGCGCGTTACAGTCGATGCGCTGCTTGCGAGTGCCGCTGTCGCACTGCACTACCGGCTCGCTGCTGCCATGGCCCACGGCACGGATGGACTCGGTGCCGATGCCCAGTTGCAGCAGTACGTTCTTCACGGTTTGCGCACGGGCTTCGGACAGGCGCTGGTTGGACTCGGCGTTGCCGATCGGATCGGCATGGCCGGCCACTTCCACGCTGTCGACGTGTTGCGACTTGATCGACTCAGCGACCTTGCGCAACTCCTCGTGGCCCGCCGAGGTGATATCCGAATAGCCGCTCTTGCCAAAGTGGAACAGCACGTCGCTGCGCAGGCTCAGCCTGGTGACGGTCTGGCACGGGGTCACAGAGGACGCACGGCTGATCACGTGGATCTGCTTGCGCAGGCCTTGCAGGCTCTGGTCGGCGTCCTTGCCGGTGTGCACGATGGGGGTGCTCTGGCCGGCGGCGACCGGGGCTTCCAGCACGTAGGTCTGGCCGCCGCTGAACTTGGCGAAGGCCTGGGGGTTGCGCTTGCCGGTGTACAGCGGCGCGTCGCCAATATAGGACTCCACCGAATGCTCGCCCGCCGGGACGCAGAAGGCGGTGTAGCCGCCGGGCATCAGCGCGCTTTGCAGCTCGCCGTCGATGTAGACGTGGGCGGCTTCCTTGCCATTGTCCAGGCCACGGTACATGACGATCTGGGTTTGGCTGCCGATCACCGACTGGACCTTGGTGTAGGACTCGCCGTAGATGGAGTCGTTTTGTGCGAAGGCGGCCGAGGCGAAGCCGATGGCTGCAACCAGGGCGCTCAGGCCGGCGACTGTGCGCAGCGGCTGATAAAGGGAAATGTTCATTGGGGTAGTTCTCCGAAATCCCCGCCGCCAGGCAGCGGGGTCTCATATCGAAATTCGTCGAGGTAAGGCTGGGAGCCGGGCCCGGCGCCGGAGCGCCGGGCCCAACTGCCAGGCGGCTTAGACCAGGTGCACCTGCACGCCCTGCTGGATCAGCAGTTCGGCATCGCCAGTGGAGTTCTGGTAGACGTGGTAGGAGACTTCGCCCACCGCCATCGTGCCCTTGTCGGACCAGGTGCCATCCTTGCCGGCAGCGGACTGGTGATCGAGGTTGACCACGTCGTCGCTGTTGCCTTGCACCATCATCTGCACGCTGTGCTTGTCGGTGCTGTGGAACAGGTCGGCCTGACCGTTATCCAGCACGTCCTGGAGCGACAGCTTCAGGGTGTTGGCGCCATCACCGCTGAGGTCGATGACCTCCATGCCGGTGATCTTGCCGTGGGCGCTGGTCAGGTCCAGGACCTGGTCGTGGCCTTCCACCTTGAGCACGTCCACTCCGTTGCCGCCGTGGATGCCCTGGTTGGCGTCGCTGGCCAGGTAGTCCGAAGCAGAGGCCCACAGGCTCACCACCTTGCTCTCGCTCGGTGCGCCGAAGAAGGTGTCCGAGAGACCCTGGATCTCGTGGATCTGGGTCGGCAGATTCAGTGCTGTGACCGTTTCCGACTGCTGCGTCGTATCGTCCGAAGCCTGGGAGTTGGTCGTGCCGATATCGGGCTGTTGCGCCAGATACTCGGAGCCGAATGCGTCGTCAGCGGTCGCGGCCAGGGCCATCCGAACGCCAGAGACTCCCTCGACCAGGCTGATGCTTACATCATGCTGTACCAACTCGACACTCACATCCTGCTGTATCAGTAGCTCAACCTTGTTGAAGGCTGTGCCAGTCGTGGTGACGAAGCGGTAGGTGTTATAGATCAGCCCATCAATGGTTTCGGAGGTTCCCTCGAGCCAGTGGCCAGAGCTGACGCCATCAGGCAGCGCATCGCCCAGGCTAACCTGGTCGCCCAGGTCACCCTTGACCATCAGTTGCAGGTGATCGTCGGTGATGAAGGCGTTCTTCTCACCCAGATGCAGCACATCGCCCAGTTCCAGGCTCACGGTGTTGTTGCCGCTGCCGGTGATGTCCAGTACCTCAACGCCATCCAGCTTGCCGGCCTTGATCAACACCGATACATCCAGGAGTTGACCGGCACCGGTCAGTTTCAGCGTATCGAGGCCGCCATTGCCATGAACGCCAGTACTGTTCAGTGCCGCCACGTCGGCGACGTTGAAGGTGTTGTTGCTGTTGTCGCCGTAGTAGTCGGCGGAACCCGCGATCAGCGTTTGGACGGCGGAGGCGGCTGTATAGACCCGATAATCAGGTGTATCGGGATTTAGGATCAGGTTATCCAGTGCGATCCAGTCATTGCCAGAGTCAATCTCGAAACGGTTGAACGTGGCACCGGCCTGGACGGTGTACAGGTAATTCCCGTTAAAGTACCCGGCTTGGGTGGTATTCGCGTATTGATGGAGATCCCAGGTATCGACCAGCGTACTGTCGTCGTAGAAGCGGATGCACTGGCCTTTGAAGCTTCCAGACTGGATATCGTAAAAATCCGCTGAAATCTTCCAGGCGGAATTACCATCCTTCAGATCGACTCTGAGTACTCCCCCGACTTCCAGCACCTTCGAGACGTTCCCCCACTGGGAGTTGGGATACGTAGAGGCATCTGCCACGCCGGTCCGATTAACTGGGCCCGCCTTCATGTAGGTAATGATCATGTTACCGAGGTCATGGGTGGTACCAACGGCCATTCCCGTGCCCCCCGTCCCCATGGAGCCGTTGCCATCGAGTGTTTGCTCCTCGAAGTTCTCCCTGAGCACCCTCGATTTCATTGACAGATAGTCCGACACGTTACCCGCGCGATCCACCAGCGCCGCCTGGATGTCGCCTACCAAGGTCGCCCCGCTCACCGCCACGCTGGCGCTGCCTGCAGCGATCTCCGCCGCCGTCAAGGCGTGGCTGAAGTGCTTGCCAGCCACGATCACGTCAACCAGATCACCCACCTCCTTATCCGCCCCGTTAAACGCCACCGTGGCAACGTTGTTGGCGTAAGTCAGGTCCGTGGCGTGACTCGGAGCCACCTGATCCAGAATGACCGCCTGGCTGCTGACCGTCCCAGCCATGCCGCTGGAGTTGACCACGCGAGTCTGGATGGTCCAGTTGCCGCTGTGGGCGTTCGGGTCCATCACATCCCACTTGTTGCCCGAGACGTAGGCGTCGGTCCACGTGCTGCCACTATCAGTGGAGACCTGCACTTTCTCGCCTGCGTTCAACGTGCCGTTGAGGGTGCCGCTGATCAAGCGACCGGCAGCACCGTTATTGGTCAGCCAGTCAGCCGCACTAACACCACTGTCCTTATCCATGGCGGAAATCTGTGCGATAGCCGTCGGAACCAATCGCACCTCGTAGCCGTGCGTGGTGGTGACATCGGTGAAGTTACCCGCCGCATCAGTGGCGTGCAGCTTGCCATCCACCACGTGGTCGCTGTCGTCCACCAGATCGCTGCCGGCTACGCCGGTCACGGTCCAGTTGCCGGCGGCATCCACCGTGCCCGTGTAGTCCTTGCCATTGATGGTCAGGGTGACGATGTCCCCCTCGCGTGTACCGGTGGAAGTACCGGTGATATCGACATTACCCGCCGCTTCCGTGGCATCGATAACGTCGTCGCCTGTCAACTTGTCGATGAGCAAGGTCACGCCATCGGGCGGCGTAGTCTTGACCTCGATTGGGTAGTCGCTCGAGTAAGCACTGATATTGCCCGCGCCGTTGACAAGGGTTGCCTTGAATAGGTGGTTACCATCACTGAGTTCAGCTTCCAGTCTGTAGTGCCATTCGCCAAGGCTATTGACCGTGGTGGTGCCGACGCCCACACCATCGACGTAGACATGCACGGTGCAGTCGGCAAGACCCGCCGTACCCTGGATCGTCGGCTTCTTGTCATCGGTCACGCCATTCGGCAGAACGTTGCCGGTGACGGGGCCGTAATCGTCCAGTACGCCGGTGATTACCGGTGCGTCCGGCTTACCACCGTGCCCGACATAGAAGTCACGCTCGTTGCTGCGCCCACTTTCGTTGCCGGCACGGTCGAAGGCCTCAGCCATCAATTTGACGTCGCTCGCCAGCGGTGACTTGTATTGCTCGCCGCTCAGCGTCCAGTTGCCATCCTTGTCACCCGTGGTGCGGCCTACTTCGACTTTGCCACCATCGACAACGTTGTAGACCACGATGGTCAGCCCAGCCTCGCCGGAGGTACCGGAGATCACTGGCTTGTTGTCGTCGGTGCTCATGCCATTGGTTACTTCACCGGTCCAGTCGCCAACGTTGTCGATGACGTGGTCGATGTGCGGGGCATCCGGCGCGGTAATGTCGATGTTGAGGACGTACGGCGAGACCTTGTCGCTCCAGTTGCCCGCCGGATCCTTGGCCCGCACAGTCAGGGTGTGAGCGCCGTCAGCCAGGGGGTGACGTCCAGCGTCCAGTCGCCATTGCCATCGGCGACGGTGCTGCCGACCAGGGCATCCTGGTCGCTGTACACCTCGATCTGGCTATTGGCCTTGGCCTTGCCATGCACTTCCGGGGTGGCGTCGTTGGTGTAACCGAAGCGATCGATCAGTACCAGGCCCGTGCCTTCGTCGTTGAACACGCCAGTAATGCTCGGCGCGTTCGGGTCGATGTCCGTGGAGAAGGTGATGTGGTTGCTCTTCGCGCCTTCGTTCTTGGCGAAGTCGGTCACGGTGATCGAGATGTCATGCGGCCCCTGCGGCGCCGAGACGTTGAGCGTCCAGGTGCCGTCCGGGTTCACAGTGGTGCTGCCAATGGCTCTGCCGTCGTCGTAGACGGTGACGATGAAGCCTGGGGGCAGGGTCTGACCCTCGGTATTCTTCACGGTCGGCAGGTCATCGTCGGTCACTTCGCCGCCCTGGATCGGCCCGGTGTGACTGCCAACGTCGTCGATGATTTCCCATTGTTCGGGCTTGAGCGGCTCCGGCGGGATGGTGTCGACGTTGAAGATGAACGGGCCAGCTTTGGTGCTCTGCATACCCGCGTCGTTCACGGCAACGGCGTAGATCTTGTACTGGCCATCGGCGCTGCCGGCCGGCAGGTTGATGTGCCACTGGCCGTTCGCGTCAGCATCGACCGTGCCCAGCAGGGTGTCGCCGTTGAACACTTTGACGTGGACGTTCGCTTCGGCCGTGCCGCCGATCAGTGCGGTGTTGTCGTTGGTGTAGCCATCGAACTACCGCTGACTTCCGGCTGACGATCGTCGGTCGGCACTGCGTTGCTGATCTCGCCGGTGATATCGCCGACACGGTCAATGACGTGGTCGATGTGCGGGGCATCCGGCGCAATGCTGTCAACGATGAAATCGAATGGCGCGGACTTCGCGCCTTCGTTACCGGCCACGTCCACGCCGGAGAACTGGAAGTTATGATCGCCCTCCTCGAGCTTGATGGCCGGCTCATAGCTCCATTTGCCGTCAGCATTGGCGGTGGTGGAACCAATCAGCACGCCATTGTCGTAAACCTTGACCTGGGTGTTGGCTTCGGCGCCCGAGCCATTGAAGGTCGGCTTCGAGTCGTTGGTGTAGTCGCCCTTGTGAATCTCGCCGGTAATGGGCGCGATGTCGTCGATCACGCTGTCCAGTTGCAGTGCATTGGGCTTGTGCGTGTCGATATCGATGGTGATGACGGTCGGCTTGCTGGTATTGCCAGCAGCGTCCGTGGCCTCGACCTTGATGGCGTTGTTGCCGTCGGGCAACGGCTTGGTCGGGGTGACCGACCAATCACCGTGCTGGTCGGCAGTGGTGTGGATCAGTTCGCCCGTCGGGAAGGTGACGGTGACGTCCGCGCCCGGCTCGGTCTTGCCGTCAATTGTCGGGGTGGTATTGCTGGTAATGCCATCGTCCTTGATGCCGGTATCGGAGGCCGGGTCCAGCCAGGCTTTCGGCGCATCAGGGGCAATGGTGTCGATAATCACCGCGAGGGTGATCTCGGTTTCGTTACCGGCCGGATCACGCTCCTTCACCTTGATCTCGGCACCATCTTCAGGCAGAGGCTGCGTGGGCGGCGGTGCCACCCAGGTACCATCGTCCCTGACCTCGACGGTGACTGTCTCGCCGGTGGGATAGGTGATGATGATGGTATCGCCCGGCGCACCCTTGCCATCGATGATCGGCTTGTTGTTCGGCGAATACTGCTCGCCGTCGTGAATGACCGCGCCTTCGATTTCTGCGAAGGGCGCGGTGGGCGGAGCGGTGTCGACAGAGAAGTCGATCACGTGCACCGGCGTGCCGGGCTTCTTGCCCGACTCGTTCTGGGTGATGTCGATACTGTGGCCGCCATTACTCAAATCGCTGGCGGGGACGAAGTTCCACTTGCCATCCTGACCGACGGTGGTGCTGCCGATTTCCACACCGTTGTCGAGAATGTGAACGATCGCGCCCGGCACGCCATCGCCGGAAATGCTCGGCCGGTTATCGTCGGTGATTCCGTCATTGGCCAGGTCGCCCTGGATCGGGCCGACATGGTCGGTGACCCTGGTGTTGGTGACGCTGGCACTGGTCTTGGTGTGCTTCTTGTCATCGTCCTTGGTGGCGGCATAGGCACCGCCTGCGCCGACAGCAGCCAGCAGCGGCCACAGTAGGAAACCGCTGGACTCGGTGATCTCACCATTAACCAGCGGCGCCGCGCCCAACGGGTTGCCACCCAGGGCGATGGGGGCCATTTCGCCGTCAGCCATCGTCAGCAGGCCGTGGAAGCCTTCGCCGTCAGTACGCACGTAGGCATACAGCTCGTTGCCTTCAGATGCACCGTACAGCTGCGCATCCATGCCTTCGGCGAAGAAGTCCGTGATGGTCAGGTCAGGCTTGTCGCTGCCTTCGAAGAAGACCTGCAAGTCTTTGCCGTCGCGTTTGACGGTGACGTTTCCGGGAGCGAAGGTAGTGTCATCGATCTGAAGCAGGTACTTGGTGCCAGCGTGCGCCTTGACTTTGCCACCTCCCTTGAAGCCAACACGCTTGGCTTCGCTTTCGCTCACGGCAATCAGGCCAACACTTTCCGTATCCATTTGCACTTCCTCGCTCCGTTCAGGACAAAAATCTGTGGCCGCGAGCTTATGCAATTGGTGCGTAGGAAAGGCCCAAGGATCATCGGGATGCCGCCCATTAGCTAGGGCGATGAACTACGCAGGACGATAGTAGACAAGTGAAACTGGCTGTCTGATTTACCTGAAAGCTAGTCAGTTGATGAACGAAAGTTGCCGACGCCAGCCTTGAGCGGGGCCTAGCAATCACTTACGCCGCTGGCTGGATCGAACGATCCCCATGACGCGATGGTGGTAAACTGTATGCCCATTTTCCCGCCGGCCCGATCCAGGGCCGGCGATCGTCACAGAGCGCGCCACCTTGGAATTGTTCAAAGAGTTCACCTTCGAATCCGCCCACCGCCTGCCCCATGTTCCCGCCGGGCACCAGTGCGGACGCCTGCATGGCCACTCCTTCCGGGCCGCCATCTACATCGAGGGCGAGGTCGATCCGCATACCGGCTGGATTCGCGATTTTGCCGAGATCAAGCAGATCTTCAAGCCGATCTACGACCAGCTTGACCATAACTACCTGAACGACATCCCCGGCCTGGAAAACCCCACCAGCGAGAACCTCTGCCGCTGGATCTGGCAACAGCTCAAGCCGCTGCTGCCGGAGCTGTCCAAGGTGCGAGTGCACGAGACCTGCACCAGCGGCTGCGAGTATCGCGGCGACTGAGGCATTCCAAGCCATGAAAAAGGCCGGCAAATGCCGGCCTTTTTCATGCAGGCGCCAGGATTCAGAACAACCCCATCTGCCGGTCGATCAGCGCACTGAAGTCATCGTCCACGAAGGGCAGGATGGCGTCCGCGATGGGCTGCAGCTGCCGGCTGACATAGTGGTCGTAATCGATGGGGGAGCCGAGCGTTTCCAGCGGTTCCGGGCCGTTGACCGTGATCACGTAGCTGATCCAGCCACCGCGCTGGTACTGGCGCGGGCGGCCCTGGCGCTCGTTGTAGTCGTCGGCGATGCGCGCCGCGCGCACGTGGGGCGGCACGTTGCGTTCGTAGTCACCGAGCTGGCGGCGCAGGCGCTTGCGGAAAATCAGCAGCTCGTCCTGCTCGCCGGCGAGGGTGCGGTTCACGTAATCGCGCACGTAATCGCGATACGGCTGACGCTGGAAGATGCGCAGATAGAGCTCCTGCTGGAACTGCTGGGCCAGCGGCGACCAATCCGTGCGCACGGTTTCCAGGCCTTTGAAGACCATTTCGTCGCTGCCGTCCTCACGCCGAACCAGGCCGGCATAGCGCTTCTTGCTGCCCTCTTCCGCGCCACGGATGGTTGGCATCAGGAAGCGCCGGAAGTGTCGCTCGAACTGGATTTCCAGGGCGCACTCCAGGCCATGTTCCTCGCGCAGGTGCTGCACCCACCACTGGTTGACGTGCTGCACCAGCTCGTGCCCGATCCGAGCTGCCTCTTCTTCGCCATGGGCACGGCCGAGCCAGACAAAGGTGGAGTCGGTGTCGCCGTAGATCACCCGGTGCCCCTGACCTTCGATCAATTCTCGGGTACGACGCATGATTTCGTGGCCGCGCAGGGTGATCGATGAGGCCAGGCGCGGATCGAAGAAGCGGCAGCCACTGGAGCCCAGCACGCCATAGAAGGCGTTCATGATGATCTTCAGCGCCTGGGACAGTGGCGCGTTGCCCTCGCGCTTGGCGGCGTCGCGACCCTGCCAGACGCGCTCGACGATGGCCGGCAGGCAATGCTGCGTACGCGAAAAGCGCCCGCCACGGAAACCGGGGATCGAGGCCTCATCCGACGGGTCGCTCAAGCCTTCCACCAACCCCACCGGGTCGATCAGGAAGGTGCGAATGATCGACGGATACAAGCTCTTGTAGTCCAGCACCAGCACCGACTCATAGAGACCCGGCCGCGAGTCCATGACGAAGCCACCGGGGCTCGCCTCCGGCGCCTTGCCGCCGAGGTTCGGCGCGACATAGCCCAGCCGGTGCATCGGCGGCAGGTACAAATGCGTGAAGGCCGCCACCGAGCCGCCGCTGCGATCGGCCGGCAACCCGGTGACACTGGCGCGCTCGAGCAGGAAGTCGAGGATGCGGGTCTTCTCGAAGATGCGCGTGACCAGCTCGCAGTCCTTGAGGTTGTATTTCGCCAGCGCCGGCTTGTCCTCGGCGAAACGGCGGTCGATCTCGGCCATGCGGTCGTAGGGGTTGTCGATGGATTTGCCCTCGCCCAGCAGAGTCTGCGAGACGCTTTCCAGGCTGAACGAGGGGAAACTCCAGAACGCCGAGCGCAGTGCCTCGATGCCGTCGATGATCAGCCGCCCCGCCGCCGCGGCGAAGTAGTGGTTGCTTGAGGCATGCTGCCGCCAGCCCATCTCGTCTCCGCCACGGCCCAGGCGCAGGGGAATCTCCAGGCGCTTGGCGTGTTCCTGCAGCACACGCAGGTCGAACTGCACCAGGTTCCAGCCGATGATGGCGTCGGGATCGTGCTCGGCCAGCCACTGGTTCAGACGCTCCAGCAGTTGCGCGCGGCTGTCGCAGTACTCCAGCTCGAAATCACGCTCGCCGTCGATACCATTGGCAGGGCCGAGCATGTACACCTGGCGCTGGCCGCAGCCCTCCAGGGCGATGGAATAGAGGTCGCCACGGATGTTGGTTTCGATGTCCAGCGAGGCCAGCTTCAGCTTCGGCCGGTACTCCGGCGCCGGTCGCAGTTGCGCCGCGACGACGCTGCAGCCCTCGCCCGGATCGCCGCTGAAGGTGACCGGGGCGGTGATGAAGCGCTCCATCAGGTAACGCTCGGGTGGGCGGATGTCCGCCTCGAACACTTCTACGCCAGCCTCGCGCAGGCGCTTTTCCAGGTTCATCAGCTGGCGATGCTGCTGGCAGTAGAGGCCCAGCACCGGGCGTTGCTGGAAGTCGCGCAGGCCCAGCGGGCGCAGTTCGGCGCCGCGCTCGCCGGCCAGCAGCTTCTCGGCGCGGGCGCGCTGCTCGGCCGGCACGAAGGCCACCGAGGTCTGCGGCGGAAGCAGCACATGCCGGGGCCCTTCGTCGGTGGCCAGCCAGAAGCCCACCTCGGTGCCTTCGGGCGTATCCCGCCAATGTCGGGTCAGGACGAAACCCTGCCTTGCCTCCACGCTCTAACCACCCGTCTGTCGAATCAGAACGTCATTCTACCGGTCCGCCCGCGGATTCGTTGCAAGGCGTGTAAATCCGACCGATGCGTTTGACGCACGCCCCGCGTCTGCCCAAGCTAGCGGGCTTTCGTTTGCCTGCCAGGACTCGCCCGTGACCGATTCGTCCCGCCACTGGACCCGCCCTCTCCTCGCCACCCTGTGTTTCGCTACCCTGCTTTCAGGCTGCGGCCTGTTCGGCAAAAAGCCCGAAGAAGCCCAGGCGCCCACCTATTCCAAGGCCGACTGGTCGGACCTGCCCCAGACCGCCGACACCGATGTGCTGCAAGGTTTCAGCGCCTGGCGCTCGGCCTGCGCGGTACGCCTGAAGAAGGATGACGTCTGGGCTGCGACCTGCGCTGACGCCGCCAGCGTGCCGGCTTCCGCCCCGGCGATCCGCCAGTTCATGCAGGCGCACCTGCAGCCCTACCAGCTTCGTTCCGCCGAAGGCAGCCGGAACGGCCTGATCACCGGCTACTACGAGCCTGTCTACCGCGGCAGCCAGCAGCGCGACGCCAAGCACACCGTGCCGGTCTACGGCGTGCCGAAGGACCTGATCACCGTGGCGCTGGACAGCGTCTACCCGGAACTCAAGGGCAAGCGCCTGCGCGGCAAGCTCGAAGGCAACACCCTGGTGCCCTATGCCGACGCCGCCGGCATCCGCCGTGATGGGGTCAATGCTCCCGTGCTGGCCTGGCTGCCCGACCCGATGGACCTGCAGTTCCTGCAGATCCAGGGCTCCGGCCGCGTGGAGCTCGCCTCCGGCCGCCAATTGCGCCTGGGCTACGCCGAGCAGAACGGCCGCCCCTACAAGCCGGTGGGCCGCTGGCTGGTGGAACAGGGTGAACTGAGCAAGGAGGAAGTCAGCATGGCGCGCATCCGCGACTGGGCCCGCGCCCACCCGCAGCGCGTCGACGAGCTGCTGGCGAGCAACCCCAGCTACGTGTTCTTCAGCCAGCGCCCGGACAGCAACGAAGGCCCGCGCGGCTCGCTGAACGTGCCGTTGACGCCGGGCTACAGCGTGGCCATTGACCGCAAGGTGATCCCGCTGGGCAGCCTGATGTGGCTTTCCACCACCCGCCCGGACGGCGCACCGGTAGTGCGCCCGGTAGCCGCCCAGGACACCGGTGGCGCCATCGTCGGCGAAGTGCGCGCGGACCTGTTCTGGGGCACCGGTGACGCGGCCGGCGAGCTGGCCGGGCACATGAAGCAGGACGGCCAGCTGTGGCTGCTGTGGCCGAAGGACAAGGCGCTGCCGGGCGTCTGACCTGCGCGTAGGAAAGTAGAGGCAATTCCTACTCATCCTGCAGAGCTCCCTGAATCACCGGCACCACTGCCATTCGGACAATGGTCGGCGAATCCAGCCCCCTGGCTTCACCGACCCTGAACCCGAATGCGGTGCCCCCATGAAGAACAACCAGTCTCCCCTCCGCCCACAGCGCCAGCACCGTGGCTGGCCGCTGGACTACGACGTGCTCTGCTGGATCGGTGCCATCGCCCTGATCCTGCTGTTCTTCGGCGTCGATCAGTTCTTCGTGTCGAAGCTGCCGGGCACTGGCGTCATCGAGCACCAGCGCAGCGTTCCCCAGCGCCTGGACCTGCCCGCCGCCCAGGCGCTGGCAGCGCTGAACCACAACCGCCAGTAGGGGGCTCAGTTTCCCTGGCGGAACTGCCCCGGCGTCATCCCGCTCCAGCGACGGAAGGCCTTGGCGAACGCGCTCTCGTCGGAGAAGCCCAGGCGCTCGGCCACCTCGCTCAATCGCGGGGATTCGCGCAGCAGCTGCTCGGCCATGGCGTGCAACACCTGCTCGCGCAGCAGCTTGAAGCTGGTGCCCTCGTCGGCCAGCTTACGGTTGAGATGGCGCCCGCTGAGTTCCAGCTGATCGGCGACCTTCTCCTTGCCCCAGCGCGGGTTCTGCCGCAGCAGTTGCTGCACGCGCGCGGCGAGGCTCTGTGTGCCCAGGCGTTCCAACTGCGCATCGGCCAGCGCACGCAGGTGCTCGCGCATCAGCGCATTGGCCTGGATCAGCGGCACGTCGAGATCGGCCACGGCAAAGCTCAACGCGTTCTCGGCGCAGGCGAAGTCGGTCGGGCACTCCAGCAACTCGGCATAACGTGAAGGCTCGCCCCGTGCGGCATGGCTCAAGGCCAGGCGCTGCGGCTTGACGCGATCGCCGGTGATCCAGCGGGTCAGGTGCACCAGGCTGGCCAGCGCGGCCTCCACACGCTCCTCGCGGCGCACGACGTAGCTCGGCCGATAGACCAGGCGCACCTGCGTTGCGTCCTGCTCGCGCTGGAACTCGCTGCCCTCGGCGATGATCGGGTAATACTCCAGCAAGGCGTCCAGCGCCTCGCCATAGTGGTCACAGCTCATCAGCAGTGCGCCAACCATGTCCAGGTGCCCGACTTGCAGCGCGCTGCCCAGGCGCAGGCCCAGCAGGGGATCGCCCGAGGCGGCGCAGAGGGTTTCCCAGAAGGCGTCCTGGCGCTGCAACGGGATGCGCGGTTCGAGGCTGGCTGCCTGCAGATCGGCAGGCACCGGCAGCCCCAGGCGCTGGGCGGCCTGCAGGATGCCCTGGGCGTAATGGACGGTAATGGTGTGCGACATGGTCCCGAATTAACCGGTGAAGGTCCCGATTGAGCCGTTACCGGGCGGTAACGCTCCCCTATGCTTGCCAATTACAACGATAAATACAAACAAGAGTCGCCTTGCATGCCCAATCACACCGGAGCCGCGCCCGTGCCGCCGGCTGCAGCTCGTTCGCCATCCCCCACTGTCCGGTTGCGGGAGAACGGCGATGCCTGAAGTCCATCTCGAGTTCTCCGGCGGTTCGATGATCGCGCTGAATGCCATCATCGCCCTGATGATGTTCGGCGTGTCGCTGGAACTGCGCCGCGACGACTTCGCCCGCATCCTGCGCCAGCCCAAGGCGCCGGTGATCGGCATGCTGGTGCAGTTCCTGCTGCTGCCGGCCGCCACCTGCCTGCTGACCATCCTGCTGCCGATAGAGCCGGAACTGGCGCTGGGGATGATCCTGGTGGCCACCTGCCCCAGCGGCACCTTCTCCAACATCATGACCTGGATGGCCCGCGGCAACGTCGCGGTATCGGCCAGCGTCACCGCCGTGTCGGGGCTGAGCGCTGGAATTTTCACGCCGCTGAACTTCGCCCTGTACGCCGGCATCAACCCGGCAACCCGCGACCGCCTCACGCAGATCCACATCGACCCGCTGGAACTGGTCGGTGTGGTGCTACTGGTGCTGATCCTGCCGATGCTGCTGGGCATGGCCCTGGGCAAGCACAAGCCACAGCTCGCGCGGCGCCTGGAGAAACCCATGCGACAGCTGTCGCTGCTGGTGATGCTGGGCTTCGTCGGCATGGCCTTCGCCAAGAACTTCCAGCAGTTCATGGCCTACTTCCACCTGTTCTTCTGGCTGGTGCTGCTGCTCAACGGCACGGCGCTGCTGCTGGGCTATACCTGCGCGCGGCTGTGGAAGCTGCCGGACGCTGATGTGCGCGCCGTCACCCTGGAAAGCGGCATCCACAACTCCGCACTGGGCATGGCGCTGATCCTCACCTTCTTCCCGCAGGCCGGCGGCATGCTGCTGATCGCCGCATTCTGGGGCTGCTGGCAGCTGTTCTCCGGGTTGGTCCTAGCGCAACTCTGGGCGCGCCGCGAGCCTCGCGCCACCGCAGTGACCGCGTCATGAACGCACCCGCCTTCGCCCTGGGCGGCTTCATCCTGCTGGCCTACACGCTGGAAGCCATCACCGGCTTCGGCAGCGTGGTGATCGCCCTGTCCCTCGGTGCGCTGCTGATGCCCATCGAGACGCTGCTGCCGATCCTTGTGCCGCTGAACATCGGCATGACCGGCTACCTGTGCTGGCGTCACCGCCGCCTGATCGATACCCGCCTGCTGCTGCGCACCGTGCTGCCGGGGATGCTCATCGGCATGCTGATCGGCTACCTGCTGCTGCCGCACCTGGACCCGCAACCGCTCAAGCGCGGGCTGGGCGTGCTGATCCTCTGGTTCGCCGGCCGTGAGCTGTGGCGCCTGCGCGCCAGTGCCCCGGAGCGTGGCAGAACGCCGAACTGGGTGGTGCGCCTGGCCACCGGTGCCGCCGGGGTCTGCCATGGCCTGTTCGCTTCCGGCGGGCCGCTGCTGGTCTACGCGCTCTCGACCCGCCCGCTGGACAAGACCCGCCTGCGCGCCACCCTGGTCTGCGTCTGGTTCACCCTCAACGGCCTGCTGACCCTGGCCTTCCTCCTCGACGGTCGCCTGCGCCCGGCGCTGCCCCAGGTGCTCGCCTACGCGCCCTTGCTGCTGCTCGGCGTGTGGCTGGGTGAACGCCTGCACCAGCGCTTCGAGGAACACCATTTCCGCCTCGCCATCCACTGCCTGCTGCTGGTCAGCGGCGTCCTGCTGCTGTCGCCCTGGAGTCTCCTGTGAGCTACGACATCATCATCAAGAACGGCCTCTACTTCGACGGCAGCGACGCCCCCGGCAGCCTGCGCCACGTCGGCATCAAGGATGGACGTATCGACACCCTGAGCGTCAGCCCGCTGGACGAAAGCGACTGCCCAGAGGTGATCGACGCCAGCGGCCGCTGGGTCACCCCGGGCTTCCTGGAAGTCCACTCGCACTACGACGCCGAGGCCATCGCCGCCCCGGCGTTGAAGGAATCGGTGCGCCATGGCGTGACCACCGTCTCCGTCGGTTCCTGCTCCATCAGCATGGTGCTGGGCGAGGCCGAGGACTGCTCGGACCTGTTCACCCGTGTCGAAGCCGTGCCGCGCGAGCAGGTGCTGCCGATCCTGCGCGACAAGCGCACCTGGAAGGACGCCAAGGGCTATCGCGCCTTCTACGACCAGCAGCCGCTGGGGCCGAACCTCTGCTCCTTCCTTGGCCACTCCGAGCTGCGCGTGACAGTCATGGGGCTGGAGCGCGCCATCAGCGGCGCCAAGCCCACCGAAGCTGAGCTGCAACGCATGGAAGAGCTGCTGGAGCAGGCGCTGGACGCCGGCTGCTTCGGCCTCTCGGTGATGACCACGCGCCTGGACAAGATGGACGGCGACCGCGCCTGGTCCAGCCCGCTGCCCTCCACCTTCGCCAGCTGGAAGGAATTCTCCCGCCTGTTCGCCGTGCTGCGCCGGCGCAACGCCCTGATGCAGGGCGCGCCCAACGCGGTCACCAAGATCAACGTGTTCGCCTTCCTCTACCAGGCCCACGGCTGGTTCCGCCGACCGCTCAAGTGCTCGATGCTCACCGCGCTGGACCTCAAGTCCCAGCCGTTCATGCACCGCATTACCCGCGCCTCCGGCTGGGTCGCCAACCGCCTGCTGCGCGGCCGCTACCGCTGGCAGACGCTGCCCGCCCCCTTCGTCGTACGTATCGAGGGGCTGAACATGAACGGCTTCGAGGAGTTCGGCGCCGGCGAAGTGCTGCGCGACATCAAAGACCCGGAAGAGCTCTACACGCGCATCCAGGACCCGGCCTTCCGCGAGCGCTTCAAGAAGGACATCAAGGCCACCCTGAGCCTCGGCCTGTGGCATCGCAACCTGTCCGACTGCTGGGTGCGCGAGTGCCCGGACGCATCGCTGGTCGGGCGCAACTTCGAGGACATCGGCCGCGAGCGCGGACTCGACCCGGTGGACGCCTTCTTCGAGCTGGCGGGCCAGTATCGCAACGAACTCAAATGGACGACCTGCTACGGCAACCACCGCCCGCAGATCATGGGCAAGCTGCTGGCCAGCCCCTGGACTCAACCGGGCTTCGCCGATTCCGGCGCGCACCTGGCTTCCCACGCGCAGTACAACTTTCCGCTGCGCATGCTCAAGTACGTGCGCGATGCCGAACTGGCCGGCGAAAGCTTCATGGACGTCGGTCGCGCGGTGCACCGCCTGACGGGCGAACTCGCCGACTTCGCCGGGATCGACGCCGGCTATATCCGCGTTGGCGACCGCGCCGATCTGGTGGTGGTCAACCCGACCGGGCTGACCGACGAGCTGGACGAAGTCTGCGAGGCACCGATGGAAGTGATAGGCCTGACGCGGCTGGTGAAGCGCAACGACGATGCGGTGGACGCCACCTTGATCAATGGTCGCGTGGCGTATCGGCGTGAAAGCGGTTTCCCCGAAGCGCTGGGCAAGGAGCGCGTGTTCGGCACCTTCCTGCCGGGGCGCGATGTGCTGAGCCGGCCGCAGGAGGTGCCGGCGGGCAGCCCGGTTTACGGTCGGTAAGATCGGTGTCGCTGGTGGTTCGCGAGCAAGCTCGCTCCTACACGGAGCGCGTGCTCTTCGTAGGAGCGAGCTTGCTCGCGAACCCGATTGACGCCAGCCCCACCGAATAACCGTGCGGCCGGCCGAGATTGACGCCCTGCCGCGCACTCACTAGAGTGCGCGCTTTCCTACATCCTACGCTGCACCCGCATCATGACCCCGTTCTGCCGCTTCGCCGATCCGTCCCTCGCCCTGCTGCGGGAGCCTCCGCGCGTGCGCAAGGTCGATGCCGTGCTGAACCTGCGTCGCAGCGTCCTCTTCGCCTTCACCTTCTCCCCGCCCACCGGCCACTGAGCCGGATACCGCGCGCCCTCGCGCCGGTCATTCCGCATTTCGACTCCGCCCACCGGTGAATCCCGGCGGGCTCGTTTGCATTTGCAGCCCTGCCGCTGGAGCGCCAGGGCAAGAGAAGGTTTCCATGAATACCCCGACCACCCTCAACAAACCCTTGCTGGCGGTGCTGCTGTTCGCCGTCTCCATCGTCGGCCTGAGCCTGGGCGCGACGCTGCCGCTGGTGGCGCTGCGCTTGCTGGAGAACGGCGCCAGCGCCTTGCAGATCGGCATTCTTTCCGCTGTTCCGGCGGCGGGCATGATCCTCGCCGCCACCCTGGTCGACCGCGCCTGCCAGCTGATGAGCCGGCGCCGCCTGTACCTGCTGTGCTTCGTGTTGTGCACTGCCAGTACCCTCGCCATCGAGTTCAGCAGCCATTCCCTCTGGGCGCTGGCCGCTGCGCGTCTGGCACTGGGCGTCGGCATGGGCATCGCGATCATCCTCGGCGAGGCCTGGGTCAACGAGCTGTGCGGCGAGAAGAATCGCGGCACCATCGTTGCCCTCTATGCCACCAGCTTCACCGCCTTCCAGTTGCTCGGCCCGACCCTGGTGGCACTGCTCGGCGCGCAGACGCCGTGGGTGGTGCTGCTGGTCAGCGCCGGGCACCTGGTCGCCCTGGCCACCGTGGCCTTCGCCATGCCTGAGGAAGGCATCCACGAACACGTCGAGGAGCCGCGCAGCTTCTCCCTGGCCGGCTTCCTGCGGGTTGCCCCGGCGCTGTGCATGGGCGTGCTGTTCTTCTCCTTCTTCGACAGCGTGGTGCTCTCGCTCTTCCCGGTCTACGCCTCCAGCCACGGCTACGCGGTGGGTATCGCCGCGTTCATGGCAACGGTGATCCTGCTCGGCGACATGATCTGCCAGTTGCCGCTGGGCTGGCTCTCCGACCGCCTCGACCGCCCCGCCCTGCACCTCGGCTGCGGCGTCGCGGCGATGCTGATCGGCCTCGCCCTGCCCTGGCTGATCGGCCAGCCGTCGCTTCTGTGGCCGGCGCTGATGCTGCTCGGCGCCGTGGCCGGCGGGGTCTATACCCTGGCCCTGGTACTGATCGGCCAGCGTTTCCGCGGCCGCGACCTGGTCACCGCCAACGCCGCCGCCGGCATGCTCTGGGGCGTCGGCAGCCTGCTCGGGCCGCTGCTCAGCGGCAGCCTGATGGACCTCGGCCCGCAGGGCGTGCCGGTGGCACTGGCGCTCGCCGCCGGGCTATTCGTGGCCACCGCTGCCGCCTCGCTGCGCCGCACCGCCCTGCGCACCGCCTGATGCCTCAATAGAAGGCAAGGCGCATCGACTTGGTGCCGGCGCCGTCGCGCCGGCACCCGCCCTGTCTCGGGCATTTTCGCTAAGCGTTTGAAATTCCCCGTGCTTTTGCCTCGGAAGGAAAACTGGCATTTCAATTGCTCTGTCCCCTGCAACGGGATGCATCACCCACGGCAAGGTAGCCACCGGGTGGGCGAACGCTGCAAGGCACACACTGGAGTTGCACCACAGGCGAACTAGGGTTCCGGTCCTCTGCACGAGGATGTCTGGTCCGAGAGTTTTCCGGCCCTAGGGACAGGGCTACACGGCGGGAGAAAAGCCCGGGAGACGTGATGTCATCCCGTGCCGATTTCCAACCGTTAGGAGCAATGCCATGACCATGCCGCTTTCCCTGCGTTCCCTGCGCAAGACCCTGCTCGGTGCCTGTCTGCTTGCTGCCGCCGGGGTCGTGCCGCTGACTCTGCAAGCCGCCGAGAAGCTCAAGATCGGCACCGTCGTCTGGGCCGGCTACGCGCCCTTCTACGTCGCCGACAAGCTCGACCTCTACAAGCCCCACGGCCTCAAGGTGGAGCTGCAGTTCTTCAACGATCCGGCCCTGATCCCCACCGCCATGACCGGCGGCGCGCTGGATGGCGGCATGCTCACCTACGACCAGGTGGTCGGCGGCGTCGCCAAGGGCCAGCCGTACCGCGTGGTGATGCCCATCGACTTCTCCAACGGCGGCGACGCCATCGTCGCCGACAAGTCGATCAAGTCGGTCGCCGACTTCAAGGGCAAGAAGATCGGCTTCAACCCGCTGTCGCCCTCCGACTTCCTGCTCGCCTACGCGCTCAAGAGCCACGGCCTGAGCGACAAGGACGTCAGCCCGGTGAACATGACGCCCGAAGGCATCCCCGGCGCCATGGCCTCGGGCAGCCTGCCGGTGGGCGTGACCTACGAACCCAACGTCTCGCAGATTCTCGGCATGCCGGGCGACAAGTTCCACGTCGTGTATTCGTCGAAGGACGCACCGGGCCTGATCACCGACGTGCTGGTGTTCAACCAGGAGGTGATCGGCAAACGCCAGAAAGCGATCACCGCGATGATCCAGGGCTACGCCGACGGCCTCGCCTACATGAAGGCGCACCCGGACGAATCCGCCGACATCATCGGCAAGGTACTGGGCGTCAGCGCCGCCGAGGCCAGGGAGCAGATGGCCGGGGTCTACAACATCCCGCTGGCGGAAATGAGCAAGAACTTCGAGAAGTCCGATGCCACCAGCTCCTTCTTCGGCAGCGGCGCGGTCATCGCCCAGTTGCTCAAGGACAACAGCCAGATCCCGGCGATCCCCGACCTCGCCCAGACCTTCGACGCGCAATTCGTCCAGGCCCTCGCCCAGTAAGACGCTCAGCCACCGCTCCCGCCAGGACGGCGGGAGCGCTCACGGAGGTATCCATGTCCGCGTCCCTGTACCGCTACGCCGATGGCCGGCTGCCCAACAGCCTGGCCCTGGCCTATGCCTTTGGCGGCTATGCCGCCGGCTTTGCCCTGCTGTTCGCCGACAACTGGCTCCTCAACGCCGCCGGCACCCTGCTGCTGGGCCACGCGATGATCGTCGCGGCCTACCTGATCCACGAATTCGCCCACGGCACCATCTTCGCCAAGCCGGCGCACAACACCTGGGCCGGCGAGGCCTGCAGCTGGCTCTGTGGCAGTTGCTACGCCGGCTTCCAGGACCTGCGCCGCAAGCACATGCGCCACCACGTCGACCGCGCCGACGTGATCACCTTCGACACCAAGGCCTTCCTCGCCCGCTGCCCGCGCTGGGCGCGCGGCCTGGTACTGGCTGCGGAATGGGCCTACGTGCCGGCGGTGGAGCTGATCATGCATTACTACGTGATCCTGCTGCCCTTCATCACCGACAACCCGCGCCACCGCGCCAACCGCCGCCGCGTGGCGCTGACCCTGCTGGTACGCGGTGCACTGTTCGCCCTGGTGGCGGCGGTTTCGCTGAAGGCGCTGCTGCTGTACTTCGTCGCCTGGACGCTGATGATCATCGTGCTGCGCTTCACCGACGCCTACCAGCACACCTACGACGCCTTCGCGGTACTGGAGGACGGCGGCAAGATCCCCGACGACAAGTCCCGCGACCGCACCTACGAGCAGATGAATACCTACAGCAACGTGGTCTCGGTGCGCTGGCCGGTGCTCGACCTGCTGTTGCTCAACTTCGCGTACCACAACGCCCACCACGAGAAACCCGTGGCGCCCTGGTACCGCCTGCGCAAGCTGCACCACGAGCTGTACGGCGACGGCTACGCCCAGGTGCTGCCGATGCACCTGCTGTTCAAGGGCTTCCACCGGCACCGCTTGCGCCGCGTGGTGGACGACCACTACGGCGAGGTGGCGCCCAAGGGCAAGGACCGCGCCGACGGCTTCTACGGCGCCGTGGGCGTCTCCTTCCTGACGGCGGTCTGAGCATGATCGACTACCGGGACAAACGCGTACTCATCACCGGTGCCGGAAGCGGCATCGGCAAGGGACTGGCACGGGCATTTGCGGTACAGGGGGCGACGCTGGAACTGGTCGACCGCAACGCAGAGGCACTGCAAGACGTGGCGGCCGAGCTGGCAGCTCTCTGCGAGGTACGCTGCGCCACCCTCGACCTGGGTGACGGCGACGCCATCGCCGCCTTTGCCGACAACCGCCAGGGCGCTGCGCTGGACGTGCTGATCAACAACGCCGGCGTCGAGTACGCCACGCCGCTGGACGACCCGGATGGCGAAGCGGACAGCCGCTGGCAGGCGTTGCTGGACAACAACGTCGCCTCGATGCTGCGGCTGACCCGCGCCCTACTGCCCAATCTCAAGGCCGGCAGCAGCGTGATCAACCAGGCCTCTATCTGGGGCCTGAAGGGCGTACCGGGCTTTTCCGCCTATGTCGCCAGCAAGCACGCGGTGATCGGCCTGACCCGCTCGCTGGCGTGGGAGCTGGGGCCACGGCGCATCCGCGTCAACGCCGTGTGCCCCGGCTGGATCGCCACCGAGGCGGCCATGCGCTCGCTCGCGGTGATGGCCGCCGCCAATGGGCGCAGCGAAACCGAGGAACTGGCGCAGATACTCGCCGCCCAGGCAGTGCCCGAACTGCTGACGCCGGCTGACCTGGCCGGCACCTTCCTGTTCCTCGGCAGCCCGCTGGCCACCGCCCTCACCGGCCAGGCGCTGTCGGTCAGCCATGGCGAGGTGATGCACTGATGAAACCTCTTGCAGGACAGACCGCGCTGGTCACCGGCGCCACCCAGGGCATCGGCCGCGCCACCGCCCTGGCGCTGGCGGGAGCCGGTGCGACGGTATGGATCAACCATCTCGACCAAGCCGAAGCCGCCACCGCGCTGGTGGCGCGCATCGCCGCCTCGGGCGGGCGGGCCTACGCGGTTCAGGCCGACGTTGCCGCACCGCAGCAGGTCGAGGAGATGTTCGCCCGCGTGCTTGCCGAGGGCGACCTGCACATCCTGGTGAACAACGCCGGGATCATCCTGGAGAAGCCCTTCCTGGACACCAGCGAGGACGACTGGGCCACGCTGCTCGGCGTCGACCTCACGGCGGTCTATCGCTGCTGCCGTCATGCCCTGGCGCACATGCAGGCGCGCGGGGACGGCTGCGTGGTCAATATTGCCTCGGAACTTGGCCAGCTCGGCCGCGAGCGTTACGCCGCCTATTGCGCGGCCAAGGCCGGGGTGATCGGCCTGACCAAGGCGCTGGCCCGCGAATTCGCCCCGCACATCCGCATCAACGGCGTGGCGCCGGGGCCGGTAGACACGCCGATGGTTTCGGTGGAGCACATGAGCGAGGCGATGATCGCCCGCGAAACGGCGATTCCCGCCGGGCGCCTGGGCAAGCCCGAGGAAATTGCGGCGGCCGTGCTGTTCCTCGTCTCGCCCGAGGCCAGTTTCTTCCATGGCCAGATGCTCGGCGCCAACGGCGGCGCCTGGATGGGCGCCTGATGCGCGCGGAAATCGTCCTGCTGCTGGGTGCCGCCCTCTGGGGCCTGGGCTGGATGCCCCTGGCGCACTTTGCCGGCCAGGGCCTTTCGGGCATGCCGCTGGTGCTCTGCACCTACGGGCTGCTCTGCGCGCTGGCCGTACCGCTGGTGCTGAGCCAGCGCCGGCAGTGGTGGCGGCAACGCGGCGCCCTGCTGGCCATCGGCGTGTTCGGCGGCTGGGCGACGGCCGGGCTGGTGGCGGCGCTGTCCGAAGGCGACGTGGTGCGCGCCATGCTGCTGTTCTACCTGGCGCCGGTCTGGGGCCTGCTCGGCGGTCGGCTGCTGTTCGGCGAACGCCTGACGCCTTCGCGGCTCGGCGCCCTCGCACTGGCCATGCTCGGCATCGCCCTGACCCTCGGCATCAGCCGGGAGACCTTCCGCCCGCCGACCGCCAGTGACTGGCTGGCGCTCTCCGCCGGTTTCGCCTTCGCCCTCAACAACCTGGCCACCCGCGCCGCCGAGCAGGTGCCACTGGCCAGCAAGGCGGTAGTCGGCTTCATCGGCAGCGCCGCGCTGGGTGGCCTGTTCTGCCTGCTGCAAGGCACGCCGCTGCCCGTCATCGAGACTCATCAATGGCTGCAGCTGGCCGGCTTCGGCCTGTTCTGGCTGGCCGCCATGGGCGCCGCGCAATACGGCTTCAGCCACGTCGAAGCGAGCCGCGCCGCGGTGCTGGTGGTGATCGAGCTGCTGGTCGCGGTGCTCACCGCCGCCTGGTTCGGCGACCGCGAGCTGGGCCTGCGCGAATGGCTCGGCGGCTCCCTGGTTCTGGCGGCGGCACTGATCGCCGCGCGCCCTTCTCCTGACCTTTCCCCCACTCTCTGCGAGGCCGAAACATGACTGTCCGCATGGACCAGCTCAGCTGGGTCGAATACGCGCGCCGGGTGCGCGAGCAATCCCCCATGGTCTTCCTGCCCTGTGGCGCCACCGAGCAGCACGGCCCGCATCTGCCGCTGGGCACCGACGCGCTGCTGGCCAGCGCGCTGTGCGAGGACGTCGCCCGCCAGGTCGACGGGCTGGTCGCGCCCGCCCTCTCCTACGGCTACAAGTCCCAACCCAAATGCGGCGGCGGCCAGCATTTCTGCGGCACCACCAGCCTCGACGGGCAGACCCTGATCGCCCTGGTGCGCGACGCCGTGCGCGAGTTCGCCCGCCACGGCGTCACCCGCCTGGTGCTGGTTGACGGGCACTACGAGAACCAGTGGTTCGTCACCGAGGGCATCCAGCTCGCGCTGCGCGAACTGGGGCCTTCCAGCCCGCTGGAAGTGATGCGTCTGGAGCACTGGGACTTTTGCAGCGAAGCCACGCTGAACGACGTATTCCCCGACGGCTTCCCCGGCTTCGCCCTGGAGCACGCGGCGGTGATCGAGACTTCGCTGATGCTGCACTACCTGCCCAACCTCGTGCGCCTGGACCTGATCCCCGACGACGGCCCCGCCGACTTCCCGCCCTACGACATGTACCCCAGCCGCACCGAATGGGTGCCGCCCTCGGGCGTGCTCTCCTCGGCGCGCGGCTCCAGCGCCGACAAGGGCCTGCGCATGGCCCGCGACATCGTCGGCGGCATCGCCCAGGCCGTGCGCAAGGAGTTCCGCCTGTGAGCACCGCCCTGATCGTCATCGACATGCAGCGCGACTTCTGCGCCCCCGGCGGCTACGCCGACCAGGCCGGGTTGGACATCGATCGCCTGCGCGCGCCGATCCCGGCCATTTCCCGCCTGCTGGACAGCGCCCGTGCCCTGGGCCTGCTGGTGGTGCATACCCGCGAAGGCCACCGCGCCGATCTCAGCGACCTGCACGCCAGCAAGCGCCACCGCGCCGAGTTCGCCGGTGCGCCGATCGGCCACCAGGGCCCGCTGGGCCGCCTGCTGGTGCGCGGCGAGTACGGCCACGACCTGATCGATGAACTGCGCCCCCTGCCCGGCGAACCGGTGGTAGACAAACCCGGCTACAGTGCCTTCGCCTACACCGACCTGGATCTGTTGCTGCGCCGCCGCGGCATCGGCCACCTGGTGCTCTGCGGCGTCACCACCGAAGTCTGCGTATCCTCCACCCTGCGCGCAGCGGTGGAGCTGGGCTACGCCTGCACAGTGGCCGGCGATGCCTGCGGCTCGCCGAGCGCCGAGTTGCACGCCGCCGCCCTGGCCATGGTCGAGGTGGAAGGCGGCCTGTTCGGCAGGGTGCTGGACAGCGGGAGCGTACTCGTCGAATGGGAGGAAAACGCATGCCTGGCCTGAACATTCCCGCGGTACCGCCCGCCTACCTCGGCGTCTGGCAGCGCACCCTGCTGACCACCACCGCGGGCACCCGCGACACCAGCACCCGTGTCTTCTGGCTGCAGACCGAGCGTCTGTTCGCCGACCTGCGCATCCCCCTGCCGGCGCCGCAATCATCCGCCGAGCTGGCCACCCAGGCGGGATTTGCCGGCATCACCGAGATCAGCGGCGAGATTTGCCAGTGGCATCGCGCCATCGACTTCCAGCCACCCAACGGCGGCAAGGACATCGGCCGCATGCACTTCGTGAACACCGAAAAGGTCCTCGAAGACGGCCTGGACGGCAGCTACCACGAAGTCTGGGAGCGCCTGCCGGAGTCTCTCGGGCGCAACCGTGGCGTATGGCTGAGCGCCGCCGATGGCCGCCAGGGCTGCCTGCTGCTGGCCGGCGACTGCTTCCTGTTCGCCGCCGGGCGCCGACTGCCGCTGCCGCACGCGCAATCGCTTGCCGCGCTGTTCGATCGCGACCACCCCGAACGGCTGGATTTCGAGCTGAGCTTCGGCCGCCACCAGGGCGGCGTAGCGCCCTGGCGCATCGAACTCAGCACCCTGCCGGCGCGCATCGGTGCCCGGCTGCTGCCTGCCGCCGCCGATCCCGACCACCCCGCCTTGCTGAGTGACGCCAAGTGGCTCGCCAGCCTGGGCGCCACGCCACCCACCGGTGGCTGGCAACCCTACGAGCAGCCCTTGTTCCCCGATGAGGAGGTGACGCCATGACCGCCCACCAGCCCCTGCCCCGGCCCGTCGCGCAGCCCGCCCGCCAGCGCTGGTGGGTGATCCGTGGCGAGCTGCCACGCAGCGCCATCTGGACCCTGGCTGCCGCCGGCCTGCTGCTGCCCTTGCTGCTCTGGTGGGCCTACAGCGCCGCCGGGCTGGCCAACCCGATGTTCTTCCCCGGCCCGGACGCCGTGCTCAAGCGCATCGGCCACTGGTGGAGCGACGAGGGCCTGCTGGGCGACATCGCCATCAGCGTCTACCGGGTCATGGCCGGCTTCCTCGCTTCGGCGGTGATCGCCCTGCCGCTGGGCCTGTACATCGGCACCTACCGCCCGGTGCAGGCGTTCCTCGAACCGCTCACCGACTTCATCCGCTACATGCCGGCGGTGGCGTTCATCCCGCTGGTGATGCTCTGGGTCGGCATCGACGAAGGCTCCAAGGTGCTGATCATCTTCATCGGCACCTTCTTCCAGATGGTCCTGATGGTCGCCGAGGACGTGCGCCGCGTGCCCATGGCGCAGATCGAGGCGGCGCAGACCATGGGCGCCAACCGCACGGAGATCATCAAGCTGGTGGTGCTGCCCTCGGCCCGCCCGGCACTGCTGGACACCCTGCGCATCACCTGCGGCTGGGCCTGGACCTACCTGGTGGTGGCCGAACTGGTCGCCGCCAACTCCGGCCTGGGCTACGCCATCCTGCGCGCCCAGCGCTACATGCAGACCGACAAGATCTTCGCCGGCATCCTGCTGATCGGCGTCATCGGCCTGCTCACCGACCAGGCGTTCCGCTGGCTCGGCCGAGTGGCCTTTCCCTGGATGAAGAGGTAAGCCTGATGAGCCAGAACAAGATCGCCATTCGCCACGTCGACAAGGTCTTCAGCAGCCAGGGCCGCCACGTGCAGGCACTGCAGGACGTCAACCTGGACATCCGCGCCAACGAGTTCGTCACCTTCGTCGGAGCATCCGGCTGCGGCAAATCCACCCTGCTACGCAGCATCGGCGGACTGGAGCGCCACAGCGGCGGCGACATCCTCGTCGATGGCCGCGCCGTCGACGGCCCCGGCATCGACCGCGCCATGGTGTTCCAACACTACAGCCTCTACCCCTGGCTGAAGGTGATGGACAACATCAAGTTCTGCCGCCGGCTCAAGGTGGTGTCCGACACCGTGCGCGGCGACGCCGACGTGGAAGTCGCCAGCGGCCGCGCCGATGCCTTGCTCAACCTGATGGGCCTGTCGGCCTTCGCCCAGGCCTACCCCAGCCAGTTGTCCGGCGGCATGCAGCAACGCGTGGCGATCGCCCGCGCGCTGATGCCCAAGCCACAGATCCTGCTGATGGACGAGCCTTTCGGCGCACTGGATGCGCAGACCCGCGAGGTGATGCACGACCTGATCCGCCATGTGCACCGGCTGGAGAACAGCACCATCCTGTTCGTCACTCACGACGTCGAGGAAGCGATCTACCTGGGCGGCCGCGTGGTACTGATGGCGCCCCGCCCCGGCCGCATCGACAGCGTCTACGAGGTTCCGCTGCCAGCCGAACGCCATCAGGACATGAAGGTCGCTCCCGAATTCATCGCGCTGAAAAAGGAAATCCTCGCGCGCATCCGCGAGACCTCGGGCATGAGTACCGACCTGGAACTGCTGGAGCAACTGACCCGCACCGTGCAGCACGAGGGACAAAGGCCCCAGGGTTGAAAACGGTGCCGCCGTCACTCGCGCCGGTGCTCACAGGTCACCGCCTTCGAGCGCGAGCTCATTCGGCCGATCGGTCACTTCCCAGGCCTGGGGGCAGTGGCCCGAGGAACATTTTCCTCAGGCGATCATGGCCGATCACCCGCGCCAGCTCCGAGATGACGCAGTACATGAAGATCAAGGTGATGAGCAGAATCTGCACCGCCCAGAAGCGCGGCCAGTTCATGGACGTCCACAGCATGGAGTTCGCGTCCATCAGACTGGGGGCCTCTTTCCAGTACTCGTAGAGTCGCTCCAGGTAGTGCACGCAAAGTGCGACCAGGGCGTACATCAGGGTCTTCCAGGTGACGTTCCAGATCAGCGGCTTTTCCGGGAAGCGGTTGATGAACGGCAGCATGTCGGCCACCAGTACCGACTTGCCGAGCACCAGCGAGGCGATCAGGACCGAAGCCGTCACGGGCAGCGGCACGCCTGTTCCCTTGATCATGAGTGCGCGAATGGCGGCAACGATGTGCAGGATGACGAAGAAGAAGAGGGTCGGCGGAAGTGCCTTGATGAACTCGTGCTTGATCTTGAGCAACACCGTATTCATCTGCGTCCCCTTCTTACCGCTAATGCGCTGAGATCGAATTCGCTCATGGAGCCCGCCTGGCGGCGGGTCGATGCCGTCGGGTCATACCGCTGCCAGTCAGGGCTGCACGCCAGCCGGGTAGGCCCGGCTGCCGAGCACCGCTCCGTCGAGCGATTGGCCGTAATAGCCCTGGTCGGAGGCGTGGAAGTCCTTTGCCGTCCTGGCAACATCCCCCTTGAAGCGCGGGTCCTGCGGGCGTTCCCGGCTGTTCATGTAGGCCGCTACATCCCAGGCCTGCTGGACGTTGAGTTGCACGCTCTTGCCCAGCGGCATGTTCTCGTAGATGAAGGTGGCGGCGGTGTTGACCCGGTGCATGCCGGCGCCCCAGTTATACGAATCGCTGCCCCACAGCGCGGGAATCACCGGCACATCGGCCATCCGGCGGCCTTCCCCCTGCTGGCCGTGGCAGATCGCACAGTGCTCGGTATAGACCTGCAAACCCCGCTCCGGAGAGTAGGCCAGCGGCGGTGCCGGCAACGCGGCAAAGGCACGTCCGGGCATGTTTTCGCGCCCTTTCATCTTCACCCTGTCCGCCAGTGGTCCCGGCAGGACGAAGGCCTCGTCTCGACCGCCGCGCTGCAGTTCAGCGTCGCTGAGTTCCGGCACGGGCTTGTCCTGCATGCCGTACATATCCAGCAGGCCGCCCATGAGCAACCAATAGGAATAGGCAGACATCGCCACCAGCTCGGGTGAGCCCAGTTCAGGGGCCTTGCCGTTCATGGAGTAGTTGAAACAGCCCTGGATGCGCTCGGCAAAGTTGTTCACCCGGTTGTCTTTCTTGCGGAAGGCCGGGTAAGCCAGGTAGGCCGCCCACATCGGTGCGGCGTAGGCCTTCGTGCCGGCGTCCAGGTGGCAATTGGTGCAGTTCAGCTGGTTGCCGACGTAGCGGCCCTTGAGCTGCTGGGTATTGACGAACAGCTGGTAGCCACGGCGGATCTTGTCGCCAAAGGCACCGTCGGGGATCTTCGAGAGGTCGCGCGGCTTGAAGTAATGGGCATCCTTGGCCTTGGGTTGTGCGGTGATTTCTTCCATCGCCGTAGTCACCGCATCGGTCGCGTGAACCGGCAGTGCAACGCTTCCCGCCAAGGCCATGCAGAGCAGGGTTCTGTTCATGAGCACTCCTCAGCGAATCGCCGCCAGATAGCTGGCCAGCGCAGTGATGTCCTTGTCGTTCAGGCGCTTGGCGATCGCACCCATCATGCCTTCCGGGTCGCCGCCGCGTTCGCCCTTGCGCCAGGCCTGCAACTGCGCCTGCAGATACGCCGCCTGTTGCCCGGCGAGCCGAGGAAATGGCCCCGCGCCGACGGCCGAGGGGCCGTGACAGCTGAAACAGGCCGGAATGTCGCGGGACAGGTCACCCTGGTAGTAGAGCTTCTCCGCCGGCGAAGCGGCGGGCTGTTGCCCGCGAACCTGCAGCGCCGGCTGCTTGCCTTGGGCGGCGTAGTAAGCGGCGGCCGGCTGCAGCAGATCGGCCGAGGCGTAGGCTTCGGCCATCGGTCCCATCAGCGCATTGCTGCGCTGCCGCGAGTTGAAATGCGCCACTTGCGCCGAAATGTAATCGGCCGAGAGCCCCGCCAGCATGGGCCCTTGCGCCGTACCCTCGCCGTGCATGCCATGACAGACAGCACAGGCTTGTACCGCATCCGGTACTTCATCGGCGATGGCCGCTCCGGTGACACAGGAAAAAAGTAGAACAGCAGGCCATCTGCGCATCGAGTATCCCGCCTCTATGTGCTGCGACAGCCGTGAGTGTAGGCGACGTCGGCCTTCCTATCCTTCCCCCTGAGCAAGTCATCGGTTTCACTGGCCGCCGCCGAGTGCAGCTGAACCGAGAGGCGGAAAGCGCCACCTGGATTGCCTGGGGCGAGGCTCATTCCACCGCTAGCGTGGCGGTGTTGACGCATCCATCAGGTGAGCCGTGCCGGCGGGTTGCCCGAGGCAGGTGGACTACCCCCGGTGCGATAGGCAGACGAGGTGCATCAATGAAATCGGCGGAGCGGGTAGCTCCGCCGTTGTGCCGGGCACCAAGCCCGAAACGGATTGCGCAGCAAGCGCGAGGGGGACGGCCTGCCGGGAGCGGGTAGCTCCGCCCGAAGGCTGGCAGGCCGGGTGGTCGCAGGCGCGACCGTAAAGCTGGCCGGGAGCGCCCGGTGAGGGGCTCCCGGCACCGTCGTCAGCCGATGGTCATCAGGCTGGCGTTGCCGCCGGCAGCGGCGGTGTTGACGCTCAGGGCGCGCTCGATCAGCAGGCGTTCCAGCGGGATATCGGTTTCCCCACGGTTCAGCCCGGTGACGCCGACGATGGCGCCCTTGCGCTGGCTGGCCTGCTCGCAGACCGCACGCAGCTGGTCGGAATCGCCGTGGTGCAGGATGGCGTCGAACACCTTGTCGGTCGCGCTCCAGTCGGCGACCAGCTCGATGCGCTGGGCAACCTCCTTCGGCAGTTCCTTCACCACGGCAGCATTGGACTCGGCGACCAGCGCACGGCTGCCCACCGCGAGCACGGCAGCCAGCTGCGCGAGCAGGTCGGCGCGGTCTTCCGCCAGGCACAGCACATGCTCGCGCGGCAACAGGGTATAGGTGTTGCGCTCGCCGGTCGGGCCGGTCAGCACCTGCTGGGTGAAGCTCTGCGAGAGAGCGACATAGCCGGCCAGTTGCGCCGCCAGGGCGGTGTCCTTCTGCGCCCACTGGGCGAGTGCTTCCACGGCCTTCTCGGCGTCCTTCGGGCGCGGCAGCGCCTGGGCGCCATCGCCCTTGAGCTGGTTGGCCACCGCTTCCTGCGGGCGGGTCGACAGCAGGCGGTACAGGTACAGCGGGCCGCCGGCCTTGGGGCCGGTGCCGGACAGGCCTTCACCACCGAACGGCTGCACGCCGACCACAGCGCCAACCACGTTGCGGTTGACGTAGAGGTTGCCGACGTGGGCGGTGCCGACCACCTGTGCGATGGTCTCGTCGATGCGGGTGTGCACGCCCAGGGTCAGGCCATAGCCGGATTCGTTGATCTGCGCGAGCAGCTGGCCCAGCTCGGCACGCTGGTAACGCACCACGTGCAGCACCGGGCCGAAGATTTCGCGCTTGAGTTCGCTGAAGCTGTCCAGCTCGATCAGGGTCGGCACGACGAAGGTGCCGCGCTTGATTTCCTCGGCATCCACGCGGGCGCTCTGGAATACCTTGCGGCCTTTGTCGCGCATCACCTGGATGTGCTTGTCGATGTTGCCCTTGGCTTCCTCGTCGATCACCGGACCGATGTCGGTGTGCAGGCGCTCCGGCGCGCCGACGCGGTACTCGGCCATGGCGCCCTTGAGCATCTGCACCACGCGGTCGGCCGCATCTTCCTGCACGCACAGTACGCGCAGCGCGGAGCAACGCTGGCCGGCGCTGTCGAAGGCGGAGTTGACCACGTCGACCACCACCTGCTCGGCCAGCGCCGAGGAGTCGACGATCATCGCGTTGAGGCCGCCGGTTTCGGCGATCAGCGGGATGGTGCGACCCTGGGCGTCGAGGCGCCCGGCGATGTTGCGCTGGAGGATGCCGGCCACTTCGGTGGAGCCGGTGAACATCACGCCACGCACGCGTTCGTCACCCACCAGGCGGGCACCGACGGTTTCACCGCGGCCCGGCAGCAGCTGCACGGCGCCAGCGGGTACGCCGGCTTCGAGCAGGATGCGCACGGCTTGGGCAGCGATCAGCGGGGTCTGCTCGGCCGGCTTGGCCAGCACGGTGTTGCCGGCGGCCAGGGCGGCGGCTACCTGGCCGCTGAAGATCGCCAGCGGGAAGTTCCACGGGCTGATGCAGACCACCGGGCCCAGCGGGCGGTGGCTGTCGTTGGCGAAGTGGGTGCTGGCCTGGGCGCCGTAGTAGCGCAGGAAGTCCACCGCCTCGCGCACTTCGGCGATGGCGTTGGCGAAGGTCTTGCCCGACTCGCGCACCAGCACGCCCATCAGCGACTGGATCTCGGCTTCCATCAGGTCGGCGGCGCGCTGCAGGATGGCGCCGCGCTCGGCCGGCTGGGTGGACTGCCAGATCTGCGCGCTGGACAGTGCGCCGAGGATGGCGTTGTTCACGTCGGCCTCGCTGGCTTCCCGCACGTGGCCCACCACGTCGCGGTGATCCGCCGGGTTGCGCACCGGTTGCGCATCGCCCGGCGCCGCGTCGGCCAGGCCCAGCATCGGCTCGGCGACATAGGCGTGGTTGGTGCTCGACAGCAGCGCCGAGGACAGCGAACCCAGGCGGTGTTCGTTGGCCAGGTCGATGCCGGCGGAGTTCAGCCGGGAGTCGCCATACAGGTCACACGGCAGCGGGATGCGCGGGTGCGGCAGGCCCAGGGTGCCTTCCTGCGCAGCCATCTGCTCGACCTGCAGCACCGGGTCGAGCACCAGGTCCTGCAGCGAGATGCTGTGGTCGGCGATGCGGTTGACGAAGGAGGTGTTGGCGCCGTTTTCCAGCAGGCGACGCACCAGGTACGCCAGCAGGGTTTCGTGGCTGCCCACCGGTGCATAGATACGGCACGGACGGTTGAACTTGCCGTCGGCGACCTTGCCCACGACCTGCTCGTACAGCGGCTCGCCCATGCCGTGCAGGCACTGGAACTCGTACTGGCCCGGGTAGTAGTTCTGCCCGGCCAGCTGGTAGATGGCCGACAGCGAGTGGGCGTTGTGGGTGGCGAACTGCGGGTAGATGGCTTCCGGAACGGCCAGCAGCTTGCGCGCGCAGGCCAGGTAGGACACGTCGGTGTACGGCTTGCGGGTGTAGACCGGGTAGCCTTCCAGGCCGTTGACCTGGGCGAGCTTGATCTCGCTGTCCCAGTAGGCGCCCTTCACCAGGCGGATCATCAGGCGGTGGCGGCTGCGCTTGGCCAGGTCGATGACGTAGTCGATCACGTACGGGCAGCGCTTCTGGTAGGCCTGGATGACGAAACCGATACCGTTCCAGCCCGCCAGCGACGGCTCGAAGCACAGGCGCTCGAGCAGGTCGAGGGAGATTTCCAGGCGGTCGGCTTCCTCGGCGTCGATGTTGATGCCGATGTCGTAGTCGCGGGCCATCTTCACCAGGCCGAGCACGGTCGGGTACAGCTCGTCCATCACGCGGTCGTACTGCGCGCGGCTGTAGCGCGGGTGCAGGGCGGAGAGCTTGATCGAGATGCCCGGGCCTTCGTAGATGCCACGGCCGTGGGAAGCCTTGCCGATGGCGTGGATGGCCTGCTCATAGGAGGCCAGGTAGCGCTTGGCGTCTTCCTCGGTCAGCGCGGCTTCGCCGAGCATGTCGTAGGAGTAGCGGAAGCCGCGGGATTCCATGTTGGCCGCGTTGGCCAGCGCTTCGGCGATGGTCTCGCCGGTGACGAACTGCTCGCCCATCAGGCGCATGGCCATGTCCACGCCCTTGCGGATCAGCGGCTCGCCGGACTTGCCGATGATGCGATTGAGCGACGAGGACATGCCGGCTTCGGTGTGCGTTGCCACCAGCTTGCCGGTGATCAGCAGGCCCCAGGAGGCCGCATTGACGAACATCGACGGGCTCTGGCCCAGGTGCTGGCTCCAGTTGCCGTTGCTGATCTTGTCGCGGATCAACGCGTCACGGGTGGCCTTGTCCGGGATGCGCAGCAGCGCTTCGGCCAGGCACATCAGCGCCACGCCTTCCTGGGACGACAGGGAGAACTCCTGCAGCAGGCCTTGCACCAGGCCCTGGCGGCCACCGGCGTTCTTCTGGTTACGCAGCTTCTCGGCGATACCCAGCGCCATCTTGCTGGCGGCGCCGGCCTGCTCTTTCGGCAGGCGGGCCAGGTCCAGCAGCATCGGCAGCGCCTCGGTTTCCGGGCGGCGGTAGGCGGCGGTGATGGCCGCACGCAGCACGGACTGCGGCAGGATGCTTTCGGCGAAATCGAGGAAGACCTGCAACCCTTGTTCGTTCAGCGAATCCAGCGACTCCTCGCCCGCCGCCGCGGCCAGGCCGGATTGCTCGGCCGGGGTCAGACCGCTTTCCACCTGTTCCAGGTAGGAGAAGATGGCCTGCTTGATCAGCCAGTGCGGGGTACGGTCGAGTTGCTGGGCAGCCAGCTTGAGGCGCTCGCGGGTGGCGTCGTCGAGCTTCACGCCAAGGGTGGTGGTGGCCATGGGGCTTCCTGTTGTTAGAAGGTGTGCCTGAAAACGGCGCAAGGTTATACCGCCGAATCGCAGGGTGCAACCAGGTGCAACCCAATAAAAACAAGCCTTTGATCGTACGCGCAAAACCGGTGCAACCAGTGACATTTCCCACACACGGCGCTACCAAACGGAGCACGGCCACGGGCTCGCCCGGCTGCAACCCGCAAGGGGCGGCCGGATGACGGGAAGGAAGCAGTGTTCGTGCCAGAGCTGGAAAAGGTGCAACCCGGAGTAATCCGGTGCAGGAGCGTCGCTCCCGCTCAGGTTGCGGCGCAGGTGGCATCGTCGGCCCTGCCGATGGATCGTCGGCATGGGCCAGGCGCCCCCGCCAGCCCTACGATGCCGGGCGGGCCTTGAGCCAGAGGCCGAAGGTCTTCACCGCGTCCACTACCGGACGCAGCCGGTCACCGTCATCGTTCAGGCGATACTCCACGCGCGGCGGGACCTCGGGGTACACGGTGCGAGTCACCAGCCCGGCCTCTTCCAGCGCACGCAGCTCGGCGGTCAGCACCCGCTGGGAAATCTCCGGCATGTCGCGGCGCAACTCGTTGAAACGCTTGCTGCCGTCGAGCAGGTACGACACCAGAAGCAGCCGCCAGCGACCGCCGATCACCCGCATGGCTTCCTCGACCGAGCAGCCCGAAACGTTCTTCTTCATCTTCGCTTCCCGGTAACCTTTTTGTGCCCAGCGCACAAAAAAGTGCGTTCTTACGCGCCGCATCGGGGTCGGGAATACTGGCCGCCCATTTCCGACCAGAGTCCGCCCGATGAAGCTCTACTTCGCCCCCGACGCCTGCTCCCTCGCTCCGCACATCGTCCTGCGCGAGCTCGGCCTGCCCTTCTCGCTGGTGCGCGTGAACAACCAGACCAAGCGCACCGCGGACGGCCACGACTTCTACCAGATCAACCCGAAAGGCTATGTCGCGGCGCTGCAACTGGAAGACGGCACGGTGCTGACCGAAGGCGCGGCAATTCTACAGTACCTCGCCGACCTGCGACCCGAAGCAGGCCTTGCGCCCGCCAATGGCACCCTGGGGCGCACGCAACTGCAGGCACAGCTGAACTTCATCGGCAGCGAACTGCATGCGGGGATGAGCCCGCTGTTCGACGGAGAAATCCCCGACCCGGTGAAGGATCGGCTGCGCGCGAAGCTGGCCCGGCGCCTGGACTACCTGGAACAGGTGTTGGCCGCGAATGGCCACACCTTCGCGGGCCGCTTCAGCATCGCCGATGCCTACCTGTTCACCGTGCTGGGCTGGTCCGAACACCTGGAGGTCAATCTCCAGGCGTATCCGGCGATCCGTCGTTTCCGCCAGGAGGTCGGTGCACGCCCCTCGGTGATCCAGGCGTTGCAGGCCGAAGCCCGGACGACGGCCATCTGAGACGCCAGGCTGCACAACCGCTCGGCGGAAAATCCGGCCGGGCAGCGCGCAAGCCGCGAATTTCGTGGTCCATCACACATCCCCGGCCTGCCTTGCGCCGGGAATTTGTGTAGCGAGCACAGGAGAGACCGGATGAGCGCTGACCCTGAGAGTTTCGCCGATGCCTACCAGAGCGCACTGGTGGAGGTGGCCCTGCCGGTCTTCGCCCGCGCCAGCGAGTTCGCGCGCCGGCACGGCCTGGAGTGCAGCATCGAGCTGCTCGAGGGTCGCCGCGATCTGCCGGAGCTGAGCCTGAAGGTACGCAACTGCCGCGATGCCGAGTGCATCTGCCGTATCAGCGCCGACCGGCAGACCCAGCGCCTGTGCCATGAAAACCGCTGCGGAGAAACCGACGCCGATGTGAAACAGGTGATCGGCTCTCTCGCCTCGCTCAATACACTGGTGCTGGACTCCCGGCTACTGGAGTTCTTCCAGGCCTCCTTCGCCCTGCACCTGGACTATGCCTCCAGCCGGCATGCCGCGAGCCACTGGATTGGCTGAGGCCTGGCGCGCCGCTAACGGCTGCTCAGCCGGATGCCTCAGCCCTGACTGGCGAAGGCCTGGGCCAACTGCAGGTCACTGAGCGTCGATTGCGGATGCACCCTGCGGTATTCGCGCAACGCGTGTTCCAGTTGCGCGCCATGGATCAGACCGGCAGAGGCAACGTAGGCCAAAGCGTCATCGCGCGCCTGCTGGTAGGCACGCGGTGAATGGCTGCTGGACTCGCTGGCAGCGGCCGTGCCGAGGCTGGTGCCAACGGTGAAGTGATCCGAGGAGTTGCCCTTGCCATCCATGGCAGTGACGGGGCCGGCAATGGCCAGCAGCAGAGCGGCAACGGCTTTCTTCAGCATCCACAGACCGTCGGGCGCGCAATCCAGCCCATGCGTTTCTCGGGATGGCCGGTGTGTTCGTCCGCACGTTCCTCCAGCACCTCGAAACCGTGCCGCTGGTAGAACGCCACCGCGCCGGCATTGGCCGAGTAAACCGCCAGTTCCAGCATCGGCAGGTGAATCTTTGCATCGCTCAGCAGGTGCGAACCCAGCCCCTTGCCCTGGCATTCCGGCGCGACGAACAGGGCGGCCAGCGCACCGTCATGCAGGCTGTAGAAGCCGCTCACGCAGCCGTCGTTCTCGACGACGCGCGACGCGGCGGCAGGCAGGTAGACGTCACGCATGTCCTGCAGCCGCTGCTGCCAGAAATCGGTATCGATGAAGTCGTGGGCCTGCTGCGAAGCGCGCAGCCAGATATCCAGCACCCGCTCCATGTCGTCGTCGCGAAAGTCACGGATCAGCATCGGCAGTCGTCTCCCGGTTCGTTGAAGTGCTCATGGCGTGGCGGCGGCATCCTCGCACAAGCGATCGCCCCTGCGCGCCCCCGCGCGCTGCCACCAATCGTCGCACCTGCACAGCCTCCAACGATGGCAAAAAAAGGGCCGGCGAGCGCCCCTTGCACTCAAGCACGCCCGGCACGAACCGTCAGGCTCCACTCATCAGAATCAATGAACGACTGGCGGTCATGGGGCTCTGTCGAAAGGCGCCGGAAAATCCGCCAACCCGCGAGGCAGCGCGCCAGAACGCCAGTGGCGGATCAACCTCCGACAGCGCAGTCGACCCGGCGCACTCAAACCAGAAGCGATCAAGGAGACAATCAATGGGCAGCTATCGATGGTTCCCTGCTTCCCGCAACAGCGGCGTGCAGGAACTGCAATCCCTGGTGAACGACCTGGAAAACCTGCTGGCCAGCAGCCGGGACCTGACGGCAGAACAACTGCCGGCGTTCAAGACGAGGCTGCGGGACCTGGTGGACGACAGCCGGGAAACCAGCGAACACCTGATTCAGCGCAGCCGCCGGGCCATTCGCGCGAGCGGCGAGTACGCCGGTGAACATCCCTGGCAGACCGCTGCAGTGCTGGCCACCGCCGCAGGGCTGCTGGCGGCGGCCTGCGCCTTGAGCCGCAGTCGCTGATGCCCGAGCGGTGAGCGGCGGCGCCGTCGCCGCTCACTGGTCGATGAAACTATCAATCAGCTCCAGGCCAAGACTGCGCACCCGCCCTGCGCTGCTCAGCTCGTCGCCGTGGATACCGACCACGGTGGTACAGGGCATGTCCGCCAGTTGGCTGCTGAGGCGGATCGAATAGCGGCCACCCTCCTCCCGGTAGCAGGAGAAATGGAACAGCGGATAGGCTTCGTGGAGCACTGCTTCCACGTCCAGGCGTCGGAACTGCGTCATGGCCACCTCCTCTTCCTAGATCAACCCTGCCCGCTCGGTTGCCCGAGGGAAATGCTGGCGATTGGCCCAGGCAACGGAGTTCTCCGGCATCGGCAAGCGGATCACCAGCGCCGGCAGGCACCGCAGGCGTCAGGAGGGCCTTCGGGCCGGTGCGGGTTTCGGACAGAAGGCCTGCCAACGCGGCAGGCAGGGCGACGATGAAGGTGGCGAGGTGCCTGGCCGTGCATTTTCCAGCCCATTGCCGGTGCAACCTTGCATCCTGCAAATGACCAAAGGCCAGCATGCCTGCGCGATTTCCAGCAATAACAACCTGTTAAGCGGATGAAACAGTCTCTCCCGCTCTGGCACGGCGGATGCGAGGTTTCAGGCTCAAGCCAGCGCTCTGGCTTTTGCCAACCACCGGGAGGGATCGACATGTCCAGTTGCCGCGATACGGCCATCAAGCACCTGAGTCACCTGTTCAGCGACTACCATCCGCAATTCTCGCCCAGGCCCGACGGCACCTTGCTGATAAACCTGCGCAACGCGTTGGGCAAGCGCCTGATCTCCCGCGTCATCCAGCAGGAGGAGCAAGCCAGCACCATCCTCCTGAACAATCTGGTGGAGCGGATCCGTCGCGACCTGATGACCGTGGAAGGCCCGCTGGAGGAGGACAACGTCGACTGGTTCCTCAAGCGCATCGAACTGCAGACCTTCGTCCCGGTGAACCCGACCCACCGGCCGCGCAAGGTGGTGGTCGCCGGCGCACGCCTGCGCGCCCTGGCCGGCAAGCAGGCCCGGCAAGCGAGGTGAGCATGAAAACCCCCGTGGATACCCCTGACCCCGATCCCAGAGTGACCCGCGAGGAGTCACTGGAAGAACGGCTGGACATCGAGCCCGAGGACAGCCGGCAGGAGCCCCATCTGTCCGCTGCCCACCAGGACGGCCTCAACGACGGGCCCACATAAGCCGACAAGACAGAAGGCCAGCGCAGCCAAACCGATGGGAAGTACATTCCGGTGGCCGCCGTCAGTCCGAGCAATCGGGCGGCTGCCGGTTCTATCCCTTGCGCGGGACTGCCGTTGCTTCCCGCACGAGCGGGAAGCAACGCTGTGGCGCTGGCGATCAGCGCGCGAGGAACGGTGGCGGCGCGTCGATCACGCCGGTCTCGTTGACGTACTGCTTGTAGTGCTCGATCAACGCTTCCAGCTTCGCCGGCTCGCTCTTGGCCAGGTCCTTTGTCTCGCCCGGGTCGCTGGCCAGATCGTACAGCTGCCAGGTGGCCGGACCGACCGGCGCGGGCAGGTACACCGCCTTCCAGTCGCCCTGGCGGATGGCGCGCATGCCGAACAGCTCCCAGCCGGTGACGGTCTTCTCGTCGTGAGCCTGCTCCGTCTCGCCGGACAACCAGCCCAGCCACGACTTGCCGCGCACCTCGGCCACCTCGCGGCCATGCCACTGCCTGCCCGGATGGCGCACGCCGGCCAGGTCGAGGATGGTCGGGGTGATGTCCATCACCGTGGAGAACGAGTGGCTGATCTCGCCTTGGCGCTGCAGCGCCGGGTAGCGCACCAGGGCCGGCACGCGGATGCCGCCCTCGGTGGTGAAGGCCTTGTACAGCCGCGACGGCGCGGTGGCTGCCTGGGCCCAGCGCGGGCCGTACCAGATGTAGGAGTTGGCGCGGCCAATGTTCTCCAGGCTGTTGTCGTAGTGCTGGTCGAGGAAGCTCAGCAGGTCCGGGCCGAAGCGCGGGAAGGCCTCCAGCAGCGCACCTTCGGCACCGTTGTCGGACATGAACAGGACGAAGGTGTTGTCCAGCTCGCCCTGCTGGCGCAGGTACTCGACGACGCGGCCGACGTTCCAGTCCAGGCGCTCGACCATCGCCGCGTAGACCTCCATGGCCCGCGCCGACTTGGCCTTCTCCTCGTCGCTCAGACGCGCCCACTCCTTGCTGATCGCCAGCACCGGATGCGCCTGCACGTCGGCGTCGATCAGGCCCAGCTGCTTGAGCCGCTCCAGGCGTTCCAGGCGCAACGCCTCGGGGCCGGCGTCGTAGCGGCCCCGGTACTTGTCGACCACCTCCTTGGGCGCCTGCAGCGGCCAGTGCGGCGCGGAGAACGGCAGGTAGGCGAAGAACGGGCGGTTCTGATCACGCTCCTTGAGGTACTGGATCAGCTTGTCGCCGAAAGCATCGGAGGAATAGAAGTCCGCCGGCAGCTCGTCGATGAACTGGTCGTCCTCGACGTACAGCGCTGGCGTGCCCTTGAGGATGCGCGGAGTGGTTTCATCGTAGGGCGGCTCGAAACCGTAATGGTTGGCCGCGCCCGGCAGCAGCGAGAAGGAGCGCTCGAAGCCGCGCGCGTGGGGCGCCTGCTCCAACTTCAGGCCCAGGTGCCATTTGCCCGAGAGCAGGGTCTGGTAACCCGCCTCGCGCAGCAGCTCCGGCAGCGCCACCACGCGATCGTTGAGATAGCCCTCGTAGCCCGGCTTGCCTTCCAGCTCCGGCGTCAGTGCCTCGGCCATGGTGCCGATGCCGGCGATGTGGTGGTCGGTGCCGGTGAGCAGCATCGAGCGCGTCGGCGAGCAGGTCGGCGCGGTGTGGAAATCGGTCAGGCGCAGGCCTTCGAGGGCCAGGGCGTCCAGGTGCGGCGTGGCGATCTCGCCACCAAAGGCGCCGAGGTCGGAGAAGCCGAGGTCGTCGGCGACGATGACGAGGAAGTTGGGGCGTTTGCTCATGGTCGGACTCGGTAGGTGGGTGTTCTATGTAGGAGCGAGCTTGCTCGCGAACAAACCCCGCTGCAGGGCGATTCGCGAGCAAGCTCGCTCCTACAGGGTTTGGTGTTTGGATCAGCAGGCAATGAACTCGAACGGCAGGTCTTCCACCCGCTTGAGCTGCGGCGCGACGTAGTCGCCCTCGCCCGTCAACTCGTGCAGCAACGCCTCGCGCTGGCGCAGGAAGTCGTAGCCGCCGCGCTCGCGCGGATGCGCCAGCGGCACCTCGACGATGCGCTTGATGCGCCCCGGACGCGGCGCCATCACCACCACGCGGTCGGCGAGGAACAGCGCCTCCTCCACGTCGTGGGTCACCAGCACGGTGGTGATGCGCTCGCGCTGGCGGATGCGCAACAGCTCCTCCTGCAACTGCTGGCGGGTCAGCGCGTCCAGCGCGCCGAAGGGTTCGTCCAGCAGCAGGATGCGCGGGCTGGCCACGAGGCCTCGGGCAATGGCCACGCGCTGCGCCATGCCGCCGGAAAGCTGGTGCGGGTAGGCGCGGGCGAAGGCGGTCAAACCCACCAACTCCAGGTAATCAGCCACTTTCGAAGCCTTGCCGGACTCGCTCAGCGGTTCGTTGACCAGACCAAGGGCGACGTTCTGCTCCACGTTCAGCCAGGGGAACAGGCGGTGTTCCTGGAACACGATGCCGCGTTCGCCGCCAATGCCGTCGATGAGCGCGCCGTCGATACGGATCTCGCCCCGGAACTCACGGTCGAGCCCGACCAGCAGGCGCAGCAGCGTGGACTTGCCACAACCGCTGGCGCCGACGATGGCAATGAACTCGCCGTCGGCAATTTCCAGGTCGAAGCGTTCGATGGCCTGCAGCTCGCGGCCGTCCACGGGGAAACTCTTGGCGACCTGGCGAAAGCTCACCAGCGCCTGCGATGCGAAAGCGTTCATGCGTGTCTCCAGCGCGTCAGCCGCGCTTCGATGCGCTGGCCGAGCGCGGCCAGCAGAGCTCCGTTGAGGCCGACCAGCAACATGCCGGCGCCGACCAGGTCCATGCGGAAGAGTTGTTGCGCGCCGATCATCAGGCTGCCGATGCCACCGTCCGAGGGCATGAAGTACTCGGCGCCGATGGTGCCGAGCCAGGCGTAGATCAGCGCCAGGCGCACCCCGGCGAACACCGACGGCGCGGCGCCCGGCAGCACCAGCCGGCGCAACCGTTGCCAGCGCGAGAGACGCAGCGCGATGGCCGCCTCGCTGAGTTGCGCCGGCAGGCTGGCAATGCCGCGCTGGGTCGCCAGCAGCAGCGGGAAGAACGCGGCCAGGCCGACGAACACCACCTTGGCCAGCTCGCCGAGCCCGAACCAGGCGGTGAGCAGCGGCACCCAGGCGAAGATCGCCACCTGGCGCAGCGCCGCGAAGGACGGGCCGAGTAGTCTTTCCGCCGGACGCCACAAGCCCAGGCCGAGCCCAAGCAGGAAGCCCAGCGAGCCGCCCAGCAGCAATCCGGCGAGCGTGCGTTGCAGGCTGGCGAACAGTGCAGTGGTCAGGCTGTTATCCAGCAACCCGTCCCACAGCGCGACCGCCACCGACGCGGGGCTGGCGAGAATGGCCGGATCGACCCACTCCAGCGCGCTCGCCGCCTGCCAGATCGCCAGCAGCCCCAGCGGCAGCAGCCAGGGTTGCAGACGCTGCCAGCCCTGCCCGGCTTCACTTCGGCGAAACTCGCCGGCAGCCTGTTGCGGCCAGTGCACCAGGTGCCGATCAAGGGCCTGGATACCGCGATCCATCGCCGCGCCGACCAGGCCGATGACCAGGATGCAGACGAACACGATATCCAGCATGAACAACTGCCGCGCCTGCACCATCAGGTAGCCGATGCCCTCGCTGGAAGCCAGCAACTCCACGGCCAGCAGCGAGGTCCAGCCCTGCGCCAGTGCCAGGCGCACGCCGGTAAGGAAGGCGGGAAGCGCTGCCGGCAGGATCAACCGCCACAGCAGCAGGTGGCGCGGCAGACGCAGCACGGCAGCGGCCTCGCGCAGACGCGGCTGGGCATCGCGCACGCCGACCAGGGTGTGCAGCGTCACCGGCACGATGATGGCCTTGATCAGCACCACCAGCTTGAGCAGCTCGCCAATGCCGAAGAACAGCATGAACAACGGAATCCAGGCGAGGGTCGGGACCTGCGCCAGGGCACTGAAGGTGGGCAGCACCAGACGCTCGGCACGGCGGCTGAAACCGAGCCAGGCGCCCAGTGCCAGCCCGCTGAGGATACCGGCCAGCAGGCCCCAGAGCAGACGCTTCAGGCTGATGCCCAGTTGCTGCCAGAGCTCACCGGCAAGCAGTTCGCGCCCGGCCTGCAGCACCAGCTCGGGCGTGGGCAGTATCTGCGCGGACATCCAGTGACGGTGGCTGGCGATCCACCAGAGCAAGCCGATGCTCAGCGGCAGCAACCACGGCAACAGGGGTTCGAACCCGCTCCAGCCGAAGGTCGAAGGCCTCAGGCGGGGGCTGGGAAGCGCAAGGCGATAGGGCTTCGTAATATTCTTCATTGGAATATAAATAGTTATATCAATGCATTTATGAGCTAACACAGGCCATTTAAGGGAAGGCCCGGGCGCTCATCCAATGCATTCGCCGAATATTTTTTATGCCCTCCGGGCATCTGCCCGCGAAGCCCTGTGATCCCTCGCTTAGCTCGAACAGTTTCTAAAAAATGCATTTTTATTATTTTGTTGAAGGGCGGCCCCGTGCCTTTAGTGCGGGCGCCGGAGCCGCATGCGCTCCCCTACTGCAGGAGGCAGGCGCCATGAAGGCCCTCACCCAACAATTGCTGTCCCTCTTCGCTGCGCCAGTACTGGCCGGCCTGCTCGGCGCCTACCCGCTGGTGACCCAGGCGGCCGACCCGCTGAAGGAAATCCGCATCGCCGTGCCCGACGTCAGCGCCGGGCAGAACCACTCCGGCGGCGGCGTGGTGGACATCCTCTACACCCGCCAGTTGCTGGAGAAGGAATTCGCCAAGGACGGCATCCAGGTGAAATGGAGCTTCTTCAAGGGCGCCGGCCCGGTGGTCAACGAGGCCTTCGCCAATGGCCAGGTGGACTTTGCCTACCTGGGCGATCTGGCGGCGATCATCGGCAAGTCCAGCGGCCTGGACAGCCGCGTGCTGGCCGCCACCGCGCGCGGCGTCAACCATTACCTGGGCGTGCAGCCGGGCTCGGGAATCAAGACTCTGGCCGACCTCAAGGGCAAGCGCGTGGGCATTTTCCGCGGCACCGCCAGCCAGCTGTCGTTCGACAACGCCCTGGCCAGCGCCGGCCTTTCCGAGAAGGACCTGAAGGTCATCAACCTGGATTTCAGCGCCGCCCTCGCCGCCCTGGCGGCCAAGCAGATCGACGCCACCTGGGGCCTTGCCGGCCTGTTCGCCCTGCGCGACAAGGGCCTGGCGGAAATCCCCCTGAGCACCCACGACCTCGGCGGCGCCGGCACCTTGCAGGCATTGCTGGTAGGCAACGGCGAGTTCGTCGACGCCCACCCGGACATCACCGAGCGCCTGCTGAAGGTACAGTTGCAAGCCGTGCAGTGGGCCAGCGCCGAGGCCAACCGCGATGCCTATATCGAGCTGGTATCGAAGCAGGCCAATTACCCGTCGGTGATCTTCAAGAGCGAATTCAAGGATCGCCCCCTGGCGGAAGTCCTCTCGCCGAAGCTCGACGCCGATTTCCTCGGCCGCCTGGATGCGTCCATCACGGCAGCCAGGAGCTACGGCCTGATCCGCCGTGAATTCAAGGCCGCCGACTGGGCCAGCCCGGCGCTGCAGGACGCCGCCAGCCGCGAGGTGGGTGCGCAGCCGGTGGCGGCGGTGCGGTAAGCCTGCTCTTCGTAGGACCGAGGGGGACGCCCAGTCCTTGCTCGCGAACCATTCGCCGCCTGATCCGGCGCATCGGCAGAGTGCGGTTCGCGAGCAAGCTCGCTCCTACAAAAGCCCAGCCAGCACTTCGCGAGTATCGCAGGGCGCATAACGCGCCAGCGTTATGCGCCGCTAAGTGGCCGGCGGATAACCTGTTCCAGGTTATTCGCCCTACGCTTCAACAACGCAGCAAGCGTCCGTTGAAGCGGTATCACCAGCGCGCCGCCAGGAACTCCGCCACCCGCCGGTAATAGCCCTCCACCTCCGGCACCAGGTTGCCCATCCGCAGGAAGTCATGGGTCATGCCACAGCAGCGCTCGGCTTCCACCTCCACGCCCTGCGCCACCAGCGCTTGGGCGTAGGCCAGGCCTTCGTCCAGCAACGGATCGAATTCCGCGGCCAACAGCAGCGCCGGAGCGCTGCCTTGCAGGGCCGCACCCGCATGCAACGGCGAGCAACGCCAGTCGCGGCGCTGAGAAACGTCGGGCACGTACTGCTCGTAGAACCAGTCCAGGCTGGCCGTTTCCAGCAGGTAACCGTCTGCGAACAACTCCTGGGACTCGCTGCGCTGGCTGGCATCCGCCGCGGGATAGAACAGCAACTGGGCGCAGGGCTGCTCGACGCCCTCGCCCGCCAGCTCGGCGCAGAGCACCGTGGCCAGGGTGGCGCCGGCGCTGTCGCCGCCCACCGCCAGGCGGCACGGGTTCAGGGCGAGGCTGGCGGCAGAAGCCAGCAACCAGTTCCAGGCATCGCGGGCGTCGTGGGTAGCCGCCGGGAAAGGCGCCTCCGGTGCCAGCCGGTAGCCCAGCGAAATCACCGAGCAACCGCAGTGCTTCGCCAGCAGCCGGCACAAGCCATCGTGGGAATCCAGGCTGCCGACCGTGTAGCCGCCGCCGTGGAAATACAGGATCGCCGCGTCGCCCACCCCGTTTCCGGTGAAAGCGGGCCGATACAGCCGTGCGGGCAGTTCGCGGCCATCCCGCACAGGAATCCGCAATGCCTCCACGGGCATCGACGGCGCCCCGGCCTTGAGCGACTCGGACGAGGCTTCGAAGTCCTCCCGCGCCTGCCCTACCGGCAGTTCATGCAGCGCCGGGCGACCGCTGCGGCGGCCCTCGTCGACCATATCGAGAAACGCGGAAATCTCCGGGTGCAGCATGCCAACCTCTTTCAGAAAAGCATTCATACGGTTGCCCTCTCCGCTCGAGTGCCGGCCTCGACCTGCAAGCAGCAATGGCCGATCACGCCGTCCAGCTCCTCGCGCAGCGTTGCCATCAACGCCTCGATGCGCGACGGGCGGAACACCCGGCGGCTGAACATGCAGCGCAGGGTCAGCTCGCCGTCGTAGACCTGGCCGACGATCTCCAGCCAGTTGTTCATCGGCGTGCTGGCGGCGTAGGTGTCGCCGGGCTTCTCCTGCAAGGGCACGAACAGCGCCTGGTCGTCGAAGCTCTGGTCGAACTGGCCGAGGTAGTTGAAGGTGACGCGCGGTTCGGCGCGGGCGGCGAGCTGGCGGCGCAGCGCGCTGTCGCCCAGGTAGCGCAGGGCGCCGTAGCCGATGCCCTTGTCCGGCACCGCACGCAGTTGCTGGCGGATCGCCGGGATGGCCAGGGCGTAACCGCCCTGCCCCGGCGTCAGGCGCAGCGGGAACAGGCTGGTGAACCAGCCGAGCGTACGGCTGTGGTCGACGCTGTCGAGGATGTCTTCACGGCCGTGGCCCTCCAGGCCGATCAGCACCGACTCGCTGTCGCACCACTGGCACAGCGTGCGCCCCAGTGCCGTCAGCAACAGGTCGTTGATCTGCGTGCGGTAAGCCTCGGGCGCGACCTTCAGCAGGCGCTGGGTCTGCTCGCGGTCCAGGCGCAGGAACGACTGCTCCAGGTGCGCCATGCGCTCGGCGCCACGCGGGTTGTCGCGCTGCGGCTCACCCAGGCCGGTGGTGTCGGTCTGCTCCAGCCAGTACGGCAGGTCGCCTTGCGCCAGTTGGCTGTCGGCATACTCGCGCAGGCCTTCGGCCCAGGCACGGTAGGCGCTGGTACGCTCGAAACGTGGCGCCGGCTCGCCGCTGACCTGCGCAGCGTAACGCTGTTGCAGCTCTTCCAGCAGGATGCGCCAGGACACGCCGTCAACGCCCAGGTGGTGGATCACCAGCAGCAGGCGCTGGGTGCCGTCGGCCATGTCGGTGAGCACGCCGCGCAGCAGCCGGCCTTCGCTAAGGTCCAGGCTGCGCTGCGCCTGGTTGGCGATCAGCAGCGCCTCCTCGGCATTCGCCGCCTGGCGCTGCCAGAGCAACGCACCGGTGATCTCGCTGGCTTCGCGAGTGCGCTGGCGCCACACGCCATCCGCGCCACGGGCGAAGGCCAGGCGCAGGCTGCCGTGCTCGGCCAGCAAGCCTTGCAGCGCCGCCTCCAACGCATCGGCATCCAGGCGCTGGCGGCACTCCAGCAACACCGCCTGGTTGAAGTGGTTCGGCTCCTCCAGCTGCTGCTCGAACATCCAGTGCTGGATCGGCACCAGGCCGAAGGACTCGCCATCATCGGCGACCTCCACGGCCGTTATCGGCGCGGCCTCGGCCACGCTCTCAGCGCGCTCCAGCAGGCCGGCGATAGTCTGGTACTGCAACAGGTCGCGCAGACGAATCTCCACGCCCTCGCCCAGCGCCTGGCGGGCGCGGGAAACGATCTGCAGGCTGAGGATGGAGTCGCCGCCGAGGTCGAAGAAGTTGTCTCGGATGCCGACGCGCTCCACTTGCAGCACGTCCTGCCAGATGTCGGCCAGGGCCTGCTCGCGCTCGTTGCGCGGCGCCTCGTAGGCCTCGCCCTGCCAGGTCGGCTCGGGCAATGCCTTGCGGTCGATCTTGCCGTTGGGCGACAGCGGGAAACGCTCCAGCCGGAGGATCTGCGCCGGCACCATGTAGTCCGGCACCTGCTCGCGGAGGAAGCTGCGCAGCGTGTCGCCCTCCACCTCACCAATCACATAACCCACCAGTTGCTTGCCGCTGATACCGTCGCGAGCGACCACCAACGCTTCGCTGACCTGCGGGTGATCCTGCAGGCGCGCCTCGATCTCGCCCAGTTCGATGCGGAAGCCACGAATCTTCACCTGATGGTCGATCCGGCCCACATAGTCGATCACACCATCGGCGCGGCCACGCACCAGATCGCCGGAGCGGTAGAGCCGGCCACCGCGAGCATCGAACGGATCGGCCACGAAACGCTCGGCGGTCAATCCGGCGCGCTCGTGGTAGCCGCGCGCCAGGCCGTCGCCGCCGATGTACAGCTCGCCCGCTACGCCCAGCGGAACCTGGCGCAGTTGCTCGTCGAGGATGTACAGCTTGCGCGCGCCGACGCCCTTGCCGATGGGTGCATAGGCGGCATCGCAGGCCGTGGCGCGATCAGCCTTCCACAGCAGCGGCGTGACCACGGTTTCCGTGGGGCCGTAGCCATTGATCAGGTGCTCGGCGCGCAGCGCTCGCTTGGCCAGCTCGAAGCTGGCGTTGGGCACCGCGTCGCCGCCAAAGCAGTAGATGCGCACCGGCGGCGGGTTGCCGTCGCGCAGGGCATGCTCGGCCAACTGTTGCAGGTACACCGGCGGGAAGGCCGCCACGCTGACCTGCTTGTCGTGCAGCACGCGGTAGGTCTGTTCCGGCGTCCACAGCTCATCACCACGCAGCACCAGGCTCCCGCCGTGGACCAGGGTGGTCAGCCAGCGTTCGTGGGCGCCGTCGAAGGCGAACGACATGAAGTGCAGTTCGCGGGTTGCCGCATCCATCCGGTACAGCTCGCCGATGGCCGCGCAGTGCATGGCCAGCGGCCCGTGGCTGACCGCCACGCCCTTGGGCTTGCCGGTGGAGCCGGAGGTGTAGATCAGGTAGGCGAGGTTTTCCGGCTCCAGCGCCACCACCGGCAGGTCGCTGTCTTCGCCAGAAAGATCGAGGCCATCCAGCTCCAGGCATTTCACCCCTGCCGGGAGCGGCAGGCGTTCGCGCAGTCGGCTGTCGGTGATCAGCAGTGCAATGCCGGCGTCGGCCATCTGGAATTCCAGGCGCTCGCGCGGGTACTCGGCGTCCAGCGGCACGTAGGCGCCGCCGGCCTTGAGCACCGCCAGCAGCGCCAAGGGAATGCGCACGCTGCGCGGCAACGCCACGCCGACGCGGACTTCCGGGCCGACACCCAGCGCCATCAGGCGATGGGCCAGGCGGTTGGAGTCACGCTCCAGCGCCGCGTAGTCGATCTCCTCGTCGCCGCAGATCAGCGCCACGTCATCACCGCGCAGAGCGGTCTGACGCGCGATGGCCAGGTGCACCGGCTCGGCCGGCGGCAAGGACTGGTGCGGGCCACGGCAGGCAGCCAGCGCCGCGCGGTCATTGGCGGACAGGCATTGCAGCTCGCCGACGCGCTTGCCAGCGCCGTGCAGCAGGCTGTCCAGCACCTGCTCCAGGTTGCCGCGCAGGCGTGCCACGGCCGGTGCGCTGAAGTGCGCGCGCAGGTACTGGTACTCGATCTCCAGCTGGTCGCCAACCCGCACGGCGAGGTCCATCGGAATGCTGGTCTCGTCCTTGGATTTCAGCTCGCCGAAGCGCGGCCCCTGGGCGCTGCGCAGCACCTCGTCGACCGGGTAGTTCTCGAACACGATGATGCTGTCGAACAGCGCCTGCCCGGCCTGGCCGGCCCAGCGCTGGATGTCGTACAGCGGCGTGTGCTCGAACTCGCGCACGTCCAGGTTGTAGGCCTGCAGTTCGCGCAACCAGTCGCCCAGATCGGCGTGCTCCGCCGGCGCCTGGACGATGGGCAGCGTGTTGATGAACAGGCCCAGCAGGCTGTCGGCACCCGGCAACTGTGCGGGACGACCGGCCACGGTGGCGCCAAAGGCCACGCGCTGCTGGCCCGTGTAGCGCTGCAACAGGAGAATCCACGCTGCCTGCACCAGAGTGTTCAGCGTCACCCGCTGGCTGCGGGCGAAGGCTTTCAGGCGCTCGGTAGCCGCCGCGTCGTAGCGGCTGTACTCCAGGCCGTGGCCACTGCCCTCGGCCGGGCGCGCCAGGCTGTCGGCGAGCACGGTGGGCTGGGCGAAGCCTTGCAGGCGCGCGCTCCAGAAGTCCTGCGCCTGCTGCTGATCCTGCGCTTGCAGCCAGTGGATGTAGTCGCGATAGCGGCCCTGCTCGGCGATGGCCTCGCCGTTGTAGCGGCGCAGCGCCTCGGCGAACAGTTGGGCATTGCTCCAGCCGTCGAGCAGGATGTGGTGGTGGGTGTAGACCAGCTGGTGGCTGTCCTCGCTGCTGCGCACGAGGACCAGACGCAGCAGCGGTGGACGCTCCAGGTCGAAGCTGCGGCTGCGTTCGGCGGCAGCCAGCTCGTCCAGTGCCGCCTCCATGTTCTCGCGGCCACGCCAGTCCAGGACTTCCAGCGGCAGCTCGACGCGTTTGTGCACGGCCTGAAGCGGTTTATCGAGGCCCTGCCAGTGCACGCCGGCACGCAGGTTGTCATGGGCATCCAGCGCGGCCTGCCAGGCGCCGCGGAAGCGCTCGACGTCCAGCCCCTGCACTTCCACGCGCAGCTGGTTGACGTAGACGCCGCCCTCGCTGCCGTCCACGCCATGGAACAGCATGCCCTGCTGCATGGGCGTCAGCGGGTAGAGGTCTTCGATCTCGGCCGGATTCAGGCCGAGCGCGGCGATCTGCACCGCGTCCGGCGCGTCGATGGCCGCCGGGGTTTCCGGTATTTCGACGGCAATGTATTCACCGGCCACACGGGCCAGCGCCTGCAGTGTCTGGTGCTGGAACAGGTCCTTCGGGCTCAGCTGCAGTCCGGCGGCGCGGGCGCGGCTGACCACCTGGATGGAGACGATGGAGTCGCCGCCCAGCTCGAAGAAGTTGTCGTCCAGGCCAACGCGCTCCAGGCCCAGCACGGCGCACCAGATGGCCGCGAGCGTCTGCTCGCGCTCGCTCTCCGGCGCGCGGTAGCTCTTCTGCAACAGGCTGAAGTCCGGCTCCGGCAGGGCCTTGCGGTCCAGCTTGCCGTTGGGCGTGAGCGGCATGCGCTCCAATTGGACGATCTGCGCCGGGACCATGTAGTCCGGCAGCTCTTCCAGCAGCGCGGCACGCAGGTCGCTATCGATATGGCCGGTCACGTAGCCCACCAGCTGCTTCACCTGCCCCGCATCGCGGGCGATCACCACTGCCTCGCGCACGCCGGGTTGGCCGAGCAGGCGCGACTCGATCTCGCCCAGTTCGATACGGAAGCCGCGAATCTTCACCTGGTGGTCGATGCGGCCGAGGTACTCCAGCACACCATCTGCCCGCCAGCGCGCAAGGTCGCCGGTGCGGTACATGCGCGCATTGGAATCCCGGCTGTAGGGATCGGCAACGAAGCGCTCGGCAGTCAGTTCGGGTCGGCCGTGGTAGCCGCGCGCCAGGCCATCACCGGCGATGTACAGCTCGCCGGCCACGCCAATGGGCGCCGGTTGCAGCTCGCCGTCGAGGATGTACAGCTGGGTGTTGGCGATGGGCTTGCCGAGCAGTGCGCGGGCGCCCTTGTCGATCTTCCAGGCCGCCGACCAGATGGTGGTTTCGGTGGGGCCGTAGAGGTTCCACAGGGCGTCGGTCTGCGCCGTGAGCTTGTCCGCCAGTTCGGCGGACAGCGCCTCGCCACCGCAGTAGAAGCGGCAGCCGGTCAGGCGCGGGAAGTCCTCATGGCCGCTGAGCAGGGTCCAGGTGCTCGGCGTCGCCTGGATCACCGTCACGCCCTGCTCCAGCGCCACGCCCAGCAGGCGTGCCGGATCGCGGGCGACGTCGCGGTCCACCAGCACCACGCGGCCGCCGACCAGCAGCGGCAGGTATAGCTCCAGCGCGGAGATGTCGAAGGACAGCGAGGTCAGCGCAAGCACGCGGTCCCGCGCTTCCAGCCCCGGCTCGCGGGCCATGCTGAGCATGAAGTTGACCACCCCGCCGTGGCGCACCGCGACACCCTTGGGCTTGCCGGTGGAGCCGGAGGTGTAGATGACGTAGGCGAGATCGTCCGGGCGCGCGAGGTTTTGCAGGTCGCTGTCGGCGCAGGCACCCAGCTGCGCCCAGTCGCGGTCCAGGCAGAACGCGCGCGCGCCTGTCTGCGGCAGCTCGCCAAGCAGATGCTCCTGCGTCAGCAGCAGGCGCACGCCACCGTCTTCGAGCATGTGCGCCAGGCGTTCGCCGGGGAATTCCGGGTCCAGCGGCACGTAGGCGCCGCCGGCCTTGAGCACGGCGAGCAACGCCACCGGCAGTTCGACGGAGCGCTCCAGCGCCACGCCGACGCTGCTGTCCGGGCCGACGCCCTGCGCGCGCAGCCAGTGTGCGAGGCGATTGGCGCGACTGTTCAGCTCGGCGTAGCTGAAGCGGCGCTGGCCATCGGTCAGCGCGATGTCGTGCGGCGTGCGGGCCGCCTGCTGCTCGATCAGCTGATGCAGGCAAGCGTCGCGCGGATAATCCATCCCGGTGGCATTCCAGCCGTAGAGCAATTGTTCGCGCTCGCGGCCGTCCAGCAGCGGCAAGCGCGCCACCGGGCATTGCGGATCGGCGACGATGCCGCGCAACAGGTTGAGGAAGTGGCCGCTGAGGCGTTCGATGGTCGCCGCGTCGAACTGGTCGGTGGCGTACATGAACTGCCCGCGCACCCGGCCATCACGGCTTTCCTCGGTGTTCAGGGTCAGGTCGAACTTGGCGATGCCGCTGTCCAGTTCCAGGCTTTCCAGCTGCAGGCCGCCGGGCAGTTCGCGCAGGGCATCGCGACGGCTCGGCTGGTGGTTGCAGGCCACCTGGAACAACGGGTTGTAGCTCAGGCTGCGCTCGGGTTGCAGCGCGTCCACCAGTTGTTCGAACGGCAGGTCCGGGTTGGCCTGGGCGCCGAGCACCGCTTCGCGGGTGCGGGTGAGGAAGCCGTTGAAGGATTCGTCGCCATCGATGCGTGCGGACAGCACCTGGGTGTTGACGAAGAAGCCGATCAGCCGCTCGCTCTCGGCACGGCCACGGCCGGCGATGGGCACGCCGACGCGCAGCTCGCGCTGGCCGCTGTAGCGCGACAGCAGCAACTGGTACGCAGCGAGGATCAGCATGAACAGCGTGGCGCCCTGCCCCCGCGCCAGATCGCGCAGGGAATCGCTGAGCCCGCGCGGCAGCTCGAACTCCAGGGTCGCGCCGCGGTAGCTCTGCACCAGCGGGCGCGGCCGGTCACCCGGCAGGGTCAGCAGCAGCGATTCGTCACCCAGTTGCTCCTTCCAGTACGCCAGTTGCCGCTCGCCCTCGCCGGCCGCCAGCCACAGGCGCTGCCAGCGGGCGATGTCGCTGTACTGGATCGGCAGCTCGGCCAGGTCGGCTTTCGCGCCCTGCACATCAGCGCTGTACAGCACCGCGAACTCGTCTATCAGCACACCGATGGACCAGCCATCGGCAATGATGTGGTGCAGGTTCACCAGCAGCAGCGCCTCACCCGGCAACCGTGCCAGGTGCAGGCGCAGCAGCGGGCCTTCGGCGAGATCGAAGGAGCGCTGGGCACATTCGTTGAGCCATTGCCGCGCCTCGGCTTCGCTACCGAAATCCTTCGCCTCCAGATGCGCCGGCCCCGGCGGCAGGATGCACTGCATGACTTCGCCATCCGATTCCCGTAGGGCGCGTAACGCGCCAGCGTTATCCGCCGTCGCACTCTGCCCAGGCTGCGGCGGATGACGCTGCGCGTCATTCGCCCCACCGGAGCGGTCTTCTGCCGTGCGGAAAACCGTGCGCAGGCTTTCATGGCGCGCGATCAGCGAGGTGAAGGCACGCTCCAGCGCGCCCTCATCCAGCGCGCCACGCAGGCGCACGGCGGCCGGGATGTTGTAGGCGGCGCTGTGCGGCTCCATCTGCCAGAGGAACCACAGGCGCGCCTGGGCCGCCGACAGCGGCGCATGCACGCGCCCCTCGCGGAGGATGGGCAGGCGCGACAGGCTCACGCCTTTCTCGCGGAGCTGGCGCAGGAAGACGATCTGCTTGTCTTCGGACAGCGCGCCAAGGCGCTCCGCGACCTGTTTCAGCTGGGCATCCATCGGGTGATTCATTCCCCCACTCATCAGAGATTCTCCAGCTCGCCGAGCAGTTCATCCATCAGGTCCAGTTCCTCTTCCGCGCTGGCGGAGCCCGCCCGCTGGCTTTCGATCCAGGCGGCCAGCGATTCGATGTTGCTCAGCTCGAACAGGCGATGCAGCGGCAGCTCCAGCCCCAGGCGCTGACGCAGGGTCAAGCCGACCTGGGTGAGCAGCAGCGAATGGCCGCCCAGCTCGAAGAAGTCGTCGTGCCGGCCGACGCGATCCACCTGCAGCACGTGCTGCCAGATGCCGGCCAGCTCCACTTCCAGGTCGCTGCGCGGTGCCACGTACTCACGCTGGCTATTGTCGAGTTGCGGGTCCGGCAGGGCCTTGCGGTCCAGCTTGCCGTTGGGCGACAGCGGCATGGCGTCGAGGGCGATGATCCGCGACGGCACCATGTAGTCCGGCAGCTCGCTTTGCAGTACCTGGCGCAGCGCTTCGGGGTCGGCGCTGGCGACCACATAGGCCAGCAGTACGCCGTCCTTCGCCACCACCACGGCTTCGCTGACTTCCGGTTGCGCTTGCAGGCGCGCCTCGATCTCGCCCAGCTCGATGCGCAGGCCGCGAATCTTCACCTGGTGGTCGAGACGGCCGAGGTATTCGATGGCCCCGTCCTCGCGCTGGCGAGCCAGGTCGCCGGTGCGATACAGGCGTTCACCCTGTCCGTGTGGATCGGCCACGAAGCGCTCAGCGGTCAGGCCGGGGCGTGCGTGGTAACCGCGCGCCAGGCCGACGCCACCGATGTACAGCTCGCCGGCCACGCCTTGCGGCACCGGTTCCAGGCGCTCGTCCAGCAGCACCAGGCGCAGGTTGTCGATGGGCCGGCCGATGGGCACGACCTGCCGCGCGTTGTCCTCATCGCAGGCCCAGAAGCTGACGTCGATCGCCGCCTCCGTCGGGCCGTAGAGGTTGTGCAACTTCGCGCTGCAGCGCTGGCGGAACTGCTGTTGCAGCTCGTAGGGCAGCGCCTCGCCGGAGCACATCACCTGCAACAGCGACGGGCAGCACTCCAGTTCGCCGGAGGCAACGAAGGCCTGCAGCATCGACGGCACGAAGTGCAGCGTAGTGACCTGACCGGCTTCGATCACCTGGCGCAGTGCTGCCGGATCGCGGTGCGCGCCGGGCGCGGCGACCACCAGGGCAGCGCCGGTCATCAGCGGCCAGAAGAACTCCCACACCGACACGTCGAAGCTGAACGGGGTCTTCTGCAACACGCGATCGGAGGCATCCAGCGCGTAGGCCTTCTGCATCCAGTGCAGGCGGTTGACCAGCGCGCGGTGGCTGTTGCCGGCGCCCTTGGGCTTGCCGGTGGAGCCGGAGGTGTAGATGAGGTACGCGAGGTTCTGCGGGCTGCCTTGGATGACAGGGTTCTGCTCGGAAGCCGTGACGATCTCGCTCCACTGGCTGTCCAGGCACAGCGTTTTCGCAGCGGTCTGCGGCAGGCGCTCCAACAGGTGTTGCTGGGTCAGCAGCAGAGTCACGCCGCTGTCGCCCAGCATGTGTTGCAGGCGATCCTGCGGGTAGTCCGGGTCCATCGGCACATACGCGCCGCCGGCCTTGACGATGCCCAGCAGGGCCACCACCAGCTCCAGCGAACGCTCGGCAGCCACGCCGACCAGCATGTCCGGGCCGACACCCTGCCCGCGCAGCCAGTGCGCGAGCTGGTTGGCGCGGGCGTTGAGCTGGGCGTAGCTCAGGCGCTGCTCGCCGAATTGCAGGGCGAGCGCGTCTGGAGTCGCGGCGACTTGCGCCTCGATCAGGCTTTGCAGTTGCACGTCTGCCGGGAACACTGCCTCGGTGGTATTGAAGCGTTGCAGCAGATTGTTGCGCTCTTCGCCGGCGAGTTGGCTGATGCGGCCCAGGGGGCGCTCGGCGTCTTCCACCAAAGCCAGCAGCAGGCGCTCGAAGTGGCCGCGCAGCTGTTCGATCTGGCTCGCGCAGAAGCGGTCGGCGCGGTAGGTGTAGCGCACGTCCAGCTGCTCGCCGGCGCTGGCCACCAGGGCCAGGGCGTAGTTGGTGCCGTCCACCGGGCGATGGCCGAGGATGCGCAGCTCATCGCCACTGGACGACGACAGCGCCGCGTCCATGGGGAAGTTCTCGAACACGATGAGGCTGTCGAACATCGCCTGGCCGCCACGGCCGGCCCAGCGCTGGATGTCGTACAGCGGCGTGTGCTCGAACTCGCGCACGTCGAGGTTGAAGGCCTGCAGTTCACGCAGCCAGGCGCCGACGTGCTGGGCGTCGTCCGGGGCCTGCACGATCGGCAAGGTGTTGATGAACAGGCCGAGGCTTTCCTCCGCTCCCGCCAGGGTCGCCGGGCGGCCGGCGACGGTGGCGCCGAAAGTCACGCTGCGCTGGCCGCAGTAACGTTGCAGCAGCAGCGCCCAGGCGCCCTGCACCAGCGTGTTGAGGGTGATGCGCTGGGCCTGGGCGAAGCGTTGCAGCGGCGCCGTGTCGAGACGGCTGTGCAGCTCGCGCAGCGGTTCCTCGCGGAAGCTCGCGTTGCAGGCGGTGGCCAGCAGGGTCGGCTCGTCGAAGCCTTTCAGGCGTTCGCGCCAGAAGGTTTCACCGACGGTGCCGTCCTGGGCACGCAGCCAGCCGATGTAGTCGCCGTACTGCGCGGCGGGCACCGGCAGCGACTCGCCACGGTACAGGGCGAGCACTTCGCCGATCAGCCGCGCGCTGCTCCAGCCGTCCAGCAGCAGGTGGTGACAAGTCCAGATCAGGTGGTAGCGGCGCTCGCCGAGGCGCACCAGCGCCAGGCGTTGCAGCGGCGGCTGGGCCAGGTCGAAGCCCAGGTTGCGCTGAGCCACAGCGACACTTTCCAGTTGCTGCTCGCTGACCGGCTGGTCGCGCCAGTCGAAGGACTGCACCGGCAACTGCACCTCACGCAGGACGAATTGCAGCGGCGCCGAATCCGCACTGGCGAGGAAACCGGTGCGCAGGTTGGCGTGGCGGGCAATGACCGCACGCCAGGCGTCGAGGAAGCGGGCTTCATCGAGACCGTCCAGGTCGACGCGCAGCTGGTTGACGTAGAGCGACGAGCCCGGCACGTCGAGGGCGTGGAACAGCATGCCCTGCTGCATCGGCGACAGCGGATAGAGGTCTTCCACGCCGGCCGGCAGCGGCAGCGCGTCAAGCTGGGCCTGATCCAGATCGGCCAAAGGCAGCTCGGCGGCTTCCAGCTTGCGCGGCGTGGCCAGGCAGTAAGCCACCTGCGCCTGCAATTCGGCACGCAGCAGCGCTTGCAGCTCATCGATGTCGACCGCGTCGAACATCGCGCTGCTGTAGGTGACTTCCAGGCTCAGCTCACCGCCGAGCACACGGCCGGCGTAGACCAGCGCATTGCCCAACGCGGCATTCAGCGGCTGGCTGCGACCCACGCCTTCGAAGGCCGGCAGGAAGTCGGCGTCGGCGAAGGCCTGGTCGAGCTGGCCGAGGTAGTTGAAGGTTACCTGCGGCGCCGGCAGGTCACGCAGGCTGGCCGCGTGCTGGCTGAGATAGCGCAGTTGGCCGTAACCCGTGCCGGCGCGCGGCAGGTTGCGCAGGTGTTCGCGGGTGGCGCGCAGGTCCGCGCCCGGCTCGCCGCCAGCTTGCAGGCGCAGCGGGTACAGCGCGGTGAACCAGCCCACGGAGCGGCTCAGGTCCAGCGCTGCCTGGTTATCGAAGGCATCGCGGCCATGGCCTTCCATTTCCACCAGCGCGGAGGACTCGCCGGTCCAGGCGCAGAGCGCTCGGGCCAGGGCGGTCAGCAGCAGGTCATTGATCTGCACGCGCTGCGCTTTCAGCGCCGGGCCGAGCAGTTGGCGGGTGGTTTCGGCGTCGAGGCTGAAGCGGGAGTTGGCGGCTTCTTTCCAGGTGGCCGGAGCGTCGCTGCGGGCACGGTTGAGCGGCGGCGCACCGCGCAGTTCGCCTTGCCAGTAAGCCAGCTCCGCAGCGACTTCGGCGCTGTTGGCGGCTGCCTGCTGGCGAGCGCTCCAGGCCTGGTAGCTGTCGCTGCGCGGCAGCGCGGCGGGCGTACGGCCGCCGCGCAGTTCGCGGTAGGCGTACTGCAGGTCCTCCAGCAGGATGCGCCAGGACACGCCGTCCACCGCCAGGTGGTGGATCACCAGCAGCAGGCGCTCGCCGCCACTTTCCAGCGTGACGTGCATGGCACGCAGCAGCGGGCCGTTGGCGATATCCAGGCTGGCCTGGGCGTCGTCGCACAGGCGCTCCAGGGTGCGGGTATCGGCGGCGCGTCGGCGCCAGAGAAGGGTCAGGTCCAGCGGCCCCTGTTCGGCATAACGCTGGCGGCTGCCGTCGAAGCGCAGGCGCAGCGCGTCGTGCTGGCCCACCAGCCAGTGCAGCGCGCGGGCCAGTGCGTCGCCGTCCAACGCTGCGCGCGGTTGCAGCAACAGTGCCTGGTTCCAGTGATGCCGTTGGGCGCTCGGCACGCGTTCGAAGAAGCGCGCCTGCACCGGCGACAAGGCGACTTCGCCGCTGACGGTAGCCACCGGAGCCGGTGCTGCAACGGCAGCCGGCGCGCGGCTTTCCAGCCATTGGGCGAGTTGGCGGACGCTCTGCCGCTCGAACAGCTGTTTCGGGCTGAGCTTGTAACCCAGCTTACGGATGCGCGCGATGATCTGCAGGCTGAGGATGGAGTCGCCGCCCAGCTCGAAGAAGTTGTCTTCGGCACCGACGCGCTCGACCTTCAGCACGGCCTGCCAGATGTCGGCGATGCGTTGTTCCAGTTCGCTCAGCGGCGCGCTGTCCACGGCCTTGGCGACCGACTCGGCACGCGGCAGGGCCTTGCGGTCCACCTTGCCGTTGGCGTTCAGCGGCAGGCGCTCCAGCAGGATGAGCTGGGCTGGCAGCAGGTATTCCGGGACTTCTCCGGCCAGGGCTTCGCGCAGCGTTTCTACGCTCTGGCCCTCGGCCACGGCCCAGGCCAGCAGCTTCATCGGACCGTCGCCTTCGCGCTCGGCCAGCGCCACGGCATCGCGCACGCCCGGCAGGCGCTTTAGCGCCTGCGCCAGTTCGCCCGGCTCGACACGGTAGCCGCGGATCTTCACCTGGTCGTCAACGCGGCCGAGGAACTCCACTTCGCCGCGGCGGTTCAGGCGCACGCGGTCGCCGCTGCGGTACAGGCGCTCGCCTTCGATCGCTGCGAAGCGCTCCGCCGTCATTTCCGGCTGGCCAAGGTAGCCCAGCGCCAGGCCTGCGCCACCGATATACAGCTCGCCCGGCACGCCCGGCAGCAGGTCGCGACCGTTCTCGTCGAGTACGCGGATGGCGGTGTTGGCCAGCGGCGTACCGATGGGCAGGTTGCCCGCCGGCAGATCATCCACCAGCGACCATTCATGGGTCAGTACGCCCACGGTAGATTCGCTGGGGCCGTAGTGGTTGACGATGCGCAGCTTGGGTGCAAGCTCGCGCAGCGGTTGCAGCAGCGCGCGGTCGCAGGCTTCACCGCCCACCACCAGCAGGCGGCGCGGCAGCACGGCGGCAGCATTCGGTGCGGCCGCCAGCAATCCGGCGAGATGGCTGGGGACGATCTTCAGCACGTCCACGTCCTGCATGAACGCGGCGAAGCGCTCGGCATCGGCCACCGCCTGGGCATCGGCCAGGTGCAGGCGACCACCGCCGCACAGCGCGCCGAACAGCGTGGTGTGGCCGAGGTCGGCGGCCACCGAGGAGACCATCGCCATGCCCAGCCCCTGGGCGCGGCCCCGGTCCAGTTGCAGGCGTTCCAGCACGGCCTGCACATAGTTGGCCAGCGCGGCGTGGCTGACGCGCACGCCCTTGGGCTGGCCGGTGGAGCCGGAGGTGAAGATGACGTAGGCGGCTTGCTGCGGATCGATCTGGCGCACAGGCGTAGCTTCAGTGCCCTGCTGCGGACCGCCACTCGGGATCAGCATGGCGGCTTCGCCGAAGGTCTCCAGCAGCGCCGCGTCGCTGACCAGCACGCGGCCGATGGCGTTGTCCTTGAGCAGCTGGCGCAGGCGCTCGGCGGGCTGCGCCGGGTCCAGCGGCACGTAGGTGGCGCCGGCCTTGAGTACGCCCAGCAGCAGGAGAACCCACTGCGCGCTGCGCTCCTGGCAGATGGCGACGCACTCGCCCTGCTCCACGCCGCTATCAATCAGCGCGTTGGCCAGGCGGTTGCTGCGCTGATCCAGTTCGGCGTAGCTGTAGCGGATGTGGTCATCCTGCAAAGCGATGGCATCTGGTTGCACGGCGGCCTGCGCGGCAAACAGGCCGAGAACATCCGGTTGCGGCCACTGGCGCGCCTCGCCGCGACGGCGGGACGCCACCGGGCGCGGCAGCTCGCCAAGGGTACGTTGCGGCTCGGCGCAGAGTTGGCGCAGCAGCGCCTCGAACTGGCCGGCGATGGCGGCGACGCTGTCCTCGTCGAACAGGTCGCGGGCATAGACGAAGCTGCCGCGCAGCTCATCGCCCGGCTGGCCGCTGGCGTCCAGCGCCTCGGCCATGTCCAGGGCGAGGTCGAAGCGCGCGCCGTACTGTTCTTCGCTGAACAGTTCCAGCTTCAGCGCGCCAGCGTCGGGCAGGCGGCTGACGTCGAAGCCGAAGTTGAACTTCACCTGCACCAGCGGGTTGTAGGCCAGGCTGCGTTCGGGCTGCAGCGCTTCCACCAGTTGTTCGAACGGCAGGTCCTGGTTCGCCTGCGCGCCCAGCGCCAGCGGCTTGAGGCGGGCCAGCAGCGCGGCGAAGGATTCGTCGTCAGCCAGTGCGCACGGCATCACCTGGGTGTTGACGAAGAAGCCGATCAGCCCTTCGGTTTCCAGCTGCTGGCGGTTGGCGATGGGCACGGCCACGCGCAGGTCGCGCTGGCCACTGTAGCGCTGCATCAGCACCGCGTAGGCGCCCAGCAGCAGCATGAACAGGGTGACGTCCTGCTCGCGGGCCAGTTGCTTGAGGCGGCTGCCCAGCCCGGCGTCCAGGCTGAAACCGAGGCTGCCGCCACGGTAGCTCTGCACGGCCGGTCGTGGGCGGTCGGCGGCCAGCTCCAGTACAGGCGTCTCGCTACGCAGTTGCTCGGTCCACCAGTTCAGCTGACGCTGCCCCTCCTCGCCCGCCAGCAGCTCGCGCTGCCACTGGGCGTAGTCGGCGTACTGCACCGGCAGCGCCGGCAGTTGCAGTTCCTCGCCAGCGGCGAAGGCGCCGTAGAGGCGGCTGAACTCGTCCACCAGCACGCGGATCGACCAGCCATCGGAGACGATGTGGTGCATCGTCAGCAGCAGCACGTGGTCGGCGTCGGCCACTTCTTCTGGAGACAATCGCATGAGGGTCAGGCGCAGCAGCGGGCCGTTGCGCAGGTCGAACGGACGCTGCGCCTCTTCCTCGGCCAGTCGGCGCGCGGCGCTTTCAGCGTCGGCTTCGGCGGACAGGTCGACACGCACCAGGTCCAGCGGCTGCGCCAGCTGGATGCGCTGGAAGGCCTGGCCGTCCACCTCGTCGAAGGTGGTGCGCAGGGTTTCGTGGCGCGCCACCAGGGCATCGAAGGCACGGCGCAGGGCGTTTTCGTCCAGCTCACCGCGCAGGCGCAGCGCTCCGGGAACGTTGTAGGCGGCGCTGGCCGGCTCCATCTGCCAGAAGAACCACAGGCGGCTCTGGGCGGCGGACAGCGGCAGGTCGCCGTCGCGGGTCACGGCGCGCAGCGGCGGGCGAGCGGAGGGATTCGCAGCGCCCAGGCGGGCCGCGAATTCTTCCAGGCGACTGGCTTCGAACAGGTCGCGCAGCGGCACTTCGCAGCCCAGGTCGCGGCGCAGGCGGGAGATCACCTGGGTTGCCAGCAGCGAGTGGCCGCCCAGCTCGAAGAAGTCGTCCTCGCGGCCGATGGCCGGCACGCCGAGCACTTCGGCCCAGACGGCGGCGACGCGGCTTTCCAGGCCGTCGCGCGGGGCTTCGGTGGTGCTGGCGGCGTCCTGTGGTTCGGGCAGCGCCTTGCGGTCGATCTTGCCGTTGGCGTTGAGCGGCATTTCGCCAAGCACGAGGAGGCGCGACGGCACCATGTAGTCCGGCAGTTGCGCACGCAGCGCGGCTTTCAGGATGTCTTCGGCGACGCCTTCACCCGTCACGTAGCCCAGCAGGCGCTTGCCGCGCTCGCTGTCGCGGGCGATCACCGCCGCTTCGCGCACGCCGGGCAGCGCACGCAGGCGGGCTTCGATCTCGCCCGGCTCGATGCGGAATCCGCGGATCTTCACCTGCTGGTCGACGCGGCCGAGGTAGTCCAGCGCACCATCTTCACGCCAGCGCACGCGGTCGCCGCTGCGGTACAGGCGAAGGCCGTCCGCGTAGGGGTCAGCGACGAAACGCTCGGCGGTCATGCCGGCGCGCTGGTGGTAACCACGGGCGAGGCCGTGGCCGCCGATGTACAGCTCGCCGGCCACGCCGCGCGGCAGCGGTTGCAGGCGGTCGTCGAGGATGTACAGGCTGCGTGAACCGACCACTTCGCCGATGGGCGCATAAGCCGCGCCGCACGCGGTGCGCGCGTCGGCCTTCCAGAGCATCGGGGTGACCACGGTTTCGGTGGGGCCGTAGCCGTTGATCAGGTGTTCGGGCTTCAGCGCCTGGTGCGCCAGCTGGTAGGCCGCTTCCGGCACCGCGTCACCGCCGAAGCAGTAGATGCGCATGCTCGGTGCGTGGCCATGCTCTTTATCCAGAGCCGTCGCTTGCTCGGCCAGCTGTTGCAGGTAGGCCGGCGGGAAGGCGGCGACGGTGACTGCATGGCGGCGCAATTGTTCGAGGGTCTGCTCGGCGGTCCACAGCGCGTCGTTGCGGATCAGCAGGCTGCCGCCGTGGGACAGCGCGGTGAGCCAACGCTCATGGGCGCCGTCGAAGGCGAAGGACATGAAGATCAGCTCGCGGTCGGCGTCGCTCATGGCATAGCGCTGGCCGATGGCGCGGCAGTGCGCGGCGATCTCGCCGTGAGCGACGGCAACGCCCTTGGGCTGGCCGGTGGAGCCGGAGGTGTAGATCAGGTAGGCGAGGTTCTGCGGCTCGATGTGCAGCAGCGGGCGCACGGCCAGGGCGTTGGCGAGGTCGGCCTCTTCCAGCACCAGCCGCTCGACGCCTTCGGGCAGCGGCAGGCGCTCGGCCAGCGCGGCGTTGGTCAGCAGCAGGTCGACGCCGGCGTCCTGCATCAGCCAGGCCAGGCGTTCCTCGGGGTAGTCGACGTCCAGCGGCAGGTAGGCGCCGCCGGCCTTCATGACGGCCAGCAGGGCCAGCGGGATATCCACGCCGCGCGGCAGCGCCACGGCAACCCGGCGCTCCGGGCCGATGCCGCGCTGGATCAGGCGCTGCGCCAGGCGGTTGGAGCGGTCTTCCAGTTCCGCGAAGTTCACCTCGCGTTGCTCGTCGATCAGCGCGACCTTGGCCGGATGGCGGCGGGCCTGGGCGGCGATGGTCTCGCTCAGCGCCTCGAAGGCCGGCGCCTCGCCGGCCACGGCAATGCTCCAGTCACTGGCGGGCAGCCAGTCGCGGGCGTCGAGGACGGCGTCGGCGTTCATTTTCGGCAGTGCGCGCAACAGCTCGAGGAAGTGCCCGACGAGGCGCTGCATGCCAGCGGCGGCGTAACGCTCGCGGGCATAGCAGAAGCTCAGGCGCAGGGTCTGTTCGCCCTCGCGGACGCGCAGCACCAGGTCGAACGGGGTTTCCAGGTCAAGCTGTTCCAGGGCTTCCACGCTGACGCCCGGCAGGCCGTTGCCGGCGCGCGGCTGCCACTGGTGGTCGAAGGCAACCTGGCAGAGTGGGTGGCGACCATGGCCGCGCTCGGGTTGCAGCGCTTCCACCAGTTGTTCGAACGGCAGGCCCTGGTGCGCCTGGGATTGCAGCAGGTCGTCGCGCAGCTGGCGGAGCACGCCGCGCAGGCTGGCGCCTTCGGGCAGCTCGCTGCGCAGCACCAGCAGGTTGACGAAGAAGCCGACAAGGCGCTCGCTGTCCAGCTGTTCGCGGCCAGCCTGGGTCAGGCCGATGCGCAGGTCGTGCTGGCCGCTGTAGCGTTGCAGCAGCAGGTTGTAGGCGCTGAGCAGGAGCATCGGCAGGGTTGCGCCGTGGGCCTGGGCCAGGCCGCGCAATTGACGCGTCAGGTCGGCATCGACCTCCTGTTCGATCAGTGCGGCGCTCTGGCCTTTTTCACCGGTGGTGAACGGCAGCTCCAGCGGCGAATGCTGGTCGCCCAGGCGCTCGCTCCACCAGTCCAGCAGGCGGGCGCCCTCGCCCGCTTCCAGCTTGCCCTGCTGGGCGGCGGCGAGGTCGAGGTACTGGCGTGACAGCGCCGGCAGCACAGGCTCGCGCTGCTCGACGATGGCGCGGTAGCACTCGGCGAATTCGTCCAGCAACAGGTTCAGCGACCAGCCGTCGGCGATGATGTGGTGCACGCCGAGCAGCAGCGCCTGGCGGCCGCCACCGAGGTTCTGCAGGCGCAGGCGCAGCAGCGGGCCGGCGGCCAGGTCGAAGGGTTCGGCGGCAAAGGCATCGGCATCTTCGCGGGCGGCGCTGTCGCGGCGGGCGTTGCCCAGGGAACTGAAGTCGCTCTCGGTCAATTGCACTTGCGTGTCGTTGGAGAGGCTCAGCGACACTTCACCGTCCGACTGCTCGATGAAGCGGCTGCGCAGGGTTTCGTGGCGGCCCAGCAGCACGGCGAACGCCTGTTCCACCGCCGGCCGGCGCAGTTCACCGCGCAGGTTCATGCGTCCGGCGATGTGGTAGACGGCGCTTTCCGGCTCCAGCTTCCAGAGGAACCACAGCCGGCGCTGGGCCGGCGACAGCGGCAGCAGGCCGTCACGCGGGACCTGTGGCACGGCCTCGACCTGAATGGTCGGCAATGCGGCCAGCGCAGCAACGAAGGCGCCCAGCTCCGGGGCTTCGAACAGCAGGCGCAGTTCCACGGCTCGACCGAGACGCTCGCGCAGGCGCGCCATCAGCTGGGTGGCCTTGATCGAGTTGCCGCCCAGGGCGAAGAAGTTGTCGTCGCGACGAATCGCCGGCAGCTCCAGCACCTCGCTCCATAGCGCAGCGATGGCTTGCTCTTCAGCGCTCAGCGGCGCGACCGGCTTGGCGCTGGCGCCATCGCTGATCGGCTCGCCGGCGCGCTGGATGGCGTAGGCCTGCAGGCTGCCATCGAGCAGTTGGGCGCGGCACGCCGAACGCTGCAGCTTGCCGCTGGAAGTCTTGGGCAGTGCGCCCGGCTCCAGCAGCGCCACCACCAGCGGTGCCTCCTGGAAGGTTTCCGCCACGGCGGCGGAGATGGCCTTGGCAAGGGCTTCGGCGGAGATCAGCTTGCGCACGCTGCGGCCGACTTCGGCGGCGATGCCGATGCCATCGCGGCCCTGGTGCTCGATGGCGAAGGCGGAGACGCGGCCCTTGCGCACCAGGTCCACTTCCTCTTCCACGCAGCGCTCCAGGTCCTGCGGGTAGAGGTTCTGCCCACGGACGATCAGCATGTCCTTGAGGCGGCCGGTGACGAAGAGTTCGTCGTTGTGCAGGAAGCCCAGGTCGCCGGTACGCAGCCAGGTGCGGCCGTCCTTCAGGACGAAGGTGCGCGCGCTGGCTTCCGGGTTGCGCCAGTAGCCCAGCGCCACGCTGGGGCCACTGCTCCAGATTTCGCCGACGCGGTCCGGGCCGAGGGTTTCGCCACTCACCGGGTCGACCAGTTGCACGTCGTGGTCCGGCTGGGTGCGGCCGCAGTTGATCAGCGAAGTACCGCGGCCCGGGCGGGCGACGTTTTCGCCCAGGGCGTTGAGGTCCACTTCCAGTTGCCCGATACCTTCGCCGCGCACGCCACCGGTGACGAACAGGGTCGCTTCGGCGAGGCCGTAGCAGGCGTAGAAGGACGAGGCGTCGAACTGCGCCGGGGCGAACCAGGCGGCGAAGCGCTCCAGGGTGTCCGGGCGGATCGGCTCGGAGCCGGAGAAGGCCACGCGCCATTTGCTCAGGTCCAGGCCTTCCAGCGCGGCCTCGTTGACCCGCTCGCAGCACAGGCGGTAGGCGAAGTCCGGGCCGCCGCTGACGGTGCCGCCGAAACGGGCGATGGCTTCCAGCCAGCGGCGCGGGCGCTCGAGGAAGTAGCGCGGCGACATCAGCACGCACTCGATGCCGCTGTAGATCGGTTGCAGCAGGCCGCCGATCAGGCCCATGTCGTGGAACAGCGGCAGCCAGCTGACGATCACGTCGTCGTCACCGATGCCGAAGCCGTGGCGGATCAGGCGCTCGTTGGCGACCAGGTTGCCGTGGCTGACCTGCACGCCCTTGGGCGTCGAGGTGGAGCCGGAGGTGTACTGCAGGAAGGCGATGTCGTCGTCGGCCAGTTCGGGCATTTGCCATTCGACGGCCAGCGCCGGGTCGGCCTGGTCCACCGCCAGCAGCAGCGGGCTCTCGCCGTTCTCGCGCACGCAGGCCGGGCGCAGGGCTTCGATCAGCGTGGAGTCGGTGAGCACCAGGCTCGGCTCGGCATCGTCGAGGATCGACCGCAGGCGCGCCAGGTGCTGTGGGCGCACGGATTCCGGCGGATAGGCCGGCACGGCGATGATGCCCGAGTAGAGGCAGGCGAAGAACGCCGTGACGTAGTCCGGGCCGCTGGGCAGCAGCAGGACGGCGCGGTCGCCGTGCCGGCCGTGGCGCAGCATCCAGGCGGCCATGGCGCGGGCGCGCTCGTCCAGCTCGCGGAAGCTGATGGGCTGTTCGACGTTCTCGGCGATGAATCGCAGGGCAGTCTTGCGCGGCATTTCGCAGGCGCGTTGCAGCAGGGCCTCGACCAGGTTTCCTGCGGCTTCGTAACGGTCGTTCATGACATCACCTGTTCTGGCGGCGGGCGGTGGGTGCTCGCCGGAGGAAATTCGTGGATGCAGCTGTTTTGCGTTTCTGAATCAGAGCACCAAACTTCTCGCGGGCTCCGATCAATCCCCTCTCCCTTCAGGGAGAGGGTTAGGGAGAGGGTGCATCCGGCCGCTCCGGCGCTGGACGCTGCCCTCTCCCCCCGCCCTCTCCCTGAAGGGAGAGGGAGCTATCTGTGTCGGCTGCAGGAACCGGCTTACTTCTGGTATTTCCGTAAACTCCGATCAGTCCCCTCTCCCTTCAGGGAGAGGGAGCTATCTGTGTCGGCTGCAGGAACCGGCTTACTTCTGGTGCTTCCGTAAACTCCGATCAGTCCCCTCTCCCTTCAGGGAGAGGGTTAGGGAGAGGGAGCTATCCGTGCGGCGTTCAAGCTTGTGCATCAGCCCCATGCCCTTCCGCCATCGCCACCACTACCTTGCGCGGCCCGGAGAACGGCGAGCGCGCATGCGCCGCCAGCATGTTGTCGAGCATCAGCACGTCGCCGCTGTACCAGGGGAAGCTCACCTTGGCCTCCTCCAGCACGCCGCGGACTTCGTCGAGTACGGACGGCTCGATGGGGCTGCCGTCGCCGTAGTAGACGTTGCGCGGCAGGTCTTCCTCGTCGACGATTTCCAGCAGGCTCTCGCGCACTTCCGGCGGCAGGTTGGAGACGTGGAACAGGTGCGCCTGGTTGAACCAGACCCAGTCGCGGGTCACCGGGTGCTGCGCGACGGCCTGGCACACCTGGCGGGTGCGCAGCTCGCCGTCTTCCTTCCACTCCCAGCCGATCCGGTGGGCCTTGCAGTAAGCCTCGACCACGGCCGGGTCGTCGCTGTTGAACACCTGCTCCCAGGCCACGTCCAGGCCGTTGCCGAAGTTGCGCGTGTACATCAGCCCGCGCTCGGTGAAGCGGCGGCGGATACCTTCGTCCACCCGGCGGTAGATTTCGCGGCTGTCGGCGATGGGGGTCTCGCCGCCGCTCTGCGCGGCCTGCACGCAGTAGAACCAGATCTTCATCGGCCACTCGCGGGTGTAGGCCTGCTCGTTGTGCAGCGGGATGTGCTGGTGCGGCGGGTACTCGGTGGAGGTGTACACGCCACTGGTGACGTTGCTGCGCGGCGTGGAGCCGAACTCGTAGTTGAGCAGCGGGTGGCCGAAGCCGGCGGCGAACTCGCGGAAGCGCTCCGCCGCGCCGACCTGGAAGCCACGGAAGAGGATGCCGGCGCACACCGGCAGCCGCTCATCCACCAGCGGGCGCAACTCGGCCAGGGCGTCGAGCAGGTCGATGCCGTCGCCGCGGGCCTGGACCAGCAGCGGCAGGCCGCCGCGCGCTTCGGCCAGGGGAGCAATGTCGAACAGAGAGGAGCTGGGCATCGGGGTCTCCACTTGAATCGATCAGGCCAGCGCTGCGCTGGTCGACTGGCCGGGCAGGCGCAGACGGCCGAGCAGCAGCTCGAGCAGGCGCGCCTCGCCGGCGTTGAGGAAGAAGTGGCCGCCGTCGAGCATCTCCAGGGAGAAGCCCGCGCTGGTCTCGTCCTGCCACGCGGACAGGGACTCCACCGAGAGCCGGTCGGCCTTGCCGCCGAACACGTGGATCGGGCAGGCCAGCGGCGCGCGTCGGCGGTAGTCGTAGAGGCCGCAGAGGAGGAAGTCGGCGCGCATCACCGGCAGGGTCAGGCGCAGCATTTCCTCGTCGGCGAACACCGCTTCGGGGGTGCCGCCCAGGCGGCGCATGCGTTCGACCAGTTGGGCGTCGCTCTGCTCCTGCGCCAGCTCGCGATGGCTGTCGCGGCGCGCCGGCGCGGAGGCCGCCGAGGCGAACAGCGCCTGCGGCATCGGCAGGCCGCGTTCACGCAGGGCGTGGACCAGCTCGAAAGCCAGCAGGCCACCGAGGCTGTGGCCGAAGACGGCGTAGGGCTGGTCCAGGCGCGCGGCGATCTCATCGGCCAGTTGGCCGGCCAGCGCGCGCAGGTCGGTCTGCAGGCTTTCGGCGAAGCGCCGGCCACGACCGGGCAGCTCCACCGGGCAGACTTCGATCCAGGACGGCAGCTGGCGCTTCCAGCGCGCATAGACCATGGCGCTGGCGCCGGAGTACGGCAGGCAGAACAGCCGCAGCACGGGTCAGTGCCCCGCTGCCTGGCCGTCCATCTTCTGCCGCAGGCTCAGCGGGCGCATGTCGGTCCAGTTGGCTTCGACGAAGGCCAGGCACTCGGCCTTGCTCCCCTGCTTGCCGGCTTCGCGCCAGCCGGCCGGGACTTCCTTGTAGTCCGGCCACAGCGAGTACTGCTCTTCACCGTTGACCAGCACCTTGTAAACCGCCTCTTCGCGATCGAACGCCATCGCCTTTCTCCTTCAGCTGTATGGGATGCCGGCCACCGGCCATTACCGATGTTTTCCAGCTCTGCCATGAAGACGAGAGAGGCAATGAAATAGTTAGTGTTCTCGGATGCGATTAATTCTCATAAGATATGCGCCGGCGAAATTTCCGGGCTTGCCCTTCACCTGTAAGTCGAGAGTTCTGACGAATGGATGCGAATGAAAAATCTTCACACTTGTGTGGGAACCCTGTCCCAGAGCGATAGTCCGAGTCTTCCGAATAAATTGATAATAATTATCATTTGAACTAGATTGGCCGCCTCAACCCATGTGGACGTCCCCGCCTCCGCCGCCGCATAGGAAACCCTTGCATGTCCAAGCCAATGCCCGCCGAGTCGCGCCCCGCTCTCCACGAGCTGTTCGCTACCCACCGGCAGACCTTCATCAATGCGGCCGCACGCATCCTCGGCTGCCGCAGCCATGCCGAAGACGTGGTGCATGATGCGTACCTCAAGCTCAATGCGAGCGACCTCACCCCCGGCATCCAGTCGCAGAGCGGCTACCTGATGCGCGTGGTGCGCAACCTGGCCATCGACCTCTATCGTCGCCAGGCGCTGGAGAAGCGCTACTCGGGTAGCGAGGAAGAAGGCATGCACATCGCGACGCCGTCCGCGTCACCGGAGATCGAGCACGAGGACCGGCAGACCCTGGAGGCCATCTCCAGCGCCCTGCAGACGCTGCCCGAGCGCACCCGCTACGCCTTCGAGATGTACCGCCTGCACGGCCGCACGCAGAAGGAAATCGCCGAGGAACTGGGCGTCTCCCCGACCCTGGTGAACTTCATGGTGCGCGACGCGCTGATCCACTGCCGCAAGACCCTCAAGGGCCTGGAAGAAGGCCGCGGCTGATGCTCAGCCTTCCGCCGCCAGGGCGCGGAAGGTCAAGCGATACTGCTCCGGCGTGGTGCCCGACAGCCGCCGGAACATGGCGATGAACGCCGAGGGGCTGCTGTAGCCCAGGTTGAAGGCGATCTGCTGTACCCCCTCCCCCGATGCCAGTGCCTCGATGGCGGCGAGAAACCGCAGGCGCTGGCGCCATTCGCCGAACGACATTCCCAACTCCCGCTGACAGGCCCGCGCCAGGGTGCGCTCGGTGCTGTGCACGCGCTCGGCCCATTGCGCCAGGGTGCGGTTGTCGCCCGGTTCGGCCTGCAGCGCGGCCAGCACCTCGCCCAGCGCGCCGCCGCTGGCATAAGGCAGGTAGTCGTCGTGGGGCTGCGCGGCCTGCAACTGGTCGAAAACCACTTCGGCCAGGCGCTGGTCGGCGGCGCTCTGCGGGACGTTCACTTCCCGCGCGGCGAAGTCGGAGAGGATCGCCTTGAGGATGTCGCTGATCGCCAGGGTGCAGGGATTCTCCGGCAGCTTGCGCGCCAGTTCGGCGGACACGTACAGCGAGCGATAGATGATGGCCTGGCGGTTGTAGCAGCTGTGCAAACGCCCCGGCGGCACCCACACGGCGTACTGCGGCGGCGAGAGGAAGCGCTGGCCGTCCACTTCCAGCTCCATCACCCCGTGGGAGGCGTAGTTGAGCTGGCCCCAGGGGTGGCGGTGGCTGGGCGAGTGGGTACCGGCGTCGAACTCGTCGTAGCGGAAGTACAGATCGGCCGGCAGCCGGTCGATGTCAGGAAGGGGAAGCGGCAGTACGCGGGTCATGTCCGAAAGCCGGGGTGGATTGTCCGGTTTTCATTATACGTCTGGTTTAGGACGGAGCGAGAATGGGTGCCATCCGTGGGGCGCCCTCTCCCCAGCCCCCCCCCTGAAGGGAGAGGGAGCCGGCTGGCGCGCAGCGCAATAGCGGAGTCAGCCGGCTGGCACTGGATTGTCCGCAAACTCGAGACAGTCCCATCTCCCTTCAGGGAGAGGGAAACAGCCACCACTCCGACGACAAAATTGAGATCTGCAAGAACCCATGAATTACCTGTTCCCCCTGCTGGCCGTGGTCATCTGGTCCGGCAACACCGTCGTCAACAAGCTCGCCGTGGGGCAGATCGCCCCGGCGGAGATCGGCTTCTTCCGCTGGGTACTGGCCGGCGCGCTGCTGACGCCCTTCCTGCTGCGCGCCACCCTCGCCCATTGGCCGGTGATCCGCGCCAACCTGGGCAGGATCGTCACCCTCGGCCTGCTCGGCATGGCCGTCTACCAGTGCCTGGCGTACTACGCCGCCGCGCTGACCTCGGCGACCAACATGGGCATCATCCTGTCGCTGATGCCGCTGATGTCCCTCGCCCTGGCGTCGATCCTGCTGCGCCACAAGCTGAGTATCGCCGCACTGCTGGGCGCGCTGGTGTCGCTGGGCGGCGTGCTGCTGGTGATCACCCAGGGCAACCCGCGGCAACTGATCAGCCATGGCGTGAACCTGGGCGATGGCATGATGATCGTCGCCACCCTCGCCTACGGCGTGTATGGCGTGCTGCTGAAGAAATGGAACCTGCCGCTGCCGCCGCTACTGATGCTCTATCTGCAGGTGCTGGTGGCCATCGTTGCGCTGGCGCCGCTGTACCTGGCCTCGCCGCACCATGGCCTGAACGCCGCCAACCTGCCGCTGGTACTGTATGCGGGGCTGCTGGCCTCCATCGTCGGCGCGCTGGCCTGGATGCAGGGCGTGCAGCGCATGGGGCCGAGCCGCATGGCGCTGTTCTTCAACCTGCTGCCGGTGATCACCGCCGCCATCGCCGCCGTGGTGCTGGGTGAGCAGTTGACCAGTTACCACCTGATCGGTGGCGCGCTGATCCTGGGTGGCGTGTTGCTCGCCGAGCTCTGGCGGCCACGGGAGAAACCCGTCGCGGCCGTCAGCGCCCGCTGATTCAAGAACACCGGCAATCCCCTGTAGGAGCGGGCCAT
>NZ_JYOA01000008.1:170397-257371 GCF_000955805.1 Pseudomonas sp. 21 | reverse complement strand
TCGCGCCCATGGGGCGCTCCTACAGGTCTGTGCCAATACGGAACTCGGCCATGAGAGTGGCCACCAGATCCGCCGCCGGCATTTCCCGCGCCAGCGGCGCGCCCTGCCCGGCCCATTGCACGGCGAAATCGCTGTTGCCCTTGGCGGTGGCCGCGGCGGTCAACGCCTTGGCCGCGTCATAGGTGATGGGGTAGTCCGGCAGCGCCGGCGCATCCGCGCTGCCCAGGTCGGTGAACAGCCGATTCATCATCCCGCGAGCGGCGCGGCCGGAAATCGCCGCCGTCACCTCGGTGCGCTCCCCACGCTCGCCACGCAGCGCCGCCTTGAACGCAGCGTTGGCCGAGGATTCATTGGCGGAGATGAACGCCGTGCCCATCTGCACCGCCTGCGCACCCAGTTCGAACACCGCGCGCATGCCCTGCCCATCCATGATCCCACCCGCCGCGATCACCGGCAGGCCTGTGCCTTTTACCAGCGTGCGGACCAGCGCGAAGGTGCCGATGCGCGCGTCCTTCTCCGGCTCGAACACGCCTCGGTGGCCGCCGGCTTCATAGCCCTGGGCGACGATCGCATCGATGCCCGCCGCCTCGATGGCGCGGCCCTCTTCCAGGCAGGTGGCAGTCGCCAGCAGACGGATGTCGGCGGCCTTCAGGCGACCGATCCAGCTCTTCGGCGGCAGGCCGAAGTGGAAGCTGACCACGGCCGGACGCGCCTCGATGAGGAATTCCAGCATGTCCGGATCAGCCAGGAAGCTGCGATAGATCTCGGTGATCTTCTGCGGCGGCTGCGCATCGAACTCGGCGAACAGCGGGCGCAGATGCTCCAGCCAGGCCGCCTCGCGCGCCGGGTCCGCCACGGCCGGGCGATGGCAGAACAGGTTTAGGTTGAGTGGTTTGTCGGTCAGCGCGCGGGTCTGCTCCAGCAGGGCGCGGGCCTGGGTTGCATTGCTCGCGCCCAGGCCGATGGAACCCAGCCCGCCGGCATTGGACACCGCCGCGGCCAGCGCCGGGGTGGACACGCCGACCATGGGCGCCTGGATGATGGGGTGCTGGATGCCGAGCAGTTCGGTGATGGGCATGACGGGGTCCTCGGGGGCGGAGCCAGCGACAGGGCCGCCTGGCTGATTTTCACTTGACCAACAATCTCACAAAGAGAATATTAACGGCAACTTATTCTCAATTGAAGATCAATCATGGATCTCTCCAGCCTGGAAATCTTCCGTTGCGTCGCCGAGGAACAGAGCGTCACCCGCGCCGCGGCCCGCCTGCAGCGCGTGCAGTCGAACGTCACCACGCGCATCCGCCAGCTCGAGGAAGACCTTGGCGCCGCGCTGTTCCTGCGCGACGGCAAGCGCATGGCATTGACCGACCAGGGCCGCGAATTCCTTCGCTACGCCGAGCAATTGCTGGCCCTGGCCAGCGAGGCGCGCCAGTCACTGCACCCGCACAACGCCACCGGCAGCCTGCGCCTGGGCAGCATGGAGGCCTCTGCCGCCAGCCGCCTGCCCGAACCGCTGGCACGCTTCCATCGCGCCTGGCCGGAGGTGGAGTTGCAGGTCAGCACCGGACACAGCCAGAAGCTGCTCGGCGAGGTGCTGAACCGCCAACTGGACTGCGCCCTGATCGCCCACCCGGACATCCTCCGCGCTGAACCGGGCTTCGAAGCGAAGCTGGAACGCGGCCTGCGCGCAGAAGCGGTATTCCGCGAAGAGCTGCTGCTGGTGCTGCCGGGTAACCATCCACCGGTACGCGGGCCGGAGGACGTGCAGATTCGTACCCTGGCCGGCTTCACCCGTGGCTGCACCTACCGCCAACTGGCGGAGGGCTGGCTCAAGGGCGCGCCGCTGGCGGTGCAGGAAGTGGGCTCCTACCACGGCATCCTCGCCTGCGTGAACGCCGGTTCCTGCATCGGCGTGCTGCCACGCTCGGTGCTTGAACTGCAACGGGAAATGCCGGCCCTGCAGGTGGTGCCGCTACTGGAAGTGGACACCCTGCTGATCTGGCGCGACGGCTATGCCACCGGCGCCTTCCAGCGCTGGCGGGAAACCCTGGAGGCACGCCCATGAGCCGCACTCGCCGTCTGCCTGCGGCACTGTCGGCGGCGCTGATCCTGGCGGTCGGCATGGGCTTCGGTCGCTTCGCCTTCACCGGGCTCTACCCGCTGATGGTGCGCGACGGCGTGCTCGACGTTACCGGCGGCTCCCTGGCGGCCTCGGCCAACTACGCTGGCTACCTGCTCGGCGCGTTGCTGCTGTCACGCAGCCACGAACGGCATGCCGCGCGTATCTGCGCAATCGCCCTGGTCGGCACCTTGGCCACCCTCGCCGCCATGGCCACTCCGGCGCCCGCCTGGTTTGCCATCGGCGTGCGCCTGCTGGCCGGCGTGCTCAGCGCCATGGCGCTGGTCAGCGCCGCGCAGTGGCTGTTGCAGCGCATGGGCGAAAGCCATGGCGCACCCATGATGTTCGCCGGCGTGGGGATCGGCATCCTGGTCTCGGCGGAACTGATCGCCGCCGGCAACGCCTTCGGCCTGGGCAGCGCGGCGATCTGGTGCGTGCTGGCGCTGGCCGGGCTGGTGCTGTCGCTGCTGGCAGCGCCTGCGCTCAGTCGCGAAGCGCCGGCCATGCCGCATCACGCAGCGACCGGTGTGGGGCCAGTGCCGCAGCTGTCTGCGCCGATCATCCTGCTCATCTACGGCCTGGCCGGCTTCGGCTACATCATCACCGCCACCTACCTGCCCTTGCTGATGAAGAGCGGCCTGGGCGCCATCGACCCGCTGCAGGTCTGGGCCGCGTTCGGCCTGGGTGCGGCACCCTCGTGTTTCCTCTGGCATCGGCTGCACCTGAGGCTCGGTAGTCGTCGCGCATTGGCGCTGAACCTGCTGGTGCAGGCCATCGGTGTGATGCTGCCGGCACTGGGCGAGTCCGCCTTCCTTTATCTGGGCAGCGCGGTGCTGGTGGGCGGCAGCTTCATGGGCACCGTGACCATTGCCATGCCGGCGGCTCGCGCGGTGGCCGCGCAGGTGCGCTTCAACATGCTGGCGGCGATGACGGCGCTGTATGGCGTCGGGCAGATCGTCGGGCCACTGGCCGCCAGCACCCTGCGCGGGCTGACCGGCAGCTTCATTCCGGCCCTGGGGGCTGCCGCCAGCGCTTTGCTGATCGGCGCGCTGTGCTGCCTGCCACTACGCCGCACGATATCCTGTAGGAGCGAGCTTGCTCGCGAATAGCCTCAACACTGCCGCTGCCTGGAACTCCTTTCGCGAGCAGGCTCGCTCCTACATAGAGCAGCCAACGTCGCGCCTGTTCAAGCCGGCGGCTGCTGGCGGAAGGAGACGCCCAGGCGGTTCCACACGTTGATCGCGCCGATGGCCACGGTAAGGTCAACCAGTTCGCGTTCGCTGAACTGCTCGCGGGCGAGCTGGAAAACCTCCAGCGGCACCTTCGACTCGGACAACAGCGTCACCGACTCGCACCAGGCCAGCGCCGCCCGTTCGCGCTCGGTGAAGAACGGCGACTCGCGCCAGACGCTGACGGCGAACAGGCGCCGCTCGGTCTCCCCGTTACGACGGGCTTCCATGGCGTGCATGTCGGCGCAGAAGGCGCAGTTGTTCACCTGCGACACCCGCAGGCGCACCAGCTCCAGCAACGGTTTTTCCACGGACAGTTCGAAGATGGCGGCTTCCAGCGCCAGCACCGCCTTCAGCGCTTCCGGCGAGGCAGTGTAGTAATCCAGACGCGGTTCCATGACGGCACTCCAGAAGTTGACCCGGCCATTGTGCGCCGCCCCCTTGCCGGCGCAGGTGTCCAATACCGGCGAATTCCACCACGCAACTTCACCGGGCCACGCGCCAGCGCTACGCTTGCGCAACCACCCTGCCCCGGAGCTTGCCCTTGGAGCTGCACCTGATCATCCACGGCCAGAAGGATCTCGCCGGGCAACTCTATCGCCAACTGCGCGAAGCCATCGACTCCGGCCGCCTCGCCGCCGGCACCCGCCTGCCACCCAGCCGCCTGCTGGCGGAGCAGCTCGGCATCTCGCGCAAGACCATCTCCGACACCTACGCCCAGCTCACCTACGAAGGCATCCTGGTGGGCAAGATCGGCAGCGGCACCTTCGTCAACACCCGCCTGCCACGCCACGACCGGCGCCAGGACAGCGTGCGCTTCGCCAGCCAGGACAACATCGATCGCTGGGCCAACCTTGACACGCGCCTGCGCCACCCCGGCGCCGAAGGCACCGCCAAGGCCGACTTCATCGGCGGCGCCACCACACAATTACAATTCCCGCAGGAAGAATGGCGGCGCTGCGTGAACCACGCCATGCGCCAGATGACCGGCCTGCGCGGGCACTACAGCGCGCCCGAAGGCATCGCCCCGTTGCGCGACGGCATCGCCCGGCACATCTCCTATGCCCGTGGCGTGAACTGCCAGCTGGACGATGTGATGGTCTGCAACGGCGCGCAGCAGGCGCTGGACCTGCTCGCCCGGGTCTTGCTCCGCCCCGGCGACAAGGTAGCCATGGAAGACCCCGGCTACACCCCGGCGCGGCTGATCTTCCAGACCCTCGGCGCCGAGGTGGCCAGCGTGCCGGTAGATGCCGAAGGCATCTGCGTCGACCTGATCCCCACCGGGACGCGGATGATCTACACCACGCCGTCGCACCAGTTCCCGCTGGGCATGCCGATGAGCCCGGCACGGCGCGAGGCGTTACTGGCGCGGGCGCTGGAGCTGGGCGCACTGGTGATCGAGGACGACTACGACAGCGAATTCCGCTACGAAGGCCGGCCCACCGACGCGCTGCAGAGCCTCGACCGCCATGGCGTGGTGGCCTACATCGGCACCTTTTCCAAAGTACTGCTCCCCGAACTGCGCCTGGGCTACCTGATCCCGCCGCGCAGCCTGTTCCCCGCGCTGGTGCGAGCGAGGCAGATTTGCGACTGGCACAGCTCGACGCTGCCGCAGTGGGCGCTGGCCAAGTTCATCAGCGAGGGCTACCTGCTCAAGCACATCCGCCGTTGCCACGGCATCTATGCCGGGCGCCGCGAACGCATCCTGGCACGGCTGGCGGGCGACCTGTCGCCCTGGCTGGAAGCGGTGCCCTCGGTGGCCGGCTTCCACCTCACCGCGCTGCTGCGCCAACCGCTCAACGTGGCGCTGCTCACCGAGCTGGCACGCAAGGTCGAGGTCGGCCTCTACGGGCTGGCGCCCTTCCACCACCAGGTGCCGGTGCGCGACGGGCTGCTGCTGGGCTTCGGCGCCATCGACACACTGGACATCGACCCGGCGCTGGACAAGGTTCGCGACCTGCTGCAGCAGTTGGGCTGAGCCCGCGCACCCGGCGAGCGTAGGAGCGGACTCTGTCCGCGATGTGCCACCGGCAGGCTCGGAGCCGCGGGGAATCGATCGCGGACGGAGTCCGCTCCTACGCACTGCATCGGGCCTTAGTAGGAGCGAGCTTGCTCGCGAACCGCACGGCACGGCGCGATCCCGTTCGCGAGCAAGCTCGCTCCTACAGGTCATTCACCTAAGGCGCATAACCCGGAACGGGTTATGCGCTACACAAGGCCGCATTGGCCCAACAGTTTTTCCGGGAATTGGCCGTTCATGCGCAGACGGCGCGGCCGTAACCTTCCAGCATCGGTTTTGAAAGCCGGTTCCGGCCTTTACCGGCTACCGGCGCCAGCGCCCAATGGCCATCCATTGCAGAAGGAGCCTCGCCATGTCCCCGTCCGCCATTGCCATCGTTCGCGTCCAGGCATTCCCCGGCCAGGCTGCCGCGCTGGGCGAACATCTCAGTCAATTGGTCATCCAGGTCCGCCAGCAACCCGGCTGCCAGGGCAGCGAGTTGCAGGAGCTGGCCGCCGACCGCTGGCAGGTGCTCACCCGCTGGGCCAGCCAGGCCGAGCTTGACGCGCACCTGGCAGGCCCGAAAGCGCAACAGTGGCTCGGCCGGCTCGGCTGTGGCGACCTGGCGCTGGGGCTGGAATTCGAAAGCCGCAGCGCCGACTGACTCAGAACGGCGAGCGCACCACGCCGCCGTCCACCCGCAAGGCCGCGCCATTGGTGGCCGAAGAGGCTTCGGAGCAGACGTAGACCACCAGATTGGCCACCTCCTCAGGGCGTGCGAAGCGCTGCAGCAGCGAACTGGGCCGCGCGCTGCGGAAGAACTCCGCTTCGAACGCCTCGAACGGCTGGCCGCCGGAGAGCTTTTCCACGAATTCGTTGACGCCCTCCGAGGCGGTCGGCCCCGGCAGCACCGCGTTCACCGTCACCCCGGTGCCGGCGCAGGTTTCCGCCAGCCCGCGGGACAGGCTCAGCTGGGCAGTCTTGGTGACGCCGTAATGGATCATCTCCACCGGAATCACCAGCCCACTCTCGCTGCTGATGAACACCACCCGCCCCCAGTTCTTCTGCTTCATCCCCGGCAGGTAGGCGCGCGACAGCCGCACGCCGGAAAGCAGATTGACGTCCAGAAAGCGCACCCAGTCCTCGTCGGGTATCTCCTCGAAGGGCTTGGGATCGAAGATGCCGAGGTTGTTCACCAGCACATCCACCGCCGGGTAGCGCTTCACCAGCGCGGCAATCTGCTGTGGGTCGGACAGGTCACCGGCGAAGCCCTCGACCTTCGCATCAGCCTGCCCATCGCGGATTCGCGCCAGGGCGTCGTCCACCGAGGACTGGCTGCGGCCATTGAGGATCACCCTCGCCCCTTCGCGGGCCAGGCCCTGCGCGATGGCGAAACCAATGCCCTTGGTCGAACCGCTGACCAGGGCGAGCTTGTCGGACAGATGCAGGTTCATGGCGAGTCTCCAGGAGACGAAACACGAGGACGCCGGCGCGAGCCGGAGCGGGAATGGACGACTCAGCATAGGCGGCGCTTTCCGAACGGTGCCAGCCCATCAGCGGTTGGAAAAAAACCGACTGACTCCCAGGACAGTTTCCTGCACCGTCATCGGCTCTACTTCGGGCTTCCGCCGGGGAGCCGCGTTTCCCAAGGCCTGCAGACGATGTCTTGTAGGAAGACTGTTACATATCTGAGACAAAAACCGCTTCTATTTGTCGCTTATGTATCTGTTCTGCTGGCGAAAATTCCAATCCCGACTAGCGTCAATTCCGTAAGCAGATATGCGTAGGACTGCTTTTTCTCTGTGGATTGACCAGCCGGAATTAGGGAAATGCAGGCCAAATACCGCTCGAAGCTCTTCCAGCCAGCCGCCCACGCCCTGGCGCTGGAACAACGTATCCTGTTCGACGGCGCAGCCGCTGCGGCCGTCGATCAGCAGCATCACGACAGCACCGCCGCCGAGGCGAAGGACACGGCCAAGCCGGCCACCGCCGTCGAGGCGCGTGCCCAGGCGGCAGCCCCCGCCCAGGCGGCGCCGCGCAACCTGGTGGTGATCGATGCCCGCTTGGAAAACCGCGACCAGCTCGCCGCCAACCTGCCGGTGGGCACCACCGCGCTGGTGGTCGACGCCGGGCAGGACGCCATCGCGGCCATCAGCAACGCGCTGACGCAACTGGGCAAGGTCGACTCGATCCAGATCTTCTCCCACGGCGCCACCGGCCAGTTCACCCTGGGCAACCAGACCTTCACCAGCCAGAGCGTCGACCAGCTCGGCGATCGCCTGAGCGCCTGGCGCGGCGAGCTCAATGCCGGTGCGGACATCCAGCTCTACGGCTGCGACGTGGGCGCGGGCAGCGCCGGGCAGGCGCTGGTCAACGAGCTGGCGCGCTGGACCGGTGCCGACGTCGGCGCCTCCAGCAACGCCACCGGTTCCAGCAGCGCCGGCGGCGACTGGAACCTGGAGGTGCGCGCGGGCGACGTGGACAAGTCCATCGCCCTGAGCGCCGATACCCTGGTGAGCTTCCAGGGCCTGCTGGCCGACGCCAGCCCCACCGTGACCATGGGCAGCGGCGGCGCGGCGGTGCGCCTGGGCGATACGTTCACCTTCGACGTCAACTTCAGCAACCCGTCCACTCAGGTCGGCTTTGCGCCCTACATCGACCTGTTCATGCCGGCCACCGGCCGCGACGGCAATGACGGCGCCACTTTCGTTTCCGCCACCTACCTGGGCCAGGCGGTGACCAGCTATGTGATCACCTTCGATGCCAATGGCAACGCCACCCACCCGCTGGCCAAGGATGCCAACGGCAACGCCCTGGTGATCAACGCCGCCAGCGTCGGCATGAAGGCCGGCGACCAGATGGTGGTGCTGCAACTGCCCTACGCCAGCGTCACCAGCGGCCAGCCGGCCATCGGCATCCAGGTCACCGCACAGCTGAGCAACCTGGCCGACACCAGCTATTCCGACGGCGCACCCAACCTCACCATCAATGCCCGCGGCGGCTTCGAGTACGGCAACGACTCGCTGAACAACCCCGCCCAGGACCCGACGCTGGTGGAGGCTGCGCTGCACAGCTTCGTGGTCACCCCGACCCTGCTGTCGGTGACCCAGACGGTGGACATGCCCGAGGGCGAGACGGTCACCGGGCCGAACTTCACCCGCACCGAAACGGTGACCGTGACCCCCGCCCCCGGCCAGACCCTGACCAACGTGACCGTCACCCAGACGGTGCCCGACCAGGTTCACGTCAGTTCCATCACCCCCGGCGCCGGCGGCACCCTGACCTCGATCACCCTGCACGACGGCACGGTACTGACCAACCCGACGCTGATAGCCGCGGCGCTGAACAACCCCAACGCCTTCGTCGCCAGCTACACCATCCACTACGACACCCTGAGCGCAGCCAGCACCACCACGGTCGGTTTCTACGTGCCGGAGATCGACGCAGCCGGGCGGCCGGTGCTCGACCCTGCCACGGGCAACCCGCGCACCATCACCTTCGGCACCGCCACCGTGAGCGGCGACTGGAACCCGCTGGATGTGCGCGATCGCCCGACCGACCCCGATGGCTACCCGTTCACCGTTACCGGCGACGGCGCGGGCATCACCTTCGTCGCCAAGTCGATTACCCTGCTCAAGACGGTGAACCTGCAGACCGACGTCGGCACCCCCGGCATCACGCCCGGCGACACCCTGCGCTACACCATGGACGTGGCCATCTCCGACTTCTACGCCTTCGGCCAGAACATCCTCGGCCAGGGCCGCTTCACCGTCACCGACCTGCTCAGCGACGGCCAGACCTTCTCGGCCGCCAACGCTCCGAGCATCGTCATCCAGCAACATGGCACGTCGCAGGTCATCCCGGTGATCTACACCGCCACGGTGAACGCCGACGGCAGCACCACGCTGGTCTTCGACATCGGCGCTTCCATCGCTGCCGCCATCCAGGGGCCCGGCCTCTACGCGCTGTTCGGCGATCTCTGGGACGATGACGTGCAGGAAGGCGCCACCCGCCTGACCCTGGTCTACGACGCGACCATCGACACCACCTACACCTCCGACCACCCGCCCCATGACCAGCTCAACGAGGGCGACAGCGTCAGCAACAACGCAACGGTGGATGCCACCGTGCTGCGCGACTCGCTGAACATCGGCGGCGAGCAGACCGACGGCTCCGGCACCACCAGCACCATCGACACCTCCAACATCGATATCACGCTGACCCAGGTGAACGGCGGCAACCCGCCGGCCAACGGCGAGCTGCGTCCCGGTGACGTGGTCACCTTCACCATCACCTACGACCTGCTGGTGGCGGACTACGAGAACTTCAAGCTCACCGCCTACCTGCCGCTGCCGCTGCTCAACGCGGCCGGCATCAACTGGAGCATCGGCAACGGTGTCGGCCAGTGGAGCTTCGGCGCCGGCAACACCATCCTCGACGTGCCCGACAGCGTCACCACCGGAGCGGGCAACTCGATCATCTTCGACTTCGGCAACTACGTTTCCGGCGGCCTCAACGGCGGCACCGTGCAGGTGCGCTTCACCATGGTGGTCGGCGACCAGCCCTATGCCGACCAGCGCGAACTCGACGTGCTGGCGCAGTCCAGCCAGACCACCACCATCGACAAGACGCCGCTGATTTCCTCGGATGTCGCGGTCATCGAATCGGTCGCCGAGCCGGTGCTGGACATCAAGCACGGCGTGGTTTCCACCACCCACGGCACGGTTACCGGGACCACCGGCACCTGGGCCCAGCCGGGCACCACCGGCGTGCCCTTCAGCGGCAGCGTGACCAGCCTGGCGGCCGTCGACGGCAACGTCAGCGGCATCGACGGCGCCGACACCCTGCGCCTGGCCACGGCCATCAAGAACAGCGGCGGCGGCAACGCCTACGACGTCGCCACCAGCATCACACTGCCGGCTGGCCTGGCCTTCGTCGGCGGCAGCCTGTCGACCGCCAACCTGCAGATCCATCGCGGCGATGGCACCCTGCTGGTGCAGGGCGTCGACTACAGCATCAGCGGCAACAGCATCACCTTCCTCGACGCCAACAACCAGGGCACCCTGCTCGCCGGCCGCGCCGGCACCACCAACGACCTCTCCGGCGCCAACGTCGTGGTGATCACCTACGACGTCACCGTGAGCAACGCCATCCTCGCCTCGCGCACCCTGCAGAGCAGCGCCGCGCTGACCAACTACGCCAGCGTCGAGGGCGGCCAGGACTTCACCCCGGTGGACATCGTCGAAGTCGCCAACCAGCAGGTGGCCGCGCCGACCATTACCAAGACCTACCAGAACGGCAGCCTCACCGACGACGACTCCAGCGCCGGCCACACCAGCGGCAGCAACCTGGTGATCGGCGAGAAGATGACCTACGACATCGTGGTCACGCTGCCCGAAGGCAGCACCGCCAACCTGCGCCTGTCCGACCTGATCCCGCCGGGCCTGCGCCTGGACCTCTCGGCCTTCGGCGGCGCCGGCTACCAGATCATCACCACGGTCGCTGGCAGTGGCGCGCTGGGCCAGGACTTCGCCGGCAACGTCAATGTGCTGACCTTCAGCGGCGACGGCAGCGATGGCGGCGACCTCAACCTGGTGTTCAGTGCCGCCGGCGCCACGGCGGACAACAACATCGGCAACAACGCCTTCGTCATCCGCCTGGTGCTGGTGGCGAGCAACGTGCAGGGCAACCAGCAGGGCGTCACCCTGAACAACGGCGCACAGCTGACCTACAGCGATCCCGACGGCGACACCCCCAACGGCGCCACGGCAGTGGACCGCATCGTCGCCAGCCCGCAGCAGCCCTCGGTGACCATCGTCGAGCCGACCCTGACGGTAAGCCAGCAAGTCACCTCCACCCCCACCTACGGCGGTTTCGACGAAGGCGACACGGTCACCTACACCATCACCATCAGCAACAACTCCGGCACCAATGCCTTCGATCTCAGCCTGCTGAACGTCCTGCCCACGCAGATGGACAACATCATCATCACCGGCAAGGTCTACAACGGCGGTGCCACCGCCAACGGCGGCGCGGACTTCATCATCCAGAACGGCCAGCTGGTCACCGCCAACGGCGCCAACATCGATATCGCCAATGGCGGCAGCATCGTCATTTCCCTGTCGGGCGTGGTGAACTCCACCGCAGCCGGCCAGGCGGTCATTTCGAACAACGTCGTGGTGCGCTGGACCAGCCTGGACGGCCTGAGCAACACCACCGACACCGGCGCCGGCGAACGCGGCGGCGACGACGGACTGCTCAATTCCGGGGTACTCAACGACTACCGGCAGCTCAACACACTGTTCATTCCCGTCACCAACGGCATCCAGGTCTCCCGCGTCGGCGGCCTCGACGCCACGCCGCCGGCGACCAATTCCTCGGGCGCCACCGACACCGCCGGCCTGGAAGAAACCGTGGTGGTCGGCGAGATCATCCGCTACCGCGTGGCGGTGGTGGTACCCACCGGTGAAAACACCAACTACCAGATCCGCATCGAACTGGCTCCCGGGCTGGAATTCATCCCCGCCGACCTCAACAACATCCTCATCGCGCTGGGTTCCAGCACCGGCGGGCTCACGACGGACGCCACCAACCTGATCAGCGGCGGCTCGCTGATCATGTTCGGCAACCAGAACAGCGACGTCTCGCTGCCGATCCACCCGGACCTCTCGGGCGACAAACCCACCGGCATCTTCAACATCAACAGCGGGCGCCTGCAGATCTCCCCTGATGGCCGGACCATCACCTTCAACCTCGGCAACCTTTCCAACACCGAGATCAACGACGGCGACATCGAAGGGGTAATCCTCGAATTCAACGTGCGCGTCGCCAACATCGCCAGCAACCAGAGTGGCGCGCAACTGAGCATGAACGTGTTCGAACACGTCGGCGCCGGCGCCGGGGTCGATCGCGGCCACAGCGCCACGATCTTCGAGCACGTGGTGGAGCCGAGCTTCACCGGCATGGACAAGTCGGTCATCGACATCGCCGCCGGCAGTGTGGCCGGCACGACCAACGCCACCGTCTCCGTCAGCTTTACCCAGAACGGCGAAGTGCCGGCCTACAACGTCGTGCTGCGCGACCAGTTCCCCAACGGCAGCGACTACGCGATCCAGAGCATCGTCATCAACGGCACCAGCTACACCACCGGCAACCTGCCGGCGGGCGTCACCGCCAGCGTGGTGGGCGGCCAGGTGGTGCTCAACTTCGACCAGTTGAACGTCAACGACAAGGTCCAGGTGATCTACAGCGTCACCTTGCCCAACACCATCGTTCCAGACGATGCCAACAGCTCCGCGGTGCTGACCTGGACCAGCCTGCCCACCAGCTTCGAGAATGCCGGTTGGGGCGGATCGGTGCCGCTGGGCGCCGGCGGCGTCGATGGTGAGCGCACCGGCGAGGACGGCACGGGCGGACTGAACGATTACGTGCTCAGTGACGGCGCCGGCATGGGCGTGATACGCGGCACCCTGTGGGACGACACCAAGTCCGCCACCACCAGCGTGACCCCCGACGGCCCCGGCCTGGGCGGCATCGGCGTGACCCTGACCTGGGCCGGCGACGACGGCGTGTTCGGCAACGCCGACGACCGCACGTTCAACACCGTGACCGCGGCCGACGGCACCTACCAGTTCGCCATCCTGCCCTCGGGCAACTACCTCGTGGCGGTGGCGCAGAACTTCGCCCAGGCGAGCAACAACCGCTTCCACGTGCGCGTCGACTCCGACACCGGGACCTCCACCGTCGGCCTGGGCAACATCAACCTGAACCTTGCCGAAGGCGCCGTCGGCATCGCCGATGCCGGCTACGTGCACATCAACGAAGCGCCGATCAACACCGTCACCGACCAGCACGGCCAGGAAGACACCGTGCTGCATATCGTCGGCCTCACCACCAGCGACGTGGACGTCAACGCCGGCAATGCCGACGGCATCATGACCGTCACCCTCAGCGTGGTACACGGCGTGCTCTGGCAGACAGGGACGCCGCCGGGGCCAAACGACGCGCCGCCCGCCGGCGCCGGTCGCACCCTGGTGCTCACCGGCACCCTGCAGCAGATCAACGTGCTGCTCAGCCAGATCTATTACAAGGGCGACCAAGACTTCAACACCGCCCGCAATGCCGAAACCCTGACCATGGTCACCAACGACCAGGGTAATTTCGGTGACGCGGACGGCGACGGCATCCCCGGCGAAAACCCCGACGACGCCCTGAAAGACACCGACACCCTGAACATCGTCATCGACCCGGTGAACGATGCGCCTGTGGCCCACCCCGACCTCGCCATCGCCATCGAAGCCGGCGGCCTGAACAATGCCGACCCCGGCGTCGACCCGACCGGCAACGTGCTGAGCAACGACACCGACGTCGACATCGCCACCAACGGTGACGTGCTCACGGTCACCCGCGTGGAGAACTCCATCGGCGGTTTCGCGACAGTGGCGGCCACCGGCGTGACCACCCTTGCCGGCCGCTACGGCACGCTGTACATCACGGCCACAGGTGGCTTCCAGTACGTGGTCGACAACACCAACGCCGCGGTACAGGCCCTGCGTAGCGCCGGCGACGTGCTGCGCGAATCCTTCGGCTACTTCGTCACCGACACCGGCAACGCCACCAGTTCGACGTCCCTGACCATCGACATCCACGGCGCCAACGATACGCCCGTGGCGCAAAATGACGTGGGCACCGCCGTCGAAGCCGGCGGCACCAACAATGGCAGTCCCGGCTCGGACGCCATCGGCAACGTGCTGCTCAACGACACCGACGTGGACTCCCCGACCTACGGCGAGACCAAGGCGGTCAGCCTGGTGCGCTACGACGGCATCGGTGGCGGGCGCATCTTCCCGGTGGCTCCCGGGGCGCCGGCGACCCTGCAGGTCCTCTATGGCAGCCTGACGATGAACGCCGACGGGTCCTACAGCTACGTGGTCGACAACAGCAATCCCCGCGTCAATGCCTTGTCGCCCGGCGAGACCCTCACCGAAGTGTTCACCTACCAGGTCACCGACAAGGGCGGCCTGAGCGCCATCGCCACCCTGACCATCACCATCCAGGGCGCCAACGATGCGCCCGTGGCAGTGGATGACCACGCCAACGCCACCGCCGGTTCCAGCGACGGTAGCTCGCTTCCGGTCAACACCAGCGGCAACGTCGTCGCGGGCGTCGGCGGGGTTGGCGCCGACACCGACGTCGACAACTTCGACCGGCCCAACGCCGACAAGCTCAAGGTCGATGGCGTGCGCTCCGGCCTGGAAAGCGCCGGCGGCACCCTGACCGGTGTCGTCAACGGCATCAGCACGAACATCACCGGCACGGTCGCCCGGCTGGCCAACGGCAGCATCATCAGCGGCAACTTCGGCGAGCTCAGCCTGAACGACGACGGCACCTTCACCTTCGTGGTCAACAGCGCCGACCCGGCCATCCGCGCCCTGGCGGCCAACCAGAGCCTGGACGTGATCTTCACCTACCGCATCCACGACACCGGCAACCTGACCGACCAGGCACAGCTGGTGATCACTGTCGTGGGCGTGAACGACCCGCCGGTGGTCCAGGATGTCAGCACCAGCGCGCAGGAAGCCGGCGGGCTGAACAACACCACTGCCGGCCTGAACCCCAGCGGCAGCATCCGCAATGCCTACAGCGATCCGGAAGGCGACCCGCTGAACATCTCCGCCATCACCTACGGCGCCACCAGCGGCACCGTGGGCCAGGCACTGGCCGGCCTCTACGGCAGCCTCACGCTCGATGCCCAGGGGAACTTCAGCTACGTGGTGGACAACAACAACGCCACGGTGCAAGGCCTGCGCACCTTCAACGACACACTGGTCGAGACCTACCGCTACACGGTCAGCGACGGCAAGGGCGGCTTCACCACGGCCGATTTCGTCATCGTCATCCACGGCCAGAACGACACCCCCATCGCCGCCAATGACACCGCCACCGCCATCGAGGCCGGCGGCACCAACAACGGCACGCCCGGCCAGGCCGGCAGCGGCAATGTCCTGAACAACGACACCGATGTCGACACCGGCGACGGCAAGGCGGTGAACGGCATCGCCCTCGGCGTGATCAACGCCGGCGGCACCTTCACCCAGGTCTCCACAGGCCCGGTGGCCACGGCGGGCGCCTACGGCACCCTGACCGTCAACGCCGACGGCACGTACAGCTATGTGGTGAATGACAACCTGGCGGCCGTGCAGGCGCTCAAGGCCGGTGATTCGCTGGTGGAAGTCTTCACCTACCGCATGAACGACACCGCCGGCGCCAGCTCCATCGCCCAACTGACCATCACCATCGAAGGCCGCTACGACGCCCCGGTGGCCAACGACGACATCAACTACGCCGTGGCCAACCTCGACGGCAGTGGCGGGCGCAACCCCACCGGCAACGTGATCACCGGCCTGACCGGAATCTTCGCCGGCATCGGCGCCGACACCGATGTCGATGCCGGCGACCATATGCGCGTCACCACCATCGCCGTCGGCCCGGAGGGCTCGCAGGTGAACACCGTGGCGGTCACACCCGGCAGCCCGCAGACCATCGTCGGCGCGTTCGGTACCCTGGTGATCAATGCCGACGGCAGCTACCAGTACTTCGTCGACAGCACCAACCCGGACATCATCGCCCTCGGCCCGCTGGCCTTCGCCCTGGAATCCTTCACTTACCAGGTGACCGACGATGGCGGCCTCAACGACCAGGCCACGCTGATCATCCTGATCCGCGGACGCAACGAACCGCCCGTCACCGCACCCGATTTCGGCACCTCCGTGGAGGACGGCGGCCTGCACAACAACGTGCCCGGCAGCAACCCATCGGGCAACGTGCTGGCCAACGACACCGACCCGGACACCATCACCACCATCCCGCAGGACGTGATGCACGTGGTCTCCTTCTGGGCCGGCGACAGCCCGACCTCCACCACTGTCACCGCGCCCGGCCAGTCACTGCGCGGCCAGTACGGCACGCTGACGCTCAGCCAGGACGGCAGCTGGAGCTACGTCCTGGACAACACCCTGCCCGAAGTCGAAGCCCTGCGCGCCAGCGGCCAGACCCTGCAGGACAAGTTCACTTACCTGGGCGCCGACATCTGGGGCGGCGCCACGCCCGGCCTGCTCACCATCACCATCGACGGGCGCAACGACACCCCCATCGCCAGTGACGATACCGCCACCGCCGTCGAGGCTGGCGGCGTGAACAACGGCACCCCCGGCGTCGACCCGCGCGGCAACGTACTGGACAACGACACCGACGTCGACGGCGTGCAGTACGGCGAAACCAAGTCGGTCGTGGACTTCACCAACCAGAACGGCAGCACGGTCAATGCCGGCAGCGTACTGCAAGGCCTCTACGGCAAGCTGGTCATCAATGCCGACGGCAGCTACGAATACCGCGTCGACAACGACAACCCCACGGTGCAGGCCATGCGCAGCGCCAACGAGAAGTTGCAGGAAGTCTTCACCTACCGCATGCGCGACACTGCCGGCGCGACTTCGGACGCGCGCCTGACGGTGGTCATCCAGGGCGCCAACGACAATCCGGTGGCGCGCGACGACAGCAACAGCGCCACCGACCAGACGCCGGCCCCGCAAGCCACCGGCAACGTGCTGCCCAACGACAGCGACGTGGATGGCGGCGACTCGCTGACCGTCACCGGTATCCGTACCGGCCAGGAAACCGGCAGCGGCACTGCTGGTGTGATCGGCCAGCCGATTGCCGGGCGCTACGGCACGCTCGTCCTCAATGCCGACGGCAGCTACACCTACACCATCGACCTGACCAACCGCGAGGTGCTGGCAGCCGCAGGCCTGGGGCAGGTGCTCAAGGACTACTTCACCTACACCATCAGCGACCTGGCCGGCGCCACCGACGATGCGCTGCTGACCATTACCCTGGACATCGCCACGCCGTACATCCCGCCGGGCCCGCACCTCGACCGTCTCGGCGACGACGGCTACCCGCGCGACCGCATCCCCGACGTGGACCCGGCGATCTTCGTGCAGCCGGTGGTGGAGCGCATCGATGATCGACTGTCGCTCTCCGCCTGGGGCGCCGATGGCAGCAACATCGACATCTTCGCCACGCCGGAAATCGAGAGCCCGTCGCTGGGCGCCCAACTGGGCCAGGTGAAAGGCCAGTTCGTCGCCCGCGCCGTGGCCGAAAGCCGCCGTGCCGCCAACCTGGACACGCGCTGGGTCGATGGCCGCCACGGCGTCATCAGCCTGACCGCCGACGGCCTGCTGCCCGATCCGTCGCTGTGGGCGCCCTTCCCCGCCGACATGGTCGGCAAGGCTGAAAAAGCGCAGAACACGCAGGGCTTCCGCGCCCAGCTGCGCGAGGCCGCCCAGCGTCGGAGCGGCCAATGAGGAATTCGCGACTCTTTAGGATCGATCAAGGACAGACTATGCCTGCCTACGCACTGAAATGCCTGAGCGCCACCATCACCGTCAGCCTCTTCCTCAGCGCCTGCTCGGCGTTCGAGCCCAAGCCCTACACCGAGGAGGAAATGCGCCAGCGGGTGATCGACGATCAGGCGCGGATGTACAAGGAGCAGGAGCCGGTCAGCGGACCGATCACCTTCTATGAAGCCTCGGCGCGCGCCCTGAAATACAACCTCGACTATCGCCTGAAACTGCTGGAAAGCGCGCTGGCCTCCGACCTGCGCGACGTCACCAGCCACGAAATGCTGCCGCGGGTGGTCGCCTCCGCCGGCTACGCCGGGCGCAACAACGACTCCGGCGGCACCTCCATCGGCATCGAGGACCGCCAGGTCAGCCTGCGCCCGTCCACCTCGGAAGAGCGCTACCGCCAGCTCTACAGCCTCGGGCTGTCCTGGAGCCTGCTGGACTTCGGCGTCGCCTACTACCGCACCCAGCAGAAGAACGACCAGATGCTGATGGCCGAAGAGCGCCGCGAGAAGGTCGCGCAGAACGTCCTGCAGGACGTGCGCAACGCCTACTGGCGCGCCCTGGGCGCCCAGCGCCTGCTGCCGGAAGTGGATGGCCTGCTGATGCGCACCCACCGCGCCCTGACCTCCGCCCGCGAGGCCGAGGGCAAGGGCCTGCTGCCGCGCCAGGACATCCTCGCCTACCAGCGCGCCCTGCTCGACTCGGTGTACATGCTCACCGTGCGCCGCCAGGACCTGGAGTTCGCCCGCGCCGAACTGGCCGCGCTGATGTCGCTGCCGCCGAACACGAAAATGGTCCTGGCCGACATCGGCGAACAGCCGCTGCCGCTGGTGACCAACAATGTCGAACAGCTCGAACGCCTGTCGCTGGAGCGTCGCCCGGAAATCATGGAGGAGTGGTACCGCAAACGCGTCGACATGAATGACCTGAAGATCGCCAAGGCCCAGCTGTGGCCCAACGTGAGCTTCAACTACGGCTATGAGTACGACTCCAACAAGTACCTGTACAACAACGACTGGAACCAGACCGGCATCAACGTCTCGATGAACCTGCTGCGCCTGGCCCAGTACCCGGACATCAAGGCCGCCGAGGCCAGCCAGGAAAAGACCGACGACATGCGCCGCACCGCGCTGTCCATGGCCATCCTCACCCAGGTCCGCGTCGGCCTGCTGCGCTACCAGCTGGCGAAGCAGGAGGTGGAGTTCGCCGACGAGAGCCTGCGCGTCGACCAGAGCCTGCTCAGCTATGCGCAGTCCGCCCGAGGCGCCGCCCTGGGCAGCGAGCTGGAGCTGATCCGCGCCGAGGGCCGCTTCCTGCTCTCGCGCTACCAGCGCGAAGCCGCCTACTCCGACGCCCAGGCCGCCTGGGGCCGGCTGTACAACTCGGTGGGCTTCGAGGTGATGCCCAAGGAAATCGAGAACCACGATGTGAAGACCCTCGCGCGGGAAATCCAGCGCACGCTGGAGCAGCAGACAAGCACCAACCTGCTGGCCAGCAGCGGCCCGACGCCCCCTCAACCGACCGCTGGGCAAGCATCCGCAGGGCAGAAGGAAATCGCCAATGCCGCGCAGTAAGCCGTACCTGCTCCTCCCGCTATGCCTGATGCTGCTCCAGCCGGCGCTGGCCGATGACGCCACCAGCGGCCTGCCGCCACCGCCCGACAACCAGGACCCCGGCGCCATCCGCGTGCTGCTGGTGTCCAACCTGGAAACCACCCTCTCCGCGCAAATGAACGGCACCCTCGGCGCGCTCAAGGCGAGCCTCGGCGACAAGGTCGCCAAGGACGCCGAGCTGGCCCAGCTCAACTGCGTGGAAGTCAACGCCCGCGCCAAGGTCGCCGCCGCCGAACTGAACATGGCCCGCTCCAACCTCGCCGCCAAGCAGAACCTGCGCAAGCTCGATGCGGTGGGTGACCTCGAAGTCGCCATGGCCAACACCGAGGTGCAGAAGGCCGACGGCGCCCTCACCCTGGCCCGCGCCCAGGCCGGCTACTGCCTGGTCGATGCGCCCTTCTCCGGGCGCATCGCCAAGGTCTACGTCAAGCCGTACCAGACGGTGACGGCCGGTACGCCGCTGTTCGACCTGGTCAGCGACGGCGCGCTGAAGGTCCGTCTCAACGTGCCGTCCTCCATGCTGCCCAGCCTGCGCCCGGACATGCCGCTGGAAGTGGACATCCATGAAACCGGCAAGCACTACCCGGCCAAGGTCAGCGTGATCAACGCGCGGGTCGACGCCGTGGCGCAGACCGTGGAGCTGGAAGCGAAGCTGGATGCCAGCTACCCCGAACTGATCGCCGGCATGAGCGGGGTCGCGCGCTTCCCCGAAAGCCATGAGTGAGCTGCTGCCGCCCCCCCAGCTGCTGCTGAGCCTGGCCAATGTGCGCGACAAGGCGCTGACGGCCGATTCCCTCGGCGCGCTCGCCTTCAGCATCGCCAACGACCTGTTCCCGCTGCTGCGCTTCCACCAGGCGCTGGTGTTCGCCTGCCATGAGTCGCGCAACGAGCTGCTGGCGGTGTCCGGCCTGGCCAAGCCCACGGAAGACTCGCCCTACCTGGTCTGGCTGGAACGCGCCAGCCGCTGGGTCGCCGCGCAGATACCCGATGCCACGCCCACCTGGCTGGCCCGCGACGCCATCGAACCGCCAGCCGACATCGCCGAAGGCTGGAGCGAATGGTGGCCCGCCGGGCTCTGGTGCGTGCCGCTGCACGACCGCGCCGGCAAGCGCCTGGGGCTGGTGCTGTTCCTGCTCGACGAAGCACCGGCGCGCAACCTGCAACCGCTGCTGCAGGGCATCTGGCAGACCTGGGCGCACGCCTGGGCAGCGTTCGGGCCGCGCACCCGCCTGCGCTACTGGCGACCGAGCAAGCGCCAGGTGCTGGTCGGCGTGGTCGCACTGGCGGCGCTGCTGCTGATCCCGGTGCGGCAGACCGCCCTGGCGCCGGCGGAAATCGTCTCGCGCAATGCACAGGTGATCAGCTCGCCCATCGACGGCGTGATCGTCAAGATGCTGGTGCGCCCGAACCAGAGCGTCGAGGTCGGCACACCGCTCTTCGAACTGGACGAAACCACCCTGCGCAGCCGCGCCGACGTGCTGGCCAAGGAAGTCGCCGTGGCCGACGCCGAACTCATGGCCGCCAGCCAGCGCGCCTTCGACAACCCGCAGAGCAAGAGCGAACTGTCGGTGCTCGACGGCCGCTCCCGCCAGCGCCGCGCCGAACTGGCCGCCGTGCAGGCGCAGCTGGCACGCACTCGCGTGCTCGCGCCGCGCGCCGGCGTGGCCGTGTACAGCGACCCGAACGACTGGCTGGGCAAGCCGGTGGTGACCGGCGAACGCATCCTGCAGATCGCCGACCCGAAGGCGCCGGGCATGCGCATCCAGCTGCCGGTGGCCGATGCCATCGCCCTGGAGCCGGGCGCGAAAGTGGCGCTGTTCCTCACGGCTTATCCGCTCGACCCGCTGCACGGGGAAATCCTCGACACCAGCTACCAGGCCAAGCCCAGCGATGAAGGCGTGGCCTCCTACCGTCTGCTGGCCAGCGTGCAGGACGCCCCGCCCCATGCGCGCCTGGGCCTGCACGGCACCGCCAAGCTCTATGGCGAACGCGTGGTGCTCGGCTACTACCTGCTGCGCCGTCCGCTGGCGTCGCTGCGCGCCTGGACCGGCTGGTAGCGGCGATGGACATTGCCGCCGAAGACCTGCCCACCCCGCCGCTGCGCGACGACCTGCGCCTGGACGAAGCCGCGCCCGGCCCGGACGGCGAACCGGTGTGGGTGATCCAGGACAGCGTGCTCAATCGCTTCTACCGCATCGGCTGGCTGGAGTTCGAGTGCCTGCTGCGCTGGGAGCAGACGCCCCGGCAGATCAGCGAGCAGATCGCCGAGCAGACCGCGCTCAAGCCCGACGCCGAGCAGGTGCTGGGTTTCCGCCAGTTCCTCGAACACCACCAACTGCTGCGCCCTGGCCCCGAGGCGCTGGCGCGGCTGGCCGCGCGCAGCGAAGGCAAGCAATGGACGACCTGGAACTGGTGGCTGCACCACTACCTGTTCTTCCGCATTCCGCTGCTGCGCCCGCAACGCTTCCTGCGCGCCATCGCCGGCAGCCTCGACTGGCTGTTCAACCGCTACGTGGCGATGCTGGTGCTGCTGCTCAGCCTGGCCGGCATCGTGCTGGTGGCACACCAGTGGGACACCTTCACCCACGACGTGGTGGAGTCCTTCTCCTTCGAGGGCCTGCTCAGCTTTGCCGCCGCGCTGGTGGTGGCGAAGACGCTGCACGAGCTGGGCCACGCGCTGGTGGCGACGCGGCTGGGGCTGAAGGTGGCGCACATGGGCATTGCCTTCGTGGTGATGTGGCCGATGCTCTACACCGACACCGGCGAGAGCTGGAAGCTGCGCAGCAACCGCCAGCGCCTGGCGATCGCCAGCGCCGGGATCATTACCGAGCTGGGCCTGGCCGGGCTGTCGACGCTGGGCTGGGCGCTGGCCGACCCCGGCCCGCTGCGCAATGCCCTGCTGTACCTGGCGACCACCAGTTGGGCGCTGTCGCTGGCGCTGAACGCCAGCCCCTTCATGCGCTTCGACGGCTACTTCATCTTCTCCGACCTGCTGGACTTCCCCAACCTGCACGAACGCGCCGGCGCCCTGGCGCGCACCACACTGCGGCGCAACCTGCTGGGGCTGGACGAGCCCTGGCCCGAGCACTTCCCCACCGGCAAGCGCCGAGCGCTGGTGGCCTTCGCCTTCGGTACCTGGGTCTACCGCCTGCTGCTGTTCCTCGGCATCGCCGTGGCGGTCTATTACTTCTTCTTCAAACTGCTGGGGATCTTTCTGTTCGCCGTGGAAATCAGCTGGTTCATCGTTCAGCCCGTGTGGCGTGAACTCAAGGTCTGGTGGCAGCGCCGCGCGGAAGTGAAGCCGCGGCGCAAGCTGGTGTTCCTCGCGCTGCTCGGTGCCATTGTCCTGCTGCTCGCAATCCCCTGGCGCACCCAGGTGCACGCCATGGGCGTGGCGCGCGCGGCGCAGCAGCTGCACGTCTACGCGCCCTTCCCGGCGCTGCTGCGCGACCTGCGCCCGGGCGGCGAAGTCGGCAAGGGCGAAACCCTGGCGGTGATGGAAGAGCCCGATATCGCCGCCAAGGTGGCCGGCAGCGAGGCGAGCATCCGCGGTTACCAGGGGCGGCTGGCGGGCATGCTGGCCGACCCGTCCGGGCTGACCGAGGAAGCCGTCACCCGCCAGCGCCTGGGCGTGGAGTACCAGCAGGCCCGCGCCGCCCGCAACGAGATGGCCCGCCTCAACCTGCAGGCTCCGTTCGCCGGGCGCTGGATGGACGTCAACCCGGACTGGAAGCCCGGCCAGTGGATCAACACCCGCGAGCCCATCGGTGTGCTGGTAGACCCGCAGCACTGGCTGGTGGACGCCTACGTCAAGCAGGACGAAGTGCAGCGCCTCACCGACGGCGGCCATGTGCGTTTCTACCCCGAAGGCGTGCCACGCCCCATCGAGGGCCAGGTGGTGCTGATCGGCACCACGCGCATCAGCCAGCTGGAACAGCCGATGCTCGCCTCGCGCTACGGCGGCCCGCTGAACGTCAACCCGCAGGGCGAGGCGCTGGTGCCCAACCCGGCGCTGTTCCATGTACTGGTGAAGCTCGAAGGCGCACCGCCCGGCCTGCACGAGACCCGCGGGCACCTGCAGATCGAGGGCGCCCGGCGCAGCTGGCTGGGCGAAGGTTTCACCCGACTGCTGGCGGTCGCCCTGCGCGAGAGCGGCTTCTAGCGTCGCCATGAGCCGGCCCTGCCGCGCCCCGTCGGCAGGGCTGGCGCACCGGACTCAGTCCTTCGCCATCCCGAAACAATGCCGCGCCTGCGGGAACCGGCGCTCACGCACCTCGCCGGCAAAACGCTCGGCCGCCGCGCCGATCAGCTCGTCCACCCGTACGTACTGCTGCGCGAAGCGCGGAATCTGCTCGCCGGAAAGTCCCAGCATGTCTTCGGTCACCAGCACCTGCCCGACGCAGGCAGGTGACGCGCCGATACCGATCACCGGGATTTCCAGTCGCTCGCAGACCTGTCGCGCCACCGGCTCCAGCACGCCTTCGAGCACCACGCTGAACGCCCCGGCTAACGCCACTGCTTCGGCATCGCGCAGCACCCGAGCCGCACCGGCTTCTTCCTTGCCCTGCACCTTGAAGCCGCCCAGGGCGTTGACCTTCTGCGGCGTCAGGCCGATATGCGCCATCACCGGAATACCCCGCTCGACCAGGAAGGCGATGGTCTCGGCCATTTCCGCGCCGCCTTCCAGCTTCACCGCCTGCGCGCCACTTTCGGCGAGCACCCGCGCGGCGGCGAGGAACGCCTGCTGCGGCGAGGCCTGGTAACTGGCGAAGGGCAGGTCCACCACCACGCACGCCCGTTGCGAGCCACGGGCCACCGCGGCGCCATGGGCAATCATGGTGTCCAGGCTGACGGCCAGCGTGTCCGGCAGGCCGTAGAGCACCATGCCCAGCGAATCCCCCACCAGCAGCACGTCGACGTGCGGGTCGAGCAAACGCGCCATGGGCGCCGAGTAGGCGGTCAGCACGACCAGGCTGCCGGGTTCGCGGCGTTGGCGAATCTCCAGGACGGACAGGCGATGTTGCGGGCGATGGCTGCTCATGCGGTTTCCTCTTCACGGGCTGATATTGCTCGGGGAAGACGCTACCATCGGCGTCAAGTGGCCCACTTCCGTGAGAGAGACAAGCTATGCCGTCGACGGGACAGGATCCCCTGGCGCTTCCCGGCTTCGCCGCCCTGCCCCGGCCGGTCTGGCTGCGCGCCTTCGACATGCCGGCCGGCCACCGCGTGGAGCCGCATACCCATCCCTGGGGCCAGCTGATGTACGCCGCCAGCGGAGTGCTGGAGGCCAGCACTGAGCAGCATGCCTGCCTCATCCCGCCCCGTCGCGCCATGTGGCTGCCAGCGGGGGTGACGCACAGCGTGCGGGCACGCACGGCCGTGGTGTTCCGCAGTTTCTACCTGGCCCCGGAGATCGCCGCCGGGCTGGGGCCGTGCCGCGTCGTGGAGATTTCGCCACTGCTGGACAACCTCATCCAGCGCGCCAGCGAATTCGCCAGCGACTACCCCGACGAGGGGCCGGAAGCCCGGCTGATGCAGGTGCTGGTGGATGAGTTGCACACTGCGCCGGATTCCGGCCTGGACCTGCTGCTGCCGCGCGATGCCCGCCTGCGGCGGGTCACCGATCACCTGCAGGAACACCCCGGCGAGCGCCTGGGCATCGAGGACTGGGCACAGCGCGTCGGCGCCTCGCGGCGCACCCTGGCGCGGCTGTTCCGCGACGAGACCGGGCTGTCGTTCCGCGAATGGCGCGAACGCGTGCGCCTGCTGGCGGCCCTGCCAAGGCTGGAGCGCGGCGAGTCGGTGACGCTGATCGCCGGTGAGCTGGGCTATGAATCCACCTCGGCTTTCATCGAGCTGTTTCAGCGTCAGCTCGGGACCTCGCCGGGTGCCCTGGCGCGGCAGATGCGGACGGGTGGGTAGGCGGTCGCGTACCAACCTGCAGGAGCGCGCGATCGCGGGCATGGCCCGCTCCTACAGGGAGTGAACCTTCAACGTGAAGATTTCTTGTGTTCATCACGAAAACATTGAGTTTGTCTCATGAAGAGGCCGCCGGGAGAATCTCGCCATTCGCTGATTCAATGGAGAGATTCACATGGCACTGGCACACAACCTCGGCTTTCCCCGCATCGGCCGCGACCGCGAGCTGAAGAAAGCCCAGGAGGCCTTCTGGAAGGGCGAACTGGACGAAGCCGGGCTGCGCGCCGTTGGCAGCGAGCTGCGTGCCGCCCACTGGCAGGTGCAGAAGAACGCCGGCATCGAGCTGCTGCCGGTGGGCGACTTCGCCTGGTACGACCAGGTGCTGACCCACTCGCTGACCTTCGGCGTGATCCCCGAGCGCTTCCGCCCCCATGGCGATGCCAAGCCGACCCTGCAGACGCTGTTCGCCATGGCGCGCGGAGTCAGTGATAGTTGCTGCGGCGGCGCCCACGCGCAGGAAATGACCAAGTGGTTCGACACCAACTACCACTACCTCGTCCCCGAGTTCAGCGCTGACCAGCAGTTCGAACTGAGCTGGGAGCAGCTGTTCGAGGAAGTGGAGGAAGCCCACGCCCTGGGCCACGCGGTGAAACCCGTGGTGATCGGCCCGCTGACCTATCTCTGGCTGGGCAAGACCAAAGGGGCTGACTTCGACAAGCTCGACCTGGTCGAGCGCCTGCTGCCGCTCTACGGCCAGATCTTCCGCCGCCTTGCCGCACAAGGTGTGGAGTGGGTGCAGATCGACGAGCCGATTCTCGCCCTCGACCTGCCGCAAGCCTGGAAGAATGCCTTCGAGCGCACCTACAACCTGCTGCAGGGCGAGCCGCTGAAAAAGCTGGTGGCCACCTACTTCGGCGGCCTGGACGACAACCTGGGTCTGGCCGCCGGCCTGCCGGTGGACGGACTGCACCTCGATCTGGTGCGCGCCCCCGAGCAGTTCCCGACCATCCTCGACCGTCTGCCGGCCTACAAGATTCTCTCCCTCGGCGTGGTCAACGGTCGCAATGTCTGGCGCTGCGACCTGGAGAAGAGCCTGGAAGTGCTGCGCCACGCCCACGAGCGGGTCGGCGAGCGCCTGTGGGTCGCGCCGTCCTGCTCGCTGCTGCACAGCCCGGTGGACCTGGAGCGCGAGGACAAGCTGGATACCGAGCTGAAAAGCTGGCTGGCCTTCGCCGTACAGAAGTGCGCCGAAGTCGCCCTGCTCGCCCGCGCCGTCAATCAGCCCCAGGCGCCGGAAGTCCGTGCCGCGCTGGAGCAGAGCCGCGCCGTGCAAGCCAGCCGCGCCGCCTCGCCGCGTATTCACAAGCCGGAAGTGAAGGCCCGCCTGGCCGCCGTCCATGCGCAGGACAGCCAGCGCCGGTCGCCTTTCGCCGAGCGCATCGTCAAGCAGCGCGCCGGCCTCAACCTGCCGGAGTTCCCCACCACCACCATCGGCTCCTTCCCGCAGACCTCCGCGATCCGTCTCGCGCGCCAGGCCTTCAGGCAGGGCAAGCTCAGCGCCGCCGACTACACCGAGGCCATGCACAGTGAAATCCGCCATGCCGTGGAGATCCAGGAGAACCTGGGGCTGGACGTGCTGGTGCACGGCGAGGCCGAGCGCAACGACATGGTCGAGTACTTCGCCGAGCAGCTCGACGGCTACCTCTTCACCCGCTTCGGCTGGGTGCAGAGCTACGGTTCGCGCTGCGTGAAACCGGCGGTGATCTTTGGCGACCTGAGCCGCCCGCAAGCCATGACCGTGGCGTGGATCCGGTACGCCCAGAGCCTCACCACGAAGGTCATGAAAGGCATGCTGACCGGCCCGGTGACCATGCTGATGTGGTCCTTCCCGCGCGAGGACGTCTCCCGCGAAACCCAGGCTCGCCAGCTGGCCCTGGCTATCCGCGACGAAGTGGTCGACCTGGAGGCCGCCGGTATCCGCATCGTGCAGATCGACGAAGCCGCGTTCCGCGAAGGCCTGCCGCTGCGCCGCAGCGACTGGGGTCGCTACCTCGACTGGGCCACCGAAGCCTTCCGCCTGTGCGCCTCCGGCGTGCGCGACGAAACGCAGATCCACACCCACATGTGCTACAGCGAGTTCAACGACGTGATCGAATCCATCGCCGCCATGGACGCCGACGTGATCACCATCGAGACCTCGCGCTCGGACATGGAACTGCTGGAAGCCTTCGAGAAGTTCGAGTACCCCAACGAGATCGGTCCGGGCGTCTACGACATCCATTCGCCGCGCGTGCCGGGCAAGGACGAGATGGTCAAGCTGCTGCGCAAGGCCGCGCAGCGCATTCCCGCCGAGCGCCTGTGGGTCAACCCGGACTGCGGCCTGAAGACCCGCGCCTGGCCGGAGACCGAAGCGGCGCTGGTGAACATGGTCGCGGCCGCCCGCGAGCTGCGCAAGGACGTGGCGCTGCTGGGCTGAGCGGCCTGCCCCACGGTTGCGCTGCGCCGGAGGTCGAGCGCTGGCCGAGGCGAACCGGGCGACGACGTTGAACCATCGCGGACAGAGTCCGCTCCTACGCACGAGATCGGATTCGTAGGAGCGGACTCCGTCCGCGATCGGCCTCAGCCCGCAGCGGACCATCGGCAAACACCCACAACAGCGCGTCGATTCGACAGATGAGCACGTCGCCGGACAGGCGTAGTCTTGAAGCCCTTCGATCCACGGCACGCAGGACCAGACATGAAGCAGCTGCTCATCATCGGCATCGGCGCGGGTGACCCTGAATACCTCACCGTGCAGGCGATCAACGCGATGAACCGCGCGGACGTGTTCTTCCTCATGGACAAGGGCGCGAGCAAGGACAAGCTGCTCCAGCTGCGCCGCGACATCCTCGGGCGCTACGTTTCCCGCAGCGATTACCGCATCGTCGAAGCCGACAGCCCCGAACGCGTCCGCGAAGGCGACTACGCCGGGCAGGTGCGTGACCTCAACCAGGCCAAGCAGCAGGTGTTCGAACGCCTGATCGCGGACGAACTGCAGGAGGGCCAGTGCGGTGCCTTCCTGGTCTGGGGCGACCCCTCGCTCTACGACAGCACCCTGCGCATCCTCGACGCCGTCCTGCGCGAGGGCCGGGTGAACTTCGACTACCAGGTGATCCCCGGCATCACCAGCGTGCAGGCCCTCGCCGCACGCCACCGGGTGCCGCTGAACGCCATCGGCCAGTCAGTGCAGATCACCACCGGTCGTCGCCTGGCCGAAGGCTTCCCGGCCAATGCCGGGAGCGTCGTGGTGATGCTCGACGCCGAGGATACCTACTGCCAACTGGACGATCCGGAACTGGAAATCTACTGGGGCGCCTACGTCGGCACCCCGGACGAAATCCTCCGCAGCGGGCGGCTCACCGAGGTTGGCGAAGACATCCGGCGCACCCGCCAGGCAGCCCGCGAGGCCAACGGCTGGATCATGGATACCTACCTGCTGCGGCGCGCGCCGAAGGACGCCTGAGCCCCACGCAGGGTGGATGACCCGCGCCGGGTCATGTGCCCTGCGGTTCTGAGCAGGCTCGGCAAAAGCGGCTAGAGTGATGTCGTTGTGTCGACAACGCCTGCCGGAGCGCACCGCTCATGCCCCACGCCACCCTCGCCCGCTTCATCGAACACGCCACCCAACTCAGCCGGCAGGAATCCGAACCCTGCCAGTGCGTGGCCTCGCTGGCGCCTTTCATGATGGAGCTGCTCGCCCATGCCGGCGACTTCCTCGAAGCGCACCACTACCAGAGCGACCCGTTCCACTATGCGCGCAACCTGATCTACCAGGCGCCGGACGACAACCTGTCGCTCTACGCCCTGGTCTGGTCGCCGGGTCAATGGACGCCGGTACACGACCACGGCAGCTGGGGCGTGGTGGGCATAGTCGAGGGCGTGCTGGAGGAGCGCAGCTACGTCTGCCTGTCCGCCGACCGCAACCGCGACGAGGGCATCGAACTGGTCAAGGGCGGCATGATCCTGCTGCCACCCGGCGCGGTCACCAGCTTCGTCCCCAACCCCGACCACATCCACGTCACCGGTGTCCCTGCCGACCGCCCGCGCGCGGTCAGCCTGCACCTCTACGGGCGGATGATGAACAACTACCACATCTATGACGTCGAGGCCGGCACGCGGCACTTCGTCCAGGTAGAACACAACGGCTGATTCACCCACGGGCAGGCCTTGCGAATTGCCCGCGAGGCCCGTCCGGCGCGGTCTATACTGATTCGGCGCGCAGAAGGAAATGCTCTGGCGCGCGCCTTTCGGCGGAGGATGGTCAATGAATGCACCTGGTCCCGTTGTTCGTCCGACGATCCTGATCGTCGACGATGCTCCCGAGAACCTCACGCTCCTCTCGGAACTGCTCAAGCTGCTGTACCGCGTCAAGGCCGCCCGTACCGGCGAGAAGGCACTGCAGATCGCCCAGTCCGACGATCCGCCGGACCTCATCCTGCTGGACGTGATGATGCCTGGCATGAACGGCTTCGAGGTCTGCCGGCGCCTGCGTGAAGACACCCGTACGCAGCGCATCCCGGTGATCTTCATCACCGCCCAGGTCGCCGCCGACGAGGAAATCCGCGGCCTGGAGCTGGGCGCCGTGGACTACCTGACCAAGCCGATCAACCCGCCCACGGTGCTGATGCGCGTGGACAACCAGCTGCGCATCAAGGCCGCCGCCGACTTCCTGCGCGACCAGAACGAGTTCCTCGAACAGGAAGTGCAGCGCCGCACCCGCGAGCTCGCGGCCATCCAGGACGTCACCATCATCGCCATGGCGTCCCTGGCGGAGACCCGCGACAACGAGACCGGCAACCACATCCGCCGCACCCAGCACTATGTCCGGGCGCTCGCCGATCACCTGCAGCAGCACCCGCGCTTCGCCGCCGACCTCGACGACGAAACCCGACATCTGCTGTTCAAGTCCGCGCCGCTGCACGACATCGGCAAGGTCGGTATTCCCGACCATATCCTGCTCAAGCCCGGTCGACTCACCGCCGAAGAGTTCGAGGTCATGAAGAGGCACACCACGCTGGGGCTCGATGCGCTGGAAAAGGCCGAAGAACGCCTGGGCATGGACGTGCCCTTCCTGCGCCTGGCCAAGCAGATCGCTTACGGCCACCACGAGAAGTGGGACGGCTCGGGGTATCCGCTGGGGCTGGCGGGCGATGCGATCCCGCTATCGGCCCGGCTGATGGCAGTGGCCGATGTCTACGACGCGCTGATCAGCCGGCGCATCTACAAGAACGCCATGCCCCATGAGGCCGCAGTCGAGTACATCCGCAGCCAGCACGGCCTGCATTTCGATCCGGACGTGGTGGACGCCTTCCTCGCACTGCAGGACGAATTTCGACGCATTGCCGAAGAGTTCGGTGACAGCGATGCGTCACCTGACGACACCGGCATGCCCGGCCGACAGGCGTAACCCCTCATCGCTGCAAGGCAGGCTTGCCAGGAGGCGGCGCGATGGTGACCCCACTCGGCTTTCTACAGCAGCTGAAGCTGAGGACCCGGCTGGTGATCGGCTTTGGCGGCATCCTGCTGTTTGCCCTGTTCATCGGCCTGTACAGCCTGTACGTCCAGCGCGAGCAGAACCAGCGGATCACCCAGATCTATGAACAGGAGATGCTCGGCCTCTCCCATATCGATTCCGCCCGGGTCGCGCTGGCCAGCATAGGCAGGAGCGTCCGCCAGGCAGTGCTCGCCGCCGACACGGGTGCCAGGGAGCAGGCGTTGGAGCAGTTGAAGGACACCAGGGCGACCCTGCGCGAGGAGATCGAACAGGCGCGCCCGCTCATTTCTCGCCCCCTTGCGCAGCAGGGGCTGATCCGTTTCGAAGTCGCCTACGAGGACTACCAGGGCCAGATCGACCACGTGCTGCAACTCAACGACCAACCCGCCAGCGCCGGCCGTTCCTCGGACCTGGCGGCCATCGCCCTGCTGTCTTCCACCCAGCTCCAGCGCCCCGGCGAGGTCGCCAACCAGGCCCTGGCCGAGGTTGGGCAGATCAAGCGCGCCGGGGCGGACCTGGAGGTCAATCGCGCCTCCGAGCATTTCCTGCGCAGTGTCGAGCTGACCATCTGGCTGCTCGCGCTGTGCCTGGGCGGCGGGTTCCTCTTCGGGATTCTCATCAGCCTGTCCATTCGCCGCCCCGCCGAAAAGCTCAGGCACTCGGTCGACACCCTGAGCAAGGGCGAACTGGACGTGGTGGTTCCCTTCCAGGATTACCCCAATGAAATCGGCGAGATGGCGCGGGCGATCACTGCCCTGCAATCCGAAGCCCGCCAGATGGCGGACCAGCGCTGGGTGAAGACCCAGGTCGCCACCCTCAGCACCGCCATGCAATCCGTCGCCGGCTCCAGCGAACTGGGCGACCGTACCCTCGAGACGCTGGCCCCGCTCCTGGCGCTGCGGCGCGCCACCCTGCATGTTCACGATGAGAAGCATGCCGAGATGGTGCTGCTGGGCAGCTACGCACCGGGGCCGGGCGCGCCCTCGCGCCTGCCCGTGGGCCAGGGGCTGATCGGCCAGTGCGCGAAACAGCGCTCCGCGATCCACCTGCCCCTGCCCGAACGCCAGGCAGACGGCGAGTGCTCCCCGCCATTGGTGCTCGACGTGTTGCCACTGATCCACGGCGAACGCCTGGTCGGCGTGCTGGCATTGGAGGGCCTGCAGGAATTCGGCCCGAGCCAGCGGGTCCTGCTCGACGAATTCGTCCCGCTGCTGGCCATGAACCTGGAAATTCTCGAACGCACCTCGCGCACCGAACAACTGCTCAAGGAAACCCGCACCCAGGCCCAGCAGATGGAATGCCAGGCCTCGGCCCTGCAGGAAAGTGAAAGGCAGCTGCAATACATCCTCGACTGCAGCCCGGTCAGCGTCGCCATTTCCACCCATGGCCACCTGCACCTGGTCAACCCGGCGTTCGCCACGAGCTTCGGCCTCAGGGCCGGCGACGAGGCTGCCGGGCTCTACGTCGACGCTACGGAGCGAGAGGCCATCTGGAACGAACTCGCGGCCGGCAACCGGATGCTCGAGCGCGAGGTCCGCTTCTACGACAGCCAGGGCAATGTGCGCGACATCCTCGCCACCTACCTGCCAATGCTCCATCACGGCGAACCCGCCATGCTGGCCTGGCTGTACGACATCACCGAGCGCAAGCTGGTCGAGCAACAGATGCGCCGGGCCAAGGAGCTGGCCGAGGAAGCGACGCGGGCCAAGAGCGAATTCCTGGCCAACATGAGCCACGAGATCCGCACACCGATGAACGTGATCATCGGCATGAGCAGCCTCGCCCTGAAAAGCGGTCTCGACGCGCGGCAGCACAACTACGTGCAGAAGGTGAACCGCTCTGCCGAGGGGTTGCTCGGCATCATCAACGACATCCTCGACTTCTCCAAGATCGAGGCCGGGATGATGAGCGTGGAGCGCGTCGAGTTCCGCCTGGAAGACGTGCTCGAACAGTTTTCCGCCCTGGTCGGCTTCAAGGCCGAGGAGAAATCCCTGGAGCTGCTGTTCCAGCTCGGCCAGGAGCTGCCGACCTCGCTGGTCGGCGACCCGCTGCGCCTGGGGCAGATCCTGCTCAACCTGGGCAACAACGCGGTGAAGTTCACCGAACGCGGGGAGATCGTCCTCGGCATCGAGCCCGTGGCGCTCGGCCCGCGGGACGCGGAACTGCACTTCTGGCTGCGCGATACCGGTATCGGCATGACCGCCGAGCAGTGCGGGCGCATGTTCCAGTCGTTCATCCAGGCCGATTCCTCCACGTCGCGCCGCTATGGCGGCACCGGGCTGGGGCTGTCGATCTCCAGGAGCCTGGTGGAACTCATGGGGGGGAAAATCTGGGTGGACAGCGAGCCGGGCAAGGGCTCCGTCTTCCACTTCCATGCGCGCTTCGGCATCCCCGAGACCGCCGCGCCCCGGCGAATGCTGAGGGCGGACGAACTGCTCGGCGTACGCGCGCTGGTGGTCGACGACAACGCCGCGGCACGCGAAATTCTCTCCGGCATGGCGCTGAGCTACGGGCTGGAAGTCGACGTCGCGCGCAACGGCAACGAGGCCCTGGAGTGGATCAACGAGGCGGAACAACGGCAGTTGCCCTACCAGCTGGTGCTGGTCGACTGGCAGATGCCGGGGATCGACGGCATCGAGGTCGTCGCGCGGTTGCACGACGGCCACTGCGAGAACGTACCGGCGGTGATCATGGTCACCGCCTTCGGCCGAGATGAAGCACTGGATGCCGCCCGGCAACGCGGCGTCGAACTGGGCACGGTGCTGACCAAACCGGTGACCCCTTCCACCCTGCTGGAGTCGATCAACATCGCCCTGGGCAAGCAGAGCGCCGTCGAGCCGCGTAGCCGGGAACGCCAGAGCGCCACCGACGAGGCCTTGGCCCGCGTCGCCGGCAGCCGGGTATTGCTGGTGGAAGACAACGAGTTGAACCAGGAGCTGGCGATGGAGTTGCTGGGCGACGCCGGCATCGAGATCGTGCTGGCCTGCAACGGCCAGGAAGCGCTGGACCGGCTGGCCGTCGACAGGCAATTCGACTGCGTGCTGATGGACTGCCAGATGCCCGTGCTCGACGGTTACGCCGCCACCCGGGCGCTGCGCCTGCGCCCGGAACTGGCGCAGTTGCCGATCATCGCCATGACTGCCAACAACATGGCCGGGGACCGCGAACTGGCCCTGGCCGCCGGCATGAACGACCACATCGCCAAGCCCATCGACCCGCCCGCCATGTTCCTCACCCTGTCACGCTGGATCAAGCCACGGCAGCGCCCGGCCACCACGAGCGAGCCGCCGGCTGCACCGCCCGCCAGCCAGTTCGACCTGCCGGGCATCGACAGCCGCGCGGGGCTGGCCACCTGCGCCGGCAAGGCGGCGCTCTACGAACGTCTGCTGCAGCGCTTCCGCACCAGCTACCGAGACTTCATCGGCGAGTTTCGCGCACTCGACTCGGCGGCCGACCCGACGGCCCGTCGCCGCGCGGCCCACACCCTGCGCGGCGCGGCTGCCAATATCGGTGCCCTGGCGCTGGCCCGGGCGGCCACGGTGCTGGAGGACGCCTGCCAGGGGCCATCCCCGGAAGAGCTCATCTCGCGCCTGCTATTCGATGTGCAGGCGCAACTGGAGACGGTGCTGACGAGCCTGGCGACTCTCGGTGCCGCGCCAACGGCGCAGCCGCCTGCCGCCGCCATGCCGGAGGAGCAGGTCAAAGCCCTCCTCCAGCAGCTGCACGCCTTGCTCGAAGACAGCGACACCAGCGCCGGCGAGCTGGTCGGCCGGCTGGGCAGCGCTTTCGCGGATTCGCCACGGGCGGGGCTGCTGCAGGAGATAACCGAAGCCATCGATGGCTTCGACTTCGAACGAGCCCTGGCGCAGCTGCAACGGCTGCTGGAGGCATCGCCCGAGCGTCTGCAGCCGCAAGCCTGAGCGTGCTGTTTCAGAGCGTCCGGATCGAAGTACTGATCGCCCGTGCACACTCGATGGCCGCCGGCGCCAGGCGGCGTTCGGCGTCCTCGCGGGTCCAGCGGCTGGTGGGCGCCACCACGTGCACCGACGCCACCGGGCGCCCCTGGCTGTTGCGCACCGGCGCGGCCACCGCCATGTCCCCCAGGAACAGTTCCTCGCTGTTGATCGCATAACCCTTGCGGCGGATGTCGGCGATCTCCGCGAGGATTTCCTCCAGCGAGGTGCGGGTGTACTGGGTATGGCTGGACAGATCGCTGCCCTGCAGCAACTCCAGCACCTCGTCGTCGCTCAGCGCACTCAGGAAGGCGCGGCCCGAGGCGGTGCAATACATGGGGATGCGGCTGCCGATGGGCAGGTGGATCGGGATGAACTTCGGCCCCACGAAACGCGCCACGTAGAGCATGTCGGTGCGCACCGGCTCGGTGAGGTTGGTGGTCTCGCCGGTGGTCTGCGCCAGTTCCGCGAGGAAGGGGTTGGCGACGTCCACCAGGGTGTCGGCGGCGAGGTAGTTGTAGCCGATCTCCATCACCTGTGGCGTCAGCTGGAAGCGCTTGGTCTGCGGGTGCTTGCTGACGTACCCCAGCGCTTCGAGCGTGTGGATCATCCGCTGCGCGGAGCTCTTGGTGATGTCGGCGGCCTCCGCCACTTCCGCCAGGTTCATGGTGCGGCTGCGCGCGTTGAAGGCGCGCAGCACGGCCAGGCCCTTTTCCAGCGACTGGTTGAACAGGCTGTTTTCGTTGTCGCTCATGTCTCGTCCTTGCGAAGGATCAGATTCTTATTAGACCGTAAATATCGATATGCGATATTTATAAATCTCTTTACGATTCTTGTAAATCATTTATATTGCGACCAACGCCTCCTGCCGATACTCGAGGCTATCCATAACGCATAAAGACAACAATCCGCGTCAAATGGGAGTTCACCAATGCATCCTCGCCTCCGCGTGTTTTCCTGCGCCCTCGCGCTCGTCGCCAGCTGCGCCGCATCCCTGGCCGCCCAGGCCGAACCTCTGAAGGTCGGCGCCACCGCCACCGGCGTGCCCTTCACCTTCCTCGACGTCAAGACCAACAGCATCCAGGGCATGATGGTCGACTCCGCACAGGCCGTGGCCAAGGCCGGCGGCTTCGACGTGGAAATCGCCCAGACCACCTTCGCCGCACTGATCCCCTCGCTCACCGCGAAGAAGATCGACCTGATCTCCGCCGCCATGCTGCGCACCCCCGAGCGGGAGAAAGTGGTGCAGTACTCCGACCCGGTGTTCGAGTACGGCGAAGGCCTGGTGGTGCGCGCCGACGACGACAAGGCCTACACCAGCATGGATGACTTCAAGGGCGAGATCGTTGGCGCCCAGGTCGGCACCATCTTCATCGACAAGCTCAACCAGCGCGGCATCTTCAAGGAAGTGCGCGGCTACGACTCCCTCGCCGACCTCACCCGCGACCTGGCCCTGGGGCGCATCAAGGCCGGCTTCGGCGACCACCCGATCCTCGCCTACCAGATGGCCAAGGGCAGCCTGAAGAAGGTGCGCCTGGTGGACAGCTACCAGCCGCAGATCAAGGGCGAGGTCTGCCTGATCCTGCGCCAGGGCGACCCGGCTCTGCTCGCCCAGGTGAACAAGGGCATCGCCAGCATCAAGGCCGACGGCACCCTCGCCGGCATCATCGACAAGTGGCACCTGGACTGACGGTCGCCCTTCTCGCGCGCCTCCTGCGCCCGGCCACGGGCGCTCTCTGATTTCCGCTCACGGACACCCCTATGTTTCTCCAGAATGCTCTGGACTTCCTGCCCATTCTCCTGAGTGGCGCGGTGGTCACCGTGCAGGTCACGATTGCGTCGTTCCTGCTCAGCTCGCTCATCGGCCTGGCCTTCGCCCTGATGATGGTGTCGAAGATTCGCGCCGTGGCGCTGTTCGGCATCTCCGTGGTCAACGTGATCCGCGGCCTGCCGATCATCGTGCAACTGTTCTACATCTACTTCGTGCTGCCGGACTTCGGCGTGCAGCTCAGCGCCATGCAGGCCGGCATCATCGGCCTGGGCATCGCCTACTCGGCGTACCAGGCGGAGAACTTCCGCGCCGGCATCCAGGCCATCCAGCAGGGGCAGATCGAAGCCGCCGAATCCCTCGGCATGCGCGGCCCGATGATCATGCGCCGGGTCGTGCTGCCGCAGGCCTTCCGCATCGCCCTGCCGCCCTACGGCAACACCCTGGTGATGATGCTCAAGGACTCCTCGCTGGTGTCCACCATCACCGTGGCCGAGATGACCCGCGCCGGCCAGCTGATCGCCTCCTCGACCTTCGAGAACATGACCGTCTACACCCTGGTGGCCCTGCTCTACCTGGCCCTGAGCCTGCCGCTGTCGTACGCCCTGCGCCGCCTCGAAGCGCGCATCGCCACGAGGAAGAAAGCATGATCCGCATCCAGTCGCTGCACAAAAGCTACGGCAGCACCCGCGTTCTCGAAGGCATCGACCTGTCGGTGGAGAGCGGCCAGGTGGTGTGCCTGATCGGCCCGTCCGGCTCGGGCAAGTCCACCCTGCTGCGCTGCATCAACGGCCTGGAGACCTACGAGGGTGGCGACATCCTGGTCGGCCAGGAGCGCGTCGACCGTCACGCCAACTCCATCCACGAGATCCGCACCCAGGTGGCGATGGTGTTCCAGCGCTTCAACCTGTTCCCCCACCGCACCGCCCTGCAGAACGTGATGGAAGGCCCGGTGTACGTGAAGAAGGAACGCCCGGAAGCAGCCCGCGAGCACGCCCGCGCCCTGCTGGAAAAGGTCGGCCTGAGCCACCGCATGGACGCCTATCCGGACGAGCTCTCCGGCGGCCAGCAGCAGCGCGTTGCCATCGCCCGTGCGCTGGCGATGCGGCCCAAGGCGATCCTCTTCGACGAGCCGACCTCGGCGCTGGACCCGGAACTGGTCGGTGAAGTGCTGGCAGTGATGCGCAAGCTCGCCGACGAAGGCATGACCATGGTGGTGGTCACCCACGAGATGGGCTTCGCCCGCGAAGTGGCGGACAAGGTGTGCTTCCTCTATGGCGGGCGCATCGTCGAGGAAGGCGCTGCCAAGGACGTGCTCGGCGCGCCGAGCCAGCCGCGCACCCAGGAATTCCTCCGCCGCCTGCTCAACACCGACGGGGGCCAGGCATGAACGCCCAGCCCCTGGCACTGCCACCCTCGCTCTGGGCGGCCACCGCGAGCGCCGGCCCGGCAACACCGGCACTGGCTGAAGACAAGCAGGTCGACGTCGCCATCGTCGGCGCCGGCTACACCGGATTGGTCACCGCGCTGCACCTGGCCCGCAATGGCGTGCGCGTCTGCGTACTGGACGCCGGCGAGCCCGGCTGGGGCGCTTCCGGGCGCAACGGCGGGCAGGTGATTCCCGGCCTCAAGCATGATCCCGATGACCTTCGCCGCATGTTCGGCGGCGACCAGGCCGAGCGCCTGATCGAAGTTGCCGGGGGCGCTGCCGATGAAGTCTTCGAGCTGATCCGCCGCTACGACATCGACTGCGAAGCCACCCGCAAGGGCTGGATTCAACCGGCCGCTTCTCCGGCCGCGCTGCGCGCCATCGAAAAACGCGCCGAGCAATGGCGTCAGCACGGCGTGCCGGTGGAGATGCTCGACAAGAGCAGCGTCGCCCAGCGCATCGGCAGCAATGATTATCTCGGCGCCTGGGTCGACCCGCGCGCCGGCAGCGTGCAGCCGCTGAGCTACGTGCGCGGCCTGGCCCGCGCCGCGCTGAGCGAAGGCGCGGACATCCACGGCCACAACCGTGTGACCGACCTGCGCCGCCATGGCAGCGGCTGGCAGCTCACCACGGATACTCGGCACAGGGTCACCGCCGAGCGCGTGATCCTCGCCACCAACGGTTATACCGACGACCTGTGGCCGAAGCTGCGGCAGACGGTGATCGCCGCCAACAGCTTCATCGTCGCCACCAAACCCTTGCCAGAGAACCTGCGGCGCAGCGTGCTGCCGGGTGGCGAGGTCTGCTCGGATGCGCGTCGCCTGCTGCTGTACTTCAAGCAGGACGCGCGCGGCCGGCTGCTGCTGGGTGGCCGCGGCCCGTTCGCCGAGCCGCGTTCGCCTGGTGATTGGCTGCATCTGAAGCGTTCGCTGCTGGGACTGTTCCCGCAACTGGCCGAGGTCGAGTTCGAATACCAGTGGAGCGGCCGCGTGGCGCTGACGCCGGACTTCATGCCGCGGCTGCACGAACCGGCACCGAACCTGAGCATCCTGCTGGGCTACAACGGACGCGGCATCGCCATGGCTTCCACCCTCGGCCGGCACCTGGCCGAGCGCCTGCTGGACCGCGAGAAGAACTTCCCCTTCCCGCTCACGCCGGTGCGACCAATCCCCTTCCACGGATTGCAGCGCCTCTACCTCGGCGTCGGTATCGCCTGGTACCGGCTGCTCGACGCGGTCCTCTGACCGAACCCGGCATCGGCGCTGCCGGATGCCAATCGCGGACGGAGTCCGCTCCTACGTCACCGGCGAGTGTAGGAGCGGACTCCGTCCGCGATGTCCTTAAGCCCGCTCCGTCACAAGCAATGGAACCCGCCAATCGCGATTGATGGGTATCGCTGCGCTCCACACCAACCCGGCCCCGCTGCTCCAAGCGCCGATTCGACCGGTGCAGGGAGGCGACGCGCAACGGCGCTGGGAGACACGAGGCTGAAAAAGAAAAACCCCTGTCACCGCGAGCGACGACAGGGGTAGAAGAAGACGCCCCACCAGGGAAGATGGGGCATCGATGCCGTCAATACCCTCACACTGGCAGAGCTTGCTCGCGAACCCGTCCCGGCATCGGCGCTGCCGGATGCCAATCGCGGACGGAGTCCGCTCCTGCGTCACCGGCGAGCGTAGGAGCGGACTCCGTCCGCGATGTCCTTAAGCTAGCTCCGTCGCAGCCAATGGAACCCGCCAATCGCAATTGATGGCTATCGCTGCGCTCCACACCACCCCGGCCCCACGGCTCCACACGCCGGTTCGACCGGTGCAGGAAGGCGGCGCGCAACGGCGCTGGGAGACGCGAGGCTGAAAAAGAAAAACCCCTGTCACCGCGAGCGACGACAGGGGTACCCGCTGCCGCCGAGGCCATACTGGCGCCCGGAACATACGGCTGCGGCAGGCTGGCGGCGGCCAGGGCGCCGGCAATACCGGCACTGAGGGTGTCGTCGGTCTTCTGCAGATCGCGCTTCAGGCTGTTGTACTGGGCGTTGCTCTGACCCGAGAGGGCGTTCAGCGCATCTTCCACCTGGCCGACGTTGACCGCATCGGTACGCTCGGTACCGCTGGCCACGTTGGTGATCTGACGCTCGTTACCGACGCTGCCAACAGACATGCTGTTGTCGCGGTCGGCCACCGAGTTCGCACCGACAGCCACCGAGTTCTTGCCCGAGGCCTTGGCGCCGGAACCCATCGCGGTGCTGTTCGCACCCGAGGCTTCCGCACCAGCACCAGCAGCTACCGAGTCGGTGCCAGTCGCTTTCGGCTTCGGCAGATTCGAGGTGTTCTGAACCTGAATCATACCATCGGTACCGTTCTGCAGATTGCTGACGTCACCTTCGGTCTTGGTCACGCGGTTGTCGATCGTGGTCACACGATTGTCCACGTCGGCGACCGAACTGTTCAGCCCCTTGATCGAGTCATCGGTGTAAGCCTTGGACTCCGCCACGGCGCCGTCCAGCTGACGCACGTTGACCGCATCGTTGGCATCCTTGCCGTCAGCAACGTTGCTGATGGTGCGGGTTTCGCCAGTGGCCGCATTACCGACGGACACGGTGCCAACGACGTTATCGTTGGTTGCGCCCGAGTATTTGCCGGTGTAGGCAACCTCGGCACCACGGCCGTTGTCGCTGGAGCCCTGACCCAGAGCTACGCTGCCCTTGGCCGAAGCTTCGGCACCGTCGCCCACGGCAACCGCACCGTCACCCGATGCCTTGGCGGCGCCGCCAACGGCCACCGAATCAGCACCACTGGCAACGGACTCGGCCTTGGTCGAGTTCGCGCGGAAGTACTTGGAGTTACCGGCAATGTTGGAGATGTTGGTAATGCTGCCTTCTGCGCTACATCCTGGTTGGTCGCGAACAGCTGCGAGCCATTGACGGCGTCTTTGCTGTCGGCGGACAGATCACCGGCCTTGATGTTGGTCAGCTGGACCGGAGTATCCGCGTTGCCCAGGGTCACCTTGTCGTGTGCGGCCGAGTCGTACATCACCGCATCGCCCATCAGACCGCTGAGGTTGGTGATGGAGTTGTTGATGGTGGAGATGTCGCCTTCGTTGGTGGTCACACGGGCGTCGAGGTTGCTGATGTTGCCTTCGTTGGTAGTGACGCGACCATCGAGGTTGGTGATCGACGTGGTGTTACCCGCAATGTCGGTGGTGTTCTGAGTCACGCGGCCATCGAGGTTGCTGATGTCGGTGGTGTTCTGAGCCACGTTCTGGTTGGTGGCGAACAGCTGGGAACCATTGACGGCTTCCTTGCTGTCGGCCGCCACGGCGCCATCAGCCACGTTGATCAGCTTGCGAGCCCCGGCGGTGCCCAGGAAGTCGACGGCAGCGCCATCGGTGTCCTTGCCCACGGTCAGGTTTTCGCCAGCAGCGGACTGCTGGACCAGGCCGATGGTGCCGTTGCTGATCTGGGTGTTGATGTTGCTGACGTCGCCTTCCACGTTGGTCACGCGACCGTCGAGGTTGGTGATCGCGGTGGTGTTGCCAGCGATGTCGGCGGTGTTCTGCGCTACATCCTGGTTGGTCGCGAACAGCTGCGAGCCATTGACGGCGTCCTTGCTGTCTGCGGACAGATCACCGGCCTTGATGTTGGTCAGCTGGACCGGAGTATCCGCGTTGCCCAGGGTCACCTTGTCATGCGCGGCCGAGTCGTACATCACCGCATCGCCCATCAGACCGCTGAGGTTGGTGATGGAGTTGTTGATGGTGGAGATGTCGCCTTCGTTGGTGGTGACACGGGCGTCGAGGTTGTTGATCGACGTGGTGTTACCCGCAATGTCGGTGGTGTTCTGAGTCACACGGCCATCGAGGTTGCTGATGTCGGTGGCGTTCTGAGCCACGTTCTGGTTGGTTGCGAACAGCTGGGAACCGTTGACGGCTTCCTTGCTGTCGGCCGCCACGGCGCCATCAGCCACGTTGATCAGCTTGCGAGCACCGGCAGTGCCCAGGAAGTCGACGGCAGCGCCATCGGTGTCCTTGCCCACGGTCAGGTTTTCGCCAGCAGCGGACTGCTGGACCAGGCCGATGCCGCCGTCATTGAGCTGGGCGCTAAGGCTGCCCAGTGCATCGTCGACCTTGCCGAACGCGCTGCCCACATCGGTGGCCGCGCCGCTGGTGCCGTTAATGCTGTTGGCATGGGTCAGCGCATAGCTCGGGGCGGTGATTGCACCATTGGCGCCCAGGGTGGTCCCCAGTGCGGTCGCCGTGGTGCTGACAGTGTTGTACAGCTGGCCGCCATCCACGGCGTCCTTGCTGCCCGAAGCCACGTTGCCGTCGGCCACGTTGGTGACTTTGTTGCCGCCCATGCTGACGGTCTGGCCGGCGCCGACGGTGAGGCCGCCGTTGGCGGTCAGCATGCCGCTGAAGGTCGGGTTGTTGACCACGCCCACGGTCACGGTGTTGCCACTGCGCGTGACGGTAGCGTTGGTGCCCGCAGCGAAGTTGGCAGTACCGCCCGGAGCGATGTTCTGCGAGGTGGCGCCGCCGTCGGTGCTCAGGTTCCAACCCTTGTTGGCGGTGGTGTTGAGCACGCCCAGGGCGGCATCAACCTTGCCGAAGCCCGTGCCCACGTCGGTGGCCGCGCCGCTGCTGCCACCGATGCTGTTGGCATTGGTCAGCGCATAGCTCGGGCCGGTAACCGCGCCGGTGGTGCTGTTGAACGCCGCAGCGCCGCCCAGTGCGGTTACAAGCGGGGTGAGCTGCGATACGTTCACCGCGTCGGTGCTCTGCGTACCGGCGGCCATGTTCACGACCTGGCGCGTTCTGCTGGCGGAGGCGTTGCCCACCGACACCGTATTGGTCCGGTCAGCCAGTGCGTTCTCGCCGAGCGCCACGCTGTTATCCGCACTCGCGGTCGCACCGGCGCCCACGGCCGTGGTGTAGTTGCCGGTTGCCTTGGACGAACCGCCCAGCGCCGTCGCGCGCTGCGAAGTTGCCGTGGCACTGGTACCAATAGCGGTGGCGTAATAGCCGCCGCTGATAGAGCTCTGTGCCAATGCACCGGAACCCAGGGCCACGTCGCCCGACATCTTGGCAGCGGCCGTATTACCTATCGCGATCGATAAACCATTGAGCGCCTGAGCCGAAGTACCCATGGCGATATTGTTCGAGCCGCCACTGGAGGCTGCCGCACCGCCAATGGCGATGTCGTTGGTGCCGCCAGCCGACGAGTCGGCCACCCAGCGCAACACCGCTGGCGCCTGTCACAGTGGTGCCATGACCGATGGCGACGGAATAGGTGGTGAGGTGCGTATCGGCACCATTACCCAGCGAGGTCGACTGGCCGCCAGCCTGCGAACCAGCACCGATGGCCAGTGCATTCGCGGCAGTGGCCGCAATGGTTGCATTTGCGCCGATCGCAATATCGACCGTGCCACCAGCTGAAGCTCCCTGCCCAAGCGCCAGCGCGCTTGCGCCTGAAGCATTGGCCGCGTTACCCAGCGCAACCGCACTAAGGCCGGAAGTCGTGGAATTGATACCCGCCGCAATCGAATAATTGCCGGAAGAGGTAGCACTCTGCCCCATCGCCACGCTACCGGATCCGCTGGCATTGGCTTTTATGCCGCTCGCAACGGAACCGCCGGCCGCAGACGCATCATCGGTGCCGTCATTGGCGCCAACCGCCTTGAAGTAACGGTTGGTGTTGGTGGCCTGGGTATTGACCTTGCCCAGTGCGGTATCGACCTTGGCAAACGCGCTGCCCACGTCGGTGGCCGCGCCGCTGGTGCCGCCGATGCTGTTGGCATTGGCCAGCGCATAGCTGGGCGCGGTAATCGAACCGGTGGTGCTGCTATAAGCAGCACCACCGCCCAGCGCCGAGGCCGTGCTGGTGCCGTTGTTATTGACCTTGGCGTCTTCGGACTGCAGCTGGCTGACGTTGACCGCGTCGGTGGCGCTGGAGCCGGCCGCCACGTTGGTCACGCGACGCTCCTTGCCCGACGAACCCAGCGAGACCTCGCCATTGGCGGCCGAAGCCGTGCCCGACAGCGCGCCCGAACCCGGGTTGTAGCCGGCGGCGGCCAGGTTGGCCGTGGTGGTGGAATTGGTACCCAACGCCACCGAGTTGGCGGCCGACGTAACAGCACCCGCACCCAGTGCAACACCAGTAGCGCCTGTCACAGTGGTGCCATGACCAATGGCGACGGAATAGGTGGTGAGGTGGGTATCGGCACCATTGCCCAGCGAGGTCGACTGGCCGCCAGCCTGCGAACCAGAACCGATGGCCAGTGCATTCGCGGCATTGGCCGCAACGGTTGCATTTGCGCCGATCGCAATATCGACCGTGTTGGCAGCCGAGGCGTTTTGACCGATCGCCACCGAGCCTGAGCCGGCGGCATTAGACGAGGTGCCCAGCGCAACCGCGGTAAAACCCGCGGCGGCGGAGCTACTTCCCAGCGCGACCGAATTAGTGCCGGCAGACGTGGCGCTTTGACCCACAGCCGTACTACCGCCCCCCGAGGCCGTAGCTTTCGCACCGGCCGCAGTGGCGCCACCTACGGCACTCGCGTCGTCGGTGCCGTCATTCGCACCACCCGCCTTGAAGTAACGGTTGCAACAGCCCCCGATCCCAGGGCCAGGGAGGCCGTTGTGATGCTGAGTCCGCTGTTCGCCGTGGCACCATTGCCAATGGCCACCGTGGAGGCGCTGGACGCCACGGCCAGCGGGCCGATCGCCGTGGCGTTCGTACCGGTGGCGGAGGAGTCGCCCAGCGAGGAATTGGTATGGAAATAGGTCGTGGCAGCCTGCAACTGACCATAGGTGGCCGCATCGGTGGCGGCGGTGCCGTTGGCCAGGTTGGTGATCTTGTTGTTCGCCAGGCTGGTCACGCCATTGAGCGTGATACCGCTGGGGCCCGTCAGGGTGATGGTGCCCACACCGGTGGTGCTGGTCTTGCCGATGGCCATCCAGGCCTTGCCGGCCTGCGGGGCCGATGCCGAGGCTTCGTTGAGGATGATGGCATCGCTGCCGGATGCGCCGGTACAACCGGTGAGATCGACCCCGCCATTCTGCCAGGTGCCACCGCTGGCGCCATCGGCGCTGGAGTAGCTGCCCGCGCCATTGGCGGGGTTACAGTTGACGATGGCGCCCGCGAAGGCCTCGGGTGCGGCAATCCCCCCTGCTGCCAGAGCAATTGCCGCAGCGAGACGCCCCATCCCCGAGCGACCGGACTTCACGCGCCCTTTGGCGAATTCGGACGCCGCCACATAGGTTCCGGTTTTGCTGCACCAGACACAGCGATAGATGATGTTCAAGCTTGTAGCTCCAAAGTAATCGTGAGGACTCTTCCTGGTGCTTTTTGGGCCTGTAGGAAGAATGCGCAGATGCTAAGGAGCGGCCGAATCCGACGAACCTAGGATATTCCCTGATGGCTGTAGGAAATCCCCTAATAACAAGATCACCCCCAGGGTAATTAAGATAATTCCCAATATAGAAGGGAAACTTCGGGCAGATTCCTAGCTAGAACAATTACTTGGGAACAGCGATTGCAGCGGATAACCGGCGCGGCATGTCACGGAATGCCCTGGTTATTCCAGGAAGGAACAACGAAAAACCTGCCTGACAGACTTTGTCTGCAGGCAGATTCAGTAAGAAAGGCAACTAGTTGTCGGCGCGCTGATGCCAATGATTATTTCTGGGTGCTGGCATTCTTCTGCGCTGCCGGCACGAAGTAGGTGGCCTGTACGCGGTAGTCATTACCCATGATGTAGCCCGCGCCGAGCCAGATCTGGCCGTTCTGCGTGAAGATCAGACCGTCGCTGCGCGAGACCTTGTAACGCATGCCTGCATCACTGCTGAAAGCGGTCCCCAGCTCATCGAGTTGTTCCAGGCGATACTGGGTCGCGGCCGGAGGCAGGTAACGCTGAACCAGTTGCAGATAGGACGGAGCCATGGAGCTGAACAGGGTGCGGGCCTTTTCCTGATACTGCGCCAGCGTCAGGCCGGGAGTTTCCGCCAGGCGTTCGGCGATGTAGGCATAGGTATCGGCGCTGGCACGAACCTGGGCGATGCGCAGCCGGAAGAGCCGGTTGGTGGCTTCCTGGTCGATGACCTGGCGAGTCTCGGTGGCAACGGTTTCTTTCTTCTGCCCCTTGTCGGTCTTGTCGCCCTTCTCGACCTTGGCCGCCTGCGCCACGGGTACCTTGACCTCACGCAGGATGTCGCCCGGGCTCAGCGGAGACATCACCACCATCGCCTGATAGGCCGCGCAGGCCGTGGCCTGGCCCGCCTTGTCGCCGTTGACCAGCAAGGCAACGGCATCCTTGGCGGTGGGCGTCAGCTTGGTGGCGTCGATCCCCAGCGTCGTCAGCTGTGCGTTGTTCTGCGCTTGAGTGATCGCGCCCTGGGCCATGGCACAGAGCTGGTTGACCAGCACCGGAGCCTGCTGGCCATTGAAGGTGGGCACTAGCGAACTGACTGCGTCTTGAATGATGGGTAGCGCTGGGGTCTTGGTCCAGTGAGTCTGATCGGGTTTCTTGGCTGCAGGCATATTCTGGTCACAGCCAACCACCGCCACTGCCACCAGGGCAGACAGCGCAAATATCTTCAGTTTCATGTTTACACCTGGGAGTTCTGTCAGCATTCGCCTGGCGAATGCCAGCGAAATGTCGCGGCGATTTTAGTAACCCGTCATCGGTCGTCATGTAGTTATTTTCCTGCTCACTAGTGGGAAAACTCTTAGGATGACTTTCATAAGGGTGCCGTCCGACAAACGAACACTGGATTCCCTGAAAGAACCACGCGGGATGAAGGACCGACAAAGCGCACGGCAATCGCCTCGGCCAAGGTGCTGCCGCCATCCCGGCAACGGACAATCACCTCGGTCGCCCACTCGCCCCCTGTGCAAGCCCCCTCGCTGGCGTGTTCTCTTGCACGGCAAACGCAGCTTTGCGCAAAGTGGATAGAACACCGCCGCTCCCGCGCCGACACTAGCCTCGCCTGGCAGCACCCCTGCTGCGTGTGCATTCACTACAAAACCAAAAAAACCGAGGCTTGTATGACCACCCCCGCCGAGCAACTGGAGCAACGGCTGAAGCAACAGAAAATCACCGAAGTCGAATGCGTGGTGAGCGACCTCACCGGCATCGCCCGCGGCAAGATTTCCCCCACCAACAAGTTCCTCGGCGAGGGGGGCATGCGTCTCCCCGAAAGTGTTCTGCTGCAGACGGTCACCGGCGATTTCGTCGATGACGACGTCTACTACGACCTGCTGGACGAAGCGGACATCGACATGGTCTGCCGTCCCGACCCGGACGCCATCTTCCTGGTGCCCTGGGCGCTGGAACCGACCGCGATGGTCATCCACGACACCTTCGACAAGGTCGGCAACCCCATCGAACTGTCGCCGCGCAACGTGCTCAAGCGCGTGCTCAAGCTCTATGCCGACAAGGGCTGGAGCCCGGTGGTGGCGCCGGAGATGGAGTTCTACCTGACCAAGCGCAGCAGCGACCCGGACTTCCCGCTGGAAGCCCCCGTGGGCCGCTCGGGCCGCCCGGAAAGCGGCCGCCAGAGCTTCTCCATCGACGCCGCCAACGAATTCGACCCGCTGTTCGAGGACGTCTACGACTGGTGCGAGCTGCAGGGCCTGGACCTGGACACGCTGATCCACGAGGACGGCCCGGCGCAGATGGAGATCAACTTCCGTCATGGCGACGCGCTGAGCCTGGCCGACCAGATCATCGTGTTCAAGCGCACCATGCGCGAAGCCGCGCTCAAGCATGACGTCAGCGCCACCTTCATGGCCAAGCCGATCACCGACGAGCCCGGCAGCGCCATGCACATCCACCAGAGCGTGCTGGACATCGCCACCGGCAAGAACATCTTCGCCGCCGAAGACGGCTCCATGAGCCAGCTGTTCCTGCACTACATCGGAGGCCTGCAGAAGTACATCCCGAAAGTGCTGCCGATGTTCGCGCCGAACGTGAACTCCTTCCGCCGCTTCCTGCCGGATACCTCCGCGCCGGTGAACGTCGAATGGGGCGAAGAGAACCGCACCGTGGGCCTGCGCGTGCCCGCCGCGCCGCCGATCGCCATGCGCGTGGAAAACCGCCTGCCGGGCGCCGACGCCAACCCGTACCTGGCGCTGGCCGCCAGCCTGCTCTGCGGTTACCTGGGCATGATCGAGCAGATCAACCCCAGCGCTGCCGTCCAGGGCCGTGCCTACGAGCGCCGCAACCTGCGCCTGCCGATCACCATCGAGGACGCGCTGCAGCAGATGGAAGACTGCGCCGTGCTCAAGGAATTCCTCGGCGAGAAATTCGTGCAGGGCTACGTCGCGGTGAAGCGCACCGAGCACGAGAACTTCAAGCGGGTGATCAGTTCCTGGGAGCGCGAGTTCCTGCTGCTGAGCGTCTGATCAACCGCACTACTCCATTCACAACAACAATTCGGGAGTCGTCATGAGACTGCTGCGCACCCTTGCGCCCTTCGCCCTGGCCACGATGGCCATGGCCGCTCACGCTGAACCGACGGTCAGCATCTACAACTGGACCGACTACATCGCCCCGGACACCCTCGCCGGCTTCCAGAAGACCACCGGGGTCAAGCCGGTGTACGACGTCTTCGATTCCAACGAGACCCTGGAAGGCAAGCTGCTGGCGGGCCGTTCCGGCTACGACGTGGTGGTGCCGTCCAACCACTTCCTGACCCGCCAGGTGCAGGCCGGCGTGTTCCTCGAACTCGACCGCAGCCAGCTGCCGAACTGGAAGCACCTGGACCCGACGCTGCTCAAGCTGCTGGAACAGAACGACCCGGGCAACAAGCACTCGGTGCCCTACCTGTGGGGCACCAACGGCATCGGCTACAACGTCGCCAAGGTCAAGCAGGTGCTGGGCGTCGACAAGATCGATTCGTGGGCCGTGCTGTTCGAGCCGGAGAACATCAAGAAGCTCCAGGCGTGCGGCGTGGCCTTCATGGACTCGCCCGACGAGATGATCCCCTCGGTGCTCAACTACCTGGGCCTGGACCCCAACAGCACCAACCCGGCGGACTATCCCAAGGCCGAGGCGAAGCTGGTGGCGGTGCGTCCGTACGTCACCTACTTCCACTCCTCGAAGTACATCTCGGACCTGGCCAACGGCAACATCTGCGTGGCCTTCGGCTACTCCGGCGACGTGTTCCAGGCCGCCGCGCGGGCCAAGGAAGCGAAGAACGGCATCGAGATCGCCTACAGCATTCCCAAGGAAGGCGCGAACCTGTGGTTCGACCTGATGGCGATCCCCTCGGATGCCGGCCATCCGGAGCAGGCGCTGGCGTTCATCAACTACGTCCTCGATCCAAAGGTGATCGCCGGCATCAGCGAGTACGTCGGCTACCCCAGCGCCAACGCTGACGCCAAGACGCTGCTGCCCGAGGAGATGCAGAACAACCCCGAGGTCTTCCCGAGCCAGGCCGTGCTCGACAAGCTGTACATCGCCAAGGCGCCGCCGCCCAAGATCATGCGCCTGATGACCCGCAGCTGGAGCAAGATCAAGTTCAACCAATGAGTCGAGAAACTCCCATGAAGCACACCGAGGAGCACGCCGCGTCCTACTACGCCGCGACCGCCCGCGACCGTCAGCAGTACCCTTCCCTCACCGGGGATGTGCGGGCGGACGTCTGCGTGATCGGCGGCGGCTTCACCGGCGTGAACGCAGCCCTGGAGCTGGCCCAGCGCGGCCACTCCGTGGTGCTGCTGGAGGCCCGGCGCATCGGCTGGGGCGCCAGCGGGCGCAACGGCGGGCAGCTGATCCGTGGCATCGGCCACGACGTCAGCGGCTTTGCCAAGTACGTCGGCGAGGAAGGCGTGCGCTACCTGGAGCAGGCGGGTGTCGATTCGGTGGCCCTGGTCGCCGAACGCATCCAGGAGCTTGCCATCGAGTGCGACCTGCGCTGGGGCTTCTGCGAGCTGGCCAATACCCCGGCGCAATATGCCGCGATGGTCCGCGAGCAGGAGTCACTGAGCACTTCGGACTACCCCCACGAGACCCGGCTGGTACCGCCGGAACGCATGCGCGAAGTGGTCGCCAGCGACTGCTATGCGGGCGGGCACATCGACATGGGCTCGGGCCACCTGCACCCGCTCGACCTGGTGAAGGGCGAGGCCCGCGCGGCCAAGGCCTTCGGCGCGCAGATCTTCGAGCAGAGCCCGGTGCTGCGCATCGAGCACGGTGCGACCGCCGTCGTTCACTGCGCCCAGGGCCGCGTACTGGCGAACACCCTGGTGCTCGGCTGCAACGCGCATCTGGAGGAGCTGGAACCGAAGCTGACGGGCAAGGTGTTGCCCGCCGGCAGCTACGTAGTGGCCACCGAGCCGCTGTCCGCGGAACTGGCGGCGCAGCTGATCCCGCAGAACATGGCGCTGTGCGACCAGAAGGTGGGGCTGGACTACTACCGCCTGACGGCCGACCGTCGCCTGCTGTTCGGCGGCGCCTGCCACTACTCCGGGCGCGACCCGGCGGACATCGGCGCCTACATGCGGCCGAAGGTGCTCAAGGTGTTCCCGCAGCTTGCGCAGGTGAAGCTCGACTACCAGTGGGGCGGCATGATCGGCATCACCGCCAATCGTTTCCCGCAGGTCGGACGGCTCAAGGCCCATCCCAATGTGTACTTCGCCCAGGGCTATTCCGGCCACGGGCTGAACGTCACGCACTGGTCGGCCAAGCTGCTGGCGGAAGCCATCCACCAGGGCGAGAGCAAGGGGCTGGACCTGTTCAGCGCCGTGCCCCACCTGACCTTCCCCGGCGGCAAGCTGTTGCGTTCGCCGCTGCTGGCACTGGGCATGGCGTGGTATCGGGTGCGCGAGCTGCTGGGCTGACGTTGTAGGAGCGAGCTTGCTCGCGAACCCGTCCCGGCGCCGCCGGTTGCCGATCGCGGACAAAGTCCGCTCCTACGCTCAACGGTTACGTGGGAGCGGACTGCGTTCGTGATGCTCCGGCGCGCAGGCTGTCGCAGGCATGGCCAGCTCCTACAGGCAAACTCCGGTGTAGGAGCGGGCCATGCCCGCGATCCGCGGACAACGTCCGCGCCTTGGATGGAGCGCCGATATCAGGCCCGGCCACCCAGTTTGGCCGTGGTCTTCGGATACTCGCCGAACAGCGCGAAACGAGTTGCTTGGCTGACGTTGTAGGAGCGAGCTTGCTCGCGAACCAGTCCCGGCGCCGCCGGTTGCTGATCGCGGACAAAGTCCGCTCCCACGCTCAACGGTTACGTGGGAGCGGACTCCGTTCGTGATGCTCCGGCGCGCAGGCTGTCGCAGGCATGGCCAGCTCCTACAGGCAAACTCCGGTGTAGGAGCGGGCCATGCCTGCGATCCGCGGACAACGTCCGCGCCTTGGATGGAGCGCCGATATCAGGCCCGGCCGCCCTGCCTGGCGGTGGTCTTCGGATACTCGCCGAACAGCGCGAAATACGACTGGGAAAACCGTCCCAGGTGCCAGAACGACCACTTCATCGCCACCTCGGCCACGGTCATGCCGGACTCGGCGGCGGCCAGCAGGTCGCGCCGCGCCGCGTTCAGGCGACGATTGCGCAGCCAGACGATGGGCGGGATGCCGGCGTAATGCAGGAACGACTGCTGCAGCGTGCGCGGCGAAACGCCCACCTTGGCGGCGAGATCGGCCATGCCGAACTGCTCGTCGGGGCAATCGTTCACCACTTCCTTGACCCGCTGCACCACGCGCTTGGCCTGGACGACGGAGCGCGCGCGGCGTTCGCCATCCAGGGGCGCTTCGCAGAGCAGCGAGAAACAGTGGGAGACGATGCTCTGCGCCACGCCCGGCGCATCCATCGGGTCGTTGCCGGCCGAGGCACCGGTGAGCAGGTTGCTCAGCGAGGTTGCCACCGACTGGCAGTGGCCCGAGCGCAGTGGCGTCAGCACCAGGTCGGCGAAGGCGTCGGCCGGCTGGCCCCAGTTCGCCGATTCCTTGATCACCACTGCCACCTCGCGGTAGTTCTCCGGCGTGACCCAGGCGTTGCGGGTTTCCCCGTCGAGCAGGTAGAGGGCGTTGTCGGACATGTCGAAGCTGAACACCAGCGCACCGGGCGGAGCGTGGAATTCCTGCTCCACGCGCAGGTTCATCTGCTCCTCGTAGAGTTCGATCCCCTCGACCTCGGCATGCAGGATGCGCCCGGCGAAGCGCCCGGCGGACATCTGCGTGTACTGCTGCTCCCAACCAGGAATGGCTATGCGCTGCTGATCTACTTCTTGTGCTTCGACAACCCGGATCGCCATACCCAGCCCTGCTGGTTTTTTCAGATGGGGAAGGCTACCAACCCGAACCCCGCCGGCGCAAGCCAAAGGCAGCAGCCATCGGCCCTGCAGGGCGTTTCAGCGGGCACGCAGGGCGCCGCTTCCGGCCTTGGACGGCCGCCCATCGATCCGCCTATAGTCGGCCTGCCAATCCGGCCGCCGTGAAGGATCACCCGCCATGCACCCGCTCATCCTGCCCATGGCCACCCAGGTGGCGTGGGCCGCATTCCTCTATGTGCTGCTGACGGTGGCCCGTGCGCCGAAGGTCTGGGGAATCGGCCAGCGAGCGGACGGCAGCAACCCCTGGGCCGAGGTGGAGCCGCGCATCAGCGCCAACCTGTCCAACCAGTTCGAATGGCCGCTGTTCTTCTACGTCGCCTGCCTGCTGCTGATCCAGAACCAGGTGAACCTCGCCGCCGCTACCGCGCTGGCCTGGCTGTTCATCGCCGGCCGCGTGGCCCACAGCGGCGTGCAGATTCTCACCCGCAACGTGCGACTGCGCGGCCTGGTGTTCACGGTCAACTTCCTCGCCGCGCTCGGCCTGTGGGTACTGGTCGTGCTGGCGCTTTCCGGCAGGGCCGCCTGAGGGGCCGCTAGGCGGGGCGAGTGCGCCGCCCGGTGCTGGCGATCAGCCCGCTCGCCCGCGCACGCAGCTGGCCGCAGCCTCCGTCGACATCCTGCCCGGCGCTGTTGCGCACCTTGGTCAGCACGCCGCGGCTGTGCAGGTAGCGGACCATCTCGACGATGCGTTCACTGTCCGGGCGCTGGTACTGGTCGCCTTCCAGGGCGTTGAACGGGATCAGGTTGAGCACGCCGAACTTGCCCTTGAGCAGCCGCAGGATGCCGTCGAGTTCTTCCTGGCTGTCGTTGATGCCCTTGAGCAGCGTCCACTGGTACTGGATCGGATAATCCGTGGCACGCGCATAGGCCTCGCCCTGCTCCACCAGTTCCTCGGGAGTGAGCTTCGGTGCACGCGGCAGCAGGTGCTCGCGCAGCTCAGCATCAGTGGTGTGCAGCGATAGCGCCAGGGCCGGCTTGATCCGTTGCTGCGGGAGACGCTCGAAGACGCGTGGGTCGCCCACGGTGGAGAACACCAGGTTCTTGTGGCCGATGCCGCCGTCGGTGCCGAGGCGGTCGATGGCTTCGAGCACGTTGTCGAGGTTGTGCGCCGGCTCGCCCATGCCCATGAACACCACCTTCTTCACCGGCCGCACGCGCCGCGCCAGCACCAGCTGGGCGACGATCTCGGTGGTGGATAGCTGGCGCAGCAGGCCGCTCTTGCCGGTCATGCAGAAGCGGCAGCCCACGGCACAGCCGACCTGGGTGGACACGCACACGCCGCCGCGCGGCAGCAGCACGCTTTCCACCATCTGCCCGTCGGCCAGGCGCACCAGCAGGCGCTCGGAGTTGTCGCCAGCGGGATGACGGGAATGAACGGTCGCCAGGGCATCCAGCTCGGCGGCGATCTGCGCCACGCCGTTGCGCACGCTGAGCGGCAGGAAGTCCTCGGTCGCCTGGCGCTTGGTGCCGGCATCCAGCGCCTTGCCCTGCAGCCAGGCGCGCAGCATCCGGGCGCGGTGCAGGGGCAGCGCGCCAAGGTCGGCAAGGCGTTGGTCGAGGTCGGAGATTCGCATGGGGCGCGAATCCTACCACTGCCGTGCGCGGCGGCGTAGCGCTGCCGGTCTGGCTGGAGACCTGCGGGGAGTAGTGCTAGGGTCAGCCCATTGCACTGCCCAGGAAGTCGTCATGCATCGGAACGCCCCACTCGCCCTCGCCATCCTCCCGCTTCTGTTCACCAGCCTCGCCCAGGCCGCCCCGCCGGATTTCGACGCCAAGGTGAACAAGCTCGCCCAGCAGGTGATGCGCGAACAGAACATCGCCGGCCTCGCCATTGGCGTGACCGACCGCGGCGAACAGCGCTTCTACAACTTCGGCGTGGCGTCCATGGAGAGCAAGCAGCCGGTGAGCAGCGACACGCTGTTCGAGATCGGCTCGGTGAGCAAGACCTTCACCGCCACCCTCGCCGGCTTCGCCCAGGCCACCGGCAAGCTCAAGCTGCAGGACAGCCCGACGCGCTACCTGAAGGAGCTGCGCGGCAGCGCCCTGGACCAGGTGACGCTGCTCCAGCTCGCCACCCACGTCACCGGCGGTTTCCCGCTGCAACTGCCCGATGAGGTGAAGACGCCCCAGCAGCTCACCGACTACTACAGGACCTGGCAGCCGCAGTACCCCGCCAACACCCAGCGGACCTACGCCAACCCCAGCATCGGCCTGCTCGGCATCGCCACCGCGCGCGCCCTCGACGTGCCGTTCAAGACCGCGATGCAGCGCAATGTCTTTGCCCCGCTGGGGCTGAGCAATACCCACATCGATGTGCCGGTGACCCGCCAGGGTGTCTATGCCCAGGGCTACGACAAGGACAACGCTCCCGTGCGGGTGAACCCCGACCAGATCGCCGACGAGGCCTACGGCGTGAAGTCCAGCAGCCGCGACCTGCTGCGCTTCGTGCAGATCCAACTGGGCGAGGTGAAGCTCGGCGACAAGCTGCGGACGGCGGTGGATGCGACGCGCACCGGCTACTACCAGGTCGGCCCGATGACCCAGGACCTGGTCTGGGAGCAGTACGCCTACCCGCCCAAGCTCGCCGAACTGCAGCAATACAACGGTCCGTCGATGGTGCTGGAGAGCCAGCCGGTGAAGGCGCTGCGCAAGCCCCTGCCGCCCCAGCAGGACGTCTGGGTGAACAAGACCGGCGCCACCGGCGGCTTTGGTGCCTACGTCGCCTTCGTCCCGTCGAAGCAGCGCGGCATCGTCATCCTCGCCAACCGCAACTACCCCAACGAATTGCGGGTGAAGCTGGCCTGGGACATTCTCTCCAGGCTGAACTGATTCAGGCCTGCGCCTGGGCCTTGAGGAAGAGTGCGAACAACTCCGGCTGCGACTTGATATTGAGCTTGGCGTAGATGTGCCGGCGATGGACTTTCACCGTCTCGGCCGAGATATCCAGCTTGTTCGCCACCTCCTTGTTGGAGCAGCCGCTGAGTATCAGGCGGATCACATCCAGTTCGCGGGCGGTCAGCGGCGTGCCGAGGCGTTCCATGGCCTGCTCCAGGTCGCCCTGCCAGCGCTGCGGCTGACGCGTCGGCGCCTCGCTCACCGCGGCCTCGAAGAACAGCCGCTGGCGCATCAGGCCGGCCACCCAGGGACGGGCCAGTTCCAGCAGCGCCAGGTGCTCCGGGGTGAAGCGGCTCGGGCTGCCGAGTGACAGGCAGAGGGTGCGCGTCTCGTCGATCGGCACGTTGTAGTGCACCTCGTCCTCCTTCACGTTCTGGTTGAAGTACAGGCGGTAGTACTCCGTCTGGGTGAAGCGCTCGGGCGCCACCTCGGCGAGACGAAACAGGCCGCCCACCGGCTTCTCGCGGTTGGCGATGTAGAACGGATCGAGCAGGTACAGGCCCTGGATGTAGTCGTGGAACAGCGGGTCGGGCGAATCGCCCTCGTAAGGGCTCTCGGCGAACGGATAGGGCCGGCCATCGCTGAACATCACGGCCACCCAGGAATCCACCGGCACATAGTCGCCCAGCACGCGTACCAGCGAACGCCAGAAACCGGGGCCGTCCAGTTCCTCGATCAACTGCCCTATCGCGCGGTGCCAGGCCATGTCCGCAAGGCTCAGGTTCATGCTCGTACCCCCTGGGGTTAACTATTCGGCGTGATAGGAAATTCCTAGGCGAAACGCATACTTGCATTGCCTTCGGGAGCTTGTCACTGGCCCGTGGGGCCCATACGAACAACAACAAGGTCCAGACATGAAACTCGAACTGGTACAGCTCGCGGCGCGTGACGGCGACACCGGGCATAACCTGCAGCGCATCCTCAAGGCCATCGCCACCTGTGCGCCCGATACCGATCTGCTGGTCTTCCACGAGGCACAGATCACCGGCTTCCTCGAAGCCGACAACATCGCCAGCAACGCCGAGCCGCTGGATGGCCCGAGCGTGCGCGCGATCCAGCAAGCCGCCCGCGACTGCGAAGTCGCCGTGGTGGTCGGGCTGATCGAAAACGATGCCGGGCGCTTCTACAACACCACGCTGTTCATCGCCCCCGAAGGCATCCAGGCGAGCTACCGCAAGACTCACCTGTGGGTCGGCGAACCCGGCCTGGTCGAGCCCGGCGACCGCTATGTGAGCTTCCAATGGCGCGGCGTACGCATGGGCCTGCTGATCTGCTACGACACCGAGTTCCCGGAAACCGCTCGCGCGGTGGCGGAACTGGGCACCGAGCTGTTGCTGGTCACCGACGGCAACATGGAGCCCTACGGCCACGTGCACCGCACCTCCATCGCCGCCCGCGCCCAGGAGAACCAGTTCTTCGCCGTGGTGGTGAACCGCGTCGGCGACGGCAGTGACGATCTGGTCTTCGCGGGCGGCAGCGCCGCCGTCGACCCGTTCGGCCACACCCTGTTCGAGGCCGGCCGCGGCGAATGCCGGCACAGCGTGGTACTGGACCTCAGTCAGATCACCGCCGCCCGGGCACTGTACGACTATCACCGGGAAAAGCGCTTCCAGCTGCCCGGACAGCGCATCGAGCATGCCGATGGCCGGCGCGAGCTGCTGATTCCCTGAGCCGTCCGCGGCCCTTTTACGGATGCAACCTGCCGATAACAATCACAACGAAAACCGCCGGCGCTCCTTGCGAACTCCGGCCAGGAGCGCCCCATGAAAGCCCCCTTCCTCCTCGCACCCTTGCTGGCACTTGCCAGTCTGTTCGGCGCCGCCTCGGCCGCTGAAACCCCCACCGTTCACCTGTACAACTGGTACGACTTCATCGCCCCCGAAACGCCCAAGGCCTTTCAACAGGAAACCGGAATCAACCCGGTGCTGGATGTGTTCGACAACGCCGAAGTGATGCAGAGCAAGCTGATGGCCGGACGCACCGGCTACGACGTGGTGGTGATCAGCGGCGATGTGCTGCCCAACCTGATCAAGGCTGGCGTGCTGCAGGAGCTGGACCGCTCGAAACTGCCGAATTGGCCACACCTGGACCCGGAGGTGCTCGCCACCCTGCAACGCAACGATCCCGGCAACCGCTACGGCGCGCCGTACATGTGGGGCACCACCGGCATCGGCTACGACGTCGACAAGCTCCTCCAGCTGTTCGGCGATACCCCGCCGGTGAACACCTGGGACCTGATCTTCAAGGAAGAGAACATCGCCAAACTCAGCCAGTGCGGCGTGGCCATGCTCGACGCGCCGGGGGAGATCATTCCCATCGCCCTGCACTACCTCGGCCTGCCCAGCAACAGCCAGAACCCCGACGACTACCGCAAGGCCGAGGAACTGCTGCTGAAGATCCGCCCCTACGTGCGCTACTTCGACTCGTCGAAATTCATCACCGACCTGGCCAACGGCAACACCTGCGTGGTGGTCGGCTGGGAAGGCGGCGTGTTCGACGCGCGCCTGACCGCCGAGCGCGCCGGCAACGGCCGCAGGATCGCCTACAGCATCCCCCGCGAAGGCGCACCGGTCTGGGTGGAGAACTTCGTGCTGCTCAAGGATGCGCCGCACCCCGAGCAGGGTCTGGCTTTCATCGACTACATGCTGCGCCCGGAGGTGGTGGCCAGGAGTTCGGACTACGTCGGCTACCCCAATGCCAACCGCGACGCCACCGCGCTGGTGGACAAGAAGTTGCGCGATGATCCGGGCGCCTACCCCTCGAAGGAAGTGATGGCCACCCTGTTCCCGGTCGAACCGCTGCCGCTGAAGGCCGAGCGCATCCGCACCCGGGTCTGGAGCAAGGTGAAGACCGGGACCTGAGTCGCTCCATCAGCGCCAGCAATATTCGTTATCAAAACGCCGGTAATGATCCCTGGCGGCGGAACCTGTAGCGTGTTCAGCTGAAGCATTCCGCCACCAGAGGATCAGTGCCTTGCCCCGCCTCCCACTGCAACGCGCGCCCATCGGCGACTACGACCATTCGCCGCAATCGCGCGGCGGCCGCTTCCATAACCTCAAGCCGCGCTCTCCCGACATGCCAGAGCCCAGCGCGAAAGTGCTGTGGGACGTCCTGTTCAACAAGCCGAAGAACACCGTGCCGCGCGCTCCGGTGCCCGTGCGGGCGCTGATGCCGGACGAACTGGACGCCGCGCCGGACCGCAGTCTGTATCGCCTCGGGCACTCCACCCTGCTGCTCAAGCTGCGCGGCGGCTGGTGGCTGACCGATCCGGTGTTTTCCGAACGCGCCTCGCCGTTCAGCTTTGCCGGGCCCAAGCGCTTCCACGCACCGCCGATTGCCCTGCGCGACCTGCCGCCGATCCGCGGCGTGATCCTCTCCCACGACCACTACGACCACCTCGACCGCGCGACCATCGCCGTGCTCGCCGAGCGCGCAGAGGTCTTCCTCACTCCGCTGGGCGTAGGTGATCGCCTGCTGGACTGGGGCGTACCGGCCCAGAAGATCCGCCAGCTGGACTGGTGGCAGAGCACCACGGTGGACGGCCTGTGCCTCACCGCTACCCCGGCGCAGCATTTCTCCGGCCGTGGTGTACGCGACGGCAACCGCACCCTGTGGTGTTCCTGGGTGATCGAGGATGACAGCCTGCGCATTTTCTTCAGCGGCGACACCGGCTACTTCGACGGCTTCGCCGAGATCGGCCGGCGCTTCGGCCACTTCGACCTGACGCTGATGGAAACCGGCGCCTACAACGAACACTGGCCCTACGTGCACATGCACCCGCAGCAGACCGTGCAGGCGCACCAGGACCTCAACGGCCGCTGGCTGCTGCCGATCCACAACGGCACCTTCGACCTGGCCATGCATGCCTGGTACGAACCCTTCGAGCGCGTGCTGGAGATCGCCGGTGAACGCGGGCTCGCCGTCACCACACCGATGATGGGCGAGCGCATCGACATCCAGTCTCCGCACCAGGGCGAGCGCTGGTGGCGCGGCGTGGTGGCCGAGGAGGCTCGCGCACCGGCGCCGCGCTGTGGTTGCCGTGCCGCCCGCGAGAATTGAGTCCGCAGTGGCCTGATGCCAATCGCGGACCGAGTCCGCTCCTACGCACGGGATAACGCCTGCACGTGTAGGAGCGAGCTTGCTCGCGAACAGCCCTGGTAGCGGAGCTCAGCCAGTTCGCAAGCAAGGACTAGGCGCCCCCTCGGTCCTACAAAAAGCCATGGGCTCGCCTGTTCAGTCGCTGGCCAACTCGAAAACCTGCACGTGTAGGAGCGAGCTTGCTCGCGAACAGCTTTGGCAGCGGAGTTCAGCCAGTTCGCGAGCCAGGACTAGGCGTCCCCCTCGGTCCTACGAAAAGCCCTGGGTGCTCGCCTGTTCAGTCGCTGGCCAGCTCGAACAGCTGCCAGCGCACCGAACTGACGCCCTTCTCCAGGCTGATGCGGCTGACCATGCGTTCCAGCTGGCCAGCGGCGCCGTGGCCGCCGAGCAATTCGGCGCGCACTTCCAGTTTCGCCGGGTTGGGCTGATCCTCGCTGTGCAGCGATTGCAGGCGCAGTTCGCTGCTGTCCAGGCTGTGCAACATCAGGCTGCGCACCTGGATCTCGTCTTCGGCGCGGCAGATGATCGCAACGCCATAACGCTGCTCCGCCTCATTGGCCGGCAGCACGTCCTGATGGTTGATGCGCTGGGCGATGTCGCGCAGCAGGATGTTGGCGCAAAGCACCACCACGCTGCCCAGCGCCGCCTCCAGCAACAACCCCATGCTGCACAGCACACCGATGGCAGCGGTGCACCAGAGCGTGGCGGCGGTATTCAGGCCGCGCACATTCAGGCCATCGCGCATGATCACGCCGCCGCCGAGGAAGCCGATGCCGGACACCACATAGGCGGCGATGCGCGGGGCGTCCGCCGAGAGCCCCGGCATGGCCTGGGTCATCAGCACGAAAAGGCAGGCGCCGGTGCTGACCAGCGCGTTGGTACGCAGGCCGGTGAGGCGCTGGCGCAGCTGGCGTTCGGCGCCGATCAGGGCGCCCAGGATGAGTGCCGCGGCGACCCGCAGCAGGAAGATTTTCCAATCCATGTTCCACCTCGTTCGCGGCGCTCGGCCGCTCCATGCGCCGGGCAATGCCGGCGCGCATTCGGGGGATGGATTGCGAGGGAGCGAAGGGCCGGATCGGCCCCGCAGGGGAATGGTGAGACGTCATCCCTTGGCGGGATGCGTATCGCCACTGTCCGCAACGCAGCGAGACAGTGGCAGGGTTCTGCCGGACGGCTCGCTGTTCAGACCTGTCGCAATCGACCAGGGCAAGTGTCCAAGGCAGGACTCCTCTATTGATTCAAAAAAAGCGACCGGGCCCGGTGTGAGCACTGCCCGGGACAGCCCCGGCCGCGAGTCGTCATCATCCCCGAGCAGCCTTAAGGTTTCCTTAGTGCCCGGCCAATGCTTGGCACCGGCCGTGCCAGGGCCCTACCATGCGCCTCAACCCCGATCAGGAACACGTCATGTCGTCCGCCATCGTCACCCGCGAGCACTGGATCAGCAGCGAGAAAGGCCAACTGTTCGCCCAGGCATGGACGCCCGCCGAGATCACCGGCGAGCCGATCCTCCTGCTGCACGACTCGCTGGGCTGCGTGACCTTGTGGCGCGATTTCCCGCAGCAGCTCGCGCGCACCACCGGCCGCCAGGTCATCGCCTACGACCGCCTCGGGTTCGGCCGTTCCGACCGCTATCCCGGTGCCCTGCCCCTGGACTTCATCGAGGACGAAGCGCGCAGCTTCTTCCCCCTGCTGCAATCGCACTTCGGCTTCGAACGCTGCGTGGTATTCGGCCACAGCGTCGGCGGCGCCATGGCGGTGACGTGCGTGGCACAGCATGCACAGGCCTGCACGGCGCTGATCACCGAGTCGGCCCAGGCTTTCGTCGAACACCAGACCCGCGACGGTATCCGCGCCGCGGAACTGGAGTTCGCCCGCGAAGGCCAGCTGGAACGCTTGCAGAAATACCACGGCGACAAGGCCTTCTGGGTGCTGCGTGCCTGGGTCGATACCTGGCTGTCCGACGACTTCAGCGACTGGAACCTGGATGCGGAACTGGCGCAGGTGAAGTGCCCGATCCTCAGCCTGCATGGCGAACAGGACGAATACGGCTCGGCGGCGCACCCGGAGCGTTTCACTTCGGTCCCCGGCGTCCCGACGACGCTGAGGCTGCTGCCCGATTGCGGCCACGTTCCGCATCGCGAGCAACAGTCGGCGGTACTGCAGGCAGTGAGCGATTTTCTTCCGCGCCATCTGTCCTAGGCCCCGACATTCGCGGGGTACGCCGGCTACCGTCTGGCTGGAAAGTTGAATCTGCTTGCGCGCGGCACAGTCGCAACGACCAGGCGCAGTCGCCTCGCTTCGTCTGCACGGATCGAGGCGGCCTCAAGGGCGTCGTTGCGCAGGTGCCGAAAGGGGCCAGAACAACGACCAGACTGATTTCGTTGCGCAGGTAGGTTCGACCATGTGCCGCCTTTTCCTTCCGTTGTTGCTGCTCACCCTGTGGGCGCCCTCTTCCTTCGCCGCGTCCATCGGCACCTCCACCGACGAGAAAGCCCAGGCCGCGGTGAGCAAGGGCGAAGTGCTGGAACAGCAGGTCGCCCACCCCTCCACGGCAGTCACCACCGCCGCCCCCATCACCAAGGCTGAAGTGAAAGCCGTCGACCCGGTCGGCAAGGCGCCGCTGGACGACGCGGTTGTCTGCCTGTCACGGACCATCTACTGGGAAGCCAAGGGCGGCGGCAAGGCGGACATGGAGGCGGTCGCCAATGTCGTGCTCAACCGCATGGGCCACGGCGGCTTCCCCGACACCGTGTGCGGGGTGGTCAAGCAGGGCCAGGAGCAGAAACACTGCCAGTTTTCCTGGTGGTGCGACGGCCGCTCTGACCAGGTGGAGGAAAAGAACCGCTACGACATCGCCAAGGAAATCGCCCGCAAGGCGCTGAACCAGCAACTGGGCGACCGCACCCGCGGCGCGATGTACTTCCACGACCGCCACGTCTCGCCGTCCTGGGCGAAGGAATACATCCGCACGGCAGAGACCGACGAGTTCGTCTTCTACAAGCCGCGCGGCGGTGATGCGCGTTAGCTGATGGCGCTGGTGCCGTCGCGCTGGGCATCCATCCAGCGCACCAGGGCCTCGCCGAACTCCGGCGGTGCCTTGCGCCCGACGCGGCGCGCGAGGTCCAGCACGGTGTGCTGGGCCAGGGCTTCCTCCATGCGCTTCTGCGCGGTCAGCATGACCGCGTGGATCGAGCAGGTGCCGCAGGTCGCCCATTCCGGCGGCGAGCCTTCGAACACCGCGCAGCGGCCACGGATGTCGCGGCATTCGAAGATCTGCTTGTCGCCGTCGATGGCCTTGACGATATCCAGCACGGTGATTTCGTCCGCTGGCCGCGCCAGGCGGAAGCCACCGCGCACGCCTTCGGTGGCCGCCACCAGCCCGGCCTTGGCCAGCTTGGTGAAGACCTTGGCGAGCAGTTCCTGGGGCACGCCCTGCAACTCCGCCAGCGCACGCACGCTGGAGTCACGGTTGTCACCCTTCTCGTCTGTCAGAAAGAGCAGGCAGTGAATGCCGTACTCCACCCCTGCACTGTACAAAGCCATCACAAACTCCGACTATATCAGTCGCACTATTCTCAAGCCCAGCCGGGCACCCGGCAAGCACTTAAGCATGCATCCTGACGAACTGTCATCCACAGCATAAGGCTTTCAGCGCTTCAGAGCGTTCTGACGCATAAACAGAAGCAGCGGCATTTTCCCACGCCGACCATGACGAACGGTCGGAGTTTGTCGTAGAAATCGGTTGCACTTGATAACTACGACAAATATAGTCGTAGTTATCCGAGGCGAGCCGGGAAGCGAACCGCTCCGATATCAGGCACTCGGGAACCCAACCACCTGGATTGATCCTTTTCGTCGGAGAGCCCCATGAAACAACGCATCCTGATCGTCGGCACCGGTTTCGCAGGTATGTGGAGCGCCCTGAGCGCCACGCGTCTGCTCGACCTGCACCAGCGCGACGACGTCGAAGTCGCGGTCCTCGCCCCCCAGGCGGAACTGCGCATCCGCCCGCGCTTCTACGAGCCGAACGTGCACCAGATGGCCGCGCCGCTGGGCGAGCTGTTCGGCGCCGTGGGCGTGACCTTCATCCAGGGCAGCGCCGAGCAGATCGATGTCGACGGCCGCCAGCTGGACTACCGCAGCCACACCGGCGAGATCGCCACCCTGGGCTTCGACCGCCTGATCCTCGCCAGCGGCAGCAAGGTCGCCCGCCCCGCCCTGCCGGGCATCGAGCACGCCTTCGACGTGGACGAGATCGACCAGGCCGTACGCCTTGAAACGCACCTCCGCGCGCTGCACCAGTTGCCGGAGTCCACGGCGCGCAACACCGTCGTCGTCGCCGGCGGCGGCTTCACCGGCATCGAGACCGCCACTGAGATGCCGGCGCGCCTGCGCGAAGTGCTCGGCGCGGACGCCAAGGTGCGCGTCATCGTCGTCGACCGCGGCAACGAGATTGGCGGCGCACTGGGCGTGACCTCGCAGTCCGTGGTGGCCGAAGCCTCCGCCGAACTGGGCGTGGAATGGCGCCTGAAGTCTTCGGTGGAATCGATCGACGAGAACGGCGTGACCCTCTCCAGCGGCGAGCGCATCGAGGCAAAGACCGTGATCTGGACCGCCGGCGTGCGCGCCAGCTCGCTCACCGAACAGGTCGCTGGCGAACGTGACCGTCAGGGCCGCCTGCACGTGGACCGTAACCTCCAGGTGATCGGCCAGGACGCGGTGTTCGCCACCGGCGACACGGCCTACGCCGCCACCGACGACGTCGGCAACTACGCGCTGATGACCTGCCAGCACGCCATCGCCCTGGGCCGCTCGGCCGGCAACAACGCCGCCGCCGACCTGCTGGGCGTAGCCCCCATCCCCTACAGCCAGCCCAAGTACGTGACCTGCCTGGACCTGGGTGCCTGGGGCGCGCTGTTCACCGAAGGCTGGGACCGTCAGGTGCGTTTCCAGCGCGAGGAAGGCAAGAAGATCAAGACCGAGATCAACACCGTGTGGATCTACCCGCCGGCCGCCGATCGCGCCACCGCGCTGGCAGCCGCCGACCCGATGATCCCGGTCGTGGCCTGATGCGTTGAGCCAAGCCCCGGTTGGCGCGAGCCTGCCGGGGCTTTTTCATGCCCAGCCCGCGGCACTCCTAGACTCGCAGCCTGCCATGCGGCAGGCAGAGCGACTCGACCATCCGCGCCAGCGTATCGATCACCTCTTCGCGGCCCAGTAGCGGCCGTGCCTCGCCCAGGTAGCGCGCAGTGGTGTACTGCACGGAGTTGATCACCACGAAAAGCACCGCCGGCAGGTTGTCGATGCGGTAGTCGTCAAAGTGGCGCATCAGGTATTGCCGGCACACCTCCATCATCTGCTGCTCCAGGGTCTGGAACACCGGCGCGGAATTGAGCCGGTGCAAATGCCGCAGCAGTTCGCGCTGCGCCGCATCGCCCTCGACCTGCTCGAAGATGCCCTCCAGCACCGCACGGGTAACGCTGCCGATGTCCGCGCCCAGCAAGGGCGTGACGCGCTCGTGCACCACCTTCATCAGCGTGCCGGCGCGCTGCATCAGCAGGGCCTCGACGATCATCTCCTTGTTGGCGAAGTACTGGTAAAGCGAGCCGACGCTCACCCCGGCGCGGCGTGCCACGTGGTTGGTGGTCAGCCCGTCCAGGCCGTGCTCGCCGATTTCCAGCGCCGCGGCCTCGACCAGCACGGCCACCATTTCGCTGGCCCGCTGCTGCTGGGGTTGCTTCCTCATGCCTCTCTCCTGGTGCGAGCCGGACGCGAGTTGAATGCGAGCAAATACTCGCAATAGCGTAATTCGAGGAATCCACCCGACCACCCAACCAAGGTATGAATCGATGAGCGCAACCGCCCTGCCCACCCGCCACGGCGCCGACCTGCAGCGCGCCCGGCGTACCGCCGCGCCGGTAAGGCGCTTCCTCAAGGGCCCGAGCGAACCGGACGCTGCCACCTGGCAGGCCATCGGCGAGTCCCTCACGGTGGGTGATGCGCCCATGGACGCGCTGGTGGCGTGGATGTTCGAAGTCGGGATCGGCACCGGTATGCGCCTGTACGAACAGGCGCTGAACCAGGGCATTGCCGCCCTCCCCGAGGCACCCGAGGCACTGAAGCACTTCTTCGCCCGGGTCGACGCGCTGCCCGCCTGGGTCGACCTGCAACGCCTCGACAAGGGTGCCCGTGCCTGCGGTCTGTCGGGGCTCACCGGTATGCGCGTGCTGCGTGACCTGGGCCTGCTGGCTGGCTATCAGGCGTCCGGCATCAACCGCACCCTGGTGCTCACCGGCGCGCTGGAGAAAGGCCCGCAGCGGCGCGTCGCGGAAACCACCAAATGGTGGATCGACTGCACCCGTCCCGGCGGCATGTCCCGCGGCGCAGCAGGCTATCGCGGCACGTTGCATGTACGTCTGGTGCATGCCCTGGTGCGACGGCGGGTTTCACGGCTGCAAGACTGGGACTTCGCGCACTACGGCCTGCCGATCAACCAGGGCGACATGCACGCGACCTACCTGGCCTTCTCGGCGATCTTCCTGATCGGCCAGCGCATGCTGGGTGTGGCCCTGAGCCGGCGCGACCGCGAAGCCATCGTCCACCTCTGGCGCTACATCGCCTGGCTGATGGGCGTCGAGGAGCGCTGGCTGTGCGCCAGCGAGAACGATGCGATCCGCGCGCTCTACCACAACCTGCTGTCCCAGGCGCCGCCGGACGACAGCAGCCGCATCCTCGGCTCCGCGCTGGTGGACGAGCCGCTGCAGCGCCACTACGCCAACTTCGCCTGGCTGCGCGGGCGGCTGAACCGGGCCATCCACCTGAGCATTGCCGGCACCTTCATCGACGCCCAAGGTCGTCGCGCCCTCGGCCTGCCCGGCGGCAGCCTGCCCTGGTACCCGCTGTTGACTGCGCCGCCGCGCTTGCTCTTGCACTGCCTGCTGCGCGCGCTGCCCGGTGGCCGCGATTGGTTGGTGCGCCACGGGCTGCAAAACCAGGAGGATTACCTGCGCACCCTGTTCGGCGGCGCCGATCCGCGACTGGTTTCCCCTACGCAGCTGGCGGGAAGCGAACAGCAGCCCTGACGGTGCCGCGGCATGCTGCGGGCGCAAACAGCAAGAATGTTCAAGCCAGGCGACCTGTTTCTCTGCCACGCTCAAAGCACTTACCTGCCTGCAAGAAACATTCATGTCCCAAGATCAGCTTCCCTCCCGCGCCTTCCTCAAGGGCGCCCTCGACATCATGCCGCTGTCGCTCGCCGTGCTGCCCTGGGGCCTGCTGGCCGGCTCCCTGGCCATCGACGCCGGGCTCTCGCCGCTGCACGGCCAGGGCCTGTCAGCCATCGTCTTCGCCGGCGCCGCGCAACTGGTAGCGATCGGCATGCTCAAGGGCGGCGCCGGGTTCTTCTCGATCATGATCACCACCCTGCTGCTGACCTCGCAGCACCTGCTCTACGGGATGACCATGCGCCCGGTGATTTCCCCGCTGCCGGGGCGCTGGCGCGCGGGGCTGGGCTTCCTGCTCACCGACGAGCTGTTCGCCCTCACCAGCGGCCATGACCGCGAGACTTTCAACCGCTGGTATGCCCTGGGCGTGGGCCTGACGTTCTACATCGCCTGGAACCTCTTCACCCTCGCCGGCGTGCTGGTGGGCACCAGCATTCCCGGCCTCGAGCACCTCGGGCTGGACTTCTCCATCGCCGCTACCTTCGTCGCCTTGATCGTGCCGGTGGTGAAGAACATTCCGACCGTGGTCTGTGTCGCCGTCTCGCTGTTCTGCTCGGTGCTGCTCAGTTACTGGCAGGTCGGTTCGGCGCTGGTGCTTTCCGGGCTGGCGGGGATGTTTGCCGGCTTCCTCTGCCAGAAATTCTCGGGGGTGCGCGCATGATGGCCTGGGCAGTGATTTTCGGCATGGGTTTGATCGTGTTCTTCAACCGCTACGTGTTCCTCGAACCGCGCCTGCCGATCCGCCTGAGCAGCAACGTGCGGCAGTTCCTCGGCTTCGCCGTGCCGGGAATGCTCACGGCAATCTGCGGCCCGATCGTGTTCCTTCCCGAGCACCAGTTGAACCTGCGCGTGGACAACCCCTACCTGCTCGGCGCCATCGTCGCCGTGGCGCTGGTGCTGTGGACGCGCAATGTGCTGCTCAGCGTGCTCCTCAGCATGGGTGCGTTCTACCTGCTGCGCTGGTGGCTGTGACCGGCGCCCGGCTTCAGCCCGCCGCGCCCCGCCCGTAGTACGCCAGCACCAGTTGCACCAGCGCCTCCTCGATGCCCTCGCGCCGCCCCGGCGCCAGGGCACCGGGGTCATCCAGCAGCGCGCGCAATACGCCGCCAACGGCGTGGGCGAGGACGAACACCTCGGCCTCGTCGAGCTTGCGCAGCTGCTGGTCATGGCCGATCAGGCCGTGGGTCACCAGGTGGGTCATGATGCTGCCGCGCAGGGCTGGCAGCGGGCTGCCGCCGCCACGGGTCATCAGGTAGTGCATCAGCGCCTTGTGCGCGCCGGTGCGCCCGCCGTAGGCACTGACGGCCGCATGGACCACCGCGCGGATGCGCTCGCCGGGCGTCTCCGGCGGCCGGGCGGAGAGCGCGCCCATGATGCCGGTGGCCAGCGCCGCCAGCTCGCGCCGGGCCAGCTCGTCGAGGATGCGGTCCTTGTTGGGGAAGTACTGGTACAGCGAGCCGACGCTGACGCCGGCCAGTTCCGCCACGTGGTTGGTGGTGAATCCCTCCAGGCCGTGACGTTCCAGGATGCGCCGGGACGCCTCCAATATGAGCTCGACCTTCTCCAGCGCCCGCGCCTGCCTCGGCAGGCGACGGCTATCTGGCTGATTTTCCGCTGTTTTTCGGTTCACCTGGGGCCACCGGGAAAGCGAGTACAGCAAACGCCGCGTCCTTCCTATCATGGCAGCCACAACGAAGCCGGCAAGGCGAGCGGATGAACCGCAGCGGCCGGCCCGGGAGACCCCGCCATGAGCCACAAGAGCCACACCGCCCAACTGGACGACGACATCTGCGTGCATATCTTCGCCGCGTCCGGCGCCATGGTCGGCGTGTGCCTGACGGTGGTCGGCATCCTGCGCATCATCGTTGGCCAGCACCGCGTCGACCTGATCGGCCAGGACATGCTCGCGGTGAACACGGTGATCTACCTGGCCACCACCCTCGCCGCCTATTTTGGTCTGCGCACCCGCAAGCTGCAGCGCAACCATCGCCTGGAACGCATCGCCGACACCCTGTTCCTGGTCGGCCTGAGCATCACCACCCTGACGACCGCCTTCATCGCCTGCGCGATGTCCTGCTGCTGAACCAGCGATTGAATTTCCCCACCGCTATGTAGAAATATATATGGCGATAAGGTTGTCGCTCAGGGAGAAGAACAATGAATACTGCCGTGTACGCCAAGGAAGCCGTCGGCGCGACTTACGCGCTGGAGTCGATGCAATACGCCCAGGCCCGCACCTGGGAAGCCGTGGACGCGATCGCCGCCGCGATCCTTCCCGGCATGACCGAACTGGAGGCCGTCGCCATCGGCAAGCAGGTGCTCGCCGACCTGGACATGGAGCGCATCTGGCACCCACTGCTGATCCGCTTTGGCGCCAATACCCTGAAGACCTTCAAGCAGCGCTCCGAGGGCAACCCGGTGCTGGGTGAGAACGACATTTTCTTCATCGACATGGGCGTGGTCTGGCGCGGCCATGAAGGCGATGCCGGGGCCACCTTCGTCACCGGCGACGATCCGGACATGCGCGCCTGCGCGGCAGCGGCGAAGACGCTGTTCGAACGCGTCGAGGCGCGCTGGCGCGAGACCGGCTGCAGCGGCGTCGAGCTCTATGACTTCGCCCACCAGCAGGCCGAGGCCATGGGTTGGAAACTCAACCTGGACATCAAGGGCCACCGCGTCAGCGACTTCCCCCATGCCATCTACCGCGCAGGCGACCTGGGCGACTACGCCGAGCCTCCCCGTGGCGGCCTGTGGATCCTGGAAATCCAGCTCGCCCACCCGAGCAAAGCCTATGGCGCCTTCTACGAAGACCTGCTGGCCTGACCCGGAGCCCATGCGATGAGTGAAAACGTACTGCTGTTTTCCTACGGCACCCTGCAGGACAAGGCCGTGCAACTGGCCAGCTTCGGCCGCGAACTGCAGGGCCGCGCCGACGCGCTGGTGGCCTTCCGCACCGACTGGGTGGAGATCACCGACCCGGCCGTGCTCGCCACCAGCGGCAAGACCCACCACCCCATCGTCCAGTACAGCGGCGAGGAAGCCGACCGCGTGCCCGGCACTGTCTTCGAGATCACCCCGCAGGAGCTGCAGGCGGCGGACGCCTACGAGGTATCCGACTACCAGCGGATCAACGTCCGGCTGCAATCAGGCCTGCAGGCTTGGGTCTATGTGAAGGCCTGAGGCCCTCGCCCACTCGTTAGGCGCCTTGCATGGATTCATTAGCCCGGCTTCAGGGTCGATCGTTTTTCGATCAGCCATGAGCAGCTGGCTACTTTCCCTGAGCCCCGAAACGGCAACGGCTGCAGGCTGATCTTCCATTCGGCGAGGATCGATTCGGAAGGCTTGCGATCAGCGATTCGATCATTCCCAGCAGTTTTCCTCATGGGTTCGTCCGGTGACCGGTCAGTAGACTATGGCCACTCGCGAGCAACACCCATCAGAAGTCCACTACCCGAGAATTCCCTCATGAAACTGCTCACTGCCAGTGTCCTGTCCCTCGCCGCCCTGCTCGCCAGCCAGGCTTCCATGGCCGAAGAATCCGCCCTGATGACCAACCGCCTGACCGCAGCCAACTACCAGGCCATGCAGGCCACTCGCGACAAGGCCGATGCCGAGCAGCAGACCGCACAGAACGCCCAGCCGGATGCCGAGAAAAAGGCCGGGCAGGACAAGCACTGCTGATACCGCTGCACACCGGGAGCGCGCTGTCGCTCCCGGTTCCCGCCTTGCCCACCCGCCCAACCTGATCCCTCGACGCCCGATCCTGCACGGGCAATCCCCTGCCTGCCCTGGCATCATTCCGGCACTTACCTCACAAACATCAGCCCGGCTTGATGTCAGCCCAATCAAATATGAATTTTTCCTGATGCGGCAGCGCCCTACTCTGGCCACGCGCTGCACTGACAGCGCCAGTTACTCAGCCGTCCTCTAGAGACGCGGGTTCTCGATAACAACTCCAACTGCCCCGAGGATCTCCCATGCGCCCCGTCATGCCTGGCCGTGAATCCCCCTTTCCCTGTACACCGGAGGCCGGCATGTCTGACCTTCGCAGTTCCACCGCCGCCAATGGCGACGAAAGCCTGCTCGCCAGCCACGGCTACCGTCAGGAACTGGACCGCGGCCTGAACCTGTGGTCGTCGTTCTCCGTCGGCTTTGCCACCATTTCCCCGGTCGTCGGCATCTACTCGGTGATGTCCCTGGGCGCCATGAGCGTCGGGCCGTCCTGGGTGTGGATCGTGCCCCTGTGCCTGCTGCTGCAATTGACCGTGGCGCTGGTGTACGCCGAGCTGTCTTCGCAGTTCCCCCTGGCCGGCGGCTGCTACCAGTGGGTGCGCCGGCTGATCGGCGACCGCGCGGCCTGGTTCACCGGCTTCCTCTACCTCGCCTCCGCCCTCGCCTCGCTGACCACGGTTGCCTACCTGGGCGGCTTCTGGCTCGGCCTGCTGGTCATCGGCGAACCGCCATCGGCCAACGCCCAGGTACTCTGCGGCGCCGCGCTGCTGGCCCTGGGGCTGGGAGTGAACCTGCTGGGCATCAACCCGCTGAAGTACTTCGTCAACGCCGGCATCTTCGCCGAAGCCATCGCCTCCATCGGCATCGGCGTGCTGTTGCTGCTGTTCTTCCGCAACCACTCCTTCGAGCTGCTGTTCAGCAGCCTCAATGCCCTGGAAGTCTCCGGCGGTACCTACTGGAGCGGCTTCCTGACCGCGCTGGCCGTGGGCGGCTGGGCCTTCCTCGGCTTCGATGCCTGCTCGCAGATTTCCGAGGAAACCACCGACGCCCGCGTCTCCACGCCGCGCGCCATCCTGCGTTCGATGCTGGTGGTGGGGCTGACCGTGATGCTCACCGCCTTCGCCGTCACCCTGTCGTACAAGGACCCGGCCGCCGTGGTCAGCGGGCAGATCATCGACCCGGTGACACCCGCCGTGGTGGACGCCTTTGGCGCCTGGGCCGAGCAGCCGTTCGTGGCCATCGTGCTGGTCGCCTTCGTCGCCTGCGTGGTCTCGGTGCAGACCTACATCGGCCGCGCCATCTTCGGCATGGCCCGCGATGAAATCCTTCCCGGCTCCGCCCTGCTGCGCCGCGTCGACAAGCGCAAGGTGCCGATGGCGGCGATGGTCTGCAGCACCCTGCTGGCCAGCCTCGGCCTGGCGCTGGGGCTGAACGCCACGGCGGTCGGCACACTGATCGCCTTCGGCAGCGGCGGCTTCTTCTTCGTCTTCCTGATCGTCGCCGCCAGCGCGCTGTACGCCCGCCTGACCGGCCGCTGGGACCCGGACAAGGGCGCGCTGAAGCTCGGCCGCAAGGGCTTGCTGGTCAACGTCATCGCCGTGGTCTGGCTGGTGTTCGAGGCAATCAACGTGGCCTGGCCGCGGGAGATGCTCGCTCCGCCCGGCGCGCCCTGGTTCCAGGTCTGGGCCGTGGTCGTGGTGTTCTCCGCCCTCGCCCTGTTCGGCCTGGCCTACCTGTTCATCGCCAAGCCGCACCGCCGCATCGCCACCAGCCTGAGCTTCGCCGGCCGCGCGGTCGGCTGATCCAGCTCGGCTGAATCAGCGGCGCCGGTCCAGACCGGCGCCCGCCTTTCCCTCCTTCCCACCGCTGGCTTCATGAAGAGCCGGCACGGGCAGGTCATGCCTGAAATCCGGAGTTTTTCATGTCCACCCTGAACTACTGGAACTACCCCACGGAAATCCTCTGCGGCGTCGGCGCCCTCGACCAGTTGGCCGAGCGCTGTCGCCTCGCCGGCATGCGCAAGCCGCTGCTGGTGACCGACCCCGGCATGCTCGAATTGCCGCCGCTGCACGAAGTGCGCAACCGCCTGGAGGCCGCCGGCATCGACTACGCGCTGTTCCACGGTTTTTCCAGCAACCCCGCGCTGGAGGAAGTCACCGCCGGCGCCCTGGCCCTGGCCGAAGGCGATCACGACTCGCTGATCGCCCTGGGCGGCGGCAGCGCGCTGGACGCGGCGAAGGGCATTGCCCTGCTCAGCCGTGATGCGAACGGCCTGCGCAACTTCGAATGGTCGCAGCTGATCGAGCGTTACCCGACCCTGGGCGACCATCCCGCCCTCGACCTGCCACCACTGATCGCCATTCCCACCACCGCCGGCACCGGTTCCGAGCTGGGCCGCGAGGCGGTGCTGACCGATACGGCGCGCGGCATCAAGATCGTCGTCGGCCATCGCGAGTTGCTGGCCCACTCGGTGATCCTCGACCCGGTGCTGACCGTCGGCCTGCCGAAGTCGCTCACCGCCGCCACCGGCATGGACGCCCTGACCCACCACCTGGAGTCGCTGTTCTCGCCGCTCTATCACCCCATGTCGGCCGGCGTCGCCGTCGAAGGCGTGCGCCTGGTCAAGGAGCACCTGCAGCGCGCCGTGCACAACGGCACCAACCTCGCCGCCCGCGAGGGCATGCTGGTGGCCTCCGCCAGCGCCGCCGTGGCGTTCCAGAAGGGGCTGGGCGGCGTGCACGCGCTGGCCCACCCGCTGGGCGCCAGGCATCACAAGCACCACGGCCTGCTCAACGCGGTGCTGCTGCCTTACCTGCTGGTGGCCAACCGCACCGCCATCGAAGCCGACGCCACGCGCCTGGCGCGTTACCTGGAGCTGCCGGAAGCGAGCTTCGACGGTCTGCTTGGCTGGGTGCTGGAGCTGCGTTCGGCGGTGGGCATTCCCCACACGCTCAAGGAACTGGGCCTGGACGGCGAGGACGCCCAGTGGGTCGGCGAGCAGGCAGTCGCAGACATTTCATCCTCCGAGACCAACGCCCTGCCGCTGCTGGCCGAGGACTACTCGCGCATTTATCTCAATGCGGTAGCCGGGCGGCTTGCGTAACCCTCCACGCTGGATCGACGACGGCGGAAGATAACCGACGCACTGCGCTCGGGCTCCGGATGATGAGCAGTGAAGCCTGCTCGTCGCCGGAACCGCGCGGTCGCGTCGCCCCAGGCGCCATGCTCGCCAATGGAAATAATGACGATATCCAAATTGCAGGACCCACTCCGAATGACTCGATTAAATTACAAACCGGTCCCTCGGAAGTAACCGCACAACAGCCAGAAGACGCAATCGGCCCTGTCATGAAAACAACGTCAGGAAACCAGCATGTTCACAGAAGAATTACTGGAACGTACAACTTCTGAATGGGAAAGATTCGGAAAGGACACCGGCCGCAAAGATAAATACATAGCCCCGGACAAATCCACGACCACAGAGAAGTCAACCGGCGGAAAGCTCAACCCGAGAAAGGAAACTTTCGAGCCCTATTCCAGCCGGATCGCCGATTACTGGCTGGCAGTGGAGAGCAAGGATTACAAGAACCTGGTCAAGACCTATGCAAAGGACAAGGGCAGGCTTGACGGAACCATCGACATTGCCTGGTCGGCGGCTTTTATTTCCTATTGCATGCAAATGGCCGGTGCCGGTGCGTCCTTTCCTTACTCGCCAGGGCACTACCGCTGGATATACAGCTCCATCAAGAACAGAAAAAGCAACAAGCTCTCTGCAAATCTGGTTGGCTACCGTCCCGCGGAACTCCCCTTGAAACCCGGCGATCTGCTGGGCAAGTCGAGAACCACTGGAATTGCCTATGACAACGTGCTCGATGTTGGCTGGTTTGAAAGCCATTCGGATGTCGTCGTCGAGGTCGACGCTGGCGAGGGCAAGGCATTCGTTATCGGTGGCAACGTCGGCCAATCGGTGGGCAAGGTCGAAGTGAAGCTCACTCCCGAGGGGCTGGTTGCGAACCCTGCTGAATGGCTCGTGCACATCAGGAACAACATTCAGTAACAGCGACCGGGTTTTCGACAGGGAGATCAGCCATGACTAACAACGAAGCCAGTCCATCATCCATTCTAGGCAACGGAAATACCGCACCTTTCATATCAGTTGCCCTGGGATACTGCCTGTTAATCTCACTACCATTCATTATCTTCCTGCTGATACAAGCATTGAGCAGCGGCCCGCAGGGAGAAAAGACCATCCCGGGATGGCTGTCGGAAACGACCTATGTAGTCATCGTCCGGCTGGCGTTATTCAGTGCAGTCTTATGCTTTGGAGCACTGGGCTCGGCAATCAGCCTGATTTCCAGAGTACGCAACGGCGAGGCCTTGCTTCCCGTCGTAACGGTGCACGAACTGATATCGGTGCAAACCATTGGCGCTGTTTTTGCGCTGGTGCTTTCGCTGATTTTCATGGGCAATCTGATAGCCGGCTCCATCTTTCCAAGCTGGGACCCTTTCTACACCATCGTCTACTCCCCGCCTGCTTTTGCGAAGTTGCTGGTTTGGTCTTTCATCGCGGGCTTCTTCGAGCGTCTCGTCCCTCACATGCTGGACAATCTGTCGAAACGGGCCGACGAACAGAAAGATGAGCGACCCCGCCTTCCATTTCCCAAAAAAGACGCATCGGACGAAATAAGCGAATCATGGCCTAAGCCGACAGGCCGTGCACGCTCAACAGGTCCTCGATGAAGGCACGGGCGGCCTCGCTGCGGGGCCGCCCGGCGTAGGTGATCATGCTGTGGGTCACCTCGTAGCAGAGCCTTTCCGGTAGCAGCGGCTTCATCCGCCCGCGCTCGACCCAGATATTCGCGTAGTGGGTCGGCAGGTAGCCCAGGTGCGTGCCGGCCAGCACCGAATGCGCCACCGCCTCCATGTGGTGCGCGGTGGCGCTGCTGCGTTCGGGGCGGAACGGCAGTTCCTGGTCCGCCGGCAGGAAGCCATGGCGCACCCAGTTGTAATCGGCGATCTGCTTCAGCGTTGGCTTGCGCGCGCTGAACAGTGGGTGCCGCTCGCCACAGAACACGCCGATCTCCTCGGTGTACAGCGGCAGGTAATCCAGGGTTGGCCGCGTGCGGCTGAAGTAGGAGATCGCCAGGTCCAGCTGGCCGTCGATCACCGCGAGTTCCAGCTCGGTCGGCGAGTTCACGTAGAGGTTCAGCTGCACGTCCTGCTCGCGGCTGTGGAAGGCCGCCAGGGTCTCGTCGAAGCGTGCCTGCGGCAGGGTCGTGACGTTGTCCGCCAACCCCAGGTACAGCTCACCGACCAGTTGGCCGGAGAGCGCCTGGGCCTGGTCGCGGAACAGGCCGATGGCGTCGAACATCGCCTGGGACGCTTCGAGAATCCGCTGCCCTTTCGCCGTCAGGCGGAAGCCGCCCTTGCCGCGCTCGCACAACCGATAGCCCAGGCGCTTTTCCAGGCTGCCGATGTGCATGCTGATGTTCGACTGGCTCATGTTCAGCTCGGCCTGCGCCGCCGTGAAGCCGCCGCACTTCACCACGGAGGCGAAGATACGCAGCAGGCGCAGATCCAGGTCGGTGAAATTCCTGAGCATGGGCAGAGTCCGGCGCTGGGCGGGCGGCTAGTCTACTGCACAGGGCAGGGCCAGTCCCGCAGGTGCGATCCGATGGAATCCCCGGCGCGCCCGCGAGTCCCTGTTCAGGCATTCCTGATGGAGAGACGCCATGCTGCTCGAAGGTTCCTGCCACTGCGGCGCCGTGCACTTCAGCCTGCATAGCGCCCATCCCTATCCTTATCAGCGCTGCTACTGCTCGATCTGCCGCAAGACCCAGGGTGGCGGTGGCTATGCGATCAACCTCGGCGGAGAAGCGGCCAGCCTCAAGGTGCGAGGGCGCAAGCACATCAGCATCTACCACGCGAAGATCCGCGAGGAAGGCCAGCGCACCCACACCAGCGGCGCCGAACGGCATTTCTGCAGCCAGTGCGGCAGCGGGCTGTGGCTCTACGATTCACGCTGGCCGGAGCTGATCCACCCTTTCGCCTCGGCCATCGACACACCGCTGCCGGTGCCGCCCGAACACACCCATCTGCTGCTGCGCTCGAAGGCCGGCTGGGTCGAGGTGCAGGCCGGGCCGCGCGACCTGCAATTCGACGACTACCCGCAGGAGTCCATCGCCCAGTGGCATCAGCGGCTCGGCCTGGCGCCGTGAGCGTCAGGCACGCCAGAACGGCTTGGCGATCTCCTGCGCCACCTGGCGGCGCGTCAGGCCGATATCCTCGATCAGGTGTGGATTGGCCCTGGCCATGTCGGCGAGCTGGCGGCGCAGCCGGGATCGCCCTTGCCAGAGCGAAAGCAATTGCACCAAGGCCGGCAGGCTGAACGACCGGGGGAAAGCTTCCGACAGCAGCAGGCGGGGAGTATCGTTCATGACAGCCTCCGTTCGACTCGTGCCTCATGGGGCCGAGCATGGCGGTCACCCGCAGCGCCGTCCTCAAGCGGCGCCAAACACTTCCAAAAACTTGCAAAGGGGGCGTCATGCTGCAATCGCGTCTGGCTTTCGGCCCCTTCGTACTCGATGGCCCTGCCGGCCTGCTCAAGCGCGACGACCGGCCCATCGCCATCGGCTTCCGTGCCTTCAACCTGCTGCTGACGCTGCTGGAGCGGCCGGGCGAGATTCGCACCAAGGCCGAGCTGATGGACGCTACCTGGCCGGGCCTGGTGGTCGAGGAAGGCAACCTCACGGTGCAGATCGCGCAACTGCGCAAGGTGCTCGGCGCCGCGCCGGACGGCACCCCGTGGATCACCACCGTGCCCCGTGTCGGCTACCGCTTCAGCGCTGCCGTGCAACGCCTCGCAGACGCGCCTCGCGCGCTGCCAGCCCTGCCGGAGGAGCCGTCCATAGCCGTGCTGCCCTTCGTCAACCTCGGCGACGACCCGCAGCAGGCGCTCTTTGCCGACGGCCTCAGCGAAGACCTGACCACCGAGCTTTCGCGGGTCGGCGGGCTGTTCGTCATCGCCCGCACCTCGGCCTTCGCCTACAAGGGCAAGGCCATGGACGTGCGCGAGATCGCCCGCGAACTCGGCGTGCGCTACCTGCTCGAAGGCAGCGCCCGGCGCGCCGACGCGCGCGTGCGGATCAACGCCCAACTGGTGGACGCCAGCACCGGCGAACATGTCTGGGCCGAACGCTTCGAGAGCCGCGTGGAAGACCTCTTCGACCTGCAGGACCAGCTCACCGGGCAGATCATCCAGGCCCTGCTCGGCCACCTGCGCACGCCGCTGCCGCGCAACCGGCCCCGGAGCCTGGAAGCCTACGAACTCTGCGTGCGCGCCCGCCAACTGATGGACGATTCGCCGCTGGCCGCGAGGGAAGCACACTTGATGCTGAGCCGCGCCATCGCCCTCGACCCGCAGTACGCCGAGGCGCGACGCTGGCTGGCGATGAACCACTGGATGGGCTGGATACACAGCGGCGGCCCGACCCCGCTGGAGCGCGAAACCGCCCTGGCGCAGGCGCGCGAGGCAGTGGCCATCGACCCCAACGATGCCGGCTGCCGCTGGAGCCTGGCCTACCTGCTGAGCTACGAGCGCCAGTACGCCGAAGCGGACGCACAGTTCCAGCTCGCGCTCGAACTGGACCCCAACGATGCCGACGCCTGGACCGCACGGTCCGATGTCGCGGTGTTGGCCGGGCGCATCGACGAAGGCCTGGAGCACATCCGCCGGGCCTTTCGCCTCAACCCTTTCCCCGCCGGCTGGTACTACCTGACGCTGGGCCAGGCGCAGTACGCGGCGCGCGATTACCAGGGCGCGATCCAGACCCTGCGCCGCGACGAGACCTACCGCAGCAGCTCGCGGCGTTTCCTCGCCGCCAGCCTCGCGCAGCTGGGGCGGCTGGACGAAGCCCGCGCGGAAACCGCGTTCTTCCTGGTCACCAACCCCGACTTCAGCATCCGTCACTGGGTGGCGACCGAGCCACTGCGGGACGTGGCCGTGCGCGAGCACTTCGTCGAAGGCTTCCGCAAGGCGGGCCTGCCCGAGTGACACAGGCACGCCCCTTGGGGCGGATAACGTCCCTCGGTGGAAACGGCGGGCGGGCACCGCACCGGCATCACGGATTTGTAACCCGCGGCCGCTAACTTGCTCGCCCACATTCCGCACGCCGGCCCCAGGCCGGAGCGGCTCCCACGGCGCTGCCAGAAGACGGACCATGACGGTAGACACGAGCACCTCCCGCAAGCAGTTCCTGATCCGTTCCGAGAACATGACCGCCGACGATTTCGGCGAGCTGTACACGCGGATGTTCGGCAACCTTTATTCGGGGATGCCACGGCCCGAAAAGCCCATCGCCATCGGCGGGGTCTACGGCCGCTACGAAGGCGTGAGCTTCCGCCGCCTGAGCTTTCGCGGCGACCTGCTGGCCGAGATGCCGGACCTGGACGACGAGATCACCTTCATCTTCCCCAGCGCCGGCCGCGTGGTCTTCAACCAGTGCAGCGACAGCGTCGGCCTGCCCAGCGTCGGCCTGGCCATGGAGAAGGCCTCGGTGCGCTCGGTCGGTTTCATCGACGGCCACGCGCACCACGGTCTGTCGGTGCGCCGCTCGCTGTTCGCCCGCCGCCTGGCGACCCTGCTCGGCCGGCCGATCAACCACAAGGTGCGTTTCCAGCCACGGGTGGACCTGAGCAACGAAGCCTTCCAGGGTATCAAGGCCATCGTCGCCATGGCCACCGGCAACGAGTTCGACCTGCTGATCCATTCCAGCGCGCTGATGCCGGCCCGCCTGCAGGAAATGCTGGTGGATTCGGTGCTGGAAATCTGGCCGCACAACTACAGCGATGCGCTCAGGCGCCCTGCCCCGCAGATTGCCCCGCGCCACGTGAAACTGGCCATGGACTATATCCAGGAGCATCCGGACGCCCTGGTCAGCGGCAGCGACCTGGCCGAACTGACCAACGTCAGCCTGCGAGCCCTGCAGGAGGGCTTCCGCCGTTTCGTCGGCAGCTCCATCGTCGCCTACCAGCGCGAAGTGCGCCTGCAGCGTGCCTACGACGCGCTGCAGCAGGACAACGCACTGTCGGTCAGCGAAATCTCCCTGGCCCTGGGCTTCAGCAACGTCGGCCGCTTCTGCCAGTACTTCCAGAACGCCTATGGCATGAGCCCGGCGGACCTGCGCAGGAACCTGTCGACGCCTGCGTAGGGAAGCCACCGCACCCTGCTCTCAACGCTCGCCGGCAAGTTTCCAGGCAGCTCGGTTCGCGAGCAAGCTCGCTCCTACAAGACAGCTCCCAAGCATCCAGCGGCGTGGGAGCGGACTCCGTCCGCGATCGATTTCCGGCGGCTCCGAGCTGGCCGGTGACACATCGCGGACAGAGTCCGCTCCTACGAAACGTCCTATTTCCGCGCCACCACGGCCTGCGCTCTGAAAGCAGACGGCCCGGCGCGCGGAACGCGGCGGGCCGTCTGCACATGGCGGTGCGATCAGAACTGATAGCTGGCCTTCAGGCTGCCACTGGCGCCATGGCTGCCGCTGCCGCCCAGTGCACCGACTTCGGCGCCGACACTGAAGTCACCCTGGCTGGCGGTCAGGCTGAACGCGCCGCTGAACTGGTCGCGGTTGTCGAAGGCGGCGCGCTGGGAAACGTCCAGGCCCAGCAGGTGGCCTTCGCTGTCGACCTTGTAGTCGCCCAGCGCGTGGTCGTAGCCCACTTCCAGGCCCGGCACCATCTGCCAGCCGCTGCCCAGCGCCACGGGAGCGAAGGAAGCCTTGAGGTTGGCGTAGGCGCTGCGGCGGTTCTCGCTGATATCGTCGACGTCCAGCGCGAGCTCGCTGCCCTTCTCCTGGAAGCCGTCCAGGTCCAGGTGGCTGTAGCGCAGGCCGATGCTCGGTTCCAGGTTGACCGTGGACACTGCCGTGCGATAGCCCAGCGCGATGCTTCCACCACTGAGGTTGCCGCTGGTGTCGCCCTTGGCTTTGCCCAGGCCGCCGCCGATGTCGCGCTTGCTGTCGTAGTCGAGCCAGCCGTAGCTGAGGTCGGCATCGACGAACAGGCCCTGCTGCAGGCTGTCGAGGGCGAAACGCGCACCGCCACGGACGAAGGTCAGGTCGGTGTCCACGTCACCACCGGCACCGCCGACGCTGCCCTTGCTGTAGCCGAAGCCGGCGTTGCCGCTGAGCTGCTCGGAGAAGCGCTGGGTGACGCCGATCATCATGCCCTGGGTGTGCTCGTTGCTGCTTTCGGCGTTCGATGTCGAGGAGTTGCCCTGGTAGCCGGCCAGCGCGGTGGTCCACAGACGGGCCTGCCCGGTCTTCAGGTCGACGCCGCTGGCATAGGGCGCGGCGGCCTTGTCGATCAGCGCATCCTGGCGCAGCAGGTAGCTGGCCGCATCGGCATGCACCTGGCCGCCCACGGTGGACTCGACGCCGCCGAGGGTGCCGGCGTCGATGGCCGATTGCAGGTAGTAGTTGTAGGCGGTGTAGTCGCCGGAAAGGCTGCTGTTCTGCAACTGGGTCAGCAGCTGCGCGCCGGCGGCCGCGTTGCCGGAGAGGCCTGCAACGCCCGGCAGGGTGCTGTAGTAGACCATCTTGCCGCGCAGCACGTAGATGGTTTCCTGGGACAGGCCGAGGCCTTCCTTCAGGTAGTTGTCCATCGTGCCGTACTCGGCGGTCACCTCGTCCAGACCGGCCTGCAGGTAGCTGGCCTGCACGCCCAGCAACGGTTCGTAGATGGCCGCCATGCTCGCCGGCAGCATCGCCAGGGTCGCCTTGACCCGCGCGGCGGTGTAGTCGTTGGTGGCCAGGTAGTTTTCCATGATGGTCTGGCTGTCCACCCCGGCGATGCTCAGCAGCACCGCGGCGGTCCAGCCGGTGCGGTCCTTGCCCGCGGTGCAGTGGAACAGCGCGGCGCCGTCGGCGGCAGCCAGTTCGTTGAACAGCGTGGTGAACTGGCCGCGCATGCCGGCGTCGTTGACGAAGGCGCGGTTGGTCTCCTCCATCATCTCGATGGCCTGGGCGGCGCTGGTGAAGGAGATGTTGGTGACGTTGGCGCCGGAGGTGGTACTGCCGATGATGTCGATGTTCTGGTAGGTCGCGCCGGCCGGCAGGGTGTCCGGCGTGCCGGCGATTTCGCTCGGGGTGCGCAGGTCGAACACATTGCTGATGCCCAGGCTGTCGAGTACCGCCAGGTCCGTGCCCTTGGGGGTCAGCGCGTTGGAGCGGTAGAACACCCCGGAGCGCATCACACCGTCATTGGACGTGCCCGCTGTACTGGTCAAGTACGCGGTGGTGGTGCCGGCGATATCACGGAAGTTGTCGATGCCGGCCAGGTGCGGAGTGTCCAGGGTATAGGTCTCGGCCGCATTGGCGCAGGCGATGGACAGACTGAGCAGGGACAGGCCGAGGGTGGATGCGGAAAGCAGAGCGCGATGGAACACGGTGTAGCCTCTTTGAGCTTTGTTGGCGGGGCTACTATCGGGGGCGCTCGGGACTCGAATGTGACAGTTCCGCGCCCGGCGCAAATGGGCGCGCGATCTGTCCGTGAGCTGCGTTTTCTGTCCGTGCGGCTAGTCTTCGCTGCGCCCGCCGGACTCGCGGTCGCGCTCATAACGATGGCGCAGGGGGAATGCCGGAAGCCAGGCTTCGCGGCGGCAGGTCCACAGCTCATAGGTGGGCTGGAAGCGGTCTGGCTCGTCCAGCGCGCCGAGGCTCACTTCCACTTCGTCGCCGCTGCGACCGAACACCGAGGAGCCGCAGCGCGGGCAGAAGCAGCGCCCGGCGTACTCACGGGACTCACCGTCGATCCTCACCGCGCGCTCGGGGAAGATCGCCGACGAATGAAACAGCGCGCCATGGTGCTTGCGGCAATCCAGGCAATGGCAGATGCCGACCCGATAGGGCTGGCCCGTGGCTTCGATCCGCAGATTGCCGCACAGGCAACCGCCGGTAACCTTGTCCATGCTGCACCTCCTCGCAAGGCTGGGATGATTGTGACGCTGTCATCCGCGGGGCGTTCAGTCCTCCAGACCGACGCAGGCCAGCAGTGAAGCATGCCATTGCGGGTTGTCCAGCAGCACCGGCAGCAAGCCGCTGTGGCCGGCGCCCGGCACCACCAGCAGCTCGCGCCGGCTGGCATGGGTCGCGGCGGCGTGCAGGCGCTCGGGGATTTCCAGGGGAATCACGCTGTCCGCGGCACCGGCGACCACCAGCAGGCGGCCACGGAAGCGCCCGAGGATGTCCCAGGCGTCGCTGTCCACCCAGCTGCGCGGTCGACGGATGATCGCCGAGAAGTCCGGCCCGAACGGCACCTCGTGCGCTTCGGGGGTGTAGATGCCGGGGACGATGAGGATCAGCGCCTGCACGTCCAGTTCCTCGCTCAGGCGCAGGGCGTTGTAGGCGCCCATGCTGATGCCGGCCAGCGCAGTGGGACGTACCCCGGCGCTCTCGATGACCGAGCGGGTCTGGTGGCTGCGACGCTGCAGGGAGGACTCGGCGAAGACCCCGCCGGTCTCGCCGTGGCCGACGCAGTCCAGCGCCGTCGAACCCACGCCGCGTTGCCACAACGACTGACGCAGGCCATCCCACACCGAACGGTTGCTGGCACCGCCACCGTGGATGCCGAACAGGTGCAGGGGCGAGTCGCCCCGCAGGGTATCGGCCTGGAGTTCGCGCCCCTCGAAGGGCACGCGTAAAGCGACGCTTGGCGACATGCAACAGACCCGCAGGGATGGATTTCCGGAAGGGCTGCGAGCATAGCCGATCCGGCGCGCGGCGGGCCGATTTGGCCGTTTCGCGATATTCGTCGTCCGGATCGCGTGAGACAGCTGCCAGCAGCGCGCCTAGCATAGGCCTCCCAATACTTAGAACCCGGCGCGCCCTGCCCGCGCGCCACACCCTGCTGCCCCGGAGTCCCATGTCTACCACCGCTTCCCCCCTGGCCACGCCGTCCGTGGCCAGCCAGGCCAGCCCGCTGGTCATGCGCGTGATCGGCGCGTGCGCCCTCGCCCACCTGACCAACGACCTGATCCAGGCCGTGCTGCCGTCGATCTACCCGGTGCTGAAGGCCAACTACGGCCTGAGCTTCACCCAGGTCGGCCTGATCACCCTGACCTTCCAGCTCACCGCCTCGCTGCTGCAGCCCTGGGTCGGCTACCACACCGACCGCCATCCCAAGCCCTGGCTCGCGCCGCTGGGCAGCGTCTGCACGCTGATCGGCATCCTCATGCTGGCCTTCGTCGGCAGCTTCCACGCCATCCTGCTGGCCTCGGCGCTGGTGGGCATCGGCTCCTCGACCTTCCACCCGGAAACCTCGCGCATCGCACGCCTGGCCTCCGGCGGGCGCTACGGGCTGGCGCAGTCCACCTTCCAGGTCGGCGGCAATGCCGGCAGCGCCTTCGGCCCGCTATTGGCAGCGGCCATCATCATTCCGTACGGCCAGGGCAACGTGGCGTACTTCGGCCTGTTCGCGGTGTTCCTGGTCGGCGTGCTCTGGGGCCTGAGCCGCTGGTACCGCAACCACCTCAGCCTGTTCAAGCTCAAGGCCGGCGGCGTGGCCACCCATGGCCTGTCCAAGGGCCGGGTAACCGCCTCGCTGGTGGTGCTGGCGCTGCTGGTGTTCTCCAAGTACTTCTACATGGCCAGCTTCACCAGCTACTACACCTTCTACCTGATCGAGAAGTTCGACCTCTCGGTGGCCAGCTCGCAGCTCTACCTGTTCGGCTTCCTCGGCGCGGTGGCCGCCGGCACCTTCTTCGGCGGCCCGGTGGGCGATCGCATCGGCCGCAAGGCGGTGATCTGGTTCTCCATCCTCGGCGTCGCGCCCTTCACCCTGGCGCTGCCCTACGTCGACCTGTTCTGGACCAGCGTGCTGAGCCTGGTGATCGGCTTCATCCTCGCCTCGGCGTTCTCCGCCATCGTGGTCTACGCCCAGGAACTGGTACCGGGCAACGTCGGCATGATCGCCGGGGTGTTCTTCGGCCTGATGTTCGGCTTCGGCGGCATCGGCGCGGCCTTCCTCGGCCACCTGGCCGACATCCACGGCATCGAGTACGTCTACACGCTGTGCTCGTTCCTGCCCCTGATGGGCTGCATCACCATCCTGCTGCCGTCGACAAAGCCGGCCGCGAAGAAGGCCTGACCGACCGCTGCCGCCGGCCCCGAGCCGGCGGCAGACCCTTCGCCCGGCCGTTCGTGCGCGGGCAAATGTAATGGATTGTTGTAAAGCGCCCCGAGCCTCGCCGGCGATACATTTGCGCCGCCTGGGCCACGGGCCATCACTGTTAGCCTTTCCGCAATGCAAATAACTCGCATTTGCCGGAGGGCTTTCCGTCCATGTCGTCCCGCTTGAACCTCACTCCCGTTATCCGTTCCGATGCACCTCTCACCCTTGCTCCCATCGTCGGCCTCGCCACCTTCATGGCGATCCCACTGAGCGCCTGGGCCGACCAACCGTCCATTGCCGATGACCAGGACGCCCTGGCCCTGCCCGACAGCACCGTGCAGGCCACCCGGGAATCGCCCTACAAGGTCGACCGCGCCAGTTCGGCGAAGTACAGCGAACCGCTGCGCGATACCCCGCAGAGCGTGACCGTGCTGTCCGAATCGCTGCTCAAGGAGCAGAACGCCCAGAGCCTGAAGGACGCCCTGCGCAACGTGCCGGGCATCACCTTCAACTCCGGCGAGGGCGGCGGTGGCGTGGGCGACAGCCTGACCATCCGCGGCTTCAACGCCGACGGCAACATCTACCGCGACGGCGTGCGCGACCCGGCCAAGTACTCCCGCGACGACTTCTTCAACACCGAGGGCGTGGAGGTCTTCAAGGGCTCCAGCACCGCGGTCTGGGGCGTCGGCGCCGTCGGCGGCGCAGTCAACCTGGTGACCAAGACCCCGCAGCTGGATGACTTCAACCTGCTCAGCGGCGGCGTCGGCACGGCCAACTTCAAGCGCGGCACGCTGGACGTCAACCACCGCATCGACGGCCTCGGCGAAGGCGCGGCGTTCCGTGTCAACGTGATGGGCGCCAATACCGGCACCGACGGCCGCGACTGGGTCGGCGACGAACGCTACGGCTTCGCCCCGTCCCTGGCACTGGGCCTGGGCACCGACACCCGCGTCACCCTGGCCTACGAATACCTGCACGACAACGCCACGCCGGACTACGGCATCCCCACCGTCAACGGCAGCAACGGCAGCTCGCCGCACCGCGCCGGCGGCGCCAGCTGGAGCAGCTACTGGGGCTGGCGCAACCTCGATTACGAGAACAACGAATCGCACCGCGTGAACCTGAAGTTCGCCCACGACTTCAACGATGCCCTGAGCCTGGACAGCCGCTTCACCTGGTTCCACCTCGATCACGACTTCTTCGTCACCACCCCCGGTGGCGATGCGAACGCCGGCGCGCCGGGCATCCAGGCCGGCAAGGGCATCTACCGGCGCAACATCAACACGCCGCTGCGCGAGCAGACCAACGACACCTACAGCAACCAGACCAACCTGACCTGGCGCGTCGATACCTTCGGCATCGGCCATACCCTGGTCGGCGGCGTCGACCTGAGCAAGCAGACGCTGGACTCGAAGACCGGCGCGCTCACCGCCGCCAGCCGCACCGCCATGGGCAACCTGCCGGTGGCCAGCAACGACTGGTCGAAGTACCCCTATGCGCTGGACACCTACACCTCCGCCAAGCAGTCGGTGGAGCAGGTCGACAAGGCCTTCTACCTGCTCGACACCCTGAAGTTCGACGAGCACTGGCAGCTGCACCTGGCCGTCCGCCAGGACCATTTCGACACCCGCGTGCTGGACAGCGAAACCCGCGCCAGCCAGAGCGCCGCCTGGGTCGACAAGGGCAGCTCCTCGCAGAACGAGAAGCTCACCAGCGTGCACACCGCGCTGACCTACAAGCCGGTGGAGAACGGCAGCCTCTACGTCAGTTACGCCAACGCCAAGCAACCTTCGGGCGTGCTCGCGGTGGCGCAGACCGGCAGCATCGCTTCGACCCAGGGCGACCGCGGCAAGACCTATGAAGTGGGCAGCAAATGGGAATTCCTCGACGGCCAGCTGGCCCTCAACGGCGACGTGTTCGAGACCAAGCGCCAGTTGACCTACATCGACGACGAGGAGCTTTCCGCCTACACCGGCGGCGAGGAGCGCGTGCGCGGCATCGAGCTGTCCGCCAGCGGCAACATCACTCGCAACTGGTCGCTGTACGCCGCCTACGTGCACCAGAACAGCAAGCTGGTGAAGCCCTACAACGGCTCGGACAAGGGCGTGCAACTGGCCAACACCCCGCAGAACGCCCTGAGCCTGTGGAGCACCTGGCAGCTGCCGGACGACCTGGCGCTGAGCTATGGCGTGCAGTACGTGGACGACGTGAAAATCTACCCCGGCCTCGGCTCGACCATGACCCGCGCCGGCCAGACCACCGTGCCCGGCTACGTGGTGCATGACGCCATGCTCAGCTGGCAGGCGACCCAGGACGTGCAACTGCGCCTGAACGTCAACAACCTGTTCGACAAGCACTACTGGAGCCAGTACAACGGCCGCGGCTACGGCGTGCCGGGCGCGGGCCGCGGCGCGGTGCTGAGTGCGGATTATTCGTTCTGATCGACGCTACGCGCCGATCCGCCCCCTGTAGGAGCGGGCCATGCCCGCGATCACCGCGATAGCGGTGCCATTCAACAACACCGGCCTGTCGGCCGGCTCGCGGGCGTGGCCCGCTCCT
>NZ_JYOA01000008.1:170218-170349 GCF_000955805.1 Pseudomonas sp. 21 | reverse complement strand
CCGGCGGGCAGGTTCGCGACCCAATTCCCACGCAGAACATCAATGTAGGAGCGGGCCATGCCCGCGATCACCGCGATAGCGGTGCCATTCAACAACACCGGCCTGGCGGCCGGATCGCGGGCGTGGCCCGC
>NZ_JYOA01000008.1:65692-170186 GCF_000955805.1 Pseudomonas sp. 21 | reverse complement strand
CCGGCGGGCAGGTTCGCGACCCCACGCAGAACATCAATGTAGGAGCGGGCCATGCCCGCGATCACCGCGATAGCGGTGCCATTCAACAGCACCGGCCTGGCGGCCGGATCGCGGGCGTGGCCCGCTCCTACAAGAGCCTTCCCCTGCGTTGTTCAACCGCGAACCTGTCCGCCAACAGGACTCCCTCCCCGGAAACCCGGTGGGCAGGTTCGCGACCCCATCCCCGCTGCAATATTTCCCTTTGCGATGTTTCCCTTGTAGGAGCGAGCTTGCTCGCGAACCGGCACGGCACGGTGCCAAGCCGTTCGCGAGCAAGCTCGCTCCTACAAAGTGGCCCTATCGCTCAGGCGCCCCGATCGAACACCAGCGTCGCTTCCAGCCCACCGCCCTCGCGATTACGCAGCTCCAGCCGCCCATGGTGAGCCGCGGCAATGGTCTGGGCGATGCTCAGCCCCAAGCCGTAGCCACCGGTGGAGCGGTTGCGCGATTGTTCCAGGCGATAGAAAGGCTCGGTCACCCGTTCCAGTTGCTCCGGCGCAATCCCCGGCCCGCGATCCAGCACACGGATGCACAGAGCCTGCGTGCTGTCCTCAACCTCGACTTCGGCGCCACCGGCATAACGGATGGCATTCTCCAGCAGATTGAGCAGCGCCCGCTGCAGGCTCAGCGGGTATCCGGCCAGCGGTTGCAGCGCGCGCCCGGACAGTGAAACCTGCTCGCCCTGCTCCTCGAAATCCGCCTGCAGGCTCTGCAGCAGCGCATTCACGTCGAGGTTCTGCCGCGCCTCGTCGAGGTCGCTGCCACTGATGAAGTCCAGGGTCGCGGTGACCATGCCTTCCATGTCGTCGAGGTCCTTGCGCAGCTTCTGCCGCGCAGCCTCGTCGTCGAGCATCTCGGTGCGCAGGCGCAGGCGGGTGATGGGCGAACGCAGGTCATGGGACACGGCGGCGAGGAAGCGCATGCGCTCGCCGAGGTTATGGATCAGCCGCTGCTGCATGGCATTGAAGGCGCGGGCCGCGCGACGCACTTCCAGCGGGCCTTCTTCGGCCAGCGGCGGGCGCTGGATGTCCTGGCCCAGGGCTTCGGCGGCGCGGGCCAGCTTGTCCAGCGGGCCGATGGCCAGGCGCACCGCCAGCAACGCCAGGAGCACGACGACGATGATGCGCAACAGGTACAGGCGCAGCAGGTAGTCCAGCGCCACGTCGAGGGTCGACTGGCTGCTCCAGCCCTGCCCTTCGACCATCGAGATGCGCAGCCAGCGGCCTTCGCCCAGTGGCGCGGCCAGCAACAGGTGCGCCTTCGCGGCATTGCCCGTGAACAATCCGCTCAGCCCGCTGCGCTCGCCGGCACCATCACGCAACTCCACGCTCAACAAGCGCAAGCCCTGGGCATCGCCGCCCTGGTCGTGCACGGCACGGCGCAGCAGGCGTTCGGCCGCCGGGTCGAAGGAGCCATCCGGCTGATCGGCCGAATCCACCAGGCGCGCCTCGAATCCTGGCCTGTCGAGTGCACTCAGCGCCTGCGGAAAATCCGCCGGCTGGCGCTGGTGCAGGTGCTGCAGGTCGGTCAGCCGCGCCGCCGCCAGGCGCAGCGGAATCTCCAGCGCCTGGGTGTGGCGCACGTCGTACCAGATGCTGCCGGTGAGCACCTGGGCGGCGATCATCCCGCCCACCAGGATCACCACCAGCCGCCCGAACAGCGTGCGCGGCCACAGGCGCATCAGGCGCTGACCACGTCTTCGGCGGTGAGCATGTAGCCCTGGTTGCGTACCGTGCGGATCAGCCTCGGCGACTTCGGATCGTCTTCCAGGTGCTGGCGCAGGCGGCTCACGCAGACGTCGATGGCGCGGTCGAACGGCAGGCGCTCCTTGTCGAACACCTGGCGCAGCAGGAAGTCCCGACTCAGCGGCCGGTTGGGATGCTGCAGCAGCAGGCGCAACAGGCGGAAATCGGAGCCGGCCAGGGCGATACTCAGCCCGGCGGGCGAGCGCAGATGGCGGGCGCGGGTGTCCAGCTCCCAGCCGGCGAAGCGCAGCGTTGCCGCTTCGTCCACCTGGGCGCGCTGCGGGAAGCTCTGTACCCGGCGCAGCACCACCTTGATCCGCGCCAGCAATTCTCGCGGGTCGAAGGGCTTGGGCAGGTAGTCGTCGGCACCCATTTCCAGGCCGATGATGCGGTCGATCAGCGTGCCCCGCGCGGTGAGCATGATCACCGGCACGTCGCTGCGCGCGCGCAGGTCGCGGCACAGGGTCAGGCCGTCCTCGCCGGGCAGCATCAGGTCGAGCACCACCAGGTCCACCGGCTGCACCTGCAGCTGGCGCTGCATCTCGCGGCCATCGGCGGCGGCGGACACCTGGTAGCCCATGCCCTTGAGGTAGTCGGCCAGCAGCTGGCGGATCTCGGGGTCGTCGTCGACGACGAGGATGTGGTCTGGCCTGGACATCGGAAAACTCGCGGCGGGGCGCTATCGATACGGGCTGGCGACACGGGTTGCACGGCGCAAATGTAATGGATTGTTGTGGCGCGGGATTTCACGCCGATCCGATACATAGCCGCCCGGCTCGCCCGCGGCGGCAGCGGTAGAGTGGATTGCAAATGCGATTAATTCTACTTCATGCCCAGGTCGTTCCGCATGCCCTTCCTGTCGTCCCGCTCCCGTCTGCTCCGTTCCCTCGCCACCCTCGCCCTGCTCTGCCTGGGCTGGCTCGGCCTCGCCCTGCCCGCCGAAGCGCTGACCGTCACCGACGTGCTCGGGCGCAAGGTCGAGGTCAGCGGCAATGCCCAGCGCGTCGTGCTCGGTGAAGGCCGCCTGTTCTTCGCCCTCGCCCTGCTCGACCGCGACAACCCGTTCCAGCGCGTGGTCGGCTGGCAGAACGACGTGCGCCTGCTCGACCCGCACACCTTCGACGTCTACGCCCAGCGCTTCCCCCAGGTGAAGCAGATCCCGCTGATCGGCCAGGCCTCGGAGCAGAGCGTCAGCGCCGAGCAGATCCTTGCCCTGAAGCCGGACCTCGCCGTGTTCAGCATCGCCGGCGAAGGCCCGACCCAGCACAGCCCGATCGCCGACATCCTCGCCGCCGCCGGCGTGCCGGTGGTATTCGTCGACTTCCGCGTGCACCCCATCGAGGGTGTGCGCACCAGCCTCACCGCGCTGGGTGCGGCGCTCGGGCGCCAGGCCGAGGCGGACCAGTACCTGAAGTTCTACGACGCCCACCTCAAGCGCATCCGCGATGGCGTGGCCGGGCTGGATGACGCGCAAAAACCGAGCGTGTTCCTCGAACTGCTGGCCGGCGTCTGGCAGGCGCCGGGGCACACCACCGGCAAGAGCGGCCTGGGCAGCGTGATCGACGCGGTCGGTGGCCGCAACATCGCCGCCGGCGTGGTGCCCGGCGCGCTGGGCGACATCAGCGTGGAGTACGCGCTGACGGCGCAGCCGGATCTGTACATCGCCACCGGCAACCGCCAGCCGGGACTGATCCTCGGCGCCGGCGTCAGCCAGCAACAGGCCCGCGAGAGCCTGGGCAAGGTCCTGCAACGCCCCGAATTCGCCAGCCTGGACGCCATCCGCAACGGCAAGGCCCACGGCCTCTGGCACGACTTCTACAACTCGCCGTTCAACATCCTCGCCATCGAGGCCATGGCGCGCTGGGTTCACCCGGAACGCTTCGAAGGCCTCGACCCGGCGCAGACCCAGGCGCAGATCAACCAGGAATTCCTGCGCATCGGCCTGGACGGCACCTACTGGATCGATGCCGGCAAGCCGGAATGAACGTCGCCGTAGACAACATCGACCTGCAGCTGGCACGCCGTGAGCGCCGGCTGCAACTACGCCGCCGCGGGGCAGTGCTGGTCGTCCTGCTCGCCCTGCTGCTCGGCTCCCTGGCCTGGGACCTGCTCAGCGGGCCGTCCGGCTTGACGCCTTCCGCCCTGCTCCACGGCCTGCTTCACCCGGCTGATCTGGAGCCGAGCCAGCGGGTGATCATCTGGAACGTGCGCCTGCCCTACGCGGTGATGGCATTGCTGGTGGGCGGCGCGCTGGCACTGGCCGGCGCGGAGATGCAGACCATCCTCGACAACCCGCTGGCCAGCCCCTTCACCCTCGGCGTGTCGTCCTCCGCCGCGCTGGGTGCTTCGCTGGCGATTTTCTTCCACCTGGGCAACGCCTGGCTGTCGGCCAACACTGCCGTTTCAGTGGCCGCCTTCGTTTTCGCCTGCCTGTCGCTGGTCTTGCTGCAAGGGCTCTCGCGCCTGCGCGGCGGCGGCGTGGAAAGCCTGGTGCTGTTCGGCATCGCCCTGGTATTCAGCTGCAATGCGGCGGTCGCCCTGCTGCAGATGATGGCCAGCGAAGACGTACTGCAACAGCTGGTGTTCTGGACCCTCGGCAGCCTCGCCCGTGCCGACTGGCACAAGGCCGGCGCGCTGGCCCTGGTGCTCGCCCTGTGCCTGCCCTTCTCCCAGTCCGCCGCCTCGAAGCTCACCGTGCTGCGCATGGGCGAGGACCGCGCCCGCAGCCTGGGCGTGGACGTGCGCCGCCTGCGCCGCTTCGCCCTGCTGCGCATCTGCCTGCTGTCGGCGTGCGCGGTGGCTTTCGTCGGCACCATCGGCTTCATCGGCCTGGTCGGCCCGCACATCGCGCGGCTGCTGATCGGCGAAGACCAGCGCTTCTACCTGCCGGCCAGCGCTTTGGTCGGCGCGCTGCTGCTGTCGCTGTCGTCAGTGGCGAGCAAGTTGCTGATGCCGGGGCTGATCGTCCCGGTGGGTATCGTCACTGCACTGGTCGGCGTGCCGGTATTCGTCGTGCTGGTCTGCCGGGGAGGACGCCACGCATGAGCCTGCTCGCCCGGAACCTGACGGTCGCCTACCGCCGCCATGCGGTGGTCCACGACGTGACCTTGCCGGAACTGAAACGCGGCACCCTCACCGCGCTGATCGGCCCCAACGGCGCGGGCAAGTCCACCCTGCTGCGCGGTCTCGCGGGGCTTGAGCGGGTACGCGGCACCATCAGCCTCGACGGCCAGTCCCTGGCGTCGCTGTCGGTCGGCGAACGCAGCCGGCGCATCGCCTACATGCCGCAGCACCTGCCCGGCGGCATCGCCCTGAGCGTACTCGATGCGCTGCTGGCCAGCCTGCGGGTCAACCCGTTCGACGACGCGCTGCGCCGCGCCGACCCGCTGGCCGCCGCCATCGAAGCGCTGCGCCGGGTCGGCATCCTGCACCTGCGCGACCAGCGCCTGGACCGCCTCTCCGGCGGCCAGCGGCAGATGGTCAGCCTGGCCCAGTTGCTGGCGCAGCGCCCCCAGGTATTGCTGCTGGACGAACCCACCAGCGCGCTGGATTTGAACTACCAGCTGCGGGTCATGCAATGCGTGCAGGAAGAAGTGCGCCGCCACGGCCTGATCGCCATCGCCGTGCTGCACGACATCGGCCTCGCCGCGCGCTACGCCGATCAACTGGCGGTGCTGCACCAGGGCCGGCTGGTCGCCGCCGGCGGCGCCGAAAGCATCCTCACTCCGCAGCTGTTCGGGGACGTCTACGGCGTGCAGGCGCGAGTCGAGCGCTGCTCACGCCAGACGCTGCAGATCATCATCGACGAAGTGGCCTGCTGAGCCCTCAGCCTTCGCGGCGTTCCGGCTGGGTGGCGTGGACGAACACCGTGTAGGTGTCCGCCGGGTGCGCCACGCCAGCCTGGTCCAGCGCGCGGGCGATGGAGCCGCGGTGGTAGGTGGCGTGGTTGAGGATGTGGAAGAACATCTCCTCGCGGGTCAGGCTGCCGCTGCGGCCGTCGGTGAAGCGAAAGCGGATGACTTCACGCCCCTGCTCCGGGGTCAGGGCAGCGAGCTGCTCGACGTACCACTGGCCGGAGGTCAGCAGGCGCTCGCGCAGTTCGTCGTAACCGGGCACCGCCTGGGTATTGGTGGCCGGGTGCGGGTCCGCCTCGCCGCTCAGCCGTGCGCGGAACAGGTCCTCGACGATGGCCATGTGGTTGAGCTGCTGGAGCGCGAAGGCATGCTGCTCGGGGAAGCGCCCGGCGTCGATCTGGGCGATGGCGTCCAGTGCCCGACGGTCCGACCAGCACTTGTAGGCGAAGGCCTGGGTCAGCATCGCGATTCCTCCTCAGTAGCGAAGGCGGCACTGTAGCGCATCCGGGGCTTGGGTTGCGCCGGTGCAACTGCCAGACTGGCGCCAGCCCCAAGGACGATTCGCCGCCATGAAAACCCCCGACATAGAAGCCATCCGCGCCTTCCTGCTGGTCGCCGACCTGAAGAGCTTCACCCGCGCCGCCGAGGTTACCGGCGCCACCCAGGCAGCCATCAGCCTGAAGATCAAGCGCCTGGAGGAATCCCTCGGCCGCCCGCTGCTGGAGCGCACGCCGCGCCGCGTCACCCTGTCCGCCCACGGCTCGGTGTTCCTTGCCAGCGCCCGCCGCCTGCTGGCGAGCTACGACGAAACGCTGCGCTGCTTTGAAACGCCGCGGCGCACCCTGCGTATCGGCGTCAGCCACCACATCCTCGGCGCGGACCTGAGCCATTGGCTGCGGCGCCTGGCCCAGGCCGATCCGGAGGTAATCGTGGCCTTCAGCCTGGGCACTTCGCGGCAGATGCTGGAGAGCTACGAGGAAGGCGCGCTGGATATCGCGCTGATCCTGCGCCACGACAACCGCCGCCAGGACGGCGAGGTGATCGGCAGCGAACGCTTCGGCTGGATGGCCGCCGGGTCCTTCGAACTGGAACACGACGCGCCGCTGCCACTGGCGATCCAGCCGGCGCCCTGCGGTATGCGCAGTATGGTCACCAGCGCCCTGCAGGCGCAGAACCGCAGCTGGAGCGAAGCCTTCGTCGGCTCGGGGATTCTCGCGATCGGTGCGGCGGTGTCGGCCGGTATCGGCATCGGCGCCATGGTCGAACGCATGGCGCCGGCCGGTTGCACGGACGTGCGCGAACGCTTCGCTTTGCCGGAGCTGCCGCCCCGCGACGTGGTGCTCTACAGCGCCCATCGCGACGCCCAGACCCGCGCGCTGATCAGCACGCTGAGCCAGGCCATCACCACCTGATGCTCAGTGCAGCAGCACGCCCAGCCGCGCCAGGAACAACGCCAGGGCGACGATCAGCGAGCCGCAGAGAACGACGGCAGCGAAGTGGATGAAGGCGAAATCGCGGGCATCGATCGGTTCGTGGTCCATGAACGGTACTTCCTGAGCGGCAGTCGGGAGCCGCCAGTATCGAAAGTGCCGTTCCGGACAAACAGCTTGCGCCGGCTATTTCAGTGATAAGCGAAACGCGTCAGTAGCCGCTCTGGCGATTCACCGTGTGCAGCAGCTCGGCGCCATCCCGATCGCGCAGGATGTTCTTCGCCACCACCGCCGCGCCGCCTTCCACCTGCATGGTGCTGGCGATGTGCGGAGTGACCCAGACCTGCGGGTGCGACCACAGCGGATGGCCCGCGGGCAGCGGCTCCTCGTGGAACACATCGAGGATCGCCGCGCCGACCTGCCCCGCATCCAGCGCCGCAAGCAGGTCGGCCTCCACCACGTGCTCACCCCGGCCGACATTGATCAGCCCCGCGCCCCTGGGCAGTTGCGCCAGCGTCTCGCGGTTGAGGATGGCGCGGGTGCTGTCGGTCAGCGGCAGCAGGTTAACCAGGATGTCACACTGGGCCAGGAAGCTCGCCAGTTGCTCGGGGCCGGTGTAGGTCTTTACCCCGTCGATCTGCCGCTCGGAGCGGTTCCAGCCCAGCAGCTGGAATTTCAGGTGGCGCAACTGCGCGAGGCACGCCTGGCCCAGTTGGCCCAGCCCCATCACACCGACGCGGCTGGAGGAAGCCGGCAGGATGCTCAGCGACTCCCAGACCTGCCCGGCCTGGGCCGCACGGTAAGCCGGCATCTCCCGGTGCAGTGCCAGCGCGGACATCACCACGAATTCCGCCATGATGTCAGCCAGGGAATCATCGACCATGCGCACCAGCGCCACCGATTCGGGGATCTTCGACAGGTCGAACTGATCCACCCCGGCGCCCGCCGCGAACAGCACGCGCAGGCTGGTGTAACGCTCGATATCGGCGACCGCCTTCCAGGTCAGCAGGTAGGTAACACGCGCCGGATCGACCGCCTCGAAGCCCTCGACGAATTCAAGGCCCGGCACCTGGGCGGCCAGCAGGGCCCTCCATTTGTCCGCGTGTTCGGGTTCGGCGTTGTAAAGAAAGATCACGTCCTGTTCCTCGCTCTTGTTGTTCGCACGTCCTGGCAGTTAACCAGCCGACCCGCGCGAGGAACACCACTGGATAAGCACTGCGGGCCCGCAGACCGGGCCGCTCACTTGGCCGAGCGCACACAGCCGAAGCGCACTTCCTTCGATGGCGAATGGCCGAAGAACGAGGTGTAGCACTTGCTGAAATGACTGGGCGAAACGAAACCGCAGGCCAGCGCCACCTCCACCAGCGACAGGTCCGAATGCTGCAGCAGGCGCCGGCTCTCGGTGATGCGCAGCTCCAGGTAGTAGCGCACCGGCGAGGTGCCCAGCTGCTCCTGGAACAGCCGCTCCAGCTGGCGTTTGGAGCGGCCCACGCACTCGGAAAGCTGATCCGTGCTCAGCGGCTCCTCGATGTTCGCACTCATGAGGTTGAGCACGTCGCGCAACGGCTGGGTCATCTTCTCGTGCAGCGCCGGACGGGTGCGGCGGTAACGGGATTCCTCGAAGGCGAGGATATCGACGATGCCCTCCACCAGCTCGCGCCCGTGCAGGTTGTGGATCCACTCCAGCACCAGGTTGAAGGCACCGGTCGGGCTGCCGGCGGTGAGGCGGTTGCGGTCGAGGATGTAGCTCTCGGCGGTCACCACACTGTTGCGCGCGACCTCCGCCAGCGAGGCACGGTTTTCCGGGTGCACCGCGCATTTGTGCCCATCCAGCAAACCGGCCTTGCCGAGGAACCAGGCGCCGTTCCACAGGCCGGCCAGGGCGATGCCGCGCTCGGCGGCGAGGTGCAGCAGGCGACTCAGGTTGGGCATGTCCTTGAGCGGCGTGCGCAGGCCGCCGCAGACCACCAGCAGGTCCATGTCCAGGTATTTGCTTTCCAGTGCGGACGCCGGGCAGATGACCAGCCCGAGGTCGCTGGTTACCGATTCGCCATCGAGGCTGTAGGTACGCGTGGAGAAAGCGCCTTCGCGAATCAGATTGGCGGTGACCAGGGTGTCCAGCGCCTGGGTGAAGGCCGGCAGCGAGAAGTTCTCCAGCAGTACGAAACCGACCTTGCGTGGTCCCTGCGAGTCAGCTTTCCGCTCGCCGACGAAGCGCAGGTTCTGCCCCTGCATGGACTCACTGAATTGTCTTCTTTCCACTGCTGCGTACCTTTGCCAATTCTTGTCGGCGGACGGGGTCTCTCGGGCCATGGCCCGGCACAGAGCCTGTCCTGCCTCTTGTGGAAGGCGATTATACAAAGGCTTCCGCCTCCGGATACCGCCGTGCGAGCGGTCCGCGAAGGGCACTGGCAAGCACGCCCTCCAGCCTCACGCCCAACACCTCCACCGCCTGAGCGGCGCCGTCCAGTGCACGGCGCATCACTGCACAATCCCAACCTGATCTTCACGAATTCTTAAGCAGTCCGCGCGCAGCCTCGATCTACAGCGCGGTGAAGGATGGCAGGAGTGCCAGGCTGGACTACTCGGGCTCGACGCTTTCCCATCAGCTTGACGGACAAGCACGGAGCCACGTGAGGGCTTGAAAAGAAGGATGTGATTGTTCTGCCCTGTTCATTGGCGTACTGCTGGCAGAGTATTCAATTGGACATTCAATCGGTTCCGGATCGCTCGCCGATCTACCTGGTCACCGCCATCGGATCGTTCTGCGCCGAGGCGGTCATCCAATCGCTGCGCCGGGTCCCCAGGGCCCGCGTGGTGGGTATCAGCACACTGCCGCGGGAGTGGAGCGCCACTTCGGCCATGCTGGATACGTTCCACCGCGTTCCTCCCGCCAGGGACGTCCCCGCCTATATCGCCCGCGTGCTCGACATCTGCCGGTTGGAGCAGGTAACCCACGTCCTGCCGCTGATTGACCTGGAGGTCGACGCTTTCACGCTTCATCGGCAGGAGTTCTCCGCTCAAGGCGTCACCCTGTGCATGGTGCCCGCCGAAACCGTCCGCATCAGCCGGGACAAATGGCTGGTCCATGACACCTTCCGGGATCATCCGGTCGTCCACCCGATCCCGACCTGGAAGATGGAAGACCCCGAGGTGGACGACCTGCCATTCCCGCTGCACGCCAAACCACGCGACGGCAGAAGCAGCGAAGGACTGGCGCGCATCCTCGATCCGGATGACCTGGGCTACCTGCGAAAGAAGCTGCGGAGCCGCCCCTACGTCGTGCAGCCGCTGCTGGATGGCGATGTCTACGTGGTGGACATCGTCCGCCGACGAGCGACGGGACAATGGGCCGGCATGGCGCGCAAGGAGCTGGTACGAACCTCCAACGGAGCCGGTGTCACCGTCAGGATGCTCGACGAACCGGCACTGCTCGATGCCGCCTCCCAGATAGCATTGACGCTGGGGCTCGACGGCTGCATCAATATCGAATTCCTGGTCGGCGGGGACTGGCCACTGGTGATGGACATCAACCCGCGTTTTTCCGGCGGGGTCGCGTTCAGCCATCTTTCCGGATACGACATGGTGACCAATCACCTGCGCTGTTTCTCGGGAGAGGCGCTGGACCCTCCCGTGGTCCCGGCGCAGGCCATCCATGCGCGGCGTTATGTGGAAACCACGTTTGCACTGCCCGATGACCTGAACCGGCCGTCATTGCTGGCGAGTTGAAGGTGCTGCTGCCCGCTACCGCCACAAAAGGCACCCCGGCGACTCATACCGGGTGGGTCGATCTCTGGCGCCTGTTCCGCCCATTCTTCACGCGCATTACCGGTGACTGCATCGGGCTCGCAGCAGGGTGAGCAGCGCCATTGCTGATAACCCCGCAGGCCCTGTCCGAACAGCATCAGGGACTGCAAACCGGTTACTCGATGCCGTGCCCTCCGCCGAGGGGGCCGAGGGCATGAACGGCGCGCTTCATCTTCACCCGCTGGCTGAAGCCTCCCAAGGTCAGATCGGTGTCGCGGCGGACTGGCTTCTCTCGGGCGGATCGAGTAGCGCCGAACCTCGATAACGCAGGCCCGTGTGCGAATCGCAAACCGAACTACGCTCCTCCAGTCGACCTCTGGAGAGTTCACGATGATCCGCTCCCTGCTGACCGCATCCCTGCTGGTGATCCTGAGTGTGCCGGCCCAGGCCGGGATCGTAGCTTTCCCCTCCTCCTTCCGGACCCAGGACGTTGCCGTAGACGGCGCGACCATCCACGTGCGCGTCGGCGGCAGCGGGCCGGCGGTGGTCCTCCTGCATGGTTTCGGCGATACCGGCGACATGTGGGCACCGCTGGCCACGGACCTGGCCAAGGACCACACCGTGGTGGTGCCGGACCTGCGCGGCATGGGCCTGTCGTCGATCCCCGCCAGCGGCTACGACAAGAAGACCCAGGCCGGCGACGTCCGCGCGGTGCTGGCTTCGCTGGGCATCGAGCATTCCGTCGTCGTCGGCCATGACATCGGCACCATGGTCGCCTACGCCTATGCAGCGCGTTACCCGCAGCAGACCGAGCGCCTGGTGGTGATGGACGCCCCGGTGCCCGGCATCCCGCCGTGGAATGACATCGTCCGCTCGCCGATGCTCTGGCACTTCGACTTCGGCGGCGCCGACATGGAGCGGCTGGTGGCCGGGCGCGAACGCATCTACCTGGACCGTTTCTGGAACGAGTTCGCCGGCGACCCGCACAAGGTCGACGAAGCCACCCGGCAGCATTACGCCAAGCTCTACGCCCGCCCCGGAGCGATGCATGCGGCGTTCTCCCAGTTCCGCAGCATTCGCCAGGATGCCGTGGACAACGAGGCGTCGAACAAGACGCGGCTGACGATGCCGGTGCTCGCCGTCGGCGGGGAAAAGTCCTTCGGCGCCAACGAAGCCATCGTCATGCGCAATGCCGCCGATAATGTCACCGAAGTGGTGGTGCCCGGCGCGGGTCACTGGCTGATGGAAGAAGCGCCGGCGCCGACGATCCAGGCGATTCGAAAATTCATCTCGCCTTGACGCCCGCCCCCTGAAGCAGGCGGCGTTGGCCGCCTTGAAGTGCGGCTTTCGCCGCGGCCTGCGCAGCGGCGCAAAGGCCGCCCCCTCAAGCGGGAGCCGTCACTTCAGGGTCTTTTCAACACGAAAACTTCACTGCCGTCTGTCACAGAATTCCTACACTTCGGTTGACCGTCCAAACCTGCGCCACTAGATTCCTACCCTTCTTTCGCCGGGGTGCGCTGTGCTCCGGCGATCACAACGGCAAAGGACTGTCCGTCATGCTCAAGCCCCTCAGGCCCTGGCTGCCTGCCCTGCTGCTTTGCAGCCCGCTCGCCGCGCAAGCGGAAGGCCCCTCTGGCGATTTCTGGCTGATTCACCAGCAGGGCAGCCTCTACAAGAACGAACTCTTCGTCGTCGATGGCGACCCCGCCAACATCTACGACCGCAAGAACGGCGTGCGCTCGCTGGGCGTCTACCAGTTCTACGAGGAAGGCGCCAAGCCGACCTTCACCGCCTATGACGTCGAGGTCGACTGCGCGAAGAACCGCGTGCGCCTCAACGGCGCGCAGAACTACGACAAGTTCTACAACGACATCCGTCCGAAGAAGGTTTCCAAGGAGTGGCAGAAGAAGCCCGAGGCGTGGATCGCCCAGAGCCGCGACTTCCTCTGCAAGCCGGACGCGCACGTCGAACAGAAGATGTACCCGCTGGGCAAGATGCCCATGACGCAGCTGGTCTCGGCCGCCCCTGGCCTGTTCCAACTGCAGAACCGTGAGCACGCCAAGAACCTGATCCTGCAGATGGTCGACAAGGGCTTCGAGCAGATGCCCGCCAAGAACGTACCCGCCAAGGAGGGCGTGCAATGAAAGGGTTACTCGCACTCGGGATGATTGCCATCCTGCTCGGTGGCTGCTCCGCCATTCCCACCCTGCCCGAGGCGCAGGCACGCAGCTACTGGAAGGGCCGTCCGGCCGGCGACGCCATCGACCACTTCGGCGCGCCCAGCGATATCGGTCTGGCGCCGGAGAACGACTGGGTCGTGCTGATCTACCGCCGCGACACCTCCTATGTGTCGCGTGAAGCGCTCGGCACCTACACCGGCCCGCAGAACGGCCAGCTGGTGCATACCGAGTACTGGGGCGATGTGGTGCACTCGGCCAGTTGCGAAATCCGCGTTGCCATCAACCGCGCCCGGCAGGTGGACTACCTGCTGACCCGCGGCAATTGCGGCGGCATTGCGCTGAAACCGGAAGCCTGAGCCCAGGCTCGCTCATCAAGGAGGAGACGAAACCATGGCTGACATGGGCTACCTGGCGAAAGCCGTACTCCCGTTGCTCGGTCTCACGGCCCTCGGCTCGCAGGCTTCTGCCGAAGAGGTCAAGGTGACGGACCTGCTGCGCAGCGGCCATGAAGTGAAGGCCGCCTACGTGGCGCCAGGGCGAATCACCCAGATCCACTTCCTGATCCTGCAGAAAGGCACGTCGGTCTACCAGTGCAGCACCTACGAGAGCGGCGCGCCCCTGCAGCGCTACTACGACTACTCCAATACCTACTCCTGCTCGCAGGTCGGGGACTGGGTGCCAAAGAACTGAGCGATTCCCGCCCACGGGCAATCAACCCCGCGACGGTCAGCATCCAGGATGCTGACCAGGCCGCTCGCTCACTACCGTCAAGGACGACCCTCCATGAAACTGCCCCTGCTGGCTGCCAGCCTGCTGCTTGCCTGCACCCTCGCCCACGCCGCCGACCAGCCGCCCGTTCCCAAGCCTCTGGAGGAACAGGTCGGCCGCCTGGTGGAGCTGTACAAGGACAGCTTCGCCACCGGCTACCCCGAAGCCACCCGCGTGCAGACCCTGAAGAGCGGCCCGGTCGGCGAACTGACCCTGGCGGTGTTCACCATCGAAGGCTTCGACATGGGCAACAACTACAGCCAGTACCTCGCCGTGTTTTCCTCCACGCCGAACGAAGAAGGCCAGGAGCATTACAGCCTGCTCGATGCGATGCAGATCGGCGGCGGTGGCTGGCGCTCGGTCGAGAAACTGGACGCCCGGCTGGTCGTCGACCCGGCAGGCAAGCGCACCCTGATCGACATCCCGGTGATGGAGAACACCGATGACGATTCGCCGAACTTCCCCAGCCGCGCCGGCGTGATCCACCTGGCCCTGGAAGGTTCGCAGACGCCCCGGCTGGTGGAGCAGAACTGAGGCGGCGGATTCGAAGTACCAGGCCCGATACCAAGTCGATAACAAACCGCTCTAAATTTCGCGCTCCGGCGGCCGCCATTGCGGATAACCATCCTCAGCGGAAGCCCGTCCATGACCACCATCAGCGTTGTCAGCGCCACCAACGTTCGCTATTCCACCGCCTCGACTTCGGCCGCCTCGACCTCTGCCACGAGCAGCGAAGACAGCACCACCAGCGACGCCACCGGCGCCTCCCAGGCCACGGCCAGCTCATCGGCGCAGCCGGCGGGTGGAGCGGCAGGCGGCGGCGGTGCTGGCGCGAGCGGCAGCTCCGACAGCAGCTCGGATACCACGCTGGACAAGCTCAAGCAGGCCATGGAACAGGCGCAGAAGGAGCTGGAAGAAGCCGAGCAGGAACTGGCCAAGGCCAGCCAGGGCGGCGGCCAGACCGAGGAAGAGAAGCAGGCCCAGCAGATCGCCGCGCAAGCCGCGCAGGCCCGCGTTTCATCCGCCTCGGCGGCGGTAGCGGCGGCCACCGCCGCCTATTCCGAAGCCCTGACCGAGTCGGGCAGCAGCACCAGCGGCACCTCGGTGAACACCACCGCGTGAAGCCGCGCGGCCAGCTTACGGCGCCACCACCGCTGGCCGCTCCTCACCCGGCACGCTTCAGCGAGCGGTGGCTCCTTCATTCATCAGGTAGCTCACCAACTGCCGCGCGTGGGACGACAGCGCATCCCAGTCAGCGACGCAGATGCGCAGTTCACGGGTGGCCCAGGCATCGGCAAGAGCCACCACCACCGCCGGCAACTCCTGCGCCATACGGGTGGCGGCTGCCTCCGGCAGCATGGCCACGCCCACCCGCTGGGCGACCAGCTGGGCAATGGCATCGAAGCTCGGCGCGCGCACCCGCACCTTGAGCGGCATGGCATTGCGTACCGCCATTGCCTCGACGAAGCGCTGCATGGCGCGCTCGGCCGGCAGGCAGACGAAGGGGAAACTCAGCGCATCGCGCAGGCTCGGCAGCTGCTGGCTGGCCAGCGGATGATCCTGCGGCACCAGCAGCACCAGCTTGTCGTTGCGGAACGGCAGCGACAGCAGGCCGGCGGTGGGCAGGTTGCCGTCGTAGACGCCAATGTCGATCTGCCCTTCCTGCACGGCGCGCAGCACATCCTTGCTGTTCTGCTCGGTCAGTTGCAGGTCCACCTCCGGGTAGTCCGCCAGGAACGGCCCCAGCGCCGTGGGCAGGAAAGTGCTGTTGGCCACCGTGGAAGCCGCCAGGCGCAGGGTGATGCGCCGTTCCCCGCCCAGCTCCTGCAGGGTATCCCTGAGCTGCCGGGCCTCCTTCAGCACGCGCTGGGCGGATTCGAGCACCAGGCGGCCGGTTGGCGTGAGGGTCATGCCATCGCTGTGCCGGGCGAACAGGGAGAGCCCGCAGCGCTCCTCGAACAGGCGCAGGCGGTTGCTCGCCGCCGAGACCGCCACCGGTACCGACGCCGCCGCCTTGCTCAGGCTGCCGGTGCTGGCGATGGCGATGGCGGCGATCAGGCGCAGATCGGCGAGATCGAAATGCATGAAGCGTTCTCCAAATACGAAAGCCATGTTCGCCAAGTTGCGATTCTAGTGGGGCAGCCTTCTCTCTAGAATAAAGCCTTTCTTCTGCCTTGCACCCGTGCCGCCATGAATAGCCTGACCTCTCTCTACCAGCGCAGCCTGCGCAACGGCGTGTTCTTCGCCGTGCTGTCCGCCACCGGCTTCAGCCTCAAGGCGGTCTTCGTGAAGCTCTCCTACGCTGCCGCGCCGGTGGATGCGGTGACGGTGCTGGCCATCCGCATGGGCCTCGCGCTGCCGCTGTTCCTCTGGCTGATCTGGCTGAGCCGGAGCCCGGAGCAGGCCCGCCTGACGCTGGCCGATGGCTTGCGCATCCTGCTGCTCGGCCTGTTCGGCTATTACCTGTCCAGCCTGTTCGACTTCTACGGCCTGCAGTACATCAGCGCCGGGCTGGAACGGCTGATCCTGTTCACCTACCCGACCCTGGTGCTGCTCCTGCAGATGGCCCTGAACCGCGAGCGCCCCGACTCCCGCACCCTGGCTGCCATGGGCTTGTGCTACCTGGGCCTGGGCATCGCGCTGGTGCATGACATCCGTGTGGAAGGCGGCAACGGACAGATCCTGCTGGGCGCCCTCTGGGTCTTCGCCAGCGCCGTGACCTATGCCCTCTACTACATGGGCACGGCCGCCGTGGTGCGGCGCGTGGGCTCGATGCGACTGGCCGGGTTGGCCGGCGGCGCCTCCTCGGTGATGGTGCTGATCCACTACGCGCTGAGCGGCGACGTGCAGCAACTGGCGGCACTGCCCGGTGCGGTGTGGGTCCACGGTTCGCTGATGGCGCTGATCTCCACCGTGCTGCCGATCTACTGGATGGCGCTGGCGATCCAGCGCATGGGCGCCACCCATGCGGCCGCGTTCGGTAATCTGGGCCCGGTATTGACCGTGTTCGCGTCCTGGGCGCTGCTGGGCGAGGCGATCACGCTCTACCAGATTGCCGGACTGGCGCTGGTGCTGTTCGGGGTATCGCGGTTGTCCGGTGCCAGGGCTGCTCCTCAGCCTGCGCCGAAGCAGCCGACCGAGGATTGCAAGGCGACGGGGTGAGCACGCCCGCTCAAGCTCGCAGCGGGCGTAAAGCCCTTGGCGTGCCAGCAACGCTCCGGCACTGGCACGCCTGGGGCGATTACTGCACGTTGCCGCTGTCGAGCTGGCGCTCTTTCTCGGCCAGGCCGTTGGCCAGCGTGGTCAGCTTGGTGTCAGGTGCGTTGCTGGGCAGCGGATCGACACCGGCCGAGGCGAACACCTGGCCATAGCTGTTACGCAGTTCGGCGTAGGCCAAGTCGCGGCGCAGGTCCGCCTGCAGGGCATTGAGCTCGCCCTGGATCAGGTCCAGCTCACCGATGCCTTGCGCCTGGTGACGGTTGCGCAGCTGGCCGACGATCTGGTTGTCCAGGCTGGCCAGTTCCTGGGTGGTGACGAATTGGCGGCGTGCCTCGTTGTAGTTGGCGTTGGCCACGTAGAGCTGCGCCAGCACGGCCATCGACATGGCCTGCCGGCGCGCCACGTTGACGTCCTCGCCCGCCTTCGCAACGTCGATGGCTGCCGGGGCGGACAGGACGTTGAACAGGTTCCAGGTGACCTTCACGCCGTAGTCGGCCCAGCGGTTGTTGACCAGGAAGCTGTTGGAGTCGTAGTGCCCGCCGGCGGAGAACTCCAGGCCCGGCAGCAGGCGCAGCATGGCCTTGCGGGTTTCCGCGGCGCTGATGCGCGCCTGGTAGTCCTGCTCGCGCAGTTCCGGGCGGCTGGCCAGGGCCTGCTGCTCCAGTTGCTCGAGGCCCACCTTCAGCTCCGGCACGTCGTAGCCTTCCGGCGCGGCGAGGGTCAGGTCGGTGCCCAGCGGCAGGTTGATCAGGGTGGCGAGTTCGGTCTTCGCCAGCGACAGCGCGCGGCGCTGTTCTTCCAGCTGGCGGCTGGCCTCGATCAGCGCGCGCTGGTAGCCCAGGGCCTGGACCGGATCGCCGATGCGCTGCTGGCTCATCTGCTGGCTGTCCTTGCGCGCGCCGTCGACCCGCGCCATCAGCGCATCGATGCGATCCAGCAGGCGTTGCGCAGCGACGGCGCGCCAGTAGGCCGAGCGCACGTCCTGGATGATGGTCTGCACCACCTTGCGCCGACGCTCCTGGACGATCAGGCGCTGGTCGGCCTGCTGCTTGGCGCTGACATAGCTGACGCCGAAGTCCAGCACGTTCCACACCATGGTCAGGTCGGCGACGTCGCGGTCGCGGTCCTGCGAGGTGGAAGGTTCCAGCGACTGGGTGTTGGTCAGCACGCTCTGGCTGCTCGAAGCGCTCTGGTTGTTGCGCCCGGCGTAACCTGCCTCGAGCGCCATGCGCGGCAGCATGTCGAAGGTGGCGAGATCAAGCTGGCGGCGCGACAGCGCCTCCTCCATCACCTTCAGGCGCGACTCGAGGTTGTACTTCACGGCGCGGGCCATGGCCTCGTGCAGGGTCAGCGGGCCGCTGAGCGGCTCCTGATCCTTGAACATCGCCTGCAGGTCGTCGCGGGCACGTTGCTCGCTGACGCTGCGGTCGATGGGTTGCGTGGTAACGGCGCAGCCGGACACGGCAAGCGCCAACAAGCTGATCCCTAGCAAGGTCGTGTGTTTTTTCATCCCTGGCCGTCCCCCTCGTTACGGCTTCGTTCTTGTGCTTCTTCTACTTGGCGATATGGTGATCAGGATGCGTCGCGGTCCTGGGCTACTTGCCCCAGCGCCCAGGCCAGCTCACGCAATGGTTGTTGTTCGGATTCGTGGATCTGCTGCAGTTGCTGCGCCAGGTTCGGCGCACCGAAAATGCCGCGGATGCCCTGGTCGATATCACCGCTGCGGCGGTCGAAAGCCTTGAGCGGCGAGCCGTCGTCGAACCCGTTGCTGTCGAAGATGCCGGCCAGCGTGCTGCTGCCGAATACCCCGGCGTCGCCACCGCCGAAGCCGAGGAAGCCCTTGCCGCTGCCGTCGCCGAACGACGAGCTGCCGAAGGCCTGGGCGATGAAGCTCTGCGACGGCGCGCCGTTGTGCACGAAGATATTGCCCAGCGGCGGCAGGCCGCCCGCTCCTTCAGTCGGGAACAGCGACGACGGCAGCACCGGCGAGGTGCCCGGCGGCGTGACAACCACCGGCACATTGGGCTGCAGCGGCGTTGGCGACGGCAAGGGCGGCACTTCCGGCGTGGTGATGCGGAACTCCGGGTCGCCATCGGACAGCGAGCCGATCACATAGCTGTCGCCACGCAGTGAGTTGGCCAGCGCGTTGCCCGCCGCGTCACTGATGCCGCCGGCGTTGACCGCCAGGCCCAGGCTGCCCTGCCCGCTCACGCTGCCGACGGTCACGCGGTAGATACGCGCATCCAGTTGCACGACGGAGAGGATGCTGCCCTTGGCGGAATTGCTGGTCAGCAGCGAGAAGTCGCCGGCATCGACGCCGTTGACGTCTTCGTCGAAGGTCACCAGGAAGTTCACCGTGCTTGCGCCGGTGGGCGACGGGTCCAGCCGCACGACACCGGTCGCGGTAGGCGCGCGGGTATCCACCAGCACGCCGTGGCTGTCACCGATGCCGTTCAGCGACGGATTCAGCGCGTTGCCGGTAGCGTCGCGCAGGGTGCCGCCATTGGCGGAAAGCCCGCTGACCTGGATGCCGTCGGCGTCGTTGTCGCCGGCCTGGACGGTGTAGCGGAACACCAGGCTGTTGCTGCCCGAACCGCTGACGTAGTCGGCGTAGACGGTGCGCCCGCCCATGTCGATGGCCAGCTTCGGCGAGCCGTCGACCACCACGGCTTCGCTGGTGTGCACCACGAAGTCGAGGATATCGCCCGCGTTGTTGAGGCTCCCCGCAGGCACGCTGACGGCGGTAACGGTCGGCGCATCGCGGTCGATGCTGTACACCGCACCGGTCAGCCCGCCGCTGAGGACGTTGCCCGTTGCGTCGACGATGCCGGTGGCGCTGCCGTTGAGATTCAGCCCCAGGGTACCGGTGCCGGACACGCCGCTGACAGTGATCTGGTAGGTGTGCGCGTCGATCTGCTGCAGACCGCTCAGGGTGCCCGCGGCGGTGCCGGTGCCAACCAGCGTGAAATCGCCCAGGTCCACACCGCTGACGTCTTCGCTGAAGGTCACGGTGTAGCGCACGCTGCCGGCGTTGGTCGGCGACGGGTCGACAGTGACGATGGCGCTGGGCGTCGGCGCATCCCGGTCGACGCTGTATACCGCGCCGGTCAGGCCGCCACTGAGGGCGTTGCCGGCCGCGTCGAGGATGCCGGTCCCGCTGCCGTTGAGGTTCAGCCCCAGGGTGCCGGTTCCGGACACACCGCTGACGGTGATCTGGTAGGTGCGCCCATCGATCTGCTGCAGACCGCTCAGGCTGCCGGCAGCAGTGCCGGTGCCGACCAGGGCGAAGTCGCTCAGGTCGACGCCGCTGACGCCTTCGCTGAAGGTCACGGTGTAGCGCACGCTACCGGCGTTGGTCGGCGACGGGTCGAGTGTGACGATGGCGCTGGGCGTCGGCGCCAGGGTGTCGACCAGGATGCCGCTGGTGGAGCCCACGCCATGCAGCGCAAGGTCGACATTGTTGCCCGCGGTGTCGCGCAGGGAGCCGCCCCCCGCGGAAAGTCCGCCAAGCTGGATGCCGTCTGCGTCGTTGTCGCCGGCCTGGACGATGTAGCGGAACACCAGGCTGTTGCTGCCGGAGCCGCTGACATAGTCGGCATAGACGGTGCGCCCGCCCACGTCGATGGCCAGTTGCGGCGAACCGTCGACCACCACGGCCTCGCTGGTCTGCACCACGAAGTCGAGGCTATCGCCCACGCTGTAGAGCGCACCTGGCGGCACGTTGACCGCGGTAACGATCGGCGCATCCCGGTCAACGCTGTACACCGCGCCGCTCAGCCCGCCGCTGATGGGGTTGCCCGCCACGTCGAGGATGCCGGTACCGCTGCCGTTGAGGTTCAGGCCCAGGGTTCCGGTCCCGGATACGCCGCTGACGGTGATCTGGTAGGTGCGCGCGTCAATCTGCTGCAGGACGCTCAGGCTGCCCGCGGCGGTGCCGGTGCCAACCAGGGTAAAGTCGCTCAGGTCCACGCCGCTGACGCCTTCGCTGAAGGTCACGGTGTAACGCACGCTGCCAGCATTGGTCGGCGAGGGGTCGAGGGTGACGATGGCGCTGGCCGTCGGCGCGACCGTGTCGACGATGACGCCGCTGGTGGCGCCCACGTTGTTGAGCGTCAGGTTCATGTCGTTGCCGGCAACATCGCGCAGGGTGGCGCCGTTGGCGGACAGACTGCCCACGCTGATGCCGTCGGCGTCGTTGTCGCCAGCCTGGACGGTGTACTGGAAGACCAGGGTCGAGGTACCGGAACCCGAAACCAGATTGGCGAAGACGGTGTTGCCGCCGATGTCCAGCGCCAGGCGCGGGGTGCCATTGACCAACACCGCCTCGCTGGTGTTGACCACGAAGGTCAGGGTATCCCCGGCATTGTAGGGAGCGCCGGCCGGCACACTGACGCTGCTGACCGTGGGCACCACGGCATCGACCAGTACGCCACTGGTGCTCGCCACGCTGTTGAGGCCGGTAATGATGTTGTTGCCGACCGCATCACGCAGGGTGCCGCCATTCGCCTGGATGGACGAGCCCAGGGTGATTCCGTTGGCGTCCAGCTGACCGCTGGCCACCACCAGGCGGAACACCAGGGCGCTGCCGCCACTGCCGCTCAGGTACTGGGCGAAAACCGTGCCGCCGGTGTCCAGGGTCACCGCGATGCGCGGTATGCCGCCGGTGGCGTCGACCGTGACGTTCTCGCTGAAGTTGACGGTGAAGTCGAGGTTCTGCCCCGCCACGTAGGTGCCACTGGCCGGCACGCCGACGCTGGTGACAGTGGGCGCCACGCCGTCGACAACCAGGGCGGCATGGCTTGCCAGGCTGTCGCTGCCGGACAGATTGGGCAGTGTGAGGATCGCGGTGTCGCTCGCACCGTTGCTGATCTGCGAGCCGTTGAGTGAAAGCGCACTGGTACTCGCATAGTTGAGGTCGGCGCTCAGGTCGCCGGCCTGCACGACATAGAGGAACGTCAGGGTATTGGTGCCGCTGCCACTGACGTAGGTGGCGCTGCGATCAACAATGCCAGTCTCCAGTAGCAGACTCGGTATGCCACCACCGATGTCGACGAAGACACTCTGGTCGAACTGAACCTGGATCTGGATATGATCGCCGACCCGGTAGCTGCCGTTGGGTGTAAGGCTCGCGACGCCGAGAACCCGGGGATTGGGCTGCTCTACCGAAATCTGGATGATGTCGGTGTCGCTCTTGGCTCCTCCGGTGCCAGTCATCCCCATGTCGTTGCTGGTGATCTGCAGCGACGCACTGCCGAGATAGCCGGGGGTTGGCTGGAACGTCAGGCCATTGAGTGCCGCGTTGATGCTGGCCAGGGTGCCGCTGAAGGTCATGGTGGCGTCGCCGGTGCCGGAGCCCACCACGAATGCCAGTCCGCTGCTGCCGCCCAGCGAGATCGTGCCGTTCAAGGCCGTGAGGGTCACCTCCATCACCCCGCCACCGACATCCACGTCGCTGATCGAGATGGCGTTACCCTGGCCCATGCTGAACACCAGCGATCCGTTGCCTTGCACGGTCTGGGTGCCTGGCACGACGTTGACCGGTGCATCATTGACTGGAGTGACGTTGATCGTCGTGACCTTGGTGTCCGTCTGCGCAGCGCCACCGGAACTGCCGTTGTCGTTGATCGTGACCGTCAGGGATACGCCGTCGGTAGCGTTGGCAGCGGTCAGGAAGTGCAGATTGCCAGCGGCCACGAAGACGTTGAGGTTGCTCAGCGTGCCCGTCAGCACGATCACACCGGTGCCCGAGTTGAGTACGCTGACGCCGCTGCCGCTCAGGGCACTGAGCGTTCCGGAAGGAACCGAGAAGGTCGCGCTTACGAGACCGCTGCCCGCATCGACGTCACTGAAACTGATGCCGGTCACGCTGCTCGACACGTCTTCGGTCACCGTGATCGAGCCCGGCACGGTGACGACGGGCGCATCGTTCACCGGCGTGACCGTCAGGAGCATGCTGCTGGTGCTGGTGCTGACGCTGCCGGTATCGACGTTGATGGTCATCGTCACGTTGAAAGTGGCGTTGGCCGCCGTGGTGTAGGTCAGCCCGTTGCTGGCGATGAAAGCGTTGATGTTGTTTAGGTTGCCGGTCAGGGTCAGCGCGGTGGAAGTGCCACCCACGGTGACACCGCCGGCACTGATCGCGCTCAGGCGGCCGGCACTGACGCTCAGGGTCACGGTGCCGCTCGTGGAATCGACATCGCTGAAGCTTATCTGGTTGAGCACCGAGGCAACGTCTTCGATCACCACGGCGCTCGCCGGCGCCGTGATGACCGGCGAAGCGTCCACCGCGGTGATGGTGATGCCGCGGGTAACGGAGGACGAGCTAAGGCCGTCGCTGTCGGTGACCTGGAACTCGACGGTGCGGGTCGCGAGAACCGGGCTGTCCGATCCGTTGCTGTAGGTGACCGCGCGCAGCGCCGCTTGCCATTGCGCCAGGGTCGCCTGGTTGCCCGCCGAGCTCAGGGTCAGTACACCGGTTCCGCCATCGAAGCTGGCAATGATGTTGCCCATGGTGGCGGGGTTGCTGGTGAAGCCCAGCGAATCCTGGTCTATGAAGAAGTTGGTCAGGCGCACGGTGGCCTGTGCCAGATTGGGGCCGTCGGCATCCGTGACGGTTATCCCGGAGTCGATGACCACCGGCGTCGAGCTCTGGTTGTTGCCCTCGACCCAGGAGGCGTTGCCGGAACTGCTGGTCATGCTCGGCGCATCGTTGACCGCCGTGACGGTGACGGACGCGGTGTCAGTGTTGGTAGAGAACGCCGTGGTGCCGCCGGCGCTGGAGGCATTTGCCTTGGTGCCTTGCATGCCGGCGGTAGCGCCGCTCTGGTCCCAGGCACGGAAGGTGAATGAGGCATTGGTACCATTGACGCCATCGGGCACAAAGCGCACCCGATCGTTACTGCGCAGCAAGAGCGCCGAGGCAGTGGAAATCGTCCCGATGTCCTGCCAGCTGGCGCCGTTGTTCACGCTGTACTGCCAGGTACCGCCAACGCCCGAGTCCATGCCGGTGATGGCAATGCCCTGGCCCGCGCCGGTATCCACATCGCTGACCTGGCCGCTGATGAGGCTGGAAACCGCCTGCCCGACATTGTCCACGTCACTGTCGGTCAGTCCGTTGAGCACCGGGCTGGACGGAATCAGCAGCGGCGCATCGTTGAGGCTGCTGACGCTGAGCGTTGCCTGCGCAGTGCCCGTCGAGAAAGCCGTGGAGCCGCCGTTGATGCTGGTATCGGCGGTGTGGCGCACGCCATCGACGGAGGCGCTGCCCGCGCTCTGGTCCCAGGCGCGGAAAGTCAGCGAGGCGGTCTCACCGTTGGCACCATCGGGGATATAGCGAAGCCGGGTATTGCCCGACAGCAGCAGAGCGCTGGTATTGGACACCGCGCCGACGTCTGTCCAGGTAGTGCCATCCGTGGAGTACTGCCAGGTACCGTTACCGGTGCTGGCCGTCAGCGCGATCCCCAAGGCAGGGCTGTCGCTGTCCAGGTAGCTCATACCGGCCACCAGGCTGGCGACCGTGGCTACCGGGGAACTGGTGTCTTCGTTGGTCCCTGCCCAGGTGTAGGGACCTCCGGACAGGGTCGGCGCGTCGTTGACTGCGTTGATTGTCACGTCGACGACGGCCGTGTTGGAGTCCGCGCCAGCGCTGTCGGTGACAGTGAAGTTGATCTGCCGGGAGCTGTCGGTGCCGCCGAAGGTCGGGTCGTCCGAGCTGGACACGAAACCGACCGAGCGCAGAGCGGCCTGCAGCGCCGCCGCGTTGCCGGTGCCTGTGATGACCAGGGTGCCGGTCGAGCCGTTGTAGGTCGCGGAGAAGCCGTTCTGGGCGACAAAGGTCAGCATATCGCCGCTGCGCACATCGGTGATGACGACCGTGGCCTTCTGGAAGCTGCTGCCATCGTCCACCAGCGTCAGGCCAGGGCTCAGGATCGAGTTGCTGGCGTTCTCGGTGTAGCTCACCAGGTTGTTGGCCGGTGACAGCACGGGGGCGTCGTTCACCGCCACCACGCTGAGCGCGACGGTGGCGCTCGCGCTGGTGCCGCCATCGCCATCGGTGACAGTCACGCTGATGTTGCGCGTCGTCGTACCCGGGTCGAACCCGTTGCTGTTCACGTAGGTCAGGTTGCGCACCAGCGCCTGGGCGGCGGCGGCGGTGGCCGCGGCGTTGAAGGTGACCACCAGGTTGGTGCCGTTGCTGCCACCGCTGTAAGTGCCGATGACCACGCCGCCGTAGGTGACGTTGGCGCCGGACACGCCGATCTCGCCCGCGCCCGTGCCCTGACTGCGGATCCCCAGCACATCCTCCAGCGATTGCCCGCCCGAGGAGATGGCCACGCGCAACTGGCCGCCATCGAAGTTCGCCGAGTCGCTGTCGGTCACCGTGGCCACGCCCGTGGCGTCGATCAGGGTGGCGCTGCTGCCCTCGGTGTAACTTGCGGTCTTGCCATTGAGCCCGCCCAGTAGCGGGTCGGCATTGGGCCCCTTGAGGTCGGTCAGGATGACCTGTTGCAGGTCTATGTTGGCAACCGACGTGGAGCCGTTCAGGTTGGTGACCCGCACCGTGAAAGCACTGATGTCGTTGAACAGCGCACTGTCGATGTCGACGGTCAGCGGACCCTGGGAACCGTTGTAGGTGAAGCTCTGGGTCACCGTGTTCCCGCCGGAGACGGCCGAGAAGTCCAGCCGGTAGTTGCCGCCGAAACTCTGGATCACCATGCCGTCCAGGTCGAACTTGCCAAGGTCGACGTTATCCGCGGTCCAGGTCAGTTGGTAGTAGTAGTTGTTGCTGCCGTCCCGGACGACACCCGTGCTGTAGTAGATCGAGTCCGGCGAACTGGCGCGCGTCGCCCCCGTGGACTCGCTGAGGGTGAAGCCGTCCACCGTGTTGCCGCCGGTGTTGTTGGTCCAGTACGTGTCGCTCAGGTTCTGCGTGGCGGAGGGCAGCGCGAGCAGGTCGGCATAGTCGGGGCCGCTGTCGGAGGCCCAGGGCCGGCTCGTCTCGATGCTGCCGGTGTGCGCCTCCAGCGTCCAGTTGCCGCCCAGCGCCGCAGCGCCGGTTCGGTCGGTGGATGCCGCCACGTCGGCGCGGGTAAGCGCCGAGAGCTGCTGCAACAGCACCTCGCCGGAGCCCTTGGCCACGTCGCAGCCATAAAGGAGGATGTCGCCGTTGGCGTCCAGGCTGTCACCGATGGCAGACAGCTCCGATGCCTTGCTGGCCAGGTTGTCGGCACTGAGCACGGTGCTGCCCAGATGCACTTCACCCTCTTCGCCGTGGCTGAGGATATGGATCGCATCGATGCCGGTGCGGCCGTTCAGGTACTGGGCGATCTGCTGCAGCCCGTCCTTGCTGCCGTCGAGCACCACCACTTCGGTGCCCGGTTTCAGGCTGGCGACCAGTTGCTGGTAATTGGCAACGTTGCTGTCGACGAACACCACTTCATGGCGCTGATCGGAGGAGGCGCTGGGCGCGGCGGCGAGAGTGTCGTGGGAAGACTGGTCGGAGGGAGTCTTGTCCTGGGCGACGGGATGGTCGGCGCCCTGGCTGGCCGCGGTATCCGCCACGGTCGCGGCAACCGCGCCGTCGAACATCATCCTGGCTTCGAGACTCAAGGCCAGTGGGGAGCGCATGGCGCCGGACTGATGCTTGCGAACGGCCGACGACCCGAACCAATGCCTGAACATATGGCCTCCTCCCTGAGAGCACACGCGCACAGCCGTACCGCTCCGGTACAGCGACTGCAAGCTGGCAAATTGTTATTGAAATGATCTCGCCATAATGCCTGAAGGCCACGTCGCGTCAATGGCTGGATCGTCGTAGGAACCCGGTATTTCGGACAAAGGATGGGAGGCAGGCGCACCAACCTGTGTCTTTCCAGATTTCGTCTATGGTTCCTGGCGGCCCGTGCGCCAGGGGATTGGTCGGCGGGCCGAGTCTTCCGTGATGACGCGATAACAACTCAAATTAGGGAAATGATCATGAGTGAACAGTCTTACCTCGGTTCGATCAGCGGCTGGGCCCCGAACTTTGCGCCGCGCGGCTGGGCGCTCTGCGCCGGGCAGATCCTCTCCATCCAGCAGAACAGCGCGCTGTTCTCGCTGCTGGGCACCACCTACGGCGGCAACGGCCAGAACACCTTCGGCCTGCCCAACCTGCAGGGCCGCGTCCCCATCGGCGCAGGCCAGTCGCCGGGGACCTCCAGCTACCCGCTTGGCGCGGTTGGCGGCTCCGAGAGCACCACCCTGACCACCGCGCAGATGCCGATACACAACCACGCCGCCGCCAGCACCATCAGCGCCTCGCTGCCGACCAGCACCGCAGCCGCCACCTCGGCCACGCCCACCGACACCTCGGTGCTGGCGGCCGCCAATGGCCTCTACGGCCGCGATACGGTCGAGGTGAAGATCTACGCGCCGGCGCCGGGCTCGGTGAACCTGCCGCTGACCAGTTCAGCGACGGTCAGCGTCCAGCCGACCGGGGGCTCCCAGCCGTTCTCCATCGTGCAGCCATTCCAGGCAATCAACTACATCATCTGCGTCGCCGGGCTCTTCCCTTCCCGCAACTGACGACTCAAGGAGCACCACATGGATGTCGACAGCTACATTGGCGTCGTCGCACCGTTTGCCGGCAGTTTCGCGCCGAAAAACTGGATGACCTGCAATGGCCAGCAGATACGTATTGCGCAGAACCAGGCGCTTTACTCGCTGCTGGGCACCCTCTACGGAGGCGACGGTATCAACAGCTTCTGCCTGCCCAATCTGGGTGGGCGCGTTGCCGTGGGCCAGAGCGCCAACTTGCCGTTGGGCGCTTCAGCCGGGGAGGAGCAGATCAACCTGCTCACCAGCAACCTGCCGTACCACACCCACGGCGCCACCGCCGAGGCAACCGTGCTGCTGCAGCAGTCCGGCAGCGCGGCCAGCGCCAGCCAGGCGACGACCAGCGATACGCTGGCGCAGTCGGTGGGCGCTACCGGGCGCGACACCGTCACGGTGCAGATCTACGGTCCTGCGCCGGGCACGGTGGGGATACCGGCGCAGGGGCAACTTGGCGTGACAGTGGCCAATGCCGGCAGCAGCTACCCTACCCCCCTCATGCAGCCCTATCTGGCGCTGACCCAGTGCATCTGCGCCTTCGGCGTATTCCCCAGCCGCAACTGATCCGGACAGCCCGCTACCAGGCCCTAGTTGAACAGGGCCTGGTAGTGGCGCTGGCCGCCGACCGTCGCCGCCAGCGGAGCCAGGTACAACTCGTAGTCGCGCCCGCTCGGGCTGCTCAGGCGATACTGGGCCTCCAGCAGCAGCACATTCATTGGCGTCGTGAAGATCAGCGTAAAGGGCGTGCGGAAACCATTGCCGACCTCGCGTCCTTCGATGACGTTGTGCAAGGTCAGCTGGACCGGGTCGGGAACGGTGTGCGCGGTGAACACCTGGCCGAGTTCGGAGCCGAATGCCTGGGCCGTCAGGCCCTGGAGGTCGATGAGCATGAGGTCACTCCCTGATCGTTGAATGGCAGGCTGCGCCCTGCGAAGCCTGGAAACCTGAACCTGCACCTGAAAAGACCAAGCCAGGAAAACTACAACAGCCCATGAGCGAGATAAAGACCCGCCCCACCCTGCTTCGCCGCGCCGCCGGCAGCGCCGACGAACCCTGGCTGAAGCGCCTGTTCGCGCAACTGCGCGGCCTGGACGCGGCAATGATCGAGGCCTGCCCCGCCCTGCTCGACCAGCAGTGGCAACTGCAGCAGCGCATCTTCGCCAGCGACTATCCCGGCGCCCGTACCGAACTGATTCTGCTCGACGGCGAGCCGATCGGCGTGCTGACCCTGGAGGAGCGCGAGGACAGCCTGCGCATCGTGGAAATCGGTCTCGAAGCCCACCAGCGCGGACGCGGTGTGGGTGAACAATTGCTGCTCGAGGTCATCGCCCAGGCCGACCACCAGAGCAAGCCGCTGGAGCTGGCGGTGATGCGCCACAACCCCGCGGTGCGCCTGTACCTGCGCCTGGGCTTCGAGCGCCTGGCCGGAGCGCCGGACGAGGCGCAATGGCAGATGCGTCGCGAGCCCGTTCATCCCGCCTGATCTCTGCGCAGCGCCTCGAGCGCCCGGTAAGGCTCCTCGGCCCAGCGAACCACGGAGTCGCGCAGCAACGCCGAAGCGGAGTCGCGCTTGTCCCGGGCATCCGCCACGAAGGCCTCGCCCGGACGCTTGGCATTGAGCCGGCTGACCGCCATGGCCTGCTCGACCTGCTCAGGCGTCAGCCGCAAGCAGTCCCGCAGGCGCCCGCCCAACACCTGCGGCAACTCCTCGTAAGCCACTGCCAGGCCGCCATGCTGGCGACACGCATCCACCGCCAGCGCCAGCAACCGCCCGAGGCGACGAGCGATGTATTGCTCCCGCGGCGCCACCGGCTCATCGGCCAGGTTCAGCGGCGAGGGGCTCAGTTGGCCGGGGATCATCTGCATGCCCGGCATCCTCAGGTGCGATGCAGCAATCTCCAGCGGGTCGCGGTACAGGAAAATCCACGGCGTATCGGGGAAACAGCGGCGCATCAGCGGCAGCTCAAAAAGGTTCCAGGCATCGAGTTTCACCACCAGGTGCTGCGCCGGCGGTCCCGCATTCTGGGCCAGCGCCGACAGCATCGCGATGACGGCCTGCTCCTGCCGGCCCGCCTCCCACTCGTGGCGGTAGTGACTGCGCAACAGGCTATCCAGCGGACCAGGTTCGGACAGCACCAGGTGACTGTCGAGCCCGGCGAGCATCTGCGCCATCAGCGTCGAGCCGCAGCGCGAGGCGTGGAAGACCAGCAGGCTCGGCGCGAGTCCGGGGCTTGCGTGCTGCCAATCGAGCAGCTCCGCCAGGCCGGTCTCGCGGCGGAAGGCCAGGTTGAAGGGCAGGCGCAAGGCCTGCTCGACGTCGTCATGGAAGAATGGCCGGGTCAGGCGCTGCTCGCCGAACCAGCACCAGTCCAGGCGCCAGCCCCGCGCGTCACGCCAGGCACGAATGGGCCGCCAGCCATTGAAGTCCAGCGCCGGGCTCAGGTTCTCCATTGGTCACTCCAGGCTCTGCGGGCCAGGCGCATCGTGGCGCGAACGTCACCGGCGGAAAAATGCAGGTCATGGGCGCGGCCCAGAGCAACCACCTGTTCAACGAAATCTGCGCTGTCGGTCAGCGAGCGCAGCGCCTGCGCAAGCTCGGGCTCCAGCGCTACCCGCGCGCGGAACTGCTCGAATGCCAGGACCGCTCGACCGGGACGCAGGCTCGGCGTTTCTGCCAGCCCCTGTTCGATCAACGCCAGCAGCCAGTCGTTGCGCTGGCAGTCGAGCACCAGGTGGATGCGCTCCCCGGGCCCCGGATTATCGACCCGGTGCGGGCGGGCGAGATCGACGAACCAGCACTCTCCCGGACGCATCGGCACCTGCAGCCCGTCCACCAGGAACTCGACACCGTCGGAGCTCAGCAGCGGCAGGTGCAGGCGCAGGTCACTGTCGGGCAACCCCAGGTCCGGATCGCAGTGCTCGTGAATCCGCGAGCCGCAGCCCAGCCGCAGCAGGCGCGCGCTACGGATCGTCGTGCGGAAGGCGCCCAGTGCCGCCTGCCAGGCCGCGCTGCGCCGCAACAGCTCGCTGGCCAGCGGCGCGCCCAGCCCCGGCGCCAAGGGCATCGGAGCGTCGTCAGGCGTGATCAGCGCAACGCCGCTCCAGTCTCCTTCGTAGAAACCGCTGTTGAAATGCCCTTGCCAGGCCGCTTCGTCCACCGCAGCCAATGCCTCGAGCAACGGCGGCAACGGGATATCCAGCCCAAGCCGGGCGCAGCGGGGTAACGATGTCGCGCTCATGGAACTCTCCCTGCTCCGAGAAAAGCCGCCGCCTCAGAATCCGCTTTCCCTCACACCCAATGCGGCCAGTCGCCGCCAGGCAAGCCCCAGGATCGACTGCCCGCTGCCTTCCAGCACGACCATGCCACGCTGCGGCTGCGCCAGGGACCACGGGGCGTCGCGCAGGCTCAGGCGCACACCGTATTGCGCCTGGACCGGCTCGGCGCGCTGCTGGGCATCGCGGCGCACGGCAATCGGGCCGTGGTGGTCGGAGCTCAGCGCCTCCAGCTCGACAAAGACCGCACCGTTGGCGTCCACCTCATCCAGCTGCACCGGCACGGCCGGGCGGGCCGGGTCGTCGGCGATGAAGCGCCCTTGCGCGCCGCTCTGCACCCGCCACAGGTCCGCCTCCGCCAGATAGCCGCGCAGGCGCAGGCCTGGCTCCACCACGCGCACCAGCACATCGGCGGGCTTCAGCCATCGGCCGGGGCTCAGATCCGGCAGCAGGTCGCGGATGACCCCGGCCTGCGGCGCGCGCAATTGCAGGCGCTCGCGCTGGGCGGCCAGGCCCCGGTACTGGGCCACCGACTCCGCCAGCCGTTGTTCGAGAATGCCGACATCGGCAGCCGTCTCGCTGCGGCCCGCCTGACGGCGCAACTGCAACTGCAGCAGGTCGATCTCGCGGCGCACGATGAGTTGCCTGGCATCGAGGTCCGGCGAGGTCAGCTCCAGCAGCAACGCGCCCTGCTCCACCGTCTGGCCATCGCGCACCAGCAGTCGCCCGACCTGCGCAGCCACAGGCGCATGCAGCGCCACGGCACGCGTCGTCTCCAGCTGCGCCGGCACTTCCACGGCACTGCGCCAGGGCAATACCAGCAGCGCCAACAGAGCCAGCAGCGCCAGGCCGAGCCAGACGATCTTGTGGGGCGCGGCCTGATCGCGGCGCTGCCACCATTCGTGCAGCTCGCGCCAGATCGGCAGTCCGATGAACCAGACCAGCTCCACCAGCATCAGGAAGATGCCCAGCAGCTTGAAGAACAGGTGGTAGACCGCCAGGGCGATACCGAAGAACAGCACTGCGCGCCAGATCCAGGAACCATACCCCCAGATCAGCAGGCGCCGGCGCAGCGGCGCAGGCCAGGGTTCGGGCATGGGTTCGCCGTATCCGAACAGCGCCTCGCGCAGACGCCAGCGACACAGCGCGAAAGCCCGCGCCTGGAGGTTCTCCACGCCGAGCAGGTCGGTCAGCAGGAAGTAACCGTCAAAGCGCATGAACGGATTGAGGTTCACCAGCACCGTGGTGATCCAGGTGGCACTGGCGAGCATGAAGGCCGAGGTGCGCAGGGGGCCGTCCGGCAGCAGCGACCAGGCCAGCAGCGCGAGCACCGCCAGCACCAGTTCGGCCAGTACGCCACCGGCACCGATCAGCAGCCGCGAGCGTCGGTCGCTCACGCGCCAGGCATCGCTGACGTCGGTGTAGAACATCGGCAGCATCACCATGAACGCCAGGCCCATGCTCTGCACCCGGCAACCGGCCCGCTTGGCCATGAAGGCATGACCGAACTCGTGGCAGAGCTTGGCGAAGGTCAGTGACACACCGAAGGCCAGCGCCCCGCCCAGGCTGAACAAATGCGGGAAGGTCGCCAGGAAGCGCTGCCAGTCCCGCGCCACCAGGAACAGCCCGAGGGCGAACACCAGCGGCAGGCCCCAGCGCAGTAGCCACCCGCCGTTACGCTGCAGGACCGGCCAGGCGCGATTGAGGAAGGCATCCGGGCGCCACAGCGGGATACGGAAGAACAGGTACTGGTGCAGCACCTTCTGCCAGAGGCTGCGCTTTTGCAGCTGCGCCTTCTGCCCATAGCTGGCGCGCTGTTCGGCGTCCACGGCGGCGATCAGGTCATGCCCGCGCAGGAAGCGCAGGAACTCTTCCAGCTCCTGCGCCCCCAGGGCCTCGCCGGTTTCTGCATTGGCCGCCCCCAGCACCCGCTGCGGGTCGCCCAGCGCCCAGTGGCGCAACAGCCTCACCGCCGCAGCGCCGAGCTTGAAGTAGCGTCCGCGCAACGGGTCGGCCAGCGTCCATTGCGGCGCACCATCAAGCGCAGGGGCGGCCGGCGACAACTGCAGGTCCGGTCGCAGTGCCGGCAGCATCACAGCCCCAGGCTCTGGCGCGCAGCCGCCAGTGGCCGGCGCAACAGGTAATAAGCCAGCGGGGCGCGATCGCCATACAGCTTGGCGGTGCCGCGCAGGCCGATACGCGGGGGCGCGTCGACGAACGCCGCGTCCAGTCGATACGCCAGCTGCCCGGCAGCGGTGGTCTGGGCCTCGTAGGCCGCGCGCTGCAGATGCGCGTCATGGCGGCGCAACGGATCGCTGTCGAGCAGCAGCACCACTTCCGAACCGGGTTCAAGGACGATGGCGTCGCCCACCGCCAGGTCGATGCGCAGCTCCGCCTGGTGCGGGTCCGCCAGTTCCATCAGGCGCTCGCCGGTCTGCACCGGCTTGCCGGTCCAGCGCTCAGCATCGGCAAACACCGCAATGCCGTCGCGCGGCGCCCGCACTTCGGCGCGGGCCAGCAGGTCACGGGCATAGTCACGTTCGGCGCGCTTCTGCTCCACCCGCGCCGCCAGCAGATCGACCTTGGCGCCGGACTCGGCATCGGAGAAGGCGCGTTGTGAGTTGGCCTTCAGCTCGGCTTCGGCGACACCCAGGGAGCGTTCGGCGACATCGGCCTGGGCTTGCAAGGTGGTGGCGTCGAAGCGCACCAGCAGCTCGCCGGACTTCACCGCCTGGTTGGGTTTGACCAGCACCTGCTGGATCACGCCGTCCAGCGGCGCGGCGATCACCTGGCCATCCAGCGGCACCACTTCGGCCGGCGCCAGCACGGACTGGCGCACCGGCGCGAGCAGCAACAGGCAGAGCGCTGCGGCAATCGCCAGCAACTTCTTCTTCGGCCAGCGCAGCCGCCAGGGCTTGCGCGGCTGCAGGGCCGTCCAGGCATGCGCGTAGGCATCGCCCAACTGCACCAGCAACGCCTGCTCCGCCTCGCTCCATGACTGTTCGCGGGCCAGCCAGAGGCCACCGAAGACTGCGCCCTGCCGATCAGCCAGCGGCAACCAGAAGACCTCGCCGGCGGAGAGCTCCTGCCAATCGGCCTGCTGCTGCGCACCCAACTGCTGGAAGTCCACGCGCTGCGCCTTGCCCAGCACATCGCGCTGGTGCAACTGGCCGCAAGCCTGCTCGACGAAAGCCACGAAGGGAGCGTTGGGCTCCACCACGCTGATGCCGGTGAGTGCCCTCACCTTGCCCGCGATCAGCAACGCCGCGTGGCGGTAACCGAACAGCCCCTGGGCGTCGTTGACCATGTGATACGCCAGTTGCTCCACCGTCGGGCAGGCCCGCGCCTGCCGCTCCAGGGCGAGAAACTGCGCAAAGACCCGCTCGGCCAGACCGACCTGCGGCGCGTTCATGGCGTCTCCGCGAAGCGCGCGGTGCCACTCATGCCAGCCAGCAGGCCTTTGGCGTCCCCCGGCAGCGAAGCGATCAGCGGCAGCATCTGGCTGCCCTCGTCGATCCGCGCGCCCAGGCGTTTGACTTCCACCTGCAGCGGCTGGCCGGTTTCATCGGGAACAAAGGTGAAGGACTGCCCCACCTTCAGCCGGGACACCCAGCGCGAAGGCACCAGCAGGCGGATTTCCAGACTGCGGTTGTCGACGATTTCCAGCAGCGGCGCGCCGCCGGAAACGCTCTCGAAGGGCTGCGCCTTGCGCTGCACCACCTGGCCATCGAAGGGTGCGACCACCGCACAGCGGCCGACCTGGACCTTGTACACCTGGGCCTGCGCCTGGGCTTCGGAGAGCTTGGCCTCGGCCAGTGCGACCTCGAAGCGCCCCACCGAGTTGAGCGCTGCCAGCTGGCGGTTGTGCCCCAGTTGCTCGCTGGCCGCCTTGGCGCCGGCCTGGGCGGCATTGAGCTGGGCCTGATAGGCCGAGCAGTCGAAGCGCACCAGCACATCGCCCTTGCGGAAGGACTGACCGTCCGCGAAGGGCATTTCCAGGATGCGCCCGGACAGCTCGCTGGACAGCATCGCCTGGTCCCGCGCCCGCAGGATGCCACGAACGTCGCCCGCACCATTGGAGGAAGACGGGCTCGACAGCAGGGGGTCGTCCTGAGCAGGGTCCGCGGCATAGACCGCTCCCGCCACGCACAGCGACACCCCAAAACCCAGCCAGATCCCTTTACGCATTGTCAGCTCTCCCTGCAGATCGCGGGAGTCTACGGCACTCCGCAAGCGGCGGATATTGGCCGCAGCAGAATTCCTCCGTAGGCTTGGCTGCCGGTCAGCGCCGGCGAAAACCCGGCTCAGGGCAGCAACCGCTCTAGGCCGGGCCATCGAACAGACTTCAGGGACGACAGGCAAATGGACGCAGGCAGGTTCGATCACCAGCGACTCCACACCGATGGTTACGCACTGCTGCGCCAGGCGATCCCGCTCGCCATGCTGGAGGAGCTGCGCGCGGCTTTCGATGCCAACGTCCTGCCTTCGGAATGCTGGCCCGTGCCCCGCGGCACGGACTGGCGCCACGCGCAGCTCGACCTGGAGCCCTGCACCCAGGCGGTGTGTCGTCTGCCGCCGTTGCTGGCGGCAGCTGGAGCGCTGATCGGCGAGCGCTTCTTCCTCGCCCAGGCCGAGGGCCGCGAACCCCTGCCCGGGGGCGGCCATCAGCAACTGCACCGTGATCTGTCCGCCCAGCGTCCGGGCGACATGGTCAGCGCCCTCGCCTTCCTCGATGACTTCTCGCCGAAAAATGGAGCCACCCGCGTCGCCCCCGGCAGTCATCGGCCCGCCCCTGGCGAGCCGCCCTTCGACCCCCTCGACGAGTCCCGTTCCTTGCAGTTGAGCGGCCAGGCCGGCGACATCCTGGTGTTCGACGTCGATCTCGTGCACGCCGGCAGCTTGAATATCAACGGCGCGCGCCGTCGCACGATCCTGATCAGCTACCGAGCCGAACCACTCCACGCAGCGCATCTGGAGACACTGGCGCTACGTAACGTCCGGATGAGCACGGATGAACGCTTCGATCCACCGGACACCGGGCAGATCACGGCACGCCAACGCTTGCACAGCGATTGACTCCGCCGCGCGCCAGCCCAGCGACCGGCCTCTGAGCACTCACACCCGGCCAATCCTCATGTTGATCGGCCAACTGACCGGATGCCGCGCCGCGCGGTCGCCCCAGCGCCCGGCCAGGTCGGAGGCGAAGTCATGCAGCAGGTCTTCGCGCCCGGCTTCGCGGGCGCTGCGCACTGCCGACCAGGTGGAGACGTAGCCGAGGAATTCCTCGAGGTTCCACTCCAGGCGAATGGCGATCTCCGCCCCCGGAAATTCGCCGAAAGGGAAATCGAGGGTGGCGTAGCCGCTGTCCACCAGCTTGCGTTCGGCGGGCCAGTAAGGGCCGATCTCTTTCCAGTAGAACTGTTCGAAGCGCTCGCCCAGTGCGCCATCCAGGCGCAGCACGCCATAGCTGATCAGCGCCAGGATCGCGTTGGGCTCGGCGACCCGTCGTACCTCAGCGTAGAACCTCGGCAGGTCGAACCAGTGCGCCGCCTGTGCGGCGGTGATCAGGCTGGCGCTGCGGCTGGGCAGCGGGAGGTTTTCAGCCGGGGCGCAGGCGTAGCTGAGGTTCTCCTGCGGCACCGTGTGGGCGATCTGGTCCGCACTGGGATCAAAGCCGACCACCTCATTGAAATGCTCGGCCAATTGCCGTGTCAGTTGGCCGTTTCCGCACCCGACGTCGACCGCGAGCGCCCGGTCCGGCGCCACCGAGGCCAGGTAGGCGGAGAGCTCCGCCGGGTACTGCGGGCGGAAGCGCGCATAGGCCTGGCCGCCCTGGTCGAACCAGTTGCGCAGATCGCTGGAGGGGCTGTTCATGGCTGGCGGCTCCTGTCTTGATGGCTGCAGGCAGGAATGTACCGGGCAATCGGGCTCGCCGACCAGAGTCACTCGGGCCGGCTCAGGGCTTGCGCCCTGCCCGGCCCCTTGTGCAGTCAGACCTGCGCCATGCCGCCGTCGACGAACAGTTCGATGCCGTTGATGAAGCTGGCCGACTCCGAGGCCAGGAAGGCCACCGCCTTGCCAATCTCCCGCGGCTCGCCCAGGCGGCCCAGTGGCACCTGGCTGGCCAGCGCGTCGAACAGGCCCTGGCGGGCTTCCTCGGGCACCAGGTCGCCGAGGCCGGGAGTGCGCACCGGGCCGGGGCTGACGACGTTGACGCGGATGCCACGGTCCTTCAGGTCCAGCGCCCAGGAGCGGGCGAAGTTGCGCACGGCGGCCTTGCTGGCGCTGTAGACGCTGAAGTTGGCCGTGCCCTGGATCGAGGTGGTGGACGAGGTGAGGATCACCGACGCGCCATCGGTCAGCAGCGGCAGGGCCTTCTGCACGGTGAACAGCACGCCACGCACGTTGGTGCCGAAGATACGGTCGAAGTGTTCTTCGGTGATCGCGCCCAACGGCAGCATGTCGCCGCCGCCGGCGTTGGCGAAGAGGATGTCCAGGCGGCCGGCGGTCTTCGCGATCTGCGCATACACCGCATCGAGATCGGCGAGCACCGAGGCGTCGGCGCGGATGGCCGTGGCGGCCGGGCCGATGGCTTCCACGGCGGCATCCAGCTCAGCCTGGCGGCGGCCGGTGATGAACACCCGCGCGCCTTGCGCGGCGAGTTCCTGTGCGGCGCCGAGGCCGATGCCGGTGCTGCCGCCGGTGACCAGTGCGACTTTACCTGTGAGGGACTTGTTCATGATGAGCTCCTGAGTTTTCCGGGTTGAGGGTTCTGCCTGCTGGCCGGCATCTGGCGCGGCCTTGCGGTGAGGCATGGCGCTACTCTAGGGGCAGCCGATTAATGGAAAAAAGCGCATACAATGGAATGACTATCCATAGCCATGGATAATCAAACGATCCGCTCAGAGGAGTTCTCATGGATCAGCTCCAGGCCATCCGCGCCTTCGCCCGCGTGGTGGAAGCCGGCAACTTCACCCGCGCCGCCGACTCGCTGGACATGCCCAACGCCACCCTGAGCAAGCTGGTGCAGGAGCTGGAGGCGCACCTGGGCGTGCGCCTGCTGCAGCGCACCACGCGGCGTGTCACGGTGACGCCGGAAGGCCAGGACTATTACGCCAAGGCCACCCGCGTGCTGCGCGACCTGGAAGATATCGACTCGACCTTCAACATCGCCCGCGGCAAGCCACGCGGCCACCTGCGCATCGACGTTGGCGGCTCCACCGCGCGGGACGTGCTGGTGCCCCTGCTGCCGGACTTTCTCGCGCGCTATCCGGACATCCGCATCGACCTGGGCGTGTCCGACCGCTCGGTGGACCTGATCGGCGACAACGTCGATTGCGTGATCCGCGGCGGCGCACTGGACGCCTCGTCACTGGTCGCGCGCGGCATCGGCGAGGCGACCATGGTCACCTGCGCCTCACCCGAATACCTGCGCCACAACGGCATCCCCGCCTACCCGGAGGAGCTGCGCAATGGCCATCGGCTGGTCAGCTACCTGTCGCCGCAGAATGGCCGGGCAGTGCCCTTCCGCTTCGAGCGCGACGGTGAACGCAGCGAGCTGAAGCTCGAGCACCGCATCGGCGTCAACGAAAGCAACGCGCACCTGGCCGCCTGCGTAGCCGGCATGGGCATTGTCCAGACCTTCTCCTACGCCGCCGGCGGCGCCCTGCGCGACGGCACGCTGGTGGAGATCCTCGCGGACTGGCGCCCCGCGCCCTACCCCTTCCACGTCGTCTACCCGCACAATCGCTACGTCACGCACCGCCTGAGGGTGTTCATCGACTGGCTGGTGGAGTGCTTCCCGGCGAAAGTCGCCGGCTGAGCACTCAGGGCTGCTTGTCGGCCAACGACTCGAGCAGCCCGGCCGAGGGCACGAAGAACAGGCTGCCGGTCACTGCCTTGCTGTAGTCCAGCAGGCGGTCGTAGTTGCCGGCCGGGCGGCCGACGAACATGTTCTCCAGCATTTCCTCCATGGGCGCCGGCGAGCGCGCGTAACCAATGAAGTAGGTGCCGAACTCCCCCGCGCCGGGCCGGCCGAACGGCATGTTGTCACGCAGGATCTTCACTTCCTGGCCGTCCTTCTCCAGGGTGGTCAGCGAACTGTGCGAGCAGCTGGGCTTCACATCGTCGCCCAGTTCGATGTCGGCCAGCTTGGTGCGCCCGATGATGCGCTCCTGGGCTTCGGTGGAGAGCTGGTTCCAGCCGGTCATGTCATGCAGGTACTTCTGCACCAGCACATAACTGCCGCCGGCGAAGTCCGCATCCTCGTCGCCGATCAGGGTAAAGTGCGGGACCTCGCGGCCTTCCGGGTTCTCGGTGCCATCGACGAAGCCAATGATGCTGCGCATGTCGAAGTAGCGGAAACCCTGCACCTCATCGACCACCGCGACCGCATCGCCCAGGCGCGCCACGAGTTGCGCTGCCAGTTCGAAGCACAGGTCCATCTGCTCGGCGCGGATGTGCAGCAGCAGGTCGCCCGGCGTGGAAACCGCGATCCGCTCGCCGCTGCCGATCTCGCGGAACGTGTGCAGGGACGCCGGGCGTGGAGCGCCGAACAGCACATCCCATGCTGCCGAACCAAAGCCCACCACGCAGGACAGCTTGCCCGTCGGCACACGCTTGCCGACCGAGCGCACCAGCGCGGCGACGTCCTCGCAGAGCGTGCGCACCGGGCTCCAGTCCTTGCCCGGCGTCAGGGTAGCGACAAGGAAGACCGCACTGCGGGTGACCGGGCTGTCGACCGATTGGGGTTCCGGGGATTCGTTGAGCATGGTTTCCATTCGCCGCCATTGGAATCAGGGAGGATGAGCGTATCAAAGCAGGTCGCTCGCCACCGTGACAACGCAGGGGGCATAAAACAAAAGGCCGGTCTTTCGAGCCGGCCCCTGGAACAGGCGATTGCCGCGCAGCGCCCTAGCGCATCGCCGCCAGCTTGATGCCGAAACCGAGCAGGCAGGCTCCGGCCAGGCGCTCCAGCAGATTGGCAACGCGCGGGTTGGCGCGCATGCGCTCGGCCAGCTTGTGGGTCAGCAGTACGGCTACCAGCCCATAGAGGAAGGTGACCACTGCCACGGTCGCCGCCATGAAGGCGAAGGTCACCAGCCCCTGGTGCTTCACCGGATCGACGAACAGTGGCAGGAAGGCCATGTAGAACACGATGGCCTTGGGGTTGAGCAAGGTGATCAGCATGGTCTGGCGCAGGTAGTGGCCGGTGTCCATGCGGCTTTGCCGCGGCGCCTCGCCGGGCTTGCTCACCAGCATGCGCAGCCCCAGCCAGGCCAGGTAGCCTGCGCCCAGCCACTGCACCGCGTGGAAGGCCGCCGGGTAGGTGGCGAGCAGCGTCGCCACGCCCGCCACCGCCATCCACAGCAATACCTGATCGCCGAGGATCACCCCGCAGGTAGCCGCCAGCCCGGCCTTTACACCGCCCTTGCCGGTCGCAGTGATCAACGCGAAATTGCCCGGACCGGGAATAGCCAGAAGCACCACGAAGGCAATCAGGAAGGCGCCGTAATCGGTCACTCCGAACATGGGGAAACTCCTGTGCTGGGCAAGGCGAGACTGAAGGAGGCGAGTCTATCACCCAGGGTTGCACGCGGCGCTCTTCGCCCTTCTCGTCATCACCCGGCTGTTGCGTCGAGCGGTTGAATCCACAGTCGGTGGCAGAAGCTGAGCGAAGAAAGCTCCCGCCGGCCGGCATTACCCTGGCACCCGATGAACAGCATCGAACACCGTTGCCAAAATCTCTCCAAAGCCGGCGGCTGATTACATAAATTCATTGTTCGCCCATCTGTCTGGCCGTTGGGCGTCATGCAAGAATGTGCAGGCATTGGCCCATTGACGGGCGCTGGAATGCTCCGATCGTCTTCGATGGAGTGCCCTTATGCAGTGTGTGATCCACGGATGGATGACCAGCCCCCTGCTGTACACGCTGATCGCCGCATCCCGCTGTAGCTGTGCCCATTCTCCCTTTCCCGTTTCACCCGACGCCCCGCGCGCCGGGCGAAGACTGCTGCCTATTTAATGGACTAAAACCATGGCGAATATGTCGTCTGACGGTCGCATGCGCGACCGGGCTTTTGGGCTGGTGATGCTGATTGCGGTGAGTGTGTTGGGGATCTGCGGAGGACCGGCGGGACGAGCGTACGCGGCGGCGACGGAAGTGGCGCCAGCGGCTGCCGGGGCCGCCCAGGAAACTGGCAACGCGGACAAGGCAACGGCGCCGCCGAAATTCGACCTGGAGCGGGCAGCCGGCGAGCCGCGTAATGGCAATGCGGCCATCGTCCTGCAATTCAACCGCCCCCTGGCGCCGGTGCAGAAGTTCCAGGAGCTGATCTCCCTCAAGCGCGGGAAACACTACACCTACGGTTACTGGGTCCTGAGTGACGATGGCAAGACCCTGTTCTACCCCAACGTCACGCCCAAGGGCAGCTATCAGGTGACGATCAACGCGAGCCTGAAGGCTGCCGACGGCAGCGAACTGGGGGAGGAAGTGGTCAGCAATGTTGCGGCGGGTGAACAGCCGGCCAGCCTGTCCTTCGCCTCCTCCGGCAGCGTCCTGCCGGCGCGCGGCAGTCGCGGCCTGCCGGTGGTTTCCAGCAACGTGCAGCGGGTCAACATCGAGTACTACCGCATTCGCGAAGACGCCTTGTCGACCCTGTTCTGCCTGTATCCCAACAACTCCCAGCGCAGCCGCTACGACTTGGGTGGCAGAAGCTACCGGACCTGTGAAGGGCGCCCCGTGGCGGGCGGCCTGGAGGATCTGGGCACCCCGGTCTACGCCAACTACTACACGCTCAAGAGCGAGACCGATGTTCGCAACCTGACCTACATCCCCATCCAGAACGTGCCGCAACTGGCCGAGCCTGGGGTTTACATGGCCGTCCTGCGCAACGCCGAGATGGGCAGCTACAACATGGGTTCGAGTGTGTTCTACGTCAGCGACCTGGGCCTGCACGTACGCCTCTACCAGGACAATGCCTTCCTCCACGTGGCATCCCTGCAGAACGGCAAGCCGCTGGCCGGCGTGCAGGTGAGCCTGAACGATGCGCGCGGTGCCACCCTGTTCAGCGGCAAGACCGACAAGAGCGGCAACCTGCAGATCACCCACAAGGTCGAGCACGACCATGTGCTGATCGCACGCCAGGGCAAGGACATCTCGGTGCTGCCCTTCAGCCGGCCGGCGCTGGATGTCTCCAACTTCGATGTCAGCGGACGTCCCCAGGCGCCCGTGGAAATCTTCACCTGGTCCGGCCGCGACCTCTACCGCCCCGGAGAGACGCCGCGCGTTTCGGCCCTGCTGCGCGACTACGACGGCAAGGCACTTCCCGCTCAGCCGCTGTTCGCGCGCCTGGTCCAGCCCGACGGACGCAAGCTGGCAGACATGCGCCTGGAGGCCAGGGACCTCAACCAGTTCGAGTGGAGCCAGGCCATCGCCAATGACGCGCCCACCGGCAGCTGGCAGCTGGAATGGCGGCTGGACCCGGCCAGCAGCAAGGCCGTGGGGGTCTTCAACTTCCAGGTGGAAGAGTTCCTGCCCGAGCGCCTGAAGCTCGAACTCGTCAACGAACAGCCCTTCCTCAAGCCCGGCGAGACGCTCGAGCTGAAGGTGAAATCCAGCTACCTGTACGGCTCACCCGCCGACGGCAACCGCTTTACCGCCAGGCTCGCAGCCCAGGCTGAAGTGCATCCGCTGCCCAGCCTGCCGGACACCTACTTCGGCAACCCCTTCGCCAAGGTCGCCAGCAGCGACAAGTTCGCCATCGACACGACGCTGGCCGCCGACGGCACACTGGCACAGCAGGTGCCGCTGCCCGACGAGGTGAAGCCGGACCGGCCCTACAGCCTGGCACTGACCGGCAGCGTCTACGAAACCGGCGGGCGCGCGGTCACCCGCTCACTCAACCGCACCTACTGGCCGGCCAACGAGCTGGTCGGTGTGCGCCCGCTGTTCGACACCAAGCAGGGCGCGAACTCGCTCTCGGAGGCTTCCTTCGAAATCCTGCGCGCCAACAGCGCGGGCGAACTGGTGGCCGGCAGTCAGCTGAAAGTCCGCCTGCTTCAGGAAGATCGCTATTCCTACTGGTACCGCGACCGGGACGACGACTGGAAGGCGCGGCAGGACGTCGACCTGGAGCTGGTCGAGGAGCGCGTGGTCGATGTCCCGGCCGGGCAGGGGCTGAAAGTGAATTTCCCGGTGGGCTGGGGCTCCTACCGCCTGGAGGTGACGGACCCGCAGACCAACCTCACCAGCGTCTTCCCGTTCTTCGCCGGGTACAGCTGGGAAGACGCGAACACCGGCAAGGAAGCGCTCCCGGACAAGGTCAAGGTAGCGCTGGACAAGAGCTCCTATCGCGCCGGCGACACCCTGAAAGTCACGATTACCCCGCCGCAGGAAGGGCCGGGCCTGCTGCTGGTGGAGTCCGATCACCTGCTCTACAGCAGGACGATCCAGGCGAAGGCCGGCGCCACCTTCGACATACCGGTCACGGCCGACTGGGAACGCCAGGATGTGCATGTGGTTGCGCTGGTGTTTCGTGGCGGCATGGCCAAGGACCTCACCACGCCGGCGCGCGCCATCGGTATCGAGCACGTCACGCTGCAGCGCAACGACCGCCGCATCGGCCTGAAGCTGACCGCGCCCGGCCAGGTGAGACCCCAAGAGCCGCTGGAGGTCACCGTGCAGGCCGAGGGCCTGGCCGGGCAGAAAGCCTTCGTCCGGCTGACCGCGGTGGACCAGGGCGTACTGAACATCACCCGTTACCCGGAACCGGACGCATGGAGCTGGCTGTTCAGCAAACGCGCCCTGGCCACCGAGGCCTACGACCTGTATGGCCGCCTGATCGAGGCCATGAAGGGGGATACCGCGCGCCAGAGTTTTGGTGGTGACCTGGTGAACCGTCCGCTGCCCAGGGCTGCGCGCCTGAACCCGCGCGTGCAGATAGCCGACCTGCTGGCCGAGCCGGTGCAGTTCGACGAGCAGGGCAAGGCAGTGGTCAAGCTGGACGTGCCGGACTTCAACGGCAGCCTGCGGGTATCGGCCCTGGCGTATGGCGAGCAGAGCTACGGCAATGCGAGCACCGACGTCACGGTACGCGCCCCATTGCTGGTGGAGCCGAGCATGCCTCGCGTCATGACCGGCGGCGACCAGGCGCAGATCAGCCTGGACGTGAAGAACTTCTCCGGCAAGAGCGGCGTCGCCAGGATCAGCGTACGCGGCAGCGGCCTGATCGAGGTACAGGACGGCGAGCAGAGCGTGACGCTGGAAGACGGCGCCGGCACGACCTTGCGCCTGCTGGTGAAGGCCCAGCCGGGCATCGACGTCGCCAAGCTGGACATCCAGGCCGAGATCAACGACTACAAGGTCCAGCGGCATTTCGAATTCGCCGTGCGCAGCGCCTGGCCGCAAACCATCCGGAGCGAAGCCCTGGCCTTGTCGGGCGGGCAGGAAGCGGTGCTCGATACCTCATCGGCGCAGGGGCTGGTCGCCAGCACCCTGAACGGCCAGCTGACCCTGAGCACGCTGCCGCCGCTGCCCTACCGCCAGGCCCTCGAGGGGCTGCGCTACTACCCCTATGGCTGTATCGAGCAGACCACCAGCGGTGGCTACGCGGCGCTGGTCATGGACAGGAAGATCACCCATAGCCTGAACATCGAGGGCTACTCGGAATCAATCCGACGTGATGCCGTCATGCGAGCGCTGGCGCGCATCGCCTCGTTCCAGGCGAGCAACGGCCACTTTACCTTCTGGGGTGGAAACTCGAACACAGTCCCGTACATGACGCCCTATGTAGTGGACTTCATGCTCGATGCCCGCGATGCCGGTTTCGAAGTACCCGAGGCGGCCCTGCAGCGGGCCCTGGAGACCCTCAGCGAGAACCTGATCTCGGGGGAGGTCGACTACTTCGAATACGGCTATCGGCCGCATCTGAATTTCGCCTACCAGGCCTATGCCGCCTTTGTGCTGGCGCGCGTCAATCGCGCTTCGCTCGGGGCGATGCGCACGCTGTACGACAACCATCGCAGGGACTTGGTGAGCCCATTGCCCCTGGTGCACCTGGGCATTGCCCTGAAACTGATGGGCGACAGCGAGCGCGGCCAGGAGGCCATTGCGCAGGGCTTCGCCTGGAGTGACGCCCGACCGGCCTTCGTCGGTGACTATGGCTCGGAACTTCGTGACCTGGCGGCCATGGTGGCGCTGACCCATGCCTACGGCGTCAACAGGTCCGACTACGATGCGAAGCTGGTGGATTGGGCCAGGCAGGCCAGCTCCCGCGTCCTGGGCGCCCAAGCAGACAGCTATTACCACGGCTGGAGCTGGTACTACATGAGCACCCAGGAGCGCGTCGCCATCGCTCGCATACTGCAAACATTCAACGACCACCCGGCGTCGCTGGCCGTCAGCCTGGAGGTGGGCGGCAAAAGCATGGAGGTACCGGCCGGCAGCGCTTTCTGGACCCGCCCGGTGAGCCAGGCGGAACTGGCCAGCGGCGTGAAGCTGAAACCCACGACGGACGCGCCGGTATTCGCCAGCTTCGATGTGGCGGGCATCAGCGAGCAACCGCCGGTGGACGACGGCTACGGCATGAAGATAGAGCGCCGTTACTTCCTCACCGACGGCACGCCATGGCAGGGCAGCGAGTTGAAGGAAGGCGACAGCCTGATCGTGCAACTCAAGGTGCATTCGAACTGGGATGTGGTGGACGCCATGGTGACCGACCTGTTGCCGGGCGGCCTGGAGGTGGAGAACCTCAACCTCAGCGGGGCACAGGCCTGGGCCAATGTCGTGGTGGATGGCGTCCCGATGCAACGCCACGAGCGCGAGGCGGACATCGTCCATCAGGAATTCCGCGACGATCGTTATGCCGCCGCCGTCAAGCTGCGAGCCTGGCGCGAATCCAAGCTGTTCTACCTGGTGCGCGCCGTAACGCCAGGCACCTACACGGTCCCCCCGCCGCAGGTCGAAGACATGTACCGCCCCGCCATCCGTGGCATCGGCCCCGCGCCGATGACGACCCTCAAGGTGGGGAGCCCATGAAGTCAGCCAGGGCGCGCCGTTACGCGCGCGTTCTCGGGTTGTCGGTGGGCGTCGCGCTGCTCGGCGCGCTGCTGCTCGACCGGCTCTTCCCCCTGCCGCTGCCCGCCGGCGAAGGCGGTAGCAGCGTAGTCCTGGCCCGTGACGGCAAGCCGTTGCGGGCCTTCGCCGACGAGCAGGGCGTCTGGCGTTACGAAACCAGCGCGCAGCAGGTATCGCCGCTCTACCTGCAGGCGCTGCTGGGCTACGAGGACCGCTGGTTCTACCAGCACCCCGGCATCAACCCCTACGCCCTGGCGCGCGGCGCGCTGTTGTCGTTGCGCCATGGCCGGGTCATTTCCGGCGGCTCTACCCTGACCATGCAGGCCGCGCGGGTGATCTCGCCGATTCGCCATGACTATGCCGGCAAACTGCTGCAACTGTTTCGCGCGCTGCAGCTGGAAGCACACCTGAGCAAGGACGAGATCCTGGGCCTGTACCTCAATCACGCGCCTTTCGGCGGTGCGATCGAGGGTGTGGAGGCGGCGTCCTGGGCCTACCTGGGCAAGTCCGCCAGCCAGCTGACCCATGCCGAGGCGGCGTTGCTCGCGGTGCTGCCCCAGGCGCCGAGCCTGCTGCGCCCGGACCGTCACGCCGAGGCGGCCCGCGCGGCCCGCGACAAGGTGCTCGAGCGCATGGCCGCACAAGGCATCTGGAGCGCCGCCCAGGTGCAGGACGCCAAGCGAGAACCGGTGGTTACCCGCTCCCTGCGTTCGCCCCTGAATGCCGCGCTGTTGGCCGAACGCCTGCACCAGCGGCAACCTCGGGCGCAACGTATCCAGAGCACCATCGACGCCTCGCTGCAACGGGCAGTCGAGCAGCGCGTGGGCGACTACGTGGGGCGCCTGCCGGCACGCACTTCCGCAGCGGTACTGGTCATGGACAACCGCACCCTGGAAACACGGGTTTACGTCGGCACAGCCGCCTTCGCCGACCCCAGGCGGCTTGGCCATGTGGACATGATACGGGCCTGGCGCTCGCCGGGTTCGACCTTGAAACCGTTCCTCTACGGCATGGCGCTGGACGACGGGCTGGTGCATTCGCAAAGCCTGCTGGTGGACGCCCCGCAGGACTTCGGCAGCTACCGCCCCGGCAACTTCGATGAAGCGTTCGCCGGACCGGTCAGCGTCACCGAGGCCCTGCAGCGCTCGCTGAATGTGCCGGCAGTGGACGTGCTGGACCGCCTGGGTCCCGCACGCTTTGCCGCGCAACTGGCAGCCGGCGGCCTGGAGTTGCGCCTGCCGTCGGGCGCGCAGCCCAACCTGGCGATGGTCCTGGGCGGCACGGCGGCCAGGCTGGAGGAACTGGTGGGCGTCTACAGCGCCCTGGCCAACGGCGGCGTGGCCGGCGCGCCGCGCTATACCCCCGAGCAGCCCCTGCGGCAGCGCCGACTGCTGTCGCCGGGCGCGGCCTGGATTGTGCGCGACATGCTCGCCAGCAACCCGGCCGAGCTGCCCGGCATGCCCCTGCAGAACAGTGCCACCGCCCGTGCCCGCCTGGCCTGGAAGACCGGCACCAGTTACGGCTACCGCGATGCCTGGGCCATCGGCGTCACCGACAACTGGACCGTCGGCGTCTGGGTCGGCCGCCCCGACGGCACGCCCTCCCCCGGCCAATACGGCAGCATCACCGCCCTGCCCCTGCTGTTCGCCGTCAACGCCATGCTGCCCAATCCCGGCAGCACCCCGCGCTTCACCCAACCGGCCAGCGTGCAGGCCATGGACATCTGCTGGCCGCTGGGCACCGCCGCCAGCGCCACGGCGGCCGATCTCTGCCGGCAGCGCCGCAGTGCCTGGGTGCTCGACCAGTCCGTACCGCCCACCTTCGCCGAGCGCGGCGTGGGCATCTGGGCCAGCGGCCTGCTCAAGGTGCGGGTCAATGACGCCGGGCAACGCCTCAGCGCCGGCTGCGCGGACGAAACGGAGCGCACCCTGCAGATCGCCCGCTGGCCTGCCCTGGCAACGCCGTGGCTGAGCCGTGCCGACGAACAGGCCGCGACCGTGCCACCGCTCAAACCAGGCTGCGCAGCGGACTCGCTGGACAACAGCAGCCCTCTCCGCATTGCAGGCATCACCGATGGCAGTACCCTGCGCAAATCGCCCAACAGCACGGACCCGCTGCGAATTACGCTGCAGGCGCTGGGCACCTCCGCCCCGGTGCAATGGCTGCTCGACGGCCGCCTGCAAGCCAGCAGCGAAGGTGGCGAGCCGGTGAACATCGTCCTGCCCGCGCCCGGCGCGCATCAGGTGACGGCGCTGTCCCGACAGGGGCCATTTGCCCGCTTGTCGCTGACGGTACTGGCGCAGTAGAGCGCCGGCCGTCATGCAACAGCCTGTTCCCGGCCATCAGTAGCCGGTAGCCGCCTTCTCGATGGCGCGCGCCACCGCCTCGGGGTGCGAGACCATGACCACATGGGAAGCCCCGCGTACCACCTCGACGTCCTTCGCCTGGGCGCGCTGCGCCATGAAAGCCAGGGCCTGCGGCGGGATATTGCGGTCCTGGTCGCCGTAGACGAACCAAGACGGAATCGCCGTCCAGGCGGCCGCGCCAGCCTTCTCGTTCAACGCCGCCTCGGTGACCGGTCGCTGCGCCGCCGCCATCAGCGCGGCTTCGCCGGCGGGGACATCGGCGGCGAACTGGTCGTGGAACTTGTCCTGCTGGATGTACAGGTCCTTGCCGCCACCGGCCAGTGCCACCGGCGCGGCCAGGGTCGGGCCGAGGGTGCTGCCGGGGAACTTGCCGGCGAGCTCGGCGGCGCTCTCGCCCTTCTGCGGGGCGAACGCGGCGACGTAGACCAGCGCCTTGACGTTGGCCCGGTCGCTGGCTGCCGCGCTGATCACGTTGCCGCCGTAGGAATGGCCCACCAGCACCACCGGCCCCTTGACGCTGCCGACGATGTTGCCGATGTAGGCGCCATCGCTGGCCACGCCGCGCAGCGGGTTGGCGGCGGCGATCACGCTGTAGCCGTCCTTTTCCAGGAGGCGGGTCACGCCGTTCCAGCTGGAAGCGTCGGCGAAGGCGCCATGCACCAGCACCACCGTCGGTTTCACCGGAGCCGCGAAAGCGCTGCCGGCCAGCAGGCCGCTGGCGAGCGCCAGGGCGGTGAGGGTTGTTTTCATGGTGAATCTCCTTGCTGAGGATGTGAGAAATAAAAAGCCCCGCACGGCGGCTCGGGGGAATTTCGGACCGTGCGGGGAACGCTCATGCCGAGCGGGGAAAGTCGCTGGACTCGCTCAGCTCGCGCCACAGGCGCAGCTCCGCCAGCCGTGCCTTGTCGGCGTTCTCGATGGCCAGCAGCGCATCGCTGCCCAGGGCCAGGCGCAACGGCGGACGATCCATCCAGGCCACCGCGAGGATCGCCTGAGCGGCGCGCTGGGGATCGCCGGGCTGATTGCCGTCGTAGGTGCGCTGCCGGCGCGCCACGGCGCCCACCACGGCGTCGTACTCGAAGCGCCCTTCCGAGAGCGTCGTCGAGGTGCCGGCAAAGTCGGTGCGCAGGCCGCCGGGCTCGACGATCGTCACCCGCACGCCGACCTGCGCCATCTCCCGCGCCAGCACTTCGGAGAAACCTTCCACGCCCCACTTCGCCGCCGAATAGGGCGCGCGTCCCGGCGCGCCGATGCGCCCGCCCACCGACGACAGCTGGATGATGTGGCCGCTGCGCTGCCGGCGCAGAAGCGGGATCGCCGCCTTGGTGACGATGATGGTGCCGAACAGGTTGGTCTCGATCTCCCGGCGGAACTCCTCCAGCGAGGTGTCCTCCACCGAGTTGACGTTGCCAAAGCCTGCGTTGTTGACCAGCACATCGAGCCCGCCGAACTGCTCGACCATCTGCGCCACGGCGTCCTGCGCGGCGGCGGGGTCGGTGACGTCCAGTGGCGCGAGGCGCAGCGTCTGCGGGTAGAGCCGGGCGAGGTCCGCCAGGGCGTCCGGGTCGCGGGCGGTGGCCAGCAGGCGGTGCCCGGCCTGCAGCACCGCTTCGGCCAGCGCACGGCCCAGCCCGCGGGAGCAACCGGTAATCAGCCATCGTTGGTTCATGGGAACCTCCAGGGTTTTCAAGGAGCAGCGGTCAGGGTGCGTAGCGGGTGAAAACCAGGTCGTGGTCCTTCACCCGCGCCTGGTGGCAGGCCAGGCAGGTCTGGTGCTGCGCCTCGTCGGCGGGCTTGCCGTCGATGAAGCGGGCGAACCCCCAGCCCCCGGTGGCCGCGTACTTCTTCGAGTCCTTGACCATGAACTGCACGGTGGTCGCGGCGCCGGGAATCGACGCCGGCTCGAACTCCGGCGACTGCACGTGCTTCCAGGCGAGCTTGGCCAGCACGCTGCCGTCGGGGAACGGCAAGGTGCCGGCGCGGTAGGCCTTCATGGCGATGTCGTTGCCCAGCACGGCGCGCAGTTCGTTCAGCGGCGCTGCCTCCTGGGCCGGCGCCACCAGTTGCCAGTGGCGGTAGCCCTCGGGCATTCGCACGCCGTAGATCGGCGAGGCATCGCCGTCGGCCCTGGCGCCCGCCGTCACCAGCAGGGCGAAACCGGCCAGGACGATGCCGCGCAGCGTGGTTCCAGTGATGCTCATGGCGGCTCTCCGGTTCACAGGTGGTCGGCGTCGACGACTGCCTTGACGAAGGCGTCCGGCGCCTCCTGCGGCAGGTTGTGACCGATGCCGCCGCTGATCAGGCGGTACTCGTACTTGCCGCTGAAGCGCTTGGCGTAGGCCTCCGCCGGCGGGTGCGGGGCGCCGTTGGCATCGCCTTCGAGGGTGATGGTCGGCACCTTGATGGCCGGGAAGGCCGCGAGCTTCTTCTCCAGTTCCGCGTAGCGCGGCTCGCCTTCGGCGAGGTTCAGGCGCCAGCGGTAGTTGTGGATGGAGATTGCGCCGTGGTCGGGGTTGTCCAGCGCCTGGGCGCTGCGCTCGAAGGTGGCGTCGTCGAACTTCCACTGCGGCGAGGCCAGTTGCCAGATCAGCCTGGCGAACTCATGGCGGTACTTGTCATAGCCGGCCTTGCCGCGCTCGGTGGAGAAGTAGAACTGGTACCACCACTGCAACTCGGCGGCCGGCGGCAGCGGCGCCTTGCCCGCTTCCTGGCTGCCGATCAGGTAACCGCTGACCGACACCAGCGCCTTAACCCGCTCCGGCCAGAGCGCCGCGACGATGTCCGCCGAACGCGCGCCCCAGTCGTAGCCGGCCAGCACGGCGCTTTTGATCTTCAGTGCATCCATGAAGTCGATGACGTCCACTGCCAGCGCGGCCGGCTCGCCATTGCGCCGCGTCGAGGCGGAAAGGAAGCGCGTTTCGCCGTAGCCGCGGGCATAGGGAACCAGCACGTGATAGCCCTTGGCGGCCAGTTGCGGCGCCACTTCGGTGTAGCTGTGGATGTCATACGGCCAGCCGTGCAGCAGGATCACCACCGGGCCATCGGCCGGGCCGGCTTCGGCGTAGGCGACGTTGAGCAGGCCGGCGTCGACGTGCTTGAGCGGGCCGAAGGCCGGGTCTGTCGACGACGCGGTAGCGGCCTGCGCCACCGAGCAGGAGGTGAATTGCACGAGGGCGATGGCCAGCGCCGAGGCGCCGAGAAGCGGTTGCTTGAACGGGTTCATCACGGGTCTCCAGGGCAGGCACGTGGCCTGCCCGGTGGTTGCCGGCAAGCGGCGATCGAGTGGAATTTGCGGCTAGTGGCTGGTCAGGCTGGCTCGCAGCGGGCGGAACGCTTCGCGCAGTTCCTCGCTGAACAGCTGCGGCTGCTCCCAGGCGGCGAAGTGGCCGCCCTTGTCCACCGCGTGGAAGTAGGCCAGCGAGGGATAGGCGCGCTGCGCCCAGCTTTTCGGCGCGCGGTAGATCTCGCCGGGGAACACGGTGATGGCCACCGGCACCTTGATCCGGTCGGTCTTCTGCGCGGCGGCGCTGAAGTTGTTGTTGTTGTTTTCCCAGTAGAAGCGCGAGGAGGAAGCGCCGGTGTTGGTCAGCCAGTAGAGCGAGATGTCGTCGAGCATCTCGTCGCGGCTCAGCACGCGCTCGGGCTCGCCGCCGCTGTCGGTCCAGGCGGCGAACTTCTCGTACATCCACGCGGCCATGCCGGCGGGCGAATCGGCCAGGGAATAGCCGATGGTCTGCGGGCGAGTCACCATCATCGCGCCGTAGGCGGCATTGCGGCCGAAGAAGGTACTCAGCGCGTCGAAGGCGCGGCGCTCGTCGGCGCCCAGCCCGGCCGGCGCCGGGGCGCCACTGTTGATCGGCCCGACCAGTTCCGGCGGCACCGTCGCCGGCATGTTCAGGTGGATCCCGAGCAGGCCGGGCGGGGCCAGGCGGCCGAGGGCATCGGAGATCACCGAGCCATGGTCGCCGCCCTGGGACACATAGTGGCTGTAGCCCAGGCGCTTCATCAGCACGTCCCAGGCGCCGGCCACCCGGTCCGGGCCCCAGCCGGTGGTGGTCGGCTTGCCGGAAAAACCATGGCCGGGGATCGCCGGGATCACCACGTCGAAGGCGTCTTCCGCGCGCCCGCCATGGGCCACCGGATCGGTCAGCGGGCCGATGGTCCTGAGGAACTCCAGCGGCGAGCCGGGCCAGCCGTGGGTGAGGATCAGCGGCATGGCGTGCGGCTCTTTCGAGCGCACGTGGATGAACTGGATGTCCACGCCATCGATGCGGGTGACGAACTGCGGCAGCGCATTGAGCCTGGCTTCGGCGCGTCGCCAGTCGTAGTCCTTGCCCCAGTACTCCACCAGCGCGCGGACCTTCTCCAGCTGGATGCCCTGCGAGGCATCCTTGACCGTCTCGCGGTCCGGCCAGCGTGTCGCGGCAATGCGCCGACGCAGGTCCTCCAGTTGCTCCTGGGGTACCTGGATGCGGTACGGCCGCACACTCTCATCGGCCGGCGCGGTACGGCTGGCAGTGGCAGCGAAGGTTTGCTGCATCAGATGGTGCTGCCCGTCGCCGAGCAGGAACAGGCCCACGGCGGAGGCCATGAGCGTGCGGCTGAAGCGGCGGCGAAGATGAGGCGATAACGGGGCGGCTGGCATGGTCGATCTCCCTGGTTCACTGGTCGACGGATCGGCGACCTGCAGCGATCTCACCAAAGCCCGGGAGGCGCCGCGATTGCACCATGGTGTCGGTCGATACCTTGGTATCGGGCCCGGCGCGTGACGCACTAGCGGTACCGCGGCCGACACCTAGGTATCATTGGCAGCCCCGCCAGCAAGGCGCATGCTCGCCCCACGGCTAGCGCCGGGAGAGGACCGGTATGCACAACGAAGTCGTCGACAAGCTGCCCGACATGGCGTGGACCGCCAACGCCGAAGGCCGCCTGGAAAGCGTCAACCAGGCCTGGCGGCTCTATGCCGGGCGCAGCCTCGACGCCGCCGGCGAGCCTGCCTGGCAGGCGCTGGTGCACCCCGACGATCTGTCGGCGCTGCAGCACGGCTGGAACGCCCTCCGCCAGACCGGCGTCCCGCGCGACCTGCAGGCACGCCTGCGGCGCCATGATGGGGTGTACCGCCGCTTCCTGCTGCGCGCCCGCCCGCTCACCCACGACCTCGGCGAGCCCGCCGGCTGGTGCGGCCAGAACATCGACATCGAGGACCTGCTGCCTGCACCCCCCGTGACCGTGACGCGGGAGACCCAGGACCTGATCGACAGCATCCCCGCGCTGATTTCGCTGATGACACCCGCCGGCGAGCTGGAGTGCGTCAACCGGCACAACAGCGACTACCTGGGCGCCAGCTTCGAGGAGCTGCGTCACTGGACCAGTTCCGACACCATCCACCCCGACGACCTGCCCTCCGCGCTGGCCGCCTGGAAGCACTCGGTGGCCAGCGGCGAGCCGTACAACTTCCAGCAGCGGGTGCGCGGCGCGGACGGCATCTACCGCTGGTTCCACGTGCGCGCCCTGCCCCACCGCGACGCCGAGGGGCATATCCAGCGCTGGTTCGTGCTGAAGGTGGACATCGACGAGCAGCGGCGCGACCAGGCATTGATCGCCCAGGCCCAGCAGTCACTGGCCAGTGCACTGGAGGAAGTCAGCGTTTCCGAAGACCGCCTGCGCACCCTGATCGACGCCGTGCCAGGCTTCGTCTGGCGCACCGATCCCGACGGCAGCGTGGAATTCCTCAACCAGCGCTGGTTCGACTACACCGGCATGACGGCGGAGAGCGCCGCCGGTGTCGGCTGGATGACCGCCCTGCACCCCGAAGACGCGCCGGCACTGGGCGTCTACTGGCAGGGCTTGCTGGAAGCGGGCAGCGCCGGCGAGTTCGAAGCGCGCCTGCGGCGCTTCGACGGCAGCTATCGCTGGTTCCTCATCCGCGCGGTGCCCCAGCTGGACGCGGCCGGCCGCGTGCTGAAATGGTACGGCGGCAACACCGACATCCATGTGCGCAAGCGCGCCGAGCTGCTGCTGGCCGGCGAGAAACGCCTGCTCGGCCTGATGGCCGGCGGCTGCGCCCTGCCGCAGGTGCTGGAAACCCTTTGCGAACTGGTGGAAGCCAACCTCGAGGGCAGCCGCTGCGCCATCACGCTGGTCGCGCCCCGCCATGGCCGAATGCCGGAAGCGACGCCACGCCTGCAGGCCGGCGCCGCACCGCATCTGCCGCCTTCGATGTACGGCGGCGCGGATGGCCAGCCGGTGGAAGCTCATGGCAGTCCGCAAGCGCAAGTCGTGCTCGACAACGCCACCGTGCAGGTCGACGACCTGTACGGTGAAACCCGCTGGCCCGAGTGGCGGCAACAGGCACGGGCTTGCGGGCTGCGGGCGCTGGCGGCAATACCGGTGGTGGCCAACCACGGCGAGGTGAGCGGCATCCTCTCGGTCTACTTCGCCCAGCCCCAGGTGATGGACGAAAACCAGTGCGCGCTGATCTCGCAGTTCACCCACCTCGCCAGCATCGCCATTGATCGCGCCCGCAGCGAAGCCGCCCTGCGGCAGAGCGAAGCCTTCCTGGCCAAGGCCCAGCGCATCAGCCTCACCGGCACCTTTTCCTGGCGCGTGGACAACGACGAGATCGCCTGGTCGGAGGAAATCTACCGGCTCCTCGACCTGCAGCCGGGCCTGACGCCGAGCTTCGAGCTGATCTTCTCGCGCATCCACCCGGACGACCGCGCCACCGTGGAAGAAATACTCAGGCGCCAGCGCCGCGACGGCTGCGACTTCGAGCACGAACACCGGCTGCTGCTTCCCAGCGGCGCCCTGCGCCACGTCCACCTGGTCGCCCAGGCCACCCGCGAAGCCGACGGCGCGCTGCTGTACATCGCCACGGCGCAGGACGTCACCCAGCGCCGCCTCGCCGAGGAAACCCTGCACCGGACCCGCGCCGAACTGGCGCACGTGGCCCGTGTGGCCAGCCTGGGCGCGCTGACCGCGTCCATCGCCCACGAGGTCAACCAGCCGCTGTCGGGCATCATCACCAATGCCAGCACCTGCCTGCGCATGCTGGGTGCGCAGACTCCCAACCTGGAAGGCGCTCGGGAAACCGCGCGGCGCACCATCCGCGACGGCAACCGCGCGGCGGACGTGATCAAGCGCCTGCGTGCCCTGTTCGCCCGCCATGAAGCGGTCAGCGAAGAGGTGGACCTGAACGAGGCCACCCGAGAAGTCCTCGCCATGCTGCACAACGAACTGCAGCGCCACGGCGTGACGGTGCTGCCCACGTTGCCGGAGCAATTGCCCGCCGTGAGCGGCGACCGCGTGCAACTGCAGCAGGTGATCCTCAACCTCATCCTCAATGCCATCGATGCGCTGGACGAAGTGCACGACCGCCCCCGGCAACTGCGCATCAGCACCGGCCATGACCTGGACGCGAGCATCTTCCTGGCGGTGCGCGACAACGGCGCGGGCTTCGCCCCGGAGGACGCCGGCCGCCTCTTTGACGCCTTCTTCAGCACCAAGCAGTCAGGCATGGGCATCGGCCTGTGGGTCAGCCGCTCGATCATCGAGCACCATGCCGGCCGGGTCTGGGCCACCACCCACGATGGGCCGGGCTCCACCTTCATCTTCGCGCTGCCGCAGGCGCTCTCGCCGGCACTCCCCAGCCACGACCAACCGACGGAGATCTGCTGATGGCCACGCCCCTGCTCGTGTCGGTGGTCGATGACGACGAATCGGTGCGCGAATCGCTGCCGGACCTGCTGCGCGAGTTCGGCTTCGAGGTAAACGCGTTCTCCTCGGCGGAGGACTTCCTCGCCTCGGATGCCCTGCAGCGCACCCGCTGCCTGATCCTCGACGTGTCAATGCCGGGCATGAGCGGCCCGCAGCTGCAGAAGGAACTGGCCCTGCGCGCGATCCCCGTGCCGATCATCTTCATCACCGCCTACAGCGACGCCACCACCTGCCCGCGCCTGATCGCCCAGGGCGCGGTGGCCTGCCTGCTCAAGCCGTTCAGCGAAGCGGAACTGCTCAAGGCGCTCAGCGCCGCCCTGCCGGTCGGCTGACAGCCCGGTCGACGCCCCTCGGAGGACATGGCATGTTCAACCCCATCCCAGCCCAGCGAACGGAAACCCTGCCGATGTCCGAGGCGACACCCCTCGTCTACGTGGTCGACGACGACATCTCGGTGCGTGAGTCACTGGAATTGCTGATCCGCTCGGCCGGCTGGCAGCCGGTGCTGTTCGACGCCGCCAGCGCCTTCCTCGACCAGCCGCCGAGCCTCGCGCCCTGCTGCCTGGTGCTGGACGTCAACCTGCCGGACCTCAACGGGCTCGACCTGCAGCGCAGCGTGGCCGGCGAGCGCCCGGCGATGCCGATCATCTTCATCACCGGTTACGGCGACGTGCCGCTCACCGTGCGCGCGATGAAGGCCGGCGCCGTGGAGTTCCTCACCAAGCCATTCGACAGCGACACGCTGCTGCAGGCGATTGCCGACGCCCTGGAACACAGCCGCGCCGCGCTCGGCCAGCAGTCCCGCCGCGATGCCCTGCGCCAGGCCTACGCCCTGCTCACCAGCCGCGAGCGGGAAGTGCTGGAGATGGTGGTGGCCGGCCGCCTGAACAAGCAGGTGGCCGCCGACCTGGGCATCAGCGAGATCACCGTGAAGGCGCACCGTGGCCGGGTCATGCGCAAGATGCAGGCGCGCACGCTGCCAGACCTGGTGAACATGGCCGCACTGCTCGCCATCACGCCGCCCGAGAGCCGCTGAGCCCGGCTCAGGCGCTCGTGCCCAGCGCCCGCCGCAATGCTTCCAGCTGGCGCACGTCCAGCGTGTCGACGCCTTCGTCTAGCTGGCAGGCGTCCAGCAGCGCCAACGCCTCTGCCCGCTCGCCCTGCCCGGCACGCAGCCGCGCCAGGTCCAGGCTGGACCGCAACACCCAGGCACGCGCGCCCTGTTCGCGGGCCATCGCCAGCGATTCCTGGAGAATGCGCTCCACGGCCCGCTCCCCTTCCTCGCCCAGCGCAGCGACGACCTGCGCCTCGATACGCATCAGCTCCGGCAAGGCATAGGCATCGCCACTGCTGCGGCAGTGCGCGATGCAGCGCTGCACCACGCCCAGCGCGCGGCGGTGTTCGCCGGCGAGGATCAGGCCTTCGGCCAGGGCGGTCTCGAAGGAGCTGGTCAGCAGCTCGTAGCGCATGCCGTGCAGGCGCGTGAGGCTTTCTTCCAGTTGACGCACCGCGTCGCCGGGTTGTTCGCGGCGAATGGCGATGGCTGCGCGCAGCCCCGGCGTCGCGGCCTGATAGGGGGCGAAGGCGTTGGCCTCGGCGATGCGGCTGAAGGTCGCCAGGCTGCGCTCGGCCTTGTCCAGCTCGCCGGTCCAGATATGGATGCACAGCGTCCACACCAGGGCGATGCAATGGGTGGCCGGATGATTGAGTTCCGCCGCCTCCGCTTCCACCTGGTCCGCCCAGCGCCGCGACTGGTCGGCGCAACCGAGCAGCCAGAGCGTGCGCGCCAGCGCGAGGCCCGTGCGGTTGTGGTGGTCGAAGCCATAGTGCAGCGTGCGGCTGCGCTCCGAGGGCAGGCTGTTGCGCAGGGACTTTTCCAGCTCCTCGCGCGCCCGCACCTGGTCGCCCAGCAGGTGGTGGGAGATACCGGCGAGCGAGGCGGCCACCGCCACCGCTTCCGGTTCGCCCAGGGTATCGCCGACCAGCACCGCGCGTTCCGCCCAGGCCAGTGACGAGGCAAAGTCGCCTATGCGTTCGTAGAAGATCTGCAGGCGCCCCAACACCCGTAGCTCGGCCCAGTGGTCGCCCAGCGTCACCGCGATTTCCAGCGCGCGCAGCAGGGCCTTGCCGGCGGCCTCGCTGTTGCCGCGGGTGAACATCAGCACCAGCCCGAGGGCCGCTTGCAGTTCCATTTCCGTGGGCGTGCCGAAGTAGCCCAGCTCCAGCAGTTCGGTGGCCCGCGCGCACCAGGTGCGGCACTCCACCTGCAGCGAATAGTGCAGGAACAGCGGTGCGCTGGCCGCTGCCAGCGGCAGCGCCAGGCCGGGGTCGCCCTGCGGGCCGAAACTCCACTCCAGCGCGCTGCGCACGTTGCCCAGCTGGCTGGCCAGACGCGCACAGCCCTCGTAGATCACCTCGGGCACGCTACCCAGTCGCTCCAGCAGCCACAGGTTATAGGCGGCATGACGGAAGGCCAGTGCGTGCGCCTCATCAAAACCATGGGCAGCAGCCTTTTCGCGGGCGAAGGCGCGGGTCATCTCCAGCAAGCGATAGGCCGTGGTGGCCTCGCTGCGGTCCACCGCCACGAGCCCCTTGGCAGTCAGCTCATCGAGGATCGCAGCCGCTTCCAGCGCGTCGATCCGCGCGTCGGCGACGACCTGCGCGGCCGCCTCCTGGGAGAAGGGTCCGACGAAGACCGAAAGGCGGTCGAACACCAGCTTCTCGCTCCCGGACAACAGGCCGTAGCTCCAGTCCAGCATGGCACGCAGTGTCTGGTGGCGCGGCTGCGCCGTGCGCCGGCCGGACCAGCCCAGGGAGAATCGCTCGCCCAGCAGCGAATGGGTGGCCTTCACACCGTGGATCGCCACCCGCACCGCTGCCAGTTCGATGGGCAAGGCCATGCCGCCCAGGCGCCGGCACATGTCGGCGATCAGGCCGGGGTCGCCGTCCTGCAATTGCAGCGAGGCGTTGGCGGCCTCGGCGCGCTCGACAAACAGCCGCACGGCGGGGAACGCCAGCAAGGTTTCCGCCGGCAAGCCATGCGGGTCTTCGGGGAAATCCAGCGGGCCCAGCCAATGCGCCTCTTCGTCCCGCGCGCGCAGCGGCTCGCGGCTGGTGGCCAGCAGGCCGACGCCGGGAGCGGCGTCACGAATGCGCTCGGCCAGCGCGGACACCACGTCCACCACGTGTTCGCAGTTGTCGACGATCAGCAGCAGGTCCTGGCCCCTGAGGTGCGCCAGCAGCACCGCCAGCGGGTCCTCGGCCTGCACCGGCACGCCCACCGAGGCGGCCAGTGCCGAAGCCACCAGCTGTTCATCCTCGATTTGCGCCAGGTCGATGAAGCGCACGACCTGCCGGCGTTCGGCAGCCAGGCGGTGGCCCACCTCGTTGGCCAGGCTGGTCTTGCCGACTCCGCCGGTGCCGACGATGGTGAACAGACGGGGCTCGCGCAGGCGCTGCAGGATCATCTGCACATCGGCCTCGCGGCCGATCAGCTTGACCCGTGGCGGCAAGCTGCCGACGCCTTCGCCCATGCTCACCACGGGCGGCGCCGCTTCGCTGCTGCGGTTCACCGGTGCGACGAAGGCATAGCCGACACCCACCTGGGTGGCGATGTAGCGCGCGCCGTCTTCGCCATCGCCCAGGGCGCGGCGCAGGCCGGTCATGTGGAAGCGCAGGCTGCCCTCTTCCACCACCATGTCGGGCCACACGCGCTTGAGCAACTCTCGCTTGGAGAGCACACGGCCGGGCTTCTCCAGCAGGGCGAGCAGCAGGTCGAAGGCACGCCCGCCGATGTCCATCGGCTGCGCATCACGGGTGAGCAGGCGCTTGTCGGGCACGACCCGGAACGGGCCGAATTCGACCGGCGCTTTCAATGAGGAGGACGGATCGTCCGCTGCGGACTCCACGGGGCGTCTCTTCCGACAAAGGGAGTGGGCGCGAGACTGGCCCGCAAGTCCTAGCAGGATAGGAGTTTCGAGCACGCGATCAAGCCTTTGCGTGGCCTTTTATGCGGGCTGTCACGCCCGAGGGCCGGTGGCGATGCCCCATCAGCACAGGCTCAGGGTGACGGCGACATGGCCCCGCAGCGCTTTCGAGTAGGGGCAGCTTTGCTGCGCGGCATCCAGCAGCCGCTGCGCCAGCTCGGGGTCCAGGCCCGGCAGGTGGACCGCCAGGTGCGCCCGCAGGAAGAATCCCTGCTCGCCGTGCATCAGCTCCACCTCGGCATCCACCGCCGTGTCCGCCGGGAACTCCTGCTTGCGCGCATTCGCGGCATGCCGCAGCGCGCCGATGAAACAGGCCGACCAGCCGGCGGCGAACAACTGCTCGGGGTTGCTGCCCTCCCCCGGTGCGCCCGGTGGCGTCAGCCGAACCTGCAACCGACCATCATCACTGCGTGCTTCACCATCACGGCCGCCACGGGTATGCACACGGGCGGTATAGAGAACCTTCTCGATCGACTGCATCGGGCCTTCCTGAAAACCTGGACTCAGTGGGCGGCGGCGGTACGCCTGCGCCGCGCCGGTTTCTGCGCATCACACTTGGCGGGCACCTCGGCCGGAGCCGCGCGCCGATGGGCGCTCAGCTCATGCCGCGCCAGCTCCAGCAACCAGGCCCGGAAAGGCACAGCCGGGTCGTAGCCGGCGCGCTGCCGGTCCACCTGTCGCAGGGTGGCGCGCAGCAGGTCGCCCATGTCCTGCTGGCGGATGCGGCCTGCCTGCGCCTGGCCCTCGAAGAAGGCGATGAGCAGCGGCAGCACGGCCATGTACAGCTGGCGCGATGTCGCCTCGTCGGGCTCGCCGGAACCGAGGATCAACGCGCCGAATTCGGCATTGCTGCGCCGCCCCGCCAGATTCATGCAGCCATCATGCTGGGTCATGGAGGCCTCCCTGGTTAGCCAATGACACCCGGTTGCCAGCGTGGCAAGGCCGGCGCAATCGGGCGAGTTATCTGCTGTTAGCTCTTGTTAGCTGGCTGCCGGCGGGGGCCGCGAAAAGCAGAAACCCGAGCGAAGCTCGGGTTTCCGGTGGGTCAGATGACGGCCGATGAGGCTCAGTATGGCGAGGGCTCGGCGCTGAAGGCTTCGACGGCCTGCACCAGCCCCTGGGCGGCCAGCATCACCAGCTCGCGGCCCTTCTCGGGCGTTGCCAGGCCCGGATCGGAGCCCATGCGGCCGTCCGGATGGCGCGCGCGGAAGTCCGCCGCCTCGCGGATCGGCCCCCAGTTGGCGATCGGCGGCGAGTACTCGGCCGACTTGATGTGCTGCGGATAGGCCCACTGGGTGACGGCGATCTCCGAAGGCGTGGCGTGGATGCCGTGCCCCTTGGGGAACTGCCGGTTGGCCAGCTCGCCGACGCCTTCCAGGTCCCACCAGTTGCACAGCTTCAGGGCGAAGCCGGCTGGGCGGCGGGCGAAGCTGGCCTGGGCGTAGAGCTCGGAGAAGGCGGCCTCGATGGAGGCGACGTTGCCGCCGTGGCCATTGAGGAAGAGGATCTTCTCGAAACCGTGGGCGGCCAGGGAACTCACCCAGTCACAGAGGGCGGCGATGAAGGTCGAGGGGCGCAGCGTGATGGTGCCGGGGAAGCCCAGGTGATGCTGCGCCATGCCGATGTTGAAGGTCGGCGCGATGAGGATGTCCGCCGACTTCTGCGCTTCGTGGGCGATGATTTCCGGGCACATCCAGTCGGTCCCCAGCAGGCCGATGGGCCCGTGCTGCTCGTTGGAGCCGATGGGAATGACGATGGTCCGGCTGCGGCCAAGGAACTGCTCGATTTCGGACCAGGTGCAAAGGGGTAGGAGCATGGAGACCTCGCGATTCGACGGGTTCGCCTGGGTGGAATGAGCGTGCGGCCGCCGGGCCGAGCACGCTCAGGCTGCTGGGCGCCCGGAACGCTGGCCGGGCCGCCCTTGCCGGAGATGACAACACGCCGGCGGGGAGGCGGACATTGCACCATGGTGTCTATCGGCGATTCGGCGTGGCTGGGCAAGGGCGGGCACGGCCCGCCCCTACAGGGAGCACACTGGATGGGACGGTTGTAGGAGCTGGCCATGCCTGCGACCGCCGCAACGCAGGAAATCAGGTAGCTATGCCTTCGGCCTGATCGAATACAACCCCGCCAGCAGGATCAGCAGCGCGCCGGTGATGGTCCAGAAGGTCGGTGTCTCGCCGAAGACGATGAGGCCGATCAGCGTGGCAAAGGCTAGCAGCGAATAGTTGAACGGCTGCAGTGTCGAGGCCTGGGCGTACTTCAGCGCCTGGATCAGCAGTAACTGGGCGATCACCCCGGAGACGGCGACGATCGACATCAGCAGCGCCTCGTGGGGTGTCGGCGTGACCCACGCGGGAAGCCCGGCGGAGGTGGCGGCCACGGCGCCGACCACGGCCATGTACAGCGTGGTGGTGGCGAACGAATCGGTCTGGCTGATACGCCGCGAGAGGATGTTGAAGAAGGCGAAGGTCAGCGCCGCCGCCAGCGGGATCAGCGCCGCGGGTTCGAACACGCCCAGGCCCGGGCGCAGGATCAGCAGTGTGCCACCGAAGCCCACCGCTGCCGCCAGCCACTGCCGGCCGACCATCCGTTCACCGAGGAACAGCCGCGCCAGGCCCAGCGTCATCAGCGGGAAGACCGCATAGAGCGCGTGGGTCTCGGCAAGCCCGAGGTAGCGCAGGGCCAGGCCGAAGAGGGCGATCTCACCGACACCCAGCAACGCGCGCACCACCTGTTGCCAGCGGCTGGCGCTGCGGCTGGCGGCGCGAACGCCGCCCCGGGAGCGACAGACGATCAAGGCGAACAGCACGAATACCCAGTAGCGCACCATCACCAGCTCGGCCACCGGCAGGTGGCGGACCAGTACCTTGGTGATGCCGTCCTGGCAGGCGAAGATGAGCATCGACAGCAGGCACAGGGCGATGCCCAGGCGTGGGTTGTTGGCAGCGGCCAGCGTGGTGGCCGTGGTCTTGCTGGTCATGGAGGAAGGCTCGCGGGCGGTGGCGCCTCGCTGCGGGCGCCTGCAGCGCTTGTGCCGGAGTGGCCGGGGCGCGGTCAAGCCACAGGGCGCTGGCAAGCACGCCGATGTCGCCCGCAAGCCGCCGGCACTTCAATCCGGCGCAGCTTCCCTCTACAGTCTGGCGACCCGCTCAAGGCGACAACGGTGATCCATGGACAGGTTTCAGGAAATGACAGTGCTGCTGGCCGTGGCCGAAGCCGGCAGCTTTGCCGCTGGCGCGAAGCAGCTGGGCCTGTCGCCCCCCAGCGTGACCCGCGCCATCGCCGCGCTGGAGCAGCGCCTGGGCACCCTGCTGCTGGCCCGCAGTACCCGCAGCGTGCGTCTGACCGAAGCCGGTCAGCGCTATGTCGAAGACTGCCGCCGCATCCTCCAGGAACTCGAAGAAGCCGAGGAACTGGCCTCCGGCAGCGCCCTGCGGCCGCGCGGCAACCTGACGGTGACCGCCCCGGTGCTGTTCGGCGAGCTGTACCTGATCCCGCTGATCGCCAGCTACCTGGACGCCCACGCCGAAGTGACGGTCAATGCGTTGCTGGTGGACCGCGTGGTGAACATGCTCGACGAGGGCATCGATGTTGCCGTGCGCATCGGCCAACTGCCCGAGGGCAGCCTGACCGCGTTGAAGGTCGGCGAAATCCGCCCGGTGGTCTGCGCCGCCCCCGCCTTCCTCGACCGCCATGGCCGTCCGCAGCACCCGAACGACCTGCTCGATGCGCCAGTGGTGATGGCAGCCACCAGCGTGCTGCTCACCGACTGGCAGTTCGTCACCCCCGACGGGCCGCTGACCCTGCGCCCACCGTCACGCTTCGTGGTCAGCTCGAACAACGCCGCCATCCACGCCGCGCGGCTGGGCGGCGGCTACACCCGCGTGCTGTCGTACCAGGCGGCCGGGGCCGTGGCGCGCGGCGAGCTGGAAATCGTCCTCGATGAGTTCGCCACCGCACCGCTGCCCATCCACCTGCTCTACCAGGACAACGCTCGGCTGCCGGCCAAGGTGCGCAGCTTCGTCACGCATTGCGCGCAGCGCCTGCGCGCCGACCCGGCCCTGCAAGCCACGCAGCCGTGAGCCGCTACCGGGAAATGCAGGCGTTCGACGCCGTGGCGCGCTCCGGCAGCCTCGCGGCCGGCGCTCGACGGCTGGAGCTGTCCACCGCGACGGTGATGCGCCTGGTGGCCGCCCTGGAGTCCCGCCTGCACTGCGAGTTGCTGCTGCGCGGCCCGCGCGGGGTCGAGTTGAGCGCCAGCGGCGAAGCCTTCGCCGCCAGTTGCCGGCAGATTCTCCAGGCTATCGACGAGGCAGAAGGTTCGCTCGAAGGCCTGCAGGCGCACCCGGCCGGGCAGTTGAACCTGGCGCTGCCGCTGCTGATGGCCGACCGCATCTTCGCGCCCATCGCGCTGGATTACCTGGCGGCCTTTCCCGACGTGCGCCTGGTCAGCCGGCATCGGGAGGACCTGCCGCGCCTGCTGGAAGACGGCATCGATGTGGCGCTGGTGATAGGCACCCTGCCCGACTCTTCCGGCTTCGCCCTGCCGGTGGGCACGGTGCGGCCGGTGATCTGCGCATCGCCCGACTACCTCGCGCGCCATGGCGTACCGCAGGCGCCGGAAGACCTCAAGGCACATGGCATCATCGTCTCCGGGAGCCAGGGAGCCGTCAGCGAATGGCGCTTCCGTCACCAGGACGCGCCACGTTCGGTGCGCCTGTCGCCGCGGCTGGCGTGCAGCACCCCCCACGCGGCGATCCGTGCTGCCAGCCTGGGACTCGGGCTGACCCGCTGTCTGAGCCACGAGGCCCATGCCGAGCTGAGCAGCGGGCGTCTGCAGGTGGTATTGCAGGACTTCGCCGCGCCAGAGCTGCCGGTGCAACTGATCTACCGCGAAGGCCGCCGCGCGGCAGCGCGGGTGCGCACCTTCCTCGATTTCGTGGTGCCGCGTTTGCGGGCGCATCCGGCGTTGCGCGGCTGAAGCACGCAGTGTCCCATTCTCCCTTCTGCGCCCTGGGCGGTTCGCGAGCAAGCTCGCTCCTACAAGGAAACGCCGGAGCTGGCCTGTAGGAGCGAGCTTGCTCGCGAACATCGCCGCTGCCGACCCTGGGTAACGGCTGCACCCGCTGGCAGCCCTGCGCCCATTCTTCCGCATTCTGAAACGCTGGATTGCCCGCCCTGGTGATTCTGCGCGCCGGCCATCGGGCGCAGCATTCACCCATCAGCTCGAGCAAACCAATACGGCCCGACTCGCGCTGCCTACCCACTCAAGCCAACGGAGTCACCGCCATGATCAAGCTCTACCGCCACCCGCTGTCCGGCCACGCCCACCGTGTCGAGCTGATGCTCTCGCTGCTGCAGCTGCCCACCGAACTGATCTCGGTCGACCTTGCCAAGGGCGCCCACAAGCACCCCGACTTCCTGGCGCTGAACCCCTTCGGCCAGGTGCCGGTGATCGATGACGAAGGCGTCATCGTCGCCGACTCCAACGCCATCCTGGTCTACCTGGCGAAAAAGTACGGCAACGGTCGCTGGCTGCCGGAAGACCCGCTCGGCGCCGCCCGTGTGCAGCGCTGGCTGTCGGTGGCCGCCGGGCAGGTCGCCTTCGGCCCCGCTGCCGCACGCTTGATCACGGTGTTCGGCGCCAGGTTCAACGCCGAGGAAGTCGCCACCCGCGCCCATGCCCTGTTCCAGGTGATGGAAGGCGAGCTGGCCAGGACGCCCTTCCTGGCCGGCAGCGAAGCGACCATCGCCGACGTGTCCAACTACGCCTACATTTCCCACGCACCGGAGGGCAACGTCTCCCTGCAGGACTATCCCAACCTGCGTGCCTGGCTGGCCCGCGTGGAAGCCTTGCCGCACTTCGTGCCGATGCAGCGCACCGCCATCGGCCTGCAAGCCTGATGCAACCCTCGCCGCCGGGCTGACCCGGCGGCACCTTCTGCGAGGTGCTTGTCATGTTCCAGTTGCCCAAACACCGTACCTCCCCCTGGCACGCCGGCGAGAAGGCGATCCAGGAGCGTGTCGGCGTCGCCGAGCGCATGGAAGTCCACGGCCAGAAAGTCATCCGTGACTACATGCCCGACCAGCACCGCGAGTTCTACCACCAGTTGCCGTTCATCATCGTCGGCGCCGTGGACGACCAGGGCCGGCCCTGGGCGACGCTGCTCGAAGGCGCGGAAGGCTTCGTCACCTCGCCCGATCCGAAAAGCCTGCAGCTCGACAGCGTCCCCGACATTCAAGACCCCGCCGCCAGTGGCCTGCAGGCCGGGAAGGCCATCGGCCTGCTCGGCATCGAGCTGCATACCCGCCGGCGCAACCGCATGAACGGTGTCCTCCGCGAGGTCGACGGCGGCCTGCTGACGGTGGCCGTCGAGCACTCCTTCGGCAACTGCCCGCAGTACATCCAGAAGCGCGAGTGGAGCCGCGACGAGCAGCGCTACAGCCTGCGTGCCCCGCGCGAGGACTTCGGCGCACTGAACGCGGAGCTGGCGACGATCATCCGCAACGCCGATACCTTCTTCGTCGCCAGCTACGTGCAGCATGAAGACGGCGATCGCTCGGTGGATGTCTCCCATCGCGGCGGCCGCCCCGGCTTCGTGCGCGTCGAGGGCAACCGCCTGACCATCCCCGACTACGCGGGCAACCTGCACTTCAACACCCTGGGCAACCTGCAGGCCAACCCGCAGGCCGGGCTGCTCTTCGTCGACTTCGCCAGCGGCGACGTGCTGCAGGTCCACGGCCGCAGCGAAATCCTCTTCGACAGCCCGCTGCTGGCCGCCTTCGAAGGCGCCGAGCGCCTGTGGACGCTGGACGTAGAGCACGCCGTGCTGCGCCGCAGTGCCCTGGCGCTGCGCTGGAGCTTCCGCGAGTACTCGCCCACCAGCCTGATGACCGGCACCTGGGCCGAGGCCGACGCCACGCTGAAGGAGCGCGAGCAGCGCCAGCAGTGGCAGGACTGGCAGGTGCTGCGAGTGGAGCAGGAAAGCGAAGACATCCGCTCGTTCTACCTGCAAGCGCCGGCCGGAACCGCCGTGAGCTTCGCGCCGGGCCAGCATCTGCCCGTGCGCCTGGCGGCGGGCGGACAGGCGCTGGTCCGCACCTACAGCCTCTCCAGCGCGCCGTCGGACGGTGAGCTGCGCATCAGCGTGAAGGCCCAGGGGCCGGCGTCCCGCCACCTGCACGAACAGGTTCGTGTGGGCGATCGGTTGCAAGTCCGCGCGCCCATGGGCAGCTTCACCCTGAAGGGCGACAGCGGCCGGCCGGTGGTACTGGTCGGCGCGGGCGTCGGCATCACCCCGCTGCTCTCGATGCTGCGCGAACTGGCGGCGGGCCCGGCGCGGCGCGTGCATCTGTTCCAATCCGCGCGGACGCTGGGCCAGTTGCCGTTCCAGCGCGAAATCGCCGACCTGCGCCAGCGCGCACCGCATGTGCAGGTCCACCGTGCGCTCAGTCGTCCTGAACCGGAGGCGATCCCTGGCCGCGATTTCGAATCGGTCGGGCGCCTGGATATCGAAACGATCAAGACCCGCCTGCCGCTGGATGACTACGACTTCTACCTGTGCGGCCCCGGCGAATTCACCCAGGCGATCTATGACGGCCTGCGCGGCCTGAACATCGCTGATGCGCGCATCCACGCCGAAACCTTCGGCCCGTCGACGCTCAAGCGCCGGGGCGACCGCGGCGCGCCAACGCTGGTGCAGCCGCCCGCCGCCACCGAGCCGGTGCCGGTGTACTTCGCCGGCTCGGCCAAGGAAGCCCGCTGGAAACCCGACAGCGGCAGCCTGCTGGAGCTGGCCGAAGCCCGCGGACTCTCGCCCGACTTCAGCTGCCGCGGCGGCTCCTGCGGCACCTGCCGGACGAAGATCGTCAGCGGCCAGGTGCACTATCCCAACCCGCCGGCGGAACTGCCCGAAGTCGGCAGCGCACTGATCTGCTGCGCCATCCCGGCGCAGGACGAGAGCGGCGTGCAACCGCTGGTGCTGGACCTCTAGGGAGGCGAGTCGATCATGAACGCACTGCATGCATTCGAGAGCGGGAGCGAACGTTTCCCGCAGTGGGACGAGGAGTTCGTCGAATCGAGCGAGCCGGGTTTCTGCGGGCCGAACGAAGCGGAGGTGGGCTTCCTGCTGCCACAGTTGATCTCGACGCCAGGCTGCCCGTCGCGCTCACGCACCATGGAGCTCGGCGCGGCGCTCGTGCGTTGGTTCAAGCGCACCGCCGCACCGGCGCCCCCCTGTAGGAGCGAGCTTGCTCGCGAACAACCTGGCGCTCACTCCAACGCTTGGGTGGAGGGCGGTTCGCGAGCAAGCTCACTCCTACAACAAGCCATCCTGCGCCCGCGTTTCCCGTCGGGTCTGGGAGATCGGGTCGGCGCTGATCACTCGTCTTCCCGCGCCGGAATCCACCACTCCTCGCCGCGCACCGTGCGGATGTACTCCGGCCAGCGGAAGCGGTGCGGGACCTTGAAGTCCTTCGGCAGCAGCGGCGCCTGCCACTGCTCGCCACCGATACCGCCGCCGGTGCGCTGGTTGAACTCGCGGGTCGCCTCGGCCAGCAGATCGGCATCGGTGAACAGCTCGATCAAGGTGCTGCCGATGGTTTTCGACGCCACGTCGATCATCGGGTCGATGGTCTCGCGGATGCCGCCCAGGGCGTTGGATACCCAGTCCGGATAGGTGAAGCCCGCCGGTGCGCTGAGCATCGGCCGGGCCACATAGAGGCGCACGGTCGGGCAGTGCCAGGTGTATTCGGGGTAATCGTCGGAGGTCAGGTACTTCTGCCACGCCGGCATCTGCAGGCGCATCTGGCGCTCGCATTCCTGCGGCTCGATCAGCGCCTGGATGGCCGGCAGGAAGGGTTCGTCCATGGGATCGAGGCCGAGGTTCGCCTGGATTTCCCGCGCCACGGCGATGGCCTCTTCGCCCCAGCTCGGCGCGCCGATGGCGGCGAGGTTGTCGTAGCAGGCCTGCGCCAGTGCGTGGTTGGCCAACCCGCCACGGGACTTGCAGACCCAGGTCTTCTTCCACTGGCAGCCGGTGGCCATGGCCGCGGCGGCGGCGTTGTTGTCCATCACCGTGGAGATGGTCTCGGCCTGTTCGATGGAGTCGCAGCGCAGCAGGTACTGGATCTGCGAGATGTGCGGCGGCAGGTTGTCCGCGGTGGCCTGGCCGGCGGTGAGGATGGCCTCGTTGAAGCTCCACAGCCCGGTGAACGGCAGCGTCGAGCGGCGCAGGCTTTCGTTCAGCGTGTAGAAGTGCACCAGCGCATCGTTGGCGCCCGGCGCACGGGCCGCGAGGTGGTTCTGCGGGATCGGGCTGTAGCGGTCGGCGGCGATCCAGTTCTGCGGGTCTTCGCAGGTGAAGGTGTAGATGTACGAGTAGGCGATGCCGCAGTGGGTGTCCCAGGTGGTGGTGTTGTTCAGCGGCAGCATGTAGGTGGGGTGGAAGCTGACGGCGGCGTCGAGGTCGTCGTAGTAGCCCTTGGCGGCGTGCACGGGCTTGGAGGCGCGCAGCTTTTCCGCCGGTTCGCCGAAGAACCTGATGGTGCCCTGGATGCCGAATTCCAGCATCGCCGCCTTGGCCGCCAGCACGCCGCCCAGGGCGCTGATGCCCAGCGCGGAATGCGGGTCGGTATGGCCGGGCGCGTACTTCGACAGACCCTCGCGCGGCATGGGTTTGGTCGCCGCCGCCTGGCAGTTGCCCGGCACCGCGTCGTATTCGGCATAGGTGGCGAGGATGGGCCCTTCGCCTTGGCTGAAGGTGGCGACGAAGGCGGTGGGCATGCCGCCACTGCCCTCTTCCACCGTGAAACCTTCGCGACGCAGCAGCTCCACGTACCAGGCACAGGACTTGTACTCGCGGAACGCCGGCTCGGCGAAATGCCAGATCACCTGGTGCCAGTCGGACAATTGCTGGCGATGCTCGTCGATCCACTGCTGGACGTAGGCCTTGAATTTCGACATGGCGGCTTCCTCATCGTTGCCTGTTGTTGTTGTCGTGTGGCCTAGTATTGGTGAAGCAGAATTTGCAACAAGCGCAGGATTTCGCCACCCGATGTCGGGATAGTTTCACCAATAGAGTTTCACCAATCGACTTTCACCAATCGAGAGTTGGACCGCCCATGCACTTTCCGTCGATGACCGCCCTGCGGGCGCTGGATGCCGTGGCCCGGCTGGGCAGCGTGTCCGCCGCCGCGCAGGAGCTGAACCTCACCCGCAGCGCGGTCAGCCACCGCCTCGCCACGCTGGAGGAACGCCTGGGCTTCGCCCTGACCGAACGCACCGGGCGCGGCATCCGCCTGACCTATCGGGGAGAAAGGTATGCCCGCGACGTGCAGCGCATCCTCGCGGAGGTGCAACTGGCCGGCAGCAGCTTCGACGAACAGCAGGTCAGCGGGCCGCTGTGCGTGAGTTGCAACCCCGGCTTCGCCACCTACTGGCTGTGCCAGCACCTGGGCGACTTCCTCGCGCAGTACCCGCAGGTGCAGTTGCACGTGGTGACGCCGCGCGTGCCGCAGGACACCAGCGCCAGTGACGCCGACCTGTTCATCGCCTACGGCAGCGGTGACTGGCCGAACCAGACCGTGGAGCAACTGGTGGCCCTGCACTTCTTCCCGGTCTGCAGCCCGCGCCTGATCCACTCGCGCGGCGGCCTGCAGCAGCCGGCGGACCTGGCCCACTACACGCTGCTGCACATGAACGATTTCGCTGATTGGCGCCTGTGGCTCGGCGCGGTGGGCGCGAGCGCCATCGATCACCGCTCCGGCGTGCTGTTCGCCGATGCGCCCTGCACCATCGCTGCCTGCATTGCCGCCCAGGGCGTGGCCATCGGCGACAACCTGCTCAGCGGCGATGCCCTGGCCCGTGGCCTGCTGGTGCGCCCGTTCGACATCACCATCCAGTCCAGCCGGGGCTATTTCCTGGTGACCGACCCGGTGAAGGCCGAGCGCCCGGTGGTCAAGGCCTTCAGCCAATGGCTCAAGGCCCGTGTCGCCGCCACCACGCAGAGCGCCAGCGACCTCAGCCGGCCGCCGCTGGCGATTCCCGAAGAGGCACGCTGAGCGTCAGGCGATGCGGCGCAACCCTTTGCGCGCCTTGCCGGAGCGGGTGTAGCGGAACAGGTCCTTGGGATCGTTGTCCTCGTCCTCGCTCCACGGCACCAGGTCGATGCGCTCGCCGAGGTCCAGGCGGCTCGCCTGCTCGTTCACGTAACGCAGCGCCGAGTAGTCTTCGAGGGCGAAGCCGACCGAGTCGAAGATGGTTACCTGCTCGGCGCTGTCACGCCCGTCGACCTGGCCGGCCAGCACCCGCCACAGGTCGGTTACCGGGAAGTCCGCAGGCATCTGCTGGATTTCGCCCTCGACGCGCGATTGCGGCTCGTACTCGACGAACACCTTGCCGGCACGCAGCACGTCGGCGTGCAGTTCGGTCTTGCCCGGGCAGTCGCCGCCCACGCCGTTGATGTGCATGCCCGGCTCGATCATCTCCGGGGTGAGGATGGTCGCGTAGGCCTTGTCGGCGGTTACCGTGGTGACGATGTCGGCACCGCGCACCGCTTCGGCGGTGGAGCCGGCGCGGATGATCTTCAGGCTGGGGAATTCCGAGAGGTTGCGGATCAGCTTTTCAGTGGCCTGCGGGTCGATGTCGTAGACCGCGATTTCCTCGATGCCCAGGTGGTGATGGAAGGCCAGTGCCTGGAATTCGCTCTGCGCGCCGTTGCCGATCAGCGCCATGCGCCGCGAGTTCGGACGCGCCAGTGCGCGAGCGGCCATCAGCGAGGTGGCGCAGGTGCGCAGCGCGGTGGCCACGGTCAGCTCGGAGAGCAGCACCGGGTAGCCCGTCTCGACATCGGCCAGCACGCCGAAGGCCATGACGGTGAACAGCCCGCGCTGGGTGTTCTGCGGGTGGCCGTTGACGTACTTGAAGGCATAGCGGGCGGTGTCGGCCACCGGCATCAGTTCGATGACGCCGATCTCGGAGTGGTTGGCGACGCGGGCGGATTTGTCGAAGGACTCCCAGCGCACGAAATCCTCGGCGATGGTGTCGGCGAGTTCGCCGATGAAGCGGGCGACACCGATCTGCTGGACCAGTTGGGACATCGTGGGGACGTCGACGAAGCGGGTCATGGTGGGACCTCCGATTGTTGTGATTGGCGTCTTCTGATTGGACTGCAGCCCGCCTCCGCCGTGTCTCGAACAGCGGGCACAACAAGGTGGCAGAGGCCCTGGAGCAGGTCTGCACGTCAGAGAGGGGCAAGACGATTTTCCCACTCGCCGGGGTGAAAACCCGGCTGTAATACGGGCCCGCGCCGGCCGATCCGGCTGTATTGGCGAGCGGCAACAGCCGATTCGGCTGTGCGTTTCGCAGCCTTCGACAGGCCGATATTGCAGGCGGGAGACGTAAGGAAAAGGCACCGCCGGAGGGGGCACCGAAGGGCTAGCTGGCGGATTCCTTGATGGTCGTCAGCTCGGGATGGGCGACCAGCTTGTCGATGTGCAGGCTCTCGTCGTTGAGCCAGGTTTCGGTCAGCGCGCGGTAGTGCTCCATGTCACGGCAGCGCATGCGCACGCTGTAGTCGAAGGTCCCGCTGATCAGTTGGCAATGCAGCACTTCCGGGCAGGCCATGACGCGGGCCTCGAAGGCCTTCTGCGCACTGCGGCCGCTCTGGTTCGACAGTGCGACCAGTACCAGCAGCGAGAGCCCGGCGGAAATCTTCTGCTCGTCGATGACGGCGCCGTAGCCCCGGATGATGCCGTGCCGCTCCAGCTTGCGGACGCGCTCCTGGCAGGGGCGCGGGGTGAGGTGCACGAGGGCGGACAGCTTGCCGTAGGTGATGCGGCCCTGGTGACGGAGGATGCGGATGATCTCCTCGTCGATGCGGTCCAGGGTGAAGGGGCTGTCCTGATCTTTCCTGCTCATGATGCTTCGCGATGATTCGTCAGTCGTGCCGGCTTCCCTGCCCCGGCGAAAGCAGTCGGGGCAGGCACTGCCCGCCACCGACCCGGATCTTTATGGGGCACGCCCCGCCTTCTGTCAAAGCGCGCCGTGCCGTCTGCGACAGCACGGCGCACCCGCTCAGATTTCCCGTGCCAGCTCACTGCCATTGCCGCGCCGGCTGAGCACCGCGAGGTACACCAGGCCGATGGCGATCCAGCCCGCACCCAGTTCCTGCGCCTCGCGGCTCATGCTGAACAGCACGTAGGCGATGATCACCAGGCCCACCAGCGGGAACACCAGGTGGCGCAGCACCCGGCCGCTCTTCTGGCGGATGAAGTAGTGGTTGATCACCGCGATGTGCAGCAGGCAGAAACCGGTCAGCGCGCCGAAGTTGACCAGCGAGGTGAGCACGTCCGGCGAGTCGAGGAAGTAGATGCCGATGCCCAGGGACAGCACGCCCACCAGGTACAGGCTGATGTGCGGGGTCTGGTATTTCGGGTGCACCTTGGCCAGCACGCGCGGCAGTTTGCCGTCGCGAGCCATGGAGTACAGCAGGCGCGAGACGGCGGCCTGCGAGGTGATCGACACGGTGACGCCCCACGCCAGCGCGGTGGCCACTGCGGTCAGCGTGGAGAGCCAGCTGCCACCGGCCGCTTCGGCGATCTCGTAGAAGGCGGTGTCCGCCGACTTGAAGGTCATGCCGGCGGCGAGGTCGGTGGCCAGCCAGGTCTGCACGATGAAGATGGCGCCCATGACGAACAGCGCGATCAGCGAGGCGCGGCCGATCTGCTTGGCCGGGTCGCCCTTGACCTCTTCGGCGAGGGTGGAGATCGCGTCGAAACCGAGGAACGACAGTACCGCGATGGACACCGCCTTCATCACCAGGCCGAGGTTGAAATGCTCCGGTTGCAGCAGCGGCTCAAGGGTCAGCCGGCCATTGCCGAGACCGCCTTCCAGGGCGTGGTAGCCCACCGCCAGGAAGATCGCCAGGACCACCAGCTCGGCGATCAGGAACAGCAGGTTGAAGCGGGCCGCCAGGGTGATGCCGCGCAGGTTGATGAGCGTGGCGGACACCAGGAAGATCAGCATGAATGCCAGCTTGGGAATCGCCGGGAACAGGTGGTTCAGCGCCAGCGCGCTGAACACGTAGAGCAGCGGCGGGATCAGCAGGTAGTCCAGCAGCAGGACCCAGCCGGCGATGAAGCCGACGTTGGGGTGGATGCCGCGCTGGGCGTAGGAGTACACCGAGCCGGCAATGGGAAAGGCGCGGGACATCGCGCCGTAACTCAGCGCGGTGAAGAGCATCGCCACCATGCCCACTAGGTAGGCCATCGGCACCATGCCGTGGGCGTCCGCGTGGACCCAGCCGTAAACGCCGAAGGGCGCGATCGGGATCATGAAGATCATCCCGTAGATCACCAGGTCGCCGAGCGTCAGGCTGCGGCGGAGTTGTTGCTTGTATCCGAACTGTTCGATAGCCACGGGGCACTTCCTCTGGGAACGGCAGCTGTAAGGGTTCGGCGCTCATGCGCTGAATTGTTGTTGTTTTCAGAACCTGCCCGGCCAGTCGAACGGGGCCAGCCGGGCTGGGGTCCTCAGAGCCAGGGAGCCAGGCGCGTCGCCCAGGCTTCCACCCCTTGCGGGGTCTGCAGTCCGTCATTGCGGATTTCGATCAGCACGGCGTCCACGCCGCGTTCGTCGCCATGCACCGGGACGGTCATGTCCTCCAGCGGGTCGATCACATAGGGCTGGTTGGCGCCGATCTCTTCGCCGCTCTCCCGCAGCCCCGCCACCATGCGCTGGGCATAGGCTTCGGCCTTGGCGTAGAGCACCCCGGCGACCCACGGGCGAGGCTCGCCGCGATAGCTCGGGGTGAAGCTGTGCACGCCCACCAGACGAGTCGGCCGGCCAGCAGCCAGACGCTCGTCGAGCAGCGCGGTCAGTTGCTGGTGGAACGGCTCGAACAGGCGCGCCACCCTCTCCTGCCGGGCCGCTGCGCTCAGGTTGCAGTTGCCGGGAATCGGGTAGATCTCGCTGTGCTCGGGAATCGCATCCGGGGCGGACAGCGGCCGGTTGAGGTCGATCAGCAGGCGCGAGTAGTTGGCCACCAGCAGCGTGGCGTCCAGGCGCGCCGACAGCTCGCGGGCCAGGTCCAGCGCGCCGATGTCCCAGGCGATGTGCTCGGCGGCGGCCGCGTCGTCCAGGCCCAGTTGCGCCAGTTCCTCGGGGATGTAGCGGCTGGCATGTTCGCAGACCAGCAGCACGGGGCTCTTGCCCTGCGGGTTGACGATCTCGAACGGCGGGCGCCGGTAAAGGCCGGATTCAGTAGAACTTTGCATAGGATTCACAGAGTTGTTCTTCGCTGAGTTCGCGGGTCAGGGCCAGTTCCTGGCGCTTCATGGCGACGTAGGTCTGCAGCAGGGCCGGCGGCAGCTGGGCGCAGAGTTCGGTATCGGCCAGCAGCAGACGCTGGGCCTCCTCCAGCGAGCCCGGCAACGACTTGATGCCCAGTTCCTCGCGCTGCGCATCGCTGAGGCTGTGCGGGTCGACATCGGTGACCGCCGACAGCGGCAGCTCCTGCTGCATGCCCAGGCGCCCGGCGATCAGCACCGCTGCCATGGCCAGGTGCGGGCTGGCGGTGGCGTCCATGGGGCGGAATTCCAGGTTGAACTGGCGCGCCTTGGGCTTGCCGCCAATCTCCACCACCGGGCAGATGCGCAGCGCCGCTTCGCGGTTGCGCAGGCCCAGGCAGGCGTAGGCGGCGCTCCAGTGGTGCGGTTTCAGCCGCAGGTAGGACACCGCCGTCGGCGCGGTCAACGCGCACAATGCCGGCAAGTGGCGCAGCACACCGGCGGCCCAGTGCTCGGCGAGCTTGGACAGGTTGGTCGGCGCGGCCTCGTCGTAGAACACCGGAGTGCCATCCAGGCGTTGCAGGCTCAGGTGCAGGTGCACGCCGTTGGTCACGGCGCCGGGCGCCAGCAGCGGCGTAAAGCTGCTGCGCCAGCCGAACTGCCGGGCGATCTCGCGGGTGACTTCGCGGACGTTCACCGCGCGGTCCGCCGCAGCAACGCCCTGGGTCGGCCGGCAGGTGACTTCATACTGGTTGCGGCCGTACTCGGGCAGGAACATTTCCGGCTCGGCGCCGATCTGCTCCAGCGCGCTCATCAGCCAACCGCCGAAGTTGCCGGTCTGCCGCTGCGCCTGCAGGGAGAAGGCGGCGGCGTGCTCGTCCGGCAGGCCGAGCAGGTTGAATTCGTGTTCGAAGGCGGCGGTGACCTGCAGGTCCAGCTCGCGGTAACGGGCGATCTCTTCGCGCAGCAGCGTGCGCGGGCAAACTGGCCACGGCGCACCGGTAGTCGTCACCAGATCACCGTGCAGGTAATCCAGCGGCGCGGCCTGGGAGTCGGGGCCGTTTTCCAGGCGCACCCGGCTGCTCGGGTCGGGCAGCAGGCGCAGGTCGCCGTGGCTGCCCCAGGGGTTGTCGTCGGCGATGATGTCCTGCGGCGTCAGCGCGCTGTTGGCGGGCACCCAGCCGCAGCCGGTGGCCAGTTGCTCGGCGACTTCCGACTCGGGAAGCGAGCGGCCGCGGGTGATGCCGCAGAGGTCGGTGGTGACGAAGCTGGTCAGGCGCATCGGAGCGGGATTGTTATTGTTCTGACTCATGGCGTTCTCCCGGCCTCAGGCCAGCGCGGCGATGCGGGCCAGCACCGTGTCGGTGTCGGCGATCCAGCAGTAGCCCTTGATCGCTTCCAGGCAGGCCTGGTGGCGTTCGGCGGTGTGGGTGGCGCAAGCGTCTTCCACCAGGGTGACGAGGTAACCACGGTCGGCAGCGTCGCGCACGGCCATGTCCACGCACTGGTCGGTGACCACGCCGCAGATGATCAGGTGGCGGGTGTTGAGGTTGCGCAGCACGTAGTCGATGGCGGTGGAGTTGAAGACGCCCGAGGAGGTCTTCGGCAATACGATCTCGTTTTCCCGCGGCGCCAGGGCATCGATGACCTGGGCATCCGGGCTGCCCTTGGGCAGGTGCATGTCGGAGAGCTTGTGGTCCAACGAGCGGTCGCGGCCATCGGCGGTGAGGCTTTCGATGATGGTGTGCAGGACTTCCCCGCCCACCTCGCGCATGGCGGCCAGCAGGCGCTGCTGGTTGGGTATCACGCTCGCCTCGACGCGGTCGTAGAAGTAGCGGTGCGTCTGCGGATCGACATGCGCATCGCGGCCGGGAATGACCCAGGCGTTCTGCATGTCGACGAACAGGATGGCAGTCTGGCCGCGGGTGAACGGCAGGTCACGGGGCGAGTGGTGGGGCAAGCTGAACACGGTCATTCCTCAAGGATGTGGCTGCCGAAGGCAGCTCTCAGGTGGTCGATGCCTTCCAGGCGTTCGTCGAGCTGGCCGTCCATGCGCGCGACCAGGCTGGCGATCAGCGCTTCGACCTGGGCCATGGTCGGCACCAGGGTGTCGAAGGGCGACGGGGACTCCACCGGGGCGCTGATGATCAGGTCGGCGAACTCGCGCAGCGGCGAGTCGTAGATGTCGGTGAACAGCACCACCCGTGCGCCACGGGCCTTGGCTGCGCGGGTCACGCCCAGCGCCTGGGCCTGGTAGCGGCGGTAGTCGAACACCACCACCAGCGTCTGGCGGTCGATGTCGCCCAACTGGTCAGGCAGCGCGGCGCCGTCGTCCAGCAGCAGGCAGCCGCTGCGCAACATGCGCAGGTGCGCCACCAGGTAACCGGCGAGGAAGCGGCTGAAGCGGCCGCCGTGGCAGAACACGCGCAGCTTGGGGTCGAGCAGCCAGTCACCGAGCAGGCGCACGTCGTCGGCCTGGGTCAGCGCCAGGGTGCGCTGGATGCCTTCGCTGGCGTCGCTGAGATAATTGGACCAGACGTCGTCGCGGCTCATGCCCTCGCGGCGCCCGGCGAGCAGGGTGCGCGGCGAGCGCAGGCGGTCGTCCACCTCGGTCATCAGCGCGTTCTGGAAATCGCTGTAGCCGCTGAAACCGAGCTTCTTCACCAGCCGCAGAATGCTGGGATCGCTGACCCCGGCCTGGCGCGCGAGACGCGACATCGGCCCGAGACCAGCGCGCGGGTAGTCGTCGAGCAAGGCGCGCAGGACTTTGCGCTCGGCCTTGGTGAGCTCGACTTCCGGGGTGTTCAGGCGATCTTTGAGTGTGAGCATGGGGGCGCCTCTTGTTATGGCGCCATTTGTATAATGCGCTCCAGAAAGTTTCAATACGTATTTTTTGTAGCATTCACTACAACGCACAGGCACACGACTTCAGCCTGGCGGCGTAGACGTCCGCCTGCGATTTTTCAGTGAAGAGACGCGGCTTGCTTGCAGGCGCGTTGAACGTCGTTGGCGCCGGCAGTCAGGCGCAATGAACGAAGAGGGAAAAGCCGGCGCAGGAATGCGCCACGGCGCCAGCCACGATTGCCAGGATTTGCACCGGCGCGCCGAAGCTAGCGCTCGCCCGCGAGGCCTCCGCCGGCGCCATGGCCAAGACTGCGCCCAGCGGCGTCAGACGCCGTCGTCGAGGCGCTCGACCCAGCGTTCAGCCGCATCATGGGATGCCCGGAAGGCTTCCTCGTGGGACTCCCACGGGCCAACCACCACGTCCAGCGGCGACACGCCGGCCGGCATCTTCGCCAGCGACAGCAGCACCTCGCCCACCTTGCCCGGGGCGATGTAACGCGGCGACATCAACACGGCGACGCCCGTGGACGTCAGGTATTCACTGGGTGCCATGAACTCCGGCTCGACTGACGACTGCATGCGCTTCTCCCCCTGGCCACGGATGGCCCGATCTGCTCTGGATGGCGGCGACGAGGCGCACAACGCGCACTCTCCCTGATTCCTGACCCGGCCGGGCGAACGACAGTTCCGGCAACCACCGTCGGCCCGCCGGGTAGCGGACAAACGGGCGTTTCAGGCCGGCACAGGCTCGTGCACCGGCATCGGCCGACCAAGCAGCGTGCCCACCAGCAGCGCGAACACCAGCGCCGCGACACCCGCCACCAGCAACACCTCCTCGAAACCACCGATGAAGGCCTGCTGCACAGCGGGGGCCAGCGCATCGCGCAGGTTCGGATCGACCATCGACAGCGCCGCCGTGATGTCACCGGCCGCCGCGCGGGTCGCCATTTCGGCGGCCTTGTCCAGTTGCGCAGGGGCAATCTTTGCCAGCGCGTCACGCAGCAACTGGGCGCTGCGTGCAGCCAGGACGCCGCCGAGAATGCCGATGGCCAGCACGATGGCGGCGAAGCGCGTGGTGGTGCTCAGCCCAGAGGCCATGCCGGTGCGCTCGCGGGGCACGCAGGCCATGATGTTCTTCTGCGTATCGCCGTTGAGCAGCCCGGCGCCGGCACCCAGCACCAGGCTGGCGAGGGCGAAGGCCGGGTAGCCGCCCTGCCCGGCCGCCAGCGCGCAAAGCAGGTTGCCCGCACCGACCAGCGACAGGCCGAAGGCGAAAATCTGCGCCGGGCTGAAGCGCCCGCTCAGGCGCATGCCCACCCGCGGCGCCAGCAGCATCGCCAGGGCGAACGGCAGCATCCCCGCGCCCGCTGCTATCGCTGACATCTGCAGGCCGTTCTGCAGGTACAGCGGCAGCAACGTCATCATCACCTGGGCGCAGGCGGCGTAGGCAAACATGCCGAGCAAGGCGCCGATGAAGCGGCCACTGCGCATCAGCCGCAGGTCGATCATCGGCCGCGCCTGGCTGCGCTCCACCAGCACGAACAAGCCCAGCAGACCGGCACTGACCAGCAGGCGCGCGAGGGTCGGCGGGCTGTCCCAGCCAACGCGATTGCCGTCGATCAGCGCCCAGATCAGGTAGCCCAGCCCGCCGGCGAAGGTCAGGCTGCCCAGCGGGTCGAGTCGTGCCGAAGCGCTGTCGCGGGACTCCTCGATGCTGCGCAGCGCCATCGCCCCCAGCAACACTACCAGCGGCAGGTTGAGGTAGAAGATCCAGCGCCAGCCCAGGGTGGCGGAGATCACCCCGCCCAGCAGCGGCGCAAAGGTGATGGTGGCGCCCATGCACGCGCCCCAGAAGGCCCAGGCCCGCAGGCGCTCTTCAGGCTCATGGAAGCGGTGGCCGATGGCGGCCAGTGCCGAGGTCAGCAGCAAGGCCGCGCCGACGCCCTTGGCGGCACGGGCGATATCCAGGAACAGCAGGCTCGGCGCCGCGCCACAGGCCAGCGAGGCCGCGCCGAACAGCACCAACCCGAGCAGCAGCATGCGCCGCCGGCCGAAACGGTCGGCCAGGCTGCCGGCGGGCAGCAGGCAGGCGGCAAAGGCCAGCAGGTAGGCGCTGACCACCCACTCGATGTCGGCGAAGGACCCGGACAGGTCGCGAGCGATGCTCGGCAGCGAAACGGCGACGATGTTGGTGTCGAGGATGATCAACGCGCACACCGCCGAGGCGGTCAGCAGGGTGAAGCGGGCGGAGGGTCGTGGGCGAATCGCAGGGTCGGACATGGCAAGGCTTCCAGCGTTGGCCGGCACGCCGGGTTTTGCCCTCGCCGCGCCAGCCTTGTAGTGTTGCCTCCACGGTAACGCCCGCGTGCGCCGGGCTTGTTAGCCACGGCGGCCTTCGTCATTAGCCTGCGACTAACGAACATGGAAATCCGTCATTTCCGCTACTTCCTCAGCGTCGCCCACCACGGCCACTTCACCCGCGCGGCCGAGCAACTGGGCATCGCACCGCCGACCCTGAGCCGGCAGATCCAGGACATGGAAAAGGAACTGGGCGTACTGCTGTTCCAGCGCAGCCAGCGCGAGGTGCGCCTGACCGCCGCCGGCGAAGCCCTGCGGGTGGAGGCCGAACGCGCGGTGCGCCAGTTCGACGCCGCGCAATTGGGCGCGCAACGTGCCGGCCGGGGCGAAACCGGGCATCTGCGCCTGGGCTACGTGGCCTCGGCGGCCTATTCCGGCGTGCTGCAGCAGCATGTCGAGCAGTTCACCCGCGCCCTGCCGGCGGTGGACCTGGACATCCGCGAAGCGCCCATGGCGCAGTTGCCGGCGCAGGTGCGCGACGGTGCGCTCGACCTCGCCTACGTGCGTTCACCGATGCAGCTGCCGGAAGAACTGCACGCCATCGCGCTGCAGGAGGAAGGCTTCGTCCTCGCCCTGCCCGCTGCCTCGCGCCTCAACGAGCTGCCGGAGATTCGCGCCGCGCGGCTGAGCGAGGATACCTTCATCCTTCCGGAGCAGATCTCCGGCACCCTGGAAGTCGCCAGCGCTGGTGGTTTTTCCCCGAACCTGGGCCAGCAGCCGGGCAGTCTGGTGGCAGTGATCGCCCTGGTGTCCCTCGGCCGCGGCATCGCCATCGTCCCGGAGTCGGTGGTCCGCCGGGTGCAGCTGCCACAGGTGAACTACCGCTCGCTGGCCGACTGCGCCCCGCGTTCCTGGCTGTCGCTGCTGCACCGGCGCTTCGAGAAATCCCCGCTGGTGCGGCGCTACATCGAGCAGGTCAAGGCTCAGTCCGCCGACCACACCGCCAGCTCGTAGCCGTCCGGATCGATGAAATGGAAGCGCCGGCCACCGGAGAACTCGAGGATAAGGCGGCCAACAGCAGTGATCTGCTTGCTGTTCGGCCGCCCAGGAATCACTCGTTCGACCAGCGTCGGAACAGCACACTGGCATTGACGCCGCCAAAGCCGAAGCCATTGGAGAGCGCGTAGTCGGTGTTCAGCGCTTGCGGCCGGATGGTTGCCAGGCTGAGCCCGGCGGCCAGCGGATCCGGGTTGCCCAGGTTGAGCGTCGCCGGAGCCAATTGGTCCCGCAGCGCCAGCACGGTGAAAATCGCCTCGATCCCACCCGCCGCGCCCAGCAAATGCCCCGTGGAAGACTTGGTGGCACTGATTATCGGCGACGCCGCCCCCTGGAAGACCGCCTTGATGGCCGCCAGCTCGGCCTTGTCCCCAACCGGGGTCGAGGTTGCATGGGCATTCAGGTGGCCTATCTGGCCTGGTGAAACGCCGGCCTGTTGCAAGGCTTTTTTCATGGCCCGCTGAGCCCCATCGCCGTCCTCGGGGCCGGAGGTGATGTGGTAAGCGTCGGCACTCGTGCCATAACCCACCAGCTCGGCCAAGGGTTTTGCTCCCCGCGCCAGGGCGTGCTCAAGCTCTTCGATGACCAGCAGGCCAGCCCCTTCACTCATCACGAAGCCCTCGCGCGCCTCGTCGAAAGGGCGCGAAGCCGTCTCCGGACTTCCATTGAATTCGCTGGCCAAGGTCCGTGCAGCCGCAAAGCCAGCCAGGCTGACGCGATGGATGGCAGCCTCCGCGCCGCCACACAGCGCCACATCCACCTCACCGGCCAGGATCATGCGGGCCGCATCGCCGATGGCTTGTACGCCTGCCGCGCAGGCGGTGACCGGCGCTCCCAGCGGTCCCTTCAAACCATGCCGAATGGAAACCTGGCCGGCCGCCAGATTGCACAGGAACGAGGGAATGGTGAAGGGCGACAGGCGACGCGGCCCCTTGCTGTCCGTCGTCCGCACCGCCTCAGCGATCGCCGGGAAGCCGCCAATGCCCGAGGCAATGATGGTTGCGGTGCGCTCCTGGTCCTGTGCTGTGGCGGGCTTCCAACCCGCTTGCGCCAGCGCCTCCTCCGCCGCCGCCAGCGCAAAGAGGATGAAGCGATCCACTTTCCGTTGATCCTTGGGGGACAGAACCCGGTCGGGGTCGAACCCGCCTTCCGAATCCTCCTCAAGAGCCGGCACCTGGCCGCCGATTCGTACCGAAAGGTCACCGATCAGCGACTCCGGGAGCGGGCGAATGCCCGACTTGCCCGCCAGGAGGCGCTCCCATACCAGCTCCACGCCACAACCCAGCGGCGTAACGGCGCCCATTCCTGTCACAACGATACGTTTGCTCATCGAGGCCACTCCTTCGCGGCTGCTACTCTGTTGTACTGATGACGTTACTATCATAATGAAAGTAACATCCAATACGGCTACCCCGACCACGAGCGCGAAAAATCGCTATGCAACGCAAGACAATGAAAGATGCGGAGTGCCCCGTGGCGCTGAGTCTCGAACACGTGGGCGAATGGTGGAGCCTGCTGATCATGCGCGATGCCCTGCACGGCCTGACACGCTTCGATGAGTTCTCCAGAAGCCTGGAGATCGCACCGAACATGCTCACCCGCCGGCTCAATGCGCTAGTGGAGGCAGGGCTGCTGGAGAAGCGCGCCTACAACGCAAAGCCTCTGCGCTACGAGTACATCCCGACCGAGCGCGGGCGTGACCTGAAAGCCGTTCTCTTCGCGCTCATCGCCTGGGGTAACAAGCACTTCGCCGGGGATGCGCCGAGCGTCCAGGTGGTGGAGCGGGCAACCGGCGAGGTGCTGCAGCCCATGATGGTCAATCCCGAATCAGGCCGGATCGTTCCGTGGGAAGACTGCGCGCTCAGCCATGGCTCAGGCGCCAGCCAAGGAATGCGGGAGCGACTCGGGAGCATCAGGAACGACTGGACATGAGCCAGGCTCCGACGCAGCCCGGGCAGGTGTGGAATCAGTCCGCCGACCACACCGCCAGCTCGTAGCCGTCCGGGTCGATGAAATGGAAGCGCCGGCCACCGGGGAAGGTGAAGGTCGCGCGGCTGATGCTGGCGCCAGCCGCCTCGAGACGAGCCTGGGTCTGCACCAGATCGTCGGCGTAGAGGATCACCAGCGGGCCGCCGGGGCGTACCGGCTCGCCGGTGGTGAAGCCGCCCGTGAGACGACCGTCGCTGAATTCGCTGTAGGTGGGGCCGTAGTCGGTGAAACTCCAGCCGAAGGCGCTGCCGTAGAAGGCCTTGCTGCGCGCGATGTCGCTGACGTTGAACTCGATGTTGTCGATCTGACGGTCGTTTCCGCGGATACCCATAGTCGCCTCCTGGCAAGTCATGTCGGCCCGATCCTACGGCAAATTCCCCGCGAGCACGGTGTGTCGCGCCAGTCGGCCGCAGGGTGATTGGCCAACCTGCGCGGATTGGCGAATAATCATCGCGTCTCAGCCAGATTCACCACCATGCTCAACATTCCCCTCGCCAGCGTCGACGACATCGACCGCGCCGTGCTCGCCATCGGCACCGACTACCCGCTTGGCACACTGCTCAAGCCCCACGCCCACCGCCGCGCGCAGTTCCTCTACGGCATGAGCGGGCTCATGGAGGTGGAGACCGAGGACGGCGCCTGGGTGATCCCGCCCTACAGCGGCGTGTGGATTCCCGCCGGCAAGCAGCATCGGGTGCTGATGCGCGGCGTCAGTACCCGCAGCCTGTACATCGACCCGCTGGTGCCGGTGCGCGATACCCTGCTGTGCCAGGCTCTGACCGTCTCGCCGCTGCTGCATCACCTGCTGCTGGCCAGCGTCGAGGTGCCGGCACTGCATGACGAGAGCGGCCGCGACGGCGACCTGATCCGCCTGCTGCTCCACGAACTGCGCGAGGCGCCGAGCCTGCCGCTGTTCGCCCCGCTGCCGGCCCATCCGCGCTTGCTCGAACTGTGCCGGGACTTCCTGCGTGCGCCGGTTATCGACGTCACGGCCAACCTCTGGGCCGCCGAGCTGCACTGCAGCACGCGCACCTTCAGCCGGCTGTTCCGCCAGCAGACCGGCCTCTCCTTCGGCGCCTGGCGCCAGCAGGCCTGCCTGCTCGCCGCCGTCACCCGGCTCGCGGCGGGCAACCCGGTTACCCGCGTGGCGCTGGAGCTGGGCTATGACAGCCCGAGCGCCTTCTCCAGCATGTTCCGCCGCAGCCTGGGCGTGGCGCCCAGCAGCTACCAGGCCTCGGCGGACAGCGCTGCGGCGCCGTGCAGCACTCCGTGTAGGACGGCCGCTGGTCGGCAATAATGGCCATCAGCCACCAAAGCACATTTCGATGACCGGCATTTAACGCCGCCATAACTTTCCGGGCTCAACTATCGAGTCGTCCGCCGCCCGACACCCGGAGAATGGCCATGGAGTTGAATTCGCTCTCGCTCGCCATGCTGGTCCTGACGTTCGTGGCCTCGCTGAAAGCCCGCTCCGAGCAGCGCCCGGTGACCGGCTGGATCGAGGAAGTCCGCCTCTACCCCGGCGCCATCGCCCTGAAGGCCAAACTCGACACCGGCGCCCTCACCTCCTCGATGGACGCACGGGAAATCCGCTACTTCCGCCGCGGCTCGCAGCAATGGGTCAGGTTTCGCGTGGTCGGCAGGAACCGCGAAACCGGCGAACCGTTCAGCCAGGAATTCGAACGCCCGCTGGTGCGCCGGGTGCGGCTGCGCGGAGCCGGAGGCGTCGATCATCGTCCGGTGGTGACGATGGAGGTGGGCATCGGCCAGCAGATGCTGGTCGAGGAATTCTCCCTGCGCGACCGCAAGGACATGCTCTACCCCCTGCTGCTGGGCCGTCGGACGCTGGAACGCATCGGGCCGGTGGACACCCGCCGGACCTTCACCCAGCAGCCCCGTCACTAGAGCGGGGCAGCCGGGCCTCCGGCCATGTCCAGCGCCGCGGCCTGCTCGTCGACCAGTTGGCGGAACAGCTCCAGCGAGCGCGAACGCGAGTCGCTGCGCCAGATCAGCCAGGTGTTCAGCCGGGCAAAGTCGCCGACCATCGGCCAGGCACTGACCGAGGCGCTGCCGGGCATGTTGCTCAGCATGCTGCGCGGCATCACCGCCAGGCCGCCGCCGGCGCTCACGCAGGCGAGCATGCTGTGGTACGACTCCAGCTCGCGGATGGCGCCGGGGGCCGCACCGTCGGCGGCGAACCAGCGTTCGAAGTGATGGCGATAGGAGCAGTTGTCGCGGAACACGTAGATCATCTCGCCGTCGGCATCCTGGCCGCGCCGGATCGGCGCGTGGTGCGATGGCGCGACCACCAGCATGTCCTCGTCGAACACCGGCACGCCCTCCAGCGCCGGGTGCCTGATCGGCCCGTCGACGAAGGCGGCGATCAGCTCGCCGGCGATCACCCCGTCGATCATGTCGCCCGACGGCCCGGTGGACAGGTCCAGCTCCACCTTCGGGTACTGCTGGTGGTAGCGCGCCAGCAGGCGCGGGATGCGCACCGCCGCGGTGCTTTCCAGCGAGCCGATGGGAAAGCGCCCGGTGGGCTCCTTGCCCGAGACCACCACGCGCGCCTCTTCCACCAGGCCAAGGATGCGCGTGGCGTAGACGAGGAAGTCATGCCCGGCCAGGGACAGGCGCAGGCGATTGTTCTCGCGGATGAACAGGTCGGCGCCCAGGTCCGCTTCCAGCTGCTTGATCCGTGTGGTCAGGTTGGACGGCACGCGGTGCATGGCCTGGGCCGCGGCGGCGATGCTCTTGTGGGCGGCCACGGCGCAGAAGATTTCCAGCTGGACAAGGTCCATTTCATTCTCCAAACGAGAGCGTAATCGTCATTATTATTCAGTTTTCATAAACATGATTCAACGCGACACTGGCTCCACTCCCAACCCCATCTTCCAGGAGCGAGCCATGAGCATCACCCCGCAGACCCACGCGATCTCCCGCAACCCCGCCAACGGCGAGGTGATCGACAGCTACGCCTTCGAGTCCGCCGAGGCCCTGGAGCAGTCCCTGGCCCGCGCGGCCCAGGGCTACGCCACCTGGAAGCGCACCCCGCTGGACCAGCGCGCTGCCGCCCTGGTACGCCTGGGCCAGGCCTTGCGCGCCAACGCCGATGCCCTCGCCGCCACCATTACCGCCGAAATGGGCAAGCCGATCACCCAGGCCCGTGGCGAGGTGGAAAAGTGCGCCGGCCTGTGCGACTGGTACGCCGCCAATGGCCCGCAGATGCTCGCCCCGGAGCCGACCAGCGTGGAGCACGAGCGCGCCTGGATCGAATACCGCCCGCTGGGCCCGATCCTCGCGGTGATGCCGTGGAACTTCCCGATCTGGCAGGTACTGCGCGGAGCAGTGCCGGCGCTGCTGGCGGGCAACACCTATGTACTCAAGCATGCGCCGAACGTCATGGGCAGCGCCTACGGGATGCTGCAGGCGTTCCAGCAGGCAGACTTCCCGGCGGGCGTTTTCGAGGTGATCAACGTCGGTAACGACCTGGTGTCCCAGGCCATCCGCGACGATCGCATCGCCGCTGTCACCGTGACCGGCAGCGTGCGCGCCGGCTCCGCCATCGGTGCCCAGGCGGGTGCCGCGCTGAAGAAGTGCGTGCTGGAACTGGGCGGCTCGGACGCCTTCATCGTGCTCGCCGACGCCGACCTCGAGGTGGCCGTGAAGGCCGCCGTCGCCGGGCGCTTCCAGAACTCCGGGCAGGTCTGCGCCGCGGCCAAGCGCTTCATCATCGAGGAAAGCATCGCCGACGCCTTCACCGAGCGCTTCGTCGCCGCGGCCCGCGAGATGACGATGGGTGATCCGACCCTGGCGCAGACCTACGTCGGCCCGATGGCCCGCTTCGACCTGCGCGACGAACTGGACGACCAGGTGCAACGCACCCTGGCCGAAGGCGCCACCCTGCTGCTGGGTGGTGGCAAGGTGGAAGGCGCGGGCAACTTCTACCAGCCGACCGTGCTGGCCGACGTCACCCCGGACATGACCTCGTTCCGTGAAGAGCTGTTCGGCCCGGTGGCCTCGATCATCCGCGCGAAGGACGCTCGTCATGCGCTGGAGCTGGCCAACGACAGCGATTTCGGCCTGACTGCCACGGTGTTCACCGCCGACCTCGCCCGCGCCCGGCAGATGACCGCCGAACTGGACGTCGGTGGCGTGTTCATCAATGGCTACAGCGCCAGCGACGCGCGGGTCGGTTTCGGTGGTGTGAAGAAGAGCGGCTTCGGTCGCGAACTGTCGCACTTCGGCGTGCGCGAGTTCTGCAACGCGCAGACCGTGTGGGTCGACCGCCGCTAAGCGCCGAAAACGCAACGGCCCGCCTCGAAGGCGGGCCGTTTTGCATCCGGCTGTAGTATCAGATCGTGCGCGAGAAGCGCTCCTGCTGCGCGCCGCCCAGGTAGGCGTCGAAGGCCATGGCCACGCTGCGCATCATCAGCTGGCCCTGGGGCAGCAGCACCAGCGCGTCGTCGTGCAGTTCGATGAGGCCGTCGCCAACCTGCTCCTGCAACTGCCGCAACGCCCCTTCGAAGTACTCGCCAAAACGAATGCCGTGGCGCTCCTCCAGCGGCGCGTAATCCACCCGGCCATGGCACATCAGCGCGCTGATCACTTCGCGACGCAGGCGGTCGTCGTCGGTCAGGCGATAGCCCTTGTGCACCGGCAGCAAGCCTTCGTTGATCCGCGCGTAATACTGCGACAGCTCCTTCACGTTCTGCCCGTAGGTGTCGCCGACCTTGCTGATGGACGACACGCCCAGGGCGATGAGGTCGCAGTCGGCGTGGGTCGAATAGCCCTGGAAGTTGCGTTGCAGGGTGCCGTTGCTGCGGGCCACGGTGAGTTCATCGTCCGGCAAGGCGAAGTGGTCCATGCCGATATAGACATAGCCCGCCGCGGTCAGGCGCTGGATGGTCAACTCCAGCAGCTCCAGTTTGCGCTCGGGGGGCGGCATGTCCTCGCGGCGGATCAGCCGTTGAGCGCGCACCCGCTCGGGCAGGTGGGCATAGCTGTAGGCGGCGATGCGGTCGGGACGCAGGGCGATGATCTTGCCCAGCGTGGTGTCGAAACTCGCCACCGTCTGCAACGGCAGGCCGTAGATCAGGTCCACGGAAACCGACTTGAACTTCGCCGCGCGGGCCGCCGCGACCAGGTCGAAGACCTGCTGTTCGCTCTGCACTCGATTGACCGCTTGCTGCACCTGCTCGTCGAAATCCTGCACGCCGAAGCTCAGGCGGTTGAAGCCCTGGGCGCGCAGCTCGGCAATACGCTCGCGGCTGATGGTGCGCGGGTCGACTTCGATGGAGAACTCGTGGTCATCGCTCTCGTCGAGGTTGAAGTGCTCGCGCAGGCTGTCCATCACCTCGCCCAGCTGCTCGCTGGTGAGGTAGGTCGGTGTCCCGCCGCCCAGGTGCAGCTGGGTGAGCTTGCGCGTGCCGTCGAAGAGTTCGGCCTGCATGGCGATCTCGCGCTTGAGGTAATCCAGGTACTCCACGGCGCGGTGGGTCTTCTGGGTGATGATCTTGTTGCAGGCGCAGTAGTAGCAGAGGCTCTTGCAGAACGGGATATGGATGTACACCGAGAGCGGCTTGGCCGCGCTCTCGGTGCCGCGATGGTTGCTGCGCTGGGCGGCCGCGCGGTAGTCGTCGGCGGCGAAGGCGCCATGGAACTGCGGCGCGGTGGGATAGGAGGTATAGCGCGGGCCGGGACGGTCGTACTTCTCCACCAGCGCGCGGTTGAAACTCATCGATTCGGGCATGACACGGGCTCCTGAGGCGCTGGCAGTCTGTCGCTGCGAGTCGCCGCCGCACGATACTCCGCTCAAGCTACGCGCCTCCTGCGCAGGATCAAGAAGTTCTCTCGCGCAGGACTGATCTCCGCGTTCGTACAGCATTTGCCGATTGATGGCGGCCGCCCGATCGAAACAATGGCAATCTAATGGCCATCGTTATTTATATTTCCATACAGCGAAACGCCAAACCCTGCACGTTCGCTGCAATATCCCGCCCGGTTTTGGAATTCCCCTTGATCTGCGTCTAGGCTGAGCCTCTGCAGCACCGTCGAGTGCCAAGACAACCAGAAACGCCACAAGACTGACCGTGATTCGGCTAATGGCAATGCCCGCGAGCGCAGGTGACCACTGACCTGCCCCGGCGTCGTCACGGCTGGATGGAACGAACCGTTGCTGACGGTACCTTCAAGGGACTGCGTGCAGAATGGCTACTTCAATCCCAGCCGGCGACCGCTATCGCGCCCTCGGCTTGTCGACCCTTGCCTTTACCCTGTGCTTCGCCGTGTGGACGCTGTTCTCCATCCTCGGCCTGCAGATCAAGAACGAGTTCGGCCTCAGCGATACCCAGCTCGGCCTGCTGATGGCAACGCCGGTGCTGACCGGCTCGATCTCGCGCATCTTCCTCGGCCTGTGGACCGACCGCTACGGTGGCCGCTGGGTGTTCGGCCTGCTGATGCTGGTGTCGGCCGTCTGCGTCTACCTGCTGACCTTCGCCAACAGTTTCCCGATGTTGCTGGTGGCCGCCCTGGGCGTGGGCCTGGCCGGCGGCGGCTTCATCGTCGGCACCGCCTACACCGCCACCTGGTTCGAACCGGGGCGCCAGGGCACCGCGCTGGGTATCTTCGGCGCCGGTAACGTCGGCGCCGGCCTGACCAACCTCGCCGCCCCGCTGCTGATGCTCGCCCTCGGCTGGCGCGGCGCCGCGCTGGTCTACGCCCTGGTGCTGGGCGCCATGGGCATCCTGTTCATCCTGCTGGCCAAGACCGACCCGCAGGCCGCCACCCGCCAGGCCAAGGCCATCCCGCTGTCCGAGCAACTGGCGCCGCTGGCCGAGCTGCGCGTGTGGCGCTTCTCGCTCTACTACTTCTTCGTCTTCGGTGCCTTCGTGGCGCTGGCCCTGTGGCTGCCGCACTACCTGATGGAGGTGTACGGCCTGGGCCTGGCCGCCGCCGGTTTCGTCGCCGCGCTGTACACCGTGCCGGCCTCCCTGTTCCGCATCCTCGGCGGCTGGCTGTCGGACCGCCACGGCGCGCGCCGGGTGATGTACTGGACCCTGAGCCTGTCGGTGATCTGCACCTTCCTGCTCAGCTATCCACCGACCCGCTATGTCGTCACCGGCGTACGCGGCGAGGTGGAGTTCTCGATGCACCTGGGGCTGATCGGCTTCGCGGCGATCATCATCGTGCTGGGCTTCTTCATGTCCCTGGGCAAGGCGGCGGTGTTCAAGCACATCCCCACCTATTACCCGCAGCATGTCGGCGTGGTCGGCGGGCTGGTGGGGATGATGGGCGGCCTGGGCGGTTTCCTGTTGCCGCTGACCTTCGGCATGCTCAATGACGTGGTCGGCATCTGGCAGAGCTGCTTCATGCTGCTGTTCCTGATCGCCGCCGGTGCGCTGGCCTGGATGCACTACGCGATCCGCATGGCCGAGCGGGTGGAATGGGCCGAAAGCAACCCGTCCCGCGACCTGCCGGAACTCTCCACCCCCAGCAGCTTCGTACTGCGCGAATGGCACCCCGAGGACCCGGCGTTCTGGGAGCAGACCGGCAAGCGCATCGCCACGCGCAACCTGTGGATTTCCATCCCCAACCTGCTGCTGGCCTTCGCCATCTGGATGGTCTGGTCGGTGGTGGTGGCCAAGCTGCCGCTGGCGGGCTTCAACTACAGCGCCAACCAGCTGTTCTGGCTGGCCGCCCTGCCCGGCCTGTCCGGCGCCACGCTGCGCATCTTCTACAGCTTCATGGTGCCGATCTTCGGCGGCCGGCGCTGGACGGCGCTGTCCACCGCATCGCTGCTGCTGCCGGCGCTGTGGATCGGCTTCGCCGTACAGAATCCGAACACGCCGTACCTGGTGATGCTGATCCTCGCCCTGCTCTGCGGCCTGGGCGGCGGCAACTTCTCCTCGAGCATGGCGAACATCTCGTTCTTCTTCCCCAAACAGGCCAAGGGCGCGGCCATGGGCCTGAACGCCGGGCTGGGCAACCTGGGCGTGAGCGTCATGCAGTTCGCCGTACCGCTGTGCATCACCATGGCGGTATTCGGCGGCCTGGGCGGCGAGCCGCAGATGACCGCCGCCGGCACACCGCTGTGGCTGCAGAACGCCGGCTTCATCTGGGTGCCCTTCATCGTCATCGCGACCATCGCCGCCTGGTTCGGCATGAACGACATCGCCAGCGCCAAGTCATCCTTCGCCGACCAGATGGCGATCTTCAAGCGCAAGCACACCTGGCTGATGAGCGTGCTCTACACGGGCACCTTCGGCAGCTTCATCGGCTTCTCCGCCGGTTTCCCGCTGCTGGCCGGGCACCTGTTCCCCGGCGTCGACGTGCTCAAGTTCGCCTTCCTCGGCCCCCTGATCGGGGCGCTGGCCCGCGCCTTCACCGGTGGCCTGGCGGACCGCTTCGGCGGCGGGCGGATCAGCCTCTGGGTGTTCGTCGCCATGGCCGTGTGCGTCGGCGGCGTGCTGTTCTTCATCGCCGGCAAGGACCAGCCGGGTGCCTTCTGGGGCTTCCTGGCGATGTTCCTGCTGCTGTTCTTCTTCTCCGGCGTGGGCAATGCCAGCACCACGCAGATGATCCCGGCGATCTTCCGGATCATGACGCCACGCCTGTTCCCCGGCCTGCCCGCCGAGCAGCAGGGCCTGCAGAGCGAGAAGGAGTCCGCCGCCGCGGTGGGCTTCATCTCGGCGGTGGCGGCCTACGGCGGCTTCTTCATCCCGAAATCGTTCGGCAGTTCGTTCGACCTCACCGGAGGCCCGGAATGGGCGCTCTACGGGTTCATCGTGTTCTACGTGCTGTGTATCGCGCTGACCTGGTTCTTCTACACCCGTGGCAATGCCGAAGTGCGTTGCTGAAGCGTCGCGTTGCTAGAGAGCTGCGCTGCTGGCTCTAGTGGCGCGCACAGATTAGGAGGAGAAACATGAGCTTCTTCATCGACCGTCTGCGCTACCTGGTCAAGCGTCCCCCGGAGTTCGCCGGCGGCCACGGTGAAACCCGCGATGAGAGCCGCGACTGGGAAGACGGCTATCGCCAGCGCTGGCAGTTCGACAAGATCGCCCGCTCGACCCACGGGGTGAACTGCACCGGCTCCTGCAGCTGGAAGATCTATGTGAAGAACGGCCTGGTCACCTGGGAAACCCAGCAGACCGACTACCCGCGCACCCGCCCCGACCTGCCCAACCACGAGCCCCGTGGCTGCCCGCGCGGCGCCAGCTACTCCTGGTATCTGTACAGCGCCAACCGGCTGAAATACCCGATGGTGCGCAAGGCGCTGGTGCAGCTCTGGCGCGATGCGCTGGCGACCCACAAGGACCCGGTACTGGCCTGGGCGAGCATCGTCGAGGACCCGCAGAAGTCCAGGCAGTACAAGTCCATCCGCGGCCGTGGCGGATTCGTGCGCGCCGATTGGGACGAGATGCAGACCCTGGTCGCCGCCGCCAACGTCTACACCGTGAAGACCTACGGCCCGGACCGCGTGGTCGGCTTCTCGCCGATCCCGGCGATGTCGATGGTTTCCTACGCCTCGGGCACCCGTTACCTGTCGCTGATCGGCGGCGTGTGCCTGTCCTTCTATGACTGGTACTGCGACCTGCCGCCCGCCTCGCCGCAGGTGTGGGGCGAGCAGACCGACGTGCCCGAGTCCGCCGACTGGTACAACTCCGGCTACATCATCGCCTGGGGTTCCAACGTCCCGCAGACCCGTACCCCCGACGCGCACTTCTTCACCGAGGTGCGCTACAAGGGCACCAAGACCATCGCCATCACCCCGGACTACGCGGAAATCTCCAAGCTCTGCGACGAGTGGATGAGCGCCAAGCAGGGCACCGACTCCGCGCTGGCCATCGCCATGGGCCATGTGATCTTCAAGGAATTCCACCTGGAGAAACCCAGCGCCTACTTCACCGACTACATCCGCCGCTACACCGACATGCCGATTCTCGTGGAACTGGAGCCGCGCGACGACGGCAGCCTGGTGCCGGGCAAGCAACTGCGCGCCAGCGACTTCGACGGCAACCTCGCCCAGGCCAACAACCCCGAGTGGAAGACCGTGGCCTGGGACGAGAGCGGCGATCGTCTGGTGGTACCGCGCGGCGCCATCGGCTTCCGCTGGGGCGAGAGCGGCCACTGGAACCTGGAACAGGTCGACGCCGACGGCAAGGAAATCAGCCTGCGCCTGTCGCAACTCGGCCAGCACGACGAAGTGGCGCGGGTGGCCTTCCCCTACTTCGGCGGCATCGAGCGCCAGCACTTCCCCAACGTGAAGGTGCGCGATGTCATCTACCACCACGTGCCGGCCAAGCGCCTGAAACTGGCCGATGGCCGCGAGGTGCTGGCCGTCACCGTGTTCGACCTGACTGCCGCCAACTACGGCATCGACCGTGGCCTGCAAGCCACCGTCGGCGGCGCGGGCGAGGACGACGGCGCCAGCGACTACGGGCAGATGAAGCCCTACACCCCGGCCTGGCAGGAGGCGATCACCGGGGTGCCGGCGGCGCAGATGATCCGCATCGCCCGCGAGTTCGCGCAGAACGCCGACAAGACCCACGGGCGCTCCATGATCATCGTCGGTGCCGGGATGAACCACTGGTACCACATGGACATGAACTACCGCGGGCTGATCAACATGCTCATCCTCTGCGGTTGCATCGGCAAGAGCGGCGGCGGCTGGTCGCACTACGTCGGCCAGGAAAAGCTGCGCCCGCAGACCGGCTGGACACCGCTGGCCTTCGCCCTCGACTGGCACCGCCCGCCGCGCCACATGAACGGCACCTCGTTCTTCTACAACCACTCCAGCCAGTGGCGCTACGAGAAGCTGGAAGTGAAGGAGCTGCTCTCCCCGCTCGCCCGTCCGCAGGACTTCAGCGGCAGCCTGGTGGACTTCAACGTGCGCGCCGAGCGCATGGGCTGGCTGCCCTCGGCACCGCAACTGAGCATCAACCCACTGCGCCTGGCCGCCGCCGCCCAGGCCGCCGGCAAGAGCACGGTGGACTACACCGTCGAACAGCTGAAAAGCGGCCAGCTGCGCTTTGCCAGCGAAGACCCGGACAACCCGCAGAACCACCCGCGCAACCTGTTCGTCTGGCGCTCCAACCTGCTCGGCTCCTCCGGCAAGGGCCACGAGTACATGCTCAAGTACCTGCTGGGCACCAAGAACGGCCTGCTCGGCAAGGACCTCGGCGAAACCGGCAGGAAGCCCGAGGAGGTCGTCTGGAAGGACGAGCCCATCGAAGGCAAGCTCGACCTGCTGACCACCCTGGACTTCCGCATGTCCACCACCTGCCTGTACTCGGACGTGGTGCTGCCCACCGCCACCTGGTACGAAAAGGACGACCTCAACACGTCGGACATGCACCCCTTCATCCACCCCCTCACCGCCGCCACCGACCCGGCCTGGGAAGCGCGCAGCGACTGGCAGATCTACGACGGCATCGCCCGCGCGTTCTCGCGCCTGTGCGTCGGCCACCTCGGTGAGGAAACCGACCTGGTCACCCTGCCCCTGCAGCACGACAGCCCCGGCGAGCTGGCACAGCCGCAGGTGCTGGACTGGAAGAAAGGCGAGTGCGAGGCGATCCCCGGCAAGACCATGCCTTCGCTCATCGAGGTCAAGCGCAACTACCCGGAAACCTACGAGCGCTTCAGCGCCGTCGGCCCGCTGCTGGACACCATCGGCAACGGCGGCAAGGGCATCGCCTGGAACACCGAAACCGAAGTCGACCTGCTCGGCAAGCTCAACTACCGCAAGCTCGAAGGCTCCGCCGAGGGCCGGCCGAAGATCGCCTCGGCCATCGACGCCGCCGAGATGATTCTCGCCCTGGCGCCGGAGACCAACGGCCAGGTGGCCGTGAAGGCCTGGGCGGCACTGTCGAAGATCACCGGGCGCGACCACACACACCTGGCCAAGCCCAAGGAAGAGGAAAAGATCCGCTTCCGCGACCTCGTCGCACAGCCGCGCAAGATCATCTCCAGCCCCACCTGGTCGGGCCTGGAAGACGAGCACGTGAGCTACAACGCCTGCTACACCAACGTGCATGAGCTGATCCCGTGGCGCACCGTCACCGGCCGCCAGCAGTTCTACCAGGACCACCCGTGGATGCGCGCCTTCGGCGAAAGCCTGATGGTCTACCGGCCGCCCATCGACACCAAGGCCGCCGCCAGCGTTGCCGCGCCCAAGAGCAACGGCAACCCGGAGATCGCCCTGAACTGGCTGACCCCGCACCAGAAGTGGGGCATCCACTCCACCTACAGCGACAACCTGCTGATGCAGACCCTGTCGCGCGGCGGGCCGATCGTCTGGATGTCCGAGGACGACGCCCGCTCCATCGGCGTCTCCGACAACGACTGGATCGAGTTGTACAACGCCAACGGCGCCATCGCCGCCCGCGCGGTGGTGAGCCAGCGGGTACGCCCGGGCATGGCGATGATGTACCACGCCCAGGAACGCATCCTGAACATCCCGGGCTCGGAGATGACCGGCACGCGCGGCGGCATCCACAACTCGGTCACGCGGGTCTGCCCCAAGCCGACCCACATGATCGGCGGCTACGCGCAGCTCTCCTATGGCTTCAACTACTACGGCACCGTGGGATCCAACCGCGACGAGTTCGTCATCGTGCGCAAGATGCGCCGCGTCGACTGGCTCGACGGCGAAGGCAACGACTATCAGCAGGAGGCCGTCAAATGAAGATTCGTTCCCAGGTCGGGATGGTCCTGAACCTCGACAAGTGCATCGGTTGCCACACCTGCTCAGTCACCTGCAAGAACGTCTGGACCAGTCGTGAAGGCATCGAGTACGCCTGGTACAACAACGTCGAGACCAAGCCCGGCATCGGCTACCCGAAGGAATGGGAGAACCAGAAGAAATGGAACGGCGGCTGGGTGCGCAACGCCGACGGCTCCATCAACCCGCGCATCGGCGGCAAGTGGCGGGTGCTGGCGAACATCTTCGCCAACCCGGACCTGCCGGAGATCGACGACTACTACGAACCCTTCACCTTCGACTACCAGCACCTGCACAGCGCCAAGCAGGGCGACCACCAGCCCGTGGCACGGCCGCGTTCGCTGATCTCCGGGCAGCGCATGGACAAGATCGAGTGGGGCCCGAACTGGGAAGAACTGCTCGGCACCGAGTTCGCCAAACGGCGCAAGGACATCAACTTCGACCAGGTCCAGGCGGACATCTACGGGCAGTTCGAAAACACCTTCATGATGTACCTGCCACGCCTGTGCGAACACTGCCTGAACCCGGCGTGCGTGGCCTCCTGTCCCAGCGGCGCGATCTACAAGCGCGAAGAAGACGGCATCGTCCTCATCGACCAGGACAAGTGCCGTGGCTGGCGCATGTGCATCAGCGGCTGCCCGTACAAGAAGATCTACTACAACTGGAAAAGCGGTAAGTCCGAGAAGTGCATCTTCTGCTACCCGCGCATCGAGACCGGCCAGCCCACCGTGTGCTCGGAAACCTGTGTGGGGCGCATCCGCTACCTCGGCGTGCTGCTCTACGATGCCGACCGCATCGAGGAAGTGGCCGCCTCCAAGGATGACCGTGACCTCTACCACCGCCAGTGCGAGATCTTCCTCGACCCGCACGACCCGGAAGTCATCGCCCAGGCGCGCAAGGACGGCATCCCCGACAACGTGATCGCCGCCGCCCAGGCCTCGCCGGTCTACAAGCTGGCCATCGACTGGCAGCTGGCGCTGCCGCTGCACCCGGAGTACCGCACCCTGCCGATGGTCTGGTACGTGCCGCCGCTCTCCCCGATCCAGTCCGCCGCCGAGGCCGGGCACGTGGAATTCGACGGCGTGCTGCCCAAGGTCGAGTCGCTGCGCATCCCGGTGCGCTACCTGGCCAACATGCTCACCGCCGGCGAGGAAGCACCGGTGGTGCTGGCCCTCAAGCGGCTCATGGCGATGCGTGTGTACATGCGCGCCAAGCACGTCGACAAGGAGCTCAATACCGAGGTGCTGCAACAGGTCGGCCTGACCCAGAACCAGGTCGAGGAGATGTACCGCTACCTGGCGATCGCCAACTACGAGGACCGCTTCGTCATCCCCACGGGCCACCGCGAGCACATTCCCGAGGCCTATGCCGAACGCAGCGGTTGCGGCTTCACCTTCGGCGACGGCTGCAACGGCGGCGGCAACAACCAGGTCAGCCTGTTCGGCGGGCGCAAGAACACCACCACGCTGGTCAAGCCGGTGCAGACCTTCGACCCGGTGGAGGACAGTCGCCATGGGTAACTACGAACCGTATGAAGGCCCCGTCGTGGGCCTGCTCAGCCTGCGCGTGCTGGCGCGCCTGCTCGACTACCCGACTGCCGAGCTGCAGGCCGCCAGCGCCGAAGCCGTGGAGATTCTCGACGGCGAGGACCGCCTGCCGCTGACGCTGCGCGCGGAGCTGGCGCAGTGGTGCGGCGAGTTGGCCGCCGGCGACCTGCTCGACCTTGAGGAGGCCTACGTCGAGCTGTTCGACCGTGGCCGCGCCACCTCGCTGCTGCTGTTCGAGCACGTCCACGGCGAATCCCGAGACCGCGGCCAGGCCATGGTCAACCTGCTGGCCGAGTACGAGGCCGCCGGCTTCCAGCTCGACGCCCGCGAGCTGCCGGACTACCTGCCGCTGTTCCTGGAGTACCTGTCCACCCGCGGCCATGAGGAGATCGGCCAGTGGCTGGGTGACATCCAGCACATCCTCGCCCTGCTCGCCGCGCGTCTGGAAGAGCGCGATACCCGCTACGCGCTGGTGCCACGCGCCCTGCTCGCACTGATCGGCGCCACCGAGGCCATCGACGAGCAGCGCCCCGTCGCCGCCGGCGAAGCGCCGGACAACACGCCCCAGGCGCTGGACGCGGTGTGGGAGGAAGAAGCCGTGCGCTTCCACGCCGAAACCGACAAGGACTGCAGCCTGCAGTCCGCCGAAGGACGACGCCTGGCCGAGCGCAAGTACGAAGCGCTGCCCCAGGTCGTGCAGATCATGCCGTCAGAGCGTCCCTGAACCCGGCAAAGAATGAACGGAGGCCCGCCATCATGTTCGAGCAATACCTGCTCCAATTCATCTACGGCATCTACCCCTACCTCGCCGGCACCGTGTTCCTGATCGGCAGCCTGATGCGCTACGACTACGGCCAGTACACCTGGAAGACCGGCTCCAGCCAGATGCTCTCGTCAAAGCACATGCGCCTGGCGAGCAACCTGTTCCACATCGGCATCCTGGCGATCTTCGGCGGCCACCTGGTCGGCCTGCTGACGCCGCACTGGGTCTACGCGCCGTTCCTCTCCGCCGGGCACAAGCAGCTGATGGCGATCATCTTCGGCGGCATCGCCGGGGTGCTCTGTGTGATCGGCGGCGCCATGCTGCTCTGGCGGCGGCTGGCCAACCCGCGCGTGCGGGCCTCCTCCAGCGCGATGGACAACCTGATCATCGCCCTGCTCCTGCTCCAGGCGTGCCTCGGCCTGACCACCATTTTCGCCTCGCTGGACCACCTGGACGGCGGCATGATGCTGGCGCTGGCCAACTGGGCGCAGGCCATCGTGTTCTTCCGCGGTGGCGCCGCCGACTTCGTGATGGAAGCGCCGCTGATCTTCAAACTGCACATCTTCATCGGCCTGACCATCATCCTGCTGTTCCCCTTCACCCGCCTGGTGCACGTGTGGAGCATTCCCCTGGGCTACTTCGGGCGTAACTACCAGATCGTCCGCCGCCGCGGCTGAGGAAGAAACGCAGATGGACATGATTGCAGTCGAGAACCTCCCCGATTCGCCGATCCCGGTGATCCGCGTCGGCGACACCGAACTCACCGAAGCGGACATCGCCAGGGAGACGCCCTTCCACCCGGCCTCCTCGCTGGCCGATGCGCAACTCAGCGCCGTGCGCGCACTGGTCGTGCGTGAACTGCTGTCGCAACGCGCCAGCATGCTCGGCCTGACGGCGAGCATCGCGGATGATGACCAGGCCGTCGCAACCCTGCTGGATCGCGAGCTGAACGTCCCGGAGCCGGACGAAGCCACTTGCCGTCGCTACTTCGACACCCACCGCGAGCGCTTCTCCGAGCCGACCCGCCTGCGCGTGCGGCACATCCTGCTGCCCGCCGCACCGGAGGACGCCAAGGCCCGCGACGCGCACTACCGGCTGGGCGAGAAGCTGCTGAAGGAACTGGGCGAACACCCCGAACGCTTCACCGACCTGGCCCAGCGGCATTCCGCCTGCCCGTCCAGAGACGAAGGCGGCGAGCTGGGCTGGCTGACCTCCGGGCAGACCGTGGCCGAACTGGACCAGGCCCTGCAGCGCCTGCCGGTGGGCCTGCACGACCGGCCGCTGGCGTCTCGCTACGGCTGGCACCTGGTAAGCATCGACGAGCGCCAGGAGCGCAAGCCGCTGCCCTACGCCCAGGTCGCCAACCACGTGCACCACAGCCTGCGCGAGGAATCAACCCGCCACGCGCTGCGCCAGTACCTGCTGGCGCTGGAGAAGGAGATCGGTGTCCGGGGCTTCAGCCTGGATGAAGACCCCATCGAAGGCTCCAGCAACCGGCGCAGCGATATCGGGCTCTGAATGCGCGCCTGCTTCTGAAAACCTGACCGGGCCAATGCCTGCGCAGCGATGCTGCCAGGCATTGGCCAACATGTGGCGAAACTCCCCGCCTTGATCCTGCCAGCCTGCTGACGCAAGCAACAGCATCAGCCTCCACCGCCTTCGGTCGGATAAATCAATTACGGCATCTTTATATGCCTTAATTGATTTTGAAGTCCCTACCGAGGCTATCGCCATGAAAACCGTCTCGTCGCTTTTCGTTGTGTTCGCCACGCTCTGCGCCCTTGCCACTGACGCCAGCGCCGCCAGCTACTCCACCCCGATGTCCCACGAAAGCAGCGCCGCCTCTTCCCCGGCGGCATTGAACAACCGCCTTGCCCTGCGCGACCTGTGGCAGGAGCACATCTTCTGGATCCGCGACTACGTGCAGGCCAACCAGGTCGGCGACAAGGCCCAGGCCAGGGTCGCCGCCGACCAGGTGGTGGCCAACGCTACCCGCATCGCCAACGCCATCGCGCCGCTCTACGGCCAACCGGCCGCCGACCAGTTGCTCAAGCTGCTGGCCGGGCACTGGGGCGCGGTGAAACACTACAGCGACGCCACCGTCGGGAAGGACGATGACGGGCGCAAGGCCGCCGTCAGCGAGTTGACCAGCAATGCCGGGGCTATCGCCAGGTTCCTCGCCGCGGCCAACCCGAACCTGCCGGAGCAAGACCTGGTCGCCCTGCTCAGTACCCACGGCGCCCAGCACATCGCACAGATCGACCAGTTGGCCGCGCACGACTACGCCAATGAAGCGAAGACCTGGCAGGGCATGCGCCAGCACATCCAGATGCTCGCCGACGCGCTGAGCGCAGCGCTGGTCAAGCAGTTCCCGGACAAATTCCACACCGCGGGGTAGAAGCATGCTTCAGGGAATGGGCCGTACCCAGCAGGACCTGCTCGCCGCCCTGCTCTACCAGGCGGGCGGCATGAGCATCGACGAACTGGCCGAGCAACTGGCCGTGACGCGCACCGCCGTGCGCCAGCACCTGGCCGCGCTGGAGCGCGATGCACTGGTCCTGCGCGGCCCCACTCGCCCCACCGGGCGCCGCCCCGAGCAACTGTACCGGCTGAGCCCGCGCGGCCGGGAACTCTTCCCCCGGCACTACCAGTTGCTCGGTGACCTGCTGATCGGCGAGATAGCGCAGCTGATTGGCGCGCAGGCGTTGCAGGAAATGATGCGCAAGCTGGGCACGCGGCTGGCCGGCGAGCTGGAAACCGAGCCGGTGAACGAGGAGCGCATCGCCGAGCACCTCAGCGACAATGGCTACGAGGCGCAGGTGATCTTCCGCAGCTCCGGAGAGGCAGAGATCGTTGCTCACAACTGCGTGTTCCATCACCTGGCCGAGCAGCACCCGGAAGTCTGCGAACTGGACCTGGCGCTGATCGGCACCCTGGGCGGCCACCCGGTCGAGCACCTGGAGTGCATGCACCGGGGCGGCGAGACCTGCCGCTTTCACCTGCGCCGCGAGGCTGGCTGAGATCAGGAGCGCTCGCGGCGCACCGCCGAGAGGATGCTGGTGGGGATCGACATCAGCAGGATATAGGCCGACACCGCCAGCATCAGCCCGCCGCTGCCCAGCAACAGGTAGCGGCGCTCCTTCACCACGGTCACGTCCAGGCCGCCGGAGAAGAGAATCCAGCCCAGCCCCGCCAGGGCCACGGTGAACAGGATGGCGATCAGGTAACTGGCCGCGACGATCAGGAACCACAGCGGGCTCCAGCGCCGGCGCGTTGGCTTTTCCATGGCTTCGGGCCTCCCAGCCCCACAGCAACGACTCACGAACCCGCGCAGTCTGATGGCCACTGGCCGCTTCTGCAATGCGACGAAAGCGGAAGAAGCGCTTCCCAGACGCGACAGGGGCGCTACAAACCCGACCGGAAGCGCCCGGCTGGCATACCGGAAAACCAGCAAGGGCGCTTACAATCACGGTTTTTGCCGACAGTGCAGTACGGTTTCGAAAATGGCGCTCGACCCACCCACCATGTTGACTATCTCGGTCGCCCTCGCGGCGGCCGCAGCGTTGTATCTGGCCATCGAATGGCGCAGCGTGCGCGAGCGTTCGCTGCTGTTCTGGAGCGCGGGATTCGCCACCATCACCATCGGTTCCACCCTCGCCCTGATGCGCATGAGCGGCTACCTGCTGGTGGGCATCTGGTTCGCCAATGGCCTGCTGGTGCTGGCGCACTGGTTCTTCCTCAGCGGGGTGGCGAAGTTCACCGAGGCACGGCTGTCGCGGGGCTGGCTGCTGGTCCCGCTCACCTGGGCGGCACTGCTGGCGCTGCCCGACGGCGGCCCGCTGTGGTCAAAGCTCATGCTGCTGGCCAACTCCTGGCTGGTCGCCCTGCTCTCCCTGCGCGCCAGCTACCTGCTGCGCCCCCACGGCAAGTCCCTGAGCGTAGGCGCGGTGCAGCTGCGCTACGTGATGCTGGTACACGGCGCCTTCTACCTGGCCAAGGGCGCGACGGTGATCATCCCCGGCACGCTGATCGACCTCGCCGCCTTCCGCGGCGAAATCATCCAGATTTCCCTGGTCGAAGGCGCCATGGCGATCATGCTGATTGCCCTGTCGATGACCGGCACCGAACGCTATCGCCGCGAGAAGCGCATCGCCCGTCTTGCCGCACGCGACCCGTTGACCGCCCTGTACAACCGCCGCGCACTGGAAGTCCGTGCGCCCCGCGTGTTCGAGGACATCTCTGCGGAACGCCCCGGCGCGCTGTTGCTGATCGATATCGACAACTTCAAGCAGGTCAACGACCTGCACGGGCACACCGCCGGCGACCGCCTGCTGGTGGCGCTCAGCGAATTGATCCGGGCGGCGTTGCCCGAGCGAGCGGTGGCAGCGCGGCTGGGGGGTGACGAGTTCGTCATCCTGCTGGGCAACGTCAGCGGCGAACAGGTGATGGCGCTGGCGGCCAAGCTGCGCGAGCAATTCCAGAGCACCGCCACGCAGAACTTCGCGACGCCCCAGGCGGTAACCCTGAGCATCGGCGCCAACCTGTTCGACCAGCCGCCGGCCAGCCTCGCTGCGCTGATCGAGCAAGGCGACGCCGCGCTCTATGATTCCAAGCGCGGCGGCCGCGACAGCATCCGCCTGATGGACCGCACGGTTGCCGGTGGCGACCCGCTGCGGCTGGGCTGATTCGCGCTGACGTGAGCAACGCGGCCCGTACGGCTCGGCCCGCGCGGGAACCTCAGCCGCGGCGCGCCGGCGCCGCGTACTGGGGCATGGTGATGCAACCGATGTTGCCGCCACCCAGGAGGATTTCCCGCGAGTTGTCGATACCGATCACGCGCTTGTCCGGGAACAGCTCGGCCAGCACGCCCTGGGCGATGCGGTCGTTCGGGTCGTTGAAGAACGGCATGACGATGGCCGAATTGCCGGTGTAGAAGTTGATGTAGGAGGCGCAGATTTTCGTGCCCTCCTGGCGCTCGAAACTGCCGTCGACCTGGTCCAGGCCCTCGGCTTCGGCAGTGGTCCACTCCAGCACCTGCGGCTGCGGCAGCTTGTGCACCTCCAGCGAATTGCCACGGGCATCGCGGGCGCTGCGCAGCACGTCGTAGGCCTCCTGGTAGATCTCCCACTGCGGGTCGCTGCGGTCGTCCGTCCACTGCATCACCACCACGCCCGGCCGCACGAAGCACGCCAGGTCGTCGACGTGGCCGTCGGTTTCGTCGAACTTGCAGCCACGCGGCAGCCAGATCACGTGTTCGGCGCCCAGGTAGTCGCAGAGCCGGCGGGTGACTTCTTCCTTCCCCAGGTGGGCATTGCGGTTGCGGTTGAGCAGGCATTGCTCGGTGGTCAGCAGGGTGCCCTGGCCGTCGCTGCGGATGCTGCCCATCTCGGCGATGATCGATGCGCGATAGCGGTCGAAGCCTTCAATCTCGAGGATCTTCTGCGCGATCTGGTCGTCCTTGTCCCAGGGGTAGTAGAGGCCGCCGTCGAGGCCGCCGTAGGCGTTGAACTGGAAGTCCACGCCGCGCATCTCGCCGGTAGCGTCGTTGACCAGGAAGGCCGGGCCGCTGTCGCGGAACCAGGTGTCGTTGCAGGTCATCTCCACCACCCGCACGTTCTCGGGGAGCATGCGGCGGGCGTTGGCGTATTGCGCGGCCGAGGCGCAGACGGTCACCGGCTCGCTGCTGGCGACGGCGCTGACCACCTCGACCCAGATCTTCTGCGCCGGCTTGCCGCCGTTGCGCCAGACGTCCGTGCGCTCCGGCCAGCCGAGCCAGCAGCGGGCCTTGGGTTCGAATTCACCGGGCAGGCGGAAGCCGTCGGCCTTGGGCAGGGTCGAGTGGGTACGGGACATTGGAGCTCTCCGGGTGGTGTAAGGGATGGCGCAAGATTGCCGCCCCGGAGCGCCAGCAACCACTGATGAAATTCGCGGAATAGACGAATTAAATTCACCATTCAGCGAAACAAAGATGAAGTCATTGTAGGAGCGGGCCATGC
>NZ_JYOA01000008.1:42643-65686 GCF_000955805.1 Pseudomonas sp. 21 | reverse complement strand
TCGCGCCCATGGGGCGCTCCTACAAGGGAGCTGCGGTGCTACCTGTCAGCAAGCTGGTCGGTAAACCATTCGATGAAGCTGGCTACCGCCGGCTTCTCCAGGCGCAGGCGTTCGCAGACCAGCGCGTACTGCCCCAGCGAAGTGATCTGCGCGGCAAACGGGCGCACCAGCCGGCCATTGGCCAGGTCCTCGGCGCTGGTGAGGTTGTCGCCGATGGCCACGCCCTGCCCGCGCACCGCCGCTTCCATGGTCAGCCCGGCGTGGCCGAGGTAGACGTGCCGACTGGGGCGAATGTCGCTGGCATGGGTGGTCAGCCAGGCGGTCCAGGACTTGCCGTCCTGGTCATCGTGCAGCAGGCAGTGGCGCGCCAGGTCGCGCGGGTGCTTGAGCGGCGACTGGTTGAACAGGCCGGGGCTGCACACCGGGAAGAACTGCAGGGTTGGCAATGGCCGCACGAAGTAGGTGCTGGCGTCCGCCGGGCCGGTGCCGTAGGTGATCGCCAGGTCGATCTCGGCGGCCGGCCCCGGCGCTTCCAGCGGTTGTTCATGCAGGTGCAGGACGATCTCCGGATAACGCTCGGCGAAGTCCGCCAGCCGGCCCACCAGCCACTTCTGCGCCAGCTCCACCGTCACCGCGATATGCAGTTGTGCCTGGGAGCCCGGATCACGCAACTCATCGCACGCCGTACCGATCAGGTCGAAGGCCTGCTGCAGGCTGCGCAGCAGGCGCCGCGCCTGCGGAGTGGGCTGCACCTGGCGGCCCTGGCGCTCGAACAGCGTCGCCCCCAGCTGCTCTTCGAGCTGGCGAATCTGGTGGCTGACCGCGCTGTCGGTGACGCACAGCTCGGCGGCGGCGCGGCCGAAATGCGCGTGGCGGGCGGCGGACTCGAAGGTGCGCAAAGCGGTGAGCGAAGGCAGGCGGCGCATGGGCGGCAGGTCTTTTCGAAGAGTGGCGGCCGGCATGCTGACCGAGGCGCCACGCCCAGCGCAAGCCAGGGCATCGCTGCAGGAGCATCACTCTTTCGCGACAGCCGCCCCCGGATGGGACCAACGCCGCTTCGCGGGCGCGCACTCGCCAGGCGGCGGGGCGACCGCCAGGCCAGACGATTGGCTACGTTTTATGCCCACCCATGTGTCGTGTACTGCACATTGATCGCGCATTGAAGCAAAAACCCGGTTGCATATCCCGTATCGCTATCTAGGCTCTTTCTCACAACCGGCTTCCCATTGGGTAGCAGGCTCAACGTCTCCAGAGCGCATTCGGAGCGAATGCCTTTCACGCCGCCAGCGCGACGCGAGAGCCAGTCAGGGACCAGCAGGGGGATGCTCGATGACGAGAGACAGTACAGGCGCCGCAAAGGCCATCAGCGCCACCATTGCCACATCGCTTTGTATCCTGTTCTCCGGCCCCGCTGCCGCGGGCGGCATCATGATCTACGAGGCCGGGCAGGAAGGCATGGGCCTGGCCAACGCCGGCTCCGCGGCCCTGGCCAGCGACCCCAGCGTGCTGATGAGCAACCCCGCCGGTATCGCGAAGCTCAAGGGTACGCAGATCAGCGCCAACGCCCAGGTCATCCTCGGCGACCTGCGCTTCTCCCGTGACGACAACAACCAGTTCGATGGCAACGAAGGCGGCAACGCCCTGGAATGGCTGCCCGGCGCGAGCCTCTTCGTCAGCCAGCAGATCGACGAACGCTCGGCCATCGGCTTCGGCATGTACGGCAACTTCGGCCTGGCGCTGAACTACGACGACGACTGGGCCGGCCGCTACTTCAGCCAGGAAACCGCGATCATCGGCGTGTCCTTCCAGCCGACCATCGCGCACAAGTTCACCGACGACCTCACTGTCGGCATCGGCCCGCGCATCGTCTACGGCTACTACCGCACCGAGATGGCCATCAACAACAACCTGCTGGGCCTGCGCGACAACCCCGACGGCCAGCTGGAATACAAGGACACCGACGTCGGCGTCGGGGTCAACCTGGGCCTGCTCTATGACCTGAGCGAGCGCACGCAGATCGGCTTCGCCTACACCAGCAAGGTGAAGCTGGAATTCGAAGACAGCCCCGACGTGAGCAAGATCAGCAACCCGATCATCAACGCCGCGCTCAACCGCCTGGACGTCAGTTCGCTGGAGCTCGACGTGAACATCCCGCAGACGGCGACCCTGAGCATCGCCCACCAGCTGGACCCGCAGTGGAAGCTGCTGGGCAGCCTGGGCTGGCAGGACTGGAGCGAGTTCGGCGAGATCGGCGTGGACGTCGACGCCAACGCCGGCGGCGTCGACCGCACCGTCGACCGCAAGTACAAGGACACCTGGCACGCCTCCATCGGCACCCAGTACCAGGCCACCCCGCAATGGCGCTGGAGCCTTGGCCTGGGCTACGACAGCTCGGCGGTCGACGACGAGGATCGCACCGTGGACAACCCCATGGGTGAGGCCTGGCGCCTGGCGACCGGAGTCAACTACCAGCTCGAAGAAGGGCTGGACCTGCACCTGGCCTACACCCTGATCTGGATGGGCGACATGGATGTGGAACAAACCAAGTCGCGCTCCGGAGAGACCCTTTCCGGCACATACCGCAACGCCGCCCTGCATGTCATCGGCGGCGGTGCGACCTGGCGTTTCTGAGCACGAGCAAGGCGCCGGCAAGAGCGCGGTCCCGACACTATCGATGCAGTCCCCCCCAAAAGGAGCAATGCAATGAACTGGAAACTCCTGGCCATGCCGCTGTGCCTGGCCACCCTGACCATCACAGGCTGCGCCAGCAAGTACGTGGAGCCGGAGAATTACTCCGGCTTCCTCAAGGATTACAAGGTCCTGAAGGAAGAGAAGTCCCCCTCCGGCGCACCGGTGATGCGCTGGATCAAACCTGGCATCGACGTCAGCCAGTTCACCAGCGTGTATGTGGAACCGAGCCAGCTCTACCCGCAACCGCAGCCCAGCGAGAAGATCCCGCAGAGCACCCTGGATGGCATCACCAAGTACTATGACCAGGCGCTGCAGACGCAATTCGCCAAGGCCCTGCCCCTGGCCAGCGGCCCCGGCCCGGGCGTGCTGATCGTGCGCCCGGCGATTACCGCCGTCAGCGCTTCGACCAAGGGCCTGCAACCCTACGAAGTCATCCCCATCGCCCTGATCGCCGCCGGGGTCAGCACCGCGACCGGCATCCGCGACCAGGACACCAGCATCGCCACCGAAGCCGCTTTCCTCGACGGCAGCAACGGCACGGTGGTCGCCCAGGTGGTGCGCAAGGGCGCCGGCACCGAGCTGGAAAACTCCTCCCAGGTCATGTCCGCCAACGACGCCAAGGCCCTGCTCGATGGCTGGGCGCGGGACATGGTCAAGTCCTACGAGCAGTTGAAGCACAAGTAACCCGATGCCACGGCATGGCCTGCCCGCTGCAGGTCATGCCGCGCAAACGAGGCCCCGAACCCCGATGCAGTAAACAAAAGACACCGCTGGCAGTTGCCTCGAAGGGTACAGCGCATCAAGCAAGAAGGAGCTTGACATGAAACCGATCGCGCAGACTTCGAATTCCATGGATAGACAGGGACACGCCAGGCTCTGGAAGTTCAGCTCGTCGTTCCTGCTGGCAGCAGCCATTTCCATGACCACCCAGGCCTGGGCCGCCGAGGCGCCCAAGCCGGCCACCGACGCCACCAAGGCCGCCAACGACGCCCTGCTGCAGGAACTGCCCTTCAACGACAAGACCTCGTTCGAACTGGCCCACAAGGGCTTCATTGCGCCGCTCCCGAGCGAGCCGATCAAGGGCGAGAAAGGCAACCTGATCTGGGACCCGGCCAAGTACAACTTCATCAAGGAAGGCGAAGCCGCCCCGGCCACCACCAACCCCAGCCTGTGGCGACAGTCGCAGCTGATCAACATCTCCGGCCTGTTCCAGGTCACCGATGGCATCTACCAGGTGCGCAACTACGACCTGTCGAACATGACCATCGTCGAAGGCAAGTCCGGCATCACCATCTTCGACCCGCTGATTTCCGCCGAGACCGCCAAGGCGGCGCTCGACCTCTACTACGCGCACCGGCCGAAGAAACCGGTGGTCGCAGTGATCTACACCCACAGCCACGTCGACCACTACGGCGGCGTGCGCGGCGTGGTCGACGAGAAGGACGTGAAGGCCGGCAAGGTGAAGATCTACGCCCCGCTGGGCTTCCTCGAACACGCCGTGGCGGAGAACGTCATGGCCGGCACCGCCATGAGCCGCCGCGCCAGCTACATGTACGGCAACCTGCTGCCGCCCAGCGAGACTGGCCAGCTCGGCGCCGGCCTGGGCACCACCACCTCGGCCGGCACCGTGACCCTGATCCCGCCCACCGACATCATTTCCAAGACCGGCGAGAAGCGCGTCATCGACGGCCTCACCTACGAGTTCCTCTACGCGCCGGGCAGCGAGGCACCGGCGGAGATGATGTACTACATCAAGGAGAAGAAGGCGCTGAACACCGCCGAGGACTCCACCCACACCCTGCACAACACCTACTCGCTGCGCGGCGCGAAGATCCGCGAGCCGCTGCCCTGGTCCAAGTACCTCAACGAGGCGCTGAAGATGTGGGGCGACGACGTCCAGGTGATGTACGCCATGCACCACTGGCCGATCTGGGGCAACAAGGAAGTCCGCGACCAGCTCTCCTCGCAGCGCGACATGTACCGCTACATCAACGACGAGACCCTGCGCCTGGCCAACAAGGGCCTGACCATGACCGAGATCGCCGAGCAGGTGAAACTGCCCAAGGGCATCGCCGATCGCTTCTCCAACCGTGGCTACTACGGCTCGCTGAACCACAACGTCAAGGCCACCTACGTGCTCTACCTGGGCTGGTTCATCGGCAACCCGGCGACCCTGTGGGAACTGCCGCCCGAGGAGGAAGCCAAGCGCTACGTCGACATGATGGGCGGCGCCGACGCCGTGCTGAAGAAGGCCAAGGAGTACTACGACAAGGGTGACTTCCGCTGGGTGGCCGAGGTGGTCAACCACGTGGTCTTCGCCGACCCGAACAACCAGGCGGCGAAGAACCTGCAGGCCGATGCACTGGAACAGCTCGGCTACCAGGCCGAAAGCGGCCCGTGGCGCAACTTCTACCTCACCGGCGCGCAGGAGCTGCGCAACGGCGTACAGAAGCTGCCGACCCCGGACACCGCCAGCCCCGACACCGTCAAGGCGATGGACCTGGACCTGTTCTTCGACTACCTGGCCATGCGCCTGAAAGGGCCTGAAGTCGCAGACAAGCACATCACCCTCAACTTCGACTTCACCGACCTGAAGCAGAAGTACAGCCTGGAGATGGTCAACGGCGTGCTCAACCACACCGAAGGCGCGCAGGCGAAAGATGCCGACGCCACCATCACCCTGACCCGCGACACCCTGAACAAACTCATGCTCAAGCAGACCACGCTCAAGGACGCGGAAGGCTCGGGCGAGATCAAGGTACAGGGTGATGCGGGCAAGCTCGACGAGCTGATGAGCTACATGGACAACTTCGACTTCTGGTTCAACATCGTCACGCCCTGATCGGGCTGCACCAGGCAGGCCGGCGGCACCACCGCCGGCCTGTTTTTTTGCGGCGCGGCCGCTCGCCACTACCGCGGGTGGCGATTGTCCAGCCTGCCTGGACAGTCCATCCCGCCACCACGGAATTATCTTCGCCGCCCGCCCCACTAGACTCAGGCTTGCCTTCAACCCAGCAGGACTGACCAGCATGGCCGACCATTCGATCAAGGGAAAAGTGGTACTCATCGCCGGAGGAGCGAAGAACCTCGGCGGGCTCATCGCCCGTGACCTCGCCGCCCAGGGAGCCGCCGCCGTGGCGGTGCACTACAACAGCGCCTCGAGCAAGGCCGAGGCCGACAGGACCGTTGCCGCGCTGCAGGAACTGGGCGCCAGGGCCGTCGCCCTGCAGGCCGACCTCACCCGCGCCGGCGCGGTGGAGAAGCTCTTCGCCGATGCGCTCGCTGCCGTCGGCAAGCCGGACATCGCCATCAACACCGTCGGCAAGGTGCTGAAGAAACCCATGGCCGAGATCAGCGAAGCCGAGTACGACGAGATGATGGCGGTGAACGCCAAGTCGGCGTTCTTCTTCATCAAGGAAGCCGGCAAGCACCTCAACGACAACGGCAAGATCTGCACCATCGTCACCTCGCTGCTGGGCGCCTTCACGCCCTTCTATGCCGCCTATGCCGGTGGCAAGGCACCGGTGGAGCACTTCACCCGCGCCGCCGCCAAGGAGCTCGGCGAGCGCGGCATCTCTGTCACCGCCGTGGGCCCGGGGCCGATGGACACGCCGTTCTTCTACCCGGCCGAAGGCCAGGACGCGGTGAACTACCACAAGACCGCCGCCGCCCTGTCGCCCTTCTCCAAGACCGGCCTGACCGACATCGAGGACGTGGTGCCCTTCATCCGCCACCTGGTCAGCGACGGCTGGTGGATCACCGGGCAGACGCTGCTGATCAACGGCGGCTATACCACCAAGTAACCCCCGTGACGCCGGACCGGCCCTGGCCGCCGCTCCGGCGTCCCCGCGCCAGGCAGGCGCCGGATTGCCCCCCGAGGTGCCATGGAGCGCATCGAGCAGTACCGCATCTTCATCCAGGTTGCCGAACTGGGCAGCTTCATCCAGGCCTCGCGGGTGCTCAAGCTGCCCCGCGCCACGGTGTCCGCCGCCGTCCAGCAACTCGAAGGTGGCGTCGGCACGCGCCTGCTGCATCGCACCACGCGCAAGGTCAGCCTGACGGCGGATGGCCTGCAGTTGCTGGAGCGAGCCCGGCAGTTGCTGCATGAGTACGACGAGGTCGACCAGCTGTTCCAGACGCACCCGCAACAGATCAGCGGGCGCCTGGATGTCGACGTGCCCAGCCGCATCGCCCGGCGCCTGCTGATTCCCGCCCTGCCGGAATTTCTCCGCCAGTATCCGCGCCTGCAACTGGGACTGGGCTCCACCGACCGGCTCATCGACCCGGTGAGCGAAGGCGTCGACTGCGTCATCCGCTTCGGCCGGCTGGCCAGCAGCAGCCTGGTGGTGAAACCGCTGGGACAGGTGCTGCTGGTCAACTGCGCGAGCCCCGCTTATCTCGCCGAGCACGGCGTGCCACGCCACCTGGACGACCTGCGCAAGGGCCACCAGGCCATCGGCTACAGCCCGTCCACCGGCGGCCAGGCATGGCCCTGGGAGTACATCGACGAGGGCCGCGAACAGCGCATCGAGCTGCCCGGCCGGGTCATCGTCAACAACGTCGAGAGCTACATCGCCAGCTGTTGCGCCGGGCTCGGGCTGATCCAGGTGCCGTGGTTCGATGTGCAGCACCTGCTCGATGCCGGCGCGCTGGTGGAAGTCCTGCCCGAGCACCGGCCCGCCCCCATGCCGGTGTCGATGCTCTACCCCAATCGTCGCCAGCGCTCGCGTCGGCTGGCGGTTTTCCTCGACTGGTTCGGCGCACAGATGCAGCCCTTCCTGGCGCCCTGAACCGATTCCCCGCGAAGCGCGATTGCCCTGAGGATTGCCCTGAGGCCGGGCATTCGGTTATTTTGATAATAATTCGCATTTGCACGGATTCTCGCCCGGCCTCCCATGACACGACCCATTGCCTGCGCCCATAGAGCCCAAGTGGCCAGCCTCTACCGCGAGAACCACGGCTGGATCCAGCAGTGGATCAATCGCCGGCTGGGCAACGCCAGCGACGCCGCCGAGCTGGCCCAGGACGTCTTCGTGCGCCTGCTGGCGCAGCCTCGGGAGTTCGAGAGCGACGTGCACGCCCGCGCCTACCTGAGCCGCATCTCGCTGCACCTGTGCGTCGACTTCTGGCGCCGCAAGCAGCTGGAGAAGGCCTGGCTGGAAGCCCTGGCGCTGGTGCCGGAAAGCCATTGGCCGTCCCAGGAGCACCAGGCGATCATCCTGGAAACCCTCGGCCAGCTGCAGGACCTGCTGGAGCGCCTGCCGCCCAAGGTCGCCGCCGCCTTCAGCCTGTCGCAGCTGCACGGCATGGGCTATCGGGAGATCGCCGAGGAGCTGGGTGTGTCGGTACGCACGGTGACCAAGTACATCGCCCAGGCCATGTTCCACTGCGCCCTGCTCGAGGCGGAACTGGACGGAGTGCTGCAGTGAGCGCGCGCCCCGGCCTCGACCACGCCACGCTGGAAAGCGCCGCCGACTGGTTTGCGCGCCTGCAGGAATCGCCCAACGACGCCGAACTGCACGCACAGTGGCGGCGCTGGATGGACCAGGGCGAAGCGCAGCGCCTCGCCTGGAGCTACATCGAACGGATCAGCCAGCGCTTCGCCGGCATCCAGCAGCAGGGCCCCGCCGCGCACCGGACGCTGGCCACCCTGCGTACCGGCAAGCAGACACGCCGCCGGCTGCTCAGCCAGTTCAGCGTGCTCGCCGGTGCCGGCCTGTTCGGCTGGCTGAGCTGGCGCGCCAACCCCATCGACAGCCTGCACGCCTGGCGCGCCCAGTACCGCACGGCCCTCGGCGAACGCCGCAGCGAGCGGCTCAGCGATGGCACGCAGGTCTGGCTCAACAGCGACAGCGCGCTGGACGTCCAGTTCGACGATGCCCGCCGCGAGCTGGTGCTGTACGCCGGTGAAGTGCTGATCGAAACCGGCCACGGCGACAGCCGTCCCTTCCAGGTACGCACCCGTGCCGGCCTGCTGCAACCGCTGGGCACCCGCTTCAGCGTGCGCGAGCTCGGCCCGCGCACGCAGCTCAACGTCTACCAGGGCGCGGTGCGCACCACCCTGCAGGACAGCGGCGCCAGCCTCACCCTGCAGGCGGGCCAGGGCGTCGTCTTCGATGCCCGCGAAGCCGGTGCGATCACTCGCGCCGAATCCCGCCGCGAAGCCTGGAGCCGCGGCCTGCTGCTGGCCGAGGACATGCCGCTGGGCGAGTTCATCGCCGAACTGGGCGGTTACCGGCGCGGGCACCTGGGCGTCGACCCGGCCGTGGCGCGCTTGCGCGTCATGGGCAGTTTCCCGCTGGCGGACACCGACCAGGCCCTGGCGCAGCTCGAAGAAGCATTGCCGGTGCGTGTGCAGCGGCGTTTCGACTGGTGGGTGACGGTGGTCCCGCGCAGCTAGCCGCGCAGGCACCTCTGTTCGCGAGCAAGCTCGCTCCTACATAGAGCGAGACTTCACCTGTAGGAGCGAGCTTGCTCGCGAACTGCCGACGCATCCGCCAACTCAGGTTTCGCGCCCGAGAAAAAAGTTTTCGAGAATGGTTCCGATTTTCCGTTCTGTTTCGGATTACTAGGAAACACCCCTAATAACCGGACGCCAAGGAACCGGAATGTCACGCCAAGACCAGCACTTCCCGAGCAAAAAGCATCCCCTGTTTCTCGCCATCGCCCTGAGCCTGGCCACCGTCGCGCCACTCGCCGTGTCCCCCGCGGCAAACGCTGAACAGGCACAGCGACAAACCTTCGACATCCCCGCCGCCCCCCTCGCCCGCCAGCTCAATGAACTGGCCGCGCAGACCGGCCTGCTGCTGGCCGCCGACGCCGAACTGACCCGCGACCGCCAGAGCCAGGCCGTGCGCGGCCACTACAGCGCCGAGGAAGCGCTGGACCTGATGCTCATGGGCAGCGGCCTTGCCGCGCAGCGCAACGGCAACCGCTACCAGCTGGTGCTGATCCCGCAGGACGACGCCGCGCTGGAGATGAGCGAGACCACCATCATGGGCCAGGGCATGGGCCAGGCCACCGAGAACAGCGGCAGCTACACACCGGGCCTGACCAGCGTCGGCTCGAAGACCCCGACCTCGCTGAAGGAAACCCCGCAGTCGATCTCGGTGCTCACCCGCCAGTTGATGGACGACCGCCAGATTGCCGACCTCAACGACGCCATGAAGGCGGTGCCGGGCGTCACCGTGCAAAGCAACACCTTCCGCATCCAGGACTTCTACTCGCGCGGCTTCGCCATCCAGAACATCCAGCTCGACGGCGCCGCGCCGATGGCGCTGGGCACCACTGCCGGCTCGTTCTACTCCTCCAACGTCTACGACATGGCCGAGTTCGACCATGTCGAAGTGCTGCGCGGCAGCTCGGCGCTGTTCGGCGGCACCGGCGACCCCGGCGGCATCATCAACCTGGTGCGCAAGCGCCCGCTGGACACCTACCAGCTCAAGTTCAGCGCCTCCGCCGGCAGCTGGGACAACTACCGCAGCGAGCTCGACGTCACCGGCCCGCTGGGCTTCGACGGCAAGCTGCGCGGGCGCGCGGTGGTGGCCTACCAGGACCGCCAGTACTTCACCGACAACCGCGCCACCGACAAGCCGATCTTCTACGGCGTGCTGGAAGCCGACGTCACCGACGACACCATGCTCACCGGCGGGCTGCGCTTCAACAAGGTCCACGAGACCGGTACCGCCAACGCCGTGCCGCGCTACAGCAACGGCGTCGACCTCGGCCTGCCGCGGCATACCGGGCTGTCCACCACCTGGGCCTACGCCGACGGTTTCTCCCGCGAATACTTCGCCAAGCTCGACCACCGCCTGAACGACGACTGGAAGCTCAACCTCAGCTACACCAACATCTACGACACCATCGAGACCAACAACGCCACCACCCTGGGTTCGGTGAACCCGGTGACCGGCACCGGCGTCACCCGCTACGGCACCTGGATCACCCAGTGGAGCGAGCAGGACCTCTGGGACGCCAACGTCTCGGGCAACTTCAGCCTGTTCGGCCTGAACCACCAGCTCACCGTCGGCGGCGACTACCAGGACATCGACAGCCGCTGGCAGGGCACGCCCCGCTTTGCCAGCTCCGGCGGCGCGGTGGACGTGTTCGACCCTAATTCCACGCCCTGGACCGACCCCGGCGCGCGCCCGGACGTCACCCGCGACTACAGCCCCAACAGCCAGACCCAGTACGGCCTCTACTCCAGCCTGCGCCTGCAGCTGGCCGAGCCTCTGCACCTGATCCTCGGTGCGCGGGTGCAGCGCTACAAGTTCGACCAGACCTACCAGACCCTGGCCAACGGTGTGTGGGGCGTGCAGTCGCGCGTCGACATGCGCGAGCCGACCAGGACCACCCCGTTTGGCGGCATCGTCTACGACCTCACCGACGAGTGGGCCGCCTATGCCAGCTACGCGGAAATCTTCAAGCCGCAGCAGAACTACATGGCCGGCCCGCTGGGCAGCGGCAGCACCCTCGACCCCATGACCGGCAAGACCTACGAAACCGGCCTGAAGGGCGAGCTGCTGGGCGGCACGCTGAACACCAGCGTGGCGCTCTACTACACCAAGCGTGAAGACCAGGCCGTGCTGGACCCACAGTACGAAGCCACTTCCGTGCTGTTCGGCGGCAACTGCTGCTACGTCAACGGCGGCGAGGTGACCAGCAAGGGCGTCGACATGGAAATCTCCGGCGAGCTGCTGCCGGACTGGATGCTGATGGCCAGCTACACCCTGAACCTCAACAAGAACCGCACCGCCGGGGGCCAGCTAAGCACCGTCACGCCCAAGCACATGGCCAAGCTGTTCAGCACCTACCGCCTGCCGGGCGACTGGTCGAAGTTCCGCGTCGGCGGCGGCGTCGATATCCAGAGTGCGACCAAGGTCAGCGGCACCGCCTCCACCTATGACAGCAATGGCAACGTGGTGCAGAGCAACGTGCCGTTCGACTACCAGCAAAGCGGCTACGCGGTGTGGAACGCCCTGGTCGACTACCAGCTGGACGAACACTGGAACGTCGCGCTCAACGGCAACAACCTGTTCGACAAGAAGTACTACCAGACGGTCGGCACCTCGACCTACGGCAACGTCTACGGCGACCCGCGCAACTTCATGCTGACGGTGCGCGCCACGTACTGAGGATCGCGCCTTCATCAAAGCTTAATCTCGCGCCGGCAGACTGAACCCAGTCACCAAGGGTGCGTGACCCATGAATGCTGCCTGTTCCAGGCAGCATTTTTTTTGCCCGAAAAACGCTGCACTCCTGCGCTGGCGCCCGGACAACCCGGCAGATTGCTGCTATATGCCTTGAGGCACGCGCTGCCGCGCGGCCGCCTCTTCTTGCGCCTTCGTATGGACACCGGCATGCCGATCCACCGCTCGAGCACCATCCTGGCCAGCAGCCTGGGCCTGACCGCCGCCATCAGCGCCCTGTCGCTCTGGGCCATCCTGGAAATGCGCCACGACGCGCTGGAAGTCGCCAGCGCCAATGGCCACAACATCGCCCTGCTGGTGCAGCGCGATATCCAGCGCAATCTCGACCTCTACGACATGAGCCTGAAGGCAGTCGTGCATGCCCATGCCGAGCCCGAAATGCGCGCACTCTCCGGCGAGGTCCGCCAATCGCTGCTCAAGGACTACACCGCACCGACCCATGGCATGGGTTCGATGTTCATCACCAATGCCCAGGGCATAGCCACCTTCAACTTCGGCAAGGAAATCCCCGACCGTATCGACCTGTCCCGGCGCGAGTACTTCCTGGCGCAGCGCGAGGCGAGCGGAAACGAGCTGCTCATCAGCCACCCCTACATTCCCTACTCCAGCAACGCTCGCAACAGCATCGCCCTGAGCCGACGCCTGGAGCGCGAGGACGGCAGTTTCGCCGGCGTGGTCGGCGCCAATCTGGAGCTGAGCTACTTCCGCGAGCTGTTCAGCGACCTCAACCTCGGCGAAGGCGGCACCGTCAGCCTGCACATGCGCGACGGCACGCTGCTGGCACGCTGGCCCGACGCACCGCCCACCGGGACGCTGGCCGGAGCGCTGGAACGCTACCTGGCCAGCGGCGAGGAAACCTTCTTCGACCGCGGCAGCGACGGCGTCAAACGCTGGCACGACTTCCGCCCCGTGGAGGGCTACCCGCTGGTGTTCAGCGTGGCCCTGCCCTCCAGCGAGATCTACGAGGACTGGTACTGGCGCGGCGGATTGATCGCCCTGCTGGGGCTCGCCCTGGATGGCACGGTGATCGGCCTGGCGCTGATCGCCCTGCGCCAGATGCGCCAGCGCGACCGGAAGGAAGCCGAATTGCAAATGGCGGCCAGCACCGATCCGCTGACCGGGCTGAACAACCGCCGCGCCTTCGACCTGCGCGCCGGCCACGAGTGGTCGCGTTACCAGCGCAGCGGCGCGGCACTGTCGGTAATGCTCATGGATATCGACAAGTTCAAGGCCTACAACGACCACTACGGTCACCCCGCCGGCGATGCGGCGCTCAGGACCGTCGCCCGGGTGATCGCCGAGTGGACCCGGCGCCCGGCTGATTGCGCGGCACGCTTCGGCGGCGAGGAGTTCGTCATATTGCTGGGCGACAGCGAAGAGGCCGACGCGCTGGAACTGGCCGAGCACATCCGCGCCAGCCTGCAAGGGCTCGCCGTACCGCACGAGCACGGCCCGCTGGGCGTACTCACCCTGAGCATCGGCGTCGCCAGCACCTCGCGCTTCAGCCCGGCCAACTGGGCCGAGCTGCTGCAATCTGCCGACAGCGCGCTGTACCAGGCCAAGAATGGCGGGCGCAACCGCGTGGTGGCCTTCCACCCCGCCGAGGTCGAAGCGTCCTAGCTTCGACCGCCACGCAGGCCCAGCACCTTCAGCTCGCACTCGAACAGGAACTCGAACGCCTCCACCTGGCGCAGCGCGTCGCCCATGCGCGCGCCCCAGGTATATAACCCGTGGCCACGGATCAGGTAGCCGGGGCAGTCCGGGTGCGCATCGAGCCAGGGCTGCACCTTCGTCGCCAGACGGGCTATGTCCTGGTCGTTTTCGAAGATCGGCACGGTGACCCGGTCTTCATGGGTGGTGACGCCGCTGAAGGCCTTCTGCAGTTCGTAGTCCTGCAGCTCCAGGCGATCGCCCACGGTCAGGCGCGAGAGCACCGTGGCGTTGACCGAATGCGTATGCAGCACGGCCCCGATCTCCGCCCGCCAGGCATACAGCTGCGTATGCAGCAGGGTTTCCGCCGAAGGCTTCTTGCCCGGCTCCAGGCTGTTGCCCGCCAGATCGGTTTCCAGCACATCGTCTTCACCCAGCTGCCCCTTGTGCTTGCCGGAAACAGTGAGCAATGCACGATCAGTGGCCAGGCGCGCCGAGTAGTTGCTGCTGGTGGCCGGCGACCAGCCACGGCCGTAGAGGAAGCGGCCGGCGTCGATGATCTGCCGGGTGAGTTGCTGGCGGGTATCGGTCATTTCAATGCAGGTCCGCATCAGGTGGCGAGCAGTTCGTGCAGGTGGCGGTTGACGGTCTGCGGCTTCTCCAGCATCAACTGGTGGCCACAGTTCTCCAGTACCTCGAACTGCGAATTGGGTAACCGCTGGTGCAAGGCCTGGGCACGCTCGGCGGGCGTCAGGCCGTCGCTGTCGCCGGAGACGATCCGCACCGGCAGCAGCAGGCGATCCAGTTCCGCCTCCGGTAGCCAGGACGCCTGGCTGACCAGCGCCTTGAACACATCGAGGCGGTTGTGGCGGGTCAGCCGTTCCTCGTAGTCCACCAGTTCGGGATCGGCATCAGCGTGCCAGGCGCGCTCACGAAACCCCTTCGACAGGACCGGCCGGAACCACTCCAGCAGCCACGCAGGCAGCGACAGCAACCCGCCACGCCCCAGCGGACGGCTGAGCTGGGTGCCCAGCAGCAGCGCCGAATCGACCAGCGCGCCCTGCCCCTGCGCCTGCAGGGCCAGCAGGCTGCTGACGCTCAGGCCGGTGCCGAAGGAGTGCGCGGCGAGGATGTTGCGCTCGCCGGCATAGCGCCGCAGCACCGCCACCTGATCGGCCACCAGCTCATCCCAGGCATAGTCCGTCGCGCGCCGTGGCTTGTCGCTGGCGCCATGACCGAGCAGGTCCCAGGCCACCAGGCTGTAGCCTTCGCGCTGCAGCTCGCGCCACTGTTCGCGCCATTGGTCCTTGTTGCCACCGCCGCCGTGGGCGAAGAACACCACGGTCCGAGGGTGACGATGCCCCGTGCTGTGGGCCAGGCTGATGTGCCGGCCGGGGCGGATTTCCACCCGCTCGCCGCGCACCAGCGGCAGTGCTTGGGTCCAGTGTTCAGCCATGTTCGGCAGTCTCCTTGCTGTGGGCCAGGCCCAGGTGGTCGCGCAGGGTCTTGCCACTGTAGCGTCGGCGGAACAGGCCGCGATGCTGCAGTTGGGGCACCACCTGCGCGACGAAATCGTCGAGGCCGCCGGGCAGGTACGGCGGCATGATGTTGAAACCGTCCGCCGCGCCGGACTCGAACCACTCCTGCAACTGGTCGGCGATGTCCACGGCGGTGCCGGCAACCACGCGATGGCCACGGGCGTCTGCGATGCGCTGGTACAGCTGGCGAATGCTCAAGCCTTCACGGCGAGCCAGTTCCAGCAGCAGGTGCTGGCGGCTGACGCCGGACTCGGTGGGCGGCAGCTCCGGCAGCGGACCGTCGAGCGGAAGTCGCGACAGGTCGAAGCCGCCGGCCACGTCCGACAGCAGCGACAGCCCCACCACGGGTTGCACCAGCTCCTGCAGCTGCGCTGCGACGCTCATCGGCCTGCGCGCGGCTGGCGCCCAGGATCGGCAGCACGCCGGGCATCACCTTCAGCGCGGCCGGGTCACGGCCATGGCGCGCCATGCGCTGCTTGATGTCCCGGTAGAAAGCCTGGGCGCCGGCCAGTTCCGGCTGCGCGGTGAACAACACCTCGGCCTGCCGCGCCGCCAGTTCCCGGCCGGCCTCCGAAGCCCCGGCGAGCACCTGCACCGGCGCCACGCCACGGGCCCTCCAGCGCTCCCGCACGCGCCCGAGGAAGTCCTCCGCCATGCGGTAGCGACAGGCATGTTCGAAGTGTCGATCGCGGCCGAAGTTGCCGGCCTCCTCGGCGTTGCTCGAGGTCACCAGGTTCCAGCCGCTGCGGCCGCCACTGAGGGTTTCCAGGGTGGCGAAGGTGTCGGCCACGTTCGCCGCGTCGTTGTACGAAGAAGTGACGGTCGCCACCAGCCCGATGTGCCGGGTGCTGACGGCGAGATGCGCCAGCAGCGTCAATGGCTCGAAGTGCTCGGTGCGCGCCATGCGGCTCAGCGCCTCCAGCCGACCGGGCAACATCGCCAGGGTGTCGGAGAGGAAGATCGCGTCGAAGCAGCCGCGCTCGGCGGTGCGCGCCAGCGCCTGGTAGTGCGCCACGTCCAGCCCGCCAGCGGCGTGCGCTCGGGGATGCCGCCAGCCCGCCAGGTGATGCCCGGTGGCCATCAGGAATGCCCCCAGCGCCATCTGTCGCGGCGCCGTCATGCGGGCTCCTCCACTTCGCGCAGCGGATGCGCGGCGAGCAGCCGCCGCGTGTAGTCATGTCGCGGCGCGCGCAACACCTGTTGCGCCTCGCCCAACTCGACGATGCGCCCGCCCTGCATGACTGCGATACGGTCGCACAGCCGTGCCGCCACCTGCAGGTCATGGGTGATGAAGACCAGGCTCAGGCCCAGTTCACGCTGCAGCCTTTCCAGCAATTCCAGCACCTGCTGCTGCACCAGTGCATCCAGCGCCGACACGCATTCGTCGGCCACCAGCACCTTGGGCTGCAGCGCCAGCGCGCGGGCGATGCCGATGCGTTGCCGCTGCCCGCCGGAGAAGTCCCGCGGATAGCGCTCGAAGGCCGCTTCCGGCAGGCCGACCTGCTGCAGCAGCTCCCGTGCGCGGCGCTCCGCCTCGGCAGCGGGAACGCCGTGAGCCAGCGGCCCGGCCATGATTTGCCGGCCGACGCGCTGGCGCGGATTGAGCGAGGCGAACGGGTCCTGGAAAACCATTTGTACCTGCTGGCGAAGCGGACGCAGGCGGCGCTGGGACAACGCCGCCAGGTCCTGGCCACGCAGCAGGATCTGCCCGCCGTCCGGGCGCAGCAGGCGCACCAGCGCGCGCCCCAGAGTGGTCTTGCCCGAACCGGACTCGCCGACGATACCCAGGCATTCGCCGGGGCGCAGGCTGAACGAGGCGTCGGCCAGCGCGGTGACCCGGCGCCGGCGCCAGAAGCCCTGGCGACTGTCGTAGTGCTTGTGCAGCCCGGCCACCTCCAGCAGCGGCGGTGCGTCCGCATCGAAACGCCGTGGGCCACGCAGGCCATGGTGCAACGCCGCCAGCAACTGGCGGGTGTAGGGATGCTGCGGGGCATCCAGCACCTGGCGCAGTGCGCCCTGTTCCACCCCGCAGCCCTTTTCCATCACCAGCACGCGGTCGGCGATGGCCTCGACCACGGCAAAGTCGTGGGTGATCAGCAGCACCGCCATGCCTTTCTCGCGGCGGATGCGCCGCAGCAATTCCAGGACCTGCGCCTGGGTGCTGACGTCCAGCGCCGAGGTCGGCTCGTCAGCGATCAGCAACGCCGGCTCCAGCGCCAGGGCGATGGCGATCACCACCCGCTGGCGCTGGCCACCGGAGAGCTGGAAGGGATAGGCGTGGTAGAGCTCCTGCGGCGCCGGCAGGCCGACGTAGCCGAGCAGATCGAGCACCCGCTCGCGACGCATGGCCGCCGATTTCACGCCGTGGGCACGCAGACTCTCGTCGATCTGCCGGCCGATGCTCAGCAGCGGGTTGAGCGCACTCATGGGCTCCTGGAAGACCATGGCGATGTCCTTGCCGCGCAGCTCGCGCATGCCCTCCTCGCTGCGCCCGGCGAGGTCTTCGCCGCGAAAGCGGATACTGCCCTCCAGCGGTTTCAGGTGCGCCGGCAGCAGGCGCAGGATGGCGTTGGCGAGCATCGACTTGCCCGAGCCGGACTCGCCGACCACGCAGAGCACTTCACCGGCCTCCAGCTCGACGGACAGGCCGTTGACCGCGCTGGCACGGTCGCCGCCCGCCGGCAGGTCGATGCGCAGGTCGCGCACCTCCAGCAGTTTCTCGCTCATGGGCGTCCTCCCGGGTGTCCAGGCGCCTGCACGGCTTCGCGCAGCGCCTCGCCAACTCGCTGCACCGACAGCACCGTGAGCAGGATCGCCACGCCCGGCAGCAGGCTCATCGAGGGTGCTTCGCGCAGCAGGTTGCGCGAAGCGTTGATCATGTAGCCCCAGCTCATCGCCTCCGGATCGCCCAGGCCGAGGAAGGCCAGCGCGGCCTCGGTCAGGATCGCGGCGGCGAGGATGAAGGTCAGGCTCACCAGCAGCGGCGACAGCGCGTTGGGCAGTATCTGCACGAAGACGATGCGCGCCGGCCGCTGGCCGAGCACCAGCGCCGCCTGGACGAATTCGCGCTGGCGCAGGCTCATGAACTCGCTGCGCACCAGCCGCGCCACCGGCGGCCAGGCCACCAGCGCGAGGGCCAGCACCACCGAGCCCACCGAGGGTTCCATCAGCGCGACCAGCACCACCGCCAGCACCAGCTGCGGGATGATCTGGAAGCACTCGGCAATGCGCATCAGCAGCTCGTCGATCCAGCCGCCGAAGTAGCCGGCGGTGGCGCCGACCAGCAGTGCCGGCAACAGGGTCGCCAGCGTCGCCAGCAGCCCGACGGTCAGCGAGGTGCGCGCGCCGTAGAGCAGCCCGGTGGCGATATCGCGGCCGAGCATGTCGGTACCCAGCCAGTGGCTGACGTCGCTGAACGGCGGGATCAGCGGCCGCGCCAGCATCTCCCAGGGCGAGGCCGAGCACAGCCAGGGGGCCAGCAGTGCCGATACGGCCAGCAGGATCAGGAAGCCAGCGGCGAGCATGGCGCCGGGTCGCAGCAGGGCGTTCATCGCACCTCCCCCGCCGCGCCGATGCGCGGGTCGAGCAGGCGGCAGAGCAGATCGGTGAGGAAGTTGAACGCCACCACCAGGCACGAGATCACCAGGAACACCCCCAGCAGCAGCGCATAGTCGCGCTGGCTCAAAGCGTCGTAGAGCAACCGGCCGATGCCCGGCCACGCATAGACCACTTCGATCAGCAACGCACCGCTGGCCAGCTGACCGAGTTGCAGGCCGGCGAAGGTCACCACCGGCACCAGCGCATTGCGCAGCACATGGGCGAGCAGGATGCGCCCTTCGCCCAACCCCTTGGCGCGGGCCAGGCGCACGTGCTCCTGGGGCAGGATGTCGAGCATGGCGCTGCGGGTCAGGTGGACGTACATCGCCAGCGACAGGAAGCTCAGCGACAGGCACGGCAGCAACAGGTGGCCAAGGCGATCCGCCCACCAGTCCCAGCCGCTCAGGTCGGCGCCGACGCTCTGCATGCCGAAGGCCGGCAGCCAGCCCAGTTGCACCGAGAACAGCAGCACCAGCAACAGTGCCAGCCAGAAAGGTGGCGTGGCAAACAGCACCCAGACGGCGCGGCCGATGAAGCGGTCGAGCCGGCCACTGCCCTGCTGGCTGCGTGCGGCGAGCACGCCGAGGGCCACGCCGAGCGTGAGTGACACGGCGAAGGCCGAACCCATCAGCAGCAGCGTGGCCGGCAGGCGCTCGGCGATCAGCTGCCAGACGCTTTCCTGGTTGCGGTAGGAGTAGCCCAGGTCGAGGTGGGCGATCTGCGCCAGGTAGCGCCACAGCTGCACCGGCAGCGGCAGGTCGAGGCCCATCTCGCCGCGCAGCCGGGCGATGTAGTCGGCGTCGTCGCTGCCCGCCTCGCCCGCCATCAGCAGCGCGGGGTCGCCCGGCGCCAGACGCAGCAGCAGGAAGGCGCCGACCAGCACCGCGACTATCAGGGCCAGCGCGCGCCCCAGACGTGCGCCGGCGTACAGCAGCACATTCATTGCTTGGCGGGCTCCAGGTAGACCTCGGCGTAGCTGTCGTTGAGGCTGGTGGCGCTGCGGATCAGGTTGTGCACCCGCTGCTGGTAGAGCGTGGGAAAGCGCATCTCGAAGATCGGCGCGATCGGCAGGTCATCGTTGAGCTTGCGTTCCAGCTCGCCGTACACGGCCTGGCGCTCCGGGCCCTCGGGCGTGTTGGCGATGCGTTGCCAGAGCGCGTCGGCAGCCGCGTCGCTGTAGCCGGTGATGTTGGCGAAGGGCGACGTCTTGAGGATGTAGTCGGTGCGGTACAGGTAGGCGGTAGTGAGGTAGGGATCGCCGATCTGGAAGATGAAGTTGTAGGTCAGGTCGAAGTCCCAGTCGCTGGCGCGCTGGTACCAGGTGGCGGCATCGGAGGTCGCCACCTGCACCTTGATGCCCAGCGGCTGCAACGCCTGCTTGGTGTACTCGGCCAGGCGCTCCCAGGCGCCGCCCTTCTCGCCGTTGAGCAGGCGCACGCGCAGCTTGCTGACGTCCACGCCGGAGTCGGCGATCAGCGCCTTGGCCCTGGCCGGGTCATAGCCGTACTGCGGCAGATTCGGGTCGTGGAAGGCGCCGAGGAACGGGCCGGAAGCCACGCGGCCGGTGCCGAAGAAGATGTTGTCGACGATGAACTGGCGGTTCAGCGAATAGAGGATCGCCTGGCGCACCTTGGGGTTGTCCAGGCCCGGCTTGCGGGTGTTGATCTGCAGGAAGGCCAGGCCCGGATACAGCTCGTAGCCCTTCTCGGAGGCCTCCACGCCCGGTAGCTGCGACAGGCGCTTGAGGTCGGCGTAGTCGGCATCACCACTGCGCAGCACCTGCACTTCGCCGCGTTCGAAGGCGGCCGCGCGGGCGGCGGCGTCGGGAATGACGTGGTAGACGATGCCATCGAGATAAGGCAGGCCCTTGTGCCAGTAGTCCGGGTTGCGCGCCAGGCGGATATAGGCGCCGCGCTTCCACTCCTGGAACACGAACGGGCCGGTGCCGACCGGCTTGAGGTTGTACGGATTGCTGCGCAGATCAGTGCCGGCATACAGGTGTTTGGGCACGATGGGCCGCAGCCCGCTGCCCAGCGCCGACAGCAGCGGCGAGAAAGGTTTCTTCAGCTGGAACACCACCTGGTCGGCGCCCTTGGCCTGCACGCTTTGCAGGTACTCGCCGAAGATACTCGCCATGCGCTTGTCCACTTCCGGGTAGAACTCCTGGAAGCTGAACACCACGTCGTCGGCGCTGAAGGGCTGGCCGTCATGCCATTTCACGCCGGGCTGCAGGTCGAAGGTGTAGGTCAGCCCGTCCGGCGACACCGTCCAGCGGCGGGCCAGCACCGGCTGAGGCTTGAGGTCGGTGTCGAAGGTGATCAGCCCTTCGAGGATCTTGCCGCCGACGTACTGGGTGGCCACGTGGCTGACCACCGCGTGGGACAGCGATGGCGGCTCGGGCTGCGCCACCAGGTCGAGCTGGCCGCCGCGGGTTGGCTCCGCCTTGGCGGCGCCGGCCAGGGCCAGGCCGGCCGCCAGCAGACCGGCGAGCAACCGGGCATGGCGAGGGCTTCGGGGCGCGAGGCGGAAGGTGGGACTGGACATGGAAGCTCCTGCAGGATCAGCGCCGCGAATCGGCTTTGCCAGGAGCGTGAGCAAGCGCTGTGCCATGGCCCCGCGGGCCCGCCGCTGCGGGGCTTGCGGCGCTTCGGCGCGCAGCGGCTGGTGCAAATCACACAGTGCCACCGGCGCATTGCCTGAAAAGCAGCAGCCGCTGCTGCGCTGCCCCACGCACGGCGCGGCCTGCGCGACTGGCACAGGCTTTGCGACTAGCCTGCATCTTCTACTTGGAGCAGCAGCGCATGACCCAGGACTACCTCGGCAACCCCATCGACAGCGAGCGCGAAGACACCCGCCAGGCCATCGATGACTTCACCGGCGGCGTACTCGCCTACCAGACCCGCGCGGAAAACATCCTCGCCGGCGCCGACGCAGACCCGGCCTCGGTGCTGGCCAACGCCTTCGCCGGCCTGCTGATGATGTTCGCCGAATCGCCACAGGCGCCCAGCCTGGCCTCGCGCTACCTGCAACGGGCCTGGGCGGCTGGCCCGGGCATCCCCCGCGCCGAGCGCTACACCGCCTTGCTCGCAGCCTGGAGCGCCGACGACCTGCCCGAAGCGCTGCGCCTGAGCGAACAGCTGCTCGATGAGCACCCGCGCGACCTGCTGGCCGCCAAGCTCAACCAGTACTTCGAGTTCAACCGCGGCAACTCACCGGCCATGCTGCGCACCGCCCTGAAGGCCGTGAAAGGCGCGGAGGAAGTGCCCCAGGCCTACGGCATGCTGGCCTTCGCCTACGAGCAGTGCCACCTGCTGGAGGAGGCCGAAGCGGCGGCCCGCTACGCCCTGCAGTTGCTGCCCGGTGAACCCTGGGCGCAACACGCCCTCGCCCACGTACTGCTGACCCGTGGCCGCATCGAGGAAGGCACGCAGTTCCTCGAAGAGGCCAGCGCCGGCTGGCAGGGGCTCAACTCCTTCATGTACACCCACAACTGGTGGCATCTGGCGCTGTTCCACCTGGCGCGCGGCAATGATCGGCGCGTGCTGGAAATCTACGACCGGCATGTGTGGGGCATCTTCCCCGAGTATTCCCAGGATCAGATCGGCGCCGTCTCGCTGCTGGCCCGCCTGGAGTTCGCCGGCATCGACGTCGGCCCGCGCTGGGAAGCGCTGCTGCCCTACCTGCGCGAACGCCGGGCGGATGTCGTGCAGCCGTTCCTCAGCCTGCAGTACCTCTACGGCCTGGCTCGCGCCGGGCAGGAAGAAGCCGGTGAATTGCTGGAGGCGCTACGCCAGCAGGCACGCAACGCGCCGGACTTCAGCCGCGTGGTCTGGGCCGACGTTACCCTGCCCGCCGCCGAAGGCCTGTACGCCCATGCCCGCGGTGAGTACGCACTCGCGGCACGGCGGTTGGGGCAGGCGTTGCCGCGCCTGGGCGAGATCGGCGGCAGCCATGCCCAGCGCGACCTGTTCGCACTGATCGAACTGGACGCGCAACTGCGCTCCGGCAACTGGCTGGCGGCGCAGCAGGCGCTGGAACTGCGGCGCCGTTACGACGCGCTGGACGTGCCCGGCAACCGCCACCTGGAGAAGGTCTATACGGCACTCGGATTACCCCAGGAAGCGGCGCGGGCGACCCGCCGGGTGGCGCGGGCACTTGGCGCCCGATGAATCACCGACAACGCCCTTGCAGGAGCGCGCCATGCCCGCGAATCGCGGGCATGGCCCGCTCCTACAAAGGAGTCCGCATTCACCCGCGGGCGCAGGAGCGGACTCTGTCCGCGATTGTCTTCCGCCCACTCCGGCCTCAGCGACAGGAGGAACGCGCCATGCGCGCGATTCGCGGGCATGGCCCGCTCC
>NZ_JYOA01000008.1:0-42537 GCF_000955805.1 Pseudomonas sp. 21 | reverse complement strand
CTCTGTCCGCGATTGCCTTCCGCCCACTCCGGCCTCAGCGACAGGAAGAGCGTGACATGCGCGCGGATCGCGGGCATGGCCCGCTCCTACAGGGGAGTCCGCATTCATTCGTGGGCGTAGGAGCGGACTCTGTCCGCGATTGTCTTCCGCCCGCTCTGCTCTCAGGAGCGCGCACGCGCAAGATAGACACCCCGCGCAATCGCCCGTGCCACGCAATCGGCAGCCGCCGAGCCGATGCGCGAAAGCTCCACCTGACGGCGCTGGCCATCCACCAGCTCGACATCGCCGGACGCCATGGCGAACAGGCTGTCGCCGTCGAATGGCAGGTGTGCCGGGCGCACCGCACGGGCGATACCGTCCTGCGCCATGATCGCCAGGCGCTTGCACTCGGCCGTGGTCAGCTGCGCATTGCACGCCACCACCGCCAGCGTGGTGTTGGCGCCGGCCTGCAAGCGGCCCATCGAGTCCAGCCGTGAAAGCTCCGGCATCGGCTCGCTGCAATCCATCCGCCGCACGGGCACGCGTCCGCCGAACTCGCCGCCCTGCTCCCAGGGCCAGGCCCAGAAGGTCTCGCCGTCGGGCATGTAGACGCTGCCGATGGGATTGGCCACCACCAGCGCGCCCACCAGCAGGCCGTCGCCCAGGTCCAGCGAGGCCGAACCCAATCCGCCCGGCAGCACACCGGCCATGGCACCGCGACCGGCGCCCACTGCGCCGAGGGCGAACTCCACGCCCAGGTTGGCCAGCGCCTCGCGGCCCAGTTCGCGGTACGGCGGGTCGATGCCCCAGCCCTTGTCACCACCATTGGCGAGGTCGTGCAGCACCGCCGCCGGCACGATGGGAATGGCCGGCGCACCGGCCTTCAGGTGCAGGCCGATATTGCGCGCCGACAGCTCCGCACTGACGCCATCGGCCGCGCCCAGGCCGAACACCGAGCCACCGGAAAACACCAGCGCATGCAGCTGCCCCACCATGTTCTCCGGTTCCAGCGCGGCGGATTCACGCCCGCCGGGGCCACCGCCACGAATGTCCACGCTGGCGGTCCACACGCCGTCCGGGCGCAGCACCGTAACGCCGGTCTGTACGCGTTCATCGGTGGCGTGGCCGACCAGCAGGCCGGGGATATCGGTGATCAGGTTGCGCGGGCCGGGTCTGGGCATGCGTCTCTCCAGGCAGATAAGGGAAAGCAGCGCCGGAGCAAGGCCTGTGCCAGTACCAGGGCGAACGCCCGAACCGGCCTGCGTGCCCCTTGCTGCAAATGCAGCATCGCGCCACCGCGGAGCAGTGCCTCGCCAGCGGCTGGATGAAAAGCAACAGCCTGGATCAGCACTGCTGCAAACCCAGCAGGGAAATTCCAGCGCCACCGGCAAACCACTGAAAGACAAGGCCTTTCCAGACTGGCACAGCGCTTGCGTTATCAGCGCCATGAGCTTGAGCCTGCCTTCCGACTGAACGCGACCAGTCCCTCCCAGCAACAAGCCGTTCGCCAACGCGGCCCCGATGCCGTCGACACGATAACCCGCAGCGGCCACCCAGACGGGCGCCAGCCGGGAGCAAACCTTGGAGCGTAACCATGACCGCAGTCACCCGTGCCCGGAGCGCATCGACCGCCCGCACGCTGTTCACCCATAGCCTTCTGTTCCTCGCCGTCACCCAGGCCCTGCCGGCGCTCGCCGCCGATGCCGACGCCAGCACCAGCGGCAGCACCACCGATAACCGCCTGAGCACCGTGGTGGTGGTCGGCAACCGCGGCCAGGCGCGCACCCTGGCCGACAGCCCGGCGCCGGTGGACGTGATCTCCAGCAAGCAGCTGGAAGCCACCGGCCAGGGCGACCTGACCCGCGCCCTGAGCCGCGTGCTGCCCTCGCTGAACCTGCCGGCCTCCTCCGGCTTCGGCTCCACCTCGGTGGTCCGCCCGATCAGCCTGCGCGGCCTCAACGGCGACCAGGTGCTGGTACTGGTCAACGGCAAGCGCCGGCACAACAGCGCCCTGCTCAACAACGGCACCTACCTGAACTCCGGCTCGCAGCCGGTGGACCTGGACATGATCCCCACCGCCCTGGTGGACCACGTCGAAGTCTTGCGTGACGGCGCCTCCGCCCAGTACGGCTCCGACGCCATCGGCGGGGTCATCAACGTGGTGCTCAAGCAGACCGACCACGGCGGCCGCCTGGCCAGCACCTACGGCCAGAACTACGAGAACGGCGACGGCGAGACCGCCCGGCAGAGCGGCAACATCGGCTTCGAACTGGGCAACGAGGGCTTCGTCAACTTCGCCCTGGACTACAAGCACCAGAACATCTCCGACCGCTCCGACAACGCGCCCTATACCGACTCCGCCGGCAACACCAGCCTGCAGCACACCTACTACGGCACCGGCCTGCCGAAGGTGGAGAACTTCAGCCTGGGCTACAACGCCGAGCTGCCGGTAAACGACGCCCTGACCCTGTACTCCTTCTCCACCTACACCAACCGCGAGTCGTCCAAGCCACTGGCGTTCCACCAGCCGGCCAGCTTCAACGGCATCCCGACGCCTTACCCCGAAGGCATCGAGGACAACCTGCGGTTCATCGAGAACGACTTCCAGTTCGCCTTCGGCGGCAAGGGCGAGGCGGCCGGCTGGGACTACGACCTGTCCACCACCTACGGCCAGGACCACGCCCGCGCCACGCTGACCGATACCTACAACCTCAGCTACGGCGCGGATTCGCCCACCAACGTCGACACCGGCGTGAAGACCTTCAGCCAGTGGACGAGCAACCTCGACCTGACCCGTGCCTTCGACCTCGGCCTGGCCAAGCCCACGCAGATTTCCTGGGGCCTGGAGCACCGCTACGAGAACTACAAGATCGGCAAGGGCGAGTACGCCTCCTACGGCTATGGCGACTACCAGTACGGCGCCAACGGCGCGCTGATCGCCCCCGGCACCATCTCCGGCGCCGGCACCACCCCGGCCGATGCCGCCTCCAAGGGCCGCACCAGCTACGCCGGCTACGGCGAGATCGGCCAGGACTTCACCGACAAGTGGCACGTCGACCTCGCCGGGCGCTACGAGCACTACAACGACGGCTCGGGCGTGACCACCAACGGCAAGCTCTCCACCCGCTACCAGCTGACCCCGATCCTGGCCCTGCGCGGCACCGCCAGCACCGGCTTCCGCGCGCCCTCGCTGGCCCAGCAGATCTACAGCTCGACCTCGCAGAGCAGCGTCAACGGCAACCTGATCGACTACCGCAACGTCGCGGTGAGTTCGGACGTCGCGCAGGCGCTCGGCGCCTCCACCCTGAGCCCGGAGAAATCCACCAACTACAGCGTCGGCCTGACCCTGCAGCCGACCCCGGCCAGCAGCCTGACCATCGACGCCTACCAGATCAAGATCCGCGACCGCATCGCCCAGACCGGCTACCTGGGCGGCACCCAGGCGATCCAGGACATCCTCGCCGGCGCCGGCCTCAACCCCAACCAGTACGTCACCTACTTCACCAACGCCCTGGACACCACCACCCGTGGCGTCGACATCGTCGGCGACTTCCGCCAGGAACTGGGTGCCTACGGCAGCATCCGCTACAACGCCGGCTTCAACTGGAACACCACCGAGATCGACAAGATCCACGCCTCCTCCGTGGCCCAGTCCGCTCTCGGCCCGGACGGCGGCTACGACCGCCAACGCCAGGGCAACCTCAAGCACGGCCAGCCGGAATCGCGCCTGCTGCTGGGCGCCGACTGGAGCATCGGCCAGTTCGACGTGAGCCTGAACCTGACCCGCTACGGCGAGTACACCCAGTACGGCACCGCCGAGGTCTACGACCGCACCTTCGACCCGCAGTGGATCACCGACCTCAACGTCGACTACCACCTGACCCGCAACCTGACCCTCACCGCCGGGGCCAACAACCTGTTCAACGTCTACCCCGACCGCACGAACCTGCCCAGCACCTCCGGCGCCTTCCCGTACGGCAACTTCTCGCCCTACGGCACCACCGGCGGCTACTGGTACACGGGCCTGGCCTACAACTTCTGACCTTGCACAAGCCGACGGGCGCCAAACCGGCGCCCGCCTCGCACGGGAGACAAGACATGACCCGCCGTACCGACCAGCTCAAGCTCGGCGCCTTCCTCGCCAACAGCGGCCACCACGTCGCCGCCTGGCGCCACCCCAGGGCCCAGGCCGACGCCAGCCTGGATTTCGACTATTTCAAGCAGGTAGCGCAGACCGCCGAGCGCGGCCGCTTCGACGCGCTGTTCGTCGCCGACGTGGTCGCGCTCTGGGGCCATCACCTCGACGCCCTGAGCCGCACCGCGCGCGGCGAGCACTTCGAGCCGCTGACCCTGATGGCCGCGCTGGCCGCCGTCACCAGCCGCATCGGCCTGATCGCCACCGCCACCACCAGCTACAACGAGCCGTACCACATCGCCCGCAAGTTCGCCTCGCTCGACTACCTGTCCAAGGGGCGCGCCGCCTGGAACCTGGTGACGTCGGTGGTTTCCGACGAAGCCTGGAACTTCGGCCGCGAAGCGCACATCGACCACGCCGAGCGCTACCGTCGCGCCGAAGAGTTTCACGACGTGGTCAAGGGCCTGTGGGACAGCTGGGACGACGACGCCTTCGTGCGCGACAAGGCCAGCGGGCAGTACTTCGACCCGACCAAGCTGCACGTGCTCGACCACCAGGGCGAATACTTCTCCGTGCGCGGCCCGCTCAACGTGGCGCGCCCGCCCCAGGGCCACCCGGTGCTGGTCCAGGCCGGCGCCTCGGACGCCGGCAAGGCGCTGGCCGCCCGCGTGGCGGAAGTCATCTTCGCCATGGCCGAGACCATCCCCGCCGCCCAGGCCTTCTACACCGACGTGAAGCAACGCGCCGCTGCGCTGGGCCGCAACCCGGACGGCATCAAGATCCTCCCTGGCATCACGCCCTTCATCGGCCGCACCCGCGAAGAGGCCCGCGAACTGTTCGAGGAATTCCAGAGCCTGGTGGACCCGGTGCTGGGCCTGCGCCTGCTGGCCGACACCCTCGGCGAGGACATCGACCTCTCCGCCCACGACCTCGACGGCCCGCTGCCGGAGACCCCGGTCGGCCAGCGTGGCAGCCGCCGCGACAAGGTGCTGGAACTGGCGCGCAACGAGGGCCTGACGATTCGTCAGCTGTACCTGCGCCTGGCCGGCGGCAACCCGGTGATCGGCACCGCCGAAGACATCGCCGACACCTTCGACGCCTGGTTCCAGGCCCGCGCCTGCGACGGCTTCAACGTGTTCTTCCCGTACCTGCCGGGCGGCATCGAGGTATTCGTCGACGAGGTCGTGCCGCTGTTGCAGGAGCGCGGCCTGCTGCGCCGCGAATATGAAGGCGCGACCCTGCGCGAGAACCTCGGCCTGGAGCGTCCGGCCAATCGTTTCGCCGGGAGCGCGGCATGAGGGTCACGGCCCTGCTGCTGGCCGCCGGCTGCGCCGTCGCGCAGCCGGCGTTCGCGCTGAACATCCTGCTCAGCAACGACGACGGCTACCGCCATCCGAACATCCGCGCGTTGTACAGCGCGCTCAAGGCCGACGGGCACACCGTGCGCATCGCCGCGCCCTACAGCGACCAGAGTGCACGGGGCGGCGCCTTCTTCTTCGGCCGCGAGACGCAGGTCGGCCGCGACGACGACCCGGCCTATCCGGACAGCTACTACCTCACCACCACCGAAAAAGGCCTTTGCGAAACCGACAGCTGCGCGGGCAAACAGGTGGACATCCGCATCAGCGGCACGCCGGTGATGGCGGTGCTGCTGGGGCTGGAAAAGGTCCTGCCGCACCCGGACCTGGTGATAGTCGGGCCCAATCCCGGCAACAACCTCGGCGCCCTCAACAGCGCTTCGGGCACCTTCAACGCCGCCAGCGTCGCGGTGCTCTCCGGCGTGCCGGCCCTCGCCGTCAGCGCCGACCTGAAGGAACAGGACAGCCCGCGCATCGCCGCCCTCGTCACCCATTTGGTGGATGCGCTGGACCGGCATCGCCAGGCCGACGGCGCACTGCTGCCCAAGGGCGTGGGCCTGAACCTCAACCTGCCACCGCTGGAGAAACTCCAGGGTGCGCGACTGACCCGCATCGGCCGCTATGTGCCCTTCCACGCCCTCTACACCGAAGACCTCGGCAAGCTCGACGCCAAGCTGGCCGGCAAGCCGGGCATCGGCTTCGCCTGGTCGCCGCCGCCGGACGCCAGCAATGCCGAGGACGAAGCGGTGTGGGTCGCCAAGGGCTACCTCACCCTCAGCCCGTTCAACGCCCTGCCCGGCGCACCGGCCGACAGCGAGCGCCTCGGCGCCGCGCTGACGCCGCTGCTGGGCCAGGCCACTCTCACGGAGCCAAAGCCATGACCCGCCGCACTGTTCACAGCAGCTTCCGCCTGGGCTTCCTCAACCGCGTGTACGCCCCGCAGTTCGAGCCGCGCCTGTACCAGCAGACCCTGGAGCTGTTCGAAGCCGCCGAGGAGCTGGGCTTCGACAGCGGCTGGCTGGCCCAGCACCACTTCGCCAGCGAGAACGGCCGCCTGCCCTCGCCGCTGGTGCTGCTCGGCGCCGCGGCCGAACGCACCCGCCACATCCAGCTGGGCACCGGTATCGTCGTGCTCAACCAGGAGAACGCCCTGCGCCTGGCCGAAGATGCCTCGGTGCTCGACCTGATCAGCCAGGGCCGCCTGCAACTGGGCCTGGGCGCCGGCTTCGACCCGGACAGCTTCGCCGCCTTCGGCCAGACTCTGGAAGGCCGCCACGCACAGTACGACCAGCGCCTTGAGCGCCTGCGCCAGGCGCTGGCCGGCGAACCGCTGAATGCCGAAGGCCGTGTATTGCGCCCCGCCGCCGAAGGTCTGGAGCAACGCCTGTGGGAAGCCACTTCGCGCGTCGAACAGGTCGCCGCCCGCGGCAACGGGCTGATCCTCGCCCCCAACCCCACGGCCGGTGCCGAACCGCGCTCGCAGGTGATCGAGCGCTACCGCCGGGCCTGGAGTCCCGCTCACTCGGGCACGCCTCGCGTGGCGCTGGTACGCGCTGTCTTTCCCGGTGCCGATGCAGCGGCAGCAGGTTCGACCCTGCGCCAGGACATCCTCGCCTACGTCGAACGCCAGCGGCGTATCGGCATCGGCCACGCCGACCCGGCACAAGGCTTCGAGGCAGTACTCGACGCCCTCGGCGTACTTCACGGCGACCCGGCAAAGATTGCCGGGCAGCTGCGTGCCGATGCACCGCTGGGCGCCGATGACCAACTGATCGTCCAGGTGCAGACCACCTCCACCGGCTTCGCCGAAGCCCTGCGCCACCTGGAAACCGTCGCCCGCGACATCGCCCCCGCGCTGGGCTGGCAACCGAGCCGGCAGCGCGCACTCGCACAGGAGATCCCGGCATGAGCGCACCCAAACCGCAGAAGTCGTTCAAGCTCGGCTTCCTCACCCACGCCTTCGGCAGCGACCCGCGCCAGGTCTACCGCGACCTGCAGGAGCAGTTCGAATTCGCCGAGGCGCTGGGCTTCGACGGCGGCTGGATCGCCCAGCACCACCTGAGCGGCGGCTTCGGCCAGCTGCCTTCGCCACTGCTGCTGTTCGCCAACATCGCCGCGCGCACCCGGCGCATCGAACTGGGTACGGCGGTCGTCACCCTGCCGCTGGAGGATTCGCTACGCCTAGCCGAAGACGCCGCCGTACTCGACGCGCTGTCCGCCGGCCGACTGCAACTGGGCCTGGGCAGCGGTGGCGCCAACCTGGAGATGTTCAACGCCTTCGGCCGCGACGCCCAGCGCCGCCAGGAGGATTTCCAGCACTCCCAGCGCGCACTGCAGGCCGCCCTGCTCGGCGCACCGCTGCCCGGCGAGGCGCAGCTGCGCCTGCACCCCCCGGCGGCCGGGCTGCGGGAACGACTCTGGCATTCCCACGGCAGCGAAGCCGGCGCGATGTACGCCGCCGAGCAAGGCAATGGCCTGCTGCTGGGCACAGCCACCCACGATCCGCTGACGGTGCAGAAACCGCTGGCCGACGCCTACCTCGGCGCCTGGCAGGATGAAACGCGCCGGCCGCGCATCGGCGTGGTGCGCGCGGTCTTCCCCGCCGAGGACAAGGTACAGTCCCGCGCGGAACTGGCGCCGGATATCGAATTGCACGTGCCCCGCCTGATCCGCGAAGGGCTGATCGACGAGGCCGCCGACCTGGACAGCCACCTGCGCCTGCTCAACGTCCACCATGGCCATCCCGAGGAGGTGATCGCCAGCGTTCGCAACGACCCGTCGCTGCTGCCCTACGCGGACTACTTCATCGCCGTGGTGCAATCGGAAAGCTCCACCCAGGCCCAGGTGCTGCGGCGCCTGGAGCAGCTGGCGCGGGAGATTGCCCCGGCGCTCGGCTGGCAACCTGGTGTAAAGCCTGGCGGGCGGCCGCTGGCGGTCGCCGGATGAGCCTGCGCTTCGCCTGGAAGCTCTGCGCCAGCGGCACCCGGCGCGGCCTGGACTGGCAGGCGCAACCCTCGGAATGGGTGCAACTGGCCCAGGCCGTGGAATACGCCGGCTTCGACGACCTCTACCTGCCCGGCGGGCCCAGCCAGCCGGACAGCCTGATGGTCGCCGCCGCCTTGTGCGCGCATACCCGGCGCCTCGGGCTGACCCTGAGCCTGCCGGCGGAAGCCATGCTCCCGGCCGCGCTGGCGACCACCCTGCAGAGCCTGCAATCGCTGTCCGCCGGGCGCGTGCGCCTGCACCTCCCGGACAGCGATCGCGGCAGCCTGCGCCGCGCTTTCGGCGAGCTGCTCAACCGCGACCAGCGCCACGAACGCATCGACGAGTTCCTCGACATCCTGCAACGCCTGCTGCACGCCCCGGCCACGCCGCTGGACCACAACGGCCGCTACTTCCAGCTGGAGAACGCCGGCCTTGGCCTGCGCAACCTGCCGCCCACGCCGCTGCTGCTGGACGAGACACTCGGCGCCGAGCGTATCGCCAGCCGCGCGGACGTCTGCGTGGTGCAGGGCGGCAGCGTCGCACAGCTGGGCGAAACCATCGCGCGCCTGAATCAGGCCGCGCGCCGTGTCGGCCGGCCGCTAAGCCATGTCGCCAGCTTCGGCATCATCGCCCGCGACAGCGAGGAGCAGGCCTGGGACGAGGCCGCCCGGCAGGCGCAGGCTTTCGCCGCACCGGCCAGGGGCAAGCGCCGTCGCGCCGATGCGCGCGTGATCGAACTGCTCGCCGAGCGCGCCGGGCACCCCGCCCGGCGCAGCGAAATCCACCCCAACCTGTGGCTGCCGGCGCCCGGCGAATCGCCCGTGCTGGTGGGCAGCCATGCCCAGGTCGCCAGCCGCCTGCGCGAGCTGCACGGCGCCGGCCTTGAGCAGGTCATCCTGCAGGCGCCCAACGCGGTGCGCGAGGTCCTGCGCTTCGGCGAACGGGTCCTGCCGCTGCTGCAAAACGAAGCTGAAAAGGACACCCGGATTGGCCGCTGAACCCAAAGCCCGAAGCATCGAGATCGACTGGTTCCTGCCCACCAACGGCGACGGTCACCACCTCACCAGCAGCGGCCTGCCCAAGGTCGGGCTGTTCCAGCAGGGCGAGCGCGCGCCGACCCTCGACTACCTGCGCCAGGTGGTGCGCGCCGCCGAGCAGGCGGCCTTCGACGGCATCATGGTGCCCACCGCCAGCGGCTTCGAAGACCCCTGGCTGATCGTCGCGCTGATGGTCCAGGAAGTACGCCGGCTGAAGTTCCTGCTGACCCTGCGTCCCGGCGTCGAGCTGCCCGCCTACACCGCGCACAAGGCCGCCACCCTGCAACAGCTCAGCGACAACCGCCTGCTGCTGCACCTGGTCAGCGGCTCCAGCCGCTTCGAGCAGCGCGCCCTGGGCGACTTCCTCGAACACGACGAGCGCTACGCCCGCGGCGCCGAATTCCTCGACGTGTTCCGCGCCACCTGGGCCGGGCGCGAGCACCACGGGCGGCACTACCGCACCGGCAGCCCGGTGCCCATTGCGCGCGAGGCGACGCTGCCGCCGATCTGCTTCGGCGGCGCCTCGGACGTGGCCGAACGCATCGCCGCCAGCCACGCGCAGAGCTACCTGATGTGGGGCGAACCGCCGGCGATGATCCGCGAGCGCATCCTGCGCCTGCGCGAACTGGCCGCCGCCCATGGCCGCGAGCTGCGCTTCGGCCTGCGCCTGCACGTGTTCGCCGCCGCGGACTCGCGCCAGGCCTGGGCCCACGTCGGGCGCCTGCTGGAGGAGATTCCGCGCGACGCCATCGAGCGCGCCCAACAGCAACTGGCGGCTTACGAATCGGTGGGGCAATCGCGACAGATCAGCCTGACCCAGGGCCGCGCCCATGGCGTGCGCGACCTGGAAGTGTCACCCAACCTCTGGGCCGGTGTCGGCCTGGTGCGCGGTGGCGCGGGTACGGCGCTGGTAGGGAGTTACGCGGAAGTCGCCGAGCGCATCGAGGAGTATCACCAGTTGGGCGTGGATACCTTCATCCTCTCCGGCTACCCGCACCTGGAAGAGGCGATCCACCTGGGCGAGGAACTGCTGCCGCTGCTGCGCCGGGATGTTGCCGCGGCCAGTGCGCGCCGGCGCCGCCGCGACTGATCAGGCCTTGGCGCGGCCCTTGAGCAGGCCGTGGTTGACCAGCAGCGTGCGCATGGCGTTGCGGCTGATACCCAGCAGCGCGGCGGTGCGCAGCTGGTTGAAACCGCAGTGGGCGAAGGACTCGCGGACGATCAGGTCTTCCAGGTCGTGCAGCAGGGTTTCCCCCGGTACTTCGAACAGGCGCTGCAACTGGTCGCGAATGATCTCCTGCGGTAACCCGCTCGGCGCCCCCGCGCCCATGCGCAGGCCGGACAGCGCGGCGGAAAACTTCAGGTGCTCGGGCCGCACCGCCTTCTCCCCCGCCACCAGCAACGCCAGGTGCACGACGTTCTCCAGCTCGCGGATGTTGCCCGGCCAGGCGTAGTCCAGCAGCGCGCTGACGGCGGCTTCGGAGAACATCGGCTCGGCGATCTTCAGGCGCTGGGCGTAGAGCCGGCGGAAGTGCTCCACCAGCGGCATGATGTCCAGCGGGCGCTCGCGCAGGGGCAACACGCGGGCCTGGGCGACGTTGATGCGGTAGAACAGGTCGAGGCGGAAATTGCCGGCGTCCACCGCCTGCTCCAGGTCGACGTTGGTGGCAGTGACCAGGCGGATGTCCACCTTGATCGGCTTGCGCGAGCCGACGCGGACGATCTCCTGCTCCTGCAAGGCACGCAGCAGCTTCACCTGCAGTGGCATCGGCAGGTCGCCGATCTCGTCGAGGAACAGGGTGCCGCCATCGGCCTCCTCGAACCAGCCGGCGCGCCGGCCCGTGGCGCCGGAAAAAGCACCGGCCTCGTGGCCGAACAGTTCGCTCTCGGCGAGGTTCTCGTTGATCGCGCCGCAGTTCACCGCGACGAACGCGCCCTTGCGCCCGCTGGCGCTGTGGATGTAGCGCGCCACCAGCTCCTTGCCGGTGCCGGTCTCGCCATTGATCAGCACCGGCACTTCGCTGGGCCCGACACGGTCGAGGAATTCCAGCAACTGGCGCGAGCGCGGGTCGGAAAACACCAGCGCCTTGGCGCGGATCGACAACGGCTGCTTCTCGCCCTGCGGCAGGGTCAGCACGGGCGTTGCGCCCCAGGGGGATTGGCTCATGGTCCTGCTTGCGCCGTGACTTAGAAGAAGTCGTTACTTTATCGCCGACTTCTTATAACCATAAATATCTAAATCGCATGAGGTCATAACCTGCGACGCCCGCGCCAGAGCGATTCGAGCGAAATTCTCCGTTTCCGTGTCCTGCAGGTTTCGCTCAGCCCGCCGATAGCCCTTTTATTCCATGCGATTATAAAAACCAGTGAAAATCATATTGGTATATACCAAATGGCCTCCCCTTCAATACGCCCCATCGCAGTCGCCGGCCGCTGGCCGTATCGGAGAAAGGTTCCATGTTTGCCTTGCGGGTCATGCTCGAATACTTCCACCCCTGGCCCAATTCGGCCGGTTTCTACCTCGCCCGTGAACGCGGCTGGTACCGCGACGCGGGGCTGGACGTGGAACTGGTGGTGCACGACCCCTACCATGGCGACACCCTCGACCACCTGATGCGCGGCGCCGCTGCGTTCGGCGTGTTCCCCAGCAATCGCCTGCTGGTACGCCGCGAACTCGGCCAGCCACTGATCGGCGTGGCCGCCATCAACCATCGCGGCCTGGAATCGATCCAGACCCTCACCGACAGCGGCATCCGCCGCCCCCGCGACCTGCAGGGCAAGCGCCTGGCGCTCAACCCGACGCCGCGCGGCCTGGCCATGGTGCGCCACCTGGTGTCCCGCGATGGCGGCGACCCGGATGCGGTGCAACTGGTGGACGCCGGCTTCCGCGAATTGCGCCCGGAAGACCTGGCCGCCGGCCTCGCCGATGCCAGCTTCGGCGGCTACTGGGCCTGGGAAGCGCTGCTGCCAAGCCCCATCGCCGATGAACGCCGCGTGGTGCTGCCGGTGGACGAGATCGGCGCCCCGCCCTACCACAGCTACCTGCTGGGCGCGCGAGAGGACTGGCTCGATGCCAACCCCGACATCGCCCGGCGTTTCCTCGCGGTCACCGCGCGAGGTTTTCTCGCCGCAGCAGCGGAGCCAGAGGCCGCACTACCGGTCTACGAACGCACCATTCCCTACTTTCCCCGGCAGATGCTGGCAGAATCCCTGCGGCGCATCGCGCCCAGCTGGCTGCATCAGGGCCGCTGGGGCGAACAGCGCGAAGAACTGCTGCAGCCCTATGCCCAGTGGCTGCATGAATACGGTGTGCTGCGCGACCCCGACGTCTGGCGCGGCGCCACCAGCAATGCCTGGCAAGTGGAGAACCCAGCATGACGAAACGCCTGAGCCATGGCATGGGCCTGGAGCCGGTGGAAGCCGACTGGCCCGCGCTGACCGAAGCGGAGGTCGCCGCGCTGCTGCAAGACTTCCCGCAGGCCGGCGCCGAAGCCCGCCTGACCTGGCACAGCCCGCGGCCCTTCTCCGCCGCCGCACTGGTGGAGAGCGCCAGCGGCCCGCTGTTCGTCAAGCGCCACCACCCCAGCGTGCGCAGCGCTGACTGGCTGGCGGAAGAGCACGCCTTCCTCGCTCACCTGGCCCGCCGCGGCGCGCCCGTGGCGCAGGTACTGCGCGATCGGCTGGGCCGCAGCGCCATCGAACGGGACGGCTGGACCTATGAAGTCCACGAGAAGGCCCAAGGCCTGGACCTCTACCGCGACGCACTGTCCTGGACGCCCTTCCTGCACAACGCCCACGCCTTTGCCGCCGGCGCCGCCCTGGCGAAACTGCACCGCGCCGCCGAAGGCTTCGACGCCCCCTCGCGCAGCGCCGGCGTACTGCTGAGCAACCTGAAACTGTTTGGCGCGCCGGACCCGCTCGCCGCCATCGAAGCGACTTTCGAGCAGGCGCCCGCCCTCGCCGACTACCTGCAGGCGCGCCCGTGGAAGGAAACCCTGAGCGACCTGCACCTGCCGCTGCAACGCGAACTGTTGCCCTACCTGCAACGCCAGCCGGCGCTGTGGACCCACAACGACTGGCATGCCTCCAACCTGCTATGGAGCGAAGACGGCCCGCACGCGCAGGTAGTCTCGGTGCTGGACTTCGGCCTGAGCGACCGCAGCTATGCGTTGTTCGACCTGGCGACCGCCATCGAGCGCAACCTGGTGCCCTGGCTGGAGCTGGACCAGGGCCGCGCTGCCGTCGCCGACCTGGATGCGCTGGACGCCCTGCTGCAAGGCTATGCCAGCGTGCGCCCGCTGAGCCGCGACGACCTGCTTGCACTGGCGGCGCTGCTACCGCTGGTGCACGCGGATTTCGCGCTGTCCGAAGTCATCTACTTCCACGGCATCCTCGGCTCGGCCGAGAGCGCCTCACTGGCCTACGACAACTACCTGATCGGCCACACCCGCTGGTTCCTCGAAGCCGAAGGCCAGCGCTTGTTCAATCACATTCGCCAACTGGCCGCGAAGGTGAACTGAGATGAACGAACCTCTCGTCACAGTCGACTGGTTGGCCGCCACTCTGGACGACCCGCGCCTGTGCCTGCTGGACGCCAGCGTGGAGCTGGCCGCCCCCGAGTTCGACGGCGACTACCGCGTCGAGAGCGGCCACGCCGGCTGGCTTGCCGGACACATTCGCGGAGCGCGCCATGCCGATCTGCTCGGCGATCTGGCCGATCCACAGGCGTCCTTCAGCTTCGCCCTACCTGATCCGCAACGGGCGAAGGATGCCCTGCGAAAGCTCGGCCTTCACGACGATTCGCTGATCGTGATCCATGACCGCAGCGACGGTTTCTGGGCCGCCCGCCTGTGGTGGATGCTGCGCAGCCTGGGCATTGACGCAGCCGTGCTGGATGGTGGACTACGTGCCTGGATCGCCGCCGGATATTCGCTGGAACAAGGCGGATCTTCAGAGGCGGCAACCGGGGCACTGTCAGCCCCGGCGCAGTACCGGGACGGCTTCTGGATCGACCGCCAGGGTGTTGAAAAAGTCGTAGCAGGCGAAGCTGAAGGCACGCTGGTCTGCGCCCTGTCCGCCGCCCTCTTCGACGGCAGCGCCGTCACCCGTTACGCCCGCCGTGGGCACATCCCCGGCAGCAGCAACCTGCCCGCGCGCAGCCTGTTCGACGACGACGGCCGCTACCGGCGCGGTGCGGCGCTGGGGGAAGCCCTGGCCGGGCTGCGCCAGGCCGAGCCACCGCTGTTGCTGTACTGCGGCGGCGGCATCTCCGCCGCCGCCCTGGCCCTGGCGCTGACGCTGGCCGGGGAAACGCGGGTCGCGATCTACGACGGCTCGCTGCAGGAGTGGGCCGCAGAGCCGACCCTGCCATTGACCACCGGAGCAGCTCCGGCCTGACCGCCCGTTCGCGGGCACTCGCGTTTCACATCCAAGGCCATCCGTTTCGCGCGGGAGGGGCTCGGCCCCGTGCATTCCCGGCGCACGCCCCGGCGATCTTCAGGAGCGTTCCATGCAGTACCTGCCGCGCCCCGCGCGCACGCGATTCCCCCTCAGCCTGCTGACCCTGGCCGTGCTGCTGGCCAGCGGCCCCGGCCACGCCGAGGACACCACGACCCTGGACACCGTGACGGTGATCGGCCATGACACCGAGAGTTACGCGAGCAATCGCGCCTCGGTCGGCGGCTTCGGCGAAGCCCCGCTGCTGGACACGCCGGCGTCCATCTCGGTGTTCAACCAGGCCCTGCTCAAGGACCAGCAGGCGCGCCTGCTCAGCGACGTGCTGAAGAACGACGCCTCCACCGGCGAGGCCTACGCACCGGTGGGCTACTACGAGAACTTCGAGATCCGCGGCTACTCGCTCAACGCCGCCAGCAGCTACAAGATCAACGGCCGCACCATCACCGGCGAGCAGAACGTGGCGCTGGAAAACAAGGAGCAGGTCGAAGTGCTCAAGGGCTTGTCCGGCCTGCAGAGCGGCGTGTCCGAGCCCGGTGGCGTGATCAACTACGTCACCAAGCGCCCGCAGGATGTGCGCTCGGTGACGCTGGGCACCGATGATGAAGGCGGCCGCTACGTCGCCACCGACGTCGGTGCCTGGCTCGGCAGCGAGCAGACCGTCGGCGTGCGAGTGAACCTCGCCCACGACGATCTGCGCTCCTACATCGACCACACCGACGGCCAACGCGATTTCGCCTCCCTGGCGCTGGACTGGAACCTCTCGCCCAACGCCCTCTGGCAGTTCGACGCCGAATACCAGAACCGTCGCCAGCCCTCGGCACCCGGCTACCAGTTGCTCGGCGGCACGCAGCTGCCCCACGGCATCGACCCGCACGACCGCCTCGGCTACCAGAGCTGGGCCGACCCGGTGCGCATCGAATCGCTGAACCTCAACACCCGCTTCGAATACCGCTTCGACGACGCCTGGACCGGCACCCTCAGCGCCTCGCGCAGCAAGGTGGTGATCGACGACTACAGCGCCTTCCCCTGGGGCTGCTACGGCGCCGCCAGCTGCGCCGACTCGGCAGTGCCCAACTACTTCAGCCCCGAAGGCGACTACGACCTCTACGACTTCCGCAGCCCCGACGACACCCGCCGCAACGACGAGCTGGAGGCCGCCCTGCACGGCCAGTTCGCCACCGGCTGGCTACGCCACGAACTGACCGTCGGCACCTCGGCCTTCCGCCGCGTGCTGGACAGCCGCCCGGAGCTCAACGAATGGGTCGGCACCGGCAACATCTACAGCGGCATCGGCGCGGTGGAGCCTTTCGACGGCGAGCCCGGCCACAGCTACCGCCACCTCGACAGCCGCCAGTACGGCCTGTTCGCCAGCGACCGTGTCTCACTGAATGACCAATGGCAGGTCGTGCTGGGCGGCCGCCAGGTGCGCCTGGACGAACGCACCTTCGACAGCGAAGGCGACACCACCCGGCATACCCGCCGCTCGGAGTTCCTGCCCAATGGCGCGGTGATCTTCAAGCCCCGCGCGGATATCTCGATCTACGGCAGCTACAGCAAGGGCCTGTCCCTGGGGGGCGAGGCACCCTGGTTCGCCAGCAACGCCGGCGACACCCTGGCGCCCACCTCCTCGCGCCAGGTCGAGTTCGGCATCAAGCAGGAACTGCCCGGCTTCGACTGGAGCGCCGCGCTGTTCCAGATCCACCAGGCCTACCAGTTCGCCCGCCCCAACGGCGACGGCAGCTTCACCTACGTGCAGCAGGGCCAACAGAAGAACAGCGGGCTGGAGTTGTCCGCCAGTGGCCGGGTAACCTCCGCGCTGCAATTGAGCGGCAGCCTCGCGGCGATCCGCTCGCGGGTGGTGAACAGCGGTACCGACGACTACGAAGGCCACCAGGCGATCAACGTCCCGCGCCTGCGCGCGAGCCTGCAGGCGGACTACGCGTTGGCCGAAGTGCCGGGGCTTTCGCTGCTGGGCGCGGCGCGCTACAGCGGCGCCAAATATGCTGACCGTGATGGCGCAGTAGAAGTCGGCGGCTACACCCTGTATGACGCCGGCGCACGCTTCAGCACCCGTATCGGCGACTACCCGACCGTGCTGCGGCTGAGCGTCGACAACCTGTTCGACAAGCGCTACTGGCGCGATGTCGGTGAATATTTCGGCGACGGCTACCTGTTCCAGGGTGCGCCGCGCACGGCTCGCCTGACGGCGAGCGTCAACTTCTGAGGTAAGCGCAAGATGTCTGCTCTGGAAATCATCGCGGTGATCGTCAACGTGCTCGGCGTCTGGCTCACCGCAAGGCGCATCCGCTGGTGCTGGCCGGTGAACGTGGTCGCGGTGCTGCTCTACGCCTGGATCTTCTTCAGCGTGAAGCTCTACTCCGACATGCTCCTGCAACTGGTCTTCGTGGTGCTGCAGTTCTACGGCTGGTGGCAGTGGAGCAAGGGTGGCAGCGACCACGGCAAGGTGCGCGTCGAACGCCTGCCCCTCTCTACCGCTATCACCAGTTGCCTGGCCGGTGCCGTGGGCGCCTTCGCCCTGGGCTGGGCGATGCACACCCACACCGACGCCGCCCTGCCCTGGATGGACGCCGCGCTGACCGCCTTCAGCCTGGTGGCGAGCTTCTGGGCGGCGCGCAAGTACGTCGCCAGCTGGTGGCTGTGGATCATCCTCGACGTGCTCTACACCGGGGTCTTCCTCTACAAGGCGCTGTACCTCACCGCCGGGCTCTACGCCGGCTTCGTGGTGCTGGCGATCTACGGCCTGCTGGCCTGGCAGCGCGAGCTGCATGACGAACCGCCCAGCGCTCCGGCACTGGCCGGCAACTCCTGAGAAACGCCATGCTCTACCAGGCCATCCCGCCGCACTACGCGCGCATCCGCGACCAGTTGGCCGCGGACATCGCCCAGGGGCGCTTCCTCGCCGGGCAGAAACTGCCTCCCGAGCGCGACCTCGCCGAGCGCTTCGACTGCACCCGCGTGACCCTGCGCCAGGCCCTGCAGCAGCTGGAAACCGAAGGCCTGATCTACCGCGAGAACCGCCGCGGCTGGTACCTCAGCCCGCCGCGCATCGACTACGACCCGACGCGGCTGGTCAGCTTCATGGACTACGTGCGCCGGCAAGGCCGCGAGCCGCTCACCGAATGCCTGAGCGCCGAACGCCGCCGTGCCGGCGCCTGGTTGGCCGCGCGGATGAACCTGCCCTCGCCGGACGAGCCGGTGTTCCGCCTGCACCGCCGCCGGCTGATCGACGGCCGCCCGGTGCTAGTGGAGATCAACACCCTGCTCGCCAGCTGGTGCCCGGACCTGCTCGATGCGCGCCTGGACCGTTCGCTGACCACCGTGCTGCGCGAGCGCTTCGGCAAGGTACAGACGCGCTGCACGCTGAACCTGCGCCTGGGCACGGTCAACGACGACCAGGCCGAGCTGCTGCAACTGGCCTGCGGCGCCAGCAACCTGGTACTGGAGCGGCTGAACTACGCCGAGGACGGCCTGCTGGTGGAATTCGACCAGGAATTCTGGCGACCGGACGCGGTGTCCGTGGCCGTGCAGGCGGATTTCCCGTCGCGGCCGTTATAGCCGAATAAGTAATTACCAAATGCAAATTCAGTATTTCTAGTTCTAATAGAATCGACGCTAGGCTAGCTCCAACTTCACCGCAACCGGCTTGTCTGCAAGCCTTCTGGAGCCGCCATGGACCGCACCGACAACATCATCGACCTCGCCCGCCACCGCACGCGCCGCCAGGCACGCCGCCAGGCCGAGCTGATGTGGATGCTGTACGCGCAGCGCGCCGGCTACGACGCCTTGCAGATCGTCCAGCAGAGCCGCGACAGCGGCCGCCGCGAGGCCTGATCCATGGGCCTGCCGCTCGCCACGGAGTTGCCCGCCGTGGCGTTTGATCCCGCGCCCGACACACCCGAAGACCCCATCGGCGAGCGCGTCGCCAGCAACCTGCTGCGCCTGCGCGCCAAGCGCAACCTCTCCCTCGACGGCCTCGCCCGCCTCTGCGGCGTGAGCCGCACCATGCTCGCGCAGATCGAATCCGGGCGCAGCGTCCCGTCGATCAAGGTGCTGTGCAAGATCGCCCAGGGCCTGAAGGTCTCGGTCGCCGCCTTTCTCGACGACCGCGCCTTCGAAGGCGTGGCCGTACTGCCCGCGCGCGACAGCAAGCGCCTGGTCAGCGGCGACGGCGCCTTCGTCAGCCGCGCCCTGTTCCCCTTCGACGTCTCGCGCCAGGTGGAATTCTACGAACTGCGCCTCAAAGGCCTGGCCACCGAACACTCCACCGGCCACGCGCCGGGCACCCAGGAAAACCTGGTGGTCGCCCAGGGCGTGCTGGAAATCAGCGTCAACCAGGAACGCTTCCTCCTCGGTACCGGGGACTCCATCCTGTTCTACGCCGACCAGCCGCACAGCTACCGCAACCCGTCGGACAGCGAGGCGGTGGCGTATCTGGTGACGACCTATGCGGAGCGGTTGGACTGAGGCTGAGTCCCTCACGCTTGACGAACGATCAGACGCGGTTTCCAGACGGGTCTGACTGACAAGGCGATTGCCTAACTGGCGGGATAGTCGTTCCCCTGGAACGGACGCCTGCCATGCTCATCAACGCCGCTCACCGCTTCTTCGACCACAGTCGCCATACCCTCAGCATCAGGGACGTTGACGCACCGCTGGATGTCCTGGCCTTCAGCGGCAATGAAGCCCTCAGCCAGCCCTTCACCTACCGCATCGAATTCACCAGCACCCACCGCGATCTCCCGGCCGACGCCTTCCTCTGCAAGGACGCCAGCTTCAGCCTGCGCGCGCCGCCGGAGCAGTTGGGCATTCCCGGCTACACGCCGCCAATCGCTCCGCCCCTGCGCACGCTGTACGGCACCATCACTCGCTTTGCCCTGCTGGCCTACTCGCGGGATGAGTCGCGCTACAAAGTGACTTTCGTGCCGCGCCTGAAGCTGCTGGGGCTCGCCCGCCAGTACCGCCTATACCAGAACCAGAGCGTGCCGGAGATCGTCGAGCAGGTGTTGCGGCGCAACAACTTCGCCGGGCAGGATTTCCTCTTCCAGCTGACCCGCGAGTACCCGCAACGCGAACAGGTGATGCAGTACGGCGAGGACGACCTGGCGTTCATCCAGCGCCTCACCGCCGAGGTCGGCATCTGGTACCGCTTCAGCATGGACGAGCGCCTGCGCATCGAGGTGCTGGAGTTCCACGACGACCAACGCCACTACCTGCCCGCGCCATCCCTGCCGTTGCGTCCGCTGTCATCGCTGGAGTCCAGCGGGCAGGATGCCGTCTGGGGCCTGCAGAGTCGCGATGAACTGGTGCTGCAGCAAGTCAGCAACCGCGCTTATCACTACCGCGATGCCGGCGCTTCGCTGGATGCACAGATCGACCTGCTCAAGTCGCCGCAAACCACCTATGGCGAGGCCTATCACTACGGCGAGCCGCACCAGACGCTCGGCGACGCCTACGCCCAGGATGAAGACCTGGAGAGCGAAAGCGGCTACTTCTACGCGCGCCTCGCCCAGGAGCGCTACCTCAACGGCCGTACGCGCCTGACCGGCAGCACCAGCAGCCCCGTCCTGCTCCCCGGCCAGGTGCTGAAGCTCGATGACATCGACGAAGCCTTCGCGCCCGGTGCAGTGATCGTCCGCCTGCACAGCCGCGCCGCCCGCGACCGCAGCTTCGAGGTGCAATTCGAGGCCATTCCGTATGACGAACAGATCTGCTTCCGCCCCGAAGTCCCGGCCCGGCCGGTGATCGCCGGCAGCATTCCCGCGCGCGTCACCAGCCCCGAGCCCAACGACCTGTATGGCCACATCGACAAGGAAGGCCGCTACAAGTGCCACTTCCTTTTTGACCGCGATACCTGGCCGGCCGGGCGCGAGAGCCTGTGGTTACGGCTGGCGCGGCCCTATGCCGGCGACACCTATGGCCTGCATTTTCCGCTGATCCAGGGCACCGAAGTGCGCGTCGAATTCGAAAACGGCGACCCGGACCGCCCCTACATCGCCCACGCCATGCACGACTCGCGGCACCCCGACCTCGTCACCCTGCAGAACTACAAGCGCAACGTCCTGCGCACGCCGGCCAACAACAAACTGCGCCTGGATGACACGCGCGGCCAGGAACACATCAAGCTCTCCACCGAGCACAGCGGCAAGAGCCAGCTCAACCTCGGGCACCTGGTGGACGCACAGAAACAGAAACGCGGCGAAGGCTTCGAACTGCGCAGCGATGGCCACGGCGCCATACGTGCCGGCAAGGGCCTGTTCATCAGTGCCGACGCGCAGCCCGGTGCCCAAGGCCAGAGCCTGGACATGCAGGCAGCCCTGCGGGAGTTGCAGGAATCCTTCGAACAACTGCGCAACATGGCCCGCGACGCTGCCCTCGCCATCGTCGAGGCACCGGACCTCTACGCCCCCGAACAACTCAAGGGCGCCCTCGACCTGCTGCAGCAACCCGGCATCCTCGCCAGTGCACCTGACGGCATCGCCCTCACCAGCGGCCAGCACCTGCAGATTGCCGCCGCGCAGAGCCTGCTCGCCACCGCTGGCGGCAACATGGACGTCAGTGTGGTCAAGCGCTTCACCGTCGCCGTCGGCCAGAACATCAGCGTCTTTGTGCGCAAGCTGGGCATGAAGCTCTTCGCCAACCAGGGCCCGGTGAGCATCCAAGCGCAGAACGACCGCCTGGAACTGCTCGCCCGCAAGGCCGTGGACATCGTCAGCACCGAGGATGAAATCCGCCTCACCGCCAAGAAGCGCATCGTCATCAACGCCGGCGGCAGCTACATCACGATGGACAACTGCGGCATCGAATACGGCACCCAGGGCGACCACCTGATCAAGTCGGCGCATTTCGACATGCGCGGGCCGGCGGGCCTCGCACCGGAATTGCCGACGCTCCCCGGCGCCGAAGCCGAGGCCCCTGCTGCACCGCCCCCGATACCACGCAGTCTCGAAGGGCCGGTTTGCGGCAAGCAAACCAATGGTGTCTGCACGCGGGAGGACTGCCCATGCCTGCGGGGTTGAATGCCTTTCTCGCCCGACTGGAGCGAGCTGACAGCGGCCCCGGCGAGGGCACCCAGCTGTTCATCTTCGATCAGAGTCAGAGCCCGGAACTGACGGGCTCGCTGCGAGCCAGCAGCCTTGGCCTGCCCTATACCGCGCTGCCCCTGTTCGCCGGCACCGGGAACCTGCATATGGCCAGCCACGGTCCGCTCTGGTGCCAGTTTCCAGCAAACTCCACGCTGTCCCGTGGGGCGTTGTACCGCGCCAGCAAATACGTCAACGGTATTGCCCTGGAGGCCGACGAATCTGTCGTCGCCCAAGTACACGCCCGCGACCTGCTCTATCTGCACGAAGGTGCAGGCCTGAGCCTCTCCGCCTACTACCGCCCGGCGAAATGGGCCGCCCTCGCGCTCACCGCCCAGCCCGGCCTGTTCGGTCCCTGGCGCCGCGTCTACAGCCCAGCCCCCAAACACATCGGTAACCCACGTGGCGCCTGGTTGTGCTGGGATGCCCCGGCCGCGGGCGATCCACTCAAGCCGCCGTACCGACAGCCTCCCGAGACCGCCGCCACCCACCGCACCCTGCGCTGGCTGTACTGGCTCGACCAGCACTTCGAGGCTTTTGGCCAGCCAACATCGGCGCAATTGCCCGCGCTGCTGAGCAACCTCGAATTCCTCACCGAGCACGACATCATCGAGGCCGATTGGCTGCTCAACCTAGCCAAGCTGTGCCTGGGCGGATCGTTGGCCAAGCGGGCGGATGTCCTGAACATCCTCGAAGAGCCAAACGCCGCGTTCAACCACTACCTGCAACTGCAAGCGCTACGCCCTTGAAAGGACTCCGGCATACATGAGCACCCAATCTCCCGCGCCATCCGAAAACCAACCCACCAGCAGCCCAGTTACAGTCCTGCAACTTCCCCCAAAATCCGGCAGCGCCTGCCAGCCTGCATCAGGCGAGCAATTCGGCACCCCTCGCGTGCTCTGCTCGCCGGTCTTCGACGACATTGTCTACGCACCCAGCGAAGACCCGACATCCAGCACCAACGATGACAAATCGGCTTTCTGGTTGCTACCCGCAGCGGCGGCCAATGCAATTCGCCAGAAATCCCGTGAGCTCAGTGCCCTCATCAGCACGGAAAAACCCCTGGAGGAGCGCCAGAAGGGGCTGGACGACAGTGGTTTGCTGGAATACTTCCTTGACCCGCGCTTGAGCCAGTTTCTCGTCGGTGAGCAGAAGGCCCGGATGGAGCGGTTCGAGGAAAAAGAGCCCCGACTGTTGGAAACTTTCAAATCTGAGTACGCCGCGCTATTCACCGATCCACGTAATCAGGCTTCCTCCCTCTACACCCAGCGCCGTGCGGAACTCGAGGAGTGGGACCAGCTACGTAAACTGGCCATCTTCAAGGCCCAGAGTCAGGGCTACACCTACCGCGACGGGCTGTTCTTCACCGCCGAAGCCGAGGCCGCGCGCAAGGCCGTGCAGGCCTACAACGAAGCGCGAGCAAAGTTGATTAGCCAATACGGCTCGCTGGCCAAAGCCCTGAAGCAAATGGGCGAAGTATTGTGCGAATTCAAGACCCGTTACGAAGAAGCCACTCAATGCATCGGCGAATACCGGGAGTGCCGCGGAGAACTCATCGGCGTGCTGCTCTGGATGGATGGGCGCAAGAGCCTGTTCAACTACATCGGCTTGATCTCCCAGGTCGCCAACTATGGCTTGGCCGTACCGGAGTTCGCCCTCATCGATACCCAAGGGAAGGTCGCCAGCGGTATTGCCCGCTTCCATCAGTACATCGCGACACTGGATGCGCAGCGCAAAGTTGAGTCAGAGTTGCGCAGCAAGTACCAACGCTGGGTCGCCGCCAGTGCCCAGAACGTTGCCCCTCCCGCCGGCCTGCTCGACCAGGAGCGCGAGCAGTGGGACCAGTTACAAGTCCGGATGGACGAGCTCCACCAAGCGGCCATCGACCAGGTCGCCCGCGACAAGGTGCGTCGCCACCTGCTCTGGAACCCCGAAAGCTTCGTGCCCAAACCGCTGGACCGCCTGGTCAAGACCGGCTTCCCGCTGCGCGAAGTCAGTTGGCCCTTCAGCCTAGAAACGCCCATGCACCACATCAGTCTCGACATGCTCAAAGGGTTGAAAAAACTCCCAGGCAACAGCAACGGCAAGGCCGCCAAGGACCACGCCACCGGCGACTTTCACGATTGGCTGATCGAGAACGGCGCCCTACGGATCCCCGCCCAGGGCGACTGGTTCGACAAGGAAGGCTGGTTCGATGGCGATGCCTTCCACCGCTACCTGCAAGCCCAGCACTACCAGGTTAAAACCCTCAGCACCGCCAAGGCCCGCGAAGACTGGAGCAAGCAACTGCGGCAAATGCTCTTCAAGAAAGACGCGCAACAAGGTCTGAGGTTGTTCGACAATAGCCCGTCGGCAGCACTGGTCCGCTTACTCACCCCCCCGCAAAAAGACCTGCAAACCGGCGCGGTGGTCAAGAAAGCCCTGTTTTCACTCAGCGGCGAACTGAGCCTGGACATCAACCTCGCACGCGGCGAGGTGGAGATCTTCAAGTTCGACCTGCCCGAACGCAGCCAGGCGCAGGAACTACCGATTCCCTATCGGCTCAGCGGCGACCCTACTCCACGCGCCATGAACATTGGCAAATTTTCACTGCATCTTTCCATGCGCGCCTGGGGATTTGCCGGCGCCTCTGCGCTGCTCTCCGGTGCCTTGAAAATCGGCGTCGGCAACGCCGGCTATGGCGCCAGCCTGGACCCCATCCAACCAGCCACTCGCAAGCCCGGCACAGCCAGCATCGCCGCCACCGCCAGCAACGAACCCAAGACCACCGGGCTCGGCAGCAAGGTCAAGATCGAAGATGGCGCCAAAGCCGGCTTCAACCTCTTCGCCGGCGTACAGGCTGGCATCCTCGCCACCGGAGCCCTCAACTGGGCACCGCCCAAAACCCTGGTCTCACTCAAGCAAATCCCAGCCATGCCCGGTCAGGCCACCCCCGACAGCGAGTGGCTCAGCGTGGCCCGGCTGGAAGGCGGGCTGGGTGCGGCCATTGGCATTGGCCTCAAAGGCGACATCGGCCTTTCCGTCAGCAAGGGCTGCCTCATCCTCCGCCTCAAGGCCGCGGTGATCGCCGGCCCCGGCATACAGGGCAGCCTCTCCTTCGCCGTGGGCTATGAAGCCATCACCGACCTGCTCAACCTAGTGCGTCGCGAACTACACAACAACCAGCAGAAACGCATGGAATGGATCACCGATGACGCCATGCAACTGCTCGCCCGGCTCAACCTCGCCGGCGCCCTGGGCATCGATGTCGGCATGCTCTACCTGCTCAACCACGCCAACAAACAGCTTGATACAGGACTGAGGATCGCCGATGCGGTGATGTCGCTGTACGAAGCCATTACCTCGGGCGGCAAGGGCGGGCCGATTGCGCACGCGATTCTTAATTATGAGAACCAGGATGAGCTCCGGCGTTGGGTGGTGGAGTGCATTCCGGAAGGACTGGGCCCTTTACTGATGACGCTGATCTCGACACCCAAGAGCTTTGACGTCACAGAACAGATCAGTACTCATCAAGGAACACAAGGACGTAAAGAGACCTTTACCCAGGAACAGTCCCACCTACTCCAGCAGCAAGCCATCGAACGAATACTGAAATGGATTATTGATAATGTCGGAAGCACGCCAAATGGTGTTATCGATGCACAAAAGCAATTCGACCAGGCCTGCTCGCGAATGAATCGATTTGGCAGTTACGAACCCCAAGGGCAAGTTTACTGCGATAATCGATTTAAAATGGATGATTTCATGAGGAAAGCACCAGATATTGATGAAGCAAAGACACCTACAAATAACTCCATGCGAATTCGATACGCAGAATGCGTGAAGTTACTCGGCGCACTCCGAGATAGCCATTGCAGAATTACAAATTACTATGGCGTGACTTATTTGCCAGGTGGAAATAGTGTCTACACTGGACCGAGGATCTAGAGAGTGATATTTAATAAATTCATTACACTCCTCGCACTGGTGATGACTTATACATTGGCACTGGCTGGCCAGCTTACGCCAGAACAACAAGCCGCCAAACTTCGAGGAATCACTCTATACAATCAGTACAAGGCAATTTCAGCCGAGCCCTTTCTTAAAGTTGCAGCAGAGGCCGGAGATCACGAAGCTCAATACTACTTAGGAGAGGCAATACGTTTAAATAAGCGCTATATGACCGCCGAGGCGGAAAAGTGGTACACCGCCGCTGCCGATCAAGGGGACTACTATGCCATGTACCGGCTCTCAGGCAAGGGCAGCGATTTATGCGCAGCTATGGGCAATTGCCCTAAAGGCCAAAAATCGGCGGGAGATTGGCTACTACAAGGCCGAGAGACAGCTAAAGCATTGGCTGAAAAAGGCGATGTCGAGGCAATGTACGTGCTTCACTTTCTGACCAATGATGATACGTGGCTGGAAAAATCAGTTGCTGGCGGTTACCCAATCGCTCAGTGGTACTTGGCTACTCAGTATAAAGAAGGGGAAGGATTCTTTCTATTTCCATGGAATCGCTCGGCGCGTATAAAGGAGTTATTCAAACAATCTGCTGAAGGAGGATATCCCATGGCTATGTTCGCGCATGCTGGAGCATTCCAGAAAGAAGGTGACTTGAAGAGCTCTCAAATTTGGCTGAAAAAAGGTGCTGAGACTGGCTATGAGTCCATGTTTGGTGATTACGCCTACTCGCTTTCCGACCCCAACAATAGATGGGGCCTCGAAACAGACTACGTTAAAAGCTATGGTTTGATGTCGCTAATACTGGAACTCAACGGCGGAGGCAATGTACTTGAATTCACCCAGGAAACTCTCAAGAAAATTGCCACTCACTTGACCCCCGAACAGATTGAACAGGCCAAAAAGATCAGCGCCGAATGGAAGGCCACCCATCCGCCGCTGTCGTTCTTCCCCGGCAAGCTGGGCTACTGAACTAGCGAGTGCATAAAGGAAACAGCCATGTTCGATAGCGAAAGCGACAGCATCAGCGGGGTACTCAGACAAGTAGAGGAAGCAGCAGATTCGGCCAGGAGCCAAGAAGAACTGGTAAAGGCCGTGGATATAGCCTGCCAGTATCCCGTATCACTTTACCCCAACAAAACGGTACCGATTATCCTGATTATTTGCGGAGCACTGGTAGCAGCCATTGCTCTTTTAGGCTCAGACGGAAATCCATCCGACAAAGCAATTTTTGTGAGCATGCTAGCCTTGACGGCGTCATTCATTGGCGTTGCGATGCTCATGCAACAAAGCAGCCAATCATCTGACATCTCACACAAGATTGCACAGCTTTCATCGTACTTTTCAAATAGCCTGGCGGCATTTGACGGTACTTCTTCGAACAATTTACTTGACTTGAGGGAAAAATTTAGAGACTACAGACGAGGGAATCAAGGTGAACTCTTCCTCTCGCTGACAGGGGAGTATCACGGGGAGATACATGAACTCACCTACAAGCTTTACAAGTTAAAATACTACAAGAGCGCACTGGATACTCGTGACGATAAGGCGCAGGAAAAATACCGTTATAGCCTTATCATTGACTTTCCCTGGGTAAAAAATATTTATGTGCGTTCTGACCCAGTGGGAGAAGCAACTTATCCAATCACCTGGGAGACATCATCTCCAGACTTCAACGATAAGTTCACTCTTTCGGGACACTCTGAGATCGAGTGTTCTAAATTCGCAAAACCAGCATCACTGCAGCATATTACCCTCATGGGAACTGAGTTCCAAAATTTGAATCTTGAATTCTCCTCAAGCGGCACTCTTTGTGTCAGCCTGGACAATGACATCCTGCAATTCAAAGATATCGGCATTACCATCCTAGCTAGGCACCTATTTATCTCAAAGATCAAGGAAGGCATTGAACTGCCACAGCTTCAACGACTGCTCAGCATGACTCACAGGCTAGCAGAGTATTATGATGATAATTTCGAAGTACCCAGCACACCAAGATCCCCATAAGCAAGGAACGAGTAGCCATGGAATTACTTATCATTATCTTAGTCGCTGCTGTCGCTATACCCTTCAGTCTTTACAATGGAATAGTTGGCACCCACAACGGCGCACAGCGCGCCTGGGCCGATGTATTGACTTATGAAAGGGGGAAAACAAAGATTCTTGATGCCATAGGCGAGTCAGTTTCTGCCTTCAAGGCGCACGAACAGTATCTATTGGAGAAAACTACACAGCTACGCAGTGCAGTTGCTAGATTGCCTCAGGCCGCGGACGGCAGTTCGCTGGTTGATGTACAAGCAGCCACAAAAGAATTGCGAAGCGCTCTGACAGTGACTATCGAGGCTTATCCCGTCCTAAAATCAAGCGACTTGTTCAAGGGGCAATTACGGGAAATAAGCGAGCAGCAGGAAAACGTAGCGGCCGCCATCGCCATTTTCAACAGGAAAGTTGAGTTATTCAACAATTCAATCCAAATGTTCCCAAGCTCATTGATCAATGACCTTCTTAACAAGAAGTCTCCGATCCTTGCTTTCAAAGACGAAGCCGCCTCTTCCAGCTTTGATTATCGACCAAACTTCTAATGCACAAAAAAACCAGCTTAATGATTACGTATTTATTCTCTGCCACTCTTTGTGACATCAGCCGTGCCTAGGGCAAAAGTGCGTCCACCTTTTTCAGCCCCCAAGAATACAAAAGGCCCGGCGGGTTCCCCCGCCGGGCCTTTTCATTTCAGCGCCCTGCAATCAGCAGGTGCAGCACATTATCGGCATGCCGTTGCAGCTCATCATCATGGGCATGCCGCAGTCCATCATCTTGTTCATCAGCTGGCAGCAGTTCTTCAGCATGTCCAGGCTCATGCCCTGCATCGGCATCATCTTGCACAGCATCATGTCGCCCTGCAGGGAGCACTCCATCATGCACTTCATGGCGGGCATGCCCATGTTCATACCCATCATCGGCATCTGCATCATCGGGTTCATCATGCCCATCATCGGCATCATCGCCATGGCCGGCTGGGACAGGCCCATCATCATCAGGTTGCCGCAGTGCATCATCATCGGCATGCCGCAGTTCATCATCATCGCCATCATCTCGGCGCTGTTGCGGAACAGGGCCATTTCCATGCCCATGGCCGGCTTCATGCGGCACAGCATGCCGTCGTCGAGCATCTCGCATTCCATGGTCGCCATCATCATCGGCATGCCCATCATCGGCATCATGGCGTTGGTGTTCATCGGCATCTGCATGGCGTTCATCATGGTGGAGCTCCCTGAATCGATTGGAATGAAGTGCTGCGAATGGGGCCGATTCTAGGAAGGTGCGGCGGCGGGACAAGATGGCGAGGGAACGACGGTTTCTGTCGTGTCTTCCCGCAATTCGGCTTCGATGATGTCGGTGTTGTTCGTGATAGTTTCAGTTACGACTCTAAAACGAATTCCAGCGAATCCTTGAAGTGACTTTCGGCAACATGGATATCCCATCCAGCGCTTAGCAAAGAACCGTAGTGAATATTGAATCTAACCAACTCGCAAAAACTTCGCTTCGGGCGGCTATCCTCGTCCTAGAGCGCTTCCATGACAATTCACGAGTCTCAAGCTCCGGCATATGAGAATGCTTTTTTAATATTTAAGGAAATAACAGACGAGCTTCTATAGTGGCGATCTGGTCCAACTGTCATCCCATCGCAAGGAAGTCCCATGCTCCGCCACCTGCTCGCCGCCAGCCTCGCCCTGGCGCTGTTCGGCTGTGCCACCCCGCCCGCTCCTTCCGTCCATACCACCAATCCTTCCACTTCCACCCTCCAGGGCGATCCCACGCGGCCGGCACAGGCGCAGTGGCTGCGTACCGAGCTGTATTTCGCGCTGGGCCAGGAGAACGGCAAGGAGAAGATCAGCGAGCAGCGCTGGCGGCAGTTCCTCGACCAGGAGGTAACGCCGCGCTTCCCGGACGGCTTCACCGCCTACGATGCCTACGGTCAGTGGCGTGACCACGGCGCGCCGGCGCCGGAGCGCTTGAGCACCAAGGTGATCGTGATCCTGCATGAGGACAGCGCCGCGCGTGGCCAGGACATCGAGGCGATTCGCCTGGCGTGGAAGCGCATCACCGGCGACCTCTCCGTGCTGCGGCTGTCGCAACCAGCGCAGGTTTCCTTCTGATGAGTGAATTCCGCGAAACGCTGTACGAGGGTTACGCGCAGGCGCTGAGCGTCGATGAGCCGATCTACCAGGGCAATACCGGCCAGCAGGAGGTGCAGGTGTTCCGCAACCGGCGCTTCGGCCGTGTGCTGACGCTGGATGGCGTGGTGCAGACCACCGAGGCGGACGAGTTCGTCTACCACGAGATACTCGCCCATGTGCCGATCCTCGCCCATGGCGCGGTGCGCCGCGTGCTGGTGATCGGGGTGGGCGATGGCGGCATCCTGCGGGAAATCGTGCGGCATGCCGGCATCGAGGAAATCGTCGCGGTGGAGATCGACCCGCAGGTGGTCGAACTGTGCCGCGAGCTGCTGCCGAATCACTCGGCCGGCGCGCTGGACGACCCGCGCCTGCGGCTGATCTACGCCGATGGCCTGGAGTACCTGGCGCAGAGCCGCGAGAGCTTCGACCTGATCCTTTGCGACTCCACCGATCCAGGCGGCCCGGCCGCCAGCCTGTTCACCGCTGCGTTCTACCGCAACTGCCAGCAACGCCTGGGCGCCAGCGGCATCCTTGCCACACAGAATGGCGTGCCCTTCCTCCAGCCCGAAGAGCTGGGCGGCACGGCGCGGCAGCTGGCGGACAACTTCGCCGACTGGGGTTTCTTCCACGCCGCGGTGCCGACCTACATCGGCGGCAGCATGGCCTTCGGCTGGGCGTCGAACAGCGAGAAGGTCCGCCGCACCGACCTGGAAACCCTGCGCCAGCGCTTCGCGAAAAGCGGCCTGGTGACCCGCTACTACACCCCCGAGGTACACCAGGCGGCGTTCGCCCTGCCGCGCTACATGCTCGACCTGATCGAGGCCGGGCTTCAGCGCGACAGCTGAGGGTTGTCCAGGCGCTGCGGCGTCCAGTCCGGGTCGCGCGCTCGAACCGGGCTGCTGACCTGCAGCACCGCGGTGCCGAAGCGCTGCTTGAAGTCCGCGCCGATCTGCGCCAGCGCCTGGCGGGTGTAGGGGTTGTCGGCGTGGATGAGGATCAGCATCCGCGACGGCAGCTTCTCCGGCCCGCCACTGGGGCCGCGCCACTGGCCGTGCAAGTCGAGCCAGCTCAGGCCATCGGGGAAACGCGGCGTCACCTCGCGGGCGAGGAAGTCTTCCCACTGCGACAGTTCCACCGCTTCCAGGTACAGCTCGGTGCGCAGCATGCGCCGGCCGCTGGCTTCACCACTGGCGCTGGCAGACGGCTCATTGAGCCACAGGCCGACCAACGCCGCCAGTAGCACAGCCACGGCGCCATTGCGCCAGAGTGCCTTCGCGCGCATCACGCCCCCTCCTCCGACCAGTTTTGCGCCTGCGCCGCTCGCGGGCGCAGGATCAGTTGCAGCACGGCGCCCAGCGCCAGCACACCGACGCCGAGCAAGGCGCCCCAGCCGACAAAGGCGACGCTGGAATACAGCATGTACAGGCACACGGCGAGGAAGCCCAGCGGCAGCCAGGGGTAGAGCGGCACGCGGATCGGCCGCGGCACTTCCGGGTGGCGGCGGCGCAGGACGATCAGCGCCACGCTGCTCAGGCTGAGGAACAGCCAGTACACCGGGGTCATGTACTCCACCATGGTGTTGAAGCCGTGGCCGCTCCAGCCGCCGACCGCGATCAGCAGCAGCGCCACCACACCCTCGGCCAGCAGTGCGGCGCGCGGTACGCCGTGGCGCACGTCCCAGCGGCCGAGCACACGCAGCGCCGGTACATCGCTCGCCGCGGCGTAAGTCGTGCGGCTGCCGACGATCAGCGTGGAGTTGATGCTGGCGACGGCGGAGACCACCACCACTGCCATGATCAGGCCGATACCCGGCGCGCCAAAGGCCAGCCCGAGCAGTTCCAGGGCCGGCGCTCCGCTGGCGGCGAGACCGTCGAAGCCCAGGCCGCGAATGAACGCCCAGTTCAGCGCCAGATAGATCAGCAGCAAGGCCGCCAGTGCGCCAAGCATGGCCGTGAAGATACCCCGGCGGTTGTCACGCAGCTCCGCTGACAGCGTGGCCGCGTCGCTCCAGCCACCGAAGGCGAGGAACACGTAGATCAGCGCGGCGGAGAACCCGGCCACGCCGACCTGCTCCGGTTCCACCGGCGGTGCAACGGGCGGGACGAACCCGCGCCACTCCAGCCACAGGCCGGCCCCGACTATGCCGAGAAAGCCCGCCGCCACCAGCACCACCAGCCCGGCCTGGGTGCCGAAGCTGGTCCGCCAGCCGACGAGGTTGAGCGCCACCAGCGCGGCCACCAACCCGCCCGCCAGCAGCACGTTGCCCAACTGGCCGAGGCCGAGCAAGGCGCTGAAGTGATCGGCGAAGAGGAAGGCCATCAGCGCGATCCACCCGGTATGCAGGATGGCGAAGCGCGACCAGGCGAACAGGAAGCCCACCCGCTGGCCGTAGGCGCGTTCGAGGAAGTGGTAGTCGCCACCGGGATGGGCGAAGGCCGAGGCCATTTCCACGTAGCACAGCGCGCCGACCATCGACAGCAGGCCGCCGAGAATCCACACCAGGTAGAAGTGCTCCTGGCCGACGTTGAGCGCCACGGTGGGCGCGGTCTTGAGGATGTCGCTGGTGATCACCATGCCCAGCGTCAGCAGCAGCGCGTGGACGGCGCCCAGGTGCCGGCGCGGGCCGGCCGGCTTGTCAGCGGCGAAGTTGTCAGCCATGAGTCGGCTCCGCAAAAGGAGTCGGGGCCGCAATGCGGCCCCCGTGATTTTCAGAAGAGCGGATCAGAACGAATAGCTCGCGCGGGCGTAGTAGTACGCGCCGTTGGAGCCGATCGGCGAGAGCACGTCGTACGGCAGGTTGCCGCCGTAGTTGATCTCGGAGCTGGAGCGTTCCGGGTAGTTGTCGGTGAGGTTGTTGCCGCCCACCGCCAGGCTGAACTGCGGGGTGAACTTGTAGGCCACCTCGGCATCCAGCTGCCACACCGCGCCGTAGGTCTGCTCCGGGTGGTAGCCATCACCGAAGTCGAACACGCGGGTGGTTTCGCCCTGCCGGGTCAGGCGACCGAGCAGGTTCCACTGCGCGTCGCTCCAGGTGGTGGTGAGGATGAAGCGATCCTTGGGGGCGGCATCGGTCAGGGTGTTGCGCTCCTCCACGCCGACCAGCGCGTCCTCGCCGATACCCAGGTTGGAGAGCTGCTGCGGAGTGGCCTTGGTGCTGCGCACCTTGGTGTGGTTGTAGGTGTACGCGGTGGTCACGCCCAGTTGCCCGCCAACGAAGGGCTGGTGGTAGTTGAGCACCAGCTCGGCGCCATCGGTGCGGGTGTCGGCGGCGTTGGTGAAGAAGTTCACGTCATGCACGCCGGCCACGCCGAAGTTGTCCTGGATGAACTGTTCCATGGCATCGCTGCCGATGCGCTGGGACAGGGTGATGCGGTCGTCGACGTCGATGCGGAACACGTCGAAGGACAGGTCGAAACGCTCATTGAGCTGCGCGGTCAGGCCCAGGCTGAAGTTCTTCGAGGTCTCCGGGTCGAGCTTCTCGGCGCCCAGCGCGCGGGCGATCGGGTCGTTCACCGAGAGCACGCGGATATCGGTGAGCGTGCCGCCGTCGCCGAAGTTGCTGGTGGTGCTCTGGTAGCCGACCTGGGCCAGCGAGGGCGCACGGAAGTTGGTGGACGCCGCGCCGCGCAGGGCCAGTACCGGAGTCAGCTGATAGCGCCCGCTGAGCTTGCCGGTGAGCTTGCTGCCGGCATCGTCGTAGCGCTCCCAGCGGGCAGCGGCATCGACGAAGAACTGGTCGGTGAGATCCCCCGACAGATCGATGTAGGTGCCGAAGACATTGCGGTCGATATCCGACTCTTCGCTGGGGCGCAGGCCGTTGGCGCCGTCTGCGCCAACGCCGTAGTACGAGGCCTCGTCGCCGGCGGTGGTGAGGTAGTTTTCGTAGCGGTATTCACCACCGAGCGCGAGCACGAAAGGCCGCCCGGCAAGGCTCAGCTCGCGGCTGAGGTCAAGGTTGGCGACGCTCTGGCGCAGCTCGTAGTCGCCGGTGTCGAAGCGAGTCGGTGTGTCTTCGCCGAGCGAGGCGTTGAGCGTGCGCCGGGTCGAGGATTCGAAGCGGTTGCGGCCGTGGGTGACGCTGGCGTCGTAGTCCCAGGTATCGGCGATCAGCCCCTTGTAGCCGAGGGTGCCGGAGAGGTCGAGGTTGTCGCCCAGGGACTGCGGCAGGTAGCCGTTGGGGTAGATCTCCGGGTGCTCGTCCGGGTAGCGATAGAACTCCGCACCGGTGGTGTGGCGCTCGTTGTACAGGCCGAAGGAATAGAGCTTGCCGCCACCCAGCGCGAGGTCGCCGTTGAACCAGGCGTTGACGTCCCGCGCCAGGCCATCGCCCATCACGTAGTTGCGCTGGCCGGGGGTGTCGGCGAAACCGTCGTAGCCGGCGCGGTTGGTCGGTTCGCGGTTGATGAATTCGGCGCCGCCACGGATGAAGCCGTCTTCGCCCAGCCGCGTGCCGGCCTTGGCCGCGGTGTAGGAGTTCTGCCCGTCGGTGGTGGTCTTGCCGATGGCGTCCTGGTGGGTGTGGTAGGCGCCGTAGCTGGTGGTGACCTCGCCGCCTTCGGGGGCATCGTCGAGGATGATGTTGATCACCCCGGCGATGGCGTCGGAGCCGTACTGCGCACCGGCGCCGTCGCGCAGCACTTCGATGCGCTTGATGGCGCTGATGGGGATGGAGTTGAAGTCCACCGGCGCGGTGCCGCGGCCGATCTTCGACGAGTCGTTGACCAGCGCCGAGGTGTGCTGGCGCTTGCCGTTGATCAGCACCAGCACCTGGTCGGGGCTCATGCCCCGCAGCTGGGCGGCGCGCACGTGGTCGGCGCCACCGGAGTTGGACTGGCGCGGGAAGTTGAAGGACGGCAGCAGCGTCGCCAGGGCCTGACCCAGCTCGCCGCCGACGGCGCCGGTGGATTGCAGGTCCTGCGCGGTAAGGACGTCGACCGGTACGGGGGAATCCAGCAGGGTGCGGTTGTTTCCGCGGGTGCCGGTGACCAGCACGGTCTCCAGCTTGGTGGTGGCCTCGGGGGTCGACGAAGTTTCGTCGGCATGCGCGGAGGCCTGGGCGATGACCGAGGCCACCGCAACGGCAATAAGGGAACGGGATAACACGCGAAATACTCCTGTCTCGCTTAAAGAGCGCCACTCGCCGTTGGCGGCGAGTCCGGAACTCCGCTTTTTGGGTTCTTTTGACTTGAGCGGCTGGTGTCGGAAGTCCGGAAACCGCGAGCGACTGTCCTCCGCTCAGGTGGAGAAAACAGTGCTCGGGAAAACGCTCCAGGTGTCACGGCCGGTCTCTTTTCGTGATGAGCGAAAAGGCGCGGCTCTCGGTATCGCGGGTCATCCCTGACCCGATGGGGAAGGCGTCATCCTAGCTAGTGGCAGAATGCTTTCAAACGAATAAAAAATGCTTTGTTTATAACTAGTTACAGTGTTGTCCCAGCAACAGCCCCGGGTGTTTGCCCAGCAACAGCCGGGCCTTTCAATCGAAGGCCTTGCGCTCCCATTCGTCCTCGGGAATATCCAGCGCCGCGCCAGAAAAACGCTCCTCACGGAACGGGTCAGCCTCGTTGTGGAAGCCATTGCGTTCCCAGAATCCGAGACGATCGCTGTCGCTGAAGTGCAGCTCGCGCAGCCACTTCGCACTCTTCCAGAAATAGCGCCCGGCGATCACCAGCCGCAGCGGCCAGCCGTGCACCGGGGTCAGCGGTTCGCCGGCGTAGTGCGTGGCGAGCAGGCTGTCCGGACGCAACAGGTCCTGCAGCGGCAGGTTGGTCTCGTAGTCGTGATCCGCATGGGCCATGACAAATTGCCCAGTCGGTTCCACACCGTAGTGCGCGAGCAGGTCGGCCAGGTGCACGCCACGCCACGCGGTATCGAACTTCGACCAGCGCGTGACGCAATGGATGTCGCAGACCAGCTCGCGCTGCGGCAAGGCCAGCAGGTCGTCCAGGCTCAGTTCCAGCGCCTGCGGCGGCTCTTGCGACAGCCTGTGCGACAGCGCGCCGGAGAGGCGCAAGCGCCAGGTCTCGCGCGCGTACTCCGGCACCTCGCCCTCATGGAGGATCGGAAAGCGCTCGGTCAGCACCTGCCCCGGCGGCAGGCGCTCGCCGTAACGCGGGTCGCCCTTGGGCGAGCGCGCCTTCTTCAGGCGCCGGGCCTTGTCGTGCATAGCCCAGTCCTCAGTTCGCCAGCGGGATCCACGGCGCCTGCGCGACCTTCTGCGCCTCGCCGAAGGCCGGCACCTTGCGCGCCAGGTCGCGGACGTTCTTCACGTCCAGGTCGAGCAGTTGCTGGCGGGTGATCAGGGTCGGCGGCACCAGCACCTGCTCGCCGGGATTCTCCCCGGCAATGCGCAGCGCCAGGCTGCGCACGCTGATGGCACCGGCCACTTCGGGATTGACCGCGGCGGTGGCGCTCCAGGCGCTGCCCTCCTCCTTCATGATCTGGATGTCGGCCGTGGAGATGTCGGCGCTGTAGATCTTCACCTGCTTGCCCAGCCCGGCTTCGTCCACGGCGATCTTCACGCCCTTGGCGAACTCGTCGAAGGGTGCGAAGAACACGCTGATGCCAGGGTTGGCCCGCAACACCGCGCTGGCCTGGTCGGCCACCGAGTTGGCGATGGGCGCGTTGAGCGTGCCGAAGCGCGCCTTCTCGACGATACCGGGGTTCTCGGCCTTCACCTGGCGCCAGATTTCGTCGCGGCGCTCCATGGGCGTAAAGCCGTCGATGTACACATAGCCAGCGTCGAATTTGTTGCCGTTGTCCTGCAGTACCTGCTTGAGCGCCAGGCGTGCCAGCTCGCGGTGATCCTGCTCGACGCGGGTAATGCGCGGGTCGTTCACGTCGACGTCGAAGGTCACCACCTTGATGCCCTTGGCCAGCGCCTTGTCGATGGAATCCTTGAGGGTCTCCGCCAGGCCGAGCTGGACGATGATGCCGTCCACGCCCAGGTCGATGGCCTGCTCCAGCATCTCGCGCTGGGTGGCCGCCTGCTGGCGGGCATCGAACACGCGCAACTTCACATCCAGCGCGTCGGCCTGCTTCTCCACGCCGCGCAGGTAGGCCTCGGGAAAGTCGCCGGAGAACAGGTAGCCGACCAGCGCGATCTGCACGCCGCCCTTGTCGAAAGGTGCCGGCGCGCCGGGCAGGCCAGCGGCTTCGGCAGTAGCTGCGCCGGACAATAAAAGCCCGGCGGCGAACAGTGCGCGCAGGGATTTGGCAGGGGTGAACTTCATCCGTTGAATCTCCGAAATAAGGTGACGATCAGCGCCCGCGCCGGGCCAGACCGAAGGTGAACATCAGGGCCGAGACCAGCACGGCGCCCTTGACGAAATCCTGCGCGTAGTAAGGCGCGTTGAGCATGGTCAGGCCGTTGAGCAGGGTCGCCACCAGCACCGCGCCGACCAGGGTGCCGAAGGCATTGGGCTTCTGCGCGCCGAGCACGGCGAAGCCGATCAGCGCGGCACCGAGGGCATCGAGCACCAGTCCGTTGCCGGAGCTGACATCACCCCGCCCCAGGCGCGCCGCCAGCAGCAATCCACCCAGCGAAGCGAGCAGCGCCGAGAGCACGTAGGCGAGCAGCTTGTAGCGCTCGACCGCCGCGCCGGCGAGACGCGCGGCCTGCTCGTTGCCGCCGATGGCGTAGAACAGCCGACCCGGCCGCGTGCGTTCGAGGAACAGCCAGACCAGCAGCGCGCAGCCGAGCATCACCACCACGGGCACCGGCACGCGGTCCCACAGCTGCGCGCGACCCAAGGCGAGGAACCAGCTGGCGAAGGCGCCTGGCGCTTCGTCGCCGTTGGGCAGGGTCATGCCGACGGCGATGGAGCGGCCGCCGGTGGGGATCAGCTGCACGCCGACCACCAGGAACATGCTGCCCAGCGTGGCGAGGATGTCCGGCACGCGCATGCGCACGATCAGCCAGCCATTGAGCAGCCCGACCAGGGTGCCAAGGCCGAGGCTGACGAGGATCGCCGCGAGCGGGCCCCAGTCCAGCACCACCATCACGTAGCTGGCGCTCATCAGGCTCAGCGCCGCGACCGCGCCGATGGACAGGTCCAGCCCGCCCACGGCCATGCTCAGGGTCACGCCCAGGGCGAGCAGCGCGACGATGGACACCGACTGCAACACCAGGAACAGGTTGCCGACCCGCAGGAAGGCCGGCTCCAGCAGCGCGAACACCAGCACCAGCAGGGCCAGCAGCAGGAGCAGCGCGTAGTGGATGAGGAAGTCGAGCAAGCGTGCGACGAGCGACGTCGCTGGGCTGCCCACGGCAGTTCTGGACACGCACGGCTCCTTTCTAGATACGCGCAGTTTCCTGGCGTGAAGGGTTGGATGGGGTGAGATGGGCAACGATTTCGCTGCGCTGCAGGTCGTGCCGGGGTAGCTCGGCGACCACCGCGCCGTCGCGCACGACGAGGATGCGGTCAGCGATTTCCAGGGCCTCGTCCGGGTCGCTGCAGATCACCAGCGTGGCGCGGCCGGCGGCACTGGCGCGGATACGTTGGCCGATGTCGCGGCGGGCACGCACGTCGACGCCCTGGAAGGGTTCGTCGAGGATCAGCACGCGGCCCTGCCCCAGCAGCCAGCGGGCGAGAATGACCTTCTGCTGGTTGCCGCCGGAAAGCAGCTCCAGCGGGAACTCAATGCCGGGCCCCTTGATCCCGAGTGCGGCGACCTGCTCGGCGACTTTGGTGCGCTCGGCGTTGCGGTCGATGAAGCCGAAGCGGGTGAAGCTGCGCAGGAATGGCAAGGTCATGCTGGCGCGCACCGAGAAACCGGGCACCCGCGAATTGCGCGCGCGGTCTTCGGCGGCGAAGTAAACGCCCGCGGAAATCGCTTCGCGCGGCGTCCGGGGCAGCCAGTCGCGGCCATCGAGGCGGATCGATCCGGCGTGGTGGCGGCGCAGGCCGAACAGCACTTCGGCGATCTCGCTCTTGCCGGCGCCGAGCAGGCCGGTCAGGGCGACCACCTCGCCTTCGTGCAGGTCCAGCTCGAATGCCGCGTTCCGGGCTTCGAGCTGCCAGTCGCGCAGGGACAGCACGGTCCTGCCCCGCTCCGGCGGCTGCAACTGCACGTCGCCCAACGCGGCGCCGAGCATGGATTCCACGGCGGCGGCGAGGTCCAGCGGTGCGGCGAACTCCCCGACCAGGCGGCCGTCCCGCAGGACCAACGCACGGTCCGCCACGCGCTGTAGATCGGACAGCCGATGGGAGATGTAGAGGATCGCCACGCCGCGTTCGCGCAGGTGGTCGATGAGATGGAACAGGCGCTCGGCTTCGACGGTCGACAGCGATGCAGTGGGTTCGTCGAGGATCAGCAGACGCGTTTTCAATGCCAGCGCGCGGGAGAGGATCACCAGTTGCCGCTCGGCGGTGCCGAGGCTTTCGATGGGTGCCTGCAGTGGCAGCTTCAACTGCAGGCCGGCGGCGATTTCGGCCGCGCGCCTGAGCGCTTCGCCCGGGCGGAAGACCAGGGAGCCGGAGGCGCCGCAGAGCTCGTCCAGCAGGAGGTTTTCCGCGACGCTCAGGCCGGGCACCACGCCCTGTTCCACCTGCTGGTGCACCGCGACTATGCCGTGGCGCCGGGCATCGTGAGGCGAGGCGAAACGGACTGCCTCGCCATCGATCAGCAACTGCCCGGCATCGTGGCCGTGGGAGCCGGCGATGATCTTCACCAGCGTCGACTTGCCCGCGCCGTTGGCGCCAAGCAGGGCGAGGACCTCGCCGGGGCGAATATCCAGCTCCAGATCGGCCAACACGCGGTTGTCGGCAAAGGACTTGCCGACCCCTTCGAGGCGGATGAATGCGGCGGGAGCAAGCTGGGCGGACATGGGGCTCTCTGTACGAGACGCGATTCGGCGCGGAAGAGCGAGAGCGCCATTTCAGAGCTTCGCCATTGGACTGAGCGGCGATTCTTTTATAATCTCAAATCATGCATCAACTTATTTTTAATATCGTTTATGCATAAGCTAACAACCACCTCGCCGAGATCCCCGCCACTGTTCGCCCAGCAACAGTGGCCGAGAAAAAAGCGCCTGACGTGCTGGCGAGCGGGCGGTTAGCATCCCCACAGTCAACCCTGAAGCGAGATTTCGAGATGGCGAACGATACCTACACTCCACCCCGCGTCTGGACCTGGGACAAGAGCAACGGCGGCGCCTTCGCCAGCATCAATCGGCCCATCGCCGGCCCGACCCATGACAAGCAGCTGCCACGCGGCAAGCACCCGCTGCAGTTGTATTCGCTGGCCACGCCCAACGGCGTGAAAGTCACCATCCTGCTGGAGGAACTGCTGGAGCTGGGCGTGGCCGGCGCCGAGTACGACGCCTGGCTGATCAGGATCGGCGACGGCGACCAGTTCGGCAGCGGCTTCGTCGGGATCAACCCGAACTCGAAGATCCCGGCCCTGCTGGACACCAGCGTCACGCCGGAACAACGCGTCTTCGAATCCGGCTCGATCCTGGTCTACCTCGCGGAGAAATTCGGCCATTTCCTGCCCAGGGACCTGGCCAAGCGCACCGAGACGCTGAACTGGCTGTTCTGGCAGATGGGCAGTGCGCCCTTCCTCGGCGGCGGCTTCGGCCACTTCTACGCCTACGCGCCGGAGAAGTACGAGTACCCGATCAACCGCTACGCCATGGAGGTCAAGCGCCAGCTCGACGTACTCGACCGCCAGTTGGCCGAGAACCGCTACATTGCCGGCGACGAATACAGCATCGCCGACATGGCGATCTGGCCCTGGTACGGCGCGCTGCTGAACAACCAGGTGTACGAGGCCGCCGAGTTCCTCGACGTGGAAAGCTACACCCATGTGCGCCGCTGGACCGACGAAATCGCCGCGCGCCCGGCAGTGCAGCGCGGACGGCGGGTGAACCGTACCTGGGGCGATGATGCGTTGCCGGAGCGGCACAGTGCGGAGGACTTTACGCGCTGAGTTGCCTGACGTTACTCCTCTGCAGTTGGATGGCGATCGCGGACGGAGTCCGCTCCCACGTAGCCTGATGTTTTTGCAGGAGCGGACTCCGTCCGCGATTGGCCAGCCAGCGACCTCGGTTCAAAGGTTCGCGAGCAAGCTCGCTCCTACAGGAACTCCATGCGCCGCGCCCTGGCTCTGGCTCTGGCTCTGGCTCTGGCTCTGGCTTGAGAAGTCTTCCAGAGAAACACCCGCGCACTCCGGATCGCCCCGTTCAGGAGGCCTCGTTGGATTGGAGTTTCAGGGGTTGAGCGGCATGGATGCCGCGAGAGCCGCGATGGGCCAGGGATGGCCCTTCGCGGCGTGCCCCTGAAACTTCGATTCAGCGAGGGTATTTTTCGCCCCAAGCGAAAAACCGGATGTCCGGGGCAAGACCTTTGGTTACTTTGCGTCGTCTGGCAAAGTGACTCGCCCGAGGGGGCGAAACAGGAAGTTCGCGCGCACGCCGAAGCGGCGCAGGAAACAAAGGCACGAGGCAGACACATCGCGGACAAAGTCCGCTCCTACGAACAGGCACCGTGCCACGGCGGTTCGCGAGCAAGAACTAGGCGTGCCCCTCGCTCCTACAAAAAAGCAAAACCGGAGCCTGCAGGAGGCTCCGGTTTTGGTTACGCCGGGAGAGTTACTTGCCCGCAGTCAGCGCGTTGTAGCTGGTCATCAGGTTCCGGTAATCCGGGATGTGGTTCGAGCACAGCGCCGCCAGGCCTTCGATATCGTTGCGCCAGTCGCGGTGCAGCTCACAGGCCACGCCGAACCAGGTCATCAGTTGCGCACCGGCCGCTTCCATCCGGCGCCAGGCGGCGTCGCGGGTCATCTCGTTGAAGGTGCCGGAGGCGTCCGCCACAACGAACACATCGAACCCTTCGGCCAGGGCCGACAGCGCCGGGAACGCCACGCAGACCTCGGTCACCACGCCGGCGATGATCAGCTGCTTCTTGCCGGTGGCCTTCACCGCCTTGACGAAGTCCTCGTTGTCCCAGGCGTTGATCTGGCCGGGGCGGGCGATGTACGGGGCGTCCGGGAACTGCGCTTTCAGCTCGGGGACCAGCGGGCCGTTGGGGCCGGTTTCGAAGCTGGTGGTGAGGATGGTCGGCAGGTTGAAGAACTTGGCCAGGTCACCCAGGGCGAGGACGTTGTTCTTGAACTTGTCCGGATCGATGTCGCGGACCAGCGAGAGCAGGCCGGCCTGGTGGTCGACCAGCAGGACGGCGGCATTGTCTTTGTCCAGGCGGTTGTAGGTGGCGTTGGTCATGGTGAAATCCTCGATTTGCTTTCAGTGGGTGCCGGCTGAGCCGGGAAGTGGGTTTGCAGTGCGTCACTGCATGGGAAGAGAGATTAATTTCGACGCCTTTTCTCCACCAGACGGCAAAAATCGCTTCTAGCGTTCCATTTTCAGAACGA
>NZ_JYOA01000007.1:809097-862549 GCF_000955805.1 Pseudomonas sp. 21 | reverse complement strand
CAACGACTAATTTAAACTTTCTGCAAAAAACTGTCCGCCCGATCAGTTTACGGCCATTCCCTGCCCTACCAGCCGGCGTTCCTGCCGCAGCAGATAGGCCCCCACCAGCAGGCCAACCACGCACAGCGCCACTACATAGTAGGCCGGGCCCAGCGGGTCTTCCTTCATCAGGAGGGCAACCACCATGGGTGTCAGGCCGCCGAAGATGGCGTAGGCCAGGTTGTAGGAGAAGGACAGGCCGGTAAAGCGAACCACCGCCGGGAAGGCGTTGACCATCACATAGGGCACTGCGCCGATGACTCCGACGCACAGGCCAGTGATCGCATACAGCGGGAACAGCCAGTCCGGATGTGCCTTCAAGCTGGTGTAGAAGGTCCAGGACACGACACCCAGCAGGATGCTCCCCACTATAAAGGTACGACCCGCGCCGAAGCGGTCGGCAAGGCGACCGGCCAGGATGCAACCGACGCTCAGGCAAACGATCGCCACGCTGTTGGCTTTCAGCGACGTAGCAGCATCGAAGCCATAGACAGTCTGCAGCACCGACGGAGTCATCAGGATCACCACCACGATGCCGGCAGACAGTACCCAGGTCAGCAGCATGGACAGCACGATGGCCGGACGATGTTCACGCACCACCACGCCCAGCGGGACTTCCTCCGCCAGTTGCTTGCGCAGCTGCAGCTCGGCGAATACCGGCGTCTCGTGCAGCCAGCGGCGCAGGTAGACGGAGAACAGCCCGAAGATGCCACCCAGCAGGAATGGAATACGCCACGCATAGCCCTGCACTTCTTCGGCGCTGTAGACGCTGTTGATCAGGGTCGCCACCAGCGAACCGATGAGGATGCCCGCGGTCAGACCCGACGTGAGCGTGCCGCAGGCATAGCCCACATGGCGATGCGGGACGTGCTCGGCGACGAACACCCAGGCGCCCGGCACTTCACCGCCGATGGCCGCGCCCTGGATGACGCGCAGCAGCAGGAGCGCCAGCGGCGCCCAGATACCAATCTGCGCGTAGGTCGGCAGCAGGCCCATGATCAGTGTGGGCACGGCCATCAGGAAGATGCTGAGGGTGAACATCTTCTTGCGGCCCAGCAGGTCGCCGAAGTGCGCCATCACCACACCACCCAGCGGACGGGCCAGGTAGCCGGCTGCGAACAGGCCGAAGGTCTGCAATTGGCGCAGCCAGTCAGGCATGTCGGCGGGGAAGAACAGCTTGCCAACCACGGTGGCGAAGAAGACGAAGATGATGAAGTCGTAGAACTCGAGGGCGCCGCCCAGGGCGGACAGCGAAAGAGTCTTGTAGTCGCTGCGGGTCAACGGACGTGACGCGGGCGCGGCAGGAGCGTTCACAGAAGGCATGGTGCTTGTTATCTCTGCAGGCAAGGAGGCTGCGGCCGGCAGCCGCAGGTGCCGCACCATAGCAAATTGCGCGGAGGCGACACAGCGGCCGCGCCCGCGGGAAAAACTCGAAGTCCTGCGGTCGTCGCACAGGGCCCTGCTTCTATATAATGCGGGCAGGCCGATCAAAAGCTGTCCCAAGGCCTTGCGCCGGCAGGTGTCTTGGGAGAGTTTTTCCATAACCTCACCATGAGTACGCCGGGGGCAAGAGGCCCTTACCTATGATCGAGCTCGAACAAGAAGATCCCATCCCGCAGGGCGACCTGGCCTTGCAGATCACCGCCCTGCCGCGCGAGACCAACGGCTTTGGCGACATCTTCGGTGGCTGGCTGGTGGCGCAGATGGATCTCGCCGGAACCGCCATGTCCAGCCGCATTGCCGGTGGCCGCGTAGCCACGGTAGCCATCGACCGCATGGCCTTCCTGGTCCCGGTCGCTGTCGGCGCGCAGCTCTCCTTCTATACACAGACCCTGGAAGTGGGCCGCAGCTCGATCCGCATGCTGGTCGAGGTATGGAGTGACGACCCGCTGTCCAGTGAATGGCGCAAGGTCACCGAGGCGGTATTCGTCTTCGTCGCCATCGACGGTAGCGGCCGCACCCGTCCGGTTCCTCCGCGTCGTGGCTGAAAACTGAAAACGCCGGCTCTCTCGCCGGCGTTTTCGTCTCTGCCTTACAGAATCAGCGCTGCGGTTTTCCGCGCACCGGCGCACCTTCAGCCTTGAAGTAGTCAGCAGTGCTGCGCGGTAGCGCCGGGCGACCGCGAACCTTATCGGCGATCTTCTCGGCCATCATGATGGTGGTGGCGTTGAGGTTGCCGGTGATGATCAGCGGCATGATCGACGCATCGACCACCCGCAGCCCCTCCATGCCGTGCACGCGGCCCTCGCCATCGACCACCGCCATGTCGTCATCGCCCATCTTGCAGGAGCAGGACGGGTGGAAAGCCGTTTCCGCATGTTCGCGGACGAAGGCGTCGAGGTCTGCATCGCTCTGTTTGTCCAGGCCCGGACTGATCTCGCGACCGCGATAGGGGTCGAGCGCAGGCTGGTTCATGATCTCGCGGGTGATGCGGATGGCGTCGCGGAACTCCTGCCAGTCCTGCTCGCAGGACATGTAGTTGAACAGGATGCTCGGGTGCTTGCGCGGATCGCGGGAAGTCAGGTTGATCCGGCCGCGGCTGGGAGAGCGCATCGAGCCGACGTGGGCCTGGAAGCCGTGCTCGCTCACCGCGTTGCTGCCGTTGTAGTTAATCGCCACCGGCAGGAAGTGGTACTGGATATTCGGCCACTCGAATTCCGGTCGGCTGCGGATGAAGCCACCGGCCTCGAACTGGTTGCTCGCCCCCAGGCCCGTGCCGAGGAACATCCACTCCGCGCCGATCTGCGGCTGGTTCCACCATTGCAGCGCCGGGTATAGCGACACCGGCTGCTTGCAGGCGTACTGCAGGTACATCTCCAGGTGGTCCTGGAGGTTCTGGCCGACGCCGGGCAAGTCATGCACGACTTCGATGCCCAGGTCGCGCAGCAGGGCGGACGGGCCGACGCCGGAGCGCTGCAGCAGTTGCGGGGAAGCGATGGCGCCAGAGCACACCATCACTTCGCGGCGTGCGCGGACTTCCTTCAGCGCGTTGTCATCGCCATGCAGATAGGTCGCGCCAATGGCGCGCTTGCCGCTGAACAGGATGCGGTCGGTCAACGCGTGGGTGACGATGGTCAGGTTGGGGCGCTCGCGGGCCTGGTCCAGGTATCCACGGGCAGTACTGGCGCGACGGCCCTGCGGGGTAACGGTACGGTCCATCGGGCCGAAGCCTTCCTGCTGGTAGCCGTTGAGGTCCTCGGTACGCGGGTAACCGGCCTGCACGCCGGCCTCGACCATGGCGTGGAACAGTGGGTTGTTGCCGGCCTTCGGCGTGGTGACGCTCACCGGGCCGCTGCCGCCGTGGTAGTCGTTGGGGCCGATGTCGCGGGTCTCGGCCTTGCGGAAGTACGGCAGGCAGTCGAGGTAGGTCCAGTCTTCCAGGCCCTTCTCCTGCGCCCAGCCGTCGAAGTCCATGGCGTTGCCGCGGATGTAGCACATGCCGTTGATCAGCGAGGAGCCACCCAGGCCCTTGCCGCGCCCGCACTCCATGCGGCGGTTGTTCATGTGCGGTTCCGGGTCGGTCAGGTAGGCCCAGTTGTAGCGGCGGCCCTGCAGGGGGTAGGCCAGCGCGGCGGGCATCTGGGTGCGGAAGTCGGCGCGGTAGTCCGGGCCGCCGGCCTCAAGCAGCAGGACGCTGACGTCGGTGTCCTCGGTCAGGCGGGTAGCCAGTACGTTACCGGCCGATCCGGCGCCGATGATGATGTAGTCGTATTCCTGGGACATGCAGGCCTTCCTCTTTTTTCAGGCACGACACCGCCCGCGACGCGTGCGCGCCGGTGTCTGCGTGTTCGAAGATGGCCGGTGGTCAGGGAGTCATGCCTGCGACCGGCCTTTCATGGCTCGATCGCGGCGATCAGAACACCGAGGTGTAGTCGCCCAGCTCAACCTGTACGGATTTGATGCGAGTGTAGTGAGCCAGGGTGGTCAGGCCGTTCTCACGACCGACACCCGATTGCTTGTATCCGCCAACCGGCATCTCGGCCGGCGACTCGCCCCAGGTGTTGATCCAGCAGATGCCCGCTTCGAGGCGGTGGATCGCCCGGTGCGCGCGGGCCAGGTCCTGGGTCACGACGCCGGCGGCGAGGCCGTACTCGGTGTCGTTGGCGCGGCGGATGGCCTCGTCTTCGGTGTCGTAGACGAGGATGCTCATGACCGGCCCGAAGATTTCCTCGCGGACGATGGTCATGTCGTCGCGGCAGTCGGTGAACACGGTGGGCGCGACATACGCGCCCTGGCCGAACTCAGCGTGGGTGACGCGTTCGCCACCGCACAGCAGGCGGGCCTTCTGCTCTTTGCCGGACTCGATGTAGGAGAGCACGCTCTCCATGTGCGGGAAGCTCACCAGCGGGCCGAAGTTGGTGTTCTCGTCCTGCGGGTTGCCCAGGCGGATGCGCTTCACGCGCTCCAGCACCTTGGCCTCGAAGCGCGCCTGCAGGTTGCGCGGGATGAACACGCGAGTGCCGTTGGTGCAGACCTGGCCGGAGCTGAAGAAGTTGGCCATGACGGCGATGTCGGCGGCGCGGTCGAGGTTGGCGTCTTCGAAGATGATCAGCGGCGACTTGCCGCCCAGCTCCATGGTGACTTCCTTGAGCGAGGAGCTGGAGGCGCTGGCCATGACCTTCTTGCCGGTGGCGGTGCCGCCGGTGAAGGAGATCTTCTCGATGACCGGGTGCTCGGTCAGCCACTGACCGACTTCGCGGCCGCTGCCGGTGAGCACGTTGAACACGCCATCGGGCAGGCCGGCTTCGGTGTAGACCTCGGCGAGCTTCAACGCGGTCAGCGGGGTGACTTCGCTGGGCTTGAAGATCATCGCATTGCCGGCGGCCAGGGCCGGGGCGGATTTCCACAGGGCGATCTGGATCGGGTAGTTCCAGGCGCCGATGCCGGCGACCACGCCTAGCGGCTCGCGGCGGGTATAGACGAAGCTGGTGTCGCGCAGCGGGATCTGTTCGCCCTCGATGGCGGGCACCAGCCCGGCGTAGTACTCGAGCACGTCGGCGCCGGTGACGATATCGACGAAGCGGGTCTCGGCCAACGGCTTGCCGGTGTCGAGGGTTTCCAGTTCGGCCAGTTCGTCGTTGCGCTCGCGGAGGATGTCGACGGCGCGGCGCAGGATGCGCGAGCGCTGCATGGCGGTCATCGCCGCCCAGACTTTCTGCCCTTCCACCGCTGCCTGCACGGCGCGCTCGACGTCTTCCTTCGAGGCGCGTTGTACCTGGGCGAGGACTTCACCGTTGGCCGGATTGATGGTCTCGAAGGTGGCGCCGCTGGTGGCTTCCACGTAGCGACCGCCAATGTAGAGCTTCTGTACTTCGAATCGAGCCATGGTGCGGTGGTCCTCTCTTGTCGGTGTCAGCGCAAGGCTGCGCCCGCTATCCGGGGCGCTTGGCCAGTTGTTGGTCGAGGTAGTCGTAGGCAATCGCCAACGCCTGCTCGGTGTCAAAGGCATCGCCCGAGAGCGCGCCCCGCAGCCAGAGGCCGTCGATCAGCGCGGCCAGCCCGCGAGCGGCGCTGCGGGCCTGGGCCAGCGGCAGTTCGCGGCGGAACTGGCTGCACAGGTTCGAATACAGCCGGTGGTCGTTGATCCGCTGCAGCCGGCGCAGCGCCGGCTGGTGCATGCTGGTCGCCCAGAACGCGAGCCAGGTCTTCATGGCCGGGCCGTTGACCTGCGAGCTGTCGAAGTTGCCGGCGATGATGGCGCGCAGGTGCGAGCGCGGTTCGTCGTTGCGCAAGGTAGCGCGGCGCTCGGCGACGGCCTTGCTCAATGCCGACATCAAATGTCGCATCGTCGCTTCCAGCAGCCCGTTCTTGTCCTGGAAGTAGTGGCTGATGATGCCGTTGGAGACCCCCGCGAGGCGGGCGATCAGGGCGATGCTGGCGTCGCTCATGCCCACCTGGTCCACCGCCTCGAGGGTCGCGTGGATCAATTGGGAGCGGCGAATCGGCTGCATACCGACCTTGGGCATTTTTCAATCTCCTCTTCGCCGGGCGTACCTATGCCGTCCGGCGATACTGTGGGCCAGTCTATTCGTTTTTTATTGAACGCTCAATCAACTAAGAATATGCTGCGCTGTATCAACGCCTTGAGGCGCCCGCATGGCGGGGCCCGGACCGTTCATCGCTACGCCACACTCCAACCCGCAAGGATCGCAGAATCCGCGCCGGATGTGTCGCAGCCGCTCTCCCCGGTGACGTCGCCTGACGGCACCCGCCCGTTGCGACGGGCCTTCCACAGCCCGGCCCGTGCCGGGCTTTCTTTTTTGGGTTCTCGTTGTAGGAGCGAGCTTGCTCGCGAACCGCCCAGCGACGGCGCTGCCGGTGAACTCGATTCGCGAGCAAGCTCGCTCCTACAGTGGCCGGCATGACCTGGCTCAAGCGCTGGTCACCGGGCAGGGCTATGGTTTCAGCCACACCCCTCGCGAGGATCGCCGCCATGTCGCAACACCCGCTCTGGCAAGCCCTGGGCCGCCACTGGAAATGGATCGCCCTGCGCGGCGTCGCCGCCCTGCTGTTCGGCATCCTGGCCATGGTCTGGCCGGGCATCGTGCTGACCGTGATGGTGCTGTTCTTCGGCGCCTACGCCTTCGTCGACGGCCTGTTCACCCTGATCGCCGCCGCGCAGATGCGCGAATCCGGCCGGCCCTTGTGGCCGCTGGTGCTGGTGGGCTTGCTGGGGATCGCCGCCGGGCTGGTCGCCTTCCTCTGGCCGCAGCTGACCGCGCTGGGCCTGCTGATGCTGATCGCCGGCTGGGCGCTGGTGATGGGCGTGCTGCAGATCATCGCCGCGATCCGCCTGCGCAAGGCGCTGCAGAATGAATGGTGGCTCGGGCTTTCCGGCGCGGTATCGGTGCTGTTCGGCGTGCTGATGATCGGCAACCCCGGTGCCGGGGCAATCGCCGTGGCCTGGGTGATCGGCGCCTATTCGGTGTTCTTTGGCGTCCTGCTGATCCTGCTCGCGCTGCGCCTGCGCAAGACGTCAACCTTCAATGCCTGAAGAACGGGACTGGTGCCTGCTGCGCCTGGACGAAAACGGCAACCGCTTCGTCATGCGCCGCCAACTGAGCCGCGCCGAGGCCGAAGCCCTGGCGGGGGAGTACCAGGCCCGCGGCCACCGGCAGACCTACTGGGCGGAGCGCGAGACGCCCCGCCCGGCCTGACTCAGCAGCCGGTCAGGCGCGCTTCCACGCGCTCGGCGGGGAAGAAGATCGGCCGCAGACGCACACCCACCGCGTTGCCGAAGAACGCCGCCACCAGCCACAGCCAGCCGTGCAGGCTGCCGGAGGCGATGCCGCTGAAATACGCGCCGATGTTGCAGCCGTACGCCAGGCGCGCGCCGTAGCCCAGCAGCAGGCCGCCGATGACTGCCGCGATCAGCGAGCGCGCCGGGATCTTCAGGCTCGGAGCGAAACGACCGGCGAGGCCGGCGGCCAGCAGCGCGCCGATCATGATGCCGAAGTCCATCACACTGGTAACGTCCTGCCACACCGGTGCGGCCAGCGCCTTGGCATTGGCGTCGACCTGCCAGAAGGCCCACTGGTCGACGGCTATCCCCAGGCTTTCGAATGCCTTCGCGCCCCACAGGGCAAAGGCCGAGGTGACGCCCCACGGGCGTCCGGCCAGCGCCAGGGTAGCGAAGTTCAGCAACGCCAGCGCCACCGCACCCCATACCAGCGGCCACGGGCCACGGAAGAACCGGCCGATGCCCTGCTCGCCGTTGCTGGCGATCAGCTCCAGCACGCCATGGCGGCGTCGCTCCAGCACCACGCTGACGGCGGCAATGGCAGCGAACAGCGCCAGGCTCAGCGCCAGTGCCGGGAACAGGCCAAGGGACTGCACGATGGAGGTCGGCGGCAGCGACGGCAGGGCAAACCACCAGCCGATGTGGTGGGTGGCGATCACCGAGCCGATGATGAAGAACAGCAGCGTCACGAGCATCCGTGCGTTACCGCCGCCCACGGTGAACAGCGTGCCGGAGGCGCAGCCGCCGCCCAGTTGCATACCGATGCCGAAGATGAAGGCGCCGACGATGACCGACGTGCCAGCCGGCGACACCAGCCCCTTCACCGGTTCACCGAACAGCGTTCCGGCGGCCAGCGCCGGGAAGAACAGCAGCACCGCCAGCGCCAGCATCACCATCTGCGCACGCAGGCCGGCGCCGCGGCGTTCGCGGATGAACACGCGCCAGGCGGACGTGAAGCCGAAAGCCGCGTGGTAGAGCGTCAGCCCCAGCGCGCCGCCGACCAGGAACAGCAGGGCCTGCCGGCCGCTCACCACCTGGGCGAGGAACAGCGCGCCCGCCAGCAGGAGGAGGAAGGCGACCCAGGACGCAGAGGACTTGCGCTCGGGGACGGTGGACAGGGCTAGGCTCATGGCGGCTCCGGGGTATTTTCGAGAGGGGCGGTATTTTAGGGAGCGTAGTGCCTCTCGCCAACTTCGTAAGGCAGCTAAGCAAATAGCCGGGCGTTACAAGATGTATGGGCCTCACCCCACCTTCGTCTTCAGCGCAAAGTTCGCTTCCCTCTCCCTAACCCTGGCAGCGAGCCCCGCTCCGAAGGGAGAGGGGACTAGAGCGACGGTGATCGCGGGGAAGGCCAATAGCTCCGGCTCGCAGCATAGGCAGCAGCTCGGCGACCGCCGGCCGACGCTGTCGTATCCGTGAAAGCTGAACGGCTCCCTCTCCCTTCAGGGAGAGGGCTGGGGAGAGGGGCTCCTGATTGTCCAAACCTTGCGCAATGCCTTCAACGCCTCGGCGATCCGCGCCTCCGGCACCGCCGCAAAACCCAGCACCAGCCCGGCCCGCAGATCCGCCGGCTCGGCGGACTCCGGCAGCCAGTAATCGCTCAGGGCGTTCACCTCGACGCCCACCGCCGCCGCGCGCTGCACCAGTTCCAGCTCGCGCTCGCGGCTGTCGACCCGCACGCACAGGTGCAATCCCGCGTCCACCGCCGGCATCGGCGCGCAGCCGGCCACCTCCGGCCAGCCACGCAGCAGCGCGTCACGGCGGCTGCGGGCGGCCCTGCGCATGCGGCGGACATGCCGCTGGAAATGCCCTTCGGCGATGAAGTCCGCCATCACCCGCTGGGTACCAACTTCCGAGTGCCGCACGTCCAGCGCGCGGCGGCGGGCGAAGGCCTGCGCCAGCGCCGGCGGGACGACCAGATAGCCCAGGCGCAGCGCAGGGAAGGCGATCTTGCAGAAGGTGCCGACGTAGAGGACGCGGTCATGGCGATCCAGCGCGGCCAGCGGCATCAGCGGCGTACCGCTGTAGCGATACTCGCCGTCGTAATCATCCTCGACGATCCAGCCGCCGCTGCGCTCGGCCCACTCCAGCAGCTCCAGGCGCCGCGCCAGCGACAGGGTCACGCCGGTGGGGTACTGGTGCGAAGGCGTGACGTAGACCAGCCGGCAGTCCGGCAACTGCGCCAGCCGTTCCGTGCAGAGGCCATCGGCATCCACCGGTACGCCGTGCAGGCGCGCGCCGGCCGTGGCGAAGGCATGGCCGGCGGCGCGGTAGCCGGGGTTCTCGATGGCCGCGCCGTCTCCCTCGGCGAGCAGCACCTGGGCGCACAGCGCGATGCCCTGCTGGGCGCCGCTGGTGATGATGATCTGCCCGGCATCGCAATGCAGGCCGCGGGTAGTACGCAGGTAGGCGGCGACCAGCTCGCGCAGGCGCTGCTCGCCGGCCGGGTCGCCGTAGCCCAGGCAATCCAGCGGCGGATCGCGCCAGAAGCGCGCCTGCAGCCGTGCCCAGGTATCGAAGGGGAAGAGGTCGAAGGCCGGCACGCCGACCCGGAATGCCCGTGGCGCGCCGGTGGGCGGCAGCGGCAGATGATGCCGCGCGAGGCGCTCCAGCGAAGGCGCATCCGGGCTGCGTGCTTCGCTACGAACCGCATCGACCGAGGGCTGAACCCGTTCCGCCACGTAGGTGCCATCGCCGGTGCGGCCTTCGATGTAACCTTCGGCGTAGAGCTGCTCGTAGGCGCGCACCACGGTATTGCGGGAAACACCCAGCGAAGCAGCCAGATCACGGCTGGCCGGCAGCCGGGAGCGCGCCGCGAGGCGACCATCGAGGATGCGCTCGCGCAACGCCTGAAACAGCTGAACGCCCAGCGGCCGGGCAGGATCGAGGCGGATGCCGGACGGGTTGAAAGGCAGAGGAACACTCATGGAGCGGCTTCCGGGAAGTCGGCAATGGTTCCTTTGATTTGATCATGAATGGCTCTTTAGCAGAACCAATTACCGACCTAGGCTGGAAGCATTCCAACGCACACAAGGCCATCACCATGTCTTCCGCTGTCGAGATCCGCCCGATCACCGCCGATGATCACGCCGCCTGGCTGCCGCTCTGGCAGGGCTACCAGCGCTTCTACAAGACCACCATCGACGAGGCCACCAGCGCCGTCACCTGGCAGCGCTTCCTCGATGCGGCCGAACCGATGCACGCCGCCCTCGCCTGGCGCGATGGCACCGCCATCGGCCTGGTGCACTTCATCTACCACCGCTCCTGCTGGACCCAGGGCGACTACGTCTACCTGCAGGACCTGTACGTCGCCGAAGGCCAGCGCGGCGGTGGCATCGGCGCGCAGCTGATCGAGCACGTGTACGCCGACGCCCGCGCCAACGGTGCCGCGCGGGTGCACTGGCTGACCCACGAGAGCAACACCGACGCCATGTTCCTGTATGACCGGATCGCCGACCGCTCCGGGTTCGTCCAGTACCGCAAGATCCTCTGAGCCGGAGCGCCCATGAACGACCAACCCCTGCTGAACTGGCGTCCCGCCGCCAGCCCCGAACGCCGCACCCTGACCGGCCGAAACATCAACCTGGCTCCGCTGGACGTCGCCCTCCACGGCGATGACCTGTGGGAGGCGCTGCAAGGTCCCGACTCTGACCCCGTGCTGTGGGACTACCTGCCCTACGGCCCCTTCCCCGAGCGCGCACCCTTCGACGCCTGGCTGGCGGGCAACGCGGCCAGCAACGACCCGCTGTTCTTCGCCGTGATCGACCGTGAGAGCGGACGCGCGGTCGGCCTGCTCAGCTACCTGCGGATCTTCCCCAGGGACGGCAGCATCGAAATCGGCCACATCGCCTATGGGCGCGTAATGCAGCGCTCGCCGGCCTCCACCGAGGCGGTCTACCTGCTGGCGCGCTGGGCCTTCGAGATGGGCTATCGGCGCCTGGAATGGAAGTGCAACGCACTCAACGCCCGCTCCATGCGCGCCGCCGTGCGCCTGGGCTTCGTCTTCGAGGGGACCTTCCGCCAGGCCACCGTGGTGAAGGACCGCAACCGCGATACCGCCTGGTTCTCCATCATCGACAGCGAATGGCCGCGCTGCCGGCAGGCCTTCGAGCGCTGGCTGGACGCCGCCAACCTCGATGCCGATGGCCAGCAGCGCGAACGGCTCGAAGCCCTGCGCCAGAGCTGATCTTTTCATTCTCCGGGAACTGCCCGCTGCGCGAAGGATCGGTGATACTGAAACTTTCGCAGCGCAGTCCCGGAGACCACCATGAGCAGCGACATCCAGACGCCCCGCGTCGAGCAGGTACAGATCGATCAACTGTCCTGTTGGCGCATCCACACCGCCCATGGGGAAGCCCTGATCGCCCAGCAGGGCGCGCAACTGCTCAGCTACCAGCCCCATGAGCAACCACCGCTGGTGTGGCTGAGCGAGACCGCCGAGTACCGCCACGGCCAGTCCGTGCGTGGCGGCGCCCCGGTGTGCTGGCCCTGGTTCGGCAACCTGGACCGCAACCCGGTGGACATCCGCACCGCCTACCAGGGCGACAAACCGCCGGCCCACGGTCTGGTGCGCGCCCTCGACTGGCAGCTGGACGACATCGCCGACGAGCAGGGCCAGCTGTCGGTGCACTTCAGCTACGACGCAAGCCAGGGCCTGCCCGGGTGGGCGCACTCGGCGCGGCTGGAACTGGTGATGCGCTTCGGCGAACGCCTGACCCTGGAAATGACCACCCACAACCTCAGCGACAAGCCGCTGCCGCTGACCCAGGCGCTGCACACCTACTTTGCCGTCAGCGACTGCCGCCAGGTAAGCATTGATGGCCTGCAGGGCAACCGCTACCTGGACGCCATGGAGAACTGGGAGGAGCGCCAGCAGCATGGACTGATCCGCTTCACCGGCGAGACCGACCGCGTCTACCTGGACGTGGAGAAGACCCTGGTGATCCAGGACCCGCTGTGGGAGCGCGGCCTCCACGTCAAGGCCGGCGGCTCGCGCTCGGCGGTGGTGTGGAACCCGTGGATCGACAAGGCTGCGCGGCTGTCGCAGATGCCCGACGATGCCTGGACCGGCATGCTCTGCATCGAGACCGCGCGAGTGATGGACGACGCCCTGTGCGTGGCGCCGGGGCGCAGCGAAAGCATGAGCGTGGAAATCTGGAGTGAACCGCTGAAGGCCTGATTCATCGGCGCCCTGAAAATGAAAAAGCCCGGCACAAGCCGGGCTTTTTGTTTCTGCAGGAGCGGGCTAGAGGTCGCTCTCCTCCACCGGTCGCACCTTGGCGTCGTCGATGGCGTAGGCCGCATCGGCCAGGTCATTGCTGACCTTCTCCACTTTCAGCGTGCCGCTGACCCAGATCGGGTTGTAGATATCGTCGATCTGGATGCCCTTGGGGTAGCGGACCAGCACGATCTGGTTCGGCGGCGGCGGCGGCACGTGGATGCAGGCGCCCGGGTAGGGCACCAGGAAGAACTCGGTGACGCGACCCTTGGCGTCATTCTCCAGCGGCACCGGGTAGCCGCCCAGGCGCAACGCCTTGCCGTTCAGCGCTGCCACGGTCTTGGTCGAATACATCACCTGCGGCAGCTTCTTGTCGGACTGTTTCAGCCCGCCCTTGTTGGTGAAGGTGCCATTGGCCTCGGGGCCGTTGTGGGTGATTTCCGGCATGTCTTCCAGCGCCTTGCGGTCGCTGGGCGGCATCAGGGACAGCCAGTCGGTTTCGGGGAGTTCGGCGGCGGACGCCAGGGAAGTCAGCACTATCAGGCAACAGGCGAGCAATGGTCGGCGCATCGTGGACTCGAAAGGCCCGGTCGGGCACAGGCGGTAAGGGCTTCCTGCGCCCTCCCCCTTGGCGGGAGAGGGGCGGAAATCACCGTCAATTCTTCTTGATCAGGCCGTAAATGACCAGCAGCACGATGGCGCCGATCACTGCGCCGATGAAGCCCGCCGCCTGGCCGGCCGCGTAGATGCCCAGCGCCTGGCCGCCGTAGGTGGCCAACAGCGAGCCGCCGATGCCGATCAGGATGGTCATGATCCAGCCCATGCTGTCATCGCCAGGCTTCAGGAAGCGCGCGATGAGTCCGACGATCAGGCCAATGACGATGGTTCCGATTAATCCCATGACAAACCCTCCTTGTGGGTTGAGCGCTGCGGGTGCGCGCCTGTCATGGGACAGTGTAGGAAACGCTGGCGTTCCGTGTTCCACCGCAGGCCAGAGCCCCCGGCAGTGTTTCGAGATTCTTACAGCGCAAGGAAACCCGCCATGAAAAAAGCCGCGTCAGCGATTGACGCGGCATCCTTCACAGCAGACTGACGATCAGCCCTTGGCGATCAACGCCTCGACCTCGGCGATACGCGCCTTCAGGGTCGGCAGGTCGGCGCTGCGCAGGGTGGCATGACCGACCTTGCGCCCGGCCTTGAAGGCCTTGCCGTAGTGGTGCAGGTGGCAGTCGGCGATGTTCAGCACCTCGGCCACCGGCGGCACTTCGCCGATGAAGTTGAGCATGGCGCTCTCGCCCACTTTTGCGGTCGAGCCCAGCGGCAGACCGGCAATGGCCCGCACGTGGTTCTCGAACTGGCTGCACTCGGAACCTTCGATGGTCCAGTGGCCGGAGTTGTGCACGCGCGGGGCGATCTCGTTGGCCTTCAGGCCGCCGTCGACCTCGAAGAACTCGAAGGCCATCACGCCCACGTACTGCAGCTTGTCCAGCACGCGGCCGACGTAGTCTTCGGCCAGCGCCTGCAGCGGGTGGTCAGTGCTCGCCACGGAGAGGCGCAGGATGCCGTTCTCGTGGGTGTTGTGCACCAGCGGGTAGAAACGGGTTTCGCCGTCGCGGGCACGGACCGCCACCAGCGAGACTTCGCCGGTGAAGGGCACGAAGCCTTCGAGGATGCAGGGCACGCTGCCCAGTTCGGCGAAGGCGCCGGTGACGTCCTCGGGCTTGCGCAGGACCTTCTGGCCCTTGCCGTCGTAGCCCAGGGTGCGGGTCTTCATCACCGCCGGCAGGCCGATGCTGGCCACCGCGGCGTCGAGGTCGGCCTGGGACTGCACGTCGGCGAAGGACGGGGTCGGGATGCCCAGGTCCTTGAACATGGACTTCTCGAACCAGCGGTCGCGGGCGATGCGCAGCGACTCGGCGTTCGGGTAGACCGGCACGAACTGCGAGAGGAAGGCCACGGTTTCGGCCGGCACGCTCTCGAACTCGAAGGTCACCACGTCGACTTCATCGGCCAGCTGGCGCAGGTGATCCTGGTCGCTGTAGTCGGCGCGGATGTGCTCGCCCAGGGACTGCGCGCAGGCATCCGGCGCCGGGTCGAGGAAGGCGAAGTTCATGCCCAGCGGGGTGCCCGCCAGGGACAGCATGCGGCCCAGCTGGCCGCCACCGATGACACCGATCTTCATGGTTCTGCTCAGGCCTCGCGCGGATCGGGATTGTCCAGCACCGTCTCGGTCTGGGTGGCGCGGAACTGCTTCAGCGCCTCGTGGTATTGGGGGTACTTGGCGCCCAGGATGCTGGCGGACAGCAGGGCTGCGTTGGTCGCGCCGGCCTTGCCGATGGCCAGGGTGGCGACCGGGACGCCCGCGGGCATCTGCACGATGGACAGCAGCGAATCGACGCCCGAGAGCATGGAGGACTGCACCGGCACGCCGAGGACCGGCAGGTGGGTCTTGGCGGCGCACATGCCCGGCAGGTGGGCGGCACCGCCGGCGCCGGCGATGATCACTTCGATGCCACGGCCATCGGCCTCTTCGGCGTACTGGAACAGCAGGTCCGGAGTACGGTGGGCGGAAACCACCTTCACTTCATACGGAATGCCGAGCTTGTCCAGCATGTCTGCGGTGTGGCTCAGGGTGCTCCAGTCGGATTTGGAACCCATGATCACGCCAACCAGTGCGCTCATCGTCGTGCCTCTCTCAAGTGCGCTCTTGGGCGCGTCAGAAACCAACAAGCCACGCTCGTCGGAGGCGTGGCTTGTACGTGGCCAAACCGGCGGGCAGTGCCGGCTTGAAGGCGGCGCAGTATACCGCAAAGGATGTGGCGCAGTGCACTGGGCATGACCGTTGGTCCCGATTTCGTCATTCCGGCACCGGCAAGGCCCGCGACGATCTCGGAAAAGCTTGCCGCAGCTCAAGATGGCCTAGGCTCAGAGGCTCAGACTCGTCTGACCCGAGCCTGCCCGGACTGGGCAGGCACCTCATCCTTCAAGGAGCGAGCGCAATGTCCACGACCCTGCCCACGACCATGAAAGCCGCCGTCGTCCACGCCTTTGGCGAGCCGCTGCGGATCGAGGAAGTCAAAGTCCCCCTGCCCGGCCCCGGACAGATCCTGGTGAAGATCGAGGCCTCCGGCGTCTGCCACACCGACCTGCACGCCGCCGAAGGCGACTGGCCGGTGAAGCCGAGCCTGCCGTTCATTCCCGGCCATGAAGGCGTCGGTTTCGTCGCTGCGGTCGGCGCCGGCGTCACCCGCGTGAAGGAAGGCGACCGCGTCGGCGTGCCCTGGCTGTACACCGCCTGCGGCTGCTGCGAGCACTGCCTGACCGGCTGGGAAACCCTCTGCGAAAGACAGCAGAACACCGGCTACTCGGTGAACGGCGGCTACGCCGAATACGTGCTGGCGGACCCGAACTACGTCGGCATCCTGCCGAAGAATGTCGGCTTTACCGAGATTGCGCCGATTCTTTGCGCGGGCGTCACCGTCTACAAGGCGCTGAAGGAAACCGAAGCACGTCCCGGCCAGTGGGTGGCGATCTCCGGCATCGGTGGCCTGGGCCACGTCGCCGTGCAGTATGCCAAGGCCATGGGCCTGCACGTGGTGGCCGTGGATGTCGACGACGCGAAACTGGAACTGGCGCGCAAGCTCGGCGCCAGCCTGACCGTCAATGCGAAGAAGGAAGACCCGGTCGAAGTGGTCCAGCGCGATATCGGCGGCGCCCACGGCGTGGTCGTCACCGCCGTGTCCAACAGCGCCTTCGGCCAGGGCATCGGCATGGCCCGCCGCGGCGGCACCGTGTCGCTGGTCGGCCTGCCGCCGGGCGACTTCCCCACGCCGATCTTCGACGTGGTGCTCAAGGGCCTGCACATCACCGGTTCCATCGTCGGCACCCGCGCGGACCTGCAGGAAGCGCTGGACTTCGCCGGCGAAGGCCTGGTGAAAGCCACCGTCGCCGCCGGCAAGCTGGATGACATCAACGCCATCCTCGACCGCATGCGCGCCGGGCAGATCGAAGGGCGGATCGTGGTCGAGATGTAGGCCTCTGCGCGGGGTGGACTCCTACCCCGCGCCTCACCTGTAGGAGCGGGCCATGNNNGCGATCGCGCCCATGGGGCGCCCCTACAGGGAGCTCCCGGTCAAACCTGCAGGCGTTATGCACCCTACACGGGATACAGGGTACGGGCTGTTGGGGCGCTCCACCCATCCTGCAAAGCCTGACGCGCCCTCCGGATCAGAACTCCACCGTGGTCGAAATCTCGAACTGCCGTGGCTCGCCGATAGCCACGTAAAGGTTGTTCGCCGCCGACGGATAGTAGGTGCGGTCGAACAGGTTCTTCACGTTGAACTGGAAGCCCACGTTGTGGCCGCCCAGCTTCGTGTCATAGCTGGCGAAGGCATCGGTCACGGTATAGGACGGCAATTCGAAGGATTTGGACGGGTCGCCCGCGCGCTTGCCCACATAGCGCGGGCCGCCGCCCAGGCGCAGGTTGTCGCCGCCGAAGATCGACCCCGCGTCGTATACCGCCGCCAGCGAGGCGGTTTCCTTGGCCACGTTCTGCAGGCGGTTGCCTTCCAGCTCCGGATCATCGGTCACTTCCGCGTCCAGCCAGGCGTAGCTGCCGATCAGGTTCCAGTTCTCGCTCAGCTGGCCGGTGACATCCAGCTCGGCACCGTAGGAGCGCACCTTGCCGGCGGTGCTGACGCGGCTGTCGCCGTTGGCGTCGAGCTGGGTGACCATCACGTTGCGCTTGCGGATGTCGAAGAAGGCCAGGTTGGCGGTAACGCGACCGGGGATATCGAGCTTGCCGCCGATCTCCCAGGAGGTCGCCTCTTCCGGCTGGATCGCCGAGTCGATCACCTCGCCCGTGGACAGCGGCGCGATGGTGGAGTTGGGCTTGAACGACTGGGTGTAGCTGCCATACAGCGACATCTCGTCGTTGATCTTGTAGATCACCCCGGCGCGCGGCACCCACTTCTGCCCGCTGATGTCGGTGTTGGCCTTGAACGGCCGGCCGCGCCCGGCGTACTGGTCGTACATCTGGTAGCGCCCGCCGGCGACCACAATCCAGTGGTCGTCCAGGTGCCAGGAATCCTGCACGAACAACGAGTCGCTGCGCAGCTTGTCGGTCTGGTCGCTGTCGCCGGGGCTGACGGCGGTGGCCGGGGAAATCTGCCCGTACACCGGGTCGAGGTAGTTGAAGGTGGTGTTCTTCGTGTCGCGGATCAGGTCGGCGCGGTAGATCTTGCGCTTCTCGCTGTCGATGCCGAAGGTCACTTCATGGCGGAAGCCGCCCAGTTGCAGGTCGCCGTTCAGCCCGGCGGTGGCGAAGCTGTCGCTGCTCACCGCACCACGGGTGGCATCGGTGCGGCGGGTCAGGGTGCCGTTGCTGTTGACCTTGGTGACCCGGGCCTGGTTGTCGTCGTAGGTCTCGCGGGTCCAGCCGTAGGCGAAATGCGCCTTCCAGGCGTCGTCGATGCGGTGCTCGACATCCAGCCGAGTCAGGTCGGAACGGCCTTCGGTGATGTTGAAGGGCTCGTCCAGGCGACGCGTACGCGGGATATCCAGCGGCTTGTTGGTGCGCGGGTCGATGGCGGTGCCCCGGTCGAACGGCGTCTTGAACTCGCGGTGCTCGTAGCTCAGGTTCACCGTGGTGTCCTCGCCGAACCAGGCCAGCGACGGTGCGACGAGGGTCTCGCGCTGCTGGCCGAAATTGCGCCAGTAGTTTTCGTCCTGGTGATCGACGATCAGCCGGTAGGCCAGGTTGCTTTCACCCAGCGCGCCAGTGGTGTCGATCTGCGCGCCGCTGCCCTGCTTGCCGTGGGCATAGGTCGAGCCGCGCAGGGTGACGGCGTTGTACTGCTGCAGCTGCGGCTTCTTGCTCACCACGTTGACGATGCCGCCCGGGTCCTGGATGCCGTACAGCAACGAGGCCGGCCCCTTGAGCACTTCGACGTGGTCGGCGGTGGCGGTGAGGTTGCGGCCCAGCACCGAGGGCAGGCCGTCACGCATGATCGAGCCGTCGCGATTGTCGCCGAAACCACGCTTCATCACCGCATCCTGGGTGCCGCCGAGGGTGTTGGCCTGGGTGATGCCGCTGATGTTGCCGAGGGCGTCGTCAAGGTTGCGCGGCTTCTGGTCGCGCAGCGCCTGGGCCGGGACGGTGACGATGCTTTGCGGGATTTCCAGCACCGGCGTGTCGGTGCGGCCGATGGAAGCGACCGGTGCCGGTTGGTAGCTGGTCGACGCCGCCTGGCCGGTGACGGTGGTGTCGGTCAGGTTCAGGGTGTCGGCGGGCAGGCGCTCCAGGGTCAGGGTGCGGCCGTCGAGGGCGCGGAAGCGGTAGCCTGAACCGGCAAGCAGGCGGTTCAGTGCATCGTTGGCGCTGAGCTGGCCGGAGACTGCCGGGGCACTGAGGTCGTACGGCGTCTCATCGGTGTAGACCACGCTCAGGCCAGTCACCCGGCTGAACTCGCTGAGCGCCTGGGGCAGCGGCTGTGCGGCGATGGCGAAACCAAAGCGCGCCTGCAGGGCGGCGCCGGCGGCGGCATTCTCGGCCCGCGCGGAGGGAACCTGAGCGGCGACCAGGGCAGCGCCGAGCACGACGGCGGCAAGGGGTTTCAGAGACAGTTCGGGAACAGCGCGGCGCAGCGGGGTCATCGGGGCTCACTTGCTCGAAAGGTCGATTACACATGCGAATAAATCGCATTCATGACCACTACACGGAGCAGCCGCCTCGGTACCTCACCCCTTTTTCGAAAATATTTTTCGCGCTCAGTGAATCAGTACGAAGCGCCCGAGCAGCGGCTGCTGGCGGAAACCCACCACGGCCTGCAGCGAATCCAGCGCGGCCTGTGGGTCGGCGCTGCGGAAACTGCCGCTCACCCGGCGCTGCGCCAGCTCGCTGTCCAGCAGCACGATGCGGCCCGGGTAGTAGGTGCCCAGGCGCTCCAGCACCTCGCCCAGCGGCGCGCGGTAGAAGGTCAGCCAGCCCTGGCGCCAGGCCAGTGCAGCCTGGGCATCGGCGGGTTGCGCAGGGCCCAGCTTCGTGCCGTCGATGCCCACGCGCTCGCCCGCGCCGAGCACCACTTCCGGTACGCCAACCGCATGACTGCCACGCACCGAAACGCGGCCTTCGGCGACGGTGACACGGGTCTGTTCGCCCAGGCGACGGACTTCGAACTCGGTGCCCAGCACCCGCGCTTCGCCTTCGCCCGCGCGCACCACGAAAGGCTTGGGCAGATGCTTCACGGCAAAGGACGCAGCACCGCGCAGCAGGTCGACGCGGCGTTGTTCGCCGTCCAGGGAAACCGCGACGGCGCTGTCGGCGTCCAGGGTCAGGCGCGAGCCGTCGCCCAGGGTGATCTCGCGCACTTCGCCCGGCGCGCTGACGTAGTCGGCGGCAAGGTCGGTGACCCAGTTGCCCGGCGACCACCAGCCGCCGGCCCAAAGCATCAGCAGCAGGCAGGCCGCACTGGCCAGCGGATAGGCCCAGCGTCGGTGGTTGCCTGGCGTACGGCGGGCAGCGGGGCGATCCATCTGCGCCAGATAGGCGTGCAAGGCATCGCCCTCCTCCGCCGCCAGCCGTTGCGCCGGCGCGGCACTGGCCTGCCACAGCGCATCGACTTCGGCGTAGGCGCGAGCGTGCCGGGGATCCGCCGCCAGCCATGCCTGGAAAGCCCCCAGCCAGGCTTCGCCGCCGCGATCCTGCAAACGCAGCAGCCACTGGCGCGCCTGACGCTGGGCGTCCTCGGGCGAGGTGGCGATTTCAGGCTTCATCGGTCGGCGGCTCCACGGCGATCTGCCGGCGCGGCGGGCTCAAGGCTCGCCTTGCAGGCATCGAGGGCGCGCATCATATGTTTTTCCACGGCGCTCTGGGAAAGCCCCATGGCCGTGGCGATCTCTCCGTAAGTGCGGCCATGCACGCGGCTGAGCAGGAAGATATGGCGGGTGCGTTCGGGCAACTGGCGCACGGCGTCTTCGATGAGGTCCAGTTCGGCGCCGGCCTGCACTGCCTGTTCCGGCGAAGGCTGGGCATCGTCGTCATCAGGCAGCAGCGCGCTCAGGGTTCGGCCGCGCGAGTCCTCCCCGCGCAGGTGATCGATGGCGAGGTTGCGCGCACTGCGCAGCAGGTAGCTGCCGAGTTCTTCCACTGGCGCCTGCGGGCGCTTCCAGAAGCGCAGGAACAGGTCCTGCACCAGGTCCGCGGCGGTGGCGCGGCAACCGACGCGGCGTCGCACCAGCGCCTCCATGCGCGGGCGCTGGGAAAGGAACACCCGCAGGAAGTCCTCGCGCGGCAACGCCTCGGCGGGCGCCGGGGCGTCCGCGGCGCGGGAATCGGCCGGGCGGTCGGAATGGGACATCGGGGCTGCAGGCTCGCCAGCGGTCCGCACCGAAGCCGGTGCGAGGGGGAGACCGTGGAAAGCCGCAAATGATAATGCTTATCAAATAAACAGAATAGCCCCGGCTGTCTGCCTCAAGGTGTTTCGTCCAGCCCCAGGCCGCCTTCAAGCTTGCGCCAGAGCAGGCGAATCTGCGCCTTGCGCACCAGCGCGCAGCGGTACAGGCGGATTTCCTGCGGGACGATCCAGTGCGGGCCGCCGCACAGCGCCAGTTCGCCGCGCGCCAGCTCCGACTCCATGCTCAGGCGCGGCACCCAGGCCACGCCCATGCCTTGCAGCGCCATGCTTTTAAGGCTGTCGGCCATCGCCGTCTCATAGACGGTGGTGTAGCGCAGGTTGCGTTGGCGCAGCAGCAGGTTGACCCCGCGACCGAGGAAGGCACCGGCGCTGTAGGCCAGCAGCGGTACGCTTTGACCGCTGTCGAGGTCGTAGAGCGGCACGCCGGCGGAGTTCACCGCGCACACCGGCAGCATTTCGGTGCGCCCCAGGTGCAGCGAGGGGAAGACTTCCGGGTCCATCTGCAATGCGGCGTCCGGGTCGTAGAAGGCCATCATCAGGTCGCAGCCACCTTCGCGCAGCAGGTGTACCGCCTCGCCGACGTTGGTCGCCACCAGGCGGCTGGCGATATTCAGGCCTTCGGAGCGCAGCCGGGAAATCCACGCCGGGAAGAAGCCCAGTGCCAGCGAGTGCGCGGCGGCGAACTGCAGCACCTCGCCCTGCCCGCCCTCCAGGTGGTGCAGGTGGCGCACCACCTGGCCGAGCTGCTCGACCACCGCGCGGGCGGTGACGAGGAACAGTTGCCCCGCTTCGGTCAGTTCGATGGGCGTGCGCTGGCGGTTCACCAGGGTCAGGCCGAGGGCATCCTCCAGGCTGCGGATGCGCCGGCTGAAGGCCGGCTGGGTGACGAAGCGCTTTTCAGCGGCCTGGGAAAAACTGCGGGTGGTGGCCAGGGTGCTGAAGTCTTCCAGCCATTTGGTCTCGAGGTTCACGTCAACTCCAACGCATTCACACGTTGATCGATTGGTCAGGAGCCGGGCGCGCGTAGCACAGTCACACGCTCGCCGTCATCAATTCGTCACAGGGTACATTATGCCGTTCGTGCATGAGGCAGCCTTTAACAGCATTGGCCGACGAAAGGCGAAAACCCTAGTCTACCGGGCATCGCGGCACTGGCCGTGTTTCCCTGAGACAATCCCCGTCATGTCCCCTGTTGCATCGTTCCGCATCGAGAAAGACCTCCTCGGCACCCTCGAAGTACCTTCTGACGCCTATTTCGGCATCCAGACCCTGCGCGCTGTGAACAACTTCCGTCTTTCGGGCGTGCCGCTGTCGCACTACCCGAAGCTGGTCGTCGGCCTGGCGATGGTCAAACAGGCGGCAGCCGATGCCAACCACCAGCTTGGCCACCTGTCGAACGAGAAGCACGCTGCCATCAGCGAAGCCTGTGCGCGCCTGATCCGCGGTGACTTCCACGACCAGTTCGTGGTGGACATGATCCAGGGTGGCGCCGGTACTTCCACCAACATGAACGCGAACGAAGTGATCGCGAACATCGCGCTGGAAGCCATGGGCCACACCAAGGGTGAGTACAAGTACCTGCACCCGAACAACGACGTGAACATGGCGCAGTCGACCAACGACGCGTACCCGACCGCCATCCGCCTGGGCCTGCTGCTCGGCCACGACACCCTGCTGGCCAGCCTCGACAGCCTGATCCAGGCCTTCGCCGCCAAGGGCGTCGAGTTCGCCGGCGTACTGAAGATGGGCCGTACCCAGCTGCAGGACGCGGTGCCGATGACCCTCGGCCAGGAATTCCACGCCTTCGCCACCACCCTGGGCGAAGACCTCGACCGCCTGCGTCGCCTGGCGCCGGAACTGCTGACCGAAGTGAACCTCGGCGGCACCGCGATCGGCACCGGCATCAACGCCGACCCCGGCTACCAGAAGCTGGCCGTCGAGCGCCTGGCCGAAATCAGCGGCCACCCGGTCGTCCCGGCTGCCGACCTGATCGAAGCCACCTCCGACATGGGCGCCTTCGTGCTGTTCTCCGGCATGCTCAAGCGCACCGCGGTCAAGCTGTCGAAGATCTGCAACGACCTGCGCCTGCTGTCCAGCGGCCCGCGCACCGGCATCAACGAGATCAACCTGCCGCCGCGCCAGCCGGGCAGCTCGATCATGCCGGGCAAGGTCAACCCGGTGATCCCGGAGGCGGTGAACATGTGCGCCTTCGAAATCATGGGCAACGACCTGGCGCTGACCATCGCGGCCGAAGGCGGCCAGCTGCAGCTGAACGTGATGGAGCCGCTGATCGCCTACAAGATCTTCGACTCGATCCGCCTGCTCCAGCGCGCCATGGACATGCTGCGCGAGCATTGCATCACCGGCATCACCGCCAACGTCGAGCGCTGCCACCAGCTGGTGGAACACAGCATCGGCCTGGTCACCGCGCTGAACCCGTACATCGGCTACGAGAACTCCACTCGCATCGCCAAGACCGCGCTGGAAACCGGCCGCGGCGTCCTGGAACTGGTTCGCGAGGAGAAGCTGCTGGACGAAGCCACCCTGGCCGACATCCTGCTGCCGGAAAACATGATCGCCCCGCGCCTGATTCCGCTGCGCGCCTGATCACCCGCCCGGCGCGAGCCGGGCACGTCTCACCGGTTGAGGGGGAGTATTCCTCCCTCACCTTTCAGGGATTGGTTACCCCCAGTCCCTTCTTTTATGCCCGGCGCGGCGGACTTGTCCGAAGCGCCACGTCTCACCGGTTGAGGGGCCTCTTGGCCCACTCTCCTTTAGAAGGGACACCGCTTACCCCGGTGTCCCCTTTTTTTTGCCTGAAATTCGGGCACGGCGGAAAACATGGCGGACGGAGTCCGCACCTGCGCCGGTTCAGGTTTCGCGGGAACGGACTCCGTCCGCGATTGGCATGCGTCGCACAGGACCGTCGGGCGCATAACCGCTTGCGGTGATCCGCCGGTTCCGCGCCAAGCGCAGCGGCGGATAACGCTGCGCGTTATTCGCCCTACAAGACACTTCCCCGGAATTCCGTTCGTGGCGGGGCGGCTTCTGTAGGAGCGAGGGGGACGCCATCGTCATTGCTCGCGAACACGATCTACCTCCCGGCAATACCGGTGCAGGAGGGGCTTCGCGAGCAAGCTCGCTCCTACAAAAAGCAGAGTGGCGCGCAGATCAATCCTGCCGTTGCAGGTGATCGAGAATCCGCCGATTGAGGGCGGCGATACGCTCCACGGCGTCCGCCTCGTCGCACTCGGTCTCCGATGCGCCGAGCTGGCGGGCGCAGAGGTTGAGCGCGGAGAGCACCATCAGCTCATTGCTGGTGACGTAGGGGAATTTCTTCTTGCTGGCGGTGATCTCCGCCTGCAACAGCGCGGCCGCGTCCTGCAGCCGGCGCTCTTCACCGGCCGGCGCCCGGACGCTGTAGTCGCGCCCGAGGATGCGCAGGACGCGGACGCCGTCACCACTCATGCGTGGGTGCGGCTGTCGCTGACGCGGCGGATCAGGGCCTGCAGGCGGGTGGCCGTGGCGTTGTGCTTCTCTTCCTGTTCCATCAGGGACAGCTGCAGGCTGTCGTTTTCCTCACGGGCCTTGAGCAGCTCTTCACGCACAGCGGCGTTGTCCTGCACCAGCACTTCGTTCTGCTGCAGCAGTTCGGCGACCAGCTGTTCAAGTTGTTCGAGGGTGGAATCGAGCATGGGAGCCTCCGCAAAGCCTTTCAAAGGGTGCGGAGGATAAAGAAAGGGGCGCGGCGGGGCCAGCGAAAACGCAGTTCTTCTGACAAGCCGTATGCTGTCAATTCAATGGCTTACGAGATAATTCTCGTGCTATTTCAATGATTTCCTGGCGCCAGCGGAATTTGGACCCGCCCATCGCGGACAAAGTCCGCTCCTACGGAGATTTCTATGCGTGGGAGCGGACTCCGACGACTCCATCATCAGACGCGAATAACACCCTCTTCGCGCAACAGCTTGAAGATCGCCTCGGCACCCGCCTCGGGAGAGACATCCTTGAGGACCTGCCCGGTACCGCCAGAGGCCTTGGCGGTGGCGGCCTTCATGCGTTCGGCGCCGGTCTTGGCCTTGATCACCTTCAGGCGCTTGGGACGCGGGCGCGCCGGCTGCAGGCTGCCTTCGGCGAGCAGCGGGTCGTCCACCACCTCCACTTCGTGGGCTTCCAGGTAGCCGCGGCGGGCCGGGCCAAAAGCGCTCTGGCGTGCCACCGGCGCAGCATTGTCGACGCTGGCGACAAAGGGCAGGCGCACCTTCAAACGACGGCGCTGGCCGCGAGGCAATGCCTGCAATACCTGGGCGCTGCCGCCTTCGACCTTCTCCACTTCCGCCAGGCCGACCACCAGCGGCCAGCCCAGGCGCTCGGCGAGCAGGAAGGGCAACATGCCCGAGCCTTCGCCGGTTTCCGCCTGGGTGCCGGTGAGCACCAGTTGCGCCTCGCTGTCGCCCAGGTAAGCCACCAGTGCGGGCAGCGCATCGGCGCCAGCGGGTTGTTCGAGCACCGCCAGTTCATCCAGGCCCATGCCGAGGTAGCCGCGCAACGCTTCCTCCCCGGCATCGCCGGCATGCACCACGCGCAGGCGCTTGCCCGCGAGGCTCATGCCCAGCTCCACCGCGCGGGCATCCTGGTCGGCGCGGCGCGCGCGGCCGGATGCGGGGTGGGCGCCGATGGAAACCAGGGCGACGATGTTCAGGTCATTCATCAGACACCTCGGGCTTTCAAGCTGGCGTAGGGCGAATAACGCGTAGCGTTATCCGCCGATGATGCTTTGGCGGCGGATAAAGCCTTCGGTTCTATGCGCCCTACGGGGGAACTCATCTCATGCCGCATCGCGCGCCGCTCCGTTGCGGTGGGCTTCGGCCAGCGCCATCAGCGCCTTGAGGATCGCCGTGGAGTCGCCGATCACCGAGAGGTCGGCGCGTTTGATCATGTCGCAGCCCGGGTCCATGTTGATCGCCACCACCTTGTCGCAGGAGCCGATGCCCTGCAGGTGCTGGATCGCCCCGGAAATGCCGACGGCAAGATAGACCCGCGCAGTGACCCAGGTACCGGTGGCACCGACCTGGCGGGCGCGCGGCATATGGCCGTCGTCTACCGCGACGCGGGAAGCGCCTTCGGTGGCGCCCAGCGCCACGGCAGCGCGATGGAACAGGTCCCAGTCCTTCACGCCATTGCCGCCAGAGAGGATGAACTCCGCCTCGGCCATGGGAATCTGCGCCGGGTCGACGGCCACCGGGCCGAGGTCCTCGATGCGCGGCAGGTTGCGCGCGACGTTGTTGTCCAACTCGACGGCGCGGGCTTCGTGGCGGGTTTCGCTGACCGGCTCGGCGCACTCGGCGGCGGCAAGGATCAGGCGCGGCAGCTCACGGTGCAGGTCCTGCTGGCCGGCGCCGGCACGGCCGACGCAGCGCTCGCCTTCGGCCTGCCAGACGCGGGTCGCCGGGCGTTCGCCCAGGCTCGCGGCCAAGCGGCGGCCCAGCTCGCCGCCACCGCTGCGGCTGTCGGGCAGCAGCCAGTGGCGCGGGGTGAACTGGCTGTTGACCGAGCGCAGCGCCAATACCCGTTGTTCCGGCGCGTAGCCGTCGTACTCGTTGCCTTCGACCTGCAGCAGGCGGTCGACGCCGGCGGTATCGAAGGCGCTTTCCTTGTGCTCGCCGAAGATCACGGCCAGCACCGCGCCGTCGCTGCCGGCGAGCTTGCGGGCCAGGCCCAGCAGGTCGCGGTCGTGGCTGGAAAGGCGGCCGCCGACCATGTCCGGCACCACGGCGATCAGGAAGGCCGGTTGCTCGATGAGCACCAGCGGCAGCTGCACCACCTCCGGCGCGTTGCTGCGCTTGCCGCCCGCCGTGCCTTGCTGGCTGCCGGAGCGGTCGATGCGCTTGACGCCATTGGGGCCGATGAAGCCGACAGCGTGAGGATTCTTGCGGAGCACGCCGTTGGGGCCCATCCAGCGGCTTTCGCCGCCTTGAGCCGACTGCATGGCCGCGTGCAGCGGGTGCAGGCGGTTGCGGGCGATCCACTCGGCGCGCGGGTCGCGGCGGATGATGTCGCTCATGGCTGGGCCCCCAGCGCGAAAGTGCTTTTCGAAGGAGCGAGGGGGACGCCCTCGTTATTGCTCGCGAACGGGTCAGCACCGAAGTTTGGGCGGTTCGCGAGCAAGCTCGCTCCTACATACTCAGGTCTGTTCATCACTGCACCTCCACCGCTGCTTCACGGCGCGCCAGCGAGGGCTTTTTTGCCGCCACCTCGGTGGCCTCGATGAGGACCTCGGCGACCAGTTCGGCGATATCCTTGATCTCCGGACGCGGCGCGACCACGCCTTCGAGCATCGCGGTGCATTGCGGGCAGCCCACGGCCACTACTTCCGCACCGGTCTCCTGGATGTCGACCATGCGCATATCGGGAATCCGCTGCTTGCCGGGGATGTCGGTGATCGGCGCGCCGCCGCCACCGCCGCAGCAGCGCGAACGGAAGCCGGAGCGTTGCATTTCCTTGACCTCGATGCCGATGGCCTTGAGCACGGCGCGCGGGGCTTCGTACTCGCCGTTGTAGCGGCCGAGGTAGCATGGGTCGTGGTAGGTCACGCTGGCGGCCTTGCTCTGGCCGAGGCTCAGCGCGCCCTTCTGCACCAGTTCATCGATGAAGGTCGTGTGGTGCAGCACCTGGTAGTCGCCACCCAGCGCGCCGTACTCGTTCTTCAGCACGTGGAAGCTGTGCGGGTCACAGCTGACGATGCGCTTGAAGCGGTACTTGGCCAGGGTGGCGATGTTGCGTTTGGCCAGAGTCTGGAAGGTGGCTTCGTCGCCCAGTCGGCGGGCCACGTCGCCGCTGTCGCGCTCTTCCAGGCCGAGCACGGCGAAGTCGACATTGGCGGCCTTGAGGATCTTCACGAAGGCACGCAGGGTGCGCTGGTTGCGCATGTCGAAGGCGCCGTCGCCGACCCAGAACAGCACGTCGGTCTGCTGCTTGTCCGCCAGCAGCGGCAAGTTCAGGTCCGCCGCCCAGTTCAACCGGCCGCCGGGGGCGAAGCCGCCGGGGTTGTCGGTGGCGATGAGGTTTTCCAGCACCTCGGCGCCCTTGTTCGGGGTCGCGCCCTTTTCCAGGGTGAGGTGGCGGCGCATGTCGACGATGGCGTCGACGTGCTCGATCATCATCGGGCACTCCTCGACGCAGGCGCGGCAGGTGGTGCAGGACCACAGGGTTTCGGCATCCACCAGCGCCTTGCCGTCCAGCGCGACGATCGGCTGGTGCGGGCCGCCACTGTGTTCGCCCAATGGCTTACCGGGATAGGGGGAGCCGGCGAAGTTGGCGTCGCTGCCACCGGCCAGGCCGATGACCATGTCCTGGATGAGTTTCTTCGGGTTCAGCGGCTGGCCGGCGGCGAAGGCCGGGCACATGGCTTCGCACTTGCCGCACTGCACGCAGGCATCGAAGCCGAGCAGCTGGTTCCAGGTAAAATCGGTGGGTTTCTCGACGCCCAGCGGCGCCATGGGGTCCTCCAGGTCCAGCGGCTTCAGGCCGGTGGAGCGGCCGCCGCGCCCATCTTTACTGGAGAACCGTTCGGCGCGGCGATGCCACGCCAGGTGCAGGGCGCCGGCGAAGGCGTGCTTCATCGGCCCGCCCCAGGTCATGCCGAAGAACAGCTCGGACACGCCCCAGGCCACGCCCACCGCAAGAATCGCCGCGAGGAACCAACCGCCGAAACCTTCCGGCAGGATGCCGGCCACCGGCAAGGTGGCGATGAAGAAGCTCGCCGAGAACATCAGCAGGCTTTTCGGCAGGCGCATCCACGGGCCTTTCGACAGGCGCGACGGCGGGTCCAGCCGGCGCTTGGCGACGAACAGCGCACCGCAGAACATCAGCGCGGTGGCCGCCAGCAGGGCGAAACCGAGGATGCGGCTGTGCAGGCCGAAACCGTGCACCAGGATGGCCAGCAGTGCGGCGGCGACGAAGCCGCCGGCAGTGGCCACGTGGGTCTTCGACATGTACTTGTCGCGCTCGACCACGTGGTGCAGGTCCACCAGGTAGCGGCGCGGCATCTTCAGCAGGCCGCCGATCCAGTCGACCTGCTCGGGCCGGCCACGGCGCCACATCGAAAAGCGCTTCACGGCGCCCAGCACGGCGAGGCCGAGGGCGGCGAAGAGCAGGACGGGGAGGATGATGTTGAGCATTTCTGGTCTCCCTACGGGACCTCAGGGGGCGCTGGACAAGCTCCCTCTCCCGCTTGCGGGAGAGGGCGGGGGGAGAGGGTGTTTCCGGTCGGCTCGGTCACTTGGCCCACCACCCTCTCCCCAACCCGCTCCCTGAAGGGAGAGGGGGTTGTCCGTGCCTACCGGACATCACATGGCGTGTCTTAGAAGTCCTTGCACAGGCGCAGCGCGTCGTAGATCGCCGCATGGGTGTTGCGCTGGGCCACGCAGTCGCCGATGCGGAACAGCAGGTAACCGTCGCCCCCGCTGTTGTCATCAAGAGCACTGAGACACGGCTGCGGCTTGATCGCGAACAGCGCCTCGACGTCGATCTGGCCCTTGTTGCGCGAGCCCTGCTTGAGCGCGTAGTACAGTGTTTCGTCCGGACGCACGCCGTTCTCGACGACGATCTGGTCGACCACCCGCTCCTCTTTGGCGCCGGTGTATTCGTTCTCCAGCACCGCCACCAGCTTGTCGCCCTCGCGGTAGACCTTCTCCAGCATCAGGTCGCCGGTCATGATCACTTCCTTGGGGTACATGCTGCGGTAGTAGGTCGGGAAGGTGGTGCCGCCGATGGCGACGCCCGGCTTGATGTCGTCGGTGACGATCTCGACCTGGGCACCCTTGTCGGCAAGGAAGTCCGCCACCGACATGCCGCTGAACTCGCAGATGGTGTCGTAGACCAGCACGTTCTTGCCCGGCGCGACCTTGCCATCGAGTACGTCCCAGCTGCTCACCACCAGCCCGTCGGCGGCGCCCCAGTGTTCGTTCTGCTCGAGGAACGGATGGCCGCCGTTGGCCAGCACCACCACGTCGGGGCGCAGGTCGAGGATGGTGTCGGCATCCGCGCCGGTGCCCAGGCGCAGGTCGACGTTCAGCCGCGCCAGCTCCAGCTGGTACCAGCGGGTGATGCCGGCGATCTGGTCGCGCTGCGGGGCTTTCGAGGCGGTGGTGATCTGCCCGCCGAGCTGCTCCTTCTTCTCGAACAGGGTGACGTCGTGCCCCCGCTCGGCGGCGACGCGCGCCGCTTCCATGCCGGCCGGGCCGCCACCGACGACCACGACCTTGCGCTTCACGCCGGTGGTCTTCTCGATGATGTGCGGTACGCCCATGTATTCACGGGAGGTGGCGGCGTTCTGGATGCACAGCACGTCCAGGCCCTGGTACTGGCGGTCGATGCAGTAGTTGGCACCGACGCACTGCTTGATCTGGTCGATCTGGCCCATCTTGATCTTGGCGATCAGGTGCGGGTCGGCGATGTGCGCGCGGGTCATGCCGACCATGTCCACGTAGCCGCCTTCGAGGATGCGCGTGGCCTGGTTCGGGTCCTTGATGTTCTGCGCGTGCAGCACCGGCACGTTGACCACTTCCTTGATGCCGGCCGCCAGGTGCAGGAAGGGCTCCGGCGGGTAGGTCATGTTCGGGATGACGTTGGCCAGGGTGTTGTGGGTGTCGCAGCCCGAGCCGACCACGCCGATGAAGTCGATCATGCCGGTGTCGCTGTAGTACTTGGCGATCTGCTTCATGTCGTCGTGGGTGAGGCCGTCCGGGTGGAACTCGTCACCGCAGATACGCATGCCGACGCAGAAGTCGTCGCCGACTTCCTTGCGCACGGCCTTGAGCACTTCCAGGCCGAACTTCATGCGGCCCTCGAAGGTGCCACCCCACTCGTCGGTACGCTTGTTGACGCGCGGGCTCCAGAACTGGTCGATCATGTGCTGGTGCACGGCGGACAGCTCGACGCCGTCCAGGCCGCCCGCTTTTGCGCGTCTGGCAGCTTGCGCGTAGTTGCCAATGACACGCCAGATTTCTTCTTCCTCGATGGTCTTGCAGGTGGCGCGGTGCACCGGTTCGCGGATGCCCGAGGGCGACATCAGGGTCGGCCAGTTGAAGCCGTCCCAGCGCGAGCGGCGGCCCATGTGGGTAATCTGGATCATGATCTTGGCGCCATGCTTGTGCATGGCGTCAGCGAGGTTCTGGAAGTGCGGGATGATGCGGTCGGTGGAGAGGTTCACCGAGCTCCACCACTCCTGCGGGCTGTCGATGGCGACCACGGAGGAACCGCCGCAGATGGCCAGGCCGATGCCGCCCTTGGCCTTCTCCTCGTAGTACTTCACGTAGCGCTCGGTGGTCATGCCGCCGTCGGTGGCATACACCTCGGCGTGAGCGGTGGAGAGCACGCGGTTGCGGATGGTCAGCTTGCCGATCTGGATCGGCTGGAACATTGCCTCGAAAGCCATTGCGGCATCCTCACGGGATCAGAGGTTTCTTGTTGTCTGGCGGCCTTTCGGCTGCTGGTTCGCGAGCAAGCTCGCTCCTACACGGGGCGGAGGATCAGAGGGGTTTGACGACGAACAGGCCGTCGTCGTGGCCTTCCTCGGCGCCGCTGTAGACCTGCTCGGCCACGGTGCGGAGGTCGCTGCCGCGGGCCTGGAGAATCTGGTCCATGGCGCCGGCGAACCAGCCGGTGAACATGTAGTCGACCTTGCGGTTGACCTTGCCGTAGACGTAGACGAAGGCCGAGTGCTTCAGGCGCACCTGGGCGGTGCCCTTGTCGAGGTCGATCTGCTCGATCTGGAACAACCCCCAGCCGCGCTGCGACAGGCGCTTCATGTAGTGCTCGAAGACTTCCACGCCGACCAGGCCGTGGCACTCGGCTTCCTTCTCGCACCAGTGCCAGGCGGACTTGTAGCCGGCCTTGTAGAGGATCTCGGCATAACGCTCGGCGCCCAGTTCTTCCTCGATGCCCATGTGGTTGTTGACGAAGAAGTGCCGCGGCACGTAGAGCATCGGCAGGGCGTCAGTGGTCCAGACGCCGGTTTCGCTGTCGACTTCGATGGGCAGTTCGGGGGCGTGTTTGGTCATGTGTGCGGAACTCCAGAATTCGTGTGTGCGGTTGCCCTCTCCCCAGCCCTTTCCCTGAAGGGAGAGGGAGCTATCCGTGCATGCGGAGGGTCAGGTGCATGCCGGTGGCTCTGCTCCCCTCTCCCGCTTGCGGGAGAGGGGCTGGGGGAGAGGGCGCTGTTGAGGTTGAATCACTCGCCCCAGACGTCCTTCAGGACGCGCACCCAGTTCTCGCCCATGACCTTGCGCACCACGCGCTCGGGCATGCCGCGCTTGAGCAGGGTCTCGGTGAGGTTGGGGAATTCGCCCACGGTGCGGATGCCCAGCGGGTTGACGATCTTGCCGAAGTTGGTCAGGCGGCGGGCGTAACCCTTGTCGTGGGTCAGCCACTCGAAGAAGTCCTGGCCGTGGCCCTGGGTGAAGTCGGTGCCGATGCCGATGGCATCCTCGCCGACGAGGTTCATCACGTACTCGATGGCTTCGGCGTAGTCGTCGATGGTCGAGTCGATGCCCTTGGCGAGGAAGGGCGCGAACATGGTCACGCCGACGAAGCCGCCGTGGTCGGCGATGAACTTCAGCTCGGCGTCGGACTTGTTGCGCGGATGTTCCTTGAGGCCCGACGGCAGGCAGTGGGAATAGGTGACGGGCTTCTTCGACTCGAGGATGACTTCCTCGGAGGTCTTGGAGCCAACGTGGGACAGGTCGCACATGATGCCGACGCGGTTCATCTCCGCGACGATCTCGCGACCGAAGCCGGAAAGGCCGCCGTCGCGCTCGTAGCAGCCGGTGCCGACCAGGTTCTGGGTGTTGTAGCACATCTGCACGATGCCCACGCCCAGCTGCTTGAACACCTCGACGTAGCCGATCTGGTCCTCGAACGCGTGGGCGTTCTGGAAGCCGAAGAGGATGCCGGTCTTGCCCTGCTCCTTGGCCCGGCGGATGTCGGCCGTGGTGCGCACCGGGATGACCAGGTCGCCGTTCTCGCGGATCAGCTTCTGGCTGGCGACGATGTTGTTCACCGTGGCCTGGAAGCCTTCCCACACGGAGACGGTGCAGTTCGCGGCGGTCAGGCCGCCCTTGCGCATGTCTTCGAACAGCTCGCGGTTCCATTTGGCGATGATCAGGCCATCGATGACGATGCTGTCGGCGTGAAGTTCGGCTGGGCTCATCTTGGCGTCTCTCTATTCAGGCAAGGCTGGTGCGGCGGGACTTGTGCCGACGCTTTGCAGGCAGGATATCCCTGCCCCCGGAGGCGACCCGGTTCGAAAACGACCAGGGTCATACCGAAAGCGTCAACCTCACGACATGGGCGACAGCGTTTGCGTCGTGCAGGGGAATGCGGGAACTGGAGGGCGCGAATGGAGTGGCTCGCACTCCCTGTAGGAGCGAGGGGGACGCCCAGTTCTTGCTCGCGAACGCTCTTCGTTGCGGGACGCGGCGTGAGAGCTGAGAGCGCCCTCTCCCTAACCCTCTCCCTAACCCGCTCCCTGAAGGGAGAGGAGACGGTTCGGCGCAAGATGACACTACGGCTTCAGCCGGCACGTACGACTCCCTCTCCCTTCGGAGCGGGGCGCGCAGCCAGGGCTGGGGAGAGGGTGATACGGCGGCGGCACGGAGTGCGGTGAGAGGTTCGCGAGCAAGCTCGCTCCTACAAATAGCGCAGCGATCGGGCGCCTTCAGCGCTTGCGCCAGCAGGCGAAGAGGTTCCACGCCACCAGGCCGGTGACGAAGGCGGAGCTGCTGTAGAAGAGCATGGCGTCCAAGTGGATTCCTCTTCAACGACAGCGCCCCCGCAAAGGGGGCGCTGGGTGGCGGGGGCTTACTTCTCGGCGACCAGGCGCGCGTGGGCGGATTCCTCGCCCAGGTTGTTCAACATCCGCTCGCTGTACCAGTCGAGGAAGTTGATCACGCCGAACTCGTAGGTCTTGGAGTACGGCCCCGGCTGGTAGGCGGTGGAGTTGATGCCGCGCTGGTTCTCTTCGGCCAGGCGGCGGTCCTGGTCGTTGGTGGCGTCCCACACTTCACGCAGGCGGGCGACGTCATAATCGACGCCTTCCACCGCATCCTTGTGCACCAGCCACTTGGTGGTGACCACGGTTTCCTGCGCGCTGATCGGCCACACGGTGAAGACGATCAGGTGGTCGCCCATGCAGTGGTTCCACGAATGTGGCAGGTGCAGGATGCGCATAGAGCCCAGGTCCGGGTTCTGGATGCGGCCCATGAGCTTCTTGCTGCCCTGCTTGCCATCCATGGTCATCGATACGGTGCCCTGCAGCAGCGGCATGCGCACGATGCGGTTGCGCAGGCCGAAGCTGGCGTGGGCGTAGGGAATCTTCTCGGCATCCCAGGCGGTGGTGCAGGCCGCGACCTGGTCCTTGAACGCCTGGCTGGCGCGCGGGTCGGTAACGTCGTCCCACTCCAGCAGGGTGTTCAGCAGCTCCGGGTGCGAGCCGTTGCAGTGGTAGCACTCGCGGTTGTTTTCCAGCACCAGCTTCCAGTTGGCCTTTTCCCGCAACGTGGTCTGCACCGCCACCTTGGTGTTCTCCATGTCGTACGGCTCCATGTAGTGCTCGAGCGTACGCAGGAAGTCGTCGATGGCCGGCGGGTTCTCCGACAGCGAGATGAAGATGTAGCCGCCGGCGGTCTTCACGTTCACCGGCTTCAGGCTGTAGTCCTTCATGTCGAAGTCCGCGCCCATCTCGGTGCCGGCGAACAGCAGGCGGCCGTCCAGCTCGTAGGTCCACTGGTGATAAGGGCAGACCAGCTTGGCAACCTTGCCCTTGTCGCTCACGCACAGGCGCGAGCCACGGTGGCGGCAGACGTTGTGGAAGGCGTGGATCTTGCCCTCGGCGCCACGCAGGACAATGACCGGGTTGTCGCCGATCTGCAGGGTGAGGAAGTTGCCCTTGGCGGGGATCTCGCAGGTCATCCCGGCGATCAGCCACTCCTTGTGGAAGATCTCCTGCATGTCCAGCTGGAACAGGCGCTCGTCGTTGTAGAAGGGCTGCGGCAGCGAGAAGCTGTGGTCGCGAGTGCGCAGCATCTCGGCGGTGGCCTTGCGGGCCGGTTCCAGCGGGTCGCCCAGACTCAGGGTAGTAGTGACGTCCATTGCTAGGTCCTCATGCCGCAGCCCGGTCGGGCTGCCGGCGGAAATAAGTGGCTGATACGGTTTGCCACGCAGGGCATTTGCGGCAGGTGTCAGGCGCGCCGAGTGCGCCGTTTCCCGCCGTCTCGCTCAACCTGGGGGTTGCTCGGCATGGAGCTGAGTGTGGGGCCGCGCCCCGTAGGAACCCTTATCCATGGGCGACACGGCCAGATCATTTCCCGACGCGCAACGGCACGCGCCAGGCGGCAGGTCGCGATAAGCATGCAAATGTCGCTGGCAGGTAAATGCAGCGGCCATCCTCGTGCACACAATCCGCCCCATCAGGCATGCCGAAAGGCCCCGTGCTTTCTACGCTCGAACGACGTAGGCAAACGGACCCCGGCGCTGCCCCATCAGGCCCAGCACGGCCCGCGTGCGCGGAGAGACAGCATGTCGACGAACAACTTCCTCAATCCGGTGAACACCCAGACCTGGGCCAACGGGCGCCACCTGGTGCGCTGCGTGAAGGCCATCCAGGAAACCTGGGATGTGCGCACCTTCTGCTTCATGGCCGACGCACCGATCATGTTCTTCTTCAAGCCGGGGCAGTTCGTCACCCTGGAGCTGGAGATCGACGGCCAGCCGATCATGCGTTCCTACACCATCTCCAGCTCGCCCTCGGTGCCCTACAGCTTCTCCATCACCATCAAGCGCGTGCCCGGCGGCAAGGTGTCGAACTGGCTGCACGACAACCTCAAGGAAGGCGACCAGATCCCGGTGCACGGTCCGGTGGGCAACTTCAACGCCATCGACTTCCCCGCCGAGAAGGTGCTGTTCCTCTCCGGCGGTGTCGGCATCACCCCGGTGATGTCCATGTCGCGCTGGTTCTTCGACACCAACGGCAACGTCGACATGGTCTTCGTGCACAGCGCGCGCACGCCCAAGGACATCATCTATCACCGCGAGCTGGAGCACATGAACTCGCGGATCAACAACTTCAAGCTGTACCTGGTCTGCGAGAAATACGAGATGGGCGAGTCCTGGGCCGGCTACCGGGGCTTCCTGAACAAGGCCATGCTGCAGCTGATGGCGCCGGACTTCCTCGAGCGCGAGGTCTTCTGCTGCGGCCCGACGCCCTACATGCACGCGGTCAAGCGCGTGCTCGAAGCCGAAGGCTACGACATGTCGCGCTACCACGAGGAAGCCTTCGGCCCGACCCCGCCGGAAGTGCGCGCCGACGTGAAGGAGCTGGCCGCCGAGGCTGCCGAGGCGCCGGCCGTACCCCTGGCCGAGCAGAACCTCGTCGAGTTCTGCGAAACCGGCAAGAGCATCCGCGTGGCGCCGGGCGAGACCGTCCACGCCGCCGCCGCCCAGCTCGGGCTGCACATTCCCAAGGCCTGCGGCATGGGCATCTGCGGCACCTGCAAGGTGATGAAGCGCTCCGGCGAGGTGGAGATGGAGCACAACGGCGGGATCACCGACGAAGACGTCGCCGAAGGCTACATCCTGTCCTGCTGCAGCGTGCCCAAGGGCGACGTGGTGATCGAGTACTGATCACAGCCTGCCCCCACCTGCCCCACACGTTACCCACTGAGTTATCCACAGGCTGAAGGTGTCCCGAGGCAAGCCCGGAGACACCTTTGGCCGAACCGCATGGCCGCCTCGATCCCGCCTGCAACCCGCATGCCACGTGGCTTCCAGGTTTCTGCCAGATATCCACCAGAGCGCACGCAAGCGCGCAGCCACGGGCCTTTCCAGCGACCGGCTGCGACAACTATCCACATTTGCTCAGTCTTCTTCCGGGACCGCCTTGTAGCCACTCGACAGGCGTTGCTGCACGTCCTGTGGGACGGCGCTGTAATGACTGGAAGAAAGGCTATAGAGACCCTGGCCGGCGGTGATGGATTTCAGCCGGTTGGCGTAACCGTCAAGCTCAGCCAGCGGCACCTGCCCGCGCACCAGTGCGACGCTGGCCGACAGCGACTCGGTACCCAGCACCTGGCCCCGGCGGCCGGTCAGGTCGGCGGTGATGTCGCCCAGATGGGTATCCGGCGTTGTCACCTCGATCTGCATCACCGGCTCCAGCACGATGCCGCCGGCATTGCGCAGCGCATCGAGCATGGCCTTGCGCCCGGCGGCCTGGAAGGCGATGTCCTTGGAGTCCACCGAGTGACTCTTGCCGTCGAAGACCGTGACCTTCACGTCCTCCACCGGGAAGCCGGCCAGCGGCCCGGCCGCCAGCGCCGAGCGCACGCCCTTCTCCACCGAGGGGATGAAGTTGCCGGGAATCACCCCGCCCTTGATCGCGTCGACGAAGGCGAAGCCCTCGCCCCGCGGCAGCGGCTCGATGCGCAGGAACACCTCGCCGAACTGCCCCGCCCCGCCGGTCTGCTTCTTGTGCCGGCTATGGCCCTCCGCCACGCGGGTGGCGGTCTCGCGGTAGGGTACGGCGGGCACCCGGGTCTGCACCTCCAGCTTGTATTGTCCGGCCATGCGCTCCAGCAGATAGCGCAGGTGCATCTCGCCCATGCCGCGCAGCACGGTTTGCTGGGTGGAAGCGTTGTAGTCCAGGCGCACACAGGGGTCTTCGGCCTGCAGGCGCTGGAGGATTTCCGCCAGGCGCTGCTCGTCGCCGCGGCGGCCCGCTTCGATAGCCAGGCCCTGCATCGGCTCGGGAAAGTCCAGGGGCTTGAGGTGGATGTGGTCCTCATCGTGGGAGTCGTGCAGCACCACGCCGTACTCCAGTTCGTCGACCTTGGTCAGCGCGCCGAAGTCGCCGGGGATCAGCCACGGCGCCTCTTCGTGCTTCTTTCCCTGCAGGCGCAGCAGGTGGCCCACCTTGAACGACTTGCGCCCATCGCCGGCGAACAGCTGCATTTCCCGGCGAATCGTGCCCTGGTGCACGCGGAACACGGCCAGGCGGCCGACGAAGGGGTCGATCACCACCTTGAACACATGGGCCAGCACATGGGCCTTGGGGTCCGGCTGGCAGGTCACCGGGTGTTCCTTGCCCTTGTCGTCGGTGCGCAGGAACAGCGGCGGGTTGCCCTCGGTGGGGTTGGGCGCAAGGCGCGCGAGAATGTCGGCCAACTCGGGGACGCCAGCACCGGTGCGGGCAGAAACGAAGCACAGGGGAATCAGGTGCCCCTCGCGCAGCGCGCGCTCGAAGGGTTCGTGCAACGCCTCGGGCGCCACCTCGCCCTCCTCCAGGTAATGCGCCATCAGCGCCTCGTCCACCTCCACCACCTGGTCCACCAGCGCCTGGTGCGCCTCGGCCACGGAGGAAAAGTCAGCCTCGCCGTCGGGATTGAAGAAACAATCCACAACCCGTGCGCCACCCTCGGCGGGCAGGTTGAGGGGCAGTACCTCCTTGCCGAACGACTCGCGCAAACCCGCCAACAGGGCCGGCAGGTCAACGCGTTCGGCATCGATCTTGTTCACCACCAGCATCCGGCACAGGCCGCGTTCGCCCGCCCAGTCCATCATCCGCCGCGTGGACAGTTCGATACCGTTCTGCGCGTTCACCACCACCAGCGCGGTCTCCACTGCGGCGAGCGCCGGCAACGCGTGGCCGATGAAGTCGGGATAACCGGGAGTGTCGACCAGGCGGATGTGCGCGCCCTCGTGCTCGAAGTGCGCCAGCGCGGCGGCCAGGGAATGGTGGTACTCGCGCTCCATGGGGTCGGAGTCGCAGAGGGTGTCGCCGCGTTCCAGCGAGCCCATGCTGGGAATTGCCCCACTGTGCTGCAGCAGCGCTTCGGCGAGCAGGGTCTTGCCGCTGTCACCGTGGCCGACCAGGGCCACGGTGCGGATCTGTTCCACCGAGTAACCGGACATGATGGTCTCCCGCCCCCAGGGCTCCTGCACCGCAGTTCATGGATTATAGGCAGCGGGCCCAGCGGCCCTGGACAAATATTGATCAACCCGGCGCGAGCCAGTGGCATCGCGGCTTGTGGCGATCCATCCACAGTCCGCCCACATCTTCCCGGCAGAACGCTGCACAGCCAATGTGGAAAACCCGCCGGAAAAATCGCTGAAAGCCAGAAATGACGGGGCTTTCGCCAATTGATCAAAAAACGTACGGAGATGAGGAAGGCACGCCACGCGCGGCCTCCCGCGATCTGGTGACAGGTTGTCCACACCTTCTGCGAGCTTCGCCCCACAGGGATTGTGGAAAGTTTCCCGCAGCCCCCGACGCTGCCGAAAAACGTCTGTGGATCAATTCCTTGCACTCGCAGCTGAGCATTTTTCGAGCAGGCTCGCGCGCCCCCCGCCCGGCGGGGCGTCGGTGAAGTTTTCCACAGGTGGCGCACAAGAGGGTCAACACAAACCGGGGATAGCGGTGGGAGGATCGTGCACAGGAATTTCGTCGTAATCGATACACAGGCGTGCAAGTGATTGAAAAAGCGCAACTGATCAGAAAACAGCCAGTTCCAGGGAGGCCCCGCACCATCGGCTCCGCAGCCACCTCCCAACAGTTTTTCCACAGGTTGGACAAGCTTGCCTCCACAGCGCCTGTGGAGATCTTCACAACCCCCTCCATAAGCCGTGAAAGCCACGAATAGCGGGCCTCTCATGAAAATGAGCGATGAAATCGCGGGGTTCATGAAAGTGTCACGCCACGGACATTTTCCACCAGGTTGTCCACAGCTTTATCACAAGGTTGCCCCCGGATTTCGCCAAATGCTGAAACACAGCCGGCGCGGCCTTCGGTAGGGTGCGGGACTATGCTGGATTTCCCCCACCAGAGGAGTCAGCCCCATGATCCTGACCACCACGCCCACCATCGAGGGCAAGACCATCCAGGAATACCGCGGCATCGTGGTCGGCGAGGCGATCCTCGGCGCCAACGTGTTCCGCGACCTGTTCGCCGGCCTGCGCGACATCATTGGCGGCCGTTCCGGTGCGTACGAGAAGGAGCTGGGGCGAGCGCGGGAGATCGCCTTCGAGGAGCTGCAGGAGCGCGCGCAGGAGCTGGGCGCCAACGCCGTGGTCGGCATCGACCTGGATTACGAGGTGGTGGGCCAGAACGGCAGCATGCTGATGGTCAGCGTGAGCGGGACGGCGGTGCGTATCTGACGAAACCGAACCGATTTTCAACTTGTAGGAGCGAGCTTGCTCGCGAACATCCGTAGCCTCGCTTTACACCGTGAACGCAGGCGGAATGCGGTTCGCGAGCAAGCTCGCTCCTACCAAGAACCGCCCTGATCAAAATTCGACCACGCCATTGCAAGCCATGTCCTCCGTGGCCTGCAGGCATTCATCCACAGGTTGGGGACAGGTTGCCCGTGCAACCGTCCCCAGCGCCTGGGGACAACTCAGGCGCGCTTCAGCTCGCCCCCATGACCTTGCGGATGTCAGCCGCCAGCTCCTCGACGCGGGCGATCTCGGTGTCCCACGAACACATGAAGCGCGCGCCGCCCGCACCGATGAAGGTGTAGAAGCGCCAGCCGAGCTGGCGCAGGGCTTCCAGCGCCGGCTCGGACATCTGCAGGAACACGCCGTTGGCTTCCACCGGGAACATCAGCTGCACACCCGGTACGTCGGCGACGCGCTCGGCCAGCAGTTGTGCACAGCGGTTGGCGTGGCTGGCGTAATGCATCCAGGCGTCGTCCTGCAGCACGCCGACCCAGGGCGCGGCGAGGAAGCGCATCTTCGAGGCCAGTTGCCCGGCCTGCTTGCAGCGGTAGTCGAAGCCTTCGGCCAGTTCGCGGTTGAAGAACAGGATGGCCTCGCCCACCGCCATGCCGTTCTTGGTGCCGCCGAAGCAGAGCACTTCGACGCCGGATTTCCAGGTCAGCTCGGCCGGGGTCGCGCCGAGGAAGGCGCAGGCGTTGGAGAAGCGCGCGCCGTCCATGTGCAGGTGCAGACCCAACTCGCGGCAGGTGGCGCTGAGCGCCTGCAGCTCGTCCGGGCGGTAGACGGTGCCGACCTCGGTGGCCTGGGTGATGGTGACCACGCGCGCCTTCGGGTAGTGGATGTCCTGGCGCTTCAGGGCGATCTCGCGGATCGCCTCAGGGGTCAGCTTGCCCTGGGCGTCGGTGCGCGCCAGCAGCAGCTTGGAGCCGTTGGAGAAGAACTCCGGCGCGCCGCACTCGTCGGTCTCGACGTGGGCGGTCTCGGCGCAGATCACGCTGTGGTAGCTCTGGCACAGCGCCGCCAGGGCCAGGGAGTTGGCGGCGGTACCGTTGAAGGCGAAGAAGACTTCGCAGTCGGTCTCGAACAGCTCGCGGAAGTAGTCGGAGGCGCGGGCGGTCCATTGGTCGTCGCCGTAGGCGCGCTCGTGGCCGCGGTTGGCCTCGGCCATCGCCGCCCAGGCTTCGGGGCAGATGCCGGAATAGTTGTCGCTGGCGAACTGTTGGGTGTTGTCGGTCATGGGGCTGCCTCGGCACTGCGCAGAAATGTCAGTCAGCAGCGTAGCGAAAACCCCGCCTCTCGTGCAGCCGGACTCTTACAGCCGCTGGTTCACGTAGGCACTGACGAACTGCTTGGCATCCTGGGTCGCCGACAACTGCTGGTCGTAGCAGACCTTCCGGGCGTTGCCCTCGCCGGGGAGCATCACTTCACCGCAGTCGCCACGCAGCACCAGGGCAATTGGTCCCCTGCCCTGGGAATGCAGCTTGAACAGGGACTCATCGAGCAGGCTGAGGCCATCCATTCGATGGATGCGCATGTTCCATGCGTGGGCCACCCCGCCGATGCGCACCAGGAACATATTGGCCTTGCGCGGCCCTATCTGTTCCAGCCAGACCTTGACGCCGTCCGCACCGCTGTAGGCCTTGACCTCGGGTGCCGGTTGCGCAGGCATCTGCAGCGCATGGCCGGCCAGCGGAAACGTCGCGGCCAGCAGCAGGGGCAGGTTTCTCAATGTGAATTTCATGGTCCTCCACCTCTGTCTCTGGCGATCGGTAATGAGCGATGCCGAGAATTTTCCTAAGAACTAGGTGAGGCGGAGGATCAGAAATCGGTATGACTTCCCGTCAGATATCTCTCTATCTGTCAGGGCAGCTTGGTCAGCGCCATCTGCTCGGAGATCGGCACGAACAGCTCGCGCAGGGACTGGGCGGTACCGCCGTTGGGCTTGTCCGGCGAGGTCATGTTGAGCACGTAGCGACCCTTGATCAGGCCGGTCAGGCTGGATTCGCCGGCTTTGTCGTCCGGGCCCGGCACGCTGATGGCCAGTGGGTCGCCCATGCGCGTGCTGTCGATCACCGGCAGGTACTGCTCGCCGCCGAACTGCGCGGCGGTGCCATTCTGCAATGCGGCCTGGCGGGCCTGGTTGAGCAGCGAGACGTTCTTGGCGGTGGTGTCGCGCAGCTTGGCCTGGGCGGCCAGGTACTGCTTGGCCGCCTCACCCTGCTGGTCGGCGCCCGGCGCCGGAAGGCCGGTGTCGGTCAGGGTCACGACCAGGTGCTGGCTGCCGTCGGCCTTGCCGTAGACGATGGTGGCGTCGTCGTAGCCGCACTCGCGGGACAGGTAGGGATAGCCGTAGATGGCCTTGGTCGGCGGCAGCGCCTTCTCCAGCACATGGCCGCTGCAGCTGTCGCCGGCCGGGGTGGCCGCGGCGGCAGTGCTGGCGGCTTCGGGCGCTTCGGCCTTGGCGGGTTTGCTGTCGTCACCACAGCCCTGCAGCGTCGCGGTGAGCAGCAGGGCGGAAAGCAGAGTCAGGGAACGGTTCATGGCGTCCTCGCATTTCGTGAGGGGCGCAGTTTAGTCCCTTGGCCGGGCGGTTCCTATCCGCAGCTTCATTGCGGGGGGTTGCAGACCCAGCGCCCCTGCTTTTCGTCATAGCCGGCATCGATCACCGCCACCCCGGCGCCGCGGGCTTCCAGGCAGAAGGTCTTCATGAAGGTCGCGCGCTGGCCGTCCCCGGCGTTGTCGCGCCCGCCGAGGGTGACGTTGTACAGGCCAGGCTCCAGGGGCCGCGCCGGGGCTTTCTGGCGAAAGCCGGTGATGGCCTGGCCATAGGCGAAGCAGGTGTCGCTGTGCAGCGGCACTCCCCGGGTCGGTTCGATGCTGGCCGACGACCAGAACGGCTCGTAAGGCTCGCGGGCGACTTCGATGGCGTGCACCGTCACCTGCCGTTCATCCACCTGCAGCGTGCGATTGAAGAACAGGCCGGGCGACTTGAACGCCGCGCCGCCGAAGCACAGCGTCCGGCCCTGCACCCAGACCCGTGCGTCGCCGTCGAACAAGCGCGACATGCCCCAGGCCGACAGCGTCGGCGACAGCAGCGCAAGGCACAGCGAACCAGATAAGAAGAAGCGCTTCATCGGCAAGGCTCCGCGGGCCGCGCCATCCTGGCGCGGGCATGTCGCATTCTGACCAGCCGCCACGAGCAATTCCACGCACCCGGTCGCTTTTGCGCCGGTCGCAGCATGTCGCAAACGCACCTACCCGCGACGTGCGCAGGCATCTGGGCCGGCTGGGCCAGTCATACCATCGCTGCCATGGGGGCCACTCGGCTCCGTACCGGCCATGGCGCTTCCGGGCGCCGCAGGGAGACCAGCGATGTTCAGCAAGCAAGACCAGATCCAGGGCTACGACGACGAACTGCTCGCGGCGATGGATGCCGAGGAAGCGCGCCAGGAGGACCACCTCGAGCTGATCGCCTCGGAGAACTACACCAGCAAGCGCGTCATGCAGGCCCAGGGCAGCGGGCTGACCAACAAGTACGCCGAAGGCTATCCGGGCAAGCGCTACTACGGTGGCTGCGAGCATGTGGATAAGGTCGAGCAGCTGGCCATCGATCGCGCCAAGCAGCTGTTCGGCGCCGACTACGCCAACGTCCAGCCGCACTCGGGCTCCTCGGCCAACTCCGCCGTGTACCTCGCGCTGATCAACGCCGGCGACACCATCCTGGGCATGAGCCTGGCCCACGGCGGCCACCTGACCCACGGCGCCAAGGTGTCGTCCTCGGGCAAGCTGTACAACGCCGTGCAGTACGGCCTGAACACCGACACCGGGCTGATCGACTACGACGAGGTCGAGCGCCTGGCCGTGGAGCACCAGCCGAAGATGATCGTCGCCGGCTTCTCTGCCTATTCCAAGACGCTGGACTTCCCGCGCTTCCGCGCCATCGCCGACAAGGTCGGGGCGCTGCTGTTCGTCGACATGGCCCACGTCGCCGGCCTGGTTGCCGCCGGCCTGTACCCCAACCCGCTGCCCTACGCCGACGTGGTCACCACCACCACCCACAAGACCCTGCGCGGCCCGCGCGGCGGCCTGATCCTGGCCAAATCCAACGAAGAGATCGAGAAGAAGCTCAACTCGGCCGTCTTCCCCGGCGCCCAGGGCGGCCCGCTGATGCACGTGATCGCCGCCAAGGCGGTGTGCTTCAAGGAAGCGCTGGAGCCCGGCTTCAAGGACTACCAGGCCCAGGTGATCAAGAACGCCCAGGCCATGGCCAAGGTGTTCATCGAGCGCGGCTACGACGTGGTTTCCGGCGGCACCGACAACCACCTGATGCTGATCAGCCTGGTGAAGCAGGGCCTGACCGGCAAGGAAGCGGACGCCGCCCTCGGCCGCGTCGGCATCACCGTGAACAAGAACGCCGTGCCGAACGACCCGCAGAGCCCGTTCGTCACCTCCGGCATCCGCATCGGCACCCCGGCGGTCACCACCCGCGGGCTGAAGGAAGAACAGTGCCGCGAGCTGGCCGGCTGGATCAGCGACGTGCTGGACCACCTGGGCGACGCCGACGTCGAGGCCAAGGTGGCCACCCAGGTCGCCGGGCTGTGCGCGGACTTCCCGGTCTACCGTTGAGATTCCCCGAGGCTCTTCTGTAGGAGCGAGCTCGCTCGCGAACAGCCCCGCTGCGAGGCCATTCGCGAGCCAGCTCGCTCCTACAGGGGCGGCACGGCGACTAGAGATTTCAGGAGCACCCCATGCAACGCTACTCCGGCTTCGGCCTGTTCAAGCACTCCCTGAGCCACCACGAGAACTGGCAGCGCATGTGGCGCACGCCCACGCCCAAGCCGGTGTATGACGTGGTCATCGTCGGCGGCGGCGGGCACGGCCTGGCGACCGCCTACTACCTGGCCAAGGAGCACGGCATCACCAACGTCGCGGTGATCGAGAAGGGCTGGCTGGGCGGCGGCAACACTGCGCGCAACACCACCATCGTGCGTTCCAACTACCTGTGGGACGAGTCGGCGCTGCTCTACGAACACGCCATGAAGCTGTGGGAAGGCCTGTCCCAGGACCTGAACTACAACGTCATGTTCTCCCAGCGTGGCGTCTACAACCTCTGCCACACCCTGCAGGACATGCGCGACGGCGAGCGCCGCGTGAGCGCCAACCGCCTCAACGGCGTGGACGGCGAGCTGCTCAATGCCCAGCAGGTGGCCGAAGAGATTCCCTACCTGAACTGCACCAAAAGCGCCCGCTACCCGGTCATGGGCTCCACCGTGCAACGCCGTGGTGGCGTGGCCCGTCACGATGCCGTGGCCTGGGGCTTCGCCCGCGCCGCGGACGCCCTGGGCGTGGACCTGATCCAGCAGACCGAAGTAATCGGCTTCCGCAAGCAGGACGGCGCAGTGATCGGCGTCGAGACCAATCGCGGCTTCATCGGCGCCAAGCGCGTCGGCGTGGTCACCGCCGGCAACTCCGGGCACATGGCGATGCTCGCCGGCTTCCGCCTGCCGATCGAATCGCACCCGCTGCAGGCGCTGGTCTCCGAGCCACTGAAACCCATCATCGACAGCGTGATCATGTCCAACGCCGTGCACGGCTACATCAGCCAGTCGGACAAGGGCGACCTGGTCATCGGCGCCGGCATCGACGGTTACAACGGCTACGGCCAGCGCGGCTCCTACCCGGTGATCGAGCACACCCTGCAGGCCATCGTCGAGATGTTCCCGGTGCTGTCCCGCGTGCGCATGAACCGCCAGTGGGGCGGCATCGTCGACACCACCCCGGACGCCTGCCCGATCATCGGCAAGACCCCGGTGAAGAACCTGTTCTTCAACTGCGGCTGGGGCACCGGCGGCTTCAAGGCCACGCCCGGCTCGGGCAACGTCTTCGCCGCCACCCTCGCCAAGGGCGAGCCGCACCCGCTGGCCGCGCCCTTCTCCATCGAACGCTTCCACACCGGCGCGCTGATCGACGAACACGGCGCCGCCGCCGTCGCGCACTAAGAGGGCCACGACCATGCTGAATATCTTCTGCCCTCACTGCGGCGAGCTGCGTTCCGAAGAGGAATTCCACGCCAAGGGCCAGGCGCACATCCCGCGCCCGCTCGACCCCGCCGCCTGCACCGATGCCGAGTGGGGCGACTACATGTTCTTCCGCGACAACCCGCGCGGCATCCACCACGAGCTGTGGGTGCACGCCGCCGGCTGCCGCCAGTACTTCAACGTCACCCGCCACACGGTGACCTACGAAATCCTCGAAACCTACAAGATCGGCGAAAAACCCAGCGTCACCGCCGCCGATGCTGACACCGAAAAGCAAGCCGCCGTCCAGCCCGCCGTGGAGAAGGCCTAATGAGCCAGATCAATCGCCTGTCCCGTGGCGGTCGCATCGACCGCAACAAGCCGCTGACCTTCAGCTTCAACGGCCAGAGCTACCAGGGCTTCGCCGGTGACACCCTGGCCGCCGCCCTGCTGGCCAACGGCGTCGACATCCTCGGCCGCAGCTTCAAGTACTCGCGCCCGCGCGGCATCGTCGCCGCCGGCGCCGAAGAGCCCAACGCCATCCTGCAGATCGGCTCGCGCGAATCCACCCAGGTGCCCAACGTGCGCGCCACCCAGCAAGCGCTGTACAACGGCCTGGTGGCCACCGCCACCAACGGCTGGCCGAACGTACAGAACGACCTCATGGGGATCTTCGGCAAGGTCGGCGGCAAGCTGATGCCGCCCGGCTTCTACTACAAGACCTTCATGTACCCGCAGTCCATGTGGCTGACCTACGAGAAGTACATCCGCAAGGCCGCCGGCCTTGGCCGCGCGCCCACCGAAGTGGACCCGGACAGCTACGACTGGATGAACCACCATGCCGACGTGCTGATCGTCGGCGCCGGCCCCGCCGGTATCGCCGCCGCCCTGGCTGCCTCGCGCAGCGGTGCGCGGGTGATCCTCGCCGACGAACAGGAAGAGTTCGGCGGCAGCCTGCTCGACACCCGCGAAACCCTCGACGGCAAGCCGGCCGAGGAGTGGGTGGCCAAGGCCATCGCCGAGTTGGAAGGCAACCCGGACGTGATCCTGCTGCCGCGCGCCACGGTCAACGGCTACCACGACCACAACTTCCTCACCATCCATGAGCGCCGCACCGATCACATCGGCGAGACCGCGCCGCTGGGCCAGGTGCGCATGCGCGTGCACCGCGTCCGGGCCAACCGCGTGGTGCTGGCCGCCGGCGCCCACGAGCGCCCGCTGGTCTACGCGAACAACGATGTGCCGGGCAACATGCTCGCCGGCGCCGTCTCCACCTACGTGCGCCGCTACGGCGTGGCACCGGGCAAGAAACTGGTGCTGTCCACCAACAACGACTACGCCTACCGCGTCGCCCTGGACTGGCAGGAAGCCGGCCTGCAGGTGGTCGCCATCGCCGACGCCCGCCCCAATCCGCGCGGCGAATGGGTCGAGGAAGCGCGCAAGCGCGGCATGCGGGTCATCACCGGCAGCGCGGTGATCGAGGCACGCGGCAGCAAACGCGTGACCGGTGCGAAGGTCGCCTCCATCGACACCTTCCGCCACAAGGTCAACGCGCCCGGCGAATGGCTGGACTGCGACCTGGTCGCCAGCTCCGGCGGCTACAGCCCGGTGGTGCACCTGGCCTCGCACCTGGGCGGCAAGCCGGAATGGCGCGAGGACATCCTCGCCTTCGTGCCCGGCCTGGCCTTCCAGAAGCGCATCTGTGCCGGCGCGGTGAACGGCGTGTTCCGCCTCGCCGATGCCCTGGCCGACGGCTACCAGGCCGGCAGCCAGGCCGCTGTCGACGGCGGCTTCAAGGCCGTCGAAGGCGAGCTGCCGGTGGTCGCCGAGCGCGCCGAGGACGCCACCCTCGCGCTGTTCCAGGTGCCCCACGAGAAATCCACGGCGCGCGCACCCAAGCAGTTCGTCGACACCCAGAACGACGTCACCGCCGCCGCCATCGAACTGGCCTGCCGCGAGGGCTTCGAGTCCATCGAGCACGTCAAGCGCTATACCGCGCTGGGCTTCGGCACCGACCAGGGCAAGCTGGGCAACATCAACGGCCTGGCCATCGCCGCCCGCGCCCAGGGCAAGAGCATCGCCGACACCGGCACCACCATGTTCCGCCCGAACTACACCCCGGTGACCTTCGGCGCCGTCGCCGGCCGTCACTGCGGCCACCTGTTCGAGCCGGTGCGCTTCACCGCCCTGCACGCCTGGCACGTAAAGAGCGGCGCCGAGTTCGAGGACGTCGGCCAATGGAAGCGCCCCTGGTACTTCCCCAAGCGCGGCGAAGACATGCACGCCGCCGTGGCCCGCGAATGCCGCGCCGTGCGGGAGTCGGTCGGCCTGCTGGACGCCTCGACCCTGGGCAAGATCGATATCCAGGGCCCGGACGCCCGCGAGTTCCTCAACCGCGTCTACACCAACGCCTGGACCAAGCTGGACGTGGGCAAGGCCCGCTACGGCCTGATGTGCAAGGAAGACGGCATGGTCTTCGACGACGGCGTGACCGCCTGCCTGGCGGACAACCACTTCGTCATGACCACCACCACCGGCGGCGCGGCGCGCGTGCTGGAGTGGCTGGAGCTGTACCACCAGACCGAATGGCCGGAGCTGAAGGTGTACTTCACCTCGGTCACCGACCACTGGGCCACCCTGACCCTGTCCGGCCCCAACAGCCGCAAGCTGCTGGCCGAGGTCACCGACATCGACCTGGACAAGGACGCCTTCCCCTTCATGACCTGGAAGGAAGGCAAGGTCGCCGGCGTCCCGGCGCGGGTGTTCCGCATCTCCTTCACCGGCGAGCTGTCCTACGAGGTGAACATCCAGGCCAACTACGCCATGGGCGTGCTGGAGGCCATCATCGCGGCCGGCGCCAAGTACAACCTGACGCCGTACGGCACCGAGACCATGCACGTCCTGCGCGCCGAGAAGGGCTTCATCATCGTCGGCCAGGACACCGATGCCTCGGTCACCCCGGACGACTTGAACATGGGTTGGGCGGTCGGTCGTACCAAGCCGTTCTCGTGGATTGGCTGGCGCGGGATGAACCGCGCCGACTGCCAGCGCGAAGACCGCAAGCAGCTTGTGGGCCTGAAGCCGACCAACCCGATGGACTTGCTGCCCGAGGGCGCGCAACTGCTGTTCACCCCGCAGCACACGGTCCCGGCGACCATGGTCGGCCACGTCACCTCCAGCTACATGAGCAGCAGCCTGGGCTACAGCTTCGCCCTGGCAGTGGTGAAGGGCGGCATCAAGCGCCTGGGCGAGAAGGTCTACGCGCCGCTGGCCGATGGCCGGGTGATCGAGGCTGAGATTTGCAGCTCGGTGTTCTACGACCCGAAAGGGGAACGGCAGAACGTGGATTGATTGAAAGCAGCCTCAGGCGGCAAGCCACGAGCTGCAAGCAAAAGCCGATCCGCCCCCTCTCCCTTCAGGGAGAGGGTTGGGGAGAGGGAAAGCGCCAGAATCCCAAGGTGAACAGAACATGAGCAAAGCCAACCTCTACCAGCAACGCCCCGCCGATGGCATCCAGGCCGAATCGCCCCTGCACCACGCCGAGCTGGACAAGCTCGCCGCGCGCAAGGTGGCCAACGCCGGCGTGACCCTGCGCGAGAAGAAATTCCTCGGCCACCTGACCCTGCGCGGCGACGCCCACGACCCGGCCTTCGCCGGCGGCGTGCACAAGGCCCTGGGGCTGGAACTGCCGGTCGCCCTGGGCCTGGTAGCCAAGGGCGAAACCTCGCTGCAGTGGCTCGGTCCGGACGAGTGGCTGCTGATCGTCCCCGGTGGCGAGGAATTCGCCGTCGAGCAGCGCCTGCGCGAGGCGCTGGGCGATGAGCTGCACTACTCGGTGATCAACGTCAGCGGCGGCCAGACCCTGCTGGAGCTCGAAGGCGCCAAGGTCCGCGAAGTGCTGATGAAGTCCACCGGCTACGACGTGCACCCAAGCAACTTCCCGGTGGGCAAGGCGGTAGGCACCAATTTCGCCAAGTCCCAGCTGGTGATCCGCCATACCGGCGAGCACACCTGGGAACTGGTGGTGCGCCGCAGCTTCTCCGACTACATCTGGCTGTGGCTGCAGGACGCCTGCGCCGAGTACGGCCTGCAGGTGGCGGCGTAACAGGCGTCGATTCCCCTCGCCACTTCGGCGGGGGGAAATCCTTCGGAGTCAGACCATGAGCCGCACCCCCGATACCTGGATCCTCACCGCCGACAGCCCGAGCCTGCTGGGCACGGTGGACGTGGTCACGCGCTACCTGTTCGAACAGCGCTGCTACGTCACCGAGCACCACTCCTTCGACGACCGCCTGGCGCAGCGCTTCTTCATCCGCATCGAATTCCGCGCCGGCGACGGCTTCGACGAGGCGGCCTTCCGCGCCGGCCTCGCCGATCGCGTCTCGCCCTTCCAGATGAACGTCGAGCTGACCCCGCCGGCTTACCGCAGCAAGGTGGTGATCATGGTCTCCAAGGCCGACCACTGCCTGAACGACCTGCTCTACCGCCAGCGCATCGGCCAGCTGCCGATGGACGTGGTGGCGGTGGTCTCCAACCACCCGGACCTGGAGCCGCTGGCGCGCTGGCACGGCATCCCCTACCACCACTTCGCCCTCGACCCGAACGACAAGGGCGCGCAGGAGGCGAAGGTCTGGCAGGTGATCGAGGAAACAGGCGCCGAACTGGTCATCCTCGCCCGCTACATGCAGGTGCTCTCGCCCGAATTGTGCCGTCGCCTGGACGGCTGGGCGATCAACATCCACCACTCCCTGCTGCCCGGCTTCAAGGGCGCCAAGCCTTATCACCAGGCCTACCAGAAAGGCGTGAAGCTGGTCGGCGCCACCGCCCACTACATCAACAACGACCTCGACGAGGGCCCGATCATCGCCCAGGGCGTCGAGCCCGTGGACCACTCCCACTACCCCGAGGACCTGATCGCCAAGGGCCGCGACGTGGAGTGCCTGACCCTGGCCAAGGCCGTGGGTTATCACATCGAGCGGAGGGTGTTCCTGAACGCCAATCGGACGGTGGTGCTGTAAGAACCCCCTCTCCCCAACCCTCTCCCTGAAGGGAGAGGGGGCAAGAGCAGTTCGGAGTCGCCGGCTGACACAGCGCTCCCTCCACACACGGATATCCCCTCTCCCGCTTGCGGGAGAGGGTTAGGGAGAGGGGCTCTTGAAGCCCAGCCCCCATGCACGAGCAACACCGACAGCCCAGCCGGCTGCCAGCAGTACCTACCGGCCCTGTCGCGCAACACACGACATCCCAGTGCAAAACAGCGCGCCGCAAGGCCCGCCTTTGTACCCACAAACACAATGAGGAATGCGTATGTCTGGCAATCGTGGTGTGGTTTATCTCGGCCCGGGCAAGGTCGAAGTACAGAACATCCCCTATCCGAAGATGCAGGACCCGCAGGGCAAGCAGATCGACCACGGGGTGATCCTGCGCGTGGTTTCCACCAATATCTGCGGCTCCGACCAGCACATGGTCCGTGGCCGTACCACAGCACCCGAAGGCCTGGTGCTGGGCCACGAAATCACTGGTGAAGTCGTCGAGATCGGCCGTGGCGTGGAAACCATGAAGATCGGCGACCTGGTCTCGGTGCCGTTCAACGTCGCCTGTGGCCACTGCCGCACCTGCAAGGAGCAGCACACCGGCGTCTGCCTGACGGTCAACCCGTCCCGCGCCGGCGGCGCCTATGGCTACGTCGACATGGGCGGCTGGGTCGGTGGCCAGGCCGAGTACGTGATGGTTCCCTACGCCGACTTCAACCTGCTGCGCCTGCCCAACCGCGACGCGGCGATGGAGAAGATCCGCGACCTGACCTGCCTCTCCGACATCCTCCCCACCGGCTACCACGGCGCGGTGACGGCCGGCGTCGGTCCGGGCAGCACCGTCTACATCGCCGGTGCCGGTCCGGTCGGCCTCGCCGCCGCTGCGTCGGCGCGCCTGCTGGGCGCCGCCGTGGTCATCGTCGGCGACGTCAACCCGACCCGCCTGGCCCACGCCAAGGCGCAGGGCTTCGAAATCGCCGACCTGTCCAAGGACACCCCGCTGCACGAGCAGATCGCCGACCTGCTGGGCGAGCCGGAAGTGGACTGCGCGGTCGACGCGGTGGGCTTCGAGGCCCGCGGTCACGGTCATTCCGGATCGCAGCACGAGGCCCCGGCCACCGTGCTGAACTCGCTGATGGGTGTGGTGCGGGTGGCCGGCAAGATCGGCATTCCGGGCCTCTACGTCACCGAGGATCCGGGCGCGGTGGACGCGGCCGCCAAGCAGGGCTCGCTGAGCATCCGCTTCGGCCTGGGCTGGGCCAAGTCGCACAGCTTCCACACCGGCCAGACCCCGGTGATGAAGTACAACCGCCAGCTGATGCAGGCGATCATGTGGGACCGCATCAAGATCGCCGACGTTGTCGGGGTGGAAGTCATCACCCTGGACCAGGCGCCGAAAGGCTACGGCGAGTTCGATGCCGGCGTGCCGAAGAAGTTCGTCATCGACCCGCACAACCTGTTCCGCGCCGCCTGACGGCGCAACCGACCCCGGCCGCGACTCCACTTCCGCGGCCGTCTCTCCAGGGGAGCCGCAAGGCTCCCTTTTTTTGCCTCAACGCCGAGAACTTGCAGGGAACCCTGTAGGAGCGAGCTTGCTCGCGAACCCGCCCAACACCGGCGCAACCGGGAAACCTGTTCGCGAGCAAGCTCGCTCCTACAAGAGCCGGGCTCCAGTCATGGCCGCGAGGCCCCTCCTGCAAAGCAGCTCACCGCTTCGGTGCGGGGCAGTTGAAGTCGCCTTCCTGGCAGTCGGACAGCGTCTGCAGTTCCTTGATGCGGTTGTCGGTCATGGCCTTCAGGCAATTGCTGTAGGCCATCGGGTAACCGGAGCCGCCCTCGGCGCTGGACGTCTCGAACCTGCAGCTCAGGTCGCGGTAGTTCAGCCAGGCCTTCTGCGCGGCGGTCAGGGCTTTCTTCTGCCCGGCATCCAGGCGCTGGCGATAATGCCCGTAGAGGTCGTTGAGGCGCTTGTCGCTGGCTTTGTAAGCGGACCCGACGCAGGCGTTGATATCCGCCTGGGTCTGGGCGTCGGCGCAGTCGGCAGCGGCCTGGACGAAAGAGGAGAAGGCCAACAGGCCGAGGGAAAGGAGCAGCAACTTCATGGGGACGCGATCCGTTGTTCTGGATGGAATCCCCACTCTAGCCGCTCTCGCAGGGTAACGGCGGATAACGCTTGGGGCGTTATGCGTCCTGCGAGCTGACACAACCTGTAGGAGCGCGCCATG
>NZ_JYOA01000007.1:702453-809083 GCF_000955805.1 Pseudomonas sp. 21 | reverse complement strand
CATGGCCCGCTCCTACAGGCTTACCGTGGAGCTGCCACGGTGCGGCACTCAGCCCAGCAGCTTCGCCGCCATCCGCTCCAGCGCCTGGCGCTGGAAGGCGCGGAAGTCCGCGTCCGGCTGCTGGCCTTCGAGCATCGGCAGGAAGGGGTCGACCACTTCGGTGCGCACGCCAACCATTTCCTCGATCACCGCGTGACCGCAGAACGGCACGTAGGCCTCGGCATAGCCTCCCTCATGCACAACGACCAGCCGGCCCTCGCACAGGCGCTCGGCGGCATCGCGCACGGCGGCGGTCATGAAGCGGAAGGTTTCGCTGTGGGCGAGCATCCGCGCCAGCGGGTCCACGCCGTTGGCGTCGAAGCCGCTGGCGACCACGATCAGCTCGGGCTGGAAGCGCTCCAGCGCCGGCACGATGATCGTCTCCATGGCCGCGCGGTAGGCGTCGTCGCCGCTGCCCGGATAGAGCGGCACGTTGAGGTTGTAGCCCTTGCCCGCGCCTTCGCCGATGTCGTCCACCGCGCCAGTCCCCGTGGGGTAGCAGTCGGCCTGGTGGATCGACAGGGTCAGCACATCATCGCGGCCGTAGAAGATCGCCTCGGTGCCGTTGCCGTGGTGCACGTCCCAGTCGAGCACCGCCACGCGCTGGATGCCGTGGCGCGCCTTGGCCGTCTCCACCGCCACGGCGATGTTGGCCAGGTAGCAGAAGCCCATGCCGCGATCCGGCAGGCAGTGGTGGCCCGGCGGGCGGGACAGCGCGTAGGCGTTGTCCAGCTCGCCGCGCAGCACCGCGTCCACCGCGACAATGGTCAGGCCGGCGGACTGCCGGGCGATGTCGTAGGTGCCATGGCTGACCATGGTTTCCTCGCCCATATCACCGTGGCCGACTTCGCTGTACGCCTTGAAGCGCTCCAGGTAACTCGCCGGGTGCACGCGCAGCAGGTCTTCCTCGCTGGCCAGCGGCGCGCTGGACAGGTGCAGTTGCTGGCTCAGGCCGGAGACGTCCATCAGGCTTTTCAGCCGGCGCTTGCTTTCGGGCGATTCGGCGTGGCCGCCGCCCACCGGCGGCTGCAGCCAGCCGCCGACCGGGAGGATCAGCGCATGCAACCCGGTCGCGTGCCAGAAGCAGCGCTCGTCGAAGAAGAACCCGGTACGACGGCTCATGCGCGGGCCGCCTTCAGGGCGCGCTGGCGCTTGCGGCTGAACAGCCAGTAGACCGGCGAGACCACGCCCAGGCCGACGACCCAGGAGATGTCCGCACCGTTCATGGCCTGCGCGGCGGCACCGGTGTAGAGCGCAGTGGACATGAACGGAACCTGCACCAGGATGCCGAGGATGTAGCAGTTCACCGCGGTCCAGTTGAAGGTGCCGTAGATGCCGCCGTCACGGCGGAAGAACGACAGCACGTCGTATTCGCCGTGGGCCACCAGGTAGTAGTCGACCAGGTTGATCGCGCTCCAGGGCACCAGCACGTAGAGCAGCAGCAGGATGAAGTTGGTGTAGTTGGCCATGAAGTTGTCCTGGCCGAGCAGGGCGATGGCCAGGGAGCCACTGAACAGCGCCAGGGCGATCACCGCGCGCCAGCCGGCCTGGGCCGACCAGGACGGCAGCAGGGTCTGGCCGACGGTGATGGCCGAGAGCGTGCCGCAGTACAGGTTCATCGAGTTGGTGGCGGCGATGCCGATGGAGAACACCGCAACCATGATGGCGCTGAAGCCGCCGGTCATCTCGATCAGGCCGGCGATGACGTCGCCCTCGCCCACCGACAGGCCGACCAGCACACCCAGCAGCATCGGCAGGATCGAGCCCAGGCAGCAGCCCCAGTAGCTCGACCAGAACGCGGTGCGCGCGCCGGTGCCCTGCGGCATGTAGCGCGAGTAGTCGGAGACGTAGGGCGCATAGGCCAATTGCCACAGCGCGGCGATGGACAGCGCGCCGAGGAAGCCGGGGATGTTGTTCTCGTTGCGCTGCAGCAGGTCCGCCGGCAGGCCGTGGACGAACACCAGCCAGACGAAGCTGACCAGCAGCACAGCGCCGGACAGCCAGGACATCACGCGGGTGTAGCCGTGGATCAGGCGGTAGCCGAACACCGTGGCGATCACGCTGATCGCGCCCACCAGCAGGATGCCGGTGTTGGTGCCGATCACCTCGAAGCGTGCGTGCAGCGCCTGGCCGCCGAGCACCAGGTTGGAGGCGAAGAAGCCCAGGTACATGATCACCACCAGGGCGACCACCAGCAAGGAGCCGAAGGAGCCGAACTGGCCGCGGGTCTGCACCATCTGCGGCACGCCCAGCTGCGGGCCCTGGGCCGAGTGCAGGGCCATGAACACGCCACCCACCAGGTTGCCCAGCACCAGCGCCAGCACGGCGGCGAAGAACGGCAGCTTGAACACGGTGACCGCCAGGGCGCCGGTGACCACGGTCAGCAGCATGATGTTGCTGCCGAACCAGATGGTGAAGAGGTCGCGGGCGCGGCCGTGTCGTTCGTGTGCGGCGATGGGCTGGATGGTGCTCAGCTCCAGCGTCGTCGCCTGGTTTTGCGTCGTTGTCATTGTGTTTCTCACGCGTCGTTGGCAAGGCAGGCCCGGCGCAAGCGCCGGGCGCGGATCAGGAAAGGGAAATCAGCGAGCGGCCCAGGCGTTGAAGCGCTGCTCCAGCTCTTCGCCGTGGTCGACCCAGGAGGCCGCGTCCACCGAGCGGGCGCCTTCGAGGTTGGCCGGCGCGGTGGGCAGCGCGTCGCGCACGTCCGCCGGCAGCAGGTCCAGCGTGCCCTTGTGCACGGGGCCGTAGGGGATGTTCTCGGAGAAGGTCTTCTGGGTTTGCGGCTGGCTGGCGAAGGCGATGAACTTCTCGGCCAGCGCCTTGTTCGGCGTGCCTTTCACCACGGCCCAGTACTCCGGGTCGTACAGGCTGCCCGGCCAGACGATGCCCAGCTTCACGCCTTCCTTCTGCGCGGCAGCGATGCGGCCGTTGTAGGCGGCGCTCATCACCACGTCACCGGCGGCCAGCCACTGCGGCGGTTGCGCGCCGGCTTCCCACCACTGGATGTTGCCCTTGAGCTGGTCGAGCTTGGCGAAGGCGCGATCGACGCCTTCCTTGGTGCCGAGCACCTTGTAGATATCTTCCTGCTTCACGCCGTCTGCCAGCAGGGCGATTTCCAGGGTGTACTTGGCGCCCTTGCGCAGGCCGCGCTTGCCCGGATATTCGGCGGTGTTCCAGAAGTCGGCCCAGGACTGCGGGGCCTTGGCGACCTTGGCGCCGTTGTAGGCCATGACCATGGACCAGACGTAGGTGGCCACGCCGCACTCGCTGAGGGTGCCGGGGACGAAGTTCTTCTGGTCGCCGATGGCTGCCGGGTCGATGCGCTCGAACAGGCCTTCCTCGCAGCCGCGCAGCAGCTCGGGGCTTTCCACCTCGACCACGTCCCAGGTGACCTTGCCGACGTCGACCATGGCCTTCACCTTGGCCATCTCGCCGTTGTATTCGCCGGCGACGATCTTGCCGGCGCCGCTGGCCTCGAAGGGCTTGAAGTAGGCCTGCTCCTGGGCCGCCTTGGTGGCGCCGCCGAAGGAGATGACGGTGATGCTTTGGCTTCCTGTTGAAGCTTGGGCGTTAACACTACCGACAGCGGCAGCGAGGGCACAGGTGATGGAGATGCGCGTGAGCAAGGACACTTTCATGGAACGACTCCCACAGCCGGATTGGCGTTGTTGTGTTGCTGGGCAGTACCCCCGGCCAGAAGCCGGGCAAAAGGGTTCCATCGCGCGGGCGTCTTCGCGCTCGCGGCGTTGTGGTGAAGCTGGAGCGGTGTAGGAGCGGGCCATGCCCGCGACCGCTGATGGATCGCGGGCATGGCCCGCTCCTACAGGAAAAGCGGCTTACAGCACGCCGATTTCCTGGGCCGTGCGATCCACCGCGCGGCGGGTCTTGTCGACCAGCTCGTCGATCTCGGCACGGCCGGCGACCAGCGCCGGGGCCATGATCATGCGGCCGAGGGTGGAACGGATGATCACGCCTTCCTCGAAGCCGATGGTGCGGCAGCGCCAGGCGATGTCGTTCTCGTTGTCGAAGCGCTTGCGGGTGGCCTTGTCCTGGACGAACTGCAGCGCGGCGACGAAGCCGGTGCCCTGGATGTCGCCCACCAGCGGGTGGCTGCCGAAGACTTCGCGCAGGCACTGCTGCAGGTACGGGCCGGTGTCGTTCTTCACTGCATTCACCCAGCCTTCGTCACGCAGCGCGCGCAGGTTGGCCACCGCCACCGCCGCCGCCACCGGGTGGCCGGAGTAGGTCAGGCCGTGGGCGAACACGCCGCCCTCTTCCACCAGCGCCTGGGCGATGCGCTTGCTCAGCACCAGGCCGCCCATGGGGATGTAGCCGGAGGTCAGGCCCTTGGCGATGGACAGGGTGTCGGGCTGGAAGCCGAAGTGCTGGTGGGCGAACCACTCGCCGGTACGGCCGAAGCCGCCGATCACTTCGTCCGCGCACAGCAGCACGTCGTACTGACGGCAGATGCGCTGGATTTCCGGCCAGTAGCTTTCCGGCGGGAAGATCATGCCGCCGGCGCCCTGGAACGGCTCGGCGATGAAGCCGGCGACGTTGTCGGCGCCCAGTTCGAGGATCTTCTCTTCCAGTTGCAGGGCGCAGCGACGGCCGAACTCGGCCGGGGTCAGGTCACCGCCGGCAGCGAAGAAGTAGGGTTCGTCGATGTGCGCGATGTCCGGGATCAGGCCGCCCATCTCGTGCATGAACTTCATGCCGCCCAGCGCAGTGGCCGCCAGGGTGGAACCGTGGTAGCCGTTCCAGCGGCCGATCATGATCTTCTTCTGCGGCTTGCCTTCGATCTGCCAGAAGCGGCGCACGGTACGGATCAGCACCTCGTTGGCCTCGGAGCCGGAGTTGGTGTAGATCGCGTGGCTGTAGTGGTCGGGCAGCAGGCTGAAGAGGGTCTCGGAGAGTTCGATCACCGCCGGGTGGGTGGTGTGGAAGAACATGTTGTAGTACGGCAGCTCGTCCAGCTGGGCGGTGGCGGCGGCGGTCAGGTCCTTGCGGCCGTAGCCCAGGTTGGTGCACCACAGGCCGGACATGCCGTCGATGTACTGGTTGCCGTCGTTGTCCCAGAGGTGCAGGCCTTCGCCACGCACCATCACGCGCGGGCCTTCGGCGTTCAGCGCCTTCTGGTCGAGGAAGGCATGGATGTGGTGGGCCGCATCGGCCTTCTGGTATTCACGGGTGTCGCGCGGGGCGCGGGTCTTGTCGGTCATCGACTTTCTCCTCTATCCCTCGGCGGTGCTCCGGCAGCCGGCCTGAGGGGTCTTCAGGGGATCGAGGGCGACGGACTTACCTGGGCAGTCTCACCGGCCGTCTCGAGCGGTTCGGTTGGGAATTCGGGTGTTGCTCAGGCGCCGGGCTCGAACCCGGCAGCCTGCCTTGTCTTCAGTCGCGCAGCTGGAACCAGGTGGTCTTGAGCTGGGTGTACTTGTCGAACGAGTGCAGCGAGAGGTCGCGGCCAAAGCCGGACTGCTTGCCGCCACCGAACGGAATCGCCGGGTCCAGCGCGTCCACGGTGTTCACCGACACGGTACCGGCGTTCAGCTTGCGGGCTACGCGGTGGGCGCGGTGCAGGTCGTCGCTCCACAGGGAGGCGGCGAGGCCGTAGATGCTGTCGTTGGCCAGGCGCACGGCTTCCTCTTCGCTGTCGAAGGGGATGACTGCAAGCACCGGGCCGAACACTTCGTCGCGGGCCAGGGACTGTTCCGGGCGCACGCCGGTGAAGATGGTCGGTTCGATGAAGTTGTCCGAGCCGTTGAAGCTCAGTTGGCGGCCACCGCAGGCGAGCTGCGCGCCGTCGCCCTGGGCGCGGTCGATGCAGGCCATGATGCCGGCGGTCTGCTTGTTGTCGACGATGGCGCCGGCGCGGCTGGCCGGGTCCAGCGGGTCACCCGGCGTCCAGTCGCGGGCCTTGGCGATCAGGCGTTCGACGAATTCATCGTGGATCGAACGCTCCACCAGCAGGCGCGAGTTGGCCGAGCAGACTTCGCCCTGGTTGAAGAAGATGCCGAAGGCGGCTTTTTCAGCGGCGAGGTCGAGGTCGCGGCAGTCGGCGAACACCAGGTTCGGGCTCTTGCCGCCGCACTCCAGCCAGACCTGCTTGAGGTTGGACTGCGCGGAATACTGCATGAAGTACTTGCCGACCTGGGTCGAGCCGGTGAACACCAGGGCGTCCACGTCCGGGTGCAGGCCCAGCGCCTTGCCGGCGGTTTCGCCCAGGCCCGGCACGACGTTCAGCACGCCTTCGGGGATGCCGGCTTCCAGCGCCAGCTCGGCCAGGCGCAGGGCGGAGAACGGCGACTGCTCGGCGGGCTTGAGCACCACGGAGTTGCCGGCGGCCAGCGCGGGCGCCAGCTTCCAGGCAGCCATGTCGAGGGGGAAATTCCACGGCACCACGGCGCCGATCACGCCCAGCGGCGTGCGGGTGATGGTGGCCAGGGCGTTCTGCGCGGTCGGGGCGACCTGGTCGTAGAGCTTGTCGAGGCTTTCGGCATACCAGGAAAACACGCCAGCGGCGCCGGGCACGTCGATGTTCCAGGCGTCCATCACCGGCTTGCCCATGTTCAGGGTGTCGAGCAGGGCCAGTTCGTCGCGGTGGGCCATCATCAGCTCGGCGAGCTTCTGCAGCACGGCCTTGCGCTCACGCGGCGCCATGCGCGCCCAGGGTCCGGTTTCGAAGGCCTGGCGGGCGACCCGCACGGCGGCGTCGATCTCGGCCGCGCCACAGGCGGCGACATTGGCCAGCAGGCGATTGGTCGCCGGGTCGATGGACGCGAAGGTCGCGCCGTCCTGCGCAGCCACGCGGCGGCCGCCGATCAGCGCGCTGTCGATGAAGGTCTGCCGGGCAGCACGCTGCCGCCAATCGTTGAGCTCGTACACCAGGGCACTCCGTAGAGGATCGTTGTTGTTGGAATGTGGATTGGATGGTCGCCCAAGGCCTTGCCAAGGAAAATTATTAAATTTGTCTTCGGGGTATATGAAAAAGCTGGGCAGCCTCGCACCAGCCCGGAGCACGGCGCGCCATCGCGGTGCGCCCCTGCGCACCGCTGCAGGGCCCGTATTCAGCGGGTCAGCGCCTCGTACAGCTCGGGGCGGCGGCACGCCAGGTAGGGGAAGGTCTCGGCCTCGCGAGCACGCTGCTCGGGGTCCAGGTCGACGATCAGCAGACTCTCCGCGGGCCCGGCGGCAGCCAGGCGCTCGCCGTCCGGCGCGACGATGCAGGAGCCGCCGAGGAAGGCCAGCCCGTCCTCCACGCCACAGTGGTTGCAGTAGGCGACAAACAACTGGTTCTCCACCGCCCGCGCCGGGACGATCACGCCCGGCACAGCGCCGTACTCCGGCGTCAGCGCAGTGGGGATGAGGATCAGCCCGGCGCCGTTCAGCGCGTGGGTGCGCACCGCCTCGGGGTACTCGACGTCGAAGCAGATCAGCAGGCCGATACGCCAGCCGGCGTAATCGAACGGAGCCTCCAGCACATCGCCGGCGCTGAACACTTCGCGCTCCATGGCACCGAACAGGTGCGCCTTGCGGTAGTGACCCAGCGCGTTGCCGGTCGGGCCGATCACCTGCACCGAGTTGTACGGCTTGCCGCCCTGCGGATGGCGTTCGGCGTAACCGTAGGCGATGGCCAGCCCGAAGCGCCGGGACAGCTCGCCGATACGCCGGGCGGATGGCCCGTCCGCCGCTTCGGCCAGCTCGTTCATCCGCTGCGGGACGTTGTAGCCGCCCAGCCACAGCTCCGGGCAGAGCAGCAGTTGCGCGCCGGCAGCAGCGGCCGCACCGGCCTGGCGCTCCAGTTGGTCGAGGTTGCCGGCGATGTCGCCGGGAAGTCCGCAGGTCTGCCACAGGGCCATGCGCATGGGCTTTACTCCAGTCCGCGTGTACGGGATTTGCAGGGTGCATTTCGGGTCTGGGCGGAGTATGCCCGCGCCCGGAGGGACGCAGCAGGCGGCCAAGGCCATGAAAAATGTGGTCCCCGGCGAGGAAAATCTTCGCCATGGGCCGCCCCCGCCGGCCGGCCCAACGCGGTATCTTGTATAAAAAAGCATCAACGAGGCGTGCAGTGGCTTCCTATACCTTGCGGCAACTGAAGTATTTCGTGACCACCGTGGAGTGCGGCAGCGTGGCTGAGGCCTCGCGCAAGCTGTACATCGCGCAACCGTCCATTTCCACCGCGATCAAGGGGCTGGAAGAAAGCTTCGGCGTGCAGCTGTTCATCCGCCACCACGCCCAGGGCGTGTCGCTCACCCCCAGTGGCGCGCGCTTCTACCGCAAGGCGCAGGAACTGCTGCGCATGGCCCACGAGTTCGAGCAGAACGCCCTGGCCGACAATGACGTGGTCGCCGGGCAGATCGACATCGGCTGCTTCGAGACGGTCGCCCCGCTCTACCTGCCGCGGCTGATCTCGGGCTTTCGCGAGCGCTATCCGGGCGTGGAAATCCGCATCAGCGACGGCGAGCAGCAGGAGCTGGTGCAGGGGCTCACCGCCGGCCGCTTCGACCTGGCGCTGCTCTACGAGCATGACCTCGACGCGACTATTTCCACCGATCCGCTGATGCCCGCCCAGCGCCCCTACGCGCTGTTGCCGGAGAACCACCGCTTCGCCAAGCAGGACAAGGTGTCCCTGCGCGACCTGGTGCTGGAGCCGATGATCCTGCTGGACGTGCAGCCCAGCCGCACCTACTTCGTGCGCATCTTCGAGGAACTGGGGCTGAACCCGCACATCGCCTTCAGCTCGCCCTCCATCGAGATGGTGCGCGGCATGGTCGGCCAGGGTTTCGGCTTCTCGGTGCTGGTCACCCGCCCGCATTCGGAGTGCACCTACGACGGCAAGAAAGTGGTGATGGTGAACATCGCCGAGGACGTCAGCGCCTCCGGGCTGGTCGCCGCCTGGCTCAAGCGCGCCCAGCTGACCAAGCCGGCGCAGCTGTTCGTCGACTTCGCGCGGGAGGAGTTGAGCGGGAAGCACTGATGCCCGCTCTTTGCTCTGCGTAGGAGCGAGCTTACTCGCGAACCGACTTCGGCGCAGGGACTTGCCCTCTCCCCCGCCCTCTCCCTGAAGGGAGAGGGAGCAGTCCTCTGCAACGGCTCACTTCACAGTCAACCGGCGAGCACTAGTGCCTCAACGCGCTCGGAACAGTCCCCTCTCCCTTCAGAGCGGGGCGCGCAGCCAGGGCTGGGGAGAGGGCGCTCATCCCAGCCGCCAAACCCTCCCGTCACTCCCCGTGCCCCTCACCGACATCCGGCGTTACAATCTCGCCCCCTTTCGTTTTCGTCATACCCCGCCCCATGCTGATCTGGAAACAGCGCGTGCAGCGCCTCATCACCCTCGTCCTCGGCCTGCTGCAGCGCTACCCGCGCGTGATCGCCCTGTTCGGCTTCTGCTCCGGCGTCTTCAGCTTCATCATGGTGGACCGCCACCGCGCCGGCTTCGCCCGCGCCATGGCCATCGTCATGCTGGTCAGCTGGATCTGGCTGATGCTGGAAAACCTGCTCACCGACCGCTTCAAGCGCCGTTTCGGCTGGGAAGTGCCGCCGGGCCTGCTGCGCTACGCGACCCAGCTGATCCACCAGGAAAGCCTGTTCTTCTGCCTGCCATTCTTCTTCGTCACCACCACCTGGAACAGCGGCCAGGCGCTGTTCACCGGCGTGCTGACGCTGGCGGGGCTCGCCGCGATCACCGACCCGGTGTACTACAAGTTCCTCTCGGTGCGGCGCTGGACCTTCCTCGGCTACCACACCCTGACGCTGTTCGCGGTGCTGCTCACCGCACTGCCGATCATCCTTCACCTGAGCACCCCGCAGAGCTACCAGGCGGCACTGGGCATCGCCGTGCTGCTGTCGTTCCCGAGCCTGGCGGTGACGGTGAAGATCCACAAATGGTGGCGCTGGTTCGCCCTCATCGGCCTGACCCTGTCCATCGGCGCGGTGGGCTGGTTCGCCCGCGCCTGGGTGCCGCCGTCGACCCTGTGGATGACCGAGATGGCGGTGACCGAGAGCTTCGACAACGCCCAGCGCACTCCCGGCGACAGCCTGGAAACCGTCAGCGTCGCGCAGATCAAGAGCCAGGGCCTCTACGCCTACACCGCGATCAATGCGCCGCGCGGGCTGAACGAGCGCATCTATCACGCCTGGCGCAAGGACGGCCAGGAAGTCGACCGCATCGCCCTGGACATCAAGGGCGGCCGCGAAGCCGGCTACCGCGCCTGGACGCACAAGCAGAACTTCCCCAGCGACCCCAGCGGCAAGTGGCAGGTGCAGGTGCTCACCGAGGCCGGCCAGGTGATCGGCACACTGCGGTTCGAGGTCACGCCCTGACCGCTCGGTATCCTTGACCCGCCTCGGCGCTTTCCTCTACATAGAGCCTCTCCCGAGAACAAAAAGCGCCGAGAGAGTCATGACCGATACCGCCTTGCACCCGTTCGACCGCGCCGTGGCCCTGCAACCCATTGCTGGCCAACCCAACCTCTACGAAGGCCACACCAGCCAGGACTACTGGAACATGGTCGGCCCCTTTGGCGGCGTGACCGCCGCGGTCCTGCTGCAGGGCGCGCTGCGTCACCCGCAGCTGCTCGGCAGCCCGGTGTCGCTGACAGTGAACTACGCCGCGGCGGTCGTGGCCGGCGCCTTCCAGGTCGAAGCCATCCCGGTGCGCACCAACCGCTCCACCCAGCACTGGCTGCTGCAACTGACCCAGGCCGATGAAGCCGGCGAACAGCAGGTCACCACCACCGCCACCCTGGTCACCGCGCTGCGCCGCGAGACCTGGAGCCTGACCGACCTGCCCTTCCCGAACCTCGCACCGGCCAGCGACTTCGAGCCGATGAGCCCGGCCGCCAAGGGCGTGGCCTGGCCCAGGCAGTACGAGATGCGCCCGGTCTCCGGCGCCTTCCCGACGAAATGGGACGGCACTGGCGAGACCAGCCGCAGCCAGCTCTGGCTGCGCGATGCACAACCGCGCCCGCTGGACTTCCTGTCCCTGGCGGCGCTGAGCGACATCTTCTATCCGCGCGTCTGGCTGCGCCGCGCCACGCCAGTACCGGCCGGCACCGTGTCGATCACCACCTACTTCCACACCGACGCCGCGCAACTGGCGGAGGTCGGCACCGGCTACCTGCTGGGCGACGCCCGCGCCCAGGAATTCCGCAACGGCTTCTTCGACCAGAGCGCCCAGCTCTGGAGCGAGTCCGGCGCGCTGCTGGCGACCAGCAACCAGATCGTTTACTACAAGGAATAAGTGCCTCAGACCCGTTTTCGAAGGGGCATGGGTCGCCTGTAGGAGCGAGCTTGCTCGCGAACAGGGCCCCGAGCATGCACCGAAGCTGGGCGGTTCGCGAGCAAGCTCGCTCCTACACAAAGCCGCCCGCGGCAAGGGGCAGGCAACAAAAAGCCCGGCACATGGCCGGGCTTTTTCATGGAGGCGAGGAAGGCTCAGACCTTCTTCACGAACTCCGACTTCAGCTTCATCGCGCCGATGCCGTCGATCTTGCAGTCGATGTCATGGTCGCCGTCGACCAGGCGGATGTTCTTCACCTTGGTACCGACCTTCACCACCAGGGACGAGCCCTTGACCTTGAGGTCCTTGATCACGGTGACGGTGTCGCCGTCCTGCAGCAGGTTGCCGACCGAATCCTTGATCACGCGCGCGTCGCCGTCGGCCTCGGCGGATGCATCGGCGGACCACTCATGGGCGCACTCGGGGCAGACCAGCTGGGCGCCGTCTTCGTAGGTGTATTCGGAGTTGCATTGGGGGCAGGGCGGCAGCTGGCTCACGGCGGTTCTCACAGTGGAAACGATCAAAAGACCGCAGAGTATATAAGGTTTCTCGCTTTCCCGCTGGACCCGCAGGCAAGGCACAAGGCCAGCGGCGTTACAAAAGCGTAAGAATCCATCGCTATAACAGGCGGCCACTTCGATAAGAAAAAGGACGCCCTGCCATGCTGCACAAGCCCTCCCCGCTCGCGCTGAGCATCGCCGTCGTGCTGGCGAGCCTGGCCGCCGAAACCGCCCATGCCGTTCCGGTATCGCCGATCATCAACGACGCGCAGACCAGCAGCCGCACCCTGGCCAACCAGGACACCCTGACGGTGACCGGCACCGGCAGCCTGGTCACCAGCGGCAAGAGCCTCGACCTCAAGGGCGCAGCCACCGGCAGCGGCGTGGTCATCGACAACAGCGGCCTGCTGCAGTCCACCACCGGCCGCGTGGTCGACACCTCCGGCAGCGACAGCACCACGCGCTTCTACCAGATCATCAACCGCGAAGGCGGCCGGATAGTCGGTTACGACGACGCCATCCGCATGAACAATCCGTTCAGCGCCGGCAGCCTGCTGATCGACAACGCCGGCAGCATCAGCTCGGCCACCGGCCAGGCGCTGGACCTGGACAAGCTGCAGAGCGCCGCGACCACCACGATCATCAACCGCGCCAGCGGGGTCATCCACAGCGACGGCAACGACGCCATCCGCCCCGGCGGCAACGCGACCATCACCAACTACGGCGAGATCAGCAGCTCCGACATGGTCACTGCCGACACCAAGAACGACGGCATCGACTTCCAGGGTGCCGCGGGCGGCCACGTGGAAAACCACGGCCTGATCAGCGGCGGCCGCCACGGCATCACCACCGATGTGGGCGCCACCCTGATCAACTATGAAGATGGCGTGATCATCGGCCGCAACGGCTCGGGCTTTGGCTCCGACGGCGACGGCACCGTGATCAACTACGGCCGCATCAGCGGCGCCTACAACGGCCTGGTGCCGGACGGCGACGGCGATGGCGTGGACATCGACTACACCGGCCACATCGAGAACCACGGCATCATCGAAGGCCTGGGAGCTGCCGGCTCGAAAGATGGCTCGCCCAACGGCAGCGAAGGCATCGCCATGGGTGGCGGCACCATCATCAACTACGCCGGCGCGGTCATCCGCAGCGTCGACCGCGGCATCCTGGTCGACGACGGCAACGGCAACAGCGGCTTCAGCTCCACCACCCTGGAAAACCACGGCACGATTTCCGGCGAATCCTCCTCGGGCGTGACCTTCTCCGGCGACCTCGACGACACCGTGATCAACGACGGCCTGATCCACGGCGGCAACGGCATCGCCCTGGAAATGGGCGGCGGCAACGACAGCCTGGTGCTGCTCTCCGGCAGCCGCTTCGAAGGCCTGGTGGACGGCGGCAGCGGTCGCGACACCGTCACCCTCGACGACGCCGCCGGCGGCAGCTTCGGCAACAGCACCCACTTCGAATGGCTGGACGTGAAACAGGGCAGTTGGGCCCTCTCCAGCGAGAACGACTTCAGCGAAGGCGGCGAAGTCTTCAGCGGCGCCAGCCTGAGCAACACCGGCAGCATTCTCGGCAGCCTGCAGATCGACCGGGGTGCCACCTACTTGGGCAACGGCAGTGTCGGTGGCCTGGACGTCGCCGGCACCCTGATCGCCTCGCCGGCCCTGGGCGCTGCCCACGTCACCGGCAACCTCGACCTGCAGAGCGGCTCGACCCTGTCCTTCGGCGTGGAGCCCAGCGGCGCCCACGCCACCGTGCAGGTGGACGGCACCGCCAGCATCGCTGGCTCGCACCTCGCCGTGCAGGCCGGCAGCGGCAACTGGCCGTGGCAGAGCAGTGTGCAGGTCATCAGCGCCACCGGCGGCGTCAGCGGCCAGTTCGCCGACGTGAAGAGCAACTTCGCCTTCCTCACCCCGACCCTGAGCTACAGCGGCAACAGCGTCGACCTGCAACTGACCCGCAACGACGTGCAGTTCGGCGACCTGGCCAGCAGCAGCAACGGCCGCAACGCCGCCTCCGCCCTGCAGAGCCAGAACGGCGGGGCGCTGTACAACGCGCTGGTCACCAGCGACGCGAGCAACGCCACTTCCGCCCTGGAGCAACTGGCCGGCGCCAGCAACGCCAGCCTGGCTGCCGCGACCATCGCCGGCAGCCAGCAGGTTGGCAGCGCCATGCTCAACGCCGTGCGCCAACTGGGCAGCAGCAGCCTGCTGGCAGCCACCGAGCGCGGCGATACGCCGATGCTCGCCGCCACCGGCGTGCCCAGCGCAGCGCGCAACCTCAACGACCCGAGCGCCGCCGGCCGCCTGTGGGTGCAGGGCATCGGCAGCCACGGCAAGCTCGACGAGCACGACAACGGCGGCGACCTGCAGCAGAACACCGGCGGCACCCTGCTCGGCGCCGACTGGGCGGTGACCCCGGACTGGCGCCTGGGCGTACTGGGCGGCTACTCGCACACCGACCTGGACGGCAGCGGCGGTGTTTCCGGCGATATCGACAGCTGGCACCTGGGCGCCTACGCGCTGCATCAGAACGGCCCGCTGGCCGTGCGCCTGGGCGCGGCCTACAGCAGCCACGACGGCGAGAGCAAACGCCGGGTCGAGTTCGACGGCTTCAGCGATCGCCCGAAGGGCGACTACGACGCCGACAGCTGGCAGGCCTTCGCCGAGACCGGCTACGCCATGGGCAGCGGCCGGCTGAGCGCCGAGCCCTATGCGCGCCTGGACTACCAGCGCTACGAGCGCGATTCGTATAACGAGAAAGGCGGCGCCGCCGCACTGCACGTCGACTCCCAGGACCAGGACAACCTGAGCAGCACCCTGGGCCTGCGCATCGCCCGCCTGGACACCCTGAGCAACGGCATGAGCTTCACCCCGCGCCTGGGCCTGGGCTGGCGCCACACCTTCGGCGACATCGACAGCGAAACCCGCCAGTCCTTCCTCGCCGGTGGCGACGCCTTCAGCGTCCAGGGCACCGCGCTGGATCGCAACAGCCTGCTGCTGGACGTCGGCTTCGATGTTGGCGTGTCGGCGCGCCATAGCGTTGGCATCGGCTACAGCGGCCAGATGGGCAGCAACACGCAGAACCACGCGCTGATCGCCCAGTGGCAGATGGCGTTCTGACCTGGACAGCGCGCGACGAAAAAGCCCGGCCTCCGCCGGGCTTTTTCCTTTGAGCCTTTAACACGGGTGAATCGGAAATTTCCCGGCCATTCTCGGAGCACGACAAATGGCCTCACACCACGGACACGGCAAAGCTTGCGGCCCCGGTCAACCGACCGGCATTCGCCAACCCTCGATGAGTGAGCACCCTCATGAAAAAGCTTTGCCTCCTGATCGCCGCTTGCGCCGTCCTCGCCGCCTGCGACAAGAAACCCGAGCCGACCTCGCAGACCGCTGTGCCCGCTGCCGCCACCCAGCCGCAAGCCAAGCCCGCGGCGGAACCTGAAGCTGCGCCGGCTGCGCAGCCCGCACCCGCTTCCACCGAGGAACAAGCCGCTCCGCAAGCGCAACCCGAGACCGCCGACAAGCCGGCCGAAGACAAGCAGCAGTAAGGCTTCACCCACCGTTACAGCGCCCCCCAGCCAGCCGCCGCAGGGCGGCTGGTTGATTCAGGGGCGCAGTTGGCTGAGGTAAGCGGTCAGCGCCTTGATGTCGTCATCGCTGAGCAACCCGGCTACCGCCAGCATCGGCGAGCCGGCGCGGCTCGGATCCTTGTCACGGTAGCGCTGCAGCGCGTGGGTCAGGTAAGGCCTGGGCTGCCCGGCAATGCGCGGGAAGCCGTCGTGGCCCAGCGCCTGGACGCCATGGCAGGTCACGCAGACCGTGGCGAAACGCTGGGCGCCCTGCTCGATCTCCGCCGCGTCAGGCGCGGCTTCCGTGCGAGGCAGGACCTTCTGCTGACTGAAGTAGTAAGCGATGTTCACCCGCTCGTTGAGCGTCAGCAGCTTGGCCGCCTGGTTCATCACGAAGTCGGTGCGCTGGCCGTCGACGTACTTCTCGAAGGCATCGAACAGGTACTGCGGGTTCTGCCCGGCCAGGTTGGGGATGTAGTCGCGCTTGCTGTTGCCATCCTTGCCGTGGCACTTGCTGCACAGCAGGATGCGCTCCTCGGCGGCGGCATAGGCCTGCTCGCGCTTGGCCGGGTCCTGTTCCAGGGCCGCGAGCCGATCCATCAACTCCGATGACTGCCCCAATGCCTGGGCGCTCGCACACAGCAGCACCCACCACAGAACGACTCTCCCCATCACCGCACCCTGGTCAGTTTTCCCAGCGTCGACGCTAATGGGTTTCTGAAGGAAGTTTCCGACGCAGATCAAGCAAACGCGCCGTCGGCTGAAAAACCTGCGGGCAAAAAAAGGGGGAGCATCGTGCTCCCCCGTGGGACTGAACCTTAAAGACCCGTCTGTCCTTGGTCAGCCTTCAATTTCAACCAGGATCTCACCGGGGTTGACCCGGTCGCCCTTGGCTACGTGGATGGCCTTCACGGTACCGGCGATGCCCGCCTGCACTTCGGTCTCCATCTTCATCGCTTCGGTGATCAGCACGGCCTGGCCGGCCTTCACGCTGTCGCCTTCCTTCACCAGCACGTCGACGATGTTGCCCGGCATGGTGGTGCTGACATGGCCCGGCTCGCTGGCGTGCTTGCGCTTGTTGCCGCCACCGCCGACGAACTCGTTGAGCGGCTCGAACACCACCTCTTCAGGCATGCCATCCACCGACAGGTAGAAGTGGCGCTTGCCGTCGGTTTTCACGCCGACACCGGTGATGTCCACGCGGTAGCTCTCGCCGTGCACGTCGACCACGAACTCGGTCGGCACGCCCTCACCGCCGGCCGCGGCGACGCCCTTGCCGTTGGGGATCGGCAGCAGCTCTTCGGGTTTCAGGGTGCCGGCGGCGCGCTCCTCGAGGAACTTGCGGCCGATGTCCGGGAACATGGCGAAGGTCAGCACGTCCTCTTCGGACTTGGCCAGGCTGCCGATCTCTTCGCGCAGCTTGTTCAGCTCCGGCTTGATCAGGTCGGCCGGGCGCACGTCGATGACTTCCTCGTTGCCGATGGCCTGGCGACGCAGCTGCTCATTGATCTTGCCCGGCGCCTTGCCGTAACGGCCCTGCAGGTAGAGCTTCACCTCGTTGGTGATGGTCTTGTAGCGCTCGCCGGCCAGCACGTTGAAGAACGCCTGGGTGCCGACGATCTGCGAGGTCGGGGTGACCAGGGGCGGGAAGCCCAGGTCTTCGCGCACGCGGGGGATTTCCGCGAGCACTTCGGGCATGCGGTTCAGCGCGCCCTGTTCCTTGAGCTGGTTGGCCAGGTTGGAAATCATCCCGCCCGGTACCTGGTTGACCTGCACGCGGGTATCCACGCCGGTGAACTCGCTCTCGAACTGGTGGTACTTCTTGCGCACGGCGTGGAAGTACATGCCGATTTCCTGGATCAGCTCCAGGTCCAGGCCGGTATCGAACGGCGTGTCACGCAGGGCGGCAACCATGGATTCGGTGCCCGGGTGGCTGGTGCCCCAGGCCATGCTGGAAATGGCGGTGTCGATGCGGTCGGCGCCGTTTTCCACGGCCTTGAGCTGGCACATGCTGGCCACGCCGGCGGTGTCGTGGGAGTGCACCACCACGTCCAGCGGCAGCGCGTCCTTCAGCGCCTTGACCAGTTGGCCGGTGGCGTAGGGCGTCAGCAGGCCGGCCATGTCCTTGATGGCGATGGAGTCCACGCCCATGTCGGCCATCGCCTTGCCCTGGGCGACGAAGGCGTCGATGGTGTGCACCGGGCTGGTGGTGTAGGCGATGGTGCCCTGGGCGTGCTTGCCGGCAGCCTTCACCGCCTCGATGGAGACGCGCAGGTTACGCACGTCGTTCATCGCGTCGAAGATGCGGAACACGTCGATGCCGTTGACCGCCGCCTTGGCGACGAAGGCGCGCACCACGTCATCGCTGTAGTGGCGGTAGCCCAGCAGGTTCTGCCCGCGCAGGAGCATCTGCAGGCGGGTGTTGGGCAGCGCGGCCTTGAGCTTGCGCAGGCGCTCCCACGGGTCTTCCTTGAGGAAGCGCACGCAGGCGTCGAAGGTGGCGCCGCCCCAGACTTCCAGCGACCAGTAGCCGACCTTGTCGAGCTTGTCGCAGATGGGAAGCATGTCTTCGGTGCGCATCCGGGTCGCCAGCAGCGACTGGTGGGCGTCGCGCAGGATGGTATCGGTGACGGTGACTTTCTTGGAAACGGTCATGTACGAATTCCTCACAGGCCAGCGTGGGCGGCAATGGCGGTAGCGATGGCGATGGCCAGGTGCGACGGGGTGCGCTTGATGGAGTACTGGGTCAGTTCCGGGTGGCTTTCGACGAAGCTGGTGTTGAACTGGCCGTTACGGAATTCCGGGTTCTTGAGGATTTCCTGGTAGTAGGCGGCGGTGGTCTTCACGCCCTGCACGCGCATGTCGTCCAGCGCCCGCAGGCCACGGTCCAGCGCCTCTTCCCAGGTCAGCGCCCAGACCACCAGCTTCAGGCACATCGAGTCGTAGTACGGCGGGATGGTGTAGCCGGTGTAGATCGCCGTGTCGGTGCGCACGCCGGGGCCGCCGGGCGCGTAGTAGCGGGTGATCTTGCCGAAGGACGGCAGGAAGTTGTTCTTCGGGTCTTCGGCGTTGATGCGGAACTGCAACGCGAAGCCGCGGTGAATGATGTCTTCCTGCTTCACGGACAGCGGCAGGCCCGACGCCACGCGAATCTGCTCGCGGACGATGTCGATGCCGGTGATTTCCTCGGTGATGGTGTGTTCCACCTGCACGCGGGTATTCATCTCCATGAAGTACACCTCGCCATCGGCGAGCAGGAACTCCACGGTGCCGGCGTTCTCGTAGCCCACGGCCTTGGCCGCGCGCACCGACAGGTCGCCGATGTAGGCGCGCTGCTCGGGGGTCAGCTGCGGGCTGGGGGCGATCTCGATGAGCTTCTGGTTGCGGCGCTGGATCGAGCAGTCGCGCTCGAACAGGTGCACGGTGTTGCCGAAGGAGTCGGCGAGAATCTGCGCCTCGATGTGCTTCGGATTGACGATGCACTTCTCGAGGAAGACCTCCGCGCTGCCGAAGGCCTTGGTGGCCTCGGAAATCACGCGGGGGAAATTCTGCTCCAGCTCTTCGCGGCTGTTGCAGCGGCGGATGCCGCGGCCGCCGCCACCGGAAGTGGCCTTGAGCATCACCGGGTAACCGATGCGCTCGGCCTCGGACAAGGCTTCGGCCAGGTCGGCGACGTTGCCTTCGGTACCGGGGGTGCAGGGCACGCCGGCGGCGATCATGCTGCGGCGCGCCTCGGTCTTGTCGCCCATGCGGCGGATGACTTCCGCGGACGGGCCGATGAACTTGATCCCGCGCTCGGCGCAGATATCGGCCAGCTCGGCGTTCTCGGAGAGGAAGCCGTAGCCCGGGTGCAGGGCGTCGCAGCCGGTTTCCACCGCCAGGTTCACCAGTGCACGCGGGTTGAGGTAACCCGCCAGCGGGTCGGCGCCCAGGCTGTGAGCTTCGTCGGCGCGCTTGACGTGCAGGGCGTGACGGTCGGCATCGGAATAGACGGCCACCGAACGGATGCCCATCTCGGCGCAGGCGCGCACGATCCGGACAGCGATCTCCCCACGGTTGGCGATCAGGATTTTCTTGATCACTGCGGCTTTCCCTCGGCCCGGGCCTTTTGGACCCCGGCGTAAAAACCCATCGGCAGCCCCGGACACGGCAGCTGGATTCTCTTGTGGATATTGCGTGGCCGGAGCGGGTTCCGGCGTGTTTTTACCCTAGCGCGGGAGGGAGGATTAACCAAAATCAATAATTATTGGGGTAGCCATAAAGAATGCTTTATAGTCGCTGGAAAATGTCGCCATCGAGCAGGCTTCTATGCGTAAGTCATTGATGCGTATGACCCTTCGCCAGCTGCAGGTTTTCCGTGCGGTGTGCGAAAGCCGTTCCTACAGCCGCGCCGCCGAGGAAATGGCCCTGACCCAGCCGGCGGTCAGCCTGCAGATCCGCCAGCTCGAAGAACTGGTCGGCCAGCCGCTGTTCGAGTACATCGGCAAGAAGCTCTACCAGACCGATGCCGCCGACGCCCTGCTGCGCGCCACCACCGACATCTTCCAGCGCCTGGAAGTGCTGGACATGAACCTCTCCGACCTCAAGGGCTCGCTGCAGGGCCAGCTGCGCCTGGCGGTGGAATCCAGCGCCAAGTACATCACCCCGCACCTGTTCGCCGCGTTCCACGCACAGCACCCGGACGTCAGCCTGAACCTCACGGTGGTCAACCGCGCCCAGGTGATCAAGCGCCTGTCGGACAACCGCGACGACCTGGTGATCATGTCCCTGGTGCCGCAGGACATGGCGCTGGAATTCCTGCCCTTCCTGAACAACCCCATCGTCGCCGTGGCACCGCCGGACCACCCGCTGTGCAACGCCGCCAAGCTTTCGCTGAAGGACCTGGAACCCTATCCGCTGCTGATCCGCGAGCCCGGCTCGGGTACGCGCAAGGCCTGTGAGGAACACTTCCAGCAGAAACGCGCGCACTTCGCGCAGACGCTGGAATTCGCCTCGCTGGAGGGGTCACGGGAAGGGGTATTGGCGGGACTGGGATTGGCGCTGCTACCACGCCATGCGGTGAGCCGCGAACTGCAGTCCGGGCTGCTCCACGAACTGCCGGTGGAAGAGCTGCCGCTCTACCGCAGCTGGTGTCTGGTGCACGCACGCGGCAAGCGCCTGAGCCCGGTGGCCCAGGCGTTCGTCGCCTTCATCCGTGAAGAGCGGGCGCTGATCAGCCAGCTTGCCGAACGCTTCGCCGGCCCGCCTTCGCCGAAGTGAGGTAGGCGGCGGCGATCAGGTCCGGGTAATCGGAGGTTTCGAGGGCGAGGCGCTGGGCCTCCATGCGGTCCTCGATGGCGCGACGGAACTGCATGCGCCGCTGGTCTTCGAGCTTGCGGCGGGTCTTGCTATCCACTTGGAGCTGGGTGTCGTCGATATGGCGGGGCATCTCGCATCTCCCAAGGCCGAAGGGCTGGAGACGCCAGCATGCTGACGACGGATGACCGTTTGACGACGTGGTGGTGAAGCGCCGGTGACGCCGACGGGCGGTCGGCGAGCCGCTACATCGGCCAACCCAGGCGGCGGGCTTTTGCAGGAGCGAGCTTGCTCGCGCACCGCTCAGCCCTGGAACACCCGGCTAGCTCTGTTCGCGAGCAAACTCGCTCCTACAGGCATGGTCTCAGGACGCCTCTTCCGGGCGCTCCTCGTGGTTCTTCACCACCTTGGGCGACAGGCGCAGGCTGCGCAGGCTGCGCTTCACGCTCTTGAGGTGGTTCACCAGGTCCGGGCCGCGGGCCATGGCCACGCCCATCGCCAGCACGTCGATCACCACCAGGTGGGCGATACGCGAGGTCAGCGGGGTGTAGATATCGGTGTCTTCATGCACATCCACCGCGAGGTTCACGGTGGCCAGGTCCGCCAGCGGGGTCTGGCTGGGGCACAGGGTGATCAGCGTGGCGCCGGCTTCGCGCACCAGGTTGGCGGTCACCAGCAGGTCCTTGGAGCGGCCGGACTGGGAGATGCAGATCGCCACGTCCGAAGGCTTCAGCGTCACCGCCGACATGGCCTGCATGTGCGGGTCGGAGTAGGCCGCCGCCGACAGCAGCAGGCGGAAGAACTTGTGCTGGGCATCCGCCGCCACCGCGCCGGAAGCGCCGAAACCGTAGAACTCGACGCGCTGGGCATGGGCGATGGCCGCGATGGCACGCTCCAGGGCGTGGGTGTCGAGGTTCTCGCGCACTTCCATCAGCGAGTGCAGGGTGGTGTCGAAGATCTTCAGGCTGAAGTCCGCCACCGAGTCGCTCTCGTTGATCGAGAACTGGCCGAAACTGGCGCCGGCAGCCAGGCTCTGCGCCAGCTTGAGCTTGAGGTCCTGGAAGCCGGTGCAGCCGATGGCGCGGCAGAAGCGCACGATGGTCGGCTCGCTGACGCCCACGCTATGGGCGAGGTCCGCCATGGAGCTGTGCATGACCGATGCAGGGTCCTGCATCACGTGATCGGCAACCTTGAGCTCCGACTTGCGGAGCAGATGACGCGACTGGGCAATGTGCTGCAAAAGGTTCACAGGGATAGGCTCGGTGATAGTTGTCTGAAATTTATGTAGTCTTGTTGTAGTTATACTACAAAACTAACCGCCACGCCCAGGGAATAAGTCTTGAATACGCCTGCCAGCCCTAGTCTTCCCAGCTCCTGCGACATCCTGGTGTTCGGCGGCAGCGGTGACCTGGCGCTGCACAAGCTGCTGCCGGCGCTCTACCACCTGCACCGGGAGAATCGCCTGCCGGCCGACACGCGGATCTTCGCCCTCGCCCGCAGCCAGCGCGACAACGCCGCTTACCTCGCCCTGGCCGAACGCAACTGCCGCGCCCAGGTGGCGCGCAGCGACTTTTCCGCCGAGGCCTGGCGCAGTTTCGCCCAGCGCCTGGAATACGTGGCGATGGACGCCTCGCAAAGCGCCGACTTCGGCCGCGTGGCCAAGGCTCTCAAGCGCACGGAAGGCCGCGTGCTGGTGCACTACCTGGCCACCGCGCCGAGCCTGTTCGCGCCGATTGCGCAGAACCTGAAGATCGCCGGCCTGGCCGGGCCGCTGGCGCGCATCGTGCTGGAGAAACCGCTGGGGCATTCGCTGGAGTCCGCGGTGGCGATCAACCAGGCCATCGGCGAGGTGTTCGACGAATCCCGCGTCTTCCGCATCGATCACTACCTGGGCAAGGAGACCGTGCAGAACCTCATGGCCCTGCGCTTCGCCAACACCCTGTTCGAGCCGGTGTGGCGCAACGGGCACATCGACCACGTGCAGATCACCGTCAGCGAAACCCTGGGTGTGGAGAACCGCGGCAGCTACTACGACCATGCCGGGGCCATGCGCGACATGGTGCAGAACCACCTGCTGCAACTCCTCTGCCTGGTGACCATGGAAGCGCCGGTGCGCTTCGATGCCGAGGCGGTGCGCAACGAGAAGGTGAAGATCCTCCAGGCGCTCCGGCCGGTTTCCGGGCAGGACGTGCAGGACAAGACCGTGCGTGGCCAGTACACCGCCGGGCATATTGGCGGGCAGGAAGTGCCGGCCTACTGGTTCGAGAAAAATGTCGACAACGACAGCGATACGGAGACCTTCGTCGCCGTTCAGGCAGAAATCGACAACTGGCGCTGGTCCGGCGTGCCGTTCTACCTGCGCACCGGCAAGCGCATGGCTAAGAAGTGTTCGGAAATCGTCATCCAGTTCAAGCCGGTCCCCAACAGCCTGATCGGCAGCGGCGCCGGCGCCGCCAACCGCCTGTGGATAAGGTTGCAGCCGGAGGAGCGCATCAGCGTGCAACTGATGGCCAAGGCCCCCGGCAAGGGCATGCAGCTGGAACCAGTGGAGCTGGACCTCAACCTCGCCCAGGCCTTCAGCACCCACAAGCGCCGCTGGGACGCCTACGAACGCCTGCTGCTGGACGTGATCGAAGGCGACTCGACTCTGTTCATGCGCCGCGACGAGGTGGAAGCGGCGTGGAGCTGGGTCGACCCGATCATCAAGGGCTGGCACGAGCACTACCTGAGCCCGCGCCCCTACCCCGCCGGCAGCAACGGGCCGGAACAGGCGCAGACCCTGCTGGAACTGCAGGGCCGGCGCTGGCTGGAATGATCGGACTTGCGTAGGAGCGGACGCTGTCCGCGATGGGCTACCGGTCCGCTCGGCGCGAGCGGAAATCGATCGCGGACGAAGTCCGCTCCTGAGCACGCCGGGAACCCCCTGTAGGAGCGAGCTTGCTCGCGAACCGGCAAGGCACGGTGCCATGCGGTTCGCAAGCAAGGACTGGGCGTCCCCCTCGGTCCTACGCAAAGCGTCTCGGCGTTGACCTCGCTCAGCACGCGCAGCCCGCGGATCTCCTAGAGTGGCGGCCTTTTTCCCACTACCCGCTGCGCCGCCATGTCCCCCACGCCGTTTTCCCCCGAACTGCTCTGCCCCGCCGGCTCGCTGAAGAGCCTGCGCCACGCCTTCGCCTATGGCGCCGACGCCGTCTATGCCGGCCAACCGCGCTACAGCCTGCGGGTGCGCAACAACGAGTTCGACCACGCCAACCTCGCCACCGGCATCAACGAGGCCCACGCCCAGGGCAAGCGCCTGTACGTGGTGGTGAACATCGCCCCGCACAACGCCAAGCTGAAGACCTTCCTGCAGGACGTCGAATCGGTGATCGCCCTGGGCCCGGACGCGCTGATCATGTCCGATCCCGGCCTGATCATGCTGGTTCGCCAGCATTTCCCCGAGGTTGATATCCACCTTTCGGTGCAGGCCAACGCGGTGAACTGGGCCAGCGTGGAGTTCTGGCGCCAGCAGGGGCTCAAGCGGGTGATCCTGTCCCGCGAGCTGTCGCTGGAGGAAATCGGCGAGATCCGCGAACGCGTGCCGGGCATGGAACTAGAAGTCTTCGTCCACGGCGCGCTGTGCATGGCCTACTCCGGGCGCTGCCTGCTGTCGGGCTACATCAACCGCCGCGACCCCAACCAGGGCACCTGCACCAACGCCTGCCGCTGGGAGTACCAGACCCACGCCGCCCACGAGGACGAACTGGGCCACGCCGTGCGCAACGTCGAACCGACCCTGGGCATCGGCGCGCCGACCCGGGAGATCGTCCTGCTCGAAGAGGGCAACCGCCCCGGCGAGCTGATGGAGGCCTTCGAGGACGAGCACGGCACCTACATCATGAATTCCAAGGACCTGCGCGCCATCCAGCACGTGCAGCGTTTGGCGCAGATGGGCGTGCGTTCGCTGAAGATCGAGGGCCGCACCAAGTCCCACTACTACGTCGCGCGCACCGCCCAGGCCTACCGCAAGGCCATCGACGACGCCGTCGCCGGGCGCGCCTTCGACCTCGGCCTGATGGACACCCTGGAATCCCTCGCCCACCGCGGCTACACCGAGGGCTTCCTGCGCCGCCACGTGCATGACGAGTACCAGAACTACCAGTACGGCCACTCGCTGTCCGAGCGCCAGCAGTTCGTCGGCGAGTTCACCGGCGAGCGCCGCCACGGCCTGGCGGAAGTGCGGGTGAAGAACCGCTTTGAAGTCGGCGACAGCGTCGAGCTGATGACCCCGGCCGGCAACCGCACCTTCCGCCTGCATGCCATGGAGAACGCCCGGGGTGAGTCCGTCGGCGTTGCGCCGGGCGACAGCCACGTCGTCCATATCCCGGTGCCCGAAGGGCTGGACCTGGAGTACGCGCTGCTGATGCGCAACCTGAATCGCGGTACCACGCGCGATTCGCGCGAGCCGGCCGCAGCCGGTGGTTGCGGGAATGATTGCGGCAAGTGTGGCTGCGGCGGCAGATGAGTCCGCTGCCGGCGGGAAGCTATCGCGGACGGAGTCCGCTCCCACACACGTTCAACACCGCGTAGGACGTGGCAGCGACGCCAGAATCGCCGGCGCACGTGGGAGCGGACTCCGTCCGCGATCGACTCACCGCCGCTCCAGACTCACGGGTTCTGCAGGAACACCACATACCCCCTGAACCACCGGCTCTTGGCCAGGTAGTCCGGCGCCTGCCACTCCCCGTACTGCGCCAGGCCAATGCGGAAGGGCAGCTGCAGCCGCGCCACGCGCGGCAGGTAGGCCTGGTAGTTGGGGATGGTCTGGCGGCCCTGGTAGGTCTGCACCACCACTTCGTCCACCACGCCGGCCAGGCGGTTGATGGTCTCCGGCGCAGCGTTGCTGCCCCAGTCCATCAGCCCGGTGATGCTCAGCTTGCAGCCCGCGGGCAGGCGCGTGCGCAGGTCCTGGAGGAAGTCGACGTACTCGTTCAGGTAGCGCGTGCGCGCATCGAAGTCGATCTGCACGCCCACGACCGGATTGCCCGCGGCGCGCCAGCGGCGCAGTTGCGAGAGCAGGGTGCGGTAGATGTCCTCGCTCCAGCGCAGGGTGTGAGCGCGGTAGACCACCCACACTTCGCCCTGCTTCAGCCGCGGGATGGCGATGCCCTGGGCGATCAGCCGGGCGCGGCCATCGCTATGGCGCGACGCGCTGACCTGCCCCTGCAGGACGTAGAGGGTGCGTGCCTGGGACAGCACCGGCTGGGGCGCGACGCCGCTCCAGAGCCAGAAGGCATCGTGGTCCGCGGCGTCCACGCCGGCCGCCGCGGCGTTGCCCGCGAGCAACGCCAGCGCCAGCGCCAGCACGCGCCGCACGGGGCTTACCAGTAGTACTTCAGGGACTTCGCCCAGGGCGTGGCGGAATACTGGCCCTTGAGCGTGCGGAACCATTGCTTGCGCTGCGACGGGGCGATGTCCTGGCTGCCGCAGCCGTTATAGCCGCTGGGCGCGAAGCAGTTGATGGCGCGGAACAGCGCGTAGGCGCGGTCCTCTTCCGGCGCCTGCTTGTCGGCGATGACCTTGAGGTAACCGTCCATGCGCGAATAGGGCGTACCGGAGAACAGCGACTCGCCGCCGCCCAGTTCACGCTCGCTGGGCTGGGTATCCAGCGGGAAGCCGTCGAGGTTGTTGCGCAGGATGAATTCGCCCAGGCAGTTCAACGCCCGAGGCGGCTGCGGGCTCTGCTGCAGGTCGCGGGCGATGTCGACGATGGCCGGGCATTCGTAGCCGGTGTCGTTCTTGCCGCCTGGCCACTGGAACAGCGACAGCGGCATGCTGCCGTAGAGGTAACCGATGCTGGCGCCCAGCGGCTTGCCGCTGCCGTCGGTGGGCAGCAGGGCAAGGTCGTCGATATAGGCCTGGTACTGGCCGTGCAGCAGGTCCTTGTAGAGCAGCGCGAACAGGGCCGTGTCACGCTCCTCCACCGAGACGCTGGTGGATCTTGCCTGCTGGCGCAGCAGGTCGGGGCCGGCGACGTGGCGCAGGAGGATCTCGCGGATGATCGGCGTATGCACCGGCGAACCTTCGGCGAAGACCTTCACCAGGCGGTCGCTGCGTTCGTAGTTGAAGGCCAGCGCCAGCTCCAGCTGCTCGCGCTGCAGTGGCTGCTCGGCGAGCGGCAGCAGGCGCAGCCAGAGCTTCTCGGCGGCGATCCAGTCATTGCCGGCCTCGAGGGCGAAACCGCGCAGGACCTGCTGGCTGAAGGCGAGGTAGTCGAGCTTGGCCGGCAGCTCCTCGGGCAGGGATTTCAGCGCCTCGGCGGGCTTTTCCTCGACGTACAACTGGTAGGCGGCCGTGAGGTAGTCGTGCAGGCCGGGGTACTTCGCGAACAGGTCCTTCTGTGCGGCCAGGCCTGCGGCGTCGAGGGCGCGGGGCTCGCTGGGCTCGTGGTGGCGCATCTGCATCAGGTCGAGCACCGCCAGCAGGCGCGCATCGCGCACATCGGCCGGATGGGCGGTGACCAACAGCTTGTTATCGACTTCCTGCACCAACTGGGCGAGATCGTCGGCGTCCTCGCGGGCGAACAGCTCGGCGTATTCGCCGGCCAGGCGGCTTTCATCGCTCATCAGCCAGTAGACACGGCGCGTCAGGCCCTTGGCCGACGCGCTGTACCGGCCCTGTGGATAAGCCTTGAGGTAGTCGCCCAGCGCGGATTCGGCCTGGGCGAGGAGTTTCTTGTCGACCTTGCGCAGGTCCGGGTAGCCCATCTCGTCGAAGGCGTTCTGCTGCGCCTGGTTGAGCAGGGCGCGGGCGACCATGTAGCGCGAGGTTTCCTTCAGCCAGGGCTGGTCGCTGTCCTGCAGGGCGCGGAAGGATTTCAGCGCGTCGCCGAAGCGGCCGCTGTAGAAGTCCGCGGCGCCCTTGAGGTAGCTGCGGTAAGCCTTGGCCGGCTCGCTCTGCAGATCACCCGGCAGCAACACGCTGAGCTGGGTTTCGTCCCACTGGCAGGCGCCCAGCAGGGTCAGGCGCGCGCGGGCCAGGCCCTGGCGTTCGCCGGCGGACAGGCTGTCGACCAGCAGCAGTTGGCTGAGGAAGTCCTGGGCGGTGCCCGCGCTGTTGCTGCGGCAGCGGCTTCCTTCGCCGCTGGCGAAGCTGTCGGCGGAGGTCTGCACGGCATCCGCCGGCAGGCCGATGCGCGCGGCGAGGTCGGCCAGCGGCGCGGTGCTGGCAGCGCTGGAGCTGTCGGTCGAATCCCCTGGCGTTGCGCCTTCCAGCCAGCGCGCGAGCGGGAATGGCACCTGGCCGTAGCCCAGTTGCTGTTCGTCGTCGGTCAGCGCGTGGTTGGGAATGCTGGCCTGGCCGGCGTCGGCCAGCAGCAGTTGCAGGTTGACCCGGCTGTCGTTGCCCGGACTCAGGAACGGCAGGCTGTTGCACACGTCCAGCGAGTCGCGCTTGAGGTTCCAGCTCGGGTAGCAGGAGTCGTCGCTGCTCGCGCGCACTTCCTGCACGCCAAGGCAGCCGGTGATCAGGGCCAGCAGGGTCAGTCCGTACAGACGCATGAATGATCCTTGTCCGTTGGAGCCCGCACGCCGGGCCGGAATTCAGAGCAGGGAGAATCTTACCTCGCCGCGTCCACTCTTGCCCGCCCGCATGGGTACAAGACTGTAAACGCGATCTACCGCACATCGGAGCCTGCGACACGTTGTCCAGCAGATTCCTTCTTTGTTCCGGCTCAAAGAAGGAATCTGCGGACCGGGTATTTCTGTAGCCAACGACAGTTCGTCGATTACGGAGAGTTACCCATGTTTGATCAGGAAGAGATTTCGCTTTCCCGCCGCACCCTGCTGGCCGGCGCCGTGGTCCTGGGCGTCACCGGCAGCATGCTCGGCAGCGGCACGGCAATGGCCGACGGGGAGGCGGCGCCGAAGAACATGGGGCCGGCCGTGGACCTTTCGAAGCTGGAGCACGTCCAGGTCGAGCTGGTTGCGCCCCCCTTCGTCCACGCCCACGAGCAGCGCGCCAAGGGCAAGCCCAAGGTCGTCCAGTTCCGCATGGTGATCGAGGAGAAAAAGCACGTCATCGACGACGACGGCACCGAGATCCACGCCATGACCTTCAATGGCTCGGTGCCCGGGCCGATGATGGTGGTGCACCAGGACGACTACCTGGAACTCACCCTGGTCAACCCGGCGACCAACACCCTGACCCACAACATCGACTTCCATGCCTCCACCGGTGCCCTGGGCGGCGGCGCGCTGACCATCATCCAGCCCGGCGAGGAAGTGGTACTGCGCTTCCGTGCCACCCGCCCCGGCGTGTTCGTCTACCACTGCGCTCCCGGCGGCGCGATGATCCCCTGGCACGTGGTCTCGGGCATGAACGGCGCGATCATGGTGCTGCCGCGCGACGGCCTGAAGGACCGCGACGGCAAGGCGCTGAAGTACGACAAGGTGGTCTATATCGGCGAGCAGGACTTCTACGTCCCGCGCGACAAGGACGGCAACTTCAAGCGCTATGGCACGCCGATGGAAAGCTACAACGACATGCAGCAGGTCATGAAGGGGCTGATCCCCAGCCACATCGTGTTCAACGGCAAGGTCGGCGCCCTCACCGGCAAGAATGCGCTCAAGGCCAATGTCGGCGAGACCCTGCTGATCGTCCACTCCCAGGCCAACCGCGATACCCGCCCGCACCTCATCGGCGGCCACGGCGACCACGTCTGGGCCACCGGCAAGTTCCACAACCCGCCGGAGGAAGACCTGGAAACCTGGTTCATTCCGGGCGGTGCAGCCGGCGCTGCGCTGTACACCTTCCTGCAGCCGGGGCTCTACACCTACCTCAACCACAACCTCATCGAGGCTGTGCTGCTGGGCGCCGCGGCGCACATCCAGGTCGAAGGCCAATGGAACAACGACCTGATGAGCCAGATCCAGCCGCCGACTGCGATCAAGTAAGCCCCGAGGCCGGCCCCTCCGGGCCGGCCCTTTCCCAGTAATCGATGCCGGCGACCGGGCAAACCATGCGCAAGACCATCCTGATCGGCGTCCCCGTCGCACTGTTGCTGGGCGGGGCCTTCCTCCTGCTGCGGCCGCAGTACGCACCGGAACTCGCGCCGCAAACCGTGAGGCTCGAACCCCGCGACTTCGACTTCCGTCCGGCGGGCGACTATTGGCAGGAGAAACAGGCCGTGGATGCGCCGTCGCAGCGCGAACACCTGTCCCCGCGCTTCGAAGTCATGAAATTCCAGGTCAGCCAGGGCGAATACGCCCGCTGCGTGGCCGAAGGCGCCTGCCTGGCGCTGGATAACAGCACCTCCCGCGACGACATGCCATTGACCGGCGCCAGCCTGCTGGATGCGCAGCTCTATGCCGATTGGCTGTCCAAACGCACCGGCCAGCCCTGGCGGCTGCCGACCGACCGCGAGTGGGCCTTCTTCGCCGGGTCGCGCTGGGCCGACGATGCCCTGCGCATCGACGACGATGACGGTAGCAACCCGGCCCGGCGCTGGCTGGCGCGCTACCGCCTGGAAGCGCAGACCCGCACCAGCGCATCCGCGTTGCCCCAGGCGCGAGGCAACCACGGGCTCAACGAATACGGCGTGGCCGACCTGGGCGGCAATGTCTGGGAGTGGACCCAGAGCTGCCATCAGCGGGTCAACCTCGACGCCCGGGGCACCCAGACCGAACGCGCCGAGTACTGCTCGATCCGCATCGCCGAAGGCCGCCACCGGGCGGCGATCAACGATTTCGTCCGCGATGCCCGCGGCGGCGGCTGCAGCGCCGGGCAACCACCGGACAACCTCGGCTTCCGCCTGGTCAGGGACATCCCTTGATTCCCCTCAAGTTCCGCCACGGCCCTTAGCCGGTATGCTGCGGCGAACTGACGGGAATCATCGCCGTGACCGCCAATCTCTCGCTCCACCGCGCCTGGCTGGACAACTTGCCGCCCTTCGCCAACAGCAGCCGCGAGGAACAGGACGACATCCTCCGCCAGGCCAGCATCCTGCGCCTGAACAGCGGCGTGGCCGTGTTCGAGCAGGGCGCGCCAGCGAGCAACTTCTACCTGCTGGTGCACGGCCGCCTGAAAGCCACCCAGCTCACCGGCGATGGCCAGCGGGTGCTGGTGCGGGTGGTCAATCCGGGCGACCTGTTCGGCTTCGTCCGCGCCCTCGGCCGTCGCGACTACCCGGCGACCGCCACGGCCAGCCAGGACAGCCTCGTGCTGGCCTGGCCCACCGGCCAGTGGGAGCCCCTGCTCGCGCGCCACCCCGGCTTCGCCCTGAACACCGTGCAGGCCATCGGCGAACGGCTGCAGGAAGCCCACGTACGTTTCTGCGAGCTGGCCACCGAAGAGGTCGAACGGCGCGTCGCCCATACCGTGCTGCGCCTGGTGCAGCAGTCCGGCCGAGCGGAAGCCGACGGTATCCGCATCGATTTCCCGGTCACCCGCCAGGACATCGCCGAGATGACCGGCACCACCCTGCACACCGTCTCGCGCATCCTCAGCGCCTGGGAAGAGCGTGGCCTGGTGCGCGGTGGCCGGCAGAAGCTGCTGGTGTGCAACCCGCAGCAGCTGATGCGGGTGGCCGGCGGCGACGAGCGGGAAGTGCTGGTCGAGGGCGCTTGACTGCAATCAAGGAGCGCGGCGCGCGCCCTTCCCTAGACTGACCGCCTCCTTGCCAAGACTCACGGCCACGACGACTGCGGCCGCCGTGCCCCACTCCACCCGAGGCCCACCATGACCGATACCCTCACCGAACGCACCCTGAGTGACCTGGCCTTCAGTCTGCCGGGCAGCTGTGCGCTGTTCCACGACTACAAGCTCGACTTCTGCTGCGCCGGCCAGCGCAGCCTGGGCGAAGCCGCCAGCGAACAGGGCCTCGACGCCCAGCGCATCGCCGCCGAACTGCAGTCGCTGCCCCCTGCCAACGATCAGACCGACTGGCGCCTGACCAGCAACGACCAACTGATCGACCACATCCTCGAGCGCTACCACAAGGTCCACCGCGAGCAGCTGCCGGCACTGATCCCGCTGGCCGAGCGCGTCGAGAAGACCCACGCCGCGCATCCGCAATGCCCCGCCGGGCTGACCGCGCACCTGAAGAAGATGCAGGAAGAGCTGGAATGGCACATGTGCAAGGAGGAGAGCGTGCTCTTCCCCTGGCTGCGCCAGGGCATCCCGCTGACCCACGTAAAGGGCCCGATCGGCGTGATGCGCCATGAGCACGACGAGCACTCGCAGTCCCTCGCCGCGCTGGCCGACCTGACCGACGACCTCACCGTGCCGGCGGACGGCTGCAACAGCTGGCGGCGTCTCTACAGCGGCCTGGAAGAACTGCGTCGGGACCTGATGCAGCACATCCACCTGGAGAACAACCTGCTGTTCCTCGGCGCCAACCACCCGGCCTGAGCGCCGGACCGGGAGCCAGGAGGGCGACCAGTGACAGCTTGTCTCACCACGCTGCCCGGCGGCATCGCACATACTGGCGGGATTGTCCCCGCCCAGGAGCGCCCCGCCATGCACGCGCATCGCGTCCACCACCAGATTCTGTGCGGCCACCACCTGTTCAACGTGCTCAACGAGGAACAGCTGGAGCAGCTGCTCGCCACCAGCACGCTGCTCAACCTGGAGAAGGGCGACAAGCTGTTTCTCCAGGGCGAGCCGGCCCATTCCTTCTACTTCGTGATTTCCGGGGCGGTGAAGATCTACCGCCTGACACCGGAGGGACAGGAAAAGGTGCTGGAGGTCGTCGGCAGCCGGCAGACCTTCGCCGAAGCCATGATGCTGATGGACACCTCCGACTACGTGGCCTCGGCCCAGGCACTGGAGCCCACGCAGGTCTACCGCTTCGCCAACCGCACCTACATGGAGTTGCTGCACAGCAACCCGCAGTTGCCCTTCTCCCTGCTCGCCACCCTCTGCGTGCGCCTGCACCGGCGGATCAACGAGATCGAGACGCTGTCGCTGAAGAACTCCACCCACCGCGTGGTGCGCTACCTGATCACCCAGCTCAATCGCCATGGCAACCCGGACAGCCGCTTCGAACTGCCGATGGCCAAGCAACTGGTGGCCGGGCACCTGTCGATCCAGCCGGAAACTTTCTCCCGCGTACTGCGGCGACTGATCGACGAGAAGATCATCGACCTCGACGGGCGCAACGTGCAGGTCCTCGACGTCGCGCGGCTGGAACAGTTCGAGTAGACCATGCGCCAGTGCCTGTACTGCCAGCAAGAGAGCCCCGAGGACGCTGCCGATTGCCCGCAGTGCGGGATGCCCCTGCCGGTGGACCAGGAACTGGCGAAGCAGCGCCGGCTGCGGCGCTTCGCCTGGTACTGCGTGATCCTCGCGGTGTTCTGTGGGGTGATGATGGTCTGGTTGCCGCGCTGAACCCCGCTCGCCTTTTCTCTTCGCAGGACCGAGGGGGGCGCCTAGCCCTTGCTCGCGAACCAAACCCCGCAGCGGGGCCAGGTTCGCGAGCAAGCTCGCTCCTACAGAATGTGCCATCAGCCCCGTAGCTTCGTAGGGCGCATAACGCCCCAGGCGTTATGCGCCGTGGCGGATGACGCGTTCCGCTTCATTCGCCCTACATTCCTTGCTGGTCAGCCCTGGCGGCGGGTGAGCTGCCGGTAGAGCTGCGGCAACTGCACCGGCAATTGCGCCGGGTCGTTGATCAGCAGGTAGCCCTGGCTGCCGAACAGGTGCGGCAGGTAGTCCGCGGCCTCGCGGTCGATGGTGATGCAGAACGGCACCAGCCCGGCGCGACGGGCTTCCAGCACGGCCTGGCGGGTGTCCTCGACACCGTAGCGCCCCTCGTACAGGTCCAGGTCATTGGGCTTGCCGTCGGTGAGGATCAGCAGCACGCGCTGGCGCTCCTTGCGTTCGAGCAGCAATTGCGTGGCCCGGCGGATCGCCGCGCCCATGCGCGTGTAATAGCCAGGGCGAAGCGCGCGGATGCGTCCGCGCACCACATCGTTGTGGCGCTCGTCGAAGGTCTTCAGCTGGGTCAGGCGCACCTGCTGGCGACGCAGCGAGGAGAACCCGTAAAGCGCGAAACGATCGCCCACCGCCTGTAGCGCCTCGCCGAACAGCAGCAGGCTGTCGCTGATCAGGTCGATCACCCGGTGGTCGTTGTCGATGTGCGCGTCGGTGGACATCGACAGGTCCGCCAGCAGCAGGCACGCGAGGTCGCGGCGGGTCTGCCGGCGTTCGAGGAACAGCCCCGGTTCGCTGCACGCGCCCAGGCGCCGTTCGACACTGAAATCCAGCCAGGCTTCCAGGTCCAGTTCTGTACCCTGGGGTTGCCGGCGCAGCCACTGCGGCTGCTGGCGCAGGCTTTCGAACTGCCGGCGCAGGCGCCGCGCAATCGGCGCCAGGGCATCCGGCAGCGGCGCCGGCACGGCGTCGCGCGGCAGCATCGGTTGCAGGCAGACATGGTCGTCGATCAGTTGCTGACGACGGTAATCCCACTCCGGCAGGCGAATACCCTCGCCCAGCGGAACGTCATCGTAGTCGGCGGCCGGCAGATCGAGGTCGAGCTTCAGCCCGCCGCCTTTCTTCTGCCGCTGCCGGGACAGGCTCAGGTGGTCAAGGTCGTCCGCGACCTTCGCCGCGTCGAGGTCCTCGCTGTCGTCGCCGGCGCGATCCAGTTCGATGTGCTCGGACCAGCTGAACAGGTTTTCCAGGCGGAACAGCAGCAGGCCACCGCGGCCAGGGTCCTGCTCGACCCGCTCGGCGCGCTTGCGTGCCAGTCCCTTGGCTTCACTGTGGGCGGAACGGCCCTGCTCGTCGCCGTCGATCAGGTCGGTGTGCTGCGGCGCGGCCAGGCGTTGCGGCGGGTACAGCCACAACGGTATCGGCCACGGTGCCTTCTCGCTGCGCGGCAGGCGCTCGACGCTGCCCGGATCGCGCAGCGCCCGTTGCAGCGCCAGCTCAAGCGCCGCTTCGGCGGGCGGCAGGTCGCCGGCATCAGGGCGCAGGCTCAGCAGCGCCTCCACCAGCCGGCGGTAGCGCGGGCGCAGCAACGGGTAGCGCTCCAGCACGGCACAGGTCCAGGCCTGGTTGTCCCGCGCCCAGTGGCGCATCGGCTGGCTGTGGGCGGCTAGCAGCGCCAGCCAGCGGTAGAGTTCACGGTTCAACTCGACGTCGGGGTACACCGCCAGCTGTGCGGGCAGGCGCAGGGAATCGGCGTCGAACCAGGCCACCGGCAACTGCTGGCAGGTGCCGGCCACTTGCTGCAGCAGGCTGCGGCGCACCAGCAGTTCGCGGGCGCTGGCAGCCTCCACGCCGACCCCCGCTTCGCCGCCCGTGCCACGGAACAACAGCAGCAGGCTGCGCCTCACGTCCTCCAGGCTTACCGCCGCCTCCGCGAACTCCGGGCTGGCACGGCGCGTGATGAAACGGTGCCAGGCACGGCCGAAGCCTTCTTCGATTTCGAGGTGGATGGTCATGGCGACTCCGGAAGGCCGAGAGAAGGAACGGGGCACGGTGTCCCAACAGAACGCCGAGCCAGTCCCCTCTCCCTGAAGGGAGAGGGAGCTAAAAGCGCTACCGGCCAGATCGCAGTCCGGCAGACTCCGTAAACGTCAAAAGGCCCGCCGCAAAGCGGACGGGCCTGGGTGGACGGTATCGATCAGCTCACCTGAGCCACGCCAGAAGCGACCGCCACGCGTCCACGCTGGCGGAAGCTGAGCAGGTAGCAGATCAGCCCGATGAAGAAGCCGACACCGGAGTACAGGCGCAGCCAGAAGAAGATCTTCAGCTGCTCGACCGTGGCCATGAACGGCATGGCGGCGCCATCGGCGGGCATGCGTTGCAGCCAGACCTGGACGATACCGGCGGCGGTGAGCATCAGGGTGATCAGCAGCATGGAGATGGTCATCAGCCAGAAGCCCCAGATCTCCAGGCTCTGCGCACGGGCGTCAGGCGCTTCGCCGATGCCCCGCAGGCGCGGCATGGCGTAGCTGATCATGGTCATGACGATCATCGCGTAGGCGCCGTAGAAGGCCAGGTGACCGTGGGCCGCGGTGAGCTGCGAGCCGTGGGTGTAGTAGTTCACCGGAGCCAGGGTGTGCAGGAAGCCCCACACGCCGGCGCCGAGGAAAGCGGTCACGGTGGTGCCCAGGGCCCAGAGCGCGGCGGCCTTGTTCGGGTGCTCGCGGCGACGGCGGTTCACCATGTTGAAGGCGAACAGCACCATGGCGAAGAACGGCAGCGGCTCCAGCGCGGAGAAGATCGAACCCAGCCACAGCCACACGCCCGGCGCGCCGATCCAGAAGAAGTGGTGGCCGGTGCCGATGATGCCGGTGATCAGGGCCATGGCGATGATCACGTAGAGCCATTTCTCCACGACTTCGCGGTCGACGCCGGTGATCTTGATCAGCACGAAGGCCAGCATCGCGCCCATGATCAGTTCCCACACGCCTTCCACCCACAGGTGCACGACCCACCACCAGTAGTACTTGTCGCGCGAGAGGTTCTCCGGGTTGTAGAAGGAGAACAGGAAGAACACCGCCAGGCCCACCAGGCCGGTCATCATCACCACGCTGACGGCGGTCTTGCGGCCCTTGAGCATGGTCATGCCGATGTTGAAGAGGAAGCCCAGCGCCACCACCACGATGCCCATCTTGGTGATCGTCGGCTGTTCGAGGAACTCCCGCCCCATGGTCGGCAGCAGCTCGTTGTGGGTCAGCTTCGCCAGGCCGGCATAGGGCACCAGCAGGTAGCCCAGGATGGTCAGCACGCCGGCGACGGCGAATACCCAGAACAGCACGATGGCCAGTTTCGGGCTGTACAGCTCGCGGTCGGCCTCCTCGGGGATCAGGTAGTAGGCCGCGCCCATGAAGGCGAACAGCAGCCAGACGATCAGCAGGTTGGTGTGCACCATCCGCGCGACGTTGAAAGGGATCGCCGGGAACAGGAAGTCACCGATGACGTACTGCACGCCCATGATCAGTCCGAAGACGATCTGCCCGACGAAGAGCATCAGGGCGAACACGAAGTACGGCTTGGCCACCGACTGCGAGGCGAATTTCAGATAGGGATTGCCCGGGTTCATGCTCAACCCTCCTTGTTCGGCGGCCATTTGTTGGTATCGATCTTCGAAGTCCACAGCAGGAACGCCGCGAGGTCGGTGACCTCCTGGTCACTCAGGTGGAACTGCGGCATCTGCCGGCGGCCGGGGACGCCCAGCGGCTGCATCTTCATCCAGGCCGCGAGGAAGCTGCCGAACGCCGCGTCACCGCCACGGCGGACCGCAACGTTGCCCAGCTCCGGCGCGAAGTAGGCACCTTCGCCGAGGATCGAGTGGCAACCCACGCAGTTGTTCTGCTCCCACACCAGCTTGCCGCGCACCACCGATTCGGTGAGCTCACTCTGGTTGGTGCGCTTGGGGAAGGTGGTTTCGGTGTGATAGGTCAGGGCGAGGAACACCAGGAAGAAGAAAACGCCTCCTCCCAGGTAGATGTTCCTCGCCATCCCTTTGGTAAATGTCTCTGACATGGGGCCCTCCTAGGTCACGGTCGGTGCCATTGTAGGAACCGTCCCCAGGCGTCTCGCTTGATGGCAATCAAGAAAGACCAATGCTTCTAGTCAGGTATTTTTCCGAATGAAAATCAGTGGCTTGCGTGCAAAGCCAGGATCACGCCGGTGACCACCAGCGGCCAGCCGAGCAGCAGCGATTGCCACAGGCGCGGGCCGTGGCTCAGCTCCATGAAGCGCCCGACGATGAGCCAGCCCTTGCCCAGCCCGAGCAGCAGGATGGCCGCCACCGGCAACAGGCTGTCGGGCGCGTGGTGACCGAGCCAGACGGCGGCGATCGACATCGGCAGCATCGCCAGCCAGGCGAGCAGCAGCGTGTTCATGAGCCGGGCGCCAGCACGTAGACCAGCGGGAACAGCACCACCCAGACCAGGTCGACCATGTGCCAGTAGAGCGCGCCGGATTCCAGCCCGCCCAGGGCGTCGCGGCGATACGCGCCGCGCAGGCAGCGCAACGTCATCCAGCCGAGGATCACCAGTCCCAGCAGCACATGCAGGAAGTGGAAGCCGGTGATCAGCCAGAACAGGGTGAAGAAGGTGCTGTATTCCAGGTCCAGCCCGCGCGAAGCGAGATGCTGGTACTCGCCGGCCTTGAGCACGACGTGGGCCAGCCCCAGCAGCACGGCAGCGCCCAGCAGGGCAGCCGCGCGGCGCTGCCGGCCGTGGCGCACCTGCTCCACCGCCAGCGCCGCGCAGAAGCCGGCGGTGAGCAGGGTCAGGGTCAGCGCCAGGGCGGTGGACAGGTCCAGTTGCGCGCGGCCGGCACGGAAGCCTTCGACGTCCAGGTGCTGGGTCACGGCGAAGACGATGATGAGAATGGCGAAGACCGTCAGCTCGGCGAGGATGAACAACCACATCGCCAGGTCGCCCGGCAGGCGCCGGGCATCGAGTGTCGCCTCAGGCGAAATGGACATCGACCAGGTCCATCAGCGCGGCGACCGTGGCTTCGTCGTCCGACAATGGCTCGGCGAGCCCGGCGCGGCACGCGTCGCGAGGTGCCACGCCGGCGTGGAGCAGCCGCGCGGTCAGCACCAGCAGGCGTGTCGAGCAGACCTCCTCCAACTCTTGCCGGCCCAACCGGCGCAGGGCCACGCCCAGTTGCGTCAGGCGGTGCGCCAGCTCCGGCGCGACACCGGCCTCGCGGACGATGATCGCGGTTTCGGCCTCTGCCGTCGGATAGTCGAAACGCAGGGCGACAAAGCGCTGGCGGGTACTGGGCTTCATGCCCTTGAGCAGGTTCTGGTAACCGGGGTTGTAGGACACCACCAGTATGAAGCCCGGCGGCGCCACCAGGGCTTCGCCGGTGCGCTCGATGAACAGTTCGCGGCGATCGTCTGCCAGCGGGTGCAGCACGACCACCGTGTCCTGCCGCGCCTCTACCACTTCGTCCAGGTAGCAGATCCCGCCTTCGCGCACCGCGCGGGTCAGCGGGCCGTCCTGCCACCAGGTGCCGTCGCTGCCGATCAGGTGGCGGCCGACCAGGTCCGCCGCCGACAGGTCGTCATGGCAGGCCACCGTGTACAGCGGCAGGTTCAGGCGCTGCGCCATGTGCTGGACGAAGCGGGTCTTGCCGCAGCCGGTCGGGCCCTTGATCAGTACCGGCATGCCCTGCGCGGACGCATGGGTGAACAGCGCCACCTCGTTGCCGGATGGCTGGTAGAAGAGCGGCGGGTCGTTCTGCGCAGGGGCATTCATGACGGACGAATCTCGGTAGGAAGTTTGGGCAGCAAGCTATCCAGCGCGGCGTATTGCCTCAAGCACGGCGCCGGAACTTCTTGATTGGCATCAAGCGGAAGCCGCAGGGGCCGCTCCTAGAATCGCCCCAGACGCCGGGCGGGAAGCCGGCGAAAACGATCGGCGCCTCGAAGCGCCAAGCCTGTGAGGAGAAACGTTCATGCACAAAGCCCTGGTAGCCCTGCTGTTCGGCGGCCTGTTGGTCCAGACAACCGCGATGGCCAGCACCGGCGAGGAGCTGTTCAAGGCGAAGGCCTGCGTGGCCTGTCATTCGGTCGACAAGAAGCTCGTCGGCCCCGCCTTCCATGACGTTGCCGCCAAGTACGGCCCACAGGCCGATGGCGTCGCCCACATCACCAACAGCATCAAGACCGGCAGCAAGGGCAACTGGGGCCCGATCCCGATGCCGGCCAACGCCGTGAGCCCGGAAGAAGCCAAGACCCTGGCCGAGTGGATCGTCACCCTCAAGTGACCCGTTGCGTGAGATCGGCGCCCACCGCCTTCTGACGCAGTTCCGCCCGACCGGGCGATGAAGCAGGGAGGCCCCATGGTGGGCGTTCGCGATCTGTACAGGGCGCTGCTCGGCTGCCTGTTGCTCATGCTCAGCCTGGCGGCGCACAGCGCCGATCTCAGCGATCTGGAGCGAACGCGCATCCAGCAGGTGTTCCCCCAGGCCGACCACATCGGCGAGCCCGAGGGCGAGTACGGGGTGCGGCGCCTGTCCCACGGCGACAAACTGCTGGGCTACGCCTTCCAGAGCATCCGCGTTACCCGCATGCCGGCGTATTCCGGCAAGCCGATCAACGTCCAGGTGATCCTCGATCCGCAGGCGGTGATCCGCGACAGCTACGTCCTCGAACACCACGAGCCGATCCTGCTGATCGGCATTCCCGAAGAAAAACTTCACGCCTTCACCGCCGGCTACAGCGGCCTGCGTGCCGACCAGCGGGTCGCCGTCGGGCGTTCCGGCGATCCGCAGACGGTCACCGTGGATGCCGTCGCCGGTGCCACCGTGACGGTCATGGTGGTCAACGAGATCATCATGCGCGCCGCCCGCACCGTGGCAGTCTCGCTCAAGCTGATCAAGGACGACGGCCAGGTGCGGCCCAAGCCCGCTGTCGTGCGCGCGGACGCCTACCAGCCGGCGAGCTGGAACGAGTTGCTGGGCAACGGCGCGATCCGCCAGCTGAAACTGACCCGCGGGCAGATCGACGACGCCTTCAAGGGCACCGCCGCCGAAAAGGTCAACCCGGCCCGCGATGCGCAACAGCGCGAAGACACCTTCATCGATCTCTACACCGCCCTGCTCAACCCGCCCAGCGTCGGCCGCAACCTGCTCGGCGACAAGCAATACCGCGAGCTGATGGACGCCCTGAAGCCCAATGAATACGCGGTGGCGGTGCTGGGCAGCGGCGAATACTCGTTCAAGGGCTCGGGTTATGTGCGCGGCGGCATTTTCGACCGGGTGCAGATTCGCCAGTTCGGCGACATCCTCAGCTTCCGCGACCTCGATTACCAGCGCCTGTCGGATACCTACGCAGACGGCATGCCGCACTTCGCCGAGATGGCGATCTTCATCGTCCGCGCCGCCCAGCGCTTCGATCCCGGCACACCCTTCGACCTGGAACTGCTGGTGCGGCGCCAGACCGGCCCGGTGGACAGCCTGTTCACCACCTTCGACCTGGGCTACCAGACGCCGGAGAGCTACCTCGACCGGCCGCAGCCCAGCGCGGCGGAGCTGGAAGCCCTGGAGGATGCCAAGCGGCCGATGTGGCTGCGCGTCTGGTACCAGAAGAGCTTCCAGATCGGCGTGCTGCTCAGCGCACTGGGACTGCTCGCGGTGATCCTCTTCCTCCAGGACAACCTGACCCGTCGGCCGCAACTGCTGCACTGGCTGCGCCGCGGCTACCTGCTGTTCACCCTGACCTACATCGGCTGGTACTGCCTGGGTCAGCTCTCGGTGGTCAACGTGCTGACCTTCGTCCACTCGCTGTTCGAAGGCTTCCGCTGGGAGCTGTTCCTCATCGACCCGCTGCTGTTCATCCTCTGGACCTTCACCGCCGCCAGCATCCTGCTCTGGGGCCGCGGCGTGTTCTGCGGCTGGCTGTGCCCGTTCGGCGCCCTGCAGGAACTGCTCAACGAGGCGGCGCGCAAGCTCAAGGTGCCGCAGTACGAGCTGCCGTTCGCCGTCCACGAACGGCTCTGGGCGATCAAGTACATCGTCCTGCTGGTGCTGTTCGGGCTCTCCCTGGAATCGCTCGCCACCGCCGAGCGCTTCGCCGAGGTCGAGCCGTTCAAGACCGCCATCACCCTGCACTTCGACCGCCAGTGGTGGTTCGTCGCCTACGTGGTGGTGCTGCTGGTCATCAACCTGTTCACCCGCAAGGTCTATTGCCGCTACGTCTGCCCGCTCGGCGCGGCGCTGGCGATCCCCGGCAAGGCCCGCCTGTTCGACTGGCTCAAGCGCCGCAAGGAATGCGGCCAGCCGTGCCAGCTCTGCGCCAACGAGTGCGAGATCCAGGCGATCCATCCCGATGGAAGGATCAACGCGAACGAGTGCCACTACTGCCTCGACTGCCAGATGACCTACCACAACGAGAACAAGTGCCCGCCGCTGGTGAACAAGCGCAAGAAACGCGGCAAGCGCGCCGCCACCAGCGACGACGACCAACTGATCGCCGTGCAACAGATCTGACCATTTGCCTTAAGGAAGGAGCAGGACATGACTGACAAGAAGCAGCAACAGGACGAGATCGCCGGGCTCAGCCGGCGGGGATTCCTCGGTGCCTCTGCGGTAACCGGCGCAGCGGCGCTGGTAACGGCAGGCTCGATGGGCGCTTTCACCTCGCGCGAGGCCTGGGCGGACGCGGTGAAGTCGGCGCAGGACAAGGTCCACGTCGCCCCCGGCGAGCTGGACGAGTACTACGGTTTCTGGAGCGGTGGCCACCAGGGCGAAGTGCGTGTGCTGGGCATTCCGTCGATGCGCGAGCTGATGCGCATCCCGGTGTTCAACGTCGACTCCGCCACTGGCTGGGGTCTGACCAACGAGAGCAGGCGCATCCTCGGCGACAGCGCGCGCTTCCACAACGGCGACTGCCACCACCCGCACATCTCGATGACCGACGGCAAGTACGACGGCAAGTACCTGTTCATCAACGACAAGGCCAACAGCCGCGTCGCGCGCATCCGCCTGGACATCATGAAGTGCGACCGGATCACCACCATTCCCAACGTCCAGGCCATCCACGGCCTGCGCCTGCAGAAGGTGCCGCACACCCGGTACGTGTTCTGCAACGCCGAGTTCATCATCCCGCATCCCAATGACGGCTCGACCTTCGACATCTCCGGCGACAACGCCTTCACGATGTACAACGCGCTGGATGCCGAAACCATGGAAGTGGCCTGGCAGGTGATAGTCGACGGCAACCTCGACAACAGCGACATGGACTACACCGGGCGCTTCACCGCTTCCACCTGCTACAACTCGGAGAAGGCCACCGATCTGGCCGGCATGATGCGCAACGAGCGCGACTGGGTGGTGGTGTTCGACGTCCCGGCGATCGAGAAGGAAATCAAGGCCAAGCGCTTCATCACCCTGGGCGACAGCAAGGTACCGGTGGTCGACGGGCGCAAGAAGGACGGCAAGGACAGCGTCGTCACCCGCTACATCCCGGTGCCGAAGAACCCCCACGGCCTCAACACCTCGCCGGACGGCAAGTACTTCATCGCCAACGGCAAGCTCTCGCCCACCTGCAGCATCATCGCCATCGACAAGCTGCCCGATCTTTTCGCCGGCAAGCTCAAGGACCCGCGCGACGTCATCGTCGGCGAGCCGGAACTGGGCCTGGGCCCGCTGCACACCACCTTCGACGGCCGCGGCAACGCCTACACCACGCTGTTCATCGACAGCCAGCTGGTGAAGTGGAACATCGCTGACGCGATTCGCGCCTACCAGGGCGAGAAGGTCGACTACATCCGCCAGAAGCTCGACGTGCATTACCAGCCGGGCCACAACCACGCGACGCTGACCGAGACCAGGGAAGCCGACGGCAAGTGGATCGTCGTGCTCAGCAAGTTCTCCAAGGACCGCTTCCTGCCCACCGGCCCGCTGCACCCGGAGAACGACCAGTTGATCGACATCTCCGGCGACGAGATGAAGCTGGTGCACGACGGCCCCACCTTCGCCGAGCCGCATGACTGCATCCTGGCCCGCCGCGACCAGATCAAGACCCGCAAGATCTGGGCACGCGACGATCCCTTCTTCGCCGAGACCGTGGCAATCGCCAAGCGCGACGGCATCGACCTGATGCAGGACAACAAGGTCATCCGCGACGGCAAGAAGGTGCGCGTGTACATGACCTCGTCCGCTCCCGCCTATGGCCTCACCGAGTTCACCGTGAAGCAGGGCGACGAAGTCACCGTCACCATCACCAACCTGGACGAGATCGAGGACGTCTCCCACGGCTTCGTCGTGGTCAACCACGGCGTGAGCATGGAGATCAGCCCGCAACAGACCTCCTCCATCACCTTCACCGCCGACAAGCCCGGCCTGCACTGGTACTACTGCAGCTGGTTCTGCCATGCGCTGCACATGGAAATGGTCGGCCGCATGCTGGTGGAAAAGGCCTGATATCCACGCCCCTGGCCCCGCCGGCAGCCGCCGGCGGGGCATCGACGAGAAGGTGTTGCATGGGACTCACCCGGCCTGGCCTTGCCCTGTCGCTGCTGCTCGCGGCAAGCGCCCAGGCGCAACCACAAGCCATCGACCAGTTGCCGCTGCAGGACGATGGCGACATCCGCACCCTGCCGGCCGGCACCTACACCGGCAATTTCACCCTCGACCAGCCACTGCACCTGCGCTGTGCGCCCGGCGCGCTGATCGACGGCCTGGGTGCCGGCAGCACGCTGCACGTGCGGGTGCCCGGCGTGACCATCGAGAACTGCACCCTGCGCAACTGGGGGCGCGACCTGACGGCCATGGACGCGGCGATCTTCATCGACAAGGCCGCAAGCGGCACCGTGGTGCGCGGCAACGACCTGCAGGGCGCTGGTTTCGGCATCTGGCTGGACGCGACCGCCGACGTGCAGGTGCTCGACAACCGTATCCAGGGCGACCCCAGCGTGCGCTCCCAGGACCGCGGCAACGGCATCCACCTCTACGCGGTGAAGAATGCCCTGGTGCGCGGCAACCAGGTCCGCCAGACCCGCGACGGCGTGTACATCGACACCTCCAACGACAGCGCCATCGAAGACAACCTCTTCGAAGACCTGCGCTACGGCGTGCACTACATGTTCACCCACAACAGCCGCGTCATCGGCAACACCACCCGGCACACCCGCACCGGCTATGCGCTGATGCAGAGCCGCAAGCTCACCGTGGTCGGCAACCGTTCGGTGGACGACCAGAACTACGGCATCCTGATGAACTACATCACCTACTCCACCCTCACCGGCAACCGCGTCGAAGCCGTGCGCAGCGGCGATGGCGGCGGCGACGCAATGATCTCCGGGGCCGAGGGCAAGGCCCTGTTCATCTACAACTCGCTGTTCAACCGCATTCAGAACAACCGCTTCGAAAGCAGCGCCCTGGGTATCCACCTGACTGCCGGCTCCGAGGACAACCGCATCAGCGGCAATGCCTTCATCGGCAACCGCCAGCAGGTCAAGTACGTCGCCAGCCGCACCCAGGAATGGTCCGCCGATGGCCACGGCAACTACTGGAGCGACTACCTGGGCTGGGACCGCAATGCCGACGGCGTCGGCGACGTCGCCTACGAACCCAACGACAAGGTCGACCAGTTGCTGTGGATGTACCCGCAGGTGCAACTGCTGATGACCAGCCCCGCCATCGAACTGCTGCGCTGGGTCCAGCGCGCGTTTCCCGTTACCCGTCCGCCCGGCGTGCGCGACAGCTTCCCGCTGATGCGCGCCCCTGATCTGGAGGCGCAACCATGAACCCCGTGGATATCCGCGACGCAACCCTGGACTACGGCGGCTTCACCGCGCTGCATGACCTGGACCTGCAACTGGGCGCCGGCGAAGTCCTTGGCCTGCTGGGGCATAACGGCGCCGGCAAGACCACCACGATCAAGCTGATCCTCGGCCTGTTGCGCCCGACACGGGGCAGCGTGCGCGTCTTCGGCCAGTCGCCGGGAGACCCGGCGGTGCGCCGGCGCATCGGCTTCCTGCCGGAAAACGTGACCTTCTACCCGCAGCTCAGCGGCCGCGAGACGCTGCAGCACTTCGCCCGACTCAAGGGCGCACGGCTTGCCGAAGTGGACGAGCTGCTCGAACAGGTCGGCCTCAGCCACGCCGCACAGCGCCGGGTGAAGACCTACTCCAAGGGCATGCGCCAGCGCCTCGGCCTGGCCCAGGCGCTGCTCGGCCAGCCGCAATTGCTGCTGCTCGACGAACCCACCGTCGGCCTCGACCCGCTGGCCACCATCGAGCTTTACCAGTGGCTGGACCGCCTGCGCGCACAGGGCACCGGGATCATCCTCTGCTCCCATGTGCTGCCCGGCGTGGAGTCACACATCGACCGCGCGGCGATCCTTGCCAAGGGCCGACTGCTCACCGCCGGCAGCCTCGCTGAGCTGCGCCGCGATGCCAGGCTGCCAGTGCGCATCCGCTATGCCGGCAGACTCGACGGCGACTGGCCGCAACACTGGCGCGAGGCTGGCCATGGCGTCACCGCCCTGGATGGTCGCCGGCTGGAGCTGCGGGTCGGCGAGGAGCGCCAGCACGAAGTGCTCAGCGTGCTGCTCGCCGAGCAAGCGCAGGAGCTCGAGGTGTTGCCGCCGTCGCTGGAAGACCTCTATCGGCACCACATGCAAAGCACACCTGCGGGAGCCCCGGCATGAAGCCGATCTGGAACATCGCGCGCAAGGAACTCGCTGACGGCCTGCGCAATCGCTGGCTGCTCGCCATCAGCCTGCTGTTCGCACTGCTCGCAGTCGGTATCGCCTGGCTGGGAGCGGCCGCCAGCGGCCAGGTAGGCTTCACTTCGCTACCGGCAACGCTGGCCAGCCTGACCAGCCTCGCCACCTTCCTGATGCCACTGATCGCCCTGCTGCTGGCCTACGACGCCATCGTCGGCGAAGAGGAAGGCGGCACCCTGCTGCTCCTGCTGACCTACCCACTGGGACGCGGGCAATTGCTCATCGGCAAGTTCCTCGGCCACGGCCTGATCCTCGGCCTGGCGACGTTGCTGGGCTTCTCCGCCGCCGCGCTGGCCATCGCCGTGCTGGTGCCGGGCATCCCGCTGGGGCAACTGCTGGGCTCCTTCGCCCGCTTCATCCTGTCGTCCTGCCTGCTGGGCTGGACCTTCCTGGCCATGGCCTATGCGCTGAGCAGCCGGGTCAGCGAGAAATCCACCGCCGCCGGCCTGGCGCTGGGCGTGTGGTTCTTCTTCGTCCTGCTGTTCGACCTGGCGCTGCTCGCCCTGCTGGTGATCGGCAAGGGCCAGCTCAGCGCCCACCTGCTGCCCTGGCTGCTGCTGCTCAACCCTACCGACCTGTACCGGCTGATCAACCTGCCCGATTTCGGCTCCGAGCTGGGCGGGGTGCTGACCCTCGGCCGGGATCTGGCCGTCCCTGTCGCGGCACTCTGGCTGGCGCTGTGCGCCTGGACCCTGGCCGCGCTGGCGCTGGCCTACGCGCTGTTCCGCCGACGCCCGATCTGACTTGAGGAGTTTCACCATGCTGCTGTCCCGCTCCCTTCGCCTGGGTTTCACCGCCGGCCTCCTCGCCCTGCTGCTCGGCGGCTGCGACGATGCTGCCCGGCAAAACGCCAATCTCGCTCCGGTGCCTTTCCAGAACGGCGAGGAATGCCACGTGTGCGGCATGATCATCAGCGACTTCGCCGGGCCGAAAGGCGAAGCCGTGGCCCCCGGCGCGGTGCACAAGTTCTGCTCCACCGCCGAGCTGCTGGGCTGGTGGCTGCAGCCGGAAAACCAGCACAGCGGCGCGCGCCTGTACGTGCACGACATGGCCCGCAGCGACTGGAACCACCCCGATGACCGCCACCTGATCGACGCCACCAGCGCGTTCTACGTGGTCGGGGTGAAGCGCCCCGGCGCCATGGGTGCCACGCTCGCCTCATTCGCCGACCGCGCGGACGCCGATCGCATGGCCACCGCCGAAGGCGGGCGAGTCCTGCGCTTCAGCGAAATCGACCAGAGCGTGCTACAGGGCGTGTCCGCCGACCACCAGCATCACTGAACCAGCCTGTCGCTTCTCTCCAGCAGCGCCAGGCAGGCCTCCGCCGGCACGGGCTGGCTGATCAGGTAGCCCTGGATCTCGTCGCAACCGTGGGCACGCAGGAAGCGCAACTGCTCGGCGTGCTCGACGCCTTCCGCCACCACCTTCAACTCCAGGCTGTGGGCCATGGCGATGATCGCGCGGGTGATGGCCGCATCCTCGCCGCGTTCTGACAGGTCGCGGATGAAGGTCTGGTCGATCTTCACGTAGTCCACCGGGAAACGCTTGAGGTAGCTGAGCGAGGAATAGCCGGTGCCGAAGTCGTCGATGGCCAGCTTCACGCCCATCTCGCGCAGCTGGCGGAAGGTCGTGGTGACGCTCTCGACGTTGTCCAGCAGCTGGCTTTCAGTGAGTTCCAGCTCCAGGAGGTGCGACGGCAGGCCGGTTTCCTCCAGCACGGTACGCACCAGGTCGACCAGGTTGCCGGTGCGCAGCTGGTGCACCGAGAGGTTCACCGACACCCGCAGCTCGCGCCCATGCTTTTGCCACGCGCGGGCCTGCTGGCAGGCGCGGCGCAGGACGAACTCGCCGATGGCGCCGATCAGCCCGGTCTCCTCGGCCAGCCCGATGAAATCGCCGGGCGGCACCATGCCCATCTCCGGGTGGCGCCAGCGCACCAGCGCCTCGGCGCTGTCCAGGCGCTCGTTGGCCAGGTTCAGCTTGGGCTGGTAGTGCACGTCCAGCTGGCCTTCGTCGATGGCCTTGCGCAGGCGGGTTTCCAGTTGCAGGCGCTCCAGGGTGCAGGCCTGCAGGTTGTCGGTGAAGAACTGGAAGGTATTCCCGCCCAGGTGCTTGGCGTGCTGCATGGCCATGTTCGCCTGGCTCATCAGCGCGGAGATTTCCCAGGCGTTGTCCGGCAGCAGGCTGATGCCTACCGAGGCACTGACCACCAGTTCGTGGCCGCCCACGGTCATCGGCGTGCGCAGCTTGGCCAGCAATCGGCTGGAAAGCCGCGCCAGGGACGCGAGGCTGGCGTAGGAGTCGATCAGCACGGCGAACTCATCGCCGGACAGCCGCGCGATGGTGTCGGCCTCGGGCACCGTCTGGGTCATGCGCCGCGACATCTGCCGCAGCAACTGGTCGGCGACTTCGTGGCCGAGGCTGTCGTTGAGCAGCTTGAAGCGGTCCAGGTCGATCAGCAGCAGCGCCGCCGTGCGGCCTTCCTGGCGCGCACGCTGGCTGGCCTCGTGCAGGCGCTCCTTGAACAGCGTGCGGTTGGCCAGCCCGGTGAGTTCGTCGTAGTGCGACAGGTAGCGCAGGCGCTCCTCGGCGTCGCGGCGGGCGGTGAGGTCGGCGAAAAAGCCGACCACATGGGCGACCTGCCCGCGGCCGTCGCGCACCACGTTCAATTGCAGCCACTGCGGGTACAGCTCGCCGTTCTTGCGCGTCTCGATCAGCTCGCCCTGCCAGGTGCCCTGGCGTTCCAGCTCGGTGCGGATCGACTGGTAGCGGCGCAGCGCTTCGGAGGAGCCCATCAGGCGCGCGACGTTGTGCCCCAGCACTTCCTCGCGGCGGTAGCCGGTGAGGCGGGTGAAGGCCTCGTTGAGGGCGATCAGCCGGTAATCCGGGTCGAGGATGATGATGCCTTCGCTGGCGGCCTCGAACACCGTGGCGGCCAGGCGTTGCTCTTCCTCGCGCAGCTTGCGCGGGGAGATGTCGGCGCGGGTGCCGACCATCCGCGTGACCTGCCCGCGGCCATCGCGCTCCATCACCCGGCCACGGTCTTCCACCCAGACCCAGTGGCCGGCCGCGTGGCGCACGCGGTACTCGATGCGGTAGCCGTCGGTGCGGCCCTTGAGGTGTTCGACCAGCGCGCGGCGCAGCAGCGGCAGGTCGTCGGGGTGCAGGCGCGGACGCAGGTCGTTGCGCACGCTCTTTACCGCCGCCTGGGTCAGCCCGAAGATTTCCTCCAGGTGCGAGTGGTGCACTTCGTCGGTCAGCAGGTTCCAGTCCCACAGGCCCAGCTCGCTGGCCTCCAGCGCCAGCGCCAGGCGCGCCTCGGTGTGGCTGAGCTGGGCGCTGCCCGCCTCCACTCGCTCCTGCAGCGCGTCGCGGGCGCGGCAGAGTTCGCGCTCGGCGCGGCGACGCTGCTCGACTTCGCGCTCCAGGTCCTGGTTCAGCGCTTCGGTCTGCGCCTTGGCGCGCTCCAGGTGCGCCACCAGCGCCTGGGCCTGGAAACGTCGCAGCAGGCCCACGTGGACCACCCGATGAATCTGCCACGCCACCACCAGCAGCGCGGCCAGCAGGATCACCCCGAGCACGCCCCAGCCTTGCTGCAGCGGGTTATCGCTGATCAATAGATAGGCAATGGACGGGAACAGGCAGGGCAAGGCAAAGGTGAGGAAGGCCGGCAGGCTCACCGCATAGGCGACGCTGGCAGACAGGATGGCCGCGGCGATCAGGCCGAATACCAGGGATTGCTGGAGAAAGGCATCCGGCGGCACCAGGGCGATGGCGGCGAAGGCCAGGGTCAGCCCCGAAGCCCCGGCGCCGAACAGGAAGGTGCGCTGCCAGTGCGGGCTGGCCTGGCGCTCGGCGGAAGCGGCGTTGAAGGCGGACACCTGGATCAGCCGCAGCACGGCCAGCAGCACCAGCGAAACCAGCCAGCCGGCGAGCAGCCCCGGCTTCACGTAATCCCACAGCAACCCGGCGCAGGCCAGACCGTTGAGCAGCATGAGCAGGGTCGGCACCCGCGAGCCCTGATAAAGGAGGCGCGTGCGTTCGACGGCAATTTCGTGAGCGTACTGCTGGCGGATCTCGGCATGACTCACCGGGATCGCCGAAGGCTCTACATAAGCGGTCATAGGCGTTTTTCTTGTAGGTGTCAGGCCTAGGCGTCGGCGGAGCATACCCGAGGAGATAGCCCCACCCAAGCAGGATGATGGCAATTGGCTGCAAGCCCTCCCAACTTTCGTCGGGAAGACGCCGGACGGCGGCCCGGTTTGCCGGGGAAAACCGCCCGTCGGTAGAATGCCCCCCATGAACGATGACATCTCCTACCTGCTCAACTCCCTCAATGACCCGCAGCGCCAGGCCGTAGCCGCGCCGCTGGGGCGCCAGCGCGTACTCGCCGGCGCCGGGTCCGGCAAGACCCGCGTGCTGGTGCACCGTATCGCCTGGCTGATCCAGGTCGAGAACGCCTCGCCGCACAGCATCCTGGCCGTGACCTTCACCAACAAGGCCGCCGCCGAGATGCGCGCGCGGATCGAGCAGTTGCTGGGGATCAACCCGGCCGGCATGTGGGTCGGCACCTTCCACGGCCTGGCGCACCGCCTGCTGCGCGCGCACTGGCAGGAAGCCGGGTTGCCGGAGAACTTCCAGATCCTCGACAGCGACGACCAGCTGCGCCTGGTCAAGCGCGTGGTGCGCGAGCTGGGCCTCGACGAGCAGCGTTGGCCACCGCGCCAGGCGCAGTGGTTCATCAACGGCCAGAAGGACGAGGGCAACCGCCCGCAGAACATCCAGGCCGGCGGCGACCTCTACCTGGCGACCATGGTCAGCGTCTACCAGGCCTATGAAGAGGCCTGCGCCCGCGCCGGCGTCGTCGACTTCGCCGAGCTGCTGCTGCGCTCGCTGGACCTCTGGCGCGACCGCCCGAGCCTGCTGGAACACTACCAGCGGCGCTTCCGTCACATCCTGGTGGACGAGTTCCAGGACACCAACGCCGTGCAGTACGCCTGGCTGCGCTTCCTCGGCAAGGGCGGCGAGAGCCTGATGGTGGTCGGCGACGACGACCAGTCGATCTACGGCTGGCGCGGCGCGAAGATCGAGAACATCCAGCAGTTCGGCGATGACTTCGCCGGCACCGAGGACATCCGCCTGGAGCAGAACTACCGCTCCACCGGCACCATCCTCAAGGCCGCCAACGCGCTGATCGCCAACAACAGCGGGCGCCTGGGCAAGGAGCTGTGGACCGACGGCGTCGAGGGTGACCCGATCACCCTGTATTCGGGCTTCAACGAGCACGACGAGGCGCGCTACATCGTCGAGACCATCGAGGACGCCCTGCGCAAGGATGGTTTGAAGCGCAGCGAAATCGCCATCCTCTACCGCTCCAACGCCCAGTCCCGCGTGCTGGAAGAAGCATTGCTGCGCGAGAAGATCCCCTACCGCATCTATGGCGGCCAGCGCTTCTTCGAGCGCGCCGAGATCAAGAACGCCCTGGCCTACCTGCGCCTGATCCGCCTGCGCGACGACGATGCCGCGCTGGAGCGGGTGATCAACGTGCCGCCACGCGGCATCGGCGAGAAGACCGTCGAGGCGATCCGCAACGCCGCGCGCCATAACGGCACCTCGATGTGGCGCGCGATCAACGACGTGATCGCCGCCAAGGCCGTGGCCGGCCGCGCCGCCAGCGCGCTCAACGGCTTCCTGGAGACCGTCGACCTGCTCGCGGTGAAGGTCGAGGGCATGCCGCTGCACCAGATGACCCAGATCGTCATCGAGCAGTCCGGCCTGATCACCTACCACAAGGAAGAGAAGGGCGAGAAAGGCCAGGCCCGGGTGGAAAACCTGGAGGAACTGGTCAGCGCCGCCCGCGCCTTCGAGACCCCGGACGACGAAGACACCCCGCCGCTGGTGGCCTTCCTCGACCACACCGCGCTGGAATCCGGCGACACCCAGGCCGACGCCTTCGAAGACAGCGTGCAACTGATGACGCTGCACAGCGCCAAGGGCCTGGAGTTCCCGCTGGTGTTCCTGGCCGGCGTGGAGGAAGGCCTGTTCCCGCACAAGATGAGCCTGGAAGAACCCGGCCGTCTGGAAGAGGAACGTCGCCTGGCCTACGTGGGCATCACCCGCGCCATGCACCGCCTGGTCATGACCTACGCGGAAACCCGCCGCCTGTACGGCAGCGAGACCTACAACAAGGTCTCGCGCTTCGTCCGCGAAATCCCGCCGAGCCTGATCCAGGAAGTGCGCCTGTCCAACTCGGTGAGCCGCCCGCTCTCGGGCAACCAGCGCAGCGGCAACCTGTTCAGCGGCGCCAGCGTGCCGGACACCCCGTTCAGCCTCGGCCAATCCGTACGCCACCCGCTGTTCGGCGACGGCGTGATCCTCAACTTCGAAGGCTCCGGCGCCCAGGCACGGGTGCAGGTGAACTTCGACAGCGAGGGCAGCAAGTGGCTGATGATGGGGTACGCGAAGCTGGAGGCCATCTAGGCCTCCAGTCCCGTCAGCGAGCGGCGGTGCTGGACGGGCAGATCGTCGCCTGCATGTCGTCCAGGCCGTAGCCATCGAGCTGCGGCAGCATGAACTTGTCCACCAGCAGCGGCTTGGCGATCCTGCCGGCGAAACGATCCCCGCCGTTGGCCGAAGCCCCGATGTAGGTCGGGTGCGCCAGCGGCTCGGCGGTTTCCGGTCGCGGCATCGGCTCCTGGGATTGCAGGATGACCTTGCCGTTGAGGTAAACCGTCAGCGCGCCCTTTTCCGGCCCCGGGAAGGGGAACTTCGAATAGGGCTTCACGTTGAAGCTGGCCACCAGGGCATTGCACTGGCCCTCCAGCGCTACAGGCTCGCTCTGCAGGCGCAGCGGGCCACGCCACACTTCTACGCGCCCCTTGTCGATGGCCATGCCCCATAGCCCTTCCTGCTCGACCAGGACCTGCCGCGCGCCATCTACTCGCGCCTTGCCCAAGCCCAGCCCCAGGCTGTAGGCGCCGTGGACCGGCGCACGCTGGTAGTCGCGGCCACTGAGGAAGGCCGGCCTCTTGCCGACAGCGGGATGCCAGGTCAGCGGGATGGGTCGGTATTTCTGCTCCCAGGCGCGCAACAGACTCAGGGCTTCATCGCGACCGATCGGCTCGAAGGCTTCGGCGCTGGTCGCGCTCACCCCCAGCGGGCCGGTGACCGGGTGGCTCTCCAGCTTGCCCAGCGTGGGCCGGTAGAACAGGCCGCGGCCGGTCAGGTGGCCGCCGTAGGTCATGCCCCAGGTCATCACATCCGCCGCCCAGTAGAGCGCATCGACCTTGGGCAGAGGCTGGCCCTTGGCAAGGTAACCGGACAGGTCGCGCCCGGTCAGCCCGGCCGGCGCCTTGCCGCCCGCCATGCCGACCAGCGTCGGGTAGAGGTCGGTGATGTGGCTGATGCCAGTCACGTCCGCGTTACCCTGATGACCGGGCCAGAGCACCAGCAGCGGCGTGCGCACGCCGCCCTCGAGGTAGGTCATCTTGGTCCCGGCCAGCGGCCAATTGCTGTCGCGGGCCAGGTTCGGGCTGCCGTTGTCGCTGGTGAAGACCACCAGTGTGTTGTCCAGCTGGCCACTGGTGCGCAACGCTTCGAGCAGGCGGTCGACGTTATGGTCCAGCTGTTTCAGCACGGCCAGGTAGCGGCCCTCATCGGTGTCGGGGAACTGGCTCTTGAAGGTCTCGGAGGGCTGGAAAGGATGATGCGGCGACAACAGCCACAGGTTGATGAACCAGGGCTTGCCATGCTGCTGGCCCTGCTGGATCAGGCTGATGGCGCGGTCGGTGAGGATATCGTCCAGGTGCCCCTGGTACTGCACCGGCGGGCCGTCGTCGGTTTCCAGCCAGGGGTTGTAGTAGGTCGGCGGTCCGTTCACCAGCTTGCCGTTCTTGTCCGGCCCGTGCAGCACGAAGTGATTGAGCATGCCAAACCAGTCATCGAAGCCCTGGTGGTTGGGGCGGATCTGCGGGTACTCCAGGGCCTCGCCCACGTGCCATTTGCCGATATGGTGGGTGCTGTAGCCCAGGGCCTTGAGTGATTTGGGCAAGGTCTGCAGGTCCGGCGACAGGCCCAGGCCGTTGGGCTCGAAACCGACGCTGACCGGTGCGCGCCCGGTGATCAGCGCCGCCCGGCTGACCGAGCAGGTGCTGTCGGTATAGTGCTGGCGAAAGCGTAGCGATTCGCGGCTGAGCTGGTCCAGGGTCGGCGTGGGCGCCTTGCCGTCACCCCAGGCGCCGATATCGTTGACGCCCAAGTCGTCGGCCAGGATGAACAGGATGTTCGGTTTCGCGCCTTGATCCTGAGCATTGCTCACAGGGACCATGGCAAGCAGAATCAGCCAGGTAATGGCTAGTCGGGTCGTGAGCGCAGCTGCCGCTCGCGTGGAAAAGAACAACATTCAGTGAATTCCCGAAAAATGCTTAAGAATCTCTTCACCCCAAAGAGCAACGGCGAAGCCAGCGCTCCGTCCGATGGACTGCTGCTGGACTATTCCGCCCTGACCACCAAGGTCGCCGGCCAGGCACCGAACTATGCCGGCAATGCCCCCTTCCCGCATATCGTCATCGACGACTTTCTGCCCCCGTCGACCTTTTCGCGGCTGCTTCAGGAGTACCCGCACGATCAGAACGATCCGCTGTGGAACAACGCCACGCACACCGACAAGGCCAGCGGCGAATACGTGCAGAAGGACAAGCGCAACATCCGCGATCCCCTGCGCATGCCGCCGACCTACCGCCAATTGTTCTGGGAGCTCAATTCCCACGCGTTCCTCGATTACCTGGCGCAACTGACCGGTATCCCCAACCTGATCCCCGACCCCAACCTGCGCGGCGCAGGGATTCACCAGATTTCCCGCGGCGGCTTCCTCAAGGTGCATACCGACTTCGCGACACACCGCGACTTCGGCCTGGATCGCCGGATCAACGTACTGATCTACCTGAACGAAGAATGGCCGGAAAGCTACGGTGGCCACCTCGAACTGTGGGACACGGAGATGGCCGGCCCGCCTCTTCGCGTGCTGCCGATTGCCAACCGCTGCGTGGTGTTCAGCACGACGTCCAGCTCCTTCCACGGTCATCCGCATCCGCTGACCTGCCCCGATGGCGTCTACCGCCGTTCCCTGGCCTTGTACTACTACACCAACGGCCGCCCCGAAGGTGAAGCTCAACCCGGCTTCGCGACCCACTGGCGTGACGTCCCGGCCTGACGGGCCTCAGGCGTCGGCGGCACGGCGCGCCCAGGGGGCGCGCCCGGAGTAGGTCGCCAGGCGGGACTTCAGGCGCAGGAAGGGCATTTCCACCAGGCGATAGCTCACCCATGCCAGAGCCCAGGACAGCGCAAGGCTGACACCAATGCGCAGCAGATAGGCGTCGGAGTGCGCATCCAGCGTCATGCCGGCGGCCTTCAGCGGATACAGGCAATAGAACTGCACCGGAACATGGATCAGATAGAGCGAGTAGGAAATGCGCCCGAAGTGATCCAGCAACGGATTGGCCAGCAGCGCCTTGATCCGCCAGCTCAGCGCCAGCAATGCAAGCATCGCCCCACCCCAGAGCGCTGACTCGATGTTGTGATACATCGGCAGGGCCTGCAGGGCATTGCGCTCCCCGCTCAGCGAGAACCACAGCCACAGGCGGCCCAGACCCAGCAGGCAGCCGGCCAGCAGCACGGCGCAGACCAGCGCCCGTTCGCGCAGCCAGTCATAGCCCCGCCCGAGGCTGATCCCGGCGCAGGCCGCGCCGACGAGAAACGCACCGGCCCGGCCGAACAGCGAGTTCTCCCAGAAGTTGCTCGGCGACAGCCAGCCCGGCGAATGGAACAGGTAGACGTGCGCCACCGCCCACGCCAGGAGCGCGCCAGCCACCAGCCAGCGCCCGACACGATAGCGCAGCAGCCACATGGCCCAGGGCAGCAGCAGGTAGAACTGGATCTCGGTGCACAGCGACCACCAGGGCACGCTGAACGGGAAGGCCTGGAAGCCGATCGGTATGAACAGCAGAGCCTTGAGGGCCGCCGCCTTCTGCGTCATGCCCCAGGCCAGCAATACCGCTGCGTAGTAGAGCGGCACAATGCGGAAGAAGCGTGCCGTATAGAAGCGCTGGATACTCACCTGCTGGCCATCTCGCAGCCCCTGCAGGAAGGGCCGCGACAGCAGGAAGCCACTGAGCACGAAGAACAGCGTGACGCCGGTATTGCCCCCGCCGAGCAGGGTCACCCACAGTGGGTTGTTCGGCCGTTCGGCCAGGGCGAGGATGCCGAAGTAATGGAAGCCGACCACCAGCAGGATCGCCCAGCCACGCAGGGATTCCAGTTCAGGCAGGTAGCTGGCCGGTTGGCGCAGCGCCGCCCGGGCTTCGGCAGCCTCGCTCACCACTCAGGTGGCCGGCTGCTGCTGCGGCTGGCCCTGGGTCAGGCGCTTGAGCTTGCGGGTGTTTTCCAGGTGCTTGCTGGCGTGTACGTAGAAGGATCGCAGGCCAGCACCTTCGTCGGCCTTGGCATCTTCGAACAGCAACTTGAGCAGCGGATGGTCGTTGCTGCGATCGCCGCCCGGCTTGCGCAGTACGCCCAGGCCGAAGCCGTGGTTGAAGGTGAAGGTCTCGTGCTGGCCACGGGTCTCGTCCCAGAACTTCCAGGCGCCGAAGTCCTGCAGGCGGGCCATGACGTCGTGGAACAGGATGATGCCGCCCGGCTTCACCTTCGGATACCAGTTGGCGAAGTCGGCGCTCACCGCTTCGTAGGTATGGAATCCATCGATGTGCAGCAACTCGATGCTGTCGTCGTCGAAGTGCTTGAGCGCGTCCTCGAAGAACATCCGCATCAGGTAGGAAAAGCCGTGGTAGTGCTGGCGGTTGTGGTTGTTGACCGCGTTGAACACCGATTCGTCGTACTTGTCGGTGTGAGCGTCGCCTTCGAAGGTATCCACGGCATAGCAGACGCCATCGATGTCGTTCTCCTTCATTGCCTGGCAGAAGGTGAAGTAGGACAGGCCCTTGTGCGTACCCAGCTCCACGAGCATCTTGGGCCGAAGTGCGGTCACCAGGTCGTAGCCGAACGGCAGGTGGTCCACCCAGGTGCTGAAGACCATGTGCAGCGGCTCGAAATGCTTGATCGACGGGGGCATGTAGAGGGTCTTCATGATCTGGCCTTCTCCGGAAACGAATGGTCGAGGAGCGATGATCCGCACCGGTGTCTGCACCGGGGCTAGGCGGAATTCTGGTTTGAGCGCCTGATCGGCGAACGGGTCTTCCTGGCGTCCGGCACAGCGTTGTACGCGGTCCATACCGCGCTGCACCGAACGCTCCAGATAGCGCAAGCTGGGCGCCTTCGCCTGGCCAAGCAGGATCGGCTCTACCGTCGGCGAACGGAAAGGCTCGCCGAGCAGCTCGCAAAGCTGGTCGCTCTGGCGCTTGAGCAGCTCCTCGCGGCCCTCCACCTCGGAGGTGGTGACGCCGCCGTGCAGCTGGTGGAAGGACCCCTCGCCCACCAGCATCACCGACTGGGTGCGCGGGTGCATGGCGGCCTTGCGGTACAGATAGAGATTCAGTGCACCGCCGCCCGGCATGTCGAAGCGCTCATCGGCGCGGCCGATGTCCCGGAACACTTGGGCGTTGATGAACAGGCAGTTGCTTTCCATGAACGGGTGGAAATAGCCGTTCGGGTTGGCACCGCTCCAGCAGGAAATATCGAACAACCGATAGCCATTGGCCGACTCCGGCCAGCCGATATCCGCCAGCAACTGCTGCTCGGCCTCTTCGGAATAGCCGTGGGTAAGGTGAAACTGTTGCTCGTTCTCCCCCAGATGGTAACCAGGCACCACCACCATGGCGTCGGGGGTCATGCGGAACGCCATCAGCGCGTACTTGACCACGCCCGGAGTCACCAGGCGGGCACCGTCGATCATCAACCCGATGAAGCGGCCGCGCGCCTGGGCAACGCCAAAGTTGATCGCCGGCGCGGGCGATACGCCCGCTTCGTCGCGCAGGTAGTAACGGAAGTTTCCAGGCAGCCGGGCAATGGCCTCGGCGTCCATGTTCCGCTGCGAGCGGTTCTCCACCAGGATGACTTCGTAGTCGTCGGCGTCGACGCCCTGCTGGTAGTCCGGCGCAAGGCTGATCAGGGTGTTGAGCGCCTGGCGCGGCATGTCATAGGCGATGACGATGATCGACAGCAGCGGGCGCTTCTCGTGGAAGGCGGTCATACGGCTTGCACCCGGTTCAGCGAATGATTGAGGAAGCGGAAGATGTGCGGGTGCGCGGAGCCCAGCAGGATCGGCCGCACGCTGGGCGGCGTGCGGTTGTCGCCACGGATCTGCTTGTCCTGTTCATCGAGCAGCTTGTAGACCCGCTCGCGCTCCTCGCGCAGGGTGCCGGTGGTCACGCCGCCGTGGAACTGGTGGAACGAACCTTCGCTGTAGAGCAGGTAGAACGGTGTGTTCGGGTATTCCAGCAGGCGCTTGTAGAGGTCCAGGTTGGCGTTGCCGCCGCCGAAGTCGTTGTAGCGAGGATTCACCCCGCCCAGCGCCTTCCATTTGCGCATCGACATACCGATGAAATTGCTCTCGTAGTTGGCCTGGAAGAAGCCGCCCTGGCAGGAACCGCTGAGCACTGCGATGTCGAACAGGCGATAACCGTTGCTCGGCCACTCGATGCTTTGCAGCAGCACCTGTTCGGCGTCTTCGTTGTAGCCCTCGTTCACCGCGACCTGCTGCAGCTTGTGACCGATGTGGTAACCGGGCACCGAGACTGCCGCTTCCGCGTCGAGGCGGAAGGCATCCAGCGCATGGCGGAGCACGCCGGGCGAGAGCATCCGCGCGCCGTCGATCATGATCGCGACGTGACTGCCACGGGCCTGGGCGGCGCCGAAGTTGATGGCGTGCACAGGCGTGCGTTCGGTTTCATTACGGTGGAAATAGCGCACGTTGCCCGCGTGCCGGGTGGCGCGCTCGCGGCCCAGCAGACGGTCGGAATGGTTCTCGACGACTATGACTTCATAGTCGCGCTCGTTTACGCCGTGCTGATAGCTTGGGCTGAGCGATTGCAACGTCTTGTCGGCCTGCTCGGGCATCTTGTAGACGATGACCACGACGCTCAGGCGCGGCGCGCGACGAAAGATGGGCATGACACAACCCCCGGATCAGTCTGCGATGGCTTTGAGAGCCTGATACATGGCATCCAGCTCGGGCGCGAGGTTCTCGTCGCCGTGCCGGTGATGTTTGAGTTCGGAACTGAAGAACCGCTCCGACGCCGGAGGCTGCAGGCCGAACCGGCGCAGCACGTCGTCGAGCTGCCGGTGCAGGCTGTCCTCGTCCTGATCGAAGCACAGCACCGGGAATTTCACCCGGCCGTGCAGTTCGAGCAGGCGGCTGTTGTAGGCCTTCCACAGGCCCAGCGCCTGCTCGCGCGGCATGCCGCCACGAGCCTGGAGGGAGTCGGCGACCGCCGAAGGGTGGCGGAAGATGCCGACGAAACGCAGGTTGGGAATCAGCTCCTGCCAGCCTTCGACGGCCAGCAGCGCGCGCGGGTCCTTGAAGCCCCAGCGCTTCACACCGTCATAACCGTCGATCAGCTCGCGGGCGGCGACGTATTCGGCCTCGGTCCAGACCGGCGCCACGCTGGGCGGGTTGTCCCAGGCATGCCCTCGGGCGGCGAGCATCGCATCGTGGAACGCGACGATATCGCCATTCTCGCGGTTGCCCTTGAGATTGTGGGGGTTCCAGGTGCTGTGCTTGCCCAGTTCCAGGCCGGACTCCTGCAGGGAGCCGGTGAGGAAACTGGTGCCGCTGCGGTGCATGCCGACCACCATGAGAACCAGGTCTTCCGGGGGCTGGGGGGCTTTTCGGGAGGTTCCGAACAAGACATCAAATAGGCGCATACCAGCTCTTTTTTCTTATGTTTGGGCGATGATCCGCACAGATTGCGCCGCAATCGGCACGCAGGCTTGCTGCGACGCATTGTGTTTAAATACCCCACCCTTTTCAATCCAACAAGAACGACATGAAGCACAGGGACATCATTCTTTACGGCGTTTACAGCGACCTGCGCACCGAAGTGGCGCGGCGTTTCCTCGGATTTCTCTGGTGGATCCTCGAGCCCGTGATGTACATGGGGGCGTTCTATATCGTCTTCGGCCTGGCACTGGGCCACAGCCGTCCGGGCTATGTACCGCTGCTGCTCAGCGGCATGGTCGCCTGGAAATGGTTCGACGGCTCGGTGCGCCAGGCCAGTAACGCCATCCAGGCCAACGCCGGGCTGATCCAGCAGATCCACGTGCCCAAGTACGTGTTCGCGCTGATCCCGGTGCTGAGCAACACCTTCAAGTTCCTGATCATCCTGACGCTGCTGATCCTCTCGCTGCTGGTCGCCGGCTACCGCCCCTCACTGGAGTGGCTGGCGCTACCGGTGCTGATCCTCAACCAGCTGCTATTCATCATCGGTTTCGGCTTCCTGCTTGCCGCGGTGCTGCCCTTCGTGCCGGACCTGCGCCAGGTGGTGGACAACTTCCTGATGCTGATGATGTTCATGTCCGGCGTGTTCTTCAGCATCCATGAAATTCCCGCTTCCATGGCGCCGCTGCTGAATCTCAACCCGATGACGGTGATGATTACGGCATTCCGCGATGTGCTGCTGCACAACCAGTGGCCGGCGTGGGGCGAGCAGCTCTACGTACTGTCGGTCGCCGTCCCGTTCCTGCTCTTGGCGCTGTGGGTCATGCACCGCAACGAGCGCAAGTACCCCAAGCTGCTGTTCTGAGGTGATGCATGTCCGGTGACCTGATTCTCCAGGCCGAGCACATCGGCCTGTCCTACCGGCAGCGGGTCGGTATGCTGCGTTACGAGTCGTTCTGGGCCTTGCAGGACGTCAGTTTCGAACTCTACGAGGGCGAGACCCTCGGGGTGATCGGCAACAACGGCGCCGGCAAGAGCACGCTGCTGCGGATGATTGCCGGCATCGTCGATCCCGACCGCGGCACCCTGCAGCGCAGCAAACCGCTCAGTGCCAGCCTGCTGGCGCTGAACGTCGGCTTCAAGCCAGACCTGTCCGGGCGCGACAACGTGGTCATCAGCGGCCTGCTGCTAGGCATGAGGCTCGCCGACATCCGCCGGCAGATGGACGACATCCGCGAGTTCAGCGAGCTGGGCGACTTCTTCGAGCGCCCCGTGGGCACTTACTCCACCGGCATGCGCGCCCGCCTGGGCTTCGCGGTGGCAATCCACGCCGACCCGGATATCCTGCTGATCGACGAAGTGCTGGGCGTAGGTGACCAGACCTTCCGCGAAAAGTCCCACGCCGCCATGCGCAGCAAGATCAAGCAGGGCAAGACCGTGATTCTGGTGTCCCACAGCATGGAGGCGATCCGCGAGCTATGCCATCGCGTGCTGTGGATCGAGCGCGGCAAGTCGATCATCTGCAGCGACTCGGAAACCGTGATCAACGGCTACCACGAAACCGTGCGCCAGGCCGTACGCGAAATGCACAAGGCCGAGCGCGAGCGCAAGGCTTCCCAGAGCGTCCTCGAAATCCAGCCATGAAGCCGGCGGGCATCAGTGATGCCCGCCGCCGTTCTGCTCGAAGGTCTCGATCAGCGCCACCTGCATCCGCGAATGCACGCGGATGAACCAGCGCCAGAACACCGCGATCACCAGTGCGGCGATCAGCGCCACCACCACCAGCAGCTCGCCCGGCGGCAGGATGCTCGAACTGAGCGCCGCCAGCAGCAGCATCATGCCGCCCAGCGACAGCAGCGGGATCAGCTCGGAAATCACCCGGCGCACGCGGGCCGTATGGCGCCCGGCGCTTTCCGCCTTCACGCCCATTTCCGCCAGCAGCATCGCCAGCGCCTTGAGCTTGCGGTAGGCAGCGATCAGGAACGGCAGCGACAGCAGCAACGCGGCGCCCCAGATCAGCGCCTTGTGCAGCGCTTCGGGCTCGACGAACTGCGCCAGCCACTGGCCGATCTGCCCGGCGAAGAACGCCAGGCCGAAGAAGATGCCGATCACCAGGGTCAGGTTGACCCCGACCTGCAGCAGGATGCGCCGGATCATCCCGGCGAGGATCGCCTTGTCGCCGCGCGGCTTGATGCTGCGCAGCCACTCGCCGTACAGGCTGAACACCCGCACCATGGGTGACGGCAGGCTGCGGCCCAGGTAGAGCGCCAGCGGGTCGGCGGAGCGGATCAGGTAGGGCGTCAGCAGCGTGGTGATGGCCGACACGCCGACCACCACCGGGTAGAGGAAGTCGCTGGTCACGCCCAGGCTCATGCCCAGCGCGGCGATGATGAAGGAGAACTCGCCGATCTGCGAAAGGCCCATGCCCACGCGCATCGAGGTGCGCCCGTCGTTGCCGGCAATGAAGGCGCCGGCGCCGCAGGAGATCAGTTTGCCGGCGACCACCACCAGGGTGATCACCAGAATCGGCGCGGCGTAGTCCACCAGCACCTTGGGGTCGATGGTCAGGCCGATGGCGACGAAGAAGATCGCGCTGAACATGTCGCGCACCGGCTCCATCAGGCGCTCGATCTGGATCAGCTGGCGCGACTCGGCCATGATCGCGCCAATCAGGAAGGCGCCCAGGATCATGCTGTATTCGAGCTTCACCACCAGCAGGCAGAAGCCGAAGCACAGGCCCAGCACCGTCACCAGCAGCATCTCGTTGCTTTCGAATTTCGCCACGTAGGCCAGCAGGCGCGGCACCAGCAGGATGCCGACGACCAGCGCGACGACCATGAACAGGCTGAGCTTGCCGACCGTGGAGAACACCTGGTCGGCCTCCACCGTGCCGCTTACGGCGATGCCGGAGAACAGGGCGATGATGCCGATGCCGAGAATGTCCTCGATGATCAGCACGCCGAAGATCAGCTGGGCGAAGCGCTCGTTCTTCATCTTCAGGTCGCCCAGGACCTTGATGATGATGGTGGTGGAAGACATCGCCAGGATCGCGCCGAGGAACAGCGAATCCATGGTGCTCCAGTCGAACAGGCGGCCGATCTCGAAGCCGGCCCAGATCATCAGGGTGATCTCCAGGAACGCGGCGATGAACGCCGTGGCGCCGACCTGGAACAGCTTGCGCAGGGAGAATTCCAACCCCAGGCAGAACATCAGGAAGATCACCCCCAGCTCGGCGAGGGTCTTGATCGTATCCTCGTCATGCACCAGGGCGAACGGAGGGGTGTGCGGGCCGATGATCACCCCGGCGATGATGTAGCCCAGCACCACCGGCTGCTTGAAGCGGTGGCAGAGGATGGTGACGAAACCGGCGATCAGCATGATCACCGCGAGGTCCTGGATGAAGTCGATGGCATGCATGGTCGGCGGTCCTCGCGGCGTGGGGTCAGGGGATCGCGCGGCTGACGGCCTCGCTCAGCGAAGCCTACCATCCGAGCCTTCCGACAGGCGGCTCTGAAAGAATCAGTAACAGACTGATTTGGAAAGGGATTCAACCGCCCCCATATGAGGGGGCGGGCCCATGCAGGGCAACAGCACGAAACAAAATCCGGCTGGCCCTCACCGGCCCCGGCCTGCAACATGACGTGCGTCGTATACCAACCAAGAGAATGACAACGATGAAGCGCTTTCTCAGCCTTGCCATGGCCTTCTGTGTCGCCGTGACGCTCAGCCTCGACGTCAACGCCGCCAAACGTTTCGGTGGCGGCAAGAGCATGGGCTCGGCGCCGAGCCACCAGACCCGCCAGGCGCAACCCAACGCCGCCCCGAATTCCCCGACTGCCGCTGGCCCGGCCGCAACCGGTGCCGCCGCAGGCGCTGCTGGTGCTGCCGCCAAGAGCGGCGCTTCGCGCTGGCTCGGCCCGCTGGCCGGCCTCGCCGCCGGTGGCCTGCTCGCCTCCATGTTCATGGGCGACGGCTTCCAGGGCATGCAGTTCCTCGACATCCTGATCATCGCGCTGATCGCCTTCATCGCCTTCCGCTTCATCGCCTCCCGTCGCCGCCAGCAGCAAGGCAACCAGCCCGCCATGGCCGGTGGACACGCGCCGATGCAGCGTGAAATGCCGGCCGCCCCGCCGTCGATCTTCGGTGGTGCTTCCCGTCCGGTGATGGACAGCCGCCCGGTGATCAACGCACCGAGCTGGTTCGACGAGACCCGTTTCGTCGCCGCAGCCCGCGAGCACTTCATGTCCCTGCAGCAGCACTGGGATTCCAACGAGATGGACAAGATCGCCGAGTTCGTCACTCCGCAGATGCTGCAGTTCCTCAAGCAGGAACGCGCTGACCTGGGCGACGGCTACCAGTCCACCTACATCGACAACCTCGACGTGCAGCTCGAGGGCGTGGACGACCAGGCCGAGAAGACCATCGCCACCCTGACCTTCAGCGGCGTGTCGAAGTCCTCGCGCTTCGACCAGGGCGAACCCTTCAGCGAAAGCTGGCGCATGGAGCGCCCGCAAGGCGAGAACCAGCCCTGGCTGGTGGCGGGCATCCGCCAGAACTGACCCTGCGCGTGAAGAAGAAGCCCGGCGATTGCCGGGCTTTTTCGTTTCCGCACATTCATTTCCGCACATCGGGCACAGGCACGCCCTCCACCCCGCCGCTCGTCCGGACGGCGCCTGCGCAGTGGTCTTGCGCGGAGGGCCGGCTACTACTGTATAAAGCGCGCCATTCGTCGAATATAGAGAGGCCCCGTCTGTGGAAGATGTGATCGAGAAACTGCGTGAAGCGAACGAGCCGGTTCCGGTACCGCTGGAACTGCCCGACGAAGAACTGCTGGTGGAGATCGAGGAAGCGCTGCTGATCGGCATTCCGTCGGAATTCCGCGAATTCCTCCTGCTGGTCAGCGACGTCGTTTATGGCCGCCTGGAACCCGTCACGGCGACCGATCCACAGTCCCACACCTACCTGCCGGAAGTCGCGGCCGTGGCCTGGGCCAATGGCCTGCCGCGCGAGCTGATCCCGCTCTGCGCCGACGGTGACGACTACTACGCGGTCGCCGAGGACGGCGAGGTGATTCTCTGGGCCGACGGCGAGCTCACCGAGGAAACCTGGGACTCCGTCTGGACCTGGGCGCGCGACGTATGGCTCGATACTTGAAGCCCGGCGTCGGAATTTCCTGAAACTTCCATGGTCACACAGGCAACCCAGCGTACCTCCAGCCCTCGCTGCCCGGGCGGGTACGATGCCCCGTGGAGAAACTATGAAGTTGAAAGCCTTGTTCACCTGCCTGTTGCTGCTCGGCCTCGCCGGATGCGCCGACAAGGCCGTGGTGACGCTGCAGGACGGCAGCGAAATCCTGGTGAAGGATCATTCCGACTACGACAAATACAATGACTATTACGAATTCGAACAGCTCAACGGCGAGACGATCCTGATCAAGAAGGACAACGTCCGCTTCATCAAGACCCCCTGACGGGCGCCCTAGCGCGCCCCGAGCCTTCCCCCGCTTTCCAGCTCAAGCAGGTTGAGCAGGTACTGGCCGCAGTAGCCCAGATCCTGTTCGATGGCTTTGCGCGCGCCAGCGCCATCGCCTCGCTCCAGCGCCTGCAGGGTGTCTTCGTGGAAGTCGTTGAGGCGCAGCGACAGGTCGGCCTCGGTGAACAGCCGGTTGAAGAACGGCCCGACCTGCAGCCACAGCGCCTCGATCATGCGCAGCAGCGTGGGGTTGCCGCAGGCACGGTAGAGCGTCAGGTGGAACAGGCTGTTGGCTTCCAGGTAGCCGTGGACGTCACGGGCGTTCAGCGCGATTTCCATGCGCTCGGTGCAATCGCGCAGCACCGCCATGTCGGCGGGCCGCAGGTGCCGCGCCGCATCCTCCACCGCCAGCCCCTCCAGGGATTGCCGCACCTGCAGGATCTGCAGGTAGCGCTCGCGGGTCATCACCGGCACCCGTAGCGAGCGCTGCGGCTCGCCCTCCAGCGCGCCCTCGGCCACCAGCCGTTGCAGGGCGGCACGGACCGGCATCGGGCTGGTGCCCCATTCATCGGCCAGGTCGCGGATCTTGAGCCGCTCGCCGGGCTGGAAGCGCCCGCTCAGCAGGGCCTGGCGCAGGTTCTGGTACAGCTGTTCCTGAAGGTTGTCGGCCATGGTTTCACTCCCGGCCGGCCGGCGGCGCCGGCAGTTGGGCGAAGGTCAGGCTGCAGTCGTGCTTCATCTTGCTTATCCCTTGTTCTCGATCAGACAGTTGCCGCCATCCACCACCAGCACTTCGCCGGTGATGTAGCTGGCTTCGGGCGAGGCGAGGAAGGCGATGGCGGCCGCCACCTCCTCCGGTCGCCCGGAACGGCCGAGCGGCGTGCGCCGTCCGGCTTGGATTTCTTCCTCGCTGCTGGAGCCGGTAGCGATCCAGCCGGGCGCCACGCTGTTCACCGTCACCCCGCGCTGCGCCACTTCCAGCGCCAGCCCCATGCTCATGCCGAGCATCCCGGCCTTCGCCGCGCTGTAGGCGGATTCGCCCGGATTACTGGCGCGCACGCCAGTGGTGGAGCTGACATTGACGATGCGCCCATAGCCGCGCTCCAGCATCCCCGGCAGCAGCGCGCGGGTGAGCAGGAAGGCACTGGTCAGGTTGCGCGCCAGCGACAGGTTCCAGGTCGCCAGGTCCATCGCCGCCAGTTCGGCGAAGGGCTCCGGGCTGCCCTGCATGGCCATGCCGGCGTTGTTCACCAGCACGTCTACCCTTCCCCATTGCGCCTGCGCCCATTCGGCGAGGGCGCGGACGTCGTCCTCGCGGGTCAGGTCGGCGGGTAGTGCATGGGCCTCGAAGCCTTCGGCGCGCAGCTCATCCGCCCGCTGGTGGACGCGTTCGCTGCTGGCGGTCAGCAGCAGTTTCACGCCATGGCGGGCCAGTCGACGGGCGCTGGCGAAACCGATGCCGGACTCGCTGCCGGCGCCGCTGACCAGGGCGACCTGGCCGGCCCAGGCGGGCTCATTCGTGACATCTTTCATGGCCGTCTTCTTGTTCTGTGATCACAGAGTTCGTTACAGGGCAGATTATCAGGCAGTAGGCCCACTGTATTGACATTTTTGTGATCACAAATGGAAGATGTGCGAAATAACAAACGAGGTGTGCAACATGACCGCCAGCGGAATCGCCCAACAGGCCGTGGATCTCTTCACCGCCCGCGAGCGCCAGCGCTTCCTGGAACAGAATCCCAAGTCCGTCGCCCTTGCCGAGCGTGCGCACAAGTCGCTGTACGCCGGCGTGCCGATGCACTGGATGGCCGACTGGTCCACGCCCTGCCCGCTGTTCGTCGAACGCGCCCAGGGCGCCCGCTTCTACGACGTGGACGGCCATGACTACGTGGACTTCTGCCTGGGCGACACCGGCAGCATGTTCGGCCACTCGCCGGCGCCGATCGCCCGCGCCCTCGCCGAACAGGGCGCGCGCGGCCTGACCAGCATGCTCCCCGGCGAAGACGCCGTGGTCTGCGGCGAGCTGCTCGCCGAGCGCTTCGGCCTGCCCTACTGGCAGGTGACCGCCACCGCCACCGATTCCAACCGCTACGTGCTGCGCTGGGCCCGCGCGGTAACCCAGCGCAACACCTTGCTGGTGTTCGACGGCTGCTACCACGGCACCGTGGACGACGTGATGGTGCGCTACCGCGACGGCGAGACCGTGCACCGTTCCGGCCTGGTCGGCCAGGCCTATGACCTGACCCAGCACAGCCGCTCCATCCCCTTCAACGACGTCGAGGCGCTGGAAGCCGCGCTGGCCCAGGGCGATGTGTGCGCCCTGCTGTGCGAGCCGGCGATGACCAACATCGGCATGGTCCTGCCCGATCCGGGCTTCATGCAGAAGTGCCGCGAACTGACGCGCAAGTACGGTTCGTTGCTGATCATCGACGAAACCCACACCATCTCCACCCATATCGGCGGCTGCACCCAGCTGTGGAACCTCGACCCGGACTTCTTCGTGGTCGGCAAGCCGATCGCCGGCGGCGTGCCGTGCGGCATCTTCGGCTGCAGCGCGGAGATGGCCGAGCGCATGGCCGCCTCGCGCAAGAGCGCCCAGGAAGGCAGCCATGGCCACGGCCACAGCGGCATGGGCACCACCCTCTCGGCCAACGCCCTGGCCATGCACTGCATGCGCGCCAACCTGGAACAGGTGATGACCCAGGCGGCCTACGACCACATGCTGCCGCTGGCCAAGCGCCTGGCTGACGGCTTCCGCGCACTGATCGCCAAGCACGGCCTGAAGTGGTCGGTGACCGAGCTGGGCGCGCGCAGCGAGTTCCAGTTCTGCCCCGTCTCTCCGCGCACCGGCGCCGAGGCCGAAGCGGCCTTCCATGACGAACTGCAGATGGCGCTGCACCTGTACCTGATCAACCGCGGCATCCTGATCACGCCGTTCCACAACATGACCCTGTGCTGCCCGGACACCACCGCCGCGGACGTGGATCGCCTGATCGAGACCCTCGATGCCGGCATCACCGAGCTGCTGGCGATTCCCGGCGCGCGCGAGGCCTGATCGAAACTCCCCCTGTAGGAGCGAGCNTGCTCGCGAACCCGCCCCGCAGCGGATTTGCAAAAGAGCGTTCGCGAGCAAGCTCGCTCCTACGAAGAGACAATTCGGCGCCCCGCGCCCACCGAGGACCACCATGCAATTCGCCGATCGAAAGGAAGCCGAAGCCTTCCTCGCCGCCCACCCGGACGTGCGCAGCATCGAACTGTTCATCATCGACTCCAACGGCATCCCGCGCGGCAAGCTGCTGCACCGCGACGAGCTGCTGGCGATCTACGACAACGGCCGCCCGCTGCCCAGCTCGATCCTCGCGCTGACCGTGCAGGGCGAAGACGTCGAAGGCACCGGGCTGGTCTGGGAAGTGGCCGACGCCGACTGCTGGACCTACCCGCTGCCCGGCAGCCTGACCCTGCAACCCTGGCGCGCCAGCCCCACCGGCCAGCTGCAGGTGAGCATGCACCCGACCCAGGGCCTGCCCGCCACGCCCGCCGACCCGCGCCAGGCGCTGTCCCGTGTGGTCGACCGGCTGAAGGCCGACGGCTTCCACCCGGTGATGGCGGTGGAGCTGGAGTTCTACCTGCTGGACAAGCAGCGCGACGCCAACGGCCGCCCGCAGCCGGCGCTGCAGATGAACGGCATCCGCCCGGAAGCGCCGCAGGTCTACGGCGTCTACGAGCTGGAACAACTGCAGCCGTTCCTCGACGACCTCTACGCCGCGTGTGAAGTGCAGGGCCTGCCGGTACGCACGGCGATTTCCGAATACGCCCCAGGCCAGGTCGAGCTGACCCTGGAACACCGCTTCGACGTCATGCAGGCCATCGACGAAGGCGTGCGCTACAAGCGCCTGGTGAAGGGCGTGGCGAACAAGCACGGCCTGCAGGCCTGCTTCATGGCCAAGCCGTTCGGCGACCGCGCCGGCTCCGGCATGCACCTGCACGTCAGCCTGGCCGACGAACAGGGCAACAACCTCTACGCCAGCGAAGACATTCACGGCACGCCACTGCTGCGCCACTCCATCGGCGGCATGATGGCGCGCCTGCTGGATTCGCTGGCGATCTTCTGCCCCAACGCCAACTCCTTCCGCCGCTTCCAGGCCAACAGCTATGCGCCGCTGGCCAAGAGCTGGGGCGTGAACAACCGTACCGTGTCGTTCCGCGTGCCCGGTGGCCCGGCCAAGAGCCGGCACATCGAGCACCGCATCTGCGGCGCCGACGCCAACCCGTACCTGGCAGCAGCGGCAATCCTTGCGGCCATCCACGAAGGCATCCGCGAGCAGATCGATCCGGGCGCGCCCATCGTCGGCAACGGCTACGAGCAGGCCACCGAGTTCCTTCCCACCGACTGGCTCACCGCGCTGCGCGCACTGGAGGCCTCCGCCTGGGCCCGCGAGGCGCTGGGCGAGAAATTCCTCAAGGTGTTCCTGGCAATCAAGTGGGAAGAGTTCCGCCAGTTCATGGGCGAAGTCGGCGAGCAGGACTGGCGCTGGTACCTGCACCACGCCTGATCGGCGGAAAAAGACGGCTCTCGTAGGAGCGAGCTCGCTCCTGCAGGGCAACGACCCGCGAGGATTCCGATCGGCTCACCCGCTGACACGCGAAAGACTTACGAAAAATTTACCCTGCCAGAGTGAAGATTCTGGTCTTTTCTTGGTCAGTAGTTCCACGGAGGCGCGGCTAGGCGCTTCCGTGGCCAAAGCGGCGCCGCCGGTACTGCCTGCCGGCCGCCGTCCTCTCTCAGGCAGGGAGAACCCGTAGACAATGAGCACTCCTGTCGTACTGATCACCGGCGCTGCCGGTGGCCTCGGAAAAGCCATCGCCAAACGTTTCGCCCAAAGCCACTGGCGCATCGCCGCGACCGACGTGGACAAAGCCGGCCTGCACGCGCTCAACGCCCAGGTTCCGCTGGACGCCACCGCCGTCGGCGACCTGCGACGCGCCGACAACTGCCACAGTCTGGTTTCCGACATCCTCGCCCGCACCGGCCGCCTCGACGCCCTGGTGAATGCCGCCGGCGTCTGGCGCGAAGGCCCGGTGGAAGACTTCAACGAAGACGACTTCGACCTGGTGATGGGCGTGAACCTCAAGGCCGCGTTCTACATGTGCCAGGCGGCGACGCCGTACCTCAAGGAAAATCACGGCTGCATCGTCAACATCTCCAGCGACTCCGGCCGCCAGGCCTATCGCGGGTCCGCGGCCTACTGCGCGAGCAAGGCGGCGCTGACCATGCTCACCCGTACCCTGGCACTGGAACTGGCCGAGTCCGGCGTGCGGGTCAACGCCATCTCCCCCGCCGACATCGCCACGCCGATGCTCGACTACCAGGCCGAACGCTATGGCCAGGGCAATCCGGACAGCTACAAGCGCGCCCTGCTGAAGGATTATCCACAGGGCAAGGCGTCGCGCTTCATCCGCCCCGAGGAAGTCGCCGAGCTGGTCTGGTACCTGTGCAAGCCGGAATCCGAAGCCATCACCGGCGCGGACCTGGCCATCGACTTCGGCCTCTCCGCCGGGCGCTGAGCCGGAAGCTGAACGAACGGGCGGCCTGGGGTCGCCCGTTTTCGTTTCGGGCGTTGATCGAACGACGGAACTGCCATTGGTAAATGGCCCACTGGTGCCGGGCGCCAATCGGCGGTATAGAAAAAACTGTGTCGCCTGCCGCGCTTTGGTTGTCCAGAGTTAGGCCCTTTCCTTTTCCCAAGACAATTCCGAAGAGAATTCCATGGAACCTGGCAACCACCAGCTCAGCATGACCGTCCTGATGACCCCCGACATGGCCAACTTCTCCGGCAATGTCCACGGGGGCACCCTGCTCAAGTACCTCGACGAAGTCGCCTACGCCTGCGCCAGCCGCTATGCCGGCTACTACGTGGTGACCCTGTCGGTGGACCAGGTGATCTTCCGCCAGCCGATCCACGTCGGCGAGCTGGTCACCTTCCTCGCCTCGGTGAACTACACCGGCCGCACCTCCATGGAGATCGGCGTGAAGGTCGTCACTGAGAACATCCGCGAGAAATCCGTGCGCCACACCAACAGCTGCTTCTTCACCATGGTGGCGCTGGATGACGACCGCAAGACGATCGAGGTGCCGCAACTGGTCCCGCAGACCAAGGACGAGAAGCGTCGCTTCGCCCAGGCCCAGCAGCGCCGGCAGATTCGCCAGGAGCTGGAACAGCGTTATCAGGAGCTTCGCGACGAATAAGCGACGTTCACGACATTTCCTGAAAAGAAATCGGGCGTGTCGTGGAAATTTCCCAATGCGTCAACAGGTTACCCTTGCGTGAAAGCAAGGTAGGAATTGATTACTACGCCTAAACTTTTCACACGCGGGTTTGCCCCCGTGACCCACCGTCGAGCGACCTGGTGCTGTTGAGCAGTCCGGTCGCTCCCTGAGTGCCCGGAGCCCAGACCATGCATCACACCCCGCTACTGACCACCCTCGCCGTCGGCTTCGTGCTGGCCTTCGTCCTCGGCGCCCTGGCCAACCGCCTGCGCATCTCGCCGCTGGTGGGCTACCTGCTCGCCGGCGTACTGGCCGGCCCCTTCACCCCCGGCTACGTCGCCGACCAGGCACTCTCCACGGAGATCGCCGAGTTGGGCGTGATCCTGCTGATGTTCGGCGTCGGCCTGCACTTCTCGCTGAAAGACCTGCTGTCGGTGAAAGCCATCGCCATCCCCGGTGCGGTGGTGCAGATCGGCGTCGCCACCCTGCTCGGCCTGGGCCTAGCCTGGATGATGGGCTGGAACTTCGGCGGCGGCCTGGTCTTCGGCCTGGCGCTGTCGGTGGCCAGTACCGTCGTGCTGCTGCGCGCGCTGGAGCAGCGCCAGCTGATCGACACCAAGCGCGGGCGAATCGCCATCGGCTGGCTGATCGTCGAGGACCTCGCCATGGTTCTCACCCTGGTCCTGCTACCGGCCCTGGCCGGCTCCCTGGGCGGCACCTCCGACGGTGGCGACGGCGGCCTGCTGATGCCGATCCTGCTGACCCTGGGCAAGGTCGCGGCCTTCGTCGCGGTGATGATCCTTGGCGGCCGCCGCTTCGTGCCCTGGGTGCTGGAGCGCGTCGCCAAGACCGGCTCGCGCGAACTGTTCACCCTCGCCGTGCTGGCCATCGCGCTGGGCATCGCCTACGGCTCGGCGGTGATCTTCGGCGTGTCCTTCGCCCTGGGCGCCTTCTTCGCCGGGATGATCCTCAACGAATCCGAGCTGAGCCACGAGGCCGCGGAGAACTCGCTGCCGCTGCGCGACGCCTTCGCCGTGCTGTTCTTCGTTTCCGTCGGCATGCTGTTCAACCCGGCGATCCTGATCCATGAGCCGCTGCCGGTACTGGCGACCTTCCTGGTCATCGTCTTCGGCAAGTCGGTCGCGGCCTACGTCATCGTGCGCCTGTTCGGCCACCCCAACAGCACCGCGCTGACCATCGCCGCGAGCCTGGCGCAGATCGGCGAGTTCTCCTTCATCCTGGTCGGCCTGGGCGTGACCCTGAACCTGCTGCCCGAAGCCGGCCGAGACCTGGTGCTGGCCGGCGCGATCCTGTCGATCCTGGTCAACCCGTTGCTGTTCATCGCCATCGACCGCCTGCAGGCGCGCCAGGAGCAGAAGGCCGAATCCGAGCCGGGTGTGGTCCAGGTGGAGGCGCCGGACCTGCCGCCGCCGGTGCTGGAGCACAACCACGCGATCCTCATCGGCCACGGCCGCGTCGGCGCGCTGGTCAGCGAGCGCCTGCGCAAGGACAAGGTGCCGGTGGTGGTCATCGAGGACAAGCGCGAGAAGGCCGCCGAACTGCGCGAGCACGGCCTCTGCGTGGTGGTCGGCAACGCCGCCAATCCCGATGTGCTGACCCAGGCCAACATCACCTCGGCACGCTGGCTGCTGATCGCCATCCCCAACGGCTTCGAGGCCGGGACGATTTCCAGCCACGCGCGGGCAATCAACCCGAACCTGGACATCATCGCCCGCGCCCACTTCGACGCCGAGGTGGACTACCTGGAGCAGAATGGCGCCAGCCTGGTGATCATGGGCGAGCGGGAAATCGCCCGTGGCATGGTCGAGCGAGTCGAACGCGAGGGCGCCACGCCGGCGGCCAGCGACGACCACCTGCCGCAGTCGGCCTGACGCCATGCTGCGCCGGCTCTACGACTGGACCATGCGCCTGGCGGGGCATCCGCGGGCGGAGCTGGCACTGGGCGGAGTGACCTTCGCCGAGAGTTCGTTCTTCCCCATCCCGCCGGACGCGCTGCTGGTGCCCATGGTCCTGGCCAACCGCGCCAAGGCCTGGCGCTACGCAGCGATCTGCATCGTCAGCTCGGTGCTGGGCGGCATCGCCGGCTACTTCATCGGCCTGCTGCTGTTCGAGACGGTGGGCCAGGCGATCCTGGCCTTCTATGGCCTGCAGGAGAACTTCGCCGAGGTCGCCGAGCGCTACAACGAACTTGGCTGGCTGATGGTACTGCTCGGCGGCGGCTTCACGCCGCTGCCCTACAAGCTGATCACCCTCACCAGCGGGGTGACCCAGCTGGATCTGGTGCTGTTCATCGCCCTGAGCGTAGTCGCGCGCACCCTGCGCTTCGCCGCCACCTGCGCCCTGCTGTTCTGGGCCGGCCCGGCGCTGCGCGAGGCCATCGAGAAGCGCCTGGGGCTGGCGTTCGGCCTGCTCACCGCGATGGTGGTGGGCGGCTTGCTGCTGGGCAAGTACATGCTCTGAACCGCTCTTCGTAGGAGCGAGCTTGCTCGCGAACCGCCCAACGCCCAGAGCCACCGGTAAATCTGAGCTCCCTGTAGGAGCGCGCCATGCGCGCGATCGCGGGCGTGGCCCGCTCCTACAGAGCAATACTGATGCGCGGTTCAGTTCACCCCAGCTTCACCGCCTCGAACTTCACCCGCGGATGGGCGATGCGGTCCTGGGCGCGCACCAGTTCCAGCTCGTAGCTGCCGCAGGCCTGGGTTTCCAGCAGTACTTCATGCACGGCGGCGGCGCAGAATTCGAAGGCCGTGCGCAGGTCGTCGCCCAGCAGCAGGCGGGCGAGGAACAGCCCGGAAGTCAGGTCGCCCACGCCTACCGGCTGGCGCGGGAAGGCCAGCAGGGGGCGGCGCAGGTGCCAGGTCTCGTCGAGGGTCACCAGCAGCATTTCGAAGGCGTCCGCCGGCTTGCCCGGGTAGTTCAGGTGCTTCACCAGGATCGCCTTCGGGCCACGCACCAGCAGGCCACGGGCCATCGCCGCGCAGTCTTCCAGGGAGGTCGGCTGGCGGTCGCAGAAGCTGTCCAGCTCCAGCTGGTTCGGGCACAGGTAATCGGCCACGGCGGCGGCCTCGTGGAGCAGGAATTCGCCGACTTCCGGGGCGACGATGCAGCCCTTCTCCGGATGGCCCATCACCGGATCGCACAGGTACACCGCGCGCGGGTTCACCTCGCGGATGCGGCGCACCACTTCGAGGATCGAGCGGCCCTGCGCCGCGCTGCCCAGGTAGCCCGACAGCACCGCGTCGCAGTTGCCCAGCTCGCCAATGGCCGCGATGCCGTCCACCAGCGCGGGAATCTGCTCCGGCGGCAGCACCTGGCCCGTCCAGTGGCCATACTGGGTATGGTTGGAGAACTGCACGGTGTTCAGCGGCCAGACGTTCACCCCGACGCGGCGCATGGGGAACTCGGCAGCGCTGTTGCCGGCGTGGCCGAAGACGACGTGGGACTGGATGGCGAGAACGTGGGGAGTGCGCGGCATAACGGTGTCCTGCTACAGAATGGGGCAGTATGGGGCGCAATTCACACGCTGTGAACATCCGCCCCTCGCCGCCCGACGGCGGAGTGAGTAAGCTGGTGCGCCGATTCCGAGGAAGCTGAAGTGGACCTGGGCAATCTTTTCATCTTCATGCTGGTTGTCGCGGGCGCCGCCTGGTGGTGGCGTGCCCATGGCATCCGCGAGCGTGCGCTGGCGCTGGCCAAGCAGCACTGCGCGCGCGAGGGCGTGGAGCTGCTCGATGAGGCCATGGCCCTGCAGCGCTTCCGCTTCCAGCGCGACGGCCGGGGCAACCTGCGCCTGGCCCGCGAGTACGCCTTCGAGTTCACCGCCACCGGGCAGGAACGCTACGCCGGGACCATCGCCATGTTCGGCCAGCACCTGGGCCGCATCGAGCTGGCCCCCTTCCGCATGGAACCCGAACCGCAGGTCGTGGCGTCACCGGTCGCCACCTTCCATCCTGCCGCCGCGCCGGTGGACGAGGAGATCGTCGACGCGGTCTTCGACGACACCCCGGCACCGCCACGCGCCAAGGCCGAAGTCGTGCGGCTGGACGAATGGCGCCGAGCGCACCAGGGCAAGAAAGTCGGCGACTAGAGCTGCGTACGTCTCAGCGTGCGTCGTCCTTCATCAGTTCCCTGAATTCGGACACCCGGCCCAGCACCTGCTGCCAGTGCTCATTCATCAGGCGACCCACTGTCCGGCTCAACAGCCAGCAGCGCCAGCGAAACAGCAGATCGTTGGCTTGCCGGCGATTCTGCCGGCATTTGCCGAACAGCCAGTCCGCATCGAAGCCAGTCCACTCACCCGCCACCGACAAGGCATTGGGGTAGACAGCCGGCACGACCTCGCGGCGGTAGATCGCCTCCAGCTCCTCGACGCAATAGTCACTTTCGGCCAGGGTCCGCGCGATGTAATTCAGATCCGCATCGGAAGGCTCGGTATCCAGCCACAGCTCGGACAGCGCCAGCCAGACGGACTCGCGGGCCGGGTCGTTCATTCGTGGCCCAGCAGGAAGCGCGACACGCGCTCGGCGCTGTCTTCGGGGAATTCCTGCATGAAGCAGTGGCCGCCATCGACGCACTGGCCACTCACCACCTTGTTCGCTGCACACCAGCGCGCCACCGACTTGGGCACGAACGGGTAGGTGCGCTCGCCGAACAGCACCTGGGTCGGCGTCACCACCTTGTTCAGCGACGGCCACAGGCGCTTGGGGAAGGAGCTGAAGATTTCCGCCTCGCGGCTGGGCCGGCATTTCAGCTCGACGCCGGCCTCGGTGCGCTTCATCGCGTTCTCCACGTAGGCCCACAGTGCCGCATCGGTCCAGCCCTTGAAGATGCCGCGGCCGTGGAGGCCGGCGTAGGCCGCCTCGCGGTCCGGCCACTGGCTGCGCCGCGAGCGCGCCTTCTGCACCATGGTGCGGCGCTTGTGCAGGCCGAGGACTTCGGAGAGCGCCATCACGCCGATCATCGCCGGGGTGAAGAGCACCGGGTCGAGCAGCACCGCGCGGCGGAACAGCTCGGGATGGCGACCGAGGACCAGGCTGGTGAGCACGCCGCCAAAGCTGTGCCCGGCGGCGTAATGCGGCACGTCACCAAACACTTTGCTGCCGGCCCGGAAGGCCTCCACCGCCATCTCGGCATTGCGGTTCCAGCCGTGAAAGCGGCCGCCGTGGTCGCTGTCGCCATGGCCCTGGACGTCGCACAGCCAGAGGTCGAAATCCTTCGCCAGGACTTTCAGCATCGGCTCGTAGGCGCGGCCGCAGAAGCCGTTGCCATGCAGGAAGTGCAGCAGCGGCTTGCCACTGGGCTCGCTGCGCCAGCCGCGCAGGGTGAAACCGGCGGACCCTTCGTGGGTCCAGGACGACAACTGCATCGAAACTCTCCATCGGGATGCCGGCAGTGTAGCGAGGCGGCGGGGCGCCGGACCAGCGCGCGGCCGTGCTATTGTCGCCAACCGTTGGTCGAACCCCGTCGAACATGTCGCCTACCCGCCCCCTTCGCCTTCTGCTGATCTGCCTGCTCCTGCTGGCCGGGCTGGTGCTGTCGGTATTCTGGGCGGGCGAAAAGGCGCGGCACCGCGCGCTGCTCGCCGAGGCGGAAGCTGCCCATGAACAGCTTGGCCTCTACGCCAACTCCCTGCACACCCTGATCGAGCGCTTCCGCAGCATCCCCGCGGTGCTGGCGCTGGACCCGGAGCTGCGCGCGGCCATGCGCGGTCCGGTAACCGGCGAGCTGCAGCACCGGCTGAACCTCAAGCTGCAGGAAATCAACGGCGCGGCGCGCTCCTCGACCCTGGAACTGCTGGACCACACCGGCCTCGCCGTGGCCGCCAGCAACTGGAACCTGCCGGTCAGCTACGTCGGCCACAACTATGGCTTCCGCCCCTACTTCCGCCAGACCATCGCCCAGGGCGCCGGGCGCTTCTATGCAGTCGGCGTGACCAGCGGGATTCCCGGCTACTTCCTGTCCAACGCCCTGCGCGACGACGACGGCACCTTCCTGGGCGCCATCGTGGTCAAGCTGGAGTTTCCCGACCTCGAGCGGCAATGGAGCCAGACCCCGGACGTGGTGCTGGTGAGCGACAGCAAGGGCGTGGTGTTCCTCGCCAACCACCCGCGCTGGCGCTACCGCGAACTGATGCCGCTGGACGCGGTGGCCCGCGCCGAGATGGCCGACACCCGCCAGTACCACAGGCAGCCGCTCAGCGCGTTGCCGCACCGGACGCTGGAAGCCCTCGGCGAGCACGCGCGCATGGTCCGCGTCGACGGCCAGGACATCAGCGGCGACTACCTCTGGCAATCGGTCGGCCTGCCGGAAGACGAGTGGACCCTGCACCTGCTGCGCAATCCCCATGGCGTGCAGTCCGATGTCACCAGCGCGCGGCTGGCCGCCGCCGGTGTCTGGCTGGCACTGGTGTTCCTCGTGCTCTGGCTGCAACAACGCCGCCGCCTCGCCCGTCTGCGCCAGCGCAACCAGGAAGAGCTGGAACGCCTGGTCGAGCAGCGCACCGCCGCCCTGCGCACCGCCCAGGACGGGCTGGTGCAGGCCGCCAAGCTGGCCGCGCTGGGGCAGATGTCCGCCGCGCTGGCCCACGAGATCAACCAGCCGCTCACCGCCCAGCGCATGCAGCTGGCCAGCGTGCGCCTGCTGCTCGACGCCGGGCGCCAGGACGATGCCCGCGCCGCGCTGGTGCGGGTCGATGAGTTGCTCGAACGCATGGCCGCGCTCACCGGCCACCTGAAGACCTTCGCCCGCAAGACGCCCGGTGGCCTGCGCGAGCGCATCGAACTGGGCCACGTGATCGAGCAGGCATTGCAGTTGCTGGCCGTGCGTATCCGCAGCGAAGGCGTGGAGATCCGCCAGGACCTCGACCTGCCGGCCTGGGTGCTGGGCGATGCGATCCGCCTGGAACAGGTGCTGGTCAACCTGATCCGCAACGCCCTCGACGCAGTGGCGAGCAGCGACCAGCCGCAGATCAGCCTGACGCTGCGCCGCAACGGCGAACACTGGTGCCTGGAAGTGGCCGACAACGGCCCCGGCATCGACGAAGCCCACCTGGCCAGCGTCTTCGACCCCTTCTTCACCACCAAGCCGGTGGGCGAAGGACTGGGCCTGGGGCTGGCGGTATCCTATGGCATCGTCCACGAACTCGGCGGGCGCCTCGACGCCGCCAACCAGCCCTCCGGCGGCGCGACCTTCCACCTGAGCCTGCCGGCCGCCAGCGAAGAAAGAAGACCATGAGCGAGACCATCCTCTTCGTCGACGACGAAGCCGCCATCCGCGACGCCGTGCAGCAGTGGCTGCAACTGTCCGGCTTCGAAGTGCGCCTGTGCAGCAGCGCCGACGAGTGCCTGAAAAGCGTCTCCCGCGAGCTGCCCGGCGTGGTCATCAGCGATGTGCGCATGCCCGGCACCGACGGCCTGGCCCTGCTCGAACGCCTGCAGCAGCTCGACCGCGACCTGCCGGTGATCATGGTCACCGGCCACGGCGACGTGCCCATGGCGGTCCAGGCGATGCGCCAGGGCGCCTACGACTTCATCGAGAAACCCTTCACCCCCGAACGCCTGCTCGACAGCCTGCGCCGTGCCCTGGAAAAGCGCCGGCTGGTGCAGGAAAACCGCCAGCTGCGCGAACAGGCGGCGCTCAAGGACCAGATCGAATCGCGCCTGCTCGGCGTCTCGCGGCCCATGGAAACCCTGCGCCGGCAGATCATGGCGCTGGCCGGCACGCCGGTGAACGTGCTGATCCGTGGCGACACCGGCAGCGGCAAGGAGCTGGTCGCGCGTTGCCTGCACGACTTCGGCCCGCGCGCCGGCAAGCCCTTCGTCGCGCTGAACTGCGCGGCGATCCCCGAGCAGCTGTTCGAGACCGAACTGTTCGGCCACGAGAGCGGCGCCTTCACCGGCGCCCAGGGCAAGCGCATCGGCAAGCTGGAGCATTCCAACGGCGGCAGCCTGTTCCTCGACGAGATCGAGAGCATGCCGCTGGCCCAGCAGGTCAAGCTGCTGCGTGTGCTGCAGGAGCAGCAACTGGAGCGCCTGGGTTCGAACCAGAGCATCAAGGTCGACCTGCGGGTGATCGCCGCGACCAAGCCGGACCTGCTCGAAGAAGCCCGCGCCGGGCGCTTCCGCGAGGACCTGGTGTACCGCCTGAACGTCGCCGAGCTGCGCCTGCCGCCCCTGCGCGAACGCCGCGAGGACATCCCGCTGCTGTTCGAGCACTACGCGCTGCTGGCCAGCGAGAAGTTCGGCCGCGAAGCCGCGCCACTCTCCGCCAGCGAGCTGGCCCGCCTGCTCGCCCACGACTGGCCGGGCAACGTGCGTGAACTGGCCAACGCTGCCGAGCGCCACGTGCTCGGCCTGGACCGCGCCGAGCTGCCGGCAGAGCCCGCCGGCAACGGCCTGTTCGAACGCATGGAGGCCTACGAGGCGCAGTGCATTCGCCAGGCACTGGGGCAGTGCAAGGGCGACATCAAGGCGGTGATGGAGCTGCTCGGCCTGCCGCGCCGCACCCTCAACGAGAAGATGCAGCGCCACGGGCTGAGCCGCGGGGATTACCTGGGCGAGGACTGAGCTGGAGCCTCGGCTGGAAAGCACCAGCGCAAACACAAGCGGGTCACTGGCCAATGCAGCAACAAAAGGCCGATTGCCGTCGCCGGCAGCACCCACTCCATGAGGCGATTGTTCCCGGAATCGATCAGCAACTGCCAGACGCCCCAACTGCATAGCGCCGCAACCGATCCACACAGCAGCACAATGACCATCGCACACAGCAGTATTCGCCTCACCGGAAAGCGCGACACCCGCGCAGCCAGGTAACGTCGGCTGGCTGCCCACACCACAGCGCCGCACAAAACGCCGACGAACAACTGTCCGTAGCCGTTGTAGTGCTGAAGTTGCAGGATGAAGAAGTACTCCAGCACCTTCACGAGGATCGCCGTGACGCACAACGCTACGGCCAGCTCGACCTGCATACCTGGTGTAGCGAGCTCTTCTGCGGACCGGTACCGCTCGGCGCGTGAACGCGCAAAGCGCAGGATCGGCCAGAGCGGCATCAGGGCAATCAGGGGCAGCAGGTCATCGCCCAGCAAACTGACGGGCAACATGCTCACGCGTACGCCATACCATACGGCCCCTGCCAGCCCAAGAACGCCTGCTCCGTACAATAGCGAGAATGCCGTCAGTAACAGCGCGATAGATGGATAACGCACAATGGCGTACCGCTCGCGCTGCCACTGCACATAGAGCAGCACCGCGACACACGCCGGCAGAACCTCGATCACACGTCGGCTGGTGATCGACAGCAAGAGATCGGTCTCAAAGAGCCTTTCGCTCCACCAATGCCAGTTGCCGATAATGGATGCCACCAGCAACCCAAGGCTCAGCAGCAGCGGCACGGCGGCAAAAGCGTAGACTTGCCAGAAAGCCGGAGACTCTTCTGACGACAGCCCTGCCTTGGGTGGGCGAAAAGGATTAGCGGTCATGCGCCACGCCCGGATAGCACCACCGCAAGCTCCAGCGCGACAGAGGCCAGAACGCCGCCATCAGCAACACGTAAAGCAGCATCACCAGCGCATCCGAAGGCTCGCCTCTGCCGAACAGCCTGACACCCATCACACTGGCGATGACCAGACCCAGCCAGAGCAGGAAGATGATCGCAGAGGTGAGAAGCACTCGATCCGCCATAAAACGGGCTACGTCCCGTGGCAAGCGAAACTGTACCGCCGCCCAGGTGATGGCGAACAACGGCAGGCCGAAGATGAATACATAGAGCCAGTCATCGGGCCCGACGTCAGTCGCCGGCAGCGCCACCAGCAGGGCGCCCGCGACCTTGAGGTAAAAAGCAAAAACCCAGAGCGCAATGGCGCAGGCGATCTGCCTGCCCCCCACTGGGGCGGGCTCATCCGCCGTCAGGCGCAAGGAGCGATCACGGGCAAAGCGCAGGACTGCCCACAACGGAAAGCCGCACGAAAGAATCGCTCCGGTCACGGAATACAGGCAGGCGTACAGAGCGGCCCACAGGCTGTATCCCTGCAGTTGCTGCAGCAAGGGGAATACATGAGCCCCCAGCACCGCCCCCGATGCACGCCAAGCCTGGCCCAGCAAAATGTGCAGCAGCGCAAAGACAATCAACAGCCCGAGAAACGGGCGGAAGCACGCGATGCGGTACCGCTCTCGCTGCTGGTGGACCAGCCAGAACGTCAACGCCAGAACGAACACCAAACCACCGATGAAGGAGCCCGCCAGCTGCGGGAGGGCCTGAACGATCCGGTCCTGGAAGACCGACTCGGTCTGTAGCCAAAGCCAGCCGGTGGTGACCACGAACACCACCAGGGCAGTCACCAGCTGCACCAGCATGAATGTGGCGGGCTGACGCACTGCCCATACAGCCGGTCCGACAAGCATCGGCTCTGTGGTCGGCGACCGCTGGGATTGCGTAGACATGACCTGCTTCCTGCAGAAGTGACCTCCCGACACTGCCCAGTAACTGCCTTTGCCACCAGTACTACGGGCTCACACTCCGAGGACTCTCTCTCGCCGCTTGGCCAAGCCCAGGCTAACGGGATGTCATGCGCTTACTGAGAAAGGCTCCTGCGACGCCTGTAGCGAGTGCCCGGTGCGACGAGCGTGGGAAACACTAGGGCGCGGAGCGGGCCAACTGCTCGGCAAGGAACCAGCCAGTGCACCAGCGCGCCAGCGGCCAGAGCAGCGCCAGCAGCAGGATCGCCGGCGGCAGCAGGTACAGCGGCAGACTGCTGGAGTTCAGTGAGTTGTAGGCGGCGAAGGCCACCAGGTCCGACGCCAGCACGATAGCAACCATCCATAGTGCCAGCAGCACCAGCGCGCAGGCCAGCACGCGGCCGGCGGCGAAGCGCGAGAGCTGGGCGGGCAGGTGAGTCCGCACGGCCGTCATGACGATGACGAAAGGCAGTACGCAACTCGACAGCATGAATAGCGACTGCCAGCCGTCAGCGCCGCTGTACAGGTAGAGTGCTGCGTAGCCGAGTACCGTGAACAGCTTGTAGATCAATGCGGTGAAGCACAGCGCAACCGCCAGCGCCACGTGCCAGGACGGCAGCGCGGCGGCTTGGCCCGACGCCATCGGTTCACACCGCGAGCGCGCCAGGCGCAGGACCAGCCAGAGCGGCAGGAGGCAGCCCAGGATCAGGTTGATCAGCGAATTGACCTGGCCATACAGGGCCATCCAGAGGGTCCGGGAGTCCTGCTCGAAAGCCCACTGATAGAAGTGCACGCTCAGGTAGGACACGGCCGTGCTGACGATCATGGTGGCAATCAGATAGGCCACCCCGAAGCCCACCAGCAGGCCGGCCAGCGGTTTGAAGCTCGCGATACCGTGGCGCTCGCGCTGGTAATGCACCAGCAGCAGGACCGCCGCGGCATAGGCAACCAGCCCGCCCAGCCAGTTCGCCAGCATGCTCGGCAAGTACTGCGGCAGGCGCTCGCGGTAGCTGCCCAGGTCGAGGATCCACTGCACGGCAGTGCTGCCGAAGAACACCACTGCCGCCGCCACGATCATGGCGGCGACGAACAGCAGGGGCTCGCGGCCGGTCGCCGCCACAGCATCAGCCGATGGGGTAAGCGGGGCTTGGGGTGTCGCGAAGGGATTGTCACTGATCATCTCGGCATCCTTGTCGAATCCGCCTTTTTTGCGGATTACGCCCAGCCTATCAGTCCGCTACACCGATATCTGCCGGGCATAAAAAAAGGCCGCTGAAAGCAGCGGCCTTGAGACGGACATCGATCTGGAGCAATCAAGAATCGACGTCGGGAAGCTTGCCGGCGGTGAGGCCGGTAACGGCGCTGCCCGAAAGCCGCGTCGTTGGGTCAAGTATATTGACCGATTGGACAGGAATACAGACCACGGGCAGCGAAAGACTGTTACAGCTTCTGTAATAGTCGTTATCCCAGTGCCGGAAACGCAGGCAAAAAAAACGCCGCATGTCTTATGCGGCGCAAGGTGTTGAGAAGCCCGGCTCACGCACCGAGCCTCCCGGGGGAAGCGGCCGATCAGGAATCGGCGTTGCTGCCAGCGGCGGCCTTGGCGGTCTGCTCGGCGGACTGGGCCTGCTGCTGGGCAATCACTGCTTCGTTGGCCTTGACCATCTTGTCGGTCATCAGGCGCGATTCTTCGGCGAAGCTCAGCTGAGTGAAGGACAGCGAGCAGACGGACAGCAGGGCAGCAACATAAAGCGAACGGGACATGACGGTGATCCTTTCTGAACACCCGATTGGTCGGGGTTGATGAAAGGTTACGGCGCAACAGTCCCTCGAAAAATAGCTAGCTAACCAACAAAGCATTGCCTAAAAAGCAACAATCCGCGCCGATCGTCCGAGAACACCGATATAGAGCGGCTGCGACGATCCGCCACGCTAGCCCTTTGCCTTATGCCCAGTTGACGGGATCGTTGAGCGCTGCTTCGTCTTCCTCGAAAACCCGTGGCAGCTCCGCCTTGAGGAATTCGACCCAGGTGCGGATCTTCGCGTCGAGGAAGCGCCGCGACGGGTACAGCGCATAGATCTGCCGCACATGCAGGCTGTGCCGGGGCAGCACGCGCACCAGCGAACGGCGGCGCAGCGCGGGTGCGGCGACGTAGCTGGGCAGCAGGCAGATGCCCATGCCGGCGGCGGCGGCGCCGGTCAGCGCCTCGGCGACGTTGACCATGAAGGTGTCGCGCGGACGGATCACGCTTTCCTCGTTGCCCTCCTCGAAGGCCCAGCCTTCGGGGAAGGTCGGGTCCTGCAGGCGCAGGCACTGGTGCTGGTGCAGGTCGGCGACGCTGGTCGGGGTGCCACGGCGCTTGAGGTACTCGGGGCTGGCACAGAGCACGCTGTAGATGGTGCCCAGGGTCTGGGCGACGAACTCGGAGTCGGGCAGTTCGCGGTCGCGGGTGATCACCACGTCCTGGCCTTCCTCGAGAATATCCGGCTGGCGCTGGGCCAGGGTCAGTTCGATGTAGACCTCGGGGAAGGACTCGCAGTAGCGCGAGATCAGCGGGATCAGGTGCTGCTGGCCGAGGCCGGTGAGGGAATGCACACGCAGGCGACCGCGCGGCTTGAGGTGCGCCCCGCTGGCTTCGGCCTGTGCTTCGTCGACATCAGCGAGGATTTCCCGGCAACGCAGCAGGTAGCGCTCGCCGGTTTCGGTCAGCGCCAGGCGCCTTGTAGTCCGGTGCAACAGGCGCGCTTCAAGCTGGGCTTCGAGGTCGGAGACCACGCGGGAGACCTGGGCCGTGGATAGCCCCAGGGCGTTGGCAGCAGCGGTGAAACTGCCGGCATCCACCACCCGGACGAATGCCCGCATCGCGTGAAGTACATCCATGCATCCCCCTGCCTGTTGATCTTGTCGTAGGCGCCTGTAGGAGACGACAACCATTGTTGTCCGCGCCGCAAAACTGAATCGCAGTATAGGGTCGTTTTTTGCCGATTGTTACCACGTATAGTGCCGGACAAGTCGCTGCAGCAACGTTGGGCATACCAGGCTCATCGTACGGCCGCCGATACACCAATCGACGGCCCTCTCCCCCGCGCATACCTGGCTGCAGCGACTGACTCTTTCTCCAGGGGCGGCCTTTCTTCGGATGGCCGCCCTTTTTCGTTTCTGGCCAGCTGATTGCCAGGCGCAAGCCATTACACCGGGCAGAGGACAGAACTTGTAGGAGCGAGCTTGCTCGCGAACCTGCTTGAAACCGGAGTCGCCGATTGACCCATTCGCGAGCAAGCTCGCTCCTACAGAAAAGCGTCTAGCGCGGCAGCGGGTAGAGGCGCTCGTCGAACTGCTCCAGGCGCACGAACTCCAGCGGCTGGTCGTTCTCCAGGTGCTGCAGACGGTCCTGATACTGGCGCAGGAAGTCCTGGCGCGCGTCGTTGCTGATGTAGGGCACGTGCCAGGCCACGAACGGCGGCAGCACGCTCATGCCGGTGTAGGCCAGGGTGCCGCGCAGGATCGGCCGCAGCATGTCTTCCAGCGGGCCGTGAATGGCGCCGTCGCCGAACATGTGGTCGCGCCCGCCGAGGGTCACGCTCACCAGCGCCTTCTTGCCGGCCAGGCCGCCCTGGTCGTAGAAGCGCTTGCCGCCGTAGCAGATGCCCGAGACCAGCACGCGGTCGAACCAGCCCTTGAGGATGGCCGGCGCGGAGAACCAGTAGATCGGGAAGTTGAAGATCACCAGGTCCGCCCAGAGCAGCTTGTCCAGCTCGGCCTGGATGTCGGCGGCGATGGTCCTGGCCTTGGCGCCTTCGCGCTGCTCCAGGGCGTAGACCAGGTACTCGGGGTTGGCACGGGCGCCAAAGTCGGCGGCGCTGGCCACCGGGTTCCAGTTCATCGCGTAGAGGTCGGAGACCTGCACTTCATGGCCCTGGCCGCGGAGGGTTTCCTCGGCCAGTTGGTACAGCGCGGTGCTGAAGGATTGCGGTTCGTTGTGGGCGTGGACGATCAGTACGTTCATGGGAGTTCCTTGATGATCTGACTTCGGCGCTCGTGGCTACCCTCTCCCCCCAGCCCCTCTCCCTGAAGGGAGAGGGGAGCTATCCGTGCCACCGCGAAATTTCGCCGCCGCGCCGAACCGCTTGGCTCCCTCTCCCGCTTGCGGGAGACGACTGCATGGATGCAGGAGGTAGAGTGACGCAGGATGCCAAAGCCGAGGGCTGGGGAGAGGGTGCTCTTCAGTCGCTCAGAGTTGAATGGCCTTGAGCTCGACGAACTCGTGCAAGCCCTGTTCGCCCCATTCGCGGCCGTTGCCGGACTGCTTGTAGCCGCCGAAAGGCGCACGGTAGTTGAAGGCACCGCCGTTGACGAAGCATTGGCCGGCGCGCATCTGCCGGGCGAGGCGCAGGCCCTCTTCGCGGTCGCCCGCCCAGACGGCGCTGGACAGGCCGAACGGCGAGTCGTTGGCGATAGCGATGGCCTCCGCTTCGTCGGCATAGGGCATCAGGCACAGCACCGGGCCGAAGATTTCCTCGCGGGCGATACGCATCTGGTTGTTCACCCCGGCGAAGATGGTCGGCTGCACATAGTGCCCGCGCTCCAGATGAGCCGGGCGTTCGGCGCCGCCGCAGACCAGCTGCGCACCCTCTTCCTGGCCGACGCGAAGGTAATCGAGCACGGTGCGACGCTGGCCGCCCGAGCACATCGGGCCGAGGAAGCTGTCGGCGTCCAGCGGGTCGCCCATCTTCAACGCGAGGGTTTCGGCGCGGGCGATCTCGACGGCTTCGGCGTAGCGATGGGCCGGCAGCAGCATGCGCGTCAGCGCGGTGCAGGTCTGCCCGGAGTTGATCATCACGTCCTGCACACCATGGCGCACGGCGGCGGCGAGGTCGGCATCGGCGGTGATCAGGAACGGCGACTTGCCGCCCAGCTCCAGGCACACGCGCTTGACCGTCGGCGCGGCGGCTTCGGAGACCTTCACACCGGCGCCGGTGGAGCCGGTGAACGAGACCATGTCCACGTCCGGGTGCCACGCCAGCGCTTCGCCGACCTTGGAGCCGGGCCCGCTGACCAGGTTGAACACGCCGGCCGGCAGGCCGATGGCGTGGACCATGTCGGCCAGCAGGAAGGCGTGCAGCGGGGTGTCCTGGCTCGGCTTGACCACCACGGTGCAGCCGGCGGCGAGTGCCGGGGCGAGCTTGCCGATCAACTGGTGCAGCGGGTAGTTCCAGGGGTTGATGAAGGCGCAGACGCCCACCGCTTCCTTGACGATCAGCGAGTTGCCGACCTCGCGCACTTCGTCCATCTGCGCGGCCATCGCGGCGTAGCTTTCCAGGCCCTCGATGGGCCCATCGACCTGCACCATGCGGCACCACTGCACTGGCATGCCCAGCTCGGCGGTGATCAGCGCGGCCATCTCGTCGGCGCGGTTCTTCAGTTGTTCGGCGAGGGCGCGGATGTAGCCGGCGCGCACCTGGGACGGCGTTTGCGACCAGGCCGGGAAGGCCCGGCGGGCGGCGTCCACCGCACGGTTCACGTCGCCTTCGCCGCCCAGCGGCACGCGGCCGACGCATTCCTCGGTGGCGGGGTTCTGCACCTCGGCCACGCCCTGCCCTTGCGGCGCCACCCAGGCGCCGTCGATGTAGAGCTGCGTACGGTCATGCATAGCGTTTTTCCTTGAGCAGTTCGGCGGCGCACAGGGCGATGCGGCGGCAGGCTTCGCGCAGCGGCTCGGCGCCGAGCACCAGGCCCAGGCGGATGTGCCCGGCGGCGCTGGGGCCGAAGGCTTCGCCGGCCAGCACGGAGACGCCGTGGCGGTCCAGCAGCACGTCGGCGAAGTCCTGGGCGGAGAGCCCGGTGGCGCGGATATCCACCATCACGAACATGCCACCGTCCGGGCGCAGCGCGCGCACGCCGACGCAATCGGCGAGGCAGTCGAGCACCAGGTCGCGGCGCTGGCGGTAGGCCTCACGCATGGCTTCCAGTTCCGGCAGCCGGGCTTCCAGCGCGGTGCAGGCGGCGTCCTGGATGAAGTCCGGCGAGCCGTAGAGCATGCACAGGGCGAGGTTTTCCAGGTGCGCGCAGAGCTCGCGCGGGCCAACCACCCAGCCCACGCGCCAGCCGGTCATGGCGTGGGATTTCGACAGGCTGTTGAGGGTCGCGGTGCGCTCGGCCATGCCCGGCAGGCTGGCGGGGCTGACGTGTTCGCCGTCGAACAGCAGCTCGCTGTAGACCTCGTCGGAGATCATCCACAGGTTATTGTTCACGCACAGCTCGGCGAGCTTTTCCCAGGTGGCGCGCGGCAGGCTGGCGCCGGAGGGGTTGTGCGGGCTGTTGATGGCCAGCGCGCGGGTGCGCGGGGTGATCAGCGCGGCGACATCCTCGGCCTGCACGCGGAAGCCGTGCTCCGAACGCACCGACACCGGGATGACCTTGGCGCCACAGGCACCGAACACCGCTTCGTAGGTGACGTACATCGGCTCGGCGACAATCACTTCATCGCCCGGATTGAGCACGCACTGCGCCACGGCATACAGCGCGCACTGCGCACCGGCCAGCACCACCACGTCGTCGCTGGTGACCGCCTGGCCACTGCGTTCGCTGTGGCGGCGGGCGATGGCCTCGCGCAGCGAGCGCTTGCCGCGTACGTCGGCGTAGTGGGTGTTGCCGGCCAGCAGGCTGTCGATGGCCGACTGCACGATGGGCACGGGAGTGTCGAAATCGGGGTCGCCCACCGACAGCAGCAGGATGTCGTCGCCCTGCTCCAGGCGCGCCAGGGCGCGGTAGTGGATGTCCCAGGCGGCGGCGCCGTCGCCGGCGATGCGTTGGGTGAAGTTCGAGTAGCGCATGGTGTTCATCCTTCAAGGCGCCGGAGCCCAGGAGCCCCGGCGGGTGCAACAGGTCCTACTGGGCGCAGGCGTGTTTCAGCTCGATCAGGGTCACGCCGGGATGGGCGAAGCCTTCGCGCAGGTCGCGCTCCAGCTCGTCCAGGCTCTGCGGCTGGCGCATCTCGCAGCCGTAGGCGCGGCCGAGCAGGGCGAAGTCCGGGTTTCGCGGCAGGACGCCGATGGGCTCGATGTCCAGGCCGATCATGTCGTCGCGGATCTGCCCCAGCGCATCGTTGTTCCACAGCAGCACCACCAGCGGGCTGTCCAGCTCCTCGGTGGCGGTCGCCAGTTCCTGCGCGGTGTAGAGGAAGCCGCCGTCGCCCACCAGCACCAGGCCGGGACGCTCCGGCGCACCGAACTTGGCGCCGATGCCGGCCGGCACGCCGTAGCCCAAGGTGCCGTAGCCGGTGGGGTGCAGCCAGCCGCGCGGCGCCTTGCTCGGGTAGAGGTAGTTGGCGGTGTAGGCCAGCTGGGTCATGTCACTGGCGATGAAGGCGTTGTCCGGCAGGACCTTGGCGATGCGCTGCAGGATCGACTTGTGGATCAGTTGCAGCGGCGCGTGGCCGCCGTCGATCTGCGCACGCAGTTCGGCGATCCGCGACTGCGCCTTGGCGGCGTCGCGGGCGGCGCTCGGCAGCGCAGCGAGCAGGGCTTCGGCGGTGGCTTTCGAATCGCCCAGCAGCGCCACGGCGCTTGGGTAGAAGTCGTTGAACTTGCGCGAGTCGACGTCGACGCGGATCACTTCGCCGGAGACCGGCAGGCGGTCGCGCCAGAAGTCGGTGTCGGCCATCTCGGTGCCGATGGCGAGCACCACGTCGGCCTCGGCGATCATGTCCCAACCGGCCTGGGTGCACAGGGTGGCGCCGGCGGACAGCGGCGCTTCCGGCGCCAGCAGGCCCTTGCCGGCGACGCTGGTGAACAGCGGCGCAGCCAGGCGCTCGCTCAGCGCGGCCAGGGCATCGGCGGCATGCAGCGCGCCGCCGCCAGCGATGATCATCGGGCGCTGGGCAGCCTGGAGTTTATCCACAGCCTGCTGGAGCGCCTCGGCGCTGGGCTGGCCACGGCCGGCGCGGCGCACCACTTCATGGGTCCAATCGCGGGCGACGGGGTTGGCGAGCACGTCCAGCGGCACCGAGATGTGCACCGGGCGCGGGCGCTCGCTGTCGAACACGGCGTAGGCGCGGGCGATCAGTTCGGGCAGGTCCTCGGCGCTCAGGGCGACAGCGGAGAATGCGGTGATCGGCGCGGTCATGGCGCGCTGGTCCTGGGTCTCGTGCAGGCAGCCCCAGCCCTTGCCCAGGCTGGCGGTGTGGTTGACGCTGGAGATCACCAGCATCGGGATCGAGTCGGCGTAGGCCTGGCCGATGGCGGTGGCGGCGTTGGTCACGCCCGGCCCGGTGATGATGAAAGCCACGCCCGGCTTGCCGCTGACGCGCGCGTAGCCGTCGGCCATGAAGCCGGCGCCCTGCTCGTGGCGGGTCAGCACGTGGCGGATGCCGCTGCCGGGCAGGCCACGGTACAGCTCCAGGGTGTGTACACCGGGAATGCCGAACACGGTGTCGACGCCATAGTTGGCCAGCAGGCGTACAAGGGCCTGGCCGCCGGTGAGGGTTTTGTTCTCTTGCATGAGGTGTCTCCCCAAGACTAATGCGTGGCCTTGTAGGAGCGAGCTTGCTCGCGAACAAATCCCAGAGCTGGGCTGTTCGCGAGCAAGCTCGCTCCTACAGGGTGCAGAGTGTTCATTCGGCGACGCGGATCAGCGCATCCACCGCCACGGCGCCGTCGGCGTCCGCCAGCAGCGGGTTCACGTCCAGTTCCAGCAGGCTGTCCACGTGCTCGCAGGCGTAGTCGGCCACTGCGCGGATCGCCTCCACCAGCGCCTCCAGGTTCACCGCCGCGCGGCCACGGAAGCCGGTGAGCAGCGGTGCGCTGCGCAGGCTCAGCAGGGCATCGCGGATCGCCGCGTCGGTGGTCGGCAGCAGCAGGCTGCGGCTGTCCTTGAGCAGTTCGACGAGGATGCCGCCGGCGCCCAGCACCAGCGCCAGGCCGAAGCCGTTCTCGCGCTTGATGCCGACGATCAGCTCGGCCAGCGGCGGGTTGGCCATGCGCTCCAGCAGTACCTGATCGAAGGGCACGCCGGGTGCGTGGCGGGCGATGTTCTCGCGCATGTCGAACAACGCCGCTTCCAGCGCCGCCTCGTTGCGCAGGTTGAGCGCCACGCCACCGGCTTCGGTCTTGTGCGGCAGCTGCGCACTGACCACTTTCAGTGCCAGCGGGAAACCGACATCGGCGGCCGCTTCGCGGGCCTGGGTCGGCGTGCTCAGCGCGGCGCGTGGCAGCGGCAGGCCGAATGGTTTCAGCGCCTGCTTGGATTGCCACTCGTCCAGCAGACGGCCTGCGCTTTCCAGCGCCTGCGGGCAGAGCGGCACCAGTGCGGCTTCGCCACGGGCCAGCAGCGCTTCGCGGCGCTGGCGGTAATGGGCGATGCGGCCCCAGGCGGCGAGTCCATCTTCCACGCCTTGCAGCGCGGCGACGCCGTGGGAGTGCAGCAGTTCCCGCGCATGTTTGGGCAACAGCTCCGGCAGCGCGGAGGCGATGAAGCCGACCTTGCCGTGGCGCTCCAGCGCGGCGCAGTACAGCTCCAGCAGCAGATCGCACTGCGGGCGTTCGCCGGTCTCTTCGCCGGGGTAGTCGAGCACCAGCAGGGCGGCGTCGGCTTGAGTCTGCAGGGCGCTGTCGAGCATGCGGTCGAGCGCCGGACCGTCGCCCCAGATGGCGGTGGTGAAGTCCAGCGGGTTGGCGATGTTGGCGTAGTCCGGCAGCACCAGCGCCAGCTCGGCGCACTGCGCGTCGACCAGCTTGGGCAGGCTCAGGCCGTTGCGTTCGGCGTAGTCGGCGATCAGCCCGGCGTCACCGCCGGAGCAGGCCAGCGCGGCCAGGCTCGGGCCGGCCGGCAGGTTGCCGCAGGCGGCGGCCTTGAGGGTTTCGATGAAGCTCACCGGGCCGCTGACGCGGATCACCCCGAGGCGGTCGAACAGCGCGTCGTACAGCGCGTCGGAGCCGGCCAGGGAGCTGGTGTGGCTGAGTGCGAGTTCGGCGCCGATCTCGGAAACGCCGGTCTTCAGCGCGATCACCGGGATGCCTTTCTGCAGCGCCTTGAAGGCGGCGCGGGCGAAGCCGGGAACGTTCTTCAGGCCTTCCAGGTGCAGGCCGATGGCAGTGACGCGCGGCTCGTCGAGCAGCACGTCCATCAGTTCGGCCACGCCCAGCTGCGCCTGGTTGCCCACCGAGGCCATGTAGGCGATGGGCAGCGAGCGGTCGCTCATGGACAGGTTGTAGGCGAAGTTGCCGCTCTGGGTGAGCACCGCCACGCCCTTCTCGACGATATGCCCGCCGTGGGCCACCGGCCACAGCGCGGAGCCGTGCAGGTAGTCGAGCAGGCCGTAGCAGTTGGGGCCGAGCAGGGCCATGTCGCCGGCACTGGCGAGCAGGCGGCGCTGCAGCGCTTCGCCCTCAGCGCCGGTCTCGGCGAATCCGGAGGCGTAGCAGATGGCGCCGCCAGCATCCTTGGCGGCCAGTTCGGCGACGGCCTGCAGGGTCAGGTCGCGGTTGGTGGCGACGAACACCGCGTCCGGCCCTTCGGGCAGTTCAGCGACGCTGCGTACGCAGGGCACGCCTTCGAGTTCATCGTATTGCGGGTTGACCAGCCACATCTGTCCGGCGAAGCCGCCTTCGGCGCAGCGCTTGAGCGCGCGCGCCATGCTGCGGCCGCCGATGAAGGCGACGTGACGGGGAGCCAACAGACGCTGGAGGTTTTCTCTTTTCATGTCGTGTCTCGGTTCGGGGCCTGGACCCTCTCCCTCAGCCCCTCTGACTGGGCGTCCCCCCGTGAAGGGAGAGGGGAGCTTTCGGGGTCATCCTTCAGCGCGCGGTGTCTACCCACGCGCCGAATCGTTCTTGCCGCCTCTCCCTTCGGAGCGGGGCGCGCAGCCAGGGCTGGGGAGAGGGGCTTTCAGCACCCGCCCGTCTTCCCCGAAAGGCACCGCCAATCAGCGCAGCAGCGGACGCAGCAGCTCGCGGGAAATGATGTGGCGCTGGATTTCCGAGGTGCCCTCCCAGATGCGTTCGATGCGCGCGTTGCGCCAGATGCGCTCCACCGGGCCTTCGTCCATCAGGCCCATGCCGCCGAAGATCTGCACGGTCTCGTCGGCGACCTTGCCCAGCACTTCGCTGGCGAACAGCTTGGCCATGCCGGCTTCGCCGTCGGTCATGGTCCCGCGGTCCATCTTCCAGGCGGTGTGCAGGGTCATCAGCTCGGCGGCGCGGATCTGCGTGGCCATGTCGGCGAGCTTGAAGGAGATGCCCTGGTAGCTGCCGATGGCCTGACCGAACTGCTTGCGGTCGGCCGACCATTGCAGCGCCAGGTCCAGCGCGCGCTGGGCCTGGCCGACGCAGTTGGCGGCGACCATCACGCGGCCGGCGGTGAGCCAGGCGTTGGCAACTTCCCAGCCCTTGTCGACTTCGCCCAGGACCTGGGAGGCCGGTACGCGGCAGTCGTCGAAGAAGATCTCGTAGGTGTGGTAGCCCTTGTTGCTGACGCATTTCGGGCCGCGGCGCACGGTCATGCCGGCGGTGCCCTTGTCCACCAGGAAGGCGGTCACCGCGTTGCGCTTCTTGCCGTTGCGCTCGAAGGTGTCGGTCACCGCGAAGACGATGGCGAAGTCGGCATGCCCGGCGTGGCTGATGAAGTGCTTGGAGCCGTTGATCACGAAGTCCTCGCCATCACGCACGGCGCGGGTCTTGATCGAGTTGGCGTCGGAGCCGGCGCCCGGCTCGGTGAGGGCGAAGCAGTCGATCTTCTCGCCCTGTACCACCGGCAGCAGGTAGTTCTGGATCTGCTCACCCTTGCAGGCCATGAGGATCTTCGAGGGCCGCGCGACGAACACGTGCAGCGCCCAGGAGACCTTGGACAGCTCGCGCTCGACCAGCGCCTGGGACAGGTAGTCGAGGCCGCCGCCGCCCACTTCCTCGGGCATGTTGAAGGCGTAGAAGCCGGCTGCCAGGGCCTTGCCACGAATCTTCGCGGCCAGCTCCGGGGACACCGCGTCGGCGCGGTCCACTTCTTCCTCGTACGGCAGCAGTTCCTTCTCGACGAAAGCCTTGACCGCCTCGACGAGCATTTCCTGTTCTTGGGTCAGTTGGAAATCCATCACATCACCTGCAGCCGTCAGCGGCCTTTGAATTGGGGGGAGCGTTTCTCGGCCACGGCGCGCAGCGCCTCGGCGGCGTCAATGCTGCGGCCGCAGAGCAGCCCGGCGGCCTGTTCGGCTTCCAGCTGCTGGGCCAGGGTGCGGCTGGCGCCTTCGCGGATCAGGCGCTTGGTGTGGCCGAAGGCGTAGGTCGGGCCGGCCGCCAGGCGCGCGGCGAATTCGCCGACGTGAGCCTGCAATTGATCGTCAGCGACCACTTCGCCGACCAGGCCGGCGTTCAGCGCGCGCTCGGCATTCCACAGTTCGTCGAGGAACAGCAGGCGCTTGGCCGCTTCGCTGCCGATCAGGCGCGGCAGGTGCCAGCTGGCGCCAGCGTCCGGGCAGTAGGCCATGCCGGTGTAGCCGGCCTTGAAGCGCGCAGAGGCGCCGGCGATGCGGAAGTCGCAGCACAGGGTCAGGTCCATCCCGGCGCCGACGGCGGTGCCGTTGACGGCGGCGATGGTCGGCTTGTCCAGGCTGTGCAGGCGGCGCATCAGGGCGTGGGCGGTTTCGGTCCAGCCGTAGGTTTCCAGTTCGCCACGGGCTTCGGCCTCGGCCCATTCGGCGAGGTCGGCGCCGGCGCAGAAGCTGCGGCCTTCGCCGGTCAGCACGATGACGCGCACGGCCGCATCGGCCTCATAAGCGTCGAGCAGGGCCAGCAGATTCTTGAGCGTGGGGACGTCGAGCGCGTTGCGCTGCTCGGGGCGGTTCAGGGTGATCCAGGCGATACCGTCCTGGACCCGGCTGAGTGGGGATGGCTGAGTCATGCTGCCCTCGTTCTTGTAGTCGTTTGCTGAGGCGGATGAAGCGTTGCAGCCAATACTAAACACTTGTTCAGTAAGCCGGCAATCCACCCGAATGGGTGGGTTGTAACACCCCGCCGAACGGCGGGAAGGCCGCGCGACGCGGGGGCTGAGGGGTTTCCCCAGGGTTTGCCCCGAGGGTTTGTTACAACTTCGAACAAACGGCCCTGCGGGCCTTAGCGGACAGAGTCCGCTCCTACCTGACCGGCGAGCGTAGGAGCGGAGTCCGTCCGCAATTGGCCTCCGGCAGCTCCGGCCTTGGGTGGGTTCGCGAGCAAGAACTAGGCGTCCCCCTCGGTCCTACAAAGAGCCAAAGAAAAAGCCCCGCGAGGCGGGGCTTTTCCGATGCAGGAAGACTCAACCGATACTCGGCAGCGCCTCTTCGCTCAGCACCTGGCCGCGCTTGCGCTTGAGCAGGTAGTAGGCCAGGTAGCACGCGCCCATGAAGCCGAAGCCCCAGTACAGCGACGGACGCTGGGTCGGGTCCATGGCGAGGAACACGAACAGCGAGCAGCAGATCGCGATGCACGCCAGCGGGATCAGCGGGAACAGCGGCGCTGCGTACTTCAGGTCGGCCACGGTGCCACCCTTGGCCATGTGTTCGCGGCGGAAGCGGTACTGGGCGTAGGCGATGACGATCCAGGTAACGGTGCCGGCCATCCCGCTCACCGCCATCAGCACCATGAACAGGGTGTCGGCGGCGACCACGCTGGTGAGCAGCGAGAGCAGGGCGAAAGCCAGGCTGATCAGCAGCGCATAGAGCGGCACGCCACGGGCGCTGAGTTTCGACAGCTTGCGCGGTGCCATGCCGGTCTTGGACATGGCCCAGAGGATGCGGGTCGATGCGTAGAGGCCGGAGTTACCCACCGAGAGGATCGCGGTGAGGATCACGAAGTTCATGAGATCGGCGGCGTAGGGAATGCCGACCATGTCGAACACCTGCACGAAGGGGCTTTCCATCAGCCCGGCCTGCTTCCACGGCACGATGCAGGAGAGCACGGCGATCGCCAGCACATAGAAGATCAGCACGCGGAATACCACGTTACGCACGGCGCGCGGGATGCTCTTTTCCGGCTGGTCGGTCTCGCCGGCGGCAACGCCCATGATCTCGCAGCCCTGGAAGGCGTAGACCACCGTCATCATCACCGCGAACACCGCGGACAGGCCGTTGGGGAACAGGCCATCGCCGACCAGGTTGGACAGCCCCGGCGCGGCCGCGCCGCTGTTCAGCGGGATGGCGCCGAAGATCACCAGCAGGCCGACCACGATGAAGCCGAGGATGGCCGCGACCTTGATCCCGGAGAACCAGTATTCGGCCTCGCCGAAGGCGCGGGTGGCCAGGGCGTTGAGGGAGAACAGCACGACCACGAAGAAGCCCGACCAGAGCCAGATCGGCACCTCGGGGAACCAGCGGGTCATCAGCATGCCGGCGGCGGTGAATTCCAGGCCGACGGTGGAAGCCCAGCTCATCCAGTAGACCCAGCCGATCATGAACCCGGTGGCCGGGCCGATGAAGCGCGTGGCGTGGGCCTGGAAGGAGCCGGAGACGGGCATCTGCACCGACAGCTCGCCCAGGCAGACCATCACCAGGTACATCAGCAGGCCCGCGACCAGGTAGGCGAGGATGGCGCCCATCGGGCCGCCGGAGCTGATGGTGACGCCCGAGCCCATGAACAGGCCGGTGCCGATGACGCCGCCCAGGGACAGCATGAAGATGTGGCGGCTCTTGAGCGCACGGGTGAGCTGGATCTTCTCGCCGCTACCGGCGTGATGGGACTCAGACATGGCGCACCTCCAGGGAACGGCGGGCGCGGCTGAGCTGAACTCTACGTTGGATCATTATTGTTATCTCCAATCAATCAGAGGCCGTGGCTCGGGCACGGATACCACCGGATTATTGGAAGGCGATGTAAAGCGGGGTTGTTCGCCAGGATCGAAGTTGTAGAAAGATGTAAGGATTTTGTGCAGGCCGCCTGGGCTCCGGCTTTCAGCATCTCCCGGCAGCCGCACCCTTGCAGCGGACGGGACCTGTAGGAGCGCGCCATGCGCGCGATCGCGGGCAAGGCGCGCTCCTACAGGGAGCCCATCAGCTCGTCGGCCGACGAGCGTTCCCGCTCCAATCGCGCGGCCCAGTCAGCAGATAGCGAACCCGCCAGCGCCGCCTCTTCCAGCTCACCCAGACAATCGCCCAACCCACGCAACCCCATGGATCGGCAGCTCCCGGCCAGCCGATGCGCCAGGCTCGCAGCCTCGACGGCGTCATCCTGGCGCAAGGCATCCAGCAGCAGCGGCCACTGCTCATCGAGCAGCTTCCACAGGCTGGCGAGCAGCTCGTTCAGCTTGTGCTCGCCCAGCAGGCGGCGGTGGGTATCCAGCACCTGGCGATCCAGCGGGCCGTTATCCACCGCCTCGGGCAGCAGTTCCCAGGCCACGCCGGACAGCGCGCGGCGCAGGTCATCCAGACGCAGCGGCTTGCCCAGCACGCCCTGCATGCCCGCTTCGAAATAGCGGCGGACCATCCCCGGCTGCACGCTGGCGGTGAAGGCATGGATCGGCGTAGTCACGTTGAGACCCTCGGACTGCGCGCGGATCGCCCGGCACAGGTCGAGGCCGGTCATCCCCGGCAGGTGCATGTCCAGCAGGATCAAATCGAAGCGCCGCGCGGCGGTGAGCGCCAGCGCGGGCTGCGCATCGTCGGCGAGCTGCACGCGGTGGCCGTCACGCTCGATCAACGCCTGGGCAACCTCGCGGTTGAGAGCGACGTCTTCCACCACCAGCACGTCCAGCGCCGGCGCTTTTTCGCCGGCCACGGTGGAGCGCGGCACCACGCCCGGCGCCAGCACGATCTCGAACCAGAAGGTGCTGCCCTCGCCTTCCAGGCTTTCCACGCCGATCTCGCCGCCCATGGCTTCCACCAGCCGCTTGCTGATCGCCAGCCCCAGCCCCGTTCCACCGTAGCGCCGCGCCACCTCGTCGCTGGCCTGGGTGAAGCGCTGGAAGATCTTCTCCTGCTGCTCGGCGGAGATGCCGATGCCGTCGTCGGTCACGCTGAAGCGCAGACGCTGCCCGGCAGCGCCGGTCTCCAGCACAGCGACTTCCAGCAGCACCTCGCCCTCCTCGGTGAACTTCAGCGCGTTGGCCAGCAGGTTGCTCAGCACCTGGCGCAGGAACTGCTCGGCGCCCCGGCAGCCGTCCTGTACCTGGGGTTCGATGCGCAGGCGCAGGCAGGTGCCAGTGTCTTCGGCGCGCGGCTCCAGCAGGGTCACCACGTCGTCGAGCAGGCGGTGCAGGGAAAAGTCCACCGGCTCCGGCTGGCTGGCGCCGTCCTCCAGCTTGGCGAAGTGCAGCACCTCGTTGAGGATCGCGAGCAGACCTTCGCCTGCTGTGGATAACGCTTGAAGCCGGCGACGGTCCTGCTCGCCCAGGGGCGCGGCGCGCAGCAGTTCGGCCATGCCGAGGATGCCGTTGAGCGGCGTGCGGATCTCGTGGCTCATGGTGGCAAGGAAGCGGCTCTTGGCACGGTTGGCAGCTTCGGCTTCCTCCTTGGCGCGGCGCAGGCTGGCGGTGCGCCGCTCGACCCGTCGCTGCAGTTCATCGCGCTTGCTCTGCAGCGCTTCACGGTCGGCCTCGCGCCGTCGCAGTTCGGCGCGCAGGGCTCGGCGCAAACCATCGAGGGCGTCGGCGACGGTGTCGATCTCGTCTTCTTCGCCTGAGCGTTTTTTAGCCAGCGCCAGCTCGGTGCCCAGGTCGCCGCCGGTGAGCCCCCGAACGAAGTCGGCCATGGCGCGCAGGTGGCGGGTGACCAGGCTGTGGAACAGCCAGCTCAGCGCCACCGCCAGGCCGCAAAGGAACACGCCCATCCACAGCAGGCTGGTCAGCCCGCCGTGGAGCAGGCGCAGGTAGACGGCGCCCAGGTCGATGCTGATTTCCAGCTCGCCCAGGTCGCGGCGCTCGCCGTCCGGCGGCTGGAAGGCCAGGGCGTAGTGCTCGACACGGAACGGCCCGCGCTTGTCGTCGGCGTCCTGCACCAGGTTGAAGTCGGCGCTGCGCAGGCGCACCTGGGCGATGTCGGGGAAGTCGGCCAGGCCGTGCAGCTGCACGTTGAGCTGCTCCTGGTTGAGGTCCCACAGGCTGCGCTCGAAGCTGGCGAGATAACCGACGCGGATCAGCTCCAGCCGGGTGTCGATGTCGCGCATCTCACGGCGGTATTCGAAGTACAGCTGCACGGCGCTGGCCAGCACGGTGAAGCACAGGCTGAACAGCAGCACCCGCAGCAACAGGCGCCGTGCCAGGCCGCCGGGCAGCCTCATCGCGGCACCCCGTCACCGGCAAGCATGGCGCGGTAGTCGCGCTCGCTCTGCTCCAGCCAGCGGGCGACGCTGCCATCGTCCACGCGCTTCTTCAGCAACGCGTCGATCTCGTCCATCCGCGCGGCCAGCGGCGAATGGCGGGAGACGGCGACGCGCAGGTAATCCACGGTGAGCGGCCGAGGCAACGCAACGATGTCCTGACCGCCGGCCAGTTGCTCGACGAACAGCGTGCCGGTGCGCCGCTCGTGGGCGATGAAGTCGATGCGCCGGCGGATCAGCTTGCCGAAGTTCTGCCGGCTGTCGGAGACCCACTCAACGTTGCCGTGCTCGGCAACGAAGCGGTCGAACTCGGGTCCGTAGCTCTCGCCGAAGAGCAGCCCGCCACGGTAATTCGCCAGATCGCTCAACTGGTCGAAACGCACCGGCTTGCGTCGGTTGTAGAAGATCGCCACTTCCTCGCGCAGCACCGGCACGCGGGAGAACAGCAGGCCGTCGTCGCGCTGCGGGGTCTGGTAGGCGAGCACCACGTCGACGCGGCCTTCGGCGGCGTCCAGCAGGCAGCGCTTCCAGTTGCCCAGCACCACGGTCTTCACCTCGTAGCCCAGTTCGCCGAGGACGCTGCGCACGGTCTGCGGCGCCAGGCCGCGGACTTCGTGGCCGTCGCTCCAGGAGATGGGCGGGTAGACGGGGTAGTCGCAGTAGCGGATGGGTTGGGCGGCCTGGGTGGTGGTGCAGAAGAACAGAGCGAGCAGAGTGAGAAGAGACAGGACGTATCGGCGCGGAAGCGGCCCTCTCCCCATCCCTCTTGCTGAAGGGCGAGGGGGCAAAAGCCGCTCCTGCGCGAGGCTGAAGGATCGTTCTGACACTCTCACTGCAAGGCGCATTCAGGCATCGGCAGGCGTGGCGGTGAACAGGTAGCCGGCGCCGTGGATGGTGATGATCAGCTCCGGCTCGGCCGGGTCGTCGCGCAGCTTGCGGCGCAGGCGGCCGACCAGTACGTCGATGGAGCGGTCGTTGGGCAGCCATTCGCGGTTGCGGATCTGGTCCATCAGTTGGTCGCGGCTCAGGGTGTGGCCGGTATTGCGCAGGAACACGCCGAGCAACTGGAATTCGCCGTGGGTCAGCGGGGTTTCGCTGCCATCGCGGTCGATCAGGCGGCGGCGGTCCGGGTCCAGCGTCCAGTGGGCGAAGCGCTTGTGGTGCTGCCGGCTGCCCGGCGCGGCTGTGGCGGCGGGCTGGCGCGCATGGCGCACGCGGCGGATCAGGTTCTTCGCCCGGGACACCAGCTCGCGGGGGTTCAGCGGCTTGATCACGTAGTCGTCGGCGCCGCATTCCAGGCCGACGATGCGGTCGATGTCGTCGTTGCGCCCGGTGATCAGGATGATGCCGACCTCCGAGCGCACGCGCAGCTCGCGGGTCAGGGTCAGGCCGTCCTTGCCGGGCAGGCGGATGTCGAGCATCACCAGGTCGATGGGCTGCCCGCCCTGTTCGGCTTCGGCCAGGCTCGCCTCGGCCTGTTCGGCGGTGCCGGCGCAAAGCACGTCATAGCCTTCCTCGCCGAGGTAGGCCTGGAGGAGCTCGCGAATCACCGGATCGTCGTCGACGATCAGTACACGGGAAGTCATCGCAATACCCTGCTGGGGCCGCCGCTCGTGACGGGGCCATTCTTGTTATGCGTGGAGGTAGAGCTGTAGGAACTGTCCTGCAGATGGCGGCAGGTTACCGCCCACTGAACAATCGATCAACAGACTCCCGACGCCCGACAGAAGCGTTGCCGGCCGCCGTACTGGAGGCCGTCCACCCAGGCCTCGCAGATCTGCACGCCCTGCTCCGGGGTGAAGGTATTGGGGTTCAGACCGGACTCCAGCCACAGGCCGTCGAGCAGGGCGCTGAGGGCAATGGCGGCCAGTTCCGCATCGAAATCGGCCCATTCCTGCTCCTTCGCCAGTTCGTTGAGTGCCTGCGCCAGCAAGGAGCGGTACTCGCCATAGGAATGATCGTGAGCCTTGTTGATTTCCTCGGCCGTCTTCACCGCGCCCCAGAACGCCAGCCAGGCGTCCAGCAGCTGCGGATCGAGCAACTCGGCGGAGAACGACGCGCGGAAGAACGCCGACAACCGTGCGCGGGCATCCGGCGCCGCTTCGGCGATGGCCTCGCGCAGCAACTGCATGACCCGCCCGGTGACGGTCAGGTAGGCCTCGGCCACCAGCTCGTCCTTGCCCGAATAGTGGTGGTTGATCAGCCCCACCGAGACCCCGGCCTCGGCGCAGATCTTGCGTATGGAAGCTCCCTGGAAGCCATGGCGTTTCAGGCACGCGAGGGTGGCCTCGATCAGCAGCGCCTTGCGCTGTTCCGGCTCCAGTCGGGTAAAGCGGACTTCCTCGTTCATGCCTGGCTCCTAAAGTGTCAGGTGGCCAATCTGAACGATTGTTCGATTAGGCGCCAGTACCTACCCGTTCGGGGAATGGCCGGGGAACCGGCCCTGGTCGAGAGTGGCTTCATCCGCGATATCTCCAATCCAAAATAAAATCAAAGGTGGGACTGACATGCAGAAAACGCTCGCAGCAGTACTCAGCGCGGCGCTGGCGACCTTGCCGGCACTGGGTCACGGGGAGGAAGCCGAAGGCGCGAAGACGCTGCGGCTGTACAACTGGAGCGACTACATCGGCGAGCACACCATCGCCGATTTCGAGAAGGAAACCGGGATCAAGGTGGTCTACGACACCTTCGATTCCTACGAGACCGTGCAGGGCAAACTGCTGCCCGGCCGCTCGGGCTACGACCTGGTGGTGCTCAACGCCGCCCTCGTGCCGCCGCTGCTCAAGGCGGGCGTCTTCCAGCCGCTGGACAAGTCCAAGCTGCCCAGCTGGAACAACCTCGATGCGGACGTGCTCAAGCACCTGGATCACTACGATCCGGGCGTGAAGTACTCGGCGCCCTACACCTGGGGCAGCAACGGCATCACCTACAACATCGACAAGATCAAGCAGCGCATGCCCGACGCGCCCATCGGCTCGCTGGCGATGCTGTTCGATCCGAAGATCGTGTCGAAATTCGCCGATTGCGGGGTGACCATCATCGATTCCCCCACCGACGTGATCCCGCTGGCCCTGGCCTACCTCAAGCGCGACCCCAACAGCGCGCTGCCCGAGGACCTCAAGGCCGCCCAGGACCTGCTGCAATCGATCCGCCCGTACATCCGCAAGTTCGACTCCACCAGCTACCTGAACGGCCTGGCCAACGGCGACCAGTGCATGGCGATGACCTGGTCCGGCGACTACGCCACCGCCCAGGCCCGCGCCGACGAAGCCGGCGCCAAGGTCAAGCTGGGCTACTTCGTGCCCAAGGAAGGCTCGCTGATCTGGTTCGATGACTTCTACATTCCGGCCGACGCGCCGCACGTGGCCAACGCCCACAAGTTCATCGAGTACATGCTGCAGCCGAAGGTTGCCGCCGGCGTCGCCGACTACATCCGCTACGCCTCCAGCAACGCCGCCGCCACCCCGCTGCTGGCCGCCGAAGTGCGCAACGACCCGGCGATCTACCCCGACGCCGAGACCCGCGCCCAGCTGTTCACCCAGAAAGTGCAGAACCCCAAGGCGACCCGCCTGATCACCCGTACCTGGAACGCGGTGAAGACCGGGACCTGATGAGTTAGATCCGAAAGCCCCCCTCTCCCCGGCCCTCTCCCTGAAGGGAGAGGGGGCCAAGCGGAGTCGCCGGAAATCATGGCGGCATCCTGAAAGTAACGAGCAACACGATCCACAAGGAGGTTCGGAGTCTCCACGCACTCCGAACAGTCCCCTCTCCCTTCAGGGAGAGGGTTAGGGAGAGGGCAGAACGCCCAACCGAATAACGAAAGTCCGAGGTACAGACAATGACCACCACCACCCCAGCCTTCTTCGCCCAGTTCAACGACGAGCAGCTGGTCGCCGCCGACAAAGCCCACTACATGCACGGCTACCACGTGTTCGACGACCACCGGGTCAACGGTGCGCTGAACATCGCCGCCGGCGAGGGCGCCTACATCTACGACACCAAGGGCAATCGCTACCTGGACGCCGTGGGCGGCATGTGGTGCACCAACATCGGCCTGGGCCGCGCGGAAATGGCCGATGCCATCGCCGAGCAGGTGCGCCAGCTGGCCTACTCCAACCCCTTCTGCGACATGGCCAACGTCACCGCCATCCAGCTCTGCGAGAAGCTCGCCGAACTGGCGCCGGGCGACCTCGACCACGTGTTCCTCACCACCGGCGGCTCCACCGCCGTGGACACTGCCTACCGGCTGATCCAGTACTACCAGAACTGCCGCGGCAAGCATGAGAAGAAGCACATCATCAGCCGGGTCAACGCCTACCACGGCTCGACCTTCCTCACCATGTCCCTGGGCGGCAAGGTCGCCGACCACCCGGCCGAGTTCGACTTCCTCAAGGACGTCATCCACCACATCTCCTGCCCCAACCCCTACCGCGCGCCGGAAGGGATGACCGAAGGGGACTTCCTCGAATTCCTGGTGAAGGAATTCGAAGACAAGATTCTCGAACTGGGCCAGGACAAGGTCGCCGCCTTCTTCGCCGAGCCGATCATGGGCTCGGGTGGCGTGATCATCCCGCCGAAGGGCTACCACCAGCGTATGTGGCAGGTGTGCCAGCAGTACGACGTGCTCTACGTCGCCGACGAAGTGGTCACCTCTTTCGGCCGCCTCGGCGCCTTCTTCGCCTCCGAGGACGTGTTCGGCATGCAGCCGGACATCATCACCACCGCCAAGGGCCTGACCTCCGGCTACCTGCCGCTGGGCGCGTGCATCTTCTCCGACCGCATCTGGAAGGTGATCGGCGAGGCCGACAAGGGCCGTTGCTTTGCCCACGGCTTCACCTACAGCGGGCACCCGGTGAGCTGCGTCTCGGCGCTGAAGAACATCGAGATCATCGAGCGTGAGAACCTGCTGGAGCACGTGAAGGACGTCGGCGGCTACCTGGAGCAGCGTCTGCAGGAACTGGCCGACCTGCCGCTGGTAGGCAGCGTGCGCTGCCAGAAGCTGATGGCCTGTGTCGAATTCGTCGCCGACAAGCGCAGCAAGGTGCTCTTCCCCGAGGAGCTGAACATCGGCGAGAAGATCCACCTGCGCGCCCAGGCCAAGGGCCTGCTGGTGCGGCCGATCGTGCACCTGAACGTGATGTCGCCGCCGCTGACCATCACCCGCGAGCAGGTCGACGAAATCGTCGACACCCTGCGCGAGTCGATCCTCGAGGCCGCCGAAGACCTCCAGCGCAGCGGTGATTACGCGGGGCACTGATGATCGACCCGAGGATTTTGCCTACACCCCGGCAGCCCTTTATGCTGCCGGGCATGAGCGAATCTCAGGCACTGAGCGAAACGTCCGACGCACCGGCCCTGCATGCCTGGCATGCGGGGCTGGCGCGCGCCTTGGCCAGCGTTGGCGAAGTCGTCTTCGTCGAGCGCCTGGCCGATGCCCTGGGCTGCCTGGTGCCAGTGGAATCGGTGATGCTCGGCCTGGAGCAGCGCGGCCAGCCGCCGCAACCGCTGTACCAGCGCGGCATCGACCCGGAACACCACGAGGCGCTGATCGACCGCTACTACGCCCGCGGCTACCTGCTCGACCCCTTCTGCCTGGCCATGGAAGACGGCCTCACCGAAGGTTTCTACCCGCTGGCCGACATCGCCCCGGACGATTTCTTCGCCAGCGAGTACTACAAGACCTACTACCTCAAGTTCGGCTGCACCGAGGACTGCCACTTCATCATCGACCTGGGCGAGGCGCGCAAGGTCTCGCTGTGCCTGTACCAGGGCAAGAGCGGTGCGCGCTTCAGCGAAACCCAGCTGGACCTGCTGGCCACGGTCCTGCCGCTGGTGCGCGAGCTGATCCGCCAGTTCGAACGCAACGGCGGGCTGGACCTGCTGCTGGCCGGGCGCGGCGTGAGTGTCAGCGCGCCGGACGACCAGGCGCCGCTGAACCGGCACATCCGCGCGGCCTTCATGAACTTCGGCGCCGACCGGCTCACCGAGCGCGAACGGGAAATCGCCCACCTGCTGCTGCGCGGCCACTCGGTGAAATCCAGCGCGCGGGTGCTGGATATCTCGCCGGAGACCGTGCGCATGCACCGCAAGCACCTCTACACCAAGTTGGAAATCAACTCCCAGGCGGAGCTGTTCTCACTGTTCATCGACTGGCTGACCGGGGGCGCCACCGCAGCCTGATTTCACCTCGCTCCTACAAAAAAGCGCTTCTCGCATTACCCGTCGTTGCGGCATCGCGCCCGGAAATCTGCCAACCTATGGCGGTTCCCGCTGTCTGACCCGTGCCCCACCACCAGGAGAGCTCCCCGATGTCCCGACGCTGGCTACCCGCCTTGCTGTTGGCCGCCGCCCTGCCGCTGCACGCCGCCGAATCCAAACCCACCTACGGCCCGGAACTGGAGCGCTTCAACTACTCCTACCCGGTCGGCCACTACAGCTTCGCGTCCCAGGGCCACCACATGCACATGGCCTATATCGACGTGAAGCCCAAGAAACAGCCCAACGGCCGCACCGTGGTGCTGCTGCACGGCAAGAACTTCTGCGCCGGCACCTGGGAAACCACCATCGCCGCGCTGAGCGACGCCGGCTACCGCGTGGTCGCGCCGGACCAGATCGGCTTCTGCAAATCCACCAAGCCCGAGCGCTACCAGTACAGCTTCCAGCAGCTGGCGACCAATACCCACGCGCTGCTGGATCACCTGAAGGTCGGCAAGATCACCCTGCTGGGCCACTCCACCGGCGGCATGCTCGCCGCTCGCTATGCGCTGATGTACCCGCAGCAGGTCGAGCAGTTGGCCATGGTCAACCCCATCGGCCTGGAAGACTGGAAAGCCCTGGGCGTGCCCTACCGCACCCCGGACCAGTGGTACGAGCGCGAGCTGAAAACCAGCGCAGAAAGCATTCGCCAGTACGAGCAGGCGACCTACTACGCCGGCCAGTGGAAGCCGGAGTACGACAAGTGGGTGAACATGCTCGCCGGCCTGTTCAACGGCGCCGGCCATGAGCGCGTGGCGTGGAACTCGGCGCTGCTCTACGACATGATCTTCACCCAGCCGGTGGTCTACGAGTTCGGCCAGCTGAAGATGCCGACCCTGCTGCTGATCGGCACCAAGGACAACACCGCCATCGGCAAGGACATCGCCCCGGCCGAGCTCAAGCCGAAGCTGGGCAACTACGCCGAACTGGGCAAGGCGACTGCCAAGGCGATCCCCAACGCCACCCTGGTGGAGTTCGACGACATGGGCCACGCGCCGCAGATCCAGGACCCGAAGCGCTTCCACGAGGCGCTGCTCAAGGGGTTGGCGGAGCTGAAGCACTGATGGCGATATCGGCCCGAGCTCCGGCGTAGACCTGTAGGAGCGGGCCATGC
>NZ_JYOA01000007.1:685847-702447 GCF_000955805.1 Pseudomonas sp. 21 | reverse complement strand
TCGCGCCCATGGGGCGCTCCTACAGGCGAACACCGGCGCCAGCCAACAAAAACGCCGGCTCCCTCGCAGGGAGCCGGCGTTTTTCATGGGTCGGAGAAATCAGCCCAGGTTCTTGCCCAGCAGCGCGTGGTACAGCTCGCTGTCACCGAGCACGCCGACCACGCGGCTCTGCTCCTGCAGCACCAGCTTGTGGCCGGTCTGGTAGCGAATCTGCAGCGCATCACGCATGCGGATGTTGACGTCCACCAGGGTCGGCTCGTGCTTGAGCTTCTCCACCGGGTCACCCGGGCGCCATTGCTGCAGGTCGATGATGTTGCTGCCCTGGCGAGCGGTCTTGATCTGGTTCGACTCGGTCAGGCCCAGCCAGCAGTCGCGGCCCTGGTCGAAGCACACCTCGTCGGCCTGGCGGCGGCACTGGTCCAGGCCACGCATCAGGCTGGAGCCGCACAGCACGTTGAGCGGGTTGGTGTGGGCAACGAAGGTACGCACGTAGTCGTCCGCCGGGCTGAGCACGATTTCCTCGGGCTTGCCGTGCTGGATGATGCGGCCGTCCTTCATGATCGCGATGCGCGTACCGATCTTCAGCGCCTCGTCCAGGTCATGGCTGACGAAGACGATGGTCTTGTGCAGCTGGCGTTGCAGCACCAGCAGTTCATCCTGCAGTTGCTGGCGAATCAGCGGGTCCAGCGCGGAGAAGGGTTCGTCCATCAGCAGGATGTCGCCATCCATCGCCAATGCGCGGGCCAGGCCGACGCGCTGCTGCATGCCGCCGGAGAGCGAATCCGGGCGCTTGTCGCGCCATTGCGACAGGCCGACCAGCTCGAGCTTCTCGTCGATCACCTTCTTCCGCTCGTTGGCCGGGCGGCCCTGCATCTCCAGGCCGAAGCCGATGTTCTCGGCCACGGTCAGCCAGGGCATCAGCGCGAACTTCTGGAACACCATGGCGATGCGCTTGGTGCGCATGGTCTTGAGCGCCGCCGGCGAGCAGTTGGCGATGTCCACCTGCTGGCCTTCATGCTCGATCAGCAGCTTGCCGCGGCTGACCCGGTTGAGGCCGTTGATGCAACGCAGCAGGCTGGACTTGCCCGAGCCCGACAGGCCCATCATCACGCAGATTTCGCCGCGTTCGACATCCAGGCAGGCATCCTCGACACCCAGCACCTGGCCGGTGCGCTTGAGGATTTCCTCGCGACCCAGGCCCTGGTCCAGCAGCTTGAGCGCTTCCTTGGTGTGGGTGCCGAAAATCACATCCACATGTTCGAATCGAATCGCCGACATAGTACTTACCTCCCCCGCAGCGAACGTTGCTTGCACACCCGGTCGAGCAGGATGGCGAGCAGGACGATGGCCAGACCGGCCTCGAAGCCGAGGGAAATGTCCGCGGTGTTGAGCGCGTTGACCACCGGCTTGCCGAGGCCATCAGCACCCACCAGCGCGGCGATAACCACCATCGACAGCGACAACATGATGCATTGGGTGATCCCCGCGCCGATGCTCGGCATGGCATGCGGCAGCTCGATGCGCGTCAGCAGTTGCCAGCGCGAGCAGCCGAAGGCCTTGCCGGCGTCCATCAGTTCCGCCGGCACGTCCTGGATGCCCAGGCAGGTCAGGCGGATGGGCGCGGCGATGGCGAAGATCACCGTGGAGATCAGACCCGGAACCACTCCCAGGCCGAACAGGGTCAGGGTGGGGATCAGGTAGACGAAGGTGGGCACCGTCTGCATCAGGTCCAGCAGCGGCCTCAGCCCGGTGTAGAACCAGGGCTTGTGCGCCGCCAGGATGCCCAGCGGCACCCCGACGGCAATACACACCACCGTGGCGAAGATCACCTGCGCCAGGGTCTCCATGGTTTCCTGCCAGTACCCCAGGTTGAGGATCAGCAGCAGCGAGGCCAGGGCAAATACCGCCAGCCCCCAGCTGCGCTGGATGTAGAACACCAGGAAGACCAGCAGCGCGATCAGCGCCAGCGGGTTGAACCAGAGCAGGCTGTTGGTGACGCCGTGGATGAGGAACTCGAGGGTGTCGGAAATCTTGTCGAACACCGACGCGCCATGTTGCGTGAGCCAGTCGACGAAGGCGGCGATATGCTCGCCCAGCGGTAACTTGTGGTCAGTCAGAAACATAATGCGGGCCCATCAGAAGCTTGAGGAATCGGCCAACGGCAATTACTTCGGCAATTACTTCGCGAATGCCACCTTGGCTGCCGCCAAGGCCGGTTTGCCGTCACGGGTAGTCACGCCGGCGAGCCAGGCGTCGAGCAGTTCCGGATGGTCCTTCAACCAGGCTTTGGCCGCCTCTTCGGGCTTCTTGCCCCCGTTGAGCACGGCGTCCATGAGTTTGTTTTCCATTTCCAGGGTGAAGGTCAGGTTGGTCAGCAGCTTGCCGACGTTGGAGCATTCCTGGACGTAACCCTTGCGCACGTTGGTGTAGATGGTCGCGCCGCCATAGTTGGGGCCGAACACGTCATCCCCACCTTCGAGGTACTTCATCTTGAAGCGGGTGTTCATCGGATGCGGTTCCCAGCCCAGGAACACGATCCACTGGTTGCGGCGGTCGGCGCGCCCGACCTGCGAGAGCATGCCGGCCTCGCTGGACTCCACCAGCTTGAACTTGCCCAGGTCGAACTGGTTCTTGTCCAGCATGCCCTGGACCAGGCGGTTGCCGTCGTTGCCCGGCTCGATGCCGTAGATCTTGTTGCCCAGCTTGTCGGCGTACTTGCTGATATCCGCGAAGGACTTCAGCCCGCCATCGTAGGCGGCCTGGGTGACGGCCAGGGTGTACTTGGCGCCCTCGAGGTTGGCTTTCACCGTCTCTACCGAGCCATTGTCGGCGTAGGGCTTGATGTCGTTGGCCATGCTCGGCATCCAGTTGCCGAGGAAGACGTCGAGATCCTTGTTCGCCAGCGACTTGTAGGTCACCGGCACGGACAACATGGTCACCTTGGTGGTGTAGCCAAGCGACTCGAGCACCTGACGGGTAGTAGCGGTGGTCACGGTGATGTCGGTCCAGCCGACGTCGGAGAAGCGAACCGTGCCGCACGACTCAGGTTCAGCGGCCTGAACCGCCAGCGGTGCGCAAACGGACACAGCAGCCAGCAGCAAAGACTTGCAACCTTTCATGAGCGTACTCCTCTGCGGGGTGGGGCGCCGGCGCTGCCCACAGTGGGGCGCGGCGGTCTGAATTATGAGTGGGACCTCGGGGCGCAGGTCCTTTTGTTGTCATTTCGTAAACGATCATGGAACAGGAAAATTTCGTCGCCTACCGGGTGGGTCGCATCCAGTGCAGGCGAAGTCGTATTCAGCACCAGCCATGTCGCATCCAGTGGAAAGGCCCGGTTCCAGCGACTTCCAGAGGCCCGGATCATTCCATGGCGGCGGTTTTCTGGCCCCCTGGCGCCACGCCCGATGTGTTCGGAGCGACACCCTGCAACCAGCCGTCGAGTACCTGCGGGTTGGCCTTCAGCCAACTCTTGGCGGCCTGGCGGGGATTGCGTCGCTCGTTGAGCACCGCATCCATCAGCTGGTTCTCCATCGCCAGGTCGAATTTCAGGTTCTTCAGCAGCCGCGCGACATTGGGGCACTCCTGAAGATAGCCTGCTCTGACGTTGGTGAAGACCGTTGCACCGCCATAGTTGGGACCGAAGTAGGAATCCCCTCCCTCCAGATAGTTCATTTGGATTCGGGTATTCATCGGGTGCGGCTCCCAGCCCAGGAACACGATGGGCTGCTTCAAGGCCCCGGCTCGCTTGACGTAGGCCAGCATGTCAGCCTCGCTGGACTCCACCAGCTTGAAGTCGCCCAGGCCGAACGCTTTCTCCTTGATCATCTTCTGGATCAGCTGGTTGCCGTCGTTGCCCGGCTCGATGCCGTAGAGGCGCCCGCCCAGCTGCTCCTTGAATTTTGCGATATCGGCAAAAGTCTTCAGGCCCGCCTCATAGGCGTAGCGCGGCACCGCCAGGGTGTACTTGGCGCCTTCGAGGTTGGCACCCACCGTCTCCACCTGGCCCTTGTCGGCGAATGGCTTGATGTCGTTCGCCATGCTCGGCATCCAGTTGCCGAGGAACACGTCGATCTTCTTCTCCGACATCGCCTTGTAGGTGTCCGGCACCGACAGTCGCACCACCTGCGTGCGGTAGCCCTGGTGGCTGAGCACCAGGCGGGTCACCGCGGTGGTCACGGTGATGTCGGTCCAGCCGACATCGGCGAAGCGCACCACGGCGCAGGAATCGGGTTCGGCGGCGCGCGCAGCGCCCGGTAGTACCACGGATAACGCCAACAGCGACGACACAAGACTCTTCATGAGACCAGCCTCTGACTGCGGAGAATGGGGGTGGATACGGGCGAACGCGGCCGTTCGTCGGTGGCGGATCATGGAACAGCGCAGTGGTGCGCGCCTATCGACCGGTCGTGGTTCGCATCGCTCGCGTCGTAAAGAGGCAAGCTTTCGTCGGCCCCGGAACAGGCGACTCCACGCCCCGCGCCGACCGGCTGCGCGGGCGGCGTTATTGGATACGGCCGCGTCGCCGATGGACGCAGCCGGCGCCGGACTTGGGTCGATGATGGCCGGCATCGCGGGCACAGGGACGTGCCCATCCCCTCTTTCAAGGACGTGCAGCTCGCCCGGAGTCCGGCATGGCAATCAGTGTGTTCGACCTGTTCAAGATCGGTATCGGCCCTTCCAGCTCGCACACGGTCGGCCCCATGCGCGCCGCCGCGCTGTTCGTCGGCGCCCTGCGCGAGCGGCAGATGCTCGAGCGCACCCGCCGCGTGGAAGTGCGCCTGTACGGCTCGCTGTCCGCCACCGGCGTCGGCCACGGCACCGACCGCGCGGTAATCATGGGCCTGATGGGCGAATGGCCGGACCGCATCGACCCGAGCCAGATCGAACCGCGCATGGCGCAGCTGCGCAGCAGCGGCGAACTGCTGCTGGCCGGCAGCCGGGCGATCCCCTTCGACTGGGTCCGCGACATGCGCCTGCTCGAGGAGAACCTGCCCTACCATCCCAACGCCATGCGCCTGACCGCCATCGAAGGCGACCACGTACTGCACAGCGACACCTACTACTCCATCGGCGGCGGCTTCGTGGTCGACGAGGAGCAGGCCGCCTCCGGCAGCCTCGACACCGACAACACCGTGCTGCCCTACGACTTCGCCAGCGCCGCCGAACTGCTCATGCTCTGCCGCCGCCACAACCTGCGCGTGTCCGAGCTGATGATGGCCAACGAGCGCATGTGGCGCAGCGAAACCGACATCCGCGAAGGCCTCAGGGTCATCTGGCAGGCCATGCGCGACTGCGTCGACAACGGCCTGCGCCACGAAGGCATCCTCCCCGGCGGCCTCAACGTGCAGCGCCGCGCCGCGCGCCTGCACCGCAACCTGCAGGAAATCGGCAAACCCAACGTCATCGGCTCGACCCTCTCCGCCATGGAATGGGTCAACCTCTTCGCCCTCGCGGTGAACGAGGAAAACGCCGCCGGCGGACGCATGGTCACCGCGCCCACCAACGGCGCGGCCGGCATCATCCCGGCGGTGCTGCACTACTACATGCGCTTCAACCCCGATGCCAGCGACGACGACGTCACCAACTACCTCCTGGCCGCCGCCGCCGTCGGCATCCTGTGCAAGAAGAACGCCTCCATCTCCGGCGCCGAAGTCGGCTGCCAGGGCGAAGTCGGCTCCGCCTGCGCGATGGCCGCCGCCGGGCTCGCCGAAGTGCTCGGCGCCTCCCCGGAACAGGTGGAGAACGCCGCCGAGATCGGCCTGGAACACAACCTCGGGCTGACCTGCGACCCGGTGGGCGGCCTCGTCCAGGTGCCGTGCATCGAACGCAACGCCATCGCCGCGGTGAAGGCCATCAACGCCGCGCAGATGGCCTTGCGCGGCGACGGCCAGCACTTCATCAGCCTCGATCAGGTAATCCGCACCATGCGCAACACCGGTGCCGACATGCACGACAAGTACAAGGAAACCTCGCGCGGCGGATTGGCCGTCAGCATCATCGAGTGCTGACCCGCAATCGACCACGCCCGGCCCGGCGCGCCCCCTGATGGCGCAAGCGGTACGCCCGTCCCGACGATTCAAGGGACGTTACCGTTCCGGGCACAGCACCACCGGCCGCGTGACCGGTGAGTGCTACCAAAAACCCCAGCCCACGATCCATGCGTATTTGCGACCTTCGAGGCGTCGCAATCCGGACCTGCAAAAACGGCATTCCCATGCCGTTTTCTTTTTTAATTGAACGCCCATTCAACCTAGGCACGGCATTTGCCTTGCTATTGGGTAGCGAGCAATCAGAGGAATAAGCCCCGGACGATCCCGGAGCGAATTTCCCGACAGAAGAACAAGCATAAGAAACGCCTCCAGCGAGGCGACTGTGACTAGCGTGAGGTGACTGAATGAACGCGTTCAACCCCGGAGTTCCCCCGCAAAACCGAGCTCCGCAGTCCATCGGCTTCCTGCTGCTGGACAACTTCACCCTGATCTCCCTGGCCTCGGCGGTGGAACCGCTGCGCATGGCCAACCAGCTCTCCGGACGCGAACTCTACCGCTGGCACACCCTGAGCCTCGACGGCCGCCAGGTCTGGGCCAGCGACGGCCTGCAGATCACCCCTGACGCGGCCTGCGACAGCGCCCCGCAGATGGACACGTTGATCGTGGTCGGCGGCGTCGGCATCCAGCGCAGCGTCACCCGCGAACACACCACCTTCCTCCAGGCCCAGGCGCGCCTGGGTCGCAAGCTCGGCGCCGTGTGCACCGGCAGCTGGGCCCTGGCCCGCGCCGGCCTGCTCGACGGCTACGACTGCTCGGTGCACTGGGAATGCCTGGCCGCCATGCAGGAAGCCTTCCCCCGCGTGGCCATGAGCACCCGCCTGTTCTCCATCGACCGCAACCGCTTCACCTCCTCCGGCGGCACCGCGCCGATGGATATGATGCTGCACCTGATCGGCCGCGAGCATGGCCGCGAGCTGTCGGCGGCGATCTCCGAGATGTTCATCTACGAGCGCATCCGCAACGAACAAGACCACCAGCGCGTGCCGCTCAAGCACATGCTCGGCACCAACCAGCCCAAGCTGCAGGAAATCGTCGCACTGATGGAAGCCAACCTCGAGGAGCCCATCGACCTCGACGAACTGGCGGTCTACGTCAACGTCTCGCGCCGCCAGCTCGAGCGCCTGTTCCAGAAGTACCTGCACTGCTCGCCGTCGCGCTACTACCTGAAGCTGCGCCTGATCCGCGCACGCCAGCTGCTCAAGCAGACCTCGATGTCGATCATCGAAGTCGCCTCGGTCTGCGGCTTCGTCTCCACCCCGCACTTCTCCAAGTGCTACCGCGAATACTTCGGCATCCCGCCGCGTGACGAGCGCCAGGGTCAGCCCATCGGCCAACCGGTCATGGTCATGCCCATCCCGCAGGACCTCGCCCTCATGCCCAACTCCTCGGCCATCTCGGCGCTCAGCCAGGCCCAGGGTGAATCCACCTTCGCCAGCGTGCGGGTGCTCTGAGCCCCGGTTAACGGGCGAAGAAAAGGGAGGCCGCTGGCCTCCCTTTTTTCATGCCTGTGACGCATTACGCCCCATCATTCAGAATCGTCTGAATCGCAAACCACCCTGAATCCCGCAGTCTCCGAAGCGCCGGCCAAATCCGGCGAGCTTCGGAGCCACGGGACACATGGACACCGCCCTCGACTACCTGGCCCAGCGAACGCGGGAGCTCTACCGCACGGCCATCGAACTGGACCACTCGACGCTGACCGGCATTCAGTTGCTGCGCCAGCTCGAACGCCTGCGCCCACAGATCTTCGACGTCAGCCGCCATCTTTCCGAGCTGTTCGGCGAGCATGCCGGCGCCCTCGAACAGGCGCGGGCGAACAAAGCGGAAAAGCTCATCATCGCCCTGCACCGACGACTGCTCAGCGGCTACTGGCACCTGCTGCGCACGCGCCGCGCCGAGCGCAAGACCGCTGCCCTGCTGATGCAGCGCATGGTGCGCAGCCTGCAGGAAGTCCACTGCAACTGCCTGCAGAACCACCACTCGGCGCCGCCGGGACTGTGGAGCCTGCTGCACCAGGTCTACCGACGCGCCCTGACGCTCGAAGTCCAGCACCTGCCCATCGACGACGGCGAAGCCTGCGAGCCGCAGAGCCAGACCATCGCCGGTGGCTACCTGCACTGCCTGCTCGTCGCCGGCTCCCGGCCGCTGGAGATTCCCGCGCAATGCCTGCCGGCGCTGATCGAATCCATCCAGGTATTCGCCTCCATCGTGCGCATCCAACCGGAACGGACTGGCAATCACTGGCGACTCGAACAAAAGGAAGACCGCCCCTTCCTTGATCCCGGAGCTGCCCACCGCGAGCACGGGCTCGCCCTGGTGCTCGACGAACTGCGCGACATGCTCAAGCGCTTCACCGCCGCGAGCCCAGGCGATGCCGCCTTCGACCTCAATGCCCACCTGCTCGCCTGCTGGAGCGAAGCGGATACCTGCGCCGAACCCTGGCAGGTCTGCCAAGGCTTTCCGGCATTGCTGGCGCACCTGGGCGTGGCTGACGACACCCGACTCGATGCACGCCACTTCGAGCGCCAGCACGAGGTGAGCGACGTCTGGTCCCAGCACTCCGGCGGCCGGGGCGGGCTGGACGAGGTGGTCGCGCACCCGCACGACATCGAGTTCAGCCGCCCGACACTCAAGGCCAGCCTTCCGCCCACTCTGTCGCTGGCACAGCCGCGCACCACGGAGCAGCACTTCAGTGGCCACTGGGACGACGCGCCTGCGCCCGCTGTCGGCGAACTGCTCGGCATCCGCCGCTGCCCCGGAGGCTCCTGGCAACTGGCACAGGTGGAAAGCCTGCGCCTGCTCGGCGGCGACCGCTATGAACTGCGCGGCGCCTGGCTGTCCTTGCAGCCGCGCCCCTGCCGCCTCAGCCTGCGCAGCAAACTGCAGGAAAGCGCGCCACGCCACGGCCTGCTGTTACCCGACACGAACCCGCTGCGCGTGCTCTGCCCGACACTGCCGCTGGATGCAGGCCGAAAGGTCACGGTGGAAGATCAGGGCCGACGCTACCTGGCCCTGCTGGGAGAGCCTGTTGGCGACACCTTCCCGCTCACCCCGCTGGAAGTGGCCGCCGACCTGCCTTGAAGGCAGGGCCAGCGCCAGCAGCGATCACAACGCCTTGGGTACCAGCGCCGGCAGCAATTGCCGGGAGATCGCCTCGCGCACGGCGGGCAACAGGGTCGCATTCCCCGCGAGCATTTCCTCCACCAGGCGGCGCAGCGCCAGCGAGCGCTCCGGGGTCAGGCCGCGCACGGCGTATTCGCAGGCCTGCTCGGCGGTGATGCCCGGCGGCACGGCGAAACCCAGCGCTTGCAGGCGTTCGCGGAAATCGTCCTGGTCGATCAGGTCGGCGTGCATCATCGCGGGTCTCCTTGGGAGCGGCAGGGGTCTGCATCGATTCTGGTAAGCCGGGCGGGGCGCGGCAAGCACCTGTCCGACGGAATGTCCGCGGCGGGCAAGCGCAGGTCGTTTTCGGCTAACCGACGCGGCGGCGCGGCGCGCAGACTGGCTTCATACCCCGCTGGCCGGCACCGGCATTGCTGGCGGGGCCTCGCACACGAAAGAGCCTGTTTCGGCTCGATTTGTCCCCTGCCGCGCGTCGGGCGCCGCAGGGGATTTTTTTGCCCGGCTTTCGCCGCCTCACTGCTCGCGCTGCAACACCAGGATGCGCGACAGCAGTTCGTCGCGGTCGATGTAGCAGCCCTGCAGGTGCCGTTCTCCGCTGGCCGGGTCGAAGGCGGTGCGGGCGTGCAGGGTGCGGCGGTTGTCGAAGCACCACATCTGCCCGGCGCGCAGCTTCTGTTGCAGACGGAAGCGCGGGTCGCGGGTGAGCGTGAGGAAGGCGCGCCAGGCGTGGTACAGCGCGTCCATGCGCTCGGCCGGGGCGTCGAAGGGGCCACGCAGGAAGTTGGCGATGCGGATTTCGCTGATCTCGCCCCGTGCGTCCAGGGCGATCACCGGGGCCAGGCAGCGGTAGTCGCTGCGGCGGTCCTTGTTGCGGAATTCGATGGGCATCTCGCACAGCGCGCGGAAGTCTTCCGGCGCTTCGTCACGCAGCGCCCGGGCGATGGCGAAGCCGTCGACGAACACGCTGTCGCCGCCGTCGGCGTTGTTCACCAGGCAATGCAGGAATTGCAGCCCCGGCTGCAGTTCGCGGGTCGGCAGGTCGGTATGCAGCGGCAGGTTGAAGGCGGTGTAGGCGTTGCTGTCGGCGGCCTCGGCTTTGGACTTCACGTCGAACAGCACGCCGAAATTGGTCTCGCGGATGAAGGCGATGCGCTGGGCAATGCGCTGCAGGGAACCGGGCGCGGTCGGTACGCCGTCCACGCGGCTGAGGCCGAGGTCGCGCAGGGCGAGCATCCATTCCAGCAGCGCGGAGTCGTCATCCATCAGCTGGTCGTGCTGGAACACCGGCACTTCGAAGTCGCGGCGCCAGACGCGGGTGGTCTGGTGCGCGGCGAGACGTTCGGCGCGGGACTCGTCGTCATAAGCATGGGCGCGCAGCCAGCCGGGGTCGAAGCGGCTGCGGTGGCCATCCTGCCAGTCGATGCACAACTGGCCCTGGTCGAGGCCAGCGCGGGATGGGGCGAGGTTTGCGGGGACGTCGATGATTTCCAGCACCTGCTCGCGGGTGACGCTGTAGACGCACTCGCTGCAGGGGCAGTTGTCGCGCAGCCACTGGTGGTGGAAGGGGCTGACGCGGCCGTCAGCCCAGAGCACTTCGAGGCGGTTGTCCAGCGGGCGCAGGCTGGCCAGTGCGGCGGTCAGCCGGTAGGTGCGCCAGTCGGCGATGCCGGGGTTTTCCAGCGTGGTCTGCATCCTTTGCTCCTCATCGACTCAAGCTGCGGCGCAGGGCCGCGATCAGGGCGCCGCGCAGGGCATCCACTTCCGCCACGCGCCGGGCGCGCAGGCAGCCATGGACGAGCCCGGCACCGGGGAAGTAATCCACCGCCACGCCGGCTTCGCGCAGGCGGTCGCGGTACAGCGCGCCGTCGTCGCGCAGCGGGTCGAACTGGGCGACGGCGATGAAGGCCGGCGGCAGGCCGCCGAGGTCCTCGGCGAGCAGCGGCAGCGCCAGCGGGTCGCGCCAGTCGGCGGGGCGCGAGAGGTAGGCGGCGAGGTATTCATCCACCGCCGCACGGGTCATCAGCGGCGCGTCCGCGCAGGTGGTGCGCGAGGGCGTGTCGAGGTTGCCCAACGCGGGGTAGATCAGCGCCTGGGCCAGCGGCAGCGCTTCACCAGTGCCGCGCAGGGCCAGGCACAGCGCGGCGGCGAGGTTGGCGCCGCCGCTGTCGCCGGCGACCGCGATGCGGGTTTTATCCACAGGCTCGCCGAGGCCGTCCTGGAGGATGCGCCGCCAGGTGTCGAGGCAGTCGTTGAGGGCAGCGGGATAAGGATGCTCGGGCGCCAGCCGGTAGCTGATGGCGATCACCAGTGCGCCCAGTTCGGCGGCCAGGGGAATGCAGATCATGTCGTGGGTGTGGGCGTTGCCCAGCACCCAGCCGCCGCCGTGGATGTAGAACACCGTGGGCCAGCCATTCGCCGGCGGTGCCCCATCAGGACGGTAGAGGCGCAGCTCGACCAGGCCTTCGGGGTGAATGTCGCGGACCAGCAGGCCCGGTGGAGCCGGCGGTGCAAAAGCGGCGGCCATGCGCTCGTAGTTTTCCCGCTGGGCGTCGAGCGTGGGGCCTTCCAGTGGGTGAGCCTCCGTCTCGGCGACGAAGGCCAGCATGGCATCGGACAGCGGATAGCGCCGGCTCATGTCCGTTCAGCCCGGCAGGCCGATGACACGGCCGACATAGTCCGGGCACGGCAACGGGCGATGGGCCTCGGCCAGCGCCAGCACACGCTCCAGCACCACGCCTTCGAAGGGCGCCGAGCGAGCGCCGCCTTCGAGGTTCACGTGCAGCAGCATCTGCTCACTGGCGGCCAGGGCGAGGTCTTCGTCGGCGCGGTGCAGGCTGTGGAAAACATGCAGGCGCTTGCGGTCGTGGGCAATCAGTTGGGTACGCACTTCGACCTTCTCGCCTTGCTTCACCTCGTGCAGGTAGTTGAGGTGCACTTCGAGGGTGAACAGCGAGTCGTGGCTCGCCGCGCGGTGTTCAGCGTCGAGGCCCAGGTGGTCCATCAGGGCGTCGGTGGCGTAGCTGAAGAGCAGCAGGTAGAAGGCGTCGCGCAGGTGGCCGTTGTAGTCGGTCCACTCGGCGAGGATGGGGGTTTCCCAGGTTTTCAGGGCGTGCATGGCTGTGCGTCCGTGAGGCCCTCACCCCAACCCTCTCCCAGGGGGAGAGGGGGCGGTTCGGGGCGGGTGATGAACCGTGAGGTTAGTCGGCGAAGGCGAAGCCGTGTTTGGACTTGGTCTCCTTGATGGCGCCGAGCACCGCCAGCAGGCAGTCGTCGCGGTAGCGTTCCAGCTCGGCGATGCTGCGGCTGCCCTGCTGCTCGGCAGTACCTTCCACCACGCGGTCGATCAGGGTTTCGGTCAATTCCGGGGCGGGCAGGTAGGTCCAGGGCAATTGCAGCGCCGGGCCGAACTGGGCCATGAAGTGGCGCATCCCGGCATTGCCGCCGGCCAGGGTGTAGGTGAGGAAGGTGCCCATGAACGACCAGCGCAGGCCGGCGCCGAAGCGGATGGCGTCGTCGATCTCGCCGGTGCTGGCGACGCCGTCGTTGACCAGGTGCAGCGCTTCGCGCCAGAGGGCTTCGAGCAGGCGGTCGGCGATGAAGCCGGGGACTTCCTTGCGCACGTGCAGCGGCCGCATGCCGAGGGATTCGTAGACCTGGATGGCGGCCTGTACGGCTTCCGGCGCGGTCTTCGCACCGCCCACCACTTCCACCAGCGGCAACAGGTACACCGGGTTGAACGGATGGCCGACCACGCAGCGTTCGGGGTGCGTGGCGTCGGCATAGAACTCGCTGGGCAGCAGGCCCGAGGTGCTGGAGCCGATCAGCGCATTGGGCTTGGCGGCGGCGCTGATCTTGGCGTGCAGTTCGCACTTCAGGTCGAGGCGTTCGGGGGCGCTTTCCTGGATGAAGTCGGCGTCACGCACGCATTCCTCGATGGTGGAGACGAAGCGCAGGCGATCCTGCGCGGCTCCAGGGGCAAGGCCGGCCTTTTCCAGCGCCGGCCAGGCATTGGCGATGCGCGCACGCAGGGCGGCTTCGGCGCCGGGCGCCGGGTCCCAGGCGATGACGTCGAGGCCGTGGGCCAGGGCGCGGGCGACCCAGCCGCTGCCGATGACGCCGCTGCCGAGGGCGGCGAAGGTTTTGATGTCGGTGATGAAGGACATGAAGACACTCCGATGATTTCGGTAGGCCCGTAGGAGCGAGGGGGACGCCCTCGTTATTGCTCGCGAACAACGTCCGCAGCGGGGCTGGTTCGCGAGCAAGCTCGCTCCTACGAAGAGCAGTTCGTAGGCAGGGTGATTGGATCAGCGGGCCTTGAGGTTCATCTTCCTGCGTCCCTCGGCCGGGGTCAGGGCGCGGCCGCCCAGGCGCTCGATGATCTCGATGGCGCGCTCGACCAGTTGGCCGTTCGTGGCGTGCACGCCGCGGTCGAGCCAGATGTTGTCTTCCAGGCCGACCCGCACGTTGCCGCCCAGCAGCATCGCCTGGGCGACCATGGGCATCTGCGAGCGGCCGATGCCGAAGCCGGCCCAGGTCAGGCCGTCGGGGATGTTGTCGGCCATGGCCTTCATGGTGGTGGTGTCGGCCGGGGCACCCCACGGGATGCCGAGGCAGATCTGGATCAGCGGGTCTTCCAGCAGGCCTTCCTTGAGCATCTGTTTGGCGAACCAGAGGTGGCCGGTGTCGAAGATTTCCAGCTCGGCCTTCACCCCCAGTTCGGTGATGCGCTTGGCGCCGGCACGCAGCTGGGCCGGGGTGGAGACGTAGATGAAGTCGCCGTCGCCGAAGTTCAGGGTGCCGCAGTCCAGGGTGCAGATTTCCGGCAGCAGTTCCTCGACGTGCTTCAGGCGCTCCAGCGGGCCGACCAGGTCGGTGCCGGCGCCGAACTCCAGCGGCTGCTCGCCCTGGCCGATCTGCAGGTCGCCGCCCATGCCGGCGGTGAGGTTGATGATGACGTCGGTGTCGCTCTCGCGGATGCGTTCGACCACTTCGCGGTAGAGCTTCACGTCGCGGCTGGGCTTGCCGGTCTGCGGGTCGCGGACGTGGCAGTGGGCGACGGTGGCGCCGGCCTTGGCGGCCTCGATGGCCGCGGCGGCGATTTCCTTCGGGGTAACGGGAATGGCCGGGTGCTTGCCGACGGTGTCGCCGGCGCCGGTCACCGCGCAGGTGACGATCACTTCATGGTTCACGGTGGCTGTCCTTCTTCGGGTCGAACGCCCCCACTGCGCGCCAGGTGACGCGCAGGGAGTGGCTGGTGGGGAGTGGCGGGGCCGGGCGTTATTTCAGCGAGGCCTGGACGGCGGCCAAGCCATCCTTGCCGTCATAGGTGGTCACGCCGTCGAGCCAGGCCTTGAGCGGCTCGGGGTTCTGTTTCAGCCAGGCCTTGGCGGCGTCCACCGGCTGGCTGCGGTCGAGGATCGGCACCATCACCTGGCTGACCTGCTCGCTGCTGAACTTGAGGTTGTGCAGCAGCTTGGCGACGTTGCCGCACTGCGCCTGGTAGCCGCCGGCGGTCATGATGGAGACGGTGGCGGAGCCTTCGTTGGGGCCGAATACGTCGTCGCTGCCGGTGAGGTACTTCATGTCGATCTGCAGGTTCATCGGGTGCGGCTTCCAGCCGAAGAACACCACCCACTGCTTGCGCTTGATGGCGCGCTTGACCGCGGTGAGCATGCCGGCTTCGCTGGACTCGACGATCTGGAAGCCCTTCAGGCCGAACTTGTCGTCAGCGATCATCTTCGCGGTGATGCGGTTGGAGCCGCTGCCCGGCTCGATCAGGTAGATCTTGTTGCCCAGCTTGTCCTTGAACTTGGCGATGTCGGCGAAGGTCTTCAGACCGCCGTCGTAGACATAGGTCGGCACGGCGTAGGTGGATTGCGCGTCGGGCAGGGTCGGCGGGGTGATCACGTCGATCTGCTGCTTGTCGAGGTAGGGCTTGGCCACCGGCTGCATGGTCGGTTGCCAGTAGCCGAGGAAGACGTCGAGCTGCTTGTCGGCCATGCCGGCCAGGATGATCTGCTGCGAGGCACTGGTCTGCTTGACCTTATAGCCCAGGCCGTCGAGCACGGCCTCGGCCACGGCGCTGCTGGCCACCACGTCGGTCCAGTTCACCGTGCCCATGCGCACGTTCTGGCACTGGGCGGGCTCGGCGGCCCAGCTGGTGCCGGCGGCGAGCATGAGCGCGGCACAGCCGAGCGCTCGGATCGATAGCTTCATGACTTCTCCCTCAAGGCCTTTGCGGCGTTGGTTTTCGTTGTTGTGTGTCATGCGGCCCCTCACGGGGGGCTGTGCTGATCAAGTTACGCAGCTGCAGGGGTGGTGAATCGCACTGCGGCGACCAGCTCTTGCACAGCAGCGACCTCCCCGATTGCCAGGGCGACGCCCCTGGTCCATAAGTGTGGGCAGGCTGCCATCAAGCCGCCCCCAAGACGCACGGTACCCGCCATGTCCCAAGACTTCTGGTTCCTGCTGTTGCCCGGTTTTTCGGTGATGGGTTTCGTTTCCGCCGTCGAGCCGCTGCGGGTGGCCAACCGCTTTCGCGGCGAGCTGTACCGCTGGCACCTGATGAGCCTGGACGGCGGGCCGGTGCTGGCCAGCAACGGCATGTCGATGAACGCCGACAGCGGCCTGGAAGCGCTGCGCGAGGGCGACACGCTGCTGGTGGTGGCAGGTTTCGAGCCGCTGCGCGCCTGTACCCCGGCGCTGCTGCACTGGCTCAAGCGCCTGGACCGCGAGGGCGTGACCCTGGGCGGCATCGACACCGGCAGCTTCGTGCTGGCCGAGGCCGGCTTGCTGCAGCGCCAGCGCTGCACGGTGCACTGGGAGGCGCTGGACGCCTTCCGGGAGACTTATCCACAGGTGCAGGCGACCCAGGAGCTGTTCGAGATCGACGGCCCGCGCATCACCTCCGCCGGCGGCACCGCGTCCATCGACCTGATGCTCGACCTGATCGCCCAGGCCCACGGGCCGGAGTTGGCGGTACAGGTGTCGGAACAGTTCGTGGTCGGGCGCATCCGCCCCCGCCAGGACCACCAGCGCCTGCAGGTTGCCAGCCGCTATGGCGTTTCCAACCGCAAGCTGGTGCAGGTGATCGGCGAGATGGAGCGCCACACCGAGCCGCCGCTGACCACGCTGGAGCTGGCCGAGCGCATCCAGGTGACCCGGCGCCAGCTGGAGCGCCTGTTCCGCCTGCACCTGAACGACACACCGTCGAGCTTCTACCTCGGCCTGCGCCTGGACAAGGCGCGCCAGCTGCTGCGCCAGACTGACATGAGCGTGCTGGAGATCGGCGTGGCCTGCGGCTTCGAGACGCCTTCCTACCTGTCGCGCAGCTACCGGACGAAGTTCGGCGTGTGCCCGAGCCAGGATCGGGTGGGGTTGCGCAAGGTCGTGGCCAGGGCCTGAAAACCTGTAGGAGCGCGCCATGC
>NZ_JYOA01000007.1:441271-685831 GCF_000955805.1 Pseudomonas sp. 21 | reverse complement strand
GGCCCGCTCCTACAGGGAGCCGCAAACGAGGTTGGCAATATCTGTGGGATCACCGTCATTTACCCATCCACAGACCAGGCGGAGGATGGGCACCAGGTTCCTCACCCACTACCTTTGGAGACCACCATGAGCGAAGCCCGTCCCCCTCTCCCGCCGTTCACCCGCGAAACCGCCATCCAGAAAGTCCGCCTCGCCGAGGACGGCTGGAACAGCCGCGATCCGCACCGCGTGTCGCTGGCCTACACGCCGGACAGCCGCTGGCGCAACCGCGCGACCTTCGTCCAGGGGCGCGAGCAGATCGTCCAGTTCCTCACCGCCAAATGGGTGCGCGAGCAGGAGTATCGGTTGATCAAGGAGCTCTGGGCCTTCACCGAGAACCGCATCGCCGTGCGCTTCGCCTACGAGTGGCACGACGACTCGGGCAACTGGTTCCGCTCCTACGGCAACGAGAACTGGGCCTTCGACGAGAACGGCATGATGTTCGAGCGCCACGCCAGCATCAACGACCTGCCGATCAGCGAGGACGAACGCCTGTTCCGCTGGCCACAAGGACGCCGGCCGGATGAGCATCCGTCGCTGAGCGAGCTGGGGCTGTAGAGGGTTATCCACAGCATCGGTGAGGTCCGTATCGCGCCGTGAAGCAATCGCGGACAGAGTCCGCTCCTACGCGCATGGAAATCGCGGAGTCAGCCCTGTAGGAGCGAGCTTGCTCGCGAACCAGCCCGGCTCATGGAGCCGCCGGCTGAATCTGTTCGCGAGCAAGCTCGCTCCTACGAATAGCACTCAGGCCGGAACGGCGCGGGCGGGAACGGTGGAGGAGATGCGGCTGTCTTCCAGGATCATCGCCGCCGCGCGCTCGCCGAGCATGATGCAGGGCGCGTTGGTGTTGCCGCTGATCAGCGTCGGCATGATCGACGCATCCACCACGCGCAGGCCTTTGAGGCCATGCACGCGCAGGCGCAGGTCGACCACCGCCTGCGGGTCTTCACCCATCTTGCAGGTGCCCACCGGGTGGAACACGGTGGCGGCGTATTCGCGCAGGTGCTCCAGCAGTTGCTCGTCGGTCTGCACCTGCGGGCCGGGGAGCATCTCGGCGCCGCGGATGTTGTCGAACTCCGGCTGGGCGAGGATCTTGCGCGCCAGCTTGACGCCTTCCACCAGTACGCGGCCGTCTTCCTCGTTGGCGAGGAAGTTGTAGTCGATCTCGATGTCACCACCCGGCTTCACGCGCAGCTCGCCGATGCTCTTCGGACGCAATACGCAGGTGTGCACCGCGTAGCCATGGCCCCACTCGAACAGGCGGCCACGGTGGCTGCGGTAGCCGGGCACGAAGTGGAACTGCACGTCGGCCAGCGAATCGGCCAATGGCGTGCGGGCGAAGCCACCGGCCTCGACGTAGTTGGTGGTCAGCCAGCCCTTCTTCGCCAGCAGGTACTTGAACGGCGACAGCAGGATCTGCGGCAGCGAACCCAGGGAGAAGCCCAGGCTCAGCGGGCTCGGCGAGCGCACGGTGACCAGGCCGTCGAGGTGATCCTGGAGGTTCTTGCCCACGCCCGGCAGGTCGTGTTTCACCGGAATGCCGGCGGCTTTCAGTTCTTCGCCCGGACCGATGCCCGAAGCCAGGAGGATCTGCGGCGAGCCGAGGGAGCCGGCCGACAGGATGACTTCGCGGCGCGCCAGCAGGCGTTCGCCGCTGCGCAGTTCGAGGCCGGTGACGCGCTCGCCTTCCAGCAGCAGGCGGCCCACCTGGCGGTCGGTCAGTACGGTGAGGTTCGGGCGCTGCAGCGGCGCGACGAAGGCGCGGTAGCTGCTCAGGCGCTTGGCGTCCTTCTGGGTCACGTTATAGATGCCGACCCCTTCGAACTCGCGGCCGTTGAAGTCATCGTTGCGCCGCAGGCCCAGGTGCGCGGCGGCCTTGATGAACAGGTGCGACAGCGGGTTGGGGTCGCGCGGCTTGTCCACCACCAGCTCGCCCAGGGTGCCGTGCAGCGCCGGGTCCTGGCCGAGCAGGTTGCGTTCGGATTTCTTGAAGTACGGCAGCACGTCTTTCCAGCCCCAGCCGGGGCAGCCTTCGGCTTCCCAGCGGTCGTAGTCGGAGGCGTGGCCGCGGATGTAGATCATGCTGTTCATCGAGCTGGAGCCGCCCAGGGCCTTGCCTCGCGGGCAGTGCAGCGAGCGGTTGTTCAGGCGCTTCTGCGGGGCGGAGTAGAAGTTCCAGCTGAAGATCTTGCTCTTGTACAGGGTGATGGTGCCGGCCGGGGTCTGCACCCGCGGGCTGGCGTCGCTGCCGCCGGCTTCCAGCAGGCACACGCGCACGGACGGGTCGGCACTCAGGCGGTTGGCCAGCACGCAGCCGGCGGAACCGGCGCCGACGATGAGGTAGTCGTAGGTGGAGTCGTGGGTGGAGGACATGGGGGCTCCCTTTGGAGTGTTGCGTGAATGGTGGAGCGCCCTCACCCCAACCCTCTCCCACAGGGAGAGGGGGCAAAGCGAATCAACCGGCCAGTACGGCGCTCGTCGCGAGCGCCGCAATAGCTCCCTCTCCCCCAGGGAGAGGGCTGGGGTGAGGGTGGGCGGCACCGGGTCTCAATGAGCTTCTTCCAGATCGTCGTGCAGCAGCCCGAGGATCTCGCGCTTCATCTCGATGAACGGGCGGTCCATGACCATGTCCAGGGAGCGCGGGCGCTCGATGGGCACGTCGAGGATCTGCTTGATGCGACCGGGGCGGGCGCCCATGACGTAGACGCGGTCGCCCAGCAGGATGGCCTCGTCGATGTCGTGGGTGACGAACACCACGGTCTTCTTGCTGTGGTCCCACACGCGCAGCAGCAGTTGCTGCATCTGCATGCGGGTCTGGCTGTCGAGCGCGCCGAAGGGCTCGTCCATCAGCAGGATCTGCGGGTCGTTGGCCAGCGCGCGGGCGATCGCCACGCGCTGCATCATTCCGCCGGAGAGCTGCTTGGGATAGTTGTTCTCGAAGCGGCGCAGGCCGACTTCGTCGAGGTAGTAGTCGACGATCTCGCGGCGCTCGGCCGCCGGCATGCCGCGACGCTTGAGGCCGAACTCGACGTTCTGGCGCACGGTGAGCCAGGGGAACAGGGTGTAGCTCTGGAACACCATGCCACGGTCGGCGCCCGGGCCGTCGACCAGTTGGCCGCCGACGTAGATGTCGCCCTCGGTGGGCTCGGACAGCCCGGCCGTGAGGTAGAGCAGGCTCGACTTGCCGCAGCCCGATGGGCCGACGATCACCGCGAACTGCTGGTCCGGCACCTCGAAGGAGACATTCTCCAGCGCGCTGAAGGTGCCGCCGTCCGGCGTGCGGTAGCGCAGGCTGACGTTCTCCACCCGCAGGCGGGCCGGGTTGGCAGGTTGCTGACCGGTCACGGCTGGTTCTTCCTGCTTGATCGCTACTGCGCCCATGACGCCACCTTCAGTCGGATGAATCGGAAGAGTTGGTCGGTGATCAGCCCCAGCAGGCCGATGATGGCGATGGCCAGGAAGATCACGTCGACCTGGAAGCCGCGCATGGCCTTGAGGCTGATGTAGCCCAGGCCGCTGGAGGCGGCGACCAGTTCGGCCACCACCAGGTAGGTCCAGGCCCAGCCCATGGTCACGCGCAGGGTGTCGAGCACGCCCGGCAGCGAGGCCGGGCCGAGCACGTGGAGGACCACGTCGCGACGGTTGCAGCCCAGGGTGTAGGAGGCGTTCACCAGGTCCTTGGCGACGCCGCGGGAGACGTCGGCGATCATCACCAGTTGCTGGAAGAACACGCCGAAGATGATCACGGTGACGCGCTGTTCCAGGCCGATGCCGATCCACAGGATGAACAGCGGCACGAAGGAGGTGACCGGCAGGTAGCGAATGAAATTCACCAGCGGCTCGAGGAAGGCCTGGACGATGCGGAAGCTGCCCATCAGCAGACCCAGCGGCACCGCCACCAGCGAGGAGATGATGAAGCCGATCATCACCACCTTGACGCTGGCCATCACGTGGGTGGCGAGGGTGCCGTCACTGGCCAGGCGCACGCCGGCGGCAAGCACCGCGTCCGGGGTCGGCAGGAACATCGCCGGCACCACGCCGCCGTAGGAAAGCCCGGCCCACAGGCCGAACACGAGCAGCCAGCACAAGGTGCCGGCGGACCAGACCAGCTTCAATGGCAGGTCGACCTTGGGCGTCAGGCAACGGCTGAGCCAGGATTGCGAACGACGAGGCATCGCGGATTCCTCCAGGCGAGCGGCGCCAGGCCGCCCGCGGGGACAAGAGTGAGACGGTTACTCGGAGACGAAGCGCGGGTCGACCAGGTCGTCGTAGCTGACTTCCAGGCGCTTGCCCTGCAGGCCGCTCCAGGTCTCGTTGGCGAGGCGGATCAAACCCTTGATGTCGCCGGGCTTGCCGGGGGTGCCAATGAGTTGCTCGCTCATGGCCTTGTCGTAGAAACGCACGCCCTTGGCGGCGTCGGCCAGGGCCTTGGGATCGGCGAGGTAGCCGCCGACGCCCTTGGCCATGATGGCGTAGGCCTCGTCCGGGTGCTCCTTGGTGTACTGCACGGCCTTGTACAGGCCTTTCACCAGGGCCTTCACGTCCTCGGGCTGCTTCTCGATGACGTCGCAGTTGAGGGCGACCACGTCGACGATCACGCCGGGGGTGGTGGAGCTGTCCACCAGCACCTTGCCCTGCTGCTTCTCGCGCACCAGCGAGAGATGCGGCTCCCAGGTCACGGCGGCGGGCACGCGGCCGGCGATGAAGGCGCTGGCCGCGTCATCGGCGGTCATGTTCTGCACCTTGATGTCGCTCATGCTCATGCCGGCGTGCTTGAGCAGGTAGGCGAGCCAGAACTGCGAGACGGAGCCTTCGTTGACCGCCACTTCCTGGCCCTTGAGCTGGGCCAGGGAGGTGACGTCCTTGCCCACCAGCACGCCGTCGCCGCCATGGCTGTCGTCCAGCGCGGCCACGGCCTTGAAGCAGAACTTGGGCCGGTACTTGAGGATTTCGTCGATGGTGGAGGCGGAGCCGGAGAGCTGGCCGGAGGCCTGGGCCGCCATGTACATCGAGGCTTCCTCGATGGTGGTCAGTTGCAGGTCCAGGCCCTGCTCCTTGAAGTAGCCCAGGTCGCGGGCGAGGTAGAGCGTGCCGTAGCCGACCCAGGTGGTGTGGCCGATGGACAGGGTGCCGGCCTGCGCGCCAGAAACGGCGGCGAGAGCCAGGGCGGAACACGCGATGGAACGCACGAGCAAGGACTTGATCATGAAGCACTCCCACAGCCGTTTGGCTTTTTTGTTGATTTACTGCGGCAGTGGCCAGAAGGCCGGTAAAACCGGGACATGCGCGGCATCGAGCTCTATGGCTCAGCGTCTGAAGGCTTTGTCTCGCGACATGTCTGACAGACCGATGGTCGCCGAAGCGGCAGGCTCGGAAAATTATTAAATATGTCGTTGCGCCATAAGAAAAAGCTGCCTTGCCGGCGAAATTGCACCAGCATGGCGCAGGGGAGAACTCGGACACGCGCGGGTTGTTTCGCGCTGCACTAAGGTTGAACGCAGCTCTCCTCAAGGAAGGTTTCCAACATGGCTTTACGTCCCGTTCTGTCGGCCCTGGCACTCGCCATCGGGCTGTCGCTGCATCCTGTCGCCTCCCTCGCCGCGCAGAGCCAACCCCAGGCTCAGACGCAGGCGCCGCCCGCGGCCGCCGAAGAACTGAAGTGGCCCCGCTATTTCAACCTGGGTGATCAGCACGTGCAGATCTTCCAGCCGCAGATCGAAGGCTGGGACGGCACCCGCATGAGCGGCCGCGCGGCCATCGCAGAGGGCGCTGCCAATGCCGCGCCGACCTACGGCGTGGCACTGTTCTCCGCCGCGGCAGACATCGACAAGGCCAGCGGCCTGGTGCAGCTCACCGACCTGCGCATCGAGAAAGTCGAAGTCCCGACCGCACCGGACAGTGCCGACAGGCTGCGCGATGCCCTGGTGGCGCGTTTGCCCAAGGGAGGGCTGACCGTCTCTCTCGATCAGCTGCAGGCCAGCTATGCGGTGAACCAGCAGTTGGACAAGCTGCGCCACGTCGAGGTGAAGAACGACGCGCCGCAGATCCTCTTTGCCAGCACCCCGACCGTGCTGGTGATGATCGATGGCCAGCCCCAGTGGCAAGCCCTGCAGGGCAGCGACTTCGAGCGGGTTATCAACAGCCGCGTGCTGATCCTGCGCGACGCCCAGGGCAACCAGTACCTGAACGCCGCCGGCAACTGGTACACGTCCCCGGCGCTGGACGGCAATTGGCTGGTGCTCAGCCAACCGCCGAAGGCGCTGGTCAGCGCCCAGCAGGCGGCGGAAAAAGCCGGCCCGGTGGACGCACTGTTGCCCAAGGACGGCAAGAAGCCCGCCAAGGCGCCGGCCGTGCAGGTGGCTGCGCAGCCGGCCGAACTGATCGTCAGCGACGGCACCGCGCAGATGGCACCGGTGGACGGCGTCAGCCTGCTGAGCATGAACAACGCCGACCACGCGGTGTTCGTCGACCCGGCCCACAACACCTGGTACGTGCTGCTGTCCGGCCGCTGGTTCAGCGGCCCCGGCGAGAAAGGCCCGTGGACCTACGTGCCCGGCAAGGACCTGCCCGCGGACTTCGCGAAAATCTCGCCAAAGGACCCCAAGGCCAATGTGCTGGTCTCGGTGCCCGACACGCCGCAGGCCAAGGAAGCCGCCATCGCCGCGAGCATTCCGCAGACCGCCAGCGTTTCGCGCAGCAAGGCGACGCTGAAGGTGACTTACGACGGCGCGCCGAAATTCCAGCCGATCACCGGCACCAGCCTGAACTACGCGGTGAACACGCCGACGCCGGTCATCGAGGTCGCGCCGAATCAGTTCTACGCGGTGAACAACGGCGTCTGGTTCGTCGCCCCTAGCCCGACCGGCGCCTGGCAGGTGGCGACCGAGGTGCCGGTGGCGATCTACGGCATCCCGCCCAGCTCGCCGGTGTACTACGTGACCTACGTGCACATCTACTCGGTGACGCCGCAGACCGTGGTGGTCGGCTACACGCCGGGCTACCTGGGCGTGGTGGTGAACAGCGATGGCACGGTGGTCTACGGCACCGGCTACACCTATCCGGCCTATGTCAGCAGCACCGTGTACTACGGTTATCCACCGACCTACGGCTACGGCGCAGGGTTCGCCGTGGGCGCCCTCACCGGCTTCGCCTTCGGCTATGCCGCCGGGGCCTGGTGGGGTTCGCCGGAACCTTACTGGGGCCCGTACTGGGGACCTTATCCACAGGGCGGCTGGAGTTACACCAACATCAACCAGGCCAACTTCTATGGCCGCTGGGGCCAAGGCACCGTCACCCACGCCTATGGCTACAACGCGTGGACCGGCACCCAGTGGCAGGGCAGCTCGGCGGCGGGCTACAACCCGCGCACCGGTACGCACTTCCAGGGCGCCCAGGGTTCCGCCTTCAATCCCTACACCGACCAGGGCGCGGCCGGGCGGCGCGGGGCTTACTCCAATGCTTCCACCGGCATGTCCGGCGCAGGCCGCAGCGGCGTGGCCTACAACGCCGACAGCGGTGACTTCAAGGCCGGCCAGCAGGGCATCCAGCACAACGCCCAGACCGGCCGCACCACCATCGCCGAGCGTGGTGTCTCCGGCGACGTGGACGACGGACGCGGCAGCTACGACCACGACAACCGTGGCGTGACCTATAACCGCCGCACCGGCAACGCCGTGGCCTGGAAGAATGGCGACGTCTACGCCGGCCATGACGGCAACGTCTACCAGCACACCGACAGCGGCTGGCAGCAGCACACCAGCAACGGCTGGCAACCGGTTCAACCGAACCAGGCCAACGTCCGCAGCCAACTGGACCAGCAGTACCAGTCGCGGCAGATCGGCCAGCAGCGCTTCAGCCAGACCCAGCGCCAGTGGGGCGGCGGGGGCTTCGGTGGCGGGCATTTCGGCGGTGGCCATTTCGGGGGAGGCGGCTTCCGCCGCTGAGTCTGTGGACAAGGTTTTCCACAGCGCTGGCGCTGTGGAAAACCGCTCCAGGCAGGGTGACAAACTTATCCACATGCCTTGCCCTTCCCCGCACGCCCTCGGCAAGATGCCGGCTCCCACCACCATCGCGGGGTCGCCGTGACCGCTCTGTTCCAGGCCCTCTGGCCGTTGTTCGCGCTGATCGTCGGCGGCTTCGTGCTGCGCCGCAAAGGCTTCCCCGGCGACGCCTTCTGGCCGGCGGCCGAGCGGCTCAACTACTTCATCCTGTTCCCCGCGCTGCTGGCCAGCAGCCTGGCCAGCGCACCGCTGAACGACCCCGGCCTCGCCCGCCAGGCGCTGGCCGTCATGCTCGGGCTAGGCATCGCCTGGATCGCCCTGCTGGTCGTCAAGCGTCTGCGCGGCTGGAGTGCGGCGCGCTTCGGCGCCATCGCCCAGGGCGTGCTGCGCTTCAATACCTACCTGGGGCTTGCCGCCGTCGGCAGTCTGTACGGCAAGCCGGGGCTGACCCTCGCTGCGCTGATGCTGGCGCTGATGGTGCCGACGGTGAACGTGATGTCGGTGTGGGCGCTGACCGCCGAACGCGGCATCAGCCTGCGTTCGCTGCTGCTGCCGATCGTGAAGAACCCGCTGATCCTCGCCTGCGTGGCAGGCGCCCTGCTCAACGTGACGGGTATTGGAATGCCCGGCGGTACCGACCGGCTATTCAACCTGCTGGCGGTAGCCAGCCTGCCACTGGGCCTACTCTGCGTCGGCGCCGCGCTGCAGCCACAGGAACTGCGCGCAGAAGCCTCGGCGCTGGGCTGGAACTGCGCGATCCGCCTGCTGGCCATGCCGCTGCTGGCCTTCGCCATCGCCCGCCTGCTGGCCCTTCCGACTCTGGAAAGCGCGCTGCTGGTGTTGTTCTTCGCCTTGCCCACAGCCCCGACCGCCTATGTGCTGACCCGCCAGCTGGGCGGCGAGAGCGGGCTGATGGCCGGGATCATTACCCTGCAGACCTTGCTGGCGGGCGCCAGCCTGCTGTTGGTCATGGGAGCGATCCAGGCATAAGTCCGAAGAAAGGCTACGCGTAGGAGCGGACTCCGTCCGCGATGGCTTCCGGCGCGTTGCGGACCTATCGCGGACAAAGTCCGCTCCTACGTACGGCAAGACGCTGTAGCGTCCTGAGGAGCGCCCCACAGGCGCGCTCGCGGGCATCGCCCTCCTGCAAGAATCCTCAGATCAGTGGAAATTCCTGCGAAAGCCTGCTGAAAGCTTGACCCCCTAGCATCGCCGCCTCGGTCCTCCCGGCCGGACCTGCGTTCGCGCAGCGTACAAAAACAACAATCGGTGATCGCCCATGCCCCGCTTCCTGTCCCTACCCGCCCCGACTCCGTCCGCACCGCACGTGCTTATCCACAGCCGCTGCTGAATCCCCCGCGCCGACCCGGAGTTATCCCCATGCTGACTTTCCTTGCCTTCGCCATGGTGGCGACCTTCATGTTCCTGATCATGACCAAGCGGCTCTCGGCGCTGATCGCGCTGATCCTGGTCCCGATCGCCTTCGCCCTGCTCGGCGGCTTCGCCAAGGGCCTGGGACCGATGATGCTGGACGGCATCCGCACCCTGGCGCCGACCGGCGTGATGCTGATGTTCGCCATCCTCTACTTCGCCATCATGATCGACTCCGGGCTGTTCGACCCGGCGGTGCGGCGCATCCTCAGGCTGGTCAAGGGCGACCCGCTGAAGGTGTCGATGGGCACCGCCGCGCTGGCGATGATCGTCTCGCTGGATGGCGACGGCTCGACCACCTACATGATCTGCGTGGCCGCCGTGTTGCCGCTGTACAGCCGCCTGGGCATGAGCCCGCTGCTGATGGCCTGCCTGATCATGCTCTCCAGTGGCGTGCTGAACATGACGCCCTGGGGCGGCCCCACCGCCCGCGCAGCCAGCGCGCTGCACGTCGACCCGGCGGACATCTTCGTGCCGATGATCCCGGCCATGCTCGCCGGCATCGCGGCGATCTTCGCCCTGGCCTGGGTCTACGGCAAACGCGAGCGCGCCCGCCTGGGCGAGCTGCACCTGCCCGGCGACCACGAGGCCATGGCGGACGTGAGCGTGTCGCAGTTCCCCGAGGCGCGTCGGCCGAAGCTGCTGTGGTTCAACGCCGTGCTCACCGTGGTCCTGATGGGCACCCTGATCGCCGGCCTGTTGCCGATGCCGGTGCTGTTCATGATCGCCTTCGGTATCGCGATGATCGTGAATTATCCCTGCATCCTGGAGCAGAAGAAGCGCATCGGCGCCCACGCCGAGAACGTCCTCGCGGTGGTCTCGCTGATTTTCGCCGCGGGCGTATTCACCGGGATCCTTTCCGGAACGGGCATGGTCGAAGCCATGTCCAAGAGCCTGCTGGCGGTGATCCCGCCGGCGCTGGGGCCATACCTGGCGACCATCACGGCGCTGGTGAGCATGCCGTTCACCTTCTTCATGTCCAATGACGCTTTCTACTACGGCGTGCTCCCGGTACTCTCCCAGGCCGCCGCGCAGTACGGCATCACGCCGGTGGAAATGGCCCGCGCCTCCATCATCGGCCAGCCGGTGCACCTGCTCAGCCCGCTGGTGCCCTCGACCTACCTGCTGGTCGGGCTGGCCAAGATCGACTTCGGCGACCATCAGCGCTTCACCCTCAAGTGGGCCGTGCTGGTGTGCCTGGCGATCCTCGCCGCCGCGCTGCTGCTGGGCCTGTTCCCGCTGTTCAATGACTGACCGATCAACGACCGACTTCGAGTACCGCGACAATGGAATGGCTGACCAGCCCTGAAATCTGGATTGCTTTCTTCACCCTGACTGCCCTGGAAATCGTCCTGGGCATCGACAACATCATCATGATCTCCATCCTGGTCGGCCGCATGCCCAAGCCCATGCAGCCGCGCACGCGCTTCTTCGGGCTGGCGCTGGCGATGGTCACGCGCATCCTGCTGCTGCTCTCGATCACCTGGGTCATGCGCCTGACCGCCGACCTGTTCCACGTGTTCGGCCAGGGCATCTCCGGGCGCGATCTGATCCTGTTCTTCGGCGGCCTGTTCCTGCTGTGGAAAAGCAGCAGCGAAATCTTCCACGGCCTGGAAGGCGAGGATGAAACCGAGGGCGAACCCAAGAGCGTGATGGGCGGCTTCATCGGCACCATCATCCAGATCGCCATCATCGACATCGTGTTCTCGCTGGACTCGGTGATCACCGCCGTGGGCATGGTTTCCAACGTGCCGGTGATGGTCGCGGCGATCGTCGTCGCGGTCATGGTGATGATGCTGGCGGCCGGCGCCATCAGCGACTTCATCGACAAGCACCCGTCGCTGAAGATGCTCGCGCTGTCCTTCCTCATCGTGGTCGGCACCGTGCTGATCGCCGAAGCCTTCGAAGTCCACGTGCCCAAGGGCTACGTCTACTTCGCCATGGCCTTCTCGCTGGCGGTGGAAGCACTGAATATCCGCATGCGCACCGCGCGCGGGAAGAAGGAAGTGGACCCGGTGAAACTGCGCAAGGACATTCCGGGGCAGTAACCCACAAGAACTATCCACAGGCACTTGGGGTGAATTGAAAAAGCCGGGCTTTCCACAGCCCGGCTTTTTATTCACAGGGGATAGGTATCAAGGGCGTGCGACCGGCTCCGGCCAGTTCAGCACGCCCTTGTCGTTGAAGCGCACGGTGCCGAACAGACCACCCGCCAGCTTGCCGTTGATCTCGTAGGGCATGCCCTGGCGCGGCGGTCCGCCGGACAGGCCCCAGGCCTGGCGGAAGGCGGAGAAGGCCGAGATGCTCACCGGCACGCTGATCACTGCTTCGCCAAAGCGCGGCACCTGCCCGCTGGCGTCGCTCACCCCACTGGCCAGCGGCTGGCCATTCACCGACAGGTCCAGGGCGATGCCGTTGTAGTCGATGGCCTGGTCGTTGGGGTTCTGTACCCGCAGCTTGACCGTGAAACGCGCCTCCATGCCCTGCCCGGTCGCCGGCTCCAGGCCGACCAGATCGATGTTCAGCGGGTCGCGCGTGCCAAACAGGCTGCTGCAGGCGCCCAGCGCCAGCAGCAAGGTCATCAGGGCAATACGCCGGGCAATCGCCATGCTCTCTCCTCGTCGATTCACTTCAGGGTCGCCGGGCGCAGGCGCCAGACGGTGTTACCCACATCATCGGCCACCAGCAGGCCGCCGAATTTATCCACAGCGACACCGACCGGGCGGCCCATGGCCTCATCATTGTCGTTGATGAAACCGTCCAGCACCGTCACCGGCTGGCCATTGGGCTTGCCGCTGCCGAAGGGGATGAACACCACCTGGTAACCGCTGCGCGGCTTGCGGTTCCACGAGCCGTGCTGGCCGATGAACACGCCGCCACGATAGCGCTCCGGCAGCAGGCTGCCCTGATAGAAGGCAAGGCCGAGGGATGCGGTATGCGAACCCAGGGCGTAGTCGGGCACCAGGGCCTTCTCCACCATCTCCGGGCGCGCCGGCTCCACGCGTTTATCCACATGCTGGCCAAAGTAGCTCCAGGGCCAGCCGTAGAAGCCGCCGTCCTTCACCGAGGTCATGTAGTCGGGCACCAGGTCGTTGCCCAGTTCGTCGCGCTCGTTCACGGCTGTCCACAAGGCGCCGCTGTTGGGTTCCCAGCCCAGCCCGTTGGGGTTGCGCAGGCCGGAGGCGAACACCCGCACGTTGCGGTTGGACAGGTCGATCTGCAGGATCGCCGCGCGGTTCTTCTCCGCGTCCAGCCCGTTCTCGCCGACGTTGCTGTTGGAGCCGACGGTGGCGTACAGGTAGCGGCCGTCGGGGCTGGCGAGGATATTCTTGGTCCAGTGGTGGTTGATCGGCCCGCCCGGCAGGTCGACGACCTTTTCCGCCGGTGCGCTGATCGTCGTCTCGCCGGTCTTGTACGGGAAGCGCACCACGGCATCGGCGTTGGCGACATACAGCCAGTTATCCACAAGCGCCATGCCGAAGGGCGAGAACAGGCCTTCCAGCAGCACGCTGCGCTGCTCCGGCACACCGTCGCCATCGGCATCGCGCAGCAGGGTGATGCGGTTGGCGCTGGGTACCGAGGCCCCGGCCTTGGCCATGACCTGGCCGGCTACCCAGTCCTTCAATCCGCCGGATGCCTCCTGGGGCGGCGCCGAGCTTTCCGCCACCAGCACATCGCCGTTGGGCAGCACGTAGAGCCAACGCGGGTGTTCGAGCTGGTCGGCGAACCGCTGCACCTCCAGGCCTTCGGCCGCGCGCGGCATCTGCCCGGCGGGCCAGCCGGTGGCATTGGCGATGTTGACGGTAGGCAGCAGGCTGCTCTGCGGTTCCGGCAGCTGCGGTTGCGGTCCTGTGCCGGCGGTGAACGGCAGTGCGGACTTGTCGCCGCAACCGGCGACCGCCAGTGCAATCAGGAGGGGGAACGGCCAACGCATGGGACTTCTCCTCGACCCTTGGTGTGTTTCTTTCAGCAAACGGACAGGCAGTCTAGACATAACCGCTCGCCGTTCCGTGCGAAATAACCGATGCAAAGGCGCTCGCATCCGCTTTTGATCGGCTTTACTGACATACAGGATTGCCGGCAAATCAGAGATTTGGCGAACCCTCGAGGAAGAACGAGGGTCTACCATGACAGTCTTGTGACAATCGCCTGAGCGTTGCCGTGTCCTTCTCGGCCCTCCGCGCTGTCTGTACGGAGCCGCGGGCGAGGTCGTTACAGGGTCCGTCGACGGACGCTCCGCCCACGGGCCCATTTGCGTGCAAGGGGGCCCGACATGCTCAAACTGCTCGATCTGCTCTCTGCCGTCGCCCTGTTGGTGTGGGGCACTCACATAGTCCGCACCGGCATCCTCAGGGTCTACGGCAGTAACCTGCGAAAAATCCTCAGCCGCAGCGTGGAAAAACGCCCGCTGGCCTTCGCCGCCGGCATCGGTGTCACCGCGCTGGTGCAGAGCAGCAACGCCACGGCGTTGCTGGCGACCTCCTTCGTCGCCACCGGGCTGATGGCCCTGGCGCCAGCGCTGGCGATCATGCTCGGCGCCGACGTCGGCACGGCGCTGATGGCACGGGTGCTGACCCTGGACCTGTCCTGGCTGTCGCCGCTGCTGATCTTCTTCGGGGTGGTCTTCTTCCTCGGCCGACAGAAGTCGCGCCTGGGCCAGCTGGGCCGGGTGTTCATCGGCCTGGGGCTGATCATCCTGGCGCTGCAGCTGATCGTCGCGGCGGCGGAGCCGATGACCCAGGCCAAGGGCGTCAAGGTGCTGTTCTCCAGCCTCACCGGCGACGTGATGCTGGATGCGCTCACCGGCGCGCTGTTCGCGATGATTTCCTACTCCAGCCTGGCCGCCGTGCTGCTCACCGCGACCTTGGCAGCCTCCAAGGTGATCTCGCTGAAGGTGGCGCTGTGCCTGGTGGTTGGCGCGAATCTGGGTAGCGGCATCCTGGCGATGATCAGTGCCTCCTCGCAGAACGCCGCCGGACGCCGGGTGGCGCTGGGCAGCCTGCTGTTCAAGGTCGCCGGCTGCGCCCTGGTGCTGCCGCTGGTGGGCCCGCTGGCCGAATGGATCGACCACTGGCAGTTCAGCACCGCCGAACTGGTGATCGCCTTCCACGTGCTCTACAACACCACCCGCTGCCTCGCCTGCCTGCCTTTGACCGGGCAGATGGCGGCCTTCTGCACCCGCATCATGCCCGACCGTCATTCACCCGAAGACGTAGTGCGCCCGCGGCACCTTGACCCGGCGGCGCTGGACACACCCAGCCTGGCACTGGTCAACGCGGTGCGCGAAACCCTGCGCATGGGCGATATCGTCGAGCAGATGCTGAATAACCTGATGCAGGTTATCCACAGCGGCGACCCGTTGCTGGCCAAGGAAATCCGCAAGCAGGACGATGATGTCGACGCGCTCTACACCGCCATCAAGCTGTACCTGGCGCGGATGCCCCGCGAGGACCTGAGCGACGCCGACAGCCGCCGCTGGGCGGAGATCATCGAGCTGGCGATCAACCTGGAGCAGGCCGGCGACATCATCGAGCACATGCTCGGCGCCGTGCAGGACAAGAAGACTTCGCGCAGCCGCTCCTTCTCCGACAACGGTCTGGAGGAGATCACCGTCCTGCATGGCCAACTGGTGGCTAATCTGCGCCTGTCGCTCTCGGTATTCCTCAATGGCGACCAGGAAGGCGCCAGGCGCCTGCGCCGCGCCAAGCAGCGCTTCCGCCTGCAGGAACGGCGGTTCGCCCACTCCCACGTCGACCGCCTGCGCCAGCAGGTGGTGCAGAGCATCGAGACCAGCTCGCTGCACCTGGACCTGATCAGCGACATGAAACGCTTGAACTCGCTGTTCTGCGCCATCGCCTATGCTGTTCTGGACAACCCCGATGCCAGTAGTTCGGCAATCGGCGAACCTGTGGAAGACGAGGACTTCGTCGAACGCGAAGTCGAAGCGGTACAGGATCACCAGCGGCCGGCTTCCCCCGGCTCCAGCGCGACGGGTTGATGGCCAGGGGGCCTGGGCGTTGGTTCCGTCGGAACCTTCGCCAACCCCTACAAAGTCCTGATATCACGACGCCCAGGGTTCGGGCAGAATCCGCCGCCATGGAAGCATGCACTCAATCTCAACGCCCTCCCTCGGTCAGCGCCAGCCTGACCCAGGCCATCCTGCTGGCGGCCGTGCGTCTCGGTCTGAACCGCGACGCCCTGCTCGCCGCCAGCGGCATTCAGGAATCCCAGCTCAGCGACCCGGACGCGCGCATCGACTTCGCGCTGCAGGAGCGCATGTGGCAAGTGATCCAGACCGACCTGAAGCATGACGAACCCGGCCTGGCCATGGGCCGTGCGCTGTCGCCGGCATCCTTCAGCGCGCTGGGCTACCTGCTGCAGTCGAGCACCACGATGGGTGACGCCCTCGAATCGGCCATGCGCTACCAGCGCCTGGTGGGCGAAGGCGGCCAGGTAGCCATCGAGGCCCAGGCCGAGATCATCTGGGTGAGTTACCGCCCGCTGAACCCTGAACCACCGGCCACGCGCGCACGCGCGCTGGCACTGCTGGGCTTCTGGGCACGGCAGCTGCGCGCCCTGCTCAGCGGCCTGCAACTGGCCGGTTGCCGTTTCATGCACAGCCAGCCGGAAAGCCTCGCGGACTACGAAAAGGCCTTCGACTGCCCCCTGCTATTCGACGCCACGGACTACGCCCTGGGCCTACCCCGGGCGCTCATCGACGCTCCGCTGCCACAGGCCAACCCGCCGTTGCGCGACCTGCTGCGCCAGCACGCGGAAGGTCTGCTCGCCCGCCTGCCCAGCGCCAGCGTCAGCGGTCGGGTAGTCGCCCTGCTCGGCGAGCAACTGACCCGCGGCGAACCCGGTCGTGCCGCCGTCGCCAGCGAACTGGGCCTGAGCGAGCGCACGCTGCAGCGCCGACTGGCGGAGGAAGGCAGCAGTTATCAACAGCTGCTCGCCGACACCCGGCGGCAACTGGCGGAACGCTACCTGGGCGAAGGCAACCTGCCGGCCACGGATATCGCGGCCCTGCTCGGCTATTCCGAGCCCAGCGTGTTCTTCCGCGCCTTCCGCCACTGGACGGGGCTGACGCCCGGCGAGTACCGCCAGCGGCGGCGCCGGTCGGAGAACTGACACGCGCTGCCAGGGGCCAACTCCAGAGAGCAGTTCACGGGGTTTTCAACAGACTTGTCTACAGGTTTTGCACAGACAGGGAATCAGCCGTGCGGGCCCCGCGCGGCAAGATAGGCCAGGAAGGCCTCGCGGCTGGAGTAGCGCGGTTCGTAACCGAACTCTTCCTTCAGCCGGCGGTTATCCAGCACCGGCCGGTAGCGCAGGTAGTCCACCTGTTCGGGCCCGAAGCGCGACAGCCCCAGCGGCTTGAGGAGCCCCAACCCCACACGCATCAGGCTTGCCGGCATGGATCGGTAGGGTTTGTTGAGCAGCCCGGCGATCTCGCGCATGGACAATGCGCCGTCGCCGGCGAGGTTGTAGATGCCCTCGCTGCCGCGCTCCAGCCCCTGGCGGATCACGTTCACCACGTCCTGGTCCCAGATGAACACGAAACGGCTGCGGTGCCCCAGCACCCCCACCAGTGTGGGTCGGGCGAATAGTTCGGCCAGCGGGTTATGCACACGCCGGCCGAGGATGGTGCCGGGGCGCAGGATCAGCTGCTTGAGCTGTGGATAACGCTCCCGCGCGTTGGCCAGCAGTTGCTCGATCTCCTGCTTGCAGCGGGCATGAAGCAGATGGGGATGACCGCGCAGCGGATGCGATTCGTCGATCCATTCGGCGTTGTCGCGGTGGAAGCCATAGGCGGCGCCGGAACTGGTGACTATCAGCTGCTGGACGCCGGTGTCCCGCGCCGCTTCGATCAGCGCGCGGGTACCACCGACTTCGATGGCGTGGCGCTTCTGCGGCGTCATCTCCCGCGGCGGATTCACGACCGCGGCCAGGTGCACGATCGCATCGGGCTTCCAGTGCTCGACGCAGGCCCGCGTATTGGCAGCCACGCTCAGGTCCAGGGTTACCGGTTCGATGTTCGGCCGCAGGCCCTGGGACTTGATCCGCTGCATATCGGCGGCAATGAGCGTCCAGTCCAGATGCTGGACGGCAAGCTCATTGAGCAGGCTCTGCCCGAGAATTCCCGCGGCGCCGGTAACCAGGACACGCATGTAGCCTCCAGATCGCTCCGCGCGGAACGAACAACGGGTGCATCACTGAGGTTAGATGATCTGAGCGTAGTGTCGTGGTCCGACAGCGGCAGTGACCTTGCAAGCCAGCGTCCATGACCGAAGATGCCACCCGACAAAGGTTGAACACGGTGGGTTCGCGCTGGTCAATCCGCTATCCTCACGGCTTTGCGTTCAGGCACACCGCTCATGCGTTGGTTGTTCGTCCCCCTGTTGTCCCTGCTGCTCAGCGTCTGGTCCCATGCGGACCAGCGACAGACGGTCGAGGCCTACCAGCTGGCGAACGGCATGGGCGTGCTGTTCAAGCCCACCCGCGAGAAGGGCCACGTGTCGATCCGCCTGGTGGTCGGCGTCGGTTTCAGCGATTTCAGTTGCCGCGACCGGCAGCTTCCGCACCTGATGGAGCACCTGTTCTTCAGCGGCCTGGACGGCGGCGACGAGGCTGACCTGGAAGCACGCATGCAAGCCCTGGGCGGTCAGTGGAATGCCTACACCAGCGAGGGCGACACCGCCTTCGTCGTCGAATCCCCCGCTGCCACCCAGCGCCAGGTGCTGGACCTGCTGCTGGAAATCATCACCCGCACCCAACTCGACCAGCGCAGGATCGACTCCGCCAAGCAGGTGCTGGTGCGCGAGGACGGCGGCCACTATTCGCACCTGCAGCGCTGGCTGGATCACCAGAACGTCAGCCGCGCCGGGCAGGAACAGCTGGCCGTGGAACTGGGGCTGTCGTGCGACGAGCGCGCGCCTGTGGATAACCTTACCCAAGCCCAGCTGGAGCAGCTGCGCAAGGACTGGTACGTCCCCAGCAACATGACCCTGATCATCGTCGGCGACCTCGACCCGCGCCTGCCGGTCTACCTGGGCCGCACCTACGGCGCCCTGTTCGATCACGACACCCCGGAGCGTCGCGACCTGCCGCAGATGAAGAAGGGGGCCGAGCGCCAGCGCAGCCTGACCACCGGGTTGTTCGGCGAAAGCGCCGTACTGCACTGGATCTTCCCCGAGCCGGCGGAAGCCGACGGCGCCACGCTGGACCTGCTGCAGGCCTACCTGAACGATGCGCTCTACACCGATCTGCGTGTACGCCGGGAGCTCTCCTATGGTCCCTGGAGCGAACGCACCGCCTGGGCCAACCAGGGCTTCATGAGCCTGAACGCCGATGTCGAGCGTGACCAGGAGAAGGTGACCCAGCAGGCCCTGAAGGACCTGGTGGACAAGATCCGCCATGACGGCCTCGACCCGCAGCGCTTTGCCCGCATCCAGCGTGTGGCGCGCGCGCAACTGGCCTGGAGCACACCGGGCAACTCGACGCTGGCGGATTACTACTGGGGCGCGCTGGCGGATTTCGACGACGGCAAGTTCCCGGACGAGGATAAGCGCCTGGCGAAGGTCAGCCTGGCCCACGCCAACGATGTGGCGAAGCAGCTGTTCAAGGACGAGGGTTATCTGCGCATCGAGAAGCCGCTGCTGGATGACGACATGGTCTATCCGCTGGCGGCGCTGGGCGTGTTGTTGCTGGCGGTACTGCTGGGGCTGGCGCTGTGGCGCCGACGGGGCTGAATCCCCGTCGGAACGCCTTCAGGCTTCAGAGTGCGAGGCGGCGGATGACCTGGCAGGAATCGTCCGGGTCAACCTGGGCGCGGAAGCCCAGCTCGCGGGCCATGTCACGCATGTCGCGGTCCATGGACGAGTCGATCGAGTACATCTGGTGGAAACCGTTGCGCTTGGCCACGTCGATCAGGTGGCGCATCAGCGCAAGACCAAGGCCCTGTTGCTTGAACTCGTCCGCGACGGTCACCGCGCACTCGCACTGCTGGTTATCCACAGCCGCGTAGCGGCTGATGCCGACTTCGCGCAGTTCACCGTCCACATGGGTCAGGGCGATGAAGGCCATGGTGGTCTGGTAGTCGATGTCCATGAGGCGATCGAGCAGCTTGTCGTCAATCTTCACTTCGCCATGGAAGCGGAACTTGCGGGTCATGGGGGACAGGCGCTCGAGGAACAGGCGTTCGCGCTCGCGGTCTTCTGCGCGCAACGGGCGAATCAGCACATGGCTGCCGTCGTCGAGGGTTTCTATCCAGTGATCGGCGCCAACAGCCCCGAGGGCTGCGAGCTCGGCGGTGGGGTGGGTGATCATGACGCGTTCTCCGCTGGAGAAGAGGGATTGGGTTGACCCTATCCTTCTCCTGCCGGCCCCGGGCAGGCCTGACATAAGTCAATGCCACCCGGAACCGTGCTGGGGCAGAACGTCGCAGAACGCCTCAGGCCCCGGCGACCAGCGCTCCCTCGCGCGCCCGTGCGCCCTTGCGGAACAGCACCAGCGTAGCGAGCAGGCCGAGAGCCGCCGCGCCACTGAGCCAGATGCCCGGAGCAGCCTTGTTGTCCATGGTGTGGATCAGCCAGGTGCAGACTGCCGGAGTGAAGCCACCGAAGGTCGCGGTCGCCAGGCTGTAGGCCAGGGAGAAGCCGGTGGTGCGCACGTCCGCCGGCATGATCTCGGTGAGCGCGACGACCATGGCGCCGTTGTAGCTGCCATAGAGGAAGGACAGCCACAATTCCACTTCCAGCAGGCGCGCGAAGCTCGGCTCGGCCACCAGCCAGGACAGCATCGGGTAGGCGGTGACCAGCGCCAGCACGGTGGCGGCCAGCAACAGCGGTTTGCGCCCGATACGGTCGGACACTGCGCCCATCAGCGGCAGCCAGATGAAGTTGGACAGGCCCACGCACATGGTCACCAGCAGGCTGTCGAAGTCCGACAGGTGCAGTTCGTTCTTGCCGAAGGTCGGGGTGTAGGCAGTGATCAGGTAGAACGACACGGTGGTCATCACCACCATGGCGGTACCGGCCAGCACCAGGCCGAAGTTCTGGCCAATGGAGCGCAGCACCTGGCCCAGGGTCGGGCGATGCTTGCGCTGCTGGAACTCGGGCGTTTCCTCCAGCGAGCGGCGGATGATGAACAGCGCCGGGACGATCAGGCAGCCGACGAAGAAGGGCACGCGCCAGCCCCACTCGCCCATTTCCTGCGGGCTCAGCCAGTGGTTGAGGATCACACCCAGCAGGCCGGCGAAGACCACCGCAACCTGTTGGCTCGCCGACTGCCAGCTGACGAAGAAGCCGCGCTGGCCGGGGGTGGCGATTTCCGCCAGGTACACCGACACGCCACCCAGCTCCACGCCAGCGGAGAAGCCCTGCAGCAGCCGGCCGAACAACACCAGCAGCGGCGCCGCCACGCCGAGCGTGGCGTAGCCCGGGACGAAGGCGATCAGCAGGGTGCCCATGGCCATCAGGCCGAGGGTGATGATCAGGCCCTGGCGGCGGCCGTGGCGGTCGATGTAGGCGCCGAGGAAGATGGCGCCGAGCGGGCGCATCAGGAAGCCGGCGCCGAAGGTCGCCAGCGACAGCATCAGGGAGGCGAAGGGGTCATCGCCGGGGAAAAAGGTCTTGGCAATGGCGGTGGCGTAGAAGCCATACACCATGAAGTCGTACATCTCGAGGAAGTTGCCACTCACCACACGGAAGACGGCTTTGGCTTTGGAGTTGTTCGAGGCCATAAGAACATCACTCAGGGCTGTTACACGGGGGACTTCCCGGAAGGAAGTCGATGCTCCCCATCCGCGGCAGGCAGGCTCTGGATGGGCGATTGTTTTGTAACCCTATGTGTAAAAGCGTCGAGTCGACAATCGGAAAATGCCTGAAAGGCCCATATTTACTGGAGTTGAAAGCTTGGCGAAAGCTTCGATACCGTTCGTCGGGCGCCTGAGTTTAGCGATCAACGTCCCACTTATATAAATATATATAAATTTACAGACAAAACATTTGACTCAATCGGCAATTAACATCCTACGGAATTAGCTGTAGGAAACTTTCATTATTCAAGATAATTTCAGACGAAATATCGTAAGTAAGAATCTTATTTTTATATAAGAAATTTCCCTGATTAGTAGTTAGCTTTTCCCACAAAAAAGGGAGAGCTTTCATATGAAAAATATCTGGGGAATGTTCTTGCTGTTTTCACTGGCCGGCTGCAATGGCTGGGTCTCGCCGGAAACCGATGGCCGACTGACGGATCGCTACTTCACCGTCTTCTCCGGCCCGCCGATTCCGGGCTTCATCGTTGCCTCTGCGGTGCAATGGAACGCCGACTACGCCGTGACCGCCGCCCATACCCCCTTCCTGCGCCACCAGGTCTATCGCTGCAGCACCGGCTGCGACCTGCTGTTCATCGCGCACAAGGCCGACGGTGCCGTGCCGCAATGGCGCCAGTTCCGCGCAGGCGAGGCGGTCACGGCGCTGGGCAGCAGTTCGTTGCTGATCCCGATGAGCAGCATGGGCAAGGTCTGGCCGGTGCCCTTCGTCGACGACGGCTCGGCCAGTGGCGAACGCTATGGCGTGCACGACGCGGCCATCGCCAAGGGCATGTCCGGCGGGCCGCTGATTGGCAGCGACGGCAGCGTGCTGGGGATCAATATCGGCTTCCAGGCGGGCTTCCAGCCGCCGGCGAACCGCCCGGAACTGGCCGGCATGTCACGCCTGAGCGTGTTCGTGCCCTACAGCGTGATCCAGCGTGAGTGGCTGCTGTTCCAGGCCCAGTCGGCGCGCAAGGCCGCTCACGCTCTTCAGGCGAAGAACCAGTAGCAGACGCCGATGGAAGCCAGCACGCCGGCCAGGTCCGCCAGCAGCGCGCAGCCCACGGCGTGGCGGGCGCGCTGGATGCCGACAGCGCCGAAGTACACGGCGAGCACGTAGAAGGTGGTCTCGGTGCTGCCCTGCACGGTGGCGGCTACCAGGGCCGGGAAGCTGTCCACGCCATGGGATTGCATGGTCTCCAGCAACATCGCCCGCGCGGCGCTGCCGGAGAACGGCTTGACCAGCGCAGTGGGCAGTGCATCGACGAAGCGGGTATCCCAGCCCACGCCTTCGACCGCCCAGCGGATGCCGTCCAGCGCCATCTCCAGTGCACCGGAGGCACGCAGCACGCCCACCGCGCAGAGCATCGCGACCAGGTACGGCAGCAGGCTCTTGGCGACGTCGAAGCCTTCCTTCGCGCCTTCGACGAAGGTTTCGTACACCGGCACCTTCTTCAGCCAGCCGACGATGAGGAACAGCATGATGATGCCGAACAGCGTCAGGTTGCCCAGCAACGAGGACAGCTGCGCCAGCGCGGTGGCGGACAGTCCCGCCAGCAGTGCCATGAAGGCGCCCAGCGCCAGCGCACCGGGAATCAGGTAGGCCAGCACGACCGGGTCCCACAGGCGCAGGCGCTGCATCACCGACACGCTGAGCAGGCCCACCAGCGTGGACGCGCTGGTCGCCAGGAGGATCGGCAGGAACACCAGGGTCGGGTCCACCGCGCCCTGCTGGGCGCGGTACATGAAGATGGTCACCGGCAGCAGGGTCAGCGACGACGCATTGAGCACCAGGAAGAGGATCTGCGCGTTGCTCGCGGTGGTGCTGCTGGGGTTGAGTTCCTGCAGCGCCTTCATGGCCTTCAGGCCGATAGGCGTGGCGGCGTTGTCCAGGCCCAGGCCGTTGGCGGCGAAGTTCAGGGTGATCAGGCCGATGGCCGGGTGGCCGGCGGGCACTTCCGGCATCAGGCGGCGGAACAGCGGGCCGAGGACGACGGCGAGCTTTTCCACCAGCCCGGCCTTTTCGGCAATGCGCAGGAAGCCCAGCCACAGGGTCAGGGTGCCGAACAGCAGCACCATGACTTCCACCGACAGCTTGGCCATGGCGAACAGGCTTTCCACCATGGCGGCGAAGACGGTGGCTTCGCCGCCCAGCAGCCAGCGGGAAAGCGCGGTGACCGCCGCCACAATGAAAAAGCTCAGCCACAGGCCGTTGAGCATGGATCGTCCCCCTTGGAATGGCCCGGATGATAGCGGCACGGACCCCACCGACGCCAGAAACGACAAGGCCCCGGACGCTGCCGGGGCCTTGTGGATAACCCTTGCGGGTCAGTGAGCGGCGGGGCTTGCCTTGCCGTCCGCGCTCTCGCCTTCGAGGAAGGCTTCAACGCGACCGTTCTGCATGGCCTGCCAGTAACGGGCGCCTTTCTGCGCGTCGTACACGCCTTCCCACTTGGAGATCACCAGCACGGCCAGGGCGTTGCCGATCACGTTCAGCGCGGTGCGCGCCATGTCCATGATGCGGTCGACGCCGGCGATGAAGGCCAGACCTTCCAGCGGAATGCCCACGCTGCCCAGGGTCGCCAGCAGCACCACGAAGGAAACGCCGGGCACGCCGGCGATGCCCTTGGAGGTGACCATCAGGGTCAGCACCAGCATCAGTTGCTGGCCGATGGACAGGTCGATGCCGTAGAGCTGGGCGATGAAGATCGCTGCAATGCTCTGGTACAGGGTCGAGCCATCGAGGTTGAACGAGTACCCGGTGGGCACCACGAAGCTGCTGACCGCCTTGGGCGCGCCGTAGGCTTCCATCTTCTCGATGATGCGCGGCAGCACGGTCTCGGAGCTGGCGGTGGAATAGGCCAGGACCAGTTCGTCCTTGAAGATGCGCATCAGCTTGATGATCGAGAAGCCGAACAGGCGTGCCGCCAGGCCCAGCACCATGAAGGCGAAGAAGGCGATGGCGAAGTACACCAGCACCACCAGCTTGGCCAGCGGCAGCAGCGAGGCGAAGCCGAAGTTGGCCACCGTCACGGCGATCAGCGCGAACACGCCGATGGGGGCGTAGCGCATGATCATGTGGGTGACGCGGAACATGGCTTCGGCCACGCCCTGGAACATCTTCACCAGCGGCTCGCGGGTCGGCGCCGGCAGTGAGGAAAGCCCCAGGCCGAACATCACCGAGAAGAAGATGATCGGCAGCATCTCGCCGCGGGCCATGGCCGCGAAGATGTTCGACGGGATCAGGTTGAGGATGGTCTCGATGAACGCGTGGTGGTGTTCGACTTCCTTGGCGGTCTGCGCGTACTGGGAGATATCCACAGTGCCCAGGGTGCTCATGTCGATACCGGCGCCGGGCTGGAAGATGTTCGCCAGCAACAGGCCGACCACGATGGCGACCGTGGTGATGATCTCGAAATAGATGATGGTCTTCAGGCCGATGCGGCCGAGTTTCTTCGCGTCACCCATGCCGGCGATACCGACGATGAGCGAGGAGATGACGATCGGGACCACGATCATCTTGATCAGGCGGATGAAGATGTCGCCCGCCGGCTGGAGGATGTTGCTGATCCACCAGGCCTTTTCCGCGCTGAAATGGTTGAGCGCGGCGCCCAGTGCAATTCCGAGTACCAGGCCGATGAGGATCTGCCAGGCGAGGCTGAGCTTGGCTTTGCCCATAGTGAGTCACCCTTGATTCTTGTGGAAGTCGGGGTCGCCGGACCATCGGGATGCCGACGGCCTGCGAAAAAAGGGGCGCATGATTCCGACCCACCCTTTCCCCGTCTAATGCCGGAAACGCCTACCCCATGCACAATCGGCATAGGAAAAGGCATCTGAAACCTTGGTTCCAGGTCTTTAGACCCTTGATTTTCTGCATGACACAGGTTCCTCAACGCCTGTCACGCAGCGCTCTTCAAAGCCGTCTAGGCTTGGTGAAAACCGGCCATCAATGGCCCGGATTGATCGGTCAGGAAGGTCGGGACGCTCGGGTCGCGGCTTCTTGTTACCGGATGTACGGTCGCCGTCCGGGGACCGTCAGGGATGGCCGAGGGCGAGCAAAGGGCCCTTCGACTGCAAGGCTGGCGGGAATGCGGGCGCTCCTGTGGATAAGTCGCCGGATTCCGCTCTTCATTGTTGCGGTGGCTGGCTCCCGGAAGGTCGGGTAAATCGACCGACGGGAATCGGCGAGTGATTGTAAGACGTTTCCACAGCACTCCGAATTGACTGACATCAGTGAAGTTCGACCGGCTTCGAGCGAGCGTGCGGATACCCTGCCGCCATGACCGCGACAGCCGGGTAAGCAACGGGTTGTTGAAAGTGTGGTGAAAGCACAACGCGGTGACACTCTGGATAAGGACGCTCTATGACGCGACGCTACGTAGTACCCACCCTGCTTTTCGCTGGCGCCCTGGCGCTGGCCGGCTGCTCCAGCCAGAAACCGGACGCCTCTCAATACTCGGGCTTCCTCGGCGACTACTCGCAACTCAAGCCCGCCACCTCCCCCAGTGGCCAGCCGGTGCTGCGCTGGGTCGACCCGGACCTGAAGCTTGCGAACTACAGCTCGGTACTGGTCGAGCGGCCGGTCTACTACCCGCCGCCCAAGCCCAACGAGAACATCGATCAGAAGACTCTCAACGAAATCCCCGACTACCTGAAGAAGCAGGTCGAACTGCAACTGGGCAGCCGTTACCGCATCGTCCAGCAGGCTGATCGCGACACCCTGGTGCTGCGCACCGCGATCACCGGGGTGAACATCTCCACCGAAGGCCTGAAAGCCTATGAAGTGATTCCGATCGCCCTGGTGGTGGCGGCGACGACCACGGCGATTGGCACCCGCGACCAGGACACCGAGGTCTACGTGGAATTCGAGGCGCTGGATGGCGCGACCAGCAAACCGGTCGCCAAGGTGGTGCGCAAGGGCGCGGGCAAGACGCTGGAGAACACCAGCACTCACCTGAATCTGACGGACCTGAAACCGGTACTCGATGGCTGGGCACGAGACGCGGCCAACTTCAAGCCGTGACGCGCTGCCGTACGCCCGCTTGTGCCTGAAGGGCGCTGCATGAAATGAAGCGCTCCGGAGCCGGCGCGAGAATCCCGCGACGGTTCCGGAGGCTTTGCCTGGCCCGGCCCGCTGATGCGGAGGTACCCCCTGTACCCCTGGGTCATTCAGGACCTGGCGCATCCCGAACATCCCGGCCCCCTGGCCTTGCGTACGCCTTCTGGGTACGCGTCTCTCAGAAACTGCCTGCTGGTACGGTCAGTACCAGTTCGGATCACTCTTGAGCTGGTCGTCGAGGATCCGTTTCACCGAATCGTCCGGCTCACCCAGCCAGCGGAAACTGGCGTGCTTGCTCGGAGACTTGTCCGCCGGAAGGTTTTCGGGAACCTTCACGTAAAGCGCGTAGGCCCTGTCCTTGTCCCAGGTAAAGGCCACATACAGCCGGTGGGCGGCACAGTTGTGCGCTTGGCACAGCTCGCCGACCAGGTACTTGTCGCCCTGCTCGTCCACCGCCTGCATCGGTGTCGCGGTGCCGCTGAGGTTCATCACCCAGTCAGGCAGGCGACTCTCGTCCTTGACCACCGATTGCCAGCTGTCGCGGTACTGCGGGTCGCTGGCCACCAGCTCGTTCAGGCGGTACTGCGCATCCTTGTCCGCCTCGGCGGCCAGGGCCTGGGCCCCGGCGCCGAGCAGAACAGCCGACAGCAGCAGATTGCGGGTAAAGCCCATCGCTACGCTCCTTGTTCAACGTCCACCGGTCCGGGGCGTCAGCCCCGGCGACGGCCCATGAAGAAGGACACGATGAACAGCACCAGGAAGATCACGAACAGGATCTTGGCGATGCTGGTCGCGGCGCCGGCGATACCACCGAAGCCCAGGACGGCGGCGATGATGGCGATGATCAGGAATGTCAGTGCCCAGCTAAGCATGGGGTCTCTCCTCTTCTCGTTGTCGGTACGGCACCGCTTCGGGTACCTGCTCCGGAGTGATCGCAAGGCTGTCTCCGGAAGGGGTGTCCGCCCGGGCGCTTCCGGGCACTGCGGACCTGTCGGGCAAGCCAGCGGCCTGCCTGCGATTCAGAAATCGGATCGGAAGGGTCAGAACACCCAGCCGCCCTGGGGCCTGGCCATCGGCTGGACCTGAGCCTGGGTTTGCGCCTGCGGCGCTTGCAGCACCCGAGCCGGGTTGCGAGCGGGGGCGACCTGTGGATAACGCGACGCTTCGCGGTACAGATCGGGGGTGCTGGAGGCGGCCGGAACATAGGCGACCGGTGCGCTGGCGGCCTGGGCCTGGGAAACCTGCATCTGCAGCTGCACCTGGTTGATCAGCAACAGCAGGAGGGCGCCGGCGAAGAAGATCCGGGTCCACACATCGATACGCACGACTTGCACTTGGCTGTTGGTTTCGCTGTTCATCCCGTCTCTCCTGCCCGTCGCCGATCTGTCTGTCGAACCTTGAGGCGGTTTCCTCGGCCTTTGTGGTTCTCGTCGTCGCGGGTGGTTCTGTTGACTGTCTTGCAGTAGGAATTGCACGCCGCATGCCAGTCTGATGAATCAGTTTTTTTACTTTTAAATCAATAACTTAAACATTGAACCAAGGTACCTTTCCACCGCATCCTGCACGATGGGTCGGGATGGCTCGTGCGATTTGCAATCCCGACGCGGGAGCGCCTCCCTGCGCTCGTGTGAACGGCATCACTTCAGCGAGTGCTTCAGCTCGCTCATCTGGTCGTGGCAGGCCCGCACCTTGGGCAGTTCGGCGCGCAGCAGCGCCTGGGTTTCCGGCGTGCCTTTCTCCAGGGCGTCCTCGAAGGCATGAAGGATGCGGTCCTCGGTTTCCTCCAGCTGGGCGACATAGGTGGCGCCTTCATCGCTGGCCAGGGTCGCACGGGTGTCGGCGTAGACCTGGCGCAGTTTGCCCAGCAGCGTGCCACCGGTGGCGGGGTCCTCGTGGTTGGCGGCGACCTTGCCGGCCAGGGCATTGATCACGTCGGTCTTGGCCTGCGCCATGGACTGGAACAGCCGCTGCAGCCGGGCATCCTTCACTTCCTGGATGGCGTGCTGGTAGAAGCGCTGGCCGTCACGGGTAATCTCGATGAGTTCATTGAGCTGACTGGTCGTGCGAGTCATGACAGGTACTCCTGCAAAGGAAGGGTGGAAGAGTCAGGCGGCCTGGCCGGCCACCTTCAGCGCAGTGGCGTCCACCTCACGCACACCACGGGTCTTGCGGGCGGAATCGATCAATTGCTGGCGCTCGTCGGCATTGGGCACCTGGCCACTCAGGGTCACCACGCCGTCGCGGGTGGAAACGCCGATGGACAGCCCCTGCAGGGCATGGGCGGAGAGGATGCCGGCCTTGATCTGGCTGGTGATCCAGGCATCGCTCACGGCGGCCTGGGCATCGCCGACGGACTTCTCGAATGCCTGCGTGGAAGCCGCATCCGGGTCGACCTTCAGACGGTTATCCACAGCGCTGACACCTTCGGTCTGCGCCGCCAGGTGGGCGGCCTGCTGGCTCGCCTCCTCGCTGATCACCGTGCCTTCGAGGGTGACCGCGCCGGACTTGCTGGTGACCTTGATATCCAGACCTTCGCCGCGTTTCTCCAGCAGCAGCCTGGATTTCACCTTCGCCGCCAGCGTGGCGTCGTCCCACTTCTGCACCACGCCTGGATCCTTGGTGGTGTCGGCCTTCTGTGCGTCAGCCAGCGAAGCATCGACGCCCAGTTGGTTATCCACCGACGTGATGCCTTCGACGCTACCGGCAATCTGCCCGGCCAGCGCCTTCTGATCTTCACTGGCCACGGCGCCGGTCAGTTGCGCACGGCCGTTTTCCACGTCCACCTTGATCGCGTAGGGCTTGAGTTCGCGGTTGAGGTTGATGGCCGTCCAGATCGAACCTTCCTGGCGCGCTTCGGCCAGTTGCGCAGTCAGCCCGGCCTCGGCGGCATGGCTGGCCAGCGGCTGCAGGGCCAGCAGCGCGGAACCCAGGACAAGGGCAAGGATCTTCGGGTTAGGCATGGCGGGTCTCCGTCAAACGATGGTGCAGCATTGGATTCGCAAGCGCCGTGCCAGTGCGATTTGTGGATAAAATTCTTGTAATTCAATGTGTTGAATGGTCTGTGCATAACCCGGGCTGTGCACCCTGCCCGAAGCACCCGAAAGATTCTTGCAACTTGCACGAAAATCCCTGGACTAAGAAAAATCACACCCCTTACAACAATGAATCACACAACGAGGAAATCGCTGAATGGACGCAACGCCTGAACAGCAAGGCCGGATCCTGCTGGTCGATGACGAGTCCGCCATCCTGCGCTCGTTCCGCTACTGCCTGGAGGACGAGGGCTACAGCGTGGCCACCGCCAACAGCGCACAGCAGGCCGATAACCTGTTGCAGCGCCAGGTGTTCGACCTGTGCTTCCTCGACCTGCGCCTGGGCGACGACAACGGCCTGGATGTGCTGGCGCAGATGCGCGTGCAGGCGCCATGGATGCGCGTGGTGATAGTCACCGCGCATTCGGCTGTGGACACGGCGGTGGATGCCATGCAGGCCGGCGCCGCCGATTACCTGGTGAAGCCCTGCAGCCCCGACCAGCTGCGCCTGGCCGCCGCCAAGCAGTTGGAAGTGCGCCAGCTCACCGCGCGCATCGAGGCGCTGGAAGGCGAGATGCGCAAGCAGGGCGATGTGCTCGAATCCCACAGCCCGGCCATGGCTGCCGTGCTGGAGACGGCCCGCCAGGTGGCCGCCACCGACGCCAACATCCTCATCCTCGGCGAATCCGGCTCCGGCAAAGGTGAGCTGGCTCGGGCCATACACGGCTGGAGCAAGCGGGCGAAGAAGTCCTGCGTGACCATCAACTGCCCTTCCCTTTCCGCCGAACTGATGGAGAGCGAACTGTTCGGCCACAGCCGCGGTGCATTCACCGGCGCTACCGAGAACACCCTCGGACGCATCAGCCAGGCGGATGGCGGCACGCTGTTCCTCGACGAAATTGGCGATTTTCCCCTCATCCTGCAGCCGAAACTGCTGCGCTTCATCCAGGACAAGGAGTACGAGCGGATCGGCGATCCGGTTACCCGCAACGCTGATGTACGCATCCTCGCGGCCACCAACCGTGATCTCGCCGGCATGGTCGCCCAAGGCACTTTCCGCGAAGACCTGCTCTACCGTCTGAACGTCATCGTGCTGAATCTGCCGCCACTGCGCGAACGCGCCGAGGACATTATCGGCCTGGCCGAGCGCTTCCTTGCCCGCTTCGTGAAGGACTACGGCCGCCCGGCTCGCGGCTTCACCGACGAGGCCCGCGCGTTGCTGCGCCGCTACAACTGGCCGGGGAACGTGCGAGAGCTGCGAAATGTTATCGAACGTGCAAGTATCATCTGCAATCTTGATCTTATCGGTGTCGAACAGCTTTCTATCGGCGAACAAACCACCAACTCGGCGCCGCGCATCGGCGAGGCCATGAGCCTGGAAGAACTGGAGAAAGCCCACATCGCTGCCGTGATGGCCTCCAGCGCTACCCTCGACCAGGCCGCCAAGACCCTGGGGATTGACGCTTCCACCCTCTATCGCAAGCGCAAGCAGTACAGCCTGTGAACCTGCCGATCCCGATGACGCTGCGCACGAGACTCTTCCTGAGCATCTCGGCGCTGATCACGGTAGCGCTGCTGGGGCTGCTGCTCGGGCTGTTCAGCGTGGTACTGACCGGCCGCGAGCAGGCCCAGCTGATCCAGCGCAACTTCGACGCCATCGAGGTCAGTCAACGCCTGCGCCAGTCGCTGGGCGACGAACTGGTGCAGGTACTCAGCGCGCGGCCCAGCCCGGAACGCCTGGAACAGGCCCGCACGCACTTCGCCCAGGCGCTCGAGCAGGGGCGGGCCCTGGCCCGGACCGGCAGCGAGCGCCAGGCCATGACAGAAATCGCCGATGCTCACCGCCTGTTCGTCGAGGCGACCGATACGCCCGGCCCGGGGCGCCCGGAACTGCTGGAGGACAGCGACCTCAGCCGCACCCTCGACGTCCTGCGCAACCGCCTGCTGGCGCTGCATCAGGGTGCCATGGCGAACATCAGCGCCGACGAGCGCTCGGCTCGCGACCGCACCCTGCTGATCAGCGGCCTGCTCGGACTCATCGGCATCGCCATCCTGGTGGTCGGTTTCATCACTGCCCACAGCATTGCCCGCCGCTTCGGTGCGCCGATCGAGACGCTGGCCAAGGCCGCGGACAAGATCGGCCAGGGTGAATTCGACGTCACCCTGCCGGTTTCCGGCGTCTCCGAAATGTCCTCGCTGAGCCGTCGCTTCGGCCTGATGGCTGAAGCCCTGCGGCTTTACCGCGCGAGCAACACCGAGGCGCTGGGTTCGGGCCGCAAGCGCCTGCTGGCGGTGCTCGACAGCATCGACGACGGCCTGGTGATCCTCGACCGCCACGGCCGCATCGAACACGCCAATCCGGTTGCCACGCGCCAGCTGTTCTCCCACAGCGATCCGCAGGGCCAGGAACTGGGCACGATGCTCGACAACCCGGAGCTGGCCCAGGCCGTGCAACGCGTCCTGACCGGCAACCTGCTGGAGGAAACCCCGCAGGACCTGGTGGTGGAGGTGAGCGGCGAGAGCCGGTTGCTGACCTGGGGCATATCGCCGGTCAGTCACGACGACGGGCGCAACATCGGCGCGGTAATGGTGGTGCGCGACGTCACTGAACAGCGAGCCTTCGAGCGCGTGCGCAACGACTTCGTACTGCGTGCTTCCCACGAACTGCGCACCCCCATGACCGGCATGCACATGGCCTTCGGCCTGCTCGCCGAACGCCTGAAGTTTCCCGAGGAATCCCGCGAGCGCGACCTGGTGCGCACCGTCGACGAAGAGATGCACCGCCTGGTGCGGCTGATCAACGACCTGCTGAATTTCTCCCGCTACCAGAGCGGCACCCAGAAGCTCGAACTGCAGCTTTGCGATGTCGGCGACCTGCTGCGCCAGGCTCACCAGCGCTTTATCGGACCGGCCGAAGACAAGCGTATCGAGCTGGACCTGGAGGTCGCCGAGGATCTGCCGGCCATCAATATCGACCGTACGCAGATCGAGCGAGTGCTGGACAACTTGATCGGCAACGCGCTGCGCCATACCCCCGATGGCGGCACCATTCGCCTGCAGGCGCGCTGCCAGGAAGAGCGCGTGGCGATTGCCGTGGAAGACAGCGGCGACGGCATCCCGCTCAGCCAGCAAGGGCGTATCTTCGAACCCTTCGTACAGGTCGGCCGCAAGAAAGGCGGTGTAGGACTTGGCCTGGCGCTATGCCGGGAAATCGTGCAACTGCACGGCGGACGCATCGCCCTGCGCTCGCAACAGGGCAAGGGCTCGCGTTTCTACCTGCTGCTGCCGGTTTAAGAGGTCGGTACCGCCAGCAGCAGCGCGGCGGTTTCCAGGTCCGGCTCGCCGTCGAAGCGCTCCGGGCGGAAGCGCATCTGGAACGCCGCGATCACGTTGCGGGTTTCCTCATCCATCACCCCATCGAGCGGCACCGCATAACCGTGGCGCGCCAGCTGCTGCTGGAACCAGCCAGGAGCCGGCAACTGGCCGTTCAGCTCGGTCAGGTGGCGTGCCAGCTCGCCCGGTTTCGGCCAGGGGATCAGGCCGGCTTCGGCGAGCCTCTTCCAGGGAAACAGTGGACCCGGGTCGACCTTGCGCTGCGGAGCGATATCGCTGTGGCCGAGGATGTGTTCCGGCGTGATGCCCTGGCGCCTGGTGATATCTCGCAGTAAGGCGATCAGCGCATCGATCTGCGCATCCGGGTAGGAATACCAGATCTTCCCGCTCGGGGTATCGCGGTAGCCGGGGTTCACCAATTCGATGCCGATGGAGGTGGAATTGAGCCAGGTACGCCCCTGCCATTCGCTGGCGCCGGCGTGCCAGGCACGGCGGTTCTCGTCCACCAGCTGGTAGATGGTCGCCGGGTTGTCGCCGATCAGGTAGTGCGCGCTCACCTCGCCGTGGGTCAGCAGCGCCAGCGAGCGCGGCAGGTCAGCCGAGGTGTAGTGGACAATGACGTACTGGATACGGCTGTCCTGGTTCCTCGACACATGCTCGCGATCGATCTGCAGGCCCTGGTCGGCGCAGCCGGCGAGCAGTGTGGTGAGCAAGGCGAAGGTCAGGACACGCAGGATCATGGCGGTTCTCAGGAGGGGAGCATCAGGCAGCGATGTGCAGGAAGCTGCGCACGTTCTGCAGGAGCATGTTCACGCTGAGCATGATCAGCAGCATGCCGGCCAGGCGCTCCACCGCCATCAACCCGCGTGGGCCGAGGAAGCGCTGGAGGAAGGCCGCCTGCATCAGGATGAAGGCGGTCGCCGCCCAGGCAAGGATCACCGCCAGATACAGCTCCCACAAGGGACCAGTGTAGGTGCTGCGCAGGGTGATCAGCATCGCCAGCGCGGACGGCCCCGCCACCGCCGGGGTGGCCAGCGGCACGAACAGCGGCTCGTTGTCCGGCATGTCGCCCAGTACACCCTGGGGCGTAGGGAAGATCAGGCGCATGGCGACCACGAAGAGGATGATGCCGCCGGCGATGCCAGTGGCTTCCTTGGACAGACCCAGCCCGGTGAGGATGTGTTCGCCCAGGGTGAGGAACAGCAGCAGCAGGCCCAGAGCGAACAGCAGCTCGCGCAGTGCCACTTTCAGTCGGCGCTCGGCGGGGACCGACTTGAGGGCGGCGAGAAACACCGCGATGTTGCCGAACGGGTCGGTGATCAGAAAGATCAGGATGGCGACGCCAAGCATGACCGGGAAAACTCCAGCAAGAACGGGCCACCCCGCGGTTCTCGGGATGGCCTGTGAATAACGGAACGAGCGAACCACCCTGTGGATAACAACTTACCCACAGGGCTATGGCTTGTGAATCAGGATTTCTTGATCTTTTCCGGGCGCTTCCAGCCTTCGATCACCCGCTGTTTGGCGCGACCGACGCCGAGGGTGCCGGCCGGAACCTCGGCGGTGATGGTGGAACCCGCGCCAGTCGTGGCACCGGCACCGATATCCACAGGCGCCACCAGCGAATTGTTGGAGCCGATGAAGACATCCTCACCAATGGTGGTGCGCCACTTGTTCGCGCCATCGTAGTTGCAGGTGATGGTGCCGGCGCCGATGTTGGTGCGCGCACCGACTTCGCTGTCGCCCAGGTAGGTCAGGTGACCGACCTTCACGCCGTCCTGCAGGTGGGCGTTCTTCAGCTCGACGAAGTTACCCACATGCACCTTGCGCTCCAGTACGCTGCCCGGACGCAGGCGAGCGAACGGGCCGACGTCGCTGTCGGGGCCGACGTGGGCGCCTTCGAGGTGCGAGTTGGCCTTGATGATGGCGCCGCGGCGCAGCGTGCTGTCCTTGATATAGCAGTTGGGGCCGATCTGCACGTCGTCCTCGATCTCCACCTGGCCTTCGAGAATGACGTTGACGTCGATGCTCACGTCGCGGCCGACACTGACTTCACCCCGTACGTCGAAGCGAGCCGGATCGATCAGGGTCACGCCCTGAGCCATCAGGCGGCGCGCCACGCGCTGCTGGAAGAAGCGCTCCAGCTCGGAAAGCTGCAGGCGGTCATTGGCCCCCTGGGTCTCCATCGCCACCTGGGGCTGGGCGGTGGCCACACGCAGACCGTCGCCAACTGCCATGGCAATGACGTCGGTGAGGTAGTACTCGCCCTGGGCGTTGGAGTTGGACAGCCGCGACAGCCAGCCCAGCAGGCGCTCACGGGGCGCAGCGAGGATGCCGGTGTTGCCTTCGCGGATGGTGCGTTGCTCGGGGGTGGCGTCCTTCTGCTCGACGATCGCCTGAACCTCACCATCGGCGCCACGGATGATGCGGCCGTAGCCAGTCGGATCGTCCAGCTCGACGGTCAGCAGTGCCAGCTGCTCCGGCGTGGCCTGGGCCATCAGGCGCTCGAGGGTCGGCTGTTCGATCAGCGGCACATCGCCGTAGAGGATCAGCGCATTGTCCGCGCTCAGGAACGGGGCGGCTTGCGCCACGGCGTGGCCGGTGCCCAGCTGCCGTTCCTGGATCACGAAATTCAGGTCATCCGCCTGCAGGCGCTCGCGCACCAGGTCGGCGCCATGGCCAATCACCACATGGATACGCGACGGGCCGAGGCCGCGGGCGGTGTCGATCACGTGGGCAAGCATCGGTTTTCCAGCGACCGGATGCAGGACCTTGGGCAAGGCCGAGCGCATGCGGGTACCCTGGCCAGCGGCAAGAATGACGATTTCGAGGGACATGAGTGAGGGACCGTCCTGGTGAGCGGGGAAACCCCGGGTGTAGAAAAAGAAAAAGGGTAGCCAAGGCTACCCTTTTCCTATTTGACGCTGAAGTCCCTGGGGACTTCGCGGCTTAGCCGCCGTACTTCTTGCGAACCTGCTGGACCGTGCGCAGTTGCGCTGCGGCTTCGGCCAGGCGGGCTGCGGCGGAGCTGTAGTCGAACTCTGCACCTTTACCTTGCAGAGCCTTCTCAGCTTCCTTCAGTGCGGTCTGGGCAGCCGCTTCGTCGAGGTCACCTGCGCGAATCACGGTGTCGGCGAGAACCTTGACCATGCTCGGCTGTACTTCGAGGAAGCCACCGGAGATGTAGTACACCTCCTGTTCGCCACCCTGCTTCACCAGGCGGATCGGACCCGGCTTGAGCTCGGTGATCAGCGGCGCGTGGCCCGGAGCGATACCCAGATCGCCCAGGGAGCCGTGCGCTACGACCAGCTCGACCAGACCGGAGAAGATCTCCGCTTCGGCGCTGACGATGTCGCAGTGGACAGTAATAGCCATACCCTTGCCTCACGTAAGCGCCCGTTGCCGGGCGCACGGATTACAGCTTCTTCGCTTTCTCGATGGCTTCTTCGATGCCGCCGACCATGTAGAACGCCTGCTCGGGCAGGTGATCGTAGTCGCCGTTGAGGATGCCTTTGAAGCCAGCGATGGTGTCCTTCAGGGAGACGTATTTGCCCGGCGAGCCGGTGAATACTTCAGCCACGAAGAACGGCTGGGACAGGAAGCGCTGGATCTTACGAGCACGGGCCACCAGCAGCTTGTCGGACTCGGACAGTTCGTCCATGCCCAGGATCGCGATGATGTCCTTCAGCTCCTTGTAGCGCTGCAGAACGTACTGCACGCCACGAGCGGTGTCGTAGTGATCCTGGCCGATGACCAGCGGGTCCAGCTGACGGGAAGTCGAGTCCAGCGGATCAACGGCCGGGTAGATACCCAGCGAGGCGATGTCACGGGACAGTACGACGGTGGCGTCCAGGTGGGCGAAGGTGGTCGCCGGGCTCGGGTCGGTCAGGTCGTCCGCGGGAACGTAGACGGCCTGGATCGAGGTGATCGAGCCTTTCTTGGTGGAGGTGATGCGCTCTTGCAGAACGCCCATCTCTTCGGCCAGGGTCGGCTGGTAACCTACTGCGGAAGGCATACGGCCCAGCAGTGCGGATACTTCGGTACCGGCGAGGGTGTAACGGTAGATGTTGTCGATGAACAGCAGTACGTCACGGCCTTCGTCACGGAACTTCTCGGCCATGGTCAGGCCGGTCAGTGCAACGCGCAGACGGTTGCCCGGCGGCTCGTTCATCTGGCCGTATACCAGGGCTACCTTGTCCAGTACGCCGGAATCCTTCATCTCGTGGTAGAAGTCGTTACCCTCACGAGTACGCTCACCCACACCCGCGAACACAGAGTAACCGCTGTGCTCCATGGCGATGTTACGGATCAGTTCCATCATGTTTACGGTCTTGCCGACACCGGCACCACCGAACAGACCGACTTTACCGCCCTTGGCGAACGGGCAGACCAGGTCGATAACCTTGATGCCGGTTTCCAGCAGGTCGTTGCCGCCAGCCTGGTCAGCGTAGGACGGAGCGTCGCGGTGAATACCCCAGCGCTCTTCTTCGCCGATGGGACCGGCTTCGTCGATCGGGTTGCCCAGCACGTCCATGATACGGCCCAGGGTCTTGGTGCCGACCGGGACGGAGATGGCTGCACCGGTGCTTTCCACGTTCAGGCCACGCTTGAGGCCTTCGGTGGAACCCATCGCAATGGAACGAACCACGCCGTCGCCCAGCTGCTGCTGAACTTCCAGGGTGGTTTCGACGCCCTGAACTTTCAGGGCCTCGTAGATGCTCGGCACGGCATCGCGCGGGAATTCCACGTCGATCACGGCGCCGATGATTTGAACGATACGTCCGCTACTCATGTCTGGTTCCTCTGAATTTTGAACCTGTTCTTACACCGCGGCAGCGCCGCCGACGATTTCCGAGATTTCCTGGGTGATCGCCGCCTGACGTGCCTTGTTGTAGATCAGTTGCAGACCACTGATCAGATCACCGGCGTTGTCGGTAGCGTTCTTCATTGCAATCATCCGGGCCGCCTGCTCACAGGCGTTGTTCTCAACCACGGCCTGGTACACCTGGGATTCCACGTAGCGCACCAGCAGGCCATCGAGGAGGGCCTTGGCGTCGGGTTCGTAGAGGTAGTCCCAGTGGTGCTTCAGCTCGGCATTGTCCTCGGCCACCAGCGGAATCAGCTGTTCCACGGTCGGCTTCTGGGTCATGGTGTTGACGAACTTGTTGGAAACCACGTACAGGCGATCGATACGACCTTCCAGGTAGGCATCCAGCATGACCTTGACGCTGCCGATCAGATCATTGATCGACGGCTCTTCGCCCAGGTGGCTGATAGCCGCAACCACGTTGCCGCCATAGCTCTTGAAGAAGGATGCACCCTTGGAGCCGATCACGCAGAGGTCGATCTCCGCGCCACGATCGCGCTGCCCGCTCATGTCCTTGACCAGAGCCTTGAACAGGTTGATGTTCAGGCCGCCAGCCAGACCACGGTCGGAGCTCACCACGATGTAGCCGACGCGCTTTACTTCACGCTCGACCATGAACGGGTGACGGTATTCCGGGTTGGCGTTGGCCAGATGGCCGATCACCTGGCGAATGCGCTCCGCGTAGGGACGGCCGGCCGCCATGCGCATTTGTGCCTTGCGCATCTTGCTCACCGCCACCTTTTCCATGGCATTGGTGATTTTTTGCGTGCTTTTGATGCTCGCAATCTTGCTGCGAATCTCTTTTGCGCCTGCCATTTCACACCTATCGGTTTAGCAGGCGGGGGCCGCTAGCGACCCCCGCTGCGGCTTACCAGGTTTGGGTGGCCTTGAACTTCTCGATGCCGGCTTTGATGCCTGCGTCGATTTCGTCGTTGAAGTCACCCTTCTCGTTGATCTTCGCCAGCAGAGCGGCGTTCTCACGTTGGAAGTAGGCGATCAGCGCTTGTTCGAAGGCGCCCACCTTGGCGATCTCGACGTCCTGCAGGAAGCCACGCTCGGCGGCATACAGGGACAGCGACATCTCGGCGATGGACATCGGCGCGTATTGCTTCTGCTTCATCAGCTCGGTAACGCGCTGACCATGTTCCAGCTGCTTGCGAGTCGCGTCGTCCAGGTCCGAAGCGAACTGGGCGAAGGCCGCCAGTTCACGGTACTGGGCCAGCGCGGTACGGATACCGCCGGACAGCTTCTTGATGATCTTGGTCTGGGCCGCGCCACCTACACGGGATACCGAGATACCGGCGTTGACGGCCGGACGGATACCCGAGTTGAACATGGCGGATTCCAGGAAGATCTGACCGTCGGTGATGGAGATCACGTTGGTCGGAACGAACGCAGATACGTCGCCAGCCTGGGTTTCGATGATCGGCAGGGCGGTCAGGGAACCGGTCTTGCCTTTCACTTCGCCGTTGGTGAACTTCTCTACGTACTCTTCGGAAACGCGGGAAGCGCGCTCCAGCAGACGGCTGTGGAGATAGAACACGTCGCCCGGATAAGCTTCGCGGCCCGGCGGACGGCGCAGCAGCAGGGAGATCTGGCGGTAGGCCACGGCCTGCTTGGACAGGTCGTCGTACACGATCAGGGCATCTTCACCGCGATCGCGGAAGAATTCGCCCATGGTGCAACCGGAGTACGGAGCCAGGTATTGCAGAGCGGCGGATTCCGAAGCACTGGCAACGACCACGATGGTGTTGGCCAGGGCGCCGTTTTCTTCCAGCTTGCGTACGACGTTGGCGATGGTCGATTGCTTCTGACCAATGGCTACGTAGACGCAGCGGATGCCGCTGTTCTTCTGGTTGATGATGGCGTCGATGGCCAGAGCGGTTTTACCGATCTGACGGTCACCGATGATCAGCTCGCGCTGGCCACGGCCAACCGGGATCATGGCGTCGACCGACTTGTAACCGGTCTGAACCGGCTGGTCTACCGACTTACGCCAGATCACGCCCGGTGCCACTTTCTCGACTGCGTCGGTCAGCTTGGCATCGATCGGGCCTTTGCCATCGATCGGGTTACCCAGGGCGTCGACAACGCGACCCAGCAGTTCCGGACCAACCGGTACTTCCAGGATGCGGCCGGTGCACTTGGCATTCATGCCTTCTTTGAGGTCCTGGTATTCACCCAGTACCACAGCACCGACAGAGTCTTGCTCCAGGTTCAGCGCCATACCGTAGACGCCGCCCGGGAACTCGATCATTTCGCCGTACATGACGTCGGCCAGACCGAAGATGCGCACGATGCCGTCGGAAACACTGACGATGGTGCCTTCGTTGCGCGCTTGCGAGGCTACATCGAGTTTCTCGATGCGGCCCTTGATGATTTCACTAATTTCGGAAGGATTGAGTTGCTGCATGCCGCTGCCCCTTCAAACTCAAGATTTCAACGCTTCGGCCAGTTTCGCGATTTTGCCGCGCACCGAGCCATCGATTACCAAGTCACCGGCGCGGATCACCACGCCGCCGATCAGGCTCGCGTCTTCCGACGCATGAAGTCGCACTTCGCGACTGAGCCGGGCGCTGAGAGCCTTGGCGAGTTTGTCCTGCTGTTGCTGGTCCAGGGCGAAGGCACTGGTGACCTCGACCTCGACCAATTTTTCCTGCTCGGCCTTGAGCTGCTCGAACATCACGAAGATGGTCGGCAGCAGGTCGAGCCGCTTGTTTTCAGCCACAGTCCGGACGAAGTTCTGGGCCGGAGCATTGAGCTTGTCGCCACACACGTCGATCAGCGCGTCAGCCTTGGCTGCCGCGGTCAGCTGGGGCTCCTTGAGCAGCTGGCGCACGGTGTCGTCCCGCGACACTGCAGCCAGCACACCCAGAGCAGCGGACCAGTCGGCCAGTTGCTGATGAGCCTGGGCGTACTCGAAAGCCGCCTTCGCGTATGGACGAGCCAATGTGGTCAGTTCTGCCATATCGCCCTCTGCTTAGATCTCGGCGGCCAGTTGATCAACCAGCTGCTTTTGCGCGTTGGCATCGATCGAAGCACCCAGGATCTTCTCGGCGCCGGAGACAGCCAGGGCACCCACTTGGGCACGCAGGGCGTCTTTGACGCTGTTGAGTTCCTGTTCGATCTGGGCTTTGGCCTGAGCGATCATGCGATCACCTTCGGCACGGGCCTGATCACGGGCTTCGTCAACGATCTGGTTAGCGCTCTTCTTCGCCTGCTCGATGATTTCGGCTGCCTGAGCCTTGGCTTCGCGCAGTTGCTGACCCGCTTTCTCGTGAGCCAGTTCCAGGTCACGAGCCGCGCGGTTGGCAGCGTCCAGGCCGTCGGCGATCTTCTTCTGACGCTCGTGCAGAGCCGCGATGACCGGAGGCCATACGAACTTCATGCAGAACAGGACGAAGATGGCGAACGCGATGGCCTGGCCGATCAGAGTTGCATTAATGTTCACGCCAATACCTCGCTCGTTCGTTGTTCAGTCACAGATTTCCGCTGTCCGGAAATTAGTGGGCAACCTGAGCAATGAACGGGTTAGCGAAGGTGAAGAACAGAGCGATACCAACGCCGATCATGGTCACGGCGTCGAGCAGGCCGGCGACGATGAACATTTTGACCTGCAGCATCGGAACCATTTCCGGCTGGCGAGCAGCGCCTTCCAGGAACTTGCCGCCCAGCAGGCCGAAGCCGATGGCGGTACCCAGAGCGCCCAGACCGATCAGCAGAGCAACGGCGATAGCAGTGAGTCCAACTACAGTTTCCATTTTTCCTCCCGACTTTTTTGTCGTGTTGGTTAAAGGTGAAGCAAGTTAAGGTGGTGAAGCTCTTCTTTCACCCCCTCCCATCGGGGAAGGGGCGTACAGAATCTTTGGATCAGTGGCTGTCTTCGTGGGCCATCGACAGGTAGACGATGGTCAGCATCATGAAGATGAAGGCCTGCAGGGTGATGATCAGGATGTGGAACACGGCCCACGCCCAGTTCAACACGACACCCATGCCGCCCAGCCAGAGGATGCCGGAACCGAACATCACGGCGATCAGGATGAAGATCAGCTCGCCGGCGTACATGTTGCCGAACAGACGCAGTGCCAGGGATACCGGCTTGGCGATCAGGGTCACGAACTCCAGCAGGAAGTTCACGGGGATCAGGATGATCTGAACCACCATGTTGCTGCTGTGGAACGGGTGCAGGGTCAGTTCGCCGAGGAAGCCGCCGATGCCCTTGACCTTGATGCTGTAGAAGATGATCAGCGCGAACACCGCGATCGACATGCCGAAGGTGGCATTCGGGTCGGTGGTGGCCACGGCGCGGAAGAACAGGTGCTCGTTGCCGGTGACCGCCTGGGCCGCGAGCGGCAGGAAGTCCACGGGCACCAGGTCGATCAGGTTCATCAGGAAGATCCAGACGAACACGGTCAGCGCCAGCGGTGCGATGAGCGGGTTACGGCCGTGGAAGGTGTCCTTCACGCTGCCGTCGACGAACTCCACGAGAACTTCGACGAAGTTCTGCAGGCCGCCAGGTTGACCGCTGGTGGCCTTCTTGGCTGCCATGCGGAAGATAAGGATGAACACCAGGCCGAGGAATACGGACCAGCCCAGGGTATCAACGTGGAATGCCCAGAAGCCCATTTCCTTGGCTTGTTCGGCGGTGTGGGCGAACCCCCAGGAACCATCCGGCAGACGACCCAGGGTCAGGTTCTGCAAGTGGTGCTGGATGTAACCCGAAGCGCTTTCTGCTGCCATGTTTGCCTCAATCGCTCTAAGGTCTTGTAAATGTGTTTCGCATCAGCAGGGGTGCAAACCAGCTGACCGCGAGGGTCAGCAGGTAGAGGCCGAACAGCGCCAGGGGCGCCAGCGGCTTCACACCTGCGAACGTCAGTGCGAAGAGCACTGCCGTCAGAATCAGTTTTCCCGCCTCACCGGCATAAAAGGACCGGACTATCAGCTGGGCAGAACGCGCGCCGCTATAACGGAACGCCTTGCGAGCAAAGTACAGATTCGGCAACCACGCAATCAGGCCTCCGAGCAATCCGGAATAACCTGCGACCGATCCCCGGGCAAACCACAGGGTTGCTGCACCGATAAGCAGCACCACCAGCTGGACGAGCAACAGGCGAAACGCCGGTTGACGATGGAAGGGCAAACGATTGGGCTTGCGGGGTTCCATCTGAGCTCACAGTCCTCTGGCGTCGGCTTCACAAATCAACAACTTGGCATACTTTGTGCCGACAAAATTGCGCGCAGAGTATAGGGGGCGCCGCATACCCGTTCAACCGTCAGGTAGTGATTTCCGACGACCCCCTACATAGCCTTTCGTATCAGCGTATGTGGGCGAGCACACCCTGCAGCTCGTCGAGGGAGTTGTAGCGGATCACCAACTGGCCCTTGCCCTTCTGGCCATGGCGAATCTGCACGGGAGCGCCCAGGCGCTCGGCCAGGCGCTGTTCGAGGCGACTGATGTCCGGGTCGGTCCTGACCGTTTTGACAGGTTCCTCGGAGGTATTGAGCCACTGGCGCACTAGTGCTTCGGTCTGACGCACGGTGAAACCGCGTGCGACAACATGTCGCGCACCCTCAACCTGCCGATTCTCCGGCAGTCCGAGCAAGGCGCGGGCATGGCCCATTTCCAGGTCGCCATGGGAGAGCAGGGTTTTGATCTCTTCCGGCAGGGCGATCAGGCGCAGCAGGTTGGCCACGGTCACGCGGGATTTGCCCACGGCGTCGGCGACCTGTTGCTGGGTCAGCTGGAATTCCTGCTGCAGGCGCTGCAGTGCGGCCGCTTCCTCGATGGGATTGAGGTCTTCGCGCTGGATGTTCTCGATCAGCGCCATGGCGATGGCCGCTTCGTCGGGCACTTCGCGGACCATCGCCGGGATCTTGTCCAGGCCGGCCTGCTGGGTGGCGCGCCAGCGGCGCTCGCCGGCGATGATCTCGTAGCGACCATTGCCGATGGGGCGCACCACGATGGGCTGCATCACGCCCTGGGCCTTGATCGACTGGGCGAGCTCCTCGAGGGCCTGCGGGTCCATGTCGCGGCGGGGCTGGTACTTGCCGCGCTGGATCAGGTCCAGCGGCAGGTGTTGCAGCTCCTTGCTGTCCACCTGAACGGCTTCTTCCTGCAGCGTAGCGGCGCTGGAGCCACTGAGCAGGGCGTCCAGCCCGCGTCCGAGACCTCGTTTCTTGGCGGCCATGCGGGTTCCTTAATCTCTTAGGCGGGTGCGGTGGTGCGGGCGGCGCGCTGACGGCGCACCAGCTCGCCGGCCAGCGCCAGGTAGGCGAGGGCACCGCGCGATTGCTTGTCGTAGACCAGCGCCGGCATGCCGAAGCTGGGGGCTTCAGCGAGTCGCACGTTGCGCGGGATCACGGTGGTGTAGAGCTTGTCGCCGAAGTGTTCCTGCAACTGCGCGCTGACGTCGTTGGTCAGGCTGATGCGCGGGTCGTACATGGTGCGCAGCAGGCCTTCGATCTTCAGCGCCGGGTTCAGGCGCTCGGCGATGCGCTGGATGCTGTTCATCAGGTCGGTCAGCCCTTCCAGTGCGTAGTACTCGCACTGCATGGGGATGATCACGCCGTCCGAGGCGGACAGGGCGTTGACCGTCAGCATCGACAGCGACGGCGGGCAGTCGATGAGGATGAAGTCGTAGTTCTCGCGGATCGGCGCCAGCGCGTGGCGCAGGCGGTGTTCCTTCATGTCCATCTCCAGCAGCACCACTTCCGCCGCGGTGAGGTCGCGGTTGGCGGGCAGAAGCTGGTAGCCGCCGTGCTCGGAGAACTGCATGGCCTGGGCCAGGTCGCATTCGCCGGTGAGCACGTCGTAGATGGAATGGTCCAGGGACAACTTATCCACACCGCTGCCGGTGGTGGCGTTGCCCTGTGGATCGAGGTCGATCAGCAGCACGCGTCGCTTGGTAGCGACCAGCGATGCCGCGAGGTTGATACAGGTCGTGGTCTTGCCGACGCCACCCTTCTGGTTGGCGATCGCGAATACCTTAGCCATGGTTTTCCCCACTCCCCGTCATGCAGTGCGGCGCAGTATCAGCAGATGGCGCTGGCCTTGGCAACCCGGCACCGCCAGAGCGTGTTCGGCTTCGACCCGGAAATCCTCCGGGAGTGCCGCGAGCTCGTCGCTGGGGTGCACGCCTTTCATGGCCAGCCAGTTGGTTCGAGTGTCACCCAGGTGACGCGTCCAGTTCGTGAAGTCTTCGAGGCTGCTGAAAGCCCGGGAGACAATCCCGTTGAACGGCTGTTCTGGCTGGAAGGCTTCTACCCGGCTGTGGATAACCTGCAGGTTGTCGAGCTTGAGCTCCAGCTTCACCTGGGTCAGGAAGCGGGTCTTCTTGCCATTGCTGTCCAGCAGGGTCAGGGACTTTGCAGGGAACAGGATGGCCAGCGGGATGCCGGGCATGCCTCCACCGCTGCCGACATCCAGCCAGCGCTCACCGCCGGCGGCTTCGAATTGCGCGACGATGCTCAGGCTGTCGAGCAGGTGGCGCGAGACCATTTCATCCACATCGCGCACGGCGGTGAGGTTGTAGGCCTTGTTCCACTTGGCCAGCAGGGCCAGGTAGTCCAGCAGGCGTTGCTGGGTGGCGGCGTCGATATCCAGGCCGAGCGTCTGGATGCCACGCGCGAGTTCTTCGGCGTGGCGGGCAGTGACCAGGGACATCAGGCGCTCTGCTCCAGCTGACGACCGGACGAGCGCTTCTTCAGATGGATCAGCAACAGAGAGATCGCCGCCGGGGTCACGCCCGGAATGCGGCCGGCCTGACCGAGGGTTTCCGGTCGGGCACTACCCAGCTTGAGCTGGATCTCCTTGGACAGCCCGGAAATGGACTGGTAGTCGATATCCACAGGCAGGCGGGTGTCTTCGCTGGCCCGCAGGCGAGCGATCTCTTCCTGCTGGCGATCGATGTAGCCGGCGTACTTGGTGCGGATCTCCACCTGTTCGGCGACCTGCGGGTCTTCCGCGCCAGCGCCGGTCACTTCGGCCAGGCTGAGGTAATCGATTTCCGGGCGGGCCAGCAGGTTGAGCAGGTTGTATTCGTGCGCCAGCGGCGTACCGAAGCGCTTGGCGATGGCATCGCCCTGCGCAGTGTTGGGGCGAACCCAGGTGCTCTTCAGACGCTGCTCTTCACGCTCGATACCTTCGCGCTTGGCTTCGAATACCGCCCAGCGCTCGTCGTCGATCAGACCCAGCTCGCGGCCTTTCTCGGTCAGGCGCAGGTCCGCGTTGTCCTCGCGCAGGATCAGCCGGTATTCGGCGCGCGACGTGAACATGCGGTACGGCTCCTGAGTGCCGAGGGTGATCAGGTCGTCGACCAGTACGCCGATGTACGCCTCGTCACGACGCGGGCACCAGCTGTCGCGGCCCTGCGAACGCAGCGCGGCGTTGGCTCCGGCGAGCAGCCCCTGGGCGCCGGCTTCTTCGTAGCCGGTGGTGCCGTTGATCTGGCCGGCGAAGAATAGACCGCCGATGACTTTGGTCTCCAGGCTGTACTTCAGGTCGCGCGGGTCGAAGTAGTCGTACTCGATGGCGTAACCCGGGCGAACGATGTGCGCGTTCTCCATACCGCGGATGGAACGGACGATATCCAGCTGCACATCGAAGGGCAGCGAAGTGGAGATGCCGTTCGGGTAGAGCTCATGGGTGGTCAGGCCTTCCGGCTCGAGGAAGACCTGATGGCTGTCCTTGTCGGCGAAGCGATGGATCTTGTCCTCGATCGACGGGCAGTAACGCGGGCCGACGCCTTCGATCACGCCGGAGTACATGGGCGAGCGATCGAGGTTGGACGCGATGATCTCGTGGGTCCGCGCGTTGGTGTGGGTAATCCAGCAACTGACCTGGCGCGGGTGCATGTCCTTGGAGCCCAGGAATGACATCACCGGAATGGGTGTATCGCCGGGCTGCTCGGTCATCACGCTGAAGTCGACACTGCGGCCGTCGATGCGCGGCGGAGTACCCGTCTTCAGACGGCCGACACGCAGCGGCAGTTCACGCAGGCGGCGCGCCAGGGCGATCGAGGGCGGATCACCGGCACGGCCACCGGAGTAGTTCTCCAGGCCGATGTGGATAAGTCCACCGAGGAAAGTACCGGCGGTGAGGACGACGTTATCGGCATGGAATCGCAGACCCATCTGGGTCACTACGCCACGCACCTGATCCTGCTCGACGATCAGGTCATCACACGCCTGCTGGAATATCCACAGGTTCGGCTGGTTCTCCAGGATCTCGCGGACGGCGGCCTTGTAGAGAACGCGGTCAGCCTGGGCTCGGGTCGCGCGGACGGCCGGGCCTTTACGGCTGTTCAACACGCGGAACTGAATGCCGCCTTTATCTGTGGCCAGTGCCATGGCACCGCCCAGCGCATCGATTTCCTTGACCAGATGGCTTTTGCCGATCCCACCGATGGCGGGGTTGCAGCTCATCTGACCAAGGGTTTCCACATTGTGGGTGAGCAGCAGCGTCTTCACGCCCATGCGTGCGGCCGCTAGTGCGGCCTCTGTGCCGGCATGGCCGCCGCCGATCACGATCACGTCAAAACGGGAAGGGAAATCCACCACGCACCTCGTGCCTGTTGATCAAGGAGAAAGAAGAGAGCCGGACAGTATAGGGCTTAAGGCCGTTCGATTGAAGGCACCTGAACAAAAAATAGCCAATGGGTACTGTCCGCCTCTAATAGAAAATAAAAGAGAGGAATCTTTTTAAATCTTTTTAGAGCTTGTGTTTATGTATGGTGAAGCCGTTTTCTGTGGATAAGCACTTGTAGGCCAGATACAGCCTAGGTTTCAGCGCCTAACAACCCTGTGGCGATGCTGTAGGGTTGCAGGGGATCTCCCGTGGCTAGCTTGTGGATTAAGTGCGTTGTTATCAACAGGTGTAGTTATCCACTGGCTGAGGCAGGGTTTGTCAACGTATCTGTACGCGACTTTTCCACAGGGTTCACGAATGCCTGTGGAATCCACTATTTATGCCCTGTAAGCCCCGTAAATAGGGAGCCTTGGTGAGTTTGTGGTTGTGGATAGATAGCTGCGAAGAAGAATGCCGGGCAGCCGCAGTCGCGGTGAAGAGACGAACCCGTCACCGGTAGGCAAAAGCAGCGTTGTGGATTACTTGCCGATGCAGAAGCTGGAGAAAATGCGTCCCAGCAGGTCGTCCGGCGTAAAGGCACCGGTAATCTCGCCCAGGGCTTGCTGGGCCTGACGCAGGTCCTCGGCCAGCAGCTCGCCTGCGCCGCTCAGGGTGAGCTGTGCGCGGCCGTGCTCAAGGCTGTCGCCAGCCAGGCGCAAGGCGTCCAGATGGCGTCGGCGGGCGCTGAAGCTGCTCTCGGCGGTCTGCTCGAAGCCCATGCAGGCCTTCAGGTGCTCGCGCAGCAGGTCCAGGCCATTACCGGAACGGGCTGACAGAGTGATCGTGGCGTGGCCGTCAGCGCTCTCTTCCAGCCCGATGCTCTCTGTGGATAAATCCGCCTTATTGCGGATCAGGGTCACGTGCGCCGGATCCGGGCGGCTGTCGAGGAACTCTGGCCACAGCGCGAACGGATCGCTGGCTTCCGGCGCGGTGGAGTCGACCACCAGCAGCACGCGGTCCGCTTCGCTGATGGCCTTGAGCGCGCGTTCCACGCCGATCTTTTCCACATGGTCATCGGTGCTGCGCAGGCCTGCGGTGTCGATGATGTGAAGCGGCATGCCGTCGATGTGGATATGTTCACGCAGGACGTCGCGGGTGGTGCCGGCGATATCGGTGACGATGGCCGCTTCACGCCCCGCCAGGGCGTTCAGCAGGCTCGATTTGCCGGCGTTGGGACGTCCGGCTATCACCACCGTCATGCCGTCACGCAGCAGCGCGCCCTGGCCTGCCTCCCGCAACACAGAAGCGAGTTCGGCGCGCACTGCATCCAGTTGCGAGAGAACATGGCCGTCGGCGAGGAAGTCGATTTCCTCTTCCGGGAAGTCGATCGCGGCCTCGACGTACATGCGCAAACCGATCAACTGGTCGGTGAGGCTGTGTACACGGCGGGAGAACTCGCCCTGCAGCGAGCGCACGGCGTTGCGTGCGGCCTGTGCCGAGCTGGCCTCGATGAGGTCAGCAATGGCTTCGGCCTGGGCCAGGTCGAGCTTGTCGTTGAGGAACGCGCGCTCGCTGAACTCGCCGGGGCGGGCCTGGCGTGCGCCCAGTTCGAGGCAGCGCTGCAGCAGCATGTCCATCACGACGGGGCCGCCATGGCCTTGTAGCTCGAGCACGTCTTCGCCGGTGAAGGAATTCGGGCCGGGGAAGTACAGCAGCAGGCCTTCGTCGATGACGTCGCCGTCATCGGCGTGGAAGGGTCCGTAGTGGGCGTAGCGCGGTTGGGGCTCTCGGCCGCTCAGGGTGATGGCCATGGCGCGTGCACGAGGACCGGAGACGCGGACAATACCCACCCCACCACGGCCCTGGGCGGTGGCGACGGCGGCGATGGTTTCACGGGCTGCATTCATGTCGGCGGTCTCGCGGTTGTGTTCGTGGCGCGCGGGAAAGCAAAGTTATCCACATAGCAAAACGCCCCACGAGGGGGCGTCTTGTCGATCGGTGTCGGGCTGCGCTATCAGGCGGAAGCCTTCTTCGTCGCCGCTTCGATCCGACGGGTAATGTACCACTGCTGTGCAATGGACAGGCAGTTGTTCACAACCCAGTACAGGACCAGACCGGCCGGGAACCAAAGGAAGAAGAAGGTGAAGATGATCGGCATCAGCTTCATTACCTTGGCCTGCATGGGGTCCGGCGGAGTCGGGTTGAGCATCTGCTGAACCAGCATGGTGGCGCCCATGATGATCGGCAGGATGAAGAACGGATCCTTCACCGACAGGTCGACGATCCAGCCCAGCCACGGGGCCTGGCGCATCTCGACGCTCTCCAGCAGTACCCAGTACAGCGAGAGGAAGACTGGCATCTGCACCAGGATCGGCAGGCAGCCGCCCAGCGGATTGATCTTCTCCTTCTTGTACAGCTCCATCATCGCCTGGGACATCTTCTGGCGATCGTCGCCATGCTGTTCCTTCAGGGCGGCCAGTTTCGGCGACACGGCGCGCATGCGGGCCATGGAGCGGTAGCTGGCGGCGGACAGCGGGAAGAAGGCCAGTTTGATGACGATGGTCAGGAAGATGATCGACCAGCCCCAGTTACCTACCAGGTTGTGGATATGTTGCAGCAGCCAGAAGATCGGCTGGGCGATGAACCACAGCGGGCCGTAGTCGACGGTCAGTTCCAGACCCGGGGACAGTTCCTTCAGGTACGCCTGCAGTTTCGGGCCGGCATACAGGGTCATGCTGGTTTCGCCCTTGGCACCCGGCGCAACGGTCAGGTTGGGGCCGGTGTAGCCGACGATGTAGTTGCCCTGGGCGTCCTTGCGGGTCATCACGCTGTGGGTATCGCCCTTGGCGGGAACCCAGGCGGTGACGAAGTAGTGCTGCAGCCAGGCTACCCAGCCACCCTGGACGGTTTCCTTGAACTGCTCCTTGTCCATGTCCTTCATGGACACTTTCACGTAGGGCTTTTCAGGGGTCCAGACTGCGGCGCCGAGGTAGGTCGATACGCCGGTAGCGGTGGTGGAGGACGGGTCGACGCTGGCGTCACGCTTGAGCTGGGCGAACAGCGAGGCGTTCCACGGTTTGTCGCTCTGGTTGTCGATCAGGTAGCTCACGCCGACCTGATAGGCATTGGGGTTGATGCATTCGAGCTTCTTCTGCGCCTTTTCCTTCTCGGTGCAGTCGTTTTTCAGACCGCGATGGAAGGTGAAGCGCTTGATGTAGCTCACGCCATCCTGTGCATAAGTCAGGTCGACGACCATCTGGTCCTGGCCGTCGGCCAGTTCGTAAACGGGTTTGGCCGAGGCATAGAGCGGGCGACCGCTGGCAGCGGCATCCGGACCGTTGGCGCCGGTCAGGCCGCTCTGGGCCAGGTAGGTGCGCTGGTTGTCACGTTCGAACAGCGGGAACGGTACGTCCGGGCGGTCCTGGCGCAGCGGGTACTGGGTCAGGCCGAGCTTGATCACGTCGCCGCCGCGCGGGTCGATGGTCACGTCCAGGACATCGGTCTTCACGCGGATCAGCTGTTCGCTGGCTGCCGCTGGCTTCTGCTCATTGGGCAGGCTGGCCTGGGCGTTCTGCGTGGTGGGTACGTCGGCGTTGGCCGCATTGCCGGCAGGCACGGAAGTGTCCGGCAGGCCTTCAGTCTGATTGAAGGTCGCGGTCTGCGCCGGCAGTTCGGGCTGGCCGTAGTCCTTGTTCCACTGGAGAACCAGCGCGTAGGACACGATTGCCAGGGCGACGAATAGGATTGAACGTTTGATGTCCATGGTTACTCGGCCGTCGAGGAAGGGGCGGGCTTGGAAGGATCTGGCGGTACCGGATCGTAGCCACCGGGATGCCAGGGGTGGCAGCGGCCTAGGCGACGAGCGGCCAGCCAGCCACCACGCAGGAAACCATGGGTTTCAATGGCTTCTTGCGCGTAGCAGGAACAGCTGGGGTAGAAACGACAGTGCCTGCCCATCATGGGACTGATGGCGTAGCGGTAAAACTGGATCAGTAACAGCGCCAGTCTACGCATGGGAACTGTCGGCCACTCCCGGAGAATCTGTCGAAGGTTCCGGGCTGGGCCGGTTGCGCAACAGGCGCTTCCAGAGCTTGCCGAACTGCTGGTGCAGCTCTTCATTCTCCAGATCGCCTAGGCCTTTGCGAGCGATCACCACGATATCCAGGCCGGCCAGCTTCTGCTGGTGATGGCGGAAGGATTCACGGAGAAGGCGTTTGAGGCGGTTGCGCTCGACGGCGAGCTTGACGTTCTTCTTGCCGATCACCAGGCCCAGGCGGGGGTGATCGAGACCGTTTTCGCGCGCCAGCAGCAGGATGTGCTTGCCGGGAACCTTGGAGGTGGGGGAGTCGAAGACTGCTGTGAATTGCCGGGCTGTCAGAAGACGTTTATCCCGGCTGAAATCTCGACTCACCACCTGTGTCAGACAAATCAGACGGTCAGACGCTTACGGCCCTTGGCGCGACGACGCGACAGAACCTGACGACCGTTCTTGGTGGCCATGCGAGCGCGGAAGCCGTGCACGCGAGCGCGCTTGAGGGTGCTGGGTTGGAAAGTACGTTTCATGATTCGGTACCTGGGTTTGACGACATGAGGTCGCAGTGACCCCGTTTAAAGAGACCGGCGATTCTAGTGAAATCGCACGGTCAGGTCAATTTCCAACCAGACCCGGATACAAAATCTATAGAAAGGAAGGAAATCTCTTTTTTAAAGATTGAAGCGATGATTATGTTTATGCAGGCCTTTGCCTGTGCATAAGTCGCCAGGGCCCCTTGAATAAGCGGCCTGAGGGAAATGATAACCCTGTCGGGAAGTCGTGGGCCGCCTGTGCAGGGGCGGTTGGAAAGCTGGGTATGGAAAGCGGATTTTTCCACAGGGATTTTTTCCACAGAACGATCACCAGGGTCTTCCCCTGCCCCATCAAGCTGTTATCCACAAGGTTCAAGGCGTTATTACCCGACCGCCGGTAAAATCATTAACACCTTGATTTTGCTTGCATCCCGGCGCGCTTAACTGTGGATAAGTTGGTCCGGCGGGGATACAATGGCGACCTGTTTCGCTTTGCGACTTCTTTTGGGGGATATCCGTGTCCGTGGAACTTTGGCAGCAGTGCGTGGAGCTTCTACGCGACGAGCTGCCGTCCCAGCAATTCAACACCTGGATCCGACCTCTGCAGGTCGAGGCCGAGGGTGAGGAGCTGCGCGTCTACGCACCCAACCGCTTCGTACTCGACTGGGTCAACGAGAAGTACATGGGGCGCCTGCTCGAATTGTTGAGCGAGCGTGGCAATGGCCAGATTCCGGCTATTTCGCTGCTGATTGGCAGCCGCCGTAGCCGTACTCCGCGCCCTGCCCTGGTTCCGACGCCGCAGGTAAATGTTCAGCCGGCTCCCGTTGCCGCTGCGCCTGCGCCAGTGGTTGCCCCTGCGCCGGTGGCGCTCTCCCTACCCGAGCCGCAGCCAGTCCAGGCCGCGCCGGTGCAGACCATCGTCGATCTCGACGAGTCCAGCCCGGGGATCGATCCGATGGCTGCCGCCATGCCGGCCGCGGCTGTGCGTACCGAACGCAACGTGCAGGTAGAAGGTGCGCTCAAGCACACCAGCTATCTCAACCGCACCTTCACCTTCGAGAACTTCGTCGAAGGTAAATCCAACCAGTTGGCCCGCGCGGCTGCCTGGCAGGTGGCGGACAACCTCAAGCACGGCTACAACCCGCTCTTCCTTTATGGTGGCGTCGGCCTGGGCAAGACCCACCTGATGCATGCTGTGGGTAACCACCTGCTGAAGAAGAACCCCAATGCGAAGGTCGTGTACCTGCATTCGGAGCGTTTCGTCGCGGACATGGTGAAAGCGTTGCAGCTGAACGCCATCAACGAGTTCAAGCGCTTCTACCGTTCGGTGGATGCGCTGCTGATCGACGACATCCAGTTCTTCGCCCGCAAGGAGCGTTCCCAGGAAGAGTTCTTCCACACCTTCAACGCCCTGCTCGAAGGCGGCCAGCAGGTCATCCTGACCAGCGACCGCTACCCGAAGGAAATCGAAGGCCTGGAAGAGCGTCTGAAGTCTCGCTTCGGCTGGGGCCTGACGGTGGCCGTGGAGCCTCCCGAGCTGGAAACCCGTGTGGCGATCCTGATGAAGAAGGCCGAGCAGGCCAAGGTCGAACTGCCGCACGATGCCGCGTTCTTCATCGCCCAGCGCATCCGTTCCAACGTGCGCGAGCTGGAAGGTGCGCTCAAGCGCGTGATTGCCCATTCCCACTTCATGGGCCGGCCGATCACCATCGAGCTGATCCGCGAGTCGCTGAAGGACCTGCTGGCCCTGCAGGACAAGCTGGTCAGCATCGACAACATCCAGCGCACCGTCGCCGAGTATTACAAGATCAAGATCGCCGACCTGCTGTCCAAGCGCCGTTCGCGCTCGGTGGCGCGTCCGCGCCAGGTTGCCATGGCACTGTCCAAGGAACTGACCAACCACAGCCTGCCGGAGATCGGCGTGGCCTTCGGCGGTCGGGATCACACCACGGTGCTGCACGCCTGTCGTAAGATCGCTCAACTCAAGGAATCCGACGCGGATATCCGCGAGGACTACAAGAACCTGCTGCGTACTCTGACCACCTGACGCAGCCTCACGAGGCAAGGGACTAGACCATGCATTTCACTATTCAACGCGAAGCTCTGTTGAAACCCCTGCAGCTGGTCGCTGGCGTCGTCGAGCGCCGCCAGACGCTGCCGGTTCTTTCCAACGTCCTGCTGGTCGTCGAAGGTCAGCAACTGTCGCTTACCGGTACCGACCTCGAAGTCGAACTGGTTGGCCGTGTCACGCTGGAAGACGCCGCTGAGCCGGGCGAAATCACCGTGCCGGCGCGCAAGCTGATGGACATCTGCAAGAGCCTGCCCAGCGATGCCGTTATCGATATCCGCGTCGACGAGCAGAAGCTCCTGGTGAAAGCCGGCCGTAGCCGCTTCACCCTCTCCACACTGCCCGCCAATGATTTCCCCACGGTGGAAGAAGGCCCGGGCTCGCTGACCTTCAGCCTGGTCCAGAGCAAGCTGCGTCGCCTGATCGATCGCACCAGCTTTGCCATGGCGCAGCAGGATGTTCGTTACTACCTGAACGGCATGCTGCTGGAAGTGGGCGGCGGTACCCTGCGTGCCGTGGCCACCGACGGCCACCGCCTGGCCATGTGCTCGCTGAGCAACGGTGTGCCGGAAGCACAGGATCGCCACCAGGTGATCGTGCCGCGCAAAGGCATCCTTGAACTGGCTCGCCTGCTCACCGAGCAGGACGGCGAAGTGTCCATCGTCCTTGGGCAGCACCACATCCGTGCGACCACTGGCGAGTTCACCTTCACCTCCAAGCTGGTGGACGGCAAGTTCCCGGATTACGAGCGCGTGCTGCCCAAGGGCGGTGACAAGCTGGTGCTGGGTGATCGCCAGGTGCTGCGCGAAGCCTTCAGCCGCACCGCGATCCTGTCCAACGAAAAGTACCGCGGTATCCGTCTGCAACTCTCCAACGGCCTCCTGAAAATCCAGGCGAACAACCCGGAACAGGAAGAGGCGGAAGAAGAAGTGCAGGTCGACTACAACGGCGGCAGCCTGGAAATCGGCTTCAACGTCAGCTATCTGCTGGACGTCCTGGGCGTGATGGGTACCGAGCAGGTACGCATGATCCTCTCTGACTCCAACAGCAGTGCGCTGCTGCAGGAAGCGGACAACGACGATTCTGCCTACGTCGTCATGCCGATGCGCCTCTGACGCGTATCGATGTCCCTTACCCGCCTTTCGGTCACCGCGGTGCGTAACCTGCACCCGGTGACCTTCTCCCCCTCCCCCCGCATCAACATCCTCTACGGCGAAAACGGCAGCGGCAAGACCAGCGTGCTGGAAGCCATCCATCTGCTCGGCCTCGCTCGTTCGTTCCGCAGCATGCGCCTTCAACCTGTCATCCAGTACGAAGAACCGGCTTGCACCGTCTTTGGACAGGTGCGTCTGGGTAATGGCTTCGATAGCAGCCTGGGTGTTTCGCGGGATCGCCAGGGCGAGTTCCAGATTCGTATCGATGGGCAAAATGCACGCAGTGCTGCCCAGCTTGCCGAGACCTTGCCGCTGCAGTTGATCAACCCTGACAGCTTTCGTCTGCTGGAAGGTGCGCCGAAGATTCGCCGGCAGTTCCTCGACTGGGGAGTGTTCCACGTGGAACAGCGCTTCATGGTCGCCTGGCAAAGACTGCAGAAGGCCCTGCGGCAGCGGAACTCGTGGCTCCGGCATGGTAGACTGGACGGTGCTTCGCAAGCTGCGTGGGACCGGGAATTATGCTCGGCGAGCGACGAAATCGATGCGTATCGCCGGTCCTATATCCAGGCGTTGAAACCCCAGTTCGAGCGCACTCTGGCCGAGCTCATCCAGCTCGATGACCTGACGCTCAGCTATTACCGGGGCTGGGACAAGGAACGCGAATTGAGCGAGGTGCTGTCGTCCAGCCTGCTGCGTGATCAGCAGATGGGCCACACCCAGGCGGGGCCCCAACGGGCGGACCTGCGAATTCGTCTGGGAGGACACAATGCCGCGGAGATTCTATCCCGTGGCCAACAGAAATTGGTGGTCTGCGCGTTGCGGATCGCCCAGGGGCATTTGATCAACCAGGCGAAACGCGGGCAATGCGTCTACCTGGTGGATGACCTCCCCTCCGAATTGGATGAGAAGCATCGGTTGTCTTTGTGCCGGCTTCTCGAAGATCTGGGTTGCCAGGTATTCATCACCTGCGTCGACCCGCACTTATTGAAAGACGGCTGGCAAACGGAAACGCCGGTGTCGATGTTCCACGTGGAACATGGGCGCGTCTCTCAGGACACTACCATCGGGAGTGAAGAATGAGCGAGAACACCTACGACTCTTCCAGTATCAAGGTACTGAAGGGGCTGGACGCCGTACGTAAGCGTCCGGGCATGTACATCGGTGATACCGACGACGGCACTGGCCTGCACCACATGGTCTTCGAGGTCGTGGACAACTCGATCGACGAAGCGCTGGCGGGCTATTGCAGCGAGATCAGCATCACCATTCACACCGATGAATCCATCACCGTGCGCGACAACGGTCGCGGCATTCCGGTGGATATCCACAAGGAAGAAGGGGTCTCCGCGGCCGAGGTCATCATGACCGTCCTTCACGCCGGCGGTAAGTTCGACGACAACAGCTACAAGGTCTCCGGCGGCCTGCACGGCGTGGGTGTGTCGGTGGTGAACGCCCTCTCCCACGAACTGCGGCTGACCATTCGCCGAGAGGGCAAAGTCTGGGAACAGGTCTACCACCACGGCGTCCCGCAGTTCCCGCTGCGCCCGGTCGGCGATACCGAGGGTTCGGGTACCGAGGTGCACTTCAAGCCGTCCCCGGATACCTTCCATAACATCCACTTCAGCTGGGACATCCTGGCCAAGCGGATCCGCGAGCTGTCCTTCCTGAACTCCGGCGTCGGCATCGTCTTGCGTGACGAGCGTGCCGGCAAGGAAGAGCTGTTCAAGTACGAGGGTGGCCTGCGCGCTTTCGTCGAGTACCTGAACACCAACAAGACTGCGGTGAACCAGGTCTTCCACTTCAACTGCCAGCGTGAGGAAGACGGCGTCGGCGTGGAAGTCGCCCTGCAGTGGAACGACAGCTTCAACGAGAACATCCTCTGCTTCACCAACAACATTCCCCAGCGTGACGGTGGTACCCACCTGGCGGGCTTCCGCTCTGCCCTCACCCGTCACCTGAACAACTACATCGAACAGGAAGGCCTGGCGAAGAAGTTCAAGATCGCCACCACCGGCGACGACGCCCGTGAAGGTCTGACCGCGATCATTTCGGTCAAGGTGCCGGATCCGAAGTTCAGCTCGCAGACCAAGGACAAGCTGGTTTCCTCGGAGGTGAAGACCGCCGTAGAGCAGGAGATGGGCAAGTACTTCGCCGACTTCCTGCTGGAGAACCCGAACGAAGCCAAGGCCGTTGTCGGCAAGATGATCGACGCCGCTCGTGCCCGTGAGGCCGCGCGCAAGGCCCGTGAGATGACCCGCCGCAAGGGCGCGCTGGACATCGCCGGCCTGCCGGGCAAGCTCGCCGACTGCCAGGAGAAGGACCCCGCCCTCTCCGAACTGTACATCGTGGAAGGTGACTCCGCGGGCGGTTCTGCGAAGCAGGGCCGTAACCGCAAGACCCAGGCGATCCTGCCGCTCAAGGGCAAGATCCTCAACGTCGAAAAAGCTCGCTTCGACAAGATGCTGTCCTCCCAGGAGGTCGGCACGCTGATCACCGCGCTGGGCTGCGGTATCGGTCGCGAGGAGTACAACATCGACAAGCTGCGTTACCACAACATCATCATCATGACCGATGCTGACGTCGACGGTTCGCACATCCGTACCCTGCTGCTGACCTTCTTCTTCCGTCAGCTGCCGGAGCTGGTCGAGCGCGGCTACATCTATATCGCCCAGCCGCCGCTGTACAAGGTGAAGCGCGGCAAGCAGGAGCAGTACATCAAGGACGACGTGGCCATGGAGGAATACATGACCCAGTCGGCCCTCGAGGAAGCCAGCGTGCACGTCAACGAAAGCGCTCCGGGCCTGTCCGGCGAAGCGCTGGAGAAGCTGGTCAACGAGTACCGCGGCGTCATGCGTACCCTCTCCCGACTGTCCCGTCTGTACCCGCAGGACCTGACCGAGCACTTCATCTACCTGCCGCGCATCGAAGCCGACAAGCTGGGCGACGAGGCCACCATGCAGTCCTGGATCGAACAGTTCCAGGCGCGCCTGAAGGCTGTCGAGAAGTCCGGCCTGACCTACAAGGTCAGCCTGCGCGAAGACCGCGAGCGCCACCTGTGGCTGCCGGAGGTCGAGATGGTTGCCCACGGCCTGTCGAACTACGTCACCTTCAACCGCGACTTCTTCGCCAGCAATGATTACCGCGCGGTAACCGAACTGGGCAGCAAGCTGAACAGCCTGCTGGAAGACGGCGCCTATGTGCAGAAGGGCGAGCGCAAGAAGAACGTCAGCAGCTTCAAGGAAGCCCTGGACTGGCTGATGACCGAAGGCACCAAGCGCCACAGCATCCAGCGATACAAAGGTCTGGGCGAGATGAACCCGGATCAGCTGTGGGAAACCACCATGGACCCCAACGTGCGCCGCATGCTGAAGGTAACCATCGAGGACGCCATCGCTGCCGACCAGCTGTTCAACACTCTGATGGGCGATGCCGTGGAGCCGCGCCGCGACTTCATCGAAAGCAACGCCCTGGCGGTGTCCAACCTCGACGTCTGACGTTGTAGGTGGGCAAAGTTATTTGCCCATTCGGTCAAAGTTAAGTGGTTCGACCAAAGTTAATGGCTACAGACAAACCCCAGTAGATCTCGTATCTCCTGGGGTTTTCTTTTGGCTGCTCAGAAAGACGCCTATTGATAGACTGGAAGAATTTAGCGCCCGAGATATGCGCTAGCAGTAATCAAAAGGAGTTCTTTATGTCCGCCCTCTCCTCCTTGCTCGATATATATCGCGCCGCTTCAGTTTCGGAGCGTGAAAAAGGCACTTACTTTGAAGAGCTGATCTGCGCTTACCTGCGTAACGAAGCCACCTACCGCGACCTGTACGATAAGGTATGGATGTACGCCGATTGGGCCAAGGAGCACGTGTTAGACGGTCGCGATACCGGAATCGACTTGGTGGCTCGCACCCAAGGCACAGGCGAGTTCCACGCCATCCAGTGCAAGCTCTACGCAGAGGACTACCGCGTACAGAAAAAGGACATCGATAGCTTCTTCACCGCCTCGGGCAAGGCGCCGTTCTCGCATCGCATCATCGTTGCCACCACCAACAACTGGAGCGAACACGCCGAAGACGCTTTGCAGGGCCAGCAGCTTTCGATCAACAAGATCGACCTGCAAGCCCTGGAAGAAAGCCAGATCGACTGGGCTAAATACCAGCCCAATCAGGCCGTTGCTTTCAAGGCCCGTAAGCAGCTGCGAGATCACCAGAAAACCGCGCTGAATGCTGTTGCAGCTGGCCTCAAAGACGCCGAGCGCGGCAAGCTAATCATGGCCTGCGGCACCGGCAAGACCTTCACCAGCCTGAAGATTGCCGAGCAGCAGGCTGGCAAGGGCAAGCGTGTGTTGTTCCTGGTGCCCAGCTTGTCGCTGCTTTCGCAGACCCTCACCGAATGGACGCAGGAAAGTGAAACCCCGCTCCACAACTTTGCCGTATGCTCCGACAGCGACGTAGGTAAGAAGCGCAAGGCCGATGAGGACACCCCCCAGGTCTTTGCACACGAACTGCGTTACCCGGCCACGACCAAGGCAGATCGCCTTGCAGCGGAAATGCTCAAGCGCCACGATGCCGAGCACATGAGTGTGGTGTTCTCCACTTACCATTCCATCGATGTGATCAGCCGCGCCCAGCACGAACATGGCCTGCCAGCTTTTGATCTGATCATCTGTGACGAAGCCCACCGCACCACCGGCGCCACCTTTGACGACGACGACGAAAGTGCCTTCGTGCGCGTTCATGACTCCGATTACATTCGTGCTATCAAGCGCCTGTACATGACCGCCACACCGCGTATCTACGGTGACAGCGCCAAGGTTAAGGCCGAGTCCGGCGAAGTCACCCTCTGTTCGATGGATGATGTGGCGCTGTACGGCAAAGAACTTTTCGTCATCAATTTCTCCGAGGCCGTCCAGCGGGGCCTGCTTACCGATTACAAGGTGTTGGTACTCACCGTCGAAGAGAGCGCCATCAGTCGCCGCCTCCAAGACTTGCTGAAGGACGAAAACAACCAACTTAAGGTGGACGACGCTGCCAAGATCGTCGGCTGCTGGAAGGCGCTAGCCAAGCAGGGGCTGGCCGAGCAACTGGTGGGCGATGATCAGCCCATGAAGCGTGCCGTCGCCTTCTGCCAGGTGATCTCGCCGAACTACAAGGGAACCAAGCACAAAGTCAGCTCCATCAACATTGCCAGCATGTTCAAGTCGGTGGTGGAGGCTTATCAGGAGTCCGTAGAAATCGAAGAGGCCTCGCGCATTATCTGCGAAGCCGAACACGTCGATGGCGGCATGAATGCCAGCCAGAAAGAAGCCAAGCTTAACTGGCTTAAGGAAGAGCCCCCAGCCAACACCTGCCGAATTCTCAGTAATGTGCGCTGCCTTTCTGAGGGTGTAGACGTGCCGGCGCTGGATGCCGTCCTCTTCCTCACCCCGCGCAACTCCCAGGTGGACGTCGTGCAATCGGTGGGTCGGGTAATGCGCAATGCACCGGGCAAGAAGCGCGGCTATGTCGTGCTGCCAGTAGTTATTCCTGCGGGCATGGAGCCTCACGACGCGCTTAACGACAACCAGACATACAAGGTGGTTTGGCAGGTACTCCAGGCACTTCGTTCGCATGACGACAGCTTTGACGCCATGGTCAATAAGCTCGATCTCATCGGATCAGACCCGCGCAAGATGGAAGTCATCGCCATCACCGACAAGGCCGAGAAGAAGACGAGGAAAGCCAACGGTACGAGCAACGGCAAGGCCGGTAAAGGCCAGTACGGTATTGGCGAGAAGCGTCCGAATTACGATGTCGAAGGCCAGATGACGCAGCAGGCCGAGCTGACATATGAAGTGGGTGAAATCGAGAAGGCCATCTACGCCAAGATCGTCGAGAAGTGTGGCAACCGCCACCACTGGGAAGACTGGGCGAACGACATTGCCAAGATCGCTCGCACCCATATCGACCGCATCCACGGCATTCTCGAAAACCCGACCAACATCGCCGAGCGTGAAGCCTTCAACGCTTTTGCAGTCGAACTGCGCGACGACCTTAACGACAGCATCAGCGATGGCGAGATCGTCGAAATGCTCGCCCAGCATCTAGTAACCAAGCCAGTGTTTGATGCGCTGTTCGATGAGTACAGCTTCGCCAGTCACAACCCGATGTCTAAGGCTATGCAAGGCGTGCTGGACGCGCTGCACGAGCATCACCTGGGCAAGGAAGCGGACACCTTAGAGAAGTTCTACGCTAGCGTGCGGCAACGCGCTGCCGGCATCAACAATGCTCAGGGTAAGCAGAAGATCATTGTCGAGCTTTACGACAAGTTCTTCCGCAACGCCTTCCCCAAGATGACCGAGCGCTTAGGGATTGTGTACACCCCCGTTGAGGTTGTGGACTTCATCCTTCATAGCGTCAATCACCTGTTGCAACAGGAGTTCGGCCAGACACTGGGCAGCAAGGGCGTTCATATCATCGACCCGTTCACCGGCACTGGCACCTTTATCACGCGCCTGATTCAGTCTGGCCTGATCAAGCCGGAAGAGTTGCCGCACAAGTACAGGCATGAAATCCATGCTAATGAGCTGGTGCTGCTGGCCTACTACATTGCCGCGATCAATATCGAAGCGGCCTACCACGGCGAAGTGATCGACGAGTACACCCCGTTTGAAGGTATCTGCCTGACCGACACCTTCCAGATGTATGAGAAGGACGACTTGGTAGATGCGCTGCTAGAGGACAACAGTGCCCGGCGCAAGCGTCAGAAGGATTTGGATATTCGGGTGATTGTGGGGAATCCCCCGTATTCGGTGGGTCAAAACGATGCCAACGCCAACAATGGCAACGTGCCGTATCCGGCGTTGGATAGCCGAATAGAGGCGACTTATGCCGCTAGGTCTGAATCAACCAATCTACGCAATCTATACGACAGTTACATCCGCGCCATTCGCTGGGCCAGTGATCGTATTGGCGATGCTGGGGTTATCGGTTTTGTCACCAACGCGGGTTTTGTGGAGGCCAATACCGCAGATGGCTTGCGCAAGTGCTTGGTCGATGAGTTTTCCAGCCTCTATGTGTTCCATTTGCGCGGCAATCAGCGCACCAGTGGTGAAACGTCGCGCAAAGAAGGTGGCAAGATATTTGGCAGTGGCAGTCGCTCTCCCATTGCCATCTCGTTATTGGTCAAGAATCCCAGTGCTCAGGCTCATGGCCAGATTTACTTCCATGACGTTGGCGACTATCTCAGTCGAGAGGAGAAACTGGAGAAGATTGCGGGTTTTGCCAGCGTGGCTGGTATCGACCAGTGGCAGCAGATTACCCCAGATGAGCACGGGGATTGGCTCAAACAGCGCGATGATAGCTTCGGCCAATTCATTGTGATGGGTGACAAGAAGGGGGATTCGGAAAAGTTGTTCGAAAACTTCTCACAGGGAGTTACGACTGCTCGTGATGCGTGGGCCTACAATGCAAGCCATAACAAGCTTAAGGCAAACATGAGCAGCATGATCGCCTTCTACAACGATGAATTAGAGCGCTTTACTGCTTTGAACCCAGAGTTGGACAAAAAGGGCCGTGAGGCGGTGTTGGAAACTGTTATCGACACCAATCCGCAGCGAATCAGCTGGACTCGAGCACTGAAGCAAAGTCTTGCAAAGGGGCGCACGTTTCCTTTCAGAGCTGACTGTATTGTGCCAAGCCTATATCGCCCTTTCACAAAGCAGTGGCTCTACTTCAACAGGGACTTCAACGAGTACGTCTATCAACTCCCAAGGCTGTTTCCCACAGCAGAAGCACGAAACATCGCAATTCTTATCAAGCAGCGGCCAGCGTTTGAAGGTCAACTGGCGCTAGTAATTGACCGGCCCGTTGAGTTCCAAACAGATGGTGGGACTCAATGCTTTCCCCTATATCTCTACGACGAAGCCGCCCAGGCATCCAAAGACGACCTATTTGCCGCGCCAGTTGACGGTGGATTGCGCCGCCGGGATGCCATCACAGCCGCTGGCCTGGCTCATTTTCAGAGTGCGTACCCCGGCGAGCTGATAAGTAAGGAAGACCTGTTCTATTACGTTTACGGAATCCTCCATTCGCCCGACTACCGCGAGCGCTTTGCCGACAATCTGAACAAAGAGCTGCCGCGCATCCCGGCTGTTAAGAAGGTCGCAGACTTCTGGGCCTTCAGCAAAGCGGGCCGTGGCTTGGCTGATCTCCACCTGAACTACGAAACCGTCGAGCCCTACCCCCTGACCATCGAGGCAAAGGGCACGCTCAGCGACGCCGACTACCGCGTGGAGAAGATGAAGTTCGCCAAGAAGGGCGACAAAACCACCGTCATCTACAACCACCGCATCACCCTCAAGGGCATCCCCGAGGCTGCCTGGGATTACGTCGTCAACGGTAAGGCCGCGCTGGACTGGGTGATGGAGCGCCAGGCCGTGCGTACAGATAAAGCCAGCGGTATTGTCAACGACGCCAACGACTGGGCCACCGAAACTATGGGCAACCCCAAATACCCGCTTGAGCTGTTCCAACGCGTGGTAACGGTAAGTTTAGAGACCCAGAAGATCGTCAATGCGCTACCTGTACTCGACATTGGCTAAACACTGACACGAGTTATCAGAAAGGGAATTCGGAATGCAACCCAGCAAGGCTACGGTCACGAGTCTATTCAGCACCCCGCACCAGTATCAGATTCCGATCTTTCAACGGGGCTATGTGTGGACGCTGGAAAAGCAGGTCGGCCCACTGTGGGCTGACATTCAAGACCGAGCGGACGCTGTGCTGGAGCAACAGACACTGGCATCAACAGGAACCACTGCGGCATTGAAGCCCATACAGAAGCACTTTCTGGGCTCCATTGTGATGACGCCCGTGCCGAACAGTTTCGGAAGAGTACCTGCCTTTGAAGTAATCGATGGCCAGCAGCGCTCCACTACGTTGCAGTTGCTGTTGCTTGCATTTCGCCAGGCAGCGCGTGAGCTAATAGACAGCCCCATACCGCAAATGCTTGACGCACTGCTACGGAACCCTGGCCCTTACCAGCGCGAAGAAGACCATTACAAGGTCTGGCCCACTCAGGCAGGTCAGGATGAGATGCGCCGCCTGAGCAATTCTGGTATGGCCATCCAAGACATATGTGTCGTGTATCCGGCACGTGATGGCCGCACAAGGTTTGAGCGGCCCTTGATGGTGCAGACTTACCTGTACCTCTATCACGCCTGCCTTGCCTACATGAGGGGTGTAGATCTCTCCGATGTTGTAGATCCCGCTGCTGACCCTACGTTCGGGGACACACTGATCGCGGATATCCGCCGCCATAACGATGTGCCATCGCTGCAAGCCCATAAGCAGCTAGAGCCTGAGCGAGCTCAGGCGCTGTACATGGCATTGGCCGATCACGTGCAGATCATGACTCTGACGCTGGAAGCCGAAGACGATCCTCAAGTTATCTTCGAAACGCTCAACGCCCGAGGCGAACCACTGCTAGCGTCCGACCTGGTACGTAATTTCGTGTTCCTCGAGGCGGCTCGCCGAGGGCAACCAGTACAGCAATTGTATGTGCGTTACTGGAGTCCATTCGACCTTATCGTGACCACCGGTAAGAGTGTTTCGGCTAACTCCTACTGGAGGGAGAAGGAACGCCAGGGGCGTCTCACCTATTACGAGCTCACCTCGGGGTTGATGACGATGTGAATTGCCGGCACGTCTTCGAATTTGGCTCGACCCGAATTCCGCGCTTTTCCGACAATGCCTTTCGACGCATGCGTGAGGCGTTGGAGAACCTCGACATTGAGGAACTTTGGCGGGCGCGTCCGCGCTAGACGGTGGAGTTCAAAGCTCCACCGTCAGCGCCTTGATCCCCACGCCCTCGCAAAAGCGCCCCACCGCCGCCAGCGAACGCCACAGCCTCACCGGTTCACGCCGCGAGCGCACCGGCAGCCATCGCACGCCGAGGCGCAGCTCCAGGCGCCAGCCCGCCCCGTCGCGCAGCACGCGAAATTCCCGCGCCGCCCCGGTCTCGACCAATGCCTGCAACGTTTCCTGCTCGATGGCTCTTTTCATGGCGCCCTCGGCTCTTGCGTCAAACCAGTACCCAGGGTTCTGGTATAGCGCAGAGGGAGATGTCGATCACCGCCACTGGCTGAGTGGCTGCCAGCACCTAGCCAGGCGAGGGGCCTGATTAACCATAACGTCCTATTACGCGCAGTCCACTGCTCTGCAGTGCGCTAGAAGTCGGCCTCGCTGAGGCTTTCGACGCGCATGTTGCCGTGCAGCACCTTGTACAGGGTCAGGCTGATGTCGCTGTATTGATAGCCGGTGGCGGTGCTGAACTGCTCGACCTGCAGCAGACTGGAGCGGAAGTTACAGCCGCTGGCGATGTCCTTGTACTTCACGTAGTACGTCCCCGGGCTGATCTGGCGCAGGGTGAACTTCTGCCCGGCGGGCACGAAGGCATGCCGCTCCAGGGTGCCGCTGCGTGGGGTGGCGGGGCCCAGTTTGATATACAGCGCGCTGTTGCCCTGGGAGTTGTCGATGCTGATTTGCGAGTAACCGGCGTTGTAGGGGATGCCAAACCCGCGCACGTAGCCCGCCGTGCGCGGCCAGGCACGACCCTTGGGATCCTGTGGCATGGGCTGACAGCGCGGTACAGGGGGCGCGGCCGGTGCCGTACGGCTGGCGGCGGGGGTTGCGGCCGGCAACAACGGACTGCTGGGCGTCGCCGATGCCGTTGTGCGCGCAGGGGCAGACGGCGGTACGTAGGCACTGTGGCGTTGACCGTACGAGTCCAGGTAGGACAGCCCGAGCACCAGGGCGAAGCCTAGCGCGCCGATCCAGCGGGCAGTGCGGAACAGATTGCCGAGCAGTGCGCCCCAGGCGAGCGGAGGCGCGCTTTGACGCTGCTGCGGTGGGGGTGGCGGGGGCGTTTTCGGCGGCGGAGGCGGTGGTGGCTGCGTGTGGGCGCGGCCGGCCTGGCGCTGGAACTGTTCGAACTGTGCCCGTTGAAAGGCCTGCTCTTGCTGCGCGATCCACTCATCGTGCGAGCGCCGGCGCTGTGGGTCGGAAAGCACCTCGTACGCCTGATTGATCATGGCCATGATCCGCGCGGCCTGCGGATCACCCGGATTCTTATCCGGGTGATACTTCTGTGTCAGGCTCTTATACGCGGCGCGGATGACTTCGGCCGAGGCCGTGCGCGCCACCATCAGGTTGTCGTAGTGCGTACGCGGTTTCTGCATGTCCCTTGCCTTGAAGCGCCGCAATCGGCGCCCGGTGCATCCTGGGCGAACTCGCCGGCCACCCTTGGTGGCGAAATGCAATTGTCGGTTGGCACGTTCGTGCTGGCAAGATCACTCGGTGGGAGGTGACGCGCGGCGCCGAATAACGCCCGCGCTACCGAGCAGCAATAGTCCTGCCGCGATATCCAGCAGCATCCACAGCTCTTTGGGGAGATGCAGTTTGGCGAGCGGATTGAAGACCAAGGCGCACAGGCCGTAGGCCCAGGGTAACCAGCGATGCTGACGTTGCGCCGCCAAGTAGGTGGCGAATATGAAAACCGCGCAGGCCAGCAGGCGCAGGACACTGTAGTAGGCGTACGGTAGGGGGAACGCGCCGGCCATCAGCATGAAACTGCACAGCAGAATCACTGGGAAAGGCATGGAGGGACTCCTGAGGGGCGAATGAGCGAAAGCAGAGGAAAGTCTTTTCTGCGCCCGGCGCAATTGTAGGTTGGGGACTCCAACCTCACAGGAGTTGCCCCATGAGCCATCACAACAAGCATCACGCCACTCAATCCAATCCGAACCATCCGAGCCACCAGGCGGCTCAGGACAATCGGTCGAACCAGCTGAACCCGAACAACCCTGCGTACCACAGCAGCCGGCAAGCACCGAAGCCCGGCAAATAACCAGGCATGGTAGGCCGGGGAATCCTCCTTCCCCGGTCTGACAAGGAGCGTAAAAATGGCCCGTAAAGCCGAAACCAACGGCATCGCCGATACCCTGCGTCGCCTATTTGGCCACGATGCGGATCGCAGCCTGGTCAGCAAACTTGCGGATGAACCGCCACTGCAGGCGCATCGCGTCGACCCCAACCTCGATGTTCGTCTGCGTGAGTGGGGCCTGTGTTGAAGGCATTGGGTAATTGGAGAGACAGCATGGAGAAAGTTAGTGCTATTACCGAAGGTGTTTGTGATGTTTGTCGGCGGGTGCTTCCTGACCACACGGATGGTGGTCGGCATGGAGAGTCGCTGGCGAACTGGGGGAAGGCTCAGCGCACGTGGGGGAGCAGTACCGACTGCAACTGTGTGCATGCTGCTTTTTCTATGCACTAACGACGCTTCGCAGTCTCCGGCGGACAGCAACGATGTTTGACGATGACGTCGAGTATGAGGAGCAGGATTTCGGTCGAGTGAATTCTGGCTTATTGGATCAATGAGCTGATGGTGGTGCTAGACAGGCTTGGATGCGGGCGGAGTTGGGCTCGCGACGCAGTATTATGCGGGAGACCAGGGTGATGTCGTCTCTGTTGAAGCGCGCCTGTAAGCATTGGCCTCATGTCGAGCCCCTGCTGAGAATGCCGCTGAATGACGAGGAGTACAGAGTCTTGGTGAGGGCGCTGAATCAGCTGTTGGACATCGTTGGAGATAACGAGCTGCACCCGCTAGAGGGCCTCTTGAGTCGTTTAGGTGACAACATTGCGGCCTATGACAAGAAGCACTTTCCAATGCCTTCCAGTAGTCCAGGGCAAGTGCTGCAGTATCTGATGACGGAACGTGCGCTTGGCCTCGACGACTTGCCCGAGATAGCCAGTGCTGAAGGTATTGCCGATTTACTCAGTGGTCGACGGCGATTTACGCGGAGACAGATCCGAGCACTGTCGACGCGTTTTGGCGTTTCCTCTGCAGTGTTTCTTTGACATGCAATGTGGCGGCGCCATCACTTGTCAGAAGTCCCTCTGCGATGGGGGCGACGTTTGTCCCTGGGTCACTGCCGCGCCATTGTCGTTAGAGGAGTGTTTCTATAATCGCTCTATAATTTTCTATAAAGTCCCATAAGTACCGTCCTAGAGCGCCTGCCGCTCTATATTTGGCACCCGCAGAATGATGTAGCAACGGTTGAGCCTCTAACCTTATCGTGCCGTACTGTCCCGCTCGGCGCTGGGGGGATTCGAACCGTCCTTCGCATAACCCGTATTGGGTTAAATCGCTATCTGTTACGGGGCCGGCCGGGCCCGTGGGAGCTCCTGCATGTACGTGACCCTCAACCGTGACCAATTGCTGGCCGAGGTCTGGGCGGAACCAATGCAGAGTGTGGCACCGCGTTATGGTCTGTCGGACGTGGGCCTGAAGAAGCTGTGCGCGCGCCTACAGGTGCCGACTCCAGGTCGAGGGTACTGGGCCAAACTGAAGGCCGGTAAGCGTGTGCCTAGCCCGCCGGTGCTCAAGTCCTATGAGGGCTCGCCGCGTCACCTTCACCGCTACTTGCCTGAGCGCCCGGCTGAGCCGGATCTGACCTGGGAGCCCCGGCTGCAGGCGATCCTGATGCACGAGCGTGATCCCGAGCACCACATCCAGGTAGCCGGGCGATTGGGCCGCCCGCATTTTTTGGTGCGCCAATGGCGGGCGGCGCTGAAAGCGCCCTTCCGGGATCGCCAAGGCTTTCCTAAACCGAGTGCGCGATCCTTGGATATCCGCGTGTCTGAGTCAATGCAGGCCCGCGCCGGACGGCTGATGGATGCCTTGATCAAGGCCCTGGAGCGACGGGGGTATCGAGTCCAGGTGCACGATCAGCGCACACAGATCGAGCTATTGGGAGTGCACCTGGATCTACAGCTATTCGAAGGCAGTGTGCGCCGTCCCTACGAACCTACGCGCCGTCAGCGCGCCCCAGTTAGCACGAGGTGAGCCGGTCTATCTGCCGCAGTGGCAATTCGTACCCAACGGTAAGCTGACCCTGCAGGCGGCGCATGGCTTTGCAGGCCGCATTGCTGATACCGCTCGCGCGCCTATTGAGGAGCGGCTCAATGCGTTGATTGTGATGATGGGGCGGTGGGCAGTGAAGTCGCTGGTCGAGCGCGAAGCACAGGAGCGTCTGGCTGCCGAGCGGCGTGCCCAGCGTGAGGCTGCGCTGGCCCTCCAGGCGCAGCAGGAGTTTGAGCGGCGAAAGCTGCGCGAGGTCGAGCGTGACGCGCGGGCGTGGCGCCGAGCTATTCAGCTGCGCGAATACTTGGATGCTTTTGAGGCGCAGGCCGGGCCCCATGGCGGATTAACGGCAGAGCAACAGACCTTTGTGAGCTGGGCGCGGGCTAAAGCGGACTGGCTCGATCCTTTGGTTAGAGCCGCTGATGCGCTGTTGGATCAGCGCATCGAGGTTCCGTCCGAGGATTGGTGGCGTTCATTTGGGTAGGGGGCGTCTGTCCGTTCGTCAGGAGGAGGGCTGCCAGCATGGGCACTGACACGCTTGTGTGACGGGGGAAGGATGGGGCCCAAGTACGAGCCCTGCAACGAGGTGCGATCAAAACTGAAGACGTGAATGTGTGGGCTTTCAATACAGCGGCCGACCAACGGAAGGCGTTGATCAGGTTTGCCCGGCATCAGCTCGACCTCTCCGCCGCATAGAGGACAGTCAGCGGTATAGCGCACCAGGCGAATCCAGCGTTGCTTGTCGTGCCGGAAAATCTCCAGTTCGCAGGGATCCTCAAGAACGGCAGGCACCCAGTTCGGTGCTTTGACGACCCGCTCATCCAGCAGGCGATACCAGGGCTCGTAGAGCTGTTTCCACCCCACCCAAAATCCCGCCAAGGACACCAGCAAGATCACCAGGCTGCTGGAGGTAAGTGGTTGATGAGTCAGTCCTAGAGCCAGCAGCACCGAAACAAGACCCAGTCCCCACAGCAGCGTACCGATGAGTACGCCGATCAGCAGTGTGAGTCCTCGAGAGCTGCGATTTCGAATCTGTCCATCCCGCATGAGCCAGCGAATCAGTAATGAGGGTTTTACTGCGCCTAAACCAGAACGTTTGTAGTCGATGGAGAGGGCCTGACAGTGGACGGAAACCGCGTCATTTTGATCAGGTGACTCTTGTGTCAGCTCAAGCCAGAAGAGGCTGGGGTTGCCGCGCCCACCACCTTTGGCATAGCCAAACTGTAAATGGGGTAACGGTAACGCACGCTGCACTCGCACCAGCGTCGCCTCCAGTACCGGTCGTTTTGGCATCCAATCTTTAGGTGCCATTTCCCGTTCTGCTGGGCTGGCACATGCGCTTTGTAATGTGAGCGCTTCGAAGGTTACGGGTTGCGGGCTGGTGTCATCGATCCGCGCCTGGCTCTGATCCACCATGAACTGCAGTAGCTCATAGGTGCGGCCAGTGAAGGGGCGGTCAATGAGCTCTTGTTTCAATCGATTGAGCGCGCCGTGCATGACAACCCTCCTTGGAAGCCGGTTCGCGTGCCGGTTGTAGCATTCGTGTGCCCGAGGGGAAAGCGGTTTCACTCGGTTTTTAGCTGTTTAAGCGGCCCCAAAGTACGACGTTGATAGTGGACTCTTGAGGGAGGAAGCCGCTATGTCCATGTCTGTTGCCTTGAACACGCTGAATCAACTTGTCGATATTCACGAAGTGGAACGAGGTCTTGCCTGTGCTTGCGTTTGTTTGTCGTGTGGCGAGTCTGTGGTTGCTCGTAAGGGGGCGTTTCGGGAGCACCACTTCTCCCACCGATCTCGAAAGGCCAGTTGCACCATTGCCCACGAGAGCGTGTTACATCGCTATGCCAAGCAGGTCATTTGTGAATCAATGGGACTCCAGCTGCCACCGATGCCGGGGCAGACTCCTTGTTCGGAAGACACCAGTAGCTGGTGGGATTTTGACGCTGTTGAGGAGGAAGTATGGCTCGACGGTATTCGCCCTGATTTGGTTGCGCGACTTCCCGACGGTGAGTTGCTTATAGAGATCGCAGTGACATCTTTCGTTGATGTAGAAAAGCTGGCGTGCCTACAGACGAAGGCAACCCGCGTAGTGGAAATCGACTTGCGTGAATGTGTGCAGCGGGCGACGCATGTTCCTTCAGTCAGCTTGCGCACATTCATTCTGCATTCACTGCAGTGCAAACGGTGGTTAATTCCCGTTGAGAATGGGGTTGCGGAGATGCCGGCAGATCCCATCTGCGATAGCGTAGCAATTTCGTCCGACAACGGTATTTTGCTGCCGCGTCGTTTTATTGTGGACGGTATGTGGATCGATGCCTGGTTGTTGCCGTTTGGCGCTTTTGCGCTGCGGAGCGTGGCTTACAACCTCTCGGTGGTACAGCATTTGAAGCTACTTGCCAGACGCTTTGGCGGACGCTACGCGCCGAAGTATCGCAATTGGGTGTTCCCGATGTGGACGAGCGACAGCGTGCTATCTGAGTTGTCGGAACTTGAGCGGAATACGCAGAAAAAGGTTACTCCCGCTCGAGATGTCTCGCGTCCGAGCTCACCGCTTCCATAATGGACACAAGCTCCTCGAGTAAGTCGGCATGGTGCTGATGAAGGTAAATCGCAATCGGTTCGTTGCGCAGCAAACGCATGAGGTAGCCTTTAGCAACCACCAAGCTGAGCATGGTTTCACCTAAGGAGTCTTCGACGAGGCGGTAGTCGTGCTGCAGGTTCTCCATCTCCCGCTCCATCCGAGCAATGTCAACCGGGGTGATTTCGGCGATAGGCTTCTTTTGCTCAATGAGAAACTCTGGCCGTGTCGCCGCCAAGACCATGCGTGCATAACTGAGCGAATAGCAGTTCGCGCTAATCATCATTTCTGCTGCTTGTATTTGCCGGATGGGCTTCATTTGTCGCAACACATTGAAGACGCTGTGTGCCACCATCCGAACTTTAAGCATCTCGGCAACTTCTGGGGCGATGCCTTTGAGGAGATTTTTTCGAGCGTGGATACGTTCGACATGAATGCCTAATACCTGAGCGATTCTTTTGGGATCGACCCCCTTCTTCAGTGCCGCCAAAATCATCTTGTGCTCTTGAATAGGTGTCAGACGGCTTACTTGGCGGTTATAAGTAAAACCCTCATCGTCGGTTGCAATGAGACATAGTGCTTCTGTTGCGCCAAGTGCTTTAAGAGCGGCTAAGCGCATATGTCCGTCTAGCAAAATGTATAAGGTAGAGCCGTTTTGTTGTACTGGCTGAGGATGGACAGCCAGCGGCTCTATGATGCCGAGTTCGCGTATAGAACAGAGAATGGTTAGGTATTTCTTGCTGGTCTCCTTGGCTTTTGGAAGCATGCGGGTAGGTAAAATGCAATCGACGGGAATGGCCACCACGCGTTGTTCGAAGGCTTGTTTGATGTTGCCCATTAGATATTTTGCCCTGCGATACGATCGGCCAGCGCTTTCGGCATGTCCTGAATTTCCTCGGTGCGCAGAAGTGTGCAAAAATAATCGTCCGTCAAAAGCCTACGAAGTGTGGTTACGATAATCAGCAATCGTTGCTCATTAATATCCGCTTTCTTGATCATGACTTTTTGCCTTCGCACTTCCGCCTGATAAGCGTTAAGAAGCTTTTGTGGCGTGTTGAGTCTGTCGCTTCCGGAGGTTTGACCATAGCGTTTGCCCAACGCTTTACGCCGATCGATCAAGCGCCTTACGCGCATTAGTTGCTCGCCTCTCAATACTCCAGTTTCGTAAGCCTCCATCATGGCTAACTGAATTTCGCTGTCATCCGTACGAGCAATTTCCATAGCGAACTTTATGGGAAGCCAACCCTTTTCGACTGCGGCTATTAGGCGCTCCTCACCTTCGCGCAGTAGCATCAGGATTCCCCCTATGTAGCCTGAATCTAGACAGGTCTTCTCTGCTATCGCTTGGGCCGAATAGCCACGGTCTGAAAGTACTTGAATAGAATTTAAAAGATCTCTGTTCGAGTGTTTGCGACGTGCCAGATTTTCCACGAGACTTATGAGAAAGCGATCTGCTTCTCTAGCGCTCACAACGAGACATGGGATGAGCGTCTCGCCAAGCGCTTGGAAAGCCTCGAAGCGACCTTGACCACAAACTATCTCGTAGGACTCTTCAGCCTGTCCTGCAACTCGCGTCACAGTGATTGGGCGTTTTAAGCCCAGTGCCGCTATGTTCTCTACTAACTTTGCGAAGACTTGGCGATTACGCACCCGTGGATTAAGTATGCGGATTCTTTCTAGCGGAAGGAGGCGAATATCAGCCTCTTCGGCAATGTGATGAGTTACTTTTTGATTATCGAAACTGGCATTCATGCCGCTCTCCTGGTGGGCGAGCGGCGAGAGAGTTCTACTAGTATCTGCAGGTTGTCAAATCTGTAGATGTTTAACTCTGCCGCGTTGCTTTCCGCAAGTCGGAGTCTCTCCGAGTTTAGATCGAGTGTAGGAAGAATGAAATAATCTAAGACCGACTTTTCTCTCTCTTGCATTCTTACGGCAATGGTAATGTCTGGATCAAGGCCGAGATCGAAGCGAATTTTCCAGCGCTTAGACCCTCCCATTGTTATCATGCAGCGGCAAAGGACGAGAGATACGACGAATTCTTGATTTATGGTCAACAAGTCAGTTGTGGGGTCGACTGAGACGTGGGCTCCTGTTGCGCCTATTTCATCAATTGCTTGTTGTAATATTACCGGGTGCAGTCGACGTAAACGGCGATTTGCCTCGATGAATTCATAATCGCGATCGGGTGTGTAGCCAATAAGCGCATATGAGCGAAGGAGGCTACCAAAGCGATGCTGATAAGCGCTGCTGGATGGGCAGTCGTCAGCTTCGTCGATTAGTAATCCCGACAAGCGACCATGCTGTTCGTAAATGTGACGAAGCTTACTAAGCATTTCGGTGTCGGGCATTCGATATGAACGAGCTAGGATTAGCTCTTGAGCCGCTCTGAATAGAATTGCCTCAACGATGGGTAGAAATACGGCGTCGGCTCGTACCCATTGCTCCGGAGGATTTCGGACGTGCTTCTGCTTTAGCTTAAAGGATCTGCGATTCCAGACGTTATTGCCAATATACTTTTCATTTATTAGTACTTGATGGACAGTGCCGCGAGTCCAGGACTTCCCCCAGTCGGTTAGTACATGGTGGTCGTTCAGCCAATTTGCAATTTCTCGTTCACTACGTCCTTCATCGACGAATAATTTATAGATTTCACGAACCGTCTCAATCTCCTCATTTGGCCCTGGGATTAGAATAACTCGGTCTGTCTGTAAGCTTTTATGCTCACCGTTTCTAAGAATTCCTTTTGGATTTCCCGTGGCGTCGATAAGTTGTCGGCGCAAACCAAATCCGGCAGAGCCTCCTTGCCGGTAGCCATGCTCAATCAATCGAGACTGACCAGAAAATACCTTTACTGATAGTTCACGACTGTATTCTCCGGCCATCATGCGCTTGACGCTCTTAATGATGTTCGACACCGGAGAACCATCGTTCGTAAATTGTTCCGCACAGTACTGGACAGAGACGCCCGCCTGCCTGCAACGTACTTCGTAGCTTGCGCTAACGTCAGGATCTTGAAATCGTCCCCACCGGCTGACGTCATACACCAAGATCGTAGTGTAGGTGGCCAGACCGCTTTCGACATCGCTGAAAAGCTGCATAAGAGCGTCCCTTCCCTCGAGACGAAGTCCGCTTTTTCCAGCGTCGGTATACACCCGAACAATCTCCAGATCGTTTGCTGCTGCATAGAGGCGGATTGTATCTAGTTGGTTCTCCGTCGAGTACTGTTGGTGCTCTGTGGACATGCGAACATAAGCTGCTGCAGCATTTTCTTTGGCCCTGCACTGCTCGCCAGTGAGATATATAGACTTTTGCATTGGCATAACTCCTAACCCTAGTCAATCTGAGTCAAGAGTGACTTTGAGCTCGATATCTCCAACTGCGAAAGTAGCTTTTAAAAAGTAGAAGATAATTGGAGGAAAAATGTTCACGAAAACGGGCAATATTTTTCTGAATTCCGATCAGTACGCCTACCAGATTGCTCAAGCGTTGCGTACAGAGCTTGGTGCGAGCCATCAGGCCACCAAGACTCTGATGCGATGGACGAATGCGGCGGAGCGAACGGCTAAGAACTGGTTAGCGGGCTCTTCAGGGCCTCGAGGCGAGCATCTGGTTGCAATAGTTATGCACTCTGATGCTGCACTAGACGCGTTCTTGAGCATGGCGAAGAGACCGCATGCATCAATCTCCGTCGAATTACCGCTACTCAGGCAACGACTAGTTGATGCTGTTGCAGCAATTGATGCGTTGTCTTCCTCCACGCGACACGACTAGCTCTGATCGTTGCAGCCCGCACTTGACGCCGCGCGGCGCAATGGGCTTCAGAAAGGGGACTTTTTGTATTGAATTCACTCGACTCGCTGACACAAGAGGGAATAGGATGTTTGAGGCGCCCGCCAAACTTGCACACGAGTTAAAACAGGCATTCCTCTTTAGCTTGAAACCACCTACCGCGCGGCCGTGCGGGGCTTAAACGTGTGCTGCTCGCTCCTATCGGCTGTGCACAAAGGATGGTTTCATGTCTCTCAAATCGCTCGCATTCGACGTCAAACAACACCTGCAGTCCACAATCGGCGTGCCGGTTGCACATAGCCACGTCTATGAGCTGCTGGCCGCTGCCTTTGGCTTCCATTCAAGCGCCGCCTTGACCTCTGATCACCTGCTGGCGGTGGCTACGAATGGTTCCGGACGGCCGATCAATCCAGCTCTGCTGCAGAGTCGTTTGGTGGAGTTAGGGTATGGGGAAGCAGCGGTTCGGGCGGCCGAAATTCTAGCTGCCTATATAAAGGAGGGGGAAGTGACGTGCCACAGCTTGTGGAGCGTCGTTTCCATCTTGCAGGAGGATCCGTTCGAGCTTCTGGATGTCGAGACAGATGCTGAGCTCCAGGTGCTAATCGATGGGTTGGGCAGGCTGGCGGGGAAGGGAAACCCCGCTGCCCATTTTGCGCTGGCCCTCCTATATGGAGGAGAGCTCACCAAAGACGACCATCAACCAGGAATGGGAGGCGAATATTGGTTGAAGCGCATGCAGGCCGGTGAGGCATTGGATGGTGTTCCGCTCGAGTGGGCGATTACGGCAAAAGGGCTCCAGCAAAAAAGGACACTGCGTCTTTCTCATCTGATGCGCGCGGCGGCGCTGGGACATGATGGTGCAGTGTTGGAGCTGGCCGAGCTGGGCGAAGATCCCCGATGGCTCGAGCAAGCCTGGAACCTCGATTCAGTTGATGACCCTCTGCGCCTGGCAGAGCTTGCCTATGGCCATGGTCGTGAAGAGGATGCGCGGCGTTGGTACCACGTGGCTGCAGCGCAAGGGGATACAGAGGCGATGAGGGCGCTCGTTGAGGAGCTTGAGCCGAACAACCACTTTCAGGGATGGGTCTGGATCTATTTATCTGCAGAGCTGGACGATGATATTCGCCGGGGCACCATGCGGGCTTACCACGATGGTGGGGCCTATGACGGAGAGCTGTACGACGACGATATCGGTGGGCCGCTATACGTCGATGGTGATGAGGGCGTGCATATCCCAGCATTGGACGCAGCGTCTGATACTCGAGCAAAGCTTTTGGCGAAGGAACTCTATGCCAAGCTGAATGACTCGCTCCCCGAGACTAAATGATGAGTTAACAGCCCGGTGCTCTCTGCAATGAACTCTGAGTTAAAACTTGATTATTTGGCCGGTCGGAGTAGGATATTTACAGTTCTTGACAGCTTGTCAATTTATGAGGTGGAAAGTAACCTTTGGCGAAAGTGGATTTTCATTAAATAACTTTAGCCGAAGCTAAAATTAACTTTGACCGAACTGTTGTCTAACGCTGATTTTCAGAAGCGTCAAAGTTGATTATCTTTTCCCACCTACAGACGTCGAGGCAAAAAGAAAGGGCCCTTCGGGGCCCTTTCTTTTGTCTGCGGGAAAGTGGTGTGTCAGGACGCCTCGGCCACTGATTGAGGCGCAGCGTCGGCCGGCAGCTCACCCATCTCGCGCAGGGTCTGGATAACCCAGTTCTCTGCGCGCTGATTGAGCTCGGTGATGGCACGTGCACCCTCCCCTTCGGCGTACATTACCGGGCCGATCACCACCTGGATGGTGCCGGGGTATTTCGCCCAGCCGTTCTTCGGCCAGCAGTGCCCGGCGTTGTGGGCGATCGGCAGTACCGGCAGGTTGGCATTGACCGCCAGGGAGGCGCCGCCGCGGGAGAACTTGCCGATCTCGCCGGTGGGAACGCGGGTGCCCTCCGGGAAGATCAGTACCCAGGCACCCTTCTTGAGGCACTCATCGCCCTGCTTGGCGATCTGCTTGAGGGCCACCTTGGGCTGCTCTCGGTTGATGGCGATAGGCTTGAGCAGCGCCATGGCCCAGCCGAAGAAGGGCACGAACAGCAGCTCGCGTTTGAGGACCAGCGCCAGTGGCTCGAAGTAGCCGGTCAGGAAGAAGGTCTCCCAGGTGCTCTGGTGCTTGGCGAGGATCACGCAGGGCTGGTCGGGGATGTTCTCCACGCCCTTGAGTTCGTAGCGCACGCCGACCACCCAGCTGGCGAGCCAGACGGCGAACTTGCACCAGGCCTGGGCAATGAAGCGGTAGCGCGCGCGGTACGGCAGGAAGGGCGCGATGAGCAGGCTGAGGGTGCCCCAGACGAAAGCGCTGAACGACAGCAGCAGGTAGAAGAGAACGGTTCTGATGGCCTGCACTATCGACATGGGGGATGGGTCCTCAGGAAAGAAGTTGGTCGGCTACTGCCGCCAGGTCGTCGAATACCAGCGTGCCTTCGGGCAACGGCTTGGTCAGGGTTCGCTCGCCTTTGCCGGTCTTTACCAACACTGGCTGACAATCGACGGCCAGCGCGGCGTCCAGGTCACCCCGGCTGTCACCTACGAACCAGATACCTCGCAGACCTGCACCATAGTGCTGGGCGATCTGCAGCAGCATACCGGGTTTCGGCTTGCGGCAGTCGCAGCCCTCGTCGGGACCATGGGGGCAGTAGACGACCAGGCCGAGTTCACCGCCCTGCTCTTCCACCAGTTCGCGCAGGCGCCGATGCATGCTTTCCAGGGTGGCCAGGTCGTAATAGCCGCGGGCGATGCCCGACTGGTTGGTGGCTACGGCGACCGTCCAGCCGGCCTTGCTCAGGCGGGCGATGGCGGTGATCGCGCTGGGGATCGGAATCCACTCGTCGAGGGATTTGATGTAGGCGTCGGAGTCCTGGTTGATGACACCGTCGCGGTCGAGGATCAGTAGCTTCATGGAGGCTTTCGATAAGTCGGAAATGAAAAAGCCGAGAGTCCGTCACGGCGAACCGTTGCGAACTCCCGGCTTTCAGGCAGGCATCAGCCCAGCAGCGAGATGTCGGCGACGCCGAGGAACAACCCGCGCAACTTCGCCAGCAGCGCATAGCGGTTGGCCTTCACGGCGCTGTCCTCCGCGTTGACCAGCACTTCCTCGAAGAAGGCATCCACCGGCGCGCGCAGGGCCGCCAACTGGGCCAGGGCGGCGCGATAATCGCGAGCCGCGGCCAGCGGGGCTACTTCCGCCTCGGCGCTTGCCACGGCGCTGCCAAGGGCCTTCTCGGCGGTCTCGGCAAACAGGCTGGCGTTGACGGTGGCAGGTACCTCGCCTTCGGCCTTGGCCAGGATGTTCGACACGCGCTTGTTGGCGGCGGCCAGGGCAGCGGCTTCCGGCAACTGACGGAAGGCCTGCACGGCCTGCACGCGCTGGTCGAAGTCCAGCGGAGCGGTCGGCTTGAGTGCACGCACGGCCTGGTACACCGCAACGTCCACGCCCTCGTCCTCGTAGCGAGCACGCAGGCGGTCGAAGACGAAGTCCTGCACCTGTTCGGACAGACCCTCGGCCTTCACCTTGTCGCCGTACTGGGCCACCGCCACGCCGATGGCGTCGACCAGGTCCAGGTCCAGCTGCTTCTCGATGAGGATGCGCAGCACGCCCAGGGCGGCACGACGCAGGGCGTACGGGTCCTTGCTGCCGGTAGGCAGCATGCCGATGCCGAAGATGCCGACCAGGGTGTCGAGCTTGTCGGCCACGGCGACCGCGGCACCGGTCAGGGTGCCCGGCAGTTCCGCCCCGGCGCCGCGCGGCATGTACTGCTCGTTCAGCGCCAGGGCGACGTCCTTGGCCTCGCCACCGGCGGTGGCGTAGTAGTAGCCAGCGATGCCCTGCATCTCGGGGAACTCGCCGACCATCTCGGTGGCCAGGTCGCACTTGGAGAGGATGCCGGCGCGGGCGGCGTTGGTCGCGTCACCACCGATGCGCTGGGCGATGTAGGCGGCCAGCTTGGATACGCGCTCGGCCTTCTCGTACACGGTGCCGAGCTGGGCCTGGAACACCACGTTCTTCAGGCGGGCGTTGAAGGCTTCCAGCGGCTGCTTCTGGTCCTGCTTGAAGAAGAACTCGGCGTCGGTCAGGCGCGGGCGCACGACCTTCTCGTTGCCGGAAACAATGTTCTCCGGCGCCTTGCTCTCGACGTTGGCCACGGTGATGAAGCGCGGCAGCAACTTGCCGTTGGCATCCAGCAGGCAGAAGTACTTCTGGTTGTCCTGCATGGTGGTGATCAGGGCTTCCTGCGGCACGGCGAGGAAGCGCTCCTCGAAGGAGCACACCAGCGGCACCGGCCACTCGACCAGCGCGGTCACTTCGTCCAGCAGGTCGGCCGGGACGATGGCGCTGCCCTTCTGCTCGGCGGCCAGTTCGGCGACGCGCCTGGAGATGATTTCGCGGCGCTCGGCGAAGTCGGCCAGTACGTGGGCGCTGCGCAGGTCTTCCAGGTAGTTGGCCGGTGCCGAGATGCGCACGTTGGCCGGGTTGTGGAAGCGGTGGCCGCGGGATTCGCGACCGGCCTTCTTGGTGAGGATCTCGCAGTCGACGACGTCATCGCCGAACAGCATCACCAGCCACTGGGTCGGACGCACGAATTCTTCGCGACGTGCAGCCCAACGCATGCGCTTGGGAATCGGCAGCTCGTTCAGCGAGGTTTCAACGATGCCCGGCAGCAGGCCAACGGCGGGCTGGCCGGCGATGGTCTGGCTGAACTTCAGCTTCGGGCCGCTCTTGTCGATCAGCTCCAGGTCCACGCCGCACTTCTTGGCGAAGCCCAGGGCCGCCTGGGTCGGGTTGCCGCTGGCGTCGAAGGCAGCCTGCACCGGCGGGCCGTCGAGGTTCACGGTACGGTCGGGCTGCTGCACGGCGAGTTGGTCGATCTGCACGGCCAGACGGCGCGGCGCGGCGTAGCAGCGCGCGGCGGCGTAGGTCAGGCCGGCGGCCTTCAGGCCCTTCTCGATGCCGGCCAGGAAGGCTTCACCGAGGCTCTTCAGCGCCTTGGGTGGCAGCTCTTCGGTGCCCAGTTCGACGAGGAAATCCTTCGCGCTCATTATTCGGCCTCCTTCAGCTTGGCCAGTACTTCGTCACGCAATTCGGGTGTGGCCATCGGGAAGCCGAGGCGGGCGCGGGCCTGCAGGTAGCTCTGCGCCACGGCGCGGGCCAGGGTGCGCACGCGCAGGATGTAGCGCTGACGCTCGGTCACCGAGATGGCGCGGCGGGCGTCCAGCAGGTTGAAGGTGTGCGAGGCCTTGAGGACCATCTCGTAGGTCGGCAGCGGCAGCTGCAGCTCGATCAGGCGGTTGGCTTCGCTTTCGTAGAAGTCGAACAGCTCGAAGAGTTTCTCGACGTTGGCGTGCTCGAAGTTGTAGGTCGACTGCTCCACTTCGTTCTGGTGGAACACGTCGCCGTAGGTGACCTTGCCGAACGGGCCGTCGGCCCATACCAGGTCATACACCGAGTCGACGCCCTGGATGTACATGGCCAGGCGTTCCAGGCCGTAGGTGATCTCACCGGTGACCGGGTAGCACTCGATACCGCCCACTTGCTGGAAGTAGGTGAACTGGGTGACTTCCATGCCGTTCAGCCAGATTTCCCAGCCCAGGCCCCAGGCGCCAAGGGTTGGCGATTCCCAGTTGTCCTCGACGAAACGGATGTCGTGCACCAGCGGGTCGATGCCGATGGCCTGCAGCGAGCCCAGGTACAGTTCCTGGAAGTTTTCCGGGTTGGGCTTGAGGACCACCTGGAACTGGTAGTAGTGCTGCAGGCGGTTGGGGTTTTCGCCGTAGCGACCGTCGGTGGGGCGGCGGCTGGGTTGCACGTACGCCGCGTTCCAGGTTTCCGGGCCCACGGCGCGGAGGAAGGTGGCGGTGTGGAAGGTGCCGGCGCCTACTTCCATGTCGTAGGGCTGCAGCACCACACAGCCCTGATCGGCCCAGTATTTTTGCAGGGCGAGGATCAGGTCCTGGAAGGTGGGCACGGCGGGCGTAGTCTGGCTCACGAATTTCACCTGTGCTGGATATGCGACTAAAACCCGGCAGTATACCGCAAGACGCTTGCAGCTTGGGCTTCTCAGCGATTTCCGGCTGCCCGGCGGGAGTTCACGAATCGACCGGAAAATTTGCCGGATGACTGTATTTTCATACAGTGAATTGTCTATAGTCGGGCTTTCCCTGTCAGGACGACCGCCATGCCTCGTTGCTTCTGGTGTAACGACGATCCGCTGTACATCGCCTACCACGATGCCGAATGGGGCGTGCCCCAGCGCGATCCGCGGGCGTTGTTCGAGATGCTCATCCTCGAAGGCGCACAGGCGGGACTTTCGTGGATCACCGTGCTGAAGAAGCGTGAGCGCTACCGCGAGGTGCTGTTCGGCTTCGATCCCGAGCGCCTGGCGCGCATGAGCGACGAGGAGATCGAGGAGCGCATGCAGGACCCGGGCATCATCCGCAACTTCGCCAAGCTCAAGGCGGCGCGGCAGAACGCCCGGGCCTGGCTGGAGCTGGAAGACCCGGTGACGTTCCTCTGGTCCTTCGTCGGCGGCAAGCCGAAGGTCAATCGCTTCAGCGAACGCGGCCAGGTGCCGGCGGTGACGCCCGAGGCCGAGGCCATGAGCAAGGCGCTGCGCAAGGTTGGTTTCAATTTCGTTGGCCCGACCATCTGCTACGCCTTCATGCAGGCCACCGGCATGGTGATGGACCACACCACCGACTGCGACCGCTACACCCAGCTGACCCGCGCCTAAGGCAGCGGGCTGGCCAGGGTGACGGCCAGCCACGGTCCCGTGGAACGCCCGGAGAGCGCCGACCAGTACCAGGCCGAGGTGTCGGAGAAGGACTGGCCGGCAGCGTCCTGGATGTAGTCGCAGACCTGCAACTTCACGCCGTCGCGCGTGACGACGAAGCAGCGTTGCAAACCTTCCGCTCCCACGCGCTTGCGCAGTTGCGTCTGCTCGATGCGGTAGCCGATGGCGCGGAAGCAGTCTTCCGCCGGGTGCAGCTTGCGCGTCGGCCGCAGCACCTGGCGCAGCACGATGCTGCGCTGGCCATCGGTGAAGCGGCCGAGTTGGCCGGGGAAGTCTGCGACAAAGCGTTGCTCCACCGGGGAAAGAGCGAGCGGCCGCAACAGGCGACCTTCGAACTGCACCGGCCATTCGTGAGGCGCGCTCACGTTTGCGGAGGCGGAACCCGGCGCCAACAGCGGCCAGATCATCGCCAGCAGCAACGCGCCCAGCGCCGCTCCCTGGAAGCTTGTCGATGAAGCGGGCGGCGCCGCCCCGTCCTGCGTCGGCGCCGCCCCGTCCTGCGTCGGCGCAATGAATGCCTGCCGCCCGATCACCCGCAGGATCATGCCGCACACCGCCGCGAACGCCAGCAAGCCGACGCCTTCGTGAGCCCAGCCGGGAAACCCACTTGCCCCGCTTTCGCCCCACACCAGCAGCGTGTTGCGCAGGATATTGCCGCCCAGCACCAGCATGCCCACCAGTGGCAGCCGCCGCAGCAGCAGTTGATCCGGCAGGCGCAGCCAGGCCGCCAGCGCGCAGGCGGTGAAGTAGCCGACCCAGGCCATCTGGATACCCGAGCAGGGCGCATCGACCATGACCCACTGGCCATCGACCAACAGCGCACTGCCCTGCCGCTCTACTGTCCAGGGGCCGAGGCGCAGCAGCCAGGCGCTGACCTCGGCGGTGATCACCCGCAGCGGATAACCGACGAAGAATTGCAGCGACGACAGCAGCGGCAACGACAGGAAACCCAGACCGAGCCAGGCCAGCCAGGGCTGTCCCGGAGCGCGCAGGCCGAGCAGCACCAGCAGCAGTGCCAGCACCGAGACCAGCCCGCGCAACAGCGGCGGCAGCAGTGACTGGTTGAGCGCTGCCACCAGCAGCAAGCCCGCCGCGAGCGCCAGCCACGCCAGACGTGGCTGCGCCCGCAGGCCGGAGCGGTCGCGCCAGAGCAACAGCCCCAGCGCCGCCAGGGCGATGATCCCCAGCGGATCGTCCGAGCCATCGCCCAGCCGGCGTACCGCCCACAGCCAACTGGGCCAGGCGGCGAGCGCGGCGAGTGCCAACCAGCTCCAGCCGGGCAGGTGGCGCGTCATGCCGCCTTCCTCCGCCACCACCATGCGCCAAGGCTGGCGAGCAGCAGCATGGCCCACACACCGGGTTCGGGTGTACCCGGCACCGTGCTGCCGATGGCGCTGTTGTTCACGCCCTGGGGCAGCGGCAGCGGTTGATCGACGGACTGGCTTGCCTGCGGATCGGCATTGCGCACTTGCTGGTCGACGGCGATGAACGAGGTATAGGGCGTGAGTAGCTGGTACTTCAGGCCGAGGTCGAGAATCTGCGAGCTGAACTCGAAGCCGCCATCGAGGGCTTCCTGGTCCATCAGGCTGGCCAGCCGTTTGCGCGCCCAGAGGTGAGCGAGGGCGTCGCCGTTTTCACCGAGACCGGTTGCGCTGATCGGCAGGCGCGCCTGGAACGGGCCGTCCGCCGCGTGGGCGTCGATACGCAATTCACCGCGGGGCTCGCCCTTCCATTTGCCGAACAGCACCAGCGGGCGATTGGCGAAGAGGTCGGGCAGTTGCTGGGGTTCGACGTCGTAGACCTCCAGCCCTTCGAAGCTCGCGTGAATACCCTGCAGCAGCGGACTGTCGATCATGCGACGCAAGCGCTCCGCCGCCTCAGCGGCGCTGTGCGCATCGGTGACGATGAAGGGCTCGCCCTGCCCCGCCCGTGCCAGGCCTTCGATCAGGCTGCGGTTCACCGAGCTGCCGATGCCGAAGGCGAACAGGTTGGCCTTGCCCAGGTTCTCGCGGACCAGTTGGTAGGCGCTGCTTTCGACGCTGACGAAGCCGTCGGTGATCACCACGAAGCTGCGCGAACGCTCCGGGTCGGTGGGCATCGCCAGCGCTTCGCGCAGGGCCGGCATCAGTTCGGTGCCGCCGGCGCCCTGCTCGCCATCGAGCATGTCGGTGGCGCGGCGGAGGTTGGCCGGCGTGGCCGCCAGGGAGGTGTCGGCAAGCTTGCGGTTGTCGCCGGAGAACAGCAGCAGGTTGAAGGTGTCGCTCGGCCGCAGGCGGCCGATCAGGTCGCGCAGCAGGGTCTTGGTGGTGTCCAGCGGGAAGCCCTTCATGGAGCCGGACACGTCGACGATGAACACGTAGTCCCGCGGCACGATGAGCCTGGCATCCGGCGCGCGCGGCGGCGCGACCATGGCGAGGAAGAAGTTCTCCTGCGCGCCGCGCGCCAGCAACAGGCCGCTTTGCACCTGGTCGCCGCCCAGGCGGTAGTCGAGGATGAAGTCGCGGTTGTTGCCGGCGGTTTCGCCGGCGGCCAGGTGGAGTGTGGCGCGCTGGCCGTCGCGCTGGATATCGATGCGGTGCGAGGGCGAAGCGATCTCGCCGATCTGTACCGGCGCGAGCAGTTCCACCTGCAGGGCGAATTGCGTGGCGGAGGCCTGGCCCTGTTGCAGGTAGGGCGTTGAAATCCACGGCTGGTTGCCAGTGCCGGAAGCGCCCTTGCCGTTGTAGCGCGGGCCGACCACGGTGGGGAACACGAACTGGTAGCGCCCGTCCGTGGGCACCAGCAGCTCGCTGTAGCGCAGCTCCACCTGCACCACGTCGCCGGGCAGGATGTTGGCGACCTGCATCTGGAACACATTCTCGCGTTCCTGCTCCAGCAATGCGGCCGTCTTGCCCGCGCTCTTGGCCTGCTGGTACTCGGCCTTGGCCTTCTGCTTCTCGCGGATCTGCGCCTGGATCAGCCGCTCGCCCAGGCGCACGGTCATGCCGTGGACGGCAGCGCGGGTCGAGGCGGGGAAGACGTAGCGCGCTTCCAGCGGCGTCGTGCCCTGGTTGCGGTATTCCTGGGTGACCGTCACCTCGGCGATGTTGCCCAGCACGCGGGCATCCACGCGGGTCGCCTTGAGCGGCAGTGCATCGACGGATGCGTCGGCGCTCTCGACGAAGAAGTAGGGGCTGGCATTGTTTTCATTCAAGGCGCTGTCGTCGTCGGCCAGCGCCGCCAGGCTGGCGCTCATGGCCATCAGCAGGCAGCACAGCCGTGCAAGTAAGGGTCGGGTACGCATCGCGGGCCTCCGGGCCTGTGGATCGGATGGCCGCAGGTTGCGCGCGCGCCGTGGGCGCAATGTGCTCGCTGGGTGGAGATTGTGTGGAGCCTCGATGGCGCCCGAAATGCCGGCGCGAGCGGCTACAATGGCCGCCATCTGCTTGAAGGAGTTTTCCGTGGAGAAATTCAAGGGCGCACTGGTGGTGGGCTTCCTGCGGTTGTTCGCCATGCTGCCGTGGCGCGCGGTGGGCGCATTGGGCGCGGGCATTGGCTGGCTGATGTGGAAGCTGCCCAACCGCTCCCGCGAGATCGTGCGGATCAACCTGTCGCACTGCTTCCCCGAGCTGTCCGAGGCCGAGCTGGAGAAACTCGTCGGCCGGAGCCTGATGGACATCGGCCGCACGCTCACCGAGAGCGCCTGCGCCTGGATGTGGTCGCCGCAGAAGTCGCTGCAGTACATCCGCGAAGTCGAAGGCATGGAGGTGCTGGAAGAAGCGCTGGCCTCCGGCGACGGCCTGGTCGGCATCACCAGCCACCTGGGCAACTGGGAAGTGCTCAACCACTTCTACTGCTCCTACGCCAAGCCGATCATTTTCTACCGCCCGCCCAAGCTCAAGGCCGTGGACGATCTGCTGAAGAAGCAGCGCGTGCAGCTGGGCAACCGCGTCGCGCCGTCGACGCCCGAAGGCATCAAGAGCGTGATCAAGGAAGTGAAGAATGGCGGCTGCGTCGGCATTCCCTGCGACCCGGAACCGGACCTCGGCTCGGGCCTGTTCGTGCCTTACCTGGGCACCACCGCGCTGACCAGCAAGTTCGTGCCGTCGCTGCTGTCGCGCGGCAAGGCGCGGGGTGTGTTCTTCCATGCCGTGCGCCTGCCCGATGGCAGCGGCTACAAGGTGATCCTCGAAGCCGCGCCGGCGGACATGTACGACAAGGACATGGAAGTGTCCGTTGCAGCCCTCAGCCGCGAGCTGGCCAAGTACGTGCGCGCGTATCCGAGCCAGTACATGTGGACCATGAAGCGTTTCAAGAAGCGGCCCGAAGGCGAGGCGAAGTGGTACTGAGCCGGGATTGCCGGGATTGTGGCTGGGCGGTTCGCGAGCAAGCTCGCTCCTACGAAGAGCGTGCCGCCGTGGACCTGTAGGAGCGAGCTTGCTCGCGAACCCACGCCGGTCGGCCGCCCGACGTGAAAGATCCGCAGTGAGATACCTCCTCTCTTCAGGGAGAGGGCAACGCGCCCGCTGATCAGCCAGGAATCCCCCATGCTCGGCCTGCCGACCACCGCCACCGCGCCGTTCTGCCCCTCGGAAGTCAAAGGCAGCATCCAGGTTGCCGCCGGCGCGCCATTGTGGAAGCGCATCCTGCAGTTCGCCGGCCCCGGCCTGCTGGTCTCCATCGGCTACATGGACCCGGGCAACTGGGCCACCGCCATCGAGGCCGGTTCGGGCTTCGGCTACCAGCTGCTGTTCGTGGTGTTGCTGTCGAGCCTCGCGGGGATGGTCCTGCAGTGCCTGGCCATGCGCCTGGGCATCGTCACCGGCCAGGACCTGGCGCAGCTCTCGCGCAGCCGCTACAGCCTGGGTTCGGCGCGCCTGCAATGGTTGCTGGCGGAGTTGTCGATCGTCGCCACGGACCTCGCCGAAGTGCTCGGCTGCGCCCTCGCCTTCCACCTGTTGCTGGGCGTCGACCTGGTCACCGGCGTCATCCTCACCGCCTTCGACACGCTCATCGTGCTCGGGCTCAAGGGCCAGCGCTTCCGCCACCTGGAAGCGATCATGCTCGGGCTTATCATCACCATCAGCGGTTGCTACCTGGTCGAGCTGATCCTCATCAAGCCACACTGGCCGGACGTCGCCGCCGGCTTCCTGCCCAGCTGGGACGCCATCAGCCAACGCGAGCCGCTGTACCTCGCCATCGGCATCCTTGGCGCCACGGTGATGCCGCACAACCTCTACCTGCACTCCTCCATCGTGCAGACGCGCCAGGTCAGCGGCAGCAACGGCAAGGCCGCGGCGATCCGCCTGACGCGCATCGACACCGTCGTCTCGCTGAGCCTCGCGCTGCTGGTCAACGCCGCCATCCTGATCCTCGCTGCTGCCGCCTTCCACGAGACGGGCCACACCGGCGTCACCGAAATCCAGGACGCCTATCGCCTGCTCGAACCGCTGGTGGGTACGGGGTTGGCCGCGATCCTCTTCGGCGTCGCCCTGCTCGCCTCGGGGCAGAGCTCCACCTTCACCGGCACCATCGCCGGGCAGGTGATCATGGAAGGCTTCCTGCAGATGAAGATTCCCTGCTGGCAGCGCCGCCTGATCACCCGCGCGCTGGCGCTGATCCCGGCGCTGATCGGCGTCGTGATGCTGGGCGACAAGGCGGTGGGCAAGCTGCTGGTATTCAGCCAGGTGGTGCTCAGCCTGCAACTGCCGTTTGCGCTCTGGCCGCTGATCCGCTTCACCAGCGATCGCGCGCTGATGGGCGAGTTCGCCAACTCCCGGCTGACCCGTGTGCTGGCCTGGGGCTTGTTCTGCGTCATCAGCGCCGCCAATCTCTGGCTGCTCGTGCAACTGCTGGCTTGACCTGACCCATGGGTTTGAGGCCCATTAATGCGCTGACATTCAGGACGGATGCCAATTCATGTCGAACCAAAGGCAGTACCCGCGTACCCCGATGAAGTGCCGGATCAAGATCAGCCATGCCAGCTTCGGAGAAGTGTTCGGCCATACCCGTGATCTGTCCGACGGCGGCGTCTACGTCCGTCATGAAGTGCTCGCCGCGCTGCCCGCCGGCACCCGAGTCACCGGTCAGGTACAGGACATGCCCTTCGATGCACCGATCCTGGAGATGGAAGTGATGCGCACCGACGCCGAGGGCGCGGGCTTCCGCTTCGTCGGCAACGCCTGAACTACCTTTCCGGAACCGGCGCTTCGTAGGAGCGAGCTTGCTCGCGAACAACCCCTGCTGCGGAGTCCGGGTTCGCGAGCAAGGGCTGGGCGCCCCCCTCGGTCCTACCGGTGAGGCAAAGCCTGCGAATCCGTCAATTCGCCTCGTTCACCGCACTCAGGAACGCCCTTGTCCGCTCGTGCTTCGGGTTGCCGAAGAACTGCTGCGGGCTGCCTTGCTCGAGGATGCTGCCCTGGTGGAAGAAGCACACACGGTCGGCGAACTCGCGGGCGAAGCCCATCTGGTGGGTGACCATGAGCATCGTCAGGTTGTGCTCGGCGCCCAGCTTGCGCACCACGTTGAGCACTTCGCCGCACAGCTCCGGGTCCAGCGCCGAAGTCACTTCGTCGAACAGCATCACCTTGGGCCGCATCGCCAGCGCGCGGGCGATGGCCACGCGCTGCTGCTGGCCGCCGGAAAGCTGCGAGGGATAGTGCTCGAGCTTGTTGCCCAGGCCGACCATCTCCAGCAGTTCCGCCGCCCGCTCGCGCGCTTCGTCACGGCGCATGCCCAGTACCTGTACCGGCGCTTCCATCACATTGCGCAGCGCGCTCATGTGCGGGAACAGGTTGAAGCTCTGGAACACCATGCCGATCTTGCTGCGCACCTTGCGCACGTGGCTTTCCGGCGCACGCACCAGGGCGTCGTTGCGCTTGAGGTGGGTCAGCGGTTCGCCGTCCACCTCGATCACGCCGCTGTCGATGGTCTCCAGGGTCATCAGCGCGCGCAGCAGGGTCGACTTGCCCGAGCCGCTGGGGCCGATGATGGCGACCTTCTCGTTGGCGCCCACTTCCAGGTTGAGGTCCTTGAGCACGCTGAAGCTGCCGTAGCTCTTGCACACGTTGCGGAAGCTGACCATGGGCTGGGCGGTCTCGGCGCGCGCGGCCGGCGAATCCTGGGTGGCTACGTGGGAGGACATGGCTCCGGCAGTTTGCAGGGAGTGAACAGTCATCGGTTTTCCTCCGGAAGTGTCAGTCATGGCAGCGCCGTGCGTTTTTCCACCTGGCGCACGACGCTCGCCAGGCTGATGGAGATGAGCAGGAAGAACACCCCGACCAGGGTGATCGGTTCCAGGTAGCGGAAGCTGTCGGAGCCGATGTTCTTCGCCTGCTGCATGATTTCCACCACCGTGATCGCGGAGAGCACCGGGGTGTCCTTGAACATGGCGATCAGGTAGTTGCCCAGCGCCGGCAGCACCGGGCGGATGGCCTGGGGCAGGATCACTTCGCGGTAGGCCTTGAAGGGCGAGAAGTTCAGCGCGGTAACCGCCTCCCACTGCCCGCGCGGCACTGCTTCCAGGCCGGCGCGGTAGACCTCGGCGGTGTAGCAGGCGTAATGCAGGGCGATGCCCAGGGTGCCGGCCACCAGTGCGGTCATGCTCAGCCCGTAGAGCGGCAGCACGTAGAACAGGAAGTACACCTGGATCAGCAGCGGCGTGCTGCGGATGAATTCGATCAGCCAGGCCGCCGGCCAGGACAGCCAGGCGTGGCGGCTGCGCCGGGCGATGGCGAAGAGCAGGCCGAACACCACCGCCAGGGCGAAGCCCACCAGGGTGATGGCGATGGTGCGCAGCGAGGCGTGCAGCAGTTGCGGCAGGATCTGCCAGGCGAAGTCCCAGTCGAAGAGTTTCATCACAGGCCTCCGTGGATGCGGCCGTGCCCCAGCCAGCGCTCCAGGCGCCGCATGAGGAAGACGATGAGCTGAGCCATGACGAAGTACAGCACCAGGGTGAGGGCGAAGATCTTCATGGTCTCGAAGGTCGCCTGGTCCAGCTGGCGTGCGCGGAAGGTCAGGTCCGAGAGGGTGATCAGCGACACCAGCGAGGTGTTCTTCAGCAGCTCGATCAGCAGGTTGGTGCCCGGCGGAATCGCACAGAGCAGCGCCTGCGGCAGGATGATCCGGCGGAAGCGCGTGAACGGCGTCATGTTCAGCGCCAGCGCCGCCTCGTACTGCCCCTTGGGCACCGAGCCGATGGCGCCGCGCATGACTTCCGCGCCGTAGGCGCCGATGTGCAGGCCCAGGCCGATGATCGCCACGCTGTAGGCGCTCATCTCCAGGTTGAACGGCGGCAGCGGCAGCACGAAGTACAGCCAGAACAGCTGGACCAGCAGCGAAGTGCCGCGGAACAGCTCGATGTAGCCGATCGCCAGCCAGCGTACCGCCGGCCACGGCGCGAGTCGGCCGAGCGCGGCAAGAATGGCGGCGGCCACCGCCAGCAGGGAGCCGAAGACAGTCACCTGGACGGTGACCCAGGCGCCCTCCAGCAGCAGAGGAAGTAATTCACCCATGATGCGCATCCTGTAACGACAGGTTCGACTCAATGGCCGGCCGGGCGCGTCCTATGGCAGGCGCGCGCCCGCGACGGTCACTGTTTGCAGAGCTCGGCAGCGGACTTGTCGGTGACGTTGGACTGGTCGAAGCCGAACGGTTTCACCGTCGCCAGGTGCTCGGCGCCGCCCAGCCAGCCCTTGAGCTGCTGGTTCACCGCGTCGCGCAGGTCCTTGTCCTCCGGGCGGAAGGCCAGGGCGCCGTAGCCGATGTGCGAGGGGTCGTCCTTGAAGTCGGTTATGGCTTCCACCGCGTCACCGCCCTTGGCGGCCAGGCCCTTCATGGTCAGCGCGGTGCCGACGCTGGCATCGGCGCGGCCGGCGCGCACGGCCTGCAACTGCGCGGTGGTGTCCGGCACCTGGACGATCTGCTCTTCCGCCACGCCCTCGGCGCGGGCGTAGCCCATCTCGGCGGTGCCGGACATGATCGCCAGCTTCACGTCCGGATTGTTCTTCACGTCGGCGTAGCTGTGCAGGTTCTTCGGGTTGCCCTTCTTCACCAGCAGGGTATCGGGAATCTGGTAGTGCGGGTCGGTGAAGATCACCTGCTGGCAACGCGGCGGGGTGATGTACATGCCGGCGGCGATCACGTCGAAGCGGCCGGCGCGCAGGCCGGGGATCAGCGCGCCCCATTCGGTGAGCACCGGCTCGATCTTCTTCACGCCCATTTTCGTGAAGATCTGCGTGGCGATTTCCGGGGATTCCCCGGTGACCTTGCCGGAAGTCTCGGTGTAGGCGAAGGGCGCTTCGTTGGCGTAGCCGATGCGCACGGTGCCGGTGCTCTGGATGCGTTCCAGGGTGGTTTCGGCGTAGCTGCCGGCGCTGGCCAGGGCGCCGGCGGCGAGGGTACAGGCGAGGCTCAGGCGGCGCAGGAAAACAGGGGCGGTACTCATCTTCGGATCTCCTGGACTTCTCTTGCCGAACGCTCATGGCGCGCGGCGATGGATGGCAGGTAGCAATGTCGTACGACTGTTGTTCTTGTAGGTCGGGCCCTGGGTGGGGCCTTCCGAAGTTCTCTCGGCGCTGTCGCAGACGTTGCCGAGAAGCTCGACGCCAGACTAAGGCCGGGCGCCTTGCGGCTCTTCCCGATCGACAGCTGCGCGGCGGGAAAAAGCCACCGTCGCGACGAACGCATCCGGCGGTTTTTTCTGCGCGGGCCTGACAATGCGGCCCGGTGTGCCACGCGGTGTCCTGCGCCCGAGCATACGCAAGCCACTTCTTTATCGACATTGCACTAGGACAATTGCCGCCGGTGTGCTGGTCGGTCACTCTGCATCCCTGACCAGACGGAGCGCTGAAGATGGAAGCCTGGCGTCGCGCCCTGGCCGACCTGCGGGTCGGCGAATCCAAGTACAAGACATTGGTGCAGGCCATTGCCGGCGACATCGAGCAGGGCCGCCTGAGCGATGGCCAGCGCCTGCCGCCGCAGCGTCATGTCGCCGATGGCCTGGGGATCAGCGTGCAGACGGTGACCAACGCCTACAAGGAACTGGAGCGCCAGGGCCTGGTGCGCTGCGAGGTGGGGCGCGGCAGTTTCGTCTCGCGGCGGATGACCGAGGGCATGGCCCATTACATGGTCGACCACCCCGAGCGCGCGCTGGTGGATTTCTCCATCGCCAGCCTCGTCCACACCCGCGAGCACGACCGCCTGTGGCAGGACACCTGCCGCGCGCTGGCGCAGGAAACCGACCAGCCCTGGATGCGCGCCTGCCGCCCGGTCGCCGGCTTCGATGCGCACCGCGATGCCGGTGTGCAGTGGCTGGCGCAGCTGGGCCTGCAACGCGAGCGCGATGACGTCTTGATCACCAACGGCGCCGCCCACGGCATCTTCCTCGCGCTCGCCTCACTGGCCGGGCCGGACGACGTGGTGCTCTGCGAACAGCTCACCGACCACGGCGTGATCGGCAATTCCCAGGTGCTGGGTTTTACCCTGAAGGGCGTGGAGATCGACAAGCAGGGCATCGACCCCGAGCACTTCGAAGACCTCTGCGCCAACGAGCGCATCACCGCGCTGGTCTGCACGCCCAACCTGAACAACCCGACCTCCTGCCTGATGCCCGACTCGCGCCGCCGCGAGATCGCCGCCATCGCCCAGCGCTATGGCGTGCACGTGATCGAGGACGACGTCTACGGCCCCCTGCTCGGCGAGCGCCGCCCGCCGCCGCTGAGCCACTACCTGCCGGACCTGTCGTTCTACTGCACCAGCTTCACCAAGAGCGTGCTCACCGGCCTGCGCATCGGCTACCTGGCCATGCCGCGCCGGCTGGCGCTGCGCACCGAGAGCATCCTGCGGGTGAACAGCTGGATGGCCACGCCGTTGCTGGCGGAAGTCGCCTCGCGGTGGATTCGCAATGGCAACGCCCAGGCGCTGATCGGCCTGCAGCGCCAGGTGCTGGAGAAGCGCCAGGGCTTGGTTCGCGAGCATCTGGGCGAGCATCTGCGCGGTTGCGATCCGCATTCCCTCAGCGCCTGGATCGGCATCCCCGAGCACTGGGAACTGGACAGCCTGGTGCGCGAGCTGCGCCATCGGCACATCGCCGTCACGCCACCCGATCCGTTCATGGTGCGCGGCACGCCCAGGCCGCGCGCGGTGCGCCTGTGCATGGGCGCCGAATGCAGCGACGAGCGCATGGCGTCCGCGCTGGAGGACATGCGCGAGCTGTTCGGGCAGTACCCGAAGATTCACGATTTCTGATCCGCACCCCCTGTAGGAGCGAGCTTGCTCGCGAACCGGGCTCCCCGTCGGCTCTGACGCTGGGCGGGTTCGCGAGCAAGGGCTGGGCGCCCCCTCGCTCCTACAGGTTTTTCCCGACAATCGAGCGAAGCGCAGGAGCGGACGTCGTCCGCGATGATTACCGCACGCGCCGGATGCCGATCGCGGACGAAGTCCGCTCCTACGAAAGCTCTCGGCCCATGCGCCCCATCCCGCGGAAATCACTGCTGAAGACGACATCGTCCTAGTACATTCATCGCGACAATTTCCCGCCCCTACACTCGGCCCCACTGCATTCCCCGGAGGCCGAGATGGAGCCGATTCCCCTCGTCGAGCTGTACCGCGCACGCCAGCGCATCCAGGGCCTGGTGCGGCAGACGCCGCTGGAGCATTCGCCCAGCCTGTCGCGCCTGCTCGGGGCGCCGGTGTACCTGAAGCTCGAATCCCAGCAGATCACCGGCAGCTTCAAGCTGCGCGGCGCGAGCAATGCGATCGCCCAGCTCGCCGATGAGCAGAAGGCCAAGGGTGTGGTCGCGGCCTCCACCGGCAACCACGGCCGGGCGCTGGCCCACGCCGCGCGCATGCTCGGCGTGCACGCCACCATCTGCCTGTCGCAGTTGGTGCCGGCGAACAAGGTGCAGGCGATCCGCGAACTGGGCGCCGAGGTACGCATCGTCGGCCACAGCCAGGACGACGCCCAGGCCGAAGCCGAACGCATTGCCCGTGAGCAGGGCGCGGCGCTGCTGCCGCCCTTCGATCACCCCCAGATCATCGCCGGCCAGGGCACCCTCGGCCTGGAAATCCTCGAACAACGGCCGGACGTGCGCCAGGTGCTGGTACCGCTCTCCGGCGGCGGCCTGTTCGGTGGCGTGGCGCTGGCGCTCAAGCAGGCCGACCCGAGCATCCGCGTGCACGGCATCAGCATGCGCCGTGGCGCCGCCATGGCCGCCAGCCTCGCCGCCGGTCGCCCGGTGGACGTGGAAGAGTTGCCGACCCTGGCCGACTCCCTCGGCGGCGGCATCGGCCTGGACAACCGCTACACCTTCGCGCTGGCCCGCGACTACTGCGACCAGTTGCACCTGCTCGACGAACCCTCCATTGCCGCCGGTATCCGCCACGCCTACCGCGAGGAGCGGCAGGTGGTCGAAGGTGCCGCCGCCGTCGGCATCGCCGCACTGCTGGACGGCCTGATCGCGCCGGTCGGCCCGGTGGTGGTGGTGGTCAGCGGGCGCAACATCGCCATCGAACAACACCAACAGATCCTCGAGGAAACCGCCCATGGCTGACGTCACCCTGCTCAGCGAAGCCGACCTGCGCGCCTGCGTGGCGATAGACCGGGAGAGCCTCGACGCCGTCGAACAGGCCTTCCGCCTGCTGGCCACGGCGCCGGTGGCGATGCCGCCGATCCTTCGCCTGGACGTGCCCGAGCACAACGGCGAAGTCGACGTGAAGACCGCCTACCTGCCGGGCCTGCCGCGCTTCGCCATCAAGGTCAGCCCCGGCTTTTTCGACAATCCCAAGCTGGGCCTTCCCAGCCTCAACGGCATGATGATGCTGCTGTCGTCGAAAACCGGCCTGCTCGACGCGCTCCTGCTGGATAACGGCTACCTCACCGCCGTGCGCACCGCCTGCGCTGGCGCGGTGGCGGCCAAATGGCTGGCCCGCGAGGACTCGCGCCAGGTCGCGCTGATCGGCGCCGGGGAACAGGCGAGGCTGCAGCTCAAGGCGCTGTGCCTGGTGCGGCCCATCGAAGGCGCCAGCGTCTGGGCGCGGGACATCGCCAAGGCGCGGCAATGTGCGGAAGAGCTGAGCGGCAGCCTGGGCATTGCCGTCACGCCCTGCGCCAGCATCGACGAAGCGCTGGAAGGCGCCGACATCGCCATCACCACCACGCCCAGCCGCGAACCGCTGCTCCAGAAAAAACACCTGCGTCCCGGTCTGCACATCACTGCCATGGGGTCGGACGCCGAGCACAAGAACGAGATCGCCGCCCAAGCGCTGGCCGCCGTGGACCACTACGTCGCCGACCGCCTCAGCCAGACCCGGGTGCTGGGCGAGCTGCACCACGCGGTGGCGGCCGGCAGCGTCAGCCTCGACGAGGATTTCGCCGAGCTCGGCCAGGTCATCGCCGGGCTGCGCCAGGGCCGCGTGCGCGCCGAGGACATCACCCTCTGTGACCTCACCGGCACCGGCGCCCAGGACACCGCCATCGCCGGCCTGGCCTTCCAGCGGGCGCAGCGGATGGGCAAGGGATTCAAGTTCCACAGCTAATCACTGACCTGTAGGAGCGAGCTTGCTCGCGAACGGGTTCCCCGGCAGCGCTAAAGCTAGGCGGGTTCGCGAGCAAGCTCGCTCCTACAAAAGAAAAAACAAAAACCGAAAGAGGATTTCCGCATGTCCGAAATCGTCGTCAACCTCCCCTTCAGCCGGGAGGAATATGCCCAGCGGATCGCCAAGGTCCGCGCCAGCATGCAACAGCGCGGCATCGAACTGCTGCTGGTTACCGACCCGTCGAACATGGCCTGGCTGACCGGCTACGATGGCTGGTCCTTCTACGTGCACCAGTGCGTGCTGCTGGCGCTGGACGGCGAGCCGGTCTGGTTCGGCCGCGGCCAGGACGCCAACGGCGCGCGGCGTACCGTGTTCATGCAGGCGGACAACATCGTCGGCTACCCCGACCACTACGTGCAGTCCACCGAGCGCCACCCGATGGACTACCTGTCCCGCGAGGTCATCGCCGCGCGGGGCTGGGCGGGCCGCACCGTCGGCGTGGAGATGGACAACTACTACTTCAGCGCCGCCGCCTTCCGCTCGCTGCAGGCGAACCTGCCGAACGCGAAGTTCGTCGATGCCACGGCCCTGGTGAACTGGCAGCGCGCGGTGAAGTCGCCGCGCGAGATCGAGTACATGCGCATCGCCGCGCGCATCGTCGAGAAGATGCACGCGCACATCGTCGAGCGCATCGAGCCGGGCATGCGCAAGAACGAGCTGGTCGCCGAGATCTACAGCACCGGCATCCTCGGCGCCGACGGCCACGGCGGCGACTACCCGGCCATCGTCCCGCTGCTGCCCACCGGCGCCGACGCCAGCGCGCCGCACCTGACCTGGGACGACACACCTTTCGAGCGCGGCGCCGGCACCTTCTTCGAGATCGCCGGCTGCTACAAGCGCTACCACTGCCCGCTGTCGCGCACGGTGTTCCTCGGCCAGCCGCCGCCGCATTTCCTCGATGCGGAAAAAGCCGTGGTCGAAGGCATCGCCGCGGGCCTCGACGCCGCGAAACCGGGTAACACCACCGGCGACATCGCCCGCGCCTTCTTCGGCGTGCTGGAGAAGTTCGGCATCCACAAGGACAGCCGCTGCGGCTACCCCATCGGGATCAGCTACCCGCCGGACTGGGGCGAGCGCACCATGAGCCTGCGCCCGAGCGACAACAGCGTGCTCGAACCGGGCATGACCTTCCACTTCATGCCCGGCCTGTGGATGGACGACTGGGGCCTGGAGATCACCGAAAGCATCCTCATCACCGAGCGCGGCGTGGAAACCTTCTGCGACTACCCGCGCCAGCTGTTCGTGAAGGAGTGAGGCGATGACACAGTCCCTCGATAAAGAGCTGCGCGAAAACCCCATCGCCGCCAGCGTCGATTTCCAGCGCGACGGCGTGCAGCACGGCCACCTCAAACTGCCCTACTCGCGGGACGATTCGGCCTGGGGCGCGGTGATGATCCCGGTCTGCGTGGTGAAGAACGGCGACGGCCCCACCGCGCTGCTGACCGGCGGCAACCACGGCGACGAGTACGAAGGCCCGGTGGCGCTCAGCCGCCTGGCCCAGGAGCTGCGCACCGAGGACGTGCGCGGCCGGGTGATCATCGTGCCGTTCATGAACACGCCGGCGTTCCATGCCGGCAAGCGCACCTCGCCCATCGATGCCGGCAACCTCAACCGCAGCTTCCCCGGCCGCCCGGACGGCACGGTGACGCAGAAGATCGCCGACTACTTCCAGCGCACCCTGTTGCCGCTGGCGGATGTGGTGCTGGACATCCACTCCGGCGGCCGGACCCTGGATTTCCTGCCCTTCGCCGCGTGCCACGTGCTGCCGGACAAGGCCCAGCAGGAAGCCAGCGAGGCGCTGATGCGCGCCTTCGCCGCGCCCTACGCCATGCGCATGCTGGAGCTGGACGCGGTGGGCATGTACGACAGCGCCGCCGAGGAACAGGGCAAGCTGTTCGTCACCACCGAACTGGGCGGTGGCGGCACCAGCAGCGCGCGCACCGTGGCCATCGCCCGGCGTGGCGTGCGCAACCTGCTGGTGGAGGCCGGCATTTTGCGAGGCGAGATCGAGCCGGCAACGTCGGTGATGCTCGACATGCCCGACGGCGACTGCTTCATCGCCAGCGAGCACGGCGGCCTGCTGGAGATGTGCCGCGACCTGGGCGAGCGGGTCGAGCGTGGCGAAGTGCTGGCGCGGGTGCATGACGTGCTGCGCACCGGCGCCGCGCCGGTGGAATACCGCGCCAAGCGCAGCGGCATCCTCGCCGCGCGGCATTTCCCCGGCCTGGTGCAGAGCGGCGACACCCTGGCGGTGGTTGCCGAGGTGATCGATTGAGCGCCGCCAGGCGCCGGAGGCCGCGATGATCAAGCTCGACCGCTACGACCTGAAGATCCTGCGCATCCTCGCCGGGGACGGGCGCATCACCAAGTCGAGCCTGGCCGAGGCGATCAACCTCTCGGTCAGCCCGGCCTGGGAGCGCGTGCGCAAGCTGGAGGAAGCGGGGCTGATCAAGGGCTACCGCGCGCAGATCGACTGGTCGGCGCTGTTCAAGCAGCAGCAGGTGCTGGTGGAGATCACCCTGGCGCGGCATACCGCGCAGGACATGAAGCGCTTCGAACAACGCCTGCAACAGTCGCCGGAGGTCGGTTTCTGCTACGCCACCGGCGGCGGGGTGGACTACATCGCGATGATCCAGGCGCGCGACATCGACCACTACCAGCGCTTCATCGACCAGCTGTTGCTGGAGGACGTGGGGATCGAGCGCTACTTCACCTATATCGTCACCAAGGTGATCAAGACCCAGGAGGCGGCGATTCCCGCCGAGGCGCTGGAGGCAGGTTCCCTGTAGGAGCGAGCTTGCTCGCGAACCCACCCACCTCCAGAGCGGCCGGTGAATCCGCTCGCGAGCAAGCTCGCTCCTACAGTTTTGCCCGGCGTCTGGCGCGAGCGTAGAGCGGACTGCGTCCGCGATGTGCAACCGGCTTGCTCGGCGTAGCGGGAAATCGATCGCGGACAAAGTCCGCTCCCACGAATTGGCAGACCGAGCGGACTGAACAAAAATTGCACAATAAAACCTGACTTCGCGGTCCGGATCGTATACAATGCGCGCCGCTCGGCATGGTGCCGGGCATGGGTTCCCTCACCCCATCGACGAAAAAGGCCCAAGCATGTCGGCATCCCTTCCGGCGGCACGGCGCGGCGCACTCGCCGGCCTGGTCGCGTTCCACATCCTGATCATCATCGCCAGCAACTACCTGGTGCAGCTGCCAATGACCCTCTTTGGCTGGCACACCACCTGGGGCGCGTTCAGCTTCCCGTTCATCTTCCTGGCCACCGACCTCACCGTCCGCCTGCTCGGCAAGCGCCCGGCACGACTGGTCATCGCGCGGGTGATGGTCCCGGCACTGCTGGCCTCCTACGTCATTTCGGTGGTCTTCCAGGAAGGCGCCTTCAGGGGCTTCGCCTCGCTGGGCGAATTCAACACCTTCGTCGCGCGGATTTCCCTGGCCAGCTTCCTGGCCTACGTGTTCGGGCAGATCCTCGACATCCAGGTCTTCGATCGCCTGCGGCGCATGCGCCAGTGGTGGATCGCCCCGGTGGTCTCGACCCTGTTCGGCAACCTGCTGGACACCTTCACCTTCTTCTCCATCGCCTTCTGGCACAGCGACAACGCCTTCATGGCCGAGCACTGGGTGGAGATCGCCTGGGTCGACTACGGCGTGAAGCTCGCGGTGATGCTGATGCTCTTCGTGCCGCTCTACGGCATGCTGCTCAGCGCCATCACCCGCAACCTGCGTCGCGCCGCAACAGCCTGACGCCACCCGAAAAAGCCCAACAGCGGCGGCAGAACTGCAAAAAGATTTGCCGCCGTCGTCCCCCGCTTAGGAAAAAACCGCGCGCCCGCGGCCCCTAGGATGGTTCCCATGCCATCCGCCCAGGAGCCGCCACCATGTCCTACGCCCATCCCCTGCTGTTCAAGTCGCTCTGCTACGTGAACGGCCATTGGCTGCACAGCGCCAGCGGCGCCAGCATTGCCGTCGACAACCCCGCCACCCGTGAAGCCATCGGCCACGTGCCGCTGCTCGACCGCGAACAGATCGTCGGCGCCATTGACGCTGCCGCCGCGGCCTTCCCGGCCTGGCGCGCGCGCAGCCTGGATGAGCGCGGCGCCCTGCTGCGCCGCTGGGCCGAGCTGATCCGCCAGCACCGCGACGACCTCGCGCAGATCCTCAGCCTGGAACAGGGCAAGCCGCTGGCCGAAGCCCTAGGCGAGATCGACTACGCCGCCAGCTTCATCCCCTGGTTCGCCGAAGAGGCGCGTCGGCTGAACGGCCGCAACATCCCCAGCCATATCCCCAATGCGCACCTCGGCACGGTCGTCGAGCCGGTGGGCGTCGCCGCGTTGCTGACGCCGTGGAACTTCCCCTCGGCGATGATCACCCGCAAGGCCGCCGCCGCCCTCGCCGCCGGCTGCAGCGTGGTGGTCAAGCCGGCCCACGAGACGCCCTATTCCGCCTTCGCCCTGGCACAGCTGGCCGAAGAAGCCGGCTTCCCCGCCGGCGTGTTCAACGTGGTGCTGGGCGAGCCGCAGATGGCCATGGAAACCCTGGTCGGCGACAGCCGCGTGCGCGCCGTGAGCTTCACCGGCTCGACCCGCGTGGGGAAGCTGGTGCTGCAGGCCGCCGCCCGCGACGTGAAGAAAGTCGCCCTGGAACTGGGTGGCAACGCTCCCTTCATCGTTTTGCCCGATGCCGATCTGGAGCAGGCGGTGAAGTTCGCCATCGACGCCAAGTTCCAGACCTCCGGGCAGGACTGCTGCGCGGCCAACCGCATCCTGGTTGCCCGCGAACTCTACGAGCCCTTCCTGCAGCGTTTCGCCCCCGCCGTGCGTGAGCTGCGCGTCGGCCCGGCCAGCGATGCGCGCAGCCAGATCGGCCCGCTGATGCACCAGGGCGCCTTCGACGTCACCGCCGAGCGCGTGCGGGACGCCATCGACCAGGGCGCGCGCCTGCTCGCCGGCGGCGAACCCCATGCACTGGGCGGCTGGTTCCACCAGCCAACCGTGCTGGCCGACGTCACCCCGCAGATGCGTATCTGGCGCGAGGAGAACTTCGCGCCGATTGCCGGTGTGAGCGCGTACGACGACCTGGACGAAGCCGTCCGGCAGGCCAACGACACCGAGTACGGCCTGGCCGCCTACCTTTGTGGGCAACGCCTGGATCACCTCTGGCCGCTGATGCGGCGCCTGGAATTCGCCATGGTGGCGGTCAACGGCGCCAAGTTCACCGGCCACCCCATTCCCTTCGGCGGCATGAAGGCCTCTGGCCTGGGCCGCGAAGGCGGCAGCGAGGGCTTCGAGCCCTTCGTCGAAACCAAGTACTTCGCCTTGCACCACGGCGCCATCTGACCGGGAGAACACCGCCATGACCGACTACGCCAAGCTGTTCGAAGACGACCGCGCGCACTTCATGCACCCCTCGACCCACGCCCACGATCACGCCAGCGGCGTGCTGCCGGGGCGGATCATCACCGGCGCCTCCGGCGTGCGCATCCGCGATCACCAGGGCCGCGAGCTGCTCGATGCGTTCGCCGGCCTGTACTGCGTGAACATCGGCTACGGCCGCAGCGAAGTCGCCGACGCCATCCATGCACAGGCCACGCAGCTGGCCTACTACCACACCTACGTGGGGTACGCTTCCGAGGCGATCATCGAGCTGTCCGCGCGGATCATCCGCGACTGGGCGCCGACGGGCATGAAGAAGGTCTACTACGGCCTCTCCGGCTCCGACGCCAACGAAACCCAGGTCAAGCTGGTGCGCTACTACAACAACGTGCTGGGTCGGCCGCAGAAGAAAAAGATCATCTCGCGCCAGCGCGGCTACCACGGCTCGGGGATCGTCACCGGCAGCCTCACGGGGCTGGCGAGCTTCCACCAGCACTTCGACCTGCCGGTGGAAGGCGTGAAACACACCCTCTGCCCGCACTTCTACAAGGCACCGGCCGGCATGGACGAGGCGACCTTCGTCCGCCACTGCGCCCAGGAGCTGGAAAACCTGATCCTCGCCGAAGGCCCGGATACGGTGGCCGCCTTCATCGGCGAGCCGGTGATGGGCACCGGCGGCATCATCGTCCCGCCCAAGGGCTACTGGGAGGCGATCCAGGCGGTGCTGGCGAAGTACGACGTGCTGCTGATCGCCGACGAGGTGGTCTGCGCCTTCGGCCGCGTCGGCGACAAGATGGGCAGCCAGCGCTACGGCATGCGCCCGGACCTGATCACCACGGCCAAGGGCCTGACCAGCGCCTACGCGCCGCTCTCGGCGGTGATCGTCGGCGAGAAGGTCTGGGACGTGATCGACAGCGCGTCGACCCGCGAAGGCGCCATGGGCCACGGCTGGACCTACTCCGGCCACCCGATCTGCGCCGCGGCGGCGCTGGCCAACCTGAACATCCTCGAGCGGGAAAACATCACCGCCAATGCGGCGGACGTCGGCGGCTACCTGAACCAGCAACTGCGCCAGACCTTCGAGGGCCACCCGCTGGTGGGCGAAGTGCGCGGCGACGGCATGCTGGCGGCGCTGGAATTCATGGCCGACCGCGAGGCGCGCACGCCGTTCGACCCGGCGCTGAAGGTCGGCCCGAAGGTGTCCGCCGCGTGCCTGGAGCGCGGCATGATCGCCCGCGCCATGCCCCACGGCGACATCCTCGGCTTCGCCCCGCCGCTGGTGCTCACCCGCGCCGAGGCGGACGAGATCGTCGGCATCGCCAGGGCGGCGGTGGATGCGGTGGCTGCCGAGGTGCTGTAGAGGCTTTTTGTGGGAGCGGACCGCGTCCGCGATGTGCCACCGGCCAGTTCGAAGCAGCCGGGAGGCGATCGCGGACGGAGTCCGCTCCTACGCTCCCTGAACTCCTTGCAGGACCGAGGGGGGCGCCTAGCCCTTGCTCGCGAACAGGCTTGGCACCGTAGCCACCGGGAGATCCGTTCGTGAGCTCCTGCAGATATCCCCACCGGCGTGCGTGGGCGGCACAGAAAAGGGCGCTTACGCGCCCTTTGCCTTGTCCAGCTTGCGCAGGAATACGGTCATCTCTTTCTCCGCCTGCTTGTCGCCGTGGGCCTGCGCGGCGGCCAGTCCGTCGGTCCAGGCGGTGCGGGCGCCGTCCAGGTCACCCTCGGCCTGCAGTGCCTTGCCCAGCAGCTTCCAGGCGGCGGAGTACTTGGGGTCCTGTTCCACGCAGCGGCGCAGGTGTTCGGCGGCCTTCGCCGCGTCGCCGGCATCCAGGTAGCCCTTGCCCAGGCCGAAGCGCAGCAGCGAGTTGTCCACGCCCCTGGCGAGCATTTTTTCCAGCGAATCGATCATGGCGAGCCTCCGTCAGCAGGCCGCCATTGTGCCTCAGGACGGCTGCCTCAAGTGCGCCAGAACGCGGGCGTGAGCAGGATCAGCAGCGAGAACACCTCCAGCCGCCCCAGCACCATTGCCAGGCTCAGCACCAGCTTGGCGCTGCCTGGCAGATGGCCGTAATGCACGGCCGCCTCGCCCAGCGCCGGGCCCAGGTTGTTCAGGCAGGAGGCGAGCGTGGAGAAGGCCGTGAGCTGGTCCACGCCCAGGGCCAGCAGCACCAGCATCAGGGTCACGAAGGTCAGCAGGTAGATGGAGAAGAACGCCCACACCGACTCCACCACGCGGTCGGACACCGTGCGCCGCCCGAGCTTGACCAGGAACACCCCGTTGGGATGCAGCAGGCGGAGGAATTCGCGCATGCCCTGGCGGTACACCAGCAGCATGCGCATCACCTTCATGCCGCCGCCGGTGGAGCCGGCGCAGGCGCCGATGAAGGTGCTGTAGAGCAGCAGATACGGCAGCAGGGTCGGCCAGGTGCTGAAGTCGGCGAGTCCGAAGCCGGTGGTGGTCGCCACCGAAATCACCATGAACGCCGCATAGCGGATCGCCTGCAAGGGCGAGTCGTAGTGGTGCTTGAGGATCAGCGTCGCCGCGGTGATCAGGAACAGCACCAGCAGGATGCCCAGGTAGGCCCGGCATTCCGGGTCCTTCAGGTAGTGGCTGACCTTGCGCTGGCGCCAGGCGAGGAAGTGCAGGCTGAAGTTGATCCCGGAAATCACCAGGAAGGTCATGCAGATCAGCTCGACCAGCGGACTGTCGAAGTAGCCGATGCTCGCGTCGTGGGTGGAGAAGCCGCCGATGGCGATGGTGGAGAAGCTGTGGCCGACGGCGTCGAACAGGTTCATTCCCGCGGCCCAGTACGCCAGCGCGCAGGCCAGGGTCAGGCCGCAGTAGATCAGCCAGAGGGTCTTGGCGGTATCGGCGATACGCGGCGAGAGCTTGTGGTCCTTGAGCGGCCCGGGCATCTCCGCGCGGTACAGCTGCATGCCGCCGATGCCGAGCATCGGCATCACCGCCACCGCCAGCACCACGATGCCCATGCCGCCCAGCCACTGCAGCTGCTGGCGGTAGTAGAGGATGGCGTGGGGCAGCGCATCGAGGCCGGTGAGCACGGTGGCGCCGGTGGTGGAGAGGCCCGAGAAGGACTCGAACAGCGAGTCGACCAGGCCCATGTGCGGCGCGTCGGACAACGCGAAGGGCAAGGCACCGAAGGACCCCAGGACGATCCAGAACAGCGCCGTGACCAGGTAGCCATCGCGGATGCGCAGGTCCTGCTTGTGCTGGCGACACGGCCACCAGAGGGCGAAGCCGGTCAGCAGGGTGACCAGGAACGACAGCGCGAAGGGCTGCCAGGAGCGCTCGGCGTAGTGCAGGTCCACGAGCAGTGGCGGCAGGTGCGTAACGCTGAACAGCATCAGCAGTACGCCGAGGATTCGACCGATGGAGGAGTAGCGCATGACCGGAGGCAGACAAGCAGGAACAGGCCGCGCAGGGTGACAAGGGAGGCTGGATGGCGCAGTAGGATCTGTCTGAAAGCGCCTCGGAATTAACTGGCAGGGCCGCCATGGGGCGGCCCCGGGTCGATCAGAAGAAGGTCAGGCCGGCCTGGAACAGGCGCTCGACGTCGCGGATGCGCTTCTTGTCCACCACGAAGAGGATCACGTGGTCGCCGGACTCGATCTGCGTTTCGCCGTGGGCGATCAGCACGTCGTCGTTGCGGATCACCGCGCCGATGGTGGTGCCCGGCGGCAGCTGCACTTCGTTGATCCTGCGGCCGATCACCTTGCTCGACTTGGCGTCTCCGTGGGCGACCACTTCGATGGCTTCGGCAGCGCCGCGGCGCAGGGAGTGCACGCTCTCGATGTCGCCGCGGCGCACGTGGGTCAGCAGGGTGCCGATGGTGGCCAGCTGCGGGCTGATGGCGATGTCGATCTCGCCGCCCTGCACCAGGTCGACGTAGGCGGGGTTGTTGATCAGCGTCATCACCTTGCGCGCGCCCAGGCGCTTGGCCAGCAGCGAGGACATGATGTTGGCCTCGTCGTCGTTGGTCAGGGCGAGGAACAGGTCGGTGTCGCCGATGTTCTCTTCCAGCAGCAGGTCGCGATCCGAGGCGCTGCCCTGCAGCACGATGGAGCTGTCCAGGCTGTCGGAGAGGTGCCGGCAGCGCGCCGGGTTCATCTCGATGATCTTCACCTGGTAGCGGCTCTCGATGGCCTCGGCCAGGCGCTCGCCGATGTTGCCGCCGCCGGCGATGATGATCCGCTTGTAGCTGTCCTCGAGCCGGCGCATCTCGCCCATCACCGCGCGGATGTGGGCCTTGGCGGCGATGAAGAACACTTCGTCGTCGGCCTCGATCACCGTGTCGCCCTGGGGAATGATCGGCCGGTTGCGCCGGTAGATCGCCGCCACGCGGGTGTCGGCATTGGGCATGTGCTCGCGCAGCTGGCGCAGTTCCTGGCCGACCAGCGGGCCGCCGTAGTAGGCGCGGATGCCGACCAGCTGCGCCTTGCCCTCGGCGAAGTCGATCACCTGCAGGGCGCCGGGGTATTCCACCAGGCGCTTGATGTAGTTGGTCACCACCTGCTCGGGGCTGATCAGCACGTCGACCGGGATCGCCTCGTTGTCGAACAGCCCGGCGCGGGTCAGGTACGCCGCTTCGCGCACGCGGGCGATGCGCGTGGGGGTGTTGAACAGGGTGTAGGCAACCTGGCAGGCCACCATGTTCACCTCGTCGCTGTTGGTCACCGCCACCAGCATGTCGGCGTCGTCGGCGCCGGCCTGGCGCAGCACGGTGGGGAACGAGGCCTTGCCGTGGACGGTGCGGATGTCCAGGCGGTCGTTGAGGTCGCGCAGGCGTTCGCCGTCGGTATCGACGACCGTGATGTCGTTGGCTTCGCTGGCGAGGTGCTCGGCCAGAGTGCCGCCGACCTGGCCGGCACCGAGGATGATGATCTTCATGGAGCGGCGTGCTTTCCGTTTCGATCCGTAGGGAGTCGGCGCCTGTTACTTGGCCGAAATCTTGATGAGCTTGGCATAGTAGAAGCCGTCATGCCCGCCCTGCTGTGGCAGCAGCTGGCGGCCGTGGAGCTGCTTGAGGCCCCAGGGGCCGGGCAGGTCCAGCTCGCGGGCGCCGGGGGTGCGACCGAGGAACGCGGCGATCTGCTCGCTGTTCTCCTGCGGCATCACCGAGCAGGTCGCGTAGACCATCACGCCACCGACTTCGAGCGTGACCCACAGGGCATCGAGCAGCTCGCCCTGCAGTTGCGCCAGCGCCTCGATGTCCTCGGCGGTGCGGGTCAGCTTGATGTCCGGGTGGCGGCGGATCACGCCGGTGGCGGAACAAGGTGCGTCCAGCAGGATGCGCTGGAAAGGCTTGCCGTCCCACCATTTGGCCGTGTCGCGGGCGTCGGCGGCGAACAGCTCGGCCGAAAGCTGCAGGCGGGCGAGGTTCTCGCGAACGCGCACCAGGCGGCTTTCTTCCAGGTCCACGGCAACCACGCCAGCCAGCGCCGGCTCGGCCTCCATCAGGTGGCAGGTCTTGCCGCCGGGGGCGCAGCAGGCGTCCAGCACGCGCTGGTTCGGCGCCAGTTCCAGCAGGTCGGCGGCCAGTTGCGCGGCCTCGTCCTGCACGCTGACCCGGCCTTCGGCGAAGCCCGGCAGCTCGCGCACATCGCACGGCTGCACAAGATTGATGCCGTCGCGGCTGAACTCGCAGGCGGTCGCTTCGAAGCCGACGCGGTTCAGTTCTTCCAGGTAGGCATCGCGGCTGCCATGGCGGCGGTTCACTCGCAGGGTCATCGGCGGGTGGGCGTTGTTGGCGGCGCAGATCGCTTCGAACTGTTCCGGCCAGGACTTCTTCAGCGCCTTCTGCAGCCAGCGCGGATGCGCCAGGCGTGCGGCCGGGTCCTTGTCGACCTCGGCCAGCAGGGTTTCGCTCTCGCGCTGGGCGCGGCGCAGCACGGCGTTGAGCAGGCCCTTGGCCCAGGGCTTCTTCAGCTTGTCCGCGCAGCCGACGGTCTCGCCGATGGCTGCGTGCGGGGGAATGCGGGTGTAGAGCAACTGGTACAGGCCGACCAGCAGCAGGGCTTCGACGTCACGGTCGCCGGCCTTGAACGGCTTCTGCAGCAGGCGCGCGGCGAGGGTGGACAGGCGGGGTTGCCAGCGGGCGCTGCCGAAGGCCAGCTCCTGCACCAGGCCACGGTCGCGCGGCTCGACGTTCTCCAGCTGGGTCGGCAGCGAGCTGCCCAGCGAGGCACGGCCGGCGAGCACGGCGGCCAGCGCACGGGCCGCCGCCAGGCGGGGATTGGTACTCATGCGCCCTGCCCTTGCCGACCAAGCGTCTGGCCTGCGGCGAACTGCTCGCGGCGGCTGTTGAACAGATCGGCGAATGCCAGTGGCTTGCCGCCGGGCAGTTGCAGGCGAGTCAGCAGCAGCGCGCCTTCACCGCAGGCGACCAGCAGGCCGTCGCGGCTGGCGTCGAGAATCATGCCGGGATCGCCCTTGCCCTCTGCCGGCTTGGCGCCGAGCACCTTCAGCGCGGCTTCGCCGAGGGTGGTGTGGCAGACCGGCCAGGGCGTGAAGGCGCGGATGCGGCGCTCCAGTTCGATGGCCGGGCGCGACCAGTCGATGCGCGCCTCTTCCTTGTTCAGCTTGTGGGCATAGGTGGCCAGGGCGTCGTCCTGCACCTCGCCCTCGAGCGTGCCGGCGGCAAGACCGGCAATGGCCTCGACCACGGCCTTCGGGCCGAGCTCGGCCAGGCGGTCGTGCAGGCTGCCGCCGGTGTCCTCGGCGGATATCGGCGTGCTGACCTTGAGCAGCATCGGCCCGGTGTCCAGGCCCGCTTCCATCTGCATCACGGTCACACCGCTCTCGGCGTCGCCGGCTTCCACCGCGCGCTGGATCGGCGCGGCGCCGCGCCAGCGCGGCAGCAGCGAGGCGTGGCTGTTGATGCAGCCCAGGCGCGGGATATCCAGCACCACCTGCGGCAGGATCAGCCCATAGGCCACCACCACCATCAGGTCCGGCTTGAGTGCGGCCAGCTCGGCCTGGGCGGCGGGGTCGCGCAGGGTCGGCGGCTGCAGCACCGGCAGGCGGTTCTCCAGGGCAAGTTGCTTGACCGGGCTGGGCATCAGCTTCTGGCCCCGGCCGGCCGGGCGATCCGGCTGGGTATAGACGGCGACGATCTCATGGGGAGTATCGAGCAGGGCCTTGAGGTGTTCGGCGGCGAACTCCGGGGTGCCGGCGAAGACGATGCGCAGTGCTTTGCTCATATCGGGCTCACAAAAACAAAAGGCTTGCCGGGGCAAGCCTTTGGGGGATGGGGTCACGCCTGTTGCCGGTGCTGCTTTTCCAGCTTCTTGCGGATGCGGTCGCGCTTGAGGTTGGACAGGTAGTCGACGAACAGCTTGCCGTTGAGGTGATCGCACTCGTGCTGGATGCACACCGCGAGCAGGCCCTCGGCCTCTTCCTCGAACGGATTGCCGTCGCGGTCCTGGGCCTTGATCCGCACCTTCTGCGGGCGGTCTACATTTTCATAGAAGCCCGGCACCGACAGGCAGCCTTCCTGGTACTGGTCCATTTCCTCGGTGAGGAATTCGAACTCGGGGTTGATGTAGACCCGGGGTTCGGACTTGTCCTCGGACAGGTCCATCACCACGACGCGCTTGTGCACGTTGATCTGCGTCGCCGCAAGACCGATACCCGGCGCCTCGTACATGGTCTCGAACATGTCGTCGATCAGCGTGCGCAGGGCGTCATCGAAGACCGTGACGGGCTTGGCGATGGTCCGCAGGCGCGGATCGGGGAATTCGAGAATGTTCAGAATGGCCATATACGTTTGTGATGCACTTGTGGAATAAAGTCAAAATCGGCTGCTAATATGCTGAGCAGCATCGAAAAACGGCTGGAAAGCGCGGTAGGGGCGGCTTCCAGGCGTTTCATGTGTACACATAATAAAGGGATTCACCGCATGAGGAAAACACTACTCGCCCTGCTGCTGCTCGCCGCAGGCGGGGTGGCGCAGGCTGCCGTGCAGCTCAAGGAAGGCCATCCGGATCGCTATACCGTAGTGAAGGGCGACACCCTCTGGGACATCTCCGGCAAGTTCCTCAGCAAGCCGTGGAAGTGGCCGGAAATCTGGCAGGTGAATCCGCAGATTCAGAATCCGCACCTGATCTATCCGGGTGACGTGCTGAGCCTTACGTATATCGACGGCCAGCCACGCCTGATGCTCAACCGCGGCGAGTCGCGCGGGACCATCAAGCTGTCGCCGCGGGTGCGCAGCACCCCGATCGCCGAGGCGATCCCGACCATCCCGCTGGACAAGATCAACGCCTTCCTGCTGTCCAACCGCATCGTCGACAGCACGGACGAATTCGCCAACGCCCCCTATGTGGTTGCTGGTGACGCCGAAAGCGTGATCAGCGGTGCCGGCGACCGCGCCTACGCTCGCGGCAACTCGCTGTCCGAACAGGGCAGCTACGGCATCTTCCGCCAGGCCAAGGTCTACACCGACCCGCAGACCAACGAGGTCCTGGGCGTCGATGCCATGGATGTCGGCAGCGCCAACGTCACGGCGAAGGAACGCGATATCGCTACCCTGAACCTGACTCGCTCGACCCAGGAAGTTCGCTCGGGCGACCGCCTGTTCCCCACCGAGGAGCGTGCGATCACCTCGACCTTCATGCCCAGCGAGCCGAGCACCCCGATCAAGGGCACCATCATCGACGTGCCGCGCGGCGTGACGCAGATCGGCAAGTACGACGTGGTGACCATCGACAAGGGCGCCCGCGATGGCCTGGCCGAAGGCAACGTGCTGGCGATCTACAAGCTGGGCGAAACCGTGCGCGACCGCGTCACCGAAGAGATGGTGAAAATCCCGGATGAGCGCTCGGGCCTGGTGATGATCTTCCGCACCTACAACCGTCTGAGCTACGGCCTGGTGCTGACCGCCACCCGTTCGCTGGAAGTCAACGACCGCGTCCTGAACCCCTGATCGACGCGTGAGTTGAAGAAAACCCCGCCCCGGCGGGGTTTTTTGTGGGCGCGATCCGGAAGGGTCCGACAGCGGGGGCGCCAGCCGGCGCGGCATAGTCCGGGCGTCGTCTCCACGCCAAGGACTGCGCCATGCCCCACGACCCGAGCTTTTCCCCGTCCGAACTCGAAGCGCGGCTGCGCCTGCATGGCCTGCCAGAGCTGGGCCCCCGGCGCTTTCGCCGCCTGATCGAGGCTTTTGGCTCGGCGTCCGCGGCCTTGAGCGCACCGGCGGCTGCCTGGCGCTCCCTGGGCTTGCCGGCCGTCTGCGCGGAGCCGCGCCGTGATGCCTCCATCCGTGAACAGGCGACTCGGGCGCTGCGCTGGCTGGAAGCGCCAGAACAACATCTGGTCATGTGGGACGCGCCGGACTACCCCGCTCTGCTCGCCGAGCTGGATGATGCGCCGCCGCTGCTGTTCCTGGCGGGTGATCCGCAGCTGCTGGAGCGACCGCAACTGGCGATGGTGGGCAGCCGCCGGGCCAGCAAACCGGGGCTGGATACCGCGCGGGCCTTTGCCCGCAGCCTGGCCGGCGGCGGCTTCGTGATCACCAGCGGGCTGGCGCTGGGTATCGATGGTGCGGCCCATGAAGGTGCGCTGGAGATCGGTGGCAAGACCGTTGCCGTACTGGGCACGGGTCTGGAGCATCTCTACCCGCGTCGCCACCTCGGGCTGGCGAAGCGCATCGTCGAACAGGGCGGTGCGGTGATCTCGGAATTGCCGCTGAACTGCGCACCCCAGGCGTCGAACTTCCCGCGGCGCAACCGGATCATCAGTGGCCTCTCCCTGGGCACGCTGGTGGTGGAAGCCAGCCCGTCGAGCGGGTCGCTGATCACGGCGCGGCTGGCCGCCGAGCAGGGCCGCGAGGTCTATGCGATTCCCGGCTCCATCCATCACCCCGGCGCGCGCGGCTGCCACGAGCTGATCCGCCAGGGCGCGATGCTGGTGGAGACGGTCGAGCACATCCTTGACGGCCTGCAGGGGTGGACGCACGGCGCGCCGACAGGAGAGGGCGCGCCATTGTTGCCGCCTCACCCGCTGGTCGATCTGCTGCGCGCAGCACCGCAAAGCAGCGAGCAACTGGCGCAGCGCAGTGGCCTGGAGCTGCCGCAATTGCTGGCGGAGCTCACCGAACTGGAGCTGGACGGACGGGTCGCCTGCGAGGCCGGCGTCTGGGTGCATCGCGCCCCTTGAGCACGTAAACTGCCGCGCATCGCAGATCCGAGGAATTCACGATGTACAGCAACTGGCGTACCCAGCGCATGGCCCAGGTCGTGCGCGATGGCGGTGTGATCGCTTACCCGACCGAAGCCGTCTGGGGCCTGGGCTGCGACCCGTGGAGCGCCGACGCCGTGTACCGCCTGCTGGCGATCAAGGCGCGACCGGTGGAAAAAGGCATGATCGTGGTGGCCGGTGACATCCGCCAGTTCGATTTCCTCCTCGAAGACCTGCCCGAGGCCTGGCAGGACAAGCTCGCCGCCAGCTGGCCCGGCCCGAACACCTGGCTGGTGCCGCACCAGGGCCGCCTGCCCGAATGGGTAACCGGCGAGCACGAGACCGTGGCCCTGCGCGTCACCGACCACCCGCTGGTGCGCGAGCTGTGCCGCTTCACCGGCCCGCTGATCTCCACCTCCGCCAACCCCGCCGGCCGCCCGGCCGCGCGCAGCCGCCTGCGCGTCGAGCAGTATTTCCGTGGCGAGCTGGATGGCGTACTCGGTGGCGCCCTGGGCGGGCGCCGCAATCCGAGCTTGATCCGCGATTTGCGCACTGGCGAGACTGTTCGCCCGTCGTAAGCCGGTCACCACGACGCGACCCGGTTCGCGAGCAAGCTCGCTCCTACAAAAAGCAATACCGCCGCACCCTGTAGGACCGAGGAGGCGCCTAGTCCTTGCTCGCGAACGCTGTTCAGGTCAGGGCAGCAGGATGGTCGAACCGGTGGTCCGCCGCGCCGCCAGTTCCGTCTGCGCCTTGGCCGCCTCGGCCAGACTGAAGCGCTGGTTGATCTCCACCTTCACCTTGCCGCTGGTGATCATGCCGAACAGGTCGTCCGCCATGGCTTGCAGGCGCTCCGGCGTGCTGGCGTAGCCGAACAGCGTCGGGCGGGTGACGTAGAGCGAGCCCTTCTGCGAGAGGATGCCCAGGTTCACCCCGTCCACCGCGCCGGAGGCGTTGCCGAAGCTCACCACCAGGCCGCGCGGCGCGGTGCAGTCCAGCGAGGTCAGCCAGGTGTCCTTGCCCACCGAGTCATAGACCACCGGGCACTTCTTGCCGTCGGTGAGTGCGAGCACGCGCTCGACCACGTTCTCGTGGCTGTAGTCGATGGTTTCCCAGGCGCCGTGGGATTTCGCCAGCTCCGCCTTGGCAGCCGAGCTGACGGTGCCGATCAGGTGCGCGCCGATGGCCTTGGCCCACTGGCAGGCGATCAGCCCGACGCCGCCGGCGGCCGCGTGCCAGAGGATGGTCTGGCCCGGCTGCACGTTGTAGGTCTGGCGCAGCAGGTACTGCACGGTCAGGCCCTTGAGCATGACCGCGGCGGCCTGCTCGAAGGTGATCGCATCCGGCAGCTTCACCACGCTGGCCGCCGGCAGCGTGTGCTGCTCGCTGTAGGCGCCCAGCGGGCCGGTGGCGTAGCCGACGCGGTCGCCGACCTTCACGTTGGTTACCGCGCTGCCGATCGCCTCCACCTCCCCGGCGCCTTCGGTGCCAACCCCGGAGGGCATGCTTGGCGCGGGGTACAGGCCGCTGCGGTAGTAGGTGTCGATGAAGTTCAGGCCGATGGCGCGGTTGCGCACCCGCACCTCGTTCGGGCCGGGCTCGGCGGGGGTGTAGTCGACGATCTCGAGGACTTCCGGGCCGCCAGTCTTGGCGAATTGAACGCGCTTGGCCATGTCGCTCTCCTGATGACGCGAGGCTCTGCCTCGCCGGGGAAAAGACCTTCATCCAAGCCGCCCGCTTGACGGCCGTCAAGACCAGCTTTGCCGGCGGCGATGGTATGCTTGCGCCCGTTTTCGCTCTTAAATCCCGCTCCGGCCCGCGCCACGCGTGGCTTTCCCGCTCCAAGGTGATTCTCGTGACCGACCGCATCGAGGCCGTGAAGGCCTACCTGCTCGACCTGCAAGACCGCATCTGCGCCGCACTCGAAGCCGAGGACGGCAGCGCAAGCTTCGTCGAAGACGCCTGGCAGCGTCCGGCCGGCGGCGGCGGTCGTACGCGGGTGATCGGCGACGGTGCCTTGATCGAGAAAGGCGGGGTGAATTTCTCCCATGTATTCGGCAGCGGTTTGCCGCCGTCCGCCAGCGCGCACCGTCCGGAACTGGCCGGCCGCGGCTTCCAGGCGCTGGGCGTGTCGCTGGTGATCCACCCGACCAACCCCCACGTGCCGACCTCCCACGCCAACGTGCGCTTCTTCATCGCCGAGAAGGAAGGTGAAGAGGCCGTGTGGTGGTTCGGTGGCGGTTTCGACCTGACGCCCTACTACGCCCACGAAGAAGACTGCGTGCTCTGGCACCAGGTCGCCCGCGACGCCTGCGCACCCTTCGGCGAGGACGTCTACCCGCGCTACAAGGAATGGTGCGACCGCTACTTCCACATCAAGCACCGCAACGAACCGCGCGGTGTCGGCGGCCTGTTCTTCGACGACCTGAACCAGTGGGACTTCGACACCAGCTTCGCCTTCCTGCGGGCCATCGGCGATGCCTACATCGACGCCTACCTGCCCATCGTGCGCAAGCGCAAGAACACCCCGTACACCGAGCAGCAGCGCGAATTCCAGGCCTTCCGCCGCGGCCGCTACGTCGAATTCAACCTGGTCTACGACCGTGGCACCCTGTTCGGCCTGCAGTCGGGCGGGCGTACCGAGTCGATCCTCATGTCCCTGCCGCCGCAGGTGCGCTGGGGCTATGACTGGAAGCCGGAGCCGGGCAGCGAGGAAGCGCGCCTGACCGAATACTTCCTCACGGATCGGGACTGGTTGGCGCAGGCCTGATCCTTCGTCTTTCGGGCGGTTCGCGAGCAAGCTCGCTCCTACAAGAGCGGCTTCGGAGCTGCCTGTAGGAGCGAGCTTGCTCGCGAACCTGGTCTGGCACCCCGATAGAAAACCCGGCAAGCTCCTGCCCTTTCCAATCTTCTCGCTCCAGGACTTCCCATGGACCGCTACTGCGTCTTCGGCAACCCCATCGGCCACAGCAAGTCGCCGCAGATCCACCGCCTGTTCGCCGAGCAGACCGGCCAGGCACTGAGCTATGACGCGCGGCTGGCCCCGCTGGACGACTTCGCCGGGAACGCCCGTGAATTCTTTGCCGAGGGACTGGGCGGCAACGTCACCGTGCCCTTCAAGGAAGACGCCTATCGCCTGGCCACCGAGCTGAGCGAACGCGCGCGTCGGGCCGGTGCGGTGAATACCCTGAAGAAGCTCGAAGGCGGCGGATTGCTGGGCGACAACACCGACGGCGCCGGGCTGACCCGCGACCTGACGGTGAATCACGGCGTCGTCCTGCGCGGTGCGCGCATCCTGGTGCTGGGTGCGGGTGGTGCGGTGCGCGGCATTCTCGAACCCTTCCTCGCCGAGCAGCCGGCCTGCATCGTGATTGCCAACCGTACGGCGTCCAAGGCCGAACTGCTGGCCAGCGAGTTCAAGGACCTGGGTAATGTGCGCGGCGGGGGATTCGATCTGCGCGACGAGCCCTTCGACCTGATCGTCAACGGCACCTCGGCGTCCCTGGCCGGCGAGCTGCCGCCCATCGACCCTGCGCTGCTCCAGCCGGGACTCACCGTCTGCTACGACATGATGTACGGCAAGGACGTTACCGCCTTCAACCGCTGGGCCGCCGAGCATGGCGCCGCGCGCTGCATCGATGGGTTGGGCATGCTGGTCGAGCAGGCGGCGGAAGCGTTCCTGCTTTGGCGCGGCGTACGGCCGGACTCGGCGCCGGTGCTGGAAGAATTGCGCCGGCAGCTCAAGGGCTGAGCGCTCGGCAGGGCGTGCGATCACTTGTAGGAGCGAGCTTGCTCGCGAACCAACGCCCAGCAGCGAAGTCGCCTGGAGAATCTGTTCGCGAGCAAGCTCGCTCCTACCGTTGAAGCCCGGCGCTATTCCTCCACCTGCAAAGCCCCGCCCTTCCCCATCTGCTTCTCCAACTCCGCGCGCACCCGCGGCCGCGCATTGCGCAGGACCAGGCTGCGGCCTTCGCTGGCTAGGCGGCGGGCTTCCTGCTGGAGCATCTGCGCGCCGGCGAAATCGATGAAGTTGACGTGGTGGGCGTCCAGCACCAGGCGCTCGCCGCGGCTGTGCTGCATCAGTTTCTGCAGGTAGTCGCAGGCGCCGAAGAAGATCGAGCCCTCGATGCGCAGCACTTCCTCGTCTTCGCGCGCCCACTGCTGCACACGAGGCTGCGAGGTGCGCTTGAGGTAGAAGAACAGCGAAGCCAGCACACCGGCGTAGATGGCGTTCTGCAGCGGCAGCAGCAGGGTCGCGGCGAGGGTCAGCAGCATCACCAGGGACTCGGCGCGACTGCCTTTCCACAGGGCGCGCAACGCCGGGCGATCGACCAGGTTCCAGCAGATCAGCAGGATACCGGCGGCCATCGCCGGCAGCGGGATATGGGTGATCAATCCGGCCCCCGCCACCGCCAGCAGCGCGACCCACATTGCCGAGAAGACCCCAGCCAGCGGCGTGCGCGCGCCGGCATCCTGGTTCAGCCCGGAGCGGGTGAAGGAACCGGCGGACAGCGTGCCTGAAAGCCACGGCCCGAGCAGGTTGGAAAGCCCCTGGGCGCGCACTTCCTGGTTGGCGTCCAGCGCCTGGTGCGAGCGCGCGGCGAGGGCGCGGGCGATGGACAGGCTGGTGACCAGCCCGAGCATGCCGCAGGCGACGGCGGCGGGGAGCAACTGGGCGATGGCGGACAGATCGAAAGACAACGGGCTGAGCGGCGGCAGTGCGCTGCGGAAGGCGGCTACCCTGGCGACGCCGGCAAAGGTCGCGGGCATCGCCCAGACCAGCGCGCTGGCGCCGAACAGGCCGACCAGCAGCGCCGGTCCGCGCCGCCACAGGTGCTTCACCAGCAGGCTCAGCGCGAGGCTGAACAGGCCCACCAGCAGCGACGGCCCATGGAACTGCGGCAGCTTCCACCAGAGCGCAGCGGCGCTGGTCAGCGCCGTGCCCTGTCCGCTCACGGTAATTCCGAGCAGATAGGGCAACTGGCCAATGATGATCACCAGCGCGGCGCCGCAGGTGAAGCCCAGCAGCACCGAGTGCGAAACGAAGTTCACCAGCACGCCGAATCGCAGCATCCCCAACAGCCACTGGAACAGCCCGGCGAGGAAGGTCAGCAGCAGCGCGTACTGGATGAACGGCGCGCTGCCCGGCGGCGCCAGCGGCGCGATGGCGGTGAACAGCACCACCGAGATCGCCGCCGTCGGCCCGCCGACCATGTGCCTCGACGAACCCCACAGACAGGCGATCAGCACCGGCAGCATCGCCGCGTAGAGCCCGTACTCCGCTGGCAGCCCGGCGATCAGCGCGTAGGCCATGGACTGCGGCAGGGCGAGCACCGCACCGGACAGGCCGACACCCAGGTCACGGCGCACATCGCGCCCCGTGACCTGCGGCAGCCAGGCGAGGAAGGGCAGCAGGCGGATCCGGCGCTCCATCGATGGCCTACAGCTTCGCCTTCACGGCGGCCAGTGCATCGCCGCCGTCGCGGGTCTTCACGCCCTCGAGCCAGGTGTCGAGGCTCTGTGGATTGGCCTTGATCCAGGCCTTCACCGCGTCAGGATTCTTCACGCTCTTCTCCAGCACCTCGGCCATGATGGCGTTCTCCATCTTCAGGTCGAAGGACAGGTTGGCCAGCAGCTTGCCGCTGTTCGGGCACTGCTCGGTGTAGCCGTTGCGGGTGACGGTGAACACGCTGCCGGTGCTGCCGAAGTATTTCTCGCCGCCGGTGAGGTACTTCATGTCGACCTTCACGTTCATCGGATGCGGCGTCCAGCCGAGGAACACCACCCAGCGATCACGCTTCACCGCGCGGCCCACCTCGGCGAGCATTGCCTGTTCGCTGGATTCCACCAGCTTCCAGTCGCCCAGGCCGAATTCGTCGCCGCTGATCATCTTCTGGATCGACTGGTTGGCCGGCGCGCCGGAGCCGATGCCGTAGATCTTCCTGTTGAACTGGTCGGCATGCTGGTCCAGGTCGGCGAAGGTCTTCACCCCGGCGTCCCACACGTAGGTCGGCACGGCCAGGGTGAACTCGGTGCCCTGCAGGTTCTTCGCCAGCTGGGTGACCTGCTTGCTGGCGATGAACTGGTCATGGAAGCTCTGTTGCGCCGGCATCCAGTTGCCGAGGAAGGCGTCCACCTGGCCGTCGCGCAGGCCGCCATAGGTGATCGGCACCGAAAGGGTGTCGATCTTCACCTGGTAGCCCAGGCCTTCGAGCAGGAAGGCGGCGATGCCGTTGGTGACGGCGATGTCGGTCCAACCCGGATCGGCCAGTTTCACCGTACTGCAGGCTTCATCTTCGGCCCGGGCCAGCGGACCGCCCAGCGCGAGTGCGCCGGCCAGCAACAGCGTCGATGCTCTTCGTACGGTGTTCTTCATGCTCCCTTCCCCTTCGGCTTGTTGTGGTTGTTGTCACGGTTGCGGATAGCGGGCGCGGCGCTCCAGATCGTCGAGGTCGATGTGATTGCGCATGTACTGCTGGCTGGCGTCGACCAGGGGCTGGTGGTCCCAGCTTTTCAGCGTGCCGTGGGTCAGCGCGTCGGCTACCAGTCGGCGGCGGCGCTGGCTGGCGAGCACCTGCCGGGTGATGGCCGGAATATCCCAGCGCGCGCGCGCCTCACCCAGCAGGTCGCGTACCAGGTTGGCGTGGGCCGGAGAATCCATGAGGTTTTCCAGCTCGCGCGGATCGCTGGCGACGTTGAACAGCAGGCACGGGTCCTGCTCGGAATAGACGAACTTGAAGTCGCCACGGCGGATCATCATCAGTGGGCTGACGGTGCCTTCGGCGGTGTATTCGCCGATCACCTCGTCGTGGCCGCCGGTGCCCTGCAAGTGCGGCAGCAGCGAGCGGCCATCGAGATCGACGCCGGGCTCGAGCTGCCCGCCGGCCAGCTCGACGAGGGTCGGCAGCAGGTCGACGGTGGACACCGACTGGCTGACCCGATGCGGGGCGAAACGCCTGGGCGCGTGCACCAGCAGCGGCACGCGGGCGGCCATCTCGAACCAGTGCATCTTGTACCAGAGGCCGCGCTCGCCGAGCATGTCGCCGTGGTCGCCGGAGAACACGATCAGGGTGTCTTCGCCGAGGCCGCAATCCTCCAGGGTGCGCAGCAGCGCGCCGATCTGCGCGTCCACGTAGCTGCACGCGCCGAAGTAGGCGCGGCGCGCCGCGCGGATTTTCTCTTCGGGCATTTCCTCGCCCCACAGGTCGATCACCTTCAGCAGCCGCTGGGAATGCGGGTCCTGCTCGCCCTGGGCGATCTGCACGGCAGGCAGCGGGATGTCCTCGTCGCGGTACAGGTCCCAGTATTCGCGCGGAATGGTGTAGGGGTCGTGCGGATGGGTCATGGACACGGTGAGGCAGAACGGTTGCTCGGCGTGTTCGCGAACGTGGTCATAGAGGTACTGGCGCGCCTTGAACACCACTTCCTCGTCGAAATCGAGCTGGTTGGTGCGCACGCACGGGCCGGCCTGCAGTACCGAGGACATGTTGTGGTACCAGCTCGGGCGCACGTCCGGCTCGTCCCAGTTCACCGCCCAGCCGTAGTCGGCGGGGTAGATGTCGCTGGTCAGGCGTTCCTCGTAGCCATGCAGCTGGTCCGGGCCGCAGAAGTGCATCTTGCCGGAGAGAGCGGTGCGGTAGCCCAGGCGGCGCAGGTAGTGCGCGTAGGTGGGGATGTCGGCAGCGAAGTCGGCGGCGTTGTCCCAGGCGCCGATCTTCGTCGGCAGCTGGCCGCTGACCAGGGTGAAGCGCGACGGCGCGCAGAGCGGGCTGTTGCAGTAGGCCGAGTCGAACACCACGCCTTCACCGGCGAGGCGCGAGAGGTTGGGCAGCTTGATGGGCGACTGGGCGTCGTAGAAAGGCAGGAGCGGCGCGGCCATCTGGTCGGCCATGATGAAGAGGATGTTCGGGCGCTGGCGCTTCATGGCGTTGGGCTTATCCTGCTGGCGCTGTTATGGGATGCTGTGCGGTATGAGTCTGTTGGCTGCTGGATACGGGGTAAAGCGCATGGCGCGGCATGCTTCGGATAACACATGCTTATGTGAAGTGCTGCGATGAGCGTGCCGCTGGAATTGCTCCGCGTGTTCGAGTCCGCTGCTCGCCTGCTGAGCTTCACCGCCGCTGCCGGCGAGCTGGGCACCACCCAGCCGGCGGTCAGCCAGCAGATCAAGCGCCTGGAGAAGCTCCTCGCCGTGCGCCTGTTCGACCGCATCCACCGGGGCATCGCCCTCACCGAAAGCGGGCAGGTGCTGCAGCAGCACGTTCAGGCCGGGTTGGAGAGCATCGACGCCGGCATTGCCGCGGTCACCGCGAAGCATCCCCACGAGGTGCTGCAGGTCGCCACCGACTTCGCCTTCGCTGCGTACTGGCTGATGCCGCGCCTGCCTCGCTTCCGCCAGGCGCATCCGGAACTGGACGTCGGCCTGATCAGCAGCGACCGCAGCCCGATTTCCCTGCGCAGCGACATCGACGTGGCCATCGCCTTCGGCGACGGGCGCTTCAAGCATGGCGAGGCGTTGCGCCTGTTCAGCGAGGAAGTCTTCCCGGTGTGCAGCCCGCGCCTGCTCGAAGGCCGCGAGCTGCCGCTATCGCCCCAGGCACTCACCGAATTGCCGCTGCTGCACCTCAAGCCGGAGGCCTCCAGCCGCTGGTTCGACTGGGGCGGCGTGTACCGCGCGCTGGGCATCGACGGCGCACCGGCCCCTGCCGGGCTGCGTTTCGACAACTACACCCTGCTGGTGCAGGCAGCCATCGCCGGGCAGGGCGTGGCTATTGGCTGGCGGCACCTGGTCGACGAATTGCTGGAACAGGGGTTACTGTGCCGACCCATCGCCGGATCGCAGCAATCGCGCTTCGGTTATTACGCCGTGCTGCCCGAGCGCAAACGGCGGATGCGCCTGGTGCAGCGATTCGTCGACTGGCTGCAGGCGGAACTGGAGCAGGACCGATGACCGAGATTCAGGACTTCCACGCCCACGTCTATTTTGACGCCGGCAGCATCGAGCGCGCCCGCGCGCTGTGCGAGGAGGCGGCACGCCGCTTCGGCGCAAAGATGGGCCGCGTGCATGAGCGGCCGGTCGGCCCGCACCCGGACTGGAGCTGCCAGCTGGCCTTCGACAACGCCACCTTCGCCACCCTGGTGCCCTGGTTGGCGCTGAACCGCGACGGCCTGGTGGTCTTCGTCCACCCCAACACCGGCGATGACCTGCGTGATCACCGCGACCACGGCCTATGGATGGGCGAAGTGCGGCCGCTGGACCTCTCGCAGTTCACGAGCTGACACTTTTTTGCATTCGATAATAATTCTCGATTCGGTGTATGCTGCCCACCCTTCGTATCGGCCTGACAGACGTTGGCCGGTTTACCAGGGTATTTCGGCCATCATGCGGCGCTTCGCCTCCTCCTCCCTGCTGCAGAGCTTCCAGGCGCATTACGCGGACCTGATGCGCTTCCTTGCGCGGCGATTGGGCGACAACCAGCGCGCGGCGGACGTGGCCCAGGACACCTGGCTGCGCCTGGCCGACCACCCGGCCGAAGCCGAGGTGCAGGACCCGCGCGCTTATCTGTTCCGCGTGGCCGGCAATATCGCCATCGACAACCTGCGCCGCGAGGGCCGGCTGGCCGAGCTGCATGTCGACGAAACCGCCGCCAACGATCTCAGCGATCCCGCGTCCGGGCTGGAGCACCGCCTGCTCGCCCATGAGGCGCTGGAACATCTGGACGCCGCCCTCGACCAGTTGCCGTCCAAGGCCCGCGAGGCGCTGCTGATGAACCGCCTCGACGGCCTCACCCACGCGCAGATCGCCCAGCGCCTGGGCGTGTCCGAGAGCATGGTGGGCAAGTACATCGTCCAGGCCATGCGCCATTGCCGCGACTGGGCGCAGCGCCAGGAGGGCACGCCATGAGCCGCGTGGAGCTGTCCCCCTCCGACGAAGCCATCGAGCGCCTGGTGCAGCTGCACTCGGGCAGTGCCGGCGCCGCTGAGCGCATGGAGTTCCTGCGGTGGCGCGGGCAGAGCCCGGAGCACGAGCGCGCCGCCCGCGAGGCCGAGGCGCTGTGGGGTGCCTTGCCGGAAACCCGCACTGCCGAGGATTACCGCCGCCGAGCTCGAAGTCCGCGCCGCTGGCTGGCGCTGGCCGCGGCGGCCTGTGTCGCAGTAATTGCCGTCACCATCGCCCTGCCCGAGCCGCTGGCCGGCCTGTATTCCGACTACGCGACCCGCACCGGCGAGCGGCGGATGCTGGAGCTGGCCGATGGCAGCCGCGTGTGGCTGAACAGCGACAGCGCCTTGTCCGTCGACTTCAGCCCGCAGCAGCGGCGCCTGCGCCTGCATGGCGGCGAGGCGTTGTTCGAGGTGGCCAAGGACCCGTCGCGGCCCTTCATCGTCGAAGCCAGGGGCGGCGAAGTGCGCGCCGTGGGTACGCGCTTCGATGTCGACAGCCGTGGGCCGCAGGTGCGTGTGGACGTGAGCGAGGGCGTGGTGCAGGTGAACAGCGCCGGCAGCGCGCCGGTGCGGCTGACCGCCGGCGAGCGCCTGAGCTACCGCGACAGCGCCGCGCCCGAGCCGGCGCAGCCGTTGGACCTGTCCAGCGCCAGTGCCTGGCAGCGCGGCAAGCTGATCTTCAACCAGCGCCCATTGGGCGAGGTGCTCGATGAACTGGAGCGCTACGTGCCCGGCCGCATCGTGCTGACCGACAGCGCGCTGCGCCAGCACAAGGTCAGTGGCGTCTTCGACCTGCAGGACCCCGGCGCCTTGCTCAAGACGCTGGAGCGGTTGCAGCCGGTGACGGTCACCCACCTGCCCTGGCTGGTGCTGATCCGTCCCGCCCCGAAAGCCTGACGTAGCGCTTTTCGTAGGAGCGAGCNTGCTCGCGAACCGCCCAACCGCAGAGCCGCCGGGAAATCCGTTCGCGAGCAAGCTCGCTCCTACAAAGGACGCCTTGCCCTATGCCGGGCAGAGCCGTAGGGCGAATAACGCCCAGGCGTTATCCGCCGTCCTCACCGTACCGGCGGATGAATCGTTCCGCTTCATCCGCCCTACGAGAGTCCACGTGGGTTTCGATGCTTTGCGCAAGGAAATGAAAATATTTTTCATTCAGCACTGCAAGGTTTGCATGACCGTTTCGTCGTAGGCAGGAACGCGAAAAATTCTCAATACGCGACCCTGCCCACACAAGAACGGATTTCACCCGCATGCATTACCGTCCTTCCCCGCTGCACCGCGCGATCCTGCTCGCTTCCCTGCTCGGCGCCGCTGCGCCCGTCGTCCACGCCGCAAACTCGGCCGCCGTCGAGCTGCATATCGCCCCACGCAGCCTGGACAGCGCGCTGACCCAGTTCGCCGACCAGGCCGGGCTGCACCTGCTGTTCAATTCCGAGGACATCCAGGGCCTGCAGAGCGAAGGGCTGGACGGTACCTACAGCACCGAAGAGGCGCTCAACCAGTTGCTCTCCGGCAGCGGCGTGAGCTGGCGCTTCACCGATGAGCGCACCGTGCTGCTCAAGCGCGAGAAGGACGATTCCGCGGCCCTGAGCCTGGCGCCGATGCAGATCAGCGTGGCAGCGCGCACACCCACCGATATCAGCTCGATCCCCGGCACCGTCTGGGTGGTCGACCAGACCCAGCTGCGCGAACAGCTGGATACCGGCGTCAGCCTGAAGGAAGCCGTGGGCAAACTGGTTCCCGGCCTCGACCTGGCACCCGAGGGCCGCACCAACTACGGCCAGAACATGCGCGGGCGCAACGTGCTGGTGATGATCGACGGCGTCAGCCAGAACAGCTCGCGCGGCCTGTCGCGCCAGTTCGACAGCATCTCGCCGTTCAACGTCGAGCGCATAGAAGTGCTCTCCGGCGCCAGCGCGATCTACGGCGGCGGCGCCACCGGCGGCATCATCAACATCATCACCAAGAAAGGCGCCGCCGGTGATGCGCGCTTCGAGACGCAACTGGGCGCCACCAGCGGCTTCAACAACAGCGATGACCTCTCGACCCGCGCCGCGCAGTCCATCAGCGGCGGCAACGACCGTGTCGTGGGCCGCCTGGGCGTCTCGGCGGAGAAGAACGAGGCCTTCTACGACGGTGGCGGCAACCAGATCTTCATCGACAACACGCAGACCGACCTGCAGTACAACCGCACCGTCGACGTCATGGGCAACCTCACCGCGCAGTTCACCGACGAGCAGAGCCTCGACCTGCTGGCGCAGTACTACGACTCGGGCAACGACGGCAGCACCGGCATCTACTTTCCCAACCTGAAGTACCAGGGCCCGTCGAACCTGGAGGATGCGGAAATCCGCAGCGGCCTGGACACCGACCTGGAGCCGCGCTCGCGCCGCGTGCTGCTCAACGCCAACTACCACCACAGCAACCTGCTGGAGCAGGACTTCTACCTGCAGGCGTACTACCGCAAGGAAGACGACAACTTCTACCCCTTCCCCTACTACAACACCGGCAAGCCGACCGGTTCCAAGGGCGTGTACTTCGCCGGCTCGCAGCAGAACTTCGAGGTCAGCGGCCTCAAGGGTCTGTTCAGCAAGCAGTGGGATGCGTTCAAGTTCACCTATGGCGTGGACTTCGACCACGAGCGCTTCAACGCCGAGCAGAAGGTCTTCGACCAGCGCCTGTCCTCCGAGAGCGGTGGCCTGGACCTGGAAACCGCCAGCAGCGCGCCGCGCTACCCGAGCTACATCGTCGATGGCCTGTCCTTCTACGGCCAGCTGGACTGGAAGGCCACCGACAACCTGACTATCTCCGGTGGCGCCCGCCACCAGAAGATGGACGTCGAGGTGGACGACTTCAAAGGCGTGCCCGGCGGCAGCAACGACTACCAGGTCAACCTGTTCAACCTCGGCGCGATCTATGACTTCAAGAACGGCCACCAGGTCTGGACCAACTACAGCGAAGGCTTCGACCTGCCCGACCCGGCCAAGTACTACGGCAAGGCTGGGCTGTCGGTGGACGACAACCCGCTGGCCGGCATCAAGAGCCGCCAGGTCGAGACCGGCTGGCGCTACAGCGATATGCAGTGGCAGGCGCAGGCGGCGGTCTACTACATCTGGTCGGACAAGATCATCACCACCGATGCGGCGACCCTGACCATCGACGTGGAAGACCAGAAGAGCCGCGACTTCGGCTTCGAAGGCGCGGTCACCCGCTACTTCGACAACGGCTGGCAGGGCGGTACCACGCTGCACCTGGTGCGTTCGGAAGAAGAGGATGCCGACGGCGACTGGATCAAGCGCGATGCGCGCTATGCGTCGCTGTCCAAGTCCACCGCGTTCGTCGGCTGGGGCGATGGCGAGCGCAGCGCCCGCCTGCAGGCACAGCACGCGTTCAACCTGAAGGACGATGCGGACCATGAGATCGATGGCTACACCACCTTCGACCTGATGGGCGAGCAGAAGACCGGCTTCGGCACCTTCAGCGCCGGTATCCAGAACCTGCTGGACAAGCAGTACAGCACCGTCTGGGGCCAGCGCGCGGCGCTGTTCTATTCGCCGACCTACGGGCCGGCCTATCTCTATGACTACCAGGGCCGCGGCCGCACCTTCACCCTGGGCTGGAGCCTGGAGTATTGAGGGCCTGAAAAGACTCAGGCCACCTTTCCGGTGGCCTGATCGAGGGTTTCCACTATGCCGCCGCCAAGGCTTCGGCAGTGGCATAACAGCACTTCGCCGAGCAGCTGCAAGGAGGGCGTGGCGAAGTAGTCCAGCAGGGCGTCTTCGTCTTTCCAGCTGCCTTGCAGCAGCCACGGCTGGCCGTTCTCACGGGCGACCAATTGGCAGCGCAGGCACCCCGGCGCGCGGCGTGCACCGTCGACCAGGTTGTCGATCAGGGCGCCGAGTTCCGCCTCGTGTCCCGCCCGGGGGTGGATCTGCAATTCGTGTTCGATGGGGGTTTGCCAGTGCATGTCCTGTCCTCCGCGTTACAGGAAGAAGTCCGAAGTGGCTCCTCGGACGACTGACAGGAAGAGTACGGCCCCGCCAGGCCCGGGCGTTATCCGGATGCTGTCGGCTTCTTGCCTGATCCTGCGTGGCATTCGCCGCAGTCTGAAACCGGGTATTTCCGTCCCCTGCACCGCCACGGTGCGCGACCCGATGACGGGATGACTTGTCCATTCCTGCCGATTGCTTGCCTGATCCTCCAGCGGCTGCCTTACTGTCACACGCGCGCATGCGCCGTGGGCGTAAGCTTCGTGCGCCGCCACTGGAGGTCCTGTGCATGTCCCAGTCCGTTCCCGCCTTTGATCCCATCGCCGCCGGCCGCCAGGAGCTGGCCGACATCATCCAGCGCCACTGCCAGGGTGAAGGTCTCTTCGAAACCGCCATCGATTCCCTGCTGGTCGCCCGCGGGGACTGCCCCAACGAAGGCCGCATGCCGACGCTCTACCGCCCGGCCCTGTGCGTGATCGCCCAGGGTTGCAAGGAAGTGCGCCTGGGCAGTGAGGTGTATCGCTACGACGAGCTCAACCTGCTGGTGGTGTCGGTGACACTGCCGGTCTCCGGCCAGGTCATCGAGGCCTCGCCGGACAAGCCCTACCTGTCCATCCGCCTGGACATCGACCCGGGCGAGCTGACCCGGCTGATCGCCGAGGCCGGCCTTGCCGGCAGCGCGCCGCGCCCGGCCAGCCGGGGCATCTACCTGCAGCGTGTGGATTGCACCGTGCTCGATGCCCTGCTACGGCTGATGCGCCTGCTGGACACCCCGCGCGACATCGAGATGCTGGCGCCGCTGTTCGTCCGCGAAATCCTCTACCGCCTGCTGCGCGGCCCGCAGGGCCACCTGCTGCACGACCTGGCGATGACCGACAGCCAGACCCACCGCGTCACCCGCGCCATCGAATGGCTCAACCGCAATTACGACAAGTCCCTGCGCATCGAGGACCTGGCCCGCGAGGTGAACCTCAGCGTGTCCACCCTGCACCACCGCTTCAAGGAAGTGACCGCGCTGAGCCCGCTGCAGTACCAGAAGCAGTTGCGCCTGCAGGAAGCCCGGCGCCTGATGCTCTCGGAAGGGCTGGAAGTGGCGGTGGCCGGGCACCGCGTCGGCTACGAGAGCCCGTCACAGTTCAGCCGCGAATACAGCCGCCTGTTCGGCGCGCCGCCGCTGCGCGACCTGGCGAGCCTGCGCGGGGCGCTGGGCAGCGAGGCCGTGCCGGCCTGAATTGGTAGGAGCGAGCTTGCTCGCGAACGCTTTCGCCGGCAGCTCCGATACTGGGCGGGTTCGCGAGCAAGCTCGCTCCTGCAGGCGCCTGGTTACCCGTAAGGTGCCGGGCCAGGCAATCAGCGCTCGTAAAGCTCCAGCGGCAGGTCGTCCGGATCGGCGAAGAAGGTGAAGCGCTTGCCGGTCAGTTCGTCCTCGCGGATCGGCTCGCAGGCCACGCCGTGACTCTCCAGGTGCGCGACAGCGACCTCCAGGTTCTCCACGGCGAAGGCCAGGTGGCGCAGCCCCTGTGCCTCCGGATAGGACGGTCGCGCCGGCGCGCCGGGGAAGGAGAACAGCTCCAGCCGCGCGTCGCCCAGTTCCAGGTCGAGCTTCCAGGAGTCGCGGGCGGTGCGGTAGGTCTCGGCGACCACTTTCAGGCCCAGCACCTGGGTGTAGAAGTGCCTGGAGCGCGGGTAGTCCGAGCAGATCAGGGCGACGTGATGGAGGCTGTGCAGCAGGGCCATGGGCGGTTCTTCCCGGTGGGTCGGAGCGCTCTATCCTGACAGCCGTGCCCCGGCGGTCAATGCTGGCGCTGTGAAGTGGATCGTCAACGGTGCTGGAGTGATGGCAGTGCGCCTGCTAGCATCCCGCCGCCCACTCCCATAAACGGTCGACAGGATGTCCCCCGTTCGGCCGCACCTGAAAGGACTCAGCATGAAAAAGACCGCCCTGGCCATCGCCATTCCCGTTGCCATCGTCGGCGCCGCCGTTGCCGGCGCCTGGTACACCGGCAGCCGTGTCGAGCAGGAAGTGAACCGCGGCATCACCGAAGCCAACGAACTGTTTGAGCAGGAAGCTCCCGGCCTGGGCGCCCACCTGACCCTGGTGGACATCCAGCGTGGCCTGCTCTCCAGCACCGCGCGCTACAACCTCTCCTTCACCGGCAAGGAAGGCGAAGAGCCGCAGATCCTGGTGTTCACCGATCGCCTCGAACACGGCCCCTTCCCGGCTTCGCGCCTGGCGGCCGGCAAGCTGGCGCCGGTCATGGCGCAGAGCCATTTCGCCCTGGAGCAGAACGAGCTCACCGCCCCACTGTTCACCGCCGCTGGCGGCAAGGCCCCGCTGTTCGGCGAGCTGACCATCCATTACGACCAGAAGCAGGAAGGCGCCGTCGAGACCGCCGCGCTGGAGTTCGCCAAGGACAGCGACAAGCTGCGCCTGTCTCCGGCCAAGATCACCTTCAACGTCTCCGGCGACAAGAAGGACGTGAGTGCCGTGGGCAACCTCGCCGAGGTCGACCTGGACTTCACCGACGAGAACACCGGTCAGCCGGCGCGCGTACAGCTGCGTGACCTGGGCATGCAGGGCGACAAGAAGGAAAACGCCAACGGGTTTGCCCTGGGCCCCAGTTCCGCCACCATCAAGAGCCTGAACATCAAGTCGCCGGGCGCGCCGGAAGTCGAACTGCGCGACGCCGTGGTCGAAGAGACCCTCAAGCAGGGCGGCAAGGGCCTGGACCAGAGCGTTTCCTACCGCGTCGGCAAGGTCGTGGTTCAAGGCCAGGAGATCGGCGGCGTGAAGCTGGACCTGAGCCTGCGCAACCTCGACGAGGGCGTGCTCAAGACCTTCAAGGAGTCCTACAACAAGATGGCCCTGGACAGCCTGGAAAGCACCGAGCTGACCCCGGCGCAGGAAGAGGAGCTCAAGCGTCTGGGCCTGGCCCTGCTGGAAGGCTCGCCGGTGCTGTCGCTGGACGAGCTGTCCCTGCAGACCAGCCACGGCGTAGCCAAGGCTTCGCTGTCGGTCGACCTGCGCAAGCCCAACGCTGCCGCCGCTACGCCGGACGAGATGGCGCGCAGCATCCTGGCTGCACTCAAGGCTGACCTGAAGGTGGACAAGGCGGTGATCGGCGACATCGTCGCGCTGCAGGGCTCGCTGGGTGGCGAGGCTGCTGGCAGCGTCGATCCGGTGGCGCTCAAGCAGCAGTCCGACGCCATGACCGACCTGTTCAGCGGCATGGCCCTGAACTCGCAGTGGGCGGTGCTCGACGGCAACGCACTGTCCAGCTCGCTGGCCTACGCCAACGACCAGGTGAAGTTCAACGGCAAGGACATGAGCGTGCCGGAATTCATGGCCTTCGCCATGGGCTCCGCGCAAGGCCTGGGCCTGGGTGGTCCGGCTGCCGGCGGCGAGGAAGAGCCGCAGGAAGAGAGCGTGGAATAAGCCTCGCCTGAAATGAAAAAGCCCGGCATTCGCCGGGCTTTTTCATGCTTCCTGTAGGAGCGAGCTTGCTCGCGAACCTTCCCAGCATCGGAGCTGCCGGCAATAACTGTTCGCGAGCAAGCTCGCTCCTACAAAAGAGCAATCTTCAACGAGCGCTGCGTACACCTTCGGCCAGCTGACGGCACAGGCCGAGCACGCTCTGTACCGCGTCGGCGGAGCTGGTGGCTTCGGCGATCTTGTCGATCAGCGCCGAGCCCACCACCACGCCATCGGCCAGGCGGGCGATGCTCGCCGCGTGTTCCGGGGTGCGGATGCCGAAGCCGATGGAGACCGGCAGGTCGGTGTGGCGACGCAGGCGCGCCACGGCTTCCGCGACGTGGTCCAGGGTCGCCGCACCAGCGCCGGTCACGCCGGCCACCGAGACGTAATAGACGAAGCCGGAGCTGCCTTCGAGCACGGTCGGCAGGCGCTTGTCGTCGGTGGTCGGGGTGGTCAGGCGGATGAAGTCGATGCCCGCGGCCTGGGCCGGGTGGCAGAGGTCTTCGTTGTGCTCAGGCGGCAGGTCCACGACGATCAGGCCGTCGACGCCGGCCTCTTTCGCGTCGGCGATGAACTTGTCCACGCCGTAGTAATGGATCGGGTTGAAGTAACCCATCAGCACCAGCGGGGTGGTGTCGTTGCCGGCGCGGAATTCGCGAACCATCTTCAGGGTCTTGGCCAGGTTCTGGCCGTTGCCCAGGGCGCGGATGTTGGCCAGCTGGATCGCCGGGCCGTCGGCCATCGGGTCGGTGAACGGCATGCCCAGCTCGATCACGTCGGCGCCGGCTTCGGGCAGGCCCTTGAGGATGTCCAGCGAGGTGGAGTAGCCCGGATCGCCGGCGGTGATGAAGGTCACCAGGGCGGCGCGGTTCTGCTGTTTGAGTTCGGCGAAGCGGGTCTGCAGGCGGCTCATGCTTGCGGCTCCTGTTGCATGTGGTGCATGACGGTCTGCATGTCCTTGTCGCCACGACCGGACAGGTTCACCACCATGATGTGGTCCTTGGGCAGGTTCGGCGCGCGCTTGAAGACTTCGGCCAGGGCGTGGGAGGACTCCAGCGCCGGAATGATGCCTTCCAGGCGGCAGCACTGGTGGAACGCGTCGAGAGCTTCGTGATCGGTGATCGAGGTGTACTCGACGCGGCCGATGTCATGCAGCCATGCGTGTTCCGGGCCGATGCCGGGGTAGTCCAGGCCGGCGGAAATGGAGTGCGCGTCGATGATCTGGCCGTCCTCGTCCTGCAGCAGGAAGGTACGGTTGCCGTGCAGTACGCCCGGTACGCCGCCGTTCAGGCTGGCCGCGTGCTTGCCGGTCTCGATGCCGTGGCCGGCGGCCTCGACGCCGATGATCTTGACGCTGGCGTCATCGAGGAACGGGTGGAACAGCCCCATGGCGTTGGAGCCGCCGCCGATGCAGGCGACCAGGGAGTCGGGCAGGCGCCCTTCCTTCTCGGCCAGCTGCTCGCGGGTTTCCTTGCCGATGACGGCCTGGAAGTCGCGGACCATCGCCGGATACGGATGCGGGCCGGCCACGGTGCCGATCAGGTAGAAGGTGTTGTGCACGTTGGTCACCCAGTCGCGCAGCGCTTCGTTCATCGCGTCCTTCAGGGTGCCAGTGCCGGCGGTGACCGGGATCACCTCGGCGCCCAGCAGCTTCATGCGGAACACGTTGGCCTGCTGGCGATCGATGTCGGTGGTGCCCATGAAGATCACGCATTCCATGCCGAAGCGCGCGGCCACGGTGGCGGTCGCCACACCGTGCATGCCGGCGCCGGTCTCGGCGATGATGCGTTTCTTGCCCATGCGCTTGGCCAGGAGGATCTGGCCGATGCAGTTGTTGATCTTGTGCGCGCCGGTGTGGTTCAGCTCTTCGCGCTTCAGGTAGATCTTCGCGCCGCCGCAGTGCTCGGTCAGGCGCTCGGCGAAGTACAGCGGGCTCGGGCGGCCGACGTAGTCGCTCTGGAAGTAGGCGAGCTCCTTCTGGAACTCCGGATCTTCCTTGGCCATCTCGTACTCGCGGGCCAGATCGTGGATCAGCGGCATCAGGGTCTCGGCGACGTACTGGCCGCCGAAGTGGCCGAACAGGCCCTTGGCGTCTGGACCGGTGCGCAGTGTGGACATGGGATCACTCCTGGATCGTGTCTCTTTCCGAGACAGTGTGCCTGGGCTCCCCCTCTCCCCGGCCCTCTCCCTGAAGGGCGAGAGGGCCGTATGTGCCGGCTGATACCGAGGTTTCAACCTGCACCGAACAATCCCCTCTCCCGCTTGCGGGAGAGGGTCAGGGAGAGGGGCTCTGGTCTTGCAGGAGCGGCCATGGCGGCGCGGCTCCTGCGAATGCTGCTCAGGATACGGCTGCGTGATGACGGGGAAAAGCGATAAGATCGCCATGACATGTCAGGAAAACTCACGGATAGAACGCCATGAGCCGAGACCTCCCACCGCTCAACGCCCTGCGCGCCTTCGAAGCTGCCGCCCGCCTGCGCGGTGTGAGCGCGGCGGCTGATGAGCTGAGCGTTACCCACGGGGCAATCAGCCGGCAGATTCGTCTGCTCGAAGAAGAGCTGGGCGTGACCCTGTTCGTCAAGGAAGGGCGCGGCGTAAAACTCACCGATGCCGGCGTGCGCCTGAGCGAAGTGGCCAGTGATTCCTTCGAGCGCCTGCGCAGCGTCTGCGCCGAGCTGCGCCGCCAGGCTGGCGGTGACGCGCCGTTCGTCCTCGGCTGCCCCGGCAGTCTGCTCGCTCGCTGGTTCATCCCCCGCCTGGACCGCCTGAACCGCGACCTGCCGGACCTGCGCCTGCAGCTTTCCGCCAGCGACGGCGACCTCGACCCGCGCCGTGGCGGCCTCGACGCCACCTTGTGCTTCGCTACGCCGCCCTGGCCGGCGGACATGCGCGTGCTGGAGCTGGCGGTGGAAAGCATCGGCCCGGTGCTCAGCCCGCGCTCCCCACGCTTCGAGCAGCTGCGCGAGGCCCCCGCCGGGGCGCTATTGGGCGAGTCGCTGCTGCACACCGTATCGCGCCCGCAGGCCTGGCCGGAATGGGCCGCGCGCCACGGGCTGGACCCGACGCGGCTGAAGCTCGGCCAGGGCTTCGAGCACCTCTACTACCTGCTGGAAGCCGCCGTGGCAGGCCTTGGCGTGGCCATCGCGCCGCAGCAACTGGTAGCCGATGACCTCGCCGCCGGCCGCCTCGCCGCGCCCTGGGGCTTCGTCGAAACCACCGCGCGGCTGGCGCTGTGGGTCCCCGAACGTCGCGCCGATCCGCGCGCCGAACGCCTGGCGAGCTGGTTGCAGGTGGAGCTGAACGGCCGGGCGTAAACTCTGAACCGCCCCCGTTTGCCGTCGGTCCACCCCTCTACTACTGTCCATTGAGCGCGCTGGCATTCTGCCTGTGCGCCGCCAGACCCAGGAGAGAGGCAATGTCCAATCACCACACCTACAAGAAGATCGAGCTGGTCGGCTCCTCGCGCACCAGCATCGAGGATGCGATCAACAACGCGCTGGCCGAGGCGGCCAAGAGCATCGACTTCCTGGAGTGGTTCGAGGTGGTGGACACCCGCGGGCACATCGAGAACGGCGCGGTGGGGCACTACCAGGTGACCATCAAGGTCGGCTTCCGCATCGCCAACAGCTAGATCGCCTGCAGCTCGATCCTGTTTGTCGAGGGCCGTTTGTCACGCGGCTCTTTTGTCACGTGCTGCTGCCATGGTGGCGAGGCGCGTGGTCGTGCGTACCGGGGTAGCCCGGTTTTCCGGCCCGTTCGGGCCTTTTCTGTGAACGACGAGGGAGCGTTACCGATGAAGAAGTTCCTGATCGCTGTGGGGGTCTTCGCCCTGGCTGGCAACGTCTATGCCGCCGGCAAGCCGTGCGAAGAGCTGAAGTCGGAAATCGAAGCGAAGATCAAGGCCAAGGGCGTCGCCTCTTTCAACCTGGAGGTCGTCGACAAGGGCAGCGCGGGCGGCAAGCAAGTCGTCGGCACCTGCGAAGGCGGCACCAAGGAAATCCTGTACTCCAAGTAAGCGCCTGGACCTGAATCGAGGCCGGGCTCCGCGAGGGGCCCGGCCTTTTTCATCGCACTTGCTGCCTGTAGGAGCGAGCTTGCTCGCGAACGGTGCTCGCCGGCAGCTACTCGGCTGGGTGGGTTCGCGAGCAAGCTCGCTCCTACGAAAAGCTGAACCCCGCAAACCTTCCCGCCCTCGAACGTCCTGACTGCAACCCACGCGGAGGACGCGACATGAAGAAATCGGCATCGGCCCACTGGCAGGGCGGCCTGAAGGACGGCAAGGGCTCGATCTCCACCGAAAGCGGCGCGCTCAAGTCGCAACCCTATGGTTTCAACACCCGTTTCGAAGACAAGCCGGGCACCAACCCGGAGGAACTGATCGGCGCAGCTCATGCCGGCTGCTTCTCCATGGCGCTGTCGATGATGCTCGGCGAGGCCGGCCTGACGGCCGAGAGTATCGATACGAAGGCCGAAGTCAGCCTGGAAAAGCTCACCGACGGTTTCACCATCACCGCCGTGCACCTGACGCTGAAGGCGAAGGTGCCGGGCACCGACGCGCAGACCTTCCAGGCCATCGCCGACAAGGCCAAGGCCGGCTGCCCGGTCTCGCGGGTGCTCAACGCGCGCATCACCCTCGACGCCAGCCTCGATTGAGCCCACGGGGCACTCTGTTGCACGGTGGAGGTCCACCGTTAGGATAGGGTGCCCCGCCGTGGGGCTTTGACGAGGGAATGTGATGACGACGATGAAGTGGGCCGTGGCGACGGGCGTGGCGGTGCTGCTGGCGAGCGGCGCGAGCTGGGCGGCAGTGAAGCCCTGCGAGGAGCTCAAGGCCGAGATCGAGACCAAGATCCAGGCCGCCGGGGTGACCTCCTATACCCTGGAGATCGTGGACAAGGCCGAGGTGAAGGACCCGAACATGGTGGTCGGCACCTGCGACAACGGTCAGCGGCGGATCATCTACCAGAAGAACGACGGCTGAGCGCGGCGCTCGACCGGGCAAGCACGCCTTGCGCGCGACTAAAGATCCAGCAGGTAACCCACCACGGCGGCGCTCAGCGCCAGCGCCGAGAACACCAGCGCCGGTTTGGACGTCAGCAGCCCGAGCAGCATCTGGCCGCCCTTGCGACGAGCCTCCCAGCGGATCTTGCGTAGCTCTTCGGCGGCCTCGGGGTGAATGTCGCGGATGAAGTACGTGCTGGAGTAGATCAGGTAGCGCGCCTGATTCATCTCGCTCACATTGGGGCAGGCGATGGAGAACAGCGGGCTGCCGTCAGGGGCCACGCCGACATTGAAGACGTAGGAGTCCAGCCCGTGCCGGCGCAGGGCCGAATTCAGGTACTCGGCCAGCGCTTCTTCCTTGAAATCGAGCAGCGTGTGCATGTGTTCGCGAGTCTCCGCTCACTGGGAGCGCGACTGTACGACAGGATGCTGCGCGGGAGGAACTGCCTACAGGAACGCGCTGGCGCCCCGCCCCTCTGCAGGTTGTGGCTCAGAACGGCCCGCAGCGCACCGCGCCCTGGAAATCCGTCTTCGCTACCAGCTTGCCATCGGCGTCCGTCAGCAGCGCCAGGGCGCTGCGCAATTGCGGACGCAGCTCCAGCAGGTAGCGCTGGCCGGCGGCGAAGTCGTCGTAGGTGACCTTGACCCGGCAGGTCAGTTCCGAAGGGTCGGTCATCTGGCCCATGCCACCGCCGCTGGAGACCTCGTACTGGAAGCGCACCACCAGTTCGTGGCGTCCCGGCGTCACCTGGTAGAAGCGGCCGTCGTTCACCGACTGGCCATCCAGGCGTTCGGCCATCAGCGTCTTGCCCGGCGTGGTGTAGAGGTCGATCCAGGCCATCTGCGGGTCGTGGACCGGCAGCGGGCTGGCGCAGCCGGCGAGCAGGGCGAGGCCCAGGGGAAGGAGGCCGGGAAGATGACGCGGGCGCATGGAGGCTCACCGTGGGATGGGTTCATCCCACAGCATACCCCGCTCAGGCCTTGGCGCAGCCCCGTTCGCGGCCGCGGGCGATTTCTCCGCCCTGGGCGTCATAGAGCTTGGCCCAGGGGCGGAAGCCGATGCTGCCGGTCTCCAGGCGGTAGCGCTGGCCGGCGCTGAAGTCCTTGTACTGCACGGTGATCTCGCAGTCGCGCCACAGCGCCTCGTCCACCGGGCCGATGTCCACCGGCTCGACCTGGAACTGGAAGCGTACGCGCAGTTCGTGGGAGCCCGGGTCGACCTCGAAGTAACGGGTGCTGGACCATTCCTTGTTATCCACTTCCATGGCCGCCAAGTCGCTCTGGCTATTGGTGTCCAGATCGACCCAGGCGCGGTTCGGGTCCGGCTGGGGCATCAGCATCGAACAGCCGCTCAGGGCGAGCAGGCCGGCAGGTATGAGGAGGGCGCGCATCGGTGGGGCTCCTGGGTCAAGGGGGCGGCAGCGAGCGGACCAGGCCCTGTGCTATGTTCCGCGCATGCCCTTCCGCCTTCTTATCCCGACACTCGACAGCCGCCTGTGCCGCTGGGTTCCCTGCCTGGCCATCTGGGCGCTGAGCGGTTGTTCCACTGTGGGTTATTACGGCCAGTTGGCGGACGGCCAGTTGCGCCTGCTCGCCGCCCGCGAACCGGTAGCCGAAGTGGTCGCCGACCCGACCCGCGACCCCGCGTTGCGCCAGCGCCTGGAGCTGTCCCAGGAGGCCCGCGCCTTCGCCAGCGCCGAGCTGGGCCTGCCGGACAACCAGAGCTACCGCCTCTACGCCGACATCCACCGACCCAACGTGGTGTGGAACGTGTTCGCCACGCCCGAGCTGTCGCTGCAGCCACTGACCCACTGCTTTCCCATCGCCGGCTGCGTGGCCTACCGCGGCTACTACGGCGACAAGGGCGCGCAGGCCGAGGCGAAGCGTTTGAAGGAGCAGGGGCTGGATGTCTACGTCGGCGGCGTGGAGGCCTATTCGACCCTCGGCTGGTTCGACGACCCGATCCTCAGCAGCATGCTGCGCTGGGGCGACCAGCGCCTGGCCGAGACGATCTTCCACGAGCTGGCGCACCAGAAGTTCTACCTGCCCGGCGACACGGCATTCAACGAGTCCTACGCCTCCTTCGTCGAGGCCGAGGGCGGCCGCCGCTGGCGCGCCGCGCGCCATCTGCCGGACGAATCGCCGCTGCTGGCCGAGCAACGCAAGCGCTTCACCCAGCTGGTGCTCGATGCCCGCGAGCGCCTGCAGGTGCTCTATGCCAGCCCGCGCAGCGACGCCCAGAAGCGTACCGGCAAGCAGGCCGAGTTCGAGCGCCTGCGCCGCGACTACGCGCGGATGCGTGATGAGGACTGGGGCGGCAAGGCGCCCTTCGACGCCTGGGTCAACGCTCCGCTGAACAATGCCAAGCTGCTGCCCTTCGGCCTCTACGACCAGTGGGTGCCGGCCTTCGCCGCGCTGTTCGCCCAGGTCGGCGGCAACTGGCCGGCGTTCTATGCGCGGGTGGAAAAGCTCGGGGCGCTGCCGCCGGCAGAACGCAAGGTCGCGCTGGAGAAGCTGAAGGCTGGGGAGTTCCTCAGCTTCCGCTGAAGTCTGCGCAGCTTCAGGTTGAGCGTCACTCCGGTCTGTCCGGGCTGTGCAGCGGCAAGTCCAGCTGCACGCGGCGGCGCAGCCATGGGCTGGGCCGGTAGCGCGCCTCACCGTAGCAGACCTGCAGGCCCTGGAGGATGGTGAGGATGCGCGCTGCGCCGTAGTGCTCGCCGAAGGCCAGCGGGCCCAGGGGATAACCCAGCGCCAGTTGCACCGCGCGGTCCAGCGTCACCGGGGTGGCGATGCCGCGCTGGGCGATCTCGCCGCCAAGGTTGACGATCCCGGCAACCACCCGCTGGCTGATGAAGCCGGGCGAATCGTTGATCACTTCCACCGGCACGCCGTCGCTGCCCAGCGCCTGGCGCGCCTGGGCTTCGAGCTTGGGGTCGAGTGCCGGTTGGCGCATCAGTACGCGGCGGCGGTCCAGTTCGGTGAAGGTCTCCAGCGCCAGGCTGCGTTCCGGCGGCAGGCCGAGTGCGTCGATGCGCGTGCTGGCATCCACGCCCAGCGGGGTGACCAGGCAGATGGCGCGGGACGACGGCGCCTCGCCGGTTTCCAGCACCACGCCGCCGAGGGTGAGGATCGCCGCCACGCGGTGGCGCAGTTCCGGGTCCTGGCTGTCGAGCCAGTACGGGCGATTGAGCAGCACGCTGTCGTGCTGCTCCTCGGGCTCGCGCACGGCCTGGCCGTCGCGATAGCGGTAGAAGCCCTCGCCGCTCTTGCGCCCCAGCAAGCCGCCGGCGACGCGCTGTGCGGCCAGCGGCGACGGGGTATAGCGCGGGTCCTGGTAGAACTGCTGGTAGAGCGATTCCATCACCGCGTGGGAAACGTCCAGGCCGGTCAGGTCGAGCAGTTCGAACGGCCCCATGCGAAAGCCCACGCCGTCGCGCAGGATGCGGTCGATCTGCGCCGGGCTGGCGATGCCTTCGCCGAGGATGCGCAGTGCTTCGGTGCTGAAGGCGCGGCCGGCGTGGTTGACGATGAAGCCGGGGCTGTCCGGCGATACCGCCGGGTAATGCCCGGCCTGCTCCGCCAGACGGCTCAGGCGGCGCACCACCGACTCGCTGGTGCGCTGGCCGCGCACCACTTCGACGATGCGCATCAGCGTCACCGGGTTGAAGAAGTGGAAGCCGGCGACCCGCTCCGGATGCTGGCAGCGCGCGGCGATGCGGGTGACCGAGAGCGACGAGGTGTTGCTCGCCAGCACGGCATCCGGCGCCACGCGTTTTTCCAGCTCGGCGAGCAGCGCCTGCTTGGCGCCGAGGTCCTCGATGATGGCCTCGATCAGCAGGTCGCAGTCGGCCAGTTCATCCAGGCTGTGGGTCGGCAGCAAACGCTGCATCGTTGCGTCGAGGCCGTCCGCGGCGAGCTTGCCCTTGGCCACCGCGCGCTCCAGCAGCTCGCGGTTGAAGGCCAGCGCCTGCTCCACGGTCTGCGGGTTGCTGTCGTACAGGCGTACCGACTTGCCTGCGCTGGCGAACAGCTGGGCGATGCCGCGGCCCATGGCCCCGGCGCCGATCACGCCAATACGGTGGAAGGACTCGGTCATGCTGCGGGTCTCGTCGTGCGCACCTGCTTCAACCATAGACGCTGTGCTCACGCGGTGGTCCTTTTGGCCAGTTCCAGGTCGCGCAGCTGACGGCGCAGCAACTTGCCGACGCTGGTCTTGGGCAGCTCGTCGAGCACCTCGACGACGCTCGGCACCTTGTAGCCGGTGAGGTGCTCGCGGCAGTGGGCGATGATCTGCGCCGGTGCCAGTGACTCATCCTTGAGGCTGACGAACAGCTTCACCGACTCGCCCTTGCGCTCGTCCGGCACACCGATGGCCACGCACTCGCGCACGCCGGGGTGGCGCATCACCGCGTCTTCCACTTCGTTGGGGAACACGTTGAAGCCCGAAACCAGGATCATGTCCTTCTTGCGGTCGACGATCTTCAGCATGCCGTTGGCGTCCAGCTCGGCGATGTCGCCGGTCTTCAGCCAGCCGTCCGCGGTCAGCACCTGGGCGCTTTCCTCCGGGCGCTGCCAGTAACCCTGCATCACCTGCGGGCCGCGCAGCCACAGTTCGCCGGGCTGGTCGGGGCCGGTATCGTTGCCCTCCTCGTCCACGGTGCGCAGTTCGGTATCCACCAGCGCCTGGCCGACATAGCCCTCGCGGTAGGGGCTGAGCAGCGTGCCGGTGGAGACCACCGGTGACGCCTCGGTGAGGCCGAAGCCTTCGCGCACCGGCGCGCCGGTCGCCGCTTCCCAGCGCCGGCCCACTTCGCGGTTCAGCGGTGCACCGCCGGAGGTCACCCACTTCAGGTGGCTGAAGTCGATGGCGGAGAAGTCCGGGTGGTTCATCAGGCCGACGAACAGGGTGTTGATCCCGCTCATCAGGGTGAAGGGATAGCGGCGCATGGCGCCGATGATCTCGTCGAGATTGCGGCCGTCGCGGATGAAGACGGTGTGCAGGCCCATGCCCACCGAGCTCAGCAGGTTCGTCGAGAACGCCATGATGTGGTACAGCGGCAGCGGCGCGATGCGCACGTCGGTGGCCGGCTCCAGCAGGCCGGGGCGCAGGAACAGCTCCAGGGTCTGCACGACGTTGGCGATCAGGCTGCGGTGACTGAGCATCGCGCCCTTGGACACGCCCGTGGTGCCACCGGTGTACTGCAGCAGCGCGAGGCGATCCAGGCCCGGCTCGGCAGTCACCGGCGGTGCCTCCGCGCCCAGGCGCAGGGCCTGCTGGAAGCGCGTGCAGTCAGCCTCGTCGCTGTCGAACTGCGGACGCTCGATGTCATCGATCGAGGTCAGCAGCACCTGCCGCACCTCGCTTTGCGCCTGCACGCCGCGCAGCAGTGGCAGCAGGCGATCGAGCAGGAGCACGGCGCTGGCGCCGGAGTCGGCCAGTTGGTGGCGCAGCTCGCTGGCGGTGTACTGCGGGTTGGTGTTCACCAGCACCACGCCGGCCTTCAGCGCGCCGAAAGTGGCGATGGGGTACTGCAGGGAGTTGGGCAGCATCAGCGCCAGGCGATCGCCGGGTTGCAGGCCGGCGTGGTGGCGCAGGTAGCGGGCGAAGGCGTCGGCCTGGCGGTCCAGCTCGGCAAAGGTGAGATGGCTGTCGCCGCAGGAGAACGCGAGGCGCTCGGGGAATGCGCGACAGGCATCGCGCAGCAGGTCGTGGAGGTTCTGGTAGGCGTGACCGGCAATCTCGCGGGCCACGTGACCGGAGGGTTGAGCAGACATCGACTTCTCCGTTTCTTTTTCGAGCCTGTATTGGCTCTGGATTCGAATTGTTGTTCTGCACAGCGAAACATCGTGTCGAAATCGATGGTATGCGATAGGCTAACCCTGCGCAATGAGCACACGCGGACCGCTGCGTGGCGACGGGGCTATCTGCTATCGTTCGCCCGCGCCGCGCGTGGCGCCGCAACTGCAATCCCCCGCCGAGGCCCCATGAGCGACGAAGTCGAAGACATCAGCAACCCCAAGGACCGCAAGTACGTCGAGGCCCTCGCCCGCGGACTGGACGTGTTGCGCGCCTTCACCCATGGCTCGGTGGTGCTCGGCAACCAGGAAATCTCGCGGATCACCGGCCTGCCCAAGGCAACGGTGTCGCGCATGACCTACACCCTCACCCAGCTGGGCTACCTCTGCTATTCGCAGCAGCACGAGAAGTACCAGCTGGATTCCGGCGTGCTGGCGCTGGGTTACGCCTACGTCTCCAACCTGCGCGTACGCCAGCTGGCCAAGCCGTACATGGACGCCTTCGCCCGTCGCACCAACACCACGGTGGGCCTGACCTGCCGCGACTGGCTGTCGATGATCTACGTGGAAAACTGCCGCCCGCCGGAAGCCACTTCCCTGCGCATGGACGCTGGCGTGCGCCTGCCGCTGGCCACCACCGCAGCCGGCCGCGCCTACCTCGCCGCGACCCCTCAGCAGGAGCGTGAGCACCTGTTGTCGGCGCTGCAGGAGCGCCACGAGGGTGACTGGGCGGCGATGCGTGCTTCGCTGGATGCCTCCTTCGAGGAGTACTACGAGCACGGTTTCTGCCTGTCACTCGGCGACTGGGACCGCAACGTGCGCGCTGCCGGCGTGCCGCTGCGCCTGGCGGATGGTGGCCTGATGGCGCTGACCTGCGGGGCGCCGTCGTTCCAGCTCAGCGAAGAGACACTGCGCGGGTCGCTGGCCCATGAGCTGGAAATCCTGGCGCGGGATATCGAGAGCCTCGGGGCCTGATTTTTTCCGCGATGCTTTTCGTTGGGTGTTTCTGCGCCGCTTCGGCTTGTGCTGGGACTTCCTGTTTCGCCCCCTCGGGCGAGTTACTTTTCCAAACGACGGATGGCCGCCCCCCGGAAAGTAACCAAAAGGCTTGCCCCTCCATCCGGTTTTTCGCCTAGGCGAAAAATTCCCTCGTCGAAGCGAAGTTTCAGGGGCCCGAACTAGGCGTCCCCCCACGACAGGCCATCCCTGGCCCATCGTGGCTCTCGCGACATCCACGTCGCTCAACCCCTGAAACTTCGCTTCAACGAGGCCTCCTGAAAGGGGCGGTCTGGAGTGCGCGGATGTTTCTCTGGAAGCCTTCGAGGGCAGAAGCCGGAGCCGGGACGCGGGGCAGGCTTTTCCTGTAGGAGCGAGCTTGCTCGCGAACCGCCCAGCATCGGAGCCGCCGGTGAATCCTTTCGCGAGCAAGCTCGCTCCTACAAGGGCTGGCGTGTTAGTTACGCCACTTCCATCAGTCCTGCGTACACCTTCAGGTGATGATCGTCATCGCCCAGCTGGTGGCTGAGCATCACCAGCCGCTTGGCGTGGTGCGCGAGGACGTATTCCCAGGTCATGCCGATGCCACCGTGCAGCTGGATCGCCTGCTCGGCCACGTAGCGCGCGGCGCGGGTGACGATGAACTTGGCCGCCGCCAGGGTGCGGCTGCGCTCGGCGCTGTCGGGCTGGTCGGCGACGCAGGCGGCGAGGATCGCCATGCTGGTGGCCTGTTCCAGCTCGCTGCGCATGTCCACCATGCGGTGCTGCAGCACCTGGAACTTGCCGATCGGGATGCCGAACTGCTTGCGCGTCTTCAGGTAGTCGAGGGTCAGCGCGCAGGCTTCCTGCAGACTGCCGAGGGCTTCGGCGCACTGCGCGGCGATGGCGCGGCCCTGCTGGTAGCGCAGCGCCGCTAGCGCGTCACCCGGCGTGCCGATGGCCTCGCCGATGGCGCCGTCGAGGAACAGCTCGCAGGCGCGCTGGCCGTCCACCGTCGGGTATTCGCGGCGACTGACGCCAGCCTGCTGCGGGTCGACCAGGAACAGGCCGATGCCCGCCTCGTCCCGCGCCTGGCCGGACACCCGTGCCGAGACCAGGATCGCCGTGGCGCCCTGCCCGCCGATCACCACCGCCTTGCGGCCGCTGAGCTTCCAGCCGTCGCTGGTTTGCTCCGCGCGGGTCTGCACGTCGTGCAGTTGGTAATGGCTTTGCGGCTCTTCCAGCGCGACGGCCAATGGCGCCTCGGCGCTGGCGATGCGCGGCAACCAATACTCCTTCTGCGCCGCGCTGCCCAGTTGGGCGATCAGGCCGCCGGCATGCACCACCGATTGCAGGTACGGCTCCAGGCACAGGCCGCGCCCCAGTTCGGTGAGCACCAGCATGCTTTCCACGCCGCCGCCGAAGCCGCCGTGGCTTTCCGGCAGCGACACCGAGGTCAGCCCCAGTTCGCCGAGCTGGCGCCAGAATTCGACGCTGTAGCCCCGCTCGCTCTGGCTGAAGCCCTCGCGCTTGTCGAACGGGTAGGCGTCGCGCACCAGGCGCGCCGCGGTGTCCTGCAGCATCTGCTGCTCTTCGCTCAGTTTGAAGTCCATGCTCAGCCCCTCACAGCTCGAGAATCATCTTGGAGACGATGTTCTTCTGGATTTCGTTGGAGCCGCCGAAGATCGACAGCTTGCGCAGGTTGAAGTACTGGCTGGCGGGCGCCGCCGAATAGTCCGCGTGCAGCGGCTCGGCGCCCAGCTCGAACTCGTCTTCGATGAAGGGCAGCGCGTAGGGGCCGAGCACCTTGCGCAGCAGGTGGCTGATGGCCTGGCGGATCTCGGTGCCCTTCACTTTCAGGATCGAGCTTTCCGCCCCCGGCACGCCGCCTTCGCGGGCGGCGGCGAGGATGCGCAGGGTGCTCATCTCGATGGCCATCAGCTGCATTTCCACCTCCGCCACCTGGGCGCGGAACAGCGGGTCTTCGAGCATCGGCTTGCCGTCGCAGAGTTCGCGACTGGCCACGCGCTTGAGGTGCGCGAGCACCGCCTTGGACGCGCCGATGCCGGCGAGCCCGGTGCGCTCGTAGGTGAGCAGGTACTTGGCGCAGGTCCAGCCTTCGTTCTCGCGGCCGACGAGGTTTTCCACCGGTACGCGCACGTTGTCGAAGAAGACCTCGTTGACCTCGTGTTCGCCGTCCAGGGTGATGATCGGGCGCACGGTGATGCCCGGCGTCTGCATGTCGATCAGCAGGAAGCTGATGCCGCGCTGCTGCTGCGCCTCGGGGTCGGTGCGCACCAGGCAGAAGATCCAGTCGGCATGCTGGCCGAGGGTGGTCCAGGTCTTCTGGCCATTCACCACGTAGTGATCGCCGTCGCGCACCGCGCGGGTCTTCAGCGAGGCGAGGTCGGAGCCGGCGCCCGGCTCGGAGTAGCCCTGGCACCACCAGTCGGTGCCGTCGAGGATGCGCGGCAGGTAGTGCGCCTGTTGCTCGGGCGTGCCGAACCGGATGATCACCGGGGCGACCATGTTGACGCCGAACGGCACGGTGCGCGGGGCGCCGAAGGCGGCGCATTCCTCCTCGAAGATGTGCTTCTGCACGGCGTTCCAGCCGGTGCCGCCGTACTCCTCGGGCCAGTGCGTAGCGTACCAGCCCTGCTCGGTCAGCACGCGCTGCCAGCGCTGGTGGTCGCCCTTGTTCAGGTGCTTGCCCAGGCGCACCTTGGTGGCGATGTCCTTGGGCAACTTGGCTTCGAGGAAGGTGCGGACTTCATCGCGGAAGGCCAGTTCGTCGGGGGTGAAGTGGATGTCCATGGCAGGTCCTCTACAGATCGGCGAAGCGGCGGCCGTCGGCCACCAGGCGTTCGAGCAGCGGCGCGGGCTTCCACCAGGCGCCGAGGCGCTGGTGGAACTCGCGGATTCGTTCGAGCACGCGGGCAAGGCCGACGCTGTCGGCATGGAACAGCGGGCCGCCGCGCCAGGCGGGGAAGCCGTAGCCGTTGAGGAAGATCACGTCGATGTCGCTGGCGCGCTGGGCGATGCCTTCGTCGAGGATGTTCGCCGCTTCGTTGATCAGCGCGTAGACGCAGCGCTCGACGATTTCCTCGTCGCTCACCGGCCCGCGGGTGATGCCACGGTCGGCCGCGGCCTGTTCCAGCATGGCCGGCAGCGCCGGGTTGTCCTGCGGGGCGCGGCCGCTCTCGCCGTACTGGTAGAAGCCGGTGCCGGTCTTTTGCCCGAGCATGCCGGCGGCGATCAGGTGGTCGAGCACGGTGGGCAGGGTCTGGCCGGGTTTCAGGTTCGGCCGCTGGCGCGAGCGGATCGCGTGGCTGATGTCCAGGCCGGACATGTCACGCACCGCCAGCGGCCCCATGGCCATGCCGAAGGCGCGCAGCGCACGATCCACCTGCGCCGGTGTGGCGCCCTCCTCCAGCAGGAACTCGGCCTGGCGGCCGTACTGGAAGATCATGCGATTGCCGACGAAGCCGTCGCACACGCCGACCACCACCGAGACCTTCTTCAGGCGCTTGCCCAACTGCATGGCGGTGGCCAGAACGGCGTCCGAGGTGGCCTTGCCGCGCACCACTTCGAGCAGGCGCATGACGTTGGCCGGGCTGAAGAAGTGCAGGCCGACCACGTCCTGCGGACGCTTCGTGAAGGCGGCGATTTCGTCGAGGTCCAGCGAGGAGGTGTTGCTGGCGAGGATCGCGCCGGGCTTGCAAACGGCGTCCAGTTGCTCGAAGACCTGGCGCTTCACTTCCAGGCTTTCGAACACCGCTTCGACCACCACGTCCACGTCGCCCAGCGCGGCGTAATCGAGTACGCCACTGATCAGGCCCATGCGCCGCTCCATCTCTTCGGCACCCAGGCTTCCGCGCGCCACACTGGCGGCGTACAGGCTGCGGGCGCGGTCGAGGCCGCGTTGCAGGGCTTCGTCGTTCACCTCCAGCAGCTGCACCGGGATGCCGGCGTTGGCAAAGCACAGGACGATGCCCACGCCCATGGTGCCGCCACCGATCACCGCGGCGCTGCGCACCTCGCGCGGTTGGGTCTCGGGCGCGAGGCCTTCGACCTTGGCCGCTTCGCGCTCGGCGAAGAAGGCGTGGATCTGCGCGGCGCGCTGCGGAGATTCCATGCATTGCTGGAACAGCGCGCGCTCGCGGGCGAGACCCTCGCGCAGCGGCAACTGGGTGGCGGCTTCGACGGCGTCGATGCAGCGCTGCGGGGAGAACTGGCCGGGCAGGCGTTTCTGCACCTCGCCGCGCTTGTGGGCGATCAGATCGGCGAGGCCGGCTTGCTGTACGCGCTCGTTGCGCTCGCCCGTGCGGCGCGGACCCTTGCCGTCCGCCAGCAGGCGTTGGGCGAAGGCGAGGCCGGCTTCGACCAGGTCGCCGTCGATGAGCTCGTCGACGACATTGAATTCGAGGGCTTCCGGGGCGCGGATCGGCGTGCCGGAGACGATCATGTCCAGAGCCTTTTCCACACCGGCCAGGCGCGGCAGGCGCTGGGTGCCGCCGGCGCCGGGGAGCAGGCCGAGCTTCACTTCCGGCAGGCCGACCTGGGCGTCGCGGCGGGCAATGCGGTAATGGCAGGACAGCGCCACCTCCAACCCGCCGCCCAGGGCAGTGCCGTGGATCACGGCGACGCTGGGCTTGGTCGAGCTTTCGATGATCTCGACCACCTCGGGCAGCGAGGGGGCTTGCGGCGGTTTGCCGAATTCGCGGATATCGGCGCCGGCCATGAAGGTGCGCCCGGCGCAGACCAGCACCACGGCGCGTACCTGCGGATCGGCCTCGGCCTGCTGGAAGGCGGCGAGCAGGCCTGCGCGGACGGACTGTCCGAGAGCGTTCACCGGTGGGTTGTCGACCGTCACCAGGGCGATCTCTCCCCGGCGTTCGAGCTGTACCGCATCTGACATGCTGAACTCCGTTTTAGCGTAGTTTTAACGGAATGATGTTTCGCTGTGCAGAATACGATGCTGTTTTTTGTGGATTGATTGCAAGCCCTTTTCAGCGGTCGGCCGGGAATCCTCCAGCGCGCCAGCACGGAAACATCAGGGCCGCTGCGTACTTCCAGCGACCAGCAGGTCGCCGTGCAACTCGCAGTAGCATTCGTCGTTCCAGCCGTAGTGCGGATCGCGGCAGATCGAGTGGCGGACCGGGCCGGACTCCCCCGGCGCGCGCGTTTTCAGGCTGTCGCGCAGGGCCGCGTAGATCGAGCCGGGCTGCGGCCAGTCGGTGCGTACCGGGCCTTCGCCGAGCTGATTGCCGGCGCGCAGTTCGGCCCGCAGGATGGCGTCGAGTTCCGCGCAGAGCCGGGCGGTGGGGTGGCGTCTCATGGGCGTCCTTCCTGGGGAGGATCGGCGGTGGCGCCGGGTATTATCCGCGGCTTTGTCGCGTTGCTTCGCCGAGCGGGGCGCATTGCCAGGCGGAAAGATTCCTGTATTCGCCTGGTGAATGGGGTTCGGCCGGCGCGCCGGGCTTGGCATAGTGAAGCTCATCCTTTGCGGAGCGCGCCATGAACGAGTTCGAACACCAGATGCTGGCGGTCAACGGCATCCAGCTCAGCCTCTACAGCTGCGGCCCGGCGGATGGCAAGCCGGTGTGGATGCTGCACGGTTTTCCCGAGTGCTGGCATTCCTGGCAGCACCAGATGCGCGCCCTCGCCGCTTCCGGCTACCGCGTGTTCGTTCCGGAGATGCGTGGCTACGGCCAGACCAGCGCGCCACAGGAAGTGGACGCCTACGATGTGCTGACGCTCTGCGCGGACATCCAGGGCGCCATGGATGCACTGGGACACGAGCGCGTGGCGATGGTCGGGCATGACTGGGGCGCGCCGGTGGCGTGGCACCTGGCGCTGCTGGAGCCACGGCGCGTACAAGTGCTGGCGACGCTCTCGGTGCCCTTCGCCGGCCGCGCGAAGCGCCCGCCAGTGGAGATCATGCGCGAGGTGTTCGCCGGCAAGTTCTTCTACATCCTCTACTTCCAGCAGCCCGGTCGCGCCGAGGCCGAGCTGGATGCCGACATCGCATTGAGTCTGCGCCACTTCCTCGGTGACAACGTACGCCTGGCGCCGGATCAGTCCCCCGACGGCCGCCTGTTCGACGGCCTGCCGCCACCTCCGGCGCATCCGGACTGGTGCAGCGCCGAGGACTTCCAGTGGTATGTGCGGACCTTCGAGGGGCGTGGTTTCCACGGCGCGCTGAACTGGTACCGCAATTTCGAGCGCAGTTGGCAGCGCACCGAGCCGCTGGCCGGGCGCAAGGTCGAGCAACCGACGCTGTTCCTGATCGGCGACCGCGACCCGGTCGGCCGCTTCGAGGCCTACACCGTGCAGCGCATGCCCGAGCATGTGTCCAACCTCGAGCAGCATGTGCTGCAGAACTGCGGCCACTGGATCCAGAGCCAGCAGCCGGAGCGGGTCAACGCGCTGCTGGGGGATTTCCTCGTCCGGCATTACCCGGCCTGAATCAGGCCTCGCGGCGCATCCCGATGTGCGGGATGTCGTCTTCCAGGTAGACCTCGGTCACCGGCGTGAAGGCGTAACGACCGTAGTAGCCCTGCAAGTGCGCCTGGGCCGAGAGGTACACCGGCAGTCCCGGCCAGCGCTGGGCGATGGCCTGCAGCGCCTGCTCCATGAGCTGGTGCCCGAGGCCGGTGCCGCGGCCCTGCGGGGCGATCACCACGCGGCCGATCACCACGTCGCCGTCGTGGCGCTGCGGATCGAGCAGGCGCAGGTAGCCGACCAGCTGGCCATCGGCTTCCACCATCAGATGGCAGGTATCGCCGACCAGGTCCAGGCCATCGACTTCCTGGTAGGGGCATTTCTGTTCCACCACGAAGACTTCGGTGCGCAGTTGCAGGATGGCGTAGAGCTCTTCCTTGGTCAGGTCGCGGTGGTGCTTGCAGGTCCAGTTCAGGGCCATGTCGTGTTCACTCCGATCATCGAGGTGGCGTCTTCGGAGCTGCATGGTATCGCGCCTCAGACCGGCGCGTGGAAGCGCAGCGTGGTCGAGCCGCCCAGGTGCCGGCGTAGCGCTTCGATGGCGACCTTCACCTTGGCCGGCTGGGCATCACGGCGCGGGGTGACGGCATAGATGCCGAACGGCGGCAGCGTCCAATCCGGCAGCAGTCGCACCAGCCTGCCCTCCTCCAGTGCCTCGCGCACTTCCGGCTCCGGCTGTGCGGAAACGCCGAGGCCGTCGAGGGTGAACTGGCGCAGGGCGATCATGCTGTTGGCAGCAACGCGCGCCTCCAGTCGAAGCTTGCAGCTTTCCCCGTCCGGCCCGCTGAAGTTCAGGTAGGCCTGGTGCGCCACGGTATTCAGCGAAAGCCAGTCAACGCCCTGCAGTTGCTGCGGATGGTCGATCACCGGCATGCGCCGCAGGTAGGCGGGCGCGGCGCAGATGACGTTGTTCCACTCCGCCAGGTGCCTTGCCACCAGGCTGGAATCGGACAGGCTGCCGACGCGGATGGCGAGGTCGATGCGCTGCTCGATCAGGTCGATCTGCTCGTCGTGGAAGAACAGTTGCAGGCGCAACTGGCGGTGGTTCTCCAGCAACGGGCGCAGCGCCTCGGTGATCAGCTTGCCGGAGAAGCCCACCGGCGCGGCGAGGCGCAACTCTCCCACGGGTGCCTCACGCCATTCGCCCAGGCGTTGCTCGGCCTCCTCGGCGATCGCCAGCATCTGCGCGCAACTGCGGTAGAAGGCTTCTCCGGCCTCGGTCAGCGTCAGCTTGCGGGTGGTGCGATGCAGCAGCGTGACCTGGGCATGCGCTTCGAGCTTGCGGATCTGCTGGCTGACCGCCGAAGGCGTCATGCCCAGCGCTTCGGCCGCAGCGGCCATGGAGCCGCGGGCGACCACGGTGGCGAACACGGCCATGCCGCGAAGATTGTCCATTGTGAAGCTCCGCTAAAGAGTGAAAGGCAAAATAGCGGGTTTTTCCCTTGATTGCCGGCGCCTAGGATGTCATCTCCCAAAATGGAGAAGAGAAAAGATGCCTTCGAGCCGTGCCACCGTCCCTACCCCCGATGCCGCGCGCTACCTCAAGCGCCTGTGCAACCACTTCGCCCACAAGCTGCCGGTCGAACTGACTGACGACCGTGGTGTGCTGCCCTTCGATTTCGGCACCTGCCGCCTGCACGCGACCCCGGAAGCGCTGCTGATGGATGCCGAGTCCGCTGATGCGGATGGCCTCGAGCGCCTGCAGAACGTGGTCGTCAGCCACCTCGACCGCTTCGCCTGGAAAGAAGGCCAGCTGCCGGTGAACTGGCAAGCCGCCTGACAGCGCTGGCAAAAAGCGCAAAACGAAAAAACCCGGCCATGGCCGGGTTTTTTCTTGCCTGGAAAAAGCCAGGCGTCGCTGAGACTCCGTGAACGTTATTGCCCTATACGGTCACTGAAAATCCAGGAATTACAACTGGGTCGATAAAACGACCAGAATATTGAGCATTGTGCATTTGATTGCTTTTTAACCAAATGACAAAGTCAATACTTTGAAACATCTTGTAACCGTGTGGCCACTTTTACCCCGAGTTATCCACACGATCGATGCGCAAAATCTGCACAGCACGCCCCTTTACCCGGAAAGCGGCCTGGTACGGCCAGCGCTCGACCGGCAATTCGCGCACGCCGGGCACTTCGCTCGGCACGCCGCTGCTGCTCTGTTCCAGGTTTGCCAGCGGGCTGACCTGCTCGACGATGTCCTGGATGGCCCGCAGCGCCTTCTCCGGGCCGATCAGTACGACGTAGTGGTCGTAGATGGCGTCCAGGTCAGCCGCGGCCTTGTGCGTCCATTGCAGGCTCATGCCAGGCCCCACTTGGCTTCGATGGCCGCGTGCTCCAGCAGGTGACCGGCATCGGCGTCCGCCACCCCTTCATCGATGGCCGCCACGTGCCAGCTCTGGCGTTCCAGGTACTGCGCCAGCGCCTGGCGCAGGTGGTAGGGCCGGTCCCGATGGGTGGCGCGGGCCAGTTGGTCCAGCGCTGCCACGAGGGCGTCGTCGGCGCGGAACGAAACAACGGTGGTCACTTTTTGAACAGCTCCGTTTACGCTGTATACACAGTATACAACGATAACATACGTATACGAATCAAGCACTTGGCGGCGGCGGATTTTTTCTCCACGACCGGCTGAAAGCCCGCCAGGCGCGGGCCGCGGGGAACACTTTCGCGGTGGCGAAAGTTGGCTTCCGGCTTCGAGGATTTGTCGGCAGGGCGAGGGGCATCAGGCTGGCGGGGCGACGGCCTGATTCCCACACAACAACAACAGGAGCCCCCCGCGATGCTGCTCGATTACCTGATCATGCTGGTCTACGCCCTGGGCATGCTTGCCCTGGGCTGGTACGGAATGCGCAAGGCGCGCAATCAGAACGACTTCCTTGTGGCCGGGCGCCGCCTCGGCCCGGGGCTCTACCTGGGCACCATGGCTGCGGTGGTGCTCGGTGGCGCATCCACCATTGGCACGGTGAAGCTGGGCTACCTCTACGGGCTGTCCGGCCTGTGGCTGGTATTCATGCTGGGGCTGGGGATCATCGTCCTCAGCCTGGTGTTCTCGCGGCAGATCGCGAGGCTGAAGGTCTACACCGTCACGCAGATCCTCGAGCAGCGCTACCAGGCGTCCTCGCGGCTGATCGGCGGCATCGTGATGGTCGCCTACGACCTGATGGTGGCGGTCACCGCGACCATCGCCATCGGCTCGGTGACCGAGGTGGTCTTCGAGATTCCGCGCATCCCGGCGATCCTCTGCGGCGGCGGCATCGTCATCGTCTATTCGGTGATCGGCGGCATGTGGTCGCTGACGCTCACCGACATCATCCAGTTCGTGATCAAGACCCTCGGCATCTTCGCGGTGCTGCTGCCGCTGTCGATCCACGAGGCGGGCGGCCTGTCGCGCATGCAGGAAGTGCTGCCGGCGGGCTTCTTCGATCTCGGCCACATCGGCCTGGACACCATCCTCACCTACTTCCTGCTGTACTTCTTCGGCGCGCTGATCGGCCAGGACATCTGGCAGCGCGTGTTCACCGCGCGCAGCGAGAAGGTGGTGCGCTACGCCGGCCTTGGCGCCGGCGTCTACTGCATGCTCTACGGCCTGGCCTGCGCGCTGATCGGCGCCGCCGCCCACGTGCTGTTGCCCAACCTGGCAGTGCCGGAAAACGCCTATGCCGAAGTCACCCGCCAGGTGCTCCAGCCCGGCCTGCGTGGGCTGGTGGTCGCGGCAGCGCTGTCGGCCATCATGTCCACCGCCTCGGGCTGCCTGCTGGCGGCCGCCACGGTGTTCCAGGAGGACATCTACGCGCGCTTCCTGCGCCCCGGCGCGCCCAACGGCCTGCGTGAGAGCCGTCTGTTCACGCTGATGATGGGGGTGGTGATGCTTGCCCTGGCGTGCCTGGTGAACGACGTCATCGGTGCCCTGAGCATCGCTTACAACCTGCTCGTCGGTGGCTTGCTGGTGCCAATACTCGGCGCCCTGTTATGGCGCCGCGCCTCCGCTCGAGGTGCGATGGCCAGCATCGTCGTCGGCTGCCTGGTGGTGGTCGCCTTCATGGCCGTCGACGGTGTGCTCGCCAATACCCCCATCGCCTATGGCCTGCTCGCCAGCCTGGTCACCTTCGTGGTGGTCAGCCTCGCCGGAGCACCCGCCGCCAGCCTGCAGGCGCAGGCCGACTGAACCTTCATCCGACAGGAGACGCCCCATGCCCCATGACTTCCCGCAACCCCTGGACGCCGCGCAGATCCCGCGTTTCGCCGGCATCCCCAGCTTCATGCGCCTGCCGATCTTCGAGGACCCGGCGCAGGTGGACATTGCCTTGCTCGGCGTGCCCTGGGACGGCGGCACCACCAACCGCGCCGGCGCCCGCCATGGCCCGCGCGAGGTGCGCAACCAGTCGAGCCTGATGCGCAAGGTGCACCACGTCAGCCATATCGCACCCTATGACCTGCTGCGCATCGGCGACATCGGCGACGCGCCGGTGAACCCCATCGACCTGCTCGATTCGCTCAAGCAGATCGAAGGCTTCTACCGGCGCATCCACGCCGCCGGCACCATCCCGCTGTCGGTGGGCGGCGACCACCTGGTAACCCTGCCGATCTTCCGCGCGCTGGCCGCCGAGCGGCCCGTCGGCATGGTGCATTTCGATGCGCACTCCGACACCAACGACCGCTACTTCGGCGATAACCCCTACACCCACGGCACGCCGTTCCGCCGCGCCATCGAGGAAGGGTTGCTGGACCCCAAGCGTACGGTGCAGATCGGCATTCGAGGCTCGATCTACGACGCCGACGATGAGGCTTTTGCCCAGGAGCAAGGCATCCGGGTGATCCACATGGAAGAGTTCGCCGACCTCGGCGTCGCTGCCACGCTGGCCGAAGTGCGCCGGGTCGTGGGGCAGGGGCCGACCTACGTGACCTTCGATGTCGACGTGCTCGACCCGGCCTACGCACCCGGCACCGGCACGCCGGAGATCGGCGGCATGACGACGCTGGAGGCGCAGCACATGATCCGCGGGCTGCAGGGCTTGAACCTGATCGGCGCCGATGTGGTGGAAGTGTCGCCGCCGTTCGACCAGGGCGGGGCGACCGCGCTGGTGGGCGCCACCATGATGTTCGAGCTGCTCTGCGTCCTTGCTGATTCGGTCGCCGCACGCCGTTGACCGCACGGGGGGTTCACGGAGCGGCGCGCTCGGCGCTATAACGAAAGGCCTGCGCCCGCCGCCACGAGAACTCCCATGCTGGGCAATCTTTCCGATATCGACCTGCGCCTGCTGCGCACCTTCTGCACCATCGTCGAGGCGGGCGGCTTCACTGCCGCCCAGGTGCGCCTGAACACCAGCCTGTCACGGCTGAGCGTGCTGGTGCGCGACCTGGAACTGCGCCTGGGCTATTCGCTGTGCCGACGCGGCAGCAGCGGCTTCCAGCTCACCGAGGAAGGGCAGCAGCTGTACGAGGCGTCGCTCGGGTTGTTCGTCGACATCGAGCGCTTCCGCGAGCAGGTGGCAGGCCTGGGCGGCCGCGATCGCGAGGTGCTGCACCTGGGCTGCGTCGATGGCGTGCTCGGCCAGCACTGCTGGCCGCTGCCGCTGGCGCTCCGGCTGTTCCGCAAAGGCCATCCACGGGTGCGCCTGAACCTGCATACCCAGCGTCCGGACGAACTGGAGAACGCCGTCCTGGAGGAGCGTCTGCAACTGGCCATCGGCGCCTTCCATCATCGCTTGTCGGGTCTGCGCTACCAGCTGCTGTTCAGCGAGGAGCAGAACCTCTATTGCGCCCAGGGGCACCCGTTCTTCGAGCGTGCGCAGGACGAGCCCTCCCTGGAGCAGGTCTGCGCGGCTGAATACGTCGGCCGCGGCTACATGACCGAAAGCCGTCGCCCGCACGGGCTGGTGTTCAGCCGCGCGACCAACGCCTACACCATGGAGGCCATCGCCAACCTGGTGTTCAGCGGCACCTTCATCGGCTACCTGCCTACGCACTACGCGGCGCAATGGGTCGCACAGGATCGCCTGCGGGCGATCCGCCCGGCGCAGCTGGCCTATGTCTCGGAGTTCCATAGCGTGACGCGCCAGGGAGTCGAGCCGGGCGAGGTGCTGGGAGCCTTCCTCGATGCCCTGGAGCGCGCCCAGGCCGAGCTGGGTAGTGGGGAGCCGGGCCGGCAGCTGCTGCGCGAGGACGGCTGCGTGCCGAAGCGCGGCCACGAGGCGGCCAAGTAGGACTGAAAGGGAGGATCAACGATGAAGGCTGTACATGTCGGCGGCTGCCATTGCGGCCAGCTGCGCTACGAGTGCGATGCCGCGTTGACGGACGTCGCCCATTGCCATTGCTCGATCTGCCGGCGCACCACCGGCGGCATCGTCACTACCTGGGTGACAGTGCCGCTGAAGAGCTTTCGCTGGACTCACGGCAAGCCTGCCGAATACCGCTCGTCGCCGCCCTGCGTGCGCTACTTCTGCCGCAATTGTGGCGCCCAGTTGGCCCTGTTCACGGACCAGGCTCCGGACACGCTGGATATCACCACGGCGACGCTGGAGGAGGTCGCCAGCGTGGTGCCGGATCGGCATATCTGGGTGAACAGCCGGCTGCCATGGATTCATCTGGACGAGCAGCTGGAAGAGGAGTGGGAGGAGAAGCTCTAGGGTTCGCGGTTCGGTTTTGTTCGCGAGCAAGCTCGCTCCTACGAAGAGCAATAATGCGCTAGCTGTAGGAGCGAGCTTGCTCGCGAACCGACGCTCGGCAGGCTTCAGGGCAGCTCCAGTCCGCCCGATGCCTTGTGCAGCTCGCGCAGGTGCGCACCGATCTGCTTGGTGTTCGCTTCCAGCGCGGCCAGCTCGTCACGACGCTCCGGGGTGAGCAGGGCGCGGACTTCGCGGTCGAGGTTGTCGCTGAGCTGGCGCAGGCGCTGCTGGCGCTGCTGCGTCTGCTTCTCCAGGGTTGCGGTCTCCGGCGCCTGGGGCAGGCCGTAGCCGCCGTCGAGCAGTTCGGCCGGACGGCTGAGGAAGCCGCTGTCGTCGAGGATCTGCTGCAGCGTCTTGCCGGCCGCGGCGAGGTCCGGCTGGCTTTTCATGGCGTCCGGGTTGCTCAGGTAGAGACGCTTGAGCTCGTCCTGGGCCAGCAGCAGCTGGCGGCGCAGCGAGGCCTGTTCGAGTAGCAGCAGGGCGGCGCTGGAGCGCAGGTCGGCCTTGTCGAACCAGGGCCGGCGCTCGACGGCGGGGAGGGCGAGCCAGTCTTCGACCTTGTCCTGCGGGACATCCATGCGCTTTTTCAGCACGTCGAACATGGCCTGGTAGCGGTCGCGGAAGGAGTCGAAGCGATAGCCCAGGCGCAGCGCTTCCTTGGGGTTGTCCAGCACGCTGGCGTCGGCGATGCCCTTGTTCTCCAGCAGGCCGAGCACGCCATAGGGCGTGATGCTGTCCATGGTCTGCAGGCTCTGGCGCTGGATGCCGCTGCGCAGCAGCTTGAGCGTCTCCACCGCGCAGTTGTTGGACAGGAAGTAGTAGTTGCCGTCGTAGCTCCAATGGCTCTGCGCGGAGCGCTCCACCAGGCTGGCGACTTCGTCGCGGCTGAGCCTGAGCGGGATCGATGCAAGGCTGCGCAGCTCGACCTTGGTGTACTCCTCGATCACCTGGGACAGCGGCAGCACGAACAGGCGCGATGGATAGGCGCCGGTCAGGCCGTCCCAGCTGGAGAGCTGCAGGTCGCCGACGAAGGCGCGGTAGGACAGCACCAGGTGCTGGTCCAGATCCAGGCGGCACGCCGGGCCGCGCGGGCGCCCCGGCGCGCAGACCACCAGGCGCAGCATGGTGTGACCCCAGCGGCTGGCGATCTCGTTGTTGGCCTCGGCGATCAGGTAGTCGACCTCGTAGACGCGCTCCGGGTCGAGATACCCCAGCGGCTGGCGGCCGAAATCGCGGCCGGCGTTGAGGTAGGCGTACTGGGTCGAGCATTGGTCGTGCGGGCGCTCGCCGAAGCGCTCCGCGTAGTAGCGGTACAGTGCCGGGCGGCGGCAGGCGAAGCTGCGGTCGAGGAGGAAGTACTCCATGTTCACCGCGACGTACTCGCGCGGGTTGGTCAGCTCGTAGCGGTCCGGGCTGCGCAGCAGGAAGCGGTTGTGCTGTTCGCGCTCGCCATGCTTGCCGGCGTATTGCGGCCAGCCGGCGAGGTCGAGCAGGCGCGGGTCGTCCGAGAGGCTGAAGCGGCGGCCGGCCTGGCCACGGCAATCGTCTGGCGCGCCGACGCGGCCGAGGCTCTTGTCGCGCATCGTGCAGCGGCGGATCACCCGGCCTTCGTCGGTATCCCAGAGGCGCGCGCGGTCGTAGAGATGGGTCAGCTCATGAAGCAGGGTGGCCAGCAGCTCCCGGCGCAGGGTGCCGTGGGTGCGGCCGGTCTGCTCGGTGGCGGCACTGCCGTCGGTGAGTGGGCCGAGATAGCGGGTATTCAGGGCGATGGCGCCGGGGCGCAGGGTGCGGCCCATGCCATTGCTGGGCAGGTCGTCGCGCCACTGCACCTGGACGCTGCGATCCAGGCGCTGCACGAAGCTCTCCGGCAGGGTGTGCAGGGCTTCGTCCAGCAGGTGCTGGCTGGCCTGGCGCTGGGCGGCATTCAGGCCGTCGGTGTCCAGCTCCAGGCGGAGCGAGGCGTGGCTGCTGGCGGCGACTATCAGTGCCAGGGCCGCCAGCCAGCGGCCAGCCCGGAGTCTCACAGAGCGAGGATGGCTTCGGCCAGGTCCTGGTCGGAGGCTTCGCGCGCCTGCGGCACCTGCTCGCGCAGCACCTTGAACGCGGCTTCCAGCTGCGCACCACGGATCGCGCCGTCGCTGCCGACATAGCTGGCGGCATCGTCACGGGCTTCGCGGACGACTTTCATGTCACGCACGGAGGTGGTGGTGTCCGAGGTGAAGTCGATGCTGCGGGCGAAGGCGTTGGTGGTGATGTTGAACACGCGGATCACCGATTGGGCCTGGGCGGTGGAGGTGCAGGCGGCCAGCAGGAGGCCGAGGATCAGGGGGCTCTTGGAAAGCGAGCTGAGGCGCATGGATGTCTCCGAAAGGGCAGCGGGAGCTGCTCACGACTTATTTGGCAAGAATTGCTTCGGCCAGTTCCCGATCATTCGCCGCCAGCTCCGGATGCCGCTGGCGCAGCCAGTGCAGCGCAGCCTCCAGGCGGGCACCGCGCAGGGCTCCATCGGTTGCAACGAACTGCGCCGCGTCGTCGCGGGCGCCGCGTAGCAGCTTATTGTCGAAGGGCGCGCTGGTGACCTGGCTGGTGGCGTAGCTGGTCGCTACCGGGAACTGGGTAGTCTGGTCGAATGCCCGGGCGGGCAACGAACAGGTCAGCAACGGCAGCAGTAACAACAGGGTACGCATGGGCTCGGACGATCGGGAAAGCACGGCCGCCAAGGCTAACGGAATGCGCGTGGGAGAGCCAGCGCAGAGCGCCGGGCGGAGCGCCCGGCGCGGCAGGATTCAGCGATGAATCGCTCAGATGGTCAGGATCGCCTGGGCCAGCTGCTGGTCATTGGCGGCCAGGGTCGGCAGCTTGCTGCGGATGTGGGCGAGGGCGGCTTCCAGGTGCGCGCCGCGGATCTGGCCCTGGCTTGCGACAAAGGTGGCCGCATCGTCACGGGCTTCGAGGACGATCTTGTCGTCCTTGAAAGAGTTGCTCAGGTCCGAGGTGCCGTCGGAGGTGGCGCCGGTGGCGCGCACCGACAGGTCGGTGGTGTAGACGAAGCTGGTGGCATAGGCGCCGGTGGCGCAGCCGATCAGGGCGGCGGCAGCGATCAGGCGAAGGCGGTTGTTCATGGAGTGGCTCCGGAAAAAGACCAAGCAAAGGTGGCCGGGGCGGCCACTCTAACTGTGCTCAGACTAGCCAAGACTGATCGGCGTCACCAGCATTCAGCGCCAGAATGGTTTCGAGATTTCTCGCATGCGTTCGCTGGGGCTGATACCGATATCCGCCAGTTGAAGGCTGGTGAGCTCGGCGAGCTGGCGGCGGGTTCGGGCATTGTGCAGCCATTCGCCGAGCAAGGCGGGTAGACGACGCAGCAGCAGGGCGGCGGGCGGAGTGGGCAGATCGGATGACAGTGCGCGTTCCATGGCGGGCCTCCTCGTGACCGTGGTGGACGGTCAATACAGGCTCGCACTGCTCGCGATGGCGCATCAGAGTCAGCGAAAGGCAATTGCGGGAGTACAGCGAGGGGAAATTCAGAACTGTACCGCCGCGGTTGCAGCTGGCTGTTCTGTGATCAGCGAGGGGAGGTAGCGCGAAAAAGCGGGCTTCCAGAATGCCAAGGGCCGCTCCAGATGAGCGGCCTCAGGCAAAACTACCAGTACAGTTACGGTGAGCCTGGAGAGTATGGCTCAGTTGTACTGTTGAATCAGCGCCAGAACGGCTTGTTCAGTTCGGCGTAACGCTGGGCTTCGCTGATGCCGGCGTCGGCCAGCAGGCGGGAGTCCAGGCGGGCCAGCTGACGGCGGCTTTCCATGCGGCGCTGCCACAGGCGAACGGTGCCGACGAGGCCACGATGGGCGCTGGAGGTGCTACGGGTGGTGCTCAGAGCTGCGGAACCGAGGGTACGTTCCATGGTGGTCATCCTTCTCGCTTGTGGCGAGTAGTCAGTTGCTGAATGGATTAAGCATATGATCTGACTTTTTGGTCAGGGATGACAGGTACAGCTGGACTGTATTGCGGCTGGTCAGGCGATTGTAATTTTGAACTGTAATGGTCTTTTTCGGGGCGAACTGTACCGTTGCGCTCCATTCTGGTGCGCAACTGGTGGGCGTCTGAGGTTTTTCGAGGGTGCCGGCCAAGGCGGCGGCGGGGGAAGCTGAACAGTTGGAGCGGGATAAAAATCTGTTCAGGAGTGTTTTTACGTGGTTTTTTTCCGGCTGTAAACCCTTGCGGGCCATTCATTGCTGAATGGCCCGCAGAGCGTCTGGAATCAGCCCGCTGCCAGCATGTGGCCGTGTTCTTCCAGATTGATATGCCACTCCAGGGCCTCGCGCAGGATGTGCGGGGTATGGCCGCCGCGCTCGCAGGCGGCATCGAAGTAACTGTTCAGGGCGTCGCGGTAGGACGGGTGCACACAGTTGTCGATGATCACCCGGGCGCGCTCGCGCGGCGCCAGGCCGCGCAGGTCGGCCAGGCCGACTTCGGTGACGAGGATGTCCACGTCGTGCTCGGTGTGGTCGACGTGGCTGACCATGGGGACGACGCTGGAGATGTTGCCGCCCTTGGCGATGGACTTGGTGACGAAGATGGCCAGGTGCGCGTTGCGGGCGAAGTCGCCCGAGCCGCCGATGCCGTTCATCATCCTGGTGCCGCCGACGTGGGTGGAGTTCACGTTGCCGTAGATGTCGAACTCCAGCGCGGTGTTGATGCCGATGATACCCAGGCGACGGACCACTTCAGGGTGGTTGGAAATCTCCTGCGGGCGCAGTACCAGCTTGTCCTTGTAGCGCTCCAGGTTGCCGAAGACTTCTTCGTTACGACGTGCGGACAGTGTGATGGAACTGCCCGAGGCGAAGCGCAGCTTGCCGGCGTCCATCAGGTCGAAGGTCGAGTCCTGCAGCACTTCGGAGTACATGGTCAGGTCTTCGAACGGCGATTCGATCAGGCCGCACATCACCGCGTTGGCAATGGTGCCGACGCCCGCTTGCAGCGGCGCGAGGTTCTTGGCCAGGCGGCCGGCGTCCACTTCCTGCTTGAAGAAATCGATCAGGTGGTTGGCGATGGCCTGGGTTTCGTCGTCCGGCGGCAGCACGGTGGACGGGGAGTCCGGCTGGTCGTTGACGACGATGGCGACGATCTTCTCTGCCGGGATCGGGATGGCGGTGCTGCCGATGCGGTCGTCCACGCGAGTGAGCGGGATCGGCGTGCGGGTCGGACGGTAGGTCGGGATATAGATGTCGTGCAGACCTTCGAGGTTGGCGTTGTGCGCGACGTTGATCTCGACGATCACCTGCTTGGCGAAGATCGCGAAGCTGGCCGAGTTGCCCACCGAGGTGGTCGGCACGATGTGGCCTTCCTCGGTAATGGCGACGGCTTCGATGACGGCGATGTCCGGCAGCTTGAGCTGGTGGTTGCGCAGTTGCTCGACGGTCTCGGAGAGGTGCTGGTCGATGAACATCACCTCGCCGGCGTTGATCGCCTTGCGCAGGGTGCTGTCGACCTGGAAGGGCATGCGACGGGCCAGCACGCCGGCTTCGGTGAGTTGCTTGTCGAGGTCATTGCCCAGGCTGGCGCCGGTCATCAGGCTGATGCGCAGCGGCTCCTGCTTGGCGCGCTCGGCGAGGGCCTTGGGGACGGCCTTGGCTTCGCCGGCACGGGTGAAACCGCTCATGCCGACGGTCATGCCGTCCTTGATAAGGGCCGCGGCCTGGTCGGCAGTCATCACCTTGTCCAGCAGGGAGGACATACGCACGCGATCACGGAACATGGGAAAACCTCGGGCAGTAGGAAGTGCGAGGCCGCCAGTCTAGGGACTCGGCGATTTTTGGCTCTTATACCAAGGTCGAAAAATCGCCCGGCCGGGGCCTTCTTACTACCAATGTCCAGCGCTTTTCGGGTTGCCCGAAAGCAAGACACCGGCGCGAGGCCGGTGTCTTGTGGATCAGCGGTCGTCTTATTCGACGGCCTTGACCATGTCTTCGATGACCTTCTTGGCGTCGCCGAAGACCATCATGGTCTTGTCCAGGTAGAACAGTTCGTTGTCCAGGCCGGCGTAGCCGCTGGCCATCGAGCGCTTGTTGACGATCACGGTCTTGGCTTTGTAGGCCTCGAGGATCGGCATGCCGGCGATCGGCGACTTCGGATCGTTCTTCGCCGCCGGGTTCACCACGTCGTTGGCGCCCAGGACCAGCACCACGTCGGTCTGGCCGAACTCGGAGTTGATGTCTTCCATCTCGAACACCTGCTCGTAAGGCACTTCGGCCTCGGCCAGCAGGACGTTCATGTGGCCCGGCATACGGCCGGCAACCGGGTGGATGGCGAACTTCACGTTGACGCCGCGATGGGTCAGCTTCTCGGCCAGTTCCATCAGCGCGTGCTGGGCACGGGCCACCGCCAGGCCGTAGCCGGGGACGATGATCACGCTGTCGGCGTTGGTCAGCAGGAACGAGGCGTCGTCGGCCGAACCGGATTTCACCGGGCGGGCTTCCTTGGCACCGGCCGGGCCGCCAGCGTCCGCTTCGGCGCCGAAGCCACCGAGGATGACGTTGAAGAACGAGCGGTTCATCGCCTTGCACATGATGTAGGAGAGGATCGCGCCGGAGGAGCCCACCAGGGAGCCGGCGATGATCAGCATCGAGTTGTTCAGCGAGAAGCCGATACCTGCTGCAGCCCAGCCGGAGTAGGAGTTCAGCATCGACACGACGACGGGCATGTCCGCGCCGCCGATCGGGATGATGATCAGCACGCCGAGGATGAAGGCCAGGGCCAGCATCACCACGAAGGCGGTCAGGTTGCCGGTGAACATGAACAGCAGGCCCAGGCCCAGGGTGGTCAGGCCGAGCACCAGGTTGAGCATGTGCTGGCCGGCGAACTGCACCGGGGCGCCCTGGAACAGGCGGAACTTGTATTTGCCCGACAGCTTGCCGAAGGCGATCACCGAACCGGAGAAGGTGATGGCGCCGATGGCGGCACCCAGGAACAGCTCCAGGCGGTTACCGGTGGGGATGGTATCGCCCAGGTTCTGCACGATGCCCAGGGACTGCGGCTCGACCACGGCGGCGATGGCGATGAACACGGCGGCCAGGCCGATCATGCTGTGCATGAAGGCGACCAGTTCCGGCATCTTGGTCATCTCGACGCGCTTGGCCATGATCGAACCGGCGGTGCCGCCGACCAGCAGGCCGATGATCACGTAGACGATGCCGGTGGTGGCGATTTCGCTGCTGATCTTGAAAACCAGTGCGACGGTGGTCAGCGCGGCGATGGCCATGCCGATCATGCCGAACAGGTTGCCGCGGCGCGAGGTGGTCGGGTGCGACAGGCCTTTGAGGGCCTGGATGAAGCAGACCGAGGCGATGAGGTAGAGGAGGGTGACGAGGTTCATGCTCATGTCAGTGCTTCTCCGCCTTCGGCGCTTTCTTCTTGAACATTTCCAGCATGCGGCGGGTGACCAGGAAGCCACCGAACACATTCACTGCAGCCAGGGCCACGGCCAGGGTGCCCATGGCCTTGCCCAGCGGGGTGACGGTCAGGGCGGCGGCCAGCATGGCGCCGACGATCACGATTGCCGAGATGGCGTTGGTCACCGCCATCAGCGGGGTGTGCAGGGCAGGGGTGACGTTCCAGACCACGTGGTAGCCGACGTAGATCGCCAGCACGAAGATGATCAGGTTGTAGATGCCGTGGGAGATCAGCATGTCTTCCATAGTTTCTCACCGGTCTTCAGGGCCGGACGCGGGGTCCGGCGCGTTCTTATATAAGAAGGGCTCAGCCGTTCTTGCGCACGATCTGGCCGTCACGGCACATCAGGCACGCGGCGACGATGTCGTCTTCCAGGTTCACCGTGAAGCCTTCGGCGGTCAGGGTGAGCTTGAGGAAGTCGAGCAGGTTGCGCGCGTAGAGTGCGGAGGCGTCTGCCGGCACCAGCGCGGCCAGGTTGCTCAGGCCGACGATGGTGACGCCGTGCTTGACCACGACCTGGTCGGCCTCGGTCAGCGGGCAGTTGCCGCCTTGGGAAGCGGCGAGGTCGATGACCACCGAGCCCGGCTTCATTTCCGCGACAGTCGCTTCATGCAGCAGGGTCGGTGCCTTGCGGCCCGGAATCAGCGCAGTGGTGATGACGATGTCCGACTGCTTGGCGCGTTCGTGCACGGCCTTGGCCTGGCGTTCCATCCACGAGGCCGGCATCGGGCGGGCGTAACCGCCGACACCTTCGGCGCACTCGCGCTCTTCGTCGGTCTCGTAGGGGACATCGACGAACTTGGCGCCCAGGGACTCGATCTGCTCCTTCACCGCCGGACGAACGTCCGAGGCCTCGATCACCGCGCCCAGGCGCTTGGCCGTGGCGATGGCCTGCAGGCCGGCGACACCGGCGCCGAGGATCAGCACGCGGGCGGCCTTCACGGTGCCGGCGGCGGTCATCAGCATGGGCATGAAGCGCGGGTAGTGGTGGGCAGCGAGCAACACCGCCTTGTAGCCGGCGATGTTGGCCTGGGAAGAGAGCACGTCCAGGCTCTGCGCACGGGAAGTACGCGGCGCGGCCTCGAGGGCGAAGGCGGTGACGCCGCGTTCGGCCATGCGGGCGATGTTCTCGTTGTTGAACGGGTTGAGCATGCCGATCAGCACGGTACCCGGCTTCATCTGCGCCAGCTCGCTTTCGCTGGGCGCGACAACCTTCAGCACCAGCTCCGAACCGTAGGCATCGGCGGCAGTGCCGATCTTCGCGCCAACGGCCTCAAAGGCAGCATCCGGCAGGCTGGCGCTGACGCCCGCTCCGCTCTGGATGACGACCTGATGGCCCTGCCCGATCAGTTTCTTGACCGTTTCCGGCGTTGCTGCGACCCGCGTCTCACCGGCTTGGGTCTCGAGGGGTACACCGATCTGCACTCGCAAATCTCCTGCGTGATCCTGGGATTGTCCGGGCTACTACGTTGGCGACCCGGGTTGTCGAACTGGCAACGGTCTAATTCTTATTGTGGACCGGGCTGTGACCCGGTGGCCGCGGCATTGTGCAATCGAACCTGGAGGGCATCAAGAAGTTCTGGAGTGGTACGAGGCGATAACTACAAGTCACGTTTGGACCCGTGGTTTTCCGGTCGCCACCGAGGCCGCGTGGACCCTGGCGTTTAGCCTAATTGCCTATTGTGACCGGACGGAAATGTCATCCTCGTCGTGAATGACCACCCATCAGAGGCTCCCCATGCCCACCGAAAGGCCCGGTAATCCTGCAACAGGCTCAGGCATAGGTGTTAATTAATGTTTCTAATATGGAGTATGAGTCATTCCTGATGCCTGGCTTTCTGTAGCAGATTTTTTACATTGACTACGGGGTCAGGAAATTCGCCCGGAAGCTTCAAGACCGCGTATTACACCGCGCCAGAGCCATGAGATGAGGTTTAGCAGAAAGTTCGCGTTTGTCTGGTATCGAGACGAATGGCGCAGAAAAAACAACGGCCACCTGTATCGGGTGGCCGTTGGGGGTGAGACACGGTGTCGCGGGGATCAGTTGGCGGCGCTGATCACGCTGGGGAGCTGGGCGACCAGCTTGTCGTTGTGCAGCGGGGCGCGGATGAAGCCGTGCTGGGTGCCGTCCGGGCCGATCAGCACCAGGTTGCCGCTGTGGTCGACGGTGTAGTTGGGCTTGCTGGTGTCGGCCGGGATATAGGGGATGCTCATGGCGTTGGCCAGCTTCTGCACGTTCTCTTCCGAGCCGGTGATGCCCTTGAAGCCGGCGTTGAAGAAGCCGATGTATTCCTTGATGCGCGGCGCGGTATCGCGGTGCGGGTCGACGCTGACGAACACCACCTGCAGGTTCTTCGCCACTTCCGGCGGCAGCTTGGTCTGCAGCTCGCGCAGTTGCGCCAGGGTAGTGGGGCAGACGTCCGGGCAGAAGGTGTAGCCGAAGAACAGCAGGGACCACTTCTCCTTCAGGCTGGCGGTCTGGAACGGCTGGCTGTCCTGGTCGGTGAAGGTCAGGTCGGGGACGCTGCGGGTTTGCGGGAGGATCACGATGCCGGCGTCGAGCAGCACGGTCGGGTCGAGCTGGTGGCGCTGGTTGAGCACCTTCTGGACGGTGAGGCCGAGGATCACGGCAACGATGGCGACGAGGATGAAGACGGTCTTGTTGACTCGGGTCATGGGCTACTCGTGGGTCGGGACGTCTGGAGTGAAGCCAAGGGCTTCGCGAGCAAGTTCGCTCCTAACTTGCTCGCGAACCGGCCTCAGTAGTTCAGGTGCAGCGGCAGGTAGTGGTCCACCAGCAGCGCGATGAACAGCAGGAACAGGTAGGCAATAGAGTACTTGAAGGTCTTGATTGCCGCATGGGGTCGGCTGCCGCAGTAGAGCGCCCAGGCCCAGTCGAGGAAGCGCGCGCCCAGGGCCAGTGCGGCGAACAGGTAGACCAGCCCGGCCATGTGGATGGCGAAGGGCATCAGCGTCACGGCGAACAGCACCAGGGTGTAGAGCAGGATGTGCAGCTTGGTGTAGTGCTCGCCGTGGGTCACCGGCAGCATCGGGATATCGGCCTTGGCGTATTCGTCCTTGCGGTGCAGGCACAGCGCCCAGAAGTGCGGCGGCGTCCAGGCAAAGATGATCAGCACCAGCAGCAGCGGTTCGGCCGAGACCTGCCCGGTCACCGCGACCCAGCCCAGCAGCGGCGGGGCGGCGCCGGCGAGGCCGCCGATGACGATGTTCTGCGGCGTGGCACGCTTGAGGAAACCGGTGTAGAGCGCCGCGTAGCCCAGCAGCGAAGCCAGCGTCAGCCAGGCCGTCAGCTCATTGGTGAACACCAGCAGCACCGCCATCCCGGCCACCGACAGCAGCATGGCAAAGCCCAGCGCGATGGGCGGTGAAACGCGCCCTTCGGCCAGCGGGCGCTTGTGCGTGCGCGCCATGATCGAGTCGATGCGCCGGTCCACCACGTGGTTCACCGCCGCCGCGCCGCCGGCGCACAGGCCGATGCCAAGGTTGCCGAAGACCAGCACCTGCCAGGGCACGCCGGCCTTGGTGGCGAGCAGCATGCCGATCAGCGAGGTGATCAGCATGAGCAGGACCACCTTGGGCTTGGTCAGTTCGAGCAGGTCGCGCCAGCTGGCTTGGCTGGAAGTGCTGATGACGCTGGCCATGGGTATTTCTCCATCGGGTGAATGGGGGCCGGCGCGCCTTGGCGCCGGCCGGCCGTCGTGCTCAACCGTGCAATCTCATCCCTGCGAGGGATAGGCCACCGGGCGCTCCAGGGCGTCCAGGGCAATCGGGCTGCTGGCGGGCAGCTCGACGTGCTTCGCCGCGGGTGCGCGCACCCGGTAGTTCACCAGCACCAGCATCAGCAGCAGAAACGCGCCGCCGCCGTTGTGCGCCACCGCCACCGGCAGCGGCAGGTGCAGCAGGACGTTGCTGATGCCCAGGCCGATCTGGAAGGACAGCCCCAGCAGCATCAGTGCGGTGATGCCGATCAGGCCGTGGCGCTGGAGGTTCCAGGCCAGCAGCAGGATCACCGCGGTCACGCACAGCGCGCCCATGCGGTGGGTCATGTGGATGGCCGTGCGGGCGTCGCTGTCGAGCTGGCCACCGAGGTAGTTCGGGCCGATGTGCTGGGTGAGGTGGAAGCCGTTGGCGAAGTCCATGTTCGGCCACCACTCGCCGTGGCACATCGGCAGGTCGATGCAGGCCACCGCGGCGTAGTTGCTGCTGACCCAGCCGCCGAGGGCGATCTGCCCGATCACCATCAGCAGGGCGAGGGCTGCCAGTGCGCGCAACTTCGACGGCAGCTGCAGCGGGGCGAAGGCGCCGGACAGGCGCAGGCTGAGCAGGAACAGCAGCGACAGGGTGGTGAAACCGCCCAACAGGTGCGCGGTGACCACCTGCGGCCAGAGTTTGAGGGTGACCGTCCACATGCCGAACGCGGCCTGCGCGATCACCACGGCGAGCAGCAGCAGCGGCAGTCGCATCGGCTGGCCGTCGCGGCCGCGACGTACCAGCGCGTGCACCGCCAGCCCGAGGATCAGCAGGCCGAGGCTGCCGGCGAAGTAGCGGTGGATCATTTCGTTCCAGCCCTTCTGCGCCTCCACCGGCGAGTCGGGGAAGTGCATCTCGGCGTGGGCCAGTTGCGCCTCGTTCAGCGGAACGTGGACGAAGCCATAGCAGCCGGGCCAGTCCGGGCAGCCGAGGCCGGCGTGGGTCAGGCGGGTGTAAGCGCCCAGCAGGATGACCACGAAGGCCAGCGCCGTGGCCAGCACGGCGAGGTAGAAGGCGGGTTTGCGTCTTGCCTGGATCATGCGTCGCTCCCGATCTTGTTGTTGTCGTGGGGCTGGCGAGCTCTTAACCGATGTTGGACAGCTTCAGCAGCAGCTGCAGGTCCTTGAGGATCGACTTGCCGTTGGCCTTGGCGTCGTAGCGCAGCACCAGGTTGCCGTGCGGGTCGACGATCCACAGTTGCGGCTGGGCGCCGGTGTGCTGGTTGGGCGCCAGGCCCAGGCGCTGCAGGCGCGGGTAGTCCTTGTCGAGCAGGCCGGTGAACTCGGCCGGCAGTGGCTTGGCGAAGGCCAGCGCGTGTTCGGCGCGGCTGGCTTCGCGGCCCAGGCCGATGTTGATCTGGCGCGCCAGGTAGACCAGTTGCTGGCAGTCGCTGGTGCAGGTTTCCGGCGCGGTGACCAGAAGCTGCCAATGCTCGCTCGACTGGTCGGCTTGTACGCCGAGGTCCGCCGGGGTCTGGCCGGTGGCAATCAGGTCGCCGCTGTAACTGCGGCCTTCCGGCACCCAGAACTGCAGCTTGTACATGGCGGTGGCAAGCAGCATCGGCCCCAGCACCATGCCGAGGATCAGCAGCAGTTGTACCCGGCCGCGGCGGCGGGAGGTGGAATCAGGCAGAGTCATGGCGGTCATGGTCGAAGGTCTCCCGTGCGCGACGGATGCCGAGGTAGAGGTAAAGGGCGGAGAGTGCGATGGCCAGGGCGAACCACTGCACGGCGTAGCCGACGTGGCGCTCCGGCGGCATGGCGACGATCGGCCAGTCGGTGTCGAAGGCGGCGTCGCCCGGCTCCAGGCGAATTTCCATGGCCTGGCCCTCGCGGCCGAGCTGGTCCCAGAGGAAGGGCGCGTCGACCTGGGTGATCAGGCGCGGCCAGCCGGCGGTTGGGGCGCTCGGCGTAGCGGGCGGCGGGACGTAGGTCCAGGCATCCAGCAGCAGGTCATGATTGGGTGTGTCGATCTTCGGTGGTACGCGGCGATCGGGCCAGGGCACCCAGCCGCGGTTGACCAGCAGCCACTGGTGGCCGACGCGATCGAAGAAGGGCTGCAGCACCTCGACGCCGGCCTGGCCGTTGCGGGTGCGGTTGTCCAGCAGGGCAGTGTGCTCGGCGTCGAGCTGGCCTTGCAGGCGTACACGAACGTAGCTGCGCGGCGGCTGGCGCTCGAGCTCGGCGATGCTGATCGGATCCTGCTGGCGTTGCACTTCGGCAGCGGCGAGGAGGGTGCGTTTTTCGGCGGCGCGGGAGAGTTGCCAGAAACCCAGGCCGATCAGCACCGGCAGCAGCGCGAGGACCACCAGGGTCGGCGCGATGCCGGGCCGGAAGGCGCGCGTGGTGCGGCCTTGACGGTGCTCGGTAGCGTGCTGGCTATACTGCAAGACATCCCCCTCAACCCCAGTCCCCTGCGGACAGGAGGCCGGTAGTGCTCAAAGCTGCGATCGTTCTGTTGTTGCTGGCGACCGTCGTCAGCCTGTTCAGTGGCCTGTTCTTCCTGGTCAAGGACGAGGGCCACGGTTCGCGGGTGGTCAATGCGCTGACCGTCCGTGTCACCCTCACCGCCCTGACGCTCGCTCTTATTGCCTGGGGCTTCTTCAGCGGCCAACTCGGCAGCTCCGCCCCCTGGCATTTCTGATTCCGCTCTGGTTCTTCGTAGGAGCGAGGGGGACGCCCAGTTCTTGCTCGCGAATGCTTTGTCCTGATGCCTCAGTGTTGGGCGGTTCGCGAGCAAGCTCGCTCCTGCAGGTCCGGCAATTCCCCCGGCGTTAAAGCACGTAAACGAAGATGAACAGCCCGATCCACACCACGTCGACGAAGTGCCAGTACCAGCTGGCCGCTTCGAAACCGAAGTGTTTGTCGGCGTCGAAGTGCCCGCGGATGATGCGGATCAGCATGATGCTCAGCATGATCGCGCCGATGGTCACGTGGGCGCCGTGGAAGCCGGTGAGCATGAAGAAGGTCGCGCCGTAGATGCCCGAGCCCAGGGTCAGGCCCAGCTCGCTGTAAGCCTCGTGGTACTCGTAGGCCTGCAGTACCAGGAAGCACGCGCCCAGCGCCACGGTCAGCGCCAGCCACAGCTTCAACGGGCCGCGATGGTTCTTCTTCAGGGCATGGTGGGCGAAGGTCACGGTGAAGCTGGAGGTGACCAGCAGCAGGGTGTTGATCAGCGGCAGCTTCCACGGGTCGATCACTTCTTTGGGCGGCGGGAAGAGCTTGTTGTCCGGGTTGTTCAGCTGCGGCCAGCCGGTTTCGAACTGCGGCCAGAGCATGTGCGAGATGCCGTGGTGGCCTTCGCCACCCAGCCACGGGTTGACGAAGTGGCGCACGTAGAACAGCGCGCCGAAGAAGGCGGCGAAGAACATCACCTCGGAGAAGATGAACCAGCTCATGCCCCAGCGGAACGAGCGGTCCATCTGCGGGCTGTAGAGGCCGCCGCGGCTCTCCTTGATGACGTTGCCGAACCAGCCGAACAGCATGTAGGCCAGGATCAGCCCGCCGGCGAAGAAGATCCACGGGCCGTGGGAGTGCTCCTTGCCGGCGCTCATGTCGTTCATCCAGGTGCCGACGCCGAACAGCGTCACCAGCATGCCGACGGTGGCGATGATCGGCCACTTGCTCTGCGCGGGGACGTAATAGGGATCGTGGGTTGCCATCGTTCTTGTTCTCCTTTGCCCTTCAGCGCTCGTTACTGGCCACGGGTGGCTTGCGGGCAGTGATGTCGAACAGCGTGTAAGCAAGCGTCAGGTGACGCACATCCTTGGGCAGGTCGCGGTCGACGATGAAGCGCACCGGCATTTCGATGCGCTCGCCCGGCTGCAGGACCTGCTGGGTGAAGCAGAAGCATTCGGTCTTGTGGAAGTAGGTGGCCGCCACCGACGGCGCGATGCTCGGGATTGCCTGGGCGGTCATCGGCTTTTCGGTGGGGTTGTAGGCGACGAACAACATCTGGTTCACCGCGCCCGGATGCACCACCAACTGCTCGGCCTCGGGGTGGAACTCCCAGACCATGTCGATGTTGTTGTTGGCGACGAACTGGATCTTCACCTCGCGCGACTGGTCGACCACCTGGCCGTCGCCCTGGTAGGCGCTGCCGGAGGTCTTGCCGTTGATGCCCAGTGCCTTGCACATCACGTCGTACAGCGGCACCAGGGCGAAGCCGAAGGCGAACATGGCGACCACGGCAATGACCAGCCGGGTCACCAGCTTGCGCGTTTCGATGTTGCCGTCGCTCATGGGGTTATCCCTCCCTTGTAGGAGCGAGCTTGCTCGCGAATCACCCGGCACCGGGGTGCCCGGAAAAAGCGTTCGCGAGCAAGCTCGCTCCTACAGGAACATCGTTATTTCACTTCCGGGGGCGTGGTGAAGGTGTGGTACGGCGCCGGCGAGGGAATCGTCCACTCCAGGCCTTCCGCGCCATCCCACGGCTTGGCCGGTGCCGGCTTGCCGCCCTTGATGCACTTGATGACGATGAACAGGAACAGCAGCTGCGTGGTGCCGAACATGAAGGCGCCGATGGACGAGACCATGTTGAAGTCGGCGAACTGCAGGTTGTAGTCCGGAATCCGCCGCGGCATGCCGGCCAGGCCGACGAAGTGCATCGGGAAGAACGCCAGGTTCATGCCGATGAAGCTCATCCAGAAGTGCAGCTTGCCCAGGGTCTCGTCGTACATGTGGCCGGTCCATTTCGGCAGCCAGTAGTAGGCCGAGGCGAAGATGCCGAAGATCGCGCCGGGCACCAGCACGTAGTGGAAGTGCGCCACCACGAAGTAGGTGTCCTGGTACTGGAAGTCCGCCGGGGCGATGGCCAGCATCAGCCCGGAGAAGCCGCCGATGGTGAACAGGATGACGAAGGCCACGGCGAACAGCATCGGCGTCTCGAAGGTCAGCGAGCCCTGCCACATGGTCGACGCCCAGTTGAACACCTTCACCCCGGTGGGCACGGCGATCAACATGGTCGCGTACATGAAGAACAGCTCGCCTACCAGCGGGATGCCGACCACGAACATGTGGTGCGCCCAGACGACGAAGGACAGGAAGGCGATCGACGCGGTGGCGTAGACCATCGAGGTGTAGCCGAACAGCGGCTTGCGGCTGAAGGCCGGGATGATCGAGCTGACGGCGCCGAACGCCGGCAGGATCATGATGTACACCTCGGGGTGGCCGAAGAACCAGAACACGTGCTGGAACAGCACCGGGTCGCCGCCGCCGGCCGCGCTGAAGAAGCTGGTGCCGAAGTGGATGTCCATCAGCATCATCGTCACGCAGCCCGCCAGCACCGGCATCACCGCGATCAGCAGGAACGCGGTGATCAGCCAGGTCCAGACGAACAGCGGCATCTTCATCAGCGTCATGCCCGGTGCGCGCAGGTTGAGGATGGTGGCGATCACGTTGATCGCGCCCATGATCGAACTCATGCCCATCAGGTGGATGGCGAAGATGAAGAAGGTCACGCTGTGCGGCGCGAAGGTGGTGGAGAGCGGTGCGTAGAAGGTCCAGCCGAAGTTCGGGCCGCCGCCAGGCATGAACAGGGTGCTCACCAGCAGGCCGAAGGCCGCCGGCAGCAGCCAGAAGCTGAAGTTGTTCATCCGTGGCAGGGCCATGTCCGGCGCGCCGATCATCAGCGGCACCATCCAGTTGGCCAGGCCGACGAAGGCCGGCATCACCGCGCCGAAGACCATCACCAGGCCGTGCATGGTGGTCATCTGGTTGAAGAACGCCGGCTCGACGATCTGCAGGCCCGGCTGGAACAGTTCGGCGCGGATCACCATGGCGAAGGAGCCGCCCAGCAGGAAGGCGCAGAAGCTGAACCACAGGTACAGCGTGCCGATGTCCTTGTGGTTGGTAGTCAGTACCCAGCGCATCAGGCCCTTGGCGGGGCCGTGGTGGTGGTCGCCGGCGTGAGAATGGTCGGGGTGATCGATCACTGTACTCATCGCGGCCTCCTTATTGTTGTTTCTGCTTGTAGGCGACCACGTCCTGCGGGGTCACCATGTCGCCGTCGTTGTTGCCCCAGGCATTGCGCTCGTAGGTGATCACCGCGGCGATGTCGACTTCCGAGAGCTGCTTGCCAAAGGCCGCCATGGCCGTGCCCTGGACGCCGTTGAACACGGTCTCCAGGTGGTGCTCCTTGGGCCCGGTGACGATCTTCGAACCCTTGAGCGCCGGGAACATCGGCGGCATGCCCTGGCCCTCGGGCTGGTGACAGGCGGCGCAGATGGTGTGGTAGACCTTGTCGCCACGGGCGACCAGTTCTTCCTTCGTCCATTCCTTGCTGGTCAGCTCCTTGAGCTTGACCGCCTCTTCCTTGCGCTCGGCCAGCCACTTGTCGAAGTCGGGCTTGGACTTCACGTCCACCACGATGGGCATGAAGCCGTGGTCCTTGCCGCACAGCTCGGCGCACTGGCCGCGGTAGATGCCGGGCTGGTCGACCTTGGTCCAGGCCTCGTTGACAAAGCCGGGGATGGCGTCGCGCTTGACCGCGAAGGCCGGCACCCACCAGGAGTGGATCACGTCGCTGGAGGTGACCAGGAAGCGCACCTTGACCCCGGCGGGCAGCACCAGCGGGTTGTCCACCTCGAGCAGGTAGTGCTCGTCCTTGTCGGCCTTGTTGTGGATCTGGTCCTGCGGCGTGGCGAGGTTGGAGAAGAACTCCACATCCTGGCCCAGGTACTTGTATTGCCACTTCCACTGGTAGCCGGTGACCTGCACGTCCAGCTCGGGCTCCGAGGTGTCGTACATGTGGATCAGCGTCTTGGTGGCCGGAACGGCCATCACCACCAGGATCAGGAAGGGAATGACGGTCCAGAGGATTTCCACCGTGGTGCTCTCGTGGAAATGCGCGGGCTGCTGCCCGGTGGACCGGCGGTGGACGATCATCGACCAGAACATCGCGCCGAAGACGACGATGCCAATGACCACGCAGATCCAGAAGATCGTCATGTGCAGATCGAAAACGTTACGGCTGACTTCTGTCGCACCGGGGGTCATGTTGACCGTCCAGGCGGCGTTTGCCTGACTGAAAGCCAAGAGCAAAAGGAAGCCCATCCAGACTCGTGGATGTCGCAGCATTCGGGTTCCCCTTATCGTTGTTTTTATCCCGCCGGCATAGCGCCCTGGCTGCGATCCCCATTCCAGAGGGATCGAGCCTGAACAAGCCAACGGCCAAGGGAGTGACCGCCAAGACAACTTACTTTGACGTCGTACCTCGGCAGCACGCAGGGCAGGCCGGGTCCATCAGGTTTTCGGTGTGTCGAAGCGGAGTATAGCCACGGGTTGCGACATAACAACGCAGAGTAAAAACTGTGTTTGAAAGACCGAAGTGCGATCTCAAAGCCACGGACGGCGCGGCTTTGGAGTACCATGCTGGCCGTCTGATATGCTGCTTCGGCATAAACAGTTCATGAATATGACAATCGCGTCTTAGCTACGGCCGGGGTGCGGCTAAGGTCTTTCTTCACTTTCCAAACCCGTTGTCTTGGAGCTGTCATGAACACCGCTGCACTGCGTGAGCTGATCCGGAATGCCCACCTGCTCGAATCCCGCCATGGCCATCTCGCCCGCCTGATCCAGAGCCAACTGCAAAGCCTGCACAAGAGCATCGCCCTGACGGGAGAGGACCCCAGCGGCACGCTGACGCGCTTCGTCCACGCCTACATCGAACAGGTGCCCGACTTCCTCGACGCCGCCAACTCGGTGGCCCGCGCGGCCGGCATCGAGGACCGCATCAAGCCGGTGCTCAAGCTCGCCGAGCAGTTCTTCCTCACTCCGCCCGCACTGCTCGACGGCCACGACGGCCTCGACGCGCTGCTGGATGAGGCTTACCTCGCCCACCGCCTGGTGGAAGAGGTGAATGACCGCTACATCGCCCACTTCAACCAGCCGCTGATCCCGCTGGACACCACCGTGGCCAACCTGGTGGCGCACCAACTGATCGGCGAGCCCTTCGCCAACCAGCTGGATGAAGCGGTGCACCACGCGGTCAACGGCATGCTCGACAACAGCACCTTCAGTGCCGAATCCGCCGTCAGCTACCGCGCCCGCCTCAACGACCCGCAGGTGGTCATGGCCTGGCAGCAGTGGCCGTGCCTGTCGCGGCAGTTCGGCGTCGAGCTGGAGCTGGGCCGCGACTGAGGCTCAGCTCGTCCGCTGCAGCGCCCGCACCCGGCCCTCCACGCGGCGCCGCAGGCCAACGCCTTCGATGGACAGCCGGCAGCCGCTGGCCGTGGCGCTGCGGCCCCAGTCTTCCAGCAACTCCATGCATGCGTGGTCGATGTAGCTCAGGTGCTGCAACGGCACGCGCAGGTGCGTTCCCGGCTTCACCGACTGCAGTGCCCGGGACAGCGCCGGTACCTTGAGGAAAGTGCCAGCGCCGACCAGACGCAGCTCGGCACCGTTGCCCTCGTCGTCGTAGCGCAGGTTGATCTTCAGTCGCGCGGCCTTGAACACCAGCTTCAGCACCGTCAGCGCAAAGCCCAGCAGCACACCGGTCAGCAGGTCGGTGGCGACAATCGCCAGCGCCGTCGCTGCATGCACCAGCACCGGCATGCGCCCATATCTGCTCAGCGAACGCAGCGCCTTCAGGTCCACCAGCTTGATCCCGGTGTAGACCAGCACGCCGGCCAGGCTGGCGATGGGGATCTGTCGCAGCAACCCGCCCAGCAGCACGACGAAACCCAGCAGCCACAACCCGTGGAAGATTGCCGAGGCGCGGCTGCGCGCGCCCGCCTGCACGTTGGCCGAGCTGCGCACGATCACCCCGGTCATCGGTAGCGCGCCGACCAGCCCGCAGAGCATGTTGCCCACGCCCTGGGCGCTCAGCTCGCGGTCCATGTCCGAACGAGGACCGGTGTGCATGCGGTCCACGGCGGCGGCGGACAGCAGCGTCTCGGCGCTGGCAATGAAGGCGACCACCCCGGCGGCCAATAGAATAGTCGGGTCGAGCAGGGCGCTGAGAGCGTCGGGGCGCAGCCAGTCGATGGCATCGCCAAGGTTCTGCGGCACGCTCACCCGCAGCACGTCGAGTTCCAGGGCGATGCTCGCCAACGTCGCCAGGCTCACGCCGATCAGGGCGCCGGGCAGCATGCGCAGCCGGCTCGGTTTGAAGCGATCCCACAACGCCATGCAGGCCATGGTGCCCAGCCCGAGCAGCGCCGCATCGAAACCGCTGGTTTCGGACAGCAACGCCGAGGGGAAGGCCAGCAGGTTATCCAGCCCGGATGCCTGGGGCTTGAGGTCGAGCATCACATGGACCTGCGACAGCACGATGAGGATGCCGATGCCGGCGAGCATTCCATAGACCACCGCCGGCGAGGTCACGCGGAACCAGCAGCCCAGGCGCAGCCTTCCCGCCAGCAATTGCAGCGCGCCGGCCAGCAGCAGGATCGGCCCGAGCATGGCCATGCCGTGGGCGCGCACCAGTTCGAAGACCAGCACCGCAAGACCCGCCGCCGGGCCGCTGACCTGCAGCGGCGAGCCGGCGAGGAAACCGACCACCAGGCCGCCGATGATGCCGGTCACCAGCCCCTTGGCCGGCGGCATGCCCGAGGCGATGGCGATGCCCATGCAGAGTGGCAGGGCGACGAGAAAGACCACCACCGACGCGAGCAGATCGCGTGGCAGCACTTGGCGTAGCTGGGAAAATCCGTATGGAACAGAGTGGGGAGCCGACATGGCGCTGTTCTCCTGAGCATTTTTCGGGCGCGCGAAAGCCCACGACGCCGGTCTCGACCGCATCGACACGCGCAATTCAAAGGGATGGCGTACGCGGTGGAAGCGCGCGCCTCAGGCAGGGATCAAGGGGAGAAGGGCGCGGCGTTTGTTCTGCTGGGCCGCCGCGCCTTGGGAGCTCGCTGGTATCAGCAGCTTACTGCGGGGAGTAGCGCGGGCGTGGGGTGGCGCTGGGAGTCGGGCCTTCGCCGTCGAGGGCGCGGAAGCGGCCTTCCTGGGCGTCGTAGGCCTTGATGGCGCTGGTCTCGATGTCGTACACCCAGCCGTGGATGAACAGCTGGCCGGAAGCCAGGCGCGCGGCCACGGACGGGTGGGTCTTCAGATGATCGAGCTGGGCCACCACGTTCTCTTCGGTCAGCACACCCAGGTGCTCCTGGGTGGCGCAACCGCAGGTCTGCGCGACCACGGTGCGGGCCACTTCGGCGTGGCGCAGCCAGGCTTTTACCGTCGGCATGCCTTCCAGCGTCTGCGGCGCCAGGACCGCCTTCATCGCGCCGCAGTCCGAGTGACCGCAAACGATGATGTGCTGCACGCCGAGGGCCATGACCGCGAACTCGATGGCGGTGGACACGCCACCGTTCATCTGGCCGTAGGGCGGCACGACGTTGCCGACGTTGCGGGTGACGAACAGGTCGCCCGGCGAGCTCTGGGTGATCAGCTCCGGAACGATGCGCGAATCGGCGCAGGTAATGAACATGGCGCGCGGGTTCTGCGCATGGGCCAGCTTCTTGAACAGCTCTTCCTGTTGCGGGAAGACGTCGTGACGGAACTGGCGGAAACCCTCGACGATATGGCGCAGCGCCTCGTCAGCGGTTTCGTGGGCGTGATCCTCACCGTGCGTTTTGTCGTTCATGTATCAGCCTCGAAGAATGACGAAGAATTTTCCCACGTCAGCCGACGCTCTCCCTGGGGAGAAAAGGCACAGCCGCGGGAAAAAATCTGGCGTGACCGGTAAGTCACTTTGTGCTCAAACCCTAGGTGAAGAAGATTAAACCAAAATTAAAAAACCGCTCTGGAATGAGCTTTTGCATGATGTTTCGCCGATATTCCAAGATGATATCGGCAAGCTATCATGGCATTGCGATAGTGCGGCGATGCTATTCCGCTCGTCGACGTTTCATCGGCTGCAAACTCAGAACAGGCTCATCTGGCTGCGCGGCGGGGCGAATGCCGTGCAGTCCAGGTTGAAGCTGCCGCGCCGGCCCAATCCCAGGCGGCGCATGGCGACCTCGAAGCGTTTGGCCAGCAGGTCGGCGAACGGGCCTTCGCCGCGAAAACGGTGGCCGAAGCGGCTGTCGTAGATTTCCCCGCCGCGCAGCTGGCGGATCAGGCTCATCACGTGGCTGGCGCGCTGCGGGTAGTGCGCCGCCAGCCACTCCTCGAACAGTGGGCCGACCTCGCGCGGCAGCCGCAGCATCATGTAGCTGGCGCTCTGGGCGCCGGCGTCGTGCGCCGCTTCGAGCAAAGCTTCCAGCTCGCGGTCGTTGATCATCGGGATCATCGGCGAACACAGTACGCCCACCGGAATGCCCTGCTCGCGCAGCACGCGGATCGCCCGCAGGCGGGCGGAGGGTGCAGCGGCGCGGGGCTCGAGGAGGCGCTTGAGTTCATCGTCCAGCGTGGTGAGGCTGATCATCACGGCGACCAGGTTCTGCCTGGCCAGCTCCGCCAGCAGGTCGAGGTCGCGCAGGATCAACGAGCCCTTGGTGACGATGGTCACCGGGTGGCGGAAGCGCAGCAACACTTCGAGGATTTGCCGGGTCAGGCGCTGCTGGCGCTCGATGGGCTGGTAGGGATCGGTGTTGGCACCCAGGTTGATCGGCGCGCAGACGTAGCCCTTGCGGCTCAACTCTTCTTCCAGGACTTCAGCGGCATTGGTCTTGGCAATCAGCTTCGTCTCGAAATCCAGCCCTGGCGACAGGTCCCAGTACGCGTGGCTGGGCCGTGCGTAGCAGTAGATGCAGCCGTGTTCACAGCCGCGATAGGGATTGATCGAGCGGTCGAAGGGCAGGTCCGGCGACTGGTTGCGCGAGATCACCGTCTTCGCTCGCTCGGTGCGAATTTCGGTCACCTGGGGCTTGGGCACTTCGTCGTACCAATCGTTATCCACAGGCACCGACGTGGTCGGCGCGAAGCGGTTGTGCGGATTGCTGGCGGTGCCCCGGCCGCGGGGTGGAAGGGAAGTGGACATGTGGGAAAGCTCTGAAGAAATACTGTATATGAATACAGTAATCCACGGAGTTTTCCACAGCCAGCAATAACTGCTCGGCGGTCGGCGCTGCTCGCCGGGCGCGCCGTCTTTATACGGCAACGGGCTCTTGGTAGGAGCGAGCTTGCTCGCGAACCGCTTGGCTCCCAGGCCGTCGGGAAATCCTGTTCGCGAGCAAGAACTAGGCGTCCCCCTCGTTCCTGCAGGGTTTACATCAGCCGGACGAACAGCCAGTACAGCCCCGCCGCCAGGCCGATGGCGGCCGGCAGCGTCAGCACCCAGGCCAGCAGCATGTTGCGGATGGTCGGCCATTGCAGGCCGCTGCCGTTGGCCGCCATGGTGCCGGCCACGCCGGAAGAGAGCACCTGCGTGGTCGACACCGGCAGGCCGAAGCCATCCGCCGCACCGATGGTGAGCATGGCCACCAGCTGCGCCGAGGCACCCTGTGCATAAGTCAGCGGGGTCTTGCCGATGCCTTCGCCGACCGTGGTGACGATGCGTCGCCAGCCGACCAGCGTGCCCAGCCCCAGTGCCAGGGCCACCGCGACCTTCACCCACACCGGGATGAAGCGGATGGTGCGGTCGGCCTCATGGCGCAGCGCCTGCAGGCTGCTCCAGGTTTCCAGGTCGAAGTGCTGGCCGCTGCGGTCCAGCAGGCGGATGGTTTCCAGGCTCAGGTAGAGGTCATTGCGCAGGTCCTGCACCTCTTCGGCGGGCACCTTGTCCAGCTGCCCGTGGCGCTGCAGCCGTGTGCCGATGTCACCGATCACGCTGCCCAGCGATGGCAGCAGTTCGGGATGCACGACTTCGTCTTCCTGATAGCCCAGGAGCGCCTGGCGCGGGTCCGTCGCAGGCGAGCCGCCGCTGCGGTGCAGTTGCTCCTGGCTGGTCTGGAGGAGGGCGAGCAGTTGGCGGGATTGCTCCGGGGAATGGGCGCGATCCACCGCGAATGCCAGGGGAACGGTGGCAATCAGGATCAGCATGATCAGGCCGATGCCCTTCTGCCCGTCGTTGGAGCCGTGGGCGAAAGAAACGCCGGTACAGGTGAGGATGAGGATCGCGCGAATCCACCGGGGCGGCGGCGTGCGGCCTTCCGGTGCATGGAACAGCGCGCGGTTGCGGATGATGGAACTCATCACGCGTAGCAGCACGAACGCGGCGAAGAAGCCCACCACTGGCGACAGAAAGAGTGCGTAACCCACTGTCGTCAGCTGCGACCAGGCGTTGCCCGATAGGCCGATGTGCCCGGCCATGGCGCCGTGGGCCAGGCCGATGCCGACGATGGAACCGATCAGCGTGTGCGACGAGGACACCGGCAACCCCAGCCACCAGGTGCCGAGGTTCCACAGGATCGAGGCGATCAGCAGGGCGAAGATCATCGCCAGCCCGGCGCTGCTATCGACCTTCAGCAGCAGGTCCAGCGGCAGCAGCGAGACGATGGCGAAGGCCACCGCACCGCTGGAAAAGAGCACCCCGAGAAAATTCCACACCCCCGACCAGGCCACCGCGAAGCGGGGTGGCAGCGCGTTGGTGTAGATGACCGTGGCCACTGCGTTGGCCGTGTCGTGGAAGCCGTTGATGAACTCGAAGCCCAGGGCGATCAGCAGCGCGACCACCAGTACCAGCACCGGCCAGCCAGGCTCCAGGTGGGTGCCGCTGGCGCGGATGTCGTGGCCGAGCGCGGCGAAGGTGAAGACCAGCGCGCCGGCCAGCAGCAGGAAGAAGGTCAGGCGCCCCTTGAAGCCATGGGTTTCGCGCAGCACGGGGCTGATCGGGAACTGCGTCAGGCGCGAGGCGCGCATCACCTCCAGCATGCCAAAGCGGTCAAGCACGTGAGGGCTTCCTTCGGGTCGATGGGGACGTCTGGGTCACGGCGGACTCCTTGCGGCGATGCTCTACAGACTAGCCGGCCATGGCGATCATGGGCTGGCCGGTAAAGCGGGATCGGCGCTCATGCTATGACGGGGCAGCGGCCATGTTCCTTGATGCCGGTGCTGGCGCGCTGCGCTTTGTGCACCATGAAAAGAAATGCCCCGGCAAGCCGGGGCATTTTCCATGACTCAGTCAACCCTTATTCCTGCGGCTTCTTCAGCTTCGGATTGGGGAAGAACTGCACGCCCTGCACCTTCGGGTCCTTGGGCTTTTCCAGCGCGCTGGTGTTGACGCGGGTGGACAGCTCTTTCGGCACCGACTGGCCCTGGGCGTTGAGCGTATCGGCGTAGCCGCAGGCGACGCATTCACGGTGCGGCACACCGTCGACGTCCCACATGACGATCTTGTCCTGCTCGCTGCACGCCGGGCAGACGGCCCCGGCGATGAAGCGCTTCTTCACCTCGCTCATCACGCCGCCTCCTCGGAGAGGCCCGAGTGGCGCAGCAGGGCCTCGATGGACGGTTCGCGGCCACGGAAGGCCACGAACAACGCCATCGGCTCCTGGGAGCCGCCCTTGGCCAGGATCGCGTCGCGGAAGGCCGCGCCGGTCGCCGGGTTGAGCACGCCTTCTTCCTCGAAGCGCGAGAAGGCGTCGGCGGACAGCACCTCGGCCCACTTGTAGCTGTAGTAACCGGCGGCGTAACCGCCGGCGAAGATGTGCGCGAAGCTGTTGGCGAAGCGGTTGTACGCCGGTGGGCGCATCACCGCGACTTCATCGCGGATGGCCTCGATCACGTCGAGCACGCTGCGGCCGTCGCCATGGGTGGCGTGCAGCTCGAAGTCGAACAGGGAGAACTCCAGCTGGCGGACCATCATCAGTCCAGACTGGAAATTCTTCGCGGCGAGCATCTTCTCCAGCAGGTCCTGCGGCAGCGCCGCGCCGGTCTCGTAGTGGCCGGAGATCAGCGCCAGGCCTTCCGGCTCCCAGCACCAGTTCTCCATGAACTGGCTCGGCAGCTCCACTGCGTCCCAGGCCACGCCGTTGATGCCCGAGGCGCCGGCGTGCTCGACGCGGGTCAGCAGGTGGTGCAGGCCATGGCCGAACTCGTGGAACAGGGTGGTCACTTCATCGTGGGTCAGCAGCGCCGGCTTGCCGCCGACCGCCGGGGTGAAGTTGCACACCAGATAGGCTACCGGCGCCTGCAGGTCGCCGCCGGCGGTGCGGCGACGGTCGCGGGCGCCGTCCATCCAGGCGCCGCCGCGCTTGTTGGCGCGGGCGTAGAGGTCGAAGTAGAAGCGGCCGACGTGCTGGCCGTTTTCCTCGATCTCGAACAGGCGCACGTCCGGGTGCCAGCGTTCGAAGTCGTTCAGTTCGCGAATCTGGATGCCGTAGAGCTTCTGCACGATGGCGAACAGGCCGCCAAGCACCTTGTCGATCGGGAAGTATTCGCGCAGGGCTTCCTGGGACACGCTGTAGCGCGCCTCGCGCAGTTTCTCGCCGAAGTAGCTGGCGTCCCAGCTCGATAGGTTCGGGCAGCCCTGCTCGGCGGCGTAGGCCTTGAGCTGCTCCAGGTCCTGGGCGGCGAAGGGCTTGCTGCGCACGGCCAGGTCGCGGAGGAAGTTCAGCACCTGCTCGGGCGTCTCGGCCATCTTGGTGGCCAGGGACAGTTCGGCGAAGTTCTTGAAGCCCAGCAGGTGCGACAGCTCCTGGCGCAGGTCGAGGATTTCCTGCATCACCGGGCCGTTGTCGTTCTGCCCGGCGTTCGGGCCCTGATCGGAGGCGCGGGTGCAGTACGCGGCGTAGACCTCTTCGCGCAGGGCGCGGTCTTCGGCGTAGGTCATCACGGCGTAGTAGCTGGGGAATTCCAGGCTGATCAGCCAGCCGTCGAGTTCCTTGGCCTGGGCGGCGGCCTGCATCTGCGCCTTGGCCGAGTCGGTCAGGCCGGCGAGGGCGGCTTCGTCGGTGACGTGCTTGGTCCAGGCCTGGGTGGCGTCCAGCAACTGGTTGGAGAAGCGGCTGCCCAGCTCGGACAGGCGCGTCTGGATTTCCGCGTAGCGCTGCTGCTGGTCCGCCGGCAGGTCGATACCCGACAGGCGGAAGTCGCGCAGGGCGTGTTCGAGGATGGTCTTCTGGGCGACGTCGTAGCCTTTCGACTCGGAGCTGCTGGCCAGCGACTCGTAGGCCTTGAACAACTCGGCGTTCTGGCCCAGCTCGGTCCAGTAGGCGGACAGCAGCGGCAGGCAGCCTTCATAGGCGTCGCGCAATTCGGCGCTGTTGCACACCGCATTGAGGTGGCTGACCGGGCTCCAGGCCTTGCCCAGGCGGTCATGCAGTTCGTCCATGGCCAGCACCAGGCCGGCCCAGGTCGGGGTGCCGTTCTGCTGGGCGAGGATGCGCGCGATGGCCGCGCGGTTGTCGGCGAGGATCTGCTCGATGGCCGGCTTCACGTGCTCGGGGCGAATGGACGAGAAGGGCGGCAGGTCGTAGCTCTGCAGAAGAGGATTCGCGCTCACGGTGGCACCTTGGCTGAAGAAACACCTGGCCATCTTAAATACAATCGGGCCTATTCGCAGCCAGAGAGACTCTATCGTGACTATTCGTTCGTATCAGGGCAAAACGCCATCCCTCGGCGAGCGCGTGTTCGTCGATGCCAGCGCCGTGGTCATCGGCGACGTGGAGATTGGCGCCGACAGCTCGGTCTGGCCGCTGGTGGTGATCCGCGGCGACATGCACCGCATCCGCATTGGCGCGCGCACCAGCGTGCAGGACGGCAGCGTGCTGCACATCACCCACGCCGGCCCCTTCAACCCGGACGGCTTCCCACTGACCATCGGCGACGAAGTGACCATCGGCCACAAGGTGCTGCTACATGGCTGCACCATCGGCAGCCGCATCCTGGTCGGCATGGGTTCGATCGTGATGGACGGTGCGGTGATCGAGGACGAGGTGATCCTCGGCGCCGGCAGCCTGGTGCCGCCGGGCAAGGTGCTGGAGAGCGGCTTCCTCTATGTCGGCAGCCCGGTGAAGAAGGCCCGCCCGCTGACGGACAAGGAGCGCGCGTTCTTCAGCTATACCGCCGGCAACTACGTGAAGCTGAAGGATCAGCATATTGCCGAGGGGTTTGCCGGCTGATCGCACCTGCATCCACGTTCTGATCGTGCTCATTCGGTTGGGCGGTTCGCGAGCAAGCTCGCTCCTACAAAGAGCGCGTGGCTTCCTGTAGGAGCGAGCTTGCTCGCGAACCCCGGCCGAACCGCCGGACGGCCCGCCGCGGCAGACCTCGCGCCCTATACTGACCGAAGGTGACCGGACGCCAGGGCGTGCCCGGCCGAAGTCAGTAGCGGGCGGCGCCGGGGATGCCGCCGAGCCGGCGGGCGGCCATGAACAGTCTGTGCTCTTTCTGCTCCACCGTTTCGCCCTGGCGGCGTGGCGGTGTCCTCGCGCTGCTTCTGCTGGCGCTGGGCGGCTGTGCCCATCACTCCGCCCAACCGGCAGCACCCATCACCGAAGCCACCTGGCGGCAGGTCGATGCCGACATCGGCGCCGCCTCCCTGGCCGCCACTTCCCAGGCCCGCGCCTACGCCGAAGAAGCCATGCAGCAGTGGATGGACCTGGTCTACCAGCGCACCGACGAAAAATTCATCCCCTGGTTCTCCAGCTACTGGACCCAGCAATGGCTCGGCATGAAGGTCGCCTGGTACAAGATGGGCTCCCACGGCGATCTCGACCCCACCGTCGACAAACTGGCCGTCTACCTGCAGGAGCAGTACCGCAAGCAGGTGCTCGTCCCGGTCGCCAGGCAGGTCGATCCCGACGCGGTGATGGAGAAGGCCACCCGGCACTACGTCGAGCTACTGACCGTCGCGCTGAAGGAAATTCCCCAGCGCCGCGGCATCCCGCAGAACGCTTTCGATGAACACCTGATGGGCATTCCGGCGATCAGCCTGGGTCCGCCATCCAGCCGTGACGCCTCGCTCTACGACGTGCTGCGCGCGAAGGACATCGGCAAGCTCCCTGCCTTCGCCGCGCTGATGCAGGAAATCCGTACCGCCTCGGGCAAGGCCGGTGCCGGTACCAAGGTCAGCGGGGTGTCGCCGGTCGCCCAGCGCACCAGCGCCAAGCTGGTCAACGAACTGAAGAACCGCAGCATTGTCGGCGTGGTGGCCGGCGCGGCTGGCAAGGTCGCCGGTTCGGTAATCTCCGTGGCCTTCACCCTGTTCAGCATGGCCGGCAACGACCACGCGCGGCCCGAGGTGGAAACCCAGTTGCGCAAGGAGATCAACGCCGCCTTCGACGAGCAATGGCTGGCGCTGATGCGTGATCCGGACGGCGGGGTGATGGCCGGCGTCGATCACCTCGGCGGCCGCGTGCAGGAAAAGCTCGCCGGCCAGCTGGCGCAGCCGGAGGATGAGCCCGAGTCGGACGCCACCGTACAGACCTACGGCGTCGGCGGTGACCCGCCGGTGAACGTCAGCGGTGGTTTCCGCGTGTTGCGCCAGGGGCAGGGCTCTGCTCCCTGAGACTGTCGTTCGGCGATTCGTGCTTCGCCCGGGCGGTCATGCGCAGTATCCTTCCCGCCCGACTTTCGCGGCCGGACGCTGATCCCATGCATTACCAGAACATCCTCTTCGACCTCGACGGCACCCTCACCGACCCGCGCGAGGGCATCACCCGCTCGATCCAGTACGCCCTCGCCCAACTGGGCATCGACGAGCCCGACCTGCGCCAGCTCGAACACTTCATCGGCCCACCGTTGCTGCAGTGCTTCATGAGCACCTACGACTTCGACGAGGCGCGCGCCTGGGAAGCGGTGAACCACTACCGCGTGCGCTTCAAGGACACCGGGCTCTACGAGAACAGGGTGTTCGACGGTGTCGGCGAGCTGCTGCAGCTGCTCGGCGGCCAGGGCCGCACGCTGTACATCTGCACCAGCAAGCCGACGGTGTTCGCGGCGGAAATCGCCCGCCACTTCGACTTTGCCCGGCACTTCAAGGTGATCTACGGCAGCGAGCTGGACGGCACGCGCACCAACAAGGTGGAGCTGATCGAGCACCTGCTGGGTATCGAGAAGCTGGACCTGGCGCAGACCCTGATGATCGGCGACCGCAAGCACGATTTGATCGGCGCGCACCGCAATGGCCTGTCCGCGGCCGGTGTCGGCTACGGCTTCGGCAGCCGTGAAGAGCTGCTGGCGGAGAGCCCGGCGCACTACTTCGCGAGCATGGACGAGCTGCGCGCGGCGTTTGCCTGAGGTTTTTCGACGGGGGTTGGTTCGCGAGCAAGCTCGCTCCTACGAAGAGCAATCGCTCCCTGTAGGAGCGAGCTTGCTCGCGAACCCGGTTGGGCAGCTCGTGCCACGTTATGCCCTTGTAGGAGCGGATTCATCCGCGATCGATTCCCGGCCGCTCCGAGCAGGCCGGTGGCACATCGCGGACGGAGTCCGCTCCTACGAAAACGGGTAGACCGCGCGATGCGTCAGCTGCGCAGCCACTCCGCCAGCCGCGCCATCATGTCATCGCATTTGGCCAACTGCTCCAGGCTGACGAACTCGTCCGGCTTGTGGCCCTGGTCCATGCTGCCCGGGCCGCAGACCACGGTGGGGATGCCGGCCTGGTGGAACAGTCCGCCCTCGGTGCCGTAGGCCACGGTGGTGAAGTCCCGCGAACCGCTGAGCAGTGCAATCAACTCGGCGGCCTGCGCCTGCTGGTCGGTGACCAGGGCGGGATAGGCCGACAGCTCGCTGAAGCGGATATCCGTCTCGGCCTTCACCGCGCGCATCTTCGGCAGCAGCTCGGCCTCGGCGAAGGCGCGCAGGTCATCGGCGACCTGTTGCGGATCGTCGCTGGGCAACGCGCGCACTTCGAAGTCGAACTGGCACTCGGCGGGCACGATGTTCAGCGCGCGGCCGCCGCTGATCACGCCGGTCTGCACGGTGGAATAGGGCGGATCGAAGCGCGGATCGTGACGCTCCGGTGCAGCCAGGCGGGTGCCGATCTCGCCGAGACGGCCGATCAGCTTCGCCGCGTACTCGATGGCGTTCACGCCCTGCGGCGCATAGGCCGAATGGCACGGCGCGCCGTGCACCTGGCAGCGCATGGCGAGCTTGCCCTTGTGGCCGAGCACTGGCTTGAGCTCGGTGGGTTCGCCGATGATGCAGACCATCGGCTTGTGCTCGCGGTGTTCCAGCGCGGCGAGCAGCGAGCGTACGCCCAGGCAGCCGACTTCCTCGTCGTAGGAGAAGGCCAGGTGTACCGGCAGGCGTAGCGGCTGGGCAAGAAACGCCGGTACCGCCGCCAGCACGCAGGCGATGTAGCCCTTCATGTCCGCCGTGCCGCGCCCGTAGAGGCGACCGTCGCGCTCGGTCAGTTCGAACGGCGGGACCGTCCACGGCTGGCCATCGGTCGGCACCACGTCGGTGTGGCCGGACAGGCACACGCCGCCGCGGTCCTGCGGACCCAGCGTGGCGTAGAGATTGGCCTTGCCGCCTTCGGCATCGTGGAACAGCTCGCAGGCAATGCCGAAGCCGGCGAGGTAGTCGCGGATGTAGTGGATCAGCGCCAGGTTGGAGTGGCGGCTGACGGTGTCGAAGGCGATCAGGTCGGCGAGGATTTCACGGCTGGAAGGCATGGTCGGGTCCTGCTTGAAAGCTTTTGTAGGAGCGGGCCATGCCCGCGATCGGCGAAACAGAGCTTCGCGGGCATGGCCCGCTCCTACAGGAGAGTCACTTACTCGTCGCCCGGCACACCGTAGCTCGGTGCCTTGGTCGGGTCGAGGGCGCGCACGAGGTAATCCTCCAGCTGCGGCTTGTAGGCCACCCAGAGTTTCTCCAGCTCATCGATGGGCGCTTCGTCGGCCCAGTCCACGCGCAGGTCGACGATCGGCCAGACCAGGTCGCCGACGACCTTCAGCGCCGCCGAGTGCACCGGGCCGGCTTCGCCACCGGCGGCCATCGCCGCCTGCATCGCGGCCAGCAGGCGCTCGGCCAGGCAGCCGTTGGCGTTTTCGAAGGCCTGGGTCATGGCTTCGATCACCGCCGTGGAGGACAGCAGGTTGCCGGCCGCCACGCAGTTCTCACCCGCCACGGCGTTGTACACGCCCAGCGCCTCGCTACCGGTGAACAGCGCGACCTTGCCGTGCTGGTCGATCACCGTCACCTGGCGGTACTGGCTGTAGCCGTTGCTGGAGAGCGCCTTGTCCAGCGCCGCACCCGGCTCGAGGCCGGCTTCGAGCTGGTCGAGGATCTGCGGGCCGAGGGCCGGCAGGGTGATGTTCTGCGTGGCCACCGCGCCGACGCCGGCGCGTACCCAGGGGCAGCGGGCGCCCACGGCGATGCTCGAGGAGCTGATGGCGATACCCAGTTGTCCGGTTTCGGCGCAGCGGCCGACGATGGAGAAGGTCATGGTGGCTCCTTGCTTGTTCCAATAGCTAAAACGACAAAGGGCGATGCGGAAAATCCGCATCGCCTGCACGCTTGAAAGCGTTGTGAGCGAAGGCCAGGCAAGGCGGGGTTGGGCGAGAAAAGCGGAGTTTGCTGTAGCAAATGAGCATTTTCTCGACCGGCCCCAACGCAGCATGGCCTAGCGCAGTAGCTTTCAGTCCGGAATGACGGCGATGACATCGATCTCCATCAACCACTGCGGCTGGCCGAGGGCCGACACCACCAGGCCGGTGGAGATCGGGAACACGCCCTTCAGCCACTTGCCGACTTCCTGGTACACCGGCTCGCGGTAGCGCGGGTCGATCAGGTAGGTGGTGGTCTTGACGATGTGCGACAGGTCGCTGCCGGCTTCTTCCAGCAATTGCTTGACGTTCTTCATCGCCTGTTCGGCCTGGGCACGCGGGTCGCCCAGCCCGACCAGGTTGCCCTCGAAGTCGGTACCGACCTGGCCGCGCACGTACACGGTGTTGCCGGCGCGCACGGCCTGGCAGAGGTCGTTGTCCAGGGTCTGGTTCGGGTAGGTGTCCTTGGTGTTGAACATGCGAATGCGAGTATGGGTAGGCATCTCTTACTCCCAGGATGCGGCTTTCGGAACGGAGCCTTCGCGCTGCGAGGCATCCTGATATTCGACGTAACGGCGTTGGGTGGCGATGTGGCCGGCCACGTGCTTGGCGTCGTGCCAGACGCCCCAGATGAAGGTGGAGCCGCGACGGGACAGCCACGGCAGGCCGACGAAGTACACGCCCGGCTCGCGGGATACGCCGCGCTGGTGCTTGGGCTTGCCCTTGTCGTCGAAGGCGTCCACCTGCAGCCAGTTGAAGTCCACGGCGTAGCCGGTGGCCCAGATGATCGCGGTGATGCCGGCGTCGGCGAGGTTCAGCTCCTGGATCGGATTGCGGATGCACTCGGCATCGGCGAAGACCTTGCGGGCCTCAGGCTCCAGCGGCAGGTCCAGGCCGTTGCGCTCGATGTAGGCGTCGGCGGCGTCCAGCAGGCCAAGGTAGTTGTCGTCGCCGGCTTTCAGGTTGGCCACCAGGTCGTCCTGGAAGCTCACCTTGCCGCCTTCGAAGGCCTTGGTCAGGCCGGTGAGGGTGATGCCCTCGTTGGCCAGGCGGCGGAAGTCGATGGTCTCGCCGCCACGGGCACCGCTCACGGCGATGGTCACGTGTTCGCGGCCCGGCTGCACTTCCTCGGCGTCCCACAGGCCGAGCACGCCCAGCCACCAGACGAAGTCGCGGTTGCGGTAGGCGCGCGGCGGGCGGTCATGGGCTCCCACGGACAGGTAGGTCTTCTTGCCGGCGCGGTTCAGCTCGTCGGCGATCTGCACGCCGGAGGAGCCGGCACCGATCACCAGCACGGCGCCCTCGGGCAACTGCTGCGGGTTGTAGTACTTGGCCGAGTGGATCTGGTAGAGGCCTTCGTCCTTCGGCGCGATGGCCGGGATCACCGGGCGCTGGAACGGGCCGGTGGCGGAGACGATGCGCAGGGCCTGGATCGTGCCTTCGGAGGTTTCCACGGTGAAGCCGGGGCGGCCTTCGTTGCGGGTGACCTTCTTCACTTCCACGCCGGTGCGGATCGGCGCATTGAACTGCTTGGCGTAGGCGACGAAGTAGTCCGCCACCTGCTCCTTGTGCGGGAAGTCATCCGGGCCAACCGGGAATTCCATGTTCGGGAAGCGGTCGTGCCAGGCTGGGCCGTTCGCTACCAGCGAATCCCAACGGCCGGTGCGCCAGGCTTCGGCGATGCGGCTCTTTTCCAGCACGATGTGCGGCACGCCCTGTTGGGTCAGGTGCTCGCTCATGGCGACGCCGGCTTGTCCGGCGCCAACGACCAGCGTGTCGATTTCCAGGTTATCAAGCGACTTCTTGCCGAAGGCGCCTGGATTCAGGTCGGTCATGGCTTGCTTCCTCAGACTCTGATCACGTTTGTTCTTGTTGCGGCTAGGGAGGAGGTGTTGGCCGCATTCTGTTCAGAGGCTGTGAATAGCGAAATTATGTTTTTTGTAGTCGCAGGCTAGGGAAAAGCTGCACCCACGCAAACCCCGCGGCCCGCGGGCTACAGGGGAGGGGGTATAGGATTTTTGGTGGCTGGGGCGACAAATTGGATAGGCAGAATATGCCTTGCATTAGCCAGGTGCCCACCTGTAGGAGCGGGCCATGCCCGCGATCGCGCTCATGGCGCGCTCCTACAAGGAGCTGCGTTCAACGACTCTGCGCCACCGCCTCGAGGAACCGCTCCAGCACCAGGTTCGGCCGGCGGCCCTTGCGGGTCACCACGGTGAGCGGGATGTCGTAGTGGAAGCGCTCCGGCCGCAGCGCGCGCAGGCGGCCCTGGGCGACCCAGTCGGCGGCATAGTGGTCGGGCAGGTAGCCGATGTAGCTGCCGGTAAGGATCAGGAAGGCCATGCCCTCGCGGTCCGAGGCCGTGGCGCTGCCGGAGAGTTCCTGGTGCCGCTCCTGCGCCTCGGCCGGGATGCGGTAGCTCGGCGCCACCGCGTCGCAGGCGTGGATTTCCTGCACGGTGATGCCCGCATCGTCGCGCTCGAACAGTGGGTGCTCCTGGCTGCAGAACAGCAGCGAGCGCTCCTCGTATAAAGAGGAATACTCCAGCCCCGACAGCGGACTGATGAGCGGTACCACGCCGACATGCAACCGTCCGTCGAGAACGCCCAGTTCGATCTCGTTGGGCGTGGTCATGCCGATGTTGATCCGCACGCCCGGCCCGCTGGCCTTCAGCGCGCGCAGGGCGTGGGTGATGCGCATCTGCGGCAGGGTCACCAGGTTGTTGATGATGCCGATGTTCAGCTCGCCGCGCAGGTGCTGGTGCAACTCGTTGACCTCGGCGCGGAAGCCCTCCAGCGCCGCCAGCAGCGACTGCGTCGCGCGGTACACCTCGCGGCCCTCGTCGGTCAGCGCGAAGCCCGCCCGGCCGCGCTGGCACAGGCGCATCCCTAAGCGCTTTTCCAGGTCGCCCATGTGCAGGCTGATCGCCGAGCGGCTGATGCCCAGCGTGCTCTCGGCGGCCGAGAAGCTGCCGCACTCGACTATGGTTTTGAAGATGCGCAGCAGGCGGATCTCGAAGTCGCTGACCTGGCCCAGGGAAGGTGCCCGTTGTTTCGCCATTTTAGTTTTACCAATCCGAAACTGAACGTAAGAAGAATAAGCTTTAACTCACGTTAAGTCAGGCCCAATCTAAGACCATCGCACCAGGCCCACCGCGGCCTGCGCGCCCAACAAGACTGTCTTCGAGGACAAGCTGCATGAACCAGCAAGTGAACGTCACCCCGTCGGTGGCCAGCGAACTGAACCTGAAGGCCCACTGGATGCCCTTCAGCGCCAACCGCAACTTCCACAAGGATCCGCGCATCATCGTCGCCGCCGAAGGCAGCTGGCTGGTGGACGACCAGGGCCGCAAGATCTACGACAGCCTGTCGGGCCTGTGGACCTGCGGCGCCGGTCACTCGCGCAAGGAAATCGCCGACGCGGTCGCCAAGCAGCTGACCACCCTCGACTACTCCCCGGCGTTCCAGTACGGCCACCCGCTGTCCTTCAAGCTGGCCGAGAAGATCACCCAGCTGACCCCGGCCGGCCTCGACCACGTGTTCTTCACCGGCTCGGGCTCCGAGTGCGCCGACACCTCGATCAAGATGGCCCGCGCCTACTGGCGCCTGAAAGGCCAGGCGCAGAAGACCAAGCTGATCGGCCGCGCCCGTGGCTACCACGGCGTGAACGTCGCCGGCACCGCCCTGGGCGGCATCGGCGGCAACCGCAAGATGTTCGGCCAGCTGATGGACGTCGACCACCTGCCGCACACCCTGCAGCCGGGCATGGCCTTCACCAAGGGCATGGCCGAAACCGGCGGCGTCGAGCTGGCCAACGAACTGCTGAAGCTGATCGAACTGCATGACGCGTCGAACATCGCCGCCGTCATCGTCGAGCCGATGTCCGGTTCCGCCGGCGTCCTGGTTCCGCCGAAGGGCTACCTGCAACGCCTGCGCGAAATCTGCGACCAGCACAACATCCTGCTGATCTTCGACGAAGTGATCACCGCCTTCGGCCGCATGGGCAAGGCCACCGGCGCCGAGTTCTTCGGCGTGAAGCCGGACATCATGAACGTCGCCAAGCAGGTCACCAACGGCGCCATCCCCATGGGCGCGGTGATCGCCAGCAGCGAAATCTACGACACCTTCATGGGCCAGAACCTGCCGGAATACGCCGTCGAGTTCGGCCATGGCTACACCTACTCCGCGCACCCGGTCGCCTGCGCCGCCGGTCTCGCCGCGCTGGACCTGCTGGAAAAGGAAAACCTGATCCAGCAGTCCCTGGAACTGGCTCCGCACTTCGAGAAGGCCCTGCACGGCCTGAAGGGCGCGAAGAACGTCGTCGACATCCGCAACTGCGGCCTGGCCGGCGCCATCCAGATCGGCGCCCGTGACGGCGACGCCATCGTGCGTCCGTTCGAAGCCAGCATGAAGCTGTGGAAAGAAGGCTTCTACGTGCGCTTCGGCGGTGACACCCTGCAGTTCGGCCCGACCTTCAACGCCAAGCCCGAGGACCTGGACCGCCTGTTCAGCGCCGTCGGCGACGCCCTCAACGGGGTGGCGTAAGTGAGCGAGCGTCCCAAGGCCGTCCCGACGGTACAGATCGACAACGACAAGGTCCTGGTCACCGAGTGGCGCTTCGCCCCCGGTGCCGAGACCGGCTGGCACCGCCATGGCATGGAATACGTCGTGGTCCCGGTGACCAACGGCGAGCTGCTGCTGGAAACCCCCGAGGGCGAGCGCCGTGCGCCGCTGGTCCTGGGGGCGAGCTACACCCGCCAGATCGGTACCGAGCACAACGTGATCAACCCTTGCGATCACGAAGTGGCCTTCATCGAGATCGAGCTCAAGGACGGGCAGCCGCACAGCCACTGAGCGCGCGGGCACGCGAGAAGGCATGCCGCGCCGAGTCACCTTAGAGTGACTGCCGGCGTGCCTTGCCGCCCACGCTTCATACCGAACAATCCCCTCTCCCTTCAGGGAGAGGGCTAGGGAGAGGGGCTCCTCGCGAGCCTCGCCCCAATACTTTCAGCGAGAAGAGACTTCCCATGACCACCGTCAAGCACCTGATCGGCGGCGAGATGATCGCCGACACCGGCCGCACCGCCGACGTCTTCAACCCGTCCACCGGCGAAGCCATCCGCAAGGTTCCGCTGGCCAGCCGCGAAACCGTGCAGCAGGCCATCGACGCCGCCAAGGCCGCCTTCCCGGCCTGGCGCAACACCCCGCCGGCCAAGCGCGCCCAGGTGCTGTTCCGCTTCAAGCAACTGCTCGAAGCCAACGAAGCGCGCATCAGCCAGCTGATCAGCGAAGAACACGGCAAGACCCTGGAAGACGCCGCCGGTGAACTCAAGCGCGGCATCGAGAACGTCGAGTACGCCAGCGCCGCCCCGGAAATCCTCAAGGGCGAGTACAGCCGCAACGTCGGCCCGAACATCGACGCCTGGAGCGACTTCCAGCCGATCGGCGTGGTCGCCGGCATCACCCCGTTCAACTTCCCGGCCATGGTGCCGCTGTGGATGTACCCGCTGGCCATCGCCTGCGGCAACACCTTCATCCTCAAGCCGTCCGAGCGTGACCCGAGCTCCACCCTGCTGATCGCCGAACTGTTCGAAGAAGCCGGCCTGCCCAAGGGCGTGCTGAACGTGGTGCACGGCGACAAGATCGCCGTGGACGCGCTGATCGAGGCCCCGGAAGTCAAAGCCCTGAGCTTCGTCGGCTCGACCCCGATCGCCGAGTACATCTATTCCGAAGGCACCAAGCGCGGCAAGCGCGTCCAGGCCCTGGGCGGCGCCAAGAACCACGCCGTGCTGATGCCCGACTGTGACCTGGACAACGCCGTCAGCGCCCTGATGGGTGCGGCCTACGGCTCCTGCGGCGAGCGCTGCATGGCCATCTCCGTTGCCGTTTGCGTGGGCGACCAGATCGGCGACGCGCTGGTCGAGAAGATCGTTCCGCAGATCAAGGCCCTGAAGATCGGCGCTGGCACTTCCTGCGGCCTGGACATGGGCCCGCTGGTCACCGGCGCTGCCCAGCAGAAAGTCACCGGCTACATCGACGCCGGTGTCGAGCAGGGCGCCCAACTGCTGGTCGACGGCCGCAACTACAAGGTTGCCGGTCACGAGAACGGCTTCTTCGTCGGCGGCACCCTGTTCGACAAGGTGACCCCGGACATGACCATCTACCAGGAAGAAATCTTCGGCCCGGTGCTGTGCATCGTGCGCGTGAACAGCCTGGAAGAAGCCATGCAGCTGATCAACGACCACGAATACGGCAACGGCACCTGCATCTTCACCCGCGACGGTGAAGCGGCGCGCCTGTTCTGCGACGAGATCGAAGTCGGCATGGTCGGCGTCAACGTACCCCTGCCGGTACCGGTGGCCTACCACAGCTTCGGCGGCTGGAAGCGTTCGCTGTTCGGCGACCTGCACGCCTACGGCCCGGACGGCGTGCGCTTCTACACCAAGCGCAAGGCCATCACCCAGCGCTGGCCGCAGCGCAAGTCGCACGAAGCGGCGCAGTTCGCCTTCCCCAGCAATGGCTGATGGTGAATAAGCGGTAAGAAAAAGGCCGGTCGAATGACCGGCCTTTTTTATGGGTGGAGGAGCGGCGCTGTCCGCGATTGGCCCGTCGCGCGCTGCGCCGGGCGGGTTCGCGAGGCCGAATCCGTTCCCGACGGATTTCGGCATTTCCCACATCCCTGTGGGTCACAAGTTCGCTCCTGCAGGGAACTGGGGCGGCAATCAGCCCAGGTGCTTCTTCAGGTAGATGCGCTGATGCCCCGGCGGGCAGTCTTCGAGCACGCCCATGCGCTCGAAGCCCTGTTTCTCGTAGAAGCCGGGGGCCTGGAAGCTGTAGGTGTAGAGGAACAGGCCGACGCAGCCGCGACGGCGGGCTTCGTCTTCGGCCAGGGCGATGAGCTGGCTGCCCAGGCCGCTGCCGCGCTGGTCGTCCTGCAGCCAGAGGTAGTCGATGTAGAGCCAGCCCATGCCGGATTGGCCGAACATGCCGCCGACCACTTCGCCTTCCGCATCGCGGGCGTAGAGCTCGAAGTCGTCGTAGGTGTTGCTGCGGCCCATCTGCCCGAGGTTGTAGGCGAGCAGGCCCTTGACCACGACGTCGCGCGCCTGCGGGTCGATGCCGAGGGTGAAGTTGAAGGTGGTTTGCATGGTGCCCTCCGGATTGGCGAAGGCGACCAGTCTAGGGAGATGCCGCCGCGATGGGTAGGCGCCTTTGGTAGCGGCGGGCGTGCAGGCACGAACAGTGTGTGCAGGACACGCCGCTCAGAGCAGCTCCTTGCGCGTGGTATTGATCAGTTGGAGCTGCGTGTCGCGGAAGAACAGGTAGCGATAGGCGCCATTGCTGGGGCCGTACATCCAGGTTTCCAGTTGCGGCCGCCCGGGGATGAACTTCCCGTCCGCTCCCCGACGCGGCTTTGTGGGCGGCGTGACGACACGCTTGGCCGGTTGCCCGCATTTGGCGAGCACCTCATCCATCGGGTCGCCTTCGTTGATCAGGCTGGTGCCGCAACGCAGGGTGCCAGCATGGGCCGCGCTCGCCGCGAACAGCGCCAGCAAGGGGATCAGCAGGTAGCGCATGAGTCGATTCCGCAGTAATGCTCACACCCGACTTTAATCATCCGGCGCGGAGGGTTCGTTGAGCAGGAGCAGTGTCGCGCGTCGCTCTCAGCGCGCCGTACTCACGTTGCGCACGTACAGGTCTTTTCCACCGGTGCCACTGGTGCCGCGCGCCTGCAACTCGAAGCGCCTGGGGTGGCCCTTGATCAGGTCGCTGAGTTTCTTGAAGCCATACAGGCGCGGATCGAACGCAGGCTGCAGTTTGCTGATGTTCTGGCCGAGGGCGCCCAGCTGGACCCAGTCGTCATCATCGCCGTCGATGTCGTCGAGCACCTTGGCGATGAAGTCCAGCGGGACCTTCTGCGATTTGCGCTTGGCCTCAGGCTTGGGCGTGTCGTTGGCGCTCGGGGCGGCGGTCCTGTCGGTGACGGGCACCGGCTCGACGGGGGCTTCGGGCGTGGCGCGGAGGATTTCGGTGTAGATGAACTTGTCGCAGGCGGAGACGAACGGCTTGGGCGTCTTCTCCTCGCCGAAGCCGTAGACGGTCAGCCCTTCCTCGCGCAGGCGTGCGGCCAGGCGGGTGAAGTCGCTGTCGCTGGAGACCAGGCAGAAGCCGTCGAAGCGGCGGGTGTAGAGCAGGTCCATGGCGTCGATGATCAACGCGCTGTCGGTGGCGTTCTTGCCGCTGGTGTAGGCGAACTGCTGCATCGGCTGGATGGAGTGGTCCAGCAGCACCTGCTTCCACTTGCCCAGGTTGGGCTTGGTCCAGTCGCCGTAGATGCGCTTGACGCTGGCGACGCCGTACTTGGCGATTTCCTCGAACAACCCCTCGACGATGGCGGCGGGGGCGTTGTCGGCGTCGATCAGGACGGCGAGGTGCGTCTGCTGGCGCGGAGTGGAGGTCTTGGTGGCCATGCTGCGTCCTTTCCAGGTGGTCCAGGGACCTTAATCGGATTGGCCGGCATATGCCACTTGCGTGGCCGCGCCAGCGCGCCGGTGCGGGTTCAGGCCGTGGCGAACTCGCACTTGTCGCGCCCGCTGCGCTTGGCGTCCAGCAGGGCGGCGTCGGCGCGGCTCAGGGTCTGGGAGTAGCTCTCGCCCGGATGATGCTCGGCGACGCCGAAGCTGGCGGTGACGGACAGGGCATTGGTGCCCACGCGCACGGCCAGGCAGCGGATGTCGTTGCGCACGCGCTCGATGATGGCGGCGGCGTCGGCCAGGCGGGTGTCGGGCAGGATCAGCAGGAATTCCTCGCCACCCCAGCGGCCGCAGAGGTCGTACTGGCGCAGGGCGGATTCCATGGCGCGGCCGATTTCCACCAGCACGCGGTCGCCCACTTCGTGGCCCCAGGTGTCGTTGACCTGCTTGAAGCGGTCGACGTCGAGCATGGCCAGCACGTAGGACTCGCCGTGGCGCTGGGCACGTTCGCTTTCTTCGCGCAGGCGCTCCATCAGCAGGCGGCGGTTGGCGATGCCGGTGAGGGTGTCGTGGGTCGAGGCTTCCTTCAGCGCGATGTTGAGGTCGCGCATCATGTCCTGGTAGCGGTCGGAGATGCGCGCGACCTTTTCCAGCTGGCGCAGCTGCTTGTGGTAGCGCTCGGACAGCGTGCTGTTCTGCTGCCGGGCCATGGACTGGAAGCCGTCGGAAATCCGCGCGATGCGTTCCAGGCGCGCGAGCTGGTCGAGGGATTGCTGGTGCTTCTGGTACAGGGCCTCGCGCAGGGGGTGCCCTTCGTACTGGGGGTCGGCCAGCAGCTCTTCGATCAGCAGGTCCAGCTCGCGCTCGCTAGTCATGGCACTTACTCGTCGTAGGCTTGGATGACGAACGGGAAGGTACAGTCCTCGCGGAATTCCTCGGCCAGTTCGGCGACGCGCTCGTTGCGTCGGTCGTAGTGCCACGCCACGCGGGTGGCACGGCCCTGGCCGTGGGCTTCTTCGAGCAGGTCGAAGATGTCCATCATGGCCTTGATCGAGCTCGTGTTGAGGTACAGCAGGCGCAGGTCGAGCTCCAGCGGGCGCTGCTCCTCGGTGAGGAAGCGCTCGACCCACTCGATGACCTGGCCGAATAGTTCAAAGGAGTTTTCCGGGTAGGAGTCGCCCTGCATCGCGAGGATGCCGGCCTGCCAGTCGCCGTGGATCTGTGGGGTGGATTGGGTTCCGGTGACGTTGAGATCGCTCATGTCGGGTCTTCCTGAATTTCGCGGTTCAGATCACGGCGCGCAGGCTGAAGAAGGCGCGGCCGTCGGGTTGTTCGGTGAGGGAGGTCTTGAGCGGCGCGCTGGACTTGCGGGCGATGTCCAGCAGGCCGAGACCCGCGCCGGTGGAGGCTTCGGCGTCGCGCGGGCGGCGCAGCTGCTCCTTGTACGCCGCCTTGAGCTGGGCCTTGTCGAGCCCGGCGATGGCTTCGATGCTGCGCACCAGGCCCTGGCCGTCGGCGAGCTCCACCAGGTTGCCGGCGGAGACCACGTAGTGGCCTTCGTCATCGCGGGCAATCGCCACGGTGGCCGAGGCTTCCTGCTCGTTGTAGCCGCGCTGGGTGGCGTAGTGGCGGATGTTCTGGGTCATCTCGATGTAGACGGCGAACACGTCCATCGCTTCGCTGGGATGCGCCTGCTCGGCTTGCAGGTAGTTGCGCAGCGCGTGGCCGATTTCCTCGATCAGGCTGCGCGAGATGGGCCCGTTGAAGCAGAGCAGTATGCGTTGCCGGGTAAAGCTCTCGCGCATGGCCAACAGATCTAGCGATTCCATGGATTAACCCCTAGTCGAAGCGGAAAGAGAGAATGGTGATGTCGTCGCGCTGCGGCTGCTCACCCTGGTAGTGGGCGAGGGTAGCGGCGAACACATCGGCCTGCTCGGCCAACGGTCGGCGCGCGTGGTTGCGCAGCAGGTCGGCGAAGCGGCTGTTGCCGAAGCCGAAGCCGTGCTCGCCGCCGGCCTGGTCGAGGAAGCCGTCGGTGCACAGGTAATAGGTCCAGCCGGTTTCCATCGGGATTTCCACGTCCTGGTAGTCGCCCTGGCGCTTGTCGCCGATGGCGCGGCGTGCGCCCTTGTATTCGCGCACGTCGTTGCCGTCGCTGGCGAACAGGGAAATCTTCGCTCCGGAGAAGTGCAGCAGCTTGCGCTGGTGGTCGACGCGCACCAGGCCTGCGTCCATGTTGGTGGCCAGTGAGTGGGTGAACTCTTCCTGGCCGAGCATGCCGCGCATCACGTGGTCGGTCTCGCGCAGGATGGCCGCCGGGTCGTGGCTCTTCACGCTGTCGATGGCGTGGTCGATGGCGGCCAGGGCGAGCATGGTCATCAGCGCGCCGGGCACCCCGTGGCCGGCGCAGTCGACGACGCCGATCAGGCTGTCCCGCGGGCCTTCGCGGTAGATGTAGAAGTCGCCGCCGACCACGTCGCGCGGTTTCCACAGGACGAAATGGTGCTCGCCCAGGGACGCCTGCAGCTGGCGATCGGGGAGGATGGCACGCTGGATCAGGCTGGCGTAGTCGATGGAGTCGCCGATCTTCTTCTGCGCGGCGGCCATCTCGCGGTTGGCCGCTTCGAGCGCCTGGGTGCGCTGCTGGACCTTGTCTTCCAGCTCCTCGGTGTGCCGGCGGACCTGATCGGCCATGCTGGCGAAGGCGCTGGACAGCTCGCCGATCTCGTCCGGGCGGGTGCGCGGCAGCGGGCTGTCGTACTGCCCGGCGGCGATCGCCTTGGCCGACTGCTTGAGGCCGCGCAGCGGGCGCAGCACCAGCAGGTCGACGGTGTAGGCGAAGCCGATCAGCAGGATCGCCAGCAGCCCGGCGAGGGTGCCCACCAGCGGCCAGATCCAGCGGCTGTCGAGCACTTGCGCGGCGTGCAGGTCGATGGCGCTGAGCACGTGCCAGCGCAGCTGCGGGATGTAGGCGGTGGCGATCAGCTGTTCCTTGCCGTCGATGGTGCCCCACATGGTTTCCACTTCGCCGGGGTTGGTCTCGGCCTGGCGCAGGGTCTGGCGCAGCGCGGTGCGCTCCTGGTCATTGCCCAGCAGGTCATAGACGTGGTGCTTGGCCTGGCCGCTGGAACCGGAGTTGTAGGCGATCAGGCGGGTGTCCGGGTGCGCCTGGATGGCGCCCTCGGGGTCGACGATCATCGGCGTCACCCCGGCCTCGCGGCGCGAGATGAACTGGTCGAGGAACTCGGTGAGGTCGAGGCCGCCGCCGGCCAGGCCGACTTTCTCGTTGCCGGCGCGCACCACCATGTTGAACCAGACCTTGGTGACCTTGAGCTTCTCGTTGTAGTCGACGTTGATGTTGTACAGCTCGTCGCGCGCGAGGGTGTCGAAGTACCAGGAATCCTTGGGGTCGTCCCGGCTCAGGGTGTAGCGCGGGGAATTGGAGAGCGGCGAGCTGGAGTCGTTGAAGTAGTAGTGGCGCGAGGAGTCCACCACGACGAAGTAGGAGTAGTTGTGCTGGTCCGCGCGGAAGCCTTCGGCTTCGCGGAAGAACAGTGCACGGCGCGCCGGGTCGTTCTCGGCGAGCAGCCAGTCCTGCGTCACCACGGACTCGGCCAGGCGCCGCGAGAGCGCCAGCTCGCGGATCACCGGCGCGATGATCTTCTGCTGGTTGAGCAGCGTGAAGTTTCTCGCGAAGGCGAGGCCGAAATGCGTGCGGATGTCCTCCATGGCTTTCCAGCCCAGCATGACCGCCGGTACCAGCGCCAGGAGACAGGCGATGAGCAATGCCACCACCGATTTGCCGCGCAACCCCCATCTTGCCGCCATGGCTATCTTGATTCCCCGTGTCGCCCGCCGTGTGCCGGTCTTTTGGCGAAAGCTCAATTGTGCATTTTGTATACGGGCACAATCAAACCAAATTGATATCGAATCGCCATATTATTGGCGCCGGTCAATTGGCCTTAGTCTAGACCCTGTGTGAAAAGCCGCTCGACGGTGCGGGATGATTCCCACAGAACTAGACGCGGTTCCCACTTCCGCTCTGGCGTGCCTGCTGTAGGAGCGAGCCGGCTATGCGTTCCAGCGGCAGGACTTCCTTGGCCGCGCCCAGTTCCACCGCCTCGCGGGGCATGCCGTAGACCACACAGGTGGCCTCGTCCTGGGCGACGGTGTGGCCGCCGGCCTGGCGGATTGCCTGCAAGCCCCGGGCCCCATCCTTGCCCATGCCGGTGAGCAATGCGGCGATGAGGTTGCGCCCGGCGCAGCGGGCGAGGGAGTTGAACATCACGTCCACCGCCGGCCTGTGGCCATTCACCGCCGCTTCGCGGTGCAGGCGCACGACATAGTTGGCGCCGCTGCGCTGCACTTCCATGTGGTAGTCGCCAGGGGCGAGCAGCACGTGGCCGGGGAGGATGCGGTCGCCGTCGCGGGCTTCGCGCACCGACAGGCGCGTCTGCCGGTCCAGTCGGTCGGCGTAGGACTTGGTGAAGCCCGGCGGCATGTGCAGGGTCACGACGGTGCCGGGGCAGTCCGGCGGCAGGCCGAGCAGGACTTCCTTGATCGCCTCGGTGCCGCCGGTGGAGGCGCCAATGGCGAAGATCTTTTCGGTGCTCAAGAGCGGCGCGCCGCTCGTGGCCGGTGCGTCGGCCGCAGCAGCAGGTCGCGCGCGGGGCAGGCGGGCGCGGGCGGCGGCCTTGAGCTTGGCGCAGATTTCCTCGGCGTAGGCCTGCATGCCCTCGGCGATGCCCAGGCGCGGCTTGGCGATGAAGTCGATGGCGCCCAGCTCCAGGGCGCGCAGGGTGGCTTCGGAGCCTTTCTCGGTCAGCGAGGAGATCATCAGCACCGGCGTCGGCCGGCCCTTCATCAGCTTGTCGAGGAAGGTCAGGCCGTCCATTCGCGGCATTTCCACGTCGAGGGTGATGACGTCCGGCGCGTGCTGCTTGATCAGGTCGCGGGCGACGAAGGCGTCGGGCGCGGCACCCACCAGCTGCAGCTCCGGGTCGTTCTGGATGATGTCCTTGAGCAGGCTGCGAATCAGCGCCGAGTCGTCGACGATCAGGACCTTGACGGCCATCGGGCGTCCCTCCGTTCAGAACAGGTCGATGCTCCCGCCGCGCTCCCGGCGGGACAGTTGCTGGCAGTACTGCCGCTCGCGCTGCAGCACTGTGTCGTTGGCCAGGGTACGCAACTTGCGCACCAGCACCCGGCCGCTGCCGGGAAAGAAGTAGACCTTGCGCGGGTGCACGTCGAGCAGGTCCTGGGCGGCCAGCGGGATGCCCTCGTCCTCCAGGTACTGCAGGACGAACTCGACGTTGCGCTGGCCGACGTCGGCGCTGAGGTTCTTCAGCACCGAGCCGCCGCCGAATACCTTGGCTTCGAAATGCCGCCGCTGGCCGCCGCGGCGCATCAGGCCGTTGATCAGCAGGTCCATGGCGTGCACACCATAGCGCCCGGAATTGGACATCAGGCCCTGCACGCCGGTGTCGCCGGGCAGCATGAAGTGGTTCATGCCGCCCAGCCCGCTGCTGCGGTCGCGCAGGCAGACCGAGACGCAGGAGCCGAGCACGGTGACCAGCATCAGCGGCTCGGCAGTGACGTAGCACTCGCCGGGCAGCAGCTTCACCGCTTCCATGCCGAAGCGCGGGTCGTAGTAGCGATTGGGTTGGTCGAGGGCGGCGCCCATCAATGGCTCCCCACCGCCTGGTAGGTCGTGCGCCCTACCGAGCGGACCAGGTGGCTGGCGTGGACGAAGTTTTCCGAGTGCCCGGCGAAGAACAGCCCGCCCGGCCGCAGCAGGCGCACCATGCGTTCGAGCAGGCGGGTCTGGGTCGGCTTGTCGAAATAGATCATCACGTTGCGGCAGAAGATCGCGTCCAGGTTGCCGGGAATACCCCAGTCGCGGTCCAGCAGGTTGATCTGCCGGTAGTCGATCATCTGCCGCAGTTCGCGCACCACCCGCGCCTTGCCGGCGTTGCCGCCGGTGCCGCGGAGGAAGAAGCGTCTTTTCTGTGCCGGGCTCAGCGCCTCGATGCGCTCCAGCGGGTAGATGCCCTGGCGCGCATGACCGAGCACACCGGTGTCGATGTCCGAGGCGATCAGCTCCAGGGGCGGGCTGAAGCTGCCCAGGGCGTCCACCAGGGTCATGGCCATGGAATAGGGCTCCTCGCCGGTGCTGGAGGCGGTGGACCAGAAGCGCAGCGGCTGGTGGTCCTGCAACTGCTCGACGGCGAAGCGGCCGAGGTGGTCGAAATGGTGCTTCTCGCGGAAGAAGGCGGTGAGGTTGGTGGTCAGCGCATTGACGAACTGCTGCCACTCTTCCTCGTGGGCCTCCAGATAGGCGAAGTACTCGGCGAAGCTGCCCAGCCGCAGGCTGCGCAGGCGCCGCGAGAGACGGCTGTAGACCAGCTGCTGCTTGTTTTCCGAGAGGCTGATGCCGGCGTGCTGGTACAAGCGCTCGCGCACCTGCTGGAAGTCCCGGCGGGTGTAGTGGAATTCGTGCTCGGGGGCGGGCAGGTGGATGGGCATTGGCGGGTCTCGACGGTCAGCGGAGTGCGTGGATAGCAGCGAGGTCTTCAGGTTGTTGTAGGAGCGGGCCATGCCCGCGATCCGCCTCGCGCCGGGCTGTCGCGGGCATGGCCCGCTCCTACAGGAACACAGTGTGCGGTGGGTATCGCCCGGCCATCCCTGGCCCGCCCGCGGCGGCCGACCCTCCCATTGCTCCGGCTGCCGCCATCCTTCAGCCCCGCCCGATCAGAACTCTTCCCAGTCGTCTTCCTTGCCCTTGGCGCGCACTGCCTTGGCCACGCCGCGGGCGGCGCGCGAGGTGTGCGCAGCCGGCTCGGCGCGGGCCGGGCGGGCAGAGGCCAGCGGCACCACGGTGGCCGCGATGGACTCGAGCTTGAACACCCCGACCTGCTGGTTGAGCATGCCGGCCTGCTCCTGCAGGGCTTCGGCCGACGCCGCGGCCTCTTCCACCAGGGCAGCGTTCTGCTGGGTCATCTCGTCCATCTGCGACACGGCGCCGTTCACTTCCTCGATGCCGCTGCTCTGCTCGGCGGAGGCGGCGGCGATCTCCGCCATGATGTCGGTGACGCGCTTGATCGCCACCACGATGTCACTCATGGTCTGGCCGGCCTGGGCGACCAGGGTGTTGCCGCTCTCGACCTTGTCCACCGAGTCGTTGATCAGCGTCTTGATCTCCTTGGCGGCGGCGGCGGAGCGCTGCGCCAGGGTGCGTACTTCACCGGCCACCACGGCGAAGCCACGGCCCTGCTCGCCGGCGCGCGCCGCTTCCACCGCGGCATTGAGCGCGAGGATGTTGGTCTGGAAGGCGATGCCGTCGATCACGCCAATGATGTCGGCGATCTTGCGCGCCGAGTCGTTGATGGCCGACATGGTGCCCACCACCTTCTGCACCACGCTGCCGCCTTCGGTGGCGACTTCGGACGCATTCACCGCCAGCGAGTTGGCCTGGCGCGCGTTCTCGGCGTTGAGCTTCACGGTGCTGGTCAGCTCTTCCATGCTCGAGGCGGTTTCTTCCAGGCTGGAAGCCTGCTGCTCGGTGCGGGTGGAGAGCTCGGCGTTGCCGCTGGCGATCTCGCTGGCGGCGGTGTGGATGGTGTCGGCCGCTTCGCGAATCTGCCCGAGCATGCGCGACAGGCTCTGCGCGGTCTCGTTGGCGTAGTCCTTGAGCTCGCCGAAGGTGCCCTGGTAATCGGCGTCGATGCGCTGGGTCAGGTCGCCCTGGGCCAGGGCACCGAGCACGCGGGTGACGTCGCGCAGGCCCTTGTCGGCGGTATCCACCAGGTTGTTCAGGCCGGTGGCGATCTTCAGGAAGAAGCCCTCTTTGTTCGAGGCCTCGATGCGCTTGCTGAAGTCGCCGGCGACGGCGGCGTCCACCAGTTGCGAGACTTCCTGCTCGGCGCGGAATTCCTCGGTGCGGTCGGTCCACTGCACCGCCGAGCCCAGGCGTTCGCCGGCATCATTGAACACCGGCACCACGTCCAGGGCGAAGCGGCGGCCACCCAGGTTCAGTTCGGCCTTATGCCGCGCGGTGAGGTGCGCGAGCATGCCGCGCTGGTGCGCCGGGTTCTTGTGGAACATGTCGATGTTGGCGCCCATCAGGCGGCTGGCGTTGAAGTTCGGCAGCTGCTTGCGGATGTCGGCCTCGGCGTTGCCGAGCATCTCGGTCACCGTGCGGTTCATGTAGATGATCTCGAGGTCGTTGTTGGCGATCATCACGTTGGCCGAGACGTTATCCAGCGCGCTCTTGATCCGCGCGTTGTACTCGGCGGCGTCGGCGTTGGCCTTGAGGCTGTCGCGCACGCCGTCGATGGCCTCGGTGATGATGGCCTTCTTGCCCGGCAGGCGGTCCATGTCCACCGAGTAGTCACCCTTGCCGTAGGCGGTGACGGTGGCGACGACCCTCATCTTCACCGCGATGTGCGCGGCGACCAGGTCGTTGATGCCCTTGGCGATGCGCGCCGGGCGGCCGGCGAACTTGTCCACCGGGATCACCTCGTCGATCCAGCCCAGCTCGTGCTGGCGCGTCATCTCCACCAGGCCGGCTTCCAGTGCTTCGGCCTGGGCCAGTTCCGCGCGCTGCTCGCGCAGGCTGCGCTGGACGTTGCGCAGCCCGTCGTACAGGCGCTCGTAGCCGGGCGCGGGGGCTTCGCCGATGGCGACGTCGAGGTTGCCGTCGACCAGGCTGTGGAGGATGGCGGTGATGCGGTCGGCGCGTTGCTGCGCCACGGCGTGTGCGTTGAACAGACCCATGTTGTTTGTCCTCGGTCGCGATCAGGCGGCGGTTTCGTCGACCAGCGCCATTTCACGGCTGGTCATGAGTTTTTCGATGTCCACCAGGATGAGCATCCGCTCACCGGCGGTGGCCAGGCCCAGCAGGTACTCGGTGTCGAAGCTGGCGGCGAATTCGGGGCGCGGCTTGATCTCCTCGCCGGCCAGGGCGATCACGTCGGAGACCGAATCCACCACCGCGCCGACGATGCGCCGGCCGACGTTGAGGATGATCACCACGGTGAACTGGTCGTAGCTGATGTCGGCCAGGTTGAACTTGATCCGCAGGTCGACGATGGGAACGATGGCGCCGCGCAGGTTGATCACGCCCTTGATGAAGGCGGGGGCATTGGCGATCGCCGTGACCTGGTCGTAGCCACGGATTTCCTGCACGCGCAGGATGTCGATGGCGTATTCCTCGCGGCCCAGGGTGAAGGTCAGGTACTCCTGCACCGGGCTGCTTGCCGCGCTGGCTTCAGCTGCGCTCATGGGTGGATTCTCCTTGTGCTGCCAGACGCGGCAGGGCATCGACATCGAGGATCAGGGCGACGCTGCCGTCGCCCATGATGGTGGCGCCGGCGATCCCGTCGATCCGGCGGAAGTTCTGTTCCAGGCTCTTGATCACCACTTGCTGCTGGCCCACCAGCTCGTCCACCTGCAGGGCGAAGCTGCGGCCCTCGGATTCGAGGATCACCACGATGCCCTGCTCCGGCGGCATGGGCTCGGCGCCGATGCGCAGCAACTGGTTGAGGGAGAACAGCGGCAGGTATTCGCCGCGTACTCGGATCACCGTCGATTCCTCGCCGGCGAGGCCGCGCACGTCGTCGGCGCGGGCCTGTAGCGACTCGACGATGTAGGTCAGTGGCACCACGTAGTTGACCTGCTCCACGGCGACGATCAGGCCGTCGAGGATGGCCAGGGTCAGCGGCAGGCGGATGCTCATGCGGGTGCCCATGCCCGGTGCCGAATCGATGTCGATCCGCCCGCCCATGGCCTGGATGTTGCGTCGCACCACGTCCATGCCGACCCCGCGGCCGGAGAGTTCGGTAACCGCTTCGGCGGTGGAAAAACCGGGCATGAAGATCAGTTGCCAGACTTCCGCGTCGGTCATCCCGTCGTGCACTGGCAGGCCTTTCTCACGGGCCTTGGCGAGGATGCGCTCGCGCGACAGGCCGCGGCCGTCATCGGAGATTTCCACCACCACGCTGCCGCCCTGGTGGCTGGCGGCGAGTTTCACCGAGCCCTGCGCCGGCTTGCCGGCGGCCAGGCGTTCGGCGGGCGTCTCGATGCCGTGGTCGATGCTGTTGCGCACGATGTGGGTGAGCGGGTCGCTGAGCTTTTCGATGACGCTCTTGTCCAGCTCGGTGTGCTCGCCCTGGAGGATCAGCTCGACCTGCTTGCCCAGGCGCGCGGAGGTGTCGTGCACCAGGCGCGGGAAGCGGCTGAAGATGAAGCTGATCGGCAGCATGCGGATCGACATCACCGATTCCTGCAGGTCGCGGGTGTTGTGTTCCAGTTGCGCCAGGGCCTGCTGCAGGCGCTCGAAGTGCGCGGGATCGAGGTCCTCGCTGAGCTGGCTGAGCATGGCCTGGGTGATCACCAATTCGCCCACCAGGTTGATCAGGCTGTCGATCTTCTCGACGCTGACGCGGATGGAGCTGGATTCGCTGTCGGCGCGCGGCGCGGCGGTTGCCTTCGCCACGGTCGGCGCGGCTTTCGGTGCTTCGCTGGCGGCGACCGGAGCGGATGTGGCCGGTGCGCCCGGCGCCTTGTCGAAGAGGCCGTAGGGCTCGACGGGCCTGGCGTCCGGCGCGCCGGGGGCGTCGTCGAAGAAACCGAAATCATCGTCGCTGGCGGCGCCGGTTGCGCTGGCGCCGGGCATGCCGGGCGCATCGTCGAAGAAGCCGAAGTCCTCATCGCTGGCGCTGGTCTCTGTCGCGGCAGGAGCGTCTTCGAACAGGCCGGAGGGGGCATCGGCAGTTGCGGCGGCCGGTGCTGCCAGCCAGGCGCGCAGGCGCTCCACGGTGGCCGCAACCGGCACGTCCGGATCGGGTACCTGGCTGCGGTGTGCGTCGAGCAGGCGCTGCAATACGTCGCGGGCTTCGAGGAACGCGCCGATCATGTCCACGTGCAGCGCAGTCTGCCCGCAACGGATGCGGTCGAGCAGCGTCTCCAGCTCGTGGGTCACGGCGGTCAGGTCGTCGAAGCCGAACATGCCGCTGGAGCCCTTGATCGAGTGCGCCGCGCGGAAAATGCCATTGAGCGTCTCGGCGTCCGGCTGGTCGAGGTCGAGCCCGATCAGCAGGAGTTCGAGGGTCGCCAGGTGTTCGTCGGTTTCCTCGAAGAACACCTGGAGGAATTGCTCCATACCGGTAGCCATTCAGGGTTCCCCTAGGGCAGGACCTTGCGGGTCACTTCCAGCAGCTTCGGCGGGTCGAACGGCTTGACCAGCCAGCCGGTGGCGCCGGCGCTCTTGCCCTGCTGCTTCATGGCGTCGCTGGATTCGGTGGTCAGCATGAGGATCGGCGTGCCGCGGTAGCCGGCCATGTCGCGCAGGCTGCGAATCAGCGTCAGGCCGTCCATGTTCGGCATGTTCTGGTCGGTGAAGACCAGGTTGTAGGTCTTGCGCTGGGCCTTGCCCAGGCCGTCCTTGCCGTCCACGGCCTCGTCCACCTCGTAGCCGGCGGACTTGAGCGTGAAGCTCAGCATCTGCCGGATCGAGGCCGAGTCATCGACGATCAGAATCTGCTTTCCCATTGCGTTGGTTCTCCTCGGATTGCAATGCTTTTGCTGGTTGCCAGGCGCGCAAGTGCTCGCGCCATCCCGGCGCGCGGAAATGGTGTGTGGGGCTCAGCCGATGAGGGCGAGGTTGGCGAGGTATTCGAAGACGGACTGCAGCATGTCGGGGCTCCTGCTTTGCCTTCAGTTCAGAACAGTTCCACCTCGCCAGCGCTGAGGCTGGTCTGGGCGACCGGATTGCTCAGGGGGCGACCGAGTTCGGCGACTTCGCCGCGCAGGCGTTCGCTCCATTCGCCGGGTTCGCGGCCATCCAGCGCACCGAGGCCGACGGCGAGTGCGCCGAGGCGGGCGTTGTGCTTGCCGATCTGGCCGAGCAGCTGGCTGCTCATGTCCTGGAACTGCAGGGCGGTGACCGCGGCGTTGACGCCGTCGCCCACTTCCAGGGAGATGCGGTCCAGCTCCTGCACCACCTTCACGGTGTGCTGGTTCATGGTGTCGAGCTCGTCGAGCATGTGCTGGATCTTCTTGCGCGAATCCAGGGCGAAGGTCATGTCCTTGTCGGCCAGCTGGCTGATCGCGCCTTCGGCGTCCTTGATCTCGCGGTAGACCACGTCGACGTGCTCGCGGATGGCCTGGGAGAAGTGCGTGGAGCGGGTGGACAGCGCGCGCACCTCGTCGGCCACCACGGCGAATCCGCGGCCGCTTTCGCCGGCGCGGGCGGCCTCGATGGCGGCGTTCAAGGCCAGCAGGTTGGTCTGCTTGGCGATGGCGTCCATGTCCTGGGTGGACTGCAGGATCTCGGCAATCTTGTGGGTCACGCGGTCCATGCGCTCGACCAGTTGCTGCGAGGTGCGGCTGGTTTCCAGGGTGGCTTCGACGAACAGCCCGAGGGTTTCCTGGGTGGCGTGGATGAAGCGCTGGAAGTCGATGTCGCCGTCCATGTGGCCGCGCCCGTCGTAGCGTTCGATCAGCGAGTGGGACAGGCCGCGCTGGGTGTCGATGCGATCGGCGAGGGCGTGGAAGCTGTCGGTCAGCTGGCGGATCGCCTGGTGCAGGAGGCTGTCGATCTGGTGGGTATGGCCGTTGAGCTGGGCCAGGTGGCCTTCCACCGCTTCCTGCAGCGGGCGCCACTGAGGCAACGCGTCGCTTTGCAGGGTGACTGCCTGTGTTTCGGCGGCGGCCTTGCCGGTGCCGCACAGCAGGCTGCTCAGCACCAGGCTGGAGACCCAGCCGATCGGCAGCATCCACCAGAACGGCACGCCGACCGCGCAGAGCACGGCGACCACCGCCCAGGGCAGGGTCTGGATGATGAGGCGCCGCGGCCAATCCTGGCCGGCTTCCTGAACCGCCAGAGGGTCCAACTGTGAATCGCGCATTGAAGTGCACTCCATTGCCGGGCGCCGGTAACCGGGCCAAACGGCTGCTGACAACGTCTTGAGCAGGAATTCGGCCCGGCGATTTAAAACTAGAGTGCCAATGGGTGATGTCAAACTGACGGCATATTCCCGTCGCAAGGGGTAGACCCTTGATCTAGAGGGGTTTTCAGTGAATGACCGCTTATCGCGGCTGTCGGGATGGCGACGGGCGGTAGTGCGCAGCCCTTGCGTGGCGCGGGCTGTAGCGATTTTTCGATGGCAAAACGTGCCCGCTGGAATGGCATCCGGAGCCACGATTATGGCGAGCAGGAGAGAAGGCGGGAGTCCGTGCCGGGTGCAGGAGCGCAGATGGGTGTGGGCGGACTTTGTCCGCGATCGATCCCCGACGGCTCCAAGCCTGTCGGTTGTCCATCGCGGACGCAGTCCGCTCCTACGACGGCTGAGGTTTACAGCGTACCGAGCAGCTTGCGCGCCGCCTGGGTGTGGTCGGCGATCAGGCGCTTGAGGTCGAGGCCTTCGACTTCCCCGTCCACCACGCGCCAGATGCCGCCGATCATGATCCGGTCAGCCTTGTCGGCGCCGCACAGCAGCAGCGCGGAGAGCGGGTCGTGGCTGCCGGAGAAGCGCAGCTCGTCGAGCTTGAACAGCGCCAGGTCGGCCTGCTTGCCCACGGCCAGTTCGCCGATGTCACTGCGGCCGATCAGCTTGGCCGAGCCTTTGGTGGCCCAGCCCAGCGCGCGTTCCGGGGTGATCTGCTCGGCGCCGTAGCGCAGGCGCTGGATGTACAGGGCCTGGCGGGCTTCGAGGATCATGTTGGAGGCGTCGTTGGAGGCCGAGCCGTCCACGCCGATGCCCACCGGCGCGCCGGCGGCTTCCAGCGCCACCGTCGGGCAGATGCCCGAGGCCAGGCGCATGTTCGAGCTGGGGCAATGGCAGACGCCCGTGCCGGCGGCGCCCAGGCGCTGGATTTCCTCGTCGTTGAAGTGAATGCCGTGGGCCAGCCAGGTGCGCGGGCCGAGCCAGCCGACGCTGTCCAGGTAATCCACGGTGCGCTGGCCGAAGCGCTGCAGGCAGAAGTCTTCCTCGTCGAGGGTTTCGGCGAGGTGGGTGTGCAGGTGCACGTCCTCGCGCTCGGCCAGTTCGGCGCTGGCGCGCATGATTTCCGGGGTGACCGAGAAGGGCGAGCAGGGCGCCAGGGCGATCTGCACCTGGGCGCCTTCGCCGCGCTGGTGGTACTCGCGGATCAGGCGCTGGCTGTCGTCGAGGATGGCTTCGGCGCTCTGCACGGTCTGCTGCGGCGGCAGGCCGCCATCGGCTTCGCCCAGGCTCATGGAGCCACGGGTGAGCATGGCGCGCATGCCCAGTTCCCGGACCACGCCGGCCTGCACGTCGATGGCCTGCTCGAGGCCGTCGGGGAACAGGTAGTGGTGGTCGGCGGCGGTGGTGCAGCCCGAGAGCAGCAGTTCGGCCAGGGCGACCTTGGTGGCCACGCCCAGTTGCTCGGGGGTCAGGCGCGCCCATACCGGGTAGAGGGTCTTCAGCCAGGGGAACAGCGGTTGGTTCACCACGGGCGCCCAGGCGCGGGTGAGGGTCTGGTAGAAGTGGTGGTGGGTGTTGATCAGGCCGGGCGTCAGCACGTGCTGGCTGGCGTCGAAGGTCTGCTGGACGGGGGCCGAAGGCTGCTGGCCGGCAGCGACCAGTTCGACGATGCGGCCGTCCTGGACGACGATGCCGCCACGGGCGTCCTGATCATTAGCGGTGAAGATGGCCTGCGGGTTGCGCAGCCAGATACGCGGGGAGGACATGGATGAATTCTCCAAACGGACGGAGCCGTTCGTTCGAGCCGGCTCCATGGGTTCATGGGAAGCCAGCTCAGTGTTCACCCTGTCTGCTGATCCAGGTTCGCTGACTCTGGAGTCAGGCGTGGGCGCATGGTAACGCCCACGGCGCGACTCGTCACCAGTCGATCGTCGTTCCCTGGTAGTCCAGGTAGAACTGGCCGCCACGGCCGGCATGGCCTTCGACCTGGTCGGCCAGGCCTTTCACGCTGGTCTGCACGTCCAGCGGCGCGGATTCGCCGCCCATGTCGGTGCGCACCCAGCCCGGATGCAGGTTGAGCACGGTGATGCCGGTATCGCCCAGCTCGACGACGAAGCTGCGGGTCAGCGAATTCAGCGCCGCCTTGCTCGCGCGGTACAACGCCATGCCGCCGGAGACGTTGCCAGCCACGCTGCCCAGTTCGGAGGTCATGAAGGCCAGCACGCCACGCTCGGAGTCCAGGCGCGGCAGCAGGCGCTCGGCCAGGCGCAGCGGGGCGATGGCGTTGACCATGAACAGCTGGCCGACATCGGCGAGATTGGCGTCGATGGCCGACTGGTGCGGCGGGCCGTAGATGCCGGCGTTGATGTAGATGAGATCGAAGCGTGTGCCGGCCAGGGCTTCGGCGAGGCGGTCCTGGGAGTGCACGTCGTCCAGCAGCAGCGACTCGACGCGCACCGGCAGTGCGGCCAGCTCGCCGGGGTGGGCGGCGTCGCGCACGGTGGCGGTGACGTCCCAGCCACGGTCCAGCAACTCGCGCACCAGGCCCAGGCCGAGGCCGCGCGAGGCGCCGATGATCAGGGCGGATTTCGGGGTGGTCATGGCAGGCTCCTGTGGCGGGGAAAGGTGCCCAGCATACGCCAGCGCCGCTCAATCGTCGGCACGCAGGCGATCCAGGCGCAGGCGCTCGCGCGGGTCGGTCAGCCGCCACAGCGACAGGTACACCGCGCCCAGTGCGGCGATGAATCCGGCGCCGGCGAGCAGGAACATCAGCAGGATCTGGTAGCGCGCGGCATCCAGTGGGTCCATGCCGGCGAGGATCTGGCCGGTCATGATGCCCGGCAGGGTGATGATGCCGGCGGCGGCCATCTGGTTCAGCGTGGGAATCAACCCGGTGTAGAGCGCGCGGCGGATCGGCCCGCTGAGTGCAGTGTGGCGGTCGGCACCCAGGGCCAGGCGCGCCTCGATGGAGGCGCGCTCGCGGGTGACGTTGGCGAACACCTGGTTCAGCGCCAGGCTGGCGGCGTTCATCGCCGTGCCGAGGATGATGCCCACCAGCGGAATGGCGTGGCGCGCGTCGTACCACGGGGTTGGCCGCAGGCTGCCGGCCAGGGCGAACAGGGCGATGCCCAGGGTGGCGATGCCGACCGCGCTGCCGCCGATGCCCAGGTGCCAGAGGCCGGTCAGTCGGCGGCGCTGCCGCGAGCCGACCTCGTAGGTCGCCGCGCCCAGCATCACGGCGATTACCAGCGCCGTCAGCCAGGGCGAAGACAGTGCAAACACCTGGCGCAGGAAGAATCCCACCAGCACCAGTTGCACCACCAGGCGCGCGGTGGAGATCAGCAGCGTGCGTTGCAGGCCCAGGCGCAGCGCCCAGGACAGTGCCGCCGCCGCGATGATCAGCAGCCCCGCCAGGGCCAGCTCCGGCACGCTCAATTGCAGCGGCGTCATGGGCGCAGTTCCGTCAGTCCGTGGTGGTCCAGGTGCAGCTGCCGCTCGCCGAGGCGCTGCGCCTGGTCGGCATCGTGGGTCACCACCAGCAGGCCCATGCCCTGCGCCTTGGCCGCCAGCAGCAGGCGTTCGACCTGCTCGCGATTGTCCGGGTCCAGCGCGGCGGTGGGTTCGTCCAGCAGCAGGAAATGCGGGCGTTGCACCAGAGCGCGCAGCAGGGCCAGGCGCTGCCGTTCGCCGGTGGACAGGTGCGCGACCTGCACCTGCAGCCGCGCCGGGTCGAGATTGAGCTGCGGGAGCAGCCGGCGGGCGCCGTCGAGGTCGGTGAAGTGCGCGGCGACGTCGTCTTCCCACCAGCCGGATTCGGCCGGCACGTAGGTCACCCAGCGTCGCCAGACATGGGCCGGCTGGCTCTCGCGGTTGACCCCGCCGAGGCTGACCGCGCCCTGGTTCGGGTCGAGGTCGGCGAGCAGGCGCAGCAGCAGGCTCTTGCCGACCCCCGAAGGGCCGCTGAGCACCGTGCAGTGGCCGGGTTCCAGGTCGAGATCGAACGGCCCGCTGTGGGCGCCGCGCAGGGCGCGCGCGCTCAACGTGCCGGCGGGAAAGGGGGAAGGGCTCATGGGATTGGCTACGCGACCGTGACGCTGGCGAGGATAGCGCAGCGTCGCGCGTCACCGCAGAAACGACAAGGCCCGGCATGCGCCGGGCCTTGTGGATAAAAAGCCCCGGAGAGTGTGCGCCGGGGCCTGGGCAGGAAGCCCAATCAGTCGGTGGTGATCTTCGAGTGCTTCTGGGTGTCCTTCATGGTCACGTAGACCAGCAGCGAGCAGGCGATGCACGCGGTGACATACCAGTAGAAGCCGCTCTCCATGCCGACGCTCTTGAACCACAGCGCCACGTACTCGGCGGTGCCGCCGAAGATGGACACGGTCAGGGCGTACGGCAGGCCCACGCCCAGGGCGCGGATCTCGGTGGGGAACAGCTCGGCCTTCACCACGGCGTTGATCGAGGTGTAGCCGCTGACGATGACCAGCGCGGCCATGATCAGGAAGAACGCGCCCCACCAGGTGTCGATGGTGTGCAGGGTGCTGAGGATCGGGTAGGTGAACACGGTGCCCAGCACGCCGAAGGCGATCAGGATCGGGCGACGGCCGATCTTGTCCGACAGCGCGCCGACGATGGGCTGCAGCAGCATGAACAGGAACAGCGTGGCCGCCGAGATCATGGTCGAGTCGTTCTTGCTCATGCCCACGGTGTTCACCAGGTACTTCTGCATGTACGTGGTGTAGGTGTAGAAGGCCAGGGTGCCGCCCATGGTCAGGCCGACCACGGTCAGCACTTCCTTGGGATGGCGGAACAGGGTGCGGATCAGGCTTTCCTTGGGCTCGTCCTTCTTGGTGCTGAAGGACTCGGTCTCTTCCATGCCGCGACGCAGGAACATGGCCACCACCGCGCACAGCGCGCCGATGAAGAACGGAATACGCCAGCCCCAGCTTTCCAGCTGCTCGACGGTCAGGGTCTGCTGCAGCACGATCAGCACCGCCAGGGCGATGAGCTGGCCGGAGATCAGGGTGACGTACTGGAAGCTGGAGAAGAAGCCGCGCTGCTCCTTGTTGGCCATCTCGCTCAGGTAGGTCGCGGAAGTGCCGTATTCACCGCCGACCGACAGGCCCTGCAGCAGGCGCGCGAGCACCAGCAGGATCGGCGCGCCGACGCCGATGGTTTCATAGCTGGGGGTCAGGGCGATGATCAGCGAGCCGAAGCACATCAGCAGGACCGAGGCCAGCAGGGCGGCTTTTCGGCCCTTGCGGTCGGCATAGATACCCATCAACCAGCCGCCGATCGGGCGCATCAGGAAGCCCACGGCGAAGATCGCGGCGGTGTTCAGCAACTGGGCGGTCATGTCGCCCTGGGGGAAGAACGCCTTGGCGAAGTACAGCGAGAAGGCGGCGTAGACGTACCAGTCGTACCACTCGACCAGGTTGCCGACCGAGCCACTGAAGATCGACTTGATGCGCTGGGAAGTCGTGCGGGGTGCGGCAGAAGCGGAGACGGCGCTTGCGCTATCCATGGGTATTCCTCTTGTCGTTGTTGTCGTCAGGCGTGCGGACTACGGGTTACGTCACGCCGGCGCGCCGCGAGGGCGGCGCAGTGTCGAGGGCGATAGCAGGCAGCGTGCCAATGCGCGAAAGCCGTGTGGCACTAGAGGTCTAGCCGTTTTCTGGATGATGCGGACAGGCGAAGCGGCGCCGATTGAAGAGGGGCTTGAGCGGAAATCCGCCGATAGGTGGCGCCGGTAGCAAGGCGCTTCGGCGTGGTTTCGGTGGGGGATTCAGCCAATCGCGGACGGAGTCCGCTCCCACCCAAAGCCTGACCTCGCGTGGGAGCGGACTCCGTCCGCGATTGCTAGCAGCCGGCACAGACCCTACCTCTGGCGGAACAAATCGCCCGGCGTAAACCCGAACAACCCCTTGAACGACGCGATATACGCCGAGGTGGAGTCATACCCGCAATCCAGCGCCGCCGCCGTCACGCTGTCGCCCGCCTCGAGCGAACCGAGGGAAGCAAGCAGTCGCTGGCGCTGGCGCCACAGGCGGAAGGTCATCCCGGTCTCGCGCTGGAACAGCCGCGACAGGGTCTTCTCCGAGGTGCCAATGCGCTGCGCCCAGTCGCCCAGGGTGTGGCTGTCGGTGGGATGGTCGATCAGCGTCTGGCACAACTGCAGCAGCCGGCCCTCCTGCGGCATCGGCAGGGAGAAGGCGACTTCCGGCAGGTCGCGCAACTGGTCCAGCAGCACTTCCACCAGTCGTGATTCGGCGCTGTCGCCCTGTGGATAATCCACCGGCAGCTCGCAGAAGCTCTTGATCAGCTCGCGTGCCAGTGGTGTCACCTCCAGCACCCGGCAACGGTCTGGCGCCCACCGGCAGGCGTCGTCGCGGATGTACAGGCTGCGCATTTCCGCCTGGGTCGAGGTCACCACTTCATGGTCGAGGAACGCCGGAATCCAGATGGCCCGCTGCGGTGGCGCAAAGAAGCTGCCTTCGGCCGTGTGTACACCCAGCACCCCGGTGATGGCGTAGGACAGCTGCACCCAGGCGTGATGGTGCTTGCTGGTCCAGGAACCCGCGCGCAGACGCTCGGCGCGCGCATAGACCGGCCGCGGCAGGCGGTCGAGCACCGGGATCAGGCGTTGCAGTTCGGGAGCTTGTCCTTTCATCGGTATAGCTTTGGAAAATATCGCTGGAGGATCGAAGTCTGGCAGGCCGCCCCGCCCACCTCAAGCCGGATCAGCGCCGTTGTCGACCCGAACGGCGGCGTTCGAGCCCTGGGGAAGGCACCCGACAGCTCGACCGCCGGGCGGCCCGAGGCGTTCTGGCAGGTGTGGTGAGCGCCCTTGTCTGGCATCATCCGCGCCCGGAAAAACGCGTGGTGTGTTCCGACGGCTGTTGTGTAGATTTCCCACAAGATAGTTGTATACACAATTTGTGTTGATTCGTTTCAACACAGGTTTGTCATGTATCCAATCTTCTGGTCGGCGATCGCCAATGCAGTGCTTCCTGTTGGGGCCGGTGCCCTCGAAACAGGCGAAGTTGTCCTGTGAGTCAGGAAATGGCCCGGCCCGTGCACCTGCGTCTTCTCTGCCAAAGGAGCGGATCCCGAGGGATTCGTCATAAAAGTGGAACATATGGTCAGGATTGGCGCCAATCTTGCTTTTCCTCGCCAGGCCTGACCGGATGGACAGGTTCCACCGACAATTAAAAATGCAACACGACTGCACTGAATTAGGAGCAAAGCATGACTCGCACTCTCGCATCCCTGCTGCTCGCCGGCGGGCTGCTCGCGGCCGGGCAGGCCATGGCTGGCGGTGAAGACCTGGAGCCGGCCCCGGCCAGCAACGATGGCCCGCTGATCTGGCACAACGAAAGCCTGTCCTACCTGTGGGGCAAGAACTTCAAGGTCGATCCGCCGATCCAGCAGACCTTCACCTTCGAGAGCGCGAGCGCCTGGACCTGGGGCGACATCTGGTTCTTCGTCGACCAGATCAACTACAACGGCAAGGAAAGCGGCACCAACGGCAAGAACACCTACTACGGCGAGTTCAGCCCGCGTCTGTCGTTCGGCAAGATCACCGGTGCCGACCTGTCCTTCGGTCCGGTCAAGGATGTGCTGCTGGCAACCACCTACGAGTTCGGCGAAGGCGATGTCGAGTCCTACCTGGTCGGTCCGGGCTTCGACCTGGCGCTGCCGGGCTTCGATTACTTCCAGCTGAACTTCTACTACCGCAAGCCCGACGGTAACCGTGTGCCGTCCGGTGCCTGGCAGATCACTCCGGCGTGGGCCATCACCTTCCCGGTCGGCAACTCCGACATCCTGTTCGACGGCTTCATGGACTGGGTCGTGAACAACAAGGACGCCAGCTCCAGCCACCGCAACCAGTCGGACTACCACGCCAACCTGCACTTCAACCCGCAGCTGAAGTACGACCTGGGCAAGTCCCTGGGCTACGAGGCGAAGCACCTGTACGTGGGTATCGAGTACGACTACTGGTCCGACAAGTACGGCATCAAGGATTCGCAGTACTTCACCACCGACCAGAACACCGTCAGCGCGCTGGTCAAGTACCACTTCTAGTGTTCCCCTCCGACCCCGCCGCCTGGCGGGGTCGGTCTTTTCAGGCGTTGTCCGGCAGTTTCGTGAGCCTGCACCAATATCCCCAAATCTTTCGGAAGTTGCCGACAGGCCATCCGGCTCGCAGCCTGTTGGTCGAACTGTCTCCAGCCTTTAGCGTTACATCTCTTTAGCTTCACCTGAAGGAGATGTGAGCAATGAAGAAACTGTTGATCGTGGCCATGGCCGCGAGCCTGGCTACCCCGGTGCTGGCGGCGCCCCTCGGGCACCCCGGCATTCCCGCGACCGAAGTGCACGACAAGACCCACGCGGAAGGCTTCTACCAGGATGTCATCACCCGTTCCCAGCCGGCAGCGGTGAAAGAGGAGCCGAAAGAGGAACAGAAGGCAGTGGTCGCTGCCAACGATTGCGCGCCCCTGTGGGGCGGCGCCACGAAGGACCAGAAGGATCAGGCGCAAGCTGCCAATGGCTCGGACAAAGACCGCGCCGGCGCCGTCGTTCCGCTGCCACCGACCTGCTCCGGCATGGGCCTGGCCACTCCGTTGTACGGCCAACTGACCGTCGGTGAAGCCGTCGGCATCGGTGCCGCGGTCGTTGCAATTGGCGCTGCCATCGGCAACCACGGCGGTGGCGGCGGCCACCACAGCTCTGGCACCAGCGGCACCACCGGCACCACCAAGTGATGCCATGCCCCCGGCCCGCTCCCGGGGGCTGCCGCGGTAGGGGCGGGAGCCGGATCGCCTGGCGAGCCCGGTTCCTGCCCTTTTTCACGCCTCGCCCTTGAATCCCGCCACCCGCCTGGGTTATCCATGCAGCGCCCCCGCTCAATGCACGGACATCCCGCATGACCCTCCAGGTACCCGCCCATACCGCGCCCAACGGCGAAAAGCCCGCCGGCCGCATTCGCCAGAAGAACGAGGAAGCCATCCTCGCCGCCGCCGAGGAGGAGTTCGCCCGCCACGGCTTCAAGGGCACCAGCATGAACACCATCGCCCAGCGCGTCGGCCTGCCCAAGGCCAACCTGCACTACTACTTCAGCAACAAGCTGGGGCTGTACGTGGCGGTGCTGAGCAACATCCTCGAACTGTGGGACAGCACCTTCAACCACCTTACCGTGGATGACGACCCGGCCGTCGCGCTGGCGACCTACATCCGAGCCAAGATGGAGTTCTCCCGCCGCTACCCGCAGGCCTCGCGGGTATTCGCCATGGAGATCATCAGCGGTGGCGAATGCCTGTCCGAGCACTTCAGCCAGGACTACCGCACCTGGTTCGCCGGCCGCGCCGCCGTGTTCCAGGCCTGGATCGATGCCGGCAGGATGGACGCCGTGGACCCGGTGAACCTGATCTTCCTGATCTGGAGCAGCACCCAGCACTACGCCGACTTCGCCACCCAGATCGGCTTCGTCACCGGCCGCAAACGCCTGTCCAAGCAGGACTTCAGCGATGCCAGCGACAACCTGATCCGCATCATCCTCAAGGGTTGCGGGCTGACGCCGCCGCCGGCCTCGGCATGAGTTTCACCCTCGCCGGCCTCTCCCGGTACGAAGAAGACATCCGCAAGAGCCGCTTCCAGTGCGTCGCCGCACCCATCGCCAGCGAGGCCGAGGCCCAGGCCTTCCTCGCCGCGCACCGGGACGCCAGCGCCGGGCACAACTGCTGGGCCTGGAAACTGGGCAACCAGTACCGCTTCAGTGACGACGGAGAGCCCGGCGGCACCGCCGGCCGGCCCATGCTGGTGGCCATCGAAGGGCAGGACATGGACCGTGTGGTCGTCGTGGTCAGCCGCTGGTTCGGCGGCATCAAGCTCGGCACCGGTGGCCTGGCCCGCGCCTATGGCGGCTGCGCGGCGAAGTGCCTGCAGGACGCCGAGCGCATCGAACTGGTGCCCAGCAGCCGGCTGGCATTCGACTGCAACTTCGCCGAGCACGCGTTGTTCAAGGCGCGGGTGCTGGCGCTCGGCGCCAGCGTCGAAGACGAAAGCTTTGGCGCGGAAGGCGTGCACATGACAGTGAACCTGCCGACCACCCAGGTCGAGCCACTGCAGAAGATGCTCGGCGACCTCAGTCGGGGTCGTGTCCAGGCGCAGTTGCTGGACGCCTGATTCTTCTCCCCAAACACCGTGGAACCGCCTGTGGATAACCTGTGGCAGGAGCTCTCCTGCCCGCGTACTCCGCAGCCTTCAGCGCTTCGCTCATTTTTTGATCAATTGCTGTCCGGCCTGTTGAGCAAAATATGAACAAGCTGTGGAAAAGGTGTGGGTGAAATTTCCCCGGAACAGCGTCAGAGGCCACTTCTGACCGCTCGGTGAATTATTCATTGGATTGATGCAGGGCTTGCAGCGCCTGGGCCCGGGCTTTTCGACGGGTTCGCGGGTGGCGTCCGGCGGGCTGGGGGCAAGTCTCTGGACAATCTGTGGGCAACTTGTGGGCAAGGTGTCTCGTTGGCGAGACACCTCGTGCGCTGATCGGTCGTCATCACCCGCCAGCCATAGCGAAAAGCCTGCCGCTTCGCTTGGAAAATCTGTGGGTAACTCTGGGGAAAAGGCGCCGGCGCGAGGCCGGCGCCAGAGCCCTCAAAGTCGGAACTGCGCCATCTGCCGCGCCAGGTCGTCCGCCAGGGTGCGCAACTCGCGGCACTGCTCGCGGCCGTGCTGCACTTCGCGGGTGGTGGCGTGGGCGAGGTCGGCAATGCCCTGCACGTTGCGGTTGATCTCCTCGGTCACCGCCGACTGCTCCTCGGTGGCCGTGGCGACCTGGTGGTTGATGTCGCTGATGCGCTCCACCTGATCGGCGATGGCGCCCAGGGACGCGCCGGCCTGTTCGCTGGCGGCCAGGCTCTGGCCGGTGGCCTGCTGGCCGGACTGCATCGAGCGAACCGCGGCCTCCGCGCCGCCCTTCAGGCGCTGGATGATGGTGAGGATTTCGTCGGTGGAGCCCTGGGTGCGGCTGGCCAGCGTGCGTACCTCATCGGCCACCACGGCGAAGCCACGGCCCAGTTCGCCCGCGCGCGCCGCTTCGATGGCGGCGTTGAGGGCGAGCAGGTTGGTCTGCTCGGAGACGCCGCGGATCACCGCCAGCACCTGGTCGATGCTCGCCACCTGCCCGGCCAGTTCGGCTACTGCACCGGCCGCTTCGCCGATCTCCCCGGACATGCGCTGGCCGACCTGCAGCGAGCCGCCTACCACGCGCCGCGCTGCGCCGGCTTCCTCACGCGCCTGTTGCGAGGCACTGGCCGCCTGCTCGGCGTTGCGGGCGATTTCCTGCACCGTGCTGCCCATCTCGTTCACCGCCGTGGCGACCATGTCGGTCATTTCCTGCTGGCGGCCGGCACGGTCGGCGGTGTTGTCCACCACCTGCGCCACTTCGCCAACGGTACGCAGCAGTTGCTGGCTGGTGCCCAGCACGGCGCCTATCAGCGCCCGCTGGCCTTCGAGGAAGCGGTTGAAGCCGCGGGCCAGGTCGCCCAGTTCATCCGCACGGCTGTCGTCCAGGCGGCGGGTGAGGTCGCCGCCGCCACCGCCGATTTCCAGTAGTGCACTGGTGACCTGGCGGATTGGCCGAGCCAGGCTGCGCGCCATCAGCACCACCAGCGCCAGGCAGAGCAGCGCGACCATCGCTCCGGCGAGGCCGGAGAAGGCCAGCGCCTCGCGGGCGTCGGCATAGATTTCCGCTTCCGGCACCTCGCTCACCAGGGTCCAGCCCAGGTCATGCAGCGGCAGGCTGGCGGCCAGGTAGTCCTCGCCGTCGCGCTCGAAGCGGGCGCTGTGGAAGCCTTGCTGGCCGAGCAGCGCGCTGGCGGCGCTGGCACCGATCAGGTCGCCAAGGTTGCGCCCCTTGGGCAGCGAGGCGTCGGGGTGGATCTGCACCTGGCCGTCGTTCTTCACCAGGTACACACGCCCGGACTGGCCGAAGCGGAAGTCGCGGATCAGCGTCGACAGCTCGCGCATTTCCAGGCCCAGCCCGGCAATGCCGAGCAGCTTGCCGCCCTGCTCCACGCGCTGGTCGATGAACAGCGCCAGTTCGCCGGTGCTGCCGTCGGTGTCGATGTTCCACATGCGCGGCTTGCCGCTGTCGACGAACTGGAAGTACCAGCTGTCCTTCGGCTCGCTGCGGCTCAGCGTGCGTTCCTTGCCCTTGTCGCTGTAGTAGGCGCCGCTGGCGTTGGAGGTGATCAGCGCGGAAAAGGCCTTCTGCGAGGCACGGATGCCGCCCAGGTAGCGGGTGAATTCGGCCAGTTTCTCCGGGCTTTCGCCGGCGGCCAGCCAGTCCTGCACCAGGGTGTTGTCGGCGATGCCGGCCGCTGCGGTGATGGGGCCGGTGAGGCGCTTCTCGAAGTCGTTGGCAATCGCCTGGATGCTCGCCGGCAGCGCCTGTTCGAGCAGGTAGCGCTCGCTCAGGCGGTTGACCAGCACGGCATACAGGCCGAGGACGATGAGCAGGCTGATGAGCAGGGCGGCGCCCATGCTGAGGATGAGTTGGGTCTGGATACTTCGCAGGCGCATTTTCTTGTTTTCCTCCGAACGCACAACGAAACGCCCGCCGGGCGGCGGGCGAAGAGACGGGGTCGTTGAGTGTATCGGCGGCAGCGGGAAAAACTATTGTCCCACTGGTCAGGTTTTTGCGCCCGCTGGCGTGTCGCTGCACGCACCTTCGCTACATAGCGCGGCCCATTCCACGCCTTCACGCGTCCGCCGGGCGGGAGCGTCCTGGTGATAGCGGGCGATGACCTGGGCGGCGACCGAGATGGCCACTTCCAGCGGGCGCTTGCCGGGCACTTCGGAGAGGCCGATGGGGCAATGCATCTGCTCGATCACCTGCTGTGGATAACCGTGCTGCTCCAGCCTCATCTGGAAGCGCCGCGCCTTGGTGCGCGAGCCGATCATGCCGAGGAAGCCGGCGTCGCCGCGCTTGAGCACGGCCTCGGCGATGGCGTAATCCAGCGGATGGTTGTGGGTCATGACCAGGAAGTAGCTGCCCGGCGGCGCCTCGTGCACGGCGTCTTCCGGCTCCTCCAGCAAACGCATGCGCACGCCTTCGGGGACGGACTGGGGAAACTGCGCCGCGCGGCTGTCCACCCATTCCAGGCGCAACGGCAAACCTGCCAGCAATGGCGCGAGGGCGCGGCCGACGTGTCCGGCACCGAACAGCACGACCTGAGGTCCGCGTGCAGCGAAGCATTCGAACAGCAGGCTGGCGCGCCCGCCGCAGCACTGGCCCAGCCGCGCGCCAAGCGGGAAGTGTTCCAGCGCCTGGCTGTCCTGGCCGGCCAGCAGCAACTGGCGCGCGTGTTCGATGGCGGCGAACTCCAGGTGACCGCCGCCGATGGTGTCGAAGGTTTCCCCGGCGGTGACCAGCATCTTGCTGCCGGATTCGCGAGGCGTGGAGCCCTGCACGCCGATTACGGTGATCAGCACGTAAGCCTCGGCACTGTCGCGCAGGCTTGCAATGGCATCCATCCAGTTGCGGGTCATGCTTGGTTCTCCTGGCGCATCGCCTCACAGGCCCAGAGTACCCGCTCCGGCGTCGCCGGCGTATCCAGGTCGGGGCTCCGCCGATAGTCCGCGAGGCTGGCGATGGCGTCGCGCAGCGCCGACCACACCGAGATCGCCAGCATGAACGGCGGTTCGCCCACGGCCTTGGACAGGTACACGCTGTCCTCCTCGTTGGGGCGCTCGAACAGCGCCACGCGAAAGTCCTCCGGCGTGTCGCTCACCGCTGGGATCTTGTAGGTCGCAGGGCCCACCGTGAGCAGCTTGCCCGCGTCATCCCAGCGCAACTCCTCGGTGGTCAGCCAGCCCATGCCCTGGATGAAGCCGCCCTCGATCTGGCCGATGTCGATGGCCGGGTTCACGCTGCGGCCGACATCGTGGAGGATGTCGACCCGCCGCACGCGGTATTCGCCGGTCAGCGTGTCCACTTCCACTTCGGACACCGCCGCGCCGTAGGCGAAGTAGAAGAACGGATGGCCCTGGCCCTTTTCGCGGTCGTAGAAGATTTTCGGCGTGCGGTAGAAACCCGTGGCGGAAAGCTGGATGCGCGCGAAGTAGGCAGCCTGGATGACCTCGACGAAGTCCAGGTGCCGGGCTCCCACCGTTATGCCGCCGTGCTCGAAACGGACCTCCTGCGGCTTCACCCCGTCGCGTTCGGCGAGAAAATCGACCAGCCGCTTCTTCAGCGTCCGCGCCGCATCGCGGGCAGCCATGCCATTCAGGTCGGTGCCGCTGGAGGCAGCGGTGGGCGAGGTGTTGGGCACCTTGTCGGTGCGCGTCGCGGTGATCACCACGCGCTCCAGCGGCACCTGGAATTCCTCGGCGACGATCTGCGCGACCTTGGTGTTCAGGCCCTGGCCCATCTCGGTGCCGCCGTGGTTCAGCTGGATGCTGCCGTCGGTGTAGAGGTGGACCAGCGCGCCCGCCTGGTTCAGGTGCTGCGCAGTGAAGGAAATGCCGAACTTCACCGGTGTCAGTGCGAGGCCTTTCTTCAGCACCGGGCTCCGCGCGTTGAAGTCGTGGATCGCCGAGCGGCGCGCGGCGTAGTCGCTGCTCGTCTCCAGGCGCGCGATCAGCTCGCCCAGCAGGTTGTGCTCGACTTTCTGGTGGTAGGGCGTCAGCTCGCGCCCCATTCCGCCGTAGAGGTTGAGTTTGCGCACGGCGAGCGGGTCCTTGCCCACCGCGCGGGCGATGTCGTCCATGGCGCGCTCGATGATCATCATCCCCTGCGGCCCGCCGAAGCCGCGGAAGGCGGTGTGCGAGACGATGTTGGTGAAGCTGCGGTAGCCGGAAATGGCCACGTCGGGGAGGAAGTAGGCGTTGTCGGCGTGGAACATCGCGCGGTCGACGATGGCGTCGGAGAGGTCCGGCGAATGGCCGCAGTCGCCCACCACTTCCAGTTGCGCGGCGAGCAGCCGGCCTTCATCGTCGAAGCCGATGCGGTAGCGGTTGTGGAAGGGGTGGCGCTTGCCGGTCAGGCGCATGTCGTCGGCGCGTGGCAGGCGTAGCTTCACCGCGCGGCCCGTCTTGTTCGCCAGCAGCGCGGCGAAGCAGGCGAAGGGCGCGGCCTGGGTTTCCTTGCCGCCGAAACCGCCGCCCATGCGGCGCACTTCCACGGTGACCTTGGCCAGCGGGATCGCCAGTACCTCGGCCACCAGTTTCTGCACTTCGCTGGGGTGCTGGCTGGAGGTGTGCACCAGCATGCCGCCGTCGTCGCCGGGCAGGGCGAGCGAGGCCTGGCCTTCGAGGTAGAAATGCTCCTGGCCGCCGATGAACTGGCGGGCTTCCAGCACGTGCGGGGCGCTTGCCAGCTCGGCGTCGGCGTCGCCGCGATGCATGTGGTGCGGCGGGCGTACGAAGCGTTCTTCGGCCTTGGCCTTGAGCGGATCGATCAGCGGGTCTTCCTGCGCGTACTCCACCTTCGCCAGGCGTACCGCCCGGCGTGCCTGGATCAGGCTCTGCGCCGCGACGGCGAACAGCGCCTGCCCGTGGTACTTCACCCGCTCGCCGGCCAGCAACGGATCGCCGGGAAATACCGGGCCGATGTCGGTGTGGCCGGGCACGTCGTCCAGGGTCAGCACGGCCACTACGCCGGGTGCGCTTCGCACCGCGTCGAGGTCGAGCGAGACAACGGCGCCGCAGGCGATTTCCGTGACGCCGACGGCGGCGTGGAGCAGGTCGCGCGGCTCCTTCAGGTCGTCCACGTAACGCGCGGCGCCGCTGACGTGCAGTGCTGCGCTGTCGTGTTCGCGAGGCTTACCCGCGCTGTGGATGGCGACCGCGACGCCATTGCTGGCCAGCGGTGGCAGGCTACGCATGGTGCACCTCCGCGGCATTGTCGGACCATTCCAGTAGTGCGCGCTGCAGCAGGTTCTGCGCCACCTTCAGGCGATAGGCGGCGCTGGCGCGCAGGTCGTCGATGGGCTGGAAATCCTCCGGGATCGCGGCCTGCGCCGCAGCGATGGCCGCCGCGTCGAATGGCTTGCCGCGCAGCGCCGCTTCAGTCCGCAGGCCGCGCAACGGCGTGGCCGCCATGCCGCCGCAGGCCAGGCGTACGTCGGTGACGATGGCGTTGTCGTCGAGGTCCAGTCGCAGCGCCATGCACACGGCGGAAATGTCGTCGTCGCGGCGTTTGGACACCTTGTCGACGCGGAACCGCTGGTGGTTGCCCAGGCGCGGGATCAGCACCGCTTCGATGTACTCGCCGGGCTGCAGGACGGTCTTGCGGTAGCCGGTGAAGAATCCATCGACGGGCACCTCGCGCAGGGCTCCCGCCTTGCGCAGGCGCAACCTCGCATCCAGGGCCAGCAACACCGGCGGCATGTCGCCGATGGGCGAGGCGTTGGCAATGTTGCCGCCCAGGGTGCCGCGCTGGCGGATCTGCAGGGAGCCGAGGCGCTCCAGCAGGGCGCTCACGCCGGGGAGTTCGTCCAGTGCAGCGAGGCAATCGGCATAGGGACGCGCAGCGCCGATCAGCAGCTGGTTGGCATGGACTTCCAGGCGTTGCAGCTCGTCGACGCGGTCGAGGTGGATCAGCGCCGGGAAGGCTTTGAGGTTCTGCGTCGCTTCCAGCGCCAGGTCGGTGCCGCCGGCGATCAGCCGCGCCTGCGGGTGGCGCTGAAGCAGGTCGTCCAACTCGTCCAGCGAACCGGGCAACCAGGCCTGCGCCTCGCCTTCGCCCAGCGTGGCGGCTGCGGATATCTCCCGCAGGCGGGCGACGGTCAGGGCGGTGTTCTGCTCGAAGCTGTCCAGGCACGGCTGCCCGGCGATCTGCGCGGCGGCATCGAGGATCGGACGGTAGCCGGTGCAGCGGCACAGGTTGCCCGAGAGGGCCGTCAGCGCCGTCTCGCGGTTGTGTGGCGGCGACGAATGGCGCCAGGCGAACAGCGACATGACGATGCCGGGTGTGCAGAAGCCGCATTGCGAGCCGTGGCAATCGACCATGGCCTGCTGGACCGGGTGCAGCGCGCCGGGTTCGCCCAGGTGCTCAACGGTCAGCACCTGGCGTCCATGGACCGCCCCCAGCAGCGTGATGCAGGCGTTCACCGCACGGTAGCGCAGGGCATCGCCCTCGGGCTCGACGAGCACCACGGTGCAGGCGCCGCAATCGCCCGTGGCGCAGCCCTCCTTGGTGCCGGTGCGGGCGCGGTAAATGCGCAGGTAGTCGAGCAGGCTGGTCTCGGGCGCGAATCCGTCGGCCTGGACTGCTTCTTCGCCGAGCAGGAACTGGATCATCGGGAGTCCTCGTCGTCATGCGTGCGGCGTGCCGCTTCGCGAAGGCTGACCGGAACGGGCGAGAACCCTGCGTTAGCGGCCCACGCAAACAAGCATAGGCGCGTGGACGGGCAGGGCAAAAAAGCAGGGGCCGGCAAGGCAGGGTGGGGCACCGTACGTCGCGTTTGCCGTTGCCCTCGGGCGGCTTTCGCGCCAAGGTGTGAAGACCGGCGCCAGCCGCCGGACTCAGGGGGGAGGGCTCGAAGCCGCCAGGCAGAGCCCTTGAAGCGGGTATTCAGAGGTAGGATGCCGCGTTTCGCTTGATAGGAAACTTCTTCCTTTTATAGCTGCCTCCATAGAAAGACTCAATATTCCTAATGCCCTAAATCAATGGGCCTTTTCTGTCATCAGACGATAATCTTCTACCTGTCGAATTTCTAACGATCGACCCACTCGATTAAACGACAACTCTCTACGAGGAATTGCCTAATGAACCTGATCAACACCCAAGTCCAACCGTTCAAGGTCAACGCTTTCCACAATGGCAAGTTCATCGAAGTCACCGAGCAGTCCCTGAAGGGCAAGTGGTCGGTTCTGATCTTCATGCCGGCAGCCTTCACCTTCAACTGCCCGACCGAGATCGAAGACGCCGCCAACAACTACGCTGCGTTCCGTGACGCTGGTACCGAGGTTTACATCGTGACCACCGACACCCACTTCTCCCACAAGGTGTGGCACGAAACCTCCCCGGCTGTTGGCAAGGCTCAGTTCCCGCTGATCGGCGACCCGACCCACCAGCTGACCAACGCTTTCGGCGTGCACATCCCGGAAGAAGGCCTGGCCCTGCGCGGCACCTTCGTGATCAACCCGGAAGGCGTGATCAAGACCGTCGAAATCCACTCCAACGAGATCGCTCGTGACGTCGGCGAAACCCTGCGCAAGCTGAAAGCTGCCCAGTACACCGCCGCTCACCCGGGCGAAGTCTGCCCGGCCAAGTGGAAAGAAGGCGAGAAGACCCTGGCTCCGTCCCTGGACCTGGTCGGCAAGATCTAAGAACGGCCGGGAAGCGGTTGCGCGGCAGCTCCTGCCGCGCAACCACCGGGCGCCCGCCCACTGCGCTTCCCCCACCGTTTTGCAGTACCCCGAGGATGCCTACCGGCATCCTCCCTGCCTAAAGCCAAAAGCGTGCGCAGGGTGGGCCCAAGGGCTCGCCGGGGAACCCCTTTGCTCAAATTCCGAGGATCTGGATCATGTTGGACGCCACTCTTAAAACCCAGTTGAAGGCCTACCTGGAAAAGGTTCAGCAGCCGTTCGAGATCGTCGCTTCCCTCGATGACAGCGACAAATCCCGCGAACTGAGCGAACTGCTGCACGATATCGTCGGCCTGACCGACAAGATCACCCTGCGAGAAGATGGCAGCGACGCCCGCAAGCCGTCGTTCTCGCTGAACCGCCCGGGGGCGAACATCGGCCTGACTTTCGCCGGTATCCCCATGGGCCACGAATTCACTTCCCTGGTGCTGGCGCTGCTGCAGGTCGGCGGCCACCCGTCCAAGCTCGAGGCCGATGTGATCGAGCAGGTCAAGGGCGTGCAGGGCAAGTTCGAGTTCGAAACCTACTTCTCGCTGTCCTGCCAGAACTGCCCGGACGTGGTGCAGGCGCTGAACCTGATGGCCGTGCTCAACCCGAACATCCGCCACGTCGCCATCGACGGCGCGCTGTTCCAGGATGAAGTCGAGCAGCGCCAGATCATGTCGGTGCCGAGCATCTACCTGAACGGCGAAGTGTTCAGCCAGGGCCGCATGGGCGTGGAAGAAATCCTCGCCAAGATCGACACCGGCGCCGCCGCCCGCGAAGCCGAGAAGCTGTCGGCCAAGGAAGCGTTCGACGTACTGGTCGTCGGCGGTGGCCCGGCTGGCGCCGCGGCGGCGATCTACGCCGCCCGCAAGGGCATCCGCACCGGCGTTGCCGCCGAGCGTTTCGGCGGCCAGGTGCTGGACACCATGGCCATCGAGAACTTCATCTCGGTGACCGAGACCGAAGGCCCGAAACTGGCTCGCCAGCTGGAAGAACACGTCAAGCACTACGACGTCGACATCATGAACCTGCAGCGCGCCAGCGCGCTGATTCCGGCCAAGAGCGCCGGCGGCCTGCACGAAGTGCAGTTCGAGGGCGGCGGCAGCCTGAAGGCCAAGTCCGTGATCCTGGCCACCGGCGCCCGCTGGCGTGAAATGGGCGTGCCGGGCGAGAAAGAGTACAAGGCCAAGGGCGTGTGCTTCTGCCCGCACTGCGACGGCCCGCTGTTCAAGGGCAAGCGCGTGGCGGTGATCGGCGGCGGCAACTCCGGCGTCGAAGCGGCCATCGACCTGGCCGGCATCGTGTCCCACGTGACCCTGCTGGAGTTCGACAGCAAGCTGCGCGCCGACGCCGTGCTGCAACGCAAGCTGTTCAGCCTGCCGAACGTGGACGTGATCACCAGCGCGCTGACCAGCGAAGTGAAAGGCGATGGCCAGAAGGTCACCGGCCTGGTCTACAAGGACCGCAACTCGGAAGAGTTCAAGTCCATCGAGCTGGAAGGCATCTTCGTGCAGATCGGCCTGCTGCCCAACAGCGAATGGCTCAAGGGCACCATCGAGCTGACCCCGCGCGGCGAGATCATCGTCGATGCCCGTGGTGAAACCTCGCTGCCGGGCATCTTCGCCGCCGGCGACGTGACCACCGTACCGTACAAGCAGATCGTGATCGCGGTCGGCGAAGGCGCCAAGGCGTCGCTCTCCGCCTTCGACCACCTGATCCGCTCCTCCGCGCCAGCCTGATGACCTCGCGCTAGAGAAAGAAAACGCCCGGTTCACGAGAGTGAACCGGGCGTTTTCCTTTGTGCGGCAAAAGCATTCGCGAGCAAGGACTAGGCGTCCCCCTCGGTCCTACGAAGTGCGAGCCCACCATGAGCCTGTAGGAGCGAGCTTGCTCGCGAACATGGTCCGCACCAGAGCCTTCAGAGAATCGGCGACACCAGCCGCGCCACGCGCATCCCCAACTGCTGCAGCCGGTGCACGCGCTTGCGGTCGTCCAGGGTCATTTCCACCGACTGGGCGAAGTCTTCTTCCAGCATGGCTTCCACGTCGCGGGCGAAGCCTTCGTCGACGGTGATCACCATGATCTCGAAATTCAGGCGGAACGAGCGGTTGTCCAGGTTGGCGCTGCCCACCGCCGCACTGTCGTGGTCGATCAGCACCACCTTCTGGTGCAGGAACCCCGGCTGGTAGCGGAACACCCGCACGCCGGCGCGCACGGCATCCAGGGCGTAGAGGCTGGAGGCGGCGTACACCGTCTTGTGGTCCGGGCGCGACGGCAACAGGATGCGCACGTCCACGCCGCGCAGCACCGCCAGGCGCAGGGCGGCGGCGACGGCTTCGTCCGGGACGAAGTAGGGCGTGGTGATCCACACCCTATCCACCGCCGCGTTGATCGATTCGACGAAGAACAGCGAGCAGGTTTCCTGGGTGTCCGCCGGGCCGCTGGGGACCACTTGGCAGAGCATCCCGGCATCGTCGTAGCCATCGGGCAGGATCAGCGTCGGCAGGGTATGGGTGGCCCAGAACCAGTCCTCGGCGAAACATTCCTGCAGGCACGCCACCGCCGGCCCGCGCAGTTCGATGTGAGTGTCGCGCCAGGGCGCCAGCGGCGGCTTCTCGCCCAGGTATTCGACGCCGACGTTGTGCCCGCCGACGAAGCCGCGCACACCATCGACGACCACGATCTTGCGGTGGTTGCGGAAGTTCACCTGGAAGCGATTGATCATCCCGCTGCCGGTGCTGAACGCATGCACCTGCACGCCGCCCTGGCGCAGCTTGTCGATATAGCGGCGCGACAGCGCATGGCTGCCGATGCCGTCGTACAGCAGGAACACGTCGACGCCATTCGCCGCGCGCTCCAGCAGCAGCTGCGCCAGGCGTTGGCCGAGGGCGTCGTCGCGGATGATGAAGAACTGCACCAGGATGACTTTCTGCGCGCTGGAAATGGCCTCGAACATCGCGTCGAAGGAGGCCTTGCCGTTCACCAGCAGGCGCACCTCGTTGTTCGCCAGCGTCGGCATGCGCGCCAGCCCGACCATCGCCTTGAGCGCCTTGTAGCCGTCGTACTGGCGGGCGGCGAGCGCCTCTTCCACCCAGGGGCGCCAGTCCAGCTCGGCGGCGGCCACGTGCATTTCCTCGTTGGCTTGCCGGCGCGCGCCGATGTAGGCGTCGAAGCGGCTGCGGCCGAAGACCAGGTAGGGCACCAGGGTCAGCAGCGGCATGAACACCAGCGAGGTCGCCCAGGCAATGGCGCCTTGCGCAGTGCGCACGCTGAGCACGGCATGGACCGCAGCGATGATCCCGAGCAGCTGGACCACCACCAGGAAGTGGGCGATGTAAGCGGAGTAATGCATGGGCGCGCGATCGGTTCCTTGTGGTCGGCGATTGGGCTGAGCTTAGCTGGCTGCCGGCGGCTGCGGCCAACGGTGGATGGGGCCGCGCCAGTGTTCGTAGGCCTTGCCCAGGCGCAGCACCTCGACGTCGGCGAAGCGCGGGCCGACGATCTGCAGGCCGATGGGCATGCCTTCGGCGGTGAAGCCGCAGTTGATTGAGAGTGCCGGTTGCTCGGACATGTTCCACGGCACGGTGAAACCGATGTGCTCGAAGGGCTGCGCCGGGTCGTTGGTCGGCGAGGCCCATTCGGCCGGGAAAGCCGCGACCTGGTTGGTCGGCGAGAGCAGGAAGTCGATCTCGTGGAACTGCGCGGCGGCGCGGCGGCGCATCTCGAAAGTCTGGTTGAAGCCGCGCACTGCTTCGGCACCGCTCACCGCCGCGCCGCCCTCGGCCCAGTGGAAGATGTAGGGCAGCACCTTGGCCTGACGTTCCGCCGGCAGGTTCTCCAGCTCGGCCCACAGGCGTGCGCGCCAGAACCTGTCCAGGCCTCCGAGCAGGTCGCGGTCGAGGATCGGCCGAACCTCGATGATTTCCGCGCCGGCATCGGCGAATTGTCTTGCGGCGGCTTCCACCGCGGCACATACCTCGGGCTCGGGTTGCAGGCCGCAGCCGGGGTCGAGTTGCAGGCCAATGCGCAGGCCGCGCACTTCGGCGTAGTCGATGTGCCAGTCGAGCTCGGCGGGCGGCAGAGCCGTGGCGTCGCGCCAGTCGGGGCGCGCCAGGTGCTTCATCATCAGCGCCGCATCGTCCAGCGTGCGGGTCATGGGGCCGGCGCAGCGCCCTGTGAAGTACGGATCGATGGGGATGCGCCCCAGGCTCGGCTTGAAGCCGACCAGCCCGCACCAGCCCGCCGGCAGGCGCACCGAGCCGCCGATGTCGGTGCCGATGTGCAGCGGTCCGTAGCCGGCCGCTGCGGCGCTTGCCGCACCGGCGCTGGAGCCGCCCGGGTTCATGCGCAGGTCCCAGGGGTTGCGGGCCAGCTTGTGGAAGCTGGAAAGCCCGGAGGACAGCATGCCGAAGTCCGGCACCGTGGTCTTGCCCAGCAGGATGGCGCCGGCCTCGTTCATCCGCGCGGCGGGCGGAGCGTTGCCGGTCGCCGGTTGCAGGAGGGTGGCGGCGCTGCCCTGGGGAATCGGGTCGCCGGTGGTGGCGATCAGTTCCTTGATGGTCACCGGCACGCCGTCCAGCTCGCCGCAGGGTGCGCAGCGTATCCAGCGCGCCTCGGAGCGCCGCGCCTGCTCGATCGCGCGCTGCGGGTCGAAGGCATAGAGGGCGCAGAGCTGCGGTTCCCAGCGTTCGATATGGGCGATCAGGTGGTCGAGGTACTCGACCGGGGAAAGCTGGTGCGAGCGGTACAGGGCGAGCAGTTCGACGGCGGACAGATCGTGCAGCGGTGGCATGGCGGTCTCCGGCGGGGGCTGTGCCTCACCCTAACCGAATCCGCGCGCCGAGGGGATGGGTGCGGCGCTCATGCCGCACCCGCTTGCGTGGCTCAGGCGCGCTGACGCGACTGCTGGTCGATCAGGTACTGCAGGCGATACAGATGACGGTAGCCCGCTTCCCAGGCGCCGTGGCCGGATTTCACGTTGATGTGCCCGGCGGAGGGCAGGATCACGGTTTCGGCGCCCCAGGTACGACCCAGCGCCATGGCGCGCTGCGGGCTGCAGGCGGCGTCGTTGTCCGAGCCCACCAGCACCGTCGGGAACGGCAGCGTCTGGGCGGCGATGGGGGCAAAGTTGCGCAGCGCGTCGTGGCAGGTTTCCCGCTCCACATCCGCCGGCGCGACCAGCAGGGCGCCGGATACCTGGGCCAGCGCACGGCGATCGGCGCGGGCCGCCCAGGCGGCGACGGTGACGCAGCCCAGGCTGTGGGCGATCAGCACCACGCGGCCGGGCTCGCGGCGGATTTCGCGGTCGAGTTCGGCGACCCAGTCGGCACGCTGCGGGGTGATCCAGTCCTGCTGCTGCACCCGCGCGGCGTTCGGCAGGGCGCGCTGCCAGTGGCTCTGCCAATGGGCGTCGTCGGATCCGTGCCAGCCCGGCACGATCAGGTAGCGGATGCGGTCGTTGCGCATGGAGCGGCCCTCTCGAATCGTCATGAGAAGGCATTCTAGGGAGGGTTTTAATATTCGTTAAGGAATAAGAAATTCTTTGCTTATGCAGTATTTAAGCTAAACGAATGGCTATAAGCGGTTATTCCTGCGCCCGACGCAACGGGCAGCAGCGGGCCAGGATGCCTTCCAGGTTGAGGTCGGGCATGGCGTATTCGCGCAATGCACGGGCAGTCTGCTCGACGTAGTCGCGGGTGGTGCCGAAGTGGCCCTGGGCGCTGGCCAGGACATGCTCGACGATGTTGTCGGGCAGGGAGCCGGCGTAGCTGGGCAGGTGGCGTTCGAGAACGAAACCCAGGGCGCGCACGCGGGTGCCGTCGTCCAGGCGGCAGTTGAGCCATTCCGGGCGGTAGGAGGCGTAGGGCATCTCCCGCTCCCAGAGCGCGTAGAGGTTGGCGTCGAGGTGGTCCTCCGGCAGGCGGAAGGCGAAGCCGGAGCAGGAGCCTCCGCGATCCAGGCCGAGGACCAGGCCGGGCGCTTCCGGGGTGCCGCGGTGGGTCAGGGACCACAGGTAGAGCCCGCGGTGGTAGCCGTGCACCCGCGCGCGGCGCGCTTCGGCCACCGGGAACTCCGGGCGCCAGATCAGCGAGCCGTAGGCGAACAGCCACACGGGGCCGGCGCCATGTTCGCTCATGGTGATGTCGAGCGAGGCGCGCAGCTGCTGTGGCGTGAAGCGTTCCGGCACCCCCAGTGTCGGCGGATAGAACGGGCCTTCCGAAGCGGGAGACGATGTCATGCGGTACCCCTCAGGTCTCCGAACTGTCATCAACTTAGTGGAAGAGCGGCGGCCACGGAAGGGCCTGAAAGGCATAGGTTTATTGCCGGGGCGGGGATGACGACGAACGGCGGCTACGCGGTGTGCCGACCGGGCGTAGGAGCGGACTCTGTCCGCGATGTGCCACCGGCTGGCTCCGAGCCGCCGGGAATCGATCGCGGACAGAGTCCGCTCCCACGCGATCAGGAAATGTCGGCGTGGGAAGCGCTCAGTGTGCTGATAAAAACGTGCGGATAAAAAAAGGCCGCTCACCCCTGCCTGAGTATTGGGAGAGCGGCCTTGAAGCTCGGTACGTTGTGGAGGTCCCTTTCTACACCCGCTCTGTTTCAGGCGTCTTACAGGTGCCTCAGCGCGCGGTGATGACCGCCAGTTTGGTGATGCCGGCCTTCTCGATGGAGGCCATGGCCTTGGCCACCTGGCCGTAGTTCACGGTTTCGTCGGCCTGCAGCTGCACGCGGACTTCGGCGTCCTTGGCCTTGGCCGCCGCCAGATTGCTTTGCAGCAGGTCCGGCTGGATCTCGTCCTTGTTGATGAACCACTTGCCGGCGCCGTCGATGCTCACCACCAGCGGGTCCTTCTGCTCCGGCGGGGCGACTGCTTCGGTCTTGGGCAGGTTGATCGGGATGGCGTTGGTCAGCAGCGGTGCGGTGACGATGAACACCACCAGCAGCACCAGCATCACGTCCACCAGCGGGGTGACGTTGATCTCGGAGAGAACCTCGTCGCTGTCCTGGGTCGAGAAGGCCATGTCAGCTCGCCTCCTTCACGCTGGCGCCGGCAGCCGATTTGCGGGCGGCGGTGGGCAGGCTGACGACGCGGAAGGCGCTCTTCTGCGCGAGGCTGTAGAAGTCGTGGGCGAAGTCGTCGAGATCGGCCGCGGTGAGCTTCAGGCGGCGGAGGAAGTAGTTGTAGACCAGCACCGCGGGCACGGCGACGGCGATCCCCACGCCGGTGGCGATCAGCGCGCTGCCGATGGGGCCGGCGACGGTTTCCAGGCTGGCCGAACCGGCTGCGCTGATGCCCTTGAGGGCTTCCATGATGCCCCACACGGTGCCGAACAGGCCGATGAAGGGCGAGGTGGAGCCGATCGAGGCGAGCACGGCCAGGCCCGATTCCAGGGAGCGGCGCTCGCGCTGGATCTGCTGGCGCAGGGCGCGCTCGAGGCGGTCCTGGTGGTTGATCGACTGGGCCAGGTCCGGCTGGCCGTTGTCCTGGACCTGGATGGCGGCGAAACCGGCCTGGGCGACACGGGCGCCGGCGCCGGGCTTGCCGGCGGCCTGGTCACCGGCCGATTCGAGGCTGGTGGCGCTCCAGAACTGCTTCTGGAAGCGCTTGTCCTGGGACTTCTGGCGAGTGAACTGGACGCCTTTCACCAGGGCCAGGGCCCAGGTGACGACAGAGAAGCCGACCAGCAGCCAGATGACTGCGCCTTCGACGGATTCCAGGGGGTTCAGGGGCAGACTCATGGGTGTTCTCCTTCCGCGTTTCTCGTGCGGCTGATCTGGGCAAGTTGAATCAATGCAATTTGAAATCGATGGGTACGCTGACCCAGCCGTCCTGGGCCACGTCGCCGCGCTTGGCGGGGACGAAGCTCCAGCGTTTCACTGCGCGCACCGCGGCGTCGTCCAGGGCGTCGCGGCCGCTGCTCTTCTGCACCTGGATCTCGCTCGGGCTGCCGCTGGCAAGTACGTGCACTCGCAGCAGCACGGTGCCTTCCCAGCCACGGCGCTGAGCCAGGGGCGGGTATTCCGGCGCCGGGTTCTTCAGGTAACCGGCGTTGGCCGAGGGCGGCGTCAGCGGGGCCGGAGCCGGCGCTGGCGGAGCGGGTGGTGCCGGTTGCGGCGGCGGGGTTTCGGCCTTGGGCGGCGTGGGCTGCTCCACCGGCTTGGGCACAGGCTTGGGCTTGGCCACCGGTTTGGGCTTGGGTTTGGGGATCGGCTTGGGCGGCGGCGGTTTCACCGCATTCTCGTCCACCACGGGGGGCGGCGGCTCCTGCACGACCGGCTCTGGAATCGGTTCGGGCGGCGGCGGCTCGACCACCGGCGGCGTCGGCGCGGTGAATTCGATGGTCATCGGCGGCACCTGCGGCGGCACTTCCGGCAGCTGCGGGGTGGGCTGCTGGCTCAGCCAGTAGACCACCGCGCCATGCAGTGTCAGGGCGAACAGACCGAGCAGGACGGCTTCGCGGCGGCTCAGCGCGCGGGCTTTCGCCGGCACGTGGCGGCCCAGCTCCAGCGCGTGGCGCAGCGGGCGGCCGAGATCGACCAGGTCGCCGCCGGGCACGTGGCGCAGGAAGGTATCCGGCGCGAGGGCATGCTGGGGTTGAGCCATGAACGATCTCCTTGCAGGTCTGCGCGGCTCTAAGTCGCGCTTGGAACGGACCTGCATGATTGGCGGAGCGTCTTAGCTCTTGAAGTGATTATTTTCGTTATTGAAATAACTTTCGGGACTATGCGATTTTGCTGGGTCGCTGCAGGCCGCGCCATTCGTGCCTTTGAGCGAAATCGAAAAAAACCGATGCCTTTGCGGCATGGAAAATATGCAGGAAAGGTTGGCGAAAATTTGTCCAGGAGCGCCGAAATAGACAGTCGCCTGTAGGAGCGAGCTTGCTCGCGAACGGGATTTTCAGGCCGCCCTGGAGCTGGGCGGGTTCGCGAGCAAGCTCGCTCCTACCAAAAACCAAAAACCAAAAGCCGGAAACGAAAAAGCCCGGTCATTCGACCGGGCTTTCTTGAGCGTCAGCTTCGCGGCGATCAGAACGCCGGAACGACGGCACCCTTGTACTTCTCGAGGATGAACTGCTTCACCTCGGGGCTGTGCAGGGCGGCGGCCAGCTTCTGCATGGCGGCGCTGTCCTTGTTGTCCGGGCGGGCAACCAGGATGTTGACGTAGGGCGAGTCGGCGCCTTCGATGGCCAGCGCGTCCTTGGTGGGGTTCAGCTTGGCTTCCAGGGCGTAGTTGGTGTTGATCAGGGCGAGGTCGACCTGGGTCAGCACGCGCGGCAGGGTGGCCGCTTCCAGCTCACGCACCTTGATGTTCTTCGGGTTCTCGACGATGTCTTTCGGGGTCGCGGTGATGGACTTGTTGTCCTTGAGCTTGATCACGCCGGCCTTGTCCAGCAGCAGCAGGGCGCGGCCGCCGTTGGTGGCGTCGTTGGGGATCACCACGGTAGCGCCCGAGGGCAGCTCTTCGAGCTTCTTGAACTTGGTGGAGTAAGCGCCCAGCGGCTCGATGTGCACGCCGGTGACGGCGACCAGGCTGGTGCCCTTGGTCTTGTTGAACTCATCCAGGTACGGCTGGTGCTGGAAGAAGTTGGCGTCCAGGCGCTTCTCGGCGACCTGGGTGTTGGGCTGCACGTAGTCGGTGAATTCCTTCACCTTCAGTTCAACCCCTTCCTTGGCCAGGATGGGTTTGACGAAGTTGAGGATCTCGGCGTGCGGCACCGGGGTGGCGGCGACGGTCAGGCTCTCGGCGGCCTGGGCCAGCGGGGTGGCGATGACTGCGGCGGCAGCGAACGCGGCGAACAGCTTCTTCATGGTTGGCTCCTTGGTCGGCCCGCATCCGGCGGGCCTTGTGGTTATTTGCGCGAGTAGTGGACCACCAGCTTGTCGCCGACGGTCTGCAGGATCTGGACGAGTACCACCAGCATCACCACGGTGAGCAGCATCACGTCGTCCTGGAAGCGTTGGTAGCCGTAGCGGATCGCCAGGTCGCCGAGGCCGCCGGCGCCGACCACGCCGGCCATCGCGGTATAGGACACCAGGGTGATGGCGGTGACCGTGATGGCGGCGATGATGCCCGGACGGGCCTCGGGCAGCAGGGCGTTCCAGATGATCTGGCGGGTGCTGGCGCCCATGGCCTGGGTGGCTTCGATGATGCCCTTGTCCACCTCGCGCAACGCGGTTTCCACCAGGCGCGCGAAGAACGGCGTGGCACCCACCACCAGCGGCGGGATGGCCCCGGCGACGCCCAGCGAGGTGCCGACCAGGATCACCGTGAGCGGGATCAGCACGATCAGCAGGATGATGAACGGCAGCGAGCGCAGCACGTTGACGATGAACGCCAGCACGCCATAGATGCCGCGGTTGGCGAACATCTGCTTGGGCCCGGTGAGGAACAGCAGCACGCCCAGCGGCAGGCCGAGGATGACGGTGAACAGCAGCGAACCGCCGAGCATCCAGAAGGTGTCGAGGCTGGCCTGGAGAATCTCGGACCAGTCGATATTCACAAAGAAGTCGCTCATGCGCGCAGCACCTCCACGTGAACGTCGGCGGCATTCAGTTGCGTCATCGCGGCCTCGATGTCACCGCCCACCAGGGACAGGGTGAGCTGGCCGTAGGGCTGGTCCTTGATGCGGTCGATGCGCCCCGCGAGGATGCTGTAGTCGACCCCGGTCTGGCGCGCGACGGTGCCCAGCAGTGGCGCGTAGGTCGCCTCGCCGCGGAAGGTCAGGCGCAGGATGCGGCCCGGCACGTGGGCGAAGTCATCGTGCTGCTCGTCCTCGTCGACGCGCTCGGCCTCGAAGACGAAGCGGCGGGTGGTGTCGTGTTGCGGATGGAGGAACACGTCGGCGACCTCGCCCTGTTCGACGATGCGCCCGGCATCCATCACCGCCACCTGGTCGCAGACGCGACGGATCACGTCCATCTCGTGGGTGATCAGGACGATGGTCAGCTTCAGCTCGCGGTTGATCTCCGCCAGCAGTTGCAGGACCTGGCCGGTGGTCTGTGGGTCGAGGGCGCTGGTGGCCTCGTCGCAGAGCAGGATGGTCGGCCGGCAGGCCAGGGCGCGGGCGATGCCGACGCGCTGCTTCTGGCCACCGGAGAGCTGCGCCGGGTACTTGCGGGCGTGGTCCTGGAGGCCGACGCGCTCGAGCAGTTCGTCCACCCGCGCGGTGATTTCGGCGGTGCTGAAGGTGCCGGCGAGCCTCATCGGCATGGCGATGTTGTCGGCAACGGTCTTGGAGGCCAGCAGGTTGAAGTGCTGGAAGATCATCCCGACGCGCTGGCGGAAGCGGCGCAGGCCGTCGGCGTCGAGGGCGGTGATGTCTTCGCCGTCGATGACGATGCGCCCGCCGCTGGGCTCTTCCAGGCGGTTGATCAGGCGCAGCAGGGTGCTTTTGCCGGCGCCGGAATGGCCGATCAGGCCGAAGACCTGGCCGCCCTCGATGGACAGGCGGGTCGGCTGCAGGGCCGGGATATCGCGTCCGGCGACGCGATAGGTCTTGTGGACGTCGTGGAATTCGATCACTTAGCGAACCTTGTGGGTACGGGGAGGCGCCGCTCGCTGCCGGAGCCGTCGGATGAACAGGCGTAGGAGACGAGCGTAGGCGGTCAGCCAAAACCGCGCATTTTAACCTGCTTTTTTATGGCTGATTAATCTTTGTTCAGCTAAGCACGGAACAAAAGGAAATAACGGGCGCCGCGGACGGGCGCCTGTGGGTTTACGGTGTGCAGGTCGGCTGGGCAGCCGGCGCCACGGGAGCGGCGGGCTTCTGCAGGCCGCTGACGTCGGCGGCGACGCCGGGGGCGCGGGGCATCAGCGAGCGGGCACGGGTCAGGGCGGTGGTGGCGCCGTTGACGTCGCCCTTGGCCAGGGCTTCGCGGCTGCGCTCGAGGTACGCGTCGGCCAGGCGCTTGCGGCGCTCGGCGAGCTGGGTGGCGTCTTCCTGTTCGGAACCCAGCGCGAGCTGCGCGGATTCCAGACGGCCGGCGGCCAGCTCGGTCTCGAAGCCACTGCTGCTGGGCGGATTGCTCGCGGTGCTCTGGCAGGCCGCGAGGGCCAGCGCCATGGCCATCAGCGCGAACAGGCGGATGACGAACGACTTCATGCGTCAGGGTCTCTTTTGATCAAAAAATCGCCAAATTCTACACCGTCCGGCGCGGCAGGACAAAACTCAGCAGGAACAGGGCTGCCGCGCTGACCACGATGGAGGGACCGGCGGGGGTGTCCTTGAACCAGGACAGCGAGAGCCCGGCGCACACCGCCACCAGGCCGATCAGACTCGCGCCGAAGGCCATTTGTTCAGGGCTGCGCGCATGCCGCTGGGCGGCGGCGGCAGGGATGATCAGCAAGGAGGTGATCAGCAGCACGCCGACGATCTTCATGGCCACGGCGATGACGATGGCGATCAACAGCATCAGCGCCAGGCGAATGGCGGTGACCGGCAGGCCTTCGACTCGCGCCAGTTCCTCGTGCACGGTGATCGCCAGCAGCGGCCGCCACAGCCAGCAGATCAGCCCCAGCACCAGGGCGCTGCCGGCGACGATCCACAGCAGGTCGGTCTGGCTGACGGCGAGCAGGTCGCCGAACAGGTAGGCCATCAGGTCGACGCGCACTTCCTTCATGAAGCTCAGCGTCACCAGGCCCAGCGACAGCGTGCTGTGGGCGAGGATGCCCAGCAGGGTGTCGGCGGCCAGCGGCTGGCGCTGCTGCAGGGTGACCAGCAGCACGGCGAGCAGCACGCAGCCGACGGTCACCGCCAGGGTCGGGCTGACGTCCAGCAGGAAGCCGAGGGCGACGCCGAGCAGGGCGGCGTGGGACAGGGTGTCGCCGAAATAGGCCATGCGTCGCCAGACGACGAACGAACCCAGGGGCCCGGCGACCACCGCCAGGGCCAGCCCGGCGAGGAGGGCGTTGAGCAGGAAATCAGCCATGGTTGCAGTCGGGGCCGTGCTGGTGGACCGGAGTGAAGCGGGTGCCGGCGGGGAAGGCGGGTTTCACCACCTCGCCGTGCAGGTCGTGGGAATGGTCGTGGTGGTGGTGATAGACCGCCAGGCTGCGGGCATCCTGGCCGAACAGCTCGACGAAGGCCGGGTCGCCGCTGACCTGTTCCGGGTGCCCGGAGCAGCAGACGTGGCGGTTCAGGCAGACCACCTTGTCGGTGGCGCTCATCACCAGGTGCAGGTCGTGGGAGACCATCAGCACGCCGCAACCGAGGCGGTCGCGCAGGCGGCCGATCAGGCGGTACAGCTCGGCCTGGCCGGCAACGTCGACGCCCTGCACGGGTTCGTCGAGCACCAGCAGTTCCGGCTTGCGCAGCAGGGCGCGGGCCAGCAGCACGCGCTGCAGCTCGCCACCGGAGACGCTCTGCAGCGGCTTGTCGATCACGTGGGCGGCACCCACTTCCTTCAGCGCGTCGAGCGCGTGGGTGCGCTGCACGCCGGGCACCAGGCGCAGGAAGCGGAAGACGGTGAGCGGCAGGGTCGGGTCGACGTGGAGCTTCTGCGGCATATAGCCGATGGACAGCTTCGGCTGGCGCCAGACGCTGCCGCTGTCGGGCTTGAGCAGGCCGAGCACGCTGCGCACCAGGGTCGTCTTGCCGGCGCCGTTGGGGCCGATCAGGGTGACGATCTCGCCGGGAGCGATGGTCAGGTCGACGTTCTGCAGTACCGCCTGGCCGCCATAGCTGACGCCGACGCCTTGCAGGCGGATCAGGGCGTCGCTCATCACGCCTCCCGCTGGCCGGGGGCGCAGGCGCCGCAGAGGCCGACGATCTCGACGGTCTGGCTCTCCACGGCGAAGCCGACGCCTTTGGCGCCGGCGACAATGGCTTCGCTGATGGCCGGTTGTTCCAGCTCGATGGCGGTGTGGCAGGCGCGGCAGATCAGGAACTGGCCTTCGTGGGCGTGTTCGGGGTGGGCGCAGCCGATGAAGGCGTTGAGCGAGGCGATGCGGTGTACCAGGCCGTTTTCCAGGAGGAAATCCAGGGCGCGGTAAACCGTCGGCGGCGCCGCCTTGCGGCCGTCTTCCTCACTCAGCACGGCGAGGATGTCGTAGGCGCCCAGCGGCTTGTGGCTCGCCCAGACCAGCTCCAGCACGCGCCGACGCAGCTCGGTCAGGCGCACGCCCTGGCGCGCGCACAGCGCGTCGGCGTCGGCCAGGGCGCTGGCCACGCAGTTGGCGTGGTCGTGCGGGCGGCAGGCGAGGGGAGTCTTGGGGGCGATCTTGTACATGCGCGGCGACGCTCGGGTTCAGAGACGTTATTATATTACTCTTTCATGTCTCCCCTGTGTGAGTGCCGCCGTGTCCTTCCGTCCCGTCGCCCTGCTGACCGCCGCCTGCGCGCTGCTGCTCAGCCTCCCCGTGCGTGCCGAGGTCAGTGTGCTGACCAGCATCAAGCCGCTGCAACTGATCGCCGCCGCCATCCAGGATGGCGAGGGCACGCCGGACGTGCTGCTACCGCCGGGCGCCTCGCCGCACAGCTATTCGCTGCGCCCCTCGGACATCCGCCGCGTGCGCGATGCACAGCTGTTCTACTGGGTCGGCCCGGACCTGGAGAACTTCCTGCCCAAGGTGCTGGACAGCCGCAAGGGCCCGAGCGTGGCGCTGCAGGACCAGGCCGGCATGCACCTGCGCAAGTTCGCCGACTTCAGCGAGTCGAATCATCCGGACCATGACGATGACCACGACGACCTGGGCCACGACCACGATCACCGTCCCGGCATGATCGACGCACATTTGTGGCTTTTACCGGCCAACGCACAGGTGATCGCCGCGCGCATGGCCGAGGACCTGGCCATCGCCGACCCGGCCAACGCCAGCCGCTACCAGGCCAACCTGAAAGCCTTCGACGAGCGCATGGACCAGCTCAATACCCGCCTGCAGCAACGTATCGATCCGCTCAAGGGCAAGCCGTTCTTCGTCTTCCACGAGGCATTCGACTACTTCGAGGAGGCCTATGGCCTGCGGCACACCGGCGTCTTTGCCGTGTCCGCCGACGTGCAGCCAGGCGCCCGCCATGTCGCCATGATGCGTGCTCAGCTGCAGAAGGCCGGGCCGTCCTGCATCTTCAGCGAGCCGCCAATCCGCCCGCGCCTGGCCGACACCCTGAGCCAGGGCTTGCCGGTGCGCCTGGCCGAGCTGGATGACCTGGGCGTTGGCGTGAAGGTCGATGCCCAGGGTTATGAGCATCTGCTGGGCAACCTGGCGGATGAGTTTGCCGGGTGCCTGGAGAAGCTCTGATCCGGGCTACTGCCGTAGCTTCCCTGATCGTAGGGCGAATAACGCCTCGGGCGTTATCCGCCGCTGGGCTTCGGATGGCGCAGAAAGCGTTCCGCTTTATGCGCCCCTGAACCCGACCTGAGCGTAGGAGCGGACTTCGTCCGCGATAGGTTCGCCTCGCGCCGGACAACATCGGGGACGAAGTCCCCTCCTACGAAAGCCCATCGCCGCGCCTGATCGTCGCACCATTCCTGCATGAAACCTCCCTACCTGATTTGCGGCTTACGCCCGCCAATCGTCGCCTTCGTGCTTGTTTTTCAGCGCCTTCCGGTCAACCGTCTATCGTGTGTAATGGTGCGAGCCAGGCACAAGATATTGATGCCGATCAGTCTTCTGTGTCTACATATTGGGTCTACTCGCGCTCCTTTGCGCCCTGCCACCCAACCGACAGGAGGTTATTTCCCGGATGGCCAAGACCGATGCGCGCCAACGCGGCGCCAACCCAGGAGTTCTCGCCCTGCAGCCTGCCTCGCAGGACATCTGGGACAGCAAGTACCGTCTCAAGCACAAGAGCGGTGACCCCATCGACGGCAGCGTCGACGAAACCTGGCAGCGCGTCGCCCGCGCCCTCGCCGACGTCGAGACCAACAAGGCACTGCGTGAGCACTGGTACGAGCGCTTCCTCTGGGCCCTGCGCAACGGCGCCATCCCGGCCGGGCGGATCATCTCCAACGCCGGTGCCCAGGGGCACAAGCCGGCCACCTCGACCATCAACTGCACCGTCTCGGGGATCATCCGCGACTCCATGGACGACATCCTGGAGAAGGTCCACGAGGCCGGGCTGACGCTCAAGGCCGGCTGCGGCATCGGCTACGAGTTCAGCACCCTGCGCCCGCGCGGCGCCTACGTCTCCGGCGCCGGCGCGCACACCAGCGGGCCGCTGTCGTTCATGGATATCTACGACAAGATGTGCTTCACCGTCAGCTCCGCCGGCGGGCGGCGCGGCGCGCAGATGGGCACCTTCGACGTCAGTCATCCGGACGTGCGCGAGTTCATCCGCGCCAAGCGTGAAGACGGCCGCCTGCGCCAGTTCAACCTCAGCCTGCTGATCACTGACGGTTTCATGAACGCCGTGGAGGACGACGAGGACTGGCCGCTGGTGTTCCCGATCCACCAGAAGGAGCGCAACGAAGTCGACCTGAACGATGCTGAGGAAGTGGTCTGGCGCGACTGGCCGCTGCAAGACGACTACCTGGTGGGCGATGACGGCCGCGTGGCCTGCAAGGTCTACGGGCGGGTCAAGGCGCGGCACCTGTGGGACATGATCATGGTGTCCACCTACGACTACGCCGAACCCGGCTTCATCCTCATCGACCGCGTCAACGAGATGAACAACAACTGGTGGTGCGAGGCGATCCGCGCCACCAACCCGTGCGGCGAGCAGCCGCTGCCGCCCTACGGTTCGTGCCTGCTGGGCTCGGTGAACCTGACCACCTTCGTGGTCGACGCCTTCGGCGACAACGCGCGCTTCGACTGGGAGCGCTACCGCGAAGTGGTCCGGGTGTTCACCCGCATGCTCGACAACGTGGTGGAGATCAACGGCCTGCCGCTGGAACAGCAACGCGCGGAAATCCTCGGCAAGCGTCGCCACGGCATGGGCTTCCTCGGCCTGGGCTCGGCGCTGACCCTGCTCAAGCTGCGCTACGGCAGCCCGGAAGCCTGCGTGTTCACCGAGGAAGTGGCGCGCGAGATGGCCCTGGTCGGCTGGGAAGTGGCGCTGGAACTGTCCCGCGAGAAAGGCCCGGCACCGGCGCTGGTGAAGGAGTACGAAGTCACCGCCGAAATGCTGCGCAAGCGCCCGGAAATGAAAGCCGATGGCCTCAAGGTCGGCGACAAGGTGGCGGGCCGCGTCCTGCACGCCCGGTACTCGCGCTACATGCAGCGCGTCGCCGAGCATGCGCCGCAACTGATCGAGGAGCTGGCCGAGCACGGCGCGCGCTTCACCCACCACAGCTCCATCGCGCCCACCGGCACCATCAGCCTGAGCCTGGCCAACAATGCCTCCAACGGCATCGAGCCGAGCTTCGCCCACCACTATTCGCGCAACCTGATCCGCCCCGGGCGCAAGACCAAGGAGAAGATCTCGGTCTTCAGCTACGAATTGCTGGCGTACCGCGATCAGGTCGACAAGCATGCGGTCCCCGGCGCCGAGGAAGAGAAGCACCGCCTGCCGGACTACTTCATCACCGCCGATGACATTACTCCGCAGCAACACGTGGACATCCAGGCCGCCGCGCAGAAGTGGATCGACTCGTCGATCTCCAAGACCGCCAACGTCCCCACCGACTACCCGTTCGAGGATTTCAAGGACATCTACCTCTACGCCTGGCGCCAGGGCCTGAAGGGCTGCACCACCTTCCGCTTCAACCCGGCGGCCTTCCAGGGCGTGCTGGTGAAGGAGTCGGACCTGGAGAAGACGGTGTACCGCTTCGAGTTGGAAGACGGCAGCGTGGTGGAGCTCAAGGGCAACGAGGAAGTGGAGTACGACGGCGAGATACATACCGCCGCGAACCTCTTCGACGCCCTGAAAGAAGGCTATTACGGCAAGTACTGATGCCCCTGGAGAATGCTATGAGCGTCAAGATCAACCAGAAGATCAAAGGCTTCCAGGTGGTGGACGTGGCCGAGGAAAAGGCCCGCGTGGAAGCCGCCGCGGCCGCCGCCGTGGTGAAGATGGATGAAACCCTGCAACGGCCGGAGTTGCTGGTCGGCGCCACCTACAAGATCAAGTCGCCGCTGTTCGAGCACGCGCTGTACGTGACCATCAACGACGTGGTGCTCAACCCGGATACTCCGTACGAGCAGCGCCGGCCCTTCGAGATCTTCATCAACTCGAAGAACATGGACCACTTCCAGTGGATCGTCGCGCTCACCCGGATCATGTCCGCGGTGTTCCGCAAGGGCGGCGACTGCACCTTCCTGGTGGAAGAGATGAAGGCGGTGTTCGACCCGCGCGGCGGCTATCTCAAGCGCGGTGGCATCTATATGCCGTCGATCGTCGCCGAGATCGGCGCGGTGATCGAACGCCACATGGTCGCCATCGGCCTGATGGAAGGCGCGCAAATGGACGAGGAACAGCGCCTGTACCTCGCGGAAAAGCGTGCCGCCTACGAAGCCGCCCAGGGGACCAACAAGGCCGAACCCGGCGAAGGCTTCCCCGCCGGCGCCCAACTGTGCGGCAAGTGCAACACCATGGCCGTGGTGCAGTTGGATGGCTGTGCCACCTGCCTGAACTGCGGGCATTCGAAGTGTGGGTGAGCCCGCTCAAAACGCAGGCGTTTTGACGGGCGAACGCCCGGCCATGGATGGCCGGGCCGGGGTTGACCTTGAGCAGAGGAACAACGGCAGGGATGCCAGCCCCCTATTCGATCTTCTCGCCACCCGCTTCACACCGACTCTCCCGGTAGGAGCGGGCCATGC
>NZ_JYOA01000007.1:406791-441259 GCF_000955805.1 Pseudomonas sp. 21 | reverse complement strand
GCATGGCGCGCTCCTACAGGTGATGTTCGCTTGGGCCGAATGAGCTACAGCGCAAACGGCAGATGAATCCCCACCGTCTGCCGCTGCGCCAGGCGCCGTTCGAACTCGCTCGGGTCGTGGATCAGCACATCCTGCCCGGCGAACGCCTCGGCGGCGATCAGTCGCGAGAGCCAGAAGCGCACGCACGCCACCCGCAACATCTCCGGCCACAGCTCGGCTTCGAGTGCGGTGAACGGCCGCTTGGCCGCGTAGGCTGCCAGCAGTGCGCGCGCGCGCGGGCCGTCGAGGGCGCCGTCGTCGCTGGAGCACCAGTCGTTCACGGTGATCGCCAGGTCGTAGAGCATCCAGCCGGAACTGGCGTTGTAGAAATCGATCACTCCCGCCAGGTGCGGGCCGTCGAACAGCACATTGTCGCGGAACAGGTCGGCATGCAGGTTGGCGCGCGGCAGTGCCGGTTGTTCGGCGAGCAGGCGGGCGATCTCCTCCAGGGCATCGCCCAGCAGGGTCGCGGCGTTGCCGGACAGGTGCGATTGCATCGCCTCGCCTTCGTGCAGCATCCAGCTCAGGCCACGGTCGCTGGGGCGCTCGATGATCCGCTCGCGGGTGGCCAGGTGCAGGCGGGCCAGCAAGTTGCCGACCTCCTGACAGTGATGGTTGTTCGGTGAGCGTTCGTGGCGCCCGGCCAGGCGCGGCTGCAGCAACGCTGGCTTGCCTTCGAGCTGGCGCAGCGCCTCGCCGTCTTTCGTGCGCAGGGCGTAGGGGACCGGCAGGTCGGCTTCGTGCAGCACGTCGAGCAGTTCGATGAAGAACGGCATCTCCTGCACCGGGCCGCGCTCCACCAGGGTCAGGACGAATTCGCCCCGTTCCAGGCTGACGAAGAAGTTGCTGTTCTCCGATCCTTCGGCGATGCCACGAAAGTCCCGCAGGCGGCCGAGGCCGTAGGGGGCAAGGAAGTCTTCCAGGACCGGACGTTCCAGAGGCGTGAATACCGACATGCTCAATCCTCTGGAGCGTCGTGGTGGGGAGGGTTTACCAGCTGAAGATCTGCCACTGCGGAATCAGCTTGTCGGGCTGGTCCGAGCGGATGAAGTTGCCGTCGCTGCCGTCCTGGCGCACCAGGAAGTACGGCTTGCCGTGCTTGGGCACGACCTTGATGGCGTAGAGGAATCCGTTCACGCGGTATTCCTGGATGGTCTTGTCGCCCTCCTGGCGGATGGTCACATCCGGTTCCGGCGTCGGGGCATCGTCCGCCGCCAACACGGTGGTTGCGCCAAGACCCAGCAGAGCGGCGAGCAACAGGCGGTTCAACGTACGCATGATAACCTTGTCCCTTTGTCGAATTGGCTACGGACATTTTAGCCCGAGCCCTTCTGAAAAGGTTGATTCCCCTCATGAGCCAAGCACCCCTCGTCCTCGTGGACGGCTCGTCCTATCTGTATCGCGCTTTCCATGCCCTGCCGCCGCTGATGACCTCCACCGGCATGCCCACGGGTGCGGTGAAGGGCGTGCTGAACATGCTCAAGAGCCTGCGCAAGCAGTACCCGGACAGCCCCTTCGCGGTGGTCTTCGATGCCAAGGGCGGGACCTTCCGCGACGAGATGTTTGCCGAATACAAGGCCAATCGCCCCTCGATGCCGGACGAGCTGCGGGTGCAGGTGGAGCCGCTGCACGCCACCGTGCGCGCCCTCGGCCTGCCCCTGCTCTGCGTGGAAGGCGTGGAAGCGGACGACGTGATCGGTACCCTGGCCCGGCAGAGCGCGGCCGGAGGCCGGGCGGTGGTGATCTCCACCGGCGACAAGGACATGGCACAGCTGGTCGACGGGCACATTACGCTGGTCAACACCATGACCGGTAGCGTGCTCGATGTGGATGGCGTTAAGGAGAAATTCGGTGTCGGTCCTGAGCTGATCATCGATTACCTGGCGCTGATGGGCGACAAGGTCGACAACATTCCCGGCGTGCCCGGTGTCGGCGAGAAGACCGCCCTCGGCCTGCTCACGGGTGTCGGCGGTGGCCTCGATGTGCTCTACGCCAGCCTGGACAAGGTGCCCGAACTGCCCATCCGCGGCGCCAAGGGCCTGCCGGCCAAGCTCGAAGAGCACAAGGACATGGCCTACCTGTCCTACCAGCTCGCCACCATCAAGTGCGATGTCGAACTGAACATCGAGATCGATGCCCTGCACCCCGGCGAGCCGGACCGCGAGGCGCTGACCGAGCTGTACCGCACCCTGGAATTCAAGACCGGGCTGGACGACCTGCAACGCCAGGCGGCCAAGGCCGGAACCCCCCGGCTGGCGCTGGAAGAGGCCCCGGCTGCGGCGGCAGAGAAGCTCTACGAGATCGTCCTGGAACAAGCGCAGTTCGACGCCTGGCTGAAGAAGCTGGAAGCCGCCGACCTGATCGCCTTCGACACCGAGACCACCAGCCTCGACCCGCAGCAGGCGCAGGTCGTGGGTGTGTCCTTTGCCGTGAAGGAAGGCGAGGCCGCCTACGTGCCCCTGGCCCACAGTTATATGGGCGTGCCGGCGCAGCTGGACCGCGACGCGGTGCTCAAGGCCCTCAAGCCGCTGCTGGAAGACCCGAAGAAGCGCAAGGTTGGCCAGCACGCCAAGTACGACATGAACGTCCTGGCCAACGCTTCGACGCCCATCGCTGTGCAGGGCATCGCCTACGACACCATGCTCGAATCCTACGTGCTGGACTCCACCGCGACCCGCCACGACATGGACAGCCTGGCGCTGAAATACCTCGGTCACAGCACCATTCGCTTCGAGGACATCGCCGGCAAGGGCGCCAAGCAGCTGACCTTCGACCAGATCGCCCTGGAACAGGCCGGCCCCTACGCGGCTGAAGACGCCGACGTGACCCTGCGCCTGCACCAGACGCTGTGGCAGAAGCTGGAAGCCATCCCGTCGCTGGCCAAGGTACTGACCGAGATCGAGATGCCGCTGGTGCCGGTGCTGGCGCGCATCGAGCGCAACGGCGCGTTCGTGGACGCCAACCTGCTGGGCAAGCAGAGCGTCGAACTGGGCGAGAAGATGGTCGAGTTGCAGCGCCAGGCCTTTGAGCTGGCGGGCGAGGAATTCAACCTCGGCTCGCCCAAGCAGCTGGGCGCCATCCTGTATGAAAAGCTCGGCCTGCCGGTGCTGTCGAAGACCGCCACCGGCCAGCCGTCCACCGCCGAGAACGTCCTCGCCGAGCTGGCCGAGCAGGATTACGAGCTGCCCAAGGTGATCATGCAGTACCGCTCCCTGAGCAAGCTCAAGAGCACCTACACCGACAAGCTGCCGGAGCAGATCAACCCGCGCACCGGGCGCATCCACACCAGTTACCACCAGGCGGTGGCGGCCACTGGTCGGCTGTCCTCCAGCGACCCGAACCTGCAGAACATCCCGATCCGTACCGCCGAGGGCCGGCGCATCCGCCAGGCCTTCGTTGCGCCCAAGGGCTACAAGCTGCTGGCGGCGGACTATTCGCAGATCGAACTGCGCATCATGGCCCACCTGGCCAAGGACGAGGGCCTGCTGGACGCCTTCCGCCACGACCGCGACGTGCACCGCGCCACTGCCGCCGAAGTCTTCGGCGTACCGCTGGACGAGGTGACGGGTGACCAGCGCCGCAGCGCCAAGGCGATCAACTTCGGCCTGATCTACGGCATGAGCGCCTTCGGCCTGGCCAAGCAGATCGGCGTCGAGCGCAAGGAGGCCCAGGCCTACATCGACCGCTACTTCGCCCGCTACCCGGGCGTGCTGGCCTACATGGAGCGCACCCGCGCCCAGGCCGCCGAGCAGGGCTTCGTCGAAACCCTCTTTGGCCGTCGCCTGTACCTGCCGGAAATCGCCTCGAAGAACGGCGCCATGCGCAAGGCCGCCGAGCGCACCGCGATCAACGCACCGATGCAGGGCACCGCGGCGGACATCATGAAACGCGCCATGGTGGCTGTGGATAACTGGTTGCAGGCGAGCGGCATCGATGCCCGCGTCATCCTCCAGGTACACGACGAACTGGTGCTGGAAGTGCGCGAGGACCTGGTGGATCAGGTCCGTGATAGCATTCGGCCGCTAATGAGCGGCGCGGCGGAGCTGGACGTACCGCTGGTCGTCGAAGCCGGTGTCGGGGCGAACTGGGACGAGGCGCACTGAGGACTGGACGAACGGTCGCAAGGCCCGCCAGCCGGGCCTTCTGGCACGATTGTTCAAGCGCTTCCGGGCTGGCCTGAAAAAAACTTTTGTGACCCGCTGAACTTTCCCGCGTGGAGCCGAGTCAGAACTCGTGAATGGCTGGTGAAGCCCTTCGATGCTCCTTTGCAGTGTTTAGTGTTGGCAGATTACTGGACCCCGCCCTAGCGGTCCGGACTTAAACCCCGAACTTCCCCCTCCCCATACGAAGCTCGGGGTTTTTTTTGCCTGCGATTTGGCCTCAGGCCTCCTCGCCGGCCTCCTCTTCTTCCTCGTCCAGCAGCCCCAGCCAGCCGGCCAGGACCAGTTGCGCCTCTTCCACGCCCTGGCGCTTGGGCGCCGAGAACAGCTGCAGGGTGGCGACATCGCCCCAGCCGTCGAGGATTTCCTTGCGGGTCTTGAGCAGCGCGTTCTTCGCCGCGCCGTAGGCCAGCTTGTCGGCCTTGGTCAGCAGCACGTGGATCGGCAGCTGGCTGGCCTGCGCCCAGTCGAGCATCAGGCGGTCGAAATCGGTCAGCGGGTGGCGGATATCCATCATCAGCACCACGCCGGCTAGCGCATTGCGGCTGGAGAGATAAGCTTCCAGGTGCTGCTGCCAGTGCAGCTTCAGCGGGATCGGCACCTTGGCGTAGCCGTAGCCGGGCAGGTCGACCAGGCGACGTTCGTCATCCAGGCGGAAGAAGTTCAGCAACTGGGTGCGGCCGGGGGTCTTGGAGGTCCGCGCCAGGTTCGCGTGGGTCAGCGCATTCAGCGCGCTGGACTTGCCCGCGTTGGAGCGGCCGGCGAAGGCGACTTCCAGGCCGGAATCTTCCGGGCACTGGTTCACCTTGGCGGCCGAGATGAGGAAAGTGGCCTGTTGGCAGAGGCCGAGAATCGGGTTTTTCGTAGCGTTATTCGAGGACATGGGTAACTTCGCGGCGGGTGCGACGCGGTGTCGCGGGGGGCGGTTTCGTTTCCGTTTGGGCATCTGAAGTATATAATGCCGCGGATTTTGTGTGCGCTTTATCCCCCAGGGTCGAGCCACACGGGAACGTTGGAGTCCGCGCAATCAAGAACGCGGATGTTCCCTGCGATGAGGATAATCATGAAGAAACTGCTGTTCGCAGCCATCGTTGCCGCGCTGGCATCCAGTGCCCTGGCGGCCCAGGATCCGGAAGCCGTTTTCAACAGAGCCTGTGGCGCCTGCCACAATGGTCAGTTGCCAATGGCGCCGAAAAAGGGCGACGCCGCCGCTTGGAAGCCACGCCTGGACAAGGGCATGGACACGCTGGTGCAACATGTGACCAACGGTTTCAACGCGATGCCGCCTCGCGGCCTGTGCACCGACTGCAGCGCCGAGGATTACCAGACAATTATCCAGTGGATGTCGAAGTAACTCCCAGGCCTTACTCTTTCACCCTTAGCCGTTATTGGATTAGCTGATGAACAAATTGATCGTGAGTCTGCTGTTGACCCTGGGTCTTGTCGGTGTGGCGAACGCCGCTGGCGATGCCAAGGCCGGTCAGGCGAAAGCTGCTGTCTGTGGTGCCTGCCACGGCGCCGATGGCAACAGCATGGCGCCCAACTTCCCGAAACTGGCCGGGCAGGGTGAGCGTTACCTGCTCAAGCAGATGCACGACATCAAGGACGGCAAGCGCACCGTGCTGGAAATGACCGGCCTGCTGACCAACCTCAGCGACGAGGACCTGGCCGACATCGCCGCCTACTTCTCCAGCCAGAACGGCAGCGTCGGCGCCGCCGATCCCAAGCTGGTCGCCCAGGGTGAAGCCCTGTTCCGCGGCGGCAAGCTCGCCGAAGGCATGCCGGCCTGCACCGGTTGCCACAACCCGGCTGGCCAGGGCAACGCCGAAGCCGGTTTCCCGCACCTGGGTGGCCAGCACGCGGCCTACACCGCCAAGCAGCTGACCGCCTTCCGCGAAGGCGAGCGCACCAACGACGGCGACGCCATGATCATGCGCAGCATCGCCGGCAAGCTGTCCAACAAGGACATCGCCGCGATCTCCAGCTACATCGAAGGCCTGCACTAAGCAGCCTTTGTGGCGGAAACGCCAGATCGAAAAACTGCTTCGAAAAAAAGGGTGGCTTAGGCCGCCCTTTTTTGCATCCGCCCCCACTACAATGCTGGAACCGTGTCTGGCCCCTCTGGTCAAACCGCTTCATCCCGCCGCGCGGCAGCGTGGCGGTTCCGCTCAGCCAAGGAGTGAACCATGCGTAACCTGATTTTCACCGCCGCTCTTGCCTTCGCCGGCCTGTTCGCCGTCAACGCGAACGCCGCCGACTTCGAAGCTGGCAAGAACTACACCGAGCTGAACCAGGCCGTCCCGGTCTCCCAGCCCGGCAAGATCGAGGTGGTGGAGCTGTTCTGGTACGGCTGCCCGCACTGCTACGCGTTCGAACCGACCATCAACCCGTGGGTCGAGAAGCTGCCGGCCGACGTTCACTTCGTGCGCATTCCGGCCATGTTCGGCGGCTTGTGGAACATCCACGGCCAGCTGTTCCTGACCCTGGAATCCATGGGTGTGGAGAAGAAGGTGCACCACTCGATCTTCGAGAAGCTGCACAACAACCCGAAAGCCCTGACCACTCCGGAAGAAATGGCTGACTTCGTCGCCGAACAGGGCGTGGACAAGGACAAGTTCCTCAGCACCTATAACTCCTTCGCCATCAAGGGCCAGATCGAGAAGGCCAAGAAGCTGGCGATGGCCTACCAGATCAGTGGCGTGCCGACCCTGGTGGTCAATGGCAAGTACCGCTTCGACATCGGCTCGGCCGGTGGCCCGGACGAGGCGCTGCAGCTGGCTGACCAGCTGGTCGCCAAGGAACGCGCCAGCGCCAAGGCTGCCCAGTAAGGTCCGACGACGATGCTGCGCCGGCGGACTCGTGATCGTGTCGCGGGGGCCTGCATCCCGCGGGTGAATGCCGCCCATGGCACATCCGCCGGCCTGCCCGACGACGGCCGACTCCGCCTGCTCAGCTTCAACATCCAGGTCGGTATCAGTACCGAAAGGTACCGCCACTACCTGACCCGCGGCTGGCAGCACCTGCTGCCGGCCGCCGGGCGCGCCAGCAACCTGCAGCGCATCGGCGATCTGCTGCTGGACTACGACGTGGTCGCCCTGCAGGAAGCCGACGGCGGCAGTATCCGCTCCGGCAACATCAACCAGGTCGAACACCTGGCGCAGCTCGGTGCCTTCCCCTACTGGTACCAGCAGCTCAACCGCAATCTCGGGCGCATCGCCCAGCACAGCAACGGCCTGCTCAGCCGCCTGCAGCCCACCGCCCTGGAAGACCACCCGTTGCCCGGCCCGCCCGGTCGCGGCGCGATCCTCATGCGCTTCGGCGAAGGCAAGGACGCGCTGGCCGTGGTGATGATGCACCTGGCCCTCGGCGCGCGGACGCGTACCCGCCAGCTCGCCTACATCCGCGAGCTGCTGCAGGACTACCGCCACCACGTGCTGATGGGCGACATGAACACCCATGCCACCGACCTGCTGGAAAGCTCGCCGCTGCGCGACCTCCAGCTCATCGCCCCGCAGGTCGAGGCCACCTTCCCCAGCTGGCGCCCGCAGCGCTGCCTGGACCACATCCTGCTCAGTTCCGAGCTGGCGCTGGAACGCGTCAGTGTCCTCCCGCACCCGATTTCCGACCACCTGCCCGTGGCCGTGGAAATCCGCCTGCCGGATGCCCTGCGTTCGTCCTCGTCGCTCGCCTTGCGCGGCGAGGACCCTGAATGAGTCGCGACGACGACCAACGCTGGAAACAGAAATACCTGGACAACCTCGAGCAGCAGGAGAAGCTCGAGCGTCGCTGGGATGCCCGCCTCGACCTGCTGCGTCGCGGCCTGGTGCGCAGCAGCCTCGCCGCCGAAGGCAGCGACAAGGCGGTCGACGCGTGCATGAAGGAGCTGCGCGAGGTGCTGCGCCGCGACGAGATGGACGCCGGCCTGTCGCGCCTGATTCCGCAGCTGGAAAAAGCCGTGCTCGACTCCGAGCAGCGCCGCCAGCAGCGCGTCGAGCAGAACATCGCCGCCCTGGGCCAGCTGTCGCAGCAACTGCTGTCCCTGGACATGCCGGGCGACCTGCGCAAGCCGCTCAAGCGACTGGCCAAGGACATTCCCAGCCGTGGCAGTTCCTCCCGCGAACTCCCGGCCCTGCTGGCCGAGCTGAGCCGCCTGCAACGCCAGGTGCTGGATCATTTCGGCAACGGCGGCGGCGAGCAGCGCCCCGGCTTCCTGCAACGGCTGTTCGGCAGCCGGGACAGCGACGACGCGGACTCGCCGGAACCGGCGCCCACTGCGCCCGCTGCAATGGCAGAAGCAGCGCCCGCCGACGAAGCCGGGGTGGATGAGCCGCTGCCCATTGAAGCGCAACCTGCTGCACCTGCACCTGCACCTGCACCTGCACCTGCGGAGCCGATGGTCGTTGAAGCGGTCGCCGAACCTGCCGTGGAACGGGCCGAAGCCGTGGCTTTGGCTCCGGCGCCAGAGCCTGTCGCCGCACCGTCCCCGGCCGCGCCGCGCGAAGCCGTCGCCGTCGCGGAAGTGATGGTCCCGGCGCCCGCGGCGGCGTCTGCCGCCTACGACGATTCCAAACTGCTCGACAGCCTGCCGGTGCCGCCGGGCCTGTTCGGCACGCCGGACGAAGCGCGCCAGGCCAGCGACCCCTACGCCCTGCCGCCGCGCCCGGAGCCCGGCTACAGCGCCGTGGCGCCGCACATCGAGGCGAGCCTGCTGCGCCTGCTGGACGAGATGCACCTGCCGGCCGCCCAGCAGATCCAGGCCGAGGAACTGCGCTCGCGCATCCATGGCAGCCTCAACTGGTACGAACTGGTGCCGGTGCTGGATGACCTGGGCGTCCTTGTGCTGTCGCTCAACGACAGCGGCCAGCGCGAGTTCGAAGGTTACCTGCACCAGCTCAACGCGCGCCTGGCGGCCTTCCTTGACGGCCTGCAGGCGGTCCAGGATAACCACAGCGGCTCCAGCTCCAGCGCCCGCGACCTGGATGACACCCTGCGCGAACAGTTCAGCGGCCTGAAGGAAAGCGTGCTCGAGGCCACCGACCTGGAAGGCCTCAAGCGCAACGTCGAGTCGCGCCTGCAGGGGCTGGTCGGCACCATGGACCGCTTCCGCGAGGAGCGCGAAGTCCGTGAGCGCGAAGTGAGCGAGCGCATCCAGTCGCTGGTGACCCGTGTCGCCAGCATGGAAGAAGAAGCCCGTACCTTCCAGGCGAACATCGAGGACCAGCGCCAGAAGGCCATGACCGATGCCCTGACCGGCCTGCCCAACCGCGCCGCGCTGAGCGAGCGGCTGGAGCTGGAAGTCTCGCGCTGGGAACGCTACGGCGGTGACCTGCTGCTGGCGGTGCTCGACGTCGATCACTTCAAGCGCATCAACGACGACTTCGGCCACCTCGCCGGTGACAAGGTGCTGAAGATCATCGCCAACGAGCTGGCCAAGCGCGTGCGCAAGACCGACTTCATCGCCCGCTTCGGCGGCGAGGAGTTCGTCGTGCTGCTGCCCGCCACGCCGCTGGAAGGCGGACAGCAGCTGCTCGACGTGCTGCGTGGCGCCATCGAAGCCTGCCCGTTCCACTTCAAGGGGGAACGGTTGAGCATCACCTGCTCGGCGGGCCTCACGGCCTTCCGCGAGGGCGAGCGCGCCGAAGCCGTGTTCGAGCGCGCCGACCAGGCGCTGTACCGCGCCAAGCGCAGCGGGCGTAACCGTCTCGAAGTCGACTGAGCACACTGCCTTTCTTGTAGGAGCGAGCTTGCTCGCGAACCTCGGCGCCGCCGGTGAACATCGCGGACGGAGTCCGCTCCTACAGAAATCTCGGTTCCGTTCGGACGGGAAATTCTTGACGAACGAAACAACATAGGTTTTGATTCGCACACTTATCTTTCGAATCGAAACTTAATCGTTCATGTCGAAACGCAATACGCCTCAACGCCGCCACGACATCCTGGCGCTGCTCGCCGAACAGGGCGAGGTCAGCGTGGACGATCTCGCGCGCCGCTTCGCCACCTCCGAGGTGACCATCCGCAAGGACCTGGCCGCCCTGGAAGGCAACGGCCTGCTACTGCGCCGCTACGGCGGCGCGGTGCCGATGCCCCATGAGCTGATCGCCGAGCCGAGCCAGCCGCTGTCGCGCTACAAGCAGGCCATCGGCCGCGCGGCGGCCGCCTGCATCCGCGAGCACGCGCGGATCATCATCGACAGCGGCAGCACGACCGCCGCGCTGATTCCGGAGCTGGGCCGCAAGCCCGGCCTGGTGGTGATGACCAATTCCCTGAGCGTGGCCAATGCCCTGCGTGAGCTGGAGCGCGAACCGGTGCTGCTGATGACCGGCGGCACCTGGGACCCGCATTCCGAATCGTTCCAGGGCCAGGTGGCCGAACAGGTGCTGCGCTCCTACGATTTCGATCAGCTGTTCATCGGCGCTACCGGGCTGGATATCGAGCGCGGCACCACGACCTTCAACGAACTGCTGGGCCTGAGCCGGGTCATGGCCGAGGTCGCCCGCGAGGTGATCGTCATGGCCGAGGCCGACAAGCTGGGCCGGCGCATTCCCAACCTGGAGCTGCCCTGGAGCAGCGTCCAGACCCTGATTACCGACGAACGCCTGAGCGATGAAGCGTTCGAACTGATCCAGGCGCGCGGCGTGAAAGTGATCCGCGCGCGCTGCGAAGACTGACAGGAGACCAAACCATGTGTGGAATCGTAGGCGCCATCGCCGAGCGCAATATCACCCCGATCCTCGTCGAAGGCCTCAAGCGCCTGGAATACCGTGGCTACGACAGCGCCGGTGTGGCGGTGATCCAGGCTGACGGTGCGCTGGACCGCCGCCGTCGCGCGGGCAAGGTTTCCAGCCTTGAGCAGGCCCTCGAAGAGCAGCCGCTGCTCGGTCGTCTGGGGATCGCCCACGTTCGCTGGGCCACCCACGGCGCGCCCACCGAGGCCAACGCCCACCCGCACTTTTCCCGTGGCGAAGTGGCGGTGGTGCACAACGGCATCATCGAGAACTTCGAGCCCCTGCGCGAAATGCTCAAGGCGCGTGGCTACGAGTTCACCTCGCAGACCGACACCGAGGTCATTGCCCACCTGCTGCACCTGCGCCTGGGTGAGCTGGGCGACCTGACCGTCGCGCTCAAGGCTGTGGTCAAGGAATTGCACGGCGCCTATGGCCTGGCGGTGATCAGCAGCAAGCAGCCCGACCGCATCCTCGCCGCCCGCAGCGGCAGCCCGCTGGTGGTGGGCCTGGGCCACGGCGAGAACTTCCTCGCCTCCGACCAGCTGGCGCTGCGCCAGGTCACCGACCGCTTCATCTACCTGGAAGAAGGCGACATCGCCGAAATCCGTCGTGACGGCCTGCAACTATGGGACGTGAACGGCAACCCGGTGCAGCGCGAGGAAGTGCGCTACCACGAGGGTGCCGAAGCGGCCGACAAGGGCGGTTACCGCCACTTCATGCTCAAGGAAATCCACGAGCAGCCGGCCGTGGTGCAGCGCACCCTGGAAGGCCGCCTGGGCGCCCAGCAGGTGCTGGTGGACAACTTCGGTCCGCAGGCCCGCGAGCTGCTGGCCAAGGTGCGCACCGTGCAGATCGTCGCCTGCGGCACCAGCTACCACGCCGGCATGGTCGCCCGTTACTGGCTGGAGAGCCTGACCGGCATCCCCTGCCAGGTCGAAGTCGCCAGCGAGTTCCGCTACCGCAAGGTCGCGGTGCACCCGGACTCCCTGTTCGTCACCATCTCCCAGTCCGGCGAGACCGCCGACACCCTGGCCGCGCTGCGCTATGCCAAGGAGCTGGGCTTCCTGTCCAGCCTGGCGATCTGCAACGTCGCCACCAGCTCGCTGGTGCGCGAGTCGGACATGACCCTGCTGACCAACGCCGGCCCGGAAATCGGCGTGGCCTCCACCAAGGCCTTCACCACCCAGCTGGTCGCCCTGCTGCTGCTGACCCTCGGCATCGGCCAGGTGCAGAAGCGCCTGGGCGACGGCGTCGAGGCCGAGCTGGTGAACGAGCTGCGCCGCCTGCCGACCCACCTGGAAGAAGCCCTGTCCATGGACAAGGTGGTGGAGAAGATCAGCGAGCTGTTCGCCGAGAAGCACCACACCCTGTTCCTTGGCCGTGGCGCCCAGTACCCGGTGGCGATGGAAGGCGCGCTGAAGCTCAAGGAAATCTCCTATATCCACGCCGAGGCCTACCCGGCCGGTGAGCTCAAGCACGGCCCGCTGGCGCTGGTCGATGCCGACATGCCGGTGGTGACCGTTGCGCCGAACAACGAGTTGCTGGAGAAGCTCAAGTCCAACCTGCAGGAAGTCCGCGCCCGCGGCGGCGAGCTGGTGGTCTTCGCCGAAGGCGGCAGCGGCATCAGCGACGGCGAGGGCACCCACGTGGTGGGCATGCCGGCGATCCATGACTGCCTGGCGCCGATCCTCTACACCGTGCCGCTGCAGCTGCTGTCCTACTACGTCGCCGTGCTCAAGGGCACCGACGTCGACCAGCCGCGCAACCTGGCCAAATCCGTGACGGTGGAATAAGCCGGCACCGCTCCACCCCAGGGGGCCCGCGCATCGCGCCGGCCCCCTGTTCGTTTCCGCTCTTCGCCGCCTGCGCAACAAATCCGTCGCACGACTCCCGCCAAAGCTTCACGAAACCGTCCCCAGCCTGCCAACTCGATACGCCACCCTTTGCGCTGCAACCTGAACGGGTGTGCGCATCGCCGTAGCTGCCGCGCGCTCCCGAGTCCCCGCAGCAGCGGGAACCGGCGTGGCGCCGGTCACTACAACAACGCAACGGGTGCTGGCGACTGATGACGATCGAAGGATTCGTGCTGACTGGCCGCGTCTCGGACCACGCTCCGGAGCTGGCGCGGTGAAGCTGCTGGTCACCGGCGCCGCCGGGTTCATCGGCTTCCACACTGCCCAGCGCCTGTGCCGTGAAGGGCACGAGGTGGTCGGTATCGACAACCTCAACGACTACTACAGCGTCGAGCTCAAGCTGGCCCGCCTGGAGCTTCTGCGGGGGCAGCGCCATTTTCGCTTCGAGCGGCTGGATATCGCCGATGCGCCGGGCCTGGCGGAACTGATGCGCCGTGAAGGCTTCGAGCGGGTGATCCACCTGGCCGCCCAGGCCGGCGTGCGCTACTCGCTGGAGAATCCACAGGCCTACGCCGACGCCAACCTCAGTGGATTCGTCAATCTGCTCGAAGGCTGCCGGCACACCGGCGTCGGCCATCTGGTGTACGCCTCCAGCAGCTCGGTCTACGGCATGAACAGCGCGCTGCCCTTCAGCACCGACGCAGCGGTGGACCAGCCGGTGTCGCTGTATGCCGCCACCAAGCGCGCCAACGAGCTGATGGCGCACACCTACGCCCATCTCTACCGCCTGCCGCTCACCGGCCTGCGCTTCTTCACCGTGTATGGCCCCTGGGGCCGTCCGGACATGGCGTTGTTCAGGTTCACCCGCTCGATCCTCGATGGGCAGCCGATCGACATTTACAACCACGGCGAGATGTCCCGCGACTTCACCTACATCGACGACGTGGTGGAAGGCCTGCTGCGCATCCAGGACTGCCCGCCCGTTGCCGGCGAGCTCGGCGCGGCGCCGGCGGCGCTCTACAACATCGGCTGCGGCTCGCCGGTTCGCCTGCTCGACATGGTCGCCTGTGTCGAGCGCGCGCTGGGGCGCCGCGCCATCCGCAATTACCTGCCGCTGCAGCCGGGCGATGTGCTGCGTACCTGGGCCGATGTCGAGGCACTGGCGCAACGCACCGGCTTCCGTCCGGGCACCTCGCTGCAGAGCGGCGTCGAACGATTCGTCCACTGGTACCGCGAGTTCTACGCGGTCGAGCAGCCCTGCGCCCCGGCGGCGTGACGGGTACGGAGCAAGCGTCTGAGCATGTCCAGCAGTCCTTTCGTGTCGGTGCTGATTCCGGCGAAGAACGAGGCCGACAACCTTCCCGCCCTGCTCGAGGAAGTCCGCGCCGCTCTGGCCGGGGAATCCTTCGAAGTCATAGTGGTCGACGACGGCAGCAACGATGCCACGCGCAGTGTGCTGCAGGGCATGCAACAGGGCGGCTTCAGCCAGTTGCGGGTGCTCGCCCACGAGCGCTCGCTGGGCCAGAGCACCTCGATCTATCACGCCGCCGAGGCCGCGCGCGGCCACTGGCTGGCGACCCTGGACGGCGACGGGCAGAACGACCCGGCGGACATCCCCGGCATGCTCGCGCTGGTGCGCGCGGCAGACTGCCCGGCCGACCTGAAGTTGATCGCCGGCCACCGCGTGAAGCGCCAGGACAGCGCCAGCAAGCGCTGGGCCTCGCGCTTCGCCAACCGTCTGCGCGGGCGCCTGCTGCGCGACCAGACCCCGGACACCGGTTGCGGCCTCAAGCTGATCGAGCGCGAGGCCTTCCTGCGCCTGCCGTACTTCGACCACATGCACCGCTTCATCCCGGCGCTGATCCAGCGTCACCAGGGCAGCATGCGCGTGCACCCGGTCAACCACCGGGCGCGCAACGCCGGGGTATCCAAGTACGGCAACCTCGACCGCGCGCTGGTGGGCATCCTCGATCTGTTCGGTGTCTGGTGGCTGATTCGCCGCACGCGCCTGGACGCGTTGCCGCGTGAGCTGGGCCGCTGAGCGATGAGTGCCCCGAGCTCTTCCGTGAGCCTGCCCAACCGCGCAAGGTTCTCCGGGTGGCGACGCTGCGCCGGGCGGCCCTGGTTGCTGCTGGTGCTGGCGGCGTTGCTGCTGGGCGCCGGGCTGGGCCTGCGCCAGCCGAGCAACGTGGATGAAGAGCGCTTCCTCGGCGTCGCCCTGGAAATGCTGCAGAGCGGCGACTGGCTGATTCCCCACCGCGCCGCGGAAATCTACCCGGACAAACCGCCGCTGTTCCTGTGGCTGCTGGCGACCCTGGTGCGCCTGGGCATCGCGCCGAACCTGGCGCTGTTCCTGCCGGCGTTCCTCTCCGGAATGGTCGCCACCGCCTGCCTGTACGACCTTGGCCGGCGCCTGTGGAACCCGCGCATCGGTCTCGTCGCCGGGCTGCTGTTCCTGGCAACCTACCAGACCTATTCAGTGCTGCGCGACGGCAGCATCGACGGCTTCCTCTGCCTGTGGACAAGCCTGGGCGTCTACGGCTTGTGCCGGCACCTGCTGCTGGGGCCGGCCTGGCGCTGGTTCTATATCGCCTGCGCGGCGATGGGGCTGGGCGTCATCAGCAAGGGTGTGGGCTTCCTGCCGGCGCTGATGCTCATTCCCTATGCCTACGCGGTGCGCCGCCAGTGGCCCGGCGTAGTGGCGATGCCCGGCCAGGCGTGGCGCTGGTGGCTGGGCCTGCTGGTGGCCCTGGCGGCCATCGGCCTGTGGCTGCTGCCGGTGCTGCTGCATGTGCTGAGCAGCGGCAGTGCCGATGGTCGCGCCTACCTCGATGACATCCTCCTGCACCAGACCGCCAGGCGATATGCCAGTGCCTGGCAGCACCAGGAACCGTTCTGGTACTTCTTCGCCAAGGTCATCCCGCAGTACTGGCTGCCGCTGGTGCTGGCGCTGCCCTGGATGGTGCCGGCCTGGCGCCGCCAGCTGGCGCGCCGGGACGGCCGCGTGCTGGTGCTGCTGGGCTGGGTCGCGCTGGTGCTGCTGTTCTTCAGCCTCAGCAGCGGCAAGCGCAAGCTCTATATCTTCCCCGCGCTGCCCGGCCTGGTGCTGGTCATGGCGCCGCTGCTGCCCTGGCTGCTGCGCCGCTGGTTCGTCGAACGGCCGTGGGCGCGCGCGGTCTTCGTCGGCCTGGCGGTGGCCTGGTTCACCGCCTGGTTCGCCCGTGGCTTCATCGAGCCGCTGAAGGACCCCGGCGACGATCGCCGCCCGTTGATGGCCGAGGTGCAGCGTCTCAGCGAAGGCCGCGAACTGGTGCTGACCCACTGGCGCGAGGGCCACTGGCTCTACGCGCGCCAGCCGCTGGTGCATTTTGGCATCGATACCCCGAGCCAGGCCGCGAAGGCCCTGACCTGGCTGCGCGGCCATCCGCAGGCGCTGGCGATGGTCCGCGCCGAGGACCTGGAGCGCTGCTTCCGACCTGAAGTCGCCCGCGAGGTGAAGGGCGATTACGAGGAGCGCTGGTTCCTGGTCGGCGCCGAGGCCGACAACGGCCTGTGCGCCGAGGACGCCAGCGCTCCGGCCTACCGTTTTGCCTGGCAGCGACCGCTGCCCTGAACCCCCGCGAGGAGTCCGCACGTGAGCCCGATCGTCGAGAGCATCCAAGCCCTACCGCGGAGCCCGTCGTGGCGCCGGTTCGACCGCCGCACCTGGCTGCGTCTGGCCCTGGGGCTGGCGCTGCTGGTGCCAGCGGTGACGCTGGTGCTGACCGAGCACTGGCAGCAGCGCGCCTGGTTCTACCTGCGCAGCCAGCTGCATGCCGCGGACTGGGCGGGGCGCAGCGTCTGGCTGCCCGACTACAAGGTGACCCTCGACGCACTGCCGGTGAAGGGAATCGAGTCCGACCTGTCGGCCATCAGCTATGACTTCGACCAGGATCGCCTGCTCGCCGTGACCAACGCCGGCAGCATGAAGCTGGCGGTGCTGAACAAGGCCGGCGAGCTGCTCGCGCAGTACCCCATGAGCGGCTTCGAGGATGTCGAGGCAGTGGCCTACCTGGGCGGAGGTTTGCTGGCAGTGGCGGACGAGAACCTCCAGCAGATCGACTTCTTCACCCTGCCCGAGCACCCCGGCCAGACCATCCAGGCGTCCGAGGCGCAGTCCTTTGCCCTGGCGATCAACCCGAGCATCCACAACAAGGGCTTCGAAGGGCTCACCTACGATCCCGACCACGACCGCCTGTTCATCGGCAAGGAACGCGGCCCGCGGCAGATCTACGAGGTCACCGGGGTGCGCGCGAGCCTGGCCGGGAAGCTGCAGCTGAAGATCATCGACCGCACCGCCTGGGTGAAGCGCAGCGTGTTCGGCACCGACATCTCCGACCTGCATTACGACCGCCGCAGCGGCCACCTGCTGGTGCTCAGCGAAGAGTCGCGGCTGATCATGGAGCTGGACGATACGGGCGGCCTGGTGAGCTTCCGCTCCCTCGGCGGCTTCGGCGACCTCAAGCACGGCGCGCCGCAGGCAGAAGGGCTGACGATGGACGCCAGCGGCAACCTCTTCGTCGTCAGCGAGCCGAACCTGTTCTACCGCTTCGAGAAGCGCTGAACGCTCCTCAGTGGCTCTGCGCGCCGGCGCCCGTGCCCTGGCGCCGCAGCAGCGCCAGGTTGCGCAGGTAGACCAGGATGCCGAAGGACTGGCCGAGGATGATGATCGGGTCCCGCTGCGCCACCGCGTAGCTGAACAGCAGCACGCTGCCGGCCATCGACAGGTACCAGAAGTGGATCGGATTGACCGGTCGCCCGGCGCGCTCGGAGAACCACAGCTGCAGCACGAAGCGCCCGGTGAAGAGCACCTGTCCCACCAGCCCGACGGTGGTCCACCAGGGATCGGCGGCTCCGAGCGCCTGGATGATCGGCTCGGGCTTGGACAACCAGCCGGGAGTCACCGCCACCGCCGCCCAGGTCAGCCAGGGCCAGGCGAAGAACAGCGGCCGGCCGCCGCCGTGGCGGCGCTCCAGCTCCAGGTTGCGCAGGTAGATCGCCAGGCCGGCGAGCTGCCCCAGGCAGATCACCAGGTCGCGCTGGTGCGTCGCGTAGGCCAGCAGCAACACGGCCCCGGCGCAGCTGAAATACCAGAAGTGCACCGGCATCAGGCTGCGGCGGGCGCGCTCGGAGAGCACCCACTGGACCAGGAAGCGGGCGGAAAAGGCAGCCTGCGCGAGCAGCCCGATGGCGAACCACAGTGGATTGACGGCGTTCAAGCCTGCCCCCTTGCCGGATGGACGAAAGCCGCGCACGACGCGACCTGCAGCATTTTTCGGCAGTCTACGGAGGGGATATTTCGCTTTGGTGGCGCCGCGAGGGGAATCAACATTCCCCCGGTGCCTGCACGTCCGGGGGTGTGGACGGGGCACCGAGGCCAGGCGGCAGAGGCCGCTACACGAGGGGAATGGAAATCGACCTTGTCTTGTGGACAAGGTCGGACTCCGGCCCTGCGAGGGGTACCTGACAAGTCTCCCGCAGGGCGGGGAGCGGGCCAACGATAGAAGCTGGCTAGTGGCCGGTCAATCGGAAACGACAAACGCGCGTTCGCGAGTGTCCGATATTCGAACCGAAAGGCCCGGTCCAGGCCGCGGATTTCGTTAGCCGGCTATCGGAAGCGTCTATACTGTTTCTGATTGTGTCAGTGGAAATGGCCTTGCGGCGATTCACTGGCAAGGGCGGCGAGGGAGTTCCGTCCTCACGTCCGGGATGCAGTTAAACCGACAAGAGAATCCCCATGAACGCACCTGCCGCACCGCAGTATTCCGCCCACGAGCGCCGCTCGCGCATCCTCGCCATCGTCGGCGCCTCCTCGGGCAACCTGGTGGAGTGGTTCGACTTCTACGTCTACGCCTTCACTGCGCTGTACTTCGCCCACGCCTTCTTCCCCTCGGACGATCCGACGGTGCAGTTGCTCAACACCGCCGGGGTATTCGCCGCGGGCTTCCTGATGCGCCCGATCGGCGGCTGGCTGTTCGGCCGCATCGCCGACAAGAAGGGCCGCAAGACCGCGATGATGATCTCGGTGCTGATGATGTGCGGCGGCTCGCTGGCGATTGCGGTGATGCCGACCTACGCCACCATCGGCGTCGCGGCGCCGGCGCTGCTGCTGCTGGCGCGGCTGTTCCAGGGGCTCTCCGTGGGCGGCGAGTACGGCACCAGCGCAACCTACATGAGTGAAGTGGCGCTCAAGGGCCAGCGCGGCTTCTTCGCTTCCTTCCAGTACGTGACCCTGATCGGCGGCCAGCTGCTGGCGGTGCTGGTAGTGGTGATCCTGCAGCAGTTGCTGACCACCGATGAGCTGAAAGAGTGGGGCTGGCGGATTCCCTTCGTGGTCGGCGCCATCACCGCGGTGATCGCCTTCTACCTGCGCCGCTCGCTGAGCGAGACGGCCAAGGAATCCAACCTCAACCGCAAGGAATCGGGGACCCTCACCGAGCTGTTCACCCACCACAAGCGCGCCTTCTTCACCGTGCTCGGCTTCACCGCCGGCGGCTCGCTGATTTTCTACACCTTCACCACCTACATGCAGAAATACCTGGTGAACACCGCCGGGATGGACCCGAAGGTGGCCAGCGGCGTGATGACCTTCGCGCTGTTCTGCTACATGTGCATGCAGCCGCTGTTCGGCGCGCTGTCCGACCGCATCGGCCGCAAGACCTCGATGCTCTGGTTCGGCGCCCTGGGCATGCTCTGCACCTGGCCGATCCTCGCCGCGCTGAAGACCGTCAGCAGCCCCTACGCGGCGTTCGGCCTGATCATCCTGGCGATGGCCATCGTCAGCCTCTACACCTCCATCAGCGGCCTGATCAAGGCGGAGATGTTCCCGCCGCAGATCCGCGCCCTGGGCGTGGGCCTGTCCTACGCGGTGGGCAACGCGATCTTCGGCGGCTCGGCCGAATACGCCGCGCTGGGCCTGAAGAGCATCGGCCAGGAAGAAGTGTTCTACATCTACGTCTCGGTCATGTGCGGCGTGGCGCTGCTGGTCTGCCTGCTGCTGCCGGACCTGCGCAAGGTCAGCTACCTCAACGACGAGGACTGACCTGCGCCGGCAGCGCTAGTCGTTGCCCCGGCCGCGCAAGGCGTGGTCGGGCAGCGACAGGGCGATCAGCAGGGCCAGGGCGCCGAAGCCTGCGTTGATCAGGAACAGGTGCCCGAATACCCCATCCAGCGTGAGCCGCTGCGCCTCGTGGCCGGCTCCGCTGAGGCTGGCCAGCAGCGCGCTGGCCGACAGCCCGTGACCCGCCTCGCCTGCCAGCGGTTGCAGCATCGCCAGCAGCAGCGCGGACATCAGCGCGATCCCCACCGCCCCGCCGAGTGAGCGGAACAGCGTGATGTTGCTGGTCGCTACGCCCAGGTGTTTCGTCTCCACCGCGCTCTGCGCCGCCACCAGGCTGGTGGGGAACTGCGTGCCGGCGGCGATGCCGGTGAGCAGCATGCAGATCCCGGAAAGGAAGTAAGCGCTCGGCGGCGTCAGCGCCAGGCCGGCAATCGCCAGGGGCATCAGCAGCGCGCCACCGACGATCTGCGGCTTGTAGCGGCCGATGATCGCCGTGAGACGGCCGCAGCAGTACGCGCCGATCGGCACGCCCATGGCCAGTGGCAGCAGGTGCAGCGCGGCGCTGTCCGCGCCCGCGCCGGTCACCGACTGGAAGCGCAGCGGCACCAGCACCGACAGCGAGATGACCTGGAAGCTGGCGAAGAAGCTGATCAGCCAGCTCAGGGTGGCTGCGCGAATACCGAACAGGTGCATCGGCACCAGCGGTTCCGGCGCGCGGCGCTCCTGCAGGACGAACAGGGCGATCAGCACCAGCGCGGCGATGAACAGCGCGAGCATCTGCGGGTCGTTCCAGCGCGCGCCCTGGCCGACTTCGGTGATCGCCAGCAGCAGGCTGCCCAGGCCGGCGATCATCAGCATCGTGCCGAGGTAGTCGATCACCGGCTTGCGCCCCGGCACCGGCAGGCCGCGCAGGGTCTGGCGCGACACCGCGAGGGCGACCAGGCCCACCGGCAGGTTGATCAGGAACACCCAGCGCCACGACAGGTACTCGGTGAGCAGCCCGCCCAGCACCGGGCCGGCGATGCTCGCCACCGCGTACATGCTGCTGAAGTAGCCCTGGTAGCGGCCGCGTTCGCGCGGCGGGACGATGTCGCCGATGATCGCCTGGCTCACCGACATCATGCCGCCGGCGCCGATGCCCTGCAGGACGCGGGCGAGCACCAGCTGTTCCATGCTCTGGGCGGCGCCGCAGAGCAGCGAGGCGAAGGTGAACAGGCCGATGGCGAAGAGCATCAGCACACGGCGACCGTAGAGGTCGCCGAGCTTGCCGTAGATCGGCATGGAGATGGTCATCGCCACCATGTAGCCGGAAATGACCCAGGCCAGCAGGTCGAAGTCGCCGAAACCGGCGGAGATTGCCGGAAGGGAAACGGCCACGATGGTCTGGTCGAGCGCACCGAGGAAGATCGCCAGCATCAGCCCCACCAGCACGGTGCGAACCGCCGGTCGTGGCGCGGAGAAGGTAGTCAAGACAGCCCCCTTGGACGGCAGAGGCCCTCCGGTCGGAATGCGCGCGGAGGGGGCCACAGTGTAGTGCAATGGAGTGACGATCTGTCACATCGGCGTCATCGTTGCTCGTCAGGAAAGGCTCTATCTCAGGGCTTGCAACGATGGTTGGCGAAGCGGCTGCTACGCTTGCGTAGCGAACTATTCTTTCGTGCAAGGGCCGATACATTCTTTTGGGAACGCTTTCATCCGACGAGCGCTCCATTACAGAGAATCGACAGGTCCACCGCCGCGGTCGGCGCCCGATAGTTTTTCGCGGGCCAGGCCATAGGCGAAGACTATGGAGGCGCTGGTCTATAGTTCTTCAGCCCTGTGACCAGGAGGTATGCATGAACGCCAATCTGCCCTCTGAGTTGCTGTCCCTGCAACTGCCGCTGCGCATACGCATCGGCGAGGCCCAGGCCTTCGACCTCGGCCCCGACCCGCAGGTAACTCTGGTTGTCCGCGATCCCACGCTGCTGACCGAGATCACCCATCCCAGCCTCGATATCCTCGGTCGCGCCTACGTGGAGAACCGCATGGACATCGAGGGGCCGATGCAGGAAGTGATTGCCACTGCCGACGCCCTGAGCGCGGCGCTGGGCGATGACGACGAGAATGTGGATTACGTGCGCGAGAGCCACGACAAGTCCACCGACGCCGAAGCCATTCGCTATCACTACGACCTGTCCAACGCGTTCTACCAGCTCTGGCTCGACCCGGAGATGGTGTACTCCTGTGCCTACTACGAGACCGGCAACGAGGACCTGGCCACCGCCCAGCTGGCCAAGCTCCGGCACCTGTGCCGCAAGCTGCGCCTGAAGCCGGGCCAGAAGCTGCTCGACGTCGGCTGCGGCTGGGGCGGGCTGGCGCGCCTGGCGGCGCGGGAGTTCGGCGTGCAGGTGCATGGCATCACGCTCAGCGAGGAGCAGCTCAAGCTCGGCCGCGAGCGTGTCAGGGCGGAGGGGCTGGATGGCCAGGTGACCCTGGAGCTGCGCGACTACCGCGACCTCCCGCGTGACGGGCGCTACGACAAGGTGGTCAGCGTCGGCATGTTCGAGCACGTCGGCCACGCTAACCTGGGCATCTACTTCCAGCACCTGTACGACGCGGTGCGGCCGGGTGGGCTGGTGATGAACCATGGCATCACCTCCAGCAATACCGACGGCCGTCCGGTCGGGCGCGGCGCGGGAGATTTCATCGACCGCTATGTGTTCCCCCACGGCGAACTGCCGCACCTGTCCCTGGCCGTCGCTCGCATGAGCGAAGCCGGGCTGGAAGTGGTCGACGTCGAAGGTCTGCGCCTGCACTACGCGCGCACCCTGGAGTTCTGGAGCGCCAACCTCGAAGCCAGGCTGGCCGAAGCGGCGAAATTGGTGCCCGACCAGGCCCTGCGCATCTGGCGCCTGTACCTCGCCGGTTGCGCTTACGGGTTCAAGAAGGGCTGGATCAACCTGCACCAGATTCTTGCCAGCAAGCCGCATACGGATGGTGGTCACGAAGTGCCCTGGAGCCGCCGCGACCTCTACGCATGAGCCTGTTCAGGGACTGCCATCGGGCCCGGCTTGCCGGGCCCGATGCCTTTCCGGCGCGGCGCAAAAGGCTTGCATCCAGGGGCCCGGGAGGCTAAACCCCCTTTCCCCACTGACTCTTTGGTAGATGAATCATGGTGAATTTCTTCCCGGACCTGTCTCTCGTCGAACTCACGCCCGCGCAGGCGCCCTGGCCGCTTTTGCTCAAGGCCGACCCCAGCCGCGAGCAGATCGAGAGCTACCTGCCCGGTTCCCGCCTGCTGGCGCTGAACGAGGCGGACTCCGTGCGCGGCGTGCTGACGCTGACGCCTCGCGAGCCCGGCGTCGCCGAGATCACCAGCCTGGCGGTGGAAGACGAATGGCAGGAGCGCGGCCTGGGCCGGCGTCTGCTGCTGGCGGCCATCGAGCAGGCACGCGAGGCCGGCCTGCAGCGCCTGACGATCGCCACCGGCAACTCCAGCCTGGCGCAGCTCGGTCTGTACCAGCGCCTGGGCTTCCGCATCGTTGGCATCGAGGCCGATCATTTCGTGCGGCATTATCCCGAGCCGATCTACGAGAACGGCATCCAGTGCCGCGACCAGATTCGTCTGGCGCTGGACCTCGGCGCCTAGTCGCGTTCCCAGCGACTCACCGCCACCGCATCGTGGGCGTGCAAGCTTTCCGCATGCACCACGCGCACCTCGAAGCCGCGCACCTCTTCCAGCTGTACCAGCGCCCGGTGCAGCCGGCGTGCGGCGTCCTCGCAGAACATCAGGTTCTGCCCGTTGGCCAGGGCGAAGGCCTGCTCGTCGGCGCGCTTCACCGCCGTCTGCACGGCGGTGCCGAGGGCGTCTTCGGCGTGGTCGATCAGCTCGCTGAAAGCGAATGCCGTCGCGGCCGGGGCAAGTCGCAGATTCAGCCGCGCCTCGCTGCGCTGGCTGTGCGGCGTGGCGACTATGCCCTGCGGGCTGCCCAGCCAGGCGCGCACCTCGCTGGCTTTCAGCGGGCGGCCGGCGAAGTCGGTGTCGAAACGCTCCTGGATCAGTTGGCGCGCCAGCGCCGCCGAGCAGGGGCACGTCGAGGAGTAGGGCAGGGCCAAGCGCAACTCCAGTTGCAGCGCCTCGTCTTCCAGTTGCGCGTGGATCTCGCAGGGGTAGCGCTTCCAGCCGTTCAGCGGGCTGACCAGCGCCGGGCGCTGCAGCATCAGTTCGAAGCGCAGTGCCAGGCTGGCGCGTCGGGAAAGCTGCGCGTGGCTGCGCAGGAACTGCCTGAGCAGGTCGCGTAGCAACAGCGGCGAAAGCTCGGTTTCAGCCAGTGCTTCCAGCGCCAGGTACAGACGCGACATGTGGATGCCGCGCGCATCGGCTTCGTCGAGGCTGACACCGGCGTCGGCATACGCGGCGACGCGCTCGCCGGCGATGCGCAGCGGCACGGCGATGCCCTGCATGCCGACCCAGTCGAGCGGGATGGGCAGGCGGGTGGATTGGCAGGCGATATCGGGCAGCAGGGTGGTCATGGGCGGGTCACGGTCGTCAATTGTTATAACATAACGTATTTGCTTCCAGGCGATCCCGCAACGGGTTCTTCAGCGCTCCTGTTGCTTGCAGCCGCTCACGCGCCCGCAGGTCAGCCGGGCGCTGTCGCCTGACGAGCTGCTGAAGCGGCTGATGCTGGTCCAGCCGATGCCGCGGCTGGTGCCGACCCATACCTGGCCGTCGCTGGTCACGCCGCTGAAGAAGGTCAGGCTGCCGTAGCGCGTGCCGGTCTGCGCCCAGCGCCGCCCGCTGCTCGCCTCGAAGCCGCGCAGGTAAGTGTCGTGGCCCTGGGTGGCGACGCTGTAGAGATTCCCCGAATCGTCCATGCAGGCCAGCACCGAAGCCGACCAGGCGCAGCGCGCCGGTTCCTCGCCGGGGAAGGGCAGTGGCGCGGAACCGCTGGCGTGGGCGAAGGGAACGAACAGGCAGAGCAGCAAGGCGCAGCGCAGCATCGAAGGTCTCGGCAGGCGGGTGGAGCGGAGCATCGGTATCGCACGTCGTCGGGCGGTTGTCGATTCCCGATTGCGGGCAATGCATTGTTATAATATAACATAAAAGATCACTCCCCTCCGGAGACGGTCATGACCGAACAGGAACTGCTCGCCCAGCCCGGCGAGGCCTACATGAGCGAGGCGCAACAGGGCTATTTCCGCGCGCTGCTGCTGGACCAGCGTGACGAGTTGCAGGGGCGCATCGACGAGGAATTCCAGGCGCTGCAGGACACCGAGCGGGCCAGTGACGACGCCGATGTCGCCAGCCGCGAGGAGGCGCGCCAGTGGCAACTGCGCCTGCTGGAGCGCGAGAAGAAGCTGCTCGACAAGATCGACCAGGCGCTGGAGCGCCTGGCCCGGGGCGATTACGGCTGGTGCGAGGAAACCGGCGAACCGATCGGCCTGCGCCGCCTGCTGCTGCGCCCCACCGCCTCGCTGTGCATCGAGGCCAAGGAGCGCCAGGAACGGCGCGAACTGCACGTCCGCGAAGCCTGATTTCCCTGGAGTCCCACCGTGATGAATGCGCCACTTCCCGTAACTGTGCTGTCCGGCTTCCTTGGCGCCGGCAAGAGCACCCTGCTCAACCATGTGCTGAAGAACCGCGAGAATCTCAAGGTCGCGGTCATCGTCAACGACATGAGCGAAATCAACATCGACGGCCGCGAGGTGCAGCGCGACGTCAGCCTCAACCGCGGCCAGGAGCGCCTGGTGGAGATGAGCAACGGCTGCATCTGCTGCACCCTGCGCGAGGACCTGCTGGAGGAAGTCAGCCGCCTCGCCGGCGAAGGCCGCTTCGACTACCTGCTGATCGAGTCCACTGGTATCTCCGAGCCGCTGCCGGTGGCCGAGACCTTCACCTTCCGCGACGAGCAGGGCCGCAGCCTGTCGGACCTGGCGCGGCTGGACACGCTGGTCACGGTGGTCGACGGGCTGAACTTCCTCGCCGACTACCAGGGCGCCGACAGCCTTGCCGAGCGTGGCGAAACCCTCGGCGAGGACGACGAACGCTCGCTCAGCGACCTGCTGGTGGAGCAGGTGGAGTTCGCCGACGTGATCCTGGTGAGCAAGATCGACCTGATCGGCAGCGCCGAGCGTGATGAGCTGCTGGCGATCCTGCGTCGGCTCAACCCCGACGCGGATATCCAGCCCATGGTCATGGGGCAGGTGCCGTTGGCGCGCATCCTCGACACCGGCCGCTTCGACTTCCAGCGCGCCGAGCGGGCGCCGGGCTGGCTCAAGGAGCTGCGCGGCGAGCACCTGCCGGAGACGGAAGCCTACGGCATTTCCTCCAGCGTCTATCGGGCGCGCCGGCCTTTCCACCCACAGCGCTTCCATGACTTTCTCGCCCAGCCCTGGAGCAACGGCCGGCTGCTGCGCTCCAAGGGCTTCTTCTGGCTCGCCAGCCGCTACCGCGAGGCGGGCAGCTGGTCCCAGGCCGGTGGCCTGATGCGCCACGGCCTGGCCGGGCGCTGGTGGCGCTTCGTCCCGCGCGAGCACTGGCCGCAGGACACCACCGAGCTGCAGGGCGTGCTGCGCCACTGGCGCGAGGACAGCGGCGATTGCCGACAGGAATTGGTGTTCATTGGGCAGAACCTGGACTTCCAGCGGCTGTTCCACGAACTGGACCATTGCCTGCTGGACGACGAGGAAATGGCCGCCGGCACCACCGCCTGGAAGCGCCTGCCCGATCCTTTCGAACCCTGGGAGGCCGGTGGCTGATGCCCATCTGAATCCGCCTACAGCCGCTCCAGACCCGACCGTTGGGTAGGAGCGGACTCTGTCCGCGATAGTCAGGCCTCCACACAGAGGCTGATCCATGAGCAGACCCCGAGAGCCGTCCTGGATTGCCGGCCACCAGGCACTGCGCAAAGGCAGGGTATCTATCGCCGGCGAAATCTATCTGCTGACCGTCACCACCTTCCGCCGGGAGTCGCTGTTTGTGGACTTCCCTAAGGCCTGCTGCATGGCCCGGTGTTTCGAAGGTCGACTATCGCTGGGCGAAAACCGGTTACTTGCGTGGGTGTTGATGCCTGACCATGCGCATTGGCTGCTGCAACTGGGAGAAGGTGAGCGCTTGGAGACTAGCGTCGGACGATTGAAGGCTCTCAGCGCACGCGAGTTCAATCGGCTGTCGGGACGGAGGGGGCCAGTCTGGGCTTCCGCTTTTCACGATCACGCGTTACGCAATGAGAAGGACGTGCTGCCTGCGGCGCGTTACATCGTCGCGAACCCGATACGAGCGGGAATGGTCAGGCGGGTTGGAGATTATCCCTTCTGGGATGCACAGTGGCTGTGAGTCATCGCGGACGGAGTCCGCTCCTACGCAAGGTTTCCCGAAGGCAAAAAAACAGGCCGCCCGGGGAGAGCGGCCCAATTCACCAAGATCATGTCCGGCGTGGGGTGCCGGGAGGGTGTGAGGTACCCGGGGACAGTAGGCCCGAAGCGTGTGACAGCGCGATGAACGTTACTGGGGTTTGCGCCAGTGGCCGTTGCTCTGCTGCTCGCAGAACGGCTGGAGAATGCGCGCATCGCTGGCCACGCCGTAGTAGTGGATGTCCTGGCGATAGGGCACGCCCTGGGTCTGGGCGTTCTCGCAGACACCGAAGGCGCCGCTGGGGCAGTTTTCGGCGTAGGTCACCTCGACCGTCTGGTCTTTCAGCTGCGGCTGGCAGAAGCCCTCGCGGAAGAGTTTTTCCGGGATGGTGCGGTTCTGCTGGCAGACCTTCACGTCGACTTGCCTGCCCTGGGTATGCACCACGCAGGCCTCGCCGTGGGCGAGCAGGGGCAGGCAGGCGAGGGCGAAGGGCAGCAACAGGCGCATGATCGATCCGGGGTGGCGAGGGGAAGGCGCGACTCTAGCGCTTTTCCCGGCGAGCGTCAGGCGGCACCATGGGCGAATGTTGAAGCAGATCCCGACTCATCTCATCGCCGGCCCCCTCGGGGCAGGCAAGACCAGCCTGCTGCAGTCCCTGCTGGCGCAACGTCCCGCAGGCGAAAGCTGGGCAGTGCTGGTCAACGAATTCGGCCAGGTCGGCCTGGACGCCGCACTGCTGTCCCGCGACGAGGACGGCGTCGCCCTGGGCGAGGTCGCCGGCGGCTGCCTGTGTTGCGTGAATGGTGCACCGTTCCAGGTCGGTCTCGGCCGGCTGCTGCGCAAGGCCAGGCCGCAGCGGCTGTTCATCGAGCCATCCGGGCTCGGCCATCCCGCGCAACTGCTGGCGCAACTGCGTGCGGCGCCCTGGCAGGGCGTGCTGGCGGTGCAGCCGCTGGTGATGGTGCTGGATGCCGCCGCACTGGCCAGCGGGCAGCCGCTACCCGAAGCGCAGCAACTGGCGCTGAACGAGGCGGCGCTGCTGCTGATGAACAAGTCCGAAGCCCTGGATGACGTGTCGCGGGCGGCTCTGCGGGCGCAACTGCCAGAGCTGCCGTTGCGTTGGACGACCCAGGGCCGGCTGCCACTGAATGAGCTGCCGAGTACGCCCATCGACGCGGTGGGCGCTGATTTGCCGCAGCACACCTCATCAGGCGAACCGGTGGTGCTGTTGCGCCGTGAATCGCCGATGCGCCAGGTGCGCATCGAGGAGGGCCGACAGGCGGTCGGCTGGCGCTTCCACCGTGACTGGCGTTTCCGCACGGCCGCGCTGGACGCCTGGCTGGCCGGGCTTCCCGGCCTGTTGCGGGCCAAGGCGGTGCTGCACGGCGAGGACGCCTGGCTGGCCTGCAACCGTACCGTCGGTCCGGCGCCGTGGACGCCCAGCGCCTGGCGCAAGGACAGCCGGATAGAGCTGATCCTGGCTGCCGAGCTCGATCCACAGGCCTTGCAGGACGGCCTTTTGCGCTGCGCCATCGCACCCGTATGACAGATAAGGTTGCCCTCGCGTAACGAGTGAATGATAATAATTATCAGCAGATACTGCTTCGTGAACTCTTCCCGCAGGCTTTCTCATGTCGTTACCCCAACCGCGCAAGGCGGCGGACGCCAGTCCAGCCTTAGACGCTGAGGAACAGCTGTTCACTTCCGCCACGGTGGATGACGGCGCCCATTTGCCCAGCGTGAACGCCCAGCGCGTCAATGAGGCCACCCTGCGACTCGTCAGTTGTGCCGGCCCCCGCCGCGACGAGGAAGTGGTTCCCGAAGAGGTCCTGATTCCCTATGCCGCGCCGGTCGAAGGCGTGGAAGACGGCGACCAGCCGCCGCCCCCCGGTGGCTGGTGGAAGTCCTCGGGCCTGGCGATCGCCATGCACGTGGCCATTGTCGCCGCGCTGGTCTGGGTGATGCCGACCCCGGCCGAACTGAATCTGGGCGCCGGCGAGATGCCCAAGGCCATGCAGGTGAGCGTCGTCACCCTGCCGCCCAAGCCCGAAGTGCAGCAACCGCCCGCCGCCGCGCCGACCCCGCCGCCGCCGGAGCCCGAGCCGCCGAAACCCATCGAGCCGCCCAAGCCGGTGGAAAAGCCCAAGCCCAAACCCAAGCCGGTCGAAAAGGCCGTGCCCAAGGTGTCGCCCAAGCCCAAGCCGAAACCCAAGCCCGAGCCTGACCCGGAACCGGCCGAGGAATCCGCCGCGCCGCCGACCCCGGCTGCACCGCCGCCGCCCGCTGCACCGACCGTCGGCCAGTTCACCCAGGGTGCCCAGGCCGCGCCGACCGGCTCGCAAGGCCCTGCCGGCCTGCCCACCGGCAGCCTGAACGACAGCGACATCAAGCCGCTGCGCATGGACCCGCCGGTCTACCCGCGCATGGCGCTGAACCGTGGTATCGAAGGCCGGGTGAAGGTGCTGTTCACCATCACCAGCGATGGCCGCATCGCCGACATCCAGGTGCTGGAGTCCACGCCGCCGCGCATGTTCGACAACGCCGTGCGCGATGCCATGGACAAGTGGCGCTTCGAGCCGCGGGTCAGTGGCGGCCGGATCGTCGCCCGCCAGGCGACCAAGGTGTTCTTCTTCAAGCTCGAGGGCCGTCGCTGACCGCCCTTGTGAGCCCAACAAAAACGCGCCCCAGGGCGCGTTTTTTGTTGCTGCCAATTTGCCGTTGCAGCACAGGGCGTAGGAGCGGACTCCGTCCGCGATGGTATTCGGCGCGATGCGGACCAATCGCGGACGGAGTCCGCTCCTACGAAAGCAATTCTTCCCGTAGCAACTCCAGTGCTTCTCGCGCCCCGCCCACGGCGATCCGCACGGGGACGCCGAGCATCAGGTTCAGCGGCAGACCGAAGCTTTCGATCTGGTTGCCCTCGCGGTCACGCCCGGGCTCCTCGCCCAGCCACTCGCAGGGCAGGCGCTGCGCGCAATTGCCGCCTTCTTCGATATAGCCATATAGCGGCTTGCCCATCGCGGCGGCGTAGCCCAGTTCGAAGGCCGTGCCACTGTCCGGCTCGGCGCCGCGGAAGGGATTGAGGTTGGCCAGCACCGCGTTCGCCTGGCGGATCAGTTCGAGGTTCGCCTGGTAGATCCAGCGCGCCTGCGCAACCGGCTCGACGATTCCCTCGGGCACCGAATGATCCAGCGGATACAGCCCCTGCACGCCGAATTCGGCGCACAGGGCCTTGAGCCGCTCGCCCTGCTCGAAGGCATCGGGGAGGAACACATCGGGGCCGGCGAGGTACAGCTTGAGCATGGTCAGAGTCCCATGAACGACAGCATCAGGAAGGTGGCGAACAGCACGAAGTGGGTCATGCCTTCGATGGCGTTGGTCTTGCCATCATGCAGGTTGTAGCCGGCGACCATCAGGGTGATGAACATCATGCCGGTCTGCAGCGGGGTCATCGCCATCTGGATCGGCTGGCCCTTGAACAGCGCCAGGGCTTCGATCACCGGTACGGTAAGGATCACGGTCGACAGCGACGCGCCCAGGGCGATATTGACCACCGGCTGCATGCGGTTGGCCATGGCCGCGCGCAGGGCGGTGAGGATTTCCGGGCTGGCGGAAATCGCCGCCACCAGCAGCGCCGGCACGATGGGCGGCACGCCGCTGCCTTCCAGGCCGACATCCAGGGCCTTGGACATCACCTCGGCCAACGCGCCGATCAGCACCACGCCGACCACCAGCAGGCCCATGGACTGCTTGCTGTTGCCCGGTGCCTCGTGGCCTTCGGCGTGCTCGCCGTGGGTGGCGTAGTTGTAGCTGAAGAAGTAGCTGTGCTGGCCGGTCTGCATGCGCAGGAACAGCGCGTAGAGCATGACCATGCAGCCGATGGTGAAGAAGGAGTAGAGCTTCCACTGCTCGGCCGGGATCAGCTCCGGGACCACCATGGAGATGCCCACGGCGGTGAGGATCATGGTCACGTAGGTCTTGCCCGAGTCGTCGTTGTACGACTGCTCGCCGTGCTTCAACCCGCCGAGCAGCGCGGCCAGGCCGAGGATGCCGTTCATGTCGAGCATCACCGCGGCGTAGATGGTGTCGCGGGCCAGGGTCGGGGAATGGTTGTGGCCCATCATGATCGCCAGGATCACCACCTCCACCAGCACCGCCGCCAGGGTCAGGATCATGGTGCCGTAGGGCTCGCCGACCTTCTCCGCGAGGATTTCGGCGTGGTGCGCCACGCGCAGCGAGACGCCGATGATCACTGCCAGCAGCGCGGTGGCGGTGATCCCCGCGAGCAGCTTGCCGCCGCCCAGCAGGCTGTGCTCCAGCGGGTAGACCGCAATCGCCACCAGCAGGGCGAGGAGGAGGAATTTTTCTTCTTTGAGCGCGCGCAGCATCGAGGGGGACGTCCATTCCGTAAGAGGCGAGTGCGCCATCTTAGGCAATGCCTGGTATGCGCACCAGCGGGCGGCGGAGTGCCGTGCGGCCCCTCAGTGAAGCCGGCTGGCGCGCTCGAGGAATTGCTTCTGCGCGGCGAGGATCTGTTCGGGCTGTCCCCGCAGGCCCTGGTAGGTGGTCGCCAGGCTCTGCGCGAGGGTTTCCTTCTTCGCCGGGTCGGTGGTCTCCACGTAACGCTTGAGTTGCTGGTAGTAGCCGATCTGCAGTTCGTAGTAACGAGACAGGCGGCTGGCGAACTGGCTGGCGTCCTCGCTGTGCGGGAGTTGCTGCACCTGGTTCAGGTTCTTTTCGAGTTCGGCGATATGGTCGCCGGGGTGCTTTGTTAGTGCCCCGCGGCCGGCGCCATGGCCGGGATCGAAATCGCCGTTGATCAGTCCTTCCATGTCCCGGTCGATGCGCTGCACGTTGGAGAGGAAGGCGGCGGTCACCACCTCGTTGTATGTCAGGTCGCCGGGCTGCCCGCAGGCAGTCAGGGCCAGCGACAGCAGCAGGGCCAGCAGAGTCTTGTTCATGAGGCGGACCGGGTGGGCAGGGGGAAGGCGATTCTAGAAAGGGGGCCGGTCGGAAGATTTCGCGGATATCTGTCTTTTGCGTCAGAATCATCCTTGTCCACTGCGTGATGGGGCCCTCCGCCCCGCTGCCAATTGCTTGCCGGGTCGGCCTGTGTGCCAATGACGGGCGCCTGACCCACCGATAACGAGACCTCACCCATGTACGACTGGCTCAATGCCCTGCCCAAGGCCGAACTGCACCTGCACCTGGAAGGGTCGCTGGAGCCCGAGCTGCTGTTCGCCCTGGCCGAGCGCAACAAGGTCGCCCTGCCCTGGGGCGATGTCGAGAGCCTGCGCAAGGCCTATGCCTTCAACAACCTGCAGGAATTCCTCGACCTCTACTACGCCGGCGCCGACGTGCTGCGCACCGAGCAGGACTTCTACGACCTGACCTGGGCGTACCTGCAGAAATGCAAGGCGCAGAACGTCATCCACGTCGAGCCGTTCTTCGACCCGCAGACCCACACTGACCGTGGCGTGCCCTTCGAGGTGGTGCTGCGTGGCATCCAGGGCGCACTCAAGGATGGCGAGAAGCAACTGGGCATCAGCCATGGCCTGATCCTCAGCTTCCTGCGCCACCTGTCCGAGGAGGAGGCGTTCAAGACCCTCGACCAGGCCATGCCGTTCCGTGACGCCTTCATCGCCGTCGGCCTCGACAGCTCCGAAGTTGGCCACCCGCCGAGCAAGTTCCAGCGCGTGTTCGACCGCGCCCGCAGCGAGGGCTTCCTCACCGTTGCGCACGCTGGCGAGGAAGGCCCGCCGGAGTACATCTGGGAAGCCCTGGACCTGCTCAAGATCGAGCGCATCGACCATGGCGTGCGCGCCATCGAGGACGAGCGGCTGATGCAGCGCATCATCGACGAGCAGATCCCGCTGACCGTCTGCCCGCTGTCCAACACCAAGCTCTGCGTGTTCGACCACATGCGCGAGCACAACATCCTCGACATGCTCGAACGCGGCGTGAAGGTGACGGTGAACTCGGACGACCCGGCCTACTTCGGCGGCTACGTCACCGAGAACTTCCAGGCCTTGCACGAGCACCTGGGCATGACCCAGGACCAGGCCAGGCGCCTGGCGCAGAACAGCCTGGATGCGCGGTTGGTGAAGTAAGGGCGAGGGTCAGCGTCCGCGTTGACCTATGGCCCCTCTCCCTGGCCCTGGCTGCGCGCCCCACTCCGGAGGGAAAGCGGACTGTCTCTGCCGGCTGTGAAGGCGGTGCCTCGTGGGGCAGGTTTTGTCTCGGGTGAGTTGGCAAAGAATGCCCGGTACATGCCGCTGTATCCGAGCGCGCCGAACAGCCCCCTCTCCCTTCAGGGGGAGGGTTGGGGAGAGGGAACGCCCAGCATGGAATCTCCCCGGAAATCGCCCGTCCCGATCCGTCCCCTCATCTGGCGCCCGCGACCTTTCGCGCAACCCCTGCTACCCCTATAAGAACGCCTCTCCCACCGTCATGAGGTAGCAGCATGAACAGGATCGTCGCCATCACCGGCGGCTTCGGCCATCTGGGCAGCGTGGTCGGCCAGGCGTTCGCCGAGGCCGGCTGGCAGGTCGCGTTGCTCGACCGCGCCGTCGGCCCGCGTTATCCACAGGCCGGCGCGCTGTCCATCGGCGGTATCGACCTCACTGACTCTGCAGCCGCACGTGCCGCGCTGGAGCAGGTCAACGAGCATTTCGGCGGCCTGGACGCGCTGATCAACGTGGCTGGCGGCTTCCACTGGGAAACCCTGGCCGACGGCGACGTCGACACCTGGGACCTGATGTACCGCATCAACCTGCGCACCGCCGTGGTCTCCAGCCAGGCCGCGCTGGCGCACCTGAAGGCCCGCGGGCACGGGCGCATCCTCAACATCGCCGCCGCAGCCGCTACCCGCGCAGCGCTCGGCATGGGCGCCTATGCGGCGTCCAAGGCCGGCGTCATGCGCCTGACCGAAGCGCTGGCGGAGGAGCTGACGGACGCTCGCATCACCGTCAACGCGCTGATGCCGAGCATCATCGACACCCCGCAGAACCGTGCCGACATGCCCGACGCGGAGTTCGACCGCTGGGTGAAGCCGGAGCAGCTGGCGGCGACCCTGCTGTTCCTCGCCTCGGATTCGGCGGCGGCGATCACCGGCGCGTGCATTCCGGTGACCGGGCGGGTGTGATCGCGCGGCTTCTGTGGGGCGGATAACACCTATGCGTTATCCGCCCTACCTCCTGCGTTGGAGCATCACTCCTGCGCGTTCATCGACGTCGGCGTGAACCTGTAGGAGCGGG
>NZ_JYOA01000007.1:404749-406777 GCF_000955805.1 Pseudomonas sp. 21 | reverse complement strand
GCGCGCATGGCGCGCTCCTACGATGTGAGCTCGATCCGGACCTCAGGCTTCGACCGCCCCACGCTGCGCAGGAAGGCCGCCAGGCACGGGTTGTCGTTGTGCGGGCTCCACGCCGCGCCGTACTCCACCTGTGGCGAGTCCGCGATGGCGCGGAAGGCCACGCCGGGCAGTTGCATGCGCCGCATCGAGTCGGGCACCAGGGACACGCCCAGCCCCTCGGCGACCAGGTTGACGATGGTCTGCTGCAGGTGCGTTTCCATGCGCACTGCCGGGGCGAATCCATGCTGGCGACAGCAATCCATCACTGACTCGTGCAGCGCCGGCGCCGTGGCCGGCGGAAAAGTGATGAAGGGCTCGCCGGCCAGCTTCGCCACGTCCAGTTCCGCTTCCTGCGCCAGGTCGTGATCGGCCGGCAGCACCGCGCACAGCGGCTCGCGTTGCAGGGTGCGGTAGAGCCGCTGGCCCGGTTCGCGCTCGGGGAAGGTCAGGGCGACGTCCACTTCGCCACTGTCCAGCGCCTGGCCGAGGTCGCGCGGCAGCATCTCGTTGAGCACCAGCTTCACTTCCGGGTGGCCGTCGGCGAAGGTTTTCAGCAGGCGCGGCAGCAGCGTCCAGGCGGCGAGCATGGTGAAGCCGATGCGCAGTTCGCCGCGTTCCCCGCGTGCGGTAGCGCGGGCCGAGCGCACGGCGAGATCGAGGCCGGCGAGCAGCGCTCGGGCCTGTTGCTGAAAGTCGCGGCCGGCGGCGGTCAGCTCCACCGAGCGCGAATGCCGGGCGAACAGCGGCGTGCCCAATTCCTCCTCCAGCGCGGCGATCTGCCGGCTCAGCGGCGGCTGGGTGATGTGCAGCGCCTCGGCGGCACGGCCGAAGTGCAGATGCTCGGCAAGGGCGAGGAAATAACGCAGCTGGCGGAAGTCGATCATCGATACGGATTGGGTATGAATGGTGGCTTTAGTAAGCATTGGACGGTATCGATTGGCAACCCTATGCTCGCCTGCCGCTCCCGCTCTCCAGGTTCCCTGCCATGCACACCGTGTTCGCCGTCGTCCTGCCGATCTTCGCGCTGATCCTGGTCGGCTGGCTGTGCCGACGCACCAACCGTCTCGGTCCGCAGGCAGCCTCGGAGGTGAACAAACTGGTGGTCTGGCTGTGTCTGCCGGCGCTGCTGTTCAAGGTCACCGCCACCGCGACCTGGGCGGAAATCTGGCAGCCGGGCTTCCTCGCGGCCTTCACCGGCGGTTGCCTGCTGGTGTTCTTCGCCACGCTGATCTGGCGCCTGCTGCAGGGCCGCCCGTTGCCGGCGGCGAGCATCGATGGTCTCAGTGCGTCCTACGCCAACACCGGCTACATGGGCATCCCGCTGTGCCTGCTGGTGTTCGGCCAGGACGGCCTGGAGCCGGCGCTGATCGCCTCGTTGCTGGTGGTCTGCGTGCTGTTCGCCATCTCGGTGGTGTGCATCGAGGTCGGCCTGCAGGAGGAGAAGCACATCGGCCGCGCCGTGTGGGTGGTGACCAAGGCGCTGGGCAAGAACCCGCTGGTGGTGTCGCCGATCATCGGCGGTCTGTGGGCGGTGACCGGCATCGGCCTGCCCGCGCCGCTGCTGCATTTCCTCGACATGCTCGCCGCCGCCACCACGCCGTGTGCGCTGGTCTCCCTGGGCCTGTTCCTGGCCCAACGCCAGGAAGCTGGCGAGCAGGTTGGCGCCTGGCCGCTGGTGGCGATCAAGCTGATCGGCCAGCCACTGCTCACCGGCTTCCTCGCCTACCAGGTGTTCGACCTGCCGCCGCTGTGGGCGGATTCGGCGCTGCTGCTCAGCGCGCTGCCCACCGGCACCGGCCCGTTCATGCTCGCCGAGTACTACCAGCGCGAGGCGGCGGTGGTGTCGCGGAGCATTCTGTTGTCCACCCTCGGTTCGCTGGTGACGCTGTCGCTGTGCCTGCTGTGGATCGCCCGCTGAGGGTCTTTTCGTAGGAGCGAGCTTGCTCGCGAACCGCCCAACGCCGCAGCCGCCGGGGAATCCGTTCGCGA
>NZ_JYOA01000007.1:288731-404744 GCF_000955805.1 Pseudomonas sp. 21 | reverse complement strand
CTCGCTCCTACAGAAAAGCGCTCCGTGCAGGCATAAAAAACGGACCGGCCATCACGGGGATAGCGGGTCCGTCGCGCAAATGCAGGGGACTGTCACCGGGAATAGATGGCGCTCCAGACGCAGCCTCTCAGGCGTATGGCCCGGACTGCGCCAAATACTGGCCAGTTGATAGCTTTTGAGAGCCTTTGAGATGAGGCCGCTGCTAGGATGCGCGCGCGTTTTTCTTCCCCGTCCGTCCCAGAGCCCGTTCCCCACAAGAGGCCAGCATGCGCAAGCACCGTCGATTGACCTTCCGCCACATCGGCCAGATCAACGTGACCAACCGCCTGAGCGGCGACCCCATGGGGGTGGTCCTGGATGTCTCGATGGGAGGCTTGCGGCTGGTGACGGAGGAGCCGCTGGCACCGGGCAGCTGCTACGACATGCGGCTGGAGATCCCGGTGCGCGAGGATCACACCCGTTCGGTGGATATCACCGCGATCTGCCAGTGGTCGAAGAAGGACGCCAAGAACGCGCGCTTCGAGCAGGGGTTCAAGCTGGACCGGCCGAGTGCGGCGTTTACCGAGCTGGTGACGTCGATGTCGGTGAGTTTCAACCGCAGCCTGTTGGGGCGGGCGCGGTTGTCGTGAAGGGGGTAGCCCGGCGCTCGGGCTGGCCCTCTCCCTAACCCTCTCCCTGAAGGGAGAGGGGACTGTCCCGAGCGGGCTGATGCTCTTGCGTTTGCCGGCTGACACCGATTTATCCGAGGAGCGCCGAACAGCTCCCTCTCCCTTCGGAGCGGGGCGCGCAGCCAGGGTTGGGGAGAGGGCGCCAAGCCCCGCGCCGAACTCTCAGACAGACATCACCCCAACGTCCCCAGTATCTGCACCCCCACCCGCTCCGGAATCTCGTTCTGCGACAGCACGTGCAGCCCCGGGCTGAACACCCGCGCATAACGGGCGAGCAGCGGTCGCAGTTGCGGCATCACGGTGAGGATCGGCGGGTGGCCCTCCTTGCGCAGTTTTTCCTTCACCACCGGCATGCTGTGCTGCAGCTGGTTGAGCAGGCTGGGCTCCACCGGGATGTTGTCCAGGCTCACCGGGCCGGCCTGCTGGGCGATGCTCAGGGCGCCGAGCAGGGTGTTCTCCAGTGCGTTCTCCAGCACGAAAACGGTCAGCTCCGGGCGGTCGCCGGCAATCGACGACACGATGCTGCGGCGCAGCGCGTAGCGCACGTCGGAGGCCAGCAGCACCGGGTCCTTGGTGGTCTCGCTGCCTTCGAGCAGGGCGCTGGCGATGGTGACGATGTCCTTGAGCGGCACTTCTTCCTGCAGCAGCTGGCGGAACACCCGGTGCTGTTGTGAGTAAGTGAGCTGGGCCTTCAGCGACTCGGCCAGCTTGGGCGCCTGCAGGGTCAGGCGCTGCATCAGGTGTTCGACGTCGTCGTGCTTGAAGATGTCCGGCAGGTGCTCGCGCACCACCTTGTTCAGGTGCGTGGCGACCACGCTGGCGCAGTCGATCACCTGGTAGCCCAGGTTCAGCGCGCGGGATTTGTCCGCCGGGAGAATCCACACCACCTGCATGCGGTACGCCGGGTCGACGCCGAGGATGCCGTCGATCTCGCCGTACAGCTCCGGCGAGGGGATCGCCATCAGCCGGTCGGCGTGGATTTCCGCGCCGTCGATGCGCTCGCCGTTGATGTGGATGGCGTACTGCGAAGCCTTCAGGCGCAGGCTGTCGCGAATCTGCACTTCCGGCAGGAGGAAGCCGAGGTTCTCCGAGAGCGTCTGGCGCACCCCGCGAATCCGTTGCGGCAGAGGCGCGCCGCTGGCCTCGTTGACCAGGCTGACCAGCTTGTAGCCCAGCGAGATGGACAGCCGCTCCACCAGCGGGATGTCTTCCCAGGCCAGTTGCTGTGCTTTTTCCTGGTCCATCGCGTGCGTCAGGGCCTGGGTCTGCTCCAGCGTCTGCGCCTCGATGGGCGGGCCGGCCAGGGACAGCCGCCAGGCGATGAAGGCCACCAGCGCGGCGAAGGCGAAGAAGGCGGTGTGCGGCATGCCCGGCACCAGGCCGAGCACCACGAGGATGCCGGCGACGGTGTACAGCAGCGACGGCGAGGCCAGCATCTGCCGGCGCACCAGGCTGGTGATTTCCGCCGACTCGTTGACCCGCGTGACGATGATCGCCGCCGCGGTGGACAGCAGCAGCGCCGGGATCTGCGCCACCAGGCCGTCGCCGATGGTCAGCAGGGCATAGCGCTGGAAGGCTGCGCCCGCGGGCAGGTCGTAGACGAACACGCCAATGGCCAGGCCGCCGAACAGGTTGATCAGCAGGATCAGGATGCCGGCGATGGCGTCGCCCCGGACGAACTTCGAGGCGCCATCCATCGCGCCGTAGAAGTCGGCTTCCTTGGCCACTTCCGAGCGGCGGCGCTTGGCTTCGTTCTGGTCGATCAGGCCGGCGTTGAGGTCGGCGTCGATGGCCATCTGCTTGCCCGGCAGGGCGTCCAGGGTGAAGCGCGCGGTGACCTCGGAGATGCGTTCGCCGCCCTTGGTGATGACCATGAAGTTGATGATCATCAGGATCACGAAGACGATCAGGCCGACGATGAAGTTGCCGCCGATCACCACGTGGCCGAAGGCCTCGATCACCTTGCCCGCCGCGCCCGTGCCGGTGTGGCCGTCGAGCAGCACCACGCGGGTGGAGGCGACGTTCAGGGTCAGGCGCAGCAGCGTGGTGACCAGGATCACCGTGGGCAGCAGCGAGAAGTCCAGCGGGCTCTTCGACGACACGCTGACCAGCAGCACCAGGATCGCCACGACGATGTTGAAGGTGAACAGGGCGTCCAGCACCAGCGGCGGCAGCGGCAGGATGATCATCGAGAGGATCGACAGGATGATCAGCGGGATGCCGATGCGGCCGCTCTGGAAGGTCGGCAATAGTGACTGCAGTAGGCGCATGGTCAGACTCTGTTCAGCAGTTCTTCGGGAATGGGGACGTTGCGTATCAGCTCCGGGCGTTCACGGCGCCCGGAGCGCCAGGCCTTGAGCTGGAGGATGTAGGTCAGGACGTGGGCCACGGCCTTGTACAGCTGCGCCGGGATCTGCTGGTTCACCTGGGTGGTGGCGTAGATCGCACGGGCCAGCGGCGGCAGTTCGAGCACTTCCAGGTCATGGGCCTTGGCCATCTTGCGGATGTACAGCGCGGTCTCGTCCAGGCCCTTGGCGACCACGTAGGGCGCCTGGGCCTTCTTCGGGTCATAGCGCAGCGCCACGGCGAAGTGCACCGGGTTGACTATCACCACGTCGGCGGTCTTGATCGTCTTGCTGATCTGCCGGTGCACCAGTTGGCGCTGCAACTGGCGGATGCGCGCCTTCACTTCCGGGCGGCCTTCCTGGTTCTTGTGCTCTTCCTTGCGCTCCTGCTTGGTCATGCGCAGCTTCTTCTTGAAGAAGAAGTACTGGATCGGGATGTCGATGACCGAGAACAGGATGAACACCACCAGCAGCGACAGGGTGATGTCGTAGAAGGTGCCGAAGGCGGTGGCGATGGCGCTGTGCACGTTGCTGCGCTGCAGTGCCAGCAGGCCGGGCAGGGCGCCGTGCAACTGGTAGAGGGCGACGGCGATCAGCACGGCGATCTTCAGCAGCGACTTGGCCAGCTCGGTCCAGTTCTGCAGCGAGAAGATGCGCGAAAGCCCGGTGATGGGGTTGAGCTTGGACAGCCTGGGCATGAAGTTCTTGCTGGAGAAGATCCAGCCGCCGGGGATCATCGAGAACAGCACCACCAGCAGCGGCGTGACCAGCAGCGGCAGCAGCGTGGTGATGAACAGCACCAGGTGGTGGCCGAGCACCAGCGGCAGGTCGTCGAGGCCGATCTCGCTGTTCCTCAGGTCGATGAAGGACAGCGCGAAGCCTTGCCTGATCCCGTCGTAGAAATGCTCCACGCAGAACTTCAGGGCGACGAGCGTGGCCAGCAACGAGAGCGTGGTGGAGAGGTCCTTGGAGCGGCTGACCTGGCCATCCTCGCGGCTCTTCTTCAGTTTCTGCTGGGAGGCCTCTTCGGTTTTCTCCTGGGCGCTGTGCTGGTCAGCCATGGCGCCCCTCGCGGAAGATCACGCCGATGGCGTCGAGCAACTGGCGGGTGAGTTTCAGGTAGTTCTCGGGGATATCCGGCAGGGTCATCCAGATACACACGAGGCCCGCCAGGATCGCCATGGGAAAGCCCAGGGAAAACAGGTTGAGCGCGGGCGAGATGCGGTTGAGCAGGCCGAAGCAGAACTGCACCAGGGTCATGCAGAACACCACCGGCAGGGTGATCAGCACCGCGGCGGAGAACACCCAGGCGAGGCTGCCGGCCACCGATTCCAGCCCCAGGTAATGCAGGCCGCTGCCCACCGGCCAGTAGACGAAGCTCTGGTAGAGGATGCTCACCACCAGCAGATGGCCGTCGATGGAGAGGAACAGGAAGACCAGCAGGATGAAGTACAGCTGGTAGAAGATCGAGGACGACGACACGCCGTTCATGGGGTCGTTGTACACCGCCATGCTCAGGCCCAGCTGGGTGGAAATCACATCGCCCACCAGGGTGAACACGGTGAACACCAGCATCAATGCAAGACCCAGCATCAGGCCGAAGGCGACCTGTTCCAGCGCCACCAGCAGGCCCTGTGCGGACAGCGGGTCGATGGCCGGCGGTCGCGGCAGCGCGGCGCCGAGGGCGACGGTCAGCGCCAGGCCGAGGAGGATGCGCAGGCGCATGGGGATCGCCTTGTGGCTGAAGATCGGCGCCAGGGCGAACACCGCCATGATCCGGCAGAAGGGCCACCACCAGGCCTGCAATGTTTGCAGGGTGTCGAAGGCCTGCAGGAGGGATGCACCTTGCTGCATGGCATCAGCCGACCAGTCGGCCCGCCTGGTGGAAGGATTCGATGAACAGTTCCGAGAGCGTGCGCAGGATCCAGTGGCCGGCGAACACCAGCATCCCCAGGGTGATCAGCAGGCGCGGCAGGAAGCTGAGCATCTGTTCGTTGATCTGCGTGGCCGCCTGGAAAATGCTCACCAGCAGCCCGCCGATCAGGCTCGGTACGATCAGCACGCAGACGATCAGCGCGGTGATGTGCACGGCGTTGGAAACGATATCGACGGCGCTTTCCGGAGTGAGCATCTGTAGTGTTCCGTCAGGGCCGCTAGAACGGCTGCACGCTGCTGGTCAGCGTGCCCATCATCAGGGCCCAGCCGTCCACCAGCACGAAGATCATCAGCTTGAACGGCAGCGAGATCATCATCGGCGAGAGCATCATCATGCCCATCGCCATCAGCACGCTGGCCACCACCAGGTCGATCACCAGGAACGGGATGAAGATCATGAAGCCCAGCTGGAAGGCGGTCTTCAGCTCGCTGAGCACGAACGACGGCAGCAGCAGGGAGAAGTCCAGGTCCTCCAGTTTCTCCGGCACGGTTTCACCGGCCAGCGAGACCATGGTTTCCAGCGAGGTGCGGTTGGTCTGCGCGAGCATGAAGCGGCTCAGCGTCTGCTTGGCGCGACCGAGGCCGTCTTCCAGGCTGATCTGGTCGGCCTCGAAGGGCTGGTAGGCGTGGGCGTAGATGTCCTGCCACACCGGGCGCATCACCAGCAGCGTCATGATCAGGGCGATGCCCACCAGCACGTTGTTCGGCGGGCTCTGCTGCAGGCCGATGGCCTGGCGCAGGATCGCCAGCACGATGACGAAGCGGGTGAAGCAGGTCATCAGCATGAGCATCGCCGGGAGGAAACCCAGCAGCGTCATGACGATGAGGATCTGCAGCTTGACGCTGAAGGCCTGGCCGTCCGCCGTGTCGTGCAGGTTGAACAGCGTGACCTCGCCGCCTGCCGCCTGCGCGGAGAGCGGGCAGAGCGCGACGAGCAGAAGGCCGAGCAGGGCCAGACAGCGGCGAAGCATCATCAGGCAGTCAGGGCGTCGAGGCTGGCGCCGCACAGTTCGAGCACGCGCAGGCCGTAGTTGCCGTTCATCACGACCACCTCGGCCTTGGCGAACAGCGCGCCGTTGACCTTCACGTCCAGCGGTTCGCCGGCGAGCTTGTCGAGGATGATCACGCTGTTGGCATCGACGTCCATCAGCTCTTTCAGCGAGATCTCCACCGAGGCGACTTCCAGGGTGACGTTCACCGGGATCTTGCCGAAGAAGCTCAGGTCCTGCTGCGGCAGCGACGCGCGCGCGGGCTCGGCGGGGATGTCGGTGACGTCCTGGGTGAGGCCCAGGTCGCCGTCGTTGATCAGCGACTCGAACTCGGAGTCGGAGAGGGAACCGGTCATGGGTTTTTCACGCTTTCCAGGGAGGAGAGGAAGAGGGTGCCGTCATCTTCGAAGATGGCGCCACGGAACAGCTTCTGCTGGTTGACCCGCACTTCGACGCGCTCCAGCGGGCGGATCGTCAGTACATCGCCCGGCTCCAGGGCCAGCACCTGCGAGAGTGGCAGGCGCGCGGCGGCGACCACGCAGTCCAGGCGCAGCGGCAGGTGCTTGATGTGCTCCACCGGGTTGCCGGTGAGGCGCGGTGGCGGCGGGCCGGCGAGGCGGCGGGTCAGTTCGTCCGCCAGCGGGTTGTCCAGGTAGAGGTAGAGCGACGATCGCTCGCCGGTCAGGTGGCTGACGTAGCTGAACTCGGCCACGTATTCCCACTGCACTTCTTCGTAGGTGGGATCGATCTGCTGCAGCCGGCCCACCGATTCGCCCATCAGCAGGGCGCGACCGAACAGGTCCACCACGTCCAGGCCGAGGCGGTCGAGCATGCGCTGCTCGGAGCTGCTGATCGGCGGCGTGTCGCGATGGGCGACCACGGTGCCGCCGTAATAGCACTCGATGACTTCGGTGAGCAGGGCGCGGTCCATGGCGAAACCGAACTTGCCCAGGGGCGAATCGAACAGGCACTCCAGCTCACGGGGAAGTTCCTCGTGAATGGTCAGGTTATCCAGTTCGAGATTGATTCGATAATGCCGCAGGAAGTAGTCGCTGATAATCCTCGGATACTTTCCGGAGATCTCTTTGATGTACTGTGGGATCTTGTGATAATGCCGGCCGAGTTTCTGCGGTTTCAGTCGAATCAGACTATCGGCGGGCACGCCATGGTGGACTTTTGATTTACCAGTCATGCTCAGCGTCGTACTTCCAGGTTCGATCTGCCATCTGCCCAAGGACACGGGAGGTGTCATGACCGCCGGAATCGGCTGATCGTTGCTCGCGGCATGCTCTGTCTTTCAGGAGGCCCGTGACTGCTGCGTCACAGGCTGCTGACGTGGCGCAATGATAGCGATCTGAGGTCGTTCGATTAAATCAATAGATATCAAATGCTGTTTTTGACGGAACTTTTTGTCTATTGATTTAAATTAATCGGCGGGAAGCTATGGCGTAGTGCTGGCACTTGTTAGTGTGGCTGAGTTAGTTACAGGTTGTAGCGACTCGAGTTGTGACGAAGTTGTTGCAATGCCACGTGTGAGATAACCGATCCGTAAAGAAGTTCCGCAGTCGCCGATAACATTTTTCGGCCGATTCTGGCGTTGAACACAGGAGGGTTTTCGAACGCACTAGCGAATGGAAAGTTGCGGTGAACAGTTTAAGCCAGTCGATCGATCAATTATGTGAAACGCTGCTCGAAGAGCGGCCGGCGCAGAAAAAAGTTGCGATCATCGGGCCGTCCTCGGACGCCGCTCACGCCCTCCTGTTGCAGGCGCTGCTGGCCGAAGGCTGCCGCGTCGAGCGCTTCTCCGGCTTCGCCGAACTGGCCCGTGCGCGCAGCGACGCTGCCCTGCTGTTCATCCTCGCCGGCGCCTTCCCTGCTCCTGACCTTTATGCCCGGGTCGGTGCGCTGCTCAGCGATGGCCGCGAGCGCGACGTGGTGCCCATCGTCGGCTATGAAGAGCAGGACAAGGCTGCCACCCTGCTCGACCTGGGTTGCGTCGACTACCTGCTGTCGCCCTTTGGCGCCGGCCAGCTGGCCGCGCTGCTGCGTCGCCAGGAAGCCTCCAGCACCGCCCAGGAGCTGTTCGTCTCGCGCTCCCAGGCCGGTCGCCGGCTGCTGGCCATGGCGCAACGCGTCGCGCAGACCCGCGCACCGATCCTGATCACCGGCGAGACCGGCACCGGCAAGGAACTGCTGGCCCGCTACATCCACGGTATCGCCAGCCAGGACGCGCCCTTCATCGCGGTGAACTGCGCGGCGATCCCCGAGGCGATGCTCGAATCCATCCTCTTCGGCCACGAACGCGGCGCCTTCACCGGCGCGGTGAATGCCCAGCCGGGCAAGTTCGAACTGGCCAACGGCGGCACCCTGCTGCTGGACGAAATCGGCGAACTGCCGCTGGCCCTGCAGGCCAAGCTGCTGCGCGTGCTGCAGGAACAGCGCGTGGAGCGCCTGGGCGGCCGTCGCGAGATCGAGCTGGACGTGCGCATCATCGCCGCCACCAACCGCGACCTGCAGGCCGAGGTCAACGAAGGGCGTTTCCGCGCCGACCTGATGTTCCGCCTCGACGTGTTGCCCCTGCACATCTCGCCCCTGCGCGAGCGCAAGGAAGACGTGCTGCCGCTGGCGCGCCGCTTCATCCGCCAGTACGCCCCGCAGGACGCCGAGCACGACCTGCTGACCGAAGCCGCCAGCCGGGCGCTGTTGCAACACGACTGGCCGGGCAACGTGCGCGAGCTGGAAAACACCCTGCAGCGCGCCCTGGTGCTGCGCAACGGTTTGTTCATCCAGCCCCGCGACCTCGGACTGGCCGCGCCGGATGCACCCACCGGTACCGTCGCCGCGGTGATCCCGCTGGCGGCCGAAGGCGGCCGCGCCGCGCTGCGCGCCAGCGGCAAGCTCGCCGAGTACCAGCACGTGATCGACACCATCCGCCGCTTCGGCGGGCACAAGACCAAGGCCGCCGAGAGCCTGGGCATGACTACCCGCGCGCTGCGCTACCGGCTCAACGCGATGCGTGAGCAGGGCGTGCAGGTGCAGTTCTGATTTCGTTTCCGGGGGAGACTTCCATGAGTTCGATCATGCAGGTGCAGCAGGACATGCTGGACCGGATGAACCGTTATGCCGACCTCGCCAGCGGCCCGGCCGTGCGGCCTGCTGCGCAGATCGCCGATAGCGCGCCGGCGCAGGGCATCGGCGCCAGCTTCGAGCAGGCGCTGCGCGCGGTGGACGCCCAGCAGCACCAGTCCAGCGCCGCCATGGCCGCGGTGGACAGCGGGCAGAGCGAAGACCTGGTCGGCGCCATGATCCAGAGCCAGAAGGCCAGCGTGTCGTTCTCCGCGTTGCTGCAGGTGCGCAACAAGCTCACCGGCGCCTTCGACGAAATCATCCGCATGCCGCTGTGAGGACTGACAGTGCTGCAGAATCTCAAAGGGCGCCTGCCGCTCGACAAACTCAAGCTCGACCCGCGCCTGGGGCTGCTCGGCATCGCCCTGGGCGCCGCCCTGCTGGCCGCTGCCGTGGTCTTCTACCTGTGGCGCGACCAGGGTGCCTACCGCCCGCTTTACGGCGCCGGCGAAGCCTACCCGGCCGCCGACGTGATGCAGGTGCTGGACGCCGAGGCCTTCGACTATCGCCTGCATCCGCAGAGCGGCCAGGTGCTGGTGCGCGAGGAAGACCTGGCGCGCGCCCGCATGCTGCTGGCGGCCAAGGGCGTGAAGGTGTCCCTGCCGGCCGGCTACGAGCTGTTCGACAAGGACGAGCCGCTGGGCACCAGCCACTTCCTCCAGGACGTGCGCTTGAAGCGCAGCCTGGAAGGCGAGCTGGCCCGCACCATCATGGGCCTGAAGGGCATCGAGCAGGCACGTGTGCATGTCGCCCGTGAAGACAGCAATTCCTTCGTGGTCGGCCGGCGTGACCCGGCCAAGGCCTCGGTGCTGCTGCAACTGGCGCCCGGCCAGCGGCTGAGCCCCGAGCAGGTCGGCGCCATCGTCAACCTGGTGGCCGGCAGCGTGCCGCAGCTCAAGCCCGAAGACGTCAGCGTGGTGGACCAGAACGGCGTGTTGCTGTCGCGCGGCATCAGTGGCGTCGGCGCTCCTTCGCAGAACTGGCAGGCGGTGGACGAGTACCAGCGCAAGGCCGTGGGCAATGTCGAGGAAGTGCTGGCGCCGGTGCTCGGCCTGGGCAACTACCGCATCAGCGTGTCCGCCGACATCGACTTCAGCCAGAAGGAAGAAACCCTGCAGGCCTACGGCGAAGCGCCACGCCTGCGCAGCGAAGTGCTGCGCAACGAAAGCACGCTGGACCAGCTCGCCCTCGGCGTGCCCGGCTCGCTGAGCAACCGTCCGCCGGAACCGCCGCCGCAACAGCAGCAAGGGCAGAACAACGCCCAGGGCAACAATCCTCCGGGTAACGGCAAGGTCGCCAGCACCGACAACAAGGCCGCAACCTCGACCCGCGAGGAAGCCACCCGGCAGAACGATTTCGACCAGAGCGTCACCCACATCAAGTACCCGGCCTTCGCCCTGCGCCAGCAGAGCGTCGCCGTGGTGATCAACGAGTCTACCGCGCCCGAGGGCGGCTGGACCGACAAGGCCCGCGCCGACCTCGAAGCCATGGTGAAGAGCGCCGTGGGCTTCAACGCCCAGCGCGGCGACCTGATCACCGTCAGCGTATTCCCCTTCGCCGCCACGGCGGTGGAGGAGTCCTCCGCCAGCTGGTGGGAAAGCAGCGCCCTGCAATCACTGGTGCGCTACACCGTGCTCGGCCTGATTGCGCTGTTGTTCCTGCTGTTCGGCGTGCGCCCGGCAGTGCGCAGCCTGACCCAGCGCGTACAACCCACGGCCACCGCCGAGCTGCCCGAAGGCGGCACCGAGTATCCACTGGCGCTGGACGCCGAGCGGCGCCTGTCGCTGGGCAGTGAAAGCGTCGGCGGGCTCAACGTGCTCGGCGAACTGAACCCGCTCTCGGAGATCCGCCTGCCGGCGCCGGGCTCGGGCCTGGAGCACCAGATCGAGCATCTGCAGATGCTGGCGAAGAACGACCCGGAACGGGTCTCGGAAGTGATCAAGCACTGGATTGGCCGCAATGACCGACACGAGCCTGCCTGAAGAAACGAAAAAGCGCGGCCCGCAGATGCGCGCCGTGAGCTCCCTGGAACAGGCGGCGATCCTCATGCTGAGCATGGGTGACGAAGCCTCCTCCGGCATCCTGCGCAACTTCAGCCGCGAGGAGATCGTCAGCATCAGCCAGGCGATGGCGCGGCTGTCCAACGTCAAGCAGAACACCGTCTCCGACGTGATCGGCCGGTTCTTCGACGACTACAAGCTGCAGTCCAGCATCAAGGGCGCTTCGCGCTCCTACCTCGCCGGCATGCTCGGCAAGGCGCTGGGCAGCGACATCACGCGCAACCTGCTGGACAGCATCTATGGCGAGGAAATCCGCGCCAAGATGGCGCGCATGGAGTGGATCGATCCCAAGCAGTTCGCCGCGCTGATCGCCAAGGAGCATGCGCAGATGCAGGCGGTGTTCCTCGCCTTCCTGCCGCCGGGCATGGCCACCGACGTACTCGAGGCCATGCCGCCGGAGCGCCAGGACGAACTGCTGTTCCGCATCGCCAACCTGAGCGAGGTGAACAGCGATGTCATCGCCGAGCTCGAACAGCTGATCGACCGCAGCCTGCGCGTGCTCTCCACCCAGGGTTCGCAGGTGCGCGGGGTCAAGCAGGCGGCGGACATCATGAACCGCTTCAAGGGCGACCGTAACCAGATGTTCGAGCTGCTGCGCGCCCACAACGACGACCTGGTCGGCAAGATCGAAGACGAGATGTACGACTTCTTCATCCTCTCCCGGCAGAACCAGGAAGTGCTGCAGACCCTGCTGGAAGTCATCCCGCTGGACGAGTGGGTGGTTGCCCTCAAGGGCGCCGAGCCCGAGCTGGTGCGTGCCATCCAGGGCGCCATGCCCAAGCGCCAGGCGCAGCAGATGGAGTCCATCAACCGCCGCCAGGGCCCGGTGCCGCTGAGCCGCGTGGAGCAGGTGCGCAAGGACATCATGGGCGTGGTGCGCGAGCTGGCGGCCGAAGGTGACCTGCAGGTGCAACTGTTCCGCGAGCAGACGGTGGAGTAACCGCGCATGGCGATCAAAGTCATCAAGGCCGACAGCCGCGCCTGGCGCCCGTACCGCTTCCCGCCGCGCTGCGCCACCGCCAGCGCCGACAATCATGGCTGGGACAGCGACCCGGCGGCGCGCCAGCGCGCCATCTCCGAGGGCTTCCAGGAAGGCCTGGAGAAGGGCTACCAGGACGGCGTCGGCGAAGGCCGCGAAGCCGGCCTGCGCGAAGGCTTCGAAGCCGGTCGCCAGGACGGCCTGCGCAAGGGCCGCGAGGAAGGCCGTGCCACCGGCCGCCAGGTATTCGACGAGGCCAGCGCGCCGCTGCAGGCCGCCGTCGAGGCCTTCGGCGAGTACCACCAGGCCTTCCAGCGCAGCCGCCAGAAAGAGCTGCTGGAGCTGGTGCAGAAGGTGGCGAAACAGGTCATCCGTGTCGAGCTGACGCTCAACCCGACGCAGCTGCTGACCCTGGCCGAGGAAGCCCTGGCCGCCATGCCGGGCGAGCAGGGCGAGGTGCAGATCCTGCTCAACCCGGAAGAATGCGCGCGCATCCGCGAGCTGAACCCCGAGCGTGCCGCCAAGTGGCGCCTGGTGCCGGACGAGCGCCTGGCGCTGGGCGAATGCCGTGTCGTCACCGCCCAGGCGGAAGCCGACATCGGTTGCCAGCAGCGCCTGGACAGCTGCATGGAAGCCCTGAGCGCGCACCTGCAGGACGAAGACTGAGATGGCCCTGGGCGACGGCTTCAAGCTCGAAGAAGCGCTGCGTTCGCTGGACTCGGTCCAGCTGGCGCGGGTCAGCGGTCGCCTGGTGCGCGTCTCCGGCCTGCTGCTGGAGAGCCTCGGCTGCCGGCGCATGACCGGCCAGCGCTGCTACGTGGAAGTCGCCGACGGCGAGCGCCTGGAGGCGCAGGTCGTTGGCTTCAACCGTGACATCACCTACCTCATGCCCTTCAAGAAACCCGTCGGCCTGACCTCCGGCTCGCGGGTCTTCCCGGCGCCGGACGAAGCCGTGCTGCACATCGATCATTCCTGGCTGGGGCGCGTGGTCAACGGCCTCGGCGAACCCCTGGACGGCCTCGGCAAGCTCGCCGGCCGTCATCCCCTGCCCACCGAATTGCCGCAGGTGAACCCGTTGCGCCGGCGTCCGGTGTCCGAGCCGCTGGACGTTGGCGTGCGCGCCATCAACGGTCTGCTGACCCTGGGCAAGGGCCAGCGCGTCGGCCTGTTCGCCGGCAGCGGCGTGGGCAAGAGCGTGCTGCTGGGGATGATCACCCGGCAGACCAAGGCCGACGTGGTGGTGGTCGGCCTGATCGGCGAACGCGGCCGCGAGGTGCAGGAATTCATCCTGCACTCCCTCGGCCCGGAAGGCTTGCAGAAGGCCGTGGTGGTGGTGGCGCCGGCCAATGAATCGCCGCTGATGCGCCTGAAGGCCACCGAGCTGTGCCACAGCATCGCCGCCTACTTCCGCGACCAGGGCAAGGACGTGCTGCTGCTGGTGGATTCGCTGACCCGCTACGCCATGGCCCAGCGCGAGATCGCCCTGGCGCTGGGCGAGCCGCCGGCCACCAAGGGCTATCCGCCGTCGGTGTTCGGCATGTTGCCGGAGCTGGTGGAAAGCGCCGGCAACGGCGAGGGCGAGACCGGCAGCCTGAGCGCCATCTACACCGTGCTGGCGGAGGGCGACGACCACCAGGACCCGATCGTCGACTGCGCCCGCGCGATCCTCGACGGGCACATCGTGCTGTCGCGCCGGCTGGCGGATGTCGGGCATTACCCGGCCATCGACATCGGCGCTTCGGTGAGCCGTTGCATGAGCCAGGTGGCCGAGCCGACGCACCTCGCCGCCGCGCGGCAGTTCAAGGAATTCAGCGGCACCTATGAGCGCATCAAGGAGCTGATCCCATTGGGCGGCTACACGCCGGGCATGGACGTGAAGACCGACCGCGCCGTGCAACTGGCGCCGATGCTGGAGCGCTACCTGCGGCAGGAAACCGCCGACGGCGCCGAGCTGGGCAACAGCGTCGCCACCCTGCAAAGCATCGTCGGTGGCCGCTGATGAAGACGCAGATCGACATGCTCGGGCGCCTGGCCGACGTGCGCGGCGGCAAGGTCCGCGAGTTGCTGGGCCGGGTGAATTACCAGCAGAACCTCTGCCAGCGCTACCGCAACAACATCACCGGGCTGGATCGCCTGTGCGGCTTCAGCGTGGCCACCAGCACGCCGCTGCAGCGGCACAACCAGCAGCAGTACAAGGCCACCCTGCACAAGATGCTGCAGTTGCAGCGCCGCGAGCTGGAGGTCGCCGAACAGACCCTGGCGCGCATCCAGGGCGAGCTGATGGCGGCCATGCGCAGCGAGAAGGTGCTCACGCAGGTGATCGAGGCCAAGGTCGGCCAGTGGCAGCTGCAGCTTGCGCAGCAGGAGCAGAAAATCCAGGATGGCCTCGCCGCGCAGTCCTGGTGGCGCGCCAGGGCATGAAGCGAGTGGCGCATAACGCGTGCCGCGTTATGCGCCCTGCGTGGGAGCGTCGATCCGTAGGCCGAATAACCGCTTGCGGTTATCCGCCGTCAGTTCGGCGAGCGCGAAACACGGCATTTAAGTTTTCCCGCGAGGCGGTCGCCCTCTGAGGGAAAGCCCCAAAAACATTCGGATACCGACCATGGAAATCACCCGGCAACTGACCAGCGTTGCGCTGGCCACCAGCGAGTCCGCCAAGAGCGCGCGCAGCGAGCGCGTCGCCCCGGTGGCGGAGACCAGCGCCAGTGCGCCGGTCAGCGATTCGCTGCGCCTGGACGAGATGCAGGAAACCCTGCGCGCCATGCCCGACGTGGACCAGAGCCGCGTTGCGGAAATCCGCCGTGCGCTGATGAATGGCGAGCTGCAGAACGACACCAGCGTGCTCGCCACCAGCATCCTCTCCTACCATCGCGGCAGCGACGCATGACCCAGCGCGCGCGGCTGCTGCAGGTGATCGAGCAGGACATCCAGCAGGATGGCCGCGATTGCCTGGCGCTGCGCGAGCGCCTGCAGGAGCTGTATCGCCACCTGCTGGCGCGGGACAGCGCGCAGATCGAAGCGCTGAACCCCGACATCCAGGCACTGCTCGAGTCCATCGCCGGCCGCGCCCAGCGCCGCAGCCGCGTGCTGCGCGCCTTCCATCTGCCAATGGACGCCGACGGCATGCGCACGCTGCTGTCCAACTACCAGCCGCCACGTCGCGAGGAGCTGCAGCAGGAGTGGCAGCAACTGGGCCAGCTCACCGCCCAGTGCAAGCGCCTCAACGAGCGCAACGGCAAGCTGCTGGCGATGCACCACGACATCCTCAGCCAGCTCATGGGCGATCCGCGCGAGCAGTCGGTGTATTCGCGCCAGACCTACTGATCCGCGCTTCATCTTTCGGTCGCGGTTTTCCTGGGTGGGCGCTGTTCGCGAGCAAGNNCGCTCCTACAAAGAGCGCGCCGGCGTCCCCCTGTAGGAGCGAGCTTGCTCGCGAACCGCACGGCACCCGTCCCGGCCATTGCACGCGAAAAACATCCCGCCGAAACGGCTTAACGAATCCCTCCCCACGGTCGCCCTTTCCCTGCATCAAGGCGCACTTGCGGCAGGCGGAAACACCGCTTCCCGCTGCGCGCCAAAGCATGCCAGGCGGAAGTTCGCCTTCTCCCTGTAGAGCCCGCAAAGCCCTAAGCGGCGGGCCTTGCAGCATTGGCACCGTAATTGCTCTTCCGACCCAAAGAGGTGGATTCACATGGCGACCATAGATTCCGATTACGTCAAAAGCATGGCTCAGCAGCTGGCCACGTACGAAGTGCAGAACGGCCTGAACAAGGCTGACCGCAACAAGTCCTCGTACCAGTCCCAGCTGACTGCCGTGACCTCCCTGGAGTCGGCGCTCAAGACCTTCTCCTCGGCGGTGAAGAGCCTGCAGGGCGTGACCGGCAGCAACACCAGCATGCTGGTGAACAGCGCCACCACCAGCAAGGACGGCTACCTGACCGCCAAGGTCGACAAGAACGCCGTGCCCGGCAGCTACGACTTCTTCGTCGAGCAGCTCGCCACCAGCCACCAGCTGTCCTTCTCCGGGCTGCAGTCCGGCGATGTCGACACCCAGGGCACTCTGACCCTGACCCAGAACGGCAAGTCCTTCGACATCGACCTGAGCAAGATCGACACCGACGGCGACGGCAGCAACTCGCTGGACGAGCTGGCCGCGGCGATCAACAAGGCCACCGACAACACCGGCGTGAAGGCCACCCTGGTGCGCAGCAACGGCCAGGTGTCGCTGGTGCTGGGCGCGGAGAAGTCCGGCGCGGACAACGCCATCAGCCTGTCGCTGAGCGGCACCGACAGCGCCAACAGCGCTTTCGAGAACGCCATTGGCAACCCGCAGGAACTGTCCAAGGCGCAGGACGCCCGCGTCCGCCTGGGTGGTGAGAACGGCATGCTGCTGACCAACGCCAGCAACACCTTCGACAACATCATCGACGGCGTCAGTGCCACCTTCACCCAGGCGCAGAAGTCCGGTGAGCAGGCCATCCGCCTGACCGTCGCGCAGGACCAGAGCGAGACCAAGAAGAAGGTGCAGACCTTCATCGACGCCTTCAACGCGCTGGCCAGCACCATCGACAGCCTGACCGCCGCCGGCGACCAGAACGGCAACGCTCGTGGCGCCCTGGCCGGCGACTCCAGCGTGCGCTCCATCGAGAACGCGCTGAACCAGATGGTTCGCACCAGCTTCGGCGGCGCCAACCTGATCACCCTGGGCATCAGCGCCGACCGCAGCGGCAAGCTGACCCTCGACGCCACCCGCTTCGAGAAGGCCATCGCCAGCGACCCCGAGGCCCTGGACAAGCTGTTCATGGGCAAGGGCAACCTGCTCGACAGCCTGGACAAGGGCGTTGCCGTCTACACCAACAGCGTCAACGGCGTCATGAAGAACCGCAAGGACGCCCTGAACAACAGCCTGCGCCGCGTCGACGATGACTACGACAACCTGCAGAAGCAGTACGACACCTACTACGCGCGCTACCTCAAGCAATACACCTCGATGATGCAGACCATGCAGTCGATGGACCAGACCAGCGGGATGTTCGGATGACCGCCTACGGCATGAACGAAAGCTACGACAGTTACCGGATGATCGACCTGGAGTCCAAGGCCGCCTCGTCCTCGCCCTATGAACTGGTGCTGGTGCTGTTCGACGGCCTGCTCGACGAGCTGGCCCGCGCCCGCGGGCATATCGAGCACAAGCGCTACCAGCAGAAGGGCCGCTCCCTGGAGAAGTGCCTGAACATCCTCAACGGCCTGAACGGCGCGCTCGACTACGAGAATGGCGGCGAGACCGTGCAGGGCCTGGCGCGCCTCTATGACTACTGCATCTACCGCCTCTCCGACGTCAGCGTGTCGCTGGAGGTTGCCGGCATCGACGAAGTGGTGCGCCTGCTGGGCATCCTGCGTGAAGGCTGGGAGGGCGTGAGTGCCGCCCGTGGATGATCGCCAGCGCCTGCTGCAGCTGTACGAACGGCTGGGTGGGGCGCTGCAGCGCAAGGACTGGAAAGCCATGGGTCAGGTCGACCTGGCGATCCGCGCGCAACTGGTGGCGATGTCGTCGCAGGCCGGGCTGGCCGCTGATGTACTGCTGGCCAAGAAGCACCTCAAGCGCCTGCACGAACAGGCGTCGCAGGCCTGCGCCGAGGAGTGCGAGCGTCTGCGCCGCCTCCTGCTCTCGCACCTGGAATATGCCGAGGGACGCTCGGCGTACATGCAGGTGGATACGTACCAGGAGGGTCGATAGACCGTGATCCAGCTCCCGACCCAATCCCTGCCGGGCACTGGCCGCGATGCGCCTGCGGTGGCTGAAGCGCGCCCGCAGGGTTCGCGCCGCGATGAAGCCGGCTTCCGCGAGCAACAACCGGTGCAGTCGAATGCCGGCGAGCGGACCATCACCGTGCAGTCGTTCCTCGCGCAGTTCGATACGGCGCAGGTCGAGGACCCATTGCCGCAGCCCAACCTTGCCTTGCCGGTCCTGCCGGAGGCGCTGCCCGCGGAAAGCCGCGACAGCGATGCGCAAGACCGGCAGGCGGAAGAAGCTTCGCCCTCCGGTGCGGAGAACTGGCTCGCCGGGATGCTCAGCCAGGCCGGCCTGGTGGTGCAGGCGCGGGACAATCCGCCGGCGCAGACCAGCGCCCGCGTGGCCGGCTTCGCCACCCCGGCGGCCGACTCGTCTGCGCAGCCGGCGCCCGTCGGAGTGAAGCCGGAGGATAGGTTGCTGCCTCCTGCCGAGCTTTCCGAGGAGCCCGCCAAGGCGGCTCCGCCGGCCCCCCGAGAGACGACCCAGAGCCAGGCGCAGACGCTGCTGCAACAGCACCTGGCCGCTGCCGCGCAGACGCCGAACTCCGGCATGCCCGCACTGCCGGCCGCCGCAATCGATCCGCGCCTGTCTGCTGCCGACGGCAACGCACAGCCCGCCACCCTGACGCCGACCTCGCCACTGTTCGACAGGCCGCTGCACCTCAAGGGCAACAACGAGGCCCACTGGGGCGAGCAGATGGTCAGTGCGCTGCGCGACAACGTCGAGCTGCAACTCGGCCAGCGTGTGCAGAACGCCACGATTCGCCTGGACCCGCCGGAACTGGGCGCCCTGGAGATCCTCGTGCGCCATGAGGCCGGCCAGCTCAACGTGCAGATTTCCGCCTCCAACGGCGATGTCGTGCGGATGCTGCAGAACACCAGCGAGCGCCTGCGCCAGGAGTTGGTCGGGCAGAACTTCCTGCAGGTCAACGTGCAGGTGTCCTCCGATTCGCCGTCCGGCCAGCAGGGCCAGCAGAACCGCCAGCGCTTCACCGAGGAGCCGCTTGCAGTCGCCGCCAACCCGCGCGACACGCAGGCGGGCGAGCGCTCCGCGCCGCGTGGCGACAGCGATGTACTGATTACCGTGTAGGCCGCCAGCGGCCCGCACCCCCACAGGATTTTTCGAGAAACCCCATGTCCACGCCGCGTCTCGTTCTACTGATGCTCATCGTGAATATCGCCGTCGTGCTGGGCGGCGTGTTCGTCAATTACAAGATGATCAAGTCCGCCAGTCTCGCCCCGGCCGCCGCCGCTTCCGACAAGGAGGCAGCCAAGGAAGATGCAACGGAGGAAGAGCAGGAGAGCGCCGAGTACCTCTTCGTGCCGGTGGAGAAGATCATCGTCAGCTCCCGCGGCGAAGACCGCGAGCACTACTTCGTGATCGACCTGGTGCTGCAGGCCAGGGCCGAGCAGGAGCGCAAGAAGCTCGAGAGCGTTGCGCCGATGGTGCGCAGTTCGGTGGTCGCCAACCTGACCCCGGAGAAGTTCGAAGTGCTGCGTGCGATGCCCATCGGCGACGTGCAGACGCGCCTGGAAAAGGCGGTGATCGACGACTTCGCCGCGCGCAAGGTAGTGGTGCCCTTCGAGCACGTGATGCTCAGCAAGATGATCGTCCAGTAAGCCGCCATGCACGCCCTTCGCGATCCTGATCACGGCTATGCCAGTGGCGTCGGCGGTTACGACAGCCCCGAAGGCGGCCACGCGCGCCTGTCGCCGGCGGCCGAGCAGCGCTGGATGATGCAGTACCTGCCGCTGGTGCGGCGCATCGTCAGCCAGCTGTCGCTGCAGGCCAACCAGGTGCTGGATCGCGAGGACATGGAGCAGATCGGCCTGATGGGCCTGCTCGAAGGCCTGCGTCGCTACGGCGAGCCGGACGAGCAGTTCGGCCGCTTCGCCGCGCTGCGCATCCGCGGTGCCATCCTCGACGAACTGCGGCGCCAGGACTGGCGTCCGCGCCAGGTGCGCCAGCAGGCGCACAAGGTGCGCGATGCGATCCGTTCCCTGGCGCGCCAGCTTGGCCGCGTGCCCAGCGACGAGGAAGTGCTGGCCGCCACCGGCCTCGACGAGGCGGGCTACCAGGATTACCTGCGCGCCGAATCCTCCGAGGCCATCGAGAGCTTCGATGCGCTGCTGCAGAACGGCCACGACGGTGTGCAGGGCAGCGGTGACGCACTGGAAGAGCGAGTGCTCAAGGAGCGCCTGCTGGCCCAGGCGCTGGAGCGCCTCAACGAGCGCGAGCGGCTGATCCTCAACCTGTATTACCAGCACGAATTGAACCTCAAGGAAATCGCCCTGGTGCTGGAGCTGACCGATGCGCGCATCTGCCAGCTGATGAAGCAGGCGATCGGCAAGTGCAGCCGTTTCCTCACGACCCCCGACACTCCCTGAAGAATCCCAAACCATGCAGAAAATCATCGGCGCCCTGATCATCATCGCCTGCGTGCTCGGCGGCTACGCCATGGCCCACGGCGAATTGCGCGCGCTCTGGCAGCCGGCGGAGATGATCATCATCCTCGGCGCGGGCCTGGGCACCCTGGTCGTCGCCAACCCCCGCGAAGTGCTGCTGGAGATGTGCTCGCAGATCAAGGGCGTGTTCGTCTTCAAGCGCCGCGGCGAGGAATTCCAGCGCCAGTTGCTGATGCTGCTCTACGAGCTGCTGGAGATGGTCGACGTCGGCGGCCTGAAGGTGCTCGACGCGCACATCGAGGAGCCGGAGCAGAGCGAGCTGTTCGCCCGCTACCCGCTGATCCTCCAGGAAAAGAACCTGATGGCGTTCATCGCCGACAACTTCCGCCTGATGGCCATGGGCAAGATCAGCGCCCACGAGCTGGAAGGCTTCCTCGAGCAGGAACTGGACGCCATGGAGCACGCCCTGCTGCAGCCGTCCAAATCGCTGCACAAGGTCGGCGAGGCGATGCCCGGTTTCGGCATCCTCGCGGCGATCCTCGGCATCATCATCACCATGGGCAACATCGGCGGCTCGGTGGCCGAGATCGGCGCCCACGTGGCCGCTGCGCTGGTGGGCACCTTCTTCGGCATCTTCGTCTGCTACTGCCTGATGGACCCGTTGTCCAACGCCATGTCGCAGCGGGTGAAGACCGAGCTGTCGGCGCTGGAGTGCGTGCGCACCACGCTGGTCGCCCACGTCGCCGGCAAGCCCACGCTGCTGGCGGTGGACGCCGGTCGCAAGCTGATCGAGCAGGACGTGAAGCCGGCCTTCAAGCAGTTGGAGACCTGGGTCACCCGCTATGAGGAAGAGCGGGACGCAGCATGAAGAAACGTGCCGACAAGCACAGCGAAGTCATCATCAAGCGCCGCAGCAAGAAGGGCCACGATGACGAGCATGGCGGCGCCTGGAAGGTCGCTTTCGCCGACTTCACCCTGGCCATGATGGCGCTGTTCATGGTGCTGTGGATCGTCCACCCGCAGACCGAGCCGCAACCGGTGGCGGTGGGCGACCAGGATGCCAACCCGGTGGTCGATGGTGGTGCCGGCGTGTTCGATGGCGCCAGCCGCACACCCATCGAGCTGGACGGCATGCCGCAGCCGATCAAGACGCCGGAAAAGCCCGCCCCGCAGCTCGCCATCGACTCAGGTAAGCAAGGCAAGGCTGGCGAGCAGCCGCAGGATTCGAGCGTGCAGCAGGACGGCGCAGGCCGCCAGTACGACAGCAACGAGGACCTGCGCGAGCTGGCCGAGCTGATCCGCGAGGTGTCCGGCAAGGTCGATGCCCTGGCCAACATCGAAGTGACCGTGGTGCCGCAGGGGCTGCGCATCCTGATCAAGGACGACCAGCAGCGCTTCATGTTCGCCCGTGGCCAGGCGACCCTCGATCCGCATTTCCAGAAGCTGCTCGGCGCGCTGTCCGGCGTACTGGCCAAGGTGCAGAACAAGCTGATCCTCAGTGGCCACACCGATGCCGTGCAGTACCGCGGCGCCGATGGCTACAACAACTGGAACCTCTCCGGCGACCGCGCCCTGCGCGCGCGCAACGTGATGGTCGACAGTGGCCTGCCGGCTGCGCACGTGCTGCAGGTGGCGGCCCAGGCCGACGTCATGCCGTTGCGCCCGGAAGACCCGGAGAACGGCGCCAACCGGCGCATCGAGATCCTCCTGCTGACCCAGCGCGCGGAGAGCCTGTACCGGGAAATCTTCGGCGAAAGTTACGCCCAGGTGCACTACTCGGCGTCGGGCGCGAAGCTCGTCGAGCCGCAGCCGCAGCCGCAGCCGCAGCCGCAGCAGGAGACGGAGGTGAAGGCGCCGGCTTCAGCGGCGCTCGAAGCAACGCCCCCCTCCCGGGTGGCGGAGCCGACGTTGAAGCTCTGAGCAGGCTCAGCGATTGCGCAGGTGGCGCGGACAGAACACCTGGCGCGTCTCCACGCCGTAGAGGCAGCCGCCCAGGGGTTCGAGGGTGATGCGGGCACCGCGCTGGCGGCCGTAGAGCAGGTTGAAGATCAGCTCGCTGTCCAGGCCGCTGTCGGCCTGCAGGTTGCTGATGCTGTTCTCCTCCACCTGCAACTGGAAGCGCCCGCTCAGGTCGCTGCCGACCAGGCCGGAGACTTCGAGGATGTTGGCGTCCTGCTGGATCATCGAGTAGAAGCGCCCCTCGTGGAACATGGTGGTCTGGGCGATCTCCAGCACCTTGCCATTGCCCAGCAGCACCTGGCCGGACGAAGCGTAGCGGCCATCGATGGCCGAGGTGCCGTGGGCGTGCTTCCACAGCATGCCCAGCGCCAGGGCCAGGCAGATCAAGCCGAACAGCGAAATCACCAGGCAGCGGCGGGCCGCGCCGACCTGGCGACGAAGGTTCAGTTCAGGCACTTGCGCAGCTGCTCCTGGGGAATCCGGGCGACCTGGCTTTCATGGATCAGCAGCCAGTTGGAGTTGCCTTCGGGTTGCACGCAGACCAGTTCATAGAAGCCCGAGGTCATGTGCAGCAGGAGGCCGATGGGCCGGCTGGCCAGGTCGGCCAGTTGGTGGGCCAGGGGGCGGGTGTTGCTGATCAGCCGCTGCAGGTCCTGTTCGTTGTCTTCGACGTAGGTGATCTGCAGGGAGCCGACGTTCTGTTCGGCGGTGAGGACCGGGCTGCGAACCTGGGTGTAGTAGAAGGCGCCGGAGAGGACCAGCACGCCAAGGATGCAGAGGCTGGCGGCGGCGAGTTTCAGGCGCCGTAGATTCGGCGGTCGCAGCCCGGGAACGGGAACGACTTCCTCCAGCGGAATGACTTCCGGGGTGGCGTCGGTGACTTCCGCATCCGGCTCGCTGGCCTGGCCGATCAGGTACTGCGGGTTGAACATGTAGCCGCGGCGCGGCAGCGTCTGGATGATCTGCCGCTGCTTCTCGTCCGCCAGCACCTGGCGCAGGGTGTAGATCTGCTGGTTCAGGCTGCCCTGGCCGACCACCCGGTCGGACCACGCGTGGGTCAGCAGCTCATCGCGGGCCACCACGTCTCCCGGGCTCTGCAGCAGGCGTTCGAGTACGCGGCTGCCGGAAAAACCCAGGTCGATACGCTCCACCTGGCCGTCACGGTCGAGGTCGAGTTGATAGAGCGCGGGATAGAACTGCGCGACGCAATCGGAACGCCCGGTACGGAGGGTCAGGCAGGCGATCGGCCGACTGTCCGCTGGCGTGGAAGTGAGTGTGTTCATCTTGCCCTTGCGAGCCGCTCCCTTGACGGTCGCGGGGAAACTCCATTTGTCCATGGAGGCAGAGGCATTATTTTGACGTCAGAAAAATGTGGGTGCAAGTTCTGAATTTTGCACACTCGTGCTTGCAATTTTCACACGAGCCTTGAAACCACTGACGCAGAGGGGCTGCGCCGCGACGGGAAGTCGCAATGCTGTTTGTCAGCGTACCCGCAGACAGCACAACGCCCCGCCGGGGCGGGGCGTTGGCGGATCAGGGCGCGCGAGGCGGGGGGCGCCTCGCGCTGGCCGGGGCTTAGCCCAGCAGGCCCATGATCATGCTGGGCATCTGGCCAGCTTGCTTGAGCATGGAGATGCCGGACTGCATCAGCATGGAGTTCTTGCTCATGTTGGCGCTTTCGACGGCGAAGTCGGCGTCCATGATGCGGCCTTTGGACAGGTCGGTGTTGTCCTTCATGTTGGCCAGGTTGTTGGAGGTGTGCTGCAGGCGGTTGATGTTCGCACCGAACTGCGCGCGCAGGCTGCCGATGGCGTCCAGGGCATCGTTGGCCAGGTCGATGGAACCGTTGGCGCCGCTGATGGTTTCCAGCTCGGTGCCGTCAGCGCTGGTGGCTGCGAACTGGGTGGTCAGGGCGCCGAAGGCGTCGGTCACGGCTTTCAGTTCGGTGGTGACGTCGACGTTCAGGGTCTCGGCCTTGTCCGAGCCGATCTGGAAGGTCACGCCGTTGGCGGTGCCGAACTTGCCGCTGGCGCCATCGACGCCGAACAGCGCATCGCCGCCGAACTTGGTGTTGGCGATGATGTTCTTCAGTTCCTTGCCCAGTTCGTTGAACTCGGCGGACAGGGCCTTGCCGTCGTCGGTGGTGTTGGTGCCGTTGGCGGCCTGGGTGGCCAGGTCCTTCATGCGCTGGGTGATGTCGGTCAGCTCGCTGAAGGCGCCGTCGGCGGTCTGCATCAGGGAGATGGCGTCGCTGGTGTTGCGCATGGCCACGTCCATTCCGCGGGATTGCGCGTTCAGGCGGGTGGCGATCTGCAGGCCGGCGGCGTCGTCGGCAGCGGAGTTGATGCGCAGGCCGGTGCCCAGGCGCTGCTGGTTGGTGGCCAGCAGGCTGTTGGTCTTGCCCAGGTTGGTCTGGGTGATCAGGGAGGAGTAGTTGGTTTGAATCGACAAGGCCATGGTGGACTTCCTGTATGAGCTGAATGAAGCCGGCGTTGTGCCTGCTGAAGGGGTAAGGCGACAGCTCGCGGGGAAGGATTAAGGGCGGATGAAAAAAATCTGGCGCGGGGATTCCGGCGATACCGGCCGGCGCCGCGCGGGCATCGCCGGCCTGCAGCATGTGTCCTTTTACTCGGGAGCGGTCATCTATGTTGTTGAGACATATCTGACAGCCCTGACGCCGGGGTGCGGCTAAGCTCCTCGGGTCCACAAGGCTGTGGATCGTTCGTCCGAACACCGTGCTCCGAACTTTGAGCCGAACTTTGAGAAAGGAACCTCATGATCTCCGTCTACCAGCTCAAGTCCCGCTTCCAGAACCTGCTCCGCCCCCTGGTCACCCGCCTGTACGAGCGCGGCGTCACCGCCAACCAGGTGACGCTGGGCGCCTGCGGCCTTTCGCTGCTGGTGGCGCTCACGGTCGCGCTGCTGGCCGGCCATGCCTGGATATTCCTGCTGGTCCCCCTGTGGATGTTCCTGCGCATGGCGCTCAATGCCATGGATGGCATGCTCGCCCGCGAGTTCGGCCAGCAGTCGAAGCTGGGCGCCTATCTCAATGAACTCACCGACGTGATCGCCGACAGCGCGTTGTACCTGCCATTCGCCCTGCTGCCGGGTGTGAGCCCGGCGCTGGTGGTGCTGGTGGTCCTGCTGGCGGTGATCAGCGAGTACGCCGGCGTGCTCGGGGTGATGGTGGGTGCCTCCCGGCGCTACGACGGGCCCATGGGCAAGAGCGACCGCGCACTGTGCTTCGGCGTTTTCGGCGCCGCCGTGGCGGTCGGGCAACTGCCGCTGGTCTGGCTGAACCCGCTGCTGGTGCTGCTGGCACTGCTGCTGGTGCTGACTATCGTCAACCGGGTGCGCCAGGGCCTGGCCGAGCAGAAGGAACGGCAGGCCGGCTGAGCCAGGACCGCCACGTCAGGACAGGGACCGGACAGTCCCGCAAGCCATCGAACAGAGGAAGTTATGCGCGAGTCTTCGAATCACCACTTCGTTACCCATGACGGCGTCGAGCTGTTCTACCGCCACTGGCCGGCCGCTGCCGGCAGCGACGAGCCGCGCCGTGCGGTGCTGCTGTTCCATCGCGGCCATGAACATTCCGGGCGCATCGGCCACCTGGCCGACGAGCTCGAGCTGCCCGGCTTCGACGTCTTCGCCTGGGACGCCCGCGGCCACGGCCAGTCCCCCGGCGCGCGTGGCGACAGCCCGAGTTTCGGCACCAGCGTGCGCGACGTGCAGACCTTCGTCGAGCACATCGCCTCGACCTACGGCATCGCCATCAGCGACATGGCGGTGGTGGCGCAGAGTGTCGGCGCGGTGGTCGCCTCCACCTGGGTGCACGACTATGCGCCGCCGATCCGCAGCCTGGTACTCGCCTCGCCCGCGTTCAAGGTCAAGCTCTATGTGCCCTTCGCCCGGCCGGGCCTGAAGCTGGCGCGCTGGTGGCGCGGCAACTTCTTCGTCAACAGCTATGTGAAGGCGAAATTCCTCACCCACGACCCCGAGCGCATCGCCTCCTACGACAGCGACCCGCTGATCGCCAAGGCCATCTCGGTGAACGTGCTGCTGGGCCTGTATGAGGCGGCGGACCGCGTGGTGGCGGACGCCCAGGCGATCCAGGTGCCGACGCAACTGCTGATCTCCGGCGCCGACTTCGTGGTGCACCGCAAACCGCAGCAGCGCTTCTTCGACAACCTCGGCACGGCGCGCAAGGAGCTGCACATCCTGCCCGGCTTCTTCCACGACACCCTCGGCGAGCTGAACCGCGAGCAGGCGACCACCCGCGCGCGGCGCTTCATTCTCGAGTGCTTCGCTCGCGCGCCCGAGCTCGCCGACCTGCGCGACGCCGACCGCTTCGGCTACACCTGCGCCGAGGCGGAAGCCTTGGCGACGCCATTGCCCAACGGGTCCATCCGCGATCTCTACTGGCGCGCCACACGCGCCAACATGCGCCTCGGCCGGCTGCTGTCCGACGGCATCAACCTCGGCTTCCAGACCGGCTTCGACTCCGGCAGCACGCTGGACTACGTCTACCGCAACCAGCCCGCCGGGGCGGGGCCGGTGGGCCGGATGATCGACCGCACCTACCTGGAGTCCGCCGGCTGGCGCGGCATCCGCCAGCGCAAGGTGAACATCGAGGAACTGCTGCGCCTGGCCATGGCCAGCCTGCGCGAGCAGGGCCGCGAGGTGCGCATCCTCGATATCGCCGCCGGCCACGGACGCTACATTCTCGAAGCGCTGCAGGGCGTCGAACCGCTGCCGGAAAGCGTCCTGCTGCGCGACTACAGCGAACTGAATGTGCGCGAAGGCTCGGCGCTGATCGAGCGCCTTGGCCTGAAAGAACGTGCGCGCTTCGTCCAGGGCGATGCCTTCGATGGCGCTGACCTGGCCGCTGTAGAGCCGAAACCGAGCCTGGCGGTGGTGTCCGGTCTGTACGAGCTGTTCGCCGACAACGCTCTGGTCAGCGGCTCGCTGGCCGGCCTCGGCGAAGCGGTGGAGGAGGGCGGCTACCTGATCTACACCGGCCAGCCCTGGCACCCGCAGCTGGAGCTGATCGCCCGCGCCCTGACCAGCCACCGCGCCGGGCAGGCCTGGGTAATGCGCCGCCGCACGCAACGGGAGATGGACCAACTGGTTGAAGCGGCAGGCTTCCGCAAGCTGGCCCAGCGCATCGACGAGGACGGCATCTTCACCGTGTCGCTGGCCCGCCGGGAGCGCCGTTGATGGGCGCAGCGATGCCGCCGCGCGACCCCGGCGTGTTTCGCCGGGCGGTGATCTGGTTGCTGTGCCTCGCGCCATTCTTCTTCGCCAGCTACGGCTTCGCCAACTGGGTGACGGGACAGCGCGAATCGGTCGGTGTGCTGGTGTTCGACTGGGAGCGCGGCACGCCGCTGTGGCCCTGGACGATCATTCCGTACTGGTCGATCGACCTGCTCTACGGCCTGTCCTTCCTGCTGCCACGCACTCGCCGCGAGCTGGACAGCCACGGCTTGCGGCTGCTCACGGCGCAGGTGATCGCGGTCAGCTGCTTCCTGCTTTTCCCGCTGCGCTTCAGCTTCGAGCGCCCGGCACTGGACGGCCTTTTCGGCTGGCTGTTCGATGTGCTGATGGGCTTCGACAAGCCCTTCAACCAGGCGCCTTCGCTGCATATCGCGTTGCTGGTGGTGCTCTGGGCGGCCTACGGGCGCTACGCCAGCGGGGTCTGGCGCTGGTTGCTGCATGGCTGGTTCGCGCTGATCGGGCTGTCGGTCCTGACCACCTGGCAGCACCACTTCATCGATGTGCCGACGGGTGCCCTGGCGGGTTTCTTCTGCCTCTGGCTGTGGCCGCGGGAAGGGCGTTCGCCGCTGGCCGCCTGGACACTGAGCACCGATCCGCGGCGACTTCGACTGGCCACCTTCTACGCCATCGGCGCGGCGCTTTGCGGGCTGTTGGCACTGAGCGGAGGCGGCATATGGCTCTGGTTGAGCTGGCCGGCGGTGTCGCTGGCGCTGGTTGCGCTGTGCTACCTGGGTATCGGCGCGGAGGGCTTCCAGAAGCGCGCGGAGGGTCGCCACTCGCTGGCTGTCTGCTGGCTGCTGGCGCCTTATCGGCTGGCCGCCTGGATCAACTCCCGCGCCTGGACGCGCCAGCACCCGCAGCCCGATGAGGTACTGCCCGGGCTCTGGCTGGGTCGCCTGCCCGGCGCGGCGGAGCGCAAGGCGCGGCCCGAGCTGGGAGTGCTCGACCTCTGTGCGGAGCTTCCCTGCACCGCGCATGACGATCGTTACGCGAGCCTGCCGCTGCTGGACCTGATCACGCCCAGCGTCGATCAGTGTCGACTGGGCGCCGCCTTGATCGACGAACTTCGCGCGCGCGGCCCGCTGCTGGTCTGCTGCGCCCTGGGGTATTCGCGCAGTGCGACGGTCCTGGCCGCGTGGCTGCTGTTATCCGGCCGTGCGGCCACGCTCGAGGATGCGCTGGCGCAGGTTCGCCACGCGCGTCCGCGGGTGGTGCTCAAGGCCGAACAACTGGCGGTGCTGGCGCAGATCGCCGGCCAGCCGAACCTGTCACAGGAGGTGAGTCATGTCGGTTGATCCGGCCCTGATCCTGGTAGCCAGCCTGTTGCGCCGCGGCAGCAGTCTCAATGGCCTTTCCTCGGCGCTCACCGTGCTGGCGCTGGCGCTCGGCTTCTACGGCGCGCTGATGGCCAGCGCCACCCTGGCGTTCAGCCTGAGCATGGCGTTGCTGGTGCTGCTCGGGCTGGTGCAGAAGTTCTATGCCATGCGCGTGGCGCTGGACGCCGACCTGTTCGAAGCCATGGCCAACGCCGGCGAAGCACTGCCGGAGAAAACCCGCCAACTGGATGACGCACTGGCCACCTATGTGGGTGTGCCGGAAGAAATGTCCGGCCGCACCTGGAGCGAGCGCAGCCGTGGCGCGCTGAAGCTCCTGCGTCGGCAGGTAGTGCTGTGCGCGCTGCAGTGGCTGGTTGCACTGCTGTGCCTGATCGCCCTGACCTTCCAATCCTGAGGAACGTACCCGCAATGCTGGAACGACTCTGCGCCTACGCCATCATCGCCGGAGCCCGTGCGGTGACCGGCCTGCGCAGCCTGTGGATCGGCACCACGCCGATCCCTGCGCAGCGCATCTACTACGCCAACCACAGCAGCCATGGCGATTTCGTCCTGCTCTGGGCCTCGCTGCCGCCGGAGCTGCGCTCGCGCACGCGGCCGGTGGCGGGCATGGACTACTGGGGCAAGGGCGGCCTGCGTGGCTTCATCATCAACCGCGTGTTCCATGGCGTGCTGATCGACCGCACGCGCGGCGCGGAGGGTGGTAATCCGCTGGAGCCGGTGGAGCGCGCCCTGGCCGACGGCGACTCGCTGATCCTCTTCCCCGAAGGCACCCGCAACCTCGACGAGGAAGTGCGCCTGCTGCCTTTCAAGAGCGGCATCTATCACCTGTCCAAGGCCCATCCGCAGGTCGAGCTGGTGCCGGTCTGGCTGGACAACCTCAACCGCGTGATGCCCAAGGGCCGCGCGCTGCCCTTGCCGCTGCTATGCACCCTGAGCTTCGGCGCACCGCTGGCGGTACAGGAGGACGAGGCCAAGGAAGCGTTCCTCGAACGCGCCCGCGAGGCACTGCTGAAACTGGCCGCGGCGGAGGGTCGTTGAGATGAACCAGACCTGGCTGCTCTTCGGTGGCATCGGCGCCATCCTCGTCCTCGCCTCGCTGGTCGGCGCGGTGCTGCGCTGGAAAGCGCCGCCCGGACCGCACGCGGTGATCGACAACCTCAACGCGCGGATCAACGCCTGGTGGGTGATGGTCGCGGTGATCGGTTGCGCCTTCGCACTGGGTTACTGGGCGGTGATCCTGCTGTTCTACGGGGTGTCGTTCTACGCCTTGCGCGAATTCCTCACCCTGATGCCGACCCGCCGCAGCGACTATCCGGCGCTGGTGGCGGCGTTCTACTTCGTGCTGCCGATGCAGTACCTGCTGATCGGCATCGGTTGGTACGGGCTGTTCTCCATCTTCATTCCGGTCTACGTGTTCCTGCTGTTGCCGATCCTCGCTTCGCTGGGGGGCGACTCGAAGCATTTCCTCGAGCGCGCCTCGAAGGTGCAGTGGGGGCTGATGCTGGCCGTGTTCTGCATCTCCTATGTGCCGGCGCTGCTGACCCTGGAGATTGCCGGCTACGAAGGGCGCAACCTGCTGCTGATCGCCTTCCTGGTCATCGTCGTGCAGCTGTCCGACGTGCTGCAGTACGTCTGCGGCAAGCTCATGGGCAAGCGCAAGATCGCGCCGAACCTGTCGCCGTCCAAGACCCTGGAAGGCTTCGTCGGCGGTGTGGCGCTGGCCACGCTGATCGGCGGCGCGTTGTGGTGGATCACGCCCTTCACCTTCTGGCAGGCGCTGCTGATCGCCCTGATGATCAACATCCTGGGCTTCTTCGGCGGGTTGGTGATGTCGGCGATCAAGCGCGACCGCGGGGTGAAGGACTGGGGCCACATGATCGAAGGCCACGGCGGCATGCTCGATCGCCTGGATTCGGTGTGCTTCGCTGCACCGGTGTTCTTCCACTTCGTCCGTTACTGGTGGACCTGACTTCCGTCGGAAATCCCCCCGGGCGCTCCGGAGTAACCCATCCGGAGCGCCGGTTCGCGGCTACGCTTGCTCTATCACCTGGCGGAGTGTCATACGGCAACGGAGTGTTTGGACGTAGGCAGTCGAATCTTTGCGGGGCCATGAAGCAATGAGCACTCTCTTTCCGCGAGTCACCGGCGGGGCCGCGTCTTGAACGGCTCGACCGGCGTTTTCCCCTTTACCTGCCTGGTCACCGCCATCGGCTCCTACTCCGCCGAATCGGTGATCTCGTCATTGCGCGAACACTGGCGCGCGCGAGTGGTGGGGACCAATACCCAGCCCCGCGACTGGTGCACGACCTCGGCCTTGCTGGATGCCTTCCATCGGGTTCCGGCGGCGAGAAATGTTACCGAGTATGTGGAGCACATCCTCAGAATCTGCGAAGCCGAGCGGGTGACGCATGTGTTGCCGCTGATCGACCCGGAGGTCGATGCCTTTGCGCTGCACCACGAAGCGTTCGCCGAACGCGGCATCACGCTGTGCATGCAGCCGCTGGAGACCATTCACATCGCCCGCGACAAGTGGCGGGTGCACCAGGCCTTCCGCCATGACCCGCTGATCCGCACGATTCCCACCTGGCGCCTGGAGGACCTGCCCGTGCCGGGGCTGGACCTGCCGCTGATCGCCAAGCCGCGCGACGGGCGCAATTGCGAAGGGCTGATGCAGGTACGCGATGGGGACTTCCTGCATTACGTGCGCAAGCGTTTCTCGGACCGCGACTACATCGTGCAGCCCTTGCTGCCGGGTGAGGTCTGCGTGGTGGATGTGGTGCGCCAGCGGAGCAGCGGCGACTGGGCGGCCATGGCGCGCCAGGAACTGGTGCGCACGCCTACTGGCGCAGGCCTGACCGTGCGCATGCTGGCCGACCCGCAACTGGTCGAGATGGCCGGGCAGGTCGCCCGCGTGCTGGGCGTGAACGGCTGCATCAACATGGAGTTCCTGGTGCAGGACGGCGAGGCGCTGCTGATGGACGTCAACCCGCGCTTCTCCGGCGGGATCGCCTTCAGCCACCTGTCCGGCTACGACATGGTCGCCAACCACCTGCGCTGCTTCCGCGAAGCGCCCCTGGATGCGCCGGTGCTGCCGGCGCCAAGCATCCATGCGCGGCGGCTGGTGGAGGTGACCACCTGCACGGGGCAACCGGCGCACGCAGGAGCGGACTCCGTCCGCGATGTCCTGTCGCCGTTGCGGAGTTGAAGGAGCCTGCGGGAATGGGCGCGCGCCATTTGTGAGTTCGCCGTCCGCCGCGCCTGCGCACCCTGGGAGGTCGGGATCGACCTGCCGGAGCGGCCGGCATCAGAAGATGCTGCTCACCTCGCCTGACGCCGTCACCTTCGCCTCGATGATCTTCTGGCTGCGCAGGTTCTTCACGCGGATCACGTCGTCCTGCTTGCCGTTGGCCAGTGCCTCGCCGACGGCGCTGGCCTGGATGCCGTCCTGGCTGGCGACGATCTTCACTTGCTGGCCGCGGCGCACCAGCATGGCCCCATCGAGCAGTGCTGGCGTCAGCGGCTGGTCGGCGCGGATGCGGCGGCGGGCCGTCTTGCCGGCCACCTCGGCGATTGCGGTGAAGTAACCCCGCGAGCTCTTGCCGAGCTCCACCGGCGCGAGCTTGAGCTGCGCCGCGTCCAGCGTCTGGCCGCGCGCGATCTCGGCGCTGGCGACCACCGTTGGCAGGTACACGGTGGGTTGGCTGATGAAGGTGACCGGCCAGCCGGATTGCCCCGCGCAGGAGGCTTCGAAGCGTCGTCGCGCGGTGACCGCAGCGGGCGCTTCGAGCGCGCGCAGTTGCGGGCCGCCGGGGCAGGCAGCGAGCTTGCCCAGGCTGTTGGGCAGGTTGTTGTTCACCGTGAAAGTCATGCCTTTCCAGCCGGCCTTGCGCGCGGCTTCCTTCAGCTCGGCGGCGACCTGCTGCTGCGCGGCGGCGTCGAGTTGCGCACGCGCATCCTGCGCGTGCGCAAGGGCGGGGAGCAGCAGGAGGAAGCAGGCGGAAAGGGCCTTTCCGCATCCCCTCGCACGGCGCGTCGAAAGCGGAAAAGCCGCGTTGCATGCGCGTTTTTTATCTGCGCATAAAGCCTTGTAAATCAACGACATGAAGCGATATTCCGGGGTGGGCATGCTTTGTGCTCTGTCGCTGCGCACACCGAAAGATGGCCGAACGACGAGAGCGGGTTGCGCGAATGAGTATACGGTTTGACGAGACCCTGGGTATCCACGAGAGAGCCCTCTCGCTGCACATGCAGCGCAGCGAAATCCTGGCCTCCAACCTGGCCAACGAAGACACCCCCGGCTTCAAGGCGCGGGACATCGATTTCGCCGCCGAGATGCAGCGCCAGGACAATCCGTCCGCTCTGCTGGCCAGCACCGGCCCGCACGCGATGGACCTGAAGTACCGCATCCCCAACCAGCCTTCCCAGGACGGCAACAGCGTGGAGCTGTCCACCGAGCAGGCGGAATTCTCGCGCAACGCGATGGATTTCCAGACCAGCCTGACCTTCCTGACCATGAAATTCCGCGGCCTCAAGCAGGCCATCGAGGGACGCTGACGCCATGGCATTCGACTCCATCTACCGCATCGCCGGCTCGTCGATGAACGCGCAGACCGTGCGCCTGAATACCGTGGCCAGCAACCTGGCCAACGCCGACTCCGCCGCCAACAGCCCGGACACCGTGTACCAGGCGCGCAAGCCGATGTTCGCCGCCGTCTACGAGAACGACCAGCTCACCCGCGGCGCCGGCATGGGCGGCGCCCACGTGCAGGTGCTCGACGTGGTGACTTCCGGCCGCTCGCCGCAGCGCCGCTACGAGCCCGGCAGCCCGCTGGCCGATGCCACCGGCTACGTCTACTACCCCGACGTCAACGAGATCGAGGAGATGACCGACATGATGTCCGCCACCCGCAGCTTCGAGACCGGCGTGGAAGTGCTCAACCGCGTGAAGAGCATGCAGTCCAGCCTGTTGAAACTGGGAGACGCCTGATGAGCACGGTCAACAACGACACCAGCTCCACCGGCACCAGCGGCACCTCGTCCGACACGCCCAGGCAGGCGGTCAACCTCGGCGAGCTGACCGACATGGAGAACAGCTTCATCACCCTGCTGGTCGCCCAGGTGCAATACCAGGACCCGACCAAGCCGGTGGACAGCACCGAGTTCATCAACCAGTACTCGGCCATGGCGCAGGTGAAGAGCATGCAGAACATGACCACCCTGCAGCAGAACAACCTGGTGCTGATGGACAACCTGCAGACCCTCACCGCCGCCGGCCTGGTCGGCCAGGAAGTGAAGGTCAGCGCCGACAGCCTGCAGCTGGACGGCGACAAGGTCAGCGGGCAGATCACCCTGGAGCATGCCTCGGCTACCACCGTACTGCAGCTCACCGATGCCAACGGCGTGCGCACCGATATCACCCTCGGCCCGCAGGAAGCCGGCGCGGTGCCCTTCACCGTGGACCCCGAAGCGCTCGGCCTGAAGCCCGGCCAGTACACGCTGGCGGTCAAGACCGAGAGCGGCGAGACGCCGGGTGTCGAGGTTTCCGGCCTGGTGCGCAACGTCCGCGTCAGCGCCGACGGCCCCGTGCTGGAAGTCGAGGGCGCAGGCTCGGTGCCGTTCTACAAGATCGTCGAATTCAGTCAGGGCCAGGCCGCCTGAGCGCCTGCTTCCCCCCTCTTAGGATGAGATAACGCCATGAGCTTCAACATCGCCCTGACCGGCCTGAACGCCGTCACCCAGCAGCTGGACACCATCAGCAACAACATCGCCAACTCCGGCACCGTGGGCTTCAAGTCCTCGCGTACCGAGTTCGGCAGCGTCTATGCCGACAGCAAGGGCATGGGCGTGGAAGTCGCCGGTACCACCCAGAGCATCAGCCAGGGCGGTTCGCTGGTGTCGACCAATCGCGCGCTGGACCTGGCCATCTCCGGCGGCGGCTTCTTCGTGGTCAAGAGCGGCAACGGCGACACCCAGTACACCCGCGCCGGCGTGTTCAGCCAGGACAACGCCAACTACCTGATCAACGCCACCGGCCAGCGCCTGCAGGGCTACCCGACCGACGCCGCGGGCAACCTGCTGGTGGGCACCGTCTCCGACCTGCAGGTGAAGACCGCCAACCTGCCGGCCAAGGCCACCGACAAGCTGGAGTTCGTCGCCAACCTCGACTCCAACGAGAAAGTGCCGACCGTCTCGCCGTTCGACCCGCAGAAGGTGGAGACCTACAACTCCACCTACACCAGCAAGATCTACGACTCCCAGGGCAAGGAACACACCCTGACCCAGTACTTCGTGCTGACCGGCACCAACACCTGGGACGCCCACTACGCAGTGGACGGCAATGCCGTTGGCGCCACCCAGTCGCTGACCTTCGCGCCGGACGGCTCGCTATCCTCGCCGATCGCCTCGGTGCCGGTGAGCTTCACCCTGCCGGGCGTCGATCCGATGAACATCGCGCTGGACTACACCGGCACCAGCCAGTACGGCTCGGACTTCGTCGTCACCACCAACCGCACCACCGGCTACGCCGCCGGCGAGCAGACCGGCATCGCGGTGGAGAACGACGGCAAGGTCTACGTCAACTACAGCAACGGCCAGCGCATGCTGCAGGGCCAGGTCGCCTTGGCGAACTTCATCAACAGCGGCGGGCTGCAGAACCAGAGCGGCACCGCCTGGACCGAGACCTCCGCCTCCGGCGCCCCGCTGATCGGCGTGCCCGGCATCGGCCAGTTCGGCTCGCTGTCGGCCGGCAACCTGGAAGGCTCCAACGTCGACATCACCCAGCAACTGGTGGGCCTCATGGAAGGCCAGCGCAACTACCAGGCGAACACCAAGGTGATGACCACCGACAAGGAACTCACCCAGGTCCTGTTCTCGGCCATCTAAGGAAACCCCATGGATCGTCTCGGCTACACCGCGATGACGGCGGCCAGCCGCAGCATGTCTGCGCTGGACATCCGCGCCAACAACCTGGCCAACGTCAACACCCCCGGCTTCCGTGCCGACCTGGAACACGCCACCGCCGTGGACGTGAGCGGCGCCGGCTACGACAGCCGCCACCTCGCGCGCATCGAGAGCAGCGGCGTCGACATGAGCGCCGGCACCCTGATGGCCACCGGTCGCGACCTCGACGTCGCGATCCAGGGCAGCGGGCTGCTCGCCGTGCAGAGCGGCAACGGCGAGGCGTACACGCGCCAGGGCAACCTGGAGATCGACGCCGACCGCCAACTGATGATCAACGGCCGCGCCGTGCTTGGCGAGGGTGGCCCGATCACCCTGCCCGAGTACGACGCCATCGCCATCGGCAGCGACGGCACCATCTCGGTGATGCCGCGCGGCGATTTCATGATGACCGACGTCGACCGCCTCAAGCTGGTGGACGCCCCGGCTGCGTCGCTGGTGAAGAACGCCCAGGGCCTGCTGGTGAGCAAGGACGGCCAGAACGTCGCCGCCAGCGAGGACGTGCGCCTGGTCTCCGGGCACCTGGAGCAGAGCAACGTCTCGGCCATCGAGCAACTGGTGGGCACCATGAGCCTGAACCGGCGGTTCGAGACCCAGGTAAAGATGATGAAGGCCGCCTCGGATCTCGCCGAGGCCGGCGACCGCATGATCCGTGGCGGCTAACGCGCGGCGCGCAGACAGGAGCACAACATGAGTTCGGCACTTTGGGTCAGCAAGACCGGCCTGGCGGCACAGGACACCGCGATGTCCACCGTGGCCAACAACCTGGCCAACGTGAACACCGTCGGCTTCAAGAGCGACCGCGCGGTGTTCGAGGACCTGTTCTACCAGGTGCAGCTGCAACCCGGCGCCCAGGCTGACCAGGTCAACACCGTGCCGTCCGGCATCCAGCTGGGCAGCGGCGTGCGCGTCGTCGGCACGCAGAAGGTGTTCACCGAAGGCAGCATGCAGACCACCGGGCAACCGATGGACCTGGCCATCGTCGGCAGCGGCTTCTTCCAGGTCGAGGCGCCCAATGGCGACACCTACTACACCGAGAACGGCCAGCTGCAACTGAACAACGAAGGCATCGTGGTCAACGCCCAGGGCCTGCCGCTGACGCCGAACATCGAAGTGCCGGCCGGCGCCAGCCGCTTCACCGTCGGCAGCGACGGCATCGTCACCGCCATCCTCCCCGGCGAGACCCTGCCCACCGAACTGGGCCAGATTACCCTGGTCAACTTCACCAACCCGGCGGGCCTGGAAGCCATCGGCGGCAACCTCTACAAGGAAACCGCCGCCAGCGGCGAGCCGCAGGAAGGCACGCCGGGCGAGGAAGGCCTGGGCACCCTCAAGCAGGGCGTGCTGGAAGGCTCCAACGTGCAGGTGGTGGAAGCGATGGTGAACATGATCGCCATCCAGCGCGCCTACGAGGCCAACGCCAAGGTGCTCGACGCTGCGTCGGGCATGCAGCAGTTCCTCAACCAGACGGTCTGACGATGACGCGCCTTGCCCTGCTGCTCGCCCTGGCGCTGCTCGCCGGCTGCCAGAGCTTCGAGGAGATGCTGCCGGACGAGGATTCCTCGACCTACCAGCCCCCGGAGCTGGACTACAGCCAGCCGCCGACCACCAGCGGCGGCCTGTTCCGTTCCGGCTACGGCGGCTCGCTGCTGCGCGACAAGCGCGCCATCGGCGTCGGCGACATCGTCACCGTGGTGCTCAGCGAGTCCACCCAGTCGAGCAAGAGCGCGGGCACCAGCTTCGGCAAGAAATCCAGCCTGGACGTGCCGGTGCCGACCATCCTGACCAAGGAATACGGCGGCCTGGAAACGTCGGCCACGGCCAACCGTGACTTCGACGGCTCGGCCAAGAGCTCGCAGCAGAACACCCTGACTGGCTCCATTGCCGTGACGGTGCACAAGGTACTGCCCGGCGGTGTGCTGCTGGTGAAGGGCGAGAAATCCCTGCGCCTGAACCAGGGCGACGAGTTCATCCGCCTCACCGGCCTGGTACGCATCGACGACATCAACCGCTCCAACCAGGTGTCCTCGCAGAACGTCGCCAACGCCAAGATTTCCTATGCCGGACGCGGCGTGCTCAACGACAGCAATTCGGCCGGCTGGCTGACGCGCTTCTTCACCCATCCGCTGTTCCCGATGTAAGCAGGCGAGCCCTTCATGCGTAGAACTCTTTCCCGCCTGCTGGCGACGGCCTGCCTGTTCTGGCAGGCCGAGGCGCTGGCCATCCCGCTGCTCGACCTCGTGGACATCGAAGGCGTGCGCGAGAACCAGCTGATCGGCTATGGCCTGGTGGTCGGCCTGGACGGCACCGGCGACAAGAACCAGGTCAAGTTCACCAACCAGTCGGTGGCCAACATGCTCAAGCAGTTCGGCGTGAACCTGCCGCCGAACGTCGATCCGAAACTGAAGAACGTCGCCGCCGTGAGCGTCACCGCCAGCGTGCCGCCGTCCTACAGCGCCGGGCAGACCATCGACGTCACCGTGTCCTCGCTGGGCGACGCCAAGAGCCTGCGCGGTGGCCTGCTGCTGATGACACCGCTGCAGGGCGTGGACGGCGAAGTCTATGCGCTGGCCCAGGGCAATCTCGTGGTTGGCGGCTTGCACGCCCAGGGCCAGAGCGGCTCCAGCGTGTCGATCAACAGCGCCAACAGCGGCCTGATTCCCAACGGCGCGACCATCGAACGGATGATCCCCAGCGATTTCGCCCAGCGCCCGGACGTGATGCTCAACGTGCGCAAGCCGAGCTTCCAGACCGCCACCCAGGTGATGAACGCGGTCAACGAACGCTTCGGCTCCGGCACCGCCACTGCGCTGGACGGCACCAAGGTGTCGGTGCGCGCGCCGGTCAGCAGCGCCCAGCGCACCAGTTTCATGGCCATGCTCGAAGGCATGGAGGTGCAGGAAGGCCGTACCCGGCCCAAGGTCGTCTTCAACAGCCGCACCGGCACCGTGGTGGTCGGCCAGGGCGTGCGCGTGAAGGCCGCCGCGGTGGCACACGGCACGCTCACCGTGACCATCAGCGAGAACCCCCAGGTCAGCCAGCCGGGGCCGTTCTCCAACGGCACCACGGCGGTCACGCCGCAGTCGGACGTGTCGGTCAGCCAGGACAAGAAACCGATGTTCAAATGGCCCGAAGGCACCAGCCTGGAAAGCATCATCAACACGGTGAACAGCCTGGGCGCCACGCCGGATGATGTGATGAGCATCCTCCAGGCGCTGGAGCAGGCCGGCGCGCTGAATGCCGAGCTGGTGGTCATCTGATGAGCATCACCTCGCTCAATCGCCCCATCGTTCCCACCGGCCAGCCGGGCGAGTCGCCCGAGCAGGTGCGCCGCGAGCAGTTGCAGGCCGCCTCCGAGCAGTTCGAGGCGATGTTCCTGCAGCAGATCCTCAAGCAGATGCGCAAGGCCGGCGACGTGCTGTCCGCCGGCAGCCCGCTGCGCAGCCGCGACCTCGATACGATGCGCGACTTCTACGACGAAGCGCTGGCCGAGCACCTGGCCTCGCGCAAGCAGACCGGCATCGCCGACCTGCTGGTGCGCCAGCTTTCCGCCGAGCCCACCGATACTGCCGAACCTGTCGCGCTCGCCGATGGCGGTGAGGCGCTGCGCCGCCCCTCGGTGTCCAGCCGCAACCCGCTGGTGGATACCTGGCAGCGCGGCGTGGACCGTCTCGCCCACGCCTGGCAGCAGGGCAGCGCCGGTTTCCGCACGTTGGTGGACAGCGTGATCGGCCAGGAATCCGGCGGCAACGCTGCCGCTGTTTCGCCCAAGGGCGCGCGCGGCCTGATGCAGTTGATGCCCGATACCGCCCGCGAAGTGGCCGGCGAGCTCGGCCTGCCTTACGACGAGCAGCGCCTGACCAGCGACCCGGCCTATAACAAAGCCTTGGGCAGCGCCTACCTGGGCAAGATGCTCGACCGCTACGACGGCCAGCACGTACTCGCCCTGGCCGCCTACAACGCCGGCCCCGGCAAGGTGGACGAGTGGCTGAAGAACAACGGCGACCCGCGCAGCGGACAGATCGGCATGGCCGACTGGGTGCGCAGCATTCCCTACGACGAAACCCGCGACTACACCCTCGGCGTGCTCCGTCGGGTGCGCGAGGCCCAGGCGCCGGCACGCATGCCCGGCAGCGGACTGTCGCCGGAGAGCGGCCTGAAGCACGCGCCGCAGGAAGGATTTAAGCGCCACGCCGATTCCGTCGCCTATCAGGGACAACAGCCCGAATTTGTTTCCCGACCGGCCTCGGCGGCCTTTGCCCAGCCGATCCGCCTCGAGTCGAAGGAGAATGCCTCTTGAGTATGTTGAGCCAGATCGGCTACAGCGGCCTGCGCGCGGCGCAGATCGCCCTGGCTACCTCCGGCCAGAACGTCGCCAACGCCAACACCCCCGGCTTCAGCCGGCTGAACCCGGTGCTTGCCTCGCTGGCCGGCGAGGGTGGCCTGAACGTCGGCGGCGGCGTGACGGTGACCAGCATCCGGCGCATGGCCAACGACTTCCAGAACCAGCAGCTGTGGCGCGCCACCACCGAGCAGAGCTACTACGACAGCGGCCAGCAGTACCTGTCCGCGCTGGAAGGGCTGATGGGCGGCGAAGGCTCGAGCATCAGTGTCGGCCTGGACAACTTCTTCGCCGCGCTCAGCGAGGCCACCGCCACCCCCGGCTCGGTCGCCCTGCGCCAGCAGATCGTCAACGAGACGAAGAACCTCGCCCAGCGCTTCAACGGCCTGTCCGGCAACATCGACAGCCAGCTGCGTGCCCTGCAGGAGCAGCGCGGCTCCATGGTCGGCGAGATCAACGGGCTGACGTCCAACCTCGCTGCGCTGAACAAGCAGATCGTCGAGGTCGGCTCTTCCGGCGGCGACACCACCGCGCTGCGCGACCACCGCGAGAGCCTGGTGGCGGATCTGTCCAAGTACGCCTCGATCCGCGTCAACGAAGTGGCCGACGGCTCGCTCACCGTGTCGCTCGCCAACGGCCAGCCGCTGGTAGCGGGCAACTCCGCCGGGCAACTGGCGATCAGCCGCACCGCCACGGGCGAGCAGGAAATCGCCCTGACCTTCGCCGGCACCAGCTTCCCGCTGGCCCAGGACGGCATGGGCGGCTCCCTCGGTGCGCTGTTCGACACCGAGTACGACACCCTGCGACCGAACCAGACCGCGCTGCACGAGATGGCCGGACAGTTCGCGCAGATGGTCAACGACACCCTGGCCAACGGTTTCGATCTCAACGGCAACCCCGGCCAGGCGCTGCTCACCTACAACGCCGGCAGCACCACGGCGATGCTCAGCGTGAACGACCTCAAGCCCGAGGAGCTGGCGCTGTCGGACACCGCGGGGGAGTCCGGCAACAACGTGAACCTGCTGGCGCTGCTCGATCTCAAGGGCCAGTCGATCACCCTCGACGGCAGCCAGGTGACCCTCAACGACGCCTTCGCCGGCCTGCTCGGCAAAGTTGCCAGCGCCAGCCGGCAGAACCAGGCCGACCAGAAGACCGCCACCACCGTGGCCAGCCAGGCACAGGCCAGTCGCGACAGCGTCAGCGCGGTGAGCCTGGATGAGGAGGCGGTCAACCTGATCACCTACCAGCAGGCCTACCAGGCCAACATGAAAGTCATCAGCACCGCCAAGGAGCTGTTCGACTCGATGCTCGCGGCCTTCTAAGGGCCATTGCGAAGGAAAGCAGCATGCGCATTACCAATGCACAGATCACCGCGCTGATGGGCGGCTCGATGAACAGCAACTCGGCGGCCCTGGGCAAGCTGATGCAGCAGATGTCCAGCGGCCAGCGCATCCTCCAGCCCTCCGACGACCCCATCGCCAGCGTGCGCATGCTGCGCATCCAGCGCGAGGAAGCGAGCCTGGCGCAGTACCGCACCAACATCGGCAACGTCTCGGGCAACCTGTCGACCCAGGAAACCAACCTGCAGGCCACCTCCGACGCGATGCTCAACGTGCGCGACCTGCTGCTCTGGGCGGCCAACGGCTCCAACACCGGCGGCGACCTCAACGCCATGGCCGGCGAGCTGGAGAACATCGAGAAGACCATCGTCAGCTTCGTCAACGTGCGTGACGAGGAAGGCCGCTACCTGTTCTCCGGCACCCTGAGCGACACCGCCGCGGTGACCTACGAACCGCTGACCGATACCTACGTCGCCACCGGCAACGACAAGTCGCGCCAGGCTGCCGTGGCCAACGGTGTGCAGGTGGAAGAGAACGTCACCGCGCTGGGCGTCTTCGGCAGCAACATGGACTTCCTCAACCAGCTGCATGCCACGGTGAAGATGCTCAAGGACCCGGCGCTGGATGTCGCCGACCCGGCGGTACACGCGCAGATCGCCGCGACCATCGACAGCCTCGACAGCGCCCACGACGGCGTGCTCGGCGCCATCACCGAGCTGGGCGGCCGGCAGAACACCCTGACCATGCTCAACTCGAGCAACGAGGAAGTCTCGCTGGTGAACCAGAAGATCAACGGCGAGCTGTCGCAGCTGGACTATGCCGGCGCGACCATCGACCTGAACACCTACCAGCTGGCCCTGCAGGCGACGCAGAAGACCTACCTGAAGCTCAACGACCTGTCGCTGTTCAGCCGCCTGTAAGTTTCTTCGTAGGGGAGCCGGGCCGCACCGCAAGGAGGTCTGGACGCCAATCGGCGGCGCAGCGCCCGGTTCCCCTACTTTTTATCCCGCCTCCGCCCGGCCCTTGCGCCGGGCGGAGGCACATCGGTGCAGAGGTCACCATGAAGGTCATCAAGCAACTGCCGGCCGCCGCCGTCTTCGACCCGAGCGCCCGCCGCGACGTCATCCTGCCCTCCACGGGTGAGCGGCAGAACGCCCTGCGCAAAGGTGAGGAAAAAGGCGAGAACGCCGCACAGATGGCGCGCGGCGCGCAGAAGAGCGGCAGCTTCAACCTGCAGCTCAACCAGCAGTTGTCGTCCATGCAGTCCGCCGACAGCTACCTGGGCGACCTGCAGGACCGCCTCGGCGGCCTCAAGCTCAACCTCAGCCGCGAACTCAGCGCGCCGCAATCCCAGGACCGCGAGGGCGTGCGCCAGGCCACCCGGCAGGTCAACGAGCTGCTGGAGCAGCGCGCCCAGCGCTCGGACGGCAGCCTCGACGCCAACTTCCGCCTGCGCCTCAACGAACCGGTGCGCAGCCGCTTCAGCCTGGAGGGGCTGGAGTCGGTGGAAGCGATCCAGCGCTCCGGCAAGGAAACCCTGCTGTTCAGCGCCGGCCGCCAACTCGCCGAACCGGCGGCGGTGGTGCTGGACGACGGCATGAGCACCGAACAGGTGCTGCGCCGCTTCAATGCGACACTGGGCCAGGCCGGCATCCGCGCCGAACTCGATAGCGATGGCGCGTTGAAGTTCTCCGCGCCCGAGGCCGACTGGCAGCAGCTCAAGGGCCAGCTGGCGGTGCAGGGCGAAGGCAAGCTGTTCGCCAAGGGCAAGAACACCCGGCTGAAAAGCCAGGAAGAAGGGCTGCTGGCATTCCCCACCGAGGTCAGGACCGATGCCTTCCGCGAGCAGCGCCAGTTGCTCGATTCGGTGGTCTCGGCGCTGGATCGCATCGGCGGCCTGCGCGACCAGTTGCGCCACCGCCAGGACGACATCCGCGACTTCCTCGACCGCCACGCCAGCGAGGACGAGCGCGAGTGGGCGCACACCTTCGCCGCCTCGATGCTCGACCGCATGGGGCGCAGCGCGACGCATTACAGCGCAGCGGCGCAGACGGTGGTGGCGCAGGCCAATCTCAGCCGCTTTGCGGTGGTGAGCCTGCTGGCGTGATTCGCTTGGGTCTTTCGCAGGGCGCATAACGCGCCAGCGTTATCCGCCGCGCGGGTTGCGGCGGATAACCTGTTCCAGGTTATGCGCCCTACGTTCTGGCCTGATGGATTCAAGGGCGTCCTGCGGACGCCGATCGCGGGCGTGGCCCGCTCCTACAGGGATTCAGCGTAGGAGCGGGCCACGCCCGCGAACCGCACGGCACCTGATTCCAGGCAAAAAAAAGGCGGAGCCCAGCTCCGCCTTTTCCATTTCACTCGAAGTGATCACGCCAGCTTCAGCAGGCCCATGCCCAGCACCAGCATCGCCAGGCCGACCCAGCCGCGCCACACCAGGCGCTGGCCGAAAAGCGCCCAGCCCATGGCGACGGTGGCGAGGATGCCGAAGCCGCCCCAGATGGCGTAGGCCACCGACAGTTCGATGCCGCGTACCGCCTGCGACAGCGCGGTGAACGCGCCCAGTACGCAGAGGATCGAGGCCACGCCGATGGCGCGTTTGCGGAAGCCGTCGGAGTACTTCAGCAGCAGGTTGGCGATCACTTCCAGGACGATGGCCAGGCCCAGCCAGGCCATCGGAATCAGGTCATGGTTCAGCATGTGACAGCCTCCATGTTCTCCTCACGCTTACCGGTACGGGTGCCGGACTTCACCAGCAGGATGCCGGCGATCATCACGGCCAGGCCCAGGGCCTTGTCCAGGCTCAGGTGCTCGCCGAGGAAGAAGGCGCTGACCAGGGTAATCAGCACGATGCCGATGCCTTCCCACAGGGCGTAGGCCACGCCGACCGGCACGCGCTTGATGGCCAGCGACAGGAAGTAGTACGACAGGCCGATCATCAGGTACATCAGCAGCAGCCCGGCGACCGGGAACAGCGTGTGGGTGAATTTCATCGAGGTGGTGCCAACGACTTCAAAGCCGATGGCGGCAAACAGATAGATCCAGGAACGCATGGTGGAGCCCTCCCACGGGCAGCCGCGCGCAGTCTCGCTGAGAGCATCCTTGCGGCGGTTTCGGTTCGGGTTTCGTGGCGCCGACTCGGGCGGCAATCACCTGGGAGTGTTCGCCGCACTTGGCACCACCAACAGGTAGCAGCCGAAGGGAGGAGCTAGAGGTCGCCGGTCCAGTGACGCTCGCGCGACACCAGGCGGGAAGTGGGGAGAGGTAGAGCCTTGATGTTCAACATAATGAACATATTGTGCCAAATTTCAGGTCGCCTGGCAAATCGACCGCCTCTGTTCCGGGGCGAGAAGCCCATATTCCGGCACTTCAAAAACCTGCTGGAAGCAGCGCGCAGCCAGGGTTGTGCAATATTTTGTTCACCCTGTTTCGCCTGCGACAGCACGCCACAGTCATGACCTGCGCCAGGCCGCTTTCTGCTCCGGCCTGTTAGCATCCAGCATCGATATCCCGTCGGAGACTGTGATGATCGCCCTGCGAGAAGCCTGGAAGGCCGGACTCTTTGGCCGTGAGCACTGGACGCGCAACCTGGTGGCCGGCGTCATCGTCGGGGTGGTCGCGCTGCCGCTGGCGATGGCCTTCGCGATTGCCAGCGGGGTGAAGCCGGAGCAGGGCATCTATACGGCGATCTTCGCTGGCGCCCTGGTCTCGCTGCTGGGCGGCAGCCGGGTGCAGATCGCCGGGCCGACCGGCGCCTTCATCGTCATCCTCGCCGGGGTCACCGCCAAGTACGGCGTCGACGGCCTGCAGATCGCCACGCTGATGGCCGGCGCGATCCTCGTGCTGCTGGGCGTCAGTCGCCTGGGCAGCATCATCCGCTTCATCCCCGCGCCGGTGATCGTCGGCTTCACCGCCGGTATCGGGGTGATCATCTGGGTCGGCCAGTGGAAGGACTTCTTCGGCCTTCCCGCCGTGACTGGCGAACACTTCCACCAGAAGCTCTGGCACCTGATCCAGGCCCTGCCGCAACTGCACCTCGCGACGACCCTGCTGGCGCTGCTGAGCCTGGCGCTGGTGCTGTTCACCCCGCGCATCGCCGCGTTGCGCCGGGTGCCCGGCCCGCTGGTGGCGATGGTGGTGGTGACGGCCATCCAGTCGCTGTTCCACTTCGACGGCGTGGCCACCATCGGCAGCGCCTTCGGCGGCATTCCCCAAGGCCTGCCCAGCTTCAGCCTGCCGGAAGTGACGCTGCCGCGCGTGCTCGAACTGATCGGCCCGGCCTTCGCCATCGCCATGCTCGGCGCCATCGAATCGTTGCTCTCGGCGGTGGTCGCCGACGGCATGGCCGGCACCCGCCACGACTCCAACCAGGAGCTGATCGGCCAGGGCATCGCCAACCTGGTCACCCCGCTGTTCGGCGGCATCGCCGCCACCGGCGCCATCGCGCGCACCGCGACCAACATCCGCAACGGCGGCAACAGCCCGCTGGCCGGGATCACCCATGCGGCCACGCTGGTGCTGATCCTGCTGTTCCTCGCGCCGCTGGCCTCGAACATCCCGCTCTGCGCGCTGGCGGCGATCCTCTTCGTGGTGGCCTGGAACATGAGCGAGGCGCGGCACTTCCTGTTCATGCTCAAACGCGCGCCGCGCGCCGACGTAGCCATCCTGCTGGTGACCTTCCTGCTCACCGTGTTCAGCGACCTGGTGATCGCGGTGAACATCGGCGTGATCCTCGCCATGCTGCACTTCCTGCGGCGCATGGCGTCCTCGGTGGAGGTACACGCCGAGGATGGCCCCGAGCTGGACGTGGAGTTGCGCGGCCGTGGCCTTGGCGACCTGCCGCCGGGCGTGCTGGTGTACAGCATCGAGGGGCCACTGTTCTTCGGCGCGGCGGAGACCTTCGAGCGCGCGCTGGCCAAGACCCACACTGACCCGAAGGTGCTGATCATCCGCCTGCGCCACTTGCCGTTCATGGACATCACCGGCCTGCAGACCCTGCAGGAGGTGATCGAGCAACTGCAGCGGCGGGGCATCGAGGTGCGCCTGTGCGAGGCCAATGCGCGGGTGCTGGGCAAGCTGCGCAAGGCGGGTGTGCTGGAAGAGATCGGCGCGGGGTATCACCCGGATTTCCCGGCGGCGCTCTCTGCCGTAAGTCAACCGGCTGCGTAGGAGCGGACTCTGTCCGCGATGGGTATCCGGCGCGATGCGGACCGATCGCGGACGAAGTCCGCTCCTACCCAACGATCAGCGGTGCAGCAGCCCGTAGGGCGGATAACGCCCCAGGCGTTATCCGCCCTACATCAGGATCAGCCCTGCATCAGCTCCGCCAGCAGTTCTTCCTTGAGCTTCGTCAGCACCGGCTCCCCACGCTCGCGCGGATGCGGCAGGTCGACCCGCACCTCATGGCGAATCCGCCCCGGCCGGGCGTCCATCACCACCACCCGGTCGCCCAGGTACAGCGCTTCTTCCACGTCGTGGGTGACCATGATCATGGTGCTGCGCTGCTGCACCCAGATGCGTTGCAGTTCGTGTTGCAGGCGCACGCGGGTGAGGGCGTCGAGGGCGCCGAAGGGTTCGTCGAGCAGCAGCACCTTGGGCCGGGTGATCAGCGCGCGGGCGATGGCGGCGCGTTGCGCCATGCCGCCGGACAGCTGGTGCGGGTAGGCCTGTTCGAAACCGGTCAGGCCCACCAGTTCCAGGTGATCGGCCACGAGTTCGCGCTTCTCGGCGCGGCTGAGCTTCTGGTTCTTCAGCGCCAGGGCGACGTTGTCTTCCACGGTCTTCCAGGGGAACAGGCGGTGGTCCTGGAATACGATGCCGCGTTCCAGGCTGGTGCCGGTCACGGCCTGGCCGTCGAGCAGGATGCGCCCGCTGTAATCGTTTTCGAGGCCGACGATGAGGCGCAGCAGGGACGATTTTCCGCAGCCGCTGGCGCCGACGATGCTGACGAATTCGCCGGGGCGCACGTCGAGGGAGATGTTCTCCAGCACCGGCAGGCTGCGCCCGTCGATGGCGTAGGCCTTGCTCAGGCCCTGGATGGCCAGTGCGCCCGATTGCGCCTGCTGGGCGGGAAGGATGGCGGGGTCGAGGATCGCGTTCATGGTCTGGGCACTCATGGCAATAAGGGTCAGCGCAGGTTGCGCCAGCGCAGCAGGTGGCGGGCGAGGCGGGCGAACAGCTGGTTCATGGCGTAGCCGAGCAGGCCGATGCTGAGCACGCCGATCACCACGATCTCCATGCGCGAGCCGGTCTCGGCGTTCATCATCAGGTTGCCCAGGCCCATGCCGGTGGAGAGGAACAGCTCGCAGCCCACCGAGCTGACCCAGGCGAAGGCCAGCGCGTGCAGCACCCCGTTGCTCAGGCTGGGCAGCGCGCCGGGCAGCAGCACTTCGCGGAACTGCTGCCAGGGACCGAAGGCATACAGGCGGCCCACTTCGCGGTAGCGCTTCTCCACGTCGCGGAAACCTTCGAAGGCGTTCAGCGTCATCGGGTAGAAGGCGGCGAGGCTGACGATCAGCACCTTGGACGGCTCGCCGCTGCCGAACCACAGGGCGATCAGCGGGATCAGGCCGAGGATCGGCACCTGGCGGATCGTGTGGTACAGCGGTGCGAACAGCCGCTCCACGGGGCGCGACAAGGCCATCCCGGCGCCCAGCGCGAAGCCGGCGAGCACGCCGATCAGCAGGCCCAGGCAGGTGCGTTGCAGGCTGGCGGCGACGCTCAGCCACAGCTCGCCGGTGCGGATCAGCTCGGCAAAGCCGGCGCCGATGCGCTCCAGCGGGACGAAGGCATAGGCGGCGCTGGCGCCCTGTTGCGACTGCCAGTGCCAGGCGGCGATCAGCAGCGCCGGCAACAGCAGCCCGCGAAGGCTCTTGAGAAAGCGGATCATGGTGTCGGTCTCCAGCGCAGCAGGCGCTTCTCCAGCAGGCGGAAGGCGAAGTCGAGGGCGAAGCCGATGGCGCCGGTGACGATCACCCCGACCATCACGATGTCGATGCGCAGCATCTGCCGGCTCAGCTCGATCATCTGCCCCAGGCCGCTGTCGGCGGCGAGCAGTTCGGCGGCCACCAGCACCATCCAGGCGCGGCTCAGGCTGATGCGCAGGCCGGTGACAATGGGCGGCGCGGCGGCGGGGAAGGCGACGTCGCGCAGCAGGCTCCAGAGTGGCAGGCGGTACACGCTGGCGACCTCGAAATAGCCGCGCGGGATGCCCTTCACGCCCTCGCTGGCGGCCAGCGCCACGGGGAAGAAGGCGGCCTTGGTGACGATCAGCACCTTGAAGGTTTCTTCCACGCCGAAGAACAGGATGAACATCGGGATCAGCGCGATCGACGGCACCTGGCGCAGCGTGTGGAACAGCGGCGCGCAATAGGCTTCCATGGTCTTCGACAGCGCCATGGCGGTGCCGAAGATGAGGCCGCCCAGTGCGCCAATGCTGAAACCGATGGCCAGGCGCGACAGGCTGTTGACCACGTGCTCGCGCAGTTCACCGCTGGCCAGCAGGTCCTGGAAGCTGGTCCAGACTTCCGCCGGCGGCACCAGCAACTGCGGCGGGAACCAGCCGGCGCGGGCGGCGACGAACCAGGCCAGCAGCAGGAGCAGCGGGGACGCGAACCAGCTCAGGCGGTCCAGGGTACGGTCAAGCATTCAGCCCTCCTGTCCGAGCAATGGCCCGGCGTTCTGGCGGCGCTGCTTGCGTTGCCAGCAGAACAGCGCAGCCAGCAGCACCAGGGGAATCCAGCAGAGGAACAGGTTGCCCAGCCCGACGAAGTGGCTGATCGCCCCGCCCAGCAGCGCGCCGGAGAAACTGCCGGACATGGACGCCAGGTTGAACAGCCCGGAAATCTTGCTCTTGTCCATGGCGTGCTCGCCCAGCTGGGCCATGTTCACCAGGTGGATCAGCGCCGCCGCCGCGCTGAGCAGTACGCCGCCCAGTGCCAGCAGCCAGTAGTTTTGCGCGCTGCCGAGCAGCAGCAGGGCGGCGAGCGCCGCACTGAGGCTGCCGACGTAGGCCAGCTTGCGGCCGCTGCGCTCGATCAGGTAGCCGAAGCCGAACAGGCCGAGCACCGAGGCCAGGCCCTGGATCATCACCAGGCTTACTGCCTGGCCTTGCGACAGGCCGGCGACTTCCATCGCCAGCAGCAGGATGAAGGTGCCGAACAGCGCACTGGTGGCGGCGCTGAGCAGTTCGATCAGGCAGCTCTCGGCGATCTCGACATTGGCCAGCATGGCGCCGACCTGTTGCAGCAATCCGCCGGTGGCGGCGGCCACGGGAACGTCTTCAGCGGGCGCCTCGCCTTCCCAGAAGCCGAGGCTGTAGAAGGCCATCAGGCCGAAGCACAGGCCGATGGCGGCGAAGCCCCAGGTGAAGCTCGCCGCGCCGCTCAGCCAGTTGCCCAGCAGCGGCCCGAGCAGGCCCATGCCCAGGGTTAGCGAGCCGCGGTACCAGCCGGCCTTGTCGTTGCCGATGCGCTTGAGCTGGCGCAGGAAGGCACTGTTCATGGCGACGATGCGGAACGGGATGCACAGGCCGATCAGCAGCCGCGCGAACGCCAGCCACAGCCAGCCGCCGAACAGCGGGATGGCCAGGTTCAGCAGCATCGGCCCGAGGCTGGCGAGGAAGTACACCCGGCGCGCACCGAAGCGGGCGATGACGAAGCCGGCGGGCAGGGTGAGGATCACCATGCCGAGGGCTTCCATCGCCGAGATGATGCCGATCTGCATGGCATTGGCGCCGATGCTGATGGCGTAGAGCGTGGTGACGATCTTCGCCATGCCGATGGTGGCGCCGCTGAACGCCGCCAGCAGCATGAAGTTGAGCAGGAAGGCGCCGGGCCGCGTGGTGCTAGATGGCGACATCGATCTTCCCCAGCAGGGCTTCCAGCGGGCGCGGATCGATCCAGTCGTCGACGCTGAAGTTGGCGCCAATGAACTCCCAGCGCTGGAGGAACGCAGTGAGGTCGCGCAGGGCGTTGATCGAGCGCTCGGCGAGGTTGGTCTGCAGGCGCAGGTGCGCGTCCTCGCCATAGGCGCTGGCCACCCAGAATTCGCTGGTGTTCAGCTCGCGGGCGAGGAAGCGACGGGTTTCTTCCGGGTGTGCCCAGGCCCACTGCTCGGCGCGCAGCACGCTGTCGAGCACCAGTACGGCGGCGTCGAAGTGCTCGTCCAGCAGTTGCTGGTCGACGGTCAGGGTGCGCGGTGTGCCGATGTTGGAGCGCACCAGCGGCTCGGGGTGCGAGCCGACGTCCATCACCACGTGCAGGCCGAATTCGTGGGCCAGCTGCAGGCCGTGGGCGCCCTTGAGGAAGATCGCGTCGATGTCGCCGCGCAGCAGGCCGATCAGCTCGTTGTTGCGCTGCACCACGCGGTTGCCCTTGAGCGCCACCTGGGCGCCGAACACATGGCGCACGGGGTCGTCGCTGAAGGTGCCGCCGTAGGGGTAGTCCACCAGCTCGACGTCACGCACTTCCAGGCCTTCCAGGCGCAGGGCGTTTTCCAGGCCGCGCAGGGACTGGGCGCGGGTGAAGTCGATCTGCACGTTGGCCCACTTCGGCAGGCCGAAGCGCCGGTGGCGCAGGTCGCGAATGCTGCGCACGCCGCTGTCCGGCGCGCTGACGATCAATTGCACCTCGTCGCTCCACGACAGCCCGATCACCCGCGTGCGCGCGCCGCTGGCGCGGGCCCAGATCGACGGGATGTTGCCGCCGTGGCGCACGGAATAGGGCAGGTGATGGTCGAAGTGCGCCTCGCGCACCTCGCGTTCGGAGGACTCGCGCAGCGACTGGATGCGCGTGCCGAAGGGACGGAAGGCCTGGGCCAGGCGCCCGGATTCGACAGCGATGCCGAGGCCCGTTGGGACGGGGCTGTGGGTGTACCAGAGGGTTTCCAGCGGTGTGCTCATGGGTGTCCGTCGGGGGATGAAAGCCCCCGCGCCGGCGCGCGGGGGCTCAGGTCGGGAAACAGAGGGAGTCGCCCTCGTGACGTTGGTCAGCCGGCCTTTTGCGCGAGGCGGCTGCGCAGGGTTTCCAGCGGGCGCGGGTCGATCCACTCACGCACGTCGAAGCTCGCCGGGACGAAGTTCCAGCGGTGCAGGAAGTCGGTGAAGTCCTGCAGGGCGAGGATCGAGCCTTCGTCCAGGTTGGTGCGCAGGCGCAGGTGGGCGTCTTCGCCGTAGGCGGTGGCGACCCAGAACTCGCTGCTGTTGGTTTCCCGTGCCAGGTAGCGGCGGGTGTCGTCCGGGTGCTGGTGCGCCCAGTCCTCGGCGCGCAGTACCGAGGCGAGGATCGCGGTGGCGGCGTCGGGGTGCTGCTCCAGCAGGTTGAGGTCGACGCTCAGGGTGCGCGGCGTACCGTTGTTGGCGCGGATCAGCGGCTCGGGGTGCGCGCCGGTGTCGATCACCGTGTGCAGGCCGAACTGCTGTGCCAGCTGCACGGCGTGGGCGCCCTTGAGGAAGATCGCGTCGACTTCGCCACGCAGCAGGCCGACCAGTTCCGGGTTCTGGCTGCGCCGGCGGCTGCCGCCGTGGCCGGTGATGCCGACGATGTTGCCCGGCGCCTCGTCGCTGAAGGTGCCCTTCAGGCCGAAGTCCACCAGCTCCAGGTCGCGCACTTCCAGGCCTTCCAGGCGTAGGGCGTTTTCCAGGCCGCGGATGGCCTGGGCGCGGGTGAAGTCGATCTGCGCGCCGCTCCAGTCCGGCAGGCCGAAGCGCCGGCCCTTGAGGTCGCGCACGGTGCGGATGCCGCTCTCGGCGGTGGTCAGGATCAGTTGCGCTTCATCGGCCCAGGACAGGCCGATCACACGGGTCTCGCGGCCGCTGGCGCGGGCCCAGATGGCCGGGATGTTGCCGCCGTGGCGCACCGAGTTCTGCAGCGTGTGGTCGAAGTGCGACTCGCGCACCGCCTGGTCGGCGGACTCGCGCAGCGACTGGATCTGCGTGCCCTGCTCGGCCAGGGATTCTTCCAGCCAGCCTTTCTGCACGGCGATGCCGAGGCCGGTGGGAACCGGGCAACGGGTGTACCAGAGGGTATCGAGGGGACGGGACATGTGCAGCTCCTTGTGGGTCAGGCGCGGGCCTTGAGTTCGTGGACGTCGGCGCGTTTGCCCTGCACCAGCGGCAGCACTTCCTGGCCGATGCGCAGGGCTTCTTCCAGGTGCGGGTTGCCGGCGAGGATGAAGGTGGAGAAACCGGCGTCGCGGTATTCGGCGAGGCGCTCGGCAACGTTCTCGTGGCTGCCCACCAGGCCGATGGTCGGGCCCGGCTTGGCCTTGCCGAAGCCGGCCCAGAGGTTGGGGCCGAGGATCAGGTCGTCGAAGCGCTCGACGTTCTGGTGGTAGGCGGTCTGCCGCGCGGCGCCGACGGAGTCCGAGCCGGTGGCGAAGTTCTTGATGAAGGCGCTGGTGCGCGCGTCGATGCGCTCGTACTGGCGGCGCAGCTCGCTCCAGGCGGCCTCTTCGGTCTCGCGGGCGAACAGGTCGATGCGGATGCCGAAGCGGATCTCGCGGCCCTGCTTGTCGGCCAGCTCGCGCACGCGCTCTAGGTGCGGCTTGAGCTTGTCGATGGGCTCGGCCCAGTTCAGGTAGACGTCGGCGTGCTTTGCCGCGACGTCCAGCGCCGGGTCCGAGAAGCCGGAGAAGTACACGCCCGGCTTGCGCACGTTGCGCAGCGCGATGGGCAGCGAGCCGTTCTCCAGCTGGTAGATATCGCCCTGGTAGGAGAACTGCTCGTTCTTCCACAGGCCGTCGATGATGTCGAGGAACTCGCCGGTGCGCTGGTAGCGCTTGTCGTGCTCGAGGAAGTCGCCGTTGGCGCGCTGGCTGGCGGGGTTGCCGCCGGTGATGATGTTCCACTCCAGGCGGTCGCGGGACAGGTGCTGGAGGATCGCTGCCTGCTGTGCGGCGTAGGCGGGCAGGGTCCAGGCGGCCTGGAAGGCGATGAGGAACTTGATCCGGCGGGTCTCGCGGGCCAGGGCGGCGGCGGCGATCCACGGCTCCGGGCCGGTGGGCAGCAGCGCGCCCTCGAAGCCGGCGATCTCGGCGGCCTTGGCCACCTGGGCGATGTAGTCGATGTAGGTGAAGCCGTCCGGCTCGCCGTTGGGCAGGCGGCCCGGAGCGATGTTGCCGGGGCGCTCGATGTGGCTGCCGCGGTTGTTCTTGTCCGAGGCGAGATAGGGACCGTCGCTGCCCAGCGGCAGTCGCCAGAAGAATTCGGTGCTCATGGCCTTGCTCCTTTACGTGGCGGGGGCAGCGTCGTGCTGCTCGTGCAAGGTGTTGAGCAAGGGCTGTGCCCAAAGGCTGCAGGCCAGGCCGTGCGCGGCTTTCAGGGTGGTGTGCTGCTGCGGCAGCAAGGCGTTTGTCTGTACAGCAGCAGTGGGTCAGCAGGGGATGCTGGGCGGGCAGCAATTTCGCCCGTTCAGCCAGGCGTGGCGCGCCGCCGCTGGCTTGATTGCTTTCTAACCTGTTGATTAATAGTGATATTTTTTAGTGGCACAAGTCCTGCTCAGTCACTGGAACACCGCCACGCGGTTCATCCATCCCGACTGCCAGGAGGCACTCCATGTCCACCCTCGATCCGCAACTCGCCAGCCAGCTCGAACAGGTCCGCCGTGACTTCGCCAAGGCCTTCCGCGTGCTCAAGGAAAGCCGCACCCTCACCGCCACCAATACCTACCAGGCCTATGTGCGCGTGCCGGACAGCGACCAGGTGATCGCCGTCCACGCGCCGAATCCCTGGGCCGACGACCAGGAAATCCGCGCGGTGATCTCGACCTATGACGGCGAGGTGATCCTCGACGAAAGCATCGCCGGAGCGACCCCGCTCAGCGGCCGCGGTGCCGGCGGCAACGGCAAGCGCTATGCGGCGATCTTCCAGGCGCGCCCGGAAATCAACGTGGTGATCCACGTCCACACGCCGTACCTCGGCGGCTGGGCCAGCGCCCACCGCGTGCTGCCGATCCGCTACGCCGCCTCCCAGCGCGTGACCCTGGCCCGCGAGCTGCCGATCTACATCGACCGCCGCCAGCCCGAGCCGCTGTTCATCCTCGACAAGCTCGCCGAGAACCCGCACACCCCGGCCATCCTCGAAGCCAACGGTGGCGCGACCTTCTGGGGCGAGGACCTGATCAAGGCCTCCAAGCTGATCCTGCTGATCGAAGAAGGCGCCTACTTCCAGGGCCTCGCCGAAGGCCTCGGCGGCTCCCGGGAATTCGGCCCCGGCGTGCTGGAGCAGCAATGGAAGATGACCGGCCTCTGGGAGCAGGGCCAGAAACTGCTGGGCGCGGCGGCCTGAGTTTTTGCCGCAAACAAAAAGCCCTCTTGCGAGGGCTTTTCTTTTGCTGTTCGTAGGAGCGAGCTTGCTCGCGAACCAAGTCCGCCGCAGGGTTTGTTCGCGAGCAAGCTCGCTCCTACACATGTGCGCTCAACTGCTGGTGCGTCTGCGCGCGGCGCGCTCGAAGACATTCTCTGCCCATTGGTTCAGGCTCTTGCCGGACGCCTTGGCTGCAATGGCGGCGGCGGCGTGCACTTCCGGCCGGATGCGCAGCATGATCTTTCCGGAGGCGGGCTTCTCCGGCTCTACGCCACGCTCGGCACAATCGGCGAGGTAGTCCTCGACCGCTTCCTGTAAGGCAGCGTGCAAACCGCCGACACTGTCGGCATGGAAGCTGATGATGTCATGCACGCCCAGCAGCCGGCCGACGAAGAGATCGTCACGGTCGTCGAATTCGATACGGGCGGTGTAGCCCTTGTAAGACATGCGGCTCATGTTTCCACTCCAGCCCGACGCAGGAATTCCCGGGCTTCTTCGACCTGGTAGCGCTTGGCTTCCTTGCCCGGATGCGGGCGATGGCAACGCCAGGTTTGACCCTGCAGCATCAGCTTCACCCGCGAACCCTCGCGCTCTTCGACAGCGCCGCCCAAATGCAGAATCAGAGCTTCGATGTCGGTAAAGACTATCGATGCACTGGTTGGCGTGCGGAATATCATTACGAGGGTTTTTCGGTGGCGACTTTGCATCTGGAAATGCTATCGCTTGATGATAGCATTTTATGCCCGTGACGCGCCCATGATCCGAGTGGATCGTCGAGCTTTTCTGTAGGAGCGGAGTTCGCCCGCGATTGGCTCGCGGCGCGCTGGAGGCTATCGCGGACGGAGTCCGCTCCTACGCTCAGGTCACGGCTTGGCAGCGACGGAAGGCCCGGCGCTGCGCTGCCAGAAGCTCTCCAGCTGCAGATTCTTCAACCCCTGCTCGACAAACTTCGGCTCCAGCAGGTCGTCCACCTTCACTTCGTTGCGGATCAGCTTCGCCTTCAGGCTGTAGGCGATGCCATCGGTGTAGTGCTGGCGCAGGGCGTCGTCGTAGAGCGGGGAGAAGTGCGCAGGCCAAGGCTCGCCGGAGACTTCTCGTTGCAGCACGCTGACCGGCACGCCGGAGCGTGACTGCGCTTCCTGGTACGCCGCCTGGTTGGCGTCCTGGGAGACCCACCACGCGGCCTTCAGGTAGGCGTCCACCACCAGTTGGGTGAGGTCCGGGTGAGCCTTGACGAAGTCCCGCGCGCCCCAGACTTCGGCGCGCATCTTCCAGTCGGCCGGCGCCTCCTTGCTCGACCAGATGACGCGGCCGACCTGCTTGTCTTCCAGCAGGAAGGCGTCGCTGAGGGTGAAGAAGGCGTCTACTCGCCCGGCGCTCAATGCGGCGGCGCCGGCCTGCGGGTTGAGGTTGAAGATGCGGAAGTCCTCGAAGCCCAGGTGGTTGGCTTCCAGCAGCTTGGCGAACGACAGTTCCCACGGCCGGCCACGGTGCAGGGCGATGCGCTTGCCCTTGAGGTCGGCGATGGATTTCGCCGTGGAGCCCGGCGGCACCACCAGGTAGACGTTGTTGCCGATGCCGCCGGGAACGATCAGTCGGGTCTGCACGCCCGAGGCGTTGGCGATGATCGACGGCAGGTCGCCGTAGAAGGCGAAGTCGATGCGCCGGTTGGCGAACTCTTCGTTGACGAAGGTGCCCACCGAGCCCGTCGCCGCAGGCACCCACTCCAGCTTGATGCCGCGCCTGGCCAGTTGTTGCTCCAGCCACTTGTCGCGGTCGATCACGTAGGACGGGCCGTTGAAGGTGATTTGTCCGGCGTTGGCATAGGCCACTGTGGCGATGCGCAGGGTGGTCGGCTGCTCGGCGGCCAGGACGTGGCCCGCGAGCAGCACGGCGGCGGCCGGCAGCAGCCGGCGCAGCGCGCGATGCAGAAGGTTCATGGAGATTACCTCGCTCAGAAGTCGGTGGTGACCGAGACGCCAAAGGTGCGCGGGTCGCCGTACATGACCGCCGCCGTCTGGTAGCCGGTGGGCAGGGTGTGGTTGCGGTATTCCTTGTCGGTGAGGTTGTTCACGTAGGCAGTGATGCGCGTGGTCTCGCCCGGCAGTTCGTAGGTCACGCGCGCGTTGCCCAGGGTGTAGCCGCCGGTGCGCATGTTGGCGCTCTGGTCGTTGGTGAAGAAGTACTGGCGGCTGCGGGTATTCCAGTCGGTGCCCAGCACCACCGCGCCGCCGACGTTCAGCGGGATGCGGTAGTCGGCGCCGATCACCGCCGAGACGCTGGGCGCGCGGACGAAGTGGTTGCCGGAGTAGTCGTCATTGCCCGAGGTGTAGTCGGTGAACTCGGTGTGCAGCAGGCCCAGGCCGAAGTTGACGTGGAGGTTCTGCACCGGGATGGCCTCGAGCTCGAACTCGGCGCCGTAGGCCTCGCCCTGGGCGCCGTTGGCCAGGCGCGAGACGGTCTGGTTGTTCACCGCGGTGACGATGTTGAGCTGGATGTCCTTGTAGTCGTAGTAGAAGACGCTGGCGTTGGCGTTCAGGCGGCCGTCGAACCACTCCGACTTCAGGCCCAGCTCGTAGGAGGTGAGGTATTCCGGATCGACCTTGGCGACGGTGGCCTGGCTGGTGACGCCGGCGTTGTAGCCGCCGGAGCGGAAGCCACGGGCATAGCGGAAGTAGGCGCGGGCGTTATCGGAAATCCGGTACTCGGGCGTCAGGTCCCAGCTGTAGTCGCTCCAGGTGTTGCTCTCGTCCTGGGTGGCGTTGACGACCAGCGGTGAGTCGACGTTGCCCGGCTGCCACCAGTGGCCGTCGCCGAAGCTGGCGGCGCCGCGGTTGACCAGGCGCTCCAGGTCGATGTCCTTGGTCTCGCGGGTCCAGCGCAGGCCGGCGGTGACGTTGAAGTCGTCGGTGAAGTTGTAGGTGGTGCTGCCGAAGATCGCGTAGCTCTCGGTCTTCTGGTCGTAGCTGACGTTGTTGTAGTAGCTGGGCACGTAGACGTTGGGCAGCGCCGCGTTGGCGTTCTTCGACTCCAGGTCTTCGTTGAAGTAGTGGAAGCCCAGCACCCAGTTCAGCCGGTCGCTGCGCGGCGAGGCCAGGCGCAGTTCCTGCGACCATTGCTGGCTGTCGGCATAGCTGTAGCTGCGCTGCAGTTCCAGCGGGGTGTTGTCGCTGTCGGTCCAGCCGTCGCGGGTGAAGTGCTCGAAGGCGGTGATGGAGGTCAGCTCCAGGTCGCCCAGCTGCCAGACCAGGTTGAGGTTGCTGCCGGCCTGGTCGATCTCGGCCTGGTACTTGGCGTTGAAGTTGGCCTTGCCCAGCTTCGGGTCGATGGAATAGCCGAACTGGTTGGTGCCGTCCGGGCGGGTGCCGTAGCTCACCGTGTTGTAGCTGGCGGTGTCGTGGTAGTGGCGGGCGTGGACGTTGAGGTTGGCGTCCAGGTTGTCGTTGACCCGCGCGGCCAGTTGCAGGCGCACGGCGTCGTCTTCCAGCGCGCCCTGGTCGTCGCCATCGTTGAGGTTCTCGGTGTAGCCGTCGCGGCCCTGGTGATGGAAGGACACGCGCCCGGCCAGCTTGTCGTCCACCAGCGCATCGCTCACCGCGCCTTCGACGATGCGATTGGCGTAATTGCCCATGTCGACCTTGAAGTAGCCCTCGGGGCTGAAGGTCGGCTTGCGCGAAATGAAGTTGATCGCGCCGCCCGTGGTGTTCTTGCCCCACAGGGTGCCCTGCGGGCCGCGCAGCACTTCCACGCGCTCCTGGTCGAACAGCGGGAAGCCGGTGGCGCTGATGTTGGCGATGTACACGTCGTCGACGTAGATGCCGATCGGGCTGACCGTGTTGGCGCCCTGGTCACCGGTGCCCAGGCCGCGAATCCACCAGCGCGGGCGACCGTGCCCGTCGGTGGTGCCGGCGGAGGCGTTGGGGGTGTAGCGGGTGACTTCGCTGGCCGATTGCAGGGAGGCGTCGCGGATCTTCTCGCCGCTCAGCACGGTGATCGGCGCCGGCACTTCCTGTACCGATTCCTCGCGCTTCTGCGCGGTGACCACCACCTTGCCGAGGGTCGGCGCGGCGCTCGCTTCTTCGGTTTTCGGCGACTCGCCGTCGGCCGCGTGGACGACGACGCTGGCCAGGCTCGCCAGGATGGCGAGGGAAAGGGTGCTGCGTTTGAACATGGTGTCCCCAGGGGGCGGCGAAAGGACGGCTGGCTCTGTGGTGCTCGGTCGTCGCCGCAAGGCATGAAGCTGTTATTGCGTTGCTCTTGTGCTGGCTCACGCGTGATGAAGGCCGAAAGGCTTGCCGGGGACATCGCAACATCCGTACCGCTTTCTCTGTTGTCGGTAAGTTGCTGATATAAAAGTGATTTTGTTGGGATGTGCGACCGCTGTGCTGCTGGGGCAACACTCCATGCTGGGCCGTCGCTGCCTGGGCAGCAGTGGGTCAGCAGCAGGTCGGCCGAGCGGCGCGGCTTTCGTCGCAGTGCCGCTGGAACGCAATGTGCAGCTGATAAGCTGGTCACTTGAAAGCACTGGAGTTGGCAATGAATACGCTCTTGCCGGAGCAACCCCTGCAACGCTTCCCGCGTAACCCGCGCGGCCGCGACTTCGTGGTGGGGGATGTGCACGGCCATTTCGAATTGCTGCAGCGTCTGCTCGGCCAGGTCGGATTCGATCCGGCCGCCGACCGCCTGTTCGCCGCCGGCGATCTGGTGGATCGCGGGCCCTATTCGCCGCAGGTGCTCGAGTGGCTGGCCAAGCCCTGGTTCGCCTCGGTGCGCGGTAATCACGAGCAGTTGGTGATCGATGTGGTGCTGGCCGGCGATGACCGCGACCTGCACTTCCGCAATGGCGGCACCTGGCTGTACAAGCTCACCCCGGTGACCCGCGAGCGCATCGCCCGGCGGCTGCAGCAGTTGCCGCTGGTGATCGAAGTCGAACTGGGGGAGGGCCGTCGCGCCGGCATCGTGCACGCCGAGGCGCCGGTATCACCGGCCTTTCCGGACTGGGACAGCGGCGTTGCCGCGCTGGCCGGCGAGCTGGGTGAAAGCGCCCGGCGCAACGCCGTCGGCCTTGCGATGTGGGCACGCACGCGAATCGAGAAGGAAGACGCCACGGTCATTGCCGGGCTGGAGCGCCTGTACGTCGGCCATACCGCGCAGAGCGCCGTGCGCCCGCTGGGTAATACCCACTACATCGACACGGGCAGCGGCTATGCCGACGGCTGCCTGAGCCTCGTCGACATGCACAGCGGTGAAGTGGAAACGGCGGCCGCGCGCTGAGCGACCGCCGGGGCGATCACTCGCCGCGGATGTACTGTTCCAGTTGCTGGATCAGCGCGGCCTGTTCGGCGATGGCGGCCTTCACCAGGTCGCCGATGGACAGCAGCCCGAGCAGCTCGCCATTCTCCACCACCGGCAGGTGGCGCAGGTGGCGCTCGGTCATGATGCCCATGCACTTGTCGACGTTCAGGTGGGTGTCCACGGTGATCACCGGCGCGGTCATCACCGCGCTGATCGGTGTGTCTTCCGAGTTGCGCCCCTTGAGCGCCAGGCGCCGGGCGTAGTCGCGCTCACTGAAGAAGCCGACCAGTTGGTTGGCCTCCACCACCGGCAGGCCGCCGAGGTTCTTCTCCGCCATCAGGCGCAGTGCATCGATCACCAGCGCATCCGGGGCGATGGTGTAAACCTGCTGGTCCGCCTTGGCGTTCAACAGCTGAGCCACAGTCTTCATTCCTACCCCCTGTTCGTCGTTCACGGCGCGATGCCCGTGGTTCATAGAGAATCGTGGACGAATCGCGATCCGGCAAGGCCGGAAAGCGCCGTCCGCCGTCACGGGAGCGTCATCCTCCCGCGGCGCGACTTATACTGTGAATTCCTTCCCCGTTTCCCCCCACGAAAGACCGGCCATGACTGACGAAGACCTCGACCTCCACGAGCCCGAACACGACCACCTGCTGGACCTCGATGACGACCTCGACGGCCTGCTGGAGGAGGATGCGGCGTTCTTCGAGGACTCGCCCGGCGATCACGAAGAGGACGACGACGCGGAGGAGTACCAGCCGGGCCTGGACGACGAGGACTGGTAGAGGACTGACCTTCGGACGATATCCGGGCGTCATGATTGGCTGGCAGAATGCTGGCCAGACAATAAAGAGAAAGCACCATGCGCTACGTCACGCTCGCCCTGGCCGTCTCCCTGCTCTGTGGATGTTCTTCGGACGTCCGCCGGGATGACCGCACCGCGCCCATTTCCCTCTACCGCGACACCCGCCACGTGATGGTGGTGAACTTCCAGCCCGACGCCACGGTGGCGGCCAATCCGCGCTGGGGCGCGCTGAAGGCCAGCTGGCGCGAGGCACTGCGCGACGAGGCCGGCTCGGCCGACTACCAGCTCACCGAGCAGGACGGCGAACCACGCGCCACCGACACCCTGTCCACCCTGGTCGTGATCGAGGTCGGCGCCGGGCACAACGCCAACAACCGTCCCGGCAGTGGCGAGGAGGAGTGGATCACCTCCACCGTGCGCTACCACGACGGCCTGACCGGCCAGCTGCTTGCCTCGCGCCGCTACGAAAGCGAAGCCGATGGCGACCTGTTCACCACCATGGGTTCCTCCGAAGTCAGCGCGGTGTCCGAGCAGATAGTCGAAGAGATCACCAGCGCCCTGCTGGTCGCCCGCCCGTCCCGCAGCCTGCCGGCGCCACTGCCCGCCACCACGCCGGCGCAGCCGCCCGAGGCGGTGCCGCAGCCGGTCTCTCCGACCGCGGCGGAAACCGTTGCCCACGTCTCCCGCCCGCTGAGCCAGGAGCAGCAGCTGATGGAGCTGCAGCGTCGCAACCTGCCTTACGAGGAATACCGCGACGAGTACCGGCGGATCATGGGGCGCTGAGTGCTCCTGCGCTGTAGCGTGAACATTCGGGGTCGCTAGAACCAGCCGCCGCCGGACAATTCCTGCTCGCAACTCTTGTACTGGGCGCCGTACAGCGAGGCGCGCGTCTGGACCTTCTGCGACACCGTCTTCAGCCACGGCTTGGCGTCATAGCTGCGCTGGCGGTAGCCACCCCAGCCCTCGTGGTAGTTCAGGTACTGGCCGTAGGCGTCCCACTTGGAGACGCGGTTTACGCTGTAGGTCTTGTTCATGTACTAGCCCATGAAGTCCAGTGCGTCGGCGAAGTCGTCGCGGTCGGCGCCCCAGCCGCCGGCTTCCTTCTTGTAGTCCGCCCACGTCTCGTCCTTGGCCTGGGCGTAGCCGTAGGCGGAACTGACCCGGCCCCAGGGAATGAAGCCGAGGAAGTAGTAACGCGGCGGCAGGGCGTCGTGCTTGAAGGAGGACTCCTGGTACATCATCGCCATGGGCACCTGGATCGTTCCGCCCCAGCGCTTTTGCACCTGCAGCGCCGCTTCATGCCATTTCGGCTTTTCGCGGAAGATCTCGCAGAGGTTTTCGGGGTGCGCCGGAGGCTTGGTGGCGCAGCCGGCAAGGGTCAGCAGCAGGGCTGGCAGCAGGAGCCGGAGCATGGGCGGTTTGTCCTTTTCTCGCGCGATGGCGCAAGGCTTATACAACCTTGTATGGCGAAGAGGAATCGTCGGGCGTCGAGGGTCTTCCTGGCCTTGAAGGCCGCCTGAAGGCCTGGCCTACGCGGAGTTGACCGCCAGAAACAGGAAAGCCCGCTCAGGGCGGGCTTTTCAGGCGGTTTCGCAGACTTTCTGAAGCAATTCGAAACCAGTTAGATGGCGCACCAGGCGGGATTCGAACCCACGACCCCTGCCTTCGGAGGGCAGTACTCTATCCAGCTGAGCTACTGGTGCGTATGCCGCGGCTGGCGCGGCAGGCGGCAATCATACGCATCTCCCGTGCAGGCGTCCAATGCAGGTACGCTCGTTCATGATATCGAACGAAAACAGCCGCTTGTCGGTAGAAATCCTCCGAAAACCCCCTGCAAGCGGATACCTTCGTTGGTTTTGTCGAACGAGCTATTGCCCTTTGCAGTCGAGGGCCCTAGGATTCGTTTGAGATTTCAAACGCCTCCCCATCACAACAACAGGAGACCGGAGAATTGGCATCACACCAGCCGGCCATCAGCCTGCGGGATGACAGTCTTCCGTTGCACCCACCGCATGTCCCTTGTGACAGGTCTCCGTGCGGCTTCCGTCGATCAGCGTACCGGAAGGTTGTAGGGCAGTCGTACTCCTGGGCCGAGCCCGGGAATCTGTGCGTGAACGAGTTCAACCAGACCGGGCAATGACCCCGGCCTGCGTTTTTTCGTGTCCGCATGCCGAGCGAACTAAGAGCCGTTCGCCTGGCGTCGCCTCCATGCAGAGGCGCCATTCGCATCCGGCGTCGATACTGGTCGGCCGGGACGAATGAACGGCAGAGACCGCGGTCTCTCCCATCCAGACAACAAGGCAGGCGGGGACTCGAGGTAGACCCGTCGTCCACAGGCTTTCCTCGAAAGGAGACAGGTCATGCAACTCAATGATGCCAAGCTGTTCCGCCAACAGGCTTACATTGACGGTTCCTGGGTCGATGCCGACAACGGCAAGACCATCAACGTGAACAACCCGGCCACCAACGAGATCATCGGCACCGTGCCGAAGATGGGCGCCGACGAAACCCGTCGTGCCATCGAAGCCGCCGACAAGGCCCTGCCGGCCTGGCGTGCACTGACCGCGAAAGAGCGCGCCAACAAGCTGCGCAAGTGGTTCGACCTGATGATCGCGAACCAGGACGACCTGGCTCGCCTGATGACCATCGAGCAGGGCAAGCCGCTGGCCGAAGCCAAGGGCGAGATCGCCTACGCTGCCTCCTTCCTCGAGTGGTTCGGTGAAGAAGCCAAGCGCATCTACGGCGACACCATTCCGGGCCACCAGCCCGACAAGCGCATCATCGTGATCAAGCAGCCGATCGGCGTGACCGCGGCCATCACCCCGTGGAACTTCCCGTCCGCGATGATCACCCGTAAAGCCGGTCCGGCCCTGGCCGCCGGCTGCACCATGGTGCTCAAGCCTGCTTCGCAGACTCCGTACTCCGCCCTGGCCCTGGCCGAGCTGGCCGAGCGCGCCGGCATTCCGAAAGGCGTGTTCAGCGTGGTTACCGGCAGCGCCGGCGAAGTCGGCGGCGAGCTGACCAGCAACCCGATCGTGCGCAAGCTGACTTTCACCGGCTCCACCGAGATCGGTCGCCAGCTGATGGCCGAATGCGCCAAGGACATCAAGAAAGTGTCCCTGGAACTGGGCGGCAACGCGCCGTTCATCGTGTTCGACGATGCCGACCTGGACGCTGCCGTCGAAGGCGCGCTGATCTCCAAGTACCGCAACAACGGCCAGACCTGCGTCTGCGCCAACCGCCTGTACGTTCAGGACGGTGTGTATGACGCCTTCGTCGAGAAGCTGAAAGTCGCGGTGGCCAAGCTGAACATCGGCAACGGCCTGGAGCAGGGCGTCACCACCGGCCCGCTGATCGATTCCAAGGCTGTCGCCAAGGTCGAAGAGCACATCGCCGACGCCGTTTCCAAGGGCGCCAAGGTCCTCACTGGCGGCAAGCCGCACGCCCTGGGTGGCACCTTCTTCGAGCCGACCATCCTGGTCGACGTACCGAAGTCCGCCCTGGTGTCCAAGGACGAGACCTTCGGCCCGCTGGCGCCGGTGTTCCGCTTCAAGGACGAGGCCGAAGTCATCGCCATGTCCAACGACACCGAGTTCGGCCTGGCTTCCTACTTCTACGCCCGCGACCTGGCCCGCGTGTTCCGCGTCGCCGAGCAGCTGGAATACGGCATGGTGGGTATCAACACCGGCCTGATCTCCAACGAAGTCGCGCCGTTCGGCGGCATCAAGGCCTCGGGCCTGGGTCGCGAAGGTTCGAAGTACGGCATCGAGGACTACCTCGAAGTCAAATACCTCTGCCTCGGCGGTATCTGATCCGTTTTTTCCGTGGGCGCGAGGTGGCAGGCAAGAGCTGACAGCCACCTTCGCGTCGGCGTTTTCCGGTGGTAGCACCGGACAACCCGTCTGGCGGGCCGCAAGTTCCACGACAGTCGATCATCGTATGCTGTCGCGTGAGGCTTCTCCCCGCTTTCATCCTTTGATCCGGTCGCCCGATGAGCGGCCACTGAGGAAGCTATGAGCAAAACCAACGAATCCCTGCTGCAACGTCGTCAGGCCGCCGTACCGCGCGGTGTAGGCCAGATCCACCCGGTCGTCGCCGAGCGCGCCGAGAACTCCACCGTGTGGGACGTCGAAGGTCGTGAGTACATCGACTTCGCCGGCGGCATTGCCGTACTGAACACCGGTCACCTGCACCCGAAAGTGGTTGCCGCCGTTCAGGAACAACTGACCAAGCTGACCCACACCTGCTTCCAGGTGCTGGCGTACGAGCCCTACATCGAGCTGGCCGAAGAGATCGCCAAGCGCGTTCCGGGCAACTTCCCGAAGAAGACCCTGCTGGTCACCTCCGGCTCCGAAGCCGTTGAGAACGCCGTCAAGATCGCCCGTGCCGCCACCGGCCGTGCCGGCGTGATCGCCTTCACCGGCGCCTACCACGGTCGTACCATGATGACCCTGGGCCTGACCGGCAAGGTCGTTCCGTACTCCGCTGGCATGGGCCTGATGCCGGGCGGCATCTTCCGCGCCCTGGCTCCGTGCGAACTGCACGGCGTGAGCGAAGACGAGTCGATCGCCAGCATCGAGCGCATCTTCAAGAACGACGCTCAGCCGCGCGACATCGCTGCCATCATCATCGAGCCGGTTCAGGGCGAGGGTGGCTTCTACGTCAACTCCAAGGCCTTCATGCAGCGCCTGCGCGCCCTGTGCGACGAGCACGGCATCCTGCTGATCGCTGACGAAGTGCAGACTGGCGCTGGCCGTACCGGCACCTTCTTCGCCACCGAGCAACTGGGTATCGTTCCGGACCTGACCACCTTCGCCAAGTCCGTTGGCGGTGGTTTCCCGATCTCCGGTGTTTCCGGCAAAGCCGAAATCATGGACGCCATCGCTCCCGGCGGCCTGGGCGGCACCTACGCCGGTAGCCCGATCGCTTGCGCCGCGGCCCTGGCCGTGCTGAAAGTGTTCGACGAAGAGAAGCTGCTGGAGCGTTCGCAAGCCGTTGGCGAAAGCCTGAAGGCGGGTCTGCGCGACATCCAGGCCAAGCACAAGGTAATCGGCGACGTTCGTGGCCTGGGTTCGATGATCGCCATCGAGCTGTTCGAAGGCGGCGATCACAACAAGCCGGCCGCTGAACTGGTCAGCAAGATCGTGGTTCGTGCCCGTGAGAAAGGTCTGATCCTGCTCTCCTGCGGTACCTACTACAACGTGATCCGCTTCCTGATGCCCGTCACCATCCCTGACGCGCAGCTGGAAAAAGGCCTGGCCATCCTGGCCGAGTGCTTCGACGAACTGGCCTGAGCCTTACCGCTCTAACGGTTCAAGAAAAAGGCCCGCGCAAGCGGGCCTTTTTTATGCCTTCCTTTTGTGAGAAATGTCCGCCGAAGTTGATGGCGCGCATGGGAAAGCTCGTGGGCTTTGGACTACGCTGCGCAGTATCCGAAGGCCGTTGGCCGGCGGCATCCGAAGGACCGGGCACTCGGCAGAGAAGGCTCAGGATCGGTTGCTTCCGCCCGTGACGGCATACGTCCCGAACGAGGTGCGATCCATGAGCGTTTCTCCCGGCGTGCTGGTCGCTGCCAGCGACCCCTGGAGCCGCGAGCTGCTCGGCCAGCTGGTGCTGAGCGTGCGTTGCGACGCGACTGTCGAGTTCTGCGAGGACGGTGATACGGCCATCGAGGCTTGTCGTCGGCATCCCTTTGTCCTGATCCTGGCCGAGCGCGAGCTGCCCGGCAGCGACGGCCTGGAGTTGCTCCGCCATGTGCGCATGCGCCGCCGCGGGCCGGTTGCCCAGCCATTCATCCTGATCAGCTCCAAGGCCGACGCCGCCAGCGTGCGCGCCGCCGTGCCGCTGGCGCCAACGGCCTACCTGGTCAAACCCTTCAACGCCGAAAACCTGCGCGAACGCCTGCGTTCTCTGCTGCTGGCGCCGGGCGAGAACGTCGTCTGCGAGTTGCCCACGCTGGAGCAGAGCCTGTCGCTGGAGCGCTTCCTGCAGACCGAACGCGACGCCACCGAGGGCGCGCCGCTGATGGGCGAGGTCGGTGCGGCGGTGAACCGCTGCATGGAGGCCAGCGACATCAACCTGGAGATGCTCGAACAGGAGTTCGGCCATGATCCGCAGATCACCGCCTGCCTGATCTCCGCTGCCAACAGCGCCGCGCGGCACGTCGGCATGCCCTGCCAGACGCTGATGCAGGCGCTGTCGCGCCTGGGCGTAGCGCAGGCGTTGAACCTGATGCTGGCGGTCGCGCTGCAGCGCGCCGCGACGCTCAATGACCCGCTGCTCAAGGAGCGTGCCGAGTGCTTCTGGGAGCTTTCCCGGCATAGCGCCGACGCAGCCTTCGCGCTGGCCGAGTCCCTCGGCGCCGATGCCGATCGCTGCTTTACAGCCGGCTTGCTGCATTGCCTGGGTGATCTTGCGCTACTGCGCAGCCTGCAGGACTGGCACAGCGCCGGTGGCGAACTGGGCGAGGCGGATGTGGATAAGGCCCTGAAGGAGCACGGCGCCAGCTTCGGCTCCGCCCTGCGCACCCGCTGGCGCCTGCCGCTGGAGCTGCGCAACCTGATCGCCGCGGCCTACGCCATCGACAACGGCGTGTTCAGCCGCGAGGCGCTGATCGTCAACCTGGCCTCCAGCGCAGCGCGCTTGCCAGAGGATCAATTGCCTACGCTCAGCGAACACAAGGCGGCGCGGATGCTGCGGCTGACGCCGGCGCAGCTGGGCTTTCTAGGCAGAAGCTGAAACGAAAAAGGCCGCGTCGATTGACGCGGCCCTTGCTTCTGGCGAGTAGCGCGATCAGCGCGAAGCCAGCAGTTCCTTGCCACGCGCGACGGCGGCGCGGACCTGGTTCGGCGCGGTGCCGCCGATGTGGTCGCGGGCGTTCACCGAACCTTCCAGGGTCAGCACGGCGAACACGTCGTCGTCGATCTGGTCGCTGAACTGGCGCAGCTCGTCCAGGCTCATCTCGGCGAGGTCCTTGCCGCTGTCCACGCCGTATTTCACGGCGTGGCCAACGATCTCGTGGCAATCACGGAACGGCAGGCCACGGCGCACCAGGTAGTCCGCGAGGTCGGTGGCGGTGGAGAAGCCGCGGCGGGCCGCTTCGCGCATGATCTCGCGCTTGGGCTTGATCGCCGGGACCATGTCGGCGAAGGCGCGCAGGCTGTCGCGCAGGGTGTCTGCGGCGTCGAACAGCGGTTCCTTGTCTTCCTGGTTGTCCTTGTTGTACGCCAGCGGCTGGCCCTTCATCAGGGTCAGCAGGCCGGCAAGGTGGCCGAACACGCGGCCGGACTTGCCGCGCACCAGTTCCGGCACGTCCGGGTTCTTCTTCTGCGGCATGATCGAGGAGCCGGTGCAGAAGCGGTCGGGCAGGTCGATGAACTGGAACTGGGCGCTGGTCCAGAGCACCAGCTCTTCGGAGAAGCGCGACAGGTGCATCATCGCAACGGCGGCCGCCGCGCAGAACTCGATGGCAAAGTCACGGTCGGACACGCCGTCCAGCGAGTTGCCGGAGATCGCTTCGAATCCCAGCAGTTCGCAGGTGATGGCCCGGTCGATCGGGTAGGTGGTGCCCGCCAGCGCGGCGCTGCCCAGGGGCATGCGGTTGGCGCGCTTGCGGCAATCCACCAGGCGCTCGTAGTCGCGGCTGAGCATTTCGAACCAGGCCAGCAGGTGGTGGCCGAAGGTCACCGGTTGCGCGGTCTGCAGGTGGGTGAAACCGGGCATGATGGTGTCGGCTTCGGCTTCCGCCAGGCCCAGCAGACCCTGCTGCAGGCGGGTGATCTCGGCGAGGATCAGGTCGATCTCGTCACGCAGCCACAGGCGGATGTCGGTGGCGACCTGGTCGTTGCGCGAGCGGCCGGTGTGCAGTTTCTTGCCGGTGACGCCGATGCGGTCGGTCAGACGCGCCTCGATGTTCATGTGCACGTCTTCCAGGTCGACGCGCCAGTCGAAGGTGCCGGCCTCGATCTCGCTCTGGATCTGCTTGAGACCCTCGATGATGGTGTCGCGCTCGGCGTCGCTCAGTACGCCGACCTTGGCCAGCATGGTGGCGTGGGCCTTGGAGCCCATGATGTCGTGGCGATAGAGGCGCTTGTCGAAGTCGACGGAAGCGGTGAAGCGGGCGACAAAGGCATCGACGGGCTCGCTGAAACGGCCGCCCCAGGACTGGTTGGTCTTCTCTACGCTCATGGATCTCTCTCGCTGAAACGGGCAGGCGCGGCGCGCGGCCTGCATGAAGGGCAAAGTGCGACGATAATAGCAGGCTGAAGGACAAAACCGGCGGCGCTTTGGCGGGTTGCAGCGGGGGAGCGGCGGTGAATCGTCGCAGGCTCCGTGCCGATCTTTGCGCTGCCCGACAATTCCTGGCTTTTGGTCGCACGCGGCGCTTGCCGCCGTGCGGGCGCTTACGGAAACTGCGTCGATGCCCAGACTGACGAAGACCGGCGACAAGCCGGCGCCCAACGAAGATTACTTCATCCCCGAACTCTGCCAGCCCGAAGCGCTGTTCAGCCTGGTGCTGCTCGCGGAGCTGCTGGTGCTCGTGCTGGTGCTCGCCGAGCCGATGACCCCCAGCTTCAACTGGGTGCGCCTGGCCCTGTCCTCGCTGTTCGTGCAGTGGATCGTACTGCTCTCGGCCGGCCTGCTGTGCCAGTTGCGGCCATTCATGGCGCGCTGGCCGGCGTGGTTCTCCGGCCTCCTCAGCTGTGTGCTGGTGGTTCTGCTGACGCTGGGCTGCACCTGGGTGGCGGATTATTTTTCCCTCGGCGGCCCCATGTCGCGCACCGGCGAAGTCAATCTCTACCTGCGACACGCATTGATTGCGCTCATCATGTCCACGCTGTTGCTACGCTACTTTTATCTCCAGAGCCAATGGCGACGGCAGGAGCAGGCTGAGCTGCGGGCGCGGATCGAGTCGCTGCAGGCGCGCATCCGTCCGCACTTCCTGTTCAACAGCCTCAACAGCATCGCCAGCCTGATCGAGATCGATCCAGGCAAGGCCGAGCTGGCGGTACTGAATCTTTCGGACCTTTTTCGCGCCAGCCTGGCCAAACCTGGAACATTAATTTCCTGGGGAGAGGAACTTGAGCTGGCCAGACGCTATCTTTCCATTGAGCAGTTCCGTCTTGGCGACCGGTTGCAGATGGACTGGCAGGTGAGCGGCGTGCCCGAAGGCGTACCGATTCCCCAGCTGACGCTGCAGCCGTTGCTCGAGAACTCGTTGATTTATGGCATCCAGCCGCGCATCGAAGGCGGTCTGGTGAAAGTTGAGGCGGACTACCGTGACGGTGTGTTCCAGCTCTGCGTGAGCAACCCGTACGACGAATCGACCGAGACGCTGCCCACGAAGGGGACCAAGCAGGCCCTGCAGAATATTGCAGCGCGACTTGCGGCACTTTTCGGGCCAAAAGCTAGTCTCAGCGTCGAGCGCCGTGACGGACGGCACTTCACCTGTCTACGCTATCCATGTGCGCGTCTCATGCAGGAAGCCTGAGCTTATGAATGTCCTGATCGTCGATGACGAACCCCTGGCGCGAGAGCGCCTGGCCCGGCTGGTGGGGCAACTGGACGGCTATCGCGTCCTCGAGCCATCCGCCAGCAACGGCGAAGAAGCGCTGACGCTGATCGACAGCCTGAAGCCGGATATCGTCCTGCTGGATATCCGCATGCCCGGCCTCGATGGGCTTCAGGTGGCCGCCAAGCTGTGCGAGCGCGAAGCCCCGCCGGCGGTGATCTTCTGTACCGCCCATGATGAATTCGCCCTGGAGGCGTTCCAGGTCAGTGCGGTCGGCTACCTGGTCAAGCCGGTCCGCAGCGAGGACCTGGCCGACGCCCTGAAGAAAGCCTCGCGGCCCAACCGCGTGCAGCTGGCGGCGCTGACCAAGCCGCCGGCCGCCGGTGGCCCCGGCCCGCGCAGCCACATCAGCGCGCGGACCCGCAAAGGCATCGAGCTGATCCCGCTGGAAGACGTGATCTTCTTCATCGCCGACCACAAGTACGTGACCCTGCGCCACGCGGGCGGCGAAGTGCTGCTGGACGAGCCGCTGAAGGCGCTGGAGGACGAGTTTGGCGACCGCTTCGTGCGCATCCACCGCAACGCGCTGGTCTCCCGCGAGCGCATCGAACGCCTGCAGCGCACCCCGCTGGGGCACTTCCAGCTGTACCTGAAAGGACTCAATGGCGATGCGCTGACCGTCAGCCGACGCCACGTCGCGGGTGTGCGGAGGCTGATGCACAATCTGTAGCGACACAGTGCCGCAGCGCCTGAAGCCCGGGGGGCGTCCCCCGGGCTTTTCGTTTGCGTGAGCTGTTATCATGCGGGCACTTTCTTGCACGCTTCCTTTGCCTGGAAATGCCCATGTCTCGCGAAATCCGTATCGCCACGCGCCAGAGCGCCCTGGCACTCTGGCAGGCCGAATACGTCAAGGCCCGCCTGGAGCAGGCCCATCCCGGCCTGACCGTGACCCTCCTGCCGATGACCAGCCGCGGCGACAAGCTGCTGGACGCACCGCTGGCGAAAATCGGCGGCAAGGGCCTGTTCGTCAAGGAGCTGGAAACCGCCCTGCTGGAAAACGAAGCGGACATCGCCGTGCACTCCATGAAGGACGTGCCGATGGACTTCCCCGAAGGCCTGGGCCTGTACTGCATCTGCGAACGTGAAGACCCGCGCGACGCCTTCGTCTCCAACACCTACGCGAGCCTCGACGACCTGCCCGCCGGTAGCGTGGTCGGCACCTCCAGCCTGCGCCGCCAGGCCCAGCTGCTGGCCAGCCGCCCGGACCTGCAGATCCGCTTCCTGCGCGGCAACGTCAACACCCGCCTGGCCAAGCTCGATGCCGGCGAATACGACGCCATCATCCTTGCCGCCGCCGGCCTGATCCGTCTCGGCTTCGAAGACCGCATCCGCTCTTCCATCAGCGTCGAGGCCAGCCTGCCGGCCGGTGGGCAGGGAGCGGTGGGTATCGAATGCCGTACTGCCGATGCGGAAATCCACGCGCTGCTGCAGCCGCTGCATCACCGCGAGACAGCTCTGCGTGTCACTGCCGAGCGTGCGCTGAACAAGCGCCTCAACGGTGGCTGCCAGGTGCCCATCGCCTGCTACGCCATCCTCGAAGGCGAGCAACTGTGGCTGCGCGGCCTGGTTGGCCAGCCCGACGGCACCCAACTGCTTCGCGCCGAGGCGCGCGCGCCGTTCGCCGAAGCCGAAACCCTCGGCGTGAAGGTCGCGGAAGACCTGCTGGGCCAGGGCGCCCAGGAAATTCTCAATGCAGTCTACGGCGAGGCCGGCCACCCGTGAGCCGTTGGCGGCTGCTGCTGACCCGTCCGGAAGAGGATTGCGCGGCGCTCGCCGCCACCCTCTCCGAGCACGGCATCCACGGTGACTGCCTGCCCTTGCTGGCGATCACGCCACGCGAAGAGACGCCCATCGAGCGCAGCCTGATCCTTGACCTGGACCGCTACTGCGCGGTTATCGTGGTCAGCAAGCCCGCGGCGCGCCTGGGCCTGGAGCGGCTCGACCGCTACTGGCCGCAACCGCCGCTGACCCAGCGCTGGTTCACCGTCGGCGCCGCCACGGCGGCTATCCTCGAAGACTACGGTCTGGATGTGGTCTGCCCGCAGGAGGGTGACGACAGCGAGGCCCTGCTGGCCCTGCCGGAGTTCGAGCAGGCCCTGCAGGTGCATGATCCGAAGGTGCTGATCATGCGCGGCGAGAGTGGCCGAGAATTCCTTGCCGAGCGCCTGCGCGGCCAAGGCGTGGTGGTCGACTATCTGGAACTCTACCGGCGCGAAATGCCGGCTTACCCCCCGGGCGAATTGCTGCGGCGAATCCAGGGGGAGCGTTTGAACGCCATCGTGGTCAGTAGTGGGCAGGGGCTGGAGCACTTGCGCCAGTTGGCGGCGCAGGACTGGTCGCAAGTCAGTGCAATGCCGCTGTTCGTGCCCAGCCCTCGGGTGGCTGAGCAGGCGCGGGAGATGGGTGCGCTACAAGTAATCGATTGCCGGGGCGCAAGCCCGGCGGCATTAATGGAAGCGTTGAGAAGCGCCGACTAGAACAATTTCCGAGCGAAGGATGGATCTGTGAGCGAAGCCGTCACTCCCCAAGAGACTTCACCAACATCGTCCAGTCCGGCCGCCGCGCCGGCCCCGCGCAAGGGCGGCACGGGCATCGCACTGCTCGCCCTGCTGGTGGGCGCCGCCGGCCTCGCCGCAGGCGGCTGGGGCCTCTGGCAGGTCCAGCAACTCAAGGGCGTCGAGCAGCAGCGTGCTGCGCAACTGGAAGATGCCCGCGCCCAGGCGCAGGGCGTACAGAACGCCAACGCCGAGCTGAGCAAGCGCCTGGATACCCTGCCCAAGGCCGACGAACTCGAAGCCCGCCGCCGCCTCGTGGTAGAGCTGCAGGGCGACCAGCAGCAACTGGCCAAGCAGGTCAAGCAGGTGCTGGGGCAGAGCCGCCAGCAATGGCGCCTGGCCGAGTCCGAGCATCTGCTGCGTCTGGCGGCGCTGCGTCTCTCCGCGCTGCAGGACATCGACAGCGCCACCGAGCTGGTCCAGGGCGCCGACGACATCCTCCGTGTGAACAATGATCCGGGCGCCTTCGCCGCGCGTGCGCAACTGGCCAAGAGCCTCGAAGCGCTGCGCGCCCTGCCGCGTCCGGACCGCACCGGGCTGTTCCTGCAACTGGGCGCGCTGCGTGACCAGGCTGCCCAGCTGCAACCGCTGAACCCGGCGTTCAAGCCCTCCGAGGGCGGCACCGGCCCGAGCACCGCCTGGGGCGACGGCAGCAGCACCTGGGACCAGTGGTGGGAACGCATCTCGCGCTACGTGCGCATCGATTTCAATGCCGGCCAGGACATCCGTCCGCTGCTCTCCGGCCAGCAACTGGATCGCGTCCGCCTCGCCCTGAGCCTGGCGCTGGAACAGGCGCAATGGGCCGCGCTGAATGGCAAGCAGGATGTCTACGAGCAGGCGCTCAAACAGGCCAAGCAGATCGTCGGCGACTTCTTCAACGCGGACCTCGCCGACAGCCGCGCGCTGATCGCGCGCCTGGATGAGCTCAGCGGGCAGGCCGTTACCGTGCAGACGCCGGACCTCGGTCCGGCCCTGAGTTCGCTGCAGGCCTACCTGTCGCGCCGCGAAAACGCGGTGCAGCAGCAGGAGGCGGTGGCGCCCGACGCGGGGACCCAGCCATGAGCCGCTTCTACGTCCTGATCCTTGCCGTGGTCCTGGCGGCCACCCTGGTCGGGCTGGCCGTCGCCGAGCAGTCGGGTTACGTGCTGATCGCCTACAAGAGCTTCCGCTACGAATCCAGCCTGTGGACCTTCCTCGCGCTGCTGGTGGTGCTCTGGGTGATCTACCTCGCCGTGCGCCTGGTGCTGCGCCTGCTGGGCGTCTCCGGCCGTGTGGTGAATCCCTGGTCACGCTTCAACCGTCGTCGCCGCTCGCAACTGGCCGAGGAACATGGCCAGCGCGATCTCGCCGAAGGGCACTGGGCGCAGGCGCTGCGTCACCTGCGTCGTGCCGCCGAGCTGAGCGACCGGCCGCTGCCGCACTACCTGGGCGCCGCCCGCGCGGCCAACGAACTGGGCAAGACCGAGGAATGCGACGAGCTGCTGGACCGTGCCCAGGAGCGCGAGCCCGGCTCCGAACTTGCGGTGGGCCTGACCCGTTCCCAATTGCTGATCAACCGTGGCGACTTCACCCGCGCTCGCGTGGTGCTGGACAAGCTGCACCAGGATCATCCGCGTCATCCGACCGTCCTGCGCCTGCTCCAGCAGCTCTACGTCAGCCTCCACGACTGGCAGGCGCTGTGCGTGCTGCTCCCCGAGCTGCGCAAGGAGCGCGTGCTGCAGAACGCCGAGCTGGCCGACCTGGAGCGCCGCACCTGGATGGCCGCACTGGGCGAGGCGGGCGAGCAGGGCATCGGCCAGGGCGAAAGCAGCCTGCAACCGCTGACCCAGCGCTGGCAGAACGTGCCCTCCAACCTTCGCGCACAGCCGCCGCTGGTGGCCGCCTACGCCGAACAGTTGCTGCGCCTGGGCGCGCCGGAAGAGGCTGAGGACGTGCTGCGCAAGGCGCTCAAGGAGGGCTACGACAGCCGCCTGGTGCACCTCTATGGCCGCGCCCGTGGCCGCGATGCTGCGCACCAGCTGAAGACCGCGGAAGGCTGGCTGAAGCAACAGGGCGATGATCCCGAGCTGCTGCTGACCCTCGGCCGCCTGTGCCTGCAGAACAAGCTGTGGGGCAAGGCGCGCGAGTACCTGGAAGCCAGCCTGGCCCGCCAGCGCAGCGCGGAAACCTGCGCCGAACTGGCGCGCCTGCTGGCGCAGCTGGGTGAAGTGGAACGCAGCAACCAGCTGTTCCAGGAAGGCCTGGGCCTGCTGGCTCCGCCGGTTTCACTGCCGGTGGCAGTGCGCGCCTGATCCTGTCGATGCCCATGAAAACGGCGCCCTGGGGCGCCGTTTTCATTGTCAGGGCTTGCCGTAGCTGATGCGGTAGATCGCGCCGTTCTGGTCATCGCTGACCAGCAGCGAGCCGTCCGGCGCCACCAGCACGTCTGCCGGCCTTCCGCTGACCCCGCCATCCTTGTCGAGCCAGCCTTCGGCGAACACGCTCTGGCGCTTCAGTGTGCCGTCCTCGTTGAGCTCGATCCGCGCCACGCGATAGCCGATCTTCTGCGTGCGGTTCCACGAGCCATGCTCGGCGATGAACAGGTTGTTGCGGTACTCGGCAGGGAACTGCTCGCCGGTGTAGAAGCGCAGCCCCAGCGCGGCGACGTGCGGGCCCAGCTTGGCCACGGGGGGCGTGAATGCGGAACAGGGTTTCCTGCCTTCCTCGGGATCGGCGATGTCGCCCTGGTGGCAATCGGGATAACCGAAGTCCTCGCCCACCCTGCTGACCTTGTTCAGCTCGTCATCGGGCTTGTCGTCCCCGAGCATGTCGCGTCCGTTGTCGGTGAACCACAGCTGCCTGGTCTGCGGATGCCAGGTGAAGCCGACGGTGTTGCGGATACCGTAGGCGACCACTTCCCGCGCGCTGCCATCGGCGTTCATGCGCTGCAGGTTGGCGTACCGCTCGCGGTCCGGGCGGCAGATGTTGCAGGGGGCTCCGACCGGCACATAGAGCTTGTCGTCCGGGCCGAAGGCGATGAATTTCCAACCGTGCGCAGTCTCCTTCGGAAACTGTGCCGGCAGTTCTTCGGCCTTGGGAGGAGCGTCGAGGTGCGCTTCGATGTCGCGCAGCACGACGATGCGGTTGATCGACGACACGTACAGGTCTCCCTTGTGGAAGGTCACGCCCACGGGCATCTGCAGGCCATCGGCGAGTGTCTTCACCTGGCCGTCGGGCTTCACCGCGTAGACCTTGTCGGCGGAGCGACTGCCCACGAACAGCGTGCCCTTTTCGCCCCAGGCCATGGCGCGGGCGCCCGGCACCTGGTCGGTGAGCAGGCTGATTTGGAAGCCTTCAGGGAGTCGGATCTGGCTGAGGTCGGCGGCGGCCATGGCCGGCGCTGCTGTCAGGGAAAGCAGCGAGCAAAGTAGGAAATGACGACGCATGGCAGGAATTCCCGGATGAGTGCCACGGCCAGTCTAGACACTCGCCTTGAACTGATCGCCGTGTTTCCACTACCGTAGCGGCCTTTCCTGCAACAGCGCTTTTCAGCGGAGCCGCCATGAACCTGGCCAGCCCTCGTTCCCTGTTCTTCCTCGCCTTCCTCGCCTGCGTCGCTTTGCTCGGCACCGGCTTCTACCTGCAGTACGTGGTCGGGCTGGAACCCTGCCCGCTGTGCATCCTGCAGCGCATCTTCTTTGCCGGTTGCGGTCTGTTCTCGTTGATCGCCGCGCTGCACGGCCGTGCGCCGCGCGTTTACTCGCTGCTGATCCTGCTCAGCGCCCTGGGCGGTGCCGGCACTGCGGGTCGTCAGATCTGGCTGCAGACCCTGCCGCCGGACCAGCTGCCATCCTGCCTGCCGCCGTTGGACTTCATGCTCGAGAGCATGCCTTACACGCAGATCCTCTACACCATGTTCCACGGTTCGGCCGACTGCGCCGAGGTCACCTGGACGCTCCTCGGCATGAGCATTGCGGAGTGGAGTCTGCTGGCCTTCATCGGTTTTGCCCTGTTCGCCATCGTGCAGTTCTTCCGCCGCCGCGGCTGAGCGTCGCATCTCAATTCGCCATGGCCTGCGCCGCATCGGTGCAGGCCAGAGGCATCGCGGTCTGTCGATTAAACGCTCGTATGAATTTTCCCGATGCCGGTGTCTTGAAGGCGATAACGGGCGGGCATACTCTGGTTTTCCACTCCGTCGGAAAGCCGCCGCCGAACAAGCTTCACACATCGCGGACGTCGAGATTCGACAGAATATTGTCCCGGGGCGGACCTAGCCGGGACGGCGAAAGGGAAGTGAGGACAACATGCTCGAGAGCTGCCGTAATGCCCAGGAACGTTGGGGAGGCGTACACCAGCTGATCGACCGCTGGTTGCGGGATCGACATGAATTGGTCCGGGCATTCGATTCCCTGGACGGTGTCCAGGCGCCGAAGACCAATGCCGAGAACCTGCAGAGCTTCTGCCAGCTACTGCTCGACTACGTGTCGGCGGGCCACTTCGAAGTCTACGAACAACTGATGAACGAGGCGCAGGCCTTCGGTGATACGCGCGGCCTGGAATTGGCCAAGCAGATCTACCCGCGCCTGGAGACCATCACCGCCAATGCACTGAACTTCAACGATCGTTGCGACAACGGCGATTGCCGCGAAGGCACCTGCCTGACCAGCGAACTGAAAAGCCTGCGCCAGCAACTGCACGAACGCTTCGAACTGGAAGACTGCCTGATCGAAGTGCTGCACAACTCCCACGAGCAGAAAGCCGTTACGGCCTGAGCGAAGGGACGTCCGACAACGGCGCGAGCGCTTGAAGCACTCGCGCCGTTTTCGTTTGTGCTGGGTTAGTGCCGTTCATGCCTATCGCGGACGGAGTCCGCTCCTACCCAAGGTTCAACCCGCGTAGGAGCGGACTCTGTCTGCGATGTTCGAGCGTCGCACTTTGAGCGCGCAACGCTGAAAAATTCGCGCCGTCTGGCAGCTTGCAGCGGTGTTCTCGCCGCCTTTTTCGCGTGATGAATCGCGGCTCAAAATAGGCCGTAACGGTGACTGCGAACGCGTGCTCGCAAGAGCACTTCCACGGTGCCGTGACAGCGATTCTCGCGTCGCGCTGGCGGGCTGAAAACGACTGCCAGTCCGCCTCCTGCGGTGCTGCTGCGTGTCGCGTGAAAGGCTCTGCGACGGGTGTTTTGGGCCTGCCTGGAAAATTTATTTCTCATCGCCAAACGCACGCGCCACGGGCGTTTGCGCTGCCAGGCCGATTGCGGCAACGGAACCAAGTGCGTGAGGCAGCGTCATTGTGTGAGTGAAAGAACGCGCCTTCGCGCACTGCTGAAAATCTCTGAAGCCAATGCCTGCTGCGGCCTGCAGCACACCAGGGACATTGGCGAGAGGCCATCAGCGGGGCTAGTATGGGCGCAACCACGTCCGCCAGGAGGCACGTCATGTCGGCCAACAAGAAACCCGTCACTACCCCTCTGCACCTGCTGCACCAGTTGTCGAACAGTCTGATCGAACACCTCGAAGGTGCCTGCAAGCAGGCGCTCGTCGATTCCGAAAAGCTGCTCGCCAAGCTCGAGAAACAGCGCGGCAAGGCTCAGGAGAAGCTGCACAACGCACGCACCAAGCTGCAGGACGCGACCAAGGCCGGCAAGGCGAAGGCGCAGGCCAAGGCCAAGTCGAGCATCGCTGAGCTCGATGGCGTGCTGGATGTTCTGAAGAACCGTCAGACTGAAACCCGTGCCTACATCGCCAACCTCAAGCGCGATGTGCAGGAGAGCCTGAAGCTCGCCCAGGGCGTGACCAAGGTGAAGGAAGCCGCTGGCAAATCCCTTGCTACCCGCAAGCCGGTTGCCGCCGCTGCCAAACCGGTTGCCAAGGCTGCTGCCAAACCGGCCGCCAAGCCCGCTGCCAAACCGGCTGCCAAGCCTGCCGTGAAAGCCGCCGCCAAGCCTGCTGCGAAGCCGGCCGCCAAGGTTGCCGCTGCCAGGCCTGCTGCCGCTAAAGCTGCTGCCAAGCCGGCTGCCAAACCCGCCGTCAAACCGGCTGCCAAGGTTGCTGCGAAACCGGCCGCCAAGCCCGCCGCAAAAACTGCAGCCAAACCGGCCGCCAAGACTGCTGCTGCCAAGCCTGCCGCTAAACCGGCTGCCAAGCCTGCTGCCAAAGCTGCCGCCAAACCGGCTGCCAAGCCTGCTGCGAAGCCTGCTGCCGCTGCCAAACCGGCTGCCAAGCCCGCCGCTAAACCGGCTGCCAAGCCTGCTGCAAAAGCTGCTGCCAAACCCGCAGTGAAGCCGGCCGCCAAGCCTGCTGCCGCCAAGCCCGCCGCTGCCGCCAAACCGGCTGCCAAGCCTGCCGCGAAGCCCGCTGCCGCTGCCAAACCAGCTGCCAAGCCCGCCGCTAAGCCGGCTGCCAAACCGGCCGTGAAAGCCGCGGCCAAGCCTGCCGCAAAACCGGCCGCCAAGCCTGCTGCCAAACCGGCTGCGGCCAAGCCTGCCGTCGCTGCCAAACCGGCCGCTCCGGCTGCCCCGAGCGCACCGGCTGCCCAGCCGAGCACTCCGGCCGCGACCCCGGCTGCCAGCGCCACTCCGGCACCGGCTGCTCCGGCCAGCAGCAACTCCTCCAGCGCTTCCTAAGGCTCAGGAGAGGCTCGCCGCGGTGCGCAGGGTTTCCCGCACATCGCGGCGCAAGCCGCCTGCCTCGCCAGCCGCGGCTTCCAGCCAGCGCGCCAGATCCTCCGCTTCACCCCGTGGCCAATCCTGCGCCAGCCTCTCCAGTCTCTCCAGCAGCACTTTTTCCGCTTCCAGTTCGAGCTGCTTGATCCGCTCGCGCAGCGGCGCCAGCTGCACATCCTGCTTCGCCGATTCCCGCCAGCGCTGACGCAGCGAACGCAAAGGCACGACCACCTCTTCGCGCCATCCCTGCGCTGTGCATTCCAGCTCGTTCATTCGCGACGCCGCGAAGGCCACGCCGGTGCGGCCCAGCCACGCCGCAGCGAGCACCAGGCAGACATCCGCGCCGCCTTCCTGCAGGGTCAGGCAAGCCGCCTCAACCCCAGGGCGGGCGTAGAGTTTCAGTGCATACGACCAGACATCATCAGACATAGAGCACCCACAGCGATTGCCAGGCGAAGCTGATAAACTCCGCCGCCATGATTCGACTACAAAATCTTACGCTACAGCGTGGCCCCCAGCGCTTGCTGGAAGGTGCCGAACTCACCCTGCACGCCGGACAGAAAGTCGGCCTGATCGGCGCCAACGGCGCCGGCAAGTCGAGCCTGTTCGCCCTGTTGCGCGGCCAGCTCGGCCAGGATGCCGGCGACTGCTACCTGCCCGCGGACTGGCGCATCGCGCACATGCGCCAGGAGGTCGATACCCTCGACCGCCTCGCCGTCGACTACGTGCTCGACGGCGACGTGCACCTGCGCAAGATCCAGGCGGACCTCGCCGCGGCGGAAGACGCCCACGACGGCACTGCCCTGGCGCGCCTGCACAGCGAACTGGACAGTGCCGACGGATACACTGCCGATGCCCGTGCGCGCAAGCTGCTGGCGGGGTTGGGCTTCACGCCCGAGCAGATGGACCGCCGTGTCGGCGACTTCTCCGGTGGCTGGCGGATGCGCCTGAACCTGGCGCAGGCGCTGATGTGCCCGTCCGAACTGCTGCTGCTCGACGAACCGACCAACCACCTGGACCTCGACGCCATCCTCTGGCTGGAAGAGTGGCTCAAGGGCTATCCGGGCACGCTGCTGCTGATCTCCCACGACCGCGATTTCCTCGACGCCGTGGTGGACAACATCGCCCACCTCGAGCAGCGCAAGCTGACCCTGTACCGCGGTGGCTACTCGGCCTTCGAGCGCACCCGCGCCGAACGTCTCGCCCAGCAGCAACAGGCGTACGAGAAGCAGCAGGCGCAACGCGCGCACATGGAAAAGTACATTGCTCGCTTCCGCGCCCAGGCCACCAAGGCCCGCCAGGCGCAGAGCCGGATCAAGGCGCTGGAGCGCCTGGAAGAGCTGGCGCCGGCCCACGTCGATTCGCCGTTCGACTTTGCCTTCCGCGAGTCCGACAAGATTTCCAGCCCGCTCTTGAATCTCTCCGAAGCCCGCCTCGGCTACGGCGAGAAAACCGTGCTGGAGAAGGTCAAGCTACAGTTGGTGCCCGGCGCGCGCATCGGCCTGCTCGGCCCCAACGGCGCGGGCAAGTCGACCCTGATCAAGACCCTGTCCGGCGACCTGTCGCTGCTGTCCGGTGAGCTCGCCCGTGGCGAGAATCTCGCCATTGGCTACTTCGCCCAGCACCAGCTCGACTCGCTGGACCCCAAGGCCAGCCCGCTGCTGCACCTGGCGCGCATCGCGCCGGCGGAACGCGAGCAGACGCTGCGCGACTTCCTCGGCGGTTTCGACTTCCGTGGCGAGCGCTGCGACGAGCCGGTGCTGAACTTCTCCGGTGGCGAGAAGGCGCGCCTGGCGCTGGCGCTGATCGCCTGGCAGAAGCCCAACCTGCTGCTGCTCGACGAGCCGACCAACCATCTCGACCTGGAAATGCGCCTGGCGCTGACCCTCGCGCTGCAGGAGTTCTCCGGCGCCGTGGTAGTGGTGTCGCACGATCGTCACCTGCTCAAGAGCACCACCGACGAGTTCCTGCTGGTGGCCGACGGGCGCATCCAGGAGTTCGACGGCGACCTCGAAGACTACGCCCGCTGGCTGGTGGACTTCCGCGCGCGGCAGACGCCGTCGTCGCCCGCCACTCCCGCTGGCGACAAGACCGACAAGCGCGCCCAGCGCCAGGCCGCCGCGGCCCTGCGTCAGCAGCTCGCCCCGCACAAGCGCGAGGCGGACAAGCTGGAGAAGGAGCTGGGCAAGGTCCACGAGCAGCTTGCCGAGCTGGAGCAGCGCCTGGGCGACAGCGCGCTCTACGAGTCCTCGCGCAAGGATGAACTGCGTGATCTGCTGGCTCGCCAGGCGACCCTGAAGGGCCGCGAAAGCGAGCTGGAAGAGGCCTGGCTGATGGCCCTGGAAACCCTCGAAGAGCTGCAGCGCCAGCTCGAGGCCAGTGAGTGATGGATGACGTGAACCTGCTGGTGGCGTGGAGCGAACCGCTGCTGCGCGGCGGGCAGATCATTCTCGTCCTGCTGCTGGCGTGGCTGGTGCAGCGCGTGGTGACGCGTGCCGTCAGCCGGCTCGGCGAGCGCTACCCGATGCCGCCGGAGTTGCTGCTGCCGCTGCGCGGCGGACTGCGCTGGCTGATCATGGGCTCGGCGGTGATGCTGGTGCTGGAGCGCCTGGGCGTCTCCGCCGATGTGCTCTGGGCCGCGCTGACCGGCTTCGCCGCCGTCGCGGCGGTGGCCTTCTTCGCCATCTGGAGCGTGCTCTCCAACCTGTTCTGCGCGCTGATGATCTTCACCATGGGCCCGTTCCGCCTGGGGGATCGCGTGGAAGTCATCGAGTCCGCCGACAAGCCCGGCGTGAAGGGCAGGGTGATAGCGATCAACCTGCTCTACACCACCCTGGAGGAAGTCGCGGAGGACGGTACGCCCGGCCCGTTGCTGCAGGTGCCGAACAACCTGTTCTTCCAGAAGGCCATCCGCCGCTGGCGTGGCCCGAATCTCCCCACCACCCCTTAATGGACATCCCCCACTATGGAATGGCTCACAAGCCCTGAGATCTGGGTTGCCTTTCTGACCCTGACTGCCCTGGAAATCGTACTGGGCATCGACAACATCATCTTCATCTCGATCCTGGTCGGCCGCCTGCCGCCAGAGCAGCAACCCAAGGCGCGCTTCTTCGGGCTGGCGCTGGCGATGGGCACGCGCATCCTGCTGCTGCTGTCGATCACCTGGGTGATGCGCCTGACGGCCGACCTGTTCACCGTGTTCGAGCACGGCATTTCCGGGCGCGACCTGATCCTGTTCTTCGGCGGCCTGTTCCTGCTGTTCAAGAGCACCATGGAAATCTTCCACAGCCTCGAAGGCGCGGAAGAGGGCGGGCAGCAGGGCGGAAAATCCCGCGGCTTCATGGGCATCATCATCCAGATCGCGATCATCGACATCGTCTTCTCGCTGGACTCGGTGATCACCGCCGTAGGCCTGGTGCAGCACGTGCCGGTGATGGTCGCGGCCATTGTCATCTCGGTCGGTGTGATGATGCTGTCGGCCGGCACCATCAGCGCCTTCATCGAGAAGCACCCGTCGCTGAAGATGCTCGCGCTGTCGTTCCTCATCGTGGTCGGCACCGTGCTGATCGCCGAAGCCTTCGAGATCCATGTGCCCAAGGGCTACGTGTACTTCGCCATGGCCTTCTCGCTGGCGGTGGAGGCGATCAACATCCGCCTGCGCGGCGCCCTGGCGCGCAAGCGCGGCGAGGAGCCGGTGAAGCTGCGCAAGGACATTCCGAGCTGATCGGTCTGTCGTGAAACAGAAAGCCCGGCCCAGCGCCGGGCTTTTTGCTTGTTGTAGGAGCGAGCTTGCTCGCGAACAGAATTTCCCGCGACTCCGTAGCTGGGGCGGTTCGCGAGCAAGCTCGCTCCTACAAACGCGGCCTGCGACCTTCGTCGGCAATGCTGGGCGAGTTGGCGCGACTGAGGCAAACTGAGCCTCCGTAACAAATTATTGCGCCTGCCTGGGCGCCGTGAGGTCCGCAATGCTCGCCAGTACCTGGTTCGCCTTCTTCATCGCCTGCTGGGTGATCAGCCTGTCGCCCGGCGCCGGGGCCATCGCCTCGATGTCCTGCGGGCTGCAATACGGCTTCTGGCGCGGCTACTGGAATGCCCTGGGCCTGCAGATCGGCCTGGCGCTGCAGATCGCGATCGTCGCTGCAGGCGTCGGCGCGCTGCTCTCGGCTTCGGCGGTGGCGTTCAGCGCGATCAAGTGGTTCGGCGTGGTCTACCTGGTCTACCTCGCGTACCGCCAGTGGACCGCTGCCCCGCAGGTAATGGCAGCGAGCGGCGAGCGCCCCATCGGCCGCCCGATGACCCTGGTGCTGCGCGGCTTCCTGGTCAACGCCAGCAACCCCAAGGCGGTGATCTTCATGCTCGCGGTGCTGCCACAGTTCGTCGACCCGCACCGCCCGATGGCGATCCAGTACGTGATCATGGGCGCGACCATGATCACCGTGGACCTGATCGTCATGGCCGGCTACACCGGGCTGGCCGCGCGCGTGCTGCGCGCCCTGCGCTCGCAACGCCAGCAGCGGGTGATGAATCGCACCTTCGCTACCCTGTTCGTGGGCGCCGCCGCACTGCTCGCCACCGTCCGCCGCGCGCCGGCCTGAGGGGGATTCCCTGGCTCCGGAGCGCCCTCGTGGGCGCTTCGGACGCAACTCTGCGGGACATTTGTCCTTGCATAGACGGAAACCTGAGGTGACAATTTAACCTCTTTCATTCTCATTTACCTTTCCGTATGCGCCCCTCCAAACTTTGCGTCTGGCTGTTGCCGCTGGTCGGTCTCTTCAGCCTTGGAGCTCACGCCGACACGGCTGTCGACCCCTCCCAAGCCCTTCACCTGCTCAGCTATCTCGCTGCTGACTACCCGGCCACCGTCACTGACGGCAAGGTCGTGGACGAGAGCGAATACAAGGAGCAGCTGGAATTCGTCGGTAATCTGCAGGCGCTGATCGTCACCCTGCCGGCCGCCCCCGAACGCGCCGACCTGGAAAAGGACGCCGCCAGCCTCAAGCAGGCCATCGAGCAGCGCCTCCCGGGCAAGCAAGTCGCCCAGCAGGCCCGTCACCTGGAGGCGCGCGTCGCCGATATCTACCAGGTGGTGCAGACCCCATCGATTACCCCGGACCCGACCCGCGCCGCCGAGATCTACACCCAGCAGTGCTCGATCTGTCACGGTGATGCTGGCAAGGGCGACGGCCCGGCGGGCATCGGCCTGGAGCCGCCGCCGGCCAACCTGACCGACCGTGCGCGCCTCGACCAGCTGAGCCTGTACGACCTGCGCAATGTCATCGGCCTGGGCGTTTCCGGGACCGACATGCCGGCCTTCGCCGACCAGCTCGACGAGCGTCAGCGCTGGGACCTGGCGTCCTACATCGCTGGCCTCAGCGCCGGTCAGGCCAAGGTCGATCCGGCCCACGCCTACCCGTTGGCGACCCTCTCGACCCAGACGCCGGCCGATGTCGCCGAGCGCGATGGCGAGGCGGCGGCCGAGAGCTTCCGCGCCCTGCGCGCCCACCCGCCGCTGGAGCACCGTGGCCCGGCGCAGCAGATCGACTATACCTCCGCGACCCTGGACAAGAGCTTCGCCGTGTATCGCTCCGGCGATCACGACCAGGCTTATGACCTGTCCGTGGCGGCCTACCTGGAAGGCTTCGAGCTGGTAGAAAGCTCGCTGGACAACGTCGACGCCGACCTGCGCAAGGCCACCGAAAAGCAACTGATGGCCTACCGCCAGGCGCTGCGTGACGGCCTGCCGGAAGCCGAAGTGGCGCAGCAGCTGGCGCTGGCCAAGGCCAAGCTGGCGGACGCCGCCAAGGCCCTGAGCGGCGACTCGCTGAGCTTCTCCATCAGCTTCGTCTCGGCGCTGCTGATCCTCCTGCGCGAGGGCGTGGAAGCCATCCTGGTGCTGGCCGCGATCCTCGCCTTCCTGCGCAATACCGGGCAGGAGAAGGCCGTGCGCGGCGTCCACATCGGCTGGAGCCTGGCCTTCGTCGCCGGCTTCGCCACCTGGGCAGTTGCCGCCTACGTCATCGATATCGGCGGCGCCCAGCGCGAGCTGATGGAAGGCTTTACCTCGCTGTTCGCCTGCGTGATGGTGCTCTGGCTCGGCGTGTGGATGCACGACCGCCGCCACGCCGCCGCCTGGCAGGACTACATCCGCAGCAGCCTGGTGGGCGGCGGCGGTCGCTTCGGCTTCGCGGTGCTGGCGTTCTTCTCGGTCTACCGCGAGCTGTTCGAGGTCATCCTGTTCTACGAGACCCTCTGGCTGCAGGCCGGCCCGGCCGGCCACAACGCGGTGATCGCCGGTGCGGGCACTGCGGTGGTGATCCTGATCGGCATCGCCTTCGTGATCCTGCGTGGCTCGGCGAAACTGCCGCTGAAGCTGTTCTTCACCGTCAACGCCGCGCTGCTCTGCGCCCTGTCGGTGGTCTTCGCCGGCCACGGCGTGGTCGCCCTGCAGGAAGCCGGCGTGATCGGCACCCGCCCGGTGCCGTTCTTCGACTTCGACTGGCTCGGCATCAAGGCCGACGCCTACTCGCTGTCGGCCCAGGCCGTGGCGTTGCTGGCGGTGGCCGTGCTCTACGGACGCAGCTACTTCTCCGAGCGCCGCAAGGCGGCCGAGGTGGCCTCTTCCTGAGGCGATAGCTGAGCGATACACGACGGCCAGTGCGATACTGGCCGTCGTGCTTTCTGGAGAATGGTTTTCCGATGCGTATCTGGATCGATGCCGACGCCTGCCCGCGCGCGGCCAAGGACCTGGTGGCCAAGTTCGCCCTCAAGCGCAAGCTGGAGGTGGTGATGGTCGCCGGCCAGCCCGTGGCCAAGCCGCCGTTCGCCTGCGTCAGCCTGATCGTCGTGCCCAGCGGGATGGACGCTGCCGACGATTATCTGGTGGAACAAGCTGAGCCAGGCGACCTGGTGATCTGCAGCGACGTTCCGCTGGCCGACCGCCTGGTGAAGAAGGGTGTCGACGCGCTGGACCCCCGTGGCCGCGAGTTCGACGAGAAGAACATGGGCGAACGCCTGGCCGTGCGCAACCTGTTCACCGACCTGCGCGAGCAGGGCCAGGTGGGAGGTGGGCAGGCGCCCTACGGCGACAAGGATCGCCAGGCCTTCGCCAACAGCCTGGATCGGCTGCTGACGCGGCTGATGCGCGAGGCGGAGGGCCGCAAGGCCTGATCCGGCCTGAAACGAAAGCGCCCGGCAATGCCGGGCGTTTTCATATTCACCGATGGTGGACTGGGTGTAGGAGCGGACTCCGTCCGCGATAGGTCCGCAGCGCGCCGGAAACCATCGCGGACGGAGTCCGCTCCTACGGTTTCAGGCCAGCTCCAGCACCCGGTCTACCGCCTTGTTGATGCCGCTGGCGGCTTCGGCGATGGACTGCGCGAGCATGTAGGCCGGGGTGGTGACCAGCTTGTGGTCCTTGTCTTCGACTATGTCTTCCACGGCGCAATCGATGTGCTTGGCGCCCATGCTGGTCAGCGCCTGTGCGGTGCCTTCGTCGGTGCCGATGGTGCACTCCACGCCGGCGCCATAGATGCGCGCCGCCAAAGCAGGGGCAATGCAGAGCAGGCCGACCGGCTTCTTCGCCGCGGCGAAGGCCTTGGCCAGGGCCAGTACGTCCGGCTGCACTTCGCACTGGTCGCCCTTGAAGGCGAAGTTGCTGAGGTTCTTGGCCGCACCGAAGCCGCCGGGAACGATCAAGGCATCGAAGTCCTCGGCCTTGGCTTCGCGCACGTCCTTCACCTCTCCACGGGCGATACGCGCGGATTCCACCAGTACATTGCGGCTCTCGGCCATTTCCTCGCCGGTGAGGTGGTTCAGCACGTGGTGCTGGGCGATGTTCGGGGCGAAACACTGTACCTGTGCGCCGCGCTGGGACAGGCGCAGCAGGGTGATCACGCTCTCGTGGATTTCCGCACCGTCGTAGACGCCACAACCGGAGAGGATAACGGCAACTTTCTTCATGAACTGCTCCTGTACGAGGGGCCGGGGCTGTCGCGATATGCCGCCCGGGCTGTCGCCGACGGCCGTGGCCGGCGTCGGGCAAGGGACTAGGATCCTTCTTCATAAGCATAACGATTCGGTCGCGCCATGAACTACATCCTCTTCGCCGTGCCCTTCTTTTTCCTGCTGATCGCGATCGAGTTGTTCGCCGACCGCTGGCGCGGATTGCGCACCTATCGCCTGAGCGATGCGCTGAACAGCCTCAGTGCGGGTGTGCTGTCCACCACCAGCGGCCTGCTGACCAAGGGCCTGGCAGTGTTCACCTACGCCATCGCCTGGCAGCACCTGGCGCTTTTCGAGATGTCCACGCAGAACCTCTGGGTCTGGGTGTTCGCCTTCGTCTTCTACGACTTCTGCTACTACTGGAACCACCGCCTGGGCCACGAGCGCAATGTGCTCTGGGCCGCGCACTCGGTGCACCACCAGAGCGAGGACTACAACCTCTCCACTGCGCTGCGGCAGACCAGTACCGGCTTCATCTTCGGCTGGATCTTCTACCTGCCCATGGCGATTGCCGGGGTGCCGCCGCTGGTGTTCCTCACCGTCGCCGCGCTGAACCTGCTCTATCAGTTCTGGGTGCACACCCGGCACATCCCCAAGCTGGGCTGGTTCGAATGGATCTTCATCACCCCGTCCAACCACCGCGTGCACCACGCGCAGAACCCGGTCTACATGGATCGCAACTACGGCGGCGTGTTCATCCTCTGGGACCGTCTGTTCGGCACCTTCCAGGAGGAACTGGACGAGGAGCCGGTGGTGTTCGGCGTGACGGTCCCGCTGGCCAGCTGGAACCCGCTGTGGGCCAACCTGCAGGTCTATGCGCACCTGTGGAACGATGCGCGTCGTGCTGGCAGCCTGTGGGACAAGCTGCGCATCTGGTTCATGCGCACCGGCTGGCGCCCCGAGGACGTAGCCCGGCGCTACCCGATGACCAAGCCGGACCTGGCGGCTTTCCGCAAGTTCGAGGTGCCGCTGACGCGCGGCCGGCAGTGGTACGCCGGGCTGCAGTTCGCCACCTACGTGGTGGTCGGCACCTGGTTGCTCGGCGTCGGGGAACACTGGCAAGTGCTGCCCTTGGTGATCGGCTGGAGCTGGATGGCTTTCGGGCTCTACGCCATCGGTTGCTGGCTGGAAAACCGCAATTGGGCGCTGCGCCTGGAACTGCTGCGACTGGCGCTGAACGTGCCGGCAGTGGCAGCGCTGGCGCTGTGGGGAGGGATCGAACTGCCGCAGTGGGCGCCCTGGGCGCTGGCGGTCTACTCGCTGCTCAGCCTGATCGGTCTGCTGGGCCTGCGGCGCGCCGAGCGCCTGCCGCAGGCGGCCTGATCAGTCTGCCTTGGCAGCCTTGAAGCGGCGGCGCAGCCAGAACAGCAGGCCGATCACCACGAGGCCGCCAAGGACCATGAGTTCGTACTTCTTGATGTTGCCCAGCACGCCTTCGAGCACGCTGCCGAAGTAGAAGGCAGCGCTGCCCAGCACCGTGGCCCAGACGATGGCGCCGATGCCGTTGAGCAGCAGGTAGCGCGCCGGCGGGTAACCGGACAGGCCGATGGCCACCGGCATCACGGTGCGCAGGCCGTAGACGAAACGGAAGCTCAGCACCCACAGATCGGGATGCTTGCGCACGTGCTCCAGCGCCTTGTCGCCCATTTTCTGCCAGCGTGGCTTGCGCGCGAGCAGCTTGCGACCGTGGCGACGACCGAGGAAATACCAGAGCTGGTCACCCGCGTAACTGCCGAAGAAAGCCACCGCGATGACGTACTCCAGCTGCATGTAACCGCGGAATGCCAGGAAGCCGGCCAGGACCAGAATGGTCTCACCCTCGAAGAACGTGCCGAGAAACAGCGCGAAGTAGCCGAAATCCTGCAGGAATTGTTGGAGCATTATCGAGGCAACGCAGCGAAATGAACGCGAAGCCTAACTCGGTTGCCGCCCGCAGGGAAGGCACCCCAGTCTGCACAACTGACCTGGAACAAGTCCGTGCCGGTGCAGAGCGGCGGCATGCCGCTGCGGCAGGATGCCGCGACCAAGGGTCACTGTTACCGGTTGTTACCAATCGGTCATAATTCAGGGCTATAACTGTCAGACTGTGCCTGCTGCATCAGGCCCTGGAGTACGCCGTGAGCTTCATTCCCGCCGATCGTGCCTTCCCCTTCACTCGTCTGCGTCGCAACCGTCGTGACGAATTTTCCCGCCGTCTGGTGCGCGAAAACGTCCTGACCAGCAACGACCTGATCCTTCCGGTGTTCGTCCTCGACGGCAAGAACCAGCGTGAAGCTGTGCCCTCGATGCCCGGTGTGGAGCGCATGTCCATCGACCTGCTGCTCAAGGAAGCCGAAGAGCTGGTGGAGCTGGGCATCCCGGCATTGGCGCTGTTCCCGGTGACTCCGCTGGAGAAGAAATCCCTCGATGGCGCCGAAGCCTTCAATCCCGACGGCATCGCCCAGCGCGCCACCCGCGCCCTGCGCGAGCGCTTCCCGGAGCTGGGCATCATCACCGACGTGGCACTGGACCCGTTCACCAGCCACGGCCAGGACGGCATCCTCGATGAGGATGGTTATGTACTGAACGATATTTCCGTCGATGTGCTGGTCAAGCAGGCGCTTTCCCACGCCGAAGCCGGCGCCCAGGTCGTGGCTCCGTCGGACATGATGGACGGCCGCATCGGCGCCATCCGCGAGGCCCTGGAGTCCACCGGCCACATCAACACCCGCATCATGGCCTACTCGGCCAAGTACGCCAGCGCCTACTACGGCCCGTTCCGCGATGCCGTCGGTTCCGCCGCCAACCTGGGCAAGGGCAACAAGGCCACCTACCAGATGGACCCGGCCAACAGCGACGAAGCGCTGCACGAGATCTACGCTGACCTCGCCGAAGGCGCCGATATGGTCATGGTCAAGCCGGGCATGCCCTATCTCGACATCGTTCGCCGGGCCAAGGACGAATTCCGCGCGCCGACCTTTGTCTACCAGGTCAGCGGCGAGTACGCGATGCACATGGCCGCGATCAACAATGGCTGGCTCAGCGAGGCAGTGATCCTCGAATCGCTGCTGGCCTTCAAACGCGCGGGCGCAGATGGCATCCTGACCTACTTCGCCAAGCGCGCGGCACAACAATTGAAAATGAAAAGCGGGGGCTGACCCCGTCGATGAGACGAGCGATGAATACCGAAGGCATTAGCGAAACCGAAGTTATCGAAGCTGACACCACCGCTGAAATCACCGAAGTCGTCGTGGAGGAGGTCGCCGAGGCGACGCCGCCACTCGTCGAACCGGCGGTCCCGGCGATCAACGTGGACGACAGTGCCCTCTACATTCATCGCGAGCTCTCGCAGCTGCAGTTCAACATCCGCGTGCTGGAACAGGCGCTGGATGAGTCCTACCCGCTGCTGGAACGCCTGAAGTTCCTGCTGATCTTCTCCAGCAACCTCGACGAGTTCTTCGAGATCCGCGTCGCCGGCCTGAAGAAGCAGATCACCTTCGCCCGCGAGCAGGCCGGCGCCGACGGCCTGCTGCCGCACCAGGCGCTGGCGCGCATCAGCGAGCAGGTGCATGAGCAGGTCGCTCGCCAGTACAGCATCCTCAACGACATCCTGCTGCCGGAGCTGGCCAAGCACGACATCCGCTTCATCCGCCGCCGCTACTGGACGCCGAAGATCAAGGCCTGGGTCCGTCGCTTCTTCCGCGATGAGATCGCGCCGATCGTCACCCCGATCGGCCTCGACCCGACCCACCCGTTCCCGCTGCTGGTGAACAAGAGCCTGAACTTCATGGTCGAGCTCGAAGGCCTGGACGCCTTCGGCCGCGACTCGGGCCTGGCGATCATCCCGGCGCCGCGTTCGCTGCCGCGGATCATCCGCCTGCCGGAAGAAGTCGCAGGGCCGGGTGACAACTACGTGTTCCTCTCGTCGATGATCCACGCCCACGCCGACGACCTGTTCCACGGCATGAAGGTGAAGGGCTGCTACCAGTTCCGCCTGACCCGTAACGCCGACCTCTCGGTGGATGCCGAGGACGTCGAGGACCTGGCCCGCGCGCTGCGAGGCGAGCTGTTCTCGCGCCGCTACGGCGATGCGGTGCGCCTGGAAGTGGTGGACACCTGTCCGGTTCCCCTGTCCAACTACCTGCTCAAGCAGTTCGGCCTGTCCGAGACCGAGCTGTACCGCGTCAGCGGGCCGGTCAACCTGACCCGCCTGTTCAGTGTGACCGGTCTGGCCAGTCATCCGGAGCTGCAGTCCCCGCCGTTCACCCCGGCGATCCCCAAGCTGCTGCAGAAGAAGGAAAACCTGTTCAACGTCCTGGGCAAGCTCGACGTGCTGCTGATGCACCCGTTCGAGTCCTTCACCCCGGTGGTCGACCTGCTGCGCCAGGCCGCCAAGGACCCCAGCGTGCTGGCGATCAAGCAGACGCTGTACCGCTCCGGGGCCAACTCCGAGATCGTCGACGCGCTGGTGGAGGCCGCGCGCAACGGCAAGGAAGTCACCGTGGTGATCGAGCTGCGGGCGCGCTTCGACGAGGAATCCAACCTGCAGCTGGCCAGCCGCCTGCAGCAGGCCGGTGCGGTGGTGATCTACGGCGTGGTCGGCTTCAAGACCCACGCCAAGATGATGCTGATCCTGCGTCGCGAGGACGGCGAGCTGCGCCGCTACGCGCACCTGGGCACCGGCAACTACCACGCCGGCAACGCCCGCCTGTACACCGACTACAGCCTGCTGACCGCCGACGTGGCGCTCTGCGAGGACCTGCACAAGCTGTTCAACCAGCTGATCGGCATGGGCAAGACCCTGCGCATGAAGAAGCTCCTGCACGCGCCCTTCACCCTGAAGAAGAACCTGCTGGAGATGATCAACCGCGAGGCCGCCCAGGCTGCCGAGGGCAAGCCGGCGCACATCATGGCCAAGGTCAACTCGCTGACCGACGCCAAGGTCATCCGCGCGCTGTACAAGGCCAGCCAGGCCGGCGTGAAGATCGACCTGGTGGTGCGCGGCATGTGCTGCCTGCGTCCGGGCGTGCCGGGGGTGTCGCACAACATCCAGGTGCGCTCGATCATCGGCCGTTTCCTCGAGCACAGCCGGATCTACTACTTCCTCAATGGCGGCGAGGAGAAGCTCTACCTCTCCAGCGCCGACTGGATGGAACGTAACCTCGACATGCGCGTGGAGACCTGCTTCCCGGTGGAAGGCAAGAAGCTCGTGCTGCGGGTGAAGAAGGAGCTGGAGTCCTACCTGAGCGACAACACCCAGGCCTGGGTGTTGCAGTCCGATGGCAGCTATGTGCGCCAGAGCCCCAGCGGCAACCAGAACGCCCGCAACGCCCAGGCGACCCTGCTGGAGCGCCTGTGCACGCCGGTGATCAGCGTTCGCTGATCCGGCTGGCGATATCGAAAGCCCTGCCTCGGCAGGGCTTTTTTATGCGCGTCCGGGCATTGTGGTGCCGGCAGTGGGCGATCGCGGACGGAGTCCGCTCCTGCGCGGTGTGAAAGCACCTGCGTGGGCTGGAAATGAACAGGCCCCGGCGTTTGCGCGCCGGGGCCTTTGTCTGTCGCAGGTGCGATCAGCTCACGCTGAGCGAATAGCCCACGCGCTTGAGCCATTCCGCTTCCTGCTCGAAGTCCGCCTGGGTCAGCGGGTTGGCCGCCAGCCAGCCATCCGGGAAGCGCACGTCCAGCGACTTGCCGGAAGCCTTCAGGGCTACGGCCGGCATTTCCTGGGTGCCACGGATGTGGTGGAAGAGAATGGCGAAGCGCAATACGACGCACAGGCGGATCAGCTTGTCGCCCTCGTCGCCCAGCTCGTTGAACTTGTCCACCGGGATGTTGCGGCGGTGGCCGCGCACCAGCAGCGCCAGGGTCAGTTGGTCCAGGCGCGAGAAGCCGGCCAGGTCCGAGTGCTCCAGCAGGTAGGCGCCGTGCTTGTGGTAGTGGTAGTGGGCGATGTCCAGGCCCAGTTCGTGCACGCGCGCGGCCCACATCAGCAGCTCACGGTGGCCCTCGTCGTTCAGGTCCCAGGCCTTGGCGACCTGGTCCAGGGATTCCAGCGCCTTGGCCTCGACGCGCGCGGCCTGTTCCGGATCGACGTGGTAGCGCTCCATGAGCGCACCGATGGTGCGCTCGCGGACGTCCTCGTGGTGGTGGCGGCCCAGCAGGTCGTAGAGCACACCTTCGCGCAGGGCGCCTTCGGAGTGGGTCATGCGGGTCAGTTCGAGGGCGTCGAACAGCGCCTCGAGGATCGCCATGCCGGCCGGGAAGATCGGCCGGCGGTCCGGCTTGATGCCATCGATGTCGAGCTTTTCGACCTCGCCCAGCTTGAACATCTTGCGCTTGAGCCAGGCGAGGCCTTCGGGGTTGATCTCGCCGTTGCCATGGCCGCCGGCCTGGATCGCCAGGCAGATGGCGCGGATGGTGCCGGAGGCGCCGACCGCCTCGTCCCAGCCCAGGCGGCGCAGGCTGTTCTCGATGCTCATCAGTTCCAGGCGGGCCGAGGTATAGGCCTGGGCATAGCGCGCCGGGGTGATCTTGCCGTCCTTGAAGTAGCGCTGGGTGAAGCTCACGCAGCCCATCTGCAGGCTCTCGCGCAGTTGCGATTCGAACTGCTGGCCGATGATGAACTCGGTGCTGCCGCCGCCGATGTCGACCACCAGGCGCTTGCCGGGGTTGTCCGGCAGGGTGTGGGAAACGCCGAGGTAGATCAGGCGCGCTTCTTCACGGCCGGAGATGACTTCCACCGGGTGCCCGAGGATCTGGTCGGCGACGCGGATGAACTCGGCGCGGTTGCGCGCTTCGCGCAGGGCGTTGGTGCCCACCACGCGCACCGAGCCGGGCGGCATGCCGTTGATGAACTGGGCGAACTGCTTCAGGCAGTCGTAGCCGCGCTGCATCGCTTCCGCGGTGAGCATGCGGTCTTCGCCGATGCCCGCGGCCAGCTGGACCTTCTCGCCCAACCGCTCGAGGATGCGGATCTCGCCGTGATCGGCCTTCGCCAAAACCATGTGGAAACTGTTCGAGCCAAGGTCAATGGCCGCGATCATCGGGAAGGTCTTGGCAGGGGTATGGGGCATAGGGGCAGGTCCGGGAAAATACGGGAGACATCCTGCCATTTTAGGCGGGGAGTGCCAATGAAGGGGTTGTCACCGATCAGAAGTCGCCGCGGCAGCGATAGATACACTCAATCGGCTGCGCCTTTCGGTGTGGGCCGAGGCGGGATATGATGGCGGACACTTTTTCGCATCCGATTGACGGAGAGAATACATGAGCGAACATATCGTCAATGTTACCGATGCCAGCTTCGAGCAGGACGTACTGAAGTCCGACGGTCCCGTGCTGGTCGACTACTGGGCCGAATGGTGCGGCCCGTGCAAGATGATCGCCCCGGTACTCGACGAGATCGCCAAGGACTATCAGGGCAAGCTGAAAGTCTGCAAGCTGAACATCGACGAGAACCAGGACACCCCGCCCAAGTACGGCGTGCGTGGCATTCCGACCCTGATGCTGTTCAAGGGCGGCAACGTTGAAGCCACCAAGGTCGGCGCACTGTCCAAGTCGCAGCTGGCTGCCTTCCTCGACAGCAACATCTGAGTCGACGAAGCCCGAAAAGCCCCGCCAATGTGCGGGGTTTTTTCGTTATTGCCCCTAGACGCTCCGAAACTCGGGTGTTAAATTCGGGCGCACAACGAGTTTTTCGTTGTTCCCTGCAAGCCGTCGCCGACGCACTTCCCATTCGAATTCCAAGCGATCCTGTCCGTCATCTACGGCGCGGCTCTTCAAGCATCACGCTTGTTCCCTTTTCCCCTTTCAGCGTATTTACGTCCCTTCTATGAATCTGACCGAACTCAAGCAAAAGCCGATTGCCGAATTGCTGGAAATGTCCGATGCCATGGGCCTGGAAAACATGGCTCGTTCGCGCAAGCAGGACATCATCTTCGCACTGCTGAAAAAGCACGCGAAAAGCGGCGAGGAAATCTCCGGTGACGGCGTGCTGGAGATTCTCCAGGATGGCTTCGGCTTCCTGCGCTCCGCCGATTCCTCGTACCTGGCCGGCCCGGATGACATCTATGTCTCGCCCAGCCAGATCCGTCGCTTCAACCTGCGCACGGGCGACACCATCATCGGCAAGATTCGTCCGCCGAAGGAGGGCGAGCGCTACTTCGCCCTGCTGAAAGTCGACTCGATCAACTTCGATCGTCCGGAGAACGCGAAGAACAAGATTCTCTTCGAGAACCTGACGCCGCTGTTCCCGACCAAGCGCCTGACCATGGAAGCCGGCAACGGCTCCACCGAGGACCTCACCGGCCGTGTGATCGACCTCTGCTCGCCGATCGGCAAGGGCCAGCGCGGCCTGATCGTCGCCCCGCCGAAAGCGGGCAAGACCATCATGCTGCAGAACATCGCCTCGAACATCACCCGCAACAACCCCGAGTGCCACCTGATCGTCCTGCTGATCGACGAGCGCCCGGAAGAAGTGACCGAGATGCAGCGCACCGTGCGCGGCGAAGTGGTTGCCTCCACCTTCGACGAGCCGCCGACCCGCCACGTGCAGGTCGCCGAGATGGTGATCGAGAAGGCCAAGCGCCTGGTCGAGCACAAGAAGGACGTGATCATCCTGCTCGACTCCATCACCCGTCTGGCCCGTGCCTACAACACCGTGATCCCCAGCTCCGGCAAGGTGCTCACCGGTGGTGTCGACGCCCACGCCCTGGAAAAGCCCAAGCGCTTCTTCGGCGCCGCGCGCAACATCGAGGAAGGCGGTTCGCTGACCATCCTCGCCACCGCGCTGATCGAAACCGGCTCGAAGATGGACGAAGTGATCTACGAGGAATTCAAGGGCACCGGTAACTCGGAGCTGATCCTCGACCGTCGCATCTCGGAAAAACGCGTGTTCCCGGCGATCAACATCAACCGTTCGGGCACCCGTCGCGAAGAGCTGCTCACCGGTGAGGAAGAGCTGCAGCGCATGTGGATCCTGCGCAAGATCCTCCACCCGATGGACGAAATCGCCGCGGTCGAGTTCCTGCTGGACAAGCTCCGCCAGACCAAGACCAACGACGAGTTCTTCGATTCGATGAAGCGCAGCAAGTAAGCGCCATTGTTGCTCTGATGCAAGCCACGAGGCCGGGGAAACCCGGCCTTCGTGTTTCTGCCAGGCGGTGATAGGCGGTAGACTGTCGCATCATCCTGCCGCCATCGAGACCCTCATGCAGTATCGCGACCTGCGCGAGTTCATCGCTGCCCTGGAGCAGCGCGGACAGCTCAAGCGCATCCAGGCGCCGGTATCCCCGGTGCTGGAAATGACCGAGGTGTGCGACCGCACCCTGCGCGCCAAGGGCCCGGCCCTGCTGTTCGAAAAGCCCACCGGCTTCGACATGCCCGTGCTCGGCAACCTGTTCGGCACGCCCGAGCGCGTGGCCCTGGGCATGGGCGCCGAGGACGTCTCCGAACTGCGCGAGATCGGCAAGCTGCTGGCCTTCCTCAAGGAGCCCGAGCCGCCCAAGGGGCTGAAGGACGCCTGGTCCAAGCTGCCGATCTTCAAGAAGGTCATCAACATGGCGCCCAAGGTCCTGCGGGACGCGCCGTGCCAGGAAGTGATCGAGGAGGGCGACGACGTCGACCTGTCGAAGCTGCCGGTGCAGACCTGCTGGCCCGGCGACGTCGCGCCGCTGATCACCTGGGGCCTGACGGTTACCCGCGGGCCGAACAAGGAACGGCAGAACCTGGGCATCTACCGCCAGCAGGTGATCGGCCGCAACAAGGTCATCATGCGCTGGCTGAGCCACCGTGGCGGCGCGCTGGACTTCCGCGAGTGGTGCCAGAAGCATCCCGGCCAGCCTTATCCGGTGGCCGTGGCCCTCGGTGCGGACCCGGCGACCATCCTCGGCGCGGTGACCCCGGTGCCGGACAGCCTCTCCGAATACGCCTTCGCCGGCCTGCTGCGCGGCCACAAGACCGAGCTGGTCAAGTGCATCGGCAATGACCTGCAGGTGCCGGCCAGCGCCGAGATCGTCCTCGAAGGAGTGATCCACCCCGGCGAGATGGCCGATGAAGGCCCGTACGGCGACCACACCGGCTACTACAACGAGGTGGACCGCTTCCCGGTGTTCACCGTCGAGCGCATCACCCGCCGGCAGAAACCGATCTACCACAGCACCTACACCGGCCGCCCGCCGGATGAGCCGGCGATCCTCGGCGTGGCGCTGAACGAAGTCTTCGTGCCGATCCTGCAGAAGCAGTTCCCCGAGATCACCGACTTCTACCTGCCGCCCGAAGGCTGCTCCTACCGCATGGCGGTGGTGACCATGAAGAAGCAGTACCCCGGCCACGCCAAGCGCGTGATGCTCGGTGTCTGGTCGTTCCTGCGACAGTTCATGTACACCAAGTTCGTTATCGTCACCGACGACGACATCAACGCCCGCGACTGGAACGACGTGATCTGGGCCATCACCACGCGCATGGACCCCAAGCGCGACACGGTGATGATCGACAACACGCCGATCGACTACCTGGACTTCGCCTCGCCGATTTCCGGCCTGGGCTCGAAGATGGGCCTGGACGCCACCCACAAGTGGCCGGGCGAGACCAGCCGCGAGTGGGGCCGGGTGATCGAGAAGGACCCGGCGGTAACCCGTCGGGTCGATGAAATCTGGGCGAGCCTGGGCATCGATTGATGTGGCCGCCCGCCTGTAGGACCGAGGGGGACGCCTAGTCCTTGCTCGCGAACCCAACTCCGCTGCTGGGGGTGTTCGCGAGCAAGCTCGCTCCTGCAACTAAAAGAACGAGAACGACGCTTGAAAGTGACCTTGCAACCCTCCGGTGCCCAGCTCGAGCTGACGCCCGGGGAACGTATCCTCGACGGTGCGCGGCGCCTGGGCTACGAGTGCCCGCAGAGCTGCCGCAACGGCAACTGCCACATCTGTGCGGCGCTGCTGGTGGAAGGCCGCGTGCGCCAGGATGGCGAGGTGCGTGACCATGGCGAGCTCTTCACCTGCCTGGCCGAGCCGCTGGAAGACTGCGTGCTGCACTGGGACGGCGTGCTGGCGCCCGGCGAATTGCCGGTGCGCAAGCTGTCCTGCCAACTGACACTCTGCGAGCCGGTGGGCGGCGATGTCTGGCGCGTGCGCCTGCGCGCGCCGGCCGGCAAACCGCCGCGCTACCACGCCGGGCAGTACCTGTTGATCGAGCGTGACGGCAGCGACCCGGCCGCCTTCTCCCTGGCCTCCGCGCCGCAGGAAGGCCGTGACCTGGAATTGCATATCCTGGCCCGCGAGAGCAGCGCCATCGACTTGCTGGCGCAGCTCCAGCGCGACCGTTTCGCCCGCGTGCAGATGCCCTTCGGCGACGCGCACCTGGCCGACCTGCCGGACGGCCCGCTGGTGCTGATCGCCGCCGGCACCGGCATGGCGCAGATGCACAGCCTGATCGAATTCTGCCGTGCCACCGGCTTCGCCCACCCGGTCCACCTGTACTGGGGCGTGCGGCGCCCGGAAGACTTCTACGAGCTGCCACACTGGGAGCTGTGGGAAAGCGTGCCCAACCTGCACCTGCACAAGATCGTCAGCGACCTGTGTGGCTGGCAGGGGCGCTGTGGCCTGCTGCATGAGGCAGTGTGCGAGGACTTCGCCGAGCTGTCCGGCCTGCGCGTCTACGCCAGCGGGTCGCCGGCGATGGTCTATGGCACCCTGGATGCGCTGGTCGCGGCGGGCATGGACCCGCACCAGATGCGCGCCGACGTCTTCGCCTACGCCCCGCGCGGCTGATTCAGCTCAGGGCCTGGACTTTCTGTAGGAGCGAGCTTGCTCGCGAACGATGTGCCCGGCAGCGTCGGTGTTGGGCGTGTTCGCGAGCAAGCTCGCTCCTACAGGATGACGCCTTGGCTGCGATACCCCGGCGGCTTAGTCTCGCGGAGACTCGATGGAAAACTCCTCCTGCAGCGCCGCGCGAATCCAGTCCTCGAACCAGGCCACGTCGGCGCTTACCGCACCGGTGGGCAGCAGCAGCTGGTAGCTTTCCAGCGGCACTTCCTCGGGTAGCGGCCGCACCAGCGTGCCGGCGGCGAGCTGGTGCTTCACCAGCACCAGGTTGGCCAGGGCGATGCCGTGGCCGGCCTCGGCCATGGACAGGGCGTGGTCGTTGCTGACGTAAAGCACATCCGAACTCACCCGCAGGTCCAGGCCGATGGTGGACAACCAGAGGTTCCACCATTCGCCGTCGTCCACGTGGATCAGCTTGTGCCGGGCGAGATCGTCCACGCTATTCAGCGGGCCATGCTCGGCGAGGTAGGAGGGCGAGCACACCGGGAACACCGCCGGCCGCACCAGGGTGCTGTGGCACTGCGGATAGACGCCAGGAAGCCCGTAGACAATCCCCAGATCGGCGCTTTTACCGTCCACTTCGCTGAAAGTCGGGTTGGGTTCCACCGCCACCTTCAGGCCGGGGCGCTGCTGGCGCAGGGTTTCAAGACGCGGCATCAGCCAGCGTTTGGCAAAGGCCGGTACCACCATGATCTTCAACCAGCGCGCGGTGCCGCCGGGGGCCAGTTCGTGGCCGGCATCGGCGATCTGCTGCAGGGCTGTGGATATCTTCGCGTAGTAGCGCTGCCCGGCGGGCGTCAGGCTGACCCCACGCGGCGTGCGTTCGAACAACTGCACGCCCAGCCAATCCTCCAGCAGCTTCACGTGACGGCCGATGGCCGGCTGCGTCACATGCAGGTCTTTCGAGGCGGCGACATAGCTGCCCAGGCGTGCGGCGGCCTCGAAGGCGCGGACGGCATTGAGCGGCGGGAGACGCTGGATGGACATGGCTGACCTCGAAGGCGGGCTGAGCTGTTAAATTTCAGCTGTTAAATTATTTAATATCGAATGTAAGAAAATTGAGCTTTTCGCTCAACCACCTTTCTTCGAATATCCGCTCCAGCAGCATCACCACAATATCGAGCCGAACCCACGGCCAGCGCTGCATCCAGCGTCTACTCCAGCCCTGCCAGAACAACTACAAGATCCCCCGAACGCCAGCGTGCGGCGGACGGGAAGGATGCGGAGGTTTCACCATGAATGCCCTGCACAGCCTGCAGACGGCGGCGGTCTCGATCCGCTCCGTGCGCAAGGTCTACGGCGACCCGGCCAGCGGTCCCGTCGCGCTCAAATGCGTCGACCTGGACATCCGCGACAACGAATTCTTCACCCTGCTCGGCCCCTCGGGCTGCGGCAAGACCACCCTGCTGCGGATGATCGCCGGCTTCGAATTCCCCACCGCCGGGGAAATCCAGCTGTACGGCGAGAACATCGCCGACCGGCCGCCCTTCGAGCGCCCGGTGAACACCGTCTTCCAGCACTACGCGCTGTTCCCGCACATGACCATCGCCGAGAACCTGGCCTTCGGCCTGGAATCCCACCCGATGGGCCAGCGCATGAGCAAGGCGCAGGTTGCCGAGCGCGTCCGCGAGATGCTCGCCCTGGTGCAGATGGAACGCTTCGCCCAGCGCAAGCCGACCCAGCTTTCCGGCGGCCAGCAGCAGCGCGTCGCCCTGGCCCGTGCGCTGGCGCCGCATCCGAAGGTGCTGCTGCTCGACGAGCCGCTCTCCGCGCTCGATCTCAAGCTGCGCCAGGCCATGCGTGAAGAACTCAAGGCGATCCAGGCCAAGACCGGCATCACCTTCATCTTCGTCACCCACGACCAGGAAGAAGCGCTGACCATGTCCGACCGCATCGCCGTGCTCTCCGAGGGCGAGGTGCAACAGGTCGGCCGCCCCGACGACATCTACGAACACCCGCGCAACCGCTTCGTCGCCGACTTCATCGGCGAGACCAACTTCCTGCCGGCCCGCGTCGAGAACTTCGACGGCGACCGCGCTTACTACCGCATCGGCGGTGAGCAGTTGATCGAGGCCGGCTCCCGCGAGGGCCTGAAGGTCGGCGCCGAAGTCACCCTGTCGATCCGTCCCGAGCGCCTGCAACTGGTGGCCGAGGACACGTCGTCCGCCGCGCCTTGCACCGTCGTCCAGCAGATCTACCTGGGCACCGACCTGCAGTACCAGGTCGAGCTCCAGGACGGCAGCAAGTTGACCGTCCGCGCGCCGAACAGTGCTGGCCAGCGTGGCCGCCTGGTCGCCGGGCAACGCGCCGGGCTGCTGTTCGAGAAAGGCAGCGCCAGCGTCCTGGTGGACTGAACGGAGGTGAGCATGAACCGGTTATCCACAACCTCCGGCAATGCGCTGGAGCGGCGCCAGGCGCTGCGCAGCTTCCTTGGTGTGTCGCCCGCGCTGGTGTCCATCGGCCTGTTCCTGATCGTGCCGATCTTCATCGTCGTCGGTTACTCGCTGATGCAGGCCAACCCCTACGGCGGGGTGAACCCGCACTTCAGCATCGACGCCTACGTCTCGCTGCTGTTCGAGCGCCAGCTCGACGACAGCCTGGCCTTCGCCGACTCCTACGTGATGATCGCGCTGCGCTCCATCGGCATCGCCGCGGCGACCACCGCGATCACCCTGCTGGTGGGCTTCCCGGTGGCGGTGTGGCTGGCCATGCAGCCGGCGCACCGTCGCGGCCTGCTGATCTTCCTGATCACCGTGCCGTTCTGGGCCAACCTGCTGATCCGTACCTACGCCTGGATCCTGCTGCTGCGCGGCACCGGCGTGGTCAACGGCACGCTGATGAGCTTAGGGCTAATCCACCAGCCGCTGAACCTGCTCTACACCGACGGCGCCGTGCTGCTGGGCCTGGTCTACACCTACGCGCCCTTCGTCGTGCTGCCGATCTACGCCACCCTCGAGAAGATGGACATGCGCCTGCTCGAAGCGGCCCAGGACCTTTACGCCGGGCGCATCCGCACTCTGCGCAAGGTGGTCCTGCCGATCGCCCGGCCGGGCATCCTGGCCGGCGCCATCCTCACCTTCGTGCCCTGCCTGGGCGCGATGATCGCCCCCGAGCTGCTCGGCGGTGGTACCAAGATGATGCTCGGCAACCTGATCTTCCGGCAGTTCAGCGACTCGCGGAACTGGCCCTTCGGTGCGGCGCTGTCGCTGGTGCTGATGGGCGCGGTGATGCTGGTGCTGATGTTCTACGCGATGCGCGCCGAGCGCCTGCGCATCGCCCGGGGAGGTGAATGATGCTCTCGCTGCTGACCAAGCGCCGTCTGGGCGTACAGGACTTCCGTGGCTTCGGCGTCCTGAGTTTCCTGTTCTACCTGTACCTCTACGCGCCCATCGTGGTGCTGGTGGTGCTGTCGTTCAATGCCAACCAGTCCGCCACCGTGTGGACCGGCTTCAGCCTCGACTGGTACCGCAGCGCCTTCGCCAACCAGGCGCTGCGCCAGGCCGCCGGCAACAGCCTGCTGATCGCCGTGTGTGCCAGCGTGATCGCCACCGCGATCGCCACCCTGGCCGCGCTGGGCACCTCGCGCGGGGCCAAGTTCAAGGGCCTGCGCCTGTCCATGGGAGCGATCATGCTGCCGCTGGTGCTGCCCGAGATCGTCGTCGGCGTGGCCACCCTGGCGCTGTTCTCCACCCTCGGCCTGTCGCTGGGCTACGGCAACCTGATCATCGCCCACACGGTGTTCTGCATCCCGTTCGCCTACCTGCCGATCCGTGCCCGCCTGAACGACATGGACCTGTCCCTGGAGCAGGCCGCCGCCGACCTCTACGCCGGGCCCTGGCGGACCTTCCGCAAGGTCACCCTGCCGCTGCTGATGCCGGGGATCTTCTCCGGCGTGATGCTCGCCTTCATCGTCTCGCTGGATAACTTCGTGATCTCGATGATGGTCTCCCAGGCCGGCACCACCACCTTGCCGATCTTCATCTTCGGCCTGCTGCGCATGGGCGTGACGCCCGATGTGAATGCGGTGTCGACCCTGATCCTCGGCGTTTCCGTGCTGTTCGTAACCCTGTCCTACCTGCTCGGCAAGAAGAAGGCCTGAGCCCACATACCGGAGTAGAAGATGAGCAAACTGATCGCTGCTGTAGGGGCCTCGCTGACGCTGGCCATGGCTGTCCATGCACAGGCCGCCGAGCAACTCAACGTGGTGAGCTGGAGTGGTTATTTCACCCCGCAGATCCTGGAGAAGTTCGAGAAGGAAACCGGCATCAAGGTCACCGTGGATTCCTACGACTCCAACGAGACTCTGCTGGCCAAGCTCAAGCAGGGCGGCACCGGCTATGACGTGGCCATTCCCTCGCACCAGTTCGTGCCGATCCTGATCCAGGAGAAGTTGCTGGAGCGCTTCGACCCGGCCGGCCAGCCGTACTACGCCAACGTCGAGGACAACCTGAAGAAGCCCGCCTGGGACCCGGAAGGCGCCTACGCCGTGCCCTTCATCTGGGGCACCACCAGCGTGGTGCTGGACAGCGCGAAATACAGCGGCCCGGCCGACAGCTACTCGGTGCTGTTCACTCCGCCGAAGGAGCTGCAGGGCAAGATCAACATGTTCGACTCGGCCAGCGAAGTGATCGACACCGCCAGCCTCTACCTGGGCATCCCGCTGTGCAGCGAGGACCCCAAGCAGATGCAGCAGGTGCTGACCCTGCTGAAGACCCAGAAGCCCTTCGTCAAGACCTACAGCTCCAAGGCCGGCTCGATCCGCGAGAACCTGGCCTCGGGCGAAGTCGACATGTCGATGTTCTGGGGCGGCTCGTCGATGCGTGCGCGTGAGATGAAATCCAGCCTGAAGTACCTCTATCCGAAAGAGGGCGTGATGGCCTGGGTGGACAACCTGGTGATCCCGGCCGGCGCCAAGCACCCGGAGAACGCGAAGAAGTTCATCGCCTTCCTCAGCCAGCCGGAAAACTCGGCGATGACCCAGAACTTCCTCAAGCACCAGAGCCCGATCAAGGGCGTGGAACCCTTCCTCGATGCCAGCCTCAAGGATGCGCCGGAACTGCACATCCCCGAGGGCACCAAGGTGGTGTTCAGCAAGACCTGCGGCGAAGGCGCGATCCGCCTGGCCGACCGGATCTGGACCAACCTGATGCGCTGATCCCGACCGGGAAAGCCACCGACCGACGCTGCTCGCGTCCACTTTCGTGGGCGCGCCGGCAGCGTGCGGCCCGGCGAACAGGATATTCGATTGAAGCCTTGCCAGCCGGCGGGGCCGTTGAACCCGACTGAACCTTCCCGCTGCGGGAAGCCCTGATGAAAAAAGGCCTCGTTCCATGAGCCAGAATAAGCACAACGAACTCGTCCAGCTCCAGGCCCACGAACTGGCCCAGCGCATCCGCCTGCGCCAGGTTTCCTGCCGCGAAGTGATGCAGGCGCACCTCGACCAGATCGAGCGCTACAACCCGGCGGTCAACGCCATCGTCAGCCAGCAACCGGACGATCTCCTGCTGGCCGAAGCCGACCAGCGCGACGCCGAACTGGCCCGTGGCGAGTACCGTGGCTGGATGCACGGCCTGCCCCACGCGGTGAAGGACCTGTCGCTGACCCAGGGCATCCGCACCACCCTCGGCTCGCCGCTGTTCCGCGATTACCTGCCCGAGCGCGACGGCATCATGGTCGAGCGCATCAAGGCGGCCGGCGCGATCATCATCGGCAAGACCAACACCCCCGAATTCGGCCTCGGCTCCCACAGCTACAACCCGATCTTCGGTGCCACCGGCTGCGCCTACGCGCCCGATCGCACCGCCGGCGGCAGCAGCGGCGGCGCCGCGGCCGCGCTGGCGCTGCAGATGGTCCCGGTGGCCGACGGCAGCGACATGATGGGCTCGCTGCGCAACCCCGCGGCCTTCAACAATATCGTCGGCTTCCGTCCGTCCCAGGGCCGCGTGCCCTTCGACGACAGCGCCGACCTGTTCATCGACCAGCTTGGCTACGAAGGCCCCATGGGCCGCAGCGTGCGCGACGTGGCGCTGCTGCTGTCGGTGCAGGCAGGCGGCGACGCACGTGCGCCGCTGTCCATCGCCGAGAGTGGCGAGCAATTCGCCGGCAAGCTGGAACGTGATTTCAAGGGTGCACGCCTGGGCTGGCTGGGCGACCTGGGCGGCCACCTGCCCATGGAGAAGGGCGTGCTGGAGCTGTGCCGCAAATCCTTCGCCGACTTCGAAGCCATCGGCTGCCACGTCGAGGACACCGCCATGGGCTTCTCGCCCGAGCGCCTCTGGGACACCTGGCGCACCCTGCGGCACTGGATGGTCGCCGGCTCCCTCGGCGCGGCCTACACCGACCCGGCCAAGCGCGAGCTGCTCAAGCCCGAGGCGATCTGGGAAGTGGAGAACGGCCTGAAGCTGTCTGCCATGGACGTATTCCGCGCCTCCGCCGCGCGCAGCGACTGGTACCGCGCGATCAGCCAGTTGTTCGAGCGCTACGACTACCTGCTGCTGCCCAGTGCCCAGGTGTTCCCGTTCGACAAGAGCTGGGACTGGCCGAAAGAGATCGCCGGCAAGGCCATGGACACCTACCACCGCTGGATGGAAGTGGTGATCCCGGCCACCCTGTCCGGTTGCCCGGCGGCCAACGTGCCGGTGGGCTTCAATGAGCAGGGCCTGCCCATGGGCCTGCAGATCATCGGCAGGCACCAGGCCGATATGGCCGTGCTGCAACTGGCCCACGCCTACGAGCAGGCTTCGCGCTGGTACCAGCGCTGTCCGCCGCCGATGCTGAAAGGCGACTGATTTATCCACAAGCGAGGGGGACGCATGAATATCAGCTTCTTCCAGGAACTGCTGCAGAGCATCAGCGAGCGCGGCCGGCAATTGCTGGAGTCGCGCGAACCGGCGCCGGGCAATGCCCAGGCGCTGGCGCAGGCCTGCCGCAAACTGATCTCCGGCCACGGCGAGGCCTCCGGCGTGGCGCTGGCGCGGCAGGTGCTGTGCGCCTACCGCGACTGTCCGGAGGAGCAGCAGAAGGCTTTCTTCGACACGCTGCTCAAGGACTTCGCGCCGCCCCATGACGCGCTGGCCGAAGCCTGCCAGCGCTATCTCGACGATCCCTCGTCGGCCAACACCACGAAGCTGTTCGAGGCCAGCGAACCGCCGCGCCAGGAGCTGTTCCGCCGCCTCAACCAGGCGCCGGGCGGCACCGCCGAGCTGATCGCCATGCGCCGCCGGCTGCTCGGTGAGCTCAAGGCCAAACCCGAGCTGGCAGCCGTGGACCACGACCTGCAGCACCTGCTGGCGTCCTGGTTCAACCGTGGCTTCCTGGTGCTGCGGCGTATCGACTGGTCGACCCCGGCGTCGATCCTGGAAAAGATCATCAAGTACGAGGCCGTCCACGCCATCAAGGACTGGGATGACCTGCGCAGCCGCCTGCAACCGGCCGACCGCCGCTGCTTCGCGTTCTTCCACCCGGCGCTGGCGGAAGAGCCGCTGATCTTCGTCGAGGTGGCGCTGACCCGCGCGATGCCGGGTGCGATCGCCGACATTCTGGATGCGAAGCCCGCGGATCAACCGGCGGAAGAACCCGACACCGCCGTCTTCTACTCCATCAGCAACTGCCAGGACGGCCTGCGCGGCATTTCCTTCGGCAACTTCCTGATCAAGCAGGTGGTGGAAGAGCTGGCGCGGGAGATTCCCGGCCTGCGCCAGTACGTCACCCTGTCGCCGGTACCCGGGTTCCGTCGCTGGCTCGATGGGCTGGGCGACGACCCGCAACTGGGCGCGGCCGCCGCCGAGCTGCTCAAGGCGCTCAAGCCCGACGCGCCGCCACCACCGCGCACCGAGCAGCCGCTGCTGGCGCTGGCCGCCGAATATTTCCTGCACGCCAAGAACGGTGCAGGCCTGCCGCTGGACCCGGTGGCGCGCTTCCACCTCGGCAACGGCGCCCGCCTGGAGCGCCTGAACTGGCGTGGCGACCTGTCCGCCAGCGGCCTGCGCCAGGCCGCCGGGCTGATGGTCAACTACCGCTACGAACTGCGCCAGATCGAAAAGAACCACGAAGCCTACGCCAACCAGGGCGCGGTCGCGGCCTCACCCGAGGTGCGCAAGCTCGCGACCCTGACGGCGAAAACAAAACGCTAGGACCTCACCATGAACCAGAGCCTTTTCGCCGAAGTCGGCAAGCACCTGCCCAGCGACCTGTCCAAACCTTTCATCCGCACGCCCCTGGGCGGCGGCTACAGCTACGCCGACATGCTGCGCAGTACCTCGCAGTTCGCCCATGCGCTGGTGGAGCTCGGCGTGCAGCCGGGCGACCGCGTCGCCGTGCAGGTCGACAAGAGCCCCGAGACGGTGATGCTCTACCTCGCCGTGCTGCGCGTTGGCGCGGTGTACCTGCCGCTCAACAGCGGCTACACCGGCGACGAGCTGCGCTACTTCCTCGACGACGCCGAACCTTCGCTGTTCGTCTGCGCGCCGGCCTTCGAAGCCCAGGCCCGCGAACTGGCCGAAGCCAGCGGCGTGGCCCGCGTGGCAACCCTCGGCGACCAGGGCGACGGCTCGCTGATGGATGCCGTGCATGGCAAGCCGGGGCGCTTCGTCGACGTGCCGCGCGCTTCCAGCGACCTTGCCGCGATCCTCTATACCTCCGGCACCACCGGGCGTTCCAAGGGGGCGATGATCAGCCACGGCAACCTCGTTTCCAACGCCCGCGCACTGGTGGATGCCTGGCAGATCACCGGCGAGGACTGGCTGCTCCATGCGCTGCCGATCTTCCACATCCATGGCCTGTTCGTGGCCTGCAACAGCCTGCTGATGGCGGGCGGCTCGATGCTCTTCCTCAGCAAGTTCGATGCTGCACAGATGCTCCGCCTGCTGCCCCAGGTGAACCTGCTGATGGGCGTGCCGACCTTCTACACCCGCCTGCTCGACCAGCCCGGCCTGACCCGCGAGGCGGTGGCGCACATGCGCCTGTTCATCTCCGGCTCCGCGCCGCTCACCGCCGAGACCCACAAGGCGTTTTCCGAGCGCACCGGCATGGCCATCCTCGAGCGTTACGGCATGACCGAGACCGGCATGAACACCTCCAACCCGCTGGATGGCCAGCGCATCGCCGGCACCGTCGGTTTCCCGCTGCCGGGGGTCGAGTTGCGCATCACCGATCCTTCGCAGTCCGAGCCGACTCCGCTGCCTCAGGGCGAGCCGGGGATGATCGAGGTACGTGGGCCGAACGTGTTCCAGGGCTACTGGCGCATGCCGGAGAAGACTGCCGAGGAACTGCGCGCGGACGGCTACTTCATGACCGGCGACATCGGCTTCGTCGATGAGCGTGGCTACGTGCAGATCGTCGGCCGCAACAAGGACATGATCATCAGCGGCGGCTTCAACGTGTACCCCAAGGAGCTGGAGGAAATCCTCGACACCCTGCCCGGCGTGGTCGAGTCGGCGGTGATCGGCGTGCCGCACCCTGACTTCGGCGAGGGCGTTACCGCTGTGCTGGTGGCCACCCAGGGCCAGGCGCCGAGCGAGGCGCAGGTACTCGCCGCGCTGGACGGCAAGCTGGCGCGCTTCAAGCAGCCCAAGCGGGTGATGGTGGTCGATGCGCTGCCGCGCAACGTGATGGGCAAGGTGCAGAAGAACGTGCTGCGCGAGCAGTTCAAGGCGCTGTATTCCTGAACCCGGAGTCTCCCTGTAGGAGCGGGCCACGCCCGCGATCGCGCGCATGGCGCGCTCCTACAGGTTTTCCTCCGACATGAAAAAGCCCCGCTGATGCGGGGCTTTTTCATGTCGCGGGCAGCGATCAGCGAACGGTCACCACCACCTTGCCCACCGCCTTGCGCTGGCCCAGGTGATTGATCGCGTCGGCAGCTTTCTCCAGCGGGAAGGTCTGCGATACCAGCGGCTTGATCTTGCCGTCGGCGAACCACTTGAACAGCTGCTGGAAGTTCGCCGCGTTGTCCTGCGGCTGGCGCTGGGCGAAGGAGCCCCAGAACACGCCGACCAGCGAGGCGCCCTTGAGCAGGGTGAGGTTGGCCGGCAGCGACGGGATGGTGCCGCTGGCGAAACCGACCACCAGCATGCGGCCGTTCCAGGCGATGGAGCGGAAGGCTTCCTCGAACAGGTCGCCGCCGACGGGATCGTAGATCACATCCACGCCCTGGCCGCCGGTGATTTCCTTGAGCTTGTCCTTCAGGCTGCCTTCGCTGTAGTTGATCAGCACGTCGGCGCCGGCGGCCCTGGCCACTTCCAGCTTGGCCTCGCTGCTGGCGGCGGCGATCACCTTGGCGCCCATGGCCTTGCCGATTTCAACGGCGGCCAGGCCCACGCCACCGGAGGCGCCGAGCACCAGCAGGGTCTCGCCCGGCTGCAGGTTGGCGCGCTGCTTGAGCGCGTGCATGGAGGTGCCGTAGGTCATGCCGAAGGCGGCGGCGCTGGCGAAGTCCATGCCGTCGGGGATCGGCATCACGCTGTAGCCGGGCACCGCCACTTCCTCGGCGAAGCTGCCCCAGCCGGTCAGCGCCATCACGCGGTCGCCGGGCTTCACATGGGTGACTTTCTCACCGACCGCGCCGACCACACCGGCGGCTTCGCCACCCGGGGAGAACGGGAAGGGCGGCTTGAACTGATACTTGCCCTCGATGATCAGCGTGTCGGGGAAGTTCACCCCGGCGGCATGCACCTGCAGCAGGACTTCGTTCTTCTTCGGCTCGGGGCTGGCGATGTCTTCCAGCACCAGGGTTTCGGCGGGGCCGAAGGCTTTGCACAGCACGGCTTTCATGAGGACGTACTCCGTTGGAGGTTCTTCTTTGTGAGTAGAGGGCCAGTGTAGGAGCGCGGGCACAGGGGGCAAATCACCATGGCCTGGGCTTATGCCCCGATATAGCTTGGGCGGCGGCGCGAGTGTGGCTATCCTTTGCCCATCGAATCCGGAGACATTGCCTTGAGAGCTTTCCTCGCCCTGTTGCTGGCCTTTTCCTTCAGTACCTTCGTCGTGGCTTCCGAATCCGAGGAAGCCAAGCCGGAAGACGCCAACAAGCCCGTGTTCATCGACCTCACCCCGGCGCTGGTGGGCAACTATGGCAGCGGTCCGCGCCTGAAGTACTTCAAGGCCGACATCGCGCTGAAGGTCACCGGCAAGGAGGCTTCCGAGAAGGTCGAGCACCACGAACCGCTGATCCGCAATCAGTTGGTGATGCTCTTCGCCCAGCAGACCGATGACTCCCTCGGCAGCGTCGACGGCAAGGAAAAGCTGCGCCAGGAGGCCCTCAAGCAGGTGCAGACCGCCCTCCAGCAGGAGGAAGGCAAGCCGCTGGTGGACGACCTGCTGTTCAACAATCTGATCGTTCAGCCCTGACCCCTTCCGGGCGGCACCTGCATGAGCGCGACTCATCTGCGCACGGCAGGCGCTGCTCTCTCCTGGCTGCGGCTGCTCGCCGCAATGCCTGGCTGAAAGCCCCGCCTCATAAGGCGCGTAGGAAATTTCCGGCGCACGCCTGACCTGAATCAAACCCCGTTTGCCGCTGGTCGCCGAACATCCCCTCATGATCCGCTCGAATTCGAGCGCCTGGACAAAGGGGAAATCGGATGACAGGAAACGCAAAAAGCTGGCGCACCCGCGGTCTCGCGGTGCTGGTGGTGGCCGTGCTCGCCGCGCTGGCCTGGCAGACGTTCAAGCCGACCGGGCTGGGCGAAGGTTTTGCCAGCGGCAACGGGCGCATCGAAGCCACCGAGGTGGATGTCGCGACCAAGCTCGCCGGGCGGGTGGCGGAAATCCTCGTGGACGAAGGCGACTTCGTGACGACCGGCCAGGTTGTCGCGCGCATGGACACCCAGGTGCTCAAGGCCCAGCTGGCGCAGGCCGAGGCCGAAGTGCGGCGGGCGCAGAATGCCAAGCTCACTGCCGAGTCCCTGGTGGCCCAGCGGCACAGCGAGAAGGCCACCGCCGAGGCCATGGTCGCCCAGCGCCAGGCCGAGCTGACCGCTGCGCAGAAGCGCTTCACCCGCACCGAGCAACTGGTCAAGCGCAACGCCCTGCCGCAACAGCAACTCGACGATGACCGCGCTGCCCTGCAGAGTTCCCAGGCGGCGCTGGCCGCTTCGCGCTCCCAGGTCATCTCGGCTCAGGCCAGCATCGCTGCCGCCAGCTCCCAGGTGATCGAGGCGCAGTCGGCCATCGAGGCCGCCACCGCGAGCACCGTGCGCCTGCAGGCCGACATCGACGACAGCGACCTCAAGGCCCCGCGCAACGGCCGCGTGCAGTACCGCGTGGCGCAGCCGGGCGAGGTCCTGCCGGCCGGCGGCAAGCTGCTCAACATGGTCGACCTGGCCGACGTCTACATGACCTTCTTCCTGCCCTCGGGCCAGGCCGGCAAGGTCGAGCTGGGCCAGGAAGTGCGCCTGGTGATCGATGCGGTGCCCGAGTACGTGATCCCGGCCAAGGTGTCCTACGTCGCCAGCGTTGCGCAGTTCACGCCCAAGACCGTGGAGACCGCAAACGAGCGCGAGAAGCTGATGTTCCGCGTCAAGGCGCGCCTGGATCCGGGCCTGCTGGAGAAATACATCACCTACGTGAAGACCGGCGTGCCGGGCATGGCCTACATGCGCCTCGACCCGCAGGTGGAATGGCCGGCTGACCTGCAGATCAAGGTTCCGCAATGAACGCCGCCGACTGCGTGGCCCGTCTGGCTGGCGTCTCGCTGCGCTATGGCGAGACCCGCGCAGTGGACGACGTCAGCCTGGAAATTCCGGCCAACCGCATGGTCGGCCTGATCGGCCCGGATGGCGTCGGCAAGTCCAGCCTGCTGGCGCTGCTGGCCGGCGCGCGGAAGATGCAGGACGGCGAGATCCAGGTGCTCGGCGGCGACATGCGCGATGTGCGCCATCGCCGCGCGGTGTGCCCGCGCATTGCCTACATGCCGCAAGGCCTGGGCAAGAACCTCTACCCGACGCTCTCGGTGTTCGAGAATGTCGACTTCTTCGGCCGCCTGTTCGGCCACGACAAGGCCGAGCGCGAGCGGCGCATCGCCGACCTGCTGCAGAGCACCGGGCTGGCGCCTTTCGCCGAGCGACCGGCGGGCAAGCTGTCCGGGGGCATGAAGCAGAAGCTCGGGTTGTGCTGCGCGCTGATCCATGATCCCGACCTGCTGATCCTCGACGAACCCACCACTGGCGTCGACCCGCTGTCGCGCAACCAGTTCTGGGAGTTGATCGGCCGTATCCGCGCCGGTCGCGAAGGCATGAGCGTGCTGGTGGCCACCGCCTACATGGAAGAGGCCGAGCGTTTCGACTGGCTGGTGGCGATGGACGAGGGCAAGGTGCTCGCCACCGGGACACCCGCCGAGTTGCGTGAACAGACATCGACGCAGAACCTCGAGGAGGCGTTCATCGCGCTGCTGCCCGAGAGCAAGCGTGCCGGCCACCACAAGCTGGTGATTCCCCCTCGTCCGCAGAATGACGGTGCACCGCAGATCGCCATCGAAGCCGAGGGGCTGACCTGCCGCTTCGGCGATTTCGTCGCGGTCGACCATGTGAGCTTCCGCATCGAGCGCGGGGAAATCTTCGGCTTCCTTGGCTCCAACGGCTGCGGCAAGTCCACCACCATGAAGATGCTCACCGGCCTGTTGCCGGCCAGCGAAGGCACCTGCGCGCTGTTCGGCCAGCCGGTCAACGCCAACGACATGGAGACCCGCCGGCGCGTGGGCTACATGTCCCAGGCGTTCTCGCTGTACGCCGAGCTGACGGTGCTGCAGAACCTCGAGCTGCACGCGAAACTCTTCCACCTGCCGGCCGAGCAGATCGGCCCGCGCGTGGAGGAAATGCTCCAGCGCTTCGACCTCGGCAAGGTCCGCAACGAACTGCCCGACAGCCTGCCGCTGGGCATTCGCCAGCGCCTGTCGCTGGCCGTGGCGGTGATCCACAAGCCGGAAATCCTGATCCTCGACGAGCCCACCTCGGGCGTCGACCCGGTGGCCCGCGACGGCTTCTGGGAGCTGATGGTCGAGCTGTCGCGCAACGACGGCGTGACCATCTTCATCTCCACCCACTTCATGAACGAGGCCGAGCGCTGCGACCGCATCTCGCTGATGCACGCCGGCAAGGTGCTCGACAGCGACACCCCGCAGGGGCTGATCGACAAGCGCGGCCTGCCGACGCTGGAAGCCACCTTCATCGCCTACCTGGAAGAAGCCGCTGGCAGCGCGCCAGTGCCGGAAACGGCCCCTGCGCCGGAACCGACCACTGAATCCACGCGCTACAAGGGCAGCGATCGCTTCAGCTGGCTGCGCCTGTTCAGCTACGCGCGACGCGAGGCCATGGAGCTGCGCCGCGACCCGATCCGCCTGACCCTGGCGCTGGTCGGCACTGCGCTGCTGATGTTCATCATCGGCTACGGCATCAACATGGACGTCGAGGACCTGACCTACGCGGTGCTCGACCGCGACCAGACCACCACCAGCCAGGCCTACGCGCTGAACATCGCCGGCTCGCGCTACTTCATCGAGAAGCAGGCGATCCAGGACCCGGACGACCTGGAGCGCCGCCTGCGCAGCGGCGACATCAGCCTGGCGGTGGAGATCCCGCCGAACTTCGGCCGCGACCTCAAGCGTGGCGCCGACCCGACCATCGGCGTGTGGATCGACGGCGCTATGCCGACCCGTGCCAATACCGTGCTCGGCTACGTGCAGGGGCTGCACGCCAGCTACCTGGCCGACCTCGCCCGGCAGAACGGCAGCGCTGCTGCCAGCGCGGCGGCCAGCACTGAGGTGCGCTACCGCTACAACCCGGACGTGGAGAGCCTGAAAGCCATGGTGCCGGCGGTGATCCCGCTGCTGCTGATCATGATCCCGGCGATGCTCACCGCCCTGGGCGTGGTGCGGGAGAAGGAGCTGGGCTCGATCACCAACCTCTACGTCACGCCGGTCACGCGCCTGGAATTCCTGCTGGGCAAGCAGCTGCCCTACATCGGCATGGGCATGATCAACTTCGTGCTGATGCTGGCCATGGCCGTGCTGCTGTTCCAGGTGCCGCTCAAGGGCAGCTTCCTCGCGCTGCTGGTCGGTGCGTTCCTCTACGTGGTGACCAGCACCGGGCTGGGCCTGCTGCTCTCGACCTTCATGAAGAGCCAGATCGCCGCGGTGTTCGGTACCGCCATCGCCACCATGATCCCGGCGATCCAGTTCTCCGGGCTGATCCACCCGGTGTCGTCGCTGGAGGGCGCGGCAGCCTTCATCGGCCAGCTCTACCCGACCTCGCACTTCCTCATCATCAGCCGTGGCGCCTTCTCCAAGGCGCTGGGCTTCCCCGACCTGTGGGTCTACTACCTGCCGCTGGCGGCGATGATCGTGGTGCTGACGTTGCTCAGCGTGGCCTGCCTGAAGAAGCAGGAGGACTGAGCCATGAACAAGCTGGCGAACATCTTCAACCTCGGCATCAAGGAATTCCGCAGCCTGGGCCGCGACTACGCGATGCTGATCCTGATCGCCTGGGCCTTCACCCTGGGCGTCTACAGCTCCGCTACCGGGGTGCCGGAAACCCTGCACCACGCGCCTATCGCCATCGTCGACGAGGACCAGTCGCAACTCTCCACGCGGATCATCAACGCCTTCCAGCCACCGTATTTCCGCATCCCGGAAATGATCGGCCATGCCGAGATGGACCGTGGCATGGACGTCGGCCTGTACACCTTCACCCTGGACATCCCGCCGGACTTCCAGCGCGACGTGCTGGCCGGGCGACAGCCGGCGATCCAGGTCAACGTCGATGCGACACAGACCGGCCAGGCTTTCTCCGGCGCCGGCTACATCCAGAACATCGTTGGCACCGAGGTGCGCGAATTCGTCAGCCGCTACCGCGCCGAAGCGGCGATGCCGGCGGAGCTGGCGGTGCGCATGGAGTTCAACCCGAACCTGACCCAGGCCTGGTTCGGCGCGGTAATGGAGGTGATCAACCAGATCACCATGCTGTCGATCATCCTCACCGGCGCCGCGCTGATCCGCGAGCGCGAGCACGGCACGGTGGAGCACCTGCTGGTGATGCCGCTGACCGCCTTCGAGATCATGATGGCCAAGGTCTGGTCCATGGGCACCGTGGTGCTGGTGGCGGCGGCGATCTCGTTGCAGCTGGTGGTCCGCGGCTGGCTGGATGTGCCGATCAGCGGCTCGGTGGGGCTGTTCCTGCTGGGGGCGGCGCTGCACCTGTTCGCCACCACGTCCATGGGCATCTTCATTGGCACCGTGGCGCGCTCGATGCCGCAACTGGGGCTGCTGGTGATCCTCACTCTGATGCCGCTGCAGATTCTCTCCGGCGGCACCACGCCGCGCGAGAGCATGCCGGAGCTGGTGCAGAACATCATGCTGGCGGCGCCGACCACGCACTTCGTCAGCCTGGCCCAGGCGATCCTCTATCGCGGTGCGGACTTGTCCATCGTCTGGCCGCAACTGCTGGCCATCGTCGGGATCGGCGCGGCGTTCTTCGCCGGCGCCTTGTGGCGCTTCCGCCGGACCATCGGGCAGATGGCCTGATGCCAAGCCCCTGTAGGAGCGCGCCATG
>NZ_JYOA01000007.1:93381-288719 GCF_000955805.1 Pseudomonas sp. 21 | reverse complement strand
GGCATGGCCCGCTCCTACATTGGGGTGTCCTTGCCAGGCTTGAGGGGTCAGGAGAGCGTATGCTCGGCCCTATCCACCGGCCACACGCAGGTCTGATTCCGCCCCTTGTGCTTGGCGGCATACAGCGCCTGGTCAGCCTGGGCGATCAACTGGTCCGGCTCGGCGTCCTGCCCCGGCGTGGCGATGGCCAGGCCGATACTCACCGTCAGTCTTCCCAGTTCACCGGCCGGATGCGCGATGCCCATCTCGGCCACGCGCCGGTGGATGCGCGCGGCGACATGGCTGGCGCCTTCCAGCCCGGTGTCGGTGAGGATGATGACGAACTCTTCGCCGCCATAACGGCAAGCCACATCGCCTTCGCGTTGCAGGCACTCCTGCAGGCAGCTGGCGAGGCGCCGCAGCGCGTCGTCGCCGGCCAGGTGGCCGAGGCAGTCGTTGAAGCGCTTGAAGTGGTCGACGTCGAGCATCAGCACCGCCAGCGGCGCGTCGGCGCGGCGCAGGCGGCGCCATTCGCTCTGCAGCTGGCGGTCGAAGTAGCGGCGGTTGAACAGGCCGGTGAGGCCGTCCTGCTGCGAGAGCCTGTGCAGCTGCGCTTCGAGTTGCAGGCGCTCGCTGTTGTCGCGGGCCACGGCGATCAGGTAGTCGCGGTCGCCCTGGTGGATCAGCTGGGTGTTGATCTCCGCCGGTTGCAGGCTGCCGTCGCGGCGCTGCATTTCGCGCTGGAAGATCATCGACAGGTTCAGCCGGTGCGCCTGTTGCACCAGCTGGATCCAGGCGTGGAAGCCGGGAATCAGCCGTTCGGGGTCATCGCGCAGCAGGTGGCGGAAGTCCTCGGCGCTGTAGCCCAGCGTGTTGTAGGTTGCGCGGTTCATGTGCAGCAGCTCGCGCTGTTGCAGGTCGAAGATGAATAGCGCATCGCGGCTGGAGTCGGTGAGGTCCAGCGCCAGCTGCAGGCGCTCGCGGCTGTCGCGCAGGTGGGCCTCCACCGACTGGCGTTGCTCGGCTTCCTGGTTGAGCAGCTGGTTGCTGGCGCTCAGCGCGGTGGCGCGGCGGGCGTTCTCGCGGGCGAGGAACAGCGCCGCCGCCAGCAGCAGGCTGATGGCAACGCCGCCGCCGAACACCACCTTCGGCAACGGCGTGGACAGTGACTGCACGAGGGCCGAAGTGGGGCTGAGCTCCAGTTCGAAGCTGCGGTTGTTGAGCAGGCGCAACGGCACCCGCAGGGTCTGTTCGGCATCACCGGCGGGCTGTTCGCGCACATAGAGCGGCCTGCCGTGCTCCAGCAGGCGCACGCTGAACAGGTGGTTGTCGGCCTGCCGGAGCAGGTTGTCCATCAGCGGGCCGACGCGGAAGACGCCCTGCATGAAACCGTCGAAGCGCAGCTGACTGTCCGCATCGCGGATATACACCGGTGTGTAGAGCACGAAGCCACGTCCGCCCTGCACCAGCTCCACGCTGTCGCTCAGGCGCGGCTTGCCGCTGTCGCGGGCGGACATCGCCGTGGCGTAGTTGGGGTGCTGCGGGGAAAGCTGGAAGTTGAGCGCTGCCTCGTTACCTTGCAGCGGTTCCAGCCAGCGGATGCGCAAGTCCGGGCCGGACCACTGGATCGACTGGTAGCCGGGGAAGCTGCGCACGTAGAAGCGCGCGTCCAGCTCCCATTCGGGGCGGGGCATGCGGCCGTGGTGGGTCCACAGCTGGGCAAGCAGGTCCAGGCCCTGGACCTGTTCGTGGAGGTTGGCTTCCAACTGGTGCGCCAGGCTGCGCCCCTGGTAGGTCAGGCGCTCCTGCACCCGCTGCCGTTCGCTGCTCGCCAGCTCTTCGCCCAGCCAGGCACTGGCGAGCAGGAGCACACAGAGCAGACCGCCAAGCCCGAGGTAGGTAGCTAATGAGGACTGAAGGCGGTGCATGCGGCGAATTCCGGGGGCTTCAGTAACCTAATAGCACAGTGCCTCTACTTGTGCGCCAGGCCGACGACGATCGCCCACTGTTCGGCCGTGACCGGCATGACCGACAGACGGCTGCCTTTCTGCACCAGCGGCATTTCTTCCAGTCCGGCCTGTGCCTTGAGGATGCCCAGCGGCAGAACCGAGCGGAAGGCCTCGACGAAGCCGACATCACGGGCCGTCCAGGGGTTCTTTTCGTCGCTGGCCTTGGGATCGTGGTAGTGGCTTTTCGGGTCCAGGGCGGTCGGGTCCGGGTAGGCCTCGCCTTGAATCTCGGCAATGCCGGCAATGCCCGGCTCCGGGCAGCTGGAGTGGTAGAAGAAGAACAGGTCGCCCGGCTGCATGCTGCGCATGAAGTTGCGTGCCTGGTAGTTGCGCACGCCATCCCAGCGCGCTGTTTTCAGGCGCTGCAGGTCGTGGATCGAGAGTTCGTCGGGCTCGGATTTCATCAGCCAGTAAGCGCGTGCCATCCGCGAGGGTCTCCTTGTGCGTGGCGGGTAACGATGACTAAGGGTAGGCGTTTCCCTGCGACAAGCTGCCGGCTCGCCGGAAACAAATTGTAGGAAGAAGATGTAGGAGTATCGGCATGAACATTGCCTGAAAGTGCCGGAAGTTTTGGGGGCGACTGCTCCTCCGACGATCGGTTGGCGTCAGAATTGCGAGAAGCTTTTCATTGTCGGAGAATGCCGCCGTTTTTAGCTTGGCCTGCCGGACGGATAAAAAAACCACCGCCGGCCATCGTTGACAGTTTGCCTGGAAGGGGGAGGCAATCGATGAAACGCAAGCCTGATCTTTTGTGGGTGTTGGTAATACTTTTCGGTCTGGGTGTCGTCACTACCGGTTACACCCAGAGCCTGTGGGAACAACGCCAGGGCAACGCCCCGGTGCAGGTCACCCAGCAGCCCTGACTCAGGGGACTGCTGCCGCCACGGTTATCGCAAGGAACGCGATTCCGTCGCGAGACGGCCATACCAGCCGTCGTCCGTCACTATGCCCATCAGCGGCACATCCCAGCTCGCCAGCTCCAGCTTGTCGACCTTCTGGCACTCGTGCGCCAGGCCCAATAGCGTCGGTTTCTGCCAATTTTTGCGCATTCCCAGGTAGGCCAGGGTCCGGTCGTAGAACCCCTTGCCCATTCCCAGGCGGCCGCCTTGTGGATCAAAGCCGACCAGTGGTAGCAACAGCAGGTCCAGCGCCCAGGCGGGACGCTGGCGCCGACGGTCGGCCTGCGGTTCGGCGATGTCGAAGCGGTTGCGTACCCAGCGCTCGCCGATGCCCACCTGCTGGAAGGTCATGTGCGTGCGTGGCCAGTGGGAGAGCACCGGCAGGTAGGTTGCCTTGCCGCGCTTCTGCGCAGCCTGCATCAACGGGCGCGGGTCGATTTCGCCGTCAGCCGGCAGATACAGGGCAATGTGCTTCGCCCGGCGGAACAGCGGGTGCTGCGCGAGCTGGCGATACAGAGCCTGGGCGGCGAGGCGTTGCTGGAGGGGCGTGAGCGCGCGTCTGGCCTGGCGCAGCTGGCGGCGCAGGGCAGGGCGGGAGAGGGAATCTGCGTGGATCATGGAAGGGTAAAGCTCCCCGGACATGCCGCTGTCGGGTTAGCCCTTGAACCCGAGAGTTCAAGGTGGTGGTTGCAGCAGGCTTTAAGGCTTTCCGTCGTGCGGACATGCACACCAGCCCAACTGGCAACCCCCGTTGTTGCAATTATCGGCTCAGGGACATCACCGACTGGCAAACACACCAGGGAGCGAGGCGATTATACCCCAAGGAAATTTCCCTGGTCAGACTTCACCCTGGTCTTTATCGGTGGTAGGGGTGTCTGTGGTCAGGGCGCGATCCACGCGCTCGAGCAGTTCGCGCACGCGTTCACGGGTGGACCCGCTGTCGTGTTCCACGCGCTCCTGCTTGTGCAGCAGGTCGTGGGTGATGTTCAGGGCCGCCATCACCGCGACGCGGTCGGCACCGATCACTTTGCCGCTGGAGCGGATCTCGCGCATCTTGCTGTCCAGATAGCGCGCGGCGCTTTCCAGGTTGACGCGCTCGTCCGCAGGGCACGCGATGCAGTACTCCTTGTCGAGGATTTGGACGTTCAGGGTGTTCGACTGGCTCATGAGTCCTGCTCCAGGGCTTTAAGACGCAAAATCATCGCTTCGACCTTCTGCCGAGCCAAATCGTTCTTCTCGATCAGATGGGCGCGTTCTTCCCGCCAGCTTTTCTCGTTCGCCCGCAGCAGCCGGTTCTCGGCCTTGAGCTGTTCCAGGCGCTGGAGCAGCAGGTCGAACTTGGCGATCAGCGCGTGCAGGTCGGCGTCTTCCATGGGCTCTCGCTTGGGAGTTGCTTAAGTAATCGAGAACTATATAGGACTGCCGTGGGGGTGGGTCAACGCACGGCTGCCCGGCGCGTCGTCACATGGTCTTGCGGTGTGCGCCGGTGCTAGGATAACGGACCATATTCTATGCGCGGCGCCTGATGGCGCCTAGCCGTCACCCGGGTTCGATCATGTCCACTTCCAGCTCCGCCTACACCGCCTTCGCCGCCCTGCTCGCCGAGGCAGCCCTGCCGATTTCCCCCGCCGAACTGCACGGCCACCTGCTCGGTCGCGTCTGCGCCGGGTCTGGTTTCGACCAGGGCGAATGGCTGCAGGCCGCCGGTGAACTGCTCGGTGGCGAGCCGGGCGAACGCCTGGGCGCGGCACTGGGCGGCCTGCTGGGCATGGTCCAGCAGGACTTCAGCCAGGGCGAGATGGCCGTGGTGCTGATGCTGCCCAACGACGACGAGCCGTTGCTGGAGCGAGCCACCGCCCTGGGCCAGTGGTGCCAGGGCTTCCTCGCCGGCTTCGGCCTGGCGCTGCGTGCCCCCAGCCTGTCGGACGAAGCCGATGAAGTGCTGCAGGACATCGCCGCCATCGCCCAGGTCGGCGGCCAGCTGGAAGAATCCGAAGACGGCGAGGCCGACTACATGGAAGTGCAGGAATACCTGCGCGTCGCCCCGCTGTTGCTGTTCTCCGAATTCGGCAAGGTGCCGGCACCGGCCGAGAAACCCTCCCTGCATTGAGGTCGCGCATGATCCGTATCGCCAAGTCGGAATACGCCCGTCGTCGCAAGGCGCTGATGGCGCAGATGGAACCCAACAGCATCGCCATTCTCCCGGCGGCGCCGATGTACATCCGCAACCGCGACGTCGAGCACGTCTATCGCCAGGACAGCGACTTCCAGTACCTCACCGGCTTCCCCGAGCCGGAAGCGGTGATGGCGCTGATCCCCGGCCGCGAGCACGGCGAGTACGTGCTGTTCTGCCGCGAGCGCGATCCGGAGCGTGAGCTCTGGGACGGCCTGCGCGCTGGCCAGGACGGTGCCATCAGCACCTTCGGCGCCGACGATGCCTTCCCCATCGGCGATATCGACGACATCCTGCCGGGCCTGATCGAAGGCCGCGACCGCGTGTACTACGCCCTCGGCGCCAACCAGGAGTTCGACCGCCGGCTGATGGAGTGGATCAACGTGATCCGCTCCAAGGCGCGCCAGGGCGCGCAGCCGCCGAACGAGTTCGTCGCCCTCGACCACCTGCTGCACGACCAGCGGCTGTACAAGAGCGCCGGTGAGGTGAAGGTGATGCGCTACGCCGCGGAAGTCTCCGCCGGTGCCCACATCCGCGCCATGCAGGCCTGCCGTCCGGGGCTTTACGAGTACCACCTGGAAGCCGAGCTGGAATACGCTTTCCGCCTGGGCGGCGCGAAGATGCCGGCCTATGGCTCCATCGTCGCCACCGGCCGCAACGCCTGCATCCTGCATTACCGGGAGAACGACGCGCAGATCAAGGACGGCGACCTGATCCTGATCGACGCCGGCTGCGAGATCGACTGCTACGCCAGCGACATCACCCGCACCTTCCCCGCCAGCGGCACCTTCAGCCCCGAGCAGAAGGCCATCTACCAGCTGGTGCTGGACGCCAACATGGCAGCCTTCGACTACATCGCCCCGGGCCGTCACTGGAACGAAGCCCACGAGGCCACCGTGCGGGTCATCACCGCCGGGCTGGTGGAACTGGGCCTGCTCAAGGGCGACGTCGACGAGCTGATCGAGCGCGAAGCCTACAAGGCCTTCTACATGCACCGTGCCGGCCACTGGCTGGGTATGGACGTGCACGACGTCGGCGAATACCGCGTCGGCGGCGAATGGCGCGTGCTCGAACCTGGGATGTCGATGACCGTCGAGCCGGGTATCTACATTTCGCCGGACAACACCGACGTGCCGAAGAAATGGCGCGGCATCGGCGTGCGCATCGAAGACGACGTCGTCGTGACCAGGACCGGTTGCGAAGTGCTCACCAACGGCGTGCCGAAGACTGTCGCCGAAATCGAGGCACTGATGGCGCAGGCCAAGGCCCAGGCCGCCTGACATGCCACGTACGCAACTGGCCATCATCGGTGGCGGGCTCGTCGGTGCAAGCCTTGCGCTGATCCTCCAGGCCGGCGCCCGCGCGCGCGGCTGGCAGATCGTGCTGATCGAGCCCTTCGCCCCCGGCGATGCCTACCAGCCCAGCTATGACGCGCGCTCCTCGGCGCTGTCCTTCGGCAGCCGGCAGATCTACGAGCGCCTGGGGCTCTGGCAGCAGATCGCCCAGCGCGCCGAACCCATCACCCAGATCCACGTCTCCGACCGCGGTCGCTTCGGCGCCGCGCGCCTGACGGCGGTGGAAGAGGGCGTTCCGGCGCTCGGCTACGTGGTGGAGAACGCCTGGCTCGGCCAATGCCTGTGGCATGCGCTCGACCCGGACGTGGTGAGCTGGCGCTGCCCGGCCGAAGTACGGCGGATGGACGCGCTGGGCGATGGCTACCGCCTGACCCTGGACGACGACTCGCAACTGGACTGCGACCTCGCCGTGCTGGCCGACGGCGGCCGCTCCGGCCTGCGCGAGCAACTGGGCATCAACGTGCGCTCCTCGTCCTATGGGCAGACCGCACTCATCGCCAACATCAGCCCGTCCGAAGCCCATCGCGGACAGGCCTTCGAGCGTTTCACCGAGAATGGCCCGCTGGCCCTGCTGCCATTGCCGGAAAACCGCTGTGCACTGGTCTGGACCCGCATCGGCCACGACGCCGAGCGCCTGCGCGAGTTGCCTGACGCGGCCTTCCTCGCCGAGTTGCAGGACGCCTTTGGCTATCGCCTGGGCACCCTGCGCCAGGTTGGCGCGCGCTATGGTTACCCGCTGAGCCTGACCGAGGCCGATGAGCAGATTCGCCCGCATCTGGTCGTGCTGGGCAACGCCGCCCACAGCCTGCACCCGATTGCCGGGCAGGGCTTCAACCTGTCGCTGCGCGATGCCAAGGCCCTGGGTGATCGCCTGTTGCAGGAAGAGGCCGCGCCGGGAGATTTCGCCGTGCTGCAGCGCTACCTGGACGGCCAGCGCCTGGACCAGCAGATGACCGTCGGTTTCTCCGACCGCGTCACCCGCCTGTTCTCCAATGCCCAGCCGTTGCTGGCCACTGGCCGCAACATCGGCCTGCTCGGCCTCGACCTGCTGCCGCCGGCCAAGCGCTGGTTTGCCCGCCAGGCCATGGGCCTGGGCGCCCGGCCGGTCTGATTCGATGGACGCTCGCAAAAGCTCCCGCCGCGCCCGCCTGCTGCGCTTTGGCCTGAACCTCTACCCGCCGTACCTCGGCGCCGGGGTGCGGGTGCGCCACATCAGCGCGGATTTCCGCGAAATCCGCGTGAAGATGGGCCTGAACCTGTTCAACCGCAATTACGTCGGCACCCAGTTCGGCGGCAGCCTGTACAGCATGACCGACCCCTTCTTCATGCTGATGCTGATGGAGAACCTGGGGCGCGAGTACATCGTCTGGGACAAGGCCGCCAACATCGAATTCGTCAGCCCCGGCAAGGGGCCGGTGTATGCCGACTTCCATATCGACCAGCACCTGCTCGACGACATCCGCGAGCAGACTGCCGGCGGCGAAAAATACCTGCCGCGCCTGCACGCCGAAGTGCGTGACGGCGAAGGCACTCTGGTGGCGCGGGTGCAGAAGACCCTGTACGTCCGGCTCAAGCCGCGCGCGCGGCAGGCCGCTTGAATTTCGATGCCCGCGCCGACGCTGCGCGGGCCGCTGAAGAAGGAACGCACATGCACGCGGATCTGGTAATCGTCGGGGCGGGAATGGTCGGCAGTGCGCTGGCCCTGGCCCTGGAAGGCAGCGGGCTGGATATCCTGCTGCTGGACGGCTCGCCGCTGAGCGTCAAGCCGTTCGACCGCGAAGCAGCTTTCGAGCCGCGCGTCAGTGCGCTGTCCGAGGCCAGCCGGCGGATTCTCCAGCGCCTGCACGCCTGGGACGGCATCGCTGCGCGTCGCGCCGAACCTTACCGCGAGATGCAGGTGTGGGACGGCTCCGGCACCGGGCAGATCCACTTCAGCGCTGCCAGCGTGCATGCCGAGATGCTCGGCCATATCGTCGAGAACCGCGTGGTGCAGGATGCCCTGCTGGAACGGCTGCATGACTCCGCCCTCGGCCTGCTGCCCAATGCGCGCCTGGAACAACTGCGGCACTCCGGCGACGACTGGCTGCTGAGCCTTTCCGATGGCCGCGAAATCCGTACGCCGCTGGTGGTCGCCGCCGACGGCGCGAATTCCGCCGTGCGCCGTCTGGCCGGCTGCGCCACCCGCGAATGGGATTACCTGCACCACGCCATCGTCACCAGCGTGCGCGTCGAGAAACCCCACCAGGCCACCGCCTGGCAGCGCTTCACCGACGACGGCCCGCTGGCCTTCCTGCCGCTGGCGAAGGAGGGCGACGCGCACTGGTGTTCGATCGTCTGGTCGACTACCCCCGAGCAAGCCGAGAAGCTCATGGCGCTGGACGACGAAGGCTTCTGCAAGGCGCTCGGGCTCGCCTTCGAGCACCGCCTGGGCGCCATCGAACACGCCGATCGCCGGCTGTGCATCCCCCTGCGCCAGCGCCACGCCAAGCGCTATGTGGAGCCGGGGCTGGCGCTGATCGGCGACGCCGCGCACACCATCCACCCGCTGGCCGGGCAGGGCGTGAACCTGGGCTTCCTGGATGCCGCGGTGCTCGCCGAGGTGATCGAGCATGCCCACGCTCGTGGCGAGAACATCGCCGAGGAACGCGTGCTGAGCCGCTTCGAACGTCGTCGCATGCCGCACAACCTGGCCATGATGGCGGCGATGGAAGGCTTCCAGCGCCTGTTCCAGGCCGACCCGCTGGCGGTACGCTGGCTACGTAACGCCGGGCTGCGGCTGGTGGACAAGCACCATGAGGCCAAGGGCGTGTTCGTGCGCCAGGCGCTGGGGCTGTCGGGGGATTTGCCGGGGTTGGCGCGGGTCTAGCCAAGGCGGCCTGCGGCCCCCTCACCCTAACCCTCTCCCAAAGGGAGAGGGGACCGATCGGCGCGAACTGGTCGTTTAGAGATTGCCGGCTGACTCCGTGATATCTGCAGTGCCGAACAGCTCCCTCTCCCTCTGTGAGAGGGCGGGGGTGAGGGGCGTTTCCCGAGCAGCTATCCATCCCGCGACCCCAAACCACACCCTCCCGAAACACCCCGACACAAACGCGCCCCTCAGCAGCAAATGAGGTTCCTTATCATTTGCGGGATTTCTTCTCCGCAAAGGACACGCTCATGCTCGCGCGCAAAGGTCTTATCGCCACCCTCCTGCTGGCCGCCTTCGGTAGCACGGCCCAGGCCGCCGACGAAGTGGTGGTCTATTCCTCGCGCATCGACGAGCTGATCAAACCCGTGTTCGACGCCTACACCCAGGCCACCGGGGTGAAGATCAAGTTCATCACCGACAAGGAAGCGCCGCTGATGGCGCGGATCAAGGCCGAGGGCGCCAACACCCCGGCCGACCTGCTGCTCACCGTGGACGCCGGCAACCTCTGGCAGGCCGAGAAGATGGGTATCCTGCAGCCCTTCGATTCGCCGACCCTGGACGCGAACATCCCGCCGCAGTACCGCTCCGGAACCGACAGCTGGACCGGCCTGTCGCTGCGCGCGCGGACCATTGCCTATTCGACCCAGCGGGTGAAGCCCGAGGAACTGTCGACCTATGAGGAACTGGCCGATGCGAAATGGGAAGGTCGCCTGTGCCTGCGCACCGCGAAGAAGGTCTACAACCAGTCGCTGACCGCCACCCTGATCGAGACCCACGGCGCGCAGAAGACCGAGCAGATTCTCCAGGGCTGGGTGAACAACCTGGCCACCGACGTGTTCTCCGACGACAACGCGCTGCTGCAGGCCATCGCCGCCGGGCAGTGCGACGTCGGCATCGTCAACACCTACTACTACGGCCGCATGCACAAGGACAATCCGCAACTGCCGGTGAAGCTGTTCTGGCCGAACCAGGGCGACCGTGGCGTGCACGTCAACCTGTCGGGCATCGGCCTGACCAAGTACGCACCGCACCCGGAAGCCGCGAAGAAGCTGGTGGAGTGGATGACCGGCGCGGACGCCCAGGCGCTGTTCGCCGGCATCAACCAGGAATTCCCGGCCAACCCGAAGGTGGCGCCGTCGCAGGAAGTGGCCGCCTGGGGTGAGTTCAAGGCCGACAGCATTCCGGTGGAAATCGCCGGCAAGCGCCAGGCCGAAGCGATCAAACTGATGGACCGCGCCGGCTGGAACTGATGGAAGCGCCGGCGCCTTACTGGCTGTCGGCGTCGCCCTTGTGATCCACTGAAAGCGCCTTGCCGTTCTCCGCCAGCAGGCAGATGAACTGGCCGTCCGACTGGTCGCCGCGGCGCAGTTGGGCGGTCAGGCGCTTGCTGGCGTGCTGCCCGTCCACCTCGCCGTCGTAGGCTTCTTCGCGGATCGACGATGGCTCCACCCAGGTCTGCTGCCAGCGCTCCTGGACTTGCGGATTCTCGGCCAGGCGCGTCATTGCCATCTGCAGGCAGGCTTCCATGGGAGTGGGCTCGTCGGCCTGAACGGCGCCGCACAGTGTCAGAAGCAGCAGTCCGCAGAGAGGGCGAGGGGAGGACATGGGCTTTTTCCTTGGCAGGTTGGAATGGCAAAGTGGCGGATTCGACCGCACTAGCTTGAGCTTTATCCCTGTCGCATGAGGATCAGGCGAATTCGATACCAATGAGGGAAGTTTCCGTCAATTCTTCGGCGAATTTTCCTGCGAACACCGGCTGATCTCCTGGAATAACGCAACGCATGCGCACCCACCGCTGGACCCCCATCACCTTTGCCGTCGCCGCCCTGGTTTTGCTGCCCATCAGTGTCCTGCTGCTGAGCTGGGCGGAAATCGACCGCGAAATCTGGTCGCACCTGTGGGAAACCCAGATGGTGCGCCTGCTGGGTAACACCCTGGTGCTGGTGGCCGGCGTAGGCGTAGGCGTGACCGTGCTGGGCGTCAGCCTTGCCTGGCTCACCAGCCTCTGCGAGTTCCCCGGCCGGCGCTGGCTGGACTGGGCGCTGATGCTGCCCTTCGCGGTGCCGGCCTATGTGCTGGCGTTCGTCTTCGTCGGCCTGCTGGATTTCTCCGGCCCGGTGCAGACGCTGCTGCGCGAATGGTTCGGCAGCGGCCTGCGGCTGCCGCGCGTGCGCTCCACCGGCGGGGTGATCACGGTGCTGGTGCTGGTCTTCTACCCCTACGTCTACCTGCTCGCGCGCACCGCCTTCCTCGCCCAGGGGCGCGGGCTGATGGAGGCCGCGCGGGTGCTCGGCCTGTCGCCCCTGGCGGCCTTCTGGCGCGTCGCCCTGCCCATGGCGCGGCCAGCCATCGGCGCCGGGCTGGCGCTGGCGATCATGGAGACCCTGGCGGATTTTGGCACCGTCTCGGTGTTCAACTTCGACACCTTCACCACCGCCGTCTACAAGACCTGGTACGGCTTCTACAGCCTCTCCAGCGCCACCCAGCTGGCCAGCCTGCTGCTGCTGTTCGTCATGCTGGTGTTGCTGGGCGAGCGCTACAGTCGCGGCCGCAGCGGCGTGCCCAACGAGCGCCCGCGCGGCGCGGCGCTGTATCGGCTGCATGGCTGGAAGGCCTTCGCCGCCAGCGCCTGGTGTCTGCTGGTATTCGCCTGCGCCTTCGTCATCCCGGTGCTGCAACTGGTGGTGTGGGTCTGGCAGAAGGGACGTTTCGACCTCGACGAGCGCTACTGGGGGCTGATCCTCCACAGCCTGTACCTGGGCGGCTTCGCGGCGCTGATCACGGTGTCCGTCGCGCTGTTGCTGGTCTTCGCCCGGCGGCTGTCGCCAACACCCGCGGTGCGCTCGGCGGTGGGTATTTCCAACCTCGGCTATGCGCTGCCCGGCTCGGTGCTGGCAGTGGCGATCATGCTGGCCTTCAGCTGGCTGGATAACCAGGCGGTGATCCCGCTGTCCAGCGCCCTGGGTGGCGCCGGCAAGCCCTTGCTGCTGGGCAGCCTCGGGGCGCTGCTGGTCGCCTACCTGATCCGTTTCATGGCGGTGGCCTATAACCCGCTAGAAGGTGCGCTGGCGAGAATTCGACCTTCGCTGCCGGAAGCGTCCCGCAGCCTGGGCGTCGGCGGAGCCGGGTTGTTCCTCCGCGTCTACCTGCCGCTACTGGTGCCGGGAGCCTTGAGCGCCGCGCTGCTGGTGTTCGTCGACGTGCTCAAGGAGATGCCCGCGACCCTGCTGATGCGTCCGTTCGGCTGGGACACCCTGGCCGTGCGCGTCTTCGAGATGACCAGCGAAGGCGAGTGGGCGCGCGCCGCGCTACCGGCGCTGACGCTGGTGCTGGTGGGATTGTTCCCGGTGATCGGGCTGATCCGTCGCTCGGCGCGACCGACCGGTTCTGTGCGGCCCTGAGAATCGGCCGTCGGACAAGCTGTCCAGAGTCCGGCCATGCGACTACAATGCGCGCGTTTCGTGCGGGCCGTACTCGCGCTCCGCACCCGCCTCGCCCGGAAGGAGAACACCCATGGGACAGCGCACGCCGCTCTATGATTTGCACGTCGCCCTCGGCGCCAAGATCGTCGATTTCGGCGGTTGGGACATGCCGTTGCACTATGGCTCGCAAGTCGAAGAGCACCACCAGGTACGTCGCGATTGCGGCGTGTTCGACGTTTCCCACATGACCGTGGTCGACGTCACCGGTCCGCAGGCCAAGGAATACCTGCAGCGACTCCTGGCCAACGATGTCGAACGTTTGCAGGTTCCGGGCAAGGCGCTGTACAGCGGCATGCTCAACGAGCGTGGCGGGGTGGTCGACGACCTCATCGTCTACCTCGGCGTGTATGGCTACCGCGTGGTGGTCAACGCCTCCACCCGCGACAAGGACATGGCCTGGATGCAGGCGCATACCGAAGGCTTCGACGTCACCCTGACCGAACGTCCGGACCTGGCGATGCTCGCCGTCCAGGGCCCGAATGCCCGCGAGAAGACCGCCGAACTGGTCACGCCCTCGCGCGCCGCGCTGATCCGCGAACTCAAGCCCTTCCAGGGCAAGGCAGACGGTGACTGGTTCATCGCCCGCACCGGCTACACCGGCGAGGACGGGCTGGAAATCATGCTGCCGGCCGTCGAGGCACAAGGCTTCCTCAACGATCTGGTCGGCGCCGGCATCGCCCCGGCGGGCCTGGGCGCGCGCGATACCCTGCGCCTGGAAGCCGGGATGAACCTCTACGGCCAGGACATGGACGAAGACGTCACCCCGCTGGCTGCCAACATGGGCTGGACCATCGCCTGGGAACCCGAAGGCCGCGACTTCATCGGCCGCAAGGCCCTGGAAGCGCAGAAAGCCGCCGGCGATGCGCCCAAGCTGGTCGGCCTGGTGCTGGAAGAGCGCGGCGTACTGCGCGCCCACCAGGTCGTTCGCGTCGCCGGTATCGGCGAAGGCGAGATCACCAGCGGCAGCTTTTCCCCGACGCTCGGCAAATCCATCGCCCTGGCCCGTGTGCCGGCGGCCACCGGTGACCGCGCCGAGGTGGAAATCCGCGGCAAATGGTACCCGGTCCGCGTCGTTCAACCGAATTTCGTGCGTCATGGCAAAGCCCTGATCTAAATTGCATGATCTAACTTGCATGGTGCGGCGTCGCCGCCCGTCGTCCAGTCCTCGAGGAACAACAAGATGAGCAATATCCCCGCCGACCTGCGTTACGCCGCCAGCCACGAGTGGGCGCGCCTGGAAGCCGACGGTACCGTCACCGTGGGCATCTCCGACCACGCCCAGGAAGCCCTGGGCGACGTGGTCTTCGTCGAACTGCCGGAAGTGGGCAAGACCCTTGCCGCCGGCCAGGAAGCCGGTGTGGTCGAGTCGGTGAAAGCCGCCTCGGACATCTACGCCCCGGTGGGTGGCGAAGTCATCGCCGTCAACGACGTGCTGGCCGACACCCCTGAAGAAGTGAACAACGACCCGTACGGTTCCTGGTTCTTCAAGCTCAAGCCGAGCAACCCGGCCGAGCTGGACAAGCTCCTCGACGCCGCCGGCTACCGCGCTGCCAGCGACGCCGACGCGTAAGACACTGCTGTAAACACAGGCCTCGACTCGTCGGGGCCTGTTCTTTTCAGGGAACGACCCTTTCGAGACCGTGGCCATGTCGAACACCCCTTCGCTTTCCCAGCTGCACCAGCCTGATGCCTTCCTCGCCCGTCACCTGGGCCCAGACGCCGCCGAGCAGCAAGCCATGCTCGACACCCTGGGGCTCGGCAACCGCGACGACCTGATCGTGCAGACGGTACCGCCGGCCATCCGCCTGAACCGGCCGCTGGACCTGCCGACCGCCCTCGACGAGCAGGGTGCGCTGGCCAAGCTGAAGGGCTACGCGCAGAAGAACGAGCTGTGGACCAGCCTGATCGGCACCGGCTACTACGGCACCCTGACCCCGACCGTGATCCTGCGCAACGTGCTGGAGAACCCGGGCTGGTACACCGCCTACACCCCGTACCAGCCGGAGATCGCCCAGGGCCGTCTCGAATCCCTGCTGAACTTCCAGCAGATGACCATCGACCTCACCGGCCTCGATCTCGCCAGCGCCTCGCTGCTCGACGAAGCCACCGCCGCCGCGGAAGCCATGGCCCTGGCCAAGCGCGTGGCCAAGGCCAAGAGCAACCTGTTCTTCGTCGACGTGCATTGCCACCCGCAGACCCTCTCCGTGGTGCAGACCCGCGCCGAAGCCTTCGGCTTCGACGTGGTGGTCGACGAGGTGGACAACCTGGGGCAGCACCAGGTGTTCGGCGCGCTGCTGCAGTACCCGGACACCCGTGGCGAAATCCGTGACCTGCGCGCGGTGATCGACGCCCTGCATGCGCAGCAGGCCATCGCCTGCGTCGCCAGCGACCTGCTCGCGCTGCTGCTGCTCACTCCGCCGGGCGAGCTGGGCGCCGACGTGGTCCTGGGCAGCGCCCAGCGCTTTGGCGTGCCCATGGGCTATGGCGGCCCGCACGCCGCCTTCTTCGCCTGCCGCGACGAGTACAAGCGCGCCATGCCGGGCCGGATCATCGGCGTGTCCAAGGACGCTCGCGGCAACACCGCGCTGCGCATGGCGTTGCAGACCCGCGAGCAGCACATTCGCCGCGAGAAGGCCAACTCCAACGTCTGCACCTCGCAGGTGCTGCTGGCCAACATCGCCAGCCTGTACGCCGTGTACCACGGCCCGCAGGGCCTCAAGCGCATCGCCCAGCGCGTGCACCGCCTGACTTCCGTGCTGGCCGCCGGCCTGACCGCCAAGGGCGTGAAGGTCGTCAACCAGCACTTCTTCGACACCCTGACCCTGGACGTCGGCGCCGGCCAGCAGGCCATCGTCGAGCGCGCCCGCGCCGCCCGCGTGAACCTGCGCATCGTCGGCGAGGACCGCCTGGGTGTGAGCCTGGACGAAACCACCAGCGCCGAGACCCTCGCCAGCCTGTTCGACATCGTCCTCGGCGCCGGCCACGGCCTGGATGTCGCCCAGCTCGACGCCGGCAAGGTCGCCGAGGGCATCCCCGCCGACCTGCAACGCAGCAGCGGCTACCTGAGCCACCCGGTGTTCAACCGCCACCACAGCGAAACCGAGATGCTGCGCTACCTGCGCCAGCTCGAGGGCAAGGACCTGGCGCTGAACCAGTCGATGATCCCGCTGGGCTCCTGCACCATGAAGCTCAACGCCACCAGCGAGATGATCCCGATCACCTGGCCGGAATTCGCCACCCTGCACCCCTTCGTGCCGCGCGAGCAGGCCGAGGGCTACCGCCTGATGATCGAGGAGCTGGAAAGCTGGCTCTGCGCGATCACTGGTTTCGATGCCATCTGCATGCAGCCCAACTCCGGTGCCCAGGGCGAGTACGCCGGCCTGCTGGCGATCCGCAAGTACCACGAGAGCCGCGGCGACGCGCACCGCAACATCTGCCTGATCCCGTCCTCGGCCCACGGCACCAACCCGGCCTCGGCGATCATGGCGAGCATGCGCGTGGTCATCGTCGAGTGCGACAAGGGCGGCAACGTCGACATGGAGGACCTCAAGCGCAAGGCGGCCGAAGCCGGCGAGCAGCTGTCCTGCCTGATGATCACCTACCCGTCCACCCACGGGGTGTACGAAGAAGGCATCCGCGAAATCTGCGAGGTCATCCACGGCCACGGCGGCCAGGTCTACATGGACGGCGCCAACCTCAACGCCCAGGTCGGCCTGGCGCGTCCGGCGGACATCGGCGCCGACGTGTCGCACATGAACCTGCACAAGACCTTCTGCATTCCCCACGGCGGTGGCGGCCCGGGCATGGGCCCGATCGGCGTGAAGAAGCACCTCGCGCCCTTCGTCGCCAACCACCCGGTGATCCGCATCGAAGGCCCGAACCCGCTCAACGGCGCGGTCAGCGCCGCGCCCTGGGGCAGCGCCAGCATCCTGCCGATCAGCTGGATGTACATCGCCATGATGGGCCCGCAGCTGGCCGACGCCACCGAAGTGGCGATCCTCAACGCCAACTACCTCGCGCAGCAGCTCGATGGCGCCTTCCCGGTGCTCTACCGTGGCCGCAACGAGCGCGTCGCCCACGAGTGCATCCTCGACCTGCGCCCGCTCAAGGCGCAGACCGGGATCAGCGAGGAAGACGTGGCCAAGCGCCTGATGGACTACGGCTTCCACGCGCCGACCATGTCCTTCCCGGTGCCCGGCACGCTGATGGTGGAGCCCACCGAGAGCGAGTCCAAGCACGAGCTGGACCGCTTCATCGAGGCGATGCTGTCGATCCGCGCGGAGATCGCCAAGGTCGAGACCGGCGAATGGCCGGCCGAGGACAACCCGCTCAAGCGCGCGCCGCACACCCTGGCGGACGTCACCGGGCTGTGGGACCGCCCCTACCAGATCGCCGAAGCGGTGACCCCGACCGAGCACACCCGCGCCTTCAAGTACTGGCCGGCGGTGAACCGCGTGGACAACGTCTACGGCGACCGCAACCTGTTCTGCGCCTGCGTGCCGGTGGACGATTACCGCGAATGAGCGGTGCGTTGAACTGAAAAAGCCGCCTTCGGGCGGCTTTTTTGTTTTTCGTAGGAGCGAGCTTGCTCGCGAACGGATTTCCTGGCGGCGCCGGAGCCGGGAGGGTTCGAGAGCAAGCTCGCTCCTACAGGTTCATTCCAGCGTGGGAGCGGACTCCGTCCGCGATCGGCTTGGTCCGGCAGAGGGCTTCAGGGCTTCAGCTGCAACCGCCCGATCAGGCGGATCAGGAACACGAACAGCAGGATCATCAGCACGTTGCTGAGCATGCCGATCAGGTTGTAGAGCGCCGAGGGCAGCAGCGAATAGATCTCCAGGCCGACCACGCTGAGCAGGCGGCTGAGCAGCCAGAAGCCTTCACTGACGATCAGCAGGATCAGGGTGATCTTCAGCGGCTGGATGGGATCGTTCATGGGACACTCCGTGTCGGAATTGGAGTGTCAGTAGAGCACAGCCGCGGCCCGCCGGCTTGGCTCGCGGCAAGCGCCACGGGCCGCGCCGCTGGGTATCACTGGGCGGGTGCGTCATCGCGACGGACGAGAATGGCGTTGGCCAGTTCCATGTCGCTGCGGTCCTGCAGGGCGGCGTCGTCGCTGCGCAGGCGGGTGAGGGCGGCTTCCAGGTAGGGGCCGCGGATGGCGCCGTCACTGGCGACGAAGGCGCTCGCATCGTCCTGGGCGGCGACTATCAGCTTGTCGTGCTTGAAGGTCAGGTAGGTCGACGCCGTGGTGGCGCCGGACGAGATGACGTCGCGCCAGAAGTCGCCGTCGGCCATGGCCGAGGCAACGGGCAGGGCGATCAGGGCAAAGGCTGTGGCCAGTTTCGCGGTACGCATCGGGTACACCTCCGCAAGGTCCGTGTACAGGTGAGAGGCGCGGCGGCTGGCGGGAGTTCCAACTTTCCTGCGACGGTCTGCGCGAGCGGTCGCCCACGCAGACCGTTTCGATCAGCGCTGGGCGGCGAGGATCGCCGAGGCCAGCTCGGCGTCGCTGGCTTGCGCCAGGGCCGGGTCGGCGCTGCGCATCTGCTGCAGCGTGGCTTCCAGGTAGGGGCCACGGATGGCGCCGTCGGTGGCGATGAAGCTGGCGGCGTCGTCCTGGGCCGGGCCGATCAGCTTGTGGTCGTCACGGCTGGTCAGGTAGCTCGAAGCGGTGGTGGCGCCGGAGGTCAGGACCGAGCGCCAGAAGTCGCGATCTTCGGCCATGGCACAGGTGAGGGGGAGCAGGGTGAGGGCTACGACAGCAGGGACAAAACGGCGACGCATGATGGTTCCTTGAGTGATTGCGCGCCACTCAGAGCGTCGGAATATTCCGCGGTTCCCTCCTGTCGTCGGAAATGTCTGCTGCCGGAGCCGTCACTCGCGCTTCAGCGACGGATCGTCCGGGTTCTGCTGCTCCAGCTCCGCCGTGAATTGCTGCACCTTCTGGAACTGCCCGGATTCGCGCAGGTAATCGATCAGCACCAGGCGTGCTGCGCGGTTGGCCGGGTGTTTCTGCAGCAGGGCCTCCAGCTCGTGGCAGGCGCCGTCGGCATCTCCGCTGTCATGCAGGGCGATGGCCAGCACATAGCGGAACTGGTCGTCCTCCGGGGCCAGGCGTACCGCTTCACGCAGCTCCTTCAATGCCTGCGGACGCTGCCCCTGGCGTACCAGGGACAGGGCCTTGACGTGATGCAGCAGCCCGGACGCAGGGTTCTGGCGCAGGGCTTCATCGAGCAACTGGCGAGCGTCCTCCTGGCGCCCGCTGGCCTCCAGCCACTGGATCAGGGTGACCGTGGCCGGCAGGAAGGCCGGGTTGCGCGCGATGGCGGCGCGCAAGGCGGGCTCCACCTTTTCCGGCCGGTTGGTGCGCTGGTAGAGCATGGCGAGGTTGAGGTTCGCCTCGGCGCGTTCGCTCAGGTCGTTCTGCACCTCCTCGTACTCGCCCAGGCCTTTGGCCAGTGCGGCGTCGAGGCCGGAAAGGGCCTGTGGCGGCAGTTGCGCCAGTTGCCAGGCCGCGGCGATGCGGACGGCGCGGACCGGATCGGACAGCAGCGGTGCCAGCAGGGTCGGCAATACCATGGCCTGCTGCGGGCCGTTGGCGAGCGGAAGGAGCACGTTGATGGCTGCGGTGCGTACCTGCGGATCGGCGTCCTTCAGGGCCAGCGCCGCCAGTTCCAGCGAGCGCTGGCTGGGATAGCTGGGCAGCTCGGCCAGCAGCGTGGCGCGGCGGATCGCCGGTAGCTCGGGCGACGCCAGCAGCAGGTGCAGCGCGCGGGAGGCGCCGGGTTTGCCGCCGCGGGCTTTCCACAGGGTGTCGTCATAGCGCGGAACGGGGTTGCTGGAGGCGTTGGCCTTGGCCGGCAATTCACTGGCGTACCACTGGCGGAACTGGTCGCTGATCTTCTTCGCCGGGGTGTCCTTGTGGCAGGCCAGGCAGGCATCCGGTGCACCGATGCGCCGCGCGTGCGCGGGATTGGGCAGGGTGAAGCCGTGGTCGTGGCGGTAGTCGTTGACCATGTAGTAGCGCCCCGGCATGTGGCACGAGGTGCACTGCGCGCCGGCGCTGCCGGGCTGGTGGTGATGGTGCTCGGGGGAGTCGTAGTTCTTCGCCTGCAGGCCCTTGCCGTCGATCTGCGGGCGCACCGCCTTGCCGGCGGTGTTGTGGCATTGCAGGCAGACACCGTTGCCCGGCGCCTTCAGCTCGCCGCTGTGGGGGTTGTGGCAGTCGGTGCACTGCACGCCCTTGGCGAACATCTTGCTCTGGGTGAAGGAGCCCCACTCGAAGACCTCGTCCTTGATCTTGCCGTCGATCTCGTAGAGCTCGCGGGTCAGGGTACTGGGCAGGTAGTCGTCCATGAAACGGTGGTTGTTCTGGTAGCCGTCGCCCAGTGGCGCACGGCGGGCGTGGCAGCGCGCGCAGGTCTCGACGATGGTGCTCTGGCTGGCATTCTGCAGCGGCACATCGAAGCCCCTGGTGGCGTTGCGGTCGGGCTTCTGCGCCCATTCCAGGTGCTTGGACGCCGGCCCGTGGCAGGCCTGGCAGCCGACCCCGAGGCTGTTCCAGTGGCTGGCGAAGCTGTCGGTCGTCGCGTCGTAATTGCGCTTGAAACCGGTGGTGTGGCACTCGACGCACATGAAGTTGGCGTTCTGCGCGGGGCGGGTCCAGTGCAGTTCGTCCTTGAAGTCGATGCGCTGGCCGGGCATCAGCTGGAACCACTGGTGCTTGCGGCTATCCCAGGCGACGCCGAGGGCCTGCAGGCGGCCGCCTGGGTACTCGAGGAGATACTGCTGCAGCGGTTCGAAGCCGAAGGTGTAGGCCACCTTGAAGTCCGCCGGCTTGCCGTCGGCGCCGGGCGTGTTGACCCAGTACTCGCCGCCCTTGCGGAAGAAGCGGCTGGTCTCGGTATCGCCCTTGAAGGTGACGCCCTCGAAGTCGCCCAGCACATTGCCTTCGGTGGCCGGCTTCATGGCCTGCTGGTGGTGGGAGCCCTGCCAGTCCTTGAGCTGCGCCTGGTGGCAGCCGGAGCAGGTGGATTCGTCGACCAGTTGTGCCGGCTGCGCTGCCGGCGTCGGGGCAGCAGCCTTGGGCGTGGTGGCCGGGATCGGTGGATGGCCGCTGGGCAGTTGCACGCCATTGTCCTGCTCGACCCAGACCCAGGCTCCGATGGTGGCCAGGAGCAGAACCCCGGCGACGGCGGCGATCCAGGTACGACGAAACCCGGTGGGCTGCGTGGCGACGGGAGCAGCGGGGCGAGGCTTCTTGGTCTTGTGAGGCATGGACATCCATTTTCCGCGGCGACTCCGTGGGTAACGGAGCTTCCGCGAGCCGGTGGGAGCTGTCAACGCGGGCGGGCTACCTTCCTCGTGGGCTGGCGGCCCGCCACCATGGGTACATCAGGGCTGGCGAATCTCGGCGACCCTTGCGCTGTCGACCTTCACGTCGGGATTGCCGAACTGCGCGGTGAGGTAGTTCACCAGCGTGGCGATCTGCTCGTCGTTCAGCGTGCCGGCGAAGCCGGGCATGAACACGTCTTCGTTGCCCACTTTGCGGTGCACGCCGCCGAGCACCACCTGTACCAGGTTGTCCGGCTGCAGGGCGCCCACGGCGCTGTTCTTCAGCAGCATCGGGTAGTAGCCGTCCCGCACCCCTTCGCCGCTCCAGGAGTGGCAGCTGGCGCAATTGCCCAGGTACAGGCGCGCACCATCGTCGTGCTTCTGTGCGGTGAAGTCCTGGCCGCGCAAGGTGACCACATCGTCCGCCGGCTCGCCCCAGGCGAAGCGCGCCTTGCGTTCGCCATCGCTGACCTCCGGCACGCTGCGCAGATAGCTGGCGATGGCCTGCAGGTCGGCGTCGGTCATGTACTGGAAGCTGTGCTGCACCGCCTCGGCCATGGGGCCGGCGGCCTGTGCCTTGCCCGGTACGCGGCCGGTCTTGAGGTACTGGACGATCTCCGCGTCGCTCCAGCCGCCGATGCCGCTGTGGGTGTCGGGAGTGATGTTGAAGGCGTACCAGCCGCCCAGTGCGGCGCCGGCGAGGAAACCGGTGCCGTGCTCGTCCGTGGCCTTCTCCTGGAACGCCATGCCGCGCGGCGTGTGGCAGGTGCCGCAGTGGGCCAGGCCCTGGACCAGATAGGCGCCACGGTTCCAGGCCGGGCTCTGCTTCGGGTTGTTCTGGTAGACCGCGTCGTCGTGGAACAGCAGGTTCCAGATCGCCAGCGGCCAGCGCATGTCCAGCGGCCAGGTGATGTCGGAATCCTGGTTGGGCTGCGCGACTGCCTGCACGCCGCCTTCGAGAAACCAGGCGTAGAGCGCCTTCATGTCCTCGTCGGTGATCTTCGAGTAGGCGGTGTAGGGCATCGCCGGGTAGAGCCGGGTGCCACCCTTGGCCACGCCTTCGCGCACGGCGCGGGCGAAGTCGTCGTAGCTGTAGCTGCCGATGCCGGTCTTCGGATCGGGGGTGATGTTGGTGGAGTACACCGCGCCCAGCGGCGTGGCCAGCGGCAGGCCGCCGGCGAAGGGTTTGCCGCCCGGTACGGTATGGCAGGCCGCGCAGTCGCCGGCGCGGGCCAGGTATTCGCCGCGTTGCAGCAGCTCCTGCGGGGCGGGATCGAGGGCCTTGGCGGCGTGCGAGACCAGGGGCGCGGCGAGCAGGGCGAGCAGGATCAGACGCTTCATGCCTTGGCCTCCCGCTTCAGGTGCTCGGCCAGGCGCAGGGCCAGGGCGGCAATGGTCAGGGTGCAGTTCACCGAGCCGACGGTGGGCATCACGCCGCTGCTGGCGATGAACAGGTTGGGGTGGTCGTGGCTGCGGCACTGGGCGTCCACCACCGAGTCCTTCGGGTCCGCGCCCATCAGCACGGTGCCGGTGATGTGGTTGTTGTTGGCGAAGCTGTCGTCGTACTTCACTTCCTCGCCATTGAGCAGCCTGGCCGCGTGGGCGTAGACCTCGCGGGTGTGCACCGCGCTCTTGCGCACGTAGTCGTCCATCGCATAGGTGAACTCGGGCTTGGGAATGCCCGCTGCATCGCGCTCGGTGGCGCTGGGCACGATGCGGTTCTCCGGGTGCGGGAGGATTTCGTGGAAGCTGTCGAAGCGCACGAAGCGCGCGGCGCGGTCGCGAATCTTCGCCTCCAGGTCATGGCCCAGCAGCAGCGGCCCGTGGCGGATCAGCTCGGCGGCCACCTGGTCGGTGCGCGAAAGGTTGGACAGGTGGATCTTCTTCGACGCGTACTCGCTGCGGAAGGCGCCGTCGCGGAAACCCACCATGGAGGTCATCTCCTGCGGCCCGCGGCCCGGCCAGAGCTTCTCGTCGGCATAGAACTGCACGGCGGTGCCGGGGTGGTCCATGAGGTTGCGGCCGACCATGTCCGAGCTGTTGCCGACCTCGGACATCAGCATCAGCTTGGGCGTCTCGATGCCATTGGCGGCGAGGATGAAGGTGTCGCCCTCCACGCGCACTTCGTTGCCCTGCGGGTCCTTGTACAGCGCCGCGACTATCTTGCCGCCGTCGCCCTTTTCCAGCTTGAACACCACGGCGTTCTCGATCAGCCGCGCGCCGGCGGCCTCGGCCTTCTCGACGTGGACGACGCCGTTGTACATCGCACCGATGGGGCAGATGGGCATGCAATTGTTGTTGCCGCAGCAGGTCGGCCGGCCGTCGTAGGGCCGACTGTTGCGCGCCACCGGTTCGGTGACCACGCGGTAGCCGTTGGCGTTGAGCAGGGTCTTGATGCGCTGCTCGTTCCATGAGAGCGGCAACGGCGGCATCGGGTAGGGCTGGCTGCGCGGCGAATCGAGTTCCTCGTCGCCGGGGCCCCAGACGCCCAGTTCCTCTTCGGCCCGCTGGTACCAGGGCTCCAGCTCGGCGTATTCGATGGGCCAGTCGCGGCCCACGCCGTAGAGGCTGAGCAGCTTGAAATCGTTGGGCAGGAAGCGCCAGGCGGATGCCGCCCAGTGCCAGGTGGTGCCGCCGACGGCACGGATGTACTGCACGTCGTAGGGGTGTTCGCCCTTCTGGATCAGGTAGTGGTTGTCCGGCTTGAACTGCGGATGCGGCGCGTACGGGCTGGACGGGTAGGGCGCCTGGTTATCGGATTTGTCCGCCTGGTTGCGGAAGCGCTCGACGATCTCCCAGCGCCCCATGCGCGGTCCGGCTTCGAGGATCAGCACGTCCTTGCCGGCCAGGGCCAGCTGATGGGCGACCAGGGCGCCGGCCACACCGGAGCCTACCACCACGAAATCCGCGCGTTGCGTCTCGGCCATGCTCATGCCCCCCGCTCGGTGGGCTGCGCCGCCCAGAAGCCCGGCTTGTTCGGGCAGTAGCTGCGGATCACCAGTACATCGTCCACGGCGCGGAACATCAGCGCCTGCTCGTAGGTGACGACCGTGGCGCTAGTGTCATCGCCAATCTGGCCCAGGTACCAGCCGCCGAGAATCTGCCGGGCCAGCCACTGCTGGCGCTCGTTCCAGCTGTCCGGGGCGTCGCCCAGGCGCTCGAGCAGCTCGGCCAGGCTCTGCTTGAGCGCAGTGTCGCGCTGCGCCAGGGCCTGGAACAGGCGCTGGCCGATGCGCGGGTCGAGGTTGCTGCGCCCGGTGAGGCGCTGGGACAGGGTCATGAAACCTTCCAGCTCCTGCTCGGCCTGGGGCGTCAGCGCGGCCCAGGTGCGCGCGGCGGGGCTGAGCAGCACACTGCCGAGGGCGGCGCTGGCGCAGGCCACCGCCAGCAGGCGGCGACGTGAAAGGGGGAAGGCGGGCAGCTGTGCCTCGGACATGACGACCTCTCTTGCAACAGGCGAACGGTTGGGGAGCGCGGTCTGTCGCCGCTTGAATCGGGTATTGGTCGGCCAGGGTGGCGATACCTTGCCCAGCCCCTTAGTATTGCCGCTTGTTCAGATTCTGCCGGGCGATTGGTTCTGCCGGCGGCCCACCCAGGAGCCGCGCCGCAGAGCCTCACCGACCGGCTTTTGGGTGAAACCGCAGCGATGAAACAGTACCTCGACCTCATGCGCCACGTGCGCGAACATGGCACCTTCAAGAGCGATCGCACCGGCACCGGCACCTACAGCGTGTTCGGCCACCAGATGCGCTTCGACCTCGCCGAAGGCTTCCCGCTGGTGACCACCAAGAAGTGCCACCTCAAATCGATCGTCCATGAGCTGCTGTGGTTCCTCAAAGGTTCGACCAACATCGCCTACCTGAAGGAAAACGGCGTCTCGATCTGGGACGAATGGGCCGACGAGAACGGCGACCTGGGCCCGGTCTACGGCTACCAGTGGCGCTCCTGGCCGGCGCCGGACGGCCGCCACATCGACCAGATCGCCAACCTGATGCAGATGCTGAAGAACAACCCGGACTCGCGCCGCCTGATCGTCTCCGCGTGGAACCCCGCGCTGATCGACGAGATGGCCCTGCCGCCCTGCCACGCGCTGTTCCAGTTCTATGTCGCCGACGGCAAGCTCAGCTGCCAGCTGTACCAGCGCTCGGCCGACATCTTCCTCGGCGTGCCCTTCAACATCGCCAGCTATGCGCTGCTGACCCTGATGGTCGCGCAGGTTGCCGGGCTGCAGCCCGGAGAATTCATCTGGACCGGCGGCGACTGCCACCTGTACGCCAACCACCTGGAGCAGACCGACCTGCAGCTGACCCGCCAGCCGCTGCCGCTGCCTACCATGAAGATCAACCCCGAAGTGAAGGACCTGTTCGACTTCCGCTTCGAGGACTTCGAACTGGTCGGCTACGAAGCCCACCCGCACATCAAGGCACCGGTCGCTGTCTGACCTGTCCTCGACGAAGCAAAGGCCGGCGCAATGCCGGCCTTTTTCGTTTCTGCGGGGCTGATTGCGTAGGAGCGGACAAAGTCCGCTCCTACGCTCCTGGGTGAAACGTACCTTTCCATTCATCTGGTGAATGACTGTTTCGCCTGGCGGTACGGGGTTCCATGAAGCCGCATCGCATTGCTATGCTGCCCCGGCTGGCCGCCAAGCAGCGGCCTACGGATTTTCCGCAGTACAACGACAAGACCGGGGACCGTCATGCAGCCTTTCAGCTTCGCCACCACGGCGCAGATCCTCTGCGAAAGTGGTTCCGCCGCCCGCCTGGGTGAGCTCTGCCGCGAGCGCGGCGCCCAGCGCGTGCTCATCGTCACCGACCCCGGCATCACCCGCCTGAACATGCTCGACGGTGTGCTGCCGGGCTTCGCCGCGGCCGGCGTGGCGGTGGAAGTGTTCGACCAGGTGCTGGCCGACCCGCCGGAAAGCATCGTGCTGGAAGCCTCTGACCAGGCGCGTCGAATGGCCGCGCAGCTGGTGGTCGGCTTCGGCGGCGGCAGTTCGATGGATGTCGCCAAGCTGGTCGCGCTGCTGGCCCACCCGCTGGCGACACAAGGCCTGAAGGATGTCTTCGGGGTCGGCAACGCCCGCGGCCCGCGCCTGCCGCTGATCCAGGTGCCGACCACCGCCGGCACCGGCTCGGAAGTGACACCCATCGCCATCGTCACCACCGGCGAGACCACCAAGATGGGCGTGGTCAGCCCGCACCTGCTGCCGGACCTGGCCGTGCTCGACGCCGACCTCACCCTCGGCCTGCCGCCGGCGGTCACCGCCGCCACCGGCATCGACGCCATGGTCCACGCCATCGAGGCCTACACCAGCAAGCTGAAGAAGAACCCGCTGTCCGACCTGCTGGCCCGCGAGGCCCTGCGCCTGCTGGCGCTGAACCTCGACGAAGCCGTACACAACGGCCGCAACCGCGAGGCGCGCCAGGCCATGCTGCTGGGCGCTTGCCTGGCCGGCCAGGCCTTCGCCAACGCTCCGGTGGCCGCCGTGCACGCGCTGGCCTACCCGCTGGGCGGGCACTTCCACATTCCCCACGGCCTGAGCAATGCGCTGGTGCTGCCGGAGGTGATCCGCTTCAATGCGCCCAATGCCGGCCCGCTCTATGCCGAGCTGGCGCCGCTGCTGCTGGGCGAGCGCCTGCGCAGCGATGCCGACCGCACCGAGCAGTTCATCGCCGAACTGGCCGACCTCAGCCCGCGCAGCGGCCTGCCGTCGCGCCTGCGTGATGCCGGTGTGCCGGAAGGCAGCCTGCCGCGCCTGGCCGCCGATGCGATGTTGCAGCAGCGCCTGCTGGTGAATAATCCCCGCGAAGTCAGCGAGAGCGACGCGCTGGCCATCTACCGAGCCGCCTTCTGAGAACCCGATGAGCGAACAGCACCCCAGCCGCGCCGACTACGCGCACTTCCAGCCGATCACCACCCGCTGGCACGACAACGACATCTACGGCCACGTGAACAACGTGACCTACTACGGCTTCTTCGACACGGCGGTGAACACCTACCTGATCGAGCGCGGCGGCCTGGATATCCACGACGGCGACGTGGTGGGCTTCGTGGTCAGTTCGAGCTGCGACTACTTCGCGCCGGTGGCCTTCCCCGAGCGCATCGAGGTCGGCCTGCGGGTCGGCAAGCTGGGCAACAGCTCGGTGCAGTACGAACTGGCGATCTTCCGCGAGGGCGATGAGCTGGCCTGTGCGGCGGGCAAGTTCGTGCATGTCTTCGTGGATCGGGCGAGCAACCGGCCGGTGTCGATTCCGGCGCCGCTGCGCGAGGCGATGGAAGTGCTGGTGCGCGGCTGACCTGCTCTTCGTAGGAGCGAGCNNGCTCGCGAACGGATTTCCCGGCAGCTCTCGATGCAGGGATTGTTCGCGAGCAAGCTCGCTCCTACAGCGGTTGCGTCACCAGCCCATCGGATAATGCTCGATCCGGCATGGCCGGCTGTTGCCGTCGCCCTTGCAGACGCCGTCCAGGTACTGGTAGCGCATCCACACCCGTTGCCCGGCCGAAGGCCAGTGCTGGCGCGGAATGCGGCTCTGCCAGTCGGCGCTTTCCGGTTCGAAGGCGATGACCTCGCCCGGGCTCGGGCACTCGGTGCCCGCCGAGCGCGGCTTGGATGACGCGACCCGGCCTTCCAGGCCGCGCACGGGCAGCTTCAGTGCTCCGGTGATCTCCACTTCCAGCTGGCAGACCTGCCAGTCCCCGGCGTGCGCGGTCTGCGCGGCGCAAAACGTCAGCAGCAGTCCGGCGGCAGCAAGAGCTTTCACGAGTAACTCCTTGTCGGCAGTGATCCCTCCCCGGCAAGCCTATACCAGTCTCGCGGGATGACTCGGGGGGCTTGTCCCGGGTGTCACGTCCGGCCTATGCTGGCCGCCGGTCGGCAGTTCACCCAGGCGTCGCCGCCTCCGTATGGAGAGCGCTAAACCTGCCGCGCGGTTCCCCGCACTTTTGACGATCCGACACACTTTCCCAGTGCCGCATCGGAATACGGCGACCCCCGATAACCTCCTGCGCGAGGTCTTGGCACGCAACGAGGATTGCACTGTGTCCAGGCAACGCTTGCCCTACCACGCCCCCGACATCTCCGCCCTGGCGAAATCGCTGGCGCGCCAGCTCGACGAATCGCCCGAGCGCCCCGGTCATGTCGAAATGCTCAACCTGCTCGCCCGCGCGGTGGGCTTCCGCAACTACCAGGCGCTGCGCGCCAGCCACCAGGCCGAGACTCGGCTAGTGCGTGAAGCCGGGCCCGAGGCGGTGGTGGATTTCCGCCGCGTTGAGCAATGGCGGCGCTACTTCGACGACGCCGGCAGCCTGCAACGCTGGCCGAAGAAGCACAGCCACCGGGAGGCCTGTCTCTGGGTGCTGTGGTCGCGATTGCCGGCGCGGCAGCGCTGGAGCGAGAAGGAACTCAATGAACGGCTGCGCGCCCAGGAGTGTCTGGGCGACCACCTGCTGCTGCGAAGGGCACTGGTGGACGGCGGTTGGCTCGCACGCACCGAGGATGGCGGCGAGTACCGGCGTATCGAGCGGCGTCCACCGGCCGAGCTGGGCGCGCTGCTCTCGGTGTTGCCGTCGGCGGCCGGACTTCAGGCCTGAAACGAAAGAGCCCGCCGAAAGGCGGGCTCTTGCTTCAGCACGGCATCACTGATCGTTGTTGTCGTCGTGATGCTTGTGTTTGTGCTTGTAGTGGCCTTTGCCCTTGTTGTGGCTGTGGCCGCTGCTGTGGTGATCGTCGTCGTTGTTCTTGTCGGCCATGTGGTTACCCAGCGCGCCGCCGGCTGCACCACCCAGGCCCGCGCCGATGGCGCTGCCGGTGGAGCCGCCGACCTTGTTGCCGATGACCGAGCCGCCGGCCGCACCCAGGCCGCCACCGATGGCTGCCTCGGTCTTGTTGCCGTTCTTCGCGCCCATCGCGCCGCCAGCTGCACCGCCTACGCCAGCACCGATGGCCGCGCCGGTGGAGCCGCCCAGGGCGCCGCCGACCACGTTGCCGAGGGCGCCACCGACACCGCCACCAATGGCGGATTTGGTGTCGTCGGCCACGGCATGGCTGGCCAGCAGGGCCAGTGCCAGAACAGAAAGAGTCTTGCGCATGTTGCGAACCTGAATGTAGGAATTATCGGGAGAATTGTCCCGCACACAAAACAGCCGGGCAATCAGGCCCGGCTGTCAGTCGTCGTTTCCGTGGACTGATCGCGGTTGCTATGCCGCAAATCAATCCCAGTCGCGACGGTGGTGCTTGTGCTTGTACCAGCCACGGTGGCGACCGTTGTCGTGCCAGCGGCGATCGTAGTGACGATGGTCGTCATAGCGAGCGCGACGGTAGCCGCGGTAGTCGTCATCGTCGTCACGATTGTTGTCGGCGTAATGGTTGCCCAGTGCGCCGCCCGCGCCGCCGCCCAGGGCCGCGCCGATCAGGCCACCGGTGGTGCCGCCCATCTTGTTGCCGATCACCTGGCCGCCGGCTGCGCCCAGGCCGCCGCCGATGGCGGCTTCCGTCTTGTTGCCGTGGCGGGCACCGACCGCGCCACCGGCCGCACCGCCCAGACCACTACCAATGGCGGCGCCGGTGCTGCCACCGACCGACTGGCCGATGACCGAACCCAATACCCCGCCCAGGGCGCCACCGACGCCGGCACGGGTGTCGCCGTCCGCGAAGGCGGTGCCACCGACCAGCGCAAGAGACAACAGGAGCATCGAGGAGTACTTCATAGAGAGGATCTCTCTGTGGGGATGTTGGAAGCGATCCTCGGTTCGTGCGAAGGCTCTGACAAGGGGGTTCCGACGAGTAACACGACTTTCATCAAATATTGCAAGTATTTGATTTATGGTCAGAACTTTTTCGATTTTGGGCGGTCTGAGTATTATTCCAGGGTTCCATTTGTGGTGTGTTTTTCTCACAAATGGCCATTGAAATGATGGCTTTTCACGAAGAAAGCCCTGGTCCTTCCGAGTTTACCCTTCATCCCTTTCTGATGTGACGCCAATCCAACGAATTTTTCGCAGGGCGGCATTTTCCTGCGCGCACGAAATCCCCTTGCAGGAGTGGGCCATGACCGCGATCGCGCCCGTGGTGCACTCCAGCGAAAGACATTTCGGGACGTATGGCGAGACGGCGCCCCGGTTGGGGCGCCGAGGAAAGGCCGTCAAACGATCCGCAGACTCGGCCGCGCCTTCTCGAAGCGGATGGCGACGAACTTCGAAGTCGGCGTGTGGCTGCCCACGCCGTGGCTGTCCAGCGGCACCAGCGGGTTGGTTTCCGGGTAGTAGGCCGCGGCCTGGCCGGCGGGGATGTCGTAGGCCAGCAGGGTGAAGCCGCTGACGCGGCGGTCCACGCCATCGGACCAGAGCGACACCATGTCCACCTTCTCGCCGGGCTCGAAGCCCAGGCGGCGGATGTCGGCCTCGTTGGCGAATACCACTTCGCGATGGCCGCGTACGCCGCGGTAGCGGTCGTCCAGGCCATAGATGGTGGTGTTGTACTGATCGTGGGAGCGCAGCGTCTGCAGGATCAGGTGTGGCTCCTGGCCGGTTTCGCGGATCTTCGCGTGGACCAGGTCCGCCGGCAGTGGATGCGGGTGGAAATTGGCCTTGCCGCTGGCGGTGTTCCAGCGCCGCGAACCGGCCGAGTTGCCCAGGTGGAAGCCGCCGGGATTGGCCACGCGACGGTTGAAGTCGGTGAAGCCGGGAATGGTATCGGCGATCAGGTCGCGGATGCGGTCGTAGTTGGCGATCATCGCGTCCCAGTCCACCGGGTGGTTGCCCAGGGTGGCCTTGGCGATGCCGGCGATGATGGCGGGCTCGGAACGCATCAGCTTCGACGAGGGTTCCAGCTGGCCGAAGGAGGCGTGGATCATGCTGAAGGAGTCTTCCACGGTCACCGCCTGCGGGCCTTCGGCCTGGCGGTCGATGTCGGTGCGGCCCAGGCACGGCAGGATCAGCGCGTCACCGCCCACGGTGAGGTGGCTGCGGTTGAGCTTGGTGCTGATCTGCACGGTCAGCGCGCAGCTTTGCAGGGCGCTGTGGGTTCGGGGGCTGTCCGGGGTCGCCTGGGCGAAGTTGCCGCCCAGGCCGATGAACACCTTGGACTTGCCATCGAGCATGGCATTGATCGCCTCGACGGTATTGTGGCCGTTCTCGCGCGGCACCTTGAACTGGAAACGGCGCTCGATGGCGTCCAGCAACGCGACCGGAGGACGGTCGTTGATGCCCATGGTGCGGTCGCCCTGCACGTTGCTGTGGCCGCGCACCGGGCACAGGCCGGCGCCGGGGCGGCCGACGTTGCCGCGCAGCAGTTGCAGGCTGACCAGTTCCTGGATGGTCGGCACCGAGTGATGGTGCTGGGTGATGCCCATGGCCCAGCAGACGATCACCCGCTCGGCGCGGCGGTACATGATCGCGGCCTGCTCTATCTCCTCGAGGCTCAGGCCCGATTGCTGGACGATGTGATCCCAGCTGGTGTCGTCCACCACGGCCAGGTAGGCGTCGACCCCCTGGGTGTGTTCGGCGATGAAGGCGTGATCGAACACCGCCGGCTCGCCCTTGGCCTGGGCTTCGCGCTCCCATTGCAGGAGGAACTTGGCCATGCCGCGCACGGCCGCCATGTCGCCGCCCAGCGCCGGGCGGAAGAACGCGGTATTGAGCGGCTCGGAACCGTTGGTGAGCATTTCCAGCGCGTGCTGCGGGTGCTGGAAACGCTCCAGGCCGCGCTCCTTCAGTGGGTTGAAGGCCACCACCTGGGCGCCGCGCTTCACCGCCTCGCGCAGCGGTTCGAGCATGCGCGGGTGGTTGGTGCCGGGGTTCTGGCCGAAGACGAAGATCGCGTCGGCATGCTCGAAGTCGTCGAAGGTCACGCTGCCCTTGCCGACGCCGACGCTCTGGCCCAGGGCGACGCCGCTGGCCTCGTGGCACATGTTCGAGCAGTCGGGGAAGTTGTTGGTGCCGAAGGCGCGGACGAATAGCTGATAAAGGTACGCGGCCTCGTTGCTCGCCCGGCCCGAGGTATAGAACTCGGCCTGATCCGGGCTTTCCAGGGCATTCAGGTGCTTGGCGATCAGGGCGAAGGCATCGTCCCAGGCGATCGGCTGGTAGCGGTCGGTGGCCGGGTCGTAGCGCATCGGATCGGTCAGGCGGCCCTGGTACTCGAGCCAGTAGTCGCTCTGCTCGCGCAGCGAACTGACGCTGTGGCGGGCGAAGAAGGCCGGGTCGACGCGGCGCTTGGTGGCTTCCCAGTTCACTGCCTTGGCGCCGTTCTCGCAGAATTTCACCCGGCCGTCTTCCGGGGAATCGCCCCAGGCGCAGCCGGGGCAGTCGAAGCCGCCGTTCTGGTTGGTCTTGAGCAGGGCGCGCAGGTTCTTGAACGGCTGCTTGCTGTCCAGCCAGAAGCGCGTGACGCTGATGAGCGCGCCCCAACCGGCGGCTGCGCCCTTGTAGGGTTGGTAGCGGGGATTCTCTTGCTGCAGGCTCATGGGGTCTCTTTATCTTCGAAAGCGGGCGTTCAGGCGGCTGGCGGAGCCGGGCTGTAGATGCGCGGCGCGCTGCGGTGCGGCAGGTGGATGAGGTTCAGGTTGTGCTCGCGGGCCCACTGCACGGTGAGTGCTGTCGGCGCGGAGAGGCTGACCAGGGTCGACAGTCCGGCACGGACGGCCTTGTGGATAAGTTCCAGGCTGCAGCGGCTGGTCACCACGGCGAACCCGCCGGCCAGGTCCAGGCGCTGGCGCTTGAGGGCACCGATCAGCTTGTCGAGGGCGTTATGGCGGCCGATGTCCTCGCGGCACAGGCGAATATCGCCGGCGGCATCGACGAACAGCGCGGCGTGAAGGGCGCCACTGCGGCGGCCGATCTCCTGCACGGCGTTGACCCGTTCACGCAGGTGTTCGAAGTGCGCGGCGGGCGGCAGCGCTGCCTGCGGCAGCACCGGCAAGCCGGGCAGCGCCTGGTCCAGCGCCTCGACGCCGCACAGGCCGCAGCCGGTATTGCCGGCCAGTTGTCGGCGCTGGTCCTTGAGGGCCCAGAAGGCGCGATTGCTGACTTGCAGTTCGGCGGCAATGGCATCGCCGTGGGGCGTCAGGCGCACGTCATAGATGTCGTCGATGGAATCGATGAGGCCGGCGCCGAGGCTGAAACCGTAGACGAAGTCTTCCAGGTCGTTCGGCGAGACCATCATGACGGCCTGGCTGAGCCCGTTGTAGGCAATCGCCAGGGCGATTTCCCCGGCCAGCACGGCGCGGCCGGCATCGCCCTCGGGAGTGAGTTCGGCGTAGCTGTAGCCGTCGGCAGGCACGACGGCATCCCGGACCGCGGCGCTGGCCGGGCGGGTGATCAGGCAAGGCATGGGCTGAGCCCTGTGGTTCTAGTAATGCGACCAGCCTATGCCTATGCCGGGGCAGCGTCTAATGGCTGCTGTCGATGTTGTGATAGACGCGGTTTATCGGTCGGCGGATCGCTGCCCAGCAGAGCGGCCGCTTCGCGGAAGCAGGCCTCGGCCAGCGCCGAGCGTGGTTCACTGCGGCGCAGGATCAGGCCCAGCGGCGACAGCGTGCGCGCGTCCTCTATCGGGGTGAGGACGAAGTGTTCGCCCTGGGTGTCCAGCCCGCTGCCCAGCGGCATGATCGCGCAACACAGTCCACGCTCCACGGCCTGCACCAGCTGGTGCACGGCATCGGTTTCCAGGCGTGCCTGGGGCGTCAGGCCGCGGCTGCGGAATCCGTGGTCGATGGATTGACGGAAGTGCATGCCAGCCGAGAGCAGGCCCAGTGGCAGCTCCGCCAGGGCATCCCAGCTCAGGGTCGGGCTGTCGATCCGGAAGTGCCGGCGGTCGTGCAGCAGGCCCATACGCGTGGCGGCTAGTTCGAGGCTTTCGAAATGCTCGCGGTCGAGGCGATCCAGGTACGACAGGCCGAGGTCCAGCTGGTTGCGGCCGAGGCCTTCGAGGATGTTTTCCGAGCTCAGGGCGAACAGCTGGAAACGCAACTCCGGGTGGCGCTGGGCGAACAGCTCGATCAGGCGCATGGGGTCGAACCCCGCCAGTGGCACCACGCCCAGGCGCAGGGTGCCGACCAGTTGGCCGCGACAGGCCGCCGCTTCTGCGTAGAGCCCGTCATGCGCTGCCAGCAGGCTCCGGGCCCAGGCGAGTACGCGCTCGCCGGCCTCGGTGAAACCCTCGAAGCGCTGTCCACGGCGCACCAGTTCCAGGCCGAGCTCTTCCTCCAGGCCGCGCACGCGCATCGACAGCGTTGGCTGGGTGACATGGCAGCGCGCCGCGGCCTGGCCGAAGTGCCGCGTCTCGTCCAGCGCGCAGAGGAATTTCAGCTGCTTGATGTCCATCGGCGGGAGGGCTCCGGGGGCGTTCTGTCGGGTTATGGCGGGATTGGGAGTATTCCGTCAGGCGCTGCGGAAGTCGGCGACTAGACTCCAGGGGCGCGCGGTCTGCCCAATGCCGGCCGCCTGTCACTGTAACCGTAGGGAGGTTGGAAATGGGCATTTTTGCGTTCGTGAAGGAAGCCGGCGAGAAGCTGTGGGAAAGCATTGTGGGCCAGGAGGCGCAGGCCGCCGAATCGCTCAAGGACCACATCGCCAAGGTTGGCCTGGGCAACCCGAATATCCAGGTCAGCGTCGAGGGCGACAAGGTGATCGCCACCGGTGAAGTGGCCAGCCAGGAAGAGAAGGAGAAGATCCTGCTGGCGCTGGGCAACGTCGCGGGCGTGTCGGGTGTGGAAGACCACATCACCGTCGCCACGCCGGCTGCCGAGGCGCGTTTCGTCACCGTGAAGAAGGGCGACACGCTCAGTGCCATCGCCAAGGCGGAGTACGGCAACGCCAACCTCTACAACAAGATTTTCGAGGCGAACAAGCCGATGCTCAGCCATCCGGACAAGATCTATCCCGGCCAGGTGCTGCGGATTCCGGAATGATGTCCCCGAGCCCGGCCCAGTGCCGGGCTCGTTGTTTCTGCGCCCCTCACAAGCCTTCGAGCAGCGCCCGGTAGTCTTCCTGGGCTGCGAATTCCTCGGTGTCCTTCGGCCCCTGGCGGCTGTCGGGCTGGCGTACCGCAAGCAGATGGCCGATGCCGAAGGTCCGTGCCGCGCGCAGGATCGGCAGGCTGTCGTCAATGAACAGGCTGCGCGCCGGGTCGAAGTCGACGTCCGCATGCAGCGCCTGCCAGAACTGCTGGTCTTCCTTGGGGAAGCCGTAGTCGTGGGAGCTGATCAACCGATCGAGCCAGGGCGACAGCTCCACTCGCTGCATCTTCAGCGACAGCGAATCGCGGTGGGCGTTGGTGATCAGCACCGTGCGCCTGCCGTGCTCGCGCAGTTGCGCAAGGAAAAAGTCGGCGTCCGGACGCAGGGCGATCAGGTGGGCGACCTCGCGCTTGAGGTCCATGATCGACAGCTTGAGCTCGCGGCTCCAGAAATCCAGGCAATACCAGTTGAGCAGCCCGGCGTTGTCGCGGAACAGCGGCAGCAGTTCGGCATCGGCTTGGGCGCGGCTGATGCCATGGTGCTCGGCGTACCGTTGCGGCAGGTGTTCGAGCCAGAAGTGGTTGTCGAAATGCAGATCGAGCAGGGTGCCGTCCATGTCGAGCAGGACGGTGTCGATCTGGTTCCAGGGCAGGCGTGGCATGCTGGGCTTTCGCAAAAGGGTGTCGCAATTGCGCCGTCGGCGGACGGAATCGGCGCGATATCTGACACGGAGAATCGGAAAAGGCGGGTTATCATAGCCGACCCGGCCACCCCCAGGAGTCGCCCCATGCGTCAGAAACCCACGGTCCTCGCCCGAGAGATCGTTGCCAGAAGCCGGCTCTTCGCCGTCGAGGAGCTGCAGCTGCGCTTCTCCAATGGCGTCGAGCGTACCTACGAGCGCCTGGTGGGCAAGGGGCAGGGCTACGGCGCGGTGATGGTGATCGCCATGCTCGATGCCGAACACGCCGTGCTGGTCGAGGAATACTGCGCCGGGGTCGACGAGTACCAGCTGTCGCTGCCCAAGGGCCTGGTGGAGCCGGGCGAGAACATCCTCGACGCTGCCAACCGCGAGCTGAAGGAGGAGGCCGGCTATGGCGCCCGCCAGCTCGAGTACATCACCGAGCTTTCGCTGTCGCCCGGCTACATGAGCCAGCGCATCCAGGTGGTGCTGGCCCGCGACCTCTACGAGGAATCGCTGCCCGGCGACGAGCCCGAGCCGATGGGCGTGGACAAGATCAGCCTGCGCGAGCTTTCCAGCCTCGCGCAGAATGCCCAGTTCAGTGAAGGGCGGGCCCTGGCCGCGCTCTATCTGGTACGTGACCTGCTGACCCAACGAGGGGAATTCCAGCCGTGATGAATGCTTTTCTGCCTGCCGTGATCGACCTGGTGCACAAGGCGGGCGATGTGATCCTGCCGTTCTGGCAGGGCGACCTGGATATCCAGAGCAAGGCTGACGAGTCGCCGGTGACCGCCGCTGACCTGGCAGCCCACCGCCTGCTGGCCGACGGTCTGCGCGCGCTGGCGCCGGACGTGCCGGTGTTGTCCGAGGAAGATTGCGACATCCCGCTGGAGCAACGTGCCCAGTGGACCCGCTGGTGGCTGGTGGACCCGCTGGATGGCACCAAGGAGTTCATCTCCGGCAGTGACGAGTTCACCGTCAACGTCGCACTCATCGAGCACGGCCGCGTGGTCTTCGGCGTGGTCGGCATTCCGGCCAGCGGCCGCTGCTACTACGGCGGCACCGGCCTGGGCGCCTGGCGCGAGGAGCGCGACGGCGAACGCGAGGCCATCGAGGTGCGCACCGAGCCGGACGATGTCTTCACCGTGGTGGCCAGCAAGCGCCACTCCAGCCCGCAGCAGGAAAACCTGCTGGCCGGCCTGGCGCAGCGCTTCGGCGACCTGAACCTGGCCAGCATCGGCAGCTCGCTGAAGTTCTGCCTGCTCGCCGAAGGCTCGGCTGACTGTTACCCGCGACTGGCGCCGACCAGCCAGTGGGACACCGCGGCGGCCCAGGGCGTACTGGAAGGCGCTGGCGGCGAAGTGCTGGACGTGCGCGGCGAGCCCTTCACCTATGAAGCGCGGGAGAGTCTGCTCAACGAGTCCTTCCTGGCGCTGCCCAAGGCGGCACCTTGGCGCGCAGACCTGATCCAACTGGCCCGCGCGCTGGACTGACCCCACGGATCTTGCAGGAGCGAGCTTGTGACCCACAGGGATGTGGGGAATGCCGTTATCCGCAGGGAATGGATTCGGCCTCGCGAATCGCCTCAATACAGGTGTTGCCGGTCAGCACATTCGCGAGCAAGCTCGCTCCTACAGAAAAGCTCCTACGCAGTTGTGATCCATGCCTGAATTACCTGAAGTCGAAACCACCCGCCGGGGTATCGCGCCCCACCTCGAAGGCCAGCGCGTCAGCCGCGTGATCGTCCGCGAGCGCCGCTTGCGCTGGCCGATCCCCGAGGACCTGGACGTTCGCCTGTCCGGGCAGCGCATCGTGCAGGTGGAGCGGCGCGCCAAGTACCTGTTGCTCAATGCCGAGGTGGGGACACTGATCAGCCACCTGGGCATGTCCGGCAGCCTGCGACTGGTGGAGTGCGGCACGCCGGCGGCGCGGCATGAGCATGTGGATATCGAACTGGAGTCGGGCATGGCGCTGCGCTATACCGACCCGCGTCGTTTCGGCGCACTGCTCTGGAGCCTGACGCCGCTGGAGCACGAGCTGCTGCGCCACCTCGGCCCGGAACCGCTGACCGACGCCTTCGAAGGCGAGCGCCTGTTCCAGCTGTCGCGCAACCGCAGCATGGCGGTGAAGCCCTTCATCATGGATAACGCGGTGGTGGTCGGTGTCGGCAACATCTACGCCACCGAGGCGCTGTTCGCTGCCGGCATCGATCCGCGCCGCGAAGCGGGAACCCTCTCGCGGGCGCGCTACGTGAAGCTCGCCCAGGAGATCAAGCGCATCCTCGCCATCGCCATCGAACGCGGTGGTACCACGCTGCGCGACTTCGTCGGCGGCGATGGCCAGCCCGGCTATTTCCAGCAGGAGCTCTTCGTCTACGGGCGCGGCGGCGAGCCGTGCAAGGTCTGCGGTTCAACCCTGCGTGAAGTGCGCCTCGGCCAGCGTGCCAGCGTCTACTGTTCGCGCTGCCAACGCTGAGGCCTGGGGCGGCCGTTAAGCTGCTGCCCCGCTCTGTCCGATCCTCCCTCCGCCATAACAACAAGGGCCCCCGATGAGGGGCCTACAGGTGATTCATGTCTGGCAACTACCTGCCCCGCAACCCGTTCGCCGAGGCGCTCGGCCACAGCATGCTGCGCCTGGCCGGCTGGCGTATCGAAGGTGCGCTGCCGCCACTGGACAAGTTCGTGGTGATTGGCGCGCACCACACGTCCAACTGGGACTTCATCCTCTTTCTGGCGGTCAAGTTCGTGCTGCGCCTGAACGCCCGCTGGTTCGGCAAGCACACGCTCTTCCGCGGGCCGTTTGGCGGCCTGATGCGCCGTTGGGGCGGCATCCCGATCCAGCGCCACCGCAAGCTCAACACCGTGGACCAGGCGATCCAGGCCTTCGGTGATAACCGCGAGATGATGCTGATCCTCTCCCCGGAGGGCACGCGCAAGAAGGTCGAACGCTGGAAAATGGGCTTCTACCACATCGCCCGTGGCGCAGGCGTGCCCATCGTGCTGGCGGCGCTGGATTATCCCGGCCGGCGCATTGTCATCGGCGAGCCGTTCTGGCCCACCGGCGACGAGCCCGCCGACCTGCGGCGCATGCTGGCCTTCTACCGGCCTTTCGTGCCGAAAAAGCCTGAATACGCATTCTTCGGCGATTGAAGGCTGTCACGCGACAAGTCACGGAGCGCTGTTATAGTTATGGCAGTCTGCCTGCCCAACTACACAAAAAAGGACTTCCCTCCATGAACGTGTTCCGCACCGCCGCCACTGCAATGGCCCTGGTCTGTGCATTCTCGGTGTTGCCGGCCGTTGCTCAGGAAGAAGTGAGCAACGTCAGCGGTGACCCGACCTATGTTGTCTCGGCCCCGCCGTTCTACTCCATGATGGGCGACCTGCTGATCGCGCGTCCGCTGCTGATCGCCGCCACCGTGGTAGGCACCGCTGCCTTCGTGGTGACCCTACCGTTCAGCGCAGCCGGCGGCAACATCGGCGAAGCGGGCAAGGCGCTGGTCGTCGACCCGGGCAAGGCCGCCTTCGTGCGCTGCCTGGGCTGCACCACCAGCGGCTACAAGAAGGACTGATCCGTCGTCCAGTTCCGGGGCGGCGCGTCCGCCTCGCCTGCCCGGCTTGCCGGGTAAGTCCCGTAGGTAGCCCATGAACCTGAGCGGCCTGAAGAAGCATCTGCGTCCGCTGCTTCTGCTGCTGGTCGCTGTCATCCTGGGCTACACCTTCTGGTCCAGCGCCGGTCTGCTGCAGTTGGGGGCGGGCCTGGCGCTGTTCCTGTTCGGCATGCAGTGCCTCGAAGAAGGCCTGCGCGATCTTGCCGGCAGCCAGCTCGAGCGCTGGCTGGAGAAGAGCACCGCAACCCGCGGCAAGAGCCTGCTGTTCGGGTTGTTCGGCACCTTCCTGCTGCAATCCTCGACCCTGGTTTCCCTGCTCACCATCGCTTTCATCAGCACCGGGCTGATCCAGCTGGCCGGTGGTATCGCCATTCTTTTCGGTGCCAACCTCGGCGCCACCAGCGGCATCTGGCTGCTGGCGCTGGCCGGGCAGAACCTCAGCCTGAGCCCCCTGGCGCTGCCGCTGCTGGTGTTCGGCGTGCTGATGGGCTTCAACGGCGCCAAGAGCAAGGCCGCCGGGCGCATCCTGCTGGGCATCGCCTTCATCTTCCTGGGCATCGACCAGATCAAGGACGGCTTCGGCAGCTTCGGCGACGCCATGGACATGAGCGAACTGCGCTCGGAGGGCATGCTCGGCGCGCTGCTGTTCGTCACTTTCGGCATCCTCATTACCGTGGTGCTGCAGTCCAGTCACGCGACCCTGATGCTGACGCTCGCCGCCCTCGCCGGTGGTCAGCTGGAACTGGGCCAGAGCCTGGCGATCGCCATCGGCTCCAACGTTGGCAGCAGCGTCACCACGGCCTTCGTCGGCTCCCTGGGCGGCAACCGCAGCGGGCAGCGCCTGGCACTGGCGCATGTGCTGTTCAACGTGGTGACCGGCGTGCTGGCGTTCCTCCTGCTCGCGCCGCTGACCTGGCTGGTGCACTGGCTGGTGACGCCGGTGGGGTTGGCGGACAACCCGATGATCCAGCTGGCGCTGTTCCACACGCTGTTCAACGGCATGGGCGTGGTGCTGTTCTGGCCGATCCAGGGCGCATTGGCCAATGCGCTGGTGCGCTGGTTGCCGGAGGTCGAAGAGCCGGCGGTGTTGATCACCGACATGGCTCCGGCGCTGCCCACCATCGAACGTACCCATGCGCGCTACCTCAACGAGCGCGCGCTGGACTCGGCCGACGCCGCCGCCAGCGCGGTGTTACAGGAGCTCCGGCACCTGGGGCGCCTGAGCATCGAGGTGATCTGCCACGCGCTGTACCTGCCGGTGGAGATGCTCAACCAGCCGCGGGTGGACGAAACCCAGCTGCAGGCGGCACCGGATCGCCATGCGCTGGCCGCGGAAGTGCTTTACCAGCGCCATATCAAAGGCGTGTACGGCGATCTGCTGAGCTTCATGAGCCGCCTGGAAGTGCCGCTGGACGAGGAACACCAGCGCTTCTGGCTGTCCTGCCAGGTGGTGGCGCTGCAACTGGTGGACGCGGTGAAGGACGCCAAGCACCTGCAGAAGAACCTCGGCCAGGCACTTCACGGCGAGCCTTCGGCGCTTCGCGACACCTACGTCGAGTTGCGCCGGCACCTGATCGGCATGTTGCGCGAAGTGCGCGCGCTGGGCTCGTTGCTGGGTGGCGAGCTGCCGGAAGAGGCGTTGGTGGCGCGCCTGCAGTTGCTCGACGAGAGCGCGGCGGAGTTCGACGCGGCATTCCGCCAGCGCCTGTTCGCGGCGGTACGCCGGCAGGAGCTGGACGGCCTGCAGATGAGCTCGCTGATGAACGACCTGGGCTACGTCAGCCGGATCATCCAGAGCCTGCGCAATGTGCTGCAACTGGGCACCGAACATGGTCTGTTCGACGCCCGCGAAGAGGACGCGCCGGCTCTCATCCTGCCCTGATCAGCGCAGCGGCGCCGCCAGCTCGGTGGCCAGGCCGATGCCGCGCGGGTCGCTGGCGGACTGCACCTCGCCGGACTTCTTGTTCCACAGCAGCACCTGCTGGTTGCCATAGGCACGCCCCACGTCCTTGAGCGTGTAGCCACGGCGCTGCAGGTCGGCCATTTCGGCGGCCGTGAAGGCTCGCGGTTCATGCTCGATCACGTCGGGCAGGAACTGGTGGTGGTAGCGCGGCGAGGATACCCAGCGCTGCACCGGCTTGCCGTCCAGATAATCCAGCATCGCCAGCAGCACCATGCTGGGAATCCGGCTGCCGCCCGGCGTGCCGAAGGCGGCCAGCTCGGTGGGGCTTTCGATGAAGCTCGGGCTCATGCTCGACAGCGGCCGCTTGCCGGCGGCCACTGCGTTGGCCTGGCTGCCGGCCAGCTGGTAGGCATTGGCGCCGCTGACGTCGGTGGCGAAGTCGTCCATCTCGTCGTTGAGCAGCACGCCGGTGCCCGGCACGGTGAACGCTGCGCCGAACGGCAGGTTGACCGACAGGGTGGCGGCCACGGCGTTGCCCTCGGCGTCCATGACCACGAAGTGAGTGGTGTGGTCGCCTTCGCGCCAGGCCGGTGCCGGCGGCAGGGAGGAGCTGGGCGTGGCGCGCTGCGGGTCGATGCCGGCGGCCAGGCGCTTCAGGTAGTCCGGGGCGAGCAGCTGGTTGACCGGGTTGGCGACGCGGTCCGGGTCGCCCAGCAGGCCACGGTCGCGGTAGGCGCGGCGCAGGGCTTCGACGACGTAGTGGACGCGCTGCACGGGTTCGGCCTTCTGCCAGGGCAACTGCTGCAGCATGCCCAGGCTTTGCGCGAGGGCGACGCCACCGGCGGAGGGCGGCGGGGCGCTGATCAGTTCGCGACCGTCGGCCAGCGGATAGCGCAGCGCCTGTCGTTCCACGGTGCGGTAGCTGGCGAGGTCTTCCAGGCTCCACACACCGCCGGCGGCGCGCACACCTTCCACCAGTTTCTCGGCGGTTTCGCCTTCGTAGAAACCGATGCGGCCATAGCGCGCCAGTTTCTCCAGGGTATTGGCCAGCTGCGGCTGGCGCATCAGGCTGTATTCCTCGGGCAGGTTGCCCTGGTCGAGGAAGATGCGTGCGGTCTCGCGGTCCTGGCGCATGGCGTCCAGGCGCCAGGAGGCACGGTCGATGTAGATGCGGTCGATGGAGACGCCATCGGTGGCCAGGCGGATCGCCGGTACGAGGTTGTTCGCCAGGGTCTTGCGGCCGTAGCGGCTGGTGATGTCCGCCAGGGCGGCGGGCAGGCCGGGGATGCCGGCGGCCAGCGGGCCGTTGAGCGACAGCTGCGGATCGACCTTGCCATTGCGCTCGTACATCCGCGCGTGGGCGGCCAGTGGCGCGCGCTCGCGGGCGTCGATGAAGTGGTAGGTCGGCGGGCTGCCGGCCTTGCGCAGCAGGAAGAAACCGCCGCCGCCCAGGCCCGAGCCGTAGGGCTCGACCACCGCCAGGGCGGCGGCGATCGCAACGGCGGCGTCGAAGGCGTTACCGCCGTCGGCGAGGGTCTCCAGGCCGGCCACGGTGGCCGATGGATGTGCGCTGGCGACGCTGGCCTGGGCGGGATGTTCCGCGGCGTGCAGGGCAAAGCTCAGCAGCAGGAGGCTGCAGAAGCCAAGCAGGGAGGCGCGGGAGCGGGAGTTCAACAGGGACATGGCATCTCACGAACCGCCGGCAGGGCCGGCTGGAAAACCAAACGGGGCGAAGGTGGAGGATAGACAATCCACAACGCCCCGGGTTTGTGAGAACTCAATGAAAAAGTGTCGAAACGCGCGAAGTCAGGCTTTGCCGGTGAGCTTCTTGTACTTTTCCATCAGCTGATCCTTGCTCTCGACGTTGCTTTCGTCGAGGGGGATGCAGTCGACCGGGCAGACCTGCTGGCACTGCGGCTCGTCGTAGTGACCGACGCACTCGGTGCACAGGTTCGGGTCGATGACGTAGATCTCCTCGCCCTGGGAGATCGCGGCATTGGGGCACTCGGGTTCGCAGACGTCGCAGTTGATGCAATCGTCAGTGATTTTCAGGGACATCGAACAACTCCAACCAGGGCGGCAGCCATGGCGATCGGTAGCAACAATGGTGAAATTGTGCCGTATCGGCGCGCGCAGTGCACGCAATCAGGGAGTCAGCTGACGGAAACCGCCTTCCTTGGCGGCCGCGCGGATCAGCGCTTGAAGCGCTCGGCCAGGGCGCTGGCCACCGCGGGATGGACGAATTTGGTGATATCGCCGCCCAGCGCCGCGATCTCGCGTACCAGGGTGGAGGAGATGAAGGAGTACTTCTCCGACGGCGTGAGGAACATGCTTTCCAGGTCGGGTGCGAGCTGGCGGTTCATGTTGGCCAGCTGGAACTCGTACTCGAAATCCGACACCGCGCGCAGGCCGCGCAGCAGGATGTTGGCGTTCTGTTCCTTGGCGAAATGGGCGAGCAGCGTCGAGAAACCGACGACTTCCACGTTGGGCAGGTGCGAGGTGACCTGGCGGGCCAGTTCTACGCGCTGTTCCAGCGGGAACAGGGGGTTCTTCTTGGGGCTGGCGGCGACGGCAATGATCACCTGGTCGAACAGTCGCGAGGCGCGTTCGACCAGATCGGCATGGCCTTTGGTGATGGGGTCGAAGGTACCCGGGTACAACACTCGATTCATCGCGGCGTCCTGGTCGGCTCTTGTTGGCAGGCTGGTGCAATAGCGGGCGGATGGTAACGCAGCATGTCCGTGGGGCCAAGCGACCTTGGTAGTGCTTCTGTGAACGGACTACCTGAGATAACCGGCGAGAGACCGACGGGTCACGCGCAGGCCGCGTGCCAGAGCCTGTGCACGGATTTTCGCAAGGAGACCCCCTGTAGGAGCGAGCTTGCTCGCGAACCAGCCCCGCAGCGGAGAATGTTCGCGAGCAAGCTCGCTCCTACGAAGAGCCGCTTGGCACGGACGGTCAGGCCTTGCCCAGCCGCTTGGCCAGGGCGTCGGCCAGTTGCGCGGTGAGGCCGTAGACCGAGAGCTGTGGGTTGGCGCCGATGCTGGTGGGGAACAGCGAACCGTCGTGGATCGACAGGTTCTCCAGCTGGTGGTGGCGGCCGAGGCTGTCGCACACCGACTGCTTCGGGTCCTCGCCCATGGCGCAGCCGCCCATCACGTGGGCGCTGCCCAGGCGGGTGCGGTACAGCTCCAGGCTCAGGCCGTCGATCAGCGCGTGGGCTTCCTTGGCGCTCTTCACGTAGTCGGCATCGGCATGCAGCGGCAGCACGGCCTTGGCGCCGGCGGCGAACTGGATGTCGGCCATGGTGTGGAAGGCGCGGCGGATGCCGTCCCAGGTGTAGTTGGTCATCTGGTAGTCGAGTACCGGGGTGTCGTCGCCGCGCAGGCTGACCGAGCCCACCGCGCTGTCCGGGTGGAAGCCGTCGCGCATCAGCGCCAGGATCACGTTGGTGTGCGGCAGTTGCTCCATGCGCAGCGCATTGTCCTCGCCGAAGCGGCCGAGCAGGGTGGCGCTGAGCGCCGGTTGCAGCGGCGGCACTTCGAGCTTGTAGGACATGCGCCCGGTGGCGCCGTCGTCCCACTGGAAGTGGTCGGAATAGATCGACTGCGGCGCGCCATAGAAGGGGTTGATGACCTCGTCGAACAGGGCGGCGCTGAAGTTCACCGTGTGCAGGAAGGTGCGCTGGCCGACGCGGCCGTTCGGGTCCGGCGCCTTGGAGCGCAGGAGGATCGCCGGGGTGTTGATGCCGCCGCCGGAGAGCACGTAGTGGCGCGCCTTGATGGTGATCTTGCGGCCGGTGGGGGCAACGCAGCGCTCGTCCATGGCCGAGCATTCCAGGCCGCTGACCCTGGTGCCGTCGTGCAACAGACGGTCGGCGCGGGCAAGGAACAGCAGCTCGCCGCCCTTTTCCAGGGTCGCCGGGATGGTGGTCACCAGCATCGATTGCTTGGCGTTGGTCGGGCAGCCCATCCCGCAGTAGCCGATGTTCCAGCAGCCACGGACGTTGCGCGGGATGACCTTCCAGTGCAGGCCGAGCTTCTCGCAGCCGTTGCGGATCACGTCGTTGTTGGCATTGGGCGGCATGATCCAGGGCGCGACGCCCAGGCGCTCTTCCATCTTGGCGAACCAGGGCGCCATTTCGGCGACGCTGTGGCCCTTCACACCGTGTTCCTTGGCCCAGTGTTCCAGGGTCGGCTCCGGGGTGCGGAAGCTGGAGGTCCAGTTGACCAGGGTGGTGCCGCCCACGGCGCGGCCCTGGAGGATGGTGATGGCGCCGTCCTTGCTCATCCGGCCGATACCTTCCTGGTACAGGTTTGGGTAGGCGTCGGCTTCCTGCATCTTGAAGTCGGTGCTGGTCTTGAGCGGGCCTTCTTCCACCAGCAGCACCTTGTAGCCGGCGGCGCTCAGGGCTTCGGCGGTGGTGCCGCCGCCGGCGCCGGTGCCGACGATCACCACGTCGGCCTCCAGTGTCAGGTCCTTGTCCAGGCGCGAGCCATTGTGGACTTTCCAGCCACGGGCCAGGCCCTCGGCGAACAGATCAGGTACGGGCATCGGGAATCTCTCAGGCGAATTCTTGTTGTTCTGGTGACATCAGATTTTCGGCGGGCCGGGGTAGCCGCAGTGGCCCCAGGATTCCGGGCGGCTGTACCAGGCCATCATCACCAGTTGCAGCAGCGAGCTGTGGCCCATCTTCAGCAGGGAGATGAAGCTGTTCTGCCAACGGTTCAGGAAGTTCTGCACGTCCTGCGCGCTGGCGTTGTCCCAACTGCCCCAGATGCCGGTGAGCGGCCCGCGGGTGATCGGCAGGGCGAGCACGTCGAACAGCTGCACGGTGAGCTTGAGCATTTCCGGGGAGAGGTGGTTCAGGCTGTTGTCCAGGCTCTGGATGGTGCCTTTCACGGCCTCCGCCATGTTCTCGGCGGGCACGGCGCCGGCCAGCATCACCGGGATCAGCGCGCGCAGGAACGGCAGGTCGGAATCGCGCAGCACGGCAAAGCCATTGGCCGGCGTGCTGGCGGAGCAGCCGCTGAGGCTGGCGGTGACGCCCGCCGTGGCGAGGAAGGCGCCGCCCAGCAGGCCGATCTTGAGCACGCCGCGCCGGGAGAGTCCCGGCGCGCTCAGGGAGGTGTCTGTCATTCTTGTTTTTTCACCTGTGTCTTGGAGGGCGCTGGTCAGCGAATGAACAGCTTGTAGACCAGCTTCTGCAGCGATTTACCGTAGGGCGGGTAGATCACCCGCGCGGCATTGAAGCGCGGCTTGCTGAACACGCCCTTGGCCTTGGAGAAGGTCAGGAAGCCTTCGTGGCCGTGGTAATGGCCCATGCCGGACGGGCCGACGCCGCCGAAGGGCATGTCGTCCTGGGCGACGTGCAGCAGGGTGTCGTTCAGGCACACGCCGCCCGAATGGGTCTGGGCCAGTACGTGGTCCTGCTCGCGCTTGTCGTAGCCGAAGAAGTACAGCGCCAGCGGGCGGTCGCGCTCGTTGATGTAGCTGAGCGCCTGGTCGAGGTTCTGGTAGGGGATCACCGGCAGCAGCGGGCCGAAGATCTCTTCCTGCATGATCTTCATCTCGTCGGTCACGTTCAGCACCAGCGCCTGCGGCAGGCGGCGGCCCTGGGCCTGCGGGAACAGCGGCACGACGGTGGCGCCGCGGGCCTGGGCGTCGGCGAGGTAGCCGTTCAGGCGCGACAGCTGGCGCTCGTTGATGATCGCGGTGTAGTCGGGGTTGTTCTCCAGTTTCGGGAAGAAGCCCTGCACCACCTGGCGGTAGCTCTCGACGAACTCGTCGACGCGATTCTGCGGCACCAGCACGTAGTCCGGCGCCACGCAGGTCTGGCCGGCGTTGAGCGATTTGCCGAAGGCGATGCGCTCGGCGGCGTCCTTCATCGGCACGCTGGCCGAGACGATGGCCGGCGACTTGCCGCCCAGCTCCAGGGTGACCGGGGTGAGGTTCTCGGCGGCGGCGCGCATCACGTGCTTGCCGACGCTGGTGGCGCCGGTGAACAGCAGGTGGTCGAAGGGCAGCTTGGAGAAGGCCACGCCCACATCCACTTCACCCTGCACCACGGCGACCAGGTCCTCGGGGAACACCTTGCCCAGCAGTTCCTTCAGCACGCGGGCGGATTCCGGGGTGGATTCGCTCATCTTGATCATCACCCGGTTGCCGGCGGCCAGTGCGCCGGTCAGCGGGCCGATGGCGAGGAACAGCGGGTAGTTCCACGGCACGATCACACCCACCACGCCCAGCGGCTGGTAGATGACCTTGGCCGAGGCCGGCATGAACTGCATGCCGACCGAGCGGCGGGAGGGCTTCATCCACTTTTTCACGCGCTTGGCCGCGTAGTGCACGCCGTGCAGGCTCGGCATCACTTCCGCGAGCAGGGTCTCGTCGGCGGAGCGATTGCTGAAGTCGCTGTTGATCGCATCGATGATCGCCTTCTGCTCGGTCACCAGCAGGTTGGCGAGGCTTTTCAGCCACTGGATGCGCTGGCCGGCGTCCGGCATCGGGTTGGCGCGGTACGCCTGGCGCTGGCGTTCGAGAAGGGTTTCCAGCTGGCTGATCTGCTGCTGGGTCTGCTGCAGGTAGGCGATATCGGCAACCATGACGGGCTCCTGGGCGGAAGCGAGTGGGGAAGCTCTCCAGTGGTTCACGCAGGGAAACCGGATGCTTCGCGTTTTTATGCTGTCGCTGGTTTTTTAGAGCAATTGCTCTAGAGTGTCAATCAGCATGCCGGTTCCGCACCGCCAGGCCCAGCCAACGAAAAGTTGGGCGAGCCCGAGAGTTGTGTCAGGTGGTAGCAATCGGTGTACCTTTGCGTCCGCGCAATCCGCTTCGACGAGTTTTGGCAATGGCACCACGCATCAACACCCGTGACCGCATCGCCCAGGCCAGCCTGGAGCTGTTCAATGCCCAGGGCGAGCGCAGCGTCACCACCAACCACATCGCCGCGCACCTGGGCATCTCGCCGGGCAACCTGTACTACCACTACCGCAACAAGCAGGTGATCATCGCCCAGCTGTTCGCCGAGTACGAAAGCCACGTCGACCAATTCCTGCACCTGCCCGAAGGCCGCGCGCTGACGGTGGAGGACAAGACCTTCTACCTCGAAGCGCTGCTCGCCGCGATGTGGCACTACCGCTTCCTGCACCGCGATCTGGAGCACCTGCTGGATTCCGACCCGGAGCTGGCCGCCGCCTACCGCGCCTTCGCCCACCGCGCCATGGAGAACGCCAAGGCGATCTACCGGGGCTTCGTCGACGCCGGCATCCTGCAGATGGACGAACCGCAGCTCGAAGCGTTGACCCTCAACGCCTGGATCATCCTCACCTCCTGGGTGCGCTACCTGTGCACCACCCGCGAGGTGGCCAGCGACCTCAGCGAAGCGCTGATGCGTCGTGGCATCTACCAGGTGCTGGCGCTGGAAAGCGGGCACATCGCGCCGCCGTTCCGCGAGGCGGTGGCGGCGGTGTTCGACCGGCTGTACGTGCCGCTGGAAGACTGATTCGCCCTCAGGCGTCGATCTTGCGCGGCCCCGGCACCCGTGGCCGGCGCAGGGCGATACCATGGCGCAGGAAGAATTCCTCCACACCCTCGGTGGCGTCCGAGTACAGCGTGCGGTTCGGATGGTCGGTGAGGAAGCGCGCCATCAGCGCAAGGCCGATCCCGCGTGACTGGAAGCCCGGCAGCACGGCGACTTCCGCCAGCCAGGTGGTCTGCGCCGTTTCGCTTTCCGCGCGCAGCAGGCCGAGCACCTGATCACCGTCCAGGGCCAGCAGGAAGTAGCTGGAAAACTCGTAGAGATCGCGCAGCTCCGCCTGGGTGCCGGGCGAACCCCAGCCCACGGCGCGGTACAGCGCGGCGATGCCCGCGCACTGGGCATCGCTCAGTGGTTCGTTGTGCAGAATCGTCAGCGGCGTGTCGTGCATGGCGGCGCTCCTTCCTGGCGTTTCCTTCCTGGTGCAGCTCCAGTCTGCCTCATTCCCACGCCCGCCGGCTGACCCAGCGCAGTCAGGAGTCCCGACGTTCGCGCAGCCACTGCGGGATGCGGCGCTCCAGGTAGTAGTCCGGGCGCCCGGGTGGGCCGCCGATGAAGCCGACGTGGCCGCCATGGGGCAGCAGTTCCATCTGCGTCGATGCGGACAGCTCGTCCAGCTGCGGCACGCTGTGGGCGTGGATGAACGGATCGTCGCTGGACTGGATGATCAGCGTCGGCACGCGGATGCCACCCAGGTAATAGCGGCTGGAGGCGCGCCGGTAGTAATCGTGCACATCGGCGAAACCGTGCAGCGGCGCGGTCACCCGGTCGTCGAAGTCCCAGAAGGTGCGCATGCCGTCCAGCGGGCCGAGGCGCTCCAGGGCGGCGAGGTTCTCCGCGTGGCCGCCGGCGGCGAAGGCCTGGCGCTTGGTCTGCACGTAGGCCACCAGCTCGCGCATGAAGTGTGCCTGGTAGACCCTGGAGAAGCCGATGCCGATGCGGTCCGCACACTGGTCCAGGCGGAACGGCACCGACACGGCGACCGCGCCTTTCAGCGGGCAATTCTCCGAGGCTTCGCCCAGGTACTTGAGCAGCACATTGCCGCCCAGCGAATAACCCACCGCATGGAGCGGCGCCATCGGCCGCTTGGCGCGGACGTGGGCGACCACCGAGGCGAGGTCCTCGCTGACGCCGGAGTGATAGCCGCGCGGCAGCAGGTTCGACTCGCCCGAGCAGCCGCGCCAGTTCAGCGCGACACTCGCCCAGCCCTGCGCCGCCAGCTGTTGCTGCAGGCCGAGGATGTAGTGCGAGGAGGACGAGCCGGTCAGCCCATGCAGCGCCAGCACCAGCGGCGCATCCGCCTCGTGCGGGCCGTGCCAGTCGAGGTCGATGAAGTCGCCATCGTCCAGCCACAGGCGCTCGCGGGTGCGTTCAAGGCTGGGCGCCTTGCGTGCAAGCGAGCCATACAGGGTTTGCAGGTGCGGACCGGGTAGCCACCAGGCGGGTTTGAACGGGGAGGGTATAGTCATCACGGATCGAATGGGGCCGACGAGTTGTGATAGTAACGCCAAGTCGGCCGCACGATGGATGCCTCATGCATCCGTCATCAGGAAAACCCACGCAAAGGAGGGGATGGAATGTGGAAGAAAATCGCGGCGTTGAGCCTGGTCGTTTGGCTCGCCGCGTGTGGCGAACCGGTCCCGCAGGAGCACAAGTCCTACGTGGGCTTGTGGACCGCGCCGCAGATGAGCCTGCTGGTCACGGCGGATGGCCGCGTCGTCTACAAGCGAGTGTCGGGCAGTACTTCAAAGTCCATCGAGGCGCCGATCAAGCGCTATGAAGCCGACGGTTTCACCGTGGGATTCGGCCCGTTCGACACGCACTTCAAGGTTTCCAAACCACCCTACCAGGACGGCAACCAGTGGAAGATGGTGGTCGATGGCGTTGAGTTGGTGCGCACCAGCACCGTCGATGTCGGCAAGTCGATCTGAGGGCTCTCTGCACCCGTATCATCAAGGGGGCGGCCCGGACGGCTGCCCGATTCAACCGACATGAGGATCGTCCCCTATGTTCAGCCGCTGGCTGTTTCTCTCCGCTCTCACCCTAGCCTTGCCCAGCTTCGCCTGGGCGGATGGCGCCTCTTCCGACTTCAGCGAGGACGCACCCAGCGCCGAACAGAGTGACCCGCGCGGCGAAGAGCTGTTCGCCGAATTCACCCGGCTTCACCAGGCCGCCGAGTCCGGCGAGCCGCAAGCCCTGTTCGAGTTCGGCGCCTACTTCTACCAGCAGCAAAACTACGCCGGCGCGCGTAAATGGTGGGGCAAGGCTGCCGCGGCGGGGATGGCTCGCGCGCAGATCCAGCTGGCGATGCTCTATCGCGACGGTGATGGCGGCCCCGAGGACAAGACGGAAGCGGCGCGCTGGTTCCGCAAGGCCGCGGAGCAGGGCGACGCTGGCGCGCAGAACGAGATGGGTGTCCTCTACTGGAGCGGCGAAGGCGTCGACAAGGACCGGGTCAAGGCCGGCACCTGGTTCGAACGCGCGGCCGAGGCCGGCAGCGAAGACGCCGAAACCAACCTGGGATGGTTCTACCTGGATGACTCCCAGGGCATCTACGACGCTGCTTCCGAGGAAGAGGCAGCGCTGCAGGATCGCTACGCCGCCAGCCGGGAAAAGGCCTTCCAGTGGTTCTGCAAGGCGGCGAGCCAGGGCAATGCCCGCGCCCAGTTCAAGGTCGGCGAGGCCTACTGGAACGGCTCCGGCGCGGGCATGAACAAGCTGCAGGCACGGCTCTGGCTGGAAAAGGCCGCGCAGCAGCAGGATGCGGACGCAATAGCCAGGCTGAAGACTGCCGAGGACGCGGCCTGGTACACCCGCCTGGAAAACTGGACCCACGCCGCGCTAGATGGCGAGCTTTCCGGCAGCGCCGATTGCTCGGGCGTGCCCGATCGCCGGCACGCCAATCGCGGTGTCGAGAGCGCCTCGCCTGAACCGGAGGCCGTGGAGGCCAGCGCAGTCGATGCAGACGAGGCCGTCGACGCGGCGGAGCCGGCGAGCCAGTAGGCTCGCTACCAGCCGAACTCGTCGGCCAGGTCTTCCCCGCGGCGGGCGTCGCCCAGCAGCTTTGCCAGCTCGCCGATCAGTTCGCGGCGGTAGACCGGGTTGACGCTGTAGTCCTCCGCGAAGATCTCCTCGCCCGCACTGCGCCACACGTGGGCGAAGGTGGCGAGGCAAGCGGTCATCTGCCAGAGATCATCGAACATCGGTGCGGGGTCCCACGGGCCACCATGCTGGTCGAAGAGGATCCGGCCGGTGGAGCACTCGAAGATGAAGGGATCGGCACCCTGGTCCGCCACCACGATCCAGTCCTCTCTCCACCCCGCCAGCCGCTCGCCGGTCAGGCCGTGCCAGCGATAGCCGGCCTGCTGTTTCCAGACTCGCGCGAGTGAGGGGATGAAGAACGGATTGCCTGCCGTCTCCAGCGTGCAGTCGCACGGGCCGATTTCTCGATAGAAGCGCGCCAGCTCGGCCGGCAGGGCGATGTCGCCGGCCCAATCGCTGGCGGGCTGTTCGAAACAGCGCTCGTCCAGTGCCAGCAGTTGTTCGCGGAGGGCGTCCGACATTCGTCAGCCTTCCCGCTGCCACAGCGCGTAATGCACCGAACCCGCCTTTTTCTCCCGGTGCAGTCGCCAGTTGCCCGGCAGGCCGAGGCTGGAAGGCACGGCCTCGCTTTCGGTGTAGACCCACGCGTCCTTGGCCAGCCAGCCGCGCTCTTCCAGCAGGCGGCAGGTGTTCTGCAGCAGGTCCTGGTGGAACGGCGGGTCGAGGAAGACCAGGTCGAAGGCTTGTGATGCCGGGGCTTCGAGGTAGCGCAGCGAGTCGGTCATCAGCAGTTGGCCGGTGGCGCACTGGAGCGTGTCGAGCGTTTTGCGCAGCGCGGCCACGGCTTCGCCGTTGGTATCCAGCGCCAGGCCTGCGCTGGCGCCGCGGGACAGCGCTTCGAGGAACAGCGCGCCGCTGCCGGCGAACGGGTCGAGCACACGGGCGCCGGGGACGTAAGCCGCCAACCAGTTGAACAGCGTCTCGCGCACCCGGTCGGGCGTCGGGCGCAGGCCCGGGCCGTCGGGGAAGGCGAAGCGCCGGCTGCGCCATTCGCCGCCGATGATGCGCAGCTGGCCCTGGCCGCCGTGGGGCTTCTGTGCGGCGCGCGGGGCGCCGCCGGGTCGTTTGCTCATCAGTGCTCCGGTACGCCGGCGGGTTGCGCGGCGGGTTTGTCGGTGGGCGGCGGCAGCGGCTGCTGCGGCACGGTGGGGCCGGCGGTGACGATGACGAAGGCGTCCGGGTCGAGGTGACGCCGCATCGCTGCCTTTACCTGCTCGACGCTCAGGCCCTGGACCTGGCTGAGGAAGGTTTCCAGGTAATCCAGCGGCAGGTTGTAGAAGCCGATGGCGCCCAGTTGGCCGACGATGTCGGCGTTGCTGGCGGTGGACAGCGGGAAGCTGCCGGCCAGCTCGCGCTTGGCGTCGTCCAGCTCCTTCGGCGTCGGGCCCTTGTCGAGGTAGTCGCGGACGATGTCCTGCACCAGCTTGAGGGTGCCTTCGCTCATCTCGGCGCGGGTCTGCAGGCCGATGGTGAACGGCCCGCGCGACTGCATGCCGGTGAAACCGGAGTAGACGCCGTAGGTCAGGCCGCGCTTCTCGCGCACCTGGTCCATCAGTCGCGTGCCGAAGCCGCCGCCACCGAGGATCTGGTTGCCCAGGTAGAGCGCGGCGTAGTCCGGGTCGTTACGGGTGATGCCCAGCTGCGCCAGCATCAGCTGGGTCTGCTTGGACGGGAACTCGATGTGGGTGACGCCGGCCTTGGGTGTCTGCGGTTCGCCCGGCGCGGGCAGGGCGGGGCCCTTGGGCAGCGACTTGGAGACGCTGCCGGCGATGGCTTCGGCCTGCTCGCGGGTCAGGTCGCCGACCAGCGCGATGACCACGTTGCCGGCGGCGTAGGCCTTCTGGTGGAAGGCGCGCAACTGGGCGACGCTGATCTTGGGCACCGACTTCTCGTTGCCGTCGCTGGAGTGGGCGTACGGATGATCGCCGTAGAGCCGCTTGAACAGTTCCAGGCCCGCCAGCTTGCCGGGGTTCTGCTTCTGGTATTCGAAGCCGGCCATGACCTGGTTCTTGATGCGCGCCAGGGCTTCCTCGGGGAAGGTAGGCTGGCCGATCACCTGGTCGAACAGCGCCAGCGCGGCGTCGCGCTTGGTCGGCTCGCTCAGGCTGCGCAGGCTGGCCACCGCCATGTCGCGGTAGGAGCCGTTGCCGAAGTTGGCGCCCAGGTCATCGAAGCCGGCGGCGATGGCGCTGGTGTCCTTGCCGGGCACGCCTTCGTTGAGCATGGCGTTGGTCAGCATGGCCAGGCCGTAGCTGTCGCCGTCCTGGCTGCTGCCGGCGGCGAAGGTCAGGCGCAGGTCGAACATCGGCAGTTCATGGGCTTCGACGAAGAGCACACGGGCGCCCTCGGCGGTCTGCCATTGCTGGATGTTCAGCTTGCGGTGGCTGGGCGCCTTGCCGGCCGCTTCGGCAAGCGATTGCAGGCCGGTGGGCGCGGCGTTTTCGGCGGCAGCTGGTTGTGCAGGGGCGGGTGCCGGCGTGGCCGCTTCGGGCTCGGCGGCGGGGCGGGAAACGAACAGCACCAGTCCGGCGATCAGCGCGATGACGATCAGCCCGACCAGGCCGTAGCGCAGGCCATTGCGTTCACTCATGGCTCGGCTCCTTGTCGGTGGCGACTTCCGGCAGGACCTGGGCGAGGGTCAGGCGGGAGCGGGTGAAGTAGGTGCGGGCGGCTTGCTGGATGTCGTCGGCGGTGACCGCCTGGATGGCTTCCAGGTCCTTGTCCGCCAGGCGCCAGCCGAGGCCGACGCTTTCCAGTTCGCCGATGGTGCTGGCCTGCCCGGCGATGGAGTCGCGCTCGTAGACCAGCCCGGCGATGACCTGGGCGCGTACGCGCTCCAGCTCTTCCTTGCTCGGCGGGTTCTGCTTGAGGTCTTCCAGCTGTTTCCACAGCGCGGCCTCGACCTGGTCGAGGGTCTTGCCGGTCTGCACATTGGGCGTCGCGGAAAGGAAGAACAGGCCGTCGCCACGGGAGAAGGCGTCGTAGGAGGCCGAGGCGCCGGCGACGATTTCCTCGCCGCGCTCCAGTCGTGCGGAAAGGCGCGCGCTGTAGCCGCCGTCGAGGATTGCCGAGATCAGGCGCAGGGCGTTGATCTGCTTGGCGTCGTCGCTGCTGCCCAGGGTCGGCACGTTGAAGCCCATGATCAGGCTGGGCAACTGGGTGCGTACGTGCAATTTGAGACGACGTTCACCCGGCTCGGCCAGCTCCAGCGGTTTGCGCGCGGCGGGCAGGTTGCGCTTGGGAATCTCGCCGAAGTATTTCTCGGCCAGGGCTTTCACCTCATCGCCGCTGACATCGCCGACCACCACCAGGGTGGCGTTGTTCGGCGCGTACCAGGCCTGGTACCAGTGGCGCAGGTCGTCGATGGTCATGCGCTGCAGGTCGGCCATCCAGCCGATGGTCGGCGTGCGGTAGCCGCTGGCGGGGTAGGCGGCGGCCTTGAAGCGCTCGAAGGCCAGCGCGCTGGGCTTGTCCTCGGTGCGCAGGCGACGCTCTTCCTTGATCACCTCGATCTCGCTCTTGAACTGGTCGGCCGGCAGGGCGAGGTGCGCCATGCGGTCGGCTTCCAGCTCCAGCGCCACCGGCAGGCGGTCGCGGGCCAGCACCTGGTAGTAGGCGGTGTAGTCGTCGGTGGTGAAGGCGTTCTCTTCCGCGCCGAGGTCGCGCAGCACCAGCGAAGCCTGGCCGGGGCCGAGTTTGCGGCTGCCCTTGAACATCATGTGCTCCAGGGCGTGGGAGAGCCCGGTGAGGCCGGGCGTCTCGTAGCTGGAGCCGACCTTGTACCAGAGCTGGGAGACCACCACGGGGGCGCGGTGGTCCTCGCGGACGACGACCTTCAGGCCGTTGTCCAGGGTGTATTCGTGGGTGGGCTGTGGTTCCGCGGCGCTCGCCATCAGCGGCAGCAACAGGGAGCCGAGCAGCAGGCCGGCATGGCGGCGTGCAAGGGTTTTCATCGTGGACTGAACCTTTCGGGCTGTCCGCGGGGTCTATGCAGGCTGGCGGCCAGCCTCTTAACCCCGGCGGGCGAGGAGATGCTAGGATACCCATCCGTTTTCCGGGCGGCCACGTTCAGGACTTCGCAAAGCTGTTTCGAGGCTTTTTTCTGCCTGTTTCCGTGGCGTCCCCTAGAGATTCGATCCCTACATGTTTGGTTCCAACGACGACAAGAAGGCCCCGCCAGCCGGGGAGAAGAAGGGTCTGTTCGGCTGGTGGCGCAAGAAGCCCCAGGCCGAGGAACACCCCGCCGCGCAAGCCGAGTCCCAGGCTGAACAGCCTGTTGCCGCCGAACCGGCTCCCGCTCCCGAGCAGGCTCCCGCCGTCCAGGCCGAGCCTGTAGCCCCGCGCGCCGAGCTGGCTCCGGAGCCGGTGATCGACGTGGTGCCGGCCAGCGTGCCGGTCGAGCCGCTGGCGCAGCCCGCGCCGCAACCTGAGCCGCAACCCGTTGCGCAGCCAGTGACGGCCGAGGTGCCGCCGCCGGCTATCCAGCCGATCGCTCCGGTCCAGCCGATCGAACCGGCGCCTGCCGCCGCGCCCGTTGAGCCCGAACCCGTTGCCGAAGCCCCCGTCGTGGTCGCCCAGCCGGAACCCGAGCCTGCAACGCAACCCGAACCCGAGCCGCAGACAAAGCCTGCCGCCAGCGAGCCGTCGAAACTGGGCTTCTTCGCCCGCCTCAAGCAGGGGCTGTCGAAAACCAGCGCCAGCCTCGGCGAAGGCATGGCCAGCCTGTTCCTGGGCAAGAAAGCCATCGACGACGACCTGCTCGACGAAATCGAAACCCGCCTGCTGACCGCCGACGTCGGCGTCGAGGCCACCACCACCATCGTGCAGAACCTCACCAAGCGCGTTGCGCGCAAGGAACTGGCCGACAGCGAAGCGCTGTACAAGGCCCTGCAGGAAGAGCTGGCCGGCCTGCTGCGCCCCGTCGAGCAGCCGCTGAGCATCACCACCGACAAGCAGCCCTATGTGATCCTCGTGGTCGGCGTGAACGGCGTCGGCAAGACCACCACCATCGGCAAGCTGGCGAAGAAGCTGCAGCTGGATGGCAAGAAGGTCATGCTGGCCGCCGGCGACACCTTCCGCGCCGCCGCCGTCGAACAGCTGCAGGTCTGGGGCGAGCGCAACAACATCGCCGTGATCGCCCAGCACACCGGCGCGGACTCCGCCTCGGTGATCTTCGATGCCGTGCAGGCCGCCAAGGCCCGGGGCGTGGACGTGCTGATCGCCGACACCGCCGGTCGCCTGCACACCAAGGACAACCTGATGGAAGAGCTGAAGAAGGTGCGCCGCGTGATCGGCAAGCTGGACCAGACGGCTCCCCACGAAGTCCTGCTGGTGCTCGACGCCGGCACCGGGCAGAACGCCATCAACCAGGCCAAGCAGTTCAACAACGCCGTGGAACTGACCGGCCTGGCCCTGACCAAACTGGATGGCACCGCCAAGGGCGGGGTGATCTTCGCCCTGGCCAAGCAGTTCGGCCTGCCGATCCGCTACATCGGTGTCGGCGAAGGGATCGACGATCTTCGAACCTTCGAAGCCGATGCTTTCGTCCGTGCACTCTTCGAGACCCGGGAAATCGCATGATCCGTTTCGAGCAGGTTGGCAAACGCTATCCCAACGGCCACGTCGGCCTGCACGAGATTTCGTTCCGCGTGCCGCGCGGCGAGATCATGTTCGTCACCGGCCACTCCGGCGCGGGCAAGAGCACCCTGCTGCGCCTGATCCTGGCGATGGAGCGACCCACCTCCGGCAAGCTGCTGCTCGGCGGCCAGGACGTCTCGCGCATCTCCACCGCGCAGATTCCGTTCCTGCGCCGGCAGATCGGCGTGGTGTTCCAGAACCACCAGTTGCTCGATGATCGCAGCGTGTTCGAGAACGTTGCCCTGCCGATGCAGATCCTCGGCCTGCCCAAGGCGGACATCGCCTACCGCGTCGAAGCGGCGCTGGACCGGGTGAACCTCAAGGAGAAGGCCGAGGACCGTCCGTCCGACCTCTCCACCGGCCAGCAGCAGCGCGTCGGCATCGCCCGCGCGGTGGTGCACCGTCCGGCCCTGCTGCTCGCCGACGAGCCCACGGGTAACCTCGACCCGCGCCTGGCCTCGGAAATCATGTCCGTGTTCGAAGACATCAACCGCCTGGGTACCACCGTGTTGATCGCCAGCCACGACCTCGCGCTGATCGCGCGCATGCGCCACCGGATGATCACCCTGCAGCGCGGCCGCATCATCGCCGACCGTGAGGAGAACGCCTGATGAGCGCCAATGACCTGCCCCGCGGCGACGAAGAAGGCACCCCGACGCGCAATACGCGCGAGCGCCCGGACGACAACGAGCATCAGGATCACAGCGCCTCCCTCTCGGCCTACGCGGAAAACCACCGTGCCAGCCTGATGGACAGCCTGCACCGCCTGGTCAGCCACCCCATCGGCAGCTTCTTCACCTGCCTGGTGATGGGTATCACCCTGAGCCTGCCGATGGGCTTGTCGCTGCTGCTGAACAACGTCGAGCGCCTCGGCGGCTCCTGGCAGCGCGCCGCACAGATATCCCTGTTCCTCGACCTCAAGGCCAGTGAGGCCCAGGGTCAGGATCTGCGCGAACAGATCGAGAAGATGCCCGATGTGATCGAGGCGCAGCTGATCAGTCGCGATGATGCGCTGAAAGAGTTGCAGGAACAGTCCGGCCTCGGCGAAGCGCTGAAGGAGCTGCCTGACAACCCCCTGCCAGCGGTCATCTCGGTGACGCCCAAGCAGGTCGACAAGGCCCAGCTGGATGCCTTGCGTCAAAGGTTGTCGGAGCTGCCGGGTGTACAACAGGCGCAGCTGGACCTGGTCTGGGTCGAGCGACTGTCGGCGATCCTCAAGCTGGGCGACCGCTTCGTCTTCGGCCTGACCATCCTGCTGGTGCTGACCCTGTTGCTGGTGATCGGCAATACCATCCGCCTGCACATCGAAAACCGCCGTAACGAAATCGAAGTCATCAAGCTGGTCGGCGGGACGGACGGTTACGTGCGTCGCCCCTTCCTCTATATGGGCGCGTTGTACGGCCTGGGTGCGGGCGTCCTGTCCTGGGCCCTGCTGGCCTTCGGCCTGGACTGGCTGAACAGCTCCGTGGTCAACCTGGCCGGGCTGTACGGCAGCGATTTCGGCCTGGCGGGCGTACCGGTCGACGACGGCCTGTCGCTCACCATCGGCGCCGTGCTGCTGGGCTGGATCGGCGCCTGGCTGGCCGTGGCGCGCCACCTGCGTGAGCTGGCACCGCGCTGAAACCCCCTGATTTTGCAGGGGTTAAGCGGGTGTAAAGGAACTTTTACACCCGCTTGCAGTCAGATTTCGCAGTGCTACACTGCGCGAGTTTCGTGAATCGGAGGATTCGCATGACCACTTCTCTGCAACCTGTCTATGCCCTGGCTCCCGGTGCGAACCTGGAAGCCTATGTGCACTCGGTGAACAGCATTCCGCTGCTGACGCCGGAGCAGGAGCGCGAACTGGCCGAACGCCTCTTCTACCAGCAAGATCTGGAAGCGGCACGGCAAATGGTTCTGGCGCACCTGCGCTTCGTCGTGCATATCGCCCGGAGTTATTCCGGGTACGGCCTGGCCCAGGCCGATCTGATCCAGGAAGGCAACGTCGGCCTGATGAAGGCCGTGAAGCGCTTCAACCCGGAAATGGGTGTGCGCCTGGTGTCGTTCGCCGTCCATTGGATCAAGGCGGAAATCCATGAGTTCATCCTGCGCAACTGGCGGATCGTGAAAGTCGCGACCACCAAGGCGCAGCGCAAGCTGTTCTTCAACCTGCGCAGCCAGAAGAAGAAGCTGGCCTGGCTGAGCAACGACGAAGTGCACCGCGTCGCGGAAACCCTCGGTGTCGAGGCCCGCGAAGTCCGCGAGATGGAAAGCCGTCTCACCGGGCAGGACATGGCCTTCGACCCGGCGGCGGACGCCGACGACGAGAGCGCCTACCAGTCCCCGGCGCATTATCTGGAAGACCATCGCTACGACCCGGCGCGCCAGTTGGAGGAAGCGGACTGGAGTGACAGCTCCACCGCGAGCCTGCACGAGGCGCTGGAAGGCCTGGACGACCGCAGCCGCGACATCCTCTACCAGCGTTGGCTGGCGGAGGAGAAGGCGACCCTGCACGACCTCGCAGCCAAGTACAACGTGTCCGCCGAGCGGATCCGTCAGTTGGAAAAGAACGCGATGAACAAGCTCAAGGGTCGCATCGAAGCCTGATCGGCTTCGACGCGCCCTGCGAGTCGCGAACCGCACCCTGGTGCGGTTTTTTTCTGCCCGCATTCAGCGTATGGAGAGTCCCATGCCGCGCCTGCGTCCCGTCCACGGGATGTTTTTTCTGGTTATCGCCCTGCTGGCTTTCGGCCTGGGCACCTGGGTTGCCCGTACTTCGGCGCCGCCCAAGCCGCCGCAGTGGTTCAACGACTGGAAGGAAAAGGTCTTCGAGCCGCTGGCCGACGACCAGCTGACCCTGAATGACTTGCAGGGCCAGCAGCCCGGCGAGCTGTGGCTGACCGCCAGCCAGGACGGCCCGCAACTGCATTACCGCGGCAAGCTGGTGACGGAAGAGGGTCCCTGGCATGTCGAGGCGGAGCTGGCCCTGAGCGGCGCCGAGCATGCCAGCCTGGCCAAGGCCACCGGCATGCAGCCGACCAGCAAGGACCAGCCGCTGAGCGCCGAGCTGATGGGGCAACTGGGCAACAAGCCGGTCTCCGAGCTGGCGCTGGCGCCCCAGGAGGACCTGGCGGTCGGCCGTCTGGCGGTGAGCCTGGGCGACCCGCGCCTGCGCCTGCAGGTGGATGGCGGCGAGGCCTGGGTCTATCCGGAGAAGGGCATGACCCTGCTGCACCGCGACGGCACCCTGCAGTGGGTGCGGGTGGTCCCGCGCAATACCCTCAAGACCAGCGAGACGCCTTAAAGGCGTTCGAGGTAGTCGCTGCCGCCCAGCTGCCACATCTGCTGGCGAATCCATGAGGCGCGCTGGCGCACGTAGGGGCCGGGCTTGCCGGCGCTCCACTTGCGCGGGTTGGGCAGTACGGCCGCCAGCAGGCTGGCCTGCTGTTGCGACAGGCGCTTGGCATCGACGCCGAAGTGATGCTGGGCGGCGGCCTGGGCGCCGAACACGCCGGCATCCCATTCCACGCTGTTGAGGTAGACCTCGAGAATCCGCTGCTTGGACCAGAAGGTCTCGATCAGCAGGGTGAACCAGGCCTCGAAGCCCTTGCGCACCCAGCTGCGGCCGGTCCACAGGAAGACGTTCTTCGCCACCTGCTGGCTGATGGTGCTGCCGCCGCGCACCTTGCCGCCCTGTTCGTTGTGCGCCAGGGCCTTCTGGATCGCCGGCAGGTCGAAGCCGTGGTGCTCGGCGAACTTCTGGTCCTCGCTGGCGATCACGGCGAGCTTGAGGCTGTCCGGCAGCTCGCCCCACGAGCGCCAGCTGCGCTGCAGGTCGATGGGCTGGCCGTTGAACCAGGATTCGACCTTGCGCTCGATCATCACCATGGTTCCCGGCGGCGGCACCCAGCGCAGGACGATGACCAGCCCGACGCTGATGGCGACGAACCAGAGCGCGATCTTCAGCAGGCGGCGGAGCAGCTTGGGCATTCGAGGCTTTGACTGGGCGGATGAGCGGGCCATTATAGCGGCACTCACCTGTCTGGAGCTTTCCGATGCTGCGCACTTTCCTGATGCTCGCCGCCTTCTTCGGTTTCACCGGGGTCGCCCTCGGCGCCTTCGCTGCCCACGGCCTGAAGAGCAAGCTCACCCCCGAGTACCTGGCGGTGTTCCAGACCGGCGTGCATTACCAGATGCTGCATGCCCTGGCGCTGTTCGGCGTGGCGCTGCTCTCGGCGCACATCGGCGGCACACTGGTCAGCCTTGCCGGCTGGGCCTTCACCGTCGGCATCCTGCTGTTTTCCGGCAGCCTCTACCTGCTGACCCTGGCCGGCCTGGGGGTGGGCATCATCACCCCGATTGGCGGGTTGTTCTTCCTGATCGGCTGGGCGCTGCTGCTGGCCGCGGCCTTCCGCCTGGGTTGACCCGGACGTCAGAAAAGCCCGAGTGCGACGCTCCGGTAACTTGGTCATCGGGCGCGATCGGGCTAGAATGCGACCCCCTCCAGCAACGACCGTCCCGCCCATGCGTATTCAGTTGAACGGCGAACCCTTCGAGCTGCCCGACGGCCACAGCGTCGCCAACCTGCTCGAGCGTCTCGACCTCACCGGCAAGCGTGTCGCGGTCGAGCTCAACCAGGACATCGTGCCGCGCAGCCAGCACGCCGCCACCGCCCTGAGCGAAGGCGACCAGGTGGAAGTGGTGCATGCCATCGGCGGCGGCTAGCAGCCGCCTCCCAGACTTTCAGGCCCCGCCCGCCTTTCCTTCAGGAGTGATCCGATGAGCCAAACCAACTCCAACCTGCCGGTCGACAAGCCCTTCACCCTGGCTGGCCGCACCTACAATTCGCGCCTGCTGGTCGGGACCGGCAAGTACAAGGACCTCGAAGAGACCCGTGTCGCCATCGAGGCCTCGGGCGCCGAGATCGTCACCGTGGCCGTGCGCCGTACCAACATTGGCCAGAACCCGGGCGAGCCCAACCTGCTGGATGTGATTCCGCCGGACCGCTACACCATCCTGCCGAACACCGCCGGCTGCTACGACGCCGTCGAGGCCGTGCGCACCTGCCGCCTGGCCCGCGAGCTGCTCGATGGCCACAACCTGGTCAAGCTGGAAGTCCTGGCCGACCAGAAAACCCTCTTCCCCAATGTCGTGGAAACCCTCAAGGCGGCCGAAGTGCTGGTCAAGGACGGCTTCGACGTCATGGTGTACACCAGCGACGACCCGATCATCGCGCGCCAGCTGGCCGAGATCGGCTGCATCGCGGTGATGCCGCTGGCCGGCCTGATCGGCTCGGGCCTGGGCATCTGCAACCCGTACAACCTGCGCATCATCCTCGAGGAAGCCACCGTTCCGGTGCTGGTGGATGCCGGCGTGGGCACCGCCTCCGACGCCACCATCGCCATGGAGCTGGGTTGCGAGGCCGTGCTGATGAACACCGCCATCGCCCACGCGCAGAACCCGGTGATGATGGCCGAGGCCATGAAGCACGCCATCGTCGCCGGCCGCCTGGCCTACCTGGCCGGCCGCATGCCGCGCAAGCTGTACGCCAGTGCGTCGTCGCCGATGACGGGCCTGATCAACTAAGTATTTCCATCCCGACGCGCGGGCCGGATTGCCGAAGGCAGCCGGCCCGCGCGTGCATTACCCGCAAGGTCCGAGTCATGAGTGACATTCCCGAGAATCAGCCCGAGAACCAGCCCGACGCCGACAACCGTCCGATGCGCGCCATCAAGAGCTTCGTGATGCGTGCCGGGCGCATGACCGAGGGCCAGCAGCGCGGCCTCGACCAGGGCTGGCCGAAATACGGCCTGGAGCTGGCCGACGGCGCGCGGGACTTCGACCAGGTATTCGGGCGCCAGGCACCGCGTACCTTCGAGATCGGTTTCGGCATGGGCCACGCCACCCTGGAGATGGCGGCTGCCGCACCGGAGCAGGACTTCATTGGCGTGGAAGTACACCGTCCGGGCGTCGGCGCACTGCTCAATGGCATGCTGACCCAGGACCTGGCCAATATCCGCGTCTACAGCTGCGACGCCATCGAAGTGCTGCGCGACTGCGTGGCCGACGCCAGCCTTGACCGCCTGCTGCTGTTCTTCCCGGACCCGTGGCACAAGTCGCGTCACCACAAGCGTCGTATCGTGCAGCCTGCCTGGGCCGAGCTGGTGCGCCAGAAGCTGAAGGTCGGCGGCGTGCTGCACATGGCCACCGACTGGGAACAATATGCTGAGCACATGCTGGAAGTGATGAATGCCGCACCCGGCTATCGCAACCTTTCGGCGGACAATACCTATGTGCCGCGCCCGGAAGAGCGCCCGGTCACCAAGTTCGAACGTCGCGGGGAGCGACTCGGCCATGGCGTCTGGGACCTGAAGTTCGAGCGCGTCGACTGATCTACCGAAAAGGCCTGCACGGCAGGCCTTTTCCACGGATGAACACCCTACAGACCGGGACCACCCGGCAGGCCGCAAAGGCCACCCCTCACCTCCTGAATAAAAAGCGGCATCCGCCGCGGACGAAAATAAGAGTGATGGACAGGAGTCCGTCGCAAAGGAGTCTGCTGTGTTGAAGAAACTTGCTGTACTGCTGATGGCGGGGGCGTGGGCCCTGCCGGCGCAGGCGAAAGTCGATGCCACCGAGGCCGCTCGACTGGGCCGCGACCTCACGCCGATGGGGGCGGAGATGGCCGGCAACGCCAGTGGCACCATCCCCGCCTGGACCGGCGGCATCACCACCGCGCCGGCAGGCTACCAGCCCGGCAGCCATCACCTCGATCCGTACGCTGGCGACGCCGTGCAGTACAAGATCGACAGCAAGAACCTGGCGCAGTACCAGGCGCTGCTCACGCCCGGCACCCAGGCGCTGCTGCAGGAGAACCCGGACTACTACCTGCGCGTCTTCCCCAGCCGCCGCAGTGCCTCGCTGCCCCAGCGCATCTATGACGCCACCCGCTTCAATGCCGAGAACGCCGAGCTGATCGCCGACGGCAACGGCGTGCAGGGCGCTGCCGCCGGCGTGCCGTTCCCGATGCCGAAGACCGGTCTGGAAGCGATCTGGAACCACATCATGCGCTACCGTGGCGAGCAGATTCACATGGTGACCAACCAGGCCGCCGTGCTCGCCAGCGGCAGCTACAACCTGCTCAAGCTCGATCGCTACGTGTACTTCAACTACGGCCGCGAGGGCATGACCCCGCAGGACCTGAACAACACGCTGTTCTACTACAAGTACAACATCGTCGCCCCGGCCAAGCTGGCTGGTTCCGCGCTGGTGGTGCAGGAGACCATCGACCAGGTGCTGTCGATCCGCAAGGCCTGGCGCTTCAACAGCGGCGAACGCCGCGTGCGGCGCCTGCCGAGCCTGGCCTACGACACCCTGCAGCCCGACACCAACGGCCTGGCCACCGCCGATACCGTGGACGTCTACAACGGCGCGCCGGACCACTACGAGTGGCAGCTGCTGGGCAAGCGCGAGATGCTGGTGCCGTACAACAGCTATGCCGTGCACCAGAAGGGCATTCCCTACGCGGATACCCTCAAGACCAAGACCCTCAACCCCGAATTGCTGCGCTACGAGCCGCACCGTGTCTGGGTGGTCGAGGCGACCCTGCGCAAGGGCATGGGCCATCCGTTCGCCAAGCGCCGTTTCTACCTGGATGAGGACAGCTGGCAGATCCTCGCCTCGGACATCTACAACGCCGACGGCAAGCTGATCCGCGCCCAGGAAGTGCACCCGATCAACTACTACGACGTGCCCATGGTGCTCAGCACCCTGGAGGCGCTGTACGACTTCGAAGGCAGGCGCTACTTCGTCGACGGCCTGGACAACAACGAGCCGATGTACGACTTCAAGGTCCCGCTGGGCCCGCGCGACTTCACCCCGCAGGCATTGCGCCGCGAGGGTAACTGAGTCCAGCAGAGGCCGCCGCGAGGTGGCCTTTGTCTATGCAGGAGATGCGGGTGGACAGAGCCTGTAGGAGCGAGCTTGCTCGCGAACGTGCCATCCGGCGGCGCCGGTGCTGGGGCGGTTCGCGAGCAAGCTCGCTCCTACAAAAAACCATGCCCTTGTCGATGTTCCTGCTCGAGTGGCGCGCGTTACTCGATCAGCTCGGCACCCAGCACGGTGGTCTCCGGCATGCGCATTGGCGCCGGGCTGATCTGCAGGTACTTGATGCTGGTGCGCGGGATGATCAGCAGGTCGCCGTCCACCTCGATGCTGATGACCGGCGATTCCATCTGCTTGCGGATGCCGCGGGCCACTTCGGCGGGGTCGTCGCTCTGTTGCGGGAAGCGCAGCGCCAGGCGCTGGCCATCAGAGAAGTGCAGGTAGAGATGCTTGATCGGCTTCATGTGTCCTCCGGCGGGTGGGGTGGCCAACCGCCGGAAGAACGCAGGTCAACTGCGGTCGGCGATCATGCCAATCACGAAGAACACTAGCAGCAGGACAGGCGCCAGGGTGTAGTTGTTGAAATAGCCCAGGCCCTTGGCCAGCCACGGGGTGACGAAGACCATCGCCAGGCCGTAGCCCACGGCGCAGATCAGCACGAACAGCAGGGTGCGGAAGACGAAATTCAGGCTGCCGATGCGCTGCTGCACCCAGGCATTGATCGCCGGGCCGAACAGCACCAGCACGGTGGCCATGATCGCCAGGGCGATGTCGGACAGGTGGCCGCGGCACCAGCGGGAGACGTTGGCAATCAGGTCGAGCGCGAAGTCCATTGGGGCTCCTTGGGATCGAGAGTCGCCGGGGAGTGTACACGGCGGGCGACAGCAGCGTCGCCCGCCCGGTTCTCAGGGCAGGAAGCGCTGCAGCAGGTCGTTGAGGAACAGTTGGCCGCGTTCGGTCGGCGCCAGGCGCTGCGGGTCGTCCACCAGGAGGCCGTCCTGGCGCGCCTGTCGGCAGGCTTCTTCGATGGCAGCCAGTGGCAGGCCGGTGCGCTCGGCGAAGGTCGCCGCCGGCACGCCATCGGTGAGGCGCAGGGCGTTCATCATGAACTCGAAGGGCAGGTCGTCCGCTTCCAGGTCGCGCTCGCCGGCCTGGAAGGGTTTCTCCGGGTTCAGGTAGTCCTTCGGCAGGCGGGTCTTCCAGGTGCGCAGGATGCGGCCTTCCGGGGTGCTCAGCTTGGCGTGGGCGCCGGCGCCGATGCCGAGGAAGTCGCCGAAGGTCCAGTAGTTCAGGTTGTGCCGCGCGCGCTTGCCGTCGCGGGCATAGGCGGAGGTTTCGTACTGCAGGTAGCCCGCCTGGGCGAGCAGCGCCTGGCCGGCTTCCTGGATTTCCCACAGCTGGTCGTCCTCGGGCAGCTCCGGCGGCTGGCTCCAGAACACCGTGTTCGGCTCCATGGTCAGCTGGTACCAGGACAGGTGCGTCGGCGCCAGGGCGATGGCCTGCTGCAGGTCGCCCAGCGCGTCGGCGACGCTCTGCTCCGGCAGGCCGTGCATCAGGTCCAGGTTGAAGTTGTCGAAGCCGGCGCGGCGGGCCATCTCGGCCGCACGCACGGCTTCGTCGCCGTCATGGATGCGACCGAGCGCCTTGAGCTTCTCGGCCTGGAAGCTCTGGATGCCGATGGACAGCCGGTTGATGCCCAGGGCGCGGTAGTCGGCGAACTTGGCCTGCTCGAAGGTGCCCGGGTTGGCTTCCAGGGTGATCTCGATGTCGCTCTCGAAACCGACTTGCCGCTCCAGGCCTGCGAGGATGCGGCCCAGTGCGCTGGCGGAGAACAGGCTGGGCGTGCCGCCGCCGAAGAAGATCGAGGTCAGCTTGCGGCCGTGGACGTAGCCGCGGTCGGCAGCCAGGTCAGCCAGCAGCGCCTCGACGTAGGCGTCTTCGGGCAGCTCCGGGCCGGCGGCGTGGGAGTTGAAGTCGCAATAGGGGCATTTGCGCACGCACCAGGGGATGTGCACATACGCGGACAGCGGCGGCAGGCGGAAGCCGGAAACCACCGGCCCGGCGTCGAGCCCGTGGCGTCCTGCCTGGCTCATAGACCCAGCCGTTGCTTCAGCAGGGCCATGGCGCGGGCGCGGTGGCTGAGCTGGTTCTTCTGCTCGGGCGGCAGTTCGGCGCTGGAGCAGTTGGCTTCCGGCACCCAGAACAGCGGGTCATAGCCGAAGCCGTGCTCGCCGCGGGCTTCGCGCAGGATGCTGCCGTGCCAGAGGCCTTCGCAGAGGATCGGCAGCGGGTCGTCGGCGTGGCGGACGAGTGCCAGCACGCTGACGAACTGGGCGCCGCGCTGCTCGTCCGGCACGTCCTTCAGGGCGTCCAGCAGCTTGGCGTTGTTCGCCGCGTCACCCTTGCCGTCGGCGTAGCGCGCGGAATAGATGCCCGGCGCACCGCCGAGGAAGTCCACCGCCAGGCCCGAGTCGTCGGCCAGTGCCGGCAGGCCGGAGATGCGCGCGGCATTGCGGGCCTTGAGGATGGCGTTCTCGACGAACGAGAGGCCGGTCTCTTCCGGCTCCACGTCGCTGAACTCGCCGATGGAGCGCACTTTCACGTGGGCTCCGAGCATGGCCTGGAGTTCCTTGAGCTTGCCGGCGTTGTGACTGGCCAGCACCAGTTGTTCGAGCTTGATCATTCGTCGGGGAAGATTTCCTGCATGAAATCGAAGCTTTGCGGGGCTTCGTTTCCGGACTGGACCTGGATGGAGAAGGTCAGGGTTTCGCGGCCTTCGATGGGGAACTGCGCCAGGTTGTACACGGCGCCTTCCTCGACCACGCGCTTGAAGGTCAGGGGAACGGTCTGGCCCATCAGGTTCTTCGCGGAGCCGGCGACGGTGGCGTTGGCCGGTTTGCCGCTGGCGTCCAGCGGCACGATGTTGACCACGCCCTGGGCCTTGCTGCGCACCACGCCCACCGCTTGCGCGACATTGGGCTGGAGGAAGCTGGAGTTGAACACGCTGTAGTGCACCTGCAGGTCACCCAGGCGCTTCACCTGTTCGGCGAAGGCGGGGACGGCGAGGACCAGGCAGGCGAAGAAGGTAAGCAGGCGGCGCATGATGTTTCTCCCGGGCTCTATCAGGTAGCCGCGATCAGACGGCGATGCGGTGGTCTTGCACGCCAGCGCCGCTGATCCGGTAGATGCCGATCTCACCCAACAGATTAGGCCAGATTCGCGAGGCCCAGCCATGCTGGTGCTCGTGGTCCACCGCCAGGCGGTCCAGCACCTTCGCGTGCTGCTCGTGGCAGAGCGCCTCGAAGTCGCGGAAGGTGCAGAAGTGGATGTTCGGCGTGTTGTACCAAGTGTACGGAAGGAACTCCGACACTGGCATGCGGCCATTGCGCGCGAGGTACCAGCGGCAGCGCCAGTGGCCGAAGTTGGGGAAGGTGATGATGCACGTCTTGCCCACGCGCAGCATCTCCGCCAGCACCTTGTCCGGGTAGCGCAGGGCCTGCAGCGACTGGGTCATCACCACCACGTCGAAACTGTCGCTGGCGAAGTTGCCCAGGCCCTTGTCCAGGTCCTGTTCGATGACGTTCACCCCACGTTCGATGCATTTGGCAATCTTGTCGGGGTCGATCTCCAGGCCGTAGCCGCCGACCTGCTTGTGGTCGCGCAGCCAGGCGAGCAGCTCGCCGTCGCCGCAGCCCAGGTCGAGCACGCGGCTGCCGGCGGGGATCCAGTCTTGGATGATTTCCAGGTCGGCGCGCATGGTGGTCCTTATACGCTGATGCGGTGCATGTAACCGCTGAAGGCTTGCAGGTAGCGCGGAATCGGCATCAGGAAGGCGTCGTGGCCTTGCGGTGCGTCGATCTCCAGGTAGCTGACGTTCTTCTTCGCCGCCAGCAGCGCGTCGACGATCTCCCGCGAGCGGGCCGGGGAGAAGCGCCAGTCGGTGGTGAAGGACATCAGGCAGAAGTCCGCTTTCACCCCGGCGAGGGTCCGCGCCAGGTCGTCACCGTGGGCGGCGGCCGGGTCGAAGTAGTCCAGCGCCTTGGTCATCAGCAGGTAGGTGTTGGCGTCGAAGCGGGTGGAGAACTCCTCGCCCTGGTAGCGCAGGTAGCTTTCCACCTGGAACTCGACGCTGTGCAGGTCGTAGTTGAGCTTCTCCGACTTCATGTCGCGGCCGAACTTGGCGCCCATGGCGTCGTCGGAGAGGTAGGTGATATGGCCGACCATCCGCGCCAGGCGCAGGCCGCGCTTGGGAATCACGTCGTGTTCCTGGAAGTGGCCGCCGAAGAACTCAGGGTCCGAGAGGATCGCCTGGCGCGCGACTTCGTTGAACGCGATGTTCTGCGCCGACAGCTTCGGCGCACTGGCGATGCACAGGCAGTGGCGCACGCGCTCGGGGTAGCTGATGGTCCACTGCAGCGCCTGCATGCCGCCCAGGCTGCCGCCGACGATGGCGGCCCAGCTCTGGATGCCGAGGCGATCGGCCAGGCGTGCCTGGCTGTGGACCCAGTCTTCCACGGTGACGACCGGGAAATCCGCGCCGTAGGCCTTGCCGGTGGCGGGGTTCGGGCTGGTCGGGCCGGTGGAGCCGTTGCAGCCGCCGAGGTTGTTCAGCGCGACGACGAAGAACTTGCGGGTATCGATGGGCTTGCCCGGACCGATGCAGCTGTCCCACCAGCCCGGCTTGCGCTCATCCTCGCTGTGGTAGCCGGCGGCGTGGTGATGGCCGGAGAGCGCATGGCAGATCAGCACGGCGTTGCTTGCCGTGGCGTTCAGCTCGCCGTAGGTCTCGATCACCAGCTGGTATTCGGGCAGGGTCTTGCCGCAGGCCAGGGGCAGCGGTTCGTTGAACTGCAGCGTCTGGGGGGTGACCAGACCGACGGAATCTTCGGGGAAGACTGTTGGCATCGACCCAGCTCATGAATAAAAAAGGACGGCCAGTCTAAAGAGCGCCGCCCCCCGCGGCAAGCGCACTCGGAAGGGGCGGCGCGGGCGTGGCGCGGGGTTCAGGCGCGCTGCGAAGTGGGCAGGGTGACGACCTTGGCCTGGCGCTGCAGCGGTGCCGGGCGGCGCAGCTGGCGGAGGATGTCGGTGGTCTCGGCGAGCTGCTGTTCCAGCTCCTCGGTATAGCGTCCCAGCAGCAGCGAGCGCTGCCGCGCCTGCTGGGTTTCCTGGGCCAGGGCCTTGAGGCGCAGCATGTGTGTTTCCAGCATCTGCTTGTGCTCCAGGCTGTACTGCATCAGCGGCATCAGGGCGTCGGCGGCCCATTGCTCGGCCTCCTCGCGCAGGCGCTGGTGCAGGCCGATGACTTCCTGGGCGACGGTGGCGAAGAAGCGCCGGGTCAGCAGGCGCTGCTCGGTGAGCAGGGTCTTCAGGTGCAGGCGGAAGCGGTCGGCTTTCTCCTGCAGCTTGGCGAGGTCACGCAGGTAGCGCTGGACGCGGAACTGCGGGGCGTCCAGGGCGTTGAGCGGGTTTTCCTCGTTGTGCCGCTGGTAGATGGCCGCAACCATGCGGTTGGCGGTTTCCGCTTCATGGTCGAGGGCCACCAGGTCGCCTTCCACGGTACGGAAGAACTGCAGGATGGCCTGGTGGATGCCGACCGTGGTCCAGCTGCCGCGCAGCTTGTCGTGGACCTTCTTCAGGTGCTGCTCCAGGCGCTCGGCGCGCACCGCCTCGCGCAATTGCTCGCCCTGGTGGCGCAACAGGCGCTGGTTGGTCTTCAGGCTGAGCAGGCGCTTGTGGTGCAGGTTGTGGTCGTCCTTGGTCCGCGCGGTCAGCTCGAACAGCAGCTGGCCGCTGTCCTGCTGCTGGTCGTTGAGCAGCGCCCGCTGCTCCTTAACCTTGTCCAGGCGTACGCGCAGGCTGTGCTGGCTGTTGTTGACCAGTGCCAGCACCTGGCCGACCACGGCACTCTCCAGCAGGCGCTCCTTCTGCGCGACGATGCGTTCGCAGAGCAGGTCCTCCAGGGATTCCATCTGGCTGCGCGCGAGCAGTTCGCGGTCGCCGCGCACCTTGGCCAGCAGCGCCTGTTTGGCCGACAGCGGCATCACATCTTCGCGGGCGATGCCCAACTGGCGCGCGGTGGTGTCCTGGATGTGGCGGATGGCGTTCTGCACGAAGGCTTCACCGGCCAGGTCGTCCCAGAGCACGTCGATCTTGTTCAGCACTGCATAAAGGGTGGTGTGGCCGTCCTCGCCGAGCTGGCGCACGTGGTCCTGCCAGATCGCCATGTCGGAGGCGGTGACGCCGGTATCGGCGGCCAGCAGGAAGAGGATCGACTGCGCGCTGGGCAGCATCGACAGGGTCAGTTCCGGCTCGCTGCCCAGTGCGTTGAGGCCGGGGGTGTCGAGGATGCGCAGGCCCTGGCGCAGCAGCGGGTGGTCGAAGTTGACCAGCGCGTGGCGCCACGCCGGCACCAGCACGATGCCGGGCTTGTCGGTGGCTTCGAGCATGTCCGGGTGGAAGCCCAGCTGGATCGCCTGCTCCACCGGCAGCGGCTTGGTCTTGGCGACCTGGGCGAAGGCCTCGGCCATGTTGGCCGGGTCAGAAGTATCCAGCGGGATGTTCACCCAGTGCCGCGGGATGCGCTTGAACTGCGCCACGCTGGCATCGGCGACGCGGGTCTCGATGGGCAGCAGGCGGATGTACGGTCGCTCCGAGCGCGGGTCGAAGAACAGTTCGGTGGGGCACATGGTGGTGCGCCCGGCCTGGGACGGCAGCATGCGACGGCCGAAACCCGCGAAGAACAGGCTGTTGATCAGCTCGGTCTTGCCCCGCGAGTACTCGCCGACGAAGGCCAGGGTGATGTGGTCGACGCGCAGCAGACGCAGAGTGCGTTCGAGGCGGTTCTCGATTTCCGGGGTATTCAGCCGGGCGCGCTCCAGCCAGCTGCGATAGCGGGTGATCTCGCGGACCAGCTCACGCTTCCAGGTGACGTAGGCATCGATCTGCTGACTGAGACGTTCCATGCTCATCCGGGCGTTCCTTGGGCTGGCGCGTCCTGCGCGGGGAATGGATGGCGTGGATTATGCGACGGAGTGTAGGAATAGCAATTGGCCTACTGCACATTCCTACGCGTAAGGTCGGCCAAGGTTACCGAGCGGCTATCCCGAGTTCTGTCGGAATTTTCGTCGGATGGGGGATGCGCACGCGCTTCTGGCGATTCAGCTCGCCGCTTTCCAGCTTCACCGCGCTTTTCGGTACGCCGAAGGCCTTGCCGAGGAACGCCAGCAGGTGGGCGTTGGCCTTGCCTTCGACCGGTGGCGCGGTGAGGCGGATCTTCAGGCGCTCACCGTGCAGCCCGGCGAACTCGTCGCGGCTGGCCTTGGGCTGCAGGTGGCAGTCGAGGATCAGGTCCTCGCCGTCCCAGTGATAGAACGGCATGCCGGGTTACATGAAGGGCGAAAGGATCTGCGGCATCCCGGTCATGGCGGCCAGGTTGCCGATCACCAGCATGTCGATCAGCTTCAGCGCGATGAACGCGAAGATCGGCGAGATATCCAGGCCGCCGAGGTTCGGCAGGAGCTTGCGGAAGGGCGCCAGGAAGGGCTCGCAGATCTGGTTCACCAGCTGGGCGCCGGGGTTGTAGCTGCCCGGGGCGACCCAGGAGAGGATCACGCTGATGATCAGGGCGAAGAAGAAGATCTTCAGGAACAGCGAGGTCACCGCGATGATCGACCACACCAGCAATTGCAGGATGTAGCCGCCGACGCCGTAGCCCATCAGGGTCAGGGTGACGACCATCAGCACCAGCTGGATCAGGATGGCCAGCACCAGCGAGGCGAAGTCGATGCCGCCGAAGCCGGGGATGACGCGGCGCAGCGGGTTCAGCAGCGGCTTGGTGGCGCGCACGATGAACTGGCTGAGCGGGTTGTAGAAGTCAGCGCGGACCAGTTGCAGGATGAAGCGCAGCAGCACGATCAGCAGGTACAGGCTGCCAAGTGTCTGGATCACATAGATGGCGGCTGTGGAAAGTCCGGTCATTGGGCGGTCCTTGGTGAACGTTGGGCGCCGGCGCGCAGGGCCGGGCGAATCGGGCGGTCGGTCAACGACGGCGCTGTCACGCCATACTGTAGGGAATTCATCGTCGCCGGTCGCGTGTAAGTATGTTTCGTCGCGTGCAAATTCAACCCCGGCAGGCCATCGGCGCGGGACCGGCGGGCCGGGGCCGCGACTGGATGGCGCGGCAGGGCGAAGGCGAGGGGCAGTGCGACCTTCCCTGGTCGCCGGGCGGCGTGCGTCATCGCAATCAGCGGCCCAGTTGTTCGGCCAGCTCGGCGGAGCGGTGGTCGGCAGCGCCCACCGCCTTCTCCACCAGCGCCTCGAAGCCGTTGGCCTGGAAAGTGGTGATGGCCGCTTCGGTGGTGCCCTTGGGCGAGGTCACGCGGCGGCGCAGTTCGGCCGGATCGACATCGCTGGTGGTGGCCATCTGCGCGGCGCCCAGGGCGGTCTGGCGGGCCAGCTGGCCGGCGACTTCGCGGGACAGGCCGAGTTTCTCGCCGGCGGCGGTCATGGCCTCCATCAGCAGGAAGAAGTAGGCCGGGCCGCTGCCGGAGACGGCGGTGACCGCGTCGATCTGCCGCTCCTCGTCCAGCCACAGGGCGATGCCCACGGCGCTCAAGAGTTGCTGCGCCTGTTCGCGCTGGGCGGCGCTGACACTGGCGTTGGGGTACAGGCCGCTGGCACCCAGGCCGACCAGCGCCGGCGTGTTGGGCATGCAGCGGACGATGGCGCGCGGCTGGCCGTTCACCTCGCCGAGCCAGCGCTCGATGCTGGCGCAGGGAATGCCGGCGGCGATGGAGACGATCAGCGCGTTCTCGGTCAGCGCCGGCGCCAGCGCCAGGCAGACGTCCTTCATGACCTGCGGCTTGACCGCCAGGACCACCACGTCGGCTCCGGCCACGGCGCTGGCGTTGTCGCCGACCACTTCGATGCCGTGCTCGGCGGCGATCTTCGCGCGCTGCTCGGCGCCCGGATCGCTGGCGCGGATGTCGCTCGCGGCGACGCCCTTGGCGCGCAGGCCACCGATGAGACTGGCGGCCATGTTGCCGGCGCCGATGAAGGCAATGCGGGTGCTGCTCATGGAGTCTCTTCCTTTATTCAGTGGGAGGCGCCGTAGTCGCGGGCGCCGAACAGGGCGGTACCGATCCGCACCCAGGTGGCGCCTTCGCCGATGGCGGCTTCGAGGTCGTGGCTCATGCCCATGGACAGGGTGTCCAGGCCGAGATTCAGGGCTTGCATCAGCTCGCGCAGGCGGGCGAACGCGGCGTGCTGCGCGGCGACGTCGTCGGTGGGTTCGGGGATTGCCATCAGGCCGCGCAGTTTCAGCTGGGGCAGTTGCGCAACGGCCTGGGCGAGGGCGGGCAATTCGGCAGGGGAACAGCCGGATTTGCTGTCCTCGCCGCTGACATTCACCTGCAGCAGCACGTTCAGCGGCGGCAGGTTCGCCGGGCGCTGCTCGGAGAGGCGCTGGGCGACCTTCAGCCGGTCCACCGAGTGCACCCAGTCGAAGTGCTCGGCGATGGGCCGGGTCTTGTTCGACTGGATGGGGCCGATGAAATGCCAGGTCAGTGGCAGGTCGGCCAGTTCGGCTTGCTTGAGCAGGGCTTCCTGCAGGTAGTTCTCGCCAAAATCGGCGAGGCCGCAGGCAAACGCTTCGCGGATCGCGGCGGCGGGTTTGGTCTTGCTCACGGCAAGCAACTGCACCGAGTCAGGCGTGCGATTTTTCGCTTGTTCCGCCTCACGGATTCGTACGCGAACCTTTGCAATATTCTCTGCTATCGTGGACATTACCGTCGCTTTTCCGCCCGGCTGCTGCGTGTTCTGCGGCATTCTACCTGCTTGCTCTTGATTGGGGAGTCCCATGGATATTACCGAGCTGCTCGCCTTCAGCGCCAAGCAGGGCGCTTCGGACCTGCACCTCTCGGCCGGCCTGCCGCCGATGATCCGCGTCGACGGCGATGTCCGCCGCATCAACCTGCCGCCGCTCGAGCACAAGCAGGTTCACGCGCTGATCTACGACATCATGAACGACAAGCAGCGCAAGGATTACGAAGAGTTCCTGGAAACCGACTTCTCCTTCGAAGTGCCGGGCGTCGCCCGCTTCCGGGTCAACGCCTTTAACCAGAACCGTGGCGCCGGCGCCGTGTTCCGGACCATTCCCTCCAAGGTGCTGACCATGGAAGACCTGGGGATGGGCGAAGTGTTCAAGCGCGTCTCCGACGTGCCGCGCGGCCTGGTCCTGGTGACCGGCCCGACCGGTTCGGGCAAGTCCACCTCGCTGGCAGCGATGCTCGACTACCTGAACAACACCAAGTACAGCCACATCCTCACCGTCGAAGACCCGATCGAATTCGTCCACGAATCGAAGAAGTGCCTGGTCAACCAGCGCGAAGTGCACCGCGACACCCTGGGCTTCAACGAGGCATTGCGCTCGGCCCTGCGTGAGGACCCGGACATCATCCTGGTGGGCGAGATGCGTGACCTGGAGACCATCCGCCTGGCGCTGACTGCCGCGGAAACCGGCCACCTGGTATTCGGCACCCTGCACACCACCTCCGCGGCCAAGACCATCGACCGTATCGTCGACGTATTCCCCGCCGAGGAGAAATCCATGGTCCGCTCCATGCTCTCCGAATCCCTGCAGGCGGTGATTTCCCAGACCCTGCTGAAGAAGATCGGCGGCGGTCGTGTCGCGGCCCACGAGATCATGATCGGCACCCCGGCGATCCGTAACCTGATCCGCGAGGACAAGGTCGCGCAGATGTACTCCGCCATCCAGACCGGTGGCGCGATCGGCATGCAGACCCTCGACATGTGCCTCAAGGGCCTGGTCGCCAAGGGCCTGGTGACCCGCGACGCGGCGAAAGAAAAAGCCAAGATCCCGGAAAACTTCTAACCCCACCGGGCCCTTGCGGCCCGGCGCACGGAGCGCGCCACACGCACCCGCTTCGTGATCCGACAGCCCTGTCGTAGTCAGCGTGAACTCGGCGAGAAAGATCATGGAATTCGAGAAGCTGTTGCGCCTGATGGTGGAAAAGGGAGCCTCCGACCTGTTCATCACGGCGGGCGTGCCGCCTTCGATGAAGGTCAACGGCAAGGTGCTGCCGGTCACCAAGACCGCGCTGTCGCCGGAGCAGACCCGCGAGACCGTGCTGTCGGTGATGAACGAGCAGCAGCGCCGCGACTTCGCCGAGAACCACGAGTGCAACTTCGCCATCAGCGCCCGCGGCGTCGGTCGTTTCCGTGTCAGCGCGTTCTACCAGCGCAACCTGGTGGGCATGGTGCTGCGCCGCATCGAGACCAACATTCCGACCATCGATGACCTGAAGCTGCCGGAAATCCTCAAGAAGCTGGCGATGACCAAGCGCGGCCTGGTGATCTTCGTCGGTGCCACCGGTACCGGTAAGTCCACCTCGCTGGCAGCGATGATCGGCTACCGCAACAAGAACTCCACCGGCCACATCATCTCCATCGAAGACCCCATCGAGTACATCCACCAGCACCAGGGCTGCATCGTCACCCAGCGTGAGGTGGGCCTGGATACCGATACCTTCGAGGTGGCCCTGAAGAACACCCTGCGCCAGGCGCCGGACGTGATCATGATCGGCGAGGTGCGCTCGCGCGAGACCATGGACCACGCCGTGGCCTTCGCCGAAACCGGCCACCTGTGCCTGGCGACCCTGCACGCCAACAACGCCAACCAGGCGCTGGAGCGGATCATCCACTTCTTCCCCGCCGACCGTCACGGCCAGGTGTGGATGGACCTGTCGCTCAACCTCAAGGCCATCGTCGCCCAGCAACTGGTGCCGACCCCGGACGGCAAGGGCCGCCGCGCGGTGATCGAGGTGCTGCTGAACACCCCGCTGGCCGCCGACCTGATCCGCAAGGGCGAGGTCCACGAGCTCAAGCCGCTGATGAAGCGCTCCACCGAGCAGGGCATGCAGACCTTCGACCAGGCGCTGTACCAGCTCTACGTGCAGGGCGAGATTACCTACGAAGATGCCCTGGCCTATGCCGACTCGGCGAACGACCTGCGCCTGATGATCAAGCTGGGCTCGGAAACCGACGCCGACCACCTGACCAGCATGACCCAGGGCCTGACCCTGGAGATGAGCGACGACGATCCCAATCGCCGCTTCCGCTGACCTGGAGAGCCCGCCTAGTGCGGGCTTTTCGTTTATTCTGGCAGCCACGCAACGCAACGGGAGAAAGGCATGTCCGCCAACCCTGATACTCACAGCAAGGTCATCGGCTATCTGCTGTGGATTTTCGGCTTCACCGGCTCGCACCGCTTCTACTATGGCCGGCCGATCACCGGCACCATCTGGTTCTTCACCCTCGGCCTGTTCTTCATCGGCTGGATCATCGACCTGTTCCTCATCCCCTCCATGGATGATGCGGCAGACCAGCGCTACCGCGCCGGCGGCATCGACTACAACGTCGCCTGGATCCTGCTGACCTTCCTCGGCGTGTTCGGCGTGCACCGCATGTACATGGGCAAATGGATCACCGGGATCATCTACCTGTTCACCGGCGGGCTGTTCCTGGTCGGCGTGCTGTACGACTTCTGGACGCTGAACAGCCAGATTTCCGAGCGCAACGGGCCGCAGCGGATCTGACAGCACCACGCTCCCTGTAGGAGCGCCCCATGGGCGCGANNNNGGGCATGGCCCGCTCCTACAGTTGAGAGCCGCATGTTCCGCACACTTCCTACGCCGCTTTCTTTCGTCGCGCCGCCTGGCGCGAGCTGTGCCTCCCGCCTAAGGTCAGGAGGACAGTAGCAGGCGCCGCCGGGCGATCCCCATGGCGCCCAGAAGGAGTGGCTGCCATGAGCAACGAATCCCGCCCCGCCGTACTCGACCTGATCGGCAATACCCCCATGGTCCGCGTCACGCGCTTCGATACCGGACCCTGCACCCTGTTCCTCAAGCTCGAATCGCAGAACCCCGGCGGCTCCATCAAGGACCGCATCGGCGTCGCCATGATCGAGGCCGCCGAGCGCGACGGCCGGCTCAAGCCCGGCGGCGTGATAGTCGAAGCCACCGCCGGCAACACCGGCCTGGGCCTGGCGCTGGTGGGCCGCGCCAAGGGCTACCGGGTGGTGCTGGTGGTGCCGGACAAGATGTCCACCGAGAAGGTCCTGCACCTGCGCGCCATGGGCGCCGAGGTGCACATCACCCGCTCCGACGTCGGCAAGGGCCACCCCGAGTACTACCAGGACGTTGCCGCGCGCCTGGCGAAAGACCTGCCGAACGCCTTCTTCGCCGACCAGTTCAACAACCCCGCCAACCCGCTGGCCCACGAGACCGGCACCGCCCCGGAAATCTGGGCGCAGGCCGGCCATGACCTCGACGCCGTGGTGGTCGGCGTCGGTTCCGCCGGCACCCTGACCGGCCTGACCCGGTTCTTCCAGAAGGTCCAGCCGGACCTGGAAATGGTCCTGGCCGACCCGGTGGGCTCGATCATGGCCGAGTACTCGCGCTCCGGCGCCATCGGCACGCCCGGCTCCTGGGCGGTGGAAGGCATCGGCGAGGATTTCGTGCCGTCGATTGCCGACCTCTCCAGCGTGCGCCATGCCTATTCCATCAGCGACGAGGAAAGCTTCAGCACCGCCCGCGAGCTGCTGCGCAACGAAGGCATTGCCGCCGGTTCGTCCACCGGCACACTGCTGGCCGCTGCCCTGCGTTTCTGCCGCGAGCAGAAGGAACCCAAGCGCGTGGTCAGCCTGGTCTGCGATACCGGCACGCGCTACCTCTCGAAGATCTACAACGACCAGTGGATGACCGACCAGGGGCTGCTGCAGCGCAAGCGCTACGGCGACCTGCGCGACATCGTCGCGCGGCGCTTCGAGGAGGGCAGGGTGGTCGCCGTCGGTCCCGGCGACACCCTGCTCACCGCCTTCCAGCGCATGCGCCTGGCGGACATCTCACAGCTCCCCGTGCTCGACGGCCAGCGCCTGGTCGGCGTCATCGACGAGTCCGACATCCTGTTGGGCGTGCACGACGACCCGGCGCATTTCCGCAGCGATGTCGCCAGCGCCATGAGCACCGCCCCGGAAACCCTCGCGCCCGGCGCCAGCCTCAAGGAACTCGAAGCCGTGCTGGCGCGCGGGCTGGTGGCGATCATCGCCGACGCCTCGGGCTTCCACGGCCTGATTACCCGTTTCGACCTGCTCAACCATCTACGGAGGACCCTCGCATGAGCCAGCACGACGACCGCCTCGGTTTCGCCACCCGCGTGATCCACGCCGGGCAGGAGCCGGACCCTTCCACCGGGGCGATCATGCCGCCGATCTACGCCAACTCCACCTACCGCCAGGACAGCCCCGGCGTGCACAAGGGTCTGGACTACGGGCGCTCGCACAACCCCACGCGCTGGGCGCTGGAGCGCTGCGTGGCGGACCTGGAAGGTGGCAGCAAGGCGTTCGCCTTCGCCTCGGGGCTGGCGGCCATCTCGGCGGTGCTGGAGCTGCTCGACGCCGGCTCGCACATCGTCTCCGGCAATGACCTGTATGGCGGCACCTTCCGCCTGTTCGAGCGGGTACGGCGGCGCAGCGCCGGGCACGATTTCCACTTCGCCGACCTGTCCCAGCCTGGCGCGCTGAAAGCGGCGCTCACCGACGAGACGCGCATGGTCTGGGTGGAAACCCCGAGCAACCCGCTGCTGCGCCTGACCGATCTGGCCGCCATCGCCCGCACCTGCCGCGAGCGCGGCATCCTCTGCGTGGCCGACAATACCTTCGCCAGCCCGTGGATCCAGCGGCCGCTGGAGCTGGGCTTCGACATCGTGGTGCACTCCACCACCAAGTACCTCAATGGCCATTCGGACGTCATCGGCGGCATCGCCATCGTCGGCGACAACCCCGACCTCGCCGAGCGCGTGGGCTTCCTGCAGAACTCCGTCGGCGCCATCGCCGGGCCGTTCGATGCCTTCCTCACCCTGCGCGGCGTGAAGACCCTGGCGCTGCGCATGGAGCGGCACTGCGCCAATGCCCTCGACCTGGCGAAGTGGCTGGAACAGCAGCCGCAGGTGAAGCGTGTGTATTACCCCGGACTGGCCTCGCACCCGCAGCATGAACTGGCGCGCCGGCAGATGAAGGGCTTCGGCGGAATGATCTCGCTGGACCTGGACACCGACCTGGCCGGCTCGCGGCGCTTCCTGGAGAACGTCCAGCTGTTCGCCCTGGCGGAAAGCCTGGGCGGCGTGGAAAGCCTGATCGAACACCCGGCGATCATGACCCACGCCAGCATCCCTGCGGAGAACCGTGCGGAGCTGGGGATTGGTGATTCGCTGATCCGGTTGTCGGTGGGTGTGGAGGACGTGGAGGATCTGCGCAGCGATCTGGCCAGGGCGCTGGCTACGATCTGAGGCGTAGGGCGTATAACCGTTCGCGGTTATACGCCGTATCACATCAGGCCATCACTGGCTCCGAGGATAGGCTCGAAGCGCTCTGGGACCACCGTTGATTGGCGTATAACGCGGAGCGTTATACGCCCTACGTCTTAGCCTTGATGATTTGGGGAGCTAAAAAGCCCATAACGCTGGTGCATGTGCAGCTCGAAGGGCTCTGGGCCCTGAATCTCCCAATAGGATGAATCCACCACCGTGAAGGTGCAGATGATCTGCCCGGCCGCGAGAGCGGTGAATTCGCCATCTATCGTTTGATAGATGCCTTTGTACAACGACCAGAATTCAGCATTGCTCAGCTCCAGCCCGTCCTGAGAGAGACTCTCGATTTCCAGGGCCCGCTCTCCAGTGCACCAGTCGATGCAGATGCGCCAGGTTTCGATGGCGGGGAGTTGCAACAAGTCTTCCGCGAACGTTCGCATGTCGTTCAGTTCGTTGCGGGGGCCGTGCTGAGGGATGGTCACCATAGGACGCTTCCGTTCGTGGAAAGCCCGCCAATCGGCGGGCTTTTTCATGGAGCTGCTGGCGTCAGACCGCGTGGACGATATGCCCGTCCACCAGGGTGCAACGCACCACGCCCGGCAGGCAGTGGCCGAGGAACGGGCAGTTCTGGCCGCGGGAATGCCAGGTCTCGCCGGCCAGGGTCTGGCCGTCGGCTTCGAACAGCACCACGTCGGCGGCTGCGCCGATCGCCAGCTTGCCGGCCGGCAGGCGCAGGGCGGCGGCCGGGCCGCTGGACAGGCGCGCCAGCAGGGTCGGCAGGTCGAGCAGGCCGTCCTGCACCAGGGTCATGGCCAGCGGCAGCAGCAGTTCGACGCTGCTGATGCCCGGATCGGTGGCGGCGAACGGGGCGTTCTTCGCGTCCTGCTCGTGGGGCTGGTGGTGGCTGGCGATGGCCTGGATCACGCCGCTCTTCACCGCTTCGCGCAGGGCCTCGCGGTCCTTGTGCGAGCGCAGCGGCGGCTGCACGTGGTACAGGCTGGAGAAGTCCGCCAGTGCCTCGTCGGTGAGGATCAGCTGGTACAGCGCCACGTCGGCGGTCACCGGCAGGCCGCGGGCCTGGGCCTGGGCGATCAGCTCGACGCCGCGGGCGCTGGTCAGCTGGCTGAAGTGCGCACGCACACCGGATTGCTCGACCAGCAGCAGGTTGCGCGCCAGGGCCACGGTCTCGGCGGTTTCCGGGATGCCGGCGAGGCCGCGGAAGCTGGCGGTCGGGCCTTCGTGGGCGAGGCCGCCCTCGGCCAGCTCATGGTCCTGGGAGGTGAAGATCACGGTGAGGTCGAAGGTCGCCGCGTACTCCAGCGAGCGCAGCAGCACACGGTTGCTCGCCATCGGCGCCAGGCCGTTGGTGAAGGCGACGCAGCCGGCGTCGCTCAGGGCGACCAGCTCGGACAGCTGCTCGCCGGCCAGGCCCTTGGTCAGCGCACCGATGGGAAAGACCTTGGCGTTGCCGGCTTCGCGGGCGCGGTCGAGGATCAGCTCGGCGACGGCGGAAGTGTCCAGCACCGGCTTGGTTTGCGGCGGGAAGCACAGGCTGGTGACGCCGCCGGCAGCGGCAGCGCGGGTTTCGCTTTCGATGCTGCCCTTGCGGCTGTAGCCCGGCTCGCGCAGGGCGACGCTCAGGTCCACCAGGCCGGGCGCGGCGATCAGGCCGGCGGCGTCGATTTCCTGGACGGCGTGGAAGTCCGCGGGAGCATCGCCGATGGCGACGATGCGGCCGGCCTCGATGTGCAGGTCGCAGACCTTGTCCAGGCCGCTGGCGGGGTCGATCAGGTGGGCGCCACGGATGCTGACGGTCATTGCGCGTCCTCCTGTTCCAGCTGTCGTTGGGCGTTCTGGCCGCTCATGGCCATGGACAGCACGGCCATGCGGATGGCGATGCCGTAGGTGACCTGGTTGAGGATCACCGACTGTTCGCCGTCGGCCACGGCGGAGTCGATCTCCACGCCGCGGTTGATCGGGCCGGGGTGCATGACGATGGCGTCGGGCTTGGCCAGCTTCAGGCGCTTCTGGGTCAGGCCGTAGAGCTTGAAGAATTCGCCTTCGCTGGGCAGCAGGCCGCCGGCCATGCGCTCGCGCTGCAGGCGCAGCATGATCACCACGTCGACGTCCTTCAGGCCTTCGTCGGCGTTGGTGTAGACCTTCACCCCGTACTGCTCTTCCAGGCCCACCGGCAGCAGGGTGCGCGGGGCGATGACACGGATGTCCGGGCAGCCGAGGGTCTTCAGCGCGAGCATGTCGGAGCGTGCCACCCGCGAGTGCAGGATGTCGCCGACGATGGCCACCGAGAGGTTCTCGAAGCTGCCCTTGTGGCGACGGATGGTGAGCATGTCGAGCATGCCCTGGGTCGGGTGGCCGTGGCGGCCGTCGCCGCCGTTGATCACGGCGACGTTGGGGCTGACGTGCTCGGCGATGAAGTGCGCGGCGCCCGAGTCGCTGTGGCGCACGACGAACATGTCGGCGGCCATGGCCTCGAGGTTGCGCAGGGTGTCGGTGAGCGTCTCGCCCTTGCTGGTCGAGGAGGTCGACACGTTCAGCGAGATGACGTCGGCGGACAGGCGCTGGGCGGCCAGCTCGAAGGTGGTACGGGTGCGCGTGGAGTTCTCGAAGAACACGTTGCACACGGTCTTGCCGCGCAGCAGCGGGACTTTCTTCACCGCGCGGGCGCCGACTTCGAGGAAGGAGTCGGCGGTGTCGAGGATTTCAGTCAGCAGTTCGCGGGACAACCCGTCGAGCGAGAGGAAGTGGCGCAGCTGGCCCAGGTCGTTGAGCTGCAGCGGGCGCTTGGCGTCGGTCGGCATGTGGCAGGCCCTGAAAGTTGGGGGTGGATGTCCGGGCGCGCGGAGTTACAGCGCGGTGCTGAGAAGCGTGCGCTCGAGGACGAGTGGTGCGGGACCGCGCAATTTTACCCGCTCGTTGGGTGCCAATGACAGGGTTTCGCCGACGACATCCGGACGAATCGGCAGTTCGCGCTTGTTCAGGTCCACCAGGCTGACCAGGGTCACGCTGGCCGGGCGGCCGTAGTCGAACAGCTCGTTGAGCGCGGCGCGGATGGTCCGGCCGCTCATCAGCACGTCGTCCACCAGGATCAGGTGCTGGCCGTCGATCTCGAAGGGCAGTTCCGACGGACGGACCTGCGGGTGCAGGCCGCTGCGGGTGAAATCGTCGCGGTAGAAGGAGACGTCGAGGATGCCGAGGATCTCGTCGCTGCCCAGTGCCTTGAGCAGTTCCTGGGCGACCCAGATGCCGCCGGTGTGGATGCCGACGAAGCGGGGCGAGTCGATGCCGCGCTGCGCGAGGTAGTTGCGCAGGTCGGTGGCCATGCGGGGGATGAGTTCGGCGGGGCTGGGCAGGGTCATGACGTCTCCGGTTCGGTTGGCGAGGCCACCCGGCACGGGCGGCCATCGGGGCGGACCGTTCCGGGAAGGAGTGGTCCGGCAAGCTTAGCGGCTTTGGCCCAAGGGGCTCTGCCGCAGGTCAAGCAGGGGCGTTCTCCGCCAGCCAGCCCTCCAGCAGCAGGGCGGCGGCCAGGGCGTCCACCGGGCGCTCGCGGTAGCCGCCTGTCTGGCCCTGGGCCAGGCGCTCGCCCTTGGCGGCGTAGGTGGTCAGGCGTTCGTCGTGGGTGTGCACCGGCAGGTTGTAGCGGCCGTGCAGGCGGCGGGCGAACTTCTCGGCGCGCTCGCTCATGTCGCTGGGGGTGCCGTCCATGTTCAGCGGCAGGCCGACGACGATGGCGTCGGGTTGCCATTCCTTGATCAGCGCTTCCACGCGGTTCCAGTCCGGCACGCCGTTCTGGGCCTTGAGCACGCAGAGTTCGCGGGCCTGGCCGGTGATGGCCTGGCCAACGGCGACGCCGATCTGCTTGGTGCCATAGTCGAAACCCAGGAGCAGGCGCAGGGGTTTGCTGCTCATCAGGCGTGCCCGGCCTGGGCGGTGAGCAGGCTGAGGTTGACCCCCAGGCGCTCGGCCGCCGCCGACAGGCGCTGCTCGGCCGGTACATCGAAGAGTACCGTGGGGTCGGCGGGGCAGGTCAGCCAGGCATTGTCGGCCAGCTCGGCTTCCAGTTGGCCGGCTTCCCAGCCGGCGTAGCCGAGGGTGATCAGGTGTTGTGCCGGGCCGCTGCCGTCGGCGATGGCGAACAGCACGTCCTGGGAGGTGGACAGCGACAGCTCGCCCAGCTCCAGGGTGGCCTGGTAGCTGCGCCCGGCGGGGTGCAGGACGAAGCCGCGATCAGTCTGTACCGGCCCGCCGGTATAGATGGTCACGCCCTGGCAGCGCACCGGAGGCAATTCGTCCGGACGCAACTGTTCGAGCACATCGGCGAGGCTCAGGCCGCTGGGGCGGTTGATGATCAGCCCCATGGCGCCCTGCTCGTTGTGTTCCACGAGGTAGGTGACGGTCTGGGCGAAGTTCGAGTCCGCCATGTGCGGCATGGCGATCAGGAAATGGTGCTTGAGGTAGCTGGCGGCTGTGCTTTTCATGCCGGCTAGTTTCAGGCCTGGGGGCCAAAGGGACAAGACTTGAAAGCGCCGGCAAAGGTTGCCGGGCGCGCCGGATCAGTTGCTGGACAGGCGATCGCCACGCTCGAAGCGCCAGGTGCGGATGATTTCCAGGCGGTCGATGTCGTTCAGGTCGCCGGAGAAGGGCGCGAAGGGCGCGGCCAGGCGCACGATGCGCTGGGCGGCCTGGTCCAGGGTGGGCTGGCCGGAGGATTCCAGCACCTGCACTTCATACAGGGAGCCGTCGCGGTTGATCGACACCAGCAGGCGCAGGCTGCCGTAGATGCGCTGGCGGCGGGCTTCGTCCGGGTAGTTGAGGTTGCCGATGCGCTCGATCTTCTTGCGCCATTCCTCCTTGTACCAGGCGCCCTTGTCGCGCATGGTCGAGGCGGCGCTCAGGCGGTGGATGCGCGGGCGCTTGGCGTAGGCCTGTTGCTCGCGGGCAAGGTCGGCCTCGAGGCTGGAGATTTCCGCCGACAGCTGGCTGGAGTCGAACTGCGGCGCCGGCTTGGCGACGGTCTCGGCCTTGGGCGTCTGCTGCTTGGTCTGCACCTTGTCCGGGCGCGGGGTGCGGGTGGCGACGGTGGCCTTGGGCGCTTCCGGGCTCTTGGCCTGGCGCGGGGTGGCCGGCGGGGAGACTTTCTTGACTTCGGTGTCCTGGAACGGCGCCTGCTCGGTGGTCTTGGGGATCGCCTTGTGTTCCAGGGTGCCGCTGCCCTGCTGGTTCATCTGGGCGAGGTAGTCGGCCTTCTCCGGCGCCTTGTCGCTCTTGAAGCTGGCCAGGGTGATTTCCAGCGTCTTGCTCAGCTGGCTGGGCATGGGCATGGTGAAGCCCACGCCCAGCAGCACGGCCACGTGCAGGATGGCCGCAATGAACAGGGTGAAACCCAGACGGTCCGCCGGACGTACGCCGGAGGACACGGGGAAGTCTTGGTGGGTTGCAGCGTTCATTGCGGTTCGCAGGGGCCAGGGTGGGGCGGAAGTCTGCCGACGAGGCTTATAAAAGTCTATGACGCACTGCGCGCCTTGAGCTTTTCGTCGATGACTGCCATCAGTCTCTCACCGATGCGCGTGTCGTAGGCCGCATCGATCTCGCGGATGCAGGTCGGGCTGGTGACGTTGATCTCGGTGAGGTTCTCGCCGATCACGTCCAGGCCGACGAACAGCAGGCCGCGCTTGCGCAGCTCCGGACCGACCTGCGCGGCGATCCAGCGGTCGCGCTCGGTCAGCGGCTGGGCCACGCCACGGCCGCCGGCGGCGAGGTTGCCGCGGGTCTCGCCCTGGGCGGGGATGCGCGCCAGGCAGTACTCCACCGGCTCGCCGTCGATCATCAGGATGCGCTTGTCGCCGTCCTTGATGGCCGGCAGGTAGCGCTGTGCCATGACCTGCTCCTGGCCGTGACGGGTCAGGGTCTCGAGGATCACCGAGAGGTTCGGGTCGCCTTCGCGGTGGCGGAAGATCATCGATCCGCCCATGCCATCCAGGGGTTTGAGAATGATGTCACGATGCTCCGCGGCGAATTCGCGGAGAATGTCGGACCGGCGGCTCACCACCGTCGGCGGCGCGCACTGCGGGAACAGCGTGGCGAAGTACTTCTCGTTGCAGTCACGCAGGCTCTGCGGCTTGTTGACGATGAGGGTGCCGGCGGTTTCGGCCTGTTCCAGCAGGTAGGTGGAGTAGACGAACTCGTTGTCGAAGGGCGGGTCCTTGCGCATCAGGATCACGTCCAGGTCCGACAGCGGCTGGTCGACTTCCTCTTCCAGTTCGAACCAGTGGGCCGGATCGTAGAACACCTTGAGCGGGCGCATGCGACCGCGGGCGACGTTCTCTTTCTGGTAAAGATCCTGCTGTTCCATATGGAAGAGCTGCCAGCCACGGGCCTGGGCGGCCAGCAACATGGCCAGCGAGCTGTCCTTCTTGAAACTGATCTGCGCGATGGGGTCCATCACGATCCCGAGGCGTACGCTCATGGGATGTCCTCCTGGGGGAATTCGTCGGCTTGCGGCTGCGACTCGGGGTCGCGCCACAAAGGCTGAAAATGGACGCTCAGGGTGGCGCTGGATGTGCGCTCGGTCAAGGAAAAAGCCTGCGCGTTCGGGGTCTTATGGCCTGAATTTGCTGGGCGTGGTAAAGATTCTGACGATTGTGGTAAAAGGTTCCCACGATTGGGTCGCAGCCCGACGGTGGCAGGGCGCTTGCGCACTGAAATAAAAAGCGGAAAAACGACTCACCGAGATGGTAAGGGCGAACATGGAACAGCATTCCGACGGTTTGAAAGTAATGGTGATCGACGATTCCAAGACGATTCGTCGCACGGCTGAAACCCTGCTGAAGAAAGTCGGCTGCGATGTCATTACAGCCATCGACGGCTTCGACGCGCTGGCCAAGATCGCCGATACCCATCCGAGCATCATCTTCGTCGACATCATGATGCCGCGCCTGGATGGCTATCAGACCTGCGCCCTGATCAAGAACAACAGTGCATTCAAATCCACGCCGGTGATCATGCTGTCCTCCAAGGACGGCCTGTTCGACAAGGCCAAGGGTCGCATCGTCGGTTCCGATCAGTACCTCACCAAGCCCTTCAGCAAGGAAGAACTGCTCGGCGCGATCAAGACCCATGTGCCCGACTTCACCCCGGTGGAGCACGCTTCCTGAAGTCCGGCGCAAGCGCCGGTGACGCCTATTCCGTATGGGGACCACAATGGCTCGAATTCTGATTGTTGATGACTCGCCGACCGAGATGTACAAGCTGACCGCGATGCTGGAAAAGCACTCGCATCAGGTGCTCAAGGCCGAAAATGGCGCCGATGGCGTGGCCCTGGCTCGCCAGGAAAAGCCGGACGTCGTCCTGATGGACATCGTCATGCCCGGCCTGAATGGCTTCCAGGCGACCCGTCAGCTGTCCAAGGACCCGGAAACCAGCGCGATTCCGGTGATCATCGTCACCACCAAGGACCAGGAGACCGACAAGGTCTGGGGCAAGCGCCAGGGCGCTCGCGACTACCTGACCAAGCCGGTGGACGAAGAGACGCTGCTCAAGACCATCAATTCGGTGCTGGCCGGCTGATTCAGCCTGCCTGCACGTAGCGAACATAATTATTAGAGAAGGCCAGGGCCGGCATGGCGGAAGTCCAGAGTCCTTTCGAGGTTCTCGTCCAGATCGATCAGCGCTGTCGTCAGCTGGCCGCGGGTCTGCCCGCCCAGCGCGAGGTGGTGCAGAGCTGGAACGGTATCGGCTTTCGCATGGCTGGGCGCCTGTTCGTGGCGCCCATGGGGGAGGTCGGCGAGGTTCTTCACGAACCGCGCTACACACTGCTGCCCGGAGTCCGTGACTGGGTGAAGGGGGTCGCCAACGTGCGCGGCCGCCTGTTGCCGATCATGGACCTGTGCGGCTTCCTCGGCGCGGAGCTTTCGCCTCTGCGCAAGCAGCGGCGCGTGCTCGTCGTGGAACACCAGGAAGTCTTCGCCGGCCTCATCGTCGATGAGGTGTTCGGCATGCAGCACTTCCCGGTGGACACCTTCTCCGAGCAGCTGCCGCCCCTCGAAGCGGTCCTGCAACCCTTTATTCATGGCGTCTTCCACCGGGAGCAACCCTGGCTCGTGTTCAGCCCGCATGCGCTGGCTCAGCACCCGGGGTTCCTGGATGTCGCCAGCTAGCGTTTGACCGGTTGGGCCGGCTTTGCCGGCCCTTGTTGTGACATGGAATTCGTAATCGTGGTGGGTCCAGGCGGGGGCCGAATATGAAAAATATAAAGGCAGGCAGTCTTTTTTCGGGTGCGCGTAGCAGCTCGCTGATCCTCGGACTCTTCGTGGTCCTGATCGTGGCGATCGTCTTGCTGTTCGCCAACTTCGCTTACCTAAACACCCAGGCGAACCACGACAAGCAGTACATCGGCCATGCCGGCGAACTGCGCGTGCTGTCCCAGCGTATCGCCAAGAACGCCACGGAAGCCGCGGCGGGCAAGGCGGAGGCGTTCAAGCTGCTGAAAGAAGCGCGCAACGACTTCGAGAAGCGCTGGAACATCCTCTCCAAGGGTGACGAGAGCACCGGCCTGCCGCCGAGCCCGGATTCGGTACAACCGCAGATGGCGGATGTGCAGAAGGACTGGGACACCCTGCGCAAGAACGCCGACTCCATCCTCGCCAGCGAACAGACCGTACTGTCCCTGCACCAGGTAGCCGCGACCCTCGCCGAAACCATCCCGCAGCTGCAGGTGGAGTACGAAGAGGTCGTTGACATCCTGCTGGAAAACGGCGCCCCGGCCGACCAGGTCGCGGTAGCCCAGCGCCAGTCGCTGCTGGCCGAACGTATCCTCGGCTCGGTGAACAAGGTGCTGGCTGGTGACGAGAACTCCGTGCAGGCCGCCGACAGCTTCGGTCGTGACGCCAGCCTCTTCGGCCGCGTACTGAAGGGCATGAAGGAAGGCAACGCGGCGATGAGCATCTCCAAGGTGACCAACGCCGAAGCGGTGGACCGCCTCAACGAGATCGCCGAGCTCTTCGAATTCGTCTCCGGCTCGGTGGACGAGATCCTCGAGACCTCCCCGGAACTGTTCCAGGTCCGTGAAGCCGCCAACACCATCTTCGGTGGCTCGCAGACCCTGCTGGACAAGGCTTCCAGCCTCGCCGCCGGCTTCGAGAACCTGGCCGAAGGCCGTGTGTTCAACCAGGTCGCCAGCGCCGCGCTGGGTATCATCGCCCTGGGCGCGATCATCCTCATCGGCCTGGTGATGGTGCGTGAGACCAACCGCCGACTGGCCGAGACCGCCGAGAAGAACGAACGTAACCAGGCGGCGATTCTGCGACTGCTCGACGAAATCGCCGACCTCGCCGACGGTGACCTGACGGTGGCCGCGACGGTAACCGAGGACTTCACCGGTGCGATCGCGGACTCCATCAACTACTCCATCGACCAGCTCCGCGAGCTGGTGGAAACCATCAACCTGACCGCCGTGCAGGTGGCCGCCGCCGCCCAGGAAACCCAGGCCACCGCCATGCATCTGGCCGAGGCTTCCGAGCACCAGGCCCAGGAAATCGCCGGCGCCTCCGCCGCGATCAACGAAATGGCCGTGTCCATTGACCAGGTATCGGCGAACGCCTCCGAGTCCTCGGCGGTAGCGGAACGTTCCGTAGCCATCGCCAACAAGGGCAACGAAGTGGTGCACAACACCATCACCGGCATGGACAACATCCGTGAGCAGATCCAGGACACTTCGAAGCGGATCAAGCGCCTCGGTGAATCGTCCCAGGAGATCGGTGACATCGTCAGCCTGATCAACGACATTGCCGACCAGACCAACATCCTCGCCCTGAACGCCGCGATCCAGGCGTCCATGGCGGGCGACGCGGGCCGCGGCTTCGCCGTGGTAGCGGACGAAGTACAGCGCCTGGCGGAACGTTCTTCGGCTGCGACCAAGCAGATCGAGGCGCTGGTGAAGACCATTCAGACCGACACCAACGAAGCGGTGATCTCGATGGAACAGACCACCTCCGAGGTGGTACGTGGTGCCCGCCTGGCGCAGGACGCCGGTGTGTCCCTGGAAGAGATCGAGAAGGTATCCAAGACCCTGGCCGCGTTGATCCAGAACATCTCCAACGCCGCCCGTCAGCAGGCCTCCTCCGCCGGCCACATTTCCAACACCATGAACGTGATCCAGGAGATCACCTCGCAGACCTCTGCCGGTACCACCGCTACCGCGCGCAGCATTGGTAACCTGGCCAAGATGGCCGGCGAGATGCGCCACTCCGTATCCGGCTTCAAACTGCCGGACACCGCCGAACAGGCCTGAGCAGAGGAGGTGCGCTGCTCTTTGCCGGGTAGCGCACGACAATCTTGAGCGAGGGGCGCGACATGCAGGCAAGTGGCGTCTGGTCGTTGCAGCCGTTGGCCGACATGTCGGCCGCGGACTTCCGCGACTGGCAGGCACTGTTGGAAGACCGCACCGGCGTTGTCGTCAACGAGCAGCGCCGTGCCTTTCTGCAGACCAGCCTGGGCGCGCGGATGCGCGAACTGGGTATCGCCGACTATGGCACCTATTACCGCCAGGTCACCGATGGCCCGCGCGGCGCCGTCGAATGGTCGAACCTGCTGGACCGCCTCACCGTTCAGGAAACCCGTTTCTTTCGCCACAAGGCATCCTTCGACGTGCTGGAAAGCTTCCTGCTCCAGCGCCTCGAACAGGTCGGCCCGAGCCGGCCGCTGGCCTTGTGGAGCGTCGGCTGTTCCAGCGGCGAGGAGCCTTATTCCCTCGCCATGGTGGCCGCCAAGGTACTGGAAGATGCCGGTCTGGCGCCGCTGTTCGGCGTGACCGGCACCGACATCAGCCTCAACGCCCTCAATCGGGCGCGCGAGGCCACGTATGCGGCACGCAAGCTTGCGGATATCGACCCGGAACTGGCCACGCGCTACTTCAGCGCGCAGGATGACGGTCGATACCGTGTGATACCCGATCTCGCCGGGCGCGTCTGTTGCGCGCGGCTGAATGTGCTGGAACTGGCCAAGGCGCCAATGTCCGGCATGGACGTGATTTTTTGCCAGAACCTGCTGATCTATTTCCGCCGCTGGCGGCGGCGGGACATCCTCAATCGCCTGGCCGAGCGGCTGGCGCCTGGGGGACTGCTGGTGATCGGAGTGGGCGAGGTCGCCGATTGGCACCACCCGCTGCTCGAACCGGTCGCCGATGAGCGCGTTCTGGCCTTTACCCGGAAGGGATGACACAGACACATGAGTGGAGTGGCTATGGGTGATCGGCACGATTATGTCGCCCTGGAATGGGTAAAAGGCGAGATTGCCGAAACGCTCAAGCAGGCGCGGCAAGCCCTCGAATCCTACGTCGAGAACCCCCAGGACCCGACGCGGATGGGCTTTTGCCTGGCCTATATCCACCAGGTGCGCGGCACTCTGCAGATGGTGGAGTTCTACGGCGCGGCCCTGCTCGCCGAAGAAATGGAGTACCTGACCCAGGCGCTGATCGACGGCACGACCTCCAGCCAGAGCGAAGCGCTGGAAGTGCTGATGCAGGCCATCCTGCAGCTGCCGGCCTACCTGGAGCGCATCCAGAGCGCCCGCCGCGACCTGCCGCTGGTGGTGCTGCCGCTGCTCAACGACCTGCGCACCGCCCGTGGCGAGAAGCTGCTGTCGGAAACCAGCCTGTTCTCCCCCGACCTTTCCCAATCTTCACCGGTGCTGCCGGTGGACGCCCTGGCGCGCCTGCGCACCGCCGAACTGCCGGCGCTGCTGCGCAAACTGCGGCAGATGCTGCAGGTCGCCCTGGTCGGCGTCATCCGCAACCAGGACCTGCCGACCAACCTGGGCTACCTGGCGCGCGTCTTCGCCCGCCTCGAGTCCCTGTGCAAGGACGCCCCGCTGGGCCGCCTGTGGGTGATCGCCTCGGCGATGATCGAAGGCCTGGCCAACGGCAGCATCGCCAACGGCACCTCGGTACGTAACCTGCTGCGCCAGGTCGACCGCGAATTCAAGCGCCTGGTCGACCAGGGCGCCGACGCCATGAACCAGCCGGCGCCGGACGAACTGATCAAGAACCTGCTGTTCTACGTCGCCAAGGCCTCCGACCAGTCGCCGCGCGTGCGTGCGGTGAAGGACGAGTACCGCCTCGACGACGCCCTGCCGGGCGCAGCCCTGGTGGACGAGGAACGCGCCCGTCTCGCCGGCCCTGACCGCGACGCCATGCGCTCGGTCGTCGGCGCGTTGTGCGAGGAGCTGGTGCGGGTCAAGGACAGCCTCGACCTCTTCGTGCGCAGCGACCGCAGCGGCGTGAACGAACTGGGTAGCCTGCTGGCACCGCTCAAGCAGATCGCCGACACCCTCGCCGTGCTGGGCTTCGGCCAGCCGCGCAAGGTCATCCTCGACCAGATCGAGGTGGTCAGCGCGCTCGCCCATGGCCAGCGCCAGCCCAACGACGCGACCCTGATGGATGTCGCCGGTGCGCTGCTGTATGTCGAGGCCACCCTGGCCGGCATGGTCGGCCCGAGCGAAGAGCCGGGCAGCGAAGAAAACGTCCTGCCGACCACCGACGTCGAGCAGATCCACCAGGTGGTGATCAAGGAAGCGCGTAACGGCCTGGAACTGGCCAAGGACGCGATCATCGAGTTCATCGCCTCGCAGTGGAACCACGAGCACCTGGCCCGCGTGCCGGAGCTGCTGACCCAGGTTCGCGGCGGACTGGCGATGATCTCCCAGGAACGCGCGGCGAAACTGCTGGAAAACTGCAACCGCTACATCCAGGAACAACTGCTGGTGCGCCAGGCCGTGCCGGACTGGCACAGCCTCGACACCCTGGCCGACGCCATCACCAGCGTCGAGTACTACCTCGAGCGCCTGTCGGAAGACCACAACACCCAGGGCGACATGATTCTCGACGTGGCCGAGGAGAGCCTGGACAGCCTGGGCTACTCGCTCAAGCCGCGCCCGTCGATCCTCGACGCCGAGATGAGCGCCTTCGCGCCGGCGCCTTTGGATAATCCACTCGACGAGATCGACGTGCTGGCCGCCCAGCCGCTGGCCGAGCCGACCGAGGCGGTGCCGGTGGACGAAGTCCCGGAGCTGGCCGCGCCGGTGGAAATCGCCGACAGCTTCGAGCCCGCGAGCTTCGACGTCGCCCCGACCGAAGAGCCAGCGTTCGAACAGCCTGCCGAGCTTGCCCCGACGGAAGAGCTGGCCCCGGTGGATGAACCGGCGCTGGACCTTGCCGACCTCGAGACGCCCCAACCTGTTGCGGACACTGAAGAGAGCTTCACCTTCGAATCGCTGGAGCCCGTCGTCGAGCCTGCCGTCGGGGAGCAACCCGCACTGCCGGCCGACTTCGACCTCCCGGCCGAGCTCGAAGCCCAGCCTGCTGGCGCAGCCGAAGCGAGCTTCACCTTCGAACCCCTGGAGCTGGACTCCGGCCTGCCCGCCACCGAGCCCAGCGCCGAACCGGGCGCCTGGACGCTCGACGAGGCCACGCCGCTGGCTGCCTCGGCTGAACTGCCCGGCGCGACCCTGGAGCCGGAAAGCCTCAGCTGGGATATCGAACTGGAGCCGGCCGCACCGATCACCGACACCACCCTGGCCGACGAAGGCTGGTCGCTGGATGACAGCCACAAGGCCGACAGCATCGAGTTCACTCTCGAAACGCTGGAAGAGGCGCCCGCGCAACCGCTGGCCGATGAGCTGAGCTGGAACCTGGACGATGCCCTCCCGCTGGCCGAGGCGCCGCGATTCGACGAGCCCGGGCAGGCGCAGCCCGCAGCTACCGAGCTATCCTGGGAATCGCTGGACCTGTCCGTCACTCCGGGCGAAGCCCCGGCAACTCCGCAACTGCTCGAAGACTTCGCCAGCCTGCCGACGCTGGAGGTCACTCCGGCCCCGGTGGATGAGCTGACCTGGGACATGCAGTCGCCAACCCCGGCCGGCGACAAGCCCGCCGAGGAAGACTGGTTCAGCATCGACCTGAGCCAGCCGGCTGCCGAGTCGCCCGCACCGTCGCTGGAGCTGGACGAAAGTTTCGCCAGCCTGGAAACGATCGAACCCGCACCGCTGGAATCCCTGGACGACCTGAGCTTCGACGCCCGGCCGGCCACCGATGAACCGGTCACCGCCGAAACCTCGCTGGTCAGCGATGACAACTGGACCCTGGGCGAGCTGAGCGAACCGACCGCGCTGGATGCTGGCGTCGACTTCAGCCTCGACGCGCCACTTGAGCTGGAAGCGCTGGAAGCGCTGGAACCGCTGGTCGAACCCCAGGCACCCGCCGTCCAGGCCGAAGCCTGGAGCGACGAGAACATCGCCGAGCTGGACCTGCCGGAAGTCGAACTGCCCAGCCCGCCGGCCGAGCCCGAAGCGGTCGCCGAGGCACCGGCCAAGCCGCTGTCCCTGGCTGAAGTCATGGCTGCCCCGGTCCAGGCGATCAACCCGCCGGCCCAGGACGTGCCGCCCAGCCTGCTGCCGCCGCCCGCCGACGAAGAGCCGATCGACGAAGAGCTGCGCGAAGTCTTCATCGAAGAAGCCGGCGAAGTGCTGGAAACCATCGGCGAGCACCTGCCGACCTGGCTGGCCAACACCGACGACCGCGACTCGCTGACCGAGATTCGCCGCGCCTTCCACACCCTCAAGGGCAGTGGCCGGATGGTCCGCGCGCTGGTGATCGGCGAGCTGGCCTGGTCCATCGAGAACCTGCTCAACCGCGTGCTCGACCGCAGCATTGCCGCCTCGCCAGCCGTGCTGCAGGTAGTCCAGGACGTGGTCGCGCTGATGCCTGAACTGGTCGACGAGTACGCCGCCAGCGCCCAGCGCCAGCGCGACGACGTCGACCGCCTGGCCGCCACTGCCCATGCCCTGGCCAAGGGGCAGCCGGTGCCGCCGCCCGGTGGCGGGCTGCCGGAGTCGGCGCCGCCGGTGGAGGACATCACCCCTGAGCTGGCAGAGGTCGAGGAGATCGCTGCCCAGGCGGCCAACGAAGGGCTCGACGAGAGCCTCGATCCGCAGTTGCTGGAGATCTTCCGCAACGAAGCCGAAGCCCACCTGGAAACCCTGGTCGGCTTCCTCGCCGATTGCGCGCAGCAGCTGCCGCAACCGGTGACCGACGACCTGCAGCGCGCCCTGCACACGCTCAAGGGCAGCGCGCACATGGCCGGTATCCTGCCGATCGCCGAAATCGCCACGCCGCTGGAGCGGCTGGTGAAGGAATTCAAGACCAACCTGCTGCAGGTCGACCTGCGCGAAGCAGAGCTGCTGCATGCCGCCGAAGGCCTGTTCCGCGTCGGTCTCGACCAGCTCGTCGAAGGTCGCCCGCTGGCGCCCATCGAGGGCAGCCCGGAGTTGCTGGCGCGCATCGCGAAGATCCACCAGGAGCGCCTGGAGGCCGCCGAGGCCAAGCGTCGCGGTGAAAGCGGCGAGGGCAGCGGCAACGACCCGCAGATGATCGGCATGTTCCTCGCCGAGGGCATGGACATCCTGCTCGACGCCGAGGACCTGCTGCGCCGCTGGCGCGAGCACCCGCAGGAGCGCCACGAACTGGGTGCCCTGTATGACGAGCTGGAAACCCTCAGCCGTGGCGCGCAGATGGCCGAGCTGCCGCAGATGGCGGAACTCGCCGACGCGCTGCTGGCGGTCTATGGCGCCGTGCGCCAGGGCCGCCTGGAAACCGGTGACGCCTTCTTCTCCGCTGCCGAGGCCGCCCACGAGGCGCTGATCGGCATGATGGACCAGGTGGCGGCTGCGCTGCAGGTCAGCGCCCGCCCGGAACAGGTCGAAGCGTTGCATCGCCTGCTGGATGCGCCGGTCGCCGCGCCCGAGGACGAAGCGCAGGACGACGCGGAAATCGAGTTCGTCGACCTGGAAAGCCTGACCGCCGATGACTTCCCCGCCGAAGACGAGGAATTCCTCCTCGACAGCCGCCCGGTGGACGACGACAACCTGCCCGACGGCCTGAGCTGGTCGGCGCGGGGCGACAACGACGGCGCCCCGCGTGGCGCCGCCGACGACGATGACGATGACGTCATCACCGCCGAAACCCCGCACGCCCATCCCGCCCCGCAGCAACCGCCGCGCGCGCTGGACGAGGAAATGGTGGCGATCTTCCTCGAAGAGGCGGTCGACATCCTCGATAACGCCGGCCAGGCGCTGGACCAATGGCTGGCCTCGCCCGAGGGCCTCGCTGCGCTTTCGACCCTGCAACGCGACCTGCACACCCTCAAGGGTGGCGCGCGCATGGCGGAAATCCGCGAAATCGGCGATCTGTCCCACGAACTCGAATCCCTCTACGAAGGCCTGCTGGACCATCGCTTCCAGCACAGCCAGCCGCTGGGCGACCTGCTGCGCACCTGCCACGACCGCCTGGCGACCCAGCTCGACCAGCTGCAGGCCGGCCAGGCGCTGACCGACCCGGCCGACCTGGTGCAGACCATCCGCACCTTCCGCCAGAACCCGGCCGCCGGCCTGAACCTGCCGCAGGCCCAGGCTGCGCAGCAGGATGCCGTGGCCGAGCAGGAGGAAAGCCTCGAGCTGCCGCCGGTCGTCGAAGACGACATCGAGCTGGAGCTGCCTGCCGAGGTGGCGCCGGAAGCCGAGGTCAGCGCCGAACTCGAAGCCGTCGAGGCAGAGGCCGGCGATCTCGAAAGCATCGAACCGGAGCTGGAAGTCACGGCACCGGACCTCGACCTGCAGTCCTTCCTCGAAGCGGCTGAAGCCGAGGGGGCCGAGCTGTCACGGGATGAGTCACAGCCGGCCGCGGTTGTTCCTGAAGCCTCGGGCGTGCAGGACAGCGAGTACGAGCTGAACGAAGACCGCGACCAGGAACTGGTCGAAATCTTCCTCGAGGAAGGTTTCGACATCCTCGAAAGCTCCTCCGGTGCCCTGCACCGCTGGATGGAAAACCCCGACAACAGCGTCGAGCTGGAAGCGCTGCAACGCGACCTGCACACCCTCAAGGGCGGCGCGCGGATGGCCGAGATCCGCCCCATCGGCGATCTGTCCCACGAACTGGAGTTCCTCTACGAAGGCCTCTGCGGCGGACGCCTGCGCGCCAGCCCGACGCTCTTCGAGCTGCTGCAGCGCTGCCACGACCGTCTCGCCGAGATGCTCGAAGCGGTCCAACAGCATCGCCGGATTCCGGGAGGTGAATCGCTGATTGACGCGATCCACCGATTTCGTGCCAACCCCGAAGAACAGCTGAGCATCCCCAGCAGCGTCAGCCTGCACGCAATCAGCTCCCAGCGCGCCGCGCCCGAAGGCCCGGAAGCCGACATCCTGGATATCTTCCTGGAAGAGGCCGACGACCTGCTCGAAGGCATGGAGCAGGCGCTGGGCCGCTGGGACGCCGAACGCGAGAACGGTGCGCTGGATGAGCTGCTGCGCATTCTCCATACCCTCAAGGGTGGTGCACGCCTGGCCGGCCAGACCAGCCTGGGCGACCTGGCCCACGACCTCGAACAGCACCTGGGCGAAGCCCAGCAGCAGGGCGCGCCCTGGCCGGAAAGCCTGCTGATGGACGCGCAGTCCGGCTTCGAAGGCCTGCAGGCCGAAGTCGACCAGTTGCGCCTGCACCTGGGTGAAGTCGAGAGCGCCGAAAGCCAGTTCGAGGAATCCCTCGACGAAGAACCGGTCGCCGAACAGCCGACCCCGGTGAACCTGCCGGTGCTGCCGGAAGCCATCATGGCCGCTGCCGTACCGCAGCGCCTCGATGCGCCGGTGGTGCTGCCCTTCGTTCGCCGTGCCCAGGAAGCCGCCCAGGAAGCCGCTGCGCGCCGTGCGCCGCAGGAACTGGTGAAGGTGCCCGCGCAACTGCTCGAAGGGCTGGTCAACCTCGCCGGTGAGACCTCCATCTTCCGTGGCCGCGTCGAGCAGCAGGTGAGCGACGTCGGTTCGACCCTGGGCGAGATGGACGCGACCATCGAGCGGGTCCGCGACCAGTTGCGGCGCCTGGATACCGAAACCCAGGCGCAGATCCTCTCGCGCCACCAGGCCGACGCCGAGCGCGCCGGCTACGAAGATTTCGACCCGCTGGAAATGGACCGCTACTCGCAGCTGCAGCAGCTTTCGCGCGCGCTGTTCGAGTCCGCTTCCGACCTGTTCGACCTCAAGGAAACCCTGGCCGCGAAGAACCGCGACGCCGAGACCCTGCTGCTGCAACAGGCGCGGGTCAACACCGAGCTGCAGGAAGGCCTGATGCGCACCCGCATGGTGCCCTTCGACCGCCTGGTGCCGCGCCTGCGCCGGATCGTCCGCCAGGTGGCGAGCGAGCTGGGCAAGCAGGTCGAGTTCGTGGTCAGCAACGCCGAAGGCGAGATGGACCGCAGCGTGCTCGAACGCATCGTCGCGCCGCTGGAGCACATGCTGCGCAACGCGGTCGACCACGGCATCGAGTCCGGCGAGGCGCGCCGCATCGCCGGCAAGCCGGAGCAGGGCACCATCCGCCTGACCCTGGGCCGCGAGGGTGGCGACATCCTCCTGACCCTGGCCGACGATGGCGCCGGCATCCGCCTCGAAGCGGTGCGCCGAAAGGCCATCGAGCGCGGCCTGATGACCGACGACAGCGAGCTGAACGACCACGAGGTGCTGCAGTTCATCCTCGAGGCCGGCTTCAGTACCGCCGAGAAGGTCACGCAGATTTCCGGCCGTGGCGTGGGCATGGACGTGGTGAACTCCGAGGTGAAACAGCTCGGCGGCTCCATGAGCATCCACTCCAGCGTCGGCGAAGGCACCCGCTTCGACATCCGCCTGCCGTTCACCGTGTCGGTGAACCGCGCGCTGATGGTGCTTTCCGGCGAGGACCTCTACGCCCTGCCGCTGAACACCATCGAAGGTATCGTGCGGGTCTCCCCGTACGAGCTGGAAGCGCTCTACGAGCAGGCCGCCGCCGACGAATCCGGCGCCGCGCCGAGCTTCGAGTACGCCGGCCAGAGCTATGAACTGAAGTACCTCGGCGACCTGCTGAACAACGGCCAGCATCCCAAGCTGGTCGGCCAGTCGCTGCCGCTGCCGGTGATCCTGGTGCGCTCGGCGGACCACGCCGTGGCAGTGCAGGTGGACGCCCTGGCCGGCTCGCGCGAGATCGTGGTGAAGAGCCTCGGTGCGCAGTTCGCCGGCGTCAGTGGCATCTCCGGCGCGACCATCCTCGGTGACGGTCGCGTGGTGGTGATTCTCGACCTGCTGGCGACGATCCGCGTGCTCCACGCCCAGCTCATCCAGCACGCGCCGCGCCGCCAGCTGGCAGGCCCGAGCGTGGCGGAAATCGAGCACCAGCGCCCGACCCTGGTCATGGTGGTGGACGACTCGGTCACCGTGCGCAAGGTCACCAGCCGCCTGCTGGAACGCAACGGCATGAACGTGCTCACCGCCAAGGACGGGGTGGACGCCATCGCCCAGCTGCAGGACCACAAGCCCGACATCATGCTGCTGGACATCGAGATGCCGCGCATGGACGGCTTCGAGGTGGCCACCCTGGTGCGCCACGATGAACAGCTGAAGGACCTGCCGATCATCATGATTACCTCCCGTACCGGCGAGAAGCACCGCGACCGTGCCCTGGCCATCGGCGTCAACCAGTACCTGGGCAAGCCGTACCAGGAATCCGAGCTGCTGGAGAATATCCACAAGCTGGTGAAGACCCATGTCTGAGCAGAGCACGCCGCGCATTGCGGTGATCGCCGACACCTCGCTGCAGCGCCACGTGCTGGCACAGGCGCTGGCCGGCCACGGTTACCAGGTGGTGCTCAACGCCGATCCGGCGCGCCTTGAAAGCGAGCAGCTGGACGCCTGCGAGACCGACCTGTGGCTGGTGGACCTGGCGCAGCAGGAGGATTCGCCCCTGGTGGACAACCTGCTGGAACAGTCGCGCGTACCTGTGCTGTTCGGCGAAGGCCACGCGCCGGAGCGGCATTCCGAACATTACCCGCGCTGGGAACGCCGGCTGGTGTCCAAGCTGCGCAAGCTGGTGGGTGACCCCAGTGCCGGCGTGGGCCGCAGCCTCGCCGCGCTGCTCGACGAAGCGCAGCGGCCCAGCCGCGTGACGCTGCCCGATGACCTCGCGGCTTCCCCGCTCAAGGCCGGTGAACCCGCCGCGCAGGTCTGGCTGCTCGCCGCCTCGCTGGGCGGCCCGGCGGCGGTGAAGACTTTCCTCGATGCGCTGCCCGGCGGCCTGCCGGTGGGCTTCCTGTATGCCCAGCACATCGATGCCTCGTTCGAGGCGAACCTGCCGCAAGCGGTCGGTCGCCACAGCCAGTGGCACGTCAACACCGTGCGCGACGGCGACCCGGTGCGCTGCGGCGAAGTGGTGGTGGTGCCGATTTCCCGCGAGCTGGGCTTCGACGATTCGGCGCGCATGCATGTGCAGGACCGCAGCTGGCCGGAGCCCTACAGCCCGTCCATCGACCAGATGATGCTCAACCTCGCCCAGCAGTACGGCGATCGTTGCGGCGTGATCGTGTTCAGCGGCATGTGCAGCGACGGTAGCGCCGCCGCGGCCTACGTGCGCCGCCAGGGCGCGCCGATCTGGACCCAGCGCGCCGACAGCTGCGCCTGCTCCAGCATGCCCGACAGCCTGCGCGAAGGCGGCTATAGCACCCTCTCCGGCGACCCGCGCGAACTTGCGGCGGCGCTGGTCAATCACCTCGCCGAGCAATGCGTCGGCGCAGTCACGCAGTGAGATAAGGCCCGATGAGTGATCTTCCCGTCGCCAATGCCGGCGTTGCCAATGCCGCCCCCAGCAGCCTGACCGGCCTGCTGGTGCCGCTGGCCGACCGCAACCTGCTGCTGCCCAACGTGGCCGTGGCCGAGCTGATCACCTACCGCGCCCCGCACCCGGTGGACGGCCTGCCGTCCTGGTACCTGGGCCAGGTGGCCTGGCGCGACCTGCGCCTGCCGCTGCTGTCCTTCGAGGCGGCCTCCGACGGCCAGGCCGAAGTCGGCTCCGGCGCGCGGGTGATCGTGGTCAACGCCCTGGGCGGCCGGCCCAATGTGAAGTTCTTCGCGCTGCTGGTGCAGGGCATCCCGCGTTCGCTGAAGGTCAGCAGCGACCTCAAGCGTCTCGACGTGCCGCTGGCCCCGCTGGAGCTGGACGCCGTGGACCTGGGCGACGCCCAGGCGCGCATCCCCGACCTGGCCGCGCTGGAGCAGAAACTGGCCGACTCCGGCCTCATCTGACCCGGCCATGAACGGTGGCCTGCGCCTTGCCCAGCTGGGGAACCAACCCGGCTTCGAGGTCGCTGGCGCCACCCTTGGCGGCCATCGTTTCGAGCGCCACAGCCACGACGAATTCGTCATCAGCGCCAACCTGCGCGGCGAGGAAAGCGTGTGGCTGGATGGCCGTACCTTCGATGCCGGGCCCGGCTGTTTCACCTGCTACAACCCCGGGCAGATCCAGGGCGGTGGCGTCGCCGAAGGCCAGCCCTGGCAGTTCGTCAGCCTCTACGTCGGGCCTGACCAACTCGCAACGATGCTCGGCCTGCAGCGCCTGGAATTCGAACGGGCCACCGACCATCTGCCTGCCCTGGCGACCACGATGGCCGATGCGGTCGAGCGCGTGCTGGGCGATGACCCTTTCGTCCGCCAGCGCGGCGAAGAACGCCTGACACTGCAGCTGGCCGAGCTCGCCCGCGCCATGGGCGTACGCCTGCCACAGGATGGTCTGGAGAACGGTGGGCGGATTGCCGACCTGCAGGACTGGCTGGCCGCCGACCTGGTGCGGCAACCCAGCCTCGACGAGATGGCGGCCTACCTCGGCCTGTCGCGTTTCCACCTGTTGCGCAGTTTCCAGAAACAGGTGGGCCTGAGCCCCCGGCAGTGGGCGATGCAACTGCGCACCCGTCGCGCCCAGGCATTGTTGCGCGCCGGCCTGCCGGCCACCGAAGTGGCCCACGAGCTGGGCTTTGCCGACCAGAGCCACCTGAACCGGCATTTCCGCGCGGCCTATGGCGTGTCGCCGGGCAACTTCCAGCGCGCCCTGCGCTGAGCAATCCGGTTCAAGTTCGGTCGGCTGCAGTCCAGGCACAATGGCGCCATCGCCACCCTGTTCGAGAGCCGATCCATGACCCTGTTCTTCGCCGCGCTGCTGTTCGGCATCGTCTTCTGCCTATCTCCCGGCGCCGTGCTCGCCGAAACCCTGCGCCGTGGCCTGAAGGGCGGCTTTCGCCCGGCACTGCTGGTGCAGTTCGGCTCGCTGATCGGCGATGCCGTGTGGGCGCTGATCGGCCTGACCGGGCTGGCGCTGCTGCTGGGCCACGAAACCCTGCGCCTGCCGCTGACCCTGGCCAGCGCCGCGTACCTGGCCTGGCTGGGTGTGCAGAGCCTGCGCGATGCACGCGAGGTCGGCGTGGTAGAGGAGGGCGCGCTCGGCGATCACCACGCCGGGGCGTTTGCTTCCGGGGCGATGCTGTCGCTGTCGAACCCGAAGAACATCGTCTATTGGGGCGCGCTGGGCGGCGCCATGGCGGGGCTGGTCGATGGCGTGCCTTCGCTGGCGGATTCGCTGGTGTTCTTCGCCGGCTTCATGACGGCCTCGGTGCTCTGCTGCTTCCTCTGCGCGGCGCTGGTGGACTGGTTGCGGCGCAACGCTTCACCGCGCTGGCACCGGGTGAGCCATGCGCTTTGCGGTGTGGTGTTGCTGGTGCTGGCGGGATTGGCGTTGCGGGGAATCTGAGTCGCCGGGCGCCCGGGCTGTTCGCGAGCAAGCTCGCTCCTACAACTTGCCGGCCCGCTCGGTGCGCTCTTCGTAGGAGCGAGCTTGCTCGCGAACCTGCATGGCACCGGCGCTGCCGTCTTGCCTCACCCCTCTCCCTTTGGGAGAGGTTTTTTCCATCGCAGAGAATCTAGAAGTCGCCCCACAACTGCTGCGCCACACTCAGCGCTACGACCGGAGCAGTCTCGGTGCGCAGCACGCGCGGCCCCAGTCGCGCGGCATGGAACCCGGCGCCCTTGGCCTGCTCCACTTCCGCATTGCTCAGGCCGCCTTCCGGGCCGATCAGGAAGGCCAGGCTGGCCGGCTTGTCATGGCTGGTCAGCGGCTCGGCCACCGGGTGCAGCACCAGCTTGAGCTGCGCTTCGCAGCTCTCCAGCCATTCGACGAGGGTGACCGGTGCATTGAGCACTGGCAGCACGGAGCGGCCGCATTGTTCGCAGGCGCTGATCGCCACCTGGCGCCAGTGGGCCATGCGCTTGTCGGCGCGTTCGTCCTTCAGGCGTACTTCGCAGCGCTCGCTGACGATCGGGGTGATCTCGCTGGCGCCCAGTTCGGTGGCCTTCTGGATCGCCCAGTCCATGCGCTCGCCACGGGACAGCCCCTGGCCCAGGTGCACGCGCAGCGGCGACTCGGCCTGGCCGGCGAAGGCTTCGCGCAGCTCCACGCGGACGTTCTTCTTGCCCACCTCGATCAGCTCGCCCAGGTATTCCTGGCCCGAACCGTCGAACAGCTGCACCGCGTCGCCGACGCTGTGGCGCAGTACGCGGCCGATGTAGTGGGCCTGGGCTTCGGGCAGCTCGTGCTGGCCGAGGGAGAGCGGGGCGTCGATGAAGAAGCGGGAGAGGCGCATGGCAATGTCGAACTGATGGGGGAAAGCGGCAAGCTTAAAGCTTTCGGCCTGCCGCTTGTAGCCGATCAGCCCGGATCGCGATGCTCGGGGAAGCGTTCGCTGACCGCCACGCTGACACTGTCGCGGGTGGCGATGTCGATGCCTTCGCTGGCGACCTCGGCGAGGAAGTCGATCTGCTCGGGGGTAATGATGTACGGCGGCAGGAAGTACACCACGCTGCCCAGCGGGCGCAGCAGCGCGCCGCGTTCCAGGCCGTGCTGGAAGACCTTCAGGCCGCGGCGTTCCTGCCAGGGGTAGGCGGCTTTCGTGGCCTTGTCCTGGACCATCTCGATGGCGAGGATCATGCCGGTCTGGCGGATTTCCGAGACGTGCGGGTGGTCGGCAAGGTGCGCGGTGGCGCTGGCCATCTTCGCCGCCAGGGCCTTGTTGGCCTCGATGACGTTGTCCTGCTCGAAGATGTCCAGGGTCGCCAGGGCGGCGGCGCAGGCCAGCGGGTTGCCGGTGTAGGTATGCGAGTGGAGGAAGGCGCGCAGGGTGGCGTAGTCGTCGTAGAACGCCTGGTAGACCTTGTCGGTGGTCAGCACCGCGCTCATCGCCAGGTAGCCGCCGGTCAGCGCCTTGGACAACACCAGGAAGTCCGGGGTGATGCCGGCCTGTTCGCAGGCGAACATCGTGCCGGTGCGGCCGAAGCCGACGGCGATCTCGTCGTGGATCAGGTGCACGCCGTAGCGGTCGCAGGCCTCGCGCAGCAGCTTGAGGTAGACCGGGTGGTACATGCGCATGCCGCCGGCGCCCTGCACCAGCGGCTCGACGATCACCGCGGCGACTTCCTTGTGGTGCTGCTCCAGCGCCTGCTCCATGGCGGCGAACATCGTCCGCGAGTGCTCTTCCCAGCTCACGCCCTCGGGGCGCAGGTAGCAGTCGGGGGTCGGCACCTTGATGGTGTCCATCAGCAGCGACTTGTAGGTCTCGGTGAACAGCGCCACGTCGCCCACCGACATCGCCGCCACGGTTTCGCCGTGGTAGCTGTTGGTCAGGGTGATGAAGCGCTTCTTCTCCGGCTGGCCGAGGTTGTGCCAGTAGTGGTAGCTCATCTTCAGCGCCACTTCGATGCCGGCCGAGCCGCTGTCGGCATAGAACACCCGGGAGAACCCGGCCGGCGCCAGGCGCAGCAGGCGCTCGGACAGCTCGATCACCGGCTGGTGGCTGAAGCCGGCGAGGATCACGTGCTCCAGCTGGTCGACCTGGTCCTTGATGCGCTGGTTGATGCGCGGGTTGGCGTGGCCGAAGACGTTGACCCACCAGGAGCTGACCGCATCGAGGTAGCGCTTGCCTTCGAAGTCCTCCAGCCAGATGCCTTCGCCGCGGCGGATCGGGATCACCGGCAGGCGCTCGTGGTCTTTCATCTGGGTGCAGGGGTGCCACAGCACCTCGAGATCGCGCTGCATCCACTCGGCATTCAGGCCCATGGCCGGCTCCTTAAATTGATGGCTCTTCTGACGGTCGGCTCGCTCTGGTCGGCAAGCCTATTCAATGCTCCTGAGATGAACAAGGACACGTCCCACGACACATGTTGCAGGCAGCCGACCAAGACAGCTATTCGGCTTTCTGGCGCTCACGTATGCTTCGCGCCTTTGCACCAATTCGGGGAAGTCTGGCGATGAAAATGGGATGGCTGCGCGCTGCCGCGCTGCTCGCTCTGGGCGTGTTCAGCGTAGTGGCGCTGGGCAAGGACAAACAACCGACCGCCATCGTGGTGGGCGGCGGACTCGCCGGCCTCTCCGCGGCCTACGAGCTGCAGCAGGCAGGCTGGCAGGTGACCCTGCTGGAAGCCAAGCCGCAGGTGGGCGGCCGCTCGGGCCTGGCCACCAGCGAGTGGATCGGCAACAAGAAGGTCCAGCCGACCCTCAACGGCTACCTGGACACCCTGAAGGTGAATTCGGTGCCGGCGCCGGAATTCGTCCGCACCCCGAGCTACCTGATCGACGGCGTCTACTACACCAGCGCCGACCTGAAGACCAAGATGCCGGCCGTCGCCGCGGACCTCGAGCGCTTCGAGAAGTCCCTGAACGAGCTGTCCGCCTCCATCGACGACCCGCTCAACCCGTTGGCGAACAAGACCCTGTTCGCCCTCGACCAGCTCACCGCCGCGCGCTGGCTGGACAAGCTGAACCTGTCGCCGACCGCGCGCCTGCTGGTCAACCAGCGCATCCGTTCGCACTACGACGAACCGTCGCGCCTGTCGCTGCTCTACCTCGCCCAGCAGGGCCGTGTGTACCGCGGCGTCGACGACCGTGACCTGCGCGCGTCGCGCCTGCCCGGCGGCAGCCAGGTGCTGGCCCAGGCCTTCGTCAAGCAGATCAAGACCATCAAGACCAACGCCAAGGTCACCTCGATCAGCCAGGACAAGGATGGCGTGACCGTCAAGGTCGGCGCCACCGGCTACAGCGCCGACTACCTGGTGCTGGCCGTGCCGCTGCGCGCCCTGGGCAACATCACCCTGACCCCGGGCCTGAACGAGAAGCAGCTGGCGGCGCTCAAGGGCACCAACTATGGCTGGCGCGACCAGATCCTGATGAAGTTCAAGCGCCCGGTGTGGGACGACAAGTCGCGCCTGTCCGGCGAGATCTACAGCGACCAGGGCCTGGGCATGATCTGGGTCGAGCCCGCGACCAAGGGCGGCGCCAACGTGCTGATCAACCTGTCCGGCGACAACGCCCGTGTGATGCAGGCCTTCGGTGACCGCCAGCTCTCCGAGCAGGTACTGATCCGCATGAACAAGTACTACCCGAAGATGCGCGGTGCCTACGACGGCTACGAAATGCGTCGCTACAGCACCGACGCCGGCACCGGCGGTTCCTACCTGGCCTTCGGTCCGGGCCAGATCAGCCGCTTCTGGCGCGTGTGGGAGACCCCGGTGTCCCGCGTGGCCTTCGCCGGCGAGCACACCGATGCGCTCTACCCGGGCACCATCGAAGGCGCCCTGCGCAGCGGCAAGCGTGCCGCCAGCCAGGTCCGCGACCTGTATGCCGGCAAGACGCCGGTGCTCGAAGGCGCATCCCTGGTGGCCGATAACAAGCCGGCCGCCAGCGACAAGCCGGCCGAGGCCAAGGGCGAGAAGAAGGGCATCATGTCCTGGCTGCCGTTCTGAGCCAACCCGCTCCATCCACAATGCCGGCGAAAGCCGGCATTGTCGTTTCTGGCTCTGGCACGGCCGTTTCAGGAGATGACCTATCTTGTCAGTCGATGTTTCAAAGCAGATTTTTCTGCTTTTCTTCGATGGATTAGCCGCTAGTCTTGAATTCCCGTTTTCAAGGATGTCGATCGATGCAATGGCGTAATTCCCCCGCTCGCTACGGACTGGTCAGCCTGTTCCTGCACTGGGGCAGTGCGCTGGTGGTCTTCGGCCTGTTCGGCCTGGGCCTGTGGATGCGCGAGCTGGACTACTACGACACCTGGTACCACCGCGCCCCGGAAATCCACAAAGGCATCGGCATCCTCCTGGCCATCGCGCTGATCGTTCGCGTGCTCTGGCGCTTCATCAGCCCGGCACCGCCGACCCCGGCCAGTCACGGCAACCTGACCCGCCTGGCCACCAAGCTCGGCCACCTGGCGCTCTACGCGCTGCTGTTCGCGGTGATCATCGCCGGCTACCTGATCTCGACCGCCGAAGGCAAACCCATCAGCGTGTTCGGCTGGTTCGACGTGCCCGCCACCCTGAGCGGCATCACCGACCAGGCCGACATCGCCGGCGCCATCCACCTGTACCTGGCCTGGACCCTCGTGGTGCTGGCCGTGCTGCACGCCCTGGCGGCGTTCAAACACCATTTCTTCGACCGTGATGAGACGCTGGTCCGCATGCTCGGTCGTGCCGCGAAATAACACCTCACCCCAAAGGGAGATTGCTTCAATGCTGAAGAAGACGTTCGCCGCTCTGGCGCTGGGTACCGCCCTGTTCTCCGCTGGCCAGGCCATGGCCGCGGACTACAAGATCGACAAGGAAGGCCAGCACGCCTTCATCGAGTTCCGCATCAAGCACCTGGGTTACAGCTGGCTGTACGGCCGCTTCGACGACTTCGACGGTGCCTTCACCTTCGACGAGAAGAACCCGTCCGCCGACAAGGTCAAGGTGACCATCAACACCAACAGCGTGAACTCCAACCACGCCGAGCGTGACAAGCACCTGCGCAGCCCGGACTTCCTCAACGTCTCGAAGAACCCGACCGCGACCTTCGAATCCACCGCCGTGAAGGCCGATGGCAAGAATGCCGAGATCACCGGCAACCTGACCCTCAACGGCGTGACCAAGCCGGTCACCATCAAGGCTGAACTGATCGGCCAGGGCGATGACCCGTGGGGCGGCTACCGTGCCGGCTTCCTCGGCACCACCACCCTCAAGCTGAAGGACTTCAACATCCAGCGCGACCTCGGCCCGGCTTCCCAGGAAGTCGAGCTGACCCTGTCGGTCGAAGGGGTGCGTCAGTAAGAAGCAGGACAGCGAAAACGCCGGCGAACGCCGGCGTTTTCGTTTGTAGCGCTAGTCTGCCCGGCCCTGCAGGCATTGCCGCAGGAGCTGGGTCAGGGTGCGTTGCTCCTCGTCGTCCAGGGGCGCGAACAGACTGTCATGGGTTCGTGCGAGGATGGCCTGGGTACGTTCGTCGATACGGCTCCCGGCCTCGGTGAGGAACAGCTGGAAGCTACGCTGGTCGTCCGGGTTGCGCTCGCGGCGAACCAGGCCGAGCGTCTCCATTTCACGGATCTTGCGGGTCACCAGTGCCTTGTCGCGGCACATCTTTCGGCCGAGGCTCTGCAGGCTCTGGCCGGCATCGGCGCCGATCAGCTCGAGCAGGCGGATGTCCGGCGGGGTGAGGTCGATGCCCTCGGCGCACAGTTCGTCCTGGAGGCTCTCGCGCAAATGATCGAGGACCTTCATCAGGGTCTGTGGCAGGTCGGGATTCAGGGTGTGGGTCATCGGCTCGGTCACGGTAAGTCTTGTGTAAATCCGGTTGATCAGCTCAACCATTTTTTCGTATTTTAGTTGATGTTATCAACTTTGTTCGTCGCCGCGACTGCCTTGCGGGAAACCTACTGCGACATCGGCCATTGGCTAAAACGTTTCAGTAGGTTTCCCTCAGGGCTTTCGGACGTTTACAAACAGGGCTGAATGTAAGTATTTTTGCCAGCTTTTCCGGACCGGCAAGCCCACAGCCAAACCGGATGCTTTGCTCACGAGGACAACGATATGCAACGAAAGCCAGCCATGCGCGCCCTGGTCCCGGCCCTGCTCGTCGCCATGGCCACTCTTGCCGGCTGCGACAAAGCCCAGGCCCCGCAGGAGAAGCAGATCCCCGAGGTCGGTGTAGTGACCCTGCAGCCGCAGGAAGTCACCCTGAGCACCGAACTGCCGGGCCGTACTACCGCGTATCGCATTGCCGAAGTTCGCCCGCAGGTGAACGGCATCATCCTCAAGCGCCTGTTCAAGGAAGGCAGTGACGTCAAGGAAGGCCAGCAGCTGTACCAGATCGACCCGGCCACCTATCAGGCGACGCTGCAGAGCGCCCAGGCCAACCTGGTATCCACCCAGCAGCAGGCCGAGCGCTACAAGGAACTGGTCAAGGACGAGGCGGTGAGCAAGCAGCAGTACGCCGACGCCCAGGCCGCCTACCTGCAGGCCAAGGCCACCGTCGACAGCGCGCAGATCAACGTGCGCTACACCAAGGTCTATTCGCCGATCTCCGGCCGCATCGGCCGCTCCAGCGTGACCGAAGGCGCCCTGGTGCAGAACGGCCAGAGCACTGCGCTGGCCACCGTGCAGCAGTTGGACCCGATCTACGTCGACGTCACCCAGTCCTCCACTTCGCTGATCCGCCTGCGCCGCGAGCTGGCCGCCGGGCAGCTGGAGAAGGCCGGCGACAACGCCGCCAAGGTCAAGCTGTACCTGGAAGACGGCTCCGAATACCCCGTCGAGGGCAAGCTGGAGTTCTCCGAGGTTTCGGTTGACCAGGGCACCGGCTCGGTGACCGTGCGCGCCATTTTCCCCAACCCGAACAAGGAGCTGCTGCCGGGCATGTTCGTCCATGCGCAGCTGGAAGAGGGCATCAAGAAGCAGGCCATCCTGGCGCCGCAACAGGGCGTGACCCGCGACTTCCGTGGCATGGCGACCGCGCTGGTGCTCAACGGCGAGGACAAGGTCGAGCTGCGCACCCTCAAGACCGACCGCACCGTCGGTGCCTACTGGCTGGTCAGCGATGGCCTCAAGCCCGGCGACCGCCTGATCACCGAAGGCCTGCAGTACGTCCAGCCGGGCGCCCAGGCCAAGGCCGTACCCGCGAAGAACGTGGCGCCCACCGCTGGTGCCGCCGACAAGCCCGCCGCCGCTCAACCGGCCAAGCAGGGTTAATCAAGGGGATTCGTAATGTCGAAGTTTTTCATTGACCGGCCCATCTTCGCCTGGGTGATCGCCCTGGTGATCATGCTGGCGGGCGGTCTGTCGATCCTCAAGTTGCCGGTGAACCAGTACCCGGCCATTGCGCCGCCGGCCATCGCCATCCAGGTGAGCTACCCGGGCGCCTCCGCCGAGACGGTGCAGGACACCGTGGTGCAGGTGATCGAGCAGCAGATGAACGGTCTCGACCATCTGCGCTACATCTCCTCGGAGTCCAACTCCGACGGCAGCATGACCATCACCGTGACCTTCGACCAGGGCACCAGCCCTGACATCGCCCAGGTCCAGGTGCAGAACAAGCTGCAGCTGGCCACGCCGCTCCTGCCGCAGGAAGTGCAGCAGCAGGGCATCCGCGTGACCAAGGCGGTGAAGAACTTCCTGATGGTGGTCGGCGTCGTCTCCGAAGACGGCAGCATGACCAAGGAAGACCTGTCGAACTACATCGTCTCCAACATCCAGGACCCGCTGTCGCGGACTGCTGGCGTGGGCGACTTCCAGGTGTTCGGTTCGCAGTACGCCATGCGCATCTGGCTGGACCCGGCGAAGCTCAACAGCTTCCAGATGACCCCGGGCGATGTGAAGACGGCGATCCAGGCGCAGAACGTGCAGATATCCTCCGGCCAGCTGGGCGGCCTGCCGGCGGTCAAGGGCCAGCAGCTCAACGCCACCATCATCGGCAAGACCCGCCTGCAGAGTGCCGAGCAGTTCAAGGACATCCTGCTCAAGGTCAACGCCGACGGCTCCCAGGTTCGCCTGAAGGACGTCGCCGACGTGGCCCTGGGCGGCCAGGACTACAGCATCAACGCCCAGTTCAACGGCAAGCCGGCCTCGGGTATCGCGATCAAGCTGGCGACCGGCGCCAACGCGCTGGACACCGCCAAGTCGATCCGCGCCACCCTGGCCACGCTGGAGCCGTTCTTCCCGCAGGGCATGAAGATCGTCTACCCGTACGACACCACCCCGGTCGTCTCCGCCTCCATCCATGAGGTAGTGAAGACCCTGGGCGAAGCGATCCTGCTGGTGTTCCTGGTGATGTACCTGTTCCTGCAGAACTTCCGCGCCACGCTGATCCCGACGATCGCCGTGCCGGTGGTCCTGCTGGGCACCTTCGGCGTACTCGCCGCCTTCGGCTTCTCGATCAACACCCTGACCATGTTCGGCATGGTGCTGGCGATCGGCCTGCTGGTGGACGACGCCATCGTGGTGGTGGAAAACGTCGAGCGGGTGATGGCCGAGGAAGGCCTGTCGCCCCGCGAGGCGGCGCGCAAGTCCATGGGCCAGATCCAGGGGGCGCTGGTGGGTATCGCCCTGGTGCTCTCGGCGGTGTTCCTGCCGATGGCCTTCTTCGGTGGCTCCACCGGGGTGATCTACCGCCAGTTCTCCATCACCATCGTCTCGGCCATGGCCCTGTCGGTGCTGGTGGCCCTGGTGCTGACCCCGGCGCTCTGCGCCACCATGCTCAAGCCCATCGAGAAGGGCGACCACGGCGAACACAAGCGCGGCTTCTTCGGCTGGTTCAACCGTGCGTTCCTCTCCACCACCCACGGCTACGAGCGCGGCGTCACCTCGATCCTCAAGCACCGCGTGCCGTACCTGCTGATGTACGTGATGATCCTCGGCGGCATGGTCTTCCTGTTCACCCGCATCCCCACCGCGTTCCTTCCCGACGAGGACCAGGGCGTGCTGTTCGCCCAGGTGCAGACCCCGGCCGGTTCGTCCGCCGAGCGCACCCAGGTGGTGGTGGACTCCATGCGCGAGTACCTGCTGGACAAGGAAAGCAGCTCGGTGGCCTCGGTGTTCACCGTGACCGGCTTCAACTTCGCCGGCCGCGGCCAGAGCTCGGGCATGGCGTTCATCATGCTCAAGCCCTGGGAAGAGCGTCCGGGCGCGGAGAACAGCGTGTTCGCGCTGGCCCAGCGCGCGCAGCAGCACTTCTTCAGCTTCAAGGACGCGATGGTGTTCGCCTTCGCCCCGCCGGCGGTACTCGAATTGGGTAACGCCGTGGGCTTCGACATCTTCCTCCAGGACCAGGCCGGCGTTGGCCACGAAGTGCTGATGCAGGCGCGTAACCAGTTCCTCGGCCTGGCTTCCCAGAACCCGGTACTGCAGCGCGTGCGTCCCAACGGCCTGAACGACGAACCGCAGTACAAGCTGCTGATCGACGACGAGAAGGCCAGTGCGCTGGGCGTCTCGCTGGCGGACATCAACAGCACCATCTCCATCGCCTGGGGTTCGAACTACGTCAACGACTTCATCGACCGTGGTCGGGTGAAGAAGGTCTACCTGCAAGGCCGCCCGAATGCGCGGATGAGCCCGGAAGACCTGGACAAGTGGTACGTGCGCAACAGCACCGGCGAGATGGTGCCGTTCAGTGCCTTCGCCACCGGCGAGTGGAGCTATGGGTCGCCGAAACTGGCGCGCTACAACGGCGTGCCGGCCATGGAAGTCCTCGGTGAACCGGCTCCTGGCCGCTCCACCGGTGAAGCCATGGCGGCGGTCGAGGAGATCGTCAAGCAACTGCCCAAGGGCGTCGGCTATGCCTGGACCGGTCTGTCCTACGAGGAACGCCTGTCCGGCTCGCAGGCCCCTGCGCTCTACGCCCTGTCGCTGATCGTGGTGTTCCTCTGCCTGGCGGCGCTGTACGAGAGCTGGTCGATTCCGTTCTCGGTGATGCTGGTGGTGCCGCTGGGCGTCATCGGTGCGCTGCTGGCGACGTCCATGCGCGGTCTGTCCAACGACGTGTTCTTCCAGGTGGGTCTGTTGACGACCATCGGCCTGTCGGCGAAGAACGCGATCCTGATCGTCGAGTTCGCCAAGGAACTGCACGAGCAGGGCAAGGGCATCGTCGAGGCGGCCATCGAGGCCTGCCGGATGCGTCTGCGTCCGATCGTCATGACCTCCCTGGCGTTCATCCTCGGCGTGGTGCCGCTGGCGATCTCCACCGGCGCCGGCTCCGGCAGCCAGCATGCGATCGGTACCGGCGTGATCGGCGGCATGGTCACCGCGACCATCCTCGCGATCTTCTGGGTGCCGTTGTTCTACGTGGTGGTCAGTACCCTGTTCAAGGACTCGGCGTCCAAGGAACAGGAATCCACCGAGAAGGGGCATTGATATGAGAAAGTCCTTACTGTCCCTTGCCATAGCAGCCGGCGTGTTGTCCGGCTGCTCGCTGATCCCCGACTACGAGCGCCCAGAGGCGCCCGTGGCCGCGGCTTATCCGCAGGGAGAAGCCTACGATGCGGGGCAGCCGGCTACTGCCGGCGCTGACATCGGCTGGCGCGAGTTCTTCAAGGACCCGCAACTGCAGCGACTGGTCGAAGTGTCGCTGGAAAACAACCGTGACCTGCGCGTTGCCGCGCTGAACATCGAAGCCTACCGGGCGCAATACCGCATCCAGCGGGCCGACCTGTTCCCGGCGGTGGACGCCGGCATCACCGGCTCGCGCCAGCGCCTGCCGGCCGACCTGTCGACCACCGGCAGCTCGATGATCAGTAGCCAGTACGGCGCCACCCTGGGCGTTACCTCCTGGGAACTCGACCTGTTCGGCCGCCTGCGCGCCCTGCGTGACCAGGCGCTGGAAACCTACTTCGCCAGCGAAGAAGCCCGTCGCAGCACCCAGACCAGCCTGGTGGCCAACGTCGCCAACGCCTACCTGACGCTGCGCGCCGACCAGGCCCAACTGGAGCTGACCCGCAACACCCTGGGCACCTACCAGAAGAGCTACGACCTGACCAAGCGCAGCTACGAAGTCGGCGTCGCCTCGGCCCTGGACCTGCGCCAGTCGCAGACCTCGGTGGAAAGCGCGCGGGCGACCCTGGCGCAGTACACCCGTCTCGTTGCGCAGGACCAGAACGCGCTGGTCCTGCTGCTGGGCTCCGGTCTGCCGGGCGACCTGCCCCAGGGCCGCCAGCTGTCCGACGAGCTGCTGGCCACTGTCCCGGCGGGCCTGCCCTCCGACCTGCTGCAGCGCCGCCCGGACATCCTCCAGGCGGAGCACCAGCTCAAGGCGGCCAACGCCAACATCGGCGCGGCGCGGGCGGCGTTCTTCCCGAACATCAGCCTGACTGCCAACGCCGGCAGCCTCAGCCCGGACCTGTCCGGCCTGTTCGACGGCGGTTCCGGCAGCTGGTTGTTCAAGCCTTCGATCACCTTGCCGATCTTCAACGCCGGCAGCCTGCAGGCGAGCCTGGACCTGGCCAAGGTGCAGAAGGACATCAACGTGGCGCAGTACGAGAAAGCCATCCAGACGGCCTTCTCCGAGGTCGCCGACGGCCTCGCCGCGCGCGGTACCTTCAACGAGCAATTGCAGGCGCAGCGCTCGTTGGTGGACGCCACCAGCGAATACTACCGCCTGGCCGACAAGCGCTACCGCACCGGTGTGGATAACTACCTCACCGTGCTCGACGCGCAGCGCTCGCTGTTCAGTGCCCAGCAGCAGCTGATCACCGACCGCCTCAACCAGCTGACCAGCGAGGTCAACCTGTACAAGGCCCTCGGCGGCGGCTGGCAGGCGACGGCGGCGCAAGCCAAGCCGATCTCCAACGAAGCGCCGGAAGGCCGATTGTTCTGATCGGAAACAAAAACGCCGCCCTTCGGGGCGGCGTTTTTGTCTGGGCGGCGGGGCAGGAGCTGCTGCGTGGGCGTGGCTGATCGCGGACGAAGTCCGCTCCCACGTTATCGGTGAGGGCGACGCCTGGTCCAGGAGTCGCAAGCATGCTGCGGGGCGCTCCTGCATTGTTGTGCCGGAGTGGGGGGCAGTTCGCGAGCAAGCTCGCTCCTACAGGGTGCGGAATGCTCGCTCTACGTAGGAGCGAGCTTGCCCCTGAACCTGCGGATCAAAGCATCGCGCTGCGCGTTGCCGGCTGGATCTGGTTATCCGCCCTACATTGTTGCGCGAGAGTTTGCGGCGTTTCGCGCCTCTGCTGGGGCCGGGGTGCTCTTCGTAGGAGCGAGCTTGCTCGCGAACCTGCGGATCAGAGCATCGCGCTGCGGGTCGCCGGCTGGATATGGTTGTCCGCCAGCCAATCCAGCGCGCACTCGCGCAGCCGCTCGCTCTGGTAGACGTACCAGGCCTGCAGCAATTCGGGATAACCCATCAGCACGTGACGGAAGGCCTTGAACGGCTTGCGCCCCTCGATGGCGTTGGCCAGGGCGGAGTAGGCGTGCGGCTCGGGCACTTCGCGGAGGAACTCGCGCATCAGCTCCAGCGACTGGCCGCTGCTCAGCGGTTCGATGGGCAGCAGGCGCTCCGGCTCGCGGTGCAGCAGTTCGGCCAGTTCAGGATCGGGGTCTTCTTCGGGAATCAGCAGCACCTGGCCGCTGAACAGATCGAGGTAGTGATCGATACCCTGGGTGTCGAGCGCGAAGGCGAGTTCGTCGAGGTCGATGGTCAGCGGGCGCATGGTCACTCTCCCTATATGGCGAGTGACCGATCCTACGCCATGCGCATGACAACTGTCCTGCCGTTGTCGGTCGGCGCGGGCGCGCCGAGCGACGGGCGCCTCACAGGCGGAAGCGCCCCACCTGCAGTTGCAGCTCGTTGCCCAGGCGCGCCAGCTCGGTGCTGGAGCTGGCGGTCTGCTCGCTGGCGGCGGCGGACTGGTCGGCGATCTCGCGCACCTGCACCACGCTGCGGTTGATCTCCTCGGCGACGCTGCTCTGTTCCTCGGCGGCGGAGGCGATCTGCAGGTTCATGCCCTGGATGTCGGCCACGGTGCGGGCGATCACGCCCAACGCCTCGCCGGCGCGCCGGGTGAGTTCCACCGAGCTGCCGGTCAGGCGGCGGCTGTCGTCCATGCGCGTCACCGCTTCCTGGGCGCCGCGTTGCAGGCCGGCAATCAGGCCTTCGATCTCGGCGGTGGAAGACTGCGTGCGCTGCGCCAGGCCGCGCACCTCGTCGGCGACCACGGCGAAACCACGCCCGGCCTCGCCGGCACGGGCGGCCTCGATCGCGGCGTTGAGCGCCAGCAGGTTGGTCTGCTCGGCCACCGACTTGATCACATCCAGCACGCTGCCGATCTTTTCGCTTTCCTTGCGCAGCAGCGCCATGGCCTCGGCGGAGCGATCCACTTCGATGGCCAGGCGGTCGATCTGGTTCACCGCGTCCCGCACCACCTGGTCACCCTGGCGCGCCTGCTGGTCGGCCTGCTGCGCGGCGGCGGAGGCCTGCTCGGCGTTGCGCGCGACTTCCTGCACGGTAGCGGCCATTTCATGGATGGCGCTGGCGACCTGCTCAGTTTCCACGCGCTGGCTGTTCACCCCGGCGCGGGTCTGCTCGGTGACGGCGGAGAGTTCGTCCGCGGCAGTCGCCAGTTGGCTGACGCTGCCGCCGATGTGGCCGAGCAGCTGCGCCAGGCTTTCGCGCATGCGCATCATCACGCGCTGCAATTGGCCCAGCTCGTCGCTGCGCTGCAGGTTGAGGTCGCGCGACAGGCCCTGGGACAGGTCGCCCTGGGCGATACGCTCGGCCAGTTCCAGCGCCTCGTGCAGCGGGCGGACGATCTGGCGGTTGATGGCCCAGCCGGAGAGGAAGCCAAAGGCCAGGGCGAGCACGGCGATGAGGATCTGCCGAGTCTTGGCGGCGGCGGTCTCGGCCTCATTGCGTGCCAGGGTGTCGTCGTAGAGGTGGGTGGCGGCGGCAAGCAGTGCATCGCTGGCGCCGCCCAGGGCCTTGCGTGCCTGCTGGGTGGCGTTCACCCCGTCGCGGAAGTGTTCGATGCCGCTGCGGTAGTCCTGCAGGTCCTTGAGCGCAGCGCTCAGGCCTTCGGCGGCGATGGCCGGCAACTGGCTCTGCAGGGCTGTGCCGGTGTCGCGCAGCTTGTCGAAGGCGGCGAACGCGGCCTGTTCGGCGCTCGCGGATTGCTCGAAGACGTAGCCGCGCACCTGGTAGCGCACCACCAGCAGTTGCTGGTGCAGTTGGCCGACGGCCTGCGCGCCATGCAGCAGCTGGGCGTCGCCGGGTTGTTCGGCGAGCAGCTCGAAGAGTTGCTTGTCCAGTGTCTCGAAGGCCTGCAGGGCGCTCTGTGCGCTGCCCACCAGGGTGCCACGGGCCTGGGTGCGCTGGTCCACCGCGCGGGTGAGGGCGCTGAAAGCTTCGCGGTATTGGCTGACGGCCTGGCGCGCGGCCTCCAGCTGGCGGGCATCGATATCGCTGCCCTTCAGGCGCTGCTCGATCAGCTCCAGCATCTTCGTGCTGTGCTGCTCGACGCGCTCGGCCTGGCTGCGATCACCGCCCAGTTCGAACTGCAGGCGGGCGAGGTTGGCCTGCTGGCTGAGGTCGTTGAGTTCGGTGATGGTCGCCATCTGCTCGCCGCGCCCGGCCTGGTTGTCCAGGCTGTGCAGGCCGCTGAGCAGCACCAGCAGGGTGAGGAAGAGGAGGATGCCGAAGCCCACCACCAGCTTCAGGCTGACGTTCAGGCGCCCCAGCTGTACTACTAGCCAATCGTACATGTCGAAAACTCCAGGCAGGCGTCGCCACGGGATCGACGACCCGTGGCAGGCAACAACAAAAGATCGGAGGCGAGGCGGAATTGTCGGGACGCATCTTCGTGCGTCAGAGGCTATCGGCGGGAGTTTGAGAAACTGAAGGCGGTTCTTTGCCGCGTGCGCCTGGACTTTTTGTAGGAGCGCGCCGTGCGCGCGATCGCGGGCATGNCCCGCTCCTACAGGTGAAGTTCGTAGTGGATATAAAAAGGCCCGCAGTGCGCGGGCCTTTTTTCGTGGCGGGACGGATCAGACGCGGAAGCGGCTGACCAGTACCTGCAGCTCGTTGCCCAGGCGCGCCAGCTCGACGCTGGAAGCGGCGGTTTCCTCGCTGGCGGCGGCGGTCTGCTCGGAGATGTCGCGCACGTTCATCACGCTGCGGTTGATCTCCTCGGCCACCGCGCTCTGCTGCTCGGATGCGGCGGCGATCTGCTGGTTCATCGACTGGATGGTCGACACGGTGCGGGTGATGGCGCCCAGGCGCTCGCCGGCACGGCGGGTCAGGTCGACGGTGCTGACGGTCAGGTCGCGGCTGGTTTCCATCATCTGCACGGCCTGCTGGGTGCCGCTCTGCAGGCCGGCGATCAGCTCCTCGATCTCCTCGGTGGAGGACTGGGTGCGCTGCGCCAGGCCGCGCACCTCGTCGGCGACCACGGCGAAACCACGACCGGCATCGCCCGCGCGAGCGGCTTCGATGGCGGCGTTGAGCGCCAGCAGGTTGGTCTGCTCGGCGACTGCCTTGATCACGTCCAGGACGCTGCCGATCTTCTCGCTTTCGCGCTTGAGCTTGAGCACCGATTCGTTGGTGCGGCCGACTTCGCCGGCCAGGCGATCCATCTGGGTCACCGCTTCGGTCACCGCGCCTTCGCCGTCGCGGGCCTGGCGATCCGCCGCGGAGGCGGCCTCGGAGGCCTCCTCGGCGTTGCGCGCGACTTCCTGCACGGTGGCGGCCATCTCGTTCATGGCGGTGGCCACCTGGTCGGTCTCGACCTTCTGGTTGTTCACCCCGGCGCTGGTCTGCTCGGTGACCGCGGAGAGCTCCTCGGCGGCGCTGGCGATCTGGGTCACGCCGTCGTGGATGCGGCCGATCAGCTCGCGCAGGGACAGGTTCATGCGCTGCATGCTCTTCTGCAGCTGGCCCAGTTCGTCGTGGCGGGTGGTGGGGATGTCACGGCTGAGGTCGCCGTCGGCGATGCGCTCGGCGTGGCCCAGCACGTCGCGCAGCGGATTGACGATCTGCACGGTGATGATCCAGGCGGCGATGCTGCCCAGCACCAGGGCGATCAGCGCGGCCAGGCCCAGCAGGGTCTTGGCATGGGTCACGCCGGCATCGCGCTTGGCGGTCTGGGTGGCGGTCAGTTCGTTGCTGAGCTTCTCGATCTGCTGGCCGGCGTCGCGCATGCGGTCGCGGGCAGCCTGGCTGTCGTTGACCTCGTTGCGGTAGTTGCTCAGCGCGTTGCGGTAGGTCTCCAGCGCGTCGAGGGTGGCGCGGAACTCGCCGTTCAGCTCGGCCGGCGAGGTGCTCATGTCACTCTTCACGCCGTCGATCAGCTTCTGCAGGCCGGCGAAGGCGGGCTGCTCGAGGTTCTGCGCGTCGGTGCTGGTGTAGGCCATGACCTGGAGGCGCGCCTGCATGACGCCACGGCCGAGGCCGGCGAGGTCCTGCAGGTGTTGCAGGCTTTCCACGCTGGCGCTGTTGACCAGCTTCTGCTCGGCCTTCTGCAGGCCTTCGCTGACCGCGCCGGCGGCCTGGATCAGCACCTGCTTGGCGGCGTCGCGCTCTTCGAAGGACTTCAGCAACTGGGCGTAAAGCTTGCGGTATTCCACGCTCAGGTCGTGCTGCTGGTCGATGACGCGACGGTCCTCGGCCTCGGTGAACTTCTCGTTCAGCGTGCGGTGGCGCTGGTCCAGTTTGTCCAGCGTATCGAGCACCGCCTTGGCGTCTTCCGGCGCGCGAGTGGACTGGAATTTCAGGCGGGCGATGCGCAGGTCCTTGGCGATCGAGATCAGCTCGGAGATCTCGCCGAGCTTGTCGCCCCGTTCGATCACGTTGCCCAGGTTGATCCAGCCGGTGAGGGCGATCAGCAGGGTGAGCAGCAGCACCAGGCCGAAGCCCGAGGCGAGTTTGAGTTTGACAGTCAGGTTGTTGAACCAGCGAAACATGAAGGCGGCGCTCCAGCGATGAACAGGGCCGGTACGCATGGCTGAGCAGGAAATGCGCAGAGTGGGGACGACCGGTACCGCTGATATCGGCTTCGCTGCGTGGAACTGAAGGGTTTTGCGGTAATTTTCTGACTGGTGGTTCACGCTGGAGGCCGCGTGGTTACTGGCCTCTAGCCATTTCCAGTTAGTACAGGCGTGCCAGGAGCGCGGTCACGGCAGTCTCGACGCGCAGGATGCGTTCGCCCAGTTGCACGGGGTTCAGACCGGCTTCGCGCAGCTTGTCGACCTCGTAGGGAATCCAGCCGCCTTCCGGGCCGATGGCCAGGGTCACCGGCTCGCTCAACGCCCGCGGGCACTCGGGCCAGGGGCCGGGATGACCGATCAGGCCGAGGCTGCCGGCGGCCAGCGCGGGCAGGCGGTCCTCGACGAAGGGCTTGAAGCGCTTCTCGATGATGACCTCGGGCAGGACGGTATCGCGGGCCTGCTCGAGGCCCAGGACCAGTTGCTCGCGCACGGCGTCGGGATCGAGGAAGGGCGTCTGCCAGAAGCTCTTTTCCACCCGGTAGCTGTTGAGCAGCACCAGGCGCGGCACGCCCATGGCGGCGACGGTCTGCAGCACGCGGCGGAGCATCTTCGGACGGGGCAGGGCGAGCAGCAGGGTGAGCGGCAGCTTGGCCGGCGGGGCCTGGTCGAAGCTGACCTGCAACTCGGCCTCGTTGGCCTCCAGGCGCAGCAGGCGGCCTTCGCCCATCAGGCCGCCGAGACGGCCGACGCGCATTCGGTCACCACTTTCGGCGCGGTGGACTTCCTGCATGTGGGTCAGGCGGCGGTCGCGCAGGATCACGCGATCCGCCGTCACGAAGTCGGCGTCGTCGAGCAGCAGCAGGTTCACGAGCGGGTGGCCGGAGGCTGGTCGCCCTTGGACTCTTCTTCCTCTTCCGGGCCGCGCTTGCGGATCAGGTGGCTGAACAGCACGCCGGCCTCGAACAGCAACCACATCGGCACCGCCAGCAGGGTCTGCGACAGCGGGTCCGGCGGGGTGAGGATCATGCCGACCACGAAGCAGCCGATGATCACGTAGGGGCGGATCTTCTTCAGGTAGGCCACGTTGACCACCCCGATCCACACCAGCAGCACCGTGGCCACGGGAATCTCGAAGGCCACGCCGAAGGCGAACAGCAGGGTGAGGAAGTCCAGGTAGCTGTTGATGTCGGTCATCGGTGTCACGCCTTCCGGGGCCGAGCCGAGGAAGAAGTGGAACATCAACGGGAACACCAGGAAGTAGGCGAAGGCCATGCCGGCGTAGAACAGCACGATGCTGGAGGCCAGCAGCGGCAGGGCGACGCGCTTCTCGTGCTTGTACAGGCCTGGTGCGATGAAGCCCCAGACCTGGGCCAGGATCACCGGCATGGCGAACAGCACGGCGACGATCATGGTCAGCTTCAGCGGCGCGAGGAAGGCCGACGCCGGGTCGATGGCGATCATGGTCGCGCCTTCGGGCAGGAAGCGGCGCAGCGGCTCGGAAGCCAGCGCGTAGATCTTCTGCGAGAAGTACAGCAGGCCGATGAAGATCACGAAGATCGCGACCACGCAGCGCAGCAGGCGCGTGCGCAGTTCGGTCAGGTGCGAGACCAGGGGCATTTCCTGGTCGTGTTCGGGCTGGTCGGGTTTTTCGGCGCTCATGGGGTACGCGGCGTCTCGGACGAGGCGGGCGGCTGGCTCGCGGCGGTCGGTTGGGCCGGCTGGCCGGCTTCCGGCGCCTGCGGTGCAGCGGCAGGAACCTCCGGGGTGGCGGGCGCGAGGCCCGCGCCCGGCAGGCTGTTCAGGCGGCTATTGGGCGCGATGCTCGGCGCCGCGGGCGGCTCGGCAGGCGCGCCCTGGCCGTCAGGCTGGGCCGGCTGTTGCTGCGGATTGAAGGTTTCCCGGGCCTGCTCCTGCAGGTCGGTCAGTGGCGCCATCAGCTTCTTGGCCTCCTGTTCCATCTGCAGGATGTGCTCGTTGTGCAGCTGGCGGCGGATTTCATCCGCGCCCAGCTCGCGCTCCACTTCCGTCTTGATGGCATTGAAGCTGCGCTTGAGCCGGCCGATCCACAGGCCGGCCGTGCGCGCGGCGCCCGGCAGGCGGTCGGGGCCGAGCACCAGCAGGGCGACGAGTCCCACCAGCAGCAGTTCGCTGAAGCTGATACCGAACATGAATCAGTCCTTGCGCGCCGGCTCTTCGACCTTCTGCGCCTGGGCGTCGATGGTGTGCGGCTGGTTCAGCGGCGGGTTGCCGGCAGCGGCGCTCGGGTCCTTCTTCTCGTCTTCTTCGGTGTTCATCGCCTTCTTGAAGCCCTTGATGGCTTCGCCGACGTCCGAACCGAGGTTCTTCAGGCGCTTGGTGCCGAAGACCAGGACCACGACGATCAGGATGACGACCCAGTGTTTCCAGTCAAAGATGCCCATCTTGTTTTCCTCGCAATGTTGTCGGGTTCAGGCAGACGGCTGGCGCGCGGCTTTTTCGTCGTGCCCGGAAAGGCCGAAGCGGCGGTCCAGCTCGTCCAGCACCGCCTGCGGGTGCTGGCCGAGGGCGGCGAGCATCACCAGGGAGTGGAACCAGAGGTCGGCCGTTTCGTAGATCAGGTCCGTGCAGTCACCGCTGGCGGCGGCGTCCTTGGCGGCGAGAATGGTTTCCACCGACTCTTCGCCAACCTTTTCCAGGATCTTGTTCAGGCCCTTGTGATACAGGCTGGCCACGTAGGAGCTGTCCGGTGCGGCATTCTTGCGCGCTTCGAGGACTTCCGCCAGACGGGCGAGGGTATCAGTGCTCATGGGGTTTTCCTGTACCTACGTGGGAGTAGATGGCATCCGGGTCCTTCAGGACCGGGTCGACGGTCTGCCAGGCGCCGTTCTCGAACACCCGGTAGAAGCAGCTCTCGCGGCCGGTATGGCAGGCGATGCCGCCCAGCTGTTCGACCATCAGGATCACCACGTCGGCGTCGCAGTCCAGGCGCAGTTCGTGCAGCTTCTGCACGTGCCCGGAATCCTCGCCCTTGCGCCAGAGCTTGCCACGCGAGCGCGACCAGTAGATGGCGCGGTTCTCGGCGGCGGTGAGGGTGAGGGCCTCGCGGTTCATCCAGGCCATCATCAGCACGCGGCCGGTGCGATGGTCCTGGGCGATCGCCGGCACCAGTCCATCGGCATTCCACTTGATTTCGTCCAGCCAGTCTTTCATCTCGGGTTCCGTACAGCGGGCACGTGTGGTGCCCAGAGCCACTTTGTAAGCCACTTCGTATAGCGGTTAAGTGTGCCAGCCACCGGGGCGACTGGCTATCGGCGCAGAATCAGATACAGACCACCGGCCAGCATCGCCCACGCCGGCCAGGCCGCGAGGCTGTGGGTGGCGAGGCCGGTTTCGGCGGCGCCGGCGACCAGCACCGCGCCAATCAGCCGCGCCGGCCAGGCGCTGGCCATGCCGGGCTGTGCGCCGGTCAGGCGTGTTTCGGGCTGCGGCTCGCGGGACAGGCGCTCGAGCGTGTCGCGAGTCATCTGCGCCAGGTGCGGCAGCTGTTCGATGTGCTGCTGGGCGTTGCGCAGCAGGGTGCCGGGGCTGACGCGATCTCGCATCCAGCGCTCCAGGAAGGGCTGCGCGGTGGTCCACAGGTCCAGCTCCGGGTAGAGCTGGCGGCCCAGGCCTTCGATGTTCAGCAGGGTCTTCTGCAGCAGTACCAGCTGCGGCTGCACTTCCATGTTGAAGCGTCGCGCGGTCTGGAACAGGCGCAGCAGCACCTGGCCGAAGGAGATGTCCTTGAGCGGCTTCTCGAAGATCGGCTCGCACACGGTGCGGATCGCCGCCTCGAAATCATTGACCTTGGTTTCTGCCGGCACCCAGCCCGAGTCGATGTGCAGTTGGGCGACCTTGCGGTAGTCGCGCTTGAAGAAGGCGATCAGGTTGCGCGCCAGGTAGTCCTGGTCCTCGTCGGTGAGGCTGCCGACGATGCCGCAGTCCACCGCGATGTACTGCGGGCTCCACGGCGTGCGGGTGCTGACGAAGATGTTGCCGGGGTGCATGTCGGCGTGGAAGAAGCTGTCGCGGAACACCTGGGTGAAGAAGATCTCCACGCCGCGCTCGGCCAGCGCCTTGAAGTCGGTGCGCTGGTCGCGCAGGGTGTCCAGGTCGGTCACCGGGATGCCGTAGATGCGCTCCATCACCAGCACTTTCGGGCGGCACCAGTCCCAGTAGACCTGGGGCACATAGAGCAACGGCGAGCCTTCGAAGTTGCGTCGCAGCTGCGAGGAGTTGGCCGCTTCACGGAGCAGGTCCAGCTCGTCGTAGATGGTCTTCTCGTAGTCGCTGACCACTTCGGCCGGGTGCAGGCGGCGGGCGTCGGCCGAGATGCGCTCGGCGGTGCGGGCGAGGATGTGCAGCCAGGCGATGTCGGAGCGGATCACCGGCTCCAGGTTCGGGCGGATGACCTTTACCACCACTTCCTCGCCGCTCTTGAGCTGCGCGGTGTGTACTTGCGCCACCGAGGCGGAGGCCAGTGGTTCGCGTTCGAAGCGCGAGAACACCTGCTCGATCTTCGCGCCGAGCTGCTGCTCGATGAGCGCCACGGCCTGCTCCGGCGGGAAGGGCGGCACCTTGTCCTGCAGGAAGGCCAGCTCCAGGGCGATGTCGTCGGGCAACAGGTCGCGACGGGTGGAGAGTATCTGGCCGAACTTGATGAAGATCGGCCCGAGGTCTTCCAATGCCAGGCGGATGCGCGCGCCACGGCTGAGGTCCAGTGGTTTGCGCGGCAGCCAGCGCCAGGGCAGCAGCCCGCCGAGCAGGCGCAGCCACCAGGGCAGGAAGGGCAGTTCGAGGACCATGTCGTCCAGGCGGTAGCGGATGGCTACGCGCTGGATGCGCAGCAGGCGGCGGAAGGCGAGCAGCTTCATGCGTCAGGCTTGATCTTCTGGGTCAGGCGGGTGATCCGCGCGTCGAGGCGGTCGAGGGACATCTTCAACTGGTCCAGCTCGGCGAAGCGCGCTTCGGCTTCGTGCTGGCCGACCAGGCTGCGGCTTTCCTCGGCGAGGTAGTCGGCGAGGCTCAGGCGCAGGCTTTCCAGGCTGTCGCCGGCCCAGGCCATGCCGCCGCGCAGGCGCGCGCCGAGCAGGTGTGCGGGCACCGGGCCGAGCCAGCGGGAGACTTCGTACTCCCAGTCCAGCTCCAGGCTCTGGAGGATGTCGGCCAGCTCCAGCAGCATCGCGCTGTCGCCGCCCATGGTCACTTCAGGGCTGTGCAGGACGCGGGTCTTGTCCTTGGCCAGCGCCAGTTGCAGCAGGCTGCCGGCCGGCGCGACGAGGGTGCAGTCGGCTGGCGCTTCGTGGTGCGCGGCCAGGTGCAGGCCGTCGGCGTCGGGCAGGATGAACAGCCGCAGCGCGGGCGCCTGGCAGTCCACTTCCAGCACCTTGCCGGCGAGCCGGCCGAGACGCCGCAGGGCCACGCCGTCGAGCCGCAGCACGCGGTTGACGGTGGCTTCGGCGCTGGCCAGGGCGGCCTGCAGGAGCAGGGTCATCAGGGCTTGATGCCGCGGTGCAGGGCGACCACGCCGCCGGTCATGTTGTGGTAGGTGACGCGGTCGAAGCCGGCCTCCACCATCATCGACTTCAGCGTTTCCTGGTCGGGGTGCATGCGGATCGATTCGGCGAGGTAGCGGTAGCTCTCGGAATCGTTGGTCACCAGCTTGCCCATCAGCGGCAGCAGGGTGAAGGAGTAGGCGTCGTAGGCCTTGGACAGCAGGCTGCTGGTGGGCTTGGAGAATTCCAGCACGAGCAGGCGGCCGCCGGGCTTGAGCACCCGCAGCATGGAGCGGATGGCTTCGTCCTTGTGGGTGACGTTGCGCAGGCCGAAGGCGATGGTCACCGCGTCGAAGTAGTTGTCGGGGAACGGCAGCTTCTCGGCGTCGGCCTGGACGAAGTTGACGTTGCCGGCGACGCCGCTGTCGAGCAGCTTGTCGCGGCCGACCTTGAGCATCGAGGCGTTGATGTCGGCCAGCACCACTTCGCCGGTCGGGCCGACCAGGCGGGAGAACTGGCGGGTCAGGTCGCCGGTGCCGCCGGCGATGTCCAGCACCCGGTTGCCGGCGCGCACGCCGGACAGCTCGATGGTGAAGCGCTTCCACAGACGGTGGATGCCGCCGGACATCAGGTCGTTCATCAGGTCGTACTTGGCGGCGACCGAGTGGAATACCTCGGCAACCTTCTCGGCCTTCTCGCTCTCGCGCACGGTCTTGTAGCCGAAGTGCGTGGTGGGATCGGCGCCGTCCTGGCCGGCTTGGGGCTTGCGCGGTTCGCTCATGGCATTTCTACCCTGGAAGTCAGTGGCGGGCATTCTAACAGGAAGCACGGAAAACGCCGCCCCGGTGACCGTGGCCGCGGGGTGCGGCGATACGGCGCGGCGCGTATGATCGGCAGGGTCAGTCAATCGCGGAGTTCCAGCATGTCCCGTATCCACGTCGAACGTTCCCACTCCCTCGGCCTCGAGGCCGCCCGCGCCAAGGCGGAGAAGCTCGCCGACAAGCTCGGCCGCGAGCACGGCGTGAGCAGCGAGTGGCAGGGCGATACCCTGCTGTTCAAGCGCAGCGGCGTGGACGGGCGCATCGAAGTGGGCGCGGACAAGGTCGCGGTGGACGTGAAGCTGGGCCTGATGCTCTCGGCCATGGGCGGCCTGCTCAAGGGCGAGATCGAGCGCGCGCTGGACAAGGCGCTGGCCTGATACCTTCCGGCCCCGCTCCCTGCGGGGCCAAGCCGCTTTCGGGCGGCGCCGGCTTTCCTACAAAGCCTGGTATGTGTTTTCTAATTTTCCCCGATACCTTGGCCCACAGTCCCGCCTTTCGCGGGCAGCTATTCGAATCCATCGAATCAGAACCCTGTGAGGTGCCACCATGGCCAAGGCTGTCAGCAAGAAGAAAGTCGTAGAGCTCGAATCCTCCCTCTATTCCGATGCCAAGCACTACGCGCGGCAGATCTGGCTCGCGGGCCTGGGTACCTACGCTCGCGTGGGCCAGGAAGGCAGCGAATACTTCAAGGAACTGGTCAAGTCCGGTGAGTCCGTCGAGAAGAAGGGCCGTGACCTGGTGAGCACCCAGATCGACGCCGCCAATGACAGCGTCAAGGGTCGTCTGCACAGCGTCAAAGCCAAGCTCAACTTCGACAAGATCGAGGAAGCTTTCGATGCGCGTGTGTCCTCTGCCCTCAACAGAATCGGAATTCCCTCCAGGCGTGATGTGGAGGCGCTCTCTGCTAAGCTGGATGAGCTGAGCGCAGTGCTCGAGCGAGTCGCGAAAAACCAATAAGGAGAGCGGGATGGCTGGCAAAAAAACTACCGATAAAAAAGAGTCCAGTTGGATCGGCGAGATCGAGAAATACTCGCGGCAGATCTGGCTGGCTGGCTTGGGGGCCTACTCGAAGGTCAGCAAGGACGGCAGCAAGGTGTTCGAGACCCTGGTCAAGGACGGCGAGAAGGCTGAGAAACTGGCCAAGACCGAAGTCGAGGGTGCGGTGAAGACTTCCACCCGTTCCGCGAAGGCGCGCGTCGATGCCGTCAAGGGCGCCGCGATCGGCAAGTGGGGCGAGCTGGAAGAGGCCTTCGACAAGCGCCTGAACAGTGCGATTTCGCGCCTGGGCGTACCGAGCAGCCGTGAAGTGAAGGACCTGCACAGCAAGGTCGACAGCCTCACCAAGCAGATCGAGAAACTCACCGGCGTCAGCGTCGCCAAGCCGGCCGCCAAGGCCGCCGCCAAACCCGCAGCGAAAGCCGCCGCCAAACCGGCCGCGAAACCCGCTGTGAAGACCGCGGCTTCCAAGCCGGCTGCCAAAGCTGCTGCGAAGCCTGCAGCGAAGCCGGCCGCCAAGCCCGCTGCCAAAGCCGCTGCCAAACCGGCTGCCAAACCGGCTGCCAAGGCTGCTGCGAAACCCGCTGCCAAGGCTGTGGCGAAACCGGCTGCCAAGGCTGCGGCCAAGCCTGCCGCGAAACCGGCTGCCAAGCCCGCTGCTGCGAAAGCCGCTGCGAAGCCTGCCGCCAAACCCGCTGCAAAACCGGCTGCTGCTGCCAAGCCTGCTGCTGCGAAGCCTGCAGCCAAGCCGGCCGCGGCGAAGAAGCCTGCTGCCGTGAAGAAGCCCGCTGCGCCCAAGGCCGCCGCCAAGCCGGCAGCTCCGAAACCGGCAACCGCTCCGGCCGCCACTGCTGCACCGTCGGCTCCCGCCGCCGCGCCGGCCGTGACGCCGTCCGCCGCTGCTCCGGCAACGCCGCCGCCGTCCCAGGCCTGATCGGTCTGCTGCAACGCCCACGCCCGGCCTCGCGCCGGGCGTTTTCATTCCCCCAAGGGAAAAGCTCGCAGGGAAAGGTCAGGGGGCGAGGTAGCGTTTGGCGAGTCGCTCGGCGATCAGCTGCGATTCCGGGCGCAGGTGCGGCGCCACCAGCATCATCACCTGGAACACCACCTGGCGGACGTCGCCCCCGTGGCCGAGGATGCGCTGGTAGTCGAGGGAGAACAGCAGCGTGAGGGTGATCTGCTCCACCAGTTGGCCGAGGGCTTCGGTGTCGCTGGCGAGCTCGTCCTGCGCCTTGAGCTGCGCCAGCAGGGTGGCCAGGGTGCGCTTGAGCTGGTTGAGCCAGGCCCGCACGCCACGGGCCAGCTTGGGCAGCTTGCCGGAAAGGTTGGAGAGGTCCTGGAAGAGAAAGCGGTAGTGCGCCAGGCGTTCGACGATCAGGTGCAGGAACAGCCAGTAGTCCTCGGCGCCCAGTCGCACGTCTTCCGGCGGGTCGAGCAGTGGCGCCAGTTCGTCCTGGAAGCGCTCGAACAGCGCCAGCACCAGCGGCTCCTTGCCGTGGAAGTGGTAATAGAGATTGCCGGGGCTGATGCCCAGCTCGGTGGCGATCTCCAGGGTGGACACGTTGGGCTCGCCCTGCTCGTTGAACAGCTGCAGGGCGCATTCGAGAATCCGGTCGCGCGTTTTCATCCGTGTTCAGGTTCCAGCCGCAGTGAGGGCCGACGATAGCTTCGATGAGCGGCGGCCCGCAATTGCCGGCACACCAACTTTCGGGGTGTTGACTGACCTGTAGGAGCGAGCTTGCTCGCGAACCTCGTCGGATGCACGCGGCATCAAGCAATTCGCGAGCAAGCTCGCTCCTACGAAAATCAGCACGGTGCCAGTGGTGCGGACGGGGCGGGCAACCTGTATCGGGTTGCCGCGATCAGCGCACGTGCACGTACGTCCCCGGCGCGGCCTCCCTGGGCGGGTGCTCGGCGTTGCCCAGTTCGAAGTTCACCGGGCGGCGTTCGCCGGAGCGTTCCTGGATCCACTCCAGCCACAAGGGCCACCAGCTGCCTTCCTGGCGCTTGGTGTCGTAGTACCAGGCGCGTGGGTCTGAGCTGATCTTGCCGTTCTCGAAGTAGCAGGCCTTGGGGTTGCCCGGCGGGTTGAGGATGCTCTGGATGTGCCCGCTGTTGGACAGCACGAAGCGGCTGTCGCCGCCCAGCAGTTGCGCGGAGCGGTACACCGCGTCCCATGGAGTGATGTGGTCGGTGATGCCGGCGACGTGGAAGTTGTCCACCGCCACTTTCTTCAGGTCGATGGCGCTGCCGTTGACCTCCATGGCGCCGGGGCGGGCCAGCGGGTTGTGCTTGAAGAAGTCGAGGAAGTCGCCGTGCAGTGCGGCGGGCAGGCGGGTGTTGTCGTTGTTCCAGTAGAGGATGTCGAAGGCCGGCGGCTGCTTGCCCAGCAGGTAGTTGTTGACCCAGTAGTTCCAGATCAGGTCGTTGGGGCGCATCCAGGCGAACACCTTGGCCATGTCGCGGCCGTCGAGAACGCCGTGCTGGTAGGAGCGACGCTTGCTGCTCTCCAGGGTCTGCTCGTCGGCGAACAGCGCAGCGGGCGTTTCCACCTGGCTGTCCAGCAGGCTGACCAGGTAGGTCGCGCTGGCGATCTTGCGCAGTTGCCGGCGCGCCTGCAGGTGGCCCTGCAGGGCCGCGATGGTCAGGCCGCCGGAGCAGGCGCCCATCAGGTTCACGCTGCGGCTACCGCTGATGGAACGGCACGCCTCGATGGCTTCATCCAGTGCCGTGACGTAGGTCGACAGCCCCCATTCGCGATGACGCGCATCGGGGTTGCGCCAGCTGACCATGAATACCTGCAGGTTATTCTTCAGGGCGTACTGGACGAAGCTCTTCTCCGGCGACAGGTCGAAGATGTAGAACTTGTTGATCTGCGGCGGCACGATCAGCAGCGGCTTGGCATGCAGATGTTCGCCCATTGGCTTGTACTGGATCAGCTCCAGCACCTCGTTGCGGAACACCACGGCGCCATGCGTGGTGGCCAGGTTCTGGCCGATCTCGAAGGCACTGCGGTTGACCTGGCTGGGCATGCCGCCGTTGTGCATCAGGTCGTCGAGCAGGTGCTGCGCGCCCTTGAGCAGGCTCTGTCCGCCAGTGTTGAACAGCTCTTTCACCGCCAGAGGGTTGAGCAGCGTGTTCGATGGCGAGGCGGCGTCGGAGAGGATCGACAAGAGGAAACGCGCGCGGGCGCGGTCGTCGCTGTTCAGGTCGCTCTCGTCGACCCAGGCCAGCAGTTGCTTCTGCCAGGCCAGGTAGGCTTGCACGGTGCGCCGGTAGAAGGGGTTCAGGCGCCAGGACGGATCCTGGAACCGCGCGTCCTGCGGATTGGGCTGCAGCGGCGAGTCGCCGATCAGCACCTTGCCCACCTGCTTGCCGAAGGCCGCCAGGTGCCGCGCCGAATGCATCGGCTGGCGCACGCCCTGCAGCGCCAGCATGCGCAGGGTGGACAGCATGTCCTTGCCGCGCAGGCCGAGCATCGCACTCTGCGCATTCATGTGTTGGGAAGGAACGGGGACGCTACCAGGCTCAGCTTTCTCTCGCATGAACAGCACTCCATGAAGGGTCCGACCTGCCAATGGCGACGCAAGGGCTGTACCAGAATCGGGAATGGCCCGTTCCAGACGCCTGTCGCCGGTTCGAGGGATGTGCACGGGTATCGACGCGAGAGGAAACTGCCCGAAAACAGGGCAGCGGATCAGCAGCCGGGTTGCCCTGCGGACACCGGTGAAGGTGGCGGCAGCGTTCTCCCAATTCAGGCGCTACGTGTCGATACCCGTGAACACGCCTGTTTGTTGTTCGGCTCCTTAAAAAAAGTGCCTGCGCAGCGATCAGTCAAGGCAGGATGACCTCGAACCATGACGAAGCTGTGATGCTTGGGCTGGACTCAGCTGGCTTTCGGAGCGAAAGGCCGGGGGTGGATGATCGCGCGCTGCCGTTCCTCCTGGAGGAATTTCATGATGATCGGAGCCACGGTTTCCGCGCGGGTCACCAGGAACAGGTGGCCGTCGTCGATCACGTGCAACTCGGAGTTGGGGATGCGCCAGGCGATCATGCGCATGTTGATCAGCGGGATGATCGGATCGTCGTCGCCGGCGAGGATCAGCGTCGGCTGACGGATCTTGTGCAGCCAGTGGATGCTGGTCCAGCCAAGGCCGGCGAACAGCTGCCAGTAGTAGCCCATCTTGCCGGACGAACGCACCTTGCTGGCAAAGGCCATGGCCAGCTTCGGATCGCGGCGGAAGGCGCCGCCGTAGATGTCCGGAGCGATGTGCACGCCGTAGGAGGGCTGGATGTAGCGGCGCGGGCTGGCCATGCGCCAGAGCACCGCCGGCTTGCCCGGCACCATCACTGCACCGGCGGCGGTGGCGGCGAGGATCAGCTTCTTGCAGCGCTCGGGGTAGTCATGGGCGAACTGCTGCGCCAGGGCGCCACCCCAGGACACGCCGATTGCCGTCACCTGGCCGTAGTCCAGGTAGTCGAGCATCCGCGCGGCCAGCTTCGCCAGGCCGGGGAAGCGGTATGGCGTGCTGGGCGTGGACGAGCCGCCGACGCCGGGGACATCGAAGGCGATCACCTCCAGGTCCGGGTCCAGCGCGGCGACGAAGGGGAAGACCAGCTCCAGGTTGGCGCCGATGCCGTTGAAGATCAGCAACGGTGTCATGTGCCGCTTGCCCGGACGCACGGCGGTGCGGATGGTCTGCCCGTCGAGCTCGATGGTGCGGAACTCGAAGGGCTGCGCCGTCGGCGCCTTGCTCGGCAGGATCTCCTCGTCGCTGCGTTTGCTGCGTGCGCGCCGGCTCGTCGGCGCGGCCACTTCCACGGCCGGCGACGATTCTGGGGTGATGGCGTCGTCCACGGCGCCGGCTTGCGGGAGGAGTTCTGTTTTCATCGTTCGTGTACGTAGGTTCCAGGGGCGGCTTCGCCGGCCGGGTGGGCCTTGTTGCCCAGGGCGGTCGGTGCCTTGCGCGTCTTGCCCGAGCGCTCGGCGAGCCAGTTCTGCCAGTGCAGCCACCAGGAATCGGCGTGCTTGCTGGCGTTTTCCTGCCAGGCCTTCGGATCGGCCGAGAGTTCAGGGCCGGTCATGAAGCGGGCCTTGGGATTGCCTGGCGGGTTGAGGATGCTCTGGATGTGGCCGCTGTTGGACAGGATGAATTCACACTTGCCGCCCAGCAGGCGCGCGGAGCGGTAGCAGGCTTCCCACGGCGTGATGTGGTCGGACAGGCCGGCCACGCAGTAGAAGTCGCAGGTGATCTGCTTGAGGTCGATGGCCGTGCCGGAGACCTCCAGGGCGCCTGCGCGGGTCAGCGGGTTGGTCTTGAACATCTCCACCAGCTCGCCGTGCAGCGCGGCCGGCAGGCGCGTGGTGTCGTTGTTCCAGAACAGGATGTCGAAGGCCGGCGGCTCGTTGCCCAGCAGGTAGTTGTTGACCCAGTAGTTCCAGATCAGGTCGTTGGGGCGCATCCAGGCGAACACCTTGGCCATGTCCTTGCCTTCGAGCACGCCGGACTGGTACGAGCGGCGCTTGGCGGCTTCCAGGGTCTTCTCGTCGGCGAACAGGGCGATCTGGGTGTTCATCTCGAAGTCCAGCACGCTGACCATCTGGGTGAAGGCGTGGACCTTCTTCTCTCCCAGGGCTGCGTAGTGGCCGAGCAGGGTGACATTGGTGATGCCGCCGGAGCAGGCGCCGAGCATGTTCAGGTCCTTGGCGCCAGTGATGGACAGGACCGCGTCGATGGCCTCTTTCAGCGCCTCGATGTAGGTGGTCAGGCCCCACTCGCGCTGCGCCTTGGTCGGGTTGCGCCAGCTGACGATGAAGGTCTGCACCTGGTTGCGCAGGCAGAACCGCGCCAGGCTCTTCTCCGGCGACAGGTCGAAGACGTAGAACTTGTTGATCTGCGGCGGCACCACCAGCAGCGGGCGCTCATGCACGCTCTCGGTGATCGGCTTGTACTGGATCAGCTCCAGCACGTCGTTGCGGAACACCACCGCGCCTTCGGTCAGGGCCAGGTTCTTGCCGACCTCGAAGGCTTCCATGTTGACCTGGCTGGGCATGCCGCCGTTGTTCACCAGGTCCTTGGCCAGATGGGTAAGACCGTCGAGCAGGCTTTTGCCGCCGGTCTCGAAGAAGCGTTTGACCGCTGCCGGGTTGGACAGCGTGTTGGTCGGCGCCATGGCCTCGGTCATCAGGTTGATGACGAACTGCCCGCGGCTGATGTCCTGGCTGGACAGGTCGCTGTCGCCGATCCAGGTGTGCAGCTCCTTGCGCCAGGCCAGGTAGGTCTGCAGGTAGCGGCGGTAGAGCGGGTTCTGGCTCCAGGCCGGGTCGTTGAAGCGGCGGTCGTCGTCCGAGGGCTTGAGGTCGGACTTGCCGAGCAGCACGTTCTTCAGTTCGAGGCCGAAATGGGCCACGTGCTTGGCGCTGTGGAACGGCTGCTTGACCGCTTGCAGCAGCACCATGCGGGCAGAGGTGAGCAGGTCCTTGCCCTGAATGCCGATCACCGGGCTGAGATTCAGGGTGTTTTCCGCGGCTTGCTGGGGTAGATCGCTGTTGTTCTTCTGGGTCATCGGCGACGCTCCATTGTCCTGAGACACATACTGGCGGGGCTCACCTTTCGTGACGTAGGGCCAAGTACTTCTCGGGGTTGCGGAACGTGGAGAGGGCTCCACGCGATTCATCTACTTGGCGGCATCACTGGAAGGTCAGGAAACCACGCTTTGTGCACTGTAGTTCCGTACATTGCACTGCCTTGGTTACCCGAGTTTCCTTCGCCGCGCAAGCTGGTGCAGCGTGGGCCAACTCCTAGGAGTATGTCGGGAAAAGTTAGAAAACGCGCCCTAGAGCGGGGGCATCTCGCCAAACCCTTGGTCATCACCCTGCACGCAGCAGTCTGCAATGGGAATGTTGCAAATGGCGTGCCCTGGAGCGATTGCCCGACGAAGGTTGGTGCGAAGAGGGAGGCGGGGAGGAAAGATCGAACGAGTTGTAGGAGCAGCGTTGGGGCTTTTGTAGGAGCGAGCTTGCTCGCGAACGAATTTTCCGGCAGCGCAGGCGTTGGAATGGTTCGCGAGCAAGAACTAGGCGTCCCCCTCGCTCCTACAGGGGAACCTACAGCATCAGCTTGACCACGGACTCCGACGGGTCGCGCGACTTGCCGGCCTTCTCCAGCTGCGCCAGGTAATCGGCCCACATCTCGTCCTGGCGCATGCACAGCTCATAGAGGTAGTCCCAGGTGAACAGGCCGCTGTCGTGGCCGTCGTCGAAGGTCAGCTTCAGCGCGTACTGCCCGGCCGGCTCCAGGTTGCTCAGGGCGACATTCAGCTTGCCCACTTGCAGCACCGGGTTGCCGTGGCCCTGGACTTCCGCCGATGGCGAATGCACGCGCAGGAACTCGGCAGGCAGGTCGTAGGACTGGTCGCCATAGGTCAGCGAGAGCTTCTTCGAGGCCTTGTGCAGCTTGATGGCGGTTGGGATACGCATGGACGGCTCCTGGACGGCGATACCGGCATTGTAGCGCCGGCGGAAAACCAACGGGGCGCCCTGAGGCGCCCCGTCGCTGTCGCAGTGATCCGCTTACAGGATGTAGCGCGACAGGTCTTCGTCCTGGGCCAGCTCACCCAGGTGGCCATTGACGTAGGCCGCGTCGATCACGATGGCCTTGTCGCTGTGCTCGCTGGCCAGGTCCGCGGCATCGAAGGACACCTCTTCGAGCAGGCGCTCAAGCAGGGTATGCAGGCGACGGGCACCGATGTTCTCGGTCTTCTCGTTGACCTGGAAGGCGATCTCCGCGAGGCGCTTGATACCGTCGGCGGCGAACTCGATGTCCAGCCCTTCGGTCTTCAGCAGCGCGGTGTACTGCTCGGTCAGCGAAGCGTGCGGCTCGCTGAGGATACGCTCGAAGTCGCTCGGGCTCAGGGCTTTCAGCTCGACGCGGATCGGCAGGCGGCCCTGCAGTTCCGGCACCAGGTCGCTGGGCTTGGACAGGTGGAACGCGCCCGAGGCGATGAACAGGATGTGGTCGGTCTTCACCATGCCCAGCTTGGTGTTCACGGTGCAGCCCTCGATCAGCGGCAGCAGGTCGCGCTGTACGCCTTCGCGGGACACATCGGCGCCGCCGACGTTGCCGCGCTTGGCGATCTTGTCGATCTCGTCGATGAAGACGATGCCGTTCTGCTCGACCGCTTCCAGGGCGCGGGCCTTGAGGTCTTCTTCGTTGACCAGGCGCTGGGCTTCCTCGTCGCGGATCAGCTTCATCGCCTCGGCGACCTTCAGCTTGCGGGACTTGCGCTTGCCCTTGCCCATGTTGGAGAAGAGGCTCTGCAGCTGGTTGGTCATCTCCTCCATGCCGGGCGGGGCCATGATTTCCACGCCCGAGGGGATGTCGGCGACCTCGATGTCGATTTCCTTGTCGTCCAGCTGGCCTTCGCGCAGGCGCTTGCGGAACAGCTGGCGGGTGTTGGAGTCCTCGCGTGCCGGCTCGTCGCCGAAGCCGGTGGTGCGCGCCGGCGGCAGCAGGGCGTCGAGGATGCGCTCTTCGGCAGCGTCCTCGGCGCGGTACTTGACCTTCTGCACTTCCTGTTCGCGGAGCATCTTGATCGCGGCATCGGCGAGATCGCGGATGATCGACTCGACGTCACGGCCGACGTAGCCGACTTCGGTGAACTTGGTCGCTTCCACCTTGATGAACGGCGCGTTGGCCAGCTTGGCCAGGCGGCGGGCGATCTCGGTCTTGCCGACGCCGGTCGGGCCGATCATCAGGATGTTCTTGGGCGTCACCTCGGCGCGCAGTTCGGCCGGCAGCTGCATGCGCCGCCAGCGGTTGCGCAGGGCGATGGCGACGGCGCGCTTGGCGTCGTCCTGGCCGATGATGTGGCGGTTGAGTTCGTGGACGATCTCGCGGGGAGTCATGGACATTTGACGGGCTACTCCGGAACGACAGCGCTCAGACGGCGCTGTCGAGCTCCTCAAGGGTCAGGTTCTGGTTGGTGAACACGCAGATCGAGCCGGCGATGTTCAGGGCGGTCTCGGCGATTTCGCGGGCGCTCATCTCGTCGCTGCCTTTCTGCAGCAGCGCCATGGCGGCCGCCTGGGCGAAGCCGCCGCCCGAACCCATGGCGATCAGGCCGTGCTCGGGTTCGACCACGTCACCGTTGCCGGTGATGATCAGGGATGCGTCCTTGTTGGCCACGGCCAGCATGGCTTCCAGGCGGCTCAGGGAGCGGTCGGTACGCCAGTCCTTGGCCAGCTCGACAGCGGCGCGCACCAGGTGGCCCTGGTGTTTTTCCAGCTGCTGCTCGAAGCGTTCGAAGAGGGTGAAGGCATCGGCGGTGGCGCCGGCGAAGCCGGCCAGTACTTCACCGTGGTACAGGCGACGGACTTTCTTCGCGTTGCCTTTCATCACGGTGTTGCCCAGGGAAACCTGGCCGTCGCCGCCCATGACGACTTTGCCGTTACGGCGGACAGATACGATGGTGGTCAAGGGTCTTACTCCACACTAGCGGGGCGATGTGCCCGAATGCAGAGTCAGATGGGGACTAGGAAGGCGGGGTTCAAGTCCTGCACCGGACGAGCAACGCGCATTTCGCGCGCCACTCGTCGGTGCAGGCCTTGGAATCAGCGGGTCTGGCGCTGCTGTAACAGCAGGTTGCTGAAGCCGTTGCCGGCCAGTTGCTTCTGCGCGGCGGAGGCCTTGGCGCGGTCGCCGTAGGGGCCGACCATGACGCGGTACCAGGTTTCGTCGCGCACCGTGCCGGACTCCACGCGGGCGTTCTGGCCCATCATGATGATCTGCGCGCGCAGGTGGTCGGCGTCGGTCTGCTTACGGAACGAGCCGGCCTGCAGGTAGTACTGCGTGGCGGCGACGGCCGGCGGCGGTGTCGGCTTGGCTGGCGCCGTATCGCTGGCCGGAGCCTGCGGCAATGCCTGCTTCTGCGCGCTGGCGACCTGGGTCGCGGGCGGCGTGGCGGGCGTTGCCGGCTTGACCACCGCCGGTGGCGGCGGATTCTGCCCGCTCAGCGCCGCCAGGGCGCGCTGGGTGTCGATCTTCTCGGCTTCTTCCTTGGTCGCGACCACGGTCGCCGGCGGCTGTGGCTTGGCCGGCGGTGGCACGGCCTCTGGCGGCACGGCGACTTCCGAGCCCGGCAGCAGGGTGTAGAAGTCGTACTTGGGCTTGACCCCGGTGGGGGCGGCCGGCTGTTGCGGCTGCACGGTGCCGGAGGGCTTGCTGGAGCCGACCACGGTCTTGGGCGCCTCCGGCTTCTCGCGTTTGACGTCGTTGCGACCCGGCTCCAGCTTCATCAGGAACATGATGAAGCCGCCGATGGCCAGGCCGGCGACCAGCCAGACCCAGCCGGGGACCGACGTCTTCTTGGCCGGGGCCTGGTAGCGGCTGGCGCCGCGCTTGGGAGCGGGTTTCTTCTTCGCCATGGGTGCTTACATGCGCTCCAGGGTTTCCAGGCCCAGCAGCTCCAGGCCCTGCTTGAGGGTACGGCCGGTCAGCGCGGCGAGGCGCAGGCGGCTTTCCTGTTGCGCCGGGTCTTCGGCCGTGAGGATCGGGCAGTGCTCGTAGAAGCTGGAGAACAGGCCGGCCAGCTCGTACAGGTAGGCGCAGAGGATGTGCGGGACACCCTTCACGGCGACGTTGTTGAGCAGGTCGGTGAACTGCGCCAGCTGGGCGGCCAGGGCGATTTCCTGCGGTTGCTGCAGGACGATCTTGCCGCCCACTTCGTCGTAGCCCTTGCCCAGCTTGCGGAAGATGCTCGCCACGCGGGTGTACGCATACAGCAGGTACGGCGCGGTGTTGCCCTCGAAGCTCAGCATCAGGTCGAAGTTGAAGCTGTAGTCGCTGGTGCGGTGCTTGGACAGGTCGGCGTACTTCACCGCGCCGATACCCACGGCGTGGGCGATCTGGCGCAGGTCCTGCTCGCTGAAGTCGGGGTTCTTGCCTTTCACCAGGGTGTAGGCGCGCTCCTCGGCTTCGATCAGCAGGTCGATCAGCTTCACGGTGCCGCCGTCGCGAGTCTTGAACGGCTTGCCGTCGGCGCCGTTCATGGTGCCGAAGCCCATGTGCTCCAGGTCCATGCTGGCCGGGACGAAACCGGCGCGGCGGGCCACTTCGAACACCTGCTGGAAGTGCAGGGCCTGGCGCTGGTCGACGAAGTACAGCACGCGGTCGGCGTGCAGCACCTTGTGGCGGTAGCGCATGGCGGCGAGGTCGGTGGTGGCATAGAGGTAGCCGCCGCCGGCCTTCTGCACGATCACCGGCAGCGGCTCGCCTTCGGCGTTCTTGAATTCATCGAGGAACACGCACAGGGCGCCGTCGCTCTCGACCAGCAGGCCCTTGGCCGTGAGGTCGGCGACCACCTGGGCGAGGTCGTCGTTGTAGGCGCTCTCGCCCTTCACGTCGGCCATGGTCAGCTTAACGCCCAGCAGGTCGTAGACCTTCTGGCAGTGCGACAGGGAAATGTCGTTGAAGCGGGTCCACAGGGCGATGCACTTGGGATCGTTGGCCTGCAGCTTCACCACCAGCTCACGGGCGCGGTCGGCGAACTCGGGGGATTCGTCGAAGCGCTTCTTGGCGGCGCGGTAGAAGACTTCCAGGTCGTGCAGTTCGGCCTGGGCGTCCACCGGTTGTTCTTCCAGGTAGGCCAGCAGCATGCCGAACTGGGTACCCCAGTCGCCCACGTGGTTCTGGCGGATCACGGTATCGCCGAGGAATTCCAGCACGCGGCTGACGGCGTCGCCGATGATGGTCGAGCGCAGGTGGCCGACGTGCATTTCCTTGGCCAGGTTCGGCGAGGACAGGTCCACCACCACGCGCTGCGCGAGGCCGGCCTTGCGTACGCCGATGTGGCCATCGGCCAGGGCCTTGTCGAGGCTGGCGGCGAGCCAGGCCTGGTCCTGGAAGAAGTTCAGGAAGCCGGGGCCGGCGATCTCGACCTTGGCCACTTCCGGGCTCTGCGGCAGCGCCGCGACCAGCTTGGTGGCCAGGTCGCGCGGCTTCATGCCGGCCGGCTTGGCCAGCATCATGGCGATGTTGCTGGCGAAGTCACCGTGGGTTCGGTCCTTGGTGTTCTCCACCTGGATGTCGGGCGTCAGGCCGGCCGGCAGGGTGCCGTCTTCGGTGAGGCTGACAAGGGCTTGCTGGATCAGGTGGCGAATCGTGTCTTTCATGGTTTTCTCCGTGCTCGCGTGCATCCGGCGCGCGCGACCGGTTATCGGGCTCAGAACCGCGCATTATCCGTGGCTGGGCATGGCTTGCCAACCGCGGAGCGCTCCGAGTTCAGTCTCGCCGCTGCGCCGTCCGTCGCGGCTGATGGAAGTCAATGTAGGACGGTTCCGGCGCGGCGGACGGGTTCTTGGGAATAAAAGAAGGTCGTCAGAACAGATCGATCGGGTCGACATCCAGCGACCAGCGTACCTGGCGCCCGCTGGGCATGCCCTCGAGCGTTTGCAGCCATGGGGTGAGAAGACGGTGCAGTGGTGCGCGGGCGGTGCTCATCAGCAGCAGTTGCGCGCGGTAGCGGCCGGCGCGGCGTTCCATGGGCGCCGGCACCGGGCCGAGGAGGTCGACGTCGTGGCCGAGGGTGGCCTGCAGGCGCTCGGCCTCGGCGCAGGCTTCGTCGAGGAAACCTTCGGCCTGCCCCGGCTTGTGCGCCTCGGCGCGTAGCAGCGCCAGGTGCGAGAAGGGCGGCAGACCGGCGGAGCGGCGCTCGGTGAGGGCCTGCTCGGCGAAGGCGAAGTAACCCTGCTCGGTGAGTTGTACCAGCAGCGGGTGGTCGGCCAGATGGGTCTGGATCAGCACGCGGCCCGGTTCCTCGGCGCGCCCGGCGCGGCCGGCGACCTGGACGATCTGCTGGGCCATGCGCTCGCTGGCACGGAAGTCGGCGGAGAACAGCCCGCCATCGGCGTCGAGGATCGCCACCAGGGTGACCCGCGGGAAGTGGTGCCCCTTGGCGAGCATCTGCGTGCCCACCAGGATGCACGGCTCGCCCTTGTTGATGGTGGCGAACAGGTCGCGCATGGCGTGCTTGCGCGAGGTGCTGTCGCGGTCGATGCGCAGCACCGGGTAGTCCGGGAAGAGGATGCGTAGGCGCTCCTCGGCGCGCTCGGTGCCGGCGCCGACCGGGCGCAGGTCCACGGTGCCGCATTTCGGGCAATTGCGCGGCGGTCGCTCGCGGTGGTCGCAGTGGTGACAGCGCAGTTCGCCGCTGCCCTGGTGCACCGTCATGCGCGCATCGCAGCGCGGGCACTGGCTGATCCAGCCGCAGTCGTGGCACAGCAGGGTCGGGGCGAAGCCGCGGCGGTTCAGGTAGACCAGCACCTGCTGGCCGGCGGCCAGGGTTTCCTTGATCGAACGCTGCAGCGGCATGGAGATGCCCGAATCCAGCGGCAGGCTCTTCACGTCCAGGCGGTGGAACTTGGGCTGGTGCGCGCCGCCGGCCCGCTGGGTCAGGCGCAGCAGGCCGTAGCGGCCGCTCTGGGCGTTGTGCAGGCTTTCCAGCGCCGGCGTGGCGGAGCCCAGCAGGATCGGCACGTTCTCCAGCCGCGCGCGCACCATGGCCAGGTCGCGGGCGTGGTAGCGCAGGCCTTCCTGCTGTTTATAGGAAGCGTCGTGCTCCTCGTCGATGATGATCAGCCCCGGATTCTTCAGCGGGGTGAACAGTGCCGAGCGGGTGCCGATGATGATGTCCGCCTCGCCATCGCGGGCCGCCAGCCAGGCGTCGAGGCGCTCGCGGTCGGTCAGCGCCGAATGCAGCAGGGCGATGCGCGCGTTGAAGCGCCGTTCGAAGCGGCTCAGGGTCTGCGGGCCGAGGTTGATCTCGGGGATCAATACCAGCGCCTGCTTGCCGGCCTCCAGGGTTTCGCGGATCAGTTGCAGGTAGACCTCGGTCTTGCCGCTGCCGGTGACGCCGGCCAGGAGGAAGCTGTGGAAGCTGCCGAAACCGGCGCGCACGGCCTCGAAGGCGGCGCGTTGTTCGGCATTCAGCGGCAGTTCCGCCTGCGCCAGCCACGGGCCGTGGTGCGGCGGCACGCGGTGCTCGCGCACTTCCAGGGTGACCAGCCCCTTTTCCTGCAGCAGGTCGAGGCTGTCCTTGTTGATCTGCAACTGGCTGAGCAGGTCGTGGGCGACACCGTGGGGATGCTGCTTGAGGATCTTCAGCGTTTCGCGCTGGCGCGGTGCGCGGGCCAGGCGCGGGTCTTCCTCGCGGGCGCCGGGTTCGGCATGCCAGAAACGCTGCTGGCGAGCTTCGGCCGGATCGCCCTGGCGCAGCAGGTTGGGCAGCGCCCAGGAGAAGGTGTCGCCCAGGCTGTGCTGGTAGTACTGCGCCGTCCAGCGGCACAGCTCCAGCAGGTGCGCCGGCATCGGCGGCTCGCGATCGAGCACGGCCAGCGCCGGGCGCAGCTTGTCCGCCGGGACGTCGGAGCTTTCCACCTTGTCCACCAGCACGCCGACCATCTCGCGACGGCCGAAGGGGACGCGCAGGCGCACGCCGGGCTGCAGGCGTGCGACGTCGACCCCGCGCGGGGGCAGGTAATCGAACAGGCGGCGCAGCGGCGAGGGCAGGGCGAGGCGCAGGATGGACGGTGACGGCACGCGACGGATTCCGGGGCGGCGGGGAGCGTCGGATGGTAGCATGGGCAATGCGACGGTCGGTCATGCCTGATCTTGCGTTGAAAGCGTTCTCTGGTATGATCCACGCCCTTAATTTCCGTGCGGTGCCCGGTAAAAGATCCCGCCCGCGGTCCTCGATGACCGTGGCTCGGCTTCTGCCAGAGACTGGGTGGCGGCACACCACTGAGAGGAAGAGACCATGAAACCGGAAATCCATCCCGCGTACGAAGACATCGAAGCTACCTGCAGCTGTGGCAACGTGATCAAGACCCGTTCCACCCTGTGCAAGGGCATTCACCTGGACGTCTGCTCCGAGTGCCACCCCTTCTACACCGGTAAGCAGAAAGTTCTGGACACCGGCGGCCGTATCGACCGCTTCAACCAGCGCTTCGCCATGTTCGGCGGCAAGAAGTAAGATCGATTTCCGGGAAAGGCCCACGATGGTTTTTCACGGTAATTCGAAAAAGGCGTCCCTCGTGGGCGCCTTTTTTATGGCCGTCCTTTTTTCCCTGGACGCCAGCGCCGCTGCCTGCCCGAAGCCTTCGTCGCCCGAAACGGTGCGCGTGGCGCGGGTGGTGGATGGCGACACGCTCAAGCTGGCCGACGGCCGCAGCGTCCGCCTGATCGGCGTCAACGCCCCGGAACTGGCCCATCATGGCCGCTCCGAAGAGGCCTTTGCGGTCACCGCCCAGCGCCGCCTGCAGCAACTGGTGGCAGCCAATGACGGCGAGGTCGGCCTGGTTGCCGGCCAGCAGGGCAAGGACAAGTACGGCCGCACCCTGGCCCACGCCTTTGACGGCCAGGGCAACAACCTCGAATCCCGCCTGCTCGCCGAAGGTCTGGGCTACCTTGTAGCTATCGCCCCCAACACCGACCTTACCGTCTGCCAGCAGGCCGCCGAGCGCGAGGCGCGCCGCGCCAGGCTGGGGCTGTGGAAAAAGTCCCCGGTGCAGACGGCGCAGCAACTTCAGGACAGCGGCTTTGCGGTGGTACAGGGTCGGGTGGAGCAGGTTCAACGCAACCGGGGCGGCCTGTGGGTCGAGCTCGACGGCCCGCTGGTGCTGCGTATCCAGCCGCGCCTCGTGAGGCAGTTCGACGATGCAACCCTGCGCGACCTGAAGGGGCGACAGGTGGAAGCGCGCGGCTGGGTCATCGACCGCGCCGAGCGTGGTGGCGTTAAACCCGGACAGGCGCGCTGGATGCTGCCTGTAACCGACCCGGCGATGATGGAGGTATTGCCATGAGCTTGCGCTCGTTCGGAACCTTGGTGCTGCTGGCGCTCCTGGGCGTCCTCGGCGGTTGCGCCACCAACCCGGCCACCGGCAAGTCTGACTTCGTGATGATGAGCGAGCAGAGCGAGCTGGAGATGGGCCAGAAGTACAGCCAGGAAATCGCCAAGCAGTACCCGCGCTATGAGGATGCGAAACTGCAGGCCTACGTCCAGCAGGTGGGCGAGCGGGTCGCACGCGCCGGCGACCGGCCGCAGCTGCAGTATCACTTCACGGTCATCGACACCCCCGACATCAACGCCTTCGCCCTGCCCGGCGGCTACATCTATATCCACCGTGGGTTGATGGCGTATCTGGGCTCGGAGGCGGAACTGGCCGCCGTGCTCGGCCACGAGGTCGGCCACGTCACCGCCCGGCATAGCGTCAAGCAGCAGAGTCAGTCCAGCGCCTGGGGCATTCTCGGGCAGGCGGTGGCCATCGGCACCGGCGTGGGCGCCGCGGCGGACCTCACCAACGTGCTCGGCACCGCCTTCGTGCGCGGCTATGGCCGTGACATGGAGCTGGAGGCCGACGGTCTCGGCGCCAAGTACCTGGCCCGCGCCGGCTACGACCCCACCGCCATGATCCAGGTAGTGCGGGTGCTGAAGAACCAGGAAGATTTCGCCCGCGACGAAGCGGCGCGCAAGGGCCAGGCCGCCCAGCCGGTCGGCTACCATGGCTTGTTCGACACCCACCCGGACAACGACCAGCGCCTGAAACAGGTGATCGGTCCGGCCCAGGCCCTGGCCGTCAGCGGCCAACGCGAAGTGGGCGCCGAACGCTACCTCAAGGCCATCGACGGCATGCCCTTCGGCGACTCCGCCGCCAGCGGTGTGCGCCGTGGCCAGGCGTTCTATCACTCGGAACTGGACTTTACCCTGACTTACCCGACGGGCTGGGGCATCCTCAACCAGCCGTCCGCCCTGGTGGGCTACACCGCCGACCAGCAAGCCTACATCGGCATGAAGCTGGTGCCCCGGGATGGCCAGCTGACCCCGGCCGAATACCTGCGAAAAGGCGCTGGCGGGCGGTTATCGAACGAAGAAAGTTTCCAGCAGAGCGGCCTCGACGTCGCCACCGGCGTGGTGCCCGGCAATCCGGCACGGCGCGCGGCGGTGATCTACCAGAAGGACCACGCCTACCTGTTCATTGGTGTGGTCAAAGGTCGCGCCTCGCTGGAGAGCGAGGACGATCACTTCATGCAGGTCATCCGCAGCTTCCGGCCGATGCGTGCGGACGAGCAGAAACTTGCGCAACCGCGCCGGATTGCCGTCGTTCAGGTCAAATCCGGGCAGACTGTCGAGCAGTTCGCGAAGGCCGAATCCGGTCCGGAATCTGACTCGATAAATCGTATACGTTTATTGAATGACTTGTATCCAACCGGCCAGCCAAAACCGGGCGATTGGCTGAAAGTCGTACGCTAGAGGTCTTGACAGCAGGGGCTTGGGCTACCTTGGCAGGTGCGGGGTTTGTGCGTATGCTCGGACCCCCGTCTGTCCAACAAGCAACAAAAGCGGAAGTGCCCAAATGTCTGATCTCAAGACCGCTGCCCTCGAATATCACGCCCAACCCCGCCCCGGTAAACTGAGCGTCGAGCTGACCAAGCCGACTGCCACCGCCCGCGACCTGTCGCTGGCGTACAGCCCGGGCGTCGCCGAGCCGGTGCGCGAAATCGCGCGTGATCCGGAACTGGCCTTCAAGTACACCGGCAAGGGCAACCTGGTCGCGGTCATTTCCGACGGCACCGCCATTCTCGGCCTGGGCAATCTCGGCCCGCTGGCCTCCAAGCCGGTCATGGAAGGCAAGGGCGTCCTGTTCAAGCGCTTCGCCGGTGTCGACGTGTTCGACATCGAAGTCGACGCCGAGAGCCCGCAGGCCTTCATCGATACCGTCAAGCGCATCTCCATCACCTTCGGCGGCATCAACCTGGAAGACATCAAGGCACCCGAGTGCTTCGAGATCGAGCGCGCGCTGATCGAGCAGTGCGACATCCCGGTCTTCCACGATGACCAGCACGGTACCGCCATCGTGACCGCCGCCGGCATGCTCAACGCGCTGGAAATCGCCGGCAAGAAGCTGGAAACCGCGAAGATCGTCTGCCTGGGCGCCGGCGCTGCCGCCATCTCCTGCATGAAGCTGCTGGTGAGCATGGGCGGCAAGGTCGAGAACATCTACATGATCGACCGCCAGGGCGTGATCCACGCCGGCCGCAACGACCTGAACCAGTACAAGGCCGTGTTCGCCACCGAGACCGACAAGCGCACCCTGGCTGACGCCCTGGAAGGCGCCGACGTATTCGTCGGCCTGTCCGGCGCCAACCTGCTGAGCCCGGACGACCTCAAGCGCATGGCGCCGAACCCGATCGTCTTCGCCTGCTCCAACCCGGATCCGGAAATCAAGCCGGAACTGGCCCACGCCACCCGCGACGACGTGATCATGGCCACCGGCCGTTCGGACTACCCGAACCAGGTCAACAACGTACTGGGCTTCCCCTTCATCTTCCGCGGTGCCCTGGACGTACGCGCCACCCGCATCAACGAAGAAATGAAGATCGCCGCCGCCCTGGCCCTGCGTGACCTGGCCAAGCTGCCGGTACCCAAGGACGTGTGCGACGCCTACGGCGTGAGCGCGATCGAGTTCGGCCGCGAGTACATCATTCCGAAGCCGATGGACAAGCGCCTGATCACCGTCGTTTCCGACGCCGTGGCCAAGGCCGCCATCGAGACCGGCGTGGCGACCCTGCCGTATCCGAAGCACTACCCGCTGCAGTCGGTGGAAGACGTCTTCAAAGGCTGATTCCGTCTGATTTGAAGAACCCCGCCTCGGCGGGGTTTTTCTTTTTCCGCTGAAGGAAATGAAGAGTTACCGATTAATGACTGAAGGCAGGAGCCTTCAGAACGCACCGGACTATCCTTCCCCGCTCATGCATTGACGCGTCCGCTGCCCTGGAGCGGGCCGGGCGCATGGGGGAACATCATGACTCGGACTTTGCTGGCAGTCGCCACCCTGGCGGCCAGCGCCGCGCTCATCGGTTGCGCAGGGGCACCGCAAATGAGCTGGGATCGGGTGGGGGATTCGGCACAGCGCGCCGCCACCAGCGCTGATGTCTGGGCTCCGGTGGCTGGCGCGGCGGTGATCGCCGCGGGCGGCTGGGACCACAAGTGGCAGAAGTCGGCGAGCAACCATGACTGGTTCTTCGGCGGCGACGCCAACCAGGCCGCCGACCGCATGCTCAACCTCGCCACCGGCCTGAGCGTGGTCACCGGCCTGGTGGCATCGCCCAAGGACGTGAGCAGCGAGGAGAAGTGGAGCTGGCGCGGGCGCAACCTGACCTTGCTGGCGGCGGACCGCTATGCGGTGACCGGCTTCGTCGAGGAGGCCAAGGAATGGTCCGGACGCGAGCGGCCGGACGGGATTCCCGACGACTCCTTCCCGTCCAAGCACACCGCCGTGACGGCCGTGCACACCAGTTTCACCCGTCGCAACCTGGACTATATCGATATGGACCCGACCTGGCGCTACACCGCCAAGGCCGGGCTCTACACCCTCGACGGGCTGACCGCGCTATCGCGTGTGGAAGGCGACAAGCACTATCCCACCGATGTGCTGGTGGGGATGGCCGTGGGCAATTTCTTCGCCAACTTCACCTACAACCTGTTCCTCGAAGGTCCGGAGAGTGAGCGTTACAACGTGACCGTGGTGCCGGAAACCGGCGGCGGCATGAGCCTGCGCGCGGCGATGCTGTTCTGAGGTTGGCGCGGCGCCGTGGGCAGCGTCTAGTCTTGAAAGCTTCTCCCTGGACGACATCCGCGATGCCGCTGCGCCTGCTGCTGATCCTCCTGCTTCTGTGCGTGACCAGCGCGGCGCCGGCCGGGGAAGTGCTGCGCATTGCCGCGGACCGCTGGCCGCCCTACGCGGATCGCCAGTTGCCGGGCAACGGCGTGGCGGTGCACCTGGTGCAGGCGGCGCTCAAGCGTGCCGGTTACGCCAGCGAGTACATCGAAGTGCCCTGGCCGCGCGTGCTGCACGGCGTGGCCAACGGCGAGTACGACCTGGTGGCGGATGCGTGGTATTCGCCGGAGCGGGAGTCCTTCGCTGTCTATTCCGAGCCCTACCTGGTCAACCGCGTACGCCTGATCAAGCGCCAGGGCTCGCCCATCACCTTCGGCAAGCTGGCCGATCTCTATCCTTACCGCATCGCCATGGTCCGCGGGTACGCCTATTCCGAGGCGTTCAACAGCGATCCGAAACTGCAGCGCGTACCGGTGTTCAGCTTCGTCAACGCGGCGTTGATGCTGCAGGCCGGCCGAGTGGACCTGACGCTGGAAGACGAGATCACGGCGCGCGTGCACTTCAACGGCGACCTCGCCGAACTCAAGGGCCAGTTGGAATTCCTGCCGGTTCCGCTGACCGAGAATGGCCTGCACATCCTGGTCGGCCGGCATGTGCCCGACCACGCGGCGATCATCGCGGCGTTCAACAAGGCGATCCACGAGATGCACGAGGACGGCAGCTACGACGCGCTGATGCGCGAGCACGGTCTCTGACGGGGCTTTGGGCTCTATGCAGGAGCGAGCTTGCTCGCGAACCCCGATTCACTCCGGTGCAATGCGTTCGCGAGCCAGAACTGGGCGTCCCCCTCGATCCTGCAAAAGCGTCAGGCGGCTTCGCTCTGCTCCGCTCCGAGGTCCTTCTTCAGCAGGTGCGCCGCCAGGGTGCGCAGCGGCGTGAGCTGCCGGCAAATGAGTGCCAGCTGGGTCTGTACCAGCCGGTGGGCGTCGTCCTGTTCCTCGGGCAACTCTTCCAGGCGCTTGGCCAGCGCGTCTTCCTCGTCGCTGTAGATAGCCACCGGGCGTCGCTCGTTGAGCCGCGCGGCGATGTCGTCGAGGCTGGCGGTGAGGCGCTCGGCGGCCTCGGCGATGAGGTCGTCGTTGACGTCGGGCGGCAGCTGGTTGCGGTGCGCGCCGAGGGCGGAAAGGTAGCTGAGCAGGGTGTGCGACAGCACCAGGAAGCGGAAGCCGATCTCCGCGTCCTTCCGGAAGTGGCCGGGCTCCAGCAGCATGTTCGACAGTGTGGTGGAGAGCGTCGCGTCGGCGTTGTGCGCGTTGCGCCGCGCGGTGCGGTAGGCGAGGTCGTCGCGCTTGCCGTTGGCGTACTGCTGCATGATTTCCCGCAGGTAGCGGCTGTTGCACGCCAGGGTGCCGCCGACCAGCCGGTGCAGGCTGCGCCCGTGCCAGTCGGGCAGCACCAGGAACACTGCGATGCCGGCGATCAGCGCGCCGAGCAGGGTATCGAACAGGCGCGGCAGGATCAGCCCGTAGCCGTCGCCCACCTGGTTGAAGCAGAACAGCACCAGCAGGGTGATCGCCGCCGTCGCCAGGGTGTAGCGGGTGCTTCGCGTGGCGAAGAAGGCGACCCCGGCGACCACCGCCAGCAGCGACTGGACCAGCGGGTTGGGGAACAGGTCGATCAGCGCCCAGCCGGCCACCAGGCCGACCAGCGTGCCGAGGATCCGCTGCACCAGGCGGATGCGCGTGGCGCCGTAGTTCGGCTGGCAGACGAACACCGTGGTGAGCATGATCCAGTAGCCCTGGGTCGGGTGGATCAGGTGCAGAACGCCGTAGCCGGCAGCCAGTGCGAGCGACAGGCGCAGGGCGTGGCGGAACAGCAGTGAGGTCGGCGAAACCTGCAGGCGGATGCGCTCCAGCGCGTCCTTGAATGAGCGTGGCGAGCGGTCCAGCAGTGTGCTGTCCTGCTCGTCGTCGAGCATGTCGGGGTTGCTCGCGCCGCTGAGCTTGCGGTCCAGGGTGGTGAGGTTGGCCGCCAGCGCGCCGAGGGAGCGCAGCAGGCCGCGCCAGGCCGGGTTGCCCTGCTGGCGCAGGTACTCCAGCGAGGCGTTGAGGTCGGCCAGGGCCAGTTCGCTGTCGTTGTAGTCGAACGGCTGGCGCAGCTGGATTGCCTTCGCCAGCGCCTTGCATGCCTTGCCCTGCTGGTTGAGCAGGCGCTGGCAGCGGAACAGCACGTCACTGTGGAAGAAGGCTTCGGCCAGCTGGTTGTACGGGTAGTGCGACGAGCTGGCGCGCTCGTGAACGTCCTGGGCGATGAAGTAGAGCTTCAGGTAGCGGCTGATCTTCGGGCTCGGCCTGCCGTGGGACAACCGTGCGAGGATGGTTTCCTTGGCCTGGTTGAGCGCCACCACGACGCGCCCGTTCTGCCGCGCCAGCGCCAGGCGCTGGGCTTCGACGTCGAGCTGGCGCAGCGGCTCCAGCAGGGTCGACTTGATCTTCAGGTACTCGCCCAGTTCGAGGAACAGCTTCGCCAGGCTCTGCTGCACCGGCTGGTTGGCGAACAGCGCGTTCCACAGCACCGAGAGCAATCCGTACCAGCCCGCACCAGCCACCAGCAGCAGCGGTTCGCGCCAGAAGTCGGTGGGCGTACCGCCGCGCTGGTCGACGCCGATCATGGTGTAGATCGACAGGATCAGGGTCGCCGAGGCGATCGCCGCATAGCGCTCGCCGAGGGCGCCGAGCAGGGTCATGGCGAAGGTCGAGAGCGCGAGCCCGGCGACGAACAGGGGCGGGTAGGGGAACAGCAGTTCTACCGCCAGCGAGGCGATGGTGAAGCACGCCAGGGTCACCAGCAGTGCCTGCAGGCGGCCCAGCCAGTGGTCGTCGGTTTCCGCCAGGGCGCTGGCGATGACCCCGAGGAACAGCGGGATGACCAGCTCCGGCCGACCCTGCAGCCAGCACGCGAGCATGACCCCGCTGAGGGCGACGAACACCCGCAGGCTGTAGGCGAACTTGTCCAGCGCCCAGAGGCGCCGCAGAGACTGGAGCAGTGGGGAGGAAAACATGCGCGTGCGGGACTTCCGAATGTCTGCTGCTCAGACTAGCGGAACGACTGTCGTGCGGCTATCGCGAGCGAGTCACGCACCGACGCGGCTGAGCCGCGGGGCTTTCTGTAGGAGCGAGCTTGCTCGCGAACACTGTTTGCCGACGTTATCGATATCGTGCGGTTCGCGAGCAAGCTCGCTCCTACAGGGGCTTTCCGGTCAGAGGATGCGCGCCTTGAACGAGCGGCCCTTGATCTTGCCTTCGTTGAAGTGCTTCAGCGCCTGCTTGGCGATGTCGCGCTCCACGGCGACGAAGGCCTGGAAGTCGAAGATGGCGATCTTGCCGACCTGTGTGCCTTTGAGGCCCGCATCGCCGGTCAGCGCGCCGAGGATGTCGCCGGGACGCAGCTTGTCCTTGCGCCCGCCGGCGATGGCCAGGGTGGTCATCGGCGGCAGCAGCGGGGTGTCGTTGGCCTTGAGGAAGTCGATGCGTTCCCAGTTCAGCGGCGCGCCCTGCAGGTCTTCGATGGCCTGCGCGCGGTTGGCTTCGGCGGGAGTGACCAGCGACAGCGCCAGGCCCTTTTCGCCGGCACGACCGCTGCGGCCGATCCGATGGATGTGGATCTGGGCATCGCGCGACAGTTCGACGTTGATCACCGCTTCCAGCGCGGCGATGTCCAGCCCGCGCGCGGCCACGTCGGTGGCCACCAGCACGCTGCAGCTGCGGTTGGCGAACATGGTCAGCACCTGGTCGCGTTCGCGCTGCTCCAGGTCACCGTGCAGGGCCAGTGCGGAAATCTTGCGGGCGTTGAGTTGCTCGACCACTTCCATGCACTGCTGGCGGGTATGGCAGAACGCGACGCAGGATTGCGGGCGGAAATGCTGGAGCAGGCGGACGACGGCATCGAGGCGCTGCTTGGGATCGATCTCGTAGAAGTGCTGCTCGATCTGACTGTCGTCGTGCAGCGCTTCCACTTCCACGCGCTCGGGGTTCTTCAGGAACTTCGCCGCCAGCTGGTCGATACCCTCGGGGTAGGTGGCGGAGAACAGCAGGGTCTGCCGGCGCGCCGGGGCCTGGCCGATGATGTCGGCGATGCTGTCGTAGAAGCCCATGTCGAGCATGCGGTCGGCTTCGTCGAGCACCAGGGTGTTCAGGCCATCGAGCTTCAGGGTGCCGCGGCGCAGGTGTTCCTGGATGCGACCGGGGGTGCCGACCACCACGTGGGCGCCGTGCTCCAGCGAGCCGATCTGCGGGCCGAAGGGCGTGCCGCCGCAGAGGGTCAGCACCTTGATGTTGTCGGCGGCGCGGGCGAGGCGGCGGATTTCCTTGGCCACCTGGTCAGCCAGCTCGCGGGTCGGGCACAGCACCAGTGCCTGGCAGCCGAAGTAGCGCGGATTCAGCGGGCTGAGCAGACCGATGCCGAAGGCGGCGGTCTTGCCGCTGCCGGTCTTGGCCTGGGCGATCAGGTCGCGGCCCTTGAGGATCGCCGGCAGGGCGGCAGCCTGGATCGGCGTCATCTCGCGGTAACCGAGAGAATCGAGGTTGGCCAGCAGGTCGGCCGACAGCGCGAGGCTGGAAAATGCAGAGGTGGTCACGAAGGGAGCCCGGGTGAATCCATATGGCCGCGCAGTGTAGCAGGAGAGCACCCTCAAAAGGGCTGAGAAGCCGATATGGCAAGGGTTTGAGGCCGCTCGTCAGAATTTCTCCAAGTGGCGATGAACGGTTTTTTCAAGAGATTCGCTTTCCGCAGATTTTTATCGTAGAGTTTCCGGACTGTGTTTGCATGGGTCGCCGTCGATCGTGACCTGATGCGGTCGGTTATTCCACCCCGTCCTGCTCGACTCCTTGTAACTCCTTGCAACTCAGTTCCTGGCCATTCGTGGCTAATTTCAAAAATACGTTCCAAGGAGAACACCATGTCGAATCGTCAGAACGGCACCGTCAAGTGGTTCAACGAGACCAAAGGCTACGGCTTCATTACCCCGGAAAGCGGCCCGGACGTGTTCGTACACTTCCGCGCTATCGAAGGTAACGGCTTCAAGACCCTGGCCGAAGGCCAGAAAGTCAGCTTCGAGGTCGTGCAGGGCCAGAAAGGCATGCAGGCCGAGCGCGTGCAGGTGATCTAAGATCCCCTGGCGTCAGCCAAAAAGAACCCCGGGTGGAAACATCCGGGGTTTTTTATTGCCTATGTTCTGATTGCCCATAGTGCCGCCATCGACTTTCCGGAGCCGCCATCCATGCCATCGCCCGCCTTCCGCCTGCTGCTCGCCGGCCTGCTCTTCTCGGGCAGTGCCCTTGCCGCCGACGCCCCCGCGCAGCCCACCACCTGGGGCTGGGTGGAAACGCTCATGCTGATGCCCGAGCAGGCGCCGCTCAAGGCCAAGCTGGACACCGGCGCGCAGACCTCGGTGATGGATGCGCGCAACATCGTCCGGATCAAGAAGAACGGCGAGCGCTGGGTGCAGTACGACGTGATGCTCACCGACCCTGCCACCGGCAAGGAGCAGCGCCTGCCCTTCGAGCGGCGCGTCGAGCGTGTGCTCAAGTTCAAGAACGAGAGCGGCGTCGAGCGCAGCCCGGTGGTGCTGATGGACGTCTGCCTGGGCGGCAAGGTCTATCGCGAGCAGTTCACCCTGCGTGACCGCCAGACTCTGGACTACCCGGTGCTGCTCGGCCGCCGCACCCTGGAACACCTGGGCGCGGTGGACGCCTCGAAGACGCAGACCGTCGCGCCTACCTGCAAGCCCTGATCAGTGCTCATCGACGCCATGCTCGGGCTCGACCCGGCGTGGCGTGGTGCGGCCGTCGTCGGCGTTGAGCTGGAAGAAGATCGCCGCCGCCAGCATCGAGAGGATGCCGACGCTGAAGTAGGTCGCGTGGAAAGCTGACAGCACGTCGCCTTGCGCACTTTCCTGGTCACCATTGAAGCCGCCCAGCAGCGCCGCCGCGCAGGCGATGCCCATGCCGATGGACAACTGCATGACCACCGAGAGCAGGCTGTTGCCGGCGCTGGCGTTGTCGTCGCGCAGGTCGATCAGGGAGAGGGTGTTCATCGCGGTGAACTGCAGCGAGTTGATCCCGCCCAGTATCGCCAGCTGCACCAGCAGCAGCGCGTAGGGAGTGTTCTGGTCGACCAGGCCGAGGCTGGCGATCATCGCGCCGAGCAACAGGGTGTTGCCCACCAGCAGCTTGCGGTAGCCGAACAGGTCCAGCAGCGGTCGCGCCAGCGACTTGATCACCATGGCCGCCAGTGCCATCGGGATCATGGTCATGCCCGCCCGCGACGGCGAGAAGCCCAGGCCGATCTGTAGCAGCAGCGGCGTGAGGAAGGGCAGGGAGCCGCTGCCCAGCCGTGCGAACAGGTTGCCCAGCACACCGACGGCGAAGGTTCGCGTCTGGAACAGAGACGGAGGGAACAGCGGCGCCTCGATCTTCAGTGCGCGCAGCCAATACGCCGCCAGCAGCACCAGGCCGCCCACCAGCAGCAGGACCACGCGCACATGGGGCATGCGCAATTCGCCCAGGCCTTCCAGGGCGATGGTGATCAGCACCATGGAGCCGCCGAACAGCAGGAAGCCGATCGTGTCGAAGCGCGTCGCACGCACGCCGTGCAGGTCCGGCATCAGGCGCAGGGCGACGATGAAGCCGACCAGCCCCACCGGCAGGTTGATCAGGAAGATCCAGTGCCAGCTGGCATACTCCACCAGCCAGCCGCCCAGCGTCGGGCCGGCCAGCGGACCGAGCAGGCCGGGGATGGTGACGAAGCTGAGGATGCGCACCAGCTCCGTTCGCGGGTACACGCGCAGGATCACCAGGCGCCCCACCGGCATCATCAGCGCGCCGCCGATGCCCTGCACCACGCGGGCGCCGACCAGGCTGCCAAGGCTGGGCGAGAGCGCGCAGAGCAGCGAGCCGAAGCTGAACAGGAAGATCGCGAAGAGGAAGACCCGGCGCGTGCCGAAGCGGTCGGAAATCCAGCCGGAGGAAGGGATCAGCAACGCCACGGTGAGCAGGTAGGCGATCACCACGCCCTGCATGCGCAGCGGGTCCTCTTCCAGCGAGCGGGCCATGCTCGGCAGGGCAGTGTTGAGGATGGTGCCGTCCAGGGCCTGCATGAAGAAGGCGATGGCCACCAGCCAGGGCAGCAGGCGGGCCACGCGGGGCGTGAGGATGAAGGGTTCGCTCATGGTCGGTCCGTCGGGCGGGAATGGCTCTAGCTTAGGGAATCTTTGGCGTTCGCGGGGAAAAACGCCGCGGCAGCGGAGAGACGACTCTAGCTCGCCGCCAGCCCAGGGAATTGGACGAACGGCCTTTCGTTGCCCACTGGCGAGGGAGTTCCCTGTCGCTGCCTCGGGAGGTCGATCATTGGCGGTCCTGTGACCGCGCCGTGCTTTTCCCCCGTCGCGCCTCCCAGGGCGGAACAATGGCCCCGGCTCCCGGTCGATATGGCGTCCGGTACCCCCAGGAGACAGCGATGTCCGTCAAACCCCGTGTCACCCTCGCACTGGCCGCCCTGCTGGCGGCTTCCTCCGCATTCGCCTTCAACCTGGGCGATGCCGCCAAGGCGGTGTCCGGCGCGACCGGCGCCGATACCTCGCGCGTTGCTTCCACCCCGCAGACCAGCGGCCTGCTCAGCGCCCTGACCGGCCAGCTCGGCGTCAGCGACGAACAGGCGCTCGGCGGTACCGGCGCGTTGCTGGGCCTGGCGAAGAACAAGCTGAGCACCGCCGACTATTCGCAGCTGGCGAAGACCGTTCCCGGCCTCGACAAACTCACCGGCAGCAATGCCCTGGGCGGCCTCGGTGGCCAGCTCGGCGACCTGGGCGGCGGCGCTTCCAGCGGCCTGCTGGGCAACGTCAGCAGCATGGGCGACGTGAGCAAGGCCTTCGGCGCGCTGGGCATGGACCAGGACATGACCGGCAAATTCTCCAGCGTGCTGCTGGATTACCTCGGCAAGCAGGGCCTGAACAGCAACCTGCTCGGCACCCTGGGCAGCCTCTGGGGCACCGGCGCCTGATATCCGCCGGCCGGCGCGGAACCGCCGCGCCGCGCCCCGGTCCTATCGACGATCCGGCCCCGTCCTGGGGCCGGACATCCGTTTTCCGGAGCCGTCGATGCCCACCCGTTCCGTCGTCTTCCTGGCTGCCGCCTGGCTGGCCGCTTCCCCCGTGTTCGCCGCTACCTTCACCGACGCCAGCGAGCCCGTCACCGAGACGCAGAGCGTGCCGCCCGCCGCCAATGCGCTGCTGGGCAACCTCACCAAGCAGCTGGGTGTCAGCGAGCAGCAGGCCATCGGCGGCACCGGCGCCTTGTTGGGGCTGGCGATGAACAGCCTGAAGGACACCGACACGGCACAGTTGCAGAAATCCCTGCCGAACCTCGACCAGCTCGCCGGCAACAGCTCGCTGGGCGATCTGGGTGGTGCGCTGGGTGGCTTCGGTGGGCTGGGCAGCGCCGCGGCGCTGCTGGGCGGGATCAACAACCTGCAGGACGTCGACCAGATCTTCGGCGTGCTGGGCATGGACCAGTCGATGATCGGCCGCTTCGCCGGGGTGATCCTCGACTACTTCACCGAGCAGGGCTTGAGCAGCCAGCTGCTGGGGACGCTCGGTGGACTCTGGGGCACGCCGACGGCCCCGCTGACGCCGGCTGCGCCGGTCGCCGGGCGGGGCGCCTGAGCCGCGTCAGAACTCCTGGCGCAACTGTTCGATGCGCGCATCCTTCTGTTCCCACAGCTGCGATACCCACTGCTGCACGTACTGGCGGAATTCCGCATCGTTCTCGTAATCGCCCTGCCACAGCGCGGGGTCGATCTCGCGCGCCTGGATATCGACGATGATGCGCGGCACGCGTCCGCAGAGCAGGTCCCAGAAGCCCGGTCGTGGGCCCTTCGGGTAGACCAGGGTGACGTCCAGCAGCGTATCGAGCTGCTCACCCAGCGCGGCCAGCACGAAGGCCACGCCGCCGGCCTTGGGGCGCAGCAGGTTCTGGTAGGGCGACTGCTGCTGGGCCTGCTTGGCCGGGGTGAAGCGCGTGCCTTCGAGGTAGTTCACCACGGTCACCGGCATGCGCTTGAATTTCTCGCAGGCGGCCCGGGTGATGTCCAGGTCCTTGCCCTTGAGTTCCGGGTGCTTCTCCAGGAAGGCCTTGCTGTAGCGCTTCATGAAGGGGTAGTCGAGCGCCCAGAAGGCCAGGCCGAGGAAGGGCACCCAGATCAGCTCCTTCTTGAGGAAGAACTTGAAGTAGGGCGTCTTGCGGTTGAAGGCCTGCACCAGCGCCGGAATGTCGACCCAGGACTGGTGGTTGCTGATCACCAGGTAAGAGGTGTCGCCACGCAATTGGGCGCCGCCGCGGATGTCCCAGAGGGTGGGCGTCATCAGGGCGAAGATGGCCTTGTCGATCTCCGCCCAGGTCTCGGCGATCCACATCACCCCGCGCGAGCAGGCGTCCTTCGCGGCCTGACCGGGAATGATCAGCTTGAGCAGCGCGATCAGCATCATAGGCCCGATCAGGATCAGGGTATTGAGCAACAGCAGGAGGCTGGCGATGACGCCTTTGACTGCCGGCATGGGGTCCATTCCTTGTGCGACGGTGGCGCGGCCATGATACGCAGACAATTGTTCCTGCCCAAGCGGCGCGGGTATGGCGAACCAATGGCCGCCGTGCTAGTCCTATGCGACGTAATCCACCCCGGAGATTCCGCGTGAAACGCGCCCTTGCTCTGCTTACCCTCATCGCACTGCCCGGCCTCGCCCTGGCCGCCGAGACCAAGCTCTACGGCCGCTACGAATGGGTCAGCCTGCCCGAACTCGACCAGACCCTGCAGGCCAAGATGGACACCGGCGCCTACACCTCCTCGCTGTCGGCCAAGGACATCCAGATCTTCCAGCGTGACGGCGAGGACTGGGTGCGCTTCAAGCTGGCCACCAAGGACGGCGGCGACTCGGTATACGAGCACAAGCTGTCGCGCATCTCGAAGATCAAGAACCGCACCGAATCCGCTGGCGAGGACGAAGAGGAAGAGGCCAGCCCCGGCCTCAGCCAGCGCCCGGTGATCGAGCTGCCGGTATGCCTGGGCGGAGACCAGCGCACCATCGAGGTCAACCTCACTGATCGCAGCCACTTCAACTACCCGTTCCTGATGGGCACCAAGGGCCTGCGCAAATTCCATGTCGCGGTGGACCCGGGTGAGCGCTTCGTCGCCGGCAAGCCGAGCTGCTCCTGATCCTCGATTGACGCGGCGCGGGGCATGATGGACCCTTCCGGGACTTTCCCGGGAATCGGAATCCCATGCCCCACATCCTCATCGTCGAAGATGAAGCCGCCATCGCCGACACGCTGCTCTACGCCCTGCAGGCCGAGGGTTTCGAGGCCACCTGGCTGAACCTCGCCGGCCCCGCCCTCGAACGCCTGCAGCGCGACGCATTCGACCTGGTCATCCTCGACGTCGGCCTGCCCGACATCAGCGGCTTCGAAGCCTGCAAACAGCTGCGGCGCTTCTCCGAAGTGCCGGTGATCTTCCTCACCGCGCGCAACGCCGAGATCGACCGCGTCGTCGGCCTGGAGATCGGCGCCGACGACTATGTGGTCAAACCCTTCAGCCCGCGCGAAGTTGCCGCGCGGGTGAAAGCCATCCTCAAGCGCACCGCGCCGCGTGAAGCGCCTGCCACGGCGCCCGCCGGCAACGGCCCGTTCGAGGTGGACGAAGAGCGTTTCCAGATTCGCTACCACGGCCACTTGCTGGCCCTGACCCGCCACGAATTCCGCCTGCTGCAAACGTTGCTGGCGCGCCCCGAACGCGTCTTCAGCCGCGAGCAGTTGCTCGATGCCCTGGGCGTCGCCGCCGATGCCGGCTACGAGCGCAACGTCGACAGCCACATCAAGAGCCTGCGCGCCAAGCTGCGCCAGGTCGCTCCCACCGCCGAACCGATCCAGACCCACCGCGGGCTGGGCTACAGCTACGCGCCGGACAAGAGCTGATGCGCCTGTCGCTGCGGATATTCCTGGTCTACTTCTTCTTCGTCGGGCTGACCGGCTGGTTCGTCCTGCGCACGGTGATGGACGAAATCCGCCCCGGCGTACGCCAGTCCAGCGAAGAGACCCTGGTGGATACCGCCAATCTGCTGGCCGAGATTCTCCAGGCTGACGTGAAGCGCGGCACCCTCGACCAGAGCCGACTGCCCGACATGCTCCGCGCCTATGGCGCGCGTAGCCCGCAGGCCGACATCTGGGGCGTGAACAAGACCGCGGTGAACCACCGCATCTACGTCACCGATGTGCGCGGCGTCGTCCTGCTGGACTCACTCGGCAAGGCAGTGGGCCAGGATTATTCGCGCTGGAACGACGTCTATCGGACCCTGCACGGCGAGTACGGGGCGCGCTCCAGCCGCGAGTCGGCGGATGACCCGGAGTCCTCGGTGATGTATGTCGCCGCGCCGATCCGCGATGGCGAGAAGATCATCGGCGTGGTCTCGGTCTCCAAGCCCAACCGTACCCTGCAACCCTACATCGATCGCTCGCAGCGCCGGTTGGCGTGGCTCGGCGCCGGGCTGATCGTGCTCGGCCTGCTGGTCGGCGCGGGGCTGTCCTGGTGGCTGAGCCGCTCGCTGGATCGCCTGACCCGCTACGCCCAGGCGGTCAGCGAGGGCCGGCGCGCCGAGCTGCCGCGCTATCGGGGCGGCGAGATGGCGCAACTGGCCGGCGCGGTGGAGCACATGCGCGTGCAGCTCGAGGGCAAGGACTACGTCGAGCGCTACGTGCATACCCTGACCCACGAGTTGAAGAGCCCGCTCGCGGCAATCCGTGGCGCGGCAGAACTGCTCGAAGGCGAGATGCCTGCCGAGCAGCGTGCGCGCTTCGTCGGCAACATCGCCGGGGAGAGCGAGCGCCTGCAGCAGCTGATCGAGCGCCTGCTGAACCTCGCCCAGGTGGAACAGCGCCAGGGGCTGGAGGAGCATGTACCGGTGGCGTTGCATGAGCTGGCGAATGAGCTGATCGATGAGCGCATGGCCCGTGCGCAGGGGGTGCAGCTGGAGAATGCGATTCCACCGCAGGCAACCGTGGTGGGCGAGCGTTTCCTGCTGCGCCAGGCGCTGGGCAACCTGCTGGACAATGCGCTGGATTTCACCCCGGCCGGCGGCGTGATTCGCTTCGATGCGCTGCCCGTTGGCGAGGGCTGGCGCGTCGAGCTGTTCAACCAGGGCGAAGCCATTCCGCAGTTCGCCCTGCCGCGCCTGACCGAGCGTTTCTATTCGCTGCCGCGTCCGGCGAGTGGCCGCAAGAGCACCGGCCTCGGCCTCAATTTCGTCGCGGAAGTAGCGACCTTGCATGGTGGTGAGCTGAGCGTGGAGAACGTCGACGGCGGCGTGAAGGCGAGCCTGGTCCTGCCATTGTAGGAGCGGGCCATGCCCGCTATCGCGCGCATGGCGCGCTCCTACAGGGAGTTCCGTGCCACATAAAACCCACACAGTCTCCACAATCCGCCCCGAGCGCCGCCACGCGCGAACCCCAAGCTCTCTCCGTCGTCCACCTACGGAGAAGCCCTCGATGAACCGCCATCTCGGCATCAAGCTCGGCGCCATCGCGCTGTTGATCGTCCTCTTGCTGATACCCCTGCTGATGATCGACGGCCTCGTCGACGAGCGTCAGAACTACCGCGACGAAGTCCTGCAGGACATCGCCCGCAGCGCCAGCTACAGCCAGCAGCTCACCGGCCCGCTGGTGGTCGTGCCCTACACCCGTACCATTCGCAGCTGGCGCCTGGACAAGGCCAGCCAGCAGCGCGTATTGCAGGAACGCGAGGTGCGCGGGCGGCTGTACTTCCTGCCGGAAGTCTTCAGCCTCGACGGGCAGATGCGCACCGAGCTGCGCCATCGCGGCATCTACGAGGCGCGCCTGTTCCATGCCGACAGCCGGGTCAGCGGCAGCTTCGTCCTGCCGGCCAACTACGGCATCAGCAGTGATCTCACCAGCTACCGTTTCGACGACCCGCTGCTGGCCGTGGGCATCAGCGATGTGCGTGGCATCGAGAATGCGCCGAAGCTGAAAGTCGGCGACGAGCTGCGCGACTTCCAGCCCGGCACCCAGAGCCAGTTCCTCGGCAACGGCGTGCATGCGCTGCTGCCGCTCAAGGCCAGCGACCGCGAGCAGCGTTTCGACTATGCCTTCGAGCTTTCGCTGCTGGGCAGCAGCCGACTGGACATCACCCCGGTGGGCCGCGACAGCCAGGTCAACCTGGTCTCGGACTGGCCGCACCCCAGCTTCGGCGGCGAGTTCCTGCCCACCGAGCGCAGCGTCAGCGACCAGGGTTTCAGCGCGCGCTGGCGCACCAGCTTCTTCGCCACCAACCTGGAGGACCAACTGCGTGCGTGCACCGCGCCGGCCCAGGTCGATGTCGCCCGTGCGGTTGGCGCGGCTGATCCGGATACCGCTCGTGCCAGCACCGCCGAGTGCAGCCAGTTCGGTGAGCATCGTTTCGGCGTGGCGCTGGTGGACCCGGTGGACCAGTACCTGAAGACCGACCGCGCGGTGAAGTACGCGCTGCTGTTCATCGTCCTCACCTTCGCCGGCTTCTTCCTCTTCGAAGTGCTCAAGCGCCTGTCGGTGCACCCCATCCAGTACGCGCTGGTGGGCATGGCGCTGGCGCTGTTCTACCTGTTGCTGCTGTCGCTTTCCGAGCACCTCGGCTTCGAGCTGGCCTACCTGTTGTCCGCCGGCGCCTGCGTTGGGCTGATCGGCTTCTACCTCTGCCACGTGTTGCACAGCCTGTGGCGCGGGGCCGGTTTCAGCCTGGGGCTCGCCGGGCTCTACGGGATGCTCTATGCGCTGCTCAGCGCCGAAGACTATGCATTGCTGATGGGCTCGCTGCTGCTGTTCGGCGTGCTCGGTGGCGTGATGGTGCTGACCCGCCGGCTGGACTGGTATGGCATCGGCAAGCCCCGCGGCGATGACCTGGAATTTTCCCTGGACGATGTGCGCGTGCAGCGCTGAGGAGAGCCGCGATGACCCACGTGATGCGTTTTTCCCTGTGCCTGTTCGCCGGCCTGCTGATCAGCGGACTGTGCCTGCCGCTGCTGATGCTCATCGGCCGCTTCGACTGGATCGCCTTGCTGGTGGCCAGCGGCAAACCGCTGGCCCACATCGCCCTGCTGCTGCCGGGAGAGTGGTGGGAGTTGCTCACCGGCGTCGAGGATGCGGCGAACAATCCCCACGTGCGTTCCTTCCTGGAGATGTGCATGGGAGTCGCCCAGCTCGGCCTGCTGCTGGCGCTGCCGATCTACCGCTTCGGCGGCCAGGAGCAGCAGTCGTGAGTGCCTGGGCCGGGCTGCGCGAGGAGCGCGAGGTAGGGCGGCGGCTGGCACGGCGGATCGCCGGGTTGTTCGAGCAGGGGGTGGGGCGGAGGGAGAAGCACGATGAACGTTTTCAGCGGCGGGTGGTGCGGCACAGCCAGCCGATGATGAAGACCTGGCGCAGCCGGCTTCCCCTCACCGCAACCCTCTCCCGAGGGGAGAGGGGGCTGGGCGGTGCGGGCTGGCGGGTCTGGAGCATGCCGGAGCACTCTCTGAGCTGCGTACCCTCGCCCTCGTAGGAACGCTGGAGCGCAGCGATACCCATCAACCCGTCAGGCCGGCACGGTCGCCTGCATCGACGGCCGCTGGCTGACCTCGGCGAACCACTTCGCCAGTTGCGGATAGTCCGTGCGCCAGTCCCAGTGCGGCTGGCGGAAGTCCAGGTAGCCCAGCGCGCAGGCGACGCCGATCGCGGCGATGTCGAAGCGCCCGGTCAGCTCGGGGTGGGCCGGGCCGTCGAAATAGGCGAGGGTGCGGACGATCTTCAGTTGCTGGTTGTCGAGCCATTTGTCCCAGTGTTTTTCCTGCGGGCGCATGGCGGTTTCGTAGCGGATCAGCACGGCGGCATCCAGTACCGCGTCGGCCAGCGAGGCGAGGGTGAGGCGACGCCAGCGCGCCGCGCCTTCGCGGGGGATCAGCGGTTCGCCGGCGTGCTGCTGGTCGAGGTATTCGAGGATCACCCGGCTGTCATGCAGGGTCTGGCCGTCGGCCACGCGCAGGGCGGGAATCTTCCCGGCGGGGTTGTCGTGCAGCACGCCGGCGTCCGGCGCGATGGGGGTGTGGACGGCGGCGTACAGCTCCACGGAGTCGACCTGGCCGGTCTCGTGCAGCAGGACCATGACCTTGCGCACGAAGGGCGAAGCGGCGGCGTGGAACAGGACGGGACGGGTACTCATCGACAGCAACTCCTGGGTGTCGGTCATCGGTTCAGTCGCGGATCAGCACCAGGCGATCGGTGCCGGATTCGGCGCCCCACACTTCGCCGGGGCGGCCAAGCAACTGGCGGACGTTGGCGTTTGCGTGGTCGCTGGGGAAGGCCGTGAATTTCTCGCTCTGCGGGTCGAAGCGCAGCAGGGCATTGGCGGCGAAATCGCTCAGCCAGACCTGGTCCATGGCATCGACGTAGACGGCATGGGGCTGCGGATGATCGCCGGGCAGCTTCCAGGTTTTCCACTGGTTGTCGCTGGGGTCGAAGCGAGCCAGGCTCCCGGCGTTCCACTGGCTGATCCACAGCCGCCCCACGGAGTCGGCCCACAGGCGACGCGGACCGCTGTCGTTGCCGGGCGCGTCGAAGGTGGTGGCGTTATCGGCGATATCGTCGACCTGGCCGATGTAGTTGCCTGCCAGCGACGCGTACCAGACGCCTCCATCCGGAGTCACGGCGATGCCGTAGGGGCCCTTGCCGCGCGGCGCCGGCCAGACCTTCAGGTCGCGGCTGTCCGGGTCGAGTCGACCATAGAAGCCATTCTGCCCGGTGAACCACAGCACGCCATCGTCATCGAATACCGCAGTGTTGAGGTTGGCGTTGGCTGCCTCCTTGGGCAGCGGGATGACTTCCACGCCCAGGCGCTGGGCGTCCACGTGGACGATGGCGTTGAGGCCACCGTCGGTGATCCAGGCGTCGCCGTTGGCGTCGGCGATCACGCCGTGGGGGCTGGAGCCCTTGCCGAGGCTGATCTGCTCGCTCTGCCCGGTCTGCGGATCGAGCCGGCCAAGCACGCCGAGCTTCTGCGCGGTGTACCAGACCTTGCCGTCCTCGGTGGGCGCCACATCGTGCGGGCCGGAACCCTTGGGCAGGTCGAAGTACTTCACCTCGGCGGCATGGACGCCGGTGGCCAGCAGCAGGCCGGTCAAGAGAAGGGACAAAACGCGAAGCATGGGGCTCTCCTTGGCAGAGTCCGGATTCAGGTGAGACTGTACGCCGGTCAGTGTGGCCGACGAAACGAAGGAGAGCGGTTGTGACGACGATTTCCGTATTGGGGGCGGCGTGCCGCCAGGGCTCGCCGGTGAACGATGACGCCATCGGCCATACCGCCACGGCGGCCTGGGTGCTGGATGGGGCGACCAGTCTCGGGCAGGGGCTGGTGGGCGGCGAGAGCGATGCCCGCTGGCTGGCGCAGAGCGCCAATGGACATCTTCAGCGCCTGCTGGAGGAGCAGCCGTACAGGCGGACTCAAGACCTGCTGGTGCAATTGCAGGCGGGCATCGCTGCGGATTTCCAGCGCGATTCCGGCGTGGCCGTGAGCCTTGATCTGAACCTGCCCACGGCCTGCCTGAGCCTGCTGCGGGTGCTGGGCGATGGCACGCTGGAGCTGCTCAATCTCTGCGACACCTGCATCCACCTGGCGTGGGATGACGGGCATGTGGAGAGCTTCGGCGACACACCGCTGGAAGAGATCGATCGCCAGTCGGTGCAGCGCCTGCTGGCGCTGCGCGAGGCGAATCCGGGTTGGAGCCATGCGCAGCTCTGGCAGGCCAGTCGCGAATGGGTGCGGCGCAACCGCATGCTGGCCAACACGCCGGAAGGCTACTGGTGCCTCGACCCAAGCGAACGCTGGATTTCCCACGTGCAACGCCGGGTGCTCGACCCTGCGGGGCTGAAGGCATTCATGCTGGTAACCGATGGTTTCGACCGGTTGCTGGATTTTCGCCGCTACGACCTGGACGCGCTGTTCGCGGCGCTGCCCGAGCGTGGCGTCGAAGCACTGATCGACGAATTGCGCGCGCTGGAAAGCGCCGATGGCCAGGCGCTGGACTATCCGCGCCTGAAGATCCACGACGATGCGAGTGTGGTGTGGGGAGCGGTGGTGCGCTGAGCAGGTGGGCATTGCGTAGGAGCGGACTCTGTCCGCGATAGGTCCGCCTCGCGCCGGAGGTCATCGCGGACGGAGCCCGCTCCTACGTTCCCCTAAACATCGAAGCGGCCCGCGTTGCGCGGGCCGCCGGTTCCGGTCAGAACTTGTAGTTGACGCTGGCCACCACGTTGCGACGGTCGCCGTAGTAGCAGTAGAAGCCGTCGCAGGTGGAGATGTATTCCTTGTCGAATACGTTGTTGGCATTCAGCGCGACGTTCAGGCCGTTGAGGCTGTTGTCCAGGCGGCCGAGGTCGTAGTGCACCGCGGCGTCGTAGACGGTGTAGGAACCGGTGTCGCCGTCCGACTTGTCGCGCACGTAGCCCATGCTGCCGATGGCGATGTTGTGGGTCTCGCCGACGTAGCGGGTGCCGAAGCCCAGGCCGAAACCGTCGAGCAGGCCGTCATGCCAGGTGTAGTCGGCCCACAGCGAGGCCTGGTTTTCCGGGGTGAGCGGCAGCGGACGGTTCTTGTCCAGCGGGTTGGCGACCTTGGTCATCTTGCTGTTGGCGTAGGTGTAGGCGGCGGTCACCTTGAGGTTCTCGGTGACGTTGCCCACGGCCTCCAGCTCGAAGCCGCGGACCTGCGCTTCACCCACCGGGCGGCTGATGAAGTCGCTGCCGGTGAGGACGATGTTCTTGCGGGTCAGGTCGTAGACGGCAGCGCTGAGCATCAGGTCGGTGCCCACCGGCTGGTACTTCACGCCCAGTTCGTACTGCTTGCCGGTGCTCGGCTCGAAGGCCGCACCGTTGGTGCCGCCGGCTTCGGTCTGGAACGACTCGGCATAGGACACGTAGGGCGCCACGCCGTTGTCGAACACGTAGCTGAGCGCCGCGTTGCCGCTGAAATTGCTGTCGCGACGGGTATCGGTGGCGCCATTGGCGTTATAGAACTTCGAGCCGGTGTGGGCCCAGTCCTGGCGTCCGCCGAGGGTCAGGCGCCAGTTGTCGAGGGCGATCTGGTCCTGGGCGTACAGGCCGGTATCGCGCATCTTCTGGTTGTAGTCGTTGTACGCGGTGTAGACGACGTTGCTGAAGTCCTGGCCGTAGATCGGCTTGCTGATGTTGCTGGTCGGCGCGGTGCCGTACAGCCACTTGTAGTTGGTGTTGGCGCGCTGGTGATCCAGGCCCAGCAGCAGGGTGTGCTTGAGCGGGCCGGTGGAGAAGTCCGCCTGCAGGTTGTTGTCGATGGCGAACTGGCTGATGTCTTCGTCCACCACGTTGGCGCCACGGGACAGGGTGCCGTCGTCGGCCACCGAGGTCGCGCTGCCGCCGGCGGTGATGCCCTGGAAGGACAGGTCGCTCTTGGTGTAGCGCAGGTTCTGGCGGAACTGCCAGACGTCGTTGATGCGGTGCTCGAAGGCATAACCCAGGGCGTAGTAGGTCTTGTCGTAGAACTCCCAGTCCGGGTCGCCCAGGTTCTCGTGGTACTTCACCTCGCCCGCCGGGGTGGACAGCTTGGTGCCCTGCAGCGGCAGGAACTGGCTGGTGATGCCGGTATCGTCGCGGTTGAACTGCGAGAGGAAGGTCAGCTTGGTGTCTTCGTCGAAGTTCCAGGTCAGGCTCGGGGCGATGTTGTAGCGCTTGTTGTCGACGTGGTCGACCTGGGTGTTGCTGTCGCGCACGACACCGCTGACGCGGTAGAGCAGGTTGCCGGCGTCGTCGACCTTGCCGGTGCTGTCGAAGGAAATCTGCTTGTGCTCATAGCTGCCGACCTGCAACTGCACTTCATGGCTGCTCTCGGTCTCGGGGCGGCGGCTGGTCATGTCCAGCAGGCCGCCGGGCGGGGTCTGGCCGTACAGCGAGGAGGCCGGGCCGCGCAGCAGGGCGACGCGTTCCAGGTCCCAGGTTTCCAGCTTGGGCATCACGTAGGAGCCCTTGGGCAGCGGCAGGCCGTCGAGGAACTGGGTCGGCTCGAAGCCGCGCACCTTCAACCACTCGGCGCGGGTGTCGTTGCCGTAGCTGCTGGCGATCACGCCGGGCATGTAGCGCACCGCGTCGTCCAGGCTCTGCACGTTGCGGTCCTGCATCTGCTCGCGGGTGGCGACGGAGATGGAGCGCGGGGCTTCCAGCAGCGGGGTGTCGGTCTTGGTGCCGGCGCGGGTGCGGGTGGCGAGGTAGCCGACGGTCGGGCCGTCCGGGTCTTCCTGGGTGCCGCTGATGGTGGTGGCGGACATCGACAGGGTGTCGCTGGGCACCGGGCGCAGGCTGTAGCTGCCCGATTCGCTTTCCACCAGTTCCAGCCCGCTGCCCTGCAGCGCCTGGCGCAGCGCGCCGGCGGCATCGTAGCGACCCTGCACGGCGTGCGCGCTGCGGCCCTGGGCCAGCGCCGGGTCGAGGCTCAGCGACAGGCCGGCTTCGGCGGCGATGCGGTTGAGGGTGCTGGCCAGCGGGCCGGCGGGCACCTGGTAGTCACGCACGGCGTCGGCGGCGATGGCCGAAGAGGTGGTCAGCAGGATAGCGGTGGCCAGCAGGCAGGGGCGGAGCGACAGTTCGAACGGGCGGCGCATTGAAAACGACTCCTGAATGAAAACGGTTCTCGATGCCTCCTTGCCGGACGAGATTCAAAAAGTGATAGGGCGGGGTGAAAATATTTTTCCGGAGGGCTTTTCGTAGGAGCGAGCTCGCTCGCGAACCCCTTGATGGCTTGGCAACCGGGGGGGAATCCGTTCGCGAGCAAGCTCGCTCCTACGCAAGAACCTTCAGCCGCGCGGCACCACGCGCGACCACCAGGGGCCGTGCTTCTCGATACGCACCGGCAGCGTCGGCTCCAGCGAGCTCAGCGCCAGGTCGATGTTCTTCAGCGGGAAGCTGCCGGTGATGCGCAGGTCCGCCAGCGCCGGGTCCACCGCGAGGTGGCCGGGGCTGTAGCGAGCCAGTTGGTCGATCAACTCGCCCAGGCGCACGTTGTCCACCACCAGCATGCCGTGGGTCCAGGCGTCGGCAGTGGCACTGTTGGCCTCCACTGTGCCGAAGCCGTCGGCGCGCACACGTACCTGCTGGCCCTGGTTGATCACGCGCTCGTCCGGCAGTTGTTCGGGGCGTGCGGCCACGGCGGACTGCAGGACGCTGAGCAAGGTGCTGTCGCCTTCGTCACGCTCCACCAGGAAGCGCGTGCCGAGGGCACGCAGGCGGCCCTCGTCGGTTTCGACGATGAACGGGCGGCTGTCGCCGTGGGCGGTCTCCACCAGGATTTCGCCGCTGAGCAGGACGATGCGCCGTTGCTCGGCGTCGAAGCGCACATCGACGGCGGTGCGGCTGTTGAGCACCAGCCGGGTGTTGTCCGGCAGGCGCAGTTCGCGCTGCTCGCCAGTGGCGGTTACCAGGTCGGAGAAGGCATAGCGCACCGGCGCGTAACGGTTGCCGACACCCAGCGCCAGCGCGCCGACCAGCAGCAGCGACAGCCCGGTGCCGGCCAGCCGGCGGACCTTGCGCCGCGACTCGCCGGGCGAGCGCAGCAAGGCGTTGCGTGCGGCCTTGGGGGCGGCGCCGGCAAGGCTGCGGTCGAGCATGCCCAACTGGCTCCAGGCGCGGGCATGCTCGCTGTGGGCGGAATGCCAGCGAGCGAAGGCGGCTTCATCGTCCGGGCGCGATTCACCGGAGCCCAGGCGCAGCTGCCAGCTGATCGCCTCGTCCAGCACCTGCAGGGATACCGGTCCCTTCACGTCGGCTCGCCGTACAGGGCGACGTAGCACTGGCGCAGGCCCTGGGCGATGTACTGGCGCACGCGCGGTACGGATACGCCCAGCTGCTCGGCGATCTCGGCGTGGCCCAGGCCGTCCAGGCGATTGAGCAGGAAGGCGCTGCGTGCGCGGGTGGACAACTTGCCCAGCAGACGGTCGATTTCGCGCAGGTCGGCGAGGATCAGGCAGTGGTCCTCGGCGGAGGGCTGCACCGCTTCGGGCAGGCATTTCAGTTCGTCGAGGTAGGCCTGTTCCAGCGCCACGCGGCGCCAGTGGTCCACCAGCAGGCCCTTGGCAACGGTCACCAGGAAGGCGCGCGGTTCGCGCAGGGAGGGCAGCTCGCGCCGACCGAGCACGCGGACGAAGGTGTCCTGGCTCAGGTCTTCGGCGCGCTGCGGACAGCCCAGGCTGCGGTTCAGCCAGGCAGTCAGCCAGTCGCGGTGATCGCGATACAAGGCGCCAACGAGTTCGCCGCTACCCATCTGGATGGCCGACAAGCTACTCCCCCAATGACCCGAATGGGATCAAGTTCAAAAACGATAACTATTCGCAAATGATCGCAAAGTGCAGTCACGCGCGCAATTGGCGCCCGTCGGCTTTTGTCCACCGTTCGCAGCACGATCTACAATCGGGCGCCCATTCCTATAAGAAGAACAGCCATGTCCGACCCGGTACTCATCATCGGCTCCTACCTGTCCCCCTATGTGCGCAAGGCGCTGGTCCTGCTGGAGATGAAGGGCGTGGACTACCGCATCGACTCCGTCGTGCCCTTTTACGGCAACGCCGAGTTCGAGCGCCTCAGCCCGCTGCGCCAGGTGCCGGTATTGGTGGACGGAGAGCTGGTGCTCAACGACTCCTCGGTGATCTGCCAGTACCTGGAAGAGCGTTATCCACAGCCTGCGCTCTACCCGGCGGATATCACCCAGCGCGCTCGCGCACGCTGGATCGAGGAGTTCGCCGACAGCCGCATGGGCCAGGTCGTGATCTGGCAGCTGTTCGACCAGTTGGTGATCGGCCGTGGCGTGTGGGGCCGCGAGCCGGACGCAGCGGTGCTGGAAAAGACCTATCAACAGGATCTGCCGTCGATCTTCGACTACCTGGAAGCGCAGTTGCCGGAAAGCGGTTGGCTGTTCGGCGAGCTGTCCATCGCCGACATCAGCGTGGCCTGCTTCATGCGCAACGCGCAGTTCGCCCGCTACCCGCTCGATGCCCAGCGCTGGCCGAAACTGGCGGCGATGCTGGAAGCGGCCTTCGCCCTGCCGGCGTTCGAAAAACTCCACCGGTTCGAGCGCGCCATCGCCCGCACGCCGATCCTGCAGCAGCGCGAGGCGCTGATCGCAGCGGGTGCGCCGGTCAGCGAGGTCAGCCACCTGCGCGAGCAGCCGGTGCGCGGGCCAATGAGTCGCAGCTGATCAGCCTGCCTGCAGGAAGCTCCAGAGCCGTTGCGCGACTGGGCCGTGGGCGCGGTCGCGCAGGCGCGCGGCGACCAGTTCCTCGCGACGGCCAGGCAGTTGTGCTCCGCTGAGGTCGCGCAGGCGGCCCTCGGCCAGTTCCTCTTCTATCAAGTGACGCGGCAGGTGCCCCCAGGCCAGACCGTGCAGCACCAACTCCTTTTTCATCGCCTGGTCCGGCACGGTGCATTGCGGGGCTCCTTCGAGGGTGAAGAAGTCCACCGGCGGCGAGTGCCGGGCGCTGTCGCGCATGACGCACTGGGTGAGTTGGCGCAGGTGGTCCGGGCCGGGACTCTCCATTTCCGGCAGGAGCGCCGGGGCAATGACCGGGATGAAATCCACGGCGCCCAGGTCCAGCCATTCCAGGCGCGGATCGGCCTTGTCGACACGGTGCAGGATCAGTTCCGCCTCATCGTCCAATAGCCGCTCCAGCGGGCCGCTGACGCTTTCGAAGTACAGCTGCAGCCGCGTCTGCGGTTCAGCGGAGAAGAAGCGCGCCAATCGTTCCAGCAGGGCAGGGCGCGGGCAGAAGTCGCCCAGCACCACGCGCAGCTCGCTTTCCTCTCCGGCGGCCAGGTGCGTGGCGTGGTCGCGCAGGCTGCCCAGCTCGCGCAGCAAACCCTGGGCGCGGCGATGGAAGGATTGGCCGGAGGCGGTCAGGGTGACGCGGTAGCCGCTGCGATCCAGCAGTGCGAAACCGAGCTGGCGCTCCAGCCGGGCGACGGCGGCGAACACCGCCGGGTGCGAGCGGTGCAGTTGCTGCGCCGCCGCCTGGAAACCGCCCGCCGTGGCCACGGCATCGAAGCATTGCAGGTCGTGCAGGGTGAAATCGTGCATGTCAGCTTTCCTGACAGTCCTGGTCAGCTCTTTGTAATTTCTTCGGAATGCCGCGGCAACTACCTTCGTCTGCACCTTCACTGACGGAGACGCCCCCATGAGCCCGCTGCACTACCTGACGACCCGCGACAACGTGCGCATTGCCTACCGCCTGGATGGCGCCGGCGGCTTGCCGCTGCTGGTTCTGTCCAACTCCATCGGCACCGACCTGCATATGTGGGACGGCCAGATTGCCGCGCTGAGCGAGCACTTCCGCGTGCTGCGCTACGACGCTCGCGGCCATGGCGCTTCCAGCGTGCCGCCGGGGCCGTACTCGCTGGCGCGGCTGGGCGAAGACGTCATCGAATTGCTGGACGCACTGGGTGTGCAACGTGCGCATTTTCTCGGCTTGTCGCTCGGTGGTTTCGTCGGGCAATGGCTGGCGCTGAACGCACCGCAGCGTATCGAGCGACTGGTGCTGGCGAACACTTCCGCCTGGCTGGGGCCACAGGATCAGTGGGAGGCGCGCATCGCCGAAGTGCTGGAGGCGGAGGATATGCGGGACACCGCCGCGACCTTCCTCGGCAACTGGTTCCCGGCGACCTGGCTGGAGCAGGACCGCCCGGAGGTGGCGCCGTTCCGCGCCACGCTGCTGGCGACCAACCGGCACGGGCTGGCCGGTTCCTTTGCCGCCGTGCAGGAAACCGATCTGCGCACGGCCTTGCGGAACGTCCGCCTGCCCACGCTGGTGATCGCAGGGCAATTCGACACGGTTACCGCCGCGGATCACAGCGAGCTGATTGCCGAGGCAATCCCCGGCGCGCGCCTGTTCACACTGCCGGCGGTACACCTGTCGAACATCGAGTTTCCCCGTGAGTTCGAAGGCGCGGTGCTGGACTTCCTGCTGGCGCCCTGAACGAACCAGGCCGCCCGAAGGCGGCCTTGTCGGCCTCAGTGATGCGCAGCGTCCACCGCGATGGATTCGCCGCAGACATCCACATGGCTGCGCTTGCGGTCGGCGAGGGCGAAGTGGATCAGCGCGCCGAGCCCGGCACCGAAGAACCAGGAGAAATGCGACAGCGTTTCGAACGCCGGCACCAGCGCCAGGACGATGGCGATCAGCGCGGCCGGGACGAACGCCGCCACCGCACGCAGGTTGACCCCGCCGCTGAAGTGATAGGCCGCCTCGCGGCTTTCACTGTAGAGCTCCGGCAGGTTCACCCGGCCACGGCGCACCAGGTAGTAGTCGGTGACCATGATCCCGTACAGCGGGCCGAGCAGTGCGCCCAGGCCGCCGAGGAAGTACACGATCACCGCCGGGCTGTTGTACAGGTGCCACGGCAGGATCAGCACGGCGATGGTGGCGCTGAGCAGGCCGGCGCGGCGGAAGTTCAGCAGGTTCGGCGCGAGGTTGGTCAGCACGTACGCGGGGGCGACGAAGTTGGCCATGATGTTCACCGCCACGGTGACGATCAGGAAGGCCAGGCAGGCCAGCACCAGGCCGAAGGTGTTGGGGATGGCGGCGACGATCTCGGTGGGGTTCTGCACCAGCCTGCCGTCGATGCTGAACTGCGCGCCGGCCAGCACCACGGCGATCAGCGCGAAGCCCAGCATGTTCACCGGCAGGCCCCAGAAGTTGCCGACGCTGATGGTGCGGCGGTCCGGGCAATTGCGGGTGAAGTCGCAGAAGTTGAGGATCATGGTGCCGTACAGCGAAACCCACAGTGCCGCGGCACCGAGCACCTTCAGCCACATGGTCGCGCCGGTCGGCGCGTTGCCGCTGGACCAGGCAATCGACAGCCCGGCGCGCCAGTACATCCAGCCGGCGAGGCTGGCGAAGGCGACCAGGATGATCGGGCCGGCGAAGGATTCGTAGCGGCGCACCATCTCCATGCCGTAGGCGAAGATCACCAACTGCACGCACCAGATGCCGAGGAAGGTGATCCAGCCCAGGGTCGACAGGCCGAGGATCGAGTCCTGGTCGTAGGCCGCCAGGCTCGGAGCGATGGCGCTGAGCAGCACGCGCAGCACGACCGAGGCGAGGTAGGTCTGGATGCCGAACCAGGCGATGGCGATCACCGCGCGGATCAGCGCCGGCACCTGCGCGCCGTGGATGCCGAAGCTGATACGGCACATCACCGGGTAGGGCAGGCCGGTCTTCTGGCCCATGTAGCCGGACAGGTTCATCAGCCCGTAGATCACCAGCGCGCCCAGGGCGAAGGCAGCGAGGATCTGCGCGCCGCTCAAGCCCAGCGCGAAGAGGCCGATGGCAAAGGAGTAGTTGGCGATGTTGTGCACATCGTTGGTCCACAGCGCGAACAGGCTGTAGCGCCCCCAGCTGCGGCCCGCAGCCTTGGTCGGCGCCAGGTCGGCGCTGTACAGGCGTGGGCTCAGGGTTGGCGCGGCCGGCCGGGCGGCGGCCGCGCTATCGACAGATTGGAGGGGGGTAACGCCGGACAGGTGGGTAGGACTGCTGGTCATGGGCTACTCGGCTTTGTATGCACGGCTTTTTTTGGTTTGTGTGCAAAAGCCAATTCCGTGCCAGCCCGGTTCACCTTGCAGCTCCGCTTGATTTTCCCCTGCCTTTGGAATCGAGCAGAGCCCTTGTTTGGTGCGGCTTTGCCAGGTGTTCAAGGGGGCGTGAAATAATTTTCCCATAGCAATCATTGACTTGAGAGTCAGATCCTGCCGATACGGGAAACTAGCTGACTGGGGATTTTGTACACAATAATTGTGCACAGGCGTTACGCATGGGTTCCGAAGTGGCTCAAGGGCAATCGCGGACAGAGTCCGCTCCCACCCTCACAGGTAGGCTCGGCGTAGGAGCGGACGCTGTCAGCGATCGGCTGGGGGCGGCACCAATCCCAACCGATAGGCATAAAAAAACCGCCCCGAAGGGCGGTTCTTTCAACGCTTGGCGAAGCTCTTACAGGCCGTTCTTGGCCTTGAACTCGCGGCGGCGGCGGTGCAGGACCGGCTCGGTGTAGCCGTTGGGCTGCTGGGTGCCTTCGAGGACCAGTTCCAGCGCAGCCTGGAAGGCCACGTTGTCGTCGAAGTTCGGCGCCATCGGGCGGTACTGGGCGTCACCGGCGTTCTGGCGATCCACCACCGAAGCCATGCGCTTGAGGCTTTCCAGCACCTGCTCTTCGGTCACTACGCCGTGGCGCAGCCAGTTGGCCAGCAGCTGGCTGGAGATGCGCAGGGTCGCGCGGTCTTCCATCAGGCCGACGTCGTTGATGTCCGGCACCTTGGAGCAGCCGACGCCCTGGTCGATCCAGCGCACTACGTAGCCGAGGATGCCCTGGGAGTTGTTGTCCAGCTCGTTCTTGATCTCTTCCGCGCTCCAGTTGGTGTTCGGGGCGAGCGGAATGGTCAGGATGTCGTCCACCGAAGCCGGTGCGCGCTTGGCCAGCTCGGCCTGGCGGGCGAACACGTCGACCTTGTGGTAGTGCAGCGCGTGCAGGGTGGCGGCGGTCGGCGACGGAACCCAGGCGGTGTTCGCGCCGGCCAGCGGGTGAGCGATCTTCTGCTCGAGCATGGCGGCCATCAGGTCGGGCATGGCCCACATGCCTTTGCCGATCTGCGCCTTGCCCTGCAGGCCGGTGGCCAGGCCGACGTCGACGTTGTTGTTCTCGTAGGAGCCGATCCACTTCTCGGTCTTCATGGCGCCCTTGCGCACCATGGCGCCGGCTTCCATGGAGGTGTGGATCTCGTCACCGGTGCGGTCGAGGAAGCCGGTGTTGATGAACACCACGCGCTCGGCGGCGGCCTTGATGCAGGCCTTCAGGTTGACGGTGGTGCGGCGCTCTTCGTCCATGATGCCGACTTTCAGCGTGTTGCGCGGCAGGCCCAGCAGGTCTTCGACGCGGCTGAAGATTTCGGCGGCGAAGGCGACTTCTTCCGGGCCGTGCATCTTCGGCTTCACGATGTACACGCTGCCGGTGCGGCTGTTCTTGCGGGTGGCGCTGCCGTTCAGGTTGTGAATGGCGATCAGGCTGGTGAACAGGCCGTCCTGGATGCCTTCGGGCACTTCGTTGCCCTGGGCGTCGAGGATCGCTGGGTTGGTCATCAGGTGGCCGACGTTACGCACGAACAGCAGGGAGCGGCCATGCAGGCTCAGCTCGGAACCGTCGGCCTTGGTGTAGACGCGGTCTGGGTTCATGGTGCGGGTGAAGGTGCTGCCGCCCTTGGAGACCTGCTCGGCGAGGTCGCCTTTCATCAGGCCCAGCCAGTTGCGGTAGACCACGACCTTGTCGTCGGCATCGACGGCGGCGACGGAGTCTTCGCAGTCCATGATGGTGGTCAGCGCGGACTCCATCAGGACGTCTTTCACGCCAGCGGCGTCGGTCTGGCCGATCGGGCTGGTCGGGTCGATCTGGATTTCGAAGTGCAGGCCGTTGTGCTTGAGCAGCACGGCTTTCGGCTTGGCGGCTTCGCCCTGGAAGGCGAGGAACTGAGCGGCGTTCTTCAGGCCGGTCTCGCTGCCGTTCTTCAGGGTCACGGCCAGCGCGCCGTTCTTCACGACGTAGGCGGTGGCGTCGACGTGGGAGCCGGATTCCAGCGCAGCGGCTTCGTCGAGGAAGGCGCGGGCGAAGGCGATGACCTTGTCACCGCGGACCTTGTTGTAGCCCTTGCCCTTCTCGGCGCCGTTCTCTTCGCTGATCGCGTCGGTGCCGTACAGGGCGTCGTACAGCGAGCCCCAGCGGGCATTGGCGGCGTTCAGGGCGAAGCGCGCGTTCATCACCGGCACGACCAGCTGCGGGCCGGCCATGCGGGCGATTTCGTCGTCGACGTTCTGCGGGCTGGCCTGGAAGTCGGCCGGCTCGGGCAGCAGGTAACCGATTTCCTGCAGGAAGGCCTTGTAGGCGGCTGCGTCATGCGGCTTGCCGGCGCGGGCCTGGTGCCAGCCGTCGACTTTCGCCTGGATGTCATCGCGCTTGGCGAGCAGGGCCTTGTTCTTGGGCGCCAGGTCGTTGATTACGGTTTCTACGCCCGCCCAGAACTTGCCGGCTTCGATGCCGGTGCCGGGAATGGCTTCGTTGTTCACGAAGTCGAAAAGGACTTTGGCGACCTGCAGGCCACCGACTTGAACGCGTTCAGTCATTGCTTGCCTCACTCTGCTCAGGACCAGCTCTGGACACAGGCAAAACGCCTTGTAGTCCGAGCCGCGGAATACTACATGATGCCGTGGGAAAAATCAGTGGGCTAGCGTCGCGGTTAGACCAAAGTACGCATATCAGTCACGTAGCAGATCTTATGTTCGCAAATATCATCTGGATTGTTCCAGATAAATCTTAAAACTGTACACGCATTACCCGAATGGGTACCTGTGGCAGCCCGTCGCAGCCGGCTAACCTCGCCGTGCCTATACTGCTTCTTCCCTCCTGGAGAATCCCGCATGTCCGTGACGCTTGCCACCCCCACCGATCTGGATGACCTGGTTCCGCTGTTTTCCGGCTACCTCGATTTCTACGAGGTGCCCGCGCCCCACGCGAAGATTCGCGAGTACCTCGGGGCGCGCATCGGCAGTGGCCAGTCCACGGTGTTCATCGCGCGCAGCATCGATGGCTTGGCGGTCGGCTTCGTGCAGCTGTACCCGTTCTTCGCTTCCCTGGCGCTGCAGGCGTCCTGGCTGGTCAGTGACCTCTATGTGCTGCCGGCCGCGCGCCGCGATGGTTATGGCGAGGCGCTGATGAACGCTGCCCGCGCCCATGGCGAAGCCACCGGCGCCTGCGGCCTGATGCTGGAGACGGCGAAGACCAACCACGCTGGCCAGTCGCTGTACGAGCGCCTGGGCTACAAGCGGGACGACAAGTTCTACACCTATTGGCTGGACCTCACGGCCTAGCCCTTCGCGGAGACTGCTCATGGACCACCTCGTACTGACCGTCATCGCCCAGGACCAGCCCGGTCTGGTGGAGCGCGTGGCCAAATGCATCGCCGCCCACGGCGGCAACTGGCTGGAAAGCCGCATGTCGCGCATGGCCGGGCAGTTCGCCGGGATCCTTCGCGTGGCCGTGCCCGCCGAGGGCTATGACGAACTGGTGGAAGGCCTGCAGGAGTTGAGCGAGCACGGCATCCGCGTGCTGCTGGCGGAAAGCGGCATCGAGCCGGCCTGCAACTGGAAGCCGATCCATCTCGACCTGGTGGGCAACGACCGCCCCGGCATCGTCCGCGACATCACCCAGTTGCTGGCCGAACACGGCGTGAACCTGGAGAGCCTGACCACCGAGGTGCTCCCCGCGCCGATGAGCAGCGAGCCGCTGTTCCACGCCGAGGCGCTGCTGGCCGTGCCGTTGACCCTGCCACTGGAAACCCTGCAGCAGAAGCTGGAAGAGCTGGCCGATGACCTGATGGTGGAACTGAATTTCCACAGCGGGGAATAGCTACGCTGCTCTGACCACCCGTCTTGTGGAAAAACCTGTGGGTTCTCTGTTGATGAATTGACAGGGGGCCCATTTCATTTGGGCTTGGCGCCAATCTTCTTATCCACGTCGAACTTTGGAACTGTGCACAGATCGCGGGGATCGCGCCGTGGGCATTCTGTTGATAAGTGTCTGTGATGCCCTGTTTCCGGGTGTTTGATGCTGCTGCTTGTTTTTTGTACAGCAGAGGCTCAGAGAAAACGGAGCTCCGAACCTTCCAGGCGCTGTGCACAAATCCACTGGAAGAGTCTGTGGAGAAGCCGTTCATGGAACGCTGCAGGCCACGCCGCTTCTGGGCTTCACGGAGTTGTCCAGTTTCTGAGCGGGCGGCGCCCATCCGTCCACACGAAGCGGGGATCAGCCTGTGGAAAAGCCGGGGGAATCTCTCTGCACGCTAGATTTCACGGGGCTTACGCAGGTTTGGTCAAATATTGATCATGTCATCGCGTGGTGACAGCCAGGGCAGCACCGAGAAGAACGTGGCGGAGTGGCTTGTGGAAAAAACAGCCGTTATCCCCGCAATCGCGGGATAGAGCTGTGGACAATCTGCGGGTGACTGCCTGCAAGCCACAGCTGGTGTGGCTTGCAGGCGGTGGATCAATTAATGATCAGTCACCGCGGGAGAGGCGATACCAGATGTCCAGGCTGTAGACGACCAGGCCCGCCCAGATGCAGCAGAGTGAGATCAGGCGCGTGGTGTCCAGGTGCTCGCCGAACAGCAGGATTGCCTGCAAGAGCACCAGGGTCGGCGCCAGGTATTGCAGGAAGCCCAGGGTCGCGTAGGGCAGGTGGCGCGCGGCCGCGTTGAAGCACACCAGTGGCACCAGGGTGATCGGGCCGGCGGCGGCGAGCCAGATGGCGTCCTTGGTGGTCCAGAAGTCCGCATGCACGCTCGGGCCGTCGGCGAACAGCACGAGGTAGCCGATCGCCAGTGGCAGCAGGATCCAGGTTTCGACGACCAGCCCCGGTAACGCCGCCACCGGCGCCTGCTTGCGGATCAGCCCGTAGAAGCCGAAGGTCAGCGCCAGCGCCAGCGATACCCAGGGCAGGCTGCCCAGTTGCCACAGTTGCTGCGCCACGCCCAGCGCGGCGAGGCCGACCGCCACCCACTGCAGCGGACGCAGGCGTTCGCGCAGGATCACCAGGCCCAGCAATACGTTGATCAGCGGGTTGATGTAGTAGCCCAGACTGGCCTCGATCATGTGGCCGTTGTTCACCGCCCAGACGTAGACCAGCCAGTTGCTGGCGATCAGCAGGCCGCTGGTGGTGAGTACGGCGATGCGCTTGGGGTTCTCGCGCAGCTCGCGCCACCAGCCGGGATGCTTCCACACCAGCAGGAGCAGGGCGCCGAACACCGCCGACCAGATGGCGCGATGGGTGATGATTTCCAGGGCGGGAATGCGTTCGAGCAGCTTGAAGTAGATCGGGAAGAGCCCCCAGATGACGTAGGCAGTCAAGCCCAGGGCGTAGCCCCGGCGGGGATTGGCGGTGGCCATGGAACATCCTTGGTTAGGCAGCTAATGAGTGGCCGCACAATTCTAGGGCGCTCGCGAAGGCTTGTCTGTGCCGCCGCGGGTGATGACGGTAGGGTCTGAAAGAATGTGCGTAACGTTGCCGTTACGCAGAAGGGCATTGCCTGTAGGAGCGAGCTTGCTCGCGAACCCGTTTGCCCACGAACTCGATGTCGGGCGGTTCGCTCGCCCCTACAAAGAGCCAATGCGGTCGCGAGCGCGGTCAGCACTCAGAACAGTCGCAACGGCTCCTCATCCAGCGCCGCCAGTTGCTCGCGCAGCACCAGCACCTGTTCGCCCCAGTAACGCTCGCTGCCGAACCAGGGGAAGCTCGGCGGGAACGCCGGGTCGTCCCAGCGGCGCGCCAGCCAGGCGCTGTAGTGCATCAGGCGCAGGGAGCGCAGGCCTTCGATCAGCGGCAGTTCGCGCGGGTCGAAATCGTGGAATTCCTGGTAGCCGTCCACCAGCTCGGAAAGCTGGCCCAGGCGTTCGTGCCGTTCACCGGCGAGCATCATCCACAGGTCCTGCACGGCCGGGCCCATGCGGCAGTCGTCCAGGTCGACGACATGGAAGGTGTCGTCGCGGCACAGCAGGTTGCCGGGGTGGCAATCGCCGTGCATGCGGATGGGCGTGTACTTCACGCGGGCGTACAAGTCATCGACCTTTTTCAGCAGGTCGCGGGCCACGGATTCATAGGCCGGCAGCAGGCTTTTCGGGATGAAGTTGCCTTCCAGCAGGGTGGCCAGGGACTCGTGCCCGAAGTTTCGCGGCGTCAGTGCCTCGCGGTGCTCGAAGGGGCGATTGGCGCCCACGGCGTGCAGGCGACCGAGCAACTGGCCGAGGCGATAGAGCTGATCGAGGTTGCCCGGCTCCGGCGCGCGGCCGCCACGGCGGGGGAACAGGGTGAAGCGGAAGCCGGCGTGCTCGAAAAGGGTCTGTCCCTCGTGCACCAGCGGCGCCACTACCGGGACTTCGCACTCGGCCAGTTCGGCGGAGAAGGTGTGTTCCTCGAGGATCGCCTCGCTGGTCCAGCGCCCGGGGCGGTAGAACTTGGCGATCAGCGGCTCGCTGTCCTCGATGCCCACCTGGTAGACGCGGTTCTCGTAGCTGTTGAGCGCAAGAACGCGGGCATCGCTGAGAAAACCGATGCTTTCCACTGCATCCAGTACCAGATCGGGCGTGAGGTCGGAAAAAGGATGAGACATGGCGACGATCCGGCAGTGGTAAAGCTGCCTAGTGTACCCAGTCCACCGTCAATGGGTGGGAAGTCGCCTCAGTGGTCGGGGCAGTGCTTGCGCAGGTAGTCGACGAAGTCCGTGGCCAGCGCCCGGCGCTCACCCTTCACCAGGGTCAGTTTCTGCATCGAACGGGCCTTGCACTGGACCGCCTGGGATGGCTTGGCCGTGTTGTGCAGCGGTGTCAGCAGCAGGTCGTAGGGCGTGCCCTGGCGCACCTGCTCGGTGAGTTCGCTTTCGCCGCCGCCGATCAGCAGGACCTTGTTGTGGGTGTCGAGCTGGTACTGGTCGACCACGGGTTCGAGTATCGGCATCAGTTCGTCGCTGGCGCCGACGCGCAGCACGTCGGGGCCGGCGTGGCTGGCGAAGGGCAGGAACAGCAGGGTGATCAGCAGCAGTGGGCGGCGCATGGTGGGAGCTCCGGTAGGCCAAGATTCCGCCCGGCCGGGGCGGAACTCTATCGGCTATTGGAGCGCGGCGCGGCGCCGCTGGGCTTGATATGAGGCAGGGAAACCCGTGTAACGGGGACTACAGCGGCGTGCCGAGGATCACCTGCGCCGGGGAGAACTGCGCGCGCACCGGCGAGCCGGCTTTCAGGCCGAGGATCTCGATGCGCTCCGGGTCGGTCAGGGCGCAGAGCATCTGGCCGCTGGGCAACTGGATGCGCACTTCGCTGGGGCCGTCTTCGGCTTCGCGGATGTCATCGACATGGCCTTCCAGCGCGTTCAGGCCTTCCGGGCAGGGGATGTGCGGCAGGTCGACGTAGAGCCAGCCGGCTTTCATCAGCGCCACCACCGGCACGCCGTTGGCCAGTTCCAGCTTCTCGGTGCTCTCGCGGGTCACCCGCGCCTGGATGCGCGAGCCGCCGGGCAGCTCGATGCACACCAGGTCGTTGAGACCGGACGGCTCCACCGCGCAGACGCGCCCGTGCAACTGGTTGCGTGCGCTGGTGCGCATCATCAGGCGGCCGATCAGCTCCAGGTCGGCCTGGTGCTCGACGTGCTCGACTATGTGTTCGCGCAGGGCTTCCAGGCGCTGGTACAGCGCCAGCAGGCGTTCGCCCTCGACCGTCAGGCGTGCGCCGCCGCCGCCCTTGCCGCCGACGCTGCGTTCCACCAGCGGCCGGTCGGAGAGATTGTTCAGTTCGTCGATGGCGTCCCAGGCGGTCTTGTAGCTCATCCCGGCAGCCTTGGCGGCGTGGGTGATCGAGCCGAGCTGGGCGATCTGCGCCAGCAGGGCGATGCGCTGCGGGCGGCGGGTAACGTGTTGGGTCAACAGGCTGAGGGTGGTCATGGTTTCGCGGGTACTTATTGGTATGCGACGAGGCTCCGTTGCTGGCGTGCAAAACGCAAGGGGCAAATGTCGGGAATGTGGCCGAACGGTCGTCTATTCCGGGGCCGGCGTGCGGGCAAGGCAGTAGACGTCCACCCGCCTGGCTCCTGCGCGACGCAGCAGGCGGGCGATGCGTTCGGCGGTGGCGCCGGTGGTCAGCACGTCGTCCACCAGCGCCAGGTGCAGGCCATCGACCATGGCTCCGTCGGCCAGGACGAAGGCGTTGCGCAGATTGCGCTTGCGGGTGGCGGCATCGAGGCCTTGCTGGGCCGGGGTGTCCTGCGTGCGCAGCACCAGGCGCTTATCCACAGGCACGCCAAGAGGCTCGGCGATCCAGTCGGCCAGCAGGGCGGCCTGGTTGAAGCCGCGCTGGCGCTCACGCCGGCGTGACAGGGGAACGGGGATCAGCCGCTCCGGTCGAGCCAGGCCCTCGTCGAAGGCGTGCCGCAGATGGCGCGCCAGTAACTGGCCGAGCAAGCGGCCCAGCGGCGCGTTGGCCTGATGCTTGAAGCGGGTGATCAGCGCATCGACGGGGAAGCCGTAGCGCAACGGCGTTTCCACTTTCTGGAAAGCTGGCGCTCGGCGCAGGCATTGGCCGCAGGCGAGATCGGTGGTGGGCAGGGGCAGGGCGCAGATCACGCAGTGGCCGGTGAGCCAGGGCAGGTCGTCGTCACAACCGGCGCACAGCGGCAGGGCGGCAGGTTCCGCCGTTCCACCGCAAAGCAGGCATTGCACGCGTGGGCGCCACCAGGTGGGGCGCCAGGGAAGTAATCGCATTCCGCCCTCCGCAGGGCGGCGCCGTCAGTGGATCAGCCAGCTCAGGACCACCAGGCCCAGCACCGTCCAGATCAGCCCGCCGAAGATCGAGCGCCGCAGGAAGGCGCGAATGCCACTGTAGAGAAACAGCAGGCCAATGAAGAGCAGGACGAAGCTGAAGATCGAGACGTCGATTCCCACAGCCCGCGCCAGGCCGTGGAAGAAGTCGTCCATGGCGCGCCACAGGCCGCCGAGCACGCCCGACAGCAGATCGACGATGAAGCGGATGGCCTTGCCGACCATCTGGCCAAGGCCGTCGAAGAATCCTTCTGTTCCCATCTGGGGTATGACTCCTGAGTGTTCTGCCTGATTGGAGCGGCAATGGGGCGGATCGGTTCAGCCTCAGCCGCTACGAGATCGTTGTAATTGATCAATAAATGGGCACTTGTCGACCTGTGTCGCGGGAATGGTTGACAGCGTCACAGCTCCACATATGATGCCTTGAGCCTGATTTCCCCGGTGGCGCGCCGCCGGGGCACCTTAGACAAGAGGCGCCCCCAAAGCGTCGAAGGACTTTGCCGATGAGTGCCACCGCAGCCCAAGTAACCCGCCACGACTGGACCCTTGCCGAAGTCCGCGCCCTGTTCGAACAGCCCTTCAACGACCTGCTGTTCCAGGCGCAGACCCTGCACCGCGCACATTTCGACCCGAACCGCGTACAGGTTTCCACCCTGCTGTCGATCAAGACCGGCGCCTGCCCGGAAGACTGCAAATATTGCCCGCAGTCCGGCCACTACAACACCGGCCTGGACAAGGAAAAGCTGATGGAAGTGCAGAAGGTGCTGCAGGCCGCTGCCGAAGCCAAGGCCATCGGCTCGACCCGCTTCTGCATGGGCGCCGCCTGGAAGCACCCGTCCGCCAAGGACATGCCCTACGTGCTGGAAATGGTGAAGGGCGTGAAGAAGCTCGGCCTGGAAACCTGCATGACCCTGGGCAAGCTGACCCAGGAGCAGACCCAGTCCCTGGCCGAAGCGGGCCTGGACTACTACAACCACAACCTCGATACCTCGCCGGAGTTCTACGGCAACATCATCACCACCCGCACCTACGGCGAGCGCCTGCAGACCCTGGCGTACGTGCGCGAGGCGGGGATGAAGATCTGCTCCGGCGGCATCCTCGGCATGGGCGAGTCGGTGGACGACCGCGCCGGCCTGCTGATCCAGCTGGCCAACCTGCCCGAGCACCCGGAGTCGGTGCCGATCAACATGCTGGTGAAGGTCAAGGGCACCCCGCTGGCCGAGGAGAAGGACGTCGATCCGTTCGACTTCATCCGCACCCTGGCCGTCGCCCGCATCATGATGCCGAAATCCCACGTGCGCCTGTCCGCCGGCCGCGAGCAGATGAACGAGCAGATGCAGGCCCTGGCCTTCATGGCCGGCGCCAACTCGATCTTCTACGGCGAGAAGCTGCTGACCACCACCAACCCGCAGGCCGAGAAGGACATGCAACTGTTCGCGCGCCTGGGCATCAAGCCCGAGGAGCGCGAGGAGCACGCCGACGAAGTGCACCAGGCCGCCATCGAGCAGGCGCTGGTGGAACAACGCGACTCGCAGCTGTTCTATAACGCGGCTTCGGCCTGACCTGCTTTTCGTAGGAGCGAGCTTGCTCGCGAACAATCATCCCTGACACTCCGATGCCAGGCAGTTCGCGAGCAAGCTCGCTCCTACGGGCTCGGCCTTCAGCCGGAAGCCTGAATTGCAGCTAAGGGGTTGCGTATGCCTTTCGATCTCGCCGCCCGTCTGGCCCAGCGCCAGGCGGAGGACCTCTACCGCCGCCGTCCGCTGCTGGAATCGCCGCAGGGACCGGAAGTGGTCATCGACGGCCAGCCGATGCTGGCCTTCTGTTCCAACGACTACCTGGGGCTGGCCAATCACCCCGAGGTGATTGCCGCCATGCGTGCCGGCGCCGAGCGCTGGGGCGTCGGCGGTGGCGCCTCGCACCTGGTCAACGGCCACTGCGGCCCGCACCATGAGCTGGAGCTGGCGCTCGCCGAGTTCACCGGCCGCCCGCGCGCGCTGCTGTTTTCCACCGGCTACATGGCCAACCTCGGTACCGTCACTGCCCTCGTCGGCAAGGGCGACAGCGTGCTGGAGGACCGCCTCAACCACGCCTCGCTGCTGGATGCCGGCCTGCTCTCCGGGGCGCGCTTCTCGCGCTACCTGCACAACGATGCCGCCAGCCTCGCCTCGCGCCTGGAGAAGGCCGAAGGCAATACGCTGGTCGTCACCGATGGCGTGTTCAGCATGGACGGCGACCTGGCTGACCTGCCCAGCCTTTGCGCGACGGCTCGACAGCAAAATGCCTGGGTGATGGTCGATGACGCCCACGGTTTCGGCCCGCTGGGCGCGACCGGCGGCGGTATCGTCGAACACTTCGGCTTGAGCATGGAGGATGTGCCTGTACTGGTCGGCACCCTCGGCAAGGCCTTTGGCACCGCTGGCGCCTTCGTTGCGGGCAGCGAGGAGCTGATCGAGACGCTGATCCAGTTCGCCCGCCCGTACATCTACACCACCAGCCAGCCGCCCGCCGTGGCATGCGCCACGCTGAAGAGCCTGGAACTGCTGCGCGCCGAGAGCTGGCGCCGTGATCACCTGAATGCGCTGATCGCGCGCTTCCGCTCCGGTGCCGAAGCCATCGGCCTGGAGCTGATGGACAGCCCGACGCCGATCCAGCCGATCCTCATCGGTGGCAGCGCCCAGGCCATGGCGTTGTCGGCCGAGCTGCGCCAGCGCGGCATTCTGGTCGGCGCGATCCGCCCGCCCACCGTGCCGGCCGGCACCGCGCGCCTGCGCGTGACGCTGTCCGCTTCGCACACCGAAGCGCAGGTCGATCGCCTGCTCGTGGCGCTGGCGGAGAGCTGGCAGCGCGTGTCGTCTAGCCTTCTGGCAGAGATCGATGCCGAGGAGGGCGATGATGCGTGACCAACTGATCCTGTTGCCAGGCTGGGGCCTGGGCAGCGCGCCGCTGGAACCGCTGCGCGATGCACTGCTGGAGCAGGCACCGCATTTGAACGTGCAGATCGAGCCGCTGCCGGCGGACGCCGATCCGAATGCCTGGCTCGACGAACTGGACGACAACGTCGCCCACGACGCCTGGATCGCCGGCTGGTCGCTGGGCGGCATGCTTGGCGCCGAGCTGGCGGCGCGCCGTGGTGAGTCCTGCCGGGGGCTGGTGACTATCGCCGCCAATCTCTGCTTCCGCCGCCGCGAGGACTGGCCGGACGCCATGGCCGGCGAGGTCTTCGAGGACTTCTTCGAGGCCTTCCTGCTGGAGCCGCACCTGGTGCGCAAGCGCTTCACCCTGCTGGTCAGCCAGGGCGCCCGCGACGCGCGCACCCTCGCGCGCCAGCTGCAGGTGGCGCTGCCGCAATTGAATGCCGAAGGCCTGACCGCCGGCCTGCAACTGCTGGGGCAGCTCGATACTCGCGCCGCTCTCGGTCGCTATCCCGGCCCGCAACTGCACCTGTTCGCTGCCAACGATGCGCTGGTTCCGGCCAGTGCCGCCGACGCGCTGCTGGAGTGGCTGCCGGATGTCGAAGTCAGCCTGTTGCCCGGCGCCAGCCACGGCCTGCCGCTGGAGCAGCCGGACGAAGTGGCGGGCGCCATCCTGAAGTTCATCCACGAGGGCGACGATGCCTGATTGCAGTACCAGCGCGCTGCCCGACAAACGCCAGGTTGCCGCCTCCTTCTCCCGCGCCGCATCGACTTATGACGCGGTAGCCGAACTGCAGCGTGCTGTCGGCAACCGTCTGCTGGAGTCTTTGCCAGCCGGGGGCGCGCCGCAGCGCTGGATCGACCTGGGGAGCGGCACCGGTTATTTCACTCGCGCCCTGGCGGCGCGTTATCCACAGGCACAGGGACTGTCCGTCGACATTGCCGAGGGCATGCTGCGCCACGCCCGCGAGCAAGGTGGCGCGCAGTACTTTGTCGGCGGAGACGCCGAAAGCCTGCCACTGCGCGATGGCGCAGCGGATCTGCTGTTCTCCAGCCTGGCCCTGCAGTGGTGCGCCGATCTTCCGGCCGTGCTCGCAGAAGCGCGCCGAGTGTTGCGCCCCGGTGGCGTGCTGGCCTTCAGCAGCTTGTGCGTCGGCACCCTGGGCGAACTGCGGCAGAGCTGGGAAGCGGTAGACGGTTTCGTCCATGTGAACCGTTTTCGTGCCTTCGAACAGTACCAGCAGCATTGCCAAGGCAGCGGCCTGGAAGTGCTGGAGCTGCGCACCGAGGATCGCGTCCTGCACTTCCCCGACCTGCGCAGCCTGACCCATGAACTCAAGGCGCTCGGTGCGCACAACCTCAACCCCGGCCGACCCGACGGTCTCACCGGGCGCGAGCGGGTGCGCGCGCTGATCGCCGCCTACGAGCGCTTCCGCACGCCCGAGGGGCTGCCGGCGACTTACCGGGTGGTCTACGCCGTCCTGCGCAAAATCAATTCCCTGTAGGAGCGGACTCCGTCCGCGATGATATCCGGCGCGAAGCGGACCTATCGCGGACGGAGTCCGCTCCTACGAAAGACACCGAGGAATCCATGTCCCACGCCTACTTCGTCACCGGCACCGACACCGAAATCGGCAAGACCACCATCGCCGCCGGCCTGCTCCACGCGGCGCGGCAGGCGGGCCTGTCCACCGCCGCTGCCAAGCCCGTGGCCTCGGGCTGCGAGCGCAGCCCCGAGGGCCTGCGCAACTCCGACGCGCTGGCGCTGCTGGGCGAGTGCAGCGTGCCGCTGGCCTACGAGCAGGTGAACCCCTTCGCCTTCGAGCCGGCCATCGCCCCGCACCTTGCCGCCCGCGAGCAGGGCGTGAAGTTGACGGTCGATGCGCTCAAGGGCCCGGTGCGTTCGGTGCTGGAACTGGGCGCCGATTTCACCCTGGTGGAAGGCGCCGGTGGCTGGCGCGTGCCGCTGGCGGGGGAGGAGAACCTGTCGGACCTCGCCGTTGCTCTCGGGCTGCCGGTGATCCTGGTGGTCGGCGTGCGCCTGGGCTGCATCAACCACGCCGTGCTCAGCGCCGAGGCCATCCAGCGCGACGGCCTGGTGCTGGCCGGCTGGGTGGCGAACATCGTCGACGCGCAGACCTCCCGTCTGGAAGAAAACCTCGCGACCCTCGCCGAGCGGCTGCCCGCGCCCTGCCTCGGGCGCGTGCCGCGCCTGGCCTCGGCGACTCCGGCGGCGGTGTCCGCGCACCTGGACCTGGGCATCCTGGATTTGTAACCGAGCCTTGGCCTGGGGCGGTCTGTCTGCTTGAATAGTGGCCACTTGCTGCTTTTTGTTGTGGAGGCGCTCGATGGAAATTTCCGGCAATGCTTTCTCGGCAGGCCTGTATGGCGTGCAGAACGGCCAGCGCCGCGTCGACCGCGCCAGCACTGACATCGCCACTGCCGGCACCGCGCCCAGCGAAGTGCTGAACGACCGCCTCGTGGACCTGCGCCGCGGCGAGCACGAGGTCAAGGCCAACGCCAAGGTCATCCAGGCAGCCGACGAAACGCTCGGCACGCTCATCGATATCCGCGCCTGACGGCCACTTTTCCCTGAACTGAATTCCCCTGGCGGCCGGCTGTCCTCACGACACGCCGGCCGCTCTGCCATGGGCTTTAATCAAGCTCAGGAATTCGCTGCGGGAATGCCCGGCGAAGCGCCTTGCGAGCGTGACCGGATGGTCGGTTTGCATGCTTGACAAGGGTATGGCGTAAACGTATGTTTCAAACGCCTGTTTGACTGTCCGGATGCGTGCGCGCACCGACTGGGCGGCCGGGAATGCTCCCGCACTGCGACCGCAGCAACCGGTCGCCCATTAACCAGAACCCTTCGTAGAGGTTTACCGCTATGCCTGATTACAAGGCCCCCTTGCGTGATATCCGTTTCGTTCGCGACGAGCTGCTGGGCTACGAAGCGCACTACCAGAACCTGCCGGGCGCCGAAGACGCCACCCCGGACATGGTGAATGCCATCCTCGAAGAGGGTGCGAAGTTCTGCGAACAGGTAATCGCTCCGCTGAACCGCACTGGCGACCTGGAAGGCTGCAAATGGAGCCCGGAAGGCGTGAAGACGCCGACCGGCTTCAAAGAGGCCTACCAGCAGTTCGTCGAAGGCGGCTGGCCGAGCCTGGCCCATGACGTCGAGCACGGCGGTCAGGGTCTGCCCGAATCCCTCGGTCTGGCCATCAGCGAAATGGTCGGCCAGGCCAACTGGTCCTGGGGCATGTACCCGGGCCTGTCCCACGGCGCCATGAACACCCTGCACGCCCACGGCACCTCCGAGCAGCAGCACACCTACCTGACCAAGCTGGTCTCCGGCGAGTGGACCGGCACCATGTGCCTGACCGAGCCGCATTGCGGCACCGACCTGGGCATGCTGCGCACCAAGGCCGAGCCGCAGGCTGACGGCACCTACAAGATCACCGGCACCAAGATCTTCATCTCCGCTGGCGAACACGACATGGCCGACAACATCGTCCACATCGTGCTGGCCCGCCTGCCCGACGCCCCGCAGGGCACCAAGGGCATCTCGCTGTTCATCGTGCCGAAGTTCCTGCCCAACGCCGAAGGCAACGTGGGCGAGCGCAACGCCGTTTCCTGTGGCTCCATCGAGCACAAGATGGGCATCCACGGCAACGCTACCTGCGTGATGAACTTCGACGCCGCCACCGGCTTCCTGATCGGCCCGCCGAACAAGGGCCTGAACTGCATGTTCACCTTCATGAACACCGCTCGCCTGGGTACCGCGCTGCAAGGCCTGGCCCACGCCGAAATCGGTTTCCAGGGTGGCATCGCCTACGCTCGCGAGCGTCTGCAGATGCGTTCGCTGACTGGCCCGAAAGCGCCGGAAAAAGCCGCTGACCCGATCATCGTGCACCCGGACGTACGCCGCATGCTGCTGACCGCCAAGGCTTTCGCCGAAGGCAACCGCGCCATGCTGTACTTCGCCGCCAAGCAGGTCGACATCGTCCAGCGCAGCCAGGACGAAGAAGAGAAGAAAGCCGCTGACGCGATGCTGGCCTTCCTCACTCCGATCGCCAAGGCGTTCATGACCGAAGTGGGCTTCGAAGCCGCCAACCACGGCGTGCAGATCTATGGCGGCCACGGCTTCATCGCCGAGCACGGCATGGAACAGAACGTCCGCGACAGCCGCATCTCCATGCTGTACGAAGGCACCACCGGCGTTCAGGCGCTGGACCTGCTGGGCCGCAAGATCCTCATGACCCAGGGCGAAGCGCTCAAGGGCTTCACCAAGATCGTGCACAAGTTCTGCCAGGCCAACGAGGCCAACGAAGCCGTCAAGGAATTCGTTGCACCGCTGGCTGCGCTGAACAAGGAGTGGGGCGACCTGACCATGAAGGTCGGCATGGCCGCCATGAAGGACCGCGAGGAAGTCGGCGCCGCATCGGTCGACTACCTGATGTTCTCCGGCTACGCCTGCCTCGCCTACTTCTGGGCCGACATGGCTCGCCTGGCTGCCGAGAAGCTGGCTGCCGGTACCAGCGAAGAGGCCTTCTACCAGGCCAAGCTGAAGACCGCGCGCTTCTACTTCCAGCGCATCCTGCCGCGCACCCGCGCGCACGTTGGCTCCATGCTGTCCGGCGCCAACAACCTGATGGACCTGGCCGAGGAAGATTTCGCCCTCGGTTACTGATCAGCGCCCCGTACGGACGGTTCGCCGTCCGTCTGCTGAACAGGAAGGAGCCCGCCGCAAGGCGGGCTTTTTCGTATCCGATCCCACACAAATGTCCGCAGAAAATGCCATCATTACGCCACTTGCCGATCGACTGACGGCGAGCCCGGCACCCACCTTGCGGAACCCCCTGTGCGACCCACGGCCCCCTACCGGCTCAGCCACTTCCTCACGCCCCTGTTGCTGATTCCGGCCGGCATCGCCGCCGGCTCCCTGGCCGAACTGTCCGATTTCTTCACCTCGCTGTTCAACGTCCTGCCGACCCTGTTGCTGCTGCTCGGTGGTGCGCTGTGCATGGTCTATGGGCGCCAGCGCCAGTTGTTCATGCTGGCGGTGGTCTACATCGCCTATTTCCTCCTCGATAACCAGGTCGACTACTTCCAGGCGCACCGCGTGGTGCTCCCGGAGGCGGCGCTGGTGTTCCACCTCTGTTGCGTGCTGCTGCCGCTGCTCTACGGCCTGTACGGCATCTGGCAGGAGCGCATGCACATGCTGCAGGACCTGCTGGCCCGCAGCGCCGCGCTGATTGCCGTGGCGGGCGTGGCGACCGCCCTGGCCAAGCGCTTCCCGCAGGGCCTGGCGGAGCTGCTCAGCGACACCTACTGGCCGGCGTTGCACGGCCACTGGATGAGCCTGGCGCAACTGTCCTACTTCGGTTTCCTCATGGCTTTCATCGCCCTGGTCGCCGCCTACGTGCGCCAGCCGCGGCCCTTGCACGCCGCGCAGCTGCTGGGCCTGCTCGGGCTGCTGTGGATGCTGCCCAAGGTGTTCATCCTGCCCCACGCGCTGACCGTAATGACCAGCCTGGTGATGCTCACCCTCGCCGGCGCGGTGGCCCACGAGGCCTACCAGATGGCCTTCCGCGACGAGCTCACCGGCCTGCCCGGACGCCGCGCGCTGAACGAACGCTTCCAGCGCCTGGGCCAACAGTACGTGCTGGCGATGATCGACGTGGACCACTTCAAGAAATTCAACGACAGCCACGGCCACGACGTCGGCGACCAGGTGCTGCGCATGGTCGCCAGCCAGTTGCGCCGCACCGGTGGCGGCGGCAAGGCTTACCGCTATGGCGGCGAGGAGTTCACCGTGGTCTTCGCCGGCAAGTCGGTAGAGCAGTGCCTGCCCTACCTCGATGGCGTGCGCCAGGCCATCGAGGGTTACGCCATGCACCTGCGCGACCGTGGCAATCGCCCCAAGGACGACCGCCAGGGCCGCAACAAGCGCACCGGCAAGGACGCGCAGACGGTCTCGGTGACCATCAGCGTCGGCGTCGCCGAGCGCGATGGCGAGCGGCGCAGCCCGGAGGAAGTCATCAAGGGCGCCGACGAGGCGCTGTACTCGGCGAAGAGCGGCGGGCGCAACCGCGTGGCCGTGCACGGGCAATCCCGTCGCGGCGCGGTGCGCACCGTCTGACCCGGCCGGGTTATGACCACGCATTCAGCGCGTGCAGCGTGATTGTCCAGGCGGTCACGCCCCGTTAGGTTCGAGTTTTCCGCGCCACGCTGGCGCCCTGAACCGAACGGAGATTCGCGATGCCCGAGTACAAGGCCCCCCTGCGCGACGTGCGCTTCCTCACCGACGAAGTCTTCGACTTCACCGGCCGCTACGAAGCCCTCGGCGCCACCGACGCCACCCCGGACATGTTCGCCGCCATCCTCGAGGAAGGCGCGAAGTTCTGCGAACAGGTCATCGCCCCGCTGAACCGCTCCGGCGACGAGGAAGGCTGCCACTTCGACAACGGCGTGGTGACCACGCCCAAGGGATTCAAAGAAGCTTTCGCGCAGTACGTCGAGGCTGGCTGGAACGGCGTTTCCAGCGACCCGGAATATGGCGGTCAGGGCCTGCCGCCGTCCCTCGGCCTGCTGGTCAGCGAGATGATCGGCGCGTCCAACTGCTCCTGGGGCATGTACCCCGGCCTGACCAAGGGCGCCATGGCCGCCATCCACGCCCACGGCACGCAGGAGCAGAAGGACACCTACCTGCCGCGCATGACCAGCGCGGTCTGGACCGGCACCATGTGCCTGACCGAACCGCATTGCGGCACCGACCTGGGCATCATCAAGACCCGCGCCGTGCCCAACGCCGACGGCAGCTACGCGATCACCGGCACCAAGATCTTCATCTCCGCCGGCGAGCACGATCTCTCCGAGAACATCATCCACCTGGTCCTGGCCAAGCTGCCCGACGCACCGGCCGGCACCAAGGGCATCTCGCTGTTCATCGTGCCCAAGTTCAACCTGGACGCGAACGGCGAGGCCGGCGAGCGCAATGCCGTGGCCTGCGGCTCCATCGAACACAAGATGGGCATCAAGGCTTCCGCCACCTGCGTGATGAACTTCGATGGCGCCAAGGGCTTCCTGATCGGCGAGGCCAACAAGGGCCTGGCCTGCATGTTCACCATGATGAACCACGCGCGCCTGGGCACCGGCATGCAGGGTCTCTGCCTTGGCGAGACCAGCTACCAGGGCGCCGTGCGCTACGCCCAGGACCGCCTGCAGATGCGTTCGCTGACCGGCCCGAAAGCGCCGGAGAAGCCCGCCGACCCGATCATCGTCCACCCGGACGTGCGCCGCATGTTGCTGACCATGAAGGCGTTCAACGAAGGCAACCGCGCGCTGGCGTACTTCACCGCGCAACTGCTGGACATCGAGCACCTCTCCCAGGACGCCGAAGAGCGTGAGCGCGCGGCCAACCTGCTGGCCTTCCTCACGCCGATCTGCAAGGCCTTCATGACCGAGACCGGCCTGGAAGTGACCAACCACGGCATGCAGGTGTTCGGCGGCCACGGCTTCATCCGCGAATGGGGCATGGAGCAGCTGGTGCGCGATTGCCGCATCGCGCCGATCTACGAGGGCACCAACGGCATCCAGGCGCTGGACCTGCTGGGCCGCAAGGTCCTCGGTAGCCAGGGCAAGCTGCTGATGGGGTTCACCAAGCTGGTTCATCAGCTCTGCCAGCAGCACGCCGAGCACCCGCAGCTCAAGGCCCAGGTCGCCCAGTTGGCGGCGTTGAACAAGCAGTGGGGCGAACTGACCCAGAAGCTCGGCCTGGCCGCCATGAAGAACCCGGACGAAGTCGGTGCCGCCTCGGTGGATTACCTGATGTACTCCGGCTACATCACCCTCGGCTACTTCTGGCTGCGCATGGCGCTGGTCGCCCAGCAGAAGCTCGAAGAGGGCGCTGGCGAGAAGGCCTTCTACGAAACCAAGCTGGCCACCGCCGAGTTCTACTTCAGCCGCCTGCTGCCCCGCGCGCTGTCCCATGTGGCGGCAGCGGAGGCCGGTTCCGAGGTGCTGATGCGCCTGTCGGCCGAGCAGTTCGCCCTGTAATTCCCGTGCCAGTCGAGGAGGCCCGCCTTGCGCGGGCCTCCTCGTTTTTCGCTACACATTGTGACCAATACATAGTTGTGTGGTCACAACATGACGCTTAAAGTCTGAAAAGTTGTTGGAGTAAACTCCGGCGGCGTACCTTCGTGTACCTCCTATTCTGATACCGCTGGCTGCCTGATCAGCCGTCGTTTTCGTTCGAGGATCCATCATGGCTGACTACAAAGCTCCCCTGCGCGACATGCAATTCGTCCTCAATGAAGTCTTCGAGGTCGCCAATCTGTGGGCCGAACTGCCTGCCCTGGCCGAGACCGTCGACGTCGAGACCGCCGCCGCGATCCTCGAAGAGGCCGGCAAGGTCACCGGCGGCGTGATCGCCCCGCTGAACCGCAGCGGCGACGAAGAAGGCTGCAGCTGGAGCGCCGAGGGCGTGAAGACCCCGGCCGGCTTCCCCGAGGCCTACCGCACCTACGCCGAAGGCGGCTGGGTGGGCGTGGGCGGCGCGCCGGAGTTCGGTGGCATGGGCATGCCCAAGGTGATCGGCGCCCAGGTCGAGGAAATGGTCAACTCGGCCAACCTGTCCTTCGGCCTGTACCCGATGCTGACCGCCGGCGCCTGCCTGTCGCTGCTCAACCACGCCAGCGAAGAACTCAAGGCCAAGTACCTGCCGAACATGTACGCCGGCACCTGGGCCGGTTCCATGTGCCTGACCGAGCCGCACGCCGGCACCGACCTGGGCATCATCCGTACCAAGGCGGAGCCGCAGGCTGACGGCAGCTACAAGATTTCCGGCACCAAGATCTTCATCACCGGCGGCGAGCACGACCTGACCGAGAACATCATCCACCTGGTGCTGGCCAAGCTCCCCGACGCGCCGGCAGGCTCCAAGGGCATCTCGCTGTTCCTGGTGCCCAAGGTGATGGTCAACGCCGACGGTTCCCTGGCCGAGCGCAACGCCGTGTCCTGTGGCTCCATCGAGCACAAGATGGGCATCAAGGGCTCCGCCACCTGCGTGATGAACTTCGACGGCGCCACCGGCTGGATCGTCGACGCGCCGAACAAGGGCCTGGCCGCCATGTTCACCATGATGAACTACGAGCGCCTGGGCGTCGGCATCCAGGGCCTGGCCACTGGCGAGCGCTCCTACCAGAGCGCCGTGGAGTACGCCCGCGAGCGTATCCAGAGCCGCGCGCCGACCGGCCCGGTCGCCAAGGACAAGGCCGCCGACCCGATCATCGTCCACCCGGACGTGCGTCGCATGCTGCTGACCATGAAGGCGCTGAACGAGGGCGGCCGCGCCTTCTCCAGCTACGTCGCCATGCAGCTGGACACCGCCAAGTACAGCGAAGAGCCGACCACCCGCAAGCGCGCCGAGGAACTGGTCGCCCTGCTGACCCCGGTGGCCAAGGCCTTCCTCACCGACATGGGCCTGGAAACCACCATCCACGGCCAGCAGATCTTCGGCGGCCACGGCTTCATCCGCGAGTGGGGCCAGGAGCAGCTGGTGCGCGATTGCCGCATCACCCAGATCTACGAAGGCACCAACGGCATCCAGGCGCTGGACCTGATGGGCCGCAAGATCGTCGGCAGCGGCGGCGCGTACGCCAAGCTGTTCACTGACGAGATCCGTGCCTTCACCGCATCGGCCTCTGCCGAACTGGCCGAGTTCACCGGCCCGCTGAACGCCGCCGTGCAGAACCTCGACGAGCTGACCGCCTGGGTCCTGGACCGTGCCAAGGGCAACCCGAACGAGATCGGCGCCGCCTCGGTCGAGTACCTGCACGCCTTCGGCTACACCGCCTACGCGTACATGTGGGCCTTGATGGCTCGCGCTTCGCTGGGCAAGGAAGGCCAGGACGAGTTCTACGCCAGCAAGCTCGGCACCGCGCGCTTCTACTTCGCCCGTCTGCTGCCGCGCATCCACTCCCTGACCGCCTCGGTGAAGGCCGGCAGCGAGTCGCTGTACCTGCTGGACGCCGCGCAGTTCTAAGCTGTCGCGTGTGAGAAAGCCCCGCTTCGGCGGGGCTTTTTTATTGGGATATTTCTTTTGAGAAGAAGGGTATTTCGAATTTTTGTAAGCCATAGCTTACAAACTGCGGTGGTGATCGGCGTCTATCTGATAAAGGTCTACAGCGGTAACCTTTATCTCAGTCAGGACATTGCGCAGGAAGCGCCAAAGACAACACGGAAATATAGGGATTCCACCACGGATGGTGGCCTGCATGGACGTCAGGATATCGGTCTGCAAAACCCCGCTTCGCAAGAAGCGGGGTTTTTTCTTGCCTGCGATTTTTGTACGCCGATCGGGCCCTGCGCCAAACGGCAAGGGGTGGCGCGAACTTGTAGGAGCGCGCCATGCGC
>NZ_JYOA01000007.1:84142-93368 GCF_000955805.1 Pseudomonas sp. 21 | reverse complement strand
TGGCCCGCTCCTACAGGGAAATCCCGGCGTGGGCTATCAAACCGCGCCGTCGAGCAACGAGCGCAGCAACTCCACCGTCGGCTGCTGGCGCTGCGCATCGCGATAAACCAGCCCCACGCTCAGCGGAATGCGCGGCTCGCTCAGGGGCTTCCAGAGCAAATCCTTGTGCGCATGCATCTGCCGCGCGCGCCCCGGCAGCACGGTGGCGAAACGGCTCTGCGGCAGGCTGTCGAGGATGCCGCCCATGTGGTTCAGCTCCGCCTGCACCCGTGGTCGGCGACCGATGGCCGCCAGTTGCTCCTGCCAGATCTGCCGGGCGCGGAATTCTTCGCCCAGGAGCAGCATCGGCAATTCGGCGGCCTGGGCCAGCGACACCTTCTTGAAGTCCTTCAGCGGGTGATCCGCCGGGATCACCAGTTGCAGCTCGTCCGGGTACAGTTCCACGCCGTGCAGCGCCGGCTGGCGCGGTGGCAGGAAGCCGATGCCGATATCCAGTTGGCCGATCAGCAGGCGGCGCTCGATCTCCACCCCGGAAAGCTCGTAGATGCGCACCTGCACGTGCGGCTGCGCGGCATGCAGACGCTCCACCAGGTGCGGCACCAGGCTGGCGTTGACTGTCTGCAGCACGCCGATGGCCAGGCTCCGCGCACTTTGCCCGCGGAAACCCCGCAGCGCCTCGCGGGCACGCTCCAGGCCTTCGAGCAGCGGCACCGCATGGTTGTACAGCGTGTGCGCGGCGGCCGTCGGCAGCAGGCGCTTGCCGCTGCGCTGGAACAGTGCGACGTCGAGGTTCTGCTCCAGTTGGCGGATCTGCTGCGACAGCGCCGGCTGGGAAATCGCCAGGCGTTCGGCGGCGCGCCCGACATGGCCTTCCTCGTAAAGCGCGACGAAATAGCGGAGCTGGCGGAAATCCATAAGGTCTGCTTATCAACGAAACTGGAAAATCGAAATGGAGTGTCACCCCTCCAGGCCACTACTCTAGCGCTTGTCCGCTGTCTCAGATGGGTAGACAAAGGTGGAAAGCATCGTTATCCAGGGCGTTTTCATAGGCAAAGTCGAAGAGAGCTGGGGCGGTTTGCTCAGCGAAATCGACAGGCTGGAAACGCATCAGGAAGTCTGGCTCGGCGCCGAAGGGCTGCCGGGAGACACACGAGCCGACCTGCGCCGCGACGGCGGCCTGGACCGCGCACTGCACCACTACCCGGCCGAGCACTACCGCCACTGGCGCAAGCAGCACCCGCAGACACGCTGGCGACAGCCGGCCTTTGGCGAGAACCTGTCGACCTTCGGCCTCAATGAACAGGAGGTCTGCATCGGCGACCTGTTCCGCTGGGGCGAGGCGCTGATCGAAGTGAGCCAGCCGCGCTCGCCCAGCTACCGCCTGGCGCGGCGCTGGAATCTCCCTGGGCTGCCGCTGGAAGTGCAGGAGCAGGGGCGCTGCGGCTGGTTCTACCGGGTGCGCCGCTCCGGCATGGTCGCCCCCGACGCACCGCTGGAGCTGGTGCAGCGGCACTACCCGCAGCTCAGCGTGGCGAGCTTGCTGGACTGGTACTTCGGCCACCCGCTGGAACGTACCGGACTGCGCCTGATGATGGCCTGCGACGCGCTCTCCCTGCGCTGGCGCAAGACCGCCGCGCAACGCCTCACCAGTGGCGTGCTGGAAGACTGGACGGCCCGCCTGGCGGGCCCCGAATGTTCGGAGCAGGGCGGCCTGCAGAGCTGAGCCGCACTGTTTCGCAAATGCCCTCGCGCCCGCCCCCGGACGTCGTCTTGGTCCTGCGGGGCGGCTTTTATTGCCGCCGCCGAGCCTGTCACAGGGCTCGGTGGCGTTGTCATGCCGACGTAACACCGCGTTCCTAACCTTCCGCCGATAGCTTTTACTGACAACCCGAGCCGTCAGAAAGACGGCCGCGCGGAAGGAACCCCTCTGATGAGCGAACGTTTCCAGGATTTCCACGACCGGCTGGCCGCCTTCGACGACCAGGCGATCAACCCTTCCGGCAACGTGCCGATGAGCGAGATCATCGACGCCTCGCGCCGCCGCCTGCTGAAGAACAGCCTGGTGCTGGGTGCGGTCGGCTTCCTCGGCGGCAGCCTGTTCCCCGGCCGCTCCCTGTTCGCCGCCGATGCCCCGGTGCCGACCGGTCTGCTGGGCTTCAAGGGCGTGCCGGTGCAACAGGACCCGAAGTTCGACCGGGTGATAGTCGCTGACGGTTATACCGCGCGGCCGTTCTTCTCCTGGGGCGATGCGGTGGTGACCGGCTCGCCGGCCTGGAAAGGCGACGCCAGCGAGGACTGGAAAGCCCAGGAGCTGCAGGCCGGCGACAACCATGACGGCATGCACTACTTCCCCTTCCCCGATGCACCGGACAGCCACGGCCTGCTGGTGATCAACCACGAGTACATCAACCCGACGCTGCACCCCAAGGGCCAGACCTTCGAGGACCGTCCCGATGGTTCGCGCGGCCGCCCGGAAGGCGAGGTGCGCAAGGAAATCGCTGCCCACGGCCTCAGCGTCATCGAGGTGAAGAAGGACGCCGGCGGCCAGTGGCAGCGCGTCGAGGGTTCGAGCTACAACCGCCGCATCACCGGCAGCTCGCCGCTGGACCTGTCCGGCCCGCTGGCCGGCCACGACCTGCTGCGCACCGCCAGCGATCCCGAGGCCAGACAGGTGCTCGGCACCCTGAACAATTGCTCCATGGGCGTCACGCCCTGGGGTACCTATCTGGCCTGCGAAGAGAACTGGCACCAGTACTTCGTCAACCGCGACAAGGCCGACTACGCCAAGCGCGTTTCCCACAAGCGCTACGGCCTGTCCAACGGCCAGTTCAGCAACTACTACGCCTGGGAAGCGGTGTATGAGCGCTTCGACGCCACGCCGAAAGCCGACCAGCCCCACGGCGGCCACGTCAACGAACCGAACCGCTTCGGCTGGGTGGTGGAGATCGACCCGTTCGATCCGACCTCCACGCCGAAGAAACGCACCGCGGTGGGCCGTTTCTGCCGCGAGTGCTCGACCCTCTCGCTGGGCACCGACAACTGCATGGCGTTCTATTACGGCGACGACACCAAGGGCGAGTACATCTACAAGTTCGTCCCGGCCGGCAAATACGATGCGAACAACCGTGCGGCGAACGTCGACCTGCTGGACGAAGGCACCCTCTACGTCGCGCGCTTCAACGCCGACGGCAGCGGCCAGTGGCTGCCGCTGGTGCATGGGCAGAATGGGCTCACCGCCGAGAACGGTTTCGCCAGCCAGGCCGAGGTGCTGGTCAACGCCCGTGCCGCCGCCGACCTGCTGGGCGCCACGCCGATGGACCGCCCCGAGTGGGTCGCGGTGCAGCAGACCACCCGCGAGGTCTACGTCAGCCTCACCAACAACGATGCCCGCGGCAAGAAGCAGCCGGTGGACGCCGCCAACCCGCGCAAGGACAACCTGCACGGGCAGATCCTGCGCTGGAACGAAGCTGGCGGCGATCCGACCGCCACCACCTTCCAGTGGGAAATCTTCCTGCTGGCCGGCGAGCACAAGGGCGCCAACGCGCCGGAGAACCTGATCGGCACCATCAACGGCGATATCTTCTCTTCGCCGGACGGCCTGTACTTCGACACCGCCGGCCGCCTGTGGATCGAGACCGACTACGATGACGCCGAGGCGCCGATGCAGGCCATGGGCTGCAACCAGCTGCTCTGCGCCGACCCGCACAGCCGCGAGGTGCGGCGCTTCCTGGTCGGCCCGCGCGGTTGCGAGCTGACGGGGATTACCCAGAGCCCGGATGGCAGGACGATGTGGGTGAACATCCAGCACCCGACCCTCAGCTTCCCGGCCAGCGACGGCAAGAGCATCCCGCGCTCCACGACGCTGGTGATTACCAAGGATGATGGGGGTGTGATCGGGAGCTGATGGCCAGGTCGTGATGCCTTGTAGGAGCGGGCCATGCCCGCGACCAGCCGGGTACCAGACCCATCAGGCCGGCGTGGAGAAAAACCCGGCCTGTCGGCCGGTTCGCGGGCATGGCCCGCTCCTGCAAGCGAAGGTCGTAGCGGGTGTTCTCAGAGCTCGACTTCACCCCCGGCCAGCGCGCACAACTCGGTGAAGTCGACGATTTCCGTCTCCCGCCCATCCACCCGGATCAACCCGTGCTTCTGCAGGCGGGTGAAACTGCGCGAAACTGTCTCCACCGCCAGCCCCAGGTAATCGCCGATCTCATTGCGCGACATGCTCAGGCGGAAGCGCGTGGCGGAGAAACCGCGCTCGCGGAAGTGCGCGGAAATGTTCAGCAGGAAGGCGGCGATGCGCGAGTCGGAGTTCAGCCGCGAGAGCAGCAGCTTCATCTGCTGATCCTCGCGGATCTTGCGGCTCATCATCAGCATGATCTGGTGCGAGAGCCCCGGAATCTGCAGCGACAGTTCCTCCAGCTGGCTGAACGGGATCTCGCTGCACAGCGTGCTTTCCAGTGCCTGCGCCGATACCGGGTAGCTGCCTTCGCCCATGCCGGAGAAGCCGAAGATCTCGGTGGCGAAGTAGAAGCCGGTGATCTTCTCCAGCCCCTGTTCGTTGGTGGTGAAGGTCTTGATCGAACCGGAGCGCACCAGGTATACGCTGTGGAACGGGTCGCCCTGGCGGAACACGAAGTCCCCCTTGTGCAGCAGGTGTCCCGGCTTGATGATCGCCTCGAGCTCCAGGACCTTGTCGTCGCTCAGGGTCGGCGGCGCCAGCCGGCAGTTCTTGCAGTACGGTTGCGGTTTGATCATCTGATTCATCCATATCCCCATGCGCCGGCCAATCGCGCGCAGTCAAGCGGTCTTCGGGCGCATCGCCCCCACGTAAAACCATAGCAACTGAGCGTGATCTGTCATCTGTCGGCCGTCCCGGAAGCGAAATCGGCCAATGGATTTTTCATACCGGCTTGACCCTTTCTTCACCGCTCCGCCCGCAGTCTCCACGCCCATGCGCCAGGGGGTTATCGGGGGAGACCGCCAACTCCGGGGTGCAGCGACGTGACTGATGCGCGTCGATCCCGCTCATTTCCGGAGACAAGCCCGTGAATAACAAACTGCCACAGATCACCCTGGCGTTCTGGGTGATGAAGATCTGCGCCACCACCCTGGGGGAAACCGCCGGCGACCTGCTGTCGATGACCCTCAACGTCGGCTATGCGATCAGCTCGCTGATCCTCATCAGCCTGTTCCTCGTCACCCTGGTCGGCCAGCTCGCCAGCAAGCGCTACGTGCCCTGGCTGTACTGGCTGGTGATCCTCTCCACCAGCACCGCCGGCACCACCATGTCGGACTTCATGGACCGCACCCTTGAGCTTGGCTACGCCACCGGGTCGGCGATCCTCATCAGCATCCTGGCGGCGATCTTCGCGGTCTGGCGCTTCAGCGGCACCTCGCTGTCGGTGGACAACATCCGCAGCTTCAAGGGCGAGATGTTCTACTGGATTGCCATCCTCTTCTCCAACACCCTGGGCACCGCGCTGGGCGACTTCCTCGCCGACGACTCCGGCCTGGGCTTCGCCGGCGGCGCGCTGCTGATCGGTAGCCTGATCGCGGTGGTGGTGGCGCTGCACTACTTCACCAAGTTGTCCTCGGTGTTGCTGTTCTGGGTGGCCTTCGTGCTGACCCGGCCGTTCGGCGCGACCCTGGGCGACGTGCTGACCAAATCCCACGAGAAGGGCGGGCTGGACTTCGGCACCATCGGCTCCTCGGCCATCCTCGCCGGCATCCTGGTGGCGCTGGTGGTGGTGGTCAGCGTGAGGCAGAAGCGCGAGGAGCAGGGCGGCGCAGCGGTGCTGTCTTCCTGATGCGCTAAAACGCTGCTCGTCCCGCGAAAGTGATGACGGGCTAGCCTTGTGAAAATTGTTCTGTTATTTTTCATGAAAAATAATCAGAACAATTTCACGAGGTCGCAATGTTCCTGCGCTCCGCCGAACCGGTCGGCACCTACTACGCCGGCGCCAACCCCGAGCTGATCCAGCCCCGCGAAGTCCTTCGCGAGCCGCTGGAATGCGAAGTCCTGGTGATCGGTGCCGGTTTCAGCGGCCTGCACACGGCGCTGCAACTGGTCGAAGGCGGCCGTCAGGTCTGCATGATCGAAGCCAGCCGCATCGCCTGGGCTGCCTCCGGACGCAACGGCGGGCAGGCATTGCCGGGCTGGTCCAGCGACCTGGGCCCGATTGAGGACGACCTCGGCCATGAAGGCGCGCTGCGCCTGTGGCAGGGCATGCTGTGGGCCGCCCACGAACTACGCGACCTGCCGCAACGCCACGGCTTCGACTGCGATTACCGCATCGGCCACCTGTGGACCGCCGTGCTGCAACGCCGGGTCGGTTCGCTTTACGACTGGCAGGCGGAAGCCAATCGCCGTTGGGGCTATGAAGGCCTGCAGTTCATCCCCCGTGAAGACCTGCCGCAGTGGATCGCCAGCGACCGCTACCAGGCCGGCCTGTACGATCCCAATTCCGCGCACCTGAATCCGCTCAAGCTGGCCTATGGCCTCGCCGGGGCCATCGAGCGCGCCGGCGGGCGCATCTTCGAGCAGACCCGCGCGCTGAGCTTCCGTGAAACTTCCGGTGGCTACGAAGTCACCACTGAGCATGGCAGCGTGCGCTGCGCCTCCCTGGTGCTGGCCTGCAACGCCTACATCGACGGGCTGGACCGCGACGTTTCCGAGCGCATCCTGCCGGTGGGCACTTACCAGGTCGCCACCGCGCCGCTGGGCGAGGAACTGGCCCGCTCGCTGCTGCCGAAGAACTGCTGCGTCACCGACAACCAGTTCGTCCTCGACTACTTCCGCCTGACCCCCGATCATCGCCTGCTGTTCGGCGGCGGCTGCACCTACCTGGGCGGCATGCCTTCGGACATCCGCGCCGCCACGCGGCCCTATGTCGAGCGGGTATTCCCGCAACTCAAGGGCGTGGAACTGGAATACGCCTGGGGCGGGCACATCGACTGCAGCATGCGGCGCACCCCGGACATCGGCCGGCGCGGCGACCTCTACTGGCTGCAGGGGTACTCCGGCCACGGCGTGCTGCCCAGCCTGGCCGCCGCCCACGCCGTGAGCGAAGCCATGTGCGGCCGCAGCGACGAGCTTGACCTCTATCAACGCATCCGCAATCCCGGGTTCCCCGGCGGCCAGCGCTTCGCCGCGCCACTGGAAGCCGTCGGCAAGGCCTGGTATCGATTGCGGGACTTTGTCTAATTCGGAACCTGCCATGACCCAGACGGCCACCAACGAACACCTTGCCACGCTGATCCGCGACCTGCGCAAGCACAAGAACCTCACCCTGGGTGAGCTGGCCGAACAGATCGGCCGCTCGGTGGGCTTCCTGTCCCAGGTCGAGCGCGGCCTGTCGCAACCCACCGTCGCCGACCTCACCGCCATCAGCGAAGCCCTGGGCGTGCCGACCACCTACTTCTACGCCGGCGACACCCGCCGCGAGCGCGACTGGGTCACCCGGCCGAACGATCGCCGCACCCTCTACTACGCCGGCGGCGTCACCGACATCCTCGCCTCGCCGAACATGTCCGGCGGCTTCTCCATGCTCGACAGCATCCTCGCCCCCGGCGCCACCAGCGGCGAAGGCCATCTGGACGACAGCTCGGAGCAGGGCGGCTTCGTCCTCGAAGGCGAGCTGACCCTCTGGTACGAGGACGACACCGTCACTCTCTACCCCAACGACAGTTTCCAGCTGCCGCCGCACAGCCAGTTCCGCTACGGCAACCTCACCGATAAACCAACAAGGGTGCTGTGGATCTTCACTTGATTTCCCAAGCCAGCCCGCGAGGGTTGGCTTGGGAAAACGATCCGGCCGCCCCCGCACAAAGGCCCCAGAAAAAATCATGAACCGCCCGATGCATCCCGACCTGCTCAGCGAAGTCCGCGCCTTCCGCCAGCAATACCCGGACATCCGCTACGTCGACCTGATCTGCCTGGACATTCCCGGCCACTTCTACGGCAAGCGCTATCCCGTGGACATGCTGGAAAAAGTCGCCGCCGGCAGCCCGCTGAAACTGCCGCAGAACTGTGTGCTGCTGGGCATACAGGGCGGCCTGCACCCCATCGGCGACTACTGCTTCAACGACGGCGACCCGGATGCGCCGCGCCGCCTGATCCCGGGCTCGCTCAAGCCGGTGCGCTGGGAGAACCAGCCGCTGGGGCAGATGCTGATCAGCTCCGACGGCACCGAGGCGCCCATCGAATTCGAACCGCGCGAAGTGCTCGCCCGCGTCATGCAGCGCCTGGAGTCCAAGGGCATTCGTCCGGTGGTGGCCTTCGAGCTGGAGTTCTACCTGTTCGACAAGAAGCTCGACAACGGCCTGCCGCAATACCCGCGCGACCCGCTGTGTGACGACGAGGACGACCAGCCGAACATGCACATCGAGCGCCTGTCGCGCTTCTCCGATGTGCTCCATGAGATCGTCGAAGCCTCCCGCGAGCAGGGCGTGGACGCCAACGTGATCACCGCCGAGATCGGCCCCGGCCAGTTCGAGATCAACTTCGCCCACTGCGACGACGGCCTGCACGCCGCCGACCAAGCCGCGCTGTTCACCCGCGCCACCCGTGGCGTGGCGCTCAAGCACGGCCATCGCGCCAGCTTCATGAGCAAGCCCTACCTGCACGCGCCGGGCAGCGGCATGCACGTTCACGTCAGCCTCTACGACCGCGACGGCAACAACCTGCTCGACCGCGACAACCAGCAGGCCCTGCGCCACGCCGTGGCCGGCTGCCTGGAACTGCTGCCGCACTGCATGCCGATCTTCGCCGCCAACCACAACGCCTACCGCCGCTATGGCTCCCGCGTGAACGCCGCGAGCAAGGCCAGCTGGGGCTTCGAGGATCGCGATGCATGCATCCGCATTCCCGAGTCCGATGGCAGGAACCTGCGCATCGAACACCGTCTCGCCGGCGCTGACGCCAACCCGTACCTGGTGCTCGCGGCGATCCTCACCGGCATGGAGCACGGCCTGGAGGCCCGCCAGGAGCCCATCCCGCCGCTCAACGAAGACCGCTCCAGCGGCATCGACTTCCCCCGCGACATGCTCGGCGCCGTCGCCGAGATGGAAGACCACCCGGTGGTGAAGGAAGGCCTGGGCAGCGAGTTCGTCTTCGTCTACTGCGAGAACAAGCGCCACGACCACCTGGACTTCATGAACGAAGTCAGCGCGCGGGAGTACCGCTGGTTCCTCTGATACCTGATGCCACCTGTAGGAGCGGGCCATG
>NZ_JYOA01000007.1:0-84135 GCF_000955805.1 Pseudomonas sp. 21 | reverse complement strand
TCGCGCCCATGGGGCGCTCCTACAGGCGAGCGTCGTAGCCAGGCATATTCTCTGAACCCGCTTCGCTTATCCGCGGTCAACTCCATGCACAAGGCAATCTCACAAGGAGCCACCGCATGGACCTTATCCGCATCCTCATCGCCATCCTTCTGCCGCCGCTGGGCGTGTTCCTCCAGGTCGGTTTCGGCGGCGCGTTCTGGCTCAACATCCTGCTGACGTTGCTCGGCTACATCCCCGGCATCGTCCACGCCGTGTACATCATCGCCAAGCGCTGAACCTCCGGGTTCAGCCCATCTCGGTCAGGGCGATGCGTTCGCCATCGCCGAACTCGTCGTGCACGTTGAGGGTGAGTGCAACAGGCCAGCTCCAGCCGCCTGCCTTCCACCAGCATTCGGCAAACCATGCCTTGAGCGTGTTGGCGATCAGGGCAACGCCATCGAAATCTTCCCCGAAGTACGCCGCATCGAATTCTGGCGTGTTTTCCAGAGGCAGTTGCAGGTCGAGTGCCTTGCCTGCGAACAGGCCGGGGTCGGCAGCATCGACCTTGTTGTTTTCCCCGCGGAGGTACAGCCACGCTTCGGACGAATCGAGGCCATCCTCACCAAGGAACAGTTGAACTTCACCGGTCAGCGACTCATCGGGCAAGCTGCGCTGCAGCAGCGTGCGAAGCTTATCGATAGTCACCGGCGCCGCGCGTTGCAGGAAACGCTGGTAGCGCGTGCGGAATTGTTCTGGGCTCAGGCCGTAGGGAATCATGCTGCGAACTCGCTGTGGCGGCGCCAGGCGGCTGAAGTGTTCCATTCTTCCGCAGCCACCTCCTGGCGCCAAGTGGGCTCTGTGGATCGGATGCATTTCTAGCGTTCCGGGTGCTAACCCGCCCGGCTGCCCTCCCAGAAATGCTCTGCCAGCATCCGCAGCTCCGCCGACAGTTCCGCCATGCGCGCGGCGCTGCGCTGGCAGGTGCCGACCTTTTCCGCGTTGCTGTCGGCTGAGCCGCGAATGGCGTGCAGGCTGCGCTGCACGTCCTCGCTGGCGACGCCCTGTTCTTCGATGGCCTCGGCGATTTCCAGGCTCATGCGCTGGATCGCCGAGACCTGCTCGCTGATCTGTTCCAGCGTGCCGGCCGCATGCCCGGCCTGCTCCAGGCTGGCGACCGCCTGCTCGCAGCAGTGCCATAGCGCGCGCACCGAGTCCTCGGCGCCCTGCTGGAGATTGCCGACCAGCGACTGGATGTCCCGCGCGGAATGCTCCGTGCGCGAGGCCAGCGCGCGAACCTCGTCGGCGACCACCGCGAAACCGCGCCCGCTTTCCCCGGCGCGTGCCGCTTCGATGGCGGCGTTCAGCGCCAGCAGGTTGGTCTGCCCGGCGACGTCGCGGATCACCTCGAGCATCCGCGAGATCGCCTCGCTGTGCTCCTTCTGCTGCTCCACGGCGACGCTCGCCGCGCGCACGCCGGCTTCCAGCGCTGCCAGTCGGCCGCGTGTACCGTGCACGTCCTGATGCCCGGACTGGGTGATGCGCTCGCTGCACTGCGCCGCCACCGCACTGTGCTGCGCATGGCGGGCGACTTCCTGGACGCTCTGTGCCAGTTGCTGCATGGCGCTGGCCACCTGCTCGGTCTCGCGCTGCTGCAACTGCGAAGCGGCGCTGCCGCCGGCCATGGCATCCGCCAGCGCGGCGGAGTGCTCGGCCAGTTGCTGGGACGCGTCAGCCATGCGCCCGACCACGGCGGCTGTCTCCGCCTCCAGCATGCGAAAGGCGAAATCCAGCTCGCCGAACTCGTCCGCGCGGCCCGAGTAGAGCTGCTGGCTCAGTGGGTTTCCGGCGATCTTGCGCGCGCGCCCGAGCAGCGCGCCCAGAGGTTGCAGGCGCAGTACCAGCCAGGTACCGGATGCACCCAGCGCCAGCAGGAACGCCAGTGCCGTCAGCTTGGGCAGCAGCAGCGCGAGGAGGGCGCCGCCGGCCTGCGCCAGCACCATCCCGATCAGCAGTTGCGCCAGCAGCGGCAGACGAGGACGGTTCAATGTCGCCCCTTCGCGCAGGCGCTTGTAAAGGCGCTCCGCCGCATCGATCTGCTCGGCGCCCGGGCGGGTGCGCACCGACTGGTATTCCACGACCTTGCCACCATGACGGATCGGTGTGACGAAGGCGCTGACCCAGTAGTGGTCGCCGTTCTTGCAGCGGTTCTTCACCAGGCCCATCCAGCTGCGCCCGGCCTGCAAGGTCTGCCAGAGGTGGGCGAAAGCGGCGGGCGGCATGTCCGGATGGCGCACGCGGTTGTGGTTGAAACCCACCAGCTCCTCGGCCTCGAAGCCGCTGATCCTGATGAAGTCCGGGTTCACATGGGTGACGGCGCCCTTGAGGTCAGTGGTGGAGAGAATATTGGCACTGGCGGGCACATCCACCTGGCGCCCGGTGACGGGCATGTTGAGCTTCATCGCTGGTGCTCCAGGCGGGTCTGGAACAGTTGCTCCGGCGCCAGTGGTCTGCTGAACAGGAAACCCTGGGCGTGGCGGCAGCCTTCCTGGCGCAGGAAGTCGAGGTGCTCCTGGCGCTCCACGCCTTCGGCCACCACTTCCAGGCCGAGGCTGTGGCCCAGGCCGATGATCGCGCGGCAGATGGCGCTGAGCTCCGGGTCTTCGGGTACGCGGGTGATGAAGCTGCGGTCGACCTTGAGGATGTGCAGCGGGTAGCGCTTGAGGTAGCCGAGCGAGGAATAGCCGGTGCCGAAGTCGTCCAGCGCCAGGCGCACGCCCTCGGCGGCCAGTTCGCGCAGGCAGGCGAGGGTTTCCGCGCCGTCCTGCATCAGCAGGCTTTCGGTGATCTCCAGCACCAGGCTGCGCGGCGACAGGCCGCTCTCCGCGAGAATCTGCTGCACCCGCGCAGCGAAGCCCGGCTGCTGCAGTTGCCGGCTCGACAGGTTGACCGAGCAGTACAGGCTGCGGTGTCCCTGTCTCTGCCAAAACGCCGTCTGCCGGCACGCCTGGCGCAGCACCCAGTCGCCGACCGGGACGATCTCGCCGGACTCCTCCAGCGCCGGGATGAAGTCCAGCGGCGAGATCGACTGGCCGTCGTGCTTCCAGCGCAACAACACTTCCACTGCCTCCCAGTGCGGCGAGTCGCTGTCCAGGCGGACGATGGGCTGATAGTGCAGGCTGAACTCCTCGCGGCGCAGTGCCTGGGCCAATGCGCTTTCCAGGTCCAGCCGGCGTTGTGCTTCGGCCTGCAGCTCCAGGCTGAAGCGCGCGTACTGAGCCTTGCCGGCCTCCTTGGCGCGGTACAGCGCAAGGTCGGCGGCCTGCAGGGTGTCGATGGCCTGGCCGTCGGTCATCAGCCCGGTGATGCCGATGCTGGCGCTGACCACCAGGGTGCGGCCGTCCACGTGCAGCGGCTGGCGCAGGCAATCGAGCATGCGTTGTGCGACCTGTTCGGCGTCGACCAGGCTGGCGAGGTCGTCCAGCAGCACGACGAACTCGTCGCCGCCGAAGCGCGCCAGGTGATCGCCCGGCCGCAGGCAGCGCAACAGGCGCTGGGAGACTTCCACCAGCACGCGGTCGCCCACCGCATGGCCGAGGCTGTCATTGATCAGCTTGAAGCGGTCCAGGTCGATGAACAACAGGCCCGACTCGCGCGCGCCGGGGCGACGCTGGCGCATCAGGGCCAGCTGCAGCAGTTCATCCAGGCGCAGACGGTTGCCCAGGCCGGTGAGCGGGTCGTGCCGCGCCGCATGGCTGAGCTGGTGTTCGCTGGCTTTGTGCTGGCTGATGTCGGTTTGCGAGCCGGCCATGCGCCCGTCGGTGACCACGCCGCGCGCCAGCACCCAGAGATAATTGCCGTCGCGCTGGCGGATGCGGTACTCGTGGCTGAGCAGCGCGCTGCTGCCGCGCAGGTGTGCGTCGATGGCCTTGCGCAGGCCGGGCAGGTCGTCCGGGTGCACGCGGGCGAACCAGCTGGTGCTGCCTTCGCCGAGGTTGTCGCGGGTCAGGCCGAGCATGCGCGCCCAGCGCTCGGAGACGTAGAGGCGGTCGTTGCCCAGGTCCCAGTCCCAGATACCGTCGTTTGCGCCGCGCAGGGCGCGGGCATAGCGTGCCTCGCTGTCCTCCAGCGCCTGGCGCTGGGCGGCGCCGTAGGTGTCGATGGCCAGCGACATGTCGAAGAACACCCGCTTGAGCAGGCTGGCGTAGGTCTTGGCTTCCGGCGCATCGCCCATCAGGTCGGCGAGCATCTGGTCCAGGTACAGGCGATACGCGCCCAGGTACCACTTCAGCTCGACGCCAACCTGCTGGTGCACCAGCCCGATACGCAGGCGGTCGCGCACGTAATCGGCGTCCTGCGGGGCGTCCCACAGCTGGCGGTAGTATTCGAACTGGCTGCATTTCAGCCGCGCCAGTGTCGCCGGCTCGGCGAGGATCGCGCCCAGCGGCGGGTAGTGGCGCAGGTGATCGTAGAGCTGCTCGATGAAGCGCTGGTGGCAGCCCTCCAGTTCGGTGGCGCGGCCATGCAGATGGCGGCCATCCTCCTCGCGCCACTCCAGGTAACTCAGGCGCTGATCGACTTCCATCGTCGACAGGCCGATGCGCTCGAGCACGCTCTCGAGCTTCGGTCCCAGGCCCATGTTCGGCTCCTTGCGGGTCTGCTGTTTTTGTCGGGCATGAAAAAAGCGCCGGCTCGTCGTCACGTCGAAATCGACGGCGACCAACTCGGCGCTTTGTCTTGCAGGCCCACAAGTCCTGCCCGGCAAAGCCAGCTTCCGCAACGGCGGAACGCGGGTGGGAGTCTTTTACACCAGTGGGCGCGGCCCCGACAACTCTTGCAGCGCGCCGCTCAGGCGCTGCCGCAGCTCGCCCAGCTCGCGGGAGCGGAAGGCGTGGCGGGTTCTTTCCAGTACCCCGATGGCATCGGCCAGCAGCGCCTGCAAGCGCGCCGAATCGCTCAAGGGCGCGTCCTTGAACCATCGGCACAGCGGCGCCTGCTCGCAGTTGCGCGGCCCTTCCATCACCGCGCAGGGCAGCTCGTAGGCCGCCAGCAACGCACGAACCTGGCGCGCCAGCGCCGGATCCTGGGACGTGACCAGCAACTGGACTGGATACCGGTGGAGAGTCATGACGGATTCGCTCATATCAGGGAGATGCCAATTTAATGGCTAATGGCTATCTGATATTGACCCCTGTCATGTCGGCGGGGCGCTTGCGTCAGGTGGACGACGGCGGGTGTGAAGTGGCTCTCGTTCGGCTGCTGGAGAATTGACTGGCAGAAACGCAAAAGCCGCGCATCCGCGCGGCCTTTTGCTGAAAGGGTGGTGGGCCCACACGGACTTGAACCGTGGACCAAAGGATTATGAGTCCTCTGCTCTAACCAACTGAGCTATAGGCCCCCAGAAGGCGGGCGGATTATACCGGTGCGTTCTGGCTTGCGCCAACCGGATGCAGCGGGACCAGGAAGCGGTTGGCAAAGGCGTCGGCCGGTAGCGGGGCGCTGAGCGCGTAGCCCTGGATCTGGTCGCAGCCTTCCGCTTCGAGGAAGCGTTCCTGGGCTTCGTGTTCCACGCCTTCGGCGATCACCGTGAGGTTCATGCTGCGGCCCAGGGCGATGATGGCGCGAGCGATGGCGGCGTCGTGGGGGTCGTCCGGCAGGCCGTGGACGAAGGACTGGTCGATCTTCAGGGTATCCAGCGGCAGTTGCTTCAGGTAGCTGAGCGAGGAGTAGCCGGTGCCGAAGTCGTCGATGGCCAGCTGCACGCCCAGGTGCTTGAGGCTGTGCAGGATCGACAGCGCCTCCTCGGTCTGGTGCATGAGGAAGCTCTCGGTGATCTCCAGTTGCAGGCGCGAGGGCTGCAGGTTGTAGTGGGCGAGCAGCTCGCGGATGCGTTCGACCAGGTTGGTCTGGCGCAGCTGTGCGCCGGCGAGGTTGACCGAGAGCGGGCCGAAGGCGGCGTGGCTGTCCTGCCAGCGACTCATCTGCCGGCAGGCTTCGCGCAGTACCCAGTCGCCCAGCGGCAGGATCAGGCCGTTTTCCTCGGCCAGGGGGATGAAGCGATCCGGAGAAATCGCGCCGAATTGCGGGTGCTTCCAGCGGATCAACGCCTCTGCTCCTACAAGCTGGCCGCTGGCGAGGGACAGCTTGGGCTGGTAGTAGAGCTGCAGCTGGTCGCTCTCCAGAGCGCGGCGCAGCTCGTGTTCCAGGGCCATGCGTTCGGTGGCCTGGAAGGTCAGTTCGCGGGTGTAGAACTCGACGCGGTTGCGACCCTGGGCCTTGGCCCGGTACATGGCGGCGTCGGCGTTCTTCACCAGGGTGGCCACGTCGCCACCATCGCTGGGGTAAAGGCAGATGCCGATGCTGGCGCTGACGAAGAACTCCTGTTCGCCGGCGATGAATGGCTTGTCGAAACACAGCAGCAGCTTGTTGGCGACATGCTCGGCATCCAGCGCGTGGTGCAGGCCGGGTAGCAGGATGATGAATTCATCGCCGCCCTGGCGGGCCACGGTGTCGACGTCGCGCAACTGCTCGCGTAGGCGGGTGGCGATGGATTTCAGCAGCAGGTCGCCGACCGGGTGGCCGAGGCTGTCGTTGATGTGCTTGAAGCGGTCGAGGTCGAGGAACAGCACGGCGCCCTGGTGATCGTCTTCCTGGGCCTCCTTGAGTGAGGCGTTCAGGCGGCTTTCGAACAGCAGGCGGTTGGGCAGCCCGGTGAGCGGGTCGTGGTGGGCCTGGTAGTCGAGCCGCGCCTGGGCGTACTTGAGGGTGGAGATGTCGGCGAACACACCCACGTAGTGCGACAGCTCGCCATCGGCGTCGCGCACGGCGCTGACGGTCAGCCATTCCGGGTACAGCTCCTGGTTCTTGCGCCGGTTCCAGATTTCGCCCTGCCAATGGCCCTCGGCGTTGAGCTGGTGCCAGAGGGCGACGTAGAAGCTGCTGTCGTGCTGGCCGGAGGCGAGCAGGCGCGGTGAGTTGCCGAGGGCTTCCTGTTCGCTGTAGCCGGTGATTTCGCTGAAGGCGCGGTTGACGGCGACTATCTGCTGGCGCGCGTCGGTGATCATCACGCCTTCGGCGGTGCTTTCGAATACGGTGGCGGCGAGGCGGAGCTTTTCCTGCATCTGCTGCTGCTCGGTGATGTCCCGGGCAATGGTCAGCATGCAGTCGTCGTTGCCGATGGTGATGCGGTGGGCGGACAGCTCGCAGAGGCGCAGGCTGCCGTCGCGGGTGCGGATCTGCGCGGTGAAGTCCGGGGCGCTGGAAGCGCTGTCGAGGATGCCCAGCAGCTTGCTGCGGTCGGCCGGGTTGGCCCACAGGCGCAGGTCCAGGGTGGAGCGCTCGGCGGCTTCCTCGCGGCTGTAGCCGGTGATGCGGGTGAAGCCCTGGTTCACTTCCACCAGCCGGCCGTCGCTGATGCGCGAGATGAGCATGCCGTCGGGGGAGGCGTGGAAGGCCTTGGCAAACTTTTCCTCGGAGACGCGCAGTTGCTCCTGGGTTTCCTTGACCTGGGAGATGTTGCGCACCACCACCACCAGCGCCGGGGTGTCGTCGAGGACGATGTGCTGGGCTGAGAGGAGGGCGGTGAAGCGCGTACCGTCGCGGCGGTTGAGCGGAATCTCGACGTTGTTCAGCGGTTCGCCCTGCAGGCGCGCGAGCATCGCCGGGCCCATGCCCGGTTCGCCCCAGATGCCGAGCTCGGTGGAGGTCTTGCCCAGCGCCTCGCTGGCCGGGATGCCGATCTGTTGTTCGAAGGTGCTGTTCACCGCCAGCAGTTGCCCGTCGACGCGCCGGGCGAGGACGATGATGTCCGGGCAGTGGTGGAATACCGAGGCGAACTTCTGCTCGGACAGGCGCAGGGCCTGCTCGGTGTGCATGGCGTCGGTGATGTCGATCATCAGGCCGCGCAGGATCATCTCGTCGGCATGCTGGATCAGCGTGACGATATCGCGAATCCAGACGATCCGCCCATCGGCGGCAAGCATGCGGTAGTCGAAGCTGTGGTTGCGCCCGGCCTGGCTCTCGCTGAGGCAGAAGTGGATGGCGCGCTCGGCGTCATCCGGGTGCAGGGTACGCTGCCAGAAGCCGGGTTCCAGCCAGTCCTTGATCGGGTAGCCGAGCAGCCGCTGGGCGTGGGGTGAGACGTAGGTGAAGCGGTTTTCCGACAGGCGCATTTCCCAGGCGATGGCGGTGAGGCTTTCCACCAGTCCGCGATAGTGCTGTTCGCTGTCGCGCAGTGCCTGTTCGAGCTTCTCGCGGCGCTGCATCTCGCCGCGCAGGCGGCGGTTCATGGTGAACAGCACCAGCAGGGTGAGGGCGGTGAGCAGCGCGATGGGGAGTACGACGCGGAACACTTCGGGCCAGACGCTGCGACGATCCACCAGGCCACCGACCCAGGGTGCCTGCAGCGCCTCGATCTGCTCGGGCTTCATGTCGGCGAGCACCTTGTCGAGGATGCCCAGAAGGAGGGTCTGGTCCTTGGGTACGGCCATCGCCAGTTGGTAGCGGTAGGGCGTCTCGCCGCTGATCTGCAGGCCTTCAAGCTTGAGCTGGCGCAGGTTCCAGACGCTGGAGGCGAGGTCGCCGACGAAGGCATCCACCTGGCCGGTGGCCAGCGCCTGCAGGCCGGCGGCGATGCTCGGCAGTGGCTGCAGGTTGAGGTCAGGGTGGTTGGCGACCAGCAGTTCGTGCGGGGCGTAATGGGCCACCACGCCGACTCTGAGGCCATACAGTTCCTTCACGTTCGCCGGCTCCGGTCCGTTGCGGCGGGCGAGGATGATGATCGGGAAGTCGAGGTAGGGGCGGGTGAAGCTGAGGTAGTCGAGGCGTCTGGGCGTGGCCATGACGCCAGGAAGCAGGTCGACCTGATCGGTGCGGGCCTGTTGCAGCAGGTCGTTCCAGTCCTTCGGCTCCACGGATTCCAGCTTCACCTTGAGCTGCTCGCTGAGGTACTCCACGTAGGCCGGGGCGAGGCCCTGGTAGTGACCTTGCGCGTCACGGAATTCGAAGGGGGGCCAGGAGGCGTCCACGCCCAGGCGCAGGGTGGGGTGCGCCTGCAGCCACTGCTGTTCGTCGGGCGTGAGGCTCAGGGCGAAGGCCTGTCCCGCCCAGAATGCGAGGCACCACAGTAGAACTGCCTGCAGACGCGGCATGAAGGGCCTCATTCCAGGGGGGACTATGCCGAAGTGTAGACGTGGCACTTTGCCCGATGGAAGGCCCAAAGAAAAACCCCCGGTTTTGGCCGGGGGTTCTTCGTCACTCGTCGAGGAAGGAGCGCAGATGCTCGCTTCGCGACGGGTGGCGCAGCTTGCGCAGCGCCTTGGCTTCGATCTGGCGGATACGCTCACGGGTGACATCGAACTGCTTGCCGACTTCCTCGAGGGTGTGGTCGGTATTCATGTCGATGCCGAAGCGCATGCGCAGGACCTTGGCTTCGCGAGCGGTGAGGCCGGCGAGGACTTCGCGGGTGGCTTCCTTGAGGCTCTCGCTGGTCGCCACTTCGATCGGCGACTGCATGGTGGAGTCCTCGATGAAGTCGCCTAGGTGCGAGTCTTCGTCGTCACCGATCGGCGTTTCCATGGAGATCGGTTCCTTGGCGATCTTCAGGACCTTGCGGATCTTGTCTTCCGGCATGTCCATGCGTTCGCCCAGCTCTTCCGGGGTCGGTTCGCGACCCATCTCCTGCAGCATCTGGCGGGAGATACGGTTGAGCTTGTTGATCGTCTCGATCATGTGCACCGGAATACGGATGGTGCGGGCCTGGTCGGCGATCGAACGGGTGATCGCCTGGCGAATCCACCAGGTGGCATAGGTCGAGAACTTGTAGCCGCGACGGTATTCGAACTTGTCCACCGCCTTCATCAGGCCGATGTTGCCTTCCTGGATCAGGTCGAGGAACTGCAGGCCGCGGTTGGTGTACTTCTTGGCGATGGAGATCACCAGGCGCAGGTTCGCCTCGACCATCTCCTTCTTCGCACGACGGGCTTTCGCCTCGCCGATGGACATGGAGCGGTTGACGTCCTTGATCTCGGCAACGGTCAGCTGCGAGCTGGTTTCCAGGTCGACCAGCTTCTGCTGGTTGCGCAGGATGTCGTCACGCAGGCGCTCGATGGCCTCGGCGTACTTGGGCTTGCCCTTGAGTACGGAGTCGACCCAGGCGGTGTCGGTTTCGTGGCCGGGGAACTGGCGCAGGAAGTCGGCACGCGGCATGCGGGCATCACGCACGCACAGCTGCATGATGGCGCGTTCCTGGCGGCGGACGCTGTCCAGCGAATCGCGGACCTTGGCGACCAGCACGTCGAACTGCTTGGGCACGAGCTTGATCGGCATGAACAGTTCGGCCAGGGCGACCAGTTCTTCGGTCGCCTGCTTGCTGCCACGGCCGTGCTTCTTCAGAGCCTTCTTGGCTTTTTCCAGCTGCTCGGAAACGGCGCCGAAACGACGAGCGGCTTCTTCCGGATCCGGACCGCCATCGCCTTCTTCTTCCTCGCTGTCGCCGTCGGACTCTTCGTCCTCTTCGTCCTTATCCTTGTCCTTGGATTCGGCGTCGTCTTTCAGGCCGACCGGCTCGACTTCCTCGGCCGGCAGGGTGCCGTCATCCGGGTCGATGTAGCCACTGAGGACATCAGACAGGCGGCCGCCTTCGGCGACGATGCGGTTGTACTCTTCGAGAATGCCGTCCACCGCGCCCGGGAACTGGGCGATGGCGCTCATGACCTCGCGGATGCCTTCCTCGATGCGTTTGGCGATTTCGATCTCGCCTTCGCGGGTCAGCAGTTCCACGGTACCCATTTCACGCATGTACATGCGCACCGGGTCGGTCGTGCGGCCAACGTCGCTCTCTACCGCGGCAAGGGCGGCAGCAGCTTCTTCGGCGGCAGCTTCATCGGTATCGGTTTCCGCCAGCAGCAGGGCATCCGCATCCGGGGCTGTCTCGAATACGTTGATCCCCATGTCGTTGATCATGCGGATGATGTCTTCTACCTGTTCCGGATCAGAGATATCCTCCGGCAGGTGGTCGTTGACCTCCGCGTAAGTCAGGTAACCCTGCTCACGACCACGGGTGATCAACTCTTTGAGACGAGATTGCTGTTGCGCTTTTCCGGACATAACACCCTATCCACTGAAGGTCTTGGCGGGCTGAAATAAGCCGAGGATTATACCAGATTCGAGGCTTCAGGCGCCAGTTCAGCTCTGGCTGCCTGTTGAAGAGGGGGTGCTGTAGTGCTCCCGCAGTAATGCTTTCTCTTCGTCGGTCAGTTCACTGGGATTCTTTCGCAGCACACTGTGCAGGCGGGCTTCGCGGCTGCTGAGCAGTTGGTTGTGTGCAAGTGTAGTAATGGTGTCGACGAACTGCTTTTCAAGATTGCCGTCGTCGATCAGCCATTCTTTCCCCGCCAGCACCTGCAGCAGGCGCCCTTGGGGTGTTCCGTGCCAGCGCGCGATGAGGTGCATCGAGCTCTGTCTCGGATTCTTCTGCAACGCTTCGACCAGTGCCGCGAGCAGTTGCGAATAGGTCTGTCCCTCGTTGGAGAAGTGGCTCGCATCCTCGACGCTCTGCGCCAGTTGAGGATGGTGCAGCAGGGTGCGCAGCGCGGTCAGGGTCGGCGATTCGACGCTGATCTCGGTGCGTGGCTGGCGCGGCGTAAAGTCGCCTTTCCTGCCCTTGCCGTCCCATTTGCGATCGCCCTTCCAGGGCTTCTTGCCCTGCTTGGCACCGCCGTTGCCGGCGGGAAACTCCTGTGGCGCTTCGAAGTAGTTCGAAGCGTCCTGGTAATGACTGTCGCCATGCTCGGAGAACTGGCCCATGTCGTAGTCGGCGTACTCGTGGGCGTGCTGGTCTGGGCCTTGTGCCTTGGCCGGAGCGGGTCCGTGGCCCGGTTTTCCCTGGCCGGCGAGGCCGGAGCGCGGGGCGCTGATCTGGCTGAGCGCTTCGGCGGACAGGCCGGTAATCTCGCCCAGGCGCTGGCGCATCAGCAGGCGCAGCGTGTTGCCGGGGATCTTCTCCAGCAGCGGCCCGGCCAGGGTCGCCAGGTGCGCCTTGCCTTCCAGCGTGCTGGGGTCGGCTTCCTCGGTCAGTTGCTGGAAGAAGTAGTCCGCCAGCGGCTGTGCCTGGTGGGCGAGGCGGGCGCGGAACGCATCCGGGCCTTCGGCGCGCACCAGGCTGTCCGGGTCTTCGCCTTCGGGCAGGAACAGGAAGCGCACCTTGCGCCCGTCCTGCAGGTTGCTCAGTGCCGACTCCAGTGCGCGCCAGGCAGCATTGCGGCCGGCCTGGTCGCCGTCGAAGCAGAAGAGGATGTTCGGCACGATGCGGAACAGCCGCTTGATGTGTTCCTCGCTGGTGGCCGTACCCAGGGTGGCGACCGCGTTGCGGATGCCCTGCTGCGCCAGTGCGATGACGTCCATGTAGCCTTCGACCACCATGATCTCGTCGAGATCCCGGTTGTTCTTCCGCGCCTCGTACAGGCCGTAGAGCTCCTGTCCTTTATGGAAGACCGGGGTTTCCGGCGAGTTCAGGTATTTCGGCTTGTCGTCGCCCAGCACCCGGCCGCCGAAGGCGATCACCCGGCCGCGGCTGTCGCGGATGGGGAAGATTACCCGGTCGCGGAAGCGGTCGTAGCGCTTGCCGCTGTCGGGGTTTTCCACCAGCAGGCCGGCGTCGAGCATGGCCTTGAGCTGCAGGTTGTCGCCGCCGAGGTTCTTCAGCAGGTTGTCCCAGCCCGGCGGGGCGAAGCCCAGGCCGAAGTCGCGGGCAATCTCGCCGGTCAGGCCGCGGCCCTTGAGGTATTCCACCGCAGCCTTGCGTGCCGGGTGGCCTTTCAGCGCCTGGCGGTAGAACTCGGCGGCGCCGGCCAGCAGCGGGTACAGCGGTGAGTCGACCGGTTGGCGGGGCTTGTTGCCGCGCCGGCCTTCCTCGCGGGGGATGTCCATCCCGGCGCGCTTGGCCAGGTCCTCGACCGCCTGGACGAAGTCCAGCTGGTCGTGGTCCATGATGAAGCCGAGCGCGTTGCCGCCGGCGCCGCAGCCGAAGCAATAGTAGAACTGCTTGTCCGGGCTGACGGTGAAGGAGGGTGTCTTCTCCTTGTGGAACGGGCAGCAGGCGCTGTAGTTCTTGCCGGTCTTCTTCAGCTGGATGCGCGAACTCACCACATCGAGAATGTCGGTGCGGTTGAGCAGGTCATCGATGAAGGATTGTGGAATCAGGCCGGCCATAGACTCATCGGGACGCAGGGTGGACCCAAGCATAGTCCCCGGCGGTGAAGCCGTGGGCGAGGCTTGAGACTAAGCATGGGGCTGGAAAAGCAAAAACTCCGAAGTCCGCGAATGCGAATCGGAGTCGGGTGCCTTGTTTCAGGCACTCGCCCGGCGAGTGGGCCGGGCGATGCGGAAAGCGTGCGACGAAGCGCTGTAACTCAGTACAGGCGCTCGCGGCGGCGCTGTTCGCGCTGCACTTTCTTGGCGTGACGCTTAACAGCGGCAGCGGCCTTGCGCTTACGCTCGGCGGTCGGCTTTTCGTAGAACTCACGGCTACGGACTTCGGCCAGTACGCCTGCTTTTTCGCAGGAGCGCTTGAAACGACGCAGAGCTACGTCGAAGGGTTCGTTCTCTTTAACTTTGACGGCGGGCATCCAGGTCGTACCTTCAATGATTACCGGAGGATTTATCGCGCTCCTGACGGTTGTTCGGAGTCGGCGGTTTTCAAGGGTTGCGGATATTAAACGTTCGGAAGGAGGAATGCAAAGCCTCCGATCGAAAAGCACTGGTCCGAAGCCCAGCCGGCGATTATGATGCGCGGCTTCAATTTTGCCCAGAGTAAAGGCTCAAACCCATGCTAGTGCTGGGGTTGGAAACCTCCTGCGACGAGACCGGCGTCGCCCTGTACGACAGCGAAAAAGGCCTGCTGGCCGACGCGCTGTTCAGCCAGATCGACCTGCATCGCGTGTACGGCGGCGTGGTTCCCGAGCTGGCGTCCCGTGATCATGTCAAGCGCATGCTGCCGCTGATTCGCCAGGTGCTGGACGAGTCCGGCCGCACCGCCGAAGACATCGATGCCATCGCCTACACTGCCGGCCCCGGCCTGGTGGGTGCGCTGCTGGTCGGCGCGTCCTGCGCCCAGGCCATGGCGTTCGCCTGGGGCATACCGGCCGTCGGCGTGCACCATATGGAAGGCCACCTGCTGGCTCCGATGCTGGAAGAGCAGCCGCCGAAGTTTCCGTTCGTCGCCTTGCTGGTGTCCGGCGGCCACACCCAGCTGGTGCGGGTGGATGGCATCGGCCAGTACCAGGTGCTCGGCGAGTCGGTGGACGACGCTGCCGGCGAGGCCTTCGACAAGACTGCCAAGCTGCTCGGCCTGGCCTATCCCGGTGGTCCGGAGATCGCCCGTCTGGCCGAACGTGGCACCGCGGGTCGCTTTGTTTTCCCAAGGCCGATGACCGATCGTCCGGGGCTGGATTTCAGCTTCAGCGGCCTCAAGACTTTCGCGCTGAACACCTGGCAGCGCTGCGTTGCCGAAGGTGACGACAGCGAGCAGACCCGCTGCGATATCGCCCTGGCGTTCCAGACCGCCGTGGTCGAGACCCTGACCATCAAGTGCAAGCGCGCGCTCAAGCAGACTCACCTCAAGAGTCTGGTCATCGCTGGTGGCGTCAGCGCCAACCAGGCCTTGCGCCAGCATCTGGAAAAGATGCTCGGCGAAATGAAGGGCCAGGTGTTCTACGCCCGCCCGCGCTTCTGCACCGATAACGGCGCGATGATCGCCTATGCTGGCTGCCAGCGCCTGGTGGCCGGGCAGCAGGACGGCCCGTCGATCGGCGTCCATGCGCGTTGGCCAATGGAGTCGCTGCCGGCGATCTGAATAATGAAGCTGCAAACGACGCGGCACATGCTCTGAGCGGCATGGGCCGTTTTTTCGCTTGCAGCGCGGTACGCGGGCCGGGAAGCTCGCGGCTCTAGAAGTGGCGCTCGCGTCCGGCGATGAGATCGCGCAGGTTACTGCGGTGACGCCAGACGATCAGGCCGGTGAGCACGGTCATGGGCAGCAGCGCCGACGGCTCCTGCCAGGCCAGCAGCGGCAGGGTCAGCGGCGTGGCGACCAGGGAAGCGAGCGAACTGGTGCGCGACAGCTTGAAGGTCACCAGCCAGGCGACTGCCGCGAGCAGGGCGGCTGGCGGGTACAGCGCCAGCAGCATGCCGGCGGCAGTGGCGACGCCCTTGCCGCCGCGGAAGTTGAAGTACAGCGGGTAGAGGTGACCGATCACCGCTGCCAGCCCGACCCAGGCCTGCTGCATGTCGGACAGGCCGAGCAGGCGGGCGATGAGTACGGGCAGCAGCCCCTTGGCGAGATCGCCGAGCAGGGTGAGGATGGCGATCTTCTTGCCGGCCAGGCGCAGCATGTTGGTGGCGCCGGGATTGCCCGAGCCGCTGGCGCGCGGGTCGGCAGTGCCGAACAGGCGACTGAGGAGTACCGCGAAGGACAGTGATCCGAGCAGGTAGGCGAGGATCGCCAAGAACCAGAACATGGTTTCCACCGGAGACGAGGTCGTTTCCGATTCTAACGGGGCGCCGGCCGCTTGTCGTGTCGCCTTGGAGCATGCAGTCAGTGGACAGAGTTTTCATCGAGGGGCTGGAAGTGGACACCGTGATCGGCGTCTACGACTGGGAAAGGGGCATCCGGCAGTGCCTGCGCCTGGACCTGACGCTGGGCTGGGACAACCGCCCGGCGGCGGCCGACGACGATATCGCCAAGGCCCTGGACTACGCCGTGCTCTCCGAGCGGGTCATGGCCTTCGCCCGTGACGCGCACTTCCAACTGGTGGAGACCTTTGCCGAGCGCCTGGCCGAGTTGTTGATGGCCGAATTCGGTATCCAGTGGCTGCGCCTGAAGGTCACCAAGCCCGGCGCCGTTGCGGCCGCCATCGGCGTGGGTGTGGAGATCGAACGCGGATGCCGCTGACGACGGTCTACCTCGGGCTGGGCAGCAACTTCGACCGGGAGCAGCACCTGCTCGCCGGGCTGGAGGCGCTGGACGGCTTCCTCGAGGACATCCGCTGTTCGCCGGTCTTCGAGAGCGAGCCGGTGGGTATCCGCAGCGGTCCCTTCTACAACTTCGTGATTGTGGCGCGCACCGACCTGCCGCTGGCGGAGTTGAGCCTGCGGCTCAAGCACATCGAGGCGGACAACGGCCGCTATGCGCCGGAGCGCAAGGGCCTGCCGCTGGATATCGACGTGTTGCTGTACGGCGATCTGCATGGCGAGTTCGATGGCCTGACGCTGCCGCGCGCGGAAGTGCTGAAGAACGCCTTCGTGCTCTGGCCGTTGGCGTTGCTGGCTCCCGAGGTGAAGCATCCGGGCGTGCGGCGCACTTTCGCGGACCTTTGGGCCACCGCGAGTATCCCGCAGAAACTCTGGCCAGTGCCGTTCCAGTGGCGCGGTGTGGAGCTGACGCCGGCGGCGCTGATCCAGGCGCATCCGGCGGGCTGAGCTGTAGGAGCGGGCATGCCCGCGATCGCGCCCATGGGGCGCTCCTACAATTCTGCGCTGCAGTCAGGCTGTGCGGCTTTTTTATAGGTCTTCAAGGCTGTCAGGCGCTCACGCTTGAGCGCTTCACCCAGCTCCGCCCCCTTGTATCCCTTCTCCAGCAGTGGCTGCACAGCGACCGCGCGAGCGGCTTGCGCTGCGCTGCGCAGATAGTCGGCCTGCGGGTACTGGCGATCCTCCAGCCCATGGCGGCCGCGGGCGTCCATCTCGCTGGCGGCGAGGAATTCCTCGAAGCGCTGCGGCCGGCGGTACACGTCGAAGGACTGCAGCAGCTCCAGGAGGGTATTCGGCCGCAGCTCCAGGGCGCGGTGGCAGTGGGTGTGGTACTCGCCGACCAGTCGCGCCAGCTCCTGACAGTCCCGCGGTACCTTGAAGCGCGCGTTGATCGCGTCGATCAGCGGCAGGCCCAGGTGTTCGTGGGCGTGGTGTTTGGGCCAGTCTTCCTCGCGGGTTTCGCCCTTGCCGACGTCGTGCACCAGGCAGGCCCAGCGCACGCTCAGCGGCTGGGCGTATTTGGCGCACTCGCGCAATACGGCCAGCACGTGCTCGCCGGTGTCCACTTCCGGATGGTGCTGCGGCGGTTGCGGCACGCCGAACAGGGCGTCCACTTCCGGCATCAGCACAGCGAGGGCGCCGCAGTCACGTAGGACCTGGATGAATACGTCTGGGCGCGATTCCACCAGGGCACGGGAGATTTCCTTCCAGCTGCGTTCGGCAGTCAGTGCTTCCAGCTCTCCGGATTCCGACAGTTCACGCATCAGTGCCAGGGTTTCCGGCGCCACGCTGAAACCCAGGGGGGCGTAGCGCGCGGCAAAGCGGGCGACGCGCAGCACCCGCAGCGGGTCTTCGGCGAAGGCCGGGGAGACATGGCGCAGCAGGCGGTCTTCGAGGTCTTTCTGGCCGTGGTAGGGATCGATGACCTTGCCGTCGTCGTCTTCGGCCATGGCGTTGATGGTCAGGTCGCGACGAATCAGGTCGTCTTCGAGGGTGACGTCGGGGCTGGCGTAGAAGGTGAAGCCGCCGTAGCCGCGCCCGCTTTTGCGCTCGGTGCGGGCGAGGGCGTACTCCTCGCCGGTCTTCGGGTGGAGGAAGACCGGGAAGTCTGCGCCCACCGGACGGTAGCCCTGGGCGAGCATTTCATCGGCGCTGGCACCGACTACCACCCAGTCGGTGTCGCTGAAGGGGATGCCGAGCAGGCGGTCGCGCACGGCGCCGCCCACCTTGTAAATCTGCATGAAGCTGTCTCCTGTTCTGGGGGATAGCTTCGGGGTTTGCGGCGGGTGGGGCAAGCGTGGTGGCTTCTGGGGATTGAGGCGGTTCGCGAGCAAGGACTGGGCGTCCCCCTCGTTCCTACAGGTTGCGCACGCTCCGGCTCTTGTAGGAGCGAGCTTGCTCGCGAAAGGGGGCGCCGCGCACCTAGGGCGCGGCGGCGGGAATCTGTTGGACGAGGGCGCCGATGGCGTCCTGCAGGAGTACCGCGCTGGCGTGGGCGGGGCTCAGGCCGGTGCTGACGGTGCCTTCCCAGAGCGTCTGTTCCTGCGCATCGGTCAGGCGCAGGCGCAAGGTGCCGGTCTCATCGCGCAGGCGATGGATGGCGAGATAGGGCCCGAGCGGGTTGGGCGGCGGGGTATCGACCTTGAACTCCAGCGGCGCATCCTGCAACGCCAGCCAGTAGTAGACGCGCAGTTGCGGCGCCGCGCTTTCGCGGTAGCCGCGCTCGATCAGGCCCTGGCGCACCTGGGCGTTGATCAGGGGATAACGGCTGCGGTAGGGCAGGGCGTCGACGGCGTTTTCCGGCGGCATCAGCTGGAAGTCGCGCAGCCCGGCCAGGCGTGCATCGGCGGGATGCGCGACCTGGGCGTGCGGGACGGGGTTGCTGCAGGTCGCGACAGCAAGGCAGAGCAGGAGAATGGCGAACAGGCGCATGGCGGTCTCCAGCGGGGTTGCCGCCATGCTTGTCACGCCTGCTGTCCCGGTCAACCGATCAAATGGGTGGGATGATCAGGTCGAGACGCGGGTAGCCCTCCTCGCTGTCGCGTTCACCCTTTGGGGGCATGTGGAAGGTGTTGACGATGTTCTCGCCCTGCAGGGTTTCCAGGTGGATATCAAAGCCCCACAGGCGGTGCAGGTGCTTGAGCACGTCATCGGTGGATTCGCCCAGCGGTTTGCGGTCGTGCTGCTGGTGGCGCAGGGTCAGCGAGCGGTCGCCGCGGCGGTCGACATCCCAGATCTGGATGTTCGGTTCACGATTGCCGAGGTTGTACTGCGCAGCCAGGGTTTCGCGGATCTTGCGGTAGCCGTCGTCGTCGTGGATGGCGTCGACCAGCATGTCGTCCTTCTGGTCGTCGTCGAGGATGCTGAACAGCTTGAACTCGCGGATCACCTTGGGCGAGAGGAACTGCAGGACGAAGCTCTCGTCCTTGAAGCTCTTCATGGCGAACTTGATGGTGGCCAGCCAGTCGCTGCCGGCAATGTCCGGGAACCAGCGCCTGTCTTCCTCGCTGGGGTTCTCGCAGATGCGGCGGATGTCGCGGTACATGGCGAAGCCCAGCGCATAGGGGTTGATGCCGCTGTAGTAGGGGCTGTCGAAGCCTGGCTGGTAGACCACGCTGGTGTGGTACTGGAGGAACTCCATCATGAAGCCGTCGCTGACCAGGCCTTCGTCGTAGAGGTCGTTGATCAGGGTGTAGTGCCAGAAGGTCGCCCAGCCTTCGTTCATCACCTGGGTCTGGCGCTGCGGGTAGAAGTACTGCGCGACCTTGCGCACGATACGCACCACTTCGCGCTGCCAGGGCTCGAGCAGCGGGGCGTTCTTCTCGATGAAGTAGAGGATGTTTTCCTGCGGCTCGCTGGGATAACGGGCCAGGCCCTGCTCCTTGTCCTTGCCGCCGGCCTTGGGAATGGTCCGCCAGAGGTCGTTGACCTGGCGCTGGATCTGCTCCTCGCGCTCCTTCTGGCGCTGCTTTTCTTCCTCGGCGGAGATCGGGTAGGGCCGCTTGTAGCGGTCTACGCCGTAGTTCATCAGGGCGTGGCAGGAGTCCAGCAGGTCCTCCACGGCGTCGATGCCGTACCGTTCCTCGCACTTGTTGATGTAGGACTTGGCGAACACCAGGTAGTCGATGATCGAGGTGGCGTCGGTCCAGGTGCGGAACAGGTAGTTGCCCTTGAAGAAGCTGTTGTGCCCGTAGCAGGCGTGGGCGATCACCAGCGCCTGCATGCACTGGGTGTTCTCTTCCATCAGGTAGGCGATGCACGGGTCGGAGTTGATCACGATCTCGTAGGCCAGGCCCATCTGACCGCGCTTGTAGTTCTTTTCCGTGCTGAGGAAGTGCTTGCCGTAGGACCAGTGGTTGTAACCGATGGGCATGCCGACGGAGGCGTAGGCATCCATCATCTGCTCGGCGGTGATCACTTCGATCTGGTTGGGATAGGTGTCCAGGGCATAGCGCTCGGCGAGGCGACTGATCTCGCGGTCGTATTGCTGGATCAGCTCGAAGGTCCACTCCGAGCCGGTGGCGATCGGCTGGCGCTTGCTCATGCGACGAGCCTCCTCTGGAACAGCTCGCGGAACACCGGGTAGATGTCCGAGGCGGAGACGATCTGCTGCTGGGCGAAGCTGTCTTCGAAGGTATCGCGGATCTTCTCGTACTCGAACCACAGCGCCTGGTGCTCGCGCGGGGTGATCTCGACGTAGGTGTAGTACTGGACGAAGGGCATGATCTGCTTCATCAGGATGTCGCGGCAGACCGGCGAGTCGTCGTTCCAGTTGTCGCCGTCCGAGGCCTGGGCGGCGTAGATGTTCCATTCATTGGTGGGATAACGCTCGGCCATCACCTCCTGCATGAGTTTCAGGGCACTGGAGACGATGGTCCCGCCGGTCTCGCGGGAATAGAAGAACTCTTCCTCGTCCACCTCGCGGGCGCTGGTGTGGTGGCGGATGAATACCACCTCGATCTTCTCGTAGTTCCGCTTGAGGAACAGGTAGAGAAGGATGAAGAAGCGCTTGGCGATGTCCTTGGTGGCCTGGGTCATGGACCCGGAGACGTCCATCAGGCAGAACATCACGGCCTTGGAGGTCGGGTTGGGCTGCTTCACCAGCAGGTTGTACTTGAGGTCGAAGGTGTCGAGGAACGGTACCTTGTCGATACGCGCCCGCATGCCGGCGATCTTCTGCTCCAGCTCCTGGATGTCGCCGAGGTTGTCCGGTTCCTCGCGCTTGAGACGATCCAGCTCCGCTATCGCCGCGCGCAGCTTGCCGCGGGTGGAGCCGGACAGCGCGATACGCCGCGCGTGGGCCGAGCGCAGGGTGCGCACGATGTTGATGCGCGAAGGGTTGCCTTCGTTGCTGATGCCGGCGCGCACGGTCTTGAAGGTGTCACTGCCGGTGAGGTGGCGCTTGACCAGGTTGGGCAGTTCCAGGTCCTCGAACATGAAGTCGAGGAACTCCTCCTGGGTGATCTGGAAGACGAAGTCGTCCATCCCGTCGCCCTGGTTGCTCGCCTTGCCAGCGCCACGGCCGCCGCCACCGCCCTGGGGGCGCGGGATGTGTTCACCGGTGGTGAATTCCTTGTTGCCGGGGTGGATCACCGTCTGGCGCCCGCCACGACCATGGTGCAGGACCGGCTCGTCGATATCGCGGCCAGGAATACTGATCTGTTCGCCGTGTTCCATGTCGGTGATGGAGCGGCGGCTGACGGCCTCTTCGACGGCCTTCTTGATGTGCTCGCGGTAACGCCGCAGGAAGCGCTGGCGGTTCACCGTGCTCTTGTTCTTGCCGTTCAGACGCCGGTCGATGACGTAGCTCATGAATGCTCCTCAGGGCCTGCTGCGCAGCGGCGTGGAGCCGCCCCGGACAGGTCCGAATGCGACGGCGACCGGCGCGGCGGGAATGCCGCCGCGCCGATGGCAGACTACTGCGACTTGCGAACCCGCAGATACCATTCCGACAGCAGGCGCACCTGCTTCTCGGTGTAGCCGCGCTCGACCATGCGTTTGACGAAGTCGTTGTGCTTCTGCTGATCCTCCTTGCTCGCCTTGGCATTGAAGCTGATGACCGGCAGCAGGTCCTCGGTGTTGGAGAACATTTTCTTCTCGATCACCACGCGCAGCTTCTCGTACGACAGCCAGCTGGGGTTCTTGCCGTTGTTGCCGGCACGGGCGCGCAGCACGAAGTTGACGATTTCGTTGCGGAAGTCCTTCGGGTTGCTGATGCCGGCCGGTTTCTCGATCTTCTCCAGCTCCTCGTTGAGGGCTGCGCGGTTGAGGATCTCGCCGGTTTCCGGGTCGCGGTATTCCTGGTCCTGGATCCAGAAGTCGGCGTACAGCACGTAGCGGTCGAAGATGTTCTGCCCATACTCGCTGTAGGACTCCAGGTAGGCGGTCTGGATTTCCTTGCCGATGAACTCGACGTAGCGCGGCGCCAGGTATTCCTTCAGGAAGCGCAGGTAGCGCTCGCGGGTTTCCGGCGGGAACTGCTCCTGCTCGATCTGCTGTTCCAGCACGTAGAGCAGGTGTACCGGGTTGGCAGCGACTTCATGCGGGTCGAAGTTGAATACCTTGGAGAGGATCTTGAAGGCGAAGCGGGTGGAAAGCCCGGACATGCCTTCGTCCACACCGGCGGTGTCGCGGTATTCCTGGATCGACTTGGCCTTGGGATCGGTGTCCTTGAGGTTTTCGCCGTCGTAGACCCGCATCTTCGAGTAGATGTTGGAGTTTTCCGGCTCCTTCAGGCGCGACAGCACGGAGAACTGCGAGAGCATCTTCAGGGTGTCCGGCGCACAGTGGGCGTGCGCCAGGGAGCTGTTGATCAGCAGCTTGTCGTAGATCTTGATCTCGTCGGAGACGCGCAGGCAGTACGGCACCTTGACGATGTAGATCCGGTCGATGAAGGCCTCGTTGTTCTTGTTGTTGCGGAAGCTGTGCCATTCCGATTCGTTGGAGTGGGCGAGGATGATGCCGCTGTAGGGCAGGGAACCGAGGCCTTCGGTGCTGTTGTAGTTGCCTTCCTGGGTCGCGGTGAGCAAGGGGTGCAGGACCTTGATCGGCGCCTTGAACATCTCGACGAATTCCATCAGGCCCTGGTTGGCCCGGCACAGCGCGCCCGAGTAGCTGTAGGCGTCGGCGTCGTTCTGCGGGAATTCTTCCAGCTTGCGGATATCCACCTTGCCGACCAGCGCAGAAATGTCCTGGTTGTTCTCGTCGCCCGGTTCGGTCTTGGCGATGGCGATCTGGTTGAGTATCGAGGGGTGCAGCTTGACCACGCGGAACTGGCTGATGTCGCCACCGAATTCGTTGAGTCGCTTGGTTGCCCAGGGCGACATCACCGAGCGCAGGTAGCGGCGCGGGATGCCGTAGTCTTCCTCGAGGATGGCGCCGTCTTCGTCCGGGTTGAACAGCCCCAGGGGCGATTCGAACACCGGCGAGCCCTTGATCGCATAGAAGGGCACGTGCTCCATCAGTTGCTTGAGCTTCTCGGCGAGGGAGGATTTACCGCCGCCGACCGGGCCCAGGAGGTAAAGGATCTGTTTCTTCTCTTCCAGGCCTTGGGCGGCGTGGCGGAAGAAGGAGACGATCTGGTCGATGCACTCTTCCATGCCATGGAAGTCGGCAAAGGCCGGGTAACGGCGGATCACCTTGTTGGAGAAGATTCGCGACAGGCGGGAATCGACGGATGTGTCGAGTAGTTCAGGCTCGCCGATGGCCATCAGTATCCGCTCGGCGGCGGTGGCGTAGGCGATCTTGTCCTGCTTGCAGAGATCCAGGTACTCCTGGAGGGAGTACTCTTCTTGACGGGTCGCTTCGAAGCGTTCCTGGAAGTGACTGAAAATGCTCATGACGTCTCCTCGCTCGATGCATGGAGCCGGCGCCGGATCGGTCTGTGCGGGTGCGGTCGGGCTGCCAGTGCTTACCGGCGAGAATCCCCCAGAACTCCAACGGAACCTGGCCACTGCCCTGATCCGCCCCCAATGGTCACTGCCGATTTACCGGAAGCCGGTGTGCCGGCTCTCCCTTTTTGGATGGCCTGAGGGAAAGGATAGTTCGTTCTTCGGTGTGTAAAGGACGAAAGAGCGAGAAGTTACAGATTTTTTGAAGGGGCTATTCCGCCCCTTTCGTAGGGGCTTTCAGTCGGAGCCGCCGGCGCTGGTATCCGCGGGATAGACGCTGCGCCATAGTTCGAAGCCGCCATCGAGGCTGTAGACCTCGGAGAAGCCCTGCTGGACGAAATAGGCCGCCGCGCTCTGGCTGGAGTTGCCGTGGTAGCAGACCACGACCAGCGGCGCGTCCATGTCGGCCTCGCGGATGAAGTCGGCCACCGAGTAGTTGTCGATGTGCCGCGAGCCGCTGATGTGGCCCGTCGCGTAGCTTTGCGGGTCGCGGATGTCGACGACCTGGGCGCCGCTTTCGCGCAGTTGCTGGGCCTGGTCGGGGGCGATGCGCTTGAAGTCGCTCATGGGGTTACCTCGCAAGGCGCGCAGCCTGTGGCTGCGCTGCATTCATTCTGGTTGATCGGCGCAGCTGCAGTGGATGCGCTCGAGGGTATCGACGTTCATCAGCGTCATGCTGCCGCCCCACACGCAACCGGTGTCGAGGGCGAACAGGCCGGGGACATCGCACTGGCCTTCCAGCGCGGCCCAGTGGCCGAAGATGATCTTGCGCCCGGCGGCCTTGCGTTCGGCATAGCTGAACCAGGGGGCGTAGCCGGGCGGCGCGGTGTCCAGGCCTTCCTTGGATTTCAGGTCGAGCTTGCCGTCTGGCGTGCAGAAGCGCATGCGCGTGAAATAGTTGGTGATCACCCGCAGTCGCGCGATGCCGGTGAGCTTCTTGTCCCACTTGGCCGGCTCGTTGCCGTACATGCCATCGAGGAACATCGGCAGCTGGGCATCGTCGCGCAGGGCGGCTTCGACTTCGGCGGCGCGTTGCAGGGCCTTGTCGATGTCCCACTGCGGCGGGATGCCCGCGTGCACTAGGGTGATGTCGCGCTGGGCGTCGTGGTGGACCAGCGGCATCTGCCGCAGCCATTCGATCAGCTGCGCGCAGTCCGGCGCCTCGACGATCTCGCGCAGGGTGTCGTTCTTCTTCAGGCGCTCGGCGTTGTAGGCGACGGCGACCAGGTGCAGGTCATGGTTGCCGAGCACGCAGACCAGCGAATCGCGCATGCCATAAAGGAAGCGCAGGGTTTCCAGTGACGCCGGGCCGCGGTTGACCAGGTCGCCTACCAGCCACAGCTTGTCCTGGGCCGGGTCGAACTTCACCTGCTCCAGCAGGCACTTGAGCGGTTCCAGGCAGCCCTGCAGATCGCCGACGGCATAAGTGGCCATCAGTGCAGCGCCCCCGGTACGGCGAGGCGGAACGCCGGGATGTCTGCGTCGAAGTGGTGGCCGTCGGTGGCGACCATCTGGTAGCTGCCGTGCATGCTGCCGACCTTGGTCGCCATCACGGTGCCGCTGGTGTAGGTGTGGCTGGCGCCCGGTTCGATCAGCGGCTTCTCGCCGACGACGCCGGCGCCGCGCACTTCCTGCACGTGGCCGTCGCCATCGGTGATGATCCAGTGGCGGGTCAGCAGCTTGGCGGCCAGCTCGCCGTGGTTGTGGATGGTCACGGTGTAGGCGAACACGAAGCGCTGTTGTTCCGGCTGGGACTGCTCGGGCAGGTGGCGTGTGGTGACGCTGACGCTGACCTGGTAGCGGGGATCGCTCATGCGCTCGGTCCTTGCTCGGCTTCCGGGTTGGTTTCGCTGTAGCGGTTGGCGAGGCTGACGAAGTCGGCAACGCTCAGCTGCTCGGGGCGCAACGTCGGGTCGACGCCGGCGGCTTCGATGTCCTCGACGCTCATCAGCGTCCGCAGGGTGTTGCGCAGGGTCTTGCGGCGCTGGTTGAAGGCTTCGCGGACGATGCGTTCCAGCACGCGGTGATCCTTGGCCGGGTGGGGCGGCTCAGCGTAGGGCACCAGGCGCACGATGGCCGACTCGACCTTGGGTGGCGGGTTGAACGCGCCGGGGCCGACGGTGAACAGGTAATCCACGCGACAGAAGTACTGCACCATGATCGACAGGCGGCCCCAGTCGCCGTTGCCCGGCTCGGCGGCCAGGCGTTCCACCACTTCCTTCTGCAGCATGAAGTGCATGTCCTGGATGAGCGAGGCGTGGTCCAGGAGGTGGAAGATCAGCGGGGTGGAGATGTTGTAGGGCAGGTTGCCGACCACGCGCAGCTTGTCCTCGGGAGAGGCCATGAGGGTGGAGAAGTCGAACTTCATGGCGTCGCCCTGGTGCAGGCTGAAGTTGGGCTTCAGGCCGAAGCGCCATTTCAGCTGCGGGATCAGGTCCAGGTCCAGCTCGATCACGTCGAGCTTCGCGCCGCTGTCCACCAGGCCTTCGGTCAGGGCGCCCTGGCCCGGGCCGATTTCCAGCAGGTGCTGGCCTTCCTTGGCGGCGATGGCGCGCAGGATCTTGTGAATCACCCCGGCGTCATGCAGGAAGTTCTGCCCAAAGCGTTTACGGGCGCGGTGCTGGAAGAGTTCGGACATCGAAGGCTCCGGAGAGCAGCCGGGCGCTTGCGGCGGCCGGCTGGAGGCGGAAAAACCATCAGTTTACCAGCCCGGCGCGGCCAGCACGAAACGCTGGCCGAACGGAATACCCCGGATCAGCGCGCGCCGGCGCCGGCTTCGGCCATCTGGTAGGCGGTTTCCAGTGCGACTTGCAGGCTGCCGCTGTCGATCCGGCCGCTACCGGCCAGATCCAGCGCGGTGCCGTGGTCCACCGAAGTGCGGATGATCGGCAGGCCCAGCGTCACATTCACCGCCGCGCCGAAGCCCTTGTACTTGAGCACCGGCAGGCCCTGGTCGTGATACATCGCCAGCACGGCATCGCAATGCTCCAGGTGCTTGGGGGTGAACAGTGTGTCGGCCGGCAGCGGGCCGATCAGTTGCATGCCCTCGGTGCGCAGGCGCTCCAAGGTTGGCTCGATCACGTCAATTTCTTCGTGGCCGAGGTGGCCGCCTTCGCCGGCGTGGGGGTTCAGGCCGCAGACCAGGATGCGCGGGTTGGCCAGGCCGAACTTGTCGCGCAGGTCGGCGTGCAGGATGCGGGTGACGCGCTCCAGGCGATCCGGAGTGATGGCATCGGCGATCTGCCGTAGCGGCAGGTGGGTGGTCACCAGGGCGACACGCAGGCCGCGGGTCGCGAGCATCATCACCACCTGGGCGGTGTGGGTGAGGTCGGCGAGGAATTCGGTGTGGCCGGAGAAGGCGATGCCGGCTTCGTTGATCACGCCCTTGTGCACCGGCGCGGTGATCATCCCGGCGAAATGCCCGTCCAGGCAGCCCTGGCCGGCGCGGGTCAGGGTCTCCAGCACATAGGCGGCGTTGGCCGGGTTCAGTTTGCCGGGTTCGACCGGGGCGGCCAGCGGAGTATCCCAGACATACAGGGTGCCGGCCGGGGCGGCGGCGCTGGGCCACTGGCCGGGACCGACGTCCTGCAGGTCGATGTTCAGCCCCAGCAGGGCGGCGCGCTGGGCCAGCAGTTCACGGCTGGCGACGGCGACCAGCGGGTGCGGTTGCGCTTCGCGGGCCAGCAGCAGGCAGAGGTCGGGGCCGATGCCGGCGGGCTCGCCGGGGGTGAGGGCGAAAAGGTGGGAAGTGCTCATCAGGGGCTCTCGAATCGGTATTTGCAGCAGATGGGCCTACTCTACGACGAAGCCTTGCTTCTTCGAAGCTTTCGACGGGCAAAAAGAAACCCGGCCTGGGCCGGGTTTCTTTCTGAGCGACTCGCGCTGCTTACTGCTTGATCTCGACGTAGGCTTCGTCGCGGATCTGGCGCAGCCAGGCCTGCAGTTCCTCGTCGTACTTGCGTGCGCGGAGGGTCTGGGCGGCTTGTTGCTCGCGGAACTTGTCGCTGCTGTCGGTGGCGCGACGGCCGAGGACTTCCAGCACGTGCCAGCCGAACGGCGAGCGGAACGGCTTGGTGACCTGGCCCTGCGGTGCGTTGTTCATCACCTCGCGGAATTCCGGTACCAGGGATTCCGGGTCGACCCAGTTGAGGTCGCCACCGTTGAGCTTGGAGCCCGGGTCCTCGGAGAACTTCTTCGCCAGATCGCTGAAGCTTTCGCCGGCCTGGATGCGCTCGTAGAGCTTCTCGGCCAGGCGCTGGGTCTCTTCTTCGCTGCGGATCTCACTGGGCTTGAGCAGGATGTGGCGGACGTGGACTTCGTCACGCAGCATCTTGCTGCCACCGCGCTTCTCTTCCAGCTTGATGATGATGAAGCCGCCCGGGGTGCGGACCGGCTCGGTCACGTCGCCCACGGACAGGCTGCCGACCATGCTGTCGAACGGAGAGGGCAGTTGGGCAGCCTTGCGCCAGCCGATCTCGCCGCCTTCCAGGGCGTTGTCGCCGGCCGAACGGGAAACCGCCAGCTGGCCGAAGTCGGCGCCCTGCTTGAGCTGCTGGTACAGTTCCTGGGCCTGGCGAGCGGCGGCCTGCACGGCTTCCGGGGAGGCGCTGTCGGGTACCGGGATCAGGATGTTGGCCAGGCGGTACTCTTCGGAGAGCTGGATCTTGCCGAGGTCGGAGGCGAGGAAGTTCTGCACTTCCTGCTCGCTGACCTGGATGCGCTCCGCGACACGACGCTGACGCACACGGCTGATGATCATCTCGCGGCGCACCTGCTCGCGGGCCTCGTCATAGGACAGGCCATCGTGGGACAGGGCGGCGCGGAACTGGTCCAGGCTCATGTTGTTGCGCTGGGCAATGGTGCCCATGGCCTGGTTCAGCTCTTCGTCGGTGATACGAACGCCGGAGCGGTCACCGATCTGCAGCTGGATGTTCTCGATGATCAGGCGCTCGAGCACCTGCTGGGTCAGCACGTGCTCGGGCGGCAGCGGCGCACCGCGCTTCTGGATGGTTGTACGGACTTCGCGCAGGCGCTGGTCCAGCTGGCTCTGCATCACCACGTCGTTATCGACGATGGCGACCACACGGTCCAGCGGAACCACTTCGGCGTGCACGACGGAACTTGCCAACAGCGCGCCCAGCATCAGCGGGCGCAGGGCCTTACATAGCATTGTCTTCACGTTGACGATAACCCTGGATACCTTGGTCGAGGAAGCCTTCCACCTGGTTGCCAACCACGCCGCCAAGGCCTTTCAAGATGATTTGAAGGAATACACCGCGGTCGGCTTTGGACGTGGAGGTCACGAATTCCTCGTCGTCGTAGTCGACCCAGTAGCGATTGATCAGGCGCAGCTTCCAGCAGCAGCTGTCGTACTCGAAGCCACCGAAGGCTTCCAGCGTGCGGCTCTGGTTGTAGTCGAACTGCCAGCGGCCGATGGCGGCCCACTGCGGCAGGACCGGCCAGATGAACGAGAAGTCATGCTGTTCGATCTTGTACTCGTCGCTGCCGTACTCGAACTGGCCGGTGTTCGGGTTGAAGCGCTTGCTGTCCGCACGGTAGCGGTAGCCGGCGTTCAGCACCTTGCGAGGATCGGCTTCGGGCTGGTAGTGGAACATCAGGTTACCGTTGTCGGTATGGTTGGTGTTCGGGTTCCAGTTGAAGTCCGAGCTGGCGTACCAGTCGTGGTTGAAGCGGTAGATGCCGGTGAGCGCGTAGGGCGAGCGCCAGGTGTCGGCGTCCGGGTTCTTCGCGCCACTGGCGGCCAGGTCGTTCTCGGTCAGGCCGGGCAGTTGTACGCGACGGTCGCTGAAGTAGTAGATCTGGCCGGCGGCAATGTAGGCGCGCTCGAAGCCATCGTCTTCGATGAAGCGCGACCCCAGGCCGAGGGACAGCTGGTTGGCGTCGCCGATGCGGTCACGGCCGGTAAAGCGGTTTTCACGCCACAGCGAGTCGTAGCTGAAGGTGAACTCGCCGGTGTCGAAGGTCGGCAGGTTGTCCTGGTCCTTGTACGGGACGTACAGGTACATCGCACGCGGTTCCAGGGTCTGGCGGAACTTGGTGCCGGCGAAAGTGGTGTCGCGGTCGAAATACAGGCCGGAATCCAGCTTGGCCAGACCGAGCGAGCGGTCCGGGCTGCTGTCGTAGTCGATGTACGACGGCAGCGTGGCTTTGCCTTTGCCGTCCAGGTCCAGGTCGTACTTGGTATACAGCGCCTTGACCGTCGGAGTCATGAAGCCCCAGCTGCGGTTCATCGGCAGGCTGATGCCCGGCTCGGCGTGGAAGCGATCGCCGGTGGCCCGCGCCAGGCCCTGGATGTTGGTGTCCGGGCGTGGATACAGGGTCGGGTTGTCGACGTCGATCCGGTAGTAGCCTTCATCCAGATCGCGGTCGAAGCGCACGGCCTCGGTGCTGTAGGTGAAGTTCAGGCCGCCCGGGTTGAACGGCAGTTTGCCGTCCAGGGTGAGCTGCGGCAGGCGATCGTACGGGGTGACGTCGGTCACGGTCGCCAGCTGGTAGGACTGTGCGTTCAGCTTGGCGGTGTAGCTGTCGCCACGGTAGGTCAGGGTGCCCTGCTGGTTGACGAAGGTCGGCGAGCCGATGCCCAGCGAGGTATCCAGGTCCTGGAAGTAGTACGGGTCGCTGATGCGGGTGTAGTCGACCTGCGCCATCAGGCGCGAATCCAGGCCGCTGACGTTTTTCCAGCCGTACAGCCAACGGGTGTCGGTGTATTGCGGGAAGTCCTTGCGGTCGTCGTTCTTGTCGTTCAGGTAGGCCGCGGTGACCTCGCCTTCGCTGCTGTGGGTCAGGTAGCGGAACTCGCCCTCCATCAGCAGGCCGCGCTTGACCATGTAGTGCGGGTACAACGTGGCGTCGTAGTTGGGCGCCAGGTTGAAGTAGTACGGCGTGGTCAGCGTGAAACCGGTGTCGGTCGAGCTGGCGAAGGAAGGCGCCAGGAAGCCGGACTGACGACGGTTGTCGATCGGGAAATAGATGTACGGGGTGTAGAAGACCGGAATGTCCTTCACCCGCAGGGTCGCGTTGGTCGCGGTGCCGAAGCCGGTGGCCGGGTTCAGCTTGATGTTGTTGCCCTTGACGACCCAGGCGTTGCTGCCCGGCTCGCAACGGGTGTAGGTGCCGTCCTTGAGCTGGATGATCGCGTCTTCCTGGCGCTTGGCGTACAGCGCGCTGCCGCGGATCTGGGCCTGGTGCATGACGTACTCGGCGTTGTCGATCTTCGCCGCGCCGTTGTCCAGTTGCAGTTCGGCATGGTCGCCGACGATCAGCGCGCCGTTGTCGCGCAGCTTGACGTTGCCGACCAGTTCGCCGCGGTTCTCGGCCTGGTGCAGGTTGGCCTCGTCGGCCTCCACCTGCATGCTGCCCTGGCGCAGGACCACGTTACCCGCGAGGGTGGCGACCTGCTTTTCCTGCTCGTAGCGGGAAACCTTTGCCGAAACGTAAGTCGGGGCCTCGTCGTTCGGTGTCTTGTCGTTCATGCCCGGGCGGATCGGCTCGACATAGGCGCCGCTGCAATACGGGCCCATTTCCGCCTGCTGGGCGGCGGTGAGCTTGTCGCGCGGGATCCAGTCGAGGTGGCTGTAGTCGCTGCTGCGCGACTTCAGACCGCGGCCGCCGGACTCGGTGACCAGCTGTTTCGGCTCTTCGCCGGCACTGCTCGAGCTGCCCGAAGACTTCGAGCTGCTGGCGGCGGTACCACCGGCGCTGACCGAGCTGGCGCCGTGCTGTGGGCGCGGTACGCTGCTGGCGCTGTTCTGCGAGGAGCAGTTCCAGGCGCCGGACGCGGAAGGCTGGCAGGCGAACTGCTCACCGGGTGCCGCGGTCACAGAGGCGAGCGGCTGGATAGCCAGCAGGCCTCCGGTCACCAGTAAGGGGAATTTTCTACGGAACACGGGGAAATTCACTGCCATCTTGTTAATCCGGGCTTCCTGCGAGCCTTCAGCCCAAAACGGGCCGCACGCCTATCGATGGGCTCAAAAAGATGCTGGATAATAAAGCATGACCCGCGCAACGGCTAGGGCCGTGGAGAACCCGTAAAGATGTCACAGGATGCCCGTTACCAGCAGATGATCGACTGGTTGGACTTGAGTTTGCCCGCCGTGTTCAACGCACAGGGCTGGGGCCAGGTGCCCGAGGCCAGCCTCACCGCGGCCAGCAGCGACGCCAGTTTCCGCCGCTATTTCCGCTGGCAGGGCGAAGGCCGCAGCCTGATCGTGATGGACGCGCCGCCGCCCCAGGAGGACTGCCGCCCCTTCGTCAAGGTCGCCGGCATGCTGGCCGAGGCAGGCGTACACGTTCCGAGGATTCTGGCCGAAGATGTCGGCCAAGGGTTCCTGTTGCTCGATGATCTGGGCCGACAGACCTACCTGGATGTGCTCACGGCACAAAATGCCGAGGAGCTGTTCGAAGATGCCCTCGACGCCCTGGTGGCGTTCCAGCAGCTGGATGTCGCCGAGCGCCTGCCGGCCTACGACGAAGCCCTGCTGCGCCGGGAGCTGCAGCTGTTCCCCGACTGGTACCTGCAGCGCCATCTGGGCGTGACGCTGGAAGGCGAGCAGCTCGCCCGCTGGGAGCGCACCTGCGACCTGCTGGTGCAAAGTGCCCTGGAGCAGCCGCGCGTCTTCGTGCACCGCGACTACATGCCGCGCAACCTGATGCTCAGCGAGCCGAACCCCGGCATCCTGGATTTCCAGGATGCGGTCTACGGCCCGGTGACCTACGACGTGACCTGCCTATATAAGGATGCCTTCCTCAGCTGGCCCGAGCCACGTGTGCACGACGGCCTGTCGCGCTACTGGCGCAAGGCCCAGGCGGCCGGCATCCCGCTGCCGGACAGCTTCGAGACCTTCTTCCGCGCCAGCGACCTGATGGGCGCCCAGCGCCACCTGAAGGTGATCGGCATCTTCGCTCGCATCTGCCACCGCGATGGCAAACCGCGCTACCTGGGCGACGTGCCGCGGTTCTTCCGCTACCTGGAAAGCGTCATCGCCCGCCGCCCGGAACTGGCCGACCTCGCGGCGTTGCTGGCCAGCCTGCCCAAAGACGAGACGCACCCCGCATGAAGGCCATGATCCTCGCCGCGGGCAAGGGCGAACGCCTGCGCCCGCTGACGCTGCATACGCCAAAGCCGCTGGTGCGCGCCGGTGGCGTGCCGCTGATCGAATACCAGCTGCAGGCACTGCGCCGGGCCGGATTCGATCAATTGGTGATCAATCACGCCTGGCTCGGCCAGCAGATCGAGGATCACCTGGGCGACGGTTCGGCGTTCGGCGTCAGCATCCGCTATTCGCCCGAGGGCGAACCGCTGGAAACCGGCGGCGGCATCTTCAAGGCGCTGCCGCTGCTGGGTGGCGAGGCCTTCGTCATCGCCAACGGCGACATCTGGACCGACTTCGATTACGCGAGCCTGAACGGCGCACTGGCCGGCGGCGACCTGGTGCACCTGGTGCTGGTGGACAACCCCGGGCACCACACTCGCGGCGATTTCTGCCTGAGTGAGGGGCGTGTCAGCGATTACCGCGAAGGCCAGCCGAGCCTGACCTACAGCGGCATCGCCATCCTCCGTTCCGAGCTGTTCGAGGGCTGCGCGCCCGGTGCCTTCAAGCTGGCGCCGCTGTTGCGCCAGGCCATGGAAGCCGGCCGGGTGAGCGGCGTCCATCATCGCGGGCGCTGGATCGACGTCGGCACCCACGAGCGCCTGGCCGAAGTCGAACGCCAGTTGGCGGAGGGCTGAGGTGTTCTGGCCGGGGACCTTGGTGGGCGTCATCGCCGGCTGGGCATTGGCGAGCATTCCGGGTGCCATGCTCGGTGCGTTGCTGGGCCAGGTGCTCGACCGGCGCCTGAAGAAACGCACCTGGCGGGGTCTGCTCGATCAGTTGCGCGGCGCGCCGCGGGTGGGCGACCAGGAGTTGCTATTCCTGCTGTTTGGCCGGCTGGCCAAGAGCCGCGGTCGTGTGATCGATGCGCATATCCAGCAGGCGCGGGCCGAAATGCAGCGTCTGCAACTGGATGACAAGGCCCGTCGCCAGGCCATCGATGCCTTCGGGCGCGGCAAGCTCGGCGGCGAGTTGCTGGACGCCGGCCTGCGCCAGCGCCACGGCCAGGAGGCCACTGCGGAAGGCTTGGTGCAGGCATGCTGGCGCATGGCCTGGGCAGGCGGCGCACCGAACGCTGCGCAGAAGAACCTGCTGCTGCAGTGGGGGGATGCGCTGGGGCTTTCCCGGTCCAGGGTCCTCGCGCTGTCGGCGGGCGCCGAGCCGCCCAAACCGCCCACCACGCCGCGCGAGTCCTACACCGCAGCGCTGCGACTGCTGGGCGTGACAGTGGAGAGCGAGCCGGAGGAGATCAAGCGGGCCTACCGCAAGCTGATCAGCCAGAACCACCCGGACAAGCTCGAAGGCATGGGCGCGAGCCCTGAACGGATTGCGGCGGCAACCGGCAGGACCCGCGAGATCCAGGCCGCCTACCTGCTGGTGCGCCAGCGTCGCGGCTTTCGCTGAATCGGGCAGCCCTCAGGGCTGCTCGATCGGCTCCAGGTGCATTGACAGCCAGCCGCGGATGCGCCGGTAGAGCTGGTCCTGTTCGGTGCCCAGGTCGGCGGGCAGGGCATTCATGCCGATCTGCACGTAGTTGGGGGCTTTCTGCCGCTTGCTGGCCTGCAGGCGCAGCTTGGCCGCCGCTACGTCGGTTGCCTTGTCCTTGTAGTAGAAATCGCCGGTGGCGAGGTTCAGCAAGGGGACGGTCTCGTCCAGCGACGGTTTGAAGTCGCGCGGCATCTCCGGCGCCACCAGCAGCAGGTTCTTGATGTCCGCCGGCGTGCGCTCGCCCAGGTAGCGGGTTGCCCAGTAGGCGCCGGTACCATGACCGAGCAGGACGATGGTCTTGGGTCTGTGCTGCTGCGCCAACTCGACGGCTGCCTGGATGCGCGCCAGCACCCGTTCGGCGTGGGCCTTGCGCAGTTCTACCGGGTCGGTGGGCGGCGGCGGGGCTTCCGGGCTGGCCTGGGCCGGTTCCGCACTGCCGGTCTCGGCGGTGCTTTCCGGTGTCGGTGTCGCGCTGCCTTCGCTGCCTTTCACTTCGGGTTTGCTGGCGCTGTCGGTGGCCGTGGCATCGGTGTCGGCGCTGGCCTTGTCGGGCGATTCCTTCGGCCGCGGGATCGGCGCGGTGCTTTGCGGGTCGGGGAGGGTGACGGCCAGGGTTTGCCAGCCGGCATCGGGCAGCTTGCGCCGCAGCGGGCCGATCGCCACCGGCCAGTCGGCGCTCTCGCCATCGCCGGGGATCAGGATCACCGCGCCCGATGCGTCGGCGGCATTGGCCGGCAGCCAGAGGGCGAGGAAGGTTTCGTCGCCGGCCTTGAGTTCCTGGCGCTCGCTTTCAGGCAACTGGCGCACCAGGCCGCTGGCCTCGTCCTGGCTGCGCTCGCTCACTGCCGGGCGCACCAGCGGCGCGGCAGCCGGTTTCTCGGCGGCGGGCGTGGCGTCCGCGGCCCAACTGGTGCCCAGCGGCGCAAGGCCGAGGCACAGGCTGAGGGCGAAAAGCGTCGGGCGAGGCAAATGCGGCATCAAGGATATCCCTGTCTGGCGGGCAGCAAGCGGCGGGCGCGAGAGCGGCCAGCCTAGCGGCTTGTATTAGCTTTGTCAGGCGCAGGCGTGCCGGGTTCAACCGGGGTTGCTGTAAGGTATGCCGGCCATTTGCTTTGACCCGAGTGAAATCCATGGTGCTGTCGGCATGAGACGTCTGTTCTGGAAAGCCTGCCTGGCCTGGCTCTGCTGCCTGCCGTTGCTGGCCGTGGCGGAAACCGCCGCGCCACCGTTGACCCTGGATCAAGCGCAACTCGCGTGGCTCGCCGAGCACCCTCAGCTGCGCGTTGGCGCCGTGCTCGAAGCACCTTATGTGCAGCAGGATCGCCGCCTGCAGCAGCTCTCCGGAGCCAACGTCGAATTGCTGGAGTGGTTGGCCAAGGCCCTGCACGTCAGCCTGGAGTGGCGCACCTATGCCGATCAGGCCGCACTGGAGAAGGCCGTGCGCGCAGGCGAAATCGACCTCGCGCCCGGCGTCAGCCAGACGCCTTCGACCCTGCGCGACTGGCTGTTCTCCGACCCCTACCTGCGTGTTCCGCGTCTGGTGGTGGGGGATCGCCGCAGCGGGACGTCGGTGGAGCTGGATACCCTCGGCGAAGGCGAGTCCGTCTCCGTGCGCGGCCCCGGCCCGGTGGTGGATTACCTGCGTGGCACCTACTCGGGGTTGACCCTGCAGATCGTCGACAGCGACCGCGAAGTGCTGCGCAAGGTGCTCGGTCGCGAGGCCAATTACGCGGTGATCGACGAGGCGCAGCTGGCGCGCCTGACCCGCGAAACCGAATTCACCGGCCTGCTGGTGGTGGCCGATATCGGCTATCCGCAGCTGCTGCGCGTGGCGACCCGGCGTGGCCTGCCGGAGCTGGCGGGAATTATCGATGCGGCCCTGCGCGCGGTGCCGGCCAAGGACCTCGACCAGCTCCACGAACGCTGGCTGCAACCGACCTACCCGCGCCTGGGTTCCTCCCCAGGCTTCTGGCAGAACCTCTGCATCCTGCTTGGCCTGCTGCTTTTGTTCGCCGTTGCCGCGCTGCTCTGGCTGCGCCGGCAGCACCGCGCATTGGAGTCGCGCCTGCTCGCCGCGCGTCGCGATATCGAACTGCGCCAGGCGGCGGAACAGGCCCTGCGCCTGACCCAGTTCGCCATCGACAGCAGCACCGTCGGCATCCTCTGGGTCAACTGGGATAGCCATGTGCGCTACGCCAACCGCGCGGCCGAGGAAATGCTCGGCCATGTTCCGGGCGCGGTGGTGGACCGGCCGCTGTCGGACTTCGAGCCGACGCTGAACATGGACCGCTGGCTCAACCTCTGGCGCCGCGCGCGCAATGCCGACGAGGCGCCGCTGAGCTTCGAGACCCGCTGCCTGCGTGCCGACGGCCAGTGGCTGCCGGCCGACGTTTCCCTGAGCTTCCTGCGTTTCGGCGATTCGGAATACCTGCTGGTGTTTCTTACCGACGTCACCGAGCGCCGCCGCGCCCGTGCCGCGCTGGAAGAGAGCGAGGCGCGCCTGCAGGGCATCGCCGCCAACGTGCCCGGGCTGGTGTTCCGCCTGGAACCCAACGCGCCGGACGATGACTCCGACTTCGCCTACATCAGCTTCATCACCGGCGGCAGCGAAACCTCGCTGGGCTACTCGCCCGGTTACCTGCGCGAGAGCGGCCTGGGCATCATGGGCCTGGTGCATCCGTCCGAGCGCGAGAGCTACCTGGCCAGCCAACTGGACGCCGTGGAAGGCCATCGCAACTGGCTGTGGCAGGGCCGCATCCTCACCCGCAGCCACGAGCCGCGCTGGGTCGATATCAAGGCAACGGTACGCACCCTGGACGACGGTCGCCCGGCCTGGGATGGCGTCGTCTGGGACATCACCGAGCACAAGCAGATCGAGCTGGAGCTGCAGGACTCCCGCGCGCAGCTGCGCGAGCTGTCGGCGCACCTGGAGAGCGTGCGGGAGGAGGAGAAGGCGCGCATCGCCCGCGAAGTGCACGATGAACTGGGCCAGGTACTCACCGTGCTCAAGCTGGAAACGTCCATGTGCGAACTGGCCTACGCCGAGCTGGACAGCGGCCTGCGCGAGCGCCTGGACAACATGAAGCGCCTGATCGCCCAGTTGTTCCAGCTGGTGCGCGACGTGGCCACCGCGCTGCGCCCGCCGATCCTCGATGCCGGCATCGGCTCGGCGGTGGAATGGCAGGCGCGCCGCTTCGAGTCGCGCACGCAGATTCCCTGCCTGGTGCAGGTGCCGGAGAACCCGCCGGAGCTGTCCGACGCCAAGGCCATCGGGCTGTTCCGCATCCTCCAGGAGGCACTGACCAATGTCATGCGCCATGCCCAGGCGCATACTGTGGAATTGCAGCTGAGCGTCGAAGGACGGGAGCTGTGCCTGCGCATCGCCGATGACGGCGTGGGTTTCGACCCGAATGCCACGCGCCAGGGCATTTCCTTTGGCCTGGTGGGCATGCGCGAGCGGGTGCTGATGTTCGGCGGCACCCTGCAGATCGACAGCCAGCCCGGGGAGGGCACCACGCTGTGGATCCGGGTGCCGTTGCGCTCCCGAAGTGCGTAACCGGGCGACGACCCTAACGACAATGACAAGAGTGGAACGGGAGGAAAGGCGGTGATTCGAGTGCTGGTGGCGGAAGACCATACGATCGTGCGCGAGGGCATCAAGCAACTGATCGGCATGGCCAAGGACCTGCAGGTGGTAGGCGAAGCCACCAACGGCGAGCAGTTGCTCGAAACCCTGCGCCAGACACCCTGCGAAGTGGTCCTGCTGGACATCTCCATGCCCGGCGTCAACGGCCTGGAAGCCATCCCGCGGATCCGCGCGCTGAACAACCCGCCGGCGATCCTGATGCTGTCGATGCACGACGAGGTGCAGATGGTCGCCCGTGCGCTGAAGGTCGGCGCCGCTGGTTACGCCACCAAGGACAGCGACCCGGCGCTGCTGCTCACGGCGATCCGCAAGGTCGCCAGCGGCGGCCGCTACATCGACCCTGATCTCGCCGACCGCATGGTCTTCGAAGTCGGCCTCACCGATTCGCGCCCGCCCCATGCGTTGCTGTCGGAGCGCGAGTTCTCGGTGTTCGAGCGCCTGGTGCACGGCGAGGGCGTCAACGAAATCGCCCAGCAACTGGCGGTCAGCAGCAAGACCATCAGCACCCACAAGGCGCGGCTGATGCAGAAACTCAATGCCAACTCGGTGGCGGATCTGGTGCGTTACGCCATGGAGCACAAGCTCGTCTGAACCCTCCTCGACGCCGGCTTGACCTGCGGCAGATCGCTCGCTGAATTTTCCCTCCACTCTGTGCGACGTGTCCGATTTCTGTAACACACCGTCTATCTAGCGGGCGTGAGGCAGGGAATGATTGCCGGCTTCATGCAGTACGTCGTGATAACAAGGAGAAGAAGATGTTGCGAGCGGTAAGGGGAGGGCTGCTGTTCGGCCTGCTGGGGAGCGCTGCGATGCCGGCGCTGGCGGACTACGTCACGGTGATTTCCTTCGGTGGCGCCAACAAGGCAGCGCAGGAAGCGGCCTTCTACAAGCCGTTCAAGGAAGTGACCGGCAACGCCGTCGTCCACGGCTCCTACAACGGCGACCTGGCCAAGCTCAAGCGCATGGTGGAAATCAGCCATGTGTCCTGGGATGTGGTGGAAGTCGAGGCCCCCGAACTCGCGCGCGGTTGCGAGGAAGGGCTGTTCATGAAGCTCGACCCCAAGACCCTGGGCAACACCGCCGATTTCGTTCCCGGCGCGGTGCAGCCGTGCGGCGTCGGCATCTTCGTCTGGACCACGCTGCTGGCCTACAACCAGAGCAAGCTGCAGGGCACGCCCAGCAGCTGGGCGGACTTCTGGGACACCAGGAAATTCCCCGGCAAGCGCGGCCTGCGCTGGGGCGCCAAGTACAGCCTGGAATTCGCCCTGATGGCCGACGGCGTTGCGCCCAAGGACGTCTACAAGGTGCTCGCCACCAACGACGGCGTCGACCGCGCTTTCCGCAAGCTCGATGAGCTGAAGCCGAGCATCAACTGGTGGAAGTCCGGCCAGGACCCGGTGCGCGACCTCGCCGATGGCACCGTGGTGATGAGCTCCGCCTACAACGGCCGGATCGCCGCCGCGCAGGCCGAGCAGAAGGGCTTCCGCATGGTCTGGGCCGGCGGCATCTACGACTTCGACTTCTGGGCGCTGCCCTCGGGCGTGTTCAAGAAGGAGCTGGCCGAACAGTTCGTCAACTTCGCCGGCCAGCCGCAGCAGCAGAAGGCTTTCGCCGAGAACATCGCCTACGGCCCGACCAACCGCAAGGCCGTGGAACTGCTGGCGCCGGACGTGGCCGCCAACCTGCCCACCGCGCCGCAGAACATCGCCAATGCCGTGGGCATGAACGTGGCGTTCTGGGCCGAGCACGGCGACGCGCTGGAACAGCGCTTCCAGGCCTGGGCCAAGCGGTGATCGACGGACTGCCGGCCAGCCATTGGTCGGCAGTTGGTTTCCCTGGTTTTGTAGGGCGATCCCTACAAAGCATCCTCTCTAAGCCTTATAGCAATCTCTCATACCGCCCGATTTGCGCGTAGGTGTTGCTTCTCTAGTCTTGAGATCAACGGCATTTACAAAAAAACAAAGGTGCGGTGATGGCCGAGAATCAGGCAAACGATGTGCTGGTGAGTTTCCGTGGCGTGCAGAAGAGCTACGACGGCGAATCCCTCATCGTGAAGGACCTCAATCTGGACATTCGCAAAGGCGAATTCCTGACACTGCTGGGGCCTTCCGGTTCCGGCAAGACCACCAGCCTGATGATGCTGGCCGGTTTCGAAACTCCCACCGCCGGTGAAATCCAGCTCGCCGGCCGCGCCATCAACAACGTCCCCCCGCACAAGCGCGACATCGGCATGGTGTTCCAGAACTATGCCCTGTTCCCGCACATGACGGTGGCCGAGAACCTGGCCTTCCCGCTCTCCGTGCGCGGCATGAGCAAGACCGACGTCAGCGAGCGCGTGAAGCGTGCGCTGTCGATGGTCCAGCTCGACACCTTCGCCGGCCGCTATCCCGGCCAGCTTTCCGGTGGTCAACAGCAGCGCGTGGCCCTGGCCCGTGCGCTGGTCTTCGAGCCGCAACTGGTGCTGATGGACGAACCCCTGGGTGCGCTGGATAAACAGCTGCGTGAACACATGCAGATGGAGATCAAGCACATCCACCAGCGCCTGGGCGTGACCGTGGTCTACGTGACCCACGACCAGGGCGAAGCCCTGACCATGTCCGACCGCGTGGCTGTGTTCCACCAGGGCGAGATCCAGCAGATCGCCCCGCCGGCCGAGCTCTACGAGCACCCGCGCAACTCCTTCGTCGCCAACTTCATCGGCGAGAACAACCGCATCGCCGGCCAGCTCCAGGCCCGCGATGGCGACCGCTGCACCGTCGGCTTGGCCCGTGGCGAGAAGGTCGAGGCGCTGGCGGTCAACGTCGGCAATGTCGGCGACACCGTCAGCCTGTCGATCCGCCCCGAGCGCGTGCGCCTGAACGGCCACAGCGAAAACTGCGCGAACCGCTTCTCCGGCCGCGTCGCCGAGTTCATCTACCTGGGCGACCACGTGCGCATTCGCCTGGAGGTCTGCGGCCGTACCGATTTCTTCGTCAAACAGCCGATCGCCGAGCTCGATTCCGCGCTCAGTGTTGGCGACGTGGTTCCGCTGGGCTGGGAAGTCGAGCACGTCCGCGCGCTCGACCCACTGTCCGCGGCGTAACAGCGCGGCCCGGCCACTCCCGGACGCATCCAAGAAAAACAAACCTGCACACTGTGGAGACAACAATAATGTCGAAGTCCTTGAAAGCATCGGGGCTCAAACTCGCAGCGCTGACTCTGGGCGTGGCCTTCGCGGCCCAGTCCATGGCTGCCACCGACCTGACCGTGGTGTCCTTCGGCGGCGCCAACAAGAACGCCCAGGTGAAGGCGTTCTACGGCCCCTACGAGAAGAGCAGCGGCAACAAGATCGTCGCCGGCGAGTACAACGGCGAGATGGCCAAGGTGAAGGCCATGGTCGACACCAACAGCGTCTCCTGGGACCTGGTGGAAGTCGAGTCGCCGGAACTGGCCCGCGGCTGTGACGAAGGCCTGTTCGAAACCATCGACCCGGCCATCCTCGGCAAGGCCGAAGACTACGTACCGGGCGCCGTGAGCAACTGCGGCGTGGGCTTCTTCGTCTGGTCCACCGTGCTGGCCTACAACGCCGACAAACTGAAGACCGCGCCGACCAGCTGGGCCGATTTCTGGGACACCCAGAAGTTCCCGGGCAAGCGTGGCCTGCGCAAGGGCGCCAAGTACACCCTGGAATTCGCCCTGATGGCCGACGGCGTCGCGCCCAAGGACGTCTACAAGGTGCTGGCCACCAAGGAAGGCCAGGATCGCGCGTTCAAGAAACTCGACCAGATCAAGCCGAACATCCAGTGGTGGGAAGCCGGCGCCCAGCCGCCGCAGTACCTCGCTTCCGGTGACGTGGTCATGAGCTCCGCCTACAACGGCCGCATCGCCGCCGTGCAGAAAGAGAGCAACCTGAAGATCGTCTGGAACGGCGGCATCTACGACTTCGACGCTTGGGCCATCCCGAAAGGCGCCAAGAAAGTCGACGAGAGCCTGAAGTTCATCGCCTTCTCGGTTCAGCCCGAGCAGCAGAAGACCTACTCCGAAAACATCGCCTACGGCCCGGTCAACAAGAACGCCGTACCGCTGCTGAGCAAGGACCTGCTGAAAGACATGCCGACCACCCCGGAAAACATGCAGGGCCAGGTCGGCATGGACGTGACCTTCTGGGCTGACTACGGCGAGCAGCTGGAACAGCGCTTCAACGCCTGGGCCGCCAAGTAAGCAAGCCCTTACCGCCACGGCCGCCCGGACCGTGGCGGACCGGAACCGCTGCTCCCCCTCGCGGCGGTTCCTCCTGACACCACACCTTGGCCGCCCTCGGGCGGCCCGTTTTACCGGAGTTCGCTATGGCCACCGCTGTGTCGATGAACGAGGTCGCCGGCCCCACCCTCAAGCAGCGCCTGGCGCGCGCGGAGCGGATGAACCGCCTGAAGTCGCAGGCGCTGGTCCTGCCCCTGCTGGTCTTCCTCCTGCTGACCTTCCTCGTGCCCATCGCGGCACTGCTCTACAAGAGCGTGAACAACCCCGAGGTCGTCGGTGCGCTGCCGCTGACCGTCAACGCCATTTCCGCCTGGGACGGCAAGTCGCTGCCCTCGGACGAGGTGTACAAGGCGCTGAGCGACGACCTGGTCGCCGCGCGCAAGAACCAGACCATCGGTGACCTGTCCAAGCGCTTGAACATGGAACTGGCCGGCTACCGCAGCCTGTTGTCCAAGACCGCTCGCGCGCTGCCGTTCAAGGAGCAGCCGGCGTCCTACAAGGACGCGATGGAAGCCCTCGACGAGCGCTGGGGCGACCCGGCCTACTGGCAGGCGATCCGTCGCAACGCCAGTTCCGTCACTCCGTATTACCTGCTGGCGGCGCTCGATCACCGCATCGATGACCTGGGCGAGATCGCCCGCGCCACGCCCGACCAGTCGATCTACCTGGACATCTTCGCCCGTACCTTCTGGATGGGCGCGGTGATCACCCTGATCTGCCTGGCGCTGGCCTACCCGCTGGCCTACTTGCTGGCGATCCTGCCGACCCGCAAGTCCAACCTGCTGATGATCATGGTGCTGCTGCCGTTCTGGACCTCGATCCTGGTGCGCGTCGCCGCGTGGATCGTGCTGCTGCAGTCGGGCGGCCTGATCAACGGCGCGCTGCTGAAGATGGGCCTGATCGACCAGCCGCTGCAGTTGGTGTTCAACCGTACCGGCGTTTACATCTCCATGGTCCACATCATGCTGCCGTTCATGATCCTGCCGATCTACAGCGTGATGAAGGGCATCTCCCCCAGCTACATGCGCGCCGCGATCTCGCTGGGCTGCCACCCGTTCTCCAGCTTCTGGAAGGTCTACTTCCCGCAGACCGTGGCGGGCGTCGGCGCCGGTTGCCTGCTGGTGTTCATCCTGTCGATCGGCTACTACATCACCCCGGCCCTGCTGGGCAGCCCGAACGACCAGATGGTCAGCTACTTCGTCGCCTTCTACACCAACACCACCATCAACTGGGGCATGGCCACGGCCCTGGGCGGCCTGCTGCTGTTCGCCACCCTGGTGCTCTACGTGATCTATGGCTGGCTGGTGGGCGCGAGCCGCCTGCGCCTGGGCTGATGAGGAGAACAAGAAGATGCTGAGCCCGTACATGTCCCCGGTCGAGCGCGTGTGGTTCTACACCCTGCGCATCCTCTGCGGCCTGATCCTGCTGTTCCTGGTGCTGCCGGTACTGGTCATCGTGCCGCTGTCGTTCAACTCCGGCACCTTCCTGGTCTACCCGCTGCAGGGCTTCTCCCTGCGCTGGTACGCCGACTTCTTCAACTCCGCCGAGTGGATGCGCGCGCTGACCAACAGCATCATCGTCGCCCCGGCGGCCACCGTGCTGGCGATGGTCTTCGGCACCCTGGCGTCGATCGGCCTGACCCGTGGCGAGTTCCGCGGCAAGGCGCTGGTCATGAGCCTGGTGATCTCGCCGATGGTCGTGCCGGTGGTGATCATCGGCGTGGCCAGCTACCTGTTCTTCGCGCCGCTGGGCCTGGGCAACAGCTACATCTCGCTGATCATCGTCCACGCGGTGCTGGGTGTGCCCTTCGTCATCATCACCGTGTCGGCGACCCTGCAGGGCTTCAACTACAACCTGGTGCGCGCCGCCGCCAGCCTGGGCGCGCCGCCGGTGCTGACCTTCTTCAAGGTCACCCTGCCGCTGATCGCTCCCGGTGTGATTTCCGGCGCGCTGTTCGCCTTCGCTACCTCCTTCGATGAAGTGGTGGTGACCCTGTTCCTCGCCGGCCCCGAGCAGGCCACTCTGCCGCGCCAGATGTTCAGCGGCATCCGCGAGAACCTCAGCCCGACCATCGCCGCCGCGGCGACCCTGCTGATCGGCTTCTCCGTCGTGCTCCTGCTGACCCTCGAGTGGCTGCGCGGCCGCAGCGAGAAACTGCGTACCGCACCGACTTCCTGATTCACAGTGTTTCGCGGACGGTTGCGTCCCTGTGCTCACCCGCAGGGGTGGGATCGATCCGCGATTTTTTTTGCCCGCGTTCCTGCTCCCACCGACATCCTTTCCGTTTCGACTATCGGCCCGATCCCCTTCGAGCCGTCCGAGCGGCTACAATGCGCGCCATCCGTGATTTCCGCCCACAGAGGTGCGCCATGCAACCCTATGCCATCGCTCCGTCGATCCTGTCCGCCGATTTTGCCCGCCTGGGCGAGGACGTCGACAAAGTGCTCGCCGCCGGCGCCGACATCGTCCACTTCGACGTGATGGACAACCACTACGTGCCGAACCTGACCATCGGCCCGATGGTCTGCACGGCCCTGCGCAAGTACGGCGTCACCGCGCCCATCGACGTGCACCTGATGGTTTCCCCGGTGGACCGCATCATCGGCGACTTCATCGAGGCCGGCGCCACCTACATCACCTTCCACCCCGAAGCCACCCAGCACATCGACCGTTCCCTGCAACTGATCAAGGACGGCGGCTGCAAGGCCGGGCTGGTATTCAACCCGGCGACCTCGCTGGACGCGCTGAAGTACGTGATGGACAAGATCGACATGGTCCTGCTGATGAGCGTGAACCCCGGCTTCGGCGGACAGAAGTTCATCCCCGGCACCCTCGACAAGCTGCGCGAAGCCCGCGCGCTGATCGATGCCTCCGGCCGCGATATCCGCCTGGAGATCGACGGCGGAGTGAACGTGAAGAACATCCGCGAGATCGCCGCTGCTGGCGCCGACACCTTCGTCGCTGGCTCCGCCATCTTCAACGCACCGGACTACGCCGAGGTCATCCGCGCCATGCACGCTGAGCTGGCGCAGGCGCGCAAGTGATGAGTGCTGCACAGCTGCCGTTCGCCGGGCTGCCGCGTCTGGTGATGTTCGACCTGGACGGCACCCTGGTGGACTCGGTCCCCGACCTCGCCGCGGCGGTGGACAAGATGCTGCTGGCGCTCGGACGCCAGCCGGCTGGCCTGGACGCGGTGCGTCACTGGGTCGGCAACGGTGCACGCGTACTGGTGCGCCGCGCCCTGGCGGGCGACATCGAGCATGAAAGTGTCAGCGAGGAAGACACCGAGCGCGCCCTCGAACTGTTCATGGACGCCTACGCCGACAGCCACGCGCTGACCGTGGTCTACCCCGGCGTGATCGAGACCCTGAAGTGGCTGAAGAAGCGCGACGTCGAGCTGGCGCTGATCACCAACAAGCCCGAGCGCTTCGTCGGCCCGCTGCTGGACGAGATGAAGCTGGGCAAGTTCTTCCGCTGGATCATCGGTGGCGACACCCTGCCGCAGCAGAAGCCCGACCCGGCCGCGCTGCTGTTCGTGATGAAGATGGCCGGTGTCTCGGCGGAACAGGCCCTGTTCGTCGGCGACTCGCGCAACGACATCCTCGCCGCCAAGGCCGCCGGCGTGCGCAGTGTGGGGCTGAGCTACGGCTACAACCACGGTCGCCCCATCGCCGAGGAAACCCCGACGCTGGTGCTCGACGACCTGCGCCATCTGCTGCCTTGCTTCGATTCGGGCAAAGCGATAGTGTTGCCCGACTCCGCTTCAAAACCCGCTCAGCGAGACAGCACCGTGGAAACGGCTCCCCACACACTCTGGATGAAAGTCATCAAGGCCCTGGCCCGCTGGCGCTGGCGCGCCTGACATCCTTTGGCCGGTTCGCCCGGCGCGTGTGTGCACCCAAGTCCGTTACCTCCTCATTCCACGAGGCTGATCATGACCCGCGAAGAATTCCAGCGCCTGGCCGCCGAAGGCTACAACCGCATTCCGCTGACCTGCGAAACCCTTGCCGACTTCGATACCCCGTTGTCGATCTACCTCAAGCTGGCCGACGGCCCCAACACCTACCTGCTCGAGTCCGTGCAGGGCGGCGAGAAGTGGGGCCGCTACTCGATCATCGGCCTGCCGAGCCGCACCGTGCTGCGCGTCTATGGCCACCAGGCGAGCATCAAGGTCGACGGCGTCGAGACCGAGAGCTTCGAATGCGCCGACCCGCTGGCCTTCGTCGAGGAGTTCAAGGAGCGCTACCGCGTACCGACCATCGCCGGCCTGCCGCGTTTCAACGGCGGCCTGGTCGGTTACTTCGGCTATGACTGCGTGCGCTACGTCGAGCAGCGCCTGGCGCAGTGCCCGAACCCCGATCCGCTGAACAACCCGGACATCCTGCTGATGGTCTCCGACGCGGTGGTCGTGTTCGACAACCTTGCCGGCAAGATGCACGCGATCGTCCTCGCCGATCCGGCCCAGGCCGATGCCTACGACCAGGGCCTGGCCCAGCTGGAGGAACTGCTGGAGCGCCTGCGCCAGCCGATCACGCCGCGCCGCGGCCTGGATTTCAGCGCCGTGAATGCCCCGGAGCCGCAGTTCCGCGCCAGCTTCACCCGCGAGGACTACGAGCGCGCCGTCGGCACCATCAAGGAATACATCCTGGCTGGCGACTGCATGCAGGTCGTGCCGTCGCAGCGCATGTCCATCGACTTCAGCGCCGCGCCCATCGATCTGTACCGCGCGCTGCGCTGCTTCAACCCGACGCCGTACATGTACTTCTTCAACTTCGGCGACTTCCATGTCGTCGGCAGCTCGCCGGAAGTGCTGGTGCGGGTCGAGGATGGCGAAGTCACCGTACGCCCCATCGCCGGTACCCGCCCGCGTGGCGCGACCGAAGAGGCCGACCGTGCGCTGGAAGAAGACCTGCTGTCGGACGCCAAGGAAATCGCCGAGCACCTGATGCTCATCGACCTGGGCCGCAACGACGTCGGCCGCGTGTCGCAGACCGGAAGCGTGAAGGTCACCGAGCAGATGGTGATCGAGCGCTACTCCAACGTGATGCACATCGTCTCCAACGTGAATGGCCAGCTGAACGAGAAGCTCAGCGCGATGGACGCCCTGCGCGCCATCCTGCCGGCCGGCACCCTGTCCGGTGCGCCGAAGATCCGTGCGATGGAAATCATCGACGAGCTGGAACCGGTCAAGCGCGGCGTCTACGGCGGCGCCGTGGGTTACCTCGCGTGGAATGGCAACATGGACACCGCCATCGCCATCCGTACCGCGGTGATCAAGAACGGCGAGCTCCACGTCCAGGCCGGCGGCGGCATCGTCGCCGACTCGGTGCCGGCAGCGGAGTGGGAAGAAACCATCAACAAGCGCCGCGCGATGTTCCGCGCCGTCGCGCTGGCCGAGCATACCGCCAAGGTCCATGGCCGCGATTGAGTCGCTGACCGGATGAAAAAAGCCCCGCTTCGGCGGGGCTTTTTTCATCCAGTGGCGCCAGGTGCATATTGAGGCGCACCTGGCAGCCTGACGCTTTAACTGATCAGTAGCTTCAGCTTGCGTAAGGGAGCGGTGACTCGCCAGCTCGTCGAGGATTTCAGATTGACGATCTCTCGCTGGCAGGAGTGCAGCGTGGATTTCAGCTCCTTGATCTCGCTGTTCGCGGCACTCAGGATGTCCGCCGGATCTTCAGTCGTCTGGGCCGGGCTGCCCAGAGCCGTGTTGATCCAAACCTGAGTGCCATCCAGATAGGTCAGCGCGGTGAGGTCGCCCCCATTGGCCAGCGCGAACTTGCAGGGCTTCTCGTAGGTCAGGCGCCAGCCATTGTCGTACAGGAGCCCGATGAGCTCTCCTTCGATTCGGCGGCTGTGGGTTGCGATCAGCAGGACCCGGACCTTGCGCTGCAGGGCGTCCAGCGACTTGCGAACGGCGCGGTACTCGAAGCCCTGGATGTCCAGGTGCATGAAATCAACGGACTGGACATCCTTCAAGACGCTTTCGATGGTGTAGGTATTAACCTGCTCGGTCACCACCTTGACGCCGCGATAGTCGATGTCGCTGCCATTTTCGATTGCGGCGGCCCCCCAGTCATGAATGCTCTGCGCGCCGAACGAGGTAACGCCGTTTTCGTCCGAGATCGCGCCATGCACGACTTCGATGGAGGTAGATGCGTCTCCCCCATGGCCCTTTTCGTTGGGTACGGGAAGGCCGTTGTCCGACAGATTCGAGTGCATGAGTGCCAGTCGTTGGCGATCCGCTTCAACGGCAATCATGTGAATCTTCTGGATGCCTTTCCTGGCGGCGGCGCGTGCACCGAAGACTACCCAGGGACCATATCCGGCTCCCAGTTCAACGACAGTGAAGCTATCGCCGGCACTTTCCACTGCATGCAGTGCGGCGATGTATTCGATGGTTTCCGCATGCAGCCCGTCGTCGGGGAACGGAACGCGGCCGATCTGCGTTTCATTCGGGTGTTCGTCCAGCCCGAAGTACGACAATCGGGTCCGGGTGCCGGAGAAGTCGGTATAGAAGCCCTTTTCAGGAACAGCGTCCGGATTCTTGTAGAACTCGAACACCTTGAGGTCTTCGGGCGCAACGCCCAGATAGACCTGGTTGTCGGTGAGCACTTCCTTTGTCTGCTGGTCCATCTGCACGTACTTCCTATTATGAGTGACGGGGCGCGGATTGAAGCTAGCAGACATTTTCAGGAAGGAAAGCGAGCGGCAGTTTGTAGGTACTTGCTGTCAGACCACTGCCGGCTGTTTAGCCCTGCGCCGGGTGAGGGCTGCGTCCGCCTGCAGCGAGCGCTCTTCCACATAGGCGGCCAGGTGATCCACCGCGACGTACTGCATCGCCTTGTGGCTGTCATCCAGCGTGGTCACCGGCAGGGCGATGCGTCCGCAGGATAGCGCCTTGCTGAAATTCTCCCGGTTCAGGTTGCGGAACCAGCGCTCGCGCACCTGCTCCAGCGGCACCAGGACGTCCCCGAAAATCTGATAGACCAGGCTTACCGTTTCCGGGCGGGGGGCGGGGCGGACATCTGCGGTCGACTGCATGGGACTCTCCTGTTCCGATGGTGATGGCGACACGATGAATATAGCAAAGGTTGTATTTTTCTTCAATCGACACGCAAGAAAAACCCCGCCGAAGCGGGGTTCTTCCATCGCGAAATGGGCTCAGCGAACCAGGGTCGGTGCGCGGCGATGGCGCACCGTGGACCACCAGAAGACCCAGCCGATCAGGCGGATCTGCCCGCTGTCGAACTGCTCCGCCGGGTACTCCTCGTCGGGGTATTCGTCGCGGTTGAAGCTGCGCAGGCGGATGCCGCCGCCGGGCAGGCGATAGACGAACTTCACCCGCAGCATGCCCTCGTGTTCCAGGGCGTAGATCTCGCCGTCGGTGATGTGCGTGGTGGCCGTGTCGATGCCGATGGTGGAGCCATCCATGATCAGCGGCTCCATGCTGTTGCCGGTGAGCTGGGCGCAGATCGCCGCTGCCGGATCGACTCCCGCGGCGCGCAGCGTGGCGTAGGAGAACCGCAGCTTGCGCCCCTCTATCTCGCGCACGGCGGTGCGTCCGGCGCCGGCCGCCAGTTCCACTTCCTTGTACAGGCGTAGTTCCACTTCGTCCTCGTCCAGCGGTGTGTCGCTATCCCATGGGTGCAGCGGTTCCAGTCGCAGCGGGCTGCCATCGGCCGGCCTCGCGGTGGGTATGCCGGCGACCTGCGTCGGCGCGCCTTCTCCGGTCGCCAGCCAGGTCGGCGAGACCCCCAGCGCGCTGGCGATCTCGATCAGCTTGCGCGTGCTCTGCGCCTTGCCCGAGGTCAGCTTGTGGATGGTGTTCTGCGAAACCCCGGCGGCTTCGGCCAGGGTTTCCTGCTTGAGGTTGCGCGAGGCCATCGCCTGTTTCAGGCGGTCTGCCAGCGTCGATGAGGGTGAGTTTTCCATGGCAGCACTCTACCTCCTGGGTTGTAGCGTGTAAATAGCTTTGGTGTTGACTAAATATAGCCAGAGTTGTAATCATAAAAGCCAGCAGCCCACCGGAGAAACCAGAACCGGTTTGGCTGAAGGGAGGCGACCGGCTTCCCCCTCACCATGGCAAGGAGGCCGTGGGTTGCCTGCGCAGCAGGCTGGAGGATGCGGGTGGGCCAGGAAGGCGCTGCCCGCGTACCGGCAAGGGATGCCGTCCGATGAGTCGGCGTCCGCGACGAACAGATCGCGACTGACCACCCCAGGCGGCCGAAGGCTCGGCGACCACGGAGGGCACGTCGCCAGGAGGACCTTCATGAGCCGACACCCGAACCACGCAATGCAGCCCGAATCCCCCACCGATGCGGAGGTGCGCCATGGCTGACATCGCCGACTACGCCAATGACCTGATGCTGGAGCGCATCGAGGACATGCTGCACAGCCGCCGCTCCCCGGCGGCCATCAGCTCCGCCGAGTCTTGCGAGGATTGCGGCGACGACATCCCTTCGGCGCGCCGCCTGGCCGCGCCGGGCTGCACCCGCTGCATCGACTGCCAGGCAATGGACGAACTGGAGCGGCGGCACTGAGCCGCCAGGGAGAAACGCCGTGATCAAACCCATCGATGAAATGCTCAAGCTCTGGGCCGAAGAGATGCACAATCCGGGCAGCGCCGGCGGCGGTTATGCCGGCGGCAACCTGCTGGCGATGATGATGGCCAACAAGGGCGAGATGATTCGCGGCACGCGGGGCAGCAAGGTAATCCTCGACCGTGTTGCCGAACTGGACCTGATCATCAATCACCTGCCCGACGAGCAGAAGGACGTGGTCACGGAGCATTACCTCAACCGCGACAGCGAAGCGTCACAGAAGTACCGGCACTGCCGCTGCAGCCGCAATACCTTCTACCTGCGCCTGCACGTGGCGCACCAGAGCATCCAGTCGCGGCTGATGCGCCGCGTCGCCTGATCCTTTCCCTTCTTTCTCCGAAGCCCGGCCCTGCGCCGGGCTTCGTGCTTTTCGCGGGTGCTCCTGGGCTATGCTCGCAGTCCATGACGACACCTATCCTGATTCGCCGCGCCGAACCCGCCGACACCGATGCCGTCCTGCGCATCCTCGGTGAAACCTACGAAGCCACCTGGAAGCCCGAGCTGAGCGCCGAAGCTATCGCGCGCTTCGAGTCATCCGCGCATACCCCTGCCTATGTGCGTGAGCGCCTGGCGCATTTCGACGTGGCCTGCATCGACGGCGAGGTCGTCGGCCTGCTCGACTGGCGCGATGACTTCATCGACGCCCTGCATGTTTCTCCTCGCCACCAACGCCGGGGAATTGGTGCGGCGCTGTTGCGCCACGCCGAAACCGCCATCGCCAGCGCGGGCCATGTGCGCATTCGCCTGGAGACCGACACCTTCAACCAGCAGGCGCGGGCCTTTTACGGAGCGCACGGTTATGCGGAGGTCGATTTCTACCCGGACGAGGAATGGCACAGCGGCTTCACCACCGTGTTGATGAGCAAGGGGCTCTGAAATTTCCGATCCTGGATTTCTGTGTTTCGATAGCGCATTGCGGTGTGTCACCAGCATATTGCAGCGCATTCCCCGAGAACCCTTGTTCCGGCGGGAATCGGGGGGTAAAAAGTAGTCATTCTTGTAAAGGTGCGTCCCCAGGGAGCACAACGCGAAACCCCGAAAAGCCCGGCCACTGAGCCGGGCTTTTTCATGCCCGCGTTTTCTGATCCGCCGGTTGCGGCGGATGGCCGGCGAGCACGCCGGCAGTCATCCCCGGTTGGCTGATAGCCGCCGGTTTCGCCCGTTCGCGGGCGTCTTTATCCAAGGTGAGCCAATGGGCAACGAACCTCAGACCCTGGCCGACGTGCCTTTGTGGGGGCTGATCCTGCTCGCGGTCGCGGGCGGCATCAGCGGTGAAATGTGGCGCGCCGACAAGGCGGGCCTGGGCGGCTGGCGGTTGCTGCGGCGGCTGGCATTGCGCTCTGGCGCCTCCATCGTCTGCGGCATGGCGGTGATGTTCCTGGCCATGGCCTGCGGCGCCTCGCTGACCCTGGCGGCGGCCATCGGCAGCTTGACTGCGGCGGCCGGCGCGGAGATCGCCGTCGGCCTTTATGAACGCTGGGCGGCTAAACGCCTGGGTGTCTGCGAGTTGCCGCCGAGCGAGCGCGGACAAGAGTGAAGCAGCGAGGAGACGACATGTCCGAACAACCTTTGACCCTGGCGCTGTTGCTCGATGCGGTCGAGCAGACGCTGAGCGCACGACTGAGCGAGATCGGCGCTTACCTGCGCGGCCCGCTGAAGCAGGTCCCGGCGACACTCCCTGCGCTGGTGCTGGAGTACGCCGGGATGCTGCCGGGCCGGGATCCCGGCAATGGCCAGACGGCACTGCTCTGCCGCCTGCAGGCACGCCTGCTGGTGGCGCGCGACGATGCCGAAGCCGAGGAGCTGGCGCTGCGCACTGTCGCGGCGCTGGCGGTACTGCTGCGTGCACAGAACTGGGGTCTGGAGCTGGAACCGGTGAGCTTCATCCAGGCACAGCCTGAGCTCGACAACCCGGCGCTCGCAGCCTGCCGCGTGTGGCGGGTGGAGTGGCAGCAGCCCGTATTGCTGGGCGAGACCGAGTGGCCGTGGGAGGACCAGCCGCCGGGCAGTCTCATGCTGGGCTTCGACCCCGAAACCGGCCCCGGCCATGAGGACGACTACTTCGATCCGGGAGCCCTGCAATGAACCAGGACTACGTGAGTGCCGAGCACGACCGCATGCTGGCCGCGCTGGTCATGCCCTGCGAAGTGGTGGCCGTGGACCTGGCGGCGGCGCGGGTGCGCGTGCGCTCCGGCGAATGGACCAGCGCCTGGGTGCGCTGGCATGCCCAGGCCGCAGGCGCCGCACGGCACTGGCGCGCGCCGAGCCTGGGCGAGCAGGGCGTACTGCTCAGCCCGTCCGGCATGGCCGCGATGGGCACCTTCGTGCCGGGGCTGTTCGGCGCTGCCTCGTCGGCGCCGAACAATCGAGGCGAAGTGGAGAGCTGGCATTTTCCCGATGGCGCAGTGCTCAGCTACGACTGGCAGGCGCATCGCTATGACCTGCAACTGCCCGCCGGCACCGCCACGGTAAAGGTCGGCGGCACCCAGGTGGTGATCGATCCCGGAGCGGTGAGCGTGACTGCCGCCAGCATCCTGCTGACCGGGCCGGTGACCATCAAGGGCGCGCTGACGGTGAACGGCAACATCAGCAGCACCGGCTCGATCCTGGACACCGCCGGCAACAGCAACCACCACACCCATTGAAGTCGCATCGACTTCCAACCCGGGCCCGCCACGTGCGGGCCTCTGCATTTCTGGAGACCTGCCATGGGCAACTTTTCCCGTGCGCACCCTGAGCGACGGAGGGCGCGGCCATGATCGGCATGGATCGACGCAACGGCCAGCCGCTGGGCGCGCTGGCGCACCTGAAGCAATCCATCGAGGACATTCTTGCCACCCCGCTGGGCAGCCGGCGCATGCGCCCGGAGTACGGTAGCCGCCTGCGGCGCATGGTCGACCTGCCCGTCACCGAAGGCTGGAAGGGCGCGCTACAGGCGGAAGTGGCCCGTGCCATCGGCCGCTGGGAGCCCCGTCTGCGGCTGAGTTCGGTGCAGGTCGTGGCGGTGGTCGCCGGCAGCGTTTCGCTGCGCCTGCGCGGCGTCTACCTGGGCGACGAGATCGGACTGGAGGTGGCGGCATGAGCCTGATCGACCTGTCCCAGCTGCCGGCGCCGCAGGTGGTCGAGAACCTCGATTACGAGACGCTCTACGAAGAGCTGCTGGCGGATTTCCGTAGTGCCATGGGCGAAGGCTGGACAGCGGCGGTGGAGTCCGATCCGGTGGTCAAGCTGCTCGAGCTGGCGGCCTATCGCGAGCTGCTGCTGCGCGCCCGGATCAACGACGCTGCCCGTGCGGTGATGCTCGGTTATGCGACCCAGGGCGACCTCGACCAACTGGCCGCCGGCTACAACGTCAAGCGCCTGGTGATCCAGGAAGCGGATGCCACGACCTCGCCACCGACGCCCGCCGTGCTGGAGGGAGACGACTCCCTGCGCAACCGCACCCAGCTGGCCTTCGACCAGCTGTCCGTGGCCGGGCCGCGCAATGCCTACGTGGCCTTCGCGCTCGGCGCCGATGGTCGTATCGCCGACGTTTCGGCGATCAGCCCGCAGCCGTGCGAGGCGCTGGTCAGCGTGCTGTCTTCCGAGGGCAATGGTGCGGCGTCGGCCGACCTGCTGGATGCCGTGCGCGAGGCGCTGAACGACGAAGATGTGCGCCCGGTGGGCGACCGCCTCACGGTGCAGTCTGCCGCCATCGTGCCCTATCAGGTCGATGCGCTGCTCTACATCTATCCGGGCCCGGAGGCCGAGCTGATCCAGCAGGCCGCCGAGGCTTCGCTGCAGACCTACATCGCCACCCAGCGCCGCATCGGCCGCGACATCCGTCGCAGCGCGCTGTTCGCCGCGCTGCATGTGGAAGGCGTGCAGCGTGTCGAGCTGGCCAAGCCGGCTGCCGACGTGGTGCTCGACTCGACCCAGGCGGCGTACTGCAGCGGCTACCAGATCCGCGTGGGTGGCTCCGATGAGTAGCCGCCTGCTGCCGATCAACTCGACGCCGCTGGAGCGGGTACTGGCGGATGTACAGGTCGGCGACCTGCCGGTGCCCCTGCGCGAGCTGATGGATCCGCAACGCTGTCCTGTTTCTCTGCTGCCCTATCTGGCCTGGGCCTGGTCGGTGGACCGCTGGGACCCGGCCTGGAGCGAGGTGGTGAAGCGCAAGGCAGTGGCCGCTGCGTTCCGCATCCACCAGCACAAGGGAACCATCGCCGCGCTGCGGCGGGTGATCGAGCCGCTGGGCTACCTGATCGAGATCATCGAGTGGTGGCAGGGCTCGCCCATGGGCGCGCCGGGCACCTTCCGCCTGCGCATCGGCGTACTCGACAGCGGGATCAGCGAGGAAATGTACCAGGAGGTGGAGCGTCTGATCGAGGACGCCAAGCCGCTCACGCGGCACCTCATCGGGCTGGATATCAGCCTGGAATCCCAGGGGCGGATCACCGTCGGCTCCGGGCAATACGACGGCGACATCGTCACCGTCTACCCCTACCTCCCGGATGTCATCGAAGCGATCGGCACCCACGGCTTGCCGGGCCGGGAGCACACCATCGATAGCTTGAGTGTCTACCCATGGCAGTAACCTACTACGCACTTCTCACCACGATCGGTGCCGGCAAGCTGGCGAATGCCACCGCGCTGGGCACCACCCTGAAAATCACCCAGCTTGCCGTGGGCGACGGCGGCGGCAACGTGCCGACCCCCGACGCCAGCCGCACGCAGCTGGTCAACGAAGTCCGCCGTGCGCCGCTGAACCGCCTGAGCGTGGACCCGGCGAACAGCGCGCAGATCATCGCCGAACAGGTCATCCCCGAAGACGTGGGTGGCTGGTGGATCCGCGAGATGGGCCTGTACGACGAAGCCGGCGCGCTGATCGCCTACGCCAACTGCGCGCCGTCCTACAAACCGCAACTGGCCGAAGGCAGCGGCCGGACCCAGACCGTACGCATCGTGCTGATCGTCAGCAATGCTGCTTCGGTGGAGCTGAAGATCGACCCGAGTGTGGTGCTGGCGACGCGGGAGTACGTGGATAACTCCATCGTCACGGCGCTGAATCGGCTGGACTACAAGCAGTCAGTGCGCGCGGCGACTACCGCGAGCATTACCCTGAGTGGCCTGCAGACCCTGGATGGCATCGCGCTGGCAGTCGGCGACCGGGTGCTGGTGAAGAATCAGAGCAATGCCGTGGACAACGGCTTGTACCTCGTTGCCTCCGGCCCCTGGAGGCGTGCGACGGATGCCGATGAGAACAGCGAGGTGACGCCGGGGCTGACCGTTACCGTGGAGAGCGGTGCGGCTCAGGCGGACAGCGTCTGGCAGTTGGTGACCGATGGCGCGATTGTCCTGGGCGCCACGGCGCTGACGTTCCAGAACATTACCAATGGCTTGGCGAAGCTGGCTTCGCCGGCGTTTTCTGGCACGCCGACCGCTCCAAGCCCTGCTCAAGGCGATCTGTCGTCTCGCCTGGCCACCACCACCTACGTGCGCAACCTGGTATCCGGTCAGCTCGTCAAGTCGGTTGCCGGAGGCAGCGATGTCACGCTGACCTCGGATGAGGTCGGTTACGGCATGCTGGTCTTTACCGGAGCGCTTACTGCAAACATCAATGTGGTCGTGCCGAATGGCTACCAACAATGGGTAGTCCATAACCGTACTAGTGGCGCCTTCAGTCTGACGCTAAAGACGTCAGCTGGCACAGGAGTAACTGTGACGCAGGGGCGACAGCGGATGCTGGTTTGCAATTCTGTCGATGTGTATTCGCCAGAGTTTGACTATGTGAATACACCTCTCCTAGGTGTTCCAACTGCCCCAACCGCGGCGGGGGGAACGAATACCCAGCAGCTAGCCACTACTGCATTCGTACAAACGGCAATATCGACGTTGGCGCCATTGGCCTCTCCGAACTTCTCCGGAAATCCCTCGGCTCCGACTGCACAGCAATTCGACAATGATACGTCTCTGGCAACTACTGCCTTCGTCCAGAAGGCCCTTGGCAGTCTTAATGGAACTTCCGCTTATGCGGCCAGTACAAACATTCCTGCCAGTGATGTCGGACGTCTCATACTGGTAAATGCGGCAAGCGGAAACGTCACGCTGACCCTGCCGAGCGGGCTGCCGGTGGGTGCTGTGTTCAAGATCCAGCGCACTGACATCTCTGGCAATTCCGTCACGGTAGTCAGCGGTGGTGCGATTCTGGGGTTGGGTAATTTCACGGCAGGTAGCAGCGTCTCGTCGGTGATCCTGAGGGGATATGACGCGATGGAAATTGTCCACTCCGGCTCGTCCGTTTACTACGCCGTCGGAGGTGCAGGAGCTCTTAGACCACAGGAGTCAGGTTACCAGCGCCTGCCCAGCGGTCTTCTGATTCAGTGGGGAGCCAACATATCTGCAGCTAGCGGTATTTGTGATGTTGTCTGGCCTACAGAGTTTCCCAATGCCGTATTCGTAGCGACAGCTGCCGGACGCTGGGTTTCCCCCGCCTTGCAAGTCTATGTGGGCTTGGGAACACATACGAAGACGGGAGGGCAGTTCTACTGCGTGGGGAATAACGCGACCCCGGGCGTCGCTGGGTTCGAATGGATGGCAATCGGATACTGATCACCGAGTACCGAGTCTTTTCGTTGTAGTGAATTTACCCGTAATCCCGCCCTTCGCCCTTTGCGACCAGGGCAAACCACCCAACCGCCTCCCGGCGGTTTTTTTATGTCTGGAGAAAATCTATGAGCTTCTTTCACGGCGTCACCGTGACCAATGTCGACGTCGGTGCGCGCACCATTGCGCTGCCGTCGTCCTCGATCATCGGCCTGGTGGATACCTTCACCCCCGATGCCAAGCTGACCGCGCAGGCTGATGTGCCGGTGCTGCTTACCAGCCTGCGTGAAGCGGCCGCCGCGTTCGGCACTGCGTCGGCGATCTACAAGTCCTGCACCGCGATCTTCACCCAGTCCGCCGCGGTGGTCGTGGCGGTGGGTGTGGCGAAGATCGAGGATGCGGCACAGCTGACTTCCGCGATCATCGGCACCGTCACCGAAGCCGGCCAGCGTACCGGCCTGCAGGCGCTGCTCGATGGCAAGTCGCGCTTCAACGCCCAACCGCGCCTGCTGATCGCGCCGAAGCATTCCGCTACCCAGGCGGTCGCCACCGCCATGGGCGCGCTGGCCGAGAAACTGCGTGCCATCGCCATCGTCGACGGCCCCAACACCACCGACGAGGCGGCCATCGCCTACGCCGACGAGTTCGGCAGCAAGCGCATCTACCTGGTCGATCCGGGCGTGCAGACCTGGGATACCGCCAGCAGCGCCACGGTCGACGCACCGGCCTCGGCCAATGCCGCCGCGCTGTTCGCCTGGACCGACAGCCAGTACGGCTTCTGGTCCTCGCCGTCGAACAAGGAACTGCTCGGCATCACCGGCACCGGCCGCCCCATCGAGTTCCTCGACGGCGACGAGACCTGCCGCGCCAACCTGCTCAACAACGCCAACATCACCACCATCATCCGCGACGACGGTTACCGCCTGTGGGGCAACCGCACCCTCTCCAGCGACGCCAAGTGGGCCTTCGTGACCCGCGTGCGGACCATGGACATGGTGATGGACGCCATCCTCGCCGGGCACAAGTGGGCGGTCGACCGCGGCATCACCAAGACCTACGTGAAGGACGTCACCGAGGGCCTGCAGGCCTTCATGCGCGACCTGAAGAACCAGGGCGCGGTGATCGACTTCGAGGTCTACGCCGACCCGGAACTCAACACCGCCAGCCAGCTGGCCCAGGGCAAGGTGTACTGGAACATCCGCTTCACCGACGTACCGCCTGCCGAGAACCCCAACTTCCGCGTCGAGGTGACCGATCAGTGGCTCACCGAAGTCCTGGACGCAGCTTAAGGAGAACCCCAGATGATTCCGCAGATCCTCACCAACACCAACCTCTTCGTCGACGGCGTGAGCTTTGCCGGCGACGTGCCGTCCCTGACCCTGCCGACCCTCAAGGTGAAGACCCAGGAGTACCGTGCCGGTGGCATGGACGCTCCGGTCCTGCTCGATGTGGGCCTGGAGGCCATGGAGGCCAAGTTCACCACCAACGGCGCGCGACGCGAGGCCATGAAGTTCTTCGGCCTGAGCGACCAGGGCGCTTTCAACGGCACCTTCCGTGGCTCGTTCAAGACCCAGAAGGGCGGCACCGTGCCGGTGGTCGCCACCGTCCGCGGCCTGCTCAAGGAGATCAACCCGGGCGACTGGAAGGCCGGTGACCTGGCCGCCTGCACTTACAGCGTGGCGGTCACCTACTACAAGCTGGAAGTCGAGGGCCGCGAGATGTTCGAGATCGACCCGGCCAACTCGGTGCGCAAGATCGACGGCGTCGACCAGCTCGCCGCCATGCGTAACGACCTGGGCGTCTGAGGAGAACCGTGATGCAAGACTCCGTCAAACAGCCCGCGTGGCTGAGCCTGTCCGACGACGCGGCGGTGGTGAAACTGTCCCGCCCGACCTCCTGCAACGGCGTCGATGTCGACGCCCTCACCCTGCGTGCGCCGACCGTGCGCGACATTCGCCTGGCCAGCAAGGTGGCCAGCGATGACGAGGAGCGCGAGCTGCAACTGTTCGCCTCGCTGGTGCAGGTTAGCCGCCAGGACCTGGAGGGGCTCAAGCTCAGTGATTACCAGCGCCTGCAACACGCCTACTTTCGCCTGGTGCGAGAGGACGACGATGAGCTTCGCGCTGATGCGCCAGCTGGCGCGGCGACTGGCGACTGAGTCGGGCTTCACGGCCGGTGAACTGGAGCGCATGACCCTCGGCGACCTGCGTTGGTGGCTGGGGGACGAGGCGGGCTAGTTCGCCCCTTGGAGGGGCGCCGGGTGGCCGGCGCTCCTTTGTCGTCATTGAGGTGAACAAGATGACAGTAAGTGAAACCGCCGGGGTGACGGTGATCCTGGGGCCCGAGGTCGCGCAGGTGCTGGGACAGTCGTTCGGCCTGGCAGTGAAGGACACTCTGGGGCAAGCCATTGCGGATGGCTTTTTACGATTGCAGGGCAAGCGCACACGGGCGGTGGCCGACGGCTCGCCGGAGCCTTCGGGGAGCGCCTTGCATCAGGCATTGCGACAGGAGTCTGAGGGAGGCGAAGAGATAGCTAGGCAGACGCTCGAGGCCCTGAGGGAAATCGCAACCCTGCTTCGCCGGCCCACAGTGAGCGGCGCCCTGGGCAATGCCGTTCAGATCGGGGCGACGGCTCCCACGAGCTCCCTGCAACCGGTCAACGTCGACTGGACCCAGAAGGACCCGGTCATCTACCAGGTCCTGTCCAATCCCCTGGACGCGATCTCCATGGCCCTCACCAGTTCGCACCGCTACGAACAGCGCGTTCAGGAACTGGTGGTACGCGGTGGCCTTGAGCCGGGCGAAACGTCCGAAGCATTCGTCAAAAGCCGGGTTGAGGCAGCAGCGCAGGGTAGTGGGCTCAACTCCGACGCTGCCCTGGATATGGTCCGGCAGCTGATGAACGTCGGCCTCACCCTGCGGCAAAGCCTGAACTACCTGCCGGCCGCAACGAAGCTGCAGTATGGCAAGGCTGTCGCGCCGGATGCAGTGGCTGCTCTGGTGAGGAATGTCCTCGACCACGGTGATGACAGTGCGGCAGGGGTCGAGCGCAGCCTCGGAGTCATTTCCTGGCGAGCACGACAGGAGCAGGTGCCAACCGATCTTCTGGTACGCCGACTCAATGATGGGCAGGAGCATCGGTCGTGGGCGCAGATGCTGCAGCGGCCAAGTGAGATGCGGATCAAGCCGGCAGCGCAGTTGCAGGCGGACGTGGATGCCCGCAGAGGGACGACTCAAGGCTGGCGCCATACCGCTGAGAATGCCGTGGAAGGGATGCTGCAGACCAGTGGCAGTGTCACCCTGAAGGTGGTCGACGAAGGCCTGCCTGCGCTGACCTTTGCCGCTGACCGGCTGAAGGAGTCCACCCACTTCGTGGGAGCGCAGTTCGGGTTGATGACGGGGCAGTACGGGCTGTCGAAGGAGATGTTGGCAACCTTTGCCTCTGAACTGGGGCTCGATGACGTTTCCCAGTACCTCAAGTCGCTTGACCTGGGCGTAATGAGCGATCGCTCGCAGCTGATCACGAAGCTCGGTGCCCCACTCGCCCGGCGGCGTGATGAGTCTGACAGTGACTGGCGACTGCCGAGCCTGGATCTCCGGGGTCTCTGGCGCAGGATGCGCAGTGACTGGGGCAACGTCGGCTTTGGTCCGGCTGCGCGTCCGCCGGGCGCACAGCTGAACGAGCCGGTTCGACCACCACGCGGGTCACGCGTTGGCGCGGGTGGTGATGCCCCAGGCAATGACGACTCCACCCGCGCGCTGGGTGGGGCGCTGGCCGGCAGCATGCTGGGAGCCTGGACGGTGCCGGTGCTGGGGCCGTTCATCGGTGCCGTCGTCGGCGGACTGACCGATTGGGGTGGCGTACCCGCGGAGCGCAATGCTCCTGCTATCGAAGGACGCGGGCCAGAGCCGCGGGACGGGAGAAGCGGCGCGGAATCTCCTGCTGCCGCTCCCATCGGGGAACCGACCACCCAAAACTGGACCTTCTCCCCCCAGATCAGCATCAACGTGGCCGGTAATGTCAGCGATCCCGATCGGTTGGCCAACGAGCTGTTGCCGCGGTTGCGCTGGATGCTGGCGGACTTCTCCCAGGAACGACAGCGCGATGCGCTGTTCGACACGGTCGTCGTGTAAGGAGGCGAAATGGCGTATTGGGAACAGATGCAGAGTGGCCTGTCGCAACTTGCCCGGGCGGCCGAGGATGGCCGTCGCGATCTCGACGGAATGATAGCGCCGGTCAACGGCGCTATCGGCGATATCCGTGGCGCGGCTGGCGAACTGGAGGGCCTGCCCGGTGTTTCGTCGCAGATGGTTGGCAAGGTGCAGCGTGCAATGCAGGGCCTGGAGCGCGCGCAGGCCAAGGTCAACAAGGTGGTCAACACCTACAACAGCGCCACGCGGGTCCTGAAGGGTATCGATGAGCGCATGCAGGGACTGGGCGAACAGGTCGGCCGGGCTAGAAAGGCAGTGGACAAGGTGGTCGGAAAGGTGGGCGACAGCCTGGGTTTGCCGCTGCCCACGTCCGTACTGTCGCCGAAGTCTCTGCTGGCTGACTCGATGTGCGTTATCCCCCAGCAGCATCTGCTGATCATGACGGTGCTGGATTCTCAGACTCAGTTCTACTTCAACATCGACACGGTGCCCTTCGAAGCGGCGACCCGTACCAGCCAGCTCAGCTGGAAAGAGCAGGCGCGCCTGGGGCGGCGGCCGGCTCTGCAGTACGTCGGCGCTGGTGCGGAGACGCTACTGCTGAAGGCGGTGATCATGCCGGGGCTATCCCGCGTAGCGGGCAGGCGAGTAGGGCGGGAGAACCCGGACAAATTGCGCGAAATCGCGCTGAGCGGCAAACCGGTGAGTCTTATCAGCGGTTACGGAGACTCCCTGGGCACCTGGTGTCTGATCAAGGTCACCGAAACCCAGTCCGCGCTCTTCACTGACGGCGTACCGCGCGTACAAACCCTGGACCTGGAGTTCAATCGCTATGGCGACGACAACAAGCTATCGCAGCAGTAGCGGCGATGTGTTGGACCAACTCTGCTATCAGCGCTATGGCCATCTGAAGGGCTGTGTGGAAGCCGTGCTGAATGCCAACCCCGGGCTCGCCGACGAGCCGCAACCCTTGCGAGCCGGTGTGCTGATCCACATGCCGGACCTGGCGGTGCCGGACAGCCCCCAGGTACGCCTGTGGGATTGATCCGGCTTATCCATCCTGGCCCCGCATAAGCGGGGCTTTTTCATTCTGGTGAACCATGAAACCTGTCTTTCGCATCGTCGCTGACGGCCGCGACATCACTCCGCACGTCAATGACCGGGTGCTCGAGCTGGTCGTAACCGACAAGTACGGCCTGGAGTCTGACACCCTTTCGCTGACCCTCGACGACCGCGATGGTGCCGTACTGCTGCCGCGGCGCGGAGCAGAGCTGGTGCTTTACCTTGGTTATGAGGAGACAGGTGTCGCTCCTATGGGGCGCTATACGGTCGACACCATTACCTTCAGTGGTGCGCCGGACACGCTGGTGATCAAGGCCAAGTCCGGTGATTCGCGCAATGCCGGAAAGTCCGTCCGTAGCGACAGTTGGGAGAACGTGACGCTGGCTGAGATCGTCAAGCGCATTGCGGAGCGCAACGGCTGGCAGGCCGAGTGCGAAGTGAGTACGCGAATTGAGCGCGCGGATCAGATCAAGGAGTCGGACTATCACTTCGTCACCCGCCTGGCGCGGCAGTACGACTGCACTGCGAAGATCGCCGATCTGAAGCTACTGGTCATGCCTCGTCAGGGCGGTCGCAGTGCTTCCGGCCGGGTACTGGACAATCTTCCGATCAAACGTGCGGAGGTCAGCTCCTTCACCTTCACTCTGGATGATCGCAAGGTTGTCGCGACAGTCTCTGTTCCGTACCAAGGACTGGATGGGACCGTGCGAACAGTGACGGTGACTAACCCTAACGTGCCGAAGCAGGTGCAGGCCGAGTACGTCGAACGCCATGTCCAGGCCAACGAAGCGGCGGCGCGTCAGTTGGCCAGGTCGCGTCTTGCGGATTTCAACCGGAAAACCGCCGGGGTACGGCTGCAGTTGCCGGGCCGCGCGGACTTGTTCGCGGAGTGCGTGGTCGACTTGAGTGGATTCAAGACTGGGGTCGATGGCACTTATCTGGTCGACACCGTCACCCAGCACTTCCAGGCAAGCGGTTGGACAACCAGCGTGCTTTGCAACGGCGGGAACGATGGCAAGGGCAAGGCAGGGGAGGGCGGCTGATATGCAAATCGACGAACGCCAGTTGCTGCTGATCCTGCCCAACGCCCGCCCTGTCGCGGGCGTTTTTCTGCCGGCACTCGAGGCCGCCATGGGGGATTTCGGAATCGACACGCCACCGCGTGTTGCTGCCTTCATCGCCCAGGTCGGCCATGAAAGTGCCCATCTGACCCGTTGTGTGGAAAACCTGACGTACAGCGCCCAGCGTCTGGCTGCCGTCTGGCCCCGGCGCTTCCGCAGCGCCGATGGCTCGCCCACGGCGCTGGCGCGAGAGGTGGCGTATCAGCCGGAGCGCATTGCCAACCTCGTCTACGCCGGGCGCAACGGTAACCGCGATGAAGCCTCCGGCGACGGCTGGCGCTTTCGTGGCCGCGGCCTGCTGCAGGTGACGGGTCGGAGCAATTACCGCGCGGTTGGCGAAGGGCTCGCACAGCCCTTTGTCGCCCGCCCGCAACTGCTGGGGGAACCGCGCTGGGCCTGTCGCACCGCCGCCTGGTGGTGGCAATGCAATGGGCTCAATGAGCTGGCCGATGCGGGACGCTTCGAGGACATCACCCGGCGCATCAATGGCGGGCTGAATGGCCTCGAGGAGCGTGTGCGGCTTTGGCACCGTGCACTGGAGGTACTGGGATGAGCCGTTTCTGGCTGGCGTTGGGCGTGGTCGGATTCCTGCTGGGGGGCTTCGCCGGCGGCTGGCTGACGGCGTGCTTCTATGGCGGCCAGCTGGAGAGTCTGCGTCTGGAGCAGGCGCGCTGCAGTGGCGCCGGCAAGGTGCTGGAGTCGAAGCTGGTGCTGCAGAACGCCCAGGTCGAAGCGCTGGAGCAGGCTGCCCGCCAGCGTGTGGATGCCGCCGAGCGCACTCTGGCACTGGCTCGCGAACAGGCGCAGAACCATGAGACCGCTGCCAGCCGGCTGCTGCTGGAGCGCAGCGAAGGCGAGGAGTGCGCCGTGGTACGTCAGCTGATCGAGCGGGAGCTGTTGCCATGAAGCTGCTGCGGGTGCTCCCCGTGCTGCTTCTGGCGGGGTGCGCATCCATCGCGCCGGCGCCGGTGGAAGTGCGTATTCCCGTCCCGGTGCCGTGCCAGACTCCGGCCATCGAAGTCCCCCGATTCGCCACCTCCGCCCTGCGCCCGACGGACGACCTGCAAACCAAGGTACGTGCGCTGCTGGCCGAACGGCAGCAACACCTGGCCTACGAAACCCGCCTGCGCGCCGCCCTCGACGCGTGCCGCTGAACCTTCCTACCTTCGTCGGCAGGGCCGCCGCGCGTATTGCGCTGGCGCCCGGCCTTGGGCTACTGTTCGGCCATCGCTAGGCGAGACCGCAACCGTGATCCACCGCACCCGCATCATCACCTCCCTCCTCAAGGCATTCGCCCGTTGGCGCTGGCGCGCCTGATTCCTTCTTTCCCGGCATAGCGCCGGTCTCTTCTTACGCGTCCATTTCCCCCATCCGCTGGCATAATTGCCAGATTCGCGCAGCCCGCGAGGCCGCAATGGGTGTCGACGATGGCGCGATCCGAAAGCAGTGCAATCATGAGGTTCGAGCAGACATGCTGCTGATGATCGATAACTACGATTCCTTTACCTACAACCTGGTGCAGTACTTCGCCGAGTTGAAGGCCGACATCCATGTCATTCGCAACGACGAGTTGAGCGTCGAGCAAATTGCCGCGCTCAACCCCGAGCGCATCGTCCTGTCCCCCGGCCCCTGCACGCCGAACGAGGCGGGCGTGTCCCTGGAGGTCATCGAGCGCTTCGCCGGCAAGCTGCCGTTGCTGGGCGTGTGCCTGGGCCACCAGTCCATTGGCCAGGCCTTCGGCGGTGATGTGGTGCGGGCGCGCCAGGTCATGCACGGCAAGGTCAGCCCGGTGTTCCACAAGGACCAGGGCGTGTTCGCCGGCCTGAACAACCCGCTGACCCAGACCCGTTACCACTCCCTGGTGGTGAAGCGCGAAACGCTGCCTGACTGCCTGGAGATCACCGCCTGGACGGCGCTGGAGGATGGCTCGGTCGACGAGATCATGGGCCTGCGCCACAAGACGCTGAACGTCGAGGGCGTGCAGTTCCACCCCGAGTCGATCCTCTCCGAACAGGGCCACGAGATGCTGGCCAACTTCCTCAAGCAGACCGGCGGGGTGCGCGCATGAATATCAAGGAAGCCCTCGGCCGCGTGGTCAACCAGCTGGACCTGACCACCGAGGAAATGCAGGACGTCATGCGCGAGATCATGACCGGGCAGTGCACCGACGCGCAGATCGGCGCCTTCCTCATGGGCATGCGCATGAAGAGCGAGACCATCGACGAGATCGTCGGCGCCGTGGCAGTGATGCGCGAGCTGGCCGACCAGGTCGAGCTGGACAGCCTCAAGCACGTGGTCGACGTGGTCGGCACCGGTGGCGACGGCGCGAACATCTTCAACGTGTCCTCGGCGGCGGCCTTCGTGGTCGCCGCGGCTGGCGGCAAGGTCGCCAAACACGGTAACCGTGCGGTCTCCGGCAAGAGCGGCAGCGCCGACCTGCTGGAAGCGGCCGGCATCTACCTGGACCTCAAGCCGGTCCAGGTGAAGCGTTGCATCGAGACCGTCGGCGTCGGCTTCATGTTCGCCCAGGTCCACCACAAGGCCATGAAGCACGCCGCCGGCCCGCGCCGCGAGCTGGGCCTGCGTACCCTGTTCAACATGCTCGGCCCGCTGACCAACCCGGCCGGTGTGAAACACCAGGTGGTCGGCGTGTTCAGCCAGGCGCTGTGCCGTCCGTTGGCCGAGGTGCTCAAGCGCCTGGGCAGCGAGCACATCCTGGTGGTGCATTCGCGCGATGGCCTGGACGAGTTCAGCCTCGCCGCACCGACCCATGTGGCCGAACTGAAGGACGGCGTGGTCACCGAGTACGAAGTGCAGCCAGAAGACTTCGGCATCAAGAGCCAGAGCCTGATCGGCCTGACCGTGGACAGCCCGCAGCAGTCGCTGGAACTGATCCGTGATGCCTTGGGCCGTCGCAAGACCGAGGCCGGGCAGAAGGCCGCCGAGCTGATCGTGCTCAATGCCGGCGCTGCGCTCTACGCCGCGGACCTGGCGACCAGCCTGCACGAAGGCATGCAATTGGCCCACGACGCCCTGCACACGGGGCTTGCGCGGGAGAAGATGGAAGAACTGGCGGCCTTCACCGCCGTTTACCGAGAGGAGAACGCACAGTGAGTGTGCCGACGGTTCTGCAGAAGATCCTGGCCCGCAAGGCCGAAGAAGTCGCTGATCGCCGTACCCGCGTGAGCATTGCCGAGCTGGAGCAGCTGGCGCGTGCCGCGGACGCACCCCGTGGTTTCGCCAATGCCCTGCTGGAGCGCGCCAAGCGTCGCGAACCGGCGGTGATCGCCGAGGTGAAGAAGGCGTCCCCGAGCAAGGGCATCCTGCGCGAGAACTTCGATCCCGCCGACATCGCCCGCAGCTATGAAGAAGGTGGCGCCGCCTGTCTTTCGGTGCTGACCGACATCGATTTCTTCCTCGGCAGCGACGCCTACCTGAAGGAGGCCCGCGCGGCCTGCACGCTGCCGGTGATCCGCAAGGACTTCCTGATCGACCCTTACCAGGTGGTGGAAGCCCGCGCCATTGGCGCCGACTGCATCCTGCTGATCGTCTCGGCGCTGGATGACGTGCGCATGGCCGAACTGGCCTCGGTGGCCAAGGACGTCGGCCTCGATGTGCTGGTGGAAGTGCATGACGCCCCGGAACTGGAGCGCGCGCTGAAAACCCTGGACACCCCGCTGGTCGGCATCAACAACCGCAACCTGCACACCTTCGAAGTCAGCCTGGAGACCACCCTGGACCTGCTGCCGGAAATCCCGCGCGAGCGCATGGTGATCACCGAAAGCGGCATCCTCAACCGCGCCGACGTGGAACTGATGGAAGTCAGCGATGTGTTCGGCTTCCTGGTTGGCGAAGCCTTCATGCGTGCCGACGAGCCGGGCACCGAGCTCAAGCGCCTGTTCTTCCCCGAACGCAGCAAGGTCAAGCTGGGCGCCGATCCGGACTGAAAGCCCTTATGTAAGAGCGGGCTTGCTCGCGAACTGCCCAGGCGCCCTAGTGGCCGGAAAGGGCTCGCGAGCAAGCTCGCTCCTGCAGAGTCAGGGCAACAAAAAAGCCGGCGATTGCCGGCTTTTTTGCATTCTGGGGATGCTTCAGCGGGTGCCGAAGACCACCATGGTCTTGCCTTTCACGTGCACCAGGCCCTGTTCTTCCAGGCTCTTGAGCACGCGGCCGACCATCTCGCGGGAGCAGCCGACGATGCGGCCGATTTCCTGGCGGGTGATCTTGATCTGCATGCCGTCCGGGTGGGTCATGGCGTCCGGCTGTTGGCACAGGTCCAGCAGTGTGCGGGCGACGCGGCCGGTGACGTCGAGGAAGGCCAGGTCGCCGACCTTGCGCGTGGTCTTGCGCAGGCGATCGGCCATCTGGCTGCCCAGGGTGAAGAGAATCTCCGGATCCTGCTGGCTCAGTTCGCGGAATTTCGCGTAGCTGATCTCGGCGACTTCGCATTCGGTCTTGGCGCGGATCCAGGCGCTGCGCTCCTGGCCGGTGCTGCCTTCCTTCTCGAAGAGCCCCATCTCCCCGAAGAAATCGCCGGTGTTGAGGTACCCGATGATCATCTCGCGACCATCGTCGTCCTCGATCAGGACGGTGACCGACCCCTTGATGATGAAGAACAGGCTTTCGCAGCGGTCGCCAGCGTAGATGATGGTGCTCTTGGCGGTGAAGCGGCGGCGATGACAGTGCGCGAGCAACTTGTCGAGGTTCTTGATTTTGGGTGTGAGGGTAATAGCTACCATGCCCGAGTCCCGGAAAGAATAAAGAGTGGCCTTTGCACAACAGGCGCTAATGATTTTTTATGACCAGCTGTAGTGCCGTGCGTCCCTGGCTCGATCCCCCTCGATCCGCAGGGCGGCAGATTGCCTTGCTGAGCATTCTTGCGCGTACGTAAATCCGCAAGAGCTTAACAGACGACGTGTTACCAACAATCGGAAAGCTGGAACATTCGTGCGGGCAATTTCCTAGAGTGTGCCAGTAAACCGGCGCCAGCTTAAGTGATAAATGCATACTCGCCGTGTGGAAATGAGACCTGGGTAACAGCCGCAGGCCCCGGTGGGCGTGCTAGAGGGCTGTGTTAAGCTATCGCCCCTTTTTTCCGGCGGAGTCCTTTGCAATGAAAGCGCGAATCCAGTGGGCGGGCGAGGCCATGTTCCTCGGTGAATCCGGCAGCGGCCACGTGGTGGTAATGGACGGCCCGCCGGACGCCGGTGGCCGCAACCTGGGTGTGCGTCCGATGGAAATGCTCCTGCTCGGCCTCGGTGGCTGCACCAACTTCGATGTGGTCAGCATCCTGAAGAAAGGCCGTCAGCCGGTGGAGAGCTGCGAGGCCTTCCTCGAGGCCGAGCGCGCCGACGAAGACCCGAAGGTGTTCACCAAGATCCACGTGCATTTCGTGGTCAAGGGCCGTGGCCTGAAGGAAGCGCAGGTCAAGCGTGCGGTCGAGCTGTCGGCCGAGAAATACTGCTCCGCCTCGATCATGCTCGGCCGCGCCGGCGTTGAGATCACCCACGACTACGAGATCGTGGAACTGGGCTGACAGCTCCCTTCATCCTTTCATCATCAAGGGTGCGCAAAATCTGGCAGAGGTCGCCTGACCTCTGCATAATGCGCCACCTTTTTTCAGGGCCTTCCGCCCGAAACCAGAAACCACAATCGCCATCGCGAAGAGGTGTAAACCGTCCTACGCAGGTGCGCCGTACGCATCTGACGGGCATGCTCAACCACGCGGCAGAGCCGCATTTGATGAGAGTTCTCCCACGGTGAAAAGCAAACTCAAGCTCCACGGGTTCAACAACCTGACGAAGACCTTGAGCTTCAACATCTATGACATCTGCTACGCCGAGACGCCTGAAGACCAGCAGGCCTACGTGCAGTACATCGACGAAGAGTACGATGCCGAGCGTCTCACGCAGATCCTCACCGATGTTGTCGACATCATTGGCGCAAACATCCTGAACATCGCCCGTCAGGATTACGATCCGCAAGGCGCCAGCGTAACCATCCTGATCTCCGAGCAGCCGGTCACCCCGACCGACAGCCAGATCGAGGAATCCCCGGGGCCGCTACCGGAAACCATCCTGGCGCACCTCGACAAGAGCCATATCACCGTGCACACCTATCCGGAGATTCATCCGGTGGAAGGCATCGCGACCTTCCGAGTGGACATCGATGTGTCGACCTGCGGCGTCATCTCGCCGCTCAAGGCGCTCAACTACCTCATCCACCAGTTCGATTCGGACATCGTCACCGTGGATTACCGCGTGCGCGGTTTCACCCGTGACGTGGAAGGCAGGAAGCACTTCATCGACCACGAGATCAACTCGATCCAGAACTACCTGTCCGACGACACGTACGAGGCCTATCAGATGACCGACGTGAACGTGTACCAGGAGAACCTGTTCCACACCAAGATGCTGCTCAAGGAGTTCGACCTGGACAACTACCTGTTCGGCGATGCCACGAGCAACCTCTCGCCCGAGCAGCGCAAGCAGGTGGAAGAGCGCGTTCGGCACGAGATGCTGGAGATCTTCTACGCGCGCAACATGCCGCGCTGATTTTCCGCACGTTGAAAAAGGGCGCCCAGTGGGCGCCCTTTTCGCTTCTGTTTGCTCAGTCCTCGTCCACTTCGCGCCCGGTTGCCGACTGAGTCGGGCGGTGGTTGTCCGGGAACAGTTTGTGGAACTGGCCGATCTGCTGCTTCGACATTTCGATGGGATTCTCGAACAGCACCCACTGCACGCCTTCGGTGCACGGCGGAGTGGTGAGTGAGCCGTGGTAGAACAGGTGGTGGCTCGCCGCGGGGATCAGCTTGGAAAGATTTGGCGCGAGCTTGGCAGCCAGTTGAACTTCCTGTCCTTCCTTGGCCGGCAGTTGCTTCCATAACGAGGCCAGCTCCTTGTTCGCATGGCCTGCCTTGATCATCAGTCCGAGGACCAGAAGGTGCCCATCCTTGTCCTGGTTAACCAGATGCATCTCCATGGGATAGGCCTTGTGATTGATCTGGTGCTCGCTGGGCGTATGGAAATGGAATTGCAGCAGGCGGTATTCGGTGCCCTTGTAGGTCAGGGTGTCGCCCTCGGCTGCACTTGCCTGAATGGTGTGGCCGTTGTTGATCAGCTTGAGCGGTATCTGGCCATAGTGAAGTTGGAGCTGCGAGGCGTCGACCTTCTGCGCTTGGACCTCGGCATTCTCCACGTTGATCGGTGATTGTTCGTGGCCGCTGGCGCACAGCGGGCTGCCCAGTTCTCCCCAGTGCGCTGGCCCCTGGTCGCCGTTGTATGTCCAGTGGGCATCGGCGGCGTGAGCGGTGGACAGGGCAAGGCACAGTGGTGCGAGAAGCGAGGTAAAACTGCTGATGAAGCGCATGGAAACTCCGGTTGGGTGAACAGCCGGAGCAGCATCCACGGCGTGATGGCGGCGTGGAAGGCAGCAGAAAGGGCTTGGGAATTTTTCCTTCAACGCAAGGAAAAGACCCGGGCCGAAGCGGGGGCTTCGCCCCGGAGGGATCAGATCCGGTAGGTGGACTTGGTCATCACCTTGGACAGCAGCGTCATGCCGAACTTCACCGGCGCCGGGAAGCGCAGGCCGCCGGCCTCGATGGCGCTGGTGGCGTGGTGCTCCTCGTCCTCGCGCATCTGCTCGAGGATGGCGCGGGACTTCTGGTCCTCGGCGGGGATTTCCGCCAGGTGTTCGTCCAGGTGTTTGCAGACCTGGTCTTCGGTGGCGGCGACGAAGCCCAGGCTGACCCGGTCGCTGATCAGCCCGGCGGCGGCGCCGACGCCGAAGGACAGTCCGTAGAAGAACGGGTTGAGCACGCTCGGGCGGCTGCCCAGTTCGCGGATGCGCTGCTCGCACCAGGCAAGATGGTCGACCTCTTCGTCGGCCGCTTCTTCCATGGCCTTGCGCACCTTCGGCAGCTTGGCGGTCAGTGCCTGGCCCTGGTACAGCGCCTGGGCGCAGACCTCGCCGGTATGGTTGATGCGCATCAGGCCGGCCACGTGGCGGGCGTCAGTCTCGCTGAGCTCGGTGTCGGGCTGGACGATGGCGGGGGACGGGCGTCCCGGATGACCGCTGAAGGGCAGCAGGGTTCGCAGCGCGGCGTCGGCCTGCAGCAGGAAGCGGTCGGCGGGGGAGTATTGACGGTCGGCGGACATGGCGCACCTCCGAGTAGGAACATTCGCCCGGCAGTTTACCGGATGGAGAATGACAGGTCTTGCCGAGGTGCGCGCAGCTTCTTCTGCCCGATCAACCCGGCGGCCAGTGCATCTGGCGCTGACCCAGCACGTGCATGTGGATGTGGTGCACGGTCTGGCCGCCGAGGTCGTTGCAGTTCATCACCACGCGGAAGCCCTCGTCGCAGCCCTGTTCCTTCGCCAGCCGCTGGGCGGTGAAGAGGATGTGCCCGGCCAGTGGCTTGTCCGCCTCGGCCAGGTCATTGAGCGTCGAGATGTGCTTCTTCGGGATCACCAGGAAATGCACCGGCGCCTGCGGGCCGATGTCGTGGAAGGCGATGACCTGGTCATCTTCATAGAGCTTGCGCGCGGGAATGTCCCCGGCGACGATCTTGCAGAACAGACAGTCCACGAAATGCTCCTCCAGTCGTGTGGTCAGGAGCAGGAGTTTAGCGGCCGTCGATCGCCGCGCCCAGTTCCGGGCCGGCCAACGCAAGGAGCAAGCGTGCAGAACGATATCCATGATCTGGGCCTGGTGCTCGACTCCAGGGTCAAGCTGATCGTCATCGAGTCCTGGGATGAACCTCGCGTGCTGGAGACCCTGACCGGTCTGGCGGTGCGTCGTGGGCTCAACCTGCAGCTGTGGTCGGCGACCGAAGGCCTGCAGCGCCTGGGTTTTGGTGGAGAGCCCCAGGGCGAGGGCGACAGCCGTGAGGCCGAGAACGCCCTGCGCCTGATCAAGGCCGACCCGCAGCCGAACCTCTATGTGCTCTGCGATCTGCATCCCTATCTGGTGGATAACCCGCGTGCCGTGCGTCTGCTCAAGGAGATCGCCATGGCCGAGGGCAATTTCCGCCCCACGCTGGTGCTGGTTTCCCATGCCCTGAAATTGCCCGCCGAAGTCCAGCGATTCGCCGCGCGTTTTGCGCTGTCGCTGCCTTCCGAGGATGAACTGGTGGGGCTGGTCCGTGAGGAGGCGACCCGCTGGAGCGAGCGCAACCAGGGCGCACGGGTGCGCACGGACAACCGCACGCTGCGCCAGGTGGTGAAGAACCTGCGCGGCCTGACCCACGGCGAGGCCCGGCTGCTGGCGCGCAGTGTGATCTGCAACGATGGGGCGATTACCCAGGAAGACTTGCCGGAGCTCAATCGCACCAAGTTCGAGCTGCTCAACCTCGACGGCGTCCTCAGTTTCGAACACGACACCGCACGCTTCGCCGAAGTGGGCGGGTTGGCCAGTCTGAAACGCTGGCTGGGCGAACGGCAGAGCGCCTTCACCGAGGGCAGGGACAAGGACCTGCCCAAGGGCGTGTTGCTGGTGGGCGTGCAGGGTGGCGGCAAGAGCCTGGCGGCCAAGGCCGTTGCCGGCCTCTGGGGCTTGCCGTTGCTACGCCTGGATTTCGGCAGCCTCTACAACAAGTATTTCGGTGAGACCGAGCGCAACCTGCGGGAGGCCTTGCGCCTCGCGGACAGCATGGCGCCCTGCGTGCTCTGGGCAGACGAGATCGAGAAGGGCGTGGCCACCGGTGACCAGGACAACGGTGTCAGCCAGCGGGTACTGGCGACGCTGCTGACCTGGATGGCCGAGCGCAAGGCGCCGGTGTTCATGGTGGCGACCGCCAACGCCATCGATCGTCTGCCGCCGGAGCTGGTACGCAAGGGGCGTTTCGACGAGCTGTTCTTCGTCGATCTGCCGGATCATCCCGTGCGGATGGACATCTTCCGAATCCACCTTGTGCGCCGCGAGCTGGAGGTGGCGCAGTTCGATCTGGGCGGGCTGGCTGAAGCGGCCGACGGTTTCTCCGGTGCGGAGATCGAGCAGGCGGTGGTTGGTGCGTTCTATGCCGCTCAGGCTCGGCAGAAGTCCGTGGACCAGGCGTTGCTGCTGGAGGAAATCCGCCGCACCGCGCCGCTGTCGGTGGTGATGGCCGAGGAGTTGGCCGCCCTGCGCGCGTGGGCCGATGGCCGTACGGTACGCGCGGACTGAACCTGGCTAGCTGGCCAGCGCCAGGCGGTTGATGCGCCCGGCCAGCTTGCGCATGACCCAGCGTGGCAGCAGGCGCACGCCACAGGCGAACAGACGGTTGCGCCAGCCGGGGATGATCAGCGCGGGCGCGCGGCGCAGCGCTTTCACGGTCAGGAAGGCGACTTCCTCGGGTGTCATGACTCGCTTGCCGTCGTCGAGCTTGCCCAGGCGCATGTCGGCATTGCGGTAGAAGGCCGTGCGGGTCGGCCCCGGGCACAGCACCGAGACCTTGATGCCGCGGCCTTTGAGTTCCTCGCGCAGACCTTCGGAGAAATGCAGCACGAACGCCTTGCTGGCGTAGTAGCTGCTCATCCAGGGGCCGGGCAGGAGGCTCGCCATGGAGGCGACGTTGAGAATCCGTCCGCCGCCCGTGCGCTCCATCATCGCGCCGATGCCGTGGCACAGGCGCGCCAGGGCGAGGACGTTGAGCTCCAGCAGTTCCTGCTCGCGGGACCAGTCCTGGTCGATGAAGGCACCGGAGGTGCCGACGCCGGCATTGTTCACCAGCAGCTCGATCTGCCGCCCGCTCTGTTCCAGCTCATGCAACAGGCCGGAGATCTGCAGTGGTTCGGACAGGTCGCAGACGCGGAACAGCACCTCCACCCCGAAACGCTGAGACAGCTCGCAGGCGGCGCTGTCCAGTGCATCGCGCTGGCGCGCCACCAGGATCAGTGCCTGGCCGCGGCGGGCGAGGGCTTCGGCCAGGGCCAGGCCGATACCGCTGGAAGCGCCGGTGATGAGGGCAAAACGAGGCATTCAGGAGTCTCTGTGACGGGGTGGCGTTCGACCACGCCCGCCACGGGTTGTTGCATTACTGGTCCGAGTCGCCGCCTTCGGTGTCACCACTGCTGAAGTCGCCGTCGGAAGGCTCCGCGGTGGCCGCCGGATCGGCCGCTTCGTCGCCCTGCTGGTACTGCGAGGCTTGCGCCGCCTGGGCGCGTTCGACGTAGCTCTGGTAGGCCGGGATCGCGATGGCGGCGAGGATACCGCCAAACACCGGGAACAGCAGCCAGGAGAAGGCCAGAACCTTGACGCCGGTGCTGTTGGGCGGCGGCGGCGGGCCGAAACGGTTGGCTGTTTGCTCGCCGGGCATGAACAGCATCAGCAGGCTGAGGACGGCGTTGGCGAAGGGCACCAGCAGGACGAGCCAGAGCCAGCCGGACCAGCCCAGGTCATGCAGGCGCTGTACGCCGATGGGCACGCTGAAGACCACGGCAGCGATGACCACTGCGGCGATGGCGGCCACACCCAGGGGCATTGAGACAGCCATCAGCAGGCTGGCGACCAGGTAGGCGCCGAAGACGATGAAGGACAGTGCGGCGGACCAGCCGAGGTAGCGTACGCGACCGATCCGGCCGGACAGGCTGCGGACTTTCAGCTCGCCGAATTCGGGCAGGTCATCGCCGACCTGCGCCTGCGGCGGCGCATAGGGGGAGGCCGCCGCGCTCGGAGCCGCGGCTGCCACGGTGGGCGCCGGGGAGGCCGCCAGTTCGGCCTGGCGTGCCAGGTACTTCTCGATGACGATGCCGCAGGCGCTGCATTCGATGGCGGTGGCCTGCTCATGCCCGCACTTGGGGCAGGTCATCCGCTCGTTGCTGGCGCTTTCGCCGGCGGCGCGGGCGGCCAGGGTCGCTTCGCTGGGGTGGTCTTCGGTCTCCACCAGGCTGAAACCGGCAACACCTTCGGCTTCCTTGCGGGCGTTGGCGCCGGCGCCATGGAGTGCGCGCAGGTACTTGTCGGCTTCATCGCCGGAGAGGTCGCGCTTGAGCACGACCGGCTGGCCGCTGAACAGGGCTTCGATCTTCGCGGCGTCGCTCTTGAACAGACGGGCGAGGTTTTCCTTGGCGGTTTCCAGGGGGGTCTGCGGCATCAGCGCGCCGTCGAACACGATCTTGAAGCGGGATTGATCCATCGGGGCATCCTTGTCTTCTGGCTATGTTGGAATCACTACAGCGTAATCGGGCCGCCGGGGGCCAACAAGCGGCCCCGGCGGATATATCGTGAGCGGTGCCGCAGCTCAGAGCAGCAGTTGGTTGGACAGGCCGGCGCTGCGCGTCAAGGCCTGCCGGTACTCGTGGTCGAGCCGCGCGATCAGCTCGCCCACCGCGGGCAGGTCGCGGATATCGCCGACACCCTGGCCGGCGGACCACACGGTCTTCCAGGCCTTGGCCTCGTCGCTGACCGGCTTGAGCTTCTCGCCGTAGTCGAGCGCGCCCTTGTCGTTCAGCCGTTGCATGTCGAAGCCGGCGGCCTCGAGGCTCTGGCGCATGAAGCTGGCCGGCACGCCGGAGACGGCAGGGGTATGGATGATGTCGGCGGCGCGGGCGTTGAGCAGCATGTGCTTGTATTCCTCGGAAGCGGCGCTCTCGCGGGTGGCGATGAAGCGGGTGCCGAGGTAGGCGAGGTCGGCGCCCAGCACCTGCGCGGCGAGGATCTCGTGGCCGTGGTTGATGCAACCGGCCAGCAGCAGGGTCTTGTCGAAGAACTGACGGATCTCGGCGACCAGCGCGAACGGGCTCCAGGTGCCGGCGTGGCCACCTGCGCCGGCGGCCACGGCGATCAGGCCATCGACACCGGCTTGCGCGGCCTTCTCGGCATGACGGCGGGTGGTGACGTCATGGAACACCAGGCCACCGTAGCTATGCACCGCATCCACCACCTCGCGCACCGCGCCCAGACTGGTGATGACGATGGGCACCTTGTGCTCGACGCAGAGCTTCAGGTCTTCCTGCAGGCGCGGGTTGGTGTTGTGGACGATCAGGTTCACCGCATAGGGCGCGGCCTGCGGGTCGGCGGCCAGCCCGGCCTCGATCTCTTCCAGCCAGGCCTTGAAACCGCTGCTCTCGCGCTGGTTCAGCGCCGGGAAACTGCCGACGATGCCGCTCTTGCAGCAGGCAAGCACCAGTTGCGGGTTGGAGACCAGGAACATCGGTGCCGCCACCAGAGGGATGCGCAGGCGGCGGTCGAGCAGGGCGGGCAGGGACATGACAGTCTCCTTGTCGGGGTCAGAAAGGTTTGACGACCACCAGGATCACGATGGCAATCAGGAACAGCACCGGCACTTCGTTGAACCAGCGGTAGAACACATGGCTGCGGCCGTTCTCGCCACGGGCGAAGCGCTTGAGCATGGCTCCGCAGGCGTGGTGGTAGCCGATCAGCAGGACCACCAGGGTCAGCTTGGCGTGCATCCAGCCCTGGGTCAGCCAGGCCGGGTTGAGGTAGAGCATCCAGGCGCCGAGGGCGAGGGTGAGGATCATCGACGGGCCCATGATGCCGCGGTACAGCTTGCGCTCCATGATGCAGAAGCGCTCGCGGCTGGCGGCGTCCTCGCTCATGGCGTGGTAGACGAACAGGCGCGGAAGATAGAAGAGGCCGGCGAACCAGCAGACCACGGCAATGATGTGAAAGGCTTTCAACCACAGGTAAAGCATCGGAACTTCCTCGAATCACGGTTGAGCCGATAGTAGTGGCGTCGTGCAATGGCGTCATCCCTGCATCTATTACACTGAGCTATCCCGTCCGTGGCTGTTTGCCGCGCGCGCCGCATGGCATCCGGAAGATGCCCGGCTTCGTGTCCATGTCAGAACCCACACCGCCGGAGAGTTCCAGCGAGCCGCTTGGTGATTCGTCCGCTCGTGCCGCGCCCAGGCGCCCGCTGGCGCGCCATCCATTGCTGCGCCAGTGGCGGCGCAACCTGGCGTTCTGGCTCGGTGCGCTGCTGGTGGGCCTGGTGGCACTGGCCTTCGCGCATCTGGCGGACCTCGCCAGCGCGACGTTCCGCGCCGTGGTCGCGAAAAGTCCGTGGTGGCCGTGGCTGCTTTGCCCACTGGGCTTCGCCGGCTTGGTGTGGCTGACCCAGGGGGCGTTGAAGAACACTCGTGGCAGCGGCATTCCACAGGTCATCGTGGCGCTGGAGCAACGCAGCAGTCGCAATCGCAATGCCTTGCTGTCGGTGCGGATTGCCGTGGGCAAGCTGGCGATGACCCTGATGGCGCTGCTGGTGGGAGCCTCGGCTGGCCGCGAGGGCCCGACAGTGCATATCGGCGCCGCCCTGATGTACTCGCTAGGCCGTCGCCTGGGGCTCTACGACAAGCGCACGGTGTCCGGCCTGATCATCGCCGGCGGTGCGGCGGGCATCGCGGCCGCCTTCAATACGCCGCTGGGCGGAGTGGTCTTCGCCATCGAGGAACTGAGCCGCACCTTCGAGCAACGCTTCAGCGGGCTGGTGCTCACCGCCGTCCTGCTCGGCGGTATGGTCACGCTCGGCCTGATGGGCAGCTACAGCTATTTCGGTCGTCTCTCGGAAAGCATGCCGCTGGGCCCGGCGTGGATCGCCGTGGTGGCCTGTGGAGTGCTCGGCGGCTTGCTTGGCGGCCTTTACTGCCGGCTGGTGCTGCCGACCCAGCGCGGCCCGCTCGGCTTCATCAGCCGCTGGCCGATCCGCTTTGCCGCTGCCTGCGGGCTGGTGCTGGCGCTGCTCGGCTTGCTGTCCGGGCAGCATGTGTTCGGCACTGGCTACGCCGAAACCCGTTCCATCCTCGAGGGGCATCCGGTGGTGGGAGATGACTTCCTCCTGTGGAAGTTCATCGCCAACGTGATCTCCTTCATCGCCGGCATCCCCGGTGGGCTGTTCTCGCCCTCGCTCACCGTAGGCGCCAGTCTGGCGCCCTGGCTGACGCCGCTGATCCCCGGCGCAAGCCTGCCGGCAGTGGCGCTGCTGGGGATGTCTGCCTACCTCGCCGGGGTCACGCGTACGCCGCTCACCGCCACGGTGATCACCGTGGAGATGTCCCACAGCCCGGACATGCTGATCCCAATCCTCGCCGCCACGCTGCTGGCCAGTGGTGTATCGGCGCGCCTGAACCCGCTGCCGATCTATCACGCGCTCGCTCGTCAGATGCAGGAAACCCTGGCTCCGACCAAAGGCTCTTAAACCTGCGTGCATTCGCTCTGTTCAGCGGGGGCAGCGGCTCATATCATGGCTGCCCCTGAATTTGGCCCCATAGGTGGAGTGACAGGCAGATGATCAAGGTCGGTATCGTAGGCGGTACGGGTTATACGGGCGTGGAACTGCTACGCCTGCTGGCACAGCATCCCCAGGCTCGCGTGGAGGTGATTACCTCGCGTTCCGAGGAGGGCGTGAAAGTCGCTGACATGTACCCGAACCTGCGAGGCCACTACGACGGCCTGGCTTTCAGCGTGCCGGACGTGAAGCGTCTGGGCGAGTGCGACGTGGTGTTCTTCGCCACTCCGCACGGTGTGGCCCACGCACTGGCCGGCGAACTGCTGGCGACCGGTACCCGGGTGATCGACCTGTCCGCGGATTTCCGCCTGCAGGACGCCGAAGAGTGGGCCAAATGGTACGGCCAGCCCCATGGCGCGCCCGAACTGCTGCCCGAGGCGGTCTATGGTCTGCCGGAAGTGAATCGCGAGGCGATCAAGTCCGCGCGCCTGATCGCCGTTCCCGGCTGCTACCCGACCGCCACCCAGCTCGGCTTCATCCCGCTGCTGGAAAACGGCCTGGCCGACGCCAGTCAGCTGATCGCCGACTGCAAGTCCGGCGTCAGCGGCGCCGGTCGTGGCGCCAAGGTCGGTTCGCTGTTCTGCGAAGCCGGTGAAAGCATGATGGCCTACTCGGTGAAAGGTCACCGTCACCTGCCGGAAATCAGCCAGGGCCTGCGTCGCGCGGCCAAGGGCGATGTCGGCCTTACCTTCGTGCCGCACCTGACCCCGATGATCCGCGGCATCCATGCGACCCTGTACGCACGCGTCGCTGATCGTGGCGTCGACCTGCAGAAGCTGTATGAAGAGCGCTACGCCAACGAGCCGTTCGTCGACGTGATGCCGGCTGGCAGCCATCCGGAAACCCGCAGCGTACGCGGCGCCAACGTCTGCCGCATCGCGGTGCACCGTCCGCAGGGCGGCGACCTGGTGGTGATCCTGTCGGTGATCGACAACCTGGTGAAGGGTGCATCCGGCCAGGCGATCCAGAACATGAACATCCTGTTCGGTCTGGATGAGCACCTGGGCCTGTCCAACGTCGCGCTGCTGCCGTAAGGAAAGACTGCCCCGGAAGGCGGCCGATTGATCTGGACCAATGGATGAGTCGGATTAGTTGACCGTTTTTCTGGGGTAAGCGGATAATGGTCCGCAATGTTGTAACGTACGGCCTCGGCCGGGAGAGTTTTCACCATGACCATCGAAACCTTCACCCCCACTCCGCTGATGTTCTCGCAAGGCGCTGCGAACAAGGTGAAGAACCTGATCGACGAAGAAGGCAACCCGCGCCTCAAGCTGCGGGTGTTCGTCACGGGCGGTGGCTGTTCGGGCTTCCAGTACGGGTTCACCTTCGATGAAGACACCGCGGACGACGACACCATCGTCGAGCGCGACGGCGTCAACCTCGTGGTCGATCCGATGAGCTTCCAGTACCTCGCCGGTGCGGAAGTGGACTACCAGGAAGGCCTCGAAGGTTCGCGGTTCGTCATCAAGAACCCGAACGCAGCGACCACCTGCGGCTGCGGTCAGTCCTTCTCGATCTGATGCCGTAAAAGCGAAAACGCCGCGCAGATGCGCGGCGTTTTTGTTTGTGGGCCGGGTTCAGGCTGGGTAGAGCGCGCCAAGAACCCGTGGGCCCTGGGCGGCGGTGACTTCCGGGCAGTTGCCGGGCTCGCGTTCCAAGAAGCGATGGGCCAGCCAGGCGAAGGCCATGGCTTCCATCCATTCCGGCGGTACTCCGCGGTCGAGGCTGCTGATCACGCTGGCGCCAGGCGTGTGCGCGGCCAGTCGCTGCATCAGCGTCGTGTTGAAGGCGCCGCCACCGCAAACCACCACTTCCTCGCAGCCGGGCTGCGCGTCCAATAGTGCTGCCGCGATGCTTTGTGCGGTCAGTTCGAGCAGGGTTGCCTGCACGTCTTCGGCCTTCACCGGGCCGTGGTCGGCCAGGACCGCGTTCAGCCAGTTCAGGTTGAAGCGCTCGCGTCCGGTGCTCTTCGGGCCTTTGGCGGCGAAGAAGTCATCGGCCAGCATCTTCTGCAGCAGCGCCGGGTCGATGCTGCCGCTGGCGGCCCAGGCGCCGTCGCGGTCATAGGCTTCGCCGCGCTGCTCCTGAATCCAGGCATCCAGCAGGACGTTGCCGGGGCCGCAGTCGAATCCACGAACCGGCTCGCCGGGGCTGAGCAACGAAACGTTGCTGAAGCCGCCGACGTTGAGGATGGCGCACTCGCGGTCATCGCTGCCGAACAGTGCGCGGTGGAAAGCGGGTACCAGCGGTGCGCCCTGGCCGCCGGCGGCTACATCGCGGCGGCGGAAGTCGGCCACTACGTCGATGCCGGTCAGCTCGGCGAGCAGTGCCGGGTTGCCGATCTGCACAGTGAAGCCCAGGTGCGGCTCATGGCGAATGGTCTGGCCGTGGCTGCCGATGGCGCGAATTGTGCCGGCGCTGAGCCTCTCGCGGGCGAGGAGTTCGTTGATGCCCTGCGCAGCCAGACGGACCCAGCTGTTTTCCGCAAGGGCGGAGCGAGCGATTTCGTCAGGGCCGGAGGAACAGAGTGCCAGGAGATCGGCACGGAGTGCCGCAGGCATCGGGAGGTAGTGGGAGGCGAGCAGAGCGGTCTGCTCGCCTTGCTCGATCAGGGCGATGTCCAGTCCGTCGAGACTGGTACCGGACATCACCCCCAGATAGAGCGGCATGGCTCAGCGCTTGTTCAGGGCCAGGAAGGTTGCCTTCTCCTGGTCCATGCGCGCGATCAGCGGTTGCGCCTGCGCCATGAAGCGCTTGCGCTCCGGGCCGCTCAGCGGATCGGCTGTCGGCAGCTTGGCGCTCAGCGGGTCGACATGCTGGCCGTTGACCTGGAACTCATAGTGCAGGTGCGGGCCAGTGGCGAGACCGGTCATGCCGACGTAGCCGATGATCTGGCCCTGCTTCACCGCCACGCCAGAGCGGATGCCCTTGGCGAAGCGGCTCATGTGGCCGTACACGGTGCGGTAGCGCTGGCCGTGCTGGATCACCACCGCGTTGCCGTAGCCACCCTTGCGGCCGGCTTCGAGGATCTTGCCGTCGCCGGTCGCCTTGATCGGCGTGCCGATAGGGGCCGCGTAGTCCACGCCCTTGTGTGCACGAATCTTGTTCAGGATCGGGTGGAAACGCCCAATGGAGAAGCGCGAGCTGATGCGGGCGAAGTCCACCGGAGTGCGGATGAAGGCCTTGCGCATGCTGCTGCCGTCGGCGCGCAGGTAGCTCGTATTGCCCTGTTTGTTGGTGTAGCGCACCGCGGTGTATTCCTTGCCGCGGTTGACGAAGCGCACCGCCAGGATGCTGCCGGTGCCGACCTGCTTGCCCTGTACCTGCTGGGATTCGTAGATCACGTCGAACTCGTCGCCCTCGCGAATATCCTGGGCGAAGTCGATGTCGTAGCCGAGGACGTTGGCCATCGACATGATCAGGTCGTGGGAAAGACCGGCATTCCGGCCGGCGACGAACAGCGAACTGTCGACGCGACCGTGGGCGTAGTTGGCGTGCACCGAGGGCTTGACCAGATCGCGCTTGAAGTCATAGCCCTTGGCAGACTTGTTCAGGCTGATGGTCTCCAGATCGCTGCGCTTGACCTTGAGGCCCTGCAGTTCGCCCTTGGAGTCGATGAGGAAGTCCACGTCCTGGCCGACATCCAGACGAGTGAACTGCTTGGCGTCCTTGTTGGCGGCAAGCATGTCGTGCACGACGTTAGCCGGCAGGCCGGCCTTCGCGAACACGTTGGAAAGAGTGTCGCCCTTGCCCACGGTCACGCTCTTCCACGCAGGTTCTGCGGGGGCGGAGGGGGAGGCTTGTTTCGAGTCGGCGAGATCGTGCTTATTGCCCGCGTCTTTTTCGGCGCTGTTCTGGTTGTCCGGCTGGCCTTCGATCTGGGCGAAGGGGGAGGAGCCGTTGTCTTCCGTGACCGCATTGGGTCGAAGGTCGTCTTTTTCCTGGAGGATCTGCTCGGTGCCGTTTTCCAGCTCGAGATTGAGCGTGGTCTTCTTCGCCTCGACCTCGGCCGAGGGGAACACCAGCAGAGCCAGGCTGAGGAGCGCTGCTACACCGCTTGCGGCCAGCAGATGGCTCTTCGGGTAGTACGGCGCTTTCTGATCGGATTGCGTCATGGCGTGAGTGGTGTTTTTGGAATGTGAAATAACTGCCTAAAATATAACCAAATTCCCTCTGAAGCAACCCTGATGTCGGGCTTCTGACGTCCTGTCCTCTGGCGCTGGGCAAAACTTGTTTTTAGTGCCTGTTCTTGTATCGTTGGTTCCCTTTCGCAATTCGCAACGTACAGGAACCTGCAATGAAGTCGGTCGAAGAGCAGCTGGCGCTGATCCAGCGCGGAGCAGACGAAATTCTCGTGGAGGCCGAGCTGATCGAAAAGCTCAAGCGCGGCCAGCCCCTGCGTATCAAGGCCGGCTTCGACCCGACCGCTCCCGACCTGCACCTGGGTCATACCGTCCTCATTAATAAGCTGCGCCAATTCCAGGAGCTGGGCCATCAGGTGATCTTCCTGATCGGCGACTTCACTGGGATGATCGGTGACCCCAGTGGGAAAAGTGTTACCCGCCCACCCCTCACGCGCGAGCAGGTTCTCGACAACGCCGAGACGTACAAAGCCCAGGTCTTCAAGATTCTTGACCCCGCAAAGACCGAGGTGGCGTTCAATTCCACCTGGATGGACCAGCTTTCCCCCGCTGATTTCATTCGTCTGGCTTCCCAGTACACCGTTGCCCGTATGCTGGAACGCGATGATTTCAGCAAACGCTATGCCAGCAATCAGTCCATTGCCATTCACGAGTTCCTTTATCCGCTGGTTCAGGGCTACGACTCGGTAGCGCTGCGTGCGGACGTCGAGCTCGGCGGTACTGATCAGAAATTCAACCTGCTGATGGGGCGCGAGCTCCAGCGCGCCTATGAGCAGGAGCCGCAGTGCATCCTGACCATGCCGCTGCTCGAAGGCCTGGACGGCGTGAAGAAGATGTCCAAGTCCCTGGGCAACTACATCGGCATCCAGGAAGCTCCGGGTGTCATGTACAGCAAGCTGGTTTCCATCCCGGATACCCTGATGTGGCGTTACTTCGAGCTCCTCAGCTTCCGCTCCATGGAAGAGATCGAGGGCTTCAGGAAGGATGTCGAGGCTGGCGCCAATCCGCGTGACATCAAGATCAAGCTGGCGGAAGAAATCGTCGCTCGTTTCCATGGCGAAGAAGCTGCTGCTTCCGCGCACAAGTCTGCTGGCAATCGCCTGAAGGAAGGCGAGCTTCCGGAAGACCTGCCGGAAGTAGAAGTAGCGGCGGCGGAGGATCTGCCGATCGGTGCCGTTCTTAATAAGGCGGGCCTGGTGAAGAACTCTGCTGTCGCTCGCGACCTGCTGTCTTCTGGCGGCGTGCGTGTGGATGGCGATGTGGTGGGTCGCAGCTTTGTCTTCAAGGTCGGTGCCATCCATGTGCTGCAGGCTGGCAAGAAGGCCTTTGCTCGCGTCTCCCTGGTCGCTGAATGAAGAAAGTTTAAATTAGTCGTTG
>NZ_JYOA01000006.1 GCF_000955805.1 Pseudomonas sp. 21 | reverse complement strand
CCTTCGCGAATCGCGAAGCGCAGGCCATCTTCCATGGCGATCGGAGCGATCAGGGTGACAACCATTTTCACGTTGTCGCCCGGCATTACCATCTCAACGCCTTCCGGCAGTTCGCAGTTGCCGGTTACGTCGGTGGTACGGAAGTAGAACTGCGGACGGTAGCCTTTGAAGAACGGGGTGTGACGACCACCTTCTTCTTTGGACAGCACGTACACTTCGCACTCGAACTTGGTGTGCGGCTTGATGGTGCCCGGCTTGGCCAGAACCTGGCCACGCTCTACGTCTTCACGCTTGGTGCCACGCAGCAGAACGCCAACGTTCTCACCAGCACGACCTTCGTCGAGCAGCTTGCGGAACATTTCAACGCCGGTGCAGGTAGTCTTGGTGGTCGCCTTGATGCCGACGATTTCCACTTCTTCCTGGATCTTGACGATGCCACGCTCAACACGGCCAGTTACCACGGTGCCACGGCCGGAGATCGAGAATACGTCTTCGATCGGCATCAGGAACGGCTTGTCGATGGCGCGCTCGGGCTCGGGGATGTACGAGTCCAGGGTTTCTACCAGCTTGCGCACGGCGGAAACGCCCATCTCGTTGTCGTCCTGGCCGTTCAGGGCCATCAGAGCGGAACCGATCACGATCGGAGTGTCATCGCCCGGGAAGTCGTAGGTGTTCAGCAGATCGCGAACTTCCATTTCGACCAGTTCCAGCAGCTCGGCGTCGTCAACCATGTCGGCCTTGTTCAGGAACACGACAATGTAAGGAACGCCTACCTGACGGGACAGCAGGATGTGCTCGCGGGTCTGCGGCATGGGGCCGTCAGCAGCCGAGCAAACCAGGATCGCGCCGTCCATCTGGGCAGCACCGGTGATCATGTTCTTCACGTAGTCAGCGTGACCCGGGCAGTCTACGTGAGCGTAGTGGCGTACCGGCGAGTCGTATTCAACGTGAGAGGTGTTGATGGTGATACCACGAGCCTTCTCTTCCGGCGCGTTGTCGATCTGGTCGAAAGCGCGAGCGGAGCCGCCCCAGGTCTCGGAGCAGACCTTGGTCAGAGCAGCGGTCAGAGTGGTTTTGCCGTGGTCAACGTGACCGATGGTGCCGACGTT
>NZ_JYOA01000005.1:547804-572960 GCF_000955805.1 Pseudomonas sp. 21 | reverse complement strand
GGGGGGGGGGCGGGGGGGGGGTTATTCGAGCGCGCAGCGGGCTCAATCCAGGCGCCGCGTCTTCGTCCGAATCAGGTAGATGCTCACCAGCGTCGCGCTGGTCAGCATGAACGCCCAGGCCCAGGGCCGCTGCACGATGAATCCTGAAATCAGGATGCTGCACCACATCAGGCCGATGGCGTACACCTTGCCCTTGAGCGGGATGCCTTCGCCGTCCAGGTAGTCGCGGATCCACGGCCCGAGCTTCGGGTGGTTCACCAGCCAGTCGTAGAAGCGCTGGGAACTGCGCATGAAGCAGGCGGCAGCGAGCAGGAGGAAGGGCGTGGTGGGCAGCACCGGCAGGAAGATGCCGATCACGCCCAGTGCCACGCTGAGCCAGCCGACGCCGAGCAGGCAGTAGCGAACCCAGGCGTGGCGGCTCTGGCGGATTTCCCGCGAAGACATCGAGCGTTTAGTGAGTGCGCGGCTTCAGCAGAGCCGGCTTCTCTTCCGGCGCCTGGCACAGCAGGAACAGGTTGGTCAGCAGTTCGGGGATCTGCGCGACCATGTCGTCCACCAGCCCGCGGTCGCTGGCGATCTCGTCGAACTCGGGCTGTTCGTCGAACAGGCCGGAACCGACCATGATCGGCAGCAGCAGCTCGCTGACTTCTTCCTCGGCCTGTTCGAACCAGATGGCTTCGCGCAGGAACACGCCTTCCATGAAGCCGATGCACCAGCCGCGGATGTCGGAGTCATCCGGCTCGTCGCCCAGGTAAGGCTCGCAGGGCAGCTCCAGCTCCTCGTCGCCGGCCATCTGGCGGATGATGTGCGCTTTGAGCTGGACCAGGGTGGATTCGATCTCGCTGCGCTCTTCCTCGCTGCGGTAGTGCGGCGGCTCGGCGAACAGGGCGTCGATCCACTCGCGCTCCGGCACTTCCTCCGGGCAGATCGCCAGGGCGGTCAGGTAGCCGTGTGCCGCCACGTAGTCCAAGGCTTCCTCGTGCAGGTCATCGGCATCGAGAAAGGCTTGCAGGCGGGACAATTGGTCGGCGAAGGACATCGGGTACTACCTCGGAGGTGATCGGTCCCGAATTGTAGTCTTTCCGCCGGCCCGCGGCAAAAGCCAAATGCCCGTCCAGCCTGAGCCGACGCGGGGTTCGGACGCATGTGACGGATTTTTCCGCAGTTTCCCGGACAAGGTGCCGGCCGCAGCAGGATCGCTTGCGTATAATGCGCGGCTTCATTCGGAGTACCCCATGCTCGATCAGGCACTGCGCATCCTCAAAGACGTTTTCGGTTACGACGCCTTCCGCGGCAATCAGGCGCGGATCATCGAGCGCGTGGCCGGCGGCGGCGATGCCCTGGTGCTGATGCCCACCGGCGGCGGCAAGTCGCTGTGCTTCCAGGTCCCGGCGTTGCTGCGGGACGGCCTGACGGTGGTGGTTTCGCCGCTGATCGCGCTGATGGAGGACCAGGTCGCCACGCTGGACGAGCTGGGCGTGCCGGTGGCGGCGCTGAACTCTTCGCTGAGCCCCGAGGCCCAGCGCGAGATCGCCGACCGCTTGCAGCGCGGCGAGATCAAGCTGCTCTACCTCGCCCCGGAACGCCTGGTGCAGCCGCGCATGCTGGCCTTCCTGCAGCGCCTGGAGATCGGCCTGTTCGCCATCGACGAAGCGCACTGCGTGTCGCAATGGGGCCACGACTTCCGTCCCGAATACCTGCAACTGGGCCAGCTCGCCGAACTGTTCCCGCACGTGCCGCGCATCGCCCTGACCGCCACGGCGGACATGCGTACCCGCGAGGAGATGATCCAGCGCCTGCACCTGCAGGACGCCGAGCAGTTCCTCTCCAGCTTCGACCGGCCGAACATCTTCTACCGCATCGTGCCCAAGGAGCAGCCGCGCAAGCAGTTGCTGGGGTTCCTGGCCGAGCGCCGCGGCGATGCCGGTATCGTCTACTGCATGTCGCGCAAGAAGGTCGAGGAGGTCGCCGAGTTCCTCTCCAACCAAGGCTTCCCGGCGCTGCCTTACCACGCCGGGTTGTCCAACGACCTGCGCGCCTATCACCAGAAGCGCTTCCTCAACGAGGAAGGGCTGATCATGGTCGCCACCGTCGCCTTCGGCATGGGCATCGACAAACCCAACGTGCGCTTCGTCGCGCACCTGGACCTGCCCAAGAGCCTGGAGGCGTACTACCAGGAAACCGGCCGCGCCGGCCGTGACAGCCTGCCCGCCGACGCCTGGATGGCCTACGGCCTGCAGGACGTGTTGCTGCTGCGGCAGATGATGCAGAACTCCGAGGGCGACGAGCGCCACAAGCGCGTCGAGCGGCACAAGCTCGAAGCCATGCTGGCGCTGTGCGAGGAAACCCGCTGCCGCCGCCAGGCGCTGCTGGCCTACTTCGACGAGGTGATGCCCAACCCCTGCGGCCACTGCGACATCTGCGTCGACGGCGTGGAGACCTGGGACGCCACCGAGCCCGCGCGCCAGGCGCTGTCGGCCATCTACCGCAGCGGCCAGCGCTACGGCGTCGGCCACCTGGTGGACGTGCTGCTGGGCAAGGACACCGAGAAGGTGCGCAGCGTCGGGCACCAGCACCTGGCGGTGTTCGGCATCGGCAAATCCCGTGGCGAGGACGAGTGGCGCACGCTGTTCCGCCAGCTGGTCGCCCGTGGCTTCGCCGACGTGGACGTCGATGGCTTCAATGGCCTGCGCCTGACCGAGGCCTGCCGTCCGCTGTTGCGCGGCGAGGAAACGCTGGCCTTGCGCCGCGATCCGAAGCCGCAGCGCAACAAGTCTTCCTCCTCCGGCGGAGCCAGCTCGGCCAGCCAGCTGGTGCGCCAGGAAGAGCGCGAGATGTGGGAAGCCCTGCGCACCCTGCGGCGCAAGCTGGCGCAGGAGCACTCGGTGCCGCCCTACGTCATCTTCCCCGATGCGACGCTGCTGGAAATGCTTCGTAGCCAGCCGCGTTCGTTGTCGGAAATGGCCCAGGTCAGCGGCGTCGGTGCGCGCAAGCTGGAGCGCTACGGCCAGGCCTTCCTCGATGTGCTCACCGAATCCGAGGCGGCGCCCGCCACCCCGGCACCCGTGGCCGACCTCAGCCACGAGCTGGTCACCCTGGCCCGCGCCGGCATGACCCCGGCGCAGATCGCCCGCCAGCTCGATTGCAGCGAGAAGAACGTCTACAGCCTGCTGGCCGAGGCCATCGGCAAGCAGCAGCTGGGCCTGGAACAGGCGCTGGACCTGCCCGAGGAACTGCTTGGCGAGATCCAGGATGCCTTCCTCGACGAGGACGGTGAGCTGCCGCCGGTGACGGCTATCGCCGAGCTGTTCGAAGGCCGCGTCCCGCTGGGCGTTCTGCATTGCGTGCGCGCCGCCCTGCAGGCCGAGCTGGAAGTCTGATCGCGCCGAAATACGGCGTTACAGATGAAATATCAATGTGCCAGCAACGGCGCCTTTTCCCACCAGTCATAGCTGTCAGTACGGATCGCTTTCGGAGTGACAGATGGCGAGCTGGGTGCGGGTAGTGGCGGGGCTGCTGGTCGTCGGGCAACTCAGTGGATGTGCCAGTGGTGGCGGGCTGACTGAAGGCGGCAAGAACGCCCTGATCGGCGTGGCGGCGGTCGCGCTGGTCGCCGGGCTGGTCATCATGTCCAAGGATGACGATGACGACGATCGCGACTGCCGCCAGCATCACGGCCGCTCCGAGCGTCGCTACTGCAATGACTCGTACTACGGCCACGACCGCTACCGGAACTCCCGGGACGATCGCTGGTGAGTGCGTTGCCCTGTCAGTTTCGTGACGGGGCAAAACGACAAACTTGTGACGCACGTCCCGAACGGCTATGGTGGCACTTAGACCTCCACGAGAAGAGGTGAGCGTGCCACAACAACAAAGCTGGCTGGACGACGTTCGCTCCAATGCCTATGCCGAACAGCTCTCCCGGGGCTTTCGCCGCCTGCGTTTCGAACCCGACCTCGAGACCCAGTACCGCCATTACCTGCTGGAAGACAGCTTCGATCTCAAGCGCACCGCGCTGACCATCGGCGTGCTGATCTGGCTGGCGCTGGCGGCCATCGATTTCCTCCTCATCCGTGGTCCCGAACACTGGCAGATGCTTGCCGTGCGCATCGGCGTGCTGGTGCTGCTGAGCGTCTGCGGCGGGTTGATCCTGCAGCGTCGCCATATCCACCTGCTGGTGCCGCTGAGCCTGGCCTGCATCCTCAGCGTCGGTATCGGCGCGGCGGCTGTCGCCGGTATCGCCCACACCGTGGACCAGAGCTATCCCTACGAAGGGCTGTTGCTGGTCAGCATGGCCGCCTACTTCCTGATTGGCCTGCGCTTCGCCGAGGCGGTGGGCAGTGCTTCCGCGATCCTGCTGGCCTACGTGGGCTTCGAGCTGTACGCCGGGCTGCCGCTGCCCAAGCTGATCGGCAACGTGGTGTTCCTGCTGCTGGCCAACCTGGTCGGTGCGGTGGGCTGCTACCTGCTGGACTACAAGTCTCGCCAGCACTTCCTCATCAGCCGCCTGCTGAAGGTCATGGCCGAGCATGACGCGCTGACCGGCCTGCACAATCGCCGCAGCTTCAACCGCCAGCTGGAGCGCCTGTGGCGCCAGGCCCAGCGCGAGAGCGTGGGGCTGGCGCTGCTGCTCTGCGATGTTGATCACTTCAAGGCCTACAACGATCGCTACGGCCACCAGGCCGGGGATGGTGTGTTGCAGCGTATCGGCGAGGTGTTGATGGCCAGTGCCCGGCGGCCGCTGGACATGGCTGTGCGCCTGGGGGGCGAGGAGTTTGCCGTGCTGCTCTACGGTGCCAGTGAGCGTGAGGCGAGGGAGCGCGCCGAAGTCGTGCGCGAGTCGGTGCAGGCGCTGGGCATTGCCCACGAAGGGTCGCTGACGGCGGACGAGGTGACGCTGTCCATCGGCGTGTCCTGCCTGTGGCCGGAGACCGGGCATCCGCTGCGCAGCATCTACGAGCATGCCGACCGTGCCCTCTACGAAGCCAAGGCATTCGGGCGCAACCAGGTCGTCGCCTGAGTCGTGACCTTGTAGGAGCGGGCCATGCCCGCGAATAGCGCCTGTAGGGCGCTTCCTTCAACTTGCGCAGCGCTTTCGATAGGTGCCGGTCACGCGGACCTTGTCCGCGATCGCGGGCATGGCCCGCTTCTACAGCGAGTCAGGTGTTTTCGGCGGTGGCCGATTCGGTCCCCCGAGCTGGCGCCGTGGGTGACTGCGGCGCGAGCAGGCCCGGTGCTAGCATGCGCCGCACCCCGTCACCGAGCCCGCGCCCATGCAGCAGCTGATCCAGCCCAACGGCCAACCGCACTACGGCATCTTTCCCGGCACCCCGGCGACCATCAATTACCGCGACTTCGACTTCCGCTCGCCCATGGGCCGGCGCCTCGGTGCGTTGAGCAAGTGGCGCAGCTTCCACCAGTTCCAGTACTTCGGCCTGATCAGCCCGACGCTGATCGGCGGCTGTGCTCTGGCGGATGTCAGTTTGCTCACTGTCGGTTTCGTCTACCTCTACCACCCCGAGAGTGGGCGGATGATCGAGCGCCAGTTCAAGTGCCCGCTGGGCAGGGGGGCGAACTTCTCGCAGACGCCCGACGATGGCGTCTGCGAACTGCGCCAGGGGCGCAACCTGCTGCGCCTGGAAAACAGCTCCTCGCCCTTCGAGAAGCGTCTACTGGTGGAACTGGACGATGGCACCCGCATCAATGCCCGTTTCAGCGAGGAGCAGCCGGCATTCCAGCCCATGAGCCTCTGCACGCCGACGGCGGTGAACGGCTGGGTCTATGCGCGCAAGGTGGCCGGCGTGCACTGCCACGGCGAGGTGCGCAGCGCGCTGGGCAACTACGACCTGCGCGAGCTGGATGCCTACGCCCACCACGACTGGTCCGCCGGCTACATGCGCCGCGAGACCTTCTGGAACTGGGCCTGCCTGTCCGGCGAGACACAGGGGCGGCGTATCGGGCTGAACCTGTCGTGCGGCGTCAACGAGACCAGCTTCACCGAGAACTGCTACTGGCTCGACGGCCAATTGCTGAAGGTCGACACGGTGCGTTTCGAGTTCGATCGCGACCATCCGCTGCTACCCTGGACCATCCGCTCCTACGACGGCCAGGTCGAACTTCACTTCGAGGCCCACGGGCTGCACCAGGAGCGTCTCAATCTCGGCGTGCTGGCCAGCAACTTCAAGCAGATCTTCGGGCGCTTCAGTGGTGTGCTGCGACCGGCGGGGCAGGCCGAGGTGCGCATCGAGAACCTGTGGGGGTTCGTAGAAGACCAGTACGCGAAATGGTGAAATAGCGATTTACACCCTGCGACAATCTGTCATTGTACGGGCTTGATTAGCTGGCTAATAATTAGTCAAATCAACTTAGCCGATTCACTCCCGAAATTTGCGGAACAATGTCAGATAACGATAAGCACTACTTCGGTACCCAACTGGCCCAGGCTTCGCGTGCATGGCGGGCCGAACTCGACCGCCGTCTCAGCCACCTCGGCCTGTCCCAGGCTCGCTGGCTGGTGCTGCTGCACCTGGCGCGTCACTCCGCCGCCCCGACCCAGCGCGAGCTGGCCCAGTCGGTCGGTGTCGAAGGTCCGACCCTGGCCCGCCTGCTCGATGGTCTCGAAGCCCAGGGGCTGGTCCGTCGCCAGGCAGTGGCCGAAGACCGCCGCGCCAAGCGCATCGCCCTTACCCCCAAGGCAGACGTTCTGATCACCGATATCGAGAACATCGCCGCCGCCGTTCGCAACGAAGTGCTGGCGGGGATTTCGGAAGAAGAAATCGCGCTGTGCCAGAAAACGCTCAGTCGGATTCTCGGCAATCTCGAGCGAAACTGAGCAATTCATCACGTTATTCGGGTAAAGTAGCCATTTTTCTGGCGGTCCCTCACCGGGCCGCTGGCCATTCGCTATCCAACGCTTAACCATTCGCCGGTTTTTCGACGATTTATCTTGACCAAACCCCGCGCAACACCTAATCCGTGATATCAGACGGCCTGTACCCTGCAAGGTACAGAGGGGTGGTGTGTGCGGTCTGTAGTCCGGCATGGCTTCAAGTGTGTGGACAGGTTCAGCCTGCCGCTTTCGAGTGGTCAGGGAATGGCGTGCAGACCCGGACAATGGGATGGGGTTATGGCTCGAATAAATAGAATTCCGCTGACGCTTGCCGCACTTTCGGTTTTTGTCTCCGCTCACGCGAATGCCCTCGGGCTCGGCGACATCACGCTGCACTCCGGGCTGAACCAGCCGCTGGATGCCGAGATCGCCCTGCTCGAAACCGGCGACATGACCTCCGACGAACTCATCGCGAAGCTCGCGAGTCCCGCCGACTACGAGAACGCTGGCGTCGACCGTTTCGTGTTCCTGCAGAACCTGCGCTTCACCCCGGTGATCCGCAATGGTCGTGGCTACATCAAGGTGGTGTCCACGCAGCCGGTGCACGAGCCTTACCTGAATTTCCTGATCGCCGTGGAGCGCCCCAACGGTCGCATGCTGCGCGAGTACACCGTGCTGATCGATCCGCCGGAGTACAGCGCCAACCGCAGCGTGGCCGCCAATGTCGGGGCGAGCGACATCGCGCCTTCGCGCTCTTCCGGTTACCGCCCGGACGTCTACCGTCCGGAGCCCGTGCGCCGCGCGCCGGCACAACCGCCGTTGCCGGCGGGTGATGGCCGCTACACCACGGTGCGCAATGACACCCTGTGGAAGATCAGTTCGCGCCTGACCGGTAGCGGCGCCACGCGCGCGCAGCTGATGGACAGCATCGTCGCGCTGAACCCGCAGGCCTTCGTCAATGGTGACCCGCACCGCCTGAAGGTTGGCCAGACGCTGGTCCTGCCGCAGGGCCAGCAGCACGCCGGCACTGCTGGCACGGCCTCGGCGCCGCAGCCCGCTTCCGCCGCTCCGTCGGCGGCTGTCGAGCAGCCCGCCGGCGCGCCGCAGGCACCTGCCTCTGCTGTGGCCAGCGCTCCGGCCCAGGCCCAGGGTAACGCTGCCGCGCCGCTAGCGCCGGCCGCTGATGCCAACGTCGCCAAGGTGGAAGCCGACCTGCTCCTGGCCAACGCCCAGCGCGACCAGATGAACCAGCGCATGGACGACCTGCAGAAGCAGTTGCTATCCCTCCAGCAGGCCCTGCAGAGCCGCGACCAGCAGGTACAGTCGCTGCAGGCCGAGCTGGATCGCCGCCAGGGAGCGGAAGCCGCGGGCAATGCCCCGGCAGCCAATGCTCCGGCAACGGGTGCACCGACTGGCAACGCCACGACCAATGCCGTGCCGGCCGCTCCCGGTTCCGTGGCGCCGGCGCAGCAGGACACCCCCGCTCCGAGCGTCGCACAGCCGGCAACCCCGGCGCAGGATGCCCAGGGCTCCGGTTTCAATTACTGGCCCTGGCTGGGCGCCGGCGCTCTTGGCGCGCTGCTGGTCGGCCTGCTGTTCGCCCGCCGCAAGCGCGAGGAAAAACCGGTCGAGATGCCGCCCCTGCGCGCGGTTGCGCCCGAGCCGGTGAAGCCGCTCCCGCAGGTCAAGCCGTTGGCGGCTGCTGTCGTGGCTCCCGTACCGGCGCCGCATCCGGTGGTGGTCGCCACACCGGAGCCGGGCGTCGCCCGTCTGCCCGCCGCCAGCGCGGACAGCCTGGAAGGCGCGGATATCTACATCGCCTACGGCCGCTTCACCCAGGCCCGCGACATGCTGCGCAAGGCGGTCAACGCCGAGCCGAATCGCCGTGAATTGCGCATGAAGCTGCTGCTGGTTTTGGCCGAGCTGGGCGACGTGACCGGCTTCCATGAGGAAGAACACGCCCTGGTGGCCGCTGGCGGTGACCAGAAGCAGATCGACCAGCTCAAGTCGCGCTACCCGGCGATGCTGATTCGCCCGGAAGACACCCTGCAGCCGCCCACCGGCGAGACGCTCACCGACTGGGACGATCTTGAATTGGGTGAACCTGCGGCCGCTCCCTTGGAACAACCCAGGGCTGCGCAGGACCAGCCGGACTTCGCGATGAACCTCAGCGACCTGTCGCTGGACCTGGACTGGGACAAGCTGGACAACCCCTTCGACTCGCCCAGGCAAGGCAAGGCCGCACCCAAGGCCGCGCAGGATGTACCGTCGGACTTCCGCAGCAATCTGCACGAGCTGCCGGAAATCACCGAACTGGACCTGGGCGAGCACGGCGAGATGTTCGGCCATGGCAGCAAGACCATGGGCGTGGAGGAGGAGCTGAGCTTCGACCTGCCGGACGATATCGGCCACGAGCACGACGAACTGCTGGCCAGCCTCGATCGCGCTCGCAAGTGCATCGACCAGGGCAACCTGGATGAGGCCTACGGCATCCTCAAGCAGGTGATCGCCAGCGGCGACTCCAAGGCCAAGGCCGAAGCGCGCGAGCTGCTGGCGCTGATTGCCTGATCCGCTGTCTGAATGAAAAAGCCCGGCACATGCCGGGCTTTTTCATTGGCGGGAGGCCGGTATTGCTCACCGCCCGAGGATCGGGCCGCGAAGGCTTTTGCAGGGGCGAGCTTGCTCGCGAACCGCCTGGTGCCGGAGCTGTCGGCGGGATCGTTCGCGAGCAAGCTCGCTCCTGCAGGTTTCCTGCACCCTCTGCGTGAGGCCCTAGAAATTACGGCCCAGGTTGATGTACACCGCGTGCTCGCTCGCATCGTTCAGGCCGTAGCTGAAGGACAGCGGCCCCAGTGGTGTCTCGAAGCCCATGAGGATGCTGCCGGCGTTGATGTAGCCGGTGTCGTAGCTGTTGTCGTTGTTCCACACCCGCCCGCGCTCCAGGCTGCCGCCCAGGTAGAAGGGGAAGTCCAGCGGCAGGAAGGAGCGCTCGGTCATGCGCCGGTAGTAGATGACCCGCCCGAGGCTGTAGTTCTGCCCGGCCAGCGCGTCCTGGCGGTAGCCCGAGAGCTGCCGCGCGCCGCCGAGCAGGAAGCTCGATACCACCACCTCGGCATCGTCGATGGTGCGTCCGTAGCCGCCACCCAGCACCCAGGTGTTCGGGCCGCTGCTCAGCGCCTTGTCCAGGCGGATGTCCCACTGCCGGTAGCGGTCGTCGTCGCCCAGGGACGGCGTGTGCTCGCGGAAGGAGGTCTGGATGTTCTCGCCCTCGCGGGGGAAGTCCACGTTGTCCATGGTGTCGAAGGAGTACTGCAGCTGCGCGTAGCCTTCGGTGAAGTGGAAGTCCGGCAGGTCCTGCTCGCCCACGCGCACGTCGGCCTTGCCGAAGGCCTGGGCCACGCCGAGGCGGAATTCACCGTTGTTGGCGATCTGCCGGCCAAGGTTGAGGCCGTAGCCATAGCGCTCCAGGCGGTACTCCGCGATGGGGTCGTCGTTGTCGGTGGCCTCGACGTTCTGGGCCTCATTGAACACGTAGGGAGCCACGAAGTAGCGCGAACCGACGTCCAATGGCTGGTAGAACTCGCTGTAGAGCTCCTGCTGGTCGCCGATCTGCACGCGCGTCAGCCATTCCGCGCCGAGGCGATTGATGCCATTCATGCGGTAGCTGCCGCCGACGTTGAAGGTGCTGTCGCCGCGCAGGTCGTCGGAGAGGTTCAGGCCCAGGCGCAGGTAATCGGTGCCGCCGCGTTTGCCGTACGCGTGGATCACCAGCACGTTGTCGGACTTGCCGTCCGCGCCCTTCTTGTTGTGCACCACGCGGTACTGCACCTGGTCGAAGTAGTCCAGGCCGTAGAGGGTGCTCATGTCGCGCTGCAGGCGCTCCAGGTCCAGGTGCTCGCCCAGCGGCTGGCGGATGTAATGGAGGATGACGTCGTCGCTGACCTTGGAGTTGTTCTCCACCTCGATCCGGTCGATCACCGGCTGGCGCTCGCCCGGCGTGCGCGCTTGGGTGAGCGCCACCGCCTCGGCGTCGGCGGGCTTGCGCAGCGTCGCCAGGCGTGGGGCGAGGATGCTGGTGGCGCGGTAGCCGGCGTCGATCAATTGCGGCACGCGGCCGAAGTCGGTGGAGCTGTAACCGCTCAGCGGCGGCTGCACCAGGATGTCGCTGGACTTCAGGGTGGCCAGCTGCGCCTCGGAGTTCTTGCGGGTCATCAGGGTGACGGACTGGTTGAGCATGTCCACCACCGTGGTCAGCTGCTTGCGGTCCAGCAGCGGGTTGCCGATGTCGACCACGATGACCACGTCGACGCCCATCTGCCGCGCCACGTCGACCGGGATATTGTCGACCATGCCGCCGTCCACCAGCAGCTTGCCGTTGACGTCCACCGGGGCGAACACCGCCGGGATCGACATGCTGGCGCGGATCGCCTGGGGCAGGTGGCCCTTGCTGAACACTACCTTCTCGCCGGTGGAGATGTCGGTGGCCACCGCGCGGAAGGGGATCGCCAACTGGTCGAAGTCGCGCGTATCGCTGGTGTGCACCAGCAGGCTTTCCAGCAGCATCGACAGGTTCTGCCCCTGGATGGCGCCCAGCGGCAGGCCGAGGGTGCCGTCGTCGCGGAAGCTGAGTTTCTGCTTGACCAGGAAGTCGCGGTCGTCCTGCTTGCGACGGAACGGTACGTCGACCCGTGGTGGCGAGTCGGACAGCGCCTGCTTCCAGTCCAGCCCCAAAGCCAGCTGTTCCAGCTCCTTGGGCGTATAGCCCGCTGCATACAGGCCGCCGATGACCGCGCCCATGCTGGTGCCGGCGATGGCGTCGACGTGGATGCCCTGTTCGTCCAGCGCCTTGAGCACACCGATGTGTGCCAGGCCGCGCGCCGCACCGCCGGAAAGAACCAGGCCGATCTTCGGAGGGGTATTCGCCGCCAGGGCGCCGAGAGGAAGGAGCAGAAGGAGGGCGAACAGCAGTCGGCGCATGAAGAGAAGAGTCCGGTAGGGCGTTTCAGACCGGTATTATAGGTTCGCGTCCTACTGCAGAGTCTGATTCATGTCCGAAGCCAAAGCCGAAATCGTCATCACCTATTGCACCCAGTGCCAGTGGCTGCTGCGCGCCGCCTGGCTGGCCCAGGAACTGCTGAGCACCTTCGGCGATGACCTGGGCAAGGTCAGCCTGGTGCCGGGCACCGGTGGGGTCTTCCAGATTACCTGCGACGGCGAGCCAATCTGGGAGCGCAAGGCCGACGGCGGTTTTCCCGAGGCCAAGGTGCTCAAGCAGCGGGTGCGCGACCGCATCGATCCGCAGCGTGACCTGGGGCACAACGACCGCTCCTGAATCGGCGCGGTACCGGTCGGCGGAACCATTCGATAGCTGGCTAACTTCCTTGCTTCATATCAACGGGGTACGTGCGTACCACTCTTAGTCTGAGAGCACCCATTCTCCACAGGAGGTGCCCTCATGAGCATCATCGTCACTGGCGCCGCCGGCTTCATCGGCAGCAACCTCGTCAAGGCGCTGAACCAGCGCGGCGAGACCGACATCATCGCGGTCGACGACCTGACCGAAGGCGACAAGTTCGCCAACCTCGCCGACTGCGATATCAGCGACTACCTCGACAAGCGCGATTTCATCGAGCGCTACGCCCGCGGTGACTTCGGCGTGGTGCGCGCGCTGCTGCACCAGGGTGCCTGCTCCAGCACCCTGGAGCGCGACGGGCGCTACATGATGGACAACAACTACCGCTACAGCGGCCAGTTGCTCGACGCCAGCCTGTCGCTGGGCGTGCCGTTCCTCTACGCCTCTTCGGCGGCGGTGTATGGCGGCGGCCAGGAGTTCCGCGAGATACGCTCCTGCGAGAAGCCGCTGAACGTCTACGGCTATTCCAAGTTTCTCTTCGACCAGCGTGTGCGCAAGGTGCTGCCCACCGCTCGCACCCAGGTTGCCGGCTTCCGCTACTTCAACGTCTACGGCCCGCGCGAGCAGCACAAGGGGCGCATGGCCTCGGTGGCCTTTCACTGTTTCAACCAGTTCCGCGAGACCGGCAAGGTCAAGCTGTTCGGCGAATATGGCGACTACCCGGCCGGCGGCCACCTGCGCGATTTCGTCTCGGTGGAGGACGTGGCGAAGGTCAACCTGCACTTCCTCGACCACCCCGAGCGCAGTGGCATCTTCAATCTCGGCAGCGGCCGTGCCCAGCCGTTCAACGACGTGGCCCTGGCGGTGATCAACACCCTGCGCGAACAGCAGGACCTGCAGCCGTTGACCCTGGACGCGGCGATCCGCGCCGGATTGCTGGAGTACACCGAGTTTCCGGATGAGCTGCGCGGCAAGTACCAGTGCTACACCTGTGCCGATATCGCCTTCCTCCGCGAGGCGGGCTACCGCGCGCCGATGATGGGCGTGGAGGAGGGGGTGCAGCGTTACTGCCGGTGGTTGCTGCAACAGGCTTGATACCCCGTGTATCGGGCTTTTTACCCAGTCTTTACCCAGTGCTGACACTCGGCGCAGGGGCGGCGCGAGACAATGTTCACCACGAACGGCGGGCGGTGGATCGCCCGTGGCTGGAGGTGAAATGAAGCTGTCCTCGCGCATCGCGCTCAAATCCGTCGCCACCCTGCTGGCCCTGAGCCTGTCGGCTGCGGCCGTCGCCGGGCCCCATGGCGGCCCCGGTGGTCCGGGCGGGCCGGGACCTGGCCCGTACCATGGCTGGGGCCCCGGACATGGCTATGGCCTGCCGGATTACGCGCGGGAAGTCTGGATCGGCAGCATGCTCTACTTCGTCGCTGCCGGAACCTACTACCTGTGGAACGCCGACCGCCGCCAGTACGTCGCGGTGGAGACGCCGCCGGCCGTGCAGGCCGCACCGACCACCAGCTACGAGGTGATCGCCTATCCCGCCAGCGGCCAGTCGCCGGAGCAGCAGAGCCGCGACCGCTACGAGTGCCATAGCTGGGCCGTCGGCCAGAGCGGCTTCGACCCGGCCGCCGCCACCCAGGCGCCGCCGGCGGGCCAATCCGACACCTACCGCCGCGCATTGGGCGCCTGCCTGAGCGGGCGAGGCTACAGCATCAACTGATTCCCCGGCGCCTTATCCACAGGCGCCATCCCGAACGGGCCGCCACGCAGGCTGTCGTGCGATGAATCCTTGGCATTCCCTCCCCGGGGCAAGGTTCGAGTTTCGCATGCTGCGCGGCGGCCTTCTTTTTTGCCTCACGCACCGCTTGAGGCTCTTGCAGGAGCGAGCTTGCTCGCGAACCGCTTGGCAGCGGAGCAAGGCTTGTTCGCGAGCAAGCTCGCTCCTACAGAAAAGACGCGGGGTCAGTGCGAGCCGCGTGCGCTGAGGAAGGTCGCGAAGATGATCAGCGCGCCGCCCGCCAGCATGCGCAGGCTCGGCTCTTCGCCGAACAGCACGGCGGCGAAGGCGATGCCGTAGACCGGCTCCAGGGCGAAGATCACCGCCGCCGTGCGCGCTTTGATCAGCCGCAGGCTGGCCACGAACAGGCTGTGGGCGACGCCGGTGCAGAGCACGCCCAGCGCGACCAGCCAGAGCCAGTCCATGCCGCGGACCGCGGGCAGGTCGGACAGCACCAGCGGCAGCAGGCAGGCGATGATCGTCAGGTTCTGGCACAGCGCCGCCTGGATCGGGTCGATGCCGCGCACGCTCACCCGGTTGGCCAGCGACAGCAAGGCGAACAGCAGGCCGGAGAGGGTGCCCCAGAGCAGGCCGGCGGTGGCGCCGTCGCGCAGGTCCAGGCTCGGCGTGACCATCACCAGGCCGATGCACACCAGCGCCACCACCAGGTACTCGCCCCTGCGGATGCGTTCGCGGAACAGCAGGCCCTCCAGCAACACGGTAAAGGCCGGGAAGCTGGCGAAGCCGAGAGTGGCTACGGCGACGTTGCCCACCTTCACCGCGAGGAAGAAGGTCAGCCAGTGCGTACACAGCAGCACGCCGCCACCCAGCAGCATGGCGGCCTGTTTCAGCGTGGGTCGCTTCTGCTGACGCAAGTGCCCGGCGAACACCGCCGCCAGCGACAGCGATCCGAACAGCGCGCGACCGAAGACGATAACCAGGGGGCCGGCGAGGATGAGTTTGCCGAAGATGCCGGACAGCCCGAACATCAGGGCGCCGATGTGCAGGCCGATCAGGGCGCCACGGGGCGTGAGCTGGGTAATGCGATTCATGCCGGAGTCCCCGCCGACTGCTGTGGCGGGGCCTTGTCTGGAAGTGGAAAGGCGCGCCGGATCAGCCGGCGCGCGGTGAAACGAACGTCAGGCCAGGCGCGCGCCATTGGGCAGCGGCTTGTCGAAGCCGGCCAGCACCACTTTCTCGTCGCTGTCGTAGGCGCCGGTGACCAGCACTTCCGAGCGCACGCCGGCGATGGATTTGGGCGCGAAGTTGCACACGCACAGCACCTGGCGGCCGATCAGTTCGTTGGCTTCATAGTGCGCGGTGATCTGCGCACTGGAGGTCTTGATCCCCAGCGGGCCGAGGTCGACCTGGAGGATGTAGGCGGGCTTGCGCGCCTTCACGTTGGGTTCGGCCTGGACGATGGTGCCTACGCGCAGTTCGACGCGCTCGAAATCCTGCCATTCGATGGTGTCTGCCGACATCGCTGCTCCCGCGGGTTTGCCTGGTTCGATGGCCGGCAGTCTAGGCCCTGTGCGCGCCGCTGTCTGTCGCGCGGCTAGCGGGAATTGTCGCGCGCCTCCTGGCGCAGTTGGCGCGGGGTGGTGCCGAACTGGCGCACCAGGGCGGCGGTGAAGGCACTCTGTGAGGCATAGCCGACCTGCGCGGCAATCTCGCCGACCGACTGGTGCGAGCCGCGCAGCAGGTCGCGGCCCAGTTGCAGGCGGCGCTGGCGGACGTAGTCCATGGGCGTCTGCCCGGTCTCGGCGAGGAAGCGCGCGTGGAAGCGTGCGGCGGACAGCCCGGCGAGCCGCGCCAGGTCGGCCACCTGCAGCGGGTGTGCGGCATGCCGGTCGATGTAGCTGTCGAGGCTGGCCAGCGGCAGTTGCGCCGGTTCCTCGATGCGCTGCTGGCCGGCGGCGAGGCTGGCCAGCAGCAGGATCGCACCCTGACGCGCCAGCACCGGGTCATGCAGTGAGCTGCCGGCGAGCCAGTGCACCAGCTGTGCCTGGTCGTTGCTGAGCAGGCGCTGGCCGGGGGTTTCCAGCAGGCGGCGGCCGGCGTCGCTGTGCAGGCCCAGGCCACCGAGCAGGTCTTCCTCGTCTTCCAGGTCCACCACCAGGCAGCGGCTGCCGTCGGGGCTGGCGCAGGCGTGGTGCGCGTCACGCGGAACCACGGCAAAGGTCTGCCGGGTCACCAGGCTGCCGCGCCCGCCCACTTCGAAATCCAGGCTGCCGGACAACCCCAGCACCAGCTGCGCGTGGCTGTGGCTGTGGGCGAGGTGGTCATGGCTGTAGTGGCGCAGGGAGAGGATCTGGCTCATGCAGGGCTGCTTTCTGGGCTGGCGGGCAGGCTGACAGTCTAGCGCGCCGTGGGCTGTAACGGGACTGTCGCCAGTCGGTCACCTTCGCTTCACCGCGCGGGTCGACACTCGGAGAAACCCCACTGGAGGTCGCCGACGATGAGCAGCGCGCAACGCATGACGCCGACGAAGAAACAACGGGTACGCACCCTGTGGATATCCGATGTCCACCTGGGCACCCGCGACTGCCAGGCCGAGCACCTGGCCGGCTTCCTCAAGCGCTACCACGCCGACCGCATCTACCTGGTAGGCGACATCATCGACGGCTGGAAGCTGCGCGGCGGCATCTACTGGCCACAGGCGCACACCAACGTGATCCGCCGCCTGCTGACCATGAGCAAGCGCGGCACCGAGGTGATCTACGTCACCGGCAACCACGACGAGTTCCTGCGCCGCTATTCCTCGCTGCTGCTGGGCAACATCCGCCTGGTCGACGAGATCGTCCACACCACCGCCGATGGCCGTCAGCTGCTGGTGATCCACGGCGACCAGTTCGACGTCATCACCCGCTACCACCGCTGGCTGGCTTTTCTCGGCGACTCCGCCTACGAATTCACCCTGACCCTGAACCGCTGGCTCAACCACTGGCGTAGCCGCTATGGCTACGGCTACTGGTCGCTGTCGGCGTACCTCAAGCACAAGGTGAAGACGGCGGTGAACTTCATCAGCGACTTCGAGGAAGCCATCGCCCACGAGGTGCACAAGCGCGGCCTCAATGGCGTGGTCTGCGGGCACATCCACCACGCGGAAATCCGCCAGATCGGCGAGGTGGAATACCTCAACTGCGGCGACTGGGTGGAGTCCTGCTCGGCGCTGATCGAGCACTGGGACGGCAGCATCCAGCTGTATCGCCTGGCCGAAGAACAGGCGCGCGCCGAGGAGCCCGTGGCGGTCGAGTCGGCGGCATGAGGCTGCTGATCGTCACCGATGCCTGGCTGCCGCAGGTCAACGGCGTGGTCACCAGCCTGCAGGCGCTGGTGGCCGAGCTGGAAGGGCAGGGCCATGTGGTCGGCCTGCTCACCCCGCAGGACTTTCGGCATCGCCCGTGCCCAAGCTACCCGGAGATTCCGCTGGCGTGGGACCTGTGGAAGGTGGGCGAAAAGATCAGCGGCTTCGCTCCCGACTGCGTCCACCTCGCCACTGAAGGCCCGCTGGGTTGGGCCGCGCGGCGCTGGCTGGTGCGCCGGGGGTTGAAGTTCAGCAGCGCCATCCACACGCGCTTCCCCGAGTACGTGAATACCCGCTGGCCCTGGCTGCCGCTGGGCTGGGGCTATGCCTTCCTGCGTCGATTCCATGCCCCCAGCGCCGCCGTGCTGGTCAGCAGTGAGCGCATGCGTAGCACGTTCGCCGACCACGCCTTCGACAACCTCGCGCTGTGGCGCAAGGGTGTGGATATCCAGCGCTTCCAACCGGGGGCGGGCGCACTGCCGGAGGAACCGGTGTTCCTCTATGTCGGCCGGTTGGCGCGGGAAAAGAATCTCGAAGCCTTCCTCGCCCTCGACCTGCCGGGACGCAAGCTCGTGGTGGGCGATGGCCCGCAGCGAGCTGAGCTGCAAGCAACTTATCCACAGGTGGAATTCCTCGGTTATCGCCACGGCGACGACCTCGCCGAGGCCTACCGCGGCGCCAGCGTGCTGGCCTTCCCGTCGCTGACCGACACCCTCGGTCTGGTGATGTACGAGGCGCTGGCGTGCGGCACGCCAGTGGCGGCGTTCCCGGTGACGGGACCGCTGGATGTGCTGGAACAGGGCGTAACCGGGGTGATGGACGCCGACTTGCGCAGCGCCTGCCTGCGGGCGCTGGAACTGGATCGCCAGGCCTGCGTGGAATGGGCGCGCAGGCAGACCTGGCGGGCGTCGGCGCAGGAATTCCTGGCGCTTCAGGTACGCCTGACGGAACTGCCCGTCAGTGAAGAACCGGGCTACGCGAACGGCTGATCAGAACAGTGGGCGATCGTGGTCCAGGCGCTGGTCCACCAGCCATTTGCCGTGGGCGATGGAGGCATGCTGGGCCTTCTGCAGGTCCGACATGAAGGCGAATTCAACCGGCAATGTCTTGCGCTTGGTGGTCTGCCCGTCCGGGGCGGTGATGTGGCAGCCGGCGGCCCAGGGAGTGGGGATGCCGGGGTGTTCGACGACATCGGCAGTGATGGTGTACTGGCGGTACTCGCATTGCATCAGGCTCATGGGGCGTCCTCCTGGCTGTTCACCAACGGCCCAAGCGGGGCGGGTGGCGAGCGGAACGGTGCCGGCGCCTTGCGCGGGCAAGCCTCGTTAACCCCCAACATAGCCCACAGGGGCAGGCCTTCCGCCGGATACCGACGAACGCGAATGTCACCTTGGCTGGAGATTTCCCGCCCGAATCTTCCCAATGCTGGCGCACCGCGCCAGACTGTCGGCCATGCCAATCCAGACTCTTTCCCGCCTCACCGAAGTCGACGCCCGCCAGTGGGACGCCCTGTTGCCGGACGACCAGCCGTTCCTGCGCCACGCCTTTCTCTGTGCGCTGGAGGAAAGCGGCAGCGTCGGCGGCCGTACCGGCTGGAAGCCGTCCCATCGCGTGCTGCTGGACGACGACGGCCGCTTGCTGGCCGCTGTGCCGGCCTATCTGAAGAGTCATTCCTACGGCGAGTACGTGTTCGACTGGGGCTGGGCGGATGCCTGCCTGCGCGCCGGTATCCCGTACTACCCCAAGCTGCTGGTGGGCATTCCCTTCACGCCGGTCGGCGGCGCTCGCCTGCTGGGCGAGCCTGCGGCGGCGCTGAGCCTGGTCGGCGCGCTGGCGGGTGAGGTGGACGAGGGGCATTGCTCCGGCGTGCACGTGAACTTCACCGATCCTGCCGCCGATGCGCTGCTGGGCGCTGCAGACGGCTGGCTGGAGCGCCTGGGCTGCCAGTATCACTGGAGCAACCGCGGCTACCGCGACTTCCAGGACTTCCTCGACGCGCTCAGCTCGCGCAAGCGCAAGCAACTGCGCAAGGAGCGCGAGCAGGTCGCCGGGCTCGGGCTGGATTTCGTCTGGATGGAAGGACGCGAGCTGTCCGAGGCGCACTGGGACTTCGTCTACGCCTGCTACAGCAGTACCTATGAGGTGCGCGGGCAGGCGCCTTACCTGAGCCGGGCGTTCTTCAGCCTGATCGGCGAGCGCATGCCCGAGGCGATCCGCGTGGTCTTCGCTCACCAGAATGGCCGGCCCGCGGCCATGGCCTTCAGCCTGCTGGGCGGCGACACGCTGTACGGTCGTTACTGGGGTTGCCTGGCGGAATTCGACCGGCTGCACTTCGAGACCTGTTTCTACCAGGGCCTGGACTTCGCCATCGGCCACGGCCTGAAGCGCTTCGACGCCGGGGCGCAGGGCGAGCACAAGCTGATCCGCGGCTTCGAGCCGGTGATCACGCGCTCCTGGCACCGCCTGGGTCATCCGGGGCTGCGCGAGGCGGTGCAGGACTTCCTGGTGGGGGAGAGGGCGGGCATCCTGGCTTATGCCGAGGAGGCACGTGTTGCGCTGCCCTATCGTCAGGACGGCTCTTCGTAGGAGCGAGCTTGCTCGCGAACAGAGGTCCCGGCAGGTGTCGGAGTTGTGCGGTTCGCGAGCAAGCTCGCTCCTACAGGGGGCAGCTTCCCCTGTAGGAGCAGACCTTGTCCACGGCTGGTCGGCGCTGCGCGGCGGAGAAGTTACTCCGGCTTCGCCTCACCCTTGCCCGGCAGCATGCGCACCAGGGTGTTGTCGCGGCTGATGTAGTGGTGGAACAGCGCGGCCAGCGCGTGGATGCCGATCAGCCAGTAGCCGAGCACGGCGATGGTCTCGTGCCAGTACTTCACCTGCTTGGCCAGGTCCGGGTTCTTGTCCACCAGGTGCGGCAGCTCCATGCCCCAGAACGGCACCGGCTTGTCGGCGGCGCTGAGGATGATCCAGCCGGCCAGCGGCAGGCCGATCATCAGGCCGTAGAGCGCCAGGTGCGCAAGCTTGGCCAGCGCCATCTGCCAGACCGGCGGAGCCGGGACGATCGGCGGGGTGGGGTAGATGAAGCGGCCGATGAGGCGCAGCCAGACCAGCACGAAGACGCTCAGCCCGAGCATGAAGTGCCATTGGGAAAACAGCGCGCGGGTGTCGCTGCCTTTGGGAAAGTTGGTGCGGTACTCCATGCAGAAGTACGTGGCGGCGATCAGCACCAGCATTATCCAGTGCATGGCTATGGACAGGCTGCCATAGCGGGACGGGGTCTTGGACAGGCTCATGACGGTTCCTTGTTTGGCTCGGAGTCGTGACGCCCCGTTCTGTCGACGGGGCTGTCAGTCTCAGCATAGAGCCTTAACCCTGCCTGAAAAACCGTGAAGGCAAAGTGAAAGGGCCGCGATGCGCGGCCCTTTGACGTCGGTCAGCCTTCGTCGTCGGCTGACTGGCGGGAGCGGATGGCGTTCACCAGTCTCTTGGCCAGGGCGGGGTAGTCCTCGTCGAAGTGGTGACCGCCGGGCAGCTGCAGGTTCTCGCCCACCGACTGCGGCTGGGTGCAGCCGCTTTCGTCCTTCTCTTCGATGCCGTACACGCAGAGCACCTTCGGCCCCGGCAGACGGGCCATTTCCGGGCCGGTGGAGGCTTCCTGGCCGGCCTTGCCGAGCCAGCCCTGCACCTCGATCTCGAAGCTGCCACTGCGGGCGAAGGCCAGCAGGATCACCGAGCTGACGTCCTTCTTGGCGTCCGCCGGCAGGCGGTTGTAGATCGCCGGCAGCACGTCGGCGCCGAAGGAGTAACCCGCCAGCACGAAGTGCTTGGCGCCCCATTTCTCGCGGTAGTGCTGCATCAGCAGGGCCAGGTCGGCGGCGCTCTGTTCCGGGGTCTTGTGCTCCCAGAAGTAGCGCAGGGCATCGACCCCCACCACCGGATAACCCAGCTCGGCCATCTGCGCGGCGACATCGCGGTCCAGGTCGCGCCAGCCGCCGTCGCCCGAGTAGAACAGGGTGACGGTTTCCGAGGGCTTGGCGGCCGGGACTTCCACCACCGGCACATTGTCGCCACCGCCTTGCAGCTGCTGGCGCAGTTGGTCGGCGAGGACCTTGGGCAGTGGGGTGTCGTAGTCGGTGATCACCGTTTCCGCGTTCTTCAGGCCGCGGGCGAAGCGCGCGCTGGCGTCATCCGGGTTGTCGTTCCAGGCGGCGAGCCAGTGGCCGTGGGCGGCAGTCGTCGGCAGCGGGGTGGCGGCGCAGTCGGGTTTCTCCAGGGAGAAGCCGACCGACAGCGCCTTGGCCTTGTCGTCGGTCTGCCCGGCAAGCCAGCGGAAGGCCCAGGCGCTGCCCGGGCCGATGCCGGCGACCAGGGTCGGCTGGCCGTCGAGCAGCTCGCCGGCAGCTTTGATGCGGGCCTGCTGGGTGGCGCAGTCCTTGTCCGGGAAGACGAACTGCACCACGCGGGCACCGCTGTCGTGGGCCAGGGCCAGCAGCTGGCCGTCGTCGAGTTTCTGGTCGGCCTGCACGGCCAGCAGCACGCGGGCATTCGGGGCCTTGCCGGGGATGGCCAGGCTGACGGCGCTGCCGTCGGGCAACTGGCGGTGTTCCAGGGCGGCCTGGGAAGCCGGGCGGCTCCACAGCAGCAGACCCACGGCGATGATGACCAGCAGGAGGAGGGCGAGCAGGTGTCGCCAGCGTCGTTTCAACATATCAGCGTTTTACCAATCCACTCAGGCCGCCTGCGATGAGGGCGGCCGTATCGGCCAGGGCCACCAGCGGATCCAGTCCGGCGGGCACGGCCAGGTAACGGGGTTCCCAGTCGGGCTGGAACTTGTCCTTGAAGCGCCGCAGCCCCTGGAAATTGTAGAACTGCTCACCCCGGCGAAAAACCAGCGCGCCGAGACGTTGGGTCAGCGGGGCGCCACGACGCGGCTGCAAGCCGGCCAGGGGCACCATGCCGAGGCTGAAGCGGGTGTGCCCGCTCTCCTTGTAATGCAGGATCAGGCCGAGCATGAGGAACTCCATGGTCAGCTTGGGTGCGTCGGGGGCCACGCGCATCAGGTCGATGCTCGCCAGTTCCTTGCCGGAGGTTTCCAGCAGGTTGGCGAAGGCCACGGCGCGGCCCTGGAAGCGGACCACCACGACGCGGAAGTAGCGCAGGTATTCGGGGGTGAAGCGGCCGAGGGAGAAGCCCTTCTCGCGGACGTTCTTGCCGCCCAGCCAGGCATCGGAGATGGCGCGCAGCTCGTCCATCGGCGCGTTGCCGGCGTCATGGAACTCCAGGCTCAGGCCGTCGCGCTGGCCGCGGTTCCAGGTGTAGCGCAGGTCCTTCATCTCCTTGCCCTTGCTCTCCAGGTCGAAGCGGCGCAGGTCGACCCTGGCCTCCTCGCCGAGCTTGAGCGCGGTCAGGCCGATGTCCATGTACAGCGGCAGGTTCTCGGCGCGCACCTGGTAGAACACCGGGCGCGCGTGGTGCAGGTCGCAGAGGTCGCGGAACTGCCAGATCAGTTCGGCGCGGGCCTGGGCCGGGCCGACCGGATCGAACAGCGCCACCAGGCTGCGGCCGCGGCGGGCGTACATCAGGAAGGCGTCGTTGCCCTCGTGGAACAGCAGCGCCTTGTCGCCGGACAGGGCCAGGCCGCCGTCGGGTTGCGCGGAATTGGCCAGGATGCCGGCGGCGGTGTCCAGGTCCTCGCGAGTCGGCGCATGGATGGCCGGTGGCGCGGTGCGCAGCAACCAGTACAGCGCCAGAGCGGCCAGCAGCAGGCAGCTGCCCAGCGCGGCGCGCAGGCCGCGCGGCGCGTCGGCGTCCAGGGCGAACTGCCACCAGAGTTCGTGGCTGTACGGCACGTCCTGGTAGGCGAACAGCAGCAGCCAGATCGACGCGGCGATCACGCACGCGGCTGCACCCAGGTACAGCGGCGAGAAGGGCAGGTCCATCAGGCGGCTGCGGCGGTAGAAGGCGCTGCGGAAGATCACCAGCAGGGCGGCGGTGAAGCTGAGGATCAGCGCTTCTTCCCAGTCGAAGCCCTTGAGCAGCGACAGGGCGGCGCCGGCGATCAGCAGGCCCAGGGTCAGCGCCCAGGCGGCGGAGAGACGGCGGCGCAGGCCGTAGGCGAGCAGCAGGCAGAGCACGCCGATCAGGCTGGCGGCCAGGTGCGAGGCATCGATCAGGCGGTGCGGCACGAGGAAGCCGACTTCGTCCAGGCGGGTGTCGATGGACGGCGTGGCGCCGGAGAACAGCAGCACGACGCCGGAGATGAACACCAGCAGGGAAAGAATCTGCGCGGCGAAGCCGGAGGTGATGCGTACCGCCTGTTTGGCCACCAGCACGCGGCGGGCTTCAAGGAACAGCAGCAACAGACAGGCGACGATCAGCGGCAGGACCACGTAGATCAGGCGATACAGCAGCAGTGCGGCAGCCAGCGGGGCGGCGCCCAGCTGGTTGGCGAAGGCTGCCAGCAGCACTGCTTCGAATACGCCCACACCGCCCGGCACATGGCTGAGCACGCCAGCGGCCAGGGCGATCAGGTAGACCAGCAGGAAGGCGCCGAAGGGCGGGGCTTCCGGCAGCAGCAGGTAGAGCACGGTGGCGGCAGCGGCCACGTCCAGCGCGGTGATCAGCAATTGCAGCAGCGACAGGCGCAGGCCCGGCAGGCGCAGGGTGCGGCGGCCCAGGCGAACCAGGTGGCTGTCGGGGGAAGGCTGTTCCGGCAGGCGGCGGCGTTCGACAGCAACCACCAGCATCAGGCAGAGGGCGATGATGCCCAGTGCCAGCACCGCCACCAGCCACTCCGGCAAGTGCAGGGCCAGGGAGGCATCGGAGAGGTCGCTCAACGCGGCGAGCGCGGCCAGCACCGGCAGCGCGCAGCCCAGTGACAGGCTGGCGAACAGCGTCATCAACGCGACGTCGCCGGCGCCCAGTCCCTGGCGGGCATAGAGGCGATAGCGCACCGACCCGCCGGAAAGCATCGACAGGCCCACGGCGTTGCCGATGGCGAACGCGGAGAAGCCGCCGGTCAGCAGCGCCGGGACAGGCAGCTTCACGCCGGCGAAGCGGCTGGCCGACCATTCATAGCCGAGCAGGAAGATGAAGCCGACCACAGTGGCGGCGAAGGCGCCGAGCAGCGAGGTGGTGGGCACGTCGAGCAGGGCGTCGTGCAGGGAGTAGGCGTCGATGTCGCGCAGCAGGTGATAGCAGGCGATCAATGCGAGGCTGAACAGCACCAGGGTCACGCCCAGGCCGAGTGCCTGGCGGTTGGCGTTCACCCAGTTGAGCCAGGTCGCTCGGCTGGGAGCGTCCTCGGTGGCAGGGGTATCGGGTGTGGCGGGGTTGGCGCTCATCGGGCACCTCAATCGATTTAGCGCGACAGAGTAGGGGCACTGACGCGAATTCCCAAGTCCCCGGAAGAGTATTTTCCTGATCCGTGAGACGCCACCCGTGGGCGATCATTTTTTGCGCACAACGAAAAAAGCCACTCCTAAGAGTGGCTTTCTTCTTGATGTCTGGTTGCGGGAGCAGGATTTGAACCTACGACCTTCGGGTTATGAGCCCGACGAGCTACCAGACTGCTCCATCCCGCGGCGGCAATTCTACGGATATGAAGCCTTGTGTCAAACGATATTTCGTTTTCGATCAATAATTTAAACGCGCGCAAACGAAAAAGGGCCACTCCGGAGAGTGACCCTTTTTCTGTGTCTGGTTGCGGGAGCAGGATTTGAACCTACGACCTTCGGGTTATGAGCCCGACGAGCTACCAGACTGCTCCATCCCGCGCCGGCCATTCTACGGATGTGAAAGGTCTTGTCAATCGATATTTCGCCTTCGATCAATAATTTAAATCGCGCGCAAACGAAAAAGGGCCACTCCGAAGAGTGACCCTTTTTCTGTGTC
>NZ_JYOA01000005.1:402220-547735 GCF_000955805.1 Pseudomonas sp. 21 | reverse complement strand
ATCCCGCGCCGGCCATTCTACGCCGTTGGGCCTGCGTGTCAACGAAAAACGGGAAAAAGTGATTTTCTATCAAATATTTAGCTGCGGAGAAGGGCAGCCGGGCGGTGGTTCGGGGGCAGGATTTTCCTGGCTGTGGATAACCGAAGCGGCGGTGTTTTGCATTACCATGGATGGGTTTTCCCCCGCCTTTTCGGGCGGCTTCCAATGGTGATGCAGGCGCCTTCTTCGTGACTCGGCAGAGAAAGATCATCCACATCGATTGCGACTGCTTCTATGCCGCCATCGAGATGCGCGACGACCCCAGCCTGGCGGGCAAGCCGCTGGCCGTGGGCGGATCGCCGGACAAGCGTGGGGTGGTCGCGACCTGCAACTACGAGGCGCGCGCCTACGGGCTGCATTCGGCCATGGCCATGCGCACGGCAGTGAAGCTGTGCCCTGACCTCACCATCGTGCGCCCGCGCATGGACGTCTATCGCGAGACTTCGCGGGACATCCACGCGATCTTCCGCGACTACACCGACCAGATCGAACCGCTGTCCCTGGACGAGGCTTACCTCGACGTCAGCGACAGCGAGCGCTGCGGCGGCAGCGCCACGCGGATCGCCCAGGAGATTCGCCAGCGCGTGTGGGAAACCCTGCACATCACGGTGTCCGCCGGGGTGGCGCCGAACAAGTTCATCGCCAAGATTGCCAGTGACTGGCGCAAGCCCAACGGCCTGTTCGTGGTCACGCCCGACGAGGTGGACGGTTTCGTTGCCGAACTGCCGGTAAAGAAGCTGCATGGCGTGGGCAAGGTCACCGCGGAGAAGCTGGCGCGCCTGGGGATTCGCACCTGCGCGGACCTGCGCGACTGGTCGCGCATCCAGCTGGCCAAGGAGTTCGGTAGTTTCGGCGAACGGCTCTGGGGCTTGTCGCGGGGCGTCGATGACCGTCCGGTACAGGTGGATAGCCGCCGCCAGTCGATCAGCGTGGAGAACACCTTCGACCAGGACCTGCCGGACCTGGCGGCCTGCCAGGAGGAATTGCCGTCGTTGCTGGGTGAGCTGGAACGGCGCATGACGCGCCTGGACACCAGCTATCGACCGGGCAAGCCGTTCATCAAGCTGAAGTTCCACGACTTCACCCAGACCACCCTGGAACAGGCGGGCGCCGCGCGGGACCTGGAAAGCTACCGGCTACTGCTGGGGCAGGCCTTCCTGCGCGGCAACAAGGCGGTGCGGCTGATCGGCGTGGGCGTGCGCCTGGTCGATCTGCGCGGCGCCCACGAACAGCTCACGCTGTTCTAGCCCTGGCAGAAAGACTCAGCCTTCCGGCCACAGGCGCATGGCGCGGCCGCTGACGGGCCACAGGCGCAGCTCGCCTTCGTCGGTGATATCCCAGCGCTGCACTTCGCCGAGCATCTTGAGGAACTGCTGTTCCTGCTCCATCACCAGGTCGGCGCACAGCTTGCGGGTGGCGCCGGGCTGGCCGAAGGTCAACTGGTCGCCTTCGAGCTTGTAGCTGGCGAACCAGTGGTTGCAGCCGGCGCTGCCGTAGGCGCGGCCGTTGCCGTCCAGGGTCAGGCTGATGTGCGTGTAGTCGATCAGCGGGTGTTCACCAACCCATTCCACACGGTAGGTCTGCTCCGCTTCGGGAACCGGCTTGCTGGCGCAACCGGTCAGGGCCAGCACGGTGCAGGCGCTGGCGATCAGGGCTTTCATGCAGTCTCCTTGCTCTGGCAATCCGGGCAGAGGTGGCGGTTGCCGACCTTGGCCCATCCGAGTTCGGCGATGCGCTGCTCGGCGGCGGGCTGCTGGGCAGCCTTGCCGAGGGTGGCATCGACGGCGAATTCGAAGTCCAGTGTAGCTTCGCAGCCGTCGCAGTTGACCTTCCACTCGTGGATGCCCAGTTCACGGAACACCGGGCCCTTGGCCACGGCCATCCACTGCCCCGGCGGGTTGATCAGGTGGCGGACCTTTTCCACTTCCAGCGTCATGCTCAGGCTTTTGCTGCCCTTGAGGCTGACCAGCATTGTGTCGCCGGCCTTGATCGAGCCACCGATGCCGGTGACCTGGTAGCGGCCCGGAGTCAGTGCGCGGCACTCGTTGAGGGTGAATTGCGGGTTGAGCAGGGTGTAGCGGAAATCGTGCTGGGCCATGGGTCCTCCGGGAAAGCGCGGCATTCTAGGGCGCGTGGCGTGCGGATGCGAGCGCCTTCTGCTCAGTTTTTCACCAGGTTGACCGGATGGCCGGCCTGCCAGGCGGCGATGTTGGCCAGGGTGGTCTGGGCGATTCCGGCCAGCGCCTCGCGGGTCAGGAAGGCCTGGTGCGCGGTGATGATCACGTTGGGGAAGGTCAGCAGGCGCGCCAGTACGTCGTCCTGCAGTGGCTGGTCGGAGCGGTCGGCGAAGAAGATGTCGGCTTCTTCTTCATAGACGTCCAGGCCCAGGTAGCCAAGCTGGCCGCTTTTCAGTGCCTCGATCAGCGCCGGGGTATCCACCAGCGCGCCGCGGCCGGTGTTGATCAGCATGGCGCCGCGTTTCATGCGTTCCAGGCTGTCGGCGTTGATCAGGTGTCGGGTTGCCTCGTTGAGCGGGCAGTGCAGGCTGATGATGTCGGACTGCGCGAGCAGCTCGTCCAGCTCGACGAAGCGCCCGCCCAGGGTTTCGATGGCGTGGTTGGGGTAAGGGTCGTAGGCCAGGATGTGGCAGCCGAAGCCGCTCATGATGCGGGCGAAGACTTCGCCGATCTGCCCGCTGCCGATGATCCCGACAGTGCGTCCGTGCAGGTCGAAGCCGGTCAGGCCATGCAGGGAGAAATCGCCTTCGCGGGTACGGTTGTAGGCGCGGTGCAGGTGTCGGCACAGAGCCAGGACCAGTCCTACGCCATGTTCGGCCACTGCGTGGGGTGAATAGGCCGGTACGCGCACCACGGCCAGCCCCAGCATGTGGGCGGCGGCCAGGTCGACATGGTTGTAGCCGGCCGAGCGCAGGGCGATCAGTTTCGTGCCGCCGGCCGCCAGGTGCTCCAGCACCGGGCGCGACAGGTCGTCGTTGACGAAGGGGCAGACCACCTCGAAGCCCATGGCCAGGGCGACGGTGTCCAGGCGCAGCTGGGTCTGCTGGAAGTGCAGTTCGAAGCCGTGGCCGTGGTTGGCGGCGAGGAAGCTGTCGCGGTCGTAGGTCTGGTTGCTGAACAGGATGATGCGCATCGCTTGGATTCCGTCCTCAGTGCGGCTGGCCGGCCTCGGCTTCCAGGTGGCCCTCGGTCGCTTGTGCCAGTTCGGCCATGGCCATGTCGAGCTCATCCAGCGCGGCGGGGGCGTCCGGTTCGTTCTGCTTGAGCAGGGTCTCGGCGCGCTGGCAGGCGGCGCGCAGCATCGGTACCCCGCAGTAGCGGGTGGCTCCGTGCAGGCGGTGGATGCGTTCGAGCAGGGTGTTGCGGTCGTTGCGCTCGCGGGCCTGGCGGATCACCTGGCGGTCGGCGGACAGCGAGGCGAGCAGCATGCCGAGCATGTCGGCGGCCAGTTCCTGCTTGCCGGCGGCCAGGCGCAGGCCTTCCTCCGGGTCCAGCACGCTGAGGCCGTCCAGGGGGGACTGGGTCTGGCGTGGACGCTCGTCGCGCGGCTCGCCCAGCGCCAGGCCGGTCCACTTGAGGATCACCTGGACCAGCTGGCGCTCGTCGATCGGCTTGGTCAGGTAGTCGTCCATGCCGCCCTGCAGCAGGGCGCGCTTCTCGTTGGCCAGGGCATGGGCAGTGAGGGCGATGATCGGCACCGGGCTGACCTCGCGGTCGCCTTCCCACTGGCGGATCGCCTCGGTGGCCTGGCGGCCGTCCATGACCGGCATCTGCACGTCCATGAACACCAGGTCGAAACGCTCGCGCTGCACTGCCTCGACGGCGGCGAGGCCGCTATCGACGGCTGTCACCTCGGCGCCCATGTCGGTGAGCAGGGTCTTCACCAGCAGCAGGTTGGCCGGGTTGTCGTCGACGCAGAGCAGGCGTGGCGTGTGCTCCAACTTGCCGTTGGCGGTCTTGTCCTTGCGGGCCGGCCGCAGGTGCAGCAATTCATTCAGTGCCTGCTGCAGCTTGCGGGTGCAGGCAGGCTTGCTCTGCACCTGGGCGTCGGGCAGCACGTCGTTGTAGTGCGCCTGTTCGATGGTCGGGCAGAGCACCAGGCTCTTGCAGCCGTGCTGTTCCAGTTCGCGGATGGACTGGCGCAGCGCCTCGGGCGGGTGGTCGGCGGCGGTCACGCCGAGCAGCGCCAGGGTGATCGGCGCCTTGTCCGACGGCCCGGCCAGCAGGGTCTTTTCCAGCGTGACGAGGTCCGGGAACTCGGTGACTTCCAGGCCGCAGTCTTCCAGTTGGTGGTGCAGCGCCGTGCGGGTCAGTTCGTGGGGTTCGTACAGCGCCACGCGCAGGCCTCCGGCCAGTGCGTGCGGCAGGTCGTCGCCGTCGTCGCGGGCCTTGGGCAGGTTGAGGCTGATCCAGAACTCCGAACCATCACCGGCGCTGCTTTCCACGCCGATCTCGCCGCCCATCTGCTCGATCAGGCGCTTGGAAATGACCAGCCCCAGGCCGGTGCCGCCGGCCTGGCGCGAGAGGGAGTTGTCCGCCTGGCTGAAGGCCTGGAACAGCGCGCGCAGGTCGGCGTCGGTCAGGCCCACGCCGGTGTCCTGCACGCTGATGCGCAGCTGCGCGCGGTCGTCGCTCTCGTCTTCGAGCATGGCGCGCACGGCGATGCTGCCGTCGTGGGTGAACTTGATGGCGTTGCTCACCAGGTTGGTCAGCACCTGCTTCAGCCGCTGCGGATCGCCCACCAGCTGCAGCGGGGTGTCGCGGTAGATCAGGCTGACCAGCTCCAGGTGCTTCTCGTGGGCAGCGGGGGCGAGGATGGTCAGGGTGTCCTGGATCAGCTCGCGCAGGTTGAACGGGATGTTTTCCAGCACCAGCTTGCCGGCCTCGATCTTCGAGAAGTCGAGGATCTCGTTGATGATCCCCAGCAGGCTTTCGGCCGACTTGTGGATGGTGCCCAGGTAGTCCTGCTGGCGGCTGGTCATCTCGCTCTTCTGCAGCAGATTGGTGAATCCGAGGATGCCGTTGAGCGGGGTGCGGATCTCGTGGCTCATGTTGGCGAGGAACTCGGACTTGATCCGGCTCGCCTCCAGGGCCTCCTTGCGGGCCAGGTCCAGCTCGATGTTCTGGATCTCGATGGTCTCCAGGTTCTGCCGCACGTCCTCGGTGGCCTGGTCGATGTTGTGCTGCATCTCTTCCTGGGCGCTCTGCAGCGCCTCGGCCATGCGGTTGATGCCGCCGGCCAGCTCGTCCAGTTCGTGGCTGCCCAGCGCGGGCAGGCGGGTTTCCAGGCGGCCCTCCTTGAGCTGGGCGACGCCCTGGGCGATCTGCCCCAGTGGCGCGTTGATTGCGCGGCTCATGCGCAGGGCGAGGAGGGCGGTGACGGCGAGCCCGGCGCCGATCAGCAGCAGGCTGGTGAACAGGCTGCGGTAGCCGCGCAGCAGGGTGCCGTGGTGCGACAGTTCCAGCTCGACCCAGCCCAGCAGCTTCTCGGCGTCATCGTCCGGGTCGCCGGACAGGCTGCGGTGCTTGCCCAGCACCGGCAGGAGGAAATGGGTGGTGTCCAGGTTGCTGGACATGCTCAGGTGCGAGCCGTCGCCGGAAGGAATGGGGGTGAGGATGCTGGGGCCGGCGTGGACGAGCCTTTCCCGGTCCGGATCGAGGAAGGTCACGGCGCGAACGTCGGGCTGGTCCAGCGCTTCGTTGGCGATGCGTTCGAGCAGCTCGTTGTTGTGGTGGGCCATGGCCGGGGCCGACAGCGGCGCCAGTTGTTCGGCGATCAGTTGCCCGCGCTCGATCAACTGGGCGTGCATGTCCGCCAGCTGCACCCAGGTGAAATAGCCGCCCAGCACCAGCGCCAGCAGGCTGGTGGGCAGCAGGGTGAGCAGCAGTACCCGTCCCTTGATGCCGAGATCCTTGAACACGCGCTTCCTCCGATGCGTTTATCCCCGGCAGTGTAGCGGTTCGGACCTGGGTCGGAAGCCCTTTGCCTTGCCGAGACGACGCGGAATCGTGAATACTTCACGCAATTGCTAATCACTCTTATTTGATATGAATGCCATTGCTTCGCCCGGCCCGCGTCTGTTGACCATCGAGGATGACCCGACCCTGGGCGCCCACCTGTCCGCCCACTTGAGTGAGCGCGGCTTCGCGGTCACCTGGTGCCAGGACGGCGACGAAGGCCTGGCCGAGGCACGCGGCGGCGACTACGACCTGGTGCTGATGGACATCATGCTGCCGGGCACCGGTGGCCTGGACATCCTCCGCACCCTGCGCCGCGAGCGCGCGGTGCCGGTGATCCTGATGTCGGCCCTGGGCGCCGAGCAGGACCGCATTGCCGGCTTTTCCCAGGGCGCCGACGACTACCTGCCCAAGCCTTTCAGCCTTGCCGAGCTGAGCGTGCGCGTGGACGCAGTGCTGCGCCGCGTGGCGCTGGAGCGTGGCAGCCAGTCGCTGAACAGCCTGCCTACGCCGACCGGGCTGCAAATGGACCCGCAGAAGGACGACGTCGGCCTCGACGGTCAGTGGGCCGGGCTGACCGGCACCGAGTACCGCCTGCTGGAAACCTTCCTCGGCAGCCAGGGCGAGACCCTGAGCAAACCCTTCCTTTATCAGCACGTGCTGCACCGCGCCTTCACCGCCCACGACCGCAGCCTGGACATGCACGTCAGCCACCTGCGTCGCAAGCTGCAGGCTATCGGCTACGTTCGCCACCAGTTGCACACCGTCTGGGGCAAGGGCTACGTGTTCGCCGAGGCCGAGGACTGACATGCCGGGCCGCCACTCACTGTTCTGGAAGCTCGCCGTCGCCCTCGTGGTGCTGTGCCTGTCGGTGATCTGGCTGTCCTGGAACTGGGGCAAGCAGATGGAGCGCGACAGCTACTTCTTGTCCGACGCGGCGCGGCAGGTGCTCGCCGGCTATGCCGACGAGGCCCAGCAAGCCTGGCGTACCGGCGGGGCGGCGGGCGTCGACGCCTGGCTGGCGCAGATGCAGCAGCGCGAGCCAGTGTGGATGGTCGTGGTCGATGCACGTCTGCAGTCGCTGGGCACGCAGCCGCTGCCCATGGAGGACGTGGCGCACCTGACCTTCCAGCGCGGGCTGGACTGGCCGGTGAGCTCGCGCTCGGTGACCCTGCCCTACATCGGCATTCCCTTCCCGGACGAGCCGGGCGCTGGCCGGCTGGTGGTGCAACTGCCGCAGCGCTACCTGCCCGGCGGCCTGACCTTCCTGCGCCAGTCCATCAGTCATGCGCTGGTGCCGGCGATCCTGGCCCTGATGCTCTGCGGGCTGATCTATCGCCGACTGGTGCGCCCGCTCGGCCGTCTGCGCGAACACGCCAACGCCTTGCAGGCGGATAACCTCGGCTCGGTCGCCGGCCCGGAACTGATCGCCCGCCGCGACGAACTCGGCGAGCTGGGGCGCGCGCTGGACCACATGGCCGAACGTCTGCGTGGCCATGTCGGCCTGCAGCGCCAGTTGCTGCGCGACCTGTCCCACGAACTGCGCACGCCGCTCAGCCGCTTGCGGGTGGCCGGCGACAGCCCGATCAGCGAAGCCGCGCTGCGTCAGCGTGTCGAGCGGGAAGTGGAGGTGATGCAGCGTCTGGTCGCCGACACCCTGGAATTGGCCTGGCTGGACACCGAACGCCCGCGCGTGGAGCTGGAAGAGATCGACCTGCGTTCGCTGTGGGACCTGCTGGTTGACGACGCACGCTTCGAGGCGGGCTGGAGCACCGAACGCTTCCTTTATCAGGTGCCGGCGGACTGCCGCGTGCGCGGCCATCTCAACGGCCTGGCCCAGGCCCTGGAAAACCTGCTGCGCAACGCCATCCGCCATTCTCCGGAAAGCGGTCGCATCCGTCTGAGCGGTCGGCGCGAGTCCGGTGGTTGGCACCTGTGGCTGGAGGACGATGGCCCCGGCGTGGCGGAAAGTGACCTGGAGCGCATCTTCCTGCCCTTCACCCGGCTCTCCGATGCCCGTACCGGCGAAGGCTTCGGCCTGGGCCTGAGCATCGCCCGCAGTTCGCTGCACATGCAGGGCGGCGAACTCTGGGCGGACTGCGCCGAGGCGGGGCTGCGCGTGCACCTGCGCCTGCCGGATGCAACGGCGGCCTGAGGCGGACACCGGCCCCTGTACACGGCTTGTTAGGAAGATTCGTATGGCGGGGCGGCTTTTGCCGGTATCATAGGGCGCCCTGTTCCAGATCCGAGTGCTTCCATGACCGTGCAGTACCCGACTATCGCCGATTGCGTCGGCCATACCCCGCTGGTGCGCCTGCAGCGCCTGGCCGGGGAAACTTCCAACACCCTGCTGGTGAAACTCGAGGGTAACAACCCCGCGGGTTCGGTGAAGGATCGCCCGGCGCTGTCGATGATCACCCGTGCCGAACTGCGCGGCGACATCAAGCCCGGCGACACGCTGATCGAGGCCACTTCCGGCAACACCGGCATCGCCCTGGCGATGGCGGCGGCGATCAAGGGCTACCGCATGATCCTGATCATGCCCGACAACTCCACCGCCGAGCGCAAGGCCGCCATGACCGCCTACGGCGCCGAGCTGATCCTGGTGACCAAGGAGCAGGGCATGGAAGGCGCCCGCGACCTCGCCGACCAGATGGCGCGCGAAGGCCAGGGCAAGGTGCTCGACCAGTTCGCCAACGGCGACAACCCGATCGCCCACTACCATTCCACCGGCCCGGAAATCTGGCAGCAGACCGGCGGTGAGATCACCCATTTCGTCAGCTCCATGGGCACCACCGGCACCATCATGGGCGTGTCGCGCTACCTCAAGGAGCAGAACCCCAACGTGCAGATCGTCGGCCTGCAGCCGATGGAAGGCTCGGCCATCCCCGGTATCCGCCGCTGGCCGCAGGAATACCTGCCGAAGATCTTCGACGCCACCCGCGTCGACCGCGTCGTCGACATGCAGCAGAGCGAAGCCGAGGACGTGATGCGCCGCCTGGCCCGTGAAGAGGGCATCTTCTGTGGCGTGTCCTCCGGTGGTGCGGTGGCGGCCATGCTGCGGCTGTCGCGCGAACTGGAAAACGCGACCCTGGTGGCGATCATCTGCGACCGTGGCGACCGTTACCTGTCCTCGGGCGTGTTCGACTCCAACTGACATGGCCAAGCAGAGATCCGGCCTGCGCTTCCAGCCCAGCGGCGGAGCGCGCAGCCCTGCGGTACCGGTGGGCAAGAAGCAGCGCCTGAACATCGAGCGCCTGGCCCACGACGGCCGTGGCATTGCCCACATCGATGGGCGCACCTGGTTCGTCGACAACGCCCTGCCGGGCGAGTCGGTGGAAGCCCGCGTGCTGTCCGCCCGTGCGCAGATCGTCGACGCGCGCAGCGAACGTATCCTCACCGCCGCCGCCAACCGCCGCGCCGAGCCTTGCCCGGTGGCTGGCACCTGTGGCGGTTGCAGCCTGCAGCACCTGTCCCACGCCGATCAGCTGGCGCTCAAGCAGCGCACCCTGGCGGAGCAACTGGAGCGCTTCTCCGGCCTGGTTCCTCAAGAGTGGGCTGCACCGCTGGTCGGGCCGGAATTCGGCTACCGCCGCCGCGCCCGCCTCGCCGTGCGCTGGGACGTGAAGGCCAAGCGCCTGGATGTCGGCTTCCGCGCAGCTGCCAGCCAGGCCATCGTCGCCTTCGACGACTGCCTGGTGCTGGTGCCCGAGCTGCAGGTCCTCGCCCGCGAACTGCCGGAGCTGCTGCGTGGCTTCGCCAAGCCGCAATGCCTCGGCCATGTCGAGCTGTTCCACGGTACCTCCAGCGCGCTGCTGCTGCGGCATATCGAACCTTTGTCCGATAGCGATCGCGCGCGACTGCTGGAATTCTGTTCGGCACGGGATGTGCAGCTGTGGTTGCAGGGTGACGGCGAACCGACGCTTTGCTCCGATGGCGCAGAAAACAGCGGGAACCGCGAGCTCGGCTTCCGGCTCGAAGCCTGGAATCTGACCCTGGCCTACCGCCCCGGTGACTTCGTCCAGGTGAACGAGCCGGTGAACGAGGCGATGGTCGCCCAGGCGCTGGACTGGCTGAAGCCCGGTAGCGCCGAACGCGTGCTGGACCTGTTCTGTGGCCTGGGCAACTTCGCCCTGCCGCTGGCGCGCCAGGTGCGCGAGGTGGTGGGCGTGGAAGGCGTGCAGACCATGGTCGAGCGTGCCGCCGCCAACGCCCGGGCCAATGGCCTGGTCAATACCCGGTTCCATCAGGCGGACCTGACGAAACCGCTTGCCGACGCCCCCTGGGCGGCGGAGGATTTCACCGCCGTGCTGCTCGACCCTCCGCGTGACGGAGCCTTCGAACCGGCACGGCAGATGCGTTCACTGGGCGCGGAGCGGGTACTCTATGTGTCCTGCAACCCGGCGACCCTGGCGCGTGACGCTGGCGAGCTGGCCCGACAGGGCTATCGTCTGAAGCGCGCCGGCATTCTCGACATGTTCCCGCAGACGGCCCATGTCGAGGCCATGGCTTTGTTCGAGGCAGGCTAGGACGGCCTGCGCAATCCGACCGGCTCAAGCAAGAAAGGCCGGCGCAGTGAGCGGTGTGTTGTGGCGCACCGTGGGGAAGGGTAGACACGATGGTACAGGTGAGAGCGCACCAGCCGGTCAACACGGACGGCAGCATCAATCTCGAGGCCTGGCTGGACCATGTCCAGACCCTGGTCCCGGTACTGGATCGCAAGGTCCTGCTGGAAGCCTGCGAGTTCGCTCGCGAGGTGGAAGACAGGGCTGTCAGCACGGCTGACAACTCCTGGGCGGACGGCACTTCCAGCTTCCAGACGGGCCTGGAGATCGCCGAGATCCTGGCGGACCTCAAGCTCGACCAGGAGTCGCTGGTCGCCGCGGTGGTCTACCGCGGCGTGCGCGAGGGCAAGGTCAAGCTCGAGGACGTGGCGCAGCGCTTCGGCCCTGTCGTCGCCAAGCTGATCGAGGGCGTGCTGCGCATGGCGGCGATCAGCGCCAGCCTCAGCCCACGACAATCCCTGGTGCTCGGCACCCAGGCGCAGATCGAGAACCTGCGCAAGATGCTGGTGGCGATGGTCGACGACGTGCGCGTCGCGCTGATCAAGCTGGCCGAGCGCACCTGCGCGATCCGCGCGGTGAAGAACGGCGACGAAGAAAAGCGCATGCGTGTCGCCCGCGAGGTGTTCGACATCTACGCACCGCTGGCGCACCGCCTGGGCATCGGCCACATCAAGTGGGAGCTGGAGGACCTGTCCTTCCGCTACCTCGAGCCTGACCAGTACAAGCAGATCGCCAAGCTGCTGCACGAGCGCCGGCTTGACCGCGAGCAGTACATCGCCACCGTGATGCAGCAGCTCAAGGACGCCCTGGCCGCCACCGGCATCAAGGCGGACCTCTCCGGCCGCGCCAAGCACATCTATTCCATCTGGCGGAAGATGCAGCGCAAGGGCCTGGACTTCAGCCAGATCTACGACGTGCGCGCCGTGCGCGTGCTGGTGCCGGAAATGCGCGACTGCTACACCGCGCTGGGCATCGTGCATACCCTGTGGCGGCACATCCCCAAGGAATTCGACGACTACATCGCCAACCCCAAGGAAAACGGCTATCGCTCGCTGCACACCGCGGTGATCGGCCCCGAGGGCAAGGTGCTGGAAGTGCAGATCCGCACCCACGCCATGCACGAGGAAGCCGAACTCGGCGTCTGCGCGCACTGGCGCTACAAGGGCACTGACGTCAAGGCCAGCTCCAACCACTACGAAGAGAAGATTTCCTGGCTGCGCCAGGTGCTCGAGTGGCACGAGGAACTGGGCGACATCGGCGGCCTGGCCGAACAGCTGCGGGTGGATATCGAGCCCGACCGGGTCTACGTCTTCACCCCCGACGGCCATGCCATCGACCTGCCCAAGGGCTCGACGCCGCTGGACTTCGCCTACCGCGTGCACACCGAGGTTGGCCACAACTGCCGCGGCGCCAAGATCAACGGCCGCATCGTGCCGCTGAACTACAGCCTGCAGACCGGCGAGCAGGTGGAAATCATCACCGGCAAGCAGAGCGGGCCGAGCCGTGACTGGCTGAACCAGAACCTGGGCTACGTCACCACGTCGCGGGCGCGGGCGAAGATCGTCCACTGGTTCAAGCTGCAGGCGCGCGACCAGAACGTCGCCGCCGGCAAGGCCATGCTCGAGCGCGAGCTGGGCCGCCTGGCACTGCCGCCGGTGGACTTCGAGAAGCTCGCCGAGAAGGCCAACTACAAGACTGGCGAAGACCTGTTCGCCGCCCTTGGCGCCGGCGACCTGCGCCTGGCCCACGTGGTCAACTACGCGCAGCAGCTGGTGGAGCCCGAGCGCGGTACCGAGCAGCTCGAACTCATCCCGCGCAAGCCGAGCAAGATCGGCCACGGCAAGCGGGGCGACATCCAGATCCAGGGCGTCGGCAACCTGCTCACGCAGATGGCCGGCTGCTGCCAGCCGCTGCCGGGCGACCCGATCGTCGGCTACATCACCCTCGGTCGCGGCGTCACCATCCACCGCCAGGACTGCGCCACCGCGCTGCAACTGGCTGGGCGCGAGCCGGAGCGGATCATCCAGGTCAGCTGGGGGCCGGTGCCGGTCAGCACTTATCCAGTGGATATCGTCATCCGCGCCTACGACCGCTCCGGCCTGCTGCGCGACGTCTCGCAGATGCTGCTCAACGAACGTATCAACGTGCTGGCGGTGAACACCCGTTCGGACAAGGAAGACAACACCGCGATCATGCGCCTGACCATCGAGATCCCCGGTCTCGACTCCTTGGGCCGCCTACTGGCGCGCATCTCGCAGTTGCCCAACATCATCGAGGCGCGGCGTGATCGTGCAGGTGCCAAGGATGCATAAGCTCGACGACCTGCTGTACCTGATGGCCCGGCTGCGCGACCCGCAGCACGGTTGCCCCTGGGACCTGAAGCAGAGCTACGCGACCATCGTCCCGTACACCCTCGAGGAAGCCTACGAGGTCGCCGACGCCATCGAGCGCGGTGACTTCGACCACCTGCGCGAGGAGCTGGGCGACCTGCTCTTCCAGGTCGTCTACTACGCGCAGCTGGCGCGGGAAGAAGGGCGTTTCGAGTTCGATGCGGTGGTCGATGGCATCACCACCAAGCTGATCCGCCGCCACCCCCACGTGTTCCCCGATGGCGACCTGTACGGTGAGTCCGACCCGGCGAAGCTGGCGGAAGCAGCGGTCAAGCAGCGCTGGGAAGAGCTCAAGGCCGAAGAGCGCGCCGCCAAGGCCGCCGAGCCGGTGCAGCTGTCCCTGCTGGACGATGTACCCAATGCCCTGCCGGCGCTCAGCCGCGCCGCCAAGTTGCAGAAGCGTGCCTCCCAGGTCGGCTTCGACTGGGCCGACGCCCTGCCGGTGGTGGACAAGGTCCGCGAGGAGCTGGACGAAGTACTCGAAGCCATGGCCGGCGGCGATACCGAGGCCCAGGCCGAGGAAGTCGGCGACCTGCTGTTCGTGGTGGTCAACCTGGCGCGCAAGCTCAAGGTCGATCCGGAAACCGCCCTGCGTGCCGCCAATGCCAAGTTCGAGCGCCGCTTCCGCTACATCGAGACGGCGTTGCGCGACCAGGGGCGCACCCTGGAAGACAGCAACCTGGAAGAGATGGACGAGCTGTGGGGCGCAGCCAAGCGCGACGAGAAGAACCCGCTCAGCTGTGGATAAGTGCTGCCACCGTTGAATTGGCGCCCACGAAAAGCCCCGCATTTGCGGGGCTTTTGCTATTGGTAGGAGCGAGCTTGCTCGCGAACCGCTTGACGGCCCGTCGCCGTCGGAATATCTGTTCGCGAGCAAGCTCGCTCCTACAAGGATCTCTCAACGCACCGGGCGTACTCCGTCAGCCGAACAGCCAGCGCAGGATCAGCACCAGCAACAGCACCGCCAGCACTGGCCGGCCGATGCGGTAGGCCTTGGGATAGGCGCGCTTGAATACCTTCACCTTGCTGCCCACGGCGTCACCGAGGCGAATCAATACCGAGTAGGCCTGGTTGATCCCGCCGACGCGCTCGCCCTCGACGTTCTGCGGCGCCGTAGCACGCCCGAGGAAGGCGCTGACGCGGCGGTTGATGCGCGTCAGCAGGGGCGACTTGAGCGGACGCTCGATATCGCAGAAGAGGATCAGGCGCGATTCGTCCGTCTCGTTCTTCACCCAGTGGACGAAGGTCTCGTCGAACATCACGTCCTGGCCGTCGCGCCAGGCGTAGGGCTGGCCGTCGACGAAGATGCGGCAGTTGTCGGAGTTCGGCGTGGCCAGGCCCAGGTGATAGCGCAGCGAGCCGCCGTACGGGTCGCGATGCTTGTTCAGGTGGCTGCGCGGCGGCAGGCGGGTGAACATCGCGCCCTTGACGTTGGGGATGCTGCTCACCAGCTCCACGGTCTTCGGGCACAGCTGCTGCGCCGAGGGCAGCGGGCCGTCGTACCAGGTCAGGTAGAAGCGCGTCCAGCCCTTCTTGAAGAAGGAACCGAAGCCCGCCTCGTTGTTGTTCAGGGCGTCGCGAATGTAGCCCTCGTCGAACAGCTGTTCGGCTTCCTCGCGGATCATCTGCCAGTTGTCGCGCAGCTTGTCGAGCTCGGGGAAGCGCTCGCGGTCCAGGTAGGGCTTGGACGGCACGCTGGAGTTCAGGTACATGAGCGAATTGTAGGGGGCGAACCAGGCGGAATGGTTCACCACCTGGCGCAGGAAGGGCAGCCGCACCTTGCCGCGCAGATGCACGTAGAGGATGGCAACGAGGAAGATGGCCAGTACCGCGATAACGATGAGCTTCAGCATGGAGGTAACGAGTCCGCTCCAGATGAGTGAATTCGAGCCAGGCACTTGCGCTGCGCTGGCACAGGCCCGAGGATTATACCCCCTGAGGACGATCCCGCCGCACCTAGGCGTTGGTCTGGGAGTTGTCCTGCATCACTATGGGCTGTTGGAGAGCCTTGATTCATGAGCATGTCATTGCGTGATCAGTTGCTGAAAGCCGGCCTGGTCAACGAGAAGCAGGCCAAGCAGGCCGGCAAGCAGAAGCAGAAACAGCAGCGCCTGGAGCACAAGAACCAGGTGGCGAAGGACGACAGCCAGCGCCAGGCGGCCCTGCAGGCCCAGGCCGAGAAGCAGGCCCGTGATGCCGAGCTGAACCGCCAGCAGCAGGAGAAATCCGAGAAGAAGGCCAAGGCGGCGCAGATCAAGCAGCTGATCGAGGGCACGCGCCTGCCGAAGCTGGAGTCGGACGACTACTACAACTTCGTCGACAACAAGAAGGTCAAGCGCATCGCGGTCAACGACATGGTCCGCGACAAGCTCAGCCGTGGCAGCCTGGCCATCGTCAGCCACGATGGCCGCTACGAGATCGTGCCGCGCGATGCTGCGCTGCGCATCCAGGAGCGCGACGAGCGCCGCATCATCGTTCTCAGCGAGCCCAGCGGCGAGCCGGACGAGGACGATCCGTACAAGGATTACGTGGTGCCCGACGACCTCATGTGGTGAGGTCGTTGCGGCCGCTCAGCCGGCCGCATCCAGCTCCACCCTTCCGAACAGCGCCTGCGCCGACAAGGGCGTAATGGCGTGCAGACGGTCCAGCCGGAGTTCCCGGCTGGCATCGTCCACCCGCACCTCGAGAAACTCCTCCAGCATCCCGCCGGCATTCCTTCGCGTGTGCGTGGTGAAGGCCTGGGCGTCGAACGCCAGGCCGTCACGCAACTCGATACGCAGCCAGTAGGGGTAGAGACAGGCGATCTCCAGAAAGTCATGGAGATCGCAGTGCAACGGCTGGTAGTCGCTCATGCCGCCAGACCTTACTTCAGGTCGGCCAGGGCGGCGCCGAAGTTCAGGTGCAGCACCTGTCCATCGACGACCAGCGCCGGTACCGATTTCACTCCGGCGGCCTCGGCTTCGGCCACGCGCGGCGCCTGCTCGCCCAGGTGCACCACTTCGACTTCGCGGTTCAGCAGCGGCAGCAGTGCGCGCTCGGCTTCGACGCAGACGGGGCAACCGGCATGGTAGTAAACGGCTTTGCTCATGATCCTTCTCCCGATTGAGTATGTATCGATTCGATACCAGTTCAGTCTGCGATCGGAAATGACCTTCTGTCAAACTGGTTTTTGATCGATACTATCTATCGGAGGGATCAGCCCATGACCGATACGACCCTGTACGACTACCTCGAACGCATCGCCAGCCTGATGCGTGCCTGGGCACGCGAGCAGCCGCTGATGGCCGATCTGCAGCCGATCCAGCTGAGTGCGCTGAACTACCTGGCGCGCTGCAACCGCTATTCGAACACGCCGCTGGGCGTGACGGACTTCCTCGGGCTGACCAAGGGCACGGTGTCCCAGTCGCTCAAGACGCTGGAGGCCAAGGGACTGATCGAGAAACGTCCGGATGCCCAGGACCGCCGCAGTGTGCATCTGGAACTGACGCAGGAGGGCAGGGGGCTGATCGATGCGCTGGTGCCGCCGGCGTTTCTGCGACGCGCCGAAGAGGCGCTGGGGGAGCGCAGCGAGCTGCTGGTCGAGTTGCTGCGGGAGTTGCTGGCGACCGTGCAACGCCAGGAGAACGTGCCGGGGTTCGGCCTGTGCCGCACCTGTCGTTTCCACCAGAAACGGGATGACGGCGCACTCTGCGGGCTGACGGGGGAACGGCTGGGCGCGCACGAAGGCGAACTGATCTGCCGCGAGCATGCCGCACCTGGCGAAGTGGCCTGAGCCGAAACGGCGGTCTTTGTAGGAGCGAGCTTGCTCGCGAACCGATTGATTCCGAAGTCGCGGGGGAAAACCTGTTCGCGAGCAAGCTCGCTCCTACAGGGTTTTGCGCGTCGGAAATGAAAAAGCCGGGCATGAGCCCGGCTTTTTCGTTGCACAGCGGCGCTATCAGAAGCGATAGGTCATCTGCGCGGTCAGGCCGTGGGCGCTGTTGTCGTACTTGGCGCTATAGGCCGGCTGCAGTTGCAGGCCCGCCAGTTCCTGGCCGTCCGGCTGGTTCACGCCGGCGGTGGATTCCCACAGGTAGGCGTAAGCCACGTCGATGGTCATGTCGGCGTTCGGCGAGTAGCCGGCGCCCAGGGTGAAGATCTTGCGATCGCCCACCGGGATACGCACGGTGCGGTGCTCGTTGGTGGTCGGCGACGGATCGTACGCGAAGCCGGTACGCAGGACCCACTGGTCGTTCCACTGATAGGAGGTACCGATCGCGGCGGACCAGGTGTCGTGCCAGCTCAGGTCTTCGCCGATGGTGTCGAAGGCAGCGATCGGAGCGCCGGTGTTCTGCACTTCGATGGACTTCAGACGGCTCCAGCGCGTCCAGGTGGTGCCACCGTAGACGGTCCAGCGATCATCCAGCTTCTGGGTGATGGACAGGTCCAGGGACTCGGGCAGGGTGATGTCCAGGCTGGCGTCCATGCGCGAGTCGAACAGGCCGGCAGGCGAGTTGGACACGGTGGTGTGGCCTTCCAGCTCGTACTTGACCTTGGAGTGGTAGGTGGCGCCGAGGGAGGTGCTCTCGGTCGGGGTCACCAGGATACCGACGTTGAAGCCAGCGGCGGTGTCGTCACCCTTGATGCTGATCTCGGTGTCGTTCGGCGCGCCGAACAGGCCCTTGGTGGCCAGGTCGTTTTCCAGCTTGCCGTCGATGCGGTTGATGGTCGGGCCGAAGCCGACGGACACCACGTCGTTGAACTTGTAGCTGATGGTCGGCTGGACGGTGATCACCTGGACTTTGCTGTAGGAGCCGTGGGAACGGCCCTGGAAGCTGCCTTCGTAGTCGTTGATGATGCCGTACGGCACGTAGATGCCCAGGCCGACGCTGACCTTGTCGTCCAGCGGGGTGGCGATGTAGCCGAACGGCACGGCGGCCAGTGGCACGGAGTCGCCCTTGTTGGAGCCGGTGGCGGAGCTGTGCGCGTCGCTGATGTCGTCCTTGGCCGAGACCACGGCAAGACCGCCGCTGATTTCGGTGCGCTTGAGCTTGGACATGCCGGCGGGGTTGCCGTAGATGGTGCTGGCGTCCAGTGCGGAGGAAGCACGGCCCGCGTACGCGGTACCGGCGCCACTGGCGCTTTGCTCGTTGATCGCAATGCCGTTGGCGAGGACTTGGGCAGAGGCGGCGCTAATGGTCAGGGCTAGGGTGGTCTTGAGCCATGTTGTTTTCATTGTAAGAGCAACTCCTGTGTTTATCGGCGCGCAAGCTACCAAGATTCCCGGGTCTTGGGTAGTGGTCGGCAGGCGCTCTACCTTGGGCTTCGGGGCTCAAACGAGCGTTCCATCTGAATGATGTCCGTTCGTCGCTGTATGTAAAATATTTCTGACCGCTCAGTCACCATTCGGATGAGGGATGTTCAGGCGACCCGACTGAAATTTCCGACGTAGCTGTGCCAGGCGTCGACGAAGTCGTGGAGGCGTCCGTGAGGGTGGAAAACCTGGCGCCAGACGCGGGCCAATTCCATGGGGTCGTCCGTCAGCGGCAGGGGCAGGTGCTCCGCTTCAACCAGCATCCAGGCGATGGCGGTGCTATAGCGCAGGTTGACCGTGAGTTCGAGGTGCGGTGCGTCGAGGAAGGCATGCTGGCTGGCCAGCCCTCGCACGCGGCTGGCCAGCTCGGGGTCCAGGGCCAGGAATCCATCCCAGAGCGTCTGGTGCCGTTGTTCACCAATGCGATACAGCCCGTGGCCATGGCTGTCATCGAGGGCGCTCCCCAGCGCCGACTGACAGGCCGCTGCCCCCAGCAGCAGCGATTCGGCCGCGACACTGTGACGCCCCAGATAGTGCAGGGTGGGGCGAATCACATACTGGCAAAGGTCGTTCGCGGCGATTCCCATGACATCCTCGTCATCAATGACCGGCGGGGCTGGGCGTCTTGGCAGCTTCTGATGATTATCCTCGGCCCCGCCGGAAGCGGACTTAGCCGCTCAAATTGAAGTGTAGTGCGATGAAGATGATGTAAAGGTCTGTTTTTAAACTGTTTCGTCGGCGCAGCTTTCGTTCATATTCCTTCTGGCGATTAGATGCTCGGCGGTAACTCCGGCATCGCAGAGAGCTTTTCCTCGGCTTCTTCGTGGCCCTGGTCCGCCGCCTTCTGGTACCAGGCACGGGCCTGTGCGGGGTTCTTCGCAACGCCGCGCCCCTTGGCGTAGCTCTCGCCCACCTCGTACTCGGCGTCCACATCGCCCTGTTCGGCGGACAGCAGATAGAGGGCGAAGGCCTTCTTGTAGCTGCGGGTCACTCCGGTGCCGTTCTCGTACATGATCGCGAGGTTGTACTGGGCATCCTTGTCGCCCTGGTCGACGGCCTTCTGGTACCAGTACACCGCCTTGGCCGAGTCCTGCTCCACGCCGTCGCCATTGTCATAGGCGTTGCCGAGGTTGTACTGGGCACAGGCGTGGCCCTGCTTGGCGGCCTTCTCGTACCAGTAGGCGGCTTTCTCGTAGTCCTGGTCGTACTCGTCGCTGCCGGAGTCGTATTCCAGGCCGAGGCTGTACTGGGCGCTGGCGTGGCCCGCCTTGGCGGCTTTCACCAGGTCTTCGCCGTAGAGGTCGGACCACTCGTCCTGGATGGCGCAGGGGGTCGCTTCCAGTTCCGCGGCGTGGAGGGGGAGGGCGCTGCACAGGCCGAGCAGCAGGCTGGCGAGCAGGGTTTGGTGGATGCGCGAAGGCATGGGATCACTCCTTTGATGAATGGGCACGAGTCTGACCGATGCCCTGGTACCTATCCATAGGAACGGAAGGCGCCGGTGTGAAGCGCCTTCCGTTTTTTCCGCCAGAGCGGGGAGATCAGTCGCCCCTGGCCACCGGGCGGCGGCTATCGGTGATCCATTCGCTCCAGGAGCCTGCATACAGGCGGCCCAGCGGATAGCCCGCCAGGCTCAGGGCGAACAGGTTGTGGCAGGCGGTGACGCCGGAGCCGCAATAAGCGACCAGGTCCTCAGCCGGACGGCCACGCAGCAGACCCGCGAAGCGCTGGTGCAGGTGTTCCGGACGCAGGAAGCGGCCGTCGTTGCCGAGGTTGTCGGTAAAGGCCGCACACTGGGCGCCGGGAATGTGGCCGGCGACCGGGTCGATGGGTTCGACCTCGCCACGGAAGCGAGGCAGGCCGCGGGCGTCGATCAGCGGCAGTTCGGCGGAGCCGAGTTTCGTGGCCAGTTCGCTGGCGCTGATCAGCAGACTGTTGTCCGGTTCGCCGTTGAAGTCGCCAGGACGCAGCGGTGTTTCGGCGGTGGTCAGGCGCAGGCCGGCGTTGCGCCAGGCGGTCAGGCCGCCGTCGAGCAGGTACACCCCCTCGCTCTTGCCCAGCCACAGCAGCAGCCACCACGCGCGGGCGGCGAAGGCGCCGGGGCCGTCGTCGTACAGCACCACTTCACTGTCGGCGTTCAGGCCCCAGGCACGCAGGTGTTCCTGCAGATGTTGCGGATCGGGCAGCGGGTGGCGCCCCGTGACGCCGGGAATCACCGGGGAGGAAAGGTCCCGGTTGAGGTCGGCGAAGTGCGCGCCGGGGATGTGGTTTTCCTGGTAGCTGCGCGCGCCGTAGGCCGGGTCTTCGAGGGCGAAACGGCAGTCGAGCAGGACGAGATTCGGGTCATCGAGGCGGGCGGCCAGTTGCTCGGGCGTGAGCAGGCGGGCTTGGGTCATGGGCGCGTTCCTGTGTCGTGACGGGGCTGAGGCGCATCATAAGGCTTGTACGATGAAAAGTTGGTGGGAGTTGGCGAACATGCACGACCAGCAATCGGCACCGCGCAAGGCGGGCCCGCTGCGCGTCGCCCTGGTGGGACTGGCGACCGTTCTGATCACCCTGGGCTACAGCGTCCGGGTCCTGGCACTGGGCGCCATTGGCCGGTTGCGCCGCGCCAGGGTCGATGGTTTCACCCGCGACTGGTCCGGCAGCCTGCTGCGCCTGACCGGCGCGCGCATGAGTCGCCACGGCGAGGTGCCGGACTTCAGCGACGGCCGTCGCTACATGATCCTCTGCACCCATTCCAGCTTCTACGATATCCCGGCGATCTTCGTGACCATGCCCGGATCGATCCGCATGCTGGCCAAGCGCGAGCTGTTCGCCGTGCCGGTGTGGGGCGCCGCCATGCGCGCGGCGGAGTTCCCGTCCATCGACCGGCACAACCGCCACCAGGCCATGGCTGACCTGGCGAAGGCGCGGGAAATGATGGAGAGCGGCATCGTGCTCTGGGCCGCGCCCGAGGGCACGCGCTCCAGGGATGGCAAGCTGCAGCCGTTCAAGAAGGGCTGCTTCCGCCTGGCCCAGCAGACCGACGCGATCATCGTCCCGGTGGCGATTCGTGGCATCCAGCAACTGCTGCCGGCCGGCGGCCTCAAGCTGAACCTCGGCATGCCGGTGGAAGTGCATGTCGGCGCGCCGATCGATTCCACCCGGTTCACTGAACAGGGCATCGATGTGCTGATGGGCGAGGTGCGCGAGCGCATGCTGGAGCTGCTGGAGCCCGCCGCAGCGCCCGTACCAGCGCCTGCTCTGGCGGAGCAGACACCGGCCTGAGGCGTGGAGCCTTCAGCGTATGGGTAGCCGGCCTATGCGGTCGTTCTCCAGGCTGCCCAGGTAGAGCACGCCGTTCACCGGCTTGGCCGACGTCACCATGCGCAGGTGCTGGCCGCTGGTGTCATGCAGGCTGCGCACGATCTCGCCTTTCTCGTTCACCTGGATCACCAGGCCGTAGGGCACCGGCTTGGGTAGCACGGCGCGCGGCAGCTTGGTGAGCTGGCGTTTCAGCCAGGGCATCTGCTGGATCATGTCGGCGTCGGCCTTGCGCGCCGAGGGCAGGGCAACCCAGAGGGTGCCGCTGCGGTCGCTGGCGAGGTTGTCCGGCAGGCCCGGCAGGTTGTCGATGAAGACCTCGTGCTGCCCGGCCTTCTCGCCCTTGAGCCAATAGCGAGTGATGCGGTAGCGGTAGGTTTCGTTGACCAGCACGAAGTCCTCGTGCTGCGACAGGGCCACGCCGTTGGCGAAGTACAGGTCCTTGAGCAGCGTCTCGGTCTTGCCGGTGGCCGGGTCGTAGCGCAGCAGGCGGCCGTGGGGACGGGCCTCTAGCAGGTCAAGGATGTAGTCGGGCTGGTGGAAGCGGCTGGAAGCGTCGCTGAAATAGATACGGCCATCGCTGGCGATGTCCAGGTCATCGGTGAAGGCGAAGGGAACGCCGTCGGCCGAATCGGTCAGCACGCGGATCTTGCCCTGTGGATCGACCTCCAGCAGGCCCTTCCAGGCGTCGGCGACGATCAGGTTGCCGCCCTTGTCGAACGCCAGGCCCAGCGGGCGGCCGCCGGTCTCGACGAAGGTTTCGGCCTTGCCGTCGGCGCCGATGCGCACGATGCGCCCGTCGTCCAGCCCGGCGAAAACCCGGCCCTGGCTGTCCACGGCGGTATCCTCGGGGCCGACGATCTGGCCCTGGGCGAGGAGTTCGGCTTTCATCAGGGTGTCGTTGGGTTCCATCACGCCGGTCATCGGTGGCGCCTTGGGCGGCGTCCAGGCCAGCGGATCGATGGGGCTGGGCGTGAGCGCCAGGTAGACCGCCAGGGCTACGACCAGCAGGACGACCAGTCCGAGAAGCTTTTTCATGCGCAAGCTGCCTTCTTGTTGTTGTGGGCGGGGCAAAGCGTAGAGATTGCCATGCAGTTGTCACAGACCGATGGCCGAGTGGAATGCTCGTACATCATGCATCTCTATATACTGCGCGCACCGAAACGAAGGAGATGTTCGTGACCGTCCTCGATATACAGTGGATTCGCGACGATGCCACCCTGGAGCGCAAGTGCCAGGACTGGAAAGAACTGCCATACCTCGCGCTCGATACCGAGTTCATGCGTGTCGATACCTTCTACCCGGCCGCCGGGCTGGTGCAGGTCGGCGATGGCAGCGGCGTGTGGCTGATCGACCCGCTGCTGATCCGCGACTGGTCGCCGTTCGCTGCCGTGCTGGAGTCGCCGGTGGTGGTCAAGGTGTTCCATGCCTGCGGCGAGGACCTGGAAGTCTTCCAGCGCCTGACCGGCAGCCTGCCGCAGCCGCTGTTCGACACCCAGTTGGCCGCCGCCTACCTGGGCATGCCGCATTCCATGGGCTACTCCAAGCTGGTGCTGGAAATCCTCGGCCTCGACCTGCCCAAGGACGAAACTCGCTCCGACTGGCTGCAACGCCCGCTGACCGACATGCAGGTGCGCTATGCCGCCGAGGACGTTCAGCACCTGGCCGAGGTCTATGTGAAGCTCGCGCCACGCCTGAGCGACGAGAAGCTGCAGTGGCTGCTGGCCGACGGCACCGACCTGACCAACAACCAGAGCCGCGTCAGCGACCCGCAGGAGGCTTACCTCGACGTCAAGCTGGCGTGGAAGCTCAATCGCCCGCAGCTGGCCGTGCTGCGCGAACTGTGCGTCTGGCGCGAGGAGCAGGCGCGGTTGCGCAACAAACCGCGCAACCACATTCTGCGCGAGCACACCCTGTGGCCGCTGGCGCGCTTCCAGCCGGCCGACAAGGTCGCCCTGGCGCGTATTGACGACATGCACCCGCGCACCGTGCGCCAGGACGGTGACACCCTGATCGCACTGATGGCCCACGCGGCGAAGTTGCCCGAAGCCGTCTGGCCGCAGACCCTGCCCGAGCCGCTGCCGCGCGAGATCACCCCGGTGCTGAAGAAGCTGCGTGAAGTCGGCCAGAAGGAAGCCGAGCGCCTGGAAATGGCGCCGGAGCTGATGCTGCGCAAGAAGATTCTCGAAGCCCTGCTCAAGACCGGCTGGCCCAATGGCCCCTACCAGTTGCCCGACTCGCTGCAGGGCTGGCGCCGCGAGCTGATGGGGCAGGCCCTGTTGGACAGCCTGGCGACCCAGACCCCCGAATAACGCGACCCACTGCAAAACGCGGCGCATTCAATAACGCGGAAAGTACCGACATGAAACGCATCTGCTCCATCTACAAGAGTCCGCGCAAGAACGAGATGTACCTGTACGTTGACAAGCGCGAAGCCCTCAGTCGTGTGCCCGAGGCGCTGCTTGTCGCCTTCGGCGCGCCGCAGCACGCCTTCGACCTGGTCCTGAGCCCCGAGCGCCAGCTGGCCCGGGAAGACATCAACGTGGTGCTGGAAAACATCGAGAAACAAGGTTTCCACCTGCAGATGCCGCCGGCGGAGGAGGAGTACATCCAGCACCTCCCCGAGGAATTGCTGCGGCGGAACGATCCGGTCTGATCCCGACCGTATCGTCACCCTGTTCAGGCCGCGTATTTGCCCAGTGCTGGCACTGTGCAAGTGCGCGGCTTGAGCGCATTATGCAGGAGTAAAAAGGGTTCAACGGAGCGGAACGCTTGGTCTCTGGCTGTGTCTATAGCCGCCTGACTTCCCTAGAACTGACGACGATTTCCCCAGGGAAGCTCCCTTGAAGCGAGTCCAGATGCGCCAGCCGGAAATGCTCCACCGTTCGAAGCGAAAGGCCTGACCATGCGCCTGCTCGTACTTGATCGCGAACACGCCCTCTATGCTGCCCTGCTGATGGCGGCCGAACCCCGGTTGACGGTGATCTCCGGCAACAACCCCGACACCCTGGTGGAAGCGGCGGCCGAATGCCCCGTGTGGCTCGGCGAGCCGACTCTGGCAGCCCAACTGCTACGCCAGGGCGTGCACCCGGTATGGATCCAGTCCAGCTGGGCGGGCATCACCCCGCTGCTGGCCGACGACCTCCCCAAGGACTACGCCCTGACCCGCGCCGTCGGCATTTTCGGCCAGGTCATGACCGAATACCTGCTCACCTACATGCTCGCCCACGAACGCCAGTTCCTCGGCCGCCTGGCCAGCCAGGTCGGCGTGCAGTGGGACGACCGCGCGCCGGGCAGCCTGAGTGGCCGGCAGATCCTCATCGTCGGCACCGGCGAGATCGGCCAGGCCGTGGCGCACATGCTGGCGCCCTTCGGCGTGGACCTGGTTGGCGTGGCGAAGACCCCGCGTTCACTGGTGCCCTTCGGTCGCATGGGCGGGCTGGATGACTTGCCGCGCCTGGCGGAGACCGCCGACTACGTGATCAACCTGCTGCCCGACACGCCGGAAACCGCGGATATCTTCAACCTCGCGCTGTTCCAGCGGATGAAGCCCACCGCGCTGTTCCTCAATGCCGGGCGTGGCACTTCGGTGGTGGACGAGGACCTGGTCGCGGCGCTGGAAGCCAATCAGCTGGCCGGTGCGGTGATCGACGTCTGTCGCCAGGAGCCGCTGCCGACCTCGCACCCCTTCTGGCACACGCCGCGCCTGCTGCTCACGGGCCATACCGCCGCGCCGACGCTGCCGAGCCTGCTGATCGACCTGTTCCGCGACAACCTCACGCGCTTCTGGGCAGGGCAGGCCATGCGCGGCGAAGTGGACTTCTCCCGCGGTTACTGATCGCGGCGGACGTGAAAAAGGCCCCGTATGGGGCCTTTTGCTTTTCCGCAGGCGTTGAACCGCACAACGCCGGCGTCAACCTGTAGGAGCGCGCCATGCGCGCGATCGCGGGCGTGGCCCGCTCCTACAGGGAGCGCCATGCCGTCAAAGTGAGAAATCACCTTCGGCCACGATTTCCGCCAGCGGACGGCGGGCATTGGGCACTTCGCGGGCCTGCAGGCTCTCGGAGAGGATCGACTTGTCGCCCAGCTTGCCGATGGCGATCACCGCGTGGATTTCGTGGTCCGCCGGGACCTTCAGCTCGGTGCGCGCCAGCTCGCGGTCGAAGCCGGCCATGCCGTGGGTGTGCCAGCCCGCCAGGCTCGCCTGCAGGGCGAGGAAGCCCCAGGCCGAACCTGTGTCGAAGCTGTGCCACAGGGCGGGCTTTTCCTCGCTGGAGCCGGGCGGTGCGAAGGTGGTCTTGGACAGCACCACCACCAGCGCCGAGGCGTGCTGCGCCCAGCCGCGGTTGAACTCGCCCAGCAGGTTCAGGTAGCGCTGCCAGTTCGGCGTGTCGCGCAGGGCGAAGAGGAAGCGCCAGGGCTGCGAGTTGAAGGAAGACGGCGCCCAGCGCGCGGCCTCGATGAAGCTCAGCAGGGTGGCTTGGGGAATGGCTTCGCCGCTGAAGGCGCGGGGCGACCAGCGATTGATGAACTGCGGGTCGATCGGGTGCTCGGAAACGCGAGGATTGGCGCTCATGGTGGCTCCTTGAAGGGCGTGGAATCTGCCGATGGTGCCGTGGTCGGCCGGGCATCGCGGTGGGATCGGGCGGCTGGCGGGTCTCGCGGCGCTGGTAGAAGGCAGGCGGACCGGGCCCGTGGGGCGATCAAACTAACCAGCGCGGCCCGCTCTGGCAAGCGCTGCGCGGTCAATGGTCGCCTGCGCTTGGCCTGCGGGCGCGACAGGCTTAGACTTTGCGCCCCGTGAAATTGCCCCTGACCCAAAAATGGCCGCCAAAGTCGAACCCTTCTGGAAACGCAAGACCCTCGACCAGCTCGATCAGGAAGAGTGGGAATCGCTGTGCGATGGCTGCGGCCTGTGCTGCCTGCAGAAGCTGGAAGACGAGGACGACGGCGCGGTCTACTACACACGCATCGCCTGCAAACTGCTGGACCTGAAGACCTGCCGCTGCACCGACTACGCCAACCGCCGCGCCAGCGTACCCGACTGCATCCAGCTCACCCCGGCCCAGGCCGACGAGTTCCAGTGGCTGCCGCCGACCTGCGGCTATCGCCTGGTCTCCGAAGGCAAGGATCTGCCTCTCTGGCACCACCTGGTCTGCGGCGATCCTGACGCGGTGCACCACGAGCGTATTTCCCAGTCCGGGCGCATGCTCGCCGAGGGGGCGGTGCCCGAGGACGACTGGGAAGAGCACCTGATCTTCCGCGCCGGCTGAGTCAGCCCGGCGCCGGTGCGCGCAGCCAGTAGCAGGCTTCCTCGCCGGTCAGCGGCGCCTCGCCGTCCGGCAGTTCCACGCGCTTCTCCCACAGCGGGAACCAGCGGTCGTCCTTCACGTCCTCAATGGTCGCCGGGCGCACCTTGGCGCGGAAGCGCCGCTCGCAGGCGCCCCATTGCACGAAGTTGACCTGCGCTTCGATCAGGCTCACGGCGTTGGCGCCGGCGCGGGCGTCAGGGAAGCAGAGTTGCAGGTGATCGTCCTCCCAGAAGCAGATCTCGCAGATTTCGTACGACCCCGGAGGGTCGCCGAAACTGAAGTAGCCGCAGCAGGGGCAGGTGTAGAGCATCAGGCGTGGCCTTCGATGCCCAGCACCTTGAACAGGAAGGCGTATTCCAGTGCCACATCCTTCAGGCCCTGGTAGCGGCCGCTCATGCCCCCGTGGCCGGCGCCCAGGTCGGTCTTGAGCAGCAGCAGGCGGTCGTCGGTCTTGCTGACGCGCAGCTTGGCGACCCACTTCGCGGCTTCCCAGTACTGCACGCGGCTGTCGTTATAGCCGGCCACCACCAGCAGGGCCGGGTAGTCCTGGGCGCTGACGTTCTCGTAGGGGGCGTAGGCCTTGATGCGTGCGTAGACCTCCGGCTCCTGCGGGTTACCCCACTCGTCGTACTCGGTGACGGTCAGCGGCAGGTCGGGATTGAGCATGCTGTTGAGCACGTCGACGAAGGGCACTTCGGCGATGGCCGCGGCGAACAGCTGCGGGCGCTGGTTGAGGACCGCGCCGATCAGCAGGCCGCCGGCGCTGCCGCCGCTGATCGCCAGCTGCGCCGGGGTGCTGTAACCGTGGGCCAGCAGATGGTCGGCGCAGGCGATGAAATCGCTGAAGGTGTTCTGCTTGTGCTCCAGCTTGCCGGCGCGGTACCAGGCTTCGCCCAGTTCGCCGCCGCCGCGCACGTGGGCGATGGCGAAGACGAAGCCGCGCTCCAGCAGGCTCAGGCGCGCATGGGAGAACCAGGGGTCGAGGCTCTCGCCATAAGCACCATAGCCATAGAGGTAGAGTGGCGCCGGCTTGCCTCGCGCGATGTCTTCCAGCACCTCGCGGCGGCCGACCAGGCTGATCGGCACCTGCACGCCGTCGGCGGCGTCGGCCCAGAGGCGGCGGCTCTCGTAGGCGTCGGCGTCGAATGGGCCTTCCACCGGGGTTTGCTTGAGGACTTTCTGTTCGCCACTGGCGAGGTCCAGCTGGCGAATCTGCGCCGGGCGGTTGAGCGCCTCGTAGCGCAAGCGGATCACCGCGCTGTCGAACTCCAGGCTGTCCTGTACATAGAGGTTGTAGGCGGCGTCCGGCAGGCCGACGCGGTGCGCCGGCTGGCCGTGCGGGTGGACTTCGACGATCGGCAGGCCGCCTTCGCGCAGGCTCAGGGTCAGGGCGCTGGCGCTCAACGTCAGGCCTTCGAGCATCACGTCGTCGCGGTGGGCCACCAGTTCCTGCCAGTGGGCTCGGGTCGGCTGTGCCTCGCTGGCGTGGTAGAGCGCGAAGTTGATACCGGCCTGGTTGCTGCGGATCAGCCAGGCCCAGTTGCCCTCAAGGCGGCCGTGGTCCGGGTAGTACTCGTGGCCTTCCTCGCGCGGCGCCAGGCAGACGAACTCACCCTTGGGCTCGTTGGCGTCCAGCACCCAGGCCTCGCTGGTGGTCTTGCTGTTGAGCAGCAGCACCAGCTGGTGCTCGGAGCTGGCACGGTAGCAGTTGAGGAAGAAGCGCCCGTCGGGCTCCTCGAAGATCAGCTGCGCGTCGCTTTCGCCCAGGCTGTGGCGGTAGAGCTTGTGCGGACGGTGGGTGTCGTCCAGCTCGCCGAAGAACAGGGTGCGGTTGTCGTTGGCCCAGGTGAGGCTGCCATCGCAGTTGTCGAAGGGCAGGGTGGTGATGCTGCCGTCAGCCAGTTCCTTCACGTAGAGGGTGTAGATCTCGTCGCCGCTGGTATCCAGGCTGTAGGCCAGCTTCGAATGATCGGGGCTGATACTGAACGCGCCGACCGACAGGAAGCCGTCACCGGCCAGCTCGTTCGGGTCCAGCAGCAATTCTTCGGCGCTCTCCTCGACGGTCAGCGAGCCATCGGCCGGGCGCGGGCTGCGGTAGTGGCGAGGGTACTCGTCGCCGGCGGTGGTGCGCTGGTAGTAGAGCCAGGGGCCCCAGGGCGTGGGCAGCGACAGGTCGGTTTCGCGGATGCGGCCCTTGATCTCCTGGAACAGGGTTTCGCGTAGCTTCGTCTGAGGAAGAAGTCGATCTTCCAGGTAGGTATTTTCTGCTTTCAGGTAGTCGAGGACATCATCGGCGTCGCGGTTTTCCAGCCAGGCATAGGGATCGGCTGCGGCCTCGCGGCGGGCGATGGGGGGCTGGCGGTCGGTCATGGCGAATCCTCGGCGGCGGCATGGATGACGCCTGGCTGCGCACCCACGGGGAAAAGGAGCTATCATACGCACCCCTCTGCCGACACCGCACGTACGCACGCGCATGAACGAACACGATTACACGCTTGCCTGGGGCGCCTATATCGCCGCCGGCCTTGGCCTGACCCTGGTCTGGTTCCTGATGACCGGCTGGATGTGGCGCTGGCTGCGCGAGCCGTTGCGGGTGATCGTCATCGTCCTGCTGTTCACCCCGACCCCGGTGGACCCGGCGAACAACCTGTACGCCCCGGCGATTGCCATCACCGCGCTGGACGTGGTGTTCAAGGTCGGCAACAACGCCTGGCGCGCCGTCTCCGACCTCGCCCTGGTGCTGCTAGCCGCCTTCGGCCTGTACCTGCTGTTCGTGCTGATCCGCTGGCCACTGGAGCGTTCGCTGAAGAAGCGCCGCCAGGACAAGGAAGCGGAAGACGAACCGACCCTGCGCCAGCTGATGCAGCCTGAGCTGGTCGAGGGTGTGGACTCCCACCCGAGCGAACGGCACGACAACCGCGTGCGGATCGAACCGCGCCTGTAGACCGGCCTTGCGTCCTGCCCCGCACGCGTCCAGCATGAACTGAACGGCCTTTCGAGGAGTTCCCATGGACTGCGTGTTCTGTGCCATCGCGGCCGGTCGCGTGCCGGCCCGTATCCTCTACGAAGACGATCATTTCATCGTGCTGCTGGACATCTACCCGCTGCGCCCCGCGCACCTGCTGCTGGTGGCCCGTGAGCACGCGACCTTCCTGCACCAGCTTTCGGAGAGCGCGCAGCAGGACCTGATCCCGCTGGCCGAGCGCATGGAGCGCGTGTTGCGCCGTGCCGGCTACGGGAGGGTCGGCATCAACCTGCTGGTCAACGACGGCCCCGCGGCCAACCAGCACGTCCCACATTTTCATCTGCACCTTATCCCGCGTGAATTGAGCGACCTGCCGGCCCTGCTGCTGCGCGCGCTCACGCGGTTCCTGCCGCTGGGGCGGAAAAGGATGCAGAATCGCCTGGAACGCGAGCTGCATCAGCTGCGCGAGGCACTGATGGAGGAGAACTGATTCATGTGCGAGTTGCTCGGCATGAGCGCCAACGTCCCGACGGACATCGTCTTCAGCTTCACCGGGCTGATGCAGCGCGGCGGCGGCACCGGCCCGCACCGCGACGGCTGGGGCATCGCCTTCTATGAAGGGCGCGGTGTGCGGCTGTTCCAGGACCCGTCCGCCAGCGTCGACTCGGAAGTCGCGCGGCTGGTGCAGCGCTACCCGATCAAGAGCGAAGCGGTGATCGGCCACATCCGCCAGGCCAACGTCGGCAAGGTCTGCCTGTCCAACACACACCCGTTCGTGCGCGAAATGGGCGGGCGCTACTGGACCTTCGCCCACAACGGCCAGCTCGCCGACTTCCATCCCGAGCCCGGTCTGTACCGCGCGGTGGGCGACACGGACAGCGAAGCGGCCTTCTGCGACCTGCTCAACCGCGTGCGCCGTGCGTTCCCCGAACCCGTGCCGGTGGAGGTGCTGCTGCCCACCCTGGTCACCGCCTGCGCCTCCTACCGCGAGAAGGGCGTGTTCAACTGCCTGCTCAGCGACGGCGACTGGCTGTTCACCTTCTGCAGCACCAAGCTGGCCTGGATCACCCGCCGCGCGCCGTTCGGCCCGGCACGGCTGCGTGATGCCGACGTCACGGTGGACTTCCAGTCGGAAACCACACCCAACGACGTGGTGACGGTGATCGCCACCGAACCGCTGACCGACAACGAAAACTGGACCCTGATGCAGGGCGGCGAGTGGATGCTCTGGTGGCGTGGCGAGATCGTCACCCAGGGCCGCATCTGATCGGGACGTGAAGCATTCCCGGAATGCCGGTGCGGCAAACGGGAGAATCCGGCGTCGCCTTGCACATCCATAAGAACGAAGGGGGAAAGAATGCTGCGCAGCTACGTACGCATGGTGCTGTTTGCACTGGGGCTGATGGTCGCGGTCCAGGTGCCGGGCTTCATCAAGGATTACGCGCAACGCGTCGACGCCCACCGCATCGAGGCCACCCAGGCACTCCAGGGGTTCAAGGACACATCGGGGCAGTTCTTCAAGGGGGACCTGAGTGCCCTGGTGGCGCATTACCGCGGTAGTGCCGACCCGGTATTCCAGCGTGACGCCGACAACATCGAGCGCCTCATGCGCCGTGCCCAGCTATTCGAGAACGAATGGCAGGCGCTGCAGGGCAGCTGGTACCAGCGCGCGCTGCACATGGTGACGGCGCCGAACCATGAGTTGCTGCAGGAAACCTACGAGAATTACCGCTACCAGGTGGTGCTGGAGCCCGAGGCCATTGGCTGGGCGCTGGCCGGCGGCCTGCTGCTGGCGTGGATCGCCGAGGTGCTGATGGCTTCGTTGGCGGCGCTGGTCGGCCTGGGCGACAACCGTCGCGCTTCGCGCCGTCACTGGAACTGAACCTCGACGGCTCTTCGTAGGAGCGATTTTGCTCGCGAACCGGTGTCAGCCCGACGTGTCGATGTCAGGTGGGGTGCCGTTGTTCGCGAGCAAGCTCGCTCCTACAGGTTGGCCTGACGCCCCAAGGCTTCCTCGGGCGATTCGTGGCGGCGGTAGGGGAACACGTCGATCACCTTGCCGGCGCGAATCTGTTCCTGCAGCCCCTTCCAGTAGTCCGCGTCGAACAGGTTGCCGTGCAGCTTGGCGAACTGCCGGCGCAGCTTCAGGTCGACGAACAGGAAGCGCGGGAACTCTTCCGGGAACACATCCATCGGCCCCACCGAGTACCAGGGCTCGGAGGACATCTCGTCCTCCTCGTAGCGCGCCGGCGGGATGTGGCGGAAATGCACTTCGGTGAGGTAGCAGATCTCGTCGTAGTCGTAGAACACCACGCGGCCGTGGCGGGTGACGCCGAAGTTCTTCAGCAGCATGTCGCCGGGGAAGATGTTCGCTGCCGCCAGTTGCTTGATCGCCAGCCCGTAGTCCTTCAGCGCTTCTTCCACCTGCGCCGGCGTGGCGTGCTCCAGGTAGATGTTCAGCGGGGTCATGCGGCGCTCGGTCCAGCAGTGGCGGATCAGCACCACGTCGCCCTCCAGAATCACGGTGGAGGGCGCGACGTCCAGCAGTTCGGCAAGGCAGTCGGGGTCGAACTTTCGCACCGGGAAGCGGAAATCGGCGAACTGCTGGGTGTCGGCCAGGCGCCCGACACGGTCGTGGTTCTTCACCAGCTGGTACTTCTGGATCACCGTGGCGTGGTCCACGGTCTTGGCCGGGTTGAAGTTGTCCTTGATGATCTTGAACACCGTATTGAAGCCGGGCAGGGTGAACACGCTCATGACCATGCCGCGCACGCCGGGGGCCATCACGAAGCGGTCGTCGGTGGTCGCCAGGTGGTTGATCAGCGCGCGGTAGAACTCGCTCTTGCCCTGCTTGTAGAAGCCGATGGAGGTGTACAGCTCGGCGATGTGCTTGCCCGGCAGCAGGCGCTTGAGGAAGGCGACCATCTCCGCCGGCACCGGCGCGTCGACCATGAAGTAGGAGCGGGTGAAGGAGAAGATGATCGAGACTTCCGCCTCGTCGGTGATCACCGTGTCGAACTGGATGCCGCGCCCCTCGTGGTGCACCAGCGGGAACACCAGCGGCCACTGCTCCTCGGGGGTGAACAGGCGGCCGACCAGGTAGGCGCCCTTGTTGCGGTAGAACACCGAGCCGATCAGCTCGATGGTCAGGGTCGGGTCCTTGCACACCCAGTCCGGCAGGTTGGCGTGCAGCAGGTGATCCATGCGCTCCAGGTCGCGTTCGCGGTCGTCGTAGTCCACGGCGAAGCGGTAGTCGTCGAAGATGCTCTCCAGCGCCTGGCGCAGCTTGCCGCCGGGGCGGTAGAGGCGCGTGTGCGGATCGCGCGAATGGGCGCGCAGCGAGGGCCGGGTGGTGTGCACGAACATCGTGCCGTCGCTGATGTTGTCGTGGCTGAACAGGCCGCAGAAGATCGAGTTGAACCAGGTTTCCGCGAGTTCGTCGTCCAGCCGCGGGTCGATCAGGGTGATGTAGGCGCTCTTGGCGATGGGCCAGCGCTCCACGTCCACCAGGTCGATGCCGACCATGGCGCGGGTCAGGCGGCTTACGGTCTCGGCGACCATTTCCTCGTACAGGTCGATGCGTGCGGCGGAGGCGCGCTGGGCCTCCTGCCATTGCGCCTGCTCGAAACGCGCGGGCGCTCCGGCGGTGATCTGGTGGAACTTCGCGCGGTAGTCGTCGAAGCCTTCGAGGATCAGGGTCGCGATCTCGGTCGCCGGCCAGTGCTGAGCCATGGGAGCGCCTCTGCTGGGTTCTGGTGCAGCGAGCTTAGCCATGGGAATGGGGGAGGGAAAGGGCGATTTCGCCGGAGGATCGTGGCGCTTTCCCGTGAAATTAACGCGTATGCTGGCCGGCCACGCTCTTGGACAAAGAGCCCTGGAAAAGCCCTATCGGCAAGGAGCCGGCCCGCAATGGAAGAGTTTCGCATCGAGCGCTGCACCGAGCAGCACATCAATGGCCTCGCGGCCCTCTACAACGACCCGGCCGTGTGCCGCCAGGTGCTGCAGATGCCGCATCAGGCGCCGGACCTGTGGCGCAAGCGAATGGTGCTGGATGACGAGCGCCGGGTAACGCTGATGGCGATGCACCAGGACCAGGTGATCGGCAGCGCGAGCATCGAACAGTTCCCGCGCGTGCGGCGCAGCCATTGCGGCAGCATCGGCATGGGCGTGGCGGTGGCCTGGCAGGGGCGCGGCGTCGGCACGCGGCTGCTGGCCGAGTTGATGGACCTTGCGGACAACTGGATGGCCCTGCGCCGCGTCGAACTGACCGTCTACACCGACAACGCTCCGGCCATCGCGCTGTACCGCAAGTTCGGTTTCGAAGTGGAGGGCCAATTGCGCGAGTACGCCATTCGCGACGGCATCTACGCCGACGTGCTGAGCATGGCCCGCCTGCGTCGCATCTGACAGTGGACTTTGAAAGTCAGCTATGGATGGATGGTGTCTGCCGCTGGCGTAGTCTGGCGGCTTACCTGCCCTGGAGCTTTTCGCGATGAATCCCGCTGCTCTGCTGAATATGTTCGGGCTGGCCGCCATCTGGGGGGCCAGCTTCCTGTTCATGCGCCAACTGGTGCCCGCCATCGGGGTCATGCCGACGGCGTTCTTTCGTGTCGTGCTGTCCGCAGCCGGGCTGGTTGTGATCATGCTGGTCCTGCGCACCCGCTGGGATTTCCGCGGCAAGCTGGTGCGCCTCCTGCTGATCGGCGTGATTGCTTCTGGCATCCCGGTGCTGATGTACAGCCTGGCGGCGCAGTTTCTGCCGGCGGGGTATTCGGCGATCTTCAACGCCACCACGCCGCTGATGGGCGTGCTGATCGGTTCGCTGTTCTTCGGTGAGGCACTCACCGGCGGCAAGGCGCTCGGCGTATTGCTGGGGTTGGCCGGCGTAGCGGTGCTGACCCGCGCCGGGCCTGTTCCCTTCGACTCTCAGGTGCTCTGGGGCGCCGCCGCCTGCCTGGTGGCGACGACCTGCTACGGCTTCGCCGGCTATTTCACCAAGCGCTGGATCAACGACCAGGGCGGGCTGGACTTCGCTGTCTCGGCCCTGGGCAGCCAGACGGGCGCAACCCTGTGCCTGCTGCCGTTCTTCCTCGGCACCAGCCTGGACATGCCGCTGGCGCCGCTGGCCGAGCCGAAGATCCTGCTGGCGCTGGCTGGCCTGGGCTTCCTCTGCACGTCCTTCGCCTACGTCCTGTACTTCCGCCTGCTGGCCAGCATCGGCCCGTTGAAGACCATGACGGTGACCTTCCTGATCCCGCCCTTCGGCGTGTTCTGGGGCGTGCTGCTGTTGGATGAGTCGCTGTCCTGGGCGCACCTGCAGGGAGGCGTGCTGATCGCCGCGGCGCTGTGGCTGGTGCTGCGGCCGGCGCCGGTGGCGAAGGTGGAGACGGCGGGGTGAGGGCGACGGACATTTCCTGATAGTTTGTGCCGGCGGGTTTCCCTCTCCCCAGCCCTGGCTGCGCGCCCCGCTCCGAAGGGAGAGGGAGCAGTCCTCTGCGAGCTTCAACGCCCGAGTTCTTCCGGTGCTGGCAGGACCGCTCGGATCTTTCAGTTGGCGCAGACTAGTCCCCTCTCCCTTCAGGGAGAGGGTTAGGGAGAGGGGGCAAGCCCCACGGAGGACTACCCGTTATCCACCGCTTGTGCGTTTCCAGCGTCCCGCGCCGGAGCCGTCTTGCGAAACACCAGCATCAGGCCCACCACGATCAGCCCCATGCCCAGCAGCCCGAGGGCGGACAGGCGATTGCCGAACACCGTGTAATCCATCAGCGCCGTGACCGCCGGCACCAGGTAGAACAGGCTGGTGACGTTGACCAGGTTGCCCGCCGCGATCATCCGGTAGAGCAGCACGGTGGCCAGCACCGAGACCATCAGCCCCATCCACAGTGCACTGAGGATGAACGCAGCATTCCATTCCACATGCAGCGGCTGGAAGGGCGCCACGGCGACGCACAGCGCCAGCCCGGCGATGTACTGCAGCGGCAGGGTGCCCAGCGGATTCTCGCGGATGTTCTTCTGCAGGATCGAGCCGCCGGTGATCGACAGCAGTGCCAGCAGGCAGCAGGCCAGCCCGGCGAAGGTCAGGCCGGACAGCCCGATGCTCTGGTAGACCACCATCACCAGCCCGATCAGCCCCAGCGCGAGACCGGCAAGGCGCTGCGGCGAATGCCGGCGTTCGAGCAGGAAGCTGGTCAGCATTGGCTGTACGCCCAGCACCGTGGCGATCACGCCGGGGGTGACGTGCAGGTCCAGCGCCATCAGGTAGAAGATCGGATAGATACCCAGCATCACCAGGCCGGTGAACACGGCATGGCGAACCTGCCTGCGCTCGCGCGGCCAGCGCAGGCCGATCAGCGGGGAGAGGATCAGCAGCGCCAGTAGCGCGGTGCCGAAGCGGGCAATGAGGAACACCATCGGCGAGGCGTGGGCCAGGCCCCACTTGCTGATGATCGCGGCGCTGCTCCACAGCAGCACGAACAGCGAGGTACTGGCCAGGCCGGCCAGGGAAGAACGAGTGAACGAAATCATGCAATGCACCTGTCGTCAGGCAGATCACGCCCGGCCTGCTTAGGGCCGGACACATACCGGGAGCCGCGTCAGTTGAACGCGGGAAACCAGGCGGTGAAAAACGCGTGAGGCGTCAGAAGCTCACGCCGGGTGGCGGGTAGGCCGCACCGGGTGGCGGAGGCGACGCGACAGCGACGACAGGAGGAGGAGGGCAGGCCGCGCCCGCACCCGCGCCGCGTGCCGGGGAGGCTGCAGCGATGATTGCCGGATCGGGCAATGGGTATCGGGACATGGACGGCGAACCTGTTCAGTGGGGCAGCAACGGCGCTGCGTGGGCTGACTATAGCGGGCGTTGCGCGCGCAGGCGAGCCCTGTGCGAGTCGCGCGGCAATCTGCGATTCCTGCGACAGAAACGACAACGCGCACAGGCTGCACCTGTGCTGACGCATTTCGTAGGAGCGAGCTTGCTCGCGAACCGATTCCGTCGCGGGGCCTGTTCGCGAGCAAGCTCGCTCCTACAAGGAGTTCGCCTCCTGCATCTCTCACTGGGGCGGGCGCTCTCCGCGAAATCCGGCCCGGTGCAATCGGCAGAAACGACAACGCGCGGCCGGGGCCGCGCGTTGTCACGCAAGGTTGACGCTTACTTGCCGGTCTTGATGGTGTTCCAGGTGCGGGTACGTACGCGGTCGATCTTCATCGGCATGGATTCGAGGGCGAACAGCTTGGCCATCTTGTCCTGCGGCGGGTAGATCGCCGGGTCCGCCTTGATCGCCTTGTCCACCAGCGGGTCGGCGGCCAGGTTGCCGTTGGCGTAGTGCACGTAGTTGCTGACGCCGGCCATCACTTCGGGGCGCAGCAGGTAGTTCATGAAGGCGTAGGCGGCTTTCTCATCCGGCGCGTCGTTGGGCATGGCGACCATGTCGAACCACAGCGGCGAGCCTTCCTTCGGGGTGGAGTACTGGATTTCCACGCCGTTCTTGGCTTCCTTGGCGCGGGTGGCGGCCTGCAGGATGTCGCCGGAGAAGCCGACGGCTACGCAGATCTCGCCGTTGGCCAGGTCGCTGACGTACTTGGAGGAGTGGAAGTAGCGGATGTACGGACGCACCTTGAGCAGCGCTTCCTCGGCCTTCTTGTAGTCATCCAGCTTCTGGCTGTGATGCGGCAGGCCCAGGTAGTTCAGGGTGATCGGCAGCAGTTCCGGGCCGTTGTCCAGCACCGCTACACCGCACTTGGCCAGCTTTTCCATGTACTCGGGCTTGAAGAAGATGTCCCAGGAATCGATCGGCGCGTTGTCGCCGAGGACTTCCTTGATCTTCGCCGGGTTGTAGCCGATGCCGGTGGTGCCCCACAGGTAGGGGAAGCCGTGCTCGTTGCCCGGGTCGTTCACTTCCAGCGCCTTCATCAGCACCGGGTTGAGGTTCTTCCAGTTCGGCAGTTGGCTCTTGTCCAGCTTCTTCAGCGCGCCGGCCTGGATCTGCTTGGCCATGAAGTGGTTCGACGGCACCACGATGTCGTAACCGGATTTGCCGGTCATCAGCTTGCCATCGAGGGTCTCGTTGCTGTCGTAGACGTCGTAGGTCGCCTGGATGCCGGTTTCCTTGGTGAAGGTCGGCACGGTGTCCGGGGCGATGTAGTCGGACCAGTTGTAGATCTTCACGCTGTCGGCCTGGGCGGCGCCGGCGGCAACGGAGAGGGAAAGTGCAAGGGTGGAGAGCAACGGGGCGGAAATTTTCATTCTTGTGTTCCTGACAACGGTGCGGAAAGCCCGGGCCATCCGCGAAAGATGGGCGACGCTTCGTCGCGGGCTGCGCAAGAATTAACCATTTTGCCGGAACATGGCGAGGGGCCATGGCTGCCTGCGGGTCCGCAGACAGCGCACGTGACCCGAGCCGCACCGATTCGGAACGGCAGGTAGGAAACCGCCCCGCAGAGGGGCGGAATAGAGCTTACTGGACCAGTTCCTGGTCCTCGAACAGGCCGTCGAAGAGCATGGTGGAGAGGTAGCGCTCACCCGAGTCGGGCAGCACCACGACAATGGTCTTGCCCTGCATGTTCGGCTCTTCGGCGAGCTTCACCGCGGCGGCCATGGCGGCGCCGCTGGAAATGCCGCAGAGAATGCCTTCTTCCTGCATCAGGCGCAGGGCCATGTTCTTGGCGTCCTCGTCGGCGATGGTGGCGACGCGGTCGACCAGGGACAGGTCGAGGTTCTTCGGTACGAAGCCGGCGCCGATACCCTGGATCTTGTGCGGGCTCGGCTTGATCTCTTCGCCGGCCAGGGCCTGGCTGATCACCGGCGAGGCGACCGGCTCGACAGCCACCGAGAGGATCGGCTTGCCCCTGGTGTTCTTGATGTAGCGCGACACGCCGGTAATGGTCCCGCCGGTCCCCACGCCAGCCACCAGCACGTCCACCGCGCCATCGGTGTCGTTCCAGATTTCCGGGCCGGTGGTCTTCTCGTGGATCGCCGGGTTGGCCGGGTTGTCGAACTGCGCCGGCATGAAGTATTTCGCCGGGTCGCTGGCGAGGATTTCCTCGGCCTTGGCAATGGCGCCCTTCATGCCCTTGGCCGGCTCGGTCAGGACGATCTCGGCGCCGAGGGCCTTGAGCACCTTGCGGCGTTCCAGGCTCATGGAGGAGGGCATGGTGAGGATCAGCTTGTAGCCACGGGCGGCGGCGACGAAGGCCAGGCCGATGCCGGTGTTGCCGGATGTCGGCTCGACGATGGTCATGCCCGACTTCAGACGGCCGCCGGACTCGGCATCCCAGATCATGTTGGCGCCGATCCGGCACTTCACCGAGTAACCGGGGTTGCGGCCTTCGATCTTGGCCAGGATGGTGACGCCGCGCGGGGCGATGCGGTTGATCTGGACCAGCGGCGTGTTGCCGATGGACTGCGCGTTGTCGGCGAATATGCGGCTCATGATGCGTTCCTTAGATTCGGAGCTGTGCAGACCCAGCAGCCTATGCCCGGCGGGCTTCGTAGTCCAGTCGGGGCACCCGGCTCACTGGGGCTGCGCGTCGCTGAAGATGGCCTCGATGGGCAGCCCGAAAACCCGGGCTATACGAAAGGCCAGCGGCAGGCTGGGGTCGAACTTGCCACTCTCGATGGCGATCACGCTCTGCCGTGAAACCTGCAGCTGCAGGGCCAGGTCCTGTTGGCTCCAGCCGTGTTCGGCGCGCAGTGCCTTGAGGCGATTCTGCATAGGTCGTCCTCAGGCGAAGCGCCGGCGCAGCAGTACCACGGCGATGCCGTAGGCAGCCCAGAACAGCGGGAAAGCGAGGATCACCGGGAAGCGCGGCCAGGCGGCGTACTGCTCCAGGAAGCCCCAGGCGCTGAACAACCCGACCACCACGCCGCCGGCCAGCATGGCGGCGCGGGACAGCAGGAAACGCAGGAACTCGTCCGGCTCGCTGCGCAAGTAGCGGTCGAACACATAGAGCATCGCCAGCAGCGGCAGCGCCGGAGAAGCGGCGGCCAGGACGCGCAGGGCATAAGGCAGCTGCTGCAGGTCCAGCCCCCAGCTGATCAGCGCCACCAGGGCGGAGTAGATGAACATGAGGGCGGCGCAGGACAGGGTGTAGCGGCGCAGGGCGGGATTCATCGCGGTCTCCTTGTGATGTAAAGTGAACTTAACATCGGGATTTCTGCGATGTAAAGTAAACTTGTCATCGGCAGGCTGATCGCGATCAGTCATCCCCTGACCCGCCATTCAATGACTGAATGCCGCGTCTGCGTTCACACTCGCCTTGGGTGCGCGGTATAGTCGCAGCTTGTCCGACCATTCGCCCGGCCCGGCAGAACGCCCGGCCCGCTATCGTTCGAGGATTCACCGATGAAGTTCGAAGGCACCCAGTCCTACGTCGCCACCGACGACCTCAAGCTGGCGGTCAACGCCGCCATCACCCTGCAGCGCCCGCTGCTGGTGAAAGGCGAGCCGGGCACCGGCAAGACCATGCTCGCCGAGCAGTTGGCGGAGTCCTTCGGCGCCAAGCTCATCACCTGGCACATCAAGTCCACCACCAAGGCCCACCAGGGCCTCTACGAGTACGACGCGGTCAGCCGCCTGCGCGACTCGCAGCTGGGCGTGGACAAGGTCCACGACGTGCGCAACTACATCAAGAAGGGCAAGCTCTGGGAGGCCTTCGAGGCCGAGGAGCGCGTGATCCTGCTGATCGACGAGATCGACAAGGCCGACATCGAGTTCCCCAACGACCTGTTGCAGGAACTCGACAAGATGGAGTTCTTCGTTTACGAGACCAACGAGACCATCAAGGCCAAGCAGCGCCCGATCATCATCATCACCTCCAACAACGAGAAGGAACTGCCGGACGCCTTCCTGCGCCGCTGCTTCTTCCACTACATCGCCTTCCCCGACCGCGAGACCCTGCAGAAGATCGTCGACGTCCACTACCCGAAGATCAGCGGCACGCTGGTCAGCGAGGCGCTGGACATCTTCTTCGACGTGCGCAAGGTGCCGGGCCTGAAGAAGAAGCCTTCCACCTCCGAGCTGGTGGACTGGCTGAAGCTGCTGATGGCCGACAACATCGGCGAAGCCGTGCTGCGCGAGCGCGACCCCACCAAGGCCATCCCGCCGCTGGCTGGCGCCCTGGTGAAGAACGAGCAGGACGTTCAATTACTTGAGCGTCTTGCCTTCATGAGCCGCCGCGCGAGTCGCTGATTTCCGTATCTCTCTGTAGGAGCGAGCTTGCTCGCGAAGCGCTTTGCGGGTTCGCTGGGTTCGCGAGCAAGCTCGCTCCTACAAGGGCACAAGCTTTACGAGAGGGTGCAGCCATGCTGCTCAACCTGTTCAACGAAATGCGCGCGGCCAAGGTGCCGGTGTCGGTGCGCGAGCTGCTCGACCTGATCGATGCGCTCAAGCACCGCGTCGTGTTCGCCGACATGGACGAGTTCTACTACCTCGCCCGCACCATCATGGTGAAGGACGAGCGCCATTTCGATAAGTTCGACCGGGCCTTCGGCGCCTACTTCAAGGGCCTGGAAAAGCTCGACGACCACCTCAAGGCGCTGATCCCCGAGGAGTGGCTGCGCAAGGAATTCGAGCGCCTGCTGACCGACGAGGAACGTGCGCAGATCCAGTCCCTCGGCGGGCTGGACAAGCTCATCGAGGAGTTCAAGAAGCGCCTGGAAGAGCAGAAGGAACGCCACGCCGGCGGCAACAAGTGGATCGGCACCGGCGGCACCAGCCCATTCGGCTCCGGTGGTTTCAACCCCGAGGGCATCCGCGTCGGCGACGCCGGCAAGCGCCAGGGCAAGGCCGCCAAGGTCTGGGATCAGCGCGAGTACAAGAACCTCGACGACCAGGTCGAGCTGGGCACGCGCAACATCAAGATCGCCCTGCGCCGCCTGCGCAAGTTCGCCCGCGAGGGCGCGGCGGAAGAGCTGGACATCGACGGCACCATCGACCACACCGCGAAGGATGCCGGCCTGCTCAACATCCAGATGCGTCCTGAGCGCCGCAACACCGTGAAGCTCCTGTTGCTGCTGGATATCGGCGGCTCCATGGACGCCCACGTGAAGGTCTGCGAGGAACTGTTCTCGGCCTGCAAGACTGAGTTCAAACACCTCGAGTACTTCTACTTCCATAACTTCATCTACGAGTCGGTGTGGAAGAACAACCTGCGCCGTTCCAGCGAGCGCACCGCCACCTTCGACCTGCTGCACAAGTACGGACCGGACTACAAGGTGGTGTTCGTCGGCGACGCCGCCATGGCGCCGTACGAGATCACCCAGGCCGGCGGCAGCGTCGAGCACTGGAACGAGGAGGCCGGCTACGTCTGGATGCAGCGCTTCATGGAGAAGTACAAGAAGCTCATCTGGATCAACCCGTACCCCAAGGACACCTGGAACTACACCGCCTCCACCGGCCTTGTGCGCGAGCTGGTGAAAGAGCAGATGTTCCCGCTGACCCTGAGCGGCCTGGAAGAGGGCATGCGCTTCCTCTCCCGCGGCTGAGTTCTGCCGCGGTTGAGCACCGGGACGGTGCGCCCGCACCGTCCCGATGTCCGCAAAGGTAACCCTGCCGCGGAAGGTCGAAACTTCCGCATCGCGCTCGAGACCCCGTAAGATGGGGATCGATCCGGCCACGCTGGGTGGCCGGCACGCAACTTGCCTGCTCCTGACCTGCCCCCGCGCTGGTAACACTGACGGGGGCGCCGTAGCGTCTACGATGGGCATCGAATGAATCCTCTGACCTTCTCCCGCTCCACCTGGCTCAACTCCCTGCACATGACCTCGCTGACCGTCGCGCTGATGGAGTCCGAGGGGCACAGCCGCGAGTCCATCCTCGAGGGCAGCGGCATCACCGGCGACGACCTGCTCGACCTGCGCCGGCTGGTCAGCCCCTGGCAGGAGCAGCAGGTCTTCGGCAATGTGCAGAATCTTGCCGGCGAGCCCGCACTCGGCCTGCGCCTGGGCGTGCGCACGCGGATCACCGCCTATGGCCTGCTCGGCTACGCGCTGATCTCCGCGCCGACCCTGGGCGAGGCGCTGCGCATCGGCCTGAGCTACCCGGTGTTGCTGGGCACCTACTTCCACCTCGCGCTGGAAGTGGACGGCAACATGGCCTGGCTGGTCGCCACCGGCTACGGCGAAGAGGAGGACATGCGCCCGTTCAACACCGAGCTGTGCCTGGGCTCGCTGAAGGTGGCCTGCGCCGACCTGCTCGGCCAGCCACTGCCGCTGGTGCGCGCGGAGTTCGACTACGAGGGTCCGGTCGATCGTCGCGCCGCCTACGCCACGTTGTTCGGCTGCCAGTTGAGTTTCAACTGCTCGCGCAGTGCCATCGGTTTCCCCGCCAGTTGGCTGGACATGCGCCTGCCACTGGCTGACGCCGTGACCCACCGCGAGATGCTCGAACAGTGCCGCCGCCAGAACATCGACCTGGCTGCACGCCGCGCCTGGCTGGACAAGGTCCGCGCGATCCTAGGCGAACGCCTGCAGGAGCCGCCGGGCCTGGAAGAACTGGCGCGTCGCCTCAACTGCTCCTCGCGTAGTCTGCGTCGCCACCTGCAACAGCAGCAGACCAGCTACCAGCAACTGCTCGACGAACTGCGCTTCGCCCGCGCCAAGGAACTGCTGCAGGACGGCGACATGCCGATCTACCGCATCGCCGAGGAGCTGGGTTTCAGCGAAACCGCCAGCCTGCGCCATGCCTTCCAGCGCTGGAGTGGCCAGCCGCCGAGCCATTTTCGTGCATAGAAGGCCGTGCATAAGCGTCATGCGTAAAAACCGCGCCTGAAATCCGCGCGAAATTGTCGCAGATCAAGGAGCAGGCCGGTCCGACAGGCATAGCCTTCAGGAATCCCACAAGGAAACTTCCGAGGGCCTGACCATGGCCAAGAAATTCCCGCTCAACCCGCCGCACCCCGAGCGCATCTGCTGGGGTTGCGACCGCTACTGCCCGGCGACCAACCTGGCCTGTGGCAACGGTGCCGATCGCACCATGCACCCGGCCGAGATGCTCGGCGATGACTGGTACCAGTTCGGTGACTGGGGTATCGAGGTACCGAAGACGATTCCCTCGGTGCAGCTGGAGCCTTCCAGCTAACACGTACCCGCGCCCTGGCGGCGCCGGCCATGAAAAAGCGCGCACTCCCTCCCCGGAATGCGCGCTTTTTCGTCATCAGCCCTTGGCGGGGGTGATGCCGTAGATCTTCTGGAAGCGCGCGATCAGGCCGACCGGCTTCTTCTCTTCCTTCTGCATCAGGTACACCACGCGCTCGCCGTTGGGGCCGCTGGCGATTTCGGTGTGGCGGAAGATCGGTTCGCCCAGGCCGTTCATGTCGACCATGTCGCCGTAGCGCTGGGCCACGTAGATCACGCCTTCCTGGCGGATTTCGCCGTAGAAGCCGGCGGCCGGCGGCAGGCTCTGCTTGTAGAACTGGTAGGAGGCGATCTTCTTCGCGTCCTTGTCCTTGTCCTCGGCACGGACGACCAGGACCACGTTCTGGCCGAACTTGTCCTTCTCGCCCACTTCCTTGGTGTAGGTGGTCTTGCCGGTCACGATGTAGTCGCGGTAGACGGCGGCGTCATCGAAGAGGTACAGGGTCTCGTCGGTACGCACCAGGTACCAGTCGTCGTTGTTGGGCGTGGCTTCCTTGCTGGCTACCGGAGCCTGGGCGGCGCAACCGGCGAGGGCGGCGACGAGCAGAGCGAAGGATGCAGCTTTGTTGGCTTTGTTGTTGAACATCTCGGGGGCTTCCCTGGGTTGAAAGCCTGCGAGTTTCAATGGGCCACATAACGGATTGATGACGGGAAAATGACGAATTGTTTCGGCGCTGCAGCGCCCGGATCACGGGCGCTGCAGGCAATCTCCGGCGATTCAGGGGCGCGCTTCGAGGATCAGGTTGAACGGCGTTTCGGCCGCTCGGCGGAAGCGGCTGAAGCCGGCTTCCTCGAACACCTTGCGCAGGCGTGCCTCGCCGGCCTGGGCGCCCAGCCCCAGGCCGACTTCCTGTGACAGCGAGTTGGGCGTGCAGATGAAGGTGGAGGCGGCATAGAACAACCGACCCACCGGGTTCTGGTTGTCGTCCAGTTGGTCATGGGCGAACGGCTCCACCAGCAGCACCGTGCCGTCCGCTTTCAGCGCTTGGCGCGCGTGCTGTGCGGCGCCCACCGGGTCGCCCATGTCGTGCAGGCAGTCGAAGAAGCAGATCAGGTCGTAGTCGTTGCCGGGGTAGTCCTTGGCGCTGGCACGCTGGAAGCTGGCGCGCCCGCTGACTTCGGCCTGCCCGGCGCGCTGGTTGGCTACCTCGATGGAGGGCTGGTGATAGTCGAAGCCGACGAATTTCGAAGCCGGGAAGGACTGCGCCATGACGATGGTGGAGGCGCCGTGACCGCAACCGACGTCGGCGACCCGTGCGCCGCGTTCGAGCTTGCCGACCACATCGTCCAGGGCCGGCAGCCACTCGGCAACAAGGTGTGCGCGGTAGCCGGGGCGGAAGAACTTTTCGGTGCCGGAGAACATGCACGGATGGTGATCGCCCCAGGCCAGGCCGCCGTCACCGCGCATGGCGGCGACCAGCTTGTCCTTGTCGTGGTAGAGCGCGGCGACCACGGACGCGCCACCGGCGACGTAGACCGGCGAGTCCTCGATGGCCAGCGCCATGGCCTGTTCCTCGGGCAGGCGGAAGTTGCCGTCCTGGTGCTCCATGTAGCCTGACGCCGCGTGGGCGCTGAGCCATTCGCGCAGCAGGCGGGCATTGCAGCCGCTGCGTTCGGCCAGTTGCGCCGGGCTCAGCCACTGGCCGTCGGCCATGGCTTTGTACAGGCCTAACTCTTCGCCCAGGATGATGTTGGCGAGCATTGCCGCGCCACCCATGTCGGTGACCAGCTTGCCCATGAAATCGTTGAGTCTGGCTTCGTCCATCGCGCGATCTCCCGTGCGCCGCAACGGGGAGGCCCGGCGGCAAGCGAGGAAGGAAGGCGGCAGGCGGCCGTGCCGGATGCCGCGACGGGCGCCGGCCAGCGGCGGGCACGGGACGCTGCAGGCGCAACGGCGACTCCCGGGCGGGACTGTTGCGCCAGGGCCGGCCTGGCGGCTGCCAGGCCGGCGTAGTCCTTTCATTCTACGGCGGCGGATTCGGCCCGGTATCGTCGCCGACTTGCGGTGCTGCCGCCTCGTCTGCTGGCTCTGCGCGGGCCGGTTGCGGCCGCTGCAGGATCAGGTTCTGCGGCGTGCTCAGGCTGATGCCGGCCTCGCGCAGGCCGCTGAAGAGGGTGAACAGCAGGTCGCTCTTGGTCGAGTACACCGCGCGCGGACTGCTGACGTTGCCCGAGGCGGCCAGGGTCAGGCCGGTGGCGCTCAGGTCCTTGAATGTCACCGAGGGGGCGGGTGTGTCGACTATGTTCTCGTGCTCGGTGTACGCCTTGAGCATCAGTTCGCGGACTTTCTGCACGTCGGTGTCCAGGGGCAGGGTCAGGTTGATGCCGACCACGCCCAGGGCGCTGCCCATGGTCACGTTGCGCACGTTCTGCGAGATGAACTGGGAGTTGGGCACGATCACCGTGGACTGGTCGGACATCTGGATTTCCGTGGCGCGTACGTTGATTCGGCGGATATCGCCTTCCACGCCGCCGGTCAGGCTGACCCAGTCGCCCACCTTCACCGGGCGCTCGGTGAGCAGGATCAGGCCGGAGATGAAGTTCTGCACGATGGCCTGCAGGCCGAAACCGATACCCACCGACAGGGCGCTGACCACCCAGGTCAGGCTGGTGAGGTTGATACGCAGCGCCGAGAGCACCAGCAGCACCAGGATGACCATGCCGAGGTAGCCCACCAGGGTCACCAGCGAGGCGCGCATGCCGGCGTCCATGCGGGTTTCGGGCAGTAGTTCGTCGGCCAGCCAGCGCTTGAGCAGGCGCAGGCCGAACAGGCCGGCGGCCAGGGTGCCGAGGGCCAGCAGGATGTCCTGCGGGACGATGTTCAGGCGCCCCAGCGACTGGCCGCTTTCCACCAGTTGCACCAGACCCTGGAGCAGTTCGCCGGGGCTGGTGCCTGACGTGGAGAAGGCGATCAGCAGGGTGGACAACACCAGCAGGGTGCGGCCGGCGCCGGTCAGCAGGGTGGCGAACTGTGCCTGATGGCGTGGATCGACGCCGAGGTTCTCCGCCAGCCGCTCGCCGATCGGCTGGCGGGGCGACAGCAGTACCTCGCAGAGGTCGACGAACAGACTCGTCAGCAGGTAGCCGGTGGCGCACACCACGCTGGCCCAGAGCAGCTTGCCGGCGAAGAAGTAGGCCAGCGACAGGTAGCCGGTGACCAGTGCGAGGACGATCAGCAGCACGGTGATCAGCATCGCCAGCACGAGGATGCCGGCCAGCGGCGAGGTCTCATGGCCTTCGGCTTCGCGGCGCGCGACGCGATAGCGATACAGCGCGATGCCGTAGAGCAGGGCGGTTGCCAGAGCGGTGAGACCGTTGACCGCCACGGTCAATGCGAGGCTGGCACCGCTGGAGCTGTTGATGCGATCCAGTGTGCCCAGCACCAGTAGCAGCCAGGCCATCAGCCAGGGGAAGGGCGAGAGGGCCGTGGCAACCGGGTCGGGCAGGTCGGGCAGTCGCCAGGATGGCCTCTGCACGGCCAACAGCGCGCGGCCCAGGCCGGCGGTGAAGGTGCAGAAGACCACCAGCGAGAGCATCTGGTCGCCCAGGCTGTCCATATTGCCGCTGAGCTGGTCGTGCCAGTTCATGCCCTCGTGGATCACCGTGGCGCCGCCGCCGAGGGTGAGGATGGTGGCCAGGCCGACCGCTACCGCCAGGGCGCTGCGGCGCAGGCGGCCAACCGGAATCCAGCGAATCATCGCCTTGGTCAGCAGTTGCTCCAGCAGGCGCCGGCCGGGAATCCACAGCAGCACGGCAACGATCAGGCTGGCGATGAAGGGCGAGCGGTGCTCGGGCCGCCAGACCGTGGCGAAGGCGTCGCCGATCTGCGCACGCATGGATTGCAGGCGCTTCAGGTCATCGTCGGTGGGGCGGATCAGGTTCGACCAGAAGCTCGGGCTCAGCGGCGGCGGGTAGCGCGTGGCGATCTGCGAGTTGAACTGGCTGCGGCGCAGGTTGACGATCTGTGCGGCGAGGTCCTGGGCGTTCTTGTCCAGCTGGTTGGCGCGTTCGAGCTGTTTCTGCAGGTCCCTCTGGGCATCCGTGAGGTCGTTGCGCTGTCTGGTCAGGCTCTCGGCCTCGTTGGGCGTGACCGGGCCGAGCACCTTGAGCTGGTCCTCGGTGCGCGACAGTGCCGTGCCGATGTCGGTGGCGTTCTGCTCTGCACGGGCCTGCACGGCCAGCGCGGACTGCCGCAGGTTCGACAGTAGGCCATCGTCGCTGTCGGCCGAGACGCGCTGGCGGATCAGTTCGAGACGGGCGCTCAGTTGATCGACGCCAGCATCCTCGGGGAGGTCCGGCAGTTGGATGGAATTGCCGGCCTGGACGTCGGTCGGCTCGTCCGCCAGCACGGCGCCAGTGCCTGCCAGCGACAAGGTCAGCACCAGCAGCGCACGGCTGCAGGCGCGTACGAAGGTTTCCCGCATCTTCCCCCATCCTGTGGTCAAAACGCTTGATGATGTTCGACCGGCCCAAGGCCCGGACAATTCCCTGAGCATAGCGCCGCAGCGGTGAGTCTTTGCCGGGCGAAAGCGGATAATCAATGCATGTAGATGGTTAAGGGTCAGAAATTCTGGCCACATCGATCCCCTTTTGGCCGCTTCCGCTGTTCTGTGCCGGGCGGTCGCTGGGCAGAATTCTGCCACCGGACAACAAGAATCCTTCAGAGGGTACTCCCATGCTTACCGTGTACAGCGATGATCACCGCCTGCATTTCGGCCAGTCCGAACTGGTCGACGGCAAACTCCAGCCCTGCTTCGAGATGCCCAGCCGCGCGGACACCGTGCTGGCCCGCGTGAAGTCGCAGAACCTGGGCGAAATCATCGAGCCCAAGGACTTCGGCCTGGAGCCGATCCTGCGCGCGCACAACACCCGCTACGTCGAATTCCTCAAGGGCGCCTGGGCCCGCTGGGCGGCCGAAGGCCACACCGGCGACCTGGTCTCCACCACCTTCCCGGGCCGCCGCCTGCTGCGTGACGGTCCGATCCCCACCGCGCTGATGGGCGAAGTGGGGCACTACAGCTTCGACACCGAGGCGCCGATCACCGCCGGCACCTGGCAGGCCGTGTACAGCTCGGCCCAGGTTGCGCTGACCGCCCAGGACCACATGCGCCAGGGTGCCAGCACCGCCTTCGCGCTGTGCCGTCCGCCGGGCCACCACGCCGGCAGCGACTTCATGGGCGGCTACTGCTTCCTGAACAACGCCGCCATCGTCAGCCAGGCCTTCCTCGACCAGGGCGCCAAGCGCGTGGCCATCCTCGACGTGGACTACCACCACGGCAACGGCACCCAGGACATCTTCTACCGCCGCAACGACGTGCTGTTCGCCTCGATCCACGGCGACCCGCTGGTGGAGTACCCGTACTTCCTCGGCCACGCCAACGAGCATGGCGAAGGCGCCGGCGAGGGCTACAACCACAACTACCCGCTGCCCCATGGCACGGGCTGGGATGGCTGGTTCGCCGCACTGGACGACGCTTGCCGGAAGATCGCCGACTACGCGCCGGACGCCGTGGTTGTGTCGCTGGGCGTGGATACGTATAAGGACGACCCGATTTCCGAGTTCAAGCTGGACAGCCCGGACTACCTGAAGATGGGCGAGCGCATCGCCGCACTGGGTATCCCGACCCTGTTCATCATGGAAGGCGGCTACGCGGTGGAGGCCATCGGCGTCAACGCGGTGAACGTGCTGCAGGGCTACGAAGGCGCTGCACGCTGATCGACAAGGTGGGGCGGACATTGATCCGCCCCACTGCATTTATTGGCTCGCCACCCGCTGTTTGTAGTGGTCAGAGTGCGAGCGCATCCAACTGGGGAAGGACATGAACAAGAATACCGCGCTGCGCGGCCTGCTCGCCGCCGCCACCCTCGTCACGGCCAGCGCTGCCAGCGCCGCGCCGGAAGTGCGCATCTACAACTGGTTCGACTACATCGGTCCGGATACCCTCAAGGGTTTCCAGGGCGAGACCGGCATCAAGCCGCAATACGACGTCTACGACAGCAACGAACTGCTGGAAGCCAAGCTGCTGTCCGGTCATTCGGGCTATGACGTGGTCGTGCCCAGCGACAGCTTCCTGCCCAACTACCTCAAGGCCGGCGTGTTCCAGCCGCTGGACAAGAGCAAGCTGCCGAACTGGAAGAATCTCAATCCCGCCCTGCTCAAGGTGCTGGAGAGCAAGGACCCGGGCAACCAGTACGTGATGCCCTACATGTGGGGCACCAACGGCATCGCCTACAACGTCGACAAGGTCAAGGCCGTGCTCGGCGACAACGCGCCGGTGGACTCCTGGGACCTGGTGTTCAAGCCGGAGAACCTGGCCAAGCTGAAGTCCTGCGGCGTGGCCTTCCTCGATTCGCCCACCGAAGTCATCCCGCAGGTCCTGCATTACCTGGGCCTGTCGCCGAACAGCCACAACCCGGACGACTACAAGAAGGCCGAGGCGCTGCTGGCGCAACTGCGTCCGCACATCACCTACTTCAGCTCTTCGAAGTTCGTCACCGACCTCGCCAATGGCGATGTCTGCGTGGCCCTGGCCTGGTCCGGCGGCGCGATGCAGGCGGCCAATCGCGCCAAGGAAGCCAATAACGGCATCCACATCGAGTACCGCATTCCCAAGGAAGGCGCCGCCGCCTGGTTCGACGTGCTGGCGATTCCGAAGGACTCGAAGAACGTCGAGCAGGCCCACGCCTTCCTCAACTACCTGCTGCGCCCGGAAGTGGTCGCGCCGATCTCCGACTATGTCGCCTACGCCAACCCCAACCAGGCGGCGGACGGGCTGATCTCCAGGGAGCTGCACGACAACCCCAACGTCTACCCGCCGGCGGACGTGCAGGCCAAGCTGTTCTCGGTGGAAATGCTGCCGCCGAAACTGGAACGCATCCGTACCCGCACCTGGACCCAGGTGAAATCCGGGAAATAATGTCGCTTGCAGCTGGCTGAACAGCGGATTTCCGTTGGCGGCCGGCGGGCGCGAACTGGCATGATCGGCGGACTTTCTTCGAGGAAGTCCGCCGATTGTCCTTGTGGCTTCCCGATTCCTGCCAATTGCTGCCGAGCCTTGCCATGAACTCCCAAGCCGCCATCGTCGAGCGCAAGGGCGCCGACGCCTTCGCCATCCAGGTCATGACCGGCCTCTGCATTATCTGGGGCATCCAGGCGGTGATGGTGAAACTCGCCGCCCACGACATTGCGCCGATCATGCAGGCCTTCGGCCGCAACCTGGTGGCCGCCGTGGTGGTGGGGCTGCTGATGTGCTGGCGCGGCGGCTGGGAAGGCTTCCTGCGCCATGGCACCGTCAAGGGCGGGCTGCTGGCCGGCGTGCTGTTCGCCGCCGAGTTCTTCTTCATCGCCCAGGGGCTGGTTTATACCTCGGCTTCGCACATGGCGGTGTTCATCTACACCGCGCCGATCTTCTCCGCGCTGGCGCTGCATTTCCTGTTGCCCAGCGAACGCCTGCGGCCGTTGCAGTGGCTGGGGATCGGCGTGTGCTTCGGCGGCATCGCAATGTGTTTCGGCGGTGGCTTCGACATCGCCGCCATGGACGGCCGCATGCTGCTGGGCGATGCCTTCGGCGTGCTCGCCGGGTTCGCCTGGGGCATGACCACGGTGGCGGTGCGCACCACGCGGCTGTCCGAGGCCAAACCGATCCTCACGCTGTTCTACCAGTTGCTCATCGCCGCGCTGCTGCTGCCCTTCGCCGCGCTGGCGCTGGGCAAGACCCATGACGTGAGCTTCACCGCCATCGGCGTGGGCAGCGTGCTGTTCCAGGGGCTGGTGGTGTCGTTCTTCAGCTACTTCACCTGGTTCTGGCTGCTGCGCCGCTACCTGGCGTCGAACCTGGCGGTGTTTTCCTTCATGACGCCGATGTTCGGCATCGCCTTCGGCGTGCTCATCCTCGGCGAGCCGCTGACCCTGAACTTCGTCGCGGGCGCCGCGCTGGTGCTGGTGGGCATCACCCTGGTGAGCAGCGAGCAGTGGATTCGGCGGATGCTTCGTCGCTGAGCTGGGAATTGTCGCGCTCTTGATTCAGGTCAGGCGCTGCGGCGAGGGAAGACGATAGTCTTTGTTGCAAGGAGTGAGTGGCACGGGCGGAGAGTGGGACGCCGGGCTATTCTTCCTAGGGCGGCCCATGGTGGTAACGGGCCGCCCGACCTGAATTCGAACGAGGAGGTATCCATGAAAGCCTGGCTGCAAAGCATTGCGTGGAAACTCGGTGTCACGCTCGGCCTGATCGAGCCTCCACGTCTGCAACCGATCCCGATCCGCAGCGACGAGCAACGTCGCCTGATGGAGCAGCGCCGCCGTTACTGATGGCTCCTGCGCTACCGCAAAAGAAAAACCCGCCTGATGGCGGGTTTTTTTATGGGGTCCTGGCGGATGCCCTGTCATTCGTGGGCCTTGAACCAGTCGTCGATCATTGCCTTCAAACGCTCCCCGGAGAAGCTGTCGAAGTGCCCGCCGTGCACGGTGCGCACCGGTAGCTCGCGCAGGCGCGCCAGGCTCGCGGCGTAGTCGTCGAGGTTGGAGTGGTAGGCGTCCTCGATCAGCGGGCCGTCGTAGATGATGTCGCCGGAGAACAGCGTCTGCGTCTTCTCTTCCCAGAGGCTGATGCCGCCCGGCGAATGACCGGGGGTGTGCAGCACCTGCAGGGTGCGGTCGCCCAGATCGAGCACGTCGCCTTCATCGATGGTGCGGGTCGCCGGCGCCGCCTTGACGCGGTATTCGGCGTAGCACAGCGGGCAGTCCGGGTGCGCGTCGAACATCTGGTCGTCGACGAAGGCAGTGGCCAGGGTGCGTTCGCCATCGGGGCTGGCGAGTACGTCGGCTTCGGCCGGGTGTACCAGGCGCTCGTCGAACTCGTGGTGCCCGGCGATGTGGTCGAAATGGGTGTGGCTGGCCACGGCCAGCAGCGGGCGGTCGGTGAGCCAGGGCAGCTGTTCGCGCAGGCTGACCAGGCCCGAGCCGCTGTCCACCAGCACGTCGCGCTCGCGGCCCTGGATATGCCACATGTTGCAGCGGTAGAAGGGGCGGACGTAGGGCTCGTGGATCAGGCTGACGCCGTCGTAGCAGTGACGGACCTCGAACCAGCGGTCGCGGGTGACGATCTTCATGGTTGACCTGTTCCGGGGGCTTTTCGTAGGAGCGAGCTTGCTCGCGAACAGGCTCCCGGTGAGCTGAGACGTTCGCGAGCAAGCTCGCTCCTACATGAGAGGGTGTTCCCACCCTAACCTCTCCCAGGGGGAGAAGGAACCGTTCGGAGCCTGGGGGGATTGGAGCGGCGTCGCCGGTAGCTGCGCCGCCGCCCGGCTCTGGCGGGTTCCCGCTCCCCCTGGGAGAGGGCAGGGTGGTGATGGTGAGCTCGTTGTGCTGGGATGTAATTCGTTCCCTCTCCCTAACCCTCTCCCTGAAGGGAGAGGGGACCGTCCGGAGTGTGCGGATATTCCAGCGTTAGCCGGCAAGCACCCCTCATCCCATCGGCACGGACAAGCTCCCTCTCCCTTCAGGGAGAGGGCAGGGGAGAGGGGCTCAGGCCCACTCCATTACCTCAAGGCGCGAAAGGCGCCGCCTCCATCACTTCCACGATCAGCGGGCGATCGCTCGGCGCGTTGCGCAGCAGTTCCTGCAAATGCGCGTGGTCGCGGGCGCGTTCGGCTTCGCAACCAAAGCCCTTGGCGATGGCGAGGAAGTCCGGGGTGTAGATGTCCACGCCCAGCGGAGTGATGTCGCGGCGTTCCATGTAGCGCTTGATCTCGCCGTAGCCGTGGTTGTTCCACAGCAGGACGATGATGCCCACCTTGGCTTCCACGGCGCTGGCCAGTTCGGTCATGGTGAACTGCAGGCCGCCGTCGCCCATCAGGCTGATCACCGGGCGGCCCGGCTCGCCGAGCTTGGCGCCGATGGCGGCCGGCAGGCCGTAGCCCAGGGTGCCGTAGCCGGTGGAGGCGTTGAACCAGCGGCGACCGCCGTCCAGTTCCACCAGGTGGTTGCCGCTGTAGACGGTTTGCGTCGAGTCGCCGACGAAGCGCGCATCGGGCAGTACTTCGAGGATCTTGCCGAACAGCTCGCGGTAGTGCGCCCAGCCGCTGAAGTCCTCGGCCAGTTGCGCGCGTACCTTGGCCGCGCGCTGGGCGCCGGGGCTATTGGCGTCGGCCTGGCGGGCCGGCAGCAGTTCGAGCAGGGCGCGCATGGCGGTGCGGGCGTCGCTGTGGATGGCGATGCTCGGCGCGTAGTTGCGCATCAGCTGCTGCGGGTCGATGTCGATGCGGATCAGCTCGCCGCCGATCTTGAAGTTGCCGTCGAACACCACGTCGTAGTCGGTCTCGCCCAGCTCGGTGCCGATGGCCAGGACCACGTCTGCATCCTGCGCGAGTTCACGGACTGGCACCAGCGACTGGTTGCTGCCGATCAGCAGCGGGTGTTCTGGTTGCAGCAGGCCCTTGGCGTTGATGGTCTGTGCGGTCGGGGCGTCCAGTGCGATAGCCAGGGCGCGGGCTTCGGCCTGGGCTTCGACGCAGCCGCCGCCGAGCAGCAGCAGCGGGTTCTTCGCCTTGGCCAGCTTGGCGGCCGCTTCATGCAGCGGCGAGCGGGCCGGGGCAGGGCGGGCCAGCTGGACGCGCGGGCGCACCTGCATGTGGTCGGCCGGGGCGGTGATGATGTCCAGCGGCAGTTCGATGTGCACCGGGCGCGGGCGCTCGCTGTCGAACACGGCGAAGGCGCGGGCCAGCACGGCGGGGAGTTCCTCGACGCTCATCAGCGTGTGGCTGAAGGCGCTGACGCCGGCGACCATGGCGCGCTGGTTCGGCAGCTCGTGCAGGTAGCCGTTGCCGTGGGCCAGGCGCGAGCGCTCGTTGACGCTGGAGATCACCAGCATGGGGATCGAGTCGGCGTAGGCCTGGCCCATGGCGGTGAGGATGTTGGTCATGCCCGGGCCGGTGATGATGAAGCACACGCCCGGTTTGCCGGTGACGCGCGCGTAGCCGTCGGACATGAAGCCGGCGCCCTGCTCGTGGCGCGGGGTGATGTGGCGGATGCCGCTGTGGGGCAGGCCGCGGTACAGCTCGACGGTGTGCACGCCGGGGATGCCGAAGACGGTATCGACGCCCCAGGCTTCGAGTTGCTTGACGAGGAATTCGCCGCAGGTGGTCATGGCAGTTCCTTACTGTTCGTGGGTGAGGTCGTGTCTAGTGTGAAGTCGTGGCCATCAAGCAAAGAGGGCGCGGAGATCATCTCGCCGCGCCCTCTTGCCTTGCGCAAGCGTTAGATCAGGCCGCGTCGGCGACCGCTGCCGGGCGGGGCGACAGCAGGCTGACGACGATGAAGCTGACCAGGCCGATGGCCAGGCTGTAGTAGATCGGGGTGTTGGCGTCGAAGCCATCCTTGAGCATGAACACCAGTGCGGTGATGAAGCCCAGGGCCATGCTGGTGATCGCGCCGGCAGTGGTGGCGCGCTTCCAGTAGATGGCACCGATCAGCGGAATCAGCATGCCGCCCACCAGCAGGTTGTACGCCAGGGTCAGGGCGCTGATCACGTCGTTCACCACCAGGGCGATGCCCAGTACCAGGATGCCGGTCAGCAGGGTGCAGATGCGGTTCAGGCTCAGGCGGGTGGAGCGCTGGCCGGTGAAGATCGGCAGCAGGTCTTCGGTGATGGTGGTGGAAGCGGCGAGCAGGCCGGCGCTGGCGGTGGACATCATCGCAGCCAGTGCAGCAGCGATCACCAGGCCACGGATGCCGTCCGGCAGGGCGGACTGGACGATGGCGGCGAAGGCGTTGTTGACGTTGTCCAGGTCGGGCAGCAGTACCTTGGCGCACATGCCGATCAGCGCGCCGACCAGGCCGTAGATCACGCAGTACACGCCTGCGGCGGTGCCGGCGTACTTGGTGACCTTCTCGTCGCGGGCGGTGAACACGCGCTGCCAGATGTCCTGGCCGATCAGGATGCCGAAGAAGTAGATCAGGAAGTAGGTGATGATCGTGTCATAGCCGATGGTGTGGAAGCTGAAGGCGGTGCTCGGCAGCTTGGCTACCAGCTCGTCCCAGCCGCCTACACGATGCAGGCAGATCGGCAGCAGGATGAACATCAGGCCGACGGTCTTGATGATGAACTGCACGATGTCGGTCAGGGTCAGCGACCACATGCCGCCGATGGTGGAGTAGATCACCACGACGCCACCGCCGAGCAGGACGGACACCCAGAACGGCAGGCCGAACAGCACCTGCATCACGGTGCCGATGGCCAGGGTGGAAACCACGCCGATCATCAGCGCGTAGGCGAACATGATCACCGCCGAAGCCTGGCGGGCCATGGGGTTGTAGCGACGCTCCAGGACCTGGGTAACGGTGAAGATGCGCAGCTTGAGCAGCGGCTTGGCCAGGAACAGGTTCAGCGCGATGATGCCGGCGCCCAGTGCGGCGCACAGCCAGAAGCCGGAAATGCCGTGGACGTAGCCCAGGCGCACGGTGCCCACGGTGGAGGCGCCGCCCAGGACGGTGGCGGCCATGGTGCCCATGTAGAACGCCGGGCCGAGGTTGCGGCCGGCCACGAGGTAGTCTTCGTGGGTCTTGGCGCGGCGCATGCCGTACCAGCCCAGCCACAACATGCCAGCGGCATATATCAGTACGACGATCAGATCTAACGCCATGGTCGGCTCCTCACACTTGCATTGTCATTGTTGCCGCGCGCTTGTGGCGTGCGGTAGGGCATCGGACCGGCGGCAACCGGCCCGATGGGACTTTCGGGTAATGAACTTCGCGTCAGGCCGCGAAGCCTGGATCAGGCCGTCGGCTCGCTGATGCTGCGCACCGGGCGGTCATGGCTGCCGACCCAGCGCGGGCCCTTGGGGCCATACACGCCAGCGGGTTCCGGGAAGGTCCGCAGCAGGGCGATATAAAGCAGCGCGGCCATGCCGAGGGTCACCGGCAGGCTGATGTCGATACCGCCGGCCAGGTTGCCCAGCGGGCCGACGAACTGGCCCGGCAGGTTGACGAAGCACAGGCCCAGGGCCGCGCTCGGGATCCAGGCACCCATGCCGCGCCAGTTCCAGCCGTTGTGGAACCAGTAGGCGCCGCCTTCCTGGCCACGGGTGAACACCTGCAGGTCATCGGCGTGGTAGAAGCCACGGCGGATGATCAGGCCGAGGATCATGATCACCATCCAGGGGCTGGTGCAGGTGATGATCAGCACGGCGAAGGTGGACACGCTCTGCACCAGGTTCGCGGCGAAGCGACCGATGAAGATGAAGGCGATGGACAGCAGGCCGATCAGCAGGGTGGCCTGCACGCGGTTGAGCAGGCGCGGGAACACGCTGGACATGTCCAGGCCGGTGCCGTACAGCGAGGTGGTGCCGGTGGACATGCCGCCGATCACCGCGATCAGGCACACCGGCAGGAAGAACCAGCTCGGCGAAACGGCCAGCAGGCCACCGACGTAGTTGTTCTGCGCGATGTAGTCCGGGGCGTTGACGGCGACGATGGTGGCGGTGGCCAGGCCGAACAGGAACGGGATCAGGGTGGCCAGCTGGGCGCAGATCACCGCCAGCATGATGCGCTTCTGCGAGGTCTGGCGCGGGATGTAGCGCGCCCAGTCACCGAGGAAGGCACCGAAGGACACCGGGTTGCTCATGGCCAGCAGGGCGGCGCCGATGAAGGCGGCCCAGAAACCTTCGCTGCCCATCTGCACGGTACCGGCGTAGCCAGCGTCGAACGGGCCGGAGAAGGCGAACAGGCCGAGCAGGAACAGCAGGCTCGCGGCCCATACGGCGATCTTGTTGACCATCAGCATGAAGCGGAAGCCGTAGATGCAGACGATCAGCACCAGCACGGCGAACAGGCCGTAGGCCAGGCCCAGGGTCAGGTCGGTTTCCGGCAGGTCGAACAGGCGCTTGGCGCCACCGATCAGCGCATCGCCCGAGCTCCACACGGAGAGGGAGAAGAAGGCAACGGCGGTGAGCAGCGACAGGAACGAACCGACGATCCGCCCGTGCACGCCGAAGTGGGCGCCCGAGGAGACCGCGTTGTTGGTGCCGTTGAGCGGGCCGAACAGGCCCATCGGTGCGAGGATCAGCGAACCGACCAGCACGCCGAGCACGATGGCCCAGACGCCGGCCTGGAACGACAGCCCGAACAGCACCGGGAAGCTGCCGAGCACGGCGGTGGCGAAGGTGTTGGCGCCACCGAAGATCATGCGGAACAGGTCGGTGGGCGTGGCGTTGCGTTCGTGATCCGGGATCTGTTCGACCCCGAATGTCTCGATCGTTGTGATTGCGTGTGCGTTGTTCTTGTTATCCATGACTTCCTCCCGGGGAGCCCTGTCTTTATGGCGTCGGAGACGGTGACAGGTGCTCGTGTGTGGCCAGCCAGCGGCCCTGTTTCGGATCACGGCGGAAGACGATGGTCTCCCGTTCGTGGTTCAGGCTTTCCTCTCCCTGGATGCGCAGCCGCGTGGCGACGTCGTGGCAGAACACGGCCACGTCTTCGCCTTGCAGGCTCACAAAGGTGTTGCTCGAAAGGCAGTCAAGGACCTCGAAACCATCGTCACGCAGCCAGCCTTCCCACACTTCGCGATAAGCCGCGCGCGACAGCAGCGGCACCGGCCAGGTGTGGAAGATGAAGGAGGCGTCTTCGCTGAAGGCGGCGAAGTAGGCTTCGGTGTCGGTGCGCGCGAAGGCTGCCACGAGATCGCGGGCAGCCTCCAGCACCTGTGCTACGCAGGCGTCGTTATTCATGGGTGTGCTCGTGCGCTCAGCGGCGCTCTACGCCCGGGAGGATGCAGAGCATTTCGTACAGCAGGTTGGCGCCGAGCAATGAGGTGTTGCCGGTGGTGTCGTAGGGCGGAGAAACCTCGACCAGATCGCAGCCGATGATGTCCAGGCCCTGGCAGCCACGGACGATCTCGATCGCCTGGATGGTGGTCAGGCCGCCGATTTCCGGGGTGCCGGTACCGGGTGCCCAGGCCGGGTCGATACCGTCGATGTCGAAGGACAGGTAAACCGGGCCGCCGCCGACTTTCTCGCGGACTTCGGCCATCAGCGGTTCCAGCGACTTGTGCCAGCACTCTTCGGCCTGCACCACGCGGAAGCCCTGCTTGCGGCTCCAGTTGAAGTCTTCGGCGGTGTAGCCCTGAGCGCGCAGGCCGATCTGCACCACGCGGTCGCAGTCCAGCAGGCCTTCTTCCACCGCGCGGCGGAAGGTGGTGCCGTGGGCGATCTTCTCGCCGAACATGTGGTCGTTCACATCGGCGTGGGCGTCGATGTGGACCAGGCCGACCTTGCCGTGCTTCTTGTGGATGGCACGCAGGATCGGCAGGGTGATGGTGTGGTCGCCGCCCAGGGTCAGCGGGAGGATGCCGTGGTCGAGGATCTTGTCGTACGCCTCTTCGATGATGCGTACGGCTTCCATCAGGTTGAAGGTGTTGATCGCCACGTCACCGATGTCGGCGATGTTCAGCGAGTCGAACGGCGCAGCGCCGGTGGCCATGTTGTAGGGACGGATCATCACCGACTCGGCGCGGATTTCGCGCGGCCCGAAACGAGTGCCGGAGCGCAGGGAGGTGCCGATGTCCAGGGGCACGCCGACGAAGGCGGCATCGAGCTGGTTGAGCTCTTCGGGGGACTGGATATGCGGCAGGCGCATCATGGTGGCGATGCCGCCGAAACGCGGCATTTCGTTACCGCCCAGGGGCTGGTGAAGTTTCTTGTCCATGGGGAGGGCCTCAGGCTGATCGCTGTCTTCGTGGAAACAGGCTTGTTGATACTGGGGCCGGATTCTCTCCACGCCGGGTAGTGGAAAAAATCGCTGGCTACAAATAATCACTTCAGAGTTTTCTAAACTAATAACGGTCGCTAGACTGCGCCACCTTGCCGCAGCAGACGGCTCGCCGGGCTTGTGGCCTGCGGTTCCTGAATAGATAGGTGGCTTGCTATCATCCGTTTTTCAGGTATAGAAACTACTGAACTAGAGCGGCCCGGCCGCGGTTTTGCGGAGTCTTCATGAGCGCGAGCGCATTGCCCGACGTCAAACTGCTGCGGATTTTCGCCTGCGTGGTGCGTAGCCAGGGCTTCGCCGCCGCCCAGCAGGAGCTGAACCTGTCGACTTCGGCGATCAGCACCTACATGAGCCAACTGGAGAACCAGTTGGGCATCGTGCTCTGCCACCGTGGACGTGGCGGCTTCGGCCTGACCAGCAAGGGCGAGCTGTTCCACCAGGAAACCCTGCGCATCCTCGGCGAACTGGAAGGCTTCGAGCGCTATGCGGCGACGCTCAAGGGGGAGCTGCGCGGCACCCTGAACCTCGGCGTGCTGGACTCCACCGTGAGTGACCCGGCGCTGCCGCTGGCGGATGTGATCGGCTCCTTCAGCAGCCTGCACCCCGCGGTGCACCTGCACTTGCAGGTGCAGAGCCCGTACGAGTTGCAGCTGGCGGTGCTGGACAACCGCCTGGACCTGGCCATCGGCTCGTTCTTCAGCCGGATGAACGGCCTGGTCTACCAGCCTCTTTATAGAGAGCAGCACTGGCTGTACTGCAGCGACCGCCACCCGCTGTTCGACGGACGGCGCATCCCCGCCGAGCTGATCACCCAGCAGCGCATGGTCGGCCGCGGCTACTGGAGCCAGGCGGAGCTGGCGCGGCACGGCTTCAAGCACAGCGCCGGCACCGTGGAGAGTATGGAGGCGCAGCTGATCCTGATCCTTTCCGGCGGCTACATCGGCTACCTGCCCGAGCACTACGCCCATCCCTGGGTGGAGCAGGGCCGCCTGCGCGCGCTGCTGCCGGCGACCTTCGGCTACCAGGCGCCGTTCTCGTTGATCCTGCGCCGCGGCCGTTCCCGCGAGCCGCTGATCCAGAACTTCCGCGACCTGCTGCGCACCCAGCCGAGCCAGTCATGAGCCGCGCCCGTTGCCCGCGCTGTGAGCGCCCGCTGGATCATTGCCTGTGTGCGCTGATTCCCCGTGTGGATAACCGCACCCGCGTCCTGCTGTTGCAGCATCCGAGCGAGGTCGGTCATGCGCTGAACACTGCGCGTCTGGCGGCGCTTGGCCTGGCCAATGCGGAGCTGAAGGTTGGCGAGGATTTCAGTGAGCTGGACCTTTCCGCCTGGGACGCCTGGCTATTGTTCCCCGGCGAAGCCGCTGTGGGTCTGGCTGATCTGGCCGCGCAGCCTGTGGATAAACCACGCCTGCTGGTCGTCCCCGACGGCACCTGGCGCAAGGCGCGCAAGCTGCTGCACCTCAACCCGAACCTCGCCGCGCTGCCGCGTGTCGTTCTCCCTGAAGGGCTGACTTCGCGCTACCGCCTGCGCAAGGCGCCGGCCGAAGGTGCGCTGTCGACCATCGAGGCAGTGGTGCATGCGCTCGATGCGCTGGATGCGCCGCAGTCCCACGCCGACCTGCTGCGCCCGTTCGAGGCACTGATCGAAGGGCAGATCGCCGCGATGGGCGAGGAGACCTTCCTGCGCAACCACGGGCCGCGTTCCTCGTCCTGAAGGCGGACCTTGTCCGCCATCGCGTGCATGGCACGCTCCTACAGCCCCGCGCGACACCTCCCCCGTAGGAGCGGGCCATGCCCGCGAACCGGCCGGCAGGCCGGACGTGTCACGGGGCACCGCAGGTTCGTTATACTGCGCCCCTCATTCCCCTTCGCGAGGTGTTCGTCCGATGCGCAATTGATGCCGCCGTGGTTTCACGGCCCGTTTCCTTCCCTGGCCCGTTCCCAGGGGAATTCCGGCATCAATCTGGACCTGCGCATGACGAGCCCGTTTACCCTGGCGCTGCAAGGCGTCTCTTTCCAATTGCCCTGCGGCGAGCTGCTGCTGAGCGACCTCAACGAAACCTTCGACGACCGTCGTACCGCGCTGGTCGGGCGCAATGGCGTGGGCAAGTCCGTGCTGGCGCGGATCATGGCGGGCGAGCTGGCTGCCAGCGCTGGCCGTTGCCTGCTCTCCGGGCCGGTGCATTACCTGCCGCAGCGCCTCGAGCCACAGGCGTTCGGCAGCGTCGCGGAGTTGGCCGGCGTACGACCGCTGCTGGAGGCGCTGGCGCGTGTCGAAGCCGGTGGCGTCGATCCGGCGGACTTCGAGTGCCTCGACGGCCACTGGGACATCCGAGCCCGGCTGGAGGCGGAACTGTCGGCGGCCGGGCTCGCCCATCTGCTGCCGGATACGCCCGCCTCGCGCCTCAGTGGCGGCTAGTGCACACGGGTTGCGCTGCTTGGCGCCTGGCTCAGCGGCGCGGACTGGCTGATTCTCGACGAGCCGAGCAACCATCTGGATCGCGCCGGGCGCGAGGCCTTGCGTGAGCAACTGCAACGCTGGCGTGGCGGCCTGATCCTGATCAGCCATGACCGCCTGTTGCTCGACGACATGCAACGCATCGTCGAGCTGTCGTCGGCTGGACTGCGCAGCTACTCCGGTGGCTACGCCTTCTACCGAGAGGTGCGCCGGCAGGAGCAGGACAACGCCCAGCGCGAGTTGCAGCGGCGCAAGCTGGAGCGTGATCGCCAGCAGCACGCCATGCAGGAGCAGCGCGAGCGCCAGGAACATCGGCAGGCGAAGGGGCGCAAGGAAGCAAAGGAAGCCAATCAGGCGAAGATACTCGTCGACCGGCAGAAGGAGCGCAGCCAGACCAGCATCGCGCGCCTGGCCACGCAGCATGACGAGCGTCGGCAACGGCTGGCGCGGGAGGTGAGCGAGGCTTTCGAGCAGTTGCGCGAGGACAGCGCGGTGCTCCTGAATGCGCCGGACTGCGAGCTGCCCGAGTCCCGTGGGGTATTGCTGCTGGAGTCGCTGCGCCTGCCATACGGCAACGCCGCGCCGCTGGACTTGCAGTTGAACGGGCCGCGCCGTGTGGCGGTCACTGGGCGCAACGGCAGCGGCAAGTCGACCCTGCTCAAGGTGATTGCCGGTGTACTCGGTCCCGTCGCTGGCTCCTGCGAAGTGAAGGTGCGCAGTGCCTATCTGGATCAGCATCTGGCCGCGCTGGCGCCCGAGCGTTCGGTGCTCGAGCAGCTACAGGAGCGCAATCGCGTGGCGGACTCTGCGGTGTTGCGCACCCGATTGGCGCAGCTGGGTTTGCCGGCGGCGCGGGTCGAGTTGCCCAGTGCGCTGCTCAGCGGCGGCGAGCGGCTGAAAGCGGCGCTGGCCTGCGAACTCTACGCCGAGCAGCCGGCGCAACTGCTGCTCCTGGACGAGCCGGACAACCACCTTGACCTGCCGTCCCGCGAGGCGCTGGAAAACCTGCTGCGTCAGTACCGGGGCGCGCTGCTGGTGGTCTCCCATGACGAGGCGTTGCTGGGACGGCTGGGCCTGGAGGCGCGGCTGGAATGCGCGGAGGGCGGCTGGCGCTGGCTATCCGAGTGAGGCTTTACCGGTCGGGAAGGGCTGGGTAGGATCGACTCTCCTCTCTTTCCGGCTGCCTCTGCCGTGACCCGCCCAGGCGTTGATTCGCGAAGCGGGCATTCATGCTGCCGACGCTCCAACGGCTGCCACCCTGCGTGGTGCGCCATCCCTTCGTGATCTGCTGAATCAGGATGAATTCATGCTCATTCGCCAACGCATCGCTGCGGACAACCCGCGGCTGCTCGATATCTGGCTGGGCGCCGTGCGCGCGACCCACCACTTCCTCCAGGCGTCGGACATCGATGCTCTGCTGCCCCAGGTCCGCGACCTCTACCTGCCCGCCGTCGAGGTCTGGGTGGCGGTGGACGATGCTGACCGGCCGCTGGGTTTCATCGGGCTCAACGACAGCCATGTGGAGATGCTCTTCATCGACCCGGATTGCCGAGGGCGCGGCCTGGGCCGTGCGCTGCTCGATTTCACGCGTGAAATGCGCGGCACACTGAGTGTCGATGTCAATGAACAGAATCCTCCCGCCGTGGGGTTCTATCGGCACTACGGCTTCGTCCAGACCGGGCGTTCTTCCCACGATGGCGAAGGAAGACCATTCCCGCTGCTGCACATGAGCCTGCCGGGCAGCCCATAACCTGCATTTCCCTGTAGGAGCGGGCCATGCCCGCGATCCGGCCGGCACCTCATGGAGTCTGGCATCGTGGCGGACGTTGTCCGCCATCGCGTGCACGGCACGCTCCTACAGGTTCAGGTGATTTCGCGGCTGCCGAAGCGGATGCTCCGTGCGCCGAGCTTGAGCAGGCTGTCGGCGAACAGGTCGCTGGCGGTGCTGCGGCAATCCCAGGCGGCTTCCCAGTCTTCCTGGCGGCGCCAGTGCAGGCGGCCGACCAGGCGCTGCGGCTCGCCTTCGGCATGCAGCTCGCTGGCGAGGTAGCCGGGGCGCCGGTAGAACAGCTCCTGCAGGTGCGACAGGTAATCGCACAGCCGCGCGGCAATGTGCGGGCGTTGCTGGGGCGGTACGTCGATCTCGATCTGCAGGATGAAGTGCGGGTTGTCCACGCAGGCATGGGCGGTGATCGGGGCGGGTTGCGTCATGTTCCTGGGCTCCCTGGCTTGAACCGAATGCCTGGCGAGGGTAAAACCTCAACTTAAGTTGAGGTCAATAGCCCATGAAAGAATCTTCTTCCTGCTCCATGCACCGCGAGCTGAGCGTCGGCGAGCTGGCCAAGCGCGCTGGCGTGGCCGTTTCCGCGCTGCACTTCTACGAGGCCAAGGGCTTGATCAGCAGCTCGCGCAACGCCGGCAACCAGCGCCGCTATTCCCGCGACACGCTGCGCAGGGTGGCGGTGATCAAGGTCGCACAACGGGTCGGCATTCCCCTGGGTGAGATCGCCGAGGCGTTGGGCTCGCTGCCGAAAGGGCACAACCCGTCGGCAGCGGACTGGGCGCGCTTGTCGGCGCGCTGGCGGGACGACCTGAACGAGCGGATCGAGAAATTGCTGCTGCTGCGCGATCAGCTCGACGGCTGCATCGGCTGCGGGTGTTTGTCGATGGAGGCCTGCCCGTTGCGCAATCCGGGGGACAAGCTGGCGGAGGAGGGGCCGGGGGCGCATTGGCGGGGGGATGAGTGATGGAGGGTTTCGCGAGCAAGCTCGCTCCTACATGAAGCACCCGGCAACTGTAGGAGCGAGCTTGCTCGCGAACGCTGGGCTTACCGCTCCCGCAGTGCCTCCCACCGCGCCTTCAGCACCGGCTTCAGGATGTAGTCCAGCACGCTCTTCTCGCCGGTGATGATGTCCACCGTCGCCACCATGCCGGGGATGATCAGCAGGGGCTTGGCGTCGGTGCCCAGGTGGTTCTTGTCGGTGCGCACCTGGATCATGTAGAAGCTGTTGCCCTTGTCGTCGGTGATGGTGTCGGCGCTGATCACTTCCAGCTTGGCCTTGAGCCCGCCGTAGATGGTGTAGTCGTAGGCGGTGAACTTCACCGTGGCCGGCTGGCCGGGGTGGAGGAAGGCGATGTCCTGCGGGCGCACCCGCGCTTCCACCAGCAGGTTGTCCTCCAGCGGGACGATTTCCACCATGTCGTTGCCCGGCTGCACCACGCCGCCAATGGTGTTGACCTTGAGCTGCTTGACGATGCCGCGCAGGGGCGCGACCACCAGGGTGCGGTTGACCTTGTCGTCAATCGCGCGGCTGGTGGCGGTGAGCTTGTTGAGGTCGGTGCGGACGTCGTTGAGCTCCTTCAGCGCATCACTGCGAAAGCCCAGTTTCGACTCTTCCACCTTGCGCTGGATCTCGTTCACCGCCGCCTCGGCGCGGGGAATGGCGAGGTTGGTGGCGTTGAGGTCGCCATTGATTTCCACCGCGCTGCGGCGCAGGCGCAGCAGCTCCACCGGGGACACCGCGCCGGCCTTCACCAGCGGCTCGGACATGTTGATCTCCTGCTGCACCAGCCCGAGGCTCGAGCGGTACTGCTGGGTCTTGGCGCGGAACTCCTGCAGCTCCTGGCCCTTCTGCCGCAGCTGTTCCTGAAGGATGTTCAGCTCGCTGCTCTGCCGCTGCATGCGGGTCTGGTAGAGCGCCAGCTGGTCTTCCACCACCTGCGGCGCGGCTTTCTTCAGGTCGTCGGTGAACACCGGCTCGCGCCCTTCGGCTTCCGCGCTCAGGCGTTCGACGCGGGCTTCCAGGGAGTTGCGGTCGGCCTCGGTCTCGCCCTTGTTGGAGGAAAAGCGGGTGTCGTCCAGGCGCAGCAGCGGCTGGCCCTTGTTCACCACCTGCCCCTCGCGGACGAAGATTTCCGAAACGATGCCGCCCTCCAGGTTCTGGATGGTCTGCACCTTGGAGGAGGGGATGGCCTTGCCTTCGCCCTTGGTCACTTCCTCGATATCGGCGAAGTAGGCCCAGGTGATGGCCGCCACCAGCAGGCCGAGCGCCGCCCAGAGGGTGATGCGCGTGGCGTTGGGCGAGTCTTCCAGCAGGGTGCCCTGGACCTCGGGCATGAATTCGGTGTCGCGGGCGCCGTTGCCGCCCAGGTAGCCGCGGATCGATTGCGAAAAGTGCATGGCCATTACCCCGCTGCCGGGCCGACGTGGCCCTTGCGCAATGCTTCGATGACCGCGTCTTTCGGGCCGTCGGCGACGATACGGCCGCTGTCGAGCACCAGCAGGCGGTCGACCAGGCTGAGCATCGAGGTGCGGTGGGTGACCAGCAGCAGGGTCTTGTCGCGGCAGGCCTCGTGCAGGCGCTTGCGCAGGATCTCCTCGCTGCTGTTGTCCATGGCGCTGGTGGGTTCGTCGAGCAGCAGGATCGGTGGGTCGAGCAGCATCGCGCGGGCCATCAGCACGGCCTGGCGCTGGCCGCCGGAGAGCAGCTGGCCGCGTTCGCCCACCGGGCGGTCGAAGCCGGCCGGGTGTTGCCGGGCCAGTTCGCTGACACCGGTCAGCTCGGCCACTTCGAGCATCCGCGCGTCGCTGACGTAGCGCGCGCCGAGGGTCAGGTTGTCGCGCAGGCTGCCGGCCAGCAGCGGCAGGTCATGGGCCACGTAGCCGATCTGCTGGCGCAGGTCGGAGACATCGAGTTGGCGCAGGTCCAGGCCGTCGAGCAGGATCTGTCCTTCGTCCGGATGATAGAAGCCCATCAGCAGGCGGCCGAAGGTGCTCTTGCCCGAGCCGCTCTTGCCGATGATGCCGATCTTCTCGCCGGGGGCCATGCGCAGGCTGACGTGGTTCAGCGCCGGGGTCGTCTGCTCCGGGTAGCTGAAGCTCAGCTGGCGGACTTCCAGCGCGCCGTGCAGCTGGGTGCGCTCCAGCGGGCGCTGGCGGGCCTGGCGCTCCTGCGGCAACTCCATCAGCGCGTCGGTGCTCTTCATGGTCAGGCGCGCCTGCTGGTAGCGGGTGATCAGTCCGGCGATCTGCCCCAGCGGGGCGAGCACGCGGCTGTTGAGCATGTAGCTGGCGACCAGTGCGCCGACGCTGAGGTTGCCGTCGAGGATGCTGTAGACCCCGGCGCAGATCATCGCCAGGCCGGCGAACTGCTGGAGGAACAGGGTGCCGTTGGTGGCCAGCGCGGAGAGGAAGCGCGCGTGGTTGTCCAGCCGCGCCAGGGCGCCGTGGGTGGACTCCCAGCGGTACTGCCGCTCGCTTTCGGCGCCGCAGGCCTTGAGGGTTTCCAGGCCGCCGAGGGTTTCGATCAGCAGGGCCTGGCGTTCGGCGCCGAGGGTCAGGCTTTTCTGCACGGTATCGCGCAGGCGGCTCTGGATGATCAGGGCGAACACGATGGTGATGGGGAAGGCCAGCAGCGGCACGGCCACCAGCCAGCCGCCGAGCAGGCCGATGACCAGGATCATCAAGAGCGAGAAGGGCAGGTCGATCAGGCTGGTCAGGGTCAGCGCGGTGAGGAATTCGCGCAGGCCCTGGAAGTCATGGATGCTCTGTGCAAAGCCGCCGACGGTCTCCGGCTTGGCCTTGAGCGACATGCCGGTGATGCGTTCGAACAGGGTGGCGGAGAGGACCACGTCGGTCTTCTTGCCGGCCATGTCCAGCAGGTTGGAGCGCAGCACCCGCAGCAGCAGCTCGAACAACGTGCCGATCAGCAGGCCGGCGGCGAGCACCCAGAGGGTCGACAGCGCCTGGTTGGGCACCACGCGGTCGTAGGTCTGCATGACGAACAACGGCACCAGCATGCCCAGCAGGTTGATCAGCAGGCTGGCGACCAGGGCGTCCGTATAGAGCCAGCGCGACAGCCGCAGGGTGTCGCGGAACCAGGCTTCGACGCGTGGCACCAGCGGTTTGCGCGCCGCTTCCAGCTCGTGACGCGGGCGGGCGAAGAGGGCCTGGCCGCTGTACTGGGCGGCCAGCTCGTCGGCGCCGACGGCCTGTTCGCCGCCTTCGGTCTCGCAGGGCAGGATCAGCGCCTGGCCGTCTTCGCGCCATTGGCGCAGCACGGCGCTGCGGCCGTCATTGAGCAGCAGCAGGACCGGCAGGTTCAGGCTGGAGATGTTGCGCAGTTCCCGGCGCAGCAACCGGCCCTGCAGGCCGGCACGGGCGGCGGCGCGCGGCAGGAGGGCGGCGGAGAGTCGCTGGTCGCGCAACGGCAGGCCGGCGGACAGGCTGTTGCGGCTCACTGCGCAGCCATGCAGGCGGCAGAGGATCAGCAGTCCGTCGAGCAGGGGGTCGTCATGGCTCAGGCGCGGATCGCCCGGCGCGGGTGTGCCGCGCTCCTGGATGATCATGGTCACGCTACTTCCTCCCGGGCCGGGCCGACCCGCGCCGGCGGCATCCGGCGAACACTTGCAGGTGCTCGCCGGGCCAGGCCGGTCGTCGGGTATTCCGTGCCCCGTCGTATCGCTTCACGGCCGTCGCCCCGACACCGGGCGGCGCGGGGCTGAGTGACGGACGCGAGCGACTTTCTTATTTCAGGTCAGGCAGGCGTGCCTCGTTCTTCACATCCGACAGCGCCACGGCTTCGTGCGGCGCCACCACATGCTGCGACTTGAGCAGGTAACCCATGCTGCCGAGCACGCGGTACATCGAGTATTCCTCGGTGTAGCGGACCTCGGTGTAGCGACGGTTGGCGGTGAACAGTTCGTTCTCGCTGTCCAGCAGGTCGAGCAGGGTGCGCTGGCCGAGGGTGAACTGTTGCTGGTAGGCCTCGCGCACCTTGCGGGTGTAGTCGGCGTACTCGCGGGCCGGCTGGGTCTGCTTCTTGGCGTTTTCCATCGCGTCCCAGGCCAGCGAGAGGTTCTCGTTGAGCAGCCGCAGCGCGTTGTTGCGGATGTCCTGGGCCTCGTTGATCTGGTGCGAGGTGGCGTTCAGGTGGGCCTTGTCGCGCATCCCGTTGAACAGGTTGTAGCGCATCACCACCTGGGCTTCCCAGCTGTTGTAGTGGCCTTCGTCACCGTCGACGTTGTTGTTGGCCGCCTTCGCCAGTTCGGCGTCGAAGCGCGGGTAGAACGGCGCCTTGGCGGCTTCGTACTGGGCTTCGGCGGCGTTGACGTCGGCCTGAGCCGATTTCAGCAGCGGGTTGTCGCTGAGCATGTTCTGCCGGGCGACCAGCAGGTCCGGCGGAACCTCGGCCTTGACCGTGGAGGGAGCCTCCAGCTGGTCCGGCATGCGGCCGGTGGCGCTATAGAAGCTGGCCTCGGCATCGGCCAGGTTCACTTCCTCGGTGTAGAGGTTGTTCTGCGCCAGGGCCAGACGTGCGATGGCCTGGTCGTTATCGGCGGTGGAACCGACGCCGCGCTCGCTGCGCAGGCGGATCTGATCGCCGATACGTTCGTGGGCCTGCAGGTTGTTCTTGGCCAGCGCCACCATCTCGCGGCGCTTGAGCACATCGAGGTAGACCTCGACGGTGCGCAGGGCGGCGGTTTCCGAGGTGCCGAGGATACGGAAGGCCTTGGAGTTGACGTTGGACTCGTTGCGCTTGACCTCGTTGGGGGTGCCGAAGCCGTCGAACAGCATCTGCCGCAGACGGATTTCCGCATCACCGCGGGTCAGGGTTTCATCGTTGTGATTGCCCGCCGCGCGCGTGGTCGGGCTGTCGGTGTTCTCCCGGCCGTAACCGGCCACGAGATCGACGGTTGGCAGATAACCTCCCCTGGCAAACTTGAGTTCTTCATCCGCGGTCAGGCGACTGTTCACGCTCTGACTGATTTCCGGGTGGTATTGCAGCGTGCTTTGTATAGCTTCAGTCAGGGTCATGGCCTGCCCATGGGTCCCCGCCACCGCCAAAAATACACCGCTCCATAGTGCCGCGTTACGACTGCGCATGGCTTTGCTCCTGGTGTTCTCGTACTTCGATGCTCTTGGATCGCCAATTTATTGGCTTTTTTCTCTTATCAAGCGTTTCACGCCTGTAACATCAGAGCTAAGAACAACTTTTCGAGAACCTCAGAAGAATTTTTCACATGGGTTATTCGGAAAAAATCTTATGAGTCATGTGAAAAACCGCACATTGTTTGAACGTGCAAGCCCTCGTGTTTCCTGGGTATGGGCCGGATAAGGCGCTTGCAGAAGAAGCCAGGTACGGTTTGTAGCAGTTAGGGCGGGGACCACCGCAGAAGGACAAGAAAACGCGTGGCCAGCATGACAGAAAATTGTCGCTGGCTTTTTGATGCAAAAACGCTAGCAGTCCTTTTCGCACCCTTCGCAACTTACTTCGCAGCATCCGGATACAAGCGTGCCGTGGCCTGTTTCGGTCAATCGCGCGCCGGTGGAACCGGCCGCGGGATGTGCAGCGGAGGAAGGACTCATGGCTACTTTGATGGGTGTCGTCAGCAAGGTAATCGGCGAAGTGTTTGCGGTAGCCGCCGATGGATCGCGTCGTCCTTTGGAACAGGGAGACAAGGTTTTTGTCGGTGAGCAGCTGGTCACCGGCGCCAATGGCGCGGTCGCGCTGAAGGTCGCGGGAGGCGGCGAGATCACGCTGGGACGTGACAGCTCCCTGCCGCTGACGTCACAGATGCTGTCGGCTGCGCACCAGGCGGAGCAGGGTGACCAGTCGGTTGCCCAGCAGCAGCCGGCGACGCCGACCAAGCAGGACGTCACCGACGTCAAGGCCTTGCAGGCCGCCATCGCCGCAGGCATGGACCCGACCCAGGCTGCCGAGGCCACCGCCGCCGGACCGAGCGCCGCAGGTGCCGCCAACGGCAAACCCGGTGGCGGGCACTCCTTTGTACTGCTCACCGAGGTCGGCGGGCATATCGATCCCACCATTGGCTTCCCCACCGGGCCCATCGGGTCGGGTCCGCTTCCCCTGCGCGAATTCGATGGTATTCCGCAACCGCCCGCCGAGGCCGTTCCGCCGGCCCCCGTGGACGGAGTGCCCACCGCCGGCCCCGGCTCCGCCAGCGTGTTCGAAGCCGGCCTGCCTGGTGGCCTGCCCAATGGCGCGGGCGAGGGTTCGACCTTCACCGGCAGCCTGGGCTACAGCTTCGGCGCCGATGGCGTCGGCAGCTTCTCCTGGGGGACCGCGGGCCTGCCGAACCTCACTTCCGGCGGTGTGCCGCTCACCTACAGCGTCAGCCCCGACGGCCTGACCCTCACCGGTAGCGCCAATGGCGTCCCGGTGTTCACGGTTACCGTCACCGACATCAGCACCGGCGCCTTCGAGCTGAACCTGCTGCAGCCGCTGGATCATCCGGTCAAGGGTGCCGAAGACACCCTGAACATCGAGATTCCCTACACCATCACCGACGGCAACGGCACCCCGGCCGGCGGCACCCTGACCGTGGGTGTGGTGGACGATGCGCCGCAGGCCAGCCTGTCCGCCAACAACGGTGTGGACGTGCTGCTGCAGACCCATGACGCCAACACCGCCGGCGCTGCCTTCGACACCTCCACCGCCGACTACAGCTCGGCCTTCCAGGTGACCGCCAACTACGGCGGCGACGGTGCCGGTACTACCCAGCTGAGCTACAGCCTGAACCTGGTGGGCGGCAACGGCATCGATTCGGGCCTGACCAGCGGCGGCGCGACTCTCTACCTGTACAGCGTGGGTGGCGCCATTGTCGCTTCCACCTCCGCCAGCGCCGCTGGCATCACCGGCGAGAACACCATCTTCAGCCTGTCGGTGAACGGCAATACCGGTGTGGTTACCCTGACCCAGTTCAGCGCCGTGGACCATGCGCTGCCGGGCAGCGATGGCAACTACGCCAGCCAGAACGCCGTGCTCGATTCCGGCCTGGTGCAACTGCAGGGCAACCTGACGGTGACCGACCGTGATGGCGACAGCGTTTCCTCCAGCAGCTCGCTGGACCTCGGCGGCCGGGTCAGCTTCACCGACGATGGCCCGAGCATTGCCGTGGGCAACACCGAAGGCCTGCACCTGACGGTGGACGAGTCCGCCCTGGGGGCCGACGCCACCAGCAGCGTGGCGGCAGGCGACCTGTTCAATGCGCAGTTCGGCGCCGACGGCGCCGGCTCGATCACCTACAAGGTCGAGACCCAGGACAACACCGACAGCGGCTTGAAGGACACGGCCACCGGCAGCCAGATCTTCCTGTTCAACACCGCCACCGGCGTGGAAGGCCGCGTGGGCGGCGCGAGCGGTGAAGTGGCGTTCCGCGTGACCCTCGGCCAGGACGGCAAGATCACCCTGGATCAGGTCCGTGCGCTGGTACACCCGGACAATACCGACGCCAACGATCCGCTCAGCATCGGTGCAGGCAAGATCACCCTGACCGCCACCGTGACCGACGCCGATGGCGACCATCAGAGCGCCGGGCTCGACCTGGGCAGCAAACTGACCTTCCTCGACGACGGCCCGAGCATTTCCGTGGGCAGCACCGAAGGGCTGCACCTGACGGTGGATGAGTCGAACCTCGCTCAGAACGCCACCAGCTCCGTGGCTGCAGGCGATCTGTTCAACGCCCAGTACGGCGCCGACGGCGCCGGCTCGATCACCTACAAGGTCGAGACCCAGGACAACACCGACAGCGGCCTGAAGGACACGGCCACCGGCAGCCAGATCTTCCTGTTCAACACCGCCACCGGCGTGGAAGGCCGCGTGGGTGGCGTGGACGGCGAAGTGGCGTTCCGCGTGACCCTCGGCCAGGACGGCAAGATCACCCTGGATCAGGTCCGTGCGCTGGTGCACCCGGACAACACCGACGCCAACGATCCGCTGAGCTTGGGTGAAGGCAAGATCACCCTGACCGCCACCGTGACCGACGCCGATGGCGACCATCAGAGCGCCGGCCTCGACCTGGGCAGCAAACTGACCTTCCTCGACGACGGCCCGAGCATTTCCGTGGGCAGCAGCGAAGGCCTGCACCTGACGGTGGACGAGTCCGACCTCAGCCAGAACGCCACCAGCAGCGGCTCGGTGGCCGATCTGTTCAACGCCCAGTTCGGCGCCGACGGCGCCGGCTCGATCACCTATAAGGTGGAGACCCAGGACAACACCGACAGCGGCCTGAAGGACACGGCCACCGGCAGCCAGATCTTCCTGTTCAACACCGCCACCGGCGTGGAAGGCCGCGTGGGTGGCGTGGACGGCGAAGTGGCGTTCCGCGTGACCCTCGGCCAGGACGGCAAGATCACCCTGGATCAGGTCCGCGCGCTGGTACACCCGGACAATACCGACTCCAACGATCCGCTGAGCCTGGGTGAAGGCAAGATCACCCTGACCGCCACCGTGACCGACGCCGATGGCGACCATCAGAGCGCCGGTCTCGACCTGGGCAGCAAGCTCACCTTCCTCGATGACGGCCCGTGCATCGCGCCCATCGAAGGCAGCGACCTGCACCTGAGCGTGGACGAAACCACCCTTGGCCAACCGGCGACCAGCACCGGCTCCGTGGCCGACCTGTTCAGCGGCCAGTTCGGCGCCGACGGCGAGGGCTCGATCACCTACAAGCTCGAAGCGGCCAACAACACCGACAGCGGCCTGACCGATACCGCCAGCGGCCAGCGGGTGATCCTCTTCAACACCGCCAATGGGGTGGAAGGGCGCCTGGAAACCAGCGGCGAAACCGCCTTCCGCGTGACCCTCGGCCCGGACGGCAAGGTCACCCTGGAGCAACTGCGCGCGCTGGTGCATTCCGATACCAGTGATCCCAATGACTCGCTGAGCCTGGCCGGCAAGATCGCCCTCAGCGCGACCATCACCGACAAGGACGGCGACAGCGCGACCACCTCGATCGACCTGGGCGGCAAGCTGAGCTTCCTCGACGATGGTCCGAGCATCGCGCCCAGCTCGGGGCACGACATCCAGCTGACGGTGGATGAAACCAACCTGAATCTGGATGCCACCAGCACTGCCAGTGTCTCCGACCTGTTCACTGCGCACTTCGGCGCCGATGGCCCGGGGCAGATCACCTACCGGATCGAGACCGAAGACAAGACCGACAGCGGCCTGAAAGACACGGCCACCGGTGACCACATCTTCCTGTTCAACACCGCCAGCGGTGTGGAAGGCCGGGTCGGTGGCGAGAACGGCGAAGTGGCGTTCCGCGTGACCCTGGGCCAGGACGGCAAGATCACCCTCGACCAGGTGCGCGCTGTCGTGCATCCGAATCCGGGCGACAACAACGAAGGTGTCAGCCTCGACCAGAACACCCTGACCCTGACCGCCACCATCACCGACAAGGACGGCGACAGCTCCTCGGCGCACATCGACCTGGGCAGCAAGCTGACCTTCCTCGACGACGGCCCGAGCATCGCGCCGTGCGAGGATGTGGACATCAAACTGACGGTGGATGAGACCCACCTGAACGTGGATGCCACCAGTTCGGTCACGGTCTCCGACCTGTTCACCGCCCATTTCGGCAACGATGGTGCGGGTGGGATCACCTACAAGGTCGAGACCAATGACAACACCGACAGCGGCCTGAAGGACACTGCCACCGGCAGCAAGATCTTCCTGTTCAACACCGCCACCGGTGTCGAAGGCCGCGTAGGAGGTGAAGACGGCAGCGTCGCCTTCCGCGTGACCCTCGGGCAGGACGGCAAGATCACCCTCGATCAGGTGCGCGCCGTCGTGCATCCGGATACCACCCAGGCCAATGAAGGCGTCAGCCTCGCCCCGGACAGCGTGACCCTTACGGCCACCATCACCGACAAGGACGGCGACAGCGCCCAGGCTCACATCGACCTGAGCGGCAAGCTGAACTTCCTCGACGACGGCCCGAGCATCACTCCGTGCGACGACGCGGATATCAAGCTGACCGTGGACGAGACTCACCTGGGCGTGCCGGACACCAGCAGCGCTTCGGTGGCCGACCTGTTCACCACCCACTTCGGTGCGGACGGCGCCGGCACGATCACCTACAAGCTGGCCGGAGCCGACAACACCGACAGCGGGCTGAAAGATACCCAGACCGGTGAGAAGGTCTACCTCTACAACACTGACAACGGCATCGAAGGTCGCCTGCAGGGCACCGACACCGTCGCCTTCCGCGTCTACGTCGACGGCGATGGCAAGGTCACCCTGGAGCAGCTGCGTGCCCTGGCCCACCCGGACGCCAGCAACCCCGATGACTCCCTGAGCCTCAGCGGCCAGGTCACCCTCACCGCGACCATCACCGACAAGGATGGCGACAGCGCCAGCGCCCACATCGACCTGGGCAGCAAGCTGACCTTCCTCGACGATGGCCCGAGCATCGTTCCGTGCCTGGACGCCGACATCAGCCTGGAGGTGGACGAGTCCGACCTGTCGAACAACGCCCGCGTCGAAGTCAGCCTGGTGTCCCAGCTGTTCACTCCGAGCTTCGGCGCTGACGGCGCAGGAACCATCACCTACAAGGTGACCGCGGTCGACGGTACTGACAGTGGAGTGCAAACCACCAAGGGTGAGGCCATCCTGCTGTACAACGTGGACGGCACCGTGGTCGGCAAGGTCGCCGGCACCGGCGCTATCGCCTTCGTGGTCAGCGAGGACCAGGGCGCGCTCATGCTCGACCAGCGCCTGGCGCTCAAGCACCCGGATACGACCAACCCGGATGAGGCGCTGCGCCTGCCCGACGGCAAGATCACCCTCACCGCCACCATCACCGATGGCGACGGCGACCAGGCTTCGGCCCACGTCGACCTCGGCACCAAGATGGTGTTCTACGACGATGCCCCGACCATCACCGCGAACGCCCAGGGTGCTCCCAGCCTGGTGGTGGACGAGACCAACCTGGCCAGCAATGCCAGCGCGGACTTCTCCGGTCAGTTCAACGGCAACTACGGGGCGGACGGCCAGGGCTCGCTGACCTACAAGGTCGAAGCCGTTGCCAACGGCAGCGACAGCGGCCTGCAGACCAGCCAGGGCCAGACCATCCTGCTGTTCAACGAAGGCACCAGCGTGGTCGGTCGCGTAGGCGGCCCGGCTGGCGCCATCGCCTTCAAGGTGACGGTGGCCGACGGTGTGGTGACCCTTGACCAGCAGATGGCGCTCAAGCATTCGGACGCCAGCAACCCCAATGACTCGGTGAGCATTGCCGGCGGCAAGATCAACCTGGTCGCCACCATCACCGACGGCGATGGTGATTCCAGCCGCGCCCAACTCGACCTCGGCGACCGCCTCACCTTCAAGGACGACGGCCCGAGCATCAGCGCCAACAGCCAGGGCGCGCCGGTACTGACGGTGGATGAAACCAACCTGGCCAGCAATGCCAGCGCGGACTTCTCCGGGCAGTTCACCAGCAGCTTCGGCGCCGACGGCGCCGGCACCCTGACCTACCAGCTCAGCGCCGTTTCCAACGGCATGGACAGTGGCCTGAAGACCACCGATGGCCAGACCATCCAGCTGTTCAACGAAGACGGCAATGTTGTCGGCCGCGTCGGCGGAGACCAGGGCGCTGTCGCCTTCAAGGTCTCCATTGCCGGTGGCGTGGTCAGCCTCGACCAGCAAATGGCGCTGCAGCACCCGAACGCCAGCAACCCCGATGACTCGGTCAGTCTGCTGAGCAACAAGATCAACCTGGTCGCCACCATCACCGATGCCGACGGCGACTCGCTCTCCGCCAGCCTCGACCTGGGCGGCCGGCTGACCTTCAAGGACGACGGCCCGAGCATCACCGCCAACGCCGGCCAGGCGCCGGTCCTCACGGTGGATGAAACCGTGCTGGCCACTGACGCCACCGCCAACTTCAGCGGCGCCTTCACCTCCAACGGTGGTGCCGACGGCGGCACCGTCAGCTACAGCCTGTCGGCGACTGACGGCACTGCGAGTGGCCTGCAGACCACCAGCGGGCAGAGCATCGTGCTGGTCAAGGTCAGCGACACGGTGGTCGAGGGGCGCGTGGGCAACACCGGCGGCGCGGTCGCCTTCAGCCTGACCCTCGACAGCACCACCGGTGACCTGACGCTCGATCAGAAACTGGCGTTCAAGCACGCTGACGCTACCAACCCCAACGACTCGGTGAGCCTGCTGGGCAGCAAGATATCCCTGGTGGCGACCATCACCGACGGCGATGGCGACCAGCAATCCGCCAGCGTCGACCTGGGCGGCAAGCTGGTCTTCAAGGACGACGGCCCCGCGCTGATCGCCGGTGGCAACGTGACCGGCCAGGTGATGGAGGATGCACTGCCCGGTGGCAACCCCGATGGCGCCAGCGACACCACGACCGCCAAGGGCTCGCTCACCAGCCTGGTGAACTTCGGTGCGGACGGCCCCGGTGCCTTCTCGCTGACCGGCGATTACTCCTCGCTGACCTCGCAGCACCTGACCTCCGGCGGCGTGGCACTGGCCTACAGCGTGGTCGGCAACCTGCTGACCGCCATGGCCGGCGCCAAGACCATCTTCACCCTGTCGGTGGATACGGCCGGCAACTACGAGTTCAAGCTCGTCGGCCCGCTGGATCATCCGCTGCACAATGGTAGTGATGCGGAGCAGCTGGCGCTCAACCTCGGTGGCGTGATCAAGGCCACCGACGGCGACGGCGATCCGGTCAGCCTGGGCAGCGGCTCGCTGGTGATCAACGTGCAGGACGACCTGCCGGTGGTCCACAGCGAACCGCCGTGCCAGGACGTGTCCGAGGTCCCCGGCTTCGTGCTCAACGGCATGCTCGACGTGAGCTTCGGCGGCGATGGCCGTGGTGCCTTCGACCTCAGCGGCAACACCGCGCCCGATGGCCTGACCTATGTGGTTACCCAACTGGCCGGTGGCGGCTCGCAGCTGACCGCCTACGACGGTTCCAACGAGGCCTTCTTCGTTCTCAAGGTCAACGCCGACGGCACCTACAGCTTCGAGGTGCTCAACTCGCGGCCGATCTCGACGGTGGAATACGATCTTGCCCAGCTCGCCGCCGGCGGTCCGCGTCCGTCGGCCTCCTTGACGTCTGACGGCCTGACGGTGGTCTTCACAAGCCCCAACGGCGATGTGAACCCCTCCAGCAATGGCATGGGCGTGGGCGGCAACAACCTCATCACCCCCGGCGAGAACCTCAACATCGCCTTCAGCGAGAAGATCTACGACGTCAGCTTCGACGTGCAGAAACTCTCCACCAGCGATGTGCTGAGCTGGAAGGTGCTCGGTGATGGCGGGGTGGTGCTGGCGACCGGCACCTTCTCGCCGCCGGCAGGCTATGGCGAGAACAGCTCGGTGTCGTTCAACCTGCTGACCGACGGCCACTTCACCAGCGGCTCGGCCTTCCAGCTTTCCGAAGGCGGCTTCAACTCCGTGGTGCTGAGCAGCAACAGCGGGGACTACCGACTGGTTACCGTCTCTGCCGGGCAGTCGGTCCTGCCGGAGAACCTGGACCTCAACTTCCACGTCGGCCTCACCGACGGCGACGGCGACAGCACCGGGCTGAACCTGTGCCTGGACCTGAGCTCCCCGCAGTCGATCCTGGTGGTGGGCAGCAACAGCAGCGACATCGACGGTTCGAGCACCCAGCACACCCTGCCCAACCCGCAGGATGTGGACAAGTCCGGGACCATCAGTGGCGGCGGCGGCAACGACGTGCTGGTTGGTGATCCGGGGGGCGTGTCGGTCTATACCCAGCCGGGCAAGAACTACAACATCTCGCTGATCGTCGATACCTCCGGCAGCATGAAGGACGCCTCCGGCACCGGCAGTCTGTCGCGCATGGACCTGGCGAAGAATGCGCTGGTGAACCTGGTCAACGCCATCAAGGGCCACGATGGGGTCATCAACGTCAGCCTGGTGTCGTTCGGCGACAGCGCCACTCGCGTCAGCTACAACGGCCTGACCACCGCCAACGTGGCCTTGCTGATCTCCGCGATCAACGCACTCAGCGCCAACGGGGCGACCAACTATGACGACGCCATGCAGAAGGCTTCGGCATGGTTCAACACCCAGGTCGGCACCAACCACGCCGATGCGGCCCACGGCTACGTCAACCTGGCGTTCTTCCTCACGGACGGCAACCCGACCGTCTACAACGGCAACTCCAGCAGCGGCAACAGCACCAGCTACAACGACATGAACGTCGCGCTCACTTCGGGTAACGACATGCTGCACCATGCCGGCACCCTCGTCGGCGACAACTCGGTGGCAGTCAATGCCATCGGTATCGGCAACGGCATCAACAGCGACTACCTGCGCTACTTCGACAACACCAACACCACCGGCACCGTGGTGACCAATGTCGACGGCACGAACCTCTCCAATACCGTCGGCCAGCCGCAGATCATCAATACCGCCGAGCAGTTGCAGGCGGCGCTGCAGGAAGGCTTCAGCACCAGCACACCGGTGACCGTGGGCAACGACCACCTGGTCGGCGGCGCGGGCAACGACATCCTGTTCGGCGATGTCATCAACACCGACCAGCTGGCCTGGGCCGGGCATGCAGCCGGCACGCACAACGGCCAGGGCTTCCAGGGACTGGTGGATTACCTGACCGCCACCAACGGCACCGCGCCGACGGCGGCCACGATCAGCAACTACATCATCCAGCACGCGGATCAGCTCAACGTCGCCGGTGACACGCGCGGTGGCGACGACATCCTCGAAGGCGGCGCCGGCAATGACCTGATGTTCGGCCAGGGCGGCAACGACAAGCTGATCGGCGGGCCCGGCGACGACATCATGTACGGCGGCACCGGCGCGGATGAGTTCATCTGGAAGTCCGGCGATACCGGCCATGATGTGATCAAGGACTTCAACATCGCCGAGCATGACGTGCTGAACTTCGCCGACCTGCTGCAAGGGGAAGCCGCCACGGCCTCGTCGCTGGCGCACTACCTGACCTTCTCGGTCAACGCCGGCACCACCACCATCGGCGCCAGCCCCACCAGCGGTGGCGCCGTCACCCAGACCGTCGACCTGGCCAACGTCGACCTCGCCGCCAAGTACGCGGGCCATGCCGGTAACGGCGTGCTCTCGGCGGGGGATACCCAGACCGTGCTCAACGGTCTGCTGGGGGATCACGCGATCAAGACCGACACTGTCTGACCCTGTGTAAAGCCAGTCGAAACCGCCGCCTCCGGGCGGCGGTTTCGTTCTCGCTCCGCCCAACGAGGGTGGGGGCACGGCTATACGGCTGGTGAATGATCGTCGCGGTGTGTCCTCAGCGGCGCTTATGCTCGGACCACACCTTCCCTCAGTCCAACAACAAGCAACGAGGTTTCCCATGCGCGAAGTGGTGATCGTCGACAGCGTCCGTACCGGCCTGGCCAAGTCCTTCCGTGGCAAATTCAACATGACCCGTCCGGACGACATGGTCGCCCATTGCATCGACGCGCTGCTGGCGCGCAACCACCTCGATCCGCTGCTGGTGGACGACTGCGTGGTCGGTGCCGGCTCCAACGAAGGCGCCCAGGGCCACAACATCGGCCGTAACGCCGCGGTACTGTCGCGCCTGGGCACCCACGTCGCCGGCATGACCCTGAACCGCTACTGCTCCTCGGGCCTGCAGGCCATCGCCATTGCCGCCAACCAGGTGGCTTCGGGTTGCAGCGACATCCTGGTGGCCGGCGGCGTCGAGTCCATCACCCTGACCATGGGCAAGCAGAACCTCGACAATTTCGTGAACCCGCGCCTGAAGGACGAGTTCCCCGGCATCTACTACCCCATGGGCCAGACCGCCGAGATCGTCGCCCGCCGCTACAACGTCACCCGCGAGCAACAGGACCTGTACTCCCTGCAGAGCCAGCAGCGCACCGCCCGCGCCCAGGCCGAAGGCCTGTTCGACGATGAAATCGTGCCGATGAGCGTGAAGTACCTGGTGGAAGACAAGGCCACCGGCGAGAAGAAAGTGCTCGACGGCGTGGTCGACCGTGACGACTGCAACCGCCCGGAAACCACCCTCGAAGGCCTGAACTCCCTCAAGCCGGTGTTTGCCGAAGACGGCTCGGTCACCGCCGGCAACGCCTCGCAACTCTCCGATGGCGCCTCGATGACCCTGATCATGAGCCTGGACAAGGCCCTGGAACTGGGCCTCAAGCCCAAGGCCTTCTTCCGCGGCTTCACCGTCGCCGGCTGCGAGCCGGACGAGATGGGCATCGGCCCGGTGTTCTCGGTGCCCAAGCTGCTCAAGGCCAAGGGCCTGCAGATTGCCGACATCGACCTCTGGGAACTCAACGAAGCCTTCGCCTCGCAGTGCCTGTACGCCCGCGATCACCTGGGCATCGACAACGAGAAGTACAACGTCAACGGCGGCTCCATCTCCATCGGCCACCCCTTCGGCATGACCGGCTCGCGCCAGGTCGGCCACCTGGTGCGCGAACTGCAGCGCCGCAACCTGCGCTACGGCATCGTCACCATGTGCGTGGGCGGCGGCATGGGCGCCACCGGCCTGTTCGAGGCCGTTCGCTGAAGCACGGCGGGCGAGGGCGCGGGCCCTTGCCTGGACGGCACCGACCGCTCCACGCAAGCGGCCCGGTGCCGATGAGAAACCCCCGGCGGTGACGCCGGGGGTTTTTCTTTGGGGGTGCAGGGGGGAATCGTGCTCGAGGTCTGCCGCTGGGGCGGGTTCGCGAGCAGGCTAGCTCCTCCGTTACCGGAAAGCCGCCGGCAACCTGCAGAAGCGCCCCATGGGCGCGAGCGCGGGCACGGCCCGCTCGTGCCAAGGTGTGACGGGCATTCTCTTGAGCAACAGAAAAACAAAACCCCGGCTGGCAGGCCGAGGTTCGTGTGGGTAGAAGCAGAAGAAGTTCAGCGTCCGGCGCGGGCGAACAGGTCGGATGCCTGCTGCATGCGGGTGATGTACAGCATGACCTCGCGCTCTGCATCGAAGCGGGTGAAGTAGGGGCCTTCGAGGGTCCCTTCGCGGGTGGAGAAGAAGTACTGGCCGTTGACCGCACTGATGCGGTCGCTTCGGTAATGGGTGGCCGCCTGGCCGTCGCCGACGCGTTGTCCCAACATAAGCTGACCTCCCGAACGAAAGGATTAATTGAATCGAGTGTATGTCGCAAAGCCCCGCCGTGCCTGGGCTACGGAGGAATGGCGACGAACGGCGGTCAATCGTTTCAGCGATGAAACACTCGTCTGCTGGGGCTTCACGCTCCCTTGACTATGCTCAGTGTCCGGCGGCGGTCGCCGCCGCGCAGGGTCGAGAAAAGTGATTGTTTTGGTTATAAGAAAATCAAAATATATTCTTTTTAATTCGTAATGACCTTGTGCATAGTGGTTACCAACACGAACAAGGAGAGACCCATGAGCTTGCGACTCGGCGACATCGCCCCCGACTTCGAACAGGAATCCAGTGAAGGCCGCATCCGTTTCCATGAATGGCTGGGCAACAGCTGGGGCGTCCTGTTCTCCCACCCGGCCGACTTCACCCCGGTGTGCACCACCGAGTTGGGCCTGACCGCCAAGCTCAAGGATCAGTTCGCCGCCAAGGGCGTGAAGGTGATCGCCCTGTCCGTCGACCCGGTGGACTCCCACGTGAAGTGGATCGAGGACATCAACGAGACCCAGAACACCGTGGTCAACTTCCCGATCATCGCCGACGCCGACCGCAAGGTGTCCGAGCTGTACGACCTGATCCACCCGAACGCCAACGACACCCTCACCGTGCGTTCGCTGTTCGTCATCGACCCGAACAAGAAGGTGCGCCTGACCATCACCTACCCGGCGAGCACCGGGCGCAACTTCAACGAGATCCTGCGCGTCATCGACTCGCTGCAGCTCACCGACAACCACAAGGTCGCCACGCCCGGCAACTGGCAGGACGGCGACGACGTGGTGATCGTGCCCTCGCTCAAGGACGAGGAAGAGATCAAGCAGCGCTTCCCCAAGGGCTATCGTGCGATCAAGCCCTACCTGCGCCTGACGCCGCAGCCGAACAAGTGATCCGAAGCGGCTGCGCGTCGGCCAGGCTGCGTTGCCAGCGACAGCGAGATGCTCATGTGCTGTAGCACACTCCGCTCTCACTGCCGCTGGCGCCTTGCCTGGCTCTAGCTCGCACGCTTCGGAGGCAGAAGTTTCAACCTCGAGCGGGACATCGGGCCGGTTGACCGGCCCATTTTTTATCCTTCATGCGCGGACCACGCCGCGCTTTTTTATTCAAGCTCTGACTTACCCGCCAAACGGGAAGAAGACGTCAGCCCACGCCAAGGAGAACGACCATGGGTCATTCCACCTGGCGCCGCAGCCTGGCCGTCGCTCTTCTCGCGAGCCTGCCGATCGGCGCCTACAACAGTCCCGCCCAAGCTGCCGACGCCCCGAAAGAGGTGCGCCTGGACTACGCCTACTACGCGCCAACCAGCCTGGTGCTCAAGCACTTCGGCTGGCTGGAGAAATCCCTCAAGCCGCAAGGCACCGAGGTGCGCTGGGTGTTCAGCCAGGGCAGCAACCGTTCGCTGGAATACCTCAACGCCGGCAGCACGGACTTCGCCTCCACCGCAGGTCTTGCCGCCGTGCTCAGCCGCGCCAACGGCAGCCCGTTGAAGACCGTCTACATTGCCAGTCGCCCGGAGTGGACCGCACTGGTGGTGCCCAAGGATTCGCCGCTGAAATCGGTAGCCGACCTCAAGGGCAAGAAGATCGCCGCCACCAAGGGCACCGACCCCTACCTGTTCCTGTTGCGCAGCCTGCAGCAGGCCGGGCTGGACAAGAACGACGTGGAGATCGTCCACCTGCAGCACCCGGACGGCCGCGCCGCGCTGGAGCAGGGCAGGGTGGACGCCTGGGCCGGCCTCGATCCGCACATGGCCGCCAGCGAGCTGCAGGCCGGTTCGCGCCTGCTGTACCGCAACGTAGACTTCAACAGCTACGGCGTGCTCAGCGTCACCGAGAAATTCGAGCAGGAGCAGCCGGAGCTGATCAAGCAGGTCATTGCCGCCTACGAAGAGGCGCGCCAGTGGGCCGTGGCGCATCCGGAAGAGACCGCGAAACTGCTCGCCGAGGAAGCCAAGCTGCCGCTGGAAGTGGCCAGGCTGCAACTCTCGCGCACCGACTTCAGCAAACCGTTGCCGGGCGCCGAGCAGGTTGCCGCGCTGAAGGCTGCCGCGCCGATCCTGGTCGATGAGCAACTGGTGCGTCCGGGCACTGACGTGACCGCTGTGGTAGATCAATTGATCGCCCCGCAACTGGCCGGTGAAGTGATCGGCAAGCCCGCCGTCGCCAAGGCGGAGCAGTAATCCATGCCAACCCAGAGCCTGCGCCTGGCCCGCCAGCGCCGCCCACTGAAACTGCGCTGGCCGCGGCTGAGCTGGCGCGCCTGGCTGGTGCCGCTGCTGCTGTGCGCGGCGCTGGAGCTGTCGGTGCGCGTCGGCTGGCTGGCCGAGCACCAGATGCCGGCGCCCAGCAGCGTTGCGCTGACGCTCTGGCAACTGGCCCAGGGCGAACTCTGGAAGCATGTCGCGGCCAGCCTGGCGCGAGTCGCGGCGGGCTTCTTCATTGGCGCGGCGGCTGCCGTGCTGATCGGCACCTGGGTTGGCCTGAGCCAGCGCGCCGAGGCCTATCTGGAGCCAACTTTCCAGGCGCTGCGGGCGATCCCCAGCCTCGCCTGGGTGCCCTTGCTGCTGCTCTGGCTGGGCATCGACGAAACCCCGAAGATCGTGCTGATTGCCCTGGGCGCCTTCTTCCCCGTCTACCTCTCGCTGGTGGCCGGCGTGCGCAACGTCGACCGCAAGTGGGTGGAACTGGGCCGGCTCTATCACCTGTCGCCCTTTGCCCTGGTACGGCGCATCCTCCTGCCGGCGGCGCTGCCGAGCCTGTTCACCGGCCTGCGTGGTGCGCTGAGCCTGAGCTGGATGTTCCTCGTCGCTGCCGAACTGATCGCCGCCACCCGTGGCCTGGGCTACCTGCTCAGCGACGGCCGGGAAACCTCGCGGCCGGACATCGTCATCGCCGCCATCCTCGTGCTGGCGGTGCTCGGCAAGCTCAGCGACAGCCTGCTCAAGGCGCTGGAGCAGCGCGCGCTGGCCTGGCGCGATACCTTCCTGGGTCAAGGAGACAACCGATGAGCGCCTTGCTGGAACTGCGTGATATCCGCAAGAGCTTCTCCGGCGTACGCGTGCTCGACGACGTCAGCCTGAGCCTGGCGCCGGGCGAGGTGGTCAGCCTGCTCGGCCCCAGCGGCTGTGGAAAAAGTACCCTGCTGCGCATTGCCGCCGGACTGGACGACGAGTTCGCCGGCTCGCTGGAGCGCAACCCGCTGTTGGGCTTCGGCCCGGACGGCGACACCGGCCGGGGCGGTGGTGGCGTCGGCGTGGTGTTCCAGGAGCCGCGCCTGCTGCCCTGGCTGACCGTGGCGCAGAACATCGGCTTCGCCGACGGCTGGCTGGCCGACGACCACCGCATCGAGCATCTGCTGCGCGATGTGGGGCTGGAAGGCAAGGGCGACCTGCTGCCCAAGCAACTCTCCGGAGGCATGGCCCAGCGTGCGGCCATCGCCCGTGGCCTCTATGGCCGGCCGCAGGTATTGCTGCTGGACGAACCCTTCAGCGCGGTGGACGCCTTCACCCGCATCCGCCTGCAGGACCTGATCCAGCAACTGGCGCTGGAGTACGACATCAGCATCCTGCTGGTCACCCACGACCTCGATGAAGCCTTCTACCTCAGCGACCGCGTCCTCCTGCTGGGTGGCACGCCCAGCCGCCTGCGCCGCGAATTCCCCGTGCCGCTGCCGCGCCCGCGCGACCGTCGCGCCGTGGAGCTGGCCTTCCTGCGTGGCGAAGCGCTGACCGAGCTGCACCAGTCCCACGTCATCTGACTGTGGTCTTCCCCCGAAAGATCGGCCCTTCGTAGGAGCGAGCTTGCTCGCGAACCGCTTGACGCCGGAGCTGGCCGGAGGGCATTCGCGAGCAAGCTCGCTCCTGCATTTAAAACAAAAATGCATAACTAAATGAATAAATAACATTTATTGGAATATAAGGTTGCCTGTTAAGGTCTATGCACATTGGTTAGCAGGCCGGCATTTGTACCGACCTGATCGTTATAAGGAAGCGTGCAGATGTATGTAGTCACCCTTGCCGGCAGCCCGAGCCAGCGTTCCCGTTCCGGTGTCCTCCTGGACATCGCGCGGAACTGGCTGCATGCCCACGGCGCCGAGGTGCGCTCCTACAGCGTGCGTGACTTCCCGGCCGAAGACCTGCTGCACGCTCGCTTCGACAGCCCGCGGGTGGTCGAGCTGATCGAGCAGGTCCTGCGCGCCGACGGCCTGGTGATTTCCACCCCGGTGTACAAGGCGTCCATCGCCGGTGCCCTGAAAGTCATTCTCGACCTGCTGCCGGAGCGGGCGCTGGCCCACAAGGTCGTGCTGCCCCTGGCAACCGGTGGCAGCAACGCCCACATGCTGGCGGTGGACTACGCGCTCAAGCCGGTCCTCGCCGCGTTGAAAGCCCAGGAAACCCTCCACGGCGTGTTCGCCGAGGAGAGCCAGGTGCACTACCCCGAGGGCAATACCCCGGCGCGCCTGGAATCGACCCTCGAACACCGACTGCTGGAATCCCTGGAACAGTTCCACGGCGCCCTGGCGCGCCGTCCGAAACCCATCGACCCGAACCTGCTCAACGAACGGCTGATCAACGCCCGCTGGAGCATCTGACAGGCAGACCCAACGCAGGCGAACGCCAAGCCCCGACCCGGCAGGCGGCAACTGCGAAAACCACTGCGTTTGAACAAAAACCAGGCCCTCACCGTCCCGCCAACGGGACCGCAGGTCCGGCAATCACACTCGACGAAGGATCACTCCCATGCGGACTCTTACTTTGCGTAGTGGACTGGCGGCCCTGCTGATCGCAGCCCTGTCCTACAACGTCCAGGCGGACGAACAACCCGGCACCCTGCGTATCGGTTATCAGAAGTACGGCACCCTGGTGCTGCTCAAGGCCCGTGGCACGCTGGAGAAACGCCTGGCCGAGCAGGGCGTCAAGGTGCAATGGACCGAATTCCCCGGCGGCCCGCAGCTGCTGGAAGGCCTGAACGTCGGCAGCATCGACTTCGGCGTCACCGGTGAAACCCCGCCGGTGTTCGCCCAGGCCGCTGGCGCCGATCTGGTCTACGTGGCCCACGAGCCGCCGGCGCCGACCAGCGAAGCGATCCTGCTGCCCAAGGACTCGCCAATCAAATCCGTCGCCGAGCTCAAGGGCAAGAAGGTCGCCCTGAACAAAGGCTCCAACGTGCACTACCTGCTGGTGCGTGCCCTGGAAAAAGCCGGCCTGAAATACACCGACATCCAGCCCGTCTACCTGCCGCCGGCCGACGCCCGCGCCGCCTTCGAGCGCGGCAGCGTGGATGCCTGGGTGATCTGGGACCCGTACCAGGCCGCCGCCGAGAAGCAGCTCTCCGCCCGTACCCTGGTGGATGGCACCGGTCTTGTGGATAACCACCAGTTCTACCTGGCGACCCGCCCCTATGCGAACAACCACCCGCAGGTGATCACCACCCTGATCGACGAAGTGCGCTCGGTGGGCGAGTGGTCGCAGCAGAACCCGCAGCAGGTGACCGACCAGGTTGCGCCGCTGCTCGGCCTGCCGGCGGACATCACCTTCACCGCGGTGAAACGCCAGGGCTACGGTGCCCAGCCGATCACCCCGGAAGTCACCGCCGCGCAGCAGAAGATCGCCGACACCTTCATCCAGCTGAAGCTGATCCCGAAGGCGCTGAGCATCAAGGACGTGGTGTGGACGGCTCCGGCCAAGGTCGCTACCGCCCAATGATCCGCTTGTAGGAGCGAGCTTGCTCGCGAACCCGCCCAGCTCCAGAGCTGCCGGGAGTCTGTTCGCGAGCAAGCTCGCTCCTACGAAGAACAGCAGCAACACGTACACCTACCCCTTCATCGCGCGGCTACGCCACGCCGGCGCGCTTATCTGGAGTTACTGCGATGAGTCTCAACATCTTCTGGTTCCTGCCGACCCACGGCGACGGCCACTACCTGGGCACCGCCGAAGGTGCCCGCGCCGTGGACCATGGTTATCTGCAACAGGTCGCCCAGGCCGCCGACCGCCTCGGTTTCGGCGGCGTGCTGATCCCCACCGGCCGCTCCTGCGAGGACTCCTGGCTGGTTGCCGCCTCGCTGATCCCGGTGACCCAGCGCCTGAAGTTCCTGGTCGCCCTGCGCCCAGGCATCATTTCCCCGACCGTGGCCGCCCGCCAGGCCGCAACCCTCGACCGGCTCTCCGGCGGGCGCGCGCTGTTCAACCTGGTGACCGGTGGCGACCCGGACGAACTGGCCGGTGACGGCCTGCACCTGAGCCACGCCGAGCGCTACGAAGCCTCGGTCGAGTTCACCCGCATCTGGCGCCGTGTGCTGGAAGGCGAGACCGTCGACTACGACGGCAAGCACCTGCAGGTGAAGGGCGCCAAGCTGCTCTATCCGCCGATCCAGCAGCCGCGTCCGCCGCTGTACTTCGGGGGCTCCTCCGATGCCGCGCAAGACCTCGCCGCCGAGCAGGTCGAGCTGTACCTGACCTGGGGCGAGCCGCCGGCCGCCGTCGCCGAGAAAATCGCCCAGGTGCGCGAGAAGGCCGCCAAGCAGGGCCGCAGCGTGCGCTTCGGCATCCGCCTGCACGTGATCGTCCGCGAGACCAACGACGAAGCCTGGCAGGCCGCCGACCGCCTGATCTCCCATCTCGACCAGGACACCATCGACCGCGCCCAGGCTTCGCTGGCGCGCTTCGATTCCGTCGGCCAGCAACGCATGGCCGCCCTGCACGGCGGCAGCAAGGACAAGCTGGAAGTCAGCCCCAACCTCTGGGCCGGCGTCGGCCTGGTCCGCGGCGGCGCCGGCACTGCGCTGGTGGGCGATGGCCCGACCGTGGCGGCGCGCGTGAAGGAGTACGCGGAGCTGGGCATCGATACCTTCATCTTCTCCGGCTACCCGCACCTGGAAGAGTCCTACCGAGTCGCCGAACTGCTCTTCCCGCACCTGGACCTCGCCCAGCCCCAGCAACCGCAGGCACGTGGCTACGTCAGCCCGTTCGGCGAGATGGTCGCCAACGACATCCTGCCCAAGGCCGCTTCGGCGAGCTGAGGAACCGGCGCGGCGGATGACGCCAGGGCGTCATCCGTCTGGTTGTAGGAGCGGGCCATGCCCGCGATGCGTGAGAGCAGAAGATGAGCAACACGAAGGTCAATTCAATCGCCCAGCGCCTCGCGCCCTGGGCCCTGCCGGTGGGCCTGGTGCTCATCTGGCAACTGGCGGTGGAATTCGGCTGGCTGTCCAGCCGCATCCTGCCGGCACCCAGCGCGGTGGCCGAGGCCGGCTACCACCTGGTGGTCAGCGGCGAGCTGTGGCAACACCTGGCGATCAGCACCTGGCGCGCTGCCGTCGGCTTCGTCATCGGCGGCAGCATCGGCCTGGTGCTGGGGCTGATCACCGGCCTGTCGAAGTGGGGCGAACGCTTCCTCGACAGCTCGGTGCAGATGATCCGCAACGTGCCGCACCTGGCGCTGATCCCGCTGGTGATCCTGTGGTTCGGCATCGACGAGTCGGCGAAGATTTTCCTGGTCGCCCTTGGCACGCTGTTCCCGATCTACCTCAACACCTACCACGGCATCCGCAACATCGACCCGGGCCTGCTGGAAATGTCGCGCAGCTACGGGCTGTCCGGCTTCGCGCTGTTCCGCCAGGTGATCCTGCCCGGCGCGCTGCCCTCGATCCTGGTCGGCGTGCGCTTCGCCCTGGGCTTCATGTGGCTGACCCTGATCGTCGCCGAGACCATTTCCGCCAACTCCGGCATCGGCTACCTGGCGATGAACGCCCGCGAATTCCTGCAGACCGATGTGGTGGTGCTGGCGATCCTGCTCTACGCCGTGCTCGGCAAGCTGGCTGACCTCGCTGCTCGTGGCCTGGAACGCGTCTGGCTGCGCTGGCACCCGGCGTATCAGGTGAAAGGAGGTGCGGCATGAACGCAGTGAATCAGTTGCCGCAACAACTCAAGAAAGGCATCCCGCTGGTGCTGGAAGGCGTGCGCAAGCGCTTCGGCGAGCGCGAAGTCCTCAAGGGCATCGACCTGCGGATTCCCGCCGGCCAGTTCGTCGCCATCGTCGGCCGCAGCGGCTGCGGCAAGAGCACCCTGCTGCGCCTGCTGGCCGGGCTGGATGAAACCAGCGACGGCCAACTGCTGGCCGGCTCCGCGCCGCTGGAAAGCGCCCGCGAAGAAACCCGCCTGATGTTCCAGGACTCGCGCCTGCTGCCCTGGAAGCGGGTGATCGACAACGTCGGCCTCGGCCTGAAGGGCGACTGGCGCGGCAAGGCGCTGGAAGCGCTGGAAGCCGTGGGCCTGTCCGACCGCGCCAACGAGTGGCCGGCCAGCCTGTCCGGTGGCCAGAAGCAGCGCGTGGCCCTGGCCCGCGCGCTGATCCACCAGCCGCGCCTGCTGCTGCTCGATGAGCCGCTGGGTGCGCTGGATGCGCTGACCCGCATCGAGATGCAGCAACTGATCGAAGGGCTCTGGCAGCAGCACGGCTTCACCGTGCTGCTGGTCACCCACGACGTCGCCGAGGCCGTGGCCATCGCCGACCGGGTGATCCTCATCGAGGACGGCGAGATCGGCCTGGACCTGAATGTCGAACTGCACCGCCCGCGCGCCCGTGGTTCGGCACGCCTGGCCGCGCTGGAAGCCGAAGTGCTCGAACGCGTGCTGTCGCTGCCGGCGCAGCCGCCCGAGCCGGAACCCGTATCCCCACTGCCCACGCAACTGCGCTGGGCACTCTGATCCAACGTTCACACGTGTAACGCCATTCCCCAAGGAGAAACGCCATGACCATCAAAGCCATCAACGTCCGCAACCAGTTCAAAGGCACCATCAAGGAAATCGTCGAAGGCGACGTGCTGTCGGAAATCGACGTGCAGACCGCCGCCGGCATCGTCACCTCGGTGATCACCACCCGTTCCGTGAAAGAACTGGAACTGGCCATCGGCAGCGAAGTGATCGCCTTCGTGAAATCCACCGAGGTGTCCATCGCCAAGCTCTGAATGCGGCGCTGGAAGACAACGGGCAGTCCGGAAACGGGCTGCCCGTTTTCTTTCTGGGCCGCTTGTGGTTTTCCCAATGGGCGTAGGAGCGGACTCCGTCCGCGATGTGCCACCGGCCCGCTCGGAGCGGCCGGAAATCGATCGCGGACGGAGTCCGCTCCTACCCCAAGCCCACCTTTGTGCGGGCTAGAGCAATTGCTCTACTTCCCCTAGACTCCGCTCAAACCAACAAGAGAAAGGAGTCCCGCATGTCCCTGAGTCCCTCTGCCTTCGCGTTGCTCGGCCTGGTCGCCTGGACCGTGCTGCTGGTCCTGCTGCTGGTCAACCAGCGTGGCCTGCTGGTGATGAGTGGCCGCATGAAGGTCAACGTCTTCGCCGCCGACGGCAGCAACACCCCCGGCACTTTCGGCCAGCGCCTGGTGCGTGCCCACGCCAACTGCGTGGAGAACGTGCCGCTGTTCTGCGCGGTGCTGCTCTATGCGATGGTCACCGACCAGGTGCTGATCACCGACCCCCTGGCGCCGACTCTGCTGGTGGCGCGCATCGTCCAGTCGGTGGTGCATCTGCTCAGCACTTCCGCGCTGGCGGTGTGGGTGCGCTTCGCTGCTTTCTTCGTCCAGCTGATCATCCTGATCTGGTGGCTGCTGCGTCTTTCCACCCTGATCTGAGTGGGGACCGGAACAGTTGCGCAACGCAACTGTTCCTATGGGGCGATACCGCCATGACTTAGCATGGCGGACCGCACACGCGTCGAGGCTCCCATGCACGTTTCATCCGGCCGCTGGCAATTCGGCCTGTTCCTGGCCCTGGTCACCGCCGTTCTCTGGGGCATTCTGCCGATCAAGCTCAAGGAGGTCCTGAAGGTCATGGACCCGATCACCGTCACCTGGTTTCGCCTGGTGGTGTCCGGTGGTCTGCTGCTGATCTACCTGGCCTTCACCCGCCAGCTGCCACGTTTCTCGCCACTTGGTGCGCGCGGCAAGGGATTGGTGCTGCTGGCCATTCTCGGCCTGACCGGCAACTACGTGTGCTACCTGATCGGCCTGCGCATGCTCACGCCGGGCACCACCCAGCTGGTGATCCAGATCGCGCCGATCCTGCTCCTGCTGGGCAGCCTGTTCGTCTTCAAGGAGAGCTTCAGCATCGGCCAGGCGCTGGGGCTTGCCGTACTCATCTTCGGTTTCGGGCTGTTCTTCAACCAGCGCCTGGCGGAACTGTTCAGTTCGCTGGGCGAGTACACCACCGGCGTGCTGATCGTGGTCTTCGCTGCCTTCATCTGGACGTTCTACGGCCTGGCACAGAAGCAACTGCTGACCCAGTGGACTTCGGTGCAGGTGATGATGGTGATCTACCTGGGCTGCGGCGCGTTGCTCACGCCCTGGGCGCATCCGCTGGAAGCGCTGGACCTCTCGCCGCTGCAGGGTTGGCTGCTGCTGGCCTGCTGCCTGAACACCCTGGTGGCCTACGGCGCCTTCGCCGAGGCGCTGGCGCACTGGGAAGCCTCGCGGGTCAGCGCGACCCTGGCGATCACCCCGCTGGTGACCTTCGCCTCGGTGGCGCTGGCTGCCTCGCTGTGGCCCGAGTTCGTCCTGCCCGAAGACCTCAACGGGCTGGCCTATGTCGGCGCGCTGCTGGTGGTCAGCGGCTCGGCACTGACCGCGCTGGCGCCTTCACTGTTGCGCAGTTACCGGGCGCGCAGGGCGCGCATCGCCAACCTTTGAATCCCCCGAAGGCCGCCGTGAGGCGGCCTTCTGCTATCCAGCGCTCGCGTTCGGCTTCATTTTCGCAAATGATATGTATTATCATTTGTGCAATTCGATGGTTGTCGAGGCCCAGTGCCTCGGTTCGGGGGCGACGTGGTAGCGGGCAACAGCGGGGCAGGGCGGCGACGCCGGGAGGCGTGGGTCGATGGATGAGCGTTTCTCCCGTTCGGTGTCCCAGGCCTATCGCTCCTTCCACGGCGAACTCCTGCGCTTCCTGCGCAAGCAACTGGGCAGTTCGGCGGACGCCGCCGACCTCGCCCAGGACGCCTTCGCCCAGTGGCTCAAATCCTCCTCGCGGCATGAAGTGGAGCAGCCGCGCGCCTTCCTGTTCCAGGTCGCGCGCAACCTGCTGCGCGACCACTGGCAGCGCTCCCGGCGCTTCTCCAGCGAGCCGGAAGAGGCCCTCGACAGTGACCAGCAACCGGCCGCCGAAGGAGGCGAACCCGTGGTGCAGTTCGAGCGACAACGCTATCTTCGCCAGCTTTCGAAGGCGCTCGACAGCCTCCCGCCGCGGCGCCGCGAGGCCTTCATCCTGCACAAGTTCGATGGCCTGTCGCAGCCGGAGGTGGCCAGGCGCATGGGGATTTCATTGAGCATGGTGGAGAAGCACGTTGCCAGCGCGCTGCTGCATTGCAAGCGTCAGGTTCAGGGAGAGGGCGAAGCATGACGCCGCAGGAAGAACGCCAGCAGGTGATCGACGAACTGGCCGCCAAGTGGTTCAGCCGCCAGCGCGCGGGCGCCTGGGATGCCCGCGAGCGCCAGGCCTTCGCCGACTGGCTGGCGGAAGACCCTGCCCATGAATCCGCCTACCGTGAGATCGAGCAGTTGTGGCGCGATCTCGACCAGGTTCGTCGGCCCGCCATCGCATCTAGCCGTCGCCCGGCATTGCCCTGGCGCGGGCTCGCGGCTGCCAGCGTGTTCTGCGCGGCGTTGCTGCTGGCCAACGACTTCAGCGGCGGCCGCCTGGCCGATCCACAACAGGTGCAAACCACCGCTGCGGGCGAGCAGCGCGAGGTGACGTTGGCCGATGGCACGCGGGTTTTCCTCGCGGGGGATTCGTCGTTACGCGTGGACTTCTCGGATGCTTTTCGCGACGTGCAATTGTTGCGCGGCGAGGCTTATTTCGAAGTCACCCACGATGTTGGCCGGCCCTTCCGGGTGACCTCCGGTGACAGCCGTGTGCGTGTCCTCGGCACCGGCTTCGATGTACTCCGAGAAGACGCAGGGCTGACTGTCGCGGTACGCCACGGCAAGGTGGCCCTGCAGGCGAAACTCGCTGCGCGGGACGAGCAGACCCTGACCGCGGGTGATCGCGCCCAGCTTGCCGCCGGGGCAGGGGCGGCGCAGATCGACCGCGTGCCTGTCGCCTCCATCGCCGCCTGGCGCGACGGCATGCTCGCCTTCCGCAACCAGCCGCTGGGGGCGCTGGTGGACGAGCTGTCGCAATACCGCGCCGCGCCCATTCGCCTGGGCGACGAGCGCCTGGCGCAGAAGCCGATCTCCGGCAACGTGCGCCTGGCGCGCCCGGACGACTTCCTCGCCGCCCTGCCGGTGCTGCTGGATGTGCGCGTGCAGCGCAAGGCCGATGGCAGCGCCGTCATCCTCCCACGCTGATTTCCCCTTGTAGGAGCGGGCCATGCGCGCGATCGCGGGNNNGGCCCGCTCCTACAGGGTGCACCGGCGCTGCCACGAGCGTAGGAGCGGACTTTGTCCGCGATGACTTCCAGCGCGAGGCGGGGCCGATCGCGGACGGAGTCCGCTCCTACCCAACCGGCTCACACGTGCCGAAAATCTTTCTTGAGAAATATTTTTATTTGCAGGTGTGGGTTTTTCTCGAATGAAGGTCTTCCCCGTCATTCGCTGCGAAACGCGCAGCGCTTTTCGACCCTGGGGAGGGCCTTGCATGCAGTCTCGTTTCAACTTCCCGTTCGCGCGCCCGCTGGGCTGCGCCGTGCTGCTCGGCAGCCTGATGATGGCCGAGTACAGCCGCGCCGCCGACTGGCAGGTCGACCTGCCGGCGCAGGCGCTGAGCGAGTCCATCGGCAGCCTGTCGCAGCAGGCCGGCGTGCAGGTGCTCTATGACGCCTCCCAGCTGGAAGGTCTCACGGCGCCCGCGGTAGCCGGCCGCTACAGCATGCGCGAAGCCCTGGAACACTTGCTCAAGGGCTCGTCGCTGGAGCTGGTGGAGGCGGGCGACGGCTTTGTCGTGCGGCGCTCCGGCAAGGTCGACAAGTTCAGCGACAACGCCATCGAGCTGGACTCGCAGACCATCGTCGGCAGCGGCCTGTCGGTGGACTCCAGCAATGTCGGCCGTTCGACCCTGACCCGCAAGGACATCGAGCGCATCCAGGCCGACAACATTCCCACCCTGCTGCAGACCTTGCCCGGCGTGACCATGGGCGGCTCGCCCAAGCCGGGCGGGCAGACCGTCAACATCTGGGGCCTGGGCGATGCCGAGGACGTACCCTTCACCCTCGACGGCGCCACCAAGAGCGGCTTCGAGCGCTACCAGCAGGGCACCGTGTTCATCGAGCCGGAGCTGATCAAGCGCATCGAAGTGGAGAAGGGCCCGCACTCCGTCTACAACGGCAACGGCGGCTTCGGCGGCACCGTGCACATGGAGACCAAGGACGCACCGGATATGCTGCGTGACGACCAGAACGTCGGCGCCATGCTCAAGTACGGCTACCACTCCAACGACCAGCAGAAGATCTACAGCGGTGCCGTCTACGGCCGTACCGAGGACCGCAAGGTCGATGCGCTGGCCTACGTCACCGCCCGCGACGGCCGCGACATCAAGCTCGCCGGGCACATTCCCGACCCGAACAACAACTACCCGATCAACCCCAGCCGCCTGCCCAACAGCGCCCAGGACCTGGATGCCGGGCTGTTCAAGCTGAACCTGCATCCCAACCTCGACAACGACATCAGCCTGGCCTACAGCCGCTCCCACAGCACCCGCTGGACGCCGTTCTCCTCGGCCTCCTACCCGACGCCACCGACCCAGTCGAGCATCGATCGCTACGGCTACGAGGCGGCGCTCAAGCGCCTGCTGGCGCACCGCGACACCACCGACACCACCTGGTCCGGCAAGTACGAATACCACCCGATCGACAACCCGCTGATCGACCTGATGGTGCAGTACTCCGAGTCGCACATCGACCAGACCGACGAGCGCAATCCGGACGCCTTCTTCCAGGTCTCCACCGGTGGCCGCAAGATGGACACGGACTACAAGGACAAGGTGCTGGAGCTGCGCAACACCAGCCTGTTCGCCACCGGCCCGGTGCAACACGCGTTCACCGTGGGGACGCAGTTCCACCGCCATACCCGCACCACCGACATGTACATCCCCGGCTCCACCTACAACACCGCGCGCTACAACTACGGCCACTTCCAGCCGACCTTCATGCCCAGCGGCAAGCAGAACACCAACAGCGCCTACATCCAGGACGCGCTGACCCTGGGCAGCGTGACCATCACCCCGTCGCTGCGCTTCGACCACGTGCGCAACCAGGGCAAGGACAACGACGCGCCGATCTACAACAACGCCGCCCAAGGCCACGACTACAGCTCGCAGACCTACAGCGGCTGGTCGCCGCGCCTGTCGCTGTTCTGGACCGCCACCGAGCGCCTGGGCTTCTTCGCCGACTACAGCCGTACCTGGCGCGCGCCGGTGATCGACGAGATGTACGAGGTGCAGAACAGCAGCACGGTCAGCGCCACCAGCCGCGACCTCGACCCCGAGCGCATCCACGCGCTGCGCTTCGGCTCGTTGGTCAACCTGCCCGACCTGTTCATCAACGGCGACAACCTGCAGGTACGCACCACGCTGTTCCAGAACAAGATCAAGGACGAAATCTTCCGCACCCGCAGCGTCGGCTGCGAACAGCAGGCCATCGACAACGGCACCATCTCCGGCAGTTGCGGTGACTACCTGCCGCTCTCCAACTACCGCAACCTGCCGGGCGTGACCTACAAGGGCTTCGAAATCGAGAGCTTCTACGACAGCCCCTGGCTGTTCGGCGGGCTGTCGTATTCGTGGGTGACCGGCAAGCACGACGGGGCCTACAGCAACCCCTGGGGCCCGAACGTGTGGGCACGCGATGTGCCGCCGGCCAAGTGGGTCGCCACCCTGGGCACCAAGATCCCGGCGTGGGACGCGCAGATCGGCTGGCAGGGCGAGTTCGTCCGCCAGACCGACCGCCTGCCCAGCGACAAGTATTCCGGCGGCATGGGCACCAGCGTCGGCGACATCTTCTGGGACCAGACGGTCAACGACAGCTACGACACCCAGCGCGTCTTCGCCAGCTGGAAGCCGCGCCGCCTGGGCCTGGAAAACACCGAGCTGAACTTCACCGTGGACAACCTGTTCAACCGCGATTACCACCCCGCGCTGGCCGGCGACAGCGTCTACAGCCAGGGGCGCAACGCCAAGTTCAGCCTTACCCAGTACTTCTGAGCCCTGCTCGGTATGTGATCGCGCTTTCGGCCCGGTAGAACGGAACGCTTTACCTGCCGACAACGCCTGCGCTTTGGCACGTGATCGATTGTAGGAGCGAGCTTGCTCGCGAACGGATTGCCCGGCAGCAGCGGAGCAGGGCGGGTTCGCGAGCAGGCTCGCTCCTACAGACAGGCCGAGCACCCATGAAAACGGGCGCCATAAGGCGCCCGTTTCGTGTCAGCAATGCAGGATGAATCAGGCAGAAGCCGGACGCACCACGCGGTAAACCAGCGCACCGATCACGCCGCCCACCAGCGGGCCGACCCAGAACAGCCACAGCTGCTTCATGAACAGTGGGTCGGCGAAGATCGCCACGCCCAGGCTGCGCGCCGGGTTCACCGAGGTGTTGTCGATCGGGATGCTGATCAGGTGGATCAGCGTCAGCGTCAGGCCGATGGCGATCGGCGCGAAGCCCGCCGGGGCCAGCTTGCTGTCGGTGGCGCCCATGATCACGAAGAGGAAGAAGGCGGTCAGCAGCACTTCGATGGCCAGCGCCGACTGCATGCTGTAGCCGGTGGGCGAGCCCTCACCGAAGCCGTTGGCGGCAAAGCCGGCCAGCGCGTCGAAGCCCGGCTTGCCGGAAGCGATATAGAACAGCACGGCGCCGGCGAGCACGCCGCCAATGACCTGGGCAACGATGTACGGCACCACGTCCAGGGTGCGGACACGACCGCCGGCCCACAGGCCGAGGGTGACGGCAGGGTTGAGGTGACAGCCGGAGATCGGGCCGATGGCATAGGCCATGGTCACGACCGTCAGGCCGAAGGCCAGGGCAACACCCAGCACGCCAATGGCGTGGGCCGCGAAGATGGCGCTGCCGCAACCACCGAACACCAGCCAGAACGTGCCGATCATTTCGGCGGAAAGTTTGCGAAGCATGCTGCCTCCAGAGGCAAGAGGAACCCCGGATTGGGGCGAGCGCATGCTAGGGAAGTCGAGGGTTGGCGCGGTGTAGGGGATTTCCCAAGGCGTAGGGAATGCATTCCGAATGGGGTGTCGATGGGATGGCGGATAGCATGTCACGCGCTATCCGCCATCCCCTCAGGCCTGCGTGCCCAGCTGTTCCGCCCGGCGCAGCCAGGTTTGCCGCTGCTCTTCACTGGAACCGCGCACCGGGCTGAATTCTTCCAGGTGGTGCAGGGCAATGCCGCAGGGCGCGAGGATGCAGCGGGTCATCTGTCGGTGGGCCGGGGCGCCCTGGCGCAGGCGGTAATGCCAGTGGGTCTGGTCGTGGCAGACCAGCAGGTCGGCGCTGCGCCCGCCCAGCAAGGGTTCGAACTCGCGGGACTCCATCGAGCGGTAGCGGAAGGCGAAGCCGGGTTGCAGCACGCGGTCGAAGAAGCCCTGCAGCAGCGCCGGCAGGCCGCCCCACCAGATCGGGTAGACGAAGGCGATGTGCTGCGCCCAGTGGATCTGCCGCTGGGCTTCGAGCACGTCCGGCTCCAGGTTCTGGCTCTGTTCGTAGCCGCCGCGCAGCACCGGGTCGAAGTTCATCTCGCCGAGCTTGAGCGTGTGCACCACATGGCCCTTGGCGCGGGCGCCGTGGGCGTAGGCCTCGGCCACTGCATGGCAGAAGCCGCCGGGCTTGGGCGAGCCCAGCACCAGCAGCACGCGCTTGCCGTCGCCCTCGATGGGGGTGGCGCCGGAGCGGGTCGGCTCAACCATTCTGCCCGGCCTCCAGCATGGTCTCCGGGCGCACCCACTGGTCGAACTCGGCGTCGCTCAGGTAGCCCAGTTCCAGCGCGGCTTCGCGCAGGGTCTTGCCTTCGGCGTAGGCCTTCTTGGCGATCTCGGCGGCCTTGTCGTAGCCGATGTGCGGGTTGAGCGCGGTCACCAGCATCAGGCCGCGGTCGAGGTGCTCGCGCATCTTCGCGGCGTCCGGCTCCATGCCGGCGATACAGTGGGTGTTGAAGTTGCGGCAGCCGTCGGCCAGCAGGCGCGCGGATTCCAGCAGGTTGTGGATGATCACCGGCTTGTAGACGTTGAGCTGCAGGTGGCCCTGGCTGGCGGCGAAGGTGATCGCGGCGTCGTTGCCGAAGACCTGGCAGGCGAGCATCGACAGCGCCTCGCACTGGGTCGGGTTGACCTTGCCGGGCATGATCGAGGAGCCCGGCTCGTTGGCCGGCAGCTTCACCTCGGCGAAGCCCGCACGCGGGCCGGAGCCGAGCAGGCGCAGGTCGTTGGCGATCTTCATCAGGGCCACGGCGAGGGTCTTCATGGCGCCGGCCAGGGTCACCAGCGGTTCGTGGCCGGCGAGGGCGGCGAACTTGTTCGGCGCGGAGACGAAGGGCAGGCCGGAAAGGTCGGCCAGTTCGGCGGCGATCGCCTCGGCGAACTCCTTCGGTGCGTTCAGCCCGGTGCCGACGGCGGTGCCGCCCTGGGCCAGCTCGTAGACAGCCGGCAGCGCCGCGCGGAGGGCGCGTTCGGCGTAGTCGAGCTGGGCGACGAAGGCGGACAGTTCCTGGCCGAAGGTGACGGGCGTGGCGTCCATCAGGTGGGTACGCCCGGTCTTCACCAGGTTGGCGTGGCGCGCGGCCTGCTGGGCGAGGCCGCCACTGAGTTCGGCAACGGCCGGCAGCAGGTCGTTCTGCACCGCCTGGGCGGCGGCGATGTGCATGGCGGTGGGGAAGCTGTCGTTGGAGCTCTGCGCGCGGTTCACGTGGTCGTTGGGATGCACCGGCTTCTTGCCGCCGCGGCCGTTTCCGGCGATCTCGTTGGCGCGCCCGGCGATCACTTCGTTGACGTTCATGTTGCTCTGGGTGCCGCTGCCGGTCTGCCAGACCACCAGGGGAAACTGATCGTCGTGCTCGCCCGCCAGCACTTCGTCGGCGGCTTCCTCGATCAGGCTGGTGATGTTCTCCGGCAGCTCGCCGAGCTGCGCGTTGACCCGCGCGGCGGCCTTCTTGATCAGGGCCAGGGCATGCACCACGGCCAAGGGCATGCGTTGCCCGCCGATGGCGAAGTTCTCCAGCGAGCGCTGGGTCTGCGCGCCCCAGTAGGCGTCTTCAGGGACTTCGATAGGGCCGAGGCTGTCGGTTTCGGTGCGGCTCATGGTGCATTCTCCGGAAAGGGTCTCGGCCAGTTTAGGCCGCTACGGGGCTTCCGGGTTCCACGCTGGCTCAATGGCCGTGATAGAGCGGTTTCAGTGGTGTGCCGTTGCGTTGACCGCCAATCACCGACCGGCCGTCACCAACGGGCGTGGGTCGAACCGATCCAGCCGAGCGCGCCATTGACCGGCACCAGCTCGCCGCCAGCTTCGCGCAGGGAGCCGTCGAAGCGGCCGAACCACTGGCTGGTCTCGGCGAACAGCGGGCCCAGCCGCGGGCTGGCGCGGTGCAGCTTGCGCGGGGTGAAGGTGAGGTCGACGCGCTCATCGCTGCCGCGCAGTTGCCAGGGCGACAGCGGGTCGTGCGGCACCTGGCGGATATCCACCGGGCCGCCCAGCGCCTGCAGTTCGCCGCCGAACCACAGGGCGTTCTCGCTCAGGTGGCTGTTTTCCGTCCAGCCGGCGCCGAAGTTGCCGGCGATGCCGCCGGGCGCGGCGAAGGCGGCGCGGGTCCATTGGGTATTGAAAGGCCAGACGCCCCGGCCGAAATCCAGCGCGGCGAAGCTCTGGCCGTCAGTGCAGCGGTAGGTCTTGTGGCCGAGGGTGAGGCTGCCGCTGATCGGCAGGCCCATCTGCCGGCTGCAGGCATGGAAGCACTTGCCGCCCATGGGCACCACCAGGTTGACCGACTCCAGGTGCGCCGGGCGCTGCACTTCCAGGGAGAGGTTCAGCGGCTGGCCGCCCAGGTTCGGCGCGCAGGCGGTGATGCGTAGCTGGCCGGGCTGTTCGTCGAAGCCCAGGCACAGCTGGCCGTGCTCGAAGCGATGGCTCTGGTTGGGCATGTCCGGCAGGTGGCAGCCCAGGCCGAAGGGGCTGAACTGGGTGCGGTGCACCGACTGTCCGGTTTCCAGGTCGAGGAAGTACACGGCGCCGTAGCCCAGGTAGTCGAGGTCGGCGATGGTGATCGAGAGCATCCAGCCCGGCGCGTTGATGCACCAGTGGTTCCAGCGCTTGCGCCGGCCGGCGTTGCCGGAGAGCCGGCAGAGCGTCTGTGGCCGCGATGACCAGCCCACGGCCGCGCTGTTCAGGCGACCGCGCGCATCGCACAGGGGCGGCGCGGCGACGAGCGTCGGCGGGTGGGTGAGGGTGTTCATCGGTCACATCCATGTGGCAACGCGCCGCAGCATGACGTTTCATGAACTGTCCTACAAGAGAAGCCGGTCACTTCCCGGCCATTTGGCAGTCTCTTGAGCGCATTCCGAACTTAGGCGCAGAATGGCGGGTCCCACCCGGACACCCTTCAGACTCACAGGACTGCCCCATGACCGTTCTTCGTTCCCTCTGCACCGCAGCACTTCTGGTTGGCTTCAGTTCCGTGGCACTGGCTGACGCCAACGCCGAGGCGGAGAAATTCCTCAAGCAGGTCCATGCCGACAAGCTGACCGTGCCGGTCTACGCGCAAGTCCAGCAGATGCTCGCCCAGCGCTTCGCCCAGGCCAAGGCGCCGGACAGCAAGAAGGCCGTGCTCGACCGCTACCAGGCCAAGGCCAATGCCGAACTGGACCGCGCGGTGGGTTGGGACAAGCTCAAGCCCGAACTGGTCAAGCTCTATACCAGCAACTTCAGCGAGTCCGAGCTCAAGCAGCTGAACGACTTCTACGCATCGCCCCTGGGCCGCAAGGTACTGGAGAAGATGCCGCGCCTGACCGCCGAATCCGCCCAGCTGACCCAGGCCAAACTGCAGACCGCGGTGGAGCCGGTGAACAAGCTGATGGCCGACATGGACAAGGAACTGGGCGTGAAGGCCCCGGCCGCTCCGGCCAAGAAGCCCTGATCGGCCTGATTTCCACCTGCCTGAACCGTACTGACTGCCAGCGAGACCCGACATGAGCATGCGTGACCGACTCCAATCCGCCCTGGGCGCCCTCGAACCGCAACACCTCGAGGTGCTCGACGAGAGCCATATGCACAGCCGCGGACAGGAAACGCACTACAAGGCCGTGATCGTCAGCCCGGTGTTCGCCGGGCTGAACGCGGTGAAGCGGCATCAGAAGGTCTACGCCACGCTCGGCGAGCTGATGAGCCAGTTCCACGCCCTGGCCATGCACACCTACACCCCCGAGGAGTGGGCGCAGCAGGGCGTGGCACCGGATTCGCCGACCTGCCGTGGCGGCAGCAAGCACGATCTTCCTCACTGATCGGCTCGGCTGACCAACCGCGTGCGGGGTTCGCCCCGCTCCGGTAGAATGCGACACCCAGCGCCGGCTTCTGCCGGCGCTGTCATTTTCAGCTTCTGATTCCGCTGTCGTTTCAGGCTGTCGATCCAAAGAAACCCGGTCCGCCCTTTACGCGGGCGACCACTGGAGTGATGCATGACCACCGAAAGAATCGTCGTCGCGGCGTTGTACAAGTTCGTCTCCCTGCCCGACTACGTCGCCCTGCGCGAACCCCTGCTGCAGACCCTGCTGGACAACGGCGTGAAGGGCACCCTGCTGCTCGCCGAGGAAGGCATCAATGGCACCGTCTCCGGCACCCGCGCCGGCATCGACGGCCTGCTCGCCTGGCTGCGCACTGACGCGCGCCTGGCCGATGTCGACCACAAGGAGTCCTACTGCGACGAGCAGCCCTTCTACCGCACCAAGGTCAAGCTGAAGAAGGAAATCGTCACCCTCGGCGTGCCGGGCGTGGACCCGAACGCCAAGGTCGGCACCTACGTCGAGCCCCAGGACTGGAACGCACTGATCTCCGATCCGGAAGTCCTGCTGATCGACACCCGCAACGACTACGAAGTGGCCATCGGCACCTTCGAGGGCGCCATCGACCCGAAGACCAAGTCGTTCCGCGAATTCCCCGACTACATCCGCGAGCATTACGACCCGGCGAAACACAAGAAGGTCGCGATGTTCTGCACCGGCGGCATCCGCTGCGAGAAGGCCTCGAGCTACATGCTCAGCGAAGGCTTCGAAGAGGTGTTCCACCTCAAGGGCGGCATCCTCAAGTACCTGGAGGAAGTGCCCGAGGCCGACACCCTCTGGCGCGGCGACTGCTTCGTATTCGACAACCGCGTGACGGTGCGCCATGACCTGACCGAAGGCGACTACGATCAGTGCCACGCCTGCCGCAACCCGATCTCGGTCGAGGATCGCGCTTCCGAGCACTACGCACCGGGCATCAGCTGCCCGCACTGCTGGGACACGCTGTCGGAGAAGACCCGCGCCAGCGCCCGCGAGCGGCAGAAGCAGATCGAACTGGCGCGCCAGCGCAACCAGCCGCACCCCATTGGCCGTGATCCCCGCGCGGAGAACTGATCCATGACCAGCCGCCTGCTCTACGTGATGGACCCGATGTGCTCCTGGTGCTGGGGTTTCGCCCCGGTGGCCGGGAAGCTGGAAGAGCAGGCGCGCGCCGCCGGCGTGCCGCTGGCGCTGGTGATGGGCGGGCTGCGCACGGGGCAGGGGGCGGCGCTGGAGCCGACCACCAAGCGCTACATCCTCGAACACTGGCAGGCGGTGCATGAAGCCACCGGCCAGCCGTTCCGCTTCGAAGACGCCTTGCCTGACGGCTTCGTCTACGACACCGAGCCGGCCTGCCGGGCCATCGTCACCGCGCGCCGCCTGGACGAGAACTGCGCCTGGGCGCTGGTCGGCGAAATCCAGCGGGCGTTCTACGCCGAAGGCCGCGACGTCACCCAGGCCAGCGTGCTCAGCGAGCTGGCCGAACAGGTCGGGCTGCCGCGTATCGAATTCGCCGAAGCGTTCGACAGCCAGGACAGCCACCTGGCGACCCTGGCCGACTTTTCCTGGGCCCGCGACCTGGGCATCGCCGGCTTCCCCACGCTGCTGGCCGAGCGTGACGGCCAGCTGGCCCTGCTGACCAACGGCTACCAGCCGCTGGGCGAACTCGCTCCGCTGCTGGAGCGCTGGCTGGAGCGCGGGCGGCATGCCTGAGCTGTCCGCTGACCGCCTGAGCTGGGCGGAGATTCGCCGGCTCGCTTTCCGTCATCGCAAGGCCCTGCTGCTCGCCAACCTGGTTGCCGTGCTGGCCACCGCCTGCAGCGTGCCGATTCCGCTGCTGCTGCCACTGCTGGTGGACGAAGTGCTGCTGGGCAAGGGCGATGCCGCCCTGCAGGTGATGAACCACTGGTTGCCGGACGGCTGGCAGAAACCCGCCGGCTATATCGGCCTGATGCTGCTGGTGACCCTGGTGTTGCGCAGCTGCGCGCTGGTGTTCAACGTGCTGCAGGCCAAGTTGTTCGCGCGGCTGTCGAAGGACGTGGTGTACCGCATCCGCCTGCGCCTGATCGAGCGGCTGAAACGCATCGCCCTGGGCGAATACGAGACCCTCGGCAGCGGCTCGGTCAGCGCGCACCTGGTGACCGATCTCGACACCCTCGACAAGTTCGTCGGCGACACCCTGAGTCGCTTCCTGGTGGCGCTACTGACGCTCTGCGGCACCGCCGGCATCCTGATCTGGATGCACTGGAAGCTGGCGCTGCTGATCCTGCTGTTCAACCCGCTGGTGATCTTCGCCACGGTGCAGCTGGGCAAGCGCGTCAAGCACCTGAAGAAGCTGGAGAACGACAGCACCTCGCGCTTCACCCAGGCGCTGACCGAAACCCTCGAAGCCATCCAGGAAGTGCGCGCCGGCAACCGCCAGGGCTTCTTCCTCGGCCGCCTCGGCGTGCGCGCCCGCGAAGTGCGCGACTACGCCGTCGCCTCGCAGTGGAAGAGCGACGCCGCCGGGCGCGCCAGTGGATTGCTGTTCCAGTTCGGAATCGACCTGTTCCGCGCCGCGGCGATGGTCACCGTGCTGTTCTCCGACCTGTCCATCGGCCAGATGCTGGCGGTGTTCAGTTACCTCTGGTTCATGATCGGCCCGGTCGAGCAGTTGCTCAGCCTGCAATACGCCTATTACGCCGCTGGTGGCGCGCTGACCCGCATCAACGAGCTGCTGGCGCGCGCCGACGAACCCCATTACCAACACCGCCGTGATCCGTTCGCCGGGCACACCAGCGTCGGCATCCAGGTGCGTGACCTGAGCTTCGCCTACCGCGATGAACTCGTGCTGGATGGCCTCGACCTGGACATCGCTCCCGGCGAGAAGGTCGCCATCGTCGGCGCCAGTGGCGGCGGCAAGAGCACCCTGGTGCAACTGCTGCTGGGCCTCTACCAGCCGCAGTCCGGGACCATCCGCTATGGCGGCGCGGCACTGGAGGAGATTGGCCTGGACTGCGTGCGCGAGCATGTCGCCGTGGTGCTGCAGCACCCTGCGCTGTTCAACGACACGGTGCGCGCCAACCTGACGATGGGCCGTGAACGTGGCGACGAGGCGTGCTGGCGCGCACTGGAAGTGGCGCAGCTGGCGGATACCATTCGCGCCTTGCCACAGGGGCTGGACAGCGTGGTCGGGCGTTCCGGCGTGCGCCTCTCCGGTGGCCAGCGGCAGCGCCTGGCAATCGCCCGCATGGTGCTCGCCGAACCCAGGGTGGTGATCCTCGACGAGGCGACCTCGGCCCTCGATGCCGCCACCGAATACGCCCTGCACCAGGCGCTGGAACGCTTCCTCGAAGGGCGCACCACGCTGATCATCGCCCACCGCCTGTCCGCCGTGAAACAGGCCGACCGCGTGCTGGTATTCGACGGCGGGCGCATCGCCGAGGACGGTGACCACCAGCAACTCATCGCCGAAGGCGGGCTCTACGCGCGCTTGTACGGTCACCTGCAGCAGGGCTGATCAGCCGTAGCGGGTGACTTCGAGGAAGGCCACGCAATTGCCCAGGTCGTGGAAGACTCGCGCGCTGCCGATGTCGTTGTAGGGAATGCCCAGCAGCAGGTCGAGCAGGCAGGCGTCGCTGCGGTAGTGCGGGCGCCAGTCCAGCAGGCCTTCGAGGTAGGCGATATCCGGCACGCCGGGGAGGAAGTTGCCCATCAGCAGGCGCCCGCCGGGCAGCAGGCGGGCGAACAGGTTGCGGGTCAGGTCGCGGGCGTCGTGGTCGTCCAGCACCTCGTAGAGGCCCGGCGAGTAGATCAGGTCGAAATGGCAGAGGTCCTGGCGTCCGTAGAACAGGTCGTCCAGGTTGCATTGCTGTGTCTGCACACCGAGCGCGGCGTAGCTGGCCTCCACCGTCTGCAGGGACAGCGCCTGCGCATCCAGCGCGGTGAACTGGCGGAACTGGCCGTGGCGCAGCGAGCGCGCCAACTCGACCTCGCGCAGGTGTCCGCAGCCCACGCAGAGGATGCGCGCCTGGCCGCTGAGCTGGTCGCAGCAGCGGTCGATCTCCCGCGCCAGCAACTGGCGGCGCGAGCGCAGTGCGCGGGAGGCGGGGGCGGAGCTGGCGTAGCGGAACAGCTCCTCGGTCGGCCCGTCGGGCAGCAGCGAGCGTAGCGTGCTGTCGATGCCGTAGAGGTAGTCCATCAGCACGGCGTTGCCGGCGCCTTCACCCATCGGCCGTTCGCGGCGCCGGGGGAAGGGCACCACGCGCGGGGATTCGGCGGGCGGCGCGCTGCCCGTGGCGAGCGCCAGCAGGTCGGTCTCGTCATCCCTGAGGTGACGCAGCTGCTGTTCGAGTTGCTCGATGGCTTCGGTTAGCGAGTTCGGATTCTGCTGGGTGCCGTTGTCCATGCCGTCCACCTGGGATACCGCTCAGTGATGAGAAAGCGCCACCGGCCATGCCGGTGATCCGTCCAACACCTTAGGGGGCGCTTGGCCCCGGGCCATCATCTGAATGAATGACGGCCGCGAAAATTCAGCGCTGCCCGAGCCGCACCAGCAGGCTGACCAGTTCGGCCTGGCGGCTGGTTTGGGTCTTGCGAAACAACGCACGCAGTTGGCTGCGCACCGTATTGATCGAAGTGCCGAGCTGGTCGGCGCACTGTTCGGGCGTCAGCCCGCGGACCAGCAGGCCGCCCAGGCGCTGCTCGGCCGGGGTGAGGCCGAACAGTTCGCCCAGCAGGCGGCTCTGGCGATGTGCGTCGAGCAGCGCCAGCAGCACCAGTGGGCGCTGGAAGGGCTGGTTGAAGCTGGCTTCGGCGGGCACCGGGGTGACCAGCAATTCCTGCCCGCTGCCATCGCCCAGCGGCAGCCAGCCGGCCTTGCCCTTGCCGGTGCGGGGCGCGGCATTGCGCACCAGGGCCTGGAGTTTCGCGTCGTGCTGGCGGCAGTGCAGGCGGCCGAACACTTCATGGAACAACCCGGCGCGCAGCCCGAGCCGCTGTTGTGCGGCCTGATTGGCGTAGAGCACACGGGCGTTGCCTTCCAGTAGCCAGAGCGGCGTGGGGTGTTGATCCAGCAGCAGGTCGCGGTGGGCCAGTTGCTGGCGCATCTCGTCGATGCGCCCGAACATCCGCGCGGCGCGGGTCAGGTGTTCGCTCAGGCGGGTCAGCAGGGTCTGTTCCTGCGGATCGGGGTAGCGTGCGCCGAGGCTGGTCAGCACCGAGAGGTAGACGCCGGAGTTGGCCTGCTCGTTGAGCTTCAGGCACGACACGTTGTGCATGCCGTTGGGGCGCTGGAATTCCTGGTAGTACGGGTCGCGCGCCATGCGCTGCGGGCCGTACTCCTCGCGGTCGTGGTACCAGTGGCCGACCGGGCGGTGGAGCATGAAACCCTTGGACGGGTCGATGGTGCAGAACTCGCGGTTGTAGGTCTCGATGGCGCCGGGATCGCAGAGGTTGATCTCGCTGGCCAGCGCGCCGCTCTCGGTCTGGTCCCAGAACAGCAGGGCACCCTGCTGGCGGCCGCTGGCGGCGATCAGCTCGGTGAGCAGCGGCAGCCAGTTGGCCTCTTCGAGCACGCACTCGTAGGTCAGGCCCACCAGCCGGTCGTACCGCCTGTCCATATCCTGCCGTGGCATGGCCGCTCCATCGGTTGTTTGCGGATTGCACTTTCGACCCTGGGCTCGTCATCTTGCAGATTGCACTTTGCAGATTGCACGATCGACTGAGGTATGGCACATGGCCTTAGCTGTCGCAAGGCCACTAATCGGCTGCCGGGGAGGTGCCACCGGGGAGCGACAAAAGACATTTCAGGCAGCGAAACGGCATTTTTCCGCCGGACGGCGGGCATCCCGTGTCCAAGCTCACACAGGATGATTTGAGGATTTCTCCCGATCGGCTAGAAGTTAAGGAAGGGGCGGCCTGACAGAAAAGTCCCGGGGTGAGCCTTCACTGCACCCCCTGTGGCCTGCCAGGAATTGAAAGAAGGAAGTCGAAACTGGTTATGGATGCAATGGGACTGTTGCCGACCCGGCGTACGACGCGTCTGCTCAAGCTGGTCTGGCCGTTCATGGTCGTGGTCCTGCTACAGACGCTGATCGGCAGCGGCAGCTTCTTTATCCTCTCGGGGGTGCGCGCCTATGTCGGCGGCGAGAGCCTCTGGTCCAAGGGCCAGAAGGACGCCATCCATTACCTGCAACTCTACGGCCAGAGCCGTGACACGGCGGATTACGAGCGCTACCGCACCGCCATCGCCATCCCCCAGGGCGACCGTACCTTCCGCGCCGCCCTCGACCTCAGCCAGCCCGACCTGGAGCTGGCCCGCGCCGGCGCCCTGCAGGGCGGCATCCATCCCGACGATGTCGGCGCGCTGATCTGGCTGTACCGCTATTTCCACGAGTACAGCTACTTCGACCAGGCCGTGAAGATGTGGATCATCGGCGACGCCTACCTCGACCAGTTGGAGCAGCTGTCCGACGAGATGAGCGCGAAGATCCGTGGGGGCGACGTCCGCCCGGGCGACCTGAGCTACTGGAACAGCCGCATCCAGGCCATCAACGACGGCGTCACGCCGGCCGCCATGGCTTTCTCCGCCGCGCTGGGGCAGGGCTCGCGGATGATCATGTGGGTGCTGCTGGTGGCCAACGGGCTGACTGGCCTGGCGCTGATCCTCCTGGCGGTATGGCGCACGCGCAAGCTGCTGCACCAGCAGCGCGCCTTCGAAAGCGCCCTGGACACCGAGCGGGAGCGTGCGCAGACCACCCTGGCGGCCATCGGCGACGGCGTGGTCACCCTCGATGAGCACGAGTGCATTGCCTACTTCAACCCGGCGGCGGAGCGTCTGATCGGCTGGGACAACTCCATGGCTGTCGGCCTGCCGCTGCGTTCGTTGCTGCGGATACTCGACGAGAACTCACAGATCGAGGGCCTGCCGCTGGTGGGGCAGATCCTGCGCGGCGAGGTGGAAGGCGGCAGCGAGACCAGCAAGCTGATCCAGCGGCTGGACGGCACCAGCGTGGCGGTGACGCTGGTGGCCACGCCCATCCACGCCGATGGACGGGTGGTCGGCGTGGTGCTGGTGCTGCACGACATGACCCGCGAGCGCCAGTACATGGCCAGCCTGTCGTGGCAGGCAACCCATGACGCGCTGACCGGCCTGACCAACCGCCGCGAGTTCGAGTTCCGCCTGAAGCAGGCCCTGGAAAGCTCGGCGGACTCCCACGACCAGCACTCGCTGATGTACCTGGACCTGGACCAGTTCAAGCTGGTCAACGACACCTGCGGCCACGCCGCCGGCGACGAACTGCTGCGCCAGGTCTGCTCCGTGCTGCAGCAGTGCCTGCGCGACGGCGATACCCTGGCGCGCCTGGGCGGCGACGAGTTCGGCATCCTCCTGGAACACTGCCCGCCGGACATGGCGGTACAGATCGCCGAACGTATCCGCCTGACCGTGCAGGCGCTGCACTTCATGTGGGAGGGGCGCGGCTTCAACATCACCGTGAGCATCGGCGTAGTGCACATCTCCGCCATGCTGGTGTCGGTGGAGGAGGCGCTGCGCTGCGCCGACATGGCCTGCTACATGGCCAAGGAAAAGGGCCGCAACCGTGCCCAGGTGTTCCGCCCGGACGATACCGAGCTGTCCAACCGCGTTGGCGAGATGGCCTGGGTACAGCGCATCCGCCTGGGGCTGGAGGAGGAGCGCTTCTGTCTCTATGCCCAGTCGATCTACCCCGTCGACGACCGTGTGATGGAGGGCGCCCACGTCGAGTTGCTGCTGCGCCTGAACGACGAGTGCGGCCGGCTGGTGGCGCCGATCAACTTCATCCCCGCCGCCGAGCGCTACGGGCTGATGCCGGACATCGACCGCTGGGTGGTCGAGAACGCCTTCCGGACCCTGGCCGAGCGCATCGCCGAGGGCGGTTACGAACCGATCCATACCTGCGCCATCAACCTCTCCGGCGCTACCATCGGTGACGACACCTTCCTCGACTTCCTCCGCGACGTGCAGCCGCGCTACGGCATCGAGCCCGCCAGCGTGTGCTTCGAGATCACCGAGACCAGCGCCATCGCCAACCTGGTCAACGCCACGCGCTTTATCCAGGAGCTGAAGGCGCTGGGTTATCGCTTCTCGCTGGACGACTTCTGTGCCGGCATGTCCTCCTTCGTCTACCTCAAGCACCTGCCGGTGGACTACCTGAAGATCGACGGCAGCTTCATCAAGGACATGCTCGAAGACCCCATCGACCGCGCCATGGTCCAGGTGATCAACCAGATCGGCCACGTGATGGGCAAGCGCACGGTGGCGGAGTTCGTCGAAACCCAGGAAATCCTCGAAGTGCTGCGGGAAATCGGCATCGACTACGCCCAGGGGTACGGGTTGGCGCGGCCGCAACCCTTCAATCGGAGCTTCCTGCGTGAGACGCACGTCGCAGCTGTGGCATCCGACACAACCTCCGGACGGTGACGCGCAGCCAAGACAGGACTAACCTGAGGCCTGATTTACCGGTGCTTGCATGGATCGACCAGCAACGGAGCCTTGGATGAACGACACCTTTGTTCGCAGTGGGCCGCTCAAGGAGCTTTCCAGCTATCCGCACTGGGCCCAGCGCCTGGTGCAGGAGTGTGAAACCAGCCGTTTGTCGGTGGTCGAGCATCCCCTCTATGCGCGCATGCGCGACGGCCAACTGAGCCGACAGACCATGCGCGCCTTCCTCATCGGCGGCTGGCAGGTGGTGGAGCAGTTCCCCCTGTACATGTCCCACAACCTGCTCAAGACCCGATTCGGCCGCAGCCCCGGCGAAGACATGGCGCGACGCTGGCTGATGCGCAATATCCGCGTCGAGCTCAACCACGCCGACTACTGGGTGCGCTGGGCCGAGGCCTACGGCGTGACCCTGGCCGAGCTCAAGACCCAGCTGGTACCCGCCGAACTCCATGCCCTCGGCCACTGGTGCTGGCACAGCTGCGCCACCGAGGAGCTGGCGCTGGCCATGGCCGCGACCAACTACGCCATCGAAGGCGCGACCGGCGACTGGTCGGCGCTGGTCTGCTCCACCGATACCTACGAGCGCACCCTGCCGCCCGGCGCCCGCAAGGACGCCATGCGCTGGCTGAAGATGCACGCGCGCTACGACGACGATCATCCCTGGGAAGCCCTGGAGATCATCTGCACCCTCTGCGGCCCGCAGCTCGCGATGCCGCGTTGCCTGGCGCTGCGCGAGGCGATCTGCAAGAGCTACGGCTACATGCGCCTGTTCCTCGACCAGTGCCTGGCGCTGGAACAGGTGCAGGGTGGGGCGCGGCGGGACTCTTCGATGAAGGCAGCGGGGTAGGGCCACCGCCACTCGACAGGGCTTTGCCCTCACCCCAACCCTGGCTGCGCGCCCCGCTCCAGAGGGAAAGGGGGATCGGATTGATATCGTCGCTGACTGGCGTGCACAGTCTGAGGTTGCAGGATAAAGACGTCTTGTTCAGCCCGCTCGGACGGCTCCCTCTCCCTTCAGGGAGAGGGCTGGGGAGAGGGGCTCTCCGGCGACCTCAAGTTCAGGCTCAAGGCACGAGAATGATCTTTTCGCTGCTGCCCTCGTTGATCTCGTGGTAGCGCTGCACACTCTCGCTCAACGGCACTTCGCGCAGGCCAGTGGGCAGCGGCAACCTGCCGTCGTCGAACCACTGGCCGAACTGGCGCAGCATCGCCGCGCAGGCAACCGTGTCGTACAGCAGCGAATTCACTCCCACCACCGATCCGCCGCGGCGGTACAGCGCCAGGGCCGGCAGTTGCACATGGCCGTCCACCGGCGCGGCGATGATGGCGATGCGGCCGAAGGTGGCCAGGGCGGAAACGGCGGCCGGCAGCCAGAAACCGGTGGTGTCGAAGATCACCTCGGCGCCGCCGGGGAAGTGCTCCTCCACCTGTGCCGCCAGGGTGTCCGCCGAGCCCAGCAGGATGCTCGGTACGCCCTGGGCTTGCAGTTCCACCTGCGATTCGGCGCGGCGCACCGCGCCCAGCACCTGGGCACCACGGGCCTTGGCCAGGGAAATGGCTGCTGCGCCGACGGCGCCGGAGCCGATCACCAGCAGGCGAGTGCCGGCGCCGACCTGGCTGCGCTCCAGCGCATCCCAGGCGGTGGTGAAGGGCACGCCGCAGCTGGCGGCCTGGGCGAAGCTCATACGCTCGGGCATCAATGCCACGCCGCCGACCGGCACGCTCATCAACTGGGCGTGGCTGCCGTTGCGGGTGAAGCCCAGGCCGCGGCCGGTGCCCCAGACGGACTTGCCCAGCAGCTCGGCGGGGCCTTTCACCACGGTGCCGGCGAAGTCGCGGCCGGGTACGCGGGGCAGGGTGGTGTAGGGGAAGCGGCCGAGGACGTTCTTCACGTCGCTGGGGTTCAAGCCGGCGGCATGGACTTCCACCAGCACTTCGTCGGCGGCGGGCACCGGGTCGGCGATTTCGGTGAAGCTCAGGGCGGCGAGGTCGCCGGTGCGGTCGAATTGCAGGGCTTTCATGGCACGGGTCCTTGGCAAGCAGTGGGAGAGAGGAATCAGTGCAGCCAGCGGGTCAGCAGCGGCAAGGCGTTCTCGCCGATCTGCATGCCCAGCAGGCCGACCAGCGCCACCAGCGGCGGCGCTGGCGAACGGAAGTCGAGGAAGTGGTAGGCCAGGCCGACGGCAATGCCGATGGCCAGGGAGATCAGGTAGCTCATGTGTCCTCCGTGGATCGCTCCGGCGGCTGGATGGGATGGGGGCAGTCTAGGGACTGCTGGAGAGCGTCGCCGGTCAGGGACTTCGGAATATCGGACAGATGTCGGCGGGGAGTATTGGATGGGCGTGTCAGGTGCCAGATTTGCCTGGTGCCGTTGCACGTGCTTTTTTGGTCTTGGGGCTTCCAGAGAAACCTCCGCGCGCTCCGGAGTGCCCCTTTCAGGAGGCCGAAGGTGATCGGAGTTTCAGGGGTTGAGCGACATGGATGTCGCGAGAGCCACGATGGGCCAGGGATGGCCCTTCGTGGCGGGCCCCTGGAACTTCGAGGAACCGAGGGTATTTTTCGCGAAGCGAAAAACCGGATGCAGGGGCGAGACCTTTTGGTTCCTTTTGGGGCGTTTGCCAAAAGGGACTCGCCCGAGGGGGCGAAACAAAAAGCCCAAGCGCACGCTGATGCGGCGTGTACACACCTGGGCGGAAGCAGTATCACTCTGCGGCACAGCTCCCCTGGACAAGCCAGGTTCGCGAGCAAGGGCTAGGCGCCCTCTCGGTCCTGCAAGAGCGGCGCGCTACCGCGCGCAATACTCCGAAGGCGCCACGCCCAGCTCGCGCCGGAACATCTCGCTGAAGCTCCCCGGCTGATACCCCAAACCATGGGCAATCTGGCTCACCGGCATACCCTCGTTGAGCTGCGCCACCGCCGTGGCCAACTGCACCTGCCGCCGCCACTGGGCGAAGCCCATGCCCAGGCTGCGCTGGAACAGGCGGGCGAGGGTGCGCACGCTGGCGCCGGCGTCGGCGGCGTGCTGCTCGAAGGAAATCTCCTGGCTCGGCTCGGCCATCACCGCCAGGCACAGGCTCAGCAGGCGGCGGTCGGAATCGTCCGGCAGCGGGACGCGCAGCAGCAGGCTGCGAGCGCGTTGCAGCTCCAGCACGGCCAGTTGCGACAGCGCCTGGTAATAGTCGGTGTTCGGTTCGTGCTCGTGCTGCACCAGGGTGACGATCAGCTCGCGCAGCAGCCCGCCCACCTCGAACGCCTGCACCTGCTCGCCCAGTGAATCCGCTGTGCCTGGCCGCAGGTAGATGTTGCGCATCTGCAGCTCGCTGACCACGCGGATGCCATGGGGCACCTGCGGCGGCAGCCACACGGCGCGGTTGGGCGGCACCAGCAGCGCTTCGGAGGGCGTTTCCAGCCACATCACCCCGGACATCGCATAGAGCACCTGCCCCCAGTCATGGGAGTGCGGCTCGATGTGCAGGCCGCGCGGATAGCTGCGGGCCAATGCACGCAAGGTCGCCGGCGTGGCGTCGAAATCAGGGGGAGCGGCGCGGGCCATGGGACGATCCGGGCAGGGGAGATGGGCCGCATGGTAGTCGCCGCACGGCGCCCTGACGAGTCCGCGGCACTCGCACTGGCAGGCTGGCGCACCACCTTGTCACGAATTCTTTACGGTGCGGCGGCATGCCGCACGGGGCTTTGCGCGGCGTAAGGATTTCTTGCCGGGCTACCGGCGCTGGCGCCAAGCGGGCGGCCTGCCCCTGGCTTGTCCCGGCGCCTGCCGACGGGTGAGATGGAGACATTCCAGACGCCTGGACGGCCCTGCGCCGAACCAGCCGATAACGACAACGAGGAGGCCGGATGAACGCCGTGACCAAGATCGAGCAACACAACCCCATCGGCACCGACGGCTTCGAGTTCGTCGAATTCACCGCCCCCGACGCCCAGGGCATCGAGCAACTGCGCCAGCTGTTCACCGGCATGGGCTTCACCGAGACTGCCAAGCACCGTTCCAAGGAAGTCTTCCTGTTCCAGCAGAACGACATCAACATCGTGCTCAACGGCAGCCCCACCGGCCACGTCCACGAGTTCGCCAGGAAGCACGGCCCGAGCGCCTGCGCCATGGCCTTCCGGGTGAAGAACGCCGCCCAGGCCGCCGCCTACGTCGAATCCCAGGGCGCCAAGCTGGTGGGCAGCCACGCCAACTTCGGCGAGCTGAACATACCCTGCGTGGAAGGCATCGGCGGTTCGCTGCTGTATCTCGTCGACCGTTATGGCGACAAGAGCATCTATGACGTCGACTTCGAGTTCATCGAAGGCCGCAGCGCCACCGACAATGCCGTCGGCCTGCTGTGCATCGACCACCTGACCCACAACGTCAAGCGCGGCCAGATGGACGTCTGGTCCGGCTTCTACGAGCGCATCGCCAACTTCCGCGAGATCCGCTACTTCGACATCGAAGGCAAGCTCACCGGCCTGCTGTCCCGCGCCATGACCGCGCCCTGCGGCAAGATCCGCATCCCGATCAACGAGTCGGCGGACGACAAGTCGCAGATCGAGGAATTCATCCGCGAGTACCACGGCGAAGGCATCCAGCACATCGCCCTGACCACCGAAGACATCTACGCCACCGTGCGCCAGCTGCGCGCCAACGGCGTGGACTTCATGACCACCCCGGACACCTACTACGCCAAGGTCGACACCCGCGTCGCCGGCCACGGCGAGCCGCTGGAGCAGCTGCGCGAGCTGAACATCCTCATCGACGGAGCGCCGGGCGACGACGGCATCCTGCTGCAGATCTTCACCAACACGGTGATCGGCCCGATCTTCTTCGAGATCATCCAGCGCAAGGGCAACCAGGGCTTCGGCGAGGGCAACTTCAAGGCCCTGTTCGAATCCATCGAGGAAGACCAGATTCGCCGTGGCGTGATCTCCGACCAGTAACTCGCCTGCAGGGCGGCCGCGCGCAGAGCGTGGTCGCCCCCGGAGAACATCATGCTCACCCTGTATTCCTACTGGCGCTCCAGCGCCGCCTACCGCGTGCGCATCGCCCTCGGCCTCAAGGGCCTGGCCTACCGCCAGGTGCCGGTGCACCTGGTGAAGGACGGCGGCCAGCAGCACGCCGCCGACTACCAGGCGCTCAACCCGCAGGAACTGGTGCCGCTGCTGGTGGACGGCGACGCCCGCATTGCCCAGTCCCTGGCCATCCTCGAATACCTCGACGAAACCCATCCGCAACCCGGCCTGCTGCCGCGCGATGCGCTGCAACGTGCGCAGGTCCGCGCGCTGTCCCTGCACATCGCCTGTGATATCCACCCGCTGAACAACCTGCGCGTGCTGCAGTACCTCAGCGGCCCGCTGGCGGTGGCGGACGAGGCGAAGACTGCATGGATTCGCCACTGGGTCGAAACCGGCCTGCACGCGGTAGAGGCGGGCGTTTCCAACTGGAGCGGCCCGCTGTCCCTGGGCGAGCGCCCCGGCTACTTCGAGGCCTGCCTGATCCCCCAGCTGTACAACGCCCGTCGCTTCGACTGCGACCTCTCCGGCTGCCCGCGCCTGCTCGCCATCGCCGCGCGCTGCGAGCTCCTCGAAGCCTTCCAGCAGGCCGCCCCGGAGGTGCAGCCCGACGCCCAGTAATCCCGTCAATCAGCCTTCCCGCTCCACCGCTCTTTAGCCTTGCCTTGCCCGCACCGCCTGGCCACAAGCCGGGCGGCCGAATCCCGTCACAGATAAAAACAACAGGTGACGCATGACGCGTGAAACTCAACACGCAGGCCAGCTCCAGCGCGGCCTGAAGAATCGCCATATCCAGCTGATCGCCCTCGGCGGCGCCATCGGTACCGGGCTGTTCCTCGGTTCGGCCGGGGTGCTCAAGTCCGCCGGCCCGTCGATGATCCTCGGCTACGCCATCGCCGGCTTCATTGCCTTCCTGATCATGCGCCAGCTCGGCGAAATGATCGTCGAGGAGCCCGTGGCCGGCTCCTTCAGCCATTTCGCGCACAAGTACTGGGGCGGTTTCGCCGGCTTCCTCTCGGGCTGGAACTGCTGGGTGCTGTACATCCTGGTGGGCATGTCGGAGCTCACCGCGGTGGGCAAGTACATCCACTACTGGTGGCCGGACGTGCCGACCTGGGCCACGGCGGCGATCTTCTTCGTGGTGGTCAACGCGATCAACCTGTTCAACGTGAAGGCCTTCGGCGAGGCGGAGTTCTGGTTCGCCATCATCAAGGTCGCCGCCATCGTCGGCATGATCGCCCTGGGCTGCTACCTGCTGGCCAGTGGCACCGGCGGCGAGCAGGCAACCGTGAGCAACCTGTGGGCCCATGGCGGTTTCTTCCCCAACGGCATCAGCGGGTTGGTGATGGCCATGGCGATCATCATGTTCTCCTTCGGTGGGCTGGAAATGCTCGGCTTCACCGCCGCCGAGGCCGACCGGCCGAAGCAGGTGATCCCCAAGGCGATCAACCAGGTGATCTACCGCATCCTGATCTTCTACATCGGCGCGCTCACCGTGCTGCTCTCGCTGACCCCGTGGGACAGCCTGCTGCAGACCCTCAACGCCTCCGGCGACTCCTACAGCGGCAGCCCCTTCGTGCAGATCTTCTCGATGATCGGCAGCGGCACCGCGGCGCACGTCCTCAACTTCGTGGTGCTCACCGCCGCGCTGTCGGTCTACAACAGCGGCACTTACTGCAACGGCCGCATGCTGGTGGGCCTGGCGGAGCAGGGCGACGCCCCGCGCGCGCTGGCCAGGGTGGACAGCCGTGGCGTGCCGGTGCGCTCGCTGATGGTCTCGGCGGCGGTGACCTTCCTCGCCGTGCTGGTGAACTACCTGGTGCCGGCCCGCGCGCTGGAGCTGCTGATGTCCCTGGTGGTCGCCGCGCTGGTGATCAACTGGGCGATGATCAGCCTGGCGCACCTGAAGTTCCGCGCGCACATGGATGCCGAGGGCCAGCGCACGGCCTTCCGCGCCGTGGCCTATCCGGCGGCCAACTGGCTGTGCCTGGGCTTCGTGGTGTTCATCCTCGGCGTCATGCTGCTCACGCCGGGCATCCAGGTGTCGGTCTACGCGATTCCGGTATGGCTGCTGGTGATGTACGGCTGCTATCGCCTGAAGCGCCAGGGCGCTGCGCGTGGCGAGGTGCGGACGGCGTTGGCGGACTGAGTCGCCCGACTTTGAGACGGGCCGCCCGAGATTGACCGTGCGGCCCGACCTTTCCTAGAGTGACCGGGCCATTTTTCGTCAGAGGGATACTCATGAAAAAAGCACTTTGGCTGCTCGCGGCCGCCGTGCCGGTCATCCTCGTCGCCTGCGGCGGCGAAGAGAAGAAAGCACCCCAGGTCGATGCGCTGGTCCTGCCCGGCGACGCCAAGCTGGACTCGCGCAGCGTCTCGTACAAGTGCGAGGACGGCCGCAAGATCAGCGTGCAGTACCTGAACAAGGGCGACAACAGCCTGGCCGTGGTGCCGGTGACGGACGCCTCGACGCTGGTGTTCAGCAACGTGATCGCCGCTTCCGGTGCCCGCTACGCGGCGGGGCGCTATGTGTGGTGGACCAAGGGCGAGGACGCCACCCTCTACAACGAGTGGACCGGTGGTGAGCCCAGCAATGGCGTGGCCTGCAAGGAGAACTGATTCCTCCGGAAAGGCACGAAAGGAAAAGCCCGGCAGATGCCGGGCTTTTTCATGGGCGGGTAAGTGCTCTTGTAGGAGCGGGCCATGCCCGCGAATCGCGCGCATGGCGCGCTCCTACAATTCGGGCCGGGTCAGAAGGTGAACTCCAGGTTCACCGTCGGCGTCGAGGTACGGGTGCCGCGTCCGCCATCCACGCCGAACTTGTTGTGCCAGTACTCGTAGCCCACGCCCAGCCACAGGTTCGGCTGGCGCTTGGCACCCGGCAGGGTGGCGAACATCAGCGAGGTGCGCACCAGCGTTTCCGGCGCGGTGTCGTTGTCGTTGTAGTCCTCGCCCTTCTCCCCGGTGTAGTTCAGGAAGCCCTGGAACTTCGCGCCGTGGTCGCCCAGCTGGAACGGCCGCAGCCAGGTCAGGTTGAGCATGTAGGTGGTGTCGAAGGTGTGGTCCGGGTGTTTCACGTTGGGGATGCCGGAGTGGTTCTTCTCGCGGTAGTAGAACAGCGAGAGGTCCAGCACGCCGGGGCCGTTGAACTTGATGGTCGGGCCGAACACCAGCGCGCGCTTCTTCGCCGAGCCGAGGTTGTTGTTGCGGCTGGCGTCGAAGCCGAAGGTGAAGGCGTGGTCCTTCACCAGGCCCTTGCCCTGCGGCAGGTCGAACACCCGCGAGGCGAACAGCTGGCTGCGGAATACCCCGTAGACCTCGCTGCTGCCGTGGTCGGTGCCCTTGCGCGGGTCATCGCTGTCGGACTGCAGCACATCGAGGTGGAAGAAGTTGCTGCCGTAGCGGTAACCGTCGGCGTGGCTGAAGCTGAAGATGCGCTTGCTGATGTCGTGCGGGTTGTTCGGGTTGGTGAAGCCCTTGCCGTAGCGGAAGCCCAGCGTGTTGCTGGTCCATTCGAAGAAGCGATCCTCCTCGGCCTGCGCCATGCCCAGCGGGGCGAGGACCAGTGCGGTACCGAGGGCGATCCGGCGGCCGTTGCTCAGGCGGCGGCTGGAACGCGGTTGGGGGCGGGCGGCGCCAAAGGCCGTCGTCGCGGATGAAGCCATGCTGCACCTCTGTCTTTTTCTTGTTTTTGTGGCTTGGGGGCCGGCGTCCCGCAGGAGGAACTGCGGTCGGTGACAGGCTGGGTTCTAATGGTGAATTGATGACATTGCAAGAAAAACTTGTACACAAGTTCGTATACAAAAATTGACGCAAAAGTCAGGAACAGGCGCTCCGCGGCGGGCTAGATGGCTTTGGGACACCAGCGGCGCTGCGCGGTATCCTGACGTTCATTTCCACTTTGAATGCTTCCCATGCTGCAGATTTCCAATACCGTGCAGATCCCCGACGCAGAGATCGAGCTGACCGCCATCCGCGCCCAGGGCGCCGGCGGGCAGAACGTCAACAAGGTGTCCAGCGCAGTGCACCTGCGCTTCGACGTGCGCGCCTCATCCCTGCCGGAGTTCTACAAGGAACGCCTGCTCGCGCTCAGCGACCAGCGCATCACCAGCGACGGCGTGGTGGTGATCAAGGCGCAGCAGTTCCGTACCCAGGAGCAGAACCGCGAGGACGCGCTCAACCGCCTGGCGGAGCTGATCCGCAGCGCCACGAAAGTGGAGAAGAAGCGCCGCCCGACCAAGCCGACGCTGGGCTCGAAGACGCGCCGGCTGGAGGGCAAGAGCAAGCGTGGGTCGATCAAGGCGGGGCGGGGGAAGGTGGATTACTGAGCGCGGTCCGGGCCGTTGGGAATATCGACGCTCGGGCCAATCCCCCACCCCAGCCCTCTCCTGCTTGAGGAGCGGGGCGCGTAGCCAGGCTTAGGGTGAGGGGCTCCTGGCCTTCGTAGGAGCGAGCTTGCTCGCGAACTAGGCCCCGCAGCGGAATCGCTTCGCGAGCAAGCTCGCTCCTACAGGAGTCCCCGGCGGCAGGCGCAGTACTGTAGGGCGGATAACGCTGGTGCGTTATGCGCCCCACGTGTGCTGCCTGCTCCTTCTGGATCGCACCGTCAGTGCACCAGCATCCCCGTGAACACATACGCCTGCGCCAGGGTAATCAAGCCGATGAACGCCGCGAAGATCAGGCTGTGCTTGACCGTGAAGCGGAACAGGTCCGACTCCCGGCCGACCATCCCGGTGGCCGCGCAGGCCACGGCGATGGACTGCGGCGAGATCATCTTGCCGGTGACTCCGCCCGTGGTATTGGCTGCCACCAGCAGCGTGTCGCTCACGCCGAGCTGGTGCGCGGTGGTCGCCTGCAGCGAGCCGAACAGGGCGTTGGATGACGTGTCCGACCCTGTCAGGAACACCCCCAGCCAGCCGAGGAAGGGCGAGAAGAACGGGAAGGCCGCGCCGGTTCCGGCCAGCACCAGCGCCAGGGTGGTGGACATCCCCGAGTAGTTGGTGACGAAGGCGAAGGCCAGCACCATGCCGATGGTCAGCACCGGCCACTTCAGCTCCTTCAGGGTCTCGCCGAAGGTCGCCGCACCGCTCTTCACGCCGATGCGCAGGATCGCCATGGAGATCAGCGCGGCGAAGAAGATCGCCGTACCGCTGGCCGACACCAGGTCGAACTTGTAGATCGCCGGCATCGGCGTCGGGTTGGCGACGATGGGCGCGGCCTTGAGCACCAGCTGGTCGAGGTAGGGCACGGCGATCACCGCCACCCAGTTCTCCAGCGCGCCGCCGGGCAGGAACAGCGCCTTGAACGGCTTCATCGTCCAGATGGTCACCAGCACGGTGAGGATCAGGAACGGCGACCAGGCCTTGATGATCTGCCCCAGGCTGTACTGCGATTCCTGGCGCTGGCCGCCGCCACCGAAATTACCCAGCGTCGCCGTGCCATCGGCATTGAGGCTGGAGAACTCCGTTTCGCGCAGGTTCACCGGTTGCCACACCCGCAGGAACAGCGTCAGGCAGACCATGCTCAGCAGCGCCGAGGTGATGTCCGGCAGCTCCGGGCCGATGAAGTTGGAGGTGAGGAACTGGCTGATCGCGAAGGTACCGCCGGCCACCAGCAGCGCCGGCCAGGTTTCGCGAATGCCGCGCCAGCCGTCCATCATCGCCACCAGCCAGAACGGCACGATCACCGACAGGATCGGCAGCTGCCGCCCGGCCATGGCGCCGATCTTGAAGGCATCCACCCCTGACACCTGCCCGGCGACGATGATCGGGATGCCCAGTGCACCGAAGGCCACCGGCGCGGTGTTGGCGATCAGGCACAGCCCGGCGGCGTACAGCGGGTTGAAGCCCAGCCCGACCAGCAGCGCCGCGGTGATCGCCACCGGCGCGCCGAAGCCCGCCGCGCCTTCGAGGAACGCGCCGAAGGAGAAGCCGATCAGCACCACCTGCAAACGCTGGTCGGTGGTGATCGACAGCACCGAGCTGCGGATGATCTCGAACTGCCCGCTCTTCACCGTCAGCTTGTAGAGAAACACCGCCGCCACGATGATCCAGGCGATTGGCCAGAGCCCGTAGAAGAAGCCGTAGACCGCCGAGGCCAGCGCCTTGTCCACCGGCATGTGGTAGACGGTGATGGCGATCAGCAGCGACAGCACCAGGGTGATGGCGCCAGCGACATGGCCTTTGAGGCGGAACACCGCCAGGGCGAGGAAGAAGAAAATGATCGGCACGAGGGCCGCCAGGGCCGAGAGGCCGAGGCTGCCAAGCGGGGTATAGAGCTGCTGCCAGGTTTGCATGGGGATTGTCCCTTGTTGTTGTGGATGCACACGGCAAAGCGTCAGCGGTGGATAACTTTCTTCGGTGGTGCGTTGGACGGCGGTCGGCGATGTGCCGGCGCCCATGGAAAAAGCCCCGGCACGCGGCGCGTAACGGGGCTTTTGAACAACGATGCGAGCAAGCTTTCGCGGGCGTCGCCGCCGGCTCGCTCGAAACCGACGGCGACCGCAACTCGGCCACTGGGCACCTGCCGCCGGGGCCGCGTGGACGACTTCACAGCGCCGCCACGCCTGCGCTGGCGACCTGCGCATCTTCCCCGGCTTTCACGCCGGAGACGCCCACCGCGCCGATCACCTGGCCGTCCAGGACAACTGGCACGCCGCCTTCGAGCGAGGTGATCAGCGGCGCGGTGACGAAGGCGGTTCGCCCGCCGTTGACCATGTCCTCATAGCCCTTGGTCTCGCGCCGCCCCAGTGCCGCGCTGCGGGCCTTCTCCGTGGCGATGTAGGCGCTGGCCGGCGCACAGCCGTCGAGGCGTTCCAGGGCCAGCGGGTGGCCGCCGTCGTCGACCACCACGATGGACACCGCCCAGTGATTGCGCTGCGCTTCGGTGCGCGCGGCGGCGAGGATGCGGCCAACTTCCTGCTGGGTCAGAACGGCTTTGCTGAGCATGCCTGCACCTCGCCTTGAAGGGATTCCAGCGGCGCATCGGCGAGCGCCTCTTCCACCAGTTCGATCCAGTGCCGGACGGGGGTACGGCCTGCGCCACCCAGGTGCGTCTGGCAGCCGATGTTGGCGGTGACTATGACTTCCGGGGCGCCGCTCTCCAGCGCCTTCAGGCGGTTGTCGCGCAGGCGCCGGGACAGCTCTGGCTGGGTCAGCGAATAGGTCCCGGCCGAGCCGCAGCACAGGTGGCTGTCGGGTACGGCGGTGAGGCTGAAGCCCAGGCGCGTGAGCACGCTTTCCACCGCGCCGCCAAGCTTCAGCGCGTGCTGCAAGGTGCAGGGGCAGTGGAAGGCCAGGCGGCGGTCGCCCTGCAGGTGAAACTCCTCCAGTGGCTCGTCGCGCAGCACTTCGGAGAGGTCGCGGGACAGCTCGCTGATCCGTTTTGCCTTGGCGGCGTAGGCGGCGTCGCGTTCCAGCAGGTGGCCGTAGTCGCGGACGAAGGCACCACAGCCGCTGGCGGTCTGCACGATGGCCTCGGCGCCGGCTTCGATGGACGGCCACCAGGCGTCGATGTTGCGCCGGGCGCGGTCCAGCCCGTCCTCCTGGGCGTTCAGGTGATAGTCCACGGCGCCGCAGCAACCGGCGTCCGCCGCCGGGATCACGCTGATGCCCAGGCGATCCAGCACCCGCGCGGCAGCGGCATTGGTGTTGGGTGAAAGGGCCGGCTGTACGCAGCCTTCGAGCATCAGCATGCGCCGGGTGTGCCGTGGTTTCGGGCGCTCCACGGGCGGGTGCGGATGGCGCGGCAGCTTGCTTTGCAGGCTCTCCGGCAGCAGTGGGTAGAAGGTCCGCCCGGCCTTGGCCAGCGCGCCGAACAACGCGGCATTCGGCACCACGGCGCGCAGACCGCGCCGCATCGCGCGCTCGCCGAAGGTGCGCGGCACCTGCTGCTCGACCACGGCGCGGCCGATGTCCAGCAGGTTGTGGTAGTCCACGCCGGAAGGGCAGGTGCTCTCGCAGTTGCGGCAGCTCAGGCAGCGGTCCAGGTGTTCGCGGGTGCTGGCGCTGGGCTCGGCGCCTTCGAGCACCTGCTTGATCAGGTAGATGCGCCCGCGCGGGCCGTCCAGTTCGTCGCCCAGCAACTGGTAGGTCGGGCAGGTGGCCGTGCAGAAGCCGCAGTGCACGCAGGAGCGCAGGATGCGCTCGGCTTCCTCGGCGCGCGGCAGGTGCCTGGCCTGTTCGCTCAGGTTGGTTTGCATCAGAGCTCCCTGTACATCCGGCCGGGGTTGAAGATGCCTTGCGGGTCCAGCTGCTGCTTGAGGTTGCGGTGGTAACGCAGCAGGGCGGCGGGCAGCGGGTGGAAGCCGTCGTCGCCCGGCGTGTAGCGCAGGGCATGGCCGCCGACTTCGGCGACGCTGTGGCGGATCAGCTCGGCGCCCGCGTCGGACTTCAGCCAGCGTTGCGCGCCGCCCCAGTCGATCAGCTGTTCGCCCGGCAGGGACAGCGCCGGCGTGGCGTTGGGCAGCGACAGCCGCCAGAGCGTGCCGGGGCGGGCGAAGAAGCCCAGGCGCTGCTCGCGCAGGTCCTGCCAGTAGCTGCTGTCGATTTCCTCGCCGCCCAGGCGCAGGCGCGCGGAGCATACCGAGCCTTCGCCGCCCTCCAGGCGCAGGTGCAGCGCGGTGCCGTCGTAGCAGGCGGCGGTGATCGGGATCGGCTGCGCGCCCCATTCCGCCAGTTCTCCCAGCGCCTGATGAACGTCCATTTCCAGGCGCAGGCTGGCGCACATCCGCGGCTTGGGCAGCACCTTCATCGAGACTTCGGTGATCACCCCCAGACAGCCGAAGCTGCCCGCCAGCAGGCGCGACAGGTCGTAGCCGGCGACGTTCTTCATCACCTCGCCGCCGAAGCGCAGCAGCTTGCCGTGGCCGGTGATCAGCCGCGTGCCCAGCACGTAGTCGCGCACCGAGCCGGACCAGGGCCGGCGCGGGCCGGAAAGCCCGGCTGCGACCACGCCGCCGAAGGTGGCATCGGAATAAGTGGGCGGCTCGCAAGGCAGCATCTGACCAGCCGCCTCCAGCGCCGCTTCGATCTCCGCCAGCGGCGTGCCGGCGCGGGCGGTGAGCACCAGCTCGGTCGGGTCGTAGCTGACGATGCCGCAGTGGGTTCGGGTATCCAGTTCCACGCCGTTCACCGGGTGGCCGAGGAAGGCCTTGCTGTCGCCGCCGCGAATGCGCAGCGGCGTTTGAGCGTGGAGCGCTTGGTTCACCTGTTCGAGCAGGTCGGCGCTGGCGTCGGCCATCAGAATCGCTCCAGGTCGGGGAAGGGCAACTGGCCGTGGTGCACGTGCATGGCGCCGAACTCGGCGCAGCGGTGCAGGGTCGGGATGTTCTTGCCGGGGTTGAGCAGGCGGTCCGGGTCGAACGCCGCCTTCACCGCATGGAACAGGGTCAGTTCGTCGCTGTTGAACTGCGCGCACATCTGGTTGATCTTCTCGCGCCCCACGCCGTGCTCGCCGGTGATGCTGCCGCCCACCGCCACGCAGAGTTCGAGGATCCTGCCGCCGATGGCCTCGGCGCGTTCCAGCTCGCCGGGCACGTTGGCGTCGAAGAGGATCAGCGGGTGCATGTTGCCGTCGCCGGCATGGAAGACGTTGGCCACGCGCAGTCCGAATTCCTTCGACAATTCGGCGATGCCATGCAGCACGCGCGGCAGCTCGCGGCGCGGGATGGTGCCGTCCATGCAGTAGTAGTCCGGGGAGATGCGCCCCACCGCCGGGAAGGCGTTCTTGCGCCCGGCCCAGAAGCGCACGCGCTCGGCCTCGTCGCAGGCCAGGCGCACGTCGGTGGCGCCGGCCGCGCGCAGCACGCCGTCGACGCGCTGGCAGTCGTCCTGCACATCGGCTTCCACGCCGTCCAGTTCGCACAGCAGGATGGCCGCCGCGTCCACCGGGTAGCCGGCGTGGATGAAGTCCTCGGCGGCGCGGATCGACAGGTTGTCCATCATCTCCAGTCCGCCGGGGATGATGCCGGCGGCGATGATGTCGGCCACCGCGCGGCCGGCCTTTTCCACCGAATCGAAACTGGCCAGCAGGACCCGCGCCACCTGCGGCCGGGGCAGCAGCTTGACGGTGACCTCGGTGACGATGCCGAGCATGCCTTCGGAGCCGGTGAACAGCGCGAGCAGGTCGAAGCCGGGGCTGTCGAGGGCGTCGCTGCCCAGCGTCAGGTGCTCGCCCTCGACGGTGAGGATGTCCACCTTCAGCAGGTTGTGCACGGTCAGGCCGTACTTGAGGCAATGCACGCCGCCGGCGTTCTCGGCGACGTTGCCGCCGATGGAGCAGGCGATCTGCGACGACGGATCGGGTGCGTAGTACAGGCCGTGCGGCGCGGCGGCCTGGGAGATCGCCAGGTTGCGCACGCCGGGCTGCACGCGGGCGAAGCGGCCGGCGGTGTTCACTTCGAGGATGCGGTTGAAGCGCGCCATGACCAGCAGGATGCCCTTCTCCAGCGGCAGCGCGCCGCCGGAGAGCCCGGTGCCCGCGCCACGCGCCACCACCGGTACCTGGCGCGCATGGCAGAGCTTGAGCAGCGCCTGCACCTGCTCGATGCGCTCGGGCAGCGCCACCAGCATCGGCACGGTGCGGTAGGCGGAGAGGCCGTCGCACTCATAGGGCTTCAAGTCTTCGGCGCGGTGCAGCAGTTCGAGGTCGGGCAGTGTCGCGCGCAGCTCGGCGAGCAGGGCGGACTTGTCGACGGCAGGCAGCGCGCCATCGACGCGCTCGTCATAGAGGATATTCATGGGCCACGGTGCTCTGATCTTGTTATTGGACGAGCCCGTCAGGCGGGCTTCATGAGCCACAGCGCCGTGAACATGCGGCCGCCGCTTCGCAGGCGTCCATCGGCTTTCGCACTGGTCCGACCAGTTGTTGCGTGCCGCTGCGCTGGAAAGGCCCAGTCATGGCGGCTAGGGTTGTTGGGCACGAGGCAGGTGGATACCTGCTGGTCCTACCAGTTGTGGAGCCGTTCGATGACCAGCCTCCAGCAGGGCAAGCAGCGTGTCGCCGACCAGGTGGCAGAAAAGATCGAGCGCCTGATCGTCGATGGCGTACTCAAGGTCGGCCAGGCGTTGCCGTCGGAGCGGCGCCTGGTGGAGAAGCTCGGCTGCTCGCGCTCGGCGTTGCGCGAGGGGCTGCGTGCGTTGCGCGGGCGCGGCATCGTCGATACCGAGCAGGGGCGGGGCTCGTTCGTCGCCGACCTGACCGGCGCCGAGGACGTTTCGCCGCTGATGCACCTGTTCCGCTCGCAGCCGCGCACGCTCTACGACCTGCTGGAAGTGCGCGCGCTGCTGGAAGGCGAGTCCGCCCGGCTGGCCGCTCTGCGCGCCACCGAGGTCGACCTGTTGCTGATCGGCCGGCGCTTCGAGGAGATGCATGCGGCTTTCGACGAACCGCAACCGCTGGACCCACGCGAACATGCACGGCGCGACCATGCCTTCCACCAGGCGATCAGCGAGGCCTCGCACAACCCGGTGCTGGTGCACACGCTGCAATCGCTCAACGAGCTGATGCTCAGCACCGTGTTCGCCTCGGTGAACAACCTCTACAACCGCCCGCCGCAGAAGCGCCAGATCGACCGCCAGCATGCGCGGCTGTACCGCGCCATCGTCGAGCGCCAGCCGGAACAGGCCCAGCGCGCCGCCCGCGAGCATATCCACGGCGTGCGCGACAACCTGCGGGAGATCGAGCAGGAAGAGCAGCGGCTGGTGCGCGCGACCTTGCGGCTCGAGGGTTGGAGGTAACTTAGGAGCGGAGTCCGCTCCTACGCTCGCCGGCATTCTCGGTGTAGGAGCGGGCCATGCCCGCGATAGCGTAACGGGCCGGCCGGCGGTCGGCACGCGAACTCAGGATTCGCTGGGGGCAGGGCGTTTCGCTGAAGCAGCGGACGTTGTCCGCCCATCGCGGGCATGGCCCGCTCCTACAGGTTTGGCGGGGTGGTTACGGGTTTTGCGCTCGCGCATCTCCGCCAGCATGCGTTCGGCATTCGCCGCGCACCCCATGCCCTCGGGCTTGTTCTCGATACCCTCGATCACTTCCAGCAGGCGTAAACGGTTCTGCTGCAGTTGCCGCTCCATCGCCTCGATCTCCGCGACCTTGCGGCGCAGGCCGGCGACCAGTTCGCCGTGGCCGTTCTCGATGGGATTGGAGTGCGGCAGCAGGCTGCGGATTTCCTCCAGGGTGAAACCGGTCTGCTGGGCGCTGCGGATGATTTCCAGCAGGTCGAGGGTTTCCGGCGGGTACTCGCGGTAGCCGTTGGCCAGGCGCCGCGCCGGCGCGATCAGCCCGCTGGCTTCGTAGAAGCGGATACGCGAGGGAGCCAGGCCGCTGAGGCTGGCCAGTTCACCGATTTTCATGCTGGGCTCCGAAAGGGGCTTGACCTTGAAGTGAACTTTAAACTTAGCCTTGCTCGCACCACAACCTCGGAGCCTAGCCATGTCGCCCTTCCAGCCCCTGCGCCTGCCCAACGGCGGCGAAGTCCCCAACCGTATCGCCAAGGCCGCCATGGAAGAGAACATGGCCGACGCCGACCAGGCGCCTTCGGCTGCCTTGCTGCGCCTTTACCAGGCCTGGGCGGACGGCGGCGTCGGCCTGATCCTCAGCGGCAACGTGATGATCGACGGTCGCGCCATGACCGGCCCCGGCGGCGTGGTGCTGGAAAACGAGCAGCATCTTGAGCGCTTCCGCGAATGGGCGCGCATCGGCCGTTCCCGCGGCGCGCAGTTCTGGTTGCAGCTGAACCACCCCGGTCGCCAGGTGCAGACCAACCTCGGCCAGGGCGCCATCGCGCCGTCGGTGGTGCCGCTGGAGATGGGCAAGTTCTCCAAGCTGTTCGCCGTCGCCCGCGAGATGACCGAGGCCGATATCGCCGAGGTGATCCGGCGCTTCGTCCGCGCCGCGCAGTTGTCCGAACAGGCCGGCTTCACCGGCGTGCAGATCCATGCCGCCCACGGCTACCTGCTCAGCCAGTTCCTCTCGCCGCTAGCCAACAAGCGGCAGGACCGCTGGGGCGGCTCGCTGGAAAACCGCGCGCGGCTGTTGCTGGAAGTCGTGCGTGCGGTGCGCGCCGAGGTGTCGCCAGAGTTCTGCGTGGGGGTGAAGATCAACTCGGCCGACTTCCAGCGCGGCGGCTTCGACGCCAGCGACGCGCGCCAGGTGATCGAGTGGCTGAACGACGAGAAGGTCGACCTGGTCGAGTTGTCTGGCGGCAGCTACGAGGCGCCGGCGATGCAGGGCGACGCCCGTGACGGCCGGACCCTGGCGCGGGAGGCCTACTTCCTCGAATTCGCCCGCGAGATGCGTGAGGCGGCACGCATGCCGCTGATGGTCACTGGCGGCATCCGCCGTCTGCCGGTGGCGGAGCAGGTGCTGGACAGCGGGCTGGAGATGGTCGGCATCGGCACCGCACTGGCGCTGGAGCCGCAGCTGGTGCTGCACTGGCAGCGTGGCAGCCAGACCCAGCCGCAACTGCCGCCGATCCGCTGGCGCTCCAAGCCACTGGCGGCGCTGGCCTACATGGCGCTGGTCAAGTTGCAGCTGCACCGCATCGGCGCCCACCGCGCGCCCAACCCGCAGGCTTCGCCGTGGCGCACGCTGGTGATGGAGCAGTGGCGCACGCTGCGCCGGGCCAAGCAGTACCGCCGCTGGGCGGCGCGGCAACTTGGTTGATCGGAGCGTAGGAGCGGACTCCGTCCGCGATGTCTGATCGTCCGCTCTGAGGATGATCCTGGCGATGGGATCAGCCGATCGCGGACGGAGTCCGCTCCAACAAATTCCTGGGCCTCTCCCTCAAGGGGCGGGTGGGCGGGCCTGGCGCCGATCAAGCCTGTTGCCGAGTCGCCGCCAGGACGATCTCGCGGATGCACACGCCCTGCGGCTGGTTGTAGGCGTAGGCGATGGCGTTGGCCACGTCCTCGGCGCTGAGCACCTTGCCGCCCATCTCGCGTTTCCAGTCCTGGTAGCCGCTCTTGATCGCCGCGTCGGTGGTGTGGCTGAGCAGTTCGGTTTCCACCGCTCCGGGGGCGATGGTCACCACGCGGACGTTGTGCGCCGCCACTTCCTCGCGCAGGTTTTCGGAGATCGCGTGCACGGCGAACTTGGTGCCGACGTAGGCGACGTGGTTGGGGAAGGTCTTGCGCCCGGCCACCGAGCTGACATTGATCACGGTGCCCTGGTTGCGTTCGACCATGCCCTTGAGCACGGCGTGCACGCCATTGAGCAGGCCCTTCACGTTGACGTCGAGCATGCGCTCCCACTCGGCCGGGTCCTGCTCGACCATGTTGCCCAGCAGCATCACGCCGGCGTTGTTCACCAGCGCATCGGCCGGGCCGAAGCGCTTCTCGGCTTCCGCCACGGCGGCCAGCAGGGCTTCGCGGTTGGTCACGTCCACTGCTCGGCACAAGGCGTTGGGCAGCTTCAGCGCTTCCAGGCGGTCGATGCGCCGGGCCAGCAGCAGTAGCGGGTGACCCTGCTGGGAAAAGAGGCGGGCGGTGGCTTCGCCGATGCCGGAACTGGCGCCGGTGACGATGATCAGGGGCTTGCTCATGGTGGTTCTCCTGCAATCGAAAATCTGGATGCCTGGACGATGCAGTGAAGTATATTTAGCGCTTACCTGCCTGAAAAATGGCTTATTCCTGTGCCTGGTATCGGGAATTCCTATGGATATTCGACAGCTCGCCGCCTTCGTCGCCGTTTTCGAAGAGCGCAACATCACCGCCGCCGCGCAGCGCCTGTTCGTCAGCCAACCCACGCTGTCCGCCACCGTGCGCCAGTTGGAGGAGAGCCTGGGCACCGAGCTGTTCGTGCGCCAACCGCGCGGCGTGGATGTCAGCGAAGCGGCGCGCACCCTGTACCCGCGAGCCCGTGCCCTGCTGGCCGAGGCGGAGGGTTTGCGCAAGCTGTTCCGCCAGTCGTCGGAGCGGCAGCCGCTGCACCTGGGCGTGGAAGGGGACATCAGCGCCGAGCAGATCGAGCGCTTCGTCGACCTGGCCCGGCAGGCGATCCCGAACCTGCAGCTGCACCTGGAGGAAGGCTGTGTGGGGGAGGCGCGGCTGGCGGCGGAGGAGTTCTGTTGCGAGGACGAACTGTTCGTTCCGGTATGGGACGATCCCTACTTACTGGCGCTGCCGCCCGGCGCCGAGAGTGCGCCAGTCGACGCGTGGATCACCTGTCCGGCGCACCCGTCCCACCAGCGCTTGATGACGGCCTACGGCAGCGCACCGGTGGTCGCGCAGGCCAGCACCCTGAACCTGGCGCTGCGTCTGGTCAGCGCGGGAGTTGGTGCGGCGATCCTGCCGGCATCGTTGCTGAGCGGTGCTTCGGCCGTGCGCAGCGGAACCTTGAACCTGCCGCTACCTGTGCGCCGCATCGGCCTTTGCCACGCCGCCCAGGCACTGGAGCAGCCGGCCGTGCGCGCGCTCTACGACTTCCTGCGCGCCCGCGAAGCGGCCTGATTCAGGCCGGCGCTTTCCGCGCAGCGGGTGCGCGCAAGGACAGCAGCAGGACCAGCGACGCCGCGAGAATCTGCAGGCTGGCGTAGCCATTGGTGGTGGCGACCAGGCCATAACGTTGGATCGCCAGCCCGGCGAGGATCGCCGGCACGCTGAAGGCCAGGTAGCTGAGCACGTAGAAGCTCGCCATCAGCGCACCGCGTTCGTGGGCGTGGGCCAGCGGCACCACCGAGCGCAACGCGCCGAGGAAGGCGCCGCCAAAGCCAAGGCCCGCCACCGCGGTACCGAGGAAGAACAGCCAGAGGTTGGAGGAGTCCACGCCGAGCAGGGTGACCAGCAGGCCGACGATCAGCGCCAGGCCACCGCGGCGCAGGATCACCGGCGCCGGCTGGTTGCGCAGGCCGAAGATCGCCACTGCGCCGCAGAAGCACAGCAGCGAGACCAGCCCGCCGCCGATCATCGGAACCTGCAGGCCCGTCACCTGCCGAGCCAGGGTCGGGCCCAGCGACAGGTAGAAACCGCCCAGCGCCCAGAGGCTGGCGTTCAGCGGCGCCACGCTCCAGAACGCGCGGCGCGCCTGCGGGGGAATACGGATGCGCGGCTTCAGCGAGGCCAGCGCGCCGGGCTGCCTGCTGACGCTTTCCGGCAGCCAGCGCAACAGCACCAGGGCCAGCGCGAACACCGCCAGCAACCAGACATAGACGCGGTGCAGCGGGTCGCCACCGAACTGCACCAGGGCGCTGCTGCCCAGCGCGCCCAGCGCCATGCCGAGCATGGGCGCGACGCTGTTGATCAGCGGGCCGCGCTCGCGGTCGATGTCGAGCATGGCGGCGCCCAGCACGGCGGTCGCGATGCCGGTGGCGAAGCCTTGCAGCAGCCGCCCGGCGATCAGCAGTTCCACCGAGTTGGCGTAGAGGAATACGCTCATCGCCAGCAACTCGATGATCAGCGCCGCGCGGATCAGCGGGCGGCGGCCGAGGTAGTCCGACAGCGAACCGAACACCAGCAGCGCCAGCATCAGCCCGCCGGCGTAGATGCTGAATGCCAGCGTCAGCAGTGCGGCGGAGAACTGCCAGGACTCGCGGTACAGCGCATAGAGCGGCGTGGGCGCGGCAGCGGCGGCGAGGAAGGCCATGAGGATCGCGGTCAGCAGCAGGGCCGGGAAAAAGCCGGGCGCGCTTTTGGGTAAGGTCTGTGCCATGATTCAGCTCGCAAAGGCTAAGATTTTGCTTTTGTGAGATGCTGGACCCGTTTTCGGATAAAAGCAAATTCTTTGCGTTAAGGTGCTTATGGCAATCAATCAGGGTGTTCGTCCGGGCGGCCGCAGCGCGCGGGTGCAGGCGTCGGTGCACAAGGCTGTCCAGGAATTGCTGGAAGAGCGCGACCGCGCGGAAGTGACCGTGCCGCTGATCGCCGCGCGCGCCGGTGTCACGCCCTCGACCATCTACCGGCGCTGGGGCGACCTCAGTGAGCTGCTCGGCGATGTCGCGCTGGAGCGCATCCGCCCGGATGCCGAGCCGGCGGACACCGGCAGCCTGCGCGGCGACCTCCTGGCGTGGGGCGAGCAGTACATGGAGGAAACCGCCTCGGTGCCCGGCCGCGCGGTGGTACTCGACCTGCTGGCGGCCGGCGGCGGCTGCTCCGGGCGCTGCATGGCGATTGCCTGCGGCCAGTTCGACATCATCCTGCTGCGCGCCAAGGGGCGCGGCGAAAAGCTGCCGGAGGTCGACCGCATCGTCGACCGGCTGATGGCGCCGCTGGTGTACCGCATCCTGTTTTCCGGCGAGGAGCTGGATACGGGCTATGTCGAGCGGTTGGTCGATCTGACGCTGGAAGGGCTCTGAGCACCGCTCAGTCCCCCTGTAGGAGCGGGCCANNNCCGCGATCGCGCGCATGGCGCGTTCCTACAGGCCGGCACCGGTGCTTCGAATGGCATCCGCCCATGACTTGAGAGTGTCGCAGGCCGCGAGCGCAATCTCCTCATCGCTGCGCCCGGCAAACATCCGCTTCAGCGCATCCGCCGCGATCAGCCCGGCAACGGTCGGCGTGCCCACCGCATCGGTGAGGTCGAGCCACTCGCCGAAGCTGGCCGGCGTGTCGTACCAGCGCAGATACCCCGACGGCGACACCGGCCACCAGCGCTGCTCGAACTGCAGCACGACTTTCTCCAATTGCCCCATGCCCAGGTGCTCCAGCGCATCCTGCTGCGTGGGCGGCAAAGGCGGATTGAAGTGGATATCGCCTAGCACGCCGATGGGCACGGTGCAGATGCAGAAGTCCCAGCTTTCGTCGCCTGCGCGCACTTTGGCACCTGACCAGTCGATGTCTGCCACTGGCTGGTTCAGGCGGATATCCAGCCCTTGGGCGAGGTGCGCGACAAGCTGTGAATAGCCTTGCGGCAGGAAGCGGTCGCCGGCGCCGACGCCTTCCTCGTCCAGCGCATCCACCGACAGCGATTCCAGCGGCAGGCAGGCTTCCAGGATCAGGTTGGCGTCCAGGGCGAAACGGGTGGCGCGACGGGTCGCTTTGTCGCGATCCTGCAGATAGCGCGCGACGCCTTCCGCCAGCGGCAACTGGCGGTCGATCCCGGTGCGCAGGGCTTCCCAGGCGGCATCGATGTCCGGCACCGGGCCGTCGGCCGCAGCGGCCAGGGGTTGGCTGAAGTCGGTTGCCTGCAACGGCAGGCCCAGTTGCTGTGCGTGCGCGGCGAGTGCGTTGTCGTCGAACTGCTGCAACCAGGCGGCGCCTTCGTCGGCCTTTATCGAGCCGAGCGAAATACTGTGCACGCGGCCGCCGAGACGATCACGGGCTTCCAGCACCACGCACTCGATAGCGGCTTCCCGCAGGCGGCGTGCTGCAGCCAGCCCGGCGAAACCTGCACCGATCACCAGCACCCGACGAGCGCCGCTTTCGATGGCCGCTTCGGCGGCGCGCAGGCCATCGTCCCAGGCACCGTGGGTCATGGCGGGGGCAACGGGATTGCAGGCTTCGCCGGCCAGCACCAGCTTGCCGCCCAGAACCTCACCCAGCCGGCGCCGATGCTCCGGCGTGCCGCCGGGCAGCAGGGTGCTGTAGGCGCCGCGGCTGAACGGGTCGTCGCTCCAGTGGGTGACGTGGAAGCGGATGGGGCGGTGGCGAAGGCTATCCATGGCGGGCTCGCTCGGTGAAGGAGCGACGACCTTAGCGGCGGTGGGTTCGCCGGCACAAGGTCACGGATGGGCATGGATTGTAGGAGCGAGCTTGCTCGCGAACCGCTCAACCCTGGAGCTGCCAGCTGACTCCGTTCGCGAGCAAGCTCGCTCCTACAAAATCAAGAGCCCCTCGCCCGAACCTCTCCCAGAGGGAGGGCTGGGGTGAGGGGAAGTCATTGGCACAAATTCACCGAAGAAGACGGCTGCTCCTGCAGGCCCAGACCCGGCCTCAGGCGCGGCTCAGGCGGATCACCGTGCGGGCGACGGAAACGCCGGTGAACAGCACCACGAACAGCCGCAGCGTCTGCATCGCCAGGACCAGACCGACGTCGGAATGGGTGTCCACCGCGATGATCGCCATGGCATCCAGTCCGCCGGGACTGGTGGCGAGGTAGAGGGAGAGGAAATCCATCCCGGTGATGGCCGCCAGCGCCCAGGCGAACAGCGCGCAGCTGGCGATCAGCGCCAGCGCGCTGACCAGCATCGCCGGCAGGTGGCGGCCGACGTAGGCAAGGCTCTCGCGGTCGAAGCGCAGGCCGATGTAGCAGCCGATGACGCCGTAGGCCGAGGCCAGCAGCCAGTGCGGCAAGGTGATCTGCAGTACGCCGGTCAGTTGCAGCACGGCGCCGGCCACCAGCGGCACCAGCAGGGGGCCAGCCGGCAACTTCGCGCCGGCGGTGGTGCAGACGAAGATCAGCAGCAGGCAGTTGATCAGGTCGGGAAGGGTGGCGGTGTCGAGGATCGGCGTGCTGTGTGCCACTGATCCGCCGCCCTCGATTCCCAGCAGGCGGCCGACCAGTGCACCGGCCATGACCACGCAAACCACCCGCACGTACTGCATGGTGGCGACCACCCGCGGGTCGGCGCCGTTGGCTTCGGCCATCGACACCATGGCCGCCGCGCCGCCCGGCGCGGTGCCCCAGGCGGCGGTGCTGCCGGGGATGCCGCCGAAGCGCACCATGGCATAGCTGACCGCAGCGGACAGCAGCACGGTGAGCACCGTGGCGCTGAGCATCAATGGCCAGGAGACGACCATTGCCTGCAGCACCGACCAGCTCATGGCGTGGGCGACCAGCAGGCCGATGCAGCCCTGGCTGAGGCGGAAGGCACTACGCGGCAGGCGGATGTCCGCGCCGCTGACACCAAAGGCGATGGCCACCAGCATGGGCCCGAGGAACAGCGCGGCAGGGATGCCGAGCCAGGTGAGCAGTTGCCCGGCGCCTGCGGCCCCGAGCGCCAGGGTCAGCCATTGCAGGCTGGCGGGGATGCGGGCGACGAAGAGGGCGGGGCGACTGGACACGGACGGCTCCGGACGGGGAAGACGGAGGAATTATCGGTAGCCGGATCGATCAAGTCTATTTTCTAATAGTCATGAATCCATTCCTGAAATTTATCGGTTGGCCGCCATGGACCTGCGTGATCTCGCCTACTTCGAAACCATCGCCGAACTCGGCCACCTGGGGCGTGCCGCCGAGCGCCTGGGGCGCAGCCAGCCGGCGCTGACCAAGAGCATCCAGCGCCTGGAAGAGTCCCTTGGCGCGCGACTGTTCCAGCGCGATGGGCGACGGATTCGCCTGACGCCGGCCGGCGAACTGATGCTCCAGCGTGCCCGGCAATTGCGTCAGGACATCGAGGAAACCCGCCGCGAGGTGCGCGACTTCGCCAGCGGCGTGGTAGGCAATATCCGCCTGGGCTGCGCGGCGACCATGGCCGAGTACCTGTTGCCGCGTCTCACCGAGGACCTGCTGGCCCGTGCGCCGGAGATCACCATGAGCCTGGTGCTGGGCCAGGACGACGTGCTGCGCGAAGCGTTGCGCAGCGGGCGGCTGGACATGGCGATCTGCTCGCGGATCGTCGACGACCCGCAACTGAGCAGCGAGCCGTTGCTGCAGGATCAGGTGGTGGTAGTCGCCAGCCGCGACCACCCGATCTTCGATGGCCCGGTGGTCATGGCCGACCTGTGCCGCTATCGCTGGGTGCTGCCGGCCACCGGGGTGTCCTCGCGGCGCTGGATGGACGCCACCTTCCAGGCCCACCAGCTGCCGATGCCGCAGGTGCAGATCGAGACCAACGCGATCCCCATGCTGCCCAACCTGATCGCCCGTACCCGCCTGCTCAGCTTCATCGCCCGCGAGGCGCTGGCCGGCGGGCACGGCATGGACCAGTTGCGCGAGGTCCAGCTGGCCGAGACCACGCTGACGCGGACCATCGGGTTGGCCGTGCGCGAGGGCGCCTACCTGTCACCGGCCGCACAGTTGCTGCGGGGGATGTTGCGCGAGCATGCGGGGCGGTTCGGCGCGGATCTGTAGGAACCGGGCCCGCGAGTCGCGAGCGTGCCCGGTCAACGGCTTATCGTTCGAAGCGACAGCCGACGCGTCCCAGCCCCTCGATGTCCAGCTCGAATACATCCCCCGGCGCAACCGGCGACATCGGCGCCAGGGCCCCGCACAGCAGGACGTCGCCGGCCTTCAGCGGCGCGTCCAGGCGCGCCATGCGCCGCGCCAGCCAGAGGCCGATGTCGAGCATCGCCCCGAGGGTCGTCCGGGTCGGCGGGAAGGCCGGCGCGCCGTTGCGCAGCAGTTGCACTGCCAGCGCGGCGTCTTCCAGTCTTTCCAGCGCCACCGGTTGGTCGCTGGTCAGGTAAAGGCCCGCGCAGAGGTTGTCGGCCACCGAGTCGAGCAGGCCGATCTGCCAGTTGGCCACGGCGCAGTCGTTGATCTCGATGGCCGGGACCGCACCTTCGATGCAGGCGCGAAAAGTGGCCAGATCGAGCTCTCCCGCCGGCAGGTCGCGGCCGATGAGCAGGGCGAGTTCTGCCTCGACTCGGGGTTGCAGCAGGCGTTCGCGGGCGATAAGCGTGCCGGATCGACAGCGCAGGCCGGCGAGCAAGCGGCCATGAACCGGTTCGCCGACCTTGAGTGCCGCCTGCATCGCCGGCGAGATCAGCCCGGCCTTGGCGCCCGCCAGGCGTTCGCCGCCGGCCAGCGCGAGGTCGATGCCCAGCGCCTGCACGCGATAGGCGTCGTCCAGCCCGGTGAGCCCATAGTGTGCCGCCGGCGCGGCGATGGGCGTTCGGCTGGCCCGCGCCTCGGCCAGGGCGTGGGCGGCGGCGTGGAGCTTGTCCGTGTTCATCGTCGGGCTCCTCAGCGGCTCGGTACTTCGCCCACCACGGTGGTGCGGTACATCTCCCGGCGCATGCCGTGGTAGTCCGATACCGGGTAGTGCCAGGTGCTGCGGTTGTCCCAGATCGCCAGGGTGCCGGCGGTCCAGCGCATGCGGCAGGTGAAGGCCGGCTGGGTGGCGATGCCGAACAGGTAGTCCAGCAGCGGTTGCGACTCGGCCGGGCGCATGCCCTTGATGCCGCTGGTGTAGGCCGGGTTGATGTAGAGGACTTTCTTGCCGGTCTCCGGGTGCCGGATCACCAACGGGTGCGAGCGCACCTCGCCATCGTGGCTGCCGTAGCGCACCGCCATGTTTTCCATCAGGTCGTTGTGCTTGGCCTCGGCGCCGTAGGCGCGCTCCGGGCTGTGGATGGCGTCGAGGGTTTCCAATTGCGCGCGCAGTTTCGGCGACAGCCATTCGTAGGCCAGCGCCAGGTTGGCGTAGAGGGTGTCACCGCCAAACGGCGGGATGTCGTGGCCGTAGAGCAGGGTGAAGGCGGGCGGGCGCTCCTGGAACGACCAGTCGCTGTGCCAGGCGCCGCCGAACACCACCGGGGTCTTCTCGTTGGCTTCCTTCACCACCCGCACCACGTGCGGGTGGTCTTCCATGCCGACCACATAGGGCTCGCGGCCGAATTCGCCGAAGCGCAGGGTCACGGCTTCGAGGTTTTCCACGCTCAGGTCCTGCCCGCGGATGAACAGCACCTTGTGCGCCAGCAGCGCCTGGCGCAGCTCGGCGTAGCCGTCGTCGCCCAGGGTGGTCAGGTCCAGGTCACTGACGTCCGCGCCGATAGCGCCGGTGGCCGGGACGATGCGGAAGTGCTTGTACTCGGCGGCGCGGTTCTGGCTGGGCAACGCGTAGAAGAACTCGAACATGGGGAAGCCTCTTGTGAGTGTTATTGGCACCTCAAGCATGGTCAGCGCCGTCACTTTCTTCCATGATCAAGTCCGCCAAAAATTGACCTTTCCCGCCATGCAGCGGCCAACGAGGAATTCGTGATGGACTGGCGCCAGACCCGCGAAATCACCGGAGTGCAGTACCTGCTCGACAGCGCCCGCGACGAAGGCATCGGCGCCGATGATTGCCTGGTGGGCAGCGCCATCTCGCCCGCCGACCTGCAGGCGCGCGCCGGGCGCATCCAGGCGTGGCAGGAGCTGGCGGTGATCCGTAACCTGTTGCAGCGCAGGGACAGGCCGGGCCTGGGGCTGACCACCGGGCGGCGCTATCACCTCACGTCGCTGGGGCTGCTGGGTTTCACCATGCTCGCCAGCCGCACCCTGCAGGAAGCCTTCGAAACCTTCGGTCGTTACCAGAGCCTGGCCCTGACCCTTTGCCCCGTGAGCAGCGAGGCGGAGGCGCGCGGGGTGTGGCTGGTGTACGACGATCGCGTGCTGCCCGAGGATGCCCGTGCCTTCGTGGTGGAGCGCGGCATTGCCGGTTGCTGGCAATTGTCCGGCGAATTGCTGCAGCGGCCGCTGCAGCCCCTGGCCATCGAACTGCGCTGCCCGGCGCCCGCCGATGCCAGCGTGTTCCGCGACATCTTCGGCATCGAGCCGCTGTTCGAGGCGCCACGCAACGCCATGCTGTTTGCCCTGGAAGACCTGCAGGCGCCGTTGCCGCAAGCGCAGATCAGCGCCCGCGACAGCGGCGAGCAACTCTGCGAGCGCCTCTGTGGAGAGTTGGCGCTGACCCTGGCTGCCACGCCTACTGCGCGGCAGGTCCAGCAATTGCTGTTGCGTGATTCCGCCAGCCTGCTCGGCGCTGCCGCGGTGGCCGAGCGACTGGGTCTTTCCGAGCGCACGCTGCAACGCCGTCTGGCGCAGGAGGGACAGAGCCTGCAGGGGCTGAACGACGGCATCAAACGGCGTCTGGCCGAACGCCTGCTGCGCGAATCGCGGATGGATCTGCATGGCATCGCGCAGTGCCTGGGCTACGCCGAGGCGGCGAGTTTCTCCCGCGCTTTCCAGCGCTGGACAGGGCAGTCGCCCGGTCGTTGGAAGCGTCAGTCCGGAACCCTCCCGGCGCCCTGAAGTCGAACCGCCCGCGACGCCTCTGGAACGGGCGAAAGCCGCGAGATAGAGCCTTGCTGTGTGGCCGATTGCCATCGGTCGCGGGTTAATTTCGCGCGCGGCCCATCCGTTCCCCTGAAGAGGCGCGTCGCTTTTTTCGCGAGGCGACCGACAAGAAAAAGGAGAACCCATGTCCTCAGCAACCTGCCTGCGCGCGTGCCTCGGAAGGCGCGACGCGATGACCTTCAGCGCACTGCATTGGCCGGCGTGAGCCGCCCTCCAACCCCTGCACCGGCACCGCGCGAGCGGCGCGGCCGCGTGCCCCTGGCCGGGCATCCGGCCGTCATCCGAGCATTGAGGGAATCAATGAGCAAGACCTTCCGACTGGCCGCCGTGGCCGGCAGCCTGCTGGCTGCCGGACTGCCCGCGCTGGCCTATGGCGCCGAACTCCAGGCGCAGATCCGCTGGACCCGCTTCGGCATCCCGCACATCCAGGCCAGGGACGAACTCGGCCTGGGCTACGGCATCGGCTACGCCTATGCCCGCGACAACGCCTGCCTGCTGGCCGAGGAAGTCCTCACCGCGCGGGGCGAACGCTCGCGCTACTTCGGCGTGGACGGCAAGTCCTCTGCCGGCATCGGCAACCTGCCCTCGGACTTTTTCTACACCTGGCTCAACGACAACGAATCCCTGCGCCGCCTGCGCAGCGCCCAGCCGCAGCCGATCCGCGACCTGCTCGATGGCTATGCCGCCGGTTACAACCGCTGGCTTTGGGATACCCAGGCGGCCGGCACGCAGTGCGCGGGCAAGGCCTGGCTGCGCCCGCTGGAGAGCGACGACCTGCTGCGCCTGACCCGCCGGCTGCTGGTTCAATCCGGTGCCGGGCAGTTCGCCGAGGCGATGATGGCGGCCACACCGCCGGGGCAGGCGACATCCTCTGTTGTCAGCGACGGCGAAGTGCTGGCGGCAATGGACCGTCGCGAGAATTTTCATCGCGATCACGGCAGCAACGCCGTCGCCGTGGGCTGCGAACGCTCGGCGGATGGTAACGGCCTGCTGCTGGCCAACCCGCACTTCCCCTGGTCCGGCGCGCTGCGCTTCTACCAGATGCACCTGACCATTCCCGGCCAGCTCGACGTGATGGGTGCTTCGCTGCCGGGCATGCCGCTGGTGAACATCGGCTTCAGCAAGGACCTGGCCTGGAGCCACACGGTGGACACCTCCAGCCACTTCACCCTGTACCGTCTCGACCTCGATCCGCAGGACCCGCACAGCTACCGCGTCGATGGCCAGTCGCGGCCGCTGAAGGAAATCACCCTGCGCGTTCGCGTGCTGGAGCCCAATGGCCGAGTCGGTACGCGCAGTCATACGCTGTACGAGTCCGAGTATGGCCCGCTGCTCAGCGTGCCCGGAAAATTCCCCTGGAACGCCAGCGAAGCCTTCGCCGTGCGCGACGCCAACCTGGGCAACGACCGCGTGCTGCAGCAGTGGTACGCCATCGATCACGCGCGCAGCCTGGATGAGCTGCGCGACAGCGTGGAGCACGTGCAGGGCATTCCGTGGGTCAACACCCTGGCCACGGACGCCAAGGGCAAGGTGCTCTACCTCAATCAATCGGTGGTGCCTTACCTGAGCCAGCAGCAATTGGCCGACTGTGCGATCCCCGAGTTCCAGAAGCAGGGCCTGCCGGTGCTGCAGGGCGGGCGCCGCGCCTGCAACTGGTCGAGCGCACCGGGGGCGCGTCATGCCGGGCTGACGCCGCCGGAGCAGATGCCGGCGCTGGAGCGCGAGGACTTCGTGCAGAACTCCAACGACAGCGCCTGGCTGAGCAACCCGGCGCAGCCGCTGACCGGCTTCTCGCCGCTGGTGAGCCGCGATTCGATCCCGGTCAGCGCCCGCGCGCGCTTCGCCCTGGAGCGCCTGAAGGGCGACGGCAAGATCGGCCCGGACGACCTGCAGAAGATGGTTACCGACAACCGCGTCTACGTGGCCGACATGCTCCTCGACGACCTGCTGCAACTGTGCAAGCCGGCCCCGGCGGGCAGCGAGGCGGCGTGCGCTGCGCTGGGCTCCTGGGACCGCCACGTCAACCTCGACAGCAATCCGGGCTTCGCCTACTTCCAGGCCTTCGTCGCGCGCTTCCTGAAGATCGACGGCGGCTGGCGCCTGCCTTTCGATCCCAAGCTGCCGCTGGCCACGCCCGCGGGTATCTCCCTGGACAAGCCGGAGGTGCGCCAGCAGGTGCAGCAGGCGCTGGTCGCCGCCGCGCAGGAGATCGACGGCCGCCGCATCCGGGCGGACGAGAAGTGGGGCGAGCTGCAACTGACCGGCGATGTCGCCAACCCGCTGGGCATTCCCGGCGGCACCGGCAACGAGGGTGTTTACAACGCCATCACCTCGGAGTGGCAGGGCGACCATTACCGCGTGCTCAGCGGCAGCAGCTACATCCAGCTGGTGGACTTCAGCGCCGACGGGCCGAAGGCGCGGGGGCTGCTGGCGTTCTCGCAGTCCAGTGAACCCGGCTCGCCGCATCACCGTGACCAGACCGAGCTGTTCGCCCGGCAGCAATGGCCGGAACTGCCGTTCACCGACGAGCAGATCAAGGCCGATCCGGAGCTGAAGGTGATGGAGTTGCGGGAGCAGTAAGGGGGAGAGCGCCCTGGTGGGCGCTGTTCGCGGGCATGGCCCGCTCCTACAGGTGATGGTGCTGTTGTAGGAGCGGGCCATGCCCGCGAATTCCGGCAAAGCCGAGATGACGGATCGACTCCGGCTGTCACCAGCCTGACACCGTCGCGTCCTAGTCTGGCGGCAAAGCCCCGACGCCCAGGCCGATGCCATGCCCCTGACCAATGAATCCGTGATCCGCCGCATCCACCGCGAACTGCTCGACCACAGCGACGAAGAGCTGGAGCTGGAGCTGCTGGAAGACGTGCGCAACCTCGACGAGCTGTTCGACGAACACGCCGACGTCGACGAGGAAAAGCTCGCCCGCCGTCGCTACTTCAGCGAGCTGTTCCGCCTGCAGGGCGAGCTGGTGAAGCTGCAGAGCTGGGTGGTGAAGACCGGCCACAAGGTAGTGATCCTTTTCGAAGGCCGCGACGCGGCGGGCAAGGGTGGTGTGATCAAGCGCATCACCCAGCGCCTGAATCCGCGCGTGTGCCGGGTCGCCGCGCTGCCCGCGCCGAACGACCGCGAGCAGACCCAGTGGTACTTCCAGCGCTACGTTTCGCACCTGCCGGCGGCGGGGGAGATCGTCCTGTTCGACCGCAGCTGGTACAACCGCGCCGGGGTCGAGCGGGTCATGGGGTTCTGCAACGACGAGCAGTACGAGGAGTTCTTCCGCAGCGTGCCGGAGTTCGAGCGCATGCTGGCGCGCTCGGGCATCCAGCTGATCAAGTACTGGTTCTCCATCTCCGACGACGAGCAGCACCTGCGCTTCCTCAGCCGCATCCACGACCCGCTCAAGCAGTGGAAGCTCAGCCCCATGGACCTGGAGTCGCGGCGGCGCTGGGAGGCCTACACCAAGGCCAAGGAAATCATGCTCGAGCGCACCCACATCCCCGAGGCGCCCTGGTGGGTGGTGCAGGCCGACGACAAGAAGCGCGCGCGGCTCAACTGCATCAGCCATCTGCTGAACCTGATTCCCTACGAGGACGTCGAGCATCCGTCGGTGATCCTGCCCGCGCGGCAGCGCAACGAGGATTACTCGCGCACGCCGACCCCGCGGGAAATCGTGGTGCCGGAGGTTTACTGAGACTGGTTGGGCAGAGCTTTTCGTAGGAGCGAGCTTGCTCGCGAACCTGGCCGATTGCCGCGGTGTCAGGCGGTTCGCGAGCAAGCTCGCTCCTACAGCGTCCGGTGTCTGGCGTTGAGACATAACTTGTAACATTCCCCGCCGATCATGACCGGGACATCCCTCCACGCGGACTCCCAGCATGACCACCGATACCCTGGCCGCCGGCGACCTTCCCGTCGCCGAAGAACGGCCCCATCTGGAACACAAGCCCGGCCGCATTACCGCCTTCATCTTCTTTGCCGTGCTCGCCGTCGGCCTGCTGTTCTCGGCCTGGAGCCTGGTGCGCGACGTCGACGACGTCACCACTGCGGTCACCACCTGGACGCCGTTCCTGCTGCTGGGGGTCGCCCTGTTCATCGCCCTGGGCTTCGAGTTCGTCAACGGCTTCCATGACACCGCCAACGCGGTGGCCACCGTCATCTATACCCATTCGCTGCCGCCGCACTTCGCGGTGGTCTGGTCGGGCTGCTTCAACTTCCTCGGCGTGCTGCTCTCCAGCGGCGCGGTGGCTTTCGGCATCATCGCCCTGCTGCCGGTGGAGCTGATCCTGCAGGTCGGTTCCTCGGCCGGCTTCGCCATGGTCTTCGCCCTGCTGATCGCCGCCATCCTGTGGAACCTCGGCACCTGGTGGCTGGGCTTGCCGGCGTCGTCCTCGCACACGCTGATCGGCTCGATCATCGGCGTGGGCATCGCCAATGCGCTGATGCACGGCCGCGACGGCACCAGCGGCGTCGACTGGGCGCAGGCGACCAAGGTCGGCTACTCGCTGCTGCTCTCGCCGCTGATCGGTTTCGTCTGCGCCGCGCTCCTGCTGCTGGCGCTGCGCCTGCTGGTAAGGAACCGCGCGCTGTACAAGGCGCCCAAGGGCAAGACGCCGCCGCCCTGGTGGATTCGTGGTCTGCTGATTCTCACCTGCACCGGCGTGTCCTTCGCCCACGGTTCCAACGACGGGCAGAAAGGCATGGGCCTGATCATGCTGATCCTGGTCGGCACCCTGCCGATGGCCTACGCGCTGAACCGCACCATGCCGGCGGACCAGACCGTGCAGTTCGTCGCCGTGGCCGAAGTGACCCAGCAGGCGCTGGTCCGCGCCGCGCCGCAGCCGGCCCCGGCCGACCCGCGCGCGGTGCTCTCGGAATACGTGCGCACCAAGGAAGCCAAGGCGGAACTGATCCCGTCCCTGGCGGCGCTGACCGGCGCCATCGGCGCAGAAGTGAAGGGCTACGGCAGCCTGGCCCGCGTGCCGGCCGAAGCCATGGGCAACGTGCGCAACGACATGTACCTGACCAGCGAGGCGATCCGCCTGATGGACAAGGACAAGGTCGGCAACTTCGACGCGGACACCACCAGCAAGCTGGCCGCGTTCAAGGGCAAGATCGACGAGTCGACCCGCTTCATCCCGCTCTGGGTGAAAGTCGCCGTGGCCATCGCCCTCGGCCTGGGCACCATGGTCGGCTGGAAGCGCATCGTCGTGACCGTCGGCGAGAAGATCGGCAAGACCCACCTGACCTACGCCCAGGGCGCCTCGGCGGAGCTGGTGGCGATGATGACCATCGGCGCGGCGGACATGTACGGGTTGCCGGTATCGACGACCCACGTGTTGTCCTCCGGTGTCGCCGGCACCATGGCGGCCAACGGCTCGGGCCTGCAGATGCGCACCATCCGCAACCTGCTGATGGCCTGGGTGCTGACCCTGCCGGCGGCCATCGTGCTGTCCGCTTCGCTGTATTGGCTGTTCACCCACCTGTTCTGACCTTGGGTGATGCAGTGAAAACGCCGCTCCTCTGAGCGGCTTTTTCTTTGGCACCGAGCCCCTTGTAGGAGCGGGCC
>NZ_JYOA01000005.1:302726-402206 GCF_000955805.1 Pseudomonas sp. 21 | reverse complement strand
GCGCATGGCGCGCTCCTACACGTGTCTTCTTCGTTTCCGACTGACCCCCGCTTGAAATATCGAACGCGTGGTGCGTATTTTGTACGGGCTCGCGCGCCTCGCGCGGCGTCCTGTGACAAGGACAAAAGAACAAGGATAAGAAGTCATGAGTAGCGATCCAGGAATCCCACTCGCCGAACGCCTGGCTGGAGTGGAAGAGATCGAGTGCGTCACCCCCGACCTCAACGGGGTGCCGCGTGGCAAGGTGATGACCGGCGAGGGCTTCCTCCCCGGGCGCCGGCTGCAGCTGGCGCGCGGCGTCCTGCTGCAGTGCATCATGGGCGGCTACCCGGCCGCGAAGTTCTATGGCAGCGACGACGGCGACCTCGCCCTGATCGCCGAGCCCACCCAGATCCACCGCTTGCCCTGGAGCGACGAACCCCGCGCCTTCGCCATCTGCGATGCGGTGGAGCTCGACGGCAAGCCTTCCGGCCTGTCCACCCGTGGCCTGCTCAAGCAGGTCGTGGCGCGCTACGCCGAACGCGGCTGGAGCCCGGTGGTGGCGACTGAGCTGGAGTTCTTCGTGTTCGCGCCCAACCCCGACGCCAACGAAGCCTTCCAGGCGCCGCTCGGCCTCGACGGTCGTCGCGAGATGGGTCACTCGGCCTTCAGCGTGTCCTCCAACAACGGCCTGCGGCCGTTCTTCCAGGACGTCTACCGCTGCATGGAAGCGGTGGGGCTTGAACGCGACACCTTCATGCACGAGATGGGGACCACCCAGTTCGAGATCAACTTCCTGCACGGCGACCCGGTGCTGCTGGCCGACCAGACCTTCCTGTTCAAGCACCTGCTCAAGGAAGTCGCGCTCAAGCACGGGCTGATCGTGGTGTGCATGGCCAAGCCGCTGGCGCACACGCCGGGCAGTTCGATGCACATCCACCAGAGCATCGTCGATGGCGAGGGCCGCAACATCTTCACCGATGCCAACGGCGACGCCACGCCGTTCTTCCGCCACTTCATCGGCGGCCAGCAGGCCTGCCTGGCTGACTTCACCCTGCTGTTCGCGCCGAACGTGAATTCCTTCCAGCGCCTGTGCCACCCGTACGCGTCGCCGAACAACGCCTGCTGGTCCCACGACAACCGCGCCGCCGGCCTGCGCATTCCGGCCAGCGCGCCAGTGGCTCGTCGCGTGGAAAACCGCCTGGCCGGCGCCGATGCCAACCCCTACCTGGCCATCGCTGCGAGCCTGGCGGCCGGCCTGCACGGCATCGAGCAGGCACTGGAGCCTACCGCGCCGATCCAGGGCGAGTTCGAGGTGCCGGATGAGCTGCTGCTGCCCTGCACGATGTACGACGCGATGCAGCGCCTCAAACGCAGTGAACTGGCCCGCGAGGTGTTCGGCAACGAGTTCATCGACGGCTACTGCGCGACCAAGTCCATGGAGCTGACCAGCTTCTTCGACGAAATCACCCCGTGGGAGCGCCGCGTCCTGGCCGCCCAGGCCTGATTCGCGGGCGCGCTGACACAGCTGCGCCGAAAACCGGTGCAGCTGTGATCGGCAGACATCTCCAGGCGATCTTCAAGCCATCCTCGTTCATCCCGCCGCTATCCTTCGAACTGGCCCGCGTCACCGGGCGCGACACTCGCTATTCCGGGCCCGGCAGGCCTCTCGACGCGCCGATTGGCAGCCTCTAATGTGTCACGGCAAGTCCCGCTTTCCGCTGCCCGGACACTGTGCCGGGGTTGTTCTGGACCAGGAGGTCCAATGCTTCGGATCGTCACTGCCTTCCGCGCTCTGTACTTCGCCGCCGTCATGCTCCTGACCGGTTCCGGTCTGCTCAGTACCTACCTCGCCTTGCGCCTGGGCGCGGAGAAGGTCGACGGGCTGTGGATCGGCGCCATGATGGCCGCCTACTACCTCGGCCTGGTGCTGGGCGGCAAGATCGGCCACCGGCTGATCGCCCGCGTCGGCCACATCCGCGCCTATGTCGCCTGCGGTGGGTTGGTGACCGCTGCGGTGCTGGGTATCGGCCTGTTGCCCTGGCTGGGCTTCTGGCTGTTGCTGCGGGTCGCCATCGGCCTGGGGATGATGTGCCAGTACATGGTCATCGAAAGCTGGCTCAACGAGCAGGCTGAGGCGCGCCAGCGCGGCGCGGTGTTCGCCGGCTACATGGTGGCCTCGTACCTGGGGCTGGTGCTCGGCCAACTGGTGCTGGTGGTTCATCCGGGATTGGGCCCGGAGTTGCCGATGATGATCGCGCTGTGCTTCGCGCTGTCGCTGATCCCGGTGGCGATCACCCACAAGGTCCACCCCGCGCCGCTACGCCCGGCGCCGCTGGAGCCGCGCTTCTTCATCCAGCGGGTGCCGCAGTCGCTGACCACGGTGCTGGTGTCCGGGCTGGTGGTGGGCTCGTTCTACGGTCTGGCGCCGCTCTATGCGGTGGACCAGGGTCTGGGCACCGAGGAGATCGGCCTGTTCATGGGCGGCTGCATCTTCGCCGGCCTGCTGGTGCAGTGGCCGCTGGGCTGGTTGTCGGACCGCATCGACCGCGCCGTGCTGATCCGCAATGCCGCCATCCTGCTGCTGCTGGTGGCCCTGCCGCTGGCGCTGTTGCCGCTGCTGCCGGTGCCGCCGATTTCACTGGCGTGGCTTTTGCCGATGGGCTTCATCGTCTGTCTGGTGCAGTTCACCCTGTATCCGCTGGCGGTGGCCTTTTCCAACGACCACGTCGAAGGTGAGCGCCGCGTTTCGCTGACCGCCATGCTGCTGGTGACCTTCGGCGTGGGCGCCTGTATCGGCCCGCTGGCGGCCGGCGCGCTGATGAAGCTGTTCGGCGCCAACATGCTCTATGCCTTCGTCTGCGCTTGTTCGCTGATCCTCATCTGGCGCGTGCGCCCGGAGAAGGTCAGTGGTGTGCACCGGGTCGACGAGGCGCCGGTCAAGCACGTCGCCACGCCGGACAGCCTGGCGTCCTCGCCGCTGTCAGCCGCCCTCGATCCGCGGGTCGACGAGGCGGCCGTGGAAGAGCAGATGAAGGGGAACGACAACAGCGCGCCGGTACCCGAGGCGGAAACGGAAGCAGAGGAAGAAAGCCGGCCCGCGTGAGGCCGCAAGGGAAGGGCGGCAAGAGCTTGCCGCCCGGGACGAGCTAGAACAGCTCGTCCTTCTCGAAGCGCCGGGCTTCGCGTTGCAGCTGGTAGACGAAGCGCTCGATGTTGCGCTGTGCCAGGCCGCTCATCTGGTGGAAGCGCATGCCGGCGAAGCTGTAGCCGACCTTTTCCTCGAAGTGCACGTGGCGCAGCTCGACTTCCATGGTCAGGGCGCCGAAGGGCAGGCGTGCGGTGAACTCTTCGTAGACCTGGCCGGGTTGCAGGCGATCGGCCGCGTTGCCTTCCAGGCGAATCTTGCAGCCAGTGGCGGAAATGTCGATCAGGCTGCCCTTGAGCGGCGACTTCAGCTTGCTGCCGCCGATCTCCACGGCCACCGGCTGGCCCTGGCTCACGGGGGCGCGGAAGGCATTGCGGCGCTGGTGGTAAAGCATTTCGGCCGGCACTGGCAGCCAGTAGCAGCGGGCGCCGTCGATCTCGGAGAAGAAAGCGTTCTGGGTGTTTTCCCAGGCGATGCGCACGCCTTCGTGGAAGGCTTCGATGCGGAATTGCTCGCCGTTCTGCAGGAAGCGCTCGCCGTCGTTGGGGATGAGCTCATCGAGGGCGACGATGTTGCGTTCGCGGTTGATCTCGACGACGAAGCTCTGGAAGCGCTGGCTGCGCCCTTCGAAGGTGATTACCAGGGGATCGTGACTGTCCATCAGCATTTTCAGGCTGGCGTGGATCTCCACCGGAGCTTTCAACACCTTCGGTGGTTGAGGGCCATTTTCCTCGGCGAACAGATTGGACACGGTCCGCGGGTCTCCATTGTGTTTGTTATGAGTCGTGCACGGGGCAGGGCCGAATAGTGGCATTCTGCCCTAGGGCAAGCCTTCAGGCCAGAAGAGTTCAGGCCTGGCTGAGCGGACGCTGGCGGTTGCTCTGGGTGGAGCCGCCGTAGCGATCATAGAGTCGCGGAGTTTCCTGGCCACGCAGGATGTCGAGCGTGCGCTCGGTACTGGCCTGGCCGGAACGGATGATGCGGCCGTTGCGCTGGTTGGCTTCCTGGCAGCGCTCGAGCAGGGCGCCGAGCTCCTGCGCACGGGCGGTGAGAGCGGCGTTGCCGGTCGCCTGGGCGATCTGCGCAAGCCCCTCGCTGTCAGCGCTGACCCCGGCCTGTTGCAGCGCCAGGGTGCGGATGCGACCGTTCTGCTCGAGCTGATGCAGCAGCGGCAGCTTGCTGTCGAGCAGCTTCTGCAACTGATCCAGGTCGCGGGCTTGCAACGCCTGGTACTCGTCGTCGATCAGCTGCAGCAGGTTGCTGGCTGCTTCGATGTCGCCGTTGATCAGAGAAAGCAGGGCATCGGACATCTTGGGCTCGGCGTACTAGCGGTTGACCAGGCGCTGAACGAACTCAGCGCTGGGATTCGAAATCGAGCAGCTTGCTGGCGACTTTCTGGCTGTCGACCTGGTAGCTGCCGTCAGCGATGGCCGCCTTGATGCGAGCCACTTTCTCGTTGTCGACCACGGGCTGGTCCTTCAGTTGATCGCTTACTTTCTGCAGTTGCTGCGCGGTGTCGCTCAGCTGTACCGACTCGCCGCTCTTGGCCGGGGCGTTGACGGAGGCATTCTCTGCGGCGGCTTCGCTGCGACCGCTCTGGGCAGCACTGCTACGGCCAGTGCTGGCTGTCGTAGAGGCCGGGTTCAGCCGGTTGAAGTCGATGACCATGGTGGAAACCTCTGGAGGTATTGGACGCTTGCCAAGCTTTTCGGCCGTCCTGAGAGAAACTTTAGGCCGAATTTTCGTGCGCCCGAGCACATTTTGCAGAGGGCTGCGCCCATCATGCCAGAAAAAGCCCCGGGCCGAGCGCTACAGGCTGACTTCCACCGTCCCCGCCTCGACCACGCGAGCCCTGACGATACGCTGGGAGCGCAGGTTGCGCACGCGGATCTGCTCGCCGGTTACCCCGTCGGACAGCGCTTCGCCGGGCATGAACACGTTGATCGCCGTGGTCCTGGCGCGGATCACCACCTGGTCGCCCTTGCGCACGGCCGCCGCCTGTTCGAGGAACACCGGCGCCAGCACCTGGTCATTGACCGTCGGGCGCTTGAGCTTCATGCCGACCACCTGGTTGGGGTCGGTCAGGTAGCCCTGGCTCAGTTGGCCGACGTCCCGTTCGACGACGCTGATGTCACCGGGCTCGACGACATGGTTGCGCTGCAGGGGCAGGGTGGTGACGACAACTTGACGGAACAGCTTGACCGTCGCCGGCACGAACACCGTCCAGGGTGAGCTGCCCTCGCAGAGCACCCGCACGGTGACCCGACCAACGGGCTGCGCCGGGCTTTCCAGCTTCTGTGTCAGGTCCTTGTCGCATTCCGCCAGGCGCAGGCGGGGGTCGATGCGTGCGACTTCGATCTCGTAGCGTGCGTCTATGCCCGAGGTCTGCAGATAATCTTCCACCTTGAACTCAAGAAAGCCCTGGGTGGAGCCGATAAGGATCTCAGGCGCAGTGAAGGCTTCCGCCCCTGCCGGGGAGAGGGTCAGCGCACCCGTCATGCCGAGCAGCGCAGCCATCAGGGCGCGCGCGGGTCTCAGCTGTCGGAAAAATGTCGTTGCTCGTTTCATGCAACGATCCAAGCAATGGTCATGCCGCCTTCGTGAGTCGGGCGGCGTTGCGTGCACAGGAGGCTCAATGGCCGGAGTCATGGATTCGGTCAACCAGCGTACGCAGCTGGTTGGCCAGAATCGTCTCGAACTGCTGCTGTTCCGCTTGAACGGCAGCCAGCTGTACGGGATCAACGTGTTCAAGGTGAAGGAGGTGCTGCAGTGCCCCCGCCTGACCGTGATGCCCAAATCCAGCCAGGTGGTGCGCGGGGTGGCGAACATCCGTGGCGGCACCATTCCGATCCTCGACCTGGCGCTGGCCACGGGGCGTCACGCCCTGCGGGACATCGCCAACAGCTTCGTGATCATCACCGAGTACAACACCAAGGTGCAGGGCTTCCTGGTGCACTCGGTGGAGCGCATCGTCAACATGAACTGGGAGTCGATCCATCCGCCACCCAAGGGAACCGGCCGCGACCACTACCTGACGGCGGTGACGCGGGTGGATAACCAGTTGGTGGAAATCATCGACGTGGAGAAGATCCTCGCCGAAGTGGCGCCGACCTCGGAGGACATCTCCGAAGGCGTGCTGGATGCCGAGACCCAGGCTCGCGCGGTGAGCAAGCGCGTGCTGGTGGTGGACGATTCCTCCGTGGCGCGCAAGCAACTGGTGCGTTGCCTGGAGACCGTCGGCGTGGAAGTGCTGGCGCTCAACGACGGCCGCCAGGCGCTGGATTATCTGCGCCAGATGGTGGAAGCCGGCGGGCATCCGGGCAGCGATCTGCTGATGGTGATCTCGGATATCGAGATGCCGGAAATGGATGGCTACACGCTCACTGCGGAAATCCGCCACGACCCGCGCATGCAGGATCTGCACATTCTCCTGCATACTTCGTTGTCCGGGGTGTTCAACCAGGCGATGGTGAGAAAGGTCGGCGCTGACGACTTCCTCGCCAAGTTCCGTCCCGATGACCTGGCGGCCCGCGTGTCGGACCGCATCAAGGCAGTGGATGGCGCAACGGCCTGATGCCGGCGTGACGAGATGCGGGTGGCGCCGGTGCCGCCCGCATCGTCTATGGTTTTTTGAGCACCGGTCAGGCAGTTGTCGTCGTTTTGCCGGCAGCCGTCCACGAGCAAAGAGGCTTATCTGTGACATCCACCAATTCTGAATTCGAGCTGTTCCGGGATTTCCTGGAGAAGACCTGCGGCATCCTCCTGGGCGCCAACAAGCAGTACCTGGTCTCCAGCCGCTTGAACAAGTTGATGGAGCAGCAGGGCATCAAGTCCCTGGGCGAACTGGTGCAGAAGATCCAGATGCGCAGCCAGCTGCGCGAACAGGTGGTCGACGCCATGACCACCAACGAGACCCTGTGGTTTCGCGATACCTACCCCTTCGAAGTGCTGAAGAACCGCGTGCTGCCGGAGATGATCAAGGCCTCGCCCGGCCAGCGCCTGCGCATCTGGTCGGCGGCCTGTTCCTCGGGGCAGGAGCCTTATTCGCTGTCGATGTCCATCGACGAGTTCGAGCGCACCAACCTCGGCCAGCTGAAGGCGGGCGTTCAGATCGTCGCCACTGATCTCTCCGGTTCCATGCTCAGCGCCTGCAAGGCCGGCGAGTACGACAGCCTGGCCATTGGCCGCGGCCTGTCGCAGGAGCGCCTGGCGCGCTACTTCGACCAGAAGACGCCGGGGCGCTGGACGGTGAAACCGCCGATCAAGAGCCGTGTGGAGTTCCGCGCGCTGAACCTGCTGGACAGCTATGCCACGCTGGGCAAGTTCGACATGGTGTTCTGCCGCAACGTGCTGATCTATTTCTCGGCCGAGGTGAAGCGCGACATCCTCCTGCGCATCCATGCCACGCTCAAGCCCGGCGGCTACCTGTTCCTCGGCGCATCTGAAGCGCTCAACGCGCTGCCGGACCACTACCAGATGGTCCAGTGCAGCCCGGGGATCATCTACAAGGCCAAGTGATTGGCCTACGCCCCGCCTGTTCGGGCGGGGTTCTTGCAATCGCAGTCACCCGATCGCGGACGAAGTCAGCTCCTACGCCAGGACCGGCAGATGGGGGCGGACTCTGTCCGCGATTTGCGGCATGTCATCCGCTTCGTGTGCTGTTTCTGTAGGAGCGAGCTTGCTCGCGAACAAACGGCGCAGCGTGACGAGATTCGCGAGCAAGCTCGCTCCTGCAAATTGACCGGCAAGGAAGGGTGGCAAAGCTTGCCGCCTTGTCCGCAGCGGCAAGGAAAAGGGTTGCCGCTTTGCCGCTGTTTGCCGCCTCTTGCCGCTACCTGTATTGCCTCAAGCCCTTGATTAACAAGGAAATACAAATATGGCACGCACCTTGCTGAAGTGTTGGCAAGCCCACACCGGCAAACAGGTTCGTGACCATGAGCATCAGCTTCGACAAAGCCCTCGGCATCCACCAGCAAGCGCTGAACTTCCGCTCCCAGCGCGCTGAAGTCCTGGCCAATAACCTGGCCAACGCCGACACGCCCAACTACAAGGCGCGCGACCTGGATTTCGCCTCGGTGCTGGCGGCCCAGTCGGACAAGATGAAGAACGGCACCTTCAGCGCGACCCTGACCAATTCGCATCACATCGCCGCCGATGGTTTCGGCATGGGTGACGAGTCGGTGAAGTACCGCATCCCGAACCAGCCTTCGGTCGACCAGAACACCGTCGACGAGCAGATCGAGCAAGCCAACTACGCGGAGAACTCCGTGCAGTTCCAGGCCTCGTTCACCTTCCTCAACAGCAAGTTCAAAGGGCTGATGAACGCCCTGCGCGGGGAGTAATCGCCATGTCGCTCGCCAGTGTCTTCAACATCGCCGGTACCGGCATGAGTGCCCAGACCACCCGTCTGAACACCACCGCGTCGAACATCGCCAACGCCGAGAGCGTCTCCTCGAGCATCGACCAGACCTACCGCGCCCGTCACCCGGTGTTCTCCACCATGCTGCAGAACGCCCAGGGCGGCGACCAGGGTTCGCTGTTCGGCGAGACCGACCAGGCCGGTTCCGGCGTGCAGGTGCTGGGCGTGGTCGAGGACCAGAGCCCGCTGGTGCCGCGCTACGAGCCGAACCATCCGGCGGCCGACAAGGACGGCTACGTCTACTACCCCAACGTCAACGTGGTGGAGGAGATGGCCGACATGATCTCCGCCAGCCGTTCTTTCCAGAGCAACGCGGAAATGATGAACACCGCCAAGCAGATGATGCAGAAGGTCCTGACCCTGGGTCAGTAAGCGCAGAGGACGCCCCATGAGCATCAATACCGATAACACCACGGCGAACTCGGTCCTGATGTCGCTGAACGCCGGGTCCAAGAGTTCGTCGTCGACCACCGAGACCGGTACCAGCGCGCTGGGCAAGGACTCCTTCCTGCAGCTGCTGGTCACCCAGCTGAACAACCAGAACCCGCTGGACCCGCAGGACAACACCGAGTTCGTCTCCCAGCTGGCTCAGTTCAGCAGCCTGGAGAGCATGCAGAACCTGGATACCACCCTGGGTACCTTCTATTCCTCGTTCCAGTCGTCGCAGGCCCTGCAGGCTTCCTCGCTGGTCGGCCGCTCGGTGATCGTCAACTCCAGCAAGGTACAGGTCGACGACCCGAGTGCCGGCGTCAACGGCACCCTGGTGATGCCGTCCGGCGGCGATGGCGTGACCCTGAAGATCTACGACGATTCCGGCGACCTGGTGCGCACCGTCGACATGGGCAGCCAGAAGGCCGGCAACATCGACTTCAAGTGGGACGGCAAGGACGACAGCGGCGAGCTGGTGGGTGCCGGTACCTACACCGTCAAGGCCACCGCCAGTCTGGACGGTACCAGCACCGCCCTGACCACCTACCTGCCTGCCACGGTCAACAGCGTCACGCTCGGCCAGAACGGCGGGGAAATGTCCCTGAACCTGGCTGGCATTGGCGCCGTTTCCGCCTCCAGCATTCAGACCATCGGAAAATAACGCCGCGTTTCGGCACAGGAGCAACACATGTCTTTCAATACCGCCCTGAGTGGACTCAACGCCGCGTCGATGGACCTGAACGTCACCGGCAACAACATTGCCAACGTCGGCACCACCGGCTTCAAATCCTCGCGGACCGAGTTCGCCGACCTCTACGCCTCCTCGATGCTCGGCACCGGCCGCATCGCCGTGGGTAACGGCGTGGTCACCCAGGCCGTCTCGCAGCAGTTCACCCAGGGCAACCTGAGCACCACCGGTCGCAGCCTGGACCTGGCGGTGAGCGGCAACGGCTTCTTCATGACCAGCGACAACGGCAGCCGCGTCTACACCCGCAACGGCACCTTCAACACCGACGCCAGCGGCTACATCGTCGATGGCTCGGGCAATCGCCTGCAGGGTTATGGCGTCAATGGCAACGGCAACATCGTCAACGGCGTGATCACCGACCTGAAGGTCGACACCGCCAACCAGCCGCCGAGCCCGACCTCCTCGATCACCTCGACCCTGAGCCTGAACTCCAACGCGACCACGCCGACCACCACTCCGTTCGATGCCACCGACTCGGACAGCTACAACTGGTCGACCTCCGTGGACATCTACGACTCCCAGGGCAACTCGCACACCATGACGAACTACTTCGTCAAGGACAGCGCCAACAACTGGAGCATGTACACTCTGGTCGATGGTCGTAACCCGCAGACCCCGACCAGCACCACGCCGCTGAGCAGCGACATCACCTTCAACAGCGCCGGCCAGCTGACGGGCATTACGTCCACCGGTATGACCGTCAATGCCGACAAGACCCTGACCCTGGCTGGCTGGACTCCTGCGGCCGTCACTGACTCCACCACCAGTCCGGTGACCTGGGGTGCCAACGGCGCGGCGGGCGCCACTGGCGGCATCAGCATCGACCTGACCAAGACGACCCAGACCAACGGCTCCTTCGCCGTGACCGCGGTGACCCAGGACGGCTACGCCACGGGCCAGATGTCCGGTCTGTCGTTCGCCGAAGACGGGCAGATGTACGCCACCTACACCAACGGCCAGTCCAAGGTGATCGGCCAGGTGATCCTGGCCAACTTCGCCAATACCCAGGGTCTCACCCCGGTGGGCAACACCGGCTGGAAGCAGTCGCTGGCGTCGGGCGAGGCGGTGATCGGCACGCCGACCTCCGGCACTCTGGGTTCGGTTGGCTCGGGCACCCTGGAAGACTCCAACGTCGACCTCACCGCGCAACTGGTGAACCTGATCGTGGCGCAGCGCAACTACCAGGCGAACGCCAAGACTGTCCAGACCGAAAGCACCATCTCCGACACCATCATCAACCTGCGTTGATGACGGCAACGTCCCCTTGCCGCAGGCGGCAGTCATTCGCCGCCTGACGGCCATCGAGGCTCCTTCGGGAGCCTTTCTTTTTGAATAAATCTTTCCCTATCAACGTCTTGCATTGATTTTTCGTGTGTTGGCACAGCCCTTGCTGAAGTCACTCCAGCACCGCCGGGAATCCGACTCGGCACTGGAGGAATGTCTTGGACAGAATGCTGTATGTCGCCATGAGCGGCGCGAGCCAGAACACCAAAGCCATGCAGGCTCACGCCAACAACCTGGCGAACATCTCCACGACCGGTTTCCGTCGCGACTTCGAACAAGCTCGCGCCATGCCCGTGTTCGGCGACAGCTTTCCGGCGCGCGTCTTCGCCATGAGCGAGCGCCCGGCGACCGACTTCACCACCGGCTCCCTGCAGGAAACCGGCCGTGACCTGGACGTGGCTGCCAAGGGCGATGCCTGGATTGCCGTGCAGGCGCCGGACGGCGGCGAAGCCTACGTGCGCACCGGCAGCCTGGAAATCGACGCCCTCGGCCAGCTGCGCACCAGCGACGGCATGCCGGTGATGGGCAACGGCGGGCCGATCGCGATTCCTCCGGAAGAAAAGATCGACATCGGCGAGGACGGCACCATCACCATCCGCGGTCAGGGCAACAACCCCAATGCACTGGCCACCGTCGACCGCATCAAACTCGTGACTCCCGATGCCAAGCAACTGGAGAAGGGCAGCGACGGCCTCATCCGCATGAAGTCGGGCCAGCCCGCTCCCCAGGTCGATGCCAATGCCAGCGTGCAGTCCGGTGTGCTGGAAGCCAGCAACGTCAACGCTGTCGACGAGATGACCTCGATCCTGGCGCTGTCTCGGCAGTTCGAGTTGCACGTGAAGATGATGAAAACCGCCGAAGAAGACTCCCAGTCGATGGCGCGTGTTTTGCAATTCAGTTGATTCAGAACCTGATTAACCGTCCACGGCGCCACGAATCCGGCGCCCGAGGAGAACGACATGCTTCCGGCACTTTGGGTCAGCAAGACCGGTCTGTCCGCCCAGGACATGAACCTGACCACCATCTCGAACAACCTGGCGAACGTGTCCACCACGGGCTTCAAGCGCGACCGCGCGGAGTTCCAGGACCTGCTCTACCAGATCAAGCGTCAGCCCGGCGCCAACTCGACCCAGGACACCGAGCTGCCCTCGGGCCTGCAACTGGGTACCGGTGTGCGCATCGTCGGCACCCAGAAGAACTTCACCGCCGGCAGCCTGCAGACCACCGACAACCCGCTGGACATGGCGGTCAACGGTCGCGGCTTCTTCCAGGTGCTGACTCCGGACGGCACCGTCGCCTACACCCGTGACGGCAGCTTCCACCTGAACTCCGACGGCCAGATCGTCACCTCCAACGGCAATGCCCTGGAGCCGGCCATCGTCGTCCCGGCGGAAACCCAGACCTTCACCGTCGGCAACGACGGCACCGTCTCGGTCACCGTCGCCGGCAACGCCACGCCGCAGATCATCGGCAACATCCAGACCGCCGACTTCATCAACCCGGCCGGCCTGCAGGCCACCGGCAACAACCTGTTCCTGGAAACCGCCGCCAGCGGCGCGCCCCAGGTCGGCACCCCTGGCCTGAACGGCCTGGGTACCACCCTGCAGAACACCCTGGAGAACTCCAACGTCAGCGTGGTGGAGGAGATGGTGAACATGATCACCACCCAGCGCGCCTACGAGATGAACTCCAAGGTGATCTCCACGGCCGACCAGATGCTCTCGTTCGTCACCCAGAACCTTTAACGACCGGCTGCGCGTCGGCCATGCGGCGTTGAAATCGAATTAGGAATGCTCATTGGCTGGAGCCAACTCCGCTTCCAAATTCGATTTCGCCTTGCCTGACCTGGCTCGCGCGGTCGTGAGACAAACCGGCCCTTGGGCCAACACGTAGTCGCTCTCCCCGAGAGGTAGCTGTAGATGAACCGTTCCCACCTCCTTCCGCTGCTGGCCATCGCCGCGTTGGCAGGGTGCGTGAGCCCTCCGCCCAAGCCGGACGATCCCTATTACGCTCCGGTGCTGCCGCGCACGCCTGCGCCGGCTGCCCAGAACAACGGGTCGATCTACCAGGCCGGGTTCGAGAACAACCTCTACGGCGACCGCAAAGCCTTCCGTGTGGGCGACATCATCACCATCACCCTCAACGAGAAGACCCAGGCCAGCAAGAAGGCCAACTCGGACATCTCCAAGGACAGCAAGAACAAGCTCGGCCTGACCTCGATGTTCGGCAGCAGCCTGACCACCAACAACCCGGTGGGCGGCGGCGACCTGAGCCTCTCCGCCGAGTATTCGGGCAACCGCGAAACCAAGGGCGACAGCGCGGCCGGGCAGAGCAACAGCCTGACTGGCTCGGTCACCGTCACCGTGGCCGACGTCATGCCCAACGGCATCCTCGCCGTGCGCGGGGAGAAGTGGATGACCTTGAACACCGGTAACGAACTGGTACGCATCGCCGGCCTGATCCGCGCCGACGACATCGCCACCGACAACACCGTGTCGTCCACCCGCGTGGCCGATGCGCGCATCACCTACTCGGGCACCGGCGCGTTCGCCGATGCGAGTCAGCCGGGCTGGTTCGATCGCTTCTTCCTCAGCCCGCTGTTCCCGTTCTGAGGGTGATGACGATGATGGCCTCTGGAAAAACGTTGGTAGCGATCGCGGACAAAGTCCGCTCCTACGTCATGGTGGTGTTCTGTGCAGTGGTCATGGTGCCGGTTGCTCACGCCGAGCGGTTGAAAGATATCGCCACCATTCAGGGTGTGCGCAACAACCAGCTGATCGGCTACGGCCTGGTCGTCGGCCTCAATGGCACCGGCGACCAGACCACGCAGACGCCGTTCACCCTGCAGACCTTCAACAACATGCTGGCGCAGTTCGGCATCAAGGTGCCGGCAGGTTCGGGCAACGTGCAGCTGAAGAACGTCGCCGCGGTGTCCATCCATGCCGACCTGCCGCCGTTCGCCAAGCCGGGCCAGGCCATCGACATCACCGTGTCCTCCATCGGTAACGCCAAGAGCCTGCGCGGTGGCAGCCTGTTGATGACCCAGCTCAAGGGGATCGACGGCCAGACCTACGCCGTGGCCCAGGGCAACCTGGTGGTCGGCGGCTTCGATGCCGAAGGCCGCGACGGCTCCAAGATCACCGTCAACGTGCCGTCGGCCGGTCGTATCCCGGCGGGCGCCACCGTCGAGCGCGCGGTGCCGAGCGGCTTCGACCAGGGCAATACCCTGACCCTGAACCTCAACCGTCCGGACTTCACCACCGCCAAGCACATCGTCGATCGCATCAACGAACTGCTGGGCCCGGGCGTCGCCCAGGCCGTGGACGGCGGCTCGGTGCGCGTCAGCGCGCCGCTGGATCCGAACCAGCGCGTGGACTACATGTCGGTGCTGGAAAACCTCGACGTGCAGGCCGGCGAGGCGGTGGCCAAGGTCATCATCAACTCGCGCACCGGCACCATCGTGATCGGCCAGAACGTGCGCGTGTCGCCGGCCGCCGTGACCCACGGCAGCCTGACCGTGACCATCACCGAAGACCCCATCGTCAGCCAGCCCGGTCCGTTCTCCAACGGCCAGACCGCCGTGGTCCCGCGCTCGAACGTGAGCGCCAACCAGGAAGCCAAGCCGATGTTCAAGTTCGGCCCCGGCACCACCCTGGATGAAATCGTACGCGCCGTTAACCAGGTGGGCGCTGCGCCCGGCGACCTGATGGCGATCCTCGAAGCCCTGAAACAGGCCGGCGCGCTGCAAGCCGACCTGATCGTGATCTGAGGACGCCGCCGTGGACGCCCGACTGCTTTCTGCTGGTACCTCCACCACCGACTCCGGTTCCTACTCCGACCTCAATCGCCTGTCGGCGATGAAGACCGGCGCGAACCGCGACAGCGCGGGAAACATCCGCAAGGTCGCCCAGGAGTTCGAATCGCTGTTCATGAACGAGATGCTGAAATCCATGCGCTCGGCCAACGAGGTGTTCGCCAAGGACAACCCGATGAACAGCGAAGCGGCCAAGCAGTACCAGGACATGTATGACCATCAGCTGTCCGTGTCCCTGGCCACCCAGGGGCATGGCATCGGCCTGGCCGACGTGCTGGTCAAGCAGATGGAAAAGATGCAGGGCGTCCGCCACACCGGCAACAATCCCTTTGCCCAGGCCGGCGTACAGTCCGCCACTGACGCTACCCCGAGCGCTGCAGCCACCGCCGCGGCTTCCGATCGGCAGAAGACCCCGAGCGTGTTTGCCGCCAACGGCAAGGCCTTGCCGCAACCCGAAGCCGGCCGTGACGATCGACAGGCGCTGAACGCCCGTCGCCTCGCGCTGCCGGGCAAGCTCGCCCAGCGTATCGCCGCGGGCCTGGTACCTGGCGCCGACAGCTCCGTGGCTTCCACCACCAACCAGCCGGCGCAACTGGCCAGCAACGACTGGCGTGGCAGCCAGGCCTACACGAAGCAGATCGACACCACTGTGCCGGTGGCCGATATCGATACCTCGGCGATTTCCACCAAGCCGGGCAAGTCGATGTTCGCCTCGGCCGACGACTTCATCAGCACCATGCTGCCCATGGCCGAACGCGCCGCCAAGCGCATCGGCGTCGATCCGCGCTACCTGGTGGCCCAGGCCGCGCTGGAAACCGGCTGGGGCAAGAAGATGATTGCCCAGCGCGACGGCAGCAGCAGCCATAACCTGTTCGGCATCAAGACCGGCTCGAGCTGGAAGGGTGACTCCGCCCGCGCCACCACCACCGAATTCGAGAAGGGCAAGGAAGTGAAGGAAGTTGCTTCGTTCCGTGCCTACAACTCCTTCGAGCAGAGCTTCCAGGATTACGTCAGCTTCCTGCAGAACAACGATCGCTACCAGGGCGCGCTGGATTCCGCCGCGCGCCCGGATCAGTTCATGAAGGAACTGCAGCGCGCCGGCTACGCCACCGACCCGCAGTACGCGCGCAAGGTGAACCAGATCGCCAGGCAGATGCAGGTCTACCAGACCGTCGCGATGGCCGACGCCCCGACTCGCACACTGTGAAGCCCTGTACAAAGGACTGCGCTAAGGAAAGACCATGAGCCTCTTATCCATCGGACTGTCCGGCCTCAATGCCTCGCAAGCGGCGCTGAGCACCACCGGCAACAACATCACCAACGTCAACACGGCTGGTTACACCCGCCAGACGACGTCGCAGGTGACCTCCGCCGAGCAGTTCGCGGGGCAGTACTACGTCGGCACCGGCACCACGGTGCAGGACGTCCGCCGGATGTACAGCGAGTTCCTGGCCAACCAGCTGCGTGGCGCCACCTCGGTGGACAGCGATGCGCAGACCTACCTTTCCCAGGTCAACCAGATCGACTCGCTGCTGTCCGACAGCACCACCGGTCTGTCCAAGGTCATGCAGAACTTCTTCGCCTCGCTGCAGACCGCTGCCGCAACGCCGACCGATGCCGCCTCGCGCCAGCTGGTGCTGACCCAGGCGGCGAACCTGGCGCAGCGCTTCAACTCGATTTCCACCCAGCTGGGCACCCAGAACAGCTACGTCAACACCCAGATGGACAGCCTGGCCGGGCAGGTCACCGACCTGGCCAAGACCATCGCCCAGTACAACCAGGCGATCATCGCGGCCGAGGCCGGCGGTGCCAGCGCCAACGACCTGCAGGACAAGCGCGACCAGGCGGTGCTGCAACTTTCCGACATGATCGGCGTCAGCGTGGTCAAGCAGGGCAGCAGCCTCAACCTCTACCTGGGCTCCGGCCAGCCGCTGGTGGTGGGCGCCAACTCCTCCACCCTGACCGCCGGCCCGAGCGCCAACAACCCGTCGCAATTCAGCCTGAGCCTGAGCTCCGGCAGCTCGACCATGGACGTCACCTCGGTGGTCACCGGAGGCCAGATGGGCGGCCTGCTGCGCTACCGCAGCGATGTGCTGGACACGACCCAGAACGAACTGGGGCGCATGGCCATCGTCCTTGCCGACACCTTCAACAGTCAGCTCGCCCAGGGCCTGGACCTGAACGGCAACTTCGGCGCGCAGCTGTTCAAGGACATCAATGACGCCAGCGTCATCGGCAACCGCAGCCTGGCCAACACCCACAACACCGGCACCGGCAACCTCAACGTCAACATCACCGACAGCAGCGCGCTGACCACCAGCGACTACGAGGTGACCTTCACCTCCGCCACCGGCTACACCATCAAGCGCTCCTCCGATGGCACGGTGCTGGGCAGCGGCGACCTGACCGACAACCCGCCCAAGGAATTCGACGGCTTCAGCATCAGCCAGCAGAGTGTCGGTACCGTGCAGGCGGGCGACCGTTTCACGGTGATCCCGACCCGCACTGCGGCCTCGGACATCTCGGTCACCATGACCGACTCCAACCGCCTGGCCTTCGCCTCGCCGGTCGTCGCCAGCACCACCACTGGCAATGAAGGCAGCGGCACCATCAGCGGCACCACCCTGACCAGCCAGCTGGATGCCAGCAACGGCACCGCGCTGGGCGCCTCGATCAAGGCCGGCCTGCCGGTGAAGCTGGTCTTCGATGCGGCCAGCGGCGGCACCCAGGGCTACACCATCTACGACTCCGCGGGTAACTCGCTGGGCACCGGCAACATCGTGCCGGGCCAGAGCAACGACATCAGCATCACGGTGCCGGGCTCGCCGTCGTTCAGTTTCCAGACCACCATCGCCGGTTATCCAGCAGACGGCGACAGCTTCGGCGTGGCCTTCAACAGCAATGGCGATGCCGACAACACCAACGCACAAAAGCTCATCGACCTGCAGACCACCAAGACCGTCGGCAGCGGCACGGGCAGCGGCAGCGGCATGAGCCTGACCGGCGCTTACAGCAGCCTGACCGAGACCGTCGGCGCCACGGCCAACCAGGCCAAGCTCGACGCCACCGCCACCGAGGCGGTGCTGACCCAGGCGCAAGGCAGCCGCGACTCGCTGTCGGCGGTGAACCTCGATGAAGAGGCGGCCAACCTGGTCAAGTTCCAGCAGTACTACACGGCCTCCGCGCAGATCATCAAGACCGCGCAGACGCTCTTCGACACCCTGATCAACAACATCTGAGGAGGCTGAAATGGTTGTGCGAATTTCCACCCCGCAGATCTTCAATTCGAACATCGACAACTACAACCGCGGCTATGCCAGCCTGGCCAAACTGCAGGAGCAGATCTCCAGCGGCACGCGCATCCAGACCCCGGCGGACGACCCCGTCGGCGCCGCGCGTCTGCTGCAGCTGGAACAGCAGCAGGCGCTGCTGACCCAGTACAGCGGCAACATGACCTCCGCGACCAACAGCCTGAACCAGGAGCAGAGCGTTCTCGACTCCATCACCACCGCCCTGCAGCGCGCCCGCGAACTGACGCTGCGCGCCGGCGACGGCTCGATGACCGACGAGGACCGCGGCGCCATCAGCGATGAACTGGGCGAGATCCAGAACCAGCTGCTGACCCTCATGAACAGCAAGGACGCCAGTGGCAACTACCTGTTCTCCGGCAGCAAGAGCACCGTGCAGCCCTTCGTGCAGAACGCCGACGGCAGCTTCAGCTACCAGGGCGACCAGAGCTCCCTCAAGCTGCAGATCTCCGACAACCTGACGCTGTCGACCAACGACAACGGCTGGAGCATCTTCGAGATGGCGGCCAACGCCAGCCGCACCACCAGCTCGCTGGCCAGCAACCCCAATGCCGATGGTGTGCAGCGCGCATTCCTGTCCCAGGGCAACGTGACCAGCGACAGCAGCTACAACGCCAGTTTCCGCAACGGTGCGCCCTACACGCTGAACGTGCTCAGTGGAACGCAGTACCAGATCCTCGACAAGAACGGCAACGACGTCACCAGCGAAGCCACCACCAACGGCGTGTATGACGCGACTTCCACCGACAGCAACGCCATCAACTTCCGCGGTGCGCAGTTCCAGCTCGACGTCTCGCTGCAGAAGACCGATGACGCCAGCACCATGGACAGCCTGGTGGGCGGCTACAGCTTCAGCTTCGGCGCGGCGCCGGAGAGCCTGTCGATCAAGCGCAGCGCGACCAACACCTCGATGGCACAGATCACCTCGGCCTCGGTGAGCAACAACACGGCCTATACCACGCAGTTCCCCAGCAGCGGCGTGCAGCTCAAGTTCACCAGTGCCACCGCCTACGAGGTCTATGCCCTGCCCACCAGCCAGGGCGCTTCGCCGCTGTCCACCGGAACCCTCGGCGCGACCTTCCCGCAGACCGTCACCGTGGCCGGCGTCGACATGAGCATCAGCGCAGCGCCGGCTGCCGGCGACCAGTTCAGCGTCACCGCCAACTCGCCGGAGCGGCAGAACATCCTCAATACCATCGGCGATCTGCGGACCGCGCTGGATACCTCTACCAGTGGGGATCCGCAGGCGCAGCTGAATATCCGCAACATGGTCGCGACTGCGCTCACCAACCTCGACAAGGCCAGCGACCAGGTGCTGGCGACCCAGTCGTCCATTGGCGCGCGGCTCAACACCATCGATGTGCTGAACCAGGAGAACCAGAGCCTGGCGCTGACCAACACCACTACGCAGTCGTCGATCCGTGATACCGACATGGCCGCGGCGACCTCGCAGCTGGTGCTGCAGCAGACCATGCTCGAAGCCGCCCAGGCGGCGTTCGCGCGGATCAGCCAGCTCAGTCTGTTCAACAAACTCTGATTGAAGATCGGGAGAGAAGAAGCATGGCAACCCTTGAAGACCTGGCGGCGTTCTGGAATGCCGAAGGCCTGAGGCACGTCATCCCTGATGTGGGTGGCGAATTTCCCGAGGGCTTCGACGTTCGGTTGATGCTCAGCCAAGTCATCGATGCCAGCGATGGTGTGCTCGAAGTCGGCTGCGGTTACGGGCGCCTGTGCAAGGCTTTCCCCAGCGACCGCTACCTGGGCGTGGACGTCAACGTTTCGGCGGTCAGCACGGCGCGGGAAAACCATCCGGGCTATCGCTTCGAATGCATCGAGCCGGGAGCCGAACTGCCGAAGTCGGGAACCGCCCTGATCTACACCGTTGCCTGCCACATTCCGGACGAGGAGCTGGGGCGATTCCTGGCGCCGATCTGTGCGGCCGTGGACCGTGTGGTGATAGGGGAGGTGATGGATGAGCGCTGGCGCCGCGACGGTAATCCGCCGATCTTCAACCGCGATCCGGAGGCCTACGTAGGCGCCATGTTGCGTCAGGGCTTCGAGCTGGAAAGATATGGCAAGGCCGTGTATGCCCGCTATGACACGCCGGCTTTCAATGTCGGGCGCGATGTGCGCCTGACCGTGCACGTCTACCGCCGCCGGGCGTGACCCCCAGGGGGGCCTCCCCGGCGATCGGGATCAGGCCCCTTCGTTCGGCACCAGCAGGTAATTGCTGCTGAGCGAGTATTCGAACACCCGCGCTACCTGGTAGCCGTTGTCTTCGCTCCAGGCGATGAGCCTGCCCTTGTTGTCATTCATCGCGCGCGCCAGGATCAGCGGACGGTTCTTCTCGATCAGTCGGGCGGCACCGCGAAGAATGCCGCTCTCCAGGCCGGGTCGATCAATCCGCAGCAGGTGGCAGCCAGCATCGGGGTGCAGGGCGTCCAGTGCATGGCCGAGCGGCTGGCTGTAGTCCTTCAGGTCCATGCGGCCAAACAGGCTTTCTGCCTTGTCCGGGTTGTTCGGGCCCGCACCGACAATGGCCTGGTGAGCCCGATAGCGTTCCGGGTCCAGGTCGTTCAGGCGCAGGTTGTACTCCAGGTACTCGGCCAGTTCCGGGTCCACTTCGTAGCTGTCCAGGGAAGCCGCGTGGGCGGCGAGCACCAGGAACAGCGAGTGGCTGCCCAGGTGGGCGCCCACGTCGATCAGCCGTGCGTCCTGGGGAAGCCGACGCAGCACTTCAATCAACTCTTCACCGTCATGCAGGCGCTCCTGGGCAAGCAAAGCCTGGATCGGGTCGAGGGTATTGCTCAGGCGCAGGGAGAGGCTGCCTTCCCTGAGCGGGATCGACGCCACCACATCGTTGTTGCGGCAGAAGGCGGCGAACACCTGGTTGATCGCCTTGCGCCAGTCGTTGCCACTGGCTGCACGTGGGCCGGTCGAGTGCTGCCCGCGGATGTTCAGGAACAACGGGGTGTCGATCTTGATGCAGCGCTGGTCCTTCCAGAGGCGCAGGTAGTAGTCGAAGTCTTCGCCGGTATCGAGTTCGGTATCGAAGGCATTCGCCTCTGCCACGCCCTGGCGAACGAAGTGGCCCATCTGCAGGGTCAGGTAGGGGTCGTTCAACAGTACCTGTTCCAGGCTATCGATCGGACTGATCTGGTTCTCGCGCCGTGATACCTGGCCCGCCTTCAGATCGGCGACGAAAATGGCTCCCCAAATGGCGTCATGGGTCGGCAGCAGACTAGCGACGTCAACAAAGGCGCTGGGGCACATCACATCGTCGGCGTCGAGGAAGAACAGCCAGTCGATACCACGATTTCCGGCTTCCTTGACTGCCAGATTGCGGACGTGGGAACGGCCGAGGAGCCCTTGGCTGTCATCCATCTCCAGTACCTGGATTTCGTCGAAGAGTCCCTGGCCATGCGCGACCGCTCGGGCCACCGAGTCCTTCGCGCGGCTGACGATGTCCTGATGGCCGGGGCCTACGGGGATGATCACACAACACTTCATGGTCTTGTCCTGCGGTCGGGTCAGAGGTGGCCGTTGTCGCGCATGGCGGTGACGGCCTTGTCCAGCACCTTGCCCCACTTGCCGATCTCCGTGTTGCGCACGAGATGGACCGTTGGGTACCAGTAGCTCTGGACGTCATTCAGGGCCCAACGCCAGTTGGGATTAAGTTGAAGCAGTACATAGGTCGGAATACCCAGGGCGCCGGCCAGGTGCACAGTCGTGTTGTCGATGCTCAACACTGCATCCAGCGCTGCCAGCTGATCGGCCTGGGCGTCCATGTTGGTCAGCGGATCCACGCTCGGGTCGTGGTGGATGTTCAGACCCAGGATCTGTGCCTCGTAGCGCTCCAGCAGGGTGTCGCCGTACTGCAGGTTGATGAACTGCACATCCGGCAGACTGGACAGACGGGCCAGTTCGGACATGGTGATGCGGCGGCTCTGCATATCGTTGGACACGTTGGTGCCGCCGCGCCAGGAGAGACCGATCAGACGCTTGCCGGGGAAAAGTCCTTCGTATTCCTCGCGCTTGGCCCGGGCGCCGGCTTGATCGGCCTTCAGATACCCCGACGTGCCCGCGAAGGAAGGCACGTTCGGGCGAAGCCAGCGGCCCAGGCTGCCCATAGGGATATGGAAGTCGCAGTGCGGCCAGTGCTGCCGATACAGCATCTGCACCCCGTCGTTGACTGTGCCTGACTGTTCGCGGCGAATGAACTCGACCTGCGGGAAGCTGCGCTTGAGGATGGGGTCGAGTCTTGCGTAGCTCTCGAAACATATCCTGCCGCCCAACGCCAGAAGACTGGGCAGCATGCTGGCGAACATGATGTGGTCGCCAATGCCTTGCTCAGCCCACACCAGCAGCGACTTGCCCTGGAGCGACTCGCCTTGCCACTGGGGAATGTTGAATACCTGCTGCTGGTTCTGCTGGCTGGCTGGCCAGCGCCACTCGTAGTGCGGCCAGCCTGCCTCGAACTCCTTCAGGCGCAGCATCAGCAGGCCCAGATTGTTGTGGGTGCCCACGTGCTGAGGATCCTTGTCCAGTACTACCCGGTAGTGCCGGAAGGCATCTTCATATCGCCCTACCTGCTCCAGTGCCGTGGCCATGTTGAAGTGCAGGCGTATGTCGTCCGGCGAGGCTTCCAGGCCCAGCTGGCAGCAGGCGATGCAATCATGGTAACGGCCGGTGTCGAAGTAGAGCTTTGACAGCGCACAGAGAATCCAGGTCTGCTGGCTGGCATCGAGTTTGCCCTGCAGGGTCTCCAGCAGAAGCTGCTCCGCTTCTTCATTCTGCTGTCCTGCTTGCAGGGCATTGATGTAGAGCTTGAAGCGCCAGAGGTTCGGACGTTGCTGATACCAGCTGCGCGCCTGCGCGAGCTGATCGCTGAACTCGGCCGTTTCAGCCATGCGATCGAAGATCTCGGCATCCACCTTGTCGTCGCCCGGCATCGAGAGTGCCCTTTCAATATAGGGGCGGGCGGATTGCGGTTGTTTCAGGCGTAAGTGGAGGTGGCCGAGCTTGGCATGAATCAGGGCGACCTGGGGCGTGATGGCTACCAGGCGTTCGTACAGCTGCACCTGGCCAGGCATGTCGTCGGCTAGTTCTGCCTGCTGGAGGGCATGGGCGATGCGTTGTATTTCGGCCCGATCGTTTTGTTCAGACATGAGCGGTTCCATGTGGCGGCAGTTTGGCGCTTTGCGTGGGTACAGCAAGATTGGGGCCAGCGGGCAGAAATGGCCTTCCTGAAAATTCTTCGAAAAAAAATTAAAGCCCCCCCGAGTTGGGACGATAACCCTAACGAAGGTTCTCCACGCCATTTCGAAACAAATCGCGGCAGGGAGGCCACTTAGCCCTAATACGAGGAATTCGTCATGGCTCTTACCGTCAACACCAACATCGCCTCGCTGTCGGTTCAAAAGAACCTGACCAAGGCCGCCAACAACCTGAACACTTCCATGACCCGTCTGTCCACCGGCCTGCGTATCAACAGCGCCAAGGACGACGCCGCCGGCTCGCAGATCTCCAACCGTCTGACCAGCCAGGTCAACGGCCTGAACGTAGCCGTGAAGAACGCCCAGGACGCCAACTCCATCGCCCAGGCCGCTGAAGGTGCTCTGCAAGAGTCCACCAACATCCTGCAGCGTATGCGCGAACTGTCCCTGCAGTCCGCCAACGGTTCCAACAGCAGCGAAGACCAGACTTCCCTGAACCAGGAGTTCAAGTCGCTGACCGCTGAACTGACCCGTATCTCCAAGACCACCACCTTCGGTGGCGGCACCTCCGGCATCAAGCTGCTCGACGGCACTGCCGGCACCAACGGCACCCTGACCTTCCAGGTCGGCGCCAACGCCAACGAAACCGTCAGCTTCACCCTGAGCGACATGAGCGCCACCGCGCTGAAAGGCTCCTCGCAGCTGGCCTCGGCCAACCTGAGCGGTATCACCTTCGACAGCGCCGGCCTGGCTTCCACCGCCGGCACCATTGCCATCAACGGCACTGCTGTGTCCTACGAGAAGGGCGCCACCGTCAACGACATCGTTGGCGCGATCAACACCAACGTCAGCGGTGTCGCTGCAGTCAACAGCGCAGCCAGCGCAGGTGCTGCCCCGGTCATCACCCTGACCTCCAGCTCCGACTTCAACGCCGGTGTGGTTGCCAGTGCCGGTCTGGTCAGCGCAGGTGCAGGCTCCCCTGCCACCGCCACCAGCTCCGCCTTCACCGTGCAGCAACTGGACATCACCACTGCCAAGGGCGCTCAATCGGCTACCCAGGTGATCGACGCCGCCCTGAAGCAGATCGATACTCAGCGTTCCGCGCTGGGTGCCATCCAGAACCGTCTGGACAGCACCATCTCGAACCTGCAGAACGTGTCCGAGAACGCCACCGCTGCACGCAGCACCATCCAGGACGTGGACTTCGCCGCAGAAACCGCGGAGATGACCAAGCAGCAGACCCTGCAACAGGCCGCCACCGCGGTACTGGCCCAGGCCAACCAGCTGCCTTCCGCTGTCCTGAAGCTGCTCCAGTAAGGGGTTGCCGCAAGGCAAAAACGGAAAGGAAGGGCGCCCTGCGCCCTTCCTTGCTTTGCATTCGGAGGGTAATGCCTGATGGATACCAGCCTCGGAATCAACACCCTGCGACCGGCCGACAACGCCGCCGCGGGCAGCAAGCCGGCCAGCGGCAACAGCTTGCCGCAGAGCGCCAAGGAATCGCCGGCGGCCAACAACCGTCGCAGCCTGAACGAAGCCGTCAGCCGTCTGCGCGAGCAGGCCCAGTCGGTGCAACGCAACCTGGAGTTCTCGGTGGATGACGCCAGCGGCGAAACCGTCGTGAAGGTGGTGGCCGCCGATACCGGCGAGGTGATCCGCCAGATACCTTCGGAAGTTGCGCTCAAGTTGGCAGAAAGCCTGAAGGAAGCGGGTAATCTGCTGTTCAGTGAACGCGCCTGATCTCGGTTGAGAGTCATCGAATTCGAGAGCTCTGGCGCGATTCTTGAATGAAGCGTCACAAGACGCAGGCGGCAATCAGAAAACCGCCAGAAATTTGGACAGGAGGGTAGGCAAATGGCCGGGACTTCGATCAATGGCGTAGGGTCGGGATACGACATCGACTCCATCGTGACTGCTTTGGTGAATGCGCAGAAAGCGCCGAAATCGAACCAGATCGCCACCCAGAAGACCGCGACCAATACCACGCTGTCCGGTATCGGCTCGCTGCAGAGTGCCCTGGATACCTTCCAGACGGCCATGGGCAAGCTCAACGACGCCAACTCCTTCGCCGGCCTGGCCGTGAAATCGTCGAACACCGATGCGCTGACCGCCACCCTGGGCACCGGCGCTGCCGCCGGTACCTATGCCATCGATGTGGAAAGCCTGGCCACCAGCTCCAAGGTCGCTACCCAGTACATCGACAAGTCGGCCAGCTTCGGCGCCGGCAAGCTGACGATCACCCAGGGCAGTAGCACCTACAACGTCACCGTCAAGGCGGGGGCGAGCCTGTCCGACATCCGCGACAGCATCAACACCCAGCTCAAGGACCAGGGCCTCACCGCCAACATCATCACTGATGCCAACGGCCCGCGCCTGGTTTTGGGCTCCAGTGTCACCGGTGCAGGCAGCGATATCAGCGTATCCACCAGCGGCGACTCGAGCCTCGATGTGCTCAAGATCGATGGCGCCGGCACCAAGGCCTCGGCCACCGCCGGCGGCTATGTCAGTGCGCCCGCGGCGAATGCGAAGTACACCATCGACGGCCTGGAAATGAGCAGTTCGGTGAACAAAATCTCCAGCGCCATCAGCGGCGTGGAGCTCAACCTGGTGACCACGGGCAAGTCGACCGTCACCGTGGACACCAACACCGACGGCCTGAAGACTTCCATCCAGTCCTTCGTCTCGGCGTACAACGCGCTGATCACCAGCATCAACTCGCTGACCAAGGTCACCAACACCACCGACTCCAGCGGCAACCCGACGACCACGGCCGCTTCGCTGGCCAGTGACTCGATGACCCGCAACCTGCTCAACACGCTGCGCACCCAGCTGGTCGGGTCGTCGACCGAGGGTGGCAGCATCAAGTTGCTGTCCCAGCTGGGTATCTCCACCAAGACCGATGGCACCCTGGACGTCGACGACACCAAGCTGGACAAGGCGCTGGAGAAAAACTTTGCGTCGGTGCAAGGGTTCTTCACCGGTGACGGCGGCCTGCTCAACCGCATGAGCAGCAGCATGGATATCTATACCAAGTCCAACGGCCTGCTCGACCAGCGCAAGGCGTCGTTGAACGACACCCTGAGCGACCTGGCCGACCAGTCGACCAAGCTGGACAACCGCATGACCAAGCTGACCGAAACGCTCATGGCCAAGTACACCGCCATGGACACCCTGGTCGCTCAGCTCAATGCCACCAAGTCCAGCGTGCTGACCACGCTGAACGCGCTGAACAAGACCAGCAGTTCCGACAGCTGATTTCTGAGCCGCCCGTGTCTGAAACGCGGGTTGCGAGGCAGTACGCCAGTGCAGATTTTTGCCTAAAGCTTTTCCCGCCCGCGCCGATACTTTGAACATCGACGATTTGATCGTTCAGCGAATCAAAGGGGAAATCAGATGAATGCTTCGGCCGCACTGCGTCAGTACCAGAATGTGAACAACCAGTCGCAGGTGCACGACGCCTCCCCCCATCGCCTGATCCAGATGCTCATGGATGGTGGCCTGAGCCGCATCGCCCAGGCTCGTGGTTCGATGGAGCGCGAGCAGTTCGCCCAGAAGGGCATGCTGATCGCCAAGGCCACCGCGATCATCGCCGGCCTGCGCGAAGCGCTGAACTTCGAAGCCGGTGGTGAGGTGGCGGAGAACTATGCCAACCTGTACGACTACATGAGTCGTCGCCTGGGCGACGCCAACCGCAGCAACGAAGTCGAGGTTCTCGACGAAGTATCCGGCCTGCTGCGCACCATCAAGGAAGGTTGGGACGCCATCGCTCCGTGATCGCGGCCTGCCAGGAGATACCGAACATGACGCTCGCCGTCCAGCAGATCGAACAGACCCGCCTTGCTTTGGGGGCGGCGCTGGCCCAGGAAGACTGGGAAGCCGTCGCTCAACTCGACCTCCAGTGTCGCGAGCATGTGGATGCCGCCATGGTCGAGCCGATGGACGATGACAGCGATCTCAAGCGCAGCCTCGAAGGGTTGCTGGCGCTGTACCGCGAATTGGTCCAGGCGGTTACCCGGCAGCGCGAAGAAGTGGCCACCGAGATCGTCCGCGTCAACCGTTCGCACCAGGGCGCCAAGGTTTACCAGATGTTCGGCTGATCCATCCGGATCGGCTCTCTTTCGGCGGTGATCGGCCAGGTGCCGGTGGCCGCCGCCTCCGCTTCGAACTACGCTCCACTTCAATTGCCATGACAGGGATCAACACCCTTCGTCGGGCCGCACCAAAAAAAACACGCCATAAATTTGACTCGAGCCACAATTTTGACTTAACTAGTGGCCAAATGCTGGCTAGCATGAGGAAATTGTGCTGTGGCCAGATCGTGTCAGCCGCCGTAGTACGGCCTTCAAGCCCGGGATGACAAGCTAAGATGTGGCGCGAAACGAAAATCCTCGTGATCGATGACAACCAGGACCGTTGCCGGGACCTCTCGGTGATCATCAGCTTCCTGGGTGAAGACCAACTGTCCTGCAGCAGCCGCGATTGGCGCCAGGTCGTCGACCCGCTGCCCAACGGCAGCCGTGACGTGCTCTGCGTACTGGTCGGCGCCGTGGAAAGCAAGGGCGGGGCGCTGGAGCTGCTCAAGCAGCTCGCGTCCTGGGACGAGTACCTGCCGGTCCTGCTGATGGGTGAACCGGTACCCAACGAGTGGCCCGAAGAGCTGCGTCGCCGCGTGCTGGCCAGCCTCGAGATGCCGCCCAGCTACAACAAGCTGCTCGACTCCCTGCACCGCGCCCAGGTCTACCGCGAGATGTACGACCAGGCCCGAGAGCGCGGCCGTCAGCGCGAACCCAACCTGTTCCGCAGCCTGGTGGGCACCAGCCGTGCCATCCAGCAGGTACGGCAGATGATGCAGCAGGTCGCCGATACCGACGCCAGCGTGCTGATCCTCGGCGAATCCGGCACCGGCAAGGAAGTGGTAGCGCGCAACCTGCACTACCACTCCAAGCGCCGCGATGCGCCCTTCGTGCCGGTCAACTGCGGTGCGATCCCGGCCGAGCTGCTGGAAAGCGAACTGTTCGGCCACGAGAAGGGCGCCTTCACCGGCGCCATCACCACCCGTGCCGGGCGCTTCGAGCTCGCCAACGGCGGCACCCTGTTCCTCGACGAGATCGGCGACATGCCGCTGCCGATGCAGGTCAAGCTGCTGCGCGTGCTGCAGGAGCGCACCTTCGAGCGCGTGGGCAGCAACAAGACGCAGAACGTGGACGTGCGCATCATCGCCGCGACCCACAAGAACCTCGAGAAGATGATCGAGGACGGCAGCTTCCGCGAAGACCTGTACTACCGCCTCAACGTCTTCCCCATCGAGATGGCCCCGTTGCGCGAGCGCGTGGAGGACATCCCGCTGCTGATGAACGAACTCATCTCGCGCATGGAGCACGAGAAGCGCGGCTCGATCCGCTTCAACTCCGCCGCCATCATGTCGCTCTGCCGCCACGACTGGCCGGGCAACGTGCGCGAGCTGGCGAACCTCGTCGAGCGCCTGGCGATCATGCATCCCTATGGCGTGATCGGCGTGGGCGAGCTGCCGAAGAAATTCCGTCACGTCGACGACGAGGACGAGCAACTGGCGACCAGCCTGCGCGAGGAGCTGGAAGAGCGCGCGGCGATCACCGCCGGGCTGCCGGGCCTCGACTCGCCGGCCATGCTGCCGGCCGAGGGCATCGACCTGAAGGACTACCTGGCCAACCTCGAGCAGGGACTGATCCAGCAGGCGCTGGACGACGCCAGCGGCGTGGTCGCCCGTGCCGCCGAACGCCTGCGCATCCGCCGTACCACCCTGGTGGAGAAAATGCGCAAGTACGGCATGAGCCGCCGCGAAGAGGAAATGGCGGAGGATTGACGCCTTCGCCTCACTCGTTTTTTCAAGCCATTGAAATATAACGAGTAAATTTTAGGCACGGGGTTTGCTAAGACTCATCCGACCGACAGATTCACGCCGTCGGACGGATGAGGAAAACCCGCATGATGCCAGCCGCCAATCGCCAGACTGAACTTGCTCCCCAGCTGCCAGCAGAACCGCTGCAGGTGCCGGTGGAGCAGCAGAGCCGTGCCCATCTGGAGCAGACTTTCGAGCTGTTCAGCCAGATGTCCAGCCAGCTCAACCAGTCCTACAGCCTGCTGGAAGCCCGCGTCACCGAACTGAAGGGCGAACTGGCCCTGGTCAGCGCGCAGCGCATGCAGGAGCTGGCAGAGAAGGAGCGTCAGGCCAACCGCCTGCAGAGCCTGCTCGATGTACTGCCCGGCGGCGTCATCATGATCGACGGCCAGGGCGTGGTGCGCGACGCCAATCCGGTGGCGGTCGCGCTGCTGGGCAAGCCGCTGGTGGGCATGCTCTGGCGTGAAGTCATTGCCCGCAGCTTCGCCCCGCGTGCCGACGACGGCCACGAAGTTTCCCTGCGCGATGGACGCCGCGTGTCCATCGCCATCCGCCCGCTGAACGGCGAGCCCGGCCAGCTCATCCTGCTCAATGACCTGACGGAAACCCGTCGCCTGCAGGACCAGCTGGCCCGTCACGAACGTCTTTCCGCCCTGGGGCGCATGGTGGCCTCCCTGGCGCATCAGATCCGTACTCCGCTGTCCGCCGCCATGCTCTATGCCGGGCACCTGAGCGAGGGCGAGCTGCCGGTCGAGCAGCAGCAGCGATTCGCCGGGCGCATCAAGGAGCGCCTGCACGAACTGGAAAGCCAGGTGCGCGACATGCTGGTGTTCGCCCGCGGCGAGCTGCCGTTGCCGGATCGCATTGCGCCGAGCCAACTGTTCAGCAGCCTGCGCGCCGCCGCCGAATCCCACGTCGCCGGCCTGAACCTGCGCTGGCAGTGCGACGCTCGCGTCGGCGAGCTGCTGTGCAACCGCGACACGCTGGTCGGCACCGTGCTCAACCTGGTGGAGAACGCCATCCAGGCCGCTGGCCGTGATGTGCGCCTGAAGGTGCACCTGTACCAGCGTGACAACAGCCTGCGGCTGTCCATCAGCGACAACGGCCCGGGCATGAGCGCCGAAACCCTGGCGCGTCTCGGCGAGCCGTTCTTCACCACCAAGACCACCGGCACCGGCCTCGGCCTCGCCGTGGTGAAAGCCGTCGCCAAGGCTCACCAGGGCGAGCTGCGCCTGCGCTCGCGTCCCGGTGTCGGTACCTGCGCCACCCTGATCCTGCCGCTGATCCTGGCTCAACCCGTCGTCCACGAGGAGTGATTTCCATGGCCGCCAAAGTCCTGCTGGTCGAAGACGACCGTGCCCTTCGTGAAGCCCTCTCCGATACCTTGTCGCTCGGTGGGCACGACTTCGTCGCCGTCGATTGCGCCGAGGCTGCGCTGCCGGCGCTGGAGAAGGACAGCTTCAGCCTGGTGATCAGCGACGTGAACATGCCGGGCATGGACGGGCACCAGTTGCTCGGCCTGATCCGCAAGCGCTACCCGCAATTGCCGGTGCTGCTGATGACCGCCTATGGCGCCGTGGATCGCGCCGTGGACGCCATGCGCCAGGGCGCCGCCGATTACCTGGTCAAGCCGTTCGAGCCGCGCGCGCTGCTGGAGCTGGTGGCCCGCCATGCACTGGGCGCCGTTCCCGCCAGTGCCGGCGAAGGTCCGGTAGCCCTGGAACCGGCCAGCCAGCAACTGCTGGAGCTGGCTGCCCGTGTGGCGCGCAGCGATTCCACCGTGCTGATTTCCGGTGAATCCGGTACCGGCAAGGAAGTCCTTGCGCAGTACATCCACCAGCAGTCGCCGCGTGTCGGCAAACCCTTCGTGGCAATCAATTGCGCGGCGATCCCGGACAACATGCTCGAGGCCACCCTGTTCGGCCACGAGAAAGGCGCCTTCACCGGTGCCATTGCCGCCCAGCCGGGCAAGTTCGAACTGGCCGACGGCGGCACCATCCTGCTCGATGAAATCTCCGAGATGCCGCTGGCCCTGCAGGCCAAGCTGCTGCGCGTGCTGCAGGAGCGGGAAGTGGAGCGCGTCGGTGCGCGCAAGCCGATCAGCCTCGATATCCGTGTGCTCGCCACCACCAACCGCGACCTGCTGGGCGAAGTGGCGGCCGGGCGTTTCCGCGAAGACCTCTACTATCGCCTGTCAGTGTTCCCGCTGGCCTGGCGCCCGTTGCGCGAACGCCCTGCCGATATCCTGCCGCTGGCCGAACGCCTGCTGGCCAAGTACGCCCGCAAGATGAACCACGCACCGGTGACCCTGGCCGACGACGCCCGCGCCGCTTTGCTGGCGCATCCCTGGCCGGGCAACGTGCGTGAACTGGACAACGCCATCCAGCGCTCGCTGATCCTGCAGCAGGGCGGCCAGGTGCAGGCCGCCGACCTGTGCCTGACTGCGCCTATCGGCTTGGCGCCGCGCCCGGTGCTGGCGGCAGTTCCGGCGTCTGTTGCTCCGTCGGTTCCCGCCAGTGTCGATATTCCGTCGCCTGCCTCCGCCGAAGCCGGACAACTGGGCGAAGACCTCAAGCGCCGCGAGTTCCAGATGATCATCGACACCCTGCGCAGCGAGCGTGGCCGCCGCAAGGAAGCCGCCGAGCGCCTGGGCATCAGCCCGCGCACCCTGCGCTACAAGCTTGCGCAGATGCGCGATGCCGGCATGGATGTGGAGGCTTACCTCTACGCCAGCTGACCGGTGAACTAAGAACCCCCTCTTGGCCCGCCTTCGTGCGGGCCTTTTCTTGACGGTCTTCACGCGCAGGCGGCGAACGCTGTTTGTAGGAGCGAGCTTGCTCGCGAACAAGGCCAACCGGCGACGCCAGAGGCAGGCAGTTCGCGAGCAAGCTCGCTCCTACAGAAAGGCCGCGGCCTCAGGGCGAGAGGGTGGACCTTGAGCGCGTTTTCCCTTCCCCTTGAAAGTCCCGCCCCAGAGCCATCTTTCGCATATTTCCCACGCCGCTAAAACCTGGCACCCAAGTTGCAATCACCTCTGCAAAGCGCCGCGCAGTGTCAAAAAACCGCGGCCAGTCGGAGGGGTAAGTGATGAGTCAGGGTATCGAGTTCAATCGTCTGCTGCTGGAAATGCGCTCCATGCAAATGGAGGCCATGGCCAAGGCGAAGACGACGCAGGCAGCGCCGGTCGAAGCGGGGGCGCCGAGCTTCTCGCAGATGCTCGGGCAGGCCGTGGACAAGGTGAACGGTACCCAGCAGGTCGCCTCCGACATGGCGAACGCATTCGAGATGGGGCAGGGCGGTGTCGATCTCACCGAGGTGATGATCGCATCCCAAAAGGCCAGTGTTTCCTTCCAGGCGATGACCCAGGTACGCAACAAGCTCGTGCAGGCGTACCAGGACATCATGCAGATGCCGGTTTGAGCGGCGAGGATCGTAGGTAATGTCCCAAGCCTCCGTTGTTGACAGTCAGGTTCCGGCCAAGGTCGGCGCCGACGCGCCGAAAAAGCCGCTGCTCGGCCTGACTTTCCTCGAGAACCTCGCGGACATGCCGGTGCTGCGCCAGGTCGGCCTGCTGGTCGGCCTCGCCGCCAGCATCGCCATCGGCTTCGGCATGGTCCTGTGGTCGCAGCAGCCGGACTACAAGCCGCTGTACGGCAGCCTCAATGGCGTCGACGCCAACAAGGTGGTCGAGGCGCTGTCGGCCGCCGACATCGGCTACAAGATCGAGCCCAACTCCGGCGCGCTGCTGGTGAAGGCCGATGACCTGGGCCGCGCGCGCATGAAAGTCGCCGGCGCCGGCCTGGCGCCGACCGACAGCAACGTCGGCTTCGAGATCCTCGACAAGGAACAGGCGCTGGGCACCAGCCAGTTCATGGAAGCGACCAACTACCGTCGCGGCCTGGAAGGCGAGCTGGCGCGCACCGTCTCCAGCCTGAACAACGTCAAGGGTGCCCGCGTGCACCTGGCGATCCCCAAGAGCTCGGTGTTCGTCCGTGACGACCGCAAGCCCAGCGCCTCGGTGCTGGTCGAGCTGTACCCGGGGCGCACCCTGGAGCCGAGCCAGGTGCTGGCCATCGTCAACCTGGTCGCCACCAGCGTGCCGGAACTGGATAAATCCCAGGTCACCGTGGTCGACCAGAAGGGCAACCTGCTCTCCGACCAGCAGGAGCTCTCCGAGCTGACCATGGCCGGCAAGCAGTTCGATTTCACCCGTCGCATGGAAACCAACTTCACCCAGCGCGTGCACAGCATCCTTGCGCCAGTGCTGGGCAGCGGCCGCTACAAGGCGGAAGTGTCGGCGGACGTCGACTTCAGCGCGGTGGAGTCCACCTCGGAGTCGTTCAACCCGGACCAGCCGGCCCTGCGCAGCGAGCAGAGCAACAACGAGGAACGGCAGAACAGCAATGGCCCGCAGGGCGTGCCGGGTGCGTTGTCGAACCAGCCTCCGGGCCCGGCCAGCGCACCGCAGACCACTGCGCAGAACAAGCCGGCGGACTTCGTCGCGCCGGGCCAGCCGCTGAAGGACGCCAACGGCCAGCCGATCATCGATCCGAAGACCGGCAAGCCGGAACTGGCCCCGTACCCGACCGACAAGCGCCAGCAGAACACCCGCAACTACGAGCTGGATCGCTCGGTGAGCTACACCAAACAGCAGCAGGGTCGCCTGCGCCGGCTTTCCGTCGCGGTGGTGCTGGATGACCGCATGATCACCGATCCGAAGACCGGTGAAGTCAGCCACCAGCCCTGGACCGCCGACGAGCTGGGGCGCTTCACCCGCCTGGTGCAGGACGCGGTAGGCTATGACGCCAGCCGTGGCGACAGCGTCAGCGTGATCAACGCTCCGTTCGCCCCGGAGCTGGGCGATGAAATCGCGTCGCCGCCGTTCTACTCGCAGCCCTGGTTCTGGGACGTGATCAAGCAGGTGCTGGGCATCGTCTTCATCCTGGTGCTGGTGCTGGGCGTACTGCGCCCGGTGCTGAACAACCTGTCGGGCAACAAGAGCAAGGCCCTGGTGGCCGGTGGCGCAGCAGGCGAAGGTGGCCTGGGCGAGTTGGGCGGTCTGGAGGGCGAGTTGTCCGAAGACCGCGTGAGCCTCGGTGGCCCGGCCAGCATCCTGCTGCCCAGCCCCTCCGAGGGGTACGATGCACAATTGAATGCGATCAAGACACTGGTCGCCCAGGACCCGGGGCGCGTTGCCCAGGTAGTGAAGGACTGGATCAATTCCGATGAGTGAAGCGCGCATGAACGCCAAACTGAACAAGGTCGACAAGGCTGCCATCCTCCTGCTCTCCCTGGGTGAGACCGATGCCGCGCAGGTGCTGCGCCACATGGGCCCGAAGGAAGTGCAGAAAGTCGGCGTGGCCATGGCTCAGATGCGTAACGTGCACCGTGAGCAGGTCGAGCAGGTGATGGGCGAGTTCGTCGAGATCGTCGGCGACCAGACCAGCCTGGGCGTTGGCGCCGACAGCTACATCCGCAAGATGCTCACCCAGGCCCTGGGCGAGGACAAGGCGAACAACCTCATCGACCGCATCCTGCTGGGCGGCAACACCAGCGGCCTGGACAGCCTGAAGTGGATGGAGCCGCGCGCCGTGGCCGACGTGATCCGCTACGAGCACCCGCAGATCCAGGCCATCGTGGTCGCCTACCTCGACCCGGACCAGGCCGGCGAAGTGCTCAGCCACTTCGACCACAAGGTGCGCCTGGACATCATCCTGCGCGTGTCCTCGCTCAACACCGTGCAGCCGTCCGCGCTCAAGGAACTGAACCTGATCCTGGAGAAGCAGTTCGCCGGCAACGCCAACTCCACCCGCACCACCATGGGCGGCGTGAAGCGCGCGGCGGACATCATGAACTACCTCGACAGCTCGGTCGAAGGCGCGCTGATGGACGCCATCCGCGAAGTCGACGAGGACCTGTCGGGCCAGATCGAAGACCTGATGTTCGTCTTCGACAACCTTGCCGACGTCGACGACCGTGGCATCCAGGCGCTGCTGCGCGAGGTTTCCTCGGACGTGCTGGTGCTGGCCCTCAAGGGCTCGGACGAAGCGATCCGCGAGAAGATCTTCCGCAACATGTCCAAGCGTGCCGCCGAACTGCTGCGCGACGACCTGGAGGCCAAGGGCCCGGTGCGCGTCAGCGAAGTGGAAGGCGCGCAGAAGGAAATCCTCACCATCGCCCGCCGTATGGCCGAGTCCGGCGAAATCGTGCTGGGTGGCAAGGGCGGCGAGGAGATGATCTGACGTGGTACCGCCGGCGAAGGACGAAGACAAACTCAGCGAACTGATCCGCGCGCGCGACGTGGCGGGCTTCGACCGCTGGTCGCTGCCCAGCTTCGACCCGGCGCGGCCGGCCCCCGAGCCCGAGCCGGAACCCGAGCCGGAAATCGAGGAACCGCCGCAGATCGAGGAGGTGCCGGAGGAAGAGGTCAAGCCGCTGACGCTCGACGAGCTCGAGGCGATCCGTCAGGAGGCCTACAACGAGGGCTTTTCCACCGGCGAGAAGGACGGCTTCCACGCCGGCCAGATCAAGGCGCGTCAGGATGCCGACGCGGCGCTGCAACCGCGCCTGCAGAGTCTCGAAACCCTGATGTCGCACCTGCTCGATCCCATCGCCGAGCAGGACCAGATGCTCGAACAGGGCATGCTCAACCTGGTGACCCACGTGGTGCGCCAGGTGGTGCAGCGCGAGCTGGCCACCGACTCCAGCCAGATCCGCCTGGTGCTGCGCGAGGCGCTCAAGCTGCTGCCCATGGGCGCCAGCAATATCCGCATCCAGGTCAACCCGCAGGACTTCGAACTGGTGAAAGCGCTGCGCGACCGCCACGAGGAAAGCTGGAAGATCATCGAGGACGACGGCCTGCTGCCCGGCGGCTGCCGCATCGAGACCGAACATTCGCGCATCGACGCCACTGTCGAGACGCGCCTGGCCCAGGCGGTGAAGCAGCTCTTCGAGCAGCAGCGCGACCAGGCGACCCACGCCCTGGAGCCAGACCTGCATGTGAACCTCGAAGCCGATCTGGGCGGCTCCGATGCGTCTTGACCGCGTCAGCTTCGCCCGCCGCCTGCAGGGCTACAGCGACGCCGTGAGCCTGCCGACCCAGCCGGTGGTGGAAGGCCGCCTGCTGCGCATGGTCGGCCTGACGCTGGAGGCCGAAGGCCTGCAGGCCGCCGTCGGCAGCCGCTGCCAGGTGATCAACGACGGCGGCTATCACCCCGTGCAGGTGGAAGCCGAAGTCATGGGTTTCGCCGGCAGCAAGATCTACCTGATGCCGGTGGGCAGCCTCGTTGGCATCGCCCCCGGCGCCCGCGTGGTGCCGCTGCCGGATTCCGGCCGGCTGCCCATGGGCATGTCCATGCTCGGTCGCGTGCTCGACGGTGTCGGCCGTGCCCTGGATGGCAAGGGCGGCATGCGCGCCGAGGACTGGGTGCCGATGGATGGCCCGATCATCAACCCGCTGGCGCGCGACCCGATCCACGAGCCGATGGACGTCGGCATCCGCTCGATCAACTCCCTGCTCACCGTCGGCCGTGGCCAGCGCCTGGGTCTGTTCGCCGGTACCGGCGTCGGTAAATCCGTGCTGCTGGGCATGATGACCCGCTTCACCAAGGCCGACATCATCGTCGTCGGGCTGATCGGCGAACGGGGCCGCGAGGTGAAGGAATTCATTGAGCACATCCTCGGCGAGGAAGGCCTCAAGCGCTCCGTGGTCGTCGCCTCGCCGGCGGACGATGCGCCGCTGATGCGCCTGCGCGCCGCGCAGTACTGCACCCGAATCGCCGAGTATTTCCGCGACAAGGGCAAGAACGTCCTGCTGCTGATGGATTCCCTGACCCGTTATGCCCAGGCCCAGCGCGAGATCGCCCTGGCCATCGGCGAGCCGCCGGCGACCAAGGGCTACCCGCCGTCGGTGTTCGCCAAGTTGCCGCGTCTCGTCGAGCGCGCCGGCAACGGGGAGAAGGGCGGCGGTTCCATCACTGCGTTCTACACCGTGCTCAGCGAGGGCGACGACCAGCAGGACCCGATCGCCGATGCCGCACGGGGCGTTCTCGACGGCCACTTCGTGCTGTCGCGCCGGCTGGCCGAGGAAGGCCATTACCCGGCCATCGACATCGAAGCCTCGATCAGCCGGGTGATGCCGCAGGTCACCACACCCGAACACCTGCGTGATGCCCAGCGCTTCAAGCAACTGTGGTCACGCTACCAGCAGAGCCGCGATCTGATCAGCGTTGGCGCCTACGTGGCCGGTGGCGATCCGGAGACCGACCTGGCCATCCAGCGCTTCCCGATCATGCGCCAGTTCCTGCGCCAGGCCCTCGACGAGAGCCAGAACCTCGACGACAGCCGCCTGCTGCTGGATGCGGTGGTCAGCGGCAAGGCCGGCTGATGAGCATTGCGCACGGAGGGTGTAGCGCATGAACCGCCGCGCCGAACGCCTCGCCCCGGTGGTGGACATGGCGCTCAAGGCCGAGCGCGAGGCCGCTCGCCAGCTCGGCCAGATGCAGGGCCAGTTGCAGCAGGCGCAGCGCAAGCTCGCCGAGCTGGAGCGCTACCGCTACGACTACCAGCAGCAATGGATCAGCAACGGCCAGCAGGGCGTCAGCGGCCAGTGGCTGATCAACTACCAGCGCTTCCTGTCCCAGCTCGAAGGCGCCGTCGAGCAGCAGAATCGCTCGGTGGCTTTCCACGAGACCAACGTGGGCAAGGCGCGGGTCATCTGGCAGGAGAAGTACGCTCGCCTCGAAGGCCTGCGCAAGCTGGTGGAACGCTACCGCGAGGAAGCGCGCCTGGCCGCCGACAAGTACGAGCAGAAGCAGCTCGACGAATTCGCCCAGCGCCTGAAACCTTCCGCCGACTGACCCGGCCCGCGGCCGTGCTAGGCTGCTGTCAGATCACGACCGGAACCTGTCCATGCCGCTTCCCGCTCCCGTGCCTGTGGATTTCCAGCACGTCTTCTCCCTGTGGTGCCTCAGCGCCGAAGGCGAGCCGATCATCACGCCGAGCAGCCACCTGTTGCCGGTTCGCTGGCAGGGCCGGGCGGCAATGCTCAAGCGCGCCCTGGACGTCGACGAGCGCCTGGGTTCGAAGGTGCTCGACTGGTGGGACGGCGACGGCGCTGCGCTGGTCTATGCCTACGACGGCGACACCATCCTCATGGAGCGCGCCGAGGGCACGCGGTCGCTGATGCACATGGCGCTGCACGGCGAGGACGACCAGGCCAGCCGGATCGTCTGCAATGTCGTGCGCAAGCTGCACCAGCCAAGGGAAAAACCCCTGCCGGAGGTGATCGGCCTGCGCGAGTGGTTCCGCGATCTCGCGCCTGCCGCCGTGCGCTATGGCGGCCTGTTCCCGCGCTGCCTGGAAACCGCCGAAGCGTTGCTGGCCAGCGAGCATGACCAGTGCGTGCTGCATGGCGACATTCACCATGACAACATTCTGGATTTCGCCGAGCGCGGTTGGCGGGCCATCGACCCCAAGCGTCTCTGCGGCGAGCGGCTGTTCGACTACGCCAACCTGCTGTGCAATCCGGACCTGCCGACCTCCCGCGAGCGTACGCGCTTCCTGCGTCAGCTCGACGTGATCGTCGAGCACGCGCGCGTCGACCGGCGCCGCTTGCTGGAATGGGTGCTGGCTTTCGCCGGACTCTCCGCCGCCTGGTTCCTCGACGACGGCATGGCCGCCGACAGCGACCTGAGTGTGGCGCACCTGGCCGCCGCCGAGCTGGACCGCATGGCATGCTGCGCCTGAACCGAGCCCTTTTGCAGGCGCATCCGCGACTGATCAGCTCCGTCGTCATGGGTGTGCTGGTGGGGCTGGCGTGCTACCCGTTTGCGCCCATGACCCGCGTGCTGCTGGGCTGGAACTGCATGGCCTGGCTCTACGTGCTGCTGATCGGCTGGCTGGCCCTGCGCGCTGCGCCCGCCGAAGTGCGCCGGCTGGCCGAGATCGAGGACGAGAACGCCGAGGCGGTGCTGGTGCTGGTCACCGTAGCCGCCGTGGCCAGCCTGGTCGCCATCGTCGTCGAGCTGGCCACCGCCGGGCATGCCAACGGCAGCGAGAGGATCGTCCGCTACGCCTTTACCGCCAGCACGGTGCTGGGGTCCTGGTTCCTCATCGGCACCATCTTCACCATGCACTACGCCCGACAGTTCTATTCGGCCGCTGCGGCGGAGCCGGTGCTGCGCTTCCCCGAGGGCGAGAAGAATCCGGACTACTGGGACTTCCTCTACTTCTCCTTCACCCTCAGCGTGGCGGTGCAGACCTCTGACGTGGAAGTCGCCTCGCGTGCGATGCGCAAAGTGGTGCTGGCGCACTCGGTGATCGGCTTCCTGTTCAACACCGCGATCCTCGGGCTGGCGATCAATATGGGCGCGGGGCTGATCGGCTAGGACGGGTGTTCAGGGGGCAAGCGTCTCGACAGCCAGTCGTAGCGCCAGTGCGACGAAGGCGAGGGTGAAGCTCCAGCGGATCAGCGTCATCACCGCCGGACGCCCGATCACGTAATCGCGTACCCAGGAAGCCAGCAGCCCGTAGCCGATGAACACGACGAAGGTCATCAGCGCGAACACCAGGCCCAGCACCAGGAACAGCCCTCGCGCGTCCTCGCTGCCGGCCGGTACGAATTGCGGCAGGAAGGCCAGGAAGAACAGCCCGAGCTTGGGGTTGAGCAGGTTCAGCCAGAGCCCGGTACCCACCAGTTGCGGGGTGCTGCGCGGGCTGCTGGCCGAATCCAGCGCCAGGGCGCCGCTGCCTCGAAACACCTGCCAGGCAATGAACAGCAGATAGGCCGTGCCCAGTAGCCGGATGATCTGGAAGCTGGCCGCGCTGGCCTGCAGGATCACCGACAGGCCGAAAGTGGCGAGCAGCAATTGCGGGACCATGCCCAGCGTGCAGCCCAGTGCCGCGAGGCTGGCTGCGCGGGCGCCAAGGCCGAGACCGACAGCCAGGGTGTAGAGCACGCCGGTGCCGGGCAGCAATACGACGACGAACGCCGTCAGCAGGAATTCTGAGTTCATTCCCGTGGGTTTCCTGTGTGGGAGAGGCGAGGCCGTGGGGCCTGCGGATTCAGGGCGCTGGTGGTTGCCTGAACGATGAGCGCCATTGCCCCGGCGTCAGCCCGAGCTGGCGGGCGAAGGCGCGGGTCATGTGCGACTGGTCGGCGAAGCCGGCGAGCAGGGCGGCGTCGGCCAGTGTGCGGCCCTCGCCGATGGCCTTGTGGGCCTGTCGCACGCGGTACTGCAGGAGGTAGGCGTGGGGCGTGGTGCCCAGTTCGCGGCGGAAGCGACGTAGCGCCGCGTAGGGCGTCAGCCCGGCGATGCCGGCCAGTTCCGCCAGCGCGGGGGCATTGCGCGGATCGTCGTGAATCCGTTCGAGCATGCGCGCCACGCTCCGCGAAGGCAGGGGCACCACACTCGTATCGAGGCGCGGGTCGAGCAACTCGCCGAACAGGTCAAGCACGCCTTCGCCGGCCTCATCTGCACAAGCGCCCGGCAGCTGTTGCAGCAAGCTGGCGATGCGCTGGGCAAGTGGCGGGTCGGCGAGGGCGGGGAGGGTGAACTCGCGACGGGCCATTTCCCCGCCGGCCAGTTCTGCCAGCAGCGTCGGCTCGACGTAGAGCATCCACCAGCGCCGCGGCGCACCGCGCAGGGGAATGCCGTCATGCAGCTCATTGGGGTTCACGGTGATGATGTCGCAGGGCCCGGCTTCGACCTGGCCGCGGCCGCTCCAGGAGCGGTGCCCGCCCTCGAGCATCACGCCGATGCCGTACTCGTCGTGGGCGTGGCGCGGGAAGCTGCGCTGCGTGAGTATCTCGACGATGCGCAGGCCGGGCAGGGCGGCGGAGGTGCAGTTCACTCGGTGCAGCATGGGTCAGAGCCTGCGGGCGTGGGGTGGTGACTGGCAGAGTAGCCCCTTGTGCAGCGGTGCTCTTGAATGAAATTGACTCTTTCGCCGCCGCCGACCGTCGGTACTCGGTTTACCTTTCACCCCAGCCCTCCCCCAGAGGGAGAGGGCTGGGGTGTGGGTGCTTCGGGGACTGAAAATGCCCAGGCTCAGAAGAACGGCCGCGAGGCCTTGAACATGAACGCCGAGTCGCAATAGGCGTTATGCCCGGAGTAGGCGCTGCAGTCGCCGCCGGTGAGGCTGCTGCCGCTGTAGGAGAAGTTCAGGTCGATGCCGTTCCAGGGGCGGCTGAAGTTCACCGACCAGTCACCGAATTCGCTGACGCTGCCACCGCTGTTCAGGCTCACGGGGGAGGCAAGGTTGTAGGTGGAGTACTTGAAGGTCACGTCGAAGCCGAGGTCAGGCTGCACGCCCAGGTCGGTGAACAGTGTGGTGGTGCTGCGCCCGGCCTGGGCGCTGTAGGCCGCGCCGAGACGACTGCCGAATACCGAGAGGCCGCCATACAGCGCCTGGCTGTCGTAGTCGGGCTGTTCCGGCCGGCTATAGCGCAGGGTGCCCACTTCGTAGCCCAGCTTGCCGTCACCCAGCGGGTGTTTGAAGCCGGCGTAGCTGTCGATCTCCAGCGGCTTTTCCTGCTCGATGTTCGAGGTCCAGCTGCCGACGTACCAACCGCTGTCGTGGGTGATGTCGAGGCCGCCCTGGGCGCTGTTGGCCTGGCCCGGCTGGACCAGCCCCTGGGCCATGCTGCGTGTCGGCGAGTTGGCGAACTTGAGGTCGAAATCGCCCAGCTCGCGCTGCATCACCTGGGCACCTGCGTACGGCGCCGCGCACAACACGCAGGCCGCGATGAGAATGGACTTGTACATGCTCCCCCCTGCTTGCGGGTGCGACCCCTCCAAGGCCTCTTGCGAGCCTTCGTCCTGCGTCGCACGCGTAAAAGGGTAAAGGCATTCGTCGGGTCTGTGGCGACCGGTGGTCCATTAATCGACCTGGCGGGTGCCGTTCGACCGGTCTGGCGAGGCGGTTTCCCATCGCTCGCCGAGGTTGCCGCTGTCATCGCTAGCTGCTACATCTTCAAGCTCGTGCGCGACCATCGATCGATAAGGAGAATCCCATGGCCATCACTTCCGTTCCCTCCGCCGACGGGCAGGAGCTCACCATCGTGGTCCAGGGACGTTTCGATTTCGGCGCACACCAGGAATTCCGCAATGCCTACGAGCGTGTCGAAGCGACGCCCAAGCGCTACGTGGTGGACCTGAAGGGCGCCACCTACCTCGATAGCTCGGCGCTGGGCATGCTCCTGCTGCTGCGCGACCACGCTGGCGGCGAGAGCGCGCAGATCAGCCTGGCGCATTGCAACCCGGACGTGCGCAAGGTGCTGTCCATCTCCAATTTCGAGCAGCTGTTCAAGATCAGCTGACGCGGCGCGCTTTGCAGTGGCAACGGCCATGTCCGAACTCCTCACCGTCCTGATCGCCGACGACAACGCCGCCGACCGCCTGCTGCTGTCGACCATCGTCAGCCGCCAGGGCCATCGGGTGCTCACCGCCGCCAACGGGCTGGAAGCGCTCGCGCTGTTCGCCCAGGAGCGCCCGCAGCTGGTGCTGATGGATGCGCTGATGCCGGTGATGGATGGCTTCGAGGCGGCGCGGCGGATTCGCCGGCAGGCAGGCGAAGAACTGGTCCCGATCATCTTCCTCACTTCGCTGAGCGAGCCCGAAGCGCTGGTGCAGAGCCTGGAGGCAGGCGGCGATGACTTTCTCTCCAAGCCCTACAACCGCGTCATCCTCGAAGCCAAGATCCGCGCCATGGGGCGCCTGCATCACCTGCAGCGGATGGTGCTGGAGCAGCGCGACCTGATCGCCCGGCACAACGAACACCTGCTCAACGAGCAGCGGGTGGCCAAGGCGGTGTTCGACAAGGTGGCGCACTCGGGCTGCCTGAACGCGGCGAACATCCGCTACCTGCAATCGCCCTTCGCGCTGTTCAACGGCGACCTGCTGCTGGCGGCGTTCAAGCCCTCCGGCGGCATGCACGTGCTGCTTGGCGATTTCACCGGCCACGGCTTGCCGGCCGCCATCGGCGCCATGCCGCTGGCCGAGGTGTTCTATGGCATGACCGCCAAGGGCTACCCCATGGCGGACATCCTTCGCGAGATGAACGCCAAGCTCAAACGCATTCTCCCGGTCGGCGTGTTCTGCTGCGCCGCGGTGCTCAACCTGAGCTTCCAGCGCGGCCTGGTGGAGGTGTGGAACGGTGGCCTGCCCAACGGCTACCTGCACCGCCACGACAGCGGCGAACTGCAGCCGCTGGTTTCGCGGCATCTGCCGCTGGGCATTCTCGACTCGTCGGCCTTCAGCGACCATTGCGAGGTCTATGCGATGGAGGAGGGCGACCGCGTGTTCCTCTTCTCCGATGGCGTGCTGGAGGCGCGCAATGCCGCGGGCGAAGCTTTCGGTGAGGAGCGCCTGCAGCAAGTGTTCGGCGAGGGCCTCGCGCCGTCGCGCCTGTTCGACGGCATTCAGGCGGCGGTGGCGCGGTTTCGCGGCGAGGCCCAGGACGACGTCAGCATGCTGGAGATCGCGCTGGTCCCCGAGGATTCGCTGCAGCGCCCGCCGCTGGCGTTCTCCGACAACGGCCTGAGCAGCCCGCTGGACTGGTCCGCCAGCTTCGAATTCCGCGCGCCGACCCTGCGCAACTTCAACCCGCTGCCCTTCCTGCTGCAGCTGCTGATGGAAGTGCAGGACCTGCGCCCGCGCGGCGGTGCGCTCTACACCGTGCTCGCCGAGCTGTACTCCAACGCCCTGGAACACGGCGTGATGGGCCTGGACTCCTCGCTCAAGTGCGACGCCGCCGGCTTCGCCCGCTACTACCAGGAGCGCAGCAAGCGCCTGGTCACCCTGCGCGACGGCTTCGTGCGCTTCCATCTCGACCTCGCCCCCCACGGCGATGGCGGGCGCCTGCTGGTGCGGGTGGAGGACAGCGGCGACGGTTTCGACGTGGGCGCGGTGCTGGCTTCGCAGCGGGCTGCCGGCAGCCTCTGCGGGCGCGGCCTGACACTGGTCCGGCAGCTGTCTGACCGCTGTCAGTGGTCGGGCGACGGCAAGGCGGTCTCCGTGGAGTTCTTCTGGTCGGCTCAGGCATAATCGAGGCCTTCTTGTCCCCCTGAAGGGTGGCGAGCCGTCCTTCAGGGAGTGCCCAATGTCCGAGCCGCATCTCGATGGCGCCGTGCTGAGCAATTTGCTGTCGATCATGGAAGACGAGTACCCGCTCCTGGTGGAAACCTTCCTCAGCGACTCCGAGGAGCGCCTGCGCAGCATCCGCGAGGCATTCGCCGCCAGCGATGCACCGGCCCTGCGCCACGCCGCGCACAGCTTCAAGGGCAGCTGCGGCAACATGGGGGCCTCGGTACTGAGCAGCCTGTGCAAGCGCCTGGAGGAGGCCGCGCGGCAGAACGACCTGGCCGGCGCGCAAGGCCTGATCGGCAAGATCGAGCACGAATTTTCCATCGTCCGCACCCTGCTGTTGCCCGGTCGCCCCTGACCTTTTCCGAGTTGGCCCGCGCCTTGCTATCTCCGTGTTGGATATTCACATCAACGGAGAACTCCGATGGCTGTCGCCCCGGATATTTTATTGACGTCGACGCCTGACACCCGGCCCAGGACGGCGCTCTCCAAGGCTGCCCAGGGCTCCTCGAGCACCAGCAGCGACAAGGGTTCCAGCTTCGCCGACGTCTACGCCAAGGAGCAGCGTCCGGCCGCCAGCGAGCGGACCGACAAGCCAGTGAAGGCGAAGAACGACAAGCCGCGGGACAGTGCCGACAAGGACACCGCGAGCAAGGACGCCGGCGCACCGGCTGCCGCCGACCAGCCAAAGGTTGCCGAGGACGGCAAGGCCTTGCCGGCCGATGGCGCCAGCAAGGCGGACGAGAAGGTGGCGGATACCGAGACCAGTCCCGACGCCACCCTCGACCCGTTGCTGATGCTCGGCATGACCGGCCAGTTGCCGGAGCCCGAGGCGCCGCCGCTGGTGGTCAGCACCGGCAGCAGCCAGCTGACCGAGGCCAGCAGCGATGGCGACCTGCAGAAGCTCAACGAGATTCCGGGGGTGAACCTGACGCTCGGCGTGGGCGCCGACGACCAGGCCGGGCAGGCGCAGCAGACCCAGCTTACCGGCCACCTCGCCGCCAAGTCGGGGGACAAGCCACTGGATGCCGGCGGCAAGAATGATCTGACGGCCGCCCTCGCTGCGCTGAGCCCGGATGCGGCAGCCAAGGGCGCCGAAGGCAAGCTTGCCGAGGGTGCGCTGAAGGATGGCGTCGACCTGACCCAGCGGCTGGCGGACGTGCAGACCGATGCCAAGCCGGAGATGCCGCGCAACGAAGCCTTCGCCGCGCGCCTGGAGTCGCTGACGCAGGCGCTGAACACGCCGCAGGCCATGACCAGTCGCCCGGTGAACCCGCTGGTGCCGGGACAGGCCGTGTCGGTGCAGCAGAACGGCTGGACCGATCAGGTGGTGGACCGGGTGATGTGGATGTCCTCGCAGAACCTCAAGTCGGCCGAGATCCAGATGGACCCGGCCAACCTCGGCCGCCTGGAAGTGCGCATTCACATGACCGGCGACCAGACCCAGGTCAACTTCGTCAGTGCCAACGCCAACGTTCGTGAAGCGCTGGACAGCCAGCAGCACCGCCTGCGCGAGATGTTCAACCAGCAGGGCATGCAGCTGGACGTGAACGTTTCCGACCAGTCCGCCCGTGGCTGGCAGCAACAGCAGCAGGGTGATGACCGCGGCGGCTCGCGGCGCATGGGCGGTACCGGCAGCGGTGACGACGAGCCGATGATCAGTGGCGTGTCCGAGATTCGCCCGCAGGCGGCGGCGCAGGGCAGGGGGCTGGTGGATTACTACGCGTGATCCCTGGCGATCCTGCGAGCGATGGGCGTGGTCTTGTAGCGCCCTCTCCCTAACCCTGGCTGCGCGCCCCTCTCCCTTCGGAGCGGGGCGCGCAGCCAGGGCTGGGGAGAGGGGAGCGTCGAGCATCAAGCTCCAGCCTCGATTCGCCCCCTGGTCAATCTGTCTGGATCGTCCCAGGCGAAAATTCTTACACCTCCCCGTGACATCCTCCGTCTAGCCTGTAATATCCGCGGCGTCGCCAGCAGGACTCGTCCGAACTGGCACAGCCCTTGCTGCTACCCCGGTATCAGCGCATCGCGCCGCAAAAGTGACGGATTATTGGCATGGCCAAGAAAGAACAGACGCCTTCTCTCCCCGATGGCCAGGCGCCCGGCAAGGGCAAGCTGAAGCTCATCATCATCATCGTGCTGGCCTTCCTGCTGGCGGTGGGTGCGTCGGTGGGCGGTACCTGGTTCTTCCTGCACAAGAGCGCCAAGCCCGACGAGGCCGAAGCCAAGGCCGCGGAACATGCCGAGCCGACGAAGAAACAGGCGGTCTACGAGATCCTCGCGCCGTCCTTCGTGGTCAACTTCAATCAGAACGGCCGCCAGCGCTATCTTCAAGTAGCCGTTGCGCTGATGGGCCGCGACCAGGCGCAGATGGATGCCCTGCGCGAGCAGATGCCGCTGGTACGCAACCAGCTGGTGATGCTGTTCTCCAGCCAGAATTTCGACACCCTGGTAACGCCGGTCGGTAAGGAGATGCTTCGCTCGCAGGCGACCTCCAGTCTTCAGGAACTGGCGAAGAAGGCGACCGGTCAGTTGACCGTGGAGCAAGTGCTTTTCACCAATTTCGTATTGCAGTAGGTACCCGCCATGGCCATGCAGGATCTACTTTCCCAGGACGAGATCGACGCGCTGTTGCACGGCGTCGACGACGGTCTGGTGGAAACCGAGTCCGACGTCGAGCCGGGGGCGATCAAGTCCTACGACCTGACCAGTCAGGACCGCATTGTCCGGGGCCGCATGCCGACCCTGGAGATGATCAACGAGCGCTTCGCCCGCTACACCCGCATCAGCATGTTCAACCTGCTGCGCCGCTCGGCGGATGTCGCCGTGGGCGGCGTGCAGGTGATGAAGTTCGGCGAGTACGTTCACTCGCTGTACGTGCCCACCAGCCTCAACCTGGTGAAGATGAAGCCGCTGCGCGGCACCGCGCTGTTCATCCTCGACGCCAAGCTGGTGTTCAAGCTGGTGGACAACTTCTTCGGCGGTGACGGTCGCCACGCCAAGATCGAGGGCCGCGAGTTCACCCCCACCGAGCTGCGGGTGGTGCGCATGGTCATCGAGCAGGCCTTCGTCGATCTCGCCGAGGCCTGGCACGCGGTGATGCCGATCAACTTCGAGTACGTGAACTCCGAGGTGAACCCGGCGATGGCCAACATCGTCAGCCCCAGCGAAGTGGTGGTGGTCTCCACCTTCCACATCGAGCTGGACGGTGGCGGCGGCGACCTGCACATCACCCTGCCTTACGCGATGATCGAGCCGATCCGCGAGATGCTCGATGCCGGCTTCCAGTCCGACGTGGACGATCAGGACGAGCGCTGGATCAATGCCCTGCGCGAAGACATCCTCGACGTCAGCGTGCCGGTGGGGGCCACCGTCGTGCGCCGCCAGCTCAAGCTGCGCGACATCCTGCACATGCAGCCGGGCGACGTGATCCCGGTGGAGCTGCCCGAATACATGATCATGCGCGCCAACGGCGTGCCTTCCTTCAAGGTCAAGCTGGGTTCGCACAAGGGCAACCTGGCCTTGCAGATTCTCGATCCCCTCGAGCGCTTGCGCTGAGCGGATCCCACGAGGACCCACCATGTCTGATGAAGAAAACGTGACTCCCGAAGAACAGGCGCTGGCCGACGAGTGGGCCGCGGCGCTCTCCGAATCCGGTGACGCCAACCAGGACGACATCGACGCGATGATGGCCGGCGCTGCGGCTCCGGCCGCGCCCGCCGCACCGCGCGCACCGATGGAAGAGTTCGGCATGGCGCCCAAGACGCCGATGATCGCCGGGCTGGAAGGCCCCAACCTGGATGTGATCCTGGATATTCCGGTGACCATTTCCATGGAGGTCGGGCATACCGATATCAACATCCGCAACCTGCTGCAGCTCAACCAGGGCTCGGTGATCGAACTCGATCGCCTGGCCGGCGAGCCGCTGGACGTGCTGGTCAACGGCACCTTGATCGCCCATGGCGAAGTGGTGGTGGTGAACGAGAAGTTCGGCATCCGCCTCACCGACGTGATCAGCCCCAGCGAACGCATCAAGAAGCTGCGCTGACATGGGCCGCCTGCTCGCGAACCTGTGCGCCCTGCCGCTGCTGGGGCTGTCCCTCTTCGCCCTGGGCGAGGAGGCCAAGGCGCCGGCATCCAACCCGGCGATCGTCCACGCCAGCTCCACGCCGAGCATCATCACCGGCAGTGCCGGCGCGCAGCTGATGCAGTTGCTGCTGGGCCTGGTGCTGGTGGTCGGCCTGATCTTCCTGCTGGCCTGGCTGGTGCGTCGCGTGCAGCAGGTCGTGCCGCGCGGCAACCAGGCGATCCGCCTGATTTCCAGCCAGTCCCTCGGCCCGCGTGATCGCCTGGTGCTGGTGCAGGTGGGCGAGGAGCAGGTGCTGCTGGGCCTGACGCCCGGCCGCATCACCCCGCTGCACGTCCTGCGCCAGCCGGTGCATGCCGCCGAATCGGAGCCGGCGCAGCCGGAATTCGCCCAGCGTCTGCTGGAATTGCTGAACAAGGACAAGGGCCGCCCGCAGTGACCCGTTCGCCGACTTCTTCCGTTCTGATCGCCGCATTCAAGGCCATCGCACCGTTGCTACTGGCCCTGCTGGCGCTGATGGCGCCGCAGGCCTTCGCCGCCGATCCGACGCAGCTGACGGCGATCACCGTGACCACCAACCCGCAGGGGCAGCAGGAATACTCGGTCAGCCTGCAGATCCTGCTGATCATGACCGCGCTGAGCTTCATCCCGGCGTTCGTCATGCTGATGACCAGCTTCACCCGGATCATCATCGTCTTCTCCATCCTGCGCCAGGCGCTGGGCCTGCAGAGCACGCCGTCGAACCAGGTGCTGATCGGCCTGGCGATGTTCCTCACCCTGTTCGTCATGGCGCCGGTGTTCGACAAGATCAACACGACTGCGCTGCAGCCTTACCTGAGCGAGCAGATCCCTGCGCAGGAAGCGATCACCCGCGCCGAAGTGCCGCTCAAGGCCTTCATGCTGGCGCAGACCCGGCAGTCGGACCTGGAGCTGTTCGTGCGGCTGTCCAAGCGCACCGACATCGCCAGCGCCGACGCCACGCCCCTGACCATCCTGGTGCCGGCGTTCGTCACTTCGGAGTTGAAGACGGCGTTCCAGATCGGTTTCATGATCTTCATCCCGTTCCTGATCATCGACCTGGTGGTGTCCAGCGTGCTGATGGCGATGGGCATGATGATGCTCTCGCCGCTGATCATCTCGTTGCCGTTCAAGATCATGCTGTTCGTCCTGGTGGACGGCTGGGCATTGATCATCGGCACGCTCGCCGGCAGTTTCGGGACGGTCTAGCGATGCTCTCTGCTCTTGTAGGAGCGAGCTTGCTCGCGAACCGGAATGGCACAAAAGCTTCGCGAGCAAGCTCGCTCCTGCCCAAGCCTGAAAGAACGGAGTCACCATGACCCCCGAAGTCGCCGTCGACCTGTTCCGTGAAGCGCTCTGGCTGACCGCCGTGATGGTCGGCATCCTGGTGCTGCCCAGTCTGCTGGTGGGCCTGATCGTGGCGATGTTCCAGGCCGCCACGCAGATCAACGAGCAGACCCTGAGCTTCCTGCCGCGCCTGCTGGTGGTGCTGCTCACCCTCATCGTGCTGGGTCCCTGGCTGCTGCGTCAGCTGATGGAGTACACCCAGTCGCTGATCACCAGCATCCCGACGCTGATCGGCTGATGCTCGAGCTCAGCAACGCGCAGATCGGCGGCTGGATCGGGGCCTTCCTGTTCCCGCTGTTCCGCATTGCCGCGATGCTGATGGTGATGCCGATCATTGGCACCCAGCTGGTGCCCACCCGTGTGCGCCTGTACCTGTCCGTGGCCATTGCCGTGGCGCTGGTGCCCAACCTGCCGCCGATGCCGCAGGTGGATGCGCTGAGCCTCAAGGCGATGGTTTACATCGCCCAGGAAATCCTCGTCGGCGCCATGCTCGGTTTCGTCCTGCAGCTGATGTTCCATGCCTTCGTCATTTCCGGGCAGATCATCTCCATGCAGATGGGCCTGGGCTTCGCCTCCATGGTCGACCCCACCAACGGCATTTCCGTGCCGGTGCTGGGGCAGTTCTTCACCATGCTGGTGACGCTGCTGTTCCTCTCCATGAACGGGCACCTGGTGGTGTTCGAGGTGCTGGCTGAAAGCTTCACCACCCTGCCAGTCGGTGAGGGGCTGTCGAGCAACCATTTCATCACCGTGGCCGGGAAGCTCGGCTGGGTCCTGGGGGCCGGCCTGATGATCGCCCTGCCGGCGATCACGGCCCTGCTGGTGGTCAACCTGGCGTTCGGCGCCATGACCCGCGCCGCGCCGCAGCTGAACATCTTCTCGATCGGTTTCCCGCTCACCCTGATCATGGGCTTCGTCATTGTCTGGATTGGCAGTGCCGAGATACTCACTCAGTACCAGGCGCTGGCCAGTGAGGGCCTGCGCCTGCTTCGCGAACTCGTGGGGGCCCGCTGATGGCCGAGAACGACAGTAGCGAAGACAAGACAGAGGAACCTACAGAGAAACGGCGCCGGGAGGCGCGCGAGAAGGGCCAGCTCCCTCGGTCCAAGGAGTTGAACACCCTGGCCGTGCTGCTGGCCGGCGCCGGAGCCCTGCTGATGTTCGGCGCGAGCCTGGCCGATGCGCTGATGCGCCTGATGCGCGGTAGTTTCCAGCTGGACCGCGCCACGGTGATGAACAGCGAGAGCATGCTCAACCTGCTGATCGCCGGCGGCAAGATCGGCGCCGATGCGGTCTGGCCGATCCTCGCGGTGCTGCTCGTTGCGGCGCTGGTCGGCCCGGTGGCCCTGGGCGGCTGGCTGTTCTCCGCCGAGGCGCTGGCGCCCAAGTTCAGCCGACTCAACCCGCTGGCGGGCATCAAGCGCATGTTCTCGGTGCGCTCGGTGACCGAGCTGCTCAAGGCCCTGGCCAAGTTCGTGCTGGTGCTGATCGTGGCGATCCTGGTGCTCAAGTCCGACCAGGACGACCTGCTGGCCATCTCCCACGAGCCGCTGGAGCAGGCCATGGTGCACAGCGCCCGGATCGTCGGCTGGAGCGCCTTCTGGCTGGCCTGCAGCATCATCTTCATTGCCGCTGCGGACGTTCCCTTCCAGCTCTGGGACAACCGCAAGAAGCTGATGATGACCAAGCAGGAGGTCAAGGACGAGTACAAGGACTCCGAGGGCAAGCCCGAGGTCAAGGCCAAGGTCCGCCAGATGCAGCGCGAGATGGCCAACCGGCGGATGATGCAGGCGGTGCCCCAGGCCGACGTGGTCATCACCAACCCGACGCACTTTGCCGTGGCCCTGCAGTACGACGCGGAGAAGGGCGGTGCGCCCAAGTTGCTGGCCAAGGGCAACGACTTCATGGCGCTGAAGATTCGCGAGATCGCCCAGGAGCACAAGGTCACCGTGCTCGAGTCGCCGGCACTGGCGCGGGCGGTGTACTACTCCACCGAACTCGACCACGAGATTCCCGCCGGCCTGTATCTCGCCGTGGCCCAGGTGCTGGCCTACGTCTACCAGCTCAAGCAGTACCGTGCCGGCAAGGGCAAGCGCCCGGGGCCGATGCCGGACCTGCCGATCCCGCCGGATTTGCGGCGAGACGAGTGATATAGGACGCGTCCGACATATCTCGTCCGTCAGACCGCAGTAGCATGGGCGGTTCATGGCCGGGCCGCATGCTCCGGCTGCAAGGATCGCGAAGGGACACTTCGATGCTTCATGGATACTCCGCCGGCTGGCGCTCGACGTTCTGGTTTCTGCTCTGCCTGTTCTGTTCCCAGTTCGCCTGGGCGGCTTCGGATGCCGAAGGCGGAGTCCTGCTGCCGCTGAACGAGCGCGTGGTGGACGTCACCCATACCCTCGACCCGGCCGCCAAGGCCCGCCTGATCGACAAGCTCAAGTCCCTGGAGGAGCGGCGCGGCGCACAGATCGCCGTGGTGATGCTGCCCACCGTCGGCAAGATGGGCATCGAGGCGTTCTCCAATCAGCTCTTCAACCTCTGGAAGCTCGGCCGCAAGGGCATCGACGATGGCGTGCTGGTCGTCGTGGCGAAGGACGACCACCAGATGCGCATCGAGGTGGGCTATGGCCTGGAAGGGGCGATTCCTGACGTATTGGCCGGACGCATCATCCGCGAGCGCATGGCGCCGGCGTTCCGCGAGGGCGACTACGCCGGCGGCATCGAGTCGGCGGTGGATGCGTTGATCACGCTGGTCGACGGCGAGGCGCTGCCTGAGCCCGCGCCCGAACCGTTGAATATTCCGCTGGAAGCCTGGTTGCTGCTGGCGTCCTTCGTTGTGGGCGGCGTGGGCGGCGTGCTGCTGGCCGCGCGCCGTATCGGCTGGCGCGGCGGACTGGCGGTCTGCGTGGCGGTCGTTGTGCTGGTGGCGCTGCTGGCCAGCGGCAAGGACGCGCTGGCGACCGTGGCGATCACGCCATTGTGCCTGCTCATCGGCGGCGCCACCTTCGGCGCGCTGTGGACGACGCGGGCGGTGTTCTACACGGTGCTCGGGCTGATCGCCTACTGCATCCTGCTCGGCTTCCTGACGCCGCACTTCGGCGGCGCCCTGTGGGTTTACGCGCTCGCCGTTCCCATCATGGCGCTGTTCGTATTGGGCCTCTGGTGGCTGCTGATCTCGATGATGCGCGACGTCTGGCGCGGCGAAAGCAAGGCCGGCAAGAACCGCAAGAACCGCAAGGGCCGAAATGCGGCCAGCGCGCAGGGAAGTCGCAAAGGCTTCTACAAGCGCCTGGCGGTCTTCATCGGCCTGTACCTGCTGCTGGGCTTGGCGATCGGTGCGCCATCGGCGCCGCTGAACTGGCTGGTGATACTGCCCTTCATGGCCCTGCCGGGGCTGTGGGTGTTCGGCGCGGGGCGGGGTGGTGCGGGAGGTCGCTCCGGCTCGGGCGGTGGTTCATCCGGCGGCTCCTCCGGTGGCAGTTCGGGTGGCAGTTCGGGTGGCGGTGGTTCCAGCGGCGGCGGGGGCGCATCCGGCAGTTGGTGACGGTGTGGTTCGCGCTGCCTGGGGCGATTGTCAAGGAATGAAGGTATGAACATCTGGATTCGCTGTGCTCTATTGCTCGCCATCCTGCTCGGTACGGCGGGCGTCCAGGCAGAGGTTCCGACCGACGCCGCCCGTCCGGCGCAGGACGAGTTCATCGCCGCGCCCGGCAAAGCGGAAGCTGACGACGAGCTTCCCTTTGCCATCAAGGTGCCTGAGCTGGAAAGCCCCGTCACCGACCTCACCGGCACCCTCGACAGCGACTGGATCGCTACGATGAAGCAGCGGCTGCTGGCGCTGCAGCAGCGCAAGGGGTCGCAGATCGCCATTCTGATGCTGCCCAGCACCGGCGAGGACAGCATCGAGCAGTTCGCCACCCGCGTCTTCGAGCAATGGCGCCTGGGGCGGCAAGGGGTGGACGATGGTGTGCTGGTGCTGGTGGCCAAGGACGACCGGAACATGCGCATCGAGGTCGGCTACGGCCTGGAAGGGGCGATTCCCGATGTGGTTGCCGGGCGCATCATCCGCGATGAGATGGTTCCGGCGTTCCGCGAGGGCAACTTCGCCGGCGGCATCGAGCAGGCGGTGGGAGTGCTGGAGCGCCTGATCGACGGCGAGACCCTCCCGGAAGAAAGTCGCGACTTCCATCTGACGGCGGAGGGCTGGGCGCTGTTGATCGGCCTGGGCGTCGGCGCATTGGCGGGAGCCGCACTGCGCCGCCGCTGGCTTGGCGTGAAGAGGGTCATCCTGGGCGCTGCGGGTGTGGCGATGGTGCTGGCGCTAGGCTGTGGCCTGCAGAGCGCTCCGGTGGTGCTGTTCGCCTTGTCGTTCTGCCTGCTGATGGGTGGGGGTGTCGGCGCCGTGGCGGCGTCATCGGGCAAGGCGGCGATGATAGTGGGCGGTATCGTCCTTTACCTGACCGCCATCGCGCTGGGCGCGGCGCAGTTCGGCAGCGACGTGCCGCTCTTCGGCCTGGCAGTGCCCTTTGCTGCAGGTATCGGCTTGGTGTTTCTGTGCCTGCCGTTCTTCCTCGCCTTCGGTACCTGGAAGCGCAGCCGTGTGGAGTTCTCCGTCCGCCTGGGGTTTGCCGTGGTGATCGCCGGATTCGTCATCCATACGGTGGGAGTCCTGCAGCGGCCCTGGGTGTTTCCCGATTCCCTGGTGCTGATTCCCATGCTGTATTTCCCCTTCCTGGTCGCCTTCATGAGTGGCGGCAGTTCGGGGTCAGGGTCGGGATCTTCGGGAGGCGGGTCGTCCTCCGGTGGGGGCAGCAGCTATTCCGGCGGTGGCGGTTCCAGCGGGGGTGGCGGCGCCTCCGGGCGCTGGTGATCCGGCCGCTCTGAATCGGCTATTTCCAGCCCTTCGAAAAAGTTGGAACGCTTCCTGCAAAACCCTGTGCGGATGCCCGGTTGGGCGTCAAAAGTTTGATCCGGTGGCCGCCTCGGCCGCCAACGCGCAGGGGAATCACGGGTGGATCGTACGCAACTGATCGGCACTGTTCGCAGCAATCTGGTAGGGCTCAGCCGGGGCAACCTCGGCGTGCCGCTGCTGTTGCTCGCCATGCTGGCGATGATGACCCTGCCCATTCCGCCGTTCCTGCTGGATGTGCTGTTCACCTTCAACATCGCCCTGTCCATCGTGGTCCTGCTGGTCAGCGTGTACGCCCTGCGCCCGCTGGACTTCGCCGTGTTCCCGACCATCCTGCTGGTCGCCACCCTGCTGCGCCTGGCGCTGAACGTCGCGTCCACCCGCGTCGTGCTGCTCCACGGCCACGACGGCCACGCGGCGGCGGGCAAGGTGATCCAGGCCTTCGGCGAGGTGGTGATCGGTGGCAACTACGTCGTCGGTATCGTGGTCTTCGCGATCCTCATGATCATCAACTTCGTGGTGGTCACCAAGGGTGCCGGGCGCATCTCCGAGGTGAGCGCGCGTTTCACCCTCGACGCCATGCCCGGCAAGCAGATGGCCATCGACGCCGACCTCAACGCCGGGCTGATCGAGCAGGCCGAAGCCAAGAAGCGCCGCGCCGAAGTGGCCCAGGAAGCCGACTTCTACGGCTCCATGGACGGTGCCAGCAAGTTCGTCCGCGGTGACGCCGTCGCCGGCCTGCTGATCCTCTTCATCAACCTCATCGGTGGCGTGGCCATCGGCATGATCCAGCACTCGATGAGCTTCGGCGACGCCGGCAAGGTCTACGCCCTGCTGACCATCGGTGACGGTCTGGTGGCGCAGTTGCCTTCGCTGCTGCTGTCTACCGCGGCTGCGATCATGGTGACCCGCGTCTCCAGCTCCGAGGACATGGGCCAGCAGGTCAACCGCCAGATGTTCGCCTCGCCCAAGGCGCTGGCGATCTCTGCCGCCATCCTGATCGCCATGGGCCTGGTCCCCGGCATGCCGCACGTGTCCTTCGTCGGCCTGGGTGGCCTGGCCGCTGCCGGCGCGTACCTGATCTGGCACCGCCAGCGCCAGGCCAGCCAGAAGGCCGAGCAGGAGGCCCAGACCCAGCAGGAACTGCTGCCGGCGCAGCGCGCCGAGCAGACCAAGGAACTGGGCTGGGACGACGTGACGCCGGTGGATATGGTCGGCCTGGAAGTGGGTTACCGCCTGATTCCGCTGGTGGACCGCAACCAGGGTGGGCAACTGCTGGCGCGGATCAAGGGCGTGCGCAAGAAGCTGTCCCAGGACCTGGGCTTCCTGATGCCGTCGGTGCACATCCGCGACAACCTCGATCTGCTGCCCAACGCCTATCGCTTGACGCTCATGGGCGTGAGCGTGGCGGAGGCCGAGATCTACCCGGACCGCGACCTGGCGATCAACCCCGGCCAGGTGTTCGGCACCCTCAACGGCATCGCCGGCAAGGACCCGGCCTTCGGCCTGGAAGCCGTGTGGATCGAAGCCTCGCAGCGCGACCAGGCGCAGTCCCTGGGCTACACCGTGGTCGACGCCAGCACCGTGGTCGCCACTCACCTGAACCAGGTGCTGCACAAGCATGCCCACGAGCTGCTCGGCCACGAGGAAGTCCAGCAACTGATGCAACTGCTGGCCAAGACTTCGCCCAAGCTCGCCGAAGAGCTGGTGCCGGGGATGATTTCCCTGTCGACGCTGCTCAAGGTTCTCCAGGCGCTGCTGCAGGAACAGGTGCCGGTACGCGACATCCGTACCATCGCGGAAGCCATCGCCAACGTGGCGGTGAAGAGTCAAGATCCCGCCGCGATGGTGGCGGCGGTTCGCGTCGCGCTGGCCCGCGCAATCGTGCAAACCATTGTGGGACTAGAGCCGGAGCTGCCTGTGATCACTCTGGAACCCAGGTTGGAACAGATATTGCTCAATAGTCTTCAGAAGGCCGGACAAGGCTCCGAAGACGGCATGTTGCTGGAGCCCGGAATGGCCGAAAAGCTGCAACGCTCGATGGTTGAAGCGGCGCAGCGTCAGGAGATGCTCGGCAAGCCGGCGATTCTGCTGGTGGCAGGTCCCATCCGCGCGATGATGTCGCGATTCGCCCGGATGGCGGTTCCCACCATGAACGTGCTGGCTTACCAGGAAATCCCGGACAACAAACAAGTCACGATTGTCGCCACTGTTGGGCAGAACTGATTGAGGTCCAAGGCCATGCAGGTAAAACGCTTCTTCGCCGCCGATATGCGTCAGGCCATGAAACTGGTCCGTGACGAGCTGGGCCCGGATGCCTCGATCATCGGCAATCGCCGTGTCGCCGGCGGCGTGGAGCTGACCGCCGCGCTGGATTACCAGGCACCGGTGGCCGCCAGCAAGCCGAACCCGGCGCTGGAAGCCGAGCTGCGCAAGACCCAGGCGAAGATCGCCCAGGCCAGGGCGGACCTGTCGGCCCCGGCCCGCGCAACCGATGGCGTGCGCAAGGACCGTCAAATGTACGGCACCGAAGCGCCGCGTCGCAGCGCTGCCGAAACCCTGGCCGCAGCCATGGATGCGCCGGTTGCCCCGGCGCCGGCCACGGTGGGCCAGCAGGCGCTGGAAGCCATGCGCTTCGAGCTCAACGGCCTGCGCGAGCTGATCGAAGTGCAGCTGGGCTCCATCGCCTGGAACCAGTTGCAGAACCAGCGCCCGAAACAGGCCGGCCTGTGGCGTCGCCTGCAGCGCATGGGGCTGCCGGCTGACCTGTCGCGCAACCTGCTGGAGCGCGTGGCCTCCATCGCCGACCCGAAGCAGGCCTGGCGCATGCTGCTGGCGCACCTGGCGCGCTCGATCAATACCCCGGAAATCGACCTGCTGGAGCAGGGCGGTGTGATCGCCCTGGTCGGCCCGGCCGGCATGGGCAAGACCACCACCCTGGCCAAGCTGGCCGCTCGTTATGTGCTGAAGTACGGCGCGCAGAGCATCGCCCTGGTGTCCATGGACAGCTTCCGCATCGGTGCGCAGGAGCAGATCAAGACCCTGGGTCGCATCCTCAATGTGCCGGTGACCCTGGTCGACCCTGGCCAGTCGCTGATCCAGGCCATGGCGCCGCTGGCGCGCAAGCGTCTGGTGCTGATCGATACCGCCGGGCTGCCCGCCAACGATCCGGCACTGCGCATGCAGCTCGAGGCGCTGTCTTCGCTGAGCCTGAACGTGAAGAATTACCTCGTGCTGGCCGCGACCAGCCAGAGCCAGGTACTCAAGTCCGCCTGGCAGAACTATCGTTCCTGTGGGCTGGCCGGGTGCATCCTGACCAAACTGGACGAAGCGGGAAGCCTCGGTGAAGCTCTGGCTCTGGCTATCAGCCAGCATCTACCGGTAGCCTATCTGGCTGACGGGCCGAAGATCCCGGACGACCTGCAGGTGGCACGCGCGCACCAACTGGTCAGCCGTGCGGTGAGCCTGCAGTCGCCCGAAGAGCCCTGCGAGGATGCCATGGCGGACATGTTCGCCGGCCTTTACCAACAGCCGGTGCGTCGCGCCAGCTGAAGATTGTGAGCCCCGCGTGGGGCGTGGGGTGGCCGGTTGAGCCACCCAAGCGATGCGGATGCTCTGCAAGACGATCCGCGAGCGCCGGAGGCGGTAGAGCACTGCAACCGGAATAGCCGAAACGCCAGAAGCGTGACGGTCGAACGACGAGACAAGGTATTGATATGGGTATGCATCCCGTTCAGGTAATCGCAGTCACCGGCGGCAAGGGTGGCGTGGGCAAGACCAACGTGTCGGTGAATCTGTCGCTGGCGCTGGCCGACCTCGGCCGCCGCGTCATGCTGCTGGACGCCGACCTGGGCCTGGCCAACGTCGACGTGCTGCTGGGGCTGTCGCCCAAGCGCACGCTGGCCGACGTCATCGAGGGCGAGTGCGACCTGCGTGACGTGATCCTCCAGGGGCCTGGCGGTATTCGCATCGTCCCGGCGGCCTCGGGCACCCAGAGCATGGTGCACCTCACGCCGATGCAGCACGCCGGTCTGATCCAGGCGTTCAGCGACATCAGCGACAACATCGACGTGCTGGTGGTGGACACCGCCGCCGGCATCGGCGATTCGGTGGTGAGCTTCGTCCGTGCCGCCCAGGAAGTGCTGCTGGTCGTTTGTGATGAACCCACGTCCATCACCGATGCCTACGCTTTGATCAAGCTGCTCAACCGCGACTACGGCATGACCCGTTTCCGCGTGCTGGCGAACATGGCGCACAGCCCCCAGGAAGGCCGCAACCTGTTCGCCAAGCTGACCAAGGTCACCGACCGCTTCCTGGATGTGGCGCTGCAGTACGTCGGCGCCATTCCCTACGATGAGTCGGTGCGCAAGGCCGTGCAGAAGCAGCGTTCGGTGTATGAGGCGTTCCCGCGCAGCAAGGCTTCCCTGGCCTTCCGTGCGGTGGCGCAGAAGGTCGACAGCTGGCCGCTGCCGGCCAACCCACGAGGGCACCTGGAGTTCTTCGTCGAGCGCCTGGTGCAACATCCCACGGGTTCGGCCGTATGACCGCGGCCTCCGGAGCGCGTATGTACAGCAAGGCACAGGCGCACAACTCCCAGGAACTGCTGATCCAGAAACACGCTCCGCTGGTGAAGCGCATCGCCTACCACCTGCTTGGCCGTCTGCCGGCCAGCGTGCAGGTGGAGGACCTGATGCAGGCCGGCATGATCGGCCTGCTGGAGGCTGCGAAGAAATACGATCAGGGCAAGGGCGCGAGCTTCGAAACCTATGCCGGCATCCGCATCCGCGGCGCCATGCTCGACGAGGTGCGCAAGGGCGACTGGGCCCCGCGTTCGGTCCACCGCAACACCCGCATGGTCAGCGACGCCATCCGCGCCGTCGAAGCGCGCACGGGACGCGACGCTAAAGATCAGGAGGTTGCTGCCGAACTCAATATGAGCCTCGAAGATTATTACGGCATCCTCAGCGACACCCAGGGCAGCCGTCTGTACAGCTTCGATGACATGTTGCAGGACGGCGACCAGGGCGGCGGCTTTGCCGAAGACGCATCGCACCACGACAACGAGCCATCCCATGGCCTGGAAGACGAGCGCTTCCAGGCGGCCCTGGCTGACGCCATCACCAAGCTGCCCGAGCGCGAGCGACTGGTGCTGGCCCTGTACTACGACGAGGAACTCAACCTCAAGGAGATCGGCGAAGTGCTGGGCGTCAGCGAGTCCCGCGTCAGCCAGCTGCACAGCCAGTGCGCCGCGCGACTGCGTTCGCGACTGGCGGAGTGGCGCGCTCGCTGAGCATCGGGTAGTTTCGCGTCGGCTGCTTCTGAGAGGCGGTGCTGAAGGGATTTTCCTTAGGCAAGTTATAGGCTTACGAATTTTTGGGTGACGTTCCTTTGACGCGCCCACAGCAAAGAGCGCACGACGCTCGATGAATTGACGGCACGCCCGCCAGGGCGCGTTTGGTATCGATGGAGGCAGGTTTGGACAAGAACATGAAAATTCTCATCGTGGACGACTTTTCCACGATGAGGCGCATCATCAAGAACCTCCTGCGAGACCTGGGGTTCACCAACACCGCAGAAGCCGACGATGGCACCACTGCGCTGCCGATGCTGCACAGCGGCAACTTCGACTTCCTCGTTACCGACTGGAACATGCCCGGCATGACCGGCATCGACCTGCTGCGTGCGGTCCGCGCCGACGAGCGCCTCAAGCACCTGCCGGTGCTGATGGTCACCGCCGAAGCCAAGCGCGACCAGATCATCGAAGCGGCCCAGGCCGGGGTCAACGGCTATGTGGTCAAGCCTTTCACCGCTCAGGTGCTGAAAGAAAAGATCGAGAAGATTTTCGAGCGGGTCGGCAGCTGAGGCTGACCAAGAGGGCGTCATGGATTTCAACGAATCCGCGGGTGACTTCGAGTCGACCCTGAAAAAACACGCGCGCGAATTGGTCGACTGCCTCGAGCAGGGCGACGTACAGACCGCCGTGCAGCTGATCTCCGAGCTCAACCAGGCGCGTGATCGCGGGCTCTACCAAGAGGTAGGCAAACTGACCCGCGAGCTGCACAACGCCATCGTCAACTTCCAGATCGATCCCAGCTCCCCGCGCGCCCAGGAAGTCTCGCAGATTGCCGACGCCACCGATCGCCTGTCCTACGTGGTGACGATGACCGAGAAAGCGGCCAATCGCACCATGGACCTGGTGGAAGAGTGCACCCCGGTGGTCATGCACATCGAGACCCAGGCCAAGGAGCTGCAGGAAGACTGGTCGCGCTTCATGCGCCGCGAGCTGGGCCCCGAGGCCTTCCGCGACCTGGCCAAGCGTGTCGAGCAGTTCCTCTACATCAGCGCCCAGGACAGCCGCAAGCTCTCCGCGCACCTGAACGACATCCTGCTGGCGCAGGACTTCCAGGACCTCACCGGGCAAGTGATCAAGCGCGTCACCAAGCTGGTGACCGAGGTCGAGTCGAACCTGGTGAAGCTGGTCTGGATGGCGGGGCAGGTTGATCGTTACGCCGGTATCGAGCATGACCACGAGAGCATGCGCGACGCGGTGGAAAAAGAAAGATCGTCCAAGGGTGAAGGTCCGCAGATTGCTGCCGATACAAGAAAGGACGTCGTATCCGGTCAGGACGATGTCGATGACCTGTTGTCCAGCCTTGGTTTTTAAGCGTCCGCTGACGCTGTAGAGGGAGCACCGAATGAGCTTCGACGCCGATGACGAAATCCTCCAGGACTTCCTGGTGGAGGCCGGCGAGATTCTCGAGCTACTGTCCGAACAACTGGTCGAGCTGGAAAGCCGCCCGGATGACATGGACCTGCTCAACGCAATCTTCCGTGGATTCCATACCGTCAAAGGTGGTGCCGGCTTCCTCCAGCTGAATGCGCTGGTGGAGTGCTGCCACATCGCCGAGAACGTCTTCGACATGCTGCGCAAGGGCGAACGCCGCGTGGATGCCGAGCTGATGGACGTGATGCTGCAGGCGCTGGATACCGTCAACGTCATGTTCCAGCAGGTGCGTGACGCGGAGGAGCCGACGCCGGCGACTCCCGAGCTGCTCGCCGCGCTGTCGCGCCTGGCGGATCCGAACGCCGCTCCTGCGCCAGCTCCCGCTGCGGCTGTTGCCGAGCCGGTCGTGGCAGAGGCCCCGGCCGCTGCGGCCGCTTATGGCGACATCACCGACGCCGAGTTCGAACAGCTGATGGATGCCCTCGAGCCGGCCGCCGAGGCGCCTGCTGCGCCGGTTGGCAGCGGCGGCGACGACATCACCGACGACGAATTCGAAGCACTGCTTGACCAGTTGCATGGCAAGGGCCAGTTCAGCGCCGCTGCCAAGGAGCCCGTCAGCGCGGCTCCGGCCCCGGTTGCCGAGACGCCTGCCGCGGGTGCTGGCGACGAGATCAGCGACGACGAGTTCGAAGCGCTGCTCGACCAGTTGCACGGCAAGGGCCAGTTCACCGGTGCGAAGGAAGAAACCCCCGCTCCCGTCGAGGCTGTTGCCGAGACCCGGCCTGAGGAAGCTCCGGCTGCCGGCGGCGACGACAATATCACCGACGACGAATTCGAAAAGCTGCTCGACGAGCTGCACGGCAAGGGCCAGTTCACGGGCGCGAAGGAAGAGCCGGTCGCGGCCGCCAAGCCGATTGCTGCAGCGCCGGCGCCCAGGCCCGCTGCCGCTCCGGCGCCGGCCGCTGCCGCCAAGCCTGCGCCGGCCAAGCCCGCCGCTGCCGCTGCAGAAAAGCCGGCCAACGAAGCGGAAACCACCGTGCGCGTGGACACCGCCCGCCTGGACGAGATCATGAACATGGTCGGCGAACTGGTGCTGGTGCGTAACCGCCTGGTGCGCCTGGGCCTGAACAGCGGCGACGAGGCGATGGCCAAGGCCGTCTCCAACCTCGACGTGGTCACCGCCGACCTGCAGTCGTCGGTCATGAAGACCCGCATGCAGCCGATCAAGAAGGTCTTCGGCCGCTTCCCGCGGCAGGTCCGCGACCTGGCGCGCAACCTGAAGAAAGAGATCAACCTCGAGCTGATCGGCGAAGAGACCGACCTGGACAAGAACCTGGTCGAGGCGCTGGCCGACCCGCTGGTGCACCTGGTGCGCAACGCGGTGGACCACGGCATCGAAGGCCCGGACGAGCGCGAAGCCGCTGGCAAGTCGCGTTCAGGCAAGGTGGTGCTGTCCGCCGAGCAGGAAGGCGACCACATCCTGCTGTCGATCTCCGACGACGGCAAGGGCATGGATCCGGACGTGCTGCGCGCCAAGGCCGTGGAGAAGGGGCTGCTGGACAAGGACGCGGCCGATCGCCTGTCCGAGTCTGACTGCTACAACCTGATCTTCGCCCCGGGCTTCTCGACCAAGACCGAGATTTCCGACGTCTCCGGCCGCGGTGTCGGCATGGACGTGGTGAAGACCAAGATTTCCCAGCTCAACGGCATCATCAACATCTACTCGACCAAGGGCCAGGGCTCGAAGATCGTCATCAAGGTCCCGCTGACCCTGGCGATCATGCCGACCCTGATGGTGATGCTGGGCAACCAGGCCTTCGCCTTCCCGCTGGTCAACGTCAACGAGATCTTCCACCTCGACCTGTCGAACACCAACGTGGTCGACGGCCAGGAAGTGGTGATCGTCCGCGACAAGGCGCTGCCGTTGTTCTACCTCAAGCGCTGGCTGGTGCCGGGCGCGCAGCATGACGAGCCGGGCGAGGGCCACGTGGTGATCCTCTCCGTGGGCACCCAGCGCATTGGCTTCGTGGTCGACCAGCTGGTGGGCCAGGAAGAGGTGGTGATCAAGCCGCTGGGCAAGATGCTGCAGGGCACGCCGGGCATGGCGGGGGCGACTATTACCGGGGACGGGCGCATCGCGCTGATCCTCGACGTGCCAAGCATGCTCAAGCGCTACGCCCGTCGTATCTGACCGCCGTGCGCGGGCCGCGAGGTCCGCGCCCGTGATGGAAGAAGTTTTTTTCAGGAGTGTCTATGGCTGTCAAAGTCCTGGTGGTGGACGATTCGGGGTTCTTCCGCCGCCGCGTCTCGGAGATTCTTTCGGCTGACCCGCAGATCCAGGTGGTCGGCACGGCGACCAACGGCCGCGAGGCGATCGATCAGGCGCTGGCGCTCAAGCCCGACGTGATCACCATGGACTACGAGATGCCGCTGATGGACGGCATCACCGCCGTGCGGACCATCATGCAGCGCTGTCCGACGCCGGTCCTGATGTTCTCCTCGCTGACCCACGAGGGCGCGCGGGTGACCCTGGACGCGCTGGACGCCGGCGCCGTCGATTATCTGCCGAAGAATTTCGAGGACATCTCGCGCAACCCGGACAAGGTCCGCCAGTTGCTGTGCGAGAAGGTCCACACCATCGCCAAGAGCAACCGCCGTTTTGCCGCGTACTCTTCGTACTCGTCGAGCCCGGCCGCGGCGGCGTCGACTCCCGCTGCCGGCACTGCGCGCCCGGCCGCTCCCGCTTCGTCGGGCGGCAGCCACGCGCCGGCTGCTCCGGCTCCGGCGACTTCCGCCGCCCCAAAGCGTAAGCCCTACCGGCTGGTAGCCATCGGTACGTCCACCGGTGGGCCGGTGGCGCTGCAGCGGGTCCTGACCCAGCTGCCTGCCAACTTCCCCGCGCCGCTGGTGCTGATCCAGCACATGCCGGCGGCCTTCACCAAGGCCTTCGCCGAGCGCCTGGACAAGCTGTGCAAGATCACCGTCAAGGAAGCCGAGGATGGCGACATCCTGCGTCCCGGCGTGGCGTTGCTGGCTCCCGGCGGCAAGCAGATGATGGTCGACGCCCGTGGCGCGATCCGCATCCTCCCCGGCGACGAGCGCCTGAACTACAAGCCTTGCGTCGACGTGACCTTCGGCTCCGCGTCCAAGGCCTATGGCGACAAGGTCCTGGCGGTGGTCCTCACCGGCATGGGCGCCGACGGCCGCGAGGGCGCGCGCATGCTCAAGCAGGGCGGTGCCCATGTCTGGGCGCAGGATGAAGCCAGCTGCGTGATCTACGGCATGCCCATGGCGATCGCCAAGGCGGGCCTGGCCGACGCGGTGTACAGCCTGGACGACATCGGCCGCCACCTGACCGAGGCCTGCGGCTGATGGATGTCCTCAGCCTGGTCGGCCTGATCCTTGCGCTGGTTGCCATCATCGGTGGCAACTTCCTCGAGGGCGGGCACGTCGGTGCCCTGGCCAACGGCCCGGCGGCGCTGATCGTGGTCGGCGGCACCCTGGCCGCTGCGCTGCTGCAGACCCCGGTCGCAGTGCTCAAGCGCGCCTTGACCATGCTGCGCTGGATGGTCCTGCCGCCGAAGGTGGACCTGGTCGGCGGCATCAACCATGTGGTCGGCTGGAGCATGACGGCGCGCAAGGAAGGCCTGCTGGGCCTGGAAACCGTCGCCGACGCCGAGCGCGACCCCTATGCGCGCAAGGGCCTGCAACTGCTGGTGGACGGCACCGAGCCCGAGGCCATCCGCAGCATCCTCGAAGTCGACCTGTTCAACCAGGAAAGCCGCGACCTGGCCGCCGCCAAGGTATTCGAGGCCATGGGCGGCTACTCGCCGACCATCGGTATCATTGGTGCGGTGATGGGGCTGATCCACGTGATGGGCAACCTCGCCGACCCCAGCCAGCTGGGCAACGGTATTGCCGTGGCCTTCGTTGCCACCATCTACGGTGTCGGCCTGGCCAACCTCCTGCTGCTGCCGATCGGCAACAAGCTCAAGAGCATCGTGCTGCGCCAGTCGTGTTACCGCGAAATGTTGATGGAGGGCCTGCTGTCCATCGCCGAAGGCGAGAACCCGCGCTCCATCGAGCTGAAGCTGCAAGGCTTCGTCGGCTGAGGGGGAGGGGATGCGCATGCCTCGCCGCAGACGCCATGAGGAACACGAGAATCACGAACGCTGGCTGGTGTCCTACGCGGACTTCATCACCCTGCTGTTCGCCTTCTTCGTGGTGATGTACTCGATCTCTTCGATCAACGAGGGCAAGTACAAGATCCTCTCGGAAACCCTGACCGGCGTGTTCAACCAGCCGGACCGTTCGATCCGCCCGATTCCCGTCGGCGAGGAGCGCCCGCGCACCCAGCAGCCGGACCAGTCGCTCAACGAGCCGCAGGACGACGGCCAGGCCCAGGGCAACCCCGATACCCTGCAGCAGATCACCGACAGCGTGCGCCAGGCCTTCGGCGACCTGATCTCCACCGACCAGCTGTCGGTGCGCGGCAACGAGTTCTGGATCGAGATCACCCTCAATTCCAGCCTGCTGTTCCCCAGCGGCGATGCCATCCCCAATGACGCCGCCTTCGAGATCATCGAGAAGGTCGCCAGGATTCTGGCGCCTTACCGCAACCCAGTGCACGTCGAAGGCTTCACCGACAACGTTCCGATCCATAATTCGCAGTACCCGACCAACTGGGAACTGTCCGCGGCCCGCGCCGCCAGCATCGTCCGTATGCTCGCCCAGGACGGCCTCGACGCCGGTCGGCTGGCGGCGGTGGGCTATGGCGAATTCCAGCCAGTGGCGGACAATGCCACGGCGGATGGCCGCGCACGCAATCGCCGGGTAGTGCTGGTGATCTCCCGCAACCTCGAGGTGCGCCGCAGCATCAGCGGGGTGGGCAGTGGCAAGGCGCAGCCGGACCCGGCGTTGCGACATGCTGGCACGCAATCTGCACCAGTGCTTGCCAGCGAGGCGCCCGACAGTGGCGCCGTCAATTCTTCGTCATCGGCCACAGGGCAATGAGAACCATGACTACGATCCTGAGCCGATGCTGTGCCACCGGGGAGCGCGCACTATGAAAGTCTGGGCGGTAGCCAACCAGAAAGGTGGCGTCGGCAAGACCACTTCCTCCATCGCCTTGGCGGGCCTGCTGGCGGATGCCGGCAAGCGCGTGCTGATCGTCGACCTGGACCCCCATGGCTCGATGACCAGCTATTTCGGCCACGACCCGGACACCCTGGAACACAGCGTGTTCGACCTGTTCCTGCACCAGGGCAACGTGCCCGAGGGGTTGCCGGAGTCGCTGTTGCTGCCCACCAGCCACGAGAACATCCGCCTGCTGCCGTCGAGCACTGCGCTGGCCACCCTGGAGCGCCAGTCGCCCGGGCAGAACGGCCTGGGCCTGGTGATCGCCAAGAGCCTGGCGCAGCTGTGGAACGAATTCGACTACGCGATCATCGATAGCCCGCCGCTGCTGGGTGTGCTGATGGTCAATGCGATGGCGGCCAGCCAGCACCTGGTGATCCCGGTGCAGACCGAGTTCCTCGCCCTCAAGGGCCTGGAGCGCATGGTCAACACGCTGAAGATGGTCAACCGCTCGCGCAAGCAGGCGCTGCCGTTCACCATCGTGCCGACCCTGTTCGATCGCCGTACCCAGGCATCCCTGGGCACCCTGCGGGTGCTGCGCGATACCTACCCGGAGACTCTCTGGCAGGCGTTCATCCCGGTAGACACCAAGCTGCGCGACGCCAGCCGCCTGGGTACGGTGCCCTCGCGCAATGACGGCAACAGCCGTGGCGTGATCGCCTACCGCGCGTTGCTCAAGCATCTGCTGGCCCACGTGCCGGCGAGCCAGGTAGCCTGAACATGTCGTTGCCGAGGCCGGCGGGCCCGAACAAAAGAATCCGACGGATGCGCTCAAGAGCGGCGCGCCCGCTGCCGATAGTCTGGAAAGTCACCTTGCGCGGTTATCCATCATGAGTCGTTCCGCTACCGCCACTCGCCCCCAGCTTGCGCTGCAGTCCTACCTGGACGCGCTGCTGCAGGAGGCCACTTTCGAAGACTTCGCCCCGGAACCGGTGGCGCAGCCTGTTGCTCCTGCTGTTGCTCCTGCTCCGGTCGCCCCGGTGGCGCTGGTGGTCAGCGAGCCGGTCGCGCCCTTGGTCGCCGAGCCTCAGGCTGCCGTCGTACAGGCGCCGGAAGCCAGCGTCAGCCTCGACGAATTCGAAGCGGCCGTGCTCGAAGAGCAGGTCCGTGATGCGCGCCTGAACGTCACCGCCCGCGTGCCGGTTGCCCAGACTCCGGTGGCAGAACTGCGCGTGCCCGAGACAGTGGTCCCGGTCATTGAAGCGCCTGTTGCCGACGAACCGTCGGCACAACTGGGCCAGGTCATCGACCTGCACCAGCCCGGCAGCGCCGAGATGCCCGCCGCGCCGCTGAAGCTGCTCGACGACGGCCGCCCGGTGTGGGCCGCCGAGCCCTTCGAGTGCCTGCTGTTCGACGTCGCCGGGCTGACCCTGGCAGTGCCGCTGGTCTGCCTGGGCTCCATTTATCCACTGGCGGGGCACGACCTGACCCCGCTGTTCGGCCAGCCCGACTGGTTCCTCGGCATCCTGCCGGGCCAGAACGGCAACCTGAAGGTGCTCGATACCGCGCGCTGGGTGATGCCCGAGCGTTACCGCGACGACTACCGCGAGGGGCTGCAGTACGTGATTTCCGTGCAGGGCTACGAGTGGGGGCTGGCCGTGCATCAGGTCAGCCGCTCCGTGCGCCTGGACCCGTCCGAGGTGAAGTGGCGCAGCCAGCGCCAGCAACGCCCGTGGCTGGCCGGCACGGTGATCGACCAGATGTGCGCGCTGCTCGACGTCTCGGCCCTGGCCGAACTGATCGCCAGCGGCGCCGCCAAGCGCCTGTAGCCCCGAGGCTGCGCGCAACCGGATTTGAAAGACAACCTCCACGCCGCAGGCGGCGTGGAACCAGAAGAGGCGAGGGGATATGAAGAAAACGTCAGCGCAAGGTGCCGAAGATCCGATTCTGCAGTGGGTCACCTTCCGCCTGGACAACGAGACCTACGGCATCAACGTGATGCAGGTCCAGGAAGTGCTGCGCTACACCGAGATCGCGCCGGTCCCCGGTGCCCCGAGCTACGTGCTGGGGATCATCAACCTGCGCGGCAACGTGGTGACCGTGATCGACACCCGCCAGCGCTTCGGCCTGGACCCGGCGCCGGTCTCGGACAACACCCGCATCGTGATCATCGAAGCCGACAAGCAGGTGGTGGGCATCCTGGTCGACAGCGTCGCCGAGGTCGTCTACCTGCGCCAGTCCGAGATCGAGACCGCGCCGAACGTCGGTAACGAGGAATCGGCCAAGTTCATCCAGGGCGTCTGCAACAAGAACGGCGAACTGCTGATCCTGGTCGAGCTGGACAAGATGATGACCGAGGAAGAGTGGTCGGAGCTGGAGAGCATCTGAGGTGCTGATCGCTCTGGTGGTGCTCGGTATCGCCTGCGCGGGCCTTGCGATGGCCTGTGTCTGGCTGTCTGGCCGGCAGCGTGCCCAGGAAGCCCAGGCGGTGCAGCTGGCCAAGCAGCTGGCGGTGTTCGAGCAGCGGCTGAAGGAGCAGGGCAAGCGCATCGAGTCGTACCAGCAGATCAATATCCGCATGGGCGAGGAGCTGCGCGAGCTGAACAAACAGGTTGCGCCGCTGCCCGAGCGCCTGGTGCGCATCGAGCAGCGCGACCCCACCAGCCTTTCCTTCAGCCAGGCCGCACGCCTGGTCGGCATGGGCGCAAGCCCCGAAGACCTGACCCAGAGTTGCGGCCTGTCCCAGGCTGAAGCCGAGCTGGTCGCCCGCCTGCATCAGGGCAAGGCGCGGGACTGAGCCCGCGTCGTCGCCCTTTTCGCGCCCTGCCGCCTGTCGGGATTTCTAGCTTGTAAGAATTTCACTACATGCAATTAGGACTCGTCTGATAAGAAAGGCGGCATATCGTCGCTAAATTGGCCTCGTCAAAATTTTTTCGAGGCCATCGATATGGCGACCATTTCCCGTCGGGCCATGGTGCTGTGCTCGCATCCCGGCCGGCTGTTGAACTACAGCGTGCTGCTCAATCGCCTGGAGTTCTACCACCTGAGCCTGTGCCTGAACCTGGACGAAGTGCGCAAGGCGCTTTCTGGCCGGCAGCGCTACAGCCTGTTCATCCACGACGACTTCCGCCCGGGCCAGAGCGAGCTGCTCAGCCTCAAGGCGCTGAGCCAGAGCAACACCTTCCGCCAGTTCCTGCTGGTGGGCAATTACAGTGCGGAGGAACGGCGCGGCCTGATGCAGTGGGCCTGGGCCAACCGCGTGCCGTTGCTGGATGTGCTGGACAAGCCGATTTCCCTGGCGCAGTTGCGCGAGGTGACCAGCAGTATGGTGCTCTACCACAGCGAAGACGAGCAGCCGATCCGCAAGGCGGTGCGCGAGTTCAGTGACTTCGCCCCGGCCAGCGACCTTCCTCCTGCCCGCAGCGGCTGCGAGTGCCGCGGCTGAGAAAGCTTACCGGTGCCGGGAGCCCGGCCCTTCCAGCAACAGCGGCAGCGCGTCTGGCGGCGCCCCTGGCTTGTCATTCAGCGGGCTCTTGCCCTTGAGGTACCAGGCGAAAGCGATGATTTCGGCGATGGTGCGGTAGAGCGCCTCGGGAATCGCATCGCCCAGCTCCAGGCGTGCCAGCAGGCGCACCAGCTCGCCGTTCTCGTAGATCGGCACTTCGTGGTGGCGGGCGATGGCGAGGATGGTTTCCGCCAGCTCATCGTCGCCCTTGGCAGTCAGCGTCGGTGCGCTCTGCCCGTCATAGTTGAGGGCGATGGCCTGGCGCGGCGCTTTCCTGGATTTCTTCATGCGGTCTCGTCCACCCAGCGTTGTTCCACCGCGGTGCGCGCGCCCTGGGGCGGCTTGCCCTGGCGGCAGCTCAGCTCGCCCACGCTGAGACCGGCGTCGTTCAGGCGCTGGCGCAGGGTGGCCAGTTCGCCGTCGATCAGGCTGGCGGTGGCGGCGCGTTCGGCCCACAGCTGGGTGCCAATGCTGCCGTGGGCCAGGGTGGCCTGGACCTGCAGTGGGCCGAGGCTGTCCAGGTCGAAGGCCAGATCCACGCGCCAGAGCACTTCGCGTGGTTGTTGCTCGCGTTCGCTCGCCGGGCTGTCCTTTTCTTCCTGCTGGATACGCACCTGGATCGGCACCATCTGCTGCTGGTGCCGCAGGGGAATCTCCAGCTGCCAGGTGTTCAGCACGGTGCCGTCGGGCAGCACGTCACTCTGCGCCAGGCTGCCCAGCTGGTGGGTCTGCAAGCGGGAGACCGCGGCGGCGGCCAGCTTGAGCAGCGACTCGAGGTCGCCTTCTTCTTCCAATTCATTGGCCAGCCGGCTGGGGAGCGGGAAGCTGACCGGTGGCGCTGTGCGCCCGCTGGTCTGTCCGATCACGCCCAGCGCATTGCGCACGAACGCCGGCATGGCCTGTGCCAGGTTGTTGGCACCGGCCAGGGCGCTGCCCGGCAGGTTGCCCAGCACCGCGGCTGCCGTACCCCCCTGGAGGGTTGGCAGTATCTGGGCAATCAGCCGCAGCAGGTTGGCCTTGAGGTCCAGGGGCAGGCCTTCCACGCCGCGCAGCAACTGTCCTTCGAGGAACGCGCCGCTTTGCTGGAAGGCCTGGGCTACGCCCTTGGCATCACTGAGCTGGCGGATGTCCGGAAGGGCGCCGAGCAGCTTGTCCACCGACTGGCGCAGCTCCGGGCTCATGTCCGGGTTGCTGCCGGCGCCCTGCAGTGCCTTGAACAGGTTGTCCAGCGGGCCCTGGCGGTTCTGCTGGGCGCCGAGCTGCAGGCTCAGGTCGAGCTGGTCCAGGCGGGCGTTCATCGGCAGGAACTGCAGGGCCTGCTGGTCCTGCACGCGGGCGCTGAGCAGGCTGTTGAGCGGGAGCGGGTTGGGCGATTCGATGCTCAGCTGGCGCCCGGCCAGCGGCGTGTTGAGCAACGTCACCAGGACCTTGTAGACCACCTGCTCGGCCTTGCCGAGGGCGATCAGCTGGCTGGCATCCACCTTGCCCTGGATCAGTGTGCCCACCGGCAGCACGTCGAGGTCGAGACTGCCCAATGGCGCCTGGCTGGCGCCGCCCAGGCCGAGCGAGCCGAGGCTCGGTTGTGTCAGCAGGGTGGCGGCAAGGCTGGTCTGGCTCAATGTCGAAAGCTGCAGGGTGCTGCCCTTGGGCAGCGCCTGCGGGCTTTCCGCCACCACCAGGGCTTGCTGGCCGCTGGCCATGGTCAGGCGCAGCAGCAACTGGAAATTCACCTGCCCGTCGCGTACTGCCAGCACTTCCGCATGGGCCTTGTCCCCCGGCGGCAGCAGGTCGCCCAGGCTTTGCGCGAGCTTGAGCGTCAGCTCGGCCGCGCTCTGCGGGCTGCGCAGCGACGGGGTAGGCGGTAGCGGACGGGAAGCGCCAATTTCACTCGGCATCGGGGACCTGCAGGCGGCGTGGCGGGGTTGCGCCCAGTGTATCGGCGGCGGTTGCGCGCACTTTAGACCGTCCGGCGGCAGGAGGGCAGGGCGGTGGTTGCGGATAGATGCGGCTCAAGGTGCGCTGATTTGACGTTACACCCTGTCGAAAAACCTGACGTCGGGCGTAGGAACGCCTGTGTATAATGCGCCGCCCGAGGCCGTGCTTGGCGGCCCGCGTGGTATGGCCGCGTTTTTGCACTACTGACTGTTTTCTGCCCGACGGTTGCCGATGCCCTTGACCCATCCCCTCCTCGAAACCGTGGCGCTCGCCTGCGAGCGGGACTGGCGCATGCTGTTCGAGCGTCTCGATCTGCGACTGGGCGCGGGCGAAATGCTACAGATCGTCGGCCCCAACGGCAGCGGCAAGACCAGCCTGCTGCGCCTGCTCAGCGGGCTGATGCAGCCCACCGCCGGTGAGGTGCTGCTCAACGGCAAGCCGCTCACCGAGCAACGCCACGAACTGGCCCGGCTGTTGCTGTGGATCGGCCACGCCGCCGGCATCAAGGGCCTGCTCACCGCCGAAGAGAATCTCGCCTGGCTATGCGCGCTGCACCAGCCGGCCAATCGCGATGCCATCTGGCAAGCGCTGGAAGCGGTCGGCCTGCGCGGTTTCGAGGACGTTCCCTGCCATACCCTGTCCGCCGGCCAGCAGCGCCGCGTGGCCCTGGCGCGCCTGTACCTCGACGCGCCACCGCTGTGGATCCTCGACGAACCCTTCACCGCCCTGGACAAGCAGGGCGTGGCGCAGCTCGAAGAGCACCTCGCCGGCCATTGCGAGCGCGGCGGCCTGGTGGTGCTGACCACCCACCACACCCTTGAACGCATGCCTTCAGGCTATCGCGCCCTCGACCTGGGCCAGCACGCACGGGAGGCGGCGCGATGAGCAACGTCTTCACCCTGTTGCTCGCCCGTGAAGCGCGCCTGCTGTTCCGCCGTCCGGCGGAGCTGGCTAATCCTTTGGTGTTCTTCGCCATCGTCATCGCGCTGTTCCCGCTGGCGGTCGGCCCCGAATCGGAAATGCTCAAGAACCTCTCGCCGGGACTGGTCTGGGTCGCGGCTTTGCTGGCGGTGCTGCTGTCGCTGGACGGCCTGTTCCGCAGTGATTTCGAGGATGGTTCCCTGGAACAGTGGGTCCTTTCGCCGCACCCCCTGCCCCTACTGGTCCTGGCCAAAGTGCTGGCACACTGGCTGGTTTCAGGGCTGGCCCTGGTGCTGTTGTCGCCGCTGTTCGCCCTGATGCTGGGCCTGCCGGCGCGCTGCCTGCCAGACCTGCTGCTGTCGCTGCTGCTGGGTACTCCCATCCTGAGCCTGCTGGGCGCCGTGGGCGCGGCGCTCACCGTGGGCCTCAAGCGCGGTGGCCTGCTGCTGGCCCTGCTGATCCTGCCGCTTTACATTCCGGTGCTGATCCTGGGCAGCGGAGCGCTGCAGGCGTCATTGCAGGGGCTGCCCACCGCCGGGCACCTGTTGTGGCTGGCCAGCCTGACGGCGTTAGCATTGACGCTGACGCCCTTTGCCATCGCCGCCGGGCTGAAGATCAGCGTCGGCGAGTGAACGAACGATCGCCGGGCTGGGAAGCGGCACCGGCGGCAGACTAGAGCTTTGAATTACAGAGCCTGATGATGAACTGGACTTGGTTTCACAAGCTTGGCTCGCCCAAGTGGTTCTACGAGATCAGCGGACGCTGGATGCCCTGGTTCGCGGTCGCCGCGATCCTGCTGATGGTTGCCGGCACCGTCTGGGGCCTGGCCTTCGCGCCGCCGGACTACCAGCAGGGCAACAGCTTCCGGATCATCTATATCCACGTGCCGGCGGCGTTCCTCGCCCAGTCCTGCTACGTGATGCTGGCAGTGGCGGGCGCAGTCGGGCTGATCTGGAAGATGAAGATCGCCGACGTCGCCGTGCAGTGCGCCGCGCCCATCGGTGCCTGGATGACCTTCGTCGCGCTGGTGACCGGCGCCATCTGGGGCAAGCCGACCTGGGGCGCCTGGTGGGTCTGGGACGCGCGCCTGACCTCGATGCTGATCCTGCTGTTCCTCTATTTCGGCATCATCGCCCTGGGCCAGGCCATCACCAACCGCGACAGCGCCGCCAAGGCCTGCGCCGTGCTGGCCATCGTCGGCGTGGTGAACATCCCGATCATCAAGTACTCGGTGGACTGGTGGAATACCCTGCACCAGCCGGCCACCTTCACCCTGACCGAAAAGCCGCCGATGCCGCCGGAGATGTGGATTCCGCTGCTGATGATGGTCGCCGGTTTCTACTGCTTCTTCGCCGTGGTGCTGATGATGCGCATGCGCCTGGAAGTGCTCAAGCGCGAAGCCCGCGCGAGCTGGGTGAAGGCCGAGGTGGAGCGCGCGCTATGAGTTTCGAGTCTTTCTCCGATTTCCTCGCCATGGGTCACCATGGCCCTTATGTGTGGTCCGCCTACGCCATCTGCGCGGTGGTCCTGGCGATCAACGTCGTCTCGCCGATCGTGGCGCGCCGGCGTTACCTGCAAGAAGAGGCGCGTCGTCTGCGCCGGGAGGCCAGCAAGTGAATCCGGTCCGCAAGAAGCGTCTGTACATCGTCCTCGCCATCGTCGCCGGCGTTGGCGTCGCCGTCAGCCTGGCGCTGTCGGCCCTGCAGGAAAACATCAACCTGTTCTACACCCCGACCCAGATCGCCAACGGCGAAGCTCCGCACGACACGCGCATCCGCGCTGGCGGCATGGTGGAGAAGGGCTCGCTCAAGCGGTCGGCGGACTCGCTGGACGTGGAGTTCGTGGTCACCGACTTCGCCAAGGAAGTCACGGTGAAGTACCGCGGCATCCTCCCGGACCTGTTCCGCGAGGGGCAGGGCATCGTCGCCCTGGGCAAGATCAACGAGGCCGGCGTGCTGACCGCCGATGAAGTGCTGGCCAAGCACGACGAGAAATACATGCCGCCGGAAGTCACCAAGGCGCTCAAGGACAGCGGCAAGCTGGAGCACTACGAAGCCAGCCAGAGCGGCAACGCAGCGCCGCAACAGGGGAGCAACTGACATGGTTCCCGAACTCGGCCACCTCTCGCTGATCCTCGCGCTGTGCATGGCGCTGGTGATGTCCTTCTTCCCGCTGGTCGGCGCCTGGCGCGGCGATCGCCAGTGGATGAGCCTGGCGCGCCCGGCAGCCTGGGGGCAGTTCGCCTTCCTGCTGTTCTCCTTCGGCTGCCTGACCTGGGCCTTCCTGCACGATGATTTCTCGGTGGCCTACGTCGCCAGCAACTCCAACAGCGCGCTGCCCTGGTTCTACAAGTTCAGCGCCGTGTGGGGCGCCCACGAAGGCTCGCTGCTGCTCTGGGCACTGATCCTCGGCGGCTGGACCTTCGCCGTGTCGGTGTTCTCCCGCCAGTTGCCGGAAGTGATGCTGGCCCGCGTGCTGGCCGTGATGGGCATGATCAGCACCGGCTTCCTGCTGTTCCTGATCATCACCTCCAACCCCTTCAGCCGCCTGCTGCCGCAGGTGCCGGCGGACGGCAACGACCTCAACCCGTTGCTGCAGGACCCCGGCCTGATCTTCCACCCGCCGATGCTCTACATGGGCTACGTGGGCTTCTCGGTCGCCTTTGCCTTCGCCATCGCCGCACTGCTCGGCGGCCGTCTCGACGCCGCCTGGGCGCGCTGGTCGCGTCCCTGGACGCTGGTGGCCTGGACCTTCCTCGGCGTCGGTATCGTGCTGGGCTCCTGGTGGGCCTACTACGAGCTGGGCTGGGGCGGCTGGTGGTTCTGGGACCCGGTGGAAAACGCTTCCTTCATGCCCTGGCTGGTGGGCACCGCGCTGATCCACTCGCTGGCGGTGACCGAGAAGCGTGGCGTGTTCAAGAGCTGGACCGTGCTGCTGGCCATCGCGGCCTTCTCGCTGAGCCTGCTGGGCACCTTCCTGGTTCGTTCCGGCGTGCTGACCTCGGTGCATGCGTTCGCCTCGGACCCCGAGCGCGGTGTGTTCATCCTCGCCTTCCTGCTGGTGGTGGTCGGTGGCTCACTGACGCTGTTCGCCCTGCGCGCGCCGGTGGTCAAGAGCCAGGTCGGCTTTGCCCTGTGGTCGCGCGAGACCCTCCTGCTGCTGAACAACCTGATCCTGGTGGTCACCGCCTCGATGATCCTGCTCGGCACCCTCTACCCGCTGGTGCTCGACGCCATCAGCGGCGCCAAGCTGTCGGTCGGCCCGCCGTACTTCAATGCGCTGTTCGTGCCGCTGATCGCCATCCTCATGCTGGCCCTGGCGGTCGGCGTGCTGGTGCGCTGGAAGGACACCCCGACCCGCTGGCTGCGCAACATGCTCACCCCGGTGCTGATCGGCACCGTGGTGCTGGGCGGTCTCGGCAGCTTCCTGTACGGCGAGCTGCACTGGGAAGTGCTGACCGTGTTCATGCTCGCCGCCTGGGTCGTGCTGGCCGGTGTGCGTGACTTCTTCGACAAGGTCCGCCACAAGGGCGTGATCGCCGGTGCCGCGGGGCTGAACCGCAGCTACTGGGGCATGCAGCTGGCGCATTTCGGCATCGCCATCTGCGCCATCGGCGTGGTGCTGACCAGCCAGTTCAGCGCCCAGCGCGACCTGCGCATGGCGCCGGGCGAATCGGTGGAGCTGGCCGGCTATCAGTTCCGCTTCGAGGGCACCCATCACTTCGAAGGCCCGAACTTCACCTCCGACAAGGGCACCATCCGCGTGACCCGCAACGGTTCCGAAGTCGCCACGCTGCACCCGGAGAAGCGCCTGTACAGCGTGCAGAACTCGATGATGACCGAGGCCGGCATCCACGGCAGCCTGACCCGCGACCTCTATGTCGCCCTGGGTGAGCCGCTGGACAACGGCGCCTGGGCCGTGCGCGTGCACATTAAGCCCTTCGTACGCTTCATCTGGCTCGGTGGCCTGCTGATGGCCCTGGGCGGCGTACTGGCGGCGCTGGACCGCCGCTATCGCCTGAAAGTGAAAACGCGTGTACGCGAGGCCTTGGGCCTCGCCGGACAGGGAGCCTGAGTGTGAAGCGTGCGATCCTGCTGTTGCCCCTGGCGATCTTCCTGGTCGTCGCGGTATTCCTCTTCCGTGGCCTGTGGCTGGACCCCAGCGAACTGCCGTCGGCGCTGATCGGCAAGCCGTTCCCGGCGTTCTCCCTGCCCAGCGTCACCGAGCCGGGCAAGACCTACACCGAGGCCGATATCAAGGGCAAGCCGGCGCTGGTCAACGTCTGGGGCACCTGGTGCCCGACCTGCCGCTTCGAGCACCCGGTGCTCACCGACCTCGCCGCCAAGGGTGTGGTCATCTACGGCATCAACTACAAGGATGATGGCGCCGCTGCGCAGAAGTGGCTCAAGGAGCTGCACAATCCCTACCTGCTGAACATCGCCGACGCACAGGGCACCCTGGGCCTGGACCTGGGCGTCTACGGCGCGCCGGAGACCTACATCATCGACAAGGACGGCATCATCCGCCACAAGCTGGTTGGCGCCGTCGACGAGAAGGTCTGGCGTGAACAGCTGGCGCCGATCTACCAGGGCCTGGTCGACGAAGCGGAGGGCAAATGAAGCGTCTGCTTGCCGCCGCCGCGCTCGGGCTGTGCCTCACCGGCATGGCCCACGCCGCCATCGACACCTACGAGTTCGCCAACGACGCCGAGCGCGCGCGCTTCCGCGACCTGACCACCGAGTTGCGCTGCCCCAAGTGCCAGAACCAGGACATCGCCGATTCCAATGCGCCGATCGCCGCCGACCTGCGCAAGCAGATCTACACCCAGATGGCGGCCGGCAAGAGCAACCAGCAGATCGTCGACTACATGGTCGACCGCTACGGCGAGTTCGTGCGCTACAAGCCCGAAGTCAGCGAGCGCACCTGGCTGCTCTGGTTCGGCCCCGCCGCGCTGCTGGGCCTGGGCGTGATCGTCATCGGCGCCATCGTCGCGCGCCGCCGTCGCCCCGCCGCTGCCACTTCCACCACGCTGTCCGCCGAGGAGCAGGCGCGTCTCGACCAATTGCTGGATAACCAAGACAAATGATCGATTTCTGGCTCGCCGCCGGCCTGCTGTTGCTGGTGGCCCTGGCATTCCTCCTCGTCCCTCTGCTGCGCGGCCGCAAGGCCCAGGCCGAGGAAGACCGTACCGCCCTCAACGTCGCCCTGTACCAGGAGCGCCTGGCTGAACTGACTGCCCAGCGAGACGCCGGGACCCTCGACGACGCCCAGCTCGAAGCCGGGCGCGCCGAAGCGGCCCGCGAGCTGCTCTCCGATACCGAGGGTGCCAGCGAGGACCGTCGCTCCCGCCTTGGCCGCGCCGCACCGCTGGTAGTCGCGCTGGTCCTGCCGTTCCTCGCCCTGGGTCTCTACCTGCACTGGGGCGCCAGCGACAAGGTCGAGCTGGCCCGCGAGTTCGCCACCGCGCCCAAGTCCATGGAAGAGATGACCTCGCGCCTGGAGCGTTCGCTGAAGGCTCAGCCGGACTCCGCCGAAGGCTGGTATTTCCTAGGCCGCGCCTACATGACCCAGAACCGCGCCGCTGACGCCGCCAAGGCCTTCGAGCAGGCCGCGCGCCTGTCCGGTCGCCAGCCGGAAGTGCTCGGCCAATGGGCCCAGGCGCTGTACTTCGCCGGCGACAAGGCGCTCAGCCCGCAGGTTCGCGACCTGGCTGACGAAGCGCTGAAGAAGGACCCGCAGGAGGTCACCACCCTCGGCCTGCTCGGTATCGCCGCGTTCGAGGACGAGAAGTACGCCGACGCCATCGATTACTGGGGCCGTCTGGTCACCGTGCTGCCGCAGGACGATCCGTCCCGCGACGCCATCGCCGGTGGCATCGAGCGCGCTCGCCAGCGCATGGTCGAGAAGGGCCAGACTCCGCCCGAGGCGCCGGTTGCCGCCGCCACCGCTGGCGTGACCCTGAAGGTGAAGGTCGACCTGACCGAGGCCGTGAAGGGCCAGGTCAAGCCGGACGACAGTGTGTTCGTCTTCGCCCGCGCCGTGAGCGGCCCGCCGATGCCGCTGGCGGTGAAGCGCCTGAAGGTCTCCGACCTGCCCAGCGAGGTTTCCCTCAGCGACGCCGACGCGATGATGCCGCAGCTCAAGCTCTCCCAGCATCCGCAGGTGCAACTGGTCGCGCGCATCTCCCGCGCCGGCAATGCCACCGCCGGGGAATGGATCGGACGAAGTGCTTCGTTGTCTACTTCCCAGGCGGGCGAGCAGAGCGTGACAATCGACAGCCCGGATCAGAAGTAATCACGACAAGAGAGGGTTGAGCGATGAAGGGCAGATTGCTGGCGCTGGGCGCCATGCTGGTACTGGGTGGTTGCGTGGTGCAGCCGCAGCAGCCGGAGCAACCGCCTTCGCACGTACCGCCGCCCTCGCAACCGAGCAAGCCGATCCCGCCGGCCAGGACTTCCAGCGCGCCGATCACTCCGCAGCCCAGCGCAGCGCCGGCCGCCAAGCGCCCGACCCAGTTCGCCCCGCCGCCCGGCGGCAAGGGCCGCTGGGACGCGAGCCTCGGCGTCTATGTGATCCAGGGCCAGAAGGACCTCTTCTACCGCCAGCGTACCTACTACCACTGGGACAACGGCTGGTACTGGGGCGTCGGCCCGCAAGGCCCGTGGACCGAGACCGACAGCAGCGGCGTACCGCCGGGGCTGACGCGCAAATACGCGCAATAACGCGGGCTTTTCGTAGGAGCGANNNTGCTCGCGAACCGCTTGACGCCGGTGTCGCCGGGAGTCTCGTTCGCGAGCAAGCTCGCTCCTGCAGGTTCCACCGAGGCGGCGTTCAATCGAACGTCCCCATCTCCGTCCCCAGCGCTATCACCTCCACCCGATTGCGTCCGCTCGCCTTGGCCTTGTACAGCGCCTTGTCCGCCGCCGCGTAGAGCCCCTCGTAGGTGCCCGGTATGCCGGCCTCCAGGCAGGCGATGCCAAAGCTCGCGGTGAGGTAGAGCAGACCGTCCTTCATCGGCAGCGGGGTTTCCTCCAGCAGCCGGCGCACCTTCTCGGCGATGACCCGTGCCTGGGGCTGTGAGGTGTCGGGCAACAGCAGCAGGAACTCCTCGCCGCCCAGGCGTGCCACGCTGTCACCCGTGCGGGTGTAGTTCCTCAGCAGGCTGGCGGTGTGGCGGATGACTTCGTCGCCCAACGGGTGGCCGTAACGGTCGTTGATGAACTTGAAATGATCCAGGTCCACCATGAGCAGGCTGATCGGCGCCGGCTGGCGGGCGGCGCGCGCGAGCTCCATGCCCACCAGCTGGTCGAACTGGCGGCGGTTGAACAGCCCGGTCAGGGGGTCGTGGCCGGCGAGGTATTCCAGCTGGCGGTTCTTTTCTTCCAGCTCCAGCCTTTGCTGGCGGAGGAACTCGCGCTGGCGCAGGTTGCGCACATGGCTGTGCCAGAGGATGAACGACAGCACCAGGCCGATGCCGCAGATGGTCAGCCCGCCCATCTGGTTCGACAGGCGCAGCTGCGGGCTGGCCTGGGTCAGCGTCATGGTCAGCTCGAAGACGGCCAGCGCGAGGATATAGAGCGTGACGGACAGGCTCGGGCGCAACAGGATGATCAGCGAGGTGGCCACCGAGGCCATCAGGAAGGGGGTAATGCTGCTGGTGACCTGCTGGTCGGTGCCGGTGATGGCGATGCCGAATCCCAGCAGCAGGATGCTGCCCAGTACGGTCAACGTTTGCATGTACCACAGGGGCGCTTGGCGTCGGGGTGGGGAGGCCAGCCAGGCGAGCAGGCCGAGCAGGCTGAAGAGCACGGCGACCACGGCGTGGACGCGGATGATATCCAGCCGCCAACCGTCGTATTCGGGGCGGGAACCCTGCAGGTTGAGGCGGAAGACCAGGATGTGGACCAGGTCGAAGGGCACTGCCAGCAGGGCTGAGAAGTACAGGCGCCGCAGGTTTTCCCGGGCGATAGGCAGCGCCAGTGCGTCGTTGACGGCAATGGCGTGGTGCAGACGCTGAAGCAACGTCCTGGACACGGGCTCTGGCCTCCTGCGCAAGTGCCGGCCAGTAGCAGGATAGACGCAGCGCCGCTTCGCTGCGGCATGGATTGAGATCGACGTGACCTGGCGCGGTGCCACGGCAGTCACAGCCCGCTACGCTGAAATTTCCGGGTGCGGCAACAAATTGGCTTGGAACATTGTCGGATAAGCCCTCGGCGGGCATAGTCCGCAACCCGGTTTATCCAAGGACGCTGCCATGAACCCCCAGGACGCTGTCATGAATCCAAGGTCGCTCTCATGAACAAGGTGCAACGACTGTCGGCGCAACAGGGCCTGGACGCCGAGCGCGCGCTGCTCGACGCCACCTTCGCCGGTGAGCGCGACAGCGGCCTGCTGTTCTGGAGCCCGCTGGAGCAGTCCCTGGTGATGCCGCGACGGCTGAGCCGCCTGGAGGGCTTTGCCGCCGCCGAGGCCGCCTGCGCCGGGCTCGGCTGGCCGATCGCCCTGCGCGACACCGGCGGCGAGCCGGTACCGCAGTCCGCCGGGGTGCTCAACGTCGCGCTGGTCTATGCGATCCCGCCGGGCGACAACGAGCAGACGCGAATCGAGACCGCCTACCTGCGCCTGTGCCAGCCGCTGTGCGACTGGCTGGCGGCCCTCGGCCTCGATCCGGGCCTGGGGGAAGTGGAGGGCGCCTTCTGCGACGGCCGCTACAACGTCAATCTGGGCGGTCGCAAGCTGGTGGGCACCGCCCAGCGCTGGCGCCGCCGGCCCAGCGACGGGCGCTACGTGGTGCTGGCCCACGGCGCCATCCTGATGGAAAACCAGCGCGAACCCATGGTCGCCGCGGTGAACGCCTTCTACGAGCGCTGCAGGCTCGAAGCCCGTGTGCGTGCCAGCAGCCATGTCGCGCTGGACGAGCGCTACGAGCAGCCCTGGGACCAGGTGCACGCCCTGGCCGGGCAGTTTCAGCGGCACCTGCTGGCCGAGGGCGTGGCGCTGGATGTGTGAGATGAACTATGTGGGTGGATTTTCGCTTCGCCCCACCTCTTCCAAGGAGTCTTGATAGATGGAACATGGGACGAATTACCTGCAGTCGGCAGTGGTCTTCCTGCTCGCGGCGGTGTTCATGGTGCCGCTGGCCAAGCGCCTGCAGCTGGGCGCCGTGCTCGGCTACCTGCTCGCCGGGGTGTTCATCGGCCCGTCGCTGCTGGGGCTGATCGACAACCCCGAAAGCGTCGCCAGCCTGTCCGAGCTGGGCGTGGTGCTGCTGCTCTTCATCATCGGCCTGGAGCTTTCGCCCAAGCGCCTGTGGGTGATGCGCAAGCAGGTGTTCGGCGTCGGCCTGGCGCAGGTGCTGCTCACCGCGCTGGCCATCGGCAGCGTCGCGGTGCTGGCCTTCGACATGCCGGTGAATACGTCCGTGGTGCTGGGCGGCGGCCTGGCGCTGTCGTCCACCGCCTTCGGCCTGCAGATCCTCGCCGAGCGCAAGGAGCTGAACAGCCCTTATGGCCGTCTCGGCTTCGCCATCCTGCTGTTCCAGGATATCGCCGCCATCCCGTTGATCGCCATGATCCCGCTGCTGGGCGCGCGCGCCGATTCGGCGGCTCCGGGCGGCGACCTGGCCCACGTCATGGAAGTGGTCGGCAGCATTGCCGTGGTGGTCATCGGCGGACGCTTCCTGCTGCGCCCGGTGTTCCGCTCGGTGGCCCGCACCGGTCAGGCCGACCTGTCCACCGCCACCGCGCTGCTGGTGGTGGTCGGCACCGCCTGGCTGATGGAATGGGCCGGTGTGTCCATGGGGCTGGGTGCCTTCCTCGCCGGCCTGCTGCTGGCGGACTCGGAATACCGCCACGAACTGGAAGCGCAGATCGAACCCTTCAAGGGCCTGCTGCTCGGCCTGTTCTTCATCAGCGTGGGCATGAGCGCGGACCTCGGCCTGCTCAAGAGCGAGCCGCTCGTGGTGCTCGGCCTGACCTTGCTGCTGGTGGGCATCAAGCTGCCGTTGCTGTTCCTCATCGGCCGTCTGGCCGGCGGCCTGGACAAGGTCTCGGCGATCCGCCTGGGCGTGCTGCTGGGCGCCGGCGGCGAGTTCGCCTTCGTGGTGTTCAAGCTGGCCCTGGCCCAGGGGCTGATGGACGGCAAGCTGCACTCGCTGCTGGTGCTGTGCATCACCTTGTCCATGGCGATGACGCCGCTGCTGGTGCTGGCCCTGGCGCGCAGCATCAAGCCCAAGCCCGCTGTATTGCGTGAGCCCCCGCCCGAATACCGCCAGCTGCCGGACGACGCGCCGCGCGTGGTGATTGCCGGCATGGGCCGGATGGGCCAGGTGGTCGCCCGTATCATGCGCGCCCAGGGCGTGCCCTTCGTCGCGCTGGATACCTCGGTGGACACCATCGAGCTGACCCGCAGCTACGGCAATATCCCGATCTTCTACGGCGACCCGCTACGCCCGGAAATCCTCCGCGCCGCCCAGGTGGAGAAGGCCGAGTTCTTCGTCGTCGCCACCGACGACCCGCAGACCAACATCGAGACCGCGCGGCTGGTGCGCAAGCTCTACCCGCACCTGAAGGTCATCGGCCGGGCCCGTAACCGCCAGCACGTCTACCACCTGCTGGACGCCGACGCGACCCCGGTGCGCGAGACCTTCCACTCGAGCCTGGAGATGAGCCGGCTGCTGCTGACCGGCCTGGGCCTGAACGAAGAACAGGTCGCCGCCCGCATCCGCCGCTTCAAGCGCCACGACGAAGCGGTGCTGATGGCCCAGTACCGCGTCTACGACGACGAGACCGCGGTCATCCAGACCGCCCGCGAGGCGCGCAAGGAGCTGGAAACCCTGTTCGAGGCGGACCACCTGGAAGACCAGGGCATCGGCCACCACTGACGGGCCATTCCGCGCATCGATAGTGCTGGGGCGCCACCCGCGCCCCGGCGCATCCTCGGGCCTTCGCAACGGAGGCCCCATCGATGAGCGACTACCGCACTTTCACCCGTGAAGACCGTGACGGCGTTGCCGTGGTGAGCTTCGACCACCCGCCGATCAACCTGGTCGACCGCGCCATGGTCATTGACCTGCTGCACCTGGCCGATGAGCTGGAGCGCGACAGCGATACCCGCGTGGTGCTGTTCCGCAGCGCCAATCCGGACTTCTTCCTCGCCCACTATGACCTCGGCAGCCAGCTGGATGCGCCGCCGATGAAGATGCCCGCCGGCATGGCCAGCCCGCTCAGTGCGCTGTTCAGTCGTTTCAGCCGGCTGCCGCAGGTGACCATCGGCGAACTGCGCGGCCGCGCCCGTGGGGCCGGCAGCGAGTTTCTGCTGGCGCTGGACATGCGCTTCGCCTCCCGCGAGCGTGCGCTGCTCGGCCAGCCGGAAGTGGCGGTCGGCCTGTTGCCCGGTGCGGGCGGCACGGTGCGCCTGGCGCAGATGCTGGGGAGGGGCAGGGCGCTGGAGGTCTGCCTAGGGGGAGAGGATTTCGACGCGGACATGGCAGAGCGCCACGGCTGGATCAACCGGGCGCTGGCGGACGCGGAGCTGGAGGGGTTCTGCGAGGCTCTGGCGCGACGCATTGCGGCCTTTCCGGCGGCGGGCATTGCCCATGTGAAGGCGGTGGTGGAGCAGGTGACGGCGGCGGATCAGGCGGCGCTGGTGGAGGAATCGCAGCGCTTCGTCGGTGACATGTCTGCCCCGGAAACGCTGGAGCGGGTGCGCTGGATGATGGACAACGGCGGCCAGCAGGACGGGGATCTCGAGCGCGACCTGGGGGCCGCACTCGGGCGCTACCCGGGCTGAATCGCTGGCGAGGACGGCTTCATGCGGTTTTCGCCAGGATCGGATCGTTCGCTACGGCGACCAGTACCGGTCGGGCCAGTTGGTGTTTCACCGCCGGACGCGGCTGGCGGCTGACCGAGGGGCGGCGGTCGGGTATCACCACGGCCGAGCCCGGCGAGCGCAGGGTCAGCACGGCGATGCCACCGGCCAGCAGCGTGGTGGCGAGCACGACGCTGGCCAGCGCGACGTAAAGCAGCAACTCCACCAGGGAGCCAACGAGCAGCAGGAAATCGAGAATGACTTGCATGGTGGTGTCCTCTTGACGATCCGTTGGGGGCGTCTCGCGAGTAGCTTGTTCGCCCCTGCGGCCCGTCTGCGGGGCCGGCGAATCTCCTGCCAGCGAGTTGATGGGGCAAAGATGCCGCGCGCGGACTATCAAGAGAACTGAATGCGTCGACTGGTGACTATCGACGTTATCAATAACGGCTGGAAGCCGCGTGGCAGAGCGGCTCTTTGCGGGATGTGGGGCGGTGGTTCGTGCAGGAGCGCGCCCACAACGCTTTTCTAAAAAAGCGGTCTGCTCCTTTAGGGAAAGTCCTGCTCGGAGGCTGGCCCTCTACCGGAAGGGAGAGGGGACCGTTCGGAACAGGACGAAACCAAGATGTCAGTCGGTACGATCTGCTCCCTCTCCCTTCGGAGCGGGGCGCGGAGCCAGGGCGGGGGAGAGGGAGCCCAGGCAGGGACGATCGAAGGACGACGGTATTGGCTCCTTTTGCAGAAGCCGCCTCAGAACTTCTCGCCCGGCTGCAGGAAGCGCCACTGGCCGGCGGGCAGCTTGCCCATGGCCACGCCGCCCAGGCGCAGGCGGCGGATCGACAGGGCGTGCAGGCCGACGGCCCGGCACATGGCGCCGATCTGCCCGGGGCGGAACTGCTTGCCGGCGAAGCGCAGGCGGGTCTCGCTCTGCCAGCTGACTTTCAGCGGCGGCAGCTCGCGGCCGTCGATGACCAGGCCACGGCACAGGCGCTTCAGGCCGTTGTCGGCCATCTGCCCGCTGACCTCGACCACGTACTCGTGCTCGATGTTGTCCGCCTCGTCCACCAGGCGGCGCTGCACGCCGCGGCTCTGGGTGTAGACGAGCAGGCCGCTGGCGTCGGTCTCCAGCACGGTGGTGTTGAACTGGTGGCCGAAGTGTTTGCGCAGCAGGCGCTGTTGCAGGTTGTCCTCGGTCCAGCGCTTGTCCGGCGTCAGCAGTTGCTGGGCGGAGTTGGCGCCGTTGCCGCTGCCCAGGCCGACCGGTTTGTGCACGAGGATGGTCACCGGCGGAATCGGTTCGGGAGAGGCGCCCGGCAGCAGTTCGATGCGCTGGGTGTCGACCTTGAACTGTGGTTCCTCCACGCGCTGGCCGTCGACCGTGACCCAGCCACCCTCGATGTACAGCTCGGCGTCGCGGCGCGAACAGGGCAGCAGCTCGGCGAGACGCTTGGACAGGCGGATGGCTTCGGACATTTCGGGTAACCAGGCAGGGGAAAGCGTCCATTGTAACCGCAAGCCGGCAGAATGATCCGCGCGGTGTCCGGTCACAACCTCAGACCAAGCTACGAGGAAGTGCGATGCGGATCACCCTGATCGATGGCCTGGGCTGGGACCTGGACGAACACGGCAGCGGCGGCCTGATCAACAAGCGTGGCGAGAAGGTGCACCTGCGCCAGGGCGACATGGACGGTGCCTGCGGGCCCTACTGCCTGGTGATGGCCATGCTTGCCCGCAATCAGCTGGCCCGGCGCCAGGCCAAGGGGCTGGCGCCGGTGGATTCGCGGACCCGCTACGGGCGGCTGATGGAGGCGCTGAACCAGCATGAGACGCTGGTGCGCGTCGGCACCACCGGCGCGGATCTGCTGGAGCTGCTCAAGGTCATCAGCGACAAGGAATACCGTGTCGAGCGCGGCAGTGGTGCGCGGATGGTCGAGCTGACCCGGCGCCATCTGGACGAGAATATCCCGGTAGTACTGGGCTTCCACGGCCGCAAGGACAGCGATATCCGCCACTGGTGCCTGGCGGTAGGGATGAGCGAGGACGCCTTCTTCCTGCTCGATCCGGCCCATGACCTGCAGCGCGGGCTGGCCTGGAATGCGGTGCTCACCACCCAGGCCAATGGCTCGCGCTTCGGCTATCGCTACCTCAACGCCAGGGGCACTTGGGCGGTGACGCTCAAGGAGATGGTGGCGCTGCTATGAGAGCGCGGCTCAGCGGGTGAAGCGGAACAGGTTGTAGCCGCCGAGCTGTTCGGGCACCAGCAGCACGAAGCCGTCGTAGGAGTTGCGCACCACGCCGACCACGTCGGTCTCGCGTGCGGCGGCCTGTTCGAGACCGCTGTAGCCGACCTGCGGGTCTTCGTTCACCGAAGCGCCGCCGACGAACACCAACTGCTTGTCGTCCAGGCGCTGCAGGTAGCCGCTGATGCGCTGCGAGCCGCTGGTCTTCTCCAGGAACAGGCCCTTGGGCGTCTGCCGCACCGAGCACTTGAAGTTGGGGTAGCCGTACAACGCTTGCGCTTCGAGCTGCACCGACCGGCACTTCCAGTTGCCGGTCAGGGCGGCATCGGCGAGTGGTTCCGGGTCTTCCAGGACGATGCGGTAGAGGTTCAGCGCTTCGTTGCGGGTGGTTTCGTCCACGCTCTGCTGGAACTGATCAAGCAGGTGCTTGACCTCGCCATCGAGGGTCGTCAGGCGTTGCTGGTCGGCAGCGTTGACCACGGCGGGCCAGACGGTCGCGGTGTCCTCGGCGAAGGCCAGCGGGGAGAGCAGCAGGCCGGCGGCGAGCAGGGCAGCGGTGAGGGAGCAGCGTTTCGACATCTTGTGCATTCCATTGCAGGGGGAAATCCCGCGGCGTGCTGCGCGGGTGAGAGGTTTCAGGGGGCGTCCTGAACGGGCGGCTCGATGGGCGGAGCGACCGGCGCCTCGCGCTCGTGGACCCAGGACATGAACAGCTCGTAGCCCAGCGCCAGGACCACCGGGCCGACGAACAGGCCGATGATGCCATTGCTGAGCATGCCGCCCAGGGCGCCAATCAGGATCACCGGCATCGGCACCTTGCCGCCGCGGCCGAACATCAGCGGCTTGAGGACGTTGTCGGAGAGGCCGCCGGCCATGGTCCAGATCGTGAACAGGATGGCGACCAGCAGCGAATCGTTGGTCATGAACACATAGATGATCGCCGGGATGGTGATCAGCACCACCGGCAACTGGGTGATACCCAGCAACAGAACCCCCAGGGCCAGCAGGCCGGCGCCGGGGATGCCCATGACGACGAAGCCCAGGCCGAGGATCATGGTCTGGATGAAGGCCACGCCGACCACGCCCTGGGCTACCGCGCGGATAGTGCCGGTGCACAGCTCGGCCAGCCCCGGCCCGCGGTCAGGGCCGGAGATGCGGATGGCGATGTCGCAGGAGGTACGGCTGCCCAGTTCGCCGTAGGCCATGATGATGCCGGCGATGACAAACGCCGCGAGGAACTGCATCAGGCCCATGCCCGCACCCGCTGCCTGGCCCGCCAGGGTCTTGGCGACGCCCTGCAGGTGCGGGGCCATCTGGTGCACCACGCCCATGAAGTCGGTGGCGACGCGTGTCCAGAAGGGATAGACGTACTGCCCGATCACCGGCCAGGTCTGCACCGAGTCGGGCGGCAGCGGAATCTGCAGGGTTCGGTTCTGGATGGCGTGCACCAGGTCGCGCACCGAATCGGCCATCGACATGCCGATCACCACCACCGGCACCAGCAGGATCACCAGGCCGAGGATCACGATCAGCGTCGCTGCGCTGTTGGTCCGCCCGCCCAGCCAGCCGCTGAGCAACTGATGCAGCGGGTAGAGGGTGATGGCGAGGATCACCGACCAGAGCATGAGGTCGAGGAAGGGATGGAAGATGCGGAAGCAGAACAGGGCCAGCAACAGGATCAGGCCGGCGCGGATCAGCACATCGAGCAGGTTGCGCGACAGCAGCTTTTCCGGGGAGGGCAGCATGGGGTGCTCCTTGCAGCGGGCGCGACGTGGCCCAGTCCTTAACTATCGGCGGACTCTGCCCGAGTGCAAGGTATTCAGGCAATAAAGGAAGTGCGGTATTGCGCGGCGATCGAGAAAAGCGGGAGGGGGAACAGCGGAGGAGGCGGGCAGCCTGCCGAGGTTCGGCAGGCCTGCCGGCGGGGTATTACTTCTTGCCGAGGCTGATGTGGCGGCTCGGTGCGCCGTAGTTCTGACCGGTCACGCCCTTGGCGATCTGCTGGATCTCACCGCCGGAGTTCAGGAAGGCGGCGATCTGGGCTTCCAGGGCTTCGCTGGTCGCGGTAGCGGCGGGAGCCTTGGGGGCGGCTTTCTGGCGGGTGGAGGGCTTGGTAGTCATATCTGCCATACCTGTCTGCGCAAATTGGCCGCCCATTGTACATCAAACGAGCAGCTTTCGGGGCGGTTCTGGAACGAACGGTCCCATTCGGCTGCCTGAATCGTCCTTCGCGCGCCTTGTAGCGGCAGTGCTACCCTCTGCGCACTCCGGCCTTTCAGAGCCCGCCATGTCCCTGCTGTCGTCCCGCCAGCGCAATGCCTTGCGCCTGGCCCGCTCGTTCCTCGCCCCCTACCGCTGGCGTGCCCTTGGCGCCTTGCTGGCGCTGCTGTTCACCGCTGCCATCACCCTGTCCCTGGGGCAGGGCATCCGCCTGCTGGTGGACCAGGGCTTCATCACCCAGTCCGAGCAGTTGCTCACCCGCGCCATCGGCATCTTTTTCCTGCTGGTGCTGTGTCTGGCGGTGGGCACCTTCGTGCGCTTCTACCTCGTGTCGTGGATTGGCGAGCGCTTCGTCGCCGACATCCGCCAGCGCGTGTTCGACCACCTGATCGAGCTGCACCCGGGTTTCTACGAGAACAACCGCTCCTCGGAGATCCAGTCGCGCCTGACCGCCGACACCACGCTGCTGCAGTCGGTGATCGGCTCCTCGCTGTCCATGGCGCTGCGCAACGTGCTGATGCTGCTGGGGGGAGTGATCCTGATGTTCTTCACCAACGCCAAGCTGACCAGCATCGTGGTCGCCTCGCTGCCGCTGGTGATCGCGCCGATCCTGCTGTTCGGCCGCCGCGTGCGCAGCCTGTCGCGGCTCAGCCAGGACCGCGTGGCGGACGTCGGCAGCTACGTCGGCGAATCCCTCGGCCAGATCAAGACGGTGCAGGCCTACAACCACCAGGCGCAGGACCGCGCGCGCTTCGGCCGTACGGTGGAAGACGCTTTCGACACCGCACGCAAGCGCATCATGCAGCGCTCCTGGCTGGTCAGCGTGGTGATCCTGCTGGTGCTCGGCGCCGTCGGCGTGATGCTCTGGGTCGGCGGCATGGACGTGATCGCCGGGCGCATCAGTCCTGGCGATCTCGCGGCCTTCGTGTTCTACAGCCTGATCGTCGGCATGGCCTTCGGCACGCTGAGCGAGGTGATTGGGGAACTGCAGCGCGCCGCCGGTGCGGCCGAGCGTATCGCCGAGCTCTTGCGGGCGCGCAGTGAAATCCATGCCCCGACCAGCGACCTGCGGCACTTGCCCGAGCGCATCGTCGGCAGCATCGACTTGCGGGGCGTGCGCTTCGCCTATCCGTCGCGCCCGGAGCAGTGGGCCATCGACGGCATCGACCTGCGCGTGGAGCCGGGCGAGACCCTGGCGCTGGTGGGGCCGTCGGGCGCCGGCAAGTCCACTTTGTTCGACCTGTTGCTGCGCTTCTACGACCCGCAGCAGGGGCGCATCCTGATCGACGGCCAGCCCATTGCCCAACTCGACCCGACGGACCTGCGCCGCAGCTTTGCGCTGGTGTCGCAGAACCCGGCGCTGTTCTTCGGCACGGTGGAAGAGAACATCCGCTACGGCCGACCCGGCGCCAGTGATACGGAAGTCGAGGCCGCCGCCCGCGCGGCCCACGCCCACGAGTTCATCCTGCGTTTGCCGCAGGGTTACCGAACGCACCTGGGCGAGAGCGGCCTGGGCTTGTCCGGCGGCCAGCGCCAGCGCCTGGCGATTGCCCGAGCGCTGCTGGTGGACGCGCCTATCCTGTTGCTGGACGAAGCCACCAGCGCGCTGGATGCCGAGAGCGAACACCTGATCCAGCAGGCGCTGCCAGGGCTGATGCGCGACCGCACCACGCTGGTGATCGCCCACCGCCTGGCCACGGTACTCAATGCCGACCGCATCGCGGTGATCGAGCACGGCCGCCTGGTCGCACTGGGGCGACACGCCGAGCTGGTGGCGAGCAGCCCTCTGTATGCGCGTCTGGCAGAGCTTCAGTTCGGCCAGGCGGAACACTTGTAGGAGCGGGCCATGCCCGCGATGTGCGTCGATGACGCATGCCCGATCCGGCAACCGGCGGCAGCCATATCGTGCCAATGCGCGTAGAATGCCCGCCCCGTTCACGAGGTAAGCGTCATGGCAGTCATAGGTCGGTTCAATTCGTTGCAGGTGGCCAAGCACACCGATTTCGGTCTCTACCTGGATGGCGAGAGCCACGGCGAAATCCTGCTGCCCAAGCGCTACGTACCGAAGAACGAACCCACTGAAGTGGGCGACTGGCTCAACGTGTTCATCTACCTGGACAGCGAAGACCGCCTGATCGCCACTACCCAGAAGCCCAAGGTGCAGGTCGGCGGCTTCGCCAGCCTCAAGGTGGTGGAGGTCAACCGTGTCGGGCTGTTCCTCGACTGGGGCCTGCCCAAGGACCTGCTCCTGCCGCACTCGGAAGAGAAACGTCCGCTGCAGGTTGGCGACTACTGCGTCGTTTACGTCTACCTCGACGAACGCACCCGCCGTATCACCGCCACGGCGCGCCTGGACCGCTACCTGGACAACACCCCGGCGAACTACAAGGCCGGCCAGCAGGTGGACCTGCTCGTCGTCGAGCGCACCGACCTGGGCTACAAGGCCATCATCGATGGCAAGCACTGGGGCCTGATCCACAAGAACGAAGTCTTCAAGTTCATGCGCAATGGCCTGCGCGAGACCGGCTACATCAAGGAAATGCGCGCCGACGGCAAGATCAGCCTGAGCCTGCAGCCGGCTGGCGCCGGCCTTTCCGATGCGCTGAGCGAGCAGATCCTCAAGGCCTTGCGCGAGGCCGGCGGCCAGTTGGCGCTCAGCGACAAGAGCCCGCCGGAGCTGATCGCGCAGCAGTTCGGCGTCAGCAAGGGCAACTTCAAGAAGGCCATCGGCGGCCTGTTCAAACAGGGCCTGATCGTCATCCACGACGACGGTATCGAACTGGTCTGACCGGCTCAGCCGCGTCCGCGAACGATGGATTCGGCCACCGCGCAACGCGGCTCGGCCGGGGCCAGCGAGCCCATGCGCTGCAGGTCGACCGGCGTGCCCGGCTCGGCCTTCAGTCGACGGCGCAGGTCGTCGAACACCCGGTCATGTTCCTTGCGAAAGCGCAGCACCGGCCCGCGGCAGACCCGCAAGCCGTGGCGGCGCAGAATGCGCGTGGCGCTACTGGCGAAATTGAAGGCGAGGTCGCCGGGCAGATCGAAGCCGTCCTTGAACGGCTGGCCGTCGATCTCGCCGTCCAGTTCGAATTTCACCAGGGCATCCCGGCTGGCGGCATTCTCCACCCTGTAGCTCAGGCGGATGCGGTACTGCTGGCGGTCGAGGCCGGTGCTGGAATGGATAGTGACCTCGGCGGGCGTGCTCATTCTCTTCTCCTGAAGTCAGCCAGTTCTCCTGGAAAGCAAAAGCCCGCGGCCTGAGCCGCGGGCATCGGCGCCGAACCTCAGAGGCTCAGCTGTCCGGAATAGAGACCGTAGCCGGCGCCCAGCGTCGCGGCCAGCAGGACGGCGAAGATCAGTCCTTCCGCCTTGCTGAATACGCGCTCGCCACGCTCGCGCTTGGCCATGATGAACAGCACCACGCCCGGCGTGTAGAGCAGCGCCGAGAGCAGCAGGTGATCCATGCCGCCTGCATACACCAGCCACAGGCTGTAGATGAGGGCGATGGCACCGATTACCAGGTCCTTGCGGCGCTCCCGCAGCAGGCCTTCGTAGCCTTCCCCGCGCAGGCTCAGCAGTACGGCATAGCCGGCGGAGAACAGGTAGGGCAGCAGCGCCATGGAGGCGGCCAGGTACACCAGGCTGGTGTAGGTGCTGGCGGCGAACAGGGTGACCACCAGGAACACCTGCACCGTGGCGTTGCTCAGCCACAGCGCGTTCACCGGCACGTCCTTGTCGTTCTCGCGGGCGAGGAACCTGGGCATGGTGTGGTCCTGGGCGGCAGCGAACATGATCTCCGCGCTCAGCAGAATCCACGCCAGCAGCGCGCCGAACAGCGAAACGACCAGCCCGGCGATGATCAGCACCGCACCCCAGTGGCCCACCACGTGCTCCAGCACGTAGGCCATGGACGGGTTGGGCAGCCCGGTCAGTTGCGCCTGGCTCATCATGCCCATGGACAGCACGTTCACCAGCACCAGCAGCGCCATCACTGAGACGAAGCCGATCACCGTGGCGGTGCCGACGTCCGAGCGCTTCTTCGCGTGGCTCGAATACAGGTTGGCGCCCTCGATGCCGATGAACACCCAGACGGTGATCAGCATCATGTTGCGCACCTGGCTCATCACGCTGTCGAAATCGACGTGGCCGTGGCCCCAGAAGTCGGCGGTGAACAGGTCCATGTCGAAGGCCACCAGGCCGATCAGGATGAACAGCACGATCGGCACGACCTTGGCGATCGTGGTGACCTGGTTGATGAAGGCCGCCTGCTTGATCCCGCGCAGGATCAGGCAGTGCAGGCCCCACAGCAGCAGGGACGAGCAGACGAAGGCAATGACCGTGTTGCCCTGGCCGAACACCGGGAAGAAGTAGCCCAGCGCGCTGAAGATCAGCACGAAGTAGCTGACGTTGCCGAGCATGGAGCTGATCCAGTAGCCCCAGGCCGAGTTGAAGCCGATGTAGTCGCCGAAGCCGGCCTTGGCATAGGCGTAGACGCCCGCGTCCAGTTCCGGTTTGCGGTTGGACAGGCTCTGGAAGACGAAGGCGAGCATCAGCATGCCGATGCCGCTGATGGCCCAGCCGATCAGCACCGCGCCGGGGCTGGCGCTTTTTGCGACGTTCTGCGGCAGCGAGAAGATGCCGCCGCCGATCATGGAGCCGACCACCAGGGCGGTGAGCGCGGCCAGACCGAGTTTCTGGTTGGGCGATGAAGACATGTCCCAGCCTCCTGAGAAATGGGGAGCTCGAATAGTTTCGAGTTCGACCGGAGGCACTCGGCTGACATGAATCAATAGCAAGCTAACGGTTTCTGAATGATTCCTGAACGGCAGCCATTCTCGTCCTGCCGACAGGATTTCGAGCGGCCCGCAACTGGCAGGCCGCTGGCCGCCAGGGCGCGGAGAGGGTACGCATGGTCACCGGCGCGCGGCCGGTGCGCCTTACATCATGTGGCGGAAGCGGTTCCAGGCCTGCTCGACGGAGAGCCACCAGGCCGGCATGGCACTGCCGAAGCCGGCGATCTCCAGGCGCGGGTGGTGGCGCACCACCATGTCCAGCACCGGTTCCTGCTCGGGCTTCACGTCGACGAAGAACACGTGGCGGCCTTCATGCAGGTTGTCCTGGAATCGGCGTACGTCGCCGCTGGGGCGCTGCAGGCCGAAGAAGCTGCTTTCCCACAGGCTGAAGCCCAGCAGCACCGCGGCGAGGAAGACCACGGGAATCCAGCCGGCCGCCGTCTGCGTCCAGCCGCTCAGATAGCCGACCACCAGCACCAGCACAGCCAGCGCGGCGCCGATCATCAGGCCGATCTTGCCCCAGTGCACCACGTCCTTCTTCATCATCGAGGGCACTTCATGGAGACGGTGCTCCTGCATTTCCGCGTCGCTGTCGCTGAGCACATGCATCTGTTCGATGCCGATGCCGCTTTCGGAAAGCTCCTGCTCGACCTGCTCCAGGTCGTCCAGGTTGTCGCTGATGTAGTAATGCCTGTTCATGACGAACCTCACGCCCCTCGGAATGAAAGTTCCCCCAGGGTCCGACCGCCATCTGCCGTGAAATTCGGCAAATATCCGTCGTTCGATGGTTGCCGTCGCAGACCAGTCTAACACCGTGGCGCTGCGGGCTCCGTGGCGCTGCCCGGCGGTCGCGGGCTTGCCAGACCGCTTGCAGGGGCCGAGGATGCAGCTCTCATTGGAAGCATGCCGCTTTCACGCAACGGCGAACGAGGCCGAGATGATCCGCGAGATTCTCAAGATGGGCGACGAGCGCCTGCTGCGCATCGCCCCACCGGTGCCCGAGGCGCTGATCGGCAGCGCCGAGCTGAGCCAACTGATCGACGACCTGTTCGAAACCATGCACCACGTCGGCGGCGTAGGCCTCGCCGCGCCGCAGGTTGGCGTCGACCTGCAACTGGTGATCTTCGGCTTCGAGCGCAGCGAGCGCTATCCGGATGCGCCGGCGGTGCCGCCGACCATCCTGCTCAACCCGGTGATCACGCCCGTCGGCGATGAGCTGGAAGAGGGCTGGGAAGGCTGCCTGTCGGTGCCGGGCCTGCGCGGTGCGGTGAATCGCTACCAGCGCATCCGCTACCAGGGCGTCGACCCGCAGGGCCAGTCCATCGACCGCACCGTGGAAGGTTTCCACGCCCGCGTGGTGCAGCACGAGTGCGACCACCTGATCGGCCGCCTGTACCCGTCGCGAATCACCGATTTCAGCAAGTTCGGCTTTACCGAGGTGCTGTTCCCGGGGCTCGATCCGGCGGCGGATGACTGATCCGTTTGCGGTCTTTCCCTGTAGGAGCGGGCCATGCCCGCGATCGCGCGCGTGGCGCGCTCCTACAGGTTGGTTGCCTCGTCTACCTCAGCTTTCCTCATCGAGCTGGTAGCGAGTCGGCACCAGGCTCTCCTTGATCTTGCGCAGGTGCGGCTGGAAGTCCACGCCACGGCGCAGGGTCACGCCGGTGGCGAGCACATCGAGCACGGTCAGCTGGATGATCCGCGAAGTCATCGGCATATAGATGTCGGTGTCCTCGGGCAGCGGAATGTCCAGGCTCAACGTGCTGGCGCGGGCCAGCGGCGAGCCAGCGGCGGTCAGGCCGAGCACCGAGGCGCCGTTCTGCCGCGCCAGGTGCGCCACGTCCACCAGCTCGCGGGTGCGCCCGGTGTAGGAGATCACCACGAACAGGTCGCCGGTGTGCGCCACCGAAGCGATCATCCGCTGCATCAGCACATCGCTCTGCGCCGATACCGCCAGGTTGAAGCGGAAGAACTTGTGCTGCGCGTCCAGCGCCACGGAGCTGGACGCGCCGAGGCCGAAGAAGTGGATCTGCCGGGCCTGGATCAACAGGTCCACGGCGCGGTCGATCAGCTTCGCGTCGAGGACTTTGTGGGCGCTGTCCAGCGAGGCGATGGTGCTGCTGAAGATCTTGCGCGTGTAAGCCTCGGGGCCGTCGTCGGCAGCCACCGCCTGGGTCACGAAGGCCGCGCCGCTGGCCAGGCTCTGGGCCAGCTGGATCTTCAGCTCCGGGTAGCCGCTCATGCCGAAGGAGCGGCAGAAGCGGTTCACCGTCGGTTCGCTGACGCTGGACGCCTGGGCCAGCGCGGCGATGCTGAAGCGCGTGGCCTGCTGCGGGTCGCGCAGAATCACTTCGGCGACTTTGCGCTCGGCCTTGTTCAGCTCTTCCAGACGGCTCTGGATCTGCTCCAGCAGGTTTTTCATCCGTGCTCCTTGGGCAATCGACGGTTGGCCGGGTAGGTGCGGCCAGCGGCGCTATCCTAACGTCAGGCCGGCAGGCGACCAACAACGGCGCGAGTTGGCAAAAATATGTTGTTTAATTACTACATATTTGTCTTAATGCCGGCGTAGAAGGCTAACTATCGTCCAAAATTTGGTTGGTAACAACAAATGCCTGAAGTACGTGTTCTGCCCTGCACCCTCGCGCTGTTCGGCGCCCTGGGTGATCTCGCCCTGCGCAAGCTGCTGCCGGCGCTCTATCAGCTCGACCGCGAAGACCTGCTGCACCGCGATACCCGCATTCTCGCCCTGGCCCGCGACGACGGCGCCAGCGAAGAGCCCCTGGCGACCATCGAGAGCCGCCTGCGCCAGGCCGTGCCGACGAAGGAGTGGGACGAAACCGTCTGGGCCCGCTTCCAGGCGCGCCTGCATCACCTGAGCATGGATTTCCTCGACGCCGGCTCCTACCAGGCGCTGGCCGAGCTGGTGGGTGACGAGAAGACCCTGGTCGCCTATTTCGCCACCGCCGCCTCGGTGTTCGGCGGCATCTGCGAGAACCTCGCTGGCGCCGGTCTTGCCGAGCGCACCCGGGTAGTCCTGGAAAAGCCCATCGGCCACGACCTGGAATCGTCCCGCGCGGTGAACGACGCGGTGGCACGTTTCTTCCCGGAAAACCGCATCTACCGGATCGACCACTACCTGGGCAAGGAGACGGTGCAGAACCTCATTGCACTGCGCTTCGCCAACAGCCTGTTCGAAACGCAGTGGAACCAGAACCACATCTCCCACGTGGAGATCACCGTGGCCGAGAAGGTCGGCATCGAAGGCCGCTGGGGCTACTTCGACAAGGCCGGCCAGCTGCGCGACATGGTGCAGAACCACCTGCTGCAACTGCTCTGCCTGATCGCCATGGACCCACCGGCGGACCTTACCGCCGACAGCATCCGCGACGAGAAGGTAAAGGTACTGCGCGCGCTGGAACCCATCGCCCCCGAGCAATTGGCGACCCGTGTGGTGCGTGGCCAGTACACCGCCGGCTACATCGACGGCAAGGCCGTGCCCGGCTATCTCGCCGAGGAAAACGCCAACCCCAACAGCGATGCCGAGACCTTCGTCGCGCTGCGCGTGGATATTCGCAACTGGCGCTGGTCCGGCGTGCCGTTCTATCTGCGCACCGGCAAACGCATGCCGCAGAAGCATTCGCAGATCGTCATCCACTTCAAGGAACCGCCGCACTACATCTTCGCCCCGGAGCAGCGCTCGCTGATCAGCAACCGGCTGATCATCCGCCTGCAGCCGGACGAGGGCATTTCCCTGCAGGTGATGACCAAGGACCAGGGCCTGGGCAAAGGCATGCAATTGCGCACCGGTCCGCTGCAACTGAATTTCTCCGAAACCTTCCAGACCGCGCGGACGCCGGATGCCTACGAGCGGCTGTTGCTGGAAGTCACGCAAGGCAGCCAGAACCTGTTCGTCCGCAAGGATGAGATCGAGGCTGCCTGGAAATGGTGCGACGGTCTGATCGACGGCTGGGGTCGCCTGGGCGAGGAGCCCAAGCCCTATCCGGCCGGAAGCTGGGGGCCGCAGGCCTCGGTTGCCCTGATCGCACGCGACGGGAGGGACTGGTATGGCGATCTTTGAACCCCAACTGGCTGAAGGTATGGCCTGGAAGACCTGGAACAACGCCGCCGAGCAGGCTCGCGGCCTGGCCGAAGCGGTAGCCGACTCGCTGCGCGAGGCATTGATCGAACGCGGCCGCGCCCTGCTGGTGGTATCCGGCGGGCGCAGCCCGGTGGCTTTCCTCGAAGCCTTGAGCGGCGCGGTGCTGGACTGGTCGAAAGTGACCGTCAGCCTCGCCGACGAGCGCTGGGTGCCCGAGTCGCATCCGGACAGTAACGCCGGCCTGCTGCGCCGCCACCTGTTCAAGGGCGCGGCGGCCAAGGCGCAGTTCATCGGCATCTACCAGCCGGCGGCCAGCCTGGAAGAGGCGGCCGACAAGGCCGACCGCTACCTGCATGAACTGATGCTGCCCATCGATGTGCTGGTGCTGGGCATGGGCGACGACGGCCACACGGCTTCGCTGTTCCCCGGCAGCGCCCACCTGGTGGAGGCGCTCGACCCGGCCGGCACGCGCCGTTGCCTGCCGATGTGGGCACCGACCGTGCCGCACCAACGCCTGACCCTGTCCCGCGCCGTACTGCAGGGCGCGCGGGTGCAGATCCTGGCCATCCAGGGCGAGTCCAAGCTGGCCACGCTGAGCCAGGCGCTCAGCGACAACGACGACCAGCGCATGCCGATCAATGCGTTCCTGCGTTCGCCTCTTTCGATCCACTGGTGCCCCTGAGGCACGGAGTTACCGCAATGTCTGAACAACACATCCAGCAGATCGATGCCCTGGCGCAGCGTGCTCGCATCCTGCCGGTGATTACCATCGACCGCGAGGCGGACATCCTGCCCATGGCGGATGCCCTGGCAGCCGGCGGCATCACCGTTCTGGAAGTGACCTTGCGGACGTCGCTGGGCCTCACCGCGATTCGCCAGTTGAGCGAGCAGCGCCCGGAGCTGATCATCGGCGCCGGCACTGTGCTCGACCCGAAAACCTTCGCCCTGGCGGAAGAGGCGGGGGCGAAGTTCGTCGTCACCCCTGGCTGTACCGACGAGCTGCTGCAGTACGCGGTAACCCGCCCGGTGCCGCTGCTGCCCGGCGTGGCCACCGCTTCGGAAATCATGGCGGCGTACCGTCACGGCCTGCGTCGTTTCAAGCTGTTCCCGGCGAAAGTCGCCGGCGGCGTGGAAGCGCTCAAGGCTTTCGGCGGACCGTTCCCGGACATCCGTTTCTGCCCCACCGGCGGCGTCGGCCCGGACAACCTGAATGACTATTACCGCCTGGCCAACGTGATGTGCGTGGGCGGCAGCTGGATGCTGCCCAAGGCCGCCGTCGACAGCGGCGACTGGGCCACGGTCGAGCGCCTGAGCCGTGAGGCGCTGGCGCTGCTGGACACACACTGAGCTGTCCTGATCTGGACATGCCCGGCTTTACGCCGGGCTTTTTTATGGGGGCTTCTGTAGTTGAGCAGGGCTGCCGTGCGGGTTCGCGAGCAAGCTCGCTCCTACAGAAAAACGAGTCCGGTGCAGGACTGCCCCCTGTAGGAGCGGG
>NZ_JYOA01000005.1:228344-302714 GCF_000955805.1 Pseudomonas sp. 21 | reverse complement strand
TCGCGCCCATGGGGCGCTCCTACAGGGGGGGCGCCGGTGCGTGCGGGGCGGGAATCAGTCCACCCCGACGAACCCACCCGTCTGGTGCCGCCACAGCCGCGCATACAGCCCGCCATGGGCGAGCAGTTCGGCATGGCTGCCGCTCTCGACCACGCGACCGTGCTCCAGTACCACCAGGCGATCCATGCGCGCGATGGTCGAAAGGCGGTGGGCGATGGCGATCACCGTCTTGCCCTGCATCAGGGTCTCCAGGCTTTCCTGGATCGCCGCTTCCACTTCCGAATCCAGCGCCGAGGTGGCCTCGTCGAGGATCAGGATCGGCGCATCCTTGAGCAGCACACGGGTGATCGCGATGCGCTGGCGCTGGCCGCCGGAGAGCTTCACGCCGCGCTCGCCGACGTGCGCGTCGAGGCCGGAGCGGCCTTCGGCGTCGCTCAGCTGCGGGATGAACTCCGAGGCGCGGGCCTTCTGGATTGCGTCTTGCAACTCGGCCTCGCCGGCATCCGGGCGGCCGTAGAGCAGGTTGGAACGGATCGAGCGGTGCAGTAGCGAGGTGTCCTGGGTGACCATGCCAATTTGCGCGCGCAGGCTTTCCTGGGTCACCTGGGCGATATCCTGGCCGTCGATCAGGATGCGCCCGCCTTCGAGGTCGTACAGGCGCAGCAGCAGGTTCACCAGGGTCGATTTGCCGGCGCCGGACGGGCCGACCAGGCCGATTTTCTCGCCGGGGCGCACGGTCAGGTCGAGGCCGCTGATCAGGCCGCCGCCCTTGCCGTAGCTGAAGTCCACCTGGTCGAAGCGCACTTCGCCATGGCTCACCACCAGCGGCTTGGCGTTGGGCAGGTCGTTCACCTGGCGGGGCAGGGCGATGGTCTGCATGCCGTCCTGCACCTGGCCGACGTTCTCGAAAATGCCGCCGACCACCCACATGATCCAGCCGGACATGTTGTTGATGCGGATGACCAGGCCGGTGGCCAGGGCGATGGCGCCCACCGAGATCAGCGACTGGGTCCACAGCCACAGGGCGAGGCCCGTGGTGCCGGCGATCAGCAGGCCGTTGAAGATGGTGATGGTGACGTCCATCGAGGTCACCACGCGCCCGGCGCGCTGGGCCTTGCGGGTCTGGTCGTCGATGGCTTCGCGGGCGTAGTCCTCTTCCTGGCGCGTGTGGGCGAACAGCTTGAGGGTGGTGATGTTGGTGTAGCCGTCGACGATCCGGCCCATGAGCTTGGAGCGCGAGTCCGAGGCTTCCACGGAGCGGCGTTTCACCTGGGGCACGAAATAGCCCAGCGCGCCGACGTAGCCGACCACCCAGAGCACCAGCGGGATCATCAGGCGCCAGTCGGCCTCGGCGAACAGCACCAGGGCGCTGATGGTATAGATCACCACGTGCCAGATGGCGTCGACCACCTGCACAGCGGAGTCGCGCAGGGAGTTGCCGGTCTGCATGATGCGCTGGGCGATGCGCCCGGCGAAGTCGTTCTGGAAGAAGCCCAGGCTCTGCTTGAGCACGTAGCGGTGGTTCTGCCAGCGGATCAGGTTGGTCATGCTGGGGTTGATGCTCTGGTGCACCAGCATGTCATGCAGGCCGTTGAATACCGGGCGCAGGACCAGCGCGACGACGGCCATCCAGATCAGCTCGCGGCCGTGCAGGGTGAAGAAGTCGCTGGGGGCGGTGCCCTGGGCAAGGTCGACGATGCGTCCCAGGTAGCTGAACAGCGCGACTTCGATCAGTGCGACGATCAGCCCGACGAAAAGCAGGGCGAGGAAAACCGGCCAGACTTGGCGCAGGTAATAGACGTAGAAGCGGACGACGTCGGAGGGCGGCATGCGCTCGGGGACGTCGCGGAAGGGATCGATCAGACGCTCGAAACGACGGTAAAGCATGATGGCTCTCGGGTTGTGTCGGCGAGCCCGTCCTGGGCTCGCCTTGAATGGCCTCCGTCAGCCGTGATTGCGCAGAATCACAGACGCTTGGCGGAGAGGATGACCACCGGGGTGGTCGGTACGTCCTGGAACATGCCGCGGTTGCCGGTCTTCACCCCGGCGATCTGGTCGACCACGCCCATGCCGCGAACGACCTTGCCGAACACGGCGTAGCCGAAGTCGCGGGCGCCGTGGTTGAGGAAGTCGTTGCCGGTCAGGTTGATGAAGAACTGGCTGGTGGCGGAGTTCACGTCACTGGTGCGTGCCATGGCCAGGGTGCCGCGCTCGTTGAGCAGGCCGTTGTCGGCCTCGTTCTTGATCGGCGCCTGGGTGTCCTTCTCCTTCATGGCTTCGGTGAAACCGCCGCCCTGAATCATGAAGTTGGGGATAACGCGGTGGAAGACGGTTCCGTTGTAGAAGCCGCTGTCGACGTAGGACAGGTAGTTCTTCACGGAAATCGGCGCTTTGTCGGCATACAGCTCGATTTCGATTTCACCCGACGTGGTGGACAGCAGCACGTGCGGCTTGTTGGCGTCGGCGGCGATTGCCGAGCCGGCCAGGACCAGGGAGCAGGCAGCGAGCAGGAAGCGTTTGAACAGGGTCATTTGGCGGATGTTTCCTGAAGGTTCTAGGGATGGTCGACCTGATCGAGGAAATCGAGCAGGGTGGTATTGAATCTTTCCGGCTGGTCCAGCGGCGTGGCGTGGCGCGAGTCCTCGATCACCACCAGGCGGGCGTTGGGCATCTGCCCGACATAGGCCTGCTTGAGCGAGACCGGGGTGTAGTCGCGGTCGGCGCTGATCACCAGGGTTGGACAGGTTATGCGCGCCAGGCGTTCCTGCACACCCCAGCCGATGATGGCGTGCAGGCTGGAGAGGTAGGCGCGCTTGTCGTTCTGCGGCCAGCGCTGCTGGATCTTGCGGCGCAGGTCGCTCTGTTCGGGCTTGGGAAAGAGCATCTTGCCCAGCGCCTTGCCTACGGTATCCAGGCCCAGCACGTGGGCAAGGAACAGCCTGCGCGCCACTTCCAGGTATTCGCGCAGGCTGCGTGGCTTTACTTCGGGCGCGCTGTTGACGATGGTCAGGCTGTTCAGCCGCGCCGGCCAGCGCGTGGCCAGTTCGAAGCCGATCATGCCGCCCATGCTGATGCCCACCAAGTGCACGCGGCCCAGGCTCAAGTGGTCGAGCAGGGCGATCACGTCCTCGGCAAAGGCGCCGATGCTGTAGCGCTGGCGCGGCTTGTCGGACTGGCCGTGGCCGCGAACATCGAGGGCGATCACCCGGTGGCGCTTTTCCAGTTCCGGCACCTGGAACTCCCAGTCGCGGGTGCTGGAGCCGAGCCCGTGCACCAGCAGCACCGGCGTGCCGAAACCGCTTTCCTCGTAGTGCAGGCGATGACCGGCGTGGTCGAAGAACGGCATGACGGGCTCCTTGTTCGGGCGGACTGTGGGCTCAGGCCGGGCTTTCCGGGGCGGCGAAATGGGCGTCCAGGGGCACGTTGGCGAAGGTGGTCAGCAGTTCCACGAGGATCTGCGTAGCCGGGCCCAGGGGTTTTTCCTTGTTCGGGTAAAGATAGAAGCGGCTCTTGCGTACGCCGCCCTGTTTCATCAGCAGCGGCTTGAGCTGACCGTCGCGCAGTTCGCGCTCGATCATGTGCCGCGGCAGCCAGGCGAAGCCCAAGCCATTGCTGACAAAGGTGGCGGCGGTGGCGAGGCTGCCGACGGTCCAGCGCTGTTCGGCGCCGAGCCAGCCGACGTCGCGCGGCTGCAGGCGACCCGAATCGCGGATCACCACCTGCATCTGGGTTTCCAGGTCCTGGTGGGTGACTTCGCGCTGCAGGCGATGCAGGGCGTGGTCGGGGTGGGCGACGGCGACGAAGTCGACGATGGAGAGATCGGCGCCCAGGTGGCCGGGGATGTTCAGGCCGCTGATGGCGAGGTCCGCATGGCCCTGCACCAGCGCTTCCTCCACGCCCGACAGCACTTCTTCGCGCAGCAGTACGCGGCAGCCGCGGCTCTGCGGCATGAAGGCCGACAGCGAGCGCACCAGGCGTACGGTGGGGTAGGCGGCGTCGACCACCAGGCGCACTTCCGGCTCCCAGCCCTGTTCCATGTGGTGGGCGAGTTCCTCCAGTTGCCCGGCGGACTTCACCAGTTGCCGTGAACGGCGCAGCAGTACTTCACCGGCTTCGGTGAGCACGGCCTTGCGCCCGTCGATGCGCAGCAACGGCACGCCGAGCTGCTCCTGCATGCGCGCCACGGTGTAGCTGATCGACGACTGCGAACGGTGCAGGGCTTCCGCCGCCTGGGCGAAGCCGCCGTGATCGACCACGGCCTGCAGGGTTCTCCACTGATCCAGGGTAACGCGGGGCGCTTTCATCCTCGCTTCCTCTTGTCTACTCTGGCGGTCCGCAGAAGACCCACAAGAGACCGCCATGAAAAAATTCTGTTGTGCTGTTCTGGCACTGTTGCCGCTGACCGCCCTGGCCTATCCCATCGAAGTCCAGAAGAGCCTCAATGGCACCGAGGTGGATGTCGAGACCCAGGACATCGGCGACCAGATGGGCGCGATCATCCTGCGCAACGTCGGCCAGCAGCCGGTGACCTGCACCGCGGTCTTCGTCAACGGTCCCGAAACACCGCATGTGCGCAAGGCCACCCTTGCACCCGGCAAGGAGGCCAACCTGACTTCCAGCTTCAGCCGCGCAGTGATCAAGCTGCGCATCAAGCTGACCTGCAATCCTTCCTGACAAGACTAGAAGCTGCCAGACAAGAAATCAATTTATTCGATAATTAGTAGCGACTATTTACGCTTTTTTATCGATTTGTTCATCTTTAGGATGGCCTCCATCGACAAGTTCAACGACCGATGGAGGTCCAGCCCATGTCCCGCGTTCTGGTTATCGAAAGCAGTGCCCGTCAGGAAGGTTCCGTTTCCCGCCAGCTGACCCGCGATTTCATCGCCCAGTGGCAGGCCGCTCACCCGGTCGACGACATCCAGATCCGCGACCTGGCCGTCGAGCAGGTGCCACACCTGGATGCCAACCTGCTGGGCGGCTGGATGAAGCCGGCGCAGGAGCACAGCGAGATCGAACGCGCCGCGCTGGAGCGCTCCAACCAGTTGACCGCCGAACTGCAGGCCGCCGACGTGCTGGTCCTGGCTGCGCCGATGTACAACTTCGCCATCCCCAGCACCCTGAAGTCCTGGCTGGACCACGTGCTGCGCGCCGGCGTCACCTTCAAGTACACCGAGACCGGCCCGCAGGGCCTGCTCACCGGCAAGCGCGCCTTTGTCCTGACCAGCCGTGGCGGCGTCTACGCCGGTGGTGCGCTGGATCACCAGGAGCCCTACCTGCGCCAGGCGCTGGGCTTCGTCGGCATCCACGACGTGACCTTCATCCACGCCGAAGGCCTGAACATGGGCGGTGAATTCGCCGAGAAGGGGCTGGCCAAGGCCAAGGCGCAGCTTGCCGCCATCGCCTGATCCGTTTCCTGTTTGCGCGCCCTCCCGCTCCTGGGCGCGACCGTGGCCGATCTCCTCTCGCGGAGATCGGCCATTTTTTATTTGCCAACGACTTGACCGGATGAAAACACATCCTTCCCGTTCGGGCTGTTCAAAGCATGACCAGCATGCTAAAAGAACCTAGAGCTGATCTAGCCGCTTGAAAAAGAAGGGAAAACCATGACCAAGTCGGAGTTGATCGAGAGAATCGTCACCCATCAGGGGCAGCTTTCCGCAAAGGATGTGGAGCTGGCGATCAAGACCATGCTTGAGCAAATGTCCCAGGCTCTGGCCACTGGGGATCGCATCGAAATCCGGGGTTTCGGTAGCTTCTCGCTGCATTACCGTGCGCCGCGCACCGGCCGCAATCCGAAGACCGGCGAGTCCGTGCGCCTGGACGGCAAGTTCGTCCCGCACTTCAAGCCCGGCAAGGAGCTGCGCGACCGCGTCAACGAACCCGAGTGACCCCGGGGTATCCGTCTTCAAGAAGGAGTGTCCATGCTTCGGGCAAAACGTTTCCTGCTGATTCTGGCGCTGGTCGTCCTGGCCGCCGTCGTCGTGGTTTTCGTCCTTGAAAACCTGCAGCCCGCACAGCTGACCTTCCTTGGCTGGCAATCGCCGCAGTGGCCGCTGGTGGTCTTCATCTCCCTTGCCTTCATCGTCGGCGGCTTGCTGGGCCTGCTGCTGAGCATCCCCTTCCGCGCGAAGACGCACGTCCGCATGTCCGGGCTGCGCTCCGAAGTCACCCGTTTCCGCAAGGAGAATGACGCGCTGCGTGAAAAGTCGCTGACGGACCATGCCTAGCGTCATCGCCACGCTGTTCTTCTTCTGCGCCCTGGCCATCGGCTGGTGGATGGGGCGTCGCTCTCTTTCCCGAACCCAGCCTGCGCCCGAGTCGAACCTGCGGGCGCGCGTCCACAGCATGCACAACCTGCTGGAGCGGCATTCCGACGACGCGCTGGAAAGCCTTTCCCAGGGCCTGGTCGTCAGCCCGGAAACGCTTGAAAGTCACCTGCACGTCGGCAACCTGTTCCGCCGCCGCGGCGATATCGAGAAAGCCATCCACATCCACCAGGACCTGCTGGGGCGCGCCGGCGAAGATGGCTCGCTGGTGGCGCAAGTGCGCCTGGAATTGGCCCGCGACTACATCGCGGGCGGTCTGCTCGGTAGCGCCGAGGAACTGCTGGACGAACTGACGCAGCAGCGTGACGAGCCCATCTCGCTCGAGGCGCTGGATGAGCAGCGGCTGATCTGCGAGCGCGAGAAGAACTGGTCGCGCGCCATCGAACTGGCTGCCCGGCTGGTGCCGAGTCGGCCCGAGCTGAGCGCGGCGCTGGCCAACTATTACTGCGAGCTTGCTCAGGAAAAAGGCAAGACCGGCGATCGCAGCGCCATGCAGGAACTGCTGCGCGAGGCTCGTCGCGTCGACAAGCGCTGCGTGCGTGCATTGCTGATGCGGCTGGACTGCGAGTTGTGGCGCAAGGATCCGGCCGCTGCCGTCGCCACCATCGGCGAGCTGGCGAGCGATGCCAAGGCCTTCCTGGGCGAGATCGTTCCGCTGCTGCGTCGCCATGACGGCCTTGCCCGGCCCGAGGTGCTGGCTTGTTTGCGCGAGCTGGCAGGGGGCGAGGAAGTGCCGCCGGCGATCCTCGCGTTGTTGGCCGAAAGCGAGCAGCCGGGACATTCTTCCAGCTGGTGCGAAAGCCTGTTGGAGCGGGTAGAGCGCCATCCTTCTTGGCAAGGTGTGGGCGAATACCTGGAAGTGGTCGGGAACGACACTGAAAAAGATTCGGCGACGGGAAAAATCGCTCCAATAATCATCGGGTTGTATAAGACAATGCCGCGCTATCGATGCGGCAAGTGTGGTTTTGCCGGTCGCGAACTGCACTGGCAATGTCCCAGTTGCCACGCTTGGAATGCCCTGCGGCCTGTCATTTCGCCGCTCTGACGCGTTCGCTCAAACATGGAAGACGCCACAGGCGTCAGGTTCTGCAGGTACTGGATTGAAGGTTCTACTCACGGGCGCGAGCGGTTTTGTCGGCCGAGGCGTACTGGTGCGCTTGTGCCAGGAAGATCACGTGCAGGTTCGCGTCGCCCAGCGTGGCGCCATCGCGCAATACCCCGACGGTGTCGAAGTGGCGCTTATCGACGGGTTGAGCGTGGCGCAATCCTGGATGCAGGCCCTGCAAGGGGTCGATGTGGTGATCCACTGCGCTGCCCGCGTCCATGTCATGGATGAGCAGGCCGCGGACCCGCTTGCCGAGTTTCGCGCGGTGAACGTCGAGGCGACCCGCCATCTGGCGCAACAGGCCGCGGCAGCTGGTGCGAAGCGCTTCGTCTTTGTCAGTTCGATCAAGGTCAATGGCGAGGAGACAGCGCCGGGCCATCCCTTCACTGCCGACGCCGAGCCGAAACCGCAGGACCCTTACGGGCAGTCCAAGCTCGAAGCCGAGCAGGCCCTGTTCGATGTGGCCCGGCAGACCGGGCTCGAGGTGGCCGTGGTGCGTCCGCCGCTGGTCTATGGTCCGGGTGTGAAGGCCAATTTCGCCAGCCTGATGCGCGCCTTGCAGCGTCGCCTGCCGTTGCCCTTCGGCTCCATCGACAATCGCCGCAGTCTGGTCGCGCGCGACAATCTGGTCGATCTGCTGCTGCTTTGCGCGCGCCACCCGGCAGCCGCGGGGCAAGTGTTCCTGGTGAGCGACGGCGAAGATTTGTCGACGGCACAGCTGTGCCGTGGTCTGAGCAGGGCGCTGGGGGTTCGCCCGCGGCTGCTGCCGATTCCGGCGGCGCTGCTGCGCCTGCTGGGGCTGTTGACCGGGCGGCGGCAGCAAGTCCAGCGCTTGCTGGGGTCGTTGCAGGTGGATATTTCCAAGACGCGCAGTCGTTTGGGCTGGAACCCGCCAGTCAGTGTCGAGCAGGCCCTGAGGGCGGCCGCGCAAGGGTGTGGTCAGGAGCAGGGAAGATGAGCATGGGTATTCTGCTGGCGGTCGTGTTCATCGCATCCTGGGCGATGACTGCCGGCGTGCGCCGTTATGCGCTGGCGCGCAGCATCATGGATATTCCCAATGCCCGCAGTTCCCATCAGATCCCCACGCCGCGTGGTGGTGGCGTTGCCATTGTGCTGGGTTTCCTGGGCTGCCTGCCGTTGGCCGGTGTCCTGGGGGCGGTGGATGGAAGCTGCCTGTTGGCCCTGCTGCCGGCTGGCGCTCTGGTTGCGGTCATTGGATTCCTCGACGATCACCGTCATATTCCGGCGCGCTGGCGGCTGCTGGGGCATTTCGTTGCCGCGTCCTGGCTGCTTGGCTGGCTGGGCGGGCTGCCTGTGCTGGCTATGCCGTGGGGGACTCTGGACCTGGGATTGGCCGGCGACCTGCTGGGCGTGGTGTTTCTGGTCTGGCTGCTCAACCTGTACAACTTCATGGACGGCATCGATGGGATCGCCGGTCTGGAAGCCATCAGTGTCTGCCTGGGCGGCGCCCTGTGCGGGTGGTTCGTCGGAGAGTGGCAACTGGTTTGGTTGCCCTTGATCCTGGGCATGGCGGCGGCGGGCTTCCTGGTCTGGAATTTCCCGCCGGCGCGGATCTTCATGGGGGATGCGGGCAGTGGGTTCCTCGGGTTGATTCTCGGAGGATTGGCGCTGCAGGCGGGCGCGCTGTCCGCACCGCTGATATGGAGTTGGTTGATCCTGCTCGGTGTCTTCGTGGTGGATGCCACCTTCACGCTGATCCACCGTCTGGCGCGTGGCGAACGCGTCTACGAGGCGCATCGCAGCCATGCTTACCAGCGTGCTTCGCGCCGTTACGGCAGCCACTTGCGGGTGTCGTTGATGGTGACTGCCGTCAATTTGATTTGGCTCATGCCATTGGCATGGCTGGTGGCACTGGGGCATGTTTCGGGTCTGCTGGGGCTGATTGTGGCCTATGCTCCTTTGGTGCTTGTCGTAGCTCATCTGGGTGCAGGTCGTCCGGATGAACAGGATGTGAGCTGAACTCCACCGGATCTGGTGGTCAATGTAGCGGGTGAGAGCTTTTCTCCGCTCGGGATGAAGGACAAGCGCTGATGCTTCGAGAACGCCTGCTGAGGCTTCCGAGACGACATAAACGATTACTGCAGGTCGTCACTGACATCTGTCTGGTGTGGTTCGCGCTTTGGCTGGCGTTCATCGTGCGGCTGGGTACAGAGGACCTCGAGTACCCGTTCCGGGTTCACGGCTGGCTGTTCGTCGCGGCACCTGCGGTGGCGATTCCTCTGTTCATTCGCTTCGGCATGTACCGTGCGGTGATGCGTTATCTCGGCAATGATGCGCTGATCGCCATCTGGAAGGCGGTGACGATCTCGGCGCTGTTGCTGTCGCTGGTGGTTTACTGGAACCGATCGGTGACCGAGGCGGTTCCGCGCTCGCTGGTGCTGAACTACTGGTGGCTGAGCCTGCTGATGATCGGCGGCCTGCGCCTGGCCATGCGCCAATATTTCATGGGGGACTGGTACAGCGCGGTCCAGGCTGTTCCGTTCCTCAAGCAACAGGATGGCCTGCCCAAGGTGGCCGTCTATGGTGCCGGCTCTGCCGGTAACCAATTGGTGGCGGCGTTGCGCCTGGGCCGAGCGATGCGCCCCGTGGCTTTCATCGACGACGATGACGAGATCGCCAACCGCATCATTGCCGGCCTGCGCGTCTACAAGCCCAAGCATATCCAGCAGATGATCGACGAGACCGGGGTACAGGAAGTACTGCTGGCGGTCCCGTCTGCGACCCGCGCTCGGCGCCGTGAAATCCTCGGTCTGCTCGAGCCCTACCCGGTTCACGTACGAAGCGTTCCGGGGTTCATCGAGTTGGCTAACGGCCGCGTGCGGGTGGATGACATCCAGGAAGTGGACATTGCGGACTTGCTGGGGCGTGACCCGGTCGAGCCGCGCAAGGAGCTGTTCGAGCACTGCATTCGTGGCGAGGTGGTGATGGTCACCGGTGCTGGCGGCTCCATCGGTTCGGAGCTCTGCCGCCAGATCCTCGGCTCATCGCCCACCGTGCTGGTACTGTTCGAACACAGCGAATACAACCTCTACCGCGTGCACCAGGAGCTGGAAAACCGCATCAAGCGCGAGTCCCTCGCGGTGCAGCTGGTGCCGATCCTCGGCTCCGTCCGCAGTGCCGAGCGCCTGCTGGATGTAATGCGCACCTGGAAGGTCGCCACGGTCTATCACGCCGCGGCCTACAAGCACGTGCCCATCGTCGAGCACAACATCTCCGAAGGCGTGCTGAACAATGTGATGGGCACCCTGCATACCGCCCAGGTGGCGGTACAGGCCGGCGTCGAGCACTTCGTGCTGATCTCCACCGACAAGGCGGTGCGCCCGACCAATGTCATGGGCAGTACCAAGCGCCTGGCGGAGATGATCCTGCAGGCCCTGAGCCAGGAGTCCGCGCCGGTGCTGTTCGGCGACAAGTCCGGCGTGCACCAGGTCAACAAGACCCGTTTCACCATGGTCCGCTTCGGCAATGTGCTGGGCTCGTCGGGTTCGGTCATTCCTCTGTTCCGCGAGCAGATCAAGCGCGGCGGGCCAGTCACCGTGACCCATCCGGGCATCACCCGGTACTTCATGACCATCCCCGAGGCGGCCCAGCTGGTGATCCAGGCCGGTTCCATGGGGCGTGGCGGCGACGTCTTCGTGCTGGACATGGGGCAGCCGGTGAAGATCCTCGAGCTGGCCGAGCGGATGATCCACCTGTCGGGCCTGAGCGTCCGTTCCGAGCGTACGCCCCATGGCGATATATCCATCGAGTTCAGCGGCCTGCGCCCTGGCGAGAAGCTCTACGAGGAGCTGCTGATCGGCGACAACGTCAGCGCCACCGAGCATCCGATGATCATGAAGGCCAACGAGGAGCTGATGCACTGGGAGGGCTTCAAGCTCGTCCTGGCGGATCTGCTCAAGGCCGTGGACCAGGGCAACTACGCGCGGGTGCGGCAACTGTTGCGGGAAACCGTCAGCGGTTATTGCCCCGAGGGCGAGATCGTCGACCTGATCCACCAGCAGCGGCGGATGGAGCCCTGAGTCGGGTTACTGCCTAGCAGACAGCGCCGCTGCTGCGTCTGCGAGTCATGTCAGTCCTTTCTTGGTGAACTGTCGGCGGCGCCGGAATCTGTCGCCGACTCTCTAAACCGGCGTTTTCACCGGTGTTCCTGACGATATGTTTTCCAGGCGGCGCAATCGCGCCTGCCTCGAAACCTGTTGCATCAAGGAACGATCCATGAAGAAGAGTCTGCTTTCCGTTGCAAGTCTGATTCTGTTGGCGGGCCTCTCGTTCGGTGACGCCGCTCTGGCTGCCACCAATGGGGCTCCAGCCGTAAAACCCCCAGCCGAAACCGCAGTTTCAACCGAGAAGGCACCTGTTGCCCAGGTGGCGGCGGTGAATATCAACACCGCATCGGCTGAAGAGTTGCAGCATTCCCTGAAAGGTATCGGCAAGGTAAAAGCCCAGGCCATCGTGGACTACCGCACAACCAACGGCCCGTTCACCACGGTCGATCAATTGCTGGAAGTGAAGGGCATCGGCAAGGGGACGCTGGACAAGAATCGCGACAAGATTTCGCTCTGAGCATTGCCAGGTGGAATGAAAGGCCGGTCGTCGACCGGCTTTTTCATTGGAGCGCATTTCTCCGGTCCAATAAAAAAGCCCCCGGCATGTGCCGAGGGCTTTGAATTCTGGCTCCGCGACCTGGGCTCGACGGCGCCAGCCGAACGCGCTTCAGCGCGGCCCCGAAGGGGGAATCACCTGGGACGAAGTCCCTGGAGAGAGTCCGGCGCCCAATAAAAAAGCCCCCGGCATGTGCCGAGGGCTTCGAAATTGGCTCCGCGACCTGGACTCGACGGCGCCAGCCGAACGCGCTTCGGCGCGGCCCCGAAGGGGGAATCACCTGGGACGAAGTCCCTGGAGAGAGTCCAGCGCCCAATAAAAAAGCCCCCGGCATGTGCCGAGGGCTTCGAATTTGGCTCCGCGACCTGGACTCGAACCAGGGACCCAATGATTAACAGTCATTTGCTCTACCGACTGAGCTATCGCGGAACAACGGGGCGTATCTTACTGATTAAAAAGGGGAAGTCAACATCCTGCCGACGACTCCCCCTGATTTTTTTACAGCACCTGGACGATGGCGCGGGTAACGGTGTCCAGGTTGCCGTTGTTCAGCGCGGCGACGCAGATACGGCCGGTGCCGACGGCGTAGATGCCGAACTCGTTCTTCAGGCGCTCGACCTGCTCGGCGGTCAGGCCGGAGTAGGAGAACATGCCGCGCTGCTCGGCGACGAAGCTGAAGTCGCGCTTGGCACCCAGGGCGGCCAGTTGCTCGACCATGGCTACGCGCATGGCGCGGATGCGGGTGCGCATTTCGCCCAGCTCTTCTTCCCAGACCGCACGCAGTTCCGGGCTGTTCAGCACGGCAGCGACGACGCTGGCGCCGTGGGTCGGCGGGTTGGAGTAGTTGGTGCGGATCACGCGCTTGACCTGGGACAGGACGCGGGTGGATTCCTCGCGGCTGTCGGTCACGACCGACAGGGCGCCAACGCGCTCGCCGTACAGCGAGAACGACTTGGAGAAGGAGCTGGAGACGAAGAAGTTCAGGCCCGACTTGGCGAACAGGCGCACGGCGGAAGCATCTTCGTCGATGCCGTCACCGAAGCCCTGGTAGGCGATGTCGAGGAACGGCACGTGGCCCTTGGCCTTGAGCACATCCAGGACCTGCTTCCAGTCGTCCATGGTCAGGTCGACGCCGGTCGGGTTGTGGCAGCAGGCGTGCAGCACCACGATGGACTGCGAGGGCAGGGCGTTGAGGTCTTCCAGCAGGCCAGCACGGTTCACGCCGTTGGTGGCGGCGTCGTAGTAGCGGTAGTTCTGCACCGGGAAGCCGGCGGCTTCGAACAGCGCGCGGTGGTTTTCCCAGCTCGGGTCGCTGATGGCGACGGTGGCGTTGGGCAGCAGGCGCTTGAGGAAGTCGGCACCGGTCTTCAGTGCGCCGGTACCGCCGACGGCCTGGGTGGTGACCACACGGCCTTCGGCCAGCAGTTCGGAGTCAGCGCCGAACAGCAGCTTCTGCACGCCTGAATCGTAGGCGGCGATGCCTTCGATCGGCAGGTAGCCGCGCGGTGCGTGGGCCTCGATGCGGGCTTTCTCCGCGGCCTGCACGGCACGCAGCAACGGGAGACGGCCTTCCTCGTTGTAATAAACGCCTACGCCCAGGTTGATCTTGCCCGGACGGGTATCGGCGTTGAAAGCTTCGTTCAGGCCCAGGATCGGGTCACGGGGGGCCATTTCGACAGCGGAGAACAGACTCATTTTGGCAGCAGCTCTAAGGCGGGAGTGAAGTGCAATTGCAACCCGCCCGCTCACGGCGCTGGGGGTTGCGTCGACGGGCCGGTATTATATAGGCCTCTATGGCAGGCGGCGAGTTGTCGCGCATGCTTTTCGACTGCTATGACGCTTTGGCGACCGAAGCGTCACACGCCAATGCGAGGTTCCCATGTCGATTTTTCAGCTGGATTCGCGATTCGAGCCCGCCGGCGATCAGCCCGAAGCCATCCGACAGATGGTGGAAGGACTGGAAGCAGGGCTGTCGCACCAGACGCTGTTGGGGGTAACCGGCTCCGGCAAGACCTTCAGCATCGCCAACGTCATTTCCCAGGTGCAGCGCCCGACCATGGTGCTGGCGCCGAACAAGACGCTGGCCGCGCAGCTCTACGGCGAGTTCAAGACCTTCTTCCCGAACAACGCCGTCGAATACTTCGTTTCCTACTACGACTACTACCAGCCCGAGGCCTACGTACCGTCCTCGGACACCTATATCGAGAAGGATTCCTCGATCAACGACCACATCGAGCAGATGCGGCTGTCGGCGACCAAGGCGTTGCTGGAGCGCAAGGACGCCATCATCGTCTGCACCGTGTCGTCGATCTACGGCCTGGGTGATCCGGCGTCCTACCTGAAGATGGTCCTGCACCTGGACCGTGGCGACAAGATGGACCAGCGCGAGCTGCTGCGACGCCTGACCAGCCTGCAGTACACCCGCAACGACATGGATTTCGCCCGCGCGACCTTCCGCGTGCGCGGCGATGTCATCGATGTCTTCCCGGCGGAATCTGACCTGGAGGCCATCCGTATCGAGTTGTTCGACGACGAAGTGGAGAACATCGCTGCCTTCGATCCGCTGACCGGTGAAGTGCTGACCAAGCTGCCGCGCTTCACCTTCTATCCCAAGAGCCACTACGTCACCCCGCGGGAGACGCTGCTGGAGGCGGTGGAGCACATCAAGGCCGAGCTCAAGCAGCGCCTGGACTACCTGCGCACCAACAACAAGCTGGTGGAGGCCCAGCGCCTGGAGCAGCGGACCCGCTTCGACCTGGAGATGATCCTGGAGCTGGGCTACTGCAACGGCATCGAGAACTACTCGCGCTACCTCTCCGGGCGCGGTCCCGGCGAGCCGCCGCCGACGCTCTATGACTACCTGCCGGACAACGCCCTGCTGGTGATCGACGAATCCCACGTCAGCGTTCCCCAGGTCGGCGCCATGTACAAGGGCGACCGTTCGCGCAAGGAAACCCTGGTGGAGTACGGCTTCCGCCTGCCTTCGGCGCTGGACAACCGGCCGTTGCGCTTCGAGGAGTGGGAGTCGATCAGCCCGCAGACCATCTTCGTCTCCGCGACGCCCGGCCCTTATGAGGATCAGCATGCTGGTCGCGTGGTCGAGCAGGTGGTGCGTCCCACCGGCCTGGTCGACCCGGAAGTGGAAATCCGTCCGGCGACCACCCAGGTCGACGACCTGCTCTCGGAAATCGGCAAGCGCGTAGCGCTGGACCAGCGTGTGCTGGTCACCACCCTGACCAAGCGCATGGCCGAGGACCTCACCGACTACCTGGGGGATCACGACGTGCGGGTGCGCTACCTGCACTCGGACATCGACACCGTGGAGCGGGTGGAAATCATCCGCGACCTGCGCCTGGGCAAGTTCGACGTGCTGGTGGGCATCAACCTGCTGCGCGAGGGCCTGGACATGCCCGAGGTGGCGCTGGTGGCCATCCTCGATGCGGACAAGGAAGGCTTCCTGCGTTCCGAGCGCTCGCTGATCCAGACCATCGGCCGTGCTGCGCGGAACCTGCACGGCAAGGCGATCCTGTATGCCGACAACATGACCGGCTCGATGCAGCGGGCGATCAACGAGACCGAGCGCCGCCGTGCCAAGCAGTTGGAGTTCAACGCCAAGCACGGCATCGTGCCCAAGGGCGTGAAGAAGGACATCAAGGACATCCTCGAAGGTGCCGTGGTGCCGGGCGCCAAGGGCAAGCGCCGCAGCCTGGCGAAAGTGGCCGAGGAGAGTGGGCGCTACGAGAACGAACTGCGCACGCCGGAGGAAGTCGGCAAGCGCATCAAGCAGCTGGAAGAGCGCATGTACCAGTTGGCCCGCGACCTGGAGTTCGAGGCCGCGGCCGGTGTGCGCGACGAGATCGGCAAGTTGCGCGACCGCATGGTGTCGATGGGCTGAGCGGCTCTTTGTAGAAGCGCGCTTGCTCGCGAACGCTCAATCAGCCGGACACGCCGGCATCAGACGGTTCGCGAGCAAGCTCGCTCCTACAGGGGCGGGCGGGGTAGGGGGCTCAATGCGCCCCGGCTGCCGCTCCAGAACCCACGCCTGCCGGCAGCGGGCGCGTCAGCAACACCGCCACCATGCTGACTGCCAGCACGATGCCAATGGCGTGGAAGGCATCGTTGTAGGCCATGATCGCCGCCTGCTGGTGGACGATCTCGCTGATCTTGCCCAGCGCTGCCTGCTGCGTGCCCAGTTGCGCGGTCAGCTGCGCCAGTCGCTCGTCCACTGCACCATTCACCGGGACTACCGCTTCGCGCAGGTAGTCGTAATACACCTTGGCACGGCTATCCAGCAGCGTGGCGAGTAGCGCGATGCCGATGGCGCCGCCGAGGTTGCGCAGGATGTTGAACAGGCTGGAAGCCGAGCCCGCGTCCTGCGGCTGCAGGTAGACGGTGGCGATCAGCGAGATGGTGACCATCACCATCGGCTGGCCTAGAGCGCGCAGCAGCTGGATCTGATTGAACTGCGGGCCGGCGAAGTCCGGGTTGAGCACGCCGGAGAAGAAGCTCGCCATGCCGAACAGGCCGAAGCCGACGGCGCACAGCAGGCGCGGCTCGATGATCTTCATCAGCTTGGGAATCAGCGGGATGAGGAACAGCTGCGGCACGCCCATCCACATGATCACCTCGCCGATCTGCATGGCGTTGTAGCCCTGGATCTGCGCGAGATACAGCGGCAGCACGTAGATCGAGCCGTACAGCCCCATGCCCAGCCCGATGCTGGAGATGCTCGACAGCCCGAAGTTGCGATTGCGCAGAATCCCCAGGTTGATCAGCGGATTCGGTCGCGAGGTCTGCAGGATCACGAAGAGGATCAGGCTGACCAGGGCGATGCTGCCCAGGCCGACGATCAGGTTCGACTCCAGCCAGTCCTTGCGGTGGCCTTCCTCGAGGAACACCTGCAGGCAGCCCAGGCCGATGGCCATGGTGACGATGCCGGCGTAGTCGGTGCTTTTCAGCAGTTCCCAGTGCGCTTCCTTCTTCTCCAGGCCGTAGAGCAGGCCGGCGATCATCAGCAGGCCCGGCGGGATGTTGATGTAGAAGATGTACTCCCAGCCGAAGTTTTCCGTCAGCCAGCCGCCCAGGGTCGGGCCGATGGAGGGCGCGAAGGTGGCGGTGATGGCGAACAGCGCCATGCCCTTGGGGCGGTGGTGCTCCGGCAGCTTGATCAGTGCCAGGGTGAAGGCCAGGGGAATCAGCGCACCGCCGGTGAAGCCCTGCATGGCGCGGAACACGATCATGCTCTCCAGGTTCCAGGCGAACGAGCAGAGCAGGGAAGAGAACAGGAAGCCGACGGAGATCATCCACGCCAGCCGGCGCGCGGAGAGCAGCTGCACCAGCCAGGCGGTGAGCGGGATCATGATGATCTCGGCCACCAGGTAGGAGGTGGAAATCCACGAGCCTTCTTCCAGGGTGGCGGCCAGCGCGCCCTGGATGTCCTTCAGCGAAGAGTTGGTGATCTGGATGTCGAGCACCGCCATGAACGCGCCGAGCATGGCGCTGAACACGGCGATCCAGTCGCGGCGGGTCGGTTCTCCGACCGGCCGGATCAGTTGATCACCGGCCACCCAGCTCGACCTCTGCCTCGACGGACATGCCCGGGCGGATCAGCCCCTTGAGCGGATTGTCGTCGGCGAAGGTGATCTTGACCGGAATGCGTTGCACCACCTTTGTGAAGTTGCCGGTGGCGTTGTCCGGCGGCAGCAGGCTGAACTGCGCACCCGAGGCGGCGAACAGGCTCTGTACCTGGCCTTCGATGGGCTGGTCGGGGAAGGAGTCGAACACCAGCTTGGCGGTCTGGCCCGGGCGCATCTTGCCGATCTGGGTTTCCTTGAAGTTGGCCTGGACCCAGATGCCGTCGTCCGGTACCAACGACAGCAGCTGGCTGCCAACCTGCACGTACTGGCCGACGCGGGCGCCGCGCTGGCCGATCAGTCCGCTGACCGGCGCGTGGATTTCGGTACGGGCGAGGTTGATTTCGGCCTGGGTGATGTCGGCGCGGGCGCTCTCGATCTGCGCCTGCAGTCGCTGGACGTCGGTGCCCAGGGTTTCGCGCTGCACGCGCTGGGCCTGCAGGTCGGCCTGGGCCTTGGCCACCTGGGAGCGGGCGACGTTGGAGTCGGCGGCCAGGGTGGTCACGCGCTCTTCCGACACGTAGCCGGGCTTGCGCAGCGCCTGGGCACGGCCGAGGTCGACTTCGGTGCGACCGAGGGTGGCCTGGCTGGCGTTCACGTCGGCCGCGCTGGCGGCGATCATGCTGGTCTGGCCCTTGAGCTTGCTGCGTGCCTGCTCCAGTTCCGCCTCGCGGGTGGCCAGGGTGGCCTTGGCGCGGTCCAGGGCAAGCTGGAAGTCAGCGGCTTCCAGCTTCACCAGCAACTGGCCTTTCTCCACGTGCTGGTTGTCCTGCACCAGTACCTCATCGACGCGGGCGCCGAGCTGGCTGGCAATGCGGGTGATCTCGCCCTGCACGTAAGCGTTGTCGGTGGTCTCGACGAAGCGGCCGATGAAGTACCAGCGCGCCAGGAAGGCGAGGGCGACCACGGCGAGGATGACGAAGAACACGGTCAGGCGGCGTTGTAATTGTGCGGGCATAGGTAAACGAGCGTTTGGTTGGCCAAAAAAATGTTTGCCAATGTAACAGTGTTCCGTGGCGGCACGTAGCCGCTACACTTCGGAAACTTTGTTGCTTATAGGGAACAATCATGGGGCTGGATGATGCGCTGATCTTCACCCGCGTGGTGGAACTGCACAGTTTTACCCAGGCGGCGCAGAGCCTGGGGATGCAGAAGTCCACGGTGAGCCGGCGTATCGCCCTGCTCGAAGAGCGTCTGGGCGTGCGCCTGATCAACCGCACCACTCGCAAGCTCAGGCTGACCGAAGTGGGCCAGGCCTACTACGACCGCTGCCGGCAGATCATGCATGACTTCGCCGAGGCCGAGCAGGCGGTGATGCAGCTGCAGCAGGCGCCTTCGGGATTGTTGCGGATCAGTGCGCCCATCGAGTTCGGCCAGATGTACCTGGCCAAGGTGGTGGGCGACTTCATGAACCGCTATCCCCAGATCACCGCCGAGGTCGAACTGACCTCGCGTACAGTCGATCCACTGGAAGAGGGCGTGGACATCGTCATCATGGTCGGCCAGCCGGAGGATTCGACCCTGATCGCGCGGCGCATGCTGACCACCAGCCGCTGCCTGTGCGCCAGCCCCGAGTACCTGAAGTTGCACGGCCGGCCGGAAACCGTCGAGGAGCTGGCTGGCCACCGCGCCGTGCTGCTGCAGGCCGATTCGCAACGCTACTGGCCGCTGCGCGGGGAAACCGTGCCGTGCCACCGGGTGCTGTCGTGCAACAACATCACTTTCGCCCGCGAAGCCGTGCTGGCCGGAGTGGGAATCGCCTCGCTGCCGGAGCTGATCGTCGACGAACAGTTGGCCAGCGGAAGCCTGGTGCGCGTGTTGCCGCAGGTTCAGCTGCCGGTGGGCGAGCTGTACGCCGTGTACCCGTCGCGGCGCTTCCAGGCGATGAAGGTAAAGGCTTTCCTTGATTTCATGATCAATAACCTGCCCCTTGATCCCGGTCGCTGGCTGGAGCCGAAGGTGGCCCGCCTGATACCATCGCACCCATGAGCGCGCGCGCCGTCGCGCGCTGTCCGCCTCACACGAAGAATTGCTGCACACGAGAGCCTTCATGACCACAGTCCGCACCCGTATCGCGCCGTCTCCCACCGGCGACCCGCACGTCGGCACCGCGTATATCGCGCTGTTCAACCTCTGCTTCGCCCGCCAGCACGGCGGTCAGTTCATTCTGCGCATCGAGGACACCGACCAGGTGCGCTCGACCCGCGAATCGGAACAGCAGATCTTCGACGCGCTGCGCTGGCTGGGTATCGAGTGGGACGAGGGCCCGGACGTCGGCGGCCCGCACGGTCCGTACCGGCAGAGTGAGCGTGGTGCCATCTATAAGCAGTACAGCGACGAACTGGTCGAGAAGGGCCACGCCTTCCCCTGCTTCTGCTCCTCCGAGCGCCTCGACGCACTGCGTGCCGAACAGCAGGCGCGCAAGGAAACCCCGCGCTACGACGGCCATTGCATGCACATCCCGAAAGAGGAGTCGGCCAAGCGTATCGCCGCCGGCGAATCCCACGTCGTGCGCATGAAGGTGCCGACCGAGGGCGTCTGCGTGGTGCCGGACATGCTCCGTGGCGACGTGGAAATCCCGTGGGACCGCATGGACATGCAGGTGCTGATGAAGGCCGACGGCCTGCCCACCTACTTCCTCGCCAACGTGGTCGACGACCACCTGATGGGCATCACCCACGTCCTGCGTGGCGAAGAATGGCTGCCCTCGGCGCCCAAGCTGATCAAGCTGTACGAGTACTTCGGCTGGGAGCAGCCGGTGCTCTGCTACATGCCGCTGCTGCGCAACCCGGACAAGAGCAAGCTGTCCAAGCGCAAGAACCCCACCTCCATCACCTTCTACGAGCGCATGGGCCTGTTGCCCCAGGCGCTGCTGAACTACCTCGGCCGCATGGGCTGGTCCATGCCCGACGAGCGCGAGAAGTTCAGCTTGGCGGAGATGATCGAGCACTTCGACCTGTCCCGCGTGTCGCTGGGCGGGCCGATCTTCGACATCGAGAAGCTCTCCTGGCTGAACGGCCAGTGGATCCGCGAGCTGTCCGTCGAGGATTTCGCCAAGGAAGTGCAGAAGTGGGCACTCAACCCCGAGTACCTGATGAAGATCGCCCCGCACGTGCAAGGCCGCGTGGAGAACTTCAGCCAGATCGCCCCGCTGGCCGGCTTCTTCTTCAGCGGCGGCGTGCAGCTGGACGCCAAGCTGTTCGAGCACAAGAAGCTCGATGCCACCCAGGTTCGCCAGGTGTTGCAACTGGTGCTGTGGAAGCTGGAAGCGCTGCGCCAGTGGGAAAAGGACCGCATCACCGCGACCATCCAGGCCGTGGCCGAGCACCTGGGCCTCAAGCTGCGTGACGTGATGCCGCTGATGTTCCCGGCGATCACCGGCCAAGCCAGTTCGGTGTCGGTGCTCGACGCCATGGAAATCCTCGGTGCCGACCTGTCGCGCTATCGCCTGCGCCAGGCGCTGGAACTGCTGGGCGGTGCGTCGAAGAAAGAAGCCAAGGAGTGGGAAAAGATCCGCGACGCCATCGGCTCCTGAGTTCTTTCCTACACTGAAAAAGGCCGGGCGCTGCGAAGCGTCTGGCCTTTTTCATGCTGGCGGCGGTGGCTGCGGGCGCGCCGGAGGAGGGCAGGCGAGCCGCGGATTTCGCCGGCCGGAAACCGGGGTGGTCACTTAAGTGATTGTTCTGTGGGAGAAAAAAATAAGAAATCTGAAAAAATGTTGTTGACAGGGGTTCGCCTCACCCCTAAGATGCGCCCCGTTCCAGCGACGAACTGAACTGACAGAGCGAAGCGGAACGGTAGATCCAGCGGTACTTTGGGGCTATAGCTCAGCTGGGAGAGCGCTTGCATGGCATGCAAGAGGTCGACGGTTCGATCCCGTCTAGCTCCACCAAATTACCAGTAGGTCTTGCCTGGTCCGGGCAAGGCTGAAATCGAAGGTTTTGCGTCCCCTTCGTCTAGTGGCCTAGGACACCGCCCTTTCACGGCGGTAACAGGGGTTCGAGTCCCCTAGGGGACGCCACTTATCCAGCGACGATGCGTTCGCGTCGTCAGCCAGAGTCATCTGGGGCTATAGCTCAGCTGGGAGAGCGCTTGCATGGCATGCAAGAGGTCGACGGTTCGATCCCGTCTAGCTCCACCAAATTCCCATATGGGATGAAGCCAGAATCCACCGCCTGGTGGGTTTCTTCGAAGGATATGTCCCCTTCGTCTAGTGGCCTAGGACACCGCCCTTTCACGGCGGTAACAGGGGTTCGAGTCCCCTAGGGGACGCCATTTTTATCGCTCTGCGATGCCTATAGGGCCACTGAGACTTTCAGTGGCCCTTTTGTTTTTTCTCCCTCCAGAAAATGTTCCCCCGACCAGTGGTCGCGCTTTCTGCTTGCCGATTTTTATTATGAGAATAATATTCTCACCATAATATTCTGTCCGAGCGAGAAGCCAGCCATGAGCGACAAGAAAGCCCAGACCCGCGAACGCATCCTTTCCGCCGCCACCAGCGCATTGCTGCAGCGCGGGCCGGTCGGCCCCAGCGTAGGCGAGGTGATGTCGGCGGCAGGGCTGACGGTGGGCGGCTTCTACTCGCACTTCGAGAGCAAGGACGCGTTGATGCTGGAGGCCTTCCGCGAGCTGCTTGCCAAGCGCCGCGAAGGCCTCAAGCGCTTCGATCCGAAGTTGAGCTTCGCCGAGCGCCGTGCACTGACGGCGCAGTTCTATCTTTCGCGCAAGCACCGCGACACCGAGGAGGAGGGCTGCCCGATTCCCAGTTCGCTGAACGAGGTGGCCAATCTGCCGGAAGCGTTTCGCCAGACCCTGGAAGAGCACGTGGAGTTGATGGTCGCGGCGCTGGCCGGCCGCCCCGAGGAAATCGACACCGTGCTCAGCGACATGGCCCTGATGATTGGCGGACTGGCGCTGGCTCGTGCCCTGGGCACCGGCGACCTGTCCGATCGTGTCCTGCGTGCCGCGAAGAAGGCGGTGAACTGAGGAGGTGCGGAAATGAGCAGTCTGAGCTGGGTTCGAGGAATCAATGCCACCTTGGGCCGCGTCGCGCCGAAATGGGCGGCGCAGCGCATGCGTCAGCTGTTCGTGACGCCCAATGAATACGCCCCGCGTGACTGGGAGCTGCCGCTGCTGGCCAGCTCCGAGCGCGTTACCCTGCGCTTCGGCTTGTCCGCGTTGCGCTGGGGAGAGGGGCCGGCTGTGTTGCTGATGCACGGCTGGGAAGGGCGGCCTACCCAGTTCGCCACGCTGATCGAGAAGCTGGTGGGCGCCGGTTACGGAGTGATCGCCCTCGACGGGCCGGGACACGGCCGCTCGCCCGGCCAGGAAGCGGACATCGTTCTGTTCGCCCGTGCCCTGCTGGAGGCGGCCGGGGAACTGCCGCCGCTGCGTGCCGTGATCGGCCATTCCATGGGCGGCGCCAGCGCCCTGCTGGCAACCCAGATGGGCCTGCGCACCGAAACGCTGGTAACCATCGGTGCGCCGAGCAATGTGCTTGGCGTTCTGCGCGGCTTCTCCAGGATGGTCGGCCTGCCGCCGCTGGCACGCTCACGCTTCATTCGCATGATCGAAGGGCGCACGGGCATCGCGGCCAGGCAACTGGACGTCGCGCGTTATGAACTGGACTTCCCTGGCCTGGTGGTACACGCCGAGGACGACAGGTACGTGCGTGTGGGCGAGGCGGTGGCCATCCATGACGCCTGGCCGCGCAGTCGATTGCTGCGCCTGAAGGATGGCGGGCATCACCGAGTACTGGCCGATGCGGCGGTCACAGAAGCTATTCTGGAACTGCTGGAAGAGGCCGAGATGCCGTTACCCCTGGCACTGGCTTCCTGAGCCATTCACCAGCCTGATAGCGGCGGCTACAGGCCGCCGTTCTCGTTCCATGATGGCCCGTTGCGGGTCGTCAGGCCCGGCGCGCTGGCGTAGACTTTCGGGTATTTCCGGCCGCCCCGGCCTGGGCGTGAGGTCTTGCGCACGCGGGTGGCCGATTGGGGGAATGCATGAATCTGTCGCTGGATTGGGTGCTGCAGAAGGCGCGCCCGGTCATGCCGGTATTGGTGATCGACGATGTGGTGTTGGCGGGTGACCTGGCCCGTGCCCTGTACGACGGTGGTGTGCGGGTGCTGGAAGTGACCCTGCGTACACCGCAGGCGCTGGATGCGGTGGCCGAGATTCGCCGCGAGTTGCCGGAAATGGTCGTCGGCGCCGGTACGCTGATCCACACAGAGCAGTTCCAGGAAGCCCGCGACGCCGGCGCGCAGTTTGCTGTCAGCCCCGGCTGTACGCCACGCCTGGTGGCCGCCGCCGACGATGCGAAACTGCCCTTCCTGCCGGGGGTAATGACGCCTTCGGAGGTGCTGGTGGCGCTGGAGTACGGCTACCGCTCGCTGAAACTCTTCCCGGCCGACGGCAACGCCGCGATCAAGATGCTCAAGAGCCTGAAGGCGCCTTTCTCCGGCATCCGCTTCTGCCCGACCGGCGGCATCACCCAGGAGAACCTGCTCAACGTGCTGCGCCTGCCCAATGTCGCCTGCGTCGGCGGCACCTGGATCGCGCCGCCCAGCCTGGTCCGCGCCCGTGCGTGGGACCAGATCACCCAACTGGCCGCCGAAGCGATTGCGCTGGCCGCAAGCCTGGAGCACGCGTCATGAGTTGGCAGTTGCCCGATCCGTTCGTCATCGACATCGAGGTCAAGTCCGAGGACATCGACGGCCTCGGCCACGCCAACAACGCCGTCTACGTCAGCTGGCTGGAACGCTGCGCCTGGCGTCACTCCCAGAGCCTGGGGCTGGACCTGGCCGAATACCGCCGGCTGGATCGCGCCATGGCCGTGGTACGCCATGAAGTGGATTACCTGGCAGCCGCCTATGAAGGCGAGCAGCTGCAACTGGCGACCTGGATCGTCCAGTCCGATCAGCGCCTGAAGATGACCCGTCACTTCCAGCTGGTGCGCCCGGCGGATGCCCTGACCCTGCTGCGCGCACAGACCACCTTCGTCTGCATCGAACTGTCCAGCGGCAAGCCCAAGCGCATGCCGGTGGAGTTCATCGAAGGCTATGGCCGCGCGCTGCTCTCCCCGGACACCGTGGCCGCCGGCGCGTGATCCGTCGTGCCGCGCTTTTCCCGGCGCGGCGCATTCCCTACAATCCGCGGCCTTCGCCATAGCCCGAGATTCCCCCGTGCAGATCGCCCTGGCCCCGATGGAGGGGCTGGTTGATGACATCCTCCGCGATGTGCTGACCCGCGTCGGCGGCATCGACTGGTGCGTCACCGAATTCATCCGCATCAACGACCGACTGCTGCCGCCGTCGTCCTTCCTGGCGGCCGCTCCGGAATTGGCGCACGGCAGCAAGACGCGCGCCGGCGTGCCGATGCGCGTGCAACTGCTCGGCTCCGATCCGCAGTTGCTGGCGGAGAACGCCGTGCAGGCCTGCGAACTGGGTGCGCCGGTGATCGACCTGAATTTCGGCTGCCCGGCCAAGACGGTGAACCGCTCCCGGGGTGGCGCGGTGCTGCTCAAGGAGCCCGAGCTGATGTTCAGCATCATCGAGGCCGTGCGCCGCGCGGTGCCGGCGCACATCCCCGTGACTTCGAAGATGCGCCTGGGCTACGACAGCCCGGACGGCGCCATCGACTGCGCACGCGCCCTGGCCGACGCCGGTTCCGCCCATGTGGTGGTGCATGCGCGGACCAAGGCCGACGGCTACAAGCCGCCAGCGCATTGGGAGTGGGTGGCGAAAGTCGCTGATGCGGTGAAGGTGCCGGTGTTCGCCAATGGCGAAGTCTGGACGCTCGAGGATTACCATCGCTGCCGTTCCATCAGCGGCGTGGCGGACATCATGCTCGGTCGCGGTCTGGTTTCGCGCCCTGACCTGGCCCGGCAGATCGCCGCTTGGCGCGACGGTCGCGAGGTGGTGCCGATGCCCTGGTCGGAAGTGCGCGTACTGCTCGACGACTTCTGGCGCCAGGCCCGACGCAAGCTCGCACCGCGCTATGCACCGGGGCGCCTGAAGCAGTGGCTGGGGATGCTTACCCGCAGTTATCCCGAGGCCGTGGAGCTATTCGCCCAGGTGCGCCGCGAGCATGATTGCGAAGTGCTGGACCGGATGCTGCAGGTCGAGATCGAAGCAGCCGCCTGATCTGCTCTTCGTAGGAGCGAGCTTGCTCGCGAACGCAGTTCCCCCCAACACATCGGTGTTGGGCAGTTCGCGAGCAAGCTCGCTCCTACAAAAGCGTGCGTCACGATTACACCGAATCAGCGCCCACCGCTGACGTCGACGAAACTGCCGGTGGAATAACTGGATTCGTCCGAGGCGAGGAACAGGATCGCCCGCGCCACTTCCTCAGCCTCACCGCCGCGCCCCAGCGGAATCGCCGCTTGCAGGCGCTCCACGCGCCCAGGCTCGCCGCCACTGGCATGGATTTCGGTCTTGATCAGCCCGGGCCGCACGGCATTCACGCGGATGCCTTCTGCCGCCACTTCCTTGGCCAGGCCGATGGTCAGGCTGTCCACGGCGCCCTTGGCGGCGGCGTAGTCGATGTACTCGTTGGGCGAGCCCAGGCGCGAAGCCATGGACGAGACGTTGACGATGCTGCCACCGTTGCCGCCGTGCTTGCGCGCCATGCGTTTGATCGCCTCGCGGCAGCAGAGGAAGGTGCCGGTGACATTCACCGCGAATACCCGCTGCAGGCGCGCCACGTCCATGTCCTCCAGGCGCATCTGGCGCTCGAGGATGCCGGCGTTGTTCACCAGCACGTCGAGGCGGCCGAAGGCTTCGTCCACTTCTCGGAACAGGTCCAGCACATCGCTCTCGTCCGCCACGTCGGCGGCGAAGGCGCGTGCCTTGCCACCGGCCCCTGTGATTTGTGCCACCAGCGCCTCGGCGGCCTCGCGCTCGCGACGATAGTTGATCGCCACGGCGTAGCCGCGCTCGGCAGCGAGCAGCGCGGTGGCGGCGCCGATGCCGCGACTGGCGCCGGTGATCAGCATGACCTTGTCCATGGAAAATCGTCCTGTGGCGAAGGGGGCTTGAAATGGATTCGAGCAGCCCAATCTATGTTCCTGCGGGAGGCCGAAGACGGGTCCCGCACCGGAGTTCTGACGTCAGGCTCCAAATCATACCTTGCTGAAATTTTCAGGAGATTCGCAATGAGCAACGTCCTTTCCCTCGCCCCGCTGTTCCGCCAGTCCGTCGGTTTCGATCGTTTCAGCGATCTGTTCGAATCCGCCCTGCGCAGTGAAAGCGGCAGTTCCTACCCGCCCTACAATGTCGAGAAGCATGGTGATGACCAGTACCGCATCGTCATCGCCGCTGCCGGCCTGCAGGAGGAAGACCTGGAGCTGCAAGTGGAGCGCGGCGTGCTGACCGTCAATGGCGGCAAGCGCGAAAAGGCTTCCGAGAGCGTCACCTACCTGCACCAGGGCATCGCCCAGCGCGCGTTCAAGCTGTCGTTCCGCCTCGCCGACCATATCGAGGTCCAGGGTGCGTCGTTGAAGAACGGCCTGCTCAGCGTCGAGCTGGTGCGCATCGTTCCGGAAGAAGCCAAGCCCAAGCGGATCGCCATCAACGGCCAGCGCCCGGCCATCGAAGGCTGAGCAGCGCCCCGGCGTTAGCCGGGCCGTAGCCGCAAACAAGAACGCCCGTCTCGAAAGAGACGGGCGTTTTCGTTCGTGCCCCGATCAGGCGTTCTGCCCCAGCGGCGCCGAGCGATTGCGCCACCAGGCAATGACGATGGCCGCCATCAGCACGAAGCCCAGGTAACCCATGGCCGGGTAGACCAGCCCCACCAGCCTGACGAAGCCGACCTGGCTGGCGATGAAGGCGAGCACCACCGCGGCTACGGTCGCCACGCGGAAGGGCACGCCGTACGCGGCGCAGCGTGCGGCCAGCGTGTAGGCGAAGCCGCTGGTGGTGCAGTACAGCTTCACCAGTAGCAGGGCGAGCATCACGTCGCCGAACCAGGGCGCGATGTTGTTGCTCAGCAGCAGGGTGGGGATGGCGCTGCCGCCGATCACGTCGATCTGCACCAGCATGACCAGCGCCATGGCGAGGATCAGCACGCCCACGCCGATCCCGCCGAACACGCCGCCCAGCGCGGCAGTGCGCAGGTTCGCCACGCTGCCCCCCATCACCACCACGGCGGCCGCGGTGGCGGCGACGTTGTAGGAGACGTAGAGCAGTGCGCCGAGCAGCCAGTTGGGCGCCGGGTGCGGCACGGCCAGGGCAATCTGCTCCAGCTCCGCCAGCGGCTTCTGGACGTGCGTCAGCGCATAGATGGCGATGATCGCGACGATGATCATCAGCACCGGGGTGATCAAACTCATCAGGGTGATCACCCGCTTCAGGCCCATGCACACGGTGATGATGGTCAGCACGCCGAGGACGATCCCGCCGATGGAATGACCGATGCCCAGCTGCTGCTCGAAGGACGAGTTCGCCCCGGCGAACATGACCACCATGGTGCCGAACAGGAAGAAGGTCAGCATCAGGTCGACGACGCGGCCCAGTGGCTTGCCACAGATGAACTCCATGGCTTCCTTGTGCGACTGGGTCTGCAGGCGGCTGCCGATCTGGTAGAGGTTCATCAGCAGGAAGGCGAACAGCGCCAGCGCCACCAGGCCGCCGGCCAGGCCCATGATGCCGAAGCCGCCGAAGAACTGGAGGATCTCCTGGCCCGAGGCGAAGCCGACGCCCACCACCAGGCCGATGTACGCACCGCCGAGCTTGAGACTGGTTTTCATGATCGAGACTCTGTTGTTGTTATGGGGCGGCCCGGCTCTGCGCCGGACCGCAAAAGGGCTTACGCCTGGCCGACGTAGGCCTGGATTTCCACCTCGACGTCCACGCCCAGCGCCAGGGCGGACGCCACGCAGGAGCGCACCGGCAGGCCCTGGTCGAAGTAGCGCTTGTACACCTCGTTGAAACCGGCGAAGTGGGACATGTCCGACAGCCACACGGTGGCTTTCACCACCTGGGAGAAGTTCGCGCCGCAGGCTTCCAGGCTTTCGGCGATGCGGGTCATCACCGCTTCGGTCTGGGTCTGGATGTCGCCTTTCACCACCTGGCCGTCGGCGGTCATCGGCACCTGGCCGGAGAGGAACAGGAAGCCGCCGGCTTTCACCGCGCGGGAGAAGGGGAAGGGCAGGGTGCTGGGGTAACGCTGGATATCGCTCATGGGTAGGTCTCCGGGGGAATTCAACGCAGGCGCGCCGGGTCCAGGCGCTGGGGATCGACGCCTTCCTGGCGCAGGGATTCGGGGAGCGGCTGGCCGAGCAGCAGCGACTGGGCCAGGCGCGAAACGCCGTCGGCGGACTGGATGCCATAGCCGCCCTGGGCGGCCAGCCAGAAGAACGCCGGGTTCTGTGCATCCGCGCCAATCACCAGGTCGCCATCGGCGACGAAGGAGCGCAGGCCGGCCCAGCTGTGGTTCGGCCGACGGATCGCCAGGGTGGTGTGTTCTTCGATGTGGTACACGCCCAGGGCGATGTCGAGTTCCTCGGGCTGCACGTCCTGCGCTTCCACCGGGTCGGCATTGGCGGGGGAGCCAAGCAACTGGCCCGCATCGGGCTTGAAGTAGAAGCTCTCGTCGATGCCGATCACCGTCGGCCAGCGGCTGATGTCGATGCCGTCGGGCACCGGGAAGGTGAAGGCGGTGCGGCGGCACGGTTGCAGGCCGACCGGGCGGATGCCGCAGCGCTCGGCGACATGATCGGCCCAGGCGCCGGCAGCATTGATCAGATGCGCGGCCCGGATGCTTTCGCCCTGACTGAGTTCTAGCGTCCATGCGCCATCGGCATAGTCAGCCGACAACAGCTCGCGGTTGCAGCACAGCTGGCCACCGCGCTGGCGCAGTGCGCGCAGGTAGCCCTGGTGCAGGGCGTGCACGTCGAGGTCGCGGGCGTCCGGCTCGTAGAGCGCGCCGATGATGGCGTCGGCGCGCAGGACGGGGAGGAACTCCAGCGCCTGTTCGGTGCTGATGCGCTGGACGCCGGGCGTGGCTTCGGCCTGCTTGAGCAGCTCGACGTGCTCAGGGCCGCCGACGTACAGGCAGCCGCGCGGGGTGAGGATCGGGTGCTCGCTGAAACCCGCCGGCGGGTTTTCGTAGAAGGCCCGGCTGGCGCGGGTCAGCGCCTGGATCTGTGGCGTGCCGTAGGCCTCCATGAACATGGCGGCGGAACGCCCGGTGGAGTGGTAGCCGGGCTGCTCTTCGCGCTCCAGTACCAGTACCTTGTGCGTCTCGCTCAGGCGGTAGGCGAGGGAGGCGCCGGCAATGCCGGCACCGATGATGACGAAATCGAATTGGCTCACTGCATGGGCCTTCTGCAGATTTTCTCGTATGTGAGAAATCTAAGATATGAGAATTTTTGCACCCAAGGCAAGGCCCGGTAAACTTTCGTCGGCCCCCTCACGAGATGTCCCATGAGCGAAACCGCCCAACTACTGCCCAAGCCCCAGCAACTGGATCGAGACGAAGTCGGTGCGCGCCTGCGGGCAGTTCGCAAGCAGCGGAAACTGACCCTGAAACAGCTCTCCGACCTCTCTGGCGTGGCGGTTTCCACCCTGTCGAAGATGGAACTGGCGCAGGTCGCGGTGAGCTACGACAAGCTGGCCGCCGCCGCCCGAGCATTGCAGGTGGATATCGCCCAGCTGTTCCGCCCATTGCCGCCCGTCGGCGGGCTGATGGGGCTGAAGACTTTCGTCAAGACGGGCATCGACGATGCCGCTGGTTACGACACCGGTGGCTACGAGTACTACCCCATCGCCGGCGATTTCCCACAACGCAGCATGACGCCGCTGTACGCGCGCATCTTCGCCCGCGAGGTGGGCGAGTTCGATGATTACGTCCGCCACCCCGGCCAGGAGTTCGCCATGGTGGTGGCCGGTCGTGTGCGCATCCAGTTCGAGACGGGCGAGTCGGTGAGCATCGGGACGCGCGAGACCGCCTATTTCGACAGCAGCGTCGGCCACCTCTATCTCAACGACGGCGAAGCCGACGAGGCGCAGGTGATGGTGGTGATGTCGGAGTTGCGGCCCGCGCAATAGCGGGCCTCAGGTTGCCTGCTGCGTGTCGTTGTGGGGCAGCAGGGCGATGAAGTCTTCCAGCGGCACCGGACGGCCGAACAGGTAGCCCTGGTACAGGTGGCAACCGTGTTCCGCCAGCAGGGCCAGCTGTTCCGGGGTTTCCACCCCTTCGGCCACCAGTTCCAGCCCGAGGCTGTGCCCCATGGCGATGATGGCGCGGACGATCTCTGCGTCGTTGCTGTCGTTGGGGGCGTCGCGCACGAAGCTCTGGTCGATCTTCAGGCTGTCCACCGGCAGGCGCTTGAGGTAGGTCAGCGATGAGTAGCCGGTACCGAAGTCGTCCATGGCGAACTGCACGCCGGCTTCGCGCAGGCGTTCCATGCGCGCGATGGTGTCGTCCAGTTGCTGGATCACGATGCCCTCGGTGATCTCCAGTTTCAGCAGGCTGGGCGGCAGTCTGGTCTTGTGCAGCAGGGCCAGCAGGCGCTCGACGAAGTCACTCTGGCGGAACTGCCGCGGGCTGATGTTCACGCTCAGGCTGAAACTCTCGATGTCGATGCGACCCTCGGCGAGCAGCCGCGCGCCGGTGCGACAGGCTTCCTCGAGCACCCACTGGCCGACTTCGACGATCAGCCCGCTGTCCTCCAGCACGCGGATGAAACTGGCTGGGGATTGCGGCCCGCGGGTCGGGTGGCGCCAGCGCAGCAGCGCCTCGGCGCCGACGATGCGCGAATCGCGGGCATCCACCTGCGGCTGGTAATGCAGGTTGAATTCGCGACGGGCGAGGGCCATGCGCAGGCCGTTCTCCAGGCGCAGGCGCTCGCTGGCGGCCTGCTGCATGGATTCGTGGAACAGCTGCACGGTGTTCCGCCCGGCGTCCTTGGCGCGGTACATGGCGATGTCGGCGCGCTTGAGCAGGTCGTCCGGCGTCGCGCCGTCGTCGGGGATCAGCGCGATACCGATGCTCGGGGTGATCTGCAGGCGGTGGCCGTCCAGAAGCATCGGTTCGGCCAGCAGGTCGCGCAGTTTCTCCGCCAGCTGGCGCACCTGCTGGGCGGTTTCCAGGCGGCTGCCTTCGATGCCGGTGATCAGCACCACGAACTCGTCGCCACCCAGGCGCGCCACGGTGTCTTCCTGGCGCACGCTGGCTTCCAGGCGCGCGGTGACCATCTGCAGGATGGAGTCGCCGACGGAGTGGCCGAGGGAGTCGTTGATGTGCTTGAAGTGGTCGAGGTCGAGGAACAGCAGGGCGCCGCGCAGGCTGTGGCGTTGCAGCAGGGCGATCTGCTGCTTGAGGCGGTCCATCAGCAGCGCGCGGTTGGGCAGGTCGGTCAGGGCGTCGTGGTACGCGAGGTGCTGGATGCGCGCCTCGGCCTCACGCAGCTCGCTGGTGTCGCGGGCGGTGAGCAGCAGGCAGTTCACGCCGCCCAGCTCGATCGGCTCCACCGACACGTCCACCGTCTTGATCGTGCCGTCGCGGTGGCGGCCGCGCATTTCCAGGTGGTGCACGAAGCCGTCGCGGTTCAGCGCGGCGATCATGTTCAGGCGCTCGTCCGGATCGGCCCAGATGTTGATGCCCAGGGAGGTTTGCCCGATCACCTCGTCGGTGCGGTAGCCGGTCAGGCGGTGGAAGCCTTCGTTGACTTCGATGTAGCGGCCGGTCTCGCGTTCGGTGATGGTGATGGCGTCGGGGCTGGAGTGGAACGCTTTGGCGAACTTCTCCTGGCTGGCCTTGAGCGCCGCCTCGGCCAGCAGCCGGCGGGTGACGTCGCGGAAGCTGGAGAGGATGCACAGCTGGCGGTCGACCCAGATCAGCCGGCTGGCGACCATGCAGGTGATGGTCTGGCCTTCGCGGGTGAGGAACTGCACTTCGACGTTCTGCAGCGAGTGGTCGCGCATCAGTTGCTCGAACAGGCGCGAGCGCTGGTGGTGATCGGCCCAGAAGGTGACCTGGTGGGACGAGCGGCCGATGATGTCCTCGGCGAGCCAGCCGAAGGTGCTGCAGAAGCTCGGGTTGACTTCGACGAACTCGCCGTCGCGCACCCGCGAGACACAGATCGGGTCCGGGCTGCCCTGGAACAGGCTGGCGAATTTCTCCTCCGAGGCCTGCAGGCTGCGCTCGCGCAGCACGCGCTCGGTGATGTCGAGCAGGGTGCCGGCCATGCGCAGTGGTTTGCCGTGGGTGTCGCGGTACAGGCGTGCGCGGCTTTCCAGGTAACGCACTTCGCCGGAGTCGAGGTGGGCGCGGTAGGTGAACTGGTAGTCGTTCTCCGGTCCGCGGGCGAGTCGGGCGTACACCTGGCGCATGCGCTGGCGGTCGGTCTTGTCGACGCAGGCGAAGAATTCGCCGAAGGGCCCGTGGAAATCCCGGTCAGGCAGTTCGTGCAGAACGGCGGCACGGGCCGAGCCGTAGAGCAGGCCGCTGGGGATGTGCCAGTCCCAGATGCCCAGTTGCGCGGAGTCCAGCGCCAGGTCCAGGCGTTCCTGGCTGTCGCGCAGGGCACGTTCCTGGTCGCGCATGCGGGTGATGTCACGGACGGTCAGGACCAGGCAGGGGCGGCCGTCCTGTTCGATCTGGCAGCCGTAGACGCGGGCGCTGCGTACTTCGCCGGTACGGGTGATGAGGGTAACGTCGAAACCGTCGATCTGCCGCTCGGCGGTGATCTTGTCGAGCATCCGCTGGCGTTCTTCGAGGCTGTGCCAGAGGCCGAGTTGCAAGGAGGTGCGGCCGAGGGCTTCGTCACGACTCCAGCCGAAGTGGTCGACGAAACTGGCATTGAGTTCGAGGAATTTTCCGCTGTCCCGGTCGGTGATGACCATGGCGTCGGGCGCGGTATGAAAGGCTTTGGCGAACTTGTCCTGTCCGTCGGAGGCGTGCGGGGGCGTGTGCGGATCGCGGCTCATGCGGCGCTCCCCCTGAGTCTGGCGACACCGGCCAAGTGGGGCCGGCTAACGCGAACGGGTGTGCGGACGGGCATTCGGGCCCCTTCTTCTAGTTCTGTCAGAACAATAGAGGTTAGGCCGCGACCGGCGCAAGCCCGGCCGCCTGGGCGTCGAGCAGGCGCATGAAGGCCCGCGCGGCGTTGGACAGCGTGCGCTCGGTATGCAGGATGTAACCCAGTTGCCGGCTGAGCTGGATGTCCTGCAGCGGCAGGCGTACGACGCTGTCATCCAGCATCGTACGAGGCAGTACGCTCCAGGCCAGGCCGATGGAGACCATCATCTTGATGGTTTCCATGTAGTTGGTGCTCATGCCGATGTTCGGCGTCAGACCTTCGGCTTCGAACATGCGCCGCACGATGTGGTGGGTGAAGGTGTTGCCGCCGGGGAACACCGCCGGGTGCCGCGCCACGTCGGCGAGGAACACCGGGCCCTGCACCGACAGCGGGTGCTCGGGGGCGGCGACGAAGTCCAGCGGGTCGTCCCACACCGGCACGGCGCGCACGGGTTCGGCGGTTTCCGGGGCGAGGGTGATCACCGCCAGTTCGGCGCGGCCATGGAGAATTTCTTCGTAGGCGACTTCCGAGTCGCAGAACTGGATATCCAGCGCCACCTGCGGGTGGGCCTTGGTGAAGGCGCGCAGCAGCGGCGGCAGGCGGTGCAGGCCGATGTGGTGACTGGTGGCCAGGACCAGCCGGCCGCTCACTTCGCCGTTCAGGTTGGTCAGGGCGCGACGGGTGTCGTCCAGCACGCTGAGGATCTGATAGGCGCGCGGCAGCAGGGCGCGACCGGACTCGGTGAGGGTCACTTCGCGGCCGACGCGGTCGAACAGCCTGACTCCCAGTTGGTTCTCCAGGGCGGCAATGCGCTTGCTCACCGCCGGCTGGGTCAGGTGCAGGCGCTCGCCGGCCTCGGAGAAGCTGCCGGATTCGGCAATGGCGAGGAAGGTGTTGAGGCTGGTCAGGTCCATATCGACTCCCTGCGCTCTGGAAGCGGCGCCCGACTTTTATAACGCACCGTATTCCTCGTGGGAATCCTTTGGATAAAAAATATGAATTTGAGTTATTCGGTGCCTTTCCATAGGATCATCCCCACAAGCCCAAGGGGCATAGAAAGACGCTGATGAGGACTCTCTGATGGCCGGCAAGACGCTCTACGACAAACTCTGGGAAATGCACGAGGTGAAGCGCCGTGACGATGGTTCGTCGCTCATCTACATCGACCGCCACATCCTCCACGAGGTGACCTCGCCGCAGGCCTTCGAAGGCCTGCGCCTGGCGGGTCGCAAGCCGTGGCGCATCGACGCGAACATCGCCACTCCGGACCATAACGTGCCGACCACCCAGGCCGAGCGCAAGGGCGGCCTCCAGGCCATCGCCGATGAAGTGTCGCGCATCCAGGTCCAGACCCTGGACGAGAACTGCGATGACTTTGGCATCCTCGAATTCAAGATGAACGACGTCCGCCAGGGCATCGTCCACGTGGTCGGCCCGGAGCAGGGCGCGACCCTGCCGGGCATGACCGTGGTCTGCGGCGACTCGCACACCTCGACCCACGGCGCCTTTGGTGCGCTGGCCCACGGCATCGGCACCTCCGAGGTAGAGCACGTGCTCGCCACCCAGTGCCTGGTCGCCAAGAAGATGAAGAACATGCAGGTTCGCGTGGAAGGCAAATTGCCCTTCGGCGTGACCGCCAAGGACATCGTCCTCGCGGTGATCGGCAAGATCGGCACCGCGGGCGGCAACGGCCATGCCCTGGAGTTTGCCGGCAGCGCCATCCGCGACCTGTCCATGGAAGGCCGCATGACCATCTGCAACATGTCCATCGAGGCAGGCGCTCGCGTCGGCATGGTGGCGTGCGACCAGAAGACCGTCGACTACGTGAAGGGCCGTCCGTTCTCGCCGCAAGGCAGCGACTGGGACAAGGCCGTGGAAGCCTGGAGCGATCTGGTTTCCGACGCCGATGCGCACTTCGACACCATCGTCGAGCTGCGTGCCGAGGACATCAAGCCGCAGGTCAGCTGGGGCACCTCGCCCGAGATGGTCCTGGCCGTCGACCAGAACGTGCCGGACCCGGCCGCCGAGGCCGATGCGGTCAAGCGCGACTCCATCACCCGCGCCCTCAAGTACATGGGCCTGAGTGCCAACCAGGCGATCACCGATATCCAGCTGGACCGCGTGTTCATCGGCTCCTGCACCAACTCGCGCATCGAAGACCTGCGCGCCGCCGCCGCCGTGGCCAAGGGCCGCAAGGTTGCTGCCACCGTGAAGCAGGCGCTGGTCGTGCCGGGCTCCGGCCTGGTCAAGGCGCAAGCCGAACAGGAAGGCCTGGACAAGATCTTCATCGAAGCCGGCTTCGAGTGGCGTGAGCCGGGCTGCTCCATGTGCCTGGCGATGAACCCGGACCGCCTGGAAAGTGGCGAGCATTGCGCTTCCACTTCCAACCGCAACTTCGAAGGCCGCCAGGGCGCCGGTGGTCGTACCCACCTGGTGAGCCCGGCAATGGCTGCCGCCGCCGCGGTGACCGGTCGTTTCATCGACGTACGTGAATTGATGCAGGCCTGAGGAGACCGAACATGAAAGCCTTTACCCAGCACACCGGTCTCGTTGCGCCGCTCGACCGCGCCAACGTCGACACCGACCAGATCATCCCCAAGCAATTCCTCAAGTCGATCAAGCGCACCGGCTTCGGCCCGAACCTGTTCGACGAGTGGCGCTACCTGGACGTCGGCCAGCCGAACCAGGACAACTCCAAGCGTCCGATCAACAAGGACTTCGTCCTCAACTTCCCGCGCTTCCAGGGCGCCAGCGTGCTGCTGGCCCGTGAGAACTTCGGTTGCGGCTCCTCCCGCGAGCACGCGCCGTGGGCGCTGGACGAGTACGGCTTCCGCACCGTGATCGCGCCGAGCTTCGCCGACATCTTCTTCAACAACAGCTTCAAGAACGGCCTGCTGCCGATCATCCTGAAGGACGAAGAAGTGGACGAGCTGTTCGCCCAGTGCGAGGCCACCGAGGGTTACCAACTGACTGTCGACCTCGCCGCGCAGACCGTGACCCGTCCGGACGGCAAGCAGTACAGCTTCGAAGTGGACGCGTTCCGCAAGCACTGCCTGCTCAACGGCCTGGACGACATCGGCCTGACCCTGCAGGACGCCGACGCCATCCGCAGTTTCGAAGGTGGCTATAAACAGCAGCAACCCTGGTTGTTCCGCGACGCCTGATGGCGCCGCAGCAACCGCAAGCCAAGGAGAAAGCCATGACCCAGAGTCGCCATGAGCAAGTGGTCCAGCGCCAGTTCGGCGCCCAGGCCAACGCTTACCTGACCAGTGCCGTCCACGCACAAGGCGAGGAGTTCGCCCAACTGCGTGAGCGACTGTCGGCGACCACTGGTGCGCGTGTGCTGGACCTGGGTTGCGGGGCAGGGCATGTAAGCTTCAACGTCGCGCCGCTGGCTGGCGAGGTGGTGGCTTACGACCTGTCCCAGCAGATGCTCGACGTGGTGGCTTCGGCCGCCGCCGAGCGCGGCCTGGGCAACATCTCCACGCGCTGTGGCGCCGCCGAGCAGCTGCCGTTCGAAGCGGGCGAGTTCGACTTCGTCTTCAGCCGCTATTCCGCGCACCACTGGCGGGATGTCGGCCAGGCGCTGCGCGAAGTGCGCCGGGTGCTCAAGCCGGGCGGCGTGGCCTGTTTCATCGATGTCGCGGCGCCGGGCTTGCCTCTGCTGGACACCTATCTGCAGACTGTCGAGGTCCTGCGCGACACCAGCCACGTGCGTGACTACTCCCCCTCGGAGTGGGCGCGTCTGGTCGGCGAGGCCGGCCTTGCGGTGACCGCCGCCAAGCGCCAGCGCCTGCGCCTGGAGTTCACTTCCTGGGTCGAGCGCATGCGCACCCCAGACGTGATGCGCCAGGCCATTCGTGCCCTGCAGCTTTCGATGGGCGACGAGGTGCGCGAGTATTTCGAGATCGACGCCGAGGGCTCCTTCAGCACCGACGTGCTGGTGCTCTGGGCCGAGCGCTGATTTCGGCTTTTTGACCGCTCCGGGTGGCGAGAGCCGCCCGGGGCGTTACGTTTTTTGCCAAGCGACTTTTATAAAGTGAGCAGAGAGATGAGCAAACAGATTCTGGTTCTCCCCGGCGACGGTATCGGCCCGGAAATCATGGCCGAAGCGGTCAAGGTGCTGGAGCTGGCCAACGACAAGTTCGCCCTGGGCTTCGAGCTGACCGAGGACGTGATCGGCGGCGCCGCCATCGACAAGCACGGCGTGCCGCTGGCCGACGAGACCCTGGAGCGTGCGCGCAACTCCGACGCCGTCCTGCTGGGCGCCGTGGGCGGCCCGAAGTGGGACAAGATCGAGCGTGACATCCGCCCCGAGCGCGGCCTGCTGAAGATCCGTTCGCAACTGGGCCTGTTCGGCAACCTGCGCCCGGCCATCCTCTACCCGCAGCTGGCCGATGCTTCCAGCCTGAAGCCCGAAGTGGTCGCCGGCCTGGACATCCTTATCGTCCGCGAGCTGACCGGCGGCATCTACTTCGGCCAACCGCGCGAGCAGCGTGTGCTGGAGAACGGCGAGCGCCAGGCGTACGACACCCTGCCGTACAGCGAAAGCGAAATCCGCCGCATCGCCCGCGTCGGCTTCGACATGGCCCGCGTGCGCAACAAGAAGCTGTGCTCGGTGGACAAGGCCAACGTCCTGGCTTCCAGCCAGCTGTGGCGCGAAGTGGTCGAGGAAGTCGCCAAGGACTACCCGGACATCGAGCTGTCGCACATGTACGTCGACAACGCTGCGATGCAGCTGGTCCGTGCGCCCAAGCAGTTCGACGTGATGGTCACCGACAACATGTTCGGCGACATCCTGTCGGATGAGGCTTCCATGCTCACCGGCTCCATCGGCATGCTGCCCTCCGCCTCGCTGGATTCGAACAACAAGGGCATGTACGAGCCTTGCCACGGTTCCGCGCCGGACATCGCCGGCAAGGGCATCGCCAACCCGCTGGCGACCATCCTCTCGGTCTCGATGATGCTGCGTTATACCTTCAGCGAAGGCGCCGCCGCCGATGCCATCGAGAAGGCCGTGAGCCTGGTCCTGGACCAGGGCCTGCGTACCGGTGACATCTGGTCCGAAGGCTGCACCAAGGTCGGTACCCGCGAAATGGGCGACGCGGTAGTCGCGGCTCTGCGGAATCTGTAATCTGTCCGGCTCGCTCGTTCCCGCACCCCTGCAGGAAGGCGGGAACGACGGCCCTCTAAATATTTGAAGGTGTAGTAGCGATGAAGCGTGTAGGTCTGATCGGTTGGCGTGGCATGGTGGGTTCGGTGCTCATGCAGCGGATGCTGGAAGAGCGGGACTTCGACCTGATCGAGCCGGTGTTCTTCACCACCTCCAACGTGGGTGGCGAAGGCCCGTCCATTGGCAAGGACATTGCCCCCCTGAAGGACGCCTACAGCATCGAGGAACTGAAAACCCTCGACGTCATCCTGACCTGCCAGGGTGGCGACTACACCAGCGAAGTCTTCCCCAAGCTGCGCGAGGCCGGCTGGCAGGGCTACTGGATCGACGCCGCTTCCAGCCTGCGCATGCAGGATGACGCGGTCATCGTCCTCGACCCGGTGAACCGCAAGGTCATCGACAACTCGCTGGACGCCGGCACCAAGAACTACATCGGCGGCAACTGCACCGTCAGCCTGATGCTGATGGCCCTGGGCGGCCTGTTCGAAGCCGGCCTGGTCGAGTGGATGTCCGCCATGACCTACCAGGCGGCCTCCGGCGCCGGCGCGCAGAACATGCGCGAGCTGATCAAGCAGATGGGCGCCATCAACGCCTCCGTGGCCGATGACCTGGCCAACCCGTCCAGCGCCATCCTCGACATCGACCGCAAGGTCGCCGAAGCCATCCGCAGCGACGCCATGCCCACCGAGAACTTCGGTGCGCCGCTGGCCGGCAGCCTGATCCCGTGGATCGACAAGGAACTGCCCAACGGCCAGAGCCGCGAAGAGTGGAAAGGCCAGGCGGAGACCAACAAGATCCTCGGTCGCTTCAAGAACCCGATCCCGGTGGACGGCATCTGCGTGCGCATCGGCGCCATGCGCTGCCACAGCCAGGCGCTGACCATCAAGTTGAACAAGGATGTGCCCATCGCGGACATCGAAGGCCTGATCAGCCAGCACAATCCCTGGGTCAAGCTGATCCCCAACCAGCGCGAGATCAGCATGCGCGAACTGACTCCGGCGGCCGTCACCGGCACCCTGAGCGTTCCGGTCGGTCGTCTGCGCAAGCTCAACATGGGTACTCAGTACCTGGGCGCCTTTACCGTCGGCGACCAACTGCTGTGGGGCGCTGCCGAGCCGCTGCGCCGCATGCTGCGCATCCTGCTCGAGCGTTGATTCGCTCCTGAGTGTGGAACCCACGACGCCGGCCCTGAGCCGGCGTCGTGCTTTGTGGGGGCGAGAAGTTCCCAGCATGTAGGTGAACCGCCGCACAAAAACGCCAGTCCGTTTGGTTGACGGCTTCTTGGCGCCAGTTTCTGTGACGCACCCGGAAAAGCCACCGGGAGCCAGTCGCTATCCTCGCAGCCCGTCCATGAGGACAGGTTTCGGCGCGCCTTTTCGCGCCGACCGACGGCAAGCAAGCAGCGGGGAAAAAAATGGCTCGGTTACACAGATTGTGGTTGGCGACGGCGGTGGCGGCGGCTTTCCTGCCGGGCATGGCGGGCGCCCTTGAGCTGGGCGACATTTCCTCGCGGGCGGCGCTGGGGCAGAACCTCTCGGCCAATATCGATCTGCGTGGTGCGGCTGATATGAGCTCCGAAGACGTCGTGGTGAGCCTGGCCTCGGCCGAAGACTTCGAGCGCCTCGGGGTGGACCGCAACGTGGTTACCAGCGGGCTGAAATTCACCCCTGATATCGGCAGGAACGGCCGTGGCGTCATTCATGTCAGCTCGAACAGGCCGATTCGAGAGCCGTACGTGAACTTTGTCCTCCAGGTGGTCTGGCCGCAGGGTCGCCTGGTGCGCGAATTTACCTTGCTGCTGGACCCGCCGACCTATGTGGCCAGCCCGGTGACGCCGCCAGCCATCGCGCCGGTGGCTGCGGTGCGCGCGCCGCAAGCGCAACCGCTAACGCCGTCGGTACCCAATACGCCGGCTGACAGCTATCGCATCCAGCGCAACGACGCGCTGTGGGATATCGCTTCGCGCAACCGCCCGTCCAGCAGTGTGTCGGTCATGCAGACCATGGCGGCGATGCAGCGGATGAACCCCGATGCCTTCGTCGATGGCAACATCAATCGCCTGAAGGTCGGCCAGGTACTGCGTCTGCCCAGCGAGCAACAGGTTCGCGAGCAGAGCCATGCCCAGGCAGTGGCCCATGTGGAAACCCAGAATTCGGAGTGGAAGGCCAGGCGTAATCCGCAACTGGCGCGACAGGAGCGCCAGCTGGACGCCACCCACAAGGCGGAAGCTGGCAGCGCGCCGGCGAAAGCCGAAGAGCGCGACAACCTGCGCCTGATCTCCGGTCAGCCGGGCAAGGACAAGGGCAAGGTCGAGGCCGAGCAACTGGCCGTGGCCCAGGAGGGCCTGGACAGCGCTCGTCGCGAGGGCGATGAACTGCGCAGCCGGATTTCCGACCTGGAGAGCCAGACCCAGAAGCTGAACAAGTTGATCGAACTGAAGGAGTCGCAGATCGCCGGCCTGATCGCGCGTCTGGCCGAGCAGGATCGCGCCAAGACCCAGGGTGCTCCGCAGGCGGGTAATCCGCAGGCGGCGGCCGGGGAGGTCGCCCAAGTCACTGCGCCGCTGACGGCCCAGGTCACCGAGGGTGCGCCGCACCCCTGAGCTGCGGCGATAGGCGGCGGGGCGCCCGATTGCTTCGCCGCCGGTGGGGGCAGTAAAGTGCTGCGCTACTTTTCCCACCGATTGTGAGACCCCGATGCCTGAAACACTCGACATCGCCGTAGTTGGCGCCACAGGACTCGTTGGCGAGGCTTTGGTCGAACTGCTGGAAGAGCGCGACTTCCCCGTCGCCAACCTGTATCTGCTGGCCAGCGGTGAATCCGCCGGCAAGTCGATAGGCTTCCGTGGGCGCAACATCCGGGTCGGCAAACTCGATGACTTCGACTTCGCCAAGGTGCGCCTGGCCTTCCTCTCCGTGGGCGCCGAAGCTGCCGCCGACTGCGCCGCCCGCGCCAGCGAGGCTGGCTGCAGCGTGATCGACCTCAGTGGTGCCGCGCTGAACAATGCCGCCGCACTGCTGGCCCAGGCCGGCGTGAATGGCGATGCCATCGAAACCCTGCAGCTTCCCGCCCTGATCGCGGCACCGGCAGCACCCGCTGCCGAGGTGGCCGAGGTGCTCGCCGCGCTGCGCGGCGTGCTGGAATTTCGCCAGGTCAATGTGGCCGCCTGCCTGTCCGCCTCTGCGCTGGGGCGCGAGGGGGTACAGGAGCTGGCGCGACAGACGGCCGAGCTGCTCAATGCGCGCCCGCTGGAGCCACGCCTGGTGGATCGTCAGTTCGCTTTCAACATGCTCGCGCAGTTGGGTGGCGTCGACGAGCAGGGTCATTCCGCGGTGGAGCGTCGCATCGCGGCGGAGCTCGCCGGGATGTTCCCCGAGCTGAAGCATGGCCTGAGCGTAACCTGCAGCCTGGCCCCGGTTTTCTTCGGTGATGCCCTGATGCTGACCATCAAGACTGCGGCGCCGGTTTCCCTGCCCGTCGTCAGCGCAGCTCTCGAGGCGGCCGACGGCATCGAGCTGGTGGAAGACGATTACCCGACTGTCATCGGCGATGCACAGGGGCAGGATACGGTGTACGTCGGTCGCCTACGGACCGGTCTGACAGATTCGTGCGAACTGAATTTGTGGATTGCGTCAGATAATGTGAGAAAAGGCGCAGCCCTAAATGCTGTGAACTTGGGCGAATTGTTGATAAAACACTATCTGTAAAAGATACTTACCGAATATTTGAAGAAGTATTCTAGCTTGGCAATACTGGCCGGGAACGTCGCTGACAGGGGAAGCACCGCCGTGAAAACGGAAGGTGTAGTGGGCAGCGGCGCCCGATAGACGTTGTTCTAATCCAGAAAAAAGCTATTAAAACAAGGGATTACTATATGGTCCGGCTTCGCAAACTGGTGCAGGCAATCGCAGCTGCTTCGGCACTGACCTCGGGCATGGCGCATGCGCTGGGGTTGGGAGACATCCACCTGCGTTCGGCGCTGAACCAGCCGCTGGATGCCGAAATCGAGCTGGTCGAAGTTCGTGACCTGTCCGCGGCCGAGGTGATCCCGAAGCTGGCCTCCCCGGAAGACTTCAACAAGGCCGGCGTCGACCGTCAGTACTTCCTGACCGGGCTGAAGTTCACCCCCATCGTCAAGCCCAACGGCAAGAGCGTCATTCGCGTGACTTCCGACCGGCCGGTGCAGGAACCCTACCTGAACTTCCTCGTGGAAGTGCTCTGGCCCAATGGTCGACTGCTGCGCGAGTACACCGTGCTGCTGGACCCGCCACTGTATTCGCCACAGACCGCCGCCGCCGTGCCGCGCGCGCCGATGGCCGTTCCCGCTCCGGTGGTGCGCCCGTCCGCCACTGCCGCGCCGCGTGCGACTCCCGCGCCCAGGGCAACTCCGGCCGCGCCGGCTCGTCGCCTGGAAGGCAATGAGTACCGTACCGGTAAGAATGACACCCTCTGGGAAATCGCCGCCCGTGCGCGCCCGGATGGCAGCGTTTCCGTCCAGCAGACCATGCTGGCGATCCAGGATCTGAATCCCGATGCCTTCCTCGGCGGCAACATCAACCGCCTGAAGAGCGGCCAGGTGCTGCGCCTGCCCGATGCCGAGCAGATCAAGGCCCGCACCCAGCCGGCTGCCGTGACCGAGGTCAACCAGCAGTACACCGCCTGGCGCGAAGGCCGCAGCCTGCCCGCTGGCGGCGCTCGTCAGCTGGACGCCACGCCGCGTGCCAATGCCGGCAACGCTCCGGCCCAGGCCGAAACCAAGGACAGCCTGCGCCTGCTCTCTGGCGAGAACGGCAAGGCCAAGGGTGGCGACAAGGGCAGCAAGGACGGCCAGGCCGTCGCTGACAAGCTGGCCGTCACCAAGGAAAGCCTGGACAGCACCCGTCGCGAGAACGATGAGCTGAGCAGTCGCATGACCGACCTGCAGAGTCAGATGGACAAGCTGCAGAAGCTCATTGCGCTGAAGGATGCCCAGCTGGCCAAACTGCAGAACGAACTGGGCAGCGACAAGGCGGTCGCCAATGGCGCCGCTGCCGTTCCGGCTCCTGTGCCGGGCGCCGATTCGGCCGCCCAGCCGGCCACTCCGCCGGCTCCGGCGGTGGCAGAGCAACCGGCCGCGCCGGCTCCGGGCAGCGATGCAGGCACTCCGCCGGCTCCTGCCGCCGAGGCACAGCCGCAACCGGCTCCGGCACCCGCACCGGCTCCTGCCGCAGCGGCCCCCGTGCCTGAGGCGCAGAAGCCGAAACCGGCTCCCGTTGCCGCACCGGCCCCGCAGGCCGAGACCAGCATCGTTGACGAGATTCTCGCCAATCCGATCTGGCTGGGCGCCATCGCCGGCAGCGCACTGCTGGCCCTGCTGGTCCTGCTGATGATCATTTCCCGCCGCCGCGCCGCCAAGGAGCAGGAAAGCCTCGCTGCCTACGCCGGTGATGACGAGCCGCACCTGGACGATGACCTGGCCCTCGCCGGCAGCGAGCTGGATACCCTCGACGTGCCGCAGGCCGCCGAAGTTGCCGCCCCGGCTCAGGCTGCGCCCGAGCGCGTTGCCGCGCAGACCAGCGATGCGCTGGGCGAGGCGGACATCTACATCGCCTACGGTCGCTTCAACCAGGCTGCCGAACTGCTGCAGGGCGCCATCTACGACGAGCCGCAGCGCGCCGACCTGCGCCTGAAGCTGATGGAGGTCTATGCCGAGATCGGTGATCGCGAAGGTTTCGCCCGCCAGGAAAACGAACTGCGCGAGATCGGTGGCGCCGAGCCGCAGGTCGAGCAACTGAAGTCCCGTTACCCGGGCATGGTCACCCTCGCTGCCGTGGGGGGTGGCCTGGCCGCTGCTGCTGCAACTTCGGATGGCGACCTCGACGGGTTCAGCCTGGACGACTTCGCCATCGATAGCCCGACTGCCGATAGCCCGGCGGCGCCTGCGGAGCCCGTTGCGCAGCCCCACGGCGATCTGGACGATGCCTTCGACCTGGCATTGGATGACCTGGAGCTGGGTGACGACAAGCCCGCTGCTCCGGTTGCGCAGCAGGACGACGAACTGTCCTTCGGTAGCTTCGACCTGGACGACGACCTGGGCCTGGGCGGCTCGCCGGCCGCAGTGCCGAGCGCCAGGGCCGAGGACGACTTCGCTTTCGATCTGGACCTGCCGGAACAGCCGGTTGCCAAGGTCGAGGCTCCGTCGCTGGTCGACGACCTGAGCGACTTCTCCCTGGACCTGGACAAGGACCTGGAGACGGACACCCGCTCCACCCTGGCTTCGGCGGAAGACGATTTCCTGCTGGGGCTGGATGACGACACCGCATCGCTGTCCGGCGTGAGCCCCGAGGAGTTCACCCTGGATATCGAAAGCAAGGCGCCGCAAGCCGACGACCTGCCGGACGATTTCGACCTGTCCCTGGCGGATGACGAGCCGGCGCCGGCCAAGGCTGGCGACAGCTTTGCCACCCAGTTGGACGAGGTCAGCGCCGAGCTGGACCGTCTCTCCGCACAGAACGACGAGCCGCAGGCTCCGGTCGAGTCGCTGGCAGAAGAAAGCTTCGCCGCAAGCGATCTTGAACTGCCGGGCGAAGGTGCCGACGACGAAGACGATTTCGACTTCCTCTCCGGCGCTGACGAGGCGGCCACCAAGCTCGACCTGGCCCGTGCCTACATCGACATGGGCGACACCGAAGGCGCCCGCGACATCCTCGATGAGGTCATCACCGAGGGTAACGACAACCAGCAGCAGGAAGCTCGCGAACTGCTCGGGCGTATCGCCTGAGCCGGAAGGCTCCAGATAGATGATTGAAGCAGTACCCTCAGCGGCGGCCGAATCGGCCGCCGTTGGCGTTTCCAGGATTGCCCTGGGCGTCGAATTCAAAGGCTCGCGCTATCGCGGCTGGCAGCGCCAGGAAAATGGTGTGCCGACCGTGCAGGGCGCGCTGGAAAAAGCTCTGTCCCGGGTGGCTGATCATCCGGTTTCCCTGATGTGCGCGGGGCGTACCGATGCGCTGGTGCACGCGAGCGGGCAGGTGGTGCATTTCGACACCACTGCCGAGCGCTCGCTCATCGCCTGGGTCATGGGCACCAATGCCAACCTGCCCAACGACATCAGCGTGACCTGGGCCAAGGTGATGCCGGCGCATTTCCATGCGCGCTTCACCGCCATGGCGCGGCGCTATCGCTACGTGATCTACAACGATCAGATTCGCCCGGCGCACATGGCCGAAGAGGTCACCTGGAACCACCGTCCGCTGGATGTCTCGCGCATGCGCGAGGCGGCCCGTGCGCTGGTCGGCACCCACGACTTCACCTCCTTCCGCGCGGTGCAGTGCCAGGCCAAGTCGGCAATCAAGACGGTGCACCACCTTGAGGTGATCGAACACGGGCGCTTCATCGTGCTGGATGTCCGCGCCAATGCCTTCCTGCATCACATGGTGCGCAACTTTGCCGGAATGCTGATGACCATCGGCGCCGGCGAGCGCCCGGTTGAGTGGGCGGCCGAGGCACTGGCCGCGCGCGACCGGCGCGCCAGCGGTATCACCGCGCACCCCTACGGGCTGTACCTGGTGAGCGTGGAATACCCGGAGGAGTTCGTGTTGCCCGAGCGGTATGTGGGGCCACATTTCCTTTCAAGTTTGCCGGATATCGTCGGCTGACGATGCCAGGGGCATTTGCTACCATCGATCGATCACTTGCCTGAAGGTTGCTGCATCTTGTCCGCCGTTCGCATCAAAATCTGCGGTATTACCCGAGTCGAGGATGCCCTGGCCGCCGCCGAGGCGGGTGCCGACGCCATCGGCCTGGTGTTCTACGCGAAGAGCCCGCGCGCGGTCAGCATCCAGCAGGCGCGGGCGATAGTCGCTGCGCTGCCGCCCTTCGTCAGTACCGTTGGCCTGTTCGTCGACGCCAGTCGCTGCGAGCTGGGGGAAATCCTCGATGCGGTGCCGCTGGATGTGCTGCAGTTCCATGGCGACGAGTCGCCCGAGGCCTGCTCCGGCTGGCACAAGCGCTACCTCAAGGCCCTGCGCGTGAAGCCGGGCGACGACGTGGCGGCGCAGATCGCGAAGTACCCACAGGCCAGCGGCTTCCTCCTCGATACCTATGTGGAAGGTATTCCTGGCGGAACCGGGTTGGCCTTCGATTGGTCCCTGGTGCCGAAGGACGTGCAGCGTCCGCTGATCCTGGCCGGCGGCCTGACGGTCGGCAACGTGGCCGATGCCATTGCCCAGGTGCGTCCTTACGCCGTGGATGTGAGCGGCGGGGTGGAGGCGAGCAAGGGCGTCAAGGATGCGCAGAAGATCCGCGATTTCATTGCGCAGTGCCGTTCGGTGGTGTGACGCGGAATCTTCATGTGACGACCAGCGGCCTGCCGCCGTCCACTACCCAATCGCTACCCGTGGGTGGCGCAGGGAGTTGTCGGTGTTGGCAGTCTTGCCCATCGGCGCCCCGCATCGAGTGCTGTATCCGTGGCGACGCCCCAGGCGGCGCCTTTGTTTGCGAGGGGTTCCGGCCTTGAGGTCGGAACCGCGACGATGAATTTGCTCAGGGGCACGCGCAACCCATCGCGCTGTGTCACTGCACTGGAGACGAGAGCATGAGCAACTGGCTGGTAGACAAGCTGATCCCTTCCATCATGCGTTCCGAGGCGAAGAAGAGCTCGGTTCCGGAAGGCCTGTGGCACAAGTGCCCGTCCTGCGAGGCGGTGCTGTACCGTCCGGAGCTGGAAAAGACCCTCGACGTCTGCCCCAAGTGCGATCACCACATGCGTATCGGCGCCCGCGCGCGCATCGATATCTTCCTCGATGAGGAAGGCCGGGAGGAGCTGGGCGCCGAGCTGGAACCGGTGGACCGCCTGAAGTTCCGTGACAGCAAGAAATACAAGGACCGCCTGACCGCCGCGCAGAAAGACACCGGCGAGAAGGACGCTCTGATCTCCATGAGCGGCAAGCTGATGGGCCTGCCGGTCGTGGTCAGCGCCTTCGAGTTCTCCTTCATGGGCGGCTCCATGGGTTCCATCGTCGGCGAGCGCTTCGTGCGCGCCGCCAACTACGCCCTGGAAAACCGTTGCCCGATGATCTGCTTCTCCGCCTCGGGTGGCGCGCGCATGCAGGAAGCGCTGATCTCCCTGATGCAGATGGCCAAGACCTCCGCCGCGCTGGCCCGCCTGCGCGAAGAAGGCATCCCGTTCATCTCCGTGCTGACCGACCCTGTCTACGGCGGTGTCTCTGCCAGCCTGGCGATGCTCGGCGACGTGATCGTCGGCGAGCCGCGCGCCCTGATCGGCTTCGCCGGTCCGCGGGTGATCGAGCAGACCGTGCGCGAGAAGCTGCCGGAAGGCTTCCAGCGCAGCGAGTTCCTGCTGGAGCACGGCGCCATCGACATGATCGTCCACCGTGCAGAAATGCGTCAGCGGCTCGCCAGCCTGCTGGCCAAATTCACCCACACTCCAAGTACCGCGCTCGCAGGATGACCCAACGTACCCTTGCCGACTGGCTGAGCTATCTCGAACAACTCCACCCCACGGCAATCGACATGGGGCTGGATCGCTCCCGTGAAGTAGCTGGCCGGCTTGGCCTCGGGCGCCCCGCGCCCCGAGTGGTGACCGTCACCGGCACCAACGGCAAGGGTTCCACCTGCGCCTTCCTCGCCGCCCTGCTCGGCGAGCAGGGCCAGCGAGTCGGCGTCTACAGCTCGCCGCACCTGCTGCGCTACAACGAGCGAGTGCTCATCGATGGCGTCGAGGCCAGCGATGAAGCGCTCTGCGAAGCCTTCGCCGCTGTCGAGGCGGCTCGCGGCGAAATCTCCCTGACCTATTTCGAGGTGGGCACCCTCGCGGCCTTCTGGCTGTTCGAGCGCGCCAACCTGGATGCCGTGGTGCTGGAAGTCGGCCTGGGCGGTCGCCTGGATGCGGTCAACCTGATCGACTCCGACATTGCCGCGGTCACCAGCATCGGTATCGACCACGCCGACTGGCTGGGCGACACCCGCGAAAGCGTGGCCTTCGAGAAAGCCGGTATCTTCCGCGCCGGCAAGCCTGCAGTCTGCGGCGACCTGGAGCCGCCGGCGCCGATCATGGAACAAGCGCGCAAGCTCGGCTCGCCGCTGCTCCTGCGTGGCCGTGATTTCGACCTGGCGATGGGCGAGGGCGACTGGCACTGGCGCGGCCGCTCCGCCACTGGCGAGGCGCTGAGCCTGCACAACCTGCCGTTGCTCGATCTGCCGATGGAGAACGCGGCGCTGGCCCTGCAGGTCTATGCCTTGCTGGACCTGCCGTGGCAGCCCGAGCAACTGGTCGCCGCGCTGCAGCGCACCCGCGTGACCGGGCGCCTGGATCGCCGCACAGTGCGATGGCACGGCGAAGAGCGCCACTTGCTGCTCGACGTCGGGCATAATCCCCACGCTGCGCAATACCTTGCCAGCCGCCTGCGTGCGGCGCCGCCCAAGGGTGTGCGCCACGCGGTGTTCGGCCTGCTGGCGGACAAGGACCTCGACGGCGTACTGGAACCCTTGCTCGGCTTGGTGCAGGATTGGGCCGTCGCGCCGCTGCCCACCGGGCGTAGCCGTCCGGCCGCAGAGCTGGAGGTCGCGCTGCAGGCTCGCGGGGCGCAGGTCAGTTGCCATGGCGATATCGCAGCGGCGCTGGTGGCGCAATGCGATGCAGCGGGCACCGATGACGAGATCCTGGTGTTCGGTTCGTTCTACAGCGTGGTGGATGCCCTGGAGTGGCTCGCCAAGGCTGCTCAATAAGTAGACCTAAGGGGAGTTGTGCATGGCGTTGCTCGATAAGGGGCTCAAGCAGCGGGTAGTCGGAGCGCTGGTGCTGCTGGCACTGGCCGTGATCTTCCTGCCGATGCTGTTCTCCCGCGAGGATGATGTACGCCAGGTGGTGGTCGAGGCGCCGGTGATGCCCAAGCCGCCGGCGATGCCTACCGTCGAAGTGCAACCCACCGAAGTTCCTGACCTGCAGGCCGAAGACGCGGATAACGCCGTGCCGTCGGCCGAAGCAGCACCGGCGCAGGCGCCTTCCGCACCAATCGCCAGTCTGCCGACCCAGCAGGCCCAGCCGACGCAGCCCAAGGCTCCGGCCCCGCAAGTGGCTGCTCCCAAGCCTGCCGCGCCGGCGCAGCAGGCTGCCCAGGCCCAGGCCAGCACCGCTCCTGCCGCTCCGGCGCAACCGCCGGCCCAACGTATGGACAGCAATAACCTGCCGGTGAGCTGGTCGGTGCAGCTGGCCAGCCTGTCCAACCGTGCTCGTGCCGATGAACTGCAGAAGTCCTTGCGCAGCCAGGGCTACAACGCTTACGTGCGCAGCTTCGACGGCATGAACCGCGTCTTTGTCGGCCCGGTGGTCGAGCGTGCCGAGGCGGATCGCCTGCGTGACCAGCTCGGCAAGCAGCAGAAACTCAATGGTTTCGTGGTGCGTTTCCAGCCTGAGCGTGGCTGAGCCCGTTCGTTAGCTTCTCTCAATCGGCCCCATGTCAAACTGGGGCTCTTCTAAATCGAAGGCCTCTGCTAAAATGCGGGGCCTTTCCGTTTCTGGGCCGCAACGTGGCATTTACCTGGGTCGATTGGACGATGATCGGCATCATCGTCATTTCCAGCCTGATCAGCTTGAGTCGTGGTTTCGTCAAGGAAGCCTTGTCGCTGGTCACCTGGATCGTAGCCGGTGCGGTCGCCTGGATGTTCGGCGGCGCCCTGGCCGAGCATCTCGCACCCTACATCCAGCTGCCCTCGGGGCGCGTCATCGCCGCCTGCGCTCTTCTTTTCGTCGTCACGCTGCTGCTGGGCGCACTTGTCAATTTCCTCATCAGCGAGCTGGTGCGGGTGACCGGCATGTCCGGCACCGACCGCGTGCTCGGCATGGTGTTCGGCGGCGCCCGCGGTGTGCTGCTGGTGGTTTTGCTGGTCGGTTTGCTGAGCCTTGCGCCGGTGCAACAGGATCCGTGGTGGCAGCAATCGGTGCTGATGCCGCATTTCCTGATGGTCGCCGACTGGTCGAAGAACTTCATCCTGACTTTTGCCGGGCAGTGGATGTCCGGCGTGACCATCACTCCGCCATCCGGAGTGGGGTCCTTGCTGCCTGCCCAGTGACGGGCGGGCGGAGGCGACGGGTAGCCGTCGCCGCTACGGCAGGTCCGGTGGATACTGCCGAATACGGAATTGTTTTAGCCTGAACACCAACTAGGGGTTGCGTCGCATGTGTGGCATCGTCGGTATCGTGGGCAAGTCGAACGTGAATCAGGCGCTCTATGACGCGCTCACCGTTCTCCAGCATCGTGGCCAGGACGCTGCGGGGATTGTCACCTGTCAGGACGACCGCCTGTACCTGCGCAAGGATAACGGCCTGGTCCGTGACGTCTTCCAGCAGCGCCACATGCAGCGCCTGGTCGGCAAGATCGGCATCGGCCACGTGCGCTACCCGACCGCGGGCAGCTCCAGCTCCGCCGAGGCGCAGCCGTTCTACGTCAACTCGCCGTACGGCATCACCCTGGCGCACAACGGCAACCTGACCAACGTCGAGCAGCTGGCCAAGGAAATCTACGAATCCGACCTGCGCCACGTGAACACCAACTCCGACTCGGAAGTGCTGCTCAACGTGTTCGCCCATGAACTGGCGGTGCGCAACAAGCTGCAACCCACCGAGGAAGACGTGTTCGCCGCCGTTGCCGGCGTGCATGCCCGTTGTGTGGGCGGCTACGCCGTAGTGGCGATGATCACCGGCTACGGCATTGTCGGCTTCCGCGACCCCCATGCGATCCGCCCGATCGTCTTCGGCCAGCGCCACACCGAGAACGGCGTGGAGTACATGATCGCCTCGGAAAGCGTGGCCCTGGACGTCCTCGGCTTCACCCTGATCCGCGACCTGGCTCCGGGCGAAGCGGTGTACATCACCGAAGATGGCAAGCTCTACACCCGCCAGTGTGCGGCCAATCCGCAGTACGCGCCGTGCATCTTCGAGCACGTCTACCTGGCCCGTCCGGACTCCATCATCGACGGCATCTCGGTCTACAAGGCGCGCCTGCGCATGGGCGAGAAGCTGGCCGACAAGATCCTCCGCGAGCGACCGGACCATGACATCGACGTGGTCATCCCGATCCCGGACACCAGCCGTACCGCTGCGCTGGAGCTGGCCAACCGCCTGGGCGTGAAGTTCCGCGAGGGCTTCGTGAAGAACCGCTACATCGGCCGTACCTTCATCATGCCCGGCCAGGCTGCGCGCAAGAAATCGGTACGCCAGAAGCTCAACGCCATCGAGCTGGAGTTCCGCGGCAAGAACGTGATGCTGGTGGACGATTCCATCGTTCGCGGCACCACCTGCAAGCAGATCATCCAGATGGCCCGCGAGGCTGGCGCGAAGAACGTCTACTTCTGCTCCGCCGCCCCGGCGGTGCGCTATCCCAACGTCTACGGCATCGACATGCCGAGTGCCCACGAGCTCATCGCGCACAACCGCAGCACCGAGGAAGTCGGCGAGCTGATCGGCGCCGACTGGCTGATCTATCAGGACCTGCAGGACCTGATCGAATCCACCGAGGGCGGCAAGATCAAGATCGAACACTTCGACTGTGCCGTGTTCAACGGTGAGTACGTCACCGGCGACGTCGACGAAGCCTATCTGAACAAGATCGAGCAGGCGCGCAACGACGCCACCAAGACCAAGGGTGCCGCGGTCAGCGCCATCATCGATCTCTATAACGACTAAGGAGAGCAGGCATGGCTCAGGATTGGGAAGCCGGCCGGCTGGACAGCGACCTGGAGGGCGTCGGTTTCGACACCCTCGCAGTGCGTGCCGGACAGCGCCGCACCCCGGAGGCTGAACATGGCGAAGGCCTGTTCACCACCTCCAGCTATGTGTTCCGCAGCGCCGCCGATGCGGCCGCGCGTTTCGCCGGCGAAGTGCCGGGCAACGTCTACTCGCGCTACACCAACCCCACGGTGCGCACCTTCGAGGAGCGCATCGCTGCGCTGGAAGGCGCCGAGCAGGCGGTGGCCACGTCCACCGGCATGTCGGCGATCCTTTCCCTGGTGATGAGCCTGTGCAGCGCCGGCGACCACGTGCTGGTCTCGCGCAGCGTGTTCGGCTCGACCATCAGCCTGTTCGAGAAGTACTTCAAGCGATTCGGCATCGAGGTGGACTACCCGCCGCTGAGCGACCTGAAAGCCTGGGAAGCGGCCTGCAAGCCGAACACCAAGCTGTTCTTCGTCGAATCGCCGTCCAACCCGCTGGCCGAGCTGGTCGATATCGCCGCGCTGGCCGAGATCGCCCACGCCAAGGGGGCGCTGCTGGCGGTGGACAACTGCTTCTGCACCCCGGCGCTGCAACAGCCGTTGAAGCTCGGCGCGGACGTGGTGATCCACTCGGCGACCAAGTACATCGATGGCCAGGGCCGCACCATGGGCGGCGTGGTCGCTGGTCGCCGTGCACAGATGGAGCCCGTCGTCGGCTTCTTGCGCACCGCCGGCCCGACCCTCAGCCCGTTCAACGCCTGGATCTTCATCAAGGGTCTGGAAACCCTGCGCGTGCGCATGCAGGCCCACAGCGCCTCGGCCCAACTGGTCGCCGAATGGCTGGAGCAACAGCCGGGCGTCGAGCGCGTCTACTACTCCGGCCTGCCCAGTCATCCGCAGCACGAGCTGGCCAAGCGTCAGCAGAAGGGCTTCGGCGCGGTAGTGAGCTTCGAGGTGAAAGGTGACAAGGCCGCAGCCTGGCGCTGCATCGATGCCACCCGGATGATCTCCATCACCACCAACCTGGGTGACACCAAGACCACCATCGCCCACCCGGCCACGACCTCCCACGGTCGCCTGTCGCCGCTGGAGCGCGAGAACGCCGGCATCCGTGACAACCTGATCCGCGTTGCCGTTGGCCTGGAAGATGTCGATGACATCAAGGCCGATCTGGCGCGAGGCCTGGCGGCGCTGTGAGCGTGATGGACGCCCTGGGCAACGGCCAGGTGGTGCTGGTCACCGGTGCGGCACACGGCATCGGCCTGGGCGTCGCTGCCTGGCTGGTCGCCGAGGGCTGGCAGGTGGTGCTGGCGGACATCGACCGCGAGCGCGGCCCGAAAGTGGCGGCGGCACTCGGTGAGCGCGCCAGCTTCATCGCGCTGGACGTGGCCAGTGAAGGGCAGGTCGCCGCGGCCGTGGCCGAGCTGATCGGTCAGTTCGGCCGCCTCGATGCGCTGGTGAGCAATGCCGCCATCGCCCGGCCGCACAACACGGCGCTGGAAAGCCTTGGCCTGAACGAGTGGAACCGCACCCTGGCGGTGAACCTCACCGGCCCGATGCTGCTGGCCAAGCACTGCGCGCCGTACCTGCGCGCGCACAGTGGCGCCATCGTCAACATCGCTTCCACTCGCGCGCACCAGTCCGAGCCGAATTCCGAAGCCTACGCGGCGAGCAAGGGCGGGTTGCTGTCGCTGACCCACGCCCTGGCCAGCAGCCTGGGCCCGGAGATTCGCGTCAACGCGATTTCCCCCGGCTGGATCGACGCCCGCGACCTGCGCGAGCGCGAAGCCGAGCCGCTGACCGAGCTGGACCATGACCAGCATCTGGTCGGCCGCGTCGGCACGGTGGAGGACATCGCCTCGGCGGTGGCCTGGCTGATCGGCGACAGTGCCGGCTTCGTCACCGGCCAGGAGTTGGTGATCGACGGCGGCATGACGCGCAAGATGATCTACCTCGACTGAGTGTCGGGTGTGGAAGAGGAGGGCGGCCCGCGGGTCGCCCTTTTTCTTTTGTGGCTCTCCGACTCCGAGCGTGGGTTGTTCGCGAGCAAGCTTGCTCCGACAAGAGCGCTCGCGAGGTTGACCCTGCAGGAGCGAGCTTGCTCGCGAACCTGGAGTCGCACCGGTGTCGCTAACCGCGCGCCGAACTTTTTTTGTGGAAAATGAAAAAAAGTTCAATCAGGGCATTGACTTAGGTTCTGCCGGCTGTAGAATGCGCCCCACTTCGAGACGAAGGGTGATTAGCTCAGCTGGGAGAGCATCTGCCTTACAAGCAGAGGGTCGGCGGTTCGATCCCGTCATCACCCACCACTCTCGCAAGTTACGCGCAGCGGTAGTTCAGTCGGTTAGAATACCGGCCTGTCACGCCGGGGGTCGCGGGTTCGAGTCCCGTCCGCTGCGCCATTTCCCCCTCCTTGGTTCCTACCCCGAACCTGCTTGTCGAGTGATTCACTCCAGGCGCCAGGAGGTTGCTGTACCGGACGAAAGTCCAACCGACACGCAGCGGTAGTTCAGTCGGTTAGAATACCGGCCTGTCACGCCGGGGGTCGCGGGTTCGAGTCCCGTCCGCTGCGCCATATTCGAAAGCCCTCAGGTAGCAATACCTGAGGGTTTTTTCGTTTCCGTTGGAAAACTCCAGCAGTCCTTCTGCAAGACGCTGTCACAGGTCGTTCACCTTTTCCGTCTAGCTTTTTTCCCATGGTTTTTGCTAAAACCGGATCGAACGGTCAGGAGAAAAGCCAATGGACGACTATCAGGAAGAACTGCTGGAGCAGCATGCCGTGGAACAGGATCTGCCGGAGCCGGCCGACGACGCCACGGAGATGTGATCAGGCGCTGTGGCGCTGGGCGCGGCGGAACTCCCCCGGCGTTTGCCCGCTCCAGCGCTTGAAGGCGCGCTGGAAGGCCTCCGCGGAGGCGAAGCCGAGCAGGTAGGCGATCTCGCCGAAGGCCAGGTCGGTGTCGCGGATGTAGATCATCGCCAGGTCGCGGCGGGTGTCGTTGAGAATGCTGCGGAACTGCGTGCCTTCCTCGGCCAGCTTGCGGCGCAACGTCCAGGTCGGCAGTTTGAGGCGCGCGGCCACTTCCTCCAGGTCCGGTTCGCGACCGTTGAGCATCGGGCCCAGCAACTGGGCAACGCGCTCGCGCAGGCTGCGTGTGCGAGTCAGCTGCTCCAGTTCCTTTTCGCAGATATCCAGCAATTGCCGCCAGGTGCTCGGGCAGTGGTCCGGGTTGGCGCGCGCCAGTGTTGCCTGGTCCAGGCGTAGCTGGTTGTGTTCGGCGCCGAACTCCACTGGGCAGCCAAGCATTTCCTCGAAGCGCGACGCCCAGGCAGGTGCCGGGTACTCGATCTCGACCTTCTCCGGGCGCAGCGGCTGCGCGCCAATGCTGCCGAGCATGCTCACCCAGCCGGCCAGCACCGAATCCACCACGAAGCGGTTGTAGGCGTTGTACGGGCTGATGGAGTAGAAGCGCAGCCAGGCGCCGCTGGCGTCTTCGATGAAGCTGCTCTGGCCGCGATAGTTCTGTGCGTACAGCGGCTCGAAGCGGATCAGTGCGCGGGCCGCCGCACGCAGGTTGGGTGCTTGCGCGGCGGTGACGCCGGCCAGGCCGCTCTGGCTCGGCCGGCTCAACTGCCCCATGCGCAGGCCGAGGGCAGGGTCACCGCTCTGCTGGATGGCCGCGTGGCCCAGACGCATGTAGCGGGGGATCGACAGGCGCGCGCCAGGCTCGCCCAGGCGTGCCGCGTCCAGTCCGTATTGTTGGAGCAGGGGGTGCGGGGCGACGCCACTTTCCGCCAGCGCATCGGCGAGGCTGTGGACAAAGCCCACCGAAAGGTCGCCGAGCCGCATGGTCGGGCGGTTCATAGCCAGAGGTTGATCAGGCGCGCGCCGGGGCCGTCGGGCGCCAGGGTATGGCCGTCGCCATTCACGACCAGGCTGCGACCGTCGCTGCCCAGGTCCCAGAGATGGCCACGGAAGAACACGGTGATGCCGGCGTGCGCGCCGCTCTCGCCGAGACGGCCGGCCAGCGCCAGGCGTTCCCAGGCTTCGCCTTCCGTGAGTTCGCCGGGTTTGAGGGTCACGTCGCTGGGCGTCGCGCCGCCGTTATAGCCCTTCCACGGCTTGCTCCAGCTGCCGTTGCCGGTGAGGAAGGCGGGCACGGCAATGATGTCGGGCTTGTTCGCGGCCAGCGCGCTGTAGCTCGCCGGGTACCAGCTGTCGGCGCAGACCAGAACGCCCAGGCGCCCGGCCGGGGTCTGCAGCACCTGCAGGTCGTCGGCATCGCCGCCGCGGGTGAAGCCTTTCTCGTCGTCGATGGGGAACAGCTTGCGCTGCGGCTTGCCCAGCGGCAGACCGTCACTGCCGAAGACCTGGCTGACGTTATACAGGCGGCCATTGCCGGTGCGGATCTGTCCCTCGACGATGCGCGGGTTGGGCAGCACGATGGAGCCGGCGACGATAGTCACGCCGAACTCCTTGGCCAGCCCGCCAAACAGTGTCTGGTAGTCATGCGCCATGTCCACCGCCTTCATGCGGAACAGGGCGTCGGCCATGCGGTCCTCGCCCTTGGCGCCGAGCCAGCCGCGCGCCAGTTTCAGCGGGTTGCTGGCGGCCATCCATTCCATGGCCTCGGCGATGTGCTCGGTCTGGTAGACCTCGGGTTTCTCGCCGGCGGCCACCAGCCAGGTGCCGATGTGCTCGGGGAAGACCACCACGGTGTGCGGGTTGATCAGTCCTTCGTCGCGGGCCTTGGCCAGGTAGGCGTGGAGCTTCAGGCGCAGGCGCTCCACGCTCTGGTAGTCCTGGGTGAACAGCTCCGGCTGCACGCCCAGCAGGTTGCCGCGCTCGGACGGCTGGCCCTGGTTGAGCGAGACTTCGCTGCGCAGGTCGGACAGGTAGTGGCCCACCGGTCGACGTTCCGCCCAACCGGCATAACCGGCGAAGAGGATGACCAGGACGAGGAAGATCAGCTTGCGCATAAAGGACGGGTACTCATGGGATGCACCACAGGGTAGGGGTTGGGCCGGGCCTTGCCAAGCCGGGGTGTCATCTTTGGTCAGTAACTTGTCATTTTCGATCATTGAGCGGCGAGGGTGCGCTCCTTAGAGTCTGCCCCATACCGACCGCGCCCCATGCCTCGCCGTTCCGCGACCGCAGGCTGAGGGCGCGGCATCATCGTGAATGCCGGAGGAACCATGACCGCCACCTACCCGCACCTGCTCGCACCGCTGGACCTGGGTTTCACCACCCTGCGCAACCGCACCCTGATGGGTTCCATGCACACCGGCCTGGAAGAGAAGCCCCAGGGCTTCGAGCGCATGGCGGCCTACTTCGCCGAGCGCGCCCGTGGCGGTGTCGGCCTGATGGTCACCGGCGGCATCGGCCCGAACGAGGAAGGTGGCGTCTATTCTGGCGCAGCCAAGCTCAGCACGCCGGAAGAGGCCGAGAAGCACAAGATCGTCACCCAGGCCGTGCATGAGGCGGGCGGCAAGATCTGCATGCAGATCCTCCACGCCGGCCGCTACGCCTACAGCCCCAAGTCCGTCGCGCCCAGCGCCATCCAGGCGCCGATCAACCCGTTCAAGCCGCGCGAGCTGGATGAAGAGGGCATCGAGAAGCAGATCGCCGACTTCGTCAATTGCTCGAGCCTGGCCCAGGTGGCCGGCTACGACGGCGTCGAGATCATGGGGTCGGAAGGCTACTTCATCAACCAGTTCCTGGTGGCCCACACCAACCACCGCACCGACCGCTGGGGTGGCAGCTACGAGAACCGCATGCGCCTGCCGGTGGAGATCGTCCGCCGCGTGCGCGAGGCCGTAGGCCCGAACTTCATCATCATCTATCGCCTGTCGATGCTCGACCTGGTGGAAGGCGGCAGCACCTGGGAAGAGATCGTCCTGCTGGCCAAGGCCATCGAAAAGGCGGGCGCCACCATCATCAACACCGGCATCGGCTGGCACGAAGCGCGTATCCCGACCATCGCCACCAAGGTGCCGCGTGCGGCCTTCACCAAGGTCACCGCCAAGCTCAAGGGTGAAGTCAGCATTCCGCTGTGCACCACCAACCGCATCAACACCCCGGAAATCGCCGAGCAGGTATTGGCCGAAGGTGACGCCGACATGGTCTCCATGGCTCGCCCGTTCCTTGCCGACCCGGATTTCGTCAACAAGGCTGCCGAAGGCCGTGCCGACGAGATCAACACCTGCATCGGCTGCAACCAGGCCTGCCTGGACCACACCTTCGGCGGCAAGCTGACCAGTTGCCTGGTGAATCCGCGTGCCTGCCACGAGACCGAGCTGAACTACATCCCGACCACCCACGTGAAGAAGATCGCCGTGGTCGGCGCCGGCCCCGCCGGCCTGTCCGCCGCCACCGTGGCGGCCGAGCGTGGCCATGAGGTGACCCTGTTCGACGCCGCCGGCGAGATCGGTGGCCAGTTCAACGTCGCCAAGCGCGTACCGGGCAAGGAAGAGTTCTACGAGACCCTGCGCTACTTCAAGCGCAAGGTGGAAACCACCGGCGTGAACCTGCGCCTGAACACCCGCGTCAGCGTCGATGACCTGGTCAAGGGTGGCTTCGACGAGATCATCCTGGCCACCGGCATCGTGCCGCGTACCCCGGCCATTCCGGGTATCGAGAACGCCAAGGTGATCAGCTACCTGGACGCCATCCTCGAGCGCAAGCCGGTCGGCAACAGCGCAGCGGTGATCGGCGCCGGCGGCATCGGCTTCGACGTCTCCGAGTTCATCACCCATGCCGGCGAATCCACCAGCCTGGATCGCCATGCCTTCTGGCAGGAGTGGGGTATCGACGAGAACCTGGATGCCCGTGGCGGCATCGCCGGTATCCAGGCGCACCCGCACGCCGCGGCGCGCCAGGTGTTCCTGCTGCAGCGCAAGAAGTCCAAGGTCGGTGACGGCCTGGGCAAGACCACCGGCTGGATCCACCGCACCGGCCTGAAGAACAAGCAGGTACAGATGCTCAACAGCGTCGAATACCTCAAGGTCGACAACGACGGCCTGCACATCAGCATCGCCGGCGGCGAGCCGCAGGTTCTGCCGGTGGATACCGTGGTCGTCTGCGCTGGCCAGGACCCGCTGCGCGAACTGCACGACGGCCTGGTCGCTGCCGGCCAGAGCGTGCACCTGATTGGCGGCGCCGACGTGGCTGCCGAGCTGGACGCCAAGCGCGCCATCAACCAGGGGTCGCGCCTCGCTGCCGAGATCTGATTCGCTCGAAGCCTGAGCTGACTGAGATCTGGATCGCAAAACCGGGCCCGGAAAAGTTCCCTTCCGGGCCCGGGAACCCTTTCGAAAATCCAACCGCGTCACAGAATTATCCAGCCGGTTAACCGCCCGGCCCGACCGCCGGGGCGGGTGCCAACCGAGTCACATTGCCTGCGACATTAATTCCCCTAGACTTGCTCGGACGTCGGGATTTTCCCGCTGTCTGGGTGCTGCATTTCTGACAGACCCTTTTTTCAGACTTCCTCCCGCACCAGCCCAGAGGTCAATCGATGAGCATGCAGAAGAAGCCTCAAATGGTGGAAGCCGTGGTCTTCTTCAACGACCGTGGCGTCTGCAGGGAAATGCTCTACCCCGAATTCGAGGCGCTGCTCGACAACGTCGTGCAAATGCCGGAATACGCCGATCAGCAGATGCAGCTCGCCTATGTGCTGATCAACCCGCGCCTGCTGGTCAAGGCGGTGGTGTTCTTCTACCTGGACTTCGACGAGAAGGGTGAAGCCGACAAAGGCTGGAACCTGCCGCTGCGCAACCTGGCCGACCGTGCCGGTCGTGGCCCCGACATGGGCGCCGGGCCCATCCGCCTGGCCTGCCGCAGTCAGTGCCCGGTGTCCTGGCACCAGATGCACCTGTGGGACCCGACTCTCGATACGGCCCAGAACCATCTGGTGCAACTGCGCGAGTCCATCAAGCGCAACAACCTCGGGGTGCTGGTGGAAGAAGAGCCGGCCGCCGTGGAGCTCGCGCGCCTGCAGATGGCCGACGAGCACCAGTGGTATGCGCCTGCCGAGGAGTCCCGCGAGGAGGCCGAAAAACTGGCCCGCGCGATGCTCGAAGAGCACCAGCAGAAGACCGCCGCACTGCTCGGCCAGCATGAGGCTCGCCTGTCGCAGATCAGCCAGCAGCATGAGCAGGAACTCAGTCGCCTGAAGCTCGGCGCGCAGGAACAGGTCAAGGTGCTGCAGGCTGAGCTCGCCGCGCTGCGCGAAGGCCTGAAGCGCGAGGAGGAGATCAACGCCGGCCTGCGCCGTGAGCTGGATGGCCAGGCCAATGGCTTCCAGCGCGGACGCGAGGAGCTGACTGCGCAGTTGCGCCATATCGAAGAGAGCGGCCGCGACGAGCTGGAGCAGTTGCGCCAGCAGATCGAGGAAGAATCACGTACCCGCCTGGCCAGCCTGGAGGCTCGCTACAAGGAGCAGATTTCCGCCCGTGACGTCGAACTGGGCTATCGCAACGAACTCGACCAGCAACTGCAGCAGGAGAACCAGCAGCTGCGCCAGGAGGCCGAGCAACTGCGCGAGGAAACCACCCAGTTGCGCGCGCTCGCCGGGCAGTTGCAGCAAGGCGCCGAGGGCTTGCGCCTGGAGCTGGATGCGCTGGCGGCCAAGGCGGCCGATAGCTCGATGCTGGAGCGCCTGGCTGGCATGGGGGTGATCTTCGTGGTGTACCATCCCGGCGCCGGTCATCTGACCCTGTCGCTGCAGGATGTCGCCCGTTACCAGGAAAATCCCATGGCTTACGCTGCGGCCAAGTGCTTCGTCGCCGAAGACCAGTACCGCAGCTGGCTCGCCCATTACCAGCAACCCGCCTGCGAAGGACGCCTGTCCAACGGCGAGCGCTGCGCCATGCCCATCGACCGCGTGGAAACCCCCGGCCGCTTCGTCGAAGGCGACAGCAACTGCTGCTCCCGGCACAAGACCGCCGGCCGACTGCGCAGCGTCACCGCCGGCTGACCGGGGCGCCGTGCGGTTTCCCGACTGGCGCCCCGAAGTCCCCCTGCAACGCGTCCACCTGGATTGGCTCGACCGCGCCGGCGTCGAGCTGGCGTTGTTGCGTCTGGACGAGACGGACTCCCTGGTCTCCGGCAACAAGTGGTTCAAACTTGCACCCTACCTCCAGCAGGCCGCCGACCTCGGCTTGAGCGGCGTGATGACCCTGGGCGGCGCCCATTCCAATCACCTGCATGCGGTCGCGGCGGCCGGCGCGCGCTTCGGCTTCGAGACCGTCGGGTTGCTGCGCGGGGAAGCGCAGGAAAACCCGACCGTGGCCGACTTGCGTGAACTCGGCATGCAGCTCCATTGGCTGGGCTACGGCGGCTATCGGCGCCGCAATGAGCCGGATTTCTGGGCGCCCTGGCGCGAGCGCTACCCGCAGTTGCTGGCGGTGGGCGAGGGCGGCGGCGGACTTCCCGGTGCGCAAGGCTGCTCACCGTTGATTGCGCAGATTCACGGGCAGCTCGGCGTTCTCGGTTGGAACGACTATCACCAGCTCTGGGTGGCCTGCGGCACCGGCACGACCCTGGCCGGCCTTGTGCTGGGCGAGCGTGGCGCACATCCGGTGGTCGGTGCCCTGGCGGTGCCGCCAGGGCACGGCGTCGAAACCCAGGTGCCCGAGCTGTTAAGGGCGGGTGGTACAAGCGATACCGGATACCGTCTGCTGGATGCCAGCCGTGGCGGCTTCGCGCGGATCGACGCGACACTGGCGCGTTTCATCCTCGCGACCGAAGCCGCGTGCGGCGTGCCGCTGGAGCCGCTGTACACCGGCAAGCTGCTGCTGGCGTTGCACGATGAAATCGCAGCCGGGCGTATCGCATGCGGCGCACGAATCGTCGCGATCCACAGCGGCGGTCTGCAGGGGCGGCGAGCGTTGGATGAGAAATTGAAGACCCTGGCGGCTTCAGCGCGAGTAACCGCTGTGCACCCTTGGCCAGCGGTCGCCCACCAGGAACAGACGCTCCTGCTCCCGCCAGCGCCCTTCGTGGAACTCCATGCGCACCAGCATCTGCGGGAAACCATCTTCCGGCAGTTCTGCCAGCCAGGTGGCGAAGCGCTCCGTGCTCCAGCTTTCATCTTCGGCGGCCGGGGATAGCCAGCCCTTGCGGGACAAGGCCTGCCAGCCGTGTGGTTGTTGTGCCTGGTAGGCGGGCCAGGAGCGCCGGTGCAGCCAGCGACCTCGCTGGTGGTTTTCGCTGGCCCCCGCGGGCGGCGGGCAGGGCGTGGGCCAGGAGTAGAACAGGTAGCCGCCGAGCCAGAGGCCGGGTGACGGCTCGGCGTCGCTGTGCTCGCGCACCACGGCCAGCCCCTCTGCGGTGGAGGAGAGCGGCAGCTGGTGCTGGTAGAAGTGCCCGATCTTGCGCAGCAGATGGTCTTCGGCGCCCGGCCCGAGCCAGGAATCGGGGCCGTCGTCGCTGGGGCCGAGGTAGAGCTTGATGGCCAGCTCCAGGTGATGCAGGCCGTCGTCGTCCTCCAGCAGCAGGTCCAGCTCGCCGAGGGTCTGGCCGTTGTCGCGCACCGGCAGGTTGGCCGCCAGCAGGCGCAGGTCCGGCGCGCGCTCCAGGGCGTATTGCCAGAGGCGTTCGTAGTAGCGGCCCAGGCGCTGGTGGGGCGCGGACTCGAGCTGTGCCAGCAGTTCGTCCGGCGAGCATTCCTGGGCGCGCAGCCAGTCGGCCAGCAGCGCGGGCTGCGAATACCAGCGACTGGCGCTGAGCGGATGGCGCAGCGCCGGGCTGCCGGGTTGCAGCAGGGGTGGGGAGAGCAATGTCCAGGCGAGGTCGCGGACCTGCGGCTGGCGCAGGTCGATCAGCAGCTCGTCGAGCAGGGCGGTGAAGTCGGTCATGTCCCAAGCCTAGCCGCTACACCGTCGCTCCGGCCACGCTGCGGTTTGCCGCTGCTTCCGCCTTTCGCCCATAATTCCGCCATTCGAGTAGCGCAACGCCGTCCGGAGTCCCATGGAACCCTTTCGCAATATCGGCATCATCGGCCGCCTGGGCAGCACCCAGGTCCTGGAAACCATCCGTCGGCTGAAGAAATTCCTCACCGAGCGCCACCTGCACGTGATCCTCGAGGACACCATTGCCGAGGTCCTGCCGGGCCATGGCCTGCAGACGTGCTCGCGGAAGATCATGGGCGAGATCTGCGACCTGGTGATCGTGGTCGGCGGCGACGGCAGCATGCTCGGCGCCGCGCGCGCCCTGGCGCGTCACAAGGTGCCAGTGCTGGGGATCAACCGCGGCAGCCTGGGCTTCCTCACCGATATCCGCCCTGACGAACTGGAAACCAAGGTCGCCGAAGTGCTCGGCGGCCAGTACATCGTCGAGAGCCGCTTCCTGCTCGACGCCCTGGTGCGCCGGCATGGCGAATCCATCGGCCAGGGCGACGCGCTGAACGACGTGGTGCTGCACCCCGGCAAGTCCACGCGGATGATCGAGTTCGAGCTGTACATCGACGGCCAGTTCGTCTGCAGCCAGAAGGCCGACGGCCTGATCGTCGCCACCCCGACCGGCTCCACCGCCTACGCGCTGTCCGCCGGCGGGCCGATCATGCATCCCAAGCTGGATGCCATCGTGGTGGTGCCGATGTACCCGCACATGCTCTCCAGCCGACCTATCGTGGTCGACGGCAACAGCGAGCTGAAGATCGTCGTCTCGCCGAACATGCAGATCTACCCGCAGGTGTCCTGTGACGGCCAGAACCACTTCACCTGCGCGCCGGGCGATACCGTCACGGTCAGCAAGAAGCCGCAGAAGCTGCGCCTGATCCACCCCATCGACCACAACTACTACGAGGTCTGCCGGACCAAGCTGGGCTGGGGCAGCCGCCTCGGGAGCAGCGAGTGATGGAACTCGACCCCGCACGCGGCTATGACCTGATCGGCGACATCCACGGCTGCGCGCACACCCTCGACCACCTGCTGGAGCGCCTCGGCTACCGGCAGCAGGGCGGCGTCTGGCGCCATGCGCGGCGCCAGGCGCTGTTCCTGGGCGACCTCATCGACCGTGGCCCGCGCATCCGCGAGGCGCTGCACCGGGTGCACGACATGGTCGCCGCCGGCGAGGCGCTGTGCATCATGGGCAACCACGAATTCAACGCCCTCGGCTGGTCCACCCCCGCCGCGCCAGGCAGCGGCCGGCACTACGTGCGCGAGCACACGCCGCGCCACGCCCGGCTGATCCGCGAGACGCTGGAGCAGTTCGAAGGCCACCCGGCGGACTGGCGCGACTTCCTCGGCTGGTTCCAGGAGATGCCGCTGTTCCTCGATGCCGGTCGCTTCCGCATGGTGCACGCCTGCTGGGACCACGACGTGATCGACGCGCTGCGCCGGCAGTTCCCTGGCGGGCGCATCGACGAAGCCTTCCTCATGGCCACTGCCGAGCCGGGCAGTTTTGCCCAGCAGGCCTGCGACCGGCTGCTGCGCGGCACCGACATGCGCCTGCCCAACGGCCTGACGCTGACCGGCAGCGACGGTTTCACCCGTGCTTTCTTCCGCACCAAGTTCTGGGAGGAGGACCGCGCGCCCGAAACCTATGGCGACATCGTGTTCCAGCCCGACGCGTTGCCCGACGAAGTGGCCAGCGAGCGTCTGAGCGAGGAGCAGAAGTCGCGCCTGCTGACCTATGGCGCCGACGAACCGCTGCTGTTCGTCGGCCACTACTGGCGGCGTGGCATCCCGGCGCCGATCCGCCCGAACCTCGCCTGCCTGGACTACAGCGCGGTGATGTACGGCAAGCTCGCGGCCTACCGGCTGGACGAGGAAACGCGGCTGGACCGCAACAAGTTCGTGTGGGTGGACGTCAAGCGTCCGGAGGGCGATGAGTGAGCGCAATTGAAGCGATGCGGCTGCCGGCGGCGGTCGATCTGGGGCAGTTCGTCACCCTGCTGCAGCGGCTGAACGTGCCGTTCCGGGTCAGCGAAGAGTCCGGCGAGCAGGTGCTCTGGGTGCCCAATGCGCAACTGGCCGAGCAGGTCCGCACGCTCTATGAGCGTTATCCGCAGGGCGATCCGCAGTTCGCCGTGCAGGCCGAGACCCAGCGCCGCGGCCCGGGTTTCGTCCAGCAACTGAAGATGAGTCGGATGACCGCGGCAGTGCTGCTGGTGACGTTCGTGGTGGCCGCCATCACCCTGCTCGGTACCTCGCCGGAGACGCTGCGCTGGTTCACCTTCCAGAATTTCCAGATGGTCGGCGAGGATCGCGCGCTGTTCTATCCGCTGTCCGACTCGCTGGCGCAGGGACAGTGGTGGCGCCTGTTCACGCCCATGCTGATTCACTTCGGCTGGCTGCACCTGGCAATGAACGCCATGTGGTACTGGGAGCTGGGCCGGCGCATCGAGTACCGCCAGGGGCCGTGGCTGTTGCTGGGGCTGAGCCTGGGCTTCGGCCTGATCTCCAACGTCGTGCAGTACGGCGTCAGTGGCCCGAGCCTGTTCGGCGGCCTGTCCGGCGTGCTTTACGGTCTGCTCGGCCACTGCTGGATCTTCCAGCGCATGGCGCCGACGCCGGCCTACAACCTGCCCAAGGGCGTGGTGGCGATGATGCTGATCTGGCTGCTGGTCTGCCTGTCGGGCGTGATCGACCTGCTCGGCTTCGGCTCCATCGCCAACGGCGCCCATGTCGGCGGGCTGGTGGCGGGTTGCCTCAGCGGCCTGATCGGCGGGCTGCTGGCGCGGCGTCGCATGGCCTGACCCTGACCCTGACCCTGACCCTGACCCTGACCCTGTAGGAGCGAGCTTGCTCGCGAACAATCTCGCCGGACGCTGCGGAGTTAGGCGGTTCGCGAGCAAGCTCGCTCCTACATGAATGCGGCCGGGCAACCGATTGACCGACGTTCGTGCGCCCAGGCGCACAGCCCGGTAGAATGCCCGCTTCGTTTTTCCCCAGCAGGAGCCGGCCCATGTCGTCCTTCGCCGAAATGATCGAGAACATCACCCCCGAAATCTACGAGAGCCTCAAGCTGGCCGTGGAAATCGGCAAATGGCCGGATGGCCGCAAGCTGTCCCAGGAGCAGAAGGAGCTGTCGCTGCAGGCCATGATCGCCTGGGAGATGGACAACCTGCCCGAGGACCAGCGCACCGGCTACATGGGCCCGCAGGCCTGCGAATCCCACGCCGAGCCGATCCCGAACATCCTCTTCTCCTCCAATTCTCTGCACTGATGCAGGAGATTGGACGCGGCGCCCTGGACAAGATGTCGGCGCGCCTGGAAAGCCCCGTGCAGTACGCCTTCCGCTTGGGCGATTCGCAGGTTCCGGTGAACCCACTGATCGGCAAGACGGTGCGCCTGGAGTACCTGGGCGAGATCAACTGCTGCCACTGCGGGCGCAAGACCAAGAAGAGCTTCGCCCAGGGCTACTGCTACCCGTGCTTCACCAAGCTGGCGCAATGCGACAGCTGCATCATGAGCCCGGAGAAGTGCCACTACGAGGATGGTTCCTGCCGCGAGCCGGAGTGGGGCGAGCGTTTCTGCATGACCGATCACGTGGTCTACCTGGCCAACTCCTCGGGAGCCAAGGTGGGCATCACCCGCGCCACCCAGGTGCCGACGCGCTGGATCGACCAGGGCGCGCGCCAGGCGCTGCCGATCATGCGCGTGGCGACCCGCCAGCAGTCCGGCTTCGTCGAGGACCTGCTGCGCAGCCAGGTCACCGACCGCACCAACTGGCGCGCGCTGCTCAAGGGCGAGGCCGAGCCGCTGGACCTGGTGGCCATCCGCGAGCAGATCTTCGACGCCTGCGCCGAGGGCATCGTCGCCCTGCAGCAGCGCTTTGGCCTGCAGGCGATCCAGCCGGTGATCGACATGCAGCCCATCGAGATCCGCTATCCGGTAGAGGCCTACCTGGCCAAGATCACCAGCTTCGATCTGGACAAGACGCCGGTGGTCGAGGGTACCCTGCAGGGTATCAAGGGCCAGTACCTGATCTTCGATACCGGCGTGATCAACGTGCGCAAGTTCACCGCGTACCAGCTGGCCATCAGCGCCTGATCGACACCGCATTGAATTTCCGGTTCGTGGCACGCATCTAGGGATAGATGCGTGCGCGACTCGCCCGCTTCGCTCTAGCTCGCTAGAGTCAGTACCAGATTCCTCCGGCCGGCCCACCGCGCCGGCCGCCTGCCAAGGGGCCAAAAGCCATGCGTACCGAGCAACCGAAAGTCATCTACCTCAAGGATTATCAGGCGCCCGAGTACCTGATCGACGAGACCAACCTGACCTTCGAGCTGTACGAGGACCACACCCTGGTCCACGCCCAGCTGGTGATGCGCCGCAACCCGGATCGTGCGGCCGGCGCTCCGGGCGACGGCCTGCCGCCCCTGGTGCTCGACGGCCAGCAGCTGGAGCTGCTCTCTGTCGCGCTGGATGATCGCGCCCTGGAGGCCGGCGACTATCAGCTCGACGAGAACCACCTGACCCTGCAGCCGACGGCGACGACCTTCACCGTCGACAGCACCGTGCGCATCCACCCGGAAAGCAACACCGCGCTGGAAGGCCTGTACAAGTCCGGCAAGATGTTCTGCACCCAGTGCGAGGCCGAAGGCTTCCGCAAGATCACCTACTACCTTGACCGCCCGGACGTGATGAGCAGCTTCACCACCACGCTGTCGGCCGAGCAACACCAGTACCCGGTGCTCCTCTCCAACGGCAACCCGGTGGCTAGCGGCTCGGAAGAGGGCGGTCGGCACTGGGCGACCTGGCAGGACCCGTTCAAGAAGCCGGCCTACCTGTTCGCCCTGGTCGCCGGTGACCTCTGGTGCGTGGAAGACCAGTTCACCACCCTGAGCGAACGCGAAGTCACCCTGCGCATCTATGTCGAGCCGGAGAACATCGACAAGTGCCAGCACGCCATGGACAGCCTGAAGAACTCCATGCGCTGGGACGAGAAGGTCTACGGTCGCGAGTACGACCTGGACATCTTCATGATCGTCGCGGTCAACGATTTCAACATGGGCGCCATGGAGAACAAGGGCCTCAACATCTTCAACTCCAGCTGCGTGCTGGCGAAGGCCGAGACCGCCACCGACGCTGCGCACCAGCGCGTCGAAGGCGTGGTCGCCCACGAGTACTTCCACAACTGGTCGGGCAACCGCGTGACCTGCCGCGACTGGTTCCAGCTGTCGCTCAAGGAAGGCTTCACCGTGTTCCGCGACAGTGAGTTCTCCGCCGACATGAACTCGCGCACCGTCAAGCGCGTCGAGGACGTGGCCTTCCTGCGCACCAACCAGTTCGCCGAGGACGCCGGCCCGATGGCGCACCCGGTGCGCCCGGATTCCTTCATCGAGATTTCCAACTTCTACACCCTGACCGTCTACGAGAAGGGTTCGGAAGTGGTGCGCATGATCCACACCCTGCTGGGCGCCGACGGCTTCCGCAAGGGCACCGACCTGTACTTCGAGCGCCATGACGGCCAGGCCGTGACCTGCGACGATTTCATCAAGGCCATGGAAGACGCCAACGGCGTCGACCTCACCCAGTTCAAGCGCTGGTACAGCCAGTCCGGTACTCCGCGCCTGGCGGTGGAGGAGAGCTATGACGCCGCCGCGCAGAGCTACACCCTGACCTTCCGCCAGAGCTGCCCGGCGACGCCGGGGCAGAGCGAAAAGCTGCCCTTCGTCATCCCGGTGCAGATGGGCCTGATCGACAAGCTGGGCAACGCCCTGTCGCTGCGCCTCAAGGGCGAAGAGCACGCCCACGGCAGCGACCGTGTGCTGCAGGTGACCGAAGCCGAGCAGTCCTTCACCTTCGTAGGCCTGGCGGAGAAACCGCTGCCGTCGTTGCTGCGTGGCTTCTCCGCGCCGGTGAAGCTGAGCTTCCCCTACGACCGCGACCAGCTGATGTTCCTCATGCAGTTTGACGAGGACGGCTTCAATCGCTGGGAAGCCGGCCAGCAGTTGTCCGTGCAGGTCCTGCAGGATCTGATCGGCCAGCACCAGCGTGGTGAGAAGCTCGTCCTGGATGAGCGCCTGATCACCGCCTTCCGCACCCTGCTGCTGGACACCGGCCTGGACCAGGCCATGGTCGCCGAGATGCTCTCGCTGCCCAGCGAGGCCTACCTCACCGAGATCAGCGAAGTGGCTGATGTCGAGGCGATCCACGCGGCCCGCGAGTTCGCCCGCCAGCAGATCGGCGCGGCGCTGCACGAACAGCTGTGGGAGCGTTACCAGGCCAACCGCAAGCAATCCCGCGACACCGCCTACGTTGCCGAGGCCTCGCACATTGCCCGTCGCAGCCTGCAGAACATCGCGCTGTCCTACCTGATCCAGAGTGGCAAGGCCGAAGTGCTCGCTGCCTGCCAGGAGCAGTACAAGGATTGCGACAACATGACCGAGCGCCTGACCGCGCTCGCGGTGCTGGTCAACTCTTCCTTCGAGAAGGAGAAGGCCGAGGCGCTGGCGATGTTCGCCGACTACTTCAAGGACGACCCGCTGGTGATGGACCAGTGGTTCAGCGTCCAGGCCGGTTGCACCCTGCCGGGTGGGCTGGAGCGTGTGCAGGAGCTGATGAAGCATTCGGCCTTCACCCTGAAGAACCCGAACAAGATCCGCGCGCTGATCGGCGCCTTCGCCAACCAGAACGCGGTGAACTTCCACCGCGCGGACGGCGCCGGCTACCGCTTCCTCGCGGACCAGATCATCACCCTCAACGCACTCAACCCGCAGATCGCCTCGCGCCTGCTGACGCCGCTGACCCGCTGGCGCAAGTACGCGCCGGCACGCCAGGCGCTGATGAAGGCCGAGCTGGAGCGCATCCTGGCGTCCGGCGAGCTTTCCAGCGATGTCTACGAAGTGGTCAGCAAGAGCCTCGCGTAACACGCCCGCCGCGCCCCGTCCCAGGGGCGCAATGCACGGTCGAAAAGGTGTTACCAACTTTTGTTGGTAACACCTTTTTGTTACCTATCGAAATTAATCGATATCATTCTTATCGCTTTGTGATATTGGGCGAAAAACGCCGATGTGTCTGCGTCGCACCTTCAGGGGCCGATTGCGCCATCCGGGGTGGTGAATGGCGCAATCGGCCCCTTGATTTGATCAGTGAACGACCAGTCACAAAAAGTAGCGCGCAGATTCTTTATTTTTTGTAAGCAGAATCGGAGACATCGGTGCTGTTGGCACTGGGGTTGCACCGACGGACCCCGCTTAGCCTTTGCCCGTCCATTGGGACGGGAGGCGTGTCGAGCACCTTGGGGGAATTTCCTTCAGATCGACGACAACAAGGCCGTGGAATAACGGCTGACAAGGCGTACCGCGCACTGGCGGCGCCGCCAAAGAATGATCAGTCCATGGAGTGAGTCCTAATGGAAATCCCAGTTCGCAAGCCTGTCTTGCGTTATGCGCCTGCTCGTGCCGGTTTCGCCCTGGCCGGCATCCTGCCCCTGCTGATGTCTGCCCAGGCAACGGCGGTCGAGTTCAGCTTCCTCGATAACGAAGTCACCGGCTCGCTGGACAGCACCGTGTCCTACGGCGCCCTGTGGCGCGTACAAGGCCAGGACAAGACCAACAACGACATCAACGGCAACGACGGCAACCGCAACTTCGACACTGGCCTGGTTTCCGAGGTGTACAAGATCACTTCCGACCTGGAAGCGACCTACAAGAACTACGGCCTGTTCGTGCGTGGCTCGGCTTTCTATGACACCCAGATCATGGACAAGCGCAACGACTACTACGACAACAACCATCCGGCGCAGCCGAGCCAGACCTACCCCAACAGCGACCGCTTCACCAGCGAGACCCGCGACGCCGCCGGCAACCGCGCCGAGATCCTCGATGCCTACGTCTACGGCAACTGGGACGTGGCCGATCACCCGCTGACCGCGCGCCTGGGCCGCCAGGTGTTCAACTGGGGCGAGGGCATCTTCTACCGCGGTGGCGTCAACACCACCAACCCGGTGGACGCCGCCAAGTTCCGCCTGCCGGGCTCTGAGCTGAAGGAAGTGCTGATGCCGGTTGAAGCCGCGAGCTTCAACATCGGCCTGACCGACAACCTGTCGATGGACGCCTTCTACCAGTGGAACTGGAAAGAGACCCGCATCGACCCGGTCGGCACCTTCTTCTCCGAGACCGACCTGTTCGCCGATGGCGGCAACACCGCCTACACCACCGTGGGCGCGCTCTCCAACCCGCTGTTCCAGAGCCTCTACCCGCAGCTGTCCGCAGCCCATGTGGGCGGCCTGCAGGGTACCCAGTACCTGGACTCCAACGGCGTGTTCAAGGTCGCCAACGTTGGCAAGGACATCAACGCCAAGAACGATGGTCAGTTCGGTGTGGCCTTCCACTATGTGGCCGAGGAACTGAACTCCACCGAGTTCGGCTTCTACTTCGTCAACTACCACTCCAAAGAGCCGACCATCTACGCCGACCTGAACAGCAGCTACGCGGGCGTGGATCTCGATCAGCTCGCCGGCGTCGGTGGCTTCACCTCCTACGACCAGCTGGTGAGCGCTGCGGGCAGCGGCAACGCCCTGGCCGGCCAGGTGCTGAGCCTGGTCAACGGCGCGACCTCCGTGGACGTCGCCAACCAGGTCAACGCCCGCCGCGAGTACGTCGAGAACATCCGCATGTACGGCTTCAGCTTCAACACCACCGTGGGCGACGCCTCGGTGTTCGGTGAGCTGGCCTACCGCCCGAACTTGCCGATCGGCATCGCCACCACCAACGACCTGCTCGGCGACCTGCTGGTCCAGGCTCCGGCGCTGGCCAGCGGCAAGACCGTGAACATCGGTGGCGGTGACGTCTCGATTCGCGACCAGATCCACAACTACGAGCGCGTCGAGGCCTTCAACACCTCGTTGGGCACCATCTACAACTTCGGCCCGTCGCTGTCCTTCGACTCGCTGATGGGTGTGGCGGAACTGGCCTCCGAACACCTGCGCGGCAGCGACCTGCAGTACACCGCGTACGACGGCAGCACCCGCTACTACTCCGGCCGTGGCAACGGCGCCTACATCTCCGGCTACGACCGCGACGATCAGGTGAACAAGAACGCCTACGGCTACACCCTGCTGCTGTCGGGCACCTGGAACGACGTCTTCGCTGGCGTGAACATCTCGCCCTACGCCGTCTACAAGGACGACTTCGAAGGCAACTCCTACCAGACCGGCAACTTCATCGAAGGCCGCAAGGCCTACACCCTGGGCGTCAAGGCAACCTACCTGAACGCCCTCGAAGCCGAGCTGCAATACACCGAGTTCTACGGCGCCGGGCAGAACAACGCCGCACGCGACCGCGACAACGTGGGCTTCAACGTCAAGTACTCGTTCTGACGAAAACAGATCCTATGAAAGCCGCGCGGCGGGGTTCAGAAGTACCCGCCGCGCACACCTCACGGAGAAGCAACATGCGCAACATGCGTACCCTGGTCGGCGCCGCAGTGGCCCTGGCCCTGTCGGCCGGCAGCGTCCTGGCAGCGGTTTCCCCGCAGGACGCGGCCAAGCTGCAGTCGAACCTGACCCCGCTGGGCGCGGAAAAGGCCGGCAACGCCGCCGGCACCATCCCGGCCTGGACCGGTGGCATCACCCAGGCGCCGGCCGGCTACAAGCCGGGCCAGCACCACATCGACCCGTTCGCCGCCGACAAGCCGCTGTACACCATCACCAAGGCGAACCTGGACCAGTACAAGGCCAACCTGACCCCCGGCACCCTGGCGCTGTTCGCCACCTACCCGGACACCTTCCAGATGCCGGTGTACCCGAGCCGCCGCAGTGGTTCGGCGCCGCAGTGGGTGTATGACAACACCCTGAAGAACGCCACCAGCGCCAAGCTGGCCGAGGGCGGCAACGGCTTCGTCGATGCCTTCGGCGGCATTCCATTCCCGATCCCGCAGAGCGGCGTGGAAGCGGTGTGGAACCACATCGCCCGCTACCGCGGTACCTACGTCGTGCGTCGCGCCTCCGAAGTGGCCGTGCAGCGCAACGGCGACTACTCGCTGGTGACCTCGCAACAGGAAGCGCTGTTCAAGTACTACATCCAGGGCAAGAGCTTCGCCGACCTGAACAACCTGCTGTTCTACTACCTGTCGTTCACCAAGAGCCCGGCTCGCCTGGCCGGTGGTGCCGCACTGGTCCACGAGACCCTCGACCAGGTGAAGGAACCGCGTCAGGCCTGGGGCTACAACGCCGGCCAGCGCCGCGTGCGCCGCGCGCCGAACCTGGCCTACGACACCCCGATCGCCGCCGCCGACGGCCTGCGTACCGCCGACGACACCGACATGTTCAACGGCTCGCCGGACCGCTACGACTGGAAGCTGATCGGCAAGAAGGAAATGTACATCCCGTACAACAACTACAAGGTTTCCAGCCCTGAGGTTAAGTACAAGGATCTGCTGACCCCCAACCACCTGAACCCGAAATACACCCGCTACGAACTGCACCGCGTGTGGGTCGTCGAAGGCACCCTGAAGCCGGGCTCGCGCCACATCTACTCCAAGCGCGTGCTGTTCCTGGACGAAGACAGCTGGGGCGCCGCCGAAGTCGACCAGTACGACGGTCGCGGTGAGCTGTGGCGTGTATCGCTGGCCTATCTGAAGAACTACTACGAGCTGCCTACCACCTGGACCGCTCTGGATACCTTCCACGACCTGCAGGCCCGTCGCTACCACGTGCAGAACCTGGACAACGAAGAGCCGAGCACCATCGACTTCGGCCAGGCCGTGCCGGACGACTCCTACTTCAGCCCGTCCGCCCTGCGTCGCCGCGGCACCCGCTGAGTTCGTCGAAGCGAGCAGGGGCGCCGGCGGCCCGTTGTAGGAGCGCGCCATGCGCG
>NZ_JYOA01000005.1:90275-228332 GCF_000955805.1 Pseudomonas sp. 21 | reverse complement strand
TGGCCCGCTCCTACAGGGAGCTATCGACCCACGCTGGCCGCACCCCCTCGAGAAGCCCCGCTCTGGCGGGGCTTTTTTTTGCCTGGGCGACAGTGCGAAAGGGCAAAAGTGTTACCGCTCCACCCGCTGGAAGCCGCCACCCGCGCGCCTTTCGGGCGAGATGGCGGAATGCACTCATCCTTTCGAGTGAGGCGGCCAGGGCTTAACAAAAGATAACGTGCCGTTAATTGTCAGCCTCGGAAAAGGCTGGCTATATAGCTCCAAACTACATACCGCCTGCATAAGAAAAAGAGGTAAAGGCATATGCGTGAGCCCCTGTGGCGCACTTCGAGCGAGCAGCCCGTATCGGGAGTGCGAAGCTCCTTCCCGATGTCGCGCAAGACAGTTTCCCTGCTCGGCGCGTTTTCCTTCCTGATGATGTCCCTGGCTCCGCTGCATGCCGTTGCCGCAACGGACGCCGCCAGTGATTCCAACTCGATCATGTCCGCCAAGGCCTCCAGCAGCCTGCTGCTGAGCATCGCCCATGCCGGCAAGCGGCTGGTCGCGGTGGGGGACCACGGGCACATCCTCTATTCCGACGATGCAGGCAAGAGCTGGACCCAGGCCACCGTGCCGACCCGCCAGCTGCTGACCGCGGTGTTCTTCGTCAACGACAAGAAGGGCTGGGCCGTCGGCCATGACGCCCAGGTCCTGGCCACCACCGATGGCGGCACCACCTGGGTGCGCCAGTTCGAAGACCTCAAGCGCGAAGCGCCGCTGCTGGACATCTGGTTCCAGGACGAGAACCACGGTGTGGCCGTGGGCGCCTATGGCGCGCTGCTGGAAACCACCGACGGCGGCAAGAGCTGGGAAGACGTCAGCGATCGCCTGGACAACGAAGACCAGTTCCACCTCAACGCCATCACGGCGGTGAAGGATTCCGGCCTGTTCGTGGTCGGCGAGGCGGGCAGCATGTTCCGCTCCAAGGACTGGGGCGAGACCTGGGAAAAGCTCCAGGGCCCTTATGAAGGCTCGCTGTTCGGCGCCACCGGTACCACCCACGCCGGCACCGTCCTGGCCTATGGCCTGCGCGGCCACCTGTTCCGCTCCACCGATTTCGGCGACACCTGGCAGCAGGTCAGCCTGCCCACCGCCAATGGCGGCGAGCTGGAGTTCGGTCTCTCCGAAGGCAGCCTGCTGGATGACGGCACCATCGTCGTCGTCGGCCATGGCGGCAGCGTACTGGAGAGCAAGGACGACGGCGTCAGCTTCAGTGTCGTCAACCGTCCGGACCGCCTGTCCCTCGCGGGCGTGAGCGCGGCCGGCAATGGCAACCTGGTGCTGGTCGGCCAGGGCGGTATCCACCTGGCTTCGGCGACCGGCGCCGAGCTGACAGAACAACAATAAGCCGGGGAGCCGCAATGAACGCTCTGAACAAGCATCAACAGGACAAGGCGACTTTCCTGGAACGCATCATCTTCACCCACCGGCCGTTCGTGATCATCGCGTGCCTGCTGGTGACCGTCTTCCTCGCCTGGTCGGCCACGCAAGTGCGCCCCTCCACCAGCTTCGAGAAGATGATCCCGCTGCAGCACCCGTTCATCCAGAACATGCTGGAGCACCGCAACGACCTGGCCAACCTCGGCAACACCGTGCGCATCTCGGTGGAAGCGGTGAACGGCGACATCTTCACCAAGGAATACATGGAGACGCTGCGGCAGATCCATGACGAGGTCTTCTACATCCCCGGCGTCGACCGCTCCGGCATGAAGTCGCTGTGGAGCCCGAGCGTACGCTGGACCGAAGTGACCGAGGAAGGCTTCGCCGGCGGCGAGGTCATCCCGCAGACCTACGACGGTTCCGCCAAGGCCCTGGACCTGCTGCGCAACAACGTGCTCAAGTCCGGCCAGATCGGCCGCCTGGTGGCCAACAACTTCAAGTCGAGCATCGTCGACGTGCCGCTGCTGGAGGTCTACCCGGACCCGAAGGACCAGGGCAAGCTGATGAAGCTGGACTACCGCCAGTTCTCCCATGAACTGGAAGAGAAGATCCGCGACAAGTACCAGCTGCAGAACCCCAATGTGAAGATCCACATCACCGGCTTCGCCAAGAAGGTCGGTGACCTGATCGACGGCCTGCTGATGGTGGTCGGCTTCTTCGGCATCTGCTTCGTCATCACCCTGGTGCTGCTGCTGTGGTTCACCAAGTGCGTGCGCTCCACCATCGCCGTGCTGTCCACCACGCTGGTGGCGGTGATCTGGCAACTGGGCCTGCTGCACATCATCGGCTTCGGGCTGGACCCGTACTCGATGCTGGTGCCGTTCCTGATCTTCGCCATCGGTATTTCCCACGGCGTGCAGAAGATCAACGGTATCGCCCTGCAGTCCAGTGACGCGGAAACCCCGCTGCTGGCCGCCCGCCGCACCTTCCGCCAGCTGTTCCTGCCGGGCATGATCGCCATCCTCGCGGACGCTGTGGGCTTCATCACCCTGCTGGTGATCGACATCGGCGTGATCCGCGAGCTGGCCATCGGCGCCTCCATCGGCGTGGCGGTGATCGTGTTCACCAACCTGATCCTGCTGCCGGTCGCCATCTCCTACATCGGCATCAGCAAGAAGGCGGTGCAGCGCAGCAAGGAAGACGCCGTGCGCGACCATCCCTTCTGGCGTGCGCTGTCCAACTTCGCCAGCCCGTCCGTGGCGCCGATCTCCGTGGTCATCGCCCTGGCGATGTTCGCCGGCGGCATGTGGCAGGGCCATCACCTGAAGATCGGCGACCTCGACCAGGGCGCGCCGGAGCTGCGTCCGGACTCGCGCTACAACCTGGACAACGACTTCATCATCCGCAACTACTCGACCAGCTCCGACGTGCTGGTGGTGATGGTGGCGTCCGAGGCCGAAGGCTGCTCCACCCACAAGACCCTGTCCGCCATCGACGAGCTGGCCTGGCGCCTGGAGAACACCCAGGGCGTGCAGTCGGCCATCTCCCTGGTCACCGTCTCCAAGCAGATGATCAAGGGCATGAACGAAGGCAACCTGAAGTGGGAGTCGCTGTCGCGCAACCAGGACGTGCTGAACAACTCCATCAGCCGCGCCGAAGGCCTGTTCAACAGCAACTGCTCGCTGGCGCCCCTGCTGGTGTTCCTCAACGACCACAAGGCCGAGACTCTCGACCGCGCCGTGGCCGTCGTGCAGGACTTCGCCAAGGCCAACGAGAAGGACGACCTGAAGTTCAAGCTCGCCGCCGGTAACGCCGGTATCGAGGCCGCCACCAACGACGTGATCAAGCACTCGGAGCTGACCATCCTGATCCTGGTGTACATCTGCGTAGCGCTGATGTGCCTGATCACCTTCCGCTCCCTCGCCGCGACCCTGTGCATCGTGCTGCCGCTGATCCTCACCTCGGTGCTGGGCAACGCGCTGATGGCGACCCTGGGCATCGGCGTGAAGGTGGCGACCCTGCCGGTGATCGCGCTGGGCGTGGGTATCGGCGTGGACTACGGCATCTACATCTACACCCGCCTGGAGTCCTTCCTGCGCCAGGGCCTGTCCCTGCAGGAGGCCTACTACGAGACGTTGAAGTCCACCGGTAAAGCCGTGCTGTTCACCGGCCTGTGCCTGGCCATCGGTGTCGCCACCTGGATCTTCTCGGCGATCAAGTTCCAGGCCGACATGGGCCTGATGCTGACCTTCATGCTCCTCTGGAACATGTTCGGCGCGCTGTGGCTGCTGCCGGCGCTGGCACGCTTCCTGATCAACCCGGAGAAGGTGCGTCAGAAGAAGGCTTCGATCCTGGTTCACTGATCGACGCTCGAGCCATAAAAAACGCGGCCCTCGGGCCGCGTTTTTTTATGGCTTCCGGATCGTGCTCTGAGTCGCGATTGGTTTCGCTCCGCTCGGGTTCAGGCTGCGATCTTCCTGTAGGAGCGGGCCACGCCCGCGATCGCGCGCATGGCGCGCTCCTACAGTTGCTGCATCACGGCAGGATGGCGAACACCCGCGCCGGGAAGCCCGTGCCCTCGGCGATCTTCGGGAAACTCACCACCGCCAGCGCGCCGGCTTCGGGCACCTTGTCGAGGTTGGCGAGCAGTTCGATCTGGTAGTGGTTGGTGCCCAGGATGTATGACTCCAGCGAATAGTCGTCCTTGCTGGTGGCGATGCCGGGATCGGTATCCGTGGTCTCGTGGCCGGAGGCGGTGATCTTGCGCGTCTCGTAGAGGTACACCAGCGCCTCCTTGCTCCAGCCCGGGTAATGCGCGACACCCTTGGCGTCCTGGTTCTGCATCTTCGCCTGGTCCGGCCAGCGCTGGGACCAGTCGGTGCGCAGCGCCGCGAAGGAGCCTTGCGGTACAGGACCATGCTTGGCTTCCCAGGCCTTCACATCGGCCAGGGTCAGCACGTAGTCGGGGTTCTTCGCCACCTGCTCGTGGATATCGAACACCACCAGCGGCAGGAACTGCTCCTTCACGTCGAGTTGATCGACGCTGCGCAGGCCCTTGTGGAAGTGCACCGGCGGATCGACGTGGGTGCCCCACTGGCCAACGTGGCTGTACAGCTCCACCTGGAAACCGTCCTTGTCCACGGTGTAGAGCGTCTTGCGGCCCATGGGCTCGAAGCCTTTCCAGTGCGGTGTATTGCTGTCGAACGCGTGGGTCAGGTCGACCCACTCGTGCTGCCTGAGGCTGGCGTAGGTGTCCCACAGGCCCGGCTGGGCGGCCTGGGCCGACGAGGCGAGAAGCGGTAGCAGGGCGGCGGCGAAGAGCAGGGCGGGGCGGCGTTGCATGGGTCTGATTCCTTGACGGGGATGGGAGAGAACGCCTTATCTTTCTCCATCGCTTGTCCAATCATCCAATTCTGAATTCTGCTTTTCTTATTCCAAAACTTATAGGGAGCAATCATGTCCTTTCAACTGATCGAGTACGCCGACGCCAGCCCCGAAGTCCGTGCCGTCTACGACGACATCATGGCGACCCGCAAGATCGACTGGGTGAACAACTTCTGGAAGGCGCTGGCCAATCATCCACAAACCCTCAAGCGCACCTGGGAAAGCCTCAAGGAAGTGATGGGGCCGGGGCAACTGGACCCGCTGGTGAAGGAGCTGATCTACGTTGCCGTCAGCGTCACCAACAACTGCAACTACTGCATCGGCTCACACGGTGCGGCGGCGCGCAAGGCGGGGATGGACGACGCCATGCTCGGCGAGCTGATGGCCGTGGTGGCCATGGCCAACGAGACCAACCGCCTCGCCATCGGCTACCAGGTGCCGCTGGACGATGTGTTCAAGGGGGCGGTGATGGAGAGCAGCGGCAGCTGAGCCGGTTTCGGGTTCGGGTTCGGGTTCGGAGCTGCTGGGGGCTATCGCGGACGGAGTCCGCTCCCACGAGATGCTTCTGCTCACCCTAACCCTCTCCTTCCGGGAGAGGGCTGGGGTGAGGGGAAAGTATCGGCACGGATTCACCGGAAGAAGGCAGTTGCTCCTACGCTATTTCATGCCCCGTAGGAGCGGACTCCGTCCGCGATGGTTTTCGCCCCGCTCGAACCATCAGGGGCTGGACGGGGACAACCGCTGCATCGCCTTCACCGGCGTGCCATCGCTCCAGCGCCCCATGGACAGCTGCGCCGGCCCGCCGCCCAGCGCGTAATCGCGGTCCTGGCCGTAGAAGGCCGCATCGCACAGTGCATCGAACAGCTTCCACGGCCCGAACCAGTCCATCGCGTCGGTCGCCAGGGCGTTGTGGGCCGAGGGTTGCCCTTGTTTCAGACGCTGCTTCACACGCTCCTGCACGCGGTTGAGCAGCCAGCTGGAAGAGTCGCTGGGCGGGTAGCGCGGATCGAAGCGCGGTGCGGTCGGCGCCGCATGGTTGGCCAGCAGCGGCGGGCTGCCGTGGCGGTCGCTGCGCAGCAGGAGCAGGTCCTTGTCGTGAGGCGCGACCTCGGTGCTTTCCGAGTAGATGCGCCGCGCGTCATCACAGGCGACGCGTTCGTCCTCGTCGCCACAAACGGCCAGCAGCAGGGTGCCGGCGGGAATGTTCGCCAGTGGCTCCAGAGGCACCTGCCGCCAGCGCGGGCCGCTGCTCTTGCCTGGCTCGACCGCCATCAGTGCGCGAGGCCTCGGTACACCCAGCCGTTGCCAGGAGGCTGCCAAGCCGCTGGCGATCAGCCCGCCCGCCGAATGGCCGACATAGGCGACGTGCTCCAGCTCCGGCTTCACCCCCAGCTTGCCCGCCTGCAGATCGGCGAGGGCGCGGCGCACCGAGTCGGCTGCGTTGGGCAGGAACTCCGCCGCCGGCGTCTTCAGCGTCGCCTGGTAACGCGGGTAGATGAGGATGGCGCCACGCCGGACGATGTGCTCGATCCAGGCGCGGTAGAGGTCGGGCTGCATGACGCTCCAGCCGTGGGTGAAGACCACGACGGGGGCAGTGGACGGAGCAGGGCGGTCCGGGGTGAACACCCAGTATTCGTTGCCGTCAGCGGTGAAGTGCCACTGGCGCACGTCGGCGTGGGCGTAGTGCGAACCACCGGGGCCCTGCAGCGGCTGGGTTGGTGGCAGGACCTCAACAGCGCCCGACGGGGCTGCCTGGAGCAGGTTGCAGATCAGCAGCAGGCCGGCGGCCAGCGCCGGAATCAGCCGGTGGGCGGGCATGGAGGCACCTCAGGCGGGGTTGCCTCCAGCATAGCCGTCAGCGTGGATAGAGCGGCGGCAGGCTGCTGGCCTCCGGCGCCGGTGGTGCGTCCGGGTCGGCGCCCGGAAGGGTGCGGATGGCGCGCCAGAGGTCTTCGCCCTGCCAGTTGCGGCCGCCTTCGCTGTCGCTGTAGAGCGCGCCGTTGAGGCCATCCAGCGCGTCGGACAGCGGCACGAAGCGCGCCGCCATGTCGGCCAGGGTTTCCGGCTGCTGGCGGGCCCAGGCGTCCAGTGCCTGGCGAGTGGCGTGGGAGTCGTTGGCCTGGCAGGCGCGGCGCAGTTCATCGAGCAATGTGCGGGTGCTGGGACCGGCCTGCGCCACGCGGATCACCGCCGGCTGGCTACGGGCGCGCCACCACAGGCCGAAGCCGAGCAGGGTGGTCAGGCTGAGCACCGCACAGGCGAGCTGCCAGGGCCACAGCAGCGCGTCGCTGACCAGCGTTTCGCTGGGCGCGGCGGGTGGCTCGGCGTGTTCTTCCAGCTGTGCGTTGGCGGCGACCTGCAGCGTGCGCGCCGGCAGGCTGGTGCGCTCGACCCGGCGCTCCTGGGTATTCCACCAGACCACTTCCACCGGCGGCAGCTCGACCGGACCGGCCTTGTCGGCGATCAGCGCTTCGCGTTCCTCGCGGCTGCCGATCATGCCCTGGTCACTGCTTTCGTTGGCCAGCTGCGGCTGGTCCGGGTAATGGCGCAGGCCTTCGGGCAGGGTTATCGGCAGCGGCGGCAATTGGGCGCCGGACAGGCCATCCACGCGCAGCATGATGTTGCGGGTCAGCGATTCGCCGGCCTTGGCTTCCTCGGGCTGCGGGCTCCAGGTCTCGCTCAGGCTGAGCGAGCGTGCCGGCAGCCAGGGTGCGTCCTTCGGGTAATCCGCGGGCTTGGGGTCGATCTGCAACGGGATGCTCGGCGAGGTGACCAGCACCTGCTTGCCCGGCTGCGGGCCGAACGGGTTGTAGTCATCGTCGTTGCGGCGCTGGGCCACCTGGGTGGCCTTGAAGGTCTGGCCAGGGATCGTCAGGGTGCCGCTCTTCTGCGGGAAGATCGCGTAGCGCACTTCGATCACGCCGTGGCGAACGCCGTTGATGTCCTTCTCGTAGGTACGCGGCTCGCCCAGTTGCTCGACGCGGGCGTCGTTCATGCGCAGCGGGCTGAGGCTGCTGTCGTCGTACAGCGACACCGAGTGGTAGATGCGCAGGGTGAGGATGACCTGGGCCTGCACCCAGCTTTCCTCGCGGTCGACGCTGGCGTCGATGAACACCGGCGCGAGCTTCTGTCCCTCGGCGCTGTCCTCGGCCTTGAGCACATCGAGGCTGATCGGTTCGCTGGCGTTGCCGCCCAGGTGGATCGGCGGGATGTCCACCTTGCCTTCGCTGCGTGGCTGCAGGGTGATGATCCAGCGCGTGGTGGCCTGGGCCTTGCCGTTGAGCGTGGTGAGACGGTTGACCTGGCGGGTGCCCAGGACCACGAAGTGCTCGTCCAGCGGTTTCAGGTCGGGCTTGCCGAACAGCGTCGGGTCGTCGGACTCCAGCGTCAGCTCGACGCTCTCGCCCTGGTTCAGGCGCGCGCGGTCGACGCTGGCGGTGAAGCTGGCCTCGGCGCGGAAGGCGGCGAGGCAGAGCAGGGTCAGGCAGATCAGCCTTTTCATGGGTTGGGTTCCTGGCGCTGCTGCTGTTGCTGGTACCAGAACTTGCGGCGCAACAGCTCGGACGGATCGTCGGGAATCTGCCGCAGCCACTGTTCCAGGGCCTGACGGCGCTCGTCTCCCAGTGGACCGGCATCTTCCGGGTTGGTTTCCTGTTCTTCGCGGGCGTCTTCGCCGGGCTTGTCGCGCTGGCTGGAGGAGGGGCGATCGGCTTCCTGCGAAGGGTTCTTCGCTGCCGGTGCCGGCTGCGAGTCGCGTTCGCTGGAATGTTCTTCCTCTTGCTGCGAGTCCTGCGGCTTGGCGGCCTGAGGATCGCTGCTCTGGGCGGGTTCCTGGTTCTGCTGCGGTGGCTGGTCGGTACCGTCGCCAGCGGGGTTCTCCTTTCGCTGGCGCAGCAGGTCTTCGAGCAGCGCCCTGTTGCGCTTGGCGACTTCCAGCTCGGGGTCGCGCTCCAGTGCCTGGTCGTAGGCATCGATGGCCGCTTCCAGTTCGTTCTGTCTGGCCAGGGCATTGCCGCGGTTGTAGTGATCGGCTGCCGCGTCGCCCTGGGCGAAGGCCTGGGCGGCGTCGACATAGTCGCCAGCGCGGTACAACGCCAGGCCCTTCCAGCGGAAGTCGTCGAAACGCTCGGCGGCTTCGGCGGGGCGCCCGGCATCGAGCAGGCGCTGGCCCTGCTGGTCCGGCCGCAGCCAGAGATCGTTCAGCTCGAAGGCATTGGCATCCTGCGGCGGGGCCCACAGCAGCGGCAGCAGCAGCGGCAGGCTGAACAACCAGCCGCGCCGGCCGGCGCAGGCGGCGAGCAGGAGCAGCGGCAGCAGCAGCCAGTAGCCCTGGTCGGCCCAGCGTTGCAGGCGCAGCAGGGCATCTTCTTCGCTCACCTGCAGGCCCTGGGTGCTGTCCAGCAGACCGAGGGAGCGCAGGTCGCTGCTGCTGGTGCGCAGGCGCTGGAAGCGTCCGCCCATGTCGGTGGCGAACACGCGCAGCGAGCTTTCGTCGAGGCGCGGCACCAGAATGTTGCCCTGCTCATCCTTGAGGAAGGTGCCGTCTTCCTGGGCGATGGGCGCGCCACCGGGGGTGCCGACGGCGAGCAGCAGCAGGTCCTTGCCCTTGCCTTTGAGTGCCTGGCGGATGCCCTGGCGCTCGCGGGCGTCCAGTGCGCTGGTGATCAGCAGGATGCGGCCGTTGCCCTCGGCGCCGTTGTCGAGCAGGCGGCGCGCCTGGGCCACGGCGAGGTCGGCGCGTTCGCCCGGCTCGGGCATGATCGACGGCTTGAGTGCGTCCAGCAGGTTGCGCGCGGTGCCCAGGTCGTTGGACAGCGGCACCAGCGTGTGGGCGCTGCCGGCGTAGACGACGATGGCGGTTTGCGCGTCGCTGCGGCTCTGCAGCAGGTCGAGCAGTTTGTGCCGGGCCTGTTCCAGGCGCGTTGGCTTGAGGTCGGTGGCGAGCATCTGCGGGGTGAGTTCCAGCACCACCACCAGCGGGTCGCTGCGCTCCATGGTCGGTTGCTCCACCTGCTCCCAGCTCGGGCCGAGCAGGGCGAGCACGGCCAGCAGCCAGGCGATGCCGAGGTAGATCCACGGGCGGCGCTCATGGCGGCCGCTGCCGCCGGACAGCAGCCACGGATGGAAGGCCGGGGGCAGCAGCAATTGCCAGCGGCCGGCGCGTCGTTCGCGGTGCCAGAGTTTCCACAGCAGCCAGCCGAGCGGCAGCAGCAGGATCAGCCAGAGCGGGTGCAGCAGGTGCGGCCAGAGGTGGTTCATGGCCGGCGCTCCTTCTGCAGGCGCGCCATCCAGGCCGGCCAGCGCCAGTCCTCGGGCGGCCACAGGGTGCCGACGACCAGCGCCGCGCTGATCAGCAGGGCCAGCAGCAGCGGCCAGCGGTACAGCGCGATGGCTGGGCGTGCCTGGGTCGGCTTCTGTTCCACCGGTTCGAGCTGGTCGAGGCTGTCGGAAATACGTTGCAGCTCCTCGCCGTTGCGCGCGCGGAAGTATTCGCCGCCAGTGCTTTCGGCGATGGCCCTGAGGGCCGGTTCGTCCAGGTCCAGCCCCGGATTGAGGCCGAACAGCCCGGCGACGCCGCCCTGCTTGGGATCGGCGCCGATGCCGATGGTGTAGACCTTCACCTGTTCTTCGGCGGCGAGCTTGGCGGCGGTCTGCGGGGAAATCTCGCCGGCGGTGTTGGCGCCGTCGGTGATCAGCACCAGCACGCGGCTCTCGGCCGGGCGCTGGCGCAGGCGCTTGACCGCCAGGCCGATGGCGTCGCCCAGGGCGGTGTCCTTGCCGGCGATGCCGATCAGCGCCTCGTCCAGCCAGATGCGCACGGTATGGCGGTCGAAGGTCAACGGCGCCTGCAGGTAGGCGCGGGTGCCGAACAGGATCAGCCCGACTCGGTCGCCCCGACGGCCTTCGATGAAGTCACCGAAGAGCTTCTTCACCAGGTCCAGACGGCTGACTTCCGCGCCATCCCAGGTCATGTCGGCGTAATCCATGGAGCCAGACACATCCACCGCTACCAGCAGGTCGCGCCCGGTGGCGGGGATCGGCAGTGGCTCGCCGACCCACTGCGGGCGTGCCGCGGCCAGCAGCAGGCAGAGCCAGAGCAGGGCGAAGGGCGCCTGCTGGCGCCAGGCCGGCAAGCGCGCACGGGCACGGCGGCCGGCGAGTCCTTCGAGTTCCTTGAGGAAGCTGACCTTGAGCGCCGCCTCGCCATTGTCGGCCGGCGGCAGGATGAAGCGCATCACCCAGGGCAGCGGGGCGAGCAGGAATATCCAGGGCCAGGCGAATTCAAACATGCTTGCGCACCCAGGTTTCCACGGAGGCGGCGAGGCCGTCGATGGCCTTGTCGTCCAGCTTGCACTCGGCGCGGTAGCCGCCTTCCACCAGGATCATCCAGCGGGTCAGGCCGGCGGCCGGGCAGCGGGTGTCGAGGAACGCCAGCCAGGCGCGACCGCTCAGGGTATGGCTGTGGCTTTCCGGCCAGCGGGCGCGCGACAGGCGCTTGAGCAGGCCATTGAGCGATTGCAGCCAGGGGCCGGCCGGTGCGCGGTCGTAGGGGCGCGGCAGGCGCTTGAGTTCGTCCAGCGCCGCTTCACGCAGCGGGTCCAGCGGAGCCTCAACGATGACCTTGGCCTTGCGTTTGGGCAGCCAGCGCTGGCGGTTGCGCCACAGCAGCCAGAGCAGCACCGGTACCAGCGCGGCGAGCAGCCACCAGCCCGGCGCCGGGGGCCACCAGGGCACTGCGGCCGGTTCAATCAGCGGTTGCAACTGGTCGAGGGCATTCATTTGGCGTATCCCGGCTGGTGCTGTTCCAGCAGGTTGCGCAATTGCTCCACCAGTTCTTCCTGGGTGGTCAGCGGCAGCAGTGGCACGCCCAGGCGCAGGGCGAGGCGTTGCCAGCGTTCGCGTCGCGCTTCGCCGAGGGCGCGGTAGGCGAGGCGTTGTTCATCGATATGGGTATCCAGTTCCAGCTGCGCCTGGCCCTCCGCGAATCTCAACAGACCGGCGGCGGGCAGGGCATGGTCGAGCGGGTCGGAGACCGGCAGCATCACCAGGTCGGTGTGCCGCGCCAGCAGGGACAATTGCTGCTCGGCCACGTCGCTGAGCGCGCGCTCGTCGCACATCACCATGATCAGGCTGCCGGGGCGCAGCACCTCGCGGGCGCGGCGCAGGGCCATGCCGAAACCGTCGCCGTGGTGGCTGAGGTTGGAGCCGGCGAGCAGGGCGTTGTTGGCGCGCACGATCAGGTTGAACAGCTGCAGCAGGCTCTGCTTGCTGCGGCGCGGCTTGATCTCGTGGCATTCGCTGTCGGTGAACACCAGCCCGCCGATGCGGTCGTTGTGCGCCAGCGCGGCCCAGCCGACGAAGGCCGCGGCACGGGCGGCGAGCACGGATTTGAACGATTGCCCGGAGCCGAAGAACATCCGCGCGCTCTGTTCCACCAGGACGTACACCGGGCGCTCGCGTTCTTCATGGAACAGCTTGGTGTGCGGCTCCTGGGTGCGCGCGGTGACGCGCCAGTCGATGGTGCGCACATCGTCGCCGGCCTGGTACACGCGCACCTGGTCGAAGTCCACGCCACGGCCGCGCAGGCGCGAGTGGTGCAGGCCGATCAGCGGGCTGCGCCGCGAGGGCGTGGAGAACAGCTGGACTTCGTGCAGGCGGTGGCGGATCTCGATCAGCTCGCCGAGGGAAACCGCGACGCCGGGCGCCAGAACATTGTGCATGTCAGGCGACGGCGACCACGTCGAGGATGCGCTGGACCACGCGGTCCTGGTCGATCCCGGCGGCTTCCGCCTCGAAGGTGAGGATCAGGCGGTGGCGCAACACATCGAAGAGCATCGCCTGGATGTCCTCGGGGCTGACGAAGTCGCGCCCGGCCAGCCAGGCATGGGCGCGTGCACAGCGGTCCAGGGCGATGGAGCCGCGCGGGCTGGCGCCGTAGGACAGCCATTCGGCCAGCTCGGCGTCGTACTTGGCCGGGGTGCGCGTGGCCATGATCAGCTGTACGAGGTATTCCTCCACGGCATCGGCCATGTACAGGCCGAGGATTTCGTGGCGGGCGGCGAAGATGGCTTCCTGGGTGACCCGGCGCTCGGGTTTTGTCTCGCCGTGCAGCGCCTCGCCACGGGCCTGCTGGAGGATGCGGCGTTCCACGGAGGCTTCCGGGTAGCCGATCTTCACGTGCATCAGGAAGCGGTCGAGCTGGGCCTCGGGCAGCGGGTAGGTGCCTTCCTGCTCGATGGGGTTCTGCGTCGCCATCACCAGGAACAGCGGCGGCAGGTCATAGGTACTGCGGCCCACGCTGACCTGGCGCTCGGCCATGGCTTCGAGCAGGGCCGACTGCACCTTGGCCGGCGCGCGGTTGATCTCGTCGGCCAGCACCAGGTGGTGGAAGATCGGCCCCTGCTGGAACACGAAGCTGCCGTTTTCCGGGCGGTAGATCTCGGTGCCGGTGATATCGGCCGGGAGCAGGTCGGGGGTGAACTGGATGCGGTGGAACTCGGCCTCCAGGCCTTCGGCCAGGTCCTTGATTGCCTTGGTCTTGGCCAGGCCCGGCGCGCCTTCCACCAGCAGGTGGCCGTCGGCGATCAGGGCGATGAGCAGCCGCTCGATGAGCTTTTCCTGGCCGAGGATCTGGCTGGAGAGATACTGGCGCAGTGCAAGGAGCGACTCACGATGTTCCATCGCGTGGATTTCCTGGACGAAGGGTGGGGCTGTCGGGCCGCCTACTTTACTGCATCGGCCGTCACTCTTGCAGCGCTGCGCTTCGAGCCTTGTGCGGCGCTAGTGGTTCCTGCGGCGCTTCGACACCGGGCGGGGGAGTCAGGCAGCGTAGCGAGGTATTGGGGTTGCGCTGATGGCGCATGTCGCGCGCACCACCGTGGACCACCGCGAAACGGTAGACCCAGGCCACCCCGCGTGGCATGCCGGCGCGCAGCAGCATGCGGTGGAACAGCTCGTCCGCCTCCGCCTTGGTCACCGGGGCGACGTTGAGGAACTGGTACAGCGCGTCGTGCACCAGGCTGGCGTGGTGCGCCACCGGCCAGAACATCACGCGCTCCTTCTGTTGGCCGTGGCGCAGGCACTGCACGCTTTCCAGGTGTTCCCACCAGTCCGGCGTGCCGAGCGTGGCAATCCAGAAGAACGGCACTTTCGGCGAACAACCGTCCCAGGCGTAGGTGCGGGTGCAGCCGAAGTCGTAGCCGACGGTGCCGGCGGCGAGGTCCACCCTGGCGGGGCCGGGGTTGATGATGATGCGGCCGTCGTGCACCACCAGCCATTCGCTGTAGAAGAAGCGGCCGTTGAACACCGGGTCCTCGCAGACCAGTGGGAAGTCGATGTAGTTGATCCATGGCCCGTTGCGGTCGCGGCTGCAGAAGCCCCAGTCGCGTACCGAACGCTCGCGCGCGGCTTCGACGCGGCGCAGGCGCTCGTCGCGGCCGATGAGGCGCGGCAGCAGTACGCCGAGATAGACCGGGACCGCGCCGATCAGCAGCGGCCGCACTGCCTCATCGAGGAACAGCCAGGCCAGTACCAGCAGCGCCACGCCCAGCAGGGTGACCAGCAGGTTGTCCAGGTGGCGCAGCAGCGGGCGGTGCAGGGGAGGGTGGCGTTGCATGGCATCCGTTCCAGGGTAGGAAATCCCATGGTAGCGCGTTGCCATGCCTTGCGGCAGTAAACCAGCTGTCAGCCCCGCTTCGGAGCAGACCCGTTTCGACAGCCTGGTCTTGGTTTTTCCGCTCAGGCCGCTGTCCCGGGATTCCTCTGAGCGAAGGGGCCTTCTCCTGGCAAGACAATTCAGACTCAGGACTCAGGGTTTTCATGCACCCCTCTCGATCTCGACAGACTTAGAGTTCGCGCCGTGTTCGAAAATCAACTTAAGGAGTTGAGCATGGCAACCGAAAAGGTTGGAATCATTGCCGTTACTGAAGATGCGGCCAAAAAGGTTGTCGTCAAGAACGGCGGCAAAATCAAAGCGCATGCAGGCACCAAATACCTGCTGCAGGTCGATATTGAAACCGTGGCTCCGGAAAACGTCACGGTCAAGCGGGTTACCGAAAGCCGCCACTACGACGTGGACACCACCCCGCCGGTCGCTCAGCTGAGCATCGACAAGGTGACCGGTGACGACATCGTCAACCTCGACGAATCCAAGGTCCCGCAGATCATCAGCGGCAAGGCCACCGGTGAGTTCCAGAAGGGCGATATCGTCAGTTTCACCCTCAATGGTCACGACTACAGCGCCGCAGTCGCCGCCGATGGCAAGTGGAGCGTCACCGTAGCCGGTGCGGACCTCGCCGCAGCAACCAACATCCACGCCACCCTGGTCGCCCATGACACCGCGGGCAACCCCACCGATGTCGTGATCGACCATGGCTACCAGGTCATCCTCACCCCGCCCCAGCCCTCGGTCTACATCGACCCGGTGGCCGGCGACGGCGTCATTAACCTGGCCGAATCCCAGGAGAACCAGGCCATCACCGGGGGTTCCTCGGGTGGCCGCGCGGGTGACGTCATCAGCATCGTCGTCAACGATGTGACCTACAGCACCACCATCGACGCCAACGGCAAGTGGAGCATCACCGTTCCGGGTTCGGAACTGGTGGCCGACACCGATCACCACATCGACGCGAGCTTCGTGGCGACCGACATCGCGGGCAACACCACCACCGTAACCGCAGGCCTGGACTATGACGTCGATCTGATCCCGCCGGTCGCGACCCTGGAAATCAACGTGGTCGCCGGCGACGACATCGTCAACGCCTCCGAAGCCAACACCAACCAGACCATCAGCGGCAAGGCCGGTGGTGAGTTCCTGGCCGGTGACCTGGTGACCTTCACCCTCAACGGCACCGACTACAGCGCCAAGGTGGCCGCCGATGGCACCTGGAGCGTACAAGTCTCGGGTACCGACCTGGCCAAGGGCAGTAGCATCGACGCCACCCTGGTCGCCCACGATGCGGCTGGCAACAGCAGCACCGCGACCGCCAACCACCCGTACACCGTCGACCTGTTGCCGCCGGTGGCGCAGTTGAGCATCGATCCGGTCACGGGTGACGACATTGTCAACCAGGCCGAATCCACCGTGCCGCAGGTCATTAGCGGTAAAGCCACGGGCGAGTTCCTGGCCGGCGACATCGTCAGCTTCAAGCTCAACGGCACCAGCTACAGCGCCGCCGTGGCCTGAGCGCCCTGGTTGCAGCCATCGGCTTCGCCTCGGCCGCCTTCGCACAAAACGATTCCATCTACGGCGAGTCCTACACCAAGGTCCAGTCGGTGATCGGCAGCCAAACCCAGATCGTCATGTACCGCGGCCTGGACAATGGCAAGGAAGCCGCCCACGTCTACATCGACGGCGAGCTGCAAAGCGCGCTGATGCCCGGCGGCTACACCGCCTTCTGCGTGCCGGCGGGCGAGCACTCGGTGGAGTCCTATATTGGCGACGCGCCGCTGTACACCGGCAAGCGCAACCCCCAGGCCTTCGCCAAGTTCAGTGGCGGCCAGACCTATGTGCTGGAAGCCCCGGTCGCCGCCGGCCAGAGCACCCCGATCGTGCACACCGGCAAGGACGCCGACCAGAGCCTGCAAGGCCTGCGCAAGCAGATCCACGTGATCAGCCGTGCGTCCTCTGTGACCCCGTGCCAGACCGTCACCAAGCTGAGCCTGCGCAGCGACGTGCTGTTCCACTTTGGCAAGGGCGGCTACAACGACCTGACCGGCGAAGGCCGTGCGGAACTGGACAGGGTTGTCCAGGAGATCAAGCAGGGCCAGGAGCAGATCAAGGGCATCGAAGTGGTCGGCCACGCCGACCCGATCGGTAAAGCCGCTGCCAACCAGCGCCTGTCGCAACAGCGCGCCGAAACCGTGCGCCGGGTACTGCTGGAGCAGGGCATCCAGAGTGAGCTGGTGCATGCTAGTGGCCGTGGCAGCTCCGAACCGATCGTGAACTGCGGTGTGACCCGCACTGCAGCGAACATCGCCTGTAACGCGCCGAACCGTCGCGTCGAGCTGGTGATCGGCAACGTACGTAACGACGGCTGAGGACAGCCACTACGACGGCGCCCGGCAGCATTGCCGGGCCGCCGTCAAACCCTCTGACTCACGCGGATGATCGTGCAGGACGAAGGCAGGGAAACGTGCCGTTGACTGCTCGAAAGCGCGAAATCCGTCAAAGATCAGCTTCACTGTTACTCTTATCAACCTTCAAGGTTGTTATGCGACCTTTAAGGTTGATTCAATGTCTTCAAAGTAAATCGCTGTTGGAGGCAACCTTTTGCCAGCCCATCAACCTTTCAAGGTTAGATGGCAACTTGAAAGGTTGTCTAAATAGCCGCTCAGCGGCGCCCGAGCGCGCCTTGCTAACCAGATGACCAGGTCGATGGTGCGAGATCCTCCCCGTCCCTGGAAAAGAGCAACCTGCCGGGCCCACCAACTTTCCCCCACCTCGGGAGAGTGGGTCTGGCGGGGGGCACGAGGCCTGCGCAATAGGGCCCGGGTCGACGACAGCGAGATCACTGCCGCGCCCGGGGTGGAGCAACCCGCCAGCCTCGCCAACTTTCCCACCTCGGGAGAACGCGACCAGCAGGGGGCATGCCCGACGCTCGTCAGGCAGTAAACATGAGCCGCTTCGCCCTCACGAATGAGGCGAGTTGATGCGGGGGTGGTTCATGGGCGTGGGCGGACGAGGGTCTTCGCCGACCGACCTGCCAGGTGGATCGAGAGCGGCTCCCTTGGCATCGGCCGAAAAGCGCATCACCAGCCGCTCCAGCACATCCATCACGAACTCGCGGTCGCGTGAGTTCAGCTGCGACAGCAAATCGTAGAGCTTGCGCGACTGATCCTCCGCGCGCGCACCGGATTCGGTCAGCAGGTCGGCCGTTTCACAGCCGAAGATGCTCGCCAGCTCCGCCAGCCGCCCTATGTTGGGCATCACCACGCCGCGCTCGATGCGTGACACGGCCTCGCTCCCGATGCCCAGCATTTCCGCCACCTGTTCCTGGTTCAACTCGCAGCGAACCCGGTGTCGAGCGATTGCCTGGCCCACACGCTCCGCAAGATGTTTCGATTCTTCTTTTGACATGGCAACCCTCCAGTTCCACCTGGATGGTTGAGCAACTCCCCGTTGGTATGAAGGACTTGGCAAATTGGCACTCCACTCTAAAGGTAGGAATTCTCCCTTTTAAGAGAAGCGGAAGTAGTTGCGAAGAATTTTCCCTACAGCGTGAAGGCGGTAACTTGTCCGACAAAAGGTTCTTTCGTACATGTAAATCCGAAGCAACTACGTCTTGGGTGGCTTGGTTTTTGCCCCGTGGCGTTTCAGGTCGGCCATTCCGACGACTTCGTAGGCAGCCGTTGGGAACTGGTGTTCCCGCAGTGAGCGGCGAGGAGGCAATGCTTTGGGTTGAATGGCGCGCCACACCGGTGTCTGCGGCGGCTTGAGTGGCTCGACTTATTTCGATGAGCAATAAGGCAGGGGCTTCTCGGGTGCGGAAGCGGCAGGAGCGTCAGGCGGCAGCGCGAGTGGCGAACCCTTGCTGAACGAATATGTCGCAGCTCCGTAAGCGCCCGCCGCTCGACTCCCGATAAGCTCGGCAGGATCGATGACCGCCCGGTCGAGGCTGTCAATCGAGGGTCACACTGCCCGACTATACCTGTGGCCCGACACAAGACGATATGCGTTCTACGCTCAATCCAATAATTCGAGCCCAGCGGAGTAACAACATGGCGTTCTTCACCGCAGCCAGCAAAGCCGACTTCCAGCAACAACTGAAAGCGGCCCTGGCGCAGCACGTCGACGACAAGGGTCTGCCACAAGTGGCCCTGTTCGCCGAGCAGTTCTTCGGTTTCATCTCCCTCGACGAATTGACCCAGCGCAGGTTGTCCGACCTGGTCGGCTGCACCTTGTCTTCCTGGCGCCTGTTGGAACGCTTCGACCCCGCCCAGCCTGAAGTGGCGGTATACAACCCCGATTACGAAAAGCACGGTTGGCAATCCACTCACACCGCCGTGCAGGTGCTGCACCCGGACCAGCCGTTCCTGGTCGACTCGGTGCGCATGGAGCTGAACCGCCGCGGCTACAGCATCCACACCCTGCAGACCAATGTGCTCAGCGTGCGCCGCAATGCCAAGGGCGAGCTGCTGGAAATCCTGCCGAAGAACAGCACCGGCAAGGACGTGCACCAGGAATCGCTGATGTACCTGGAGATCGACCGCGTCTCCCAGACCGGCGAACTGCGCACCCTGGAGAAGGCCCTGCTGGAAGTGCTCGGCGAAGTCCGCCTGGCGGTCGCCGACTTCCCGGCCATGCGCAGCAAGGCCGAGGAACTGCTGGCCTGGCTGGGCAAGTCCAAGGCCAAGGCTCGCGCGGAAGAGACCGCCGAAGTGCGCGCCTTCCTCGAATGGCTGCTGGACAACCACTTCACCTTCCTCGGCTATGAAGAGTTCACCGTGCAGGAGGAGGCCGATGGCGGCCACCTGGTATACGACGACAAGGCTTTCCTCGGCCTGACCAAGCTGCTGCGCGCCGGCCTGAACAAGGAAGACCTGCACATCGAGGACTACGCGGTGGCCTACCTGCGCGAGCCGGTGCTGCTGTCCTTCGCCAAGGCCTCGCAACCCAGCCGCGTACACCGCCCGGCCTACCCGGACTACGTATCGATCCGCGAGATCGACGCCAAGGGCAAGGTCGTCCGCGAGTTCCGCTTCCTCGGCCTGTACACCTCGGCGGTCTATGCCGAGAGCGTGTTCGACATCCCGTTCATCCGCGGCAAGGTTGCCGCCGTCCTGAAGAACTCCGGTTTCGACAGCAAGGCGCACCTGGGCAAGGAGCTGGCACAGATCCTCGAGGTGCTGCCGCGCGACGACCTGTTCCAGACCCCGGTGGACGAGCTGTACAACACCGCCATGTCCATCGTGCAGATCCAGGAACGCAACAAGATTCGCCTGTTCCTGCGCAAGGACCCTTACGGCCGCTTCGCCTACTGCCTGGCCTACGTGCCGCGCGACATCTATTCCACCGAAACGCGGATGAAAATCCAGCAGGTGCTGATGGAGCGCCTGAAGGCCAGCGATTGCGAGTTCTGGACCTTCTTCTCCGAATCCACCCTGGCCCGCGTGCAGTTCATCCTGCGCGTCGACCCGAAGAACCGCATCGACGTGGACGCCGCCCAGCTGGAGCAGGAAGCCATCCAGGCCTGCCGCTCCTGGCAGGACGACTACGCCGCGCTGGTGCTGGAGAACTTCGGCGAAGGGCAGGGCAACAACCTGCTGGAAGACTTCCCCAAAGGCTTCCCGGCCGGCTACCGCGAGCGCTTTGCCCCGCACTTTGCCGTGGTGGACCTGCAGCACCTGTCCAGCCTGGGCGACAACCGCCCGCTGGTGATGAGCTTCTACCAGCCGCTGGCCCAGGGTGAACAGCAGCTGCACTGCAAGCTGTATCACGCCGATACGCCTCTGGCGCTGTCGGATGTCTTGCCGATCCTGGAGAACCTCGGCCTGCGCGTGCTCGGCGAGTTCCCCTACCGCCTGCGCCACACCAACGGCCGCGAGTACTGGATTCATGACTTCGCGTTCACCTACGCCGAAGGCCTGGACGTCAACATCCAGGAGCTCAACGAGACCCTGCAGGACGCCTTCGTCCACATCGTCAACGGCGATGCCGAGAACGACGCCTTCAACCGCCTGGTGCTGACCGCCGGCCTGCCGTGGCGCGACGTGGCGCTGCTGCGCGCCTACGCCCGCTACCTCAAGCAGATCCGCCTGGGCTTTGACCTGGGCTACATCGCCAGCGCGCTGAACGCCCATGTGGACATCGCCCGCGAACTGGTGAGGCTGTTCAAGACCCGCTTCTACCTGGCCCGCAAACTCACCGCCGAGGACCTGGAAGACAAGCAGCAGAAGCTGGAGCAGGCGATTCTCGCGGCCCTGGACAACGTCCAGGTGCTCAACGAGGACCGCATCCTGCGGCGCTACCTCGACCTGATCAAGGCGACCCTGCGCACCAACTTCTACCAGCCGGACGCCACCGGGCAGAACAAGAGCTACTTCAGCTTCAAGTTCAACCCCAAGGCCATCCCGGAAATCCCGCGGCCGACGCCGAAGTTCGAAATCTTCGTCTACTGCCCGCGCGTGGAAGGCGTGCACCTGCGCTTCGGCGATGTGGCCCGTGGCGGCTTGCGCTGGTCTGACCGCGAGGAAGATTTCCGCACCGAAGTGCTGGGCCTGGTGAAGGCGCAGCAGGTGAAGAATGCGGTGATCGTACCGACCGGCGCCAAGGGCGGCTTCATCCCGCGCCGCCTGCCGGTCGGCGGCAGCCGCGATGAAATCCAGGCCGAGGCCATCGCCTGCTACCGCATTTTCATCTCCGGGCTGCTGGACATCACCGACAACATCAAGGAAGGCCAGATCGTGCCGCCGGCCAACGTGGTGCGCCACGACCTGGATGATCCCTACCTGGTGGTGGCGGCGGACAAGGGCACCGCGACCTTCTCCGACATCGCCAACGGCATCTCCGCCGACTACAACTTCTGGCTCGGCGACGCCTTCGCCTCCGGCGGCTCCGCCGGCTACGACCACAAGGGCATGGGCATCACCGCTCGCGGCGGCTGGGTCTCGGTGCAGCGTCACTTCCGCGAGCGCGGCATCGACGTGCAGAAGGACAACGTGACCGTCATCGGTATCGGCGACATGGCCGGCGACGTGTTCGGCAACGGCTTGCTGATGTCGGACAAGCTGCAGATGGTCGCGGCCTTCAACCACCTGCACATTTTCCTCGACCCCAACCCGGATGCGGCGGCGAGCTTCGCCGAGCGCCAGCGGCTGTTCAACCTGCCGCGTTCCAGCTGGGCTGACTACGATGCCTCGCTGATCTCCGCCGGCGGCGGCATCTTCCTGCGCAGCGCGAAGAGCATCACCCTGACCCCGGAAGTGCGAGCACGCTTCGACATCGACATCGACGCCGAGCGCCTGACCCCGACCGAGCTGATCCACGCGCTGCTCAAGGCGCCCGTGGACCTGCTGTGGAACGGCGGTATCGGCACCTATGTGAAGTCCAGCGATGAAACCCATGCGGACGTCGGCGACAAGGCCAACGACGGCCTGCGCGTGGACGGCCGCGATCTGCGGGTGAAAGTGGTGGGCGAGGGCGGCAACCTCGGCATGACGCAGTTGGCGCGGGTCGAGTTCGGCCTCAACGGCGGCGCGTGCAACACCGACTTCATCGACAACGCCGGTGGTGTGGACTGCTCCGACCACGAGGTGAACATTAAGATCCTGCTCAACGAGGTGGTGACTGCCGGCGACATGACCAGCAAGCAGCGCAACAAGCTGCTGGCGGAAATGACCGACCAGGTCTCCGACCTGGTGCTGGGCAACAACTACAAGCAGACCCAGGCGCTGTCCCTGGCCGAGCGTCGCGCCCGTGAACGCATCGCCGAGTACAAGCGCCTGATGAGCGACCTGGAAGGCCGCGGCAAGCTGGACCGCGCGCTGGAGTTCCTGCCCACTGACGAAGGCCTCGCCGAGCGCATCGCCGCCGGACAGGGCCTGACCCGCGCCGAACTGGCTGTGTTGATTTCCTACAGCAAGATCGATCTGAAGGAACAGCTGCTGGGCTCGCAGGTGCCGGACGACGACTACCTGACCCGCGACATGGAGACGGCCTTCCCGCAGACCCTGGTCGACACCTTCGGCCCGGCCATGCGCAAGCACCGCCTCAAGCGCGAGATCGTCAGCACGCAGATCGCCAACGACCTGATCAACCACATGGGCATCACCTTCGTGCAGCGCCTGAAGGAGTCCACTGGCATGACGCCGGCGAATGTGGCGGGTGCCTACGTGATCGTGCGTGATGTCTTCCATCTGCCGCACTGGTTCCGCCAGATCGAGGCGCTGGACTACCAGGTGCCGGCGGAAGTGCAACTGACCCTGATGGACGAACTGATGCGCCTGGGGCGTCGTGCTACCCGCTGGTTCCTGCGCAGCCGTCGCAATGAGCAGGATGCTGCCCGTGACGTCGGGCACTTCGGTCCGCGCATCGCTGCGCTGGGCCTGAAACTCAACGAACTGCTGGAAGGCCCGACGCGCGAGCTGTGGCAGGCACGCTACCAGGCTTACGTCGACGCTGGCGTGCCGGAGCTGCTGGCGCGCATGGTCGCCGGTACCAGTCACCTCTATACCCTGCTGCCGATCATCGAAGCGGCGGACGTTACCGGCCGCGACCCGGCCGACGTGGCGCGCGCCTACTTCGCCCTGGGCAGCGAGCTGGAATTGACCTGGTACCTGCAGCAGATCAGCTCCCTGCCGGTGGAGAACAACTGGCAGGCGCTGGCCCGCGAAGCCTTCCGCGACGACCTGGACTGGCAGCAGCGGGCGATCACCGTCTCCGTGCTGCAGATGCAGGACGGCCCGGCGGAGATCGACGCGCGCGTGGCGCTCTGGCTGGACCAGCACGCCCCGATGGTGGCCCGCTGGCGCGCCATGCTGGTTGAGCTGCGTGCCTCCACGAGCACCGACTACGCCATGTACGCCGTGGCCAACCGCGAGCTGCTCGACCTGGCGCAGAGCAACCAGCAGGGCTCCTGCCCGGTCTGATGCTCCACGCCTTTAAACCCTTTTGATGCTCCAGCCCCGCCCAGTGCGGGGCTTTTTTTTACCGTGATTGACAGGCCATCCAGCACGGAGACGGGGCGTGTTCGCGAGCAAGCTCGCTCCTGCCAAGAGCGCTGCTCAACTGGATTGTAGGAGCGAGCTTGCTCGCGAACAGTTCATAGGGCTACGGCTACGAATGGCTTCCAGAAAAACCTCCAGGCGTGTCGAAGAGCCCTGTTCAGAGGTCTGAGTGACTGAGAGGGCTTTTCGCGAAGCAGAATGCGGACGGAGTGGCGAGGCCTTTGCCTACGTTGTGGGGCTTGGCAAAGCAGGCCACCCGAAGGGGAGGACGACTGGCCCTGCGCGCACGCCGAGGCGGCGCAGAGACTCCCGATCAGAAGAGCAGAAAGCAAGGCCGACAGGGCTGGACTGCAGGAGCGTCTCGCGGAGGCAATCAGAAACAGGAGCGACGTGAAATCAGCTCCCGCTCCGCCCATCCTCACGTGGCTCGGTCAGCGCCCGGCGGTACTTGGCGTACAACTCATCGGACATGGTGCTGGCACCCAGCATCTTCAGCGCGAAGGACTTCACTTGCTCATCGCTGTAAGGCTCGTGCTGCGGCGCAGGCTGGCTGGCGCAGCCCACCAGCCATAAAGGCAGGGTCAGGGAGAGAAGGGCGAGGGCACGGTTCATGGTTTTCACACGCAGGCTGGTTCGGGATGGTTGTCAGGCTATCAACCGCTCGATGCGAGCAGAAATCATCCCGTTCAATAGTGGGTATCGTTTCTGGCGACTTCGGACGCCTTTGTCTTACAGAAAGTTCCCAGCTGCGGCGTTTTACGGCGAATACGGATATCCTTTCCGGCTGTCTATCCCTATTCAGGACCTCCCCATGAAAGCGCAACTCGTCGAACTCCTCACGCTGATCAGCTCAGGCTGCCTGGGGGAAGATGAGATCCAGCAGGTCGCCGACGAGGCTTCGCAGGCCTACGCCGATCCGACCGCCTTCCTCGCCGCCAATCCGGACATCAACTACGACGAGGACTTCCCTATCCCGCTGGGTGAGTGGGTGGTGGTGGGCAGCCTGCCGGAAATCGTGCTGTTCATGGGGGACAGCTACGAAGAACTGTTCAGCGAGATCCGCGCCTCCTTCGACCCGAGCGTGAGCTTCGTGCTGCAGGCAAAGCAGCTGCGCAAGGCCGAGCCGATGGCCGCGCTGAACCGTATCCAGACCCAGCTCGGTGCGCTGTACCCGGAAAAGGGCGGCTACGTGCTGGTGGACTTCAGCGAGCCGCTGGATACCGAACTGCAGTGCGTGCTGGTCTATCGCAATGACCTGGAACGCGTCCTGGCACTCTGCGTGGATATCGGCATTCCCGCCGTACCGGCGCTGCAGGCCGCCCAGGAAGCGGATCAGGACTGATCCGGCTGCGTCAGCAGGAGCAGGGCGCCCAGGTCGACAAGGACCTGGCTGCCCTGACGACACGTCGGTATCACTCCCTGATCGATCCAGCCTTGCACAATGGCGGGACGATCGTTCAGACCGACCAGCTGCGCAAAGCGCTGGGGCGTCACGTAATAGCCACCTGCGAGCAGGTCAGGGCTGAATCCGCTTTCCTCGTTCATGCTGTGTCCCGCACCATCCCGTCCTTTGATCCACGGCCTCTGCGGCGGTCTGGGCTGTGAATTTATCCTAATTGTTAGGGTGTTTTTCCGGGCTTTGGCAGTCTCGGAGATGGATGACGCATGATGAAGAAACGTTTCCTGTTCACTGCGGGAGAAAGACTACGGGCGCTTCGCTCGTTGACGGGGCTATCACGCCGCGCTTTCGCCGAGACGGTCGGCATGAAGGCCAAGGATGTCGAGAACATCGAGTACGGCAACCAGCGCATGCGTGACTTTGATTTCCAGAAGGTTTGCAGCGTGTATCCGGACTTCGCCCGCTGGATCACCTATGAGGGGCCGATCGATTCGGAAGAGGTGAACTGGAAGGTGGAGGATTCCGCCCAGCGCGCGGCGGTCTACCTGGTGAGGAGCAATCCGCAACTGCTGGCGACCCTGGGGCTCAGCCTGGAAGAGTGGCAAGCCCGGCACCATGAGGTGCTGGAGAGCCTGGACGAGGAAGAACGCCAATTCGGCGAGAATGTGCCTGAGAGGTGATTGCGCGGGTCAGGCAGTCTTTCCGGCGTGGCGCAGATAGGCGATCACGTCTGGCGCACCGGCCTCCCGCAGCCCGTGGCCGAAGGCGTCGGACTGCGGATGGTCCCGAGGCAGCAGCAGACTCTCCGGGGTTTCGGAGTTGAACAGGCCGAAGCGGGCATAGGGCATGCCGGTCTCCAGCAGCAGTTCCATGAAGGACGCGTCGCTCCAGGCCTTGGCCGGCATGGCCAGCATGTGGAAGTCGCGCTCCAGCTCATCCAGTGCAGAGGCTTGCAGCTCGAAGCGCTGAATGCTCGCCGGCAGGATGATCTCCAGCCCCCGGCGGCGGGCATAGACCACCGCATTGGCCAGTTCGCAGGGATGATTGTCGTCATCCCAGAACAGCCGCGCGCCGTGCCAGCCCGCACTGCGTAACAGCAGTGGCGCCTTGCGCTCGAAACCGGGCAGGGCTACGCCGAGCACCTTGGTGAAGTCGTTGTAGCTGATGATCCGCACCTTGCGGCACTGCTCGCAGTTGGAGAGTTCTTCAAGCCCTGCCAGGGGGCTGTCAAGCAGGCTGCGGCAGCAGAGGCCATCGATGCTCCGAATGTCGACAGCGGGATGCTCTTCGCGGTGGCTGGTCACCAGGCGCTTGAGAACGCTATGAATGCGCGCCTTGTCTTCCTGCACGGGGCCGGACAGTGCGCCGCGAGGCAGGTCGATCAGCCGGTACAGCGGTGCGCCGGACTGCCAGCCAAGGCCGGCAGGCCAGTTGGGCAAGGGTTCGAAGGGCAGGGACAGGCTCCGGCTGCGCTCGGCGACGTTACGCCCATCGGCACTGCCAATGCCCAGGCGCTGGGCAAGGGCAGCCAGCCGACTGGTCACGCTGCGGGGGCGAGGTGATTGACTCATGGACGACGCAAGACTCCCGATGGCCGGCGGGTCAGTGCAGGAAGCGCCGGGCCCGATGCGCGGCGAATTGCCTTAAGCATAGAAAACCCTGGCGCTGTTGGGCGCATGCGTTGTGGCAAAATTCTTTCCTTCACTTGCTGGAGGCCTCCATGGCTTGCGTTGTGCTGGATATATCCCTGTCGGCGGACCGGCTGCAGGCGCTCTATCGTGGGCATGCCAACCGGGTCCAGGTGACCAGTCGCGATGGCCGACGGGTCAATCTGCCGGCGCATCACCTGCGTCCATTCGTCACTCACTCCGGAGTCCACGGCAGCTTCGAGCTGGAATTCGACGATTCCGGGCGGCTGCTGGCGCTGCGTCGCCTCGCCTGAGCGAGGGCGGGCTGGCTATAATAGCGCCCCATTTTGCCGACCGATGCCCGACCATGTACAGCCTGGCCCGCGAGCTCCTGTTCAAGCTCTCCCCGGAAACTTCCCATGAATTGTCCATCGACCTGATTGGCGCTGGCGGCCGCCTGGGCCTCAACGGCCTGCTGACGCAGGCGCCCAAGAGCCTGCCAGTAAAGGTCATGGGGCTGGAATTCGCCAACCCCGTGGGACTGGCCGCCGGCCTGGACAAGAACGGCGACGCCATCGATGGCTTCGCCCAGCTGGGCTTCGGTTTCGTCGAGATTGGTACCGTCACCCCGCGTCCGCAGCCGGGCAACCCCAAGCCGCGTATCTTCCGCCTGCCGCAAGCCACCGCGATCATCAATCGCATGGGCTTCAACAACCACGGTGTCGATCACCTGATCGAGCGGGTCAAGGCGGCGAAGTACAAGGGCGTGCTGGGCATCAACATCGGCAAGAACTTCGACACCCCGGTCGAGCGCGCGGTGGACGACTACCTGATCTGCCTGGACAAGGTCTACGCCCACGCCAGCTACGTCACGGTCAACGTCAGCTCGCCGAACACCCCCGGGCTGCGCAGCCTGCAGTTCGGCGACTCGCTCAAGCAACTGCTCGAAGCGCTGCGCCTGCGCCAGGAGGACCTGGCCGTGCAGCACGGTCGTCGCGTGCCGTTGGCGATCAAGATCGCCCCGGACATGAGTGATGAGGAGACTGCCATGGTCGCCGCCGCGCTGATCGAGTCGGGCATGGATGCGGTGATTGCCACCAACACTACCCTGGGCCGCGAAGGCGTCGAGCACCTGCCGTTCGGCAACGAGGCGGGCGGCCTGTCGGGCGCTCCGGTGCGCGAGAAGAGTACCCACATCGTCAAGGTGCTGGCGGGTGAGCTGGGTGGTCGCCTGCCGATCATCGCCGCCGGCGGTATTACCGAAGGCGCGCATGCAGCCGAGAAGATCGCCGCGGGCGCGAGCCTGGTGCAGATCTATTCCGGGTTCATCTACAAGGGCCCGGCGCTGATCCGCGAAGCGGTGGACGCCATTGCGGCGGCCAGGCGGGCGTAAATACCAGTAGTGGAAATAAGTAGGGCTCCTCTCGGAGCCCTTGGGCTTGCGCCCTTTTCCGCCCGGATGGGGCGGCTTGGGGAAGTCGTGGGTGACCCTGGATTCAGCCTGTTGCGTGCTGCAATTGGTTCACTCGTTGAATACCGGCGGCGCCGGTCAAACCATCCCAGTTGTCGCCGCGGCCCTCACGCCAGCCGTTGAGCCAGGATTGCCGGGTGGTGGGATGGGTAAACGGACAGAGGTCGCGAGATTTTCCAGTAATGCCGTGCTGATAACCACGCAAAAAGGCTCTTTCCAACGGATCACGCTTAAGTCTTCTCATAGGGTGTTGCCCTCACTTGTTGACTGTTATGTCCCGTTGGCCCCCCCAGGGAGGCCGGGCGGAATGTTCCGCCAATGGGGCGCATTGCCGGCGTGACGCGCCCCGCCCGACACCATTGCGGTGAAGGATTACCCCGAGTTCTATCGAAAGGTTCCGGGGCTGTGAATGACCAATTTGTCATAAGGACGTAACTCTTATGGGTTTGGGCCATAAGGTTCGTCCGGTTTGCAAAATGCCAGTACGGCATAACCCGCCAGCGGCGGGAGCTTGCCAAGGATCAAGAGGAATGTGTGTCTAATTGAGACCGCCTCTCGTTCCGACGAGTGGGATGACTTTCTGCGACGCGAGGCCGCAGGCCGGTTGCCGGTCCATCCCTGAAAATGACTACAGGGGTTGCCTGGGTTCTCTCGAATGAACCCAAGGTGGCCGACAAGGCCATTAGCGGCTTTGATGAAAGGGCTGTGGCCCGGGAACTATTTGCATGTCGGATTTGCACGATCTCTTCCTCACCTGCCCGAAAGGGCTCGATGGCCTGTTGCTGGAAGAAGCCCAGGCGCTCGGGCTGACCGAGGCGCGCGCCCAGGTTTCGGCCGTTCGCGGCAAGGGCGACCTGGAGACGGCTTATCGCCTGTGCCTCTGGTCGCGCCTGGCCAACCGCGTGCTGCTGGTGTTGTCGCGCTTCCCGGTGAGCAACGCCGAAGACCTCTACCTGGGGGTCAACGCCGTACCGTGGGGCGACCATCTGGAGGCCGGCGGCAGCCTGGCGGTGGAGTTCAGCGGCAAGGGCTCGGGCATCGACAACACCCACTTCGGCGCGCTGAAGGTGAAAGACGCCATTGTCGACAACCTGCGCGCCGAATTCGGCCAGCGGCCGAGTGTGGACAAGGTCAACCCGGACATCCGCGTGCACCTGCACCTGGATCGCGGCCAGGCCGTGCTGTCGCTGGACCTTTCCGGTCACAGCCTGCACCAGCGTGGCTACCGCTTGCAGCAGGGCGCTGCGCCGCTGAAGGAAAACCTTGCCGCTGCTGTGTTGATCCGCGCCGGTTGGCCGAAGATCGCCGCTGAAGGCGGCGCATTGTCCGACCCGATGTGCGGTGTCGGTACCTTCCTCATCGAGGCCGGTCTGATCGCCGCCGACGTCGCGCCGAACCTCAAGCGTGAGCGCTGGGGCTTCAGCAACTGGCTGGGCCATGTGCCGGCGATCTGGAAGAAGCTGATCGAGGAAGCCCAGCAGCGTGCCGAAGTCGGCCTGGCCAGGACTCCCCTGTGGATTCGCGGCTACGAAGCCGACCCGCGTCTGATCCAGCCGGCGCGCAACAACATCGAACGCTCCGGCCTTGCCGAATGGGTCAAGATCTACCAAGGCGAGCTGGCCACCTTCGAGCCGCGCCCGGACAAGGGCCAGAAGGGCCTGATCATCTGCAACCCGCCCTACGGCGAGCGCCTGGGTGACGAAGCCAGTCTGCTGTACCTCTACCAGCACCTGGGCGAGCGTCTGCGCCAGAGCTGCCTGGGCTGGAGTGCCGGAGTATTCACCGGCGCGCCGGAGCTGGGCAAGCGCATGGGCATTCGCAGCCACAAGCAGTACGCCTTCTTCAACGGTGCGCTGCCTTGCAAGCTGATCATGCTCGACGTGGAGCCGCGTCAGTTCGTGACCGGCGACCGCGGCGAGCGCAGCGAGTCGTCGCCGGCCCGGGGCGCCGCGGTGATCGAGCAGGCGCGTCTGAGCGAAGGCGGGCAGATGTTCGCCAACCGTCTGCAGAAGAACGTCAAGGCGCTCGGCAAGTGGGCGCGCAAGGAAAAGATCGAGTGCTACCGGGTGTATGACGCCGACATGCCCGAGTACGCCCTGGCCGTGGATCTCTACCGCGACTGGGCGCACGTGCAGGAGTACGCGGCACCCAAGTCCATCGACCCGGAGAAGGCGCAGATCCGCCTGCTCGATGCGCTCGCCGCATTGCCGCAGGCGCTGGGCATCCCCACCGAGCGCATCGTCATCAAGCGTCGCGAGCGCCAGACCGGTAAGAAACAGTACGAGCGGCAGAATGCCGAAGGCCGTTTCATGGAAGTGGAAGAGGGCGGCGTGAAGCTACTGGTCAACCTGACCGACTACCTCGACACCGGCCTGTTCCTCGACCACCGCCCGATCCGCCTGCGCATCCAGCGCGAGGCTGCCGGCAAGCGCTTCCTCAACCTGTTCTGCTACACCGCCACGGCCACCGTGCATGCCGCCAAGGGCGATGCGCGCAGCACCACCAGCGTCGACCTGTCGAAGACCTACCTGGACTGGGCGCGGCGTAACCTGTCGCTCAACGGCTTCTCCGACAAGCAGCGCCTGGTGCAGAGCGATGTCATGGAATGGCTGCGCGAGGACCGCGGTGAATATGACCTGGTGTTCATCGACCCCCCGACTTTCTCCAACTCCAAGCGCATGGAAGGCGTGTTCGATGTGCAGCGCGACCATGTCGAGCTGATCGACCTGGCCATGGCGCGTCTGGCCAAGGGCGGGGTGCTGTACTTCTCCAACAACTTCCGCAAGTTCGAGCTGGATGAAGGGCTGGCAGCGCGTTACCAGGTCGAGGAAATCAGCGCCCAGACGCTGGACCAGGACTTCGCCCGCAACAGCAAGATCCACCGCGCCTGGCGCATCAGCGTACGCTAGGGCCCGAGCGGCGCACGGCCCGGGCCGTGCGTCGCGCGAAAGCTGGGCAAATGGCCATCGGCTGCTATAAAAACTGAGTCACCCTGAGAGTTGGGAAAGCGCATGACTCAGTTGCCGGCCTACGAGCAGTTGCCCGCCGCTCAGGGAGTCGCCAGCCAGAAGAAAGCCCTGCGTGCCGCCGGCGTCGTGCTGGTGGCCGGCCTCTTGCTGACGGCGTTGCTCGGCTGGAATGCCTGGCGCAACGCCCGCACCTTTCTGGAACAGCAATTTTCCCTCGCTGCCAACGAGCGGATCGAGCGCCTGCGCGAGCGGCTATCGAATCAGCAGAGCGAACTGGAATCGATCCAGCGCTTCTTTGAGAACTCCACAAACGTTTCCCGCGAGGAGTTCGAACACTTCGTCAGTCCGTTGCTGGGCGATACGCTGGGTTACGCCTGGCTGCCGCGCGTGGATCAGCGTCAGCGCGAGGCCTTTGAAGCCCGCGCCCATGATGCCGGCATGCTCGACTACATGCTTTTCGAGCTGGACCTGCAGGGTCAGCCGATTCCGGCACAGGTTCGCGAGCGCTATTTTCCCGTCCTCTATGGTGCCTCCGAGTACCTGGAGGAGATGCCCCTGGGCCTGGACCTGAACTCGACCCTGCCGGGGCGCGAGTTGACCCAGCGCGTGGTGAAGACGCGCTCGGTGGCGGCCTCGATACCCGTGGTCCTGCCGGGTGCGCCGCCGGCGGATTCCACCGGTTTGCTGCTCGCGGCGCCACTCTATCGCAGCAGCACGAAGCCCAGCCCGACAGCCGAAACCCGAGTCGGTATCCAGGGCATCCTGTTGGCAGCGATCAGCTACCGCCTGCTCATCGAGCAGGGATCGGAAGCGCGCGGCGAGCAGTTGGCGCTGACACTGCGTGATGCTGGCGACCCGCGCCCGGATGTGCCGCTGTATCGCAGCCCGGTGGCGGCCGATCAGACGGCGGGACTGGTTGCCGAGCGGCACCTGCCTTTTGCCGGACGTGACTACCTGGTGCGCGTCGAGCCTTCCAGCGACTTCCTGCGGCGTAACCAGGGGCATCCGCAGCTCTGGGTGGCGTTCGCTGGCGGGCTGACTTCGCTGTTGTTGGCGGGCTATGTGCTGGCGCTGCTGGGGCAGCGCCAGCGCGCCCTGCAACTGGTGGACGAGCGCACCGCCGAACTGCGGGCCAACCAGCTGGAGCTGCAGGAGAACCAGGCGCGCCTGCACTTCGCCATGGACAGCGCCGGCCACGGCGTCTGGGACTGGAGTCTGGATACCGGCAACGTGTTCTATTCCCATGCCTGGAAGGCCATGCTCGGCTACCGCGACAGTGAGGTGGGCACAACCACCGACGAGAGCCTCAGCCGGGTCCATCCCGATGACAAGGTCGCGCGCTGCGATGCGCTGCGCCGGCATCTTCGCGGCGAAACCTCGCTGTATCAGAGTGAGCACCGGTTGCGCTGCAAGAGTGGGCGCTGGCTCTGGGTGCTGGATCGTGGCCAGGTGGTCGAACGCGACAACGACGGTTCGCCGCGACGCATGATCGGCACCCAGACCGACATCAGTTCGCGCAAGGCCGCCGAGCTGGAACTGGGCGAGGTCAACAGTCGCCTGCACGGCCTGCTCGATGCGGCGACCCAGGTGGCCATCGTCTCGACCGATCTGCGCGGCTTCGTGCGCAGCTTCAATGTGGGCGCCGAGCGCATGTTTGGCTACAGCGCCCAGGAAGTGATCGGGCGGCCGGTGCCGGAGAACGTCTTCGTCAAGGATGAGATCCGTCGCCGCGCGCAGGACCTGTCGAGCACGCTTGGACGCGAGATTCGCGGCTTCGACGTCGTCGGCGCGCTCGTGGGCGAGGGGCACGAGGAGCACGAGTGGACCTGTGTGCGCCGCGATGGCCGGCAACTGAAGATCAACCTGATCATTACCGGCGTGCGCGATTCAGCGGGCAACACCACGGGTTATCTGGGCATCGCCACTGACATTACCCGGCGCAAGGAGGCGGAGATGGAGTTGCGTCGCCTGTCGGTCACCGATGCACTGACGGGCATCCACAATCGCCGCTACTTCAAGGAGCAACTGGATCAGGGCATGGCGCGCTGTGCCCGCAGTGGCGATCCGTTGTCGCTGGTGATGTTCGACATCGACCACTTCAAGGACATCAATGACCGCTTCGGTCACGAGGCGGGCGATATCGTGCTGGTCACCCTGTGCCAGCGCATCGCGCAGCGCCTGCGCAAAGTGGATGTGTTCTGTCGGATCGGTGGCGAGGAATTGGTGGTGCTTTGCCCGGGGAGCACCACGGATCAGGCCTGGCAACTGGCGGAGGCACTCTGGAAGGCCCTGCGCGGGCAGCCGATGGAGGGCGTCGGCGTGGTGACGGCGAGCTTCGGCGTTGCCTCCTGGTGCCCCGGCGAAAGCGCGGACGACCTGATGCGCAAGGTGGACCGCGCAGTGTATCGCGCCAAGCGGCTGGGTCGGGATCGTCTGGAGAAGGTCGAAGCCTGATGCGAAAACCCCGGCCAGTTGGCCGGGGTTCGCGTGGGGGTCAGCGCTTAGTGCTGCTGTAGAGGTCCAGCAACACCTGGTCGAGGATCGACGAGGCGCCCCATGGCCGGTTGCTGTTGAGGATCGCCACGACGACCCAGGTGCGGCCGTTGGCGTCGCGGCTGAAGCCGGCGAGCGCGCGCACGGTGTTCAGGGTGCCGGTCTTCACGTGGGCTTCGCCGGCCATGGGCGTGCCACGCAGGCGTTTGCGCATGGTGCCGTCCTTGGCCACGATCGGCAGCGAGGAGATGTACTCCGCAGCGTAGGGGCTGTGCCACGCGGCCTGGAGCATGGCGGCCATTTCGCGGGCGCTGACTCGCTCGTCGCGGGACAGGCCCGAACCGTTTTCCATCACCAGGTGGCTTGCGGTGATGCCCTTGCGCGCCAGCCATTGGCGGATCACCCGCTGGGCAGCCTGGGCGTCGTCCGCGTCGGCGCCATTGCGATATTGGCGGCCGACCGAGAGGAACAGCTGGCGGGCCATGGTGTTGTTACTGAACTTGTTGATGTCGCGGATGATTTCCACGACGTCTGGCGACATGGCGCGGGCCACCAGGGTGGCGTTCTTCGGCACGGTGCCTTCGCGGTCCTTGCCGAGGATGCTGCCGCCCAGCTCTTGCCAGATGCCGCGTACTGCGCCGGCGGTGTAGGCAGGGTGCTCGAGCAGGGACATGTAGGTCTGGGCGCTGCAGCCCTGCGGAATCTGCCCGGTGGCGACCAGCGAGGTGCCGTCGAACTGGGTCACCGGGCTGAAGCGCAGTTTCGGCCAGGCCGGGCAGGCCGCGGCCTTGCTCACCTGGATCTGGTTGTCGATGCGCACGTTCGCCAGTGGCGGGTCCATCAGCACGGTGGCCTTGCTGCCTTCGGTGCGGATCACCAGGCGCACGCTCTTCAGGTTGACCATCAGCGAGTCCGGGCCGACCAGGAACGGCTTGTTGTCGTCGCCGCCGTCGTCGTTGAAGACCGGCAGTTGCGGGATGTTGAAATAGCTGCGATCCAGCACCAGGTCGCCGGTGACCTTGTTCACGCCGTTGGCGCGCAGGTCGCGCATCATCAGCCAGAGCTTCTCCAGGTTCAGCTTCGGATCGCCGCCGCCCTTGAGATAGAGGTTGCCGTTGAGGGTGCCGTCCTTGAGCTGGCCGTCGGTGTAGAACTCAGTCTGCCACTGGTAGGTCGGGCCGAGCATTTCCAGGGCGGCATAGGTGGTGAACAGCTTCATGGTCGACGCCGGGTTCACCGAGACGTCGGCGTTGAAATAGGTGGCGTTACCGGGGCCTTCCAGAGGGATCATCACCAGCGACAGGGCATCGTCGGTGAGTTTGCTGGCCCTCAGCGCTTTCTGTACACGTTCGGGCAGGGTGCTGTTGATCTGGGCAACGGCCGGCAAGGCGAAGGGCAATAAGGTAGCGAGAGCGAGGACACGCAGAGACTTGAACATAGAAAAGATGACATCCCAGTGGTCGGGCATTGACTTGAAAAAATGAAAAGATGAAGCGCAACACTACAGATGAAATACTCCCTGTTGGACCGGGAGCTGCGGCACATTATGCCGCAAGCCGTTCCAGGATGCGCTGGCCTTCGGATGCCGGTCGTCACGCAGAGGCGCATCGGGACATTGTTCGCGCAAGTCCCGGATATGTTCCGGGCACATTCGTGCATCGAGCGGCGAAAGCCCTCCTGAGGAGAGATTCAGATGGCGACCCATCGTTCCCGTCGTTTACGCAAGAAGTTGTGTGTCGATGAGTTCCAGGAGCTCGGCTTCGAACTGAGTTTTCAGTACAAGGAAGGCACAGGCGAAGAGGCTGTTGGCGCTTTCATGAAGCGATTCGCGGGCGTCGCCGTCGAACCCAACGATCTGGTCTATAGCGGTTGCGACGAGTACGGATTCATCTGCCTCGCCCGGCGCGGCTCGGTGAGCGAGGAGCAGCGCGAATTGATCGACGGATGGCTGAAGCAGCAGCCGGAACTCGCAGGTTTCAGCCTCAGCCCGCTGATCGATGCGTGGTACCCGGACCAGCCAGTCAATCTGCCCGCGCCCTGAGGCCCTCGTCCTTTTCCAGGATTTGCAGCAGCGCCCATTCATTGAGTGGCTTGGACAGGCAGGCCAGGACGGGTAAACCCTGTTCGCGCAGGGTTTTCTGCAGGGCCTGCAGCTCTTCGGTATCACGGCAACTCAGGAAGACCGCTTGGCGAATATGACCGGCTTCGGCCAGTTCGCCGAGCAGTTCTATGCCGTCAGTATCCGGCAGGTTGATATCGCAGAGCAGCAAGTCGAAAGGTTCGTTGCGGCGTGCACATTCCTCGCGCGCTTCATTGGCATCGAGAGCCGGCGTCAATCGGAAGAAGCCCAGTCTGTTCAGTTGCATTTGCGTGGCGATCAGCTGGAAGGGGTGGTCTTCGACTGCCTTCGGTCAGGCGGACCTCTTCGTCGGCGATGCCTTCAGTGCGCAATACCTGATCAGCCAGGGATACCTGGCCAATCTCAAGCTCCTCAACTTTGCCAGCTTCAATGGCCAGGGATTCAGTTTTGCCCTGAACGCTTCCGACCGGACGTTGCTGGCCATCATCGACCGCACTCTGAGCGCGATTCCACGTCAGGCCCAGACGGCCATTCAACGACGCTGGAGTCCCGGCGGCGGCAGCCCCATCGCCGGCCAGCGTCTCATCCTGACGCCTCAGGAGCAGCGTTGGGTGGACCGTCACCCGCGGCCCAAGGTCGTGATCGACCAGGCGTTGGCTCCCGTGTCGTTCTTCGATGCCCAGGGCCAGTTCCGAGGGATTGCCGCCGACCTGCTGCAGCTTGTCCAGAGCCGTACCGGCGTCGAATTCGATGTGCGCCCGCAGCCAAGCGTCACGGCGATGCTGGAGCAGGTGCGTACGGGCAAGGCTGATGTGATTGCGGCGCTGACTCCGACTGGCCAGCGCGAGGAGTGGCTGAGTTTTACGCGCCCCTACATGACCGCGTCCTTCGTTGTCGTGGTGCCAGAGGGGAGCGATTGGCTGCAAAGCCTGGACGATCTCGATGGTCACAGCGTCGCCGTTCCCAGAGGCTCCGTCATCGCGGACTTCATGCGCGCCCGCCACCCGCAAGTGAAACTGCTGGAGGTCGAGAACAATGTCGACGACCTTTCCATGATCAGTGAAGGCAAGGTGGACGCCGGCATTCACCTGTTGTCGTCTGCCAACTACCTGATCTCCCGCTATTACCCGGATCTCAAGATCGCCCTGGCCCTGGACAGCGAGCCCGGGCAGTTCTCGCTGGCGGTGTCGCAGGCGGACCCGGAGCTGCTCAGTATCCTGAACAAGGCGCTACTGGCCATCGCGCCCGAAGACCTGAGCAACATCACCACGCGCTGGTCTGCCAGCGTGGACAGGCCGGACAGCGTCTGGCAGGGCTACCGCAAGCAATTCATCCAGCTCGCCTGGGCGGCAGCGATGGCATTGCTCATCGTATTGCTGTGGAACGGGTGGCTCTGGCGCAAGGTGCGCCGCCGCCGGGAATCGGAGAAAGAGCTCAGTTACCGCCTCGAATTCAAGCGCGCACTGATCGATGGTATTCCCCAGCCCGTGGCGGTACGTGATCGTGATGGGCGACTGGTCACCTGCAATATCGGTTTCCTCAAGGAAACCGGAATGCCGCGCGACTCGGTGGAAGGTTCCCAGGTCAACGATTGCCCCTGGTTGCAGGCGCACGACGCACAGACATTGCAGTTGATTCACCAGCAGGCCATGGAGCAGGACGGGAAAGTAGCCTCCGATCTGATCCTGCAGATTCGCGACGAGGTTCGGGAAATACATTACTGGGCCACTCCTTACCGCGGGCCGGGTGGTGATATTTCCGGCGTGGTGACGGGCTGGATCGATGTTACCGAGCGCGAGCGGCTGCACCACCAGCTTGAAGCGGCGAAGGAGCAGGCCGAGGAAGCCAGCCGCGCGAAGAGTACCTTCCTCGCGACCATGAGCCATGAGATCCGCACGCCGATGAACGCGGTGATCGGCATGCTCGAGTTGGCGCTCACCCGCGCGAGCCAGGGGCACTGGGAGCGCGAGCCGGTCGAGGTCGCTTACGATTCGGCGCGCTCGCTGTTGACGCTGATCGGCGACATCCTCGATGTGGCGAAGATCGAGTCCGGGCGTCTGACGTTGATGCCGGAGCGTGCTCACCTGCGCGAGTTGGTGGAGTCCGTTGCGCGTGTCTTCGATGGGCTGGCGCGGCAGAAGGCGCTGGAACTCAGGCTGGAAATCGAGGCGGAAGCCGCCTGCGATGTGTTGATCGATCCGCTGCGGTTCAAGCAGATCCTGTCGAACCTGGTCAGCAACGCCATCAAGTTCACGGACTTCGGCCATGTGAAGATTCGCGTCTACGGCGAGCGTGTTGCAGGCGAGCGCCTGGCCCTCGAGGTCAGTGTGCAGGACAGCGGTATCGGTATTTCCGAGGATGAACAGCGCCAGCTGTTCGAACCCTTCAGCCAGGTGGCCCGTAGTGGTAATGCGAATCGAGGGGGCACAGGGCTGGGTCTTACCATCTGCCGCAAGCTGGCGGAGATGATGGGGGGCACTGTGCGCCTGGAAAGCCGGCCCGGCGAGGGCACCACGGTCACGGTGCGGCTGTTGCTGCAGACCCTGGAAAGCCTGCCCGAATGCGAGGTGGGGCACGCCGTGGCGGTGCCGAGGACTGTCCAGTCGCTGAAGGTCCTGGTGGTCGACGACCATGTGGCCAACCGGATGCTGCTGACCCAGCAACTGGAGCACCTGGGGCATCAGGTCGAGGTGGCTTCCGACGGCTCCCAGGCATTGCAGCTGTGGCATCCGGGTGACTTCGATCTGGTGATCACCGACTGCAATATGCCGGTGCTCAACGGCTATGGTCTGGCTCGGCGAATTCGCGAGCTTGAACAGGAGATGGAAGCCGAACCCTGCGTGATCTTCGGGTTTACCGCCAACGCCCAGCCCGACGAGATCGAGAACTGCCGGCGGGCCGGCATGGATGATTGCCTGTTCAAGCCCATAGGCCTGGATAACCTGCGTGCACGACTGGATGCAGTGCCGAAGATGTCATCTGCCCACGACGATCAGGCCGCTGTGGAAAAGCGGGTCGATGGGTTCGACCTGAAGTCGCTGCGCGAGATGACCGGCGGAAATCCCGGCCTGATCCGCCGCCTGCTGGAGGAGTTGCACAGCAGCAACCGGATCGATATCGATCAGGTCCGGCCGCTCTGGGAGGCTGGCGACTGGAAGCAGCTGGCCGAGCTGGCCCACCGTATGAAGGGCGCGGCGCGACTGGTCAATGCGGACACGCTCCAGGACCTCTGCAGCAAGCTCGAGGGTGGTTGCAAGGATGGTCTCGACAGCCGGGAGCTGGGTAATCGCGCATTGGCGGTGGAGCAGGCAATGGCGGCCTTGCAGGACGATCTGCTGCAGCAATTGCGCAAGCTGGCCGCCTAGCTTGCGCGGCCGCTTCAGCTCGGGCTGGAACGGCCAGTCATTTCCCGTGCCATCTCGGTGGCATAGCTGTCGGTCATCCCGGCGATGAAGTCTGTTACACGCAAGAAGGAGCGATAGAGCGTCCAGCTCGGGTCTGGCGCGTAGTGGCTCAGCAAGTCGAGGATCCGCTGGTGCTTGAACGACGGCGTGCTCTGGCGGTGTTGCTCCAGCACGGCGCCACAGAAAGAGTTCAGCAGGATTTCCAGGGTGGTGTAGGCGCCGATCTCGTGAAGGGTCTTGCGCTTGTCCTGGAATATCTTCTCCCTCGCCATCGCCTTCGCGCGTTGCACGCAGCGCTTGGCCGGGCCGTGCATGTGCTCTACCAGGTCGCCTTGCAGGCTTCCCGCGAGCAGGGTCTTTTCCTGTTCGACGAACGCGCGGGCGGCGGCGTTGGTCAGGTGCTCGATGGCCTTGCCGCGCAGGATGGCCAGCTTGCGCCGGCGAGAGTCCTTCGGGCCGAGCTGACGGTAGGTTTCCGGCAGGTCGTCGCCGACCAGGTCGAGCAGCAGCGCTTCCACTTCGCTGTAGTCGAGCAGTTCCATTTCCACGCCGTCTTCCAGGTCGATCAGGCCGTAGCAGATGTCGTCCGCGGCCTCCATCAGGTAGACCAGCGGGTGGCGCGCCCAGCGTTCGTCTTCCAGTTGCGGCATGCCCAGCTTGTGGGTGATCTGCTCCAGCAGTGGCAGTTCGCTGCGATAGCAGCCGAACTTGTGCTTCTTGTAGCCGAGGGAGTCGGCGTGGCGCGCTGTCCAGGGGTATTTCAGGTAGGTGCCTAGGGTGGCGTAGGTCAGGCGGGTGCCGCCGTCGAACTGGTGGTATTCGAGCTGTGTGAGTACGCGGAAGCCCTGGGCGTTGCCCTCGAAGTGCAGGAAGTCGGAGCGCTCCTCCTCGCTCATGCCATCCAGCCAGCCGCGCCCGGCAGCCTGCTGGAACCAGTGGCGGATGGCGTCTTCGCCGGAGTGGCCGAAGGGCGGGTTGCCGATGTCGTGGGCGAGGCAGGCGGACTGCACGATCACGCCCATGTCCGCCGGGTCGCACCAATCCGGCAGGCGGTCACGAATGATCTCGCCAACGCGCATGCCCAGCGAGCGGCCGACGCAGCCGACCTCCAGTGAGTGGGTCAGGCGGGTATGAATGTGGTCGTTGCTCGATACCGGGTGCACCTGGGTCTTGCGCCCCAGGCGGCGGAAGGCGCCGGAGAAGATGATGCGGTCGTGGTCCTTGTGGAAGGCGCTGCGGCCGAGTTCGGCGCTGCTGTGCACCGGTTTGCCGAGGCGCTCCCGGGGGAGCAGGGTGTGCCAATCCATTCTTCTTTCCGCAATCGAGAGAGTTACCGGCAACGCTAGCCGTTCGCGCCGGCAATCTCAATCGTCGCGCTAGAGGCCTTCGGCATCGATGTCGATGAGCAGAAGTCGTCGACCCTGGTCGATGAACTGGCCGGCGGTCATGCAGTACTGGTTGGTGGTGGCGTCGCGGTAAGTATTGGAGAGTGTCAGGCGGCGCTCTTCCCAGCCCTCGGCGAGCAACTGGTAGAAGTAGGGGCGCCAGGACCAGTTGTGGCCCAGGTAGCGGCGGTTCTCCTTCCAGAAAAGGCCGTTCCATTCCAGGTTCGGCGAAGTCTGGGTGCCGTGGCGGTCACACTGGTAGATGCGTAGCAGGCGGCTGAAGGATTCCGGCGCCGGCGGCAGGCTGCTGAGCATGGCGCCGCCCTCCGCCCAGGGGCGCAGCATGTTCATCAGTTCGGAGAGTTGCTGGCGCAGCTGGATGAGGTTGGAGCGCTCCTGCAGCTTGCGATGCACGTAGTGGTCGCGGCGCTGGGCGAAGGCTTCGCGGAAGGCGTCGCTGGCAGGGAACTCCAAGGCCGGTCTGGCGAACAGAAAGCCTTGCACGTAGCGTGCGCCGCATTCCAGGGCGAAGTCCATTTCCTCTTCGGTTTCCACGCCCTCGGCGATGATCCAGCAGCCGGTTTTCTCCGCCATCTGCGCCAGGGCCTTCACCACTTCGCCGCTGGGACCGCCGCGGGCGGCTTCCTGGAACAGGCGCATGTCCAGCTTGAGGATGTCCGGCTGCAGCGCCAGAACGCGGTCCAGCTGCGAGTAGCCGGCACCGAAGTCGTCGATGGCGATGCGTGCGCCGGCATCGCGGTAGCGCGCGACCACTTCCGGCAGGCGCTGGTGGGCACCGCCCAGTTCGGTGATTTCGAAGACCACGCGCTCTGGTGGTACGCCTTGCTGCTGCAGTTGCTTGAGGCTGGGCAGCGGCTGGTTCGGACGAAGTCGGCTGATCCAGCGTGGCGAGATGTTCAGGCTGAGGAACCAGTCCTTGGGCGCTTCATGGATGCGGGCGAGGGCGGCGTCGCGGATCTGCCGGTCGAGACGGCGCAGTTCGGCCAGGCCGACTCGCGGGTTGAAGAACAGCGGGCCTACCGATTGCAGGTCGCCGTTGTCCTGGCGCAACCGGCCCAGTGCCTCGACACCGGCGATCAGGCCGGTCGCGGTGTCGATGAAGGGCTGGAAGCAGGCGATGGGTTGCCCGTCGATCAAGGGACACATCCTTAGTGGCGTGACAGGAAAGCGCTCTCGCGCAGCTCAGTGTCACTTAGCAAGAATGTGGCCAGTCTAGACGTCAGAGGTGCGTCGAGGGGGCGGGCGGGTCGTTGGGCTCGGGCTTGCTGCGCATCTGCAGGATGATCGGCAGGAGGGCGATGCCGACGCGCAGCAGGCGCACCCAGCGGCGTTTGCGGCCGAGAAGCAGGGCAAGGGCCGCGGCGCCGCCAGCGCCCCAGAGCGGGGTGCTGGCGCCCAGGCCGCTTCGCAGGTTCTGGCCGAGGCTGCGTGCCTGTTTCAGGGGTTGCAGCAGCAATTCGCCTTCCTGGCGGATCTGCTGGCGCTGCATTTCCAGGCGCAGGCGGATGATGGCCTTGCGCAGTTCGGCGCGGGTCAGGTTGCGGGCATCGGGCATTTCGCTCATGGCAACAGTCGCTCCCGGTCGCGGGCCAGTTCTTCGAGGGTGGCGCTGAACGGCGAGCTCTCGTCGCTGACCAGCATGTGCAGCCGCCAGGCGCAGAACAGGCTGCCGCCGATGTAGAAGAGGCAGAGTCCGATGGCGGCCTGCAGGCGGTAACTGTCCCAGAACAGGATCAGTACCAGCACCGACAGGGCAACCAGCAGCAGCAGGGCGAAGACCAGCGCGAGGCCGGCCATCAGCAGCATCTGCACGGTGCGGGTCTTCTGCTCCTGCAATTCGATGCCGAGCAGCTCGACGTGCCCGTGCAGCAGGCCCAGAACCGCGGCGCCGAAGCGCCGCGGGGAAGGGGAGTTGGCCGAATTCTTCGGCCCGGCGTCCATTCCGTCGCTCATGGATCAGCGCCGGCTGACCAGCAGGCCGAGGAGGAAGCCGACACCGGCGGCGATACCCACGGCCTGCCACGGGTGGTCACCGACATAGTCTTCGGTGGCGTCCACGGCGGCCTTGCCCTGGTCGCGCACGGAGTCCTTGGTCGAGTAGATGGCATCGCGGGCACGCTTGAGGCTCTCGTGGATCTGCGCGCGCATCTGATCGGCTTCGGCGCCGGCCAGGTCAGCCGAGCTCTGCAGGAGTTTCTCGGTGTCGCTGACGAGGGCCTGGAATTCGGCCAGGAGTTCATCCTTGGCGGCGTTCACTGCGGTCTTGCGAGGCATGTGATGCTCCTTGTGCGGGTTGAGGTTCCTAGTTTTCGAGCCCCAGGGGCGGAAGAAAGTTTCTCATAAATTCACCCTGGGGCCGCTCTCGGGTGCGAGTTGAAGCCTAGTCGCTGATGGTTTCACTGGTGGTATGCCGCTTGCATTTCTCTGGTGCGCATGGAGAGCCGAGCGCCCCACGGCGGGGCGTTCCCGGTGCCTGGAGCGGCTGGGAATATGAGCTCAAACCACTGAAAAACATAAGGAAGTACAGGAAATTGCGAAGCTGGTCGGATGGCTCGTGGGCCATTCTGGTTCAGCGCTCGGCTCCTCTGTGGTGCACCGCTGCTTCAGCGTGGTGCGACTCGGGGGCGCCGCGAGCCGTTTTGGTGCTTTCCCCTTGACCTCCGGGGCTGCCTGTAGCGATGGAAAACCTCAATAGTGCCGTAGAGACGCTGGTCCACGGTTCCAACACGCTGTTCCTCCTGATGGGCGCGGTCATGGTGCTGGCCATGCACGCGGGCTTCGCCTTCCTGGAAGTGGGTACGGTGCGCCTGAAGAATCAGGTGAATGCCCTGTCGAAGATTCTCTCGGACTTCGCTATCTCGGCCCTGGCCTACTTCTTCGTCGGCTACTGGATCGCCTATGGCGTGACCTTTCTACAGCCGGCGGCGCAACTGACGCACGAAAACGGCTACGCGCTGGTGAAGTTCTTTTTCCTGCTGACCTTCGCCGCAGCGATTCCCGCGATCATCTCGGGCGGCATCGCCGAGCGGGCAAAGTTCGGCCCGCAGTTGATGGCGACCGCGCTGATCGTCGCCTTTGTCTATCCCTTCTTCGAAGGGTTGATCTGGAACGGCAACTTCGGCTTCCAGGACTGGCTCAAGGCCGAGTTTGGTGCGGCCTTCCATGATTTTGCCGGTTCCGTGGTGGTGCACGCCTTTGGCGGCTGGCTGGCGCTGGCGGCGGTTGTGCTGCTGGGGCAGCGCAATGGTCGTTATCGCGAGGGGCGCCTGGTGGCCTTCGCGCCGTCGAACATTCCATTCCTGGCGGCGGGCTCCTGGATTCTCATCGTCGGCTGGTTCGGCTTCAACGTGATGAGCGCTCAGTCGCTGGCTGGCGCCAGCGGCCTGGTGGCGGTGAACTCATTGCTGGCGATGGTCGGCGGCACGGTGGCGTCGCTGCTGGTCGGTCGCAATGATCCGGGCTTCCTGCACAACGGCCCGCTGGCCGGACTGGTGGCGGTCTGCGCCGGCTCCGACCTGATGCACCCGATCGGTGCCCTGGCGACCGGCATGGTGGCGGGTGCGCTGTTCGTCTGGGCGTTCACCGCGACCCAGGTGCGCTGGAAGATCGACGATGTGCTGGGCGTCTGGCCGCTGCATGGCCTGTGCGGTGCCTGGGGCGGCGTCGCCTGTGGCATCTTCGGCCAACAGGCGCTCGGCGGCCTGGGTGGGGTCAGCCTGGCCAGTCAGGCGGTCGGTACGTTGCTCGGTGTGACCGTGGCCTTCGCCGGCGGCCTGCTGGTGTACGGACTGGTGAAGTCGGCCGTGGGCATCCGTCTGACGAAGGAAGAGGAGTACTACGGGGCGGACCTGTCGATCCACAAGATCGGTGCGCTCAGCCAGGACTGAAGGATGTTGCAGGAGCGAGCTTGCTCGCGAACGCTTCGCGCCGGAGTGGCGGTAGAGAGGTTCGCGAGCAGGCTCGCTCCTGAAAAAGAGCAAAAAAAGCCCGGCAGATGCCGGGCTTCTTCGTCATGCCGTGTGGGTTACCAGAGCGGCATGGTGTAGCTGACGATCAGGCGGTTCTCGTCGTAGTCGTTGGTGTAGTTGGTGCGCATGGTCGCGTTGCGCCACTTCACGCCCAGGTTTTTCAACGGGCCGTCCTGGAAGACGTAGGCGATGTCGGTGTCGCGTTCCCATTCCTTGCCTTCGCCGTCGGTGGTGATCAGGTCGATGTTGTCGCCTTTCACGTAGCGGGTCATGAAGGTCAGGCCGGGAATGCCGAGGCCGGCGAAGTTGTAGTCGTAGCGCGCCTGCCAGGACTTCTCGTCCTTGTTGGCGAAGTCGCCGATCTGGATGTAGTTCACCAGGTAGGGGTCGGTGCCGTTGATGTAGGCGAAGCCGGTGTCGCCGCTCATCTTCTGGTAGCCGACGCCGAAGGCATGGTAGCCCAGGGCATAGGTGAACATGGCGTTGAGCGCCTTGTTGTCGACGTTGCTGCCGCCATCGTCATCGGACTTGGCCCAGCGGATGTCGGATTTCAGCGATTGCTTGTCGGCGATCGGCAGCACATGGATCAGGCCCAGGTAGTGCTGTTTGTAGATGTCTTCCAGGCCGCCGTAGTGGTAGCTGGTGCTCAGGCTATCGGTCCACTTGTAGGTGAGGCCGCCAAACAGGAACTTGTTGGAGGTGAGGCTATCGCCGAGCTTGATGTTGCGCTTGCCGCCGCCGGTGATGGTCATGTCCTCGTAGTCCGAGGAGTCGCGCTGGTTGACCTGGTAGAGGCGGCCACCGTCGACGGTCAGGCCGTCGAGTTCGGCGGAGTTCAGGGCGAAGCCGCTGAAGGTCTGCGGCAGCAGGCGGGTGTCGTTGAATTGCACCACCGGCATCTTCGGCATCAGGGTGCCGCCCTTCAGGGTGGTCTTGGACGCGCGCAGCTTGGCGGTAACGCCCAGGTCGCCGTAGCTGTCCTCGGCGCGGTTGTCGCTGCGTGAGCGCTGCAGCAGACCGGTGCCGCTGCGGTCGGGCGAGGAATCGAGTTTCAGGCCCAGGGTGCCCAGGGCGTCGACGCCGACACCGATGGTGCCGTCGGTGTAGCCCGATTCGTATTTGAGGATGAAGCCCTGGGCCCATTCCTCGGCTTTGTTCTGAGTGGGGGCCGGGCTGTCCTGGCGGAAGTCACGATTGAAGTAGAAGTTACGCAGTTCGACGGAAGCCTTGCTGTCCTTGATGAAGTCAGCGTGGGCGAGTGTCGGAAGGATAAAGCTGGTACCCAGCGCGGCCAAAGCCACGGCACGGGCGATCGGGGTCTTGCTCATTGTTATTGTCTCCTCGAGCGCTTGGGGCAGTTTGATGATGCCGACTGGATCAGGGGCGGCATGTCAATCTGTTACAGCCTATCTACTAAATCATTACCGAATGTTGACGACCCTTAGACCTTAGTCGCTGATTAGTAAGCTGGCTATTGAAGCGTCGGACTGCGGCTGGCGTGGCTTTCACTGAATCCAGTGGGGGTAGTAGCCGAGTTTGTCCTGCACCTGGGCGTCATGGGCGGGCACCACGGTCAGCTTTGGATAGGCAAGCATCAGTTCGTGGACGCGGGCCACTTCGGCCAGTGTCTGGTCGCGGTCGCTGTCCACCAGTTTGCGGCTGACCCAGAACTTCTCTCGGGGGCCGGTGAAGCCGGACAGGCGCCAGGTGGTGTCGCCGCTGAAGAAGAAGCGCCGGCCATCATCGAGGGTGATGAACAGGCCGACCGAGCCGGGTGTATGGCCGCGCATGGGCACCAGCACCAGGCTGCCGTCGCCGAACAGGTCGAGACTGCGGTCGTAGCCCAGGAATGGCCCCGACTCGAACTGGAAGGGCACCCACTTCACCGGATGGCGGAACTGACTGGGGAAAACCGCCGGCGGCTGGGCGATATGCGCGTAGTTGATCTCGTCATAGGTCGCCCAGACCGGGACTTCCGGGAAGTCCGACAGTCCCGAGGCATGGTCCCAGTGGGCGTGCGACAGGATGATCCGGTCGATCCGGATGCCGCTTCCCTGCAACTGCTCGCGTGCCGGCTTAAGGCCTTCATAGTGGAACAGTGGCTTGTCCCACCAGGGCATGTCCTGTTTGAACTGGGCGTCCGCCTGGCTGCCCAGCCCGGTGTCGAACAGCAGGGTGGCGGCGTGGTGCTGGACCAGTACGGCGGTGTGGTTGAGCGGCACCTTCTGCGTCCAGTCGCCGCCTGCCACGGTGAACGCATCCAGGGTGGTGACGCCGGAGGTGCGTATCAGCGAGAAACGCAGGTCGGCGGCCTGGACGCTCAGGCAGGCAAGGGCGAACAGTCCGGCCAATAGCAGGGATGGCAGGCGCATCGGGGTTTCCTTTTCGTGGAGCGGAAGAGAGCGCTGCCGCATGGGCGGCGGCGCGGCCAATCGGAAGGGAATCAGAAGGCGGGCTGCGCGACGTAGCCGGGCAGGGCGCGCACACGGGCCAGCCAGTCCTGCACATAGGGATAGCCGGATGGCTCCAGGCCGCCTTCCGTCGCCAGAGTGACGTAGGGGTAGACGGCAATGTCGGCGATGCTCGGCTTGTCCGTCTGCGCCAACCAGCGGTGGTCGGCCAGCGTCGCGTCCAGCAATTCCAGCGCATGACGGCCCTTGGCCTGGGCGGCAGCCAGGTCGCCGGGACGTTTGAACAACTGGATCACCCGCGCCATCGCCAGCCCGTGCTGCACCTCGTTGGCCGAGAAGCTCAGCCAGTTGGCGATGCGCCCCTGGGTAACGGCGTCCTGCGGGTACCAGTGCGGCTCGGCGTACTGCCGGGCGAGGTAGGCGAGGATGGCGTGGGAATCGCCCAGGCGCAGTTCGCCATCCTCCAACGCTGGCACCTGGCCGCGCGGGTTGATCGCCAGGAAGGCCGGGCGCTTGTGCGCGCCGCCCTGCAGGTCCACCGGCACCAGCTCAGCCTTGTGGCCGATGAGCCCGAGGAACAGACGAACCTTGTAGCAGTTACCGGAAAGCGCGACGTCGTGGAGTTTCATGGCGAGAGCCCTGTGCATTGTTGTGGGGACGACGAGATAGATATTAGACAGACAGGTCTGTATAGTTCAAGCGAAATGACCGTCCGCCAATCGGCATCCGCGCCGTCGCCCTCGACAGCGGCCCGGCTCCCCATGAGCGCCGAGCCTCGCGCATAATGTCCGGTCAGGAGGTAATGCCATGGCATCCAGCAAACGCGAGCTGCTGCTCACCACCGCCCAGGATCTGTTCTACCGCGAGGGCTATCACGCCACCGGTATCGACCGCATCCTCGCCGAGTCGGGCGTTGCGAAAATGACGCTGTACAAGCACTTCAAGTCCAAGGACGAGCTGATCATGGCGGCGCTGGAAGAGCGCCATGCCCGCATGGTCGAGCGCGTGGAAGCGGCCGAACGCGTCCTCGCACCGCGCGAGGCGATCCTGGCGGTCTTCGACGGCCTGCAGGAAGTGCTCAACGGCCCGGACTTCTGCGGTTGCGCCTTCATCCACGCCGCCGGCGAGTTCCACGACCGCGAACATCCCATCCACCAGCAGGCCGCCGAGCACAAGGCGTTTCTCGGCCGCTTCTTTGCGGCCCAGCTGACGCGATTGGGTGCGACGGAGCCGGAAGCCCTGGCGCGCCAGCTGCAGTACCTGCTCGAAGGCGTATTGGTGATGGCGCACATGCAGGGCCCGGCGCAGCAGGGGCGAGAAGCCCGCGCCGTGGCCGATACGCTGCTCAAGCACGCCGGAGTCTGAATCCATGTCGTCAACCCTGGAGCCCTCCATGCCCCCGGAATGCCAACTCTTCGGCACCCTTGGCTGCCACCTCTGCGAAGTAGCCGAAGCGGTGCTGATGCCCTTCGTGGAACACGGTCTGCTGGTCGAACTGGTGGACATCGCCGACCGCGAGGAGTGGGTCGAGCAGTACGGCCTGACCATTCCCGTGCTGCGTCGCTGCGATTCCGGCGCCGAGCTCAACTGGCCCTTCGACGCCGCACAGGTCGCTGCTTTCCTCGGCTGCTGAGGTTTTCGGCGGCTCTCCCTTTTCTCAGTGAACCGATGTGAGGTGCATTGCAATGAAGATCGGATTTATCGGGCTGGGCGGCATGGGCACCGCCATGGCTGCCAACCTCATCAAGGCCGGCCATCAGGTCGTCGTGTGGAACCGCTCGCCCGGCGCCGCCGAGTCGCTGGTGGCGCTGGGCGCCATCGCTGCCGCTACACCCGTGCAGGCGTTCGATGTCGAACTGGTGATCTCCATGCTGGCCGACGATGCATCCACCCGCGCCGTGCTGCTCGACAGCGGCGCCCTGGGTTCGGCCAGGGCTGGCCTGGTGCACCTGAGCATGGCTACGCTGTCCACCGCCTTCGTCGGTGAGCTGATCGAGCTGCACCGCGAGCAGGGCGTCGAATTCGTCGCCGCGCCGGTATTCGGTCGCACCGACGTCGCCGCCGCCGGCAAGCTGAACATCCTGGTGGCCGGCCCCGAAGCAGCCATTGCCAAGGTGCAGCCGGTACTCGACGTGCTGGGGCAGAAGACCTGGCCGCTGGGCGACGACCCGCTGCGCGCTGTCGCGGTGAAGATCGCCGGCAACTTCATGATTGCCAGCGCCATCGAGGCGATGGGGGAAAGTGCAGCGCTGGTGAAGACCTACGGCGTGGCACCGGGCGAGTTCATGGAGATCATGGGCAACACCCTGTTCAACGCGCCTGTCTACCGCAACTACGGCGCGCAGATCGCCGAGCAGCGCTTCGATCCGGCCGGCTTCCGCCTGGTGCTGGGGCTCAAGGACGTCGGCCTGGCGCTATCGGCCGGGCACGAGCAGCGGGTGCCGCTGCCGCTCGCCAGCCTCCTGCGTGACAATCTGCTCGAAGCCATCGCTCACGGTGACGGCGAGCTGGACTGGAGCGCCCTGTCGCAGGTCGCGCTGCGCAAATCCGGGCAGCTCTGATTCGCCCATGAAAAAGCCCGTCCTGGTGGACGGGCTTTTTTGTGCCCGCGAATTCTTCGTCTGAGGAAAAATCGCAGGCAATAAAAAACCCGCCGTTAGGCGGGTTTTTCGGGATTTGGTCGGAGCGACTGGATTCGAACCAGCGACCTTCTCGTCCCGAACGAGACGCGCTACCAAGCTGCGCTACGCTCCGTTTGATGGCGCGCATTCTACCGAAAAACTTTTGATGCACAAGGGGTTAGCGAAAAATTTTTGAAAAAAGATTTCGCCCCCCCGTGAAAACGCGAACGCCCCGCAGACCGATCAGAGCCTGCGGGGCGTTTTCACCACCGGGAGAATCAGAGGTCCTTGACGGTCCGTACCTGATCCTTGTTCACACGGGCGGTTTTGCCATCCAGCTGTTCGAATTCATAGAAGCCGGATTCCTGGTCGTACTTGGGTTTGTCGACCGACTGAATCTCGCGACCATCGTTCAGGGTGATGACGGACGGAGTGGAGCAACCAGCGAGCACTCCAAAGCCCAGGGCGAGCAGGAAGGCGGGAAGCATCCGTTTGTTCATGGGTGAATCTCCTGATGGGCGAACAAAAAAGTACGAAAAGTCTGACCGGGAGCTTTGCAGCATAGTTCCCGGAAAATTTTCGACTCTGTCGCTATCGGGCGTGATAGAGCAGCTCCGGGGTATTCAGATTGGCCAGGCGCGGGTCCTCGGCCGGGCAATCCACTGCCTGCAGGCCCAGGTTCGAGAACACATGGCGCGGGCTGCGGTCGCCCTGGTTCCAGGCTTCTTCTATCTGGGCGCGCAGCGCCACCGGGATGATGCTGAACAATGGCTCCCACTGCGTGCCGCAGCGCAGCATGTGCACGATGTCCGGCGCGGCGGCGGATGCGCGCAGCAGGCGCTCGAGCAAGTCGGCATCCAGGCGTGGCGCGTCGCAGGGCAGTACCAGCAGGTGGGTGTGGCGTGCGCAGGCCAGGCCCGCACGGATGCCGGCCAGCGGGCCGGGAAAGTCCGCACTGTCGTCCTGCACCAGACGGTCGGCGAAGCCGGCGTAGATGTCCGCATTGCGGTTGCAGGAGATGATCAGGTCGTCGCTGAACGGGCGGGCGAGGGCGGCGGCGTAGCTCACCAGCGGGCGGCCCTGCCACTCCAGCAGGCCCTTGTCCTGGCCGCCCATGCGCTGGCCGCGTCCTCCGGCGAGAATCAGGACGGAACAGGGGGGCAGCGGGGCTTGTGGCATGTCAGGGGTCTCCGGGGCGGGCCTGTGATATAACACCGCGCATTCCAACCTCACAAGCAAGGGCCCTCATCATGAGCCACAAGGCCGAGCAGCCATTCGTCCCGCTGAACATCGCCGTCCTCACCGTCAGCGACACCCGCACCCTGGAAACCGATACTTCCGGCCAGCTGTTCGTCGACCGCCTCAAGGCCGCCGGCCACAACCTGGCCGCCCGCGTCCTGCTCAAGGACGACCTCTATCGCATCCGCGCCCAGGTTGCGACCTGGATTGCCGAGGACGAAGTGCAGGTCGTACTGGTTACCGGCGGCACCGGCTTCACCGGCCGCGACAGTACCCCGGAAGCCGTGACCTGCCTGCTGGACAAGGTGGTGGACGGTTTCGGCGAGCTGTTCCGGCAGATTTCCGTGGCCGACATCGGCACCTCCACCGTGCAGTCCCGCGCGCTGGCTGGCCTGTCCAACGGCACCCTGGTCTGCTGCCTGCCGGGCTCTACCAACGCCTGCCGCACTGCCTGGGACGGCATCCTCGGCGAACAGCTGGATGCCGGTCATCGTCCCTGCAACTTCGTGCCGCACCTGAAGAAGGCGGCGCCCTGCGAGAGCCGCGGATGAGCTGCTGCGACAAGCCGGGACTGCTGCCGGTCGAGGATGCCCTGGCACGCCTGCTGAGCCTGGCGGAGCAGGCGCCGATCCTCGATACCCAAACCCTGCCGTTGAGCGAGGCCGATGGCCGCGTGCTCGCCGAGCCGCTGCTCGCCGGCCTGGACCTGCCGCCGTGGCCGAACAGCGCCATGGACGGCTACGCGCTGCGCCAGGCCGACTGGCAGGGCGAGCCGCTGCCCGTCAGTCAGAAGATATTCGCCGGGCAGGCGGGCGAGCCGTTGCTGCCGGGCACCTGCGTGCGGATCTTCACTGGCGCGCCGGTACCCCAGGGCGCCGATTGCGTCGAGATGCAGGAAAACGTCGAGGTGCTGGAAGACGGCCGCGTGCGTTTCCTCGAAACACTCAAGGTGGGCCAGCATGTACGCCCACAGGGCCAGGAAACCCGCAAGGGCGACTGTGTGCTGCCGGCTGGCACGCGACTGGGGCCGATCGAGATCGGGCTGGCCGCATCCCTTGGCCATGCCGAACTGATTGTGCGTCGCCGTCCGCGCGTGGCGCTGCTGTCCACCGGTGATGAGCTGGTCGAGCCGGGCGAGCCGCTGGCGCCGGGGCAGATCTATAACAGCAACCGCCATCTGCTGCGCACCTGGCTGCAACGCTTCGGTTGCGAGGTGGTGGACGCCGGCATCCTCCCGGACGACCTGGAGCACACCCGCGCGGCGCTGGCCAGTTTGTCGAAGGTGGACCTGATTCTTTCCACCGGCGGAGTCTCCGTTGGCGAGGCGGATTTCCTCGGTGCGGCCCTGCGCGAAGCCGGCGAGCTGGCGCTGTGGAAACTGGCGATCAAGCCGGGCAAACCGCTGACCGTCGGCCATTACCAGCAGGTGCCAGTGATTGGCCTGCCGGGCAACCCCGCATCCACCCTGGTGACCTTTGCGCTGCTGGCGCGGCCCTACCTGATGCGCCGCCTCGGCATGCAGAAGGTCGAGCCGCTGCGCCTGCAGGTGCCCGCCGGTTTCAACTGGACCAAGCCGGGCAACCGCCGTGAATACCTGCGCGCGCGCCTGGAGAACGGCCGGGCAGTGCCCTATGCCAACCAGAGCTCGGGCGTGCTGCGCAGTGCGGCCTGGGCGGAAGGGTTGGCGGAGGTGCGCGAGGGGGCGACGGTGGCAGAGGGTGATTGGCTGACCTTCATTCCGTTCAGCGAACTCCTCGACTGACGTGCAGGGGCGGACTCTGTCCGCGATGTCCTGCTGGCTGCTCCGTGGACAAGCTCCACGCGGGGATCAGCCAATCGCGGACGGAGTCCGCTCCTACGCCTGGTCCAACGTTCGCAGTTGCCTGTAGGAGCGGGCCATGCCCGCGATCGCGCGCATGGTGCGCTCCTGCAGGTCGTGCCGGGCGGCCAGCAACTCCCGAAAAAAACGCCGGTCTCAGACCGGCGTTTTTTTATGCTGCTGGCGATACTCGCCGGGTGTCTGGTCCGTCCAACCCTTGAAGCTGCGGTGGAACGAGCGCGACTCGGTGAAGCCCAGGTACTGGGCGATGTCCTGGATCGGCAGGTCGCTGTGCACCAGGTAATGCTCGGCCAGCTCCTGGCGCAGTTCGTCAAGGATCTGCTGGTAGCTGGTGCCCGCCTGCTGCAGGTGGCGCTGCAGGGTGCGCACGGTCATCTCGAAGCGCTCGGCGACGCGCTCCTTGCGCGGCAGGCCGTCCTTGAGCAGCAGGCGCAGGGCGTTCTTCACCCGTAACGGCAGTGGCTCGTCGTCGTCCAGCTCGGCCATCAGCGCCAGGGCGTGTTCTTCCAGGGTGCGCAGCAGGTTGGCGTCAGCCTGGCGCAGCGGGTAGCTGAGCAACTGCAGGGGCACCAGCAGGGCGCTGAAGGGTTGTCCGAAACGAACCGGGCAGCCGAACAGCTGCTCGTATTCGGCGACGTCGGCGCCCTCGGGCTGCGCGTGTTCGAACCAGACTTCCTGCGGCGAACCATTGGTGTCGGCGATCCAGCGCGCGTAGAGCAGCCAGGACGCCAGCACGTTCTCCACCATGTGCCGGCGGATCTGCGCGGCTTCGTGGCGGCAGTTCCAGATCAGCTTGATGTGATCCGTGCCTGGTTCCAGGCGGCTGACGCCCATGTCGCCGACCAGCTTTTCGTAGGGAATGATGCGGCCCATGGCTTCGCCCAGGTTGGCGCAGTTCATGGTGATGTAGCCCAGCACGCTCCACGAGCCCGGCTGCACGAAGCGTGCGGAATGCAGGCCGAACAGCGGGTCGCCGGAGTGCGCACACAGGTGCTGCAGCAGGCGCTCGTGGGCCTCGCTGGGCAGGCGCTGGCTGTTGTCGCTCAGTTGCGAGCGTTCCAGACCCGCCGCCTGGAGGGCGACGTCCAGGTCCATGCCGAGGGACTCGGCGTGGCGCAGGTATTTCAGCAGTGCGGGGACGGAGGTATAGCCGAGGGAATGCATGGCGTGAGTTCTTGTTCTGGGTGTCTCGATCGGCAACTGCGCCTGTCTTGATCCGACAGTGACAGGGCAGGGCGGCTGGCTAGTATAGGCAGCCATCAAGCGGCATCGAAATAGCAGATTCAGACCTTATAAAGAGAAAGGAGCGGGCATGCGACGCTGGAACGGCTGGGGTGAAGAAACGACGGTGGTGGAATTGCCCGACAACGGACGCGGTTTTCTCGCCGAACTGGTCGGCCCGGGCCTGACGCTGCCGGACGCGACGCTGGAGCAGGTACTCGCCAAGGTGCCGGCCTCGCGCCTGCCCGAGCATCCGCTGGTGGTGCGCGAAGCCCGCGACCGCCTGCTGCACGCCCGAGGCCAGAGCCTGCCGGACTGGCTGGCGATGCGCGAAGGCGACTTCGGCGTGTTCCCCGATGGCGTTGCCTACCCGCAGACCGCCGAGCAGATCCGCGAATTGCTGAAGTTCGCCGAGCTCTGGGACTGCCTGGTGATCCCCTATGGCGGCGGTACTTCGGTCGCCGGCCACATCAACCCGCCGGCGTCGGACAAGGCGGTGCTCACGGTTTCCCTGGAACACATGAACCGCCTGCTGGAGCTGGACGAGCAGAGCCTGATCGCCACCTTCGGCCCCGGCGCCAACGGCCCGCAGGTGGAAAGCCAGTTGCGCGCACGGGGCTATACCCTCGGCCACTTCCCGCAGTCCTGGGAGCTGTCCACCCTCGGCGGCTGGGTTGCCAGCCGCTCCAGCGGCCAGCAGTCGCTGCGCTACGGGCGCATCGAGCAGCTGTTTGCTGGCGGCACCCTGGAAACCTTCGCCGGCAGCCTGGAAGTCCCGACCTTCCCGGCATCCTCCGCCGGCCCGGACCTGCGTGAAGTGGTGATGGGTTCCGAAGGCCGCTTCGGCATTCTCTCGTCGGTGAAGGTGCGGGTCACGCGCATCGCCGAGGACGAACGCTTCTACGCGGTGTTCCTGCCGTCCTGGGAGCAGGCGCTGGAAGGCATCCGCACCCTGGTGCAGGCGCGCGTGCCGCTGTCCATGCTGCGCCTGTCCAACGCCATCGAAACGACCACTCAACTGGCCCTGGCCGGCCATCCGGGGCAGATCGCCTGGCTGGAGCGCTACCTGAAGCTGCGCGGCGCGGCCGAGGGCAAGTGCATGCTGACCTTCGGCGTCACCGGCGACCGCGCGCAGAACGCGACGTCGCTGCGCGCGGCGCGGCGGCTGCTGAAGGGCTTCGGTGGCGTGTTCACCGGCACCTTGCTGGGCAAGAAGTGGGCACAGAATCGCTTCCGCTTCCCCTACCTGCGCGAGGCGCTGTGGGAGAACGGCTACGTGGTCGACACCCTGGAAACCGCCACCGACTGGTCCAACGTCGACAACCTGCTCAACCGCATCGAGGCCAGCCTGCGCGAAGGCCTGGCCGCCGAGGGCGAGCGCGTGCACGTGTTCACCCACCTGTCGCACGTCTATGGCGAAGGCTCGAGCATCTACACCACCTACGTATTCCGCCCGGCGGCCAGCTACGCGGAAACCCACGAGCGCTGGCGCAAGCTCAAGCACGCCGCCAGCCAGACCATCGCCAACAACCGCGGCACCATCAGCCACCAGCACGGCGTGGGCAAGGACCACGCGCCCTACCTGCCGGTGGAGAAAGGGCTGCTGGGCATGGCGGCGATCAAGGCGCTGGCCGGGCATTTCGATCCGTCCGGCCGGCTGAACCCCGGCACCCTGCTGCAGGACTGAGCCCATGCCTGCCTGGAACGCAGCCTGGCGCGCGCAGGCGCTGCCGGAGCTGGCGGCGCGCGACTGGGACCTGATCGTGGTCGGCGGCGGCATCACCGGCGCCGGCATCCTGCGCGAGGCGGCTCGGCGCGGCTGGCGCTGCCTGCTGATCGAGCAGCGCGACTTCGCCTGGGGCACCTCCAGCCGCTCGTCGAAGATGGTCCACGGCGGCCTGCGCTACATCGCCAAGGGCCAGTTCGGCCTGACCCGCGACTCGGTGCGCGAGCGCCAGCGCCTGCTGGGCGAGGCACCGGGGCTGGTCGACCCGCTGAGCTTCATCATGCCGCACTACCAGGGCGGCTTCCCCGGCCCGCGCGTGTTTGGCACCCTGCTGTCGCTGTACGACGCGCTGGCGGGGCGGCGCAATCATCTGTTCCATCGCCTGGAGGAGCTGCGCTACCTGGCGCCGGGCCTCAAGGAAGATCGCCTGCTGGGTGGCACCCGCTTCCAGGATGCGGTGACCGATGACGCGCGCCTGGTGATGCGCGTGCTGGGCGAAGCGCGCGGCGAAGGCGGCGAAGCGCTGAACGGCCTGAAGGTGGTCGAGCTGGCGCGCCGCGATGGCCGTGTTCAGGGGCTGGTCGCCGAGGACGGCGAGAGCGGCGAGCGCTTCACCTTCCGCGCCCGCGCCGTGGCGCTGGCCACCGGCGCCTGGGCCGATGCGCTGCGGCAGAAGCACGGCAGCGAGCACATCCGCCCGCTGCGGGGCAGCCACCTGCTGCTGCCGGCCTGGCGCCTGCCGGTCGCCCACGCCTTCAGCTTCATGCATGGGCAGGACAAGCGCCCGGTCTTCGTCTTCCCCTGGGAAGGCGCGACCGTGGTCGGCACCACCGACCTCGATCACCGCGACACGCTGGACGATGACGCTGCCATCAGCCGCGAGGAAGTGGATTACCTGCTGGCGGCTTGCGCACAGCAATTCCCGTCCGCGCAGATTACCGCCGGTGACGTGCGCTCCACCTGGGCCGGCGTGCGCCCGGTGGTCAGTGAGGGCGCGCCGTCGCTCAAGCCCTCGGACGAGAAGCGTGAACATGCGCTGTGGGTCGAGCCGGGCTGCGTGACGCTGGCCGGCGGCAAGCTCACCACCTTCCGCCTGTTGGCGCTGGAGGTGCTCGCCGCTTGCGCGCCGATGCTGGAGCGCCCGCTGGAAGCGGCGGGCGAGCAAGTCTTCGAGCCGGTTGAACTGATCGCCTTGCCGGGTCTGACCCCGCCCCAGCAAGTTCGCCTGAGAGGTCGCCATGGCCGTGCACTGCCGGAGCTGGCGCGGGTACTGAAAACCGTGGGCAGCGAATGCATCGGCCATACCGATTCACTCTGGGCCGAGCTGGCCTGGGCGGCGGAAGGCGAACTGGTGCTGCACCTGGATGATCTGCTGCTGCGCCGCACCCGCATCGGCCTGCTCCTGGCCGACGGCGGCGCCCACGAACTGCCAAGAATTCGCGCGCTGTGCCAGCCACGCCTGGGCTGGGACGACGCGCGCTGGAAACGCGAAGAACAGGACTACCTGGCGTTGTGGCGTCGTTGCTACAGCCTTCCGCACTGACCGAGTCTCCATGACCAAGAGCCCCATGAATAACAACAACTATCTGCTGGCCATCGACAACGGCACTCAGAGCGTGCGCGCGCTGCTCTTCGACCTCCAGGGCAACCTGGTGGGCAAGGGCAAGGTCGAGCTGGAAGCCTATTTCTCCTCGCAGCCCGGCTGGGCGGAGCAGCACCCGGACTACTACTGGGAGCAGCTGGGCGAGGCGTGCCAGCGCCTGTGGGCCAGCGTCGACATCGACCGCAGCCGCATCCGTGGCGTGTCGCTGACCACCCAGCGCGGCACGGTGATCCACGTCGACCAGGCCGGCCAGGCCTTGCGCCCGGCGATCATCTGGCTGGACCAGCGCCGCGCGGAACTGGAAGGTTCGATCAAGGGCCCCTGGGGCTGGTTGTTCAAGCTGGTGGGCGCGCAGGGCGCGGTGGATTACTTCCGCACCCAGGCCGAAGTCAACTGGGTTGCCCAGCAGCAGCCGGATATCCATCAGCGCACGCACAAGGTTCTGCTGCTCTCCGGCTTCCTCACCCAGCGCCTGTGCGGGCGTTACGTGGACTCGGTCGCCTGCAGCGTCGCCTACCTGCCATTCGACTACAAGAAGCTGCAATGGGCGACGCCGCGCGACTGGAAGTGGCAGGCGCTGGACGTGCGCCGCGAGCAACTGCCGGAGCTGTTCAAGCCCGGCGAGAAGCTGGGTGAGATCACCGCCGAGGCCAGCCGCCTGACCGGGATTCCCGAAGGCCTGCCGCTGATTGCCGCGGGGGCCGACAAGGCCTGCGAAGTGCTCGGCGCGGGTGCCATCGACCCGACAGTGGCCTGTCTGTCCTACGGTACCACCGCGACCATCAACACCACCCGCTCGCGCTACCTGGAAACCATCCCGCTGATCCCGCCATACCCGGCGGCGATCCCCGATCACTTCAACACCGAAGTGATGATCTACCGCGGCTTCTGGATGGTCAGCTGGTTCAAGCGCGAGTTCGGCCTGCGCGAGATGCAGCGCGCCGAGGAACTGGGCATCGAGCCGGAGAAGCTCTTCGACGAGCTGGTCAACAGCGTGCCCGCGGGCTCCATGGGCCTGATGCTGCAACCCTACTGGACGCCCGGCATCCGCGAGCCGGGGCTGGAAGCCAAGGGCTCGATCATTGGCTTCGGCGACGTGCACACCCGCGCGCACATCTACCGCGCCATCCTCGAAGGTCTCGCGTATGCGCTGCGCCAGGGCAAGGAGCGCATCGAGAAACGCTCCGGCACCCGCATCCAGCGCCTGCGCGTGGCTGGTGGCGGCTCGCAGAGCGACGCGGCGATGCAGCTCACCGCCGACATCTTCGGCCTGCCGGCGGAGCGTCCGCACGTCTACGAGGCTTCCGGCCTGGGCGCGGCCATCGATTGCGCGGTGGGGCTGCAGCTTTATCCGGACTTCGCCAGCGCCATCGCCGCCATGACCCGCGTGGGCGACGTCTTCCACCCGCGCCCGGAAGCGCAGCGTACCTACGAACGGCTCTACAACGAGGTCTACCAGCGCATGTACAAGCAGCTCAAGCCGCTGTACCAGAGCATCCGGGAGATCACGGGGTACCCGGCATGAGCCCTAGAAACTCGAAAGCACTGCGGCGAGTTGCTTGAAGCGACCGCGTTGCACGACATAGATGGCAGCTAATAGAGCGAGGCCTATCAGCGGAGCAGCTGAGCCTTTGCTGTCGATGGCGAATTCGAGCAGGTAGAGCCCTAGCAACAGCGGAAAGTAGTTCAGCAATCCTACAATTCGGACATTGCCCAAGGAGTCGATTTCCAGACGCCCGCGCATGACCGGTGTGTAGAAATTCAAGATGGAGAGGTTGAGGAGGGCTACGAGCGAGCCAGGCAGCAGCCACTCGCGGAAGCCAATACTTCTGCTGCTCAGACGTTCGAAGAGAAAGGGCTGAAACCTGCTGGGAGGTTGCCTTTCAATCAACTCGTCCGGAGTCATGGCCACACGGGTGCAGTGTCCTGTTACCTGGCGCGAAAAGACCGGAATTCCAAGTCTGAACCATAGCTTTGACCAGAAGATCATGGCCAGTAGTTCAAGCATGGCCACGATAAGCAGAGCGCTGAGGAACAAGGGCATAGGGGCGGACGAGCGGCTAAAAGCGGGTAGTCAATAGTTGCATTGAGTAACAGGTCAACTTTCTTGGCCATCTCACGGTCCAAATTCCGGCCAGTGTGCGTTTGTTCGTATCCGGGCTGGCTGATTCCAATGAACTGGGTGTCCAATATCCCTGAATCTGAGGTGTGACCCATGACCCAACCCAGGGCCCTGCTGATCCTGCACGGCAAGCAAGCCGCCAACGATGAAGTGCGCGCCGCCGTGCTGGCCACGCGCGAGGCGGGGCGAGCTTTGGATGTCAGGGTGACCTGGGAGGGCGGCGACGCCCGGCGGCTGGTGGAGGAGGGGCTGGCGGCGGGCTACACCACGCTGATCGCCGGCGGCGGCGATGGCACCGTGCGCGATGTCGCCGAGGCGCTGGCCCAGGCCGGCGGCAAGGCCAGCCTGGCGATCCTGCCGCTGGGCACTGCCAATGATTTCGCCCGCGCCGCTGGCGTGCCGCTGGAGCCGGCCGCTGCGCTGGCCCTGCTGGACGTACCGGCGCGGCCCATCGACCTGGGCGAGGTGGACGGGCAGATGTTCCTCAACATGGCCACCGGCGGCTTCGGCTCGAAGGTCACGGCCAACACCCCGGAAGACTTGAAGAAGCTGCTCGGCGGCGCGGCCTACCTGCTCACCGGGCTGACGCGTTTTTCCGAAGTGCATGCGGCGCAGGGACGCTTCACCGGGCCGGACTTCAGCTGGGAAGGCGAATTCCTGGCCCTGGGCATCGGCAACGGTCGGCAGGCGGGGGGTGGGCACGTGCTCTGCCCGCAGGCGACGGCGGACGACGGGCTGCTGGACCTGAGCATCCTGCCGACCCCGCAGGACATGGTCGGGACACTCGGCGCTTTGCTCGGCAGCGGTTTTGGCACCCAGGATGTGTTCATCCGCGCGCGGGTGCCCTGGGTCGAGGTGGAGGCCCGCGAGGGACTGGACGTCAACCTCGACGGCGAGCCGCTGGAAGGCCGCAAACTGCGCTTCGAGATCCGCCCGGCGGCGCTCTCCATGCACTTGCCGGCGGATTCGCCGCTGCTTTCATCCACCGGGCGGCTCGGCGCACCAATGGGCTGATCGGTCTGGCCCGGACCGGGCAAGTCGTGCATGATGGCGCACGGCCAGTATCTTGTTCCGCAGGATTCGGCCGATAGCGTTCCCGCACGACTCATTCCGAATCTGGAGCAGGCATGGCCGGTATTCTCGACACTGTCGATCAACGCACCCAACTGGTAGGCGAGAACCGCCTGGAAATCCTGGTCTTCCGTCTCGCCGGGCGGCAGCAGTTCGCGATCAACGTGTTCAAGGTGCAGGAAGTGCTGCAGCTGCCGCGCCTGACGCTGATCCCGCAGCGCCACCCGATGATCTGCGGAGTGATCAACCTGCGCGGCCAGACCCTCCCGGTGATCGACCTGTCCCGCGCCATCGGCATGCGCGCGCTGACCCCGGATGCCAACAGCACCATCATCGTCACCGAGTACAACCGCTCGGTGCAGGCCTTCCTGGTGGGCGGCGTGGAGCGCATCCTCAACCTCAACTGGGAGTCGATCCAGCCGCCGCCCGGTGGCGCCGGCCGCCAGCATTACCTGACCGCGATCACCAAGGTGGAAGACCGCCTGGTGGAGATCATCGACGTCGAGAAGGTGCTGGCCGAGATCGTGCCGATGAACACCCGTGTCTCCAGCGACCGCCTGGACGACAAGCTGCTCAGCCAGACCCGTGGCCGTGAAGTGCTGGTGGTGGATGACTCCAGCGTCGCCATTGCCCAACTGCGTGACACGCTCGGCCAGCTCGGCCTGCGCCTGCACGTGGCGACCGATGGCCTGCGTGCTCTGCAGCAGCTCAAGCGCTGGGCCGACGAAGGCCATGACATGGAAGAGAAGCTGCTGATGGTCTTCACCGACGCCGAGATGCCGGAGATGGACGGCTACCGGCTGACCACCGAGATCCGCAGCGACCCGCGCCTGCGTGACCTCTACGTGGTGCTGCACACCTCGCTGTCGGGCAGCTTCAACGATGCCATGGTGAAGAAGGTCGGCTGCGACGACTTCCTCTCCAAGTTCCAGCCGGACCAGTTGGTGGAAGTGGTACGCCGCCGCCTGCAGAAAGTCCCCGCCTAGCTTGTTTTCGTAGGAGCGAGCTTGCTCGCGAACCGCTTGATACCTGTGCGTCCGGAGAAAAGCGCTCGCGAGCAAGCTCGCTCCTACAGGTTCGTTGCCATTGCTAGACGTCCGTCCCTCGCCGTATAAGGTCGCTTTCGCCCGCCCGAAAGGAAGCCCCCGATGTACACCCTCAGCGAGCTCTACCGCTACCCGGTCAAGTCCACCGCCTACGAGCCCCTGGAGTCCGTTCGCCTGGATGCCCTGGGCCTGGAAGGGGATCGACGCTGGATGGTGGTGGAGGCAGCCAACGGCCGCTTCCTGACCCAGCGCCTGCTGCCGCAGATGGGGCGCATCGAGGCGCGCTGGCAGGATGACTTCCATGGCCTGCGCCTGCGTGCGCCGGGAATGGAAGATATCTTCGTGCCAGTGCCCGAAAGCGACGACAACCTGCGCGGTGTGTTGATCTGGCGTGACATGCTGCAGGTGCCGGACGCCGGCGATGAGGCCGCGCAGTGGCTGAGCAGCTTCCTCGGCCGCGACGTGCGCCTGGTGCAGATGCCCGAGCAGCGCGCGCGGCAGGTGGATACCGCTTATGCCGAACCCGGCGAGCATGTGCATTTCGCTGATGGCTTCCCGCTGCTGCTGATCGGCCAGGGTTCGCTGGACGATCTGTCGGCCAAGGTCGGTCGCCCACTGGAGATGCTGCGCTTCCGCCCGAACCTGGTGGTCAGCGGCGCCGATCCTTTCGCCGAAGACGGCTGGAAGCGCATCCGCATCGGCGAGGTTACCTTCAAGGTGGCCAAGCCTTGTTCGCGCTGCATCCTCACCACCATCGACCCGCACACCGGCGAGCGCGATGCCGCCCGCGAGCCGCTGGCGACCCTGCTGGGCTACCGCAACGTCAATGGCGAGGCGCTGTTCGGCCAGAACCTGATCGCCCTGAACAGCGGAACGCTGCGCGTGGGCATGGAAGTGGAAGTTCTGGAGTAGGGCGCACAGGCACATTACGCGCAGGGTTGTGTGCCGGGCCCCAACTTGCAGGAGCGAGCTTGCTCGCGAACCCGCCTGACGCCTGGGCCGCCGTAAAATCTGTTCGCGAGCAAGTTCGCTCCTGCAGGTAACCGCAGGGCGAACAACCTTCACGGTTGTTCGCCGTCAACGCCTTACAGCTTGCTGTCGACGCAGCCGGTGCTCTGGCATTCGCGCTCGCGCTCGCGCAGAACAGCCAGGCGTTCGTTGGTCTTGTCCACGGCGCACTGCAGGTTGACGAAGTAGCCGCCATCACGCTCGTAGCTGCACTGGGCGTCGCGGTCCTTGATCCAGGCAATCTGGCTCTTCTTCAGCGCAGCCTTCTGGCCGTCGTTGAGCATCTTGCGCAGGGTGCCGAATTCATTGTTCAGCTCGCGGTCGACCTGGGCATATTCGGTGCTCAGGCAGTACACGCTGTCGAAGGCGTTGCGCGGCTTCTCACAGGCGGCGAGAGCCAGGTCGGCGCTGAGCAGGCCGGCGGCCAGGACGGTGAAAGAGACGAGCGACTGGCGCATGGGAATTTCCTTTTCCTTGAGGTAATGAAGACCGCCCGGCGAGTGCCGGGCGGTAGAGGGTGTCAGAGCTCGTCGAAGAATCGTTCATGCCAGTCGACGATGGGCTGCGGCGCGTTGAGCTTCTGCCCATAGATCACCGCATAGGACAGCACGTTCTGCACGTAGGAGCGGGTCTCGTCGAACGGAATGGTCTCCACCCAGACATCGAAGGCCAGGTGGCGCGCATCCTTCAGCCACTGGCGCACACGGCCGGGGCCGGCGTTGTAAGCGGCGGTGGCGAGCACGCGGTTGCCGTTGAACTGGCCGTGTACCTGGCTCAGGTAGGCAGCGCCGAGCTGGATGTTCACGTCCGGCACGATCAGTTGCTGCGGCGAGGCCAGCGGGATGCCGAACTTGCGCGAGGTTTCCTTGGCGGTCGCCGGCATCAGCTGCATCAGGCCGGTGGCGCCGACGCCGGAGCGCGCATCGGACATGAAGGCGCTTTCCTGGCGGGTGATGGCGAATACCCAGCTGGAGTGCAGGCCGCGGTTGCGCGCCTCGCGCACCAGGGTGTTGCGGTAGGCCATGGGGAAGCGGATATCCAGGTCGTCCCAGTACTTGGCCTGGCTGATCGCGCGGATGGCCGGGAAGTACCACTGCATGTCGTAGGCGATCTTCGCCTGGGCCAGCAGCTCGTCGTGGCTCAGGTGGCGAGCGGCGTGGTACCACTCGCGGCGGGCGTTGATGATCTCGCCACGGGCGTAGAACTCCAGGGCGCGGCGGGTGCTCGGCGCATTGCGCACGCGCTGCATCGTTGCCGCGTCCAGCGATACCGGACGATTGTTCAGCTGATAGGGGGCGTTGATCCGGTCGGCGGCGAGGAAGCCATAGAAGTCACGTTCGCCGGCCACCGGCTGGTACAGGCTGATGGCCTGCTTGTTCTGCGGTTGCGCCAGTTGCAGCGAGCGCGCCTGCCAGTATTTCCAGCGGTTGGTCTCGGCCAGCGACGGCGGCAGGGCGCGGGTCAGCTCGTAGGCTTCTTCCCAGCGGCCCAGGCGCAGCAGCAGGCGCAGGCGCCATTCGGTGACGGTGTCGTCGCGCAGTTGCGGGTCGTACTTGACCATCATCGGCAGCGCGCGCGGGTCATAGCGACGCGCCAGGCTGAGGCCGATCTCGCGGGCGATGGAGACCTTCTCGTCGCTGGAGAAGGGCAGCACCGAGCTGTAGTAGTCGAGCAGGTTGATGGCCTTCTCCGGATCCTGCTTGGCCAGGCGGCGCAAGCCCAGGCCGACCACGTCGGCCGTGGCGTGGTCGCGGGCGCCGAAGCGGGTGGTCTGGCTCAGCTGCGCAGGGTTCTGCGCCACATTGACCATCAGCGTGCCCTGGCTGCCGAGGGTCGGCAGGCGCTTGGAAAGCACCGTGGCGAGGCTGTAGTTGCCTTTTTCGGCGGCCAGCTTCAGGCGCTTCCAGACCTTCTCCTCGGTGAGCTGGCCGTCGGCCTGCCACATCGCGAAGGTGGTGTCGCAGGCATCGGGCTGCGGCTTGCCCACCAGCCAGAGCTTCTCGGCGGTGGCGTAGCCCTCGGCCTTGTTGCCGTGGCCCAGCTGGTACTGGCCGTAGAGGCAGTCCAGCTCGGTGAAGTTCATCTTCGGGTCGTAATAACGGACGAAGGTGTTCCAGTCCCCCCGATCGGCCAGCTGGCGCATCCAGCGCAGCTTCAGCCAGTTGATCTGCGGCAGGTCGCCGTGCTGCTCGATGAAGCGCTCGATCTCGGCGTTGCTGGCGCTTTTCAAACGGTTGGTCAGCTCGTCATAGGCCAGGTAAGGCTGCAGCGGATAATCGGCCAGCGCCGACTGGTAGGCGAAGTACGGGCCGCTGTCGCCGCGCGCCAGGGCCTTCTGCGCCTCGTCGTACATCTGGCGCTGCTGGGGCAGGGACGCTGCGTTGGCTGTCGAGGCGGACAGGCTGAGGATCAGGCAGGAAAACAGTGAGAAAAGGCGACCGCGCATGGCTCTTCCGGGAAGATGATCGGTGGGCGCTGGATGGCGCGCGCCCGCTGCCCCGTAGCTTAGCCTGTTGCGCGCGGGGGGTGAAAGCGCCACCAGGGCTGCCTGGCTCAAAGGCGGACGAATGTCTCGCCCCTGCACTTTGTCCGTACCCCTCTGACTTTTCCGCGCTTTCCCTTAAACTGCGCGCCCTGTTTTACGGAAGATGCTCTCATGACCCTGCTCAAGTTAACCGACGTGTCCCTCGCCTTCGGCACCACTCCGCTGCTGGATAAGGTGTCCTGGCAGATCGCTCGCGGTGAGCGGGTCTGCATCATCGGCCGCAACGGCACCGGCAAGTCGAGCATGCTCAAGCTGGTCAAGGGCGAGCAGAAGCCCGATGACGGCGACATCTGGCGCGCACCCTCGCTGAAGATCGGCGAGCTGCCGCAGGAACTGCCGCGCGCCGACGACCGCACGGTCTACGACGTGGTTGCCGAAGGCCTGGCCGAAGTCGGCGAGCTGCTCGCGCGCTATCACCACCTGAGCATGCACATCGAAAGCGAAGAGGACCTGAACAAGCTGGCGCGGGTCCAGCAGGACCTCGAGGCCCGCGATGGCTGGCGCCTCGGTCAGCTGGTGGACACCACCCTGAGCCGCCTGCAACTGCCGGCCGACAAGACCCTCGCCGAGCTCTCCGGCGGCTGGCGTCGTCGCGTGCTGCTGGCCCAGGCGCTGGTGGCCGAGCCTGACCTGCTGCTGCTGGACGAGCCGACCAACCACCTGGACATCGGTGCCATCGCCTGGCTGGAAAACGCCCTGGCGGACTTCCCCGGCGCCGTGCTGTTCATCACCCACGACCGCTCCTTCCTGCAGGCCGTGGCCACCCGCATCCTCGAGCTGGATCGTGGCCACCTGATCGACTGGAACGGCGACTACGCCAGCTTCCTCGTGCACAAGGAGCAGGAGCTGGCGGCGGAAGAGGCGGCCAATGCACTGTTCGACAAGCGCCTGGCCCAGGAGGAAGTGTGGATTCGCCAGGGCATCAAGGCCCGTCGTACCCGTAACGAAGGCCGCGTGCGTGCGCTGAAGGCGATGCGCAACGAGCGCGCCGAACGCCGCGAGCGCCAGGGCAAGGCCAGCTTCCAGATGGAGACGGCCGAGAAGTCCGGCAAGCAGGTGATCGTCGTCGAGAAAGCCGGCTTCGCCCATCCGGGTGGCCCGGCGCTGATCCGTGATTTCTCCCTGGTGCTGCAGCGCGGCGACCGCATCGGCCTGCTGGGCGCCAACGGCACCGGCAAGACCACGCTGCTCAAGCTGCTGTTGGGCGACCTGCAGCCGACTTCCGGCAGCGTCAAGGAAGGTACCCGACTGGAAGTGGCTTATTTCGACCAGCTGCGTCACCAGCTGGAGCCGGAAAAGACCGTCATCGACAACATTTCCGAAGGCCGCGAGTTCATCACGATCAACGGGCAGAATCGCCACGTGCTCAGCTACCTGGGCGACTTCCTGTTCTCCCCGCAGCGCGCCCGTACCCCGGTGAAAGCGCTCTCCGGTGGTGAGCGGGCACGCCTGTTGCTGGCGAAGTTGTTCAGCAAGCCGGCCAACCTGCTGGTGCTGGACGAACCGACCAACGACCTGGACGTGGAAACCCTGGAACTGCTGGAAGAAGTGCTGCTGACCTTCGACGGCACCGTACTGATGGTCAGCCACGACCGGGCCTTCCTCGACAACGTGGTGACCAGCACCCTGGTGTTCGAAGGCGAAGGACGCGTGCGCGAATTCGTCGGTGGCTACCAGGACTGGCTGCGTCAGGGCGGCTCGCCCAAGTTGCTCGGCGTGGGTGAGGAGAAGGGCGACAAGCCCGCTGCTGCTCCCGCTCCCGAGCAGCCGGCGGCCGTGAGTGCGCCGGTGGAGGCCGCGCCGAAGAAGAAGCTGAGCTACAAGCTGCAGCGCGAACTGGAAGCCATTCCCGGGCAGATCGAGGCCCTGGAGGCGGACATGGCCGCGCTGCAGGAAGAAACCGCGTCACCGGACTTCTACCAGCGCCCGCAGGATGAAGCCCAGGCTGCCCTCGCGCGCCTCGGTACCCTGCAGGAAGATCTGGACCGGCTGATCGAGCGCTGGGCAGAACTGGAAGAGTGATCCGTTCGGTCCGGCGATGTGCCCGTGCGTATCGCTGATCAAAGACTGTTAGGGATGGCCGAATGGCAATCGAGTACCGCATCACCCTGGATGATGAGCACGAGTTCAGTTACCGCATCGAGCTGGAGCGCCAGTACGACCCGCAGGTAGCCGCCCAGACGCCACGCTGGACGCGCCTGGAGAACAACCGATGCAGCAACTGCCCGCTGAACCCGGCGCAGTACAGCCACTGCCCGGCGGCGGTGGACCTGCACCGGGTGATCGAGGACTTCCGTGGTTTGCCGGCCTTCAAGAAGGTCTCGGTGCAGGTACGCACGCCGGAGCGCGAGTACATCAAGCACGCGGGGCTGGAAGAGGGCCTGCGCGCGCTGCTCGGCGTGATCATGGCCACCAGCGCCTGCCCGCTGCTGGGCAAGCTCAAGCCGATGGCCCAGCAGCACTTGCCGTTTGCCAGCAACCAGGAGTTCATCCTGCGCGCGGTATCGCTGTACCTGATGCGTCAGTACTTCAACTTCCGTGAAGGACGGCATGCGGATTGGGAGCTGAAGGGGCTGGTGAAGCAGTTCCAGCAGTTGCAACTGGTCAACCAGGCGTTCTGGCAGCGGATTCACGAGACCTGCGACGGCGACTCGAACCTGAAGGCTTTCCTCAGCTTCTTCTCCATGGCATCGAGCATGAGCTATTCGCTGGAGGCGCAGTTGCAGAAGGTGCGGCCGCTGCTGATGAGCGGGGACATGCTCGGCGCCTGAAACGAAGCGGGCCCCGCAGGGCCCGCTGTCTACCTGGGTTGGCTCAGCTGGTTTTCTGCAGGCGCACGGCGAGGACATCGCAGGGCGCGCCGTGCAGCACGTCGTTGGCGGTGGAGCCCAGCAGCAGGGCGAGGCCGTGGCGGCCGTGGCTGCCGACGACGATCAGGTCGCAGTCCTGTTCATCGGCGAGGCGGTGGATTTCCTGGCGCGGCTGGCCGTAGACCAGGTGGCACTGGGAGCTGGTGATCTCGGCGTAGGTGAGGGTGAACTGGTGCAGGCGTTCCTTGGCCTGGTCGAACTGCTGCTGTTGCAGCATCGACAGGTCCATCGGCACGTCGCCGCCGAAGGCCATCGCCATGGGCTCGACCACATGCACCGCCGAGAGCCGGGCGTCATTGGCCTTGGCCAGTGCGACCGCCCGCTTCATCACCGGATCGCATTCTTCGGTAAGGTCGACGGCGACCAGAATGTGTTGGTAGGGCATGAGCGTCTCCTCCGGGGGACTCGTTATTAATCAGTATGGCCCCAATGGCCGTGCTTGACCTGTTTGACCGGTATAACCGATATGACCACCTGGATGGTAATTCTTCTCATCGCATTGGTACTCAGCCCGCTGACCTGGCTGATCCCATCGCGCGGCCAGCGCGGGCAGATGGACCTGCGCCTGCAGGCGCGGCGCCTGGGCCTGGCGATGCAGATGGCGCAGCAGGAGTGGCCGCACTGGCTGGAGCGGCAGCCGCCGCGCCAGTGCGCGCAATACCACCGCGCCCGAGGGAAGAACCGCGACGTCTGGTGCTACTGGCAGAGCGAGCCGGGCGTCTGGCTGGACCGCTGGCGTGAGGCGAGCGCCCCTGTCGAGCTGGCCCAGGCGCTGGCCAGCCTGCCGAAAGACGTCTACATGGTCGAGGCGACACCCCAGTTCCTCGCGCTGTACTGGGGCGAACGGGGCGACAGCAGCGACCTCGAGCGGGTCGCTGCCTTCCTTAAACAGCAAGCCTGAAGCCCTCGAGCAGCATGCCTGAAGCGATCAGCTCTGCTGCGCGGCATACAGGCCGGAGACTTTCTCCAGGTCTTCGATGATGCGGTCGGAGTACTTGTTGATCAGGAAGGGCACGCTGTTCTGGTTGTAGTTCTGCAGCGATTTCTCGATGTAGCGCCACTTGATCGCCACGCCGCGTAGCTCCTGGCCAATCTCCGGCGTGGTCTGCGGCGCCTGCTGCAGCTTCACCAGGTTGATCGCGAAGCGGTTGGCCAGGTCATCCAGCGGGCGCTCCTCGCCACCGCCGAAGAAGCTGGCGCCCACCGAGGCATTGCGCGAGGCGTAGTCCACCGCGATGTCCTGCATCAGCAGGCTCTGCTCGCGGGTCTGCTGGGTCAGCGGCGGGACCTTGCTGCCGCTTTCCTCCTGGATCTTGGCGTAGAGCTGCTCGGCGGTATCCAGCAGCTTGCGGTTCTGTGCGGCGAGGTCGGCGACCGGTTGCAGGTCGGTGTAGCCGCTCTTGTCCAGTGCGCCGGTGAGGGTGTGCAGTTGGGCCGCATAGGCTTTCCATTCATCCAGCAGCTCGGTCTTGAGCTTCTTCGATTCGTTGCCGGGCATTTCCCCCAGCTTGCCCAGGGCGTCGGTGGCGCTCTGCGACGAGGCCTCGACCATCTTGGCGTACTTCTGGTCGCCTTCCATCGCGTTGAACATGAAGAAGTCGCCGAGGCTGCGCTGGGCGGCGAGGCGCGTCTGGTGGACGTTGAGCAGGTCGCTGGCGGCGTCGGCGGCAGCGATGAGGGGCAGGGCGGTGAGCGCGAGCGCGGACAGCAGACGCACGAGCGGACGGCTGGACATCGTTCCAACTCCTTGGAGCCATGGGCTTCTTGTTGTTTTGTTTTGCACAGGTTCCAGGCGTCCGCCAGCGTTGGCAGGAGGCAGATCGCCATTGCGCCCGACTCTAGCGCGGGCCATGGGGTTTGAACAGTGGCTGTCGGGACGTCGGTGCCAGGTAACAATTGTCACGATAGGCGTGGTGAATGGGGCGTCAGGGTTGCGCTGAATGCTCCGGCCCAGACGCCCCGGCCGCTTTGCGACTGTTACGTCTCGCTGATTGACAAGCCTTGGCTTTTCCTAGAAGGTGGGCGCACCCAAATCAAACGGGCGTATGAATCGAGCGTTTGCCCCGCGCAGCGACTTGGTCAGAACGCCCCGGCTATCGCGTCGGCGGGTGTGCCGCAAGCTTTGGGACTATCCTCGGCGACTGCCGAACGGTCCCGATACACGGTGTCCGACGTGTGATTTCAAGCTTCCCTAGCGTGGAGATCAGTTGATGATTTACCAAGGTAAAGCCATCACGGTTAAGGCTCTTGAGAGCGGCATCGTCGAACTGAATTTCGACCTCAAGGGCGAGTCCGTCAACAAGTTCAACCGACTCACCCTGAATGAACTGCGCCAAGCAGTCGATACCATCAAGGCCGATGCGTCCGTCAAGGGCGTGATCGTGACCAGCGGCAAGGGCGTGTTCATCGTCGGCGCCGACATCACCGAGTTCGTCGACAACTTCAAGCTGTCCGACGAAGAGCTGCTGGCCGGCAACCTCGAAGCCAACAAGATCTTCAGTGACTTCGAAGACCTGAACGTTCCGACCGTAGCCGCGATCAACGGCATCGCCCTGGGCGGCGGTCTGGAAATGTGCCTGGCGGCCGACTTCCGTGTCATGAGCGCCACCGCCAAGGTCGGCCTGCCGGAAGTGAAGCTGGGCATCTACCCGGGCTTCGGCGGCACCGTTCGCCTGCCGCGCATCATCGGCTGCGACAACGCGGTCGAGTGGATTGCCTCGGGCAAGGAAAACAAGGCTGAAGACGCGCTGAAAGTCGGCGCCGTCGATGCCGTCGTGGCTCCCGAGCAACTGCAAGCCGCCGCTCTGGACCTGGTCAAGCGCGCCATCGCCGGCGAGCTGGACCACAAGGCCCGTCGTCAGTCGAAGCTGGAAAAGCTCAAGCTGAACGCCATCGAGCAGATGATGGCCTTCGAGACCGCCAAGGGCTTCGTCGCTGGCCAGGCCGGCCCGAACTACCCGGCGCCGGTCGAAGCGATCAAGTCGATCCAGAAAGCCGCCAACTTCGGTCGTGACAAGGCGCTGGAAATCGAAGCCCAGGGCTTCGTGAAACTGGCCAAGACCTCGGTTGCGCAGAGCCTGATCGGCCTGTTCCTGAATGACCAGGACCTGAAGAAGAAGGCCAAGCAGTACGACGAGATCGCCAAGGACGTGAAACTGGCCGCCGTACTGGGCGCCGGCATCATGGGTGGCGGCATCGCCTACCAGTCCGCTTCCAAGGGCACTCCGATCCTGATGAAGGATATCCGCGAAGAGGGTATCCAGATGGGTCTGAATGAAGCCTCGAAGCTGCTCGGCAAGCGCGTCGAGAAAGGCCGCATGACCCCGGCCAAGATGGCCGAGGCTCTGAACGCCATTCGCCCGACCATGTCCTACGGCGACTTCGGCAACGTCGACATCGTCGTCGAAGCCGTGGTCGAGAATCCGAAGGTCAAGCAGATCGTTCTGGCTGAAGTTGAAGGCGTCGTGAAGGAAGATGCGATCCTCGCATCCAACACCTCCACCATCTCCATCAACCTGCTGGCCAAGGCGCTCAAGCGTCCGGAAAACTTCGTCGGCATGCACTTCTTCAACCCGGTGCACATGATGCCGCTGGTCGAAGTCATCCGTGGCGAGAAGTCCAGCGACGTCGCCGTCGCCACCACCGTGGCCTACGCCAAGAAGATGGGCAAGAACCCCATCGTGGTGAATGACTGCCCCGGCTTCCTGGTCAACCGCGTGCTGTTCCCGTACTTCGGCGGCTTCTCCAAGCTGCTGGGCTTCGGTGTGGACTTCGTGCGCATCGACAAGATCATGGAGAAGTTCGGCTGGCCCATGGGCCCGGCGTACCTGTCCGACGTGGTCGGCATCGACACCGGCCACCACGGCCGTGACGTGATGGCTGAAGGCTTCCCCGACCGCATGGCCGTGGAAGGCAAGACTGCCGTCGACGTGATGTACGACGCCAACCGCCTGGGCCAGAAGAACGGCAAGGGCTTCTACGCCTACGAGACCGACAAGCGCGGCAAGCCGAAGAAAGTCACCGACCCGCAGGCTTATGAGCTGCTGAAGTCCATCGTCACCGAGCAGCGCGAGCTGAGCGACGAGGACATCATCAACTACATGATGATCCCGCTGTGCCTGGAAACCGTGCGCTGCCTGGAAGACGGCATCGTCGAGACCGCTGCCGAGGCCGACATGGGCCTGATCTACGGCATCGGCTTCCCTCCCTTCCGTGGCGGTGCCCTGCGTTACATCGACTCCATCGGTGTGGCCGAATTCGTCGCACTGGCCGACCAGTACGCCGACCTGGGTGCGCTGTACCACCCGACCGCGAAGCTGCGTGAAATGGCCAAGAGCGGCCAGAAGTTCTTCGGTTGAGTGCGCAACGAATAGAGCGAGAGTGAATTTATGAGCCTGAATCCGAGAGACGCCGTCATTGTCGACTTCGGCCGCACCCCGATGGGCCGTTCGAAGGGTGGCATGCACCGCAACACCCGCGCGGAGAACATGTCCGCGCACCTGATCAGCAAGCTCCTGGAGCGCAACCCGAAGATCGACCCGGCGGAAGTCGAGGACGTGATCTGGGGCTGCGTGAACCAGACCCTGGAGCAGGGCTGGAACATCGCGCGCATGGCGTCGCTGATGACCCAGATCCCGCACACCAGCGCCGGCCAGACCGTCAGCCGCCTGTGCGGTTCGTCCATGAGCGCCCTGCACACTGCCGTGCAGGCGATCCAGACCGGCAACGGTGACGTCTTCGTCATCGGCGGTGTGGAGCACATGGGCCACGTCGGCATGATGCACGGCGTCGATCCGAACCCGCACATGTCCCTGTACGCCGCCAAGGCGTCGGGCATGATGGGCCTGACCGCCGAGATGCTGGGCAAGATGCACGGCATCACCCGTGAGGCGCAGGACAAGTTCGGCGTGCGTTCGCACCAGCTGGCCTGGAAAGCGACTCAGGAAGGCAAGTTCAAAGACGAAATCATCCCGATGGAAGGTTACGACGAGAACGGCTTCCTGAAGATCTTCGACTTCGACGAAACCATCCGTCCGGAAACCACCCTGGAAAGCCTGGCGGCCCTGAAGCCGGCCTTCAACCCGAAAGGCGGCACCGTGACTGCGGGTACTTCCTCGCAGATCACCGACGGCGCCTCGTGCATGATCGTCATGAGCGCCCAGCGCGCCCAGGACCTCGGCGTGCAGCCGATGGCCGTGGTTCGCGCCATGGCCGTGGCGGGCGTTGATCCGGCGATCATGGGCTACGGCCCGGTTCCGTCGACCAACAAGGCGCTCAAGCGCGCCGGCCTGACCATCAACGACATCGACTTCTTCGAGCTCAACGAAGCCTTCGCTGCGCAGGCCCTGCCGGTGCTGAAGGACCTCAAGATCCTCGACAAGATGGAAGAGAAGGTCAACCTGCACGGCGGCGCCATCGCCCTGGGTCACCCGTTCGGCTGCTCCGGTGCGCGTATCTCCGGCACCCTGCTGAACGTGATGAAGCAGAACAGTGGCACCCTGGGCGTGTCCACCATGTGCGTGGGCCTCGGTCAGGGCATCACCACCGTCTTCGAACGCGTCTAAGCTTTCGTCGATGGGAGAGCCGGGGCCTTGTGCCCCGGCTTTCGTTTTTGTCGGACGGGGATTGCCCGGCGGCAGCGCAATGAGCACAATCGCCGCCTTTTGGCCGGCCGAGGGAGAACCGACATGCACTTGCAGCCCGGACTGTATCGACATTACAAGGGACAGCAGTACCGCGTGCTCGGCGTCGCCCGGCATTCGGAGACCGAGGAAGAGCTGGTGATCTACCAGGCGCTGTACGGCGAATTCGGCCTTTGGGTGCGCCCGCTGAGCATGTTCACCGAGGCGGTGGAAGTGAACGGTGAGAACGTTCCGCGTTTCGCTCTGGTGAGTGCCGAAAACGATCCGCTGGGTCTTCAGACCGGCCCGTCCGGCGAAACCCAAGCTTGACCTTGGCGCGACCGCCACTATATATAGCGGTGCCGCTCCTAGCTCCTCCCTCCTTATAAATTCATCTTTTCGACGCAGGAATCTTCCGATCCATGGGTAAATCGCTGGTCATCGTGGAATCACCGGCCAAGGCCAAGACCATCAACAAGTACCTGGGCAACCAGTACGTGGTGAAGTCGAGCATCGGCCACATCCGCGACCTGCCCACCAGCGGCTCGTCCGCCTCGAAGGAGCCTGCGGCAAAAGCGCGCAAGACCGCTGCCGAGGCGCCGGCCCTGTCGCCGAAGGAGAAGGCCAAGCGCCAGCTCGTCACTCGCATGGGCGTCGACCCGGAGCACGGCTGGAAGGCCAAGTACGAGATCCTGCCCGGCAAGGAAAAGGTGATCGAAGAGCTGCGCCGCCTGGCCAAGGATGCCGACACCATCTATCTCGCAACCGACTTGGACCGCGAAGGGGAGGCCATTGCCTGGCACCTGCGCGAGGCCATCGGCGGCGACGACTCGCGCTACAAGCGCGTGGTCTTCAACGAAATCACCAAGAAGGCCATCCAGGAGGCCTTCTCCCAGCCCGGCGAGCTGGATATCAACCGTGTGAATGCCCAGCAGGCGCGCCGCTTCCTCGACCGCGTGGTGGGCTACATGGTCTCGCCGCTGCTGTGGGCGAAGATCGCTCGCGGCCTTTCCGCCGGCCGTGTGCAGTCGGTAGCGGTGAAACTGGTGGTGGAGCGCGAACGCGAGATCCGCGCCTTCGTCCCGGAAGAGTACTGGGAAGTCCATGCCGACCTCGGCACGCCGAAGAACGACAAGGTCCGCTTCGAGGTGGTGCGCGAGAAGGGCGAAGCCTTCAAGCCGCTCAATGAAGCGCAGGCCATGGCCGCCCTCGAGAAGCTCAAGGCTTCCAGCTACAGCATCGCCAAGCGCGAGGACAAGCCGACCTCCAGCAAGCCCTCGGCCCCGTTCATCACTTCCACCCTGCAACAGGCCGCGAGCAATCGCCTGGGCTTCGGTGTGAAGAAGACCATGATGATGGCCCAGCGTCTCTACGAAGCGGGCTACATCACCTATATGCGTACCGACTCGACCAACCTGTCGGCCGACGCCATCGACATGGTGCGCGGCTTCATCGACAGCGAGTTCGGCAAGAAATACCTGCCGGCCAAGCCGAATTTCTACTCCAGCAAGGAAGGCGCCCAGGAAGCGCACGAAGCGATTCGTCCTTCCGACGTCAACCTGCGTCCGACCCAGCTGTCGGGCATGGAGCGCGATGCCGAGCGCCTGTACGACCTGATCTGGCGCCAGTTCGTGGCCTGCCAGATGCCGCCGGCCGAGTACCTGTCCACCACCGTCAGCGCTGGTGCCGGTGACTTCGAGCTGCGCGCCAAGGGCCGCATCCTCAAGTTCGATGGCTACACCAAGGTGCTGCCGCAGCAGAGCAAGCCGGGCGAGGATGACGTCCTGCCGGTCATGAACCAGGGCGACGCGATGAAGCTGCTCAAGCTCGACCCGAGCCAGCACTTCACCAAGCCGCCGGCGCGCTTCTCCGAAGCCAGCCTGGTCAAGGAACTGGAAAAGCGCGGCATCGGCCGTCCGTCCACCTACGCGGCGATCATCTCCACCATCCAGGAGCGCGGCTACGTCACCACCCACAACCGCCGCTTCTACGCGGAAAAGATGGGCGACATCGTCACCGACCGCCTCAACGAGAGCTTCTCCAACCTCATGGACTACGGCTTCACCGCCGGCATGGAAGAGAACCTCGATGACGTGGCCCAGGGCGAGCGTGACTGGAAAAACGTGCTGGACGAGTTCTACGGCGACTTCCGCAAGAAGCTCGACCTGGCCGAAGCCTCCAACGATGGCATGCGCGCCAACCAGCCGACCCTGACTGACATCCCCTGCCGCGAGTGCGGCCGGCCGATGATGATCCGTACCGCCTCCACCGGCGTGTTCCTCGGCTGCTCGGGCTACAGCCTGCCGCCGAAAGAGCGCTGCAAGGCGACCGTCAACCTGATTCCGGGCGACGAAATCGCCGCGGACGACGAGGGCGAGTCCGAATCCCGCGTGCTGCGTGGCAAGCACCGCTGCCCGATCTGCAGCACCGCGATGGACGCCTACCTGGTCGACGAGAAGCGCAAGCTGCACATCTGCGGCAACAACCCCGATTGCGCCGGCTACGAGATCGAGGAAGGCCAGTACCGCATCAAGGGCTACGAAGGCCCGAGCCTGGAATGCGACAAGTGCGGCAGCGAGATGCAGCTCAAGACCGGCCGCTTCGGCAAGTTCTTCGGTTGCACCAACCCAACCTGCAAGAACACCCGCAAGCTGCTGAAGAGCGGCGAGCCCGCGCCGCCGAAGATGGACGCCATCCGCATGCCGGAGCTCAAGTGCGAGAAGGTGGACGACATCTACGTACTGCGTGACGGCGCTTCCGGCCTGTTCCTCGCCGCCAGCCAGTTCCCGAAGAACCGCGAGACTCGTGCTCCGCTGGTTGCCGAGCTGGTGCCGCACAAGGAAGAGCTGGATCCGAAGTACCACTTCCTGCTTTCCGCCCCGGCGAAAGACCCGGATGGCCGTCCGGCGGTGATCCGCTTCAGCCGCAAGACCAAGGAGCAGTACGTGCAGTCCGAGGTCGACGGCAAGCCCACCGGCTGGCGTGCGTTCTTCGACGGCGGCAAGTGGAAGGTCGAAGACAAACGCTGATGGAAGGCGCGCCCTGCTGAGGCGGGGCGTGCTTATACTGCCGAAGTCGACTGCAGAGGGCCCGGTCATGGCGAACGAACTCTATACCCGCACCAACCAGAAGCTGTTCTTCGCCGGCCTTGCCCTGGAAGCCTGGCGCAGCGCCGAAGCGGCGCGTGCGATGAACGCCCAGGCGCGTATCCAGGCCGAGCGCGAAGCGGCGTTGTTCCATCTCTATGGGGCGGTGCTGGGTGTGGCCCATGAGATCGCCGGTTACTACCGCCTGCCCCAGGCCGGTGCGCCGCGCGTCGATATGCTGCTGAATGCCGAGGTGCTGGCTGCCGCTCCAAGCCCGGAGCTGGCGGAAATGGTCGAACTGGCGCAATCGCCGGAAGCCTGGCTGGGCCGCTTGCTGGCCGGCTATGCCGCGCTGTTCCAGCCGCCGAGCGAGCCAAAGAAAGCCAAGGTCGATCCGACCCAGCCGCTGATCCAGGCAGTGAATGTCGACGACGAGGCGCCGGTCGAGCTGGGCAATGATGAGCTGGAAGCCTGGCGCAAAGCCCTGAAGGACCTGGTACTGCGCTTCCGCGCATCGCTCACCGAGCTCTGATTCCTGCTTCACAGCGTGCCGGCCTTCCGGTCGGTCCGCGCAAGCTTTGGCTAGGGTGTAGCGGATGTGGCTGTTACACTACGCGTTCTGCTGTGGAGAACGTCGCTATGCCAACCTCATTTCTGGAAATTGTCGAACTGCCTGACGGGCGCATTGTGCTGCGTCGTGCAGACGAGGAGGAGGCGCTGGTGACCCTGGAGTTCTCCGCCGATGCCAAGGGCTTCCTGCAGGGCCAGCACATCGAGATCGCCAAGGCGATGTTCAATGTCGGTGTGCAGATGGCCGGTCGTCTCGCCGAAGGCGGCGACATGAGCATGGACGACGAAGGTCCGCGCGTCCTGCACTGAGTGCTGCCGCTTCGCCGCGTTCGCGGCGAAGCTTCCCGATCCGATCAACCCAGACGAATGTTCAGGCTCTGCGCCTGGCCGGCCACGGCCGAGCGGGACAGTTGCGCACGCGCTTTCGCGCTGAGATTCAGCCAGCTCACTACGGTGTGGCTGTTGCCCAGGCGCAGCGCCTCGCAGGCCAGGGCCTGGGCGGCGGCCTGATCGCGGGCTGGCAGCAGCAGGATGCCCTGGCGGTTCAGGCCGGCCTTGCGCAGCCAGTCCGGCGTCAGGCTGGACGGCGGCGCGATCAGGGTCAGCCAGCGCGAATCGCTTTCCTCGCTCAGCTCGCGGAGCATGGGCGCCAGCAGCATCAGGCACTGACCGGGAAGGCCGCGCAGGGCGATCTCGCTGAAGGCGCTTTCGTCGGCGACGGGTTCTTCTTCCATCAGCTCCGGGAGCAGGGGAGCAGTACCGCTCGCCCAGAGTGCTTCCTGGAACAGCGGGAGTTGCGGCAGGTTCTGCGGCTGCGGGTACTGCATGGGTGTCTCCTGTTCAGCGACGGATCACGCCGACGCTCAAGCCTTCGATGACCAGTTCCTGTTCCTTGAGATCGACCTCGATGGGGGCGAACTCCGGGTTCTCGGCGAGCAGCCAGACCTTGCTGCCTTCGCGCTTGAAGCGCTTCACCGTGACCTCTTCACCCAGGCGGGCAACCACGATCTGGCCGTTGCGCGCCTCGCGGGTGACATGCACGGCGAGCAGGTCGCCATCCATGATGCCGACGTCCTTCATGCTCTGGCCGCGTACGCGCAGCAGGTAATCGGCGGGCGGATTGAAGAAGGTGGGGTTGATCCGGCAGGTGTCGTCGACGTTCTGCTCGGCAAGGATCGGTGCGCCAGCGGCAACCCGGCCGATGATCGGCAATTCGTCGTCATTGGCGGCGGCCTTGGGCTCGAAGCCGGGGATGCGGATGCCGCGGGAAGCGCCCGGGGTCATCTCGATGGCGCCTTTGCGGGCGAGGGCTTTCAAGTGCTCCTCGGCGGCGTTGGGCGACTTGAAGCCGAGTTCCTGGGCGATTTCCGCGCGGGTGGGCGGGTAGCCGTTGGCTTCCAGGCAGCGTTTGATGAAGGCGAGGATCTCGGCTTGGCGCGGCGTGAGCTTCAGCATGTCCATACTCTGGCTTTTTATACAGTGCCTGGAATTATATACAGTGATGGCGGGCTGGCAATGCTTTTGTTGGGCGCGGCTGTCGGTGGAACGTTCGTGCATGTAACCTTTGGACGCTGGCAAGCGTCTTGCTTTACACAAGGTCTCTCGTCGCATTGCCATGATATTGGTAACAATCCATCGCACTTTGCTTGACAATAGAAGACGCTGAAACGTATGTTTCAAACAAGTGTTTGTCAGGCGGAGTAGCCATGGCCCAGTCGGAAACCGTCGAACGCATCCTGGATGCTGCGGAACAGCTGTTCGCGGAGAAAGGCTTCGCCGAAACCTCCTTGCGTCTGATCACCAGCAAGGCGGGGGTGAACCTCGCAGCGGTGAACTACCACTTCGGCTCGAAGAAGGCGCTGATCCAGGCGGTCTTCTCGCGCTTCCTCGGCCCGTTCTGCGCCAGCCTCGAGAAGGAGCTGGATCGCCGCCAGGCCAAGCCCGATGCGCCCCGCGCAACGCTGGAAGAGCTGCTCGAACTGCTCGTGATCCAGGCCATGGCCGTCAAGCCGCGCAGCGGCAACGACCTGTCGATCTTCATGCGCCTGCTGGGGCTGGCGTTCAGCCAGAGCCAGGGGCACCTGCGCAAGTACCTCGAAGAGGTCTACGGCAAGGTTTTCCGTCGCTACATGCTGCTGGTGAACGAGTCCGCGCCGCGCTTGCCGCCGCTGGAACTGTTCTGGCGCGTGCACTTCATGCTGGGTACCGCGGTGTTCAGCATGTCCGGCATCAAGGCGCTGCGTGCCATGGCCGAGAACGATTTCGGCGTGAACACTTCCATCGAGCAGGTGATGCGCCTGATGGTGCCGTTCCTGGCTGCCGGGATGCGCGCCGACAGCGGCGTCAGCGATCCTTCGCTGGCGGGGGCGCAGCTCAAGCCGCGCACCAAGTCGAGTGCCGCCCAGGCGCCCGCCAAGGTCTGATCCGGGCCCGGCTTCGCGCTGGGCTGCGTCGGCTCGATCGGCTACAGTAGCCGGCCATGGCTGATCTCGATCTTCTCCATATCTCCCTTGCTGACCAGATGCTCTACGGCTTCGCCGAGGGGCGTCTTGTCGTGCGCATTCCGGTATCCAGCGCCGTCAACGGCGCGGGGGAGCGCAACGGCTCCGGCTGCACGCCGCGCGGCTTGCACCAGGTCCGTGCGCGCATCGGCGATGGCTTGCCCAAAGGCGCGGTTCTGAAGGGGCGGCGCTGGACCGGCGAGACCTGGACGGCCAAGCTTCACGAGGCGTTTCCCGGCCGCGACTGGATACTCTCGCGCATCCTCTGGCTCAGTGGCTGCGAGCCGGGGCGCAATCGGATTGGCGAGGTGGATACCTTCCGCCGCTACATCTATCTGCACGGTACGCCGGACTGCGAGCCCATGGGCACGCCGCTGTCCCACGGCTGTATCCGCCTGCGCAATGACGACCTGCTGGAACTCTTTCCGCAGGTTCCCCTCCATTGCCGGGTCCGCATCGAAGAGGCCGCCTGCCCCGAGTGGCGGGTGGCGCAATTGAATTGAAAGGAATGTACATGCAAGGCTCACTGATGCTCGACATCGGCGGCACCTGGCTCACCGCCGAGGACCGCCAGATCCTGCGCCAGCCGGAAGTCGGCGGCCTGATCATATTCGCCCGCAACATCGAGTCGCCGCGCCAGGTGCGCGAGCTGATGGCCTCCATCCGCGCGCTGCGCCCCGACCTGCTGCTCGCGGTGGATCAGGAGGGCGGCCGGGTGCAGCGCCTGCGCCAGGGTTTCCTGCGCCTGCCGGCGATGCGCGCCATTGCCGATAACGCCAATGCCGAGCGACTGGCCGAACAGTGCGGCTGGCTGATGGCAACCGAGGTGCTCGCGGTGGGGCTCGACCTGAGCTTCGCTCCGGTGCTCGATCTGGATCACCAGCGCAGCGCTGTCGTTGGCAGTCGAGCCTTCGAGGGCAATCCGGAGCGCGCCGTCGAGCTGGCCCGCGCTTTCATTCGCGGCATGCGCGCCGCGGGCATGGCTTCCACCGGCAAGCACTTCCCCGGCCACGGTTGGGCGGAAGTGGATTCCCATGTGGGTATCCCTGAGGACGAACGTACGCTGGAGCAGATCCGCGCCGTGGACCTGGTGCCGTTCCAGCGCCTTTCCGGCGAGCTGGATGCGCTGATGCCGGCTCACGTGATCTACCCGCAGGTCGACCCGAATCCGGCCGGCTTCTCCCGCCGCTGGCTGCAGGACATCCTGCGTGGCGAACTGGGCTTCGATGGGGTGATCTTCAGCGATGACCTGTCCATGGCCGGCGCCCACGTGGTCGGTGATGCCGCCAACCGCATTGAGGCCGCCCTGAGTGCCGGCTGCGACATGGGCCTGGTGTGCAACGACCGCGCCTCCGCCGAGCTGGCCCTGAGCGCTTTGCAGCGCCTCAAGGTCAGCGCGCCGCAGCGTCTGCAGCGCATGCGCGCCAAGGCTTGGCCAGGTATCGAATACAAGCAGCTGCCGCGCTGGCAACAAGCCGTCGGCGAGCTGCGTGCCGCACAACTGATCGATTAAGGATTTGCCATGACTGTTTACGCCATCATCGGCGGCACTGGCCTGACCCAGTTGGAAGGGTTGACCCTGAAGGACGCCATCGAGCTGGATACGCCCTACGGCGCACCCTCGGCAGCCATCCAGCGCGGCGAGTTCGCCGGCCGCGAGGTGCTCTTCCTCGCCCGCCACGGCCACCCGCATCGCTTCCCGCCGCACCAGGTGAACTACCGCGCCAACCTCTGGGCGCTGAAGCAGGCGGGCGCCGAAGCTATCCTGGCGGTGAACGCCGTGGGCGGCATCCACGCGGCCATGGGCAGTGGCCATCTCTGCGTGCCGCACCAGATCGTCGATTACACCTGGGGGCGCGAACACACCTATTTTGCCGGCGACATCGAGCACGTCACCCACATCGACTTCAGCCACCCCTACGACGAGACGCTGCGGCTCAAGCTGATTGCCGCCCTGCAGGCGCTGGGCTATGCGTACAGCAGCCATGGCGTGTATGCCGCGACCCAGGGCCCGCGCCTGGAAACCGTGGCGGAAGTCGCCAAGCTGGAGCGCGACGGTTGCGACATCATTGGCATGACCGGCATGCCCGAGGCTGCGCTGGCTCGCGAGCTGGATCTGCCTTACGCCTGCCTGTCGCTGGTGGTGAATCCGGCGGCTGGCAAGTCCAGCGGCATCATTACCATGGCCGAGATCGAGCAGGCGTTGCACGAAGGTATCGGCAAGGTGCGCGAGGTGCTGGGGCGCGTGCTGGTGAGCTGAGCCAATACTGTAGGAGCGAGGGGGACGTCTAGTTCTTGCTCGCGAACCGCTTGGCACCGCGCCTTGCGGGTTCGCGAGCAAGCTCGCTCCTGCGAAGAGCAAAATAAAAAGCCCGGCGAATGCCGGGCTTTTTATTTATTGCGCGGGCTGTGCCGGCGGCGGGGCGTCGAAGCCGCCGTCTGCCGGGGCAGCGGGAGCCTGTTGCTGCTGCGGCGCGTCCGGGCCGGTCGGAGCCTCGTCTTCCATGCCCGGCGGCGGGGCGGAGGCGGGCTTGGCGTTGAGCGGGGTCACCTTGATCAACATGCCCAGGCTCGGGTGGTCGAGGTAGGTCAGCACACTGTTCTTCAGGCTGGCTTCCTGGACCATGTGCTGGCTGGCGGCGAGCAGGCCGTCCTGGCCGAACTGGTTGATCCAGAAGTCGGTCTGGGTGTTCACGAAGCGTTGCTGGCTGAAGGTGATGGTGCCCTCCACCGGGAAATGGCCATCGTGCTTTGCGCCCTCGGTCAGGGAAACCTTCACCGGGTTGGCATCGATCTCCTGGCGCCAGGCCTTGTGCATCAGTACCTGGAAGCCTTCGTTCTGCTTGAGCTTGGCCACCTGGGCGTCCATCGCGGTGGGGCGTGAGCTGTCCGGGCCGGGCGGTTGCGCGCCCTTGGCCCAGTCGTCGGGCGCAGGGCGACTGGCGAAAACGGCGTCGCCGGATTGCTGGAAGAGGATCAGCTCCACCTGGTAGGGCTCGGCGAAGGCGGCTGGCGACAGTAGCGCCAGCGACAGCAGCAAGGGTTGGAACAGGCGCATGCACAGGGTCCTTAATGAGTCTGTGGCGTGAGGCGCTCGAGCAGCGCTTCCAGCGTGTTGAACCGTTCTTCCGGGCGCTCCATGGGCACCTGGAACTTGAAGAGGGTGGCCCCTTCGAATTTGTACCGATTGGGCTGGCTCTGGATCATCTTGATCAGCACCAGCGGGTCGACGCAGGTATCGGCGGCGAATTCTACCCGGCCTCCCTGGGGGCCGGCATCTACCTTCACGATCCCGAGCTTTTCCGCCTGCAGTTTCAGCAAAGTCAGACGGATCAGGTTCTTCGCCGGCTCCGGCAGCAGGCCGAAGCGGTCGATCATTTCCACCTGCAGCTCGCGCAGGCCGTCCTCGTCGGCGGCGTTGGCGATGCGCTTGTAGAGGATCAGGCGGGCGTGGACGTCCGGCAAGTAATCCTCGGGGATCAGCGCCGGCACGCGCAGGTTGATGTCCGGGCCGCCGCCCAGCGGCTGCTCGAGATTCGGCTGCTCGCCCTTGCGGATGGCTTTCACCGCGCGCTCGAGCATTTCCATGTAGAGAGTGAAACCCACCGCCTGGATCTGCCCGCTCTGGCCGTCGCCGAGCAACTCGCCGGCGCCGCGGATTTCCAGGTCGTGGGTGGCCAGTACGAAGCCGGCGCCGAGGTCCTGCGCGTTGGCGATGGCCTCCAGACGCTTTTCGGCGTCCGGGGTCATCTGCTTGCGCGGCGGAGTGAGCAGGTAGGCGTAGGCCTGGTGGTGGCTGCGGCCGACGCGGCCGCGCAACTGGTGCAACTGGGCCAGGCCGAACTTGTCGGCGCGCTCGATGAGGATGGTGTTGGCGCTGGGCACGTCGATGCCGGTCTCGATGATGGTCGAGGCCACCAGCACGTTGAAGCGCTTGTGGTAGAAGTCGCTCATCACCCGTTCCAGGTCGCGTTCGTTCATCTGTCCGTGGCCGATGCCGATGCGCGCCTCGGGAACCAGCTCCGCCAGGTCGCGGGCGCACTTCTCGATGGTCTTCACTTCGTTGTGCAGGAAGTACACTTGGCCGCCGCGCAGCAGTTCGCGCAGCAGGGCTTCCTTGATCACCGACTTCTGCTCTTCCATGACGAAGGTGCGCACGGAGAGCCGGCGTGCCGGCGGCGTGGCGATGATCGACAGGTCGCGCATGCCGGCGACCGCCATGTTCAGCGTGCGCGGGATCGGCGTGGCGGTGAGGGTGAGGATGTCCACCTCGCTGCGCAGCGCCTTGAGCTGTTCCTTCTGGCGCACGCCGAAGCGGTGCTCTTCGTCGATGATGACCAGGCCGAGGTTCTTGAACTTGACGTCGTCCTGCAGCAGCTTGTGGGTGCCGATGACGATGTCCACCTTGCCTTCGGCCAGCTGCGCGACGGCGCCTTCGACTTCCTTGGCGGACTTGAAGCGGCTCATCACCTCGACCGTTACCGGCCAGTCGGCAAAACGGTCGCGGAAGCTGTTGTAGTGCTGCTGGGCGAGGAGCGTGGTGGGCACCAGCACGGCGACCTGCTTGCCGCTGTGCACCGCGACGAAGGCCGCGCGCATGGCCACTTCGGTCTTGCCGAAGCCCACGTCGCCGCAGACCAGGCGGTCCATCGGCTTCTCCGAGAGCATGTCGGCGACCACCGCCTCGATGGCGGTCTGCTGGTCCGGGGTTTCCTCGAAGGGGAAGCCGGCGGAGAAGGTGGCGTAGTCGACCTGCGGGTCCTTGAACGCGTAGCCCTTGCGGGCGGCGCGGCGAGCGTAGATGTCGAGCAGCTCGGCGGCGACGTCGCGGACCTGTTCGGCGGCCTTGCGCTTGGCCTTCTGCCAGGTTTCCGAGCCCAGCTTGTGCAGCGGCGCCAGGGCGTCGTCGCTGCCGGTGTAGCGGGCGATCAGGTGCAGGTTGGCGACGGGAACGTAGAGCTTGGCCTCGTCGGCGTATTGCAGGGCGAGGAACTCGGCGTTCTGGCCGTCGATCTCCAGGGTGATCAGGCCCATGTAGCGGCCGACGCCGTGGTCGATGTGCACCACCGGCGCGCCTTCGCGCAGCTCGGTGAGATTCTTGATGACGTTCTCGCCACCGTCGCGGGTCTTCTCGCGGCGCCGGCGCTGCATGACGCGCTGGCCGAACAGCGGGCTCTCGGCCACCAGGGCGATGCCTGGCTGGCCCTTTTCGGCGTCCAGCAGCAGGCCTTCATCCATCGGCGCGATGGTGATCGCCAGGCGGTCCTTGTGGGCCAGGAAGCCCGGCCAGCCTTCGACCTCGACCGGGCGCAGCTTCAGTCGTGCGAGTAGTTCCAGCAGCACTTCGCGGCGGCCGGCGGATTCGGCGGTAAAGAGGATGCGCCCGTCGAACTGCTCGATGAACTGGCGCAGGCGCGCCAGTGGCTCGGTTGCCTTGGCCTCGATGGCCAGCTCTGGCAGCGCTTCGGCGGGGAAGCGTTCGCGGCCGACGCCGGTTTCGATCGGCTCGGGGCTGACCACCACGCGCGGCCAGTTCTTCAGGCGGGCGAAGCAGTCTTCCACCGGCAGGAATACTTCGGCCGGCGGCAGCAGGGGGCGTTCCGGGTCGTAACGACGGTCTTCGTAGCGGTTGCGCACGTCGGTCCAGAACTGCTCGGCGGCGGTCTCGATGCCCGGCAGGGAGAACACCTGGGTGTCCTGTGGCAGGTAGTCGAACAGCGTCGAAGCCTCGCCATCTTCGAAGAACAGCGGGATGTAGTACTCGATGCCGGCGGGTGTCAGGCCGCTGGCGAGGTCCTGGTAGATCGGGCAACGCCGGTAGTCGACGTCGAAACGCTCGCGGAAGCGGCCGCGGAAGCCGGCCACCGCTTCCTTGCGCAGCGGGAACTCGCGCGCCGGCAGCAGCCGAATGCTCTCCACCTTGTCGATGGAGCGCTGGGTTTCCGGGTCGAAGGTGCGCAGCGTCTCGATTTCGTCATCGAACAGGTCGATGCGGTAGGGCAGTTCGCTGCCCATGGGGAACAGGTCGATCAGTGCACCGCGCACGGCAAACTCGCCGTGTTCGTAGACGGTATCCACGCAGCGATAGCCGGCGGCTTCGAAGCGGCTGCGCATCTGCTCGACGTCGAGCTTCTGGCCGACGTCCAGCACCAGGCTGCTGCCGAGCAGGAACTTGGCCGGCGCCAGGCGGTGCAGGGCGGTGGTGATGGGCACCACCAGCACGCCGCGGCGCAGTTCGGGCAACTGATAAAGGGCGGCGACGCGCTGGGAGATGATGTCCTGGTGCGGCGAGAAGACGTCGTAGGGCAGGGTTTCCCAGTCCGGCAGTTGCAATACCGGCAGGTCTGGCGCGAAGAAGCGCAGTTCCTGCTCCAGACGCTCGGCGCTCTGGCTGTCGGCGGTCAGCAACAGGGTGAAACGTTTGGCTGGGCCGGCCGCTTCAGCGATGGCCAGGCTCAGGGCGGCTCCGGGGAGGTTGCCCCAGGATTGCTTGCCGGCGGCTGTCGGCAATGTAGGGATGCGCAATACGGACACGGGCGTTCGTGGCTCCGGTCGAGGAATTTGACCGGTCGGATTGTAACTATCCCGATTGACGGATGTCAGTCATACGACCGCTGCGGATTGCCGGCGATTGTTCGCGCCGTCATAATGTAGCCCCTTTTTTCTTCTCCTACATGTGGAAGGTATTGCCCGTGACCCAGAAGCCCGACCAGTGTCTCGGTGAGTGGATCGATCGTGAAGCCCTCGCGGAAGCCATGATTCCGCTGATCGGCCAACTCTACCGTAACAACAACGTGGTGACCTCGATCTACGGCCGTGGCCTGATCAACCGTTCGGTGATCGCGATCCTCAAAGCGCACCGTTTCGCCCGTCACCGCCTGGCCGAAGAAGGCGGGCTGTCGGTTCACGACACTTTCCCGATCCTCAAGGCGATGAGCGAGCTCAAGCTGGGCGCCGCTTCCGTCGACCTGGGCAAGATGGTTGCCAAGTTCAAGACCGAAGGTAACGGCCGCAGCATCGAGCAGTTCACCAAGGACGAACTGGCCGACGTGGTCGGCAAGCAGAACGGCGGCGCCCGCGAAGGCACCGACGTCGTCCTGTACGGCTTCGGTCGTATCGGCCGCCTGCTGGCCCGTATCCTCATCGAGAAGACCGGTGGCGGCGACGGCCTGCGCCTGCGCGCCATCGTCGTCCGCAAGGGCGCCGAGAACGACCTGGTCAAGCGCGCCAGCCTGCTGCGTCGTGACTCCGTGCATGGCCCGTTCGATGGCACCATCACCATCGACGAAGAAAACAACACCATCACCGCCAACGGCAACCTGATCCAGGTGATCTACTCCAACGACCCGGCGTCGATCGACTACACCCAGTACGGCATCAAGAAAGCCCTGCTGGTCGACAACACCGGCAAGTGGCGTGACGCCGAAGGCCTGGGCCAGCACCTGAAGTGCCCGGGTATCGACCGCGTGATCCTGACCGCTCCGGGCAAGGGCGCGCTGAAGAACGTCGTACACGGCATCAACCATGGCGACATCACCGCTGACGACAAGATCGTATCCGCCGCTTCCTGCACCACCAACGCCATCGTGCCGGTGCTGAAGGCTGTCAACGATCAGTACGGCATCATCAACGGCCACGTCGAAACCGTTCACTCGTTCACCAACGACCAGAACCTGATCGACAACTTCCACAAGGGCAGCCGCCGTGGCCGCGCCGCGCCGCTGAACATGGTGATCACCGAGACTGGCGCCGCTACTGCTGCCGCCAAGGCTCTGCCGGTGCTCAAAGGCAAGCTGACCGGCAACGCCATCCGCGTTCCGACGCCGAACGTCTCCATGGCCATCCTGAACCTGAACCTGGAAAAGGCCACCAACCGCGAAGAGATCAACGAGTACCTGCGCCAGATGGCCATGCACTCGGACCTGCAGAAGCAGATCGATTTCGTGTCGTCCCAGGAAGTGGTTTCCACCGACTTCGTTGGTTCCCGCCATGCGGGCGTCGTCGATGCCGAGGCGACCATTGCCAACGACAATCGCGTCGTCCTGTACGTTTGGTACGACAACGAGTTCGGCTACAGCTGCCAGGTCGTCCGCGTGATGGAAGACATGGCTGGCGTGAATCCGCCGGCTTTCCCGCGCTGATTCAGGCGGTCTAGGGAAACGGGAGCTCTCGGGCTCCCGTTTTTCGTTAGTGGCACCCCCATAACGATCAATAAAATCTGCCAATTCCCGAACCTGGAAAGACTTCAAATGGATGGACAACATCTGCACGAAGGCGAGCTGAAGCGCGGTCTGAAGAATCGCCATATCCAGCTGATCGCACTCGGCGGCGCCATCGGTACCGGCCTGTTCCTGGGCTCTGCCGGCGTCCTGCAATCCGCCGGCCCGTCGATGATCCTCGGCTACGCCATCGGCGGCTTCATCGCCTTCCTGATCATGCGCCAGCTCGGCGAGATGATCGTCGAGGAGCCCGTCGCCGGTTCCTTCAGCCACTTCGCGCACAAGTACTGGGGCGGTTTCGCCGGCTTCATGTCGGGCTGGAACTACTGGGTGCTGTACATCCTGGTGGGCATGTCGGAGCTGACCGCGGTCGGCAAGTACATCCAGTTCTGGTGGCCGGACTTCCCGACCTGGGCGACGGCGGCCGTGTTCTTCGTGCTGATCAACGCCATCAACCTGTTCAACGTGAAGGCCTTCGGCGAGACCGAGTTCTGGTTCGCGATCATCAAGGTCGTCGCCATCATCGGCATGATCCTGCTCGGCGTCTGGCTGCTGGTCAGCGGCACCGGCGGCCCGCAGGCCTCGGTGAGCAACCTGTGGGCCCACGGCGGCTTCTTCCCCAATGGGTGGAAGGGGCTGATCATGGTCCTGGCGATCATCATGTTCTCCTTCGGTGGTCTGGAACTGGTCGGCATCACCGCCGCCGAGGCCTCCGAGCCGAAGAAGGTGATCCCCAAGGCGATCAACCAGGTCATCTACCGGATCCTGATCTTCTATATCGGCGCCCTGGCCGTGCTGCTCTCGCTGTACCCCTGGGATGCGCTGCTGCAGAGCATCAACAGTGCCGGCGACCCCTACAGCGGCAGCCCGTTCGTGAAGGTCTTCTCGCTGCTGGGTAGCGAGTACGCGGCCAATATCCTGAACTTCGTGGTGCTTACTGCCGCGCTGTCGGTCTACAACAGCTGCGTCTACTGCAACAGCCGCATGCTCTACGGCCTGGCCGAGCAGGGCGACGCCCCGCGCGCCTTCGCCAAGGTCGATGACCGTGGCGTGCCGCTGCTGGCCATCGGCGTCTCGGCCTTCATCACCCTGGCTTGCGTGGTGGTCAACTACGTGATTCCGCACCAGGCGCTGGAGCTGCTGATGTCCCTGGTGGTCGCCGCGCTGGTGATCAACTGGGCGATGATCAGCCTGGCCCACATGAAGTTCCGCAAGGCCATGGTGGCCAAGGGTGTGCAGCCGTTCTTCCGCGCGCTGTGGTACCCATTCGGCAACTGGCTGTGCCTGGCCTTCGTGGTGTTCATCCTGGGCATCATGCTGCAGATTCCGGGCATTGACGTGTCGGTGTACGCGATCCCGGTGTGGATCGTGCTGATGGGAGCCTGCTACTTCCTGTTCAAGCGCAAATCCCCGGCCAAGGCTGACGCCTGAACCGGTTGAGTAACGGGAGCTTCGGCTCCCGTTTTCTTTTGGTAATGCACCTTTGCCAGAGCGGAAACAGTGGCGCCGGGTGCTTGCGGTAGAATGCCCGGCGCCGCTCGCCTGGCGGCTGATGGAGATGACCTTGTCCCGTGCAAGCCTGTTGATCGTGCTGGTTCTGGCAGCCTTGAGCGGCTGCGGGCAATCCGTCGAGCGCTTCGGCGGGCCGACCATGGGCAGCAGCTACACGGTGCAGTTCGTGCCGACCGGCAAGTCGCCGGACGCAGCGAAGCTCAAGGCCGAGGTCGACACGATCCTGGCGAGCCTGGACCAGCAGTTCTCCACCTACCGTGACGACTCCGTTGTGTCCCGCTTCAACGCCTTGCCAGCCGGCGCCTGCATGGCCCTGACGGCGGACATGCTGACGCTCTGGCACTACGGTGAACAGCTTTCGCAGCAAAGCGGCGGGGCCTTCGACCTCACTGTCGAGCCGCTGATGAACCTCTGGGGCTTCGGCCCGCAGTCGCGCAGCGAGAGGGTGCCCGATGCGGCCGCGCTGGAGCGTGAACGCGCCCGCGTCGGCCATCGACATCTGCGTCTGGACGGCGATCGACTGTGCAAGGACGTCGACGCGCAGCTGGACTTCGACAGCATCGTCGCCGGTTACGCTGTGGATCAGGTCAGCGCGCGCCTGGCCGAGCTGGGCCTGACGGATTACCTGGTGGAGATCACCGGGGAACTCAAGGCGGTCGGACATAAGCCCGATGGCACGCCCTGGCGGATCGCCCTGGAAGTGCCCAGCGGCGAGCGCGAGCGGCAGGTGGAGCGTTCGGTGGCGCTGGACGGAATCGGCCTGTCCACCTCCGGCGACTACCGCAACTATTTCGAGGAGGGCGGGCAGCGCTATTCGCACACCTTCGACCCGCGCACTGGCTCGCCGGTCCGGCATGCGCTGGCGGCGGTCACCGTGGCGGAAGCCCAGGCCCTGCGCGCCGATGGCCTGTCGACGTTGCTGATGGTGCTGGGCCCGGAGGAGGGCTATACCTTTGCCGAGCGCAACGGGCTGGCGGCATTCTTCATCGTGCGCCAGGGCCAGGGTTTCGTGACCCGTGCGACGACTCGCTTCGAAGCGCTGTTTCCGTCGCCTGAATGAAAGCTTCGGCGGGCATGATGGCGGCCCGCAGGCGGGTCAAGGCATGTAGTGACGGCAAAATTCGCCTACCTGCCGACCAACCGCTAATGTGCAGCCTTTTGCCGCAGGGCTAAGCTGCGCCAATGATTTCGATCCGCCTCGGCGCATGTGGTGCCGGGGCTTCGCCGGGAGCGCCAAGCGGGCGCCCCGGCCTGTTCTGAAGGAGTACGCATGGCTGTCTACAACTACGACGTGGTGATTCTCGGCACGGGCCCGGCAGGCGAGGGGGCGGCGATGAACGCCTCCAAGTACGGGCGCAAGCTGGCGGTGGTGGACAGCCGTCGCGTGGTCGGCGGCAACTGCACGCACCTGGGCACCATCCCGTCCAAGGCGCTGCGTCACTCGGTGAAGCAGATCATCGAGTTCAACACCAACCCGATGTTCCGCCAGATCGGCGAGCCGCGCTGGTTCTCCTTCCCGGACGTGCTGAAAAGCGCCGAGCGGGTGATCTCCAAGCAGGTGTCCTCGCGCACCGGCTACTACGCGCGCAACCGCATCGACATGTTCAACGGCACCGCCAGCTTCGTCGATGAGCGCACCGTCGAAGTCGTCACCCCCAGCGGCGCCGTGGAGCGCCTGGTGGCCGACCAGTTCGTCATCGCCACCGGCTCGCGTCCGTATCGCCCGTCGGACATCAACTTCAACCACCCGCGCGTCTACGACAGCGACACCATCCTCTCGCTGAGCCACACCCCGCGCCGCCTGATCATCTACGGAGCCGGCGTGATCGGCTGCGAGTACGCCTCGATCTTCAGCGGCCTGGGCGTGCTGGTGGACCTGATCGACACCCGCGACCAGTTGCTGAGCTTCCTCGACGACGAAATCTCCGACGCGCTGAGCTACCACCTGCGCAACAACAACGTGCTGATCCGTCACAACGAGGAATACGAGCGCGTGGAAGGCCTGGACAACGGCGTGATCCTGCACCTGAAGTCGGGCAAGAAGATCAAGGCCGATGCCCTGCTGTGGTGCAACGGCCGTACCGGCAATACCGACCGCCTGGGCCTGGAGAACATCGGCATCAAGGTCAACAGCCGTGGCCAGATCGAGACGGATGAGAACTACCGCACCTCGGTATCGAACATCTACGCCGCAGGCGATGTGATCGGCTGGCCGAGCCTGGCCAGCGCCGCCTACGACCAGGGCCGTTCGGCCGCCGGCAACATCGTCGAGCATGATGGCTGGCGCTTCGTGAATGACGTGCCGACCGGTATCTACACCATTCCGGAGATCAGCTCGATCGGTAAGAACGAGCAGGAACTGACCGTGGCGAAGATTCCCTATGAGGTGGGCAAGGCCTTCTTCAAGGGGATGGCTCGCGCGCAGATCTCCAACGAGCCGGTGGGCATGCTGAAGATCCTGTTCCACCGCGACACCCTGGAAATCCTCGGGGTGCACTGCTTCGGCGACCAGGCCTCGGAGATCGTCCACATCGGCCAGGCGATCATGAACCAGCCGGGCGAACTGAACACCCTGAAGTACTTCGTCAACACCACCTTCAACTATCCGACCATGGCCGAAGCCTACCGCGTAGCGGCGTTCGACGGCCTGAACCGGATTTTTTGAAATACCCCGACCGGCGGCCTGAGCCGGTCGGGGGGAACCTGCTCAGCGATTCCCGATCGTGGCAGTGGCCAAACCGGGAAAGTCTGTGATCAGGCTATCCACGCCAAAATCGGCGAGCCGGCGCATCAGGGCCGGCTCGTTGACCGTCCACACCGACACATGCAGCCCCTGCTTCTGCGCTTTCAGCAAGCGCTCCGGGGTGCACAGCATCCAGTTCAGCGCCAGCAGATCGCAGCCGTAGTGCGCGGCGACCTTCAACGGGTCCAGCCAGGCGTATTCGGCTACCAGCCCGCGTGACAGTTCCGGCGCCAGTTCCTCCAGCGCGCGCAGCACCGTGCGCGAACTCGAGGTCACGGTGATTCGGTCGCGCAGGCCGAAGCGGCCCACCAACTGGTGAATCGCCTGCACGGTGCGTCCGGCTCGATCTTTCGATGCGCTTTTCACTTCCAGCTGCCAGTGTTCGAACTCGCAGCGCTCGAACAGCTCTGCCAGGCGCGGGATAGGGCAGGGGCGCACCCAGCCTGGGCCGCCGTCGCGGGCGTCCATGGTCACCAGATCGTCCGCCAGTTGCTCGGAGACCTTGCCGCGTCGGCCGGTGGTGCGCTTGAGCGTCGGGTCGTGGATCACCATCAGCTCGCCGTCGCGGGACAGGTGCAGGTCCAGTTCGCAGCGCTTCACGCCATGTTCCAGGCAGCGCAGGAAGCTGTTCAGGGTGTTTTCCGGTGCTTCGCCTTTGGCGCCGCGATGGCCGTAGATCAGAGTCACTGGGGCTCCTTGGGAGTCGGTGTAAGGTCTTTGAGGTACTGGGAGCGGTGCTGGCGGACGGCATCGACCACCACGCCGCTCTCGAAATAGACGCTGAACTCGCGGTAGTCCCAGCGCGAGATGGGCGGCTTGCCCACCGCCGCGTGCTCCTCGTCCGGCAGGCCGAAGCGCTCCAGCACGGCCTTCTGGCTCTCGCCACGGGCTGGCAGCACGAGGTGCGGGTCGCCCTGGCTGCCCACGGGTATCTCGATGGTATCCGCCAGCAGTGGCAGCGGGGTGACAAGGCTCAACAGGAGCAGCAGATGGCGCATGGATTTCCCTGGGTTCATTCTTCACGGGCCTTGGCCTGCCGGCGTTCCAATGCCTGGCGCTGGAGGATGTGGCGGGCCAGCAACTGGCGCGGGGCGTCGCCGAGCATCTCGAATTCGGTGCCGATCTCGTAGTCGCCCTCAGGCTGCTGCTGGCAATGGGTGACCTTGGCGCGCAACAGCAGGCCCAGGCCATGGGGGAGCAGGACGATCTTCAGCGCCAGGTCCTGGCCGACCGGCAGCGGCTGGGCATCGCGGAAATTGATGCCGCCTTCGGACAGCGTCACCCTGCGCGCCGGGCCTATCTCGCTGAGCAGGCTCTGGGTCAGGGCCTGGGCGATCAGGTCGATGCGCTTGTTCATCACCTTCAGGTAGCTGGCCAGCGGGCGGTCGCGCTCGTTGATATGGCGCAGCAGGTGCTGCGACTCGAAGTCGGTGAGGTGCAGGTCGCTGAGCAGATTGAACAGCGCGGAATCATCCTGAAGCACTTCTCCCGACTGGATTTCGTCCTCGCGCAGCGGGCGAAATTCCAATGCGAGCGTGTCTTCAATACGATAGTATTCGCGGCGGTCATCCGCGTCTGGAGTGGACATGGCGAACCCACGGCGGCAGTGATGGTCTGAGTGTAAAGCCGCCTGCCGAGCCTCGCCACACGGAAGTCGCACGCCAGATGGAACTGACGCCCGACGCACTCATCACCTTCTCATTCGGCCCCACATGTTCAGACCCCTTTCCGTCTACATCGGAACGCGCTACACACGCGCCAAACGCCGCAGCCACTTCGTTTCCTTCATTTCGCTCACCTCCATGATCGGCCTCGCGCTGGGCGTTGTGGTGATGATCGTGGTGCTCTCGGTGATGAACGGATTCGACCACGAGATGCGCACCCGCGTGCTGGGCATGGTGCCCCACGCCACGGTCGAGTCCTACCAGCCGATCTCCGACTGGCAGGGCATCGCCGGGCAGATCAAGACGCAGCACCCCAACGTGCTGGAGGTCGCGCCCTTCATCCAGATGCAGGGTCTGCTCAGTGCCGGCGGCACGGTGCAGAAGGTGCTGATCAACGCCGTCGACCCGAACGAGGAGAGCAAGGTCTCGATCATCGACCAGTTCTTCCAGGAAGGCTCGCTGCAGAGCCTCAAGCCCGGCGAGTTCGGCATCCTGATCGGCGACAAGGCGGCGAAGAACCTCGGCGTGAAACTGGGCGACAAGGTCACCTTCATCGCCCCGGAAGTCTCGGTCACCCCGGCCGGCATGTTCCCGCGCATGAAACGCTTCACGGTGGTCGGCACCTTCCACGTCGGCGCCGGCGAGCTGGACGGCTACGTCGCCATGGTCCACATCGACGATGCTGCGCGCATGCGCCGCCTCAAGGAAGGCCAGGTCGAGGGCCTGCGCCTGAAGCTTGACGACCTGTTCCAGGCGCCGCGCACCGCCTGGGAAATCGCCCGTACCCTGAAGGGTAACGACTATTTCGCCCGCGACTGGACCCGCAGCCACGGCAACCTGTACCAGGCCATCCGCATGGAGAAGTCCATGATCGGCCTGTTGCTGCTGCTGATCGTGGCGGTCGCTGCGTTCAACATCATTTCCACCCTGGTCATGGTCGTCACCGACAAGAAGGCCGACATCGCCATCCTGCGCACCCTGGGCGCCACGCCGGGGCAGATCATGGCGACCTTCATGGTCCAGGGCACGGTGATCGGCGTGATCGGCACCTTCATCGGCGGTGTGCTGGGCATCCTCGCGGCGCTCAACGTCAGCTCCGCCATTGCCCTGCTGGAACGCCTGCTGGGCCACAAGTTCCTCAACGCGGACGTCTACTTCATCGATTACCTGCCCTCGCAACTGATGAGCGAGGACGTGATCCTGGTGTGCAGCGCCGCGCTGATCCTGAGTTTCTTCGCCACCCTGTATCCGGCCTGGCGTGCGGCCCGCACCCAGCCCGCGGAGGCCCTGCGTTATGAGTAAGCCGACCCCCAACGACCAGGCCGTCCTGAGCTGCCGCGACCTCGGCAAGCGCTACGAGGAAGGCCCGCAGTCGGTCGAGGTGCTTTCCGGCGTGCAGCTGGAGCTGCTGCCCGGCGAGCGCGTCGCCATCGTCGGCAGTTCCGGCTCGGGCAAGAGCACCCTGCTGAACATGCTCGGCGGCCTCGATACGCCCAGCACCGGCAGTGTCTGGCTGGCCGGCGAGCAGCTGTCGGCGCTGAACGAGAAGCAGCGCGGCCTGCTGCGCAACCGCGCGCTGGGCTTCGTCTACCAGTTCCACCACCTGCTGCCCGAGTTCACCGCCCTGGAGAACGTCTGCATGCCGCTGCTGATCGGCAAGACGCCGATCCCCGAGGCACGTCAGCGCGCCACTGCGCTGCTGGAGCGCGTGGGCCTGGGGCATCGCCTGAGCCACAAGCCGTCCGAGCTGTCCGGTGGCGAGCGCCAGCGCGTGGCCATCGCCCGTGCGCTGGTGAACACACCGAAACTGGTGCTGCTTGACGAGCCCACCGGCAACCTCGACCAGCACACTGCCCACGGTATCCAGGAATTGATGCTGGAACTGTCGCAGTCGCTGCGCACCGCCTTCCTGGTGGTGACCCACGACACCCACCTCGCCCAGCAGATGGACCGTGTGCTGCGCCTGGAGGAGGGCCGGCTGGTCGCCGCCTGAGGGATAACGGAATGTTCAGACCCCTGTCCGTCTTCATCGGCACCCGCTACACCCGTGCCAAGCGACGCAATCATTACATCTCGTTCATCTCCCTGACCTCGATGATCGGCCTCGCCCTGGGCGTGCTGGCCATGATCGTGGTGCTCTCGGTGATGAACGGCTTCCAGAAGGAAATGCGCTCGCGCATCCTCGGCATGGTCCCGCATGCCGTGCTGCAGCAGACCAGCGGCCCGCTGGACGACTGGCAGCACGTGGCCGAAGTGGCGAAGCAGAACCCGAAGATCGTCGGCGCGGTGCCCTATACCGAAGTCGACGGCATGCTCTCCTACAAGGGCATGATGCAGCCCATCGAGGTGGACGGTGTCGACCCGGCGCTGGAAACCCAGGTGTCGATCATTGGCCAGCACATGGTCCGCGGCAGCCTCGACGACCTCAAGGCCACCGAGTTCGGCGTGGTCATCGGCGAGATCACCGCGCGGCGCTTCCACGTCAACGTCGGTGACAGCCTGCTGCTGATCGTTCCCGAGCCGAGCACCGCGCCCGGCGGCATCACCCCGCGCATGCAGCGCCTGAATGTGGTTGGCATCTTCAAGGTCGGCGCCGAGCTGGACAGCACCCTGGCGCTGATCCACGTGGACGACGCCGCCAGCCTGCTGCGCTGGCAGCCCGGCCAGGTGCAGAGCGTGCGCATCGCCCTGAAGGACCTGTTCCAGGCGCCGGAGGTCGGTGCGGCCATCGCCAAGCAGCTGGGCGACGGCTACCGCTCGGTGGACTGGACCCACACCCAGGGCAGCCTGTTCAGCGCGATGAAGATGGAAAAGACCATGATTGGCCTGCTGCTGTTGCTGATCGTCGCGGTCGCCGCCTTCAACATCATCGCCACGCTGATCATGGTGGTGGCTGACAAGCGCGCGGATATCGCCATCCTGCGCACCCTGGGCGCCACGCCGAAGCAGATCATGGCGATCTTCATGGTGCAGGGCACGGTGATCGGCCTGATCGGTACCGTCATCGGTTGCGTGCTGGGCGTGCTGGCGGCGTACAACGTCACCGCCATCGTCTCGACCCTGGAGCGGCTGGCCGGCACCCATGTGTTCAACTCGGACATCTACTTCATCAACTACCTGCCGTCCGACCCGCAGATCAGCGATATCGTGCTGATCTGTGTCGCGGCGCTGTCGATGAGCTTCCTCGCCACGCTGTACCCGGCCTGGCGCGCGGCCTCGACCCAGCCAGCGGAATCGCTGCGCTACGAGTGATTCACCGGTCCATGAAAAAGCCGCCTCTCGAGGCGGCTTTTTCGTTTCAGGGATCGCCCTGTAGGAGCGAGCTTGCTCGCGAACAAACCTGTCGGCGGCTCCGGAGCTTGGGCGGTTCGCGAGCANGCTCGCTCCTACAAGGAAGTGCCTAAAGCCCGCGCTGCAAATTCCGCAGCGCCCGGCGACGTCGCCAGCTGCGGCCGATCCACCAGCGCCAGTACCCCTCGGTCAGCAGGTAACCGAGGAGGCCGACCAGGATGCCGCAGATCACCGAGCCCAGCAGGAAGGGCTGCCAGAGCAGTGAGAGCTCGCCGCTGATCCATTCCCAGGTCAGGTGCTCGGGCAGGGCGCGCGCCGGGATGCCCATCACCCAGGCGCCCATCTTGTAGGTGCAGTAGAACACTGGCGGCATGGTGATCGGGTTGGTCAGCCAGACCAGCCCGACCGAGATCGGCAGGTTGGCTCGCACCCAGACCGCCAGCGAGGCTGCCAGCAGCATCTGCAGCGGGATCGGGATGAAGGCGGCGAACAGCCCCATGCCCATGGCGCGGGAGACGGAGCGGCGATTCAGGTGCCAGAGGTTGGGCGACTGGATCAGCGGTCCGAGAAAGCGCAGGCCCTTGTGGTTCCTGATGCTCTCCGGATCCGGCATGTAGCGCTTGAAGATTCGGCGCGGCATGGAGGAAATCTCTGGCAGACGGACGACGCACCATTATGCCTAGCTAGGTGACAGCCATTCGTTGCCAACTATGTCCGTGTGTAACCGCCGACGGTCAATCAGATCGGCGGTTGCACAGGGGCCAGGAGTCGCTCCGTTGCCTCGTACAGGGATGTTCGCGCTGGCCCTTGGGTTGCTGGTGCTGCGCTGGATGCTGGAGCTTCCATCCGGCTGGGTTCTGCTGCTGCTCTCGCTGTTCGCGTTGCCGTTGTTATTCACTCGCGGCTATTTCATTGGCCTGTTCCTGCTCGGTTTCGCCTGGGCCTGCCAGTCGGCACAGTGGGCGCTGGATGACCGGCTGGCGCCGGAGCTGGACGGTCGCACATTGTGGCTGGAGGGCAGGGTAGAGGGCCTGCCGGATCGCTCCGGGCCGTCAGTGCGCTTTCAGCTCACCGAGGTCTCCAGTCCCCGTGCGAAGGTTCCTGCCACGCTGCGCCTGTCGTGGTTTGGCGGGCCGCCGGTGGAAGGCGGCGAGCGCTGGCGCCTGGCGGTGAAACTCAAGCGGCCCCACGGCATGGCCAACGGCGCGGGCTTCGATTACGAGGCGTGGCTCACTGCCCAGCGCATCGGCGCCACCGGCAGCGTGAAGGACGGGCAGCGCGTGGCGGCTTCCAGCGGCCCGCGCGCCTGGCGCGAAGCCTGGCGGCAACGCCTGCTGGCGGTGGACGCCCACGGTCGCTCCGGGGCGCTCGCCGCGCTGGTGCTGGGCGATGCCTCCGGGTTGACCCCGGCGGACTGGCAAGTCCTGCAGGACACCGGAACCCTGCACCTGATGGTGATCTCCGGCTCGCACATATCGCTGCTGGCCGGCCTGCTCTATGCACTGGTGGCCGGACTGGCGCGCTTTGGTTGCTGGCCGGCGCGAATTCCCTGGTTGCCCTGTGCCTGCCTGCTGGCCGCGAGCGGTGCCTGGGCATACAGCCTGATGGCTGGCTTCGAGGTGCCGTTGCAGCGCGCCTGCGTCATGGTCTCCATCGTCCTGCTGTGGCGCCTGCGCTATCGCCATCGGGGGCTTTGGGCGCCCCTGCTCGGCGCCTTGCTGGCGGTGCTGCTCGTCGAGCCGCTGGTAGTGCTGTTGCCGGGTTTCTGGCTGTCCTATGCGGCGGTGGCGCTGCTGATCTTCGGCTTCTCCGGGCGGCTGGGGCGCTGGACTGCCTGGCGCACCTGGCTGCGTGCGCAATGGCTGATGGCGGTCGGTTTACTGCCGGCGTCCATCGCCCTGGGTTTGCCGCTGAGCGTTTCCGGCGTGGTCGCCAACCCGATCGCCGTGCCCTGGGTCGAGTTGGTCGTCGTGCCGTTGGCGCTGCTGGGGAGTCTGGCGCTTGGTGTTCCCTGGCTGGGCGAGGGACTGCTCTGGGTGTCGGGTGGCCTGCTGGAATTGCTGTTCCGGCTGCTGGGCTGGATGGCCGAGCTGGCGCCTGCCTGGCAGCCGGTAGCCGCGCCCGCCTGGGCGGTAGCGCTGGCGATGCTCGGGGCGCTCCTGCTGCTTGCGCCGGCCGGCGTCCCATTGCGCGCACTGGGGTTGGCGATGTTCCTGCCGGTGTTCTGGCCGGCGGTCCCGCTGCCCGCGCCCGGTAAGGCCGAAATCCGCGTACTGGACGTGGGGCAGGGGCTTTCAGTGCTGATCCGCACTCGCAGCCAGGTCTGGCTCTACGACACCGGGGCGCGCAATGGCGATTTCGACATCGGCGAGCGCGTCGTCGTGCCAACGCTGCGCAGTCTGGGTATAGGGCGCCTGGATATGCTGATGCTCAGCCATGCGGACAACGACCATGCCGGTGGCGCCGTGGCGGTGAAGCGCTCGTTGCGACCGACGCAGGTCGTCAGCGGCGAGCCTGAGCGCCTGCCGGGGGAGCTGCAGGCGCGTCCCTGTGGAATCGAGGAGTGGCAGGTCGATGGTGTTCGCCTCTCCAGCTGGGCCTGGGCGGGCGCCAGAGAGAGCAACGAACGCTCCTGCGCGCTGGAAATCGAAGCCGACGGCGAGCGCCTCCTGCTCACCGGCGACCTGCCGCAACCCGCCGAACTGGCGTGGCTGGCCGCGCACCCCGGCGAGCGCATCGACTGGTTGCTGGCGGGGCACCATGGCAGCCGGAGCTCCTCCGGGCTGGCCTTCCTGCGGGCGATCCGACCGGCGACGGCGATCATTTCCCGTGGCGCCAACAACCCCTATGGGCATCCGCACCCGTCGGTCGTCGAACGCTTCCGCGCGCTGGGCATCCGGATTCAGGATACGGCGGAGCAGGGCGGGCTGGCCCTGACGCTCGGTGCCCATGGCGAGGTCCGGGGAGTGCGGGAAGGCGCACATTTCTGGCAGGAAAATTGAGCCTCGGGCGGTCGGCTCGCCACGGCCCCTGTGCTAGAGTGGCGCCACTTTTTTTCAGGGGATTCACCACTGTGTGGGAACTGGTCAAAGCTGGCGGCTGGATGATGCTGCCGATCTTGCTGAGCTCCGTCGCTGCCATGGCGATCGTCGCCGAACGTCTCTGGACCCTGCGCTTGAGCCGTGTGGCCCCGCCGCAGCTGCTCGGCCAGGTGTGGAAGCAGATCAAGGACAAGAAGATGAACAGCCAGGCCCTGAAGGACCTGCGCGCGTCTTCCCCGCTGGGTGAAATCCTCGCCGCCGGCCTGGCCAATTCCAAGCACGGTCGCGAGATCATGAAGGAGTGCATCGAGGAGGCCGCGTCCCGCGTCATCCACGAGCTGGAGCGCTACCTCAACGCCCTGGGCACCATCGCCGCCATGGCGCCGCTGCTCGGCCTGCTGGGTACCGTGTTCGGCATGATCCAGATCTTCAGCGCCTTCATGGGCGACGGCATGGCCAACGCGCCGATGCTTGCCGGCGGTATCTCCAAGGCCCTGATCACCACCGCGGCCGGCCTGATCGTGGCGATCCCGGCAGTGTTCTTCCACCGCTACCTGCTGCGCCGCGTCGATGAGCTGGTCATCGCCATGGAACAGGAAGCCATCAAGCTGGTGGAAGTGACCCAGGGCGACCGCGAAGTCGACTTCGTCGAGGAAGGCAAAGCGTGAAATTCCGCCGCAGAGCGGGCGGAGCGGCCCGCGAGGACGTCTTCATCAACCTGGCGTCGCTGATCGACGTGATCTTCGTGCTGTTGCTGTTCTTCGTGGTCGCCACCTCGTTCACCAAACCGTCGCAGCTCAAGGTCGAACTGCCTGAGGCGGTCAGCGGCACGCCGCCCGAAGCCACCGAGATCAAGCAGCTGGAAATCTCCATCAGCCTCGAAGGTCACTACGCGCTCAACGGCCAGAGCCTGGCGCGCGACGACCTGGAAAACCTGATGAACGCCATGCAGCGTGAATCCGCCGGCGATAACAGCCTGCCGGTGGTGATCACCGCCGACGGCAAGGTGGATTACCAGTCCGTGGTCACCGCGATGGATGCCGCCGGCAAGCTGGGCTTTACCCACCTGCGCATCACCACCATCGAGTCCCGGGCGGACAAGAAGACCCCCTGATGGCGTTCTCCGACCGCCTGCTCGACGCCTGGTACAAGGGCCACCCGGCCCTTGCCCTGCTCAGGCCGTTCGAACTGCTCTACCGGCGCGTCGCCCACGGCCGCCGGCAGGACTTCCTCTCCGGCGCCAAGCCGGCCTTTCGCGCCCCCGTGCCGATCATCGTGGTCGGCAACATCACCGTGGGTGGCACCGGCAAGACGCCGATGATCCTCTGGCTGATCGAGCACTGCCGCGCCCGCGGGCTGAAGGTCGGCGTGGTCAGCCGTGGCTACGGCGCCAAGCCGCCGCAGACGCCCTGGCGCGTGCGCGCGGAGCAGTCGGCGGCGGAGGCGGGCGACGAGCCGCTGATGATCGTGCGCCGCAGTGGCGTGCCGCTGATGATCGACCCGGACCGCTCCAGTGCCGTGCGCGGGCTGCTGGCCGAAGAGCCGCTGGACCTGATCCTCTGCGACGATGGTCTGCAACATTACCGCCTGGCCCGTGACCTGGAGCTGGTGCTGATCGATGCCGCCCGTGGCCTGGGCAACGGCCGCTGCCTGCCCGCGGGGCCGCTGCGCGAACCTGCCGAGCGACTGAGCGAAGTCGACGCCGTGCTGCACAACGGCGCGCCGTCCGATCCGCCCGGCGCCTTCTCCTTCGTCCTGCGACCATCGGTCCTGGTCAACCTGGCCAGTGGCGAGCGCCGTGGCGTCGAGCATTTCCCCGCCGGGCAGGAGGTGCATGCCCTGGCCGCGATCGGCAACCCGCAGCGTTTCTTCACGACGCTCGAGGCGCTAAACTGGCGGCCGATTCCGCATCCCTTCCCCGACCATGCGGCCTTTACCGCCGAGCAGCTGCGCTTTACGCCGGAACTGCCGCTGGTCATGACCGAGAAGGACGCGGTGAAATGCCGGTCCTTCGCCGCGCCCGACTGGTGGTACCTCGCCGTCGAAGCGCAGCCGTCGCCGGCCTTCGTCGCCTGGTTCGACGTTCAGCTCGAGCGCCTGCTCGCCCGCTGATCCGCCGTCGCATTCCGGCGCCGTCCGCATTCAAACTGTTCGCTGTTTAAGCTCAAGGAACGCACCATGGACCCGAAACTCCTCGATATCCTCGCCTGTCCGCTGTGCAAGGGCCCGCTCAAGCTCACCGATGACAAGTCCGAGCTGATCTGCAAGGCCGACGGCCTGGCCTACCCGGTGCGCGACGGCATCCCGGTGATGCTCGAAGGCGAGGCGCGCACCCTGAGCGTCGACGAGCGTCTGGACAAGTAACGCCATGACCCAGGCCTATACCGTTGTCATTCCCGCCCGCTATGCCTCCACCCGCCTGCCCGGCAAGCCGCTGCAGGACATCGCCGGCAAACCGATGATCCAGCACGTCTGGACGCAGGCCGGCAAAAGCTCCGCCACCCAGGTGGTGGTCGCCACTGACGACCAGCGCATCTTCGATGCCTGCCAGGGCTTCGGCGCCCAGGTGGTGCTGACCCGCGCCGACCACAACTCCGGCACCGACCGCCTGGCGGAAGTGGCCGATGCGCTGGGCCTGGCCGACGACGCCATCGTGGTCAACGTGCAGGGCGACGAGCCGCTTGTGCCGCCGTCGATCATCGATCAGGTGGCTGCCAACCTCGCGGCGCACCCGGAGGCGGGCATCGCCACCTTGTGCGAGGAAATCCATGACCCGGCCGCGTTGTTCAACCCGAACATCGTCAAGGTGGTCAGCGACAAGAACGGCCTGGCGCTGACCTTCAGCCGCGCCACGCTGCCCTGGGCGCGCGACGCCTTCGCGGTGGATCGCGAAAGCCTGCCGGCCGACGTGCCCTACCGCCGCCACATCGGTATCTATGCCTACCGCGCGCGCTTCCTGCGAGATTTCGTGGCCTGGGGCCCGTGCTGGCTGGAAGACACCGAGTGCCTGGAGCAGCTGCGCGCGCTCTGGCATGGCGTGCGCATCCATGTGGCTGATGCCCTGGAGGCGCCGCAGGCTGGCGTCGATACCCCGGAAGACCTGGAGCGCGTCCGGCGCATCCTGGGGGCTTGATGAAGGTCCTGTTCGTCTGCCTGGGCAACATCTGCCGCTCGCCCACCGCCGAAGGCGTGTTCCGCCAGAAGGTCCGCGAAGCGGGCCTTGAGGATCGCATCGAGATCGACTCGGCTGGCACCGGCGACTGGCACGTCGGCAAGGCGCCGGACGCGCGTACCCGTGCCGCCGCGCTGCGCCGTGGCTATGATCTGTCGGGCCTGCGGGCACGGCAGGTCAGCGTCGCCGACTTCTCCCGCTACGACCTGGTCCTGGCCATGGACAACGCCAACCTGCGCGACCTCAAGCGTCTGCGCGGTAGCGGTGGCATGGCGGAGCTGGACCTGTTCCTGCGTCGTTACGAGCTGGAAATCGACGAAGTCCCCGATCCGTACTACGGCGGCGAGGACGGTTTCGAACAGGTGCTGGATCTGGTGGAAAGGGCCTGCGACGGCCTGCTGACGGAAGTGAAGGGGCGCCTGTGACGCTGCAACTGCAAGAACGCATTTCCCTCAAGCCCTACAACACCTTCGGTGTCGAAGTCGCGGCGCGCTGGTTCGCCCAGGCTCATGACGATGCCGAGGTGCGCGCCGGTATTACCGCCGCCGTCGAAAAAGGCCTGCCGCTGATGGTGATCGGTGGCGGCAGCAACCTGTTGCTGACCCGTGACGTCGAGGCGCTGGTGCTGCGCATGGCTTCCCGCGGTGTTCGTGTCGTCAGTGATGACGGCAAGCGTGTGGTGGTCGAGGCGGAAGCCGGCGAGGTGTGGGATGACTTCGTGCGCTGGACGCTGGCTCAGGGCTTCGGCGGGCTGGAAAACCTCAGCCTGATTCCCGGCACCGTTGGCGCGGCGCCGATGCAGAACATCGGCGCGTATGGCGTCGAGATCAAGGACGTGTTCGCCGGCCTGGCCGCGCTGGACCGGGAGAGCGGCGAGCTGCGCGAGTTCGGTCTGGATGACTGCGCCTTTGCCTACCGCGAAAGCCGCTTCAAGCGCGAGCCGGGTCGTTGGCTGATCCTGCGGGTTCGCTTCGCCCTGAGTCGCGCGGCGAAACTGCACCTGGACTACGGCCCCGTGCGCCAGCGCCTGGCAGAGGAGGGCGTCACTGCTCCGACTCCGGCCGACGTCTCGCGAGTGATCTGCGCGATCCGCCGCGAGAAGCTCCCGGACCCGGCCGTGCTGGGCAATGCCGGCAGTTTCTTCAAGAACCCGGTGGTCTGCGCAGACCAGGCCGAAGCGTTGCGTCAACGCTATAGCGACCTGGTGGCGTATCCGCAGGGCGATGGCCAAATGAAGCTGGCCGCCGGCTGGCTGATCGACAAGGCCGGATGGAAGGGCTTCCGTGACGGCGCAGCTGGCGTCCACGCGCAGCAGGCGCTGGTCCTGGTCAACTACGGCGGCGCCACCGGGGCGCAGTTGCATGGCCTGGCGCTGCGTATCCGGGAGGACATCCAGCAGCGCTTTGGCGTGGAGCTGGAGATGGAGCCGAATCTTTACTGAGGTTGCTTCAGATGGAAAAAGGGATGCTTCGGCATCCCTTTTTTGTGCCTGTTCCCCCACGCAAATGAGGGCGACGCTTCGCAGGGGCGAGCTTGCTCGCAATCCGCCGCGAGCTGCGGATCAGGACTGATCGTAGGAGCGGACTCTGTCCGCGATAGGTCCGCATCGCGCCGGAAGCCAATCGCGGACTGCGAAAAGGGGAGATTCTCGTATTGCGGGCAATAAAAAAGGGGATGCCTAGGCATCCCCTTTTTCATGCTCGGAAGCTATCAGCTGTGGTGTTTCTCAACCACGGTGCCTTCTTCTTCCTCGGTCTTCTCGGCCTTGTCGCCTTCAACCTGTTCGGCAGTCGCTTCGGCCTGCTCCACGGATTGGGCTTCGGCTTCGTTCACCGCTTCGGCCACAACGGTCTCTGCGGTGACGTCGGCAGCCGGTTCGGCCACGACTTCAGCTTCGACGACGGCAACTTCCTCGATCACCGCTTCGACAGCCGGAGCCTGCTCGACCTGCGGGGCAGCCGCTGCAGCCGCGGCGGCTTCGCGGGCCGCGCGTTCCTGGCGACGACGCTCGCGCGGGTCGTTGGAGGCGCGGCCGGTGGCGTTGGCCGGAACGGCCGGAGCTTCTTCGGTAGCCGTCGCAGCGGCAGCCGGAGCTTCCTCCACAACCACCGGAGCTTCAGCCTGAGGCTCTTCGACCAGTTGGGCGACGGCTTCGATCACGGATTCAGCAGTCGGAGCCGATGCCTCTTCCGCAACCACCGGCTCGGCCGCAGTCACTTCAACGATCTCACTGGCAGCTTCTACCGGCTCGGCAGCCTGCTCGGCGGGCTTGGCCAGGAACTCGATGGTCTGTTCCAGGGCGCTTTCGGTGCGCACGGCTTCAACCACGCCGGACTCCAGCGGCTGGGTCTCGGTTTCAGCCTGGGCGGCGGGCTGCTCCTGCTCGGCGGCGGCTTCTGCAACGGCTACAGCGGTAGCGGCGGCAGCGACCATGGCGGCAGGCGACGGGGTGTCGGAAGCAGCCTGTTCGGCAGTGCCTTCGGCGCTCACTTCACCTTCAGCGCCATCCACACCGGCTTCACGCTGGCGCTCGCGGCGGTTGCTGCGGCGACGCTGGCCGCGGGAGCGGCGACGCGGACGCTCGTCGTCCGAACCTTCGTCGTCCTGTTGATCCAGCAGCTCCTCGTTCGGCAGCTCTTCAGCTTCCAGGGCGGCGGCATCGCGAGCCTGACGGTCTTCGCGCGGCTGACGCTCTTCACGGGGCTGACGCTCGGCGCGCTCGCCACGCTCACCGCGCGGTTGACGCTCTTCGCGCGGCTGGCGCTCTTCACGCGGTTGACGATCGGCGCGCTCACCACGCTCTTCGCGGGGTTGACGCTCCTCGCGCGGCTGGCGCTCGGCGCGTTCTTCGCGCGGCTGACGCTCTTCACGCGGTTGACGTTCGGCGCGCTCTTCACGCGGCTGGCGTTCCTCGCGCGGTTGACGCTCGGCACGCTCTTCGCGCGGCTGGCGCTCCTCGCGGGGCTGACGCTCGGCGCGTTCTTCGCGCGGCTGACGCTCTTCGCGAGCCGGGCGTTCAGTGCGCTCACCGCGCTCGTCGCGGCGACCACGCTCTTTACGCTCGTCATCACGACGACCGCCATCGCGACCGTCACGGCGACGGTTCTGCTGACGGCCGTTGCGGCGCTCGCCCTGGCCTTCGCTACGCTCGGTGGCGGGCTTCTCGGCGGCGACCGGGGTCGGCTCCGGCTTGCTGCCGGCGAACAGGCCCACCAGCGATTTCACCAGGCCCTGGAACAGGCTCGGCTCAGGCATGGGCTTGGTGGCTTCGACGGCGACCGGTGCTTCAGCGGCAGCCTGCTGCGGGGCAGGGCTCTGCGGGGAAACGGTCTTCACGGCGGCTTCCTGGCGAACCAGGGTGCGGGTGGCGCTGACCGGCTGGACTTCCTCGTGCTCTTCCGGGGCCATCTCGTAGCTGGCATGGCCGGACAGCAGTTCGGGGTTGTCGTCACGCAGGCGCTGGACTTCGAAGTGCGGAGTTTCCAGGTGGTCGTCCGGCAGGATGAAGATGCGCGCGCGGGTGCGCAGCTCGATCTTGGTGATGGCGTTGCGCTTCTCGTTGAGCAGGAAGGCGGCAACCTGGAACGGCACGCGCGCACGAACTTCGGCGGTGCGGTCCTTCAGGGCTTCTTCCTCGATCAGGCGCAGAATGGCCAGCGACAGGGATTCGACGTCGCGGATGATGCCTTGGCCGTTGCAGCGCGGGCAGACGATGCCGCTGGTCTCGCCCAGGGACGGGCGCAGGCGCTGACGGGACATTTCCAGCAGGCCGAAGCGCGAGATGCGGCCAACCTGCACGCGGGCGCGGTCGGCTTCCAGGGCTTCGCGGACGCGTTCTTCCACGGCGCGCTGGTTCTTCGCCGGGGTCATGTCGATGAAGTCGATGACGATCAGGCCGCCGATATCACGCAGGCGCAGCTGGCGGGCGATTTCCTCGGCCGCTTCCAGGTTGGTCTGCAGGGCGGTTTCCTCGATGTCGCCGCCTTTGGTGGCGCGCGCCGAGTTGATGTCGATGGACACCAGGGCTTCAGTCGGATCGATGACGATGGAGCCGCCCGACGGCAGCTTCACTTCGCGCTGGAAGGCGGTTTCGATCTGGCTCTCGATCTGGAAGCGGTTGAACAGCGGAACGCTGTCCTGGTACAGCTTCACCTTGCTCGCGTACTGCGGCATGACCTGCTGGATGAAGTTGAGGGCTTCTTCCTGGGCGTCGAGGCTGTCGATCAGCACTTCGCCGATATCCTGGCGCAGGTAGTCGCGGATGGCGCGGATGATGACGTTGCTTTCCTGGTAGATCAGGAACGGACCGCTGCGCTCGCCGGAGGCTTCCTTGATGGCGCCCCACAGTTGCAGCAGGTAGTCCAGGTCCCATTGCAGCTCTTCGGAGCTGCGGCCCAGGCCTGCGGTGCGGACGATCAGGCCCATGTCGCCGGGAACGGTCAGGCCGTTCAGGGCTTCACGCAGTTCGTTGCGCTCCTCACCCTCGATGCGGCGGGAGATACCACCGGCGCGCGGGTTGTTGGGCATGAGCACCAGGTAGCGGCCGGCGAGGCTGATGAAGGTGGTCAGGGCGGCGCCCTTGTTGCCACGTTCTTCTTTCTCGACCTGGACGATGACTTCCTGGCCTTCGCTCAGGACGTCCTTGATGTTGATGCGGCCTTCAGGATTCTTCTTGAAGTACTCGCGGGAGATTTCCTTGAGGGGAAGGAAGCCGTGGCGTTCGGCGCCGAAGTCGACGAATGCGGCCTCGAGGCTCGGCTCGATGCGGGTGATACGGCCTTTGTAGATGTTGGCCTTCTTCTGTTCGCGCGCACCGGACTCGATGTCCAGGTCGAACAGGCGTTGGCCGTCTACCAGCGCTACACGCAACTCTTCGGGTTGAGTCGCGTTGATCAGCATTCTTTTCATGTAGTACCAATGGTTTCCGGGGCCACCGGAAACGGCGATCGGCACACACGACTCTCACGGTCGGTGCTAAGGCACGTACTCAGGAACGGCGGACCATTCCAGTGTCCAGCGGCAGCAGGATAAATCTGCTGTGCCGCGACTACGTTTCCTGCTTGTCGAGTAAGAACAAGCACTCATCAGGAGGAGGAATTAACTGTCAGATGCGGACGACAAGTGCGTCTACGTTCAAGGCATGAAAGCAACGCAATCCGACAGTTGTGCATCTCCGCCCTGCACATTTCCTTAAGAGCCGGGTGCCACTCGCTGAATCCGGGAGCGGGGTTGGCTTTTATCACGGCTACCTTGGTGGCCGTGGTCATGTCTGAAGGCCTGGGTTTCGAGGCGCTGTCGGCGCGAGAATCGCTCGGGCCGTTGCAACGCTTCCGGGGACTGCCTCGTGTCCGTTCAATGTGTTTGCAGGCGGTTGGGGATGGCGATTACGCGATCATCCGCAGGCCTGGCCACTTTTGGCGGCCTCCCGAATATAGCAGCAATGATTAAGTGCTTCAATTGAATGAAAAATTGTTATTATATCCGGATGACGAATCCTGCCCCTCCGACTTCCGGCGTCCAGCTGCTTGAAGTCGCGCCGGAGTATGCCGGCCAACGAATCGACAATTTCCTCCGCACCCAGCTCAAGGGCGTGCCCAAGACCCTGATCTACCGCATCCTTCGCAAGGGTGAGGTGCGGGTCAACAAAGGCCGCATCAAGCCCGAGTACAAGCTGCAGGCTGGCGACGTGATACGCGTTCCGCCGCTGCGTCTGGCCGAGCGTGACGAGCCGGTGCCACTGGCCCAGGGCCTGCTGGAGCGCCTGGAGGCTGCCATCGTCTACGAAGACAAGGCGCTGATCGTGGTGAACAAGCCCACCGGTATCGCCGTGCATGGCGGCAGCGGCCTGAATTACGGGGTCATCGAGGCCTTTCGTCAGTTGCGTCCGGAATGCAAGGACCTGGAGCTGGTGCACCGCCTGGATCGCGATACTTCCGGCCTGCTGATGATCGCCAAGAAGCGCAGCATGCTGCGCCATCTGCACGACGCCCTGCGTGGCGAGCGTATCGTGGACAAGCGCTACCACGCCCTGGTGCGCGGCAGCTGGCCGGCGGCCAAGAAGCAGATCGCCGTGCCGCTGCTTAAGAACAACCTGCGCTCCGGTGAGCGCGTGGTCGAAGTGAGCCCGGAAGGCAAGGAGGCGCTGACCGAGTTCAAGGTGCTTCGCCGCTTCGGTGACTTCGCTACCCTGGTCGAGGCGCGTCCGATTACCGGTCGTACCCATCAGATCCGCGTGCATGCCAAGCACGCCGGCCACTCCATTGCCGGCGATCCCAAGTACGGCGACGAAGATTTCTCCCGCGAAATCCGCGAACTGGGCGGCAAGCGACTGTTCCTGCACTCGGCCTACCTGCGCGTGCCGCTGCCTGATGGCGGTGTGCTGGAGCTGGAGGCGCCGGTGGACGAAGTCTGGTTGCGCACCGTGGAGCGTCTGGATGCGTGAGTATTCCCTGCTGATCTTCGACTGGGATGGCACGCTGGTGGACTCCATCGGTCGTATCGTCGAGGCGATGCGGGTAGCGGCAGTCGGCTCCGGTCTTCCGCAGCGCAGCGATGCGGCCATCAAGGGCATCATCGGTCTGGGTCTGCCGGAAGCTATCCAGACGCTGTACCCGGAGGTGGAGGAGGGCGAGCCGCTGGATCGCTTCCGTCTTGATTACGGTAATCACTACCTGAGCCTGGAGGTGCAGCCTTCGCCGCTGTTCCCGGGCGTGGCTGAGGCCATGGCCGAGTTTCGCGCGGCGGGCTATCAGTTGGCGGTCGCTACCGGCAAGAATCGCCGCGGGCTGGATCGCGTGCTGGCGGGGCAGGGCTGGACTGACTTCTTCGATATCACCCGTGCCGCTGATGAGTCGGCGAGCAAGCCGGATCCGCGCATGCTGCACGAGATTCTCGACCATTGCCGGGTCGATGCCCGCGATGCGTTGATGGTGGGCGATTCGCCCTTCGATCTGGAAATGGCGCGCCGTGCCGGCATGGATTCGGTGGCGGTGGGCTATGGTGCTCAGTCGCTGGAGATCCTTCGGGACTATGCTCCGGCGCTGGAAGTGAATCATTTCAATGAATTGCGCGCCTGGCTCGCCGGGCGCTCGGTCAAACCGGTGCTCGAGGTAGGCAACTGATGTCGGATGAATGGAAGGCGGACGATAGCAAGGCTGCGCAAGCCACGGCAGGTGACGACAAGAGCTGGAAGTTGCTGGAGAAGGCCGTGCTGGCCGGGGTCCAGGAGCAGCGCCGGTCACGTCGCTGGGGTATCTTCTTCAAGTTGCTGACTTTCGTTTATCTGTTCGGTGCATTGGCGCTGTTCAGCCCTTTCAGTGGTTTGTCCAAGTCTGCGTCGCGCAGTGCCAGCCACACGGCGCTGATCGAGGTGAAAGGCATGATCGCCGACAACGAGCCGGCCAGTGCCGATAACATCGTTGGCGCGCTGCGTTCCGCGTTCGAGGATGCCGGCACCAAGGGTATCGTCCTGCGTATCAACAGTCCGGGCGGCAGCCCGGTGCAGTCCGGCTATGTCTACGATGAAATCAAGCGCCTGCGCGGTGAGCATCCGGATATCAAGGTCTATGCGGTCATCAGTGATCTGGGTGCCTCCGGTGCGTATTACATCGCCAGTGCGGCCGATGAGATCTACGCCGACAAGGCCAGTCTGGTCGGCTCCATTGGTGTGACAGCGGCGACTTTCGGCTTCGTCGGCACCATGGAAAAGCTGGGTGTGGATCGCCGTATCTACACCTCGGGCGAGCACAAGGCGTTCCTTGATCCGTTCCAGCCGCAGAAGGCGGATGAAACGGCTTTCTGGCAACAGGTTCTGGACACCACCCACAAGCAGTTCATCGATGTGGTGAAGAAGGGGCGCGGCGATCGCCTGAAGGACAAGGATCATCCGGAGCTGTTCTCCGGTCTGATCTGGTCCGGCGAGCAGGCGCTGCAGTTGGGGTTGATCGATGGTCTGGGCAGCTCAAGCTACGTGGCGCGCGAGATCATCAAGGAGAAGGAGATCGTGGACTACACCGTCCAGGAAACGGCCTTCGACCGCTTCACCAAGAAGTTGGGCGCCAGTGTTGCCGAGCGCATGGCGATGTGGATGGGCTGGCAGGGGCCGGTCCTGCGCTGAGTGCGCTTCCTTATATAAGGAAGGAAAAGGCCCGGCGATTGCCGGGCCTTTCCGTTTCAAGTTGTCCAGGTCAGGGGATTTCTACCTGCTCGGCAAGCAGCATGTCCACCAGGCGAATCAGCGGCAGGCCGACCAGGCTGGTGGCGTCTTCGCCTTCGGTGGAGCGGAACAGGCTGACGCCCAGGCCTTCGGCCTTGAAGCTGCCGGCGCAGTCGAAGGGTTGTTCGGCCTCCAGGTAGCGGCGGATGCGTGCATCGTCGAGGTTGCGGAAGTGCACGGTAAAAGGCACGCAATCGATCTGGGCTACACCGTTCTGGCTATTGAGCAGGCAGAGTCCGGTGAGGAAGCTGACGCTCTTGCCGCTGGCATCCTTCAGTTGTTCGGTCGCGCGCTCGAGGTTGTGTGGTTTGCCAAGAATCCGGCTGCCGTTAACCGCGGCCTGATCAGAGCCGATGATCAGGTGGGCGGGGTAATGCTGGGCCAGGGTGCGAGCTTTGCTTTCCGCCAGTCGGCGTACCAGTTGTTCTGCGCCCTCGCCGGGCAGTGGGGTTTCGTCGATGTCGGGGCTGGCGCATTCGAACGGCAGGCGCAGGCGCTGCAGCAATTCGCGGCGGTAGGGCGAGCTGGAAGCAAGGATCAGGGGTAGCATGGAGAATTCCTTCGGAGCGTCGCCGCGATTCTAGCGAAAAGGGCTGTCCATACAGCTGTTTATGGCTAATTTCCTTTGACAGCTTCGGGTGCATCCCTATAATGGCGCGCTTATGTTGAATGGACCGATACCACCTCACGTTGATCCGCGCAAATTGGTAGAGCGCGCCGCCACCCTCGAGGGTGTGCTGCCGATCGCCAAGATGGCACGTCTCAGCGAGCAATTGACCAGCAGTGATGGCGATGTTCACGCGAAGTTTTCCTTCTTCCGTGATCAGCAGAAACTGGCGGTCATGCACGTCGAGCTCAATGGCGAGGTGAGCATGGTATGCCAGCGCTGTCTCGAGCCGGCCAAATTCCATGTGGGTGGTGAGTACGATTACGTCATCATCCCGGAAGGCAAGTCGATCGATGATCTGCCCAGTGGCTACGATGCGTTGGAAGTGGGGGATGACCCCATCGACCTGACCTCGCTGGCTGAGGACGAGTTGCTGCTCGCCTTGCCCATCGTGCCGGTCCATGACCCTGAGGATTGCCAGCAGCCGGTGGGATACGCTACAGCGCCCGAACCGAGCGAGAACGTCGAAGAGCGGCCCAATCCGTTCAGCGTACTGGCGCAGTTGAAGCGTGACCCAAACGTTTAGGAGTTAATCAATCATGGCTGTTCAGCAGAACAAAAAATCCCGTTCCGCTCGTGACATGCGTCGTTCGCACGATGCCCTGGATGCGAACGCTCTGTCCGTGGAAAAGAGCACCGGTGAAGTTCACCTGCGCCACCACGTCTCCCCGGACGGTTTCTATCGCGGCCGCAAGGTCGTAGACAAAGGCTCTGACGAGTAATCTTTGTCCGCACCAATCATCGCGATTGATGCAATGGGTGGGGACTACGGTCCCCACTGCATTGTCCCGGCCTGCATTTCCTTTCTGGCCGAATATGCTTCCCTCCAGCTGGTCCTCGTCGGCCAAGCCCCTCTGATAGAAGAACGCCTGCGCGGCCTTTCTCCGGTCGAGCGTCAGCGTCTTCATGTTCACCATGCCAGCGAAATCGTCACGATGGACGAGCGTCCGTCCCAGGCGTTGCGTGGCAAGCCCGATTCCTCCATGCGTGTTGCCCTCGAGCTGGTTCGTGATGGCAAGGCCCATGCCTGCGTCAGTGCTGGTAATACCGGTGCGCTGATGGCGTTGTCCCGCTACCTGTTGAAAACCCTGCCCGGCATCGATCGTCCGGCGATGGTGACTGCCGTACCGACGCAGGGTGGCCACTGCCATCTGCTCGACCTGGGCGCCAATGTCGATTGCAGTGCCGAGCATCTCTATCAGTTCGCCGTCATGGGTGCCGTGGCTGCGGAAGCGCTGGGCAAGAGCAGCCCTCGGGTGGCGCTGTTGAATGTCGGCACCGAAGACATCAAGGGCAACCAGCAGGTGAAGCTGGCGGCCAGTCTCCTGCAGCAGGCGCGTGGTGTGAATTACATCGGCTACATCGAAGGCGACGGCCTGTATCGCGGGCTGGCGGATGTGGTGGTGTGCGACGGTTTCGTCGGCAACATCCTGCTCAAGTCCAGCGAAGGGTTGGCGGCGATGGTTGCGGCGCGTCTGGAGGAATTGTTCAACTCCAGTCTGCCGGCCAAGGCGGTCGGGCTGATGGCGATGCCTTTCCTGCGTCGGCTGCGTGGCGACCTCACGCCTTCCCAGCACAATGGCGCGAGTTTCCTCGGGTTGCAGGGCATCGTGGTGAAGAGTCACGGCAGTGCGAAAGAAGAGGGCATTCAGAGCGCCTTGCGTCGCGCGCTGTTGGAAGTTCGCGAGAATCTGCCCCAGCGGCTGCATGGCCGATTGGAACATCTGCTCTAATGTGTGACCGCGGTCGTCAGACCGTCATCCAACTGTCAGTTCAATGCGCCAGGCTTTCGCCGGCGCTATCCATTTGACGACACAGACAAAAGGGACCTGTTGCAATGTCCGCATCCCTCGCCTTCGTATTCCCCGGTCAAGGTTCGCAGTCGCTCGGCATGCTTGCCGAGCTGGGTGCCCAGCACGCCATCGTGCGCGATACCTTCGCCGAAGCTTCCGCTGCTCTGGGTTATGACCTCTGGGCTCTGGTGCAGGACGGCCCGGAAGAGCGCCTGAACCAGACCGACAAGACCCAGCCCGCCATTCTCACTGTCTCCATCGCCCTGTGGCGCCTGTGGCAGTCCGAAGGTGGTGTGCTGCCGGCTTATGTCGCCGGCCACAGCCTGGGTGAGTACTCCGCGCTGGTCGCCGCCGGCAGCCTGGCTTTCGCCGATGCGGTGAAGCTGGTCGAGCGTCGTGGCCAATTGATGCAGGAAGCTGTTCCTGCGGGCACTGGCGGCATGGCCGCCATCCTGGGCCTGGAAGACGCTGATGTGCTCGCGGCCTGCGCCGAAGCGGCCCAGGGCGAAGTGGTCAGTGCTGTGAACTTCAATGCGCCGGGCCAGGTAGTGATCGCTGGTGCGGCCAAGGCTGTCGAGCGTGCCATCGAGGCGTGCAAGGCTCGTGGCGCCAAGCGTGCTGTTGCGCTGCCGGTCAGTGTGCCTTCGCACTGCGAGCTGATGCGCCCGGCCGCCGAGCGTTTCGCCGAGGCTGTCGAGGCCGTTCAGTGGCAGATGCCACAGATCGCCCTGGTACAGAACGTTACCGCCCAGGTTCCGGCCGATCTGGCCGCGCTCAAGCGCGACCTGCTGGCGCAGCTGTACAGCCCGGTCCGCTGGGTCGAGAGCGTGCAGTTGCTGGCCGAAAAGGGCGTCGCCGACCTGGTCGAATGCGGTCCGGGCAAGGTGCTGGCTGGTTTGAACAAGCGTTGCGCCAAGGGCGTGACCACCCACAACCTGGATTCCGCGGATGCCTTCGGTGCAGCCCGCGCGGCTCTGGCTTGAACAGGAGATAAGGCATGAGTCTGCAAGGTAAGGTTGCCCTGGTTACCGGCGCGAGCCGTGGTATCGGTCAGGCCATCGCACTGGAACTGGGTCGCATGGGCGCCACCGTGGTCGGCACCGCCACCAGCGAGTCCGGCGCGCAGAAAATTTCCGAGTACCTCAAGGAAAACGGCATCCAGGGTTCGGGCATGGTCCTGGATGTGTCCAACGACGAGTCCGTGACCGCCGTTGTCGAAGCCATCCAGAAAGAATCCGGCGCACCGGCTATCGTCGTCAATAACGCAGGCATCACCCGCGATAACCTGCTGATGCGAATGAAAGACGACGAGTGGTTCGATGTGGTCAACACCAACCTCAACAGCCTCTACCGTCTGTCGAAAGCCGTCCTGCGCGGCATGACCAAGGCTCGCTGGGGTCGCATCATCAATATCGGCTCCGTCGTCGGCGCCATGGGCAACGCCGGGCAGACCAACTACGCGGCTGCCAAGGCCGGCCTGGAAGGCTTCACCCGCGCCCTGGCGCGTGAAGTCGGTTCCCGTGCTATCACTGTCAACGCGGTTGCTCCGGGCTTCATCGACACCGACATGACTCGCGAACTGCCCGAGGCCCAGCGTGAAGCGCTGCTCGGCCAGATTCCTCTGGGTCGACTGGGACAAGCCGAAGAGATCGCCAAAGTGGTAGCATTCCTCGCTTCCGAGGGCGCAGCTTATGTTACGGGTGCCACGGTACCGGTGAATGGCGGAATGTACATGAGCTGATGTGACGAGTTCCTTCGTGGCGATGTCATATGCGCTGTCTAAAGTTATCCAAGCGTCGTAACGCTGGAATAGACAGAGCATCTGGGTTGTCGCGAAGGGGCGTCAGCGTTCAGCTTGAAATGCAGAAAACCCTTTCTATACACTTACCCGCAGCCCAGCTGTACGGATTGTCCATAGGAGTGAAAACAAGGTATGAGCACCATCGAAGAACGCGTCAAGAAGATCGTTGCTGAGCAACTCGGCGTTAAGGAAGAAGAAGTCACCAACAGCGCTTCCTTCGTCGAAGACCTGGGCGCCGACTCCCTTGACACCGTTGAGCTGGTGATGGCTCTGGAAGAGGAATTCGAGACCGAAATCCCCGACGAGCAAGCCGAAAAGATCACCACCGTTCAGGAAGCCATCGACTACATCGTTGCCCACCAGGCATAAGACGTAGTCGTCGGTTCCCCGACGAAAGAAGCCGCACGGCCTGCAAAGGCGTGCGGCTTTTCTTTAACGCCGGCATCAGCCGGCGTTATTGCCGTGAAACACATGAGAGGAAGTCACAGTGTCGCGTAGACGCGTAGTCATCACTGGCATGGGTATGTTGTCGCCCCTGGGTGTGGATGTGCCGAGCAGTTGGGAAGGCATTCTCGCCGGGCGCAGCGGTATCGCCCCGATCGAACACATGGACCTGTCCGCCTTTGCCACCCGTTTCGGCGGCTCGGTGAAAGGGTTCGACGTCGAGCAATACATGTCCGCCAAGGAAGCTCGCAAACTCGACCTGTTCATCCAGTACGGCCTGGCCGCCAGCTACCAGGCGGTGCGCGACTCCGGCCTGGAAGTCACCGACGCCAACCGGGAGCGCATCGGCGTTGCCATCGGTTCGGGCATCGGCGGTCTGACCAACATCGAAAACACCTGTCGTTCGCTGTTCGAACAGGGCCCGCGGCGCATCTCGCCGTTCTTCGTGCCTGGTTCGGTCATCAACATGGTTTCCGGGTTCCTGTCGATCAACCTCGGTCTGCAGGGTCCCAACTACGCCATCACCACCGCCTGCACCACCGGCACCCACAATATCGGCATGGCCGCGCGCAACATTGCCTACGGCGACGCTGACGTGATGGTGGCCGGCGGGTCCGAAATGGCGGCCTGCGGTCTTGGCCTGGGCGGCTTCGGCGCCGCTCGCGCACTGTCCACCCGCAACGACGAGCCGACCAGGGCCAGCCGTCCGTGGGATCAGGACCGTGACGGCTTCGTGCTCTCCGACGGCGCAGGCGCGCTGGTGCTGGAAGAGCTGGAGCACGCCAGGGCTCGCGGCGCACGCATTTACGCTGAGGTCGTCGGCTTCGGCATGAGCGGTGACGCCTTCCACATGACCGCTCCGCCGGAAGACGGCGCGGGCGCCGCACGTTGCATGAAGGCTGCGCTGCGCGATGCCGGGCTGAACCCCGAGCAGGTCGACTACATCAATGCCCACGGCACCTCCACGCCGGCCGGCGACATCGCGGAAATCGCCGCGGTGAAATCGATCTTCGGCGACCATGCCTACCAGCTGTCGATGAGCTCCACCAAGTCCATGACCGGCCACCTGCTGGGTGCTGCCGGTGCGGTCGAGGCGATCTTCTGCGTGCTCGCGCTGCGTGATCAGGTGGCTCCGCCGACCATCAACCTGGACAACCCCAGCGAAGGCTGCGACCTCGACCTGGTTGCCCATCAGGCCAAGGAACGTCCGATCGACGTTGCCCTGTCCAACTCCTTCGGCTTCGGCGGCACCAACGGCTCCCTGGTGTTCCGCCGGTTCCACGGCTGATGCTGAGCTGGATCGACGGCCAGAGCGGCGAGGCCCTGTCCGCGCGTGATCGCGGGCTGGCCTACGGCGACGGGCTGTTCGAGACCATCCGCGTGTCAGCAGGCCGTCCGCGCCTGCTGACACGCCATCGGGCAAGGCTGGAGGAGGGCGTTCGGCGCCTGTCCCTGCCTGTCTCGCTCGATCTCGTCGAAGACGAACTCCTGCGTTTCTCCACCTTGCTCGGCGATGGCGTCGCCAAGCTGGTACTGACCCGCGGCGAAGGCGCGCGCGGCTATGCCCCGCAGGCCGATGCCCAGGTGCGCCGCCTGTTGCTGGCTTCGCCTGCGCCGGCCTACCCGGCGAAGAACCGCGAGGAGGGCGTCACGCTCTTCCCCTGCGCCACCCGCCTGGCTGAGCAGCCGCTGCTCGCCGGCCTCAAGCACCTCAATCGCCTGGAGCAGGTCCTGGCTCGCGCCGAGTGGAGCGACCCCGCGTTTGCCGAAGGATTGATGCGTGATGTTTCCGGGCGGATCGTCGAGGGTGTGTTCAGCAACCTGTTCGTCGTGAAGCAGGGTGAGCTGGTCACGGCCGAGCTCAGCCGCTGCGGCGTTGCCGGCGTCATGCGCGCCGAGATCATCGAGCGCGCTCGCGACTTGGGTGTGCCGGTTGTCATTCGTGATATCGAGCACAGCGAACTGGCGCAGGCCGATGAGGTCTTTCTCTGCAACAGCCTCTACGGTATCTGGCCGGTGCGCGGCGTGGCCGAGTTCGCTTGGCCGGTCGGGCTGCTGACCCGTAAACTGCAGGGCCAACTCCGCGAACTTCTGGATTCCTGATACGTGATGCGCAAATTGCTGGTGCTGCTGGAAGGCGGCCTGCTGCTGGTCGGGCTCGTACTGGGCCTGGCGGCCTGGGAGCAGCACCGTGCGCTGCAGCAGCCGCTCCGGCTCACCGAAGAGCGTCTGCTCGACGCTCCCAGCGGCGCCACCCCCGGCCGCTTGCTGACCCGTCTGGAGGACGAAGACGTTCTGCACGGCGGTTTCTGGCTGCGCCTGTACTGGCGTTTCAACCTGGCCGGTGAGGCGCTGCACAGCGGCGAATACCGCCTGACGCCCGGCATGACCGCCGCCCAGTTGCTCGATCTGTGGCGCGAAGGCGATGTGGTGCAGTACGGCCTGACCCTGGTCGAGGGCTGGAACTTCCGCCAGGTGCGCGAGCTGCTCGCCCGCCAGCCCAAGCTGGAGCAGACCCTGAATGGCCTCAGCGATGCCGAGGTCATGGCGAAGCTGGGCAAGCCCGGTGTCTTCCCGGAAGGCCGCTTCTTCCCCGATACCTACCGCTTCGTCCGCGGCACCAAGGACGTCGACATCCTCAAGCACGCCTACCAGCGCATGGACAGCATCCTGGCCGAGGAGTGGGACAAGCGCGCCCAGGAGTTGCCCTACAAGGATTCCTACCAGGCGCTGATCATGGCTTCGCTGGTGGAGAAGGAAACCGGTGTGCCCCAGGAGCGCGGCCAGATCGCCGGCGTCTTCGTGCGCCGCCTGCAGAAGAACATGCTGCTGCAGACTGACCCGACCGTCATCTACGGGATGGGCGAGCGCTACGCCGGCAGGATCACCCGCGCCGACCTGCGCACGCCGACGCCTTACAACACCTACGTGGTTGCCGGCCTGCCGCCGACGCCCATCGCGCTGCCCGGCCGCGAGGCCATCCATGCCGCGCTCAACCCGGTGGCGGGACAGAGCCTGTACTTCGTCGCCCGCGGTGACGGCAGCCATACCTTCTCCGACAACCTCGATGACCACAACAAGGCCGTCCAGGAGTTCCAGATCAAGCGTCGCGCCGACTACCGTTCCAGTCCGGCGCCCGTCCCGCTGCCGGCGCAGGCGCCGGATGCAGACACTCCCGCCGCAGATTCCCCTGCAGCGCAGTAGCCCGATAACACAAGGAGTGAGCCGAGTGACCGGCCTGTTCATCACCCTGGAAGGCCCCGAAGGCGCGGGCAAGAGCACCAACCGCGAGTACCTGGCCGAGCGCCTGCGTGAACGCGGCATCGAGGTCCAGCTGACCCGCGAGCCCGGCGGTACGCCGCTGGCCGAGCGCATCCGCGAGCTGCTGCTGGACCCCAGCGATGAAAAGATGGCGGTGGATACCGAGCTGTTGCTGGTCTTCGCGGCCCGCGCGCAGCACATCGCCCAGGTGATCCGTCCGGCCCTCGAACGCGGCGCCGTGGTCCTCTGCGATCGCTTCACGGATGCCACCTACGCCTACCAGGGCGGCGGTCGTGGTCTGCCGGTAGAACGCATTGCGCAACTGGAGAGCTTCGTCCAGGGCGGCTTGCGTCCGGACTTGACCCTGGTCTTCGACCTGCCGGTGGAAATCGGCCTGTCCCGTGCCGCTGCCCGTGGGCGCCTGGATCGCTTCGAGCAGGAAGGTCGCGCCTTCTTCGAGGCGGTGCGCAATACCTATCTGGATCGCGCCCGCGCCGAACCGGGGCGCTATCACATCCTCGATGCCGCGCAGACGCTGGCCGAGGTGCAGCGCGACCTGGACAAGCTGCTGCCGGCCTTGCTGGAGCGCCTCAATGGCTGACATCTACCCCTGGCAGCAGGGCCTCTGGCAGCAACTCAGCAGCCGCCCGCAGCACGCTCATGCCTATTTGCTTCACGGCCCGGCCGGCATCGGCAAGCGTGTGTTGGCGGAAAATTTCGTGCATTTCCTGCTCTGCCAGCGCCCCGAGGGCGGCAAGGCCTGTGGTCAGTGCAAGGCCTGCCAGTTGCTGGCGGCCGGCACCCATCCGGATTATTTCCTGCTGGAGCCGGAGGAGGCGGAGAAGCCGATTCGCGTCGATCAGGTGCGCGAACTGGTGAATTTCGTGGTGCAGACCGCGCAACTCGGCGGTCGCAAGGTGGTACTGCTGGAGCCGGCCGAGGCGATGAACCTTAACGCGGCCAACGCGCTGCTCAAGAGCCTGGAAGAGCCCTCGGGCAATACCGTCCTGCTGCTGATCAGCCACCAGCCCAGCCGTCTGCTGCCGACCATCAAGAGTCGCTGTGTGCAGCAGGCCTGCCCGCAGCCGACCGCCGAGCAGGCCCGTGCCTGGCTGGCCAGTGCGCTGCCGGATGAATCGTCGGAGGCGCTGGACGAGCTACTGGTGCTCGCTGGCGGTTCTCCGCTGACCGCGCTGCGACTGCAGGGGCAAGGCGTGCGCGAGCAGCGCGCACAAGTGGTCGAAGGGGTGAAGAAGCTGCTCAAACAGCAGGTTGCCCCAGGTCAGCTGGCCGAAAGCTGGAATGCTGTACCCTTGCCGCTACTGTTCGACTGGTTCTGCGACTGGGCGCTGCTGATGCTGCGCTACCAGTTGGCCCGCGACGAAGAGGGTCTTGGGCTCGCGGACATGCGCAAGGTCGTGCAGTATCTCGCCGAGAAATCGACACAGCCCAAGGTGCTGGCGATGCAGGACTGGTTGCTTTCGCAACGGCAGAAGGTCCTCAATAAAGCCAACCTCAACCGTGCCTTGCTTCTCGAAGCCTTGCTCGTACAGTGGGCAAGTCTGCCCGGGCCGGGCTAGAATCCGGCCATCGGAAAAATCTGCCAGGACAGCTGAATGAGCTTGCCACCAAATCTGGGTCCGCGTAACGGAATCCTGTCCCTGACCATCAAGGACAAATCCGTGCTGTATGCCGCCTACATGCCGTTCATCCGCAACGGTGGGCTGTTCATTCCGACCAACAAGACCTACAAGCTGGGTGATGAGGTCTTCATGCTGCTCAACCTGATGGACGAGCCAGAAAAGATCCCGGTCGCCGGCAAGGTGGTCTGGATCACTCCGAAGGGCGCCCAGGGCAACCGCGCCGCCGGCATCGGCGTGCAGTTCAACGACGGCGACAATACCGCGCGCAACAAGATCGAGACCTACCTCGCCGGCGCGCTGAAGTCGGACCGCCCGACCCATACCATGTAGCCCATACCCTGTAGTTCATACCATGCGAGAATGGCAGCCTGTACAGGCTGCAAACACGAAGCGCCCCGAGGGGCGCTTCGTCATTTTCCGGAGAAGGTTTTTATGCTGGTCGATTCCCACTGCCACCTCGATCGCCTCGATCTCGCCGCCCACGGCGGATCGCTGGATGCCGCGCTGGATGCCGCTCGTGCGCGCGGCGTCAGCCAGTTCCTGTGCATCGGCGTGAGTGCGGACAATGCCAGGGCAGTGAAGGACCTGGCGGATCGCTATGCCGACGTGCATTGCTCGGTGGGCGTCCATCCGCTGGACCTGGAGCCCGGCGCCGCGCCGGCGCTGGACTGGTTGCTGGGCGAGCTGAACCACCCGCGCGTGGTGGCCATCGGCGAGACCGGCCTGGACTATCACTACGAGCCCGAAGCCGCCGAGTTGCAGCAGGAAGCCTTCCGCCTGCACCTGGAGGCCGCCAAGGTCACCGGCAAACCGGTCATCGTGCATACCCGCGAAGCTCGCGCCGACACCCTGGCGTTGCTGCGCGAGGCGGCGCTGCCGCAGGCTGGTGTGCTGCACTGCTTCACCGAGGACTGGGAGATGGCCAAGGCGGCGCTGGATATCGGCTTCTATATCTCGCTGTCGGGCATCGTCACCTTCCGCAACGCCGAGCAATTGCGTGAGGTGGCCCGCCAGGTGCCGGTAGATCGCCTGCTGGTGGAGACCGACTCGCCCTATCTTGCGCCGGTCCCCCACCGTGGCAAGCCGAACCTGCCCGAGTACGTGCGCGAAGTCGCTGAGTACCTGGCCGTGCTGCGCGGGGTGAGCTTCGAAACCCTGGCCGAGCAGACCACCGCCAACTTCCGCCGGCTGTTCCCGCTCACAACCTGACTGCGTCGGCGCGGATACATTTCCTGCGCGCAAAAAAAACCCGGGTTCTGGGGGATGAATCCGGGTCAAGACCATTAGGAGTGTAACAATAAGGTACGCGATCCTCGGTACCTTCACCGGCGGGGCACTTGGGGGGAGATGCCGCGCACCGGTATCTACAAGTATTGGCCAAGATGCGGCGGCCGCCACAGGGTGCCCGATGTTTTTTAAACGGATTTGGAATACATCACACCGGGCTGAGCAGCTTTCTCGGTTGCGCCTGCATTATTGCCCCGCCAGAGCCCCGATCAGCCCCAGGGTTTCCTCGATGACCGCCTCGCTGGTGTAGAAGTGCGGCGAGAAGCGGATGCCGGCGCCACGCTGGATGCACACCACCTGCTCGGCGCGCAGGCGCTCCAGCAGGCGGGCGTTGTCCCAGCCGGCGAGGCTGAAAGTCAGGATGCCGGCGCGACGGGCCGGTTCCAGCGGGCTGTGCAGTGAGGCGCCGCTGATTTGGCCCAGGCCGTCGTGCAGTTGCTGGACGCGGGCCTGCACCAATTCACCCACCTTCGCCATGCCGACTTCCTCCAGCAGGCTCAGGCTGGCCTCCAGCGCCACTGCGCCGAGCATGTTCGGGCTGCCGCACTCGAAGCGCCGCGCGCTGCGGGCGGGCTGCCAGTCGGCGAGGTCATAGTTGCCGGCGTTTTCCAGCATGTGCCAGCCGTATTCCTGCAACGCCAGTTGCTCGCGCTCGGCGGCGCGGCAATAGAAAACACCCAGGCCTTCCGGGCCGAGCATCCACTTGTGGCCGTCAGCCATGGCGAAGGCACAGTCATACGCCTGGACGTCGAAGGGCAGGGCGCCCAGCTGCTGGATGGCATCGATGCAATACAGTACGCCGCGCTGGCGGCAGCCGACGCCGAGGCGCTCCAGGTCCATGCGCAGGCCGCTGGCGTACTGCACCGCGCTGATCGACAGCAGGCGCGTGCGCGGGGTGCAGGCGGCCAGCAGGTCGCCTTCCGGGTCGTTTCCATCCAGGCTCACCTGAATGACCTCCACGCCGCGTGGTTTCAGCGCTTCCCAGACGATGCGGTTGGAGGGGAATTCCTGGTCGCTGATCACCACCTGGTCGCCGGCGCGCCAGTCCAGGCCGAAGGCGACGAACGACAGGGCCTCGGAGGTGTTCTTCACCAGCGCGATGTCGCCGGTGGTCTGGGCGTTCACCAGGCGCATCAGGCGCTCGCGCAGGCGCTTCTCGATGGTCAACCACTGCGGGTAGTCGCGGGCTCCCTGCAGGATGTTCTCCTGGGCGAAGGCGGCGACGGCATCTGCGGCGCGCTTGGGCCAGGGCGCTACCGCCGCGTGATTCAGGTAGCGCAGGCCGGTTTGATGGGGAAACTCGGAAGAAAAGCTAATCATGTCGGATGATCCGTGCAATTTGGCGCTGAATAGGCATAATACGCGGCTTCGAATTTTGACTATTTTTGACCGAACAGTCTTTTTATGCAGAAAGAGCCGCGCAAGGTTCGCGAATTCCGTCGTCGCGAACAGGAAATCCTCGACACCGCCCTCAAGCTGTTCCTTGAGCAGGGCGAAGACAGTGTCACGGTCGAAATGATCGCCGATGCCGTGGGTATCGGCAAAGGCACCATCTACAAGCACTTCAAGTCCAAGGCGGAGATCTACCTGCGCCTGATGCTGGACTACGAGCGCGATCTGGCCGACCTGTTCCATTCCGAAGACGTCGCCCGCGACAAGGAGCGCCTGTCGCGTGCCTACTTCGAGTTCCGCATGCGCGACCCGCAGCGCTACCGCCTGTTCGACCGCCTGGAAGAAAAGGTGGTGAAGACCAGCCAGGTCCCGGAGATGGTCGAGGAGCTGCACAAGATCCGCGAATCCAACTTCGAGCGCCTGAGCCAGCTGATCAAGGAGCGCATCGCCGCGGGCAAGCTGGAAGACGTGCCGGCCTACTTCCACTACTGCGCGGCCTGGGCGCTGGTGCATGGCGCCGTGGCGCTGTACCACTCGCCATTCTGGCGCGAAGTGCTGGAGGACCAGGAGGGCTTCTTCCAGTTCCTCATGGACATCGGCGTGCGCATGGGTAACAAGCGCAAGCGCGACGGCGATACGCCGGCCGCCTGAGTCGCCATTCAGATGGCCCATCGTCGCAGTTGCGACAGGGCTTGTGGTGAGGGTGGGGATATACTTGCATGAGTGATTCCCACCGGAGCCGAGCATGATCGTCGACCGCCAGGGCAGGCGCTTCCGCAACCTGCGGGTCAGCCTGACCGCCGCGTGCAACTACGCCTGCACCTACTGCGTGCCGGACGGCAAGCGTCTGGTCGCCGCGCAGGACGAGCTTTCTGCCGATTCGCTGGTGCGCGGGGTCGCCTACCTGATCGAGGCCGCTGGCATCGAGCGGCTGCGGATCACCGGCGGCGAACCGCTGGTCAGCCCGAAGCTGGATGCCTTCCTGCACGGTGTCAGCCGCCTCGGCCTGCGGGACATCGCCATCACCACCAACGGCCAGCTGCTGTCGAAGAAGTTGCCGCTGTTGCTGGACTGCGGCATCCGCCGCCTCAATGTTTCCCTCGATACCCTGGATGCAGGCGCCTTCCGGCGCATCGCCCGCGGCGGCGATCTGGCCACCGTGCTCAGGGGGCTCGACGAGGCTCGCGCCGCGGGCCTGAAGATCAAGCTCAACATGGTGCCCCTGCGCGGGCAGAACCTCGACCAGGTGGTGCCGCTGCTGGACTACTGCCTGGAACATGGCTTCGAGCTGCGCTTCATCGAGCTCATGCGCATGGGCCACCTGGCCCGCGACCCGAACGGTTTCAACCAGCAGTTCATTGGCATGACCGAGCTGCTCGAGCTGATTGGCGAGTGTCACCCCTACATCCAGGCGGATGCGCCGGTGGATGCCACCGCCCTGCGCTACGAGGTGCCGGGGCAGGGCTTCTTCGGCGTGATCGCCAACGAGAGCGTGCCGTTCTGCCGCACCTGTTCGCGCCTGCGCCTGTCCTCCACCGGCTGGCTGCATGGCTGCCTGTCCTCGAGCAATCGCCACTACGTCGGCGATCTGCTCGACAAGCCGCGTCACCAGGCGCTCCCGGCCCTGCAACGGCTGCTGGTGCGCGCACTGGCGGACAAGCAGGAAGTTGCCTTCTCCGGCGGCGTCACCATCATGAAGATCATCGGCGGCTGAGACCGCCCCCAGACCTGATGAGCCCATGCCCAACGAATTCCCCATTTCCTATATCGAGCCGGTCTTCCGGCCACCGAGCGAGGCGAACTCGCTCATTCTTCCGGTTACCAACGGTTGTTCGTGGAACCAGTGCGGCTTCTGCGAGATGTACACCCAGCCGCAGAAGAAATTCCGCGCCCGTGACGAGGTCGAGGTGCTGGAGGAGATTCGCCGCTGTGGCGAGCGCCTGATCGTCCAGCGGGTGTTCCTGGCCGACGGCGATGCGCTGGTGCTGCCGACGCGGCGCCTGCTCAACATCCTCCGCGCGATCCGCGAGCACATGCCCGAGGTGGACCGCGTTTCCAGCTACTGCCTGCCGCGCAACCTGCGCAAGAAGTCGGTGGAGGAGCTGAAGGAGCTCGCCGACGCCGGCCTGCGCATGGCCTACGTGGGCGCCGAGTCCGGCGACGACGAAGTGCTGGCGCGGGTGAGCAAGGGCGAGACCTATGCCTCCACGCTGGATGCCCTGCAGAAGCTGGGCGAGGCGGGAATCACGCGCTCGGTGATGATCCTCAACGGTCTGGGCGGCAGCACGTTGAGCGCCCAGCACGCCGACAACTCGGCGCGCCTGATGAACGAAGCGCAGCCGGAATTCCTCTCCACCCTGGTGGTGACTTTCCCGACGGGCGAGGAGCGCTTCCGCGCTGGCTTCCCGGACTTCCAGCCGCTTTCGCAGGCCGAGCTGTTCGTCGAGATCGAGCGCCTGCTGAGCGCGCTGGCGCTGAACGACACGGTGTTTCGCAGCGACCATGCGTCCAACTACCTGGTGCTCAAGGGCACGCTGGGCGCGGACAAGGCGAAGTTGCTGGCCCAGGTTCGCCAGGCCATCGAGCAACCCCAGCGCGCGCATTTGCGCCAGGAATGGCAGCGCGGCTTGTGATGGCGCGGAAGCTGCATTGCCTGTCCGAATGCCGGTTTTTCGTCGCCGGCTCCGGAGACTTTGCATGCGCCAACTGATACTGATCCTTGCCTTCGCCGCCCTGGGCGGCTGCATGAGCCCCAACGACCTGGCCGACGGCACCGATTACTACCTGCGCGACGCGGGCTTCCTCGATCACAGCCAGACCCGCCGCACCTCGAACTGGCGCCTGCAGCAGGACTCCTTCATCTACATCGCCCAAGGGCCGTTCGTGCCGCCGGGGCATCCCTATGCACGACCCAACGTGGTGGCGGAGGAGGCGTTCAAGGGCTTCGTCCAGTACTTCCCGCTGGTCCGTCGGGCCAAGAGTCCGCTGGGGCTTGAGGGCGCCATGCAGGAGGCGCGCGCGGCGGGCGCCAATTATCTGCTGTATACGCGATTCGCCCGTGGAGAGGACAATGCCGGGACCTACGAGCAGTACGAAGACACCGACAACGCCGTGGGCCGTGACCGCAGCGTGATCCAGGTGATGCTGATCGAGACCGACAACCGCTACCTGGTGGACAGTGCGACTATCCGCAGCCGCGGCGGTTTTCTGACATTCTATGATGCCAGCCCCGAGGACCTGATCGGGCAACCGCTGGAAGACTATGCCCGCAGCCTGCTGGGGGTGAAGACGCGAGAGGAGTACCAATGACTGATCCACAGGTTCAATCGGAGCGGGCCGGCAACCTGCTGGCGCAGATTCCCGCCAGCAAGGACAAGGGGCTGCCGCCGGTACATCTGTGGAACCCCGATTGCTGCGGCGATATCGACATGCGCATCGCCCGCGACGGCACCTGGTATTACCTGGGCACGCCGATCGGCCGCAAGCCGATGGTGCGGCTGTTCTCCACCATCCTCCGCCGCGATGGCGACGACTATTTCCTGGTCACTCCGGTGGAGAAGTGCGGGATCACGGTCGATGACGCGCCTTTCGTCGCAGTCACCCTGGCGGTCGAAGGGGAGGGAGAGCAGCAGGTGTTGCGCTTCACCACCAACGTCGAGGACGAGGTGGTGGCCGATGCCGCGCATCCGATCCGCGTCGACCTGGACCCGCAGACTCAGGAGCCGTCGCCCTACGTTCTGGTGCGGGTGAATCTGGAGGCGCTGATCCACCGCAATGTGTTCTACCAGCTGGTGGAACTGGCGGTTCCCCGCGAGATCGCCGGCGTTGTCTGGCTGGGTGTCTGGAGTTCGGGGGAGTTCTTCCCCATCGCGCCGCAGCCGTGACCCTATGGTCTGAACGCGGCCGGTAGTTCGAATCCGGCTTCGCTACAACTTTTTCGAACTTGCAAAAAAGGCTCCCGAGGGAGCCTTTTTCGTTACCGCCAACGCAATTACATGTTGGGGTAGTTCGGGCCGCCGGTGCCCTCGGGGGCAACCCAGGTGATGTTCTGGGCCGGGTCCTTGATGTCGCAGGTCTTGCAGTGTACGCAGTTCTGGGCGTTGATCTGGAAGCGCTTGCTGCCATCGTCGTTGCTTACCACTTCGTACACGCCGGCCGGGCAGTAACGCTGCGCGGGCTCGTCGTAGAGCGGCAGGTTCTTCGCGATCGGGGTGTTCGGGTCGGTCAGCTTCAGGTGGATCGGCTGGTCTTCCTCGTGGTTGGTGTTGGACAGGAACACCGAGGAGAGCTTGTCGAAGCTGAGTTTGCCGTCCGGCTTCGGATAGTCGATCTTCGGCGCTTCGCTGGCCTTCTTCAGGGTCGCGTAGTCCGGCGTCGTATCGTGCAGGGTGAACGGAAGCTTGCCGCCGAAGATGTTCTGGTCGATGAAGTTGAACGCACCGCCACCGATGGCGCCGAACTTGTGCATCGCCGCGCCGAAGTTGCGGCTGCGGAACAGTTCGTCGTACAGCCAGCTGCCCTTGAAGGCCTCGACGTAGTTGGTCAGCTCGTCACCGCCTTCGCGGCCGGCGAACAGGGCTTCGGCAACGGAGTCGGCGGCCAGCATGCCGGACTTCATGGCGGTGTGGCTGCCCTTGATCTTGGCGAAGTTCAGGGTGCCGAGGTCACAACCGATCAGTGCGCCGCCGGGGAAGACCATCTTCGGCAGCGAGTTCAGGCCGCCCTTGCAGATGGCGCGAGCACCATAGGCCACGCGCTTGCCGCCTTCCAGGTACTGCTTGATCACCGGGTGGTGCTTGTAGCGCTGGAACTCGTCGAACGGCGACAGGTGCGGGTTGGTGTAGGACAGGTCGATGATCAGGCCGACCACCACCTGGTTGTTCTCCAGGTGATAAAGGAAGGAGCCGCCCGGGTTGTCGTCGTTCAGCGGCCAGCCGGCGGTGTGTACGACCAGGCCTTGCTCATGCTTGGACGGGTCGATGTCCCAGATTTCCTTGATGCCGATGCCGTAGTGCTGGGCGTCGGCTTCGCTGTCGAGCTTGTACTTCTTGATCAGTTGCTTGCCGATGTGGCCACGGCAGCCTTCGGCGAACAGGGTGTACTTGGCACGCAGTTCCATGCCCGGGGTGTAGTAACCCTCTTTCGGATTGCCTTCGCGGTCGACGCCCAGGTCACCGGTGACAATGCCGCGCACCACGCCATTCTCGTCGATCAGCGCTTCCTGGGCGGCGAAGCCCGGGTAGATCTCGACGCCCAGGCCTTCGGCCTGCTGGGCCAGCCATCGGCACAGGTTGCCCAGGGAAATGATGTAGTTGCCTTCGTTGTGCATGGTCTTGGGCACGAAGAAGTTCGGCACCTTGGCCGCCGCTTCCGGGCTCTTCAGCACATAGATGTCGTCGCGCTTGACGGGGGTGTTGAGCGGCGCTTCGAGTTCCTTCCAGTTGGGGAACAGCTCGTTCAGCGCGCGGGGCTCGAACACGGCGCCCGAGAGGATGTGGGCGCCCACTTCGGAACCCTTCTCGACCACACAGACGCTGATTTCCTGACCGGCGTCGGCGGCCTTCTGTTTCAGTCGGCAAGCGGCGGACAGACCGGCAGGGCCGGCGCCGACGATGACGACGTCGAATTCCATAAATTCGCGTTCCACTATCGATCTCTCCTGAATCAAGGCTCTGGGCATTTTGTAGGTATTGGGATGGGCGCGCCCCCACCCAGTAAGAGCGGGGCGCATTATAGCTAGACCTGTTGCTATATCTAAACCCTTTATCGAGGGCAATACAAACGTTTGTTTGAATCGCACGTAACCCTGATAGAATCGGGGTCCGCGGCTTATGAAGGGGTATTTTCGTGTATTGACCCGCCCGGTCGATGCGGTCAAGATACCTGCGGTTTTGCGGTCGCGTTGCGCTGGATGTAGTCGCAGATGGCGTGCACTACCGGCCAGGCCTGTCTGGCGACATTCCTATTCACCGGAGAAAAACGAGGAATCCATGAAGGTTCTTGTAGCTGTCAAACGAGTGGTTGACTATAACGTCAAGGTCCGCGTCAAGGCGGACAACTCCGGCGTCGATCTCGCCAACGTCAAGATGTCCATGAACCCCTTCTGCGAAATCGCCGTGGAAGAGGCCGTCCGCCTGAAAGAGAAAGGCGTCGTCACCGAGATCGTTGCGGTCTCCGTCGGCCCGACTGCTGCCCAGGAGCAACTGCGTACCGCGCTGGCTCTGGGTGCTGATCGCGCCATCCTCGTTGAAACCAACGAAGAACTGAGCTCCCTGGCCATCGCCAAGTCGCTGAAAGCCCTGGTCGACAAAGAGCAGCCGCAGCTGGTCATCCTCGGCAAGCAGGCCATCGACAGCGACAACAACCAGACCGGCCAGATGCTGGCTGCGCTGACCGGCTACGCCCAGGGCACTTTCGCCTCCAAGGTGGAAGTCGCTGGCGACAAGGTCAACGTCACCCGTGAAATCGACGGCGGCCTGCAGACCGTTGCCCTGAACCTGCCGGCAATCGTCACCACCGACCTGCGCCTGAACGAGCCGCGCTACGCGTCGCTGCCCAACATCATGAAAGCGAAGAAGAAGCCGCTGGACGTGGTGACCCCGGACGCCCTGGGCGTTTCCACCGCTTCCACCGTGAAGACCGTGAAAGTCGAAGCTCCGGCTGCCCGTAGCGCCGGCATCAAGGTCAAGTCCGTTGCCGAACTGGTCGAGAAACTGAAGAACGAGGCGAAAGTAATCTGATGGCTATCCTGGTAATCGCTGAGCACAACAACGGCGCACTGGGCGCTGCCACTCTGAACACTGTCGCTGCCGCGCAGAAGATCGGTGGTGACATCGCTGTCCTGGTCGCTGGCCAGAACGTCGGTGGCGTGGCCGAAGCCGCTGCCAAGATCGCCGGTGTTTCCAAGGTGCTGGTCGCCGACAACGCCGCCTACGCTCATCAGCTGCCGGAGAACGTTGCTCCGCTGATCGCTGAGCTGGGCAAGGGCTACAGCCACGTGCTGGCCGCCGCCACCACCAACGGCAAGAACTTCCTGCCGCGCGTTGCCGCCCTGCTGGACGTCGACCAGATCTCCGAGATCATCGAAGTGGTCAGCGCCGACACCTTCAAGCGCCCGATCTACGCCGGTAACGCCATCGCTACCGTGCAGTCCTCGGCTGCCGTCAAGGTCATCACCGTGCGTGGCACCGGCTTCGACGCCGTCGCTGCCGAAGGTGGTTCCGCCGCTGTTGAAGCCGTTTCCGGCCCGGCCGATGCCGGCAAGTCCGCCTTCGTCGGTGAAGAGCTGGCCAAGTCCGACCGTCCGGAACTGACCGCTGCCAAGATCGTCGTTTCCGGCGGCCGCGGCATGGGCAATGGCGACAACTTCAGCATTCTGTACTCCCTGGCTGACAAGCTGGGCGCTGCCGTCGGCGCTTCCCGCGCTGCCGTTGACGCCGGCTTCGTGCCGAACGACATGCAGGTCGGCCAGACCGGCAAGATCGTTGCTCCGCAGCTGTACGTGGCCGTCGGTATCTCCGGCGCCATCCAGCACCTGGCGGGCATGAAGGATTCGAAAGTGATCGTTGCGATCAACAAGGACGAAGAGGCGCCGATCTTCCAGGTCGCCGACTACGGCCTGGTCGCCGACCTGTTCGAAGCCGTACCGGAGCTGGAAAAGGCCATCTGAGCCCGATCCGCTTGTTGAAGGAACCCGCCCCCGTGGCGGGTTCTTTCATTTCAGGTCGCTGATTTTCCTCGGGAAATGAGCGTTTTGCTGCGCCGATGACCCATTGGTCACGAATCTTTGCCGAGAAGTCCACCGGCGAAGGTGTCTCATCTACAATGCGCGACGTCTCCAGTTCCTGAATGTGTTCAATCGACACCTGGCTACCGAGGTTTTCATGATCATCAAACCGCGCGTGCGTGGCTTCATCTGCGTCACTACCCACCCGACCGGCTGTGAAGCCAACGTCAAGGAACAGATCGAGTACGTCGAGGCGCACGGCCCCATCGCCAACGGTCCGAAGAAGGTCCTGGTCATCGGTTCCTCCACCGGCTATGGCCTGGCCGCGCGCATCAGCGCCGCCTTTGGTGCCGGTGCCGACACCCTGGGCGTGTTCTTCGAGCGTCCGGGCAGCGAGACCAAGGCGGGCACCGCCGGCTGGTACAACTCCGCTGCCTTCGAGAAGTTCGCCAAGGCCAAGGGCCTGTATGCGCGCAGCATCAATGGCGACGCATTCTCCGATGAGGTGAAGAAAGCCACCATCGAGACCATCAAGCAGGACCTGGGCAAGGTCGACCTGGTCGTCTACAGCCTGGCCGCGCCGCGCCGTACCCATCCGAAGACCGGCGAGGTCTTCAACTCCGTGCTCAAGCCGGTCGGCAAGGCCGTCAACTTCCGTGGTCTGGACACCGACAAGGAAGTGATCAAGGAAAGCGTGATGGAGCCGGCCACTGAGGCCGAGATCGCCAACACCGTAGCGGTGATGGGCGGTGAAGACTGGCAGATGTGGATCGACGCGCTGCAGGAAGCCGGTGTGCTGGCCGATGGCGCCAAGACCACCGCCTTCACCTACCTGGGCGAAGAGATCACCCATGATCTGTACTGGAACGGCTCCATCGGCGCCGCCAAGAAGGACCTGGACCAGAAGGTCCTGGGCATTCGCGAGAAATTGGCCGCCACCGGTGGCGACGCCCGTGTTTCGGTGCTGAAGGCCGTGGTCACCCAGGCCAGCTCGGCCATCCCGATGATGCCGCTGTACCTGTCGCTGCTGTTCAAGGTGATGAAGGAGAAGGGCACCCACGAAGGCTGCATCGAGCAGGTCGACGGCCTGTTCCGTGAAAGCCTGTACGGCGCCGAGCCGCACCTGGACGCCGATGGTCGCCTGCGCGCCGACTACAAGGAACTGCAGCCGGACGTGCAGGACACCGTGAAGGACCTGTGGAACAAGGTCACCAACGAGAACCTGTACCAGCTGACCGACTTCACTGGCTACAAGTCCGAGTTCCTGCGTCTCTTCGGCTTCGAGATCGCCGGCGTGGACTACGAGCAGGACGTCAATCCGGATGTGCAGATTCCGAATCTGATCCAGCTCTGAGTCTGCACCAACCAAAACGGCGCCTTCGGGCGCCGTTTTGGTTTTCCAGCCTGGGTCAGTTCGATGCGGTCACGGGCGCATGATTGCGCTGGAGGAAGTCCAGGTAGAGGCGGGCGGTTTCCTCCGGGCGCTCGATCATCGGCACATGGCCGCAATCGCGCAGGATGGCCACGCTGGGTTTCTTCAGCAGCGGCTTCATCACGTCGATGCTGGATACGTCCAGCACGCGGTCACGGTCGCCCCACAGCAGCAGGGTCGGTGCGGTGATCTTCGGCAGCTCGGGTTCCAGCGGGATGTAGCGCTCACGTAGCTGCTGGAAGACCATGCCGTTGAATGCGCTGCGCTCCAGCGCGCGTTCCGCCAGGTAGTCCTGCAGCCGTGACGGCAGCGGCGGCTTCTGCACAAAGACGAAGTCGAGCAGTGCAGGGAAGTCGTCCACCGAGCGCAGCACCAGCGGGTTTTCGCCGTTCTTGAGGCGCTCGAACAGCTCGCTCGGGTGCGGTGCGATGACGCCGGCGTTGTCGAACAGGCCGACCGACAGCACTTCCTGCGGATGCCGCGCGGCCAGCAGTGCGGCGATGTGCCCGCCCATGGAGTTGCCGACCACGTGGAAGCGGCCGATGCCCTGTTCGCGCATGAAATCCGCCAGGCGCTCGGCCTGGGTGCCGACGTCATAGCTGATGTTTGCAGGCTTGCTGCTGTCGCCGAAGCCCGGCAGGTCGACCGCGATGACGTGATAGTCCTGGGTCAGGAAGCGGGCGAAGCGCGGCCAGTTGCTCTTGTCGGCGCCGAAGCCGTGGATCAGCAGGATGGTCTGGGCCTTGTCCGGGCCGCCCTCGTAGTAAGTGATGTCGAGGTCGTCGACCTGCAGGCTGTTGGTGGACAGCCGGGCGCGGGCGCTTTCGACATACTGCGCGGTTGCCAGCAGGGTGGAGGGGAAGGCGTAGAGCACGCCAGCGGCGACGGCTATCGCCAGGAGAAGGGCCAGAAGGGCTTTCTTCATGAGAAGTCCTTATTACCAAATCGGGTCGGTGTGCTTTACGCTAGCATTTTGCGGCTCTAAGCATGGCCGTTCTTTCTTCTGGTGAGCGAGACTACCGATGCCTGATTGCTCCACGCTGATCCGTGCGGCGCTGTTGCTGGTGACTTTCTCAATGCCCCTGGTCGGTTCTGCCGCCGGCAAGTGCGAGCGCCTGGTGGCCACCGGTAACCCGGAATACCCGCCCTACCTGTGGCGCGACCCGGCGCAGCCGGAGCGCCTGATCGGCGCCAACGCCGACCTGCTGGAACAGATCGGCAAGGCGGTCGGAGTGAATATCCGGGTGATCTACACCGGTTCCTGGGCGCGTGCGCAGGAAGAGGCGCGACTGGGTCGGGTCGACCTGATCGCTGGCGCCTTCCTCACACCGCCGCGCCTGGAGACCATGGACTACATCCATCCGGCCTTTCTCACCACCGACAACGTGGTCTGGATGCGCAAGGACGCCACCACGCCCTACACCGGTCGCGACGACCTGCGCGGCCTGAAGGGCGGTACCCTGGTGAACAACAGCTTCGGCCCGGACTTCGACACCTTCGCCAAGCAGGAGCTGGTCCTGGAAGAGGTGCCCAGCCTGACCCAGGCGTTCCAGAAACTGCTGCTCAAGCGTTCGGATTATGTGATCTACGAGCACTATCCCGGCCTGGCGGTCGCCGATACCCTCGGCATGGCCGACGACCTGCAGCCGCTGGAACCGCCGATCTCCAGCGAAGGTCTGTACCTGACCGTGGCGCACAACTCGGCCTGCAATGACCCGTGGCTGCGCGGACAACTGGCGAAAAAAATGACAGAATTGACGGCCGCCGGAGTCCCGCAGCGCCTGCTGCAGGACAACCTGGCCCGCTGGAAGGCCCAGCAGCTGCAGCCTGCCAGCACTCCCACCGAGTAGGACAATAGATTTCGTGATCAATCGACGGATGATGGTCGCCGGCCTGGCTTTGTTTGCAGTGGCCGGCTGTGCGACGAACGACCCGGCACCCAACGAACAGATGCGCCTCACCGAGCAGGCGCTGGAACAGGCCAAGGCCGTGGGTGCGACCGATGACGTGGCCGAGCTCAAGCTCGCCGAGGACAAGTACCAGGCCGCCAAGGGCGCCCTGGCGGTCGGCTCGAACAAGAAGGCGCGGCAGCTCGCCGAGCAGGCCGAGCTCGACGCCCGCCTGGCCGAGGCCAAGGAGTTGACGCGCAAGAGCGCCGAGCAACTGGCCGAGCAGGGCAAGAGCATCAACCGCCTGCGCAAACAGTTGGGAGAAGTGCAATGACTTCCCTGCAACTGTTGCGTCTGGCTGCACTGTCGAGTGCGGTCCTGCTGGCCGGCTGCGCCAACAGCCAGCTCAGCGAGAAATCCCTGGAGCAGGCCCGCCTGCAGTTCCAGGCCGTGAAGGAAGACTCCTCGGTGCTGCGCAGTGCGCCCAAGGACGTGATCCGCGCCGGCGAGTCGCTGGCCCGTGCCGAACGCCTGTCCAACTACTGGGGCAGCAGCGACGACGTGCTGCAGTATTCCTACCTCAGCCAGCGCTACAGCGAGATCGCCCGCGAGCACAGCAACCTGGCGCTGAACCAGGAGCGCCTGGGCAAGCAGCAGATGGAGCGTGAGCGTCTGCAACTGGCGATGCGCGAAGCGCGCCTGCTCAACGTGCAGGAGCAGAGCAAGTGGCTGGAGCAGCAGATGGTCAGTCTCGCCACCAACGAAACCGAGCGCGGCCTGGTGCTGACCCTGGGCGATGTGCTGTTCGACAGCGGCGAAGCGGACCTCAAGCCCGCCGCCAATCGCACCGTGCTCAAGCTGGTGCAGTTCCTCCAGCTCAATCCGCGCCGGGTGATCCGCATCGAGGGCTACACCGACGCCGAAGGCGACCGCGAACAGAATCTGCAGTTGTCCAAGGACCGTGCGCAGGCCGTGGCTGATGCTCTGACCGACCTGGGTGTGGACCAGAAGCGCGTCCAGGTACAGGGCTATGGCGAGGCCTATCCGATTTCGGATAACGCCTCGTCGCTGGGGCGCGCGCAGAACCGCCGGGTGGAGATCGTCTTCTCCGACGAGAAGGGCCAGCTGGGCGCCGAACGCTGATCCCTTCGCAATATCCCGTCACAGGAAAACCCCGGAAGCCCAGGCTCCGGGGTTTTTTGTCAGGGGGATCTCGAAATCTTTCGAGTCGCAGCTTGGCGAAAATAGCCAGGTGCGACTAATCCCCTCAGGGGAGCTGTAGACGAGAGAACGAGATGTCATCGGAAAAGAAGCTTTTCAATGTAATCGTGGCGGACCCGCAACCGATGATCGGTTGGGGCCTCGAACGCTATCTGCTGGAGCGAGAACTGGCGCAGGTGAAAGCCTTCGTCAGCGATACCGACAGCCTGCTGGATGTGCTCGATGCCCATCCCGAGGTCGACCTGGCCATCGTCGAGCTGGCGCTGCCCGGCGCCCGTGGGCGTGACGGCGTGCACCTGATCGAATGGCTGCAGCGCCACCATCCGGAAGTGCCTGTACTGGTCTACTCGGTCATGGGCGCGCCGCTGTTGGCGACTGCGGCGGTCAAGTGCGGCGCCGTGGGCTACGTCTGCAAGCGCAACCCGCTGAGCCTGCTGGACGACGCCATCGCCCGCATCCGCAAGGGCGAGACCTACATCGACCCGATGCTGCGGCCGCCGCGCCATACCGGCAAGCCGCTGAGCCCGACCGAGATCGATATCATCCGTCGCCTGGCCCATGGCGCCACGGTGGGGGAAATCGCCGAGCGGACCAACCGCAGCGTCTCCACCATCAGCACTCACAAGCGCAACGCCATGCAGAAGCTCGGCCTGACCACCGATGCGCAACTGGTGGTGGCGGGGCTGCTGGACTGGCTCGGGGAAATCTGAGCGGACAGGGCGGCATGACTGTATCGGACGGAATGTTTCCGACTGTTCTGGAACAGTTTGCACTTTTTGGCTACTGTTTCGGTTCAATGACCGAGGGATGGCCGTCATGTCCAATCTGCTGCTCTACCAGCGCATCGCCCAGCAACTGGCGGAAGACATCCGTCGTGGTGTCTACCAGCCGGGCGAGCGCGTGCCGTCCGTGCGCAAGTTGAGCACTCAGCTCAACGTCAGCCATGCCACGGTGCTCCAGGCCTACGCCACCCTCGAAGACCAGGGGCTGATCCGCGCGCGCCCGCAATCCGGCTTCTACGTGCACCGCACACCGGCGCTGACCGCCTCGACCCCGGACATCGCCCGTGTCGAGCGGCCTGGCCTGGTCACGCGCAGCAGCATCATCAACCAGGTGCTCGCCGAAGCGCGCCGCGAAGGCGTGTTTCCGCTGGGCGCTGCCGTGCCGCACGTGGATTACCTCCCGGTCCGCGCGCTGCACCAGCAGTTGGCCAAGGTCACCCGCTTCTCCAGCCCGCGCGCCTTCAGCTACATGTTCAGCCCCGGCTACGAGCCGTTGCGCCGCCAGGTGGCGATCCGCATGCGCGATGCCGGCGTGGTGGTCGACCCGACCCAGGTGACCATCACCCATGGCTGCGTGGACGCCATCCACATGGCCTTGCGCGTGATGACCCGTCCAGGCGACCTGATCGCCACCGAGTCGCCGAGTTACTACGGCTTGCTGCAGTTGGCCGACATCCTCGGTCTGAAGGTCATCGAGATCCCCAGCGACCCGCTGACGGGCATCAGCCTGGAAGCCCTGCAGCTGGCGGCCAACCAGTGGCCGATCAAGGCGCTGGTGCTGACCGCGCGCCTGAGCAATCCGCTGGGTGGCACCATTCCGGAGGACCGCCAGAAGGCGCTGCTCAAGCTCACCGCCGAGCACAACATCGGCGTGATCGAAGACGATATCTATGGCGAACTGATGTTCGACCAGGGCCAGACCAAGGCGCTCAAGGCCCACGACCGCGACGGTCGCGTGGTGTATTGCTCGAGTTTCTCCAAGACGATTTCCCCCGGCGTGCGCATTGGCTGGATCATCACCGAGCGCTACCAGGAAGAAATCCGCCGTCTGCAGACCTTCACCACGCATTCGGCGTGCACCGTCACCCAGATGGGCGTGGCGGCATACCTGGAGAATGGCGGCTACGACCGGCACCTGCGCTACATCCGCCAGGAGTACCGCAAGAACATGACCGCCTACCAGCTGGCGGTGCAGCAGTACTTCCCCGAAGGTACGCAGATGACCCGGCCCAAGGGGGGCTTCATCCTCTGGGTCAGCCTGCCGGCCAAGGTGAACACCAAGGAATTGCACGTGCGCGCGCTGGAGCAGGGCATCAGCATCGCGCCGGGGCTGATCTTCAGTAACACCGAGCAGTTCAACAACTGCCTGCGCCTGACCTGCGGCATCCCGTGGGACCGTGAGGCGGAGCGGGCGATCATGACCCTCGGCATGCTGGCCTGCCAGCTCTGCCAGGAAGAACTGATCGCTGCGTAA
>NZ_JYOA01000005.1:84943-90249 GCF_000955805.1 Pseudomonas sp. 21 | reverse complement strand
CTGCGTAAACGTTTATCTACGGTTAACCCCTTTTCCTGCAATGTCTCGTCCAAGCAAGTTGAAGTCCTCGACGAGACCGCCGCCGTGCCGCTTGCCATCCCCGAGCCTCTGCCAGCCAGTCACGGCGCTACACCTGTGCCTGCGACATCGGCGATACTCGGTCGTTGGCGAGAAGCCAGTCGACACCCGCACCGACACGGATCGAGAGAGTTGAAGATATCCCCCAAGGACGAAAGCGACGTGGCCCTGCTGCGACGCTACCGACAAGGCGACGCCGAGGCGTTCGGCGAGCTTTACGCTCGTCATCGCCTGGGCCTGTTCCGCTTCCTCTGCGGCCTGTGCGGCGACAATGCCCAGGCCGAGGAAGTGTTCCAGGAAACCTGGCTGAGCCTGATCCGCAGCGATAGCCAGCCACTGGGCGCGGCCAGCTTCAAGACCTGGCTGTACCAGATCGGCCGCAACCGCCTGATCGACCATTGGCGCAAGCTGGGCCGGCACCAGGGGCGCCAGGAAAGCTTCGACGAACAATTGCATGGCGATGTTTTGAGCGGCGAGAGCACCGACCCCGAACGCGAGCTGAGCCTTGCCCGCGACCAGCAGCGCCTGCAGGGCGCACTGGAGTCTTTGCCGGTGGAGCAGCGCGAAGTCTTCCTGCTGCGCACCCATGGCGATCTGGAACTGAACGAAATTGCCGAGCTGACGAAAACTCCGGCGGAAACCGTGAAGAGCCGACTTCGCTATGCCATGCAGAAACTGCGTCGGTTGTTGTCCGACCCGTCGGTGACCGAGGAGGTGAACCCATGAACCGCGATCCGCACGAGCAGGAACTGCTCGAGCACTACCGCCGGCACAGCGATGAGCAGCCGTCGGCGCAGCTGGACGCGCGCATCCTGGCCGCCGCCCGTGCCGCCGTGCAGCAGAAGCCCCCGAGTTTCGCCCAGCGCCTGCACCAGTGGCTGCTGGGTGCCGGCAGCCGCCAGCGCTGGGGCGTTGCCGTGGCTGGCCTGGCGACCCTGGGCATCGGCCTGAGCCTGACCCTGCGGACCTTTGAAGAGGCGCCGGAGCGCTTCGACGCGCCGGTATCCCCGGCAATGATGCGCGCGCCAGCGCCCGCACCGGCCATGGCGCCGCCGGCGGCGCCTGCTGTGGCGGAGCCGAGGATGGCCGCGCCGCAGATGGACAGTGCCGCTGCCGGTGCAACGATCCAGGAGCTTGCCAAGCCGGCCCCGATGAGCAAGAAAATGGCGGCAGCAGCGGCAAGGGACGAAGTCCGCGAATCTGCCGACGCACAGGCGCGGTCAGGCGTATCGGCCGAAGGGAAGCTCCAGGCATTCGCCGAGGAGGCCGACGAGCCGCGTACCAGTCTGCTGCATCTGCGCGACTTGCAGGACAGCGGGCAGAAGGCGGAGGCTGAACGTGTGCGCGAGAGCTTGCGGCAGCGCTTCCCGGACCTGGATATCGACAGGGCCCTGAAGGAATTGCCTGACAACCCTTGATCAATGGCAGGCAGGGTTCAGACTGCGTCTGTCAGACTTACCGCTGTAACGGTTTGTCATGGCAAGGCACTTGCTCTGCCTCGTATCTCGCGCCAGCATTGCGCGGTTTTTCTGACGGTCCGCTCCATGAAGAAGTCTCGAATCCTCGTTGTCGCCAGTCTGTCCCTGCTGCTCGCTGCCTGTGGCGATGAGCACAAGGACAAGGCTGTCGCTCCGGCCCCGGCTGTTGCCCCGGCCGTGACCGTGCCTGCCAGCGCGCCTGCGCCCGAGCCGGCCGCCGAGCAGCCGCGCGAGGAAGAGGCCAGACCTGCCGCCGCCAAGTCCGTGGCGTCGCCCAAGTCCGCCGCGGTCGAGGCCGCCATCAAGCCTGAGGCCAAGGCGCCCTCGAAGACGCCGGCGCAGGTGAAGAAGCCGGTTGATCCGGTGGTCAAGCAGCCGCTGCCGACGGTGAAGCTGGACCTTCGTCTGCCCAGGGACCTGGTCCATCAGTTGGAGCCGGACGATCCGATCACCGTGATCGAGGAGAAGCCGATCCTGCCGCCGATGTTCGGCGAAAAGACCGGACAGAGCCCCTTCGAGGTCGGTGGCCGGCTGATCCAGCGCGAGCCGAACGAGCGCGAGCCCAACGACGACAGTTGGCATTCGGACATCCGCGGCGCCGAGTTGCAGTTCAAGTTCCGCAACTGACCCCGTGACACCGCTTGTAGGAGCGGGCCATGCCCGCGATCGCGCGCACGGCGCGCCCTCCAGGGCGAGTCCGTGTGGCGCTCAGAACCGGTGCACGCCGCCGCGAATCGCTTCGAACAGCGCGCCATCCAGTGCCCGATAGGCCGTCTCTCCCGGTAGCCGCACGAACAGCGCCTCGGTCACTGCCGAAGGGTCGTAGGCGTTGCGCTTGAGGTCGGTCTTCTTGTACTTGAAGGTCCCGGTGGTCTCCACCTGGGCCAGCAGACGCAGGAACAGCGGCACGGCGTAAGCCGGCAGCTCACGGTCCAGGTGGGCCGCCAACGCTGTCGCATCCAGGCTGGCGCCGTCGGCCAGGCGCAGTGCGGCCATGCCGCAGCGGCCGTTGGTGCCGGGAATCTCCACGCCGTAGACCACCGCATCCTCCACGCCGGGGAACGCGCCCAGGGCGTTTTCCACCTCGGTGGTGGAAACGTTCTCGCCTTTCCAGCGGAAGGTGTCGCCCAGGCGGTCGACGAACTGCGTGTGCTTGAAACCGATGTCGCGCATCAGGTCGCCGGTGTTGAACCAGGTATCGCCTTCCTTGAACACGTTGCGGTAGATCACCGCCTCGCTCTTGGCCGGGTCGGTGTAGCCGTCGAACGGCCACTTGTCGCTGATCTCGCTGATCAGCAGACCGGCTTCGCCCTTGTCGACCTTTTCCATGAACCCTTTGGCGCCCCGTACCGGCTGGTCGTTCTCCAGGTCATAGCGCACGATCGCGTAGGTTGCCGGCGAGAAGCCCACCGTATTGTCGAAGTTGAACACGTTGGTGAAGCCGATGTTGCCCTCGCTGGAGGCATAGAACTCGGTGATTCGCTCGATGCCGAAGCGCTCCTTGAACTCGTTCCAGATCGACGGGCGCAGGCCATTGCCGATCATGCAGGTCAGGGTATTGCCGCGCTCTTCCGCGCACTGGGGCTGGTTCAGCAGGTAGCGGCAGAGTTCACCGATGTAACCGAAGCAGGTTGCCTGGTAGGTCTGCACGTCTTTCCAGAAGGCGCTGGCGGAAAACTTGCGGCGCAGGGCGATGGCCGCGCCGCCGGCCAGCACGGCGCTCCAGCACACGGTCACGGCATTGTTGTGGTAGCACGGCAGGGTCAGGTAGAGCACGTCGCTGTTGGTCAGGCCCAGGCCGGAATGGCCGAAGCCGCCATAGGCCTTGATCCACTTGCCGTGGCTCATGATCGAGGCTTTGGGCAGGCCGGTGGTGCCGGAGGTGTAGATGTAGAAGCAGGCGTCCTTCAGGCGCACCTTGGCGGTTTCGGCGAGGTTGTTCGAGTCCTGTTCCTGCGCCAGGCGCATCAGGCTGTGCCAGCCCGCGGGCGCTTGTGCCGCTTCCTCGCCATCGGCGATCCAGTAGCAGCGGCCGCCGCTGTTCTCCAGGGCCGGGCGGACGTCCTCGAAGGCTTCGCGCAATTCTTCGCCGACCACGAAATGGCTGGGCTTGACCAGGTTGAGGCTGTGGCTGAGTACCTGGCCGCGCTGGGTGGTGTTGACCAGCGCGCCGATGGCGCCGAGCTTGGCCAGGGCGGCGAGCACCACCATCAATTCGGCGCGGTTCTCCAGCATCACCGCGACCACGCTGGCATGGCCGACGCCTTCAGCCTGGAAGGCCCGCGCCAGGCGGTTGGCCCAGCCGTTGAAGAGGGCGTAGGACAGGCGCCGGCGCTCGTCGATCAGCGCCGGGCTGTCCGGGTAGAGGCGCGCGGCGCGCTCCAGCGCCCAGCCCAGGGAGAGGTTCTTCTCGCGGTTGCGGATGCCGGTGTAGTACAGCCCGCGCAGCATGCGTGGCACGCGGCCGAGGGTGGCCGGCAGGTGGGCGAGGAAGCGGGTCGGGGTGATGATGTCGGCGTGGCTCATTGACGCGTGCCCTTATTGTCATTGTTGTCTGTGGCGTGCAGACGCTTGCGAGCGACTCTAGGTCGTCGTCCGGCGTGCGCCTATGGCTGTTGCGCGCGAGGCGCAGGGCAGATCGGCAAACGCATCGGCCAGGCGTTCATCGCAGTCTAGGAAGGCTTGGCCGGACGGCCAGCGTGTGATTGTGTCGATTGGTAAACGCAAGGCAGGGCGCGCGAGTGTTCGGCGGATAACGCGTGCCGCGTTATCCGCCCTACAGGGAGTTGGCGCGTAGGGCGAATAACCGCTTGCGGTTATCCGCCGTGGGGCGCGCCGCGACGGATGGCGGGTATCAGTCGAGGAACAGGTCGGGCACCAGGCTGCCGCCGTTCGGGTCGAAGCGGTACTGCTCGAAGTCGCTCTGGCCCTGTTCGCGCAGGATGTCCTCGTCGATCAGCAGCCGACCGCTGATGCTGCGCTCGCTGCTGGAGAGGATGGCGTAGGCAGCGTCCGCCATGATCGCCGGCGTGCGCGCGCGCTTGAAGGCGTCGCGGCTGCCCAGTTCGAACTCGATGGCGGCGGTGGCGATCATGGTCTTCGGCCACAGCGCGTTGACGCTGATGCCGTACTTCTTGAACTCCTCGTGCATCCCCAGGGTGAGCATGCTCATGCCGTACTTGGTGACGGTGTAGGGGCCGTGCTGGGCGAACCACTTGCCGGCCAGGTTGATCGGCGGCGACAGGCTGAGGATGTGGCCCTTGCTCTGCTTCAGGTAGGGCAGCGCGGCCTGGCTGCAGACCATCACGGCGCGGGTGTTGATCTGGTACATCAGGTCGAAGCGCTTGGGTTCCAGGCGCTCCACGCCCACCAGCTTGATGGCGCCGGCGTTGTTCACCACGGCGTCGATCCCGCCGAAGTGCTCGGCAGCCTTGGCCATGGCTTCGCGCACGGCGTTCTCGTCGCGCACGTCAAGTTGCAGGGCCAGTGCCTTGCCGCCCACAGCCTCGACTTCCTCGGCGACGCTGAAGATGGTGCCTTCGAGTTTCGGATGGGGCTCGGCGCTCTTGGCGGCGATGACAATGTTGGCGCCATCGCGGGCGGCGCGCAGGGCGATTTCGCGGCCGATGCCGCGGCTGGCGCCGGTGATGAAGAGGGTCTTGCCGTTGAGGGACATGGTTGGGGCTCCGTGTTCTTGTGGTCTTGTTCTGACGGAATGGTTTCGGTGTCATCCCTGTAGGAGCGGGCCAT
>NZ_JYOA01000005.1:0-84926 GCF_000955805.1 Pseudomonas sp. 21 | reverse complement strand
TGGCGCGCTCCTACAGGGGGAATCAGGCGTCTTCGGCCTCGACCTCCACCAGCAATTGCCGCGATTTCACCTGCTCGCCCTTGGATACCTGCACGCGGCGGATCACGCCGTCGACGCCGGCCTTGAGCGGGTGCTCCATCTTCATCGCTTCCAGCACCAGCAGCAGTTGGCCCTTGCTGACTCGCGTGCCTTCGGCCACCAGCACATCGACGATGGCACCATCCATGGGCGCCTTCACGGTGCCGGAGCCCGCGCCAGCGGAGGTGCCGGCGGGCTCGTGGGTGACGTCGAGCAGTTCCAGGTTGCCGTCCGCGCCATACAGCCACAGGCGTGCCCCATCGCGGTGGAAGGGCAGGCGGCGACGAACGCCGTCGGCTTCGAGGATCGCGTCACCGTTCTCCTCGCCGAGCAGGCGCAGCTTGATCTCGGATTCACCGATGCGGGCCAGCAGCGTCGGCTGGGGGCCGTGCTCGCGGACTTCCAGCTCGACGACGAATTTCTCCTCGCCATGCTTGAGCGCAAAACGCCAGGGCGCGCTGCCCGCGCTACGCCAGCCGGACAGCCCCGGCTGGTGCGCACGATCACTGGCCGAAGCCTGATAGAGCAGGGCGGCAGCGCAGGCCAGTTCCAACGGCCGCGGCTGGCGCGGGGCCAGGCTCGGGTCACCGGCGAACTGTTCGCCGATGAATGCCGTGGTGGCCTTGCCGGCGGCGAATTCCGGGTGCTTGAGCAGGTTGGCGAGGAAGCGCTGGTTGCCGGTCACGCCCAGCAGCACGCAGTCCTCGACGGCGCGCACCAGCTTGCGCCGGGCTTCGTCGCGGGTGGCGCCGTAGGCGATGACCTTGGCCAGCATCGGATCGTAGAACGGCGTCACCGGCTGGCCTTCGCGCAGGCCGTGGTCGATGCGGATACCGTCCAGCTGCGGCGGCGTCCAGCGCAGCACCTGGCCGGTCTGCGGGAGGAAACCGTTGCCGGCATCCTCGGCGTACAGGCGCACTTCGATGGCATGGCCCTTGAGCTGGATCTGCTCCTGGGTCAACGGCAGCGGCTGGCCTTCGGCGACGCGGATCTGCCAGGCCACCAGGTCCTGGCCGGTGACCAGTTCGGTGACCGGGTGCTCCACCTGCAGGCGGGTGTTCATCTCCAGGAAGTAGAACGCACCGCTGGCATCCAGCAGGAATTCCACGGTGCCGGCGCCCCGGTAGTTCACCGATGCGGCGGCCTTCACCGCGGCGCTGCCCATGGCGGCGCGCAGGTCCTCGGTCAGCACCGGGCAGGGCGCTTCCTCGATGACCTTCTGGTGGCGGCGCTGCACCGAGCAGTCGCGCTCGCCGAGATAGACGATGTGGCCGTGGCTGTCGCCGAATACCTGGATTTCCACGTGGCGCGGCTGCACCACGGCTTTCTCGAGGATCAGCTCGCCGCTGCCGAAGGCGTTCTGCGCTTCCGAGCGTGCCGTACGCAGCTGTTCGGCGAGGTCCTCGCTGCGTGTCACCAGGCGCATGCCGCGCCCGCCACCGCCGGCGCTGGCCTTGATCATCAGCGGGTAGCCGATGCGCTCGGCCTCGCGGCTGAGCGTGGCGTCGTCCTGGTCGGCACCTTCGTAGCCGGGAATGCAGGGCACGCCGGCTTCGAGCATGGCGATCTTCGACAGGCGCTTGCTGCCCATCAGGTGGATGGCTTCCACGCCGGGGCCGATGAAGACGATGCCGGCGGCCTCGCAGGCGCGGGCGAAGTCGGCGTTCTCCGAGAGGAAGCCGTAGCCGGGGTGGACGGCGCCGGCGCCGGTGCGTTTCGCGGCGTCGAGGATCGCCTCGGGTTTCAGGTAGGACTGGCCGACCGGCGCCGGGCCGATGCACACGGCCTCGTCGGCCAGTTGCACGTGGCGGGCATTGGCATCGGCCTCGCTGTACACGGCCACGGTGCGGTAGCCCAGGTCGTGGGCGGTGCGGATCACCCGGCAGGCGATCTCGCCGCGGTTGGCAATCAGGATCTTGTCGAAGCTGGGCATGCTGGCTGTTTCCCTCTCCCCAGCCCTCTCCGTGACGGGAGAGGGGGTTGTTCGGTGCGCGCGTCGGGTCACTGCGCCCAGTTCGGTTTGCGTTTCTGCACGAAGGCCATAGTGCCTTCGGCGCCTTCCGCGCCGGTCACCGCTTCGGCGAACTGGCGCGCAGCGCCGTCCAGCAACGGGCCGAGGGCTTCGGTCTCGGTGGCCAGCAGCAGCGCCTTGGTGGCGGCATTGGCGCCCGGTGCGCAGCGACGGACCTGGTCGAGGGTTTCCGTCAGGTGCTCGCCGAGGTTTTCCGCGTTGTCGGCGCAGTGATGGACGAGCCCGAGGCGCAGCGCTTCGCGACCGTCGAAGCGCGCAGCGGTGAGGGCCAGGCGGCGCGCCTGGGTCAGGCCGATGCGTTTCACCACGAAGGGCGCGATCTGCGCCGGCAGGATGCCGAGGCTGGTTTCCGGCAGGCCGAACTGCGCGTCGGCCGCCGCGATGGCGATGTCCGAGACGCAGGCCAGGCCGAAGCCACCGCCGAGCACCGCGCCTTCCAGCACGGCGACCAGCACCTGCGGCTGTGCCTGGGCTTCTTCCAGCAGGCCGCCGAAGGCGCGGTTCAGCGCGGCATAGGCATCGGGACCGGCGGCGCGGGCGCCGGCCATGTCCTTGATGTCGCCGCCGGCGCAGAAGTGCCCGCCGGCGCCGCGCAGGACGATGGCGCGCACGGCGCGGTCGTCGTGCACCGCGGCGAGCACCGCGCGCAGTTCGCCGACCATCGCCAGGCTCATGGCGTTGCGGCTGTCCGGACGATTGAGGGTGACGTGCAGTACGCCGCCGTCACGTTCCAGCAGCAGGGTTTCGCAGTTCGGCAATTCGCTCATGCCGCAATTCCTCGTTGATTCGTCGTCTTTTCGTAGGAGCGAGCNTGCTCGCGAACCGCATGGCACCGGGGTGCCAAGCGAAACAGCGTTCGCGAGCAAGCTCGCTCCTACAAAGGGCCCAGGCCCTTAGCCCTTCTTCTTGCCCGGCAGGGTGCCCATCAGCTTGCAGATGATGCCCAGCATGATTTCGTCCGCGCCGCCGCCGATGGAGACCAGGCGGGTGTCGCGATAGGCGCGGGCGATCGGGTTTTCCCACATGAAGCCCTGGCCGCCCCAGTACTGCAGGCAGGCGTCGGTGACCTCGCGGGACAGCCGGCCGACCTTGAGCTTGGCCATGGAGGCCAGGCGGGTGACGTCCTTGCCGCGGATGTACTGCTCGGTGGCCTGGTAGGTGAGGGCGCGCAGGCACTCGATCTCGGTCATCAGCTCGGCCATGCGGAAGTGGATGACCTGGTTGTCGATCAGCGCCTGGCCGAAGGTCTTGCGCTCCTTGCAGTAGTCGATGGTGGCGTTGACGCAGTACTCCATGCCCTTGATCCCGCTGGCGGCGCCGAACAGGCGCTCTTCCTGGAATTGCAGCATCTGCATCATGAAGCCCGAACCCTCGGCGCCGATGCGGTAGCGCTGCGGTACGCGCACGTCGTCGAAGAACACCTGGGCGGTCTCCGAGCTGCGCATGCCGAGCTTGTCCAGGTGCGGGCTGATGCTGATGCCCTTGGACTTCATCGGCACCATGATCAGCGACTTGTTGACGTGGGGCTTGTCGTCGGAGGTGTTGGCCAGCAGGCAGATGAAGTCGGCGGACGGCGAGTTGGTGATCCACATCTTGCTGCCGTTGATGACGTAGTCGTCGCCATCCTTGCGCGCGGTGGTCTTCAGGCCCGCCACGTCGGAGCCGGCGCCCACTTCCGAGACGCCGATGCAGCCGACCATTTCGCCGGCGATGGCGGGGCGGAGGAACTCCTCGCGCAGCTCATCGGAGCCGAAGCGCGCCAGGGCCGGGGTGCACATGTCGGTCTGCACGCCCAGGGCCATCGGCACGCCGCCGCAATGGATGGTGCCGAACTCTTCGGCGGCGACCACCGAGTAGCTGTAGTCCAGGCCCATGCCGCCGAATTTCTCCGGCTTGGAGATGCCCAGCAGGCCCAGGTCGCCGGCCTTCTTGAAGACTTCGTGGATGGGGAAGCGACCGGCCTTTTCCCACTCGTCGACGTAGGGGTTGATTTCGCGCTCGACGAAGTTGCGCACGGTGCGGCGGAGTTCTTCGTGTTCCTGGGTGAAGATCATTGTTGTTGTTCTCCGTAAGCCTGAGTTGTTTAGCCTATCGCCCTCTCCCCAGCCCTCTCCCTGAAGGGAGAGGGGGCTGCTAGGAGCGAGCTGGAAGTTCGCTTTACGCCGGGTCGCCTTGGCCCCTTCTCCCGCTTGCGGGAGAGGGCGGGGGAGAGGGGCTTTTGCCCGCTCCCATCAGAACCTCGCTACCCCAAAACTATTACCCTTCAGCGGCCGCACAGCCGCCTCCGCGCAGATGTCCAGCAGGTAGCCGAGCAGCGCGCGGGTGTCGCGCGGGTCGACCAGTCCGTCGTCCCACAGGCTCGCCGTGCCGTAGAGCGCGGTGGACTGGGCGTCGAGTTTCTGCGCGGTCACCTGTTCGAGCATGTCGAGCATCTTCGGGTCGGCTTCCTTGCCCTCCTTGGCGTGCTTCTCCTCGGTGACGATGCGCAGCACCTTGCCGGCCTGGGCGCCGCCCATCACGGCGGTGCGGCTGTTGGGCCAGGCGAAGATGAAGCGCGGGTCCAGCCCGCGGCCGCACATGGCGTAGTTGCCGGCGCCGTAGGAGCCGCCGACGACCAGGGTGAGCTTGGGCACCGTGGCGTTGGCCACCGCCTGGATCATCTTCGAGCCGTGCTTGATCACGCCCAGGCGCTCGGACTCGGTGCCGACCATGAAGCCGGTGGTGTTGTGCAGGAACAGGATCGGCGTGTTGCTCTGCTCGCACAGCTGGATGAACTGCGCCGCCTTGGTCGCGCCCTGCGGAGTGATCGGGCCGTTGTTGCCGATCAGGCCGCAGGCGTGGCCTTCGATGTGCAGGTGGCCGCAGACGGTCTGGCTGTCGAACTCGTTCTTGAAGTCGAGGAAGCGCGAGCCGTCGGCGATGCGCGCAATGATCTCGCGCACGTCGTAGGGCTTCTTCGCGTCCGCCGGGACCACGCCGAGCAGTTCCTGCGCCGGGTACAGCGGCTCGTCCCACTCCAGCTTGCGGCGTGCGGGCAGCTGCGCATTCCACGGCAGCGAGGCGAGGATTTCGCGAGCCAGGCGCACGCCGTCGGCGTCGTTCTCTGCCAGGTACTCGGCGGTGCCGGCGACCTGGGCGTGCAGTTCGGCACCACCCAGTTCCTCATCGGTGGCGATCTCGCCGGTGGCGGCTTTCAGCAGCGGCGGGCCGGCGAGGAACATCTTGGCCTTGCCGCGCACCACCACCACGTAGTCCGACAACCCCGGCTGGTACGCGCCGCCAGCGGTGGACGAGCCGTGCACCACGGTGACCTGGGGAATGCCCGCCGCCGACATGCGTGCCTGGTTGGCGAAGCCGCGCGCGCCCTCGACGAAGATGTCCGCCGCGTAGTTCAGGTTGGCGCCGCCGCTCTCGGTCAGCGCCACCACCGGCAGCTTGTTCTCGAAGGCGATCTGCTGCAGGCGCAGGGTCTTCTTCAGGCCGGTGGGGGAGATGGTGCCGCCCTTGATCGCGCTGTTGCTGGCGGTCACCAGGCAGCGCACCCCGGCGATATAGCCGATGCCGGAGATGATGCCGCCGCCGGCCTGGGTGCCGTCCTTGTCGTCGTGCAGCTTGTAGCCGGCCAGCGAGGAGATCTCGAGGAACGGCGCACCGGCGTCCAGCAGCAGGTTCAGGCGTTCGCGCGGCAGCAGCTGGCCGCGCTTGTCGAACTTGGGTTTGGCCTCGGCGGCCTTGTCGAGCACCTTCTGCTCGACCTCGCGGAAGCTCGCCACGGCAGCCAGCATGGCCTCGCGGTTGCGGGCGAAGTCTTCGCCCTGGGGATCGAGTTCGGATTGGATGACCGGCATCGCTTACTCCTGATCCTTCAGTACATCGGGCAGGTAGGCGCGGTGGAAACCGTTGTAGGAACGGCTCTGCCCCGGCTTCACCTTGGACAGCGGGAAGGCGCGGCTGCCCTGGCTGGCGGCGCCATCGATGCGGATGGTGTTGCCGCTGATGAAAGCGGCGCCGGGGGAGAGCAGGAAGACGATGGCGGCGGCGACTTCCGATTCGGTGCCGATGCGCTTGAGCGGCACGTGCTCGCGCAGGGTCGGGATCACGGCCTTGAACGCGCCTTCGTAGGTGTCCATGCCGCTGGAGGCGACCCAGCCCGGTGCCACCGCGTTGACCCGCACGCCGGCGTGGCCCCACTCGATGGCGGCGGTCTTGGTGAAGTTCTCCATGCCGGCGCGGGCGGCGCCGGAATGGCCCATGCCGGGCATGCCGCCCCACATGTCGGCGAGCATGTTGACGATGCTGCCGCCGGTCTTGCTCAGGCTCTGGTTGAAGACTTCGCGGGCCATCAGGAAACCGCCGACGAGGTTGGTGCGCACCACGGCCTCGAAGCCCTTCAGGTTGATCGAGGCGAGCGGCGCGGGGTATTGGCCGCCGGCGTTGTTGACCAGGTGATGGATCGGCCCGCGCTCGGCGATGACCTGCGCCACCAGCGCTTTCACCGCCTCCTCGTCGCGGATGTCGCAGCTGTGCCAGCTGGCGCTGCCGCCGTCTTCGATGATCTCGCCGGCGGTCTTCTCCAACTTCTCCGCCTTGCGCCCCACCAGCACCACGTGGGCGCCGAGGGCCGCCAGCTCATGGGCGGTGCAACGACCGATGCCGCTGCCGCCGCCGGTGACGATGATGGTCTGGCCGTCGAACAGGCCGGATTTGAAGATCGAGTCGTAGCTCATTGTTGTTCTGACTCCGAGGTATCCCGTAGGGCGGATGAAACGGAACACTTCATCCACCGTTTGCGATTGGCGGATAACGCTGGTGGCGTTATGCGCCCTACGTTTCTGCTCAATCGTTCGTCGTGCGTGCTCTTCGTAGGAGCGAGCTTGCTCGCGAACAGGCGCCGCGGCGGGGCCGGGTTCGCGAGCAAGCCCGCTCCTACAGGAATCGATCGGCGATGGCTTGCGGCACCGCCACCGGGAATTCCAGCAACTGCTGGGCGAAGGCCTTGCCCTGCGGGTCGATGCGCAGGCTCGCCACGCCGCCGCCGCCCAGGGCGTTTTCCAGCAGGAAGTTCAGACTGTGTGTGCCCGGCAGGTGCCAGCGGCTGACGCGGCCAAGCTGCGGGTCGAGCACGTGCTGCATCCATTCGGCCACGGCGCCTTCGCTCAGCGCCTCAGCGATCCATGGCAGGTACTCGGGCCGTCGCGCCATCACGCCGATGTTGCTGTGGTTGCCCTTGTCGCCGGAGCGCGCCACGGCCAGCTTCACCAGCGGCACGCTGGCCTGGGCCGGGCCCATGGCGGTCGGCGCGGGAATGTCGTCGGCCAGCGCGGCCGGGTCGAAGTGCTCGATGGCGGGCAGGGCGACTGGCTGGCGCTCGCCGTCGATCTCCACGGCCAACGCGCAGGCGTCCTTGTCGATCAGGAAGGAGAACAGGCGGATCACCGGGTACACGGTCGGTCGGCCGCCGACGATGCCGGTCAGGCCCGGCGCCATGCCGGTGGCGGCCTGGGCGATCTCGCGGGAGAACAGCACCAGGGCTTCCTTGCGGCTGTGGCGCACGGCAAGCTTCACCACGATTTCGCGGCTGTCCTCGCGGCGCCCGTGCGGGCCGTAGGTGGCCTCGCTGCCGAGCAGTTCGATGCTCACCTCGCGGTACGGCCCCCAGCCGCGCTCCATGAGGATTTCCTCGGTCTTGGCAATGATTGCCTGGCTGACCCGCTCGGCCTTCTTCACCGCGTCGATGCCGGCGATCAGGCAACTGGCGGTGCAGCGGAAACCGTCCGGGTAGGTGGCGCTGACCTTGTATTGGCCGGTCGGCGGCAGGCCGCGTGCGCCACTGACGGCGACGCGGTTGTCGCCCACCTGGGCGAGCTGGACCTGGGTGAAGTCGCAGATCACATCGGGCAGCAGGTAGGCGCGCGGGTCGCCGATCTCGTAGAGCATCTGCTCGCCCACCGACAGCGGCGTGACCAGCCCGCCGGTGCCTTGTGGCTTGGTCACCACGAAGTCGCCGCTCTCCTGTACTTCGACGAGCGGGAAGCCGATGTGCTCGTAGTCCGGCACGCTTTCCCAGTCGGTGAAGTTGCCGCCGGTGCACTGCGCGCCGCACTCGATGATGTGCCCGGCCAGCGCAGCCTGGGCCAGTTTGTCGTGGTCGTTCCAGGCCCAGCCGAACTCGTGCACCAGCGCGGCGCTGACCACTGCGCTGTCCACCACGCGGCCAGTGATGACGATATCGGCGCCGGCCTTCAGCGCGTCGACAATGCCGGGAGCGCCGAGGTAAGCGTTGACGGAGACGCACATGGGCGGCATCGGCGCGCCTGAGAACATCTCGCGGATGCCGGCCTTGGCCAGTTCGCCCAGACGCGGCTGCAGGTTATCGCCGTGCACCACGGCGATCTTCAGCGCCACGCCGGCCTTCTCGCAGGCGGCGGCGAGGGCGCTGGCGCAGGCCTGCGGGTTGACCCCGCCGGCGTTGCTGATCACGCGCACCTTCTTCGAAGCGATATCGCCCAGCAGCGGTGTCATCACTTCGATGAAATCGGTGGCGTAGCCTGCCTCGGGGTTCTTCAGGCGGGCGCCGGCCATGATCGACAGGGTGATTTCGGCCAGATAGTCGAACACCAGGTAGTCCATTTCCGCGCCGCGCACCAGTTGGGCGGCGGCGGTGGAGGTGTCGCCCCAGAAGGCGGAGGCGCAGCCGATACGTACGGATTTAGTCATTGTTCTGCCCGTGACGCTGAGTGATGGAACGACATTACCAAGCAAGCGCTTGGTTGAAAAGCCCCGAAAGAACGACAACCCCAACCATTGGATGGCCAAGCGCTTGCTTGGTTGGGCTTCGGGGGCTTACATTTCGTCAGACAACACAAGCACTTGCAGGGCGTTTCGATGAATCGTCCTGAGCAGATCGGCCGATGGGCCTCATGGGGAGAGAACAGCGTGGATGACCGCAAAGCCCGCGAAGTCATGCTGGAGCTGGTCAAGACCGGGCAGATCACCGACCCGGAGAGCGCCCGCGGCAAGCTGTTGCACACGGCCGCGCACCTGTTCCGCAGCAAGGGCTACGAACGCACCACGGTGCGCGACCTGGCCGGCGCGGTGGGCATCCAGTCCGGCAGCATCTTCCATCACTTCAAGAGCAAGGACGAAATCCTCCGCTCGGTGATGGAGGAAACCATCCTCTACAACACCGCCCTGATGCGTGCCGCGCTGGCCGATGCGACGACCCTGCGCGAACGCCTGCTGGCGCTGATCCGCTGCGAGCTGCAGTCGATCACCGGCGGCACCGGCGAGGCGATGGCGGTATTGGTCTACGAATGGCGTTCGCTGTCGGAAGAAGGCCAGGCCTACATTCTCAGCCTGCGCGACATCTACGAGCAGATGTGGCTGGAAGTGCTGGAAGAGGCCCGCCTGGCTGGTTTCAGCCAGGGCGATCCGTTCATCCTGCGGCGCTTCCTCACCGGTGCGCTGTCCTGGTCGATCACCTGGTTCCGCCCCGAAGGCAGCCTTACCCTCGACGAACTGGCCGAGCAGGCGTTGCTGCTGGTGATGCGCGATTGAGTTTGGCGTTGAGGGAAATCGATCGCGGACGGAGTCCGCTCCCACGCGCGCCGGAGGTGTTTGCAATGAGGCGCCCCGCCTTGTGTCGAGCATTGGGTGGGAGCGGACTCTGTCCGCGATCGCTCAACGCAGGCACCGAGCCGATCAGATAATCCGCAACGGATAGCTGAACAGCAGCAGGTGCAGGCAGTTCACCGCCGCATGCAGCAGTATCGGCACCAGCAGGCGGCCGCTGAAGTGGAAGGCCAGGCCGTAGCCCAGGCCGGCGATGCCGGCGACCACGGCGAACAGCGGGTTGATCGGCCAGTGCACCATGCCGAACAGCACGCTGGCGGCAGCCACCCCGGCGACGGCGCCGAAACGGCGCACCAGCTCAGTCTGCAGCAGTCCGCGGAAGAAGGCTTCCTCGGTCAGCGAGATCACGCAGACGTTGACCAGCATCCATAGCCAGAAGCCGGGCGGCCATTTCGGGTTCCATACCACCAGGCCACCCGCGACGGCCACCAGCGGCACGGCGAATAGCGTGGTGACGATGACGATGGCGGCGAAGTCCGGTGAGCGTTTTTCCTCCGGCACCGGGTCGCGGCGCAACCACCAGGCGAGCAGGGTGGCGCCCACCAGTGCCTTGTCCCAGGACAGGTGCAGGGCGTAGACGGGAGCGTCCGGGCTGAGCTGGCGTACTGGCCAGAGGGTCCATGAGGTAGTGCCCGGCAGCAGGTGCGCGGCCAGGGCGATACTGAGCACGAGGCACACCAGCCACCAGAGCAGGCGCGGCAGGCGATGCTCGCCGTAGAGGGTCCAGGCGACGTAGACGGCGCCGATCAGCAACCCCACTGGCTGGACGAATCCAAGCGCAAAACCGCAGAGCAACAACACGACTGGCAGCAGCGGCAGGAGTTTCCTGAGCATTCTTTCCTCCATCGAAGGAGGCGAGTCTAGGCAATTTCAACCGCCGCTGGCCATCGTTATGACCAGTTTTTGACTGAGGCGTCAGTCAGTTAGACGATTATCAGCGCTTGTCTTCGGCGTCCTTGGCATCCATTTCGGCGTTGCGCTCGTGGATGCGCTTGAGCTGTTCCTCGGTGAGCGGGAGCTTCTTCGCGGTGTCGCGCAGCATCATCAGCGCGCCGACGATGGAGCCCAGGGCTAGGGCAATGATCAACCAGGCATACCAGGGCATGGTCCCGTCTCCGACAGTGGCAGTAGAACGTCACGATACGCTGTGATTCAGACCTTGTCAGGCGCGGTCCGGTTCAGGGAGATCGTTTCGGGCAGATCGCTGTCGTCCTTGAGCTTGACGCCGCTGACGCGCAGGCGCAGCGACTGTTGCAGCAGGTGGGCGAGCTTGTGGGCGGCCTGGGCGTAGGGCAAACCTTGCGGGCGCACGTTGGAGATGCAGTTGCGCTCGCTGTCCATGCGCCCCACGCGCGGCTGCCAGGTCAGGTACAGGCCGAGGCTGTCGGGCGAGCTGAGGCCGGGGCGTTCGCCGATCAGCACCAGCGCCAGCTTCGCTCCCAGCGCCTCGCCGATGCCGTCGCCGATGGCCACGCGGCCCTGTTCGGCGAGCACCACTGGCGTGTGCTGCCAATCGGTGGCGAAGCGCTCGCGCAGCGCGCTCAGCAGCGGCAGCGCGTGTTGCTGGACGGCGAAGGAGGAGAGGCCATCGGCGATCACGATGACCAGTTCCGCCGCGTGTTCGCCCTTGAGCTGCCACTGGCTGTCCGGGTGCAGCGCGCGGCCCAGGTCCGGGCGCAGCAGGTAGGTCTGGCGGTCAGGCGCCTCGCTGCGGGCGCGCAGGGTGCGGAAGCCCTCGCGGGCCAGTGATTGCTGCAGCGCCTCGAAGTCCAGCGGATGGTGCACCGCATCGCGGGCCTGGGCGTGGGCCAGGCCGAACTTGAGCACTTCGCGGGTCGGCAGGCTGGAGCCGACGCGGCCCAGTGCGATGCGCGCGGAGGTGTGCGCGCGCAGCTCGTCCCAGGGGTCGTTCTGGATCAGGTCCATGCTGGTTCCTCCTCAGAATGCCCGCAGCAGATCGTGGCCACGCCCGATCGGTCGCAGCTGACCCGAGGCTTCGGTGATCGCCATCTTCGCCAGCCAGGCGTCGAACTCCGGCGCGCGCTTCAGGCCCAGGGTGCTGCGCAGGTAGAGGGCGTCGTGGAAGGAGGTGCTCTGGTAGTTGAGCATGATGTCGTCGGCGCCGGGGATGCCCATGATGAAGGTGACGCCCGCCGCGCCCAGCAGGGTCAGCAGGTTGTCCATGTCGTCCTGGTCGGCCTCGGCGTGGTTGGTGTAGCAGACGTCGCAGCCCATGGGCACGCCCAGCAGCTTGGCGCAGAAGTGGTCTTCCAACCCCGCGCGGATGATCTGCTTGCCGTCGTAGAGATACTCCGGGCCGATGAAGCCGACCACGGTATTGGTCAGCAGCGGTCGGAACTCGCGGGCCACGGCATAGGCGCGGGCTTCGCAGGTCTGCTGGTCGACACCGTGGTGGCCGCCTGCGGAGAGGGCGCTGCCCTGGCCTGTCTCGAAGTACATGACGTTGTCGCCCAGCGTGCCGCGGCCCAGCGACAGCGCCGCCGCGTGGGCCTCGCGCAGCAGGGCGAGGTCGATGCCGAAGCTCTCGTTGGTCTTCTGCGTGCCGGCGATGGACTGGAACACCAGGTCGATCGGCGCGCCGGCCTCGATGGCCTGGATTTGCGAGGTGACGTGGGTGAGCACGCAGCTCTGCAGGGGAATCTCGAAGCGCTGGCGCAGCTCGTCCATCATCCGCCACAGCTGCATCAGCGTGGCGGGCGAATCGCTCGCCGGATTGATGCCAACCACCGCGTCGCCGGAACCGTACAGCAGGCCGTCGAGCATGCTGGCGGCGATGCCGCGCAGATCGTCCGTGGGGTGGTTGGGCTGCAGGCGCGCCGAGAGGTGTCCGGGCAGGCCGATGGTGTTGCGGAAGCGGGTGACCACACGGCATTTCTTCGCCGCCAGGATCAGGTCCTGGTTGCGCATCAGCTTGCTCACCGCGGCGGCCATCTCCGGCGTGATGCCGCGGGCCATGGCGGCCAGCGTGGCGCTGTCGGTGCTGTCCAGCAGCAGCCAGTCGCGGAAGTCGCCAACGGTCAGATGGCTGATCGGCGCGAAGGCGGCGGCATCGTGGCTGTCGATGATCAGCCGGGTGACTTCGTCCGCTTCGTAGGGGATCAGCGCCTCGTCGAGGAAGCGCTTGAGTGGCACGTCGGCGAGGGCGATCTTCGCCGCCATGCGTTCTTCGTAGCTGTCCGCGGCGAGGCCCGCCAGCGAGTCACCGGAGCGCGCCGGGCTGGCCTTGGCGAGCAGCGTCTTCAGGTCGGGAAAGCGGTAGGTCAGGTTGCCGACGGTGGTCTGGTAGATCATGCGAGCGTCCCGGTTATCCCGCGCCCCGCCGCGAAGGCAGGGCGCGGATGGCGATCAGGCTCCCGTCAGCATAGCGTCCGCCGGGGCGCTGGCGCGATGGGCGGCGGTGAGCTGGAAGTAGACGAAGCCCGCCGCCATGAAGGCCAGGAAGATCCCGGCGATCTGCAGGGCGAACCAGACCATCGCCGCCAGGCACAGCACGGCGAGCGCCAGGGCGATGCCCGGCACCACGGGGAAGCCCGGCGCGCGGAAGCTGCGTTCCAGGTCCGGCTCGCTGCGGCGCAGCTTGAACAGGCTGAGCATGCTCATGATGTACATGACGATGGCGCCGAACACGCTCATGGTGATCATCGCGGCGGTCAGGCTCATGCCTTGCAGGGCGATCAGGCCGTCGCTGTAGATCGCCGCGATGCCCACCAGGCCGCCGGCGATGATCGCCCGGTGCGGCGTCTGGAAGCGCGAGAGTTTCGCCAGGCCGCGCGGCAGGTAGCCGGCGCGTGCCAGGGCGAAGAACTGCCGCGAGTAGCCCAGGATAATGCCGTGGAAGCTGGCGACCAGGCCGAACAGGCCGATCCACACCAGCATGTGCAGCCAGCCGGAGTTCTCGCCGACCACCATTTTCATGGCCTGCGGCAGCGGGTCGTTGATCCCCGACAGCGCCTTCCAGTCACCCGCGCCGCCGGCGAACAGCATCACGCCGAGGGCCAGTACCACCAGGGTGAGGATGCCGCTGACATAGGCCTTGGGGATGGTGCGTTTCGGGTCTTTCGCTTCCTCGGCCGCCATGGCCGCGCCCTCGATGGCGAGGAAGAACCAGATGGCGAAGGGAATCGCCGCGAAGATGCCACTGATAGCCGCGCCGCCGAAGCTGTCCGAGCCGGCCCAGCCATTGAGCACGAAGTTGCTGAAGCTGAAGCCCGGCGCGACCACGCCCATGAACACCAGCAATTCGCCCACCGCGAGGATGGTGACGATCAGCTCGAAGGTCGCGGCGATGCTGACGCCGAGGATGTTCAGGGTCATGAAGATCAGGTACGCGCCGACCGCCGCGTGCTTGGGATCGAGCGAGGGGAACTGCACGTTGAGGTAGGCGCCGATGGCCATGGCGATGGCCGGCGGGGCGAAGACGAACTCGATCAGCGTGGCGAGGCCGGCCACCAGCCCGCCTTTCTCGCCGAAGGCGCGGCGGCTGTAAGCGAAGGGCCCGCCGGCGTGGGGAATGGCGGTGGTCAGCTCGGTAAAGCTGAAGATGAAGCAGGTGTACATGGTCGCCACGAGAAGCGTGGTGACCAGGAAGCCGAGGGTGCCGGCCACGCCCCAGCCATAGCTCCAGCCGAAATACTCACCGGAAATCACCAGGCCCACGGCGATACCCCACAGGTGCAGGGTGCCGAGGGTGGGTTTGAGTTGCGTGCTCATGCGAGGTCTCCAGGACAGAGGATGAAAGACACGACCCGCGCAGTCGTGCAGTGGCCGTGCCATTCCCCCTGACCCGGTCGCAAAGTGCCTGATCGCGTCGTTTCGTGAACATTCGCCACCTGTTCGCCTGCTTCGAAGCGGTGCGACGGTGTTTCGCGCGTCCCGTTCGGGTGCGCGGCGGCGGCGCTTGTTGCAGAGCGATGACTGCCTTGTGAAGCTTCCCGAGCACGCGACGGCTGTCACAGGATGGCAATCTGCCGCTGGTCTACTGGCGCCCATCCCAGCGACCGGAGATTCGCCGATGACCACCCGCGCCCTGCACGAGCTGTTGCGCCAGGTAGCGCCCTTGGCACCGGAACTGAGCATCAGTGACGTGGCCGATCGTTTCCTCGATGCCGAGCACCGCGCCTTCCTCTCGCTGCCGGTGGTGGACGCCACCGGAATGCCGCTGGGGCTGGTCAGCCGCAATGGCCTGCAGGACATCTTCATGCAGCGCTTCGGCCGCGACCTCTGGGGCCGCCGCCCGGCCAGCGACGTGATGAACGCGCAGCCGTTGAAGGTGCGCGCCGACCTGAGCCTCGAGGAAGCCTCGCAACAGGTCACCGCCCAACTGAGTTACCCGATCACCGAGGACTTCGTTCTGGTGGACGAGCAGGGGCGCTACCTCGGCCTGGGCACGGTGCTCGATCTGCTGAAAGCCATGGAGCAGCGCGTCGCCCAGCGCAACCGCGTGCTCAACAAGACCCTGCAGGACCTGCGCGAATCCCAGGCGCAACTGGTGCAGTCGGAAAAGATGGCTTCCCTCGGGCAGATGGTCGCAGGCGTCGCCCACGAGCTGAATACCCCGCTGGGTTATGTGAAGAACAACGTTGCGCTGCTGCGCGAACTGCTGATCCCGCTGCTCGGCCTGACCGAGGCGCAGACGCTGCTCAATGAATGCCTGGACGACCCGGCCTGCGCTCCCGAGCAACTGGCTCGCGCCCGCGCCGCCTTCGAACAGGCCCGCGATGAAGCGGCGCTGGAACAACTGGTGGGCGATCTCGACCAACTGTTCGGCGACACCGATTTCGGCCTGGCGCAGATCGGCGAGCTGGTCGGTGGCCTGAAGGACTTCGCCCGCCTGGACCGTGCCCGCAGCGAAGAGGTCGATCTCAACGACTGCGTGCGCAGCGCGCTGCTGATCGCCCGCAACAGCATCAAGGAAAAGGCCGAGGTCGCCACCCAGCTGGGCGCACTGCCCAAGGTTGCCTGTGCCGCCAGCCAGATCAACCAGGTGCTGCTCAACCTGCTGACCAACGCCGCCCAGGCCATGGAGAGGTTCGGCCTGATCCAGGTGAAATCCTGGGCGGACGAAACCCATGTGCACCTCTCGGTGCAGGACAACGGCAAGGGCATGAACGAGGAGGTGCGCGCGCGCATCTTCGACCCCTTCTTCACCACCAAGCCGGTGGGGCAGGGCACGGGCCTGGGCCTGTCGATCAGCTACAAGATCGTCCAGGACCACGGCGGCCGTATCCGCGTGGCGTCCGAACCCGGACGCGGCACGCGATTCCTCATCAGCCTGCCGATCCAGCAGGCCAGCGAACTGAAACGGAGCGCCTGAACATGAGCCAGCAGCCTGTCCGCATCCTCTTCGTCGACGACGAGGAGCGCATCCTGCGCAGCCTCGCGATGCAGTTCCGCCGTCACTACGACGTGCTGGTGGAAACCGACCCGCACAAGGCCTTGCAGCGCCTGCGCGAGGAGCGCATCGACATTCTCGTCAGCGACCAGCGCATGCCGCAGATGACCGGCGCCGAGTTGCTCGCCCAGGCCCAGGAAATCGCCCCGGACACCCTGCGCATCCTGCTGACCGGGTATTCCGACCTCGACGCGGCGGTGGAGGCGCTCAACAGCGGCGGTATCTTCCGTTACCTGACCAAGCCCTGGGACCCGCAGGAAATGGCCTTCACCCTGCGCCAGGCGGCCGAGATCGCCCAGCGCCAGGCGCCGGCCGAGCCCATCGATACCAAGGCGATCAGCCGCGTCGTTGCGCCACTCAACGTGCTGCTGCTGGACGAGGATCCCGAAACCCTCGCCTGCGTCGGCGAGTTCTGCAGCGCCGGCACCCACCGGCTGCACCGCGCGCGCAACCTGGCCGAGGCCATCGTGCGACTGAACAGCGAACCCATCGATATCCTGGTCAGTGACCTGAAGCTCGCCGGCGAGGACACCGCGCCACTGCTCAAGTCCCTGGCCCAGGCTCATCCGCGCCTGCTGAGCATCGTCGTCACGCCGTTCCGCGACACCCAGGACCTGCTGGCGCTGATCAACCAGGCGCAGATCTTCCGCTACCTGCCCAAGCCGATCCGCCGCGGGCTGTTCGAGAAGGGCCTGAAGGCCGCCGCCGAGCAGGCGCTGCTGTGGCGCGCGCAGCCGGAGCAGAAGGTCGCGCGTATCGCCGAGGTGCCGCGCGAGGAGCGCGAGCGGGAGAAGGTCGGCAGCCTGCTGGGCATGCTCGGCCGCCTGCGCGAGCGGCTGAGTGCCTGATCGCCGTCGGCGACGCAGCATTCCTGCCGGGCGGGCTACGGAAGTCGGCGCGTTTCTGCGACAATGCGCGCCGATTTTTTCGATACCCGCGAGAGAGCCCATGTCCGCCTGCCAGACCCCGATCATCGTCGCCCTGGATTTCCCCACCCGCGAAGCCGCGCTGGCGCTGGCTGACCAGCTCGATCCGAAGCTGTGCCGGGTGAAGGTGGGCAAGGAACTGTTCACCAGCTGCGCCGCCGGTATTGTCGAGACCCTGAACAGCCGCGGCTTCGAAGTCTTCCTCGACCTGAAGTTCCACGACATCCCCAACACCACCGCGATGGCCGTGCGCGCCGCCGCCGAGATGGGCGTGTGGATGGTCAATGTGCACTGCTCCGGCGGCCTGCGCATGATGAGCGCCTGCCGCGAGACCCTGGATGCCTTCAATGGCCCGTCGCCGCTGCTGATCGGCGTGACTGTGCTGACCAGCATGGAGCGTGAGGACCTGGCCGGCATCGGCCTGGACGTCGAGCCCCAGGAGCAGGTGCTGCGCCTGGCGGCCTTGGCGCAGAAGGCCGGCATGGACGGCCTGGTGTGCTCCGCCCAGGAGGCGCCGGCGCTGAAGGCCGCGCATCCGTCGCTGCAACTGGTCACCCCCGGCATCCGCCCGGCCGGCAGCGCCCAGGACGACCAGCGGCGCATCCTCACCCCGCGCCAGGCGCTGGACAACGGCTCCGACTACCTGGTGATCGGCCGCCCGATCAGCCAGGCCGCCGACCCGGCCAAGGCACTCGCCGAGATCGCTGCCAGCCTGGCCTGATCGCGTTCTTTCGGACATGAAAAAGCCCGCATCGCTGCGGGCTTTTTTGTTTTTGCTTTTTGTAGGAGCGAGGGGGACGCCCAGTCCTTGCTCGCGAACAGGATTACCCGGCGGCGAACGAGCTGGGCGGTTCGCGAGCAAGCTCGCTCCTACAGGGCTCAGCCGTGGACTTGAGCGGTTGACGTCGCCCGGCCGAACCAGCGCTCGCGCAGCACGTCGTACACCCAGTTGAACACCAGCGCGTAGGGCAGGAAGAACAGCACCAGGCCGATGTCGAGGATGAAGGCTTCCAGCAGGCTCACCGACAGCCACCAGGCAGCCAGCGGCACCAGCAGGATGATCAGGCCCAGTTCGAACAGCGAGGCATGCAGCACGCGCACCGACAGGGTGCGGCTGAAGCCCATGCGGTTCTGCGCGCGGTCGAAGGCGGCGTTGAACAGCATGTTCCACACGGTGGCGATGGCCGAGAACATCAGGGTCATGGCGCCCATGTGGCCCAGCGGTTTGTCCATCAGCCAGGCCAGTGTCGGTGCGCAGATGACGACCGCCAGCAGTTCGAAAAGGCCGGCGTGGAACATCCGCTCTTTCAGGCTTTTAGTGGGAGTCATGGGGTATCTCCAGGCATCAAGCTCTCAATTAACGAGAAGGCCGACTCCGTCGGTCTGGCGCCATTATCATCGGTCGACCGGCTGGATCTAAGTTGGATACCATCGGCTTAACCGATGGAAGAGAGTGCCACGATGCAATATTCCCCCGAATCCCTGCAGGCCTTCGCCGAGGCCGCCTGCCTGGGTTCCTTCAGCGCCGCCGCGCGCAAGCTGGGCAAGAGCCAGTCCACCGTCAGCGAGGCCATCGCCCGCCTGGAGATCGACCTCGGCCTGACCCTGTTCGACCGCAGCAGTCGCCAGCCTCAGCTGACCGAGGCCGGCCACGCGCTGCTCGGGCGGGTGGAGGAGGTGCTGATGGCCAACGACCGACTCGGCCAGCTCGCCCATCAGCTCGTCGGCGGGCTGGAGTCGCGGGTGACCCTGGCGATGTCGGACACCTACCAGTCGGCCGAATTCGAGGCCCGGCTGGCGGAGATCGACGCACGCTACCCGGATCTGGAGTTCGAATGGCTGATCGCCGAGGACAGCGATGTGCTCGACCTGGTCGTCCAGGGCCGCGCCAGTCTTGGCCTGCTCGCCGCTCAGAAGGACTACCCGCCAGACGTAAGCTCGGCGACCCTGAGCGAGCAGGCCGAGTTCGGCCTCTTCGTCAGCCGCGACCATCCGCTGGCTGCCCACGCGCAGGTAGAGCGCGAGGACCTGCTGGCCTACCGGGCATTGCGCCTGAACACCTACCTGGATGACGCGGCACCGATGCTCGGCGGCCGCTGCTGGAGCGCGCCCAACTACCTGCTGTTGCTGGACATGGCGGTATTGGGCTTCGGTTGGATCGAATTGCCCAGCTGGATGGTAGGACGCTTCGCCAGCGGGCGTATGCAGGAGCTGAAGGTCGCGGGCTGGCCGCGCCGGGTGGCGGTGGATGTGATCTGGTCGCGGCAACGCAGGCTGGGGCCCGCCTCGAGTTGGCTGGCGGAGCGATTGTTGGGGCGCTAGGCGCTCTGGATCACAGCTCTACATCACAGATTGCGGACTAAATGTGTCGAGACCTTTGATGCTCTGTCCTGGACCAGTAGGATCGGAGTTTTCCCAGGATGAGAGGGTCAGGATGCACGCCAAGCTGGAGAATTGTCTGAAGGCAGTCGATCAGGTGCTGCTCGGCAAGGAAGTGCAGGTAAGGCTGGCGTTGACCTGCCTGCTGGCCCGCGGTCACCTGCTCATCGAAGACCTGCCCGGCATGGGCAAGACCACCCTCAGCCATGCTTTGGCGCGGGTGCTGGGACTGAGCTTCCAGCGCATCCAGTTCACCTCCGACCTGCTGCCCGGCGACGTACTGGGAACCTCGGTGTTCGACAAGGACACCGGGCAGTTCGTCTTCCACGCCGGGCCGATCTTCTCCGAGCTGGTGCTGGCCGACGAGATCAACCGGGCCACCCCCAAGAGCCAGAGCGCGCTGCTCGAGGCCATGGAGGAGGGCCAGGTGACCATCGAGGGCGCGACCCGTCCGCTGCCCGAACCCTTCTTCGTCATCGCCACGCAGAACCCGGTGACCCAGGGCGGCACCTTCGCGCTGCCCGAGTCCCAGCTCGACCGTTTCCTCATGCGCCTGTCTCTGGGCTACCCCGGCCGCGCCGCCGAAAAGGCGCTGCTGCTGGGCGAGGCGCGCCGCGACCTGCTGCCGCGCCTGGAGCCGATGCTTGACCCGCAGGAGCTGCAGGTGCTGCAGGGCGAGGTGCTGGAGGTGCGCGCCAGCGATGCCCTGGTGGATTACGTGCTGCGCCTGGTGGAAGCCACGCGTACCCAGCCGGCCTTCGCCCTTGGCCTGTCGCCGCGCGGCAGCCTGGCGTTGCTCGCGGCGGCCCGTGCCTGGGCGCTGCTGGCCGGGCGTGACTATGTGATCCCCGAGGATGTGCAGGCCGTGCTGCCCTCGGTGGCCGGCCACCGCCTGCGTGACCAGGCCGACCCGGCCGGCCATGGCGGTGGCGCGCTGGTGCAGTGGTTGCTGCGCGAAGTCCCGGCTCTCTGAGAGGCTTGCCATGCTCGTCAAGGTCAGGCCGCTGTGGCAGAGCTGGATAGCCCGGCGCATACCGCCATCACCGTCGTTGCAGCTCAACCAGCGGCGCATCTTCATCATTCCCACGCGGCAGGGAATGGCCTTTGGCGTCGCCCTGGCGCTGATGCTGCTCACGGCGATCAACTACCAGAACAGCCTGGCGTACGGCCTGACCTTCCTGCTGCTGTCGCTGTTCATCGTCGCCATCCTCCACACCTACCGCAACCTGGGCGGCCTGCGCCTGACGGCGCTCGGTGCGCAGCCGGTGTTCGTCGGCGAACAGGCTGCGTTTCGTGTGCGCCTGGAAGGCGAAGGGCGCGCCCGGCAGGCCATCGGCCTGGGCTGGGAGGCCGAGCGTATGCAGTTCGCCGATGTCTCGGCAGAGCATGCTGAAGACGTGCTGCTGACGATGACGGCGCAGCAACGCGGCTGGCTGCGCCCGGGTCGCCTGCGCGTGGAAAGCCGTTTCCCGCTGGGGCTGCTGGTGGCCTGGAGCTGGGTGGACCTGGACCAGTCGGTGCTGGTCTACCCGCATCCGCAGCCCGGCGACCTGCCGCTTGAAGGCGGGGCGGCGGAGAGCGATGAAGAGGGCGTGCGTCCCAGTGGGCGCGGCGTCGACGATTACCAGGGGCTGCGGCCCTACCAGCCGGGCGACTCGCGCCGCCGCCTGCACTGGAAGGCCTATTCACGCGGCCAGGGCCTGCTGGTGAAGGATTTCTCGGCGCTGGCCGGGCGCAACGTCTGGCTGGAGTTCAACAGCCTGGGGGGCGATACCGAGGGGCGTCTTTCACGCTTGTGCTTCTGGGTCCTGCAGCTGTCATTGCGTCAGCAACCCTTCGGCCTGCGCTTGCCGGATGCGCAACTTTCGGTCGGCCTGGATGATGCCCATCGCGATGCCTGCCTGCGCGCCCTGGCGCTGCATGGGACCAAGCGATGAGCCGCGCGAGCGCCGCTTCCGCCCAGCCGATTCCAAGGGTTGCCCTGACCTGGCTGCTGGTAGCCCAGTCCGTGGTGATCATTCCGCACCTGGCACACTTGCCGCTGTGGATCGTCGCATTGTGGCTGGGCTGTGCGGCCTGGCGTATCCAGGTATTCCGCATGCGCGCCCGCTATCCCAGCGGCATCGCCAAGCTGGCTCTGGTCGCGGCGGCCGGGGTGGGGGTGTGGTTCTCCCGTGGCTCGCTGATCGGGCTGGATGCGGGCGTCGTGCTTCTGATCGCGGCCTTCGTGGTAAAGCTGGTCGAGCTCAAGACCCGCCGCGATGCCTGGGTGTTGATCCTGCTGGGCTTCTTCGCGGTGACCACCAGCTACCTGTTCCAGGACGACATCCTCGCCGCCGCCTTCAGCCTGCTGCCGGTACTGGCCCTGCTGGCGGCGGCTATCGGCCTGCAGCAGAGCAGCTTCGCCGCGCGCCCGATGCCGACCCTGCGTCTGGCCGGCGGCCTGCTGTTGCAGGCGCTGCCGCTGATGCTGCTGCTGTTCCTGCTGTTCCCGCGCATGGGGCCGCTGTGGTCGTTGCCGCTGCCGGGCGACAAGGCCATGACCGGGCTGAGCGACAGCATGGCGCCAGGAGACATGGTCGAACTGAGCCAGTCTCCCGCGTTGGCTTTCCGGGTGAGTTTCGACGGTCAGCCGCCGCCGCGCTCGCAGTTGTACTGGCGCGCCTTGACCCTGGAGCGCTTCGATGGTGTGCGCTGGAGCACCGCATTCCAGCGTGGCGATCGTCCACCGCAATGGCGGCAGCAGGGCGACCCCCTGCGGTACCAGGTCATCATGGAGCCCAACGGCCGGCCCTGGCTGTTCGCTCTGGACGTGGCGCAGACCAGCCTGGGCGATGCGCGAATGATGAGCGACTTCCACCTGGAGCGGCGCCTGCCGGTGCGCCAGGGGCTGCTGTACCGCGCCACCTCCTGGCCGGGCGCCCAGCTGGAGCCGGATGACGCCGCCCGCGCGCAGCGGATCAACCTTGCCTTGCCACAGGACGGCAACCCACGGGCTCGTGCCTGGGCACAGCAACTGCGCGAGCGCTACCCGCAGCCGGCAGGGTTGGTGCAGGCGATGCTCCAGCACCTGCGCGAGCAGCCGTTCCGCTACACACTCCGGCCGCCGGATGCCGGCCCGGAGCGCATCGACGGTTTTCTCTTCGACACCCGCGCCGGCTTCTGCGAGCACTACGCCGGCGCCATGACCTTCGTCCTGCGCGCAGCCGGTATCCCGGCTCGCGTGGTCACCGGCTACCAGGGAGGCGAAGCCAGTTCCTCGGGCAATTACCTGGCGATCCGCCAGTTCGACGCCCATGCCTGGGTGGAGTACTGGCAGCTTGGCCGGGGCTGGGTGCGTGTCGACCCGACGGCGGCCGTAGCTCCCGAGCGCATCGAGCAGGGGCTGGAAGCAGCCCTGAGCCAGGAAGGCAGCTTCCTGGAGTCCGATCCGTTTTCGCCGCTGCGCTACCGCAACTTTGCGCTGCTCAATCAGCTGCGCATGGCCTGGGACGACGCCAACTATGGCTGGCAACGCTGGGTACTGGGCTACCAGGCCGAGCAGCAGGGCGACATGCTGAAGCGCTGGTTCGGCGGGCTCGACCGGCAATGGATCGGTGTCCTGCTGATCGGCGGCGGCGCGCTGTTGCTGGGCTTGCTGGCACTGGTGTTGTTCAAGCCCTGGCGACGCACCGCCGATGTTCAGTTGCGCAGCTTCCAGCGCTTCGAGCGGATGCTCGCGCCGCTGGGGGTACGCCGTGAACCGGGTGAGGGCGCACGGGATTTCTGCCGTCGCGCCATCAAGGTCCTGCCGGCCCATGCACAGGCGATCCGCCGCTATCTGGATGCCTTCGAGAAACAGCGTTACGGCGGCGCGGCTGCGTCGCCAGCCGAGCTGCGCAGGCACCTGGCAAGCCTGCGCCGGGAGTTGCCCTGGCGGCTGCGGCTGTCACGCGGAAAAGGAACGTGACATTGCGCCCCTTGCCGCTGCGTTGGCCGGGGCTAACCTGATATTTCATCCTCTGAGTGGAGCCTGCCGTGACCTCCTTCTGCGATTACCTGGTAAGCCATCTGATCGAGCAGGAGGTTGCGCTGTTCGCCGCTTCTTCCCGCCTGAAGGCCGAATCCGACCCGGAAGCGCTGCACGACCTGCGAATCGCCGTGCGCCGGTTGCGCAGCCTGCTGCACCCGGTGCGGGGGATGCCCGGTATCGACGAACTGGAGCAGGCACTGGGTGACATGGGCCGGCTCAGCGGCCCGCTGCGCGACCTCGAAGTGCTGCTGCCGGTGCTGGAGGCCGAAGGCTACGAACGTGCAGCCGCGCTGCGTCGGCCGGCGTTGATCTCCGGCTACGTCACGCTGCTTGCCAGCCCGCAGTGGGAGCGCTTGATGATGCGCCTGGATGGCTGGCCACAGCTGTGGCGTACCTCCGAGCGCCACGGCGTGCTCAAGGGGCTGCACCGCAAGGTGGAAAAGCGCCTGGCCCGGGAGTGGCAGAAGCTGCGCGACGCCCTGAAGGACCCGGCCCACGACCGTCATCGCCTGCGCCTGTTGATCAAGCGGGTGCGCTATTCGCTGGAGGCCTATCCGGAGGAGTCTGCCGTGCCGCAACGCCTGCTGGCGCCGCTGAAGGACGCGCAAGCGGCGCTGGGCGACTGGCATGACTACGAGCAGTGGCTGATCCGCAGCGAGCGCGAGCTGGACCTGATGCCCTTGCAGCCGCACTGGAACGCCCGCCACGACCTCGCCGAACGCCTCGCCGACGAGAGTCTCGAAGCCCTGCAGAAAGCGCTGCATAGGGCGCATTGATGACAGGGCATTTCCTGTAAGGGACAAGGCTTTGGATGGTTTGCCGGGACTGCCGGTGCCCCTAAGATCGCAACCAATTGCCATTCTCCAGAAGCCTCAGGGAAGTCCGAACATGTCCTTCAGCGAAATGCTCCGGGCGGTGCGTACCGCGCCGTTGTCCATCGTCATCCCCGCCGCCTGGGCCCAGGGCCGCGCCAGTTTCGGCGGCCTGGTGGCGGCGCTGGCCTACGAGGCCATGGCGTCGGTGGCCGAGGCCGGACGGCCGGTGCGTTCGCTGGCGATCACCTTCGTCGGCCCCATCGAGGTGGAAGTGCCGGTGAGCTTCGAGGCCGAAGTCCTGCGCGAGGGCAAGTCGGTCAGCCAGGTGTTCTGCCGCGCCGTGCAGAACGGCCAGGTGGTGCTGCTGGCCCAAGGCAGCTTCGGGGTGGGACGCGAATCCAGCGTGCAGATGGATGGCCTGCCGCCGCCGGCCTTCAAGGCCGTGGAGGACTGCCAGGAACTGCCCTACATCCGCAAGCTGATGCCGGCCTTCACCCAGAACATCGCCATGCGCTGGGCCGTCGGGCATATGCCGTTCTCGGCCAGCCGCGAGCGCGAGATGGGAGGCTGGATGCGTTTCCGTGGCGACGACGTGGGCGAGGAGCCGATGGAGATCAGCCACCTGCTGGCGCTGATCGACGCCTGGCCGCCGGCCAACCTGCCGCACCTGAAATCGCCAGCGCCGTCCAGCTCGCTGACCTGGACCGTGGAGTTCGTCCAGCCGCTGCCGTCGATGCCGGCCAACGGCTGGTGCCAGTACCTGGCGACCATCGAGCATGCCCGCGATGGTTACGGCCATATCGCCGCCCAGACCTGGTCGGCCGACGGCCAGCTCCTGGCGATCGGCCGGCAGACGGTGACCATCTTCGGCTAGAAGCCGGTCAGCTAGAGACCGGGTGCGGTCTCCGTACGGTTGCGCCCGCCGGCCTTGGCTCGGTACAGGGCGCGGTCGGCGCGGGCCAGCAGGTCTTCCAGGCGCAGTTCACCTTCGCGTCGCTCGGCCACGCCGATGCTCAGGGTCAGGCGCACGCGGTTGCCGTCCTCGCTGGTGAACGACAGCGCCTGCACGCTGTTGCGTACCCGCTCGGCGACTTGCAGCGCCTGCTGCAGGTCGGTCTCCGGAAGGATCGCGGCAAACTCCTCGCCACCCAGGCGGCCGAGCAGGTCGACTTCACGCAACCCTTGGGTCAGCTCCTTGGCCACGGCCTGCAGCACCGCATCACCGAAGGCGTGGCCGTGGCTGTCATTGATCGGCTTGAAGAAATCGATGTCCAGCATCAGCGCCGCGCACTGGCGGTCGTAGCGTTGCGCGCTCTTGAGCAGGGCGACGCCGCGCTTGACGAAGGCGTGGCGGTTCTGCAGGCCGGTCAGCGGGTCGGTCGTGGCGAGCAGGCGCAGTTCCTGCTCCATGGTTTTGCGCTGGTTGATGTCGAAGCTCCACACCAGCGAGGCGGGCCGGCCATCTATTTCCATCTTGCGTGCCCAGACGATCGCCCAGTAGGCCGGGTTGCCCGCCAGGCGCGTTTCCCAGCTGTCCAGCTGGCCATTGTCGGCCAGTGACTGGCGAAAGCGCGCTTCCTCGTCCTGGTCATCGAACAACCGGTGCAGGGTGAAGGGCTCGTGCGGGCGGATGCCGGTGCGCTGCAACAGGCGCGGGCTGACGTAGTGGGCGCGGGAGTCTTCGTCGCTGAGCAGCGCCACGTCGCTGGGGCTGGTGTCGAGGATGTAGCGCAGCAGCGCCTTGCGTTCGCTCAATTCCTGGGTGCGCTGCTCGACGCGTTGCTCCAGCGACTGGTTGAGGTCGTGCAGGCGCTGGGTGAGCTGCAGCTTGCGCCGCGAGTTGGCGATCACCCGCAGGGCCAGCAGCACGCTGCACAGGCCCAGGCCGAAGAGCACCCAGGCCAGCAGGTTGAAGGCGCGTTGCAGGTCGAGTCGTTCGACGTCCATGTAGTTGGTCAGGGCGATGTTGGTGACCACCACCAGTTCGTGGGTGGGTTCGAGCAGGGGCGGCAGTTCGCGCAGCATCTCGCCGGCCAGCACCTGCGCCGCCGCCGGCTGGCCCCAGGGCGCGCGCCGGAGCCAGGCGTCGCTCAGACGCTGGATCGTCTCCAGCGTCGCCTGCACTTCCGGGCGGGGCACGACCAGGTAGCTATAGACGGGCGTGGTGCGCAGCGGCGGCAGGAGGCTGGCGAGCACCTCGACGCGGGTTGCCAGGGCATCGCTGTCACTCTGGCCGGCGAGCACCTGCCGGGCAGTGTTCAGCGAGCGTTCCAGCTCGGCGCGCAGCTGGTAGGCCTGCCACAGCTCGCTGTGGGCGTCGGGATGGGCCAACTGGCGGACGTGCTGGTGCACCATCAGCAACGCTGCGCCAGCGCCGGCGGTCAGCGCGGCGATCAGGCTGCTGAGGATGATGACGGTCAGGCGGCGATAGCGCCGCCTGGGAGGCTGCGGGGGCACGGCGATCACTCCAGGGTAATGCGGCTTACCTGCCAGACGGTGCGGTTGAAGTAGACCTGGGTCCGCAACTCCGGGTGATCGACCATCGGGTAGATGACGAACAGCGGGCCGCGCTCGGCGATGCCGAGGGCTTGGCCGTCGCGGTGGTAGGCGAGGATGGGATCGAAGGCGTCGAGGTCGCTCAGCGGAATCAGGGCGGAATAGTCGTTGAGTGCCTCGACTCGCAGGCGCTGCGCATCGCCGCGTTCGAAGCCGGCGAGCAGGGTGCTCAGGCGCACGCCCTGCCAGCCGTAGACCCGGGATTCGTCAGGGAGCATGGAGCGCCGCTCGGTCTGCGGCAGCGCTTCCAGGTCGCTCAGGCTGTAATGGCGCTGGAGTTGTGGCTGGCCTTTCACTGCAATGGTCAGCACGGTGCGCTCGGCCGCCGGTTCCGGGGCTGAGTGCGCGGGCATGACAATAAACAGGCAGGCAAAAATGCCAATAAAATGACGAAAAGCCGACATCTCAACAGCTCGTGACGAAATCTCGACGATTATATCGGCGAACCTGCCGGGTACTTGAATGGCCGAAATGCCGCGCCTTTCTGTGATGGCCGGCTCAGCGGTCGCGACTTCGCCAGGCGCGCCACCATTTGCCGCTGAGGACGAAGCGCGGGAAGGTGACGAACTGCTCGACCAGCAGACGGCTGATGGCGTCCTTGCGGTCGCTGAAGGGTTCGGGCGCCTGCTCTTCGAGCTTGTGCCCGCGGCCCTGGATGGCCAGCGAGGCGACCATGCCGATCACGCCCAGCAGGATCGCCGACAGGCTCAGGCCGAGCAGCCCGCTGAGCAGGGTCAGGGCGCCGAGGATGAACAGCGGGACGGCGATGATGTGCAACGCCAGGTTGGTCGGGTTGCGGTGGTTGGCGGCGTAGCCCTGCCATTGCCAGGCGAGGAGGTTGGGGTGACGTTTGCCCATGGTGCTGCTCCCGAGACTGAGAAGCCCGCCTGTGCGCAGGCGGGCGGAATGTCAGCAGTCTAGGTGCTGCCCCGAAGCCCGCGCCAATGGGCGCAGGCTATGCGGGCGATAGGAATTACAGGCGCAGCTGGCGGATGGCGCGGCTGAGTTCGCCGGCGAGGTCCGCCAGCTGGTGGCTGGTGCCGGCCGAATCGACGGTCTGCTGCACGGTGTGCTCGGTGACGTCGCGGATGCCCACCACCGAACGGGTCATTTCCTCGGCCACCTGGCTCTGCTGCTCGGCGGCCACGGCGATCTGGGTATTGCTCTCGCGCATCAGCGCCACGGCCGAGGCGATGGCCGCCAGGGCCTCGCCGGCCTCGCGGGCTTCCTCGACGCAGCCGTCGGCCTTGATCGAGCTCTCCTGCATGAACTCCACGGCGTCGCGGGTGCCGGACTGCAGCGCGTTGATCATCTGGGTGATCTCGTCGGTGGAGTCCTGCACGCGCTTGGCGAGGTTGCGCACTTCATCGGCGACCACGGCGAAGCCGCGGCCCATTTCGCCGGCGCGGGCGGCCTCGATGGCGGCGTTGAGGGCGAGCAGGTTGGTCTGTTCGGCGATGCCGTGGATCACGCTGACCACGCTGCTGATCTTGTGGCTGTCCTGGGCCAGCTGCTGGATCATCTCGGCGGTCTGCTGCACGCCCTGGGACAAACCGGCGATGGACTGGCCAACACGGCCGACGACCTGCTGGCCATTGCCGGCGAGGCGATCGGCTTCCTGCGACTGGTCGCGGGTGTCGGCGGCGTGCTGGGCGATGTGGTGGACGGTGGTCGACATCTCGTTGATGGCAGTGGCGGCCTGGTCGGTCTCGCTCTGCTGGCCGAGCATGCCCTGGCGCACCTGGCCCATGCTGTTGGCGAGGCTGCGCGCGCCTTCGTCGAGGCGCCCGGCAGCCTGGGCGACGGTGCCGACCACACGCTGGTAGCCCGCCTGCATGGCGTTGAAGGCGGTGGCCATCTGGCCGACTTCGTCGCGGCTTTCCAGCGGCACGCGGGCGGCCAGGTCGCCGCTCTTCTCCACGTGAAGCATCACGTCGCGCAGGGTCAGCAGGTGGGTGAGGATGAAGCGGATCAGCAATTGCGAGGCGGCCAGCAGGGCCAGCATCAGCACCAGCACAGCACCGGCGAAGGGTAGGGCGCGGTCCTCGAAGACGCTCCAGAAGTCGGCGCCGGGGGCGAGCACGGCGATGCGCTGGCCGTTGCCGATGTCCTGTACGTAGGCGCCGGCCAGCACGCCATTGCGGCCCTGCGCACCCTGCAGGTCGACCCAGCCGCTGGCGCGGGCGAGGGCCGAGCCGTCGACACCGGCGATCTGTGGCGCGCTGCCGCTGGCGAAGCTGACGAGGTTCGGCGAAGTCGGCAGCGCCGAGCCCGCCGGCCAGCCCTTGAGCATCTGGGCCTGGGCTTCGGCACCCTGGCGTGCCTGCTGGTTGCGCCCGTCGAGCTCCTGGTGCATGGCGAACAGCACCAGCAGCAGGGTGGTGACGAAGGCGACCGCGTTGACGGCCCAGAATTTGTACTTGAGGGAAATATCGCGGATCCAGGCGGCCATAGATGTCTTCTTGTCGGTCGAATAGTGGCAGGGCGCCATTATTGTCGTGAAAAGGGATGAAGGTGGCCATTGATGGGAATCAAGCCACCTTCCGCTCCCGACTTATCGGCCGAGGAAGGGCATTCTTGAGAGCCGGTTCAAATTTCCGGGAGGCCAAAGAAGCGCCGCGCGCACTCGGTGGTATGGGCAGCGACGCGCTCTGCGCTCTCGCCACGGTGCTGGGCCACACAGCTCAGCACTTCGGGCAGGTAGGCCGGCTGGTTGCGGCCATTCTTGGGCTTCGGCCGCAGCGTGCGTGGCAATAGATAAGGTGCGTCGCTTTCCAGCATCAGCCGGCCTTCGGGAATTTCCCGCACCAGTTCCTGCAGGTGGGTGCCGCGGCGTTCGTCGCAGATCCAGCCGGTGATGCCGATGTGCAGGTCGAGGTCGAGGTAGGAATAAAGCGTGCGGCGCTCGCCGGTAAAGCAATGCACCACGGCTGCCGGCAGCTTGTCGCGGAAGTCCCTGAGGATCGCCAGCAGGCGCTCTCCGGCATCGCGCTCGTGGATGAATACCGGCAATTGCAGTTCCACCGCGAGGCCCAGCTGTTCTTCGAAAGCCTTCTCCTGCTGCGGGCGCGGCGAAAAGTCGCGGTTGAAGTCCAGGCCGCATTCGCCGACCGCCTTGACCCGGTCCTCGGCCAGCAGTCCGCGAAGTACCTTGGCGCTGCCGCTGTCCCAGTGGCTGGCTTCGTGCGGATGGACGCCGGCGGTGCAGTAAAGACGCTGTTCTTCGTCCAGTTGCCGGCACAGCTCCAGGGCCTGCTCGCTGTCGTCCAGGCTGGTTCCGGTCAGCACCATCTGCACGACGCCGGCCTCGATGGCGCGAGCGAGGACCGCTTCACGTTCCGGGGCGAAGCTCGGGTGGGTGAGGTTGACGCCGATGTCGATCAGTTGCATTTTTGTTCCCTTTGTTCGGAAGCGGAGCATAGCAAAAGCCGCTTTTTTGACGAAAATTCTTCAAAAACAACAGGTTGAGAAACATTCCGAAGATCTGGCGGAAGTTTCGGGTTGGTGTTTATCCCCTCCTGTGAGAGTCTTGCGCGCCCTTGGCGGTCGGGAACTACCGGCCGAAACCGCACTCTAATCGGCCCACCGCCGAGTGCGAGCCCCCGGAGAGCTGGATGACCCGACTGTTGCTGCTACTGCTGTGCCTCGTGGCCCTGACGCCACTGCCAGCGGCTGCGCGCCTGACCGCCCAGCCGGAAAACTGGGAGCAGGAAAGCAGCGACGCCCGCGACCTGGCCACCATCCGATCCGGTGGCACTCTGCGGGTCCTGGTCAACCAGAGCCGCAACAGCTCCGGCGAAATCAAGGGCGAACCCATCGGCATCGAATACCGCCGCCTTCGCGCCTTCGAGCAGTACCTCAACGACAGCGCCCCGGGGCGCAAGCCGCTCACCATCAAATTCATTCCCAAGGCCAAGGATCAATTGCTCGGCGCGCTGCAGCGCGGTGAAGGCGATCTGGTCGCGCCCGGGGAAGTCCTGCTGGCCCGCGATGGCCAGAACGTCAGCCCCAGCCTGCCGTGGAAGGCCGACGTGCCGCTGGTGCTGGTGACCAGGCAGGGCAACCGCAAGTTCGTGCGCCTGGAGCAACTGGCCGGCCGCACCATCACCCTGCCAGCCGGCAGCGCCGCCGGCGAGGCGGTGCGCAAGGTCAACGAGCGCCTGGCGCAGAAGCGCATGGCGCCGCTGGTGCTGGAGTGGACCGATTCCTCCCTGGCCGTGGAAGACGTGCTGGAGATGGTCCAGGCCGGCATCTTCAATTACACCGTGGTCGAGCAGCCCATCGCCGAGCGCTGGAGCAAGGTTTTCACCAAGCTGCGTGTCGACCGCCACCTGGTGCTGGACAACAGCGAGCCGATGGCCTGGTACGTTCGCCGCGATGCGCCGATGCTGCGCGCCAGCGTCAACCGCTTCCTCAAGGACTATCGCGCCCCGGCGGACCAGGATGCGGCTTTCCAGCGCCTGTACCGTCGCGCCTACCAGGTGCGCAACCCACTGCTGGTTCCCGACCGCAAGCGCCTGGAAGCCGTGCGCCCGACCCTGCAACGCTACGGTGAGCAGAGCAAGGTCGACTGGTTGGCCCTGGCCGCGGTGGGTTTCAAGGAGTCCAACCTGAATGCCGGCGCGCGCGGCGCCGGCGGCGCCACCGGGCTGATGCAGATCACCCCGGCGGCGGCCCGCGCCGTGGGCGTGGATACCGTGCACCAGAAGGAGAACAACGTGCAGGCAGCCAGCCGTTACATGGCCATGCTGCGCAAGCGCTTCTTCTCCAGTCCGCGCATCAATGAACGGGACCGCATGGCTTTCGTTCTGGCTGCCTACAATGCCGGTCCCGAGCGGGTGCAAAGCCTGCGTGCGGAGGCCAAGCGCCAGGGCCTGAACCCCAACCAGTGGTTCTTCCAGGTCGAGCGCGTGGCGGCCGAGCAGTTGGGCATGGGCGTGGTGAACTACGTCAGCAGCGTCAACAAGTACTATCTTGCATATCAGCGGGAACGTGATGGCCTCGAGCCACGTGAGAGCGTGGCGGCAATCAAGAAATAATCGGTTTATTCGATAGTTATTAGCGCGATTTTGCGCTTTTGATATCGGAAAAACTGGATATATTGGTCGCCAAGCAACCACGGTTGTCACCTACTTCCTACGCAACCCTTCGCTCCCACTAGAGCTCGCATAAGGACGCACCATGAACTCGCTGATCAAATCCATCCTGACCACCAACGCTGGCGCCGGCATCGCCGTCCTGCGCATCACCACCGGCCTGACCTTCATGGCTCATGGCTCGCAGAAGCTCTTCGGCGCCTTCGGTGGCCCCGGTCTGCAAGGCATGGCGGGCTGGCTGGAATCCCTCGGCGTGACTCCCGGCTACCTGATGGCCACCCTGGCCGGCAGCGCCGAATTCTTCGGCGGCCTGGCCCTGGTCCTCGGCCTGCTGGTGCGCCTGGCGAGCATCCCGTTGATCGTCGCCATGCTGGTCGCAGTGTTCAGCGTGCACCTGGCCAACGGCTTCTTCATCACCGCCAACGGCTTCGAATACGCCTTCACCCTGATCATGATCAGCGTCGCGCTGCTGATCAGCGGCGCTGGCCCGTTCTCCCTGGACCGCAAGCTGTCCAGCTGATACATCAGCCAGCAGAAACGAAAAAGGGCGGACACCTGAGGTGTCCGCCCTTTTTTTCGTCTGCGTGAATGGCTGGCCAGTGAATCAGTGGAACAGGTACTGCACCCCGCCATTGATCAGGCCACCGCCCACCAGCAGGAAGGCGAACAGCCCGGCGCCCAGCAGCAGCGGCTTGGGGCCTTCCTTGCGCAGGTCGCCCAGGCGGGTGGCCAGGCCCAGGGCGGCCATCGCCATGCCGAGCATCACGTCATCCAGTTGCTGCAGCGGCGCCAGCCAGCTTTCCGGCACCCAGCCCAGCGAGCGCAGGCCGGTCACCAGCAGGAAGAACACGGCGAAACCGGGAATGTGCAGTTTGCGGCGCGCGCCGGGCTCGGCGGCTTCGGCGAAACCGACGCGGCCGAGGATCAGCAGCGCCGGGGCCAACAGCAGGACCCGCAACATCTTGCTGATCAGCGCGGCGTCGGCGGCGGCGGGGTCCATGGCGCGGCCGGCGGCAACCACCTGGGCGACTTCGTGGATGGTCGAGCCGGTGAACACCCCGAAGGCCTGCTCGCTGCCGAACAGGTTGGGCAGCGCCGCGTAGATCATCGGGTGCAGCAGCATTGCCAGGGTGCCGAACAGTACGACGGTGGCTACGGCAACGGCGGTGTGCTCGGCGCGCGCCTTGAGTACCGGGCTGCTCGCCATGACCGCGGCGGCGCCGCAGATGGCGCTGCCGGCGCCGATCAGCAGGGCGCTTTCGCGCGGCAACTTGAGCCAGCGTTCGCCGATCCACCAGGCGACGGTCAGGGTGCTGGCGACCATCAGTACGTCGATGATCAATGCCGCCGGGCCGAGGGCGGCGATGTCCTGGAAGGTCAGGCGCAGGCCATAGAGCACCACGCCCAGGCGCAGCAGTTGCTGGCGCGACAGGTCGATGCCGGGGCGGATGCTGCCGAAGCGGGCCAGGCCGAGGTTGCCGGCCAGCAGGCCGATGAGGATCGCCAGGGTCAGGCTGCCGAGCCCCAGGTGCTGCAGCGCGGGGATTTCCATGAGCTGGCGGGAGCCGAAGGCGATGCCCAGGCAGAGCAGGGCACCGGGGAAGTAGTAGGGCAGGCGGCGAAGGGCGTTCATTACAGGCTCCTTGTGTAAGGTGAAGCCATGGTGCCGCTGCCTTGCTTAGTGTAAAAACGGATTGTTCTTATTGGGATGACCGGTTTTATCGATATGGGCCCGCGTATCACCCTTCGCCAACTGGCGACCTTCACCGCGATTGCCGAACTGGGCAATGTCACCCAGGCCGCGGCACGCATCGCGCTTTCGCAGTCTGCCGCCAGCCAGGCGTTGCAGGAACTCGAGCGCGCACTCGGCACGCGCCTGTTCGACCGTAGTGGCAAGCGGCTGGCGCTGAACGACAATGGCCGCGCCTTCTACCCCAAGGCCAGTGCGCTGCTGGCGCAGAGCGCCGAACTGGAGAGCCTGTTCGAATCGGCGCCGGTGCAACTGAGCCTCGGTGCCAGCCGCAGCATTGGCGGCTACCTGCTGCCGCAGGTGATGGCCGGCTTTCTCGGTGAGCTGCCTGAAAGCCGCCTGGAGCTGCAGGTCGCCAACAGCGGCGGGGTGATCGAGGCGCTGGCCGAGTTCCGCCTGGACGTGGCCTTCATCGAAGCGCCGATCCAGCATCCGCAGATCCAGCTCACGCCCTGGATGGCCGATGAGCTGCTGCTGGTAGTGGCGCCGGACCACCCTCTGGCGCTGGCCGAACGCGTCAGCCTGAAGGATCTGGCGGCGGCTCGCTGGGTGCTGCGCGAAGCCGGTTCGGGCACACGGGTGACATTCGAGCAGCAGGTGTTGCCGCGTCTGGGTAGCGTCAACGCGCCCCTGGAGGTGAGTAACGCCGAGGCGATCAAGCATCTGGTGGGCAGCGGTTTCGGCATCGGCTGCCTGTCGCAGCGCGTGGTGCAGGCGGAGCTTGCGCGCGGCGAACTGGTGAGTCTGGACAATCCGCTGGGACCGCTGCGGCGCACCTTCTTCCGCGCGCTGCATATCGACAAGTACCCCACGGCTGGCCTGCGCCGCTTCCTCGATTACGCCCAGGACTGGGCGGCGCGATCAGACGCTGTCTAGCGGCCACTCGCCAATGGCGCGGTAGCGCACGCCGGTGGGGCTGTTCTCCGAGCTGAACAGCGTCACGGCCTGGGCTGGCAGCAGGAAGCAGGGCGTGGCGGCCGGCGTATGGTGGGCATGGCGAGCGAGGGTGATGTGCGGATGGAACGGGCGATGCTCGACCTCGAATCCACCCGCCCGCAGTTCCTCGCGCAGGGCGTGCACAAGCTCGTGCAGTGTTGCCGGAATGCTGCCGGGGGCCAGATGAAGGATGCCGTTGCTCCACCGCGCGAGGTGGTCCAGCTCAAGGTTGAATCCCTGGCGTGGCAGACGTTCGCCGATGGCGCGCAATTCTGCCTTGCGCCCGCGCGGCACGGAGCCGAGAAAGGCCAGGGTCAGGTGCATGTTGCCCTGTGCTACGGGCTGGCCGTCATGGTGCAGGCTGTCGCGCCAGGAGCAGATGCGCGCCGCCAGTTCCGTCGGGCAGGGCAGGGCGAAGAACAGCCGCATGGGGGGTGTGGTCATCGACTGAAGTCTCCTTGACAGCTTTGCCGGGGCTTCTCTAGGATGCCGCACAGCGCCGATTTAAGTAGCAACTTGCGGGGCGCGGATGCAGCGATGGCTGACATCGAAATACCGCTAAAGCGCTGGTTCGGTGTGCCTCTCGCCGCGTCCAGCAGGACCCCTGAGGCGGAGACGTGACACCATGACCTGTCCCAACCCGCATGTGCGCCTGGCCCCGATCACCACGGGCTTGGTGCGTCGCAATCCGAAGATTCTCCTGGGCGGCAATCACCAGCCCACCCTCGTCCGTTACCTCGATGGCTGGCCCAAGCGCTGGAACGGCTCGCGTACCTTCCTGATCCAGTTTGCCGAAACCTTTGCCGATCTCGCGCGCTTCCCTTCCGACAGCTTTGACTTCGCGGTGGTGCAGTCGCCGGTGGCCGAGCAGTTGGAGTCGGCCATCCACGAGCTGACTCGTGTCGCTCGGCAGGGTTTGATCACCCGGCGTCCTCAGCCGCTCTGATCCTGTAGGAGCGAGCTTGCTCGCGAATGGATTCACCGGCAGCTCCGGCGCCGGGCGGGTTCGCGANCAAGCTCGCTCCTACACGCATATGCCTCAGGGATAGTCGATTTCCACCACGAACCACAGCTTCTCGCCGGAGGGGCTGCGCACCATCACCTCGGCGTCCAGTTCCTTGCCCACCAGGGCGCGGGCCAGGGGCGAGTCGATGCTGATGTGGTTGTTGCGCAGGTCCAGTTCGTCCGGACCAACGATGCGGTAGCGGGCCTGCTCGCCGTCCTCGTCTTCCAGGGTGACCCAGGCGCCGAAGTAGACCTTGTTCGGGTCGGCCGGGCGCTCGCTGACCACCTTGCAGTTCTCCAGGCGCTTGCGCAGGAAGCGCACGCGGCTGTCGATCTCCCGCAGCATCTTCTTGCCGTAGGTGTACTCGGCGTTCTCCGAGCGATCACCTTGCGCGGCGGCCTCGCTGACCGACTGGGTCACCTGTGGCCGGCGCACGTTCCACAGTTCATGCAGTTCGGCGCGCAGTCGCGCTTCGCCTTCGGGAGTGATCAGCGGGGTACCGGCGGGGCGGGGCGGGCGATAGCGGCTCATGGCATCCAGTGCGGCGAGAGTGATCGGGGCAGTCTACCCGATCAGCTCTCGCGCAGCAGGCGCAATGGGCTCACGTTGAGCGCGCGGCGCGTCCCCAGCAGCCCGGCGCCACCCACCAGCAGCGCCCCCAGTAGCGGCAGCCCCAGCAGCCAGGGATGCGGGCTCCATGGCAGGTCGAACACCAACCGGTAGAGCAGGTAGCTGATCAGCTCGCAGCCCAGTGCCGCCAGCAGGCCGCTGACCGCGCCGAGCAGGGCGAACTCGCTGCGCCGCGTGCGCATCAACAGGCTGCGTTCTGCACCCAGGGCGCGCAGCAGCGCACCCTGGCGCAGGCGCTCGTCGAGCGTCGCCTGCAGCCCGGCGAACAGCACCACGAAGCCGGCGGCAAGGACGAATACCAGCACGTACTCCACCGCCAGCGTCACCTGGTCGAGGATGCTGCGCAGCTGCGCCAGCAGCGCGTCCACGGGCAGCAGGGTGACGGTGGGGTAGGCGCGGGCCAGTTCGATCAACTGGCGCTCCTGGCTGGCCGGCAGATAGAAACTGGTGAGGTAGGTCACCGGCAGGTCGGTCAGGGTGCCCGGCTCGAAGACCATGAAGAAGTTGGGCTGGAAGTTGTCCCACTTCACCGAGCGCAGGCTGCGGATCTGCGCTTCGCGGGTCTGCCCGGCAACGGTGAAGCTCAGGTGGTCGCCGACCTTCAGGCCGAGGTTGCCGGCGAGCTTCTCTTCCACCGAGACGCCTGGCAGCTCGCTCTTCTCGCCCGCTTTCCACCAGTCGCCAGAGACGATCTGGTTGCCTGCGGGCAGGCGTGCGGACCAGGTCAGGCCGAGGTCGCGTTGCAGGGCGCGCTCGCTGCGGATGTCTTCGTTCATCGCGTGGACGGGCTTGCCGTTCACCGCTACCAGCCGACCCGGCACCATCGGGTAGAGGTCCTCGGCGTTGGGCGACAGCGCCTTCACCCGTTGCTCGAAGCCGTCTTTCTCGGCCGGCAGGATGTTCAGGGCGAAATGGTTCGGTGCATTGGGTGGCAGTTGCGCGTGCCAGGTGTCCAGCAGCTCGCCGCGCAGCAGGGCGATCAGCGCCATGGCCAGCAGGATGAGGCCGAAGGCGAGACTCTGCCCGGCGGCGGCCAGCGGGTAACGCAGCAATTGGCCGAGGCCCAGGCGCCAAGGCAGGCTGGCCCCTTGCAGCGCGTTGCGCAGGCCGCGCAGGGCGAGCAGCAGGATGAAGCCGAGGACCACCGCGGCAATAGCGCCGCCGCCGAGCAGGGCGAGGGTGAGTTTCAGGTCCAGGCTCAGGCGCCACATGATCAGGCCGAGGGCGAGCAGCGCGCAGCCGTAGGCCATCCAGGTACGCATCGGCACCGGCAGCAGGTCGCTGCGCAGTACCCGCAGCGGCGGTACGCGGCCGAGGGCGGCGAGCGGTGGCAAGGCGAAGCCGGCGAGCGCGACCAGGCCGGTGGCCATGCCGGCCAGCGCGGGAACAATGCCGGCCTCGGGGATCTCCGGCGGCAGCAGGTTGCCCAGCAGGTGCATCAGGCCGAGTTGTGCGAGCCAGCCGATGAAGGCGCCGCAGGCACTGGCAGCCAATCCCAGCATGAGCAGTTGGCTGCCATACAGTAGCAGGGCTTCGCGGCGCGACAGGCCCAGGCAGCGCAGCAGTGCGCTGGCGTCGAAGCGGCGGGTGGCGAAGCGGTTGGCCGACAGCGCCACGGCCACGCCGGCGAGCAGCACGGCGGCAAGGCTGGCGAGGTTCAGGTAGCGTTCGGCGCGCTCCAACGCGTCGCCGATCTGGCGGTTGCCGTGGTGGGCGTCCTGCAGTTCCTGGTTGGCGGCAAGGTTGCCCTGGGTTGCCTGCCGGTAGGTTTGCAACGCATCGTGCGCGCCGCCCCAGAGGTCGCGATAGCGCACCCGGCTGCCGGGCTGCACCACGCCGGTGGCATCTAGGTCGTGCAGGCTCATCATCACGCGTGGGGTGAGGCTGTAGAAGTCGCCGGCGCGGTCCGGTTCGTAGGTCAGCACGCGGGCGATACGCAGAGACTGGCGGCCGATGTCGACGCTGTCGCCGATCTTCAGGTCGAGGCTGGCCAGCAGGCGCGACTCGACCCAGATATCGCCCGGCACCGGACGGCCGCCCTCGACCTCCGGCTGCAAGGGGGCCGGCGCGCTCTTCAGTTCGCCGCGCAACGGATAGCTGTCGCCGACGGCCTTCACGCTGCTCAGCTGGATGCCGTTGTCGGTGGCCACCACGCTGGAGAACTCAACGCTCTGCGCGTGTTGCAGACCCAGTTTGAGGCCGCTGTCGATCTGCTCCTGGCGCGCCGGCTGGGTGCCGGTGAGCACCAGGTCGGCGCCAAGGAATTCGGGGGCACGCACCAGCATCGCGCCGTTCAGGCGTGCGCTGAAATAGCCGATGGCGGAGCTGGCCGCGACCGCCACCAGCAGGGCGAAGAACAGCACGCGCAGTTCGCCGCTGCGCCCCTCGCGCCACAGCTGGCGCAGGGACAGGCGGAACAGGTTGGGCAGCGACAGTGGCTTCATCGGCTCTCGTCCGTCAGGGTTCGACGTGGTCGATCAGGTGGCCGCTTTCCAGGCGGATGTGACGCTGGCAGCGGTGGGCGAGGCGTTCGTCGTGGGTCACCAGGACGAGGGTGGTGCCGCGCTCGCGGTTCAGCTCGAAGAGCAGGTCGCTGATGCGCTCGCCGGTGTGGGTGTCGAGGTTGCCGGTGGGCTCGTCGGCGAACAGCACGTCCGGCTCGGCGGCGAAGGCGCGGGCGATGGCGACTCGCTGCTGCTCGCCGCCGGAGAGCTGGCGCGGGTAGTGGGTGAGGCGCTGGCCGAGGCCGACGCGTTCCAGCAACTCGCGGGCGCGCTGCTCGGCGTCCTTCCGGCCATCGAGCTCCAGCGGCAGCATGACGTTCTCCAGCGCATTGAGGCTGTCGAGCAGTTGGAACGACTGGAAGACGAAGCCGACGTGGGCGGCGCGCATCCGCGCGCGCTGGTCTTCATCGAGGCTGCAGAGGGTGTGGCCGAGCAGGACGATCTCGCCGCCGCTGGGCAGGTCCAGCCCGGCCAGCAGGCCGAGGAGGGTGGACTTGCCCGAGCCGGAGCTGCCGACGATGGCGAGGCTGTCACCGCGGGAGAGGTCGAGGGAGAGGTCGTGGAGGATGGTCAGCTTGCCTTCCGCGCTGGAAACAACCTTGCTAAGGTTCCGCGCGGTGAGAATGCTTTCGCTCATGGAGAATCCGATGCGTGCATGGCTAATGGGCGGCTGCCTGGCGTTGCTTCTGATCACGCAGCAGGCCGCGGCGCAGACGCTGTTGGTCGTCGGCGATAGTATCAGCGCCGGTTTGGGGCTGGATACCAGCCTGGGTTGGGTCAGCCTGCTGGACAAGCGCCTGAAGGAGCAGGGTTTCGACTACCAGGTGGTGAATGCGTCGATCTCCGGCGACACCACGGCGGGAGGCCTCGCGCGGCTGCCGGCGCTGCTTTCGGAGCAGAAGCCGAAGCTGGTGGTGATCGAACTGGGTGGCAACGATGGCCTGCGCGGAATGGCGCCGGCGCAATTGCAACAGAATCTTGCCTCCATGGTGGATCAGTCGCGCCAGGCGGGCGCGAAGGTCGTCCTGCTGGGAATGCGCCTGCCGCCGAACTACGGGCAGCGCTATACCGATGCATTCGCCAAGGTCTTCGACAGCGTGGCGCGCGAGCAGAAGATTGCGCTGGTACCGTTCTTCCTCGAAGGAGTTGGTGGTGTGCAGGACATGATGCAGGCCGATGGGATTCATCCGGCGGTGGCGGCACAGCCTAAACTGCTCGACAACGTGTGGCCGACGCTCAAACCCTTGCTGTGATAGGCGGCTGCAGTGATAAACCACTGAATCGAGGCTTCCCCGCGCCCGGCCTTTCGGCTATGTTTGCGCACCCTTCTGGAACCCCCTATGTCGCGCCCCGCCTGGACCCTCTTCGCCTACCAGTTGATCGAACCCGATGAGCAGCTGGACCTGTTCGCCTGCCGCGAAGTGCGGGTGCACCTGGTTGCGCGCCAATTGGAGCTGGGAACCCCGGCCGACCGCACCTTGTGCGGCAGCTTGCTGCCGGCGCAGCCGCTGTGGCGCGGCGCCGAGAGGCCGTTGCTGCGCGACCGGCGAATCTGCGCGGCCTGCCTGAAACAACTGGAAGAGGAAAAGCGCGGCGCGCGCAGTTCCTGGCTCGTCTGATATCTCCCGTTGACGGGGCTTGCGGTGGTAAACTGATCACCCTTTGCTCATTGCCCACGTCAAGGATCCTCGGATGTTGTCGCGCGTCATTGCCGCCTGCTCGCTGTCCCTCGCCGCGCTGCTCTCGGCCGGCCCCGTTTCCGCCATTGAATTGCCGCTGCCGGCGCCGGGCGACGATATCGTCGGCCAGGTCCAGGTCATCAAGGCCAAGTACGAAGACACCTTCGCCGACCTTGGCGAGAAATACGGTCTCGGCTACTCCGAGATGATCGCCGCCAACCCGGGCGTCGACGCCTGGCTGCCGGGTGTGGGCACCGAGGTCATCATTCCGACCCGTTTCGTCCTGCCGGCCGGCCCGCGCGAAGGCGTGGTGATCAACCTCGCCGAATACCGCCTGTACTACTTCCCCAAGGACAAGAACGTCGTCTACACCTACGCCCTGGGTATCGGTCGTGAGGGCTGGGGTTCGCCAGTGGGCAGCACCAGTGTGATCGCCAAGACCAAGGATCCGGCCTGGTATCCGCCGGCATCGATCCGCGCCGAGCACGCTGCCGACGGTGATCCGCTGCCGACCGTGGTGCCGCCGGGCCCGGACAACCCGCTGGGTCCGTACAAGATGAGCCTGGGCTTCCACGGCTACCTGATCCACGGCTCGAACAAGAAGTTCGGCATCGGCACCCGTACCAGCCACGGTTGCTTCCGTATGTACAACTGGGACGTGACCCAGCTGTTCTCGATGATTCCGGTGGGCACCAAGGTGCGCATCATCAACGAGCCGTACAAGTTCGGTCGCAGCGAAGGCAAGATCTACCTCGAAGCCCATGCGCCCATCGATGACAACGGTGATCCGTCCGTCGTCGACAAGCACACCGCGGTGATCAACGCCCTGCTCAAGCGCGAAGACATCGCCAGCCAGATGCAGATGGACTGGAACGTGGTGCGTGAAGTGGTTGCCGCCGAAGACGGCCTGCCGGTTGCCATTGCCCAGCCGCAGCAAGTGCAGCAGGGTGGTTCGGTTGCCGCCACTGTTGACCAGGACGCCGTGCCGCTGCAGTAACTTGTAGCGCGCACTAAGAAGCCCGCCGACCGTTACCGGTCGAGCGGGCTTTTTGTTGTCCGCCTGCTTTGTCGTGGAGACAAGACTGCGGGCATAAAAAAACCGACCCCGAGGGGTCGGTTCTTTCGAACAGATCCGAAGATCTATTACTTGCGGCTGGCTTTGTCCAGCATACGCAGGGCGCGCTCGTTAGCCTCGTCAGCGGTCTGCTGGGCTTTCTGAGCGGCGGCCAGAGCTTCGTCAGCCTTGCGATAGGCTTCATCGGCACGGGCTTGAGCGCGAGCAGCGGCGTCTTCAGTAGCGGTCAGACGTGCTTCGGTTTCTTTCGAGTGGCTGCTGCAACCGGTGGCCAGAACAGCAGCCAGAGCCAGAGCAGAGAATTTCAGAACGTTGTTCATCGTGTTCCCCTTAAGGTGGACATTTCCATTAAAAGCAATCTCCCATGACTGGGAAATTAGCCGGACTACATAGTACCCATTACTTGTAGTAAGTAAACTGACCAAGCGCAAGTACGGCACTTTTTTTTCATGTTACGGGTGCTGTTAGCAGTTGTCCGAGGCCGATTTGGGCAAAAACTGTCCAATCTGGCAAAGGAGTGTTGCTAACAGGTGTCAGGCGGGGTCTGAGGCGGGTTTCCGGGTTGCGGAACCAAGCTGCCAGATGACTGTCGACAATGGTCGAACAACTGTTTAATCGCCGTTGCGCATTTGTCCAACTGACAACTTGCAACTAGGCCGCAACAGGTGAAGAAAGTGTGAAGGGGAAAACGAAAAAGCCCGGCTAATTGCTTAGCCGGGCTTTTTCATGAATCTGGCGGTGAGGGAGGGATTCGAACCCTCGATACGATTTCTCGTATACACACTTTCCAGGCGTGCTCCTTCAACCGCTCGGACACCTCACCAGATTTCTCGACAGCGCTGTGTCTGTCGAGGCGCGCACTTTACTCAAAGGTTTCTTCCTTGGCAAATCTTTTTTGAAAATTTTTTCCAAGGGATTCATCGGCTTAAGGAGCATGGCTGGGATCGCGGGTACACTGGCGCCTTCTGAGGCACGCTCTGCTACGTAGGAAAGCGCATGGCCAGCTGGGACATCTTCTGCAGCGTAGTCGACAACTATGGCGATATCGGCGTCACCTGGCGTCTGGCCCGGCAACTGGCCGCAGAGCATCGGCAGCAGGTGCGGCTGTGGGTCGACGACCTGGCTGCCTTCGTGCGTATCTGTCCGGCGGCCGATGGCGCGGCCGACGTGCAGCAGCAATCGGGCGTGGACGTTCGCCTGTGGCCGAAGCCCTGGCGGGACACTCCCGCAGCGGATGTGGTGATCGAGGCCTTCGCCTGCGAAATGCCGGCTGCCTATATAGAAGCGATGCGCGAGCGGCAGGCGCCTGCGCTGTGGCTGAACCTGGAATACCTCAGTGCCGAGTCCTGGGTGGAGTCCTGCCATGGATTGCCGTCGATGCAGGCCAGTGGGCTGCAGAAGTATTTCTATTTCCCCGGCTTCACCGCTGCCACCGGCGGACTGTTGCGGGAGGGTGAGCTGATCGCCCGGCGCGATGCCTTCCAGGCCGATCCGGCGGCCAGCCTTGGCTTCCTGCAAGGTCTGGGTGTGTACCCGCAGGTTCAGGAGCGGCGCATGTCCCTGTTTGCCTATGAGAATGGCGCGCTGGGGGGGTGGCTTGATGCGCTGGCCGGAAGCAGCGCCGCCACCTTGTTGCTGGTGCCGGAGGGCAGGGTGCTGGCCGATGTCGAGCGCTGGGCGGGGCAGGCACTGGGAATAGGGGGGCAGTACCAGAAGGAGGCCCTGCGTGTGCAGGTGTTGCCCTTCCTGCGCCAGGAAGACTACGACCCGCTGCTGTGGAGTTGCGATTTCAATGCGGTGCGTGGCGAGGATTCGTTCGTGCGGGCGCAATGGGCGGGGCGGCCATTCGTCTGGCACATCTATCAGCAGGATGAGGATATCCATCTGGAGAAGCTGGAAGCTTTTCTGGCCCTGTTCTGCGAGGGGATGGACGAGACGCTGCGGGTGGCGTTGCAGGCTTTCTGGATGGCCTGGAATGGCCAGGGTGATATCGGCGATGCCTGGCAAAAGCTGGAAAGCCGGCTGCCGGAGTGGGCCGCGTGGATTGGCAATTGGCAGCGGCGCCTGAGTGAACAAACCGATCTTGCCGCGGGGCTGGTGCGTTTTTATACAAATTGGCTATGATATGGCCCCTGATTTTTGTCTCCAATCCAATCGGATAATCGTATGAAAACCGCACAAGAGTTCCGCGCTGGCCAGGTTGCCAACATCAATGGCGCCCCCTGGGTCATCCAGAAGGCCGAGTTCAACAAGTCCGGCCGTAACTCCGCGGTCGTCAAGATGAAGCTGAAGAACCTGCTGACCGGTGCTGGCACCGAGACCGTGTTCAAGGCCGACGACAAGCTGGAGCCGATCATCCTCGATCGCAAGGAAGTAACCTACTCCTACTTCGCGGACCCGCTGTATGTCTTCATGGACACCGAGTTCAACCAGTACGAGATCGAGAAAGGCGATCTGGAAGGCGTGCTGACCTTCATCGAAGACGGCATGACCGACGTCTGCGAAGCCGTCTTCTACAACGAGAAAGTCATCTCCGTTGAACTGCCGACCACCATCGTTCGCGAAATCGTCTACACCGAGCCGGCTGTCCGTGGCGACACCTCCGGTAAAGTGATGAAGACCGCTCGCCTGAAGAACGGTGCTGAAGTCCAGGTTTCCGCCTTCTGCGAAATCGGCGACTCGATCGAAATCGATACCCGCACTGGCGAGTACAAGTCCCGCGTCAAGGCCTGAGCCTGATCCGAGACACAAAAAAGCCCGGCTGATGCCGGGCTTTTTCGTTTCTGCGGCGAGGGATCGTGAGCTGAATCAGACGCTGACGTTCAGGCGCACGTCGATGTTGCCGCGGGTGGCATTGGAGTAGGGGCAGACCTGGTGAGCCTTGGCGACCAGCTCTTCGGCCTCGGCCCGGTCCAGGCCCGGCAGGTTGATGTTCAGTTCCACTTCCAGGCCGAAACCGCCGGGGATCTGGCCGATGCCGACCTTGCCGGTGATCGAGGCGTCCGCCGGGATCTGCTTCTTGCTCTGGCTGGCGACGAACTTGATGGCGCCGATGAAGCAGGCCGAGTAGCCGGCGGCGAACAGTTGTTCCGGGTTGGTGGCTTCGCCGCCCGCACCGCCCAGCTCGCGCGGGGTGGACAGTTTCACGTCGAGGATGCCGTCCGAGGAAACGGCTCGGCCGTCGCGGCCTCCGGTGGCGGTAGCGGTGGCGGTGTAGAGGGCTTTGATGGTTTGCATGGTGGTCTCCGATTCGCAGGTAGGGCTAGGTTGTTTTTACCGAGGGCATCTGGCTGCTTAATATCTTGTGCGCTAAGCAGTTCGTGAGGAGGAAGTTAGTTCGATTTAATTTAGTGCGCAAGATAATTATTGGAAGATTTCTGACTAAAGGACCTGCAGCTTGGGTATAAGCCCCGATTTACGGGGCTTGCAGATGCCCGCGCAGGTCCACGAGCTCCTCCTGGAGGCGCTTCAGACTGTCCAACGTTAGACCGCTGCTGGCCAGGATGCAGGCCGGAATGCTCTCCGCCTGTCGGCGCAGCTCACGACCCTTGTCGGTCAGGCGCAGTTGCACCACGCGCTCGTCCGCCTGGCTGCGGGTGCGGGTGATCAGGCCCTCGGCCTCCAGGCGCTTGAGCAGGGGCGTGAGGGAGCCGGGGTCGGTGAGCATGCGCGAGCTGATCTCGCCCACGGTGATGCCGTCTTCTTCCCACAGCACCAGCATGGCGATGTACTGCGGATAGGTGAGGCCCAGCTCCTGCAGCAGGGGCTTGTAGACCTTGGTCATCTGCAGGGAGGTGGAGTAGAGGGCGAAGCACAGCTGGTTATCCAGTTTGAGGGCTTCGCAGGTGGGTTCTTGCTGGGTCATGGCGTGCTCCTGGCAGGGCGCTCGAAGCGAAGAGTTGATTACGCATTAATTTAGCGCGATGGTTAATTCTTGAACAGCGCTTCTTCCAGGGCTGCATCCCAGGGTGGCGGGAAGCCGAAGCACTCCAGCAGGAAGGCCAGCAGGCGCTCGCTGCGCGGGTGGGTGCCACGCTCCAGGCGCAATGCGTGGATAACGCCGGGCTCCGGCTCGGGAAGGCCGTTGTCGCAGAACAGCGGCAGCAATTGGCCACTGATCAGGTACTCGCTGCATAGCCAGGTTGGCAGGTGGGCAAGGCCAATGCCCTGCAGCGCACCTTCCACCAGCGTTTCGGCATTGTTGGCGGTCATGCGCAGCCGGCGTGGCCGCAGGTGCTGCAGCTTTCCGTCAATGAGGAAGCGCCAGGCCAGGGGTGGCGCGAGGCCTTCCCAGTCGAGGCCGGTGTGCTCCGGCAGATCCAGTGGCGAGGCCGGTCTGCCGTGCTGCTGCAGGTAGGCGGGGCTAGCGCAGACGACCCGCCGCATGGGCGCCAGGCGCGTGGCAACCAGGCGGCTGTCGGGCAGGGTGCCGATGCGCAGCACAAGGTCGACCTGGCCGAGGTTTTCCCCGCGGGTGTCGGTGAAGCTGTCGATCAGCCGCAGCTGCACGTCCAGGCCGGGGTTGGCGGTGAGGAAATCGGCCAGCGCCGGGGCCAGGTGACGGCGACCGAAGGGTACGGGGGCGTCGATGCGGATCAGGCCTTCCGGCGCGGTGCTCAGTGACACCGCTTCCGCGCGTGCCTGGCGCAACTCGATGACTATCCTCCGCGCTCGCTCGGCGAACGCCAGGCCCGCCGGTGTGGCGCGTACGTTGTGCGTGCTGCGAACCAGCAGGGTCGAACCCAATCCCTGCTCCAGCGCGTCCATGCGCCGTGCCACGGCGGAAGGTGTGAGCTGGCGCAGGCGGGCGGCGGCGGAGAAGCTGCCGTTGTCGAGCACGTCCAGGTAGAGGTCGAGTTGGTCTTCGAGGCTGGAAGGATTCATGGCGCGTGGCGGCTTTGCTAAAAAGACAAAGCCATTGTGCTGCGCTTTGCGTTTCCCATCCAACCCGTGTTTTCTAGCATGGACGCACTGTTGTGGAGGTGTGTCATGTGGGACCTGGTTGTGGATGTTCTGCTCGGCGTCGTGCTGGGCAGCCTGGGTGGGCTGTTCGGGATTGGTGGCGGGCTGCTGGCGATTCCGGCGCTGGGCGTGCTGTTCGGGCTGGACCAGCAACTGGCGCAGGGCACTGCGCTGGTGATGGTGGTGCCGAACGTGCTGCTGGCGATCTGGCGTTACCACCAGCGCAACCGTATCGATTTCGCCCAGGCCGGCGTGCTGGCGTTGACCGGCCTGGTCTGCGCGTTCTTCGCTTCCAGCATCGCGGTGAACCTGGATGCCCGCAGCATGCGCAGCGCCTTTGTGGTCTTCCTGGTGCTGCTGGCGCTGTATCTGCTGGTGCGCCTGTTCCAGCGTGTTCCCCAGGGCGGCAGTACGCCGCGCTACGGCTTGCCGTGGATGGGCGTGCTGGGGCTGGGGGCTGGTTCGCTGGGCGGCCTGTTTGGTGTGGGCGGTGGCGTTCTGGCGACGCCGGTGCTGACCTCGGTGTTCGGCCTGACCCAGGTGATCGCCCAGGGTCTCGCGCTGGCGCTGGCGGCGCCCAGCACGGGCGTGGCGCTGGCGACCTACGCCGTGCATGGCCATGTGGACTGGCGCATGGGCAGCGCGCTGGCGCTGGGCGGGCTGGTGAGCATTTCCTGGGGCGTGCGCCTGGCTCATGCGCTGCCCGTGCGTCAGTTGCGCGTGGCCTTCAGTGCTTTCCTGATCGTCTGCGCGGTGCTGTTGGCGGTGCGCTGAGTCTTACGAGCGGAAGCCTTCGACGATGTACTCGGCCAGCTTGTCGGTCACCGGCGTCATCTTCTGCCCGCGCAGCAGCACGATGCTGGCGTTGGGCAGCACCGGCAGGCCCTCTTCCTCGCCGATGATGCGCAGGTTGCCGGTGAGCAGGCTGCGAAGCTGCGCGGTCACTGCCAGGCCCGCGCTGGCCACGGCGAACAGCGCCGACAGGCTCGGGCTGCTGTAGGCGATGCGGTAGTCCACTTCCATTGCCTCCAGCGCATTGCAGGCCCAGGCGCGGCAGAAGCAGGCGGTGTTGAACATCGCCAGCGGCAGCGGGCGCTGGTCCTGCGGGCAGAAGCTCTCGGCGGCCATCCAGACGAAGTCTTCCTGGCGCAGCAGCTGGCCGATCTCGGTGCCCGGCTCGCGGGTGACGATGGACAGGTCCAGGTCGTTGCGCATCAGCAGTTGCGCGGACGAATCGCAGTGCACTTCCACCTGCACCAGCGGGTAGGCCTCGGCGAAACGCGAAAGGATGCTGGGCAGGAAGCGCATCACGTAGTCATCCGGTGTGCCGATCTTCACCGAGCCGACCATGTGCGGCTGGCGGAAGGTGTTGAACACCTCACCCTGCAATCGCAGGATGCGCCGCGCGTAGCCCAGCAATATCTGCCCCTCCGGCGTCAGGCGCACCTGACGACCGTCGCGCTCGAACAGGCTGCGTTCCAGCACGTCTTCCTCCAGGCGTTTCATCTGCATGCTCACCGCCGACTGGGTGCGGTTGACCATCTCGGCGGCGCGGGTGAAGCCGCCATGGTCGGCAATGGCGACGAAGGTGCGCAGCAGTTCGCTGTCGATGCTGGGGAAGCTGCTCATTCATCAATCTCCGAGATGGGTTGCATAAGAATGATTCGTTGGATTGATCTTAGCGCGAGCCTGAAACTGCATCCAACCCCACTGGGAGGGAAGCAAGATGAAAGGTCAACTCGGTTTCGTAGCAGCGTCCTACCATGTCCATAAAGTGCCGGCCGCGCCGTTGTGGAAGCGCGCCGTGCAACGTGTCCTGCACTGGCACGAACTGGCCCGCCAGCGCCGTGAGCTGGCGACCATGAGCGATGAGGCGCTCAAGGACATCGGCCTGAGTCGTGCCGACATCCAGCAGGAAGTCGAGCGCCCGTTCTGGATGGACTATGTCCGTCGTTGAGCCCGCGGGGCGGCACGCTCCCTCGTCGTGCCGCCCACTCCCGCAAACCTGGTCAGCCCCATGGCCAGCCAGATGACAAGGAAGCCCATGTCCACCCATTACCACCTCGCCCAGGTCAACATCGCCAAGGCCCGCGCCCCGCTGGACCACCCTCTGATGAAGGGATTCGTCGACCAGCTCGATCACATCAATGCCCTCGCCGAGCGCAGCCGCGGTTTCGTCTGGCGCCTGCAGACGGAGGAGGGCGACGCCACCGCCATTCGTGTCTTCGACGACCCGCTGATCATCGTCAACCTGTCGGTGTGGGAGTCAGTCGAAGCGCTCAAGGATTACGTCTACGCCGGCGAGCACCTGCAGGTGCTGCGCAGCAAGCGCCACTGGATGGAGCGCCTGCCTTCGCCGAGTCTCGCGCTCTGGTGGCTGCCCGAAGGCGAACTGCCCGATGTGTCCATGGCTCGTGAGCGCCTGGAACGTCTGCAGCTGGAAGGTCCCTCGGCCGAGGTCTTTACCTTCGCTCGTCCCTTCCCGGTGCCCGCGCGACTCGGCGAACCCGTCTGATGCAGCCAGGCGCTGCGATTGGCGTTAGGCTCTAGGGCTTGCCCAGCCCAGGAGTCCACGATGCCGACCGTCGAATCCCTGTCTCTCAAGCAGGCCCGCCGCCTCGCCCTGGCCGCCCAGGGTTTCACCCTGCGCAGGTCCGGTGGCGAGGTGCAGCGCCGTCATGTGCGCAGCTTGCTCGAACGACTGGGCGTACTGCAGATCGACTCGGTGAATGCGCTGGTGCGCTCGCACTACCTGCCGCTGTTCTCGCGGCTGGGCAACTATTCGCCGACGCTGCTGGAAGAGGCGGCCTGGAGCGGCGGGCGGCATCGCCGGCTGTTCGAGTACTGGGGGCATGAAGCTTCGTTGCTGCCGCTGGAACTCTACCCGCTGATGCGCTGGCGCATGCGTCGCGCGGCGGAGGGGCGTGGCATCTACCAGCAATTGGCGCGCTTCGGGCGCGAGCAGCAACCGGTGATCCAGCGGGTGCTCGACGCCGTGCGCGAGCAAGGCGCGCTGGGTGCCGGCAGCCTGACCACTCGCGAAGAGCGCGCCGGCCCCTGGTGGGACTGGAGCGACGAGAAGCACGCACTGGAGTGGCTGTTCGCCGTCGGCGAGGTGACAGTCGCCGGGCGGCGCGGTTTCGAGCGTCTGTATGACTTGCCGGAGCGCGTCCTGCCGTCCGATCTGCTTCGGCAGCCTGAGTTGGACGAGGCCGAGGCGCAGCGCCAGTTGCTGCTGCATTCGGCGCAGGCGCTGGGCGTGGCCACCGAGAAGGACCTGCGCGACTACTTCCGCCTGGATCCCGCCGACAGCAAGGCGCGGCTGGCCGAGCTGCTGGAGGCGGGCGAGCTGTTGCCGGTGCAGGTTCAGGGCTGGCAGGCGCCGGCCTACTGCCTGGCGGACCCGGTGATTCCGCGCAAGGTGCGCGCCAGTGCCTTGCTCTCGCCGTTCGATTCGCTGGTCTGGGAGCGCGCCCGTACCGAGCGGCTGTTCGACTTCCGCTACCGCCTGGAGATCTACACGCCGCAGCACAAGCGGGTTTACGGCTACTACGTGTTGCCGTTCCTGTTCGATGAGCGCCTGGCGGCGCGGGTCGATCTGCGCTCCGACCGCGCTTCGGGACAGCTGGTGGTGCATGCCGTCCACGAAGAGGAAAAGGGGCTGGGCGAAGAGGGGCACGCCGCGCTGGCGCAGCAACTGGGCGAGATGGCGAAGTGGCTCGGGCTGGAGCGGGTGGCGGTGAACTGCCGGCGGCCGTCCGGTGAGCGCCTGCAAGGGCTGCTGGTGCAGGCCTGAAATGAAACGGGCCTCCGCAGAGGCCCGTCCGTGATCACTTGCCGCTGGCGATGCGCTTGCGGATGTGGTCGGCACGCTGCTGCGAGCCAGGGTGGGAGTCGAACATGCTGCTTTCCTGGCCGCCACTGAGCTTGGCCAGCTTGTCGAAGGCGCTGGCCAGGCCGTTGAGGTCGATGCCGCGCTTCTTCAGCAGGTCGAAGGAGTAATCGTCGGCCGCCGACTCCTGGGACTGGGAGAACTGCGCGTTGACCAACGCTTCGCCGATTTCACCCAACTGCGATTGCGACAGGGCGGCGACGGTAGCGTTCCCCGAAGCCGCGACGGCACCGCGGGCTGCGGCGGTTGCGTAGGCAGTCTGGGTGGCCTTCTTCACGTGGCCGAGGGCGACGTGGCCGATCTCGTGGCCGAGCACGCCTTCCACTTCGTTGTCGTTCATCAGGTCCATCAGGCCGGAGTACACGCGCACGCAGCCGTTGGCCATGGCGAAGGCGTTGATGTCTTCGGTGAGGTAGACCTTGTAGTTGATCGAGGTGCCGGTGAGCGGGTTGCCCAGGGCGGCGGCGATCTTGTCCAGGCGCTGCGCGTAAGGGCTGGAGGACGGGGCGATCTGGGCTTCGGCATCCTGCTTGGCACAGGCTTCGTCGGCGACCTGCTTGATCTCGGCATCGCTGAGGGTGGCGGCCTTCATGGCCATCATGCCCGACTGCACGAGGCTGTCGGTGTTCATGTTCTGGCAGCCGGAGAGCGCGGCGCTGGCGCCGATCAGCAGGGCGAGCAGGGAGCGGTGCAGTTGCATCGGGATCTTCCTTGGTTGACGGTTTCCACGGCGCGGCGGGTGCTGCGCGGGGCGCCACTCTAGGTAGACGCCCTGGGACCGTCAATTACAGGAAGTGGTTTTAGGACTGCTCTGAGACCCGTGTCGGATTCAACGGCGCACCTGCTTCAGTGTTTCCGCAATCAGGAAGGCCAGCTCGAGCGACTGGTCAGCGTTCAGGCGCGGGTCGCAGTGGGTGTGGTAGCGGTCGCTGAGGCCGTCCTCGGTGATCGGCCGCGCACCGCCGATGCACTCGGTGACGTTCTGCCCGGTCATCTCGATATGGATGCCGCCCGCGTAGCTGCCCTCGGCCTGGTGCACTTCGAAGAACTGCCGGACCTCGGCGAGGATGCGCGCGAAGTCGCGGGTCTTGTAGCCGCTGGAGGCCTTGATGGTATTGCCGTGCATGGGGTCGGAGCTCCACAGCACCTGCCTGCCTTCGCGCTGCACGGTCTGGATCAGGCGCGGCAGGCCGTCGCCGACCTTGTCCGCGCCCATGCGCACGATGAGGTTGAGGCGGCCGGGGTCGTTGTCCGGGTTGAGGATGTCGATCAGGCGGATCAGCTCCTCGCTGTCCATGCTCGGGCCGACCTTCACGCCGATGGGGTTACCGACGCCGCGCAGCATTTCCACGTGGGCGCCATCGAGCTGGCGGGTGCGGTCACCGATCCACAGCATGTGCGCGGAGCAGTCGTACCAGCCGCCGGTCAGGCTGTCGCGGCGGATGAAGGCTTCCTCATAGTTCAGCAGCAGCGCTTCGTGGGCGGTAAAGAAGCTGGTCTCGCGCAATTGCGGGGCGGTATCCAGGCCACAGGCGCGCATGAAGGCGAGGGTCTCGTCGATGCGGTCGGCCAGTTGCTGGTAGCGCTCGGACAGCGCCGAGTTGGCGATGAAGTCCAGGTTCCACTGGTGCACCTGGTGCAGGTCGGCGAAGCCGCCGCCGGCGAAGGCGCGCAACAGGTTCAGCGAGGCAGTGGACTGGTGGTAGGCCTGCAGCAGGCGATCCGGATCCGGAACGCGGCTCTTCTCGTCGAAGCCGATGCCGTTGACGATGTCGCCGCGGTAGGCGGGCAGGGTCACTCCGGCGATGGTTTCATCGCCGGCGGAGCGCGGCTTGGCGAACTGCCCGGCCATGCGCCCGACCTTCACCACCGGGCAGCCGGCGGCGAAGGTCATCACCACCGCCATCTGCAGCAGTACCTTGAAGGTGTCGCGGATCTTCGCCGCGGAGAACTCGGCGAAGCTTTCAGCGCAGTCGCCGCCCTGCAGCAGGAAGGCACGGCCGGCGGTGACCTCGGCGAATTGCCGGCGCAGCTCGCGCGCCTCCCCGGCGAACACCAGCGGCGGGAAGCTGGCCAGGGTGCGCTCGACTTCGCTCACGCGATTGGTGTCGGGGTAGGCGGGCTGTTGCTGGATCGGCTTGCTTCTCCAGCTATCGGGGCTCCAGGGCAGGCTCATCGGCGGGGTCTTCGCGGCTGTGGACGGTATCCGCCCATGGTATCAGCTCGGCTTTTGCCCCGCGCGTGGTGGCAGCGTGAGAAGAAGAGGGGGGACATCCTTGTCCAGGGGAACACTGAAAGACGATCAGCCGCCCGCGCAGCAGGCGGGTGCGTGCTGATGCTGTTGTGGGAATGCCGGCGGGAAAGGGTGTCGTTGGGCGGGATCGCGAAGGGCGTTGCGCTGGCGCATGCTCGGTTGTGCCTCTTGGGCTGTTATTCTTGCGGCCCGGCGGTCGTGGCTGGCCGTCTTGATTCGAAGGATTATTGCGTGCGCGAGCCCCTGTATTTCAATGGCAATCCGTGCCGTTCGCCGCTCCCGGCGGACCGCATTGTCACGGCCGTTCCTGCCCGGAGCCGGTCATGAGCGAGGAGTTGCTGGGCGAAGAATTGCTGATCGTCGAGGAGCGCGATGACTTCGGCGTGATCCGCGTCGTGGAGAGCGGCGCCTTCCGCTACCTGGAGTTCGGCGATGAGGTCGAGCAGAGCTGCGTGCTGATGGGCGATCCGAGCTGGCTGGAGTACGACTATTCGCGCGCCATGCTGGTCGGTGCGTTGTGCCATCCGCGCCCGCGCCGTGCGCTGTTCCTCGGTTTCGGCGCAGGCAGCCTGACCCAGGCCTGCCTGAAGTACCTGCCGCTGGAGGAGGTGGAAGCCATCGAGCTGCGCCCGTCCATCCCGCGCCTGGCCCGTGAACACCTCGGGTTGGTGGAGGATGAACGTCTGAACCTGCGTATCGGCGACGCCGTGCAGGAACTGGCCGAGTGCGAGCCGGCGGACCTGATCTTCCTCGATCTCTACACCGATACCGGGCCGGCGCCGGCGCATATCGGCTGGGATTTCCTCGGTGCCTGTCGCGAGCGCCTGCGGCCGGGCGGCTGGCTGGTGATCAACCAGTGGAGTACCGATGATGGCCGGCCGCTGGGCGCCGCGCTGCTGCGCGGGCGCTTCAACCGGCATTACTGGGAATGCCCGGTGCCCGAGGGCAATGTGATCGTCTTCGTCCCTGCCGAGCTGGACCAGGAGCTGAACCTGCGCGGCTTGAAGAAGCGTGTCGGCCAGCTCGAACCCAAGCTGGGCTATTCGCTGCGCACCTATATCGATTCACTGCGCCCGGCGCAGTGACTCTCGGCAAGGGAAACCCTCAGGGGATCTGATAGCTGAAGGCGAAGTTCAGCCGCGGGCTGCGTTCGTTGTTGTCCAGTGCGCGGTCGCCGAACGGCTTGGCGACCTCCATCGACACCAGATAGTGCTTGCGGTTGGAGAAGCGCACGCCCAGCGCCGCCGAGCCGAGCTTGCCTTCGCTCAGGCCGTCCTGGTTGTAGCGGGTGCGCGCGGTGTCGACGACGAAGTAGGGCTGGATCTGGTTGAGCACTACGCTCTGCCGCAGGAAGGAATAGTTCACCTCGTACGAGGCGCCCCAGCCCTTGTCGCCGCTGGCCTGGTCGTCCGGATAGCCGCGGCCGAAGTTGCCGCCGCCGTAGGTGACCTGCTCGGAGTCGGGCAGCACGTCGTCGCTCCACTGGAAGGCGGCGCTCACCACGCCCTGCCAGTTGGAGCCGAACTGGTCCTGCTGTGCGCCAAAGCCGAGCAGGCGGGTGAAGTTCTTCTTGATCGGCTCCGGCGCTTCCGCGCCCATGCCGTTCAACCCCTGATAAACCGCCACGCTGCCGGCGCGCACGCGCTTCTCGGCGAACTGCTGGACGACGGTTTCGATCCCCACCACGCGCAGCTTGCTCTTCTGTTCGATGCGGAAGGGGATGGCCGGATAGACCAGGTCGTAGGTGCTGGTGTCGTTGACCGTATAGCCACGCAGGTTGAGGTCCCAGGTGAGGTCGCGGCGCAGTACCAGCGGAATGCCCAGGCCGGCGCTGACCCGTTCGTTCTGCCGTTTGCGTTCGAACTCCAGGCCGCTGGCCAGGCGCAGGTTCTCGCCGGGGCGCGAGTTGTACTTGCTGTAGCCGGCCAGCAGTTGCACGCCGTTGTCGCCCAGCAGCTGGCTGTAGTTCCAGGCGCGGTAGTACTCGTGGTCGTCGCCCGGTGGGTACAGGTAGCTGAACTGCAGCTGCTCGCCCCAGCCGAGCATCGACATCACCTCGGCGTTGAACAGCCCGCGCTGCTCGCCGCGGCGCGAGTCGAGGTTCATCCCGGTGTCGAAGCGCTTCTGCTTGCCGGCCAGCTCCAGCACGGCGCCGCCGTCGCTGGTGGTGGGCGGGTTGAGCGCCATGGCCATCTGCATGCCGGGCACCCGACTCATCAGCACGCTGAAGCGCTCGAAGCTCTCGCGGGTCAGGGGCTTTTCCGCCTTCAGCTTCTCGATCCAGCGGTCCACGCGCATCTGGTGGACACCCAGGTCGCCCGCGGCGCGCACCTGGCTGATGTGGCCCTCGACCAGCACGATGCGCGCGACACCGCTGCGGAAGTCCTGGTTGGGCACGTAGGCAAAGGAGATGAAGTAGCCGTCGTCCTGGTAGCGCTGGGTGATGGCCTTGGCCGCCGCCACCAGTTCGCTGACCTGGATGGTGCGCTTGGTCAGGGGCTCCAGCAGGGGTTTCCAGGTTTCGACGGGATAGTGCTTGCCGCCGGCCAGTTCGATGCGCTTGATGCGGATGCGCTGCTGGAGGATCTGGGCGGGCTGGGTGGCCGAAGGTTCCGGCGCAGTGACCTTGGGGGCCTTGGGGCGAATGTCGCCGCCAGGGAGGTTGGGGCGGGGGAGTGTCTGTTCGATATCGGAGCCGGGGAGCTGGATAGGGCGCTCGGCCCAGGCGAAAGGTGCAGCCAACAACAGGGGCAGGACAGCAAGTTTGCGCATCTGGCTCCTCCATGAGACCGACTTCGATAAAGGACCAGGAGCCGTGGGCGGCTCCTGGTAACCACAGTATGGGTGTAATTCGGATTATTGCTTGGGCGTACCGATCGCCAATCCACCACCCAGTCCGCCGGTCACACCACCCAGCGCGCCACCCACGGCGCCCAGCGTATTGCCCAGCAGGCCTCCCTGGCCGCTGGTACCGCCAGTCGTACCGGCGCCTGCGCCGACTGCCACGCCCGAACCCTGGGTGTTGCTGCCGATGCCCACGCCTGCCCCGGCGACCAGGCCGCCGCCACCGGTGAGGCTGCTGGTCACACCGCCGACGGTGCCGGCTACGCCGTTGACCAGGCCACCCACCGGGTTGCTGCCGCCAGTGGCGCCGCCCAGGGAGCCGGTGAGGCCGCCTACTGCGCCGGTCACACCGCTGACCAGGCCACCTACCGGATTGCTGCCGCCAGTGGCGCCGCCCAGGGAGCCGGTGAGGCCGCCTACTGCACCGGTCACACCGCTGACCAAGCCACCCACCGGATTGCTGCCGCCGGTGGCGCCGCCCAGGGAGCCGGTGAGGCCGCCTACTGCGCCGGTCACGCCGCTGACCACGCCGCCCACCGGATTACTGCCGCCGGTGGCTCCACCCAGTGCGCCGGTAACGTTGCCGAGCAGACCGCCGCCCGGATTACTGCCATTGACCAAGCCGCCGGTGGCGCTGACTGCCTGACCCGCATCGCTGACGATTCCGCCGACCGGTGCCAGCGCCGGATTCGCACTGGCTACCTGGTTGCCTGTCTGGGTCACAACACCGCCGACGGTGGTCAATAGGTTGTTCACCGGCGTTCCCAGTCCGGTGGCGGCGCCGACGCCGCGAGTGGTTCCTTCGACCTTGCCGACCAGCCCGGCGGTGGTGCCGCTGAGCTGGGTGGTCAGTTGGCTCAGCGGGCCGGTGGTGACTGCGCCGCTGAGAGAGTCGCCGAGCATGGTGATCTTGCCGCCGACGCCATCCACCAGGTTGCCGACCTGGCCGGTCACGCCGTTGAGCGGGGTGTTGGCCAGCACCGGTGCATCACCGATGGCCGCTACGGTGTCGCCCAGGCTGCTGACTGCACCGCCGGTGTGGCTGACCAGGCCGGTGGCGCCGGCGACGGTGGTGCCGAGGGCGTTGGGGTTGTTGCCCAGTTGACCGAGGCCGTTGGTAACGCCGGTGCCGACGCTGTCCACGCCGGCGCCGACTTCCTGGACCAGGGTGCCAGCATTCTGCGTGACGCCATTGCCCAGCACCGGAAGGTCGACTGTTTTCACCACGGCGCCGACGGTGCTCACCGTGTCGCCGACATTGGAAACCGCTTCGCCGGTATTGGTCAGGATATTGCCGGTGGTGCTGGCTGGCGGAGTAGTGGTGCCGCCGCCGGTGCCGTCGCCGCCGCCCGTTCCTCCGGTGCCGCCAGTGCCTCCTGTTCCGCCGGTGCCACCGGTTCCATCCGTGCCGCCTGTCCCGCCAGTGCCGCCGGTACCACCAGTGCCGTCGGTCCCGCCAGTACCGCCAGTACCGCCGGTTCCATCGGTCCCGCCAGTACCGCCAGTACCGCCGGTTCCATCGGTCCCGCCGGTGCCACCACTGCCGCCACTGCCATCGCCGCCGGAACCAGAGCCGGAGCCATCGTCGGTGGTGCTGCTATCGGAAGCGCGGTGGTGACTGCTGCCGCCGTGGCTGCTGCAACCTTGCAGCGAGAGGGCAACGACGAGAAGGGAAAGTGCGAAAACACGAATCGGACCGGACATAGCGAATTCCTCCATGAGAACGTCAGTCAGCTGGCTGCCCGGTTCGGTATCCCGGCGAGTCGCTGCGCTGCTCTGGAGTCAGTTCTAGAGGTTTGTTTTCAGGCGCGAAATTGGAACTTGTATATAGCCGTTTTGTGTTTTGCAGGTCTTTGAATTAAAAGGAAAAACTAAAGGATTATGGCGACTTGCCAGGCGTTTTTAATACCTTGGATATAGCGCTTTTAGCACGATGGTTCAGCCTGGCGTTTTCGCCGTGCGCTCATTTGCCCTGGAATCGGCCTTCGCGGCGCTCGAGCATGGCCTTCAAACCCTCCTGCGCATCCTCGGTGGACAGCAGTTCGCTGGCCATTGCCGGCAGCAGTCGCGCCGCCGCTTCCTCTCCTTCATCGAGGCTGCGGCGCGCGGAGGCCAGGGTGGCGCGGATGCCCAGCGGCGCCTGGGCCGCAACTCGCTGGGCCAGCCAGAGCGCACGGGGCATCAGCTCTTCCGGCGCGGTGACTTCCTGCACCAGGCCGATGCGATACGCCTCGTGGGCGTCGAAGGGATCGCCGGTGAGCAGCCAGCGCATTGCGTTGCCCCAGCCGGCGACCTGGTGCATGCGCAGGGTTGCGCCGCCGAAGGGGAAGATGCCGCGCTGCACTTCGAGCTGGGCGAAGCGCGCATTGCTGGCGCACAGGTTGATGTCGGCGGCGAGCATCAGTTCGATGCCCAGGGTGAAGCAGTAGCCTTGGGCGGCCACCAGCAGCGGCTTGGTCAGGCGCCGGCCGCCGAAGGTGCCCCACGGATCGGCGGAGCCTTCGGGCATGGTCCAGCCGGTGCGGAAGGTCTCGCCGATGTTGGCCAGGTCCAGGCCGGCGGTGAAGTGATCGCCGTGGGCGAACACCAGGGCGCAGCGCAGGTCATCGTCGCGCTCGTACTCGCCGAAGGCCAGCACCAACCGGGTGAGCATCTCCAGGTCGAAGGCGTTACGCTTGTCGACCCGGTTCAGGCCGAGCAGCAGGACGTGGTCATGACGTTCGACGGTGATGCGAGGTTCGCTGCTGGCGGTCATCGGCGGGCTCCGGTCAGGTGGCTTGCACGGTATAGCCGGCACGGGCGGGGTTGTCCACGGAATGACCGTTCGCCGGGCATGTTCCGAAAAGAAACACATTGGTCAGGAATTTCCGGTATGATACGCGCCGGCCAAACGCTGGCCTCGTTTCGGATCCCGCATTTTTCCGCAGCTTCAGGCTCGGTCTGTGTGTCCGCAGTGCGGACTTCCTTGACGCATTCTTCCAATCTTCATTTCGCAAATCCCCGCTTCCAGCTGCCTGGGTGACTTTATCGTCGTACAGGGCATGCGCAGCTCGGCTATTGGGTCTTTGCGGATGTACTTAGAGGCAAAACCCATGACCCAGGAAACCGCCGGCTTCGCCGCGCTCGGTCTTCACCCCAATGTTCTCGCTGCCATTGCCGCTGTCGGTTATGAAGAGCCGTCGCCGATCCAGGCGCAGTCGATCCCGGTGATCCTCGAAGGCCACGACATGATCGGCCAGGCCCAGACCGGTACCGGCAAGACCGCTGCCTTTGCGCTGCCGATGCTGTCGCAGATCGAGCCGAGCCGCCGCGTTCCGCAGGTGCTGGTACTGGTACCGACCCGCGAGCTGGCCCTGCAGGTTGCTACCGCTTTCGAAACCTATTCCAAGCAGATGCCGGGCGTCGGCGTCATCGCCGTCTACGGTGGCGCGCCCATGGGCCCGCAGCTGAAGGCTCTGCGCCAGGGCGCTCAGGTCGTGGTCGCCACTCCGGGCCGTCTGTGCGACCACCTGCGTCGCGACGAAAATCTGCTGTCCACCGTCAAGAGCCTGGTGCTGGACGAAGCGGACGAAATGCTCAAGCTCGGCTTCATGGATGACCTCGAAGTGATCTTCGAAGCCATGCCGTCCAGCCGCCAGAGCGTGCTGTTCTCCGCGACCCTGCCGGCCTCGATCCGCAGCATCGCCGAACGCCACCTGAAAGAACCCAAGCACGTCCGCATCGCTGCCAAGACCCAGACTGTCGCCCGCATCGAGCAGGCGCACCTGATGGTTCACGCCGACCAGAAACCGGCCTCGATCCTGCGCCTGCTGGAAGTCGAGCAGTTCGACGCGCTGATCGGCTTCGTCCGCACCAAGCAGGCCACCCTGGACATCGCCGAGCTGCTCGAGCGCCAGGGCTACCGTGCCGCCGCGCTGAACGGCGACATGCCGCAGGCCCAGCGTGAGCGCGTGATCGAGTCGCTGAAAGATGGCTCGCTGGACATCGTCATCGCCACCGACGTCGCCGCCCGCGGCCTCGACGTGGCGCGCATCACCCACGTACTGAACGTGGACATGCCCTACGATCCGGAATCCTACGTCCACCGTATCGGCCGTACCGGCCGTGCCGGTCGTGAAGGTCGCGCCCTGCTGCTGGTGACTCCGCGCGAGCGCCGCATGCTGCAGGTGATCGAGCGTGTGACCGGGCAGAAGGTCGGCGAAGTTCGCCTGCCGGACGCCGAGACCGTGCTGGAGGCCCGCCTGAACCGCCTCGCCACCGGCCTGCAACCGCTGCTGGCCAACGCCGTTGCCAGCCGTGGCGCCGTGCGTGACGAGCTGTGCCGTCGCCTGGGTACCGACATGGACACCCTGGCCGCCGTGCTGCTGGCCAAGCTCACCGAAGGCAAGGCGCTGGACCTGGAATCGGTCCGCCGCGAACAGCCGCTGACCCCGGCCGCCCCGCGCGAGCGCAGTGGTGACCGTTACGAGCGCAGCGAGCGTGGCGATCGCCCCGAGCGCGGCGACCGTCCGGAGCGCAGCGGCGCACCTCGCACCATGGCCCCGCCGTCGGAAGGCAAGGCCCGTTGCCGTACCGCCCTGGGCGCCCGTGACGGCGTGCAGGCGAAGAACCTGCTGGGCGCCATCCTCAACGAGGGCGGCCTGTCCCGCGAGGCCATCGGTCGCATCCAGATCCGCGAGACCTTCAGCCTGATCGAGCTGCCGGAAGAGAACCTCGACCGTCTGCTGACCAAGCTCAAGGACACTCGCGTCGCTGGCAAGGCCCTGCGTCTGCGTCGTTACCGCGAAGACTGATTCGTCAGCCCTCGCGCATGAAAAAGCCCCGCCATTGGCGGGGCTTTTTCGTTTCCGGTAGTTGCCCGGATCAGATCTGCAGGAGCGAGCTTGCTCGCGAACTTCTCGCGGCAGCTTCGGAGTTGGGCGGTTCGCGAGCAAGCTCGCTCCTACAAAGGCGGTGCAGACTTAGTCGAAGCGGTAGATATCCATCCCCAGCGCGCCCAGCGTGAAGCCGGCGTGCTCCACCGTCATCGCCGAGCCGCCAGCGCCGCGGGCGAAGTACAGCGGCAACAGGTGCTCGTCGCGCGGGTGGTTGCGTACCGCGTAGGGAGCCTGCTGGCGATAGTCGAACAGGGCGGCTTCGTCGTCGGCTTCCAGCCGCGCCACCATCCAGTCGCGGAACGCCTTGGCCCAGGGGGTGATGACCTCGGGGCCGGCGTGCCAGTCCAGTTCACCCAGGTTGTGGGTGATGCTGCCCGAGCCGATCAGCAGGATGCCTTCATCGCGCAGTGCACGCAGGGCCGCGCCGATGCGGTGCTGCATGGGCACGCCGAGGCGGCTGGGCAGGGACAGTTGCACGACGGGGATATCGGCGTCCGGGTACATCAGGCTCAGTGGAACCCAGGCGCCATGGTCCAGAGGGCGCTCAGCATCGAGGGTGGCCGGCAGGCCATCCTCGGCCAGCAGCTCGACAACGCGCCGGGCAAGCTCCGGCGAGCCGGCGGCCGGGTACTGCACGGCATAGAGCTCGGGCGGGAAGCCGTAGAAGTCGTGCCAGGTGTCCGGCTTGGGCGATGCAGTCACGCGCAAGTCCGGGGTTTCCCAGTGGGCGGAGACCACCAGGATGGCTGTCGGACGGGGCAGCTCGCGGGCCAGGCGCTTCAGAGGCGCATCACTGGCGCCGGGGTCCAGGGCCAGCATGGGGGAGCCGTGAGAGATGAACAGGGCAGGGAGCATGGCGAACCTCGCTACTTGAATGCCTCTATGTTCACGCGGGTAAAGATCGAAATCCAGTATAGGTTTTTGACAGTAATGATCGTTAGGGTCGATTGTTTTGCTCGTGTTCGTCCCCTTGAAATGCATCGCCGCGGAAGTGCGAACTCGGTTGCAGAGTCACAGAGCCAATCGCCATAGAGCGCTTTGGCAGGATGTCAGTCGGATGATGCGTTAGAGTCTGCGGAAATTTCCTAAATGAATGGCGAATTCGGCTATGCAACAAGTTGAACAAGTCCTGGTGCTCGAGATCGGCGACTGCCTCCGCCTGGAGGACGGCACCGAGATCTGTGTGCAGCGGGTCCGAGGTGACCTGGTGCGGCTGAAGATCCTCGAAGCCGGGGAGAGCCAGCGCGAGCGGCGCGGTGCCTGGTGGCGCTGGCTGTTGCCGCGCGCGATGCGCAGTGTTTGAACAGGTGACCTATGCAGCATGAATTCTGGCAGTCGCGCTGGGCGCGCAATGAAATCGGTTTCCACCAGCAGTCGGTGAACCCCGGCCTGCAGCGCAACTGGCCGGGCCTGGGGTTGCCCGAGGAGTCGCAGGTGCTGGTGCCGCTGTGCGGCAAGAGCCTGGACATGCTCTGGCTGGCGCAATGGGGATATCGCGTGCTGGGAGTCGAGCTGGCCGAGCGCGCCGCTGTCGACTTCTTCGCCGAACTGGGTGTCACGCCGCAGGTCACCGAGGATGGCGCGCTGCGCCGTTACAGCTTCGAGCGCCTGGAGATTCTCCAGGGTGATTTCTTCGATGTCACCGCTGAACAGGTGGCGGGCTGCAGCGGCCTTTACGACCGCGCGGCGCTGATCGCCTTGCCGCCGGACCTGCGTGCCGACTACGCGCTGCACCTGCAGCGCATCCTGCCGCAACAGGCGCGCGGGCTGGTGGTCAGCCTGGAATACCCCCAGGCCGAGATGGATGGCCCGCCGTTCGCCGTGCTGGCAGATGAAGTGCGCCGGCTCTTCGCTGACGGCTGGGAAGTGGAAGAGGTGGAGCGCCTGGATGTGCTGGCGGAGAACCCGAAGTTCCTCCAGCGCGGCGTCAGCCACCTGGACGAAGTGGTGTTCGCGCTGCGTCGCGGCTGAATTGCAGGCATGAAAAAGGGCGACTCGAGGTCGCCCTTTTTTATTGCCTTGAAGCTTAGCGGCCAGCGGCGCGCAGGGCTTCGATGCGGTCTTCCAGCGGCGGGTGGCTCATGAACAGGCCGGCCAGGCCGTGCTTGAGGTTGCCGTTGATGCCGAAGGCCTGCAGCGAGTCGGGCATCTGCACGGGTACTCCCTGTTCGGCGCGCAGGCGTTGCAGGGCGGCGATCATCGCGCCGGTGCTGGCCAGGCGGGCGCCGGCTTCGTCCGCGCGGTATTCGCGTTTGCGCGAGAACCACATGACGATGATGCTGGCGAGGATGCCCAGGACCAGCTCGGCGAAGATGGTCGCGACGAAGTAGCCGATACCCGGGCCGTCTTCGTTCTTCAGGATCGCCTTGTCGACGAAGTTGCCGAAGATACGCGCGAAGAACATCACGAAGGTGTTCACCACGCCCTGGATCAGCGCCAGGGTGACCATGTCGCCGTTGGCCACGTGGCCGATCTCGTGGGCGAGCACGGCTTTCACTTCTTCAGGCGAGAAGCGCTCCAGCAGGCCCTGGCTGACCGCGACCAGCGCGTCGTTCCTGTTCCAGCCGGTGGCGAAGGCGTTGGCCTCGTAGGCGGGGAAGATACCCACTTCCGGCATCTTGATGCCGGCTTCGCGGGACAGTTCTTCCACGGTCTGCAGCAGCCACTGTTCGTGACGGGTGCGCGGTTGGCTGATGATCTCGGTGCCGGTGCTCATCTTCGCCATCCACTTGGAGATGAACAGCGAAACCAGGGAGCCGGCGAAGCCGAAGACGGCACAGAAAATCAGAAGGCTACCGTAATTCTGGCCGGTGAAACGGTCCACGCCGAGCAGTTTCAGGGTGATGCTGGCGATCACCAGAACTGCCAGGTTGGTGGCCAGGAACAACAGGATGCGCATCATGGCGTAAAGCTTCTCCTCACGGTGACGGGGCGAAAGCCGCCTTGGAATGCGGCTTTCCGGATCGCCGGGCACGGTCGTGCACGGGATCGCTGAATAGTATGCGGGGTATATACGGTTGCCCCCCAAGCGATTCAACTCGGGGACTATTTCAACTTGTGTCGCCTGCCCGTACTACGGGCGCCCCAGGTCGCTCTCGAAGAGTAGACGGGTCAGCCGGGCGATGCGTTCCCCGTGCCGGCTGGCCAGTGCCTCGCGCAGCTGGTTGGCCAGCGTGGCCTGGTCGCGGCGCACGCTGGGCGGCAGTTCCTGGTGGTCGCGCACGGCATGGGGGACGAGGCGGGTCAGGCGCAGGAAGGCCTTTTCGCTGAGCACCGCCTGGTCCAATGCTTCGTAACGAATGGTTGCCTCGAAGCGCAGGTAGCCTTCCTCGGCCAACCACAGCAGTGCACCCAGGCAACTCTGGTGGCGGGTGCTGGGCAGGCCGAACTCGTCGGGCTCTTCCCGGCCGATCAGGTCCTCGACGTAGAGGGCGACCTTGCGCGGGAAGGCCTGGTAGAGCGTCAGCAGGCCGCCGGCGGCATCCTTGTAGAAGTCGTCGATCTGTAGATCCATCAGTTCACTGGCGATGATTTATTGGCGATAGCTTTTCAGGAAGTTGCCGATACGTCCGATGGCCTGTTCCAGGTCATCGAGTCGAGGCAGGGTAACGACCCTGAAGTGATCCGGCCAGGGCCAGTTGAAGGCGGTGCCCTGAACGATGAGCAACTTCTCGGAAAGCAGCAGATCGAGGACGAATTTCTCGTCGTTGTGGATCGGGCAGACCTTCGGGTCGATGCGTGGGAAGGCGTACAACGCGCCCATGGGTTTGACGCAACTGACGCCGGGAATGTCGTTGAGCAGTTCCCACGCGCGGTTGCGCTGCTCCAGCAGTCGGCCGCCCGGCAGCACCAGGTCGTTGATGCTCTGGTAGCCGCCCAGTGCGGTCTGGATCGCATGCTGGCTCGGCACGTTGGCGCACAGGCGCATGTTGGCGAGGATGTCCAGGCCTTCGATATAGCTCTGCGCCTTGTGCTTGGGGCCGGAAATGGCGATCCAGCCGGAGCGGAAGCCCGCCACGCGGTAGGACTTGGACAGGCCGTTGAAGGTCAGGCAGAGCACGTCCGGTGCCAGCGACGCAGTGGAGATGTGCTGGGCCTCGTCGTAGAGGATCTTGTCGTAGATCTCGTCGGAGAAGATCACCAGGTTGTGCTGGCGTGCCAGTTCGACGATGTCCAGCAGCACTTCCTTCGAGTAGACCGCGCCGGTGGGGTTGTTCGGGTTGATCAGCACCAGGGCCTTGGTATTGCTGGTGATCTTCGCCTTCATGTCGGCGACGTCGGGGAACCAGCCGGCCTGCTCGTCGCACAGGTAATGCACCGGCTTGCCGCCGGAGAGGGCGACCGAGGCGGTCCACAGCGGGTAGTCGGGCGCCGGGATCAGCACCTCGTCACCGTTGTTGAGCAGCGCCTGCAGGGCCATGACGATCAGCTCGGACACGCCGTTGCCCAGGTAGATGTCCTCGATGCCGACGCCTTCCACCTGCTTCTGCTGGTAGTACTGCATCACCGCCTTGCGCGCGCTGAACAGGCCCTTGGAGTCGCTGTAGCCCTGGGCGGTCGGCAGGTTGCGGATGACGTCCTGGAGGATTTCGTCCGGCGCCTCGAAACCGAACGGCGCCGGGTTGCCGATGTTCAGCTTGAGGATGCGATGGCCTTCCTCTTCCAGGCGCTTGGCGTGCTTGAGCACGGGCCCGCGAATGTCGTAGCAGACGTTGGCGAGCTTGTTCGATTTGGTGACCTGCATGATCTGGGATTCCGAAATAGTCCGCGGCCGGCGACTTGGCAGGCTGTAACGCGGGTGACAGACTGGCGTCAAATGATGGGTTTGGAAGTGCTTTTCCCTGGTGTCGACCCTGAAAATCGACAGGAAAACAGTGGATTTCTCGAAGAAGTAGAGTTTTTAAGGCTTTTCTATCGCGAGAATGTCTCTGTGCGGCAGATTCTGAACCTGACGTTAACCACGCGCATCATACGTGCGGCCCGATTCCCGGAAAAGGAGGCATCGGGCATTTTTTCCATTAATGGAGGCAGATCGATGGAAAAGCTGGAAAAGCCCCTGGATTCCTGGCGTGACGAACTCACCGATGAGCAGTTCCATGTCTGCCGTCTGGGCGGCACCGAGCGCGCCTTCACCGGCGAATACCACGACACCAAGACGCCCGGCATCTATCACTGCGTGTGCTGCGGTACCGCGCTGTTCGATTCCGACGCCAAGTACGACTCCGGCAGCGGCTGGCCGAGCTACTTCCAGCCGGTCAACGGTGAGGTGGTCAAGGAGTTGGAGGACTTCAGCCACGGCATGCACCGCATCGAAGTGCGCTGCGGCAAGTGCGATGCGCACCTGGGGCACGTCTTCCCCGACGGCCCACGGCCAACCGGGCTGCGCTACTGCATCAATTCGGCGTCGTTGAAGTTGGTGCCGAAAGCGTGAACCCAAGGCCCGCCACCGAGCGGGCCTTTTCTTTGCACCGTAGGAGCGAGCTTGCTCGCGAACCCGCCCAGTTCGGTTGCCGCCGGAAAATTCGTTCGCGAGCAAGCTCGCTCCTACAGGGGAATCCTGATAGCGGGGCATTCAGTGAGTGATTTGTGATCAATTGAATTGCATGCAATTTAATTGATCACTATTCTTGGATTTCCCACTTTCTCCGGAGCCATGTCCGATGAGCGACGCACTGCTGAACATTCCCGTGACCACCATCAAGGGCGAACAGACGACCCTCGCCGACTTCGGCGGCAAGGCCCTGCTGGTGGTGAACACTGCCAGCCAGTGCGGCTTCACCCCGCAGTACAAGGGGCTGGAAAAGCTCTGGCGGCAGTACAAGGACAAGGGCCTGGTGGTGCTCGGCTTCCCCTGCAACCAGTTCGGCAAGCAGGAACCGGGCAGCGAAGGAGAGATCACCCAGTTCTGCGAGCTGAACTTCGGCGTGAGCTTCCCGCTGTTCAAAAAGATCGATGTCAACGGCGCCGAGGCCCACCCGCTCTATGTGCAGTTGAAGAAGCGCGCGCCGGGCCTGCTGGGCAGCCAGGGCATCAAGTGGAACTTCACCAAGTTCCTGATCGGCCAGGACGGCCAGTTGGTCAAGCGTTTCGCCCCGACCACCAAGCCCGAGCAACTGTCCGCCGAGATCGAAGCGCTGCTGTGATGAAAGACGCTGTATCCCTGCCAGCCGAACTGCAGCTGGACAACCAGTTGTGCTTCCGCCTGTACGCCGTGTCCCGCGCGGTGATCCGTGGCTACCGGCCGATGCTCGAGGCGCTCGGCCTGACCTACCCGCAGTACCTGGCCATGCTGGTGCTCTGGGAGTGGCAGGCCGAACCGCCGCAGCAGCCGTCGGTGAAGGCGCTGGGCGAGCGCCTGATGCTCGATTCCGGCACCCTCACACCGCTGCTCAAGCGCCTGGAGCAGTTGGGCCTGGTGCAGCGCCGGCGTGCGCAGCATGACGAGCGCGAAGTGCACCTGGGGCTGACCGCAGAAGGGGTGGCATTGCGCGGGAAGGTGCTGCCGCTGCGTGAAGAGCTGCTGTGCCGCAGTGGCATAGACCTGAGTGTCACTGACGGTCTGCGCGAACAACTGGACAGCCTGCTGCTGCAGTTGTCGAAGCTGGACGCCTGATTCAGCCGCGCGGCTGGGGGCCGGCCCAGCGTTCGAGGATGGCGGCCAGCTCATCGCGGTGGAAGGGTTTGGCCAGGTAATCGTCCATGCCGGCGGCGCGGCAGCGTTCACGCTCCTCCGGCAGGGCGTTGGCGGTCAGGGCAACGACCGGCAGGTCCGGCCAACGGCCGCTCTCGCGGATTTCCCGGGTGGCCTGGTAGCCGTCCATCACCGGCATGTTGCAATCCATCAGCACCAGGTCGAACTCGCTGCCATCGAGCTGCTTCAGTGCCTCCTCGCCGTTGATCGCGATGCCGACCTGGCAGCCCAGTTTCTGCAACAGGCCGCGTGCGACCAGTTGGTTGACCGGGTTGTCTTCCACCAGCAGCACGCGGGCGGAGAACTGCTCCTGCGAGGTGGTGCCAGTCGTCTTCGATGCGGGCGGCGGCTGGTGCTCGAAGGCCTGCTTCAGCGCCTGGTAGAGCACCGCTCGGGACAGTGGTCGTGCCAGTTGCCGCAGGGGGGCGAGGCGCTGGGCCAATTCGGGTTCGAGGAAGTTGCCGTAGGCCGTGACCAGCAGCACCGGCCTGGTGACGTTCTGGCGCAGCACGACCAGGCAGTCCGGGCAGTCCGAGAGCAGTGCGTCCAGCTCCACGCCGGCGAGGCTTTCGTCGATGTCCAGGCGCTGGTAGTCCACGCCCCATTCCGGCAGCCAGTTCTGCAGCAGCGCCGCCAGCCCGCTGCTGGCGGCACACTGGACGATGAGCTTGCCGCTGAGCTTCGCCAGCGGTTGCGCAGGCTCCAGTGCCTGCAGGGGCAGGGTAACGATGAACTCGCTGCCCAGGCCCGGCTCGGAGGTGACGCTCAGCTCGCCCTTCATCGCCTCGCAGAGCTTGCGCGTCAGCGCCAGGCCCAGCCCGGTGCCGCCGTACTGGCGGGCGATACCCGCGTCAGCCTGGGTGAAGGGCTGGAAGATCTTTTGCAGGGCCTCGGGCGCCACGCCGATGCCGGTGTCGCGGACGCTGATTCGTACAGCCTTGTCGAGTGGTTCCACCTGGACATCCACGCGGCCGAAGCGGGTGAACTTGAGCGCGTTGGACAGCAGGTTGCTGACCACCTGGCGCACCCGCGTGGGGTCGCCGGAGAGTTGCGCCGGCAGTTGCGGGCTGATCAGGCAGGTGAGTTCCACGGCGGGGCCGGCGTTCTGCGACAGCAGGCTGGCGGTGTCTTCCACCAGGGTGCCGAGGTCGAAGGGAATCTGCTCCAGCTCCAACTGGCCGGCCTCGAACTTGGACAGGTCGAGCACGTCGTTGAGCAGTTCCACCAGCACCTTGCCCGAGTCATGGGCGATGGACAGCTGCTGGTGCTGTTCGGCGGTCAGCGGGCCATCCAGCGCCAGGCCGAGCATGCCGAGCAGGCCGTTGAGCGGGGTGCGGATCTCGTGGCTCATGTTGGCCAGGAAGTTGCCGCGCGCCTGGGCCATGGCCAGGGCGGTCTGCCGCGCCTGTTCCAGCTCCTGGTTGGACAGCGTCAGGCGTGCGTTGGCCGCCTTCAGTTCAGCGGTGCGCGCGGCGACGATGCTTTCCAGTTCTTCCAGGTACTGGGTCAGACGGTCTTCGGCTTCGCGGCGCTGTTCCATCTCCACCGAGATGCGATTGAGCTGGCGGTTGGTGACCTCCACGAGCACGCCGATCTCGTCGCGCTCGTGCCCGCGCGGGCACGGCAGGCGCAGGCGCGAGGGCGAGCGCGGGTCATGGCGGGAGAGGGCGTCGATCAGGCTTACCAGGGGCTTGGTCAGCAGCGCGTAGAAGAGCACCAGCAGGATCAGCGAGAGCATCAGGCTGCGCACGAAGCCGGAGAGGAAGGTCATCCCGGCACGGCGCAGGAAGTCGTTGCCGAAGACGAAGGTGTCGATCTCCAGGCGCAGCACGCCGAGGGATTCGGCCGGTGCATGCTCGACGAACAGTGGCTCCTCGTAGGAGCGCTGCTCGCCGAAGAGGAAGTCGCTGAGCCCGCGCAGGTGGCTTTCCGCCGGTGGTCGGTCGGCGCTGGCGAGGGGCACGTTGGCGTTGTCGATGATCTCGGCGCGGATCACGGCGGGCGAGCGCAGCAGGCCCACGACCAGTTCCTGGGCCAGTTCGGCGTCGATGTTGTAGGCGATGCGGGCGGCGGGGTTGTGGCTGACGTCCAGCAGGGCGCGCACTTCGCGGTTGATGGAGGCGTCCTGGCTGGCATAATCGACGCCTACCTGGATGAGGCTGAGCAAGGTGCCCAGGATGAACGCCACCAGCACCGTCAGACTGGCCTGCTTGAACGAGAGGCGATGTGTAAGCGCAATATCCATGGTTGCGGAGCGTCGCCTCGCAGAAGCTTTCCTGCGGCGTAGCATAGCCCATCGGAACCGTCTGTCGGGATAGCTCGAAGGCTAAGAAATTCCAGACCTGCGCCCGAAGCCCCGTACCCGGAGCATTGCTCGCGGAGACTTACCCCTGAAGAGCCTGGAGACCCGCGTGGATTCCCGCCTGAACGATTTTCTTGCCCGCGCCGAAGCGCTGATGGTGCGCCTGGAGCCTTTGCTGCCCGCCGCCCGCGAAACCGTGGACTGGCAGCAGAGCCTGGCGGCGCGCTGGCACCGTGACGGCCGCAGCGGTTATCTGCAGCCGTTGAAGGTCAGCCTCGACCTGCGCCTGGACGACCTGCTGGGCGTCGACCGGCAGCGCGAGCAACTGGCACGCAACACGCGGCAGTTCGTGGCTGGCCAGCCGGCCAACCACGCGTTGCTGTGGGGTGCCCGTGGCACCGGCAAATCCTCGCTGGTGCGCGCACTGCTGGCGGAGCTGGCCGGAGAGGGGCTGCGCCTGATCGAGATCGAGCGCGACCACCTGGCTGACCTGCCGCGCGTGGTCGAGCTGATCCAGGGGCTGCCGCAGCGCTTCGTGCTGTTCTGCGACGACCTGTCGTTCGACGCGGGCGAGGGTGATTTCCGCGTCCTCAAGAGTGTGCTCGACGGCTCGCTGGAACAGGCCCCGGACAACGTGCTGCTCTACGCCACCTCCAACCGTCGCCACCTGGTGTCGGAAAAGCAGAGCGACAACGAGAACTGGAAGATGGTCGATGGCGAGTTGCACCCCAACGAAGCCGTCGAAGACAAGATCGCCCTGTCCGACCGGTTCGGCCTGTGGCTGTCCTTCTACCCCTTCACCCAGGAGCACTTCCTCAGCGTGGTGCGCCACTGGGTCGAGGTGCTCGCGCAGAAGTCCGGGCTCGCCGCCTGGGCCTGGGACGAGGAGCTGGAGAAGGAAGCCATCCGCTGGGCGCTTGGACGCGGCAACCGTAATGGCCGCTGTGCCTATCAATTCGCCCGCTACTGGGTGGGCCGACAATTGCTGGAAGGAGACACCCCATGATCGATCTGCAACAGGCCGGCGCCGGCCTTGGCGGCTATGCGCTGCTGGCCGCCCAGGCTGAGTCGCTGTTCGCCGACGAGCGCGACTTCATTGCCAACGCCTCGCAGTTTTCCGCGTTCCTGTTCAACGAGTTGCAGGACCTGAACTGGGCCGGCTTCTACCTGAATCGCAACGAAGAGCTGGTGCTCGGCCCGTTCCAGGGCAAGGTCGCCTGCGTTCGCATTCCCTTCAGCAAGGGCGTGTGCGGCGCGGCGGCGCGCACCCGTGAAACCCAGCGTGTGGAAGACGTGCACGCCTTCCCCGGGCACATCGCCTGCGACAGCGCTTCCAACAGCGAGTTGGTCGTGCCGCTGGTGAAGGACGGCCGCCTGATCGGCGTGCTGGACCTGGACAGCCCGAAGGTTGGCCGATTCAGTGAGGAAGACCAGGCGGGTATCGAGCGCCTGGCGCAGATTTTCCTGCGCCTCTCCGACTGCTGATCCGCGCCCATGAAAAAGCCCCGCCTAGGCGGGGCTTTTTCGTTCATGCGGGAAGATCAGCGCTTGGCCATGATCTTGGCGATGATCTGCAGCTCGCCCTGGACGATCTCGGCCAGGGCAGGGCGGGCCAGGGTGCGCTCGAAGTGCGCGGCCAGCTTCGGCCAGCGCTGGGCGTCCAACTCCTCCTCGCCATGGCGCAGGTTCACCAGTTGGCAGGCAATGGCGATGTCGGCGAGGCTGAAGCGGTCATCGACGAACCATTGCTGTTCGCCCAGGCACTTCTCCAGGTAGTCGAAGTGTTCGGGAAGCTTCTCCTGCATGGCGCCTTTGACCGCCACTTCGTCGCAGACCTTGCCCATCAGCGGCTTGAGCAGACGGTTGCGAAACACGGTGAAGGTGGTCAGCGGGGCCAGCTCGTAGTCGGCGTACTTCTCCAGCCAGTTGATCCGCGCGCGGGCCTGGGCGCTGGCGCCGCACAGCGGGTCGCGCTGTGGTTCGCGGTCTTCCAGGTAGTGGCAGATGACGCTGGAGTCGGCGAGGGTGAAGTCGCCGTCGCGGATCGCCGGTACGCGGCGCAGCGGGTTGAGTTCGCGGTACCAGTCCGGCTGGTTGAACGGGTTGACGTTCTCCAGTTGGTAGTCCAGGCCTTTCTCGGCAGCGAACAGGCGGACTTTGCGAACGAAGGGGGACAGCGGGGCGCCGAAGACGACGAGGCTCATGCAAGGCTCCTGGGGCGAAGGTGGCCGGGGTGATGTCGATCAGTCGTAAAGGTTCTTCTTCTTCCAGATATCGTCTTCGTCCAGCGCCTTGAGGCCGTCGCCCAACTCGCTCGGCTCGTCCGGGGCGGGCTGGGAGGTTTCCAGCACCAGGGCGTTGGCGTGGGCCAGCTGGGCTTCCATCTGCTTGAGCTGCGCCTGGTAGCGACCGATCTCCGGTTGCTTCTGCAGGTACTGCGCGCCGCGCTCGAAGGCCAGGCGTGCCTGGCGCGGTTGGCCCTGCTGCAGCGCCTGCTGGCCGAGGTTACCGAAGAACTCTATATGGAGGAGGGTGAGCAGGTGGCGGATTTCCTTGACCCACTTCTGTGCCTCGGCGCGCGGCAGCATGTTGTCCTGGGCGCAGCGGGTAAGCTGGGCGTGCAGCGCTTCGAAGAGGAAGCGCACGTCCTTGGCCTTGGCCTCGGTGAGGATCGGCTGCGGAGCATTCCTGACCGGGATGGCTTCGCCCTTGGCCACCAGGCCGCGCAGCTCTTCCATGCGCTGTTTCAGCGCGGCGTTCTGTTTATCCACGGCCAGCAGGCGTTCGCTCAGGTTCAGCTCGAAGCCGCTGAGCAGCAGCTTCAATGCCGGTGACATGAACTGGCCGGGCAGGGATTCGGACACATCGGCGCAGCGCCTGCAGCGGTCGGACAGGTCGGCCTTCAGGCGCGCCTGTTCCAGCTTGCGGTTTTCCACCAGATGATTGATGTAGCCGATGGCGACCAGCAGGGCGATACCGACGAGAACCAGGACCGTAATGACGATTGGCGACACCGTGGAGTGCTCCGGATGTTTTCCGCGAGTGTAATGTCTTAGTGATACTGCTGATAGCGGCAGCTCGGTTTTTAACCAGAAGTCTTTGATTTAAAAATAATTTCTCTGAAGGGTTGACGACCCTTCAAAGCCTCCCTAGAATGCGCGCCACTTCGACGCGAAACGCTGAATAAGCCGGAGCGACGAAGTCGGAAAGATGTTAAGTTCCGGGCCGCGTCCCCTTCGTCTAGTGGCCTAGGACACCGCCCTTTCACGGCGGTAACAGGGGTTCGAGTCCCCTAGGGGACGCCATTGCGGGAATAGCTCAGTTGGTAGAGCACGACCTTGCCAAGGTCGGGGTCGCGAGTTCGAGTCTCGTTTCCCGCTCCAGATTCTCGATCATCGCCACGGCGGTGACCGAAAGATGAAATGGCGTTACCCTTCGGCGAAAGCCGAAGGTTGCAACAAGTTGCTGCGGGAATAGCTCAGTTGGTAGAGCACGACCTTGCCAAGGTCGGGGTCGCGAGTTCGAGTCTCGTTTCCCGCTCCAAAATCGAAACGCCGTCCATCAGGACGGCGTTTTCGTTAACCTCCGGCGAAAGCTGGCGGTTACAGCAAGTTGATGCGGGAATAGCTCAGTTGGTAGAGCACGACCTTGCCAAGGTCGGGGTCGCGAGTTCGAGTCTCGTTTCCCGCTCCAGAATCGAAACGCCGCCCATCAGGGCGGCGTTTTCGTTTGTGCGTCGAAAAGGCGTGCCGCCGTCATGAGCAGCGCTCCTGAGCGTATTTCCCGCCGTCATCCTGGCGCGCCCCTGTCGCCATGCTCCCCATCTGGCCCTCAGCCGACTGCGCCTTATCCGCGCGAAACCCTTCGCGCGCCTGCATTGAAGAACTTTCTGACTCAGTCCTGAGGGGAATCCCGTTTGTCGGCCCGGATGGGCATCCGAGAATGCCCGCACTCGATCGTCCTGCGATGGAGCGGGGCCCGTTCGCGCCGCCTGTCGGCAACCTGAGCGGGAATTCCTGGTCGCCCCGTTGAGGTTGCTGAGCGAATGGTGGAGTTGCTGAATCGTCTGGAATCGGACCGCTGCGAGTGTCTGCCGAGTGCGGGCAGTGTCCTGTCGGTTTTCGATTTCGACGGCACCCTGACCCGTCATGACAGTTTTCTGCCGTTTCTCTGGTTCGCTTTCGGCACGTTCGGATTCCTGCGGCGCCTGCCTGCCCTGTTGCGGCCAAGCCTGGCCTTCCTCGTTCGTCGAGTCAGTCGTGATGAGCTCAAGGCCTGCCTGATTGCGGTTTTCCTGCGCGGCATCGACGCGAAATGGTTGTCGGATCGTGCGTACGCGTACTGCCGGTTCATCTGGGGCTATCTGCTGCGCCCGGAAGGGGTGCGCGGTGTGGCCGCCGAGTTGGGCTCAGGGGCGGAAGTGACCCTCTGCTCGGCGTCCCCTGCACTGGTGCTGCGGCCCTTCGCCGAGCGCCTGGGCGTGGGGCTGATCGGCACTGAACTGGAAGTCGTTCAGGGTCGCCTCACCGGCCGCATCGTGGGCGGCAACTGCCGCGCCGGGAACAAGGTGCTGCGCCTGCAGGCGAAGTACGGCCCCCTCACGGCTTACCGGTTGCGCGCCTGGGGCGACACCCAGGGCGATCACGCGCTTTTGCGGGCCGCACAGGACCCGCATTGGCGGGTCTTCCATCCTCGCTGGCGGCGAAAGATCGGCGCAGCCCGCCCGGTCGACTGATCCGAACGGTGGCCGGATCGATCCGGCCGACATTCCATTTTCGAGAGTGGCAATCGTGGAACAGACACACATTGGTTTCCCCCCGCTGACCTTGGCGGTCTTCGTCGGGCTCGCCCTGGCCGCCCTGCTGCTGGACATGGCGACCCACCGCGACAACAAACCCATCTCCCTGGCCGGCGCCGTGGGCTGGTCGATCTTCTGGGTCGCAATTTCCCTCGGCTTCGCCGGTTTTCTCTATATCCAGCACGGTGCCCAGGTGGCCAGCCTGTTCCTTACCGGCTACGTGCTGGAGAAGGTGCTGAGCGTCGACAACCTGTTCGTGTTCATTGCCATCTTCGCCTGGTTCAAGATGCCGGACGGTCTGCGCCACCGCGTACTGTACTGGGGCATTCTCGGCGCCATCGTGTTCCGCGCCATCTTCGTGGCCATCGGCACCGGCCTGCTGGCCTTCGGTCCCTGGGTGGAAATCCTGTTCGCCGCCATCGTCGCCTGGACGGGCGTGATGATGCTCAAGGGCGGTGGCGACGATGACGGGGAAGAGGACTACTCCAGGCACCTGGCTTACCGCTTCGCCAGCAAGTTGTTCCCGGTCTGGCCGCAGCTGCTGGGCGGGCGCTTCTTCGTGAGTCGCAAGCAGCTCCAGGTCGAAGTGCAGAAGAGCGAGAACAAGGACATCAGCCTGGCGGCCAAGGGGGCGCTTTTCGCCACGCCACTGTTGCTCTGCCTGGTGGTGGTCGAGGTTTCCGACGTGCTGTTCGCCTTCGACTCGGTACCGGCGGTGATCGCCGTCAGCCGCGAGCCGCTGATCGTCTACTCGGCCATGCTGTTCGCCATCCTCGGCCTGCGCACGCTGTACTTCGTGCTTGAAGCGCTCAAGCGCTACCTGGTCCACCTGGAAAAGGCCGTAGTGGTCCTGCTGTTTTTCATTGCCGCCAAGCTCGGTCTGAACGCCACCGACCAGTTGTTCCACCATGGCGTCAGCATCGATGCCAATACCAGCCTGATGGTGGTGCTGGTCGTTCTGGCGCTGGGCATACTCGCCAGCCTGGTGTTCCCGGGCAAGGCGGACGCTCAGGCCGAGGCTTCCGGGCGCTGATCCGGACCATACCGCTACGAGAAAGGCCCGCTATGCAGCGGGCCTTTCTCGTTTCGGGCGCTGTGTGCCACAAGCCGATGATCGGATTTTTCAGTGCGTGGACCGTGCCGGCCTTCGACGGTTAAGAGTCCCGTTGCAGAGCCTCCGCATGCGGGATTGCCGACGCCCTTCGGGCGCTTGCCCGAGCCGGTTTTTCACGAGTTTTTCACGGACGCCGGCCGGGGCTGGAAGCGGCATGGCCATTGGCCGCACAGCGCCATTTTCCTTGATCTAAGCTCCACTCAGGTTGGCCTCTCGAGCAGAGGTTTTCATGCGAAGCACCCCTGAAGAAAGCCTCCGAAGCGCGCTGCAGGCCTGCCGCGAGAGTTTCCTGTTCGTGGGCTTCTTCAGCCTGTTCATCAACACGCTGATGCTCGTGCCGACCTTCTACATGCTGCAGGTCTACGGGCGGGTAATCACCAGTGGCAGCTTGACCACGTTGACCATGCTGACGCTGATCATGACCCTGCTGGTGATCACGCTCGGCTCCCTGGAGTGGGTCCGCTCGCGCATCCTGGTGCGGGTCAGCACGCGGCTCGACGTGCTGCTCAGTCGCCAGGTCTACAAGGCCAGTTTCAAGCGGGCGCTGTTCAGCGGCGGGATGGATGCCTCGGCCCAGCCGCTCAACGACCTGACCGGCCTGCGCCAGTTCCTCGCCGGCAGCGGCCTGTTCGCTTTCTTCGATGCGCCCTGGTTGCCCATCTACATCGCCGTGATGTTCCTCTTCCACCCCTGGCTGGGCTGGGTGGCGGTGGGCAGTGCGGTGCTTCTGCTGGTGCTCGCGCTCATCAACGAGAAACTGACCGCGCCGGCCCTCGCGCAGGCCAACAAGGAACACATCGCCGCGTCGCTGCATACCACCAAGAACCTGCGCAACGCCGAAGTCATCGAGTCCATGGGCATGCTGGAAACCCTGATGGACCGCTGGGGCGCGCGGCAGCGCGGCGTGCTGCTGCTGCAGTCCCTGGCCAGCGACAAGGGCGCGATCCTAAGCACCATTTCCCGCACCTTCCGTTTGCTGGTGCAGTCGCTGGTGCTGGGCCTGGGGGCTTTCCTGGCCGTGGACCACCAGGTGGGGCCGGGGATGGTCTTCGCCGGTGCCGTTCTGCTCGGCCGGGCGCTGGCGCCGCTGGACCTGATCATCGGCAGCTGGAAGGGCTTCATTTCGGCCCGCTCGCAGTACAACCGGCTCAACGACATCCTCGACAAGCTGCAGGCGCAGCCCGAACGCATGCCGTTGCCGGCGCCGCTGGGCCATATCCAGGTGGAGAACCTGGTCGTCACGGCGCCCGGCTCGATGACGCCGATCATCAAGAACATCAGCTTCAGCGTGCCCGCCGGTTGCGTGGTGGGCATCATCGGCCCGAGCGCGGCGGGGAAGTCGACCCTGGTGCGGGCGTTGATGGGCGTCTGGCTTCCATTGCACGGCGTCGTCCGCCTGGACGGCGCGGACATCAGTACCTGGAACAAGCACGACCTCGGCCCGCACATCGGCTACCTGCCCCAGGACATCGAGCTGTTCGAGGGCACCGTCGGCGAGAACATCGCCCGCTTCACCGAGCTGGATTCGGAGAAGGTCATCCAGGCGGCGAAGACCGCCGGCGTCCACGAGATGATCCTGCTGCTGCCCGACGGCTACGACACCGTCATCGGCAGCGAAGGGCTGATGCTCTCGGGCGGACAGCGCCAGCGCATCGGCCTGGCCCGCGCGCTGTATGGCAGCCCGAGGCTGATCGTGCTCGACGAGCCCAACTCCAACCTCGACGACGTGGGAGATCGCGCCCTGGCGGCCGCCATCCACCTGCTCAAGCAGAGTGGCGCGACTGTGTTCGTCATCACCCACCGCACCAACCTCGTTTCCCAGCTCGACCGGCTGATGCTGATGAACGACGGCACCGTCACGCTCTACGGCTCCCGCGACCAGGTGCTGGCCGAACTCACGGCCAGGCAGCAGCCTCAGGTGCCGCAGCGTCCGATGCCGGCGGGCGCCAGCATCGCTCCGGTGGATACCCACAAGGATGACGCTGATGCCCAGTCGTCCAATTGAGAGCTTCGCCGACCTGCCCGTGTCGGACCTCAAGGTCCGTCGCGTGGGGCTGGCCATCGTCGCGGTGACATTCGGCCTGTTCGGCAGCTGGGCCGCATTCGCACCGCTGGACGGAGCGGTCTACGCGCCGGGGGTGGTGACCGTGCAGGCCTACCGCAAGACGGTGCAGCACCCCGAAGGCGGCATCGTCAAGGAAGTGCTGGTGCACGACGGCGACATCGTCAAGCGCGATGCCCCGCTGATCGTGCTCGACGACGCACAGCTGCGTTTCGAATTCGACATGACGCGCAGCCAGCTGATCGCCGCCGAGGCCATGGAGGCGCGGCTGAAGGCCGAACGCGATGCGCAGGCAGCGATCAATTTCGACGGTGTCGGCGATCTTGCCAGCCCGCGCGGGGTCGAGGCGCGGCAGAGCGAGACGCAGGTGTTCAATGCCCGCCAGGGGTCGCGGCAGGGCCAGATCTCCGTGCTGCGCGAGCGCATCGGCCAGTTGAACCAGCAGATCGACGGGCTGCAATCGATGATCGGCGCCAAGGTCCAGCTGGCCAACTCCTACAGCGGCGAGATCGGCGAGCTGTCCGACCTGCTCAAGCAGGGGTACGTCGACAAGCAGCGCCTGCTCGAACAGCAGCGCAAGCTGGAGATGATCCGTGCGGAAGTCGCCGATCACCGTTCCACCATCAATCGCACGCGCCTGCAGATCAACGAAACGCAGCTGCAGATCCTGCAGATCGACAAGGACTTCAGCGCCGAGGTCGCCAAGCAGCTGGCCGAGGTGCAGACGCGCATCTACGACCTGCAGGAGAAGCGTTCGTCCCTTCAGGATCGCCTGGGCCGCATTGTCATTCGCGCGCCCGACGCGGGCATGGTGATCGGCATGACGGTGCACACGGTGGGCGGCGTGGTGCGCCCGGCGACGCCACTGCTGGACATCGTGCCTTCGGTGTCCGAGCTGGTGATCGAGGCCCAGGTGCCGCCGGTGGACATCGACCGCGTAGCCATCGGCAAGCGTGCGGACATTCGCTTCAGCGCCTTCAACAGCGCGACCACGCCGGTCATCGAGGGCGAGGTCATCAACGTCTCGGCGGATCGCCTGGTCAGTGAAAAGACCAACGCCGCCTACTACCTGACGCGGGTCCGGGTCACCGAGAAAGGTGCCCATGCGCTGGGCGAGCGCAAGTTGCTGCCGGGCATGCCGGCTGACGTACTGATCATCACCGGGCAACGCACCCTGTTGCAGTACCTGATGCAGCCGGCGCGCAACGCCCTGTCCCAATCGATGATCGAGGAATGACCATGGATGCATCCTGCTTTGTGCTGGCGGGGGCGCTGATGCTGGCGACGGGGGGCGCGCTGGCGCAGACCTCCACGGTGGCGTCCGGCGGAGTGAGTGTGGCCGATGACGCCACCGACCTGCTGCACCTGTACCACGAGGCGCGACTGGAGGACCCGCAGATACTGGCTTCCTACGCCCACGCGCAGGCGGGCAAGGAGTACCAGCGCGAGGCGATGGGCGTCCTGCTGCCGCAGCTGTCGCTCAACGCCGGGACCAACCAGATCCACCAGCGCAACGACCTGATCGACGAGAGCTACGACAGCGAGAACTACAGCCTGGTGCTGCGCCAGTACCTCTACAACAAGGCGGCTTGGGAGAACTACCAGAAGTTCAAGAGCATGGCCCTGCAGTCGGAATCCGAGGCGCTGGATGCCCAGGCCGAGGCCACGGTGGAACTGGCGCGGCGCTATTTCACCGCACTGGCCGCCGAGGACGAGCTGGAGCTGGTGATCGCCGAGCGGCGCACCACCCAGGAAAGCCTCGACCGGGTCAATGCGCTGTTCGCCAAACAGTTGGCTCTGGTGACCGACCAGCTCGACCTGCAGGCGCGGGTGGACCTGCTCGCAGCGCAGGAGCTGGAGGCACGCAATCAGGCGACCATCAGCCGTGAGGCGTTGACCGAGATTGTCGGGCGACCGGTGAAGGAGCGGCTCAGCCGGGTGCGCGATGACGTGCGCCTGCAGATGACCGAGCAGAGCCTGGAGAGCTGGGTGCGCGACGGTATTGCCCTCAACCCGGCGCTCAAGGCGCGGGAGAGCGGCGTCGAGGCGGCGGAGGCGGCGCTGCGCAGCGGCAAGGGCGGGCACTACCCGACGCTGAGCCTGAACCTCAGTGCGCAGCAGACCAACGAGGGCTACAACAACTCCCTGGCGCCGCGTACCGACAGCTATGTCGCCGGCGTCGGCCTGCAGGTGCCGATCTACAGTGGCGGCTCCACGTCGGCGCGGGTGCGCGGGCTGTATCAGGACCAACTGGTGGCCGAGGAGCAACTGGAGGAAATCCGCCGGCGGGTGGTCAAGGAGATCACCAGCGCCTACCTCACGGCCAATTCCAACGGCGAGAAGATCCAGGCCAATCGCCTGGCCCTGGTCTCGGCGCACAAGTCGCGGGAGTCGGCGGAGAAGGCGCTGGGCTACGGCATGGTCAACGCGGTGGATGTGCTGGCCGCGGTACGCAACGAGTTCCGCGCCCGTCGCGACCTGCTCAAGACCCAGTACGAGTTCCTCAGCAATGTCTTCACCCTCAACCGCTGGGCGGGCAAGCCGCCGATCGAGAGCGTGCAGAGCGTGAACAGCTGGTTGAGCCCCGGCAGTTCCAGACTGGACTTCCCGCGTCCCTGACCCCCTCTTGCAGGGCGCGCGACGCGCCCTCGAAGCTCCGGCATCCGTTCTCGTACGGCCAGTGAAATCCCCGCTGCCGGTCGTCGTCTTTGTGTTCGCGCGGTCCCCGCAAAGTGCTGGGATTGACGATATTTTGACGACGCTGTGCTTATCGTGATTTCTCTCCAGCCATTCGTCGTTTAATTGACGAATCCAGCCGTGACCGGCAGCAGCCTCCCGAGTGTCGCAGGCGGTCCCAAGCTTTTGATTTTGCGGGCTTGGCGCGCGTTGCCAGGGAGGGCCTGCACGACCGTTCGCCGCGAAATCGGACCGCTGGTCGACGGGTGGCAAGGCGGGTAGCGAAGCGGTCTGACCTAGACTCAGGTGACCGGACGAGGGAGCACAGAATCATGTGCAACTGGTTGATAGATATTCGTATTCATGTCGCCGCAAAGGCTTCTTCCGGCCCGGGAAAACCTCCCCTGGCCGGGCGCGAGGAGGTAATGCCCGCGCCAAAGAAGCCCTTGTCCGCCAGCTCCGGGGCTGGCACCGCGAGAACCTGTCGTCGCCTCCGTTTTTCCTCCAATCGCTGTGGCCCGGTGAGAACAACACCGATGGAGGGGCGTGCGTGCGCACTTTTGCAGAGGGGGTCAGCCGGCCATGTCTGACCACAGAAAGCCGATACGGGTGATGCTGATCGATTGCCGCCCGCTCGTTCTGATAGGTCTTCACGACCTGATCAACGCCAGGAAGCCACGCATGGAGGTCAGCGGCCAGGCCACGACCTACACCTATGCGCTGGACCTGGCCGACCAGCAACGCCCCGACGTGATCTTCTTCAGTTTCTTTCCCGATGCCCTGAACCCGCTGGAGGTGGTCGGCGAACTGACCCGCAGCGCGCAGATGAAGGTGCTGGTGCTCAAGGGGTTGTACGAGGCGGTCCCGGTCGCCCAGGCGATAGAGGCGGGCGCGCGGGGCATCGTGCTGGCGGAAGACCCGACCGAGTCGATCATCCAGGCCATCGTCAATGTCCACCATCGCGATATCGGCCTGGACCGCGCCTGGGCGGGCGGGCTTTCGGGCTATGCCGCCGGCGGGCACATACCGCTCAAGTGCAACCACGAGCAGGCCAAGCAGGCGCGGCTGACGCTGCGCGAACGCGAGCTGATCAGCGCCATCGTCGAAGACCCCTCGGCCAAGTACATGAGTATCGCCGAGCGCCTGGGCATCAGCGAACACACGGTGCACAACCACCTGAGCAACATCTACCAGAAGCTCAACCTGATCAACCGCATGGACCTGCTGATGTACGCGCTCAAACACGGGCTGGCCGGCAGCGAGGGGCCGCCGGAATCCGCCTGGGTGGAGCTGGACCGGACGCAGCCGCCGGGCAACGGCTCGTCGCTGCGGGGCAGTTGAAGCGCCACCTTGCTGCGCCGGTGGCGGTTCTGGTTTCCCCGTCCTGAAAAAACGATGCGGGGTGGTTTCCACACCACCCCGCATCCATCCCGCGTGCGAACTACGTGGCGCTGCCGTGCACGATATCGGTGTTGAGGACATCGACGCCGACCAGGGTGATGGTCGTCAGCTGCCCGCCGGTCTCGTGGATGGTCACGATGCTGTTGGCGCCGCTGTTGTCGATGTTCTGCACGGTCGAAGTGGCGTCGCCATTGAGGACCAGCTTGTCACGCTGGCCCGTGGTGTCGAAGCCGGTGACCTGGTACTTGTTCTCGGTGCGTGCCAGGTCGATGTTGAAGGCCTCTTTCGTGCCGGTCACGCCCGTCAGCGTGTAGTCGAAGGCGCCGCCGGCGGCCTTGTTGGCGAACAGGTTGGCGGTGAAGGAGCTGGTCGCCGCGTCGCCGTCCTTGTCGGTCACCGTGGCGTTGAACGACAGCTTGACGTCGCTGGCCAGGTTCTCGACCTGCCGGATGAACTGGATGGTCGGCACCTTGATCATGCCTTCGGCCATGGTCAGCTGGATGGCGTCGATCATCTTGCCGGCGACGGTCTGCACGGTGAAGGATTTCTGCCCGCCGGACTCGTTCTGCAGGTTGGCCGCCAGCACCTTGATCGGCGCGCCGGAGGTCGTACCGTCGTCGTAGTAGGCGACGTAGTACAGCGATTCCGACGCCGGGTCGTAGCCGCCCACCGAGTTGTCGATGAAGACCTTCACCGAGGTCAGCAGCGTCTGCGGGTTGGCGACGAAGCTGTCGTCACCGGCGGTAATGCCGGCACCGCTGCCCTGCAGGACGTTGTTTTTCACGCCGATGCCCGAGGTACTGACGTTGAGGGCCTTCTGGTCGTCGATGTAGGACGGCAGCGGGTTGGTCTGCAACTGCGCCTCGGTGGGGTCGGTCGCGCCCTGTCCGATACCGGTCAGGATGCTGTTCGCGCCCGTCTGCGGTGCCAGCGCCTTGGCCGCGAAGAACACCACGGCGTCGGTGCCGATGGTCAGCGTCTGCACCGGGTCCGGTCCGCCCGCGCCGAGCTGGCCGTTCGCGGTGCTCAGTACCAGTGTCGAGCTGAAGCCCTGCACCAGGTCCAGGGTGTAGGTGCCGTCGGCCAGGGCCGTCAGCGTGTAGTCGACGCTGGTGTTGGCGGTGCTGGCATTGTTGTCGAAGTCGCCGGTGAGGGTGCCGGCGAAGTGGAATGCACCATTGGCATCCGGCGACGGTGACGTTTCGGTGAGCGTGCCGGTCCCGGTGGTGGTGGTGCCGTTGGGCCGCACCAGGGTGAACTGCCCGTTCGCCAGGACGATATCCAGGCCCGCTGCGCTGCTCCCGTCGGCGCCGAAGGCATGGTCCCAGTAACCGGTCTGCGCGATGGTGCTGCCGGTGCCGACGATGTTGCCGAAGGCCAGGGAAGGACCGTCGTCGTGGAAGATCAGGTTCTGCCCGATGTTCAGGGTTGCCTGGGCGCTGTCGCCGTCCTTGTCGGTGATGGTTGCGGTGAGTTTCACCAGGTTGTCCGAGGTGAGAGTTCTGGTGTCATCCGGATCGCTGGCGTTCGCGTGGACCACGGCGCGCAGCTGGTCGAGGGTGACGTCACCGTTGCTGGCTGCGCTGACGGTGAAGACCAGCACATTGCTGACGGCGGTGCGACCTTCCACCACGCCGTTGTTGACCGACAGGTTGACTGCCTGCCCGGTGGCGGTGTCCACCAGGCCGGACGCTCCGGCGACCACGCTCAGGGCGTAGGTGAGGGTGCCGGGGCCGTCGGCGCCATAGCCGGAGCTGAAGTTGGCGGCGAAGTTCGCGGTGGCGTTGGTGGTCAGTACGGTTTCGTCCACCGTCAGGGTCGGCTCGCTGCCGGTGGTGCTGATGTTCGGCCCGTCGTCCTTGAAAATCAGGTTCTGGCCGATGTTCATCGTGGCCTGGGCGCTGTCGCCGTCCTTGTCGGTCTTGGTCGCGGTCAGGGTCACCAGGTTGTCCGAGGTGAGGGTCCGCGAGTCATCCGGGTCGCTGGTGTTGGCGTGGACGATGGCGCGCTGCTGGTCGAGGGTGACATCACCGTTGGCATTGACGCTGACGGTGAACACCAGGTCGTTGCTGATGGCGCAGCGGCCTTCCACTACGGTGCCATTGAGCGAGAGCACCACCGACTGGCCGGTAGCGGTATCGGTGAGCCCGGAAGCTCCCGAGACGCAGCCCAGGGTGTAGGTCAGGGTGCCGGGCCCGTCGGCGCCGAACGACGAGAGGAAGTTGGCCGAGAAGGCCTGCAGGGCGTTGGTGGTCAGGTCCGAGTCATCCACCGTCAGCACGGGTTCCGTGCCGGTGGGGCTGATGCTCGGGCCGTCGTCCTTGAACACCAGGTTCTGGCCGATGTTCAGGGTCGCCTGGGCGCTGTCGCCGTCGCCGTCGGTCTTGGTCGCGGTGAGTTTCACCAGGTCATCCGAGGTGAGGCTTCTGGAGTCGTCCGGATTGCTGGTGTTGGCGTGCACGATGGCGCGCTGCTGGTCCAGGGTGACGTCGCCATTGGCGGCCACGCTGACGGTGAACACCAACTGGTTGGTGGTGGCGGTGCGGCCTTCGACCACGGCGCCATTCATCGACAGGTTAACCGCCTCGCCGGTGGCCGTGTCGGTCAGCCCGGAGCCTCCTGCCGTCACGCTCAGCGCGTAGGTCAGGGTGCCGGCGCCATCGGCGCCGAAGCTCGAGCTGAAGTTCGCGGCGAAGTTCTGCGTCGCGTCGGTGGCCAGCGCGGATTCGTCCACGGTCAGGGTCGGCTCGACGCCGGTGGTGCTGATGCTCGGGCCGTCGTCCTTGAACACCAGGTTCTGACCGATGTTCAGCGTGGCTTGAACGCTGTCGCCGTCGCCATCGGTCTTGGTCGCGGTGAGTTTCACCAGGTCGTCGGAAGTCAGGGTTGTCGAGTCGTCCGGGTTGGTGGTGTCGCTATGGACGACGGCGCGGAGCTGATCGAGGGTCACGTCACCGTTGGCAGCGACGCTCACCCTGAACACCAGGTCGTTGCTGCTGGCCGTGCGGCCTTCCACCACGCCGTTGTTGACCGACAGATTGACCGCCTGGCCGGTGGCCGTGTCCGTGAGCCCGGAAGCGCCCGCCACCACGCTCAGCGCGTAGGCCAGGGTGCCGGCACCGTCGGCGCCGAAGCCCGAGGTGAAGTTGGCGGCGAAGTTCTGCGTGGAGTCGGTCGTCAGCACGGACTCGTCCACGGTCATGACCGGTTCGACGCCGGTGGTGCTGATGCTCGGCCCGTCGTCCTTGAACACCAGGTTCTGGCCGATGTTCAGTGTGGCCTGGGCGCTGTCGCCGTCGCCGTCGGTCTTGGTCGCGGTGAGTTTCACCAGGTTGTCGGCGGTGAGGGTCCGGGAGTCATCCGGGTCGCTGGTGTTGGCATGCACGATGGCACGTTGCTGGTCGAGGGTGACGTCGCCATTGGCGGCCACGCTGACGGTGAACACCAACTGGTTGGTGGTGGCGGTGCGGCCTTCGACCACTGCGCCATTCATCGACAGGTTCACCGCTTCGCCGGTGGCCGTGTCGGTCAGCCC
>NZ_JYOA01000042.1:471-572 GCF_000955805.1 Pseudomonas sp. 21 | reverse complement strand
TGTCATCAGTTCTTCGAGATGTGGCCAAGGAGTGCTTCCACTCATTTGAGGCTCCACCATCAGGGGGTCGTCTCGTCAAAGAGGGCTTGAATGGCGTATCA
>NZ_JYOA01000042.1:0-454 GCF_000955805.1 Pseudomonas sp. 21 | reverse complement strand
CCAACAATTGGGACGGAGCCTCCGAGCTGCTCGTNNACCATAAGTCCAAGGATACCCATCATGGCGGCGCGGCCGTTGTTGAGCTCGATGGCACGCTTGGAAAGCTTCTCCTCCTCATCAAAGTCATCCCAGCCGAAGTCAATGTATCCGTTACGGAAGTCACCAACGTGCTCGTTGCCAGTTCCCTCAACGTCACGCATGAAGGCGCACTCCAACCATCCAATGAAGGCGACGATCTGAACAAGTCCCGCAGTGGGGATGGNNTCAGGTCCGAAGAGGGCGGCAACACCGTTGGGGAAGGAGTCGAAGGAGTCTCCAGAGTAATCAATATCTCCGGGAAGGTGGAGTCCACCACGGGTCACGACCTGGCCCAAAAAGGCGAGCTGACAGATACGTCCGTGCTTGATCTCGACGTAACGAAGGCGGTCGAAACGCTCCTGGGTCACATCTCCAG
>NZ_JYOA01000041.1 GCF_000955805.1 Pseudomonas sp. 21 | reverse complement strand
CCTCGCGATCTTTCCCGCTTAAACGCAAGAAGTGCCCAAATGCCAGGTATTTACATTACCGTATCTGATAAGTCGCCCGAAGACAAAATCGTGATGCAGGTTGCTACGAATCGGACGGGCACGGGTACCGCCATCCCTAGTGAATTACGACGGCGCTCCGCGGCTTGAGTGAACTTCACCGAAGTTTTGAAAGAGTCTAAGCATGTGTCGCCGCGAAAGCCATGGGTAGGCTAACCAACGACACATATTCCACTAGCGTCCAACACGTTAGTAACGAATCCGTACAAACGTCGCATTATAATATCGCCCTTAGCTGATGCACATTACGAGGGCTCGCATCTGTGCCAAGTAACAGAGTACGAGACGGCCCAGATAGTAACGCCCATCTCCGTCGTCGGGGAGACTCGCCGCGACGATACCTGGCCTCCGATAAGTACGAAACAGCGCCATGCTTTTACGGATAAATGTCCCGTAGGCTGCAGATCGGTCCCCGGACGAACCTTTGATGTGTCGGCTCCAACACACTAATCTGTCCGCTCTCTTGCAGTAATACTGCGCCACCCCGTCCAAGGAC
>NZ_JYOA01000040.1 GCF_000955805.1 Pseudomonas sp. 21 | reverse complement strand
CTTCTGCGGCAACGATGAGCAACCTTTTCTGGCTGACCGACGCACAGATGGCGCGGCTTCAACCCTTCTTTCCCAAGAGCCATGGCAAGCCGCGCGTCGATGACCGGCGTGTGTTGAGCGGGATAATCTTCATCAACCGCAATGGCTTGCGGTGGTGTGATGCGCCCAAGGAGTATGGTCCGCCAAAGACCCTCTACAACCGCTGGAAGCGGTGGAGCGACAAGGGGGTCTTCGCCCGGATGATGGTTGGGCTGGCTGCCGAGGCCGCTGTGCCGAAGACGGTGATGATCGACGCGACCTATCTCAAGGCGCATCGCACGGCGACCAGCCTGCGGTCGAAAAAGGGGGGGCAGGCGACCAGAGGGGCCGTCTGATTGGCCGCACGAAGGGTGGCATGAACACCAAGCTTCATGCCGTCACCGATGCCGATGGCCGACCGATCCGGTTCTTCATGACCGCAGGCCAAGGTAAGCGCGACACCGGCGCGGCAGCTCTGCTGAGCAGTCTGCCCGCGGCGGAGTGGCTGCTGGCCGACCGGGGCTACGATGCCGACTGGTTCAGGGAAGCGTTGAAAGAGAAGGGGATAAAGCCCTGCATTCCCGGCAGGAAGTCGCGCGGCAAGCCAATCAAGCACGACAAGCGCCGTTACAAGCGCCGCAACAGGATCGAGAT
>NZ_JYOA01000039.1:478-957 GCF_000955805.1 Pseudomonas sp. 21 | reverse complement strand
TTATCGGTAGCAGCGCCTGTATATCGCGTTGCAGGGCTCTTAAGCTGGATTCAGTCGTGTCAAGCGCGTGTCATACGATTACAAGGCGTGGTCAGATATTAGACTCCAGGTCGATCATTGGATAACCAACCAGTCTGTCAGCACACTATAAGCGCTGTCACGGATGTATAAATCGCTCGAGAATCACACACAGTCGTCTAAGACACGACACACTGGCTTACGACACGACTAAGTGCTTGCCGACGTTACTAATGTGTCAGCGGCCTAACTGTAATTGATCCACACTGACGAATCATGTACTCACTCGATCTGAATAACGCACACTAGACTAATTGATCGGACCGATGACAGTTCACAGAGCATCCTTATACAGTACGCAGCGACCGTAACGCTGTATGAGATCGCCGCATCCTATATGATACGCGCACTGTCTATACATGGACGACACTTTGCACATCATAGTGCGACGTTGATCCAGA
>NZ_JYOA01000039.1:0-466 GCF_000955805.1 Pseudomonas sp. 21 | reverse complement strand
GATATACAGGGAGCCACGACCTATATCAGCCGACGATGATACTAATGAGCCGTCCATCTAATGTATGAGCGGACACTATGCTAAGAGAGACTCCACTGAGCACTATGGGGCATACATCAGCACTAGGGCGGAGCACTCACACATAGTACTGACACGTAAGATAGGATGCGACTGCGTATCATATAGGCTGCACACCTTCTGAATGAGTCACACAGCTATCGACAGAGTCGTGACCATCATCGACAGTTCGCAGCCCTATAACATGATACGAGGTCATCAGACGTATATGAGACGACTAGCACGCCATAGCGTTACATACTCAGCCATAGGCTTCGATAACAGCACATACATTGCGCTAAGAGCTGCGTCACATACGTCATAAGCCGATCAGCGTACTCTGAATGCCGTCAGCGTACTAGGCATCTATTGGCTGAACTACCATGTACTGCGCGAGACTAGCCTATCA
>NZ_JYOA01000004.1:518977-665485 GCF_000955805.1 Pseudomonas sp. 21 | reverse complement strand
GTAGGTCATCGTCAAGCTCCTAGCCCAAGACCCCTGGTCAGCATCGCTGGCCGGGGGTTTTGCTTTTGCGCGCGGGAAAGCCGGCAAAGGCGATGACGGCTGCACCGCGTACGAGGGGCGGCGCGGAGAGCTGCACGGCTGGCAGCTTTCTCCACGAAATTTGAGGCATTTTTCGGGCACCGGATGGGCGGTTGCGTCGTCTACAATAGCCTCAAATTTTCCCTGAGTTCCTACATGCCCGACATCAAAGGACATGCCTTGCGGGACCTGCCTCTGGATGAGCTGATGGCTTGCCACGAGTGCGACCTGCTTATGCGCCGCGAGCCGGTTCCGCTCGGGCACCGATCAGTCTGTCCGCGTTGCGGATATGAATTGGAAATCCACCGCCCCCACATGGTCCGCCGTGCCCTGGCATTGGTGCTGACGGCGCTGTTTCTGTACATCCCGGCGAACTTCCTGCCGATCATGCACATCACCATCCTGGGCCAGACCAGCATGGATACAGTGTGGAGCGGCGTCGTAGGCCTGTATCACTCGAACATGGCTGGTGTCGCTTTCCTGGTGTTCCTCTGCAGCATGGTGATTCCGCTGGCGAAGCTGCTCTGCCAGCTGTTCGTGCTGGTGTCCATTCGCTACAAGGCGCTGCGCGAGCACGGCATGCTGCTGCTGCGCGGCTACCAGCACCTGCGAGAGTGGGGAATGCTCGAGGTGTACCTGATGGGCATCCTCGTCTCCATCGTCAAGCTGATAGGGATGGCGGAGCTGCACGTCAGCGTTGGCCTGGCCTGCTTCGTGGCCTTGCTGCTGACCCAGGTCTGGCTCGAAGTCACGATGTCTCATCACCAGGTGTGGGGCGAGCTGTGCGGGGAGTTTGACGATGCGAGCCATTGATGCGGGGATCGTGGTGTGTGGCGAATGCCACCAGCTCAACCGCCGCGAGGAAGATGACGAGACCCATTGCAGCCGATGTGGGGCCGTGGTGCATGAGCGCACGCCCAACAGCATCATCCGGACCTGGGCGCTGCTGATCACGGCGGCGATCCTCTACATTCCCGCTAACCTGCTGCCCATCATGACGGTGAACTTCCTCGGTAATGGGATGCCGGCGACGATCATGGAAGGCGTGGTCGAGCTGATCAATGCGGACATGATACCCATCGCTGCGGTGGTCTTCGTCGCCAGTATCCTGGTGCCCACCTTCAAGCTCGTCGGCATTGCGCTGCTACTGTATTCGGTGCAGCGGCGACAGCCGCTTTCCGCCCTGCAACGAAATGTGATGTACCGCTTCATCGAATGGATTGGTCGCTGGTCGATGCTCGACATCTTCGTCATCGCGATCCTGGTGACGCTGGTGAACTTCGGTAATCTGGCCAGCATCGAGGCGAACCTCGGCGCAGCCGCCTTTGCCAGCGTAGTGGTGCTCACCATGCTGGCTGCAGTGACTTTCGATCCCCGGCTGATCTGGGACAACACGGACGCGGAAGAAAACGATGAGTGACCTCCCAACACCCAAGATGCGCAAGACCACCAACTGGTCGGCTATCTGGATCCTTCCGCTGATCGCCCTGGCGATCGGTGCCTGGCTGGCATGGCGTGCCTATGACCAGGCAGGGATCATGATCCAGATCCAGTTCGAAAGCGGCGAGGGTATCCAGGCCAACAAGACCGAGGTGATCTTCAAGGGGATCGGTGTCGGCAAGGTTGTCGACCTGCATGTGAACAAGCCGACACTGGGCGTGATCGCCATGGTGGAAATGCGCAAGGAGGCCGCCGAGTACCTGAGCAACAGCACCCGCTTCTGGCTGGTCAAGCCGAGGGTTTCCATCGCTGGCGTCACCGGCCTGGAGACACTGGTCTCGGGTAACTACATCGCCATCGACCCGGTGAAGGGTGAGCAGCAGAAGGAGTTCGTCGCCCTGAAGGAGCCGCCGCCGCTCTCCGACAGCCTGCCCGGCCTGCACCTGACGTTGAAGGCCGATCGCCTGGGCTCGCTGGAGCAGGGCAGCCCGATCTATTACCGGCAGATCCAGGTTGGTCAGGTGAAAAGCTACCGGCTGGCGGAGGACCAGAAAACCATCGAGGTGAAGGTCCACATCGAACCGGCCTACGCGAATCTGGTGCGTAAACACACGCGTTTCTGGAATGCCAGCGGCATTACGCTATCGGGTAGCCTGAGTGGCCTGAAGCTGCGTACTGAGTCCTTGGCGAGCATCGCAGCCGGCGGTATCGCCTTCGCCACGCCGGAGAACTATGCGGACAGCCCGCCCACCGATCCGACCAAGCCCTTCCGTCTGTACGAGGATTACGATGCTGCGCAGGCCGGGCTCAGCGTCAAGGTGAAGGTCAGCGACGTCAGCGGCCTGACGCCGGGCAGCACGCCGGTGATGTACAACGGTGTTGAAGTCGGCACGGTCAAAAGCATCGACATGGACAAGGACTTCAACGGCGCCACCGCCACCCTGTCCATGGACCCGCGTACCGAAGAGTTCCTCAACAGCAAGACCGAGTTCTGGATGGTCAAGCCGAGCATCTCGCTGGCCGGCATTACCGGCCTCGAGGCACTGGTGAAGGGCAACTACCTCAACGTGCGCTTTGCCAGCGGCGGCGAACCGACCCGTGACTTCGTCATCCGGCCCAAGGCGCCACCCTTGAATCTCGACTCACCGGGTCTGCACCTGGTGCTGACCACGGACCAGCTGGGTTCGCTGGAGGTCGGCACGCCTATCCTCTATCGCCAGATGAAGGTCGGCAGCGTGCAGAGCTACCAGCTCTCCCGTCGCGATCCGTCGCGTCTGGTCATTGGTGTCCACATCGAGCCGGAGTACGCCAAGCTGGTGAATACCTCGTCGCGCTTCTGGAATATCAGCGGCGTCACCATCAGTGGCGGACTGGACGGGATCAAGCTCAAGAGCGAGTCGCTGCAGACGCTGATCGCCGGTGGCATCGCCTTCGATACGCCCGACCCCAAGGCGGCGCCGATCACCAAGGTGCGTCGCTTCATCCTGTTCGACAGCGAAGACGATGCCCATCTGAAGGGCCAGATGATCGAGCTGCGTGCCGATTCTGCCGACGGCCTGAAAGAGGGAACCGTCCTGCGTTTCAAGGGGCTGGAAGTTGGGCGCGTGGAGCAGGTGGAGCTGAGCAAGGATCTGCAGAGCGTGCAGCTGAAAGCGCGCCTGACCCGCGGGGCGGATCGTATCGCTCGCCAGGGGACCCGCTTCTGGGTAGTAGGGCCGCAGGTTGGTCTGTCCGGTGTGAGCAACCTGAGCACCATCGTCAGCGGTCAGTACATCGAGGTGCTGCCGGCGTCCAAGCCCAGCCAGGAGCAGACCAGCTTCAGTCTGCTGGGCGGCGAGCCCAATCGCCTGCTCGATGCCGACGGCCTGCGCCTGACCCTGAGCGCGCCCCGTCGCGGCTCGCTCAAGACGGGCGTCCCGGTGACCTACCGCGAGGTACAGGTGGGCAAGGTGACGTCCTTCGAGCTGGGTGAAACGGCAGATCGCGTGCTCATCCACATTCTCATTGAACCGCGCTACGCAGCGCTGGTGCGGACCGGCAGTCGCTTCTGGAACACCAGCGGTGTTGGCGTGGACGCCGGGCTGTTCAAGGGCGTGAAGGTGCGCACCGAGTCGATGGAGACCATCCTCGCCGGTGGTGTTGCCTTCGCCACCCCGAACAATGCCGAGATGGGCTCGCCGGCCAAGCCGGGGCAGACCTTCGCGTTGTTCGACGAGGCCAACGACGAGTGGCTGGACTGGGCGCCGAAGATCCCGCTGGGCAAGGCGAACTGAGTTTCAGCCGAACAGGAAAAGGGCCGCAATTGCGGCCCTTTTTCATGGCACCGATGCTGGTGGCGCGATCCTGGCCGAAAAGAAAAAGCCCCGCATGGCGGGGCTTTTCCATCGTTAACGCTGAGAAAGCATCACGCCGGCTCGGCGCTCGCCTCCACATCGTTGTGCGCAGCCTTCTCGGTATCCCGACGGCGGATGTACTTCCAGTCCGCCTCGTCGATGTAGATGCCGTTGGGGCCGCTGCCGCCTTCCAGGTCGATGGCCACCTGCGCCGAGACCTGCGGCTTCACGCTCGCCAGGATCGGCACGAAGCCCAGCTGCAGGCTGGTCTCCAGCAGCGCCGACTGGTTGCGTTCGTCGATGTCCGCCGCCTCGTCGAGGTAGTAGGGCAGACGCACGCGGCCGGCCTGCTCGCGGTCCATCAGGTGCAGCAACAGGTACATGTTGGTCAGCGCCTTGATGGTCATGGTGGTGCCGTTGGACGCCGCACCGTCGATGTCGGTGTGCATGATCGGCTGGCCGCCCATCTTGGTGATCTCGAACGCCAGCTCGAACAGGTCCTTCAGGCCCAGCTGGTTGTTGTTCGCCGCCACCAGGCGTGACAGGTAGTCCTTGGCTTCCTCGTTCTTCGCATCCTGCTCGGCGCTCTGGGTCAGGTCGAAGACCGAGAGGTTCTCGCCTTCTTCGTACTGGCCAGCGCTGTGGATGATCTGATCGATGTGCCTGAGCGCATCCTTGTTCGGCGCCAGCACGATGCGGAAGCTCTGCAGGTTCGACACCTGGCGCTTGTTGATCTCGCGGTTGAACAGCGCCAGCTGGTGTTCCAGGTTGTCGTAGTCGCTGCGGATGTTGCGCAGGGTCCGGGCGATGTCGGTGACTGCCGCGCGGCGCGCCTTGGCCAGGGTCATGGCCTCGTCGGTGCGGTGCGCGTAGGCGTTGATCAGCAGTTGCAGGCGGCGCTCCGGATCATCCTCGCTGTCGAACTTGGCCACGCCCTTGAGGCGCACCTGGGCGTACAGCGCCTCGATCTGACCGTCCACGCGCTGCAGCGATTGCCAGGTGTCCTGGTAGTCGTTGAGCAGCGGCAGCAGGTTGTCCATGGAGTCGTCGACCGGGTCCATGAACGGGATGCCGAAGGGCAGGTTGGCCGGCAGCAGCTGGCGGCGGCGCAGGGCGTCGTCGAGGGTGCGCTGCTTGGCTTCCATGTCGGCCAGCTGGCGGCCGATCAGCTGCAGTTTGGCGGAGAGCTGCTGGACGCGTTCGGTGAAGGCGTCGGCGGAGCGCTTGAGCTCGTCCTGGGTGGCTTCCAGCTGGGCGAGCTGCTCCAGCTTGGCGGGCTCTTCGGCGTTCAGGGTCTGGCTGCGGCGGAAATCTTCCAGCGCCTTCTGCGCGTCGAGCACGTCCTGGTACAGCTTGTCCGCCTGCGCCTTGCTGGCGTTGCGGTCGGCGGCAACGGCCTGCTGGGTCTTGAGCTGCTTGAGCTCCTTCTCCAGGCGTTCCTTCTGGTCGCGCAGCGCGGCACGGTCGGCCAGGGCCTGCAGGGCCGGCGGCTCGATGGTGGAGATGTCGATGGAGAGGCCGGGCACTTCGAAGCGCTCGCCCTTGAAGGCATCGAGGATCTTCTCGACGCTGCCGACCCACTGGCCGGCTTCGTCGAGGTCCACGCCTTTCTCGCCCAGCGGCAGGCTGAACAGCGCGCCGTTGAACAGACGCATCAGACGCTCGACGTCCTGCTGGGAGAATTCCTCGCGCAGGCGGGCGTAGCTGTTGTTGTCGGCATGTTCGAGCTGCTGGCGAACACCCTTCAGGCGTTTCTCCAGGTCGCGCATGCGCTCTTCCAGGTCTTCGCTGGAGAACTGCCGGGAGTGCGCCAGGGCGCCGGCCAGTTCGTCGTGAGCGTCCTTGGCGGCGAGCAGTTGCTGTTCCAGCACCTTGACGTCGTCGACCAGCGCGAAGCGGTTCTTCAGCACGGCCAGTTCGCCCATCCAGCGCTGGATTTCGCTGATCTCGCGCTCCAGGCGCATCAGCTCGGCGGTGCTACCGCGCTGCTCGTTCTGCAGGCCGTCCTGCTCGCGCTTGTAGTGCTCGGCCTGGATCACCAGCTCTTCCTTGCGCGCACCGGAATAGTCTTCCCAGGTGCCCAGCAGGTTATCCAGCAGCGGCGAGAGGCGGTGCATCTTGCCGCGCAGCAGTTCGCGCTGCTGCACGCCGTTGGCCAGGGCCTCGACCAGCGGGCCGGCGGCGACCAGGGCCTGGTAATCACCCTCCATGCGGCGTACATCGCGGAAGGCTTCCTCGCAGGCGGCGATGTAGTCGACGCTGCCCGAACGCAGGCTGTGCTCGAAGGCATCGAGGAACAGCTGCTTGAGCTTGGCGGCGGTGATCTCGCGCATGTGCAGCAGGTTGATGAACAGCGAGCGGAAGGTCTTCAGGCTCTGTTCGCTGGTGGAGCGCAACGGGATCAGGGTCAGGTCCAGCGGGATCGAGGTGTGGCCGCCGACCAGCAGGCGACGCAGCTCGTCGGGCTTCAGTTCATAGGACTTGATGCCCTCGCGCTCGAGGTTCGCGTACAGCTCGCGCAGACGCAGGCAGGTGCCGTTCTTCTGGTAGTGCTCCAGGTCCAGCTCGCCCTGGTAGGCGAAGAACTGGTGGCCGAAGCCGCCGCCCGGACCGCGGCCGCCGACGCCAATCACATGGCGGCCGTTGGGCAGGTCCAGTTCGATGAGGATGTAGCTGGTGTCGGTGGCGAAGTAGAACTTGCGCGAGGCTTCCAGGCTGTACTTGCCGAAGCTCATGTCGGACATGCGCGCGAGGATCGGGAACTGCAGCGCGTTGATCGATGCCGACTTGCCGAGGTTGTTCGCCCCGTAGACCGACAGCGGCTGCTCCAGCGGGAAGATGCCGAGGCTGTAGCCGGCGGTGTTGAGCAGGGCGAAGCGGCGGATGCCGTAGCGTTCCTGGGTCATGCCTGGGCCTCCTGTTCTTCGGCGATGGCACGGGCGAGGGCGTCTTCTTCGCTCTCTTCTTCCGCGACGGCGGTGGGTTCGTCGATCACCACGATGGCGTCTTCACTGTCTTCCAGCGGTTCGTTGGCGTAGGACTCGAGGATCACCACCGGTTCATCGTCCTCTTCCATCAGTGCGGGCGCGGTGAACTGCATTTCGCTGGCGTGCAGGTTGCTGGCCAGGTCGCGGTCCTGCTGGACCGACAGGCAGACGTCGAGGAAGCGGTGGATCGGCGGCAGGAAGCGGTACACGCCGTTGTCCTCGGCGGCGAAGCCGAGCTGGGTGAGGCGGCGCATGACCTTCTCTTCCAGCTCTTCCTGGGTGGTCACTTCGGCCTGCAGGAACAGGTCGCGGTACTTCTCCAGCAGCGGCGGCAGCTCGTCGCGGCCGATGCTGCCGCCGTCGAGCACGGCCAGCGGGTCGCGGCCCTGGTCGGCGAGGTGTTCGACCAGGATGAAGGTGAACAGCGCCAGGCGCTGGGCGGTCTTGTTCACCTGGGCGCCGGTCTGCTCGGGGACGAAGTAGTAGAAGCCGCGGGTATCGCAGACCAGTTCGTAGCCCAGGCTGCGGAACAGCGCGCGGTAGGCGTCCTGCTGGTTGGACAGCTGGCTGTACAGCTCCGGGTCGCGGCGGCTGATGTGGAAGCCCTTGAACAACTCGCGGAAGATCGGCGCGAGCTGGGTCATTTCGGTGAGATTAATCTGCATGCGATTCGCTCTTGCTGTCCTTGCCAGCGGTCGGGCCGGCGATCAGGGCGAAGGAGCACAGGCTGACGCTGTGCTGGAGAGTGTCGTATTGCGCGCGCTCGAGGCGGTCGCGCTGGAAGCGGGCATCGCGCGACAGGCGCGAGAACCAGTAGAGCAGTTCGTCGGTGGCGCCTTCGGGCTCCTGTTCCAGCAGCCACTGCATGAGGTCCGGCAGCGGCAGCGCGGCCTGGCAGCGGTCGAGCATTTCCCGCGCGGTGCGCGGCGAGCGCTGCGGGCCGTCGCTCTTGCGATTGCCACTGGCCTTGGGGAAGTGCGCCGGCTTGGGCTGGAAGTTGGCCAGGGCGAAGACGTAGCTCTCGACCTGCGAGGCGGTGCCGAGGAAGTTGCTCTGCGGCCGGGTGAACATCGGCATGGCCGCCTGCGGCACGGCGTCGATGCCCTTGCGGCGGATGACCGACAGCGCCAGCGCGGCGCCGCGGGTGATCGCGTTGTGCCGGCGCGCTTCCTCGCGCAGCGGCAGCAGCAGTTCGCGGGCGCGGCGCAGGGTGAGCTGGGCGGTGGTCTGCATTTCCAGGATGCGCGCGTGGGTGCGCAGCAACTGGTCGTCATCCACCAGTTGGCCGAGGCGCGCCTGTTCACTGAGCAGGCGCAGCAGCACTTGCTCGACGCGGTGCACGCCCTGTTCGAAGGCGCCGTCGGCGGAAACCAGCTGGATCATCGGTTCGACGTATTCGTCCCAGGTCGCCAGGACTTCCGCGTAGCGCTGGCGCAGCGGAATCTGCCGGTCCTGGGTCTTGGCCCGATCGGCCACGGCGACCAGCGCCTGTTCGTCGTTCGCGAGCTTCTTCAGCACGTCGCGCACGCGCATGTCGAGCAGGCGCAGTTGCCGGGCCAGGTCGTTGCCGTCGCGCGCCTCGAATGCCTCGCGGATGTAGCCGGCCAGGCGCTCGAGGTGGCGCAGGTAGGCTTCGATCTCCAGGCACAGGCCCAGGCGGTGTTCCTGGCGCAGGTAGGCGAGGAAGTCGTGGATCTGCGCGTTCAGCTCGAAGCGGTTGGGGCTCTTGGCCACCGGGACGAGGATGTCCAGGCGGACCCACTGGTCGAGCAGGGCGGTGATGTCCACCGGGGTGCTGTCGGGCAACTGGCTGGTGAGCTGGATGCGCAGCTCCACCAGGCTCAGGGTGCCGGCGTCGAAGCGCTCGCACAGCGGTTCGAGCAGCACCCAGTGTTCGGCGAGGGCGCGGAGTACGCGTCGTGGGTCGATCATCGGCTTGGTTGGGCCCGGAATGAACAAAGGGGGCGATTGTACTGCAAAGGCCTACCCCTGGCCGACAGGGTGACGAAACGCGTCAGTTTGCGACTGCACGAGCAGCGTCCGTGTGACGCATCTCACGGAAAATCGGGCCTAAATGGCTGAATTTTCTGGCAAGTTTTTTGCCAAAGCCTGTATCAGAGACCTAGATATCAGAGTCTGATTTACGCCGATGACCTACGACGCCGCACTCGCCAAAGCCCGTTGGGCCGAACTGGAACGCCAGAACGACCTCGACTGGGACCTGGATGCGATCACTGATCGCAACGAAGCCATCGCCTTCCTGCAGCGCTTCGAGAATCGCTTGTGCATCTACTCGTCGTACGTCGAGAAGCTCTACAGCAACTACAGCTTCGTGATTCCGGAGAACCAGGAAGGCGGCATCACCATCCTCCCGGACGAGCAAGCCTGGTTCGATACCTTCCACGACATCCCCGGCGACGCGGTGGAGCCCACCGGCATCCACATCCTGCCCGGCGAGACCATGGGCTACAGCGGCCTGTACCTGAAGATCCCCGGCGAGCACCGGCTGGTGGCCTCGCGCGAGTTGCCCTTCCAGGACGGCCTGAAGCTGCTGATCAACCGTTACCGCATGCGTGGGGACATCTTCCTGCCGGTATTGGTCAAGGGCGACCTGCGCGAGTACGAGGCGCGCATGCCGTCGCTGCACCTGCACCGCCTGAATACCGCCAAGCTGCAGGCCCATTCGCGCCTGAACCTCAACGCCATCAAGGGCGCGATTGCCGAGCACCTGATCGGCCTGTTCCGCCATCAGTGAGCCGTCGGCAGCTCGCCGCTGTCACCCGGGTGTGACGATGGGTAACAACCCGCCCCGGACTTTCCTTGGCTCGTCTATCGTTCTGAGCGATTTACTCGACTATGGGTCGGCCCGCCGTGGCGGGTGAATTCCTATAGTGGCATCACGGCGCCGAGTCTCGACCTGTTTCCTGACCCGATACGCCCGACGAATAACAACAGGCGCCCCGCACGACGGGGTGCCGGGAAAGGAGAGTGCCATGCGTCAGTCCTCCGGTCCGCTCATGCGTGCCCTTGCCTTGCTCTGCGGCGGCCTGCTGGCCTTTTCCGCCCAGGCGCGCATGCAGTCGATGGACGATGAAGAGCTGTCCGCCATCTCCGGCCAGGGCGCGATGCTCACCGTCGACGCCTCCACCTACCAGAACTACCAGTACACCCGGCTCAACTTCGGCGCCGACATCAGCCTGCTGACCAACATCGACCAGCTCAGCCTGGGCAACTACAGCCGCACTGGCTCGACCACCGTTTCCGGCCAGCCAGCGGACATCCTGATCAACAACTTCGCCCTGGGCCGGGTGGATAACGCCAATACCGCCGACGCGAAGGTGGTGCCGTTCCAGATCCAGGACCCCTACGTCGAGTTCGCCTTCCAGACCAACAATGGCGTGCGCCAGCTGGTGGGCGCGCGGGTTGGTTTCGGTAAGGCGCAGGGCGACCTCTCCGGTGACATCCTGTCGATCACCGGCAACCTGCAGGGGCAGATCTACGGCCCGGCGTCCATCGCCTACGACTACTACACCCGCAACGGTTGCCCGAACATCATCAACTGCCTGGCGTTGGCCGTGGCCGGCGATACCCCGGTTTACGCCGACGTGGTACTGCTCAAGGCCGGCACCGGCGAGGCCACCATCAACGGCCAACCGATCAACCGCGCCGAACAGATCGGTATCGCCAAGGGCGACTCGCTGCATTCGGACGCCGGCGGCCTGATCGCTTCGCTGATCCCGACCCTGTCGACCACCAGCAACTGCCAGGCGCTGGGCCTGACCACCTGCTTCGACCTGACCAACTACAAGACGATCTATATCGGCAAGCCGGGCTCTACCGACATCAACACCGGCGCCCAGGGCATCTTCTTCTCCCTGCAGAACCAGAACGTGCCCTGGCAGGACCTCGCCAACGCCGGTAATTTCGTCAACACCCAGTCCGGCGCTTTTGCCAACTTCCCCAAGGTAGGCAGCGGAGCGGACGCGGTGTATCCCATCCTGATCAACCTCTACGACGCCCTGCGCGGCCTGCCCCGGCAGTCCACCTGCATGGGCTCGCAAGCGGCGGGTTGCTGAAATGAGGAGCGCTGACATGAGCTGGCGCGCGACAGTATTCGCCTGCCTGGCCGGTTGTCTGGTCAGCCTGCCGGCGCTGGGCATGAAGGCCCTGGATGATGATCAGCTCGAAGAAGTCAGCGGAGCGGGCCTGGGCTTCTTCATCGATGGCTTCAGCTACGACCAGGCCACTGCCACGTCGAAGATCACCGGGGTGAAGAACAGCGCCAACCAGGATGTGCAGGTGGATATCACCGGCGCCTATATAAAAGGCGCCGGCAGCCAGCGCGGCACGCTCGATACCAAGGCCTACCTCGGCACGCCCATGCACCCCTTCACCCTCGGCCCGGTGAAGTACAAGGCGGGGCTGAACATCCCGGCCAACCAGGAAGCGCTGCAACTGATGACGCCAACCTGGACCGACCCGATCAACGACACCCACAAGTTCGGCCTCTGGTCCTACTACCAGGGCTGCCTGTATGGCGACGCCGGTTGCACCAACCCGGCGCAGGCGACCAACAAGATCAACGCCGAACTGAGCGCCCTGAAGACCCAGCGCGACACGCTGCTGACCACCTATTCGAACAACATGGTGACGCTCAAGAGCGGCATCGACGCCGACATGGTCGTGGTCAACCAGCGCGAGGCGCAGGTGGATACTGCGCAGGCGACGCAGAAGACCAACTACAACAGCATGAACACCCGCTACAACGCCGCTCCCACGCAGGTCTGCGGACTGTGGTGCGTGGACCGCCCGGCGCTGGGGACCAAATACGATTGCGGCATCCTCGCCGCCTGTAACAACAACACCGCGGTGAAGAACTACAACGCCTCGGTGGATACCTACAACACCAGCACCAGCGACCTCACCACCGCGCAGCAGAACCTCAGCGCCGCCTGGAACGTCAGCCGCAACGGCGTCACCCTGAGCCAGCGCGCCAGCGACTACGACAAGTTCGTCCAGCTCTGCGGCTCGCAAGGCGGCAGTGCCACCACCTGCGTCAGTGGCACCATCACTCGCACCGAGAAGAACGTCGCCACGGTGCAACTGGTGGCCGGCGCCATGCAGAACTCCTCCGGCACCCGCATCCAGGGCCTGGATATCGGCATTGCCACCAAGTTCACCCTGCCCAGCACCGCCTATAACAGCAACGGCAGCGCTGGCGCTACCACCACCCGAACTGACTTCTTCTCCATCGCCCTGGAGAACTTCACGCTCAATGGCTCCTACCTCAACCTGTGGGGCGACGCCGCTGGCCTGAAGGCCTCCATGAGCCTGCAGATGTACGCCGACAAGCTGATCATCGCCGGCTGCGAGAACTGTGCGGACACCAACAAGGTGGTGGCCAAGAACGTCTACTTCGACCTTAACCTGGGCGACGCCAACTACCAGCCGGCGACGCTCTCGGTGGCCAGTAACGGCGACCTGATGCTCAGCGCGCCGGGCGTCACCTGGGCCAACCACGAAGCCTTCTACCAGAACGTGCAGAAGAGCAATATCAGCATCGGCAACCTGAACATCAGCGGCACCGACGTCGGTTCCCAGGCCATTCGCGGCCTGCGCATCGACTACCTGAACGTCCGTACCGTGAACCTGCCGCGTTAGCGCAAGAGGAGACTCGCCGTGAAAACCGCACGCCTTTCGAGCCGACTCCTGGCCCCCCTGTTGCTGCTCGCCGCCGTGACCGCCCACGGCGAGATGCGCGGCCTGGACGACAGTGAAATGGCCGACGTCAGTGGCCAGGACGGTGTCAGCCTGAGCGTCAATTTCAATGTTGCCGCCAACACCGCCGATACCCGCTGCACCGGCGGCTGCGGCGCGCGGCTGGCGATCCAGCCGATGAACAGCACCGGCTACATCGTGCTGGACAACATCAAGGGCACCTTCAGCTTCGACGGCATGTCCATCGACATGGTGACCATCAACAACGGCTTCAACGGCGACGGCGCGCTGTTCAATCGCCAGGCCATGAAGATCGGCCTGACCAACGCCAGCGCCACCAACCTGCAGTTCACCCTGGGCGGCTCCAACCAGGGCAAGGTTGCCGGCAGCGGCCTGCAGCAGACCAACCTGCTGACCTACCAGGCCACCGGCGCGGTCAAGCTCACCGGCAACGTCTACGTCTTCGGCACCCCGTAAGCGAAACGGCGGTCTCTCCGCCCACCGGCCTTTCCCCCCGGCGCGTTTCACGCGACAATCCCGCCTCGTCGTGTCGGCCTGCCCGTGCAGGCACCACCCACAGGTAAACGCCCCTTGATCGAAGAAGCCCGTCGCCGCGCCTACCTTGGCGCCATGCAGGTCGCCAGCTGGCTGCCACGCGTGGTGCTGCCGTTCGCTGCACCGTCGCGCCCGGAGCTGCTGGAAACCCCCGCGCCCGTCATTGCCGAACCCACGGTAGCGGCGCCTGCCGCAGCTGCGCGCGAGGCCGCCGCTCCGGTCGTGGCCCCCGCGGTTGCGCCGGTAACGGCCGGCGAACCCGGATCGATTGCCGCGCGCCTGCTGCCCAAAGTCGGCGCCCAGGCCAAGCCGGCCGCGCCGGTCAAGGCCGAAGAGCCGGCCGAGCCGCAAGCCGAACCGGTCGTCCGCGCGCCAGTCGCCCCGCCCCCGCGTTTTGCCCTGCAATTGCTGCGCGCCGGCGAATGCATCCTGCTGGTCGAACTGCCCACCGGCGAGCCGCTGGCCAGCCGTGATCCGGCCTACCTGCTGCTCAAAGACCTGCTGCGCGCTGCCGGCCTGCCGGACAGCCCGCAACTGATGGGCGAGCCCGTACGCTGGCCACTGTTCTCCCGAGGCAACATGGACCAGGGCCCGCAAGCCGCCCGCGAGTTCGTCCAGGGTTTTGTCGCCGCGCGGCTGGAGGAGGGCGCCCCGTGCTCCTGCCTGTGGCTGGTCGGCATGCCTGCTGTGCGCTTCGCCGGCGAAGGCGATGAAGAATCCCTGCTGCGCGAGCTGCAGGTCGAAGGCCTGGGCGTCGCCTGGGCGCTGCCGGGCCTCGAGCGCCTGGCCGAAGAACCCACTTTGAAAGCCGACCTCTGGCGCGCCATGCGCCGGGTGCGGCAACGCTGGACGAGTCAGACCCCCGCATGAGCGACGCTGTTACCTTCCGCCCGATGACCGAGGCGGACCTCGATGCCGTACTCAAGATCGAATACGCCGCCTTCAGCCACCCGTGGACGCGCGGCACCTTCGCCGACGGCCTGAAGAGCTACGAATGCTGGGTGATGTTCGAAGGCAGCCAGCAGGTCGGCCACGGCGTGATCCAGCTGATCCTCGATGAAGCGCACCTGCTCAATATCACGGTGAAGCCGGAAAGCCAGGGCCGCGGTCTTGGGCTGGCGCTGCTGGAACACCTGATGAAGCGCGCTCACGAGAAGGGCGGGGTGGAATGCTTCCTCGAAGTCCGCGCCTCCAACGGCCCGGCCTACCGCCTTTACGAGCGCTTCGGCTTCAACGAAATCGGTCGCCGCCGCGATTACTACCCGGCTGTCGGTGGTCGTGAAGATGCGCTGGTGATGGCCTGCACGCTGGTCGACTGACCTCGCTGCAGGGCGTGCTTGGCCTCACCGTAGAACAGCTCGTATGCCTGTGTAGGAGCGGGCCATGCCCGCGGTCGCGCGCATGGCGCGCTCCTACAGGCCAACTCCGTGCGTTCGATGAAGCGCAGGAATTTGCCGCCTCGACCTCATCGCAAATATTGAGAAATTTCCTGCTGATCGGGTTTTTCCGAGGACGATTCCTGGCTTACCCTTAGGACCAATAACAACAAGAACATAAGGTCGCAAACATGAATCGCAGCGATGTGATCGTGGTGGGCGCTGGTATTTCGGGGCTGACCGCGGCCTGGCGTCTGGCGCAAGCCGGGCAACGGGTGAAAGTGATCGAGGCCAACAAGCGCGTCGGTGGGCGCACGCTCAACCATCGTTTCGCCAGCGGCGAAGTGGTCGAGGTGGGCGGCCAGTGGGTCGGCCCGACCCAGGAGCGCATCCTTTCCCTGCTGGCCGAACTCGGCCTGTCGACCTTTCCGCAATGGAACCAGGGCGACAACCTCACCCTTTTCGGCGGCCGGCTCAGGCCGTATCGCGGCACCATCCCGAAGTTTCCTCCCCACGTCCTGCTTGATGTCCTTCAGGCCCATGTCCGCCTGGACCGCATGGCGCGGGAAATTCCGCTGGGCGACCCGAGCCTGCACCCCAAGGCGCCGCAGTGGGACAGTCTCACCTTCGCCGAATGGCTGCGGCGCAATGTGCGCACCTCCACCGGGCGCAAGGTCTTCGAGCTGATGTGCGGCGCCGTGTTCGCCGCCAGTCCCCATGACCTCTCGTTCCTGCACGTCCTCTTCTATATCCACGGTGGCACCAACCTCGACACCGTGCTCGGCGTCGAAGGCGGCGCCCAGCAGGACCGCATCCTCGGCGGCTCCCAGCGGATCAGCGAAACCCTGGCCGAGCGAATCGGCGACGTCCATACCGGCGAGCCCGTGCGCGCCGTGCGCCAGGACGGCAGCTGCGTAGAACTGGTGACCGACCGAGGCACGCACCAGGCCAGCCACGTCATTTTCGCCATCCCGCCGACCCAACTGCTGCGCATCACCCAGGAGCCGCTGCTGCCCAGCTGGCGCGACCAGCTCCTGCAACGCCTGCCGCAAGGCGCGGTGATCAAGTGCATGGCGCTCTACGACAAACCCTTCTGGCGCGAGCGCAACCTTTCCGGCCAGGCCACCAGCGAGACCGGCCCGGTGCGCCTGACCTTCGATAACAGCGTCCCTGACTCCGGACGCGGCGTGCTGCTGGGCTTCATCGAGGGTGACGAGGCGCGGCAATGGAACGCCCGGCCCGCCGGCGACCGCCGTGGCCAAGTGCTGGACTGCTTCGCCCGCTACTTCGGCGAACAGGCGCTGCAGCCAGTGGATTACGTGGACAAATCCTGGGCCGAGGAACCCTTTGCCCGGGGCTGCTATGCCGCCCTGTTCCCGCCGGGACTGTGGAGCAGCGGCGCGGCGCGCCTACGCGAACCCTACGGGCGTTTGCACTTCGCCGGCACCGAAACGGCGACGCGCTGGATGGGCTATTTCGACGGGGCCGTGGAGGCCGGGGAGCGTGCAGCGCGGGAAGTGCTCGGCGCGCGGGAAGATCACGGGGAGGAAGACTATGTGCGACACCTTGGTATTGCGTAGCGGCGGGGCCACCTGGTTCGCCAAGAACAGCGACCGCGAGCCTGCCGAAACGCAACGCCTGATCCGCCTGCCCGCTGTGAGCGGCGACAGCGCGGCCAGGGTGCGCACCACCTATCTGGAGATTCCCCAGACGTCCCATCGCCATGGCGTCATCCTCAGCCAGCCGGCCTGGCTGTGGGGCGCCGAAATGGGCGTCAACGACAAGGGCGTGGCCATCGGCAACGAAGCCGTGTTCACCCGGCTGACCCAGCGCGACGGCGAAGCCCTGCTCGGCATGGACCTGCTGCGCCTGGGCCTGGAGCGCGGCAGCAGCGCCCGCGAGGCCCTGGCAGTGATCACCGAACTGCTGGAGCGCCACGGCCAGGGCGGCCCGGCCGGCTACCGCAACAAACGCATGCGCTACGACAACAGCTACCTGATTGCCGACCACGACGAAGCCTGGGTGCTGGAAACCGCCGGGCGCCTGTGGGCGGCGAAGAAGGTCGAGCGCTGGGCCATCTCCAACGCCCTGACCCTGGGCCACGAGTACGACCTTGCCAGCCCCAACCTGGAGACCCAGGCGCGCCGTTTCGGCTGCTGGAACGGCCGTGGCGACTTCCACTTCGCCCGCGCCTTCGATGGCCGCGTGCTGCCCTGGGTGGCTGGCGCCCATCAGCGCCGCCAGCTCAACGAAGATTTCCTCGCCCACTGTCCGGCCCAGGTCGACTGGCTGGCGCTGGTGGTCGCCCTGCGCAGCCACGGCCATCGCGGGCACCGCTTCAACCTGCACGACAACCGGCAGATCTGCCTGCACGCCGGCAGCTTCTGGCGCCCCTCGCAGACCACCGCCAGCCTCATCGCCCGGCTCGACGGCGAGTCCCCGCGCCTGGCCGCGACAGCGACCTCCGCGCCCTGCCTGTCGATGTTCCAGCCGCTGGGCTTCGACGAGCGCGCCGGGGAAGGGCTGCTCAGCCGCGAGGCCGACGCCGTGGAGGACTCGCTCTGGTGGCGCTTCGAGACGGTGCACCAACGCGCCCTGGCCGACCCCGGCTTCGCCGACGCCCTGCGCGCTGGCCACGGCTGGCTGGAAACCGAGTTGCTCAGTGCCCTGGATCGGCGCACGCTGGATTGGCCGCGCCTCGCCGCCGAAGGCCAGGCCTGGCACGATGCCTGGCACCAGCTGGCGCTCCAGCAGGCGCCACGTCCGCCGCGCTGGTGGCGGCTGAACGCTGCGCGCTGATGCAGCTTGTCAGCCGCGCCCGCGCTGCGTAAGGTGCCGCCAGCCAAATGATGAGGAGCCGGACATGAGCGATCTGCAGGAACTGTTCGACAACAACGCCCGCTGGGCCGAAGCCATCAAGCAGGAAGACCCCGACTTCTTCGCCAAACTGGCCCGCCAGCAGACCCCCGAATACCTGTGGATCGGCTGCTCCGATGCGCGCGTGCCGTCCAACCAGATCGTCGGCCTGTTGCCGGGCGACCTGTTCGTCCACCGCAACGTCGCCAACGTCGTGCTGCACACCGACCTCAACTGCCTGTCGGTCATCCAGTTCGCCGTCGACGTGCTCAAGGTGAAGCACATCCTGGTCACCGGCCACTATGGCTGTGGCGGTGTGCGCGCCGCGCTGCACCACACCCAGCTCGGGCTGATCGACGGCTGGCTGCGCACCATCCGCGACCTCGCCTACGAATACCGCGACCACCTCGCGCAGTTCGAGAAGGAAGAGGAGCGCGTCGACCGCCTTTGCGAGCTCAACGTCATCCAGCAGGTTGCCAACGTCAGCCACACCAGCATCGTCCAGAATGCCTGGCACCGCGGCCAGAATATCTCCGTGCACGGCTGCATCTATGGCATCAAGGACGGCATCTGGAAGGACCTGAACGTCACCGTCAGCGGCCTCGACCAGTTGCCGCCGCAATATCGTCTGCGCCCGCTCGGCCAGTCTTGAGCCGACGCCTTTGCGTCATCCCCGGTGACGGCATCGGCCGCGAGGTCGTGCCCGTCGCGGTAGACGTCCTGCGACGCCTGCTGCCTGACCTGCAGGTAGAAGAAGCCGAAGCCGGCTGGGACTGCTTCCAGCGTCACGGCACCTCCATTCCCGACGCCACCTGCGAATGCCTGCGCGCCTGCGGCGCCGGGCTGTTCGGCGCGGTTTCCTCGCCCAGCCACAAGGTCGAAGGCTACCGCAGCGCTATCCTCAGCCTGCGCCAGACGCTGGCGCTGAACCTCAATTTGCGCCCCGTGCGCTCTCGCCCAGTCGTCTCGTCCCGCGCCGGTATCGACCTCATGGTCCTGCGGGAAAACAGCGAAGGGCTCTACAGCGGCCGTGAGCACTGGGAGGCGGAAGGCGTCGCCATCGCCGAACGGGTCATCAGCCGCACCGCCTGCGAACGTCTCGCCGCTGGCGCCGCGGAACTTGCCCGCCTGCGCCACGCTCGGCGCATCACCCTCGTGCACAAGGCCAACGTCCTGCCGCTCACCTGCGGCCTGTTTCGCGACACCTGCCGCGACCTGCTGGCCGAAGATGGCTGGAGCGACGTGCTCGACGAGCGTCTGGTCGATGTCGCCGCCCTGCAACTGGTCGAGCGCCCGGAAGCCTTCGACCTGATCGTCACCACCAACCTCTTCGGCGACATCCTCTCCGACCTCGCCAGCCACTGGGGCGGCGGCCTGGGCCTTGCGCCTTCGCTCAACCTGGGCGCCGGCATCGCCCTCGCCGAACCCGTCCACGGCAGCGCCCCCGACATCGCCGGCACTGGCCGCGCCAACCCGCTCGCGGCCATTCTCAGTGCCGGCATGCTGCTGCGGCATTACTGGCAGTCGCCGGAGCTGGCGGAGCGGATAGACGAGGCGGTGGATACATTCCTGCGGGAGGAGGGGAGCGTGGACTTCGGGGGTGAGACGACGCGGGTAATTGGGCGCGGTGTTCTGCAGCGGCTGGGCCAGGCATCACGTTGCTGAGTGCGCTCACCGATGTGCTAACGTTCTCCATCACTCAAGGCATCACCGAGTACGTATGAAGCTGCTAATACTCGCCCTGGCACTCTTCGTCCCGCCGATGCTCCTGTTCTGGCGAGCTTCACGTTTAACCTGGCCGGTGCGCTATCTGCTCGCTGTCATCCCGGCAGCCTATACCGGCATCGGCTGGCAACTGGGCTCCTGGGGATACACCTACGCCAACTGCCAGGGCGGAGCGAAGAACCTGCAGGATTGCCTGGCCGGCGGCGCGGACGTTATCGCCTGGGTTGGCCACGGCCTGTTCCTGGTGATCCCCTTCCTGTTCTTCGGCGTGCCGCTATCGCTGTGGTGCTTGATCGACACGGCCGCTAAGCACATAGGCCACTTCCGCTCGGCGTGTTGACGTCGCCGGGCATGCCGGCGAACTAAGCTCAAGGCACCACTCTCCCCAAGGTGCACGGCATGTGCGGACGCTACGTCAGCCCCGAAGAGGCCGCCATCGAACGCTACTGGCACATCGGCGCGCGCACGCCGCCGCGCTGGCTGGAGGCCTGCTACAACGTCGCCCCGACCATGGCCGTGCCCATCCTGTGCCACGACGAAAGCGGCCAGCTCGAACTGCTGCCCGCCCGTTGGGGTCTGATCCCCTCCTGGTGGAAGAAGCCCACCCCGCCGCGCTTCTCCTTCAACGCCCGCAGCGAAGAGGCCGCCGCCAAGCCCCTCTGGCGCCAGGCTGTGCGCAGCACCCGCTGCCTGATGCCCGCGCTGGGCTGGTACGAATGGAACGAGAAGGAAACCCTGCGCAATCCCGCCGGCCGCCATGTCCACCAGCCGTACTTCATCCACAGCCCAACCGACCCCATCATCGCCATCGCTGGTCTGTGGTCGCTGTGGATAAACCCCAGCGGCGAGCCTGTGCTCTCCTGCGCCCTGCTGACCAAATCTGCCGCACCGAGCATCGAGCATATTCACCACCGCATGCCCGTGGTGCTGGCACCGGAGAGCTTCGAGGAGTGGCTATCGTCCGCAACGCACAGTGAAGCATTGGGGGATCTGCTTCACCACGCGCGGGAGGGTTTTGTGGGGCATCGGGTGTCGTTGCGGGTGAATGACGTGCGGAACGACTCGGTTGAGTTGGTCGATGCCATTGATCTGCCGGAGGAGGAGTGATTTTTCGTAGGCAAAAGAACAGGGGTTTAGCATTCGCTAAACCCCGGATCGCCTCTCGGATCTGGTGAAGGTCGGGTACGACCGCCACGGCTTCACCCTGAAGGACGGCAAACAGCGCCTGGCTCCTTGCCAGGCATTGGCTGAACGTCTCGGCGATCCGCAGGCCTTCGCTTGCGTGGGCGCATTATCGGCAACGTCGTCTGACCGAGGTGAAGCCGGAGACGGTCAACCACGAACAACGCTACCTGTCGGCCATCTTCTCCGAGCTGATCCGCCTCGGCTCATGGCACAAGGCTAACCCGTTGGCCAACGTCCGGCAGATCAAGACTGATCAGGTCGCCCAACTCCTCGAGGAGTGCAAGGCCAGCACGAACAACCACACGTACCCGGTCGCTCTCCTGTGCCTCGCTACAGGTGCCCGCTGGGAAGAGGCCGAGAGCATCGCCCGTGGGGCCGTGCATGGGGGAGAGGTCCACTACCACCGGACGAAGAACCGTCAGAGTCGCTCTGTGCCGATCCCGGCCGAGCTGGAGCAACTGATGTTCAAGGTGGGCATGCCCGGAACCGGCCGCCTGTTCATGTCCTGCCGCGCCGCCTTCCGTTGCGCCTATGAGCGCTGTGGATTCCAGACGCCGGGCCAACTGACCCACATCCTCCGCCACACCTTCGCCAGCCATTACATGATGGGAGGAGGGGACATCCTTACGTTGCAGCGGATCCTCGGGCACTCGTCGATCACGATGACCATTCGGTATGGGCATTTGCCGCCGGAGCATCTGGAATCAGCTATGCGCCTATCATCGATTGCGCAGCTCGATAAGCTCGACTCTTGGGCGAGAGAGTAGGGCGACGGGCTTGGAAGCCGTATTCACACGCGCTTTGTTGCTGTTGGCGGAGTCGACCCCACGGAGAGTGATAAAGAGTCTATTAAAAAGTGTCTTTAAAGGTGCTAATTTAGATGCTCGTTTGTGACAAGAGTGAGCGTTGTAGCGCTCAGGAGTTTATATGGCACACGCTGTTTTAGCGGACGTAGCAGCCTCCATCACCGAGCTGAAGAAAGACCCAATGGGAACCATTGAGGCCGGGCACGGTAAACCCGTCGTGATCCTTAACCGTAACGCGCCGGCATTCTATGCAGTGCCGCCGGATGTATACGAACAGATGCTGGAAGCATTGGACGATGCCTTCCTGGCAAGAATCGTTAGGGAGCGTAGCGACGAGCCTTCGCGGGAAATTACGTTGGATGGCCTCTAGATCAGCAAGTGAGCCACTGAAGTACAAGCTGAGGATCAAGGACAGCGCGGAGAAGGAGTGGCTGAAGCTACCGATCCCGATCCGCGACGCCTTCAAGAAGAAGCTGGCAGAGCGCCTCATCAACCCCAGGGTTGAGAAGGACAAGCTGTCCGGTATGAAGGACTGCTACAAGATCAAGCTGAAGGACGTCGGTTACCGGCTCGTCTACAGAGTGGACGACGGGCAACTGGTGATCGAAGTGATTGCGGCAGGGAAGAGGGAGCGTGGGGAAGCCTATTCGGCAGCGAAGAAGCGACTCTGACGGATGACCGTAGACGGGATGTAGTCGGTTTGTAGTCTGCCGGGCAAAACAAAAAAGGGTTAGCTTTCGCTAACCCTTTGTTTTGTATGGTGGCTACACCGGGACTTGAACCTGGGACATCAGCATTATGAATGCTGCGCTCTAACCGACTGAGCTATGTAGCCGAGTGGCGCGCATTTTCCGCAGATCGAGGGGGGGTGTCAACCCCTTTGCTTGAATATTTTTCTGATCTATCAATCGTTTAGCCGGTCGCGGGGGATTTTCGCGATGAGCGGCGGGGTAGGGCGGCCATAAGAAAAAGCCCCGGCGTATGGCCGGGGCTTTTTCGTGTGTGGCGGGGGCTTAGACGTTGAAGCGGAAGTGCATTACGTCGCCGTCCTTGACGATGTAGTCCTTGCCTTCCAGGCGCCATTTGCCGGCTTCTTTCGCGCCCTGTTCGCCCTTGAACTGGATGAAGTCGTCGTAGGCGACGACTTCGGCGCGGATGAAGCCTTTTTCGAAGTCGGTGTGGATCACGGCGGCGGCCTGCGGGGCGGTGGCGCCGACGCGGACGGTCCAGGCGCGGACTTCCTTCACTCCGGCGGTGAAGTAGGTCTGCAGGTGCAGCAGTTCGTAGCCGGCGCGGATCACGCGGTTCAGGCCGGGTTCTTCGAGGCCGAGGGATTCGAGGAACATGTCCTTCTCTTCGCCGTCATCGAGTTCGGCGATCTCGGCTTCGATCTTGTTGCACACCGGCACGACCATGGCGCCTTCTTCTTCGGCGATGGCGCGGACGACGTCCAGGTGCGGGTTGTTCTCGAAGCCGTCTTCGGCGACGTTGGCGATGTACATCACCGGCTTGCTGGTCAGCAGGTGGAAGCTGCGCACGACGCGCTTCTCGTCATCGCCCATGTTCTTCATCAGCGAGCGGGCGGGTTTGCCTTCGCTGAAGTGGGGGATGAGCTTTTCCAGCAGGGCTTTCTGGACCAGGGCTTCCTTGTCGCCGCCCTTGGCGTTGCGCGCGACCTTCTGCAGTTGTTTCTCGCAGCTGTCGAGGTCGGCGAAGATCAGTTCGAGGTCGATGATCTCGATGTCGCGCTTGGGGTCGACGCTGTTGGAGACGTGGATGACGTTCTCGTCTTCGAAGCAGCGCACGACGTGGGCAATGGCATCGGTCTCGCGGATGTTGGCGAGGAACTTGTTGCCCAGGCCTTCACCCTTGGAGGCGCCGGCAACCAGGCCGGCGATGTCGACGAACTCCATGGTGGTCGGGATCACGCGCTCGGGCTTGACGATCTCGGCCAGCGCATCGAGGCGTGCATCGGGCATGGGCACGATGCCGCTGTTCGGCTCGATGGTGCAGAAGGGGAAGTTTTCCGCCGCGATGCCGGATTTGGTCAGGGCGTTGAACAGGGTGGACTTGCCGACGTTGGGCAGGCCGACGATGCCGCAGTTGAATCCCATGCTAGGTCCCTCGCGCCACGTGGCGGAAATAGAGGTGTAATCAGGCCTTCTGGCTGTGCAGCTTCTGCATCGCGCGGGTCCAATCCCCGTCGAGCATTTCCGGCAGCACGCCGAGGGCGAAGTCGATGCTGGTGTCGAGCAGTTCCTGTTCGGCGCGCGGGGCGCGGCCAAGAACGAAACCGGAGACCAGGCTGCTGTGCCCCGGGTGGCCGATGCCAAGCCGCAGGCGATGGAAACCGTTCTGGTTGCCGAGCTGGGCGATGATATCGCGCAGTCCGTTGTGCCCGCCGTGTCCGCCGCCCTTCTTGAGCTTGGCGACGCCGGGAGGCATGTCGAGTTCGTCGTGGGCCACCAGGATGGCTTCGACCGGAATGCGGAAGAATCCGGCGAGCGCCGCCACGGCCTGGCCGCTGCGGTTCATGTAGGTGGTGGGAATCAGCAGGCGAACATCGCGGCCCTTGTGGCTGAACTTGCCGACCAGGCCGAAGTACTTCTTGTCGAGAGACAGGTTCGCGCGTTGCGCGTCCGCCAGTCGCTCAACGAAAAGGGCCCCCGCGTTATGCCGGGTCTGGTCGTATTCAGGGCCTGGATTTCCCAGGCCAACGATCAGTTGTACGGCAGTCACGACGGGGGCCCCTTCCTTAAAGGCAATGGTGCGCGCGATTACTCGGCAGCAGCTTCGCCTTCACCTTCTTCTTTCACTACGCGGGAAGCGTGGATGTTGGCGACGGCCAGGTCGTTACCGTGGGCCAGTTGCACCAGCTCTACGCCTTTCGGCAGTTTCAGGTCGGACAGGTGAACGATCTGGCCCAGTTCTACCTTGGCCAGGTCGACTTCGATGAATTCCGGCAGGTCTTTCGGCAGGCAGGAAACTTCGACTTCGGAGATCACGTGGGAGATCTCGCCGCCGCCAGTCTTGACGCCAGCAGCAGTGGCTTCGTTCAGGAAGTGCAGCGGAACGTGAGCGGTCAGCTTCTGGCCGGCAACGACGCGCTGGAAGTCAGCGTGCATGACGAAGCCTTTGGACGGGTGGCGCTGCAGGGCCTTGATCAGTACGGTTTCCTTGGCGGAACCGACGTTCAGGCTGATGACGTGGCTGAAGGCAGCCTCGTTTTCCAGCAGTTTGGAAATCTCGCGCAGTTCCAGGGTGACGGATTGCGGGGCTTTTTCGCCACCGTAGATCACAGCCGGGATCAGGCCAGCATTACGACGCAGGCGGCGGCTCGCACCTTTCCCCAGGTCGGAACGCTCTTGGGCATTCAGTACAAAATCAACCATTTGTATATCTCCAAAATGACAAGATCGCCCGGACGCTTGCGACCAGCGTTCGGGCGATTTTGCTGATGCTTCGCCGACATGGCGAAGCGCTTTACGTCAGGCCTGTCCCGCCTTAGCGGAACATGGCGCTGATCGATTCTTCATTGCTGATGCGGCGCATGGCTTCAGCGACAACCGGAGCGATGTCCAGCTGGCGGATGCGGCCACAGGCTTGTGCAGCAGCGGACAGCGGGATGGTGTTGGTCACCACCAGCTCGTCCAGTACGGAATTCTCGATGTTCTCGATGGCGCGGCCGGACAGCACCGGGTGGGTGCAGTAGGCGATGACCTTGGCGGCGCCGTGCTCTTTCAGAGCCTTGGCGGCGTGGCCGAGGGTGCCAGCGGTATCGACCATGTCGTCGACCAGTACGCAGGTACGGCCTTCGACATCACCGATGATGTGCATGACTTCGGACTGGTTGGCCTTCGGACGACGCTTGTCGATGATGGCCAGGTCGACGCCCAGGGACTTGGCGACGGCGCGGGCACGCACCACACCACCGATGTCCGGGGAGACGATCATCAGGTTCTCGAAGCGCTGGTCTTCGATGTCGTCGACCAGTACGGGCGAGCCGTAGATGTTGTCGACGGGGATATCGAAGAAGCCCTGGATCTGGTCGGCGTGCAGGTCAACGGTGAGAACACGGTTGACGCCTACGACGGTCAGCATGTCGGCAACGACTTTGGCGCTGATGGCCACGCGAGCGGAACGCGGGCGGCGATCCTGGCGGGCGTAACCGAAGTAGGGGATGACTGCCGTGATACGAGTCGCCGAGGAGCGGCGGAAGGCATCGGCCATCACTACCAGTTCCATCAGGTTGTCGTTGGTCGGTGCGCAAGTCGGTTGAATCAGGAAGACGTCCTTACCACGAACGTTTTCGTTGATTTCAACGCTGATCTCGCCGTCGGAGAATTTACCGACAGAAACGTCACCGAGGGGGATGTGCAGCTGCCGTACGACACGGCGTGCCAGATCGGGGTTGGCGTTCCCCGTGAAAACCATCATTTTGGACACGCTGCGGTACCTGTGTCGGCTTGAGGGTAGGCCCGGTTGAGCCAGAAGAAAATGGCAGGGGCGGCTGGATTCGAACCAACGCATGGCAGGATCAAAACCTGCTGCCTTACCGCTTGGCGACGCCCCTGTAGCTTACAACTTGCGGAGCAATGTGTTCGTTGACGCTGTACGTTAAACCCTGTGGGTTAATGGCAGGGGCGGCTGGATTCGAACCAACGCATGGCAGGATCAAAACCTGCTGCCTTACCGCTTGGCGACGCCCCTGTATCGTACAACCGATTACATTACTGCTTCTCAGGCCTGGCTTTGCAGCTTTCGGTGCAACATCGAGATGTTACGGCCCTGGGCAACAAAACTCGGCAGAGTGGCCGGAAGTTGGCGGCGAACTTTATCAGCATCGCCCTTGTTTGGGAAGCTCCCAAACACACAAGCTCCGGTGCCGGTCAATCTCGCTTGGGTAAATTTACCTAGCTGGATCAGTGCGTTACGTACATCCGGGTAACGCTTCTCGACGACCGGCTGGCAGTCGTTATGACCGTCCACCCCGAGAAGGCTGCGAACTTTAATGGGCGGAGTATCCCGTGTCAACTCGGGATCGGAGAAAACTTCTGCTGTGGAGACAAAGACTTGCGGCACAACGACGAGGAACCAGGGCTCTTCCAGTTCAACCGGCGTGAGCTGTTCGCCAACGCCTTCGGCGAATGCGGCGCGGCCGCGCACGAATACCGGGACGTCTGCGCCCAGGCTCAGGCCCAGCGCCGCGAGTCGGTCTTCGTCCCAGTCGAGCTGCCACAGATGATTGAGTGCGAGCAGGGTGGTGGCGGCGTCAGAACTGCCGCCGCCGATGCCACCGCCCATGGGCAGGCGCTTGTCCAGCCAGATGTCGGCGCCCAGCTCGGTGCCGGATTGCTCCTGCAGCCGGCGCGCGGCTTTCACGATCAGGTTGCTGTCGTGGGGAACACCGTCGATCTCTGTGTTCAGGCGGATTTCGCCATCCTCGCGTGCGGCGAACTGGAGCTCGTCGCCGTGATCGAGAAATTGGAACAGGGTCTGCAGCTCGTGGTAGCCGTCGGCACGACGACCGGTGATGTGCAGGAACAGGTTGAGCTTGGCCGGTGCCGGCAGGGTCAGGCGGTCTTGCATGGTTTTACTGGCTCGCCTGGCCTGCGCCCAATTGACGCGGTTGCCAGGTCTTCACCACCAGGGTGACGTCCAGGTCCTGGCCGTGCAGCTTCAGGCGCTCGGGCAGCCAGTAGCCGTTCTGTTCGCTGTAGCGGGTGTATTCCACGTCCCAGCCGTCCTGTTGCAGCTTGGCCAGGCGGCTGTCGCTGTCGAGGGTCAGGCGGCTCTTGCTGTCCGGCGCGGGCAGGCCGCGAATCCACCAGAGCAGGTGGGAAACCGGCAGGCGCCAGCCCATCTGCTGTTCCAGCAGCTCTTCGGGGGAGGCGGCTTCATAGCGGCCCTGGCCTGCGACTTCCAGGGTCACCGCGCCTTCACGGCCGGTCAGGCGCGCGGCGCCGCGGCCGAGCGGGCCGGACAGGCGAATGTCGTAGTAGTCCTGGCGTTGCAGCCAGAACAGGGTGCCGCTGCCTGAATCCTTGGGCGCGCGGATGCCGACCTTGCCGTCGATCTGCCAGCCATCGAGGGTGGCGATGCGTGCCTTGTGGGCATTCCAGGCGGTGGCGTTGCCCTGGCCTTCCAGGGCTTCGTGGGTGCCGAAGCTGGAGCAGCCGGCGAGCAGTGCCAGCGCGGCGGCGCCGATCAGGTGACGTAAACGCATAAATCAGAGGGTTCCGGAGCCGGTCAGGCGCAGCATGGTGTCGCGCAGGACGGCGCTGTCAGGCTGGCTTTGCAGTGCGGTGGCCCAGACCTTGCGGGCTTCGCTCTGCTTGCCCTGGGCCCAGAGCACTTCGCCCAGGTGCGCGGCCACTTCGTGGTCGGGGAAGCGTTCCAGCGCCTTGCGCAGGTAGGTTTCCGCTTCGCTGAGGTTGCCCAGGCGGTAATTCACCCAGCCCAGGCTGTCGAGGATCGCCGGGTCGTCCGGGTTCAGCGAGTGGGCCTTCTGGATCAGGTCGCGGGCTTCGCTGTAGCGGGTGGTGCGGTCGGCCAGGGTGTAGCCCAGCGCGTTGAGCGCCATGGCGTTGTCCGGCTCGCGCTGGATGATCAGGCGCAGGTCCTGCTCCATCTGCGCGAGATCGTTGCGCTTCTCGGCGAGCATGGAGCGGGTGTAGAGCAGGTTGAGGTCATCCGGGAACTGCTTCAGGCCCTGCTGGATGATGCTCCAGGCGCGATCGACCTGGTCGCGGTTGGACAGGCCTTCGGCTTCGATCAGGTACAGCTGGATGGCGTAGTCCGGTTGGCGATCGCGGGTTTCGGCGAGGCGGCGCGAGGCGTCGTCGTAGCGCTTCTGGTCCAGCAGGATCTCGGTCGAACGCAGCTGGGCCGGGAGGAAGTCGTTGCCCGGGCCGACCAGGGCGTATTCCTTGAGCGCGGTTTCCGGGTCCTTCTGCTCTTCGGCCAGGCGGCCCAGGTTGAAGTGGGCGGAGTCGACGTGGCTGTCGCGCTCGACCAGTTCCTGCAGGTAGACCTTGGCTTCGTCCCAGGCCTGGGCTTCCAGGCAGACCAGTGCCAGGGAGAAGCGCAGGTCGTCGTCGTCGGGGAATTGCTCGACCAGAGCGGAAAACTCGGCCTTGGCGTCTTCCAGGCGGTTCTGTTCCACCAGCAGGCGTGCGTAGGCGAGGTGGACGCGCTTGTCGTCCGGGTGTTCCTTGATGCCGGCCTTGAGCAGCGGCAGCGCTTCATCGCTGCGCTTCATGCTCTGCAGCAGGCGCGCGCGCAGCAGCAGCGGGGCGACGTCATGCTTGCTGGCGGAGTTGTCTTCGAGCAGGTGCAGGGCTTCCTGCGGACGGCCGTCCTGCTGCAGCAGCAGGGCCTTGCCGAACAGCAGCTGGCCGTTGTCGGGGTACTTCTTCAGCAGGCGGTCGAAGCTCTGCAGCAGGCCGGCGCGGGTATCCGGGTCGGTCTCGGCAGCGGACAGCGCGAGGAAGTCGAAGTGGGTGTCGCCCTGGCCGTTGAGGACTTTCTCCATGTACACCATGGATTCGTCGTACTGGCCGGTGCGCGCCAGCTGGATGGCGGCGGCGCGCTGGGCATCGAGGTTGTCCGGCGCGGCCTTGGCCCAGATCAGCGAGGTGTCCAGGGCTTCCTGGTCGGCGCCCAGGTATTCGGCGATGCGGAAGGCGCGTTCGGCGACGCCCGGGTCACGGGTTTCCTTGGCCTGCTCGACGTAGTTGGCGAGGGCGATGTCGAAGCGGTTGCGCTGGCCAGCGAGCTCGGCGGTCAGCAGCGAGAACAGGGTGTCTTCGCTGAAGGAGCCGTACTTCTGGTCCTTCTGCGCAGCCGCGACCTTGTCCTTCTGGGCGGAAGCACTGTCGGAATTTTTCTGTGTAAGAGACTGGCAGCCGCCGAGCAGCAGCAGAGCAGTCAGCAGCGCAAGAGACTTGTTCATAGAGGAAGGACGAGGGCCTGACCTGCGAAATGGGACCATCATGACATAAGGAAAGTGCCAATCCCATGGGCAAGCGCCCGTTACGGGCCTGTATACGATTTGCAGTGTGCGATCCGTCGCGGGTGGTTGTCCTTCACAAGGCTAAGTAGGACAATTGCGGGCTTTCCGATCAGCATCAGCGATTCTGCATGGCCTTCATTGCCCTCGGCATCAACCACAAGACCGCGTCCGTGGCCGTGCGCGAGCGCGTGGCTTTTACTCCCGAGCAGATGGTCGAGGCCCTGCAGCTGCTGTGCAGGCTGACCTCCAGCCGCGAAGCCGCGATCCTCTCCACCTGCAACCGCAGCGAACTCTATCTTGAGATCGAGCATCCGGACGCCGGCGACGTGCTGGCCTGGCTGGCCGATTACCACAACCTGGGGATCGACGACCTGCGCGCCTGCGCCTACGTTCACCAGGACGAGGAAGCCGTGCGCCACATGATGCGAGTGGCCGCCGGCCTGGACTCCATGGTGCTGGGCGAGCCGCAGATTCTCGGGCAGATGAAGTCCGCCTACGCCGTGGCCCGCGAGGCCGGCACCGTCGGGCCGATGCTCGGTCGCCTGTTCCAGGCCACCTTCAGCACCGCCAAGACCGTGCGCACCGACACCGCCATCGGCGAGAACCCGGTGTCCGTGGCCTTTGCCGCGGTGAGCCTGGCTCGGCAGATATTCAGCGACCTGAGCCGCAGCCAGGCGCTGCTGATCGGCGCCGGCGAGACCATCACCCTGGTCGCCCGCCACCTGCACGAGCAGGGCGTGAAACGCATCGTGGTCGCCAACCGCACCCTGGAGCGCGCCAGCCTGCTGGCCGAGCAGTTCGGCGCCCGCGCCATCCTGCTGGCGGACATGCCGGACGAGCTGGTCAACAGCGACATTGTCATCAGTTCCACCGCTAGCCAGCTGCCGATCCTGGGCAAGGGTGCGGTGGAGCGCGCGCTGAAACAGCGCCGTCACAAACCGATGTTCATGGTCGATATCGCCGTCCCGCGCGACATCGAGCCGGAAGTCGGCGAGCTGGAAGACGTCTACCTCTATAGCGTCGACGACCTCCACGAAGTGGTCGCCGAAAACCTCAAGAGCCGCCAGGGCGCTGCCCAGGCCGCCGAGGAGCTGGTGGGCGATGGCGTGCACGAATTCATGCTGCGCCTGCGCGAGCTGGCCGCGGTCGACGTGCTGCGTGCCTACCGCCAGCAGGCCGAGCGCCTGCGTGATGAGGAAACCCAGAAAGCCCAGCGCCTGCTGGCCAACGGTGCCGACCCGATGGAAGTCATCGCCCAGCTCAGCCGTGGCCTGACCAACAAATTACTGCACGCTCCCAGCGTGCAGATGAAGAAACTCTCCGCCGAGGGCCGCATCGATGCGCTGGCCGTCGCGCAGGAACTGTTCGCCCTCGAGGAGGGCACTGACAAGCGATGAAAGCGTCCCTCCTGAAAAAGCTGGATATCCTCAGCGACCGCTACGAAGAGCTCACCGCTCTGCTGGGCGACGCCGAGGTGATCAGCGACCAGACCAAGTTCCGCGCCTACTCCCGCGAATACGCGGAAGTGGAGCCGGTCATCCTCGCTTTCCGCGAGTTCCGCAAGGTGCAGTCCGACCTCGAAGGCGCCCAGGCGCTGCTCAAGGACAGCGACCCGGACCTGCGCGAGATGGCCGAGGAGGAAGTCGCCGAGGCGAAGACCGCGCTGGTCGGCCTGGAGGACCGCCTGCAGCGCATGTTGCTGCCCAAGGACCCCAACGACGGCCGCAACGTCTTCCTGGAAATCCGCGCGGGCACCGGTGGCGACGAAGCCGCGATCTTCTCCGGCGACCTGTTCCGCATGTACTCGCGCTACGCCGAGAAGCAGGGCTGGCGCGTGGAGATCATGTCCGAGAACGAGGGAGAGCACGGTGGTTATAAAGAGGTAATCGCCCGCGTCGAGGGCGAGAGCGTCTACGCCAAGCTCAAGTTCGAATCCGGCGCCCACCGCGTGCAACGGGTGCCGGCCACCGAATCCCAGGGCCGCATCCATACCTCGGCGTGCACCGTGGCGGTGCTGCCCGAGCCGGACGAGCAGGCTGCTATCGAGATCAACCCGGCCGACCTGCGCGTGGACACCTACCGCTCCTCCGGTGCCGGCGGCCAGCACGTGAACAAGACCGACTCGGCGGTGCGCATTACGCATATCCCGTCGGGCATCGTGGTCGAGTGCCAGGAAGAACGTTCGCAGCACAAGAACCGCGCCAAGGCCATGGCCTGGCTGGCGGCCAAGCTCAACGACCAGCAGCAGTCCGCCGCCCAGCAGGCGATCGCCAGTACGCGCAAGCTGCTGGTCGGTTCGGGTGATCGCTCCGAGCGCATCCGCACCTACAATTTCCCCCAGGGGCGCGTCACCGATCACCGCATCAACCTGACCCTGTATTCCCTGGGCGAAGTGATGGACGGCGCGGTGGAACAGGTGATCGAGCCCTTGCTGCAAGAGTTCCAGGCCGACCAGCTGGCCGCGCTCGGCGATTGAGAGAGCGACAGACCATGGCAACCATCATGACCCTGCTCAACGAGGCGCAATTGCCGGACTCGCCCAGTGCGCGCCTGGATGCCGAGCTGTTGCTCGCCGCCGCGTTGGGCAAACCGCGCAGCTTCCTGCGCACCTGGCCCGAGCGCGTGGTCAGCCGCGAGGCCCACGATCTCTTCGACCGCTACCTGGCGCGCCGCGTGGCCGGTGAGCCGGTGGCCTACATCCTCGGCCGCCAGGGCTTCTGGAGCCTGGACCTGGAAGTTGCGCCGCACACCCTGATCCCGCGCCCGGACACCGAGCTGCTGGTGGAGACCGCGCTGGCGCTGCTGCCGGCCTCGCCTTCCCGCGTGCTGGACCTGGGCACCGGCACCGGCGCCATCGCCCTCGCGCTGGCGTGCGAACGCCTGAGCTGGCAGGTGCTGGGCGTCGACCGTATTCCCGAGGCCGTGGCCCTGGCCGAGCGCAACCGCGAGCGCCTGCGCCTGGCCAACGTCGCTTTCCGCGCCAGCCACTGGTTCTCCGCGGTAGAGGGCGAACGCTTCTCGCTGATCGTCAGCAATCCACCCTACATTCCCAGCACCGACCCGCACCTCAAGCAGGGCGATGTGCGCTTCGAGCCTTCGAGCGCGCTGATCTCCGGGCAGGACGGACTGGACGACATCCGCCTGATCATCGACCAGGCGCCGAACCACCTGGAAAACGGTGGCTGGCTGATGCTCGAGCACGGCTTCGACCAGCCCGACGCCGTGCGCGACCTGCTGCTCAGCCGAGGCTTCAGCGCGGTGGAAAGCCGTCGCGACCTCGGCGGCCACGAGCGTATCAGCCTGGGGCGCTGGACATGCTGACCGACAACGAACTGCTGCGTTACAGCCGGCAGATCCTCCTGCCGCAGATCGACGTGGACGGCCAGCTGCGCCTGAAGGACAGCCGCGTGCTGATCGTCGGGCTCGGTGGCCTCGGCGCCCCGGTGGCGCTGTACCTGGCCGCTGCCGGCGTCGGCGAGCTGCACCTGGCGGACTTCGACACCGTCGACCTGACCAACCTGCAGCGGCAGATCATCCACGGCACCGACAGCGTCGGCGTGGGCAAGGTGGACTCCGCCATCGCCCGCCTGACCGCGCTGAATCCGGACGTAAAGCTGGTCGCCCATCGCCAGGCGCTCGACGCCGACTCCCTCGGTGCCGCCGTGGCGGGCGTGGACCTGGTGCTGGACTGCTGCGACAACTTCGGCACCCGCGAGGCGGTGAACGCCGCCTGCGTTGCCGCGAAGAAGCCGCTGGTGAGTGGCGCCGCCATTCGCCTGGAAGGGCAGCTCTCGGTGTTCGATCCGCGCCGCGAGGAAAGCCCCTGCTACCACTGCCTCTATGGCCACGGCAGCGAAGCCGAGCTGACCTGCAGCGAGGCCGGCGTGGTCGGCCCGCTGGTGGGCCTGGTCGGTAGCCTGCAGGCGCTGGAAGCATTGAAATTGCTGGCCGGCTTCGGCGAGCCGCTGGTGGGCCGCCTGCTGCTGATCGATGCCCTTGGCACACGCTTCCGCGAACTGCGGGTCAAGCGCGATCCGCAGTGCGCCGTGTGCGGAGCCGCGCATGGCTGATGCCGCGCCGATCGGCGTGTTCGATTCCGGTGTGGGCGGCCTCAGCGTCCTCCACGAAATCCGGGCGCGGCTTCCCCAAGAATCCCTGATCTACCTCGCCGACTGCGGCCACGTGCCCTATGGCGAAAAGACCCCCGAGTACATCCGCGCGCGTTGCCGTGCCATCGCCGATTTCCTCCTGTCCCGTGGCGCCAAAGCGCTGGTGCTGGCCTGCAACACGGCCACTGCCGCCGCGGCTGCCGACCTGCGCGAGCTTTATCCACAGCTGCCTATCGTTGCCATGGAACCGGCCGTGAAGCCGGCGGCCGAAGCGACCCGCAGCGGCGTGGTCGGGGTCCTCGCCACCACCGGCACCCTGAAGAGCGCACGCTTCGCTGCCCTGCTGGATCGCTTCGCCAGCGACGTGCGGGTCATCACTCAGCCCTGCCCGGGCCTGGTGGAGCGAATCGAGCTGGGTGACCTCGACGGCCCGCCGACCCGTGAACTTCTGCAAGGTTACGTGGCGCCCTTGTTGGCCGAGGGCTGCGACACGCTGATCCTCGGCTGCACGCATTACCCTTTCCTGCGTCCGCTGCTGCGTGAACTGGTGCCGGCGGACGTTTCACTGATCGACACCGGGGCCGCCGTGGCCCGCCAGCTCGAGCGCCTGTTGCAGGCGCGGGGAATGCTGGCGCGGGGGGACGCGAAAAAAACGGAGCTATGGACCAGCGGTGCAGTCGAAGGACTTGAACGTGTACTGCCGGTGCTCTGGGGCACCGAAGAGCCTGTCAGTTTCTTTCCTGGCTGAGAGAAAAATAGCTGGCTACCCACTTTGGTCTGTCAGCAAGTGCTGACAAATGGCCTTATAATCGCCAGCTATTCGCGGGGATTTTTCATTCAGCTTTCTAATAAAGGATGTTTCGATGAAGAAACTACTCTCGCTTGCCACCGTGGCAGCTTTGACTCTGGGGCATCTGGTCTCCGCACAGGCCGCTGGCCTGACTGGCGCCGTTGGCGTTACCGGGCAGAACACCATGACCTACCGCCTGGGCCTGGGCTTCGACTGGGACAAGAGCTGGTGGGAAAGCTCCACCGGGCGCCTGACCGGCTACTGGGACGCCGGCTACACCTACTGGGAGGGTGGTGACGAGGCCAGCGGCCGTCATTCGCTGTCCTTCAGCCCGGTGTTCGTCTACGAGTTCTCTGGCGAGAAGGTCAAACCCTTCGTTGAAGCCGGTATCGGCGTGGCCGTGTTCAGTAGCTCCCGCGTCGGCGACCAGGACCTGGGTGGCGCCTTCAACTTCGAGGATCGCCTGGGCGTCGGCCTGCGCTTCGGCGAAGGCCAGGCACTGGGCGTGCGCGCCATGCACTATTCCAACGCCGGCATCAGCCAGCCGAACGACGGCATCGAATCCTACAGCCTCTATTACACGCATCCGCTGTAACAGAGCGCTGACAAAGAAAGCCGGGCCCAGCGCCCGGCTTTTTTGTGTGCGCCATATCGAGGCTCGGCAGCGAGCGTAGGGGGGACTTCGTCCGCGATCGCTTCCAGCCCCTCCGAGCCGGCCGGCGGCACATCGCGGACCGAGTCCGCTCCTACGCCAAGGGACGCTTCAACGCGAGGCGGAGAGGTTCTTGAACGCCTCCAGCGCCCGCTCCCGCGTGGCCGACAGGTCGCACATCGGCTGTGGATAACGTTCCGCACCGAACAGCCCGAGCTTCGACGGGTCGTGCATCGCCCGGCCCTGCAGCCCGGCCAGCTCCGGCACCCAGCGGCGGATGAAGCGGCCGTCCGGGTCGAAGCGCTCGGATTGCGAGATGGGGTTGAAGATGCGGAAGTAGGGCGCCGCGTCGGTGCCGGTGGAGGCGCTCCATTGCCAGCCGCCGTTGTTTGCCGCCAGGTCGCCGTCGATCAGGTGGCGCATGAACCAGCGTTCGCCCTCACGCCAGTCGATCAGCAGGTTCTTGGTCAGGAACATCGCCACCACCATGCGCAGGCGGTTGTGCATCCAGCCGGTGGCGAGCAGCTGGCGCATGGCGGCGTCGATGATGGGGAAGCCGGTGCGGCCCTGCTGCCAGTTCTCCAGGTCCTTCTGGTCATGGCGCCACTTCAACTTCTCGGTGTCCTCGCGGAACGCCCGGTGCCGGCTCACGCGCGGGAAGCCGACCAGGATGTGCTTGTAGAACTCGCGCCAGAGCAGTTCGTTGATCCAACTGACCGCGCCGCTGTTGCCGGTCTCGAACTCGCCATGGTTGTTCGCCAGCGCTGCATGCAGGCACTGCCGGGGCGACAGCACCCCGGCGGCCAGGTACGGCGAGAGGCGGCTGGTGCCGTCGCGGGCGGGGAGGTCGCGGGTGTCCTGGTAGGTCTTGAGGATTTCCTCGGTGAACAGCTCCACGCGCTCGTGGGCGGCCTCCTCGCCGGCGGGCCATTCCTCGCTCAGTTCGGCGGGCGGCGGCTCGAAGCCGGCGACCTGCGAGGGCACCTCGTCGCTGGCGATATCCAGCTCCTGCTGCGCGCGGGGCGCCGGCACGAGGCTGGGCACGCCGAGGTTCAGGCGTTCGTAGCAGACCTTGCGAAACTGGCTGTAGACCTGGAAGTAGGTGCCGCCCTTGGTGAGGAGGGTGCCGGGGGTGAAGAACAGCTGGTCGAGGTGGCTGCGCAGGCGAATGCCGTCGTGCTCCAGCGCCTTCTCCACGGCGGCGTCGCGGGCGGCTTCGTTGACGCCGTATTCCTCGTTGACGTGGACTGTCTCGATGTTCAGCTCGCGGCAGAGCTGGGCGATGACTTTCGGCGCTTCGGCCCAGAGATTTGCCGTGCGGATCAGCAGCGGGATGCACAGCTTGTCGAGGCCGGCGCGCAGTTCGCGCAGGTTGCGCAGCCAGAAGTCGACCTTGCACGGCGCGTCGTCGTGGCGCTGCCACTGGCCGGGGCTGAGCAGGTAGACGGCGATCACCGGGCCGCGCTCGGCGGCGGCGTGCAGGGCGCTGTTGTCGCGCAGGCGCAGGTCGGTGCGCAGCCAGACGAGTTGGCGTTTCATGCGGTCTCCCCGTTGAGCAGGTGCAGTTCGCGCAGCAGTTCGAGCGCGGCCACCGGATCGCTGGCCAGGTGCAGCGGTGGTTCGGCGATGGCCAGTTCCTGCAGCGCATCGGGGTGGATGGCGGTGGCAGGGCCGGCCAGCAGGCGCGTGCAGTCGACGCCGGCCAGCAGCCGGGGCAGTTGCAAGAGGTTCAGCGTGCGGCTGGAGTAGAGCAGTACAGCGCGCGGCTGCAGGCGCTCCACCGCCAATGCCAGTTCGCCGGGCGGCAAGGGCCAGTCGAAGATTTCCAGCGGGCAACCCGCGCTGCTGGCCAGCCAGGCGGTGAGCCACAGGCCAGGCTCCAGCGGCAGGCCGGACTGGTTGACCAGCAGCAGCGGGGCGCCGCGTTGCTGGCGGTTGTGGTGATACAGGCGGGTGCCGAACTTGGTGCGCAGCCAGGTATGGAAGAACACCCGTTCCAGCTGCGCGCCGAACTGGCCCTGCCAGCGCCGCTCCAGCTCCTCCAGCAGCGGCAGCATCAACTGCTCGCAGAGGGTTTGTGCCGGATAGATCGCCAGCGAGCCGTTGAACAGTTCGTCCAGCTGGCGCTCGTTGATCCGGCCGATGGCGGCGATGCACTGCTGGCGCAGGTCGTCCCAGGGCGAGGACGTGGTTTCTGGTGGTGGCGGTGCGTCTTCGTCGAGCAGCGCGCGGATCTTGCTCACCGCCACTCCCCGGCCGAGCCAGGTGAGGATGGCCTGGATGCGCGCGATCTGCGTTTCGGAGTAGAGGCGGTGGCCCTTGGGCGTGCGCTGCGGCACGACCAGGCCGTAGCGGCGCTCCCAGGCGCGCAGGGTGACCGGATTGACGCCGGTGCGCCGGGAGACTTCGCGGATCGGCAGCCAGCCTTCGGCCAGGGCTCGACGGTAGTCGTCGTCCGATTCGCGGTGAGGGTGGTCGGGGTTCATGGGCATCCTGTCGGTACGTCAGATGGCATTGCGCAGGCTCAGGTCTTCAGGGTGCGGTTGCAGGTAGGCCTGGGCATCGATGTAGGGGTGCGGGTGCAGGCGGAAGTGGTGCTTGAGCAGCGTCAGCGGCACCACCAGCGGGATCACGCCTTCGCGGTACTGGTCGATCAGGCGCTGCATCTCGGCCTTGTCGGTGGAGGGCAGGTCGTGCTTGAGATAACCGGCCAGGTGTTGCAGTACGTTGCTGTGGGTCCCTCGGGTGGCGCAGGTGCCCAGCGCCTGCATGAAGTCGCGGAAGTAGTCCGGGGCGAAGCCTTCCAGCGGCTGATCGCCGATCTTCGCCAGGCGCTGGCCGAGGGCGCTGTACTGGCGCGGGTTGTGCGCCATCAGCTGGTACTTGTAGCGGGAGTGGAAGCCGATCACCGCGCGGCGCGTCAGGCCTTCCTCGCAAAGTCGCTGCCAGGCGGCGTAGGCGAACACGCGGGTGAGGAAGTTCTCGCGGATCACCGGGTCGTTGAGCCGGCCTTCTTCTTCCACCGGCAGATCAGGGCGGGCGGCGCAGAAGGCTTCCGCGTAGAGCCCGCGCGCACCCGGCGGGCGCAGCTGGCCGTCGAAGCGATAGAGCTTCACCCGCTGCAGGCCGCAGGAAGGCGATTGCTGCATGAAGATGTAGCCGCAGATGTCCTGCAGCAGCCCGGCTTGCTTGCGGCCGAAATCACCCAGGGCTTCGCTGACATCGCGGCCGCCTTCGCGCTGGATCAGGGCCCGCGGGTCATCGCGGTCGCCGACCAGGCGCAGGGTTGGCCGCGGCACGCCGAGGCCGATGGCGACTTCCGGGCACACCGGGATGAAGTCGAAGTGGCGGCTGAGGACGTCCAGGCACAGGCGCGAGGCCTTGTGTCCGCCGTTGTAGCGCACCGGCTCGCCCAGTAGGCAGGCGCTGATGGCGAGCTGGGGGCGTGGGGGGCTGGAGGGCTTGGCGGTGGACATGGCGGCAACCGATTTCTTGTACAGGCTGGTTTCTTTGTACAACTATCGGCAAGGATAGGCGCAGGCTTGTACAAGTGCAAAGACTTGTACAGGGAAGGGGGCGCGGGGATTCGACGACCATCTCCGCAGGGAGATGGCCGTGATCGGTCAGAGGTGTTCGAGCAGGCGGCGGGCGGCTTCCAGGCCGCTCAGCCAGGCGCCCTCGACGCGGCCGGAGAGGCACCAGTCGCCGCAGGCATAGATGCCCAGGTCGGCGTCGGCGAGCGCGCCGAACTGGTGCGCCTCCATGGGCCGGGCATACAGCCAGCGGTGGGCGAGGGCGAAGTCGGGGGCGTGGACGGCGCAGCCGATCAGCTCGGCGAAGGCGCCGCGCAGGTGTTCGATCACGCTTTCCTTGGGCAGGTCGATGTGCTGCTTGCTCCAGCCGCTGGCAGCGTGCAGTACCCAGGTGTCGAGCTGCTCGTCACGGCCCGGCTTGGAGTGGTTGCTGGCCAGCCAGGACAGCGGCCCCTCGTGTACGAAACAGCCTTGCACGGGCGTATCCAGCGGCTCGCGGAAGGCCAGGGCGACGGCCCAGGTCGGCTCCATGGGAATGCTCGCGGCGGCGGCCGCCAGCTTCGGCGCGCTGGCCAGCAATGCCGCGGCCTGTGGCGCCGGAGTGGCGACCAGCACGCGGCTGAAGGGGCCATGGGTCTGGCCCTCGGAGTCCTGCAGCTGCCAGTGCTCCTCGCCGCGGTACACCTCGGTGATGCGGCAGGTGAAGGTGACGACCTGGTCCTGCAGCAGCGCCCGGGTGATCGCGCTCATGCGCGGGGTGCCGACCCAGCGCGGCTGCTCGTCGGGGGAAGGGCTCAGTTCACCGTCGCGGTACTGGTAGAGGGCCGGGTCCCATTCGGCGACCCAGCCGTGCTCGCGCCACTTCTGCACGGCGTCGAGGAAGCGCCGGTCGCGGGCGGTGAAGTACTGCGCACCGAGGTCCAGGGCGCCGGCTTCGCTGCGCTTGCTGGCCATCCGGCCGCCGCTGCCGTGGCCCTTGTCGAACAGCTGGACGACCTGTCCGGCGCCCTGCAAGGCGTGGGCGGCCGAGAGTCCGGCGATACCGGTGCCAATGATGGCAATGGGGGCGCTCATGACATGCCTCGTAGTCTGTGTCTTTCAGCGTAACGAGCGAGATGTGCTTGTACAAATGAAACTATCTGTACAATTGCTTTTCAGCTGTCCACGCTCGTCAACGATAGGAGTCCGATCATCGGAACCTTCGGCGCCGCATCGGTTCATTCAGGAATGAGCCCGGCTTCGGTTCCGGCACTTACAGCGTAGACCTCGCCTTAGAGGGAGTGTCAATGCAATCGCCTCCCTCTCGTCCAGACTGATGGAAGGTGGAACAGCCCAACAAGGAGTTCGCCATGCATATTCTCTTGACCGGCGGCACCGGCCTGATCGGCCGCCGCCTTTGCCGCCGGTGGAGCGCCGAAGGGCACCAGCTCACCGTGCTGAGCCGCCAGCCGCAGCGTGTCGCCTCGCTCTGCGGCGAGACGGTGCGCGGCATCGCCGACTTCGAGGCCTATGGAGACGGGCCGCTGGATGCGGTGGTCAACCTGGCCGGCGAGCCCATCGCCGACAAGCCCTGGAGCGCCCGGCGCAAGGCCTTGCTGTGGGACAGCCGGGTGCGCCTGACCGAGCGCCTGGTGAGCTGGCTGGAGGGGCGCAGCCAGCGCCCGGCGGTACTGATCAACGGCTCGGCGGTCGGTTGGTATGGCGACGCCGGCGAGCGCCCGCTGGAAGAGAACAGCGCGGCGGCTGGCGAGGACTTCGCCAGCGAGCTGTGCCTGGCCTGGGAGCAGATCGCCCGCGAAGCCGAGGCGCTGGGCATCCGCGTGGTCCTGGTACGCACCGGCCTGGTGCTGGCGCCCGAAGGTGGTTTCCTCACGCGCCTGTTGCCGCCGTTCCGCCTGGGGGCCGGTGGGCGGCTGGGCGATGGTCGGCAGTGGATGTCCTGGGTCCATATCGAAGATCAGATCGCCCTGATCGATTTTCTTTTGCGCAAGGCGGACGCGGCCGGTCCTTATAATGCGTGCGCGCCGCAGCCGGTGCGCAACCGCGACTTCACCCAGGAGCTGGGCCACGCGCTGCACCGACCGACGCTGATGCCGGTGCCGGGCTTCGCCCTGCGTCTGCTGCTGGGCGAGATGTCGACCCTGCTGCTGGGTGGCCAGCGCATCGTGCCGCGCCGGCTGCTGGATGCCGGCTTCGAATTCCGCTTCCCGGCGTTCAAGGAGGCGCTGGCCGACGTGCTGCAGGAAAAACGCTGAGCCCCTGCGACATCGGCAACAGCCCTGGAACATCTGGATAGCGCGGGCGGCGTGTAAACTGCGCAGCCCGCACGACGACCTCCTACCGTACCGGTTTAAGGACACTGCATGACCCAAAACGCCCTCCTGCTGGTCAACCTGGGATCACCGGCCTCCACCCAGGTCGAGGACGTGCGCCGCTACCTCGATCAGTTCCTCATGGACCCTTACGTGATCGACCTGCCCTGGCCGATCCGCCGGCTGCTGGTGTCGCTGGTGCTGCGCAAGCGTCCGGAGGAATCCGCCCACGCCTACGCGTCGATCTGGTGGGACGAGGGCTCGCCGCTGATCGTGCTGAGCCGCCGTCTGCAGGAGGCCGTCCGGCCGTTCTGGCCGCACGGCCCGGTGGAACTGGGCATGCGCTATGGCGAGCCGTCGATCGAGAAGGCGCTGCTGCGCCTGAGCCAGCAGGGCATCACCCAGGTCACCTTCGCACCGCTCTACCCGCAGTTCGCCGACAGCACCACCACCACTGCCATCGAGGAAGCCCGCCGGGTGATGCGCGAGCACAACCTCAAGCTGGAGCTGAAGCTGCTGCCGCCGTTCTACGCCGAGCCCGAGTACCGCCAGGCACTGGTGGACAGCGTGAAGCCTTACCTGGAACAACCCTATGATCACCTGCTGCTGAGCTTCCACGGCCTGCCCGAGTCGCACATCCGCAAGCTGGTGAAGGACAAGCGCCACGACCTCACTGCCAGCTCCAGCCGGGGCGTGCACGAGGAGGTCATGGCTGTCTGTTACCGCAGCCAGTGCCTGCGTACGGCGGAGGATTTCGCCGCTGGCGCCGGCCTGCAGGACGGGCGCTGGTCGGTGTCCTTCCAGTCGCGCCTGGGCCGCAACAAGTGGATCGAGCCCTACACCGAAGCGCAACTGGACAAGCTCGGCAAGCAGGGCGTGAAGCGCCTGCTGGTGATGTGCCCGGCCTTCGTCGCCGACTGCATCGAGACCCTGGAAGAAATCGGCCAGCGCGGCCAGGAGCAGTTCCGCGCGGCGGGCGGCGAAGAACTGGTGCTGGTGCCTTGCCTGAACGACCAGGAACTGTGGGCGCGGGCGCTGGCGAAGCTTTGCGAGCGGATGCCGCAGGCGATCTGATCGAATTCGGCGCGCGAGTTTCCCCTCACCCTCCCCCAAAGGGAGAGGGGACCATTCGGTGCAGGATGAAACCTCAGCGACAGCCGGTTCGGACCGCCCCCTCTCCTTTGGGGAGAGGGCTGGGGTGAGGGTATCTCCGGCACTTGCCGGCTCTTCGTAGGAGCGAGNNTGCTCGCGAACCCGCTCAGCGCTGGAGCTGCCGGCAAGTTGCTCGCGAGCAAGCTCGCTCCTGCAGGACGTCCCCGCTGAAACCCGGCGGCCAGCCTCTGACCACCCATTCATCAGCCAACGGCCGACGCGCGCATTCAGAGACCTGATAGTGCGCGCGCGACGCGTTCGCAATGCCTACTCTGCGGGTCTCCCCTTCGCCTTCGCCGCGATTGGCGGCGTACAGGAGCCCGGCATGAACAACAACAATAACGGCTACCCCTCCAGTGCCGTGGCCTGGTCCACGGTTGCGATCCTCATGGTCGCCTACGTGCTGTCCTTCATCGACCGACAGATTCTCAACCTGCTGGTCGGCCCCATCCGTCGCGATCTGGAGATCAGCGACACGCAGATGAGCCTGCTGATGGGCCTGTCCTTCGCCCTGTTCTATACGCTGTGCGGCATCCCCCTCGGGCGCATGGCCGACAGTCGCAGCCGCCGCGGCCTGATCACCGTCGGCGTGCTGATCTGGAGCGCCATGACCGCCGCCTGCGGCCTGGCCCGTCAGTACTGGCACTTTCTGCTGTTCCGCGTCGGTGTCGGTGTGGGGGAGGCGGCACTGTCGCCGGCCGCCTACTCGCTGATTGCCGACAGCTTTCCGGCCAATCGCCGCGCCACCGCCATCAGCGTCTATTCCATGGGCATCTACCTCGGCTCGGGGCTGGCCTTCCTGCTCGGCGGGCTGGTGATCAAGTTCGCTTCCGCCCAGGGCGACGTGCACCTGCCGATCCTCGGTGAAGTGCGCCCCTGGCAGCTGATCTTCCTGATCCTCGGCGCCGCCGGCGTGCTCTTCACCCTGCTGATGCTCGCGGTGAAGGAGCCGACCCGCCGTGGCGTGGGCGCCGGCGTGGTGGTGCCGATGAGCGAGGTGGGCGCCTACCTGCGCGCCAACCGCAAGACGGTGCTCTGCCACAACTTCGGCTTCGCCTGCATCTCCTTCGCCAGCTACGGCAGCGGCGCCTGGGTGCCGACCTTCTTCGTCCGCACCTACGGCTGGGACGCCGGCCACGTAGGCGTGGTGTACGGCAGCATCGTTGCCGTGTTCGGCTGCCTGGGCATCGTCTGCGGCGGCCGCCTGGCCGACTACTGGGCCAAGCGCGGGCGCACCGATGCCAACATGCGCGTGGGCCTGCTGGCCGCCTGCCTGGCGATCCCGCTGAGCCTGGTCTATCCGCTGCTGGACAGCGGCAACGCGGCGGCGGCGATGATGGCACCCATCGTGTTCTTCCTCAGCATGCCCTTCGGCGTCGCCCCGGCGGCGATCCAGGAAATCATGCCCAACTCCATGCGCGGCCAGGCCTCGGCCATCTACCTGTTCGTGGTCACCCTGCTGGGCCTGGGCATCGGCCCGACTGCCATCGCCCTGGTGACCGACTATGTGTTCGCCGATGACATGGCGCTGCGCTACTCGCTGCTGATCGTCAGCGTCGTGGCCCTGGTCGCCGGTGCTTTGCTGCTGGCCAGCGGCCTGAAGCCGTACCGCGCGAGCCTGGAGCACCTGAAGAGCTGGAGCCTGAAAGGCGAGAGCGGGAGCGGTGCGCTGCAACGCCAACCGGCCTGACAGTTCTTTCGCAAGATCGAGCCCCCGCGCAGTGATGCGCGGGGGCTTTTCTTTGCCCGTGGCACAATGCGGCGGACGCGGATTCGAGGAGGGGTTTCCAGCATGGAAGGAAAGGGCATTGGTGCATGGCTGGCAGCCTTCGGAGCGCTGGCGCTGAGTGCTTCGGCGGCGGCGGACGAGCCCTGGGTGGCCTTCACGCAGAACGACCTCATCGGCTTCAAGGATGCACAGGGCGACGTGAAGGTCCCGCCGACGCTCAGCCCGATGTTCACCCTGGCCCGGCGCTTCGAGCACATCATCGCCACCGGTGAGGAAACCGCCGACGGTTACCGCCGCTATTACCTGCTGCGTGATGGCCGCCAGGTCGCACCGGACTCGGTGTATTTCTTCGACAATGCGCCGATCTGCGAGAGCGAGAACAGCATCCGCTTTCGCGACCGCGTGCGGGACAAGGTCGGCTTCCTCGATGGCAACGGCCAGGTGCTGATCCCGGCCGAGCTGAGCGATGCCACAGCCATGCGCAATGGTATGGTGGTGGCGCTGAAGGACGCTGTGCGCAGTTGCGCCGAACCGGGCGTGAGCCTGGAGCAGTGCGAGCACAAGGGCTGGAGCGGCGGCACGGAAGTGCTGCTCGACCGCCAGGGCAGGACGCTGGTGGCGAACTTCGACAGTTCCCGTGCCGGCGCGCTGGACTGGTTTTCGCGGCAGGTGAGCGAGCAACCTTCCAGCGATCCGCGCCGTGTTTCGTTCAAGGGCGTCGACGGTCGCTACATCAGCTTCGTCGACATCGAGAAGGACTTCGCCATCTGGTTCCGGGACGAGTTCCTCGCGCACCTCGATGACGCTTCGCTGAAGGCCCACAGCTATTCCCGGATCTGGAGCGGGCAGGGCGGCGAGCCGTTGGATGACTGGAAGTCCGTTTCGCTGGACGAAGCGCTGCGCCAATATGGTCCGGCACTGCGCAAACGGCTGGAAACGCTGCGAAGCTCAGCGGGCTACGGCGTGCGTCAGGACGACATGGGTTGGCCCTTTGACCCCGAGCGCGACCCGCAGTACTTCGACGGCTGCGGCGAGTTTGCCCAGTGGCGGACGCCCAAGGTCTCGGCCATGGAGCATTGGCAACAGGGCTCGTTCGAGCCGGCCAGGCACGCCAGCTTCGACTTCATCCGCACGGCCGAGGGCTATCGGCTGGTGGCGTTTTCCATCCCCACGCCGTAATCGCTTTTTGTAGGAGCGAGCTTGCTCGCGAACAGAGGTTTGCTTGGCACTACGGTGTCAGGCAGTTCGCGAGCAAGCTCGCTCCTACAGGGGGGCTGGCAGCGGAGTGAAACTCTGGGAGCGCCCGGCCGGGATTCAGCGCCAGCAATCACTCACGCTGCCCGTCCCGTTGCTGCCCTTCTGGCCCTGGGCGGTCAGGGTCAGCTGCGTGCACTTGCTGTCGGTGAAGGTCGGGTTGGCCGTCAGCGTATAGCCGCCGTCGCTGCTGCCGCCTCCTACCTTCAGGGTATACAGGCCGGTGGGGGAGGTGACGGTGCTGCCACTGGTACCGGCCAGCTTCAGGTTGGCCACCGAAGACTGCTCGGTGACGTAGCCGGACACCGAGTTGAGCGCATACCAGCGCTCTTCCTGCGACGCGGCCTGGTTGAGCAGGGCCTGGCCTTCCGCGCGTTTGCCGCGCAGCACGTATTCCTGGTAGCTGGGGTAGACGACGGCGGCGAGGATCGCCACGATCGCCACCACCACCATGAGCTCCATCAGGGTGAAGCCATCCTGCCGGTAGTGCCTGTTCATTCCTGTTCCTTGATGTTCAGCCAGTTCTGCCGTCCGGAGCTGGCGCCGCTGGTTGCCACGCTCACGCAGCCGTCGCTGCCGCAGGCGTTGACGTTGCTGCTGCTGGCGCTGGTGCTGCCGACGGTGAAACCGCCCTTCAGGCCTGACATCTGCAAGGCAGAGACGACGCTGCCGTTGTACAGATCGTTGTCGTCCACCACGCCGTCGTTGTTCAGGTCCAGGGTGGCGAAGTCGGTGGCGCCGCCGGTGTACGGGTCGAGCGACATCAGCCAGGTGGTGACGCCGTCGGCGCAGGGGTCTTCGTTGGGCGTCAGGGTGCTGGCGAGCAGCACGCCGGAAGTGGCGTAGGGGTTGTTGACCACCATTTCGCCGGTGGCGGGGAGGTCCAGGTACCAGCCGTACTGCGAGACGTTGCCGCTGCTGTCGTACCAGGTGACGGCGTTGTCGCTGACGGTGCGGATGGTCTGGCTCACCGCCGTGCCGCTGTTGTCGAACGAGGTGGTCACCTCGCTCTGGGTGATGGTCTGCTGCTGCAGTTTGCTGCGGCCGAGCGTGGGCGTGGTGCTGGCGGCCTCGCCCGCGGTCTGCCGGTCCCAGATGCCGTAGAGGCCCATCACCTGGGTGGTGTTCGGATCGGCATCGTCGGACTCGATGTACTTGCCGGTGCCGAAGATCACCAGGTAGCCGGTGCCGGAGCTGTGCTTGACCAGGTAGGGCGCGCTGGTGATGGGCTGCACTTGCCCGGCCGTCGTGGTCGCGCTGTACAGCGGCGAGCCGCCGAAGCCGACGCGGAAGCTGCTGGCGGTGGTGCTGGAGGTCAGGCTGCCGGAGCTGGTCAGGTCGAAGCGCCAGAGGTTGCCGTGCAGGTCGCCGGCGTAGACGTAGTCGGTGATCAGGTCGCCGTTGATATCGGCGGCGCGCGGGGTGGCCAGGCCATTGGCGGTGGTCTTGCCGTCGCTGACGGTCAAGGCCTTGATCAGGCTGCCGTCCTTCACGTCCATCAGGTAGAGCACGGCCTTGTCGCTGGCGCCGTTGTAGCCATTGCCCAGGATCACTGCCCAGGTGCCGTTGTGCAGCAGGCTGATGGTCGGCCGCGAGTAGGTGAAGCCCAGTTCGCTGTAGTCGCTGTCGCTGTAGCTCTTCTCCCAGAGCAGCTTGATGTTGGCCGGGTCGGTGATGTCCAGGGCGAACAGCGCGCGGCCGCCGCCGCGCAGGGTGCCGACCAGCACGGTGTGCCAGGCGCCGCCGTAGTAGACGTCGGCGGTGACCGGCGAGCCGTCCACGTAGTACTGGTGGGTGGCGCTGGTGTAGTCGCTGTCGCTCAGCTTGTAGAGGTTGCTGATCACGGCACTGGGGACGTAGGCGAAGACTTCCTTACCGTCGGCATCGAAGGCATGCAGCATGCCGTCGTTGGCGCCGACGTAGAGGCGCGTGGGGCGCGCGCTCCAGGTGCTCTTGAAGGTGGTGTAGGAGGTGTCGGTGCTGCTGACGGTGGCGTTCATCAGCGAGGCCAGGCGGTTGGGCGGACCGACCAGCACCGGCGAGGAGTCGATGATGTCGCCCAGCACGGTGCTGCGGGTACGCAGCAGCGTGCCTTCGTTGCTGCGGTCGCCGCGCAGGTAGGCCACGCGCTTCTCGCCATTGCTGTCGGTGACGTTGGCGAGGGTCTTGTTGAGGGTGCTCTGCTGGGCGCTGCTGAGGTTGCTCCAGGTGAAGTCCTTCAGCGTACCGGCGGTACTGCCGGCCATCTTCACCGTGCGCGTGGACCAGGCGCTGTTGCCGCTGCCGTAGGTGCTGTCCATCACGTCCTGGGCGCTCCACACCGAGGTCTGGCTGCCGTTGGCGGTGTTCTGCAGGTACTTGATCAGGTCACCGCTCCAGTCGGTGCTGGCGAACTTCGGGGTGTAGCTGTACAGCTCGCTGTCGGCAGTGCTGCTGTCGGCATTGAGCAGCGGCGAGCTGACCAGTGCCGGCGCGGCGCCGGAGTCCTCGCGCTGGGAGATGCGGTTGACCACGTTCTGCAGGGCGGAGACCAGGTCATCGGGCGAGTCGACGCTGAAGAATTCGCCACGGGAGTCGATTGCCGCGTGCCACAGGTCGTAGACGTTGTTGGCGCTGCCCGACGAAGCCGCGGGCCAGCTCAGGGTGCCGGCGGCCAGCTTGCTGTAGTCGCCGGAGTAGGTGTCGCCACCCCAGGCCGGGTTGGTCAGGCTGGTGGTCAGGCCCAGGCCGACGAAGTAGCTGACCATGTGCTGCCAGGTAGCCGGGTCGTTCTTCGGGTTCCAGTACTGGGTGGTGGCGTTGCTGTTGCTCTCGGCGATGTAGGTGCTGACGTTGTTGGCGATGTTCGGCTGGGCGTCGGTGGCCCAGTACTTGAACGCCAGGTCGGCGAGGGTGTTGGAGGCGCTGTCCTTGTAGGGCGCCCGTGCGCTGTAGGCCTGGCCGTCGGGCAGGGTGCGGCTGGTACTGTCCCAGTCGCCATGGCTGCCGGCGGTGTTCCAGATGCCGTCGGTGAGGGTGATGCTGTAGCTGGCCCGGCAGCTGTACAGCGGCGTTTCGCTGCTGCCGATGGAGTAGGCGTAGGGACTGTACTTGCCGGTGACGCTGAGCAGCGAGCCGACGCGGTCGACGGCGTCCAGCAGCGGGGTGCCCTGGTTGAAATAGATGTCCCCCAGCCATTCGAAGAACTTGGCCCGGTGCGCGCCGGAGAAGGTGCCGAGGCGGTTGTCGTAGTAGCTGGTGCTGGTGTTGCTCAGCCCGCGGCAGTTGTAGCTCGACAGGTACGAGCTGCTGGTGATGCAGGTATCGCTGGTGCCCAGGGCCTGCCAGCTGAGACGGGTGTTCTCCGGCAGCGTGACGAAGGCGAGGTTGGCGCCTGATTGTGTCGCCAGTTCGCGGTTGCGGTAGAAGCTGTACCAGTTGGCGAAGTTCTGTCGCTCGTCGCTGCCGTTGGTGCCGGAGGTGGAGGATACGGTCACCAGCTTGTAGCAGTTGTCATCGTTGACGCTGCTGGTGCAGCCGCTGAGCGCGGTGCTGTAGACGTAGTAGTACGCCGGCACTGCGGCCTTGGTGCGGTCCGGGTAGGTGGTGGTCGTTGTCAGGGTGGTGGTCGCGGTGGACGTCACCGTGTAGGTGGTGGTCTTGCCGCTGGTGGTGTAGGAGCAACTGGCGGTGGAGTAGCTGACGGCGGTGGTGGTGCTGGAGGTGCTGCCGTCGCTGTTGGTGGTGGTCGAGCCGGTGCTGGACTTCGGGTTGGTGATGGTCGCGGTGCAGCTGTTGCTCTTGGCGGTGACGGTGTAGGTGCCGCCGCCGGTGAGCGAGGCCGACTTGCCAGTGGACGTGGTGGAACCGCTCACACTGGCGGAGCTGCTGGTACTGGACGAGGTACTGCTCGAACTGAAGTCCGATGACGGGTTCGCCGCCAGGTAGTAGACCTTGTCGGGACTGCTGTAGGAGCTGTAGCCGGTGTAGGTCCAGTAGGTGCTGTCGGTGGTCGCCCGCGCGGTGTCGTATTCCCAGGAAACCTTGTACGCCGAGCTCAGGTCCAGGCTGCCCTTGGCGCTCTTGAAGCCGTTCACATAGGCCGCGGTGAAGCTGGTGGTCAGCGGCGTGTAGGTGGTGACGGCGTTGCTGTAGAGGACGTTGTAGGGCGCCTGGTAGGTGACGTTGGGGTTGTAGTACAGCGGGTTGAAGGTGGACGACTTGGCGCGCCGGCTGGTACGCACCTGGTCGGCGCTGTAGCCGTTGTAGGTGCTGCCGGTGGTGGGGTTCATGCCATCGGGGGCGAAGCTCCAGCGCATGCTGTTGGAGTTGTCGATGGTCACCATGATGTTCGGCGCCACGCCCTCGGTGAGGAACAGCGGCTGCTGGCTCAGGGTCAGCGTCGCGGCATCGGTGGGCAGCGCGGTGGCCAGCAGCAGGCCGCCGAACAGGAACAGCAGGAAGGGCTGGGCGGGACGTCGGCTCACGTCAGGCTCCTCAGTAGTAACGGCGGATGGTGACGGTCTGCAGCACGCTCATCAGGCGCTGCCCGTCGGCGCGGGCGGCAGCGCTCACCCGGTAGTAGTGCGGCCCGCGCCCCTGGGAGCGTTCGTCGGGGTCGGTGATCTGCACGTTGCCGTTGGAGTCGGCCGGGTCGAAGGCGATGTAGGCGGTGTTCCAGCGCGGCACCGGGTCGAAGGTGGAGCTGCCGTCCATGCCCAGGTAGGCGATGGAGGTGGCGTCGCTGCTCCACCAGTCGGCGCTGGCCTTGCCGTTGGAGGAGTATTTGTCGCTGACCAGAATGCACAGGTTGGCGTGCTGCGCGACGCTGGTGGTGCAGTTCGCCGAGCCCTGGTCCAGGCTGGTCTGCGCCGCCAGCCGGCGCTCGCCTTCGCGCAGCGCCGACTCGGCGGCGGCCCGCGAATGCTGCTGTTCGCTGAGGTTGCCGATGATCCGGGTCTCGGTGGTGGTGCTGCGCATGCTGCTCAGGGCAATCAGGGTGCCGAGCAGCAGCATCACCAGGGCAATGACCAGGGTGGCGCCGCGTTGCGCGCGCAGGTTGTGTCGTGGGCTCATGGCATCAGGTTCCGCAGCATCACGCTGCCTTGGGCGATCTGGTAGACGTAGGCGGTGTTCTCGCTGAGGGTTGCGCCGCTGAGGGTTTTCCAGCGGCTGGCGATGTCGCTGCCCATGCCGCCGCGGGTCGACGCGCCCGTGGCAAGCAAGGCCGCGTAGCTGATCGCCTGGCTGTCATCGGTGCTGGTGGGCAGGGCGAACAGCGCAAAGCCCGCCACGCCCTTGATCAGTGCCTGCTCGCTGGCCCCCTGGGCCGTGCAGGTGAGGGTGCCGTCGGCCGGCGTGCTGCCCGCAACGTAGCTGATGCGCGTGAGCACGCGCGTACCGCGCGGGACGAAGGCGCCCAGGCAGTCGTACTGGTTGCCATTGGAACCGGCGACTTCCGTGGTGCTGTCGCTGGCGCCCTGGTAGCGCAGGCAGATGCCCTTGCCGTCGCTGCTCGCCTGGTAGGTCTGGCCAGCCTTGAACGATGGGCAACCGTTGCTGCTGGCCAGCGCCGGGAAGGCCACTTCCTGGCTGTCCTGGGGCAGGTAGCGATAGCCGGTGCGGGCCAGTTGCTGGTCCAGCAGCAGGAGCGTGTAGCGGGCGTTTTCCTGGTTGCCCAGTTGCCCCTGCTGGAACTGGAAGTGCGCCTTGTTGTTGATGTACAGCTCGGTGGCGCCGAGGATCAGCAGGCTGCCGATGGCCAGGGCGACCATCAGCTCGACCAGGGACAGGCCGGCCTGGCGTGCGGGCTGTCTTTGCAGGGGACGTGTATGAGCAGGCATGCCGGACCTCAGAGTTCGCCGCGCAGGCGGTAGGTGCACAGGTTGTTGTCGCACTGGCCGCTGGGGTCGTTCCAGGCCAACTGGATCAGCACGGCGGAGCTGGCGTCGTTGCTGCACGCGCCATCGGACTGGCTGGGGCAGATGGTGAAGTTGGCGCTGAGGATCGAGCTGGTCACCGGCAGCGTCGCCTGCACCGCCTGCAGCCAGCAGGCGAGGTCGGCTTTCGCCACGTCGGAGCCGCCGTTGCCGCGCCCGCGGGTGGCGCAATCGCTGCGCGAAGAGGTACCGAAGGCGGTGCCGGCGACCTTGTAGTAGGCCGAGCTGCTACTGAATTTGTGGGTGGCGCTCAAGGCATCCTTGGGGTTGCTGCGCATCTGCTCCAGCAACTGCTGGGCGAGCATGATCGCCTCGTTGCGCTGCACCGCATCCTGGGTGTAGCGCAGGCTCTTGCCCTGCAGTGCCGCCATGCCTAGCGCGCCGACGCTGACCAGCAGCAGGCTGATCAGCACTTCCAGCAGGCTGAAACCTCGGTGGGCGCGTCTCATGATGAGCACTCCGTGGTGGTGCTGGTGATTTGCCCGCTGCTGGAGATGCTCAGCAGTCGGCCACTGCTGCCGCTGCTGGGGCACAGGCGGATGCTCTGTGCCGCGCCACTGAGCGTGCCGGCGGCGCGGAAGGTCAGGCTGCTGGCGCTGCCGGTCGCGGTCACCGCGCTGCCACCGTTGATTCCCTCGCTGCCGTACTGGCGCAGGGTTTCGCTGCTGGTGGCGACACTCAGCGCGCCGACCCAGTTGCCGCTCCCGGCGGTGACCGTCACCGCGCTGGCGCGGGTGATGGCTTCGCTGCGGGCGTACTGCAGCAGGTGGGTCAGTTCGCCGCTGGCGGCATCGACCTTGTTGCGCTGGATCAGGTCGCCGAACATCGGCGCGGCCAGTGTCGAGAGGATGGCCAGCACGGCCAGGGTGACCATCAGTTCGACCAGGGTGAAGCCTGGGCTTGGGGCGTTTGCCGGCATGGCGGGTTCCGACGTTGGGCCGGAGATTCCCGGCGAGTGGCGCGCAGGGATACGCGATGCGTGTATGGGGAATTTAGAGGTTGTGTATCAACGCTGAGATAAAGGAGCAGGCGGTCGAAAAGTGCGTATGAATGGTCTGTCAGATGACGGCAGGTGCTCCCCCCGCAATGGCGTCCGGCAACGGCCGTTTTTGTAGGAGCGAGCTTGCTCGCGAACACGGGTTTGCCTGATGCATGGGCATCAGGCGGTTCGCGAGCAAGCTCGCTCCTACAGGGATGCTCCGAGTTCAGAACTATCCGACACGCCAGAAAAAAGCCCCGCTGATGCGGGGCTTTTTGCTTCAGTGCGCCGTGGCTGGCACGGGGTCTTCAACCGGCTTCTTGTCCGGCTTGGCCAGCAGCGTGTACACGCAGGGCAGCACGAACAGGGTGAACAGCGTACCGACGCTCATGCCGGTGGCGATCACCACGCCGATGTCGAAGCGGCTCACCGCGCCGGCACCGCTGGCGAACAGCAGTGGCGTCACGCCCAGCACCATCGCTGCTGTGGTCATCAGCACCGGGCGCAGGCGGATCGCCGCAGCTTCCTCCACCGCCTCGCGCACCGACAGTCCGCGCTCGTGGCGCAGCTGATTGGCGAACTCGACGATGAGGATGCCGTGCTTGCTGATCAGCCCGATCAGCGTCACCAGCCCCACCTGGGTGTAGATGTTCAGGCTCGACAGGCCGAGGAACAGCGGGATCAGCGCACCGCAGATCGACAGCGGCACCGTGACCATGATCACCAGCGGATCGCGGAAGCTCTCGAATTGCGCCGCCAGCACCAGGAAGATCACCGCCAGTGCCAGGGCGAAGGTGATCATCAGCGCGCTGCCTTCCTGCACGAATTGCCGCGAGGCGCCGGCGTAGTCGAAGGAGAAGCCGCGCGGTGACTCCTGCTCGGCGATGCCGCGCACCGTGTCGATGGCTTCGCCCATGCTGACCATCGGCACGCCGGAGATGATCGCCGAGTTGAGTTGCTGGAACTGGTTGAGCTGGCGCGGGCGCGCGCGCTCGTGGAAGTTCACCAGCGTGGACAGCGAGATCAGCTGGCCGCTCTGGCTCTTCACGTAGTAGTTGTTCAGCCAGCCCGGGTTGTCGCGGTAGGCGCGCTCGACCTGGGCGATCACCTTGTAGCTGCGCCCGTCGATGGTGAAGCGGTTGATCTCGCCTTCACCGAGCAGCGCCCCCAGAGCGACGCCCAGGTCCTGCATGGTCACGCCCATCTGCGCGGCCTTTGCGCGGTCGATATCGACCACCAGCTCCGGCTTGTCGAAGGCCAGGTCGAGGTCGAGGAAGGCGAACTTGCCCGACTCTTCCGCGCGCTTCTTCACCCGCTCGGCCACCTGCAGCAGGGACTGGTAGTCGCTGGCGGTGTTGATCACGAACTGGAACGGCAGGCCCTCGCCGGTGCCCGGCAGCGATGGCAGGTTGAAGCCGAAGATCTGCAGGCCGGGGATCTTGTCCAGCTCGCCCTGCACCGCGTGCAGCAGTTCCATCTGGCTGCGCTGGCGCTCGTCCCAGGGCTTGAGCAGCATGCCGCCGATACCGGTCTGCACGCCGTTGTAGCCGTTGATCTGGAACGCCGAATAGTACTCGGGGAACTTGCGGAAGATGCCTTCGAACTCGGCGGTGTACTTCGACAGGTAATCCAGGTTCGCCGTCTGCGGTGCGTTGGCCATGATGAAGACGATGCCCTGGTCTTCCTCCGGCGCCAGTTCCTTGTGGGTGAACATCATCAGCAGCGGGATGATCGCCAGCACCAGCAGGGCGAAGACGATCACCACCGGGCGGCTGTTCAGGGTGCCGTGCAGGGCGCACTGGTAGCGCCGCTTGAGGCCTTCGAAGATCAGGTCCAGGCGATGGGCCAGGCCGCTGGGGTTCTCGTCGTGGCGCAGCAGGCGCGAGCACATCATCGGCGACAGGGTCAGGGCGACGATGCCGGAGATGATCACCGCGCCGGCCAGGGTGAAGGCGAACTCCTTGAACAGCGCGCCGGTGAGGCCGCTGAGGAAGCCGATGGGCGCGTACACGGCGGCCAGGGTGATGGTCATGGTCACCACCGGCACGGCGATTTCCCGCGCGCCCTCGATGGCACCCTGGAACGGCGACTTGCCCTCCTCGATGTGGCGGTGGATGTTCTCCACCACCACGATGGCGTCGTCCACCACCAGGCCGATGGCCAGCACCATCGCCAGCAGGGTCAGCAGGTTGATCGAGTAGCCCATCACCTGCATGAAGAACAGCACGCCGATCATCGACAGCGGGATGGTCACCACCGGGATGATCACCGAGCGGAAAGCGCCGAGGAACAGGAAGACCACCACGATGACGATCAGGATCGCCTCGCCCAGGGTCTTCACCACCTCGTCGATGGAGGCCTGGATGAAGCGCGTGGCGTCGTAGGCGATGGATACCTGCAGGCCCGGCGGCAGTTGCTCTTCCAGCTCCGGCATCTTGGCGCGGACTTCCTTGATCACGTCCAGCGGGTTGGAGCTGGGCGTGCCCTTGATACCGATGTACACCGACGGGATGCCGTTGAACGAGCTGACCGCGTCGTAGCTCGCCGCGCCCAGTTCGATGCGCGCCACGTCGCCCATCAGTACGCGGCGATCGCCCGCGGTCTTCAGCGGGATGGCGGCGAAGGCTTCCGGGGACTTCAGGTCGGTGGAGGCGTTCACCGAGGTGACCACCAGCTCGCCCTTCACCTCGCCGGCGGCGGAGAGGAAGTTGTACTCGCGCACCGCGCTGGCCACGTCGCCGGCGGTGATGCCGTAGGCGGCCATCTTCACCGGGTCCAGCCACAGGCGCATGGCGAAGACCTGGTTACCGAGGATCTCGGCTTCGGAGATACCCGGCAGGGTGGCGAGCTTGGGCTGGATCACCCGCGACAGGTAGTCGGTGATCTGCGGATTGTTCATCTGCTCGCTGAAGAAGCTGATGTACATCAGCGCCGAGGCGTCGGCCGCCTCCTTGTCCAGTACCGGGTCTTCCGCGTCGGGCGGCAGCTGGGTCTTCACCTCGCCGATCTTCGACAGCAGCTCGGTCACCAGGCGATCGGAGTTGGCGCCGATGTGCGCGTAGATCGAGATCACCGAGTAGTTCTGCCGGCTCACCGAGGTCATGTAGTCGATGCCTTCGGCGCTGGCGAGACTCTGCTGCAGCGGCTGGGTGATGTAGCCCTGGATGGTCTCGGCGTTGGCGCCGGCATAGAAGGTGGTGACGGTGATCAGCGCGTTTTCCATCTGCGGGTATTCGCGGATCACCAGCTTGCTGAAGGCCTGCATGCCGAGCAGGACGATCAGCAGGCTGACCACGGTCGCCAGCACGGGGCGACGGATAAAGGGATCGGTGAACATAGCTCAATCCTTTAATGCGGACCCTGCCGGATGACGGCGGGGGCTGTTGGCGCGCAGCATCGAGCGACGCGCCGGCTATGCGATTACTGCGGGTCCTTGACGATGGCGACGGCGGTGCCGTTGTCCAGCTTGAGCTGGCCGGAGGTCACCACTTCCTCGCCGGCCTTCAGGCCTTCGAGGATCACCACGCTGCCTTCGCGGCGCTCGCCGGTCTTCACGAAGCGGCGCTCGACGTCCAGCTTCGGCGTCTTGTCGTCGGCCTTGGCGTCCTCCGCGTTTTCGCCGTCCTTGGGCTTGTGCGGCACCACCACGTACACCGAGTTGCCGTACAGGGTGAAGGCGACGGCGGTCTCGGGGACCACGACGCGCGGGGCGCTGTCCGGCAACTGCACTTCCAGGTTGGCGAACATGCCCGGCAGCAGCTTGCCCTCGGGGTTGGCCATGCTGGCGCGGACCAGCAGGTTGCGCGTCTGGTTGTCCACGCGCGGGCTGATGGCGTCGATCTGCGCGTCGAAGCTCTGGCCCGGATAGGCGGCCACGCGCACCACGACTTTCTGCCCGCGCTTGAGCAGCGGGAAGTCCTGCTCGGGCAGGAAGAAGTCCACCTGCAGGGTCGAAAGATCCTGCAGGGTGACGATCTCGGTGCCGGGGGACACGTAGTCGCCGACGTCCACCTGGCGGATGCCGATGGTCCCGGAGAAGGGGGCGAGGATGCGCTTCTTCGCCAGCGCGGCGCGCAGTTGCGCGACGGTAGCGGTGGAACGGTTCAGCTGGGCAGCGAGGCGGTCGTATTCGCTCTTGGAAATGGCCTGGCGGCCCACCAGGCTCTTGCCGCGCTCGTACTCGACCTGGGCGAGCCCGAGGTCCGCCTCGGCGGTGCGCAGGGTGGCCTGCTCGACGTCGGATTCCAACTGCACGACCGGCTGGCCGACCTTGACCTTGTCGCCGGAGACGAACTGCACCGCGCTGACCGTGCCGGAAACCTCGGCGGTCAGGGTCACACCCTGGATGGCGCGCAGGGTACCGATGGCCTGCAGGCGGCTCTGCCAGTCGCGCTGTTCGGCTTGGGTGGCGTTCACGCTCACCGGCGGACGCGGTGCCGAGAACATGGCGATCTGTTTCTTGATGGAGAGGTATTTCGAGCCGGCGAGCACCGCAACGATGACGGCAACTACGCCCAGCATGATCAGCATGCGGCGCAACATCTTCCTGTTCCTTGGTACGTGCCTGGCAGCTATCGGGCGCGATCGCTCGCCCACTATTGGCCGGGCGGCCTTCCGTTCGCGCAGATGTCGATCAGGCTCTGAAGCCGATACGTGGGACGCCCCATTGCGGGGCGGAATTGCGCACCTTATGCCTGAATGCGCGGCGAGTCAAAGGGCTGCGATTACAAGAGGTTTCGCACGAAAAGTAAGGTTGTTTGCGGCAGATACGCGCTGAATCGGTGCAGCAGCGGAAGCAGGGAAGGGAGCCACATCCATGTGGCGCAAGCGGATCAGGCGCTGAGCTTGCGGGTGACGTCGGCGATCTCGCCGGAGAGGCCGTGCAGGTGGCGGCTGGCGCCCTGGGTGCGCACCACGTTTTCCTCGTTGGTGGCGCCGATGGCGGTGATCTCGGTGAGGTTGCGCGAGATGTCCTCGGCGACCGAGGTCTGTTCCTCGGCGGCGGTGGCGATCTGGCGGTTCATGTCGCGGATCGCCTCCACTGCGTGGGTGATGCTGCGCAGCACTTCGCCGGCCTGGGTGACGCGCTCCACACCCTGCTCGCTGCGGGTCTGGCCGTTCTCGATGGCGCGCAGGGCGTTCACCGAGCCGGTCTGCACGGTGTCGATGATCTGGTGGATCTCGGCGGTGGATTCGGCGGTGCGCTGGGCCAGGGTGCGCACCTCGTCGGCGACCACGGCGAAACCACGGCCGGCTTCACCGGCGCGCGCGGCCTCGATGGCGGCGTTGAGGGCCAGCAGGTTGGTCTGGTCGGCGATGCCGCGGATCACTTCCAGCACCTTGCCGATGCGCCCGCTGTCGCTTTCCAGGCGGCGGATGACTTCGGCGGTGTTGGCGATCTCGTTGCTCATCTCGGTGATGGTGACGATGGTGGTCTTCATCACCTCGCCGCCTTGCTGGGCGTGCTGGTCGGCGTCATCGGCAGCGCGCGCGGCGTCGGAGGCGTGGCGCGCGACTTCCTGCGCGGTGGCGGACATCTCGTGCATCGCCGTGGCCACCTGGTCGGTGCGCGAGAACTGCTCGCGGGTGCCTTCGGCCATCAGGGTGGCGATGGCGTTCAGTTCGCCGCTGGCGGTGTCCAGTTCGGTGGTGCTGTGCTTCAAGCGGGTGAAGGTCTCGGCCAGGAAGTCGCGCAGGGTGTTGGCGGCGCGGGCCAGGCGGCCCAGTTCGTCGCGACGGCTGGCATCGACGCGCTCGCCGAAGTTGCCCTCGCTGAGCTGGGCGATGTGCTCGATCAGGCGGGCGATCGGGCCGATCAGGTTGCGATTGACCAGCCACAGGCTGAGCAGGCCCAGGGCGAGGCCGGAGATCAGCAGGATCAGGCTGCCGCCGATGGCGGTGCTGTGGGCGCTGGCGGAGATGCTCCTGGCTTCTTCCTGGGCGTCGCGGTGCAGGCTGTCCACCAGGGCGGCCATCTGCTCGCTGGCGGCGCGGTCGATGCCTTTCACCGCGGCGTCACCGGCGCGCGGGTCGCTGCCGGCGGCGAGGTAGGCATCGCGGCCCTTGCGGTAGGCCTGGCCGAGCTGGCGGTGCTCGTCGCGCAGGCGGGTTACCTGGGCCTTGAGCGGCGGCTCGTCACTGGCGTTCTGTTCCAGGCGGCCGAGCACGTCCTGCACGGCGCGCTCCTGGTCCTCGAACTGGCCCCAGTACTTGTTCAGGTCGGCCGGTTGCTGGCCGCGCAGGAGGACGTTCTTCCATTCCTGCACCTGGACCTTGAAGGCCAGGTTGGCCTGGTCGACCAGTTGTGAGGATTGCAGCGGGCCGTCCAGCAGGCGCTGGTAGGCGCCCACGCTGCCGGAGAGGAAGTGGAAGCAGGCGAGGGCGATCAGCAGCACGAGCAGCAGGCTGCCGCCCAGCAGCGAAAGGATCTGGGTACGCAAGGAAGTGTTGGGGGACATCGTGGGTACGCCTCTAAGACGCAAGGTGGGAATCGGTCAGTCTTTGCATCGGCCGGGAGCGCGCGTTTGTGAGGCCGGGCAGATGAATGGTAGGGCTGCGGAGCGCTCTGGGACGGGCGTTCCGCTTGATGCCGCGGCCCCTTGTCGCGTGGGAGCGGACTTTGTCCGCGATCGGTTTCCGGCCACTCCGAGCAAGCCGGCTGTCCATCGCGGACGGAGTCCGCTCCTACGCTCGTCGGTTCTTTCGCAGACGCAGCTTCAGGCCAGGTGCAGGTGGTTGTCCCAGAAGGCCGGGGGCAGGTCCAGCGGGGTGCCGGCGATGCGCTCGATGCGGCAGTCATAGACGCGGCAGCGGCCCTGTCCGGAGGTGACGACGAAGCCGTCCTTCACCGCGCCGACGCCGGCGCAATCGGGCAGTGGCGCGTCCAGGCGCACGGCGCCGGTGTCCAGGTCCCAGATGAAGAAGCGGTTGCCGCGCGGCGCGGTCAGGGCGACCAGGCGCAGCTCGTCGTGGATGGCGACGCTGGCGGTGTACTGGGTCATCGCCAGGCGCTGCTCGTCCGCCAGCGGGAAGGCTTCGAAGGGCTGGCCGGGGCGCTTGATGGCGAGCAGGTCGGCGCGGTCGTGGGCATCGCCCATGTACTGCTGGCCGGCGACAATGGTGCCGTCCTTGGCGATGGCCAGGTGGCGCACGCTGTTCATCTGCTGCGGCAGGGTTTCCTTGGAGATCAGCGAGCCGTCGCGGCGCATCAGCACCAGGCTCGGCTCCATGGCGTCGAGGTTCATTTCCACGCGGCTTTCGGCTTCGGTGCGGATGCCGCCGTTGGCGACCACCAGGGTCTCGCCGTCGGGCATCCAGGACACCTGATGCGGGCCAAGGCCGTGGGTAGAAATCTCGCCGGTGTGGCTCAGGCGCTCGCCATCGAAGCGGTACACGCCGAGCATCCCGCGGCCCGGATCGGTGGTGTCGTTTTCGGTGGCGTAGAGCCACTCGCCGTCCTTGTGCCACACGCCGTGGCCGTAGAAGTGACGGTCGGCCTGCGAGTCGAGGGTCTGCAGCAGGCGGCCGTCGTTCAGGTCGATCAGGTAGCTCTGCCGCCCCGGCCGCCGGGCGACGAACAGCGCCAATGGCCGCTCGGGGTGCTGCACCACGTCGTGGCAGCGCAGGCCGACTTCGGTGGCGAAGGCACAGCTGCCATCCAGGCGATAGCCCACGGCGTAGTGCTTGCCATCCGCGTCGTCACGGGCGGACAGCACCAGGGGCTCCTTGCCCTTGCGTGACAGCGTCCAGCCGCCGAAGGTCAGGGCGCCGAGCAGCAGGCTGCCCAGGCCGATCACGTGACGTCGCAACATGGCGTTCACCTCGTTCGCTTTCGATCAGTCGCCGTCGTTGGCGTTGAAGCCGAGTTGTACTCCCAACGCCTTCGCCAGGTCGCCTTCGTGCAGGCGATGGACGACGTTGAGGCTGTCGTACAGGTCGTTCAGCTGCTTGAGGCCCGCTTCGTCCTTGAGCAGTTCGCTGAGCGGCTGGTTGATGGCTTTCAGCTTGCCGTGGACATCGGCGTAGGCCGCGTCGATCTTGCCGGCCAGCTCTTTCTGCTCGGCCGGCAGCAGGGCGCGCAGGCCCTTCTTGTCGGTGCCGTCCCACAGCGCCTGGGCGCCGGTCAGGCTGGAGTCCAGGCTCGCCAGCGACATGTCGCTGCGCCAGCCTTCGGCCTGGAACGGCTGCGGGATGCCCTTGCTCTGGCGGCCCAGCGGGGTGCCGAGTTTTTTCTTCAGCATGTCCAGCGCCGTGACCTGCACGCGCAGCAGCTCGGCGATGGCCTCGTGGGCATCGGCGTAGCGCTCGTTGGGGAACTTGGAGAGCTGGGCGAGCATGCCGCCGTCCTGCTTCCACTGCGCCAGGATGTTCTCTGCCAGCGCCTGCTGGTGGCTGCCGATGGCTTCCAGCAGCGGGCAGTAGCGCGCCTTGGTCTCGGCGTTGGCGAGGTCGATCTTGGCGTCGTAGAGGATGTATTCGTAGGCGGTCAGTCCCTGGACCACGACGCTGGACTTATCCAGGGTCGCCGGGGAAATCGCGTTGCCGCTGCCCAGCAGTTGCTCGACCTGGCGCGCCACGAGGTTCTTCTTGTCCGGCCAGAACTGCACCTGCCAGGAGCGGTTGCCTTCGGCCAGCGGGCCGACCAGCAGCGGCTGCAGTTCGGCCCAGGCCTTCTGTGCGGCCATGAAGTCGGCGCGCGCCTTGGTCAGGTCTTCCTTGCCCTGGCAGTAGGCCAGGGCGCTGGCGGCCAGCGCGCGGTCGGCGTCGACCCAGCGGCTGTAGGTCGGCAGGATCACCTGCTGGGCCAGCGTGGCGCTGGTGGTCGCCTGCGGGTCGGTGGGCGAGCAGGCGCCCAGGGCGATGGCGAGGCTGGTGATCAGAAGTCGGGGGCGGAACATGGTGGGCTCGGCTCCTTAGAGTGAGTTCAGGAACGCCAGCAGGGCATCGCGCTGCCCGGCGTCGAAATTCAGTACGCGCTGTTTGGCCGCTTCGGCTTCGCCGCCATGCCAGAGCACGGCTTCGAGCAGGTTGCGGGCGCGGCCGTCATGCAGGAACTGGGTGTGACCGTTGACCGTCTCGGTCAGGCCGATGCCCCACAGCGGCGCCGTGCGCCAATCGCGGCCGCTGGCGAGAAATTCCGGGCGATTGTCCGCTAGTCCCTCGCCCATGTCATGCAGCAGCAGGTCGCTGTAGGGGCGGATGAGCTGGTTGGCCAGCTCCGGTTCGGCGGCGTTGGCGCCGGTGGTGAATTTGGGCGTGTGGCAGCTGGCGCAACCGGAGTCGAAGAACAGCCCCTTGCCGGTCAGCACCTGCGGGTCGTCGACCTTGCGCCGCGCCGGCACCGCGAGGTTGCGGGCGTAGAAGGCGACCTGGTTGAAAATGTGCTGGCTGACTTCCGGCTTGCCGCCGTCGATGGCGTTCTTGCAGTCGGTCTGCGCTGCCGTGCAGTCGTCGCTGGGCAGCAGATCACTGGTCAGGCCCATGTCACCGGAGAAGGCGTGGGCATTCTGCTGGGCGACGTTGGGTTGCCCGGCCTTCCAGCCGAAGCGACCGAGGACGGTCTGTTGCGTGGCATCGTCCCAGACCCGGTTCGGTCGGCCGTGGATGCCGTCGCTGCCTTTGGCCTGCTGCTCGGCGTTGGCGAGGATGTCCGCCTCGCTGATGGACTCCAGCAGGCCCAGGCCGATCATCGGCGGGGCGATGCGCGCGGAGAACATCGTGTCCGCGTGCATCGGGCCGTAGCCCAGGTCGCTGATGCGCAGTTTCGGCTTGCGCAACTCGACCACGGTGCCGTCCTTGAAGGTCACAGGCATCGCGTCGTATTCCACGCGGACCTTGCCTTCGGGCGCCACGCCGGGGATCGCCGAGTCCTGGAACTGGCCGCCATACACCGGCTCGGGCACCACGCCCAGGCGCTTGATGGTCTCGACGTCGGCGGAGCCGGCGGGGATCGACAGGCGCACCAGCATCGACACGGCGTTGACGTCGTTCAACTCCGGCGGATGGCCGCGGCCGTCCTTGATGTGGCAGTTCTGGCAGGCGTTGGTGTTGAACAGCGGGCCGAGGCCGTCGCGCGCAGTGGTGGTGGTCGGCGCGATCACCCAGGGATTGCGGAAGAAGCTGTTGCCCACGGCGAAGTCCAGGCGGCGGCTCGGCGTGAGGTTGGCCGAGGGCATGGAATAGGCGTTGCGGTCGCTCTGCCTGACCGTGGTGGCGCCGCCGGAAAGCGCTTCGCCGGGCTCGGCCACGGCGTGCTGGGAGGTCTCCGGCTTGCACGCGGCAAGGGCGAGGGCAGACAGCAGCGGCACGAGGTGCAGGGCGGTACGGCGGTGGAGCATCGACGGGTTCCAGAGCGGTGACATGGCAGCGGGCCATGTTATCAGGGGCGTCAAATGCAAATATGAAAAATTTGTATTTGAGAACGACATCGTTTGCCGCCCGGAAACGACAAAGCCCCGCCGTGCGGGGCTTTGCCTTTGCCACGTCAGTAGCTGCGGCCTGGAGCCGCAGTCACTTCAGGACGCGCGGATCAGAACTGGTGATCGGCGTTGTCCGGCTTCAGGTCCTGCACGCCGACCGCAGTAGCGGCCTTCTCGATGGCGCCGGTCTGCTTGACCAGCGAGGCGATGGCGTCGCGGATCTTCTGCTGATCGTCCTTGTCTTCCGGAGCGATCATCTGGTCGAAGTGCACACCGTCCTTCTCGGCACGGTCGACGATGACCTGCATCTTGGCTTCGGTGTTGGCCAGGTCGTTCTTCAGGTCGGTGTCGGCGGCGGCGTCAGCCTTGGCGACCAGGTCGGACAGGCTCGGGCCCTTCACGACGCTGCCGTCGGTGCGCTTGTACTCACCCAGGTAGATGTTGCGGATGGACTTGGCGTTGAAGAACAGGGTGTTGTGGGTGTTGTCGCTGAAGCAGTCGTGCTCGTCTTCGGTGGAGTTGGCTTCCAGCGCGACCTTCATGCGCTCGCCGGCCAGCTCGCCGAGGGACAGGGAGCCCATGCCGAAGAACATCTTGCGCAGGTTGTTCTCGGCGGTGTCGGCCTCGACCTTGGCGCGGTAGTTGTCGGCGACGCCGGACTTGAAGTTGCCGACCATTTCTTCCAGGTCAGCCACCAGCAGGTCGGTGGCGGCTTTCAGGTAGGCGGCGCGACGGTCGCAGTGACCGTTGGTGCAGTCCTTGCCCTGGGCGTAGTCGGTGTATTTGCGATCGCCGGCGCCCGGCTTGGTGCCGTTCAGGTCCTGGCCCCACAGCAGGAATTCGATGGCGTGGTAGCCGGTGGCGACGTTGGCTTCGGAACCGCCCAGCTCGTTCAGGCCCTTGAGCTTCTCGCCGGTGATTTCCTTGACGTCGATCTTGTCTTCGCCGACCTGGATCTCGGTGTTGGCGATGATGTTGGCGGTGGCGCCGGCGTTGCCTTCGGCGTGCTGGTAGTCCTTGGCGACGTAGTCGATCAGGCCTTCGTCCAGCGGCCAGGCGTTAACCGCGCCTTCCCAGTCGTCGATGATCGAGTTGCCGAAGCGGAAGGCTTCGCTCTGCGAGTAGGACGGGCGGGAAGCGATCCAGGCTTCGCGGGCGGCCTTCAGGGTTTCTTCGCTGGGCTTGGCGATCAGTGCGTCGACGGCGGTCTGCAGCGCCTTGGCAGTGGTCAGGGCGTCGCCGTAGGTGGCTTCGGCGATGTCCAGGTAGTTCTTCACCACGGCCTTGACCGCGGCCTCGTCGACCTTGGCAGCCGCTGCCGGGGCAGTGCTCTGGGTGCTGGCTGCCGGAGCGGCGGGGGCTTCGGCTTTCTTGTCATCGCCGCAGCCGGCGAGGGAAATGGCGATGGCGAGCAGGCTGGCAGTGGCCCAGGGCATACGAGTCATGACGGGTTCCTTTGCATGGAGAAGAGGCGCACGAAAAAGGACTGCGCAAGAAAATCCGCAACATAATGCGAAAGATTTGCATTTTTGAAAAGAGAGATCGGTGGCGCTGTTCGATCACGGAGCCAGCAGGTGGCCAGTAGACGTAGGACGAGAGGCTTTTTGTGGGAGCGAGCTTGCTCGCGAACAGTCCGAGCACCAGTGCCATGCGGTTCGCGAGCAAGCTCGCTCCTGCAGGCAGATCTGGCGTTGGGGGAGGGCGCTATCCGCCCTGTGAGATCAATGCCGTTCGACGGACCCGCCCGGATTGCCGCCGGCCGCTTCGGCCAGGCGCCGCGCCTGCTTGAGGTAGAGCGTCAGCTCGCGCGCCGGCAGCGGCTTGCTGTAGAGGTAGCCCTGACCTTCGTGGCAGCCCTGGGCGATGATGTAGGCCTCCTGCTCGACGGTCTCCACGCCCTCGGCGATCACCTGCATGCCCAGGCTCTTGCCCAGCTGGATGATGGCGCGAACGATGGTGGCGTCGTCGTCGTCCAGCAGCAGGTCCTGGACGAAGCTCTTGTCGATCTTGATCTTGTCCAGCGGCAGGCTCTTCAGGTAGCTCAGCGACGAGTAGCCGGTGCCGAAGTCGTCGATGGCGATCAGCGCGCCGGCACGGCGCAGGCTGAGCAGGTGCTGGGCGGCGGTGGAGATGTCTTCCATCAGGCCGGTCTCGGTGACCTCCAGCTCCAGCGAGCGCGGCGGCAGGCGGTGCATCTGCAGCAGGTTGCTGACCACGCGCGGCAGGGCGTTGTGGCGCAACTGCACGGTGGAGAGGTTGACCGCCAGGCGCAGGTCGTCGAAGCCCTGGTCGTGCCATTCGCGCAGTTGGCGGCAGGACTGGTCGAGCACCCACTCGCCGATGCTGAAGATGCTGCCGTTCTGCTCCGCCAGCGGGATGAACAGGTCCGGCGCGACCCAGCCCTGGGTCGGGTGCTGCCAGCGCAGCAGCGCCTCGACGCCGACCACCCGGTGATCGCGGTAATCCACCTGCGGCTGGTACACGAGGTGCAGTTCGTTGCGTGCCAGGGCTTCGCGCAGGTCCTTCTCCAGCTCGCGGCGGCGACGCATCTCGCTGTCGACGCTGGCGATGTAGAACTGGTAGCGGTTGCGCGAGCGGCTCTTGGCCAGGGTCATGGTCTGTTCGGCTTTCTGCAGCAGCTTCTCGGTGGTCTCGCCGTCCTCGGGGAACAGGGTGATGCCGATGGTGGCGCGCAGGTGCACCAGGTGCTGGTCGAGCTCGAAGGGCGCTTCGAGGTCGTCGAGGATCTGCTGGGCCAGCTCCGCTGCTTCGTAAGGCTGCTCGATGTCGGCCTGGACCAGGGCGAACTGGTCGCCACCCAGCCGTGCCAGGGCGCCGAGGTGCGCGCTGCGGGTGCGCAGGCGGTCGGCGAGGGCGATCAGCAACTGGTCGCCGAACTGGTAGCTGTATTGCTCGTTGATGCCCTTGAAGTCATCCAGGCCCAGGCAGAGGACGGCGACGCGTCGCTGCAGGCGCGAGGCGCCTTCGAGGATCTGGTCCAGGCGCTGCTGCAGCAGCTTGCGGTTGGGCAGGCCGGTGAGGAAGTCGTACTGGGAGATGCGCAGCAGGCTGTCTTCGGCTTCCCGGCGCAAATGGCCGTTGCGCTCGATGGAGGCCAGCAACTGGTTGGCGGTATTCACCCACAGGCCCAGTTCGTCCTTCTCGTGGCCGTCGGGCATCGGCAGCTTGTGCTGGCTGGGGCGGTCCGGGTTGATCGAGGCCAGGTGCTCGATGATCTTCGACAGCGGCTTGGTCAGCAGCCAGTGGTAGACCATGAACAGCACCAGGCTCAGGGCCATGGCGCGGAGGATGCCGGAAATGAAGATGATCACCGAGGTGGCGACGAAGTCGTCGCCGTAGGGCGCGGTGTCGAGGGTGATCTTCAGGTCGCCGTAGTATTCGTTGGAGCCGCCACGGCCGGCGAGGCGGATGGAGTAGTTCTGCTCGGCACCGAGGATCGGGTCGGTCAGCCAGCGGGTGTTGGAGTCCAGCAGCGGGCGGGATTTCTCCGCCAGCATGGGTTCGTCGGGGTGGCCGATGGCGGCATAGCGCACGGCTTCGTGCTGGAACAGGCCTTCGAGGACCTGCATCGCCATGTCGCGGTCCAGGCTGTAGACGGCCTGGGTGGAAGGGTCGCGGACCATCGCCAGGATGCGCTGGGCGTCGTTGTGTACGTTCTGGCGCGCCTTGTGGGCGTCATAGACGATCTGGGCACAGCTGAGTACCACCCCGACCACGAGGGCCGCGAGCAATACCATTCGCAGCAGCTTGAGGGAGAGGCTGTGCCGGGGATCCAGTTTCAAGGTCTTTCCTTGTTTCTCGCCAGGGGCGAACGACTGGGGCTGAGTATTGGCAATTGGCGCAATGACGTCAAAGGGCCATCGTTGTGTTTCGTGACTGTACCGGCCTTTCAGGTTAGCCGACACGAAGGTGTTACGCGCCCCTTACGAAAAAACCCGGCACGGGGCCGGGTTTTTTCAGATCAAGCGGGGTGCGATCAAGCAGCGAACTGCTCGGCCACGAAGTCCCAGTTGACCAGGTTCCAGAACGCCTCGACGTACTTCGGACGCAGGTTGCGGTAGTCGATGTAGTAGGCGTGTTCCCAGACGTCGCAGGTCAGCAGCGGGGTGTCGCCGCTGGTCAGCGGGCAGCCGGCGCCGATGGTGCTGGCCAGGGCCAGGGAACCGTCGGCTTTCTTCACCAGCCAGCCCCAGCCGGAGCCGAAGGTGCCGATGGAGGTCTTGCTGAACTCTTCCTTGAACTTGTCGAAGGAACCGAAGGCAGCGTTGATGGCGTCAGCCAGGGCGCCGGTGGGCTGGCCACCGCCGTTGGGGCTCAGGCAGTTCCAGTAGAAGGTGTGGTTCCACACCTGGGCCGCGTTGTTGAAGATGCCGCCGGAAGAGGTCTTGACGATGTCTTCCAGGCTTTTGCCTTCGAACTCGGTACCCGGAACCAGGTTGTTCAGGTTCACGACGTAGGTGTTGTGGTGCTTGTCGTGGTGGAATTCCAGAGTCTCCGCGGAAATGTGCGGCTCAAGGGCATTCTTCGCGTAGGGCAGCGGAGGCAATTCGAAAGCCATGGTGTCTCTCCTATCTCACTCAGTCTGGGCTAGCGCGGCGAACGCGCGACCGGTACACGGGGCCGGTATCGTAGGTGTCGCGGCATCCGGGCGTAGCTGCAGGACGTCCCGCAAGGGGACAGGCAGCGCGCCAGTTGCGTCTGGCAGCCTTGGCCGCCAGCGCCGCGAAGGTCGGATCATAGCACCCGACCTGTGGCATATCCACGCAGCAACTGTAGGGGCAAAGGCCCTGGAAGGCGGGCTGCGCTGGTATCCGGCCCTCACCCTACACAGACCGTGATGACGGAACGTCGTTCGGACTGTTTCCGCGCCGCTGGCGGATCAGGCGGCGAACACCAGTTGCGCGGCCATGCCCAGCATCATCACCGCGACCATCAGGTCCACCAGGCGCCAGGTGGCCGGCCGCGCCAGCCAGGGGGCGAGCCAGGCGGCGCCGAAGGCCAGGGTGAAGAACCAGATCAGCGAGGCACTGGCCGCGCCCATGGCGTAGGCGCCGGGGGCGGCCTGCTGGGCGCCGAGGGAGCCGATCAGCAGCACGGTGTCGAGGTAGACGTGGGGGTTGAGCAGGGTGACCGCCAGCGCCGCCATCAGCACGGTGCGGCGCGAGCGCGGGCCGGTTTCCCCGGCGTTGGCCATGGCCTCGGGTGCGACTGCGCGCCGCAGCGCCTTGAGGCCGTACCAGACCAGGAAGGTCACGCCGCCCCAGCGGGCGATGGCCAGCAGCGTCGGGTTCTCGGCGAGGATTTTCGCCAGGCCGAACACCCCGGCGCTGACCAGGATGGCGTCACAGGCCACGCACAGCGCGGCGACCGACAGGTGATGTTCGCGGCGCAGGCTCTGGGCGAGGACGAAGGCGTTCTGCGCGCCGATTGCGATGATCAGCCCGGCGGCCACCAGGATACCGTTGAGATAGCTCTGCCACATGGTTCAGACCCCTTCCGGGCTGCGGGCGAGGGTGCGCAGCACGTCCAGCGCGCGCGGGCCGTCGGCGTGGGCGACGAACAGGTGGTCGTGGTACCAGGCGGCGACCACGTTGCAGCTGATCCCGGCCCTGGCCAGCGCCGTCGCCACGGCGGCGGTGAGGCCCACCGCCTGCAATGCCGAGTGCACTTCGAGGGTCAGCCAGGCGGCGACGTAGTCGAAGGCCAGCCCGGCCTGTTCGGCCTCGGCGCGGGGCAGGATCAGCGTCAGCCCTTCGCTTTCCCGGAAGCTGCCCAGTGGCTGCAGGCCGGCGGGCATTTGCCCGTCGGGCAAGGTGCAGTAGACGTATTCGCCGTCATTGAGCACCGGGGTCATGTCGCGCAACAGCGCGGCCAGGGAGGTTTCGCCAGCCATGGTGGGCAATCCATTTGATCGAGTGGGAATGCTGGCGATTGTCCGGCTTTGGCCTGTATAAGAAAAACCAATACTGCTGATATCTCATTAGGGAAACTGATCATGTTCGACTACAAGCTGCTTGCCGCCCTGGCCGCCGTGGTGGAGCAGGGCGGTTTCGAGCGTGGCGCCCAGGTGCTGGGGCTGTCGCAATCGGCGATTTCCCAGCGGATCAAGCTGCTCGAGGCGAGAGTCGGCCAGCCGGTGCTGGTGCGCGCGGCGCGACCGCAGCCGACCGATCTGGGGCAGCGCCTGCTCAACCATGTGCAGCAGGTGCGCCTGCTGGAGGGCGACCTGCAGCAATGGGTGCCCGCGCTGGACGATGGCGCCGCACCCGAGCGCCTGCGCCTGGCGCTGAACGCCGACAGCCTGGCGACCTGGTGGGCGCAGGCGGTCGGGGACTTCTGTGGCGAGCGCCATGTGTTGCTGGACCTTGTCGTCGAGGACCAGGAAGTCGGCCTCAAGCGCATGCGTGCCGGCGAGGTGGCCGGTTGCGTCTGCGCCAGCCCGCGCCCGGTGGCCGGCGGGCGCTGCGAGCCATTGGGCGCCATGCGCTATCGCGGGCTGGCGAGCCCGGAGTTCATTGCCCGGCATTTTCCCAAGGGAGTGAAGCCGGAAGGGCTGGTGCGCGCCCCGGCCATTGTCTACGGCCCCGACGATCAACTGCAGCACCGCTACCTGAAGGACCTGGGCGTCGACGGTCACTTCAGCTACCACCTGTGCCCGTCGTCCGAGGGCTTCGTGCGCATGACCAGCGGCGGCCTGGGTTGGGGCCTGGTGCCCGAGCAGCAGGTGCGCGGCGAGCTGGAGCGCGGTGAGTTGGTGGACATGCTGCCGGGACGGGTGATCGACGTGCCGCTCTACTGGCATCACTGGCGCAATGGCGGCGAATTGCTCGCCGCGCTGACCCGGCACCTGCTGGCGAAGGCGCCGGGGCTGATGGTGCCGATCAGCCGCGAATGACGATGCTGCCGCTGCCCGGCAACTGCTCGATGCAGCGTGCGCCGAAGAGTTTCGACGGGGTGAAGTAGCCGACACTGGCCGGATTGGCCAGCAGATGGCGCACCGCGAAGAGCACGCCGTGGAGGGTGACGTCGTAGCCGTTGGCGGTTTCCAGGCGCGCCGTGCGGCGTTCGCCACGGGCATTGCGCACTTCGCCCCAGACCCAGGTGCGCAGCTTGCCGCGCGCCACTTCGTCCGGGCCGTGGACGCGCTTGTCCACCTGCTGCTTGAGCCAGTCCTGTACGCGGTCGCGGCCCAGCAGGGGGCGGAAGCTGTCCATCACCCGCATGCCGATGGCGGCGGCGGGCGGCACCGGCAGGTACACCTCGATGTCGCCGATGCCGGTGGAGTAATAGGCGGTGGCCACGTCGCCCCAGGGAATGGTGACGGCATGCTTGAGGCCGCGGCCGAAGTCGATGTCGCGGCGCTTGTAGCCCAGCGGCACGTCGCGCAGGCGCCCGGCTTCGCGGACCTTGCCGCCCAGCTTGAGGCCTTCCACGGTGGTCTTGGCGGTACCCGGCGACAGGCCGCTGCCGCTGTCGAAGCCCAGCGCCAGGGTCGTGGCGTCGGGCATGGCTTCCTTCAGGCAGGCGGCGACGCAGTCGGTGGGAATCACGTCGAAGCCGACGCCGGGGCAGATCGCCACGCCTGCCGTGCGCGCCACTTCGTCGAGGCCGTGGGCGTATTCGAAGACGGATATCTCCCCGGTGATGTCGACGTAATGGGCGCCGCTGGCGATGCACGCCTCGATCATCGGCGCGGCGGTGGCGGAGAAGGGCCCCGCGCAGTTGGCGACCACGGCGATATCTTCCAGCGCGGCCAGGGCGGCGGCGCTGTCGTTCAGGTCGAACACCCGGCACTCCAGTCCCAGCGAACTGCCCAGCGCATGCAGGCTGGCCGGGTTGCGGCCGCCGAGGATCGGCGTCAGGCCTTCGCGTTGCGCCTGCTCGGCCACCAGCCGGCCGGTGTAGCCGTTGGCGCCGTAGATCATCCAGTGCGTCTTGCTCATGATGTGGCCTCGTGGGTACGCGTCAGTGCCTCAAGGGTAGTCGCAACCACCCCCGGCATGTCGCCGATCTCAAGTCGTGCAACCCTGCCGGCGCGCTGCGGTCTGCAAGGATTCGTTTCTGGCGTGCAAGGCCAGAGTGGTAGCGTGCGGCGGCTGATAGAGTCGCCGGAAATAAAAACAGGAGTGGCGTGCATGAAGATTCTGGTCACCGGAGCCAGCGGGTTCATTGGCGGGCGTTTCGCTCGCTTTGCCCTGGAGCAGGGCCTGGCGGTACGGGTGAACGGACGCCGCGAGGAAGCGCTGCAGCCGCTGGTGGCGCGTGGCGCGGAGTTCATGGCCGGCGACCTGTCGGACCCGGCCTTGGTCCGCGCGCTGTGCAGCGATGTCGACGCCGTGGTGCATTGCGCTGGCGCGGTCGGCGTGTGGGGCAGCCACGAGTACTTCCACCAGGCCAACGTGGTGATGACCGAGGCCATTGTCGAGGCGTGCCTGAAGCAGAAGGTTCGCCGGCTGGTGCACCTGTCGTCGCCGTCGATCTACTTCGATGGCCAGTCCCACGTCGGCATCACCGAGCAGCAGGTGCCCAAGCGCTTCGCCAACCACTACGGCTCGACCAAGTACCAGTCCGAGCTGGTCGCCCTCGGCGCCCAGGAGTTCGGCCTGGAAGTGCTGGCGCTGCGCCCGCGCTTCGTCACCGGCGCCGGCGACACCAGCATCTTCCCGCGGATGATCGCCGCGCACCGCAAGGGCCGCCTGCGCATCATCGGCCAGGGCCTGAACAAGGTGGACTTCACCAGTATCCAGAACCTCAACGACGCGTTGTTCGCCAGCCTGATGGCGGGCGACGCGGCGCTCGGCCAGGCCTACAACATCAGCAACGGCCAGCCGCTGCCGTTGTGGGACGTGGTGAACTACGTGCTGCGCCGCCTGGACATGCAGCCGGTAGAGCGGCACATGCCGTACGGGTTGGCGTACAACCTGGCGCTGATCAACGAGGGCGTGTGCAAGGTCCTGCCCGGCCGCCCGGAGCCGACCCTGCATCGCCTGGGCATGGCGGTGATGGCCAAGGACTTCTCCCTGGATATCTCCCGCGCCCGCCAGTACCTCGACTACGACCCGCAGGCGAGCCTGTGGGATGCGCTGGACGAGTTCTGTGACTGGTGGCGGTTGCACGGCGCCTAGCGGTTGGCTCCACCTGTAGGAGCGGGCCACGCCCGCGATCGCGCGCATGGCGCGCTCCTACAGGATTGGCTCCGCAGCGTAACCGGTTCGCGAGCCTGCTCGCTCCTGCAAGAGCAGCATCAGCGAGAGGGGCGGGCACCGCCCCGCAGCGGGCCGGAGTACTGCTGGTCAGCGCCACCCTGCATCGGCAGGAAGCTCGGCTCCTGCACCACGCGGGGCAGTTTCACGCCGCTCAGCTCGCTCAGGCGTTCGCCCAGCTGGCGGGTCTCCTCGCAAGTGGAAGCAGCGCAGGCGCGCAGCATCCGTTCGATGGCGTCGCTCTGCTGGTACTGGATCTCCAGTGCCTGTTCTTCACGCAGACGGCGGCGCAGTTCGCGCATGCAATCCAGGATGGCCTTGTTGAGTTCGATCACCCGACTTCCTCCCCGCGAAGGGCGCCAAAGCGGCGCCAAGTATCAGGAGCGAGAGCAAGGGGCGTGCCACGATGTCGCAAAGCCACTATCGGCGGGTCGCCTGGGGAACTGCTACCTCCGTCACGGGTCTTCTGTGCGCCGACGAGGTGCGTGACGCCCTGTGATGGCACGCTGCTCTCAGAGCCATGCGAACGGATATACTGCGCCCTGCGCAGGCAACACGCCGCTTTATCCCCACAGGTTCATTCCATGCGTAATGACACGTTCGACGAATTCGATGATGTGCCCCACCTTTCCACCGACGCCGCCGACCGCGACGAATTCGGCCATCACCCGCGCCGCGTGGTCGAGCCCAACGGCCGCCCGCTGCCCCAGCCGGTGAAGCGCAGTGGCGGTACCGGAGCGCTGTGGGCGCTGGTCGCGGCCATGGCCATCGCCCTGGCCGGCGTGGGCTGGTGGAGCCACCAGCAGCTGCTGCTGATGGAACAGCAACTGATCGCCACCCAGGAAAGCTTCGCCAAGATCAGCGAGGAAGCCGCCGGTCGCCTGGACGACATTCGCGGCAAGTTCGTCGCCAACGAGTCCAACGGCATGAGCGACCGCGAAGCGCTGAAGCTGCAGGTCAAGCAGCTGCAGGGTCGCCTGGCCGAGCAGGCCAAGGCGCAGCAGACTTCCCTGTCGGAGTTCGACGGCGCCCAGGGCAAGCGCCTGGCGCAGGTCAGCGCCGACCTCAAGGCCCAGCAGGAAAGCGCCGCGCTGCTGATGTCGCAGCTCGACGTCAAGCTCAAGTCCATCACCGACGAACAGGCCAAGTACAAGAACCTGCAGGCCGACCTGGCCGCCGCCAACCAGCAGATCCAGGCGCTCAACACGGAAATCGCCAGCCTGAAGAAGGACGGCAGCCAGGCCAAGGCGATCAAGAGCATCCAGGACGATCTGTTCGTGCTGCGCTCCGAGGTCGACGGCCGCCAGGGCCAGGCCAACAGCGATACCAAGGAGTTCGATGTGTTCCGCATCCAGGTGATGCGCAACATCAACACCCTGCAGCAGCAGATGCAGAACCTCCAGCAGCAGATCAGCACCCGCTGATTGTCCTGCCGACGAACAGCCCCCGCGCCGAAAGGTCCGGGGGCTTTTTTCTGGCCATCCCTCTTTGGGGGTAGTGAGAGCAATTCTTGTCTTGAATCAGTTTCAGGGGCGGTTTCGAGGCGAATAATCGTCAACAAATGAGAGTCATTCCGATTCTCCCCTTGTTCGATCATTCGCCCGGAGGCTTCCCATGCACGATCTTCAAGCGCAACGTCGGTACCGCATTGCCGGTTACCGGCCCGGGATCGGTGCCGCCTTCCGCCAGCGGCTGTTCTCCATGGGGCTGTTGCCTGGTGCCGAATTGAAGGTGCGCCGCGTGGCGCCGCTGGGCGATCCGGTGCAGGTGGATACGCGCCAGTGCAGCCTGGTGCTGCGCCGCCGCGACCTGGCCTTTCTCCAGCTCGAAGCGCAGGACTGAGCCGCCATGAGTGAGCTGCGCATCGGCCTGATCGGCAACCCCAACGCGGGCAAGACCACCCTGTTCAACCAGCTCACCGGCTCGCGCCAGCGCGTCGGCAACTGGGCCGGCGTCACCGTCGAGCGCAAGGAAGGCAGCTTCCGCACCGCGCGGCACAGCGTGCGCCTGGTGGACCTGCCCGGCACCTACTCGCTGACCACCTTGTCGACCCAGGCCTCGCTGGACGAGCAGATCGCCCGGCGCTGCATCGTCAATGGCGAGGTGGACGTGCTGGTCAACGTGGTGGACGCCACCAACCTGGAACGCAACCTCTACCTCACCGTGCAGCTGTGCGAGATGGGGCTGCCCTGCGTGGTCGCGCTGAACATGCTCGACATCGCCCGTACCCAGGGGCTGAACATCGATCGCGAGGCGCTGGCGCGGGAGTTGGGTTGCCCGGTGGTGCCGCTGGTCTCGACCCGTGGCGAAGGCATCGACGCGCTGAAGGAGGCCATCGATGGCGTGACGGCACAACCTCCATTGCAGGTGCCGTATCCCGCAGCACTGCGCAACGCCGTTACCCAACTGCTGCCAACGGACGCTCCGCCAACCCAGGCGTGGATGGCCCTGCTGGCGCTGGAAGGCGACCTGCACAGCGCCCGTCAGCTCCAGCTCGACCCGGCGAGCCTGCTGGCCGCGCGCGACGCGATCCGCTGCGCCTGCGGCGAAGACCCGGAACTACTGCTGGTGGACGCCCGCTACCGGCTGATCGGCGAATTCTGCGAGCGCGCCAGCAACCATCGCCAGGCCGCGCCGCATCGCCTGACCCAGGTGCTGGACAGCATCGCGCTGAACCGCTGGTTGGGCATCCCGGTGTTCCTCTTCGTGATGTACCTGATGTTCTTCTTCGCCATCACCCTGGGCGGGGCGCTGCAGCCGATCTTCGACCAGGGCTCCTCGGCGCTGTTCATCGACGGCATCCAGTGGCTGGGCGCGCGCACCGGTGCGCCGGACTGGCTGACCGCGCTGCTGGCCCAGGGGCTGGGCGGTGGCATCAACGCGGTGCTGCCGCTGATCCCGCAGATCGGCCTGATGTACCTGTTCCTCGCGCTGCTGGAGGACTCCGGCTACATGGCCCGCGCGGCCTTCGTCATGGACCGGCTGATGCAGGCCCTCGGCCTGCCGGGCAAATCCTTCGTGCCGCTGATCGTCGGCTTCGGCTGCAACGTGCCGTCGATCATGGGCACCCGTACCCTGGATAACCCGCGCGAGCGCCTGATGACCTCGATGATGGCGCCGTTCATGTCCTGCGGCGCGCGGCTGGCGATCTTCGCCGTGTTCGCCGCGGCCTTCTTCGGCCAGAACGGCGCGCTGGCGATCTTCTCGCTGTACCTGCTGGGCATAGTCGTCGCGGTGCTGACAGGGCTGCTGCTCAAGCACACGCTGATGCGCGGCGAGGCCTCGCCCTTCGTCATGGAGTTGCCGCTGTACCACGTGCCGCACCTGCGCAGCCTGCTGCTGCAGACCTGGATGCGCCTGCGCGCCTTCGTGGTCCGTGCGGGCACCGTGATCATCCTGGTCAGCCTGGTGATCGGCGGACTGAACAGCATCACCCTCGATGGGCGCCCGGTGCAGGGCGACATCGCCGACTCGGCGCTGTCGAGTCTCAGCCACAAGGTCACGCCGCTGCTGGCGCCCATGGGCGTGCACCCGGACAACTGGCAGGCCACCGTTGGCCTGGTGACGGGCGCGCTGGCCAAGGAAGTGGTGGTCGGAACACTCAACACGCTCTACACCGCCGAGCACATCCAGGGCGAAGCTTTCGACGCCGACGGCTATGACCTCTGGGGCCAGCTGAAGCAGGCCGGGGTGGATACCCTCGATGGCCTGCGCGACTCGTTCAGCCTCAGCGTCTTGGCCAACCCGGTCGCCGCGAGCATGGCCGACGGCGAGATGGAGGAGGGCTCCATGGGCACCTTCGCGGCTAAGTTCGGCAGCCCGTTGGCCGCCTACAGCTACCTCGTCTTCGTGCTGCTCTACGTGCCCTGCGTGGCGACCCTTGGGGCGCTGACCCGCGAGAGCGGCCGCGGCTGGATGACCTTCTCGGTGCTCTGGGGCCTGAACGTCGCCTACTCGCTGGCGACCCTCTGCTACCAGGTGTTCAGCTTCGCCGAACATCCGCAGTACAGCGCGGTGGCGATCGGGGTGGTGTTGGCATTCAACCTCGTGCTGTTCCTGATCCTGCGCTGGGTTGGCCGGCGCGGGCTTGAGCTGGATGGCGAGCGCGAGCTGCGCGCGGCCCCGGCGGGGAGCTGCCACTGATGGCCACGGCAATCGCAGTGCGCAACCTGCTGGGCGAGATGGGCGAGGCGGATGTGCCCACCCTGGCCCAGCGCCTCGGCGCCTCCATTGCACTGCTGGAAGCTTTGCTGGAAAGGCTGCTGGCGCTGGGCGTGGTGGAAAAGGTCGCGCCCGAACCGGCGGCCTGCGGGAGTTGCAAGGGCTGCGCGGAAGCGACGCGGTGTTCGACGACGGGGTATCGCCTCTCCCGTCGCAACGATCCCACACCCTTGCGCTGGAGCAGCTCCTGACTCCTGATCGTAGGATGGTGTGGAGCGAAGCGATACCCATCACGCATCGCGCCGACAGCATGGGCATCGCTGCGCTCCCCCCATCCTGCAAAGCGCTCCGACGCAGAACCTGACGCATTTTTGTAGGAGCGAGCTTGCTCGCGAAAAACCCCGGGTGGACCAGTGTAGGAGCGGACTCTGTCCGCGATGTGCTGCAGGCCTACTCGGAGTTGTCGGTAATCGATCGCGGGCGGAGTCCGCTCCTACGCCGGGTTGTTGCCTTGTGCAGAAGTGAAAAGGGCGCCTTCGCAGGAAGGCGCCCTTTTTCGTTGGCGCGGGAACTGACCCTTACAGGCGCGGGTAATCCAGGTAGCCGACCGGACCCTTGCCGTAGAAGGTTTCCGGGTGCGGCTCGTTCCAGGCGGCGCCCTTCTGCAGGCGGGTCACCAGGTCCGGGTTAGCGATGAACGGGATGCCGAAGGCGACCGCATCGGCCTTGCCGCTTTCCAGCCATTCGTTGGCGGTGTCCTGGGTGAAACGCTCGTTGGCGATGTACACGCCGCCGAAGATTTCCTTCAGTTTCGGACCGATGCTGTCATCGCCGGCTTTCTCGCGGGTGCAGATGAACGCCACGCCGCGCTTGCCCAGCTCGCGGGCCACGTAGCCGAAGGTGGCCAGCGGGTCGGCGTCGCCCATGTCGTGGGAGTCCATGCGCGGAGCCAGGTGTACGCCAACACGGCCGGCACCCCACACGCCGATCACGGCGTCGGTGACTTCCAGCAGCAGGCGCGCGCGGTTCTCCACCGAGCCGCCGTACTGGTCGGTGCGCTGGTTGGTGCTGCTCTGCAGGAACTGGTCGAGCAGGTAGCCGTTGGCACCGTGTACTTCCACGCCGTCAAAGCCTGCGGCCTTGGCGTTCTCGGCACCGATGCGGTACGCCTCGACGATGTCGGCGATCTCTTCGGTTTCCAGGGCGCGCGGGGTGACGAACTCCTTGATCGGACGCACCAGGCTGACGTGGCCGGCCGGCTTGAGGGCGCTCGGCGCCACCGGGGTTTCGCCGTTCAGGTACAGCGGGTCGGAGATACGGCCCACGTGCCACAGCTGCAGCATGATGCGACCGCCATTGGCATGCACGGCCTTGGTGATGTTGGTCCAGCCGCGGACCTGGTCGTCGGACCAGATGCCGGGGGTATCCGGATAGCCCACGCCCATCGGGGTCACCGAGGTGGCTTCGCTGAGGATCAGGCCGGCGTCGGCGCGCTGGGTGTAGTACTCGGCCATCAGCGCGTTGGGCACGCGGCCTTCGTCGGCGCGGCAGCGGGTCAGCGGGGCCATGATGATGCGGTTGGGCAGTTCCAGGTCACCGATGACGATGGGATCGAAAAGCGTGGTCATTGCGTTACTCCAATACGGGGTGAGGGTGGAGGATCAATCGAGGACGGTTTGGGTCTGGTTGGGCTTGCCGCTGAAGGCGATCATCACCGCGATCAGCGCGAGAACGGAGAGCACGGCGCCGGCCAGGGGGACGCGGGTCAGGCCCAGGCCGTGGTCGATGACGCTGCCGCCGACCCAGGCGCCGATGGCGTTGCCGACGTTGAAGGCGCCGATGTTCAGGGTGGCGACGAGGTTGGGCGCGGCGCCGCCGACGCGGACCACGTTGACCTGCAGGGCGGGCACCGCGGCGAAGGCGGCAGCGGCCCAGATGAACAGGGTGATTTCGGCCGGGATCAGCGCGGCGCTGGTCCAGCTCAGCACGGTGGAAACCACCGCCATGGTGGCGAACACGCCGGCCAGGGTGGTGCCCAGGCGCCAGTCGGCGAGGCGGCCGCCGATGATGTTGCCCAGGGTCAGGCCGAGGCCGATCAGTACCAGGCTCCAGGTGATACCGCGCGGCGAGACCTGGGTGACTTCGCCGAGCAGCGGCGCGACGTAGGTGAACAGCGCGAAGACCGCGGCGGAGAACAGCACAGTGGTGCCCAGCGCCAGCCACAGTGGGCCGTTGCGCAGCGCGGAGACTTCCTTGCGCATGTCCACCGCTTCTTCATCGTGTTGCTTGGGCAGCACGCGCCACAGGCTGATCAGGGCGAAGACGCCGATCAGGGTCACCGCCCAGAAGGGCGAGCGCCAGCCGGCGACCTGGCCCAGCGCGGTGCCGGCCGGAACGCCAAGCACGTTGGCCAGGGTCAGGCCGGTGAACATCAGCGCCACGGCGGAAGCCCTGCGGTTGGCCGGCACCAGGCTGGCGGCGACCACCGAGCCGATGCCGAAGAAGGCGCCGTGGCACAGCGCGGTGATGATCCGCGCCAGCATCAGCAGGCCGTAGTTGGCGGCCACGGCGCAGAGCAGGTTGCCGAGGATGAAGATGCCCATGAGCATCAGCAGGGCGGTCTTGCGCGGCAGGCGGGCCGTGAGCAGCGCCATGATCGGCGCGCCGATGGCGACGCTGAAGGCATAGCCGCTGACCAGCCAGCCGGCGGCCGGAATGGAGACGGACAGGTCGCCCGCGACCTCGGGCAACAGGCCCATGATCACGAATTCTGTGGTGCCGATGGCAAACGCGGACAAAGCGAGGACGAGAAGCGATGTGGGCATGCGCCTGCTCCTGGAAAGTGGAATTTGTCTTGGCTGGCAGTAGCCGGGTTACAGCGCTTCGCTCAGGTGGCGAACAAAGGCCTGGATGGTTTCTTCATTGCGTTTGAAGAAGTTCCACTGGCCGACTTTTCGACTGGTCACCAGACCCGCGCGCTGGAGGGCGGCCAGATGCGCGGAGACGGTGGATTGCGACAGACCGGTACGCTGGTCGAACTTGCCGGCGCAGACGCCGATCTCGAAGGATTGGTGCTCCTGCTCGACGAAGAACTGCTCCGGGTCCTTGAGCCAGTGCAGCATGTCGCGCCGCACCGGGTGGGCCAGGGCCTTGAAGATTTCGTCGAGGTCGAGAGTGTGTTGTTCAGTCATGGGCGTATCGGTATATCGCGTTGGGACGAACTATATATCGGTCAAAAACGATATGAATTCGTTTGGCGCGATAGTAATGATCGACACTGATGATATTACCCGGCTGACGTAGGAGCGGACTCGGTCCGCGATCGGTATCCGGCGCGATGCGGACCTATCGCGGATGAATCCGCTCCTACGCTTCGATCAGGCATGGCGTTTACAGGTTGGCTATGGTTCCGCGCTAAGCTCAACGACATGAACTACCTCGCGCACCTCCACCTGGGCGGCGACCGGCCCGCCCAACTGCTCGGCAGCCTTTACGGTGATTTCGTCAAAGGCCCGCTGGCCGGGCAGTGGCCCGCCGAAATCGAGGCGGGCATCCGCCTGCACCGGCGCATCGACGCCTTCACCGACAGTCATCCCTTGATACACAGTGCCAAGTCGCGCTTCCCCAGTGAGCGCCGGCGCATGGCCGGCGTGCTGTTGGACGTGTTCTACGACCACTGCCTGGCTCGCGATTGGGAGCGTTTCTCCGGCGAGCCGCTGGAGCACTTCACCCAACGGGTCTACGGTGTACTGGGCCGCACGCCCGGCCTGCCGGAGCGTCTGGCACGCATTGCACCGCGCATGGCCGCGCAGGACTGGCTCGGCAGCTATCGGCAGTTCGAGGTGTTGCAGGACGTGGTCGCCGGCATGTCCCGGCGCCTGTCGCGGCCGTCCCTGCTGGATGGCGCCTGGGAGGAGCTGGATCGTCTTTACGAGCCGTTGAGCGACGACTTCCGTGAGTTCTATCCCGAACTTCAGGAGTTCGTCAGAAATCCGCCGAAATCGATGGACGGTCCGGCCTGACTTGATATGCGTCAACCGCCCGGCGGCCCATAGCGTGTGCAATAGACACATCTGAAGGACGACGAGAGGAGCAGCATGATGAAGTCGCTAATGGTCGCAACGGATCTGTCCGGCCGTTCCGAAAAGGCTTTGCACCGCGCGGCAGCGCTCGCCAAGCGCTACGCCTGCCCCTGGACCGTGCTTTACGTGGTCGATGAGGACCAACCGTCGGCGTTGGTCGAACAGGAAGTCACCCAGGTGCGCATGATGCTCGAAGCGCGTCTGGTCGAACTCACCGAAATGGGCGGTACCTGCCCGAAACTGCTGGTGGAACGCGGCGATCCGAACCAGAAGATTCTCGCCGCAGCGAAGAACCTGAACTGCGAAATGCTGGTGATGGGCGCGCACCGCAAGAGCGTGCTGCGCGACATCTTCGTCGGTACCACCGTCGAGCGAGTGCTGCGCGCCGGCCAACTGCCGGTGCTGGTGGTCAACCAGCCGGCTGGCGGGCAATACCGCGACCTGCTGATCGCTCTGGACACCTCGCCGGCCTCGGCCCACGCGGTGGAAGTGGCCAACGACCTGGGCATGCTCGAAGGTGCCGTGCGCCGCGGTGTTTACGCCTTCAGCCCGCTGGCCAAGGGCATGATGCAGTACTCCGGGGTGAGCGAGGAGCGCATCGACGAATTCGTCAGCAGCGAATCGCGCCAGGCGGTGGATGAGCTGAAGAAGTTCCTCCACGACGAGCATCTGGAGGATCGCATCGATGAACAACTGGTGGCCGTCGGGCTGCCGGGCAACGTGTTGCAGCGGATGGTCGACAAGCATCGGCCGGATCTGCTGGTCATGGGTACTCGGGGTATGGGCGGAGTCAAGCGTGCCCTGATCGGCAGTGTTGCCGACTACGCTCTGCGCGAACTGGATTGTGACATCCTGGTCGTGCCGCCGGAGGCCTGAGCCTGCGGCGTCTGGAGACTGTTTTCAGGCTGCGTCGGGCGACTCGAGGGTGCCGCCCGGCGCAGTTTGAAAGCCGTTTCGTCAGAGTGGGAACCCGCCGGCCGTAGGTTACGGCGGGCTCCAATCCCTTCGCTTGTCAGCGAATCTCAGGCCGCAATGGCCGCCTCTTCCTGCTCTTCACACACCACCGCACGAATTGCCGCGTGCGCTTGCCTGGCCAGCAGGTTGCGGTCCTGGTGGGCGCTGGACAGCGCCGGCAAGAGGTGGATTTCCACGACTCCCCGATCATTGTCGAACAGACGCTTCAAGTGGCTGACCAGATCATCGTCACCGATGAAGGGCGCCAGCTCGCACGCCTGCCCGTTGCGCCGGTAGCGCAGCGCCACCGGCTGCACCGGCACGCCGGCCTCGATGGCGCTGGCCATCAGCCGGCCGTGGAAGGTGCGCAGGCCCTGGCCGTCGGTGGTGGTGCCCTCGGGGAAGACCAGCAGCGAACGGCCGCGCGCCAGGTGCGTGGCCAATTGCGCGTTGATCATTCGCGCATCGCCAGAACCCCGGCGGATGAACAGCGTGCCGGCCTTTTCCGCCAGCCAGCCGGCGACCGGCCACTGGCGCACTTCGGCCTTGGACAGGAAGGTCAGCGGCAGCAGCGCACCGAGCAGCGGGATATCGACCCAGGACACATGGTTGGACACCCACAGCATCGGCTGACCGGGTAGCTCGCCGTGCACCTTCACCGCGAAGGGCAGGGCGCCACCGAGGCGCGCCAGGTACCAGCAGGTCAGGCGCTGGCGCAGGGGCATCCAGTCGCGGCCGGGCAGGCGCTCCAGCAGGCTGACGAAGGCGGCCAGCGCGAGGCCCACCGTCAACACCAGCAGCAGGCGGGCAACGCGCAACCAGGCGCGCAGGCTGCGCATCAGACCGCGGCCTTGAAGTGGCGGGCGTAGCGCGGGCAGAGCTCGTCGCGCTTGAGCAGGATGAACACGTCGGCAACGCCGAAGTCCGGGTCCCAGCAGGGCTCGCCGCAGATCTTCGCGCCCAGGCGCATGTAGGCCTTGAGCAGCGGCGGCAGCTCGGCGGTGAGGTTATCCGGCACGTCCATGGGCGGCAGCGGGGTCTTCGGTTCGGCGCGCAGGTTTTGCTGGCACAGGTAGCGGTCGCGCAGACGCTGCATCACGGCGCGGGCCTGGATGCCGCCGTCGCGCATGGGGATGCTGGCGCAACCCATCAGGTAGCGGTAGCCGCCTTCGTTGAGCACTTCGGCCAGTTCGCTCCAGAGCACCGCGATGGTGCCGCCGTTGCGGTAATCCGGGTCGACGCAGGTACGGCCGATTTCCAGCACCGGGCCTTGCAGGTTGTCCAGGCCGTCGAGGGCGAATTCCTCTTCGCTGTAGAAGCGGCCCAGGCGCTGCGCGGCGCGGTGGTCGAGCAGGCGGGTGGTGGCCACCAGCGCGCCGGTGTTGAGGTCGCGCACGCCGATGTGGGCGCAGTGGCGGTCGTAATCGTCCCTGTCCAGGCCCTGGTCGGCGCCGTTGAGCTGGGCGTCGAACTCGCTGCTGAAGACGCGGTAACGCAGGGCCTGGGCTTCGCGCAGGGCGCGGGCGCCGCGCAGACGCACGGCCTTGAGACGGCGTTCTGCCGGGGTGTCACAGGAGAGGGCGATCTGACTCATGCGAGTGCCTCCGTGAACCGGCCATGCGGGTTGCGGCCGGTCGGCTTTGTTGTGCAAGCTCAGGCTAGGAATGACCGGTGTCACGCCCATGACGGTGCGGTGATGCTTGTATGACAAGAACAACGACCTCGAAGGAAGGAGCGCCGCGATGCCCTGGAAATGCCTGCTCGGCCCGCAGGACCGGTTACCGCCCGGCCTGGCCCTGGACGACTGGTACGCCGAATTGCTCACGCGCGCAGAGTGCGCCGGCAGCTTCGAACTGGCGGTGCTCGGCGGCCGTCTGGCGACGTCACCGGGGCTGGCCTTCCTCGCTGGCTACCAGGCGGCGCTGCGCGCACTCTGGCCGGCTGCCCCGCGCAGCCTCGGGGCGTTGTGCGTGACCGAGAAGAAGAGCGTGCGCCCCGCCGACCTGCAGACCCGCCTCGAGGGGCTGGTGCTGCACGGTCGCAAGGACTTCGCCACCGCCGCCGACAGCGCCGCCTGGTGGCTGGTCGCCGCGCGTGACGAGGACGAGGGACAGCCACCGCGCATCGCCATGACCGTCGTTCAGGCCGGTGCGCCGGGCGCAAAGCTCGAGGCGTTGCCGGCCCTGCCGCTGATGCCGGACATCCCCCACGCCCGCCTGCTGCTCGACGGGGCTCACTGCGAGCGCCTGCCCGGCGATGGCTGGGAGGCCTACAGCAAGCCTTTCCGCACCCTGGAAGATACCCATGTGCTGGCGGCGGTCTGCGCCTGGCTCTACGGGCTGGCGCTGGAACACCAGTGGCCGGCGGAGCTGGCGCTGCGCCTGACCGGTGTGCTGGCCGGCTGCGCGGAAGTCAGCCGGCAGCCGGCTTCGCAGCCGGAAACCCACCTGCTGCTGGCCGGCGTGTTCAGCCAGTTCGAAGGTCTCGCCGCGACACTGGATACTGCCTTCGCCTCGGGCGATCCGCAGCTGGCGGCCGTTTGGAAACGCGACAAGGGCGTGCTCGCCATTGCCGGCGCCGCGCGGGCCAAGCGGCTGGAGAAAGCGAGGGTGGCAATAGGCCTTGACCCACGTCAGTGAGGGCTCGGGGAGGGGACGTTAGCCTTACAGAAGTTTCTGAGATACCTAGAAATTTCCGCAGGGCTACCCACTGTTTTCCCTCCCACTGCTTTAGGAAATCCCCTCATGCGACGCGAACCCATCGTGCTGTTCGACGACGGTAAGCACCAATGCCTGTGTTTCGACGATCTGGTCAGCGGCGACGGTGTGCAATCCAACCAGTTCCTCATCGTCGACCACGACAAGCGCCTGCTGCTCGATCCGGGCGGCGACCTGACCTACACCCCGCTGTCCCTGGAGCTCTCCAAGCTGTTCCCGCTGCAGGACCTGGACTACATCTTCGCCTCGCACCAGGACCCGGACATCATCGCCGCGCTGGACAAGTGGCTGCTGCACACCCGCGCCAAGGTCATCTGCTCCAAGCTCTGGGCGCGCTTCCTGCCGCACCTGACGGCGAGCTACCTGGCCGTCAGCCACGGCATCTCCACCTATGATCGGGTCATCCCGCTGCCGGACCGTGGCGAGTCGGTGCAACTGGGTCGCTGCCAGCTGAAGATGATCCCCGCGCACTTCCTCCACTCGGTGGGCAACTTCCAGGTCTTTGACCCGGTCAGCAAGATCCTCTTCTCCGGCGACATGGGCGCCTCCCTGGTGGACGACGCCAGCCCGGTGCAGGATTTCGCGGCGCACGTACCGCACATGGAAGGTTTCCACCGTCGCTACATGGCCTCGAACAAGGTCGGCCGGTTGTGGGCCAACATGGTTCGCGGCCTGGACATCGAGATGATCGTCCCGCAGCACGGCCGGCCGTTCGTGGGCAAACCAATGATCACGGCTTTCCTCGACTGGATCGCCGACCTGCAGTGCGGCATGGACCTCATGGGGCCGGACGACTATCAGGTGCCGCGCTGACCGATTGCGCCAATCGTCCTTGATTACGGCACGATCGGCGCTTAATTCGTCATCTTCACCGTGCTAGGGTGCGGGCCGACCTGATAACAAGAGGCCCGCCGATGCCCTTTGCCCCCTTCCGCCCAGCGCTGCGCGCGCTGGCGCTGGCTACCTGCCTGCTGAGCAGCCATGCCCACGGTGCCGACACCTGGCCCGAGGCCGACTGGCCACACGGCGCCACGCCCAGTGGCGCTGCTGTCGAAGCCTTCGAAAGCTACGCCTTCCCCAGCCGCGACGATGCGACCCGCAAGGGCGTGCGCACCGATGCGGTGGTGGTGATCCGCGACGGCCAGCTGATCTACGAACGCTACGCCGGCCCGACCAGCGCGCAGACGCCGCACCTGGCCTGGTCGATGAGCAAGAGCGTGATGGCCAGCGTGCTCGGCGTGGCCTTCGGCGAGGGCAAGTTCCAGCTCGACGACCCGGTCGCCAAGCATTACCCGGCCTTCTCCGACCACCCGGAGATCAAGATGCGCGACCTGCTGCACTGGGCCTCGGGCCTGGCCTGGCAGGAAGAGTACGAATACGCGCCGGTGCGCTCCTCGGTGGTGGCGATGCTCTACACCCGTGGCCGCGACGACATGGCGAAGTTCACCGCCGGCTTCCCCGCCGATGCCGAGCCGGGCAAGCGCTTCCGCTACTCCAGCGGCGACAGCAACGTGCTTTCCGCCACGCTCAAGCAGATGGTCGGCAAGGACTACGCGAACTACCCCTGGACCGCGCTGTTCGAGCCGCTGGGCATCCAGTCGGCCGTCTGGGAGCGTGATGCCAGCGGTACCTTCGTCGGTTCTTCCTATGCCTACATGACTGCCCGCGACATGGCGCGCATCGGCTTGCTGATGGAACGCAACGGGCGCTGGAAGGATCGCCAGTTGTTGCCGCAGGACTGGATGAAATTCGTCCTCGCGCCATTCCCCGAGTACCAGCCCGATCCGAAGAAGCCCAATGAGGCGGTGCCCGGCGGCCAGTGGTGGCTCAACCGCCCGGTGGCCGGCGCGCCCACACCCTGGCCGGACGCGCCCGAAGACACCTTCGCCGCCCTCGGCCACTGGGGCCAGGCGCTCTATGTGATCCCCGAACAGAAGCTGGTGATCGTCCGCTACGCCGACGACCGCGACGGCAGCTACCAGCACGACGCCTTCCTCAAACTCGCCCAGGCGGCCTTCGCCCACGGGGAGGTGCAGCCATGATCCGCCGTCACCCGGTCCTTACCGCCCTGGTCCTGCTCCTGCTCGCGCTGGTGACCACGGCCTGGCAGAACCGCGTCCATCTGGCCGCGTTCCCCGGCATCATCGGTGCCTACACCGCCAAGGAGTACTGCTCCTGCCGCTACGTTATGGGGAACTCGGCGGACTATTGCCGGGCCTATACCAAGCAGTACGTGCCGACCAGCGGCTTCCTCGACGATGAAGCGCGCAAGCGGGTGACCGCCCGCGGCCTTGGCAGTACGCAGACAGCCGCCTGGCTCGGTGCGCGCGAGGGATGCCAACTGATGCCCCAGGCGGACGATTTGCCCGAATCGGGCAGCCACTGACGGGCGCGTTCCACGGAGCGGGGCGACCCGCTTCGGAGGATCGATGCATTCTTTTGTAACAGGAGCCGTGTGCGCATTGCTGGTGCTGGCCAGCCCCCTGGCGATGGCCGAATGGCAACTGGACGGCGACACCTCGCGGATCAGCTTCGTCTCGGTCAAGCGCGGCAAGATGGCGGAGGTGCAGCGCTTCGACCGCCTCTCCGGGCAGATCGACGACCAGGGCGCGGTGCGCGTGGTGGTGCCGCTGGAGTCCATCGACAGCGGCCTGGCGCTGCGCGACGAGCGCATGCGCAACTCCTTCTTCGAGATCGAGCGCTTCCCCGAGGCGATCGTCAGCAGCCAACTGGACCTGAGCCGTTACGACGACCTGCAGGTCGGCCAGTCGCGCCAGGAAACCGTGGACTTCAACCTCGACCTGCACGGCCAGCAGCGCCGGCTCAAGTCCCAGGTGCTGGTCAGCCGCCCCAGCGAGAGCCGCATCGAGGTGACGACCCTGGAGCCGCTGGTGCTCAAGCTGATCGACTTCGACCTGGAAGAGAAACTCGAGCCGCTCAAGGCAGTCGCCAACGTGCCTTCGATCACGCCCGAGGTGCCGGTGTTCGCGGTGCTGGGGTTCAGTCAGGTGATCAAGCAGGCGCCGTGATCTTGATGGATCGGCACCTTTGCCGGTGCCGATCTCCTCGGCGATCCGTCGGCAAGGCCGGCGTTGGGCGGTTCGCTAGCAAGCTCGCTCCTGCAGGTCAGCTGCGATGTGCTCTTCGTAGGAGCGAGCNTGCTCGCGAACCGCACGGCACGAAATCAACCACGAGAGATGCCCGCTCTAGGCCCGCGCAGCGATGGCCGGCAGGTCGGCGTGGAAGCGAAACCCGGAGCCCACGCTGCAACTGGAAGCACCGATGACCACGAAGGTGAGCAGCAGGATGGTTTTCATGGCGACTCTCCTAGGATTGGACAGCCTCCAGTCTAGGCCGTCCCGCCCGATGCGCACCGAAGGTCAGGAAACTGCCCGCCGCGAACAGCCAGGCGCTGATCCCGCCGTAGCCGAGTACCCAGCCGAACCCCTGCACCAGTGCCGCGCGGGCGCCCTCCGGATAGTCCGCGCCCAATCGACCGCTGGCGATGCTGGCCGCCAGTTGCAGCTTCTCGCCGCCATCCACGCCCGGTAGCGCGGCGACGACGCCCCAGAGCAGGATCAGCCCCATCACCGCGATATTGATCGCCAGGGAAATCATCCTTGCGCTCATGTCGATGCCCGAAGCCATCCCCGCACGCGCAGCGGGCACGGCGGCGGTGGAGGTGTTGGTCACCGTGGTGTTGGTCATGCCCAGCCCGATGCTGGCCAGCACGCAGCCGGGCAGCAGGGTCAGCCAGCTGGCGTGGTCCACGGCGCTGCCCCAGAGCATCAGGAAGAAGCCGGCGCCGATCACGAACATCCCGCCGGGGATCACCCAGCCGGGGTGGAAGCGGTGCGCCAGGCGCTCGGCGATGGGCGGCACCAGCAGCGTCGGCAGTGTGTACGCCAGCAACGACCAGCCGGCCTTCACGTCGCCGTAGCCGAGCACGCCGTGGTAGTAGACCGGCAGGTAGATCATCAGCGGCCAGAAGCTCGCGTTCATCCCCGACGAGGCGAACATCGCGCCGGAAAACGCGCGGATGCGCAGCACGGAGAAGTCGAACATCGGGTGGGCGACGCGGCGCTCGATCAGGACAAAGGCGGCGAGGCTGGCCAGGCTGAGCAGCAGGATCGCCAGCGCAGCCGGGCTGGTGAAGCCCATGTCGGCGCCCTGGGTGATGTAGAACACCGTGCCGAGCACCGCCAGCGACAGCGTGAGCATGCCGCCGACATCCAGCCGCTCGGCTTGCGGATCGCGCGACTCCACCGCGCCGTACTGCGCCAGTGCCAGGGTGAGCAGGGCGAGCGGGCCGTGTACCAGGAACACCCACTGCCAACTGGCCAGGGCGACGATGGCGCTGCCGATGATCGGCCCGAAGCCCAGGCCGATGCCGAACACCACGCCCCAGGCGGCGAAGGCGCGCACGCGCTGGGCCGGGTCGCTGAACTGGCTGGTCAGCACGGCCACCTGGCAGATCAGCATGACCCCGCCGGCCGCGCCCTGCAGGAAGCGCCCGGCGATCATGGTCGGCATGTCGCCCGCCAGCCCGCAGAGCAGTGAAGTGACGCCGAACAGCGCCAGGCTGATGACGAACAGGCGCTTGCGACCGAAGCGGTCGGCCAGGGTGCCGGCGGCCATCAGCACGCTGGTGACGGCGATGGTGTAGGCGTTCATCACCCATTGCAGGTCCTGGAAGTCGCCGTGCAGCACGCGCTCCAGGGCCGGCAGGCTGGCGGGAACGCTGGAAATTTCCAGGCCGAACATCATCGAGGACAGGCACACCGCCGCCAGGGCGATGAGGTTTCTCGGGTTGTGAAGGGCTGTCATGGGATGGGCTCCGTGGGACGAGCCACCATTGTCGAAAAGAACAAGGTTCCCCATTGGCGCCATTTGGTCCCATCATTGGGTCTCTTGAGGATTCAAAAGGGGCTGTCTGATGGATGACCGACTCGATGGCATCGCCACCTTCGTCCAGGTGGTGGATGCCGGCAGCTTCGCTCTCGCGGCAGAGCGCCTGAACCTCACTCGCTCGGCGGTGGGCAAGGCCATCGCCCGATTGGAGGCGCGCTTGGGTGTGCGCTTGCTGCAGCGGACCACGCGCAGCCAGAACCTCACCGACGACGGCCAGGTGTTCTACGATAGTTGCGTGCGTGCACTGGCCGAACTGGACGCCGCGCACACCGCGCTGGAGGGCGGTCGGATGGAGCCGCGCGGGCGCCTGCGGGTCAGCGTGCCGATCTCCTTCGGCCACCTCTGCGTGGTGCCGCTGATGCTGGCGCTGGCGCGGCAGTACCCGTCGCTGAAGATCGACCTGTCCTTCACCGACCGCCGCGTCGACCTGGTGGAAGAGGGCTTCGACCTCGCCGTGCGCATCGGCCCGCTGGGCGACAGCGCCACGCTCGCCGCGCGCAAGCTGGGCGTGCAGTACACCAGCATCGGCGCGGCGCCCTCGTATATCGCCGAGCACGGCCTGCCCGAAGGCCTGGACGACCTCGCCGGCCACTCGGCCATCAGCTACTCGGTTGCCGGTGTCACCTCGCCCTGGGACCTGCGCGACGACGACGGCCAGGCGAAACGCATCGACATCGACCCACAGCTGAGCATGGACGACCTGCAGGCCATCACCGCCGCCGCCGTGGCCGGCTTCGGCCTGGCACGGCTGCCGTCCTGGCTGCTGGCGCGGCACGTGAAGCTGGGCGAGCTGGTGGTGGTGAAGGGCCGCTGCAACCTGCCGCCGCTGGAGATCCACGCGGTGTGGCCGAAGACCCGCTACATGCCGTCGAAGATCCGCTGCGCCATCGATGCGCTGGTGGCCGGGATTCCGGCGCTGCTGGCCGACTGAACCATTGGCGCCGCTATCTGCCCAAAGGGCTCGCCGCTCGGCCGGTTTGCAAGCCGACGGCGGGCCGCTATCGTTGGCCGTTGATCCATCCGTTTCCATGTAAGGGATTTCATGCGCTCGCTGTTCGCCTTCCTCATCGCGGCCTGCTTCGCCGCTTCCGCCCAGGCTGCCTGGTACCTCGACTACGAGTCCTCGCGGCTGACCTTCGTCACCACCAAGAACGCCGATATCGCCGAGGTGAACCGCTTCCTGGTGATGCACGGCAAGGTGGAGGAACAGGGCCAGGTGGAGCTGCGCATCGAAATGGATTCGGTGAGCAGTGGCATTCCGCTGCGCGATGAGCGTCTGCGCGACAAGCTGTTCGACACCGAGAAATTCCCCGAGGCGCGTATCACCTCGCGCATCGACCTGCGCCCCATCACCGAACTGGCCAGCGGCGTGCAACTGGAGACGCGCCTGCCGCTGCGCCTGGAGCTCAATGGCCAGGCGAAGGACTACCGCACCGACGTGCTGATCACCCGCCTGGACGAGCACCGCTTCCAGGTCGTGACCCTGCAGCCGCTGGTGATCAACGCCGCTGACTTCGGCCTCGCTCCGGGCGTGGCGCAGCTGCGCAAACTGGCCGGGCTCAAAAGCATCGGCCTGTCGGTGCCGGTGGGCGCCGTGCTGATCTTCGCCTCGCGGTGAGCGGCCCGATCTTCCCCTGGCGGACGGGCAACCGTTTCGCCCTGCTCTGCGATGGCGAGCGCTTCTTCCCGCGCATGTTCGCCGCCATCGACAGTGCCGAGCGGCAGATCGAACTGGAGCTTTACCTGGTGGAAAGCGGCAGTTGCGCCGAGGCGCTGCTGGATCGCCTGCTGGCAGCGCGCTCGCGCGGCGTGAAGGTGCGTTGCCTGTTCGACGCCTTCGGCAGCCTGAAGCTTTCCAGCGCCTGGACGCGGCAACTGCTGGAGGCGGGCGGCGAGCTGCGCCACTACAACCCGCTGAACTGGAAGGCCGGCCTGCGCAACCTGTACCGCGACCACCGCAAGCTGCTGCTGGTGGACGAGCGCATCGCCTACGTCGGCGGCACCGGTGCCACCGACGAGTTCTGGTCGGCGCGGGAGAACCGCAGCGACTGGCACGAAGTGATGGTGGAGCTGACCGGTCACATCGTCGCCGACTGGCAGCGCCTGTTCGAGCGGCAGTGGAATGCCTGCCTCGGCGTGCGGGCCTGGAAGCCGCGGGAGGAAGTCCTGCTGACCCGCCTGCCGCCGATCCCCAACTACGGCGAAGGCCTGGCGCGGGTCGCCTATGCCGACGCCGGCCAGCATCGCGACATCCTCCAGGCGCTGGTGCGCTCGCTGCGCGGTGCACACCAGCGGGTGTGGCTGGCGACACCGTATTTCCTGCCGACCTGGAAGGTCCGCCGGGCGCTGCGCAAGGCCGCCCAGCGCGGCGTCGACGTGCGGCTGCTGCTCACTGGCCGGCTGACCGACCACGCGCCGGTGCGTTACGCAGGCCAGCGCTATTACCCCGGCCTGCTGCGTGCCGGGGTGAAGATCTTCGAATACCAGCCGCGCTTTCTTCATCTGAAGATGGTACTGGTCGATGACTGGGTCAGCGTCGGCTCGTGCAACTTCGATCATTGGAACCTTCGGTTCAATCTGGAGGCCAATGTAGAAGCGTTCGATCCGCAGTTCACCGCGGCGGTGGCCGACTGCCTGGCCGCCGACTTCGCCCAGAGCCGCGAGATCGACCTGGGATTCTGGCGCGCGCGCCCCTGGTGGAAACGCTTGCGCGAGCGATTGTGGGGCTCGCTGGACCGACTGGTGGTGAATTTCCTCGACCGCCGCCGCTGACGTCGTTGTTGTCTGTCGAGAAGGAGAGAGGCGTGGACGGAATACAAAAAAAGGAACGCTTCATCGGGCTGGAATGGCTGCGCTTCCTGATGGGCCTGTACGTGGTGATCTACCACACCCTGCACAGCTACCCGGCGGAGCAGAAATTCACCGGCCTCGATGACCTCACCGCCCTCGGTTTCTTCGCCACCAGCACCTTCTTCGTGCTTTCCGGCTTCCTGCTCTGCCACGTCTACGTCACCGATGGACAACTGCGTGAGAGCCCGCGCAGCTTCTTCACCAAGCGCCTGTCCAACCTCTACCCGCTGCACATCTTCTCGATCCTGCTGACCATCGCCGTGCTGCTGGTGGTGAGCGGGCTGGGCATCGGCCCGGACCTGGACCAGGCCACGCCGCGCTTCGTCATCTACGACACCAACGAGGCCATCGGCCGGCTGCAGCCGGAGCTGTTCCACCACTGGATGAGCGACCGCGAGCTGCTGTTCAACAGCATCCTGCAACTGACCATGCTGCAGGCGTGGAACCCGTATTACCTGACCTTCAACGCGCCGCTGTGGTCGCTGTCGACGCTGTTCTTCTTCTACCTCTGCTTCCCCTTCGTCGCGCCGCGCCTGGCGCGTCTGCAGAACAAATGGAAGTGGTTGCTGGCGTTGTGGATCGTCTACCTGATCCCGCCCGTGCTGGTGGTGGCCAGCGAGCAGTACGGCATGCCCTGGACCGGCCTGCTGCATCGCAACCCGCTGTTGCGTTTGCCGGAGTTCCTCAGCGGCATCCTCGCCTACGGGCTGTTCCGCGAGTACAAGGACGCCGGGCGCCTGCCGGGGCGGGGGATGCTGGTGGCGATGGGCACCTTCGTGCTGGCGAATTTCCTCGTTGCCGATTACCTCTACACCCACGGCGCCAAGTTCTGGTACTTCCTGCTGCACAACGGCCTGCTGCTGCCGGCGCAGTTGGTGCTGGTCTACCTGAGCGCCTTGCCGCGCGACCCGCAGAGCAGCTTGATCCGCCACTGGTCGCCACGGCTGGGGGCGGCGTCGCTGTCGCTGTTCGCCCTGCATGTGCCGCTGTTCACCCTGTTCTCGCGCACCGAGAAGCTGGTCCGCGCTCCGGGCGACTGCCTCGCGGACTGGGCCTTCTGCGTCGAGTCGGCTACCCACCAGCAGCTGTCGTTGTGGCTGTACCCGCTGTTCCTGCTGTTCATGGTCACCAGCTGCGTGCTGGTGCAGGAGCGCTGCGTGGTACCAGTGCGCAAATGGCTGGTGCGGCACCTGCTGCCGGTGCCACAGCCAGCGCGGGCATTGGTGCGTCGCTGAGGCACGGATTGTTCCGCTGGCCGGGCTGTTCGCGCGCAAGGAGCAGGTGTCCCTGCGATCCTGCAGGAAGGTACGTAGCTCTTCGTAGGAGCGAGCTTGCTCGCGAACCGACGCCGCAGCGGGGCTTGTTCGCGCGCAAGCTCGCTCCTACAGGGATACACCGTACCGTCGCAGGGGCAATTGTCTGCTTGCTGTCCCCTTCATCCCCACCCTTTCCACTGGTAGAGCGGCAGGGGCCCTGGCGTGCATGGATATGCTCCTGTCGCGGACGGGACTCGGGAGTTGTTCGCCGCTCATGATAGGTTGTCGTCACCGCCGCCCCTTTGCCGATCGCGGCATCTCGCGGATGAAACGACCATGCCTACGGAAATCCGCCTGCTCAGCGGCGAAGCCATCCGCCCGTTCATCGATGATCTGGCGCGCCTGCGGATTACGGTGTTCAAGGAGTACCCGTACCTCTACGACGGTAGTCCGGAGTACGAAGCCGGTTACCTCGACAGCCACGTGCGCTCGGCGTGGAGCTTGTGCGTCCTGTTGCTCGACGAAGGCCGGGTGGTGGGTGCTTCGACCGGCCTGCCGCTGCTGGACGAGACGGAGGCTTTCCAGCAACCGTTCCTGGCGCAGGGCTGGAACCCGGAGCGAGTCTTCTATTTTGGCGAGTCGGTGGTTCTGCCGGAGTACCGCAGTGCCGCTCTCGACCTGCGTTTCTTCGAGGAGCGCGAGCGCTTTGCGCGTGGCCTGGGACGCTTCGATTGGGCGGCCTTCTGCGCCCTTCGGCGGCGGCCGGAGGATTCCGCCCGACCTGCCAGCTACCGTTCGCCGGACGCCTTCTGGCTGCAGCGGGGCTTCACTCCGCGACCCTCCCTGCAGACCGAATACCACTGGCGCGATATCGGCGAGCAGCAGGAGACTGCCAAGTCGATGATGTTCTGGCTCAAGGAACTGAGCTGACTCGGGTTCAGTAACCGGCTTCGCGCTGGTGGCGGATCGCGAGGATGACCAGTGTTTCCCCATCGATGCGGTAGCGGGCTATGTAGCCGCTGTCACCGAAGTCGATGGGCCATTCGCGGAATTCGATCGGTAGGTCATCGATCAGTCGCCCCATCTGCGGATAGGCCCCCAGCGCCTGGGTGGCCTGGAGAATGATCTGGCCGGCACGGCGGGCGGCGGTGGGATTGGTTTCCCGGAGGAATCGGCGCAGGCGGTCGAGGTCGCGAAGCGCCGCGGGCGCGTAGATCACTCGCATTTCGGTGCGGCTTGCTCGTCCTCATCGCCCCAGCTGTTCAGCCAGCTCTCCACCGCTTCGGCAGTGACGTGCTGGCCGGTCGCCTGGAATTCTTCCCAGGCCTGCTCGGTGTCGCGCTTGAGCTTCTCGCGCTGCTCTTCACGCACGACATACTGGCCGATGGCTTCGCGCATGATCCAGTGCGGCGAGCGCTGGCGCAGCTCGGCCAGCTCGCGGACGCGGGCGAGCATTTCCTCGTCGAGTTTGACTGAAGTGGCCATGGCGGCACCTGCGTAGTTAAAGGTAATACCGGGTAATACTTCGCTCTAGGTGCAGCAGTGTCAAACGGGTTGGGATGAGCGGAGCTCGCCCTGGCGTTTGTGTGAACTCGCCGACCCGGACTTTCGACGGGTGGCAAGGCGTGAAGCGCTGGTTATGCTCCGGGGATAACCATAAGAGGGACTTTCCATGCTCCGAATGGCCCTGTGCGCCTTTCTCCTGATGCTCGCTGGTTGCAGCTCGCCCGGTGCGTTCTTCGGTGCGCTGGACGGGCCGCCGTTCGGCGCGCTGCCTGCCGATGCGCAGCAAGCCACGGTGTACCTCTACCGGCCGCAGAACCAGTGGTCCGACGAGGAACTGGAAGCGCCCGGGCTGTTCATCAACAACGAGCTGATCGGCAGCCTGCCGAGCAACGGCTACTTTGCCCTGAGCTTCGCCCCCGGCAGTTATCCGCTGCAGATGCGCCGCCCGCTGCTGGGCAGCTTCTGGACCTTCTTCGCCGGCGGCAGCCTGGACTTCACCCTGATCGCCGGTTTCACCCTGGAAGCCCGCGCCGGCGAGGTCTATTACCTGCGTTACGACGAAACCCACACGCCACCCAAGTACGAGCACACCGCCGGTCAGGGCGCCGGCCCGCTGCAGCTGGTGGGCAAGGAGCTGGGTTCGCGGGAAATCCCCGCCACGCGCCAGGTGCAGGAGCCGGTGAGCATCGCCGCCAGCGGCAAGGAAGTCGAAGGGCCGGGCTTCTTCGAGCGCATCGGCCTGTGAGTTTTGCGCTTTTCCGGAGCTATGAGCGCAAGTCATAGCTCCTTGAGTTTTTGTGGTTACCGGGCCGCTCGGGCCCGGTGCTAAAAATCGTCGCACCAGCTCATCGACAACAACAAAGAGCGACGCGACATGACTTCCTTCCTGCTTTCCCCGCCCTCGATCCGTCCTCTGCACTCCGGCCTGCCCGGGGCTTTCGCGCACCCGTCCCGCTGGCCCGTCGATAGCTGATCCCCATCCTTTTCCCCGGCGTCCTCCGCCGGTTCTGCCACGGGCCGCCCGAGCGTGCCCGGGCTTTCTTACACCCCACGTTTGCATGAGGTACCCCATGAAAAAGCTCGACCTGTACATCGGCGAAGGTTTCGAAGGCCCCGGCGTCAACGCCGCGCACATCAACATCCTGCTCGGCCCGCGCAGCGGCCCGGCCGGCCAGGCGTTCTCCAACAGCCTCGCATCACCCAGCCAGGGCCACTGCCCGTTCATGGTGATCGCCCAGCCGAACATCCCGGTCAAGCCGATGACCCTCTACGTGAACAAGGCCGAGATCAACGGTGACCTGCACGCCAACGCCACCTGGGGCGCGTCCCAGGCCGGCATCGCCAAGGCGGTCACCGAAGCGCTGCTGGACGGCACCCTGCCGCCCGAAGCCGAGGACGAGTGGGCCATCGTCACCGCCAACTGGGTCAACCCGGGCTGCGATGACCTCGATGCCGTCTACCTGAACAACTACAACGCCTGCCGCACCGCGATCCGCGCGGCGCTGAGCTGCAAGCCCGAGCGCGCGCAGCTGGCCGACGTGGTCAACGCCATCGCCAACCCCTTCTACACCCCCAAGGCCTGAGGTAAGCGCCATGCAATACATCCGTCTCGGCAACTCCGGCCTGCAGGTTTCCAAGCTGTGCCTGGGCACCATGAACATGGGTACCCCGGACTGGAAGCCGTGGATCTTCGATGAGCAGAAGAGCGAGCCGATCGTGAAGCACGCGCTGGATGCCGGCGTGAACTTCATCGACCTCGCCGACTTCTATTCCGCCGGCGTCGGCGAGGAAGTCGTCTGCCGCATCCTCAAGCGCCTGGTGCGCCGCGAGGATGTGGTGATCACCACCAAGGTGGGCTACGGCACCCGTCCGGGCATCAACGCCAGCGGTCATTCGCGCAAGCACATCATGGACGGCATCGACGCCTCCCTGAAGCGCATGGGCATGGATTACGTCGACATCTACATGCTGCACTTCTACGACGTGAACACGCCGGTGGAAGAAGTGATGGGGGCGCTGAACGATATCGTCCGCGCCGGCAAGGCCCGCTACATCGGCGTGTCCACCATGCTCACCGGCCAGCTGGCGAAGATCCTCATGGCCTGTGAGCGCAACGGCTGGGTCAAGCCGATCAACATGCAGCTGCAGCTCAACTGCGCCTACCGCGAGGAAGAGCGCGAGATGATCCCGTTCTGCCGCGACCAGGGCCTCGGTGTTTCGGTGTTCAGCCCGCTGGCGCGCGGCCTGCTGACCGGCGACGTGAGCTCCACGCGCAACCAGACCGACTTCTTCACCCAGCAGATGTATGCCGACGAGGCTTCCTTCGAGATCGCCCGCTCCGTGCAGCGCGTCGCGCAGCGTCGCGGAGTATCCAATGCGCAGATCGCCCAGGCCTGGGTGCTGCAGCATTCCGGCGTGGATTGCATGCTGGTGGGCGCCGACACCACCGCGCAGTTCGACAGCGCCCTGGCCGCGCTGGAGACCCGCCTGGATGACGAGGAAATCCACGAGCTGGAGCGCAACTACACGCCCTGCGACGTGATCAACGACTACACCGCCGGCAAGCGCATCCTGCGTGCCGCCCGCCCCATGCGCGAAGCCTTTGCGCTGACGGAGGCGGTGGCATGAGCGCGCTGCTGAAAGCCGGCCACTACATCGACGGCAAATGGGTAACGGGTGGCGCGACCTACCCGGTGCGCAACCCGGCCACCGGCGCGCTGATCGTCGACGTAGCCCGGGGTGGCGCCGAGGAAACCGACGCCGCCATCGCTGCGGCCGAACGTGCGCTGCCGGCCTGGCGCGCCCTGACCGCCAAGGAGCGCAGCGCGCGCATTCGCCGCTGGGGTGAACTGATGCTGCAGCGCCAGGACGACCTGGCGCGCCTGCTCAGCACCGAGCAGGGCAAGCCGCTGGCCGAGGCCAAGGGCGAAGTCGCCTACGCGGCGAGCTTCCTGGAATGGTTCGCCGAGGAAGCCAAGCGCGTCTATGGCGATGTGATTCCCTCGCACAAGGGCGATGCGCGCATCGTGGTGATCAAGCAGGCCATCGGCGTGGTCGCGGCGATCACGCCGTGGAATTTCCCGCTGGCGATGGTCACCCGCAAGGTCGGCCCGGCGCTGGCGGCCGGCTGCACCATGATCCTCAAGCCTTCGGAAGAAACGCCGCTGTCCGCCTTCGCCCTCGCGGTGCTGGCGGAAGAGGCGGGCATTCCACCGGGCGTGTTCAACATCGTCTCCGGTGACGCGCCTGCCATTGGTGGGGCGATCCAGGCGTCCGGCGCGGTGCGTAAACTGTCCTTCACCGGCTCGACCCGCACCGGCAAGCTGCTGATGCGCCAGGCGGCGGAGACGCTGAAAAAGGTCTCGCTGGAGCTGGGCGGCAACGCACCCTTCATCGTCTTCGACGACGCCGATATCGAGGCCGCCGTTCGTGGCGCCATGGCCTCGAAGTTCCGCAACACCGGGCAGACCTGCGTGTGCGTGAACCGCTTCTATATCCAGGACGGCGTCTACGACGCCTTCGTCTCACGCCTCACCGACGCCGTGCGCGTCATGCGTGTGGGCAACGCGCTGGAAGGCGAGACCGAGCAGGGTCCGCTGATCAACGAAGCAGCGCTGGCCAAGGTCGAGCAGCACGTCGGCGATGCGCTGGAGAATGGCGCCAGATTGATGTGCGGCGGCCGGCGCCATGCGCTGGGCGGCACCTTCTACGAGCCGACGGTGCTGGCCGAGGCGAGTCCGAAAATGCTGATCGCCAGTGAGGAAACCTTCGGTCCTGTCGCTGCCTGTTTCCGCTTCCGCGACGAATCTGAAGTCCTGAGTCTGGCGAACGATACGCCCTACGGACTCTCCGCCTATTTCTACAGCCGCGATATCGGCCGCGTCTGGCGCATGGCCGAAGGGCTGGAGGCCGGCATGGTCGGCATCAACGAAGGCATCATTTCCACCGAAGTCGCGCCCTTTGGCGGCATCAAGGAGTCGGGCCTGGGCCGCGAAGGTTCGAAGTACGGCATCGAGGACTACGTGGAGATCAAGTACCTGCTCATGGGCGGCCTGTCCGCCTGACGACCCACCAAGGAGTTCTGCCACAGCCGCCGCGCCGTTGTTCATGGCGCGGCGGCCCTACCTCGCTGTGTTTCCAATAACAAAAAGTCGGAGACGATCATGTCGGGTCAAACAGTCAAAATCGATGACCTGCCCATCGGCAGGTTCCACATCAAGATCGCCGGCCTCACCTTCGGCGCCCACTTCACCGATGGCTACATCCTCGGTCTCATCGGCATCGCCTTCACCCTGATCAACCCGCAGATGGCGCTGACGCCGTTCTGGCAGGGCCTGATCGGCAGCTCCGCGCTGCTCGGCCTGTTCATGGGCAGCCTGTTCTTCGGCTGGATTTCCGACCACCTCGGCCGGCAGAAGATCTTCCTCATCAGCTTCGTGCTGATCACCATTGCCTCGGTGATGCAGTTCTACGTCGAATCCGCGATGCAGCTGTTCCTCTGCCGGGTGCTGATCGGCATCGGCCTGGGCGGCGACTTCAGCGTCGGCCATGCGATGCTCGCCGAATTCTCCCCGCGCAAGCACCGTGGCGTGCTGCTGGGTTCGTTCAGCGTGATCTGGACCTTCGGCTACGTCGCCGCCACCTTCGTCGGCACCGCCATGCTGCCATTGGGCGACGATGCCTGGCGCTGGATGCTGGCGTCCTCGGCGATCCCCGCCGCGATGATCCTGATCGCCCGCATCGGCACGCCGGAGTCGCCGCGCTGGCTGGTCTACAAGGGCCGGATCGAGGAAGCGCGCGCCATCGTGCACAAGCACCTGGGCGCCAACGTGGAGATCGACGAGGAAGTCATCAACCGCAAGCACAGTGGCTACAAGGCGCTGTTCAGCCGCGAGTACCGCAAGCGCACCGCGTTCAACTGCCTGTTCTTCATCTGCATCGTCATGCCGTACTTCGCCATCTATACCTTCCTGCCGTCGATCCTGCAGAAGATGGGCCTGGCCGAAGGTTTCGGCACCGAGATGATGCTCAACGCGTTGCTGATCGTCGGTGCGCTGCTGGGCATCTGGTGCACCATCAAGTTCAGCCGTCGCGGCTTCCTGATCAACTCCTTCCTGATCCTTGCCGCCTCGCTGTTCCTGCTGGTTCTGCTGCCCGGTAGCCTGGCCTGGCTGATGGTGGCGTGCTTCGGCCTGTTCACCCTGGTGCTATCGGCGGTGAGCAACCTGGTCGGCGTCTACCCGGCGGAGAGCTTCCCCACCGAAGTGCGCGCCGGCGGCATCGGCCTGGCCACGGCAGCCAGCCGCCTGGGCTCGGCACTGAGCACCTTCCTGCTGCCGGTCAGCGTGGCGGGCATCGGCCTCAATCCGACCATGGCGATCCTCGCCGGCATTCTGTTGCTGGGGGCGATCATCTCCATCGCCTGGGCCCCGGAGACCAAGGATCTGACGCTGACTAACGCCTGCCGCGCCGAGTCAGGAGCGGCACCTGGCGAGGCGTCGGAAAAGTCCGCTCAACTGGCCTGATATCTCCCTGCGAGCTGAACGAACGGGCGTACCGGGAGACCGGTACGCCCGTTCGTTTGTAGGCTCTAAATCGGTGCTCTGTCGGGCATTTCCTCAGACATCTGTGTCACTTATGTAGGAATTCGGCGCAACTGGCAGGGGGACCATCCGTATCTATTTCTACCCCGCTTTCAGTGCTCCGGATGGCGACTAAGGTAGTGGTCCCTGCCTCGGATTGCCGTCCCCAATGCTCGTTCAACGGTGCAAAGGTCCCAGGCGATCACTCTTCAGCAAGGAGTCGCCATGCACCTGCGCCTCGCCGTTGCCGCCAGCCTCCCGAATGGCCGGCTGTTGTTTCCCGCCTTCGCCTTGCTGGCCTGTGCAGCCTCCCTGAGCGGCTGCAATACCGACCAGCAGTTCATTGCGCAGAACCAGAACGCTGCAATCAACACCGCCTTGTCCCGTGCGCGCTTCGAACTCGACTGCCCGGACGCCACCGCCACGGTGCTGTCGAGCAAGGTCACCCAGTTCGCCTACGCCAACAACCGAACCGAATACACCATCGGCGCCCGCGGCTGTGGTCGGCAGGCGGTGTACATCGCCTTCTGCCTGACGCCCGACAGCTGCACCGCGGTCAGTGATACCGCGCGCCTGGCTGAGTGATGCAGCCGTTCCGCCTACCTGTTCCGTCCACAGGAAACCGAGCCCAAGGAGAGTTCCCCATGCAAGCACTCGAGACTCTGTTCCTGATCGCTGCGCCGGCCCTGGCGGCCACGGCCACCAACTGATGCCATCGCGGAGTTCCCACCCTGGTGGGAACTCCCTTTTCCCGCTCCCTGGCCTTCGGGCAATCGCTGTGGATGGACTATGCGCCTGACTCCTTTGTGCCCCTATGCAGTGCTACTCGCGACCGTATTCCTGACCGCCTGTGACCGGGCAGAAAAGCCGCCCGCCGGGGTCGCCCCGGTCGCTGTCACGACCACTGTGGCGAAGCTGGCCAACCTGCCGGCGAGCATGACCTTCGTCGGCCAGACCCAGAGCCCGCAGGCGGTGGACATCCATGCACGGGTCGATGGCTTCCTGCTCAAACGCAACTACAACGAAGGCAGTGTGGTGAAGGCCGGCGACCTGCTCTTCGAGATCGACCACGCGCCGTTCCAGGCGCAGCTCGATTCGGCAAGGGCGGAATATGCCGCACGGAAGGCCAGTTACGAACGCGCCAAGGCCAACCTGGACCGCGTGCTGCCGTTGGCCGCAGAAAAGGCGCTGAGTCCGAAGGATCGCGATGATGCCATCGGTACGGCCAAGTCCGCCGAGGCCTCCATGGAGGCGGCGCTGGCCCAGGTCAGGACGCAGGAGCTGAACCTCTCCTACACCTACGTGCGTTCCCCGGTCGATGGCATCAGCGACTACGCCCACGTCAACGACGGGACTTACGTCAACACCAGCAACAGCTTGCTGACCTCGGTGTCCACGCTGGACCCGATGCGCGTGGTGCTGAGCGTGAGCGAGGAGCAGTTCCTCGCTATCCGCGACCTGCGCGAAAGCGGCCGCCTGGTGCTGCCGGCCGATGGCCGTCTCGAGGCGGGCTTGCTAATGTCGGACGGCTCGCGCTACCCGGCAACCGGCGTGGTGAGCTTCGCGTCTTCCACCTTCAACCAGCAGACCGGCACCTTCATGGTCCGCGCCGACTTCGCCAACCCCAAGGGCGACCTGCGCCCCGGGCAGTTCGTGCGCATCACCCTGAAGGGAGCGAATTACGCCAATGCCATTCAACTGCCGCAGCGAGCCGTCATGCACGGGCCCAAGGGCGACTTCGTCTATGTGGTCAACGGCGACAAGGCCGAGGAGCGCCCGGTGCAGATGGCCGAGCCGTCCGGCGAGTTCTGGCGGGTCGAAACGGGGCTCAAGGGCGGCGAGCAGGTGGTGGTCGATGGCGCCGGAAAGCTCATGCCCGGAGCCCCCCTGAAGATCGTCGGCGACGCTCCGGCCGGCAGTTTCGGCCCAGCGGCCCCGAAGGCAGAGTGAGGCGACCGTCATGCTTTCCCGTTTCTGTATCGAACGGCCCATCTTCGCGATGGTGCTGTCGCTGATCATCATCATCGCCGGCGGCGTTTCCATCTTCGCCCTGCCGGTGGCGCAGTACCCGGACATCACTCCCATCCAGATCACCGTGACGGCGACCTATCCGGGTGCCGACTCGCAGACCATCGCTTCCACCGTGGCGGCGCCCATCGAGACCCAGGTCAACGGTGTCGACAGGATGCTCTACATGCAGTCGGTCAGTTCACCCACCGGGCAGATGACCCTGAACGTGTACTTCGACATCGGCACCGACCCGGACATCGCCCAGGTCCAGGTGCAGAACCGCGTCAGCCAGGCGCTGGCGCAGCTTCCGCAGTCCGTGCAGCAGAACGGCGTGAACGTGCAGAAGCGCTCCTCCAGTTTCCTCATGCTGCTGGCGATCTACTCGCCGGACGGAAGCTTCGACCAGCAGTACGTGGGCAACTACGCCAACCTCTATGTACTGGACGCGATCAAGCGCATCCAGGGCGCCAACCAGGCACAGATCATGGGCGACGCTGACCTCGCGTTGCGCATCTGGCTCAAGCCGGACCGCATGGCGGAGCTGGGTATCACCGCGAGCGACGTGCAGAACGCGGTCAGCCAGCAGAACCAGCAGTTCGGTGCCGGCAACATCGGCCAGGCGCCGTCCCGGGGGAAGATGGAACTGACCTATCCGCTGGTCACGCCGGGGCGCATGAAGTCTGCCAAGGAGTTCGAGCAGATCATCCTGCGCGCCGACGCCAATGGCACCGCCATCGTTCGCCTGGGCGACGTGGCCAGTGCCGAGATCGGCCTCAACCAGTACAGCATGCGCTCCTCGCTCAACGGCAAGACGGCGACCATGATCGCGGTCTACCAGCAGGCTGGCTCCAATGCCCTGGAAGTGTCGAAGAACGTCCGCACCGCGCTGGCAGACATGTCCACCACTTTCCCCCGGGGCATCGGCTATGCCGTCTCCCTGGATACCACCGAGTTCGTCCGCTCCTCGATCCATGAGGTGGTGGTCACGCTGCTGATCGCCATCGCCCTGGTGGTGCTGGTGGTATTCATCTTCCTGCAGAGCGTGCGCAGCACCCTGATTCCGGTGGTCGCGGTAGTCGTCGCGGTGATCGGCACCTTTGGCGCACTGCTGGCGCTGGGCTTCTCGATCAACCTGCTGACCCTCTTTGCCCTCGTCCTGGCCATCGGCATCGTGGTGGACGACGCCATCGTGGTGGTGGAGAACGTCGAGCGGAACATGGAGTCGTTCCACCTGAGCGCCCACGACGCCACCGTGAAGGCGATGGAGGAGGTGACCGGCCCGGTGATCGCCATTGTGCTGGTGCTCTGCGCGGTATTCATCCCCGTGGCCTTCGTCAGTGGGACTACCGGCCTGCTGTATCGCCAGTTCGCCCTGACCATCGCCTGCTCGGTGATCATCTCCGGCTTCGTCGCCCTGTCGTTGTCGCCAGCGCTCGCCTCGCTGATCCTCAAGCCGGGCCAGCATGCGCGCTGGAAGGGCTTCGAGTGGTTCAACCGGGCCTTCGACAGGATGACCCACGGCTTCGTCGACCTGATTTCGCTGGTCGTACGGCGCACGGTGGTGGCGCTGGTGCTGTTCGCCGTCATGCTGCTGGGTATCGCCGCGCTGTTCTCGAAGATTCCCACCAGCTTCGTGCCCGAGGAAGACCAGGGTTACCTGCTGGTTGCCGTGATGATGCCTGACTCGGCAAGCCTGGATCGCACCGAGGCGACTACCGAACAGGTCGCGGCGATGTTCCGCGAGCACCCGGCCGTGCAGGACGCGTCGGTGATTTCCGGCTACAGCTTCATCGATGGTCAGAATCAGACCAACATGGGCACGGTGTTCCTCAACCTGAAGCCTTCGGAGCAGCGCAAGGGCGACGCGATGTCGGCCGATGGCATCATCCGGGCCCTGTACCCCAAGCTGGCGACCATTCCCCAGGCCCGCATCATCCCCATCAACCCGCCTTCGATTCCCGGCCTGGGCACCCAGGGCGGCTTCGAATTCTGGGTGGAGAACCGCGGCAATGGCGATGCGAAGGAGCTCCAGGCCGCCACCTGGAAACTCATCGGCGCCGCCGCCAAGCGGCCGGACCTGTCCGGCCTGATCAGCACCTTCCAGGCCTCGACCCGGCAGATGCGCGTCTCGGTGGACAATGCCAAGGCGGAGACGCTGGGCGTGCCGATGGCCGATGTGTATGGCGCGTTGCAAACCCAGTTCGGTTCGGCCTACGTCAGCCAGTACGTGCTGGGCAGCCGGGTGTGGCAGGTGGTCGTGCAGGGGGATGCGCAATACCGCAGTTCGCCGACGGACCTGGGCTATCTCTACGTACGGCAGAAGGACGGCAAGATGATCCCGCTGTCCGCCCTGGTGAAGACCGAGTTCACCTCCGGGCCGAGCCTGGTGACGCGCTTCAACAACTTCCCCGCGGCGAAGATCACCGGCAACGCCGGCCCCGGCTACAGCTCCGGCGACGCCATCAGGGCGATGCAGGAACTGGCCCTGCAGGAGCTGCCGCCGGGCTACAGCTTTGCCTGGAGTGGCGAGGCCTTCGAGGAGAACAAGGCGGGCAATACCACGGTGCTGGTGTTCGCCTTCGGCATCATCATGGTCTTCCTGATCCTGGCGGCCCAGTACGAGTCCTGGTCGCTGCCTCTGACCGTGCTCAGCGCGGTGCCCTTCGGCATCTTCGGGGCGCTGTTGGCGATCTGGCTGCGCGGCATCTCCAACGACGTGTACTTCCAGATCGGCCTGGTCACCCTGGTGGGGCTGGCGGCGAAGAACGCGATCCTGATCGTCGAGTTCGTCATCCTGCAGCGCCAGGCCGGGCTGTCGCCGCTGGACGCCGTGCTCAAGGCGGTCGAGTTGCGCCTGCGGCCGATCATCATGACGTCCCTGGCCTTCATCTTCGGCGCCGTGCCACTGGCCATTGCCAGCGGCGCGGGGGCCAATTCCCGGCACTCCATCGGTACCGGCATCATCGGCGGCATGCTCGCGGCCACCAGCCTGGCGCTGGTATTTGTGCCGCTGTTCTCCTGCATCGTCGAACGCCTCGGCGAACGGCGGCGGCAAAAGTCCCGGGGCTCCGTGACCGCGTCAGCGACGCCCGGTGGCGACACTCGCCAGGAGGCGCACTGATGATTGCCAGAAAACTCATGCTGGGGTTGGCAGTCTCTGCCCTTGCCGGCTGCATGATCGGCCCCGACTATCAACGCCCCGAGGTTGCCATGCCGGCGGCCTACAGGGCGCATCTGAATACCAGCGCATCCCAGGTCGATGGCCCGTGGTGGGGGCAGTTCGGCTCTCCCACCCTGCCGACGCTGGTCAGGGAGGGGCTGGCGAACAATCTCGACCTGCAACGCGCCACCACGCGCATCGAGCAGTTCCGAGGGCAGTTGCGCACGGTACGGGCGGGCTTGTTCCCGCAGCTGGGGTTGGGGGCCGGAGCCCAGCGTGCGCTGAGTGACCAGTTCGTCGATACGCCGCTGGCCGGGTTCGACGGGACGAGCAACCAGTACCAGGCCGGCCTGAGCGCCGCCTGGGAGATCGACCTCTGGGGCAAGCTGCGTCGCCAGAGCGAGGCCGCGAGCGCGCAATTGCTTGGTGCGCAGTATGCCCAGCGCGGCGTGGCGCTGAGCCTCGCCAGCTCGATCAGCGAGGGCTACCTCAACCTGCTGGCGCTGGACGAACAGCTCGCCATCGCCGAGCAGACGGCGCAGGCGCGCAAGGACGCCCTGGACATCTTCCAGAAGCGCTATGACCGAGGCGTGATCCGCCAGATCGAGCTCAGCCAGGCACAGAACGACTACTGGGCGACCCAAGCGGCGATTCCGCCCTTGAGAGCGAAAATCAGCTCGGCGGAAAACTCGCTGTCGGTGCTGCTCGGCCGAAACCCGGGCCCTATCGTGCGCAACGAGCGCCTGTCCGCCCTGCGCGCGCCGAAGGTCCCGGATGTCCTGCCGGCCACCTTGTTGTCGCGCCGCCCTGACCTGCTGCAGGCCGAGCAGGCCGTTGTCGCCAGCAATGCGATGGTCGGCGCGGCGCAGGCACTGTACCTGCCGGACCTGAACCTGTCGGGGATGATCGGATTCAGTCGGGGCGAGAGCGGGCAATTGTTCGAGAGTGCATCGAAGGTCTGGAACCTGGCGCTCGGCTTGAACCAGACGCTGTTCGATGCGGGCGCAGTTTCCGGGCAAGTGCTCCAGGCAAAGTCCGAGTACCAGCAGTCGGTTCTCGCCTACAAGGGCGCGGTGCAGTCGGCGCTGGCCGACGTGAACGACGCGCTGGTGGGCACTCGGGAGACGGCGGCGCAGCTGGCTGCAGTCGAGCAGCAGGTCATCGCTTTGCAAACTTACTCGCTACAGGCGCGTCGCTTGTACGAAGGGGGATATTCGACCTACCTGGATGTCACCACTGCCGAGGAGAAACTCTTCGATGGGCAGTTGCAGGCAGTGAACAGTCGACTGGCCGCGCTGAACGCCTTCAATGTGTTGTATCGGACTGTCGGTGGCGATGTGAGGTCCGACGCATCGCTGTTCTTCACGCCGGTTGTGAAGCGTTGACCGGACTCGGAATACAGGTCAGCAGCATTCTCCAGCCTGGGCCAGGTCCTGACTTCCGTGAGTCAGGGCCCGGCTTCTCAAGCGCGCAAAAGCCCTCTCACGGATTGCGCTCCACATTCAGCCAATGTTGAAAGCGCTCCACCTTCGACAGGCCCAGCTTGTCGGTGGCGATATCCAGCCAGTAGCCGTAGGGACCGATCACCTCGACCGGAGTGATCGGCAACAGGCTGCCGCTGGCCAGCTCCCTTTCGATCATCTGCCGGTCGATCACCGCCAGCCCGCCCCCGGCGAGGGCCGTGTGGATGACCTGGTCCAGGGTGCTGAACTCGATGCCGCTGGCGGCATCGACGTCGCTGCGGCCGACCGCCTCCAGCCAGTTTTCCCAGACCCGCAGGCGCTTGCCTTCGTGCAGGATGTGCAGCAGTGGGTGGTCATGCAGTTCCGGCGGTTGTTCAGCGTCGAACAGCTCCGGGCTCGCCACGGCGATGTGGCGCTCCATCACCAGCAACTCGCTGTGGCAGTGGGTGGCCTGCTCCAGGCCGAAGCGGATGCGGCAATCCAGTTCGCCGGCGCTGTCGTCACCCTGCTGGTTGTGGATGCTCAGGCTGATGTCCGGATAGCGCTTGAGAAAGCTGCGCAGACGCGGTGACAGCCAGCGTGTACCCCAGGTCGGTGGCGCGAGGATGCGCAGGCGCTGGCGCAGGTTGGGCACGCGCACGGCCTGCAGGGCGCGCTCCATCTGATCGAAGGCATCGCTCAGGTGCGGGGCGAGGGCGCTGCCGGCTTCGGTGAGTGTCAGGCCGCGGGGGGTTCGTAGGAAAAGGCTTATTCCGAGGTATTCCTCCAACTGCTTGATCTGCCGGCTGACAGCTCCCTGGGTGACGTTCAATGCATCGGCCGCACGATTGAAACTGCGATGGTGGGCCACTTCTTCGAAGACGCGGAGCATGGTCAGGGGCGGCAGGTTGCGCATGGCGGGGCCATCCGGAAGTACGCTCGGGGCGTGGGCTTTTTTCGCTGATTCTAGCGATGGCGACGCCTTCGGAATATGCGTTTTTCTCGGGTTCTGACTGCGATTTAGTCGTTTGTGGCGCAGCTCCGGCTGCGGCTAGTTTCGCCCCGCGCCTACGGACGGGAGCCCACCGCTGTTGGCGACATTTCATAACGACAAGAAACCTGCCGAGGCTTTCCAACGTGGCCATTTCCCACCTGCGTTTTCGCTCCGCTTTTCTCCTGCTTCCCGCCCTGTTCGCTGCCAGCCCTGCGGCCTTTGCCGTCCCGGTGACCGACCACCTCGATATCGGCGGCGCCGTACGCGCGCGCTGGGATCACGACCCGGACCGCGATATCGAGAAGTTCGGCATCGATACCGCGATGCTGCGCGTCACCTACACCTCCGACACCTGGATCGGCGCCGCACGCTACCGCTGGTATGGCAAGGATTATCCCTACCAGTACACCCAGCACTTCGGTGACGTGAACTTCGCCGAGTACGCCTGGATCGGCTACCGCTTCGATCCGGACCGGCAGATCCAGGTCGGCCTGAACCAGATTCCCTTCGGCCTGCAGCCATTGTTCGGCAGCACCTTCTACGAGACCCTGGGCAACGTCATCGGCCTGGAAGACGTCAACGACGTCGGCGTGAAGTACATCCAGCAACAGGGTGACTGGAACCTGCAGGTCGGCGCCTATAGCCGCCCAGCCTGGGAGGGCAACGGCACCAGCAACGGCACCACCTATTCCACCGTGGTGACTTCGGCGGACGGTTATGTCGGCGACGGCTCGCGCAACAAGGAGCGGCAAATCCTGGTCGGTCGCCTGGCGCGCTCGCTGCAGCTGGGCGATTGGAAATCCGAGGTGGGCTTCTCCGCACTGACCTCACGGCTGGAGAACCAGGACACCGACGACAAGGGTCGCCGCAATGCCTACGCGATCCACTACGCCGGGCAGAACGGCCCCTGGGGCGTGCAGTTGCAAGCCGCCCGCCAGCAGATGTCGCCAAGGAATACTGGCAGCGACGAAGTAGTCACATTCGGTGGGTACGACGGTACATTCAACGTCGCGAGTCGCGGTAACCTATATGTTGGCGACTTGAGCTACAGCATCCCCGGAACTTTCCTGGATGGCTGGGTAAGCGGCGTGAAGGTCTACGGCAACTACAGCGCCTTCGACAAGTCCGCCGATGACTTCAAGACTTCCGAACGATTCATCCTCGGCACCTCCTTCTCGGTGAAGTCGGTGTACATCGCCGTGGAATGGCTCAACGGTCGCAACGATCCGTACATTGGCGGCAGCAACTACACCCAGAGCCTGGCCGAAGGCGGCACCGACCACTGGGAGAACCAGCTGTACGCCAACATCGGCTATTACTTCTGATCAGCGTGCAGACGAAGCCCGCGCGGCGGCGGCCGGCGGGCAGGGAAGGGTGGGTGAAACGCAAGATTCCGGCGCTCAATGCGCTGAAAGCCTTCGAAGTGGCCGGCAGCACGGGCAGTTTTACCCGTGCCGCCGAGTTGCTCAACGTGACCCAGAGCGCGGTCAGCCGACAGGTTCGCCAGCTGGAGGAACAGCTGGGGGAAAGCCTGCTGGTGCGCCGGCATCACCACCTGGAACTGACCGAGGCCGGGCGTGTGCTGCTGCGCGCGTTGCAACTCTCGTTCGACCGCATCGAGCTGACGGTGCGCGGCATCCAGCAGCGCCATCACCTCAACCGACTGCGGGTCAACGCGCCGCCCACCTTTGCCCTGCGCTGGTTGCTGCCGCGCCTGTCGCGCCTGCGCGAGGCGCACCCCGACCTGGAAGTCAGCCTCACCACCAACCTGCAGGACAGCCTGGCGCAGAGCAGTACGCTCGATTGCGCCATTCGTTTTGGCAACGGTGAATGGGAAGGGCTGGACAGCTCGCTGCTGATGCACGAGCGGCACATCGCGGTGTGTTCTCCCGGTCTGCTGGCCCAGCGCGAGGAGCAGGACATCGATCTGCGCAGCATGACCCTGCTGCATGTGCTGGCGCGCGACGACCAGCGCTTCCTCACCTGGCGCCACTGGCTGGACGCCGCGAAGATCCAGGGCGTCGACCTGCACGGCGGCTACGAATTCGACCTGCTGGACATGGCCATCCGCGCGGCCACCGATGGCCTGGGCATTACCATCGCCGACCGGCAGATGGTCGCCCGCGAACTGGCGGCGGGGCAGCTGGTGCAGATGCTCGACGTCGAAGTGCAGGGACACCAGTCCTACTGGTGGGTCAGCCGTCCGGAACAGGACCTGCCGCCCCACGTGCAGCGTTTCCACGAATGGTTGCAGCAGGAGGTCTGGACCGCCGAGCGCAACCTGGCGGGACCGGGTTCCATCGTCAATCTTTCCTGAAGATTCCTGTCGCTATTTCCTACAGGCATGTAGCCGCTTTCCTGCGGTCAGTAACCTGCGTTTTTCGCATGTTAGTGCGATCTATTAATCGCTTGTCGCTCATCCGGTGCCTACCGAAACTTCGGACAACCGATAACGACAAGAGTCACCTTCATGCCTGCGCCGCGCCGCCTTGCCTCGTGCCTGCATGTCCGCCTTTGTGCCTTGTCGTTCCGTGGGGTTTTCGCCCCTCTCGCTTGAATGACAGGAACTGCCCATGCGTACAGATCGTAACTTCATCGACGGCCGCTTCGCCGACGCCTCCTCCGCCCACACCGCCGTGTTCGACCCGGCGACCGAGCAGCAGGTCGCCCAGGTGCCGGCCGCGACCGAAGCCGACGTGCGCAATGCCGTGGAAGCTGCCGCCCGCGCTCAACGCAGCTGGGCCCGCCTGCCGGCCATCGAGCGCGGCGAGCACCTGCGCCGCTTCGCCGAGGCGCTGGAGCGTAACGCCGAGCGCATCGGCGCCGCCCTGGCCGCCGAGTCCGGCAAGAGCCTCGCCGACGCCAGCAGCGAAGCCTTCTACGCCGGCCAGATCACCCGTTACCACGCCGAATGGGCGCGCCGCATCGAAGGCGAAGTGATCCCCAGCGATTCCACCGACGAAACCATCCTGCTGCAGCGCGAGCCGATCGGCGTGGTCGCCGCGCTGATCCCGTTCAACTACCCGGTCTATACCTTCCTGCGCAAGGTCGCGCCGGCGCTGATCACCGGCAACACCGTGGTCGTACGCCCGAGCAACAACACCCCGACCTCGGCCTTCGAGATCGCCCGTTGCGCCGAGGAAGCCGGGCTGCCCGCCGGCGTGCTGAACGTGCTGACCATGAACCACGACGTGGCCGGCGTGCTCTGCCAGCAGCCGCAGATCGGCCTGATCACCCTGACCGGCAGCGTCGGCGCTGGCCGCATCGTGCTCGATTACTGCAAGGCCAACATCGCCAAGCCATCCCTGGAGCTGGGCGGCAAGACCCCGGCGATCATCGAGGCCGATGCCGACCTGGAAAAGGCCGCTTCCGCCATCGTCGCCTCCAAGACCACCCACTGCGGCCAGTTGTGTACCGCCATCGAACGCGTCTATGTGCAGGCCAGCGTGCATGACCGCTTCCTCGCCCTGCTGCGCGAGAAGATGGCCGCCGTGCGCATCGGCAATCGCGCCGGGGACGCCGGCCTGATGGGGCCGATGCAGAACGCCCGCGCGCGCCAGGACGTCCACGCCAAGGTGCAGCGCGCGTTGGCCGACGGTGCCGTGCTGGAGTGCGGTGGTGTGTTGCCCGAAGGCGCCGGCCATTTCTACCCGGCGACCCTGCTCAGCGGCTGCCGCCAGGACATGGAGATCGTCCAGGAGGAAATCTTCGGCCCGGTGCTGCCGGTGCTGTCCTACGAGACCCTCGACGATGCGCTGGCCATGGCCAACGACCACCAGTTCGGCCTGTCCTCGGTGCTGTTCACCGAGCACTACCGCAACGCCATGAAGGTGGCCAACCACATCGAAGCGGGCGAGATCTACATCAACCGCACCCCGGCCGACCCCTACCAGGGCTTCCACGCCGGCTGGAAGCGCTCGGGCCTGGGCGGCGACGACGGCAAGCACGGGATGCTGGAGTTCACCCAGACGCGCCTCGTGGTCCTCAAATTCTGATTCAACCCGCGGAGCCCACTGCCTGGGCTCCGTCATTCCCACTGCTGTTCCGACCAGTTGCCGGCGACCAAGCCGGCTGCGAGATGCATGATGAAAAAAACAATAAGTGCAGAAGCCATGACCATGGCCGTGCCCGCTAATGCCAACCTCACCCGCTACATCCAGCTCGCCCTGCTCGTGCTTGCGGCGGGGGCGATCTATCCCATGCTGTACCTGCGCCAGGTCTACCAGAGCACCATGCTCGAGGCGCTGGCGATCAATAACAGCGAACTGGGTTACCTCTACTCGATCCTCGGTACTGCGTTCCTGCTCAGCTACCTGCCCAGCGGCTGGCTGGCGGATCGCCTGTCGCCGCGTTTCCTGATCAGCTTCTCGCTGATCGCCACCGGTGCGCTGGGCATGTGGTACTCGACGCTGCCGGGCTTCAACACGCTGCTGGTGATCTTCTGCGGCTTCGGTATCACCACCGGCCTGACCTTCTGGGCCGCGCTGATCAAGCGGGTGAAGATGCTCGCCGGCGAGGACGAGCAGGGCCGTTTCTTCGGCGTGCTCGATGGCGGGCGCGGGCTGGTCGAGGCGCTGCTGGCGACCATTGCCATTGCGCTGTTCGCCTACGTCACCGAGACCCGTGGCGAGAAGAACGCCCAGGGCCTGCAACTGGTCATCCATCTGTACGCGATCTTCTGCATCGTGCTCGGCGCCGCGCTGATGCTGGTGCGTGATCCGCAGAAGAACACTCGCAACGGCGACAGCGAGAAAGGCAACCTGCTGGACGACTTCAAGACCCTGCTGCGCATCCCGGAACTGTGGCTGGTCACCGCCATCGTGTTCTGCGGCTACCACTTCTTCTGGGCCACCTACAGCTTCTCGGCCTACCTGCAGGAAGGCGGCTTCGGCCTCTCCGCCACCGCCGCCGGCGTGATCACCACCGTCAAGCTGTGGATGCGCCCGCTGGGCGGCATCGGCGGCGGCTGGCTGGGCGACCGCTTCTCCCGCGCCGGCGTGCTGACCTGGGCGATGCTGCTGGCGGCGCTGGGCATGATCGGCCTGATCGTGCTGCCCAGCCTGCATGTACTGGGCGTGCTGATCTTCCTGGTGATCTTCATCGGCCTGATGACCTACGCCATCCGCGGCCTGTACTGGGCGATCCTCGATGACTGCCACATCCCGCTGCGCGTCACCGGCCTGGCCATCGGCATCATCTCGGTGCTGGGCTACGCGCCTGACGCCTACCTGCCGCTGCTCAACGGCTACATCACCGACCGCTTCCCCGGCTTCGTCGGCTACCAGATCTATTTCTCCTACGTCGTGGTGATGGGCCTGCTGGGCGTGGTCGCCACCCTGATCCTGAACAAGCGCATCCAGAAGCGAGCGAAGAAAGCATGAAAATCGTCTCCCTCGAAACCCACGTGGTCGCCGTCCCGCCGCCCCATATCGGCGGCATGTACTGGCTGTTCGTCAAGCTCAGGACCGACTGCGGCATCGAAGGCGTCGGCGAGATCTACGCCGCCACCTTCCATCCCAAGGTCATGGTCCCGGCGATCGAAGACGTGTTCGGCCGTTACCTGGAGAACCAGGACCCGCACCACATCGAGCGCTTCTTCCGCCGCGCCTATTCGAGCGGCTTCACCCAGCGCCCGGACCTGACCATGATGGGCATCGTCAGCGGCCTGGAAATGGCCTGCTGGGACATCATCGGCAAGGCGGCGAACAAGCCGGTGTACGAGCTGCTCGGCGGCAAGGTGCACGAGCGGCTGCGTTCCTACACCTACCTGTACCCGGTGAACGCCCAGGGCGAGTACGACTACTCCGACCCGGACCTGGCCGCCGAGTGCGCCATCGAGAACATGAAGCTCGGCTTCACCGCCCTGAAGTTCGACCCGGCCGGCCCGTACACCGCCTTCTCCGGCCACCAGGTTTCCCTGGAAGTGCTGGAGCGCTGCGAGACCTTCTGCCGCAAGATCCGCGAAGCGGTGGGCAGCCAGTGCGACCTGCTGTTCGGCACCCATGGGCAGATGGTGCCGTCCTCGGCCATCCGCCTGGCCAGGCGCCTGGAAAAGTACGACCCGCTGTGGTTCGAAGAACCGATCCCGCCGGGCCAGGAAGATGCCATGGGCCAGGTCGCCGCCAAGACCAGCATCCCGATCGCCACCGGCGAGCGCCTGACCACCAAGTACGAGTTCTTCAAGCTGCTGCAGGCCGGCGGCGCGTCGATCCTGCAGATGAACGTCGGTCGCTGCGGCGGCCTGCTCGAAGGCAAGAAGATCGCCTCCATGGCCGAAGCCTTCTATGCGCAGATCGCCCCGCACCTCTACAACGGCCCCATCGGCGCGGCGGCGAGCTTCCAGCTGGCGGCCTGCACGCCGAACTTTCTGATCCAGGAAAGCATAGGCACCTGGGACGGCTTCCACGCCGAGATCCTGAAGAAGCCGCTGCAGTGGGAAGACGGCTATATCATCCCGTCCAGCGAGCCCGGCCTGGGCGTCGAGCTGAACATGGACGTGGTGCGCGCCCACAGCCCGTACACCGGCGAGCGCCTGCACCTGCAGATGGGGCCCGACCCCGTCGATGTGAAAGACAACGCACCGGCCAAAGGCTGATGTCGGACCCGCTCCCCGACAAAAGGGCGAGCGGGGTTTTACCCAAACTCGCGGTACGCATTCCATGAAATACGACTACATCATCGTCGGCGCCGGTTCCGCCGGCTGCATCCTCGCCGCCCGCCTGAGCGAATCGGGCGAGCACAGCGTTCTTCTGCTGGAGGCTGGCGGCAAGGACAGCTCGCACTGGTTCAAGATCCCGGTGGGCTTCGCCAAGCTCTACTACAACCCGACCTTCAACTGGATGTACTACAGCCAGCCGCAGAAGCAGCTCGCCAATCGCCAGCTCTACGCGCCGCGCGGCAAGGTCCAGGGTGGGTCCGGGTCGATCAACGCGATGATCTACGTGCGCGGCCAGGCCCATGACTTCGATGACTGGGCGGCGGGTGGCAACGACGGCTGGTCGTTCAAGGACGTGCTGCCGTACTTCCGCAAGCTGGAATCGCACCCGCTGGGCAACACCGAGTACCACGGCGCCAACGGACCGATCCGCATCACGCCGATGAAGGGCCACACCCACCCGATCTGCGACAGCTTCCTCGAGGGCTGCCAGGAACTGGGCTACCCGCTGAGCGAAGACTTCAACGGCAAGGACTTCGAAGGCGCCGGCCTCTACGACGTCAACACGAAGAATGGCCAGCGTTGCTCCAGCAGCTTCGCCTACCTGCACCCGGCGCAGAACCGCGCCAACCTGGCCATCGAGCGCAAGGCGCTGGTGGAACGCGTGCTGTTCGACGAGAACAAGCGCGCCATCGGCGTGAGCGTGAAGCAGAGCGGCGTGCAGCGTGAGTTCCACGCCAGGCGCGAGGTCATCCTCGCCGCCGGCGCGGTGGACTCGCCCAAGCTGCTGCAACTCTCCGGCGTCGCCGACCGCGAACTGCTGGACGAGCACAAGATTCCGCAGGTCCACGAACTCCCGGCGGTGGGCAAGAACCTGCAGGACCACCTCTGCGTCAGCTACTACTACAAGGCCAATATCCGCACCCTGAACGACGACTTCGGTTCGCTGTTCGGCCAGGCCAGGCTCGGGCTGGAGTACCTGCTGACCCGCAAGGGCCCGCTGTCGATGAGCGTGAACCAGAGCGGCGGCTTCTTCCGCAGCGATGACGCGCTGGAGCACCCGAACCTGCAGCTGTACTTCAACCCGCTGTCGTACCAGATCCCCAAGAGCAACAAGGCCAGCCTGAAACCCGAGCCGTATTCGGGCTTCCTGCTCTGCTTCAACCCGTGCCGGCCGACCAGCCGCGGCGAGATTCGCATCGCCTCGAAGAACCCGGCCGACGCCGCGCTGATCGACCCCAACTACCTGAGCACGCAGAAGGACATCGACGAAGCCATCCAGGGCAGCCACCTGATCCGCAAGATCATGAACGCCCCGGCGCTGAAGAAGATCACCGTCGAAGAAGTGCTGCCGGGCCCGGCTACCCGGTCCGACGAGCAGATGCTGCAGTACTTCCGCGAGAACTGCGGCTCGATCTACCACCTGTGCGGCAGCTGCGCCATGGGCAGCGATCCGCAGACCTCGGTGGTGGACAACCGCCTGCGTGTGCACGGCATCGCCGGCCTGCGCGTTGTCGATGCGTCGATCTTCCCCAACGTCACCTCCGGCAACACCAACGCCGCGGTGATGATGGTGGCCGAGAAGGGCGCCGACCTGATCCTCGAAGATGCCCGCCAAGTTGCGGAGCAGCGCCCAGCCACCCAGCCCGCCCAGCGCGTGGCGGTGTAGTAGCGGCGTATTACCCCGCCACCAGCGTGACTGTCTAAGCTCTCCCGCATGCCCGGCCGCCACGGCCGGGCCCTGCCGGGAGGATGCCCCAGATGGCCGCGAAGAAGATCCTGATGCTGGTCGGCGACTACGCCGAAGACTACGAAACCATGGTGCCGTTCCAGGCACTGCTGATGGTCGGTCACATCGTCCATGCCGTCTGCCCGGACAAGAAGGCCGGCCAGAGCATCCGCACCGCCATCCACGATTTCGAAGGCGACCAGACCTACAGCGAGAAGCCGGGTCACAACTTCGCCCTCAACGCCACCTTCGCCGACGTGCGTGCCGAAGACTACGACGCGCTGCTGATCCCTGGCGGCCGCGCTCCGGAATACCTGCGCCTGAACGCCAAGGTGATCGAGCTGGTGAAAGCCTTCGACGCTGCGAAGAAGCCCATCGCCGCTGTCTGCCATGGCGCCCAGCTGCTGGCCGCCGCCGGTGTGCTCAAGGGCCGGGCGTGCAGCGCCTATCCGGCCTGCGGTCCGGAAGTGACGCTGGCCGGTGGCGAGTACGTGGACATCCCGGTGGATGCCGCCCATGTCGACGGCAACCTGGTCACCGCGCCCGCGTGGCCGGCGCACCCCGCCTGGCTGGCGAAGTTCCTCGAGGTGCTGGGCACCCGGATCAGCCTGTAAACTGGCCCGTCATCGAAGCTGGAGAAGCCGTCCATGTGCGAACTCTATGTAAAGGCCGACCCGATCCTCTATGAGTCGCGCTCCCGCTCGCTGCGCATCCGGGGTGTGGTCACCACGCTGCGCCTGGAGAACCAGTTCTGGGACATCCTGCGCGAAATCGCCGAGGTGGACGGCATGACCACCAACCAGCTGATCGCCAAGCTCTACGACGAGGTGATGGACTACCGCGGGGAGGTGGTGAACTTCGCTTCCTTCCTGCGGGTGAGCTGTACGCGCTTCCTCGCCCAGCGCCGTGACAATGTGGTGGAGCTGAACCGCGTGCCGCGCAGCGCCTGAGCCCGATCCACCCTGCGGGGGCGGGCCATGCCGGCGATCGCGCGCATGGCGCGCTCCTACAGTGAAACTCCTCTACTTCCGGCTGTGGTGGGAGCGGATTCATCCGCGATCGGCTTGCCCCCGCGCCATGTCACCCATATTCCGCCCATGAAAAAGCCCGGCACTTGGCCGGGCTTTTTCATGGGGCGGTCACGCAGTGATCACTGCACTTCCACCGCCAGGTTCTCGGCGATCTTCTTCTGCCAGATGGCCGGGCCGGTGATGTGCACCGACTCGCCATTGGTGTCGACTGCGACGGTCACCGGCATGTCCTTCACTTCGAACTCGTAGATCGCTTCCATGCCCAGTTCGGCGAAGGCCAGGACCTTGGACTTCTTGATCGCCTGGGCGACCAGGTAGGCAGCACCGCCCACGGCCATCAGGTAGACGGCCTTGTTGTCCTTGATCGCCTCGATGGCGATGGGGCCGCGCTCGGACTTGCCGATCATGCCCAGCAGACCGGTCTGCTCGAGGATCTGGCGGGTGAACTTGTCCATGCGGGTCGCGGTGGTCGGGCCAGCCGGGCCAACCACTTCGTCACCGACCGGATCGACCGGGCCGACGTAGTAGATGAAGCGGCCTTTCAGGTCCACCGGCAGCTCTTCGCCCTTGTTCAGCATGTCGACCATGCGCTTGTGCGCGGCGTCGCGGCCGGTGAGCATCTTGCCGTTGAGCAGGATGGTCTCGCCCGGCTTCCAGCTCTGCACTTCTTCCGGGGTGATGCTGTCGAGGTTGACGCGGCGTGCGGACGGGCCGGCTTCCCAGACGATTTCCGGGTAGGCGTCCAGCGACGGCGCTTCCAGTTCGGCCGGGCCGGAACCGTCGAGCACGAAGTGCGCGTGGCGGGTGGCGGCGCAGTTGGGGATCATGCAGACCGGCAGCGAGGCGGCGTGGGTCGGGTAGTCCATGATCTTCACGTCGAGCACGGTGGTCAGGCCGCCCAGGCCCTGGGCACCGATGCCCAGCTGGTTGACCTTCTCGAACAGCTCGAGGCGCATTTCCTCGATCTTGTTCTGCGCACCGCGAGCCTTCAGCTCGTGGATGTCGATCTCGTCCATCAGGACTTCCTTCGCCATCACTGCGGCCTTCTCGGCGGTACCGCCGATGCCGATGCCGAGCATGCCCGGCGGGCACCAGCCGGCGCCCATGGTCGGAACGGTCTTCAACACCCAGTCGACGATGGAGTCGGACGGGTTGAGCATGGCCATTTTCGACTTGTTCTCGGAGCCGCCGCCCTTGGCCGCGACGTCCACTTCCACGGTGTTGCCGGGAACGATGGAGTAGTGGATCACCGCCGGGGTGTTGTCCTTGGTGTTCTTACGCGCACCGGCCGGGTCGGCCAGGATGGAGGCGCGCAGGACGTTCTCCGGCAGGTTGTAGGCGCGACGCACGCCTTCGTTGATCATATCGTCGACGCTCATGGTGGCGCCGGCCCAGCTCACGTCCATGCCGACGCGGACGAACACGGTGACGATACCGGTGTCCTGGCAGATCGGGCGGTGACCGGTGGCGCACATGCGCGAGTTGATCAGGATCTGCGCCATCGAGTCCCGGGCGGCCGGCGATTCTTCGCGCAGGTAGGCCTCATGCATGGCCTGGATGAAATCAACCGGGTGGTAGTAGGAGATGAACTGCAGGGCATCGGCGACGCTCTGGATCAGGTCGTCTTGCTTGATCACGGCCATGGAGCACGGTCCTCTTCAGGCGGGTAGTACAGGCATGGGGCCTGTTACATCGGGAATTCGCCGACACGGCTGCGGCGAAAAAAGGCGCCGTAGTATACCGCCGCGGCTGCTTGCCGCGCACCCGCCAGCGATCCGACCTTGGTCCCAGACGGCCTCTGCTCTTCATAAGGGCCGCCCACATTCCGATCGGCTAGGCACTGGGGCGCTTTGATAGTAGAGTGAAGGCCAGGTGCCATTACGGGACGGAGCCCCATGAGCACGCTGAAACCACCTCTGAAGCAGCACGCCTTACAAAAACTACTCATCAGGCGATTCGGCATGGCCCTCGGGACCTATGCCCTGGCGCTGCTGTTGCTGTGGTTGGCCGTGTTCGGCGAGTTCTACCGCGCCCCCGTCAGCTTCGCCCTGACCTGCACGCTGCTGGTCACCGGCAGCCAGCTGGTGTTCGCCTGGCTGTTCTTCAGCGGACGCAACCAGCGCTTCACCGACCCGAGCATGACCGAGCCGCAGGTGCTGGTGGCGCTGGTCTGGAACACCCTGTTCCTGGCCAGCGTGGATACCGCGCGCGGCACGCTGATGGTGCTCTACGTGCTGATCCTGCTGTTCGGCGTGTTCCAGTTGCAGCCGCGGGTCTTTGCCCGTTGCGCGGCGCTGGCCTTCATTGCCTTCGCCGGCCTGAACCTCCACGAAGCCTTCCAGCAACGGCTGCAACTGCCGGCCCAGGCGGTCCTGCAACTGCTGGTGCTGTTCATCGTGCTCACCTGGCTGAGCCTGTTCGCCGGCTACGTGCAGTCGCTGCGCCAACGCATGCGCCAGCGCCGCTATGCGCTGCAGGCGCACCAGGACACCCTGCGCGGCATGATGCGCCAGCTCGAAGACCTGGTGGCCACCGACGAGCTCACCGGGCTGTTCAACCGCCGTCACTTCATCCGCCTGGCCGGCCGCGCGCTGGAAGAAATGCACCCCGGCCAGCGCCACGGCCTGGCGCTGATCGACCTGGACCACTTCAAGCGCATCAACGATGTCCACGGCCATGCCGCCGGCGACCGCGTGCTGCAGACTTTCGCCGCCGTGGCACGGGCCTGTCTGCGCGAAGGCGACGTGCTGGCGCGATACGGCGGCGAGGAGTTCGTCCTGCTGCTGCCCAACGCCGATGCCGACCGCCTGACCACCTGTTGCGAACGCCTGCGGATGGCCTATTCGGCGGCGGAGCCGGTGGGCGTGAATATCGAAACCCTGAGCCTGTCGGCGGGGATGACCCTGCTCGACGCCAACGATGATCTCGACGAGGCCTTGCAACGGGCCGACCAGGCGCTCTACCGTGCGAAACGCAGCGGACGCAACCGCTGCGATGCCGCATGGGAGTGGACGCGTGCCTGAGATACAGGCCGGATCGCAATGCTTTTCGGTAAGCCCCGGAGTCAACCTGCTCGATGCCCTGCGCGGGGCCGGCGTTGCCGTGCCTTACAGCTGTCGGGCCGGCAGTTGCCACGCCTGCCTGGTGCGTTGCACCCGCGGCGAGGTGCTGGATGCCTTGCCCGAGGCGCTGGATAGCGCGCGACGCGAAGAGGGCTGGCGACTGTCCTGCCAGTGCCGGGTGATCGAGGACCTCTCGGTGGAAGCCTTCGACCCGCAGCGCGATGGCCTGCCCGCCACGGTGACTGAACTGGACTGGCCGGCGCCGGACGTGCTGCGCCTGCGCCTTATCCCGCAACGCCCGCTGCGCTACAGTGCCGGGCAGCACCTGATCCTCTGGAGCGCAGAACGCGTCGCACGGCCCTATTCCCTGGCCAGCGTGCCGGGCCTCGACCCCTGGCTCGAATTCCACATCGACTGCCGCGAACGCGGCGCCTTTGCCGATTTTGCCCGTGGCCTGAACGTCGGCGACGGCCTGCGCCTGGGCGAGCTGCGGGGCGGCGCACTGCACTACGACCCGGAATGGCATGAGCGGCCGCTGCTGCTGATGGCCTCCGGCACCGGCCTGGCGCCGCTCTGGGGCGTCCTTCGCGAGGCGCTGCGCCAGCATCACAGCGGGCCGATCCGCGTCATTCACCAGGCCCATGACCCCGCCGGCCATTATCTGGCTGAGCCCCTGCAATCCCTGGCCGCCAGCCACCCGGAGCTGGACGTGACGCTGATGACCACGGCCGAGTCGGCCGAGGTTTTGGCGCAACTCCGGCTTGTTTCGCGGCGAACCCTCGCCTTACTCTGCGGCCACCCCGCCAGCGTCGATGCCTTCGCCCGTCGCCTTTACCTCTGCGGCGTGCCCCGTGGCCAGACGCTGGCCGACCTGTTCCTGCCCCACGCCTGAACCGGTCCTCACCCTTCAATAAGAACAAGGAATTGCCATGAGCGAACAGATTCTCGTCGAGCGCGAAGAGGGCCTGCTGACCCTGCGCCTGAACCGTCCGGACAAGATGAACGCGCTGACCCGCACCATGTATGCGGGGCTGGCCGACGCCCTGGAAGCGGCACAGGAGGATCGTTCGGTGCGCGTGGTGCTGATCACCGGCAACGCCGAGTGCTTCACCAGCGGCAACGATATCGTCGACTTCCTCCAGGAACCGCCCAGCGGCCCGGACAGCGCCGTGTTCCGCTTCATGCGCGCGCTGATGGAGTTCACCAAGCCGGTGGTCGCTGCCGTCGCTGGCCCGGCCGTGGGTATCGGCACCACGCTGCTGCTGCATTGCGACCAGGTGTTCATCGCCAAGGGCGCCAAGCTGAAGATGCCCTTCGTCAATCTTGGCCTGTGCCCGGAGTTCGGTTCCAGCTTCCTGGTGCCGCGCCTGGTCGGCCCCGTGAAGGCTTCCAGCCTGTTGCTGCGCGGTGAAGGTTTTACCGGCGAGCAGGCCGTGGCCTACGGCATCGCCAATGAGGCACTGGACGACGGCGCTGCTGCGCTGGAGCGTGCCCGTGAGGTCTGCCAGGCCTTCCAGCAACTGCCGCCGGCTGCCGTGGCGTTGAGTAAGCGCCTGCTGAAGGCGCCCTTCATCGAAGAGCTGCGCCGCGTGGTGGCGGAAGAGGGCCAGCATTTCGTCCAGCGCCTGCATTCGCCCGAAGCCCACGAGGCGCTGAGCGCCTTCACCCAGCGCCGCCAGCCGGATTTCTCGAAGTTCCTGTAAGCGCTGCCTGTCGGCGTACGACCGCGAAGGGTTGTACGCCCTGGGGATTGGCATCGGTGCCTTTGGGCAGGATCTTCGCGAGCTCGCTCCTGCAGGGAACACCAACCGGATCACCCCGGTGGCGCAGGAGCGGACTTTGTCCACGCGCCAAGGCCAACAATAGAGCGGCGATAAGACATCGCGGACGCAGTCCGCTCCTACACAAACCTCACGCCCTGCGCAGGAGCGGACTTTGTCCGCGATCGGTCTGCGTCGCCGAGAACGTTTGCCCACACAATCTGTGGAACGCGCTGTGGATAAGCTCTGGGACAACCCCGCCAGCCCACGCCAACTGTGGCCTGCAGGGGATTGAGCGGTATTTGAGCGATGGGCCGCAGGTTGCCCACATAAGGTGTGGAAGGTGCTGTGGATAAGCTCTGATGCAACCGCTGCAAGCCAGGCGCCATAGGCCTTGGCGCGGATTGAGCAGGAATTGAACAGCGCAGAGCTTCTGCTCTTGGTAGGACCGAGGGGCACGCCCAGTGCTTGCTTGCGAACAAGCCCCGCAACGCTCTTGGTTCGCGAGCAAGCTCGCTCCTACAAGGTGCCGGCGACGGAAATGAAAAGGCCGCCCCGAAGGGCGGCCTTTTTTGCTCCGAACGCAGGATCAGGCCAGCAGATCGCCCACGTGCAGCACCTTCATGGTGTTGGTGCCGCCCTGGGTGGTGTAGCTGTCGCCCTTGGTCAGGATCACCCAGTCACCCTTGGTCACCACGCCTCGCTGCAGCAGCGCGTCGACGGCTTCCTGGCTGACACGCTCCGGCGGCAGGGCCGCCGGGTCGAACGGAATGGTCTCCACGCCACGGAACAGCGCCACGCGGGCCTGGGTCTCGCGGTGCGGGGAGTAGGCGAAGATCGGCACCGAGGAACGGATGCGCGACATGATCAGCGGGGTGTAGCCGCTTTCGGTCAGGCAGATGATCGCCTTGATGCCCGGGAAGTGGTTGGCGGTGTACATGGTGGCCAGGGCGATGCTCTCGTCGCAGCGTTCGAAGGTCTGGCCGATACGGTGGCTGGACTTCTTGGTGGTCGGGTGCTTTTCGGCGCCGGCGCAGATGCGCGCCATGGCCTTGACCGCTTCCACCGGGTATTCGCCGGCGGCGGACTCGGCGGAGAGCATCACGGCGTCGGTGTAGTCGAGCACGGCGTTGGCCACGTCGGAGACTTCCGCGCGGGTCGGCATCGGGTTGTGGATCATCGACTCCATCATCTGGGTCGCGGTGATCACGGCCTTGTTGTAGCGGCGCGCGTGCAGAATGATCTTCTTCTGGATGCCCACCAGCTCGGCGTCGCCGATTTCCACGCCGAGGTCGCCACGGGCCACCATCACGGCGTCGCTGGCGCGGATCAGGCCGTCCAGGGCTTCGTCGTCGGCCACGGCTTCGGCGCGCTCGATCTTGGCCACCAGCCAGGCGGTGCCGCCGGCTTCGGTGAGCAGGCTGCGGGCGTATTCCATGTCCTTGGCGTCACGCGGGAAGGACACGGCGACGTAGTCCAGGTCCATGCTCGCGGCCAGCTTGATGTCGGCCTTGTCCTTCTCGGTCAAGGCCGGCGCGGTGAGGCCGCCGCCACGGCGGTTGATGCCCTTGTGGTCGGACAGCGGGCCGCCGATCAGGACTTCGCAGACCAGTTCGTCTGCCTTCACTTCCTTCACCACCATGACCACGCGGCCGTCGTCCAGCAGCAGCTCGTCACCGATGCCGCAGTCCTTGACCAGGTCCGGGTAGTCGATGCCCACGACCTGCTGGTTGCCTTCGGTGCGCGGGTGGCTGGTGGAGAAGCGGAAGGTGTCGCCGACCGCCAGCTCGATGCGCTTGTTGGCGAACTTGGCGATGCGGATCTTCGGACCCTGCAGGTCGCCCAGCAGCGCCACGAAGCGGCCGTGCTTGGCGGCGATATCGCGCACCAGTTGGGCGCGGGCGCGGTGTTCGTCGGGAGTTCCGTGGGAGAAGTTCAGGCGGGCGACGTCGATCCCGGCGAGGATCAGCTGTTCCAGGACTTCGGGGGAATTGCTGGCTGGGCCGAGGGTGGCGACGATCTTGGTGCGGCGAAGGGACATGCGGGGCTCCTAGGGGAAAGCAGCGGTCAGGTTGCCCCGAGAGCGGGTCCGAGGCAGCCAGGACGCCATCTTACTCTCTTTCAGATGACTCTTTCAGGTGGCTCGCTCAGGGGCCGGGTCTGATCACCAGCAGATCGCATTCGACTTCCTCGAAGACCCGCTCGGCGGTCTGGCCGATCAGCGCGTTGTCCAGCTGGCCGCGGGCGACGGCGCCCATCAGCAGCAGGTCGATGGCTTGGTCCTTCACGTAGGTCGGGATCACTTCCTCGGCGAAGCCCTGGCCCAGCAGCGTGCGCTGGCGGTCGATCTGCGGGTAGTGCGCGAGCAGGGTGTCGAAGGCTTCGCGGTGGTGGGCCCCGGTGCGCAGCACGTAGTTATCGTAGTCGGCCAGCAGCTCGGCGTTGAACGCCAGGGTGCGAGGCACGGCCATGTAGGCGTGCAGGTAGTGGGCGTCGAGCTGCAGGCGTTGCTCCAGTTCTCGGGCCACCGTGATCAGCCGATGATCCAGCGTGGCCGGGGTATCGCCGGCGTGCAGCGGGTCGACGGCGGCGCACAGGTTCTTCCCGGACCATTCGCCGTGCTGCACCAGCCAGAGTGGCTGCGGGCAATGGCGGATCAGTTGCCAGTCGTGGTTGGTGAGGAACAGGCGCTTGAGCAGGTTGTGGTGATGCGCGGACTTGAGTACCAGGTCGGGCGTGGTCTGCTCGCAATGGAGGACGACCTGGTGGTGCAGGGACTTGCCCCAGCGCACCTGGCAGTGCACGTCCAGGCCGGTTTCGCGAAGCGGTTCGGCCAGCTGTTGCAGCCAGCCCAGGCGCTCGTCCAGCAGGTTGCGCTGGGCAGCGTCAAGGTCGCCGCGCTCCAGCAGCAGGGCGTTGTCCAGCGCCGCGTTGTACACGCAGGCCAGCAGTTCTAGGCGCGCGCCGCAGCGCTGGGCGATCCAGCGGGCGCGGGTGAGGGCGGGCTGGTCCGCGCGGGTCGGGTCGATGATGACGAGCAGGTGCTGCAGCTTCATGGCGGAGTCCTCGCTTGCTCTGCGCTCATTGCAGAGCAAGCGTAGACATTGCCGCCCGTCGCGCGCCTTGATGTGGCTCAGCGGCGCGCGGGCTTTGCCGTCAACCGCGTGGCGAGGTCTGGTTCAGCGCGCGGTCCAGATGCCGGGCGCCCTTGTCGGCCAGCTCGCCGTTGGGGAATTCGGCGAGCTGGCGGCGCAGGTAGGCGATGGCCTTCTCGCGGTCCGGGTGCGGGTTGTCCGGCGCCATGTACATCAGTCCCAGCTGGTACAGCGCCTTCTCGCGGATGTCCGCCGGGATGGCCGGATCGTTGGCGCCCAGCAGGTAGAGCTGCGCGGCTTCATCGACACGGCCCTTGAGCACGGCACGGCGCGACAGCAGGGTCATGTCCGGATCGAGGGTCGGTTTGTTCAGGTCGAGGTTGTACTGCGGCTGCCAGTCGGCCAGCAGCTGCTTGGCGGTCTTCTGCACCGGGTCCTTGGCGCGCTGGCGGATAATCAGCTCCCGGGCGTCGGCGTGTTCGGCGGCCTTGGTGCCGGGGAATTCGCGGTCGATGCGCTGGAAGTAGTCCATGGCTTTCTGATCGTCGCGCTGGTCGTTGTAGCGGCTCATGTAGATCAGGCCGATCTGGTACAGCGCGATGGCGCGCACCTCGGGACCATAGCGGGTGTTGTCGTAGCCGGTGAGGTAGAGCTGCTCGGCTTCGCTGCTCTTGCCATCGCGGATGGCCTGGGCGCTGTAGGTGAGCAGGTCGCCTTCCTCTTCCACGGCGGCGGTCATGCGCTTGTTCTTGAGTTGTTTGTACTCGGCGACCTCCCCGGTGGTGATCTGCGCGACGAACAGCGGTGTGGTCGGGGCGCAGGCGCCGAGCCAGGGCAGCAGCATGACGAGGGGCAGGGCATGGACGAAACGCATGGCAACTCCTTTGCGCCAGGGCGAAGTCCACGTGAGTCTAGTGGCGGGCTACAGTACGGCCAAGACGGGCCGATACACTTCCCAACGGAGGATATGCCCATGCGAACCCTTTTCCTCGCGCTGCTGGCGCTGAGTGTTACCGGCTGCACCAGCTGGTCGATGAACTATCACCTGAACAATGCCTACCGCGCGTACAAGAGTGGCGACTGCCAGCGCGTGCAGCTGGAGCTCTCGGAAACCGAGCGAAAGGCCCGTGCGCGGCCGTGGATCCAGCCGGAAATCTCCATGCTGCGCGGCCAGTGCCTGGAGCGTGAGAAGTTCTACGTCGACGCGGCGCAGACCTACCAGTTCATCGTCGCCCGATACCCCACCAGTGAGTATGCGTACCGGGCCAAGGCGCGGCTGGAAACGCTGCGCTTGAATGGCCGTCTGCCCAACGACCTGCGCCTCGATACGCCCACCCCCTGAGCGATGCCCTGACCGGCGGTCGCGGGCCGGCTTGAGCGCAGCTCATAGCTGGCTAATCTCTTGAGTGCACCATGCAAGGAGGTAGGAATGCGCGCCCTGTGGCTCTGCGCCTTGTGTTTCCCCCTGCTGGCTTCGGCGGATATCTACCGCTGGACCGACGCTCAGGGAAAGGTACACTTCAGCGAAACCCCACCGCCGGGGGCGCAACGCGTCGAGGTCAAGCCGCAGGTCATCGAACGTGACGCCGCGACCCGCGAGCGGGAGGAACGCACCCGCCGCTTCTACGACGCGCGTCGAGATGAAAGCGCTGCCGCCCAGAACCAGGCGGCGGAGCAGCAGGCCAAGCTGGATCAGCAGTGCGCGAATTGGCGCCGTGACCTGGAGTCGCTCAGTCATGGCGGGCGGTACTTCACGCAGACCAGCAGTGGTGAAAGGACTTACTACAGCGATGCACAGCTCGACGCCGCTCGTCAGGCGCTTAGCGCTCGGCTTGCGGAAGGTTGTCGTTAGGACTGGCCCTGCATGGGCGGCATCGTCATACTGGACGATATTTCATAGCGAAACGCCATTATGCGTCATCAACGACATATCGAGCGCCATCAGCTGCCCTACTACCTGAAGGTGTTCAACAGCATCACCGACAAACCGATGGGCTACCTGGGCAATGTGTCGCTGGATGGTCTGCTCCTGATCAGCCAACTGCCGATGTTGGTGGGTGGCCGCTTCGAAATGCGCCTGAAGATCCCCGGCCACGACGGCAAGCTGCAACTGATCGAGTTTGCTGCCACCTGCCAGTGGTGCCGCGAGGACGTCAATCCGGGCAACTACGATTCCGGATTCAGCCTGGTGTCGCCGCCGACGGAGTACGTCGAGCTGGTTGACGCGCTGCGCCGTTATTTCAGTTTTCGCCGGCAGGTGGAGTCGGTCTGAAGCGCAGGACGCGCTGACCGATCTGCACGGTGTGGGACGCCACGGAGTCGGCGTCCGGTTGTGGCGCACGATTACAGCGCGCCAGCTTTCTTCCAGCCCAGGTAACGGCTGATCAGTTCCGGCCCCAGCTGGCTCGGCCGCGTGTCGAGCACCGGCACGCCATGGGCCGCCAGCTTCTCGTGCAGCCCGGCGCGGGCGTTCAGGTAATCCACCGCGCCGCAGTAGGCCAGGGCTTCTTCGAAACCTTCCACCGGCGCCTGGCGCAGGCGGTCGAGCACTTCCTCGCGCAGGCTCGCGACCAGCACGCGGTGCTGACGCCCGAGGCGTTTCACCGCGGCCACCAGTTCCTCGTCATCCTCGTCGCGCAGGTTGGTCACGATCACCACCAGCGCGCGGCGGCGCTGGCGCGTCAGCACGGCCTGCACGGCGGCGGGGAAGTCCGCCGGGCGCTGGCTGCTGCGCAGGTCGTAGACGCTGTTGAGCAGGGCGGTGAGCTGGGCGCTGCCCTTGGCCGGTGGCAGGTGGCGCGGCTGGTCGCCGGCAAAGGTCATCAGGCCCACGGCGTCGCCCTGGCGCAGCGCGACGTAGGCCAGCAGCAGGCTGGCGTTGAGCGAGTGGTCGAAGTGCGAAAGATCGCCATCGTGGCTGCGCATGCGCCGGCCGCAATCGAGCAGGAAGAGAATCTGCTGGTCGCGTTCATCCTGGTACTCGCGGGCGATGGGCGTGCGTTTGCGTGCGGTGGCCTTCCAGTCGATCTGCCGCAGCGTATCGCCGTCGCGGAACTCGCGCAGCTGGTGGAAATCCAGGCCCAGCCCACGGCGCTGCCCAGACCGCACGCCGATGCGGTTGAGCCAGTGGTCCACGGCCATCAGTTCGGCACCGTAGAGGCGGGCGAAGTCCGGGTAGACGCGGGTTTCGTCGCGCTGTTCCAGGTAGCGCCGGCCCTTCCACAGGCGCAATGGGCTGGACAGCTCGATCTCGCAGCGCTGGAAGACGAAGTGCCCGCGGGACAGCGGACGCACGCGATAACCCAGTTCGGTCTGTTCGCCAGGGTGCAGCTCCACGGTCTGCGGCAGGTATTCGAAGTCCATGCCGGCGGGCAGGTGGTCGAATACCGTGATGCGTTGTGGCTGGGCGTAGCGGTGGTGGAATTGCAGGCGCACCTCGCTCCAGCGGCCCAGCGGCAGGTTGCCGCTCAGTTGGCGGCGCAGCTCGGGCGAGGGTGTGCGGCGCAGCCAGAGGGCATCGGCCAGCACCAGCAGGACCAGCGCGCAGAGCGCACCCCACCAGAGACGACCGAGCAGCGCCGAGCCCGAGTCCAGGGCTTCGGCCGCGCCCAGGGCGATGGCGATCGCCAGCAGGACGCCGAGCAGCGCGAGGAGCGCGCGCGATGGCTTCATACGCGCGGCGCCGGTACCTGGTCGAGCAGCTGTTGCAGCACCTGGTCCACCGACAGGCCTTCGATCTCCAGTTCCGGCGACAGGCGCACGCGATGGCGCAGCACGGCCAGGGCGCTGCCTTTGACGTCGTCCGGAATCACGAAGTCGCCGCTGCGCAACAGGGCGCGAGCGCGAGCGCAACGCACCAGGGCGATGGACGCGCGGGGCCCGGCGCCCAGCGCCAGGCCCGGCCAGTTGCGGGTGGTGCGGGCGATGCGCACGGCGTAGTCGAGCACCTGGTCATCGATGGGCAGGTCCGCGGCGATCTTCTGCAGCGCCAGCACGTCCTTGTCCTTGAGCAGGGCACGTATGGGCGCCACGTCGAGCATGTCGCTGCGCGCGGAACGGGTGACCTGGCGTACCAGGGTCTGCTCCTCGGCCTCCAGCGGATAGTCGATGCGCAGCTTGAGCATGAAGCGGTCGAGCTCGGCTTCGGGCAGCGGGTAGGTGCCTTCCTGCTCGATGGGGTTCTGCGTGGCCAGCACCATGAACGGCTGCGGCACCGGCAGGGCGCGGCCTTCGAGGGTGACCTGGCGTTCCTGCATCACTTCCAGCAGCGCGGCCTGGGTCTTGGCGGGGGCGCGGTTGATTTCGTCGGCCAGCAGCAGGTGGGTGAACACCGGCCCCTTGCGCAGCTTGAACTGCTCGGTGGCGAGGTCGTACACGGCGTGGCCGGTGACGTCGCTGGGCATCAGGTCGGGGGTGAACTGGATGCGCGCGAAGCCGCCGTCGAAGCAGCGGGCGAGGGCGCGCACCAGCAGCGTCTTGCCCAGGCCCGGCACACCTTCGATGAGCACATGGCCGCCGGCGAGCAGGGCAGTGAGCACGTCGTCGATCACGGCCTGCTGGCCGATCAGGGCTTTCTGCAGCTCATGGCGCAGCGCCTGGGCCAGTTGGCTGGCGCGCTGGCGCTGGGCGGCGGCATTGGGAGTCGTGGGGCTGGAGGGTTCAGGCGTCTGTTCGCTCATAGGGCATTCCTGAGGCTTTGCAGGTGCGCGACCTGGCGGGTGAATTCGGCGACGGCCATGCGCTGTTGCGGATAGGGGCGCATGGCCTGGCTGATGGCGCTGGCCGACATGCGCGTCATGCGGCCCAGAGCTTGCCATTGTTCGGCGACCGGCAGGCGGTCGAAGCCGGGCTGGCGTTGCCGCGCCCGGCGCATCACATCTCGTTGCAGGCCTTGCAGCAGGGCGAGCTGGCCGCGCTGGCGGAGGATGAAGTCGGCGCCGGCGCGCAGGTGTTCTTCCAGTTGCCGACGGCTGCGGTCCGGATTGGGCTGCAGCGGGCCCTGGCGCAGGCCATTGCGCCAGAGCACCAGCACCAGCAACAGGGCGGCGGCCAGCAGTGCCTGCGGGAAGTAGCGCATCAGCAGGGTCATGAGGCTGGTGCCGTCGGCGCGGTAGACCAGGGTAACGGCGCTGTCCTGGGCCAGGTACCAGAGCAGCCAGGCGTTGTCGTAGGAGTCGAGTTCGCCGTTCTGCCAGAGCCAGTTGTCGGTGAGCACGGTGATCAAGCCCTGGCCCTGCTGCAGTTGCAGCAGGTGGGTGGCATCGGCGCTGTTGGCCCAGGCGTAGGCAAGGTTCTTCGAGTCGAACAGGTGGTAGTCGGTGTCGAAGTCGAAGTAGGCCGGGGCTTTCTCGTTTTCCAGGTAGAGCTTGGTCAGGTCCGGATAGGGATCGGCCTCTGCTGCGGCGTTGTCGCTGGCGCTGGAGGCCTGGTCCGGATGCTCTTCTTCCACTTCCGGTTTGGCGGCGCTGTCCGGCGTCTGGTCTTCGGACGCCTCTGCGGACTTCTCGTCGGTCGGAGCGGATTTCTCCTCCTCCTTGTCCTTCAGGTCGGAGGTGAGAAATTGCTGCACGCCCAACTGATCCAGCAGTGCGTCGCCGCTCTTGCCTTCGTCTTCGTCCCACAGGCTTTCTGCGGTGACGATGAGGTGGCCGCCGCGATTGGCCCAGTCGAGCAGCCGCGCGTTCTGTGCCGGCGTGACGTTCTCGCGGGTGCCCAGCAGGATCAGGGTCTGGCCCTTGCTCGGCAACTGGTCCAGCACTTCCATGCCGCGGGCGGTGGTGACGCGGATGCCGCGACCGCGCAGGTACATTTCGGCGGCGAGATAGGGGTTGGCGCGAGCTTCCGGGGAGGCGCCGTGTTCGACGGTCTCGGTGTAGGGTTCGAGGTTGCGGTACAGGTAGTAGCCGATGCCGCCGAGCACGAGCAGGACGAGCAGCACCAGCAGGGCGAGGTTGCCGCGCTTCATGCCCGCACCTCGCTGCCGAACAGGTGGCGCCATTCGCCGCACAGTTGCTGCTTGAGTTCAGCCTGTGGCGTGCGGTGGCCATAGGCGAGCGCCTGCCACTGCTGGGTCAGGCTGCGGGCGAAGTTGTCCAGCGGCGGGTCGTTGAGGTCGGCCACGCGTACCAGCACCTCGCCCTCGGTGGTCGATTCGCGCAGTGGCAAGCGGAAGTCGTGCAGCAGGCGGCTGAGCAGGGCGCGGTAGAGCAGGCCGAGGGCGGCGCGCGGTTGCTCGTCCCACAGGCGCTCGGCTTCGCTGGCGACGTCGCTGGGCAGGGTTTCCGGCGCCAGGTCCAGCCCGAACAGCACGCTGGGCGCTTCACGGCGCGGCTTCTGCGGCAGGCCGATGCGTCCGACGAACAGCCGCAGCCATTCGCGGTAGCGCCAGATGACCAGGGCGATGACGGTGAACAGAATGCCCCAGAGCAGCACTTCGATGCCTTGCGCGGCGAACTTGAAGGCCTTCCAGTTTTCCAGTGCCTCGAAGAAGCGCTTCAGGCGTTTGGCGTCATCCGGGTCAGCCGGTTTTTCTTCTTTCTTGTCGTCGCGCAGGCGCCAGCCGGTGACCTTCTCGCTGTTCTTGAAGGGTGGGGCGGCGAGGATATTTTCCGCGGCGCTGCGCGAGTCCTCGCTGTTGAGTTTCTGCTGGGTCAGCCGGGCACCCTGCGGGCCGTCGGGATTCTGGTCGGGCAGCGGGCAGCTCTGGCTGGCCTTGCCGCCGGTTTCCGAGCCAGCCGCCAGCGCGTCATTGGCCGGCAGTAGGGCGAACGCGCCGGCCACCATCAGCAGCAGGGCATAGGCACTGCCGATCAGGCGCTGGCGCAGGCGGCGGAACACCAGTTCGACGTCCCAGGCTTCCAGTTCGGTGCGGCGATTGAGGTAGAGGGTGAAGCCGCAGGCGACGTACACCGGTTCCCAGACGATCAGCAGCAGCGCGTAGATCAGGTTGCTGACGTGCTCCAGCCACGCCCAGTCGCCCTGCGCCACGCTGATCAGCGACTGCCATTTCCAGTCGTCCACCCACTGCTGCGGCAGCATCAGGTACATCAGCGCGGAAAGGCCCAGCCACAACGCCAGTTCGAAATGCATGCCGACGATGGTCAGCCAGGTGGCGCCGCCGGCATTGCGCTGGCCGAGCACCACCAGACGCTGGCTGCGCGCCTGGCCCTTGAGGCCTTCGAGCTGCAGTACCGGCAGGTCGAAGCTGCGCGTCGGGCTCAGCCGGCGCCACAGCAGGCTGGGCAGCAACTGCGTCTTGAGCAGGCCGGGGAAGGCCCGCAGGGCTTCCTTGAGCGTCGGCGTATCGCCGAACAGCGAGCGCGACAAGATGTACAGCGGCAGGCGTTCGAAGGCCGGCTTGAGCCACCAGAAGATCAGCACCGCCCAGCTGGAGTAGTTCCACAGCAGCACGGAGAGCAGCACGAACACCGGCAGGGTGACGATCGCCCAGCTGGCCATCAGCAGGCCGGCGTGACGGCGCGCCAGCAGGATGCCGAGGTCCAGCGCCTCCCAGGCGCTGCGTGGGCGGATGGCGACGCTGGCGTCAGTCAGGCGCATGGCGACCCCGTCCGGCCAGGAGGAAATAGCTGCCCACCAGCAGCCAAAGGCAGGCGCCGACCACGTACTTCACCGTTGCCGAGAAGTGCGTGACGGAGGACCAGTAGCCCTCGACGAAGGCGGCGATCAGCAGCATCAGGATCACCCCGCCGATCAGTTGCACGGCGCGGGCGGCGGCCTGGCGCAGGGCTTCCAGGCGGCTCAGGCGGCCGGGGGCGAGCAGCGCCCAGCCGAGCTTGAGGCCGGCGGCACCGGCGAAGGTGATCGCAGTCAGTTCGAAGGCACCGTGACCGATGACGAAGGACCAGAAGGTCTCGATGTAGCCAACTTGGGTCAGGTGGCCGGCTACCGTGCCGATCACCACGCCGTTGAACAGCAGGAAGAACAGGGTGCCGACGCAGAAGAGCAGACCGCTGGCGAAGGTCTGAAAGGCGATGCCGATGTTGTTCATGATGTAGTGGCCGAACATCTTCCAGTCATCGCCGGCGTCCCGCGTGCTCATCGGCCCCAGTCGCGTGGTGTCCGGCGAGTACATCGATTCCATCTCGGAAACCCGCTCCGGCGCCATGACGCTGTAGACCAGGTCGGGGAAGTGGTAGACCAGCACGCCCATCAGCAGCAGGCTGCCGTAGAACAGCAGGCTGGCAATGGCGATGCAGCGCCATTCCTCGCGCACCAGGCGCGGGAAGCCTGCGACCAGGAAGCCGAGGATACGCGCGCCCAGGTGGCTGCGGTGGCGGTAGAACTGCTGGTGGCCGCGCATGGCGAGCTGTTGCAGTTGGTCGATCAGGTGGCTGCTGTAGCCGCGCTCCTGGGCCAGGGCGAGTTGCTGGCAGATGCGCCGGTAATCGGCGGCAAACTCTTCAGGTTTCTCGCTCGACTCCTGGCGCTTGCCGGCTTCCAGTAGCTCCAGTCGTTTGGCGAAGCGTTTCCAGCTGCCCTGGTGGCGCTGTTCGAAGAAGGCCTGTTTCATGGGTGGCCCGTCCCGCTGCCGAGCAAGCCGCTGGCGATGCGGTTCAGGCGTGCCTCTGCCTGCTCGGGGGCTACGCCCAACGGTTGCGCGAGGATGCCGGCCAGCTCCTCGCGGCGGGCAGCGGACAGCTGCCCGCCGCGCTCGGCGAAGCTCATCAGTGCGCGCTGCTCCTCCAGGCTCAGCGGCCATGGCGCGAGCTCCGGCGTGGCCTCCGATACCTGCGGGCGGCTCGGCGGCGGATCGCGGTAGATCACCAGGGTGCCGGCGGCGAGATCGCCCAGGCGCTTGAACCCGGAGTTGGACAGGCAACTGAGCAGCCCCAGGGTATAGGCGAAGGGCAGGATGTCGGCGAAGCGCAGCAGGTTGCGCAGCAGCGAGGCGGACCAGCCGATCGGCGTGCCGTCGTCGTGCACGACGCGCAGCCCCATCATCTGCTTGCCGGGCGAGCGGCCCTGGTTGAGCACTTCGAAAAGCACCATGTACCACCAGGTCATGATGAAGGTGAGGATCAACCCCAGGCCCGTGCCCAGCTCGCCGAGGAAGGCCAGCAGCATGAACAGCGCCACCATCAGCAGGACGCGGATTCCCAGGTCGATGAGGTAGGCGAGGGCGCGGGGAACGACGCCGGCCGGACGCAGCAGCAGGTCGATCCCTTCCGGGGTTTCCACGTGGTAGCGGGTGTCCAGGACGGGCGCGTGAGAAGAGAATTCTGCTGAGCTCAAGGGATATCGCTGTCGATGACGTAGGGGCCAGATGCTAGCCAGCGCGGTGCGGCGAGGCAACCGCGCTGGCAGTCGATCAGTTGGCGGGTGGCAGCACGCCGAAGATGGTGCGGTACAGCACGCCGACACAGATGATTGCCAGCGGCAGCGTCCACACCACGCCAATACCCAGCGGAATGGCGCTCAGCAGCATGATCAGGCCCAGCAAGAGGAACAGCCCGAAGACCTTGAGCCAATGCTGGGTAATGGCCTTGCGCGACGCTTCCAGTGCCTGCCAGGGGCTCAGCTTGCGCTCTACCACCAAGGGGATAGCCAGCAAATAGGCGATGCTCAGGTAGATGCCCGGCAGGACCAGCAGCAACAGGCCGATGTAGACCAGCACGGTCATGACCAGGCCGGTGATCAGCAGCGGAACGAACTGGCCGAAGTGACTGAACATTTCGTTGAAGGAGATTGGCTGGTCAGCAGCTCGGCGGATTCCGATCATGTTGATGCCGGCGAGGAACGGGTAGCCCACGGCACCGGCGAGGATGCCCACAACGAGTTGCAGGATGGCTGCTCCGATGCTGGCTTCGGCACCAGAGGCTGCGTAGCCCACGCCGAAGATCAGGCCGAGCACGAAGCTGACGGCCTGGACGATGACGCCATAGATGATGACGCTGGCGATGATCAGGCCCTTGCTGCCGCTGACGCGCTGCCAGGCATCCTTGATCAGGCCATCGATGGAAAAATCATAACCACGGGCCAGGGCTTCTTCGATGTTTGGCACCGTGCCGCTGGCGATCGGGTCCTGCAGGGCGCTGGCAGGCGGTGCGAATGGATTGGGAGACGTCTCGGTGCTCATCTGATTGCTCCAATGGCGCGAAATTGGGCGCAGGAGTTTGACGGGGCAGGCTAGTGCTGGTTGTAGGCACGCTTCTCGATTAATCCGTGGAATTTTCTGTGATACCACTGCCGGAAGGCGGCGCGGCACACCGCCTTCCGGCAATCCTCAAGCGTTGACCGGCAGCACGCCGAAGATGGTGCGGTAGAGCACGCCGATGGCGACGATCAGCCACGGCATCACCCAGATCAGCGCGATGCCGAAGGTCAGGGTGCTGAGCATGAACAGCAGGCCGAATACCAGCAGCAGGCCGAAAACCTTGAACCAGTGCTGGCTGATCGCCTTGCGCGAGGCCTCCAGGGCCGCCCAGGGCGACAGGCCGCGCTCGACCACCAGCGGAATCGCGAGCATGTAGGCGACGCTCAGATAAATGCCCGGCAGCACGAAGAGGAAGTAGCCGATGCAGATCAGCACGCTGCTCAGCAGCACGCAGACCACCACCTGGAAGGTGCGGCCGAAATGGCTGAAGACTTCGTTGAAGCGCAGCGGCTGGTCAGCAGCACGGCGGATACCCAGCATGTTCACGCCGGCCAGTAGCGGGTAGCAGAGGGCGGTAGCGGCGAAGCTCAGGACCAGTGACGCGAGGATGAAGGCAATGATGGCGCCTACGGCCATGCCGCCATCCGGCTCTGCGCCGGAGAGCAGGCCCATCCCGGCGATGCCGGCCACGCCGACCACGGTGAGGAACAGGCTGAGCACGTTCACCAGAGCGAAAATCGCCGCATAGAAGACGATGAAGCCCCCAAGAATCAGGCCCTTGGTGCCCTTGGTGCGCCGCCAGGATTCGCCCAGCAGGTCATTGAGGCTGAAGTTGTAGCCGCGATTCAGCGCCTCGCCGATAGACGGTACGGCCCCCTGAGCCACGTGCGGTTCGAGGTTGCTCTGCGGCACGCTGTAGGGATTCTGTGCAGCGGTGTCTTGCATGAGGAAAGTCCTTTCCAGTGGGTGTGTCCTTGCGACGCCCATCATAAAGGTCAGAGCTGGCTAGGTGCCAGCGAGGCGTTTTGGAAGTGTGGCCGGCAGCACTGTTAGACTGCGACGCACTCGCTTGCAGGCAAGGAAAAACGATGAACGCCAGCATCTTCTGGTACGACTACGAAACCACCGGCATCGACCCGCGCCGCGACCGACCGCTGCAGGTGGCCGGCATTCGCACGGACGAGGACCTCAACGAGGTCGGCGAATCGCTGAACCTTTATTGCCGGCCCAGCGATGACATCCTTCCGCACCCGGCTGCCTGCCTGGTCACCGGCATCACCCCGGATCGCCTGGAGGAGCGCGGCCTGGGCGAAGCCGAATTCATGACTCGCCTGCACGCCGAACTGGCCTGGCCGAGCACTTGCGTGGCGGGCTACAACACCTTGCGCTTCGACGACGAAGTGACGCGTTACAGCCTGTACCGCAACTTCTTCGACCCTTACGCGCGGGAATGGCAGGGCGGCAACAGCCGCTGGGACCTGATCGACATGGTGCGCACGGCCTACGCCCTGCGCCCTGAAGGCGTCGCCTGGCCCGAGCAGGACGGCATCGTCAGCCTCAAGCTGGAGCGCCTCACCGCGGCCAACGGTATCGATCACGGGCAGGCACACGACGCGCTGTCCGACGTGCGCGCCACCATTGCCCTGGCGCGGCTGGTACGTGACCGGCAACCCAAGCTCTACGACTATCTCTATCGACTGCGCAGCAAGCAGGGCGTGCTTGACCAGATACGTTTGCTGCAACCGAAGGTGCACATTTCCGGCATGTTCTCCGCGGCGCGGCATTATCTCTCCGTGGTGCTGCCGCTGGGCTGGCACCCGCGCAATCGCAACGCCTTGATCGTCTGCGACCTGGGAGTCGATGTATCGCCGTTGCTGGAGCTGGATGCGGAAACCCTGCGCAAGCGTCTCTACACACGTCGTGACGAGTTGAAGGAAGGCGAGTTGCCGGTGCCGCTGAAATTACTGCACGTCAATCGCTGCCCGGTGGTGGCGCCGCTGTCCGTACTGCGCCCGCAAGATCGCGAGCGCATCGGCCTGGACCTCGATGCCTGCCTGGCGGCGGCGCGGACACTGACCGACGCGAAGGCAATCTGGCAGGACAAACTTGCTCCCCTGTATGCAGAGGAAAGTTTTGCCGGCAGTGAAGATCCCGAGCAGCAGTTGTATGACGGATTTATCGGTGACCGTGATCGCCGATTGTGCGAGCAGGTGCGCCAGGCCGATCCCGCGCGGTTGGTGAAAGAGCAATGGCCGTTTGATGATGCGCGACTTCCCGAACTGCTCTTCCGTTATCGGGCGCGCAATTTCCCCGAAACTTTGAGTGCCACGGAACAGCAACAATGGCAGGACTTCTGCCGTGCACGCCTGAGTCAGGCCGAGTGGGGCGCGCCGAATACTCTGGATAACTTTGCCGCGGCAATGAGCGAGCAACTGGTCAATGCCACGCCGGCCGGCCGTCTGGTGCTGCAAGAGTGGGACAAGTATGCGCAGGTGCTGCGCGCGCGCTATGGCCTGTAGCGCACGCACACTTTTCTGCGGGCAATAAAAAACGCCAGCGCAAGGCTGGCGTTTTCATCTGTGCAAGGCTTAGCCCAGCAGCGTGGCCCAGCCTTCTACGGCCTCGGCGCCCCACTTGGCTTTCCATTCCTTGAGGGTCTTGTGGTTGCCGCCCTTGGTTTCGATCACTTCACCGTTGTGCGGGTTCTTGTACTGCTTGACCTTGCGAGCGCGCTTGCTCACGGTGGCTTTTGCGGCACGCGGCGATTTGCTCAGCTTCGCGTCCGGATCGAGCAGGGCGATGACATCACGCAGGGACTTGCCGTAGCTGGCCATGAGTGCGCGAAGTTTCTCTTCGAACTCAAGCTCTTTCTTCAGCTTGTCGTCCTGCTCCAGGGATTTCAGGCGCTCCTGAAGTTCCTTGATGGCTTCTTCGGTAGCGCGGTACTCGTTGATCAGCGACATGTTGGGTACCTTGTTCTGGGTCCAGCGGTGGCGGAAAGTTTGTAGCAGACATAATAGTCAGCGAAGTTGTTCAAGTAAATGCTTGGGAAAAGTTTTGTCGGTAATTGTCGACTTATTTAACTAGTTCATTCTCTGGTAATTAATCGATGCACTCGCAATGCACCGAACTGGCTCTCGTCGGCGCACCGCGGCAATGGCTGATCTTTTCCCCTCGAGCCGCTAGAATGGCGGCCTTCGCGATGTATCTGGAGTACACCCATGCGCACTTTCCGACTGGTGATCGCCTGCCCCGACGGGGTCGGCATCGTCGCCAAGGTGAGTAATTTCCTGGCCACTTACAACGGCTGGATCACCGAGGCCAGTCACCATTCTGACAACGACAACGGCTGGTTCTTCATGCGGCATGAGATTCGTGCCGATTCCCTGCCGTTCGATATCGACGGTTTCCGCCAGGCCTTCGCACCGATTGCCCGCGAGTTCTCCATGGAGTGGCGCATCACCGACTCCTCGGTGAAGAAGCGCGTCGTGCTGATGGCCAGCCGCGAGTCGCACTGCCTGGCCGACCTGCTGCACCGCTGGCACAGCGGCGAGCTGGACTGCGAGATTCCCTGTGTGATCGCCAACCACGATGACCTGCGCAGCATGGTGGAGTGGCACGGCATTCCGTACTTCCACGTCCCGGTGGACCCGAAGAACAAGCAGCCGGCCTTCGAGCAGGTGTCGCGCCTGATCGACGAACACCAGGCCGACAACGTGGTGCTGGCGCGCTACATGCAGATCCTGCCGCCGGACCTGTGCCAGAAGTACCGCCACCAGGTGATCAACATCCACCACAGCTTCCTGCCGTCCTTCGTCGGCGCCAAGCCGTATCACCAGGCGTCGCTGCGTGGCGTTAAGCTGATCGGTGCGACCTGCCACTACGTCACCGAGGAGCTGGACGCCGGCCCGATCATCGAGCAGGACGTGGTGCGCATCAGTCACCGCGACAACATCGAGGACCTGGTGCGCCTGGGCAAGGACGTGGAGAAGCTGGTGCTGGCCCGCGGCCTGCGCTACCACCTGGAAGACCGCGTGCTGGTGCACGACAACAAGACCGTGGTGTTCGACTGATCCACGCGGTCTCGTTCCAGACTGGGTACTCCGCATGCTCCCGCCGTCCACCGACGGCGGGCGCTGCGCCCTACGGAGACACTGCCATGAGCGACCCGAAGAACCCCGGCACCGCCACCCCGCCGCCCACCCTGGGCGAAGGCTGTACCAGCCGCTACGATCCCGACGCGCTGAGCGAAGAGGACGGCACCGAGTTTCCCGGCGCCGCCGAGCTCTGGGATTCGCTCAAGCCTGAGCAGAAGCAGGACAAGCCCGCCAGCGACTGAGCTTCAGGCGCGTTCGCGCATCCCGATCAGCTTGCGCAGCAGCGGACGCCCCGCCATGAGGGCGAACACCGGCGCACCCATCACCAGGTAGAAGTAGTAGGTCACCACGCGCCAGATCAGGATGGCCGCGGCCGCCGTGGACTTGCCCACCAGCGGGGCGAGCAGCGCGGCGCTGGTCAGTTCCGTACCACCCGCGCCACCCGGCAGCAGCGTGGCGAGGCCTGCGGCCAGCGACAGCAACTGGATCAGGAAGGCCCAGGCCCAGTGCAGGTCCACACCCAGCGCATTGAGGGTGATGTAGAGCACCGAGAAGCGCAGTACCCAGTGGCAGCAGGTGAAGAAGAAAATCAGCAGCAGCCGGCGCTTGGGCTGGCGCAGGCAGCTCACCAGGGTGTCGCGGAAGTGCAGGCATTTGCGCGCCCAGTGCAGGCGCGTGCGCGGTTTCATGCCCAGGCGCCTGAATAGCCGGCCGTTGGCCTTGATCACCCGGCGCTGGAAGCGCGCCAGCAGCACCACGCCGAAGAAGATCCCACCCAGCAGCACGCCACTGGTGATCAGCGACGTCTCCAGGTTCGGGCTGACGCTGTGGGACAGCGCCCACACCAGCACCGCCGCCAGCGCGCAGAGGAAGAACAGCAGGTCGCTCAACTGGTCCACGGCGAAGATCGCGCTGCTGTGCGCCGGGCGCATGCCGTGGCGGGCAAGCAGCGCCATCAGGGTCAGTGGGCCGCCGGTGCCGCCGGGGGTCGCATAGAAAGCGAACTCCGAGGCCATGATGATGCCCACCGAGCGTACCTTGCCGATCTCGCCGGCGCGGCCGTTGAGCAGCACGCGGAGCTTCTGCGCGTTGATCAGCCAGCACAGGCAGATCATGCCGAACATGATCAGCAACTGGTCGAGGGGGAAGGCCAGGACGTGGTCGAGCATCTCCCGGCCGCCGAGGGCCAGGGGGATCAGCGAGGCGCCGATGAGACCGAGCAACAGCCACCAGGCGCGGCTCACGGGCGCGTCTCTGGCAGATGAAGCGGGGAGTGCGAGGTGGAGCGAATAACCAGAGCCTCCTGTGGGGATCGAGCTGTCATCCAGAGTGGACCGTCATCGGCAGGCTGCGTTCGCCGAACTTTTCGTGGGGAAAGGCGCCGCGCTCAGGCGGCGCCCTTGCCTCACTCGGCGGGCTTCTCGGAGGAAGCGTCGCCGGCGCCTTGCTCCAGCGCCTTGTTCTCCCAGCCTTCCTCACCGGGGAGGATCAGGTTCAGCAGGATCGCGACGATGGCACACAGGGCGATGCCCTTCAGGCCGAAGTCGTCCGGGCCGGTGCCGGTGCCGATCAGCACGCCGCCGATGCCGAACACCAGGGTCACCGAGACGATGCACAGGTTGCGCGCCTGGGACAGGTCGACCTTGTGGCGGATCAGGGTGTTCATGCCCACCGAGGCGATGGTGCCGAACAGCAGGCAGAGAATGCCGCCCATCACCGGTACCGGGATGCTCTGCAGGATGGCGCCGAACTTGCCGACGAAGGCCAGGCTGATGGCGAACACGGCCGCCCAGGTCATGATCTTCGGGTTGTAGTTCTTGGTCAGCATCACCGCGCCGGTCACTTCCGCGTAGGTCGTGTTCGGCGGGCCGCCGAACAGGCCGGCTGCGGAGGTGGCGATGCCGTCGCCCAGCAGGGTGCGGTGCAGGCCCGGCGTCTTCAGGTAGTTCTTGCCGGTCACGCCGCCCACGGCGATGACGCCGCCGATGTGTTCGATGGCCGGGGCCAGCGCCACCGGGACGATGAACAGGATGGCCTGCCAGTTGAATTCCGGCGCGGTGAACTTCGGCAGCTCCAGCCAGGGCGCGGCGACGATCTTCGCGACATCGACCACACCGAAGGCGAAGGACAGGCCATAGCCCACCAGTACGCCGGCGATGATCGGCACCAGGCGCAGCATGCCCTTGCCGAACACCGCGACGATCAGCGTGGTCAGCAGCGCCGGCATGGAGATGAACATGGCGGTCTTGTAGGGGATCAGCTCGGTGCCGTCACCCGCCTTGCCCATGGCCATGTTGGCGGCGATCGGCGCCATGGCCAGGCCGATGGAGATGATCACCGGGCCGATCACCACCGGCGGCAGCAGGCGGTCGATGAAGCCGGTGCCCTTGACCTTCACCGCCAGGCCCAGGAAGGTGTAGACGAAGCCTGCCGCCACCACGCCGCCCATGGTCGCCGCCAGGCCGAACTGGCCCTTGGCGAGGATGATCGGGGTGATGAAGGCGAAGCTCGACGCCAGGAACACCGGTACCTGGCGGCCAGTGACGATCTGGAACATCAGGGTGCCGAAGCCGGCGGTGAACAGCGCGACGTTCGGGTCCAGGCCGGTGATCAGCGGCATCAGCACCAGCGCGCCAAAGGCCACGAAGAGCATCTGTGCGCCAGAGATGACCTGGCGCCACAGAGGTTCGTTGAATTCATCGGCCATGAATCAGGTTTCCTTCTGTTTGGTGCCGAAGATCTTGTCACCGGCATCGCCCAGGCCCGGCATGATGTAACCGTGTTCATTCAGGCACTGGTCGATGGAGGCGGTCAGGATGAGCACGTCCGGATGCGCATCGTTGACTGCCTTGATCCCTTCCGGGGCCGCCACCAGCACCATGGCGCGGATGTCCTTGCTGCCGGCTTTCTTGAGCAGGTTAATGGTGGCGACCATGGAGCCGCCGGTGGCCAGCATCGGGTCGATGATCAGCGAGCGGCGCTCGGCGATGTCCGGCGCGAGCTTCTCCAGGTAGGTGTGCGCTTCGAGGGTTTCCTCGTTGCGCGCAACCCCGACGGCGCTGACCTTGGCGCCCGGGATCAGGCTGAGCACGCCGTCGAGCATGCCGATGCCGGCACGCAGGATCGGCACCACGGTGATCTTCTTGCCGGCAATCTTCTCGACCTGCACCGGGCCGGCCCAACCTTCGATCTCGTAGTTTTCCAGCGGCAGGTCTTTGGTCGCCTCGTAGGTCAGCAGGGCGCCCACTTCCTGGGCCAGCTCGCGGAAGTTCTTGGTACTGATATCGTGACGGCGCATCAGTCCGATCTTGTGGCGGATCAGGGGATGGCGGATCTCGAGGACTGGCATGGACGGGTTCTCCGGGCGGGCTGGCAAAAAAATTGCGGTAGCGTAATGCATCCTAGCTACCTTGGGCCACGATTGTCGGCGACATTCGTCCGCTGACCCTTGCTCCGTGGCACGCCGATAGGTACCTTTGCGCACTTTTTCACGGGAGAACCCCCATGTCCGTCGATCTCGCGCACATCCGCCAAGTCATGGCCGAAGCCGACTGCCTGTACACCAACGCCGAGGTAGAGGCCGCCATCGCCCGTGTGGCCGAGGCCATCAATGGCTCGCTGGCCGACACCAACCCGGTGGTGTTCTGCGTGATGAACGGCGGCCTGATCTTCTCCGGCAAGCTGCTCCCGCTGCTGAATTTCCCGCTGGAAGCCTCCTACCTGCATGCGACCCGTTACCGCAACGAGACCACCGGTGGCGAGCTGTTCTGGAAGGCCAAGCCGGAAATCTCCTTCATCGACCGCGAAGTGCTGATCATCGACGACATCCTCGACGAAGGGCACACCCTCTCGGCGATCATGGACTTCTGCAAGCATGCTGGCGCCAAGCGCGTGCACACCGCCGTGCTGATCGACAAGGATCACGACCGCAAGGCCCGTCCGGACCTGAAGGCCGACTATGTGGGCCTGTCCTGCATCGACCGCTACATCTTCGGCTATGGCATGGACTACAAGGGCTACTGGCGCAACGCCGCCGGCATCTTCGCCGTAAAAGGCCTCTGACGATGAGCGGGCCGCGTTTTCTCGACAGTGCGCTGTTCGACGAGGTCGCGGCCCGTGCCGCCGCCAGCCCCCGGCGCCGGCAGAACCACAATTTCCATGAGCAGACCGAGCCCTGCCATCGCCTGCTCAATGCGCTGCAGCCCGACAGCTACATCCCGCCGCATTGCCACCGCCACCCGGACAAGGCCGAAAGCCTGCTGGTGGTGAAGGGCGCGCTGGGCCTGCTGATTTTTTCCGACAGCGGTGAACTGCTGACGACCCGCGTCCTGCGCGCGGGCGGCGAGTGCGTCGGCGCGGACCTGCCGCCGGGCACCTTCCACGCCATCGTGGCGCTGGAGCCGGACAGCATCATGTTCGAAGCCAAGGCCGGCCCCTTCGTGCCGCTGGGCGAGGACGAGCGCGGGCAATGGGCGCCGCGCGAAGGCGAGCCGGGCGCCGCCGAGTACCTGGCCTGGATGCGCTCCCAATTCCCGCTCTGAACCCGGCACGCGCGTAGGAGCGGACTCTGTCCGCGATGGCTTCGCCCAACTCCCTGGTCGAGCGGAGTGGTGGTGAGTCGATCGCGGACGGAGTCCGCTCCTACGTTCGATCATGCATCGAGATTGCTCGATGCATGCATGGGCTAACGTGCATTTTTGCCAATGCATGCCCCATCTATCCTGCGACCCTCACAAGACAACCGCCCGAGGTTCGCATGTCCCGTCTCCTTTATATCGATGGCCAATGGCAAGCCGCCGACAGCGGCGCCGTCCTGCGCCCGATCGCTCCCGCCACCCGTGAAGCGCTGCCGGAAGTCGCCTGCGCCGGTGCGTCCGACGTGGAGCGCGCCGTCGCTGCCGCCAGGCGCGCCTTCGCCGACTGGAAACTGACCAGCGCCGCCCAGCGTGCCGGTTACCTGCGAGCTTTCGCCGAGCAGCTCGAAGCCCGCAGCGAAGCGCTGATCGCCCTGCAGATGCAGGCCAGCGGCAAGCCGCGCCTGGAAGCGGAAATCGATATCGGCGATGCCATCGCCACCTTCGCCTACTACGCCGAGCTGGCCGAGCAACTGGACGCCCGGCAGAACGCCGAAGTGGCCCTGCCGGACGCCGGCTACCGCTCGCAGACCCGCTTCGAGCCCATCGGCGTGGTCGGCCTGATCGTGCCGTGGAACTTCCCGCTGGTGACCAGCGCCTGGAAGGTCGCACCGGCCCTGGCCGCCGGCTGCACCGTGGTGCTCAAGCCCTCGGAGATCACCCCGCTGATCGAACTGGTGCTGGGCGAGATCGCCGACGCCATCGGCCTGCCGGCCGGCGTGCTGAACCTGGTGCCGGGCCTGGCCGATGCCGGCGCTGCGCTGTGCAGCCATCCGGGCATCGCCAAGCTGTCCTTCACCGGCAGCAACGTCGTTGGCCGCAAGGTCATGGAAGCCGCTGCCGCGCGCACCCTGCCGGTGGGCCTGGAGCTGGGCGGCAAGTCGCCGATCCTGGTGTTCGAGGACTGCGACCTGGACGAGGCTGTGCAGTGGATCATCGCCGGCGTCTACTGGAACGCCGGGCAGATGTGCTCTGCCACCTCGCGCCTGCTGGTGCAGGAATCCATCGCCGAGCCATTGCTGGCGAAGCTGAAGGTGGCGGTGGAGGGTCTGCGCGTCGGCGACTCACTGCAGGGCGAGACCGACATGGGCCCGATGACCAGCGAAGCGCAGTACCGCAAGGTGCTCGACTACTTCGCCGTGGCCCGCGACGAAGGCCTGGCCTGCCTGACCGGCGGCGAAGCGGCCGAGGGCTGGTTCATCCAGCCGACCGTGTACACCGACGTGCCGGCGGACAGCCGCCTGTGGCGCGAGGAAATCTTCGGCCCAGTGCTGTGCGTGCGTACCTTCAGCGATGAAGCCGATGCCCTGCGTCAGGCCAACGACAGCGACTTCGCCCTGGCCGCCACCGTGTGCAGCGCCGATCTGCACCGCGCCCAGCGTGTCGCCGAGAACCTGGAGGCCGGCAACGTCTGGCTGAATTCGCCGCAAGTGGTGTTCCCGCAGACCTCCTGGGGCGGCGGCAAGCGCAGCGGCATCGGCCGCGAGCTGGGCCCGTGGGGGCTGTCGGCATTCTTCGACATCAAGCACATCACCGCGCCGCGCTGATCGGCGTCACCCCGTGCTCCAGGCGCAGGTCCTCGACCAGCGCCTGGAGCGCTTCGTTATGCCCCGGCTCGTCGCGCACCACCAGGCTGTGGGTTATGCCGTAGCCGAGGCTGTCCGGCAGCAGAGCGCGCATCTCGCCCTGTTCCACCCAGCGTTCGGCGTAGTGCGTCGGCAGGTAGCCCAGGTGGGTACCGGCGCGCACCGCGTGCAGGACCGCTTCCATGTGCTGGGCGAAGGCCGTGCTGCGCTGCGGGTCGGCTGGCAGTTGCACGTCGGCGACGGCGTAACCGTGTTGAATCCAGTTGCAGGTCTCCAGTTCAGCGGCGTCGCTCACGTCCTTGTCGAACAGCGGATGCTCGCGCCCGCAGAACACCGCCACGCGCTCGTGGTAGAGCGGCTCATAGCGCAGGTTCGGCAGGCGCCGGCTGAAGCAGGCGATGGCCAGGTGCAGGCGGCCGCTGAGCACCAGGCGCTCCAGTTCGCTGGAGGATTCGATGAGGAAATGCAGGCGCACGTCCTGGTCGCGCCGGTTGAAGCGCGCCAGGGTGTGGTGGATGCGTGCGTCGGGCAGGGTGGCAATGTTGTCGGCCAGGCCCAGGTGCAGCTCGCCGACCAGGCGCCCGGCGAGGGATTGCACCTGATCGCGGAAGTCCCCCAGCGCAGCGAACAGGTTCTGCGCGTAGTCCAGCACCCGCTCGCCTTTCTCGGTCAGGCGGAAGCCGCTCTTGCCGCGCTCGCACAGGCGGTAGCCCAGGCGTGTCTCCAGGCTGGCGATGTGCGTGCTGATGGTCGACTGGCCCATGCCCAGTTCGCCCTGGGCGGCAGAGAATCCGCCGCAGCGCACCACACAGGCGAAGATGCGCAGCAGGCGCAGGTCGAGGTCGGAGACGTTGTGCAGCATGTCGGTTTCGATCTGTGGCCGGCGATGTATTGGGTTGATGACTTCGAAGGCTATCAATGTATCGGCGGGCTTGCCATGCGTGCCTGTCGTCGTGCTCGGCGTGCGTGCTAGAGTGCCCGGCCCTGTCCCGCGGAGGTGATGATGTCCGTTCGCATGCCGGGCGCCGTGCTGGCGCTGCTGTTCTGCATTCCCCTCGGTTTTGCCGTTGGGGCCGTTGCCGCGCCGATGCACAGCCAGTTCCTGCCGCCGGACGACGCCGGCCTGCGTCAGGGCGAGCCGGAGCAGCAGCAACTGTTGCAGGTCACCGAATACAGCGTGGTGCTGGGCAACCAGCGCCAGTCCAACCAGCAGCCGATCCCGATCACCACGCCGTCGCTGCTGCGCCTCAAGGGCAAGCCGCTGAACAAGGGCGCGCAGATCAGCCAGGTGGTCATCAGCTTCGATGCCGAGGGCAAGAGCCTGAAGAAGCCGGCCTACGACGAGAAGACCCGCGTGCTCAGCCTGTATTACCCGCAGGCGGCTTATCCACAACTGCTGGACCTGCTGCGCAACGGTACCGTCTACGTGCAGTTCCTCGCCTACGGCAACGGTCATATCTGGGCCGACCTGCATACCGGCGCGGTGCGTGCGCGTTGAGCCGCGCCCGGCGCAGGGGTAAACTGCCCGACCCGTGGTGCCCGGCCAGCCGTTGCCGGCCGCGATCCCCGAGACAGCCGTAGAGAGAAGCGAGCGATGCGTAAAGACAAGAAGCAGGTGATTGGCGAAGAGATCAACGACGCCGAGATCAAGCTGTTCCTCGACGTGGAACCGGCCGACGACACTCCGGCGTCCCTGCACAAGCTGGTCAAGGCCTACCGCGGCCTGCGCATCGACGACTTCGAGCGCTTCGTCGGCTTCTTCGTCGAAGCTGGCTACGACCTGTCCGCCAAGGATGCCCAGGGCCAGGACTTCATCGCCCTGATCCAGGACCAGCGCCAGGCCGAGCCCTACATCGAAGTGATCAAGGCTGCCCGCGGCTGATCGCTGCGAGTCGCTGAAAGCCCGCCTTGTGCGGGCTTTTTTGTTTCTGTTGCGTGGGTAATCACCTGACTCTCCCTGCAGGAGCGGGCCATGCC
>NZ_JYOA01000004.1:483243-518966 GCF_000955805.1 Pseudomonas sp. 21 | reverse complement strand
GCATGGCGCGCTCCTACAGGTGGAGCTCCGACCTACGAATCCCCGCCTAGACTTTCCGTTACAACGATAACGACAAGGCGAGGACGAAGCCGTGCAAGTACAGCCCTATCTGTTTTTCCATGGTCGCGCCGATGAGGCCATTGCCTTCTACCAGCACGCGGTGGGCGCCCAGCTCGGGGCGCTGATGCGCTTCGAAGAGGCGCCGGGGCCGTCGCCGGTGCCCGACGGCTGGCTGGACAAGGTGATGCACGCCAGCCTGCAGATTGGCGAGACGGAAGTCTTGTTGTCCGATGGCCGCGGCGAGCACAACGCCGCTTTCAATGGTTTCTCCCTGCACCTGACGCTGCGCAGCGTGGTGGCGGCGGAGCAGGCGTTCGCCGCCCTGGCGGAGGAGGGGCGGGTGGAGATGCCGTTGGAGAAGACCTTCTGGGCACAGCGCTTCGGCATGCTCACCGACCGTTTCGGCATTGGCTGGATGGTCAGCTGCCATTGACCTCTTCCGAAGACAGAAACGAAAAAGCCCGCCGGAAGGCGGGCTTTTTCATGAGCGCGAGGCTCAGGACGCAGCGACGATCTGCAGGCGGTCGGCGGTCATCTGGTTGACTTCGCGGTACACCGCGGCGTCGGTTTCCAGCTGCTTCTCGCGGGCCGGGAAGATCTCCTTGAGCTTCGCAGTCCACTCGGCCGATTTGTAGCGCTCGGGGAAGCAGCGCTCCAGCAGGCCCAGCATGATCGAGACGGTGACCGAAGCGCCCGGGGAGGCGCCGAGCAGGGCGGCGATGCTGCCGTCCTGGGCTGCCACCAGTTCGGTGCCGAACTGCAGGATGCCGCCTTTCTTCGGGTCCTTCTTGATGATCTGCACGCGCTGGCCGGCGGTTTCGAGGCGCCAGTCGGCCGGGTTCAGCTCCGGGTAGAACTTGCGCAGGGCTTCGATGCGCTGGTCCATGGACTGCATGACTTCCTTCACCAGGTAGCGGGTGAGGTCCATGTTGTCGCGGGCCACGGCGAGCATCGGCAGCAGGTTGCTGGTGCGCACCGAGAGCGGCAGGTCGAGGAACGAACCGTGGCGCAGGAACTTGGTGGAGAAGCCGGCGTACGGGCCGAACAGCAGGGAGGTCTTGCCCTCGACCACGCGGGTGTCCAGGTGCGGCACGGACATCGGCGGGGCGCCGACTTCGGCCTGGCTGTAGACCTTGGCCTGGTGGTGCTTGACCACTTCCGGGTTGTCGCAACGCAGCCACTGGCCGCTCACCGGGAAGCCGCCAAAGCCCTTGCTCTCCGGGATGCCGGACATCTGCAGCAGCGGCAGCGCGCCGCCGCCGGCACCGAGGAAGACGAATTTCGCCTTGACCTTGCGCGCGTCGCCGGTCTGGGTGTTCTTGATGTCCACCAGCCAGCCGTCGCCGGAGCGCTCGAGGCCCACGACCTTCTGGAAGTAGCGGACTTCACTGCCTTCGCGGCTGGAGAGGTAGCTCAGCAGCTGGTTGGTCAGGGCGCCGAAGTTGACGTCGGTGCCGCTTTCCACGCGGGTCATCGCGACCTGCTCGTCGGCCGGACGGCCGGGAATGGTCAGCGGAGCCCAGTCGGCGATCTTCGCGCGGTCCTCGGTGTATTCCATCGAGGTGAAGGCATGGTGCTGGCTCAGCAGCTCATGGCGCTTCTTCAGGAACGGAATGTCCTTGCCACGCACGAAGCTCATGTGCGGAACGGGGTTGATGAAGTTGCGCGGTGCGCCGAAGGCGTCCTTCCCGGTCAGGTAGGCCCAGAACTGCTTGGACACCTCGAACTGGGCGTTGATGTTCACCGCCTTCTTGATGTCGATCGAGCCGTCAGCCGCCTGCGGGGTGTAGTTCAGCTCGCAGAGGCCGGCGTGACCGGTACCGGCGTTGTTCCACGGGTTGGAACTCTCGATGGCTCCGGATTCCTGCAGTTCGACGATCTCGAGCTTGACGCCCGGATCGACTTCCTTGAGCAGGACAGCCAGGGTTGCGCTCATGATGCCGGCGCCGACCAGCAGCACGTCCATCGATTCGATTTCGTTCTGCGCCATTAACGCGTCTCCAAAACTATCAGCAGCCAGTTGTGACAGAGGTTTCGCGTCCAGTGCGCAAAACAAATGTCCGAATTCTTCTCAGGTCAATGGACCTATCGCGAATGTCTCGGGCCGGGATCGGAGGAGGGGGAATGCGCACCTTCTCGGCAATCCACGGACAGACGAAGTCATCCGCAAGTGCATCCGAAAGTGGCGCTCAGGCGCGGCTTCCGGTGCCGAAAAAGCGATTCAGTGCTGCGGGGTCAGACGTCAATGGTGCTACCAACGCAAAACTCTTCATTGCTCGCCACACTCTCGTGAAGTAGTGAAAAACCTTCGATCACGCTCTTTTGGAGGCGTGAAGCTCAAAGGGGATCGTCGTCGCGGGCCGGTCCGGTCTCCGTGCGGAGGGGGCGGCTGCATCCTTGCCAAGTTCTGCGCAACGAACGTACAAAGCGCGACGGCCAGTGACCGAGGCGAGTGGCGACTCTCTTTGAGGGGTGGCAGAGGCGAGACACGGTGTGTCGGCATCGTGCGGGGCCCGACCAGGAGGCGTCCTTATAATCGGGGGGCGATTATAACGGCGAAACACAAAAAAAAGCTCTGCACCTTAGACTTTTTTCCTAGTGTCTACCCCTTGATTGACCATTTGCGCCCCCTCCCGGTGCGTCTTGCCTGCAGGTGGGTCAAGGCGGCCTATCGACGCGCAGCGAGGGAACCCTGAGAACGGGTTCCGCGTCCAATGGCCAAGCGCTATCTGACCGCGCTGCCCGCCGGTATACTGCCGGCCATCGCTTACCCCATGGAGAGATGAGCATGCTGCCTCGCCTGTTGCTCGGCTTTATCGCTGCCGCCAGCCTGACCTTGACCGGCTGCGCCCTCAGCCCGCAACAACTCAACCCGACCCCCGAGTTCAAGGGGCCGGTCGCTGCCGTTGGCCAGGGCCAGCCGGTGGTGGTGAAAGTCGTCGACGGTCGCCCGAGCACCGCGCTGGGCACCCGTGGTGGCCTGTATTCGGAAACCAGCCAGCTGACCGTGCGCAGCGAAGACGTGATCCCCAAGCTGCAGCTGCAGGCTGAGACCGCCGTGCGTCTGCTGGGCTTCACCCCGTCGGCCAACGCCTACAACGCGCCACAACTGACCCTGACCCTGGCCGAGCTGAAGTACCAGTCGCCCAAGGAAGGCATGTACGTCACCGAGGCCGACATCGGCGCTACCTTCCGCGCTGACGTGCAGAGCGGTACCCGCCGTTACAGCGGCCGCTACGGCGCTTCGACCAACCAGCGTTTCGGCATGGCGCCCAACCAGGCGACCAACACCAAGCTGGTGAGCGAAGTGCTCAGCGATGCGCTGACCCGCGTGTTCAAGGACCCGACCATCGGCCAGACGCTGAACCAGCGCTGATCGATGGGGACATGAAAAAGCCCGCCGAATGGCGGGCTTTTTCATGGGCGCTGGTGGGCGACGATCAGGCGGCCTGGCGGTACGGGTCGACCTCGACCGAGCGCATGCGCTCGTCGGTTTCCGGCAGGTCCAGGTGCTCGTGGCCGCAGGCCTGGGTGTAGACCAGCCAGTGGTCGTCCTGGACGTTGAACGAGAGTTCGACGACCACAGCTTCGATTTCTTCCAGGTGTTCGATCAGGTAGGCGTTTTCGTGGGGGACGATGTCGAGCATGGCGAATCTCCTTGGCGAAAGACCGGGTTTGCAGAATTCGTTGAAGCCAGCAACGTGCCAGGGCGCGGGAGAGGCCTTAGACCATTTCTCGATAATTCTTACGCTCGTCGTAAATAAGCGTTGCGCGCTGGCTGTGGTGGCGGGCCAGCGGATAAAATGCGCGCCGATTGTTTCTCATCCATGACGGGCCATGCCCGTTCGTCCAGACTGACCCCCGCTTTGCTTCGAAGTCGATGGTGTGCAGTTCTGAAGCGGAGGTTGTGATGTCGCTGCAGGCGCTCTGGAGTCTTTTCCAGGCCCATCCCGGTCGTCTCGTGAACGACCTGGCCCTGTTCTTTGCCCTGGCCGGAGGCTGGCTGCTGCTGGCGACCCGTCGCCGCGAACGCCTCGCCCTGGCGCGCCTGGTGGCGGAAAGCGAAGTGGAACCGGTGGCGCTGGACAGCGTCGAGCCGACCGCGCGGATGAACCGCTTCTTCTACCGTTTCGGTTTCGCCTGCATGGCCCTGGCCATGGCGGTGAGCTGGTACAGCACGCAGCTCGGCCAGTAACCGACGAGATGAAAAAAGGCGCCCGAGGGCGCCTTTTTTCATGCCTGCTGCTTGAGCCGGTACTGGTTCAGCACCGGGTTGGCGTACTGCAGGATCAGATGGCCACGCTGCTCGGCGGGGCATTCACCCAGGCGACGCTCCCATTCGGTGCGCGCACGCTGCAGTTCCTCGGCCTTGAACAGGGTCTCGGCGCGCGGCACGTTCAGCGCGGCGTCGCGCAGTTCGGAGGCCTCGTAGGCGAGGTAGTGCACCGGGAACAACCGATAGTTGCCGAGGATCTGCCGGTCCAGCTCGGCGGCGAGCTGCTTGGCGTCGGCGAAGTCGCCGGTGATCTCCTCGCCGAAGTTGATGTGCACCCGGCCCTTGTAGCCGGTGATGCCCTGCACGATGCTGCGGTCGTCCTCGCCCGGCGCCTTCCTGTACTCGCCGGTGGTCGCGCGGGTGAACAGTTCGCGGGCCTTGGCGGCGTCGCAGGGGTCGTATTCGTAGCTGATGGACACCGGGATCAGGTGCAGCTGGCGGATCACCTCGGCGAACGGCTCGTCCTTGCGGCTCATGTGGAACATCTTGAGGATCGCCGAATCGGTGCGGTCGTCACCGTCCTTGGCGCGGCCCTCGGCCTGGGCGATCCAGATCGACTGGGTGTCCTGGCAGATCGAGTGATTGATGTAGGCCGAGAGGTTCTGGTACGCCGCCAGCTTCTCGCGCCGACCGCTGATCGAGCGGTGCACGATGAAGCTCTTGTTCAGGCGCATCAGGTCGCTGACGAAGGGCTTCTGCAGCAGGTTGTCGCCGATGGCGATGCGCGGCGTCGGCAGCTTGGCGTGGTAGATCGCGTAGTTGCAGAAGGCCGGGTCCACCACGATGTCGCGGTGGTTGGCGATGAACAGGTAGGCGCGGCCGGATTGCAGGCGCTCGACGCCCGAATAGGTGACGCCGTCGGTGGCGTGCTCGATGGTTCGGTCGACGTAGGGCTCGACTTTGTGCTGCAGCTCGCTGACGCTGCGGATACCGGTGACTTCGCGGGCCAGCCGATGGGCTATAAGAGGTCTGAGCAGCCAGCCGAGCGGACCGGACAGACGCGGGAAACGGTAACGCGCCAGCGCGCCGAGGAAGGCGTCATCGCTCAGCAGGCGCTGCAGGACAGCCGGGACTTCGGCGTCGTTGTACGGTCGGATGGCTTCGAACTCGCCCATCATGCTCTCTATGAATTTTGGGGAGGACGGGCCGCGAAATAGACGGCCCGGATGGGTATGCCGCCGACTCACGGACAGGCGGGCACCCAAAAAGACCGCGCGATTATAAACGGAAGTCACGGGGGAACCAGCGATGCTCGACAGTCAGGCCTATTCCTGCCCCTATTGCGGCGAGCCGGCCGAAGCCGTGCTTGACCTCTCCGGGGGCGACCAGAGCTACTATGAAGATTGTCCGGTGTGTTGCCGGCCGATCCTGTTCCAGCTCCACACCGACGGCGTGGACTGGACCCTGGAAGTCCAGCGCGAGGACGATTGATGCAGCGAATCTACGAACCCGCCGACCTGATCGAAGCCGAACTGCTGGGCGGCATGCTGGCCAACGAGGGCATTTCGTCACACCTGGGCGGACGCCACCTGGTAGGCGGCATCGGCGAGCTGCCGGGCATGGGCCTGCTGCACCTGTGGGTAGAGGACGACGTGGCCGAGCAGGCACGCGAACTGATCGCCGCGTACAATGCCGCGCAACCCCTGCCGGGCTGCACCGACGATCACGAGGGCGGCCCCGGCGTCCTGCTTTGCTGAGGCGCCTCTACGACTCCCCATGAACAACCGCCCATGACCAGCCGCTACGCCCTGTTCCGCTGGAACCGCGAGCTTGCCGAAAACGCCGGCTTCCCTGCCGATCTGCAACCGCAGTGGAACGTGGCGCCCGGCGGCCGTGTGCTGATGCTGCGCGAGGAGAATGGTGCGCGCCATGCCGACCTCGCTCGCTGGGGCCTGACCCCGGCCTGGCTGAAGGACCTGTCGCGAACCCCTGCCCATGCCCGCACGGAAACCATCGCTGAACAGCCGATGTTCCGTGACGCCTTCGCCCAGCGTCGCTGCCTGCTGCCGGCCAACGGATTCTACGAGTGGCACGGCGTGCGCAAGCGGCCGCACTGGGTTTCCGGTGGCGGGCTGATCTGCTTCGCGGGGGTGTGGGAGGCGTATCCGGTGGAAGGCCACACCTACTACAGCGTGGCGATGCTCACCCAGGCGGCGGGCGATATGCGCCGGCCGCTGATTCTCGATGTGCAGGAGCAGGCGCAATGGCTGTCGAACGAGACGCCCGCCGAGCGGTTGCTGGAGCTGCTGCAGTTGCCCCAGGCGCGGCTGCGTGTGCAGGCGCTGGCGAACTTCATCAATGACCCGACCTGCAATGGGCCGGAGTGCCTGACGCCGGCCTGAGCTTTCCTGTAGGAGCGCCCCATGGGCGCGATCGCGGGCGTGGCCCGCTCCTGCAGGTTACGTAGATCTACACCTTGAACTGATTCACCAACCGGCGCTGCTGCTCGGCCAGCTTGGTCAGCTCGGCGCTGGCCTGGGAGGCTTCGTCCGCGCCGCCGGCCACCTGGTTGGCGACCATGCCGATGTTGCTGACGTTGCGGTTGATGTCCTCGGCCACCGCGCTCTGCTCCTCGGCGGCGCTGGCGATCTGGGTGTTCATGTCGTTGATCACCGACACTGCCTGGGTGATCGACTCCAGCGCCTGGGCCGCTTCGCCGGCGTGGCGCACGCTGTCCTCGGTCTTGTCCTGGCTCTGCTGCATCACGTGCACCACTTCGCGGGTGCCATTCTGCAGTTGCTGGATCATCGACTGGATTTCCTCGGTGGCCTGCTGGGTCTTCTGCGCCAGGTTGCGCACTTCGTCGGCGACCACGGCGAAGCCGCGGCCCTGCTCACCCGCGCGGGCGGCCTCGATGGCGGCGTTGAGCGCCAGCAGGTTGGTCTGCTCGGCGATGCCGCGGATGGCCACCAGGATCGCGTTGATGTTCTCGCTGTCGCGGGCCAGCGACTGCACCACGCCCACGGCGCGGCCGATCTCGCTGGCCAGCGCCTGGATCGCCGTGGAACTGCTCTCGACGATGCGCTTGCCGTGGTGGGCTGCCTGATCGGCATGGTTGGCCGCTTCCGCCGCATGGGTGGCGTTGCGGGCCACGTCCTGGGCGGTGGCGGTCATCTCGTGGACGGCGGTGGCCACCAGCTCGATCTCCGCCAGTTGCTTCTGCACGCCCTGGTTGGTGCGGATGGCGATGTCGGCGGTGTGTTCGGAGGAATCGCTGACGTGCTGCACCGAGGTCACCACCTGGCCGATCATCCCCTGCAGCTTGCCGAGGAAGGTGTTGAAGCCCTTGGCAATGGAGCCCAGTTCGTCGGCACGGTCGCTGCTCAGGCGGCGGGTCAGGTCGCCTTCGCCCTGGGCGATGTCGTCGAGCATGCCAACCAGCTGGCGCAGCGGGCGGGCGATGCCATGGCCGACCAGCCAGATCACGGCCAGGCCGATGGCGGCGATCAGCAGGCCGACCAGGGTCATGCCCAGGGTGTCGCTGTCGCGCTGAGATTTCAGGTCGCTCTGCAACTGGTTCAGGTCACCCAGCACGGCTTCCTGCGGCAGTTGCAGCATCAGGGTCCAGCGCGCGCCGGAGTCGGCGATGGTGAAGGGCAGGAACAGCTCGATGTGGCCGTGCTCCTTGTCCACCGAGGTCAGCGGCTGGTCGAGGGTGAGCTTGGCCAGGTTGGCCACTTCGCTGGCGTCCAGCACGCTGCTGGCGGGTTCGCCGAGCTTGGCCGGGTCCTTGGTGTAGGCGACCAGGCGGCCGTTGGTGGAGATCAGCGCCATCTCGCCGGCGCCGTCGTAGAGCTGGCTGTCGGCGGTCTTGAGCAGGTCCTGGATGAAGTCCAGCGACAGGTCCACGCCGACGGTGCCCTTGAACTGGCCCTTGACCATGATCGGCGCGTTGAACGAGGACATCAGCACCATCTTGCCGGCCATCTCGTAGGGCGCCGGGTCGATGATGCAGGGCTGGTGCTTCTCTTTCGGGCACAGGTAGTACTCGCCTTCGCGCACGCCGGTGGGCTGCATCTTCTGGCTTTCCAGGGTATCGCCCATGGCTTCCACGGTCAGGCCGCCGTCCTTGCGGTACCACCAGGGCATGAAGCGGCCGCTGGCGTCGTAGCCGGGCAGGCCGGAATACTGGCTGTCGTTGCCGGCGAAGGCGTTGGGTTCCCAGCCGGCGAAGGCGTCGAGCAGCTTGGGGTTCTGCGCCACGGTCTGGCGCAGCAGGTTGGACATGCCGGCGCGGCCGATGCCCAGCAGCGGCTGGCCGTTGGCGTCGGTCTCGTCGAGCAGGGCGTTGGTGTTGGCGAGGTCGCGGGCGACGGTGAGCGGGTATTCCAGTTCGCGCTGGATCTGGGCGACCTGCCCGCGTGCGATCGCCACCAGGCGATCGTTGATCACCTGCTCGAGCAGTGCCTGGGTGCGGTCCTGCACCAGCGCCTGGGTTCGCGAGCCGGCGAACAGCGCGTAGAGCACCAGCGCCGCGACCACTGCCAGAACGCTGGCACCGGCCAGCGCCACCACGGAAAACTGGATCGACTTGAATTTCATACGGGTACCCGGAATGCGCCAGAGGCCTGCGTGTCTATCTGTATCGGCAGGACCGGGGAAATTCCTTAGGCGGCCGTTGTAAAGGGTTGTAACGCGGCTGTACGCCGCTTGTCGCAGGATTGTCGGCGCTGACCGGGAGGTCTAGCATGTGATGTCAAAATGAAATTACCTGGCCGTGGCAAGCCCCTCGACATCCTGCTCTTCAGGGTGAAATCAGGCGCTGGCCGCGGCTATCTCGCGGGTGTGGATCGCAGGCGCGATGCCACGCACCGCGTACGCCACGACAGGCGCCCGCTGGCACCTTCCGATAAGTCGGAGCCGTTTCGTAAGTCACTGCTGCGCCGGCTGTTTCCTGCCTGTTGCCGGGCATCGGGGGTGGGCCTACCATGCGCGCTGTCCGTGGGAGATTGCATTGTTTCGGGAGAGCAAGATGCCCAGAGTATTTCGTGTCGCAGGCCTGGCCGCAGCCCTGCTGCTCACCGCTTGCCAGCAGGTGAACACCACCAGCGGCGGCGTTGTCGGTGTCGATCGCAAACAGAACATGTTCAGCATGCTGTCCAGTGCGCAGGTCGACCAGATGTATGCGCAGTCCTACCAGCAGACCCTCGGTGAGGCCTCCAAGGCGGGCAAGCTGGATGCCAGCAGCAGCGACGCCAAGCGCGTGAAGGCCATCGCCGCGCGGTTGATCCCGCAGACCGGCGCCTTCCGTTCCGACGCGCCGTCCTGGCAGTGGGAAGTCAACGTGATCAAGAGCGATGAGCTCAACGCCAACTGCGGTCCTGGCGGCAAGATCATCGTCTACACCGGGCTGATCGATCAGCTCAAGCTCACCGACGACGAACTGGCCGCGGTGATGGGCCACGAGATCGCTCACGCCCTGCGCGAGCACGGCCGCGAAGCCATGTCCCGCGCCTACGCCGAGCAGATGGGACTGGGCATTGGCGGCGCGCTGCTGGGGCTGGGTCAAAGCAGCGTGGACATGGCCCACCAGGTGGTCGAATACAGCCTGACGCTGCCCAATAGTCGGCAGAATGAGAACGAAGCTGACCTGATCGGCCTGGAATTGGCGGCGCGAGCCGGTTATAACCCCAACGCCGCGATGACCCTGTGGCAGAAGATGGGGCAGGCGTCGAACGGTGAAGCTCCGCCGGAAATCCTCAGCACGCACCCGGCGGACAGTACGCGGATGGCCAACCTGCAGGCCGCCATCCCGAAGGTCATGCCGCTCTACGAGCAGGCCAAGACCCGTTAAGCAGTGGTTCGTGATTCTCTCGAACGGCCAGGAGCGGCGTAAGGTTGCGCCGCTTTATCCAGTGAACAGGGAGCACCCGTGAAAATCGCTGTACTCGGAGCCACCGGGCTCCTGGGCCACCACGCCGCCCGCGCGATCAAGGCGGCCGGCCACCAGCTGGTGCTGATCCACCGACCCTCGTCGCAGATCCAGCGCCTGGCTTACCTCGAGCCTGAGTGCCGGGTAGCCGAACTCTTCGATCACCAGGGCATGGCCCGCGCGCTCAGCGGGCTGGACGCGGTGATCTTCAGCGCCGGTTACTACCCGGTGCGCCCGCGTCGCTGGCAGGAGGAAGTGGCCAGCGCACTGGACCTGACCAATCATTTCTACGCCGCCTGCCTGCAGGCGAAAGTGCCGCGCATCCTCTACGTCGGTTCGGCCTTTGCCATGCCCTCGCATCCGCAGGGGCTGCCGGGGCATGAGGGGCTGTTCTACGAAGGGCTGCCCACCGGCAAGAGTGCCTACGTGATGTGCAAGTGGGCGCTGGACGAACAGGCCCGCGAACAGGCCCGTGGCGGCCTGCCGGTGGTCATCGGGATTCCCGGCATGGTGCTGGGCGAGCTGGATATCGGCCCGACCACCGGGCGCCTGATCACCGCCATCGGCCGCGACGAGATGCTGCACTACGTGCCGGGCCGGCGGAACGTCATCGATGCCTCCGAAGCCGGGCGCGGCCTGCTCACGGCGCTCGAGCGCGGCCGGGTGGGCGAGCGTTACCTGCTCACCGGGCACAACATCGAGATGGGCGAGCTGACCACCACCATCGCCAAGCTGCTGGGCAAGCCGGCGCCGACGCCGATGCCGCTGCACCGCGCCCGCGCGCTGGCGACACTGGGCCGCTGGCGCTACCGCCTGACCGGCAAGATGCCGCTGCTGGACGACACTGCCATCGAGGTCATGGCCGGCGGGCAGTTCCTCGACGGCCGCAAGGCGCGCGAGGAGCTGGGCTTCGAGTCCCATGTGCCGCTGGAGGACACGCTGGAGCGGGCCATTTCCTGGTTCCACGCCAACGATTACCTCTGAGCTCAACGTGTAGGAGCGGGCCATGCCNNNNATCGCGCGCATGGCGCGCTCCTGCAGAAAGCAGAAAGCCCGGCGCAATCCGGGCTTTCTGCTTGGGCGGGTTCTCTGTCAGGGCAGCGCCTTCTCGGCGAAGGGCCGGTTGGGCAGCCCCATCTGCGCGCGGAAGCTTTCCATGTCGAACAGCGTGCACAGCTCCTGCACCTGGTTCTGGCTGTTGAAGGTCCAGAAGCCCATGGCCGAGATGCTGACGATGCGGTCGCTGGCCGGGTAGCCCAGCACCGGGCGGGCGATGCTGCCCATCAGGGTGCTCCAGGTGAAGACCTTGTTGCCCTCGCGGATGCATTCCTCCACGGCCACTTCCAGGTCCTCCATGCCACTGCGGATCTCCTCCACCAGCGCCCGGTAGCCGGCGTTGTCCAGCGGCTGGGCGGTGAAGGCGCTCTTGTAGATGAAGTCCGGGCTGTGCAGTTGCTCCACCAGCGCCAGGTGTCCCTTGTTCCAGGCGAGGTCGATGTGGTGGCGGGCGACTTTCTTCAGGTCTTTTTCCGGCATGGCGACATCCTTTGTCGTGGGAGGCGGAAGCGCCACTGTGTATCGCAGGCGATACACAGGCATTGGCCGGCGCGCCAGCCTCCCGACGAAAAGCTGCCGGTCAGAACACCCCGGAGAGCTTCAGCGCGTGGTACACGGCAGCCAGGCCGAGGATGGCGAAGGCGGCAGCGGCCAGGCGGCGGATCAGGTTCAGCGGCAGGCGCTCGGCGGCGAAGTTGCCCGCCAGGACCACCGGCACGTTGGCGATCAGCATGCCCAGGGTGGTGCCGATGACCACCAGCCAGAAGTGCGGGTACTGCGCGGCCAGCATCACGGTGGCGACCTGGGTCTTGTCGCCCATCTCGGCGAGGAAGAAGGCGATCAGGGTGGTGAGGAACGGGCCGAACTTCTTCAACGAACCTTCTTCGTCGTCATCCAGCTTGTCCGGAATCAGCGTCCAGCCGGCGACGGCCAGGAAGCACACGGCCAACACCCAGCTCAGCGTGCTTTCCGAGAAGAACGAGGCGACCCAGCTGCCGACGGCGCCGGCGGCGAAGTGGTTGGCCAGGGTGGCGGCGATGATCCCGGCGATGATCGGCCAGGGCTTGCGGAAGCGTGCGGCGAGGACGAGCGCGAGCAGTTGCGTCTTGTCGCCGATTTCCGCGAGGGCAACGATCAGGGTGGGGACGAAGAGGGATTCCATCAGACTTCCTAAGGGGCGGGTCGACTAATCACCATGACACGCGCCACCTGCCCGCCCCGGGTCAGGTTGCTCGTGTCATAGGTCTTGTCAAACCCCGGCCTGAACGCTGCAGGCCTGGATCGTACGCGCCATGGTCTGTGGACCAAGTGTGTTGACGCGTACCGGGCGAGCTGGGAGCTCGCGGGAGACTACTCCCCTAGGACGGGGCGCATTCTGCCCAAGTCCTAGGACTTGGGCAAGCCTGCGCGTCGGATCATTCGCGGGTGGGGCGAATGTCCATGTCTTCGTAGCGGATGAAGCGGGTCTTGTTCTTGAAGCGATAGCCCAGCCAGATCGCGAGGAACAACGGGATGGTGATGTAGGTGGCGACCAGGCCGGCCCAGTCCACGTGCTCGCCGACGAAGGCCTGGTAGTTCTGCCCCAGGGTGATGACCAGGCAGAGGACGAAGGCGAACAGCGGGCCGAAGGGGAACCACTTGGCGCGGTAGGGCAGGTCGTCGAGGTTGCCGCCCTGCAGTACGAAGCCCTTGCGGAAGCGGTAGTGCGACACGGCGATGCCCAGCCAGACGATGAAGCCGCACATCCCCGAGGCGTTGAGCAGCCAGGTGTAGACGGTCTTGTCGCCGATGAAGCTGGTGAGGAAGCACAGCGCGCCGATCAGCGTGGTGGCGTACAGCGCGTAGCGCGGCACGCCGCTCTCGGACACCTGGGTGAACAGGCGCGGCGCCTTGCCCTGGGTGGCCATGGTGTAGAGCATCCGGGTGGAGGCGTACATGCCCGAGTTGCCGGCTGAGAGGATCGCCGAGAGGATCACCGCGTTCATCACGCCAGCCGCGGCGGCGAGGCCCGCCCGCTCGAACAGCAGGGTGAAGGGCGAGGTGCTGATGTCGCTGCTGTCGGTCTTGAGCAGGTTCGGATCGGTGTAGGGAATCAGCATGCCGATGACGAAGATCGACAGGATGTAGAACATCAGGATTCGCCAGAACACCTGGCGGATGGCGATGGGAATGGACTTCTGCGGGTTCTCCGATTCGCCCGCGGCGACGCCGATCAGCTCGGTGCCCTGGAACGAGAAGCCGGCGATCATCGCCACCCCGATCATCGCCTGCAACCCGCCGACGAAGGGGGCGTCACCGGTGGTGAAGTTGCTGAAGCCGGGGCTGTCGATGCCGTGCATGATGCCGATGATGCTGGCCAGGCCGATGCCGATGAAGACCACCACGGCGACCACCTTGATCAGCGCGAACCAGAATTCGCTCTCGCCGAAACCCTTCACCGAGAAGAAGTTGAGCATGAACATGATGCCCAGGAAGCCGGCGCTCCAGTACATGCCCGAGACCTCCGGGAACCAGAACTTCATCACCAGTTGCGCCGCTACCAACTCGGCGGCAATGGTTACCGCCCAGTTGTACCAGTAGTTCCAGCCCATGGCGAAACCGAAGCCATCGTCGATGAAACGGCTGCCATAAGTGCAGAACGAGCCGGAATCGGGAATGTAGGCCGCCAGCTCGCCGAGGCTGGTCATGAGGAAGAACACCATCAGGCCGATCAGCGCATAGGCCAGCAGCGCGCCGCCGGGGCCGGCGGTGGCGATGGTGCTGCCGGAGGCGACGAACAGGCCGGTGCCGATGGAGCCGCCAATGGCGATCATGTTCAGGTGCCGCGGCTTGAGGGAGCGCTTCAGATGATGCGGCTTCTCCTTCGGCCCCATGGCGAAAGTCAGTTCGACGTCATCTCTAATTCTTCGGTTCACGGGTGTCCTCGATATTTCAGGGCGAGCGGCGATGCGCCGATCCGGCGGGCTCGGTGGAGTGTAGTGCGAGCCTTGGATCAGCGCCGGGCGCTGTAGATACGGAAGCCGTCGGCTTCGGCCAGGGTGCGGCAGGGGCCCAGGTGCTGTTCGATCAGCGGCGGGTATTTCAGGAAGCTGTTGGCCACCAGGCGCAGTTCGCCCGCGGACGCCAGATGGCGTGCCGACTGGCGCAGCAGGTTCTCGGTGGCGGCGTAGCTGGTATGTACGCCCTGGTGGAAGGGCGGGTTGCTGACGATGGCGGCGAGGCCTTCCGGCGCGGCGTCGATGCCGTCGCCGGCGATCACATCACCCTCCAGGCCATTGGCGGCCAGGGTCAGGCGGCTGCTTTCGACGGCAAAGGCGTCGACGTCCAGCAGGGTCAGGCGGCTCTGTGGATAGCGTCGCTTGAGCGTGGCGCCGAGCACCCCGGCGCCGCAGCCGAAGTCCAGTACATGGCCGGCTGGCAGTTTGTCCAGGTGTTCGAGCAGCAGCGCACTGCCACGGTCCAGGCGACCATGGCTGAACACGCCGGGCAGGGTGATGACCTGCAGCGGACCATCGGCCAGCGGCAGTTCGTAGCGTTGTGCGAGGGCATGCAGATCGGGGGCAGCCGGTTCGCCGTCGATGTGCGTATGCCACAGCTGGCAGTGACGGGCGCTGTCCAGCTTGCTGGCGCGGCCGAATTCGCCGAGCTGCTTGCTGGCGCGTTCGACGCCGGCGCGTTTCTCGCCGATCAGGTACAGCTCGCCGTCCGGCACGCAACTGGCCAGCGCGGCGAGCAGGTAGTCGGTCAGTTCGCGGGACTTGGGCAGGAACAGCACGGCGGCATCGAACCGGCCCGCTGGCGGCGTGGCGCCGAAGTGGCAGCGACCGGCGTAGCGGCCTTCGAGTTGCCGGGCTTCGCCGGCATGCCAGCTCCAGCCCTGGGCCTGAGGCAGGTCGCCGAGCAGGGCGTCGGCGGGCAGGCCGGCGAGCAGGACGTGGCCCTGGAAGCGCTCGATCTGGCGCAGCAGCACTTCACTGGTGGGGGCGTTGGACATGCGGCCTCCTCGAAAAAAGGGCGCGAGTTTAGCAGGGCTGCCGCGGCTGAGCCTAGGCGAGCCGCACCTCGGCGTTCTTCCAGAAGTCGTCGCCACGCAGTTCCAGGGCGCCTGCCGCGACTTGTTCGCGCAGACGCCAGGCGGCCAGCAGGTCGCTGACGAACAGGCCGTCGACGTAGGCCATGGTCGGGCCGATCAGCGATTGCACCGGGCGCCAGGACTCGCTGGCGCTGTCCAGCAGGATGCGATCGATATGGGCGTAGCCGGTGCCGCTCAACTGGCCGTCGAGCCACAGGCGCAGCTCGGCGTTTTCCGCCAGGGCGCGCTGCCAGTCCGTCGCCAGGCTTTGGCGCTCGGCGGCGTCCAGTTCGTGGCTGGCGGCCAGGGCGTTGGCCAGTTCCTCGGGCTTGAGCATGGCGATGGCGTGGCGGTCCTCGCTGCGGCACTGGCCGCTGCCGGCGCCAACGCTGCGCAGGATGATGTTCGCCGGCAGCAGCGCGCAGACGCGGCGCAGCAGGAGCTGCTCGCTGGCGCTATCGCCGTGCCAGAGGGTGACGGAGGCGACGTCCGGGCTGCGCAGCCAGTTCACCTCGGTGGCCATCTCGAGGGCGATTTCCCGCTCCCGCAGGGCGTCGCCGCCCAGCGCATGCCAGAACGCGGCGCGTTGCTGGCAGGGCGGGTTATCCACATCACTCAGTGGGCCGACCGCGAGGTCGTCCGGCATCACGCGGATCTTCTTCTCGGTCAGCACGCCTGCCTCGACGGCTCGGCGCAGGGCATCGGCGGCGCCATCACCGCAGACCAGGTGCAGGCTCATGGCGCCACCACCCGGCACGGCTCGCCGGCGAAGAAGCCGCTGGCGTTCTCGCTCAACTGGCCGACGATGCGCTGCCGGGCCTCGCGGCTCCCCCAGGCGCTGTGCGGAGTGAGGATGAAGCGCGGGAGGTCGCCGGCCAGCAGCGGGTTGCCATCCTTGGGCGGCTCGACGCTGAGCACGTCGAAGGCCGCGCCGCCGAGGTGGCCGCGGCGCAGGGTGTCGGCCAGCGCCTGTTCGTCGACCAGGCCGCCGCGGGCGGTGTTGATCAGGAAGGCGCCGGGTTTCATCAGGTCCAGTTCGCGCTGGCCGATCAGGTTGCGCGTGGCGTCGGTCAGCGGGCAATGCAGCGTCAGGGCGTCGACCTGCGGCAGCAGTTGCTCCAGCGCCAGGCGATCGGCGCGTGCGGGGCGACCCGGCAGGGCGCCAAGCAGCACGCGCATGCCGAAGGCTTCGGCCAGTTTCGCCACCGCGCCACCCAGCTCTCCGTGGCCGAGCAGGCCGAGGGTCTTGCCTTCCAGTTCGACGATGGGGAAGTCCAGCTGGCAGAACTGCGGGGCCTTCTGCCAGCGACCCTCGCGGATCGCCGCCTGGTAGTCCGGCAGGCGGGTGGCCAGCGCAAGCAGCAGCATCAGGGTGTGCTGGGCCACCGACGGGGTGCCGTAGCCCTGGCAGTTGCTCACGGTCACGCCGTGCTGGCGCGCGGCTTCGAGGTCGACGTTGTTGGTGCCGGTGGCGGCCACCAGGATCAGCTTGAGGTCCGGGCACTGCCCGAACACCTCGGCGCCGATGCGCACCTTGTTGCTGATCGCTACCTGGGCGCCCTGCAGTCGCTCGGCCACCTGCTGCGTGTCGCTGCGCCCGTGCAGGACCAGTTCGCCGAACGGCGCGCGCAGCGGCGCGAGGTCGAGGTCGCCGAGGTCGAGGGAGGCATGGTCGAGGAAGACGGCGCGAGCAGGATTCATGAGCGATGACACCTTGATCGGAAGGGCGGAAGTGAAGGAATTCTCGGCAGAACCGCGGTGGGGAACAACCCGCGTTGCCCGCGAACGTTCGGCTTGGACCTTTGGATGAATGGTAGATGTTTGAGTGAAAAGCCTGACAGGCGTTTCAGTATTCCCTCATCTGCACCAGGCGGCCGGACTCGTAGATTGCCCTCACCGAAACTTTGAGGTGACTTGCGATGATAGGTTGGATTCTCTCCGGCATCACGGCCATCCGTGCGCGCGTCGGGCTGCGCGGCCGCGCGCGTGCCCCCGGCCCGTGGGCGGCGCGGCGGTCGACGGTGACGACCGGCCCTGAGTCCTTGTTGTGCTTTGGCGAGCTGATGGCGGCCTGCAATGGAGCGGTCGGTCCCGCGCTGCTTCGCGAGCGTTCGGACGTCGCGGCCAACCAGGCGGAAGAGTTGGCCCGTTGTTGGGGCATCCGCGATGCCCGCACGGCCCGCAGCGTCTTGCACTACCAGTTGCTTGAAGCCCATGGCCAGCAGCTCGATGGCGACTTCCAGCGCTTGCAGCGCAACGAATCCAGCGCCTTTGATGGCGAGTCGCGGCTGCGCTGGCAACGGGCCAGGCAGGCCTGGGCCAAGGCGGGCCTGTCGCTGCCGCACGAACTGTCCATGGCGGCGCACGATTACGAATGCATCGCCTGGCTGGCGCGGCACTGCCATGGGTGTGGCTATCTCTCCGAAGCCGAGACCTGGCTGACGCTGGCCTGGGTGGCCGACGCGGCGATGCGCACGTTCAGCGATTGGCAGGCTTACGCGGCCTCCTTCGTGCTGGGGCGGGCGACTCTGCTGCGGGAGGGGCACCAGACTTCGCTGGCTATTCGCGCCTTCAAGGCGCTCATCGGCGGCAAGCGGGAAGGTGTCGCTGTGTCCGGCCTGTGGCAGGCGAACCCACTGGCGGGCATCCAGGTGGCCGAAGTGGTCCTGCATTCGGAGCATGCTGTCGAGCGCCACGGTGCGCCTGAAAGGCGGGCGCTGCTGGCCTTCGGGGCGCTGATCGCCACCAGCGGTGGCGCACGGTCGGACACTCTGGCCATCGCCGAGCACGAGCGCGAGTTGAACCGGCTCTGGCTGGCCGAGCGCTGGAATGCCGCCGACTCGGGGCAGGTCCTCCAGCGCATGGACTGGCTGATGAACCAGGGTAGCCGGCTGAAGCTGGACGCCCTGCTGAGGCGGCCCGGTAGCGGTGCCTGCGATGCACGGCGAAACGGCGGGCCCGGGGCACGCTACGAACAGGCGTGCCGTGCGCTGCTCAAGGCCGGACACGATCCGGAAATGATCGACGAGTGCCGGACGCTGCTGGCCTATGACCTGGAGCGCGCGGCCTTCGGGGCGCGGCTGGCCTTCAGCGTCGGGTTGATGGATGAGGAAAGGCTCTGGAATGCCCTGCGCCACATGGCCCGTCAGGCCCGCGCTGCTTTCGATTGCTGGGAGCAGTACCTGGTGTCAATGGTGCTCGGCCATGCCCTGGCCAATGAGGACTGGGATGCCGGCAAGCGCCTGATCCGCAGTGGCATGGAGTTGCTCGACGGCATCAATCCGTTCGCCGACTATCTCTCGCCCTGGCAGGAGTGCCCGCTGCGGCAACTGCCGGTGCTGCATGGTGTCGCCTGAGCCTCTGCGCGTTGACTATCCGCCGCCCCGAGGCTGCTGGTTGCGCGGCGCCGCATGCTGGCGGTGGCCCGGTGTCCTGATGATTGGCGTGCTGGAAGCCTCCTTTGTTTGCAAGGGATGATTCCGGCTTTGCGGTGTTTCAAAGTCTCCTGAATGGCCCGGCCAGCCTGAACCAGAAGAGAACAATCGTGTTCTGGTGAACGGTGCTGAGTGTGGTTGGGGGCTGCTGATAACCGGTGGCATGGCGCTGTTTTCTACTGCCTGCAAGGAACACGCGAGCGCCTCGCCGATCAGGCTGCCGCCGAGTTGTTCAAGGCGCACCGGCTCGGCGGCCTTCCTGGTTTGCGGAGCAGGTTGGCTGGAGTATCTTGCGTCCTGGTTCTTGATTGGGGAGTACGCGATGTACTGGGCAGAGTTTCTCACGGTGGCGTTCATTCACCTGCTGGCGGTGGCCAGCCCCGGCCCGGATTTCGCCGTAGTGGTGCGCGAGAGCGTGACCCACGGTCGTCGCGCCGGCACCTGGACGGCGCTGGGCGTGGGCAGCGCGATCTTCCTGCATGTCACCTATTCGCTGCTGGGCATCGGCCTGATCGTGTCGCAGTCCATCGTGCTGTTCAACGCGCTGAAATGGGCGGCGGCGGCCTACCTGCTCTACATCGGTTTCAAGGCGCTGCGGGCGCGTCCGGCTGGTCCGGCGGCAGCAGAAATCGTCGCCGTACCGCTAGAGCGCACCGCTCGCGGCGCCTATGTCGCCGGCTTCGTTACCAACGGCCTGAATCCCAAGGCCACGCTGTTCTTCCTGTCGCTGTTCACCGTGGTGATCAACCCGCATACGCCGCTGCTGGTCCAGGCCGGTTATGGCGTGTACCTGGCCTGCGCCACGGCGGTGTGGTTCTGCCTGGTGGCGCTGCTGTTCAGCCAACAACGCGTTCGCAACGGTTTCGCCCGCATGGGGCACTGGTTCGATCGGATGATGGGCGTGGTGCTGGTGGGGCTGGGGATCAAGCTGGCGTTCACTGAACTGCGCTGAACCGATTAATGAGGGCGCCCTGCGGCGCCCTCCCGTGGACCTACGGCGAGGCTCGGATACGGGCCACCTCATCGGCGGTGACTGGCGCAGCCTGGTAGCCCCAGGCCGAGCGAAGGAAGCTGGCGAGTTCCGCTACCTGCCCATCGTTCAGCCGCCAGTCGAATGCCGGCATGCTCAGGCCCGTGGGCGCCGCTTGGGTGATCGGCATGCTGGAGCCGTGGAGGATGATGCGGATCAGCGAGTCGGGGCTGGCGCCCACCACTGCCGAGTTGCCCGCCAGTCGTGGGAAGGTACGCTGGTAGCCTTGGCCGTCACTGCGGTGGCAGGCTGCGCAGTTGTCCAGGTAGAGCTCGTCGCCGAGGCTGCCCGGTTTACCTGCGACCAGGTTCGCGGTGGTGCGGTCCTTGCCCACGGTGGCGACGGCGCGCCCGGTGGAGAGTGACTTCAGGTAAACCGCCACGGCGTTGAGGTCCGCATCGTTGTAGTACTGGGTGCTGTGCGCCACCGCTTCGGCCATGGGTCCGAACGCGGCCGTGTGGGTATTACGGCCGGCCTTGAGAAACTCCACCAGATCGCCTTCGGACCAGTCCTGCAGGCTGCTGTTGGTCGCGCCGGCCAGGTCGGCGGCGTACCAGCCGGCCAGCTTGGCGCCGCTGAGGTAGCCGGCTCCGTTCTGGTCCAGGGCTTTCTCCTGGAAGGCGATGCCGCGCGGGGTGTGGCAGGTCCCGCAGTGGCCCGGGCCCTGCACCAGGTAGGCACCACGGTTCCACTGCGGGGTCTGCGTGGCTATCGGCTGATAGGGTTGGGTCTCGGTGAACAGAGCGTTCCAGATGCTCAGTGGCCAGCGCATGTTCAGCGGCCAGGGGATGTCGGGGGCGTGATTCTCGGTGGGGTCAGCCAGTACCTCGTGCTCGAAGTAGGTGTAGAGGTCACTGACGTCCTCGTCGCTGAGACGCGAGAAGGACGGGTAGGGCATCGCCGGATACAGGTTGTGGCCATCCGCGGCGACACCTTTGCGCAGGGCGTTGCCGAACTGCTCCAGCGTGTATGAGCCGATGCCGTCCCGGGTATCCGGCGTGATGTTGGTGGAGTACATCGCCCCCAGCGGCGATTGCAGCGCCAGCCCGCCTGCAAAGGGGCGCTTCGGGTCGGCGGTGTGGCAGGCGGCGCAGTCGGCCTGTTGTGCCAGGTAGCGGCCGCGGGCGATGGGGGCGTCCAGGTCGCCGGCGGCATCGGCCTGTTCCGAGCCCATGGCGACCAGGAGGACCATCGAAAACAGTGTGAGTCTCATGGTCTTCTCCTCAGGCGGCCACCAGCGGACCGGGGTTCTTCAGGTACTGCTGGCGGATGGCGTTGGCCGCCCAGTAAGCCAGCGCGCCGACGATGCCGGTGGGGTTGTAGGCCATGTTCTGCGGAAAGGCGCTGGCGCCCAGGACGAACAGGTTGGGTACGTCCCAGCTCTGCAGGTACTTGTTCACCACGCTTTCCCCGGAGTGCGCGCCCATGATGGCGCCACCGGTGGTGTGGGTACTCTGATAGTTTCGCCAGTCGAAGCGCGAACCAGGCCGGGGGCCTCCGGAGACGCTGTACCCGGGGTTGAGCACGCGGGCCATTTCTTCCATGCGCTGGACCATGAACTGCGCCTGGAGGATGTCGTTCTGCTTCCAGTCGAAGGTCATGCGCAGCATCGGCAGGCCGTGCTCGTCGGTGTAACTGGGGTCGAGGTCGAGGTAGCAGTCGCGGTAGGCCATGCTCGAGCCTTCCGCGTGCAGGCCCATGTTGTGGTTGTAGTTGTCCTTGATGGCCTGCTTCCAGCCGCTGCCCCAGGCCGGCGCGGTGTCCGGCAGGACCATCTGCTGGATCGGCCGGCCGCCGCTGTTGGAGGATGACAGGTAGGCGCCGCCGACGAATCCGTTGCCTTTGCTGAAAAAGGCCTCGTTGTTGAAGTCGTCCATGCAGGTGAAGCCAGCGCCGGCACCGACGAAGGGGTTGAAATGCTTGTCCTTGTCGAAGAACAGGGTCACCGCGGAGTTGGTCTGGTAGGCGTAGTTCTTGCCCACCAGACCCGTGCCGCTGATGGGGTCGTAGGGCTGGCCAATGTTCGAGAGCAACAGCAGGCGCACGTTGTGCAACTGGAAGGCGCTGAGGATGACCAGGTCCGCGGGCTGCTCGACCTCACGGCCCTGGTCGTCGATGTAGGTCACGCCGGTGGCCTTGCGTCCGGTGGAGTCGGTGTTGATGCGGATGACTTTTGACTGGGTACGCAGCTCGAAGTTGGGCTGGGTCAGCAGGACCGGGAGGATGGTCGTCTGGGGCGAGGCCTTGGAGTAGTTGAAGCAGCCGAATCGCTCGCAGTAGCCACAGTAGTTGCACGGGCCCATCTGCACACCGTAGGGGTTGGTATAAGGCTGGGTGCAGTTGGCCGCGGGGCAGGGGAAGGCGCTCAGGCCCAGCTCCTTTCCGGCCTGAGTCATCAGTTCGCCGGCATAGAGGGTCTTCATTGGTGCGGTGGGGTAGGGGTTCTGCCGTGGTGCTTCGAATGGGTTGCCACCGGCGACGGGCTGGCCACGCAGATTGCCGGCCTGGCCGGCGGTGCCGCAGACCTTTTCGAAATGATCGAAATACGGCTCCAGTTCCTCGTAGGTCACGCCCCAGTCCTGGATGGTCATTCCCTCGGGAATGGCGTTGGCGCCGTGGCGCTCCAGGGTGTTCGTCCGTAGTTGCAGGTCGTAGGGCTGCATGCGCCAGTGCTGGCCGTTCCAGTGCACGCCGGCACCGCCCACGCCGTTGCCCGGCAGGAAGGCGCCCAGCCTGCGATAGGGGACGGCCTGGTCGCCGGGCGAGTGGCGGATGGTCAGGGATTCCTTCGCAAGATTCTGGAACAGCTTGTAGCGGATGCCGTAGGTCAGTTCATCCGCCATCCGCGGATAGGCGAAGTCTGGGGAGGTGTTGCGCATTTCCCCGCGCTCCAGTGCGACCACCCTGAGGCCGGCTTCGGTGAGTTCCCTGGACATGATCGAGCCGGTCCAGCCCAGGCCGATGACCACGGCGTCGACGGGCGCCATCTTCAGTGCGCTCATGGGTTCAACTCCTGCGCCCGGCGATGTTCACCGGGCCCTGGGGATAGGCGACATTGGGCCGCGAGGCCCAGTCGGTGAAGTCGGCGCGGGCACCGGGGAAACCGATCAGTTTCCAGGAGGCCATGGTCCGGTTGCCGCCATGGATGGGGTCGCTCAGCCAGCCTTCGCGGGTGTTCTGCAGCAGTTGCTGGAAGAACATCGTGGCGGAGCAGCTCCCAAGCTCCAGTTCATCTTTTTCCAACTGGCTCAGCAGCGTTTCCTGCAGGGCGGGGTCGATCTCATGGAAACGCCTGCCAGAGAACTGCCGTTGGCAATGGGCATTCAGTGCAGCGATGCCCACTCTGTAGATATCCCGAGGCGCAAGCAGGCTCTGGAATCCCATCTCCGCGGGAGCAGACAGTGCGGGGCCCTTGAGATACCAGATGCCTCCGTGGCCGTAGAGGGTCTCCATCTGGCGGTCGATGAACTCCGGCACGCCTTCGGCGATCGCGCCGGGGCCGTTGGAGTCACTGGGAATCAGGCGATCGCAGGCGGCCAGGAGGAATTGCCATTCATCGGCGTTGAAATAGAGCGGGACATGGACGTCGGTACCGGCGCCAGGACTGCCTGGTGGGGCGGCAGAGGCGGTGTTGCTGCGCAGGAAGCTGGTGCTGCCCAACAGCGTCACGGCGGGCAGGAGGGTGAGGGTGTGTTTCAGGAAGCGACGGCGAGCAGGTTCGTCATCGTTGAAGTCATGGGACATGATTGAGCACTCCCGGATGAGGACCCTTCCCATGCTAGAAGCCGCTGGGGGAGCTATTTGCCTCCGGATTCCGATGTGCTGGAGGGAAAATTCCGTGCTTTGACCGGGCTCCCAGTGCCAGCGCAAGGCTCGAAGATGACGGCCAGAAATGAAAAAAGGGGCACTGAAGTGCCCCTTTTCATGCTGGATCCGCGGATCAGACCAGCTCGATCGCCACCGCAGTGGCTTCGCCGCCGCCGATGCACAGCGAGGCGACGCCACGCTTGCCGCCCTTCTTCTGCAGGGCGTTGATCAGGGTGACGATGATCCGCGAGCCGGTGGAGCCCACCGGGTGGCCCTGGGCACAGGCGCCGCCGTAGACGTTGACTTTGGCGTGGTCCAGGCCGTGTTCGCGCATGGCGAGCATGGTGACCATGGCGAAGGCCTCGTTGATCTCGAACAGGTCGACGTCGTCCTTGCTCCAGCCGGCTTTCTTGAACAGGTTGGTCATGGCGCCGATCGGGGCCAGGGTGAACTCGGCCGGGTCCTGGCTCTGGGTGGCGTGGGCGACGATCTTCGCCAGCGGCTTGAGGCCGCGGCGTGCGGCTTCTTCGGCGGTCATCAGGACCAGCGCGGAGGCGCCATCGGAGATGGAGCTGGCGTTGGCGGCGGTGATGGTGCCGTCCTTGCGGAAGGCCGGGCGCAGGCCGGGGATCTTGTCCAGGTTGGCGGTCAGCGGCTGCTCGTCGTCCTTCACCACGGTCTCGCCCTTGCGGGTGGTGACGGTGACCGGGACGATTTCCGAAGCCAGCGAGCCGTCCTTGATGGCGGCCTGGGCGCGCTGCAGGGATTCGATGGCGTAGGCGTCCATCTCTTCGCGGGTGACGTTGTACTTGTCCGCGGTTTCCTGGGCGAAGGAGCCCATCAGGCGGCCGGTGCGGGCGTCTTCCAGGCCGTCGAGGAACATGTGGTCCTTGATCTCGCCGTGGCCCATGCGCAGGCCGGTGCGGGCCTTCTCGATGACGTAGGGAGCGTTGGACATGCTTTCCATGCCGCCAGCGACCATCACGTTGTTGGTACCGGCCTTGAGCAGGTCGTGGGCCAGCATCACCGCCTTCATGCCCGAGCCGCAGAGCTTGTTGATGGTGGTGCAGCCGGTGGCGGCGGGCAGGCCGGCGTTCAGCGATGCCTGGCGGGCCGGGCCCTGCTTCAGGCCGGCGGGCAGCACGTTGCCCATGATCACTTCCTGCACGTCCTCGGGCTGGATGCCGGCACGGGAAATGGCTTCGCGGATGGCGATGGCGCCCAGGTCGACGGCGGAAACGCCGGACAGGCTGCCCTGGAAGCCGCCCATGGGGGTACGGGCGCCGCTGACGATGACGATCTCGGACATGACTCTAACCTCTTCGCTCTTGTTGTGATGCGCTATACGGGTTCCGGCTGTGAACGGCCGGGCGCCAGGATTCTACCGCGTGACCGGATGTCGCCAAAGAGTCATCGGCAAATCACTCTTTTGACTGATGAATGGCGCGGCGCAGCGCTCTAGAGTCGGTCTCATCCTGATGAGATCCAGCCTTGAGAGTGCGTACGCCATGCTGAAAACCCGCGTCATCCCCGCTGCACAGAACGCCTACCAGTACCCGCTGTTGATCAAGAGCCTGCTGCTGTCTGGCAGCCGTTACGAGAAAGGCCGGGAAATCGTCTACCGCGACAGCGTGCGTTACACCTATGCCACCTTCAATGAGCGCGTTGCTCGGCTGGCCAACGTGCTGACCGAGGCCGGCGTGAAGGCCGGTGACACCGTGGCGGTGATGGACTGGGACAGTCACCGTTACCTGGAGTGCATGTTCGCCATCCCGATGATCGGCGCGGTGCTGCACACCATCAATATCCGCCTCTCGCCGGAGCAGATCCTCTACACCATGAACCACGCCGACGACCGCTTCGTGCTGGTCAACAGCGAGTTCGCCGCGCTCTACCAGGGCATTGCCGGGCAACTGACCACGGTGGAAAAGACCCTGCTGATCACCGACGGCGCCGACAAGAGCAGCACGCTGCCCAACTGCGTCGGCGAGTACGAGACCCTGCTGGCCGCCGCCAGCCCGCGCTACGCCTTCCCCGACTTCGACGAGAACTCGGTGGCGACCACCTTCTACACCACCGGCACCACCGGTAACCCCAAGGGTGTGTACTTCACCCACCGCCAACTGGTGCTGCACACCCTGGCGATGGCCGCGACCATCGGCAGCCTGGACAGCATCCGCCTGATGGGCACGGATGATGTGTACATGCCGATCACCCCGATGTTCCACGTCCACGCCTGGGGCGTGCCCTACGTGGCGACCATGCTGGGGGTGAAACAGGTGTATCCGGGCCGATACGAACCGGAGCTGCTGTGCAAGCTGATCCGCGAGGAGAAGGTGACCTTCTCCCACTGCGTGCCGACCATCCTGCAGATGATGCTCAACGCCGCCGGCGCGAAGGATCACGACTTTGGCGGGCTGAAGATCATCATCGGCGGCAGCGCCCTCAACCACGCGCTGTACGACGCTGCCAAGGCCCGCGGCATCCAGCTCACGGCGGCCTATGGCATGTCCGAGACCTGCCCGCTGATTTCCTGCGGCTACCTCAACCAGGAACTCTGCGCCGGCAGCGAGGATGAGCGCACCACCTACCGCATCAAGGCCGGCGTGCCGGTGCCGCTGGTGGAGGCGGCGATCATGGACGAGCACGGCCGGTTCCACCCGGCCGACGGCGAATCCCAGGGCGAGCTGGTGCTGCGCGCGCCCTGGCTGACCCAGGGTTACTTCCGTGAGCCGGAGAAGGGTGAGGAGCTCTGGGCCGGCGGCTGGATGCACACCGGCGACGTGGCGACCCTCGACGGCATGGGCTTCATCGACATCCGCGACCGTATCAAGGATGTCATCAAGACCGGCGGCGAGTGGTTGTCCTCCCTGGAGCTGGAAGACCTCATCAGCCGTCACCCGGCGGTGCGTGAGGTGGCAGTGGTCGGCGTGCCCGATCCGCAGTGGGGCGAGCGCCCGTTCGCCTTGCTGGTGCTGCGCGATGGCCAGGCGCTGGACGCCAAGGCGCTGCGCGAACACCTCAAGCCTTTCGTCGAGCAGGGCCACATCAACAAGTGGGCGATTCCCTCGCAGATCGCCGTTGTTACTGAAGTTCCCAAGACCAGCGTCGGCAAGCTCGACAAGAAGCGTATCCGGGTAGACATCGCCCAATGGCAGGAGGCTGGCAGCGCCTTCCTCTCCACGGTGTGACCGACGACCGGCAAGTCACGGTTGGCGGGCGGTCGTGCCAAGCAAGCGCTTGGCACGGCGCAGCCCAGTGACCACGCCACCTCGGGGCCTGCGCAAGCGTCTAGTCAGGGGCTTTGTAAGACAAATCACACTTTCGAGCGATCAAGCGTTGTAGGACGCTGGATATAGTCGCCACTACTCATAACAAAAAACACATGGAGTAGCGTCGATGAAAACCATGCAACATATCTGGCGCCTCGCGCGGCTGCCGCTGGCAGTCAGCCTGGCGTCCTCGCTGGCGGCTCCGGCTTCCGCCGTCAGCTTCAACATCGGGGAAATCGAAGGTTCGTTCGACTCGACGCTGTCCGTGGGGGCCAGCTGGTCGACGCAGAATCCGAACAGCAACCTCATCGGCATCAACAACGGCGGCAAGGGCCTGTCCCAGACCTCCGATGACGGCCACTTGAACTACAAGGCCGGCAAGACCTTCTCGAAGATCTTCAAGGGCATCCACGACCTCGAGCTCAAGTACGGTGACACCGGCGTCTTCGTCCGTGGCAAGTACTGGTACGACTTCGAGCAGAAGGACGAGAACACCGAGTTCAAGCCGCTCTCCGACCACAACCGCAAGGAAGCCGCCCAGGCCTCCGGCGGTGAAATCCTCGACGCCTTCATCTACCACAACTACAACATCGCCGACCTGCCGGGCACCGTGCGCCTGGGCAAGCAGGTGGTGAACTGGGGTGAAAGTACCTTCATCCAGAACGGCATCAGCGTGATCAACCCGTTCGACGTCACCGCCTTCCGCCGCCCGGGCTCCGAGATCAAGGAAGCGCTGGTGCCGGTGAACATGTTCTACCTGTCGCAGAACCTCACCGAGAACCTCTCCGCCGAAGGCTTCTACCAGCTGGAGTGGGACCAGACGGTGGTCGACAACTGCGGCACCTTCTTCTCCCAGCCGGACGTGGTCGCTGACGGCTGCACCCAGAACCTCGCGGTGCTGACCAACAACGCCGCTTCGATCCGCACCCTGAACGGCCTGCTCGGCCCGAACCTGGCGGTGACCCCGTCGCCGTGGAACGAAGGCCTGGTGGTCCAGCGCGGCCCGGACCGTGATGCCCGCGACAGCGGCCAGTACGGCTTCTCGATGAAGTACTTCGCCGACAGCCTGAACACCGAGTTCGGCGGCTACTACATGAACTACCACAGCCGCCTGCCGATCTTCAGCGGGCGTGGCGCGGACGCCTCCAAGGTGGCGCAGATCAACCAGCTGATCACCAACATCGCGCGCATCAGCCCGACCCTGGCTTCCCAGGCTGGCGCCGCAGCGATGGCGGGCAACTCCAGCTACTTCATCGAATACCCCGAAGACATCCGCCTGTACGGCCTGAGCTTCTCCACCACGCTGCCCACAGGCACCGCGTGGCAGGGCGAAATCAGCTACCGGCCGAACGCCCCGGTGCAGCTGAACACCACCGACATCCTGTATTCCGGCCTGGACCCGGTGTCCATCGGCGGCAACCACGTCTACGACAACGCCTCCGTGCTGACCGGCACCGCCGGCCAGGACCTGCACGGCTACCGCCGCAAGGAAGTCACCCAGCTGCAGACCACCTTCACCCACTTCTTCGACCAGGTCATGGGCGCCGAGCGTCTGACCCTGGTGGGCGAGGTCGGCTGGACCCACGTCGGCGGCCTGGAAAGCCAGAACAAGGCGCGCTATGGCCGCGACCCGGTCTTCGGCCCTGGCCCGCTGGCCGGCAGCCTGAACGGCATGGCGACCTGCGAAGCGCTGAACGCCTCCACCCTGGGCACCACCAACGCCAACAACGTCAGCCGCAACTGCGAGAGCGACGGCTTCACCACCGCCGACTCCTGGGGCTACCGCGCCCGTGCCATCTGGGACTACAACGACGTGTTCGCCGGCGTGAACCTGAAGCCCAACGTGGCCTGGTCCCACGACGTGGACGGCTACTCCCCCGGCCCCGGCGGCAACTTCGAGGAAGGCCGCAAGGCGGTCAGCCTGGGGATCGACGCCGACTACCTGAACACCTACACCGCCAGCCTGGCCTACACCAACTACTTCGACGGCAAGTACTCCACCGTCGACGACCGTGACTTCGTCAGCCTGAGCTTCGGCGTGACCTTCTAAGCCGGCCGTTCAGCCGGCAAGCGGCCCGCCCTCGCGGCGGGCCATCCGTGCGGCCGGGTGACCCGACCATGCGGGGCAGCAGACAAGACCCGTGAACCGTTCTTGCCAGGACGGCCATCACGGTGGGCAAAGACTCAACGAGGACGATAAACGAATGAGAACAACAAAGATCCTGCTGCACACGGGCGCCCTGGCGCTCAGCCTCATCGCCTCCCAGGTGATGGCGGCCGTCTCTGCCGATGAAGCGGCCAAGCTCGGCTCCACCCTGACGCCGATGGGCGCAGAAAAGGCCGGCAATGCCGATGGCTCCATCCCGGCCTGGACCGGTGGCCTGCCCAAGAACGCCGGCACCGCCGACAGCAAGGGCTTCCTCAGCGATCCGTTCGCCAGCGAGAAGCCGCTGTTCACCATCACCGCGCAGAACATGGACCAGTACAAGTCCAAGCTGACCCCCGGCCAGCAGGCCATGTTCAAGCGCTACCCCGACACCTACAAGATGCCGGTCTACACCACGCACCGTACCGCCACCGTGCCGGAGAACGTGCTGGAAGCGACCAAGAAGAACGCCACCAGCACCAAACTGCTGCAGGGCGGCAACGGCCTGGAGAACTTCCAGGTAGCCAACCCCTTCCCGATCCCGAAGGACGGCCTGGAAGTCATCTGGAACCACATCACCCGCTACCGTGGCGGCCATGTGCGCCGTCTGGTGACCCAGGCGACCCCGCAGGTCAACGGTTCCTACTCGCTGGTGTACTTCCAGGACGAATTCGTCTTCCGCACCGACCTGAAGGACTACGACGCCAGCAAGCCGAGCAACGTCCTGTTCTACTTCAAGCAACGCGTCACCGCCCCGGCTCGCCTGGCCGGTAACGTGCTGCTGGTGCACGAGACCCTCGACCAGGTGAAGGAACCGCGCCTGGCCTGGCTGTACAACGCCGGTCAGCGCCGTGTACGCCGTGCCCCGCAGGTGTCCTACGACGGTCCGGGTACCGCCGCCGACGGCCTGCGTACCTCCGACAACCTGGACATGTACAACGGCGCGCCGGACCGCTACGACTGGAAACTGGTGGGCAAGCAGGAGCTGTACATCCCGTACAACAACTACAAGATGGACGATCCGAAGCTGAAGTATTCGGACATCATCAAGCCCGGCCACCTGAACCAGGACCTGGCCCGCTACGAGCTGCACCGCGTGTGGCACGTGACCGCCACCCTGAAACCGGGCGAGCGCCACATCTACGCCAAGCGTGACTTCTTCATCGACGAGGACACCTGGCAGGCCGTGGAAATCGACCACTACGACGGTCGCGGCACCCTGTGGCGCGTGGCCGAGGCGTTCAACCAGTACTACTACAACTACCAGGTACCGTGGTACACCGCGGAAACCCTGTATGACCTGCTGTCCGGTCGCTACCTGGTGCTGGGCCTGAAGAACGAGGAGAAATCCGCCTACGACTTCAACTACAGCGCTTCGGAAAGCGACTTCACCCCGGCAGCGCTTCGCCAGGAAGGCGTGCGCTGATCCCCCGATCCCCACGGGTGGTTCCGCGGTGAAAAAAGACCGGCCTTCGGGCCGGTTTTTTTATGGGGGATCATCTGTCAGATGAATGGAGGGCGGAATGTAGGACGCCTTCTGGTCATGTTGTGAGCAAAGGTAACAAAATCGACTTCTATTCCCGACCGCGAGCGGCTAGGCTCGGACGGCAGTGTGACCTTCGTTGACCGCTATAAGAGCTAGAGCAAGAGCCAGGCCGATGACCGACTTCTCGACTCTGCCAAGTCTGACCGATGTTCCCCCCAGCACGGCCGGCAGCCGCTTCTTCCGACCGCCGCTGCCGCATGGCCACGTCGCCCGTTCGCGGCTGTGCCAGCGCATGGCCGCGGGGCTGCAGGGACGGCTGATACTGGTGTCCGCGCCGGCCGGGTTCGGCAAGAGCTCGCTGGCCATCGAATTCTGTCAGACGCTGGAAAATCACTGGCGCAGCCTGTGGCTGGGGCTCAGTGCCAGGGACAGCGACCCCGGACGTTTCCTCGAACGCCTGCTCGAAGGCCTGCGCCTGCATTTTCCCACGCTCGGCGAGGAAGCCCTGGCGCTGCTGAAAATGCGCCAGCGCCATCAGCCGTTCGCCTTCGAAGCCTGGCTTGACGACCTGCTCGATGAGCTGGTGGACAGCCTGTCGGTCGACCGTCCGTTGCTGCTGGTGCTGGACGACTATCACCTGGCCCAGGGCGCGGTGCTCGACCGTTGCCTGCAGTTCCTCCTCAATCACCAGCCTGCCGGCCTGGTCGTGCTGGTCACCAGCCGGCAGCGGCCGGACTGGCACCTGGCGCGCCTGCGCCTGTCGCGGCAGCTGCTGGAGTTCAGCGAACAGGACCTGCGCCTGACCGTCGAGGAAACCGCCCAGCTGGTCTCGGCCAATGGCGCGCAACTCGACGACAACGCGCTCGACAACCTGGTCGAGCGCAGCGAAGGCTGGATCGCCGGCCTGCGCCTGTGGCTGCTGGCCCACGGCGACGAGCTGGCGGCCAATGTGCCTGACCTTTCGGTGCATGGCGCCGAAGAACTGATCCGCGACTATCTGTTGGAAGAGGTGATCGACAAGCAGTCGCCGGAGGTCCAGATGTTCCTGGCCCAGACCGCGCGTTTCGAACGCTTCTCCGCCGAGTTGTGCGATGCGCTGCGCGATGCGCACGACAGCGCCTCGATCCTGCGGCATCTGCAGCAGCACCAGGTGTTCCTCGTGCCGCTGGACGAGCAGGGCCAGTGGTTCCGCTATCACCACCTGTTCTCCGACCTGCTGCTGGCGCGCCCGCTACCCGGCTCCGGACCTTCGGCGGCGGCGCTGCACCTGCGCGCCTGCCGCTGGTTCAGCGCCCAGGGGCTGTTCGACGACGCGGTGGAGCAGGCCCTGCGCGCCGGCCACCCGGAGGTCGCGGCGAGCCTGGTGCAGAGCCTGTCCGAGGAGCAGTTGCTGGCCGAGCAGAACGTCGCCACGCTGCTGCGCTGGAAGATGGACCTGCCCGACAGCCTGCTGGCCAGCACACCGCGCCTGATCGTGCTGTACAGCTGGGCGCTGGCGCTGGCCTGCCAGCTGGATGCGGCCGAGGAACTGGCGGCGCAATTGTCGCGCTTCCTGCCCGCCGCCGATGCCACGGCCCAGCGCGACCTGCTCGCACAGTGGCAGGCACTGGCAGGCGTGATCGCCCGAGGCCGTGGCGAGATCGAAGCGGCCGAGCGGCACTGCGAGGAGGCCATGCACGGCCTCGGCCCGGAGCGCTTCGGGCCGCGTCTGCTGTGCCTGTCGACCCTGAGCAACCTGGCCATCGTGCGCGACGATCTGTGGCGTGCACGCGGGCTCAATCGGGAAGCCCTGGAACTGGCGCAGCGCTTCGGCAATCCGCTGTTCGAGGCCATGGTGCATTACGACCGTGCCCGCGTCCTGCAGGCACGCGGCGAGGTGCTGCGCGCCGAGGAAGAAGTGCGCCAGGGCCTGGCGCGGCTGTCCGGCCTGTCTTCCCAGCGCCGCTATGCGGTGCGCGGCCGGCTGATGCTTTACCAGGGCTACCTGCGTAGCCTGGCGTTGCTGCCGGAGGAGGCGCGCAAATGCCTCAAGGCCGGCATCGAGGAAGCTCGAGCCTGCCGCGATATCAGCCTGGTGATCGGCTTCTGCGTGCTGGCCAGCCTGGAAGGGCGGCTGGGCAATTACACCCGCGCCTTCGCTCATCTCGCCGAGGTCGAGCGGATGATGCATGTGTGGGACGTGCCGCCGGTCTACTACCTGTCGGCCATCACCCTGATCAAGTGCGAACTCTGGCTCGGCCAGGGCCAGGTGGAGCTGGCCAACGCCTGGCTGGAGCGTCTGCGTGACACTTACACCGGCGACGAACCGGCCACTCCGCCGGAATGCTCGCCGCAGTTGCCGCGCAACGTGGAGATGCTGCAAGCCCAGCTGGAGCGCCGTGAAGGCCGCATGGCCGAGGCCGAGGTGCGGCTGCGCGCCGTGGCCAGCGGCGCCCTGCAGGGCGGCGCGCAGTTGCAGGCGCGCTTCGCCCAGGGCCAGTTGGTCGCTTTGCTGCTGCAGGACGGCCGCGAGCGCGAAGCCTCCTTCGAGCTGGGCGAATGCCTGAATGGCCTGGCGGTCGGCCTGCTGATCCCGTTGCATGACGTGCTGCTGCAGCAGCCGGAATGGTTGCGCGAGCAGTTGGCCGTGCGGGCTGCATCGCCGGCCATCGACGCCTTGCGCGAGCGCCTGCCGGCCCCGCCGGAACGCGGCGCGGTGCTTAACGATTGCCTGAGCGGGCGCGAGCTGGCAGTGCTGGAACTGATCGCCCAGGGCTGCTCGAACCAGGAAATCAGCGAGCGCCTGTTCATCTCCCTGCACACCGTGAAGAGCCACGCCCGCCACATCAACGACAAGCTCGGCGTCGAACGCCGCACCCAGGCGGTGGCGCGGGCGAAGGAGATGGGGTTGTTGCGGTAGGGGAGGTGGCGCAGGTGGTTGATCTTCTCTTCGGCGGATCGCACCGCTTTCGATAGGGCGTCGTCGTCTGGTGTAGGAGCGGGCCATGCNCGCGATCGCGCGCATGGCGCGCATGGCGCGCTCCTACAGGTTATTGGAGCCTTCTCGGTTGGCTCCAGGCTCACATTCCCTTCTTCTTCTCCGCCTCCGGCGGAGCGCTCAGGTCCAGCCCTTTGGGCGCAGGCTGTCCCTTGGCCGGCGCGGCCAACTGCTGCTGCACGTCCGCCTGGATCGCCTGCAGCACCGGCAGCAGGTCGCGCATGTTCTCGCGCACTTCCGGGTAGGCGTGCTTCTGCGCCAGTTCATCCACGCGCATCAGCAGTTGCACGCGGACTTCCGGCGGCAGGTGGATGAACAGCTCGGGCAGCTGCTTGGCCAGCTCGGCGCTGTAGAGCACCAGGTCCTGGCGGTCGAACTGCGCGGTCAGGCCGAGGTAGTCCAGGGCGCTGCTGGTGAGCATCGAGGCGGCGGCCTTGGCTTCCTGCATACCCTGCAGGCGCACCGGGTTGCGCTGCTCGCTCTGCGCCAGGGTCATCCAGAATTCCACCGTCAGGTTGAACAGGATCGCCTGTTCGCGCAGCGAATAGCTCATCAGGCCCAGCGCCTCGGCGCCATAGGGTTGCTTGGCGGCGCGGAAGTTGAAGTACAGGCGCATCAGCTCCTTGAGCTTGAACAGCACCTCGCGCGCCTCGTTCTGCCGCAGCTCCAGCGGCGCGTAGATGTTCAGCTGCGGGCGGAAGTTCTCCTCGCTGACCATGCGCTGGTAGATCGGCCCGGTGAACTCGCCGCTGCGCCGGGGCAGGCCGTTGACCTGGGTCTCGTCGATCTTCTTCAGCGCGTCGATCAGCACCTGGTAGTCGGCGCTGGTCCAGTTGCGCTGGATGTCGGGAATCTTCTGGCCCAGGTAATACAGGTCGGCGGACAGGGCAGGGCGGCACAGGAGCAGCAACAGCACGGCCAGCGGCCACAGCGAACGGCGAATGAGGATCGGCACGAACGGGCTTTCCTTGCGCGAGGGCGGGTCGGGCTAGGTTAACGGGGTGCAAGGCCTGCGTCATCCCGTGACGAGCCTCGACACTACCTAGGTTGGGCGCGGCGGCGCGGGCGCTGTGGTGTGATTCAGGCTTTAGAACAACAAGCACGGGAGTCACTCGTCCATGACCGCCACATTGTCTGTGCAACCGCCGCTGGCCGAGGGCCTGGCCCGTTACGGTTTCGGCCCGCTGCCGCTGGCCGCGCTGAAGGCCCGCTACGCCTCGCCCGAGTCCGGTTCGAAGTTCATCCACGTCGACGGCTTCGACATCCACTACCGCGACGAAGGCAGCCCGGACAAACCGGTGCTGGTGATGGTCCACGGCGTGATGGCCTCGCTGCACACCTGGGATGGCTGGGTCGCCGAGTTGTCCCAGCACTTCCGCATCATCCGCCTCGACGTGCCCGGTTTCGGCCTCACCGGTGGCGGCCAGGACCGCGAGTACGACGGCGAGCGCCTGGTGAAGGTGTTCGGCCTGTTCCTCGATCGCCTGGACCTCAAGCAGGTGTCCATCGCCGGCAACTCCCTGGGCGGCTACATCGCCTGGAACTACGCGCTGGCCAATGCCCACCGCGTCGAGCGGCTGATCCTGATCGATCCGGCCGGCTACTACATGCAGAAGGTCCCGCTGATGATCGCCAGCGCCGTGCTGCCCGGCGCCGGCATCATGATGCCGATGTGGATGCCGCGCGCGCTGGTGGCCCAGGGCATCAAGGAAGTCTACGGTGATGCGCGCAAGATCAAGCCGGGCGTGATCGACCGCTACTACGACATCAGCCGCCGGCCGGGCAATCGCCGCGCGATGATCGACATCTTCCGCGTGCTGGTGAAAGCCAATCGTGAGGAATTGCCCACGACCCCCAACCGCGTCGCCGCTTTGAAGGTGCCGACGCTGCTGATGTGGGGCGAGCGTGACCGCTGGATTTCGCCACGCCATGTGCCGATGTGGCAGCGCGACGTGCCGGGCATCGAGGTGAAGGTCTATCCGGGCGTGGGGCATATTCCGATGGAAGAGATCCCCGAGGAGTCGGCAGCGGACGCACTGCGCTTCCTGCATGCCTGAGCGCTGATCGCTTCCTGAAAAAGCCCGGCTTTGCGCCGGGCTTTTCGTTGGCGTAGGAGCGGACTCCGTCCGCGATTGTTTTCCGCCGGCAGGTTCTCCACCTGGGCGATGCCGATCGCGGATGAATCCGCTCCTATGTCAGCCGAAACGACGGAGCCAACCTGTAGGAGCGCGCCAT
>NZ_JYOA01000004.1:422826-483229 GCF_000955805.1 Pseudomonas sp. 21 | reverse complement strand
GCATGGCCCGCTCCTACAGGTCAGCCCCGGTATGTCAGGGAGGGGAGCGGAATCGATGCGTGTCCTGGGCCGGAAACGACACCGCCCCGGCAGGGCGGGGCGGTGTCTGAAGCAACGGAAGAGTCAGCCAGCGTGCGCCAGTGGCTGCGCGTCGTATTCCTTGCGCACCTCGTACAGCACATCGAGGTTGTTGTGCTGCCAGGGGTGGAAGTCGGACTTGAAGAAGTCCATGTACTCGCGCAGCAGCGGGCGGAACACGCCGTGCTTGCCCCAGGTCCACTTGATGCCGTCGCGCCAGACGCGCCAGTTCCACAGCAGGCCGTCGACCTTGAGCATGTGCACCAGCCCGCGGAAGGTATCCAGCACGAAGAAGAAGGTCGCCATGCGCATCGCCCGGCGCAGCAGCTTGCGGCTGCCGCAGACCTGGTTGTAGACGTCGAAGGCCACTGCCTTGTGCTCGGTTTCCTCCAGCGCGTGCCAGCGCCACAGGCGCTGCATCACCGGGTCGGCTCCTTCCATGGTGCGCGGGTCGGTCAGCAGCCCGTTGGCCATGATCGCGGTGATGTGCTCCAGCGCGGCAGTCGCTGCCAGCTGGCGCCTGGCCGGGAATTTCTTCTGGGTGAAACGGATGCGCGCCTGGGCGCGCTTCTCGATGGCGGTGATGTCGTAGCCCTGGTCGCGCAGGCGCTGGCTGTAGGTCAGGTGCTCGCGGCTGTGGTGGCCTTCCTGGCCGATGAAGCCACGGATCTGCTCCTTGAGCACCGGGTCGCTGATCTGGTCGCGGAACTGCCGCACCGAGTCGATGAAGAAGCGTTCGCCGTCGGGAAAGAGCACCGACATGGCGTCGAACAGATGGGACTTGAAGGCGTCTCCGCCGTGCCAGTGGCGCGGCAGCGGATCGGGCAGATCGAAGTCCATGTGCCGGGGCTTGATCTCCAGTCCTGCAGGGGTGGTGCTGGCCATGGCGGCTCCATTGTTGTGGTTGTCCATGGTCATTACTCTGGGCTTGTAGGGAAAGCGTCACAAGGTTATTGTCTGCCAACTTTCCGGTCATATCCGGCCAGCGGTCACCATAAGAAAAACGATGAAACAACCGCTCAATTTCACCGCCGAACTGGTGCCCGTCGCCTATGCGCAGGCGCTTCTCGATCTTGCCGAAGAGCTGGGTGTGCCGCGCGTGCGCCTGTTCGAGCTGGCCCGCGTGCGCCCCGAGGTGCTGCAGAGCCCCAACGGCCGCCTGTCCTTCATCGACTTCCACCAGCTCTCCAGTACCGCCCTGGTGCACTGCAACGAGCCCGCCTTCGGCCTGTTGCTGGGGCAACGGCTGAACGTCTCCACCCACGGCATCCTCGGCTACGCGGTGCTGTCCAGCGCCAACCTGGGACGCGCCATCGCCTTCGCCCTGAAGTACTACCGCGTGCTCGGCCTGGCCTACGACCTGGAGATGGTGGAAGACGGCGGCGTCTCCTACCTGCGCGCCAGCGAGTCGCTTCCCCTCGGCCCCACCAGCCGTTTCGCCGCCGAAGGCCTGATGACCAGCCTGCACACCATCGCCCGCTTCCTGGTGGGGGAACCCTTGCAGGGTGTCAGCGTGGGCTTCGCCCATGTCGAGCCGGCCTACGTCGAGCGCTATGCCGAGGTGTTTGGCTGTGAGGTGCTGTTCGATCAGCCTTTCCACTTCATCGGCCTGCCCAGCGAATACCTGGTGCGGCCCATGGCGCTGGCCAACCCGGCCACGGTGCAGATGTGCGAACAGCAGTGCGAGGCGCTGCTGGCCACGCTTGATGTGCAGGAAGGCCTGCTGACCCGCATCCGCCGCCTGCTGCTGGCGCGCCCCGGCGAATTCCCCGACCTGGAAAGCGTGGCCGCCGACCTGCACACCAGCGGTCGCAGCCTGCGTCGACATCTTTCGAACCTGGGCACCACCTACCAGGAAGTGCTCGACGATGTACGCAAGCGCCTGGCCCTGCAATACCTCACCACGACCCACCTGCCGCTCTACGAGATCGCGCTGCTGCTGGGCTTCAACGACCCGTCGAACTTCCGCCGGGCGTTCCGCAAGTGGACTGGCAAGTTGCCCACGGATTACCGCCAGGGCGACTGAACGCGAACCCCATCGACTCGCCAGGGCAGGGCCGAATCGGCGAAAATACCCGCCGTGTTCTTCCGCAACCGAGCGAGTCTTCGATGAGCGAGCAGCCTGCCCTGATCCGCGAAACCTTCCCCGTCGGCCCCCTGCAGTGCAACTGCACCATCATCGGCGACCCGCTGACGAAGAAGGCCATCGTCGTCGATCCGGGTGGCGACCACGAACTCATCCTGCAGCGTCTCGACGCGCTGGGGCTGAAGGTGGTCAGCATCATCCACACCCACGCGCACCTGGACCACTTCCTCGCTTCCGGGCAGATGAAGGAGAAGACCGGCGCGACCCTGCACCTGCACAAGGACGACCAGTTCCTCTGGGATAACCTGGAGATGCAATGCCGCATGTTCGGCGTCCCCTATACTCCAGTGCCTTCGCCGGACCAGTGGCTGGCCGATGACGAGGAACTGGCCTGCGGCTGCGGCGTGGCGCTGCACACGCCGGGGCATACACCGGGTTCGATGAGCTTCTGGTTCCCCAGGGACAAACTGCTGATCGCCGGCGACACGCTGTTCCGTCGCAGCATCGGCCGCACCGACCTGTGGGGCGGCGACTACGCCACCATCGAGCGCTCGATCCGCGGCCGCCTGTACTCGCTGGACGAAGACGCGACCGTGGTCACCGGCCACGGCCCGGATACCAACCTGGGCGACGAGATGAGGGAGAATCCCTTCATCCGCGCTTAAGGTTGCTACGGAATTATTTGCACGACCTAAGCTCTAATCTGCCGCCCGCTAATGGGTGTTTCGCTATTTCGAGGAGTCATCCGACATGTTCACCGCACGTAGTCTGTCCATGGTCGCGGCTGCCACCGCCTTTGCCCTCATGGCCGGTTGCGCCTCCCAGAATCCCTATGACCCCAACACCCAGGCCCCGCCGGCCGAAGGCGGCATGAGCAAGACCGCCAAGTACGGTGCGCTGGGCGCGCTGGCCGGTGCCGTCGCCGGTGCCGCGATCAACCATGACAACCGTGGCAAGGGCGCGATGATCGGCGCCGCCGCCATCGGTGCCGCCGCCGCCGGCTACGGCTACTACGCCGACAAGCAGGAAGCCAAGCTGCGCCAGCAGATGCAGGGCACCGGTGTGCAGGTCGAGCGCCAGGGTGACGACATCAAGCTGATCATGCCGGGCAACATCACCTTCGCCACCGACTCGGCGAACATCGCGCCGTCCTTCTACACCCCGCTGAACAACCTGGCCAGCTCCTTCAAGGAGTTCAACCAGAACAGCATCGAGATCGTTGGCTACACCGACAGCACCGGCAGCCGCCAGCACAACATGGACCTGTCCCAGCGTCGTGCGCAGTCCGTTGCCACCTACCTGACCTCCCAGGGCGTCGACGGCACTCGCGTCAGCACCCGCGGCATGGGCCCGGACCAGCCGGTTGCCTCCAACGCCGACGCCAACGGCCGCGCGCAGAACCGCCGCGTGGAAGTGAACCTGAAGGCCCTGCCGAACGCGCAGACCCAGCAGTACCAGCAGTAAGCACCGCCCATGAAAAAGCCCGCCGATCGGCGGGCTTTTTCTTTGGCTCTTCGTAGGAGCGAGCTTGCTCGCGAACCGGAACCGCCCGGTGCCATGCGGTTCGCGAGCAAGCTCGCTCCTGCATGATGCAGGGTCAGGCCTTGGCCGGGAACTCGCGGTGCAGCTGGGCCAGCAACTGGTCCTTGCGTTCCCACAGCTGGTTCACCCACAGCTGGAACTCGGCGCGGTAGCCCTCGTCCTGGTCGTAGCTCTTGCCGATGAACTGGCGCGGGATCTCCAGCTCTTCGAAGCGCACCACCACCGAGCGCAGCTTGCCGGACATCAGGCACCAGAAGGTCGGGCGGCCGTCGGGGTAATGGATGGTGACGTTCACCAGGGTCTTGAGCTGCTCGCCCATGGCGTCGAGAACGAAGGCGATGCCGCCGGCCTTGGGCTTGAGCAGGTGCTGGAACGGCGAGGCCTGCTCGTCATGCTTGTCCTGGGTGAAGCGGGTGCCTTCGAGGAAGTTGAAGATCGACACCGGGATACGGCTGAACTTGGCGCACGCCTTGCGGGTGGTCTCCAGGTCCTTGCCTTTCTTCTCCGGGTACTTGGCCAGGTAGGCCTTGGTGTAGCGCTTCATGAAGGGGAAATCGAGCGCCCACCAGCACAGGCCGATGATCGGGACCCAGATCAGTTCCTGCTTGAGGAAGAAGCGCAGCAGCGGCACCCGGCGGTTCAGCTGGTACTGCAGGACGAGGATGTCGACCCAGCTCTGGTGGTTGCTGGTGACCAGGTAGGAGTGGTCGTAAACCAGACCTTGCAGGCCCTCGACGTTCCAGTGAGTGCTGCGCACCAGGTTCATCCAGCCCTTGTTGCAGGCGATCCAGCTTTCGGCGATCAGGCTCATGATCTTGCTGCAAGCGCTCTGCGCCGCGGCGAACGGCAGGACGATCTTGACCAGCGTCATGCCGAGCAGCAGCGTGGCCCAGCAAACGGTATTGAGGAACAGCAGCAGGCTCGCGATCACGCCGCGAACGACCGGGGGAAGGAAACTGAGCATCGAGGAAATCCTTATACGTAGGCGCCCGGTTGGCCGGGCGCGTGAAGCGTTCTCAAGGCACATCCTCGTGCCGGGGCGTTCAGCCCTGATCGTCCTTGCCGCTGTCCGCCTGGATCGCCGTCAGCGCGATGGTGTAGACGATGTCGTCCACCAGCGCCCCGCGTGACAGGTCGTTCACCGGTTTGCGCAGGCCCTGCAGCATCGGGCCGATGCTGACGCAGTCGGCGCTGCGCTGGACCGCCTTGTAGGTGGTGTTCCCGGTGTTCAGGTCGGGGAACACGAATACATTGGCGCGTCCTGCCACCTGGCTCTCGGGGGCCTTCAGGCGACCCACGCTGGCGATGGCGGCGGCATCATACTGCAAGGGGCCGTCAATCAACAGATCGGGGCGTTTTTCCCGCGCGATGCGCGTAGCTTCGCGGACTTTCTCGACATCTGCGCCGGTTCCGGACTCGCCGGTGGAGTAGCTGATCATCGCCACCCGCGGGGTGATGCCGAAGGCCTGCGCCGAGGCGGCACTCTGCAGGGCGATCTCCGCCAGGTCACTGGCCGAAGGATCGGGATTCACTGCGCAATCGCCATAGACCACCACCTGGTCGGGCAGCAGCATGAAGAACACCGAGGACACCAGGTTGTAGCCGGGCGCGGTCTTGATCAGTTGCAGGGCCGGGCGAATGGTGTTGGCGGTGGTGTGGATGGCGCCGGAGACCAGGCCGTCCACTTCATCCAGGGCGAGCATCATGGTGCCCAGCACCACGTTGTCTTCCAGTTGCTGCTCGGCCATCGGCGCGTTCAGGCTCTTGCCCTTGCGCAGCTCGACCATCGGCTCGACATAGCGGCTGCGCACCAGGTCCGGGTCGACCACTTCCAGGTCCTCGGGCAGCACGATGCCCAGCATCTGCGCCACGGCCTGCACATCGTCGGGCTTGGCCAGCAGTACGCAACGGGCGATACCGCGGGCGTGGCAGATGGCGGCGGCCTGCACAGTGCGCGGCTCGCTGCCCTCGGGCAGGACGATGCGCTTGCCGGCGCGGTTGGCGCGCTGGGTCAGCTGGTAGCGGAACACCGGCGGCGACAGGCGCAGTTCGTGGGGGGAGCCGCAGCGGTCCTTGAGCCATCCGAAGTCGATGTGCTCGGCGACGAACTCGGTGACGCGCTCGGCGCGTTCGCGGTCATCCACCGGGATTTCCTTGTTCATCCGCGACAGGTCGCCGGCGGTGTCGAAGGAACCGGTCTTCACCGTCAGCACCGGCAGGCCGCTCTGCAGCGCGCTGCGGCACAGCTCCATGATGCGCGCGTCCGGCATCAGGCCCGAGCACAGCAGCAGGCCGGCCAGCGGCACGCCGTTCATGGCGGCCAGGCAGGCGGCGAGGATGATGTCGTCGCGGTCGCCCGGCACCACCACCAGCACGCCGGGCTTGAGCAGGTGCACGGTGTTCGGTGCCGAGGGCGCGCAGAGGATGATCTTCTGCACGCGGCGTTGTTCGTAGTCGCCGGCGTTGAGCACGCTGGCGTCCAGCAGGTCGGCCACGTCGCGGGTGCGCGGGGCGTTCATCTCGTCCTGCCAGGGGATGCAGCCGAGCAGCCGGACGTCGCCGTCGCGCAGCAGCGGGGAATGTTCCTTCAGGCGCTCGCCGAACAGCCGCGCGGCTTCTTCGGCGTCTCGCGGCATGTCGTCGCTTTCGCCGCCACGCACCTTGTTCACGATCAGGCCGGCCAGGTGCGGGTCGCGCGGGCCGCCGAACAGCTGGGCGAGGATCTCGATGCGGTCGGACAGCTCGCTCACCGTCTCGTTGTCCGGCGCGGAGACGAGGATCACCTCGGCATCCACGCTGCGCGCCAGGTGCGCGTTGATGCGCGCGGCGTAGCTGGCGTGCTTGGTCGGGACCATGCCCTCGACGATCATCACGTCCTTGTCCACGGCGGCGTTGTTGTACATGCCGACGATGTCCTCGAGCAGTTCGTCGAGCAGGCCGTCCCCCAGCATGCGCTCGACCTTGGACAGCGACAGCGGGGTGGGCGCGTTGAGGCCGTGGGTGCGCGCAACCAGTTCGCTGGAGCGCTCCGGGCCGTCGTCCCCGGCGTGGGGCTGGGCGATGGGTTTGAAGAAGCCGACTTTCAGGCCGGCGCGTTGCAGGGCGCGGATCAGGCCCAGGCTGGTAGACGTCAGGCCGACACCGAAACCGGTCGGCGCGAGGAAGAAGGTGTGCATCCGGGCTCCTTAAGCCGTGCGGGAGTGGTCTGTGCCCTTGTGGGGCGCAACCGATGAATCTTCAGTCGAGGACAGCCAGGGTGTCGAGTGCGATCTGCTTCTCCTCGTTGGTCGGGATCACCAGCACGCGCGGGTGCCCGGCGAGGTGGATCGGCCCGCCGACGCCCCGTGTGCAGCGGGCGTTGGCCTCGCCGTCAAGTTCGAGGTTGAGCACGTGCAGGTGCTTGACCGTGAGGTTGCGCACCAGCGCGGAGTTCTCGCCGATGCCGCCCGTGAAGATGATGCCGTCCAGCCGCGGCAGCGCACAGGTCAGCGAGGCCAGGGACTTGGCCAATCGGTAACAGAATACTTCGATGGCCAGCGCCGCATTGGCGTGGCCCTGCTCGCGGGCGTGCTCCAGGGTGCGCATGTCGTTGGACAGCCCCGACAGGCCGAGCAGGCCGCTGTCGTGGTTGAGCATGTGGTCGATCTTTTCCAGGCTCCAGCCCAGGGTGCGCGCCAGGTGGCTGTGCAGGTTCGGGTCGACGTCCCCGGAACGGGTGCCCATCATCAGGCCTTCCAGCGGAGTCAGGCCCATGCTGGTGTCGCGGCTCTGGCCATTGGCGATGGCGCAGGTGGAGCTGCCGTTGCCCAGGTGCGCGGACAGCCAGTAGCTGTCGCCCACCGCCAGGCCGCTCATTTCCGCCGCCTTGTGGCTGACGTAGCGGTGGCTGGTGCCGTGGAAACCGTAGCGGCGCACATGCTGCTCGCGGTACAGCGGCTCGGGGATGGCGTAGCGGTAGGCGCGCTCGGGCAGGCTCTGGTGGAACGCGGTGTCGAACACGGCAATGTGCGGCAGGTCCGGGTAGAGCGCCATGGCGGCGTCGATGCCGACCAGGTTCGCCGGGTTGTGCAGCGGCGCCAGCGGCGAGGTCTCGCGGATGGCGCTGAGCACTTCGTCGGTCAGCCGCGAGGCCTGGGTGAAACGCTCGCCGCCGTGCACCACGCGGTGGCCGATGGCGTGCAACTCGCCCTGCGCAGCCTGGGCCACCAGCGGCAACAGGCGGGCGAGGGCGGCCTTGTGATCGCCCCCGGGTAGCTCCAGGGTCTGCGGTTGCTCGTCGGTCTCGCCCTGCCAGCGCAGGCTGGCGCCGTTGGAGCCGAGGCGCTCGGCCAGGCCATGGAGGATGAACTCTTCGCGCCCTTCTCGAACCAGGGCGAACTTGATCGAAGAACTGCCGCAGTTGATCACCAGGATATTGCGAGCCGGCATGCCTACTCCTTGTTGCTGTCGATGTCCTTGGCGCACCAGCCGCAGGGGAACAACCGGCCGATCTGCGCCATGCGCTGCTGCGGGTCCAGCACCCAGGGCCGCGACTGCCAGGGCGGCTGGTGGCGCAGATGCTGGGTGTGGCCGCAGGACAAGACTGCCACCCAGTGGCCGTCTTCGTCCTGATGAAAGTCAAGCAGGCGCGGCGGGGCCGCGTTGTCCCGTCCGTCCGTCTTCGGGTCGCATTCGGGGGCGTCGCCGCGTAAACTTACGCGCTCAACTTCTATATCAGATAGGTTTCGAACCATGCAGATCGCGGCCAACAAGGCGGTTTCCATCGACTATACCCTGACCAACGACGCGGGTGAGGTCATCGACAGCTCCGCCGGCGGCGCTCCGCTGGTCTACCTGCACGGTGCCCACAACATCATCGGCGGCCTGGAAAAGGCCCTGGAAGGCAAGCAGGTCGGTGACGAGCTGGACGTGACCGTCGAGCCGGCCGAAGCCTACGGCGAATACAGCGCCGAGCTGGTCGCCACCCTGACCCGTGAAATGTTCGAAGGCGTGGACGAGCTGGAAGTCGGCATGCAGTTCCATGCCTCCGCTCCGGACGGCGGCATGCAGATCGTCACCATCCGCGACATCGAAGGCGATGACGTGATCGTCGACGGCAACCACCCGCTGGCCGGCCAGCGCCTGAACTTCAAGGTGAAAGTGGTCGACATCCGCGACGCTTCCGCCGAAGAAGTCGCCCATGGCCACGTCCATGGCGAAGGTGGTCACCACCACTGATTGCTGTCATCCGGTCGGTCATCGACCGGGTGAAGCCATCATTGAGCTGCTACGCTCAATCGTGAAAGGCGCCTTCGGGCGCCTTTCTCATGCAACCTGATCTACTGCAACAAGGCCAGGGCATTTTTCCCGCATCGACTGGGATTGCGCAGCACGACGGACAGATTGTCCGCTCCCTGCGCGGGCACTTCGTGCCTACTTCTTCAAGGAGCAAGCAATGAGCGCTTTTCACGATCTGACGCTGCACGGTCTGGACGGCCAGGATCTGCCGCTGGCGCCGCTCAAGGGCAAGGTCGTGCTGGTGGTCAACGTCGCCTCGAAATGCGGCCTGACCCCGCAGTACGCCGCTCTGGAAAATATCTACCAGCAATACAAGGACCAAGGGTTCGTGGTACTGGGCCTGCCGTGCAACCAGTTCGCCGGGCAGGAGCCGGGCAGCGAATCCGAGATCCAGTCGTTCTGCTCGCTGAACTACGGGGTGAGCTTCCCCATGTCGGGCAAGCTCGAGGTCAACGGCTCCGAGCGCCACCCGCTGTACCGCCTGCTGGCGGGCGAGGGCGCCGAGTTCCCCGGCGACATCACCTGGAACTTCGAGAAATTCCTCCTCGGCCCGGATGGCCGCGTGCTGGCCCGTTTCAGCCCGCGCACCACACCGGATGATCCGGCGCTGATCCAGGCCATCGAGAAGGCGCTGGGCGCCTGATCTTCCCCGGCGGGAGAGGGCGCATGCGCCAATCCCGCCGGCATTTCTTCCCTTCGTCTTGTTCCGCGTGGTGCGCGGTGCGCTTAATCGGGCGACCTGCTTCCGGAGCCCGCCATGAGCCGTTTCGCCGCCGAGTCCGCCTGCCTGCCCGCCACCCCCGATGCCTTGCGCGCGTTGATCGAGCAACGCCGTGCGGTGCGCCGTTTTCTTGATGAACCGGTGCCGGACGCGGTGCTGCGCGACTGCCTGGAGCAGGCGGTGCTGGCGCCCAACGCGTGCAATTTGCAGCCCTGGAGCTTCCAGGTGATTCGTGACGCCCAGCTGCGGCGCCAACTGGTGCCGGTATGCCTGGGGCAGAATGCGGCGCGCACCGCGCCGGTGCTGATCGCCGTGCTGGCGCGGCCGGATACCTGGCGCGAGTCCTGTGCGGCCGTCCTCGAGCAGTGGCCCGAGCCGCAAGTGCCGGATAAGGTCCGGCAGTTCTATGAGCACACCGCGCCGTTCCAGTACAACCAGGGAACCTTTGGCCTGCGCGGCCTGTTCAAGCGCGCCCTCTACGGCGTGGTCGGTCTGCGCCGCGCGTTGATGCGCCAGCCCAACAGCCACGCCGAGATGCGCCTGTGGGCAGTGAAGTCGACCGCGTTGGCGGCGCAGAACCTGATGCTCGCCCTGCAGAGCCACGGCTACGCCACCTGCCCGCTGGAGGGCTTCGACGAGGTGCGGCTGCGCAAGGTGCTGCTGATTCCCCGGCACGCGGTACCGATCATGCTGCTGGCCGCTGGGCGGGCGGCCGACAACGGCGTCTACAACCCGCGCCTGCGCTTCCCGCTGGAACAGCGCGTCAGCTGGCACTGACCGCGTCGGGCCGTGTCAGCACGCCCATGCGCCCGCCGCCGAAGGACCAGTCGTCCGCGTCGCTGTGGGTGATCTGCACCATCACGTCTTCGCTGGCCATTCCCAGCCGCTCGCCCAGCAGCGCGTTCAGCCGGCGGTAGAACGCCTGCTTGGTCTGCGAGTCGCGTGGGCGGCCGATGGTGATGGCGATCAGCACGAAGTCGTCGCTGCGCGGCCCGCCGAGGTAGTGGCGGTTGAAGACGAACTCTTCGGCCTCGTGCTGGTGGATCATCACGAACTGGTCGCCTTCCGGCACGTTGAAGGCCTCGTGCATGGCGTCGTACACGGTGTCGGCGAGTTCGCGCAGGTACTCGGGTTGCTGGCCCTTGCGCAGGGAGATGCGGACGGTAGGCATGGCGCCGTTCCTCGATGAGTGATTGACGAGTCCAGGCTAGCGCGGCAAGTTTATTCGGAAAATCGGGAAATATTTGATCGATAGTTCGATTAATCAGGATAGTTGCCATGGCCCGCATCAACTTCGACCTGGACGTGCTGCGCACCTTCGTCACCGGCATCGAACTGGGCAGCTTCGCCCGCGCCGCGGATCGCCTGGGGCGTTCCACCTCCGCCGTCAGCGCGCAGTTGAAGAAGCTCGAAGAACAGGCCGGCACACCGGTATTGCGCCGTGAGGGGCGTGGCATGGTGCCGACCGAGGCGGGCGAGACGCTGCTGGCCTACGCCCGCCGCCTGCTGGAATTGAACGACGAAGCCGCCGGCGCCTTGCGTGGTGGTTCGCTGGAAGGCCGGGTGCGTCTCGGCCTGCAGGAAGACTTCGGCGAAACCCTGCTGCCCGCCGTGCTGGCGCGCTTTGCCCGCGCCCATCCCAGGGTGCGCATCGAAGTTCGCACGGCGCGCAACCAGCAGCTCATCGAAGGCGTGCGCAGCGGCGAACTGGACCTGGCGCTGGCCTGGGAAACCGGCGAACGCACGCCGCACATGGAGCGCATCGGTGCAGTGGCGCAATGCTGGATCGGCGCGCCGGACGCGCTCCCGTCGTCCGGCGCGGAGCCCTTGCCACTGGTGATGCTGGAGGCGCCGTGCCTGCTGCGCAGCGCGGCTACGGCAGCGCTGGACCGGGCCGGCATCGCCTGGCGCGTGGCCTTCACCAGCGCCGGGTTGTCCGGCATCTGGGCGGCGGTCGGCGCAGGGCTGGGCGTCGGCCTGCGCACGCCGATCGGCCTGCCGGCCAAGGTTGAACGGTTGGACGCCAAGCGCGCCGGGCTGCCGGAGATGGTGCCGCTGGGGTTGTGCCTGCACCGTAGCGAAGCTGAGCCGGAAGCGGTGGTGGAGCGCCTGCGTGAACTGTTGCAGGAGGGCGTCGCGGAACTGCTGGAAAGCCCGACGATTCGCTGATCCGCTTCTGAGGGAAAATCACTGCGATCAATGGTGCTGGAAAAAGCGAGACGACCGGTCATATTCTTGCGTCCATGAACAGCATCCGACTCGACAAGCGCGACCTGATCCTCGCCAAGGGCTCCCTGGCGATGACCCGCAGCGGTTACCACGGCACCGGCGTGCAGGACATCGTCCAGGCCGCCGGCATCCCCAAGGGTTCCTTCTATCACTACTTCGAGAGCAAGGAAGACTTCGCCCTGCAGGCCCTGGAGCACCTGTACGCGCCGCGCCTGGCCCGCTACGCCGAGGCGCTGGGCAACCCGGCACTGGGCCCGCGTGCACGTATCCTCACCTATTACCGCGAACTGCTGGCGCACTTCGCCCGCCAGGAGAAGCTCGAGTACCACTGCTTCATCGGCAGCCTGAGCTTCGAGATGGCCGAGCTGTCGCCGGCCATCGCCGAACGGGTCGACGGTATCCTCCAGCAGTCCATCGATACCCTGCGCGACTGCCTGGCCGACGCCCAGCGCGCTGGTGAACTGCCGGCAGCGGAGGACGCCGAGTCCCTCGCCGAGTTCATCGGCAACGCCTGGCAGGGCGTGCTGGCGCGAATGAAAGTCAGCGCCTCGCTCAAACCCGTGGAACGCTTTATCGAACGCCTGGAGCACCTGCTTCAGGCCTGATCTGCCTGAGTCATCATTTCCCTTCTTAAAAAACGAGACGACCGGTCGCCTGGTCGTCATGGAGACCTCAATGACCGCATCCGTAGACACCCTGTTCTCGCCCTTCCGCCTGGGCGGCCTGGAACTGCCCACGCGCATCGTGATGGCGCCGATGACCCGCAACTTCACCCCGGGCGGCGTACCCCACGCCCAGGTCGTCGAGTACTACCGTCGCCGCGCCGCCGCCGGCGTCGGCCTGATCGTCACCGAAGGCACCACGGTCAACCACAAGGCCGCCAACGGTTACCCGAACGTTCCGCGCTTCCATGGTGAAGACGCCCTGGCCGGCTGGAAGCAGGTGGTCGACGCCGTGCACGCCGAAGGCGGCAAGATCGTCCCGCAGCTGTGGCACGTCGGCGCCGTGCGCCGCCTGGGCACCGAGCCGGACGCCAGCGTTCCGGGCTATGGCCCCAGCGGCAAGGAAAAGGACGGCACTGTGCTGGTCCATGAGATGACCAGGGAAGACATCCAGGAAGTCATCGCCGCCTTCGCCCAGGCCGCCGTCGACGCCAAGTCCATCGGCATGGACGGCGTGGAAATCCACGGCGCCCACGGCTACCTGATCGACCAGTTCTTCTGGGACGGCAGCAACAAGCGCACCGACGAGTACGGCGGCAGCCTGGCCAACCGTTCGCGCTTCGCCATCGAGCTGATCCAGGCCGTGCGCGCGGCCGTCGGCCCGGACTACCCGATCATTTTCCGCTTCTCCCAGTGGAAGCAGCAGGACTACAGCGCCCGCCTGGTGCAGACCGCCGAAGAGCTGGAGGCCTTCCTCAAGCCGCTGTCGGATGCCGGCGTGGACATCTTCCACTGCTCCACCCGCCGCTTCTGGATTCCGGAATTCGACGGCTCCGACCTCAACCTGGCCGGCTGGACCCGCCAGCTCACCGGCAAGCCGACCATCACCGTCGGTAACGTCGGCCTGGATGGCAGCGAGTTCCTGGCCTTCTTCGGCAACACCGAGGAAGTCGCCCAGCCGTCGGGTATCGACGGGCTGCTGGAGCGCCTGAACAAGGAAGAGTTCGACCTGGTTGCCGTCGGCCGCGCCCTGCTGGTCGACCCGGACTGGGCGGTGAAAGTGCGTGACGGTCGCCTGGAGGACATCAAGCCCTTCAGCCGTGATGCGCTGATGTCGCTGGCCTGATTCGCCCGCGGCTGATCCCCAAAAGCCCCTGGCACCCACGGTGCCAGGGGCTTTCGCATTTCTGTAGGAGCGAGCTTGCTCGCGAACTGGCTCTGCTGTGGACTCGGTTCGCGAGCAAGCTCGCTCCTACAAGTGGTGCCCTTCTTATGATCGGTTATTGATTGCCTGAATGGTCTGAAAGCACTGTCCTAGGCGTTTACAAATCTTTTCCGAGACCCACCTTTCCGCATGCTGACTTCCCAGTCCGAAACGGGCAGAGTATGAACGCGTTCACACAACAATAGGCCGGGAGACGGCCATAGGAGTAAGTCATGCGGATCGGCTTGGTAGTCGATGCAACCTGCGACCTTCCCCCCGAATTCCTTGCTGCCCACAACATTCGCGTCCTCCCCATCGGTATCCGTGTGGGCGAGCGTCGCATCGTCGATGATCGCGATCCCGACACCACCCTGAAGTTCTATTCCCAGGACCTGCCCAAGGTTGGCCCCGAGGACGGCAGCGAACCGCTGACGCCGGCGCAGACCCACGACTGGTTCCTGGAAAAGCTGGTCACCGATTTCGACTACGTGATCTGCCTGACTGTCAGCAGCCAGCGCAGCCCGATCTTCGACAATGCCACCCAGGCCTCCTTCAGCCTCCTGCAGAGCTACAAGGAACGCCGCGCCGCCGCCGGCATCGCCGGGCCCTTCGCGTTGCGGGTGATCGACAGCCAGACCGTGTTCGCCGGCCTGGCCGTGCTGGCCGCCGAAGGCGTGCGCCTGCTCGGCGAAGACCAGCATCCCAACGCCGTGCGCACCCGCCTGGAACAGCTCAGCCAGCAGATGAACACCTTCCTGGTCGCCAGCGACCTGGGGCACATCCGCCGCCGTGGATTCCAGAAGGGCGACCGCAGCAGCATCGGCGACCGCCTGCGTGGCGCCTTCCTCGGCCTGGGTTCGATGCTCGACATGAAGCCGGTGCTGAGCCTGGTGCAGGGCGAGGACAAGCCCGTCTCGGTTTCGCCCAACTACGAGAAATCCGCCGAGCGCTTGCTCAACTTCGCCCGCGCGCGGGTCGAGGCGGGCGAGTTGCTGGCGCCGCAGATGAGCCTGAGCTATGCCGGCGATCCTTCCGCGCTGCGTGACCTGCCGGGCTTTGCCGCGCTGGAAGCGGCCTGCCAGGCCAAGGGCGTGCAGGTGCACCTGGCGATGCTCAGCCCCACCGGCGGCATCAACCTCGGCGCGGGCGCCATGAGCCTGTCCTTTGCCGCCGAGCCCAAGCCTTTCGCCTGACGGCTATTTGTGCGTCTCAGGGTGGCCCAGGCCGCCGGGGTTCTTCCCCGGCAGGCCCGCTCGGCAGGCTTCCTGCAGATAGCCCTCGAAACGCTCGACCACCGTGTCCCACGCCTGATGGATGGCGTGGTGGCGAGCGTTGAGGCGCACCCGGCGCAGCCGCTCCGGGTCGCCCAGCAGCCAGCTCGCCGCTTCGAAAAAGCTCTGGTCTTCCCCCGGCACGCCGAGCACGCCGTTGTGCCCGTGGCGAATGTGCTGGCCGGCGGCTGCCTGGTCGAAAGCCACCACCCCCAGTCCTGAAGCCAAGGCCTCCAGGACCACGTTGCCGAAGGTCTCCGACAGGCTGGGGAAGAGGAACAGGTCGCCGCTGGCGTAGTGTCGGGCCAGTTCCTCGCCACGCTGCAGGCCACAGAACACCGCTTCGGGCAGTTCCTTCTGCAAATGCGCGCGTTGCGGGCCGTCGCCGACTATCACCAGCCGGAGCTTGAGTTGCGGGTGGGCCGCGCACAGCGCGCGGAAGCTGCTGCCCAGCAGCGACAGATTTTTCTCCGCCGCCAGCCGGCCGACGTGCAGCACGGCGATGTCGCGCTCGCCCAGACCCCACTCGCGGCGCAGCGCTTCGTCGCGTCGGGTGGGGTTGAACAGTTTGCTGTCGACGCCGCGCGAGAGCTGCGCCAGGCGCTCGAAGCCGCGCCGTTGCAACTCCACGGACTGGCTGGCGCTGGGCACCAGGGTCTGCTGGGTGCGGTTGTGGAACCAGCGCAGGTACAGCGTCACCAGGCGCATCAGCGGGCCGAAGCCATAGTGCGTGCTGTACTGCTGGAAATTGGTGTGGAAGCCGCTGATCACCGGAATCCGCAGGCGCCGTGCGGCACGAAGGGCGGCGAGGCCGAGCGGACCTTCGGTGGCGATGTAGAGCACATCCGGGCGGGTGCTGTTCCAGTGGCGCAGCAACTTGTGCAGGCACGACTGGCCCCATTGCAGGCCAGGGTAGCCCGGCAGCGGCCAGCCACGGGTGAGCACGAGTTCGCCGTCGCTGTGACGGCCTTCGTCGCCCTGCTGGCGCGGCCGCACGACCTGGATCTGGTGTCCGAGGCGCAACAGCCCCGAGGCCAGCCGGCCAAGGGTGTTGGCCACGCCGTTGATTTCCGGCGGAAAGGTTTCGCTGATCAGCGCGATGCGCAGGGGAGTCGTGGTCATGCTCGCAGTGTCCCGGCGCGCGGTGGCGCGCCGATGACAAAGCGATGATCGATAGGTGACAGCCGCTCAGGTGTGGCGGCGGGTTACTTCACCAGCGCCTTTTCACCACCCTCGCGCACCCAGAACAGCACGGCGCCGGCCACGGCGGCAGGCATGGCGACCAGGTTGACCACCGGGATCAGCAGCGCCAGGTAGGTGATGCCACCGAAGCCCATGCAGGCCCAGCGCTTGCTGCGCAGCCAGGCAAGCATCTCGTTCCAGCCCAGCTTGTGGTTGTCCGCCGGATAGTCGATGTACTGCACGGCCATCATCCACACGCCGAAAATCAGCCACAGCGGTGCGGCGATCAGGTTCAGGCCGGGGATCAGGCTGAGGATGAACAGGGCGATGGCGCGCGGCAGGAAGTAGCCGAGCTTGCGCAGCTCGCGGCCGATGGTGCGCGGCACCATGGCCATCAGCTCGGCCCAGCTGAATTCGGGGAAGTCGTCGGTGCCACGGACCACCACCTCGACCTTTTCCGCGAGGAAGCCGTTGAAGGGCGCGGCGATGATGTTGGCGATCATGGTGAAGGTGAAGAACACGATCAGCAGCACCAGCGCCACGAACAGCGGCCAGAGGATGAACTGCAGGAAGCTCAGCCAGTCCGGCAGGCTGGGCATCAGCCAATCGACCCAGTGGCTGAACTGGTTGATGGCGAAGCCGATCAGGCCGACGAACAGCAGGATGTTGATGCTCAGGGGCAGCAGGACGAACAGCCGCAGGCCGGGGCGCATCATCAGTTTCAGGCCTTCGCTGAGGTATTGCGGGCCGCTCAGGGTGGACATCGGACTCTCCAGGGTTGAACCGTAGGCGACCTTAGCAGACCCGGCGAACGGCCGGCGAGCCGTCTGTTTTGCCGGGTATGTGTTCGCAGGCCGTCGCTCAGGCGGCGGTGTAGCGATAGCAGCGGTTGCGTTCCTGCTTGGCCTGGTACATGGCGATGTCGGCGGCGCGGGTGAGGGCGTCGGCCTCGGCGGCGTCCTGCGGGTAGAAGGCGATGCCGATGCTGGGGGTGACGAAGTCGATGACCTGGCCGCCCAGGCGGTATTCGGCGCCGAGTACGCCCAGCAGGCGCATCCCCAGGGCTTCGGCCTGATCCGGCTGGGCATTTTCCAGCAGTACGGCGAATTCGTCGCCGCCCAGGCGGAAGGCCTGGTCCGGCTGGCGCAGGCTGCCGCGCATGCGCTCGCCGACCGTGCTGAGCAGCGCATCGCCGATGGCGTGGCCGAAGCGGTCATTGACCTGCTTGAAGCGGTCCAGGTCGATGTACAGCAGGGCCACCCGATTGCTGTGCACGATGGCGCGCTGCAACTGCTCGTTGAAGGCCTTGCGGTTGCCCAGTGCGGTCAGCGTGTCTCGATACGCGAGGTCGATCAGTTGTTTCTGGTAGGCCACCTGGTCGCTGATGTCGCGCAGGATGCCGCGGAAGCCCTGGAATTCACCCTGGCCGTCGCGGATCGCCGAGAGCCGCGTTTCGCAGCTCACCAGCCGCCCGTCGCGGCGCTTGAAGGGGGCGGAGAAGGTGGTTTCCTGCTCGTCGTCGCGGACCTTGTCGTACAGGCTCTGGGCGCGGTGATAGTCATCCTCCTGCAGGAGGATGCCGAAGTGCTGGCCGCTGAGCTGGTCGGCGGCATAGTCGAGCATCCGGCACAGTGCTGGGTTGACGGTGCGGATGATGCCCCGGGTGTCCATCTCGAAGTAGCCGTCGCGGATGGCATCGAGGATCGCCCGGTCGCGCGCCTCGCTCTGCTCCAGACGGTCGAGCGTACGGTTCATCTCGCTGGCCAGTTGGCCCAGTTCGTCCTTCCCCTGCGGGCTCAGGCGCGAGGGTGTGTCGTCCTGGCCGATGGCCGCGACCTCGCGGTTCATGCTGGTGACGCGGCGGATGATGCGGAATTCCAGAGCCACGTAGGCCAGCAGGGTGGCGCCGCCGAGCAGCGCCAGCGTCAGGTAGAGGAACAGGCGCACGGACTGTTGGCCCTGCTGGTAAAGCGGCCGCGGACTGGTGAGCTCCAGGCGCAGTTGCGGGTGACCGCGGGAGTCGAGATAGAGCAGCGACATCTGCTGGCTGTTCTCGTCCAGCAGGTGCCGCGGGCTGAGCAGGGTGGCGCCGCGCCCGGTGGGGATGTTCAGCGTGCGCCAGTCGTTGCCTTTCACCTCGTCCTGCACCAGGCGCAGACTCGCGCCCATCTGGGTCTGCAGGTTGTACATGCGGGCACTGTCGAGCAGCACGCCGGCGATGACCACACCGGCCGGCTCGGCGGTTCCGGCGGTGTTGCTGATGGGGTAGCTGAGGAGCAGCTGGGGTATGCCTTCGATCTGCAGCAACTGGTCGAGGCTGTGGCGCGGATTGCCGTCGATCTGCAGGGCCCCCAGGTCCAGCGCGGTACGCAGGATGCCGTCGCGCAGCCGGGCGGTGTCGGGCACTTTCTGGCCGGGGAAGCGCTCGGACAGTTCGTCGAGCTTCCATTGCTGGGCGAGGATATGTCCGTCACGGTCGACGAAAAGCACGTAGTCGAAGCCGAGGATGCCCAGCAGGTCCTGGTCGAGGTTGTCCTCGACGAAGCGCGCTTGCGGCACGCGCATGAACTGGTAGCTGGCGTCCCACCAGGCGTAGCTGTGGACGATGTCGAGGTTGCGCTGCTTCTCGTAGGCGATGCGGTTGTGGACGATGCGCACCTCGTCGGCCAGGCGCTGGCGGTCCCCGCGGTCGAAGCGGTCGAGCAGGATCATGTCCGACAGCAGCCAGACCCCTGCGAGGCTCGCGATGAACAGGGGCAGGCACAGCCATAGCAGGCGGGCGCGAAGGTTCATGGTGATACGGGTGACCTTTGGTTTCTTGAGTCTAGCCATCCAGGCAATGGGTGCCCGCTGCATAGGGTCAGCCTATGGAGGGCATTGAGATTGGGCATTTCAGCAGGACGCGGCGGCGGCGGTAAGCTGCGCGCCATCTGCTATCGAACGAGTTCGAGGGTCGATCCGCAGCTCCCTGACTTATCTCAAGGGGCGAAGGACGACTGCGGAAATCCCTGACTTATCTCAAGGGATTACCGGCGTTCTGCAGGACAATGCGAATTGTGACTTGGGTCACACCGCATTGCCCACGGTCTCCGGGCCATGCGGATCGCGCAAGAAACTTTTACGTGGAGCTGCCGCCCTCCCAACCTTCCCCCTGGTGCTTTGGCAGCTCCCTTTTCTTTGCCCGACTCACTTCACTGAGCACTGGAGGCTGTCATGTCCGATCGTCACGCGCGGGTCATCATTCTGGGTTCCGGCCCTGCCGGCTACAGCGCCGCGGTCTATGCCGCCCGCGCCAACCTCAAGCCGCTGCTGATCACCGGCATGCAGGCCGGCGGCCAGCTGACCACCACTACCGAGGTCGACAACTGGCCGGGCGACCCCCATGGCCTGACCGGCCCGGCGTTGATGCAGCGCATGCAGGAACACGCCGAGCGCTTCGAGACCGAGATCGTTTTCGACCATATCCACGGCGTGGACCTGGCTGGCAAGCCGTTCGTACTCAAGGGCGACAGCGGCACCTACACCGCCGATGCGCTGATCATCGCCACCGGCGCCAGCGCGCGTTACCTGGGCCTGCCCTCGGAAGAGAGCTTCATGGGCAAGGGTGTATCCGCCTGCGCCACCTGCGACGGTTTCTTCTACCGCAACCGCGAAGTGGCGGTGGTCGGTGGCGGCAACACCGCCGTGGAAGAGGCCCTGTACCTGGCCAATATCGCCAGCAAGGTCACCCTGGTGCACCGCCGCGAAAGCTTCCGTGCCGAGAAGATCCTGCAGGACAAGCTGCGTGCGCGAGTCGCCGAAGGCAAGATCGAACTGCGCCTGAATGCCCAGGTGGAGGAAGTGCTGGGCGACGACATGGGGGTCACCGGTGTGCGCCTGCGCCACAACGATGGCGAGGCTTCCGAACTGAAGGTGGATGGCCTGTTCGTCGCCATCGGCCACACGCCGAACACCTCGTTGTTCGAAGGTCAGCTTGAGCTGAAGGACGGCTATCTGGTGGTCAACGGCAGCCGCGACGGCAACGCCACCGCGACCAATATCCCTGGTGTCTTCGCCGCCGGCGACGTGGCCGACCACGTCTACCGCCAGGCGATCACCTCCGCCGGCGCCGGCTGCATGGCCGCACTGGATGTGGAGCGTTATCTGGATTCCCTGTAACGGCCCGAAGAGCCGGCGTGCAGGAAGGGGCCCCGCTTGGCGGGGCCTTTTTCTGTGCGGTGCTTTTCGTAGGAGCGAGCTTGCTCGCGAACCTGCAAGGCAGGGTGCCAAGCGGTTCGCGAGCANGCTCGCTCCTACAGGTCGGCATCACACAGCCGAGTGATGCGAGCGCCCAAGAAAAAGCCCCGCCGAAGCGGGGCTTTTTCATCGAGCCGGGTGGCTTCAGCCGCGGCGCGACAGCGGCTGGCGCTCGAAGTTGACGCCGGCCAGGCCGGTGGTCTGCAACGCACGGATGTTGGCGTGGTCAGTGCCTTCGGGGTGCTCGCGCACGGCGCGGTAGTGCTCGCCGAACGCCAGCAGCGACTCTTCCTGGCTCAGACCTTCGAGAATCGCGAAACCCAGTGTCTTGCAGGAGCCTTCGTTCTGCCCGGCGGGGTTTTCCACACTGCCGTTGGTGAAGGCGCTGGGGGTGTAGCTGTAGTGCTCGGCGATGTACGCCAGGGTGTCGGTGAACAGGTGCTGCTCGCTGCGCAGGCGCACGCGAAAATCGGTGAGGGTCATCAAGGCAAACTCTTAGTGTTTCTTCGCGTTATCGAAGGCCGTCTGCTGGGCAGGGGTCGCTTCCGTCTGGTACTTGGCCTTCCATTCGGCGTAAGGCATGCCGTAGATCTCTTCGCGGGCCTGGTCCGGGCTGACTTCCAGGCCCATGTCGTCGGCCGCTGCCTTGTACCACTTGGACAGGCAGTTGCGGCAGAACCCGGCAAGATTCATCAGATCGATGTTCTGCACGTCCTTGCGGGTACGCAGGTGCTGCACCAGGGTGCGGAACGCGGCGGCTTCAAGTTCCGTGCGCTGCTCGTCGGTCAGGTTCATCGGCTCGGTCATGGCAGGTCTCTCAACAAGGGCGCATCGGAGGCGCATGGCGGGGCTGGCGAGATTCTAAGAGGCGGGCGATCTGCCAGCAACGCCCATTGGCCGACTGGCACGGCCGTGCAGGGTGGCGGCAGGGCGATTTCGCGGCTCAGCGCTGGGCCGCCAGGGCGATCGATACCGACTCGGCGAAGCGCAGCGCGTGGGGCTTGTCCACCTCCACCTCGGCGTAGTGCACGGCCGGGTTGGCCATGACCAGGTCGAGCAGCTCCTGGGTCAGGCGTTCGAGGAGGGCGAAGCGGTTTTCCTCGACGTGGGCGATGATCGCCTTGGTGATGGTGCGGTAGTTCAGCGCATGCTCGATGTCGTTGACCTGCACCGCATCGCCGGCGGGGTAGAGGATGGTGAGGTTGATCAGCACATCCTGCTTGTTGAGGATCTCCTCCTCCTTGATGCCGATGTAGGTGCGCACGCGCAGATCCTTGACCCGGATTCGCGCCATGCCCGGCTCCAGTTGCGTCATTTCACTTGCTCCGTCCGATCAGTTGCAGGAATTCCTGGCGGGTATTGGTGGAGGCGCGGAAGGCGCCGAGCATCACCGAGGTGTTCATCACCGAGTTCTGCTTCTCCACTCCGCGCATCATCATGCACATGTGCTGCGCCTCGATCACCACCGCCACACCGGCGGCGTTGGTGACCTGCTGGACTGCCTCGGCGATCTGCCGGGTCAGGCTTTCCTGGATCTGCAGGCGGCGCGCGAACATGTCGACGATGCGCGCGACCTTCGACAGGCCCAGCACCTTGCCGGTGGGAATGTACGCCACATGGGCCTTGCCGATGAAGGGCAGCAGGTGATGTTCGCACAGCGAGTAGAGCTCGATGTCCTTGACGATGACCATTTCGTCATTGTCCGAGGCGAACAGCGCGCCGTTGACGATTTCGTCCAGCGTCTGCCCATAGCCGTGGCAGAGGTACTGCATGGCCTTGGCCGCGCGCTTGGGAGTGTCCAGCAGGCCTTCGCGGGTCGGGTCTTCGCCGAGCCCCTTGAGAATCTCACGGTAGTGGTGAGACATGTCTTCGATCATGGTGGGAGTTCCTCGCGTCCGCGCCGGGCGGGTCATTTGAGGTGCCGGCCGCCGTTGACGGTGAGGGTAGTGCCGGTCACATAAGGGCTGTCGAGCAGGTAGCGCACGCTCTGGTAGATCACGTCCGGGCCGGGCTCGATGCCCATGGCGGATTTGGCCAGGGTGCGGGCGCGGTAGGCGTCGTCGTCGCCTTCGTTGAACAGGATCAGTGCCGGCGCGATGCCGTTGACCTTGATGCGCGGCGCAAGGCTCGCGGCGAAGGACAGGGTGAGGTTGTCCAGGCCGGCCTTGCTGGCGCAATAGGCGATGCGGTTGGCGCTGCCCTTGCGGGCGACGTCGTCGGAGAGGTGGATGATGTCCGCCGGGGCGCCGCGCTCGGCGGCGTCACGTTCGAGCAGTGCTTCGCAGCGCAGGTTGATCAGGTAGGGCGCGAGCATGTGCACGCGGAACAGCGTTTCGAAGGCCTGGGCGTCGCCGCCAGGTGTTTCGGCGATCCACGCCGAGGCGTTGTGGATGATCGCGCGCAGCCGGTCGGTGCGGGATTTCAGCTCGTCGATGAAGGCGAGGATGCCGGCTTCGTCGCCCAGTTCGGCGTGCAGGCAGGTGGCGCCCAGCTCCCGCAGTTCGGCGATGCCGGGCTTTTCCTGGCGATAGGTCGCGATGACCGGCTGGCCGTCCTGCAGCAGGCGCTTGGCGCAGTGCAGGCCGATGCGCTGGCTGGCGCCGGTGATCAGGATGGGGGCTGGGGTCTGGCCCATGCGCGCCTCGCGAAAATCCACTTCAGGGAGCGCCGCGGCGGACAATGTCCGAGCGGCCGGGTAGGGCAAAACTATACCAGCCCCGGCGAGGTGCGGCACGGATGGGGCATAATGGGCGGCCTTGTCTTGCCTTGTGGGAGTGAACATGAAAGTCGCCATCGTGTCCGGTTCGGTCTACGGCACCGCCGAAGAAGTCGCGCGCCATGCCAAGCGTCTGCTCGAAGCTGCCGGCTTCGAGGCCTGGTACGACCCGCGTGCCACCCTGGACGCCATGCTCGAGTTCGCCCCGGAAGCCTTCCTGGTGGTGACCGCCACCACCGGCATGGGTGACCTGCCCGACAGCTTCCAGCCGCTGTTCCACGCCATCCGCGACCGCCTGCCCGCTGACTGGCGTGGCCGCCCGGGCGCCGTGCTGGCGCTGGGCGATTCCAGCTACGGCGATACCTACTGTGGTGGCGGTGAGCAGGTGCGCGAACTGTACGCCGAACTGGGCGTGCAGGAAGTGGTGCCGATGCTGCGCCTGGACGGTAGCGAGACGGTGGACCAGGAGACCGACTCCGAGCCGTGGCTGGCCGAATTCATCGCCGCGCTGAAGGCCTGATGCATCCGCGCGCCCGCTTCCTGATCGATACTTTGCAGCTCGCCCCGCACCCCGAGGGCGGCTTCTACCGGCGGGTGTTCGAATCGAGCCGGGTGGGTGCCGATGGTCGGCCGCAATCGTCGGCCATCCTCTTCCTCCTGCCTGCCGGCACCGTCAGCCGCTGGCACCGCGTGGACGCCGACGAGCTCTGGCATTTTCACGAAGGCAGCGCGTTGGAGTTGCTGATTGCCGAGCGGCCGGAGGCAGAAGTGCGCAGGGAGATGCTCGGCCCGGTGGGCGAGGGCTGTCTGCCGCAACGTGCCGTGCCTGCCCACGCCTGGCAGGCGGCGCGTTGCCGGGGGGATTACGTGCTGGTGGGCTGCACGGTTTCGCCGGCCTTCGAGTTCGCCGGTTTCCAGTTGCTGGCCGACGATATCCAGGCGCAGCAGGAGTGGCCGCGCCTCATGGAAGGGTTCACTGATCTGATCTGAGGGGACAAGGATGATCCCGGTACCGCTGTTTTCCACGACCTTGCTGGTCGTTCTCGGGGTTTCCTCGCTCGCGGTGCTGGCACTGCTGATCGGGTTGCTGGTGCTGGCGCTGTTCCGCTCCGCGCGGCAGTGGTGGGGGCGGCATCGTGTCCTCTCCTGGAGCCTGCTGGTGGTGTTGCTGATACTGTGTTTTCCACAGGCCTACATGGCTTACGTCTGGCATGTGGTTGGCGAGGAAATGCAGCAGGAAGCAGCAGTCCGTCACCCGACGCTCACCGAGCCTGCGCACATCCGTGGCCTCGAGGTGCCGGCCGGCACGCGCTTGTCGTTGCCCGGCTCCCACGACTGGCAGGCGGCCGAAGAGGTGGAGTTCCCGTCGCCGACGCTGATTCACGGGGTTCCCGCGCTTGCCGTGCGCTTCAGCTCCACCTGGGACGAGCAGGCGCCTGCCGGTAGCTCGGTGGAGTTGCCGGTCCACGAGTTGCGCATAGCCGCGCCGGCCACGGTCGATGGTTGGCACTGTAGCCCGCAGGCACCTCTGCGCCTGGCGGTGAGGGCGGAGTCGGAAGTCCTGCTGATGGGCTGCCAGGTCGCGGCGGGCAATCGCGTTGCCGACCTGGATATTCCGCCGGGTAGCGAACTGCTGCGTTACACCACGACTTACGGCGATGGTCTGCGTGACCCGAACGTCTGGCGCATCGACGTCCACGCGCCGCTGCAACTGGCGCAGCTACCGCTGTCGGGCGTCACGCTGCTGCTGGACCGCGAGCGCAAGCTGTTCGGCTTCGAGAGCGCCAACCTGGCGCGGGATTTCACCCTCGGCGAGATCAGCTATCCCGCCGGGACGCAGCTGCAGTCGGTCAACCGCACCCTGCGCGACCGCGCTCCGGGCGCCTGGCTGTTCACGCCCGTGGACGGCAAGGCGGCACTGCATGCGGACGGCAGGACGATTCCCGAAGGCATGACGGTCGTCCAGCAGCCTGACGGCCGCGTCGAAGGCGAGTTGCCCAACGAGCGGGCTGGTGTATTCGTCTTTGACACCTTCGATTTTTCGCCGGACGACTCGGGTTCGTAAGCCAGCCTACTCCTCGTTCGCGGGATGCAGCGGCATCTCGACCATCAGGGTCAGCCAGGCCTTCGCCGCATTCGACAGGTAGGCGTCGCGCCGCCAGATGAAGCTGATGTCCCAGCGCAGGTCCGGCTGGCTCAACAGCACGCGGACCAGGCCCGGTCGCTCCAGGTCCTTCGCCACTACGCGCGGCAGCAGCACCGCGCCCTGGCCGGCAGCGACCAGCGCGCCGAGGAAGTCCGCCTGGCCGCTGCGGCCGCCTTCCTTCGGCTCGAAGCCGGCTTCGCGGCAGGCGCGCAGCAGGCGGTCGTTGAGGGTGAAGCTCTGTTGGTAGAGCAGGAAGGGCGTGTCGGAAAGCTCTGCCAGCTCCAGGCTTTCGCGCCCGGCCAGCGGGTGCCCGGCGGGCAGCAGCACGTCCAGGGGCTCGTTGCAGAACGGTTGCCAGTCGAAGCCGGGCTCGTCCGGCGTGAGGCCGCCGCCCAATTCCAGTTCGCCGCTGCGGACCATTTCCTCCATGGTCTTGCTGCCGCCCTCGATCAGGTGCACGTCGATGTTCGGGTAGCGCCGCCGGTACTCGGCGAAGCGCCCGGCGAACAGAGCGTCGGCCCCCAGCAGCGGTAAGCCAAGGCGCAGCTCGCCGCGGTGCAGGTGCGTGAGGTCGTCCAGCTCGGTATGCAGTTCGCGGCGCAGGCGCAGCATGTCCTCGGCGCGGCGCAGCACCACTTCGCCGGCGGCGGTCAGGCGGATGTGCGGGCCGCTGCGTTCCAGCAGTTGTACGCGCAGGCTCTGCTCCAGCTGCGCGACCTGCTTGCTCACCGCGGATTGGCTGGCGTTCAGATACACCGCCGCCTGGGTGAAACTACCGTGGCGCACGACTTCGGCGAAGGTGCGCAGCTGCTTGAATTCCATTATGGAATGGCTCCGATTCGATCTATTCGCTTTGGGGATGATAGGCGTGGGCGTAGGCTTTGCGCCATTCCCAACCGCTTTCTTCACCCGCTCAACGCATCGAGATCGCCGCCATGTTCCGCCGCGCCGCCCGCCTCATTTTCGAACTCGCCGTCCTCGCTGCCTTCTGGTGGGTGGGCGGCTGGATCGCCACGCTCAGCGGCCTGCCGCTGCCAGGCGGGGTGATCGGTCTGGCGCTGCTGCTGGCGCTGTTCGCCTGCGGGATCATCCGCCCGACCCTGCTGCAGGGCGGCGCCGGCCTGCTGCTGGCGGAGATGCTGCTGTTCTTCATCCCCGCGCTGATGAGCTTGCTGGACTACGGCCCGCTGCTGCGCAGCGAGGGTTGGAAGATTCTGCTGGTGATCACCGCCAGCACCGTGATGGTGATGCTCTCCACCGCCCTGGCAGTGGAATGGATGTGCAACAGGAGTTCGCGCCATGAGCCTCGATAAGCAAGCACTGTTCTGGCTGGCCGTGACCCTGGGCGGTTACCTGCTCAGCCGTACCCTCTACCGCCGTTTCCAGCAGTACTGGCTGTCGCCCATCGTCTTCGTGCCGGTGCTGCTGTTCGCCCTGGCGATTCCACTGCAGGCCCGCTACGCCGACTACGCCCGTGACACCAGCTGGCTGGTGGCGCTGCTCGGCCCGGCCACCGTGGCGTTCGCCATTCCGATCTGGCAGCAGCGTGCCTTGCTCGCCCGCCACTGGCCGGCGCTGCTGACCGGCATGCTGGCCGGCTCGACCATGGCCATCGGCAGCTCCTGGGCGCTGGCCCACGCGCTGGCGCTGGACGGCCAGGTGACCCTGTCGCTGATCCCCCGCTCGATCACCACGCCGTTCGCCATGGAAATGTCCCACGATCTGGGCGGCGTGCCGGCGCTGACCGCGGCCTTCGTCATGATCACCGGGGTGTTCGGCGCGCTGATCGGCGGCGTGCTGATGAAAATGCTACACCTGCGCTCCGCCCTGGCCCGTGGCGCGCTGCTGGGCGTTGGCGCCCACGGCGCGGGCACCAGCCGTGCTTATGAGTTCGGCGGTGAAGAGGGTTCGGCGGCCGGCCTGCTGATGGTTCTGACCGGTTTGTTCAACCTGCTGCTGGCGCCTGTTCTGGTCTGGTGCCTGTAACGGCTATCAGCTCAGTTCATACGCATCGAGCATGCGCGACGTGTCGGCGGGGGAGTTGAACATCATCACGTCGATGATCGACAAGCCCGCCTCGAAGGTCGGGCGCTTCTGTTCGTAAGGCACCAGCCTGGGCTCATGGAAACGCAGGGTCAGCCCGGCGGCGTCGTACTTGCTGCGGTCGAAGAAGCTCTGCCCGCCCGGCGGGTTCCAGTACTCCTCCACGCCCCCCAGCGCCTTGCAGATGTTCAGCGCCCACTCGTCCGGCGCGGTCGGGCGCTCCATCGGTAGTTCCATGTGCGAAAGCACCGGCATCTTTCGTGGGAAACCCAGGTAGGCGCAGGTGGCCTCCAGGGTGGTCTTGTTCACCGAGACGATGTCCTCGAACGGATGGTCCAGGGACGCTGCGATCATTTCCCGCACATCGCGGTAGTAGGGCGCGACCTTGCGGTACACATCCAGCTGCGAGAACAGGCTGCGCCGCCAGTCCTGACTATTGTCCAGGCGTACGTCCTTGATCAGCGTCTCGCGGTGGTGCTTGATCCGCGGCACGCGGATGTAAGACCAGCCGGCCTGGTGATTGAGGATGCGGTTGCGCTCGATCCAGCCGTGGTGGATGTACTGCACGGTGTCGAACAGGACGAACAGGTCGGTGTGCTTGATCAGGCTGAAGTAGCCCAGGTAGGGAAAGAAGTAGGGCTGCATGATGGCGGTTCGTTTCACGTCGGCTGCCTCGTTGGCCGAACTGGAGTCTCCTCCCGACTCCCAGGTACTGCTCAGGAATATTGCGAAAGATATTGCGAAATGTTTCCAGATGGCTTGGGGACGCCGGAAAGGGCGCCGGGGCAGTGATGGAAATCGGGCACGCTTCCGCCAGCCCTGACGTGCGAGCTGGCTGCCGCACTGTCTGGATAGCGCCTTTGGAAGGAGTTGCCGGTGCGCCGGGTCCCGCTGGCGCCGCTCAATGCAACTTCGCCCACTATAGGTGGTGAGACTCGCCGCGCAAGGCGGCTCATCGGTCCGCGCTTATGGGGGAACATTCGCCAGACAGTGACAGAGGCAACTGTCAGTTCCGTGACAGTCGCTTCGCCGCGCGGCTGACTAGACTGCGCCATCGAACAACAACAACGAAGAGGCTACCGACCATGCACGCCGCTCATCCGCTGCCCACCGTGAACGTCAAGGACCAGGTCTCCGCCGCCGAATGGCAGACCCGCGTCGACCTCGCCGCCTGTTACCGGCTGATCGCCCTGCAGGGCTGGGACGACCTGATCTTCACCCACATCTCGGCCAAGGTCCCCGGCACCGAGGACTTCCTGATCAACCCCTACGGCATGATGTTCCATGAGATCACCGCGTCGAGCCTGGTGAAGGTGGACGCCTCGGGCAAGAAGCTGATGGACAGCCCGTACGACATCAACCCGGCCGGCTATACCATCCACAGCGCCATCCACGATGTCCGCCACGACGTCGCCTGCGTCCTGCACACCCACACCGCCGCCGGCATTGCCGTCTCCGCGCAGAAGCAGGGCCTGCTGCCGATTTCCCAGCAGTCGCTGTTCGTCCTCTCCAGCCTCGCCTACCACGGCTACGAGGGCGTGGCGCTGAACCATGACGAGAAGGCGCGCCTGCAGGCGGACCTGGGCGAAGCCAACTTCATGATCCTGCCCAACCACGGCCTGCTGACCTGCTCGGGCACCATCGCCGACACCTTCCTGATGATGTTCACCCTGCAGCGCGCCTGCGAGATCCAGGTGCTGGCCCAGGGCGGCGGCGCCGAGCTGATCATGATCCCGCAGCAGATCCTCGATGGCGCCCGCGCCATGGCTGCCGCCGTGACCAAGAGCAAGCAGGGCATGGGCGGCGCGCTGGCCTGGCCGGCACTGCTGCGCAAGCTGGACCTGCAGAACCCCGGCTACCGCGACTGATGGCGCTGGCCGGCATCGCCCTGCGCGACTGGCGCGCGCAGGGCAGTGACTTCACCTTCGAAGGGCACGCAGTACGCTACTGGAGCGCCGGCAGCGGCGCTCCGCTGCTGCTGGTCCACGGTTTTCCCACCGCTTCCTGGGATTGGCACTACCTCTGGCAGCCACTGGCCGAGCGCTACCGGGTGATCGCCTGCGACATGCTCGGCTTCGGCGATTCCGCCAAACCCAGCGGCCACGACTACCGCATCCTCGAACAGGCCGACCTGCAACAGGCGCTGCTGGAGCACCTGGGCGTGCGCGAGCCGGTGCACCTGCTGGTGCACGACTACGGCAACAGCGTCGGCCAGGAGCTGCTGGCGCGGCACGAAGAGGGCGCTTTCAAGCTGGCTTCGCTGGCCTTCCTCAATGGCGGGCTGTTCCCGGAGACCCATCGCGCGGTGCTCTCGCAGAAGCTGCTGCTCGGCCCGTTCGGTTCCCTGTTTGGCCGGTTGTTCGACCGCAAGCGCCTGGCGCAGAACTTCGCCAAGGTGTTCGGCCCGCAGACCCAGCCGTCCGAAGCGGAGCTCGACGCCTTCTGGGAGCTGATCCGCCACAACGACGGGCCGCGGGTCATGCACCGGCTGATCCACTACATCCTCGACCGTCGCCAGCAGCGCGAGCGCTGGGTCGGCGCGATGCAACGCACGTCGGTGCCGCTGCGCCTGATCGACGGGCCGGAAGATCCGATCTCCGGCGCGCACATGGTGGTTCGCTACCGGGAGTTGATCCCGCAGCCGGATACCGTCGAACTGCCCGGCATCGGCCACTACCCGCAGGTCGAGGCGCCGGAACAGGTGCTACAGCACTATCTGGCGTTCCGACAGGAAAGGGCGCCGTAGCTACGGACCGATCCACTCGTAGATTCGGAACTGACTGATAGATTGGCTCTGCGTGGCGGCGGTAGCTTCCCCGGCCTTGTCCAGCCGGAGGTCGTTGCCATGTCACTCAGATCCGTCATTCCCGTCCGCCAACCGCAGGGTTCGCTGTTGTACCGGGCGCTGTTGCACCTGCGTCGGGACTTCGTCTTCGTCGCCATTCCCGTGCTGCTGGTGCTGGTCGGAATCTGCGCGGCTGGCGGCTACTACGCCTGGCTCACGCAGGACTGGGTGCCCGCCGTCTTCGGTGCCTTGGCGCTGCTGCCGGCCTTCGGCCTGCTGCTGTTCTGGAGCGAGTACGACTGGTGGCTGTTCAAGCTCGGCCCACGCTCGGAGCTGAACCTGCCGATGCGCTGACCGATCATCCCCTGGCCTTATCGAGCACCATTCAGCCTGGGTCGTCTTGGTTGTGACCGGATCGTGACTACCGGACACTCGACGGAAAACCATCCTGCCTGGAGCCCCAATCATGAGTGATGCCCTGCGTTTCGACGGAAAAGTCGTGATCGTTACCGGAGCCGGTGGCGGTATCGGCCGCGCCCACGCCCTGCTGTTCGCCAAGCACGGCGCCAAGGTAGTGGTGAACGACCTGGGCGGCAGCACCCATGGCGAAGGCGCCAACGCCTCGGCTGCCGATCGTGTGGTTGCGGAAATCCGCGAAGCCGGCGGTACCGCGATTGCCAACCATGACTCGGTGACCGACGGCGAGAAGATCGTCCGCCAGGCCGTCGAGGAGTTCGGCCGCATCGATGTGGTGGTGAACAACGCCGGCATCCTGCGCGACAAGACCTTCCACAAGATGGAAGACGCCGACTGGGACCTGGTCTACAAGGTCCACGTCGAAGGCGCCTACAAGGTGACCCGCGCCGCTTGGCCATTCATGCGCGAGCAGGGCTATGGCCGGGTGATCTTCACCTCGTCCACCTCCGGCATCTACGGCAACTTCGGCCAGAGCAACTACGGCATGGCCAAGCTGGGCCTCTACGGCCTGACCCGCAACCTGGCCATCGAAGGCCGCAAGAACAACATCTTCGTCAACGCCATCGCCCCTACCGGCGGCACCCGCATGACCGAAGGGCTGATCCCGCCGCAGGTGTTCGAGGCGCTCAAGCCCGAACTCGTCAGCCCGCTGGTGGTGTACCTGGGCAGCGAAGCCTGCCAGGAAACCTCGGGCCTGTTCGAAGTGGGCGGTGGCTGGATCGGCAAGGTGCGCTGGGAGCGCAGCCTGGGCGTGGGCTTCGACCCGCGCGAGGGCTTCAGCGTCGAGGACGTGGCAGCCAACTTCGCGCAGATCTGCAACTTCGAGAACGCCGCGCATCCCAAGGACAACGTCGAAGCGCTGCGCGAGATGATGGCCAACCTGCAGAAATACGCCGGTTGATCCGGCCAGCCTGACCGGCGGAATGGCCAGCAGGGCTGTTCCACGGCGGCGAACGCAGTAAGGTGAAAGGGCCGGCTTCAAGCCGGCCCTTTGCTTGTCTGATTCCTGGCCCGAGGAGTTCGCCATGAGCGTGATAATCCAGAAGAACGGCCCGGTGACCACGCTGGTCATCGCCCGCCCTGCGGTGCGTAACGCCGTGGACCTGCCGACCGCCCAGGCGCTGGCCGATGCCCTGCGCGACTTCGAACAGGACGAGGAAGCCCGCGTCGCCGTACTGACCGGTGCTGGCGGAACCTTCTGCGCAGGCGCCGATCTGGCGGCAGTGGCCGAGGACGGCGAGCGGCGCAACCGCCTGGAAATGGAAGGCGACGGGCCCATGGGACCGAGCCGCATGCAGCTGTCCAAACCGCTGATTGCTGCCATCGAGGGCTACGCCGTGGCCGGCGGCCTGGAGCTGGCGCTGCTGGCGGATCTGCGGGTGATGGCCGAGGACGCGGTGTGCGGGGTGTTCTGCCGACGCTTCGGGGTGCCGCTGATCGATGGCGGCACCGTGCGCTTGCCGCGCATTGTCGGCCAGGGCAGGGCGCTGGACCTGATTCTCACCGGCCGTCCGGTGGGCGCACAGGAAGCCTTCGCCATGGGCCTGGCCAACCGTGTGGTGGCCAGCGGCACGGCGCTGGAGGTGGCGGAAGAGCTGGCGCGGGAGATCGCCGATTTTCCGCAGCGCTGCATGCTGGCCGATCGTGACAGTGTCTTCGCGCAGTGGAACCTGTCGTTCGACGTGGCGCTGGCCAACGAATTCCAGGGCGGGATGGCGGTGATCGAAAGCGGCGAGACGGTGAAAGGAGCGAAGCGCTTTGCCGGTGGGCAAGGGCGGCACGGGGAATTCTGATACGGATTCTGGCTGTAGGAGCGAGCTTGCTCGCGAACCCGGCCAGCGCGGGTGCTGCCGGTAACTCCGTTCGCGAGCAAGCTCGCTCCTGCAGGTGGGGTGCAGGGCGGGGCGATCGCTCTCCCTGCTTTCCGGTCAGTCGCGCTCGATGATCACGTAGGTCTTGCGCGTGGTTTCCTGGATGTCCCAGATGCCGAGGCTGTTCTGCGGCAGCAGGAAGGCGTCGCCAGCCTGGAAGGCGATCGGCTCGCCGCCGTCCGGGGTGAAGGTGCCGCGGCCGGAGATGAAGTGGCAGAACTCCTGCTCGACGATCTGGCGGCGCCAGCGGCCGGGGGTGCATTCCCAGATGCCGGTTTCCACGCCGTCCGGACGCTCGATGGACTCCACGCGGGTCTCGGAAATCGGCTCGCCCAGGGGCACGGCGACCGGGTTGGCTTCACCGAGTTGAGCGTGCAGGGTGTCTTTCAGGTGGGTCAGTTTCATACGGGGCTCCAGTGGGGGCTTTCTATCCAGGGGTGGGGCCGGCGAATCAGCCGACCTTCCAGGTCATCAGGTTTTCCATGCTGGCGGCGACTTTCTCCGCCAGCCGGCGGCGCCAGGGCGCGCTGTGGGGGTTGGCCAGTACATCGTCCTCGTGCACGAAGCTGCGGATGATGGCGTTGTAGCCCAGCCAGCGGCAGGGTTCGGGTTCCCAGCCGCGCAGGCCGTCCTGCACGCTGCGGTCGTTGATGACCCACGGCTGGCGGGTGAGGGCGCTGTCCTGGCCGAGGATCAGGTCGGCCAGGGTGCGGCCGCCCAGGTTGGTGGCGCCGACGCCTTCGCCACCGTAGCCGCCGGCGAGGGCGATACCGTTGCGGCGGTCGATCAGCATGTGCGGGTGGAAGCGCCGCGACATGCCCAGGTTGCCACCCCAGGTGTGGGTGATGCGCACGTCCTTGAGTTGCGGGAACAGCTCGCTGAACAGGTAGCGGCGCAGGCCGACTTCATCTTCGGTCAGGCTGAAGTCGTTGCGCAGCTTGCCGCCGAAGCGGTAGCCGCCGCGGGCGCCGAACGCCAGGCGGTTGTCCGGGGTGCGCTGGCCGTAGGTGACCTGGCGGCTGAATTCGCTGAAGGCCTGGCCCTTGTCGAGGCCGATCTCCGCCCACACCGATTCGGGCAGCGGCTCGGTGGCCACCAGCAGACTCTGCACCGGCAACTGGTAGTTGCCCAGCGGTGGCAGGTCGGCGGCGTAACCTTCGATGGCCGGCACCACCCAGTGTGCCTTCAGCTCGCCCTGGCTGGTGCGCAGCAGGCCAGGTGCCCAGTGGGTGACGCGGCTTTTCTCGAAAATCTGCGTGCCCTGGCGTTCCACGGCGCGAGCCAGGCCACGGACCAGCTTGGCCGGGTCGATGGTGGCGCAGTGCGGGGTGTGGATGGCGCCCAGTGCGCTGGGAATGCGCAGCTGCTCGGCCAGCTCGCTCTTGCTCAGCCAGCGGTAGTCGTCTTCGGTCAGACCCTCGGCGTGCAGGTGGGCGAGGTACTCGCGCAGGCGGGTTTCCTGTTCCGGATAACGCGCGGCGGTGTAGAGCACGCCTGCCTTGCGGTAGTCGCAGTCGATGCCTTCGCGCTCGAGCACGCGGGCCACTTCGTCGGGGATGTCGTGCAGCAGGTCGTAGGACGCGCGGCGCTGCTCGGGCGACAGGCCGGCGAGCAGGCGGTCTTCGCCGAGCATGTTGCCCATCAGCCAGCCGCCGTTGCGGCCCGAGGCGCCGAAGCCGGCGGTTTCGGCCTCGACGATGGCGATCTTCAGTTGCGGCGCGCGCAGCTTCAGGTAGTAGGCGGTCCACAAACCGGTGTAACCGGCGCCGGCGATGGCCACATCGACGTCCAGGGTGCCCTGCAGGGATGGCCGCGGGACGAGATCATCGTCCAGCTGGTTCATCCACAGACTGATATGACGCCATGCCGACATAGACGACTCCAAAAGGAAGAAGGGGGAATGTCGGCAAGCCTAGATTTGGCGCGGGGTTCTGTCGTGCGCGCGGGTACGCGAGGATTGCTCGCGTACCCGCCGGCAGGGGCGGATCAGGGCTCCTGCTGTTCCTCGCGCAGGCGCTTCAGGTACTCGCGGGGAGACTGGCCGGTCTGCTGGCGGAAGCAGCGATAGAAGGCCGAGAGCGAGTTGAAGCCGGCGGAGAAGGCCAGTTCGTCGATGCGCGACGGCAGCGGCGGACGCAACTGGCTGAGCAGGTGGGTCAGGCGTGTCTGGTTGACGTACTGGTAGAAGCTCAGCCCCATCACCTGGTTGAGCAGGTAGGAAATCTGGTTGCGCGTGTAGCCGGTGGCGGTGGCCACCTGGGTCAGGTCCAGGTCCGGCGCGAGGTACGGCTGGCTTTTGCTGAAATAGTCTTCCAGGTCACTGGCCAGTTGGCTGAGCTGGCGCGGCGAGAGGCCCAGGCGGCTGGTGGCCGGGCGCGGGTCGATGGTCTGCGGGCGGCTTTCGCCACCTTCGCGCACCACCGAGGCGTACTCGTTGATGCGCCAGATCAGGCCATCGCACACGGTGATCGCTTCGCTGGAATGGAAGGTCGCCAGGCGGCCGCTCAGCGTTACCGCGATGCGGTACTGGATGAAGGCGGTGTCGCCGTCCACGCGGATGCGGTCGATGTGGTCGAGGAACTCTTCCGGGCGGCTGGGCATGGTGCCCTGCACGTAGTCGCGCAGGTCGGTGTAGCCCAGCGTGCGGTTCTGGAAGAAGTCGTTGTACTGCACCTGCGGGTGATACAGCGCGAGCACCGCTTCGAGGTCGCGATGCTTCCAGCACTGGTGGTAGCGCAGCACCACCTCGCGGGTCTGCTCGGTCAGGTGACTGTCGGTCGGGCGTTGGTCGATGGCTTGCATAGGAAGCTAAGCATGCCCCAGACGGCGCTTCTCGGGTAGTGGCAAAGCACCTGTCAGGCGCCAGGCACTATCCATCGTCTCGATGATTCGTCATCGCCTGCGCCAATATCGCCCGCCAGAGCCCGTCCCAGAGGGGGGATTCACTCTTTCGGGCGACACGCCAAATACCACCTTGGAGCGCTTACTCCCTGTCAGGTCGCTCAGTAGGGTAAGGCCACCTAGACACCGTCAGGAGAGCCGCATGACAACAAAAACAAGGCGCGGATTCTTCCAACCGCAACTTCTCGCCACTGCTGTCGCCCTGGGATGCGCCACCCAGGCTCAGGCAATCAACTTCAACATCGGGGAAATCGAAGGACAGTTCGATTCCAGTCTGTCCGTGGGGGCCAGCTGGAGTACCCAGAGTCCGAAAGAGGATCTGATCGGCGCCGCCAACGGCGGCCACGGCATGACCCAGACCAACGACGACGGCCGGCTGAACTTCCGCAAGGGGCATACCTTCTCGAAGATCTTCAAGGGCATCCACGACCTGGAGCTGAAGTACGGGGACTTCGGCGTCTTCACCCGCGGCAAGTACTGGTATGACTTCCGCCTGAAGGACGAGAGCACCGAGTGGAAGCAGATTTCCGACGATGGCCGCAAGGAAGGCGCCAAGTCCTCCGGCGCCCAATTGCTGGATGCCTTCGGGTACTACAACTATTCCATCGCCGAACTGCCGGGCACCGTGCGCCTGGGCAAACAGGTGGTGAGCTGGGGTGAAAGCACCTTCATTGGCAACAGCATCAACACCATCAACCCCATCGACGTCTCTGCCTTCCGCCGTCCCGGTTCGGAAATCAAGGAAGGCCTGATCCCGGTGAACATGGTCTACCTGTCGCAGAGCGTCACCGATGCGCTGTCCGTGGAGGGCTTCTACCAGCTGGAGTGGGACCAGACGGTGCTCGACAACTGCGGCACCTTCTTCTCCACCACCGACGTCGCCGCCGACGGTTGCAACACCAACTACAACATCCTCGATCCGGCCACGATCAATACGCTGAACTCGCCGGGCATCCACTCGCTGCTCAACTCCATGGGCGTCACCGTTACCCAGGAAGGCCTGATGGTGCCGCGCGGCGCCGACCGCGACGCCCGTGACTCCGGTCAGTGGGGCCTGGCCCTGCGTTGGCTGGGCGACGATGTGGAATACGGCGCCTACGCCATGAACTACCACAGCCGTACGCCCATCGTGAGCATGAAGAATGCCGGCAGCGCCGACATCATCAACGCGCTGCGCGTCTCGGCGCTGGCCCAGCCGATCCTGCTGGGACGTGGCAACTACTTCCTCGAATACCCCGAGGACATCCGCCTGTACGGTCTGAGCTTCTCCACCACATTGCCCACCGGCACTGCCTGGAACGGCGAGATCAGCTACCGGCCGAACATGCCGCTGCAGCTCAACACCACCGACCTGACCCCGCTGCTCGCCACCACCGTGGCCGGTGGGTACGCCAGCGGTGGGGTAGCGGGCGCGCTGGCCCAGGCCAACCAGATCAACCATGGCTACATCCGCAAGGAAGTGACCCAGGCGCAGACGACCTTCACCCACTTCTTCGACCAGACCATGGGCGCGGACCGCGTCACCCTGGTGGGCGAAGTCGGCGTGACCTACATCGGCGGCATGACCAACGAGGTCGGCGAGCGCTATGGCCGTGACTCGGTGTACGGCGTGCCGGAAAACGCCACGGCCGACGCCGAGTACGGCGACGGCGGCTTCTACACCTCGTCCTCCTGGGGATACCGCGCCCGCGCCATCTGGGACTACAACAACGTCTTCGCCGGGGTGAACCTCAAGCCCAACGTTGCCTGGTCCCACGACGTGCACGGTTACGGCCCGGTCTTCAACGAAGGCAGCAAGGCCGCCAGCATTGGTCTGGATGCGGAGTACCAGAACACCTACACCGCGAGCCTGAACTACACGAACTTCTTCGGCGGCGACTACAACACCATCGTTGACCGTGACTTCGTTTCGCTCAGCTTCGGCGTGAACTTCTGACCTGCCTGCTCAAGGAATCGACATGAGAACGACAAGAATCCTCCAATGCGGCGCGCTGGCCCTGAGCCTGCTGTCCTGCAGCGTGATGGCGGCGGTGTCCGCCGACGAAGTGGCCAAGCTGGGCACCAGCCTGACGCCCATGGGCTCGCAGAAGGAAGGCAACGCCGACGGCAGCATCCCGGCCTGGACCGGCGGCATCTCCCGCACTGCCGGCAAGCTGGACGCCAAGGGCTTCCTCTCCAACCCGTTCGCCGACGAGAAGCCGCTGTTCACCATCACCGCGCAGAACGTCGACCAGTACAAGGACAAGCTTTCCGCCGGCCAACTGGCGATGTTCAAGCGCTACCCGGACACCTACAAGATTCCGGTGTACAAGACCCACCGCACTTTCGCGCTGCCTGACGACATCTACGCCGCCATCAAGCGCAGCGCCGAATTCGTCCAGCCGATCAACGACGGCAACGGCCTGGAGAACTTCGAGAAGAGCCGCTACTACGCCTTCCCGCTGCCGCAGAACGGTGTGCAGGCGCTGTGGAACCACCTGACCCGTTACCACGGCGGCAACATCTCCCGCTCGGTGGTGCAGGTGGTGCCGCAGACCAACGGCAGCTACACGCCGATCCGCTTCGAGGAATCGATCGCGGTGCCGCAGAACATGGGTGACCAGGATGTCAGCAAGACCGGCAACATCCTCACCTACTTCAAGCAGCAGGTAACGGCTCCGGCGCGCCTGGCCGGTAACGTCCTGCTGGTGCACGAGACCCTGGACCAGGTGAAGGAGCCCCGCCTGGCGTGGATCTACAACGCCGGCCAGCGCCGCGTGCGCCGTGCCCCGCAGGTTGCGTACGACGGCCCGGGCACCGCCTCGGACGGCCTGCGCACCTCGGACAACTACGACATGTTCTCCGGCGCCCCGGACCGTTACGACTGGAAACTGGTGGGCAAGCGCGAGATGTACATCCCGTACAACAGCTACCACCTGAACTCGCCGGAGCTCAAGTACGACGACATCGTCAAGCCGGGCCACATCAACCAGGACCTGACCCGTTACGAACTGCACCGCGTGTGGGAAGTGGTGGGCACCCTGAAGTCCGGCGAGCGCAACATCTACGGCCAGCGCCACTTCTACCTCGACGAGGACAGCTGGCAGATCGCGGTGTCCGAGCTGTATGACGGTCGCGGGCAACTCTGGCGTGTCGGCGAAGGCCACGAGATGACCTTCTACACCGAACTCGCCACCGGCTACGCCGCCGAATCGCTGTACGACATCCTCGCCGGCCGCTACGTGACCTTCGGCCTGAACAACGAAGAGAAGCGTGGCTACCAGTTCGGCCAGAAGGCCAGCATGGCCGACTTCACCCCGGCGGCACTGCGCAACACCGGCGTCCGCTGAAGTAACACTCCGCTCCTTGGCCCCGGCATCCCTCGTGGATGCCGGGTTTCTTTTTTTCCGCTGCCAGCCCGGCGCGCAGCCTCTGTTTCGGGCCTGGGCGCGGCCCGCGCTATACCGTCCCATGAATCTGGCTGATGGTCCTTTGCCCGCGTCGACCAGCGGCATAGTCTGGCCTGCAAATGGCCGGAAGAAGCCCATGTCGACAATCGCCCTGCACAGTCTTGCACAGCACGGTGCGGCGCTGCCTCGCCTGCCCCGCCAGCACCTGCCCCGCGAACGGCTGCATGCCAGCCTGAGCGCCACCGAGTGCCGCCTGCGTCTGCTGGTGGCGCCGCCCGGTTGTGGCAAGACGGTGCTGATGAGCGAATGCGCGCGCCTGGCGCCAGCTGGCACCCGCGTGGTCTGGTTGGGCCTGGGCGGTCGGGCGCTCGAGCCCGAACAGTTCTGCGAACGGCTGGGCGAGGCGCTCGGCGTACCCTGGTCGGGCGAAGCGGCCCTGGCAACCTGGCTGGAAAACGCCAGCGAGCCGGTCTGGCTGATGCTCGACGACTATCCCCGTGCGCCCGATCCCGCCCTCGACGACTGTTTCGACCGCCTGCTCGCCGTGGCCTCGCCGCAGATCGGCTGGTGGCTGGCCAGCCGCCGTCGCCCGGCCTGCAACCTCACCCGCCTGCTGCTCGAAGGCGAGTTGCTGGAGCTGGCCGCCAGCACCCTGGCGCTGACCCAGTGCGAACTCGATGCCTACCTGCAGACCGCCGGCCTGGAGTGGCCGCAGGCCCAGCGCCAGGCCCTGCAGGACGCCACCCATGGCTGGTTCGCTGGCGTGCGCCTGCGCCTGCTCAGCCTGGGAGCCGAACCCATTGCGCCCTGCGCCACCCAGGTGGCCGAGACGGGCAACGGCCTGCTGCAGGACTACCTGCAACGCGAGGTCCTGGCGAGCCTGCCGGCGGAGCTGGCGGAGACCCTCTGCGGCCTGGCGCAGATCGCCCGCTTCAACCGCGAACTCTGCGATTACCTGTTCGACGAACCCGGTCTCGGCCTGGACGGCCTGCAAGCCTGGGGCGTGCTGATCGAAGCGGTGGACAACACCCAGCACTGGTTCCAGGTGGCGCCCATGGTGGCGGCGGCGCTGGCGAGCCTCTCGCGCTGGCCAGCGGCGACTTTGCACCGGCGTGCCTGCCAGTGGTTCACCCAGTGCGGGGAAATTCACTCGGCGTTCGAGCACTCGCTGTACGCCGAGCAGCCGGATGTTTCCGCCAGCCTGCTGCAGCGCCTGACCGAGGAGCAACTGCTGCACGGCCGCAATGTCGAGCGTGTGCTGCAACTGCGCGAATCGCTTCCCGAGGAACTGCTTTGCAGCACGCCACGTCTGCTCATCCTCAATGCCTGGACGCTATTGTTCGTCGGCCGCCTGGATGACGTGGAAGCGCTGCTGACCGGCTTCGACCGCTTCCTGCCGATGCCGGGCGAGCACCGCCAGCGTGCGCTGGTCGCTCAATGGCAAGGCCTGAACGGCATGCTCACCCATGCGCGCGGCCTGCCCGGCTCCCGCGAGCAACTGCGCGAGGCGCTGGCGCACCTGCCCGAGGAGGCCTGGGCGCAGACCCTGATCTGCCTCTCTGCGTTGACCCAGCAGGCCCAGGCCGACGGGCGCCTGGCCGAGGCGCGGCTGATCAACCGCGAGGCGCTGCGGCGCGCGCGCCTGCAAGGCAGCACCACCTTTGAAGCGCTGCTGGAACTGGACCGCGCCCAGTGGCTGGAGCAGCGCGGTGAACTGCAGCGCGCCGATGCGCTACTGGCGCGGGTGCAGGAGTACCTCGACGAGATGCGCATCACCTGCAACGCCATGGCCGGCCGTGTCGCCCTTCGCCGTGGCTGGCTGTGCCTGCGCCAGGGCCGCGATGACGAGGCCCGCGAACTGTTCATCGCTGGGCTGAACGAAACCCGGCGCAGCCACGATCCGAGCTCGATCTACGGTTTCACCGGCATGGCCTGGCTGGACGCGCTGGACGGTGACACCGACGGCGCCTTCAGCCGTCTGCTGGAAGTCGAGCGGCTGATGCAACTGCAGCATGTGCCCGAGCCGATCTACCGCGGGCCGCTGCTGCTGGCCAGCGGCGCGCTGAACCTGCGCCAGCACCGAGCGGGGCCGGCTCGCGAAGTCCTCCAGCGCGTGGCCTCGCGTTATCGCACCGACCGGCTCAGCCCGCCGGCGGCGGCGCCGGACCAGATACTGCGGGTCGAACATCACCTGGCGCTGGCCGAGCTCTACGACGGCGACGTGGATGCCGCCCTGCAGCGTTTGCTGGCAATGCTTCCGGACCTGCTGCGCCAGGGCCGCAACACCCTGGCCTGCGACGTCTGGCTGGCGCTGGCCGAGGCGCACTTCATCGCCGGCAGCCTGGAGGAAGCGCGCAGCGCGCTGGACGAGGGCGTCGCCCTGGCCCAGCGTTTCGGGCTGCTCTCGACCCTGCGTGACACCCAGCGCCGCCAGCCCGGCCTGTTCGGCCTGCGCCCGCATGCCGGCGAGATGGCCCCGCACAACCTGCTGAGCCTGCGTGAGCTCTCGGTGCTGGAGCTGATCGCCCGCGGCTGTTCCAACCTGGAAATCGGCGAGCGGCTGTATATCTCCCTGCACACGGTGAAGACCCACGCACGCCGGATCAACGGCAAGCTGGGCGTGGAGCGTCGCACCCAGGCGGTCGCGCGGGCGAAGGAGCTGGGCCTGTTGAAAGTCTGAAGCGTGAGTCTCAGTGCAGCGCCTTGGGCGGCACGCTGATCTCGGCCAGGCGCTGGGCCAGGCGCATCTGCTCGGCGGCATCGTCGCTGAGCAGCATGGCGCGCTCCAGGTCATAGCGTTCCGCCTGCGGGCAATCCAGCACATGGTAGAGGTCCGCGCGGGCGAGGTGATCGCTGGCGCTGGGCGCCCCCAGTTCCAGCACGCGCTGGGCATCCTTCAGCGCCGCCAGCGGCTCCCCGGCGGCCAGGTGCAGTTGGCGCAGATTGCGCGACAGGCGCTGCAGCATGTCGGCGGCACTGGCGGTGCGCAGGTGCTCGGCGGACAGCTCGACGTTGGCGCCCATCTGGCGCGCCAGCAGGTCGCGGCAGTCGCGGGTGTAGAGACGGCGGCCGGTGGCGGGGTCGAGCAGGTGGTCGGCGCCTGGTACGCGCAGCAGGAAGCGTCCGGGGAAGTTCACCCCGGCCAGGGAGATGCCGTTGCGCCGTGCCATCTCCAGGGCGATCAGCGCCAGCGACAGCGGCTGGCCGTGGCGGCGTTGCAGTACCTGGGGGAGCAGGGCGGCGCGCGGGTGCAGCGGGTATTCATCGTCTTCGGCGAAGCCCAGCTCGCTCAGCCGGCGCAGCAGGAACTGCGCGCGCTCCGCATCGCCGGTGCCCTGCGGCAGGGCCACCGCAACCTGGTGCGCGAGCGAGTCGAACAGTCGCAGGGCCTGGTCCGGCGGCAGGTGCGGTTCGTGTTCGGCGGCGATCCACAGGGCCGCTTCGAACAGGGCGGGCGGGTCCTGGGCAAGACAGGCAAGGCAGGCTTGACGCTGGTCCATGGCGTTCTCCGGCTGACCCTGCGGTTGTAACCGGAGCGCCGGGCACTCGTCCAGTGGTGCAGTCGTCGCCCGTGAAGGTGTTGTGACAGGCGCTGCCTATACTGAAGAAGGTCCGCCTTCGGACCGCCGTCCACCCCCAGCAAGGGAGCGCCGCCATGTTCGACATGATGGAAGCCACCCGGCTCGAGTCGCTGCATCTCTTTCAGGACCCGGCCACGGGACTCAAGGCCGTCATCGCCATCCACAATTCCCGGCTCGGCCCCGCACTGGGCGGTTGCCGCTACCTGCCGTACCCCAGCGACGATGCCGCATTGCGCGATGTCTCGCGCCTGGCCCAGGGCATGAGTTACAAGGCGGCGCTGGCCGGCCTGCGCCAGGGGGGCGGCAAGGCTGTGATCCTGCGCGCCCCGCACATCAACAATCGCGGCGAACTCTTCGAAGCCTTCGGTCGTGCGATCGATTCCCTGGGCGGCGCCTACATCACGGCGGTAGACAGCGGCACCTCGAGCGCCGACATGGACTGCATCGCCCAGTTCACCCGCCATGTCACCAGCACCACCAGTGGCGGCGATCCTTCACCGCATACCGCGCTGGGTGTGTTCTCCGGTATCCGCGCCAGCGCCCAGGCACGCCTTGGCAGCGACGATCTCGATGGCCTGCGGGTGGCGGTCCAGGGACTGGGCAATGTGGGCTATGCGCTGGCCGAGCACCTGTCGGCCGCAGGGGCGGAATTGCTGGTCAGTGATATCGACGCCGGCAAGGTGCAACTCGCCGTCGAGCAACTGGGCGCCCGCCCGGTACCCAACGAAGCGCTGCTCACTACGCCGTGCGACATCCTTGCGCCCTGCGGGCTGGGCGGCGTGCTGACGTCGCACGTGGTCGGCCACCTGCGCTGTGCCGCCGTCGCCGGGGCGGCCAATAACCAGCTGGCTCATCCGGAAGTCGCCGATGAGCTGGAGGGGAGGGGCATTCTTTATGCGCCGGACTACGTGATCAACTCCGGCGGGCTGATCTACGTCGCCCTGCAGCACCAGGGCGAAGCGTTGCCGATCATCACGGCGCACCTGTCGCGCATCGCCGAGCGCCTGACCGAGGTCTACGCCCACGCCCAGGCGGATCACCTGTCGCCGGCGCGGGTCGCCGACAAGCTCGCCGAGCGGATTCTCTACGGCGAGTATTCGGGGCACTGAAGCTGTCGCACCTTGCAGGAGCGACCCATGGCGCGCTCCTGCAGGATTAGCTGGCCGCGGGTGTCATTCCTCGGCAGCTGGCTCGCTGAAGATCTCGCTCAGCGCATCGGGCTGGTTCTTGAAGGCGCGGGCGAAGGCGTCGCGGTTCCTGGCCATGAAGATACCGATCTCCTCGACCTGATCCTCCTTGAGCGAAGGCACCGCCTTCTGCAGCACGTCGGCCAGCGTTTCCGCCAGTTCCAGCATCTTGTCGTGCCGGTCGGCTTCTGCCTTATCCATGAACAGGCGCTCCGGATCGCGGCTGCTGCGGTACACCACTTCGACGGCCATTCATCACCTCTATGCCTTCTCTTTGATTGGGGAGTTCGAAATTACTGTTCATTTATACAGTAAAGTGGTCGCGCAATGCTACTGCCGCTGTGCGAATCGTTGTCAGCAGCGTAGACGCAGGAAGGGGATGTGCCTGTAGTTGGCCAGTATTGGCGGCGGCCCAAAGCAGTGCGCGCGCCCCGTAGGCGCGCGCAACGTGGCCAAGTGACTGGCGCAATGAATCGTCAGTCAGATGGCTCTGTAGGAAGGCGTTCTTGCAGAGGGTGGCATCAGGACGCGATCGGCAGGCCGTTCTCGCCGCGCGTCATGGCAGCCAGCAGCTGCGGTGCCGTGCCGCCTTGCTCGATGGCGATGCCGAAGCGGATGCTCTGGATGAAGCGCTGCAGTTGTTCCGGATCCTGCAGCTGGGTATTGCGGATGAGACGGCGCGCGGCGACTCCTGCCTCGGTGGAGAGGGTCAGGACAATGCTGCCGTCGGGCCGTTCGAGGCTGAAATTGACGCGGTATTGTTCCTGGAAGGCGTCGGTCAGCTTCTGAAAGGGACTTTCCATCACTCGTTCCTGCCTGTTTTGTGGCATGCCCCTGAATGGACCGGGGGCTGGCCGAAAAAGTTCGCAGTCATATTCGCGCAGCCCATCTGTGCCATGACTGCGCAAGATCAATGGCGTAGCACTTGCAGGCTTCACGCCAACAAAGCCTTGTATTGCGGAGAACCGACGAATGAAACAGAACTGGGCCGAGCGCCTGAGCGAGCGGATGCATGGCTGTGCCGAATCCCTGGGCAACCTGCTGGTGGAGGGCTTCCACTATCTGGCGCTGTTCGCCATTGGCGGCACGGTGTTCTGGTCGGCGGCGGTGGCCTTCGGCGAGATGGTCGGCAAGGGACACGCGAGCATCGACGACATCCTGCTGCTGTTCATCTACCTCGAACTGGGTGCCATGGTCGGTATCTACTTCAAGACCAACCACATGCCGGTGCGCTTCCTGATCTACGTGGCGATGACCGCGCTGACCCGCCTGATGATCGCCGACATCCAGCACAACCATGTGCCCGACGACGGCATCATCCTGGTCTCGGTGGCCCTGTTGCTGCTGGCGCTGGCGATCCTGGTGGTGCGCTACGCCTCCTCGCGCTTCCCCTCGCCGAGTTCGCCACAGCGCGGCAGTGAACGCGACCTGATCAGCGACGACGAGCGCTGATCGCCCGGCGGCATTGATCCAGAGCCTCCGCTGGAGCAGCGGATGCACTACCATCGGTGCATCCGCTGCCTGAGAAGACGACTCCATGAAGGGATGGAAGCTGTTCGCACCCCTGCTGATCCTGGTGATCATCGCCGTCACCCTTTACCTGCGCCTGCACACCCAGCCGCTGCTTCTGCAGGGTGAGGCGGACGCCACCAACGTCATCGTCGCCTCCAAGGCCAAGGGCCGGGTCGAAGTGCTGCATGTGCGGCGCGGCGACGACGTGAAGCAGGGCCAGGTGCTGATCTCCCTCAGCAGCCCGGAGCTGCAGGCCCAGCTGGACTCCCTGCGCGCCGCGCGCAACCAGGTGCAGGCGAACCTCGACGAATCCCTTCATGGCACCCGCGAGGAAACCCTGCGGGCCTTGCAGGCCAGCCTGTCCCAGGCACAGGCCGAGATGCGCAACGCCGATCTGGAGTACCAGCGCAACGAGGAGCTGGCCGGGCGCGGCTTCGTTTCCCAGGCGCAGCTGGACCTGTCCCGCCGTGGCCGCGACGTGGCGCGCAACCGCGTCGCCGAGGCCCAGGCCAATCTCGATGAAGGCACCCAGGGCGATCGCGAAGAACGCCGCCAGGCGCTGGAGGCTGCCGTCCGCCGGGCCGACGCGCAGATTCTCGAATTGCAGGCGCAGACCGACGACCTCAACGTGGTCGCGCCGGTGGACGGCGAGGTCGGACCGATCCCGGCGGAGCAGGGCGAGCTGGTCAATGCCTACAGTCCGTTGCTCACGCTGGTGCGCCTGTCCGACAGTTATTTCGTTTTCAACCTGCGGGAAGACATCCTCGCGGATGTGAAGAAAGGCGATGAAGTGGCCATCCAGGTTCCGGCATTGAAGGGCGCCGAGGTGAAGGCCAAGGTCAGCTATATCGCGCCTCTGGGCGATTTCGCGACCAAGCGCGCCACCCGCGCCACCGGTGACTTCGACCTGAAGACCTTCGAGGTGCGCCTCTATCCGGAGCAACCGGTGCCAGGCCTGAGACCCGGGATGAGCGCGCTGTGGCAGTGGAAGCAGTAAGGCGCAACCTGCTGCGTTTCGCCCAGGCCTTCGGTAGCGAGACGCGGGTCGCCCTGCGCAGCTGGACCATCCACTGGCTCGGCTGGCTCTGGCCGTTGCTGCTGTTCGTCGTCATCAGCGGCGTGTACCAGGCCGGTACGCTGCTGGACATGCCGGCGGCCGTGGTCGATGCGGACCACAGCAGCCTGTCGCGCCGCATAGTGCGCGAGCTGGATGCCGGCTCCCACGCCAAGGTCGAGGTGCTCGGCGGCGGCCTGCAGGAGGGACTGCGTCGCCTGCGCATGGCCGATGACTATGCGTTGCTCTACATCCCGCGCGACTTCGAGGCGGACGCACTGTCCGGCCGCCAGCCGGTCGCCGAGCTGTACTACAACTCGCTGTTCTATTCCGCCGGCTTCTACTCGACCCAGGACTTCAGCGGCCTGATGAGTTCGGTCAACGCCGAACTGCGCCCGCGCCTGGCCACCGGGATGGACCGCGCCATGCCCGCGCTGGCCAGCATCAGCGTGTCCTACGAAAGCCTGTTCAACGCCAGCGGCAACTACATCTACTTCCAGCAGTTCGCTGCCATCGTGCATCTGCTGCAGTTGTTCGTGATCGTCGCCACGGTGCACGTACTGGCGCGCGAAGCACCGGAGCTGCGTGCCTCGTCCCCGCACATCCTGCGCGCGAAGGCGCTGGGCGCGCGGCTGCTGGGCAAGATGGCGCCCTACACCCTGCTGTTCAGTACGCTGCTGATGGTGGAGCTGTTCCTGCTGGTGGAGCTCAACGGCGCGCGCATCAACGGCAATCCCTGGTGGATGCTGGCGATCACCGTCTGCTACGTGGCCGCCGCGCAGAGCGTCGGGCTGATGCTGTTCATCTTCACCGCCAACCGCTTCAGCGCCTACTCGCTGATCGGCCTGCTGATCGGCGTGGCGCAGACTTATTCCGGGGTGCTGCTACCGGAGCTGGCGATGCCACAGATCGCGCGGATCATCTCCGAGGCCGAGCCGCTGACCCATACCCTGCACGGGCTGTTCGACCAGTTCCTGCGCAAGGCGCCGGCCGAATCCGGCCTGTACACCTGCTGCAAGCTGCTGCTCTACCCGCTGATCGCCTACATGATCGCCAAGATGCGCCTGCGCCGGCGCCTCGACCTGAGTCCGGCGTAAGGAGTCGTCATGGAGAATTTCTGGAACGTCTTCCGCCAGTCGCTGAAGAATATGCTCGGCAAGCCGCTGTGGCTGCTGATGGTGCTGTCGGTGGCGCTGACCACCTTACCGTACGCCCACCGCACCATGGACGACCTGCCGGTGGCGGTGATCGACATGGACCACAGCGCTGTGTCCCGTGAACTGGTGCGCCAGCTGGATGCCGCGCCGAAGATCGCCACGCGCGCCTACGACCAGTTGCCCGAAGCCCAGCACGACCTCGCCTGGCGCGAGCTGTTCGGCATCGTGGTGATCCCCGTGGACTTCGAGAAGCGCGTGCTGCGTGGCGAGTCGGTGACCGTGCCGATCTTCGGCGACGCCACCAACCGCATGGCCAATGGGCAGATCCAGCAGGACATCAGCGCCACCTACACCGAGCTGTCGCTGCGCTACAACCGCGAGCGGCTGATGCGTGGCGGCTTCTCCGAGGAGCAGTCGAACGTGCTGCTGCAACCGGCGATCGGCCAACTGACCGACCTGTTCAACCCCGGTACCAGCTTCGCCGCCATCGTCCTGCCGGGGCTGGTGACGCTGATCCTGCAGCACAGCCTGTTGCTCTCCTGCACGCGGGTGAACCTCAACCTGCGCGGCGGCACTCCGCGCTCGCTGCGCCAGCCGACCTCCACGCGCTTCGGTCGCTATGCCGCGCAATTGCTGATCTGGACGGTGCTGGCGATGCTCTTCTACGTGATCTGGCCGTGGATCATGGGCTACCGGCAGACGGCCTCGTTCTTCATGCTGATGGGCCTGGTGCTGCCATTCCTGCTGGCGGTGATCGCCATGAGCGAGTTCATCGCCGAGGTGCTGCCCTCGGAAGAGGCGGTGTACCTGACTATGACCTTCATCACCCTGCCGCTGTTCTACATGGCCGGCTTCACCTGGCCGCCCCAGGCGATGCCACAGTGGGTGCAGTTGCTGGCCGACGCTATCCCGTCCACCTGGGCGATCCGCGCGGTGGTGGAAATGAACCAGATGAACCTGCCGCTTTCAGCCGTGGCCGACCGGATTCTTATCCTTTTCGCCATGGCGGCGGCCTATGGGTTGCTGGGTACACTGATCTACCAGTACCGCAACTGGCGCTGGGACCAGCTCAAGGGCTGGTGAGCTGTCGAGAAGGAGTTTCGATATGACGATGTTCCGTTCCAGCCTGCTGCTGGGCGCCGCGTTGCTCAGCGGTTGTGGCTCCTACCACACCCTGCGCAGCGACGATGTGGTGGACGCCAGCGACCTGGAGCTCAAGGGCACCTATTGCGGTGCCATTCCGCGCGTCTATGGCGGCGTGGTCTGGGATGCCTGCCAACTGTACGGCGAGCCGCCGGCCGACACTGGCTATACGCCGCCCCCCACACCGGCCAACGAGATCTTCGGCCCACCCATCCTGCCTGTGCTGGACATGGCTTTTTCCGCTGTGGTCGACACCCTGGCCTTGCCCTACACCCTGTATCGGCAGAGCCGCGACGGTAGCATCGAGCTGCGCCGCAACTGAGCGAAATTCGAACTTCAAGGGAGATGAACGATGCTGAGTCGCCTGTTCGCAGTGCTGGTAGTCACTGCCGGCGTCACCGGGTGCGGGTCGGTTCGGACGCTGGACAGTGAAGCGCACGAGAGCGTGAGCGATCTGAAACTGGGCAGGACCTACTGCACCGAGATCCCTCGCATCTACAGTGGTGTCGCTTACAACTTCTGCGCCTTGCATGGTGATCCGGGCGGTCGTTATCAGCGCAGCGCCGGCCTTTCGCCACCGCTTCCCGACTCGCCCCAGGGGCTCTACTGGCCACTGTTCGATGGTGTTCTCTCCGCTGCCACCGATACGCTGGTGCTGCCTTACACGATTTATCGGCAGCAACGCGATGGCAGCATCGAGCTGACCCACGACTGAGCCGTCTAGAGTGAGAGTTCCAACTTTCCCGGGAGCTCTCTGATGAACGCATTGAATGGCAAGGTCGCGGTGGTCACGGGCGCGGCCAGTGGCATCGGCAAACAGATCGCCCTGACCCTGGCGCAGGCCGGCGCGGCCGTGGCCATCGCCGACTTGCAGCAGGACGCCGCCCAGCGTGTGGTGGTTGAGATCGAAGCCGCCGGCGGCAGGGCCCTGGCGGTGGCCATGGACGTGACCGACGAGCAGGCCGTGGACAGCGGCATCGAGCGGGTGGTCGCTACCTTCGGCGGGCTCGACATCCTGGTCTCCAACGCCGGCATCCAGATCGTCAATCCACTGCAGGACTATGCCTTCGCCGACTGGAAGAAGATGCTCGCCATTCACCTCGACGGCGCCTTCCTCACCACCCGCGCGGCGCTGCGCCACATGTACCCGGCCGGGAGTGGCGGCGTGGTGATCTACATGGGCTCGGTGCATTCCCACGAAGCCTCGCCACTCAAGTCCGCCTACGTCACCGCCAAGCACGGCTTGCTCGGCTTGGCCCGCACCCTGGCGAAGGAGGGCGGGCCGCATGGCGTGCGCTCCCATGTGGTGTGCCCCGGCTTCGTGCGCACGCCACTGGTGGAGAAGCAGATTCCCGAACAGGCGAAGGAACTGGGCATCAGCGAGGAAGCGGTGGTGAAACAGGTGATGCTCGGCGGGACGGTGGATGGCGAGTTCACCACCGTGGAGGACGTGGCGCAGACCGTGCTGTTCCTGGCCAGTTTCCCCTCGGCCGCGCTCACCGGGCAGTCGGTGCTGGTCAGCCACGGTTGGGGAATGCGCTGAGCCGGAGGCGCAAGGACAATGACCCCGTCTCGCAAGGGGGCGAGCGGGGTCATTGGGTCGACTTGCTTGCGCCGGCAAGCGTTCCGGTTTGCCCCGGGGCGTCTGCCTCTGCGCTCGTTGGGTCGGCGCAGGTGTAGATTCCTACACGCCGCTGCTTGGCGATGTAGTGGATTTCCCCTTCCTGGTGTCAGGAGGTTCTTCACTGTAGGAGCGCCCCCAGGGCGCGATCGTGGATTTGGCCCGCTCCTGCAGGGGATGCCGGGGGTCAGACAGCCTTTGGCAGCGGCGCGAACAGCGCGTCGATATCCGCGTCGTCCAGCTGCCAGTCGCTTCCCGAACCGTCGAGGATGCCGGCGGCCAGCGCGGCCTTGTCGCGCTGCAGCAGCTGGATCTTCTCTTCCACCGTGCCACGGGCGATCAGCTTGTAGACGAATACCGGCTTGTCCTGGCCGATGCGGTAAGCGCGGTCACTGGCCTGGTTCTCGGCGGCCGGGTTCCACCAGGGATCGTAGTGGATCACGGTGTCGGCGGCGGTGAGGTTCAGGCCTACGCCACCGGCCTTCAGGCTGATCAGGAACAGCGGCACGCGGCCTTCCTGGAAATCCTTTACCGGCGCGCGGCGGTCGCGGGTGTCACCGGTGAGCAGGGCGTATTCCAGGTTGCGCTCGGTTAGCGCCTCGCCGATCAGCGCGAGCATCGAGGTGAACTGTGAGAACACCAGCACTCGACGGCCTTCGGAGAGCAGCTCTTCGAGCATGTCGAGCAGGTAGACCAGCTTGCCCGAGGTCACCGCGCGTGCGGATTTGCCGGTGGGCGGCGGGGCTTCCTTGTTCACCAGGCGGATGTCGCAGCAGACCTGGCGCAACTTGAGCAGCGCCTCGAGGATGATGATCCGGCTGCGCGCCAGGCCGCGGCGGGCGATCTCGTCGCGGACCTTGCGGTCCAGCGCCAGGCGCACGGTCTCGTAGAGGTCGCGCTGCGCCTCGCTCAGTTCGATGTGCTGGATGAACTCGCTCTTGGGTGGCAGTTCCGAGGCCACCTGTTCCTTGGTGCGACGCAGCAGGAACGGACGGATGCGCGCGGCCAGGTGCGCCAGGCGGCCCTGGTCGCCGTGGCGCTCGATGGGCGTGCGGTAGTCCACGGCGAACTGCCGCGCGTCGCCCAGCCAGCCCGGCAGCAGGAAATGGAACAGCGACCACAGCTCGCCCAGGTGATTCTCCAGCGGCGTGCCGGTGAGGCACAGCCGGTGACGCGCGCGCAGGTGGCGCGCGGCCTGGGCGGCCTTGGTGGTGGCGTTCTTGATGTTCTGCGCCTCGTCGAGGATCAGCAGGTGATACTCGTGCTGCCCGAGCTTCTCGGCATCGCGCGGCAGCAGGGCGTAGGTGGTGAGGATCAGGTCGTGCTCGGCGATCTTCGCGAACGCCTTGCGCCGCCCGGCACCGTGCAGCGCGAGCACGCGCAGCTCCGGAGTGAAGCGCTCGGCCTCGTCCAGCCAGTTGGGGATCAGGCTGGTGGGCATGATCACCAGCGCCGGGCTGGTCAGGCGCCCGGCCTGCTTTTCCAGCAGCACGTGGGCGAGGGACTGCAGCGTCTTGCCCAGGCCCATGTCGTCGGCGAGGATGCCGCTGGCATCGACTTCACGCAGGGTCTGCATCCAGCTCAGGCCTTCGTGCTGGTAACCGCGCAACTCGGCGTTGAGGCCGGTGGGAATCTGTGCCGGCTTGGCGCGGTAGTCGCGCAGGCGATGGGCGATCTCGCGCAGTTGCTCGCCGCCCTGCCAGGTCAGCGGCAGCTCTTCCAGCTCGGTCAGGCGCGCGGCGTCCGGCGCGCCCATGCGCAGGCGGCGTACCGGCGGCTGCTCGCCGATGTAGAACTCGGACAGCGTGCCGAGCATCGGCTTGAGCTTGCCGAACGGCAGCGAGACGCGCAGCGGCCGGTCGGAGGCCGTCTGCCAGGTATGGATCGGGTTGCGCCCGGCATCCAGGCGCAGCACCAGTTGTTCATCGTCGGCGTGGCGGGCCAGGGCCACCGGGTCGAGCAGCGCCGGCATGCGCCGGATCAGCTCGATCAGCGCCGGCAGCAGGCTGATGCGCCGGCCTTCCACCTCGATACCCAGCTCCAGGTCGAACCACTGGCGGTCGTCGGTTTCCTCGATCTCGGCGTACCAGTTATCCACCGGCGTGAGGTCGAAGACGAATTCGGGGCGGATGTCGATTTCCCAGCCCTGTTCGCGCAGTTGCGGCAGGCCTTCGCGCATGAACTCCTGCCAGGCACTGTCGTCGGGCAGTTCGAACATTTCCCCGGCGCTGTCTTCCAGCGCGTCGCTGCGGCGCATCGCCGGCTTGAAGCCCAGCTCGCGCAGGTCCAGGCGCCAGGCGTGCTCCAGTTCCAGCTCGCGGCTGACGCGGACGATCTGGTCATCGCGGAATACCCGGATCTCGCGGCCCGAGCGCGGCGTGACGCTGCCCGAGACCGGCATGTCGCCATACAGGAACGCCAGCGCGGCGCGGTGCCGGGAGATGTTCTGCATGCGCCCGCTGCGCAGGTCGAAGCCGCTGTGCACGTGGCTGCCCAGGGTCAGCCGTGGCCGGGGCGCGAGTTCGTCGCGCTCCACGACGGGCAGTGGAGAGTCGGCGGGTGGCTTCATCCGAGTTTCCTTCCGGCAGTCCAGCCGAGTACGCAAACGCCCGATGATACCGCGATTTTTCTCGGGCGGGACGCGGAAGGAAACCGGCGGTCAGCGGGCGAAGCGTTTCGCCCCCGCGACGCACAGCACGACAGCGACGGTGGCGCCGGCCATCAGCGGGCTGATCTGCTCGTGCAGCAGCAGGCCGGCCAGCGCCAGGCCGAAGAACGGTTGCAGCAGTTGCAACTGGCCGACCGCGGCGATGCCACCCGTGGCCAGGCCGTGGTACCAGAAGAAGAAACCGATGAGCATGCTGAACAGCGAGACGTAGCCCAGGCTGATCCAGGCCGGCCAACTGGCGCCGGTGAAGGTGGCCGGCTGGGTGTACCAGGCCAGCGGCAACATCAGCGGCAGGGACAGCACCAGCACCCAGCAGATCACCTGCCAACTGCCCAGGTGGCGGGCGATGCGTCCGCCTTCGGCATAGCCCAGGCCGCAGACCGCCACCGCAGCCAGCATCAGCAGGTCGCCGGTGAAATTGCCCGCACCGCTCTGTGACAGGGCGAAGCCGGCGACGACGGCGCTGCCCAGCAGCGAGCAGATCCAGAACGCAGGACGCGGCTGTTCACCGGCGCGCACCACGCCGAACAGCGCGGTGGCCAGTGGCAGCAGGCCGACGAAGACGATGGCGTGGGCCGAATTGACGTGCTTGAGCGCCAGTGCGGTGAGCAGCGGGAAGCCCACCACCACGCCGCCCGCGACCACCAGCAGGGGGATCAGGTCCTTGCGCGCCGGCAGCTTCTGCCGCAACAGCAGCAGGATTGCCGCCGCCAGCAGGCCGGCGATGCTGGCGCGGGCGAGGGTGAGGAACGTCGGGTCGAAGTCGGCCACCGCCACCCGCGTCGCCGGCAGTGAGCCGCTGAAGATGAGTACGCCGAGAAAGCCACTGAGCCAGCCGCCGAGGTGGCTGTTCGGGGCGAGAGTGTGGGTGTTGTTCATGGTGGGTGTTCCGGCAGGAGAGCGAGCCTGGAGGATGCGCGCGGAGCCGCCGGGCGGCCAGTGACAGAAAGGTACAATTTGCGCAAACTGTCTGCAAATTATCTCGGTACACCTTATCCGGAGGCAGGCGAGGGCAGCATGGGCAGACCAAAGAGCACGCGGGTCGATTCGGTGATGCACCACGTGCGCGAACGCCTGGCCGCGCGGGCGCTGGTGCCCGGTGAGCGGTTGCCGTCGATTCGCCAGTTGGCCGAGCAGCTGGAAGTGTCCAAGACCACCGTCGTGGAAGCCTATGACCGGCTGGCCGCGGACGGCGTGATCGCCGCACGCCGGGGTTCCGGCTTCTATGTCGCCGGCCATGCGCCGCCGCTGTCCCTGGCGGACGTCGGTCCGGCGCTGGACCGCAGCATCGATCCGCTGTGGATTTCGAGGCAGTCGCTGGAGGCTGCGGACACTTCGCTCAAGCCCGGTTGCGGCTGGCTGCCGCCGTCCTGGCTGCCGGAGGAAGAGCTGCGCCGCGCGCTGCGGCAGATCGCCCGCGCGCCGCAATCGAGCCTGCTGGAATACGGCCGCCCCTATGGGCATTCCGGCCTGCGCGAACAACTCGCGCGCCGGCTGGCGGACTATGGCGTGCCGGTCGGACCGCAACAGGTGGTGCTCACCGACAACGGCACCCAGGCCATCGACCTGGTCTGCCGCTTCCTGCTGGAGCCGGGCGACTGCGTGCTGGTGGACGACCCTGGCTACTTCAACTTCCAGGCCCTGCTACGCGCGCACCGCGTGCAGGTGGTAGGCGTGCCCTATACACCGACCGGGCCGGACGTCGTCGCCATGGCGAGCCTGCTGGAACAGCACCGCCCGCGCCTGTACATCACCAATTCGGCCTTCCATAACCCCACCGGCGCGGTGCTCTCGCCGCTGGTTGCCCATCGCCTGCTGAAGCTGGCCGAGGCCCATGACCTGCTGATCGTCGAGGATGACATCTTCGGCGACTTCGAGCATGAGAGCGCGCCGCGCCTGTCGGCATTCGACGGGTTGGAGCGGGTGATTCAGGTCGGCAGCTTCTCCAAGACGCTGTCGGCTTCGGTACGCTGCGGCTACATCGCCACCCAGCCGGAATGGTGCGAGCGCCTGGTGGACCTGAAGCTGGCGACCAGCTTCGGCAACAGCCCGTTCAGCGCGGAGATGCTCTACGAACTGCTGCGCAAGGGCAGCTACCGTCGCCACTTGGACAGCCTGCGCGGGCGCCTGGCCGACGCCATGGGCGAGACGCTGCTGCGCCTGCGCGCGCTGGATATCCGTCCCTGGCTGGAACCCCGCGGTGGGGTGTTCGTCTGGGCCTGCCTGCCGGGTGGGCTGGATGCCGCCGAAGTCTCGCGCGCGGCCCTGGCCGACAACCTGGTGCTGGCGCCGGGCAACGTCTTCAGCCTGAGCCAGAGCGCCACCGGTTACCTGCGCTTCAACGTCGCCCAGTGTCTGTCGCCCCGCGTCTTCGAGGGGCTGGAGCGGGCCATGGCGCAGGCGGGCGGGCGCTGACAGAAATCGGACTCGGAACCGGCCGGCTATTCCTTTTCTTCGCGTGAATCCAGAGCATTTCCCTCTCCAGGAGCCGGCAGGAATGGGAGGGGAACGGGACAATAAGCCCCGAGCCGGCGGAAAAGCCTGCGGAAAGTTGAACGGCTGTACAGCACGATCTGAAAAATACCACCTCACGGTCGAAAAGGTAGGGCGAACCGCGAACAGGCCAAACCTCTAGGATTATCGATTCAGCACCTCGGGCTCGCGACAAGCGATGCGAGGTGAATCGTTGGATCAGCAAAGAGGACACTCCATGGCCGAGCCGTGCCAGCTGTACCTGAAGGTCTCCATCAGTCGTTCCAGGCTCGAGGAGTTTCTCTCCCGGGAGGCGGGCTCCGCCGCCTGCTTCAGGGACCTCGAAGGGTGGCTGGACGGCGATCATCACCGACGAGGCGGCCTGACCTGGGGTGAACTCTGCGAACTGGGGCAGGGCACCACCGCGGCGGCCTGGGTGGCGGGCTGGAGCCAGCACCTGCGCTCGCCGGCCTGGAACCACTACGACGAGGCGAGCCAGACCTGGAGTCTCGGCGTGCTCGAGTTCACCGAAAGCCGCGACTGGATACTCGGCTCGATCAACGTGCTGCGGCGCATTGCCGACTTCAAGGACTTGCCCGGCACGGACTACCTGCTGATCTACGAATACCTGTTCGGCAAGGGCACCGTGGTGGCGGCCGTCGAACTGACCCCCGGCGCTTCCCGCCTCCTCGAGGAGCAGCCGCCTCCGCGGGTCACGGCCGAGGCTGACCTGATGATGAACGGCCTGTTGCGCGCCATGGATGTGAGCGCTACCTATGCCGTTCAGCGAATTTCCGACACAGATACTCACAAACGGCGTTGCTGAGTTCTTTTAATTGAGAATTAATATCATATAATTCCGCTTTTCAATCGCGCGCCTGGGCAGTGCCCGGGCCGCCTCGCAGGATTCACCCCGATGTGCGTTTCCCCGCGCCCGACCCAACCGAGAGCCGACGCATGAGCGCAACCCAAGCTGGCGCCGTCGCGGCCCGCATCCTCAGCGCCGTGGTCGGCGGCTATGCCCTGGCCTACACGGCTACCGCCTTCCTCAGCGTCTACCTGCCGATGTCGCGGCCGGACCGCGTCTCGCTGTCGAGCCTCGCCTGTTTCATCGTCTGGGTCGCCGCGATCCTCTACGCCTTCGGCGCCAGGAGCCCGTGGCGCGCTGTCTGGTTGCCGGTAGCACTGAGTGTCGTGCTGGGTGTGGCGGCCTTCGTGCCGGCCACTTACGGAGTGCGCCCATGAGCCTGCGTCAATCGATGTCCGGCCTGCACACCTGGGCCGGGCTGCTGGTCAGCTGGATTCTCTTCGTCGTGCTGTTCTCCGGCACCGTTGCGGTGTTCGACAAGGAACTCACCCGCTGGATGACCCCGCAGCTGCACAAGCTGGAACAGGTCAAGGTGGGCGCCGACCAGGTGCGCGAGCTGATCGTCGAGCGCGCGCCCAAGGCCCACGGCTACTGGATGCACCCGCCCACCGAGCGCATGCCCTACTGGACGGCTGGCTGGGAGCCGGCGGACTTCAGCGAGTTCCAGTCCTTCCTGGTGGACGCCCAGAGCGGCGAGGTGCTGCCCAGGACCGTTGGCGGCAACTTCTTCCTCGAACTGCACTACGAGCTGCACGGCGGCATGATCGGCCTCTACGTGGTCGGCGTGGCCGGTGTGTTCATGCTGGTGGCGCTGGTCAGCGGGGTGATCGTCCACCGGCGCATCTTCAAGGACTTCTTCACCCTGCGTCCGAAGGCGGCCAGGCAGCGCGCCTGGCTGGATGCGCACAACGTGCTGGGTGTGCTTGGCCTGCCGTTCCATCTGCTGATGGCGTACACGGGGCTGGCGATCTTCATCACCTTCTATATGACCGCCGGCATCAAGGTGGCCTACAAGAACGACATGGAGCACTTCTTCCATGATGTGCAGGGTGCCTTCGATCGCGAGGCGCTGGGCAAGCCGGCCAAGGCGACCAAGTCCATCGACAACATGATCCTCAAGGCTCGCGAGGCCTGGGGTGATGACAGCCAGGTCGGCTGGATCAACATCGAGAACCCGGGCGACGCCGCGGCGATGGTGCAGATCCGCAAGGCGGTGGACAAGGGCATGGTCAATGATCAGCGCACCGTGTCCTTCGACTCCGGCAGCGGCGCGCTGCTGCACGTGCAGAAGCCCTACAAGCCGGGCTACAAGACCTACGCCTGGCTGACCGGCCTGCACATGGCGCAGTTCGGCAACGAGCTGCTGCGGGTGATGTATTTCGTCCTCGGCCTGGTGGGCTGCGTGATGGTGTTCGGCGGCCTGCAGGTCTGGGTCAGCAAGCGCGAGGGGCGCGGCCACCGTGCTGTTGCGCTGGTGCGCACGCTCAACGGCGCGGTCTGCGGCGGCCTGCCGATCGCCTCCCTCGGCCTGCTGGCGGCGTCGCGCCTGCTGCCGGCCGACCTGCTCCAGCGCACCCGCTGGGAAGCCACCGCTTTCGTGGTGATCTGGCTGTTGGCGCTGGCCCACGCGCTGCTGCGCCGTGGCAGCCGCTCCATGGCCCGCGAGCAGTTCGCTGCCCTGGCGGCACTGGCGTTGCTGCTGCCGGTGCTGAGCCTGTTCGGCCCCGAGCCGGGACGGATCACGACCCACTTCGCCAATGGCGACTGGACGATGGTCGGCATCGATCTCGGCCTGCTGCTGATCGGCGGTCTCTGCGCCTTCCTCGGCTGGCGCCTGGGACAGGAGCGTGTTGAGCCGACGCGCGCACGTCGCGTCCGTAACGAGGAGTACGCCTGATGCTGCTGGTGTTCGGTCTCAACCTGCTGGCGTTGGCGGCGGCCTGCCTGTCGCTGTCCCGCCATCATCGTGATCTGTTCGGCAGCGCGCCGTCACAGTCCCGCGTGCGCCTGCTGCGGATCGTGGCCCTGGTGGATGGCGCGCTGGCGCTGGCTTATGCGATCCACGTCATCGGCATGGAACTGGGCATCGTCTACTGGGCGTGCCTGTTGATGATCGCGGGCGCCGTGCTGGTCCTGCTGCTGGCCTGGCGGCCGCGCTGGGCTTTGCCGACGGCGGCAGCGATGCCGGTGATCGGGGGCGTGCTGGCGGTGCTGGGTTGACGCCGGCCTTGCCGGCGGATCGCGGGCATGGCCCGCTCCTACACCAGACTGCGGGGCTCGATGGATCGCGGGTGTAATGCTGCCTCGGCGCATTGGCTGCCGGGCAGTTCAGGACTCAACCTGTAGGAGCGGGCCATGCCCGCGAACCCTGTACCGGCAGGTGCACGGGCAAATTCCTACTCCTCGAACGCCTGCCGATATTCCCCCGGCGTGCCGCCCACCACTGACCTGAAACGGTTGGCGAAGTGGCTGGCGCTGGAGAACCCGCAGGCCAGCGCCACCTGGCTCAGCGGCTGGCGCGTATCGCGCAGCAGGCGCTGCGCCAGGGCCACGCGGCGGGCCAGCACATACTGGTGCGGCGGCATGCCGAAGCTTTCGCGGAACATCCGCGCGAAGTGGTATTCCGACAGCGCCGTCTGCATCGCCAGCTCGCCCAGGGACAGTGGTTGGTCCAGTCGTTGCTCGATGTAATCCGCTACCCGCTTGCGCATGGTCGGCGCCAGTCCGCCCTTGAGCTTCAGTCCTTCGCGCAGGCCGACCTGGTTCAGCAGCAGGTGATCGATCAGGTCATGGGCCAGCGTGCTGGTGCGAATGCGTTCCCCCGGCTCGTGCCAGTCGAGCTTCACCAGTTGGCGGAAGCGCGCGGCCTGCTGCGGGTCGTCGAGGAAGGTGCGTTCGTGCAGTTGCAGTTCACGGGGTTCGCGGTCGAGCAGGCGGATGCAGCCCAGGGCGAATTGTTCCTGGCCGATGTAGAGGTGGGCCAGGCGGATGTCGCCGTTGACGATCCACGCCGACTCGGCGCCGGCCGGCATCACGCACAGCTTGTCCGGTGCGCCCTTGCTGCCCGGCGCACCGCGGCGGAAGGTGCCGGTACCGTCGTTGAGGTAGCACGACAGTGTGTGGTGGCTCGGCGCGTGGTAGTCGCGGGCGTCGTGGCTGTTGCTCCAGATCGCCGCGGACAGCCCGTCGCCCAGCTCCGCGCAACGCTCCAGGCGGGCGTTGGGCGAGGCGTTCATCGACTGGAAGACTTCGAGCTGCGAAATGGCTGACATGGGTGTTCCTCTGTTGCCTTCACTCTACCCGCGCGGGCTCGCCTTGCCAGCCCGGTTGTCGCAATAAGCGCAAGAATCTGCAAGCCGGTACCGGGGCAGGGCGGGAGACTGTTTCCACAGGATTTTCGGAGACCGCCATGAACCTCTCGCTCTACCTGCTCACCGTGCTCATCTGGGGCACCACCTGGATCGCCATCAAGCTGCAGGTCGGCGCGGTCGCCATTCCGCTGTCCATCGCCTACCGCTTCAGCCTCGCGGCGCTGGTGCTGTTCGCCCTGCTGCTGGTGTCGCGGCGGTTGCAGCCGCTGGGCCGGCGCGGGCAGGCGATCTGCTTCGCCCAGGGCCTGTGCCTGTTCTGCGTGAACTTCCTGTGCTTCTACACCGCCAGCCAGTGGATCCCCAGCGGGCTGGTCGCCGTGGTGTTCTCCACCGCCACCCTGTGGAATGCGCTGAATGCGCGGATCTTCTTCGGCCAGCGCATCGCGCCCAACGTACTGGGCGGCGGCGCCTTCGGCCTGGCGGGGCTGGCACTGCTGTTCTGGCCGGAGCTTTCGGGGCACCAGGCCACACCGGAAACCTTCTACGGACTGGGATTGGCTTTGCTTGGCACGCTGTGTTTCTCGGCGGGCAACCTGTTGTCGAGCCTGCAACAGAAGGCCGGGCTGCGGCCGCTGTCGACCAACGCCTGGGGCATGCTCTATGGCTCGTTGATCCTGCTGGCGATCTGTCTGGTGCAAGGGGTTCCGCTGACGTTCGACGCCAGCCCGCAGTACGTCGGGTCGCTGCTGTACCTGGCGATTCCCGGTTCGGTGATCGGCTTTACCGCCTACCTGACGCTGGTCGGGCGCATGGGGCCCGAGCGCGCGGCCTATTGCACCGTGCTGTTCCCGGTGGTGGCGCTGAACGTCTCGGCCTTCGCCGAAGGCTACCAGTGGAGCCTGCCGGCGTTGGCCGGGCTGGGGCTGGTAATGGCGGGCAACGTATTGGTGTTTCGCAAGCCAAGGCCGGTGTTGCAGCCGGCACGGGCGTGACCCTGTAGGAGCGGGCCATGC
>NZ_JYOA01000004.1:421687-422814 GCF_000955805.1 Pseudomonas sp. 21 | reverse complement strand
GCATGGCGCGCTCCTACAGGTAGTGCTTCAGCGCTGCCAGGCCTGCGGATTGACCAGGTTCTTCGGCCGCTCGCCACGCAGGGCGGCTTCGAAGTTGTCCAGCGCGCACTCGGCCATGGCCTGGCGCGTTTCGTGGGTCGCCGAGCCGATGTGCGGCAGGGTCACGGCATTGGGCAGGGCGAACAGCGGCGACTCGGCCAGCGGTTCCTTCTCGTAGACGTCCAGGCCGGCGGCGAGGATGCGCTTCTCCTGCAGCGCTTCCACCAGCGCGGCTTCGTCGATCACCTGGCCACGGGCGATGTTGACCAGGATGCCGGTGGGCTTCATCAGTTCCAGCTCGCGCTTGCCGATCAGCTTGCGGGTCTTGTCCGACAGCGGCACCACGACGCAGACGAAGTCCGCCTCGCCCAGCAGTTCATCGAAGCCGCAGAAACGCGCGCCCAGTTCCTGTTCCAGCTCCGGCTTGCGGCTGTTGCCGTGGTAGAGGATGTCCATGTTGAAGCCGAAGTGGCCGCGGCGGGCGATGGCGGCGCCGATGCGGCCCAGGCCGAGGATGCCGAGCTTCTTGCCGTGCACGTCGACGCCGAAATGCTGGGCGTCCACGGTGCGCTTCCACTGGCCGGCCTTGGTCCAGGCATCCAGTTCGGCGGTGCGCCGGGCGGCGGCCATGATCAGGGCGAAGCCCAGGTCGGCGGTGGTTTCGGTGAGCACGTCCGGGGTGTTGGTCAGCGGGATGCAGCGCTGGTTCAGGTAATCCAGGTCGTAGTTGTCATAGCCCACCGAGACGCTGGAGATGACTTCCAGCTGCGTGGCCTGGGCCAGTTGCTTCTCGCCCAGCGGCCGGCCGACGCCGATCATGCCGTGGGTGGTCGGCAGGGCGGCGGCCAGCTGCGCATCGACGTCGCCCTGTTTGGGGTCGAGTACGGTGACGTTGAACTGGCTGCGCAGGCGGTCGAGGTGTTCCGCTGCAAGGCGGCTGAAGACGAAGACGTTCTTTTTCATGGCGCTCGGACGGCTGGGAGGCGGAAGGGGGCTTAACCCTACCATTGCCGGACTAGAGCGGCGCAAGGCTTGCGTGCGCGGCGGGCGGTTATCGAACCTCGAATACCTGTAGGAGCGGGCCATGC
>NZ_JYOA01000004.1:415415-421679 GCF_000955805.1 Pseudomonas sp. 21 | reverse complement strand
GCGCGCATGGCGCGCTCCTACGGGGAGTTCTTGCCGTTGGGGAAAGATGGGTTCGCGGGCAAGCTCACTGAACACCGGGGTAGGGAGTTACACAGTGAGCTTGCCCGCGAAACACGACGAAAAGGGTGGTCAGGGTCCCACATCGGCGAGGCCGGCGCCATCGGCCTGGAGCACGCCGGGGAGGTTCTCGCGCAGGTAGGCTACCCAGGTCTTGATCTTCGCGTCCAGGTACTGCCGCGACGGGTACAGGGCGTAGACGTTGAGAATCTGCAGCTTGTAGTGCGGCAGCACGCGCACCAGCGAGCCGTCGCGCAGGCCGTCGATGGCCGAGTAGACGGGCAGGGCGCTGATGCCCATGCCGGAGCCGATGGCCTCGGTCATGGCGTCGCCGACATTCACCTGGAAGGGCGAGGGGCCGAGGGTGATCATTTCCTGGCCGTTGGGGCCGTCGAACAGCCATTTGTCCAGCGGCAGCACCGGGCTGATCAGGCGCAGGCAGTCGTGCTCCATCAGTTCGGTCGGGGTTTTCGGCGCACCGCGCCGGGCCAGGTAATCGGGCGAGGCGCAGAGGATGCTGTAGGTCTCGCCGATGCGCTGGGACACCAGGCCCGAGTCGGGCAGTTCCGAGGCGACCACGATGGCTACGTCGAATCCTTCGTCGAGCAGGTCCGGCACGCGGTTGGCCATGGTCAGCTCGAAGGTCACGTCCGGGTGCAGCTGGCGGTAGTTGGCGATGGCGCGGATCACGTAGTGCTGGCCGATGCCGGTCATCGAGTGCACGCGCAGGCGACCGGCGGGGCGGGCATGGGCGTCGCTGGCCTCGGCTTCGGCTTCCTCGACGTAGGCAAGAATCTGTTCGCAGCGCAGCAGGTAGCGCTGGCCGGCCTCGGTCAGGGCGATTCGCCGGGTGGTGCGGTTGAGCAGGCGGGTCCGCAGGTGGGACTCCAGATTGGCGACCGCGCGGGATACGTAGGCGGTGGTGGTGTTCAGCTGCTGCGCGGCGGCGGTGAAACTGCCGGTTTCCGCGACACAGGCGAACGCACGCATGGTCTGCAGTGTGTCCATTGGGGCCTCGTCAGTGGGGCGTCTGTCCCGGTTGGCGACGCCAATGAAGCGATACGTCGCCGCCGCCGGCATGTCCTTGATGGGTGGCAATGCGCGGAGCAGAGCGGGGGCGGCCTATTGTCACATGGATGGCGACACACATTGTTTCATTATCGGTAATAAACAATCACAAAACAGCCGGCTTATCCGTTCCCTTTCCCGTCCCTAGAATTCAATCGCCGCAACTGGCTTTGCCGGCTCTCCACGCTTAAAAGCCCCACGCTGAAAAGCTAGACCACTTCCAGGACCTCCACCGTGTCGCGTCACCTCGTGAAAGGACTGACGTTCGTCGGCTCCTTTGTCATTTTTTCAACAATCGCCGGATGTATCAGCACCAACGGCATCGCCCCGCAGGAACAACGCCTGGGCGACACCGAGCTGGCCACCGACGCCGCCATCGCGCACGCCAACCAGGAAGCTGGCTGGCCCGCCGAGCAGTGGTGGCGCGCCTATGGCGATCCGCAGTTGAATGCCTGGGTGCAGACCGCGCTGGAGGGCAGCCCGACCCTGGCCCAGGCCGAGGCGCGGGTGCGCATGGCCATGGCCATGGCCGGCATCGCCGAGTCCGCCGAGTCGCTGCAGATCGGCGTGGATGCCTCGCTGACCCGCCACCGCTGGCCGACCGACTATTTCTACGGCCCGGGCGACCTGGCCGACAGCACCACCTTCAACAACAACGCCGCCCTGGGCTTCAGCTACTCGCTGGACCTCTGGGGCCGCGAGCGCAGCAACACAGAGCGCTACATCAACATCGCCAAGATGACCGCCGCCGAGGCGCGCATGGCCCAGCTGGAGCTGGAGAGCAATATCGTCCGCGCCTACATCCAGCTGTCGCTGCAATACGCCAAGCTGGACATCGGCAAGGCCATGCTGGCGCAGCAGGAAGGCATCCTGGCCCTGGCCCAGCGCCGCCTCGACGGTGGCATCGGCACGCATTTCGAAGTCAGCCAGGCGGAAGTCCCGCTGCCGGAAACCGAGCGCAAGATCGAAGCGGTAGACGAGGAAATCCAGCTGACCCGCAACCAGATCGCTGCCCTCGCCGGTAAGGGCCCTGGTGCCGGCGCCTCGATCCAGCGCCCGAGCCTGAAGCTCGCCGAAGGTCCGGGCCTGCCCAGCAAGCTGCCGATGGAACTGCTCGGCCACCGCCCGGACGTAGTCGCCAGCCGCTGGAAGGTCGCCGCCCAGGCCAAGGGCGTGGACGTTGCCCGCGCCGAGTTCTATCCCAACGTCGACCTGGTCGCGAGCATCGGCTACAGCGCCGTCGGTGGCGGTGTGCTGGAGTTCCTCAACGCCGAGAAATTCACCTACGGCGTCGGTCCGGCCATTTCCCTGCCGATCTTCGACGGCGGTCGCCGCCGCTCGCAGCTGGGCCAGGAATCCGCCGGCTACGACGCCGCGGTGGCGCAGTACAACCAGACCCTGGTCAACGCCCTCAAGGGGATCTCCGACCAACTGATCCGCATGCACTCCATGGAGCTGCAGGAAGGCTTCGCCGCCAAGTCCGTGGCCTCGGCCCAGCGCACCTACGACATCGCCACCAAGGCTTACCGTGGCGGCCTGACCGACTACCTCAACGTGCTCAACGCGCAGACCCGCCTGTTCCAGCAGCAACTGGTGGAACAGCAGGTTCGTGCCGCGCGCCTGGCCACCCATGCCGGCCTCGTCGTTGCCCTGGGCGGCGGCCTGATGGACAAGCAGGAAGGCCCGAAAGAGACGAAGATGGTCCCGGAAACCGTCGACGTCCGCGCGGCTCAGGGAGCCGAGCGCTGATATGGCGGCGAACGACTTCAGCGCCCATCCGACACCGCTCGACGCCCTGCGTCGCGCGCTGCTGGAGTGGGGCCGCAGTGACGGCGTCACCTGGGTGTACATCGCCAAGGTGCTGCTCGCCGCGCTGCTGACCCTGTGGCTGGCGATGCGCCTGGAGCTGCCGCAGCCGAGCACGGCGACCATCACCGTGTTCATCGTCATGCAGCCGCAAAGCGGCCAGGTGTTCGCCAAGAGCTTCTACCGGATTCTCGGCAGCGTCGTCGGGCTGACCGTGATGGTCGCGCTGATCGCCATCTTCGCCCAGCAGCGCGAGCTGTTCCTGCTCGTCTCGGCGCTGTGGATCGGCCTGTGCACCGTCGGTGCCGCGCGCTACCGCGACTTCCGCTCCTACGCCTGCGTGCTCGCCGGCTACACCGCCACGCTGATCGGCCTGCCCGCCACCCTGCATCCGGAAGCCGCGTTCATGTCGGCCATCTGGCGCGTGCTGGAAATCAGCCTGGGAATCCTCTGTTCCATGGTGGTCAGCGCCACGCTGTTCCCGCAGACCTCCAGCACCGCCATGCGCAGCGCGCTGTACCAGCGTTTCGGCGCTTTCGCCGGCTTCGTGCTGGACAACCTTGGCGGCGGCGATCGCAGCAAGTTCGAGGCATCCAACGTCGCCTTCGCCTCCCAGGCCGTGGGCCTGGAGGCGCTGCGCAGCGTTACCCGGTTCGAAGACCCGCACATGCGCCTGCGTTCCGGCCGCCTGTCGCGCCTGAACAACGAGTTCATGGTCCTCACCACCCGCTATCACGCGCTGCACCAGTTGCTGGCGCGGCTGCGTGCGCAGGAAGCCGAGGCCGTGCTGCGCGCCCTGCAGCCGTGCCTGGACGAACTGGCCCAGGTACTCGCCCCGTGGCGCGGCCAGTCGGTCACCGACCGCGATGCCGAGCGCCTCGCCGCGCAGCTGGAAAGCCACCGCACGCGGATGATGCAGTGCATCCGTTCCGGCCGCGCGCAGCTACTCGCGGAGCAGGACGAAGCGTCCGCGCTGCTGGACTACAACACCGCCGGCGAGCTGCTCTACCGCCTGGCCGACGACCTCTACAACTACGCCCTGACCCACGCCTCCCTGGCTGCGCACAAGCACGAGCGGGAGAACTGGAAGCACGGCTTCTCGCCCAAGGCCAACCTGGTTGCCTCGCTGGTGGCCGGCGGCCGCACCGCGCTGATGGTGCTGGTGTTCGGCCTGTTCTGGATCGAGACCGCCTGGCCCAGCGGCAGCACCTTCGTGCTCAACGCCGCCGCCGTCGCCGCGCTGGTCTCGGCCGCGCCGGACCCGGCGAAGATGGCCATGCAGATGGCCGTGGGGACCTTCTTCGCGGCGATCCTCGGCTTCTCGGAAACCTTCTTCGTGTTCCCGCACCTGGACGGCTTCGCCCTGCTGGCCTTCGCCCTGGCGCCGGTGTTCGCGGTGGGCGCGTTCTTCTCGATCAAGCCCAAGTACGCCGGCTACGGCCTGGGCCTGCTGGTGTTCTTCAGCTTCGGCGCGATCCCGGCGAACCTCACCGTCTACGATCCGGGCCGCATGCTCAACGAGTACATCGCCCTGGTGCTGTCGCAGAGCCTGGCCGCGGTAGTCGCCGCAGTGATCATGCCGCCCACCAGCGCCTGGCTGTGGCGGCGCCTGGAGAAGGACCTGCGCCTGCGCGTGGTGGAAGCCATCAGCGGCAAGCTCGACGGCCTCGTCTCATCCTTCGAGAGCGGCACCCGCGACCTGCTCAACCAGGCCTACGGCGTGGCCGCGCGCAGCCCGCAGATGCAGCGCCGGCTGCTGCGCTGGACCTTCGTGGTGCTGGAGGTCGGCCATTCGATCATCGAGCTGCGCGTCGAGCAGGAGAACCTGCCGAGCGAGCCCTGCTACGCCGAATCGACGCCCTGGCGGCAGTCGATCCGCGCCATGGGCCGTGCGCTGATTCGCCTGTTCGTCAAACCCTGCGAGGCCAACCGCGAGCGCGCCCTGGCCGCCGTGGAACAGGCCATCGATTGGGTGAAGACCACCGACGAGCCGCGCGCCCCGGACTTCGAAAGCTCGCCGCTGCGCCGCGTGCTCAGCTACCTGCACTTCATCCGCAGCAGCCTGCTCGACCCGCAGTCGCCGCTGCGCGATGGCGAACCCTCTTCTGGAAGAACCATCCATGTTGCCTGACCTGCCCCGCGAGATCGCGTTCCACGGGGTCTACATGCCGACCCTGACCCTGATGTTCCTCGTTGCCGCAGTGATCTGCTGGGGCATCGACCGCATCCTCGCTTCCGTCGGCCTGTACCGCTACACCTGGCACCCGGCGCTGTTCCGCGTGTGCCTGTTCGCCTGCCTGTTCGGCGGGCTGTCCCTCACTATCTATAAGTAACGAGCGTGCACCCATGACTCTCAAATCCATCATCAGCCTGCTGGCGACCCTGATCATCCTGGCGGTCGCCGCGTTGATCGGCCGCGCCCTCTGGGTGAACTACATGGATACGCCCTGGACCCGCGACGGCCGGGTGCGCGCCGATATCATCAACGTCGCCGCCGACGTCTCCGGTGTGGTGGTCGACGTACCGGTGCGCGACAACCAGCAGGTGAAGAAAGGCGACCTGCTGATGCAGATCGACCCGGACCATTACCAGATCGCCGTGAAGCAGGCCGAAGCCCTGGTCGCCTCGCGCAAGGCCACCCTGCAGATGCGCCAGCTCAACGCCAAGCGCCGCCGCGCCATGGACGAGGAAGTGGTCTCCCGCGAGAGCCTGGACGACGCCAGCAACACCGCCGCGGCCTCCGAGGCCGATTACCAGCAGGCGCTGGCCGCGCTGGATGCCGCCAAGCTGAACCTGGAACGCACCCAGGTGCGCGCCTCGGTGGACGGCTACGTGACCAACCTCAACGTGCACCGTGGCGACTACGCCCGTGTCGGCGAAGCGAAGATGGCCGTGGTCGACGAGAACTCCTACTGGATCTACGGCTACTTCGAAGAGACCAAGCTGCCGCACATCCGCGTCGGCGACCCGGCCGAGCTGCAACTGATGAGCGGCGAGCGCCTGAAGGGCCATGTCGAAAGCATCGCCCGCGCCATCTACGACCGCGACAACCCGGAAAGCCGCGAGCTGGTGGCCGACGTCAACCCGACCTTCAACTGGGTGCGCCTGGCCCAGCGCGTGCCGGTGCGCATCCACATCGACGAAGTGCCGGACGGCGTGCTGCTGGCGGCGGGGATTACCGCCACCGTGATCGTCAATCCGCAGAGCCGCAACGCCGAGCATTCCGACGGCGCGGCTGCGACGGCGCAGTGAGTTGACCTATAAGAAAAACGGGAGCTTCGGCTCCCGTTTTCGTTCTCGTGTCGGGCCGCTCTTCTGTAGGAGCGGGCCATG
>NZ_JYOA01000004.1:411500-415400 GCF_000955805.1 Pseudomonas sp. 21 | reverse complement strand
ATGGCGCGCTCCTACAGGGAGCCGTTTAGTTCTCGGTGCGCTCGCCCTGGCGGTTCTTGTAGCTGCCGCGGATGTTCATGGCCGCCAGGCACAGCTGCAGCAGCACAAGGGCGTAAGCGTGGGCCGGCAGGCCCCAGGCGATCCATAGCGCGTTGCTGGCGAGGAATACCCAGAAGCCCACCTTGCGCCGCTTGCGGTCGCGGGAGCCGACCAGCCAGGCGGCGAGGACGGTGACCAGCATGGCGGGCCATTGCAGCAGGTCGATCAGTTCGTTCATGCCAAGTCGGATTCAGGCCGGTGTCCTGACGTCAGACCAGCCCCGGTGCAGCAAAGTGCGGACGAACTGGGTAGCCATCGAGCAGCGCATTGGTCTTTTCCGGGTCGAGCTCGCCATTGAACGGCACGCCCAGGGCCTGGCGATGGATGCCGGTGGCGGCTAGCCAGAGCGTGTCGATACGCGCGGCCAGCGCGCCGGGGACGTCGGTCACCAGCGAGTCGCCGACGAACAGGATGTGCTTCGCGCCGCGCGCCTCCAGCTGTCGCTGGGCAATGCGGAAGGCTGACGGATCGGGTTTGCCGTACCAATGGACGCTGCCGCCTTCCTCGGCGAAGGCTTCGGCCAGGCGACCGGCGCCGAATACCGTCTTGCCGCCGGAAACCACCACACGGTCCGGGTTGGCGCAGAGGAAGGGCTTGTCGGTGGCGCCGCGCAACGGGGCGAAGCGCTCTTCCAGCTCATCCTGCGGGAAGCTGCCGACGCCGAGGATCATCGACGCCGCGTGGATGTCGTCGCAGAAGCGCTCGCGGATCTCCGCCGGCCAGGTGGTCAACGCATCGCCTACGCCGACGGTGTAGATGCCGCCGCGCTGGAAGTCCCGTTCATGGGTAAAGGCGTCGATGGCCAGCTGGCCAGAGGTGGTGATGCCGGCGAACAGCTCGCGGGAGACGCCCAGCCGCACCAGGGTGTCAGACATTTCCGGGACGCTGCGCGAGGCGTTGCTGAGGAACCACACCGGCTTGCCTTCGGCGGCGCGGCGGGCGAGCCAGTCGAGGGCGCCGGGGAAGACGTCGACGCCGTCGATCAGCACGCCCCAGAGGTCGAGCAGGTAGCCGTCGTAGTCGGCGCAGAAGGTATCCAGGCCGGCGTGGTCGATGTAGCGGGTGTGGGTAACGGCGCTGAAGCGGGAAGCGGTCATGGCTTGCCTGTGAAACGGTGGGAATGCGCCCACGTTAGCGCACTCTCGCCATGATGGTGTGACAGATACGCCGATCAGTGCGCCGGGTGCGGCGGGCGTTCCTCGCCGAAGGTGTCCGCCAGCCAGCCCTTGAGCTGGCAGCCGGCGAAGGCCGAGGTGCTGCATTCGCCACTGGCCAGGGCCTGCTGCAACTGGCCGATGTCGGCCTTCTGGACATAGGCGATGGCGTCGGTCATGTCGTCTTCGGTGCCGAAGCCGCCCTGGGTCATTTCCTTGAGCGCGTCTTCCTTGCTCCAGCCCTGGATCACCGTGCGGTACATGGCGGCGAACAGGCCCGTGCGGTCACGCCCGTGCTTGCAGTGCATCAGCACCGGGCCGTTCTGTTCGGCCTGTTGCAGGATACGCAGGACTTTCAGCACGTCGGCGTCATCGACGCGGTCGGCGTGGGTCGGGAAGCTCACGGCCTCGATGTCGTGCTGGCCGATCCATTCGCGGTCGTCGTCCTTGATGAAGCTGACCACGGTCTTCACCTGCAGGCGCTGCAACTCGGGCAGGTCGGCGCTGCCGGGCAGGGCGCTGCGGTAGAGGGTCGGTGACATCTGGTAGAGGTTGAACGACTTGTCCACCGGCCTGGCCCAGTCGGCCGGCATCTCGCCAGCGGCCAGGGCGAGAGGGCTGATGCTCTGCAGTGCAGTGCTCAGCAGGGCAGCGGCGATGGCGCCACGGAGAATCGAAGGCAGGGACATGGGGACTCCTCTAAGGTCCGCGTCACCTTAGGGGGAGGCCGGTTGTGCCCGGATGAAATGCAGGTGAAGAAAGCGTGAAGTCTGCTCAGCGCCTGTCGGCCGGCATGAAGCGCACCAGCACGCCGGGGCGGAAGAACCACCAGACGCACAGCGGATAGCACAGGTAGTTCAGCGCGTAGATCAGCAGCGCCGCCGGGCTCGGGGTGTTCTTCCACGCCGCCATGCCGACCAGGATCGCGTAGAGGATGGCCAGGCCGCCGCCGTACAGCGCCGTCAGCCGCCAGCGCTCGCCGGTTTCCGCCAGGCGCTTGTGCCGGCGGGCGAACCAGAAGGCCATGGCCGCGGCGATCAGCGCCGCCACCAGCAAGGTCGCCGGCACACCTCCCACCCGCAGCAGCCCGCGCGCCACCACGTTGAGGAAAAAGGCGGCGAGGAGGCCGGCGAGGGCGAGGTAGCGGACCCGGTAAGTCATCAGAGTTGCCCGTCGAGGCCGAAGCGCTTCTTCAGCACCTTGTCCAGCAGGCCGGTGGGCAGCCAGCGCGAGAGCAGCGGCAGGGCCCGGCTGCCGTTGCCGATGCGCAGCAGGCGCGGGCGTGGGGACTTCTGCGCGGCGGCCAGCAGCTCGCGGGCGAAGTCGCTGGCGGGCGTGGGTTTGTCCTGGGAGGCGGCGGCGCGCGCCTGGATGAATTGGCGCAGCGGCCACCAGGCGGAGTCCTCGCTGACCACCGCGGCCATCTCGCGGCTGGCGTTGGCGCCGAAATTGGAGGCAATGGCGCCGGGCTGCACTTCCATCACGTCGATACCGAAGGGTGCGAGCTCCAGGCGCAGTGCGTCGTTCAGGGCATGCACGGCGGCTTTCGATGCGCAGTACGCGCCGGCGAAGGGCGTAACCAGCACGCCGGACACGCTGCCGATGTTCACCACCAGCCCCCGCCGGGCGCGCAGGGCGGGGAACAGCGCGCGGGTGACGCCAACCACGGCGAACACGTTGGTCTCGAACTGCCGGCGGATCGCCTGGCTGCCGCCGTCCAGCAACGGGCCCATGGCGCCGTAGCCGGCGTTGTTGATCAACACGTCCAGGCCGCCGGCCTCGCGCTGCAGCAGTTCGGCGAGGCGTTCGACGGCAGGCTCGTCGTTGACGTCCAGCAGCACGCCACGAAAGCCCGCCTGGCCGAGGGCGGCGACGTCTTCATCGCGGCGGGCGGTGGCCCAGACCTGGTACCCGGCGGTCTGGAAGGCATCGGCAAGGGCGCGGCCGATACCGCTGGAGCAACCGGTGATGAGGGCGACGGGCTGGGGCATGGTCTGGCAGTCCTTGGGCTGTGGGCGGGACTACCGTACCGGATTGTGCGGGGCAGGTGAATCAGTTGCCGAAGCGGCCGGCCACCCGCTCGGCGCGGAACTCCAGGGTGCTGGCGCGGTAGCCGGGGCGCAGCGGCGGCAGCGGCAGGCAGTCGCTCCAGCTGTCGCCGGCGAGCAGGGCGCCGGGGCCACGGTAGCGCGGGGCTTCGTAGAGGTTTTCGGCGAGGTCGGTGGTGTCGCCGGGGCGGTAGGCGGCGACTTTCCAGCGCAGTTCCAGCAGCGGGCGGGAGGCGCCGTTCTTCAGGCTGACGGCCAGGGGGCGGTCGGCAGGGCACTGCTCGGGCTGGTAGGCGATGCGCAGTTCCAGGTGCTGCAGTTGGCGGGCGTCGCTGTTGTCCTGCCAGATGGCGATGGCGATCACCGAGGCCAGCCCGACCAGCCCGGCGCCGGAGATCGGCAGGGCGCGGGAGGGGTAGCGGATCAGCAGGATGATCCAGGTGACGATCAGCAGGATGCCGTACAGCATGGAGCGCTCCGTGGGGGATGTGTGGATACCTTAGCAGGAGCTTGGCGGCGGTGGTTGATCCTGCTCCATGCAGGAGCGAGCTCGCGATTCTGTTCAACACCGACACTTACCGGTAGGAGCGGGCCATGCC
>NZ_JYOA01000004.1:388826-411495 GCF_000955805.1 Pseudomonas sp. 21 | reverse complement strand
TCGCGCCCATGGGGCGCTCCTACAGGTTGGCTCTGTCGGTTTGGGGCGCGCGGGAGCGGGCTTTACCCCCGGCAGCGTCAAGGCAGAACACGAACGCAGGATGGTTTGGAGCGCAAGCGCTCGCCGGGGAAGGTCGCAGAGTGTGGTTCGCGAGCAAGCTCGCTCCTACGAAAAGCGGGCATAAAAAAGCCCCCGCACCGGAAGGGGCGGGGGCATTGGCGCTGATGGGGGAAGCGCCGGATCCTCGCGTGGAATCAGCGCACGACGGCGCGCAGCTCCACGTTCTCGGTGGTACGGCCGTAGACGTCTTCCAGACGCTCGATGTCGTCTTCGCCCAGGTAGCTGCCCGATTGCACTTCGATGATCTCCAGCGGGATCTTGCCCGGGTTGGCCAGGCGGTGGACCGAGGCGATCGGGATGTAGGTGGACTGGTTCTCGGTGAGCAGGAAGGTCTTGTCGTCACAGGTCACCTGGGCGGTGCCGGAAACGACGATCCAGTGCTCGGCACGGTGGTGGTGCATCTGCAGCGACAGGCGTGCGCCCGGCTTGACGGTGATGTGCTTGACCTGGAAGCGCCCGCCCATGTCCACCGAGTCGTAGGAGCCCCACGGACGGTAGACCTGGCAGTGGTTCTGGGTCTCGCTGCGGCCGGCGGCGTCGAGCTGGTTGACCACCTTCTTGACGTCCTGCACGCGGTCCTTGTGGGCGATCATCATGGCGTCCTTGGTCTCGACCACCACGATGTCCTCGAGGCCGACCACGGACACCAGCTTGCCGTTGCCGTGAACCAGGCAGTTGTGGCTGTCATGCACCACCACGTCGCCCATGGTGACGTTGCCGTCGGCGTCCTTGTCGTGGACTTCCCAGATCGACGACCAGCTACCGACATCGTTCCAGCCGGCGGCCAGGGGCACCACGCAGGCGCGGCGGGTCTTTTCCATCACGGCGTAGTCGATGGAGTTGTCCGGGCAGCATTCGAAGGTGGCGGCGTCGATGTTGATCAGGTCGCCGTCGTGCTGGCTGCGCTCCAGGGCCAGCAGGCAGGTGTCGTAGATGTCGGCGTCGTGCTTTTTCAGCTCTTCGAGGAAGCGGCTGGCGCGGAACAGGAACATGCCGCTGTTCCAGAAGTAGCCGCCTTCCTCGACGAACTGCTGGGCACGGGCTTCATCGGGCTTCTCGACGAAGCGCTCGACGCGGATGACGCCGTCCGGCAGGCCGCGCTCGTCACCGGACTTGATGTAGCCATAGCCGGTTTCCGGGCGGTCGGCGGGTACGCCGAAGAGCACCATCTCGCCTTTTTCGGCGGCGTTGGTGGCCAGCGCCAGCGCACGCTGGAAGGCGCGCTGGTCTTCGATCACGTGGTCGGCCGGAAGGATCAGCAGCAGTTCGTCACGGCCTTCGGACATGAGCTTCATGGCGGCGATGGCGACCGCCGGGGCGGTGTTGCGGCCGAAGGGTTCGAGGAGGATGGACTGGGTCTTGAGGTCCAGCGCTTCGAGCTGCTCCTGGACGATGAAACGGTGTTCCTGATTGGCTACCACCAGCGGCGGCTCCATGCCTTCGAACACCAGGCGCTCCAGGGTCTGCTGGAACAGGGTGTGTTCGCCGGTCAGGGCCAGGAACTGCTTGGGATACTGTTTGCGCGAAAGAGGCCAGAGTCGCGAGCCGCTACCACCGGAAAGGATTACTGGGATCATCGGGTTTCTCCTAAAGCGTTTGCGTTCTGTTGGCCGGACCACGTCATGCGGGCCGGCGTGCGGTTTGGGTGACCTCTCCTGTGCATGCCGTGGTTGCGGCGCACGGGGCTTGCTGCCGGTGTGGGGCCGGTCTTGTTGTTTTGCGTCGTTGTTTGGGAGCGGGGTGTAGCACCCTCTCCCCAGCCCTCTCCCTGAAGGGAGAGGGCGTTGTTCGTGCCGACTGATGCCATGGTTTCCACCTGCGCCAATCCAGTCCCCTCTCCCTTCGGAGCGGGGCGCGCAGCCAGGGTTAGGGAGAGGGCGAGTGGTACGCGTTGGCACGTCATCGCCGACCTACTCAGTCCGCCTTGACCGGACGCTTGACCCACACCGGGTTCAGCTTGCCGCTGTCACCGGTGACGTAGAGGCAGACCACTTCGCCGCGCTCGAGGGTGACGGGCTTGAGGTCGCTGACCTTCTTCGCGCCGTCGAACAGCGCCAGGTTCACTTTCACCGGGTTGATCTCGCGGTCGCCGTGGCTTTGCGGGGCGACGTTGCTGACCACTTCGGTCTTGCCGTCGGCGGTCTTCAGGGTGAGGGCCTTGCCGCTGAGGTTCTGCACGCGGACCAGGGCTTTCTGCTTGTTCTTGAACGGCGGCTCGGGCACCAGGCGCGGCTGGCCGCCGGGCTGGCTGACGAGGGTGTAGTAGGCGTCCGGATCGAGTTTCACCGGCAGGCTCTGGGAGCCGACCTTGGCGGTGTAGTTGCCCGGCGGGAGGAACTTGAAGTCGCTGGAGCCCAGCGGCGAGATATCGTTGAGGGTGGCGTTGCCGACGCTGACGGACAGCTCGCCGCTGCCGGCGTTGTAGGCCCGCACGAAGGTGGAGCCCTTGGGAGCCTGCGGGCCGTAGAGCGCGCCTTCACCGCCGGCGAAGGCGCCGAAGGAAGCGGCGCCCAGGGCGAGGGCGAGGGCGGACGACTTCAGGGTGCGAATGCTCAGTCGATTCATGCTCAGTCGGTTCATGGGGTGTACCTCCGTCTTTCTCTCTTGGGGGGCACAAGAGGTGCCCAGTTCCAGCGCTTGGTGCGCCGTGGGTGTTCGGGTCAGTGAGCGGCCTGGTTGGAGGCCAGGCGTTCGTCGCGGTTACCGTCCGCACGCAGTTGCGCCACCCAGTCCTGGTTGAACTGGCTGAGGTCGCTGTGCATCGGCAGGTAGCGTTCGGGGAATTCCCAGACCAGCAGCTTGGCCGGGGCTTTCTTGAAACCTTCGTCCTGCAGCAGTTCGAGCATCGGTTCCAGGGGGCCCTTGCCCTCCTTGGCGTAGTTGATGACGTCCGCCGACAGCGCCTGCTTCAGCGCGCCGGCGAAGTTCCAGAGCGGGTTGGCGCTGTAGCTGGTGCCGACCAGGGCGATCTGCGGCTGGGCGCTGTCGCCGAACAGGTCGCCGCCACCGCCGTTGTCAGCGGAGCCGGCTGCGGCGTCGTCGGCCGGGTGGGTCTGGCGCTGTTCCAGCTGGTCCTCGGGCGGCAACAGGTCGGTGAACAGCGGGTCCAGCGGCAGGAAGGTCAGCAGGTCGCCCTTGTGCGCGCCGCTCTTGCCGGCCTCGGTGACGAAGGTCTGGGTCGGCAGGTCGGCGCCCTGGCCCTGGCGGATGCTTTCGCCCAGGCGCTGGGCCACGGCCTCGGCGCCCAGCGGGGTCCAGTGGGTGTCGGTACGCAGGAACACCTGGCCGTTGTCCTTGGCTTTCTCCAGCGTGCCCAGCAGCTCAGGCGCGGCCATGCCGGCCTGGCGGGCGCGTTGCAGGAAGTCGTTGTAGAGCGAGGCGTGCAGGGCGGCGGGCTGCACCTTGCCGACGAACTCGGGGTAGAGGCGGGTCTTGGCCGGGATGATTGCCAGCACCAGCTTCACGCCGCGGCGCTCCAGTTCCTGCTGCACGCCGCGCACCAGCGCCCAGTTGTCGTCCAGCTGCTGTTGGGTCGGCGCGGGCTTGAACTCTTCATCGGTGAACAGCCAGCCTTCCTTGCCGATCACCACGCCGGGACGGCCTTCGTCGAAGACGGTGTAGTCCAGCGCTGCCCAGAGGTTGGTGCCCAGGCGCTTGATGGGGAATTCGTCGTCGTAGTGGCCTTCGAAGGCGTGCGCCAGCTTGCCGTTGAGCACGGTGGTGCCTTCGGCGGCGGAGAAGCTGGGGAAAGACTTCAGCGACCAGCCGGCCAGGCCCAGCAGCATGCCGCCGAAGGCGGCGATGTAGGCGTACTGCAGGGGCTTGCTGATCTTGGGTTGAGTGGTCGATTGCATGATCCGGCCTCGCTCAGAACTGGAAGTAGAGGAACGGCGAGTAGCTCTGCGCCGACAGCTTGAGCACCGAAGCGGCGAACAGCAGGAGCAGGGCGAATCGGGTGGCCAGTACCGGCAGCTGGGTCATCCAGTGCGGCTGGTAGACGGCGGCGCCGCTGGGCGAATAGGCGATGGCGGCCGGGTCCTGCCGGGCCATGGCCGGGGTGCGCGGCTGCGCGCTGGCGGGGCCGTCGGCGTTGACCTGCTCGGTCTTGGCCGCAGCCTTGGGCGCCTTGTCCTGCATCGGCTGGTGGTAGAACTGGCGGATGCCGAAGAAGGCCAGCACGAGGTAGGCGATCACCAGGGTGCCGACCTGCAGGCCGGTGAGGCTGGCGCGGTTGAGCTCGGAGAGCTGCCAGTCGCCGAAGCTGAACATGGCTTCGTACATGCGCCAGGCCACGTGCAGGTTCTCGGCGCGGAAGATCACCCAGCCGACGATCACCAGCAGGAAGGTGAAGACCCACTTCAGCGGATTGAGCACGCGCGGCGCGGCGTTCACGCCCAGGGCGCGCTCGATGGCCAGCCACACGCCGTGCCAGGCGCCCCAGATGATGTAGGTGACGTTGGCGCCGTGCCACAGGCCGCCCAGCAGCATGGTGAGGATCAGGTTGCGGTAGGTCTGGAAGGTGGTGCCGCGGTTGCCGCCCAGGCTGATGTACAGGTAGTCGCGCAGCCAGGTGGACAGGCTGATGTGCCAGCGCCGCCAGAACTCGGTGATCGACTGGCTGATGTAGGGCTGGTTGAAGTTCTCCATGAAGCGGAAGCCCATCATCAGGCCCAGGCCGATGGCCATGTCGCTGTAGCCGGAGAAGTCGAAGTACAGCTGCGCGGTATAGGCCAGCGCGCCGAGCCAGGCGTCACCCGTGGTGGGGTCCTGCAGGGCGAAGCAGTGGTCGGCCACCGCGGCCAGGGTGTCGGCGATGAACACCTTCTTGACGAAGCCCTGCATGAAGCGGGTGCAGCCTTCGGCGAACTTGTCGACGGTGTGGGTGCGGTGGTTGAACTGGTCGACCAGGTCCTTGAAGCGCAGCACCGGGCCGGCGATCAGGTGCGGGAAGATCGCCACGAAGGCCGCGAAGTCGATCAGGTTGTGGGTGGCCGGGGTGTCGCCGCGGTACACATCGATGATGTAGCTGATCGATTCGAAGGTGTAGAAGCTGATGCCGATGGGCAGCAGGATGTGGGTCAGCACGAAGGGCTGCATGCCGAACGAGGTGATGATCTCGTTGAGGCTCTCCACGCCGAAGTTGGCGTACTTGAAATAGCCCAGCACGCAGAGGTCGACCACCACGCCGAGCAGCAGCCAGCGCTGGGCGGCCTTGGTGCGTACGCCGGCGGCGCCGATGCGCAGGCCGATCCAGTAGTTGAACAGCGTGACGCCGGCGAACAGCAGGAGGAAGTCCACCCGCCACCAGGCGTAGAAGATGTAGCTGGCGACCAGCAGCAGGAGGTTCCGGTAGCGGTTCCCGCTCAGGTAGTACAAGCCGAGGAAGACCGGCAGGAACAGGAACAGGAACACGTTGGAAGAAAAGACCATTCCGCGTCTCTCTCTGGAGCTTCAAACCTTGAGTCGCTCCGGACCTTCCGGCGTCTGTTCGACGCCTTGAGGAAAGGCCGGGGCAACCCGCCAATTCCTCCCCATGTGGTGCTCAATCTGCTGCGCCCGCCCGCGTCTTTATCGCGTGGGTCGGGGGTGTTGCCGTACTCCGCGAGTGCGGGATGGGTAGCTCTTTGTAGGAGCGAGCTTGCTCGCGAACCGCCCTGAGCCGGAGCTCTCGGAGACACTGTTCGCGAGCAAGCTCGCTCCTACGGTCCCCGGGCGAATTACGCGAAGCGTTATCCGCCGTGGTTTCGTGCCATGCTCTTGGGCGCATAACCGCAAGCGGTTATGCGCCCTACGGGTCAGTCAGGGAGACGGGCGCTGCCTCAGCTCCCCGCCCCCTGACGGTTGAAAACCTTGGTCACCTCACCCCCCAGGCGGAAGCTGTTGAACGGCTCCATCTTCTTCTTCCAGTCCTGGGTCTTCGGCGCGCAGCTGTAGAGCGCGCAGTAGGGTTCCAGCCAGGCGAACTTGCTGTTCTCCTTCAGGTCCGCCATGTCCTGGTCGTTGCCGGTTTTCTCGTCGAACGCGTCCTGGTCGTCCACGCCTTGCATCACGCGGTTGGCCAGGCGCTGCAGGGCTCCGTTGTTCTCCTGGCGCAGGTCGACGCCGTTCACCTGGGCGAAGGCGGCGATCATGGTCAGCGGCGGCAGCGAGTAGTTGTGGTACGACAGCGCACGCTGGCGGCGCTTGAGCTCGTTGGGCAGGTAGCCGTCGTTGTCCACCTGGTTGGCAGCGACCTTGAACTCCTGCACGGACCAGTCGAACAGGTCGCGGCGGTTGGTCACCACGGCGGTGGACATCACCGACCAGGCGGCCCAGTAGGAGTGGTTGTTGATCTTCTTCAGCGGCAGATCGCTCCAGTCGCGCACCACCTGGCTGCCCAGGGTGCTGAACCAGTTCTCGATCTCTTTCGACTGCTCGCCATAGGCGGCCAGCGGCCGGCTGCTGGAGAACTTCAGGCGCATGTAGGACGACGACAGGCTACCCAGCGCCCATTTGCGCATGGACTTGCCGGTGTGGTTGTAGTCGCTGCTCTCCAGGGCCCCGGCCTTCGCCCAGGAATCCAGCCAGCTCATCGCGCAGTCCAGGTCGCCCTTGTTGCCGGTGCGCATGTACTGGGTGATGAGCTTGGTGGCGCCGCGCTCCATGTCGGTGATGTCCTTGATCTGGCTGCGGAACCGCTTTTCGGCGTCGGTATTGAGCGTCGAGCGCGCCGAATCCGAGCCTTCGTACTTGCTGGTGAACTGCAGGCTGCCGGTGTACGGCGTCGGCGCGGTCGGGCAGCTGTCGGCGTCCTTCTTGCTGCCCTTGTCGCCGACGGCGGAGAAGTAGCCTGGCGGTGGCATCAGGTCAGCGGCGTAGGTGGCGCTCTCGCCGCCGAACAGCGCGCCGAGCACGGCGATGGTCAGGCCGATGCGGGCGACCACGGGTGTCTTGATCTTGCGTAGGCTGGGCATGGAATTAACTCCCTCGCGTCAGTTGGCGGCCACGTCGGCCGACTTGGCTTTGGGCGTCTGACAGAGCTTGGCCTCGACTTCCAGGCCCGCCGGCATGTCGTCCGGCGCCTCGATTTCCAGGGAGAGGAACTGCTGGTTCGACCAGTCTTCGTCGTTGCGCAGTTCGAAGACGTAGCGTCCGCCGGTATCCACGGCCTTGGACTGCTCGATCTTCAGCTGCTCGCGACGACCGTTCATGTACCAGATGGTGTTCTTGAGCTCGTGCACGCCGGGGTCGGAGTAGGTGACGTCGGCGGTGTAGCTGCCCGAACGGATCGGCAGGGCGCCGCTGTTGAGCAGCACCTCGTTGCTGCCCGCGTGCAGCTTGACCTTGCGGCTGATGGCCGGCTTGCCGTCGGCGCAGCCGTTGTCCACCAGCGGCATGGCCTGGCGGTAGAAGCTCTTCTGCGCCATGTCGTAGTGGGTGGCGAATTCCCAGACGAGGATCTTCGGTGGCTTGTCGTGGAATTCCTTGCTGGTCATGTAGGCCAGCAGCGAGCTGTCGAAGCCGCCGCCGGAGACCGCGTTGTTGAGGATGTCGACCTTGCCGTACTGCTCCAGGAAACCGGCGAAGTTGTACGCCGGGCCGCTGTTGGACGTACCCACCAGCGCAACCTGGGCATCGCCGCCCTCACCGAACAGGTCGCCGCCGCCCGAATCGCCCACCGGCTCGGTTTCGAAGCGGTCGACGTACTGCGGCGCGTAGCTGCTGCCGCACAGTTGCGCGGCGGCCTTGTGGAAGGTGCCCAGCTTGGACAGCAGGCCCACGCGCTTGCTCTCGAATTCCTTCTTGGGAATGTCGTTGTAGGCGGGGATTTCCTTCAGGGTCTCGGCGACGATCTTCGCGCTGCGCATGGCGCCGTACGGCGTCCAGTGGTGGTCGCCCTTGAAGTAGTACGGGTGCTCTTCCTTCTCGTCGAACAGCGGTGAGAAGTCCGGGGTGTAGATGCCGGCCTTGCGGAACTGGGCGATGGTCGCCTGGTAGTTCTGCTTGGCCAGCTCAAAGTTGAAGCTGGCCTTTTCCTGCGGGTTGAGCTTCTCGCGGTTCACCAGGCCACGGGTGGGCTGGTAGACGACCACCAGGTCGATGCCCTTGCGCTTGAGTTCGTCGCGCAGTTGCTTGAGCTCTCGCCAGCCTTCGGCGCTGGTGCCGAAGTCGGTGCGCAGGTCGTAGGTGGTGCGGAACAGCCAGTCTTCCTGCGCCGGCACCAGGTGAGTGAAGAAGCCCAGGTACTTGGTGTTGTACGCCGCGTTGTTGGCAGCGGTGGGGCACAGCCCGGCAGCCGGCTGCGCGGAGTAGCTCGGCGCGTCGGCGGCGCTGGCCTGGTGGGCGAGCAGCAGGGCAGCGGAGAGGCCCGACAGGCGCAGCAGGTTGATGGTCAGTCGTTTCATGTGTCGGGTCCTCAATTTTGCAGTTCGGCCTGGCTTTCGACGGGGTCGATCAGCACCGCGCGTTGCTGGCGCACCAGCAGGTCCAGGATCTGGTCCTGCTTCTCGCCGAGCACGCCGTTGAAGGAGATGCCGGAGGATTTGGTCGGGCCGAGCATGGCCACCTTGTAGAGCTCCAGCGACAGCGGCGAATCCACCGACAGCGGGCCTGAGCCATTGCCGGCCAGCTTGCCGCCGACCACGATCAGCGAGACCTTGGTGTCGAACGGGTCGAGGTCGATGTTGCGGTCGGTGTCGGTCAGGTCCTTGATGTGGCCGTAGACGCCGATGAGCTTGTTGCCGGCCGCGAGGTTCTCGTACAGGCGGATGTTCACGCTGTTGCGGATGCGGATGCCGTGGCGCAGGTTGGCCAGCACCTGGTTGCCGTAGATGAGGTTGTCGCCCGACTCGTAGAGCGTGATGCCGTCGGAGTGGTTGCGATAAACCTCGTTGTAGGCCACCAGGTTGCGCTCGGAATTACGGTCGAGGACGATCCCGGAGAGGTGGTTGTCGTAGGTCTTGTTGTGGATGATCCAGCTGTCGTTGACCTCACGGGAGACGATGATGCCGTGCTTCTTCTTCGTCCCGTAGACGGTGTTCTCGGCGATGACCAGACGGTGGGAACGGTCGTGCGGGTCGATGCCGTAGACGATGTTGTTCTTGTAGGTGTTGCCGCGCACCACCAGATCGTCCGCTTCGTAGCAGTAGAAGCCGTACCAGGCGTCCTCGAAGGTCGAGCCGATTACCCAGCCCTTGGGGCGCGGGCGCTTCATGGTCTTGTCCATGCCCGGGCTGTACTGCGAGATGGAGATGCCGTAGGCCTTGGAGGCGTTGTAGCCGAAGCTGGTGAAATGGCTGTTCACCAGGTAGGCCTCGGCGCCGCCCCAGGAGATCAGGAAGGGGCGGAATTCGTTGGGCGTCTTGTACCAGGCCGGCTCGTTCTTCGCTTCGTTCCAGGCGGTGACCTTGGTGTCCCGCACGAACAGCTTGCCGTCGTTGACCAGGAACGCGCCGCGGTCCTGGGACAGGCGCAGCTCCTTGACCTTGCCATCGATCTCCAGGGACGCGCCCTGGCTGACGACGATGGGCAGGCGGGCGATGTAGACGCCCGGCTCGACCTGTTCCAGCGCGGTCTTCGGCAGCTTGCCGGCCAGCTCCGCGAGGTTGACGTAGCCACCGTCGATGAAGATTGCCTGGGGCATCTGGCGCTGGCGCTTCACCCACTCGGCAAGGCGGTTCTTGCCGCCGGTGAATTCCTTCAGCGGCTGCTGCTGGACCATGCGTTCGATGTGGGCCTGGCCGCGTTTGTTGCGCTCGATCTTCTTCTCCACCGCTTCGGCGGTGTAGCCGGTGAGGTCGGGCAGCTTGGGCGGCTCCAGGTGCAGCGGCTCGCTGGGGGCGGCGGTGACGGTGTAGTTGCCGGACTCCTTCAGCGTCTGGGTCTTGCCGGGCTCGGCGCCGGGATGTTCCTCGGCGGTTTTCTCTTCGCTGCCTTTCGCGGCGGCCTTGGCACTGCTCTCGGCCTTGGCCGCGGGCTGCGCCGCCCAGACCGGTGCGCCGGCGCTGAGCAGGCCGCCGAGCAGCAGCGCGGTCAGCGGCAGGGCGTGTAACGGGTGGCGGTTCATGGCCTTGTCTCCTTGCGCGCGGTCATCCGCCAGGCACCCGGCTACGCGCCGGGAACGGCAGAGTGCGAGCGCGGGTAGCTGACGGATGTTCATCGCTACAGTCCTCAGAAGCGCCAGATCACATCGACGAAGGCGTGGTGCATGGTCGAGTCGACATGGCTGCCGTAGGCGTCGCCGGGCTTGAACACACCGCCACGGAAGCGGATCAGCGCCGACGGCTCGTCGATCGCCTGGCTCATCGAGGCCGGCAGCAGGCCCTGCTTGAAGTACTTGGTGACGACCAGGTCGACTTCCTGGCCGAGGTCCTTGGAGTCATTCACCAGCGGCGCGGTGATGCCGCTGTTGCCGATGTCCGAATCGCTGTCCACGCGGCGGAACTTGTTGTAGATGACGCTGGCGTCATAGTCGTCGCGCAGCTGCCAGGAGCCGAACAGCGTGGCGGCCTCAAGGTTCGACAGCTCACCGCGGAAGGCTTCGCCGAAGCGGTGTGCGCGGGCGCGGGTGCCGGTGAAGTTGGAGCGGTTGCTCTCCAGGCCCGTCTGTTCGAACTGGTCTTCGCCGTTCTTGCCGCCGCCGCTGCCACGGGCGTAGGCGCCGCCGACGCGCCACTGCTCGTCGATGTTCCAGCGCAGGCCCAGGTCCGCGCCGTAGGCATCCACGTCGCCGCTCTGCTTGCCGGCGGCGACGCGGTCGCCGTTCACCGGGACGGTGGTCAGGCGGTCGCGGTTACCGGTGAGCCAGGTGGCGCTGGCCCAGTAGTTGATGGGCATCTGCGAGCGCCAGTTGTAGCCGTCGCCGTTGGCCTCGATGCCAACCCAGGTGAGGTCGCCGGTGGAGCGCTTGTCCAGCGAGTCGACGGTCTCGCCCGGGTCCGGCAGGCTGCCGCTGTCGTCGGCGTGGTGCACGCGCAGGCCGACCCAGTGCTGGGGCATCCACTGCGTGGAGATGTCGCCGAAGACGTGGGTGCGGTCCTTGTCGTCCGGCGCCAGGTCAGTGATGTCGGTGCGGTAGTCGGAGAAGCGCTGGGCGGCGCCAAGGTGGGCGCGCAGCAGGGTGGTGTCGAAGGTCCAGTTGAGGGCCTCGATGTTGGTGTCCTGCCACATGCCGCTGTCTTCGCGCAGGCGCTGGCGACCGAAGCGCAGGTGCTCGCCGGGGTACTGGGTGAGGCCGGCGTAGTCCACCCAGAATTCGCGCAGGGCGAGGTAGGCGTCGTCGGGCTCGCGCTTGTTGTCGCTGCGACCGCTGCTGTCGTTGTTGACGTCGTCGTTCTGCAGGGTGTCGGTCTGAATGGTGTCGGTGGCGGCAACCGCCTGGCCCATCACGTAGGCGCTCCACTCGCCCCATTGGCCGAAGGCCCAGGGGCGCACATCCAGGCCGATGCCATTGAGGTCGCCGCCGTGGGCGGTGCCCAGGTCACGGTCGTCCTCGGATTCGGCGGTCACCTTGATGTCGACGCCGAAGTTCTTCGGTGGCTCTTCCGCCGCGTGGGCGAGGCTGCCGAACAGGGTGCCGGCGAGGCTCAGGCCAACGCCGAGCATGGCGGGGAACAGACGGGCGCGGCGGACAGCGGAAGCCAGAGCGCGCGGCTGAACTCCATCGACGAGAGCAAACAGCGGGGTGGTCATCGGGTCGGTGCGCTTCATAGATTTTCTTGTTCCTGGTTGTTCTGCAGAAGGCTGACGGTGGCTTGCCAGTTGGCGCCGCGAGCCTGTTCTTCACGCTTGAGCAACTGCTGGGCCGCACTGCGGTCGGCCGGCTGGATCTGCGGTTCGATCTGCGCCATCAGGTCGCTGGCGGTGGGCACCTGCTGGCGCTGGGCGAGTTCGCCGAAGACGTAGGCGTTGACCAGGTTCGGGCGGATGCCGCGACCCTGCGAATAGAGTTGGGCGAGGGCCATGTCGGCGCTGGCCTGGCCGGCGCGGGCGGCGATGATCAGATGGTCCACGGCTTTCTGCGGGTAGACCTGGCCAAGGAAGCCGCGGCGGTAGATCTGGCCCAGGTAGTAGTGCGCCTGGGGTTCGCTGGCGGCGGCCTTGAGCAGGTGCTGCTCGGCCTTCTGCGGCTCCTGCGGGGCCCACTTGCCGTCGTAGTAGAGGCGCCCGAGCAGCAGCTCGGCGCGGGGCTGGGCGGCGTCCTGGGCTTTCTTCAGGTAGTCGAGCATCTGGTCGAGATCGCCCAGGTCGGGGTTGTCGTACTGCAGCTTGGCCAGGCTGACCCAGGCGGCCGGGTAGGTCGGCGCGATCTCGGTGAGCAGCGCCTGCGCGGCCTGCGGGTCGGCGGTGCCGATGTTCGGGTCGGCCAGCACGCCGGCCACCGATTCGACTCGCTCGGACGGCACGCGGCCGGCCTTCCAGCCTGCCTTGAGTGCTTCGATGTGGGCCTTCTGCTTATCCGCGTTGCCCTGCTTCTGGTACACGGTGGCCAGCTCCATCCAGCACACGTCCATGCGGTTCAGCCAGCGCTGGCAGACCTGCTCGACTTCGGTGAGGTGCTGGTCGTAGGTGCCCTGGGTGCGGTACAGGATGATCTGCGCCAGGTCCGCCTGCGGCAGACCCTGGGCGCGCCACTGGTCGATGCGCTGCTGCGGGTTCACGTTCGGCCAGGCCTGCGGGTACTGCAGGTAGAGGACGATCAGCGGCACCAGCGCGCTGTCCTCGCCCTCGTTGAAGGCGCGGCTCAGCAGCTGCTCGGCTTCGCGGTGCTCGGCGTCGGTGCCGCCGGGCTTGGCCGCCAGCCACTTGCCCAGGCGGGCGCGGGCACGCGGCGAGCTTTCGGCGGCTTCGCGGTAGAGCTTCTCGGCGCGGGCCTGCTCGTCGGGGTCGCCGGTGGCGGCCTGCATGTCGGCCAGTCCGACCTGTGCGTCGGCGTAACCCATGGTGGCCAGGGCCTGGAAGTTGGCCTGGGCGGTGGCGATATCGCCGCGGTCCAGGGCCTCCTGGGCCAGGCGCTGGTCGGGCAGGCCGGCGCATCCGGCGGCTGCGGCGATGGCCAGTGCCAGGGCTAGGTTCGGGGCAAGTCGTGAGACAGGTCGATTCATGCGGGCGGTCCTCTTAGCGGGCGGTGGCCAGGGCCATCGCCTTGTTCAGCAGGGTGCGGCCCGGCAGGCCGCCGATGCTGACTTCAGTCGGGCGGCCAGCCATCTGGCTGTCGAGCGGCTGGTCGGGGGTGATCTGCACGCGGATTTCCGAGGACAGGTCACCGTCCACCGGCGCGGTGCGCAGGATGCGGCCGCCGCGCACTTCGCTGTCGCCGGCGACCTGGAAGTTCACGTGGGTGCCGGGGGAGAGCTCGGCGGCGTTGCGGTAGGGGAAGCGCGCCTCGACGGTGGCGGTGCTGTCGCGCGGGGTCAGGGTGAAGATCACGTCGCCCTTGTTGGCGAACTGGCCGTTGGCGACGCGCTGCTCCACCACGCGGCAATCGCACGGGCTGGTCAGGGTGCCTTTCATCTGGTGGCCGAAGAGCTTCTCGATGTTGCTCGGGTTGAGCTGCTCTTCGGTCAGGTTGCCCTTGAGCAGGTCCAGCAGGTTGGCGGAGAAGGAGGCGATCGGCGCGCCCTTGGCGACTTCGGCACCGGGCTCCACCAGGCTTTCCACGGTGCCTTCGCGGGGCATGGTGATCTGCTGGTTGGCCACGCTGACCACGCCCGAGTCGGCATGGGTGACGAAGTACAGGTTGTAGATCTGGTTGAGGATCACCGCGAACGCACCGACGCCGACCACGAAGATCGCGGTGCTCACGGTGACCGCGCGGAAGCGGCCGAAGAAGCCCATGCCGCCCGAGCCTGCGCCGTGCTTGCGGGCCTTGGTGAAATTCTCGCGCTGCAGGGTGTTGAGCATGTCGCCCACGCTCACCACTTCACCGGCCAGGTAGGAGGTGATCAGGTAGCGCAGGGCGGCGATCTCGCGCGGCTTCAGGTGCTGGAATTCGCAACCGACGCGGCTGGTTTCGCGGTCATAGGAGCGCACCTGGAATTCCACTTCGAGGGAGAAGCTGATGCTGTCGATCTGGAACAGCAGCTTGCCCTTGTGCAGGTCGCCGACCTGCACCGGGGTGCTGTTGCCATTGCTGGCCGGGGAAGTGAACGCGAAGCCGCCGGCGGACAGGTCCAGCAGGCGGGCGTCGACGCCCTCGCGGTGGGATCCGATGTAGCGGATACGGGCGGGCAGCTTGACCCGGGCGTGCTGACGCTGGGCTTCGGATTCATGCACGACATTGACGTTGACGGCGGTATTCATGAGGTCGAGTCCTGTTCGTTAATGGGAGAGGCTCTGCCAGAAAGAGTCTTCAGACGATGGTCAGCAAAACGGCGACGAAAACGCTGGCTGCGGAAAAGGTCATGGCTCGCGAGGACCAGGTGTTGAACCAGCGCTGGAAGCTGGCCAGGCCGCGGTCGAGCTTGGTGTTCTGGCGGGTCCACGACTGCTGGTCGAGGCGGAAGAACACGTAGATCTTCACCAGGGCACCGACGATCTGGTTGTAATAGAGGATCGCGGGATAGGCCGGCCCGATGTGGTGGCCCGACAGCGACAGCAGCAGGGTCAGCACGAAGCGGGTGATGCCGATCCACAGCAGGTAGATGAGCAGGAAGGCGATGCTGTACTTGATGCTGGCGATGATCGCGGCGACCAGGCCCAGCAGGCAGGTCCACATCGACAGGCGCTGGTCGAACAGCACCACGCTGGTGAACCAGCCCAGGCGCTGCGGGCCCAGGGCCAGGGCGCGGGAGTTCTGCCGCAGGTTGTTGCCGTACCAGCGGAACATCAGCTTGCGGCTGGCCTTGATGAAGCTCTTCTCCGGCGGGTGCTCGACCGTGTTGATCGCTGCATCCGGCACGTAGAAGGTGTCGTAGCCCAGGCGCATCAGGCTGTACCAGCTGGACTTGTCGTCACCGGTGAGAAACTGGAAGCGGCCCAGGCGCCAGTGGTCCAGGTGGTCGCTTTCGACGTCGGTGATGAAGTCCGGGTCGGTAACCACGGCGGCGCGGAACACCGACATGCGCCCGGTCATGGTCAGCACGCGCTTGGACAGGGCCATGGAGCACATGTTGATGTGGCGCTGGGCGAAGCGCAGCTTGTGCCACTCGCTCATCACATAGCTGCCCTGCACTTCGCAGAATTCGTTGGTGGTCAGGCCGCCGACGTTGGGGAAGAGCTTGAACCAGGGCACGGTCTTCCTCACCACGCCCGGTTCGAGCACGGTGTCGCCGTCGATCACCGCGACCACCGCGTCTTCGTCCGGCAGGTGGCGGGAAATGGCGCGGAAGCCGTGGGCCAGGCCGTCGCGCTTGCCGGTGCCGGGGATGCGCACGAAGTCGAGGTCAACGTGCTCCGGCGGGTTGAGCTTCTGCCACTGCTGCTTGATCAGCACCTCGTCGGACATCTCGACGATGGAGCACACCACGGTGGTGGGGTAGCCGCAGGCAATGGCTTCTTCGATGACCGAGCGATAGACCATCGAGGTGGTCAGCGCGTCGATGCGGAAGCTGGTGACCATCAGGTACACGTGGGACGGGTCGGCCGCCTCGCCGAGCTTGCGCATCTTGCGGCGGTAGTGCGGGTAGACCACGTAGAGGAACAGCATGCCGCGCAGGAAGTGCAGGCCACCCATGGAATAGCGCCAGATACCGACCGCGCCGATCAGCAGCAGGAAGTCTTTGGACTCGGCGTCGAATACGGTCGGCGGCACCAGCAGCGCCAGCAGCATCAGCAGGCTGAGGAAGACCAGCCAGCCCGTGGCTTCACCGATCACTCGTTTGTAGGTTTCCATCGTCGGGCGTCCATCTGTCGCGTTATGGGCGTGGAGAGTGGCGCTCTTGTAGGAGCGAGCTTGCTCGCGAACCCGCCTGGCACGGTGTGCGGCGCAGAGCGTTCGCGAGCAAGCTCGCTCCTACGAAGAGCTCACGGCGCTTACCAGCAGATGCCTTCGGCGCGCTCGTCGCTGACGCTGGGCATGAAGCCGATCAGGTCGACGACCTTCTTGCCTTGCGGGGCCTGCTTCACCACGTCGACGAACAGCTCGTCGCCGTTGCCCAGCACCAGCACGTCGGAGGACTTCACGACCGCGTCCAGGTCCGAGACCAGCAGCGAGGAGACGTGCGGGATCTTCGATTCGATGTACTCCTTGTTCGCGCCATGGACGCGGGCGTACTCGACGTTGCGGTCGAAGATCTGCAGCTCGTAGCCTTTGCCGATGAGCATCTCGGCCAGCTCCACCAGCGGGCTCTCGCGCAGGTCGTCGGTGCCGGACTTGAACGACAGGCCGAGCAGGCCGACCTTGCGGCTGCCGTGGGCGGCGATGATGTCGAAGGCCTTTTGCACCTGGTGCTGGTTGCTGCGCATGATCGAGCCGAGCATCGGGTGTTCGATGTCCAGCTGGCTGGCGCGGTAGGTGAGGGCGCGTACGTCCTTGGGCAGGCAGGAGCCGCCGAAGGCGAAGCCGGGCTTCATGTAGTAGCGCGACAGGTTCAGCTTGCGGTCCTGGCAGATCACGTCCATCACCTCGCGGCCGTCGACGCCGACGGCCTTGGCGATGTTGCCGATCTCGTTGGCGAAGGTGACCTTGGCGGCGTGCCAGACGTTGCAGGTGTACTTGATCATCTCCGCGACCTCGATGGTCTTGCGGATGATCGGCGCGTCCAGCTCGCGGTAGATCTCTTCCAGCAGGTCGCCGGTCTGGGCGTCCAGTTCACCGATGACGGTCATGGGCGGGAAGTCGTAGTCCTTGATCGCGGTGGATTCGCGCAGGAACTCCGGGTTGGTGCCCACGCCGAAGTCGGCGCCGGCCTTCTTGCCCGAGCAGTCCTCGATGATCGGGATCACCACGTTGTTCACGGTGCCCGGCAGCACGGTGCTGCGCACGACCACGGTGTGGCGCTCTTTCTTCTCGCGGATGGCGTAGCCGATCTCGCGGCACACGGACTCGATGTAGCCCAGGTCGAGGTCGCCGTTCTTCTTGCTCGGGGTGCCGACGCAGATGAACGACACGTCGGTGTCCAGAACGGCCTTCTTGAAGTCGGTGGTGCCCGACAGGCGACCGGTGCGGATGCCCTGCTGCAGCAGAGGCTCCAGGCCCGGCTCGACGATGGGCGATTTCCCGTTGTTGATCAGATCGATCTTGGTGGTGGACACATCCACCCCAACGACTTCATGGCCTCGTGCGGACAGGCAGCCGGCACATACTGCGCCAACATACCCAAGACCAAAGATGCTGATACGCATCGCATTCACCTCTTCAATGGTCGAACTGTTTAAGTTGCCCCGTGGGCGTTTTAAAGGGTGCCCCGAAGGGCGCTTTATTCAGGTTGAGTGAACCCTCGGAAGATGCTCTTTCGAGTTCTTCCGTACTTCCTTTCAGGCAGGCATGGGAATCGAGTGCTAAACTTTCGAGCACAGTCTTGGGGCAAACTTTGAATAGTTGCCCTGTTATGTTTCAGGCGGATGGCAAAGTTGGTGCGTTCTCCGTCCTGGCGTGCTCAAGTCTGGTTAGATGATTGCCTCGTCATCTGGAAAGTTCATTTATTTCATTGAGTTAGGTGTTTAGTTCAATCGCTGATTGCTAATCGAAATAACCTTGGAACCTAATCTCCAATTTCACACCGAGGCACTTTCAGGTCGCCATCGATGGTCGTTGCGCAAATAGGATTTATCTCAAATGCGGTTAGTTCCTTCCGCTCATCTCGCCTCTGAAATGATTTGAAATATCCAATTGATATCACTTGATGCTGGATTAATGGCCATTCGCGACCTGGTCTTTCCAGTGCAAAGTGCATGGTCGGGAAAAGTTCCATTGAATTTTTCGTTAAAAACGACCGTGTATCGTCGTCAAGACATTCGTTCAGCTGCCGTTCAGCTTTCTCTCTTGCAAAGTGCAATCGTGAAATGCATGTCATGGCCAAAGGCTGTTAATGGCCAATGGATTACAAGGGAGGGGGCGAATCAGGACGATTTCCATCCTTCCGACCGGTCCGGACGGTCGAAAAAATTTCTCACGATTAATCCTGAAGCAGACGAACGGTCATTTTGACCATTTTCGCCGTGTGGGCATTAGGGGGTGTTTTGAGCAGGAAACGTACAGGTCGAGCCTTCGTGACCGGGTGGTTTCATGGTCAATGGCTTACAGGCCACTTGGTATCAGGGGGCATTTCGGGCGGGAAATGAGAGCGAAAGCCTGCAACTCCCTGGTAGGAGCGGGCCATGCCCGCNNTCGCGCCCATGGGGCGCTCCTACCGGTGGGCGCTGTCGTTCGGGCTGTTCTGGTGCGACAGGGGGCGGAAACGAAAACGGGAGCCCTGATGCGGTTTCAGGGCTCCCGTTCGGTGCAGCAGGTGGGGCAGATCAGTCTTCAGCGTGGTCGCGCAGGAACACCAGCTGGTCGGCCTTGGAGTGCTCGGCGCTGTAAGCGTAGCCCGCGTAGTTGAAGTCCTTCAGGCCCTCGGGGTTGCTCAGGCGCTCCTTGATCACGTAGCGCGCCATCATCCCGCGGGCCTTCTTGGCGTAGAAGCTGATGATCTTGTACTGGCCGTTCTTCAGGTCCTTGAACTCGGTGTCGATCACCCGTGCGTTCAGGGCCTTGCGCTTCACCGCGCCGAAGTACTCGTTGGAGGCCAGGTTCAGCAGCACGTCGTCGCCCTGCTCGGCCAGGGACTCGTTCAGCCAGGCGCTGATGCGCTCGCCCCAGAAGGCATAGAGGTCCTTGCCGCGGGTGTTGGCCAGCTTGGTGCCCATCTCCAGGCGGTACGGCTGCATCAGGTCCAGCGGGCGCAGTACGCCGTAGAGGCCGGAGAGCATGCGCAGGTGGCGCTGGGCGAAATCGAAGTCGTCTTCGCTGAAGTCCTCGGCCTGCATGCCGGTGTAGACGTCGCCCTTGAAGGCCAGCAGCGCCTGCTTGGCGTTGGCGGGGGTGAAGTCCGGGTGCCAGCTGCCGAAGCGCGCGGCATTCAGGCCGGCGAGCTTGTCCGACAGGTGCATCAGTTCGGCGATCTGCGCCGGGGCCAGTTCCCGCAGGATGCCGATCAGCTCCTGCGCATCGTCCAGGTGCTCGGGCAGGGTGAAGCGCTGCGTCACCGGCGCGGTGTCGTAGTCCAGGGTCTTGGCGGGGGAAATCACCATCAGCATCGTGCGGTCTCCTACAAGCGAGCGGCGATTGTAAGGAGTCGCGGGCGTTGTCTCCACCTATGGGGACGATTAGCTCCTCCATAGAGGAAGGCGCAGGGCGCAAGGACCGGGCCTGGCGCGGCGCGCGCTGCCGGGACGATGGACTAAGGGACTGATCCGTCGAGGGAAAGACAGGGAAACACAGGAGGTGGGACCCCTAAAGCTAGCGCTGTCCTTGGCCCTCGCCAAGGTATTTCGTCGTACGACGAAAAAAACCTTCTTAGGAAGGAAAAAGACTTTTTATCGTCATGTTTTTTCCTGTATTTGTTGAGACGTAGACCGCCGAACCCTGCAGACAGGTGGCGGCCCCGGCCCGGCCCGTCCTCTTCATGCAGTTCTCTCGATTCCTGCCCTGATCCCAGGCTTCGAGAGCAGGTGGTTCGCAGCACGGCGGAGCGCTGTAGCGGCATTCCGTCGAACGCCCCCACAAGAGGTGACCCGCGTATGGATGACCACGGACGCTCCCGCCCCACCCAGCCCACCCTGTACGTCCTCGACACCAACGTCCTGATCCACGATCCCAACGCCTTGCTGAACTTCCAGGAGCACCACGTCGCGATCCCGATGACGGTGCTGGAGGAACTGGACAAGCTCAAGACCGGCAAACACACCGTGGCCGCGGAATGTCGCCAGGCGATCCGTCTGATCGACTCGGTACTGGGCGAAGCCTCGCCCGAGCAGGTCGAGGATGGCGTGCCCATCCAGCGCGGCAAGAGTGGCCCCTGCGGCAGCCTGTCGATCCTCATGAGCAAGCGCGCCGAGCCGATCACGTGGCTGCCCGAGCACCTCAACGACAACAAGATCATCAACCAGCTAGTGGAGCTGAAGAGTCGCCATAGCAGCAAGCGCGTGGTGCTGGTCACCAAGGACATCAACATGCGCCTGAAGGCGCGTGCCTGCGGGGTATTCGCCGAGGACTACCACACCGACCAGCTGGTCGATGACATCAACCTGCTGTCGCGCGGCTACCACTCGCTGAGCGGATCGTTCTGGGACCGCGTCAGCAAGGTGGAGACCCGCCAGGACCGCGGCCGCACCTGGCACCGCGTGCAACTCACCGACAACCTGCCGGCGGTGCACATCAACGAGTTCATCGTCGATGAGCAGGGCTTCGTCGGCTGGATCAAGGGCATCGACCAGGACGAGCTGACCATTCTCGACCTGCACCAGGAGCCGCTGCTGCACCAGGAAGCCTGGGGCCTGCGTCCGCGCGACGTGTACCAGTCGCTGGCGTTGTACGCGCTGCTGGACCCGGACATCCACCTGGTCAACCTGTCCGGCGCCGCCGGCTCGGGCAAGACCATCCTCGCCCTGGCGGCCGCCATCGAGCAGACCATGGTCACCAAGCGCTACAAGCGCATCATCGCGACCCGCAGCGTGCAGGGCCTGGACGAGGACATCGGCTTCCTGCCCGGCACCGAGGCGGAAAAGATGGAGCCCTGGCTCGGCGCGATCACCGACAACCTCGAAGCGCTGCATTCGGATGATGAGTGCACCCACGGCAGCGTCGACTACATCCTCAGCAAGGTGCCGCTGCAGTTCAAATCGCTGAACTACATCCGCGGCCGCAGCTTCCAGCAGAGCCTGATCCTGATCGACGAGTGCCAGAACCTCACTCCGCACCAGATGAAGACCATCATCACCCGCGCGGGCAACGGTTCGAAGGTGGTCTGCCTGGGCAACCTGGCGCAGATCGATACCCCCTACCTGTCGGCCACCAGCTCCGGCCTGACCTACCTGACCGAGCGCTTCAAGGACTTCCCCCACGGCGTGCACGTGACCCTGCAAGGGGTGCCGCGCTCGGTGCTGGCAGAGTTCGCCGAAGCGCACATGTAAGCCACTTCCACTCACTCGGCAGGGCCCGCCATCTGGCGGGCCTCTTTATTCCTGCTTCCAGGCTGTTCGCGAGCAAGCTCGCTCCTACAAGAGCATGTCGCGCCGGACCTGCAGGAACGAGGGGACGCCCAGTTCTTGCTCGCGAACCCCGGCCACGCCGGAGCTGGCCCGCGCATACCTCTTCTTGTATACAATCCTCCCCCCAACGCGCCGCTCGCCGGTCTGCCGGCCGCGCGCGTCGGGGTTAAACTGTTCCCCTGATTCTCCGGAGAGTGCCCACCCGTGCTGACCCATCTCGATTCCCAGGGCCGCGCCAACATGGTCGATGTCACCGAAAAAGCGGTGACGTCCCGTGAGGCCGTGGCCGAAGCCCGGGTGCGCATGCTCCCGTCCACCCTGCAGCTGATCCAGGGCGGCGGCCATCCCAAGGGCGACGTGTTCGCCGTGGCACGCATCGCCGGCATCCAGGCAGCCAAGAAGACCCATGAACTGATCCCGCTGTGCCACCCGTTGCTGCTCACCAGCGTGAAGGTCGAACTGGCCGCCGAGGGTGACGACACCGTGCACATCGTTGCCCGTTGCAAACTGGCCGGGCAGACCGGTGTGGAGATGGAAGCGCTGACCGCCGCCAGCGTCGCCGCGCTGACCATCTACGACATGTGCAAGGCCGTGGACCGCGGCATGACCATCGAAAGCGTGCGCGTGCTGGAGAAGCTCGGCGGCAAGAGCGGTCATTACGTTGCTACGGAACGCGTGGCAGGAGACGCCCCATGATCCGCGTGCAGTACTTCGCCCGCTACCGTGAAGCCCTCGGGCTGGATGGCGAGCAACTGAACTGGAGCCAGTCCCTGGCCAGCCTCGATGACCTGCGGCGCCTGCTGCTGGAGCGCGGCGGCGCCTGGGACGTGCTCGGCGAGCAGAACCTGATGTGCGCACGCAACCAGGAACTGTGCTCGCTGGACGAGCCCCTCGCCGATGGCGACGAGGTGGCGTTCTTCCCCACCGTGACCGGAGGCTGAATCCATGGCGATCCGCGTCCAGCCGGCGGCGTTCGATCCGGGCGCCGAACTCAACGCGATGCACGCCGCCAACGTCGGCGTCGGCGCGGTGGTCGGCTTCGTCGGCTACGTGCGTGATTTCAACGACGGCCGCGAAGTGGGCGGCATGTTCCTCGAACACTACGCCGGCATGACCGAGAAGGCGCTGGCGAAGATCGAGGTCGAGGCCAATGAGCGCTGGCCGCTGCTGCGCCTGGAGATCCTGCACCGCATCGGCCGCCTGGAGCCGGGCGAGCCCATCGTCTTCGTCGGCGCCGCCAGTGCACACCGCCAGGCGGCGTTCGATGCCTGCAACTTCGTCATGGACTACCTGAAGACCCGCGCGCCGTTCTGGAAGAAGGAAGACACCACCGACGGCCCGCGCTGGGTCGAAGGCCGTTGCAGCGACCAGGAAGCCGCCGACCGCTGGAAGAGCTGAGCCGGCTGGCTGCAGGGCTTCCCTGTAGGAGCGGGCCATG
>NZ_JYOA01000004.1:369475-388814 GCF_000955805.1 Pseudomonas sp. 21 | reverse complement strand
CGCATGGCGCGCTCCTACAGATTGACGCCGACATTACCGGTCGGGATGTCGACGACTGCCCCGCACGCGCCGGGGCAGTACCTCCGAGGAGGAATGGGCGGCAGGGGAGATGGGGCGCAGGCTGGCGCCAGCCCTTTTTGCTCCGAATCGGAGAGCCCCTCATGAGCCATCTCAGCACCCCGGAATTCCTGCCGCTGGAGATCGCTGTCCTCACCGTCAGCGATACCCGCAGCCTGCACAACGACACCTCCGGCCAGGCCCTGGTGACCTCGCTGCAACGCGCCGGCCATGCCCTCGCCGAACGCCAGCTGGTGATCGACGATATCTACCAGATCCGCGCCGTGGTCTCCGCCTGGATCGCCGACCCCAAGGTCCAGGTCGGCCTGATTACCGGCGGTACCGGCTTCACCGCCCGCGACAACACCCCGCAAGCCGTCGCACCGCTGCTCGAGCGCACCGTGGATGGCTTCGGCGAGCTGTTCCGGCAGATTTCCCGCGAGGAAATCGGCACCTCCACCATCCAGTCCCGCGCCATCGCCGGCATCACCAATGGCACGCTGATCTGCTGCTTGCCCGGTTCCACCGGCGCCTGCCTGACGGCCTGGGAAAAGATCCTCGTCCAGCAGTTGGACAGCCGCACCAAGCCCTGCAATTTCGTCCCCCATCTCAAGCGCCTGCCCGAGCGCCCGGTGCTGGCCTGCGGTACCCGCTCATGAGCGCCTGCGGCTGTTCCGGCGCCGGCCTGCGTCCGGTGGACGAGGCCATCGCCGCGCTGATGGATTTCGTTCCGCCGGCACCGCCGACCGTGCGTGTCGACCTGGAGTGCGCCCTGGGTCGCATCCTCGCCGAGGACATCCATTCCCCCATCGACCTGCCCCTGTGGGACAACAGTGCGATGGACGGCTATGCCCTGCGCAGCGCCGACATGGGCCCGGCGGGTGCGCGCTTGAAGATCGCCGGCTACATCGCTGCCGGCGATGCCGCCCAGGTTGAACTGCAGCCCGGCCAGGCCATGCGCATCTTCACCGGCGCGCCGCTACCACCGGGTGCGGACAGCGTGATCGCCCAGGAGGACTGCGAGGTCGACGGCGATTGGCTGCAGGTGCCCGTGGTCGCCCATGGCAGCCATGTGCGTCGGCGCGGTGAAGAGCTGTGCGAAGGCGATGCATTGCTGAGTGCCGGAAAGAAACTGCGCGCCCAGGACCTCGGCCTGCTGGCCAGCGTCGGGCTGGATCGCGTCAACGTCTACCGCCCGCTGCGCGTCTGCCTGCTGAGCAGCGGCGACGAGCTGCGCGAACCCGGCGAGCCGCTGGCGCCGGGGCAGATCTACAACGCCAACCGCTTCAGCATCGGCGCACTGCTGCGCGGCTGGGGCATCGAAGTGCATGACTACGGCGTGCTCGCCGACACCCTGGCGGCCAGCCGCGATGCGCTGAGCCTCGCTGCGTCCGAATGGGATGTGCTGATCACCAGCGGCGGCGTCTCCGTGGGCGACCGCGACTACCTCAAGCAGGCGATCCGCGAACTGGGCGAGCTGCACCTGTGGAAGTTGAAAATGCAGCCGGGCAAGCCACTGGCTTTTGGCAGTGTTTCGGGCAAGCCGTGGATCGGTCTGCCCGGCAACCCGGCCGCTGCGCTGGTCACCGCCCTGGTCGTTGCGCGCCCATTTCTCTGGCGCGCCCAGGGACGCAGCGACGTGCAGACGCTACCGGTGACGCTGCCGGCAGGCTTCGACTGGCCGACCGCCAACTCGCGCCGCCAGTACCTGCGCGCGCGCTTGGAACTCGATGCCACCGGCGTGGCGCGCATTTGCCTGCATCCCCAGCAAGGCTCGGCCATGCTGCGCGCGGCGAGCTGGGCCGATGGCCTGGCCGTGGTGGAGGCCGGGCGCACCCTGCACCCCGGCGAGCCGCTGCCGTTCCTGTCGTTCAGCGAACTCGGCGCCTGACGCCGATCCCGGCTGCCGGCGGGGGGCCGGCGGCCTCCGAAGTGCCAGGGGGAAACATGCAACTGGTCTGCCCGGCGGGAAGTCTGCCTGCCTTGAAATCGGCCCTGCGCGAAGGCGCCGACGCCATCTACGTCGGCTTTCGCGACGACACCAACGCCCGGCACTTCGCCGGCCTCAACCTCGATGACCGCCAGTTGCGCCAGGGCGTGGACCTGATCCACGACGCCGGCAAGCAGATGTACGTGGCGGTCAATACCTATCCCGGCGCGGCGGGCTGGGCCCGCTGGCAACGCGCCGTGGACCACGCCGCCGACCTGGGCGTGGATGCGCTGATCGCCGCCGACTGCGCGGTACTCGGCTACGCCGCCAAGCGCCATCCGAACCTCGCGCTGCACCTCTCGGTGCAGGGCTCGGCCACCAACGTGGCGGCGCTGGCGTTCTACCACGAGCGCTATGGCATCCGCCGCGCCGTGCTGCCGCGCGTGCTGTCGCTGGCGCAGGTGCGCCAGGTGGCGGCGAACAGCCCGGTGCCCATCGAAGTCTTCGCCTTCGGCAGCCTGTGCATCATGGCCGAAGGGCGTTGCCACCTGTCGTCCTATGTCACCGGCGAGTCGCCCAATCTCTGCGGCGTCTGCTCGCCGGCCAAGGCGGTGCGCTGGAGCGAGGAGCCCGAGGGCCTGACCTCGCGCCTCAACTACGTGCTGATCGACCGCTACGCGCCGGACGAGCCGGCCGGTTACCCGACCTTGTGCAAGGGCCGCTTCGTGGTCAACGGCGAGCGCTTCCATGCCCTGGAAGAACCCACCAGCCTGAATACCATCGACCTGATCCCGCAGCTGGCGGAGATCGGCGTGGCGGCGGTGAAGATCGAGGGCCGGCAACGCAGCCCGGCCTATGTCGAGCAGGTCACCCGCGTCTGGCGCCAGGCGCTGGATGCCTGGCAGCGCGCACCGGAGAACTACCGCGCGCTGACGCAGTGGCAGGACGCCCTGGACAAGCTTTCCGAAGGCCACCAGACGACCCTGGGCGCCTACCATCGCTCCTGGCAGTGAGGATGTCATGATGAAACTCAGCCTGGGCCCCGTGCTGTTCTACTGGGACCGCCGGACACTCCTGGATTTTTATGCGCGGATGGCCGAGCAGCCGCTGGACGCCATCACCATCGGTGAAACGGTCTGCTCCAAACGCCGCGCCATGTCGCTCGACAACTGGCTGGGCCTGGGGCGCGAACTCCAGCAGCAGAGTGGGGCGCAGATCCTCCTCTCGGGCCTGGCGCTGATCGAGGCGGCCTCCGAGCTGTCGTCGTTGCGCCGGCTGTGCGCCAACGGCGAGCTGCAGGTCGAGGCCAACGACATGGGCGCGGTACAGATTCTCTCCAGCCTGGGTGTCGAGTTCGTCGGCGGCCCTGCGCTCAATATCTACAACGGCCACACGCTGGCGGAGCTGCACGCCGCCGGTTTGCGCCGCTGGGTGCCGCCGGTGGAATGCTCCGGCGAGCAGATCCATGCCGTGATCGAGCAGGCTCGCGAGCTGGGCATCACCGAGGTGGAGACCGAAGTGTTCGCCTACGGCTATCTGCCGCTGGCGTACTCGGCGCGCTGCTTCACTGCGCGGGCGGAGAACCGGCCCAAGGACGACTGCCAGTTCTGTTGCCTGAACTACCCGGAGGGCATGTCCATGCTCAGTCAGGAGGGCTTCCCTCTGTTCACCCTCAACGGCATCCAGACGATGTCTGGCGAGTCCAGCAACCTGCTGGCGGACTACGCCTCCCTGCGTGATTGCGGCGCCGACCTGCTGCGCCTGAGCCCGCGCGCGGAAGGCATGGTGGACGTCGTGCAGGCCTTCGACCGCGTGCGCCGGGGCGCGACGCCGCCGCTGGCGGTGGAAGGGTGCAACGGATACTGGCATGGCCGACCGGGCATGCTGCGCAGCGATGAGGTGAACCTGTGCTGACTCTTGAAACCGGTGCCCTGCGTGCCGCCGACCGCCTGCTGCCGCTGGCCGCGCGCGTCCCTGCGGGGTTGCAGCGCGCGATGCTGCAGCGCGCCGCCAACCGGCTGTTCGCCGATGCCTTGGCCGATGGTGCCTTCGACATCCTCGACAACCACTGGCTGCGGCTGGAGGTGAGTGACCTGGGACTGGCCTGGAGTTTCACCCATGACCGCAACGGCCTGCGCTTCGCCGACGCCTGTACGCCCAGCGTGACTATCCGTGGCAGCTGGCGTGACTTCCTGCTGCTGGCGGGGCGGCAGGAAGACCCGGACACGCTGTTCTTCCGGCGTCGTCTGGTGATCGAGGGCGATACCGAACTGGGCCTGGCGGTGAAGAACCTGATCGACAGCCTCGACCCGGACAGCCTGCCCGCCTGGCTGTGGAGCGCCATGCGCCGTGCCAGCCGGGTAGTACAGGAAAGCGCCTGAGTTTCAGGCCGGGGTGCGTACGAGGAACTGCAGTTCCTCGTAGAGCATCTCGAAGTCCTGCACCGGCGCGTCCTGCCCGTAGCGTTTTTTCAGCCCGTATTCGGTCAGGGTGACCTCATGGTCGGCCTTCACCCCGTGGCGCGCCAGGCAGTTCTGCACGCAGTGCAGGTGACAGCCGTCCACGGCGATGATCGGCCGGCCGGAGCAGGCTTTCTTCACCAGCGCCGGCACGTCGCCGCCGACACCCGCGATGCAGGACATCTCCGCCAGGCCGTCACGGTCCAGGCGCAGGGCGAGGTCGTTGGCCAGTTGCGCGAGGTTGGAGCAGCCGGAACAGGAATAGACGAGGGGCAGGTGCGGCGAGGGCGGCATGGGGATCTCCTGGGTGAGTCCCGCAGTGTCCTGCCGCCTTGGGCTGGCGCGACATGATCTGAATCAAGTCGGCGAACGGACTACTACCAGCGAGGTAGAGACTTCCTTGTAGGAGCGAGCTTGCTCGCGAACCAGCCCCGCAGCGGAGTCTGTTCGCGAGCAAGCTCGCTCCTACAGGTAAGGTCACGTCCAGTGCGGGGGATCAGACCAGGTGGTTCTCCACCGCCCACACCGCCGCCTCCACGCGCGAGCGCATGCCCAGCTTGTGCAGCACGCGCTTCACATGGACCTTCACGGTGCCTTCGGTGATGTCGAGTTTGCGCGCGATCATCTTGTTGCTGTAGCCGTGGGCGAGCTGGCGGAGGATCTGCCGCTCGCGGTCGGTCAGTTCCTCGATGCCCTTGGGGCGGTCGTCGCCGCGCAGGGCCTGGGCCAGCACCTGGGTCAGCTGCGGGCTGATGGTGAGCTGGCCGGTGGCGGCCTGGCGGATGTGCTCCAGCAGGCGCTCGGGCTCCATGTCCTTGAGCAGGTAGCCGTCCGCGCCGGCGCGCAGCACGTTGATCACGTCGTTGCGGTCGTCGGAGACGGTGAACACCACGATCCGTGCGTCCTCGCCGTTCTCGCGCATGGCGCGCAGGGTGTCGAGGCCGGTCATGCCCTTCATGTTGAGGTCGAGCAGGATCATGTCCGGTTCCAGCTCGGCGGCCATGCGCAGCGCTTCTTCACCGCTGCCGGCTTCGCCCACCACTTCCAGGTCGTCCTCGAACTCCAGTAGCTGGACGACGCCCTTGCGCATCATCGGGTGGTCGTCGACGAGCAGGATGCGTGCGCGGTCATCGGTGGGGGTGGCCGTCATGGGTGGGTCTCCGGGTACTGCGACAGGGGTTTGTGGGCGAAGCGCACGCTGACGCGGGTGCCCTGCGGCTCGCGCGGGGCGATGGTGAAGGTGGCTTCCAGGGTCTGGCTGCGCTCCCGCATGATGCTAAGCCCATAGTGCCCATTGCGGCTCTGCGCTGGGTCAAAGCCGACTCCATCATCGTCCACGGTGATGCAGACCTGGTCCTCGGCGTCCTCGAACAGGGTGACCTTGGCCTGACGCGCCTGGGCGTGGCGCACCACATTGGACAGCGCCTCGCGGACGATCTGCAGGATGTGGATTTCCTCGTTGGGGTTGAGCGGGATGTGCGCCAGGCGGTTGTCCAGTTCGATGGTCAGGCCGCCGCGCTCGCCGAACTCTTCCACGGTCTTCACCAGCGCCGCCTCCAGGCTGGATTGCTCCAGGCTCAGGCGGAAGGTGGTGAGCAGTTCGCGCAGCTGGCGGTAGGCGCTGTTGAGACCCTCGCGCAGCTCGTCGAGGGTCTCGTCGATCTTCTCTGCCGGCACGTCGCGCTTGAGCAGGGTGGCCAGGCGGCTGACCTGGATCTTCAGGTAGGACAGCGACTGCGCCAGCGAATCATGCAGTTCGCGGGCGATGGTGCTGCGCTCGGCGAACAGCGCCAGGCGGTTCTCCTGCTCCTGCTGCAGCGACAGGGCGAAGGTGCGCGCGATGTTGTCGCAGAAGCCCTCGACGAACTGCTGCTGCCAGTCTTCCAGGTGGCCGTCGGGTGTCTCGATGAACAGTTCGCCGAAGCGGTGTTCGCCGATGGACAGCGGCTGCATCAGCAGGGGGTTGATGCCGCGGATCGGGTTGTTGCAGTGGTCGGCCTGGGCACGGCAATCGCCGCAGTTGCCCTGCAGGCAGAAGCTGCCGGTGATGCCGTCGGTGGTCAGCGAGGAATAGGCGCGCTCGACGCCGTCCTTGTTCAGGCACAGCGTTACCTTGCCGGCCTGCAGCACGCGCTCCAGCTGGTTCAGCAGCGGCTGCAGGGAGCGCTCGTCGTACGGGTCCTGGCCAAGGCGGCGGGCACTGTCGTAGAGCAGCTCCAGGCGCTGGTGGCTGTTGGACAGCGCACGGGTCTTGTCCTCGACCCGTGCTTCCAGTTCGCGGTAGCTGGCCTGCAGTTCCTCGGCCATCTGGTTGAAGCGCTCGCCGAGCTGGCTCAGCTCGTCCTCGCCGCTGCTGCTGACCCTGGCGTCGAGGTCGCCTTCGCCCAGGCGGCGGGCGGTGGTGGTGAGTTCGCGCAGCGGGCCGACCACGTGGTAGCTCAGGTCGTAGAGGCTGATGAACACCACCAGCAGGCTGAGGAACAGGCACAGGCCCTGCACTGTGCTGAGCAACTGCGAACGGTATTCGGCGTTGCGCTGCAGGGTGCCGACGAAGTCGTCGATGTGCCCGACGAAAGTGTCCAGGGTGCTCAGGGCTGGCGCTGCGGAAAGGTCGAGGTTCTGCAGTTCCTTGCGCAACTGGTCGTGCTGCTGGCGGATCGGCGCGTCGGCGTCCGCACGGCGCAGCAGGCGGGTGATCTCCTCGTTGTCCAGGCGCGCAGCGAGGGTCGATTGCAGGGCCTGGCGGTTGATCGGCGAGGGGTCCAGAGCCAGGCGGTAGGTGAGCATCCGCAGTGAGCCGGCCTGGTTGATCACCGCCGCATCCTGGTGTGAATAGTCGGCGAACAGCAGGGCGCTGAACATCCCGGCCAGGGCCAGCGACACCAGCAGCGTGAGGTAGCAGCCAAAGCGCACGACGATGGATTTGCGCAGGGAAGGGCGTCCGGCAGGGGGACTACCCACAAAGAGTCGGTCGTTGCCGGCGGGGTCGGCAGTGCGTGCCGTATTCATAAAAAATGCCTTTTAAAACAATAAGTTAAGCACTCGTTTCGGTGATACCCAGAAGGAGGTAGCGGCGCGCATCTGCTCATGAATCGCCGTTTGGCTCATTGATGGCGATCAAGAGAAGGCGGCTAGTCCTTACCTAACGTGCGGGCAAAGGCCGTCAGGAAGTGAGCTTAGCCATGTTGTCCCACCGTCAGAAACAGTACTCCGTGCTCGGCATGAGCACACTGGCGTTCGCCGTGAACTTCGCGGTCTGGACGATGTTTTCGATCATCGGTATCCGCATCAAGGAAGAGCTGGGGCTGTCCGAAGCCCAGTTCGGCCTGATGGTCGCGTTGCCGATCCTCACCGGTTCTCTGGTGCGCTTGCCCCTGGGCCTGATCACCGACCGCTTCGGCGGGCGCATCGTGTTCTTCATCCACATGCTGCTGGTGGCCATCCCGATCTACGGGCTGGCCTTCGCCACGCTCTACTGGCACTACCTGGTGCTGGGCCTGTTCGTCGGCCTGGCCGGCGGCTCCTTCGCCGTGGGCATCGCCTACACCTCCTCGTGGTTCGAGAAGGAACGCCAGGGCACTGCCATGGGCATCTTCGGTGCCGGCAACGCCGGTGCGGCGATCACCAACCTGGTGGCGCCGATGATCGTCGTTGCCTTCGGCTGGCGCATGGTTCCGCAGATCTACTCGGTGGCCATGCTGGTCACCGCGCTGCTGTTCTGGTTCTGCACCTGGACGGACCCTGCACACACCAAGGGCGGCGACGCCGACCCGAGCCGCCCGCGCCCGACCCTGGCCAAGCAGCTGGCGCCGCTGGGCGAGCTGCGCGTGTGGCGCTTCGGCCTTTACTACTTCTTCGTCTTCGGCGGCTTCGTCGCCCTGGCCCTGTGGCTGCCCAAGTACTACATCGCCGAATACGGCCTGGACCTGCGCACCGCGTCCTTCATCACCATGCTGTTCACCCTGCCGTCGGGCCTGATCCGCGCCCTGGGCGGCTGGTTCAGCGACAACTACGGCGCCCGCGCGGTGAACTGGGGGGTGTTCTGGATCTGCCTGGTCTGCCTGTTCTTCCTCTCGTACCCGCCGACGACCATGACCATCCATGGCATCAAGGGTGACGTCAGCCTCGGCATCGGCCTGAACGTCTGGCTGTTCACCTTCCTGGTGTTCGTCGTGGGCATCGCCCAGGGCTTCGGCAAGGCCAGCGTGTACCGGATCATCCACGACTACTACCCGCAGAACATGGGCACCGTCGGCGGCATGGTCGGGGTCATCGGCGGCCTCGGCGGCTTCTGCCTGCCCATCCTGTTCGGCTACGCCGCCGACCACATCGGCGTGCGCTCCTCCTGCTTCATGTTGCTGTTCGGCCTGACCGTGATCTGCATGGTCTGGATGCATTACGCGATCAAGCAGCAGCAACGCCTCGATGGCCAGGCTCACACGGCCGACGTCGACGCTACTCCCATTCCTTCTCGTCAATCCTGAGGTAGTGCCGTCATGGGCATGATCAATTCCCAACTCAAAGCCGCCAGCGGTCCGCTGCTGATCGACTGGCGCCCCGAGGACTCCGAGTTCTGGGCGCGCAGCGGCAAGCGCATCGCCGCGCGCAACCTGTGGATCTCGATCCCCGCGCTGCTGCTCGCCTTCGCCGTCTGGATGATCTGGAGCACCGTCACCGTGCGCCTGAACGCCGCCGGTTTCAGCTTCAGCAACGAACAGCTGTTCATGCTCGCCGCGTTGCCGTCGATCTCCGGCGCCACCTTGCGGGTGTTCTACTCCTTCATGGTTCCGGTGTTCGGCGGCCGCCGCTGGACCGCGCTGTCCACCGCCTCCCTGTTGATCCCCTGCCTGTGGCTGGGCTTCGCCGTGCAGGACCCGACCACCCCGTACTGGGTGTTCGCGACCATCGCCCTGCTGTGCGGCTTCGGTGGCGGCAACTTCGCCTCGAGCATGTCCAACATCAGCTTCTTCTACCCGAAGAACTCCCAGGGCACCGCCCTCGGCCTGAACGCGGGGCTGGGCAACCTGGGCGTCTCGGTGATGCAGTTCGCCGTTCCGCTGGCGGTGGCCGGTGGCCTGTTCGGTGCCTTCGGCGGTGAACCGCAGCAGCTGTCCGATGGTGGACGCCTGTTCCTGCAGAACGCTGGCTGGATCTGGGTGCCCTTCATCGCCGTGGTGGCCGTGGCTGCCTGGTTCGGCATGAACGATATCGCGGACGCCAAGGCATCCGTCCGCGACCAGGCGGTGATTTTCAAGCGCAAGCACAACTGGCTGATGTGCTGGCTGTACGTGGCCACCTTCGGCTCGTTCATCGGCTTCTCCGCCGGCTTCGCCATGCTCAGCAAGACCCAGTTCCCGGACATCAACCCGCTGCAGTACGCCTTCCTCGGCCCGCTGGTCGGTGCCCTGAGCCGGCCGCTGGGCGGCTGGCTGGCGGACAAGTTCGGCGGCGCGCGCATCACCCTGTGGAACTACGTGGCGATGGTCGCCGGCGTGTTCGCGGTGATCAGCTTCCTGCCAGGCGCCAACGGTGCGGGCAGCTTCTTCGGCTTCCTCGGTTCCTTCATCGGCCTGTTCTTCTTCGCCGGCATCGGCAATGGCAGCACCTTCCGCATGATCCCGGTGATCTTCCGCAACGAGTGGGCCGCGCGCCTGAAACAGGGCCGCTGCACCGAGGCCCAGGCGGCCAAGAGCGCCAGCATGGAATCAGCCGCGGTGATCGGCTTCTCCGCTGCCATCGGCGCCTTCGGCGGCTTCTTCATTCCCAAGGCCTTCGGCACTTCGCTGGCCATGACCGGCAGCGCCGAGGGCGCCCTCTATGTCTTCGTCGCGTACTACGTGAGCTGCATCGTCGCCACCTGGTGGTGGTACGCGCGCAAGGGGGCCGAGAGCCCCTGCTGATTGCCGTGGCGGGCGCGTCGCGCGCCCGCCGCCAAACCGTTCCGCGAGCTTGATTAGCGTTTGAACGCCCGGCGCAGACCGGGTGAGGAGATACAGATGAGTTACCTACTCGACCGCCTGCAATTCTTCAAGAAGAAGCAGGGTGAATTCGCCGATGGCCATGGCGAGGTCACCAACGAAAGCCGTGCCTGGGAAAACAGCTACCGGCAGCGCTGGCAGCACGACAAGATCGTTCGCTCTACCCACGGGGTGAACTGCACCGGTTCGTGCTCCTGGAAGATCTATGTGAAGAACGGCCTGATCACCTGGGAAACCCAGCAGACCGACTACCCGCGTACCCGCCCGGACCTGCCCAACCACGAGCCGCGCGGCTGCCCCCGTGGCGCCAGCTACTCCTGGTACATGTACAGCGCCAACCGCCTGAAGTACCCCAAGGTGCGCAAACCGCTGCTCAAACTCTGGCGTGAAGCCCGTGCCACCCACAACGACCCGGTGGATGCCTGGGCCAGCATCGTCGAGGACTCCGCCAAGGCGAAAAGCTACAAGAGCGAGCGCGGCCTGGGCGGTTTCATCCGTTCCAGCTGGAGCGAAGTCACCGAGATCATCGCTGCGGCCAACGTCTACACCGCCAAGACCTACGGCCCGGACCGCGTCATCGGCTTCTCGCCGATCCCGGCCATGTCCATGGTCAGCTACGCCGCCGGTGCCCGTTACCTGTCGCTGATCGGCGGCGTGTGCCTCTCCTTCTACGACTGGTACTGCGACCTTCCTCCCGCCTCGCCGCAGATCTGGGGCGAGCAGACCGACGTGCCGGAATCGGCCGACTGGTACAACTCCAGCTACATCATCGCCTGGGGTTCCAACGTCCCGCAGACCCGTACCCCCGACGCGCACTTCTTCACCGAAGTCCGCTACAAGGGCACCAAGACCGTGGCCGTCACCCCGGACTACTCCGAAGTGGCCAAGCTCACCGACCTCTGGCTCAACCCCAAGCAGGGCACCGACGCCGCACTGGGCATGGCTTTTGGTCACGTCATCCTCAAGGAATTCCACCTCGAGAAACCCAGCGCCTACTTCGTCGACTACTGCCGCCAGTACACCGACATGCCGATGCTGGTGCTGCTCGAGCCGCACACCGAAGGCGTGCTCAAGCCGACCCGCTACCTGCGCGCGGCGGACCTGGCGAACAACCTCGGCCAGGACAACAACCCCGAGTGGAAGACCATCGGCCTGGACGAAATCAGCGGCCAGCTGGTTTCGCCCACCGGCGCCATCGGCTACCGCTGGGGCGAGTCGGGCAAGTGGAACATCGAGGAAACCGAAGGCGGCGAGAAGCGTGAGACCCGCCTGGCGCTGACCCTGATCGATGGCCCGGAAAAGGCCTGTGATGTCGGCTTCCCGTACTTCGCCGGCCAGGAACACCCGCACTTCAAGGGCGTGGAAAACGACGAAGTGCTGGTGCGCCGCGTACCCTTCCGCGAAGTGACCGGCGCCGACGGCCAGACCCTGCGCGTCGCCACCGTGTATGACCTGCAGATGGCCAACTACAGCGTCGACCGTGGCCTGGGTGGCCGCAACGTCGCCGCCTCCTACACCGACGCCGACGTGCCCTACACCCCGGCCTGGCAGGCCCGCATCACCGGCGTCCCGGCTGCCCGCGCCATCCAGGTGGCCCGCGAGTTCGCCGACAGCGCCGACAAGACCCACGGCAAGGCCATGGTCATCATCGGCGCGGCGATGAACCACTGGTACCACATGGACATGAACTACCGCGCGGTCATCAACATGCTGATGATGTGCGGCTGCATCGGCCAGAGCGGTGGCGGCTGGGCGCACTACGTCGGCCAGGAAAAACTCCGCCCGCAGACCGGCTGGGTCCCGCTGGCGTTCGGCACCGACTGGAGCCGTCCGCCGCGGCAGATGAACGGCACCAGCTTCTTCTACCTGCACAGCTCGCAGTGGCGCCACGAGAAGATCTCGATGCACGAAGTCCTCTCGCCGCTGGCCGACACCAGGCAGTTCCCCGAGCACGCGCTGGACTACAACATCCGCGCCGAACGCATGGGCTGGCTGCCGTCCGCCCCGCAGCTAAACCGCAACCCGCTGCACATCGCCGCCGACGCCGAGCGCGCCGGCATCCCGGTGCAGGACTACGTGGTGCGTGAACTCAAGGCCGGCAACCTGCGCGTGGCCAGCGAGCAACCGGATGATCCGCAGAACTTCCCGCGCAACATGTTCATCTGGCGCTCCAACCTGCTCGGTTCCTCGGGCAAGGGCCACGAGTACATGCTCAAGTACCTGCTGGGCGCGAAGAACGGCGTGATGAACGACGACCTCGGCAAGGCCGGCGGCCCCTGCCCGGGCGAAGTCGACTGGGTCGACGAGGGCGCCGAAGGCAAGCTGGACCTGGTCACCACCCTCGACTTCCGCATGTCCTCCACCTGCATGTACTCGGACATCGTCCTGCCGACCGCCACCTGGTACGAGAAGGACGACCTCAACACCTCCGACATGCACCCCTTCATCCACCCGCTGTCGGCCGCTACCGACCCGGCCTGGGAAGCCAAGAGCGACTGGGAAATCTACAAGGCCATCGCCAAGAAGTTCTCCGAGGTTTCCGTCGGCCACCTGGGCGTGGAGAAGGACCTGGTCACCGTGCCGCTGCTGCACGACACCGCCAACGAACTTGCGCAGCCGTTCGGCGGCAGCGACTGGAAGAAGGGCGAGTGCGAACCCGTCCCTGGCCGCACCATGCCGACCCTGCACGTGGTCGAGCGTGATTACCCGAACACCTACAAGAAGTTCACCTCCCTCGGCCCGCTGCTGGACAAGCTGGGCAACGGCGGCAAGGGCATCGGCTGGAATACCGACAAGGAAATCAAGCTGCTCGGCGAGCTGAACCACAAGGTCACCGAGACCGGCATCAGCGAAGGCCGTCCGCGCATCGAGAGCGCCATCGACGCCGCCGAGGTCATCCTCGCCCTGGCGCCGGAAACCAATGGCCAGGTCGCCGTGAAGGCCTGGGAAGCGCTGTCGAAGTTCACCGGCCGCGACCACACCCACCTGGCGCTGCCCAAGGAAGAAGAGAAGATCCGCTTCCGCGACGTCCAGGCGCAGCCGCGCAAGATCATCTCCAGCCCGACCTGGTCGGGCCTGGAAGACGAACATGTGAGCTACAACGCCGGCTACACCAACGTCCACGAGATGATCCCGTGGCGCACCCTCACCGGCCGCCAGCAGTTCTACCAGGATCACCCCTGGATGCAGGCCTTCGGCGAAGGCTTCGTCAGCTACCGGCCGCCGGTCAACACCCGCAGCACCGACAAGCTGTTCAACAAGAAGCCCAACGGCCACGCCGAGATCACCCTGAACTGGATCACCCCGCACCAGAAGTGGGGCATCCACTCCACCTACAGCGACAACCTGCTGATGCTCACCCTGTCGCGCGGTGGCCCGATCATCTGGATGAGCGAGAACGATGCGAAGCGCGTCGGCATCGAGGACAACGACTGGGTCGAGGTCTTCAACGCCAACGGCGCCGCGACCTGCCGCGCGGTGGTCAGCCAGCGCGTGAAGGACGGCATGGTGATGATGTACCACGCCCAGGAACGCATCGTGAACCTGCCGGGCAGCGAGACCACCGGAACCCGCGGCGGCCACCACAACTCGGTGACCCGCGTGGTCCTCAAGCCCACCCACATGATCGGCGGCTACGCCCAGCAGGCGTGGGGCTTCAACTACTACGGCACCGTCGGCTGCAACCGCGACGAGTTCGTCGTGGTGCGCAAGATGAACAAGGTCGACTGGCTCGACGAGCCGGAGCAGGGCGGACTGGGCGGTGACGCCCTGCCGCAACCGCTGCCCCAGGACATTTGAGGATTACTGCCATGAAAATTCGTTCGCAAGTCGGCATGGTGCTGAACCTCGACAAATGCATCGGTTGCCACACCTGCTCCATCACCTGCAAGAACGTCTGGACCAGCCGCGAAGGCGTCGAGTACGCCTGGTTCAACAACGTCGAAACCAAGCCTGGCATCGGTTACCCGAAAGAGTGGGAGAACCAGGAGAAGTGGAAGGGCGGCTGGAAGCGTAACGCCGACGGCTCCATCGTCCCGCGCATCGGCGGCAAGTTCCGCGTGCTGGCGAACATCTTCGCCAACCCGGACCTGCCGGAAATCGATGACTACTACGAGCCCTTCGACTTCGACTACCAGCACCTGCACACCGCGCCCAAGGCCCAGCACCAGCCGGTCGCCCGCCCGCGCTCGCTGGTCTCCGGCCAGCGCATGCAGAAGATCGAGTGGGGCCCGAACTGGGAGGAAATCCTCGGCACCGAGTTCGCCAAGCGCCGCAAGGACAAGAACTTCGACCAGGTCCAGGCGGACATCTACGGCGAGTACGAAAACACCTTCATGATGTACCTGCCGCGCCTGTGCGAGCACTGCCTGAACCCGGCGTGCGTGGCCTCGTGCCCGAGCGGCGCGATCTACAAGCGCGAGGAAGACGGCATCGTCCTGATCGACCAGGACAAGTGCCGCGGCTGGCGCATGTGCATCAGCGGCTGCCCGTACAAGAAGATCTACTTCAACTGGAAGAGCGGCAAATCCGAGAAGTGCATCTTCTGCTACCCGCGCATCGAGGCCGGCCAGCCGACCGTCTGCTCGGAAACCTGCGTGGGCCGCATCCGCTACCTCGGCGTGCTGCTGTATGACGCCGACCGCATCCACGAAGTGGCCACCTGCGAGAACGAGCGCGAGCTGTACCAGAAGCAGCTGGAAATCTTCCTCGACCCGTTCGACCCGAAAGTGATCGAGCAGGCCCGCAAGGACGGCGTGCCGGACAGCGTCATCGAGTCCGCGCAGAAGTCGCCGGTGTACAAGCTGGCCATGGACTGGAAGCTGGCCCTGCCGCTGCACCCGGAATACCGCACGCTGCCGATGGTGTGGTACGTGCCGCCGCTGTCGCCGATCCAGAACGCCGCTTCCGAAGGCCACATCGGCAGCGACGGGGTGATCCCGGACGTCGAGTCCCTGCGCATTCCCGTGCAGTACCTGGCCAACCTGCTGACCGCCGGCGACACCGCGCCGGTGCTGCTGGCCCTCAAGCGCCTGCTGGCCATGCGCGCCTACAAGCGCTCCGAGCACGTGGAAGGCAAGCAGGACCTGGAAGTGCTGAAGAAGGTCGGCCTGAGCGTGAACCAGGTGGAAGAGATGTACCGCTACCTGGCCATCGCCAACTACGAAGACCGCTTCGTCATCCCCACCGCGCACCGCGAAGAAGCGCTGTCGGATGCCTTCGCCGAGCGTTCGGGTTGCGGCTTCAGCTTCGGCAACGGTTGCTCGGGCAACTCCGGCGTGAACCTGTTCGGCGGCAAGGCCGTGGACAAGCGCAACGTCATCCAGACCGTGCAGATACAGGAGTGATCGATATGGACACTCATAGCCAACTGCTCAAGCTCAGCGCGCTGATGCTGGATTACCCGCGCGTCGAACTGCGCGAGGAAAGCCTGGCGCTGCATGCCCTGATCCGCACCTGCGACCTCACGGAAAAACAGCGCGACGGTCTTGCCGCGCTGCTCAACGAGCTCTGCAAGGGCGACATCCTCGACGTGCAGGCCCGTTACGACGGGCTGTTCGAGCGCGGTCGCTCGGTCTCGCTGCTGCTGTTCGAACACGTGCACGGCGAAAGCCGTGACCGTGGCCAGGCGATGGTCGACCTGATGGACCGCTACACCCAGGCGGGCCTGGTCATCGACGTCAACGAGCTGCCGGACTACCTGCCGCTGTACCTGGAGTTCCTCGCCCTGCAGGACGCCGAGTCGGCCCGCGCGGGCCTGGCCGAAGTCGCCCACATCCTCGCGCTGATCGCCCTGCGCCTGGAAGAGCGCGGCAGCAGCTACGCAGCAATCTTCAACAGCCTGCTGGAGCTGTCCGGCGAGCAACCCGACCTCGGCGCGCTCAAGCGCGACCGCGAGCAGGAAGTGCGCGACGACAGCCTGGAAGCCATCGACAAGGCCTGGGAGGAAACCCCGGTGAGCTTTACCGAGCCCGCCGCCGGTTGCCCGTCCACCAGCGCCCGGCGGATTTCCTCCGCCGCCGAACAACCCATGCAGTGGGTCGCCCAGCCGGTGCCGCAGATGCAGTACCGGGCGGCCAGAGAAGGAGTCTGAACATGTCCCTCGATCTTCTAGCGTTCGGGATCTACCCCTACGTTGCGCTCGCCATCTGTCTGATCGGCAGCTGGGCGCGCTTCGACCTCTCGCAATACACCTGGAAAGCCGGCTCCAGCCAGATGCTGAGCAAGAAGGGCATGCGGGTCTACAGCAACCTGTTCCACGTCGGTGTGCTGTTCATTCTCGCCGGCCACTTCGTCGGCCTGCTGACCCCGCACGCGGTCTACGAGCACCTGATCAGCACCGAGCAGAAGCAACTGCTGGCGATGGTTTCCGGCGGCTTCTTCGGCATCCTCTGCTTCATCGGCCTGACCGGCCTGATCCTGCGCCGCCTGACCAATGAGCGGGTACGCGCCACCGGCAACGCCTCGGACCTGATGATCCTGCTGGTGCTCTACGTCCAGCTGATCCTCGGCCTGTCCACCATCGTCGCCTCCACCCATCACCTGGATGGTTCGGTGATGGTCATGCTCGCCAACTGGGCGCAGTCCATCGTCACCTTCCAGCCGCTGGCCGCCGCCGAAGCCATCGCGCCGGTATCGCTGGTCTACAAGCTGCACGTGACCCTCGGCCTGACCTTGTTCGTGCTGTTCCCCTTCACCCGTCTGGTACACATCGTCAGCGCCCCGGTGTGGTACTTCGGCCGCCGCTACCAGGTGGTCCGCACCAAGCGTCGCGCAGCGTGATGAAGCGGCGGATGACGCCGGCGCGTCATTCGCCCTACCTGATGCTCTTCCCCCTCTCCCTTCAGGGAGAGGGTCGGGGAGAGGGTTACTGGAGGTAATCGAAATGAGTTGCTCCCACTACGAAGCCAAGGTCGAGCACGTCGACCTGCCTGCCATCTCCGTCAACGGCGTCGCCATCACCGAGGACGAACTGGCCCGCGAGCTGCAATACCATCCCGCTTCCAGCCACGCCGAGGCGCTGTACTCCGCCTGCCGCGCGCTGGTCGTGCGCCAGCTGCTGGTGCAACGCGCCGCAGAGCTGGGCGTGACGGGCCTGGCCGAGGAGGGCGAGGCCGCCGAGGAGGCGAACATCCGCGCCCTGATCGACCGTGAGGTCGGCGTGCCCGAAGCCGACGAAGCCAGCTGCCGGCAATGGTACGAAGCCAACCCCACCCGCCTGACCGCTCCCTGGCGCATGCGTTTGCGCCACGTGCTGCTCGGCAGCGCGCCGGACGACCTGGAAGGCCGCGCCAAGGCCCGCGAACTGGCCGAGGAACTGCTCGCCGAACTGCGCAAGCATCCCGAGCGCTTCGCTGAAAAAGCCATGCGCTTCTCCGACTGCCCGTCGAAAGACGACGGCGGTGACCTGGGCTGGATCGAACCGGGACAGACCGTCCCCGAGTTCGAGAAACGCCTGCTGCAACAGCAACCCGGCCTGCTTGGGCATCCGCTGGAAAGCCGCTACGGCCTGCACGTGGTCGAGCTGATCGAGCGTGACGGCGGCGAGCCGCTGGACTTCGAGCAAGCGCGTCCGCGCATCGCCGCCTACCTGCGCGCCCAGGTGCTGCAGCGTGCGGTCAGCCAGTACATCAGTGTGCTGGCCGGCGAGGCGCAGATCGACGGCTTCGTCTTCGACGGTGCCGAGAGCCCGCTGGTGCAGTGAACCGGTTCCGGACCCCTCTCCCCCAATTCCTCCCCCGGAGGGGAGGGGGGCTTCGGAAACGGCCATGAATATCGGCTTCCCCGCGAACGCGGACGAGGCTGGCCGGAGTGAAACACGATGTCCGAATGGATCGACGGCCAGGGCCGCAAGATCGACTACCTGCGCCTGTCCGTAACCGACCGCTGCGACTTCCGCTGCGTCTACTGCATGGCGGAGAACATGCGCTTCCTGCCACGCCAGCAGGTGCTGACCCTGGAAGAGATCGAACGGGTAGCGCGGCTCTTCGTCGAGCGCGGTGTGAAGAAGCTGCGCCTCACCGGCGGCGAACCGCTGGTGCGTCCCGGCATTGTCCACCTCTGCGAACGCCTCGCGGCGCTGCCCGGCCTGCGCGAACTGTGCATGACCAGCAACGGCTCGCAGCTCACCAAACTGGCCGGTGACCTGCACGCGGCCGGCCTGACCCGCCTCAACATCAGCCTCGACACCCTCGATGCCCAGCGCTTCGCCGCGATTACCCGCACCGGGCGCCTGGACCAGGTGCTGCGTGGCATCGACGCCGCCCAGCGAGCCGGGTTCGAGCACATCAAGCTCAATTGCGTGGTGATGAAGGGCCGCAATGCCGACGAAGTGCCGGCGCTGGTGGATTACGCCATCGCCCACGGGCTGGACATCAGCTTCATCGAGGAAATGCCGCTCGGCCAGGTCGGCCGTGAGCGCGAGGAGAGCTTCTGCTCCAGCGACGAGGTCCGCGCGCTGATCGCCGAGCGTCACGAGCTGCTGGACAGTGCCGAACACAGTGGCGGCCCGGCGCGCTATGTGCGCCTGGCGCAGCATCCGGGGACGCACATCGGCTTCATCTCGCCGCACTCGCATAACTTCTGCTCCACCTGCAATCGCCTGCGCCTGACCGCCGAAGGCCGCCTGCTGCTGTGCCTGGGCCACGAAAACTCCCTGGACCTGCGCGGCCTGCTGCGCCGCCATCCGCTGCACGACGAACCCATCCTCGAAGCCCTGCGCGGCGCCCTTCAGCGCAAGCCGGCGCGCCACGAGTTCAGCGTTGGCGATGTTCAGGTGCTGCGCTTCATGAACCTCAGCGGCGGCTGAAAAAGACCTCCCTCGGCGGGCCTTGTGCCCGCCTCTTGCCTTGCGTTCCTAAACATTCCCCGGAGCGAATAAGAGACTCCGAGCGCCCACTTGTAGGAGCGGGCCATGC
>NZ_JYOA01000004.1:172008-369462 GCF_000955805.1 Pseudomonas sp. 21 | reverse complement strand
CATGGCGCGCTCCTACAGGTCGGTCGCGGGTTTCTTGGGCACCAAAATAGTCAGGCATAAAAAAGCCCCCGGCGACATGAGCGTATCGCGGGGGCTTCGGGCATCTGCCAAAGGTATAACCGTGGAAGCTACGGTAAATCATGCGAAAGAATCGTTTCGAGCCCTCCTCGGATCGCTTCGGAACGCATCCAGACTAAGGCGGGAACTCTGCGCACAACATTCCTCCGAAGGAGTAGCGCGGGCGTCGCAAAGGGGAGTGTGCCGCGCGGTCGCAGGGCGATTGACGTTATGTACTTTTTAGTCCAGATTGGATTTTAAGTTTACGCGCCAGTGCGCGTGGACGAACGATAACAAGCTGGTCGCCTGGGTCAGGGCAAGGCAATGCCGCTGCGACGTGCCGCGTCGCGCCCCTGGACGAATCACAAGACGCCGATACTTCTCTGCCAAGACGCAGCGGCCGGCCGCCCGGCCCTGTTACCGAACATGCCACGGAGTTCATCGATGAATCGCAAAGCCCTGCTGGGCGGCCTGATGCTGGCCGCTTTCGCCACCTTCTCCCACGCCGACGACAAGCCGCTGCGCATCGGCATCGAGGCCGCCTACCCGCCCTTCGCCTACAAGACCCCCGAAGGCGGCATCGCCGGCTTCGACTACGACATCGGCAACGCGCTGTGCGCAGAGATGAAGCGCAAGTGCCAGTGGGTCGAGCAGGAATACGACGGCCTGATCCCCTCGCTGAAAGTGCGCAAGATCGACGCCGCGCTGTCCTCCATCACCATCACCGAAGAGCGCAAGCACTCGGTGGACTTCACCCACAAGTACTACTTCACCCCGGGTCGCCTGGTGATGAAGGAAGGCTCGCAGCTGGACGAGCAGTTCAGCCAGCTCAAGGGCAAGAACATCGGCGTGCAGCGCGGCTCCACCGCCGACCGTTTCGCCACCGAGGTACTGGGCAAGGCCGGCGCCAACGTGGTGCGCTACACCAGCCAGGACGAGATCTACCTGGACCTGCTGGCGGGTCGCCTGGACGGCACCTTCGCCGACTCCATCCCGCTGGAAATCGGCTTCCTGGAAACTCCGCGCGGCAAGGGTTTCGCCTTCATCGGTCCGGAATTCAAGGACCCGAAATACTTTGGCGAAGGTGCCGGCATCGCGGTGCGCAAGGGTAACACCGAACTGGTCGGCCAACTGAACGCCGCCATCGATGCGCTGCGGGCCAATGGCAAGTACAAGGAAATCGAGGGCAAGTACTTCAAGAGCGATATCTACGGGGACTGATCTTCCCGCCGCGTTGCAGCAAAGGCCGCCTTCGGGCGGCCTTTTTGCTTTTCGTAGGAGCGAGCTTGCTCGCGAACTGCACTCTGCCGTCCCTGTCGATGAGCGCATTCGTAGGATGGGTCGGGCGGCATTTCGCGAGCTTGCGATACCCATGCAGGGCATGCGCTGGTTGGCTTGGGCATTTTTGCGCCGCTTTGGCGTGTTCGGTTACTTCTTGTTTCGCCCCCTCGGGCGAGTCACTTTCTCAAACGCCAGAAAGTAACCAAAGGGCTTGCCCCGGACATCCGGTTTTTCGCTTGGGGCGAAAAATGCCCTCGTTGAATCGAAGTTTCAGGGGCACGCCACGACGGGCCATCCCTGGCCCATCGTGGCTCTCGCGACATCCANCTCCTGAACGGGGCATTCGGCGTGTGCGGACGTTTCTCTGGAAGACTTTTAAAAGCCAAAGCCAAAGCCAAAGCCAAAGCCAAAGCCAAAGCCAAAGCCAAAGTTGGATTGGAATTAGGCTCTCGTGGAAGCGGACTCCGTCCGCGATTGGTGTCGCGCTATGCCGTGAGGTTCGCGAGCAAGCTCGCTCCTACGAAAAGCGCACTGCGCGTTCCGGCAACCTGTAGGAGCGAGCTTGCTCGCGAACGGGAGCGAAAAGCGCGGGAAGGAGTCGGCTCAAACCTCCTCCTTCAGCTCCTTCAGGTGCTTGTACACCGTCGCCCTGCCCATGTTCAGGACGTTGGCCACATAGTTCGCCGCGCTCTTGCCCTTGAACGCGCCTTCGGCGTGCAGGGCCAGGACCAGTTCGCGCTTGTGGTCGCGGCTGAGGGTGGACAGGCTCAGCTGGCGCTGCCGCAACCAGGCATGCAGGAAGGTATTGATGCGCTCCTGCCAGTCATCGCGGAACAGTGCATCGGGCTGCGGCACGATCTTGTTCGAGGACAGGAACAGGTCGAGCGCCGCCTTGGCGGTCTCGAACAGGGTGATGTTGAGGTTGATGCACAGCACCGCCAGCGGCTCGCCCTTGGCGTCGCGCAGCACGGTGCTGATGGAGCGGATCTTCTGGCCGTCCCAGTTGAGCTTCTCGTAGGGGCCGATGTTGCGTTCGTCGTGGCCGCCTTCGAGCATGTCTTCCAGGGCCGAGTCGTCGCCGATCTCGCGCTTGGAGATGTTGTTCGCCAGGTAGGCCACGCGCTGGTTGCGCAGGTCGTGGATGACCACTTCGGCGTGGGGGAAGAACAGCGCGGCGATGGCGTCGGCGATGGCCTTGTAGTTGTCCAGCGGATCAGCGGCGGTCATGGGCAAGGCTCTCGAAGGCGATGAAGCGGGCGCTGGCGAGTGTGCCGCAAGCGCCCGCAGGCTGTCACGGTCGGTGGCTCACTTGGCCAGCAGGCGCGCCGGGGAAAGCATCTCGGCAGTCAGGCCGTGGCGGGTCAGGTGCTCGGGCAGCGCTTCATGGCGGATCAGCGCGGCGCTGGCTTCGCCCATCGCCGCCGAGGTCTGGATGCCGTAGCCGCCCTGGCCGGCGACCCAGTACAGGCCGGGCGTGGCCGGGTCGTAGCCGGACACCAGGTCGCCGTCGGCGAAGAACGAACGCAGGCCCGCCCAGGTGTGGCTCGGGCGGCGGATGCTGAGGGTGGTGTGTTCTTCGATCTGGTAGATGCCCAGGGCGATGTCCAGCTCTTCGGGCTGCACATCGTGGGGCTCCACCGGGTCGGCGTTGGCCGGAGAGCCGAGCAGCATGCCGGCGTCGGGCTTGAAGTAGAAGGACTCGTCCAGGCTCACCAATACCGGCCAGGCATGGCTGTCCACGCCGTCCGGCGGGCTGAACAGGAAGGCGGCGCGGCGCTTGGGTGTCAGGCCCAGCGGCGCGGCACCGGCGAGCTCGGCGATCTTGTCGGACCAGCTACCGGCGGCGTTGACCAGCACCGGCGCACGGTAGGTCTGCTGCGCGCAGCGGACTTCCCAGGCGCCGTCGATGCGGCTGATGTCCAGCGCTTCACTGTCCAGTTGCACGCTGCCGCCGTTGCGGCGGATGCCGCGCAGGTAGCCTTGCAGCAGGCCATCGGTGTCGATGTCGGCGGCGCTGGGGTCGAGCATCGCGCCGTGGACTTTCTCGCGGCGCAGCACGGGGACGATGGCGCAGGCTTCGTCGGCATCCAGCAGGCGCATTTCCGGCACGCTGGCGAGGGCGCTCCGGTACTGACGCTGGAGCTCTTCCGGGTTGCCTTCGAAGTCCACGGTCATCTCGCCGCGCGGGGTGAGGATCGGGTGCTCGACGAAGCCTTCCGGCGGATTGTCGAAGAAGGCACGGCTGGCGGCGGTCAGCGCACGCACCTGCGGCGTGCCGTAGGCAACGGTGTAGAGCGCTGCCGAGCGACCGGTGGAGTGGTAGCCGGCGTGGGACTCGCGCTCCAGCACGGCGACCTTGCCGTGGCGGGAGAGGAAGTAGCCGGTGGAGGCGCCGGCGATGCCGCCGCCGATGATGAGGAAGTCGACTTCGATCATGTTCGTCTCCGGCTCAGGCGTTCTTCAGTTGCAGGTGGTAGAGCGCATTGGCCAGGGCGACGTCCTCCAGGCCCAGGCCGATGGAGCGGAAGAAGGCGTGGCGCTGGTAGTCCGGCTTGGCGGCGCGAGCGCTGACCAGCTCTGGCAGGTCGCCCAGGATGTTGCCTTCCCAGCCGTGCTCGTCGCGGGCCAGGCGCATCTCTCCGGCGGCGGCCGGCGTGGTGGCGCGGTAGTCGCAGTACACGTCCATTTGCGCCAGCGATTGCGGCGGGACTTCGTGGGCGCGGGCGACGTTGGTGCTGATGGAGGTGATCAGCGCCGGTTTGGACAGGATCGCCGGATCGAGCACCGGAGTGCCGGAGGAGGTGCACAGCAGCACCACGTCGGCGTCGGCCACGGCGGCCTCGACACTGGTGGCGGGTTCCGCGCGGGAGTCGATGGCGCCGAACTGGGCCAGTACGCCGGCGTTCAGGTTCGGCGAGTAGACGCGGATGCTCTGCCAGTCGCGCAGGCCAGCGACGTAGCGCAGGTGTGCACGGGCGACCGGGCCGCTACCGACGATGGCCAGGCGCTTGGCGTCCGCGCGAGCCAGCTCCTGCACCGCCAGGGCGGTGGTGGCGGCGGTGCGCGCGGTGGTCAGGCTGCTGGCGTCGCACAGCAGCAGCGGCTGGCCGCTGTCCATGGACATCAGCAGGCTCCACGCGGTGACCAGCGACTTGGGCTGGCGCACGATGTACGGCGAGGTCTTCACGCCGTAGACCTTCTGCGAGGCCAGCACGCCCAGGTAGTTGATGAAGTCGCCACCACCGTTGGGGAATTCCACCAGTTGCTGCGCGGGCTGCACGGCACTGCCGCTGGCCAGCTCGGTGAACATGTCGCGCATTGCCTGGAGCACGTCGACCTGTTCCAGCAGGCGTTCGGCGTCGGCCTGGTTGAGGGTGAAAGGCGTGGCGGCGGACATGGCGAGACTCCAGATGTGGATTTATTTTTCCATTCTGGACTCTGTTGTCTTGATCGGCAAGGGTGGTGGGACGGGTGGAGCAGCGGCTTTTCTCAGAAACCTGGGCGACGGAGCTGACCTGTAGGCGCCCCATGGGCGCGATCGNNNNCATGGCCCGCTCCTACAGGGCGCAGCAGACGGCTTACAGTTTGAACTGCGCCACCAGCTCTTCCTGGCTGCCGGCCACGCGGCGCAGGTGCTCGCCGCAGTCGCGGGTGTGCGCGGCGGTCTTGCGGTTTTCCACGGTCATGTCGCTCAGGCGGTGCATGTGCTGGTTCACTTCCTGGGTCGTCGCGGCCTGCTGTTCGGCGGCGGCGGCGATCTGGAAGGCCATGGCGTGCACGCCCTGCAGCGAGTCGTCCAGCGCGCCGAGGGCTTCCAGCACGGCCTGGGTGTCCTGCTCCAGGGTATGGGCCTGTTCGCTGGCGCCGCTCATGCTCGACTGCGCCTGGATGGAAGAATCGCCGAGGCTGCCGACGATGGCGACGATCTCGTCGGTGGCGCTGCGGGTACGCTGGGCGAGGCTGCGCACTTCGTCGGCGACCACGGCGAAACCACGGCCCGCCTCACCGGCGCGAGCGGCTTCGATGGCGGCGTTGAGGGCAAGCAGGTTGGTCTGCTCGGCGATGGAGCGGATCACATCGAGCACCGAGCCGATCTGCTGGCTCTCGCCGGCCAGGGTCTGCACCACGCCGTCGGCCTGGCGCAGCCCGACCAGCAACTGGTCCTGGCGGCCGATCATGTGCTGCAGGGTGCCCTGCATGGCGACGAAGGCCTGGCGTGCGGCGGCACTGCCGTCGGCGCTGCGGCTGGCGCTGCCGGCGATTTCCTGCACGGTGGCGGCCATCTGGTCGACGGCGCTGACCACCATTTCCAGCGCTTCCTGCTGCTGGTCGAGGTGATGGCTGGTGCGCCCGGCGGCGTCGAGGATGTCGCCGCTGGCATCGCCCACGGCCTCGCTGGCCTGGCGCAGGCGTTCGACCACCTGGCGCCAGGCCGTGGTCATTTCGCGCAGGGCCTGCATCAGGCCGCTGCTGGCGCTGGCGTCGTCGCTCAGGCGCAGCTCGCCGCTGGCCAGGCGCTGGGCCAGTGCGGCCATGCTGGCCGGCTCGCCGCCCAGCGGGCGCATCACGCTGCGGCTGACCAGCCAGGTGCCGGCGGCGACGCCGAGCAGGGTCAGCAGGCCGAGCACGAGGATTTGCCACATCAGCTTGCGCACCGGGGCAAAGGCCTGGGCCTGGTCCATTTCCGCGACCAGCGCCCAGTGCAGGCCGTCCAGGTTCAGCGGGACGAAGGATTTGAGCGCCGGCTCGTTGCTCAGGCCGGCCTCGGACAGACGCCCCTGTTCGCCGCCGAGGGCTTTCTCGATGGCCAGCCCAGGCAGGGCGGTGGGGCTTTCCTTGTCGCGACGCACGTGGTGGTCGGCGAAGCGCACCGAGTCCGAGCGCAGGCTGCCGTCGCCGCCGACCAGGTAGGTCTCGCCGTCGTCGCCCAGGCCCTGGCGGTTCTGCATGACTTCGTTGATCGAGGCGAGCGGCAGTTCCAGCACCAGCAGCAGCTGCAGCTTGCCGTTGTCCTTGATCGGCGCGGCCAGCCATTGCACCGGCTGCTGGTCGTTGGGCGCCTGCTCCAGGTCGCTGATGCTGGCCTTGCCGCTGTCCAGCGCGGTGCGGATGAATTTGCCGAAGGGGGTGTCGCGCCATTGCGGATCACCGATGTTCTGCTGGTAGTCGACGCCGCGGCCGAGGCTGAACACCACTTTGCCGTCGCCGGCCACCAGGCGCAGCTCGCGGTAGCCGAAGGTCTTGATGAAGTTCTCGAACACCGGGCGGTCGTAGTTGGCAGTGGTCACCAGGGATTCGCTGTCCAGCCCGGCGTAGTTGCTGCCCAGGTTGGTGGCGAGGCTGCTGAGCTGGTCGTTACGGGCCTTCCAGGCGTCCATCAGTTGCCGCTGCTTGATGCTGGCGACCGCCTCCAGGGCGTTCAGGCTTTGTTCTTCGAGGGCACGGCTGGCCTGGAGATAGACCACGATGGCCATCACCAGCACGGGGATCAGGCCGACCGAGAGGAAACTCAGAGCAAGTTTGGCGCGCAAGGGCATGGGAGGATTCCGACGAGTTCTTGGAATTGTTCTCGCGTGCTTTGCAAGAAGCGTGCGAATTTTTTTACGTCTGTAAATAAAACTGAGCAGAAATGGCCGGGGCGGGGCTGATTTCGTGACAGGGATGGCGCGGTGCCATTGTTTGCGGGGAATTCCGCACGGTCGTCCCAGCGGGTCCGGCGGGAAAAACGCGAGGCTCTGGCGCGGGGACCGGCGTAGGTTTCAGCGGGGGAGAGGAGGAGGCGTCACCGGACGTAACGCCGATGGAAACAAAAAAGGCGAAGCCGGGTGGCTTCGCCTTGTTTTGGAGCAGAAAGCTGGTGCAGCGGCGGATCAGTGCTTGCGCGGTACCGGCTTGAGCAGCTCGGTGGGCGGCATCTCGCAGTTGATCTTGCGGCCCAGCAGTTCCTCGATCGGCGGCAGGGCGAAGGCATCGTCCTCGCCAGCGAAGCTGATGGAGGTACCGGTGCTGCCGGCGCGGCCGGTACGGCCGATGCGGTGCACGTAGTCGTCCGGGTCTTCGGGCAGGGTGAAGTTGATCACGTGGCTGATGCCGTCGACGTGGATGCCGCGGCCGGCGACGTCGGTGGCGACCAGGACGCGGATCTTGCCTTCACGGAAGCCTTCCAGGACCTTGATGCGCTTGTGCTGCGGCACGTCGCCGGACATCTGGGCGGCGCTGATGCCGTCCTTGGTCAGGCGTTCCTCGATGCGCCGCACTTCGTCCTTGCGGTTGGCGAAGACCATCACGCGGGTCCAGTCGTTCTGCGCGATCAGGTTGTACAGCAGCTTGTACTTGTCGCTGCCGGCAACGGCGTAGACATGCTGTTCGACGGTATCGCTGGCGACGTTTTCCGGCTCGATCTCGACGATGGCCGGATCGACGGTCCACTGCTTGGCCAGGTTCATCACGTCGTCGGTGAAGGTGGCGGAGAACAGCAGGGTCTGGCGCTCGCCCTTGTACGGGGTCTGGCGGATGATCTGGCGGACCTGCGGGATGAAGCCCATGTCGAGCATGCGGTCGGCTTCGTCCAGCACCATCACCTCGACCATGTCCAGGTGCACCTCGCCGCGCTGGTTGAAGTCCAGCAGGCGACCGGGGGTGGCCACGAGAATGTCGCAGAAGCGCGATTCCAGGGTCTTGAGCTGCTTGTCGAAGTCCATGCCGCCGACGAAGCTCATGACGTTCAGGCCGGTGTACTTGGCCAGGCCGATGGCATCGTTGGCGATCTGCACCACCAGCTCGCGGGTCGGCGCGATGATCAGCGCACGCGGCTCGCCCATGTAGCGCTCTTTCGGCGGCGGGGTCTGCAGCAGCTGGGTGATGATCGAGATGAGGAACGCCGCGGTCTTGCCGGTGCCGGTCTGGGCGCGGCCGATGGCGTCCTGGCCACGCAGGGTGAAGCCCAGTACCTGCGCCTGGATCGGCGTGCAGTAGGGGAAGCCCAGGTCATGGATGGCGTGCATCAGGCGCGGGTCGAGGTTGAAGTCGTGGAAACGCGTCTTGCCTTCGGCCGGCTCCACCACGAAGTCTTCCAGCTTCCAGTTGTCCACCACCGGCGGGCGCGGCTTGCGTTCGCGGCGCGGCTTGTCAGCCCTGGGCTCGCGGGGCTTGTCGGTGGTGGAGTCGGCCTTGGCGGCCTGTTCGCGTTTTTCGCCGCGTTCGGCTTTGTCGGAACGCTCGGCGCGGGGTTTGTCGCTCTTCGGGCCGCGGGCCGGTTTCTCGGCGGATTCGCCTTCCGGGCGCGGGGTGCGCGGTTTGCGCGGACGTCGTTCACCGCTCTGGGCGGGCTTTTCTGCGGCGGGAGCGGGGGCCGCTGGCGTGGCCACGGGTTGCTCGCCGTCGCCCTTGCTGAAGATTTTCTTGAGTGCTTTAAGCACGGCTGTCTCGTGTTGGTTAAGGAATGAACGGCCGCCAGTGTAATGCAAGATGCCCGCAGGGCGAAGTGCCACGGGCATTCTGCCTATTGACTTGGGCTACGGAAGGCTCTCCAGCAGCAGCCGGCGCACGTTGCCGCCCATGATCGCGGCGATGTCCTGGTTGCTGAAACCGGCCTTCGCCAGGCCCTGGGTCAGCTGTGCCAGGCCGGTGGTGTCGAAGGGCGCATTCACCGCGCCGTCAAAATCAGAGCCCAGCGCGACGTGCTCGACGCCCACCTTGTCGGCGGCGTAGCGCATGGCCTTGACGATGGCCTCCACCGACGTCTCGCAGACCGCGCCGTCCCAGTAGCCGATGCCGATCACCCCGCCGGTGTTGGCGATGCCGCGCAGGTGGGCGTCGGTCAGGTTGCGCGGGCCGGGGCAGGTGCCGGCGACGCCGGTGTGGGAAACGATCACCGGGCGCTTGGCGATCGCCAGCACATCGTCGATCAGCGGGCGCGAGGCGTGGGCCAGGTCGATCAGCATCTTCCTGTCTTCCAGGCGCGGGATGACCTCGCGGCCGAACTCGGTCAGCCCGCCTTTCTTCAGGCCGTGGGCGGAGCCGCCGACTTCGTTGTCGAAGAAGTGGGTCAGGCCCATGATGCGGAAACCCGCGTCGTACAGGCGGTCGATGTTCTCCAGCTTGCCTTCGAGCGGGTGCAGGCCTTCGGTGGCGAGCACGGCGGCGAGGCGTTTCGGGTCTTTCTGCCAGGCGGCGAGGAAGCGGGTGAGGTCGTCGCGGCTGCGCACCAGGGTGAGCTTGCCCTGGCTGCCGGCGGCAGCCTTGTCCAGCAGTTCGCCCTGGTAGAGCGCGCGTTCGAGCAGGCTGTTCCAGGTGCGCGCCGGCCAGCGCTGGGCGATCACCAGCGGGGTGATGTTGTCGCTGTCGGCGCTGTTGCTTTCGTAGTTCAGGCCACGCGGGGTCTTGGTGACGGTGGAGAACACCTGCAGGCCGACGTGACCTTCGAGCAGGCGTGGCAGGTCGGTGTGGCCGTGGTCGTGGCGATCCAGCAAGTCGCGGTCCCAGAGCAGGGCGTCGTCGTGCAGGTCGGCGACGAACAGGCTCTGGTGCAACGCCTGGGCCTCGGGCGAGGCGGGGTAGGGCGGCGGGCTGGCCACGGTGTTCATCTTGCGGTCCATGTAGCCCGGCAGGTTGAAGAAGATCCCCAGGCCAACGGCCAGCAGGACGATCAGGACGATCGGCAATTTGCGCATGTCAGCTTCCCAGCTTTGTTATTGGTTTTCTTGCTGGGGCGCAATCTAACAGAAGGGCGGATGAAGGGAAGCTGGGCTCAGCCACAGAGGCAGTTGCGGCCTTTCTGCTTGGCCTGGTAGAGGGCGCCGTCGGCACGCAGGATCAGGCTCGGCAGGTTTTCCTGGATGTCCATCTCGGCCAGGCCCAGGGACACGGTGACGCCGGGCAGCACGCCCACCGGCGAATAGAAGGAGGCGACCTGCTCCAGGCTCTGGCGCAGGCGGTTACCGATGCGCCGGGCCTCCTCGATGGCGATTTCCGGCAGGAGGATGACGAACTCCTCGCCGCCGTAGCGCGCCATGCTGTCCTTGGGCCGCAGCTGGCTGCGCAGGGTGTGGGCGACCAGGCAGAGCGCGTAGTCGCCGGCCAGGTGGCCGTGCTCGTCGTTGTAGTTCTTGAAGTGGTCGACATCGAGCATGAGCATGCACATGGGCTGTTCGTTGAACGCGCAGCGCGTGCTCTCGCGGTCGTAGATGTGCTCCAGCCAGCGGCGGTTGAACAGCCCGGTGAGGGTATCGATGTTGGCGTTCTGCTCGGTGTCGAGAATGATCCGATTGCCCTCGCGGACCCGCTCGCAGAGCACCGAGAGCAGGTTCTGCATCACCTGCGGGGAGTGTTCGAACAGACCGATCAGCGCCTCGCGGTGCAGGCGCAGCACGGTGGTCGGTTCGCTGGCGACGACGTAGGCGGAGGGATGGTCGCTGTCGATGAAGCTGATCTCGCCGGCGCAGTCGCCCGGATGCAGGGTGCTGACCGGCTGGTTGTCGAGCGAGCCCAGGTACACCGTCAGGTGCCCGGTGAGGACCATATAAAGGAAGTGGTTGCGGTTGAAGGGCGACAGCAGGATTTCCCCGCGCTCCAGCTCACAGGCACGGAAATCCTTCAGCAATTGCTGCAGGTGACCCGCGGCCACGTTCTGGAACAGGCGCAGATGCTGGAGTTGGCGTATGTCTTCGTTCCACTGCGCGGCTTTCATGGCGCAGCGGAAGACGGGTGGCGACTGATGATGTGCACGACTGACTCTCCCTGTAGTCCTCTTCGCACATTGAGCCATCAGTATTAGTCAGATTTGACTACTGGCAATTCGCAGCCAGACCCGGCCGACCGGCGGTCGGCCGGGTGTTTCATCAGCTTTCCAGCCACTCCACGTGCACCGCGTAACCACCCAGTCGCTCGGCCAGTGCGGCGCGCGAGTCTAGGTCGAGGGCGCCGACGAACAAGCGAGCTTTCTGACCCAGGCGGTCATCGGCGACCACCTCGATGCGCGGTGCCGGGGCGAGGTGGCGGGTTTCGTCTTCGAACACGCGACGAATGGCATCCAGGCGCAATGCCGGCTTGAAGGTCTTGCCCACCGCTGTGACCGGGATGGCGTCCAGCAGCCAGACGTCCTTGGGCACCGCCGCGCGTTCGGGCACGTGCTGCGCGGCGTGTTCCAGCAGTTCTGCCTCGTTCGCCTGCATGCCCGGCTTGAGCTGGATGTACACCACCGGCAGCTCGCCGGCCTTCAGGCACGGCTTGCCGACGGCGGCGGCCATGGCCACGGCGGGATGGCGGTGCAGGGCTTCCTCGATCATCTGCGGGTCGATGTTGTGCCCGCCACGGATGATCAGGTCCTTGCTGCGGCCGGTGAGCCAGATGTAGCCGTCGGCGTCGATGCGGCCCAGGTCGCCGGTGTTGAACCAGTCGCCGTCGACCCAGATGTCCTGGTTCTTGCTGGCCTGCAGGTAGCCCTTGAAGACGGTGGGGCCGCGCAGGCAGATGTTGCCGATCTCGTCCACGGCCGCGTCGCGCAGGTACCGGCCGTCACCGTCGAGGATCACCGATTTCAGTTCGCAGTAGGGCAGGCGCAGGCCGATGGAGCCGGGCCGGCGTTCGCCGCCGCGCGGGTTGCAGCTGGTGCCGCAGGTGCCTTCGGTCATGCCGTAGCCTTCGATGATCTTCAGGCCCGTCTTCGCCTCGAACTGGCGGATCAGCTCCACCGGCATGGGCGCCGCGCCGCACAGGGCGAAGCGCAGGCTGGAGAGGTCGCAACCGTCGCTGGGCACCTGCATGAGGGCGGCGTAGATGGTCGGTACGCCGCTGAAGCTGGTGACCTTGTAGCGCTCCACCAGCTTCCAGAAGTCCTGGATCAGCGTCGGGTTGCGATAGCCCTGGGTGCCGGCCAACAGCACCTCGCCGCCGCGCAGGAAGGGCGCAAGGCCGGTGACCATCACGCCGTTGACGTGGAACAGCGGCAGGCCGCAGAGCAGCACGTCGTTGCCGTCATAGTCGGCGTTCAGGCCCATGATCTCGGCCATCGCCACTTCGTTGAAATGGCTGTGCGGCGCGAGCTTGGGGGTGCCGGTGGTGCCGCCGGTGTGGAAGTAGGAGGCGACCTCGTCGGGGCCGATCACCCGGCCGCTTTCCAGGTGATCCGCCGGGCACTGGGCGAGCAGTTCGTCGAAGTCCAGCACGCCTTCGGGCAGCGCGCCGCGCTGGGCCTTGATCGCCGAGCGCTGCGGCTCCGGCAGCAGGTTGGCTATGTCGACGGTGACGATGGCGTTGAGTTCGGGCAGGTGCTCGCGCAGCGCTGCGACCTTGTCCCAGAGATCGGTGCCTGGGAAGGGGGCCAGGGTGACCAGTACACGGGAATCGGCGGCGCGCACGAGCTCGGCGATGTGCCCGGGGTCGAGCAGCGGGTTGATCGCGTTGACGATCCCCGCTGCTTCGCCGCCCCAGATCACATAGTGGGTCTGCGGCAGGTTGGGAAGCAGGAACGACACCGAATTGCCTGGCCGCACGCCGAGGCGGTGGAAGGCATTCGCCGCCTGGGTGACACGGGCGAACAACTGCTCGTAGCTGACCTTGACCGGTTCCTCCGCCGCCGAACCCTGCAGCAGGAAGCTCAGGGCGGTGGACGGGCCGTACTGCTGGGCCGAACGGCGCAGCAGTTCATAGGTGCTGGGCGGCAGGTCGCGGTCCTGCAGGGGGACCTGTTCCAGGGCTTCGACGTCACGCAGGCTGCTGATCGGGGCGTTCATGCTTCTTCTTGTTCTCCGCAGGGTCAGGGGATCACAGGCGCTCCCGCAGCCAGGCGCCGATATCGCCAAGCTCCTCGTTGCTCACTTCGTGGCTCATCGGGTAGGTGCGCCACTGGGCGGGCACCTCGTTGGCCTGCAGGAAGTCGTACGCGGCGCGGCCCATGGCGGGCAGCACCACGTCATCGAAAGTGCCATGCAGGCAGAGTGCGGACAGTTGTCTTTTTGTAGCCGGCAGGCTTATGCCTTCGCTGAATGTCGGGCCATAGGTGGAGAGCGCCATGACCCCGCCCAGTTCGCCGTCCCAGCGCAGGTAGCCGGTGTGCAGCACCACGGCGCCGCCCTGGGAAAACCCGGCGAGGATGATGCGTTTGGCCGCGATGCCCTGGTCGATCTGCCCCTGGATCAGCGCGATCACGCTGTCGGCCGAGGCGTCCAGCTGAGCTTCGTCGATGGCGCGCGCCGGGGCCATGGCGAGGATGTCGTACCAGCTGGGCGCTGGCATGCCGTTGAACACGGTGACCGGGCGGGTCGGCGCCTGGGGCAGGATGAAGCGCGTCGAGGTGAAGCTGCGTTGCAGCATCTGTGCTACCGGTTCGAAGTCGTAACGGTCGGCGCCCAGGCCGTGCAACCAAATGACGCAGGAGTCGACGCTTTGGCTGGGTTCTAGGATCAGGGGCTGGGTCATGGAGGCTCCAGGATGGGGCAGGCGCTCTAGGAAGGGGCGCTGCGTTCGCAAAGGGGTGGGGAGGCGATGCAAGAAGATGTCGCATGGCCATAAGTTGTGGGACTTGACTGCATAAAATCGTAGGAAGGTTCCTGGGCTGGTACGCCCCTTGCTATCGCTACTGGCAGGCTGTGCGGCCCCACTTCCGGTAACACTCTACCGACCCCATCCGGAAAGCTGTACCGGAAGTGGCGCCGCGAAAGCCTTGGGCTGCTTCAGGGCCCACCGCGCCGGCTGCGGTCAACAGCCGGCGCGGTGGGCCTTCGCCTTCACGCAATGATCCCTTGATGACCCGTTCCAGCGCGCAAGACCTGCGCGCTCGAAGGTGTGTTCGCGGCTTGCCGAAGGAAATTTCGCAAGCCGTCTAGACTCACCTTCAGGTCTCCATCCCGTTTGTTGTCTTGCTGGTGCCTCACGAGGGTACGGCGGTGGAACCGGGACTCCAAAACACTAAAAAAGCAACGGAGAAGATCGATGAAGATGGTGAAATCCACCCTGGCAGTGCTGACCACCGCCGCCGTGTTCGGCATCAGCGGCCTCGCGCATGCCGGCGCCACCCTGGATGCTGTGAAGAAGAAAGGCTACGTGCAGTGCGGTATCAGTGACGGTCTTCCCGGCTTCTCGTATGCCGACGCCAAGGGCCAGTACAAGGGCATCGACGTGGACGTCTGCCGCGCCGTGGCAGCGGCCGTGTTCGGCGACTCGACCAAGGTCAAGTACAGCCCGCTGACCGCCAAGGAGCGCTTCACCGCGCTGCAGTCCGGCGAGATCGACATCCTCTCGCGCAACACCACCTGGACCAGCTCCCGCGACAGCGCGATGGGCCTGAACTTCGTCGGCGTGACCTACTACGACGGCCAGGGCTTCCTGGTGAACAAGAAGCTCGGCGTCTCCAGCGCCAAGGAACTCGACGGCGCCACCGTGTGCATCCAGGCCGGTACCACCACCGAGCTCAACCTGTCCGACTACTTCCGCTCCAACAACCTCAAGTACACCCCCATCACCTACGACACCTCCGACGAGAGCGCCAAGTCGCTGGAGTCCGGCCGCTGCGACGTGCTGACCTCCGACCAGTCGCAGCTCTACGCCCAGCGCATCAAGCTGGCGGCGCCGGACGACTACGTGGTGCTGCCCGAAGTGATTTCCAAGGAGCCCCTCGGCCCGGCCGTGCGCCAGGGTGACGAGGAGTGGTTCGACATCGCCCGCTGGACGCTCTTCGCGATGCTCAACGCCGAGGAACTGGGCATCAACTCGAAGAACGTCGAGGAGCAGGCCAAGAGCACCAAGAACCCGGACGTCGCGCGTCTGCTCGGCGCCGAGGGTGACTACGGCAAGGACCTCAAGCTGCCCAAGGACTGGGCGGTGCAGATCGTCAAGCAAGTGGGTAACTACGGCGAGATCTTCGATCGCAACGTCGGCGACGCCAGCGACCTGAAGATCAAGCGTGGCCTCAACGCCCAGTGGAACAAGGGTGGTCTGCAGTACGCACCGCCGGTGCGCTGACCTGACCCGTTCCGGCGCCCGGAGTGTGGGCGCCGGACTGTTTCGAACGACGTGAAGCCTCCGGGTGGTCGCGGGCTTGGCCCGTGGTCGCCCGGGGCGCTTCCGAGAGGGCTTACATGCAGAATTCCGTCAAGGCCCAGCGTCCGCGGGGGGTATCGCTCAACGATCCCGTCGTGCGCGGCTGGGCATTCCAGGTCATCGCCGTCATCTTCGTCGTGGCGGTCGGCTGGTTCCTCTTCGACAACACCCAGACCAACCTCGCCCACCGCGGCATCCAGTCCGGTTTCGGTTTCCTCGACCACAGCGCCGGCTTCGGCATCTCCCAGCATCTGATCGACTACAGCGAAAGCGACACCTACGGACGGGTGTTCATGGTCGGCCTGCTGAATACGCTGCTGGTCACGGTGATTGGCATCGTCTTTGCCACCGTCCTGGGCTTCATCCTCGGTGTGGCGCGGCTGTCGCCCAACTGGCTGATCCGCAAGCTGGCGACCCTGTACATCGAGACCTTCCGCAACATCCCGCCGCTGTTGCAGATCTTCTTCTGGTACTTCGCCGTGCTCGGCCCGTTGCCGAACCCGCGGCAGAGCATCAGCTTCGGCGACCTGTTCTTCATCAACAACCGCGGCCTGCAGATGCCCGCGCCGCTCGCCGCCGACGGCCTCGGCCCGTTCATCGTCGCGGTGATCCTGGCTCTCGTCGGCTGGGCGGTGATCTGGAAATGGGCCAAGGCCCGTCGCCATGCCACCGGCAAGGCCTTCCCGGTATTCCTCAGCGGCCTGGCGCTGCTGGTGGTGCTGCCGGGCCTGGTGTCGCTGGTGGCCGGCGCGCCGTTCCACTGGGACGTGCCGGTGCTGCAGGGCTTCAACTTCCGTGGCGGCTGGGTGGTGATCCCGGAACTGGTGTCGATCGTCCTCGCCCTGTCGGTCTACACCGCCGCCTTCATCGGCGAGACGGTGCGCGCCGGCATCCAGGCGGTCAGCCACGGCCAGACCGAGGCTGCCGGTTCACTGGGCCTGCGTCCGGGGCAGACCCTGCGCCTGGTGATCATCCCGCAGGCGCTGCGGGTGATCATCCCGCCGCTCACCAGCCAGTACCTGAACCTGGCGAAGAACTCCTCGCTGGCCGCCGCCATCGGCTACCCGGACATGGTCTCGCTGTTCGCCGGCACGGTGCTCAACCAGACGGGCCAGGCGATCGAGACCATGGCCATCACCATGAGCGTGTACCTGGCCATCAGCATCAGCATTTCGCTGCTGATGAACTGGTACAACAAGCACATCGCGCTGGTCGAGCGGTAAGGGAAGCAGATCATGACAACTCATACCTTCAAGCCTGACCTGCCGCCACCGGCGATGAGTGTGGGCGTGCTCGCCTGGCTGCGCGCCAACCTGTTCTCCAGCTGGTTCAATACCCTGCTGACGCTGGTCGGCCTCTACCTGGTCTGGCTGATCCTGCCGCCGCTGCTGGAGTGGGCGATCATCAAGGCCGACTGGAGCGGGACTACCCGGGCCGACTGCTCCCGCGAGGGCGCCTGCTGGGTGTTCATCGGTTCGCGCTTCGGCCAGTTCATGTACGGCTTCTACCCCGAGGAACTGCGCTGGCGCGTGGACCTCACCGTGCTGTTCGTGGTGTTCGGTGCGGCGCCGCTGTTCCTCAAGCGCTTCGCGTACAAGGTGAAGTACGGCCTGGGCTTCCTGGTGGCGCTGCCGATCGTGGCCTACTGGCTGCTGCACGGCGGCTTCCTCGGCCTGGAAACCGTACCGACCAGTGCCTGGGGCGGCCTGATGCTCACCGTGGTGATCGCCGCGGTCGGCATCTGCGGGGCGATGCCGCTGGGCATCCTGCTGGCGCTTGGGCGGCGTTCGAAGATGCCGGCAATCAAGGTCATCTGCGTCACCACCATCGAGTTCTGGCGCGGCGTGCCGCTGATCACCGTGCTGTTCATGTCCTCGGTGATGTTGCCGCTGTTCCTCCCCGAGGGGATGAACCTGGACAAGCTGCTGCGGGCGATGGTGATGGTGGTGCTGTTCGAGGCCGCCTACATCGCCGAGGTGGTGCGCGGTGGCATGCAGGCCATCCCGAAGGGGCAGTACGAAGCCGCGGCCGCCATGGGCCTGGGCTACTGGCGAACCATGGGCCTGGTGATCCTGCCGCAGGCGCTCAAGCTGGTGATCCCCGGCATCGTCAACACCTTCATCGCGCTGTTCAAGGACACCAGCCTGGTGATCATCATCGGCCTGTTCGACTTCCTCAACAGCATCAAGCGCGCCACCGCGGACCCGGCCTGGCTGGGCATGGCCACCGAAGGCTATGTGTTCGCGGCGGTCGTCTACTGGATTTTCTGTTTCAGCATGTCCCGCTACTCCATGCACCTGGAGCACAAGCTGGACACCGGCCACAAGCGTTAGGAGTTCATCATGTCTGAAGCCACCAACAAGACCGCACAGCCGGCCATCGGCGATCACGTGATGATCACCATGAAGGGCGTGAACAAGTGGTACGGCCAGTTCCACGTGCTCAAGGACATCAACCTGGAGGTCAAGCAGGGCGAACGCATCGTGCTCTGCGGGCCGTCCGGCTCGGGCAAGTCGACCACCATCCGCTGCATCAACCGCCTGGAGGAACACCAGCAGGGCAGCATCGTGGTCGACGGCACCGAACTGACCAACGACCTCAAGCAGATCGAGGCGATCCGCAGCGAAGTGGGCATGGTGTTCCAGCACTTCAACCTGTTCCCGCACCTGACCGTGCTGCAGAACTGCATCCTCGCGCCCATGTGGGTGCGCAAGATGCCCAAGCGCCAGGCCGAGGAAGTCGCCATGCATTACCTGGAGCGCGTACGCATCCCGGAGCAGGCCCACAAGTTCCCCGGCCAGCTGTCCGGCGGCCAGCAGCAGCGCGTGGCGATCGCCCGTGCGCTGTGCATGAAGCCGAAGATCATGCTGTTCGACGAACCCACCTCGGCGCTCGACCCGGAAATGGTCAAGGAAGTGCTCGACACCATGATCGGCCTGGCGCAGAGCGGCATGACCATGCTCTGCGTGACCCACGAGATGGGCTTCGCCCGCACCGTGGCGAACCGGGTGATCTTCATGGACAAGGGCGAGATCGTGGAGCAGGCGCCGCCGGACCAGTTCTTCGACAACCCGCAGTCGGACCGCACCAAGCTGTTCCTCAGCCAGATCCTGCATTGATATAGCTCTTCGTAGGAGCGAGCCTGCTCGCGAACGGATTCCCCGGCGGTTCTGGTGCTGGGCGGTTCGCGAGCAAGCTCGCTCCTACAGGGCGTGGCGCCTTTCCTCGCAGCACGAATTCACCCCGTGACGCTCGTCTCCCCCGATGGCAAGCCCAGGCCGCAACGGCGTATGCTGCCGATTCCACCGCCACAAGGTGTGCATCGGGAAAACCGGCTGAACTCGGCCGCCCCATCGGTGTTCCCATGTGCAGTGGTTTGCCAGGGATGGGCTACCGTTTGAGGTAGCTCCCCTGCATCCGCCGTCCAAAGGAAGAGAGCCGACGTGAACCTGATCCTATCGCCAATGAACCTCAGCAAAGCCAAGGCCTGGGGCGCCCACGCGGTGACCTCCAGCGGTGTCATCCTCGCGCTGCTCGCGCTCCTGGCGCTGGTCGACAACAGGCCCCAGGCCTGCCTGCTCTGGCTGGGCGTGGCGCTGCTGGTGGACGGCCTGGACGGCACCCTGGCGCGCAAGTTCGACGTCAAGGCGGTGTTGCCACACTTCGATGGCTCGACCCTGGACCTGGTGATCGACTACCTCACCTACGTCTTCATCCCCGCGATCTTCATCTACCGCTACGTGCCGCTGCCGGTGCATACCGAGCTGCTGGCGGTGGGGGTGATCCTGGTGTCCTCGCTGTTCTGCTTCTGCAACGTCAACATGAAGAGCAAGGACAACTATTTCGTCGGCTTCCCGGCCGCCTGGAACGTGGTGGCGGTGTACTTCTTCGTGCTCGACCTGCACCCCTGGGTAAGCTTCGTCACCGTGCTGGTGCTGGCCGCGCTGACCCTGACCCGCATGAAGTTCCTGCATCCGTTCCGCGTGCGCCAGTTCATGCCGCTGAACATTGCCGTGACCTTCGTCTGGATGCTCAGCAGTGCGCTGCTGATCCTCCAGCAGCCGGTCGACCAGCCCTGGTTGCTGGGCCTGTGGTTCGCGGCTTCGGCCTACTTCGTCGGCGTCTGTGTGTGGCGCACGGCGATGGAGTGGTTCCACTGAGTTTCCTTTCGTAGGAGCGAGCTTGCTCGCGAACGGATTTCGTCGATTGCCACGGCGTCAGGCGGGTTCGCGAGCAAGCCCGCTCCTACAGCACCTGCAGCTCAGGCAAGTCCTACGCCTGCCGCCCCATCAGCCTCTGGCGGAAAGCCCCCGGCGTTTCCCCGCACACCTGCTTGAACAAGCGCGCGAAGCTCGCCCGGTCGGCATAGCCGACATCGCTGGCGATGCGCTCCAGTGAGCGCCCCGGATCACCCAGTGCTTCCTGCGCAGAAGCGATGCGCAGGCGCTGCACGTAATCGTTCGGCGACATCCCTACCTGCTCGCGGAAGCGCCGCAACAGCGTGCGCGTGGAGCAGTGCACGCGCTGCGCCAGGCTGGCGAGGTCGAAGGGCTGCGCATAGTTGTCCTCCAGCCAGGCCAGCAATGGCTCCAGTGGCGAGCCAGCGGGCAGCGGGTCGGGCAGCAGCGGGGTAAAGCGCCTTTGGCGGCCGCGCCCGTGCTCGAACACCAGGGTCGCCGCTGCGCGGCGCGCCAGTGCCGCGCCGGCATGGCGCTCGATCAGGTACAGGCACAGGTCCAGCCCGGCTTGCGCGCCGCCGGAGCAGAGCCGGCCGCGGTCGTCGGTGCACAGGGCGTCGATGTCCAGCCGCACCTGGGGATAACGTTCGCGGAAAGCCGCTTCCAGCGCCCAGTGCGTGGTGGCGCGGCGGTCGTCGAGAACGCCGGCTTCGGCCAGCAGGAAGGCGCTGCTGCACAGACTGCCCAGCTGCACGTTGGCGGGGGCGTCGCGCAACCAGACGAGCAGCGGCTGATTGGCAGCGAAGGTGGTGTCGATATCCGCGCCGGTGGCGGGAATCAGCAGCAGATCGCAGCGCGCGGCGAGGTCGAGCCCGCCTTCCACTTCAACGCGGCCGAAGGGCAACGCCACCGCCGAGCCGTCGGCGCTGACCCGCAGCACCTCGAAGCGTCGCTCGCCGGCCAGGCGGTTGGCGAGGTGGAAACTGTCCATGGCCAGGCCAAGGCTGGAACACAGGGTTTGCGGGCAGACGAACAGGGCTATCCTGAACATGGCGTCTCGCTTTGCTCTGTCGATACAAGTCTTCTGTTCTGGCGATACGGATGTCGCTATTGATCATAATGTTGTCGATATTGCCAATCGTGTCCAGTCGATCCAGCCCCGATACTGCGACCTTCCTCCCCGACACGAGCCCCGCCATGGCCCACCCCAACGCCCAGTTGATCGAACGTTTCTACCAGGCCTTCCAGCGCCGCGACGGCGAGGCCATGGCGGCCTGCTACAGCGCCGACGTGCAGTTCAGCGACCCGGTCTTCACCGACCTGCGCGGCTCCGAGGCCGGCGACATGTGGCGCATGCTCACCGCCCGCGCCCAGGATTTCTCGCTGACCTACGAAGGGGTCGAGGCCGACGAGACCCGCGGTTCTGCACGCTGGGTGGCGTCCTACACCTTCACCCAGACGGGTCGGAAAGTGATCAATAACATCCAGGCACATTTCCATTTCCGCGACGGACTGATCTGTCAGCACGTGGACAGCTTCGACCTGTGGAAGTGGTCGCGCCAGGCCCTCGGCGCCAAGGGCGCCCTGCTGGGCTGGGCGCCGCCGGTGCAGGGTGCGATCCGTGCACAGGCCGCCAAAGGTCTCGCGGCGTACCGCGCACAACGGGTGGGGAAGGCCTGATCGCGGGCTTTCGGGCTCGCCCGTGGCGGCGGGATAGGCTTAAATGACAGGCGACTGAGAGCCGGACGCCGCCATGATCACACTTTTCCAGTTCCCGCCCGCCTTCAACGTACCCAACGTCAGCCCCTTCTGCCTGAAGCTGGAGACCTTCCTGCGCCTTGCCGGGCTGGAGTACCAGGTCAAGCCTGTGATGGATCCACGCAAGGGGCCCAAGGGCAAGCTGCCGTTCATTACGCTGGACGGCAAGGCCATCGCCGATACGGCGATCATCATGCGCACGCTGCAGCAGTACTACGAATTCGACCTTGATGCCGGCCTCGACGCCCGTGGCCGTGGTTGGGCGGTGTCGATCACCCGCCTGTGCGACGAGCACCTGGTGCCGCTGCTGGTGTACTTCCGCTGGCTCGACGAGCAGGGCTTCCGCCAGGTGAAGGATGTGATGCTGCGCGGCGTGCCCGCGCCGGTGCGGCCGGTAGTGGGCGCGATGCTGCAACGCAAGATTCGCGGCGACCTCAAGGGCCGCGGCCTGCTGCGCCACAGCCGCGAGGAACTGCTGGGCTTCGCCCGCGACGACCTCGAAGCCCTGGACGGCATGCTCGGCGACCTGCCGTACTTCGGTGGCGCCCAGCCCTGCAGCGCCGATGCGGCGACCTATGGCGTGCTGGCCAACCTGATCCTCAGCACCCTGGAAACCCCGCTCAACGACATGGCGCGCAGCTACGAGCGCCTGGTCGCCTACTGCGACCGCATGCAGGCGCGGGTCTGGGCTTCGTGACCGTCGCCGAGCCCAAACCCTGGTTCGTCTATCTGGTGCGCGCCGAGAACGGCGCGCTGTACTGCGGCATCAGCGACGACGCGCAACGGCGCTTCGAAACCCATCGCACCGGCAAGGGCGCGCGCTTCTTCCATTCCAGCCCGGCCCAGGCGCTGGTGTATGTCGAGGCCTGCCCCGGCAAGGGCGACGCCCTGCGCCGCGAGCGCGCGATCAAGGCGTTGACCAAGAAGGCCAAGGAACGCCTGGTGCTGGCCAATCCCTTCACCATCAGCGCCGTGGATGTCGTCCCATCCGAGGGATGAGGTAGGACTGGCTCGACGCAAGGGTTAAGCTGCCGGACCACCTTCCGGCCGCTGGAGCCCCCCATGTCCGAGCTGATCCTGCACCACTACCCGACTTCGCCCTTCGCCGAAAAGGCGCGTCTGATGCTGGGCTTCAAGCAGCTGTCCTGGCGTTCGGTGACCATCCCGCCGTTGATGCCCAAGCCGGACCTCATGGCCCTCACCGGTGGCTACCGCAAGACCCCGGTGCTGCAGGTCGGCGCCGACATCTACTGCGACACCGCGCTGATCGCCCGCCGCCTGGAGCAGGAAAAGGCCGTGCCCGCGCTGTTCCCCGAAGGCCACGAGTTCACCTCGGCGAGCTTTGCCCTGTGGGCCGACTCGGTGATCTTCCAGCACGCCGTCAGCCTGGTATTCCAGCCCGAATCCATTGCCATGCGCTTTGGCAAGTTGCCGCCGCAGTTCCTCCAGGCCTTCGTCGCCGACCGTAGCCAGCTGTTCAGCGGCGGCACCGCCAGCAAGCTGCCGGCCGAGCAGGCCAAGCACCAATGGCCGGCCTTCATGGCGCGCGTCGAGGAGCAACTGGCCCGTGAGGAAGGCGACTTCCTGTTCGGCGAGCCGTCCATCGCCGATTTCTCCCTGGCGCACTGCCTGTGGTTCCTCAAGGCCACGCCGGTCACCGCACCGCTGGTGGAGGATTACCCGTCGGTCGCCGCCTGGCTCGGCCGCGTGCTGGGCTTCGGCCACGGTGCCGCCAGCGAATTGAGTGCCGAGGAAGCCATCGCCGTGGCCCGCGATAGCCAGCCGGCTGCGCTGCCGGAGGAAACCTTCGTCGATCCCAACGGCTTCAAGGCTGGCCAGCGCGTGGTGATTGCCGCCACCGATTACGGTTGCGACCCGGTGGAAGGCGAGTTGCTGCACGCCGGGCTGGAGAGCCTGGTCCTGCGCCGCGAAGACTCGCGCGCCGGCACCGTCCACGTGCACTTCCCGCGTATCGGCTTCAGCATCCGCCCGGCCTGAGCCCGGCCGGGCCGGGGCACTGCCGCGTGACCGGCGTACGCAGGCGCGGCAGGTTCTCGGCCATCTCGCGGAAGTGTTGCAGGCGCTCGTAGCAGAGCGCCATTTCCCCGCTGTTGCTGTTGTACCAGGCGTCCGGTGCGCCGCAGCTGACCAGCCGCAGGTTCAGCGGGCGCGGCGGGTGGAACAGGCGGAAGACCTCGTTGACCATCAGCTGCAGGTGGTCGCCGTCGCGCAGCAGTGCGATCAGCGGGCCGGCTTGCTCGGGGTTCATCGAAGGCGTGTCCCAGGTCAGGCGCCAGGCCGTGTGGTGCTGGATCGACGACGTACGCCGGGTGTGCCTGATCCATTCGAAGGCCTTGCTCGCCTGTTGGAATTCCTGGTCGCAGTAGACCGCTCGCTCATAGGGCAGGCCAGTGAGCGGCGGCAACCAGTCCAGCCGCGCCATGTCGCTGCCGTAGAGCAGGCAGGCGATGTTGTAGTAGCGCTGCTCGTCCAGCGGGTGGCTGTCCCACGCCAGCACCTGGTCCGGCGGAGGCTTGGGCGTCTGCCACTCCAGCCGCCAGTAGTCGGCGATGTCCAGCAGGCGCGCGTCCACCTCGTCGCGCGGCAACCTGGCGTAGAGGCGGAACAGCAGGATGAAGCCGAGCTGGTCCGCCGCATCTTCCTCGCGCCCGAGCACCGGCAGGTCGTACTCGGCGATCAGCACGTGTCCCATCTCGTGCATCACACTGAATTCGGCGTTGGCCAGCACGAAGCGCGCGACGTTCGGCGTCAGTGGCTGCGGCGTGGGGTCGGCGAAAAGGAGGCGGGTGCAGAGCAGCAACAGCAGTGCGAAGCATGAGCAGTGCAGCCGGGGCAGCCCGGAGAGCGGAGACGCAGCGACAGGGAGAGCATGCAGGGCGGACATGGCGGCCACCGCGAGCGAGAGGCGCCTGACTTGACTCTAGCAGCCGCACCGCGCGGGCTGCGTAGCGCTTTGTCGGAAGTCTGTGCGCGGGTCGCTTGAGGCGTCTGGCGCGGGCGTCTATCGTCCATCCCTCATTGCACGAGAAGGGACCCCGCGCATGCACGCCTACGATATCGAGTTGCTGAAACACTCCACGCCCGCCGCCGGAGAGACGCTCCAGGGCTGGTGCTTCGGCCTGCCGCCGGGCATCGCGCCCGAGCAATGGCCGCTGGACCCGGATACCGGCTACCCGCTGATGCACGGCTTCACGCTGCGCCTGCCCGAGGACTATCGGGTGCACGGGCCGGAGATCGTCGCGCTGAGTTTCTTCTCGCTTTCGCCTGACCAGAACGACGGCGGCCCGAACAGTGTTGACGGTATCGCCGAGCAAGTCGTTTCGCCGGGCGAGCAGCCACCGACCGATCCGAATCTGCTGCCTTTCTGGCAGGCCGGCGGCGCCAGCCACCCGCGCCTGCACCGCATGGAAGACATTCTCGGCGGCGCCTACGCGGTGATCCTGCTGACTGAAGCGGAATTCAACGGTGCAGTCTGCCAGCCACCGCAATTGCCCACGGGCAATCCGCTGCTGGCGCAGACGGCCGCGCCGCAGTGGCTGGCGATGGGATCGGCAAGCACCTTCGACACCACGCTGAAGGAAGGCGACTACCTGTTCGGCCTGTTCGGCGGCATTCCCAGGCCGGGTCTGGAGACACGCTACCTGCTGCGCTGGACGCCGCGTGCCAGCGACCCCAACGCCGGGGTCCAGCCCGACGAGTACGGCGGCACCGAGTACCAGTTGTTCTACTACTGGGAGAACGATGACATCCATCGCGACAACTACCGCGAGCACGCCTGGAGCCAGGGCCACCAGCCCAACCACATCGGCGGCACCATGCGCCCGGTGCAGGGCATGCCGGACGTCAGCGCGTACTACATCGGTTTCGAGGAATACCTGGGCGGCTACAACTTCGGCAGCGGCAACGCCCAGCTGGATTTCCGCGACATGAAGATCGACTGGGCCTGTTGAACTGGTCGGGCTGCACCGGCGTGCCTTTTGTAGGAGCGGGCCATGCCCGCGATCGCGGACAACGTCCGCGAAAGGCTACGGAGTAATTCGGCTGATCCCGCAGCAGATCGATGGGCGCGCGGGCATGGCCCGCTCCTACAGGGGAGGACATTCCTCCCACAAAAAAGCCCATCGCGGGATGGGCTTTTTTGTCAGCGCGGACCTCAGTCCTTGCGACGCTTGAGCTGGTCCTGCAACTGGGTCGGCAGGCCGCGGATGATCAGCATGTCGCGGGCCTCGTCGTACTCCACCTTGCTGCCCAGCAGGTGCGCCTCGAAGCTGATCGACAGACCCTCGGCGCGGCCGGTGAAGCGGCGGAACTGGTTGAGGGTGCGCTTGTCCGCCGGGATCTCCGGCGACAGGCCGTAGTCCTTGTTGCGGATGTAGTCGTAGAAGGCGCGCGGCGCCTGGTCGTCCATCAGCTCGGAGAGCGCGTCCAGGGCCATCGGCTCGCCGATCTTGGCCTGGCTGGTGGCGTAGTCCACCAGCACGTCGGTCTTCTCGCGGGCCTGCTCTTCGGGCAGGTCTTCGCTCTCCACGAAGTCGCTGAAGGCCTTGAGCAGGGTGCGGGTCTCGCTCGGCCCGTCGACACCTTCGGTGCAACCAATGAAGTCGCGGAAGTAGTCCGAGACCTTCTTGCCGCCCTTGCCCTTGATGAACGAGATGTACTGCTTGGACGTCTTGTTGTTCTGCCACTCGGAAATGTTGATCCGCGCGGCCATGTGCAGCTGGCCCAGGTCCAGGTGGCGTGACGGGGTCACTTCCAGCGACTCGGTCACCGCCACGCCTTCGCTGTGGTGCAGCAGGGCGATGGACAGGTAGTCGGTCATGCCTTGCTGGTAATGGCAGAACAGCACGTGGCCGCCGGTGGAGAGGTTGGACTCTTCCATCAGCGTCTTCAGGTGCTCCACCGCCTGCTTGGAGAAAGCGACGAAGTCCTTGCCGCTGTCCAGGTACTCGCTCAGCCAGCCGCTGAACGGGTAGGCGCCGGACTCGCCCTGGAACAGTCCCCAGGCCTTGTTCGGCTTGGCGTTGTAGCTCTCGTTGAGGTCGGCCATCAGGTTCTCGATGGCCTGGGAGTCGCCCAGCTCGGCGTCGCGCGCGTGCAGCGTCGCGGGGTTGCCGTCGGGCTTCTTGTCGATCAGGTGGACGATGGCGTGACGAATCGGCATGGCGGACCCGGATGTTCAGTGCCGGCGGCGCCGCACGCATCGAAGCGGCGGCGGGGCGGGCGGATTGGAAAACGCCAGAGTTTACCCGACCCGGCGGCGGGATGCGCGACGCCGATCAGTCCGCCGTCGGCGCCAGCCCCTCGTCACGCTCGCGCCGGTTGCGGCGTAACTGGCGCAGGCGGCGGATCACGTAGTTCAGGTGCAGGTGCAGCTCGTACAGCTCGTTGTAGTACGACAGCGGCACTTCGACCTTGGCCAGCTCGGCCTCCAGCTGTTCCAGGCGCTCGATCTCGGTGCTCAGCTCGGCGCTGCCGGTGCGTTCGTCCAGGCGCCGGTCGATCTCGCGCAGGTAGCGGTACCAGCGGTAGATGCGTGCGCGGATGCGCCAGCGGTACAGCGGACCGATGGATTTCATCAGCGGGATCAGGATGGCGATGAAGGGGATCAGCAGGATGATGTAGCGGTCCGCCAGCGAGGCGATGCGGAACGGCAGGAAGCGCTGCAGAAGCGGCGGTCCACTCTTGTAGTAGCGCTCGGCGTCTTCCTGCAGCGTGAGAGTACGCGGCTCGGCGCTGGGGAAGGCACCGGCCGCATCGAGCAGGGTGCCGCTCTTCATCACCGTGCGAGCGGCTTCGAGGATCAGCGGCGTGAGTGCCGGGTGAAAGTCGCCGTTGACCACCAGGGTGGCGACCGGCGCCAGGGTAGCCAGGTCCTGGTCCGGCACATTCTGCACCAGGTTCAGCAGGCCTTCGCTGACCTCCACGCGCTTGAGGAAGGGAATCCGTGCCTCGTAGGCGTGGGCACGGCGAAACCCGGTGAGCTTGAGCTCGGGGCTGGCCGCCAGGCGCTGGATCAGCGGGTTCTCCGCCGGGCCGACGAAGAAGGCGGCGTCCAGTTCGCCGGCCAGCAACTGGTTGGCCACCGCGTTGCCGCCGTGCGCCTGCCAGCCGGCGGGCAGGGGATCGGTGGGGATTTCGTTGGCCTTGAGGATGGCCTGGGTTACCGCTTCGGTGCCGCTGCCTTCGCCACCGATGGCGACGCGCAGGGCGAGCAGGTCGGCCAGGCGGTCGATCTTCGCCTCGCGGCGCTGGAACAGCCACAGCGGCTCCTGGAACACGGCGCCCAGTGTCTGCAGCTGCGCGCGCTGCTTGGCTTCGAGCTGTTGCTCCTGGCCGCTCTGCACCAGCGCCAGGTCCACGCCACTCTTGCCGTCCAGCAGCTTGCCGAGGTTTTCCCTGGAGCCTGCGGTGCGCACCAGCTGCAGGTCGAAGCCCTGCTTCGCCAGTTCTTCCTTCAGCCGCTGGCCGAACACCGCGTAGCCGCCACCCGGCGCCCCGGTGGCCAGGGTCGCGCTCATCGGCGGTGGCGGGGCGACGAAGTAGAAGACCGCAGCGACCAGCGCGGCCAGCACCGGCACCAGCCAGAGGTTGGCGCGCACCAGGATGGCGAGGTCCTTGAGCATGTTCAGAAGGCGTTGCATGGGGAGTCCTTGTGACGACGTGCTGTCCTGAAAAGATAGCCAGCCTGCGCGGGCGCGGCCGGCGAATCCGCCATCGCGAAGGCGGAAGCCGCTATCATCCGAAACCTTCGAAACACGGCTGCGGACTTCACGGCATGCGCATTCTCCACACCTCCGACTGGCACCTGGGCCAGCATTTCATGGGCAAGAGCCGCGAGGCCGAGCACCAGGCGTTCTGCGCCTGGCTGGTCGAACAGGTGCGCGAGCGGGCCGTGGACGCGGTGATCATCGCCGGCGACGTGTTCGACACCGGCGCGCCGCCCAGCTATGCCCGCGAGCAGTACAACCGCTTCATCGTCGAGCTGCGCGGCACCGGCGCACGCCTGGTGGTGCTGGGCGGCAACCACGACTCGGTGGCGATGCTGGAGGAGTCCCGCGATCTGCTCGCCTGCCTGGATACGCAGGTGATCGCCGCGGTCGGCACCGACCTCGAGCGCCAGTTGCTGGTGCTGCCACAGCGTGACGGCCAGCCCGGCGCCATCCTCTGCGCGATCCCCTTCATTCGCCCGCGCGACGTGCTCACCAGCCAGGCCGGGCAGAGTGCGCAGGACAAGCAGCTGGCCCTGCAGCAGGCGATCCAGGCGCATTACCGCGAGCTGTTCGAGTGCGCCGAGGCGCAGCGCGAAAAGCTCGGCCGGCACCTGCCGATCATTGCCACCGGCCACCTGACCACCGTCGGCGCCAGCGCCAGCGAGTCCGTGCGGGAAATCTACGTCGGTACCCTGGAGGCTTTCCCCACCAGCGCCTTCCCGGCGGCGGACTACATCGCCCTCGGCCACATCCACCGGCCGCAGAAGGTCGGCGGCCTGGAGCACATTCGCTACAGCGGATCGCCCATTGCGCTGAGCTTCGACGAAGCGACCCAGGGCAAGGAAGTCCTGCTGGTGGACCTGGATGACAGTGGCCTGCGCAGCGTCACCGCGCTGCCGGTGCCGCGCTTCCAACCGCTGAAATCGGTGTCCGGCAGCCTCGCCGAGCTGCCCGCCGAACTGGCCCGCGTCGCCCGCGAAGGCAGCGCCGAGCAACCGGTCTGGCTGGAAGTCATGGTGCACACCGATGACTACCTGAGCGACATCCAGTTGCGCGTCGAGAAGCTCTGCGAAGAGCTGCCGGTGATCGTCCTGCGCACCCGCCGCGAGCGCGGCACCGCGCAGGCGGCGCTGTTCAGCGAAGCGAAGGAGACCCTCGACGAGCTCAGCCCCGAGGATGTGTTCCGCCAGCGCCTGGACGCCGAGGAGCTGGAAGCACCGCTGCGCGAACGGCTGACCGGGCTCTACCGACAGGTCGTCGCCGAGCTGCAGGAGGAGCGCCCGTGAGAATCCTCAGCCTGCGCCTGAAGAACCTCAATTCGCTCAAGGGCGAATGGAAGATCGATTTCACTGCCGAACCTTTCGCCGGCAACGGCCTGTTCGCCATCACCGGGCCGACCGGAGCGGGCAAGACCACGCTGCTCGATGCCATCTGCCTGGCGCTGTACCACCGTACGCCACGCATGAGCGTGTTGTCGCAGAGCGGCAACGAGCTGATGACCCGGCATACCGCCGACTGTCTCGCCGAGGTCGAGTTCGAAGTGAAGGGGCAGCCCTATCGCGCCTTCTGGAGCCAGCGCCGCGCCCGCGACAAGGCCGAGGGCGCGTTGCAGGCGCCGAAGGTGGAGCTGGTGCGCATCGACCGCGCCACCGGCGAGGGGCAGATCCTCACCGACAAGATCAACGACAAGCTCAAGCAGACCGAGACGCTCACGGGGCTCGACTTCGAGCGCTTCACCAAATCCATGCTGCTGGCCCAGGGCGGGTTCGCCGCTTTCCTCGAGGCCAACGCCAACCAGCGCGCGGAGCTGCTGGAGGAACTCACCGGCACGGAAATCTACGGGCTGATTTCCCAGCGTGTGTTCGAGCGCACCCGTGAGGTTCGCGGCGCCCTGGACCAACTGCGCGCCCGCGCCGACGGCTTCGAACTGCTCAGCGCCGAACAGCGCGGCGAACTGGAGCAGCAGGGCCGTGATGCCGCCGGGCAGGAAACGGCATTGCAGGCGCAGCAATCGGCCCTCCAGGCGCAGCGTCGCTGGCGCGAAGACCTCAGCCGTGCGCAGCAGCAGGTCGAGCAGGCCGGTACGAAGGAATCCGCTGCCCGCGAGGCACTGGAGCAAGCACGACCCGATCTGCAACGCCTGGCGGACAGCGAGCCCGCGGCTCGTCTGCAGCCATTGCACCAGGCCTGGCGAAGCACCCGGGAGAGCGTCGAACAGGGTCGCCTGGCGCTGGAGGACAACCGTACCCAGCAGGCGCTCCGGCGGGAAGAGATTGCCCAGGCGCTGTGGGCGGCGAACCACTATGCCCAACAAGCGCAGGAGGCATGCGAGGGCGAGCGCAAGGCCGTCAGCGAGCAGCGGCAGGCGCTGCAGGCGCGCCTGGCGCAGCACCCGCAGCGAGCGAAACTGGGTGAGCTGCTCGGCAGCTGGCGCGCACAGTTCGCCCAGCGTTCGCGCCTGGCCCAGGCCATCGCCGACTTGCAGCGGCAGGCGCAGGCGGCCGACCAGGCATTGCAGGCCGCGACGACACAGCGGCAGACCCTGCAAGGCAACGTCACCTTCATGCAGCAGCAGGTCGAATCGGCGGGCGCGCAGGAGGGCCAGCATCAGCAGCAGCTCTCGGCATTGCTGGGTGGAGCTACCGAAGGTGAGCTGCGTGAGCGGCTGCAGCAGGGGCAATTGCACAGCCGTGGGCTGGACCGTCTGGAGCAACTGGCCCGGGCCCGTGCCGAGGCCGCCGCGCAACTGGCGCGCTGCCAGCCGGAGCTGGAGGCGCTGCACCAGCGCAAGGCCGAGCGCGACACCGTTATCGTCGCGTTGCGTGAGCGTTATCAGACGACCAAGCAGCAGGTTGCCGACAAGGAAAAGCTCCTGCAGCAGGAGCAGCGCATTCACCAGCTGGAGCACTGGCGTGCGCAGTTGCAGCCCGGCGAGGCGTGCCCCTTGTGCGGCTCACAGGAGCACCCGGCGGTGGCGGCCTACCAGGCGCTGGATGTGTCCTCCACGCAGGCAGCGCTGGAGCAGGCGCGCCAGCAATTGGCCGAGCTGGAAAGCGAGGGCATTGCCCTGCGCGGCGAGTTGGCCGGGCTGGATGCGCAGCTGCAGCAGGGGCAGCGTCAGCTGGATGAAGCGCGGGCCGCGCTGGCACAGCATCAGCAGGCTTGGCAGCAACAGTGTGAAGCGCAGGGCATTGCGCTGAAGGACGATCAGCAGCTCAGCGCCGAGCGCGAGCGCCATGAGACTTCGCTGGCCGCCTTGCAGCAACAGCTGAAGGCGCTGGAAGCCCTTCGGGTCGAGCTCCAGCAGGCGCAGCAGCAACGCCAGCGCGCCGAGCGCGATCACGCCGAGGCCGCGCAGCAACTGGCACTGTTCGACCAGCAACAAACCCACGAACGGCAGCGCCAGGAAGAACGTGCACAGCAACTCGGGGTTCAGCGCACGGAGCTGCAACAGCAGGGCCAGGCACTGGCCGCCGCGCTGGCTGAGCTGGGCTACGACGTGCCGGAAGACGGCGAGCAATGGCTGGCCGAGCGCACGGCGCAATGGCAGCAATGGCAGCAGGACCAGCAGCGCAGCCAGGAGCTGGCCACGGCCGAACGTGATGCCGAGCAGGCTGCCCGTGCGGCGCAACAGATCGCAGCGCAATGGCAGCAGCGTTGGCAGGCGGCTGGCTTCGATGCGCGCCAGCCGCTGGTGATACAGGCGGCGCCGCAACAAGCACTGGCGCAGGCGGAGGAGCAACTGGCAACCGCACAGCGCCAGGCTGACGCCTTGCAGGGCCGTGAGCAGTCGCTGAGCGAGCGGCAGGAGCAGGAGCAGGCGCGCCTCGCCGAGCACCTGGCAAGCTGGCAGCAGGCGCTGGCGGCAAGTCCCTTCGCCGACGAGGCGACCTACCTCGCCGCGCTGCTGGACGATGCCCGGCGCAGCGAACTCAGCCAACTGCGCCAGCGCCTGGAAACGGCAATTACCGAAGCCGCCACCCTGCGTGTCGCTGCTGCGCAGGATGTCGAGCGCCTGCAGGCAGAACCCCACGGCGAACTGCCGCTGGAGGAACTCGACCTGCAGTTGCAGGCACTTGCCACTCAGCTGCGCGAACTCGGCCAGCGTCAGGGCGAGATTCGTGCCCAGCTGCAGGGCGACGACACCCGTCGCGCCAGCCAGCAGAGCCTGTTCGCGGACATCGCCCGGCAGGAGGAGGAGCACGACCTCTGGCAGCGCCTCAACAGCCTGATCGGCGCCTCCGACGGTGCGCGCTACCGGCGCTTCGCCCAGGGCCTGACCCTCGATCACCTGGTGCACCTCGCCAACCGCCAGCTGCAGCGCCTGCATGGACGCTACCAGCTGGCGCGGCGCAGCGACGGCGAGCTGGAACTGGAGGTGGTGGATACCTGGCAGGGCGACACGGCGCGCGACTGCAAGACGCTGTCGGGCGGCGAGAGCTTCCTGGTCAGCCTCGCGCTGGCGCTGGCGCTGTCCGACCTGGTCAGCCACAAGACCAGCATCGATTCGCTGTTCCTCGACGAAGGCTTCGGCACCCTCGATGGCGAGACCCTGGAGGTCGCGCTGGATGCCCTCGACAGCCTCAACGCCACGGGCAAGACCATTGGCGTGATCAGCCACGTCGAGGCACTGAAGGAACGCATTCCGGTACAGCTCAAGGTGCACAAGGGCGTTGGCATGGGCTACAGCCAGCTCGACCAGCAGTTCCGATTCGACCCGGAGAAAGCCTGATGGGCCTCTCCGTGCGCCACTGCGAAGAACCGGATCTGCCTGACTGGATCGAGCTGCGCCTGCAACTCTGGCCGGGCGATCATGCGGACGCGTTCGTCGCGGAGGCGCGGGACATCCTCGCGCAGCCGCAACGCTACGGCGCCTGGCTGGCCCGCGACGAAAAGGGCAGGGCGCTGGGGCTGGCGGAAGCCTCGGTGCGCAGCGATTACGTGAACGGCACGGACGGCTCGCCGGTGCTGTTTCTCGAGGGCATCTACGTCCGTGAAGACGCCCGCCGGCAAGGTGTGGCGCGGGCTCTGGTGGGGGCGGTGCAGGTTTGGGGCTGTGCCCGCGGCTGTGTCGATTTCGCTTCCGATGCGGCGCTCGACAATACCGACAGCCATGCCCTTCATCTCGCCCTGGGCTTCGTCGAAACCGAGCGTGTCGTGTACTTCCGCAAACCCCTCGACGATTGATCCACCTCAGTCGGAACGCGAGCGCGGCACTGCGGTCAACTTGCAATCGACGTCAGGCGAGATAGGCTCAAGACCGCGTAAGTCAGCCGCTCCCGCCTGGGTCGGCATCCACAGGTATCGTGATCTTTCGTAGAGGTGATTTGTGATGAAGCAATCCGCATCGGCTCCGAAGAAACCCGCAGCGGCCAAGCCCGCCGCGAAGCCGGCTGCGAAAGCGGCCAGCAAACCTGCCGCAAAACCTGCCGCTGCCAAGCCGGCCGCCAAGCCTGCTGCCAGCAAGCCCGCAGCCGCCAAGACCGCAGCGGCCAAGCCCGTCGCCAAGGCTTCCGCCGCCAAACCCGCCGCCGCAAAACCGCCTGCCACCAAGTCCGTCCCGCGTCGTGCACCCGCGCTGGCCACGCCGTCTGACCTGAGCAAGAACGCCACCCGCGATCTGTCGGCGGCGCTCAATCGCCTGCTGGCGGATGTGTTCGCGCTGTACCTGAAGACCAAGAACTTCCACTGGCACGTGAGCGGCCCGCACTTCCGCGACTACCACCTGCTGCTGGACGACCACGCCACCGAAATCTTCGCGATGACCGACGCCATTGCCGAGCGCAACCGCAAGATCGGCGGCAACACCATCCGCTCCATCGGCCATATCTCGCGTCTGAAGCGCATCCTCGACAACGATGCCGAGTTCGTCCAGCCGCTGGACATGCTGGCCGAGCTGCAGGAGGACAACAAATCGCTGACCTCCTACATGCGCGAGGTCCATGGCCTGTGCGACGAGTACCACGACATCGCCACCGCCAGCCTGATCGAGAACTGGATCGACGAGACCGAGCAGCGCACCTGGTTCCTCTTCGAGACCAGCCGCCGCGGTGATAACACCGGGCACTGATCGGTACGGCAAGCAATACCAAGGCCGCCTTCGGGCGGCCTCGTTCTTTGTAGGAGCGAGCTTGCTCGCGAACCGAGTCACATCGGGCTCACCGGCAGGATTGTTCGCGAGCAAGCTCGCTCCTGCAGGTCAGGGCTGGCTCTGCCAGAAGGTCGAGAATTCCTCGAAGGGGTAACGCGTGCCGTCGTAGCTGACGGTTTTTCGCACGGTCTTCGGCGCGCCGACATCGTCGCCTTCCTGTTCGCGCTGCACCTTCGCACTGACGATCAGGTCGGCATAGCCGTGATGGGCTTCCTGGCCCATCGACAGGGTGAGTTGCGAGCGCTCGATCACCGTGCGCCCATCACTGCAAGTCTGGCCTTCCAAGGTCGTCCACTGCCGCAGGTAGGTGCGGAATACTTCCCTGAGCTTGTCGCCCTGTGGCGCGTAGAGGCTGAAGTCGTCATAGGACCAGGCGTCCGGGCAGCTCGCGCCGCGGGCTACGCTGCCGATGATCAGGCCGAAAGCGCGCACATCGGGCGCCAGGCGATAGCGCGCGGTGTCGAGCCACAGGCTGGTGCTGTCGATCTCCACCATGGCGTCCTCGCCGATGCTGTCGTCGACGCGCGTCACCAGCTTGCCGCTGGCCGTGTCGAACTGCCCGACCAGCAGGTTCAGATTGCGCTCGCCGGGCTCGGTCTTGTCGTCCGCCGCGCTGTAGGCGACAGCAACGACCTGCAACTGCGGATCATCCGGCCAGGCCTTGCAGGCAGCAGCGACCACCGGCGTGGCCGCAGCGGACTCCGGCGCCTGCCAGCCCTGCTGGCCGAGCAGCCCGGCGAGGGTCTGCAGGGTGGCGTCGTCGCACGGCTGTGCGCTGCGCTCCGCCGCGCCGGCACTGCCGGCGAAGGCCAGCAACGCGGCGCAGGTCCATTTCCCTATGGGGTACATCAGTGGCTCCTTGTGCGGGCGGAGGATCAGCGACCTTCGCTGTCCTTCCACTTGTTCATCAGGGTGTTGGAAACCAGGCTCTCGTCGAGCAACTTCTTCGCCGTCTCCACGCCGGCCACCGGCAGGCCGGCAGGGTCGAGCAGGCCGATCTGCACCAGCACGCTGGCCTGGTCCCAGTAGATGTGTTCGTGGCACAGCTTGTCGCCACGGAAGCGGATCACGCCGAGCATGGGGATTTCCACGTACTTGCCGGTGGGCGGTACGCCGGGGAGCATCCAGTCGATCTCGGTGGAGTGGGTGAAGCACATGACGAATTCGTCCACCACCTGCAGCGCGCCGACGGTGCGGGAGATCGGCACCAGCTTCATGTCCGGCGGATTGCCGTGGACGAAGTGGTTGCGGTAGAAGCGCGCCAGTTCGTCCTGGCCGACGCCGCCGGTCATGGTCGGGATGTGGTTGACGTAGGGCTGGGCGACCATGGTTGCCATGGTGGCGGGCACGTCGCGAGCGGCGAATTCGTGGTGGATGTGGTCTTCCCACAGCTGCGACAGGTCGAAGTCCGGGCCGATCTCGCGCTTGAGCGCGCCGATGCTGCGCTCGTGGGCCATCAGCGCGGCGGGCTTGTCGAAGTGCATGCCGTTGGGGCGGGCAAAGGCGTGGTCGACGCCGGGGTAGCTGTAGATTTCCGCCTTCGGCAGTTGGCCGAGGACTTCGCCGATGGCGGCGCGGGCGTTGGCATCGCAGTACACGTCCTGCTCGGCGAAGTGCAGCACCAGGCGGCCCCTGATGTTCTTCGCCTCGTCGAGCATCTGCTCGATGCCCATGCCGTAGTAGCCCACCGAGCAGGCGGCGTCGGTGCGCGTGGCGGTGAGGTAGGCGAGCTTGCCGCCCAGGCAGAAGCCGACGTAGCCGATGCCGCGATCCTCGACTTGCGGCAGGGCACGCAGGGCGTCCATGGCGGCGGCGATGTCGTCCACGCCCTTGTCCACGTCGAAGCGCTGGAACAGGCCGATGGCCTGGCCGAACTCGGCCTCGCTGTAGCCCAGTTCCAGGTTCGGCTGCAGGCGCCAGAACAGGTCGGGCACCAGGGCGACGTAGCCTTCCTCGGCGTAGCTGTCGGCGATGCTGCGCATGTTGGCGTTGACGCCGAAGATCTCCTGGCCGATCACCACGCCGGGGCCGTGCCCGCTGGCCGGTACCGCGAGATAACCGCTGAAGCTGCCACTGCCGTCACGCGCGGCGATGCTGATGCTGTTGCCCATGTTCCCTGTCTCCCAGGCTCGTTGTTGTGGTGTTCTGGCGACGCATAGGGTGCGGGCTGGCGCGCCGCCTGCCAAGTGGCCAATGGTGCGATGGCGGTTGACAGTGCGCTGCCAGGGGACCACAACTCGGGTTCGCTTTCCCGCTTTCGAACGCAAGGAGGACACCCCGATGCTGCTGCGCGCCCAGGCCTCGACCCTGCTGATCATCGACATCCAGGAACGCTTGTTCCCAGCCATCCACGACAACGAGGCAGTGCTGGAGCACAGCGCCTGGCTGCTGGCCATCGCGCGCCGGTTGGGCGTGCCGGTGCTGGCGACCGAGCAGTACCCGAAGGGGCTCGGCGCCACACTGCCGGCGCTGCGCGGCGAGCTGGCCGAAGGCGAGGTGCTGGAGAAGATCGCCTTCTCCGCCGTCACCGATCCCGGCCTGTTGCAGATGCCCGGCGGCGATCGCCGGCAGTTCGTGGTGTGCGGCACCGAGGCACACGTCTGTGTGTTGCAGACGGTGCTCGGGCTGCTCGCCGAAGATCGCCAGGTCTACGTGGTGGACGAGGCTGTCGGCTCGCGCCGCCCACAGGACAAGGCATTGGCGCTGGAGCGGATGCGTCAGGCCGGCGCGGTGATCGTCTCGCGGGAGATGGTCGCCTTCGAGTGGCTGGAACGCGCGGGAACGGAAGTCTTCCGCGAGATCAGCAAGCAGTTCATCCGCTGAGCCGCCTTAACGAGTGACGAACAGGCGGTCGCCGAGGAAGTCGAGGAACACCCGCAGCTTCAGCGACATGCGCCGCCCCGCTGGCCAGAGTGCGTGGAAGCTGCCCTGGTGCGTGGTGTGTTCGCTCAGCACCTGTACCAGCCGGCCGTCGTTCAGCGCGCTGCGCACCGCGAAGTCGGGCAGGCAGGCGATGCCCATGCCCTGGCTGGCGACGTTGATCAGCATGTCGGCGGTGTTGCAGACCAGCCCGCCGTCCAGGCGTGGTTCCGCTTCGCCGGGGGCGAGCTTGAGCGGCCAGCGCTGCACCAGCCCGCTGCTCGGATAGCGGTAGTGCAGGCACAGGTGCTCGTTGAGGTCCGCCGGCCGCCGGGGCGTGCCGTACTGGCGCAGATAGCCGGGCGAGGCCACCAGCAGCAGGCTGAAGTCGCCCAGCTTACGAGCCTTGAGGCGCGAGTCACGCAGCTCGCCACCGCGCACCACGAGGTCGAAACCCTCTTCGATGACGTCCACCAGTCGGTCGGTGAAGTCGATATCCAGCTGGATGCGGGGATAGCAGCGGAGGAATTCCGGCAGCACCTGCGGCAGCAGGCCGGCCACCAGCGGCATGCTGATCTTCAGTCGGCCGCGAGCCTGCTGGGTGGACAGCGCCAGTTCCTGCTCCGCCGCTTCGAGTTCGTCGAGGATGCGCCGGCAACGTTCGAGGAACAGCTGGCCTTCGTTGGAGAGGCTCAAGCTGCGGGTGCTGCGATGGAACAGGCGCACGCCCAGGCGCTCCTCCAGGCGCGCAATGCTCTTGCCCACCGCCGAAGCGGAGAGACCGAGCAGGCGCGCGGCCTGGGCGAAGCTCAGGGAGTCGGCGACCTGGAGAAAGACGCGCAGGCCGTTGAGGCTGTCCATGGACATGTATCCGTGCGGGCGGGCGGCCATTGTGCCGCGTGATGAAAGATCGATTGCGGACAATGTTGTCCGTTTAATTCGGAATCCTAGCCTGTTTTTCCGCAATGCCGGGTTGATTAGCTTTCGGCGGGTCTTCCTCGATTCCTTGCGGACCCACCATGAACCCTTCCCATGACACCCCTGAACACCGATCCGAGGCTTCGCGCTGGTTGCTGTTGCTCGCCGCCAGCCTGACGGCGGTGCTGATTCCCCTGTGCTTCACCGGCCCGGCCGTGGTGCTGCCGGCCATTGCCCATGAGCTGGGCGGCTCGGCGGTGGCGCTGAACTGGATCGTCAACGGCTACGTGCTGGCCTATGGCGCGGCAATGATGGCGGCCGGCAGCCTGGCGGACGTCTACGGGCGCAAGCGTGTCTGGCTGGTCGGCCTGGCGCTGTTCTGCGTGACCACCCTGGCGATTCCGCTGGCCGGTTCGGTGGCGGCTATCGACCTGCTGCGGGTATTGCAGGGCGCCGGAGGGTCGGCAGCCTTCGCCGCCGCCATGGCGGCGCTGGCGCAGGAGTTCGACGGACCCATTCGCACGCGGGTATTCAGCCTCTTGGGTACGACCTTCGGTGTTGGCCTGGCCTTCGGCCCGCTGCTCGCCGGCTGGCTCACCGACGGGCCGGGCTGGCGCTGGGTATTCCTGGTGCCGGCGGTGTGTGCACTGGCCTCGGTGCCGGTGGTCGTGCGCTTCTGCCGCGAGACCCGCGACCCACAGGCGCGCGGGCTGGACTGGCCCGGCGCGCTGAGCTTCACCGCCGCGCTCGGCCTGTTCACCTACGGCCTGCTGCTGGCGCCGGAACAGGGCTGGAGCAGCGTTGCAGTCATCCTCACGCTGGCGGCGAGTGCTGTGCTCCTGGCGGCGTTCATCGCCATCGAGCGTCGCGTCGAACGGCCGCTGCTGGACCTCTCGCTGTTCAATCACTGGCGTTTCGTCGGCGTGCAGCTGTTGGGTGCGTCGCCGGCTTTCGCCTACGTGGTGCTGATCGTGCTGTTGCCGGGACGCTTCATCGGAGTCGAAGGGCAGGGCGCGCTGCAAGCCGGCTGGACCATGCTGGCGCTGTCGGCGCCGCTGCTGATAGTGCCCTTCCTGGCGGCGTTGCTGGCGAAGCATTTCAGCGCCGGCAGCCTGTCGGCGATCGGCCTGTTGATCGTGGCGGGCGGGTTGCTGTGGCTGGCGCGCAACCTGGCGGGAGGCGTCGCGCCGGATGCGCCGCTGCTGGTGATCGGCATCGGTATCGGCCTGCCCTGGGGGCTGATGGATGGGCTGGCGGTGAGTGTCGTGGAGCGCGAGCGTGCTGGCATGGCGACCGGCATCTTCAACACGGTGCGGGTGTCCGCCGATGCGGTGGCCATCGCGGTGGTCGGTGCCTTGCTGGCAACCCTGATTGCCGCGCAGCTGGAGCCGCTGGGACTGGCCCCGGCGGAGCGCCTGATGAGTGCCAACCAGCTGGCCATCGGCAACCTGGCGGCGGTCGTCGAGCAACTGCCGCAGTTGCCACCGGAGCAACTGCGCAGCGATTACGTCGCGGTGTTCAGCCGGGTGCTGGAGCTGCTGGCGGGTGTGACCTTCATGGTCGCCGGGCTGGTGTTCCTGCTGCTGGGCCGGGAGCGGGCGCCGGTACTGGCCGCCGAGGCGTGAGTCAGCGGTGGCGATGCTCCGGCTCGAGGAAGGTCCAGGCGACGAAGCGGCTCTGCTTCTGGCCCTGGGCCATGTCCACGGTGCGAATGGAGATGGCGCCGGCCTTCTTCAGGGCGCGGCGGAAGTCGTCGAGGTTGCCGGCCTTGGACACCAGCGAGCTGAACCAGCGTACCTGCTGGCCGACCTCCGCGCTTTCCGCCGCCAGCTTGCGCAGGAAGGCGATCTCGCCGCCTTCGCACCAGAGCTCGTTGCTCTGCCCGCCAAAGTTCAGCTTGGGCAACTGGCGCGACGGGTCGAGCTTGCCGAGGTTCTTCCATTTGCGCCGGCTGCCGCTGCTGGCTTCCTCGGGCGAGGCATGGAAAGGCGGGTTGCACAGGGTCGCGTCGAAGCGCTCATCGGCATCGAGCAGGCCGCGGAAGATGTGCTTGGGATTGTGCTGCTGGCGCAGTTCGATGGCCTCGGAAAGGCCCGGATTGCCGTTGACGATGGCGTGGGCGGAAGCGAGGGCGGCCGGTTCGATGTCCGAGCCGAGGAAGCGCCAGCCGTAGTCGCGGTGGCCGATCAGCGGGTAGATGCAGTTGGCGCCGACGCCGATGTCCAGCACGCGCACGTCAGGCCCGCGCGGCACGCTGCCGCCGTTTTCCCCGGCAAGCAGGTCGGCGAGGTAGTGCACGTAGTCCGCCCGGCCGGGAATCGGCGGGCAGAGGAAGCCGGCGGGGATGTCCCACTGGCCGATGCCGTATTGCGCTTTCAGCAACGCGCGGTTGAACACGCGCACTGCCTCGGGGCTGGCGAAATCGATGCTCGGCTTGCCGTAGGGGTTGGTGATGACGAAGCGGCCCAGCTCCGGACAACCTTCGATCAGCGCCGGGAAATCGTAGTGTCCCTGGTGGCGGTTGCGCGGGTGCAGCAGGTTCGGCCGCTTGGCGGCGGGGTCGCGCAGGGGCTCGGGTTGGGCGGCGGGGCGTTTCGGCGGTTTCGGCATGGCGGGCGCGGGCAGGGAAGCGGAGGGCGATTTTCCCACAGATGCGCTTGCCGCGCCTCAGCCGATCAGCAGGCTGCCCAGGCGGTCGAACAGCAGGCAACACAGCAGCAGCGGGATCGGCAGGCCGAGCGCCGTACCGAGCATGTACGGCCCGAAGCCGATGCCGGAGAGGGCCAGGCTGTAGTTCAGCGTCGGCGAGGTGATGAAGGCGTGGCGCAGGAGGAACACGCCGGTCGCCGGGCGCTGGTCGAGGTGGCTGAAGATGGCGCGGGTCAGCTTGTTGTTCAGCAGCCGCAGGCCATTGCCGCCCACGGCGCGCACGACGAGGAAGGTGAATCCGCAGGAAAACAGGGCGGCGGCGTAGGTAATCAACCCGCCCCAGAGCTTGCCCATCGCAAGTACGGCGGCAGCGAGGAACAGCAGGCCGGGGATGTGCAGCAGGTTGCCCAGGGCGAACAGGCCGACGAACAGCAGCAGGCCGCGCAGGCGGTTGTCGGCCAGCTCGTCGCGCAGGTAGTCGAGGCTGAATTCCTCGTGCAGGCCGCTGGCGCGATAGAGCAGGGCCAGCACCCCGGCGAAGGCGAGCAGCAGGATCAGTCGGCGCAAGCGCCAGAGGGCGGGTGGGACGGCAAGCATGATGGCGGCTCAGGGGTACTGCAGGATGTCCTTGATCTTCGGCAGGTGCGCGGCAATCCAGCGCGGATCGATGGCCCCCCAGTCGCGGATGCGGTAGTGGCCGGCGTTGTTGCGTTCGCCGTCGTGCTGCTCGAAGGCGCAGTCGATGTCCAGGTCGGCCAGCGCGGCCAGGGTGTCCTGGGCGGTGCGCCGGGGCATGCCGGTGGCTTCCATCAGCGCCGGGACGCTGGTGGCGGTGCCGCTGTCGATCAGCCAGGCGACGTACAGGCGGCGGTAGAAACTGCTTTTGGTCTTGCTCACTTCCATCGTGACGTTTCCTTGGTGATCTTGTAGTCGGCGGCTACAGCGGCAGCAGCCAGGGTACCAGCACAACGCTGACGATCATCACCAGAATGGTGAAGGGTACGCCAACCTTGACGAAATCTCCGAAGCGATAGCGGCCGGGGCCGAGCACCAGAGTATTGACCGGCGAAGAAATCGGCGTCATGAAGGCGGCCGACGCGGCCAGCGCGACGATCATCGCGAAGGCTTCGGGGGAGGCGCCCAGCGCCTTGGCCGTGGCGATGGCGACCGGTGCCATGAGCACGGCGGTGGCGGTGTTGGAGATGAACAGGCCGATCACCGCCGTGAGCGCGAACAGGCTGGCGAGGATGGCATAGGTGCCGGCCCCGCCGAGTGCGCCGACCAGGCCGTTGACTGCCAGGGTGATGCCGCCGGTCTTCTGCAGCGCCAGGGCGAAGGGCAGCATGCCGACGATCAGCAGCAGGCTCTGCCAGTGGATGGCGCGGTAGGCGCTGTCCATGTCGATGCAGCGAAACGCGCCCATCAGCAGGCAGGCGATCAGCGCGGCCATGACGTTGGGCACCAGACCGCTGACCATCAGGATCACCATCACCGCCAGGCTGAACAGTGCGTGGGGCGCCTGGCTGGCGGCGGGCGCCGCTTCGTCGACTTCGGCGGGCAGGCTGAGCACCAGGAAGTCGCGGCTGCGCGCCTGCAGCTGGCGGATTTCCTTCCAGTCGCCGATCACCAGCAGGGTGTCGCCGACCTTCAGCTTGGCCTCCAGCAGCCCCTCCACCAGTGCTTCACGGTTACGCCGCAGGCCCACTACGTTGAGGCCGTACTGGCTGCGGAACTCCAGGTCGCGCACGCTCCTGCCCAGCAACCCGGACTCCGGCGGCAGGGTGACCTCGGCCATGCCGACTTCGTGGGCGCGCTCGGTGAAGTAGTCGCCCTGCAGGCTCAGCGGTTCCAGGCCGAACTCGTGGTACATGCCCAGCAGGTCGTTGCGCTCGCCGGAGATATCCACCAGCAACACGTCACCGGCGTGCAGCACGATGTTGGCGCTGGGCGTCAGGATCTTCAGGCGGAAGTGCACCATGCGCTCGATGGCCACCACGTTGGTCCCGGCGCGGGCGCGCAGCTCCACGTCGGCCAGGCTCATGCCCACCAGTTGCGAGTCGGCGCGGATGCGCAGGCGGCGTTCGCGGCCGGCCAGCTGGTAGTCGCGGATCAGGTCGCTGAGGGTGCGGCGCTTGACGCTCTGCTTGTCGTCGCCGGCGTCATCGCCCAGCCAGCGCCGCGCCACCAGCATGTAGCCGACGCCGAGCACCAGCACGACCAGGCCGAACGGCGTGAAGCTGAAGAAGCCGAAGCCTTTCGAACCCTCGCGCACCAGCTCGCTGTGCACCACCACGTTGGGCGCGGTGGCGACCAGGGTGAGCATGCCGCTGATCAGCCCGGCGAAGCTCAGCGGCATCATCAGCCGGCGTGGCGAGACGTGCAGGCGCGCGGCGATGCTCAGCACCACGGGGATGAAGATGGCGACCACGCCGGTGGAGCTCATCACCGAGCCGAGACCGGCCACGGCCAGCATCAGCAGCACCAGCAGGCGCGTCTCGCTGGAGCCGGCGCGGCGGGTCAGCCATTCGCCGATGCGGTAGGCGACGCCGGTGCGCACCAGGCCTTCGCCGATGACGAACAGCGCGGCGATCAGGATGACGTTGGGATCGGCGAAGCCGGCCAGCGACTCCTGCACGCTGAGCACGCCGGACAACGGCAGGGCGACCATGACCAGCAGGGCGACCACGTCCATCCGCGGGCGGTTGGTGACGAACAGCCCGATCGCGGTGGCGAGCAGGGCGAGGACCCAGATCAGTGGCAGACTCATGCGCTTCCCTAGCTTTTTTCGGCGCGCCATTGTGCCCGTTGTGGCGGGCACCTGGCGTTGATCCGATGCAGCTTAGCGAAGCCTCGCCCCCCTGGTCACGGCAGTCGGGCGATCGGCGTGATCTGCTTCGGGTCGGTGCGCAGCTCGATCAGGGAGGGTTTGCCGCTGGCCTGGGCGCGCTCGAAGGCGCCGGCGAAGTCCTCGGTACGTTCGACCAGCTCGCCGTGGGCGCCGAAGGCGCGGGCGAGGGCGACGAAGTCCGGGTTGCGCAGCTGCGTGGCACTGATGCGGCCGGGGTATTCGCGTTCCTGGTGCATGCGGATGGTGCCGAGCATGCCGTTGTTGACCACGATGACGGTCAGCGCCGCGCCGTACTGAGCGGCGGTGGCCAGCTCCTGCGGGTACATCATGAAGCAGCCGTCGCCGGCGAAGCACACCACGCTGCGCTGCGGATCGCGCAGCTTGGCGGCGATGGCGGCGGGGAAGCCGTAGCCCATGGCGCCGTTGGTGGGGGCGAGCTGGCTGCGCGGCGAGCGATAGCGGTAGAAACGGTGCACCCAGACGGCATAGTTGCCGGCGCCATTGCTGATCACCGCGTCGTCCGGCAGCGTTTCGTTGAGGTACTGGACCACCTGCGTGAGGTCCACGCCCTGCGGCGGTGCTGCGTCCTGCGGCGGGGTGATGTAGCTGAGGTAATCGGCGCGGGCTGAAGCGGTCCATTCGGCCCAGGGCGTTTCGGTCAGGGGCGCGAGGCCAGCGAGGGCGGCGGCGATCTCCGGCATGCCGGCCTGGATGCCCTGGTCCGCCTGGTAGACACGGCCCAGCTCGCTGGCGTCGGGGTACACGTGGATCATGCCCTGCAGCGGCCGCGGGCTCTGGATCAGGCTGTAGCCGGCAGTGGGCGTTTCGCTCAGGCGCGAGCCGAGCACCAGCAGCAGGTCGGCTTCCTGAACGCGCGCGGTGAGCTTGGGCGAGGCGCCGAAGCCGAGCTGGCCGGCGTACTGCTCGTCGCGGTTGTCGATCAGGTCCTGGCGGCGGAACGAGGCCACCAGCGGCAGGCGGTTGGCGTGGGCGAAGGCGCGTACCTGGGCGCAGGCTTCCGGTGTCCAGCCGGTGCCGCCGACGATCAGCAGCGGGCGCCGGGCCTGGCCCAGGCGCTCGCGCAGTTCGGCCATCGCGCTGGCGCTGGGAGCGGCGTGGGTGATGGGTGTCGGCGCTACATCGGCTACCTGCGCGGAGCCGAACAGCACTTCCTCCGGCAGCCCGATCACCACCGGGCCGGGCCGCCCGGACTGGGAGACGCGGAAGGCGCGGGCGACGATCTCGGGGAGGCGGCGGATGTCGTCGACCTCGGTGGCCCACTTGGCCAGGCCACCGAACATCTGCCGGTAGTCCACTTCCTGGAAGGCTTCGCGCCCCTTGAACGCGCTTTCCACCTGGCCGATGAACAGGATCATCGGCGTCGAGTCCTGCATCGCCGTGTGCACGCCGTTGGCCGCATGGGTCGCGCCCGGCCCGCGGGTGACGAAGCAGATGCCGGGGCGGCCGGTGAGCTTGCCGTAGGCATCGGCCATGTTCGAGGCGGCGCCTTCGTGGCGGGTGACGATGGTCTGGATGCCGGCTGCATCGTGCAGGGCATCGAGCACCGGCAGGTAGCTTTCGCCGGGGATGCAGTAGACGGTATCCACCGCGTGGCGCAGCAGGGCATCGACGAGGATCTGGCCGCCGTTGCGGGCCGAAGTATCGGACATGGGCTTGGAGTTCCTGGAAGGGGCAGGGTGCGCTGATCTTCGGGCAACTGCCTCGGCGATCCAAGCGAGCATTCTTCGCAAGGTCATTCCTTCGAGGAATGCATGGGCCGTCGTAGAGCGGGCGCGACGACGAACCGCGCTGGCATTTCACCAGGTTTGACTATGGTTGATGCACGGACGCACCTGCGTCCGCAGGACGTTTTGCTGCAGAAGGAGAGCCTCCCATGTACCACCTCTCGTCCCGAGCGCTGCTCGCCGGCCTGTTCGCCACCTCCAGCCTGCCCCTGTACGCCGCCCTGCCTTCGGCGCCGGGGTATGTCGATGACAGCGGCTACGGCGCCGCGGCCAAGACCCGCATCCTCCCGGCGATGTTCGAGCAGAAGCTCACCAGCACGAAGTACATCGCCAAGGCCGACAACCCGCTGATCACACTGGCCGAATCCACTGGCTTCAAGCAGACCTCCGATTACCACCAGACCCGCGCCTGGCTGCAGAAGCTGGCGGATGCTTCCGGCGGCGCCATCAGCCTGAGCGACCTGCCGGAGAACAGCGCCACCGGCGAGCCGATGCTGCTGGTGACCGCCAGCCGCGAGGCGGACAAGTCGGCAGCGGGGCTGAACAAGTCCGGCAGGCCGACCCTCTTCGTCGAGGCCGAAATCCACCCCGGCGAGGCCAACGGCAAGGACGCCATGTTCATGCTGCTGCGCGACATGACCACCGGCGACAAGCCGCTGGCCGGGCTGCTGGACAAGGTCAACATCCTCTTCATCCCCACCGTGAACATCGACGGCGACCTGCGCCGCAGCCCGTACGGGCGGATCAACCAGAACGGCCCGGAAGTCACCGGCTGGCGGGTCAACGGCCTGAACTACAACCTCAACCGCGACTTCACCAAGCTCGACAGCGCGGAAATCCGCAACGTCGCCTCGGTGTTCAACCAGTACGACCTGAGCTTCTTCGCCGATACCCATTCCACCGACGGCGCCATGTACCCCTACGACAGCTCCTATTGCCACAACGGCAACGGCTGGTCGCCGGCCTCCAGCGAGTGGATGGACAAGGTCATGCGGCCGCCGGTGTACAAGGAGCTGGAAGGCGATGGGCATGTGGTCCACGAGTGCATCAGCTTCAACGACAACCAGGACCCGACCAAGGGCTATTACCCCTATCGCACGGACCTGGCGCGCTTCTCCAACCAGTACGGTGACATCCGCAACGTGCCCTCGATCCTCATCGAGCAGCACGCGCTGCATCCCTACGAAACCCAGGTGCTGGGCAACTACGTGATGCTCAAGGCGATGTTCCAGGTGATCGGCGACAACGCCGAGTCGCTCAAGCAGGCGATTGCCAAGGACCGCGAGCGCCTGGCCGCGCAGAAGGACGTGATCCTCACCTGGAAGCCCGGCAAGGAGCAGCAGACGCCCTTCACCGTCGGCGACTACCGCTACGAGGAGTCGCCGATCACCGGGAAGAAGACCATCGTCTGGAGCAACAAGCCCAAGCAGCTGAACGTGCCGATCAGCGACAACTCGGTGCCGGACCTGGTGGTGAAGCGGCCGAAGCAGTTCGTGGTGCCGGTGCAGTGGAGCGAGGTGATCGCCCGGCTGAAGTCCCACGGCATCCAGATGAAGACCCTGGACAAGGCCACGCCCATCGAGGTGACCCTGCAGCGCATGGACAACATCAAGCTGGCCGGCGGCTTCGAGCCTGACCGCGCCGCCACCAACGAGATTCCCGGCTACGAGGGGCACCTGCTGGTCAGTGGCGTCGGCAAGCCGTTCCAGCGCCTGCAGACCTACCCGGCGGGCTCGGTGGTGATCGACACCGACCAGCCGCTGGGCGTGCTGGCGATCAACCTGCTGACGGCGGAGAGCCCGGACTCGTTCTGGTCCTGGGGCTTCTTCAACTCGACCCTGGTGGTGGCCGAGGAACCCGAGGAGTACGTGATGGAGCCAATGGCGCGCAAGATGCTTGCCGAAGACCCGAAGCTCAAGGCCGAGTTCGAGAAGAAGCTCAAGGACGACAAGGCCTTCGCCAAGGACGCCCAGGCGCGCCTGCAGTGGTTCTTCCAGCGCACGCCGTTCCATGACGCGAATGCCTACGTGTATCCAGTGGGGGCGGTGTACTGAAGAAATCTGTAGGAGCGAGCTTGCTCGCGAACGCTCTGGCTTGGGAGTTGGGGCGGTTCGCGAGCAAGCTCGCTCCTGCATGAGGCGGTTCAGGGATGTTGCTGGCGTAGCGCTCGTAGTTGCACGGGCAGCTTCGGAACTTCATCGCGGACAATGCTCCACAGGGTATCGTTGTCGATGCCCAGGTAGCCATGGATCAGGCGATTGCGAGTGGCGACAAGCATGCGCCATGGAACTTGCGGATGCGTTTGGCGCGTTTCTTCGGGGATGCGCGTTGCCGCTTCGCCAATGATTTCCAGATTGCGTACTGTTGCGTCGTAGACCAGCGGGGTGTCGATGAACGCCTGTTGGTCCAGCCCTGCGCAGTACGTGAGCACTTTTTCTGCGCAGCTGATCATGTCGTCGATGTAGAAATGCCAGACCCGCTCCGGTCGTTCAGACATTCACCGCCTCCGCTTCGATGAACGGGCGCAACTCGGGCCGCAGAGCCTTCTCGGTGACAAGGTCGACTGAGCTCCCCAGCAAATCCTCCAGATAGAATTGCACGCCAAAATAGCGCTCGGAGGTGGCAGGTCCGTCGAAGGCAATCAGGATGTCGATATCGCTGTCCGGCCGAGCATTATCGCGGACGGTGGAGCCGAACAACGCGAGGCGAACGACGCCGAAGCGGTGCGCCAGTTCCGCCTTGCTGTTCTCCAGCAATCTGAGGGTCATTTCGCGACTCATCGTAACCTCCACCAATGTCTTGCCATTGGCTGAAGTTAGCACAGCTGAAAAGCACAAGGCCCGCTTTCGCGGGCCTTGTGCTGGCACTTACAGGCTGGCGATCTTCTCGCGCTGCTGGATCAGGTTGGTCACCGCCTGCTCGGCTTCGGCCAGCTTGGCGCGTTCCTTCTCGATCACTTCCGGCGGGGCCTTGGCGACGAAGCCTTCGTTGGACAGCTTGCCGCCCACGCGTTTGACTTCGCCTTCCAGGCGCTGGATTTCCTTGTCCAGGCGCGCCATCTCGGCAGCCTTGTCGATCAGCCCGGCCATCGGCACCAGCACCTGCAGGTCGCCGACCAGCGCGGTGGCGGACATCGGCGGCTCTTCGCCTTCGTCCAGCACGCGGATGGTCTCGAGCTTGGCCAGCTTCATCAGCAGCGGCTCGTTGTCGGCCAGGCGGCGGTGGTCTTCGGGGGATGCGTTGTTCAGCACCAGGTCGATGCGCTTGGCCATGGAGATATTCATCTCGCCACGGATCTGGCGGATGCCCAGCATCAGCGCCTTGACCCACTCGATGTCGCCTTCGGCGGCGGCGTCGATCTTCGCCTCGTCGGCAATCGGCCAGGGTTGCAGCATCAGCGTGTCACCGGACTTCGCGGCGGCGCCCTTGATGCGCTGCCAGATTTCCTCGGTGATGAACGGCATGAACGGGTGCGCCAGGCGCAGGGCGGTTTCCAGCACGCGTGCCAGGGTGCGACGGGTGCCGCGCTGACGCTCGATCGGCGCGTTCTCGTCCCACAGCACCGGCTTGACCAGTTCGAGGTACCAGGCGCAGTACTCGTCCCAGATGAACTCGTAGAGGGCCTGGGTGGCCAGGTCGAAGCGGAAGGCGTCGAGCTGGCGCGCCACTTCGATCTCGGTGCGCTGCAGGGCGGAGATGATCCAGCGGTCCACCGAGGACAGCTCGACCGGCTCGCCATTCACGCCGGTGTCCTTGCCGTCGGTGTTCTCGATGACGAAGTTGGCGGCGTTCCACAGCTTGTTGCAGAAGTTGCGGTAGCCCTCGACGCGGCCCATGTCGAACTTGATGTCGCGACCGGTGGACGCCAGCGAGCAGAAGGTGAAGCGCAGGGCGTCGGTGCCGTAGCTGGCGATGCCCTCGGGGAACTCGGCCTTGGTCTGCTTGGCGATCTTTTCGGCGAGCTTGGGCTGCATCATGCCGCTGGTGCGTTTTTCCAGCAGCTCGTCGAGGGTAATGCCATCGACGATGTCCAGCGGGTCGAGCACGTTGCCCTTGGACTTGGACATCTTCTGGCCCTGGCCGTCGCGCACCAGACCGTGGACGTAGACGGTCTTGAACGGGATCTGCGCGGTGCCATCGCCATTCTTGATGAGGTGCATGGTCAGCATGATCATGCGCGCCACCCAGAAGAAGATGATGTCGAAGCCGGTCACCAGCACGTCGGTGGGGTGGAAGGTCTTCAGGTAATCGGTCTGCTCCGGCCAGCCGAGGGTGGAGAAGGTCCACAGGCCCGAGCTGAACCAGGTGTCGAGGACGTCTTCGTCCTGGCGCAGGTTGGCGTCGCCCAGGTTGTGCTTGGCGCGCACTTCGGCCTCGTTGCGGCCGACGTAGACGTTGCCGGCGTCGTCGTACCAGGCCGGGATGCGGTGGCCCCACCACAGCTGGCGGCTGATGCACCAATCCTGGATGTCGCGCATCCAGCTGAAGTACATGTTTTCGTACTGCTTGGGCACGAACTGGATACGGCCGTCTTCCACGGCGGCGATGGCGGGTTCGGCCAGCGGCTTGGTGGAGACGTACCACTGGTCGGTCAGCCACGGCTCGATGACGGTGCCGGAGCGATCGCCCTTGGGCACTTTCAGCGCGTGGTCGTCGACCTTGTCGAGCAGGCCGGCGGCTTCGAAGTCGGCGACGATCTGCTTGCGTGCGACGAAGCGGTCGAGGCCGGCATAGGCGGCGGGCAGGCTGGCGTCGAACTCGGCGTTGACGCTGCCGTCGAGCTGGAACACCTGGGCGGTGCCGAGCACGGCGGCGTTCTTGTCGAAGATGTTGATCAGCGGCAGGTTGTGGCGCTTGCCGACTTCATAGTCGTTGAAGTCGTGGGCCGGGGTGATCTTCACGCAGCCGGTGCCGAACTCGCGGTCGACGTAGTCGTCGGCGATGATCGGGATGCGGCGGCCCACCAGCGGCAGGTCGATGAAGGTGCCGATCAGGGCGGCGTAACGCTCGTCTTCCGGGTGCACGGCGACCGCGCTGTCACCCAGCATGGTTTCCGGACGGGTGGTGGCGACGATCAGGTGGTCCTTGCCGTCGGCGGTCTGGTTGCCGTCGGCCAGCGGGTAGCGCAGGTGCCAGAGGTGGCCCTTCTCGTCGTGGTTCTCCACTTCGAGGTCGGAAATGGCGGTGTGGAACTTGGTGTCCCAGTTGACCAGGCGCTTGCCGCGGTAGATCAGGCCGTCCTCGTGCAGGCGCACGAAGGCTTCCTTGACCGCTTCGGAGAGGCCGTCGTCCATGGTGAAGCGCTCGCGCGACCAGTCCACGGAGGAGCCCAGGCGACGAATCTGGCGGGTGATGGTGCCGCCGGACTGGTCCTTCCATTCCCAGACCTTCTCCAGGAACTTCTCGCGGCCCAGGTCATGACGGGCGATGCCCTGCGCGGCCAGCTGGCGCTCCACCACCATCTGGGTGGCGATGCCGGCGTGGTCGGTGCCCGGCTGCCACAGGGTGTTGCGGCCCTGCATGCGGCGGTAGCGGATCAGCGCGTCCATGATGGCGTTGTTGAAGCCGTGACCCATGTGCAGGCTGCCGGTGACGTTCGGCGGCGGGATCATGATGGTGTACGGCTCGCCGGAACCTTGCGGGGCGAAGTAGTTCTCTTTCTCCCACAGGGGATACCAGTGGGATTCGATGGCGTGGGGCTGGTAGGTCTTGTCCATGAGCGCGGCGGGACCCTGATAAGGCTAGACGGAAAACCGCTGAGTATAACGGGAGGCGGGGCGCTCAGGCCACCGGCGCGGATGGATGCCTGCCCGGCTTGGGCACAGGCTCCATCGCTTGCGCCTGCGTGGGAGCGGACTTCGTCCGCGATTGGGCCCCGACCGCTCGGAAATCGGGACGTACCGGTAGGAGCGGGCCATGCCCGCGATCGCGCGCGTGGCGCGCTCCTGCAGGTTGGCTCCGTCGTTTCCGTTTACACAGGAGCGGGGAGTCAGGGTTTGCGCTGGGCCAGCAGGCGCTGCATCCGCGCTTCCAGGCGGCGCTGCAGCTCGGCTTCGATCTGCGGGGCGAAGTCGTCGATCACATCCTGCAGGATCAGTTGAGCGGCAGCGCGCAGCTCCAGGTCCAGGCGGTTCAGCTCGCCGGCGGCAGGCGAGGTCTGCGGCGCGGCAGGCTGGGCGGACGCAGCCTCCGGCGCCTGGGGCGCGGGCGTGACGACGTCGGAGAGCAACGGAATGTTGTCCGGCTCGAAGGATTCGGTGAGCAGGGGCGGCTCGGCGCCCGACTCGTCCAGCAGGTCCTGGATCTTCTTCAGGTCTTCCAGCAGGTGGTCGGGGTCGTGCGGAGGCTTGTGGTTGTCCATGGTGTCTTGGCTGAAACGCTCTCAAGGACGCGGCAGGCGGTGGTCCTGCAAAGGATAGCCCTGCTCGCGGTAGCGACGGAAATTCTCCCGCGCGGCCTGACGAATCGCCGGTTCCTCAATCACCAGCTCGGCAACCCGGTTGAAGCGGTCGACGAAGGCGGGAATGGCCAGGGTGAGGTTGATCAGCAGGTCCCGGTGGCTTTCCGGCGGCTCGCCGAGGGCGAGTACGATCGGCGAGTCGGCATCTTCTTCCACCGCGTTGTGTGGGATGAAGGTTTCCCCCCGGAAGTTCCATAGCCGGGCGTCCAGCGCCTCGCGCTGGGCCTCGTCGCTGCACAGCACGAAGATGCGCATGCCTTGCCGCCAGGCCTTTTCGGCCAGGCGGCAGGCGATGGTCAGGCGTGCGTCGGGATCGGCGCTGGGAATGACGTAGAAATCCACACGCGTCATGCGTTCGATCCCATCGGCAGGTTGCACTGTGCCATTACTTGGCGCGGTCCAGCAGGTACTGGGTCAGCAGCGGGACCGGGCGGCCCGTGGCGCCCTTGTCCTTGCCGCCGCTGATCCAGGCGGTGCCGGCGATGTCCAGGTGCGCCCAGTGGAACTTCTTGGCGAAGCGCGACAGGAAGCAGCCGGCGGTGATGGTGCCGGCCTTCGGCCCGCCGATGTTGGCGATGTCGGCGAAGGGGCTGTCGAGCTGTTCCTGGTATTCGTCGAACAACGGCAGTTGCCAGGCACGGTCGTCGGCGACTTCACCGGCCTTGAGCAGTTGCTTGACCAGCGCGTCGTTGTTGCCCATCAGGCCCGAGGTGTTGGAGCCCAGGGCGACGATGCAGGCGCCGGTCAGGGTGGCGATGTCCACCACGGATTGCGGCTTGAAGCGCTCGACGTAGGTCAGCGCATCGCAAAGTACCAGGCGGCCTTCGGCGTCGGTGTTGAGGATCTCGACGGTCTGGCCGCTCATGGTGGTGACGATGTCGCCCGGACGGGTGGCGCCGCCGCTGGGCATGTTCTCGGCGCAGGCCATGACGCCCACCAGGTTGATCGGCAGTTGCAGTTCCAGCACGGCGCGGAAGGTGCCGAACACGGAGGCGGCGCCGCACATGTCGAACTTCATCTCGTCCATGCCCAGGCCGGGCTTCAGGCTGATGCCGCCGGTGTCGAAGGTGATGCCCTTGCCGACCAGCACGTGCGGGGCCTCATCCTTCTTCTTCGCGCCGTTGTATTGCAGCACGATCAGGCGCGGCGGCTGGTCGCTGCCCTGGGCGACGGCGAGGAAGGAACCCATGCCCAGCTCGCGGAGTTTTTTCTCGTCGAGGACTTCGACCTTCAGGCCTTTGTATTCCTTGCCCAGCGCCTTGGCCTGCTCGCCGAGGAAGGTCGGGTGGCAGAGGTTTGGCGGCAGGTTGCCCAGGTCGCGGGTCAGGGCCATGCCGTTGGCGATGGCCTGGGCTTCTTTGGCGCCCTGTTCGACAGCGGCGGCGTCGGCCTTGTCGGCGAGCAGGGTGATTTTCTTCAGCTTCGGCGCTTCGGCCTTCTGGCTCTTGAAACGGTCGAAGACGTAAGTGCCGTCGGCCAGGGTTTCCACCTGCAGGCGGGCCTTGCCATGGGCATTGCGGCCTTTCACGGCCAGGTCGCCCAGGGCCAGGACGGCGTCGGCGCCGCCCAGGTTCTTCAGATTGCCGAGGACGGCGGAAACCAGTTTGCGGTAGGCGCGGTCGGAGAGTTCGCGCTCTTTGCCGGCACCGACCAGCAGGACGCGCTCGGCCTTAAGGTTGGGCAAATCTTGCAGCAGTAGAGTCTGGCCCACCTTGCCTGCCAGATCGCCACGCTTGAGCAGGTTGGCGATGGCACCGCCGGTGGCTTCGTCGACGGCCTTGGCGCTGGCGCCAAGCTTGCGGCCTTCGCCCACGGCGATAACCAGGGTGGCGGTCTTGAGAGTTTCCGGACGTACGCTTTTTACAAGGAATTCCATGGCTGAGTGTCCCCGGGACAAAGAGCAGAATGGTCTGCGAATGAAGATGGACTGCGCAGTGACAGGCCTGGCGAATCGCAGGATAATGCCGGCTATTTGCGCTGGGTCGCGTCCGCGCGCACCCGGCAATGCTTCACGGCGGCTAGTTTGAGCGTAGCCGCCTGAGCGTGACAACCCTGGAGTGTCCGGTTTGATTGTCTTCCGTTACCTGTCCCGTGAAGTGCTGATCACCATGAGCGCGGTGAGCGCCGTGCTGCTGGTCATCATCATGAGCGGCCGTTTCATCAAGTACCTGGCGCAGGCGGCCCAAGGCCTGCTCGATCCGGGTTCGCTGTTCATGATCATGGGCGTGCGCCTGCCGGGCTTCCTGCAGCTGATCCTGCCGCTGGGCCTGTTCCTCGGCATTCTGCTGGCCTATGGCCGCCTGTACCTGGACAGCGAGATGACCGTGCTCACCGCCACCGGCATGAGCCAGCAGCGCCTGCTGGCCATCACCCTGGCGCCGGCGCTGTTCATCGCCCTGCTGGTGGCCTGGCTGAGCCTGTGGCTGGCGCCCCAGGGCATCACCCAGATGCAGCTGCTGCTGAACAAGCAGGACGCGATGACCGAGTTCGACACCTTGGCGCCGGGGCGCTTCCAGTCGATGCGCGATGGCACGCGGGTGACCTATACCGAGACCCTGGCCAACGAGCGGACCGAGCTGGGCGGGGTGTTCATCTCCGACAAGAACCGCCCGCGCAACGGCAAGGACGGCGGCACTTCGGTGCTGGTCGGCACCACCGGCGTGCAGGAAATCCATGCCGATGGCAGTCGCTACCTGATCCTCAAGGACGGCTATCGCTACGACGGTACGCCGGGCCAGGCCGATTACCGCGAGATCAAGTACGACACCTACGCCGCCTTGCTGCCCAAGCCGGAAGTGAGCAGCGAGATCGACGACCGCGACGCCATCCCCACCTCCGACCTGCTGGGCAGCGATGATCCGCGCATGAAGTCCGAGCTGCAGTGGCGCCTGTCCATCCCACTGCTGGTCTTCGTGGTGACCGTACTGGCCGTGCCGCTGTCGCGCGTCAACCCGCGCCAGGGCCGCTTCCTCAAGCTGCTGCCGGCCGTGCTGCTGTACATGGCCTACCTGGCGCTGCTGATCGCCGGGCGTGGCATGCTCGACAAGGGCAAGATCCCCATGGGCCTGGGCCTGTGGTGGATCCACGGGATATTCCTGGCCATTGGCCTGTTGTTGCTGTACTGGGAGCCGCTGCGTCTGAAGCTGGCCGCCAAGCGAGCGAAGTCGGGCGGAGTGCTGAAGCATGCGTAAGCTGGATCGTTACATCGGCACCACCGTCTTCGTTTCCATTCTCGCGGTACTCGGGGTGATCCTCGGGCTGGCCGAGCTGTTCGCTTTCGTCGACCAGTTGGGGCAGATCGACGAAAGCTACACCCTGACCGAGGCTCTCAAGTTCGTCCTGCTGACCGCGCCGAGTCGTGGCTACGACATGCTCCCGATGGCGGCGCTGATCGGCTGCCTGGTGGGCCTGGGCACCCTGGCCAGCAACAGCGAGCTGACCATCATGCGCGCCGCGGGCGTGTCGCTGCAGCGCATCGTCTGGGCGGTGATGAAGCCGATGCTGGTGCTGATGTTCGCCGGCATCCTGGTGGGCGAATACGTGATTCCCTACACCGAAACCGCTGCCCAGAGCGGTCGCGCCCTGGCCCAGAGCGGCAACGGCTCGCAAAGCTCGAAGTCGGGCCTGTGGCACCGCCAGGGGCATGAGTTCATCCATATCAACGTGGTGCGCCCGGATGGCGTGCTGCTGGGCGTGACCCGCTACAACTTCGACGACAATCGTCGCCTGCAGACCGCCAGCTTTGCCCGTCAGGCGGTGTTCGAGAACAACCAGTGGCAGTTGCAGGACGTGACCACCTCGGTGCTGCACGCTGCGGAAAAGCGCAGTGAGGTCGTGAGCAAGCCCAGCGAGACCTGGAACATCCAGCTCAGCCCGCAGCTGCTCAACACGGTGGTGATGGAGCCGGAGGCGCTGTCGATCACCGGCCTGTGGAGCTACATCCATTATCTGCAGGACCAGGGCCTGAGCTCCAACCGCTACTGGCTGGCGTTCTGGACCAAGATCCTGCAGCCGCTGGTGACTGCCGCACTGGTGCTGATGGCGATCTCGTTCATCTTCGGCCCGCTGCGCAGCGTGACCCTCGGCCAGCGCGTGTTCACCGGCGTGCTGGTGGGCTTCACCTTCCGCATCGCCCAGGACCTGCTCGGTCCGTCCAGCCAGGTGTTCAACTTCCCGCCGCTGCTGGCGGTACTGGTGCCGGCGGCGATCTGCGCCTTCCTCGGCACCTTGCTGTTGAAGCGGGCCGGATAAGCCTTGTAGGAGCGAGCTTGCTCGCGAACCTCTCGGCTCCGAGTGGATTTTGTTCGCGAGCAAGCTCGCTCCTACACAAAGCAAAAAGCCGGCAATCGCCGGCTTTTTTGTGGGCCGGGGTCAGCCCCGGCCTTGCGTTGCCTTGCGCACCGCCTTGGGGATCTGGATCACCACGCTTTCCGAGTAGCGGTCCTGCCAGGTGCGCTTGTCCTTGTCCCAGAGCATCCAGAGGAAGCCCAGGCCGGCGCAGCCCCAGGAGGCAATGGCGATGACGAAACGCAGCAGCGCCTGCATCAGGGTGATGCGCGTGCCGTTGGCGTTCTGCACGCGAACGCCCCAGACCTGCATGCCCAGGGTCTGGCCGCTGTGGGTCCAGAACTTCGCGAAGAAGGCGAACACGCTGATGAACAGCAGGCTGGACAGCAGCGGGTCGCCGGTCAGCGCGCCCTGGTCGGCCAGCATCCGCAGCTTCTCGCTGCCATAGATCAGGCGCAGGAAGCCTTGCTGGTAGACCAGCGTCACCACCATCAGCAGGGCCACGCAGAGCAGGAAGTCGTAGAACATCGCGGCAAAGCGACGGAGGAGCGTGGCGGGCGGGAAGTCTCCCACGGGCTGGAGCTGCTGCGGCTTGGACATGAGCGTCTTCTGTGGCGATCAGGATGGATGGGGCGGGGATTATACGGATTCCTCCGCGCGGCGCCCGACGGCGGAGGCTGTTCTAAGCTCTATCCACGCCACTGCCGGTGAGGGAGTGGCAATGCGTCGCAGGTCGCGGCGCCGTCGAGCAAGGAACAAGGATGCCGCTTCGCAGCTACACCCGGCGCCGGCTGCTGCCCCGCCTGGTCTTCTCCCTCTCCATGGCGCTGCTGCCGCTGCTGCTGGGCAGCGCCATCATCTATTGGCAGGCCTTGCGCTCCCTGAGCGTCGAGGCGCGTACTGCTTCGAACGAGGCCGTGCGGCTGTTCGACGTGATGCTGGGTAATGCGGCAGGGGCCGCCCAGGTGGCTTTGCTGCATGTGGATGAGGGCTGCGACGATGCGACGCTCGTCCTGCGCGAACAGGTGGCGGTGGTGCCGTTCGTCCGGTCGGTCAATCTGACCCGCGACGACCACATCTATTGCACCTCGCTGTTCGGCGACTTCGAGGCGCCGCTGGATTCGAGCCTGTATGTCGCCGGGCGGCTACGGATGATGGCCGGTAACGAAATCACGCCGAACTACGCGCTGTTGATCCTGCGTCGGGTCGAGGGGCGCTACGGCGCACTGGCGACGGTGGACGGCCGGTACCTGAGCAACACGCTGCAACTGGTCGATCAGCGCAGCGACCTGCAGTTGCAGGTCGGCCGGCAGTGGATGGACGAGGAGGGCCGGGTGTTCGACGGCCAGCCCGCCCGGCTGCCGCTGGGGCACGTCGAGCTGACCTCCGAGCGATTCCCCTACAAGGTCATCGGCGGCTTCCCCGAAGGCGCGCAATGGCGGCATATCCACGAGGATGCGTTGCCCTTGGTGGCGCTGATGCTGATGTTGGGCGGAGCGTCGGGCTTGGCCTGTTACTGGCTCTGGGGGCGTTCGGCGACGCCAAGCCTGGAGCTGGAACGCGCCTTGCTCGCCGGGGAGTTCGTGCCGTACCTGCAACCGCTGGTCGATGCCCGGGATGGCCGCTGGGTGGGCGCGGAGGTGCTGATGCGCTGGGTTCATCCGCGCGAAGGCATGGTCGGCCCCGACCTGTTCATCCCCATGGCCGAGCGCTCCGGGCTGATCGTGGCGATGACCCGCGACCTGTTCCGCCAGGTCGCCGACGGGCTGGCTCCGCACGGGCATCTGCTGGGCGAGGGCTTCCACCTGAGCTTCAACATCAGTGCCCGGCATTGCACGGAGCCGGGGTTGTTCGGTGATTGCCGCGACTTCCAGGCGCGCTTCCTGCCCCATCGACCGGAGCTGACCCTGGAGCTGACCGAGCGCGAGCTGATCGTTTCCAGCGAGGTGACTGATGAGCTCTTCGACAACCTGCATGGCCTGGGCGTCAAGCTGGCCATCGACGACTTCGGCACCGGCAATTCCAGCCTCGCCTACCTGCATCGCTTCAAGGTGGATGCGCTGAAGATCGACAAGAGCTTCGTGGCGATGATCGGCGTGGATGCGCTGTCTTCGCACGTTCTGGACAGCATCGTCGAGCTGTGCGGCAAGCTGGACTTGATGATCATTGCCGAGGGCGTGGAAACCGAGGAGCAGCAGGATTACCTCGCCCTGCGTGGCGTGGAGGTGCTGCAAGGGTACCTCTTCGATCGACCGATGCCGCTGACGGCATTTGTCCAGGCTCTGCAGGGACGATCATTCGGGGGCTGATGCTTGCTTGCCGTGCCTGGTGCGGTGAGTGGTGCGGCGCGTCGGGAAATTTTCCGGCCTGTGGAGCGGTGGGTGAGCGCCGGCTGTTCCTGTCCGGGAATTAATTGACTCGATAGTTAGCTGATGAATAGCCGGATAAATATAGTCTTAAAGATGTAATAAGTTCTCGTTCGTTATTGCGAGGTGGCTGCTTTTTAATAGGTTATCAGTGCTGATGTTGTTAACTTGAAATGCACTATCGCGAGTTTGATTTTACTTTTTTTTCACAACTTCTTCATGTGTATTTTATAAATGGGACGGTTGTTCTTGAAGTTGCTGTTGGGCGGCCTTGAGTGTGTATCGTTTTGATGCGGAATCGCCTGATTCACGGGGCTTGCACGCCAGTACAGGGTTTCGTTAAGAGGCTCTGATCCAGAGCGCTGATGGTATTTTGGCGCCCTGGATATGGCTAAATTTTCGTTGGCTAGTTTTATATATGCCGATATGCCGGCGACGACTGGTATTGAATTATCTATTCGACGGGGTGGCGATTCGCCATTTAGCTAATAGAGTCTTTGAGAAAGGCCCTGGCAAAGAGAGTCTCGATAATGCCCGTTAGTTCCCGCGGTTTTACCCTGATCGAATTGATGGTGGTGGCGGCGATAGTGGCGATCCTGGCTGCAATTGCTTACCCCAGCTATCAGCAGTACATCATCCGGGGCAAGCGGTCCGCGGCCCAGGCGCAGATGATGGACATCGCCAATCGCCAGCAGCAGTACCTGCTGGCCAATCGTGCCTACGCCAGCAAGACGCAGCTGGAAGGCGGCGGCTATGCGCTGCCCAGTGAGGTGTCGGGCGACTACAGCTACGACATCACCGTGGGCAGCGGCACACCGCCGACTTTCACCATCACCTTCACGCCAGGCGGAGCACAGGCCAGCGACGGCAACCTGACCCTTGGCAGCGACGGCACTCGGACGCCATCGGCGAAGTGGTGATCGACATGATGACCTCCCGGCAACGCGGCTTCACCCTGATCGAATTGCTCGTCAGCATCCTCATCATCTCGCTGGGCCTGCTCGGTCTGGCCAAGCTGCAGATGCGCATGCAGCTGTCGGATATGGAGTCCTACCAGCGCGCCCAGGCGCTGCTGCTGCTCAATGACATTTCCAGCCGGATGAACGCCAACGCGAAGAACTCTTCCAGCTACGTCACCGGCAGCAGCTCGCCGGTGGGCGCGGGCATGACCTGTCCGACCAGCAGCGGAACCCGCCAGCAGGCGGACCTCGCCGACTGGTGCAACAGCCTGCAGGGCGCGGCGGAAGTGGGAGGCGGCAGCGTGAAGGCCGGCGCCATGCTTGGTGGGCGCGGCTGCATCGAGTCGCTGGGCAGCAATCAGTACCTGATCACCGTGGCCTGGCAGGGCATGTCGCCGATCTCGGCACCGCCTTCGAGTGTGGCTTGCGGCAGTGGCAGCTACAACGGCAGCTCCGGGTGCAGCAGCGATCTGTGCCGGCGCGTGGTCACCACGGTCGTGCGGGTGGCCTCGCTATGAGCGGCGTATCCCGCCACAGGGGCTTCACCCTGGTGGAAATGATGATCGCCGTGACCATCAGCCTGCTGATCATGGTCGCGGTGCTGACGCTCTACCTGAACCTGCGCCGGACCAGTGACGACATGGCCCAGACCAACTCGCTGATCGAGAACGGCCGCTTCGCCGTCGGCCTACTGCAGGAAGACCTGGCTCACGCCGGGTTCTGGAATGGCTATGTACCGCAGTTCGATGACCTGACCGCGACCGATCCGCCGGCCGATTACCCGACGGCTTTGCCGCCGGTGTGCTCGGCCTTCTCGACCTGGACGCAGCAGGACAGGATCAATTCCGTCGGCATCGTGGCACAGACCTTCTCCGCGGTGCCCCCAGGTTGTTCGGCCATCGTCACCAACCTGGCGAGCAATTCCGATGTGCTGGTGGTGCGGCATGTCGATACCTGTTCACCGGGCGTTGGCAATTGCGATGCACTGTCGGCCGGCAAGGTGTATTTCCAGTCGTCCTTCTGCAAGGACGAGACCTTGGGAGCCTTTGTGCTGGACACCACAGGCTTCACCTTGAAGAGCCTCAACTGCCTGTCCGTCGCCGAGCGTCGCAAGTTCGTCATCGATCTGTACTACGTGCGTGATTACGCGGTAAGCGCAGGCGACGGCATACCGACGCTGATGCGCTCAACCTTCGACCTTTCCGGTGGGGCCACGCCGGCCAACGCACTGCAGGCGGCGGTACCACTGATCGAGGGGGTACAGGCTTTCCGCGTCGAGCTGGGCCTCGACAGCCTCAGCAAGTCGAACAATCCGACCGACTACCTCGCGGCGCCGCATTGGGATGACCCCAACACCCGGGTCACCGTGACCAACCGTGGCGATGGCTCGCCTGATGGCAGCTTCGTCCACTGCGGGGCTGGCTCCTGCACGGTGGACCAGCTGGCAAACGTGGTGGAAGCCCGGCTCTACGTCCTGGCTCGCGCCCGTACCCAGACGGCGGGCTACACCTCGGACAAGACCTATGCCCTGGGGGGTTCCACCCTCGGCCCGTTCACCGATGGCTACAAACGGCATCTGTTCACCTCCAGCGCCACGCTGGTGAACGTATCCCGTCGGAGGCAGACGCCATGACGACGCAGCGCAATTCGAGAGCCCAGCAGGGCGCGACCCTGGTGGTCGCCCTGGTGATGTTGCTGATGCTGATGCTGATGGTCGGCAGCGCCTACACCCTCAGCGGCACCAATCTGAAGGCAGTGGGCAACATGCAGTTCCGCAATGAGGCCATTGCCGCGGCTGATGTCGGCATCCAGCGGGTCATCGGCTCGGCTTTCACCGCCGCGCCGACGGCCGAGCAGCTCAACGTCGACATCAATAACGACGGCACCACCGACTACCAGGTTTCCATGGCGTCGCCGGTGTGCATGAGCGCCAGGCCGAGTCCCTCGAATCTGGCTTGTGGTGGTGGCCAGGCAGCCATGTGTTCCACGGGGTGGGACACCGTCTGGGGCCTCAACGCCAACGTCACCGATGCCGTGACCGGCACCTCGGTAAGAGTGCGTTCCGGGGTGCGGGTGCACCTGACCGATTCGCAGAAGATCGCCGCGTGCGGAGCCTGAACATGAACAAGAGCTGCCAGGCCGGAATGCTCCGGCGGATACTCGCCCTCTGCCTCCTGTGTGTCGCCCAGTCGGCCGTCCGCGCCGAGGACATCGACCTGTTCGTCGGCACCCCCACGGGGGCCACGGACGCGCCCAACGTCCTGATCATCCTGGACAACACCGCCAACTGGACCACGCCGTTCAGCAACGAGATGACCGCGCTGGCGTCGGTGGTCAACGGGCTGCAGGTGAACAAGTTCCGTGTCGGCCTGATGCTGTTCACCGAGACCGGTGGCAGCGACAAGGGCAATGACGGCGCCTATGTGCGCGCCGCCATGCGCCTGCTCGACAGCTCGGTCAAGCCCAAGTACCAGACGCTGGTCAGCAGCCTGGACGTAAAGAACGACAAGTCCAACAACGGCAAGGTATCCAAGGCAATGGAGGAGGCCTGGCTGTACTACTCGGCGGGTACGCCCTACGCCGGCAACCAGAAGGCCAAGACCGATTTCACTGGCAACGTCGGCGGCACCACGGCATCCAACGCCATCTACGCGCTGAGCGGTAACGCGCTGTCGTCGAAGGTCGCTACCACCTACAACAACCCGATCGTGGCCGGCTGCGCGAAGAACTTCATCATCTACATCAGTAACGGTGCGGCCCAGGACAATACTGCCGACCTCACCCAGGCCTCCTCGGCCCTCGCCGCGGCGGGGGGCAACACCACCGCGATTCCCATTTCCCCCAGCGGCTCGCAGGACAACATGGCCGACGAGTGGGCGCGCTTCATGAAGAAGAGCACCCAGTCCATCACCACCTACACCGTGGACATCAACAAGGTCACCACAGGCCAGGGGCCCGGCTGGACTGCGCTGCTCAAGAGCATGGCCAACGTCAGCAGTGGCAAGTACTTTGACGTGAGCTCCAGCGGCACGCAGATTTCCGACGCGCTGAATGCCATCTTCTCCGAGATCCAGGCCACCAACAGCGTATTCGCCTCCGTCACCCTGCCGATCAGCGTGAGTTCCCAGAGTACCTACCTGAACCAGGTGTTCGTCGGCATGTTCCGTCCGGACTCCGACTCCTTCCCGCGCTGGCCCGGCAACCTCAAGCAATACAAGGTGGGCGTGGTCAGCAGCCAGCTCACCACGGTGGACGCCAACGGCAACAGTGCAATCAACAGCGGTACCGGTTTCATCACCGAATGCGCCCGCAGCTTCTGGACACCCACCTCGCTGGATAACTACTGGGCCTTCAAGCCCCAGGGCAACTGCCTGACCGTGACCGGGTCCGACGTCTCCAACTATCCCGACGGCAACATCGTCGAGAAAGGCGCGCAGGCCTATGTGCTGCGCCAGGCCAGCTCGCGGACCATGAAGACTTGCGACCCCACCACCTGCACGGCGCTCACCAACTTCAACACCGCCAACACCGCCGTGACCCAGGCGCTGCTGGGGGCGGCGGACGCCACCGAACGGACCAACCTGATCGGCTGGGCCGTCGGCGCCGACAATCAGGACGAGAATCTCAACGCCAACGTCACCGAAATGCGCCCGTCGGTACACGGCGACGTCGTGCACTCGCGTCCTGCGGCGGTCAACTATGGCACCACCTCTTCCCCCCTGGTGGTGGTCTACTACGGTGCCAACGACGGGCTGTTGCACGCCATCAACGGCAATCGCAGCGGCACCGTCGCCGGTGTCTCGGCCGGCAGTGAAATCTGGTCGTTCATGCCGCCGGAGTTCTACCCGCGGATCAAGCGCCTGCGCGACAACACCACCACCATCAGCTTCCCCGGCCATACCACCGGCACGCCGACGCCGCAGCCCAAGGACTACGGCATGGACGGCTCGGTTTCCGTGGTGCAGCAGGGCACCAGCACCTGGATCTACTCGGCCATGCGCCGCGGCGGCCGCTCGCTCTATGCCTTTGACGTGACCACCCCGGCCAGCCCGACCCTGAAGTGGAAGGTCGGTTGCCCCAACATGGCCAATGACACCGGCTGCAGCACCGGCCTGAGCGGCATGGGGCAGACCTGGGCCACGCCCGTTCCTGTCCTCGCGCAAGGCTACGGCAGCGGTGCGTCGACGATCCTGGCCATGGGCGGTGGCTATGACAAGTGCGAGGACGCCGACCCCAATACCTGCACGACGTCCTCCAAGGGCAATCACATCTATTTGATGGATGCCGACACTGGCGCCTTGCTGAAGACCTTCGACACCGATCGCGGGGTGGTCGGCAGCGTCGCGCTGGTCACCAACAGCAGCGGCATGATCGCTTACGGCTACGCCTCTGACCTGGGGGGCAACGTCTACCGGATTTCCGGCGTCGATGCCTTCAGTGCCATCGGCAGCACCGCACCGGCCAACTGGACCATTACCAAGATTGCTTCCCTGGGATGCGCGACGGCTACCTCCTGTACGGCCAACCGCAAGTTCCTCTATGGTCCGGAGGTGGCCTCCGTCAACGGCGAGTTCGTGATCCTGCTGGGCTCCGGCGACCGCGAGAAGCCGCTGCTCACCTACACCTCCGCCGCCAGCGTGGCGAACCGCTTCTATGCCCTGCGTGACAAGCCCAGCGACGTCAACTGGCTGACCCTGGAGAACGCCACCTGCGCCGCCAACCTGATCTGCAACAACTCGCTGCTGCCCATTACCTCCACAGCCACGCCTACCAATACGCAGGTCGCGGCCTACCCCAAAGGCTGGTACCTGGGCCTGCAATCGACCGAGCAGGTAGTGACCTCGGCGCTGCTGCTCTACAACAACATCACCTTCAGCACCCACCAGCCGGCCGTGGCCAGCTCCACCAGCTGCTCCAGCCTGGGCACCGCGCGCGTCTACAACATCAGTTACCTGAACGCCGCCGGCACGGGTGACCAGCGCTTCGGCGTCATCTCCGGCGGCGGCCTGCCTCCGTCACCCGTGGCGGGGCGCGTGCAACTCGACGACGGCAGCCTGAGGGACTTCATCATCGGCGGTTCTTCCGATTCGCCGCTGAAGGTCTCCGAGCCGACCGCGCCGGGCACCAGCCCGCAGCCCAAGTCCTGGGTGTTCTGGGATATCGAGCGATAGGAGGGTAAGCCATGCGTGCGATCAATAGACGCCCAGCCAAGGGTTTCACCCTGCTGGAACTGATGGTGACCCTCGCGGTGCTGGCAATCCTGGTCGGTATCGCCGTGCCTTCGCTGGGCGACGCGACCCTCGCCGGCAAGCTCGCCTCCAGTGCCAACGACCTGGTGGCGGGCGTCGCCATGGGGCGCAGCGAAGCGATCAAGCGCAACACGGTGACCAGCCTGTGCGTATCCAGCAACGGCACCAGTTGCGGCTCCGGCGGCTGGGAGCAGGGCTGGATCGTGATTTCCGGCTCTACCGTGATCCAGAAACATCCCGCCGCGCCGACGGGGTTCAAGGTCACTTCCAACGTCGCCAAGGTCGATTTCCAGCCGACCGGCGTGGGCAACACCCAGGCGAGTATCACCGTCTGCCGCTCCGCTCCCAGCGCGGGGGCGCAGGAGCGGGTGGTGAGCGTCAGTGCCACCGGGCGTGCCTATGTCAGCAAGACGACGACCGGGACCTGTTCCTGAGCGGGTGATCCCTGGCCTTCCCGGTACCTCGCAGGGCAAATCGCAGACAACAAAAAACCGGCCCGAGGGCCGGTTTTTCGTGGGTTTCGACACTTCATCGGAACTGTCGGAACGATGTGGTGGTGCCCCGGGAGAGACTCGAACTCTCACTCTGTCGCCAGAAACGGATTTTGAATCCGCCGCGTCTACCATTCCGCCACCGAGGCAATGGCGCGGCAGTATAGGGAGGCGCTCTGCGTCGGTCAATCGGCTCGCATGGTCAGAAATCGGCATTTCCAGTAAGATGTGCGCCCCTTCGAGAAAGCTCTCCCATGCGCGTCGCTGACTTTCATTTCGACCTGCCCGAGGCGCTGATCGCCCGCCATCCGCTTCCGGAACGCCGCTCCAGCCGACTGCTGGTGCTGGACGGTCCCAGCGGCGAGCTCAGCCACCGGCAATTTGCTGACATCCTCGGCTTCCTCAAGCCGGGTGACCTGATGGTGTTCAACAACACCCGGGTAATCCCTGCCCGCCTGTTTGGCCAGAAGGCTTCCGGTGGCAAGCTGGAAATCCTCGTGGAGCGCGTGCTGGACAGCCATCGCGTGCTGGCCCACGTGCGCTCCAGCAAGTCGCCCAAGCCGGGTTCGAAGATCCTCATCGACGGCGGTGGCGAAGCCGAGATGCTGCAGCGCCACGACGCGCTGTTCGAGCTGGGCTTCAGCGAGGACGTCCTGCCGCTGCTGGAACGCGTCGGGCACATGCCGCTGCCGCCTTATATAGACCGCCCGGATGAAGACGCGGACCGCGAGCGTTACCAGACTGTCTATGCCGAGCGCGCGGGCGCCGTGGCGGCGCCGACCGCCGGCCTGCACTTCGACGAGGCGCTGCTGGAGTCGATCCGCGCCAAGGGCGTGGACACCGCGTTCGTCACCCTGCACGTCGGTGCCGGCACCTTCCAGCCGGTACGCGTGGAGCGCATCGAAGACCACCACATGCACAACGAATGGCTGGAAGTCAGCCAGGACGTGGTTGACGCCGTGGCCGCCTGCAAGGCGCGCGGTGGTCGTGTGGTCGCCGTTGGCACCACCAGCGTGCGTTCGCTGGAAAGCGCGGCCCGTGATGGCGTACTCAAACCCTTCAGTGGCGACACCGATATCTTCATCTTCCCCGGGCGGCCGTTCCACGTGGTCGACGCCCTGGTCACCAACTTCCACCTGCCGGAATCCACCCTGCTGATGCTGGTCTCCGCCTTCGCCGGCTACCCCGAGACCATGGCCGCCTACGCGGCGGCAGTCGAGCAGGGCTATCGCTTCTTCAGCTACGGCGATGCCATGTTCATTACCCGCAACCCGGCACCGCGCGGCCCCGAGGACTGATCCATGAGCTTCATGAAATTCGAACTGCTGGCCACCGAGGGCAAGGCCCGTCGCGGCCGCCTGACTTTCCCCCGCGGCGTGGTGGAAACCCCGGCTTTCATGCCGGTGGGCACCTACGGCACCGTGAAGGGCATGCTCCCGCACGACATCGAGGGCATCGGCGCGCAGATCATCCTCGGCAATACCTTCCACCTGTGGCTGCGTCCGGGCACCGAGGTGATCCAGAAGCACGGCGACCTGCATGACTTCATGCAGTGGAAGGGGCCGATCCTCACCGACTCGGGCGGTTTCCAGGTGTTCAGCCTGGGCGCGCTGCGCAAGATCAAGGAGGAGGGCGTGTACTTCGCTTCGCCGGTGGATGGCGCCAAGGTCTTCATGGGCCCGGAAGAGTCCATGGCGGTGCAGCGCGCACTGGGTTCGGACATCGTGATGATCTTCGACGAGTGCACCCCGTACCCGGCCGAGTTCGACGTCGCCAAGCGCTCCATGGAACTGTCGCTGCGCTGGGCCAAACGCTCGAAAACCGCCCACGGCGACAGCCCTTCGGCGCTGTTCGGCATCGTCCAGGGCGGCATGCACGAAGAACTGCGCATGCGCTCGCTCGAAGGCCTGCAGGAAATCGGCTTCGACGGCCTGGCCATCGGCGGCCTGTCGGTGGGCGAGCCCAAGGAAGAGATGATCCGCGTGCTGGACTTCCTGCCCCAGCACATGCCGGCTGACAAACCTCGTTACCTGATGGGTGTGGGCAAACCCGAAGACCTCGTGGAAGGTGTGCGCCGGGGCGTCGACATGTTCGACTGCGTCATGCCCACCCGCAACGCGCGCAATGGCCACCTTTTCGTTGACACCGGGGTGATCAAGATCCGCAACGCGGTGCACAAGCACGATGAGTCTCCGCTGGACCCGACCTGCGATTGCTACACCTGCAAGCACTTCTCCCGCGCCTACCTCTACCACCTGGACAAGTGCGGCGAAATGCTCGGCAGCATGCTCAATACCATCCACAACTTGCGGCATTATCAGCGGCTTATGGCTGGTTTGCGCGAGGCAATCCAACAGGGTACATTGGCGAACTTTGTCGACGCCTTCTACGCCAAGCGCGGCCTTCCCGTGCCGCCGCTGGCGGACTGACCTTATTCATCGAAAAAGCTTTGAGACAGGAGTTTCCAATGAGTTTTCTGATTCCCGCTGCCTACGCTGACGCCGCCGCACCCGCCGCTGCTGCAGGCCCGGCCGGCACTGGCTTCGAGTGGATTTTCCTGGTCGGTTTCCTGGTCATCTTCTACCTGATGATCTGGCGTCCCCAGGCCAAGCGCTCGAAAGAGCACAAGAACCTGCTGTCCGGCCTGCAGAAGGGTGATGAAGTCGTCACTTCCGCCGGTATCGCCGGCAAGGTGACCAAGGTCGCCGAGGACTTCGTCGTCGTCGAGGTTTCCGACAACGTCGAGCTGAAGTTCCAGAAGGCCGCGATCGCCGCGACCCTGCCGAAAGGCACCCTGAAGGCGATCTGATCCACCTCTTAGAAACCCAACCGACGGGGCGCAAGATGCGCCCCGCGTCATAACGGGCGGTGTCATGCTCAACAAGTATCCCCTGTGGAAGTATCTGCTGATCCTGGCGGTCCTGGCCGTCGGTTTCATCTATTCCGCACCCAACCTCTATCCGGACGATCCGGCCGTCCAGATCAGTGGCGCGAGCACCGCGCTGCAGGTCACCCAGGCCGACGTGGACAAGGCCAGCAAGGCGCTCGCCGATGCCGGCATCGCCGTCAAGGCGGGCTCGCTGGGCAAGAACAGCGGCCTGATCCGCCTGGCCAAGCAGGAAGACCAGCTGCCGGCCAAGGACATCGTCCGCCGCGCGCTGGGGGACGACTACGTAGTCGCCCTGAACCTGGCCCAGACCACGCCGAACTGGCTGCGCAATATCGCCGCCCACCCGATGAAGCTGGGTCTGGACCTGTCCGGTGGTGTGCACTTCCTGCTGGAAGTGGACATGGAAAAAGCCGTCGACGCTCGTATGAAGGTGTACGAGAACGAGGTCAAGAGCGCCCTGCGTAAAGAGCGCGTGCGCTACCGCAGCCTGCCTGTGCAGGACGGCGGCATCCAGCTGGGCTTCACCGAGGAAGCCGACCTGGACAAGGCCAAGTCGATCATCGCCAAGGATTTCCGCGATTTCGAAACCGCCCAGAGCGAGCGTAATGGCATGCAGGTCCTGCGCCTGGCCATGACCGCCACCAAGCTGGCCGAAATCCGCGAATACTCGATCAAGCAGAACCTCACCACCGTCCGCAACCGCGTGAACGAGCTGGGCGTGTCCGAGCCGCTGGTGCAGCGTCAGGGCGCCAACCGCATCGTCGTCGAGTTGCCGGGCGTGCAGGATACCGCCGAAGCCAAGCGTATCCTCGGCAAGACCGCCAACCTGGAGTTCCGCCTGGCCGCCGAGCCGGATGCGATCAAGTCCTCCACCGAGACCTTCGATTTCCGCGAGCCGCGTCGTCCGCCGGCGAGCCTGGAACGTGGCGTGATCATCACCGGTGACCAGGTCACTGACGCCAGTGCCAGCTTCGACGAGAACGGCCGTCCGCAGGTGAACATCCGTCTGGATGGCCACGGCGGCGAGCTGATGAATCGTGCGACCCGCAACAACGTCGGCCGCAGCATGGCCGTGGTGTTCATCGAGCAGAAGCCGATCACCCGCTACACCAAGCAGGTCGTCGACGGCGTCGAGCAGGAAGTCGCCGTTCCGGCGTTCAAGGAAGAGAAGCAGATCATCAGCCTGGCGACCATCCAGTCGCCGCTGGGCAACCAGTTCCGCATCACCGGCCTGGACGCTCCGGGCGAGTCCTCGGAACTGGCCCTGCTGCTGCGCGCCGGTGGCCTGGCTGCGCCGATGTACTTCGCTGAAGAACGCACCATCGGCCCGAGCCTGGGTGCTGACAACATCGCCAAGGGCATCGACGCTTCCCTGTGGGGCATGGTCTTCGTTTCCCTGTTCATCATCGTCATTTACCGCTTCTTCGGCGTGATCGCCACCGTCGCCCTGGCCTTCAACATGGTCATGCTGGTGGCGCTGATGTCGATCCTCGGCGCGACCCTGACCCTGCCGGGTATCGCGGGTATCGTGTTGACCATGGGTATGGCGGTGGACGCCAACGTGCTGATCTTCTCGCGGATACGCGAGGAGCTGGCGGCGGGCATGTCGACGCAGCGGGCGATCCATGAAGGCTTCAACCGTGCCTTCACCGCGATCATCGACGCCAACCTGACCTCGCTGCTGGTCGGCGGCATCCTCTACGCCATGGGCACCGGCCCGGTGAAGGGCTTCGCCGTGACCATGTCCCTGGGTATTCTCACCTCGATGTTCACTGCCATCATGGTCACCCGCGCAATGGTGAACCTGATCTACGGCGGCCGCGACGTTAAGAAGCTGTGGATCTAAGGGGCCAGAGATGAATATCAAGATCGGTACTATCAACTTCATGGGCGTGCGCAACATTGCGTTCGCCGCGACCCTGATCCTGACCCTGATCGCCCTCGGCAGCTGGGTCTTCAAAGGCATCAACTTCGGCCTGGACTTCACCGGCGGTACGTCGATCAAGCTGACCTACGAGCAGCCGGCCGACCTCTCCAAGGTGCGTGAGCAACTGGTCGCCGCTGGTTACAGCGAGGCCGTGGTACAGAGCTTCGGCGACACCAAGGACGTGCTGGTGCGTATGCCCAGCGAAGACCCGGAGCTGGGCAAGAAGGTCGCCACTGCGCTGCAGAAGGCCGATGCTTCCAACCCGGCCAAGGTCAATGGCGTCGAGTACGTCGGTCCGCAGGTCGGTGAAGAGCTGCGCGACCAGGGCGGCCTCGGCATGCTCCTGGCGCTGGGCGGCATCCTCCTGTACGTGGGCTTCCGCTTCCAGTGGAAGTTCGCCCTGGGTGCGATCCTCTCGCTGATCCACGACGCCATCATCGTGATGGGCGTGCTGTCGTTCTTCCAGATCACCTTTGACCTGACGGTGCTCGCCGCGGTACTGGCGGTGGTGGGCTACTCGCTGAACGACACCATCGTGATCTTCGACCGGGTGCGCGAGAACTTCCGCGTACTGCGCAAGGCCAGTCTGATCGAGAACATCAACATCTCGACCAGCCAGACCCTGCTGCGGACCATTGCCACCTCGGTGTCGACCCTGCTGGCGATCGCCGCTCTGCTGTTCTTCGGCGGCGACAACCTGTTCGGCTTCTCCATCGCCCTGTTCGTCGGTGTCATGGCGGGTACCTACTCGTCGATCTACATCGCCAACGTGGTGCTGATCTGGCTGAACCTGTCCAGCGAGGACCTGATTCCTCCGCCGAGCAAGGAAGCCGACGAACGCCCGTAATAGAGCGTTCCCAGCCTTCCAGAGAAAACTCCCGCTTCGGCGGGAGTTTTCATTTGTAGGCGCTGTGTCACGAAACGACCGGAACTTTCTTACAAATCGATTGCTCCAAGGCAGGGTAAAGGGCGAGGCCCGAATGAGAAGAAAGACCAGGAGAACCCTATGAACAAGTCGTTGCTAATCGGTACCGTGCTGGGCGCTGTAGGCGTGACTGCCGGTGGCGCCGTGGCTACCTACAGTCTGGTGGACCGTGCGCCGCAATACGCCGAGGTGCTCGCCGTTCAACCGGTCAAGGAAACCATCAAGAATCCGCGCCAGGTCTGCAAGGACGTGGCGGTGACCCACCAGCGTCCGGTCAAGGACCAGCATCAGATTGCCGGTACGGCGATTGGCGCGATCGCTGGCGGCCTGCTGGGTAACCAGATCGGCGGCGGCAATGGCAAGAAGATCGCCACCGTGGCAGGCGCCATCGGCGGCGGCTATGCCGGCAACAAGGTGCAGGAAGGCATGCAGGAGCGTGACACCTACACCACTACCGAAACCCGCTGCAGCACCGTCAATGACACCAGCGAGAAGGTCGTCGGCTACGACGTGAAGTACCTGCTCGATGGCAAGGCTGGTCAGGTCCGCATGGACCGCGATCCGGGCTCGCAGATTCCGGTCGACAAGAGCGGCCGACTGGTCCTGGGCCAGCAATAAGCTGTCGCCAGGAGTGAACGGAAAAAGGCGCCCACCGGGCGCCTTTTCTTTTGGGGCTTTTCGTAGGAGCGAGCTTGCTCGCGAACCGTCTCAACCCCCCCTCGTGCCAGGATGAAAAGCTTCGCGAGCAAGCTCGCTCCTACAGGGCTCGTTCTGTCTTGCAGGCACAAAAAAGCCCGGCGTCGCCGGGCTTTTTCTGGTGCCGCTCAGGCTCAGCGCTTGAGCGAGGCCGGCAGGTGCGGCTGGATGCTGGTCAGCAGCGCCTTGAAGCACTTGGTGTTGCCAGCAACGATCTGGCCTTTCTCGAGGAACTCGTGGCTGCCGGTGAAATCGCTCACCAGGCCGCCCGCTTCCTGGATCAGCAGGGCGCCGGCTGCCATGTCCCACTCGGACAGGCCGAACTCCCAGAAGGCGTCGTAGCGACCGGCGGCGACGTAGGCCAGGTCCAGGCTGGCGGCGCCGGCGCGGCGGATGCCGGCGGTCTGGCCGACCAGGCTGCGGAACATGCCCAGGTAGGCGTCCAGGTTGTCCATCTGGCTGTCACGGAACGGGAAACCGGTGCCGAGCAGGGCGCCTTCGAGGCTCTTGCGGTTGCTGACGCGCAGGCGACGACCGTTCAGTGCGGCGCCACGGCCACGGCTGGCGGTGAATTCTTCCTGGCGGACCGGGTCGAGGACCACGGCGTGCTCGAGGCGACCGCGGTATTTGCAGGCGATGCTGACGGCGTAGTGCGGAACGCCGTGGATGAAGTTGGTGGTGCCATCGAGAGGGTCGATGATCCACAGGTAGTCGGCGCCTTCGCCGCTGCCTTCGAGCATGCCGCCTTCTTCGCCCATGATCCCGTGGTTCGGGTAGGCCTTGCGCAGGGCGGTGACGATGGAGAGTTCGGCGGCGCGATCGACTTCGGTGACGTAGTCGTTGGCTTCTTTCTCGTTGACCGACAGGGTGTCCAGGCGTTCGATGGAGCGGAAGATCAGTTCACCGGCGCTGCGAGCGGCGCGCAGGGCGATATTCAGCATAGGCTGCATGGAGAGGTCACCTGGGTCGTTAAAGAAAGCCGGACATTCTAGCAGAAAGCCATGGAGTTCATAGAGCGACCTGTCGCCTGCGTGGCGCAAGCCCCACTGCTGCGGTAGGATTCCCTCCCTTTTTCGCTTTTGTGTGGAGTCGCGCGTTGCTCGACAAAATTCGCGTGGTGCTGGTCAACACCAGCCATCCCGGCAATATCGGCGGTACGGCCCGTGCGATGAAGAACATGGGCCTGTCGCGCCTGGTCCTGGTCGATCCGATGGATTTCCCCAGCGGCGAGGCCCGTGCCCGCGCTTCCGGCGCCGATGACATTCTCGATGCGGCCGTGGTCGTTCCCACCCTGGAGGATGCCCTGGCGGGCTGCAGCCTGGTGCTGGGCACCAGCGCGCGCGATCGCCGCATTCCCTGGCCGCTGCTCGATCCCCGCGAGTGCGCCACCACCAGCCTGGAGCACGTCCAGCAGGGGGGTGAGGTTGCGCTGGTGTTCGGTCGCGAATACGCCGGCCTGACCAACGAGGAGCTGCAGCGATGTCAGTTCCACGTGCACATCCCGGCCAATCCCGAGTTCAGCTCGCTGAACCTGGCGACGGCGGTGCAGGTGCTGGTCTACGAGGTGCGCATGGCCTGGCTGGCCGCTGAGGGGCAGCCGACCAAGCACGAGAAGGTCGAGTCCACGGCGATGCTCAACAGCGTCCCGGTGACGTCGGATGAACTGGAGCGCTTCTATGCGCACCTGGAATCGACCCTGGTGGATATCCAGTTCCTCGACCCGCAGAAGCCGCGCCACCTGATGTCGCGCCTGCGTCGCCTGTACGGCCGCAGCGGCGTCAGCAAGCTGGAGATGAATATCCTGCGGGGTATTCTCACCGAGACACAGAAAGCTGCCCGCGGGGAGCTTTCCAAGCGGAGTGATGAAGATGTTTGAGCGTGTACGCGAAGATATCCAGAGCGTATTCCATCGAGATCCTGCGGCGCGCAACGCCTTCGAGGTGCTCACCTGCTATCCGGGCCTGCATGCCGTGTGGCTGCATCGCCTGGCTCATGGCCTGTGGACGTCCGGCTGGAAGTGGCTGGCGCGCATGGTATCGAACTTCGGTCGCTGGATGACCGGCATCGAGATCCATCCGGGCGCGAAGATCGGTCGCCGCTTTTTCATCGACCATGGCCTGGGCATCGTCATCGGTGAAACTGCCGAGATCGGTGATGACGTGACCATCTATCAGGGTGTCACCCTGGGCGGCACCAGCTGGAACAAGGGCAAGCGTCACCCGACCCTGGCCGACGGCGTGGTGGTGGGGGCGGGCGCCAAGGTGCTTGGTCCGTTCACCGTCGGTGCCGGCGCCAAGGTCGGTTCCAATGCCGTGGTCACCAAGGAAGTACCGCCTGGCGCTACCGTTGTGGGTATTCCCGGCCGCATCATCGTCAAGGATGACTCGGATCAGGCTGCCAAGCGCCAGGCCATGGCAGAAAAGCTCGGGTTCGATGCCTATGGCGTCAGCCAGGACATGCCCGACCCGGTGGCCCGCGCCATCGGCCAGTTGCTCGACCACCTGCAGGCGGTCGATGGTCGTCTGGAAGGCATGTGCAAGGCTCTGACAGCTCTGGGTAGCGACTACTGTGCGAAAGATCTTCCGGTTCTGCGGGAAGAAGACTTCGCCGGAGTCAAGGACGAGGAGAGCAGCAAGTCGGCGCAGTGATGCGCCGGCCCTGGCATTGCTGCTACAATACGCCGCCGTTCGCTGGCTAATTCCGACTAAAGTAATAGGTCTTATAGTTGACTTAAATAGTCGGAAAAGAGCATACTCCCGCCATACCAGCGATTCTTCCGGATTTCCCCATGCGATTGACCACCAAAGGCCGCTATGCCGTCACCGCCATGCTCGATCTGGCGTTGCACGCCCAGCGTGGCCCGGTTTCTCTCGCCGATATCTCCGAGCGCCAGGGTATCTCCCTGTCCTACCTGGAACAGCTGTTCGCCAAGTTGCGCCGTGGCAACCTGGTGGTCAGCGTGCGTGGTCCGGGCGGCGGCTACCAGCTGTCCCGCGACATGACCGGCATCCACGTCGCCCAGGTGATCGATGCAGTCAACGAGTCGGTCGACGCCACCCGCTGTCAGGGGCAGGGCGACTGCCACTCCGGCGATACCTGCCTGACCCACCACCTGTGGTGCGACCTCAGCCAGCAGATTCACGAGTTCCTCAGCGGCATCAGCCTGGCCGACCTGGTCGAGCGCCGCGAAGTTCAAGAGGTCGCCCAGCGCCAGGACGAGCGTCGCTGCTCGGGTACCAAGCCGCTGCGCCTCGACAAGATTGAAGCGTCCGCCATCGATTGAGCGAACGCCCGCCTGTAGGAGTTACCTGATGAGATTGCCGATTTACCTCGACTACTCCGCCACCACCCCGGTGGATCCGCGTGTCGCTCAGAAAATGGCCGACTGCCTGCTGGTTGATGGCAATTTCGGCAACCCGGCCTCGCGTTCCCACCTCTTCGGCTGGAAAGCCGAGGAAGCGGCTGAGAACGCCCGTCGCCAGGTCGCCGAACTGGTCAATGCCGACCCCCGCGAGATCGTCTGGACTTCCGGTGCTACCGAGTCCGACAACCTTGCCGTCAAGGGTGTCGCGCACTTCTACGCGACCAAGGGCAAGCACATCATCACCTCGAAGATCGAGCACAAGGCGGTCCTGGATACCTGCCGCCAGCTGGAGCGCGAAGGCTTCGAAGTGACCTACCTGGAACCGACTCCCGAGGGCATCATCACCCCGGCGATGGTCGAGGCCGCCCTGCGTGACGACACCATCCTGGTTTCGGTCATGCATGTGAACAACGAAGTCGGCAGCATCAACGACATCGCCGCCATCGGCGAGCTGACCCGCGCCCGCGGCATCCTGCTGCACGTCGACGCCGCTCAGTCGGCCGGCAAGGTGGACATCGACCTGGAGAAACTCAAGGTCGACCTGATGTCCTTCTCTGCCCACAAGGTCTATGGCCCCAAAGGCATGGGTGCGCTTTACGTGCGCCGCAAGCCGCGCGTGCGCCTGGAAGCCCAGATGCACGGTGGCGGCCACGAGCGCGGCATGCGTTCGGGCACCCTGGCGACCCACCAGATCGTCGGCATGGGCGAAGCCTTCCGCATCGCCAAGGAAGAAATGCACCAGGAAATGGCCCGCATCGAAGGCCTGCGCAAGCGCTTCTTCGATCAGGTGCAGGACCTGGAAGAGCTGTACCTCAACGGCAGCCCGACTTCCTACGCGCCGAACATCCTCAACGTCAGCTTCAACTACGTCGAAGGCGAGTCGCTGATGATGTCGCTCAAGGACCTGGCCGTTTCGTCCGGTTCCGCCTGCACCTCGGCCTCGCTGGAGCCGTCCTACGTGCTCCGCGCCCTGGGTCGCAACGACGAGCTGGCGCACAGCTCCATCCGTTTCAGCTTCGGCCGCTTCACCACTGAAGAAGAGGTCGATTACGCCGCCAAGAAGGTGGTGGAAGCCGTTTCCAAGCTGCGTGAGCTCTCGCCGCTGTGGGATATGTTCAAAGAGGGTGTCGACCTGTCCAAGGTCGAATGGCAGGCCCACTGACCCGCCCCATAGAAGTGAGGATTAGCCATGGCTTACAGTGACAAGGTCATCGACCACTACGAAAACCCGCGCAACGTCGGCAAGCTCAACGCCGAAGATCCGGATGTCGGCACCGGCATGGTCGGTGCTCCCGCTTGCGGCGACGTGATGCGCCTGCAGATCAAGGTCAACGAGCAGGGCGTCATCGAAGACGCCAAGTTCAAGACCTACGGCTGCGGTTCGGCCATCGCCTCCAGCTCCCTCGCCACCGAGTGGATGAAGGGCAAGACCCTGGACGAAGCCGAATCGATCAAGAACACCACCATCGCCGAAGAACTGGCCCTGCCGCCGGTGAAGATCCACTGCTCGGTACTCGCCGAGGACGCCATCAAGGCGGCCGTGCGCGACTACAAGCAGAAGAAAGGTCTGCTCTGAAGCGATTCGTTGAGTAAGGAGTTCCCATGGCCATCAGCATGACCGAAGCCGCCGCCAACCACGTTCGCCGCTCCCTCGAAGGGCGCGGCAAGGGCGAGGGCATTCGTCTTGGCGTGCGTACCACCGGCTGTTCGGGCCTTGCCTACGTGCTGGAGTTCGTCGACGAACTGGCAGCCGAGGACGAGGTGTTCGAGAGCCACGGCGTGAAGGTCATCATCGACCCGAAAAGCCTGGTCTACCTCGACGGCACGGAGTTGGACTTCACCAAGGAAGGCCTCAACGAGGGCTTCAAGTTCAACAACCCGAACGTGCGCGGTGAGTGTGGCTGCGGCGAAAGCTTCAACGTCTGAGGCTGGGTGTGGGTAGTCCCTGTCACTTCGCGCTGTTCGACCTGCAGCCGGGCTTCCGGATCGATCTGGAAGCCCTCGGCAATCGCTACCGGGAGCTGGTGCGCACCGTCCATCCGGACCGCTTCGCCGATGCTTCCGAGCGCGAGCAGCGACTGGCGCAGGCCAAGGCCGCTGAACTCAACGATGCCTACCAGACGCTGAAGAGCGTTCCGCGTCGTGCCCTGTACCTGCTGGCCCTGCGCGGCGATTCGCTGCCGCTGGAAGCCACGGTGCAGGACTCGGAGTTCCTCCTGCAGCAGATGCAGTTGCGCGAGGACCTGGAAGACCTGCAGAACAGCGCCGATCTTGATGGCGTGGCGCAGTTCAAGCGTCAGCTGAAGTCCGCCCAGCAGCGTCTGGAAGAGGATTTCGCCGATTGCTGGGATGATGCCGGCCGTCGAGAACTGGCCGAGCGTCTGGTTCGCCGCATGCAGTTCCTCGACAAGCTGGCGCAGGAAGTGCGGCAGCTGGAAGAGCGACTCGACGATTAATCCGCGCGGCCCGCGCCGCGCCCGATAGCCTGATTAGAAACCGCATGGCCCTACTGCAGATCGCCGAGCCCGGACAAAGTCCCCAGCCACACCAGCGTCGCCTGGCGGTGGGGATCGACCTGGGCACCACGAATTCCCTGGTCGCTGCCGTGCGCAGCGGCGTCGCAGCACCCTTGCCCGATGATCGCGGCGAAGTGATCCTGCCGTCTGCGGTGCGCTATCTCGCCGATCGCATCGAGGTGGGCGAGAGCGTTCGCGCCAACGCCTCGCAGGATCCGCTGAACTCCATCATCTCGGTCAAGCGCTTCATGGGGCGCGGCCTGGAAGATGTGAAGCAACTGGGCGGCCAACTGCCGTACCGCTTCACCCAGGGCGAATCGCACATGCCCTTCATCGAGACTGTCCAGGGTGCCAAGAGCCCGGTGGAAGTCTCGGCTGAGATCCTCCGTGTCCTGCGTCAGCGCGCCGAGTCCACCCTGGGTGGCGAGCTGGTCGGCGCGGTGATCACCGTTCCCGCCTATTTCGACGACGCCCAGCGTCAGGCCACCAAGGACGCCGCGCGTCTGGCCGGCCTGCACGTGCTGCGCCTGCTCAACGAGCCGACCGCTGCCGCCGTCGCCTACGGCCTGGACAAGAATGCCGAAGGCCTGGTCGCCATCTACGACCTGGGCGGCGGCACTTTCGATATCTCCATCCTGCGCCTGACTCGGGGTGTCTTCGAGGTCCTGGCCACCGGCGGCGACACCGCCCTGGGCGGCGACGATTTCGACCATGCCATCGCCGGCTGGATCATCGAGCAGTCCGGTATCTCGGCTGACCTTGATCCGGGCGCCCAGCGCCTTCTGCTGCAGACTGCCTGTGCCGCCAAGGAAGCCCTGACCGATAGCGCCAGCGTTGCCGTCGCCTACGGCAGCTGGACCGGTGAGCTGACCCGCGCCCGGATGGACTCCCTGATCGACCCGATGATCCAGCGCAGCCTCAAGTCCTGCCGCCGTGCCGTGCGTGATTCGGGCATCGAGCTGGAAGAAGTCAGCGCCGTGGTCATGGTCGGTGGTTCCACCCGCGTGCCGCGCGTTCGCGAGCTGGTGGGCGAGCTGTTCGGTCGCGAGCCGCTGACCGATATCGACCCGGACCAGGTGGTCGCCATCGGTGCCGCCATCCAGGCTGATGCCCTGGCCGGCAACAAGCGTGGCGAAGAGCTGCTGCTGCTGGACGTGATTCCCCTGTCGCTCGGCCTGGAAACCATGGGCGGGCTGATGGAGAAGGTGATTCCGCGCAACACCACCATCCCGGTGGCGCGTGCCCAGGAGTTCACCACCTACAAGGATGGCCAGACGGCCATGATGATTCACGTGCTGCAAGGCGAGCGTGAGCTGGTCAAGGACTGCCGGTCCCTGGCGCGCTTCGAGCTGCGCGGCATTCCGCCGATGGTGGCGGGCGCGGCGAAGATCCGCGTCAGCTTCCAGGTCGACGCCGATGGGCTGTTGGGCGTTTCCGCCCGCGAGCTGTCCTCCGGCGTCGAGGCGAGCATCCAGGTCAAGCCGTCCTATGGCCTGACCGACGGCGAGATCGCCCGCATGCTGCAGGATTCCTTCCAGTACGCCGGCGACGACATGGCGGCCCGCGCGCTGCGCGAGCAGCAGGTCGAGGCCCAGCGCCTGCTGGAAGCCGTGCAGTCGGCGCTGGACGCCGATGGTGAGCGCCTGCTCGAGGCGGATGAGCGCCTGGTCATCGATGCCGGCATGGACTCGCTGCGCGAGCTGGCCACCGGCAGCGATGCCACTGCCATCGAACTACAGATCAAGCGTCTGTCCCAGCTGACCGACGCCTTTGCCGCGCGCCGTATGGACGCCACCGTCAAAGCCGCACTGGCCGGTCGCCGGCTCAATGAAATCGAGGAATAAGCGAAGATGCCGCAGATTGTCTTTCTGCCCCACGCCGAACACTGCCCCGAAGGCGCGGTGATCGAAGCCCAGCCGGGCGAAACCATCATGAAGGCGGCGCTGCGCAACGGCATCGAGATCGAGCACGCCTGCGAGATGTCCTGTGCCTGCACCACCTGCCACGTGGTCGTGCGCGAAGGCTTCAACTCCATGGAAGCCTCCGACGAGCTGGAAGACGACATGCTGGACAAGGCCTGGGGTCTGGAGCCGGATTCGCGCTTGTCCTGCCAGGCCGTGGTCGGCGAGAGCGATCTGGTGGTGGAAATCCCGAAATACACCATCAACCAGGTGTCCGAAGGTCACTGAGGCGGAGCGTTCACATGAGTCTGAAATGGGTTGATGTGCTCGAAATCGCCATCCAGCTGGCCGAGTCCAAGCCGGACGTCGATCCGCGCTATGTGAACTTCGTCGATCTGCACCGTTGGGTGCTGGCATTGCCGGAGTTCAGCGACGATCCTTCCCGCGGCGGGGAAAAGGTCCTGGAGGCCATCCAGGCCGCCTGGATCGAAGAAGCCGACTGAGGGCGCGGCTCACCAGAGCCGCGTACCCATTTGTCATGAACCCGCGTATAATTCGCGGGTTTTATCTTTAGGTGAGCTGTCGAAAATTTCCCCGAGGGAGTTTTCCAGTCGCCGGCCCTGTCGCAGTCGGGCCGGTTTCGCGGCTTCCGCCCCACGGGCGCAGCGCGCGGCAAACCCTAGAATCGCAGGAGCTCCTGGCCACGCCAGGGGCTTCTTGGCATTACCAACCTTGCTTTTCGGAGTTATTTCCATGGCCCTGCAACGTACCTTCTCCATCATCAAGCCTGACGCCGTTTCCAAGAACGTCATCGGCGAAATCCTGACCCGCTTCGAGAAAGCCGGCCTGCGCGTCGTCGCTTCCAAGATGGTTCAGCTGTCCGAGCGCGAAGCTGGCGGTTTCTACGCCGAGCACAAAGAGCGTCCCTTCTTCAAGGACCTGGTTTCCTTCATGACCTCCGGCCCGGTCGTTGTTCAGGTTCTGGAAGGCGAAGACGCCATCCTGCGCAACCGTGAGCTGATGGGCGCCACCGATCCGAAGAAAGCTGACGCCGGCACCATCCGCGCCGACTTCGCCGTTTCCATCGACGAGAACGCCGTACACGGTTCCGACTCGGAAGCTTCGGCTGCCCGCGAAATCGCTTACTTCTTCTCCAGCACCGAGGTGTGCGAGCGCATTCGCTGATAACGGCGAATGAGCGAGGGTGAATCCATGACTGATACCGCTGTAAAGGCCAACCTGCTGGGCATGACCAAGCCCCAGCTCGAGGAATTCTTCGAGTCCATCGGTGAAAAGCGCTTCCGCGCCGGCCAGGTGATGCAATGGATTCACCACTTTGGCGCTGTCGAATTCAGCGCCATGACGAACGTCGGCAAGGCCTTGCGCGAAAAGCTCGAGGCCGTTGCCGAAATTCGTCCTCCGGAGATCGTCAGCCAGGACATTTCCGCTGACGGTACCCGCAAGTGGGTGGTGCGCGTGGCCTCGGGCAGTTGCGTCGAGACCGTGTACATCCCGCAGGGCGGCCGCGGCACCCTGTGCGTGTCGTCGCAGGCCGGTTGCGCGCTGGACTGCAGCTTCTGCTCCACCGGCAAGCAAGGCTTCAACAGCGACCTGACCTCCGCCGAGATCATCGGCCAGGTGTGGATCGCCAACCAGTCGTTCGGGACCATCCCGGGCAAGATCGACCGTGCCATCACCAACGTGGTGATGATGGGCATGGGCGAGCCGCTGCTGAACTTCGACAACGTCGTGACCGCCATGAGCATCATGATGGAAGACCTCGGCTACGGCATTTCCAAGCGCAAGGTGACCCTGTCCACCTCTGGCGTGGTGCCGATGATCGACAAGCTCGCCGAAGTGACCGACGTGTCCCTGGCCCTGTCGTTGCACGCGCCGAACGACGAACTGCGCAACAAGCTGGTACCGATCAACAAGAAGTACCCGCTCGAGATGCTGCTCGACTCCTGCTACCGCTACATCACACGCCTGGGCAAGGAGCGCGTGCTGACGATCGAGTACACCCTGCTGGCCGGCGTCAACGACCAGCCCGAGCATGCTGAGCAACTGATCGCACTGCTCAAGGATTTCCCTTGCAAGATCAACCTGATTCCGTTTAATCCGTTCCCGCATTCCGGTTACGAGCGTCCGAGCAACAATGCCATTCGCCGTTTCCAGGACATGCTGCACAAGAGCGGCTTCAACGTGACCGTTCGTACCACTCGTGGCGACGATATCGATGCCGCCTGTGGTCAGCTGGTAGGCCAGGTGATGGACCGCACCCGCCGCAGCGAACGCTATATTGCCGTACGTCAGCTGGCGGCCGATGCCGACCAGACCACGCCAGCTACCAACCGAAACTGAACTAGGGAGGATTCCAATGACCCTGCGCGCCGCGCTGTGCTTACTGTTGGCAACCGTGCTGACGGGTTGCGTGACGACTGGTAAACAGGATCCTCTGAAAACCGAGAAGGGCCGGGACGAGGCGCGTGACGCCTATATCCAGCTCGGCATCGGTTACCTGCAGATGGGCAACACCGAGCAGGCCAAGGTGCCGCTGCGCCAGGCCCTGGAGCTCGACTCCTCCAGCGCCGATGCCCACGCTGCCCTGGCCGTGGTCTATCAGGTCGAGAAAGAGCCCAAGCTCGCCGAGAGCGAATTCCGCAAGGCGCTGTCCGCGCGCTCGGGCGACGCGCGCATCCTGAACAACTATGCGGGCTTCCTGTTCGAGCAGCAGCGTTACCAGGAAGCTTACGACACCTACATGAAGGCCACGGAAGACGGCCTCTATTCCGAACGTTCGCGCATCTTCGAGAACCTCGGTCTGGTGAGCATGAAGCTCAACAACCGCGCTCAGGCCAAGGAATACTTCGAGAAGGCCATTCGCCTGAACCGCAATTCGACGGGGGCGCTGCTCGAACTGGCTGACCTGACCTATCAGGACCGCGAGTACGTGCCGGCTCGGGCCTATTACGAGGAATACCTCAAGCGGGGCCCGCAGACCGCGCGCAGCCTGCTGCTGGGGATTCGACTGGCCAAGATCTACGACGACCGGGATACCGCTGCCAGCTACGGGCTGCAACTCAAGCGCCTGTATCCCGCTTCTCCTGAATACCAGGCATACCAGGCGGATAAATGATGAATACGTCGCAGTCCGATGTCATCGGCACGACCCGCGCCAACCCTGGCGAAACCCTGCGCCAGGCGCGCGAGAACAAGGGCTGGAGCACCGCTCAGGTCGCCGGCCAGCTGAACCTGACCGAGAACGCCCTGCGTTCGCTGGAGCAGGGCTCGTTCGAGCAGTTGCCGGGTCACACCTTCGCCCGTGGTTACATCCGCGCCTACGCCAAGCTGCTGGGCATGGACCAGGCCCAGATGGTCACCGCCTTCGATCAGTACACCGGCACCGACGCTACCGGCAGCAACGTCCAGGCCCTCGGTCGCGTGGTCGAGCCCGTACGCCTGTCGCGTAACCTGCTGCGCCTGTTCAGCCTGGCGCTGCTGGCCGTGCTCATCGGCTTCGGCTACTTCTGGTGGCAGGAGCGCTCTGCGCGCCCGGCCGAGACCGGTAGCCTGAACATGGAGCACGTCGAGGTCGAAAGCGCCGACGGCACCACCGAAATCCACACCCTCGACGAGCCGGAAGACCAGGCTGTCGCCGAGGACCAGGCCAATACTCCGGCTGTTCCGAGCGAGCCGGCCGGCGACAGCGGCGCCGCCGAGGCTCCGACCGAAGGCACTCCGCCGGTCGCTGCCAACCCGGCAGCGCCGGGCGCCCCGGCCGCTGCCGAAACCGCACCGGGCCCGGCCCCGGCGGTTCCCGCCCAGCAACCGACTGCCCAGCAGCCCGTCGCTCCGGCCAGCCCGGCCGCTCCGGCCGCTCCGGTCGCCCCTGTGGCTCCGGAGGCGCCTGCCGCTCCGGTGGTCGCTTCCGCCGGCCAGGGCGTGGTCAAGGTTCAATTCAGCGCCGATTGCTGGACCCAGGTGACCGATGCCGACGGCAAGGTCATCCTCGAGGGCCTCAAGCGCAAGGGTGATTCGCTGGAGGTCGCCGCCAAGGCGCCGGTCCAGCTGCGTCTTGGCTTCGCCCAGGGCGCTCAGGTCAGCTACAACGGCCAGCCGGTCGAAGTCACGCCGGCGCGCGGTGGCACCGCTCGCCTGAAGTTGGGTGGACAGTAAGATGCATTGCGAGTCTCCGATCAAACGTCGCCTGTCCCGCAAGATCTGGGTAGGTAACGTGCCGGTGGGTGGGGATGCCCCCATCGCCGTGCAGAGCATGACCAACACCGATACCCTCGATGTGGCCGCCACTGTGGCGCAGATCCGCCGTCTGGAAGACGCGGGCGCCGACATTGTCCGCGTCTCCGTGCCGGACATGGACGCCGCCGAGGCGTTCGGCAAGATCAAGCAGCAGGTCAGGGTGCCGCTGGTTGCCGACATCCACTTCGACTATAAGATCGCCCTGCGCGTGGCGGAACTGGGCGTTGACTGCCTGCGCATCAACCCGGGCAACATCGGTCGCGAAGACCGCGTGAAGGCCGTGGTCGATGCCGCTCGCGAGCGCAATATCCCGATCCGCATCGGCGTCAACGCCGGCTCCCTGGAGAAGGACCTGCAGAAGAAGTACGGCGAGCCGACCCCCGAGGCGCTGTTGGAATCGGCCATGCGCCACGTCGATCACCTCGACCGCCTGGACTTCCAGAACTTCAAGGTCAGCGTGAAGGCCTCCGATGTGTTCATGGCCGTCGCCGCCTACCGCCTGCTGGCCAAGCAGATCGAACAACCCCTGCACCTGGGCATCACCGAAGCCGGTGGCCTGCGTTCGGGCACCGTGAAGTCCGCCGTGGGCCTGGGCATGCTGCTCGCCGAAGGCATCGGCGACACCATCCGCATCTCGCTCGCCGCCGACCCGGTGGAAGAGATCAAGGTCGGCTTCGACATCCTCAAGTCGCTGCGTCTGCGCTCCCGTGGCATCAACTTCATCGCCTGCCCGAGCTGCTCGCGGCAGAACTTCGATGTGGTCAAGACCATGAACGAGCTGGAAGGCCGCCTGGAGGACCTGCTGGTCCCGCTGGACGTCGCCGTGATCGGCTGTGTGGTCAACGGCCCGGGCGAAGCCAAGGAGGCCCACATCGGCCTCACCGGCGGCACGCCGAGCAACCTGATCTACATCGACGGCAAGCCGGCGCAGAAGCTGCAGAACGATAACCTGGTGGATGAGCTGGAACGGCTGATCCGCGAAAAAGCGGCCGAGAAGGCCGAGGCCGACGCCGCACTCATCGTGCGCGGCTGACCGCAACAAGGATCCTAAGTGAGCAAGTCCCTGCAAGCCATCCGTGGCATGAACGACATCCTGCCGGACCAGACCCCGGCCTGGCGCTATCTGGAGCGCACCTTTGCCGATCTGCTGGACGCCTATGGCTACAGCGAGATCCGCATGCCGATCCTCGAGTTCACTGAACTCTTCGCCCGCGGCATCGGCGAAGGCACCGACGTGGTCGACAAGGAGATGTACACCTTCCTCGACCGCAACGGCGAATCCCTGACCATGCGCCCTGAAGGCACCGCGGGCTGCGTGCGCGCCGTGCTGGAGCACGGCCTGTCCGGTGGCGGCCAGGTACAGAAGCTCTGGTACACCGGCCCGATGTTCCGCTACGAGAAGCCGCAGAAGGGCCGCTACCGCCAGTTCCACCAGATTGGCGTGGAAGTCTTCAACCTGCCCGGCCCGGACATCGATGCCGAGCTGATCATCCTCACCTGGCGCCTGTGGCAGAAGCTGGGCATGGCCGACGCCGTGACCCTGCAGCTGAACACCCTGGGTTCCAGCGAAGCTCGGGCGCGTTTCCGCGAGGACCTGGTGGCCTACCTGCAGGAGCGCTTCGACCAGCTCGACGAAGACAGCCAGCGCCGCATGACCACCAACCCGCTGCGCATCCTCGACAGCAAGGTGGAAAGCACCCAGGCCCTGCTGGTTGGCGCGCCGAGCCTGCACGACTACCTGGATGAAGAGTCGATCGCCCACTTCGAGGGCCTGAAGGCCCGCCTGGATGCGGTCGGCCTGCGCTACGAGATCAACCAGAAGCTGGTGCGCGGCCTGGACTACTACTGCCGCACCGCTTTCGAATGGGTCACCGACAAGCTCGGCGCCCAGGGCACCGTCTGCGGCGGGGGCCGCTACGACGGCCTGGTCAGCCAGTTCGGTGGCAAGCCGACTCCGGGCGTGGGCTTCGCCATGGGCGTGGAGCGCCTGGTGCTGCTGCTGGAAACCCTGGGCGTGGTGCCCGGCGAGCTCAATCGCCCGGCCGACCTCTACGTCTGCGCCTTCGGCGAGCCGGCGGAACTGGCTGCGCTGACCCTGGCCGAAAAACTGCGTGAGGCCATTCCGGGCCTGCGCCTGCTGGTCAACGCCGGCGCCGGCAGCTTCAAGAGCCAGTTCAAGAAGGCCGACAAGAGCGGCGCACAGTTCGCAATGATTCTGGGTGACGACGAACTGGCCAACCGCGTGGTAGGTTTCAAGCCCCTGCGTGGCGAGGGCGAACAACAGAATATCGCCTGGGATGCTCTGCCCGAGCACCTGGCTGCCTGCCTCAAGCAGGCCTGAATCGAGCGGATAGGAGTATTGGGGTGAGTAACCGTACCGAAGAAGAACAGATCGCTGACATCAAGGACTGGTGGCAGCGTAACGGCATGCCCCTGCTGACCGGTGCCGCTCTGGCGCTGATCGTGGTGTTCGGCTGGCAGGCCTGGAAAAAGTACCAGAACAACCAGTCCCAGGGCGCCTCCATCATTTACCAGGCCCTGCTGGAAACCGCGCTGAACCCGGCCGGCAAGCCCGACACCGCCAAGGTCGCCGAGCTCGCTGGCAAGCTGAACACCGACTTCGCCGGCACGCCGTACGCCCAGTACGGCCGCCTGTTCGTCGCCAAGGTTGCAGTGGACAGTGGCAAGCTGGATGACGCCGTCCTCGAGCTCAAGGCCGTGGTCGACAAGCCGGTTGACGCCACCCTCGGCGAGCTGGCCCGCCAGCGCCTGGCCCGTGTCCTGGCTGCCCAGGGCAAGGCCGAAGAGGGTCTGAAGCTGCTCGACGGCAACGTCGACAAGGCCTACGTCGCTACCCGCGAAGAACTGCGCGGCGACCTGCTGCTGCAGCTCAAGCGTAATGACGACGCCCGTGTCGCCTACGAAAAGGCCAAGGCTGCCCTGCCGGAAGACGCCGCTGTCGGCGCCCTGCAGATGAAACTCGACGACCTGGCCAAGGGAGACGCCTGAGATGTTGCGTTGGAAACACGTTGCACTGCTGGCACTGACCCTGATGGCTGTGGGTTGCAGCAGCAATAGCAAGAAAGAACTGCCGCCGGCCGAGCTGACCGATTTCAAGGAAGAGGTCCGCCTGGAGAAGCAGTGGAGCCGTTCGGTCGGTGACGGCCAGGGCGACCTGTACAACCTGCTCGAGCCCGCCGTGGATGGCCAGACCATCTACGCCGCGTCTGCCGAAGGCCGCGTCATGGCCATGCAGCGCGAAACCGGCGAAGTGCTGTGGAAGAAAGACCTCGATCTGCCGATCTCCGGCGCCGTCGGCGTGGGCAACGGCATGGTCCTGCTGGGCACCCTGCGTGGCGACGTGATCGCCCTGGACTCCGGTTCCGGCGAGCAGAAGTGGCGCGCCAAGGTCACCAGCGAAGTGCTGGCTGCCCCGGCCACCAACGGTGACGTGGTGGTGGTGCAGACCCAGGACGACAAGCTGATCGGCTTCGACGCCTCCACCGGCAACCAGCGCTGGATCTACGAAGGCACCGTACCGGTGCTGACCCTGCGCGGCACTGGCGCTCCGCTGATCGCCGGCCGCCTGGCCCTGGCCGGTCTGGCCAGCGGCAAGGTCGTCGCCGTGGACGTAGAGCGTGGCCTGCCGGTCTGGGAAGCGCGCGTTGCGATTCCGCAAGGCCGTTCCGAGCTGGACCGCGTCGTCGATATCGATGGCGGCCTGCTGCTGGTCGACAACGTTCTCTATGTCGCCAGCTACCAGGGCCGCGCTGCGGCGCTGGACATAGGCACTGGCCGCGTACTCTGGCAGCGTGAAGCTTCCAGCTACGTCGGCGTCGCCGAAGGTACCGGCAGCGTGTTCATCAGCCAGTCCAGCGGCACCGTGGAAAGCCTCGATTCCCGTGGTTCGTCCTCGCTGTGGAGCAACGATGCCCTGGCTCGCCGCCAGCTGTCCGCTCCGGCCGTGCTGTCGAGCAACGTGGTCGTCGGTGACCTGGAAGGGTACGTGCACCTGCTGAGCCAGGTGGACGGTCGTTTCGTTGGCCGCGAGAAGGTCGACGGTGACGGCGTGCGGGTTCGCCCGCTGGTAGTCGGCAGCTGGATGTACGTGTTCGGCAACAGCGGTAAGCTGGCCGCCTACACGATTCGCTAAGCTGAGTGTTACTGCCGGCCGCTGCCGTGAAAAACGGCAGCGGCCGTCGTGTTTTCTGAAAATCAAATTTCCTGGAGAGCCGCATGGTTCCCGTAATAGCCCTGGTGGGCCGCCCGAACGTCGGCAAGTCCACCCTGTTCAACCGCCTGACCCGCACCCGTGACGCCATCGTCGCCGAGTACGCAGGTCTGACCCGAGACCGCCAGTACGGCGAGGCCAAGTGGCAGGGCAAGAAATTCATCGTCATCGATACCGGTGGTATCTCCGGTGACGAAGAGGGTATCGACGCCAAGATGGCCGAGCAGTCGCTGCAGGCCATCGAAGAGGCCGATGCCGTCCTGTTCATGGTCGACTCCCGCGCCGGCCTCACCGCCGCCGACGAGATGATCGGCGAGCACCTGCGCAAGAAGAACAAGCGCACCTACCTGGTGGCGAACAAGGTCGACACCGTCGATCCGGACATCGCCCGCGCCGAGTTCAGCCCGCTGGCCCTGGGGCATGCGATCCCGATTGCCGCCGCCCACGGCCGTGGCATCACCCAGATGCTCCAGGAAGCGCTGGGCGAGATGTTCGCTCCGGAGCCCGAAGCGCCGGAAGACAACGACCTGCCCAGCGAGCTGGAAGAGGTCGCCGAGGGCGAGGAAGCCAAGCGCATTCCCGGCCCGAGCGAGAAGGATGGCATCAAGATCGCCATCATCGGTCGCCCCAACGTCGGCAAGTCCACCCTGGTCAACCGCATGCTCGGTGAAGAGCGGGTGATCGTGTACGACCAGGCCGGCACCACCCGCGACAGTATCTACATCCCCTTCGAGCGCAACGAAGAGAAGTACACCCTGATCGACACCGCCGGCGTGCGTCGCCGCGGCAAGATCTTCGAAGCGGTGGAAAAGTTCTCCGTGGTGAAGACCCTGCAGGCGATCCAGGACGCCAACGTGGTCATCTTCGTCATGGACGCCCGCGAAGGCGTGGTCGAGCACGACCTCAACCTGCTCGGCTTTGTGCTGGAGACCGGCCGTGCGCTGGTCATTGCGCTGAACAAGTGGGACGGCATGGAGTCCGCCGAGCGCGACTACGTGAAGACCGAACTCGAACGCCGGCTGATGTTCGCCGACTTCGCCGACATCCACTTCATCTCCGCGCTGCATGGCACCGGCGTTGGTCACCTGTACAAGTCGGTGCAGGATTCCTTCCGTTCCGCCGTGACCCGCTGGCCTACCAGCAAGCTCACGCAGATCCTCGAGGACGCCATCCAGGTCCACCAGCCGCCGATGGTCAACGGCCGCCGCATCAAGCTGCGCTATGCGCACCTTGGGGGCGCCAACCCGCCGCTGATCGTGATCCACGGCAACCAGGTGGACGCAGTGCCCAAGGCCTACACGCGCTACCTGGAGAAGACCTTCCGTCGCGTGCTGAAGCTGGTCGGTACGCCGATCCGCATCGAGTACAAGGGCGGTGACAACCCGTTCGAGGGCAAGAAGACCCAGCTCACCGATCGCCAGGTCAATAAGAAGCGCCGCCTGATGTCGCACCACAAGAAGGCAGAGAAGAAGAAGAAGGACAAACGTAAATAACGTCTGTCAGGCTTTAGACCGCAAGCCGCAGGCGATAGAGTAGGGACTTCCCTCTCATCGCCTGCAGCCTGTAGTCACGCCATGCTCACCAGCAAACTGCCGAATGTCGGCACCACCATCTTCACCCGCATGTCCCAGCTCGCCGCCGAAAGCGGGGCGCTGAATCTCTCGCAGGGCTTCCCGGATTTCCCCGGCCCCGCGCCGCTGCTCGAAGCGGTTGCCCGCCATGTCTTGGCCGGAAACAACCAGTACAGCCCGATGACCGGCCTGCCGGCGCTGCGTGAACAGGTCGCGCTCAAGGTCGCCAGCCTGTATGGGCGTAGCGTCAGCGCCGACTCCGAGGTGACCATCGTCCCCGGCGCGACGGAAGGGATCTTCTGTGCGGTACAGGCGCTGATCCGCCCCGGCGACGAAGCCATCGTCCTCGACCCCTGCTATGACAGCTACGAACCTTCGGTAGAACTGGCCGGCGGTCGTTGCGTGCACGTTGCGTTGAGCCAGCCCGGCTTCCGCATCGACTGGCAGCGCCTGGCCGATGCCATTACCCCGCGCACGCGCCTGATCTTCCTCAACAGCCCGCACAACCCCAGTGGTGCGCTGATCGACCGTGCCGACCTGGATCGCCTGGCCGAGCTGATTCGTGATCGCGAGATCTACCTGATCAGCGACGAGGTCTACGAGCACCTGATCTACGACGGCGTGCAGCACGCCAGCGTGCTGGCCCATGACGAGTTGTATCCGCGCGCCTTCGTCATAAGCTCCTTCGGCAAGACCTACCACGTCACTGGCTGGAAAACCGGCTACGTGGTGGCGCCGCCGGCGCTGTCGGCGGAGATGCGCAAGATCCACCAGTACGTGAACTTCTGTGGCGTGACCCCGCTTCAATGGGCGCTGGCTGACTTCATGGCCGCGCACCCGGAGCACTTGCGCGAGCTGCCGGGCTTCTACCAGGCCAAGCGCGACCTGTTCTGCGACCTGCTGGAGGGTTCGCGCTTCACCTTCCAGCGTGCCGCTGGCACCTACTTCCAGGTGGTGGACTACTCGGCGATCCGCCCGGACCTCGATGACGTCGCCATGTCCGAGTGGCTGACCCGCGAGCACGGTGTGGCCGCCATCCCGGTCTCGGTGTTCTACCAGCAGGCCCCGGCGGACATGCGCCTGGTGCGCTTCTGCTTCGCCAAGAAAGAGGAGACGCTGCGCCAGGCAGCGGAACGACTATGCGCGATCTGAGCCAACTGCCCGACCTCAAGCTTGCCCTCGTGCAGACCACCCTGGTCTGGCACGACGCCAAGGCCAACCGCGAGCGCTTCGACGCGCTGCTGGAAAGCGCCGGTGGTGCGGACGTGGTGATCCTGCCGGAGATGTTCACCACCGGCTTCTCCATGGACTCCGAGGCACTGGCCGAGGCGGAGGAGGGCGCGACCTACGCCTGGCTGCGCGAGCAGGCCTCGAGGCTCGATGCCGTGGTCTGCGGCAGCGTGATCATCCGCGCTGCCGACGGCAGCCATCGCAACCGTTTGCTGTGGGCGCGCCCGGACGGCGAGATGCTGCATTACGACAAGCGCCACCTGTTCCGCATGGCGGGTGAGCACAAGCACTACACGCCAGGCGAGCAGCAGGTGCTGCTGGAATGGAAGGGCTGGCGGATTCGCCCGTTGGTCTGTTACGACCTGCGTTTCCCGGTGTGGAGCCGCGATGCCCAGGACACCGACCTGCTGCTGTATACCGCCAACTGGCCGGCCGCGCGCCGCCAGCACTGGAACCGCCTGCTGCCGGCGCGGGCCATCGAAAACCTCTGCTATGTCGCCGCGGTCAACCGCGTCGGTGAAGACGGCAAGGGCCACGCCTATTCCGGCGACAGCCAGGTGCTGGATTTCCAGGGCGACAACCTGCTCGCGGCGGGCGATGCCGACGGGGTGTTCCAGATCGCCCTGAATGCGGCGGAGCTGGCGGCTTACCGGGAGCGCTTCCCGGCGAACCTGGATGCAGATCGGTTCGATATCCAGTTTTAATCGGATGCCAATCGCGGACGGAGTCCGCTCCTACGAAATATGACACCGCGTAGGAGCGGACTTCGTCCGCGATGTTTCCGCCCCGCTCAATACGCGCTGGCGGTGTTCAAGCGCTGCATCACCTCGTCACTGAGCTTCAGGTCCACCGCCGCGATCAGGTCCGGCAACTGCTCCAGCCTCGATGCGCTGGCAATCGGCGCGGTGATGCTCGGGCGGGCCATCAGCCAGGCCAGGGCGACCTGTGCCGGGGTGGCCTTGAGTTCGCCGGCCACGTCTTCCAGTGCATCGAGAATGGCGAAGCCGCGCTCGTTCATGAAGTTCTTCACCTTGTAGCCGCGCACGCTGCTCTTGCCCAGGTCCGCTTCGCTGCGGTACTTGCCGGTGAGGAAGCCCGCCGCCAGCGAATAGAAGCTGATGACGCCAATGCCCAACTGCTGCACCGTGGGTTCCAGGTGGGTCTCGTAGTTGGCGCGATCGTAAAGGTTGTAGTTGGGCTGCAGGCTCTGGTAGTTCGGCAGCTTCAGCCGGTCGCAGACTTCACGGGCTTCGCGCAGGCGCTTGGCGTCCAGGTTGGAGGCGCCGATGACGCGGACCTTGCCATGCTCCACGGCTTCGGCGAAGGCGCCCATGGTTTCCTCCATTGAGGTATGCGGGTCGTCGCAGTGGGACTGGTAGAGGTCGATGTAGTCGGTCTGCAGGCGCTTGAGCGAACGCCCCAGCGCCTGCTCGATGTACACCGCCGACAGCCCCTTGTGGCCGTTGCCCATGTCCATGCCGACCTTGGTGGCGATCTGCACCTGGTTGCGCTTGCCGGTCTTCTTCAGCCATTTGCCGATCAGTACTTCCGACTCGCCACCCTCGTGGCCGGGAGCCCAGCGCGAGTAGACGTCCGCGGTGTCGATGCAGTTGAGCCCGGCGTCGAGGAGGGCGTCGAGCAGGCGGAAGGAGGTCGCTTCGTCGGCGGACCAGCCGAACACATTGCCGCCGAAGACCAGCGCGGGAATCTTCAGGCCCGATTGTCCGAGTTCGCGTGTACGCATCTGCTTTGCCTCCTCTGGGATGTGCGAGAACCCTCAGTGTAGACGCCGCCTCTGCCCGCGCCGGGCGGAATAACCGGCAGCTGGCACCCAGCTGGTCTATCATGGCGGCCAGCCCAATTGCCGAGTGCCGAACATGACCACGACTCCCTACCTGCTGGACCAGCTGGAAACCGCCGATATGCTCCTGATCGACGGTCTGCATGCCTGGCAGTTCGAGCTCAACGAGGCATTGCTGGACCAGGCGGACGCCGCCGCCAACGCTGGGCAACCCTTCGCCAGCGAAGACGTGGTGCTGCAGATCGAATCCATCGACGGTCGTGACCGCCGCGAATGGCGCTTCAGCTACAACCAGGTGATGGAGGCCAGCTACCAGACCGAGGACGAGAGCTGGCTGCTGCAGGGCGGTGAACAACAGCACCGCCTGTGTTGCCTGGGCGCCGTGACGGCCAGTGGCGACGACGAGTGAACGAAGAAGGCCCCGAAAGGGGCCTTCTTCATTTCTGGGCCTTCAGAACGCCAGCGGATAGCTGGTGATGAAGCGCACCTCGTCGTAGTCGTTGGAATAGCTGCTGCGTACGCTGGAGGTGCGCATCAGGAAGGACAGCGTCTTCAACGGTCCGCCCTGGATCGTGTAGCCGATATCCGTATCGCGCTCGTACTCGTGGCCGTCTTCCTGCCCCGCTCGCGAGATGTCGGTGCCCTTGGTGTAGCGCGTCATCAGGGCCAGGCCGGGTAGCCCGAGGCTGGCGAAGTCATAGTCATAGCGCAGCTGGTAGGAGCGCTCCTGCGCCCAGAAGAACCCGCCGTTGGTGACCCAGTTGACCAGGTAGGGTTGCGGCGTGTTGCCCAGCAACATGGGGAACATGTCTTCACCCAGCATGCGCTGGTAGGTGGCTGACAACGTGTGGCCGCCGTGCTTCACGCCCAGCCGCGCCCCGTAGGCGCGGTTGTCGATACGACCGGACAACGCCTGCCCGGACTCCTCATTGTGGAAGTAGCTCAGGGTGCCGAGCAGCGCGGTGTTCTCGCCGACCGGCTGCTTGAAGTTGGCGCCGACATAGTGCTGGTCGTAGATGTCCTCGAGCTGGGCGAAGTAGTAGCTGGTGGACAGGCCGGGCGTCCACTGCGCATCGACACCGCCCAGGTTCAACTTGTTGCTGTCCTGGCTGGCGGGGCGGGTGGCCAGGTAGAACGCTTCGCGGTCGCTGGAGGCGCGGGTGCTGGTGTTCCACAGCTGCGCGGCGGTGAACTTGAAGCGCTCCGACTCCTTCGACTCCAGCATCACGCCCTGGAAGGTCTGCGGCAGTACGCGTACGTCATCCTGGAAGATCACTGGCAGACGCGGTTCCAGCAGGCCGACCTTCAACGTGGTCTTCGAATAACGCAGCTTGAGCGTGGCGCCGCCACGGCTGAAGTCATCCACCGGCTCGCCGGTCGTGCGGTCGTAGGGCAGGTTGCTGTCGTTGCTGGTGCCGGCGCCGCCGTCGAGTTTCAAGGCATAGAAACCGGTGAAGTCCACACCGACACCAATGGTGCCTTCGCTGAAGCCGGAGCTGAAGCGTTCCAGCACGGCCTGGGACCAGCTACCGGCCTGGGACTGCGGGGCATTGTCCTGGCGGTAGTCGCGCAGCATGTAGAAATTGCGCAGGGTGGTATCCAGGCGGCTGTCGTCGATCAGGTCGGCCTGGGCGCAGAGGGGCAACAGCGCGCTGGAAAGCAGCGCGCCGGTAAAGCGATTACGCAACATCGTCATCTCCTGGGCGCGTTCGCCGGGGCGCGGGGCGCCACGCCGGCAAACGGGCGTACGTCTTGTCGAGGCGGGCGCGATCAGTTCGCGGTGGCGGCGCTGTCCAGCGGTACGGCTGCAGGCTGGGCAGCCTGCTCCTGGCCCAGGCTGCGGCGGAAGTGCTTGCGTCCGTTGCCCAGCAGCCACAGGCAGAGCAAGCCGGCGAGGGTGACGATGATGCCGATGGACGAGCCGACGGCCTTCGGGTCCTTGAAGTACTGATCGGTCAGCAGTGCCACCAGCGTGGTGCCGACGCCCAGGCCGATCAGGTTGGAGACCAGCAGGAACAGTGCCGAGACTTGCGCACGCAGGCGGTTGGGCGTGAGCACCTGCATGGCGGCCGCCGAGGTGGAAATGCAGAAGGCGCAGAAGAACATCGCCGGGCCCATCAGCAGCACCGACAGCTGCAGGGTGCCGGCTGTCACCGAGCCGATGACGAAGGGAATGGTGCAGGCCACGCCGAGCATGCCGCTGATCAGCGCGGCATCGCTGCGCCCGCGCTTCTGCAGTACGTCCACCAGCCAGCCGGCGCAGAACACCCCGGCGGTGTTGAGCACCAGCAGGATGCCGCCGAGGATGTAGCCCACCTCCAGCGGCGTCAGGCCGTACTGGCGGATGTACAGGGCTGGCGCCCAGCCCATCAGCGCGTACTGGCACATGGCGAAGAAGGAGAAGCCCAGATAGTGGCAGGTGAAGGTCGCGCGGTGGCGGCGCAGGAAGCGCAGGCCGTCGCCGATGGTCGCCTTGTGCTCCGGGTTCGCCACCTTGCGCTTCGGGTCACGGATGGTCAGCGCGATCAGCAGTGCCACCAGCACGCCGGGCAGGCCGACGATGAAGAAGGCGATCTGCCAGGAGCGCACCTGGCCCAGCCAGCCCAGGTCGATGGCTGGCACGTCGCGCAGCGCCTCGATCACGTAGCCGCCGACCAGGAAGGCCAGGCCGCCGCCGAGGAAGGCGCCCATGGAGTACAGCCCCAGCGCGCGGCCGAGTTTCTCCTTGGGGAACAGATCGGCGAGCATCGAGTAGGTCGCCGGCGTCAGCGCGGCTTCGCCGACGCCCACGCTCATGCGCGCCAGGAACATCTGCAGGAAGTTCTTCGACAGCCCGCATGCGGCCGTGGCAAAGCTCCAGAAGGCCACGCCGATGGCGATGATCCTGACCCGCGAGGAGCGGTCGGCGAGATAGGCGATGGGCAGGCCCATGAAGGCGTAGAACAGCGAGAAGGCCAGCCCGCTGAGCAGGCTGAACTGGGTATCGCTGATCTGCAGGTCGGCTTTGATCGGCTCGATCATCAGCGAGAGGATCTGCCGGTCCACGAAGGAGAAGATGTACGCCACCATGCACAGCACAACGACATACCAGGAATAACGGGAAGCACGGACGGATTGCGGGTGGGGAGATTGCGGGTTCACGGTTACTGGCTCCTGAAGCGGGTGAAGGCAGATGGCCAAGCACGTCGAGCTCGTTGTTGTTGTAGGTAACCAGGCGCCTCTGTACGCAAGGCAGGGGCGGCCGAAAGTGTCTGATTGCGTGACACGGTTTTTTGTTTGCCTGCCGCTTTCACGGCAGTGCACGCAAGACTAGGGAAGGGGAGAGCGGGGAGTAATCGGGGCGAGCCCCAGCATTGCGGAGACTTCCCCCTAGGGGGCTAGGGGGAATCTTTAGGCGGAAGTCAGAGCTCTACGCCGAGGATGTAGACCAGGAAGAACGAGACGACGAGGATTACCGCGATGACGGCGAGCAGGAACAGCAGGCTGATGCCAAAGGCACGCCAGTTCGAGCGCCACTGGCCGCCAGCAACGAGGTGGCGCTCCACGGTGACGCCGAAGGTCTGCTTGGCGAGGTAGTACATGCCGACGACTGTGCCGACGGCGATGGGCGTACCGGAAGTGTTTTCCGGCAGGAAGTAGCCGAGTACCAAGATGGCGAGGGTCAAGCCGATGCCCATCAACCAGATATTGCGGGATTCGTGGCGGCGGCCCAGTGCCTTGAGGTTCTGCACGATGACCCAGGCGCCGGCGATGGGCGTGCCGAAGAAGGTGGCTATGCCGACGGCGGCGAGGCGGTAGAGCGGTTCGCCGGTGGCGGTGGTCGCCGTGTCCTGGAGGACGGCAGTGGGCGTCTGGAAGGGGTTGTCCTGCGGGGTGTCTGTCATGTTTTCGCTCCTTCGAAAACAGCCCCGGACGCACGAGGCGTCCGGGGCAAAGGGACTTTCAGGTTAGCAGAGGCTTACGCGGCTTTCGCGTGGCCCAGCGTCACCGCACGGTTCAGCGCGCTGAACAGCGCACGGAAGCTCGCGGTGGTGATGTTTTCATCGATGCCGATGCCGTGCAGCGACCGACCACCCTCGACGCGCAGCTCGATGTAGGCGGCCGCGCGGGCGTTGGTGCCGGCGCCGATGGCGTGCTCGTTGTAGTCCATGATCTCGACGTCCACCGGCAGCGAGGCGACCAGGGCTTCCAGGGTGCCCTTGCCCTTGCCGTGCCAGCGATGCTGTTCGCCCTTGTGGGTCACGTCGATATCAATGGCGCAGACGCCGTTCTCTTCCTGCAGGCGGTAGTTCTTCAGGCCGAACGGGGAAACGGCCTGCAGGTACTCGGTCTGCAGCAGGGTGTAGATCTGCTCGGCAGTCATTTCCAGGCCCAGGCGATCGGTCTCGTTCTGCACCACCTGGCTGAACTCGATCTGCATGCGACGCGGCAGGCTGATGCCGTATTCCTGTTCGAGCAGGAAGGTGATGCCACCCTTGCCGGACTGGCTGTTCACACGGATCACCGCCTCGTAGCTGCGGCCGATATCCGCCGGGTCGATCGGCAGGTACGGCACTTCCCATACCGCATCCGGCTGCTGCTGCGCGAAGCCCTTGCGGATGGCGTCCTGGTGGGAGCCGGAGAAGGCGGTGTGGACCAGGTCGCCGACGTACGGGTGACGCGGGTGCACCGGGATCTGGTTGCACTCTTCGACCACCTTGCGCACGGCGTCGATGTCGGAGAAGTCCAGCTCAGGATCGATGCCCTGGGTGTACATGTTCAGTGCCATGGTCACCAGGCAGAGGTTGCCGGTGCGCTCGCCGTTGCCGAACAGGCAGCCTTCGACGCGATCGGCACCGGCCATCAGGGCCAGTTCCGAAGCGGCCACGCCAGTGCCACGGTCGTTGTGGGTATGCAGGCTGAGCAGCACGCTGTCGCGCTTGTTGATCTGGCGGCCGAACCACTCGATCTGGTCGGCGTAGTTGTTCGGCGTGGCGCACTCGACGGTGGCGGGCAGGTTGAGGATCAGGCGGTTCGCCGGGGTCGGCTGGAACACGTCGATTACCGCGTTGCACACTTCGACGGCGAAGTCGGTCTCGGTGGAGCTGAACACTTCCGGCGAGTACTCGAAGCCCCACTGGGTTTCCGGCGCGGCTTCGGCCAGGCGCTTGATGGTCTGGCCGGCGGCCACGGCGATGGCTTTCACGCCGGCCTTGTCCTGGTTGAAGACGATCTTGCGGAAGCTCGGCGCGCAGGCGTTGTAGTAGTGGACGATGGCCTTCTTCGCGCCCTTGAGGGACTCGAAGGTGCGCTCGATGAGGTCGTCGCGGGCCTGGGTCAGCACCTGGATGGTGACGTCATCGGGAATGTGGTCGTTCTCGATCAGCTCACGCACGAAGTCGAAGTCGGTCTGCGAGGCGGACGGGAAGCCCACTTCGATTTCCTTCAGGCCGACCTGCACCAGGCACTTGAAGAAGCGCATCTTCTTCTCGGCGTCCATCGGCTCGATCAGCGACTGGTTGCCGTCGCGCAGGTCGGTGGACAACCAGATCGGCGCCTTGTCGATGATCTTGTCCGGCCAGGTGCGGTCGGGCAGGGTGATCTGGGTGAAGGCGCGGTATTTCTTCGACGGGTCTTTCAACATGCTCATGAGCGGAATCCTTGTTCTCTGCGGCCTGCGTGGCCTGCGCAAATAAAAACTGAATGAGGCGAAACGGGGGAGGGGGGCTCAGCCACGCAGTCGCGGGCTGACCAGGCGCAGGCAGGCGTGTTGGCGAAGCAGGATGAGGGTGTGTGCGGTTTTCATGAGTGCCAAGCTAAAGGCCTGGGAGACCAATGGCAAGCATTTGGAGAAATTTGGTAGAAAAAGTCCTGGTTGCCTTTCTGGCGATAGATAATTGTTGGGAATGGTCTATTTCAGCAATTTATCCTGAAGCTTAGCGCTGTGCTTAACTGATTCTGCGTCTTCGTGCCGCAGCGGAGCTTTGTAACTCCGTGCGATCATTGCGCACCCCGCCTCAGGCAGGGACCTTCCATCCGCAAGGACATTTCGTGACCCGTCGTACTCGACAAGGCGTAGGCACCTGGCTGGCGTTGTTCGCCATGCTGATGATCTATGTCGGCCCGCTGGTTTCCCAGTCGATGCCGATGGATCACGCCATGCCCATGGATCACGTCATGCCGATGGAGCATGGCAAGGCCATGGACCATGGTGCGGCGGTCGCTGCCATGGACGAGATGGCCTGTTCGGAAGGTCACCGTGCTGCTGCGCAACAGCCGGCACTGGCTTCACACGGCGAGCAGCCGCTCACTGCCGATGCCTTCATGGAGAAGTGCGGCTATTGCAGCCTGCTGATCCACAGCCCGCCGCTGACGCCGCCACCGGTAGTGCTTGACCACGGTGTCCCCGCCGTCGGCGCACCGGTTGCACTGTTCACTGCCTCCCGCATTCCTGCCTCGCCGGTCTTCCCCGGCGCTCGCTCCCGCGCTCCTCCGTTCCTGATCGGCTGACCCGCAATCCCGACTCCCCGACCCCGGCGCGGATGCCTGCATTCGCTTGCGCGCCGTGCGAGTACGTGTGGAGCGGGCGTCATCACCGATCATGGAATTCATGGAATGACCCGCATGCCCCTGCGCCGTCGGCACACTGCCGTCGGCCTGCGCGCCCTGTGCGCGCTGACCGCCCTTGGCGGTTTCACTGCTGTCCCCGTGCTGGCCGAGGAAGAAGATCACTCGGCACACACCACCAATGCGTCGGTTACCGAGCTGTCGCCCAGCGTCATCACCGCCGTGGCGCAGAGCTCACCGCTGACCATCGTCACCGACCCCAAGCAGCCGCGCCAGCCGATCCCCGCCAGCGACGGCGCCGATTACCTCAAGACCATTCCCGGCTTCTCCGCCATCCGCAACGGCGGCACCAACGGTGACCCGGTGCTGCGCGGCATGTTCGGCTCGCGCCTGAACATCCTCACCAATGGCACCACCATGCTCGGCGCCTGCCCGGCACGGATGGACGCACCCACGTCCTATATCTCGCCGGAAACCTTCGACAAGCTCACCGTGGTGAAAGGCCCGGAGACCGTGATCTGGGGCCCCGGTGCCTCGGCCGGGACCATCCGCTTCGACCGCGAGCCGGAGCGCTTCGGCGAGCTGGGTATGCGCGTCAACGGCAGCATCGTCGCCGGCTCCAACGGCCGCTTCGACCGTGTACTGGACGCAGCCGCCGGCGGACCGCTGGGCTACGTGCGGGTCACTGGCAACAAGTCGCAGTCCGATGACTACGAGGACGGCAGCGGCAATACCGTGCCCTCGCGCTGGAACAAGTGGAACGGTGACGTCGCCGTGGGCTGGACGCCGGACGCCGATACCCTCGTTGAACTCACCGCCGGCAAGGGCGACGGCGAAGCGCGTTACGCCGGACGCGGCATGGACGGCTCGCAGTTCAAGCGCGAAAGCCTCGGCCTGCGCTTCGAGAAGTCCAACATCGGCGAAGTGCTCGACAAGCTGGAGGCGCAGGTCTACTACAACTACGCCGACCACGTGATGGACAACTACAGCCTGCGCACGCCCTCGGGCATGGGCATGATGGCCGGCCCCATGGCCTCCAACGTCGACCGCCGCACCCTCGGCGGGCGCCTGGCCGCCACCTGGCGCTGGGACGACTTCAAGCTGATCACCGGCGTCGACGCGCAGACCAACGAGCACCGCGAACGCAGCGGCATGGGCATCGGCACCTACGACGAAGTGCCATGGGACAAGGACGCCGTGTTCCACAACTACGGCGCCTTCGGCGAGCTGACCTGGTACGCCGCTGACCGCGATCGCGTGATCACTGGCGCGCGCCTGGACCGCGCTTCGGTCAAGGATTACCGGCAGACCACCGGCTCGGGGATGATGGCTATGCCCAACCCCACCGCCGACGACACCCGCGCCGATACCTTGCCCAGCGGCTTCGCGCGCTACGAGCACGACCTGGCCGACACGCCGACCACCCTCTACGTCGGCCTGGGGCACGTGCAGCGCTTCCCTGACTACTGGGAGCTGTTCTCCCCGGACAAGGGGCCGACCGGCTCGGTCAATGCCTTCGACAGCATCAAGCCGGAGAAGACCACCCAGCTGGACTTCGGTGCGCAGTACGAGGACGAGAAGCTCAAGGCCTGGGCGTCGGGCTACGTCGGCGTGATCCGCGACTACATCCTGTTCGACTACATGCCCGGCGGCATGATGGGCCGCACCTCCCAGGCGCGGAACGTCGATGCACGGATCATGGGGGGCGAACTGGGCGCGGCGTATGCGCTGACCAGCAACTGGACTGCCGACGGCACCCTGGCCTACGCCTGGGGCAAGAACACCACCGACGACACTGCGCTGCCGCAGATGCCGCCGCTGGAGGCGCGTTTCGGCCTGAGCTACGAGGAAGGCGACTGGAGCGCTGGCGGCCTCTGGCGCGTGGTTGCGCATCAGGGCCGCATCGCCGAGAACCAGGGCAACGTGGTCGGCTACGACTTCGACGAAAGCCCAGGCTTTGCGGTGTTCTCGCTCAACGGTGCGTACAAGCTGAGCAAGAACCTCAAGGTCAGCACCGGCGTCGACAACCTGTTCGACAAGGACTACGCCGAGCACCTGAACCTGGCGGGCAACGCCGGCTTCGGCTACCCGGCCAACGACCCCGAATCGATCCACGAACCAGGCCGTACGTTCTGGACCAAAGTGGACTTCTCGTTCTGAAGCCCGACCGGCCCCTGCCCGTCGGGGGCCTCCTTGCGTGAGGAGATCAACGAATGCAGCACAAGACATTCGATTTCTACAACCTGGCCTGGCGCTGGCACTTCTATGCCGGGCTGTTCGTCGCGCCGTTCATGATCCTGCTGTCGCTGACCGGGATCATCTACCTGTTCAAGCCACAGCTCGACCCGCTGATGTACAGCGACCTGCTGCAGGTAAAGCCGGGAGAGGTGCGGCTGTCCGCCGATGAGCAGCTGATGCACCTGCATCACCAGAACCCGCAATTGCAGGTCAGCCAGTACCTGCCGGCGCCGGCTGCCGATCGCAGCGCGCAGTTCGTCGCCCAGCTCGATGGGCGCGAGGTGAACGCTTTCGTCGATCCCTACAGTGGCAAGCTGCTCGGCCTGCAGGACGCCAAGTCCAACCTGCAGGCCATGGCTCGCGCACTGCATGGCGAGTTGATGATCGGCACCGTCGGTGATCGGCTGATCGAGCTGGCTGCGGGCTGGGGCATCGTGCTGGTGGTCTCCGGCCTGTACCTGTGGTGGCCGCGCAAGCGTTCGCTGCGCGTGCTGCTGTGGCCGGACCTGTCGCGCCGCGGCCGTGCGCTGTGGCGTGAGGTGCACATGGTGGTCGGCTTCTGGGGCTCGCTGCTGATGCTGTTCATGCTGCTCACCGGCATGACCTGGACCGGCTTCTGGGGCAAGTCCTTCGCCGACGTCTGGAACCGCTTCCCGGTGGCCATGTGGAATGACGTGCCCAAGTCCGACCTGGAGGCGCGCACGCTCAATGAGGCGCACCGCCAGACCATCCCCTGGGCGATGGAAAACACGCCAATGCCGATGTCCGGCGGTGCCCACGCCGAGCACATGGCCCACGGCTCGGGCGGCATGGCGATGCCGCAGATCAGCCTGCAGCAGGTGGTCGATACCGCCGACCAGGCGGGCGTGGTGCCGGGCTACGCCATCGCGTTGCCCAAGGGCGCGGAGGGCGTGTTCACCGTCTCGGTATTCGCCGACGACTCGCGCAACGACGCCACCCTGCACATCGACCAGTACACCGGCAAGGTGCTCGCCGACGTGCGCTGGAAGGACTACGGCCTGGTGGCCAAGGGCGTCGAATCCGGCGTGATGCTGCATGAAGGCAAGATGTTCGGCCTGTTCAACCAGCTGCTCATGCTTGGCGTCTGCCTGATGATCCTGCTCAGTGCCGTCAGCGGCCTGTGGATCTGGTGGAAGCGCCGTCCCCAGGGCCGCCTCGGCGTGCCGCCGATGCCGCACGCGCTGCCGGTATGGAAGGGCGGGGTGCTGATAATGGTCATCCTCGGCGTCGCCTTCCCGCTGGTGGGCGCATCGCTGTTGCTGGTGTGGGCGCTGGACTGGGCCGTGCTGTCGCGGATCAAGCCGCGCAGCCCGGCGCTGGGTTGACGTGTGCGCCGTTTTACCCTGACGCCTGCCGCGAGGCAGGCTATGCTGCGGCGCGATCGTTGCGCCCGCGGCCCGATGTTTTACCGCCTTCACGGCGGATCTGATCACAAGCCAACTGGAGTCTCGAACATGCGTAAAACCCTGCTCGCTTTCGCTGTCCTGCTGGGCTTCTCCGGCGCCGCCATGGCCCACGAATACGAGGCCGGCAACCTGCACATCGACCACCCGTGGTCGCTGCTGCTGCCGGCCAACTCGGTGAACGGCGCCGCCTACTTCATCGTGCAGAACCACGGCAAGGAGGCGGACCGCCTGCTCGGCGCCGACACCGACCGCGCCGCCAGCGCCGAAGTCCACCAGCACGTGGAGAAGGACGGCATGATGAAGATGCAGAAGGTCGAGGGCGTGGATATTCCTGCCGGCGGCAAGGTCGTCTTCGCGCCCGGCCAGTACCACCTGATGCTGTTCGGCCTGAAGAAGCCGCTCACCGATGGCGAGCGCTTCCCGCTGACCCTGCACTTCCAGAAGGCCGGTGACGTGAAGGTCGAGGTCGCGGTGCAGAAGGACGCACCACTCTCTAAAGGAGCAGAGGGGGGCACCGACATGGGCCACGACATGCATGGCATGCAGATGAACTGATGAGCGACCGGCTCCTGCGCCCACTGGTCTGGGCGCAAGACGGCGAGTGGCTGCTGGGTTTCGACGGCAGCTACTCCAGCGATTCGATCCTGCGCATCGAGAGCGCCGCCGATGGTTTCATCCTGCGCGAGGAGCGCCTGGCCGAGGCGCAGACCAAGCGCTATCCCTTCGCTGATCTGAAAGATGACGTCACGGCGGCCGACTGGACCGCCGTGGTCGTCGACGAAGAAGGCGAACGCCTGGGCTTCGCCATCGCCCGCTACGAAATCTGGAATCGCCGCGCGGTACTGGACGACCTGTTCGTCCTCCCCGAGGCGCGCGGGTTGGGCGTCGGCAAGCAACTGCTGGACGGCTGCCTGGACTGGGCGCGCGGCACCGAGGCGCGCCACCTGTGGCTGGAAACCCAGAACCTCAACCTGCCGGCGGTGGGTTTCTATCGCTCCCGCGGCTTTTCTCTCAGCGGGCTGTCCACCGACCTCTACGACCCGGCGCAGGTGCTGCCCGGGGAGATGGCGCTGTTCTTCAGCTACCCGCTGGCCTGAGGGCCTGGCGCGTCTGCCGCGCCGCGAGGATCAGCGCGAAGCCGATGCAGTAGGCCAGCACGTCCAGCCAGTCCGGCGTGGCGCCCAGCACGATGCGCAGTACGCGGTTGCCGATTTGCCAGTGGAAGGTCGCGGCGAGGAACTGGCCGAATTCGATCAGCAGCCCGCAGGCCAGCGCCGCGCCGGCCAGCCAGTGCACGGGTGCATCCAGCGCGGCGCGCAGCAGGCAGTACAGCCAGATCACCGCCAGCACGTCGCCGCCGAAGCCGCGCAGCCAGCCGAGGTTCGCGCCCGCCGTGGCCAGCCAGACCAGCACGGCGAACCAGAGCAGCGCGAAGAGCGCACTGCGTCCATCGAAACGAAGTCGCATCAGGGCTTGAACGCGCCGATGAAGATCGCCGGGTCGACGCGGGCGTCGTTCAGGCTGACGTTCCAGTGCATGTGCGGCCCGGTGGCGCGGCCGGTGGCGCCGACGCGGCCAACCACGCCACCGCGCGGGACCGCGTCGCCGACTTTCACGTCGATCTTCGACATGTGGCAGAACATGCTGATGAAGCCCTGGCCGTGGTCGACGAACACGGTGTTGCCGTTGAAGAAGTAGTTGCCGATCAGGATCACCTTGCCGGCGGCCGGCGACTTGATCGGGGTGCCGGCGGGCACGGCGAAGTCGAGGCCCGAGTGCGGGTTGCGCTCCTCGCCATTGAAGAAGCGGCGCAGGCCGAAGGGGCTGGAAAGCGGGCCGTTGACGGGCTTGTCGAGCACCAGATTGCTCGGCGTGCCGGGGCTGAAGCTGCGGTACGCGGCAGTCTGCTCGGCCAGTTCACGGTTGATGCGCTTGAGGTCTTCGGGCAGCGGGTTCACCTGGCGGGTGTTCTTCAGGGTGATGCGCTGCTCTTTATAGTGCTTGGCGCCGACGCTGAAACCGAGGTTGCGGCTCGCGCCGGCCTGCTTCACGGCGATCTGCTGGCTGCCGGTCTTGGCGGTGAGCGGGATGCCGACGATGGCGATCCAGTCGCGGCCTTCCTCACGCACCACCAGCACCGGCTTGCCCTGGTAGGTGGCGGTCGGCGCGGCGGCATCCTGGCCCAGTTGGACGACAGCGACGCCGCCGGGCACCGGCTTGTTCAGCGTGCGGCTGATGAAGCCTTCGGCGTGGGCAGACAGGGTGACGAGGGAGGCGATGAGCAGGCAGGAGAGTCGGAGCATTTCGCTATCCGTGGACGTGTCGGCGGATGAAGCGGGCAGTCTACACGCGGCGCTCCGGCGGGCGGGGCGATTTCGTCGAAAGCGGAACGTCGTAACACGGCGCTTCGTGTAGGAGCGCGCCATGCGCGCGATCACGGGCATGGCCCGTTCCTACAGGGGGCTTAGGTTTTCGAGCTGCCGGCGCCACAGCTGCTCCAGCGACAGCACCTGCGCCGGCCCATAGATGGCGTGGGGCTTGCCCAGGTGCGCGGCCCACAACTGGTCGCCATAGTCGTAGTGCCACCACTCGCTGGAGAGGTTGCTGAAGCCCGCCGCCAGCATGGCGTTGAACAGGATGCGGCGGTTGTCGCGAATGAGCCGCTGCTGTTCGCTGGACTCCGCGATCTCTTCGTAATGGCGGGTATAGGAGCGTGGCGTGGCCTCGTCGAACAGGCTGCCCATGTCCAGCCAGCGCCCCTCGCTGTCGCACAGGGTCAGGTCGATGGCGCCGCCGGTGAGGTGCGGGCTGGGCGACTCGGCGCGGGTGCTGGGCGGTGCGACGAACTCGCGAGTGCGCCGGGTCAGTTCGCGCGGATCGGCGCCGGGCTCGTGCTGGCGGAGGATGTCGTAGAGCGTGTCGTAGAGGTGCTGCTGCACCGCGAAGGGCCGCCAGGCATCGAGGATCACCAGGCGGATGCCATCAGGCAGCAGGCTCGCGGCATGCAGCAGGCGTTCGAAGACTTCCATGCGGGCATAGCACTCCGGCTGCGCGTTGGGCACGCCGAGACGGTGGTACGCCGGCCACACCGCGAAGCCGGTGGCGATGCCCAGCGCCTGCAGAGGTTGGTCGCATTCGACGATGGGCACGCGGAAGGCCTCGGCCCAGTCGGGATCGGGTTGCGGCAGGATCGGCGCGAGCAGGTCGGTCATCGGCCATCAGTCCAGCAGGGAAAGGGTGACGGGCGCCTGGTGGTTGTCCTCCACCCGCACTTCCAGCTCGCCGTCGCCCAGCCTGGCCTTGAGGCGCTGGCCGTTCCTGGTCTGCGCGGCGCTGCGGATGGCCTGGCCCTTGTCGTCCAGCAGGATGCTGTAGCCACGGCCCAGGGTCGCCAGCGGGCTGACGATGTGCAGCGTCTGCATCAGGCCGTCCAGGCGCTGGCGCTGTTCGCGCAGGATCGCATGGGTGGCGCGGGGCAGGCGGGCGCTGAGGTTGTCCAGGCGCTGACGCAGCAGGGCCAGGTTTCGGCCCGGATGTTGCGCGGTGAGGCGAGTGTCCAGGCGGGCCACGCGTTCGTGGCGAATCTGCAGCTGGCGCTCGAAGGCGCGGCGCAGGCGCATGTCCAGGTCGTCCAGGCGCTGGGATTGCTGGCGCAGGCGTTCGCCGGGATGGCGCAGGCGCCGGGCGGTGCCTTCCAGGCGCAGGCGCTCGCGGGTCAGGCGGTCCTGGATGCGCAGGATCAGCCGGCGGCGCAGGCTGTCCAGGCGCTGCTGCAGGTCGCCGCTGTGGGGCGCCAGCAGCTCGGCGGCGGCCGAGGGCGTCGGTGCGCGCACGTCGGCGACGAAATCGCTGATGGACACGTCGGTCTCGTGCCCCACCGCACTGACGATGGGCGTGACACAGGCGGCGATGGCACGGGCCACCGGTTCCTCGTTGAAGCACCAGAGGTCTTCCAGCGAGCCGCCGCCACGGGCCAGGATCAGGGCGTCGAAGCCCTGCGCATCGGCCAGTTGCAGCGCGCGGACGATCTGCCCGATAGCCTCGCGGCCCTGCACGGCGGTGGGGATCAGGGTCAGCTCGACCTGCGGCGCGCGGCGGCGGAATACGCTGATGATGTCGCGGATCACCGCGCCGGTGGGCGAACTGACGATGCCGATGCGTCGGGGATGGGCAGGCAGTTCCTGCTTGCGCTCGGCGGCGAACAGGCCTTCGGCGGCGAGCTTTTCCTTCAAGGCCTCGAAGGCCAGGCGCAGTGCGCCGTCACCGGCCGGTTCGACGGTATCGGCGATCAGTTGGTAGTCGCCGCGCCCCTCGAACAGCGAAACCTTGCCGCGCACGCGCACGGCGAGGCCGTCGCGCAGGGCCTGGCGCACGCGCAGGGCGTTCTGCCGGAACAGCGCGCAGCGCACCTGGGCATTGCTGTCCTTGAGGGTGAAGTACATGTGGCCGGATGCGGGACGCGCGAGGTTGGAGATTTCGCCCTCGACCCAGACCTGCGGGAACACGTCCTCCAGCAGGTGGCGGGCGCGCTGGTTGAGCTGGCTGACGGTCAGAACCTCGCGGTCGAGGCCCAGCCGTTGGAAGGGATCTTTCTGCATGGCGAAGGATGATAAGCGGGCCTGCGGGCAGGGGCCAGCGCACGAGCTTCATAAAGGCTTCATTCAGATCGTCCGGTTGCGTTGAGCCCGACCCCCTGACTGAGATATAATGCCGCGCTTCCATTTTTCCCGATCGGGAGCCCCCGCCATGCTGCGCATCAGCCAAGAAGCCCTCACTTTCGACGACGTCCTCCTGATTCCAGGTTATTCGGAAGTCCTGCCCAAGGACGTGAGTCTCAAGACTCGCCTGACCCGTGGCATCGAACTGAACATCCCGCTGGTGTCCGCCGCGATGGATACCGTGACCGAAGCCCGCCTGGCCATCGCCATGGCACAGGAAGGCGGCATCGGCATCATCCACAAGAACATGAGCATCGAGCAGCAGGCCGCCGAGGTCCGCAAGGTCAAGAAGCACGAGACCGCCATCGTTCGCGACCCGGTCACCGTGACCCCGTCGACCAAGATCATCGAGCTGCTGCAGATCGCCCGCGAATACGGCTTCTCCGGCTTCCCGGTAGTGGAAGAGGGTGAACTGGTCGGTATCGTCACCGGCCGCGACCTGCGCGTGAAGCCGAACGTCGGCGACAGCGTGGCCGCGATCATGACCCCGAAGGACAAGCTGATCACGGCCCGCGAGAACACTCCGCTGGAAGAGATCAAGGCGGCGCTTTACGAGAATCGCATCGAGAAGATGCTGATCGTCGACGAGAACTTCTACCTCACCGGCCTGGTGACCTTCCGCGACATCGAAAAAGCCAAGACCTACCCGCTGGCATCCAAGGATGACCTGGGCCGCCTGCGCGTCGGCGCTGCCGTCGGTACCGGTGCCGATACTGGCGAGCGTGTTTCCGCCCTGGTCGCCGCGGGTGTTGACGTCGTTGTCGTCGACACCGCCCACGGCCACTCCAAAGGCGTGATCGACCGCGTGCGCTGGGTGAAGGAAACCTTCCCGCAGGTACAGGTCATCGGCGGCAACATCGCCACCGGCGAAGCCGCCAAGGCACTGGCTGACGCCGGCGCCGACGCCGTCAAGGTCGGCATCGGCCCGGGCTCCATCTGCACCACCCGTATCGTCGCGGGTGTCGGCGTGCCGCAGATCTCCGCCATCGCCAACGTTGCCGCCGCCCTCGAAGGTACCGGCGTTCCGCTGATCGCCGATGGCGGCATCCGCTTCTCCGGCGACCTGGCCAAGGCCATGGTGGCTGGCGCCTACTGCGTGATGATGGGTTCGATGTTCGCCGGTACCGAAGAGGCTCCGGGCGAGATCGAGCTGTTCCAGGGCCGCTCCTACAAATCCTACCGTGGCATGGGCTCCCTGGGCGCCATGGCTGGTTCCACCGGTTCCTCCGACCGCTACTTCCAGGACGCCTCCGCCGGCGCCGAGAAGCTGGTACCCGAAGGCATCGAGGGTCGCGTGCCCTACAAAGGCCAGCTGACCGCCATCGTCCACCAGCTGATGGGTGGCCTGCGTGCCGCCATGGGCTACACCGGCAGCGCCGATATCCAGGACATGCGCACCAAGCCGCAGTTCGTGCGCATCACCGGCGCCGGCATGGCCGAGTCCCACGTGCATGATGTGCAGATCACCAAGGAAGCCCCGAACTACCGCGTAGGTTGAGGGTTTTTCGGTTAATGAGTCGGACACGGGGCTGGTTGATACAGCCCCGTGTCGTTTAAGAATTTCGCTACGAGAGATGGCCATGGCCCAAGACATTCACGCTCACCGGATCCTGATCCTCGACTTCGGCTCCCAGTACACCCAGCTGATCGCCCGCCGCGTCCGCGAGATCGGCGTGTACTGCGAAATCCATCCGTTCGACATGAGCGACGACGAGGTTCGCGCCTTCGCCCCGCGCGGCATCATCCTGGCCGGCGGCCCGGAGTCGGTGCATGAAGCCAACAGCCCGCGCGCGCCCCAGGCCGTGTTCGACCTGAAGGTACCGCTGTTCGGCATCTGCTACGGCATGCAGACCATGGCCGAGCAGATGGGCGGCAAGGTACTGGGCTCTGACCTGCGCGAGTTCGGCTACGCCCGCGTCGACGTGGTCGGCAAGGCCCGCCTGCTGGACGGCATCGAAGATTGCGTCAGCGAAGATGGCGTGTTCGGCCTCGATGTGTGGATGAGCCACGGCGACAAGGTCACCGAGATTCCGGCCGGCTTCCACATCCTCGCCAGCACCCCGAGCTGCCCGATCGCCGCCATGGCCGACGATGCCCGCGGCTACTACGGCGTGCAGTTCCACCCGGAAGTGACCCACACCAAGCAGGGCGGTCGCATCCTCTCCCGCTTCGTGCTGGACATCTGCGGCTGCGAAGCCCTGTGGACCCCGTCCAATATCGTCAACGACGCCATCGCCACCGTGCGTGCCCAGGTCGGCAACTCCAAGGTGCTGCTGGGTCTGTCCGGCGGTGTGGATTCCTCGGTGGTTGCAGCCCTGCTGCACAAGGCCATCGGCGACCAGCTGACCTGCGTCTTCGTCGACAACGGCCTGCTGCGCCTGCACGAAGGTGACCAGGTGATGGCCATGTTCGCCGAGAACATGGGCGTCAAGGTCATCCGCGCCAACGCCGAAGAGAAGTTCCTCAGCCGCCTGGCCGGCGTCAGCGACCCGGAGCAGAAGCGCAAGATCATCGGCGGCAGCTTCATCGAAGTCTTCGATGAGGAAGCCACCAAGCTGAAGGACGTGAAGTTCCTCGCCCAGGGCACCATCTACCCCGACGTGATCGAGTCGGCCGGCGCCAAGACCGGCAAGGCCCACGTGATCAAGTCGCACCACAACGTCGGCGGCCTGCCCGAAGACATGCAGTTCGAACTGGTCGAGCCGCTGCGCGAGCTGTTCAAGGACGAAGTCCGCAAGATCGGCCTGGAGCTGGGCCTGCCCTACGACATGGTCTACCGCCACCCGTTCCCGGGCCCGGGCCTGGGCGTGCGCATCCTCGGCGAAGTGAAGAAGGAGTACGCCGACCTGCTGCGTCGCGCGGACCACATCTTCATCGAAGAACTGCGCAACTTCGACTGGTACCACAAGACCAGCCAGGCCTTCGTGGTGTTCCAGCCGGTGAAGTCCGTCGGCGTGGTCGGTGATGGCCGTCGCTACGCCTGGGTCGTGGCCCTGCGCGCGGTGGAGACCATCGACTTCATGACCGCTCGCTGGGCGCACCTGCCGTACGAGCTGCTGGAGAAGGTCTCGAACCGCATCATCAACGAGATCGAAGGCATCTCCCGCGTCACCTACGACGTGTCGAGCAAGCCGCCGGCCACCATCGAGTGGGAATGATCGGGAGCGTTTAACGTTTCCTTAACGAGGGGCGCGGCAAGCTCGCCGCGCTCCTTGCAGGCGAGGGCGGGAATACCCGTCCTTGACCTGGCGCATGAGAGGCGTTCGTGCCTTCATGCACAGTTCCCCTGTTTGCAGTGCAGCCGGCCGCAAGAGCCTGGCGCCGGGCGCGAATGCGCCAACCTCCGTGAAAGTCGATGGGGTCGCAAGTCCCTTGTTTGAGGAGTCTGGACCCATGTCGTTTACCCGTAGACAAGTACTCGGTGGCCTCGCTGGCCTGGCCGTCGTCGGCCTGGGCGCCGGCGGCGCGCGCATCTGGCTGGCACGCCCGGAAGTTGCCGCCGAACACGATTACGAACTGATCGCCGCGCCGCTCGACCTGGAGCTGGTGCCCGGCCACAAGACCCCCGGCCTGGGCTATGGCGGCCAGGCCCCCGGCGTGGAAATCCGCGCGCGCCAGGGCGACTGGCTGCGGGTGCGCTTCACCAACAAGCTGGACGAGCCGACCACCATCCACTGGCACGGCATCCGCCTGCCCATCGAGATGGACGGCGTGCCCTACATCTCGCAGCCGCCGGTGCAGCCGGGCGAGAGCTTTGTCTACCAGTTCAAGACCCCGGATGCCGGCAGCTACTGGTACCACCCGCACCTGATGAGCAGCGAGCAGCTGGGCCGCGGCCTGGTCGGGCCGTTGATCATCGACGAGCGCGAACCCACCGAGTTCACCAGCGAAAAGATCCTCAACCTGAAGACCTGGCACGTGGACGAGGAGGGCAATTTCACGCCTTTCAGCGTGCCGCGCGAGGCTGCGCGCGAAGGCACTCGCGGGCGCCTGTCGACCATCAACGGCCAACGCACGCCGGTGATCGAGCTGCCGGCCGGCGAGATCGTCCGGGTGCGCATCCTCAACGTCGACAACACCGTGACCTACCGCCTCAACCTGCCGGACGCCGACGCGAAGATCTACGCCATCGACGGCCACCCGGTGGAGCCGCGCGACTTCGGCAAGGGCCCCAACGACCAGTACTGGATCGGCCCGGGCATGCGCCTGGAGCTGGGCATTCGCGGCCCGGCGGAAGGCACCGAGCTGTCGCTGCGCAACGGCCCGGTGCGTCTGGCGACTATTCGCGGTGTGGCCAATCCCAAGGCGCCGACGGCCAAGTGGCCCGCGCCGCTGCCGCGCAACCCGGTGGCCGAGCCGGACCTGAAGAACGCCGAGACCATCAACTTCAAGTTCGAGTGGGTCGGCGCCATGTCCGACTACTCCAAGGGCCAGTCGGCGCCCTCGCTGTGGCAGATCAACGGCGTGGCCTGGCAGGGCGGTGAGGAGCACAAGCACAACTCGCCGCCGCTGGCGAAGCTCAAGGAAGGCAACAGCTACATCTTCGTGCTGCGCAACATGACCCAGTACCAGCACCCGATCCACCTGCACGGCATGGCCTTCAAGGTGCTGGATTCCGATCGTCGGGAGATCATTCCGTATTTCACCGATACCTACCTGCTGGGCAAGAATGAGACGGCACGCGTGGCGCTGGTGGCGGATAACCCCGGCCTGTGGATGTTCCACTGCCACGTGATCGATCACATGGAGACCGGGCTGATGGGAACCATCGCGGTGGGCGAGGCATGGTGCGGCTGACCAACAGCAAGGGACATCCGACGGTGAAGGGGCTGGCGCCGGTCATCGACCGCAGCCAGGACATCCCCTTCATGCGCGAAGCCATGGCGCTGGCCGAGCAGGGTGCGGCCCTGGGCGAAGTGCCGGTGGGCGCCGTGCTGGTGCTGGACGGGCAGGTCATCGGTCGCGGCTTCAACCGACCGATCACCTCCCATGATCCCAGCGCCCACGCCGAGATGGTCGCCATCCGCGAAGCTGCTGCCGCCGCGCAGAACTATCGCCTGCCCGGCAGTACCCTCTATGTGACGCTCGAACCCTGCAGCATGTGTGCCGGCCTGCTGGTGCACTCGCGCATCCAGCGCGTGGTGTTCGGCGCCACCGAGCCGAAGTCCGGCGTGGTGGTCAGCCGTGGCAACTTCTTCGAACAGGACTTCCTCAACCACCGGGTGCTGGTGGAAGGCGGGGTGCTGGGGGAAGAGTGCAGCGCGATGCTCTCGGCCTTCTTCAAGGCGCGGCGCAAGGGCTGAACGCGCTTTGTAGGGGCGAGCTTGCTCGCGAACCTGCCCAGCCTTTCGCGGCGCCTGGCCTATCGCGGACGGAGTCCGCTCTTGGGCAGTGGCTGGGCATCGGTACATTCCTTGTAGGAGCGGGCCTTGCCCGCGATCGCGCGCATGGCGCGCTCCTACAGATCGGCTCCGACGTTCCGGCAGGGCTCCTTCCGCGATTGATGCGATGTGGCACATTGGTGAACGGGTGGAGTTGAAGCCTCAGAGCTTCTGATCCCGCCCATCGTCATCATCGTTGGGCTTGGTCTTGTTCACGCCCGGCAGGTGCAGACCGCTTTCGGCGAGCTGGCCGCCTTCCATCTGCGGCTGGGTCACCCAGGTCAGGATGTCGTAGTAACGGCGCACGTTCTGCACGAAGTGCACGGTCTCGCCGCCCCGCGCGTAGCCGTAGCGCGTCTTGCGGTAGTACTGCTTCTGCGCCAGGCGCGGCAGCATCTTCTTGACGTCGAGCCACTTGTTCGGGTTCAGGCCTTCCTGCTCGGCCATCTTGCGCGCGTCGTCAAGGTGGGCACCGCCGATGTTGTAGGCGGCCAGGGCGAACCACATGCGATCCGGGTCCTTGATGCTGTCGGGCAGCTCGTCCTTGATCTGCACGTAGTACTTGCTGCCGCCCTGGATGCTCTGCTTCGGGTCCAGGCGGTTGGCCACGCCCATGGCCTGGGCGGTGCGGTTAGTCAGCATCATCAGGCCGCGCACGCCGGTCTTGGAGGTTGCGTCGGGCTGCCACATGGATTCCTGGTAGCCGATGGCGGCGAGCAGGCGCCAGTCGGCTTCGAGCTTGGTGCCGCTCTGGCGGAAGTGCGGTTCGTACTTGGGCAGACGCTGCTGCAGGTGCTGGGCGAAGGTGTAGGCACCAACATAACCCAGCACGTCCACGTGGCCGTAGTACCGGTCCTTCAGGCGCTGCAGCAGGCCGTCCTGCTTGGCCTTGTCGAGGAAGGCGTTGACCTTGTCGATCAGGCTGTTGTCGTCGCCGGCCGGCAGCGCCCAGGCCAGGCCCTTGGCATCGCCGAGGTCGAAGGCGACGCGCACGTTGGGGAAGTACACCTGGTTCATCGCCAGCTCGTTGGAATCCACCAGCGTCAGGTCGATCTCGCCGACGTCCACCATGCGCAGCAGGTCGACCATCTCGTCGGCGTCGGATTCGCGGTATTCCAGCTTGGGGTACTGCTTCTTCAGTTCGGCCAGCTGCGAGGCATGGCTGCTGCCTTTCAACACGACGATGCGCTTGCCCACCAGATCGTCGGGGCGGGTAGGGCGCTGCGCGCCGTTGCGGTACACGACCTGGGGGGTGACGTCGAGGTAGGAGTGCGAGTAGCGCACCTGGGTATCGCGCTCGCCGCCCGGCGTCAGGCCGGCGGCCGCCAGGTTCGGTCCGCCGTCGCGGCCGATGCGGTCGTAGAGGTCGTCGATGTTGTCGGCGGTTTCGATCTGCAGCTGCACGCCCAGGCTGTCGGCAAAGCGCTTGGCCAGCTCGTACTCGAAGCCGGTATCGCCGTTGCGGTCCTGGAAGTAGGTGGCCGGACTGTTGCGAGTGATCACGCGCAGCACGCCGTCCTTCTGCACGCGCTCGAGGGCCGTCGGGGCTTTCGCCTCGCTACAGCCGGAAAGCAGCAGAAAGATACAGGTCGCCAAGATCCAGGCGGTGCAGCGCACACGGGACACAGTCAGGGCAAGCATCAGGGCAGTATACGCAAAGGCCGTTGTGCGCCATATCTCGACAGCTCGAAGCTTCTCTGCTAGCTGGGGCACCGTTCGTCGGCATTATTCCTGCTGAAGGCCGCAGGGCCGGGATTTTTCCTAGGCCGCTCGAAGGCCTTCGAAGATGAATGGCGTCTTCCGCCGGAGCGGCGGCAAGGAAGGTACTTCAGAGCTGCCGTCGGGCTGCGCTTTACGGTAGAATGCACGGCCTCTGTGGGCCGGCCCGTCCGGCCCCACACACTTCCCCGTCTCCAGAGGCTGTTCCGACAATGCTGATCCTGCGCGGTGCTCCCGCCCTTTCCGCTTTCCGCCACGGCAAACTGCTCGACCTGCTGACCCAGCATGTGCCCGCCGTCACCGGGCTGTATGCCGAGTTTGCGCACTTCGCCGAGGTCACCGGAGCCCTCAACGCCGAGGAAGAACAAGTCCTGGCGCGCCTGCTGAAGTACGGTCCGAGCGTCCCCGTGCAGGATCCCGCCGGTCGTCTGTTCCTGGTTCTCCCCCGTTTCGGCACCATCTCGCCCTGGTCGAGCAAGGCCTCTGACATCGCCCGCAACTGCGGCCTGGCCAAGATCGAGCGCATCGAGCGCGGCATCGCCTACTACGTCACCGGCGAACTGAGCGAGGCCGACGCGCAAGCCGTCGCCGCCCGCCTGCACGACCGCATGACCCAGCTGGTGCTGAACCAGCTCGAAGAAGCTTCGGCTCTGTTCAGCCACGCCCAGCCCAAGCCGCTGACCGTGGTCGACATCCTCGCCGGCGGTCGCGCCGCGCTGGAGAAGGCCAACCTCGAGCTGGGCCTGGCCCTGGCCGAAGACGAGATCGACTACCTGGTGAAAAGCTTCGTCGAGATGGGTCGCAACCCGCACGACGTCGAGCTGATGATGTTCGCCCAGGCCAACTCCGAACACTGCCGCCACAAGATCTTCAACGCCAGTTGGGACATCGACGGCCAGGCTCAGGACAAGAGCCTGTTCGGCATGATCAAGAACACCTATGAAATGCACCGCGAAGGCGTGCTGTCCGCCTACAAGGACAACGCCGCGGTCATGAAGGGCTACGTCGCCGGCCGTTTCTACCCGAACGCCGAGACCCGCCAGTACGGCGCCAGCGAAGAGCCGGTGCACATCCTGATGAAGGTGGAGACCCACAACCACCCGACCGCCATCGCTCCCTTCCCCGGCGCCTCCACCGGCTCCGGCGGCGAGATCCGCGACGAAGGCGCAACCGGTCGTGGCGCCAAGCCGAAAGCCGGCCTGGTGGGCTTCACCGTCTCCAACCTGAACATCCCCGGTTTCGAGCAGCCCTGGGAAGTGCCGTACGGCAAGCCCGAGCGCATCGTTACCCCGCTGGACATCATGATCGAAGGCCCGCTGGGCGGCGCCGCGTTCAACAACGAATTCGGTCGTCCGAACCTCGCCGGCTACTTCCGTACCTTCGAGCAGGCCATCGCCACCCCGCGCGGCGAGGAAGTCCGCGGATACCACAAGCCGATCATGATCGCCGGTGGAATGGGCAACATCCGCGAAGATCACGTGCAGAAGGGCGAGATTTCGGTCGGCGCCAAGCTGATCGTGCTCGGCGGCCCGGCCATGCTGATCGGCCTGGGCGGCGGCGCTGCTTCCTCCATGGCCACCGGCGCCTCCGCCGCTGACCTGGACTTCGCCTCGGTGCAGCGCGAGAACCCGGAAATGGAACGCCGTTGCCAGGAGGTCATCGACCGCTGCTGGCAGATGGGCGAGAACAACCCGATCAAGTTCATCCACGACGTGGGTGCGGGCGGCATCTCCAACGCCCTGCCGGAACTGATCAACGACGGCGGCCGTGGCGGCCGCTTCGAACTGCGCAACGTACCCAACGACGAGCCGGGCATGAGCCCGCTGGAAATCTGGTGCAACGAGTCGCAGGAACGCTACGTGATGTCGGTCGACGCCGCCGACTTCGAGACCTTCAAGGCCATCTGCGAGCGCGAGCGCTGCCCGTTCGCCGTGGTCGGCGAGGCCACCGAAGAGCTGCAACTGACCGTCGCCGACAGCCACTTCGGCAACAAGCCGGTGGACATGCCGCTCGAAGTGCTGCTCGGCAAGCCGCCGCGCATGCACCGTTCGGTCACCCGCGAAGCCGAGCTGGGCGATGACTTCGCCGCCGCCGGCCTGGACCTGAACGAGTCCACCGAGCGCGTGCTGCGTCACCCGGCCGTGGCCAGCAAGAACTTCCTGATCACCATTGGCGACCGCACCATCACCGGCCTGGTTGCCCGCGACCAGCTGGTCGGCCCGTGGCAGGTTCCGGTGGCCGATTGCGCCGTCACCGCCACCAGCTTCGACGTCTACACCGGTGAAGCCATGGCCATGGGCGAGCGTACTCCGCTGGCCGTGATCGACGCCCCGGCCTCCGGCCGCATGGCGATCGGCGAGACCATCACCAACCTGGCCGCCGCGAGCATCGACAAGATCTCCGAGATCAAGCTCTCCGCCAACTGGATGGCCGCTGCCGGCCACCCGGGCGAGGACGCGCGCCTGTACGACACCGTCAAGGCTGTCGGCATGGAGCTGTGCCCGGCGCTGGGCATCACCATCCCGGTGGGCAAGGACTCCATGTCCATGAAGACCCGCTGGCAGGATGGCGACGCCGAGAAGAGCGTCACCTCGCCGATGTCGCTGATCATCTCCGGCTTCGCCCCGGTCAACGACGTGCGCAAGACCCTGACCCCGCAGCTGCGCCTGGACAAGGGCGAGAGCGACCTGATCGTCATCGACCTCGGCCGTGGCAAGAACCGCATGGGCGGCTCGATCCTCGCCCAGGTCAACGGCCAGATCGGCCGCGCCGCTCCGGACGTCGACGATGCCGAAGACCTGAAAGCCTTCTTCGCCGTAATCCAGGGCCTGAACGCCGACGGCCACCTGCTGGCCTACCACGACCGTTCCGACGGCGGCCTGATGGCCACCGTGGTGGAAATGGCCTTCGCCGGCCATTGCGGCCTCGACCTGAACCTCGACGCGCTGGCCGACAGCCGTGACGAGCTGACCGCCGCCCTGTTCAACGAAGAACTGGGCGCGGTGATCCAGGTTCGCACTGCGGCCACCCCGGAAGTGCTGGCCCAGTTCAGCGCCGCCGGCCTGGAAGACTGCGTTGCGGTCATCGGCCAGCCGGCCAGTGGCGCCGACATCGAGTTGTCCTTCAACGGTGAGCGCGTCTTCCATGCCCAGCGTCGCAACCTGCAGCGCATCTGGAGCGAGACCAGCTACCGCATCCAGCGCATGCGCGACAACGCCGACTGCGCCGACCAGGAATTCGACGGCCTGCTGGAAGAAGACAACCCCGGCCTGTCGGTGAAGCTGAGCTTCGACGTCAACGACAATATCGCTGCGCCTTACATCAAGAAAGGCGTGCGCCCGCAGATTGCCATCCTGCGCGAGCAGGGCGTCAACGGCCAGGTGGAAATGGCCGCGGCCTTCGACCGCGCCGGCTTCGCCGCTGTCGACGTGCACATGAGCGACATCCTCTCCGGCCGCATCAGCCTGGAGCAGTTCAAGGGCCTGGTGGCCTGCGGTGGCTTCTCCTACGGCGATGTACTGGGCGCCGGCGAAGGCTGGGCCAAGTCGATCCTGTTCAACGCCCGTGCCCGCGACGGCTTCCAGGCCTTCTTCGAGCGCAAGGACAGCTTCGCCCTCGGCGTGTGCAACGGTTGCCAGATGATGTCCAACCTGCACGAGCTGATCCCCGGCACCGAGTTCTGGCCGCACTTCGTGCGCAACCGCTCCGAGCAGTTCGAAGCGCGCGTGGCGATGGTTCAGGTGCAGGAATCGCAGTCGATCTTCCTGCAGGGCATGGCCGGTTCGCGTATGCCGATCGCCATCGCCCACGGCGAAGGCCATGCGGAGTTCGAGAGCGAGGAAGCGCTGCTGGAAGCCGACCTGTCCGGCACCGTGGCCCTGCGTTTCGTCGACAACCTGGGCAAGGTCACCGAGAGCTACCCGGCCAACCCGAACGGCTCGCCGCGTGGCATCACCGGCCTGACCAGCCGCGACGGCCGCGTCACCATCATGATGCCGCACCCGGAGCGCGTGTTCCGCGCCGTGCAGAACTCCTGGCGCCCGGACGAGTGGGAAGAGGACGGCGGCTGGATGCGCATGTTCCGCAACGCCCGCGTCTGGGTCGGTTGAGTCCGGTCTGATGCGACACGCGAAAGGGGAAAGCTTCGGCTTTCCCCTTTTTCTTTGTCCGACCATCGAGGAAGGGCGCCTTGGCTGACGACGAGATGCTGCCGGAGGTTCGCTCGGTCGAGCCGGGACAGGTCCTGCGCCTGTGCCGCTGCGGGCAGTGCGCCAGCCTGCCGGATGCCGCGGCGAGTTGTGCCGACTCGCTGGAACTGACGGTCCGGCGCGAGCGACATCTGTTGCTGTGCTGTTGCGGGCGGTCGGCAAAGCTGCCGTTCTGCGACGGCTCCCACGCCCCGGCGGCGCCAGGTCTGAAAGAGCGCTGGCGGCGCTTCACCGGTCGGTGAGCTCGAAGTCCGTCACAGATTTCGTACAAAGTTGTCCGCAAGCGAACAAGCTCGGAACCGGACGGTCGAACTTCCACGATGACTTGCAAGTCACAAGAGGCAAAGTGCCACTATTTGTGGCAGGATTTGTCACCCGTGGCGTACTTTGTCACGGCTGTGTCCCTGTTTCGATCGGAGCCTCCGATGTACAAACTGTGTTTCTACGTTCCGGAAAGCCATCTGGAACCGGTCAAGAAAGCGGTGTTCGCCGCCGGTGCAGGACGCATCGGTGCCTATGACAGCTGTTGCTGGCAGGCGCTCGGACAGGGACAGTTCCGCCCTTTGCAGGGCAGCAACCCCTACATCGGCCAGGCTGGCAGCGTCGAGCAGGTCGCCGAATGGAAGGTGGAGATGGTGGTGGCCGACGAGTTGATCCATGACTCGGTGAAGGCCCTCAAGCAGGCCCACCCGTACGAGACGCCGGCCTTCGAGGTCTGGCGGCTGTCGGACATGGTGTTCTGAGAGAAAAAAGGCGCCCGCAGGCGCCTTTTTTCATGCCCCGCTAGCTGTGGCGCAGGCTGTCGAAGGAACGCCCCAGCGCCCCCGCGCGCGCCCCGACCAGCAGGTGATAGACACCCTCGGCCACCTGGCTGACGCCCTCGCAACCCAGTTCGGTTAGACGGCCTCGCTGCAATTGCTCACCGCTCTTCACGGCCACCCGCAAGCGTGTCAGTGCGACGGTCTCCACGCTGCGCAGATTGCCCTGGCCGCCCAGCGCCTGCAGCCATTCTGCGGTTTCCTGCGACGAGACGAATTCTGGGGGCAGTTGCTCCGAATCCTCGCTGACGGATTGGGCGGCGCTCTCCTGCAGGATGCCTGCCGGCAGCGCGCGGCGGATCTCGTCGGCGATGCTGTCGGCTTCCGGGCCGACCACCACCTGCAGGCTGCCAGCCTTGCCGGGGCGGACCACGGCCATCGCGCCCAGCGCCTTGAGCTGTGTGTCCGAGGCTTTGCTGCGGTCCGTCAGCTTCAGGCGCAGGCGGGTGGTGCAGGCGTCGACCACCTCAAGGTTGGCGGCGCCGCCCAGCGCCTTGATGAAGGCCGGCGCGCGCTGCTCGGAGGAGCTGGCAGTCGTTTCGTGGTCGGTGCTTTCGTCGATCGCCTCGCGGCCGGGCGTCTTCAGCTGGAAGCGGCGGATGCAGAAATCGAACACGAAGTAGTAGGCGGCGGCATAGCACAGGCCCAGCGGCCAGAGCATCCAGCCGTTGGTGGACTTGCCCCAGCCCAGCGCCAGGTCGATGGCGCCGCCGGAGAAGGTGAAGCCCAGGCGGATGTTCAGCAGGTCGGTGATGGCCATCGACAGCCCGGTCAGCAGCGCGTGAAGCAGGTACAGCAGCGGCGCCAGGAACATGAAGGCGAATTCGATGGGCTCGGTCACGCCGGTGAGGAAGGCGGTCAGCGCCATCGAGAGCAGCAGGCCGCCGACCAGCTTGCGCCGCTCCGGGAGGGCATTGCGGTACATCGCCAGGCACGCGGCGGGCAGGCCGAACATCATTACTGGGAACATGCCGGCCATGAACTGGCCGCCCTTCGGGTCGCCAGCGAAGTAGCGGGCGAGGTCGCCGGTGATCTGCCGGCCGGTCTCCGGGTCGGTGAAGGCGCCGAAGACGAACCACATCAGGTTGTTGAGGATGTGGTGCAGGCCGGTGACGATCAGCAGGCGGTTGAGTACGCCGAAGGCGAAGGCGCCAAAGCTGCCGCTGCCCACCAGCAGGTTGCCCAGGTCGTCGATCACATGCTGGATGGGCGGCCAGATCAGCCCGAACAGCACGCCCAGGCCCAGCGCGGCGAGGCCGGTGACGATGGGCACGAAGCGCCGGCCACCGAAGAACGCCAGGTACTGCGGCAGGGCGATGTCCTTGAAGCGGTTGTACAGCGCGCCGGCCACCAGGCCGCTGATGATCCCCGAGAGCACGCCCATGTTGATGCTGGGGTCGATGGCTTTGAGCGTCGACGTCATCACCAGGTAGCCCACTGCGCCCGCCAGGCCGGCGGTGCCGTTGTTGTCGCGGGCGAAGCCGACGGAGATGCCGATGGCGAAGATCAGCGCCAGGTTGGCGAAGATCGCGTTGCCGGCATCGTGGATCAGCAGGATGTTCAGCAGGTCCTTGTCGCCCAGGCGCAGCAGCAGGCCGGCGATCGGCAGGATGGCGATCGGCAGCATCAGGGCGCGCCCCAGACGCTGCAGGGTTTCGATGAAGCCGCCGTACAACTGCGCTAGCAGCTGGCGCGGGCCTTGTGCGGTCTGGATCAGCTCAGTGGTCATGGCGGGACTCCGATTCCTGTTCTGGGGCTTCAGGGCTGCGGCCACAGGCGCGTGCAGGCTTCCCGCACGGCGCGGGCGCTGCCCAGGGCCAGCAGTTCCTGGCTGCGCCGGCGGCAGTCCTCGGCGTCGAGCTCACGGACCCGCGCCTTGATCTCGCCGACCAGTCCGGGGCTGACCGAGAGTTCCTGCACGCCCAGGCCGATCAGCACCGGCGTTGCCAGCGCTTCGCTAGCCAGGGCGCCGCAGACGCCGACCCAGCGGCCATGGCGGGCGGCGCCGGCGCAGGTCTGGGCGATCAGCCGCAGCAGTGCCGGGTGCAGCGCGTCGATGCGCGCGGCGAGCCCGGCATGGCAGCGGTCCATGGCCAGGGTGTATTGCGAAAGGTCGTTAGTGCCGATGGAGAGGAAATCGGCGTGCTCGGCCAACTGGTCGGCCAATAGGGCGGCGGAGGGCACCTCGATCATCACGCCCAGTTCGGGGCGTTGCTCGATGCCCAGGTCCTGCGCCAACTGGTCCAGGCGCCGGCGGATGGCGATCAGCTCGTCCACCTCGCTGACCATGGGGAGCAGCACGCGGCAACGGTGCAGCGGCGAGACCTGCAACAGTGCGCGCAACTGCTGGTCGAGCAACTGCGGCAGTGCCTGGCCGAGGCGGATACCGCGCAGGCCAAGTGCCGGGTTTTCCTCGGCGGGCAGCGGCAGGTAGGCAAGGTGCTTGTCGCCGCCGACATCGATGGTGCGGATGATCACCCGACGCTCGCCCATGGCGTCCAGCACGTCCTGGTAGGCGCGCTGCTGCTCCTGCTCGTTCGGCGCCTGCTGGCGGTCGAGGAAGAGGAATTCGCTGCGCAGCAGGCCGATGCCATCGGCTCCGGCAGCGAAGGCTTCGGCCGTTTCTTCCGGGTTGGCGACGTTGGCGCCAACCTCGATGGACTTGCCGTCGCGGGTCAGGGCCGGTTGCTGGGCCTGCGCGCGCTGGCGTTCGCGGGCCTGCTCGCGTTGTTCACGCTGGGCGGCGACCTGGGCAATCCGTTCGGCGCTGGGGCTGTACTCCAGCCGACCGTGATCGGCATCCAGCACCAGCGTTCGGCCTTCTTCCAGCTCCAGCAGTTGCGGGCCGAGGGCTACCAGGCAGGGCAGGCCCTTGGCGCGGGCGAGGATGGCGACGTGGGAAGTGGCGCCGCCCTCGGCCATGCACAGGCCGGCAGCGCCGGCGCGGACCAGCGGGCCGAGGTCGGACGGGGTGATTTCATGGGCGGCCACCAGGCTGCCGGACGGGACCGGCTGTTCGCCCTCGTTGCCGAGCAGGACGCGCAGCACGCGCTTCTCCAGGTCGCGCAGGTCGTTGGCGCGCTCGGCCAGCAGCGGGTTGCCCAGCGCCAGCAGAATGCCGCATTGCGCCTGCACGGCGCGGTGCCAGGCGTGGGCGGCGCTGACGCGCTGGTCGATCAGTTGGTCGGCGCCATCCAGCAAGCCGGGGTCCTCCAGCAGGGCGAGGTGGGCGGAGAAGATCGCTTCCTCGTCCGCGTGACCTTGTTTCCCGGCTTGTTGCAGCGTCACGCGTACATCATCGCGAACCCGTTCCAGCGCCTGGTCCAGTGCGCGGTGCTGTTCGTCGGGCTGGGAATCTCCGCCGTCCTGCGGGAGCTGGATGGCGCCCAGGCGGACCAGCGGGCCACTGGCCACGCCCGGGGAGGCGCAGACGCCACCCAGTACACCGGGCTCGTCCGTGCCTCGCGGCGCGGCTACCGGGACTGCGGCGACGGCAAGCGGATGGGATTCGCCATCGGCGGTACCCAGGGTTTTCAACAGCGCGTGGAGGGCCGCTTCGCTGTCCTGGCCGCGGCAGATCACTTCCACTTCGTCCTGCTCGGCGACGCCCAGCCCCATGATGCCGACCAGGCTGTCGACGCTGGCGTTGCGCCCGCCGAAATGCAGTTCGGCGCGGCAGGAGAATTCCCGTGCGGTCTTGCGTAGCAGAGCGGCGGGGCGGGCGTGGAGGCCGCCGTGCAGCGCCACGCGGACGCGGCCACGGCTTTCACGGCTACCACCGTGTGGTGCGTCGGATTCAGTTGCCGTACCGGTCGGGCTGAGGTGCAGCAGTGGCGCGCCGACGTCCACCGAAGTGGTGGTCAGCGGGCGCAGTTGGAAGCCTTCGCCGTTGGTGACGATCAGTACGGTGATCAGGCTCTTGCTGCCGCGCGCCACCTTGTCCAGGTCGAAGCGCAGCAGCGGCTGGCCTTCGCTGACCCGCGCGCCTTCCTGCACCAGCGCTTCGAAGCCCTCGCCCTGCAGCTGGACGGTGTCCAGGCCCAGATGCAGCAGCAGTTCGGCGCCGTTGTCGGCCTTCAGGGTCACGGCATGGCGAGTGCGTGCGACGTGCATGACCCTGCCGGCGCAGGGCGCATGCAGGCAGTCGTTCAGCGGGTCGATGGCGATACCATCGCCCATCGCGCCGCTGGAGAACACCGGATCGGGGACCCGGCTGAGAGGCATCACGGGACCGCTCAGGGGCGCTTTGAGAGCCAGATTGTTGTTGTTCATGGTGGCTGCGCTCAGTGGGTGCGGGTGACCTTGCTCAGGTGCCGCGGCTGGTCCGGGTTCATGCCGCGTGCTTCGGACAAGCCGGCGGCCATGACGTAGAAACTCTGGATCGCCAGGATCGGGTCCAGCGCCGGGTGGGCGGCGGTGGCGAGCGGCAGGTCACGCCCGGCGACATCGTCCGGGGCGGCCAGCAGGACGCGCGCGCCGCGCTGGCGCATGTCCTCGCTGAGGGCCAGCAGGCCGGCCTGCTCGGGGCCGCGTGGGGCGAGGATGAGCAGCGGATAGTGCTCGTCCACCAGGGCCATCGGGCCGTGGCGGACTTCGGCGCTGCTGAAGGCCTCGGCCTGGATCGCCGAGGTTTCCTTGAATTTCAGTGCGGCCTCCTGGGCCACGGCGAAGCCGGTGCCGCGGCCGATCACCATTAGCCGCTCACAGTCGCGCAGGGCGTGGATGGCCGGCGTCCAGTCCAGGGCTGCGGCGCGCCGCAGGTCGGCGCAAAGCCCGACTCCCGCTTCGAGCAGGGCCTGGTCGCGTTGCCAATGCGCCAGCAGGCGGGTGGCGGCGCAGAGGGTGGCGATGAAGCTCTTGGTGGCGGCGACACTGCGTTCGGGGCCGGCGCACAGCGGCACGGTGAACTCGGCGGCAGCTTGCAGCGGAGAGTTCTCGGCATTCACCAGGGCGACGCTGAGGGCGCCGCGCTCGCGCAGGCGGCTCAGGGTGTCGACCAGGTCCGGGCTCTGGCCGGACTGGGAAAAGGCGAACGCGACCTGACCGTCCACCTGCAGCGGCGCCTGGCGCAGGGTCACCACCGACATCGGCAGCGAGGCCACCGGCAGGCCGGCGTGCTGCATGGTCAGGTAGGCGAAGTAGCTGGCGGCGTGGTCGGAGCTGCCTCGGGCGACGGTCATCGCCAGCCTCGGCGCGATGGCGCGCAGGCGCTCGCCCAGGTCCGGCAGGCTGCTGTCCAGTACGGTGAGCTGGCGCGCGACCACGTCGGCAGCGGACAGCGCTTCTTCAAGCATCAGCGAGGTCAAACTGGTCTCCTTCGACCCAGGCGGTCTCGAGGGTCAGGGAACGGTCCAGGCGCGCGATGTCGGCCCAGGCTCCGGGGGTGAGGCGGCCACGCTCGGCGATGCCCAGGTAGTCGGCGGGGAACTGCGACAGGCGCTGGGAGGCCTCGGCGATAGGCAGGCCGATCTTCACCAGGTTGCGCAGCGCCTGGTCCATGGTCAGCGTGCTGCCGGCCAGGGTGCCGTCGGGCAGGCGCACGCCGCCCAGGCACTTGGTGACGGTGTGGCGGCCCAGCTTGTATTCACCGTCGGGCATGCCGGCTGCGGCGGTGGAGTCGGTCACGCAGTACAGGCACGGGATCGAGCGCAGGGCGACCTTGATCGCGCCGGGGTGCACGTGCAGCAGGTCGGGGATCAGCTCGGCGAACTGCGCGTGGGCCAATGCGGCACCGACCATGCCGGGTTCGCGGTGGTGCAGGCCGGTCATGGCGTTGTACAGGTGGGTGAAGCTGGTGGCACCGGCTTCCATGGCGGCCACGCCGTCCTCGTAGCTGCCCAGCGTGTGGCCGATCTGAAGGCGCACGCCGCGCTCGACCAGAGCGCTGATCAGCGGCAGGTGGCCGGCGATTTCCGGGGCAATGGTGATGACCCGGATCGGTGCCAGGCGCAGGAACTCGTCCACTTCGTCCAGTACCGCGGCATGGGCGAAGTTGGGTTGTGCACCGAGCTTGCCGGAGTTGATGAACGGGCCTTCCAGGTGCACGCCCAGCACGCGTGCGGCCTTGCCGCGTGGCGCCTGGCAGTAGTCGCCCAGCGCACCGAGCACGCCGGCGATCTCGTCGCGCGGCGCCGTCATGGTGGTGGCGAGCAGCGAGGTGGTGCCGAAGCGCAGGTGCGTGCGGGCAATGGCGGCAAAGGCGCTGGCGCCTTCCATGATGTCGTGGCCGCCGCCGCCGTGGACGTGCAGGTCGATGAAACCGGGCAGCAGGTAGGGCAGGTCGTTGTGCGACGGATCGCCGAGCGAACCTTCGATACGCTGGATGCGGCCTGCGTGCAGGTGCAGCTGGCCGACGATCCAGCCCTGGGGGGTGAGGATGTTGCCTTCGAGCATGGGTGTCGTCCCGGATCAGCGCCGCAGTTCGGCGACGAAGTCGTAGTAGTCGTTGCGGCAGTAGGTGTCGGTGAGCTCGATGGCGGTGTTGTCTTCGAGGTAACCGATACGGGTCATCAGCAGCATCGCGGTGCCGGGCCGGATGCCCACCAGCGCGGCTTCCTCGGCCGATGCGTTGACCGCCTGCACGTGTTGCAGGGCGCGGACCACCGGGCGGCCGATGGCGTCCAGGTGGGCGTAGAGGGAGTCGCCGACCGCCGTCGGGTCGCCCATCAGGCGCGCCGGCAGGCTGCTTTGCTCGATGGCCATGACCACGCCGTCGGCCTTTCGCAGGCGCTTCATGCGCACGACTTTCTCGGTGGGCGACAGGCCCAGGCGGATCACTTCCTCATGGGTCGGCAAGCTGATCTCGCGCTCCAGCCAGGTGGAGCTGGGGGTGAAGCCCTTGAGGCGAAGCATTTCGCTGAAGCTGGAGAGGCGCGACAGCGGCTGCTCCAGGCGCGGGGTGATGAAGGTGCCGGAGCCCTGGATGCGGTGCACCAGCCCTTGCTCGAGCAGGACCTCCAGTGCCTTGCGCGCGGTGACCCGTGACAGGCCGAGGTACTCGCTGAGGTGGCGCTCGGAAGGCAGGGCTTCCTCGGCGCGCCAGTGGCCGGCGTGGATGGCGCTCTCCAGGCTGCGGGCCAGTTGCAGATAGAGCGGGGTGGACAGGGTCACGTCCGGTCGCAGGGCCTGCAGGCGTTGCTCGGCGCTGATCTGGGTGGGCTGGCGGGGCATGGTCGGCTCGTTGGCGAGGTAGTGGAATTTACGCTAATACCACTTAGATACCACGTCAATGTCACCAGGCCGGTTGCCAGGCGTCAGCCGACGAAGTGCAACCCTCGTCGCAATCGGCGAAAAGTCTGCAGCGTCGGTGTAGGAAGGCTTGCTGAGGTCGGAGGCTGTTCCGGGCGCGCAACGTAGAACGCCGCCAGGGCAGGGCCGTGGCGGCGTTTTGGACGAACACTGGTATCAGTGTGGTCGCGTCAGGGGCGGATCTCGATCAGTGTGCCGTCCTTGACCAGGCTCCAGACCTCGCGCATGTCGGCATTGGTCATGGCGATGCAGCCGTTGGTCCAGTCCAGGGTCGAGAAGTACCACTCGGGGTAGTCGTCATCCATCGGCGTGCCGTGGATCATGATCATGCCGCCCGGCTGCAGGCTCTTTTCCCGCGCCTTGGCCACATCGCGGGCGTTGGGGTAGGAGATGTGCATGGAGAGGTTGTACTTGTCGCTGGTCTTGCGCCAGTCGACCCAGTAGAAGCCCTCCGGCGTGCGGTTGTCGCCCTCGGCCAGCTTCGGGCCCTGCGGGCGCTTGCCCAGGGACACGCGGTAGCTCTTGAGCACTTTGCCGTTGCTCATGAGGTGCAGTTTGCGCTCGGACTTGAGCACGAGAATCTTGTCGATGTGACCGTCGAGCGTGGGCGTCGCGTTGGCATGCGAGAACGCTGCGAAGGTCAGACAAAGTACGGCAATCAACCAGCGCATCGAGTGGTGTTCCCCGGTAGTTCCTAAAGCCTTAGAGGCGGTAAATGAGCTTATTAGTTCTTTTTCTGTGCGAGCATTGGGAGAATCCCTTCATTGCGTATCGGGAAGTTCTGAACGATCCGATCCGCCAGGAAATATTCTAAGGTACGGCCCACGGTGGGGAAAGCCAGCTCGTCCCACGGAATGTCGGATTCTTCGAAGAGTTGCACTTCCAGGCTTTCCTCGCCGGCACAGAAGTCCAGGTCGGCCAGTTCCGCGCGGAAGAAGATATAAACCTGGCTGATATGCGGAAGATCAAAGACCGTATAAAGCTGCAGGCCGCGGACCCGGGCATTGGCCTCTTCGAGGGTTTCGCGGGCGGCGGCCTGTTCCAGTGTCTCGCCGTTCTCCATGAAGCCCGCTGGCAGTGTCCAGAAACCCTGGCGCGGCTGAATGGCGCGGCGGCAGAGGAGGATTTTCCCCTCCCAGACCGGCAGGCAGCCGGCGACGATACGCGGGTTCTGGTAATGCACGGTCTGGCACTGGTCGCAGACGAAGCGCGGGCGGTTGTCGCCGCTGGGGATGCGCAGGCTCACGCTGGCGCCGCACTGGCTGCAGAATTTCATGCTGCTTCCTTGTTATTGAATGGAACAATCTTGCGCGTTGCGCGGTGCGCCCAGCAAGGGGCGGGGGTTGGGCAGGGGCGTCTTTCGTGCCATGATCGTTCCATTAGAAGAATCGGCCCCCGCAGGATGTTCGGCATGCTGGACCAGCTGCGCCAACGCATACAGACGCACACGCCAAGCGACCTTGAAACGGACCACAGCTTCCCGGAAGCGGCGGTCCTGCTCCCCATCACTCCCCAGGAAGAGCTTGTGCTCACCCTGCGCGCGACCGGGCTTTCGACCCATGGCGGGGAAGTTGCCTTCCCCGGTGGGCGCCGCGACCCGGAGGACGTGGACCTGATCCACACCGCCCTGCGTGAGGCCCAGGAGGAGATCGCCCTGCCACCGGGACTGGTGGAGGTCGTCGGGCCATTGAGTACCCTGGTGTCGAGGCACGGTATCCTGGTCAAGCCATTCGTCGGCTTCGTCCCCGATTTCGTGGAGTACCGTCCCAACGACGGCGAGATCGATGCCGTGTTCAAGGTGCCGCTGGAGTTCTTCCGCGGTGACCCGCGGGAAACCACCCACCGCATCGATTATTTCGGCCGCAGCTGGTACGTCCCGAGCTACCTGTTCGAGGGCTACAAGATCTGGGGCCTGTCCGCGATCATGCTGGTCGAGTTGCTGAACCTGCTGTACGACGCCCGCATCGACCTGCACCAGCCGCCGTCGAAGTTCATCAAGCTGAGCTGAGACCCGATAATAAAGAGCGGCACCCGCCTGAGGAGAAACCCATGAAGTACCGCCTGGGCTCGTCCCGAGTCGAAACCCATCCGGAAAGCTGGATCGCCCCCAACGCCACGGTGGTCGGCAAGGTGCGCCTCGACGCCGGCGCCAGCGTGTGGTTCAACGCTGTGCTGCGCGGCGACAACGAGCTGATCCACATCGGCGAGCACAGCAACGTGCAGGACGGCACCGTCATGCACACCGACATGGGCTTCCCGCTGACCCTGGGCAAGGGCGTGACCATCGGCCACAACGCCATGCTGCATGGCTGCCAGGTGGGCGACTACAGCCTCATCGGTATCAACGCGGTCATCCTCAACGGCGCGAAGATCGGCAAGTACTGCATCATCGGCGCCAACGCGCTGATCCCCGAGGGCAAGGAAATCCCCGACGGCTCCCTGGTCATGGGCTCCCCCGGCAAGGTGGTGCGCGAGCTGACCGAGCCGCAGAAGAAGATGCTCGAAGCCAGCGCCGCCCATTACGTCCACAACGCCCAGCGCTACGCCCGCGATCTGGCCGAGCAGGAAGATGACTGAAGAACGTCCCGTCGCCTCGCCCTGCGTGCACGTCTGCGCGCTGGACGATGCCGACATCTGTCTGGGCTGCCAGCGCAGCGCCGCCGAAATCACTCGCTGGGGCCTGATGGACAACGCCGAGCGCCGCGAGGTGCTCCTGCGTTGCGAACAGCGCGCCCGCGAGCAGGGCGTGCTGGTCTAGAGCCTGCACGCCCGAGAGCTTCCCCGTTTCGAACTTTCCCGTCCTGAGGTTTCCCGCAATGCCCTGTATTGGAACTCCCCTGTCGCCGAGCGCGACCCGCGTACTGCTCTGTGGCTCCGGCGAGCTGGGCAAGGAAGTGGCGATCGAGCTGCAGCGCCTGGGCTGCGAAGTCATCGCCGTCGACCGCTACGAGAACGCGCCGGCCATGCAGGTCGCGCACCGCAGCCACGTGATCAGCATGCTCGACGGTGTCGCCCTGCGTGCGGTGATCGAGCAGGAGAAGCCGCACTACATCGTGCCGGAGATCGAAGCCATCGCCACCGCGACCCTGGTCGAGCTGGAGAGCGAAGGCTACACCGTCATCCCCACCGCCCGTGCCGCTCAGCTGACCATGAACCGCGAGGGCATCCGTCGCCTGGCCGCCGAAGAGCTGGGCCTGCCGACCTCGCCCTACCACTTTGCCGACACCTATGAGGACTACGCCGCTGGCGTCGCCGCCGTGGGCTACCCGTGCGTGGTGAAGCCGATCATGAGTTCCTCGGGCAAGGGCCAGAGCGTGCTCAAGTCCGACGCCGACCTGAAGACCGCCTGGGACTACGCCCAGGAAGGCGGCCGCGCCGGCAAGGGCCGGGTCATCGTCGAGGGCTTCATCGACTTCGACTACGAGATCACCCTGCTGACCGTGCGCCATATTGGCGGCACTACCTTCTGCGCGCCCATCGGCCACCGCCAGGTGAAGGGCGACTACCACGAGTCCTGGCAACCCCAGGCGATGAGCCCGAAGGCGCTGGCCGAGTCCGAGCGCGTGGCCAGGGCGGTCACCGAAGCGCTGGGCGGCCGCGGCCTGTTCGGCGTGGAGCTGTTCGTCAAAGGTGACGAGGTGTGGTTCAGCGAAGTCTCGCCACGCCCGCACGACACCGGCCTGGTCACCCTGATCTCCCAGGACCTCTCCGAATTTGCCCTGCACGCCCGCGCCATCCTCGGTCTGCCGATCCCGGTGATCCGCCAGTTGGGCGATTCCGCTTCGGCGGTGATCCTGGTGGAAGGCAAGTCGCAGCAGGTTTCCTTCGGCAACCTCGGCGCCGCGCTGAGCGAGCCTGATACCGCGCTGCGCCTGTTCGGCAAGCCGGAGGTGGATGGCCAGCGCCGCATGGGCGTAGCCCTGGCGCGCGACGAGTCGATCGATGCCGCCCGCGCCAAGGCCACCCGTTCGGCCCAGGCGGTCAAAGTCGAGCTGTGAGCCGCTGGGCGGGGCTGATGTGGTGGGCGGCGGCATTGCCGCTGCTGCCGCTGGCCCTGCCCATGGCCGTGCGTACCCGGCGCACGGCCTTGCGCCTGGCTCCTGCCGCGGGCGTCTGCGAAGGCGTTGCGGGCGCAGAGTTTCCGGGCGAACCTTTTCGTCTTCTCCTGCTGGGTGAATCCACGGTCGCCGGCGTTGGTGCGTCCTGCCTGGACTTTGCCCTGGCCGGGCGGCTGGCGCTGGCGCTATCGAGCCACCTGGAGCGCCCCGTTGCCTGGCGCGCGGTCGGGGAGAACGGCATTACCGCCGCAGAGGCCTGCGAGCGCCTCCTGCCGCTGGCGACTGATCAGGATTACGAGCTGGTGGCGCTGGTCTTCGGCGTCAACGACACCACGCATTTCAGCTCCGGCCAGCGTTGGCTGGGGGGCCTTGGGCAGTTGATCGCGCACTTCCGTGGTTGCGGTGCACGGGTCGTCTGCACGGCTGTGCCGCCGTTGCAGCATTTCACGGCGCTCCCCTGGTTGTTGCGCCAGCTGCTCGGCTGGCGCGCAGCGCTGCTGGATCGACAGCTCAGCAGCCTGGCGCTGGCGCAGGGGGCAGGGTATTGCGGCGTCAGCCTGGAGATGCAGCCGCAGTTCCTTGCCATCGATGGCTATCACCCCTCGGCGCTGGGTTATCAGGTGTGGGGCGAGCATCTCGCGCAGTGGCTGGTGTCCCAGCGCTGACGCCCTTTTGTAGGAGCGAGCTTGCTCGCGAACCCGCTTCACACTGAGACGACCGGTGCAGAGCGTTCGCGAGCGAGCTCGTTCCTACAGGATTTGACCTCAGCGGATATCGTTGAGGTCATCCCCGCGCGTCTCGCGCAGGCACAGCACCGCCAGCAGGCTGAGCGCCGCCGCGACCGAAACGTAACCACCCACCCAGCTCAATCCGCCCATTCCCACCAGCTTCTGCGCGATGTACGGCGCCACCGAGGCGCCGAGGATGCCGCCCAGGTTGTAGGCCGCCGAAGCGCCGGTATAGCGCACGTGGGTGGGGAACAGTTCCGGCAGCAGTGCGCCCATGGGGGCGAAGGTCACGCCCATGAGGAACAGTTCCAGCGACAGGAACACCGCCACTTCCACCGACGAACCCTGGCTGAGCAGCGGCTCCATGGCGAAGCCCGAGGCGATGGCCGCGAGGGTGCCGACGATCAGCACCGGCTTGCGCCCGAAGCGGTCGCTCAACCAGGCGGAGACCGGCGTGGCGGCGGCCATGAAGAGCACGGCGATGCACAGCAGGCCGAGGAAGTCCTCACGGCTGTAACCCAGGGTGCTGACGCCGTAGCTCAGCGAGAACACCGTGGAGATATAGAAGAGCGCGTAGCACACCACCATCGCCAGGGCGCCCAGCAGGGTCGGCCGCCAGTGCTTGGCGAACAGCTCGGCGATCGGCAGGCTGGAACGCTCGTGGCGTTCCATGGCCTTGGCGAACACCGGGGTTTCCACCAGCTTCAGGCGTACGTACAGGCCAACGATGACCAGCACGGCGCTGAGCACGAAGGGGATGCGCCAGCCCCAGGCGCGGAACTGCTCTTCGCTGAGCAGCATGGCCAGGCAGAGGAACAGGCCGTTGGCGGCGAGAAAGCCGATCGACGGGCCCATCTGCGGGAACATGCCGAACCAGGCGCGGCGGCCCTTTGGCGCGTTCTCCGTGGCCAGCAGCGCGGCGCCGCCCCATTCGCCACCCAGTCCAAGGCCCTGGCCGAAGCGCAGCACGCAGAGCAGGATCGGCGCCCAGGCGCCAATGCTGTCGTAGCCCGGCAGCAGGCCGATCAGGGTGGTGGAGATGCCCATCAGCAGCAGCGAGGCCACCAGGGTGGATTTGCGCCCGATGCGGTCGCCGAAGTGGCCGAACAGCGCCGAGCCCAGCGGACGGGCAAGGAAGGCGATACCGAAGGTGATGAAGGCGCTGAGCGCCTGGGCGGTGCCTGAGGTCTGCGGGAAGAATACCGGGCCGATCACCAGCGCGGCGGCGGTGGCGTAGACGTAGAAATCGTAGAACTCGATGGCGGTGCCGATGAAGCTGGCCACCGCGACGCGGGTGGTGGAGTTGGTCTGTTCGGCCGGCTGTGCGGCTTCGAGGGTGGCGCTGGTCATACGGGGAATATCCCTGGCAGTCACGGCTGGCGACGACTCTCTGGTCATGTCCAGCGTCATAGGAGGCATCGCCATGGCGCGAGTGCGAGCGCGGCCCGGGATCGGGGCAGGGTGGGCGCGGCTCGCGGCGGGTCAGGGCGAGGCCGGCTGCTTCGCAAGGCAACGACGCGGGTCGAGGCTCGGCGGGGCGTGCGATTGACTGGCCGGCACGGCGTCGCGGATAGCGGCGGGCACAGGCGGGAGGCTGGGTAAGCCGTCCGGATTATAGGGGCGGGCGGGGCGGCTCAGGCAAGCTCGTCGGTGTAAGGCTCTCTTGGCGGAGCGCCAGGCAGCCACGCGCGCACACTTTTCACCCGGTTTTCGCCCGACTGGAGGATTTCCAGGCGGTAGCGGCCGATCTTCAGGCACACCGCGCAGTCGGGGATCTGCTCCAGCGCTTCGGTGACCAGGCCGTTGAGGGTCTTGGGCCCGTCGCTGGGCAGTTGCCAGCCCAGGGCGCGGTTGACGTCGCGCAGGTTGGCCGAGCCGTCGATGACGTAGGTGCCGTCGGCCTGGGGATGGATGTCCGGGTTGCGCAGGGTGTTCTGGTTGCTGAACTCGCCGACGATTTCTTCGAGGATGTCTTCCAGGGTGATGATGCCGATCACCTCGCCGTACTCGTCGACGACGATGCCGATGCGTCGCTTCTGCTTCTGGAAGTTGATCAGCTGGGTCGACAGCGGTGTGCTCTCGGGCACGAAGTAGGGCTCCAGGCACGCGGCCTTGAGGCTGTCCTTGGTCAGCTGGTTGTGGGTCAGCAGGCGGGCGATCTGGCGCATGTGCACCACGCCCTCGACCTGGTTGATGTCATTGCGGAACACCGGCAAGCGGGTGTGGGTGGTGTTGCGCAGCTGGCCGATGATGGTTTCCAGCTCGTCGTCCAGGTCGATGCCCTGGACTTCGTTGCGCGGCACCATCAGGTCGTTCACCGTGATCTTTTCCAGGTCGAGGATGCTCAGCAGCATGTCCTGGCGGTTGTGGGTGAGCTTCTCGCTGGAGTCGGTGACCACGCTGCGCAGCTCGTCATTGCTCAGCGGCTTGTTGCCGCGCTGGGTCGGGTCGAGGCCGCCCAGGCGCAGCAGGAGGTTGCTGATGCCGGTCATCAGCCAGAGCAAGGGGCTGAACAGCTTCTGCATCCAGATCAGCGGCAGGCTGGCGGGGAAGGCCACGCGCTCGGGGCGCAGGGCGGCGTAGGTCTTGGGGGTGATCTCGCCGAAGATCAGCAGGATCAGCGTCAGCACCACGGTGGCGACGGCCACGCCGGCCTCGCCCCACAGGCGCAGGGCCAGCAGGGTCGCCAGGGACGAGGCGATGATGTTGACGAAGTTGTTGCCGATCAGGATGGTGCCCAGCAGCCGGTCGGTGCGCAGCAGCAGCCAGCTGGTGCGCCGTGCGCCGCGGTTGCCCTTCTTGGACAGGTGGCGCAGGCGGTAGCGGTCGAGGCTGAGCATGCCGGTCTCGACGCTGGAGAAGAACGCCGAGCAGAGGATCAGGAAGACCAGCAGGCCGATCAGGTAGCCGGGGTGGATCTCTTCCATGCGCGCAGGTCCTTCAGCGGTGCTCGGGCGCCGCCGTAAGCGTCAGATGTGCAGGATGAATTCCTTGACCAGCTTGCTGCCGAAGTAGGCCAGCATCAGCAGGCAGAAACCCGCAAGGGTCCAGCGGATCGCCTTGTGGCCACGCCAGCCGAGCTGGTGGCGGCCCCACAGCAGTACGCCGAATACCACCCAGGCGAAGCAGGAGAGGATGGTCTTGTGCGCCAGGTGCTGGGCGAAGAGGTTATCGACGAACAGCCAGCCGGAGATCAGCGACAGCGAAAGCAGCGACCAGCCGCCCCAGAGGAAGCCGAACAGCAGGCTTTCCATGGTCTGCAGCGGCGGGAAGTTGCGGATCAGGCCCGACGGGTGCTTGTGCTTGAGCTGATGATCCTGCACCAGCAGGAGCAGCGCCTGGACCACGGCGATGGTCAGCAGGCCATAGGCGAGGATCGACAGCAGGATGTGGGCGAGGATGCCGGGCTGCTCGTTGATCGGCTCGATGGTGCCGTGGGGCATCAGCAAGGCCAGCAGGGTGGTCAGCGCGCCGAGCGGATAAAGGAAGAGCAGCAGGTTCTGCACCGGGATGCGCAGGCAGGCCAGCAGGGTCAGGGCGGTGACCGCGGCGGAGATCAGGCTGGCGGCGTTGAAGAAGTCCAGTGCCAGGCCCGCGGGCGTCAGCAGCTCCTGGCTCAGGCTGTAGGCCTGGCAGAGCAGGGCGACGAGGCCCAGCAGGAGGAGCAGCGGTTTCTGCGGCGGGGTGCGGCGGGCCAGGCTTGCGCCCTGGTAGACGGTTGTGCCGATATAAAGGACGGCGGCGATCAGGCTGGGCAGCAGAGGTTGCATAAGTCCTTGGAACAGTCCTTCGACGGGGGACCCGAAAGGTGCTGAGTTTGGCACAGATCGCCCGCGCCTAGAAAGCCGCTGAGAACAGTTCGCTTCTGGCCTGCGAAGCGCTCCGTCACATCGGGATCATCGGCGGTGTTGGCGTTGGCTGCACTTCGTTATAATCGGCGGCTTGCTGACAAGCCAAACCCAGGCCCGACCGGGCTGATTAGGAACGCGCATGTTCGAAAACCTTACAGATCGCCTCTCGCAAACGCTGCGCCACGTCACCGGCAAGGCCAAGCTGACCGAGGACAACATCAAGGACACGCTCCGCGAAGTGCGGATGGCCCTGCTGGAAGCCGACGTGGCCCTGCCGGTGGTCAAGGACTTCGTCGCCAAGATCAAGGATCGCGCGGTCGGCACCGAAGTTTCCAAGAGCCTGACCCCGGGCCAGGCCTTCGTGAAGATCGTCCAGGCCGAACTGGTCGAGCTGATGGGCGCGGCCAACGAGGACCTCGACCTGAACGCAGCCCCGCCGGCGGTCATCCTGATGGCCGGCCTGCAGGGCGCGGGCAAGACCACTACCGCCGGCAAGCTGGCGCGCTTCCTCAAGGAGCGCAAGAAGAAATCCGTGTTGCTGGTGTCTGCCGACGTCTACCGTCCGGCGGCGATCAAGCAATTGGAAACCCTGGCCAAAGACCTGGACGTGACCTTCTTCCCGTCCGATACCAGCCAGAAGCCGGTAGCGATCGCCGAAGCGGCGATCCGCGAAGCCAAGCTGAAGTTCATCGACGTGGTCATCGTCGACACCGCCGGCCGTCTGCACATCGACGCCGACATGATGGACGAGATCAAGCAGGTCCACGCGGCGATCAGGCCGGTGGAAACCCTGTTCGTGGTCGACGCCATGACCGGCCAGGACGCCGCCAACACCGCCAAGGCCTTCAATGACGCGCTGCCGCTGACCGGCGTGGTGCTGACCAAGGTCGACGGCGACGCCCGTGGCGGTGCCGCGCTGTCCGTGCGCGCCATCACCGGCAAGCCGATCAAGTTCCTCGGCATGGGCGAGAAGAGCGAAGCGCTCGATCCGTTCCACCCCGACCGCGTGGCCTCGCGCATCCTTGGCATGGGTGACGTGCTCAGCCTGATCGAGCAGGCCGAGCAGAGCATGGATCGCGAGAAGGCCGAGAAACTCGCGAAGAAGATCAAGAAGGGCAAGGGCTTCGACCTGGAAGACTTCCGCGATCAGCTGCAACAGATGAAGAACATGGGCGGCCTGGGCAGCCTCATGGACAAACTGCCGATGCTCGGCGGCGTCAACCTGTCGCAGATGGGCAACGCGCAGAACGCGGCGGAGAAGCAGTTCAAGCAGATGGAGGCGATCATCAACTCCATGACCCCTGCCGAGCGCCGTGATCCGGAAGTGATCAGCGGCTCGCGCAAGCGCCGCATCGCCATGGGTTCGGGTACCCAGGTGCAGGACGTTGGTCGCCTCATCAAGCAGCACAAGCAGATGCAGAAGATGATGAAGAAGGTCACCGCCAAGGGCGGCATGGCCAAGATGATGCGCGGCATGGGGAGCATGTTCCCCGGCGGCATGCCCAAGATGTGAGGCCAGACGGCTCGCCGCCCGGCGGGCCGGACGCGCTGCGGCTTGCGGCGCGGGGCTTTAGCTCATAGAATATGCGGCCTTTCGGGCTATGTGCCCGAGGGCTGCATTTCTTTTTTGCAAGCAAACCATAGGAACAACGTACGCATGGTAACCATTCGTCTGGCTCGTGGCGGCTCCAAGAAGCGCCCGTTCTATCACCTGACCGTGACCAACAGCCGCAACGCTCGTGACGGCCGTTTCGTCGAGCGCGTCGGCTTCTTCAACCCTGTCGCCACTGGCGCCGAAGTCAAGTTCTCGGTCAACCAGGAGCGTCTGAACTACTGGCTGAGCCAAGGCGCTCAACCCTCTGAGCGTGTTGCTCAGCTGATCAAGGACGCCGCCAAGGCTGCCTGAGATCAATGAACACGAATCCTGCTCCCGCCGAGGAGATGGTTGTTCTCGGCAAGATCGTATCGGTGCACGGTATTCGTGGTGAGGTGAAGGTGTATTCCTTTACCGATCCGTTGGACAACCTGCTGGACTATCGCCGCTGGACGCTCAAGCGTGGCAACGAAGTTCGACAGGCTGAACTGGTCCAAGGTCGCGTGCAGGGCAATGTCCTGGTCGCGAAGCTGAAGGGACTGGATGATCGCGAGATCGCCCGCACCTTCGCTGAATTCGAAATCCTGGTCCCGCGCAGCGAGCTGCCGGTGCTGGACGATGGCGAGTTCTACTGGAGTCAGTTGGAAGGTCTCAAGGTGATCGACCAGAACGGGCAACTGTTCGGGATTCTCGACCACATGCTGGAGACCGGCGCCAACGATGTGATGGTAGTCAAGCCCTGCGCAGGCAGCCTGGACGACCGTGAACGCCTGCTCCCGTATACGGATCAGTGCGTGCAGTCGGTAGACCTGGAAGCTGGCGAGATGCGGGTGGACTGGGACGCGGACTTCTAACCCATGTGGATAGGAGTAATCAGCATCTTTCCGGAGATGTTTCGCGCCATCAGCGACTATGGCATCACGAGTCGCGCGGTCAAGCAGGAGCTGATCCAGCTTCAGTGCTTCAACCCGCGAAGCAACACCGAGGACCGTCACCAGACGGTGGACGACAGGCCTTTCGGCGGTGGTCCCGGCATGGTGATGAAAATCAAGCCGCTCGAAGGCGCACTGGGCGATGCCCGGCAAGCCGCAGGCGGACCGGTGAAGGTGATCTACCTCTCGCCGCAAGGTCGCAAGCTCACGCAGGCGGCCGTGAAAGAACTGGCGAACGAGGAACGACTGATCCTGATCGCCGGGCGTTACGAAGGCATCGACGAGCGCTTCATTGAAGAGCATGTCGATGAGGAATGGTCAGTTGGCGATTATGTCCTGTCCGGGGGTGAGCTTCCGGCCATGGTGCTGATTGACGCGGTCACGCGGTTGTTGCCCGGTGCACTGGGCCACGTGGACTCCGCCGAGGAGGACTCCTTCACGGATGGCCTGCTCGACTGTCCGCACTACACCCGACCCGAGGTGTACGCAGACAAACGTGTTCCGGAGGTGCTGCTCAGCGGCAACCACGAACACATCCGGCGCTGGCGTTTGCAGCAGTCCTTAGGCAGGACCTGGGAACGACGTGCCGATCTTCTGGATTGCCGCTCGCTTTCTGGAGAAGAGAAAAAGCTGCTGGAGGAATACATCCGCCAGCGGAACGATAGTTAACGTATCGATGGCGAGCGCCGAGCGCTTGTCTTAGGAGCACGAAATGACCAACAAGATCATTCAGCAGATCGAAGCTGAACAGATGAGCAAAGAGATTCCGGCGTTCGCCCCCGGCGACACCGTAATCGTCCAGGTTAAAGTGAAGGAAGGCGACCGTCAGCGTCTGCAGGCCTTCGAAGGCGTCGTGATCGGCAAGCGTAACCGCGGCCTGAACAGCGCTTTCACCGTTCGCAAGATCTCCAACGGCGTAGGCGTCGAGCGTACCTTCCAGACCTACAGCCCGCTGGTTGACAGCGTCAGCGTCAAGCGTCGCGGCGACGTGCGCAAGGCCAAGCTGTACTACCTCCGCGAACTGTCCGGCAAGGCAGCTCGTATCAAGGAAAAACTGGCCTAATTCGCCGGTTGTTTCCGAAAAAAGCAGCCCACGGGCTGCTTTTTTCTTGCCTGGCGTTTTTGACCTTGGGTCCGGCGCCTTCATCTGCCCCGGCAGCGCATTAGAAGCACAACACCCGCAGCACCGGCAGCCACACTCATTGCATCAGGTAGCAGTGGCATGAGCCTCAGAGAGCAGGAAATCCTCCGCCGTACGGAGCTTTCCGAAACCCGCGTGACCAAGGCGATCTTCCCGCCCACCACCAACCACCACAACACCCTGTTCGGCGGCACCGCGCTGGCCTGGATGGATGAAGTCTCGTTCATCGCCGCGACGCGCTTCTGCCGCCTGCCGCTGGTGACCGTGTCCACCGACCGCATCGACTTCAAGCACCCGATTCCCGCCGGCTCCATCGTCGAGCTGATCGGCCGGGTGGTGAAGGTTGGCAACACCAGCCTCAAGGTCGAGGTGGAAGTGTTCGTCGAGAGCATGTCCGCCGACGGCCGCGAGAAGGCCATCCATGGGCTGTTCAGCTTCGTCGCCATCGACGACGAAAAGCGCCCGGTGGCGGTCCTGCCCGGCTTCGAGGCCTGAAACGCAAGAAGGCGCCCGAGGGCGCCTTCTTGCTTCATGCCTATCCGCTTTCTGTAGGAGCGAGCTCGCTCGCGAAGCTTTTCGCCGGCCAATTCGGCGCTGGGCTGTTCGCGTGCAAACTCGCTCCTGCAAAGAGAACGCCTCAGTGGCGCAGGCTGATCTTCAGCGAGGCCTGGGACAGGTCGATGTTCTGCAGGCTGAGGCTGCCCATGCTCTGGGTCTTGGGTGCTCCGGCGACACGAATGTTGTCGAAGCGCACCTCGCCGATGGAGCTGGGCAGGCGCACGTTGATCGAGCCATCGGGGTTGAGGGACGAGGAGGCGTGCGCGGTGTCGTACTGCACATCATGCAGCGAGGTCTCGGCATCGAGGCTGTCGACCACCGGCATCACCAGGCGCGACAGCTGCTTGATGGCGCCGACGCCATCGCCGCTCTCGGCGCTCACCAGCAGGCTCTGCAGCGTGTCGTCGAACCCCTGGGCACTGACGTCGCTCATCTCGCGGTCGCTCAGCGGCTTGAGGCCCTTGGGCGCTTCGTGGCGGGTAATGCTCGTTGGCGCCTGGCGCTGCACATCGGCGCTGGCCAGCTGGAACGGGCTGAGCAGGGCGGCGACCAGTGTCGCTGCCAGGCGCAGGTTGTTCTGCTTCTTCAGCGCGCGGCCGAGCTGGCGCTCGCTGATCCAGCCCTGCTGGATCAGGGTTTCGCCCAGGCGCAGTCCGTTGGTGAGCTGGAGCTGGATGGCCTTATCCAGCTGGTGGGAAGTGATCAGGCCCTTGCTGACAAGGATCTGGCCGAGACGGGAGTTCTGTTGACTGGGCATGGCGTGGGCTTCGTGGGGCGCTATGATGGCGTGGTGCAATCATTGTCTTTCGGACACATTCTGTCACCAGTCTTAAGATAGGCAGACATGGCCGGTCGTCAGGTTGTTACGGCCCGAGCCGTTTCGTTCGTACTCGCTGTGTTTCCAGGCGTCTCCTCGATGAGCGAAATCACCGTCCAGCCGGTATCGGGCGCCAGTGGGCGTTCCGGGGTGGCGATATGCAGGCGGCCGTTCGGGTCCTTGGCGAACAGCAGTAGCGCGCGGCCTTCGTGCAGGGCCTGGTAGTGCTCCCAGCCGAAATTCTCGCTGAGCAGCGTCGAGCGGATCTCCGCGCCGCGTGCGATCAGCCCGGCCATCTGTGGATAGGTGATCGCCGACTGGCCCAGCGGGCGGCCACGATGACGGTCGCTGACCCGATGCTTCTCGCTGCGGCGGCTGTCCTGGCTGCTGGGCAGGATGAAGCGCTGGCGTGGGTTGAACTCGTGGCGGAAGCTCATGCACATCAGCGCGTTCAGCTCGGCGTTGGGCGACAGGGCCAGCAGGCGACCCAGGCCGATCAGGTCAAGGTGCGCCTCGGCGTGCTGCGAGGCCGGATTGCCGAAGTAGGTGGGCAGGTTGTCCATGCGCGCGGCGCGGGTGTTCTCCCAGCTCGAGTCGGTGAGCAGTACCTCCACGCCGGCGTTCTGCAGGCCGGTGCCGATGGCGCGGGCTACCGGGTTGGCGCCGATGATCAGGAAGCCGGTAGGCACCGGCTCGGCCACCTTCAGCAGGCGCGCCAGCGGCCGCGCCGTGGCGCTCTGCAGGATCACGGTGCCAATGATCACCAGGAAGGTGAGCGGCACCAGCACGCCGGCCTGGGCGTGGCCGGCCTCCTGCAGGCGGATGGCAAAGATCGCCGAGACCGCTGCGGCAACGATTCCCCGTGGTGCGATCCAGCTCAGTAGCGCCCGTTCGCGCCAGTTCAGCGACGAGCCGGCGGTGGCGATCAGCACGTTAAGAGGCCGGGCGACGAACTGGATCAGCAGCAGTACCAGCAGAGCGATCGGCCCCAGTCCGAGCAGGGCGGGCAAATCGAGGCGAGCGGCGAGCAGCACGAAAAGACCGGAGATCAGCAGGACGCTGAGGTTCTCCTTGAAGTGCAGGATGTGCCGCACATCGACGCCCTGCATGTTGGCCATGCGCAAGCCCATCACGGTGACGGCGAGCAGGCCTGACTCGGACATCACGGTGTTGGACAGCACGAATACGCCGAGGACGACCGACAGGGAGGCCAGGTTGTGCAAGTAGTCCGGCAGCCAGTGGCGGCGCAGCGCGACGCCCAGCGCCTGGCCGCCAAGCAGGCCGAAGAGGATGCCGCAGCCGATCACGCTGATGAAGGTCAGCAGGCTGTCCGTCCAGCCCGAGCCTGCGTCGCTTGCGGCGATGAAGGTGTAGACCACCACGGCGAGGATGGCGCCGATGGGGTCGATGACGATGCCTTCCCAGCGCAGGATGTTGGCGATGGTGGCGTTGGGGCGCACCACTCGCAGCATGGGTACGATCACCGTGGGCCCGGTGACCAGGGTCAGGGTGCCGAACAGGAGCGCCATTTCCCAGGTGAAGTCCAGCAGGTAGTGGGTCGCCAGGGCGATCACGCCCCAGGTGACCAGGGCGCCGATGGTCACCATGCGGCGTACGACGGTGCCGATTTCCTTCCACTCATCCAGGTGTAGCGTCAGGCTGCCCTCGAACAGCACCAGCGCGACCGCCAGGGAAACCACGGGGAACAACAGCGGGCCGAACAGGGCCTCGGGTGACAGCACGTGCAGGACCGGGCCGACCAGGATGCCGCTCAGCAGCAGGAAGAGAATCGCCGGCAGGCGCAGGCGCCAGGCCAGCCATTGGCTGATGAGGGCGGCGATGCCGATACCGGCGAAGGCGTAGTAGGTGCTGTGTTCGTCCATGGACCGTCCGAGGTTGTGTCGCAGTGGTTAGGGGGGTGGTGTCTATGAAAGACTACCGGCGCCGCTTTTTCCTTTGTACTGGCTTGAAATGACTCCGATTGCTCATCCCCTGATCGACCGCTTCCTCGATGCCCTCTGGCTGGAGAAGGGGCTCTCCGACAACACCCGCAGTGCGTATGGGAGCGATCTCGCCCTGTTCAATGGCTGGCTGGACCAGCGCGGCGTGGTGCTGGAGGCGGCTGGTCGCGACGTGATCCTCGATCACCTGGCCTGGCGCCTGGGCGAGGGCTACAAGGCCCGCTCCACCGCACGCTTTCTCTCTGGCCTGCGGGGCTTCTACCGTTATTGCCTGCGCGAAGGCCTGATCGCCGAGGACCCGACGCTGCTGGTGGACCTGCCGCAATTGGGCAAGCCGCTGCCCAAGTCGCTGTCCGAGGCGGATGTGGAGGCACTGCTGGCGGCGCCTGAGACCGATGACCCGCTGGGCCTGCGCGACCGCACCATGCTGGAGGTGCTCTACGCCTGCGGGCTGCGCGTGAGCGAACTGGTCGGCCTGACCCTGGAGCAGGTGAACCTGCGCCAGGGAGTGGTGCGCGTGCTCGGCAAGGGCAGCAAGGAGCGCCTGGTGCCGCTGGGCGAGGAGGCGATCCGCTGGATCGAGCGCTACGTGCGTGAGGCGCGCGGCGACCTGCTGGCCGGGCGGCCCAGCGACGTGCTGTTCCCCAGCCTGCGTGGCGAGCAGATGACCCGGCAGACCTTCTGGCACCGGATCAAGCTCCACGCGAAGGTTGCCGGGATCGGCAAGAGCCTGTCGCCACACACCTTGCGCCACGCCTTCGCCACCCATCTGCTCAACCACGGCGCCGACCTGCGCGTGGTGCAGATGCTGCTGGGCCACAGCGACCTCTCTACCACGCAGATCTATACGCACATTGCCCGCGCTCGCCTGCAGGACCTGCATGCGCAGCACCACCCCCGTGGGTGAGCTTCGTTGGGTCGCTAGACATCCTTCGAACTGTGCGGCTTCACGCCAATGTTCAGCATGATCTTGTAGGAGCGAGCTGGCTCGCGAACCGGCCTGGACGACGAGGCATCAAGCGCTTCGCGCGCAAGCTCGCTCCTGCAGAAATGCCACGGAAGCAGGAAAATACCTGGAAGCTTCCCGCTACAGCCTTTGGCTCGGTCTTGCCGGCCCGGTGTGATAGTCTTCGCCGACTGACATCAGGAGTTTTCCATGCGTTTGTCTCGACTTCTGGCTGGTATGGCTATCGGCCTCGCCAGCACCCTCGCCCTGGCTGCCGAACCGGACCAGGCGATCCGTACCACCCTTCAATCCCTGCAGCCCGACCTGCCCATCGAGAACATCTCCAAGGGGCCCCTGGAAGGTATCTACCAGGTGCAGCTCAAGGGCGGTCGCATCCTCTACGCCAGCGCCGACGGCCAGTTCGTCGTGCAGGGCAATATCTACCAGGTGAAGGACGGCAAGCCGACCAACCTGACCGAGAAAGCCGAGAGCGCCGGCGTGGCCAAGACCATCAATGCCATCGCCGCCAAGGACATGGTCGTGTTCCCGGCCAAGGGCGAGACCAAGGCGCACATTACCGTCTTCACCGACACGACCTGCCCGTACTGCCAGAAGCTGCACGCCGAAGTGCCGGAACTGCAGAAACGCGGCATCGAAGTGCGCTACCTGGCCTTCCCGCGCCAGGGCCCGAACTCGCCGGGCGATGCGCAGTTGCAGGCCGTGTGGTGCTCCAAGGATCGCCAGGCGGCCATGAGCGACATGTTCCACGAGAAGGAAGTGAAGGCCGCCAAGTGTGAAAACCCGGTGGACGCGCAGTTCGCCCTGGGCCAGATGGTCGGTGTGCAGGGCACCCCGGCGATCATCCTCGCCGACGGCACCATGCTGCCGGGCTACCAGCCGGCCGGCCAGATTGCCAAGCTGGCGCTGGAAGCCAAGTAAGCCGCGGCTTGCGCTCTGATTGACTAATGCGGAACCGCTTCGTAATGTTCGGTTCCTTTTGACTAGGGAACAGGCACTTCGCCTGTTCTGACATGGTGCCTGCCCCCATGCCCGCCTCGTTGCGGGCATCGGCGTCTCAGGCGCCCCGATGCTGTAATCATGGGGAGTTTCAGCGTGAAACCGGTGAAAGTGGGAATCTGTGGGTTGGGGACCGTCGGTGGCGGTACCTTCAATGTACTCAAACGCAACGCCGAGGAGATTGCCCGCCGTGCCGGGCGTGGTATCGAGGTTGCGCAGATTGCCGCCCGTCGCCCCAATCCGAAGTGTGAAACCGGCAGTACCCCCATTACTGCCGACATCTTCGACGTGGCGAACAACCCGGAAATCGACGTGGTCATCGAGCTGATCGGTGGTTACACCCTGGCCCACGAGCTGGTGCTCAAGGCCATCGAGAACGGCAAGCACGTAGTCACCGCCAACAAGGCGCTGATCGCCGTGCATGGCAACGAGATCTTCGCCAAGGCCCGCGAGAAGGGCGTCATCGTCGCCTTCGAAGCCGCCGTGGCCGGCGGCATCCCGGTGATCAAGGCAATCCGCGAAGGCCTGGCCGCCAACCGCATCAACTGGCTGGCGGGCATCATCAACGGCACCGGCAACTTCATCCTCACCGAGATGCGCGAGAAAGGCCGCGCCTTCGCCGACGTCCTGAAGGAAGCCCAGGCGCTGGGCTACGCCGAAGCCGATCCGACCTTCGACGTCGAAGGCATCGACGCCGCGCACAAGCTGACCATCCTGGCGTCCATCGCCTTCGGCATCCCGCTGCAGTTCGACAAGGCCTACACCGAAGGCATCACCCAGCTGACCACCGCCGACGTGAACTACGCCGAGGCGCTGGGCTACCGCATCAAGCACCTGGGCGTCGCCCGCCGTACCGACAAGGGTATCGAGCTGCGCGTACACCCGACCCTGATCCCGGCCGACCGCCTGATCGCCAACGTGAACGGCGTGATGAACGCCGTCATGGTCAACGGCGATGCTGCTGGCTCCACGCTGTTCTACGGCGCTGGCGCCGGCATGGAGCCCACCGCTTCCTCGGTGGTCGCCGACCTGGTGGACGTGGTTCGCGCCATGACCGCCGACCCGGAGAACCGCGTACCGCACCTGGCCTTCCAGCCGGACTCGCTCTCCGACCACCCGATCCTGCCGATCGACGCCTGCGAAAGCGCCTACTACCTGCGCATCCAGGCCAAGGACCATCCGGGCGTACTGGCCCAGGTGGCGACCATCCTCTCCGAGCGCGGCATCAACATCGAATCGATCATGCAGATGGAAGTCGAAGAGCATGACGGTCTGGTGCCGATGATCCTGGTTACCCACCGCGTGCTCGAGTCCCGCATCATCGAAGCCATCGCCGCGCTGGAAGCGCTGGATGACGTCGTCGGCAATGTCGTACGCATCCGCGTCGAACAACTGAACTGAATCGAACGCGGCGGCGCCTGCGCGCCGCCGCCAACCCGAAGGTTTCACACCATGCGTTACATCAGTACCCGCGGCCAGGCGCCCGCGCTGAACTTCGAAGACGTGCTGCTGGCTGGCCTGGCCAGCGACGGCGGCCTCTACGTGCCGGAAAACCTGCCGCGCTTCACCGTCGAGGAGATCGCCTCCTGGGCCGGCCTGCCGTACCACGAGCTGGCCTTCCGCGTGATGCGCCCGTTCGTTGCCGGCAGCATCTCCGACGCCGACTTCAAGAAGATCCTCGAAGAGACCTACGGTGTCTTCGCCCACAACGCCGTGGCGCCGCTGCGCCAGCTCAACGGCAACGAGTGGGTGCTGGAGCTGTTCCACGGCCCGACCCTGGCCTTCAAGGACTTCGCCCTGCAACTGCTCGGCCGCCTGCTCGACCACGTGCTGACCAAGCGCGGCGAGCGCGTGGTGATCATGGGCGCCACCTCCGGCGACACCGGCTCGGCCGCCATCGAAGGCTGCAAGGCCTGCGAGAATGTCGACATCTTCATCATGCACCCGCACAACCGTGTGTCCGAGGTGCAACGCCGCCAGATGACCACCATCCTCGGCGAGAACATCCACAACATCGCCATCGAAGGCAACTTCGACGACTGCCAGGAAATGGTCAAGGCCAGCTTCGCCGACCAGGGCTTCCTCAAGGGCACCCGTCTGGTGGCGGTGAACTCGATCAACTGGGCGCGGATCATGGCCCAGATCGTCTACTACTTCCACGCCGCCCTGCAGCTCGGCGCCCCGGCCCGCTCCGTGGCCTTCTCGGTGCCCACCGGCAACTTCGGCGACATCTTCGCCGGGTACCTCGCGCGCAACATGGGCCTGCCGGTCAGCCAGCTGATCGTCGCGACCAACCGCAACGACATCCTGCACCGCTTCATGTCCGGCAACCGCTACGACAAGGACACCCTGCACGCGTCGCTGTCGCCGTCCATGGACATCATGGTCTCGTCCAACTTCGAGCGCCTGCTGTTCGACCTGCACGGTCGCAACGGCAAGTCCGTCGCCGAGCTGATGGACAACTTCAAGGCCACCGGCAAGCTGGCCGTCGAGGATGACCGCTGGACCGAAGCCCGCCGCCTGTTCGATTCCCTGGCGGTGAACGACGAAGAGACCTGCGAGACCATCGCCCAGGTCTACGCCGAGTGTGGCGAACTGCTGGACCCGCACACCGCCATCGGCGTGCGCGCCGCTCGCGAGTGCCGCCGCAGCCTGGCCGTGCCCATGGTCACCCTGGGTACCGCGCATCCGGTCAAGTTCCCGGAAGCGGTGGAGAAGGCCGGCATCGAGGCTGTTCCGGCACTGCCGGCACACCTGGCCGACCTGTTCCAGCGCGAGGAGCGTTGCACCGTTCTGCCGAACGAACTGGCCAAGGTCCAGGCCTTCGTCAGCGCCCACGGCAACCGCGGCAAACCGCTCTAAAACGCGGCTCGCTGTCCGGAAAAGCCCGCCAATCGGCGGGCTTTTTCATGCCCGCATGAGTGGGTCGTGAAACATGCCGTCATGACCAACGGTACTGAAACCCACGAACTTTATCGCCGAACGTGCGGTCTTCTTCCTGTGTTTTTTCATTTCGCAACAAGGAGATACGACATGGACCGGCTAAGCGCCCTGCTGACCGAGACCTTCGCTCCCTACGCTCCCTCCCTGGGCCCGGCACGCCCCGACGGCGGCCGTATTCTGACCCTCACCAACGACGAAGGAGACGTGGTACTGCGGCGAGTCATCGAGGGCCAGCATCTGGCCGACCATGACCAGAGTGCAGAGGCGGTGCAGACCATTCGCCGCGACCTGCTGATCTCCGAGGGCCGCATGGAGGACGACGTGGTCTCCCAATTGCGCCAGCGAGCACAGGTGCTGAGCTACGGCACCTGAACGCCAGCCAACGAAAACGCCGCCCACTGGGCGGCGTTTTTGTTTTCTGCCGCTCAGAGCTTGCCCAGGTACTTGAGCCGGGACCGGATGCCGCCGCTGGAGCGCCCATGCTCGCGGGCAATGGCTGCCACCGTCTCGCCAGCCGCGAAGCGCTCCAGCAAGGCTTTCTCTCCTGCCTCCTGCCAGGGTTTGCCGGCCTGCTGGGGCAATACGCGCGGCTTGGCCGGTGGAGCTTCCAGTGCCTGGATAGCGTGGAAGAGCGCGCGGATCACTTCCGGGGCCTGGCAGGGATCGTCTACTGCCAAGGGAGCATCGTGGCGCGGGTCGATGCCGTGGGCCAGCTTGCGCAACAGCACGAGGGATTCGGTGTAGTGGTCGGCGTTCATGGCGGCTCTCCTGGTTTTGTCCGCAGATGCTTGGCGCGCGCTTATGGGCTGTCTGTCGGCAGAGTCGGGAGAGAAGGGAGAAACGGCGGAGGAGGGCGGGCTGACTGTAGGAGTGAGCTTGCTCGCGAATGGTTTTCCCTTCAGCGCCGTCGTTGGAGGTGGTTCGCGAGCAAGCTCGCTCCTACAGGCCCCTTTCAGGGCGCCATCAAAAACGGCCCCGAAGGGCCGTTTTCTGTGCAGCGCGAGGATCAGCCGCCGAGGTATGCGTCGCGCACCTTGGGGTTCACCAGCAGGTTGGCGCCGGTGTCTTGCATGACGATGCGACCGTTCTCCAGCACGTAGCCGCGGTCGGCGAGCTTGAGCGCCTGGTTGGCGTTCTGCTCGACGAGGAAGACGGTCACGCCTTCCTGGCGCAGCTGTTCGACGATGTCGAAGATCTGCTGGATGATGATCGGCGCCAGACCCAGCGACGGCTCGTCGAGCAGCAGCAGCTTGGGCTTGCTCATCAGCGCACGGCCGATGGCGAGCATCTGCTGTTCGCCGCCGGACATGGTGCCGCCGCGCTGGTTGAAGCGTTCCTTCAGGCGCGGGAAGAGCCCCAGGACCTTGTCCATCTGTTCCTGGTAGTCACCCTTGCTGGTGAAGAAGCCGCCCATGGCGAGGTTCTCTTCCACGGTCAGGCGGGCGAACACGCGACGGCCTTCGGGCACGACGGCGATGCTCTTGCGCATGATCACGGAGGATTCCTTGCCGACCAGCTCCTCGCCCATGTAGGTGATGCTGCCGGAGGAGGCGCGCGGCGAGCCGCACAGGGTCATCAGCAGGGTCGACTTGCCGGCGCCGTTGGCGCCGATCAGGGTGACGATCTCGCCCTGCTGGACTTCCATGCTGACGTCGTGCAGCGCCTGGATCTTGCCGTAGAAGGTGGAAACCTTGTCGAACTTCAGCATGACTCAGGACTCCCCCAGATAGGCTTTGATCACATCCGGGTTGCCGCGGATTTCCTCCGGGGTGCCGTCCGCCAGGGGGGTGCCCTGGTTGATCACGTAGATATGGTCGGAAATGCTCATCACCAGCTTCATGTCGTGCTCGATGAGCAGGACGGTGACGCCGTGCTCGGAGCGCAGCATGGCGATCAGCGCCTTGAGGTCCTCGGTTTCCCGCGGGTTCAGGCCGGCTGCCGGCTCGTCCAGCATCAGCAGTTGCGGACGGGTCATCATGCAGCGGGCGATCTCCAGGCGGCGCTGCTGGCCGTAGGCGAGGGTGCCCGCCGGGCGGTTGGCGATGTCCTTGAGGTTGACGATTTCCAGCCAGTGCGAGGCGTAGTCCAGGGCCTCGGCTTCCGCGCGACGGAAGGACGGGGTCTTGAGCAGGCCGGCGAGGAAGTTGGTGTTGATGTGCCGGTGTTGCGCCACCAGCAGGTTCTCCACCGCGGTCATTTCCTTGAACAGGCGCACGTTCTGGAAAGTCCGCACCACGCCCTTGTGGGCGATCTTGTGGCCCGGCAGGCCCTGGATGGGCTCGCCGCGCAGCAGGATCTCGCCACCGGTGGGCGCGTAGAAGCCGGTCAGGCAGTTGAACACGGTGGTCTTGCCGGCGCCGTTGGGGCCGATCATCGAGATCACCTGTTTTTCCTGGACCTTCAGGGCCACGTTGTTGACGGCCAGCAGCCCGCCGAAGCGCATGGTGAGGCCGGCTACTTCAAGAATCGGTCGGCTCATTTTCGCAACTCCAGGTGCGGGCGCTGCATGGGCAGGAGCCCCTGCGGACGCCAGATCATCATCAGCACCATGAGGGCGCCGAACATCAGCATGCGGTACTCGCTGAACTCACGCATCAGTTCGGGCAGCAGGATCATCACCACGGCGGCCAGGATGACGCCGAGCTGGGAACCCATGCCACCCAGCACCACGATGGCGAGGATGATGGCCGATTCGATGAAGGTGAACGACTCCGGGGTGACCAGGCCCTGGCGCGCGGCGAAGAAGCTGCCGGCGAAACCGGCGAAGCAGGCGCCGAGGGTGAAGGCGGAGAGCTTGATCAGCGTCGGGTTCAGGCCCAGTGCGCGGCAGGCAATCTCGTCTTCGCGCAGGGCTTCCCAGGCGCGGCCCAGGGGCATGCGCAGCAGGCGGTTGATGACGAACAGCACCAGCAGCACCAGCAGCAACGCGACCAGGTAGAGGAACACGACCTTGTAGTTCGAGTTGTAGGCGATGCCGAAGAACTCGTGGAAGGTCTGCATGCCCTCGGGGGCGCGGCGCTCGAAGGTCAGGCCGAACAGGGTCGGCTTCTCGATGTTGCTGATGCCGTTGGGGCCGCCGGTGAGCCAGGTCATGTTGCGCAGCAGGATGCGGATGATCTCGCCGAAGCCCAGGGTCACGATCGCGAGGTAGTCGCCGCGCAACCTCAACACCGGGAAGCCGAGGATGAAGCCGAAGAACGCGGCCATCAGGCCGGCGATCGGCAGGCACACCCAGAAGCCCAGGCCGTAGTAGTGCGACAGCAGCGCGTAGCTGTAGGCGCCCACGGCATAGAAGCCGACGTAGCCGAGGTCGAGCAGGCCCGCCAGGCCCACCACGATGTTCAGGCCCAGGCCCAGCAGCACGTAGATCAGGATCAGGGTGGCGATGTCCACCGCGCCGCGCGAGCCGAAGAACGGCCAGGCGAGGGCGACGAGGATCAGCACCATGATGATCTTGCGTTGCACGGAGGCGTGGGTCAGGCGTTCGGCCAGCCTGGTGTGCGGGTGCGACAGTGCCTGTTTCACGCTGCCGCCGAAGGCGAAGCGATCACGCACCAGTTGCCAGACGAACATCAGTACGGCGCAGGCGGCGATCGTCCACAGGCGGGTAGGGCTGACGTTCTCCAGCTGCAGGCCGATGCCGATCACGCTGAGCTTCACGCCCAGCACCGGATAGGCGACGGCCATCACCAGCAGGGCGCTGAAGAATGCGGTCTTGAGTTTCTGGCTCATACCTTTTCCACCTCCGGGCGACCGAGAAGGCCGGTTGGCCGGAAGAGCAGCACGAGCACCAGCAGGGTGAACGCCACCACGTCCTTGTACTGGTCACCGAACACGTCGGCACCGAAGGCTTCGGCCACGCCCAGCACCAGGCCGCCGAGCATGGCGCCCGGAATGCTGCCGATACCACCGAGCACCGCGGCGGTGAACGCCTTGATGCCGGCGAGGAAGCCGATGTGCGGGTTGATCACGCCATACTGCAGGCCCAGCAGCACCGCGGCCACGGCGGCCAGGGTGGCGCCGATGACGAAGGTCAGGGCGATGATGTTGTTGGTGTTGATGCCCAGCAGGTTGGCCATCTTCAGGTCCTCCGCACAGGCGCGGCAGGCGCGGCCCAGGCGGGAGCGGGAAATGAACATGGACAGGCCGTACATGGTCAGCAGGGTGATGATGAAGATCAGCACCTGCATGTACGAGATGGTGACGCCGCTCATCTCGTCCGGGCCGATGATGAAGTTGCCCGGCAGCAGGTTGGGGATTGCCTTGTCCTTGGAATCCTGGGCCAGCAAGACCTCGTTCTGCAGGAAGATCGACATGCCGATCGCGGAGATCAGCGGAATCAGTCGGTTGCTTCCACGCAGGGGTCGATAGGCGATCCGTTCGATGGTGTAGCCGTAGGCGCTGGTGACGATGATCGCCGCGGCGAAGGTGCAGATGATAACGACAGGGAGACTAACGATCCCCATCATGGCCAGCCCCGTGATCACGATGAAGGCTACGTACGAGCCAATCATGTACACCTCGCCATGGGCGAAGTTGATCATGCCGATGATGCCGTAGACCATGGTGTAGCCGATGGCGATCAGGGCATAGGTGCTGCCGACGGTGAGGCCGTTGATCAGCTGTTGCAGGTAGTGATAGAGCTCAGGCATTACCTAACTCCTCGGGCGTCGCGTGAAGCGGCGCTTGTGGCGCGACGGACCCCCGGAATACTCGGATAAACAAAGCCCACTGCGTGGGCAGTGGGCTTTGTGTGGAGGCGGGTGGCTTACTTGGCTTCGGTCTTGGTGCCGTCCTTGTGCCACTGGTAGACCACGAAGTTGAAGTTCTTCAGGTCGCCCTTCTCGTCGAAGGCCAGGTCACCAGTCGGGGTCGCGAAGGTGTTGGAGCGCAGCGCTGCTGCCACCTTGTCGGTGTCTTCGCTGCCGGCTTTCTTGATGCCTTCGGCGATGACCTGGACAGCGGCGTAGGCCGGGAACACGAACGGACCGCTCGGGTCTTCGTTCTTGGCCTTGAAGGCGTCAACCAGGGCCTGGTTCTTCGGATCCTGGTCGAAGGACTTCGGCAGGGTCACGTACAGGCCTTCGGAAGCCGGGCCGGCGATGGCGGAGATCTCTTTGTTACCCACGCCTTCCGGGCCCATGAAGCCGACTTTCAGGCCTTTCTCGGAAGCCTGGCGCAGGATCAGGCCCAGCTCCGGGTGGTAGCCGCCGTAGTAGACGAAGTCGACCTTGGCCTGCTTGAGCTTGGCGATCATCGCGGAGAAGTCCTTGTCGCCGGCGTTGATGCCTTCGAACAGGGCGACCTTGATGCCAGCGTCTTCCAGGGTCTTCTTCACGGCAGTGGCGATGCCTTCGCCGTACTGCTGCTTGTCGTGGATCACGGCCACGGTCTTGGGCTTGATGTGTTCGGCGATGAACTTGCCGGCGGTCGGGCCCTGCAGGCTGTCCAGACCGATGGTGCGGAAGATCAGCTTGTAGCCACGGGAGGTGATGTCCGGGCTGGTGGAAGCGGCGGTAATCATCATCACGCCTTCGTCTTCGTAGATATCCGAAGCCGGTTGGGTGGAGCTGGAGCACAGGTGGCCAACGACGAACTTGACGCCATCGTTGACGATCTTGTTGGCAACGGCCACGGCTTGTTTCGGATCGCAAGCGTCGTCGTAGACCACGCCTTCCAGTTGCTTACCGTCGACGCCGCCGGCCTTGTTGATCTGCTCAATGGCCATCTTGGCGCCAATGAACTGCATCTCCCCATACTGGGCGACTGCGCCGGTCACCGGGCCGGCCAGAGCAATCTTGATGGTGTCGGCGGCCATGGAGAAGCTGGCAACGCCGGCCAGGGCCATGGCGGTGAACAGCTGGGAAAGACGCTGAGTACCCTTTTTCATAATGCTCCACTCTTCTTGTGTTTTCGTTTTTGTAGTCCTGGTTGCCAGCGGCTCACCGGACCGGGATTGCCCCGGACAGACCCACCGGCAACTGTACCGGTACAGTGTAGAGTGCCGCCGGACCGCTTGAAAAGCAGGTGGCGGGCAGCCGATCGTGGGCATGTCGCAAGATTGAAACAAACGTACAGAAAAACGGCGCTATATGACTTTTCCTTATGGGGTTCCGTCACCAGCGAAAACGCCGTCCGAACCTTGCCTGGCGCGGTCCCGGCGCTATCATGGCGCCGTTCGTTTACCAGGTGAGATTCATGACTGAACAAGCTAGCACCCTCTATGCCAAGTTGCTTGGCGAAACCGCGAAGATTTCCTGGCAGGAGCTCGCGCCTTTTTTTGCCCGCGGCAACCTGCTCAAGGTCGCGGGTTCCGCCGATCTGGTGGAGGTCGCGATGGGCGTGGCCGAGGACGACAGGGCCAAGGTATCGGCCTGGCTGGCCAGTGGTGAGCTGAGCAAGGTCGACGAAAAGCTGGCGCAGGATTTTCTCGACCGCGACCCGGAACTCTGGGCGGTGGTGATCGCCCCCTGGGTGCTGGTACAGGAAAGAGTTCGAAAAGAGTCCGTGCACTGACACGGGGCGATTTCCAATTCGCAAAGGCCGGCTAGACTGTCGGGATTCCATCGAAGGAGATTCGCCATGTTCGAACCGGGCCATCTGCACCTCCAGTCCCTGCCGGGGCTGGGACAGCAGGAAATCGACGCTCACATCAACTATGAAGTCCGCAAGGATGTGGAAAAAGGCACCATCGTTCACTTCATCATGAAGGGCGAGATCGACGGCAATGCCTTTACCGAAGAGTGGGACATGCCCAAGGAGCAGGCCTTCAACTTTGCCAGCGATGCCACTCGCATTGCGCAGAAACATGGCCTGCATCCCCGGTTTGGCTCGATGGTGCGCAACCACAAGGAGTACGACGCGATGTTCGAGGACATCCGTCAGAAGCTCGGCACCCAGCCGGGCGACCCGATCGATCTGGACAAGGTGATCCACGGCGATTCGTAAGCGACGCATTCAATAAAAAGCCCGGCCATGTGCCGGGCTTTTTATTGCGTGCAGTTCAGCCCCGCCGGGCGGCAGCGGTTTACCTGTAGGAGCGAGCTGGCTCGCGAACGGATACACCGGTGACTTCGTCGTGGGGCGGTTCGCGAGCAGGAACCGGGCGTCCCCCTGGCTTCTACGAGCGCTAGTGGCTCACCCAGCGCTGCCGCGCCCAGGCGCTGAGCGAGTCCACGCACAGCACCAGCAGCAGCATGGCGATGATCACCGTGGCGGCCTGGGCCTGCTGGAACAGGCTGAGGCTGAAATACAGCATCTGCCCCAGGCCGCCCGCGCCGACGAAGCCGAGTACGCTGGCCATGCGGATGTTGTTTTCCCAGCGGTAAAGCATGTAGGCCACCAACTGCGGCCAGACCGCCGGAAGGGTGCCGTAGGCGAAGGCGGCGACGCGTCCGCCGCCGGCCAGGCGCACGGCTTCTGCCGGAGCGGTCGGGGTATTCTCCAGCGCCTCGGCGAACAGCCGGCCGAGCACGCCGCCGGTGTGCAGCGCCAGCGCGAGGGTGCCGGCGTTCGGGCCGAGTCCGGCGGCCAGCACCATCAGCGCGCCCCAGACCAGCTCCGGCACAGCGCGCAGGGCGTTGAGCAGCAACCGCGAAAGGCTTTGTGCGATGCGTCCGAAGCGCCCTGCCGCCGGCAGCGCCAGGAGCATGCCCAGCAGCGCCGCGAGCAGCGTGCCGATGGCGGACATGGCCAGGGTTTCCAGGGCGCCACGACCGACGGCCGTGAGGTGCGCCGCGCTCAGGTCCGGCGAGAGGAAGTCGCGGCCGTAGTCGAGCATCTGGCCGAGGCCGCGCGCGTCGAACAGCCCGCCGGTGTCCATCTCCAGGTAGGCGAAGGATGCTCCTATGGCGAGCAGGATCAGCAGCAGCCAGCCCAGGCTGCGCAGCAGGCCGGTCATTCGAGCCTCCCGCGCAGGAAGCGGCTGAGCAGGTCGGCGCCCAGCACCAGCACCAGGAAGGTCAGCAGGATGCTCGCCACTTCGCCGCCGGCGAACATGCGCAGCGACAGGTCGATCTGCTGGCCGAGGCCACCGGCGCCGACGAAGCCCATCACCACCGAGGCGCGGATCGCGCATTCCCAGCGGTAGACGGTGTAGGAGATCAGTTCCGGCGCGGCTGAGGGCAGCACGCCGTAGGCGAAGGCCTGCAGCCGCGAGCCACCGCCCAGCAGCAGGGCGCGGGTCGGGCGTGGGTCCACCGATTCGAAGATTTCCGCGTAGACCTTGCCGAGCATGCCGCCGTAGGTGATGGCGATGGCCAGCACGCCAGCGGTGGGGCCCAGGCCCACGGCGCGGACGAACAGCAGCGCCCAGACGATTTCCGGCACGCTGCGCAGCACGATCAGCAGGCCGCGCACCGGCCAGCGCAGCGCACGCGCCCACCAGGCCGGCAGTCCGCCGCGGGGCAGGGCGGAGATCGACAGCGCTCGGGTTGCCAGCAGTGCCGCGGGGAACGCAATCAGCCAGGCCAGGGCCATGCCGGCCGTGGCGATGGCCAGGGTTTCCAGGGTCGCGCGGCCGAGCAGGGCGAGGAATTTGTCGTCATGGGCCGGCGGCCAGAAGCCGCCGAGGAAGTTGGCCATGGTCCGCGCGTTGTCGCCACTGAACAGGCCGGTGATATCCAGCTCGGACAGGCGCAGGCCCGGCCACAGTAAAGCCAGGGCGAGCAGGGTGAGCAGCAGGCGCGGCAGCGCCGCCGGGTCGCGGGGCGGGCTCTTGGAAAGTGCCGGGTTCAGCATCGCGGAATCTGCACCACCACCGGTTTGCCCACCGGCGAGGAAGCGTCCTGCTGGCCGAGCTGCTCGTTGGCGTAGAGGGCGCGCAGGTCCTCGGGAGTGACGTTCTCCGCCGCCTTGTCGAAGGCGATCCGACCGTCGCGCACGCCGACGATGCGCGGAAAGTGCTCCAGCGCCAGGTCCACCGCGTGCAGGCTGGCAAGCAACGTCACGCCACGGTTCTGCGCTTCACGGGTGAGCACGCCGAGGGTGTGGCCGGCGAGCACCGGATCCATGGCCGAGACGGGTTCGTCCGCCAGCAGAATTTCGGCCTGCTGGTACAGCGCACGGGCGATGCCGACGCGTTGCAGTTGGCCGCCGGATAGCTGGTCGCAGCGCTCGAAAAGCTTGTCACCCAGGTCCAGGCGCTGCAGTTCGCTGCGAGCGCCGGCGCTGTCGACGGGGTAGAGCAGGCTGGCCAGGCTTTTCCACAGCGGCCACTGGCCGAGGCGGCCGGCGAGCACGGCGGTGACCACTCGCTGGCGCGGTGGCAGCGGCGGAGCCTGGTGCACCAGGGCAATGCGCGAGCGCAGGCGCTGGCGTGCCGGGCCGCTCAGCGCCCAGGGCTGGGTACCGAGCAGGTCGAAACTGCCGGAAGCGGGTTTCAGTGCGGTGGCGAGGATGCGCAGCAGCGTGGTCTTGCCGGCGCCCGACGGGCCGATGATCGCCACCCGTTCACCGGCAGCGACACTGAGGTCGATGCCGGCGAGCGAGCGCTGGCCGTTGGCGTGGATGTGCTCCACGCCGGTCAGTTTCAGGGTCACTTCAGCAGGCCGGCGGCGCGCGCCGATTCCTCGATGCCCTTGTAGTTGTCAGGCTGGGTCTCGATGAAGCGGCTGGCCGCCTGCAGGTCGAGGATTTCCTTGTCGCGCGGCTTGCTTGGATCAAGGGCGAGGAAGGCCTTCTTGATCTTCTCGGCCAGGGCCGGGTCGAGGTTGCCGCGTACGGTCCAGTTGTAGTCGTAATAGGTCGGGGTGGTGGCGAAGACCTTCACCTTGTTGGTGTCGACCTTGCCGCTGTCCACCAGCTTCTGCCAGACGGAGGCGTTCAGCACGCCGGCGTCGACCTTGCCGGCCTGGACCCAGGCGACGGTGGCATCGTGGGCGCCGGAATAGGCCACGCGGGAGAAGAACTGCTCGGGCACCACGCCGTCCTTCTGCATGAAATAGCGCGGCATCAGGCTGCCGGAAGTGGACGACACGGAACCGAAGGCGAAGGTCTTGCCCTTGAGGTCCTGGATCGATTTCACGTTCGGGTCGGCGGTGATGAATTTGCTGGTGAACTGCTGGTCCTGCTCGCGCTGCACCAGCGGAATGGCGTTGCCGGTCTTCAGGCGCGCCTGGACGAAGGTGAAGCCGCCCAGCCAGGCCATGTCCAGGCGATCCGAAGCCAGGGCTTCGACCACGCCGGCATAGTCGGACACCGGGATGAACTTCACCGGCATGCCCAGTTGCTCTTCCAGATAGGCACCCAGCGGCTTGAACTTGCGCAGCAGTTCGGTGGGAGCTTCATCGGGAATGGCCGAGACTTTCAGTTCTTTGGGCGTATCGGCGTGGGCGAAAGCGGCGGACAGGGACAGGGCGAAACCGGCGGCGAGCGCCAGGGTGCGTTTGAGCATGGGGAGAGTTCTCCGGGTCAATGGCGGAAAAAACTCCGGGAGTATAGTGGCGGCGCGCTTTTTCCGCAGTCGGCGATTACAGGTCTGCCGGCGTTCGTGCCTGTTAGAATGCCGCACCCCCGTGCCCGCCCTGTTGTCGAACTGGAGCTCATCCCATGTCGTCTCTTTTGCCATCCCTCGCTTTTGCCGGTCTCGGCTTGATGGGAGTACCCATGACACGCCGCCTGCTGGCCGCCGGTTACTCGCTGACGGTGTGGAACCGCTCTGCCGGCAAGCGTGAGCTGCTGGCCGCCGACGGCGCCACGGCCGTGGAAACGCCCGCACAGCTTTGCGCCGAAGCCGAAGTGGTGATGCTCTGCCTGGCCGATACCGCCGCCGTGCGCGAAGTGGTGTTCGGCGCCGGTGGCATCGTCGAGAGCGCCCGCGCCGGCCAGGTGCTGGTGGACTTCTCCAGCCTGGAACCGGCCGCTACCCGCGAGATGGCCGCCGAGCTGGAAGCGCGTACCGGCATGCGCTGGGTCGATGCTCCGGTTTCCGGCGGCACGCCGGGCGCCGAGGCCGGCACCCTGGCGATCATGGCCGGCGGCCGCGTCGAGGATGTCGAACGCGTGCGGCCGATCCTCGCCCACCTCGGCCAGCGACTGACGCGCATGGGCGACGTAGGCGCCGGGCAGGTGACCAAGGTGTGCAACCAGATGATCGTCGCCTGTAATGCGCTGGTGATCGCCGAAGTGGTGGCGCTGGCGGAGCAGTCCGGCGTCGATGCCCGTCTGATCGCCCCGGCCCTGGCTGGCGGTTTCGCCGACTCCAAGCCCCTGCAGATCCTTGCCCCGCAGATGGCCGAGAGCTGCTTCGAGCCGGTGAAGTGGCACGTCCGCACGCTGCTCAAGGATCTGGATACCGCCGTCAAGCTTTCCCGCGAGGAAGGCTCGGCCACGCCCATGAGTGGCCTCGCCGCGCAATTGATGCGCCTGCATGGCAGCCAGGGCAATCTCGAACGCGACCCGGCTACCCTGGTCGAGCAATACCGTCTTTCGAAGGAATTCCCCGCATGAAACTCTGCGCCAACCTGTCCCTGCTGTTCACCGAAGTCCCGCTGCTGCAGCGTATCGACGCCGCCGCCAAGGCCGGTTTCGAGGGCGTGGAGATCCAGTTCCCCTACGACGTTCCCGCGCAGGACCTGAAAGCTGCGCTGGACGAAGCCGGCCTGCCGCTGGTGCTGATCAACCTGCCGGCCGGTGACCTGATGCAGGGCGGCCCGGGCATCGCCGCCGTGCCGGAGCGTGCTGCCGAATTCGAAGCGGCGCTGGCCAAGGCGCTGGACTATGCGCGGATCGTCAAGCCGCAGCACGTCAATGTGCTGGCTGGCCGGCTGGTGGAAGGCCTGGAGCGTGAGGATGCGCTGCAGACCCTGGCCGAGCGCCTGCGCGCCACCTGCGATGCCTTCGCCGGCAGCGGCACCGATGTGCTGATGGAAGCCATCAACTGCCACGACATGAAGGACTTCCTGCTCAACACTCCCGAGCACCTGCAGGACATGCTCGAGCGCGTGGCGCGGGAAAACCTGCGCGCGCAGCTGGACCTCTACCACATGGCGCGCATGGGCCTGGAGCTGGTGGATTGCATCTATGCGCTGATGGGCCAGATCGGCCACGTGCAGTTCGCCGACTACCCCGAGCGCGGTGAACCGGGCTCGGGCGAGATGGAATTCGAAGTACCGCTGCAGGTGCTCGACGACGTGGGCTATGAAGGCTGGCTGGGCGCCGAGTATCGCCCCACGGGTACCACCGCCGACTCCCTGCGCTGGTTGCCGCGCTGGCGAGCGGGCAAATTCGACTTCTGATCCCTCAGGCCTGGCTGCGAATCAGTGCCGAGTCGCTGTCCTCGCGGTAAGCCTCGAGGAACTCTACCAGCGCGCTCAGGGGCAGGGGCCGGCTGAACAGATAGCCCTGGGCCAGCTCGCAATGGTTGTCACGCAGGAACGCCAGTTGTTGCGCGTGCTCCACGCCCTCGGCGATCACCTTCAGGTGCAGCTTCTGCGCCATGGCGATGATCGCCTGGGCGATCTCGCTGTCACGCCGTGATTGCGGTACATCGCGGATGAAGGAGCGGTCCACCTTCAGCGCATCCAGCGGCAGTTGGCGCAGGTAGGACAGCGACGAATAGCCGGTGCCGAAGTCGTCGATGGACAGGCTCACGCCCAGGTCGCGCAGGCGATTGAGCAGCGGGATGGCCTGGCTGATGTTGGACATCACGGCGTTCTCGGTGACCTCCATCTCCAGGTAGCGCGCGGCGAGGCCGGTGTCGGCCAGGGTCTGCTGGACCTCATCGACCAGCCCCTCGCGGCCCAGGTTGCTGGCGCAGCAGTTCACCGCCACCCGCAGGTCCTTGTAGCCCAGGTCGTGCAGGCGGCGCAGGTCCTCGCAGGCGCGGCGCATCACCCAGGCGTCCAGCGCGCCGATCAGGCCGTTGGCGGTCGCCAGCCCGATGAAACGATCCGGTGCGAGCAGGCCGTGGGTTGGGTGCCGCCAGCGCACGAGGGCTTCGAGCTGCTCCACTTCGCCGTGGTCGATGCGCAGGATCGGTTGGTAATAGAGCACCAGCTCGTCATCCCACAGCGCCTTGCGCAGTTCCTCCTCCAGCTGCAGTTCCTGGGTCGCCTTGGTTTTCAGATGCGGGCTGAAGAAATGCGTGGCATTGCGGCCGTTGCCCTTGGACTGGTACAGCGCGAGGTCGGCGTGCTTGAGCAGTTCCTCGGGCTGCTCGCTGTCGTTGGGGAAGAGGCTGATGCCGACGCTCATGGTCATCACCAGGCTGCGCCCGGCGATGCTGATCGGCTCCTTCATGCGCTGCATCAGGCGCTGGGCGAGGATGCGCGCCTCGTGGTCCTCGCCTAGGTCCGCGAGGATGCAGAACTCGTCGCCGCCAAAGCGCGCCAGCAGGTCGGTGCTGCGCAACGCGCTGCGCAGGCGTTCGGAGACGATGCACAGCAGTTCGTCGCCAGCGGCATGGCCGAGCGAGTCGTTGACCCGCTTGAAGTGGTCCAGGTCCAGCAGAATCACCGCCATGCCCTGGGCCTTCTGCCGGTTGCGTTGCAGGCGGGCCTCGAACTCGTCGTTGAGCGCGTTGCGGTTATGCAGGCCGGTGAGACCGTCGAAGCGCGCCAGTTTCTGCAGCGAGGCGTTGGCACTGTCGAGCTGGTTGAGCAGCGCGTTGACGCGGCTCAGCTCGCTTACCTTGCTTTCCAGGCTGTCCTCGATCCAGGCCGCCCAGAGCCCGGCCAGCACCACGGCGAGAGCCAGCAGGCCGACCATCAGGCCGAGCTGGATGGCGTTGTTGCGCCCCAGGTCCGCCACCGGCGCTACCCAGCTTGGCAGGGTCAGGGTCAACGCGGCCATGCCGGTGAAGTGCATGCTGGAAATGGCGCCGCCCAGCAGCAGGCTGGCGAGAATCTGGTAGACCCACTGGCGGCCTGCTGGCTGGCGATTGAGTACCGGCGCCAGCACCAGCGCGACGAAGGCCACCAGCACGGCCATCAGCACCGAGAGGGTGACCAGCAGCGGGTCGTAGTGCTGCATTGGCGGCGATTCGATGGCGGCCATGCCGGTGTAGTGCATGCTGGCGATGCTGGCACCGATGCAGCAGGCGGCCAGCAGATATTGCAGCGGGCTCAGCCCGGCGTGGGCGAGCAGGCGCATGGCGACGATGCAGATGGCGATGGCGATGAGCAGCGAAAGCAGCGTCAGGCCGCCGGCGAAGTGCAGTGGCACCGAGGCGTGGAAGGCCAGCATGGAAACGAAGTGCATCGACCAGATGCCGCTGCCCAGGCAGATGCCGCCGACCCATTGCCAGCGGTGCGCGTGTTGCGGCGCACGGACCATCCGCGCGGTGATGTTCAGCGCCACGAAGCTGGCGACGCAGGCGATGAGGATGGCCAGCAGGACCAGCCCGGGGTTGTGGGAACACTCCAGCAGCACAGCATCGGGTACGGCGTCCTGGTGCCAATCCATGGGCGGGATGCTCCGGAGGTCGGGGGAGGAGGCAGATTGATATCACTTTGTTTCAAGTCTAGGAAGCCAGGGTGGCGCTGCAAGGAACTCGTTGAATTTTCGGTGTAATGCCGGAAGGCGAGCGACGTACGGTAGTGCCAAGTGCCCAGCCTGTCCCGGATTCGACCACTGGCCGAAAGCTTGTAGCCAACTTGACACTTTTTTGACTAACTGCCCGCTAGAGTTGCGCCGCCGGCCGGCAGGGTCGGCATCCCATTTCCTATCCGACTATCGATGTAAGGAGTGCGCTCGATGTCCGAGGGCAAGCGCCGCCTCTTCCCCCAGGTCAGTTCCGCGCGGCTGGTCCTGCTGTTCTCGCTGGCACTGGTGCTGTTCTACAACTTCGCCACCTGGCGGGCGCTGAACAGCCTTGTACCCATGGAAGGCCTCTGGGGCGTGGCGTTCTTCGCCTCCTTCGGCTTCTTCCTGTGGGCTGCCTTCACCCTGCTGCTGACCCTGGTGTCGTTCCGCCCGCTGCTCAAGCCGGCGTTGACCCTGGTGGCGCTGGTTTCCGCGGCCGCGGCGTACTTCATGAACTCCTACGGTGTCGTGATCGATACCGTGATGGTGCAGAACGTCGTCGAGACCAACCCCGGCGAAGCCACCGCGTTGTTCAGTGCACGCATGTTCGGTTACCTGCTGGTCCTCGGCGTGCTGCCGGCGGCGATCATCTGGCTGACGCCAGTGCGCTACAGCCCGTTCTTCCGTGGCCTGCTGAACAAGGTGCTGGTGATCTTCGGCTGCCTGGTGGTGGTCGCCGTCTGCGTGGGGGCGTTCTATTCCACCTACGCCCCGGTGTTCCGCCAGGAAGAGAAGCTGACCCACTTCATCAACCCGACCAACTACATCTACGCGGTGAGCAAGTTCACCAAGCAGCGCCTGGGCATCAAGGAGAACCTGGTGGTGCAGCCCATCGGCGAGGACGCGGTGATGCCGCGCAAGGTAAGCGCCGATGGCCGCAAGTCGCTGATGATCTTCGTGGTCGGTGAAACCGCCCGCGCGGACCACTTCTCCCTCAACGGCTATGCCCGCGACACCAACCCGGAACTGAAGAAGCTCGATATCCTCAACTTCACCAACGTCAGCTCCTGCGGCACTTCCACCGCGGTGTCGGTGCCCTGCATGTTCTCCAAGTTCCCCCGCGAGGACTACAGCGACAAGAAGGGCAAGACCAACCAGGGCCTGCTGGACATCCTCCAGCGCGTCGGTGTGTCGGTGCTCTGGCTGGACAACAACAGCGACTGCAAGGGCACCTGCCTGCGCGTGCCCAACCGCGATATTCCCAAGGACCAGCCCGGTCCGTTCTGCGACGGCAAGAACTGCCTGGACGAAGCCCTGCTGCAGAACCTGCAGGCCTACATCGACGGCCTGAAGGACAACGCCATCATCGTCCTGCACGCCGACGGCAGCCACGGCCCGGAATACTACGACCGCTATCCCAAGTCGCTGGAGCGCTTCACCCCGGTGTGCCGCACCAACCAGCTGGGCAGTTGCAGCAGCGAGGAGCTGGTGAACGTCTACGACAACACCATCCTCTACACCGACTTCTTCCTGTCCAAGGTGGTCGAGTTGCTCAAGCAGAACCAGGAGCGCTTCGACACCTCGATGGTCTATGTCTCGGACCACGGCGAATCACTGGGCGAGAACGGTGTCTACCTGCATGCCGCGCCCTATGCCATCGCCCCGAAGGCGCAGACCCACGTGCCCATGGTGATGTGGTTCGGCAGCGGCGCGCTGGGCGGCATGGGCGTAGATCGCGGTTGCCTGGAGAAGAAGGCCGGCGGCGCCGAGCTGAGCCACGACAACCTGTTCCATTCGGTGCTCGGCCTGTACGGCGTGCACACCAGCCTGTACCAGCCGGACCTGGATATTTTCCACTCCTGCAAACGCGACATGACTGCCGCCCAGTAAGCTTGCGGCGAGCGAAATGGCGGCCATGAAAAAGGCCCTGCGGTGCAAACCGCAGGGCCTTTTGTCTTTCCGGGGGCCGTTACTTCTCGCGAACCAGCAGCACCGGGCGGTTGCTGACGCGCAGCAGGCCTTCGGCCACGCTGCCCAGCATCAGGCGGCGCACGCCACGGCGGCCGTGGGTGCCCATGACGATGACGTCGGCCTTGGAGGCTTCGGCCTCGATCTCGATGCGCTCGGCGATCTCCTCGCTGGCACGTTCCTGGCAAACCCGCTCGAAGCTGGTTTTCACCGGGAACTCGGCGATCTTCTCCTTCGCCTTGCCGAGGATGTCATCGGCGGCCTTCAGCGCGGCTTCGCGCAGCGGCTCCGGGTTGTAGTACACGGCGTAATCGGGCAGATGGCGCAGCGGGCTGTCGACGATGGTGATGACGCGCAGCTCGCCGCCGCTCAGCTGGGCCAGCTTGGCCGCTTCGACCAGGGCACGGTCGGAAACCGGGCTGCCGTCCACCGCTACCAGAATGCGCTCGTACATGATGTGTTCCCTCAATGAGTGGCTTGGTAAGGAAACTCTATCCCCCCATGGGCGAGAATCCCTTGCGCAGCGTCAATGGTAGTCGGTGTGTCTGAATATGCCGGGAATAGAGCGGCGTAACGCGGTGTTTCGGAGCCACGGGGCGTAGGAACGGTGCCCATGAAAAAAGCCGCCACCGGTTGTCCGGTGGCGGCTTCTTCATTTCAGCGTTGCTGCGATCAGCCGGCAACCAGCACGCGGATCGCCTCCAGGCGCAGGGAGGCCTTGTCCAGCAGCGCCAGGCTGTCGTCACGCTGCTTGCGCAGGGCATCCAGCTCGCTGTCGCGCACGCTCGCGTTGACGGCCTTGAGCGCGGTCAGACGAGCCAGTTCCTCGTCCAGGGTCGCGGTCAGCTGCTGGCGGGCGGCTTCGACGCGCTCGGCATGGCGCGGGGTGATCTTGGTCTCGGCCTGGGCGAACTGCTTGGCCAGGACATCACGCTGCGCCTGCACGAACTTGTTGGCGCTGGCGCGCGGCACGCTTTCCAGCTGGTCGTTCAGGGTCTCGAAGGATACGCGCGAGGACAGGTCGTTGCCGTTGGCGTCCATCAGGCAGCGCAGCGCCACCGGTGGCAGGAAGCGGCCCAGCTGCAGCTTGCGCGGCGCCACGGCTTCACTGACGAACAGGAGCTCCAGCAGCACGGTGCCGGGCTTGAGCGCCTTGTTCTTGATCAGCGCCACGGAGGTGTTGCCCAGCGAGCCGGACAGCACCAGGTCCATGCCGCCCTGCACCATGGGGTGTTCCCAGGTGAGGAACTGCATGTCTTCGCGGGCCAGGGCCTGGGCGCGGTCGTAGGTGACGGTGACGCCTTCGTCGTCGCCCAGCGGGAAGCTGGCGTCGAGCATCTTCTCGCTCGGGCGCAGGATCAGCGCGTTCTCGGAGTGGTCCTCGCTGTCGATGCCGTAAGTGTCGAACAGGCGCTCCATGTAGATCGGCAGGGCGAACTGGTCGTCCTGTTCCTCGATCTCTTCCACCAGCGCCTCGCCTTCGCCGGCGCCGCCGGAGTTCAGCTCCAGCAGGCGGTCGCGGCCGTTGTGCATCTCCGCTTCCAGCGCTTCACGGGCGGCGGTGCCTTCGGCCAGCAGGGCCTCGAAGGCGTCGTCGTCGCCGCCGTCCAGCAGCTCCACCAGGCGCGGGCCGAAGCGGTGCTGCAGGGCGTTGCCGGTGGGGCAGGTGTTGAGGAAGGCGTTCAGCGCCTGGTGATACCACTGGAACAGGCGTTCCTGCGGGCTGTTCTCCAGGTGCGGCACGTGGATCTGGATGGTGTGCTTCTGGCCGATCCGGTCGAGGCGGCCGATGCGCTGCTCCAGCTGGTCCGGGTGGGCCGGCAGGTCGAACAGCACCAGGTGGTGGGCGAACTGGAAGTTGCGGCCTTCGCTGCCGATTTCCGAGCAGATCAGCACCTGGGCGCCGAATTCTTCATCGGCGAAGTAGGCAGCGGCGCGGTCGCGCTCGAGGATGCTCATGCCTTCGTGGAACACGGTGGCCGGGATACCGGACTTCAGGCGCAGGGCATCGCCCAGGTCCATCGCGGTCTCGGCGTGGGCGCAGATCACCAGCACCTTGTACTGCTTGAGCATCTTCAGGGTGTCGATCAGCCACTCGACGCGCGGGTCGAAGCGCCACCAGCGGTTGTTCTCGTCGACATCCTCGGATTGCGCCTGGAAGCTGACTTCCGGGTAGAGGTCCGGGTGCTCGCCCAGCGGCAACTCCATGTACTCGATCGGGTTGGTCAGCACGTAAGGGTGCAACTGGCGCTCAGGGAAGCCCTGCACGGCGGCGCGGGTATTGCGGAACAGCACGCGGCCGGTGCCGTGGCGGTCGAGCAGCTCGCGTACCAGGCGGGCGCGGGCTTCTTCATTGCCGGCCTCGACGCTGGCCAGCAACTCGTCGCCCTCGCTGCCGAGGAAGCCGTGGATGGCCTGGCGCGCGGCAGGGGAGAGAGTGCCCTGGTCGACCAGCTCCTGCACCGCCTCGGCAACCGGGCGGTACTGGCTGCTTTCGCTGCGGAAGGCTTCCAGGTCGTGGAAACGGTCCGGGTCGAGCAGGCGCAGACGGGCGAAGTGGCTGTCCAGGCCGAGCTGTTCCGGGGTCGCGGTGAGCAGCAGCACGCCGGGGATGACCTGGGACAGTTGCTCCACCAGCTGGTATTCGGCGCTGGCCTGTTCCGGGTGCCACACCAGGTGGTGGGCTTCGTCGACCACCAGCAGGTCCCACTCGGCAGCGAACAGCGCGTCCTGCGCCTTCTCGTCCTCGCGCAGCCACTCCAGCGCCACCAGGGCCAGCTGGGTGTCTTCGAAGGGGTTGCTGGCATCGCTCTCGACGAAACGCTCGCGGTCGAACAGCGCGACTTCCAGGTTGAAGCGCCGGCGCATTTCCACCAGCCACTGGTGCTGCAGGTTCTCCGGCACCAGGATCAGCACGCGGCTGGCGCGGCCGGAAAGCAGCTGGCGATGGATCACCAGGCCCGCTTCGATGGTCTTGCCCAGGCCCACTTCGTCGGCCAGCAGGACGCGCGGCGCCATGCGGTCGGCGACTTCGCGGGCGATGTGCAGCTGGTGCGCGATGGGTTGCGCGCGGGCGCCGCCCAGGCCCCAGAGCGAGGACTGCAGCAGGCGGGTGCGGTGTTCCAGGGTGTGGTAGCGCAGGCCGAACCAGGACATCGGGTCGATCTGCCCGGCGAACAGGCGGTCGCTGGCCAGGCGGAACTGGATGAAGTTCGACAGCTGGGTTTCCGGGACGGTGTGCTGCTCGTTCTGCGCGGTGAGGCCGTGATAGATCAGCAGGCCGTCGATCTCGTCCACTTCGCGGACGGTCATCTTCCAGCCTTCGAAGTGGGTGATCTGATCGCCCGGGGCGAAGCGCACACGGGTCAGCGGCGCGTTGCGCTCGGCGTACTGGCGGGTATCACCGGTGGCGGGATAGAGCACCGTGAGCATGCGGCCGTCCAGCGCAAGGATGGTCCCCAGCCCGAGCTCCGCTTCACTGTCGCTGATCCAGCGTTGACCGGGTTGATACTGCGCCATGGACACCTCCCAAAAAAGCCGGCTATGGTACCGGAACGCGCAGCGTTCAGCGATGGCCGTCGGTGCCTCCGGTCGCCCGAGTCATCGGCAGGGCCTGTTGGAGGCGCGCACTCATCGCGAATCGTGGAAAGTGTAGCGAGGCGCACTCAAGTCTGTAGCGCTCCGGCCGATAGCCTGACCAGAGGACTTGTCAGCGCACTTCTCCACAGGGCCCGCCCCAGGAACAATCGATGCTGCCGCCCATTCCCCATAGTCTGGCACCCGTCACTGCCCAGCAGGACGTGCTCAAGCCGCGACCGGATGTCACCCCGGTGTCTCCGCCTGCGCCCAGCGCGGGCAATGCCGGCGTGGAACTGGAGCGTCGCCCTGACGAGCAGGCGCTGCGCGAGGAGTACCAGCGCCGGCGCAAGCGTCGCCAGCTCGCCGACGGCACGCCCGAGGGCGAGGCGCTGGAAGAGCTGGAGGAAGTCGAGGAACTGGGCGAGGACGTGCAGGCTGCCCAGCGCAAGGGGCTTTGGATCGATGTCGAGGTCTGAACGGGCGGGGGAGTAGACTAGCCCCACCGCCGAGTACCCGAGCTTTCCATGCTGTTCGACGACGCCCCGATCCTTCTCCCCGATGCCGAGCTGCGCCTGATCCCCGACTGGTGCCCGCCGTCGTGCGCGGCCCAGTGGCTGGAGCAATTGCTCGAACAGACCCCCTGGGAACAGACCGTCGTGCACCTGCACGGGCGCGACTACCCGGTGCCGCGCCTGGTCAATTGGTACGGCGATCCCGAGGCTTTCTATACCTATTCCGGCCAGACCCACGCGCCGCTGCCCTGGACGTCGCTGCTGGCGGAAATCCGCTCGGCGGTGGAGCAGGTCGCCGGCCAGCGCTTCAACGGCGTGCTGCTCAACTACTACCGCGACGGCCAGGACTCCATGGGCTGGCACAGCGACGACGAGCCGGAACTCGGGCGCAACCCGGTGGTGGCCTCGCTGAACCTTGGCGGCACGCGGCGCTTCGATCTGCGGCGCAAGGGGCGAAACACAATCGAACACTCCATCGAGTTGTCCGGCGGATCGCTGCTGGTCATGTCCGGCGCGACACAGCATTATTGGCAACATCAGGTTGCCAAGACGCGCCGTCCGGTTGCTCCGCGCCTGAATCTGACTTTCCGCCTGGTGCATGCCCTGCCATGAGCAACGACGACAAGCTGATCGACTTCACCGCCGAGCGCGACAAGCGCATCCACGACGTGCACGAAAAGCGCCTGCAGGACGTGCGCAAGGCCTTCGAGCAGGCGCTGCCGCTGGGCAAGCCCCGCAAGAAGGGCAAGAGCAAGCCCAAGAAACGATGAAGGCTGCGGCGTGAAGTCCATATATTGATATTTTTATTTTTCGTTGTAGTCCCGCCAGTTTCGGTGGTTTTCCACCATGTCATCAAAGGTTGTAGCTTGGCCTGCCCCCCAGCTTGCTAATTCTGAGGGGTAAGGTTGACGCATGAGTATTGCTTGATAGGAACGCTTAATGGTTTCATCTCTTTCAGTTTTAGCTTCTTGGGTAGATAACCATTCCCGATGATTTTTAAGTATTTGTGCGTAATTTATAAAGTTGGTGCTGCTCCATCCACTAATTTCGTGGGTTGTTGGTTGTCGGCCAAATGTCGCTTGGTAAGATCTTTTGATTACTTCTGACCTTTAATTGGCTCCTTCAGGGCTGAATAGCCAGTATTTATTTGTGTTTACTATGTCGTCATATGAGTTGTTATTGGATGCGACCGTTCTTAACCATCCGTCGTAATTTGTATTGTATGCCTCCCAAGTTGAAGGCGGTCGTCCAAAGGATGTTTGGAATGCTTGATTAAGCCGGGAGAGAGCTTGGCTGTTTTTGGCTGAGTCACTATTGATTGGCATGTAGGCGAACAGTTTCATTTGCTCTAGCAGCGATTTGTAGGCTGGCTTTTGTAGGTCATGCCTATCAATTATTCCAAAGTGCTTTTCGCAGTCTGCTATCCATGAGGTGTCGCGGTCTCTGAATTCATAGAAAAGTGCGTGGGTTACTTTCTCTTCGGCGATGGCGGGCACTAAATCTACAAGAAATTTTTTATGTTCAGCGGTGTGCGCTGTGCTTTCGGTATTGCACGCGCCCGTGCTGGATGGCTTTCCTGTTTCAACTAGCCAGAAGTTGTTGCCGTACTTGTTGTTGAGTGTTCTCAACGTTGATTTGAAGCTTGTGAAGTTTTGTTGGTGATCATACTCGTCAGGGTATATGTCAAAGGAAAATATGTCTAGAGTTCCCTCTAGTTTGCTCATGTAGAGTTGCGCGTAGGCGTCACCTCCTGCCGCATTGGTTGTGATTTTTGCGGTTGGGTTTATGGACCTTATAGCGTTTTTTGCAGTAGAAATTGTGTTTCTTAAAGAGTTCATGTAGCTATCAGAGACGGAAACGGCTTGACCGTTTTTACAGGTGAAGTCTGTATGGTTGCATACAGGTGAGTAGTCGTCTTTATATGCATGGTTAGCCTCGTTGTAAATTTGCCATACTTCAGCTTTTGGGAATTTCGTGGCGAGTCGGGAGAATTGAAAGTTAACAGATTTTAGAAAGTCACTTTCTGAGAGGTTTAGCTTTCTTAATTCATAGGCTGGGTAGGCCGTGAAGAATACTTTCATGCCTTTGGCTAGCGCATAGTTGTAGATTTCAACTGCAGGCGTCCAGTCTTCTTCGTTGAAGGTTATGCTGGTGGGTGAGTTGTATTTTGTAATTGCAATGTCAACTCCGATTCGTAGCCACTTGACATCGTTCTTGGCAAGTTCGTCAATCATACGGCGATGAGCCGAGATTCTTTCCTGAGTGTTTGTGCTTCTGTCCCCAATGTGCGCAGTGAAACCGTACTCTGTTTGTATGCTTGGAGCTGAGCAAGCATGGTCGGTGGCTGCCATGGCCATCGAGATGGCGAAGGTGATTTTGCCTAGGGTGTTTATGTTCAGTGTTCGCATGTGCAGTTCTCGATTGATGTCGTTCCCCATATATAAATAATTTTTCCGCTGATAGTTTTACTTTTTAAAGTTGAAACGCTCATTTTCTTTGTGGGAGATATCTGTAGGTTTGTGGGTCTGTGTTTGCATTGGGCCTTGGCTATTCGTTTTTTGATCTATATCAATTTATATTTATTCGCGGGTATCCAGGGCTTCCAATATTGACCCAGGTCAATTTGTCCTGCCCGGCCGCCGGTAATCTGCACACATCCCCAGACGATGTAGGCAACAGGAGGCCAGCATCATGTTCATCGACGAAGTGGTTCTCGCAGGCATCCTTACCGTCGGACTGATGGTTGTTTTCTTCGGCGGGGTCGGAATTTTCATCTGGAAGGACAGCCACAAGAAGAGCTGATCCTTACAGAGTCACAGAGCACGCAAGGCACTTCGGGCGACTTAGGTCGCCCGTTTTTTTTGCCTCTACGAAAGTCGGGATGACACATTGTTAGCTTGCTAATAATATGATGGGTAACGATTCCGTCATCCGCTTTGCCGACTATCTTTAAGCGATAGACCCGGACCCTTTCGAGAGACCGCGTGCGACCTACGCTTCAGGCATTCCTCGCGCCGGATACGCTGGCGCTGAAATTCGCGATCAAGACCCTCCTGGCCGGTGGCCTGGCGCTCTGGTGCGCCTTCCGCTTCGACCTGGAGCAGCCGCAGTGGGCGCTGATGACGGTGTTCATCGTGTCCCAGCCGTTGTCGGGCATGGTGGTGGCCAAGGGTCTTTTCCGCCTGATCGGTACCTTGTTCGGTACGGCCATGTCGGTGGTGTTCATAGCGCTGTTCGCTCAGACGCCCTGGCTGTTCCTGTTGGCCATCTCGCTCTGGCTGGGCCTTTGCACCGCGGCCTCGACCAGCCTGCGCAACCACGTGTCCTATGCGTTCGTGCTGTCGGGGTACACCGTGGCGATCATCGGCCTGCCGGCGATCACGCACCCACTGGACGTCTTCGACCAGGCCGTGGCGCGCAGTACGGAAATCTGCCTGGGGATTCTCTGTGCCTCCGCGGTCAGTGCCATCCTCTGGCCGCGTCGGGTCGAGGCCAACCTGGGCAAGCAGGCCCATGCCACCTGGCTCACCGGCATGCAGGCTGCGCGCAGCGAGATCGATGCCGACGCGCGGCAGATCAAGGGGCTGTTGCAGGCGCTGGGCAAGATCGTCGAAGTCGATGTGCAGCGTGATCACGCCTGGTTCGAGGGTTACCGCGGCCGGATGCGCTCGCGCGCGCTGCGGATTCTTTCCCGCGACCTGCTCAGCCTGCTGCGCACTGCGCGCGGTGTGGCCCGCCAGCGCAGCGTGCTGGATGCCGAGGACCGCGCGCGCCTGCAACCCTGGTTCGAAGAGCTGCGAGCCACCCTGGAGGACCCGCAGGTCGACGCCATGCGCTCGCTGCAGGAGCGCCTGCAGGAGGCCGGCCTGGATGACAGCTACTCCAACGACCTGCGTTACTGCCTGACCCGCTGCGCGCTGCTGCTGCTCAAGGCGCTGAATTCGGAGAAGACCATGCGCGCGGTGGCGGACGGGCGGGTGGACGATGTCGCCACCGGCACGCTGTCCTGGCACCGCGACTGGCTCATGGCGCTGTTCTACGGCCTGCGCAGCGCGCTGGCGCTGCTGGGCATGTCGGCTTTCTGGATGGCGACCGCCTGGCCGGCGGCCACCGGCGGCATGCTGCTGGCGGCGGTAATCTGCAGCCTGTTCGCCAACCGCGACAACGCCGTCACCATCGGCCTGGGCTTCCTGCGCGGTATCCTCTATGCGATCCCGGCGGCGGCTGTGGTCAGCCAATGGCTGCTGCCGCAATGGAACGGCTTCCCGCTGCTCTGCCTGGCGCTGGGCGTACCGCTGTTCTTCGCCTTGCTGGGCATGGCCACGCCGGCGCTGGCGGGTACGGCGACGTCCTTCTCGATCCACTTCATCACCCTGGTGGCGCCGAGCAACGTGATGAAGTACGACCTCGCCAACCTGCTCAATTCCGCCCAGGGCATCGTCATCGGCGTGGGCTTCGCGGTGCTGGTGTTCCGCCTGCTCACCCTGCCGGCGGACTGGCTCAACCGCCGCTTGATCCAGGCCACCTGCGAGGACCTCGGGCGCCTGACCCGACGGCCGCTGGCCGAAGCCGAGAGCTGGTTCGGCGGGCGCATGGCGGACCGCCTGATCCGCCTGGCGCGGCACTACACCCTGTTGCCCAGGGAAGAGCAGAAGCGCTGGCAGGACGGCCTGCTGGCGCTGGACCTGGGTAACGAACTGATCCATCTGCGCTCCTGCCTCAGCGGAGCGCAGGGGCAACTGCGCAAGCGTCGCGACCAGTTCCTCGGTGCGCTGGGCAGCGTGCTGGAAAAAGGGCCCGGAGGCGGGCGCGAGCAACGCCTGGATAGCCTCTGCCCGCCTTTGGAGGAAGCCCTCGCGCACGATCTGCAGGGTGACAACGAACCCAACCGCCTGGCCCGCGCCGCGCTGGCGCAATTGCGTCATACCTGGCGCCAGTGGTGCCGTCTGGAGGACACCAATGGGACTGCATGAGTTCGGCTGGGGCGGAGTGTTCCTGAGCCCGCTGTTCATCTATGCGGTGCTCGCCCTGGGCCTGACGGTCGTATTGCGCCTGCTGCTGCAGGCCACCCCCTTCGGGCGCTGGATCTGGCACGAGGCGCTGTTCGACTGTGCGCTGTTCGTGCTGATTCTCTGTGCCATCACCTGGGCGCTCAGCGCAGCGCCTTGAGAGGAGAAGCTGTATGCGCGGATACCTTCGCGTAACCGTCACCATCGCCCTGGTCATTGCCGCCGTCCTGGCCGGCACCTGGCTGTGGCGCTACTACATGCTGTCGCCGTGGACCCGCGATGCGCGGGTTCGCGCCGACGTGGTGGTGATTGCCCCGGACGTCTCCGGTTGGGTCACCGACCTTGCCGTGCAGGACAACCAGCAGGTCAAGGCCGGCGACCTGATCATGCGCATCGACCACGAGCGCTACGCGGCGAACCTGGAGCAGGCCAAGGCGTTGGCCGAGACCCGGCACCAGCAGTACCTGCTGCGCGTGAGCGAGGCTTCGCGGCGCAGCAAGCTGGGCATCGCGGCGATCAGCGCCGAGGACAAGGAAACCGCGCAGATCAACGCTTCCATCGCCAAGAGCGAGTACGACGAGGCGCAGGCTCAGGTGCGCCTGGCTCAGCTGAACCTGACCCGCAGCGAAATGCGCGCCCCGCGCGACGGGCAGATCACCAACCTGCGCCTGGCCCAGGGCAACTACGTGCAGGCGGGCCAGGCGATGATGGCGCTGGTGGACCAGAAGTCCTTCTATGTCACCGCCTACTTCGAGGAAACCAAGCTGCCCGGCATTCGCGTCGGCCAGCCGGCGCAGGTGGTGTTGATGAGCGGCGACATCGCCATCGATGGCACCGTGGAAAGCATCAGCAGCGGCATCACCGACCGCAACGCGATCCCCGACAGCCAGTTGCTGGCCAATGTCGAGCCGACCTTCAACTGGGTACGCCTGGCCCAGCGCATCCCGGTGCGCATCCACCTGGACAAGGTGCCCGAGGGCGTGCACCTGAGTGCCGGCATGACCGCCAGCGTCACCGTGAAGGAGCGCTGATTCCCGCCGCCTGCGGTTCGCGCCCGAACCAGCAGGACAGTGCCGCGCACAGCACTGACGCGGCCACCAGGCTGACGCCCACCCAGGGCGTCCAGGCGATGCCGGCCAGGCTGATCACCGCGCCGCCCAGCGCCGCACCGAGGGCTACGCCCAGGTGCATCGCCGAAGTGTTCAGCGCCACCCCGGCGCTACCGCTGGCCGGATCGCTGGCCAGCAGGTAGCTCTGCACCGCCGGCGAGATCATCCAGCTGATGGTGCTCCAGACCATCAGCGCGCCGAGCAGCAGCCAGGGGTGGCCGAGGCTCAGCGGGATCGCCAGCATCGCCAGGGCGAACAGCACCGGCACCACCAGCAGCGCCCGGCGATGGCCGAGGTGATCGCTCAGCCAGCCCCCCAGGTAGCCGCCCCCGATGGCCGCCAGGCCGATCAGAAGCAGGGTGAGCGCGATGCCCTGGCTGTCGGTGATCCCAGCGACCTGCTGGAACCACGGGGTGATGTAGGCGAACAGCGTGAAGTGGCCGCCCAGCAGCAGGATCGATACCAGTTGTGCCAGGTTCAGCGCAGGATTGCGCAGCTGGCGCTGGTAAGCCGCGCCATTGGCCGGGCTATCCAGCGCGCGGCGGGGCAGGGCGATCCGCAGCAGGGCGGCCAGCGGCAGCGAGTAGAGGGCGATGGCGGCGAAGATCCAGCGCCAGCCGAACCAGTCGTTGACCAGCACACCGGCCGGCACGCCGAACACCAGCGAACCGCTGATGCCCATGAAGATCAGGCCGATGGCGCGCCCGCGCAGGGCCGGCGGCGCCAGCTCCACCGCCAGCAGGCTGGCCTGCATGATCAGCAGCCCGCAGCAGGCGGCCATGCCGATGCGCATCAGCAGCAGCGAAACGTAGCCGGGACTCAGCGCAGCGCCCGCATTGAACGCGGCGAATACCAGCAGGGTGATGACCAGCAGTCGGCGGCAGTCGGCGCCACGGGTGAGCCAGCCAAGCAAGGGCGCGGCGATGGCGAAGCTCAGGGAGAACAGGCTGGTGAGCTGCCCGGCGAGGCTGAGGGAGACGTGCAGGTCGTCGGCGAGGGAGGGCAGGATGCCGGTGAGGATGGCCTCGGCGAGGCCCGCGGCGAAGGTGCAAAGGGACAGCAACAGCAGTCGAAGGTCCATGGCGGCTCCGATTCCCGGTGAGGGGTTTCGGGCACGAAGCCTTCGGTTATCCCAAGTGGATTTAGTATGACTGGGGCAGGGTAGTCGAGCGGAAAACTGTATACAAGTTTTCGGGGCCGGATGGCCGGCCCCGACATGCGCTTCAGCCGATGGTGATCGGCGGCAGCGCGGGCAGTTCGATGTTGAGCTTCTCGGTCGGCGCCATGACTTCGGCCTCGCCCTTGACCACGGCCTTGCCGTCCTGGTTGAGCACGGTGGTGCTGATGCGCACGCGGTTCTTCGGCAGTTTCTCCAGCACTTCCAGTTCCACCGTCAGTTCGTCGCCGAGCTTCACCGGGCGGGTGAAGGCCAGGTTCTGGCCGAGGTAGATGGTGCCTGGGCCGGGCAGGGTGGTGGCGATCGCTGCGCTGATCAGCGCGCCGGTGAGCATGCCGTGGGCGATGCGTTCCTTGAACTGGGTGGTGGCGGCGTACTCGGCGTCCAGGTGCACCGGGTTGCGGTCGCCGGAGACCTCGGCGAACAGCTGGATGTCGCGCTCGGTGACGCTGCGCTGGAAGTTGGCCTTCTGGCCGACTTCGAGTTCTTCGTAGGGGACGTTCTGTACGGAAGTCATAGGGGCTCCTCGGTTTTCTCGACCTGCGGGATGGGGCAATGGGCCGCCAGCCAGTCGATCAGGTTGCGGGTGACCTCGTCGCGGTTGCTCTCGTTGAACAATTCGTGGCGAGCGTCGGGATAGATCTTCAGTTGGACGTCTCGAACCCCGGCCCGGGTCATCGCCTGGGCGAGATCGCGCAGGCGGCTGCCCTGGCTGACCGGGTCGCGCTCGCCACCGATGACCATCACCGGCAGGTCGGCGCGGATGCGCGACAGGTGTTCGACCGGGGTGATGTCGGCCAGGCCGCCGAGCAGGTCGATCCACAGCTGGTTGCTGCAGCGGAAACCGCAGAGCGGATCGGCGACGTACTTGTCGACTTCGACCGGGTCGCGGCTGAGCCAGTCGAAGGCCGTGCGGTTGGGTTTGAAGGCCTTGTTGAACGAGCCGAATGACAGGAAGTCGATCAGCGCGCTGCGTCCCAGCGGGCCCTGGCGCCAGCGCTCGAAGCGGGCGATGACGCGGGCGCTCTTGTACAGCGCCACGGGCTGGTAGTTGGAGCCGGACAGCACCGCTGCCTTCACGCTGGCGCTGTGCTGCATCAGGTAGGCGCTACCGATGTAGCTGCCCATGCTGTGGCCGAGCAGGATGATCGGCAGGTCCGGGTGTTCCTCGCGCACATGCTGGTTCAGGGTATGCAGGTCGCCGATCACCTTGCCCCAGCCGCCACGGTCGGCGTAGTGGCCCAATTCGCCGTTCTCGGCGGTGCGACCGTGGCCGCGCTGGTCGATGGCGTAGAGGTGGTACCCGGCAGCGTTCAGCGCAAGCCCCAGGCGCTCGTAGCGGCCGGCGTGCTCGGCCATGCCATGGGACAGCATCAGGGCGCCGCGGGACGGGCCTTCCGGCGCCCAGTGGCGGGTGTAGAGCGGTGTCTCGTCGCTGGCGGGGAGCCAGTAGGCGGCGTAGGGCATGGGGTCCATCCTGATTCTTGTTCGTCGATTCTTATTGGAATGGGGCCATGGAGCGGGCCGGCCGGGGCGATTCTGCCACGCCGGGACATCTTCTGTATGGATTGCTGGTAGCGCTCGGCTGATGTCGTGTAAGGCCCGTCCTAGGCGGCCGTCGGCTCTATCCCGCGCCATGCCGGGATGGTGGCGCAAGATTCACGCAGTCTATGACGCCGCCTGGAGTCTTTGCGATGACCAAAGGAACTGCTAGCTTCCGTCGAATGACCGCAATGACGGTTCGGTTTCGCTCAGGTATGAGGACAAGAATAAATGCAACCTGATTTCTGGAACGACAAACGCCCGGCCGGCGTGCCCAGCGACATTGACCTGACCGCCTACAAATCGGTGGTGGAAGTCTTCGAACGCTCCTGCAAGAAATTCGCCGACCGTCCGGCGTTCAGCAACATGGGCGTGACCCTGACCTACGCCGAACTGGACCGCCTGTCCGCCGCCTTCGGCGCCTACCTGCAGAAAAATACCGACCTCAAGCCCGGCGATCGTATCGCCGTGCAGATGCCGAACATCCTGCAATACCCCATCGCCGTGTTCGGCGCCCTGCGCGCCGGCCTCATCGTGGTCAACACCAACCCGCTCTACACCGCCCGCGAGATGCGCCACCAGTTCAAGGATTCCGGCGCCCGCGCGCTGGTCTACGTGAACCTGTTCGGCAAGCTGGTGCAGGAAGTGCTGCCCGATACCGGCATCGAGTACCTGATCGAAGCGCAGATGGGCGACCTGCAGCCCGCGCTCAAGGGCCTGCTGGTCAACACCGTGGTCAAGCACGTGAAGAAGATGGTGCCGGAGTACCACCTGCCCCAGGCCGTCTCCTTCAAGGCGGCATTGAGCCAGGGCCGTGGCCACGGCCTGCAGCCGATCAAGGTCGGCCTGGAAGACATCGCGGTGCTGCAGTACACCGGCGGCACCACGGGCGTCGCCAAGGGCGCCATGCTGACCCACGGCAATCTGGTCGCCAACATGCAGCAGGTTCACGCCTGTCTGCAGCAGCACGGCCCGGACGGCAAGCCGCTGATGCAGGTGGGCAACGAGGTGATGATCGCGCCGTTGCCGCTGTACCACATCTATGCCTTCACCGCGAACTGCATGTGCATGATGGTCAACGGCAACCACAACGTGCTGATCAGCAACCCGCGCGACATTCCCGGCTTCATCAAGGAGCTGAAGAAGTGGCGCTTCTCCGCGCTGCTGGGCCTGAACACCCTGTTCGTCGCCCTGATGGACCGCCCCGAATTCAAGGAACTGGACTTCTCCAACCTGAAGGTCACCAACTCCGGCGGCACCGCGCTGGTCACCGCCACCGCCGAGCGCTGGAAGGCCATGACCGGCTGCACCGTGGTGGAGGGCTATGGCTTGACCGAAACGTCCCCGGTGGTCAGCACCAACCCCTACGGTGATGCGGCGCGCCTGGGTACTGTCGGCCTGCCGGTGCCGGGCACCGCGCTGAAAGTCATCGACGACGACGGCAATGACGTCGGCCTGGGCGAGCGCGGCGAGCTGTGCGTGAAGGGCCCGCAGGTGATGAAAGGCTACTGGCAGCGCCCGGACGCCACCGCCGAGGTGCTGGACGCCGAAGGCTGGCTGCGCACCGGCGATATCGCGGTGATCGACCCGGACGGCTTCACCCGCATCGTCGACCGCAAGAAGGACCTGATCATCGTCTCCGGCTTCAACGTCTACCCCAACGAGATCGAAGACGTGGTCATGGCCCACCCGAAAGTCGCCAACTGCGCGGCGGTCGGCGTGCCGGACGAGAAGTCCGGCGAGGCGGTGAAGCTGTTCGTGGTGGCCCGTGAGGGCGGCGTGACCGTGGAAGAGCTCAAGGCCTACTGCAAGGAAAACTTCACCGGCTACAAGGTGCCCAAGCACATCGTGCTCAAGGATGCCCTGCCGATGACGCCGGTGGGCAAGATCCTGCGCCGGGAGCTGCGCGAAACGGCTTGAGGCGAGCGTGAATGAAAAAGGGGGCTGATCCAGGATCAGCCCCCTTTTTTATGGCTGGTTGTCGGCCAGCGCTAGTCAACCACCACAGCCGCCACAGCAGCCGTCCTTCTTGCGCAGGATCTCGTAGAGATCGTCCTTGAGTTGCAGCTTCTGCCTCTTCAGCGCTTCGATGGCGTCGTGCGATGCGGGGGTGATGCCGGCTTCCATGTTCTTGATCTCCTGGTCGAGATCGTTGTGGCTATGGAAGAGCTTGGCGAAATGCGGATCCTCGGCTTTGAGGCGAGTAATTTTTTCACGGTATTCGGGAAACATGAGGGTTCTCCAGGAGAGTGCAATAGCACTCTGCGTGATCCGCACCCGCCTGGTGTTGAGGTAGATCATTCCCGGAAGGTGATTTTGCCGTTGCCAGGCGGAAGAAGTCTTCACCGATCGGGATACCGCGACGCATGCCTTGGTGCTTTCCCGGGAGCAGGGGCCGGGGTCTGGAGCGGTGCGAAATCGTCTGCTCGAACTCCGCTGATTTGCCCAGTGACCTAAGGCGCTTTGACCGCCAATTTCCGTTCTTTTTTCCGGTTCCATTTCCCTGAAATCCATTTTGTCAGACAATCCAACAAGGCTGCGAGCCTTCTGGGACGGGCTTTTCCGACGAATGGAGCGGTGGTGACCGAAAAGCCTGTCTCTGGTCATTTTTCTTACGGACAAGCCTGTGTTTGGTGCTGGTCGCTGTTTCTCAAAGCTGATAATCTCGGCCCGCTTTTCGCTCCCCGAGCCAGGGGAAAGCGACATAAACACAACAAAGAACCGCGAACGCGGTAAAGATGAGCTGTTGCTTAGGAGTGGGCTTCCATGACCGACAATTTCTGGAAGGACAAATACCCAGTGGGGATCGCTGCCGAGATCAACGCTGACCAGTACCCGAACATCCTCGCGGTACTCAAAGAATCCTGCCAACGTTTTGCAGACAAGCCTGCCTTCAGCAACCTGGGCAAGACCCTGACCTACGGCGAGATGTACAAGCTCTCCGGGGACTTCGCCGCCTACCTGCAACAGAACACCGATCTCAAGCCCGGCGACCGCATTGCCGTGCAACTGCCCAACGTGCTCCAGTACCCGGTCGTGGTCTTCGGTGCCATGCGCGCCGGCCTGGTCGTGGTCAACACCAACCCGCTGTACACCGCGCGGGAAATGGAGCACCAGTTCAACGATTCGGGCGCCAAGGCGCTGGTGTGCCTGGCGAACATGGCCCACCTGGCCGAGGAAGTGCTGCCCAAGACCGGCATCCGCAACGTCATCGTCACCGAAGTGGGTGACATGCTGCCGCCGCTCAAGCGCTTCATCGTCAATTTCGTGGTCCGCAACATCAAGAAGATGGTGCCGGCCTACAACATCCCCAACGCGCAGAAACTCACCGACGTCCTGGCCAAGGGCCGTGGCAAGGCGGTGAAGGAAGTCTCGCCGCACAACGACGACGTTGCCGTGCTGCAGTACACCGGCGGCACCACCGGCGTGGCCAAGGGCGCGATGCTGACCCACCGCAACCTGGTCGCCAACATGCTGCAGTGCAAGGCGCTGATGGGCGCCAACCTCAATGAAGGTTGCGAGATCCTCATCACCCCGCTGCCGCTGTACCACATCTACGCCTTCACCTTCCATTGCATGGCGATGATGCTCACCGGCAACCACAACATCCTGGTGACCAACCCGCGCGACCTGGCCAGCATGGTCAAGGAGCTGTCGCAGTGGAAGTTCACCGGATTCGTCGGCCTGAACACCCTGTTCGTCGGCCTGTGCAATAACGAAGGCTTCCGCAAGCTGGACTTCTCCGCGCTGAAACTGACCCTTTCCGGCGGCATGGCCCTGCAACAGGCCGCTGCCGAGCGCTGGAAGGACGTCACCGGCTGCGCCATCTGCGAAGGCTACGGCATGACCGAGACCAGCCCGGTGGTGTCGGTGAACCCGTTCCAGAACATCCAGATCGGCACCATCGGCATCCCGGTTCCGTCGACCCAGTGCAAGGTCATCAGCGATGACGGCCAGGACCTGCCGCTGGGCGAGCGTGGCGAGCTGTGCGTCAAGGGCCCGCAGGTGATGAAAGGCTACTGGCAGCGCCAGGAAGCCACCGACGAGATCCTCGACAAGGACGGCTGGCTGCGTACCGGCGACATCGCGATCATCCAGGACGACGGCTACATGCGTATCGTCGACCGCAAGAAGGACATGATCCTGGTGTCGGGCTTCAACGTGTACCCCAACGAGCTGGAAGACGTGCTCGCCACCCTGCCGGGCGTGCTGCAGTGCGCCGCCATCGGTATCCCGGACGAGAAATCCGGCGAGGCGATCAAGGTCTTCGTGGTGTCCAAGCCGGGCGTCACCCTGACCAAGGAGCAAGTCATGCAGCACATGCACGACAACCTCACCGGCTACAAGCGTCCCAAGTCCGTGGAGTTCCGCGACAGCCTGCCGACCACCAACGTCGGCAAGATCCTGCGCCGCGAATTGCGCGACGAAGAGCTCAAGAAGATCAGGGCCTGAGCCGATAGATAAGAAACCCGCCGCAAGGCGGGTTTTTTGATGGGGCAAGGAAGCCATGTCCCTTATCCGCCTGAGGTGAACGCCTTGAACACTGCACTCCGTTTGCGCGCCAAGGTCCTGCTCCTGGCCATCGTGCCGATCCTGATCCTCACCCTGTTGCTCTGCGCCATTTCCACCGTCGCCTTGAGGCAACTGGCAACCCAGCAGGAAGCGCAGATTCGCGAGAACCTCACCCAGGACCGCGAAGTCCAGCTGAAGAATTTCGTTGACGTGGCGCTGGCGGCCGTCGGCCCGGTCTACCAGGCTGCGACGCAAGGCGATGCCCAGGCGCGCGAGCAGGGCATTGCGATCCTCAAGCGCCTCGAATATGGCAAGGGCGGCTACTTCTGGGGTTACGACACCCGTTCCGTGCGAGTCTTCCAGGGCACCAGCGACGAGCGCCTGGGCGAAGACTTCAGCGGCTATCGCGATCCCAATGGCGTCTATGCCATCCGCGAACTGGTGGCAGCGGGGCAGAGCGGCCAGCACTATGTGCGCTACAGCTTCACCCTGCCAGGCGGCAACACCATCGTGCCGAAGATCGGCTACGCCCACTTCCTGCCCAAGTGGAACCTGGTGTTCGGCACCTCGCTGAACCTCGATGATGTCGAGCGCGAAGTGAAGGAGGCTGGTGCCGCCTTCGATGCCAAGATCGACAATCTGCTACTGCTCATGGGCGGCGCGGCGCTGGCGCTGGTGGTGGTGATCGGCCTGCTTGCGGGGCTGTTCAGCCGCACCATCGTCCAGCCCATCGTCCAGGTGCGCGACAACCTCGATGACATGGCCGCCGGCGACGGCAACCTGACCCATCGTCTGAACCTTGGCCGCCACGACGAGCTGGGCGAGCTGGCCGGCTCCTTCAACCGCTTCGTCGAGAAGATCCACGTGCTGGTACAGCAGGTGGCCGGCACCACGAACCAGTTGTCCGGACTGGTGGGCGACGTGGCCCAGCAGGCGCAGCGCTCCGAGCGCGCGATGGACGGCCAGCGCCACGAGACCGACCAGGTCGCTACCGCCATCAACGAGATGACCGCCGCTGCCCAGGAAGTCGCGCGCAGCGCGCAACAGGCCGCCGATGCCGCGCAACAGACCGACCGTGAGGGCCAGGCCGCCAAGCGCGAAGTGGACCTGTGCGTCTCGCAGATCAATGATCTGGTGGGCGAGGTGCGCAGCAGCAGCGACTCCCTCGACACGCTGCGCCAGGACGTGCAGGGCATCGTCGGCGTGCTCGAAGTGATCCGCTCCATCGCCGAGCAGACCAACCTGCTGGCGCTCAACGCCGCTATCGAAGCGGCCCGCGCCGGCGAGGCCGGGCGTGGTTTCGCCGTGGTTGCCGACGAAGTCCGCGCCCTGGCCAGCCGCACCCAGCAGAGCACCGGGGAAATCCAGCAGATGATCGACCGCCTGCGCGGCACCACGGAAGGCTCGGTGAGCGCCATGCAGCGCGCCAGCGACATGGCCGAGCGCACCCGTGGCCAGGCCAACCAGGCCGGCCAGTCGCTGGACGCCATCGCTCAATTGATTGGCACCATCAACTCGATGAACGCGCAGATTGCCAGCGCCGCCGAGGAGCAGACCGCCGTGGCCGAGGAGATCAACCGCAGCGTGCACCAGATCGCTGGCGGCGTGGAGAGCGTGGCGGATGACGCGGCCAAGGGCGCGCGTACGGCGACCGAACTGAACGGCTTGGGCGAACGCCTGCGCCAGCTCGTGGGGCAGTTCCGCATCTGAGCGGAGCTGCGCACGGGCGGCGTCGCAGTGCTGGCGAGTCGGAAGCGCCCATGGAAGGGAGCTTGCGCGACGACGGGGGTGCCAGGCCGGTAGCGCATTCAGTGGCAGCCCGAACCACCGGCTGCCCGGCCGATCGCAGGCCTGCCCCCCTCAAGGGTCATCCACCGGCGCCTCGGCGCTGGAGAGAGTCAACATTCCCCGCGGTACTTTCGGAAATCACCGATATCTCCATGGCACTGCCGCTCGTAGCCTCGGCCGGCGTTCCCACTGTCACGGAGTTCTAGCGCCATGCACCTCATCTGGACAATCTGTATCGGCTTCGTTGCGGGGCTTGTAGCGCGGTGGCTGGCGCCCGGGAGCAACTCCCTGGGCTTCTTCATCACCGCAGCCCTGGGTATTGCCGGTGCGCTGCTGGCGACCTTCGCGGGCCAGGCCTTGCACTTCTACCAACCCGGCGAGTCCACGGGCTTCATTGGCGCGGTGATTGGCGCCGTCGCCCTGCTTGTCCTCTACCACTTGCTGTTCGCCAAAAAGAGCTGAGGAAATTCGCCATGAGTTTGATGGATTCATTGTTGCAGCAAGTGGTCGGTGCCGTCGGTGGCAACCTGGACGAGCACCTTGAAAATGCCCCCGCCGGCGCGCTGGGGCAGAGCATCACCGCGATGTTCCATTCCGATCAGACGCCGCCTTTCGCCAACACGGTGAGCCAGTTGTTCGGCCAGTCCAGCGATGTGCAGCGTGCGGGCATGCTGAACCAGTTACTGGCCGTCGCCGGCCCGGCACTGCTGGCCCAGATGATGAGCGGCGGCCTGGGCAAGGTGCTGCAGCCGGGCGCGACGCAACTGACGCCGGAACAGGCCGGACAGTTGAGCGCGTCGGAGGTGGAGGTGATGGCCGCCCAGGCGGAAAAGGCCAACCCTGGCGTGGTCGAAAGCATCGGCCACTTCTATGCCCAGCATCCCACGCTGATCAAGACCCTCGGTGGCGCCGCCCTGGCCATCGCCCTGGCCAAGTTGCGCGAGCACCAGCAGGCCTGACTCCCGGCGGGGCGCGACGCCCCGCCAATCCGGGCCGCGATGCATTCGGCGTGGCGGCCCTTGCCGGTCCTCTGCGACAATCCCCGGATTGTCGCCATGACAGCCCATTTCCCGGGACCGGCCTCGCTCGTTTGCGCTGCGCCGCTCCCCGCGCATACGCCAGCGAAGCCGATGACCCCAGAAACCACGCCGACTCCCGAACAGCTCCTGCAGCGCATGGATCATGCGCTGATCCGCGACCGCCATCGCCTGCGCCGGCAGCTCCACGAACTGCGCAAGCATCCGGACGACGCCAAGCTCGCCCAGTGGGCCGAACGCTTCCAGGCCTCCTGCGCCAAGGTCGAGGCGCGCCGCGCGAGCATTCCGAAGATCCGCTACGACGACAGCCTGCCCATCGCCGCCAAGCGCGACGAGATCAAGGCTGCGCTGGAAAAGAGCCAGGTGGTGGTGATCGCCGGCGAAACCGGTTCGGGCAAGACCACCCAGTTGCCGAAGATCTGCCTGGAGCTGGGCCGCGGCACCCACGGCCTGATCGGCCACACCCAGCCGCGCCGGCTGGCCGCGCGCAGCGTGGCGACCCGCGTCGCCGAGGAAATCGGCACGCCGCTGGGTTCGCTGGTCGGCTACCAGGTACGCTTCGAGGACCAGAGCGACGAGAGCACGCTGATCAAGCTGATGACCGACGGCATCCTGCTGGCCGAGACCCAGCATGACCGTTACCTCGAGCGCTACGACACGATCATCGTCGACGAAGCCCACGAGCGCAGCCTGAACATCGACTTCCTGCTCGGCTTCCTCAAGACGCTGTTGCCGCGGCGGCCCGACCTGAAGCTGATCATCACCTCGGCGACCATCGACCTGGAACGTTTCTCCAAGCATTTTGGCGATGCGCCCATCGTCGAAGTTTCCGGCCGTACCTACCCGGTGGAAACCTGGTACCGCCCGCTGGCGGCGGAAGTGGACGAGGACGGCGAAGCGCTGTTCGACGATCTCTCCGTGGACCAGGGCATTCTCCGCGCGCTGGACGAGATCGCCGCCCACGAGCGCGAAATCGGCAAGCGTCCCGGCGACGTGCTGGTATTCCTCCCCGGCGAGCGCGAGATCCGCGACGCCGCCGACATGCTGCGCAAGGCCAACCTGCGCCACACCGAGGTGCTGCCGCTGTATGCGCGCCTGACGCCGGCCGAGCAGCAGAAGATTTTCGCGCCCATGCCGGGGCGCAAGATCGTGCTCGCCACCAACGTTGCCGAAACCTCGCTGACCGTGCCGGGCATTCGCTACGTGATCGACAGCGGCACCGCGCGCATCAGCCGCTACAGCTACCGCGCCAAGGTCCAGCGCCTGCCCATCGAGGCCGTCTCGCAGGCCAGCGCCAACCAGCGCAAGGGTCGTTGCGGCCGGGTCGAGCCGGGTATCTGCGTACGCCTGTACAGTGAGGAAGACTTCAACGGCCGCCCGGCCTTCACCGATCCGGAAATCCTGCGCACCAACCTCGCGGCGGTGATCCTGCAGATGCTGCATCTGCGCCTGGGCGACATCGAGGCCTTCCCCTTCATCGAGCCGCCGGATGGCAAGGCCATCAACGACGGCTTCACCCTGTTGCAGGAGCTCTCGGCAGTGAACCGCGAGGGCCAGCTGACGCCGCTGGGCCGCCAGCTCGCGCGCCTGCCCATCGACCCGCGCCTGGGCCGCATGCTGCTGGAGGCGGCGCAACTGGGCAGCCTGCCCGAAGTGCTCACCGTGGCCAGCGCGCTGTCCGTGCAGGACCCGCGCGAGCGGCCAATGGACCGCCAGCAGGCCGCCGACCAGGCCCATGCGCAGTGGAAGGACCCGGACTCGGACTTCGCCGCGCTGATCAACCTCTGGCGCGGCTTCGAGGAACAGCGCCAGGCGCTGGGCTCCAACCCGCTGCGCAACTGGTGCCGGAAGAACTTCCTGAATTACCTGCGGCTGCGCGAGTGGCGTGATGCTCACCGCCAACTGACGCTGATCTGCCGTGAGCTGCAACTGCCCTTCACCAAATCTGACAGTGGCAGCCGTAGGAGCGAGCTTGCTCGCGAACAGCCCAATGCCGAGAAACCCCAGGACAACAAAGGCGTCGGTAAAGACTCGAAGAGCGTTCGCGAGCAAGCTCGCTCCCACAAAAGCGGCGAGCCCGAGGCTAAGCAGCGCGACATCGACTACGCCGCCGTGCACAAGGCGATCCTCTCCGGCCTGCTCAGCCAGATCGGCCAGAAGGCGGAGGAGGGCGACTACCTCGGCGCGCGCCAGCGGCGCTTCTGGATTCACCCCTCCAGTGTGATCGGCCGCAAGAAGCCGCAGTGGATCATGGCCGCCGAGCTGGTGGAAACCACCAAGCTGTTCGCCCGCATGGTCGCGAAGATCGAGCCGGACTGGCTGGAGCCGCTGGCCGGGCACCTGGTGAAGAAGAACTACCTGGAACCTCACTGGGAGAAACGCCGCGGCCAGGTGGTGGCCTACGAGCAGGTCACCCTCTACGGCCTGATCATCATCGGCCGCCGCGCCGTGCACTACGGCCCGATCGATGCGCCGGTGTCCCGCGAGATGTTCATCCGCGAGGCGCTGGTGCGCGGCGAAATCAACAGCCGCGCCAAGTGCCTGTCGGCCAACCGCCAGTTGCTGGAGAAGCTCGACGAGCTGGAAGCCAAGGCGCGCCGGCGCGACATCCTCGCCGACGAGGAAACCCTGTTCGCCTACTACGACGAGCGCCTGCCGGCGGACATCTACCAGTCCGCCAGCTTCGAGAAGTGGTACGAGCGTGAACACAAGCAGCAGCCGGACCTGCTGATCATGCGCGAGGAAGATGTCCTCGCTCGCGATGCCAGTGAAGTCACTGCCGGCCTCTACCCGGATCGCCTGCAACTGGGGGAGCTGCAACTGCCGCTGACCTACCATTTCGAGCCGGGCCACGTGCGCGACGGCGTGACCCTGCGCGTGCCGGCGCCGCTGCTGCCGCAGCTGCCCGCCGAGCGCCTGGAATGGCTGGTGCCGGGGTTGCTGGAGGCCAAGTGCATCGAGCTGGTGCGCAGCCTGCCCAAGGCCATCCGCAAGAACTTCGTGCCGGTGCCGGACTTCGTCCGCGCCGCGCTGGGCAAGATGGTCTTCGCCGAGGGCGCGTTGTCCGGAGCCCTCGGCCGCGAGCTGCAGCGAATGACCGGCAGCCGCGTGCCGGAAGAGGCCTGGGCGGAAGCCGAGACCCAGGTGGAAAGCCACCTGCGGATGAACATCGAAGTGGTCGACGCCCGTGGCAAGTTCCTCGGTGAAGGCCGCGACCTGGCCGAACTCACCGCGCGCTTCGCCGAGGCCAGCCAGGCTGCGCTGGCGATCCCGCAGGCCGACAAGCCGCAGAAACCGGTGGAAGCCAAGGGCTTCGCCGGGGTGGCGGAAAAGGTCCAGCAGAAGGTCGCCGGGCTGTCGATGACGGTCTACCCGGCGCTGGTGGAAGAGGCCGGCGTGGTCAAGGAGAACCGCTTCCCGACCCAGGCCGAGGCCGACTATCAGCACCGCCGCGCCCTGCAGCGCCTGCTCCTGCAACAACTGGCCGAGCCGGCGAAGTTCCTGCGCAGCAAGCTGCCGGGGCAGACCGACATGGGCCTGCTCTACCGCGAGCTGGGCCGGGTCGAGTCGCTGGTGGAGGACATCCTGCTGGCCAGCCTGGACAGCGCCATCCTCGACGGCGAAAACAACCTGCCGCGCGATGGCGCCGGGCTTGCGTCACTGGCCGAGAAGAAGCGCAGCGCCTGGACCGAGCACGCCGAACGCATCGCCCGCCTGACCCTGGAGATCCTCAAGCTCTGGCACGGCTTGCAGAAGCGCTTCAAGGGCAAGGTCGACCTCGCCATGACGGTGCCGCTCAATGACGTGAAGGGGCAACTGGCCAGGCTGGTCTACCCCGGCTTCGTGCGTGACACGCCGCTGGAGTGGCTGAAGGAATACCCGCGCTACCTGAAGGCGGTCGAGCAGCGCCTGGACAAGGTCGCCGGGCAGGTCCAGCGCGACCGCGTCTGGAGCGGCGAAATGGCCGGCTACTGGGAGCAGTATTCGGCGCGCCTGGCCAAGCACGCCCAGGAAGGCAAGCGCGACCCGGAGCTGGTGCTGTATCGCTGGATGCTGGAGGAGTACCGCGTCTCGCTGTTCGCCCAGCAGCTGGGAACGAAGATTCCGGTGTCGGACAAGCGCTTGTCGAAGCAGTGGAGCCAGGTCGAGGCCTGACGCTCAGGCTTTTTGTAGGAGCGANNNNGCTCGCGAACCCGCCCAGCTTCAGAACTGCCGGGAAATGGTTCGCGAGCAAGCTCGCTCCTACAGGGAGTGAACCGTTAATCCCGTTTTGGAATGCTCAGCCCACGCTGTACTGCCGGCCGCGCGAGGAAGCGTTCCAGCACGCGCTTCACGTTCTGGAAGTTCTCGAAACCGACCAGCTCGCCCGCCTCGTAGAAACCGACCAGGTTGCGAATCCACGGGAAGGTGGCAATGTCGGCGATGGTGTAGCGCTCGCCCATGATCCAGTCGCGGCCTTCCAGGCGCTGGTCGAGCACGGCCAGCAGGCGCTTGGCTTCATCGACGTAGCGCTGCAGCGGGCGCTTGTCCTCGTAGTCCTTGCCGGCGAATTTGTTGAAGAAGCCGATCTGGCCGAACATCGGGCCGATCCCGCCCATCTGGAACATCAGCCACTGCAGCGTCTCGTAGCGACCGCTGGCGCCGGGGGCGATCAGCGAGTCGGTCTTGTCGGCGAGGTAGACCAGGATCGCGCCGGATTCGAACAGCGCCAGCGGCTGGCCGTCCGGCCCGTTGGGGTCGAGGATCGCCGGAATCTTGTTGTTCGGGTTCAGCGAGAGGAACTCCGGCGACATCTGGTCGTTGCGCTCGAAGCTGACCAGGTGCGGCTCGTAGGGCAGGCCGAGCTCTTCCAGCATGATCGACACCTTCACGCCATTGGGCGTGGGCAGCGAGTACAGCTGCAGGCGGTCAGGGTGTTCGGCGGGCCATTTGCGGGTGATGGGGAACGCGGAAAGGTCTGACATGCATACTCCGGTCAGGTGAGCAGGACGTTGAGTCGGCCCTCAGGATAGCCCGCTGCGCGCCCACGGTCATGACCCGCGCGCGACAAACCGGTATGGTGCGGGCCCATACCCCGCCATCGGAAAGGAACCCACCATGAGCCTGCAAGGCACCTACGATCCGCAGAACATCTTCGCCCAGATCATTCGTGGCGAGGCTCCCTGCTACAAGCTGTACGAGGATGACGACGTGCTCGCCTTCCTCGACCTGTTCCCGCAGTCCTACGGCCATGCCCTGGTGATCCCGAAGAACTCCCCGGCGCGCAACATCCTCGAAGTCGACCCCGATGCGCTGGCCAAGGTGATGCGCGTGGTGCAGCGCCTGACCGGCGTGATCGTCGACGAACTCAATCCCGATGGCGTGCAGGTTGCCCAGTTCAACGGCGCGCCGGCCGGGCAGACGGTGTTCCATATCCACGTGCACATCGTCCCGCGCTATGCCGGCGAAGGCCTGGGGATTCACGCGGCGAACAAGGCCGATGCGGGGGAACTGGAGAAGCTGCAGGCGCGCCTCGTTGCCCGTCTGAACGGCTGAGGCGCACCTGGGCGGTCGGGCCTTACTCGACCGCCGGCTTGATGTCGAAACCGGTGCGGTTGTCGCTGACGATGCGGAAGGTGTTGTTGCCGCCCGGCTCGAGTGGCACCAGCAGTTCACGGCGCAGCATGGCCTTGCTGCAAAGGCCGTCGCCGTCCTTGTCGCCGATGATGCCGACCACGTGCTTGCCCATCGGCACGTGGAAGCTGGCCGACTCGCCCTTGCCGATGCGCGCGGCCACTTCATGGTCGATGGTGAGGGCGACGAAGCAGCCGCCGCCGATGTAGCCGACGTCGCGAGTGACATCGACCTTGACGCTGTCCTCGCCCGGTTGCTGGTAGGCCAGCAGTCGGTCGGTGGGGACAGGTTGGACTTCATCGCTCTGGTACGAAGCACAGCCGGAAAGCGCGAGCAGGGACAGGACGGCAAGGATCGAACGCATAGACTTCCTCCATGGACAATGCAGCCTAGGCTAGCCCATCTGGCCGGTTTCCGTCGGCTGGGCTACGCGCTGTGGGAAATTGGAGTAGTCTTCAGCACATGTGACACGGGCTGGAGTGCCCGAATGCCGCCATTCAGGCCGACCCGCCGGGCGGTCGAGCCAAGGAGCAGGGCTGATGCACCGCAACAGCGACCCCGACCACCTGTTCGAGTCCAGCGCCGGACCGACCGGCCTGGAGGAAGCCGACCATCGGCTGCTGATGCGGCTGATCTTCGCTTGCACCGGGGCGACCCTGGGGGTGTTCTCGATCCTGCAGTACCTCGCCGGCAATCTCTGGCTGGCGGGCGCCGAACTGGTCACCTGCGGGCTGCTGCTGTGGGCGGCGCACCGGCTGCAGCGCGTGCGTCGGCTGGTGCCGTGGATCATCGCCTACCTGCTGCCGACCTTCTGTTTCATCCTCTACATCATCGTCATGCCCAACGCCTCGGCGTCGGCCTTCGTCTGGGTCTACCTGATGCCGGTGATGGCCTACCTGCTGCTGGGCAAGTGGCGCGGCTTCCTGCTTGCCGTGCCGTTCATGCTGATCGCCACGCTGATGTACCTGCACGCCAACCACCTGCGCCTGGATGCGCCGGGGCTGATCGACATCGGCAACGGCATCTTCTGCGGCGTGCTGGTGATTGCCTTCATGCATGTCTATGAAGAGCGCCGCGCTGCCGCCTACAAGCAACTGCGGCACCTGGCGCTGACCGATGCGCTGACCGGCGTGGCCAGTCGCGAGAGCTTCCAGCGTGCGCTGAGGCGTTGCATCCAGGAAGCGGCGCGCTACGAGACGCGGCTGGTGCTGGTGGTGCTGGACGTCGACCACTTCAAGAACATCAACGACCAGTGGGGCCACGATGCCGGCGACAAGGCGCTGCAGCATCTGTGCAATCGCCTGCGCCACCGCCTGCGTGCCACCGACCTGATCGGCCGGCTGGGCGGCGAGGAGTTCGGCCTGCTGCTGCCCTTCACCGACCGCTTCGATGCCAAGCCGCTGGTGGAATCCCTGCGCCGCGATATCGACGAAGCGCCGCTGATCTACCACGGCGAGCGCATCGAGATTTCCGCCACCTTCGGCCTTGCCGAGTGGCCGGGCGACGGTCTGGATGCCGACGAGCTCTACCGCTGCACCGATCGCCGCCTGTATCGCGGCAAGGCCGAGGGGCGCAATCGCCTGGTCTACAGCGACCCGGCCTGAGCCCGTTTCGCCGCCGGCGGCCCGGCGATGCGCGCGTAGGCCGTGCGCACCTGGCGGGCCATCTTCCGTTCCACCCATTCGTAGCTCAGCCAGGACAGCAGCAGGATCGCCGGCACGCTCAGGCCGAGCGTCTGGTAGGGCGTCAGCCCCAGTCGTTCATGCAGCCAGTAGGCGGCCAGCCAGAGCACGATCACGTGCAGCAGGTACACCGAATAGGACCAGTCGCCCAGCACATGCAGCACTTTGCTGCGCTCGAACAGCGGCTCCAGCGCTACGCACGCGGCGAGCAGCGCGGCGGCCGGCAGGCCCCAGGTCAGCAGGCGCCAGGGATGGTCGGCGGGGAACAGCGCGATGGTCGTCACCGATAGCACCACCAGGCTCATGGCCAGTGGGCGCGGCCAGTTGAGCCAGCCGCGCCGGTACAGCGCCGCGAGGCCCAGGCCGAGGAGAAACTCGAAGATGATCGGGTTGCGGTAGAAGCTGCTGACCCATGGCTCACGCGCCAGCACCTGCGCCACCAGCAGCACCAGTGCGGTCACCAGCCAGGGCCGCCAGCGTTCGGCAACCAGGAAGGAGAGGGCGAACAGGCCGTAGAAGAGCATCTCGAAGTTCAGCGTCCAGCCCACCGGCAGCACCGGGTACTTGCCGAAGCCGCCGGGGTTCTCGCTGGGGATGAACAGCATGGACAGCAGCAGCGACTTGCCGCCGACGCCGTAGACCGGCATCACATCGGCGAACGCGTAGATGATCAGCGCGGTGATCGCGGTGTACAGCCAGTACGCGGGGGCGACGCGGGCCAGGCGCTGGACCAGGAAGGTCAGCGGCGACATCGGTCGGCCAGCACTGGAGAGGTGGATCACGAAGCCGCTCAACACGAAGAAGATATCCACCCCGACCTGGCCGCGGGTGGAGAGCAGTTTGCCGCCGAGGCTGTCGGCGCGGAAGTCGAAGAACACCTGCATGAAGTGATGGAACACCACCAGCCAGGCGGCCAGTGCCCGTAAAGCCTGAAGCGAAACCAGCATGGATGGGCGCGTCCTCCGTCTGTGCATAAAAGAAAGGGGCGCGACCACTGCGCGCCCCTTTCCTCGACAGTCAGGATTCGCCGATCGTTCACCGGGCCTGCTGGGCGGTGGCTGCCGGCATTGCCGGTCCACGCTCCAGGCGCAGGCACAGCAGCGCCGTGGCGATGGCCGCGACCGGCAGCAGCGCGCCGACCCACGGCAGCGCGGCGAGGCCGGGGCCGTGGTCGATGGTCATGCCGCCGAGCCAGGCACCCAGCGCATTGCCCAGGTTGAACGCGGCGATGTTGAAACTGGCCGCCACGCTCTGGCCGGCGCCATGGGCTTTCTCCAGCACCCACATCTGCAGCGGTGGCACGGTGGCGAAGCCGGCGGCGCCGATCAGGGCGATGAAGACGACCACGGCGATCTGGTTCTGCAGCGCAAAACTCATCAACCCCATGACTACCGCCAGCGCCACCAGGCTGCCAAGCAGGGCGGGCACCAGCTTGCGGTCGGCCAGCTTGCCGCCGAGCAGGTTGCCCAGCACCAGCCCGCCGCCGAACACCAGCAGCACCGGCGACACGGCGCTTTCGGAGAAGCCGGCGAGTCGGGTCAGCAGCGGCGACACGTAGCTGAACACGGTGAACACGCCGCCGAAGCCGAGCACGGTGGTCAGCAGGCCGAGCAGTACGGCCGGGCGTTTCAGCACGCGGAAGTCGTCGCGCAGGTTGCCGGCGGCCGGCGGGGCGCTGTTGCGCGGCAGGTAGATCGCCAGGATCGCCAGGGCGAGCACGCCGATGCCGGTCACCACCCAGAAGGCCGCACGCCAGCCATAGAGCTGGCCGAGCCAGGTGCCCAGCGGCACGCCGAGAATGGTGGCGACGGTGAGGCCGGTGAACATCAGGGCGATGGCCGAGGCGCGGCGCTCGGCCGGCACCAGGCTGGTGGCGACCACCGAGCCGACGCCGAAGAAGGTGCCGTGGGCGAAGGAAGTCAGCACCCGTGCCGCCATCAGTGTGGGGTAGTCCGGCGCCAGGGCGCAGGCCAGGTTGCCGAGGGTGAAGATCACCATCAGCCCCAGCAGCGTGCGGCGCTGCGGCCAGCGCGCGGTAAGGGCAGTGAGCAGCGGCGCGCCGAGCACCACGCCCAGGGCGTAGCCGGAGATCAGCAGGCCGGCAGCGGAGATCGACACGCCGAAGTCCTGGCCGACCTCCAGCAGCAATCCCATGATCACGAATTCGGTAACGCCGATGCCAAAGGCACCGGCGGTCAAGGCATACAAGGCAATGGGCACGATGGCTCTCCCTAGTGATTCGTAGAATGGGCGCCACCTTATCTCCGCGCGTATTGCTGATATAGACTGCCTTTGAGCAAATCACCTGTGAATTGAATTCAACATGGCCCGCCCCGACGTCAACCGCTTCGGCGAAATGGAAGTCTTCATCCGCGTGGTGGAAACCGGCGGCTTCACCGCCGCCGCACAGCAGTGCGGGATGACGCCCTCGGCGGTGAGCAAGCTGGTGGCGCGCCTGGAGGATCGCCTCGGTGCGCGGCTGTTCAACCGCTCCACCCGGCGCCAGCAGCTAACGGCCGAGGGTGCGGCGTTCTACGAGCGCAGCCTGCGAATCCTGGCGGACCTGGATGAAGCCGAGCGCGAGGCCTCAGTGAGTGCCGAGCCGCAGGGCCGGGTGCGGATCAGCTGCAATCTGCCGGTGGGCCGGCAGTTCCTGATTCCGGCGCTGCCGCTGTTCTTCGAGCGCTACCCCGGCGTCAACCTCGACCTGCAGTTGACCGATGAAGTGGTGGATCTGCTGGAGGTGCGCGCCGACGTCGCCGTGCGCAGCGGGCCGCTGCGGGATTCGCGGCTGGTGGCGCGTTCGTTGGGAGAGTCCGGGCACAAGATAGTCGCCGCGCCCGAGTATCTGGCGCGGCACGGTACGCCGCAGCATCCGCGCGAGCTGGGCGACTACAACTGCGTGGGCTTCAGCTACCGGCGCGTCGAGCCCGACTGGCCATTCCTCGGCAAGCCGGCGGATGTCCCCGAGCCCAGCGGCAACCTGCTGGCCAGCGACGGTGACAGCGTGCGCCACCTGGCGCTGGCCGGGTTGGGGCTGGCGCGACTGGCGGAGTTCCAGGTGCGCGAGGATATCGCCGCCGGGCGGCTGGTTGAGGTGCTGGCGGACTTCAATCCCGGCGACCGCAAACCGATGCACGCTCTCTACCTGGGCAAGCCGGGTCACCTGCCGGCGCGGGTGCGCGCGGTGCTCGACTTCCTCGCCGAGCACGTGCGCATCGATTGACTCAGGCGGCTTCGAGCAGTGCCAGGGTGTCGGCCGCGCCCATCATCTTCGCTGCGGCCAGCGCAGTCAGGCCGCTGGCGTCGCGGGCCTCGCGGTCGGCGCCGTGTTCCAGCAGGCAGCGGACGATCTCCGGGCGATTGAACATCGCCGCCATCATCAACGCGGTCTTGCCGTCGGGAGAGGCGCCTTCCACCTGGGCGCCACGGCTGAGCAGCAGGCGCACCATTTCCAGGTCGCCCTTGAAGGCGGCGCCGGCCAGCGGTGTCTGCCCGGCGTTGTTGCGCAGGTCCGGATCGGCGCCGTGATCGAGCAGCACGCCGACGGTATCGTGGTGGCCGTAGTAGCTGGCCAGCATCAGCAGACTGTCGCCCTTGTGGTTGCGCAGGTTGGCCGGCAGGCCCTGCCGGAGCAGTTCCGTCAGGCGCGGGGTATCGCCCTGGCGGGCCAGGTCGATCACCTGGTTGGCGAATTCCAGGGTCTGTTCGTCCATTTCCGGACGGTTCGCGGCACTCATCCTGAAGTCTCCTTGGCAAAGTCGGGAATGCACTGAAGGATAAGGACTAGCGCGCCTGGGCGCGCCAACACTGTGCCTATGGTGCCGGTGAAAAATTTCAATCCGTTGCTTCAGGGCAGGCGTGGCGTGATTGCTGTCCGTAAACTTGCGCAAATGCCGTCTTCGCACGGCGGCTTTTCGGCGAAAATTGCAGCATAATCAGCGATCAGCGGTTGCACCCGGGGTGACACCGCGAACCGCCGGGCGGGCAAAAGTGCCCACCGTCGGAGGGAGTGGCAAACTGCCCTGTTGCGGGGATCGCCATCCCGAAGCCTTCGCGCCAGGACGCGGAGCGACGAATATCCAGTGCCGGCCAATGGGCGGGCACCTTGATGCCTAACCTTGCCGCCCGGCCCGGCGGCGCAGATTGAGAAGAGGATTGACCGTGCATAAAGTCGTGATCAGCGGAACCGGCCTGTATACCCCGCCGTTCAGCATCTCCAACGATGAACTGGTGGAATCCTTCAACGCCTACGTCCGCAGCTACAACGACCAGCACGCCGACGCCATCGCCAAGGGCGAGGTGGAAGCGCTCTCCGAATCCAGCTCCGCGTTCATCGAAAAGGCTTCCGGCATCAAGAGCCGCTTCGTGGTGAACAAGGAAGGCATCCTCGACCCGCAACGCATGGCGCCGCGCATTCCGGAGCGCTCCAACGAAGACTGGGGCATCCTCTGCGAGATGGCGACCTCCGCCGCGAAGCAGGCCCTGCAGCGCGCCGGCCGTACGCCCGAAGACATCGACGGGGTCATCGTCGCCTGCTCCAACCTGCAGCGCGCCTACCCGGCCGTGGCCATCGAAGTGCAGGCTGCCCTCGGCATCCAGGGCTTCGGCTACGACATGAACGTCGCCTGTTCCTCGGCCACCTTCGGCATCCAGGCCGCGGTGAACAGCGTGCAGCTGGGCCAGGCCCGCGCGATCCTCATGGTCAACCCGGAAATCTGCACCGGCCACCTGAACTTCCGTGACCGCGACAGCCACTTCATCTTCGGCGACGCCGCCACCGCCGTGGTCATCGAGCGTGCCGACCAGGCCACCAGCGAGCACCAGTTCGACGTGGTCAGCACCAAGCTGCTGACCCAGTTCTCCAACAACATCCGCAACAACTTCGGCTTCCTCAACCGCGCCGCGGAAGAGGGCATCGGCAGCCGCGACAAGCTGTTCGTGCAGGAAGGCCGCAAGGTGTTCAAGGACGTCTGCCCGATGGTGGCGGAGCTGATTGGCGAGCATCTGGCGCAGAACGACATCCCGGTCAGCGACGTGAAGCGCTACTGGCTGCACCAGGCCAACCTGAACATGAACCTGCTGATCACCCGCAAGCTGATCGGCCGCGATGCCGAGGCCCACGAGGCGCCGGTGATCCTCGATACCTACGCCAACACCAGCTCCGCCGGTTCGGTCATCGCCTTCCACAAGTACCAGGACGACCTGCCCGCCGGCTCCATCGGCGTGCTGAGTTCCTTCGGCGCCGGCTACTCCATCGGCAGCGTGATCCTGCGCAAGCGCTGATCGTGCCCGCCGACGACAGCGAGCTGTTGTCGCGCCTGCTGGCCGGTGACCAGCAGGCCTTCCGCGCCCTGGTAGCCACCTACCAGGGTGCGATGCGCGCCGTGGCCATTGCCATCGTCGGCGGCGCCCATGCCGATGAAGTGGTGCAGGATGCCTGGCTTGCCGCCGTGCGCAACCTGGACGGCTTCCAGGGGCGCTCCAGCCTCAAGACCTGGCTGCTGACCATCACTGCCAATACCGCCAAGTCCCGCCTGCGCAAGGTTCGCCGCGACGTGTCGCTCGACGATCTGCCAGCGCCACACGGCAGCATCGATGATTCCCGCTTTGCCGCCGACGGCCACTGGAGCATGGCGCCGCTGGCCTGGCATGAAGACTCGCCGGAGGCCCTGCTGGCCGAAGACGAACTGCGCCAGTGTCTGGAGAAGACCCTGCTCAGCCTCTCCGAACTGCAGCGCAGCGTATTGCTGCTGCGCGAGCGCCAGGGGTTGGAGTTGGAAGAAATCTGTAATCTGCTGGAGGTTTCGCTCTCCAATGTCCGGGTGCTGCTGCACCGTGCGCGGCTGAAGGTGTTTGCCACCGTGGAGCACTTCGAGGAGACCGGGGAATGCTGACCTGCAAGGAACTGGTGGCGCGCTCCAGCGACCTGCTGGACGAACAGCTGGGCTGGCGCGAGAAGCTCGCGCTGCGCCGGCATCTGCTGCTGTGCCGCAACTGCCGGCGCTACCTGCGGCAGATGCGTCTCGCCCAGGCGACCCTGCGCCTGCTGCCGGAACCGCCGCGCCCCGAGTCGGAACGCCTGGCCGACCATCTCGCCGAACTGCGCCGGGACAGCGCGCGGCGCTGAATCGCCCGGCGATTCCCCGTAGGAGCGGGCCATGCCCGCGATGAGCTCCGCCTTCTGCCGGTGAATGAGAGGCGCGCGGGTTGTGATGGCACGGACAAGGTCCGCTTCCACCGGCAACGTTCGACGCTATTCCTGTAGGAGCGGGCCATGC
>NZ_JYOA01000004.1:0-171999 GCF_000955805.1 Pseudomonas sp. 21 | reverse complement strand
CGCGCATGGCGCGCTCCTACACAAGAGTCCTCAGCCCGGGCTTTGCGCCCGCCAGGCATCCAGCCCACCCGACAGCGCCCACGTACGCGGGTGCCCGAAGGCCTGCAGCCGCTCCGCCAGCATCGCCGCGGAAAGCTCGTGGGGGCAGGCGCAATAGATCACCACGTCCTTGTCTTCGAGGCTGCCACGCAGCTCATCGAGTGCCCCGTCCAGGCTGAAGGCGATGGAGCCGGGAATGGCCTCATCATCGAACTGCGCGCGCACATCGAGGATCAGCGGGGGCTCGCCAGCGTCCAGGCGCGCTCGCAGCTCGTCGACGCTGATGCGCGGAACCCGCGCGGTGCGCTTGAGCAGGCTGAAGCGCTGCCAGAGCTTCCAGGCGATGAACAACGCGAAGGCGCCCAGCAAGACCGACACGCCAACGCTCGCGTACTCGGTGAGCCAGCCCAGGATGCGATCGACCGCGTTGCTGAAAATACTCCCGAGCATCAACGCCGAGCCGGCCCAGAGCGCAGCGCCGGCGCAGTCGTAGGCCAGGAAGCGCGGAAGCGGCGTGCGGGTCATGCCGGCCATGGTGGTGGTCAGCGCGCTGGCACCGGGGAGAAAGCGTGAGATCAGCAGCGCGCGTGGGCCGATGCGCAGGTAGAGGCTCTGGCTCTGGCGAATGCAGCTGTCAGGCGACAGTGAGACCTTGCACACGCTGCGCAGCATGAAGCCGCCGTAGCGCCGCCCGGCGCAGAACCAGATCAGATCGGCGATCAGGCAGGCGCATACGGCCACCGCCAGCGCCTGGCCCAGCGGCACGCCGCTGCCTTGCAGCGCCAGGGCGCCGGCGACGATCAGCGCCGGGTAGGCCGGAATCGGCAGGCCCAGCTGCTCGAGCAGGACGTTGAAGAACAGCAGGGTGAGGCCGTGCTGCTGGATCAGGGGTTGCAGTTCGTGCATGGGAAAGCCTGAGCGGGAAAGGTCTTTCAGGGGAAGGCGACAGCATACCGGCAAAGCGGACTTCAGAATGGGGCTGCAAGCCTAGTGGAGCGCGGCCTAGGACCTTTATGCCATAAGGAAATCAAAAGTTCCTTTGTAATAAAAGTTTTATCTACGAGCAACTGATCTGAAATAACCCCTCGCCAAGATTCCCAGCAACACAAACGGGGGCCGCCAGAACGGCCTGTGCGAGTCCTTGGGGGGCGCGCAGCAGCCAGGCACTCGGCGTGTTCAACGCAAATACCATTAAGGGGAATCTTCGATGATCCGTAAGCACTTCGCCGGTTACGCCGCCACTGCCCTGGCACTGGCCGTTTCCGCCCAGGCTTTCGCAGGCACAGTCACCACCGATGGCGCCGATATCGTAATCAAGACCAAAGGCGGTCTTGAAGTCGGCACCACCGACAAGGAATTCAGCTTCAAGCTCGGTGGCCGTCTGCAAGCGGATTACAGCCGCTTCGATGGTTTCTACACCAAGAACGGCAACAACGGTGACGGCGCCTACTTCCGCCGCGCCTACCTGGAACTGGGCGGCACTGTCTACAAAGACTGGAAATACCAGATCAACTACGACATGTCCCACAACTCCGGTAACGCTGACAACGGTTACTTCGACGAGGCTTCCTTCAGCTACACCGGCTTCAGCCCGGTAACCCTGAAATTCGGCCGCTTCGACCCGGACTTCGGTCTGGAAAAAGCCACCAGCTCCAAGTGGGTCACCGCCACCGAGCGTACCAGCGCCTACGAACTGGCTGACTGGATCAACACCCACCAGGACGGCATGGGTGCCCAGGTTGGCGGCGTCGTCGCCAACATGGCTTACCTGGACGCCGGCGTTTACGCCAAGGACGCCGACGACACCGACGGCGACAGCGTCAAGCAGTTCAACTTCCGTGGTGTGTTCGCTCCGCTGAACACCGATGGCAACGTCCTGCACATTGGTGTGGACTACGCCTACCGTGACCTGGACGACGTGGCCTTCGACTCCCGCATCCGTCCGCGTCTGGGCATGCGTGGTATCGCCACCAACGGCGGTAACGACGCTGGCGACAACGGCAACCGCGCCACCTTCGGCGGCGCTACCCTGAGCCCGGCCGGTTCCTACAAGGACGACTCCACCTGGGGTGCTGAATTCGCCTACGCCTTCGGCCCGTTCTCCGCTCAGGCCGAATACCTGAAGCGCAAGCTGAAGGCTGATGCCGACGCTTACGAAGACATCAAGGCTGACGGCTACTACGGCCAGCTGGCCTACACCATCACCGGTGAATCCCGCGTGTACAAGCTCGATGGCGCCAAGTTCGACACCATCAAGCCGTCCAACAAGGAAATCGGTGCCTGGGAAGTCTTCTACCGTTACGACCACATCAAGGTCGATGACCCGAACGTGGTCGTGGCCACCGCCACCCGCGACGTGGGCGACACCAAGGCCAGCACCAACACCATCGGTGTGAACTGGTACGCCAACGAAGCCGTGAAGGTCTCCCTGGACTACGTTCACGTCAGCACCGACGGCATCCGCAACGCCAACGGCGACGACGACGGCAACGGTGTCGTGACCCGTCTGCAGTACGTGTTCTAAGAACTACAGCTCTACCGTTTGACTCCTTTGTGTGAACCCCCGCCTCGGCGGGGGTTTTTTTATGGGAGTCGGGAAATTGCCTCCAAATGCGCGCCGAACATCCCGCTGGCGTGGGAGCGGATTAATCCGCGATTGGCCCGCCTCACGTCGAGGATGAAATCATCGCGGACGGAGTCCGCTCCTGCGCACCGGCCAGTTCAGCGAAGCAAGGGCCCTGCCGGGCGCCGGCGGAATTCGAACTCGAGCAGCTCATCGAACGGATTGCCCATTTCCAGTCGCGTCCAGCCCAGCTTGATCAGGAAAGCCAGCGCCGTCGGGTTGTCCGGCCTCACGCTGGCCCGCCACAAGGGACTGCCCTGCAGTTCCGGTCGGCTCATCACCAGTGCCATTACCGCGCGTCCGATGCCCGAGCCGCGTAACTCCGGGCGCACGGCGAGGTCGGTGACGAAGTAGTACGGGTGCGCCGCGGTGGGTAGGCAAACCCCCACCACTGCGATCAGCAGGCCGCCACGCAGAATGCTGTACTGGGCCTTGTCCGCATCCTTCAGCACCTGTTCCAGCCAGTAGCGATCCATCGGGCCCAGTTGCGCGTAGAGCAGTGGATCGTCGAACCAGCTTTCGTACGGCGGGATGTCCTCCGCCTGGAAAGGGCGAATCTGCATGCGGGCGCTCTCCGGTGCAGCTTTGGGAAGTTTCACACTCGCATCTGCTGGGCGATTGCGTCAATCGACCCTGAGCGCTCGCGTCATTGAGGCCGCGCGCAGCCAGCACCTACCCTGCGGGCACTCAACCCACCGGGAGTCGACCATGCTGCGCAATCACTTCGAGACTGAGCACAACCTGTTCCGCGATGCGTTCCGATCCTTCCTGAACAAGGAAGTGGTGCCTCACCAGGAGGAATGGGAGGAAGCCGGCGTGGTGGATCGCAGTGTCTGGCGCAAGGCGGGGGAGATGGGCTTCCTGCTGCCCTGGGCGGAAGAGGAGTACGGCGGAACCGCTCTGAAGGATTTCCGCTACGAACAGATCATGTGTGAAGAGCTGGCCGCCATCAACGAGCCGGGTTTCATGATCCCGCTGCACTCGGCGCTGTGCGGCCCCTACATCGCCGAGTACGGCAACGCCGAGCAGAAGGCCCGCTGGCTGCCGGGAATCATCCGTGGTGAAAGCATCCTGGCCGTTGCGATGACCGAGCCGTCCGCCGGCTCCGACCTGGCCGGCATGCGCACCACGGCGGTGGACAAGGGTGACCACTTCGTCCTCAACGGCTCCAAGGTGTTCATCTCCAATGGCCTGCTGGCGGACCTGGTGATAGTCGCGGCCAAGACCGACCCGGCGAACAAGCACGCCATGGGTCTTTTCGTGGTCGAGCGTGGCATGGAAGGCTTCGAGCGTGGACGCAATCTGAAGAAACTGGGTATGAAAAGCCAGGACACCGCCGAGCTGTTCTTCAACAACGTGAAGGTGCCGAAGGAAAACCTGCTGGGCGACGCCAAGGGCGGCTTCTTCTACCTGATGAACATGCTCGCCCAGGAACGCCTGACCAACGCCTGTGGCGCGGTGGCCGGCGCGGAGGCGGCGCTGAACGCGACCGTCGACTACGTGAAGGAGCGCAAGGCTTTCGATCGCCCGATCGCACACTTTCAGAACACCCGCTTCAAGCTCGCCGAGATGCGTACGCAGATCGATGTGGCGCAGGTCTTCACCGACCGTTGCGTGATGGACCACAACCAGAAGAAGCTCACCCCCGAAGTGGCCGCCGAGGCCAAGCTGTACACCACCGAACTGCTGTGCAAGGTGGTCGACGAAGGCGTGCAACTGCACGGCGGCTGGGGTTACATGTGGGAATATCCGATCTGCAAGATGTACGCGAACGCGCGCATCCAGCGCATCTTCGCCGGTACTTCGGAGATCATGAAAGAGATCATCAGCCGCGGCATGAAGCTCTGAGGCGCGGCGCCCACGCATCGATTGAGCGAAACAGGAGTGCCCATGAACGGCCCGCTCGCCTCCCTGAAGATCCTCGACTTCTCCACCCTGCTGCCGGGGCCGTTCGCCTCGTTGCTGCTGGCCGACATGGGCGCCCAGGTGCTTCGTGTGGAATCGCCCACGCGCATGGATCTGGTGCGCGTTCTGCCGCCGCACGTGGACGGCACCTCCGCCAGCCACGCCTACCTCAACCGCAACAAGCGTTGTATCGCGCTGGACCTCAAGCAGGCCGAGGCAGTGGAGGTGGTGAAGCAACTGGTGCAGGAATACGACATCGTACTGGAGCAGTTCCGCCCCGGCGTGATGGACAAGCTCGGCGTCGGTTACGAGGCGCTCAAGGCGATCAACCCGAAGCTGATCTACGTATCGATCACCGGCTATGGCCAGACCGGGCCGCTGCGCGACCGCGCCGGGCATGACATCAACTACCTCGCCCTGGCCGGCGTGGCCAGCTACACCGGCCGCCGCGAGACCGGCCCATTGCCGCTGGGCGTGCAACTGGCGGACATCGGCGGCGGTTCGCTGCACGGCGTGATGGGCCTGCTGGCGGCAGTCATCCATCGGCAACAGACCGGCGAGGGGCAGCAGGTCGACGTGAGCATGACCGACTGCGCCTTCAGCCTGCACGGCATGGCCGGGGCTGGCTATCTCGCGGCGGGCGTGGAGCCGGAGATGGAAGGCCTCGCGCTCAACGGTGGCAGCTTCTACGACTACTACCGCACCCGCGATGGCCGCTGGTTCTCAGTGGGCAGCCTGGAGCCGCAATTCATGCAGCAGTTCTGCGCCGCCATCGGCCGACCGGAGCTGGCCGCGCGTGGGTTGTCGCCCAAGCCGGAGGAGCAGCAGGCACTCAAGCGCGAGATCGCCATCGAGTTCGAGAAGCAGGATTTCGATCAGTGGCAGGAGCGCTTCGCGGCGCTGGACGCCTGCGTCGAGCCAATGCTGTCGCTGGCCGAGGCGGTGGAGCATCCGCAGTTGCGTGAACGGGGTGTGGTCACGCAGGTGCCCAACGGCAAGGGTGGGGCGCAACGGCAGGCGGCATGTCCGATCCGTTTCTCCGCCGGCCTGCCCGAGCCACGTCACATCGGCGCTGCCCTGGGAGCGCACACGGCAGAGGTGATGGCGGAGCTGGGTTACACCGACGAGCAGGTTGCTGCACTGAAGGCGGCAAAGGTCATCGCCTGAGCAGCATCACTCGCGGCGGGTTTCGCCGGTGAAGATCAGCGTCGCGCGGCAGCGCCGGCAATAGTAGCGGCGGCCCTGGGCGACCAGGTTGTGACGCTGGGAGGAGAAGGGGAATTCGTTTCCCTCGCCACAGTGACAGCGATACAGGTAGCGGGTGGAGCGGCGGCGCTTGATCTCGTAGGTGTGGCAGCGGTCCGGCGGCAAGCCGTAGATGCCGCGCATGATCAGTTGCCACTCCTCGCCGTGGGGGCGAATGCGCGGACCGAACATCTGGTGGGCGATCAGGTGCGCCACTTCATGGGCCACGGTCTGCTGCAGGAAGTGGTCGTGGTTTTCCCGGTACAACTGCGGGTTGAAACGCAGCAGGTTTTCATCCAGGTGGGCGACGCCGGCCTTCTGGCCGCGTAGCCGGAAGCTCACTTCCGGGCGGGGAAAGCGCCGCTGGAAGAAGGCTTCGGCCTGCTGGTAGCAGGCTTCGACGCGAGCGTTGAGCTGTTCAGGCATACAGTGGTTCTCCGACGGGGGCAGATTATGCCGCAGTCGGAGCGTGGGTGGAGGATTTCTCGCGGCCGCTCGTCCGGGGCGCAGGTTCAGGCAAGCCGGACGAGTTTCAGGCAAGTGACGCCCTCTGTAGGAGCGAGCTTGCTCGCGAGGTGAAGCCGACGGCTCGCTCCCGTGAAGAGCCAAAAAGAAACCGGGCCACAAGGGCCCGGCTTCTTTTGCAGAGGGTGAAATCAGGTGTATTCCGGGCCTACGCCGCTGCCCCAGAGGATGACCGACAGGGCCATCATCGCCACCAGCACCACCAGTCCTACCGCCAGCACGGAGCTGGAGAACAGGAAACCTTCATCCTTGGGAATGTTCATGAAGGTCGGGATGCCGACGTAGAGCAGGTAGACGGTGTAGCAGATCGCGGCAGTGCCGATGATCATGCCCAGCCACAGGTGCGGGTAGAGCGCCGCCAGGCCGCCGATGAACAGCGGAGTCGCGGTGTACGCAGCGAAGACGATGCATTGGGTCAGCGATGGCGACGCGTCGTACGTACGAGCCATCCAGTGGATGAAGGCGCCCATCACGGCGACGCCGGCGAGCATGGCGATGTAAGTCATGATGGTCAGCTGGATCGCACTGGCGGCCGTCAGCTTGACCGGTCCCGCATTGCCCAATACCCAGCCGACCTGCGTGGTGCCGATGTAGGCGGAAATGACCGGGATGGCAGCGAGGATCAGGACGTGGGTCAGGTACATGTGGCTGATGGATTCTTCCTCGCCACGGATGTCCTGCCATTCCTGATCGGGATGGGTGAAGAGCCCCCACACATGATGGATCATGTCAGCATTCTCCTCTTCTTATAGAAGGTCGCCCCCCAGCGAGGCGCCGAATACGCGTAGCCAGCGTCATCCGGTGCCCGGCCGACCTATGCGACCTTAAGTCGCAGTATAGGAATGGCTGCAGGCCACGTCGTCCGTGGTGTTAGAGCAAATGGAAGTTTCACGGGCGGCTGTAATAGCGCTCCAGAATTTCCATCGCCTTGTTGATCGACTGCAATCGCGTGGTGCTGCCGCCGCGATCAGGGTGGTGCTGGCTCACCAGTTGGCGGTAGCGCAGCTTGATCAGCGCGTAATCCACCGGGCCGTCTTCCAGCTCGAATAGGGCCAGCGCAGCGGCCTTTTCCTCGTTGCCCTGCATGCGCGTCCAGAAGCTTTCCAGCAGCTTCTCCACGTCGCGCTCGGTGGTTTCCTTCAGGTGCTTCTCGTCGAGGTAGTAGGCGCGCAGAGCGTCCTGCTCGCCAAGCGCCTGTACGCCACTCATATAAGGAGATAGACGGATCTGCAGCGGGCCGATCTCCAGGTGCGCGGCGCCTTCTTCCCAGAGCCGGTCGCGCAGTCGATACAGCGCGTTGAACACCAGGAAATGGGTGCGGAACAGCACCAGCTTGTCGGTCAACGGCAGGTTGGGCACATGGGTGGAATGCCGCCCCTTCAGTTGCTGGATCAGCTGGAATTCGGAGATTCCTTCAGGCGCTTCCCGCAGCAGCAGCAGGAGCTGGTCTGTCAGGTCGAGTGAAGGTTCGAGATCAGGCGTCATGCTGTCAGATTAGCAGTAGCCCGATAGAGGGGCTGGGGTACGCGTCGCTTTGCGCGTAAAATGACCGGCTTTTCGTCTTGCCTTTCGGATTCCAGAGCACCATGGCCAGCACCCTTTCGGTCAACCAGAACAAACTGCAGAAACGCCTGCGCCGCCAGGTTGGCGAAGCGGTCACCGACTTCAACATGATCGAGGACGGCGACAAGGTGATGGTCTGCCTGTCCGGTGGCAAGGACAGCTACACCCTGCTGGACATCCTGCTGTACCTGCAGAAGGTAGCGCCGATCCAGTTCGAGATCGTCGCGGTGAACATGGACCAGAAGCAGCCAGGCTTCCCCGAGCACGTGCTGCCGGCGTACCTGGAGTCCATCGGCGTGCAATACCACATCATCGAGAAGGACACCTACTCGGTGGTGAAGGAGAAGATCCCGGAGGGCAAGACCACCTGCTCGCTGTGCTCGCGCCTGCGCCGTGGCACTCTCTATACCTACGCCGACGAGATCGGCGCGACCAAGATGGCGCTGGGGCACCATCGCGACGACATCCTGGAAACCTTCTTCCTCAATATGTTCTACGGCGGCACCCTCAAGGCCATGCCGCCCAAGCTGTTGTCCGACGACGGTCGCAACGTGGTGATCCGCCCGCTGGCGTACTGCAACGAGAAGGATATCGAGGCCTACTCGGTGCTCAAGGAGTTCCCGATCATTCCGTGCAACCTGTGCGGCTCGCAGGAAAACCTGCAGCGCCAGGTGGTCAAGGAAATGCTGCTGGACTGGGAACGCAAGTCGCCGGGCCGTACCGAGATCATGTTCCGCGCCCTGCAGAACGTGGTGCCGTCGCAACTGGCCGACCGCAACCTGTTCGACTTCAACAGCCTGCGCATCGACGAGACCGCCACCCCGCGCTTCCTCGACGTGATGAACCTGTAAGACCTCGCAAGGACGCCCGATGCGCGATTACCCGTGGCTGTACGAATACTGCCTGAACCGTTTCGGTTCGGTCGAAGCGCTGGAAGCACGAATGCCGCAGGCCAAGTCGCCGGCCGAACTGGCGGCGGTCGGCGATGATCGCTATCTGTCGCTGATCAGCCTGCGCATCTTCCGCGCCGGGCTCAAGCACAGCCTGGTGGACGCCAAGTGGCCGGCCTTCGAGGAGGTCTTCTTCGGCTTCGATCCGGAGAAAGTCGTGCTGATGGGCGGCGAACGCCTGGAAAACCTGATGCAGGACACCCGGCTGATCCGCCACCTGGGCAAGCTCAAGAGCGTCCCGCGCAACGCGCAGTTCGTCCTCGACATCGCCCGCGAATACGGCGGCTTCGGCAAGCTGCTGGCCGACTGGCCGTCCAGCGAGATCGTTGGCCTGTGGAAGCTGCTGGCCAAGCGGGGCAATCAGTTGGGCGGCATGTCCGCGCCGCGCTTCCTGCGGATGGCCGGCAAGGACACCTTCGTCCTCAGTGATGATGTGGTCGCGGCGCTCAAGGCTCAGGAGATCGTCGACAAGACGCCGACCAGCCTGAAGGACCTGGCCCTGGTGCAAGCTGCGTTCAACACCTGGCAGGAACAAAGTGGCCGTCCGCTGTGCCATATCTCGATGATGCTGTCGTACACGGTCAACCACTGACGCGCGGCCCGGCCGCGGAGGAGGGGCGCATGGATTTGGCCATCGAACGCACCGGCGCCGCGCTGGCTCGCGCCGAACGCATCCTGGTGATCACCGGTGCCGGGCTCTCCGCCGACTCGGGCATGCCGACCTATCGCGGCCTGGGCGGCCTTTACAACGGCCGTACAGCGGAAGGGATACCCATCGAGGTGGCGATCTCCGGTCCGATGCTGCAGAAAGATCCCGCTCTGTGCTGGAAATACCTGGCCGAACTGGGCAGGGCCTGCCTGAATGCACAACCCAATGCAGGCCACGATGCCATCGCCGAACTTCAACGGCTCAAGCCCGAATGCTGGGTGCTGACGCAGAACATCGATGGCTTCCACCGTCGGGCGGGCTCTCCGCCAGAGCGGCTGATCGAGATCCATGGCGAGCTGGCGCCGCTGTACTGCCAGTCGTGCGGGCTGGAAAACACCGAACTGGCCGGACATCTGGATGGCCCGCTGCCACCCAAATGCGTGCGCTGTGCGGGCGTATTGCGACCACCGGTGGTGCTGTTCGAGGAGATGCTGCCGGAGGAGGCGATCGACACGCTCTATGCGCAATTGCGCAAGGGATTCGACGCCGTTCTGCTGGTAGGGACCACCGCGAGCTTCCCCTATATCATCGAGCCAGTGCTGCGCACGCGGGACGCGGGTGGCTTCACTGCCGAGATAAATCCGGGGCTGACCGACCTCAGTTCTGTGGTCGATGAAAGAATGGTTGGTCGAGCCTTAGACATTATGCCGCGCCTGCTGGGTCACATTCCTCGATAAAAAACTTGCATTGCCCCCATTGAGCGGGCAAATTAGCCCGCTAATAAATGGAGCTAATGAGACACGGTCGTGCCCATGCTTAAACGCTTAGCACCCCTCGTGCCCATGAGTTTCGTTCTGCTGCTGGCAGCTTGCGCCAGCCATTCGCCGGAATCGCAGCCGAACCAGGTCGCTTCAGTGCCTGCCACTCGAGCAGCGTTCCAGGTAAATCAGCACAACATAGCGCTGATGAATGAGTCGCAGGACGAGGGGGCCAAAAACGATAACGGCAGTTCGACTGCCCATGTATCCGACATTCTGGACCGCGCGTTCTCGCTGATCGGTACTCCGTACCGTTTTGGTGGGAAGTCGGAGCGGACCGGCTTCGACTGCAGCGGCTTCGTGGGCTATCTGTTCCGCGAAGAAGCAGGCATCAGCCTGCCGCGCTCCACGCGTGAGATGATCAACATGGACGTCCCGCTGGTCTCGAAAGAAGACCTGCAGCCGGGCGACCTGATCTTCTTCAACAACCGTGGTCGCGGTCGGGTCAGCCATGCCGGCATCTACATCGGTGACGGACAGTTCATCCACTCCGCCAGCCGCCGTGGCGGTGGTGTGCGGGTGGACAGCCTGGACGAGAGCTACTGGCGCCTGAGCTACATGGAAGCCAAACGCGTACTCGAGCCGGGTTACGAGCCGAAGACGGTGACACGCTAAACTTAAAGTTTTACTTTAAGTATTGCGCTCAAGTCACTGTTGGTACAAAGTGATGGCACTCCTTGACGGGATGCCATCACATGCTCGTTCCTCAGCGCATCATTCTCCTCGCTTTTCTTGCCTCGCTGGCCGCCTGCGCCAGTCGCACTCCGCCGTCGCCGCCTCCCGTGGTGAACGCGCCCGCTGCTCCCGTCTACAACACCCAGGCTGCCGACGATGTCCTGATCCGTGCCATTGGCCTGGTCGGTACTCCCTATCGCTGGGGCGGCAATACGCCCGACGGTGGGTTCGATTGCAGCGGCCTGATCGGCTACGTTTACCGCGATGCCACCGGCCTGATGCTGCCGCGTTCCACTCGCGAGATGATTTCCATGCGTGCTCCGACCGTTGGTCGCGAGTCCTTGCAGAGTGGCGACCTGGTGTTCTTTGCCACCAGCGGTGGACGTGGTGTCAGCCATGCGGGTATCTATGTCGGGGAAGGGCGCTTCGTTCATGCGCCCAGAACGGGCGGGACCGTACGCCTGGACAGCCTTGACAGCGCCTATTGGCAGAAAGCCTTCCTGGAAGCCAAGCGTGTCCTCGCCGTGCAGAGTCTCGCCCTCCACCCCTGATTCTCAGGAGGGCCCATGACCACCCGCACGCTGAACCTGGACGACTCGCTTTACCAGTACCTTCTCGACGTCTCCCTGCGCGACTCCCCGCTCAAGGCACGCCTGCGCGCGGAGACTGCCAACCTGCCGATGTCCCGCTGGCAGGTTGCCCCGGAACAGGGGCAGTTCCTGGCCTTTCTGGTCAGGCTTACCGGCGCGAAACGCATCCTCGAAATCGGTACCTTCACCGGCTACAGCGCCCTGTGCATGGCCGAGGCCTTGCCTGAGGGCGGCCATATCCTTTGTTGCGATCTTCCCGGTGAGTACAACGACATCGCTCGAGGTTACTGGCATGACGCTGGCGTCGATGCTTGCATCGAGCTGCGCCTAGGGCCGGCGCTGGTCACGCTGGAAGCCCTGGTGGCCGGCGACCAGCAAGGCAGTTTCGACCTGGTTTTCATCGATGCCGACAAGGCCAACTATCCCGTTTACCTGGAGCACGCCCTGACCCTGCTGCGCGAAGGCGGCCTGGTGGTCTTCGACAACGTGCTGTGGAGTGGGCGGGTGCTGGAAGCGAATCCGGAAAGCGCGGATACGCGGGCGATCCAGCAACTCAACCTGGCGCTGAAGACGGATGAGCGCGTGGATTACTCGCTGGTGCCGATTGGGGATGGGATGAGTCTTTGCCGCAAGCGCTGAGGCTGAAGCATTTGCTTAGCAACCCGAAAATAAATTAGATTCGCCCGCTTTGCAGTCCCGCCGGAATGCGGGATGGCAGCCCGCATCGTCCATGGGGCAGTCGTTGAGGCTTGAAGGGAATGGTCGTGATGCGAGGAGATTCGAGGGGCATGATGGGCACGGGATGGCGCGAGCGACTTCTTGGGTTTGATGGTCTGTCGTTGCTATGTGTCGTCTGTCTGTCGTTGGCGTTCGTCCTGGCTACCTATGGCATTCACTTCGTTCTGGGCGACTCCGGTTTCTGGTTGCTTGAGACCGAAGACGTCACCCAGTACGTCTCCGGCTTCAATATGTATCTGTCGGCACCGTGGAGCTATCCGCTGCTTGCATTCGATAGTTTGAACTACCCCGAAGGCACGCGGGCTACCTTCGTTGACGCCGTCCCTGCTTACGCCTTCCTGCTCAAGCTGTTTTTGCCCAAGGCTATTGGCTATTTCAATCCCTTCGGTTATTGGGTGACGCTCTGCTTCATCTTGCAAGGGGTGGCTGCGTGGTGGATTGCACGCGAGCTGCAAGTCCGATCGTGGGTTTTTTTGATCTCTCTGTGCGTGTTGCTGATTACGTTCCCGGCGCTTCTTTATCGGCTTGGGCACATCTCGCTAATGTCGCACTGGTTGTTGCTATTTGCCGTAGCCTGTTATTTGAGAAGTTGTCGCTGTAAGGTCCTGAGCCATTGTTGGATCTGGCTGGTGCCATTGGCCTTTTATATCAATATCTATATCTTCGTTATGATTAGCGGTGTCTACCTGGCCGCTATTGCACGCGTGGACGCCCATAAGCGTTTGAGATCGCTTCTCTTGGCGATTCTTCCGTTTGGGCTGCTTTTCGTCTCGCTTTTCATCTTCCTGTTTCCCATGTCCAGTGGCGCCGTAGGTACCGATACTGGTTTTGGTGTCTATTCGATGAACCTTATTTCGCCCTTTATGGGAGGGCGATTCATCGAACTTTCGTCCAAGGTTACTTCCGAGCAGATGGAAGGATTCAATTATCTCGGCCTAGGGGTGATATTGGCGTTACTCGTCAGTCTGCTGGCCGCCCCCAGAGACTGGTTAGCGACCTTGCGCCGTCACTGGCCATTGCTGGCGATTCTCTTTATCTATGCGTTCTACTCGTTGTCGAATCGTATTTACGCCGGTGAGAGTCTGATTGCTACTGTGAACTATCCCGGCTTCTTGCAGGGACTCGTGACGCAATTCCGTGTATCGGGGCGGTTTTTCTGGCTGGTCGGCTATGTACTTGCCATCTTCGCGTTGTACCGTCTTTACAAGGGGACCCGCCCGCAAGTGTTCGTCTGCCTGGCGATCATGATGGTTGCCATACAGATATTGGACCTCAAGCCGATTTATAAACAAACTCGCGAGCGTGCTGCAGTAGCGTACCACCCGGTAATCGACGTGGATTCTTGGAATAGCGCGCTTAGAGGGGCAAATGTTCTGTATTTCTATCCGAAATTCCGTTGTGGTGGAGAAGCGTACTCGAATCTTCTCCCGCTAATGGGATATGCGGCGCGTCATGAACTTAAGCTGAATACTGGATACATCTCGCGTTACAATCCTCGTTGTGATGATGTTCAGCAGGAAATTGACGAGTCAGATACCTCTCGTTCCGCTTATGTCTTCATGAAGCGGGATTACCCTGACGAGGTTGCTCTGAACGCTATGGTGTCGCGTCATGGTGTGACTTGTCGTGAAGTGCAGTTTGCGTTTGTCTGCCGGAAATGAAACAGGATCAATTCATGAAGAAAGTAATTTCCCTGGTCGTTCCCTTCTACAATGAGCAGGACGGCGTGACTGGTTTTTTCAACAGGGTCGATTTGGCACTAGAGTCCATCCGTGGGGTGTATGACCTTGAAATCATCTGCATCAATGACGGTAGCAAGGACAAAACGCTCGAGAAACTGATCCTGCAGGCCGAGTCTCGGAGTGATACCCGAGTAATCGACTTCTCGCGCAATTTCGGTAAGGAGGCGGCCATTACCGCGGGTCTGGATCATGCCACGGGTGATGCCGTTGTCCCTATCGACTCCGACCTACAGCACCCGCCGGAAAGCATTCTGGAGATGATTGCGCAGTGGGAAGCCGGTTTCGAGGTGGTTCTGGCACGTCGGGTTGATCGCGACACGGATTTGCCTATCCACAAGATGACTGCGCGGGCTTTCTACGAAGTTTCCCGATACATCTCGCACATCAATATCCCGGCCGATGTCGGCGACTTCCGCCTGATGGATCGTAAGGTGGTCGATGCGATCAAGTCCCTTCGCGAGAATTGCCGATTCATGAAGGGACTCTTCGCCTGGGTGGGCTTCCGTACTACCGTTATCGATTACCGGGTTGAGGCAAGGAGACATGGCCAGTCCAGTTTCAATACTTGGAAACTCTGGAACTTCGCCCTGGAGGGAATCACCAGCTTCAGCACCGTTCCGTTACGCATCTGGACGTATATAGGCGGCGGTATCTCGATACTGGCGTTGCTCTATGCCCTCTACCTGGTCGTCAAGACGGTCATCTGGGGAGTGGATACTCCCGGCTACGCGTCGATTATGGTGGCACTGCTGCTGCTGGCAGGCGTGCAACTGATTGGTATTGGCGTACTTGGAGAGTATGTCGGGCGAATCTTCATGGAAGTAAAAGGCCGGCCCGTCTACATTGTCAGGAAGGTTTACTGACTCGTGTCTATCGCCATCTTGGATCGTATTCCACGGTTCTTCATATTTGCCTCCATCGGTGTAATGAACACGCTGATTCATGGCTCGGTCTTGTCATGTTTGGTCGAATTGTGGGCTGTCCCTGTGGTAATGGCGAATCTGGTGGCGTTCATGGGAGCCAACCTGTTTTCCTATTTTATGAACTCCTACTTGACTTTCCGGGCGCCGATTTCGCTTGTTCTCTACGCCAAGTTTTTCAGCGCCTCCATTCTTGCACTGGGATTAACCTTGCTGATCGCCGCAGTGATGGACCATCTGGGCTTCACCTATTGGCAGGGAATGATTGCCATCGTGCTGCTGGTTCCTGCATTGAGTTACTTCGTTATGAAGACGTGGGCTTTCGCTCGCTGAGCAATGAACAAGGCACGCCGTCGGGCGTGCCTTCCCCATTTATACGGCGCGATATCAGGCAACATCCACCAGAATTACCTCGCTGTCTTCTAGTGCGGTGACCTTCACCACCGCCTCATCGGCAATGGCGGCGCCGTCACGGGCCAGCAGTTCGACGCCGTTGACCTCGACCTTGCCCACCGCCGGCACCAGGTAGGCGCGGCGATCGCTGCCCAGTTCGTACTCGGCCGTCTGACCCGCCTTCAGGGTGGCGGCGACCATACGGCCTTCGGCGCGGATGCGGAGGGCGTCGCCGTCGTCGTCGTAGCCGCTGGCCAGGGTCACGAAGCGCCCGGCGCGGTCGCCCTTCGGGAAGGGTTTGGCGCCCCAGGACGGCGTGCCGCCGCGTACCGAGGGGATGATCCAGATCTGGAAGATCTTGGTGACATCCTTCTCCAGGTTGTACTCGGAGTGCACGATGCCCGAGCCTGCGCTCATTACCTGCACGTCGCCCGCTTCGGTACGGCCCTTGTTGCCCAGGCTGTCCTGGTGGGTGATCGCACCCTGCCGGACGTAGGTGATGATTTCCATTTCGCGGTGCGGGTGCGGCGGGAAGCCGGTGCCGGCGGCGATTTCGTCATCGTTCCAGACGCGGAGGTTGCCCCAGTCCATGCGCTCGGCGTCGTAGTACTCGGCGAAGGAGAAGTGGTGCTTGGCGTTGAGCCAGCCGTGGTTGGCGCCGCCGAGTTGCTGGAAGGGTCTGCGTTCGATCATGACTTAGTCCTCGTGGGGCGCGGCTGGCCAGTGGGCCAGTCCGCGCGGTTCGTGGGACTATCTTCTCTCGCAGATGATCGATAAAAAAGCGCAAATATCGGCAGATATTAATCGATTAATTCGATTCTATTCCGCTGTACGCTTCTCGCCCTGATCGAGGAACTTGCTGAGGAACTGGCGGGTTCGTTCTTCCTTCGGATGGGCGAACAGCGCCTTGGCGTCGCCCTGTTCGACGATCACGCCCTTGTCGATGAAGATTGCCCGGTTCGCGACGTCGCGGGCGAAACTCATCTCGTGGGTGACGATGACCATGGTGCGCTTTTCCTGGGCCAGGCCGCGGATGGTCGACAGCACCTCGCCGACCAGTTCCGGGTCCAGTGCCGAGGTGGGCTCATCGAACAGGATCACGTCCGGCTGCATGGCCAGGGCGCGGGCGATGGCGACGCGCTGTTGCTGGCCGCCGGAGAGGCGCTTGGGGTACGAGTCCTCCTTGCCGGCCAGCCCGACCTTCGCCAGCAACTGGCGGGCGCGCTCGACGGCCTGGGGGCGCGGCTCCTTCTTCACGATGATCGGACCTTCCACCACGTTCTCCAGGGCGGTGCGGTGGGGGAACAGGTTGAAGTTCTGGAAGACGAAGCCCACGTGCTGGCGCAGCTTGCGGATCAGCCCCTGCTGGCCGCTGAGCGGCCTGGAGGCGTCGATGAGGATGTCACCGACCTGGATGGTCCCGCCGTTGGGCGTCTCCAGCAGGTTCAGGCAGCGCAGCAGGGTGGTCTTGCCCGAGCCGCTGGGGCCGATGATCGCGACCACTTCGCCGGCCTCGACGGTCAGGTCGATGCCCTTGAGCACCTCCTGGCCGCGGAACTGCTTGGTCAGCTGGCGTACTTCGATCATGCGTCGTGCTCCTGGTCATGACGGTTGACCCGGTCTTCCAGGCGGTTCTGCAGGTGCGACAGGATGCTCGCGAGGATCCAGTAGATCAGCGCCGCAGCGAGGTACATGGTGAAGACCTCGAAGGTGCGTGCGGTGATCAGCTGGGCCTGGCGGAACAGTTCCGGGACCTGGATGGTAGCGGCCAGGGCGGTGTCCTTGACCAGCGAGATGAAGCTGTTGCCCAGCGGCGGCAGGGCGGTGCGTGCGGCCTGCGGCAGGATCACCCGGCGCAGGGTCTCGGCGCGGGTCATGCCGATGCTGGCGGCGGCTTCCCACTGGCCCTTGTCGATGGAGCCGATGGCGGCGCGGAGGATTTCGCAGACATAGGCGGCCATGTTCAGCGAGAAGCCGATCAGCGCCGCCGGCAGCGGGTCGAGTTCGATGCCGGCCTGGGGCAGGCCGTAATAGATCATGAAGAGCTGGACCAGCAACGGCGTGCCGCGGAAGAACGACACGTAGATGCGCGCGATCCAGCGCACGGGGGTGAATCCGTACAGGCGCATCAGCGCCAGAGCGAATCCGAGCAGCAGTCCGAAGAACATGCCGCCTACGCTGAGGACTACCGTGAAGATCGCGCCCTTCAGCAGGAAGGGCGCGGAATCCAGCGCAAGCTGCAGGCTTTCTTCAATCATTGGGTGACGTCAGCCTGGAACCATTTCTCCGAGAGTTTCTTCAGCGTGCCGTCGGCGCGGAATTTCTCGATGGCCTTGTTCAGCGCCGCGAGCAGCTCCGGGTTGCCCTTGCGCAGGGCGATGCCAGCTTCCTGGCGGGCGAAGGGCGCGCCGGTCAGTGCCATGGCGCCCTTGGTCTTGTTGACCATGTCGAAGGCGGCCAGGCGGTCCACCAGGATCACGTCGATGCGACCGCTGCGCAGGTCCTGGAACTTGGTCGGGTCGTCCTCGTAGGTGCGCACGTCTGCCTGCGGTACATGTTCGCGCAGCCACTGCTCGTAGTTGGTGCCCAGGCCCACGCCGACTTTCACGCCCGCCAGTTTTTCCGGCGCGTCGTACTTGCCTTCGTCACCCTTGCGCACCAGCGCCTGGATGCCGGAAACGGTGTAGGCGTCGGAGAAGTCGTACTTCTTCTTGCGCTCTTCGGAAATGGTCACCTGGTTGATCACCAGGTCCAGGCGCTTGGATTCCAGCGCGGCGAGGATGCCGTCCCACTTGGTCGGCTGGAGCTTGGCGGTGACGCCCAGTTCCTTGGCGATCAGGTTGGAGAAGTCCACTTCGAAGCCGGCGAGTTTGCCGTTCTCGTCCTGGAAGCTGAAGGGCGGGTAGGTGCCCTCGAGTCCGACACGGACCTCGCCCTTGGACTTGATCTGGGCGAGCAGGTCGTCGGCGGCCTGGGCCTGGCCGAAGAGGCTGGCGCCGAGGGTGAGGGTCAGGCTGGCGAGCAGGAAATGACGTCGCAGTGCGGAGAAGGTCATGGTGGTCCCCGTTTTTGGTGTTTTAAGCAGGTTAGTCAACGCGTGGCGACTATAGGGTCGGAATCGTTATGCAATAAAATAATAAAAAATTACATACCTAGTTCTGATTGTTAGGTAGGTCACTTCGCTGAATGGTAGGCGAACAGCGCCGGCGAACCGCCGGTGTGCAGGAACAGGATAGGCCCGGGTTTTACGAAGCGATCACGGCGGATGCCGTCGAGCAATCCGGCCATGGCCTTGCCGGTGTACACCGGGTCCAGCAGCAGGCCTTCCTGGCTTGCCAGCAGGCGTACCGCCTCCAGCGTACCGGCATTGGGTTCTCCGTAGCGCGGGCCGAAATACTCGTCCCACAGTTGCACTATCGGCAGGGGTTGCGCGTCGTGGCCGAGCAGCTCCAGCGTGCGCTCAACCAGCCCTTCGACTTTCGGCCGCTGAGCCGCGTCGGCACGCGAGACGGTCACGCCGATGACGTCCAGTTCCGGCAGGGCTCCGGCCAGGGCGAGCGCCAGTCCCGCATGGGTGCCGGCGCTGCCGGAGGCGAGCACCACGGCGGAGAACTCATGGCCGCTGCCGTGAATCTGCTCCGCCAGTTCCAGCCCGGCGCGCACGTATCCCAGGGCGCCCAGGGCATTGGAGCCGCCAATGGGCACTATGTAGGGCTTGCGGCCTTCGCGGTGCAGGCGTTCGCCGGTCTGCGCCAGCAACTCGTCCGCGTTGTCGAGGTTGGGTACGAGTTCGACTTCGGTGCCGAACAGGTCCAGCAGCAGCCGGTTGCCGTTGCTCAGGTAGTTGTGGTCATCGGTGCCAATCGGGTTTTCCAGCAACGCCACGCAGCGCAAGCCGAGCTTCGCGGCGACGGCGGCGGTCTGGCGCACATGGTTGGACTGGATCGCCCCGGCGGTGACCAGCGTGTCGGCACCGGCCTTCAGCGCATCGGCGGCGAGGAATTCCAGCTTGCGTACCTTGTTGCCGCCCAGGGCAAAGGGCGTCGTGTCGTCGCGCTTCACGTACAGCTCGCGGCCCAGGTCTGCGGACAGCCGCTCCAGCTTGTCCAGCGGTGTCGGGCCGCCGGCCAGGTCGAGGCGGGGGAAGCGGGCTAGGGCGTTGCGAATACTGTTCATGGAACTCCTCTCGTGGAAAGTGCCGAGAATGGTCGTTTGACGCTGGGCGTATCGGGGCTGAGTCAGCGCCGTTTCGAAACGGCGCCGCGATGGGGGGGGTGGCCTTTTAGCAGCCCCGAAGTCTCTGGATTTTTCCTACACCAAATAGGATGCAGTGTGTCGGATTAAGGTGAAATTCGGTGTAGCATCAAAGGCTTCGCCCTCCATGAGGGAGGCTCGCTTTCTTCCAAGGGTATACATGGTTTCCACGACTGAGCCGCAGCGAAAGCTGATCATTCAGATTCCCTGCTTCAATGAAGCAGACTCCCTGCCGGTCTGCCTGGCCGAGCTGCCGCGGGAAGTGAGTGGGTTCACCCAGGTCGAATGGCTGATCATCGACGATGGCAGCAGCGATGCGACGATCGAGGTGGCGCGGGCTCACGGTGTCGATCATGTGGTGCGGCATGCCGGCAACAAGGGGCTGGCGCGTGCGTTCATGTCCGGACTGGACGCCTGCCTGCGTCTCGGGGCGGATGTGATCGTCAATACGGATGCCGACAATCAGTACTGCGCGGCCGATATCCCCGCCCTGACCTTGCCGATTCTCGAACATCAGGCCGATCTCGTCATCGGCGCAAGGCCAATCAGCGCGATCGAGCATTTCTCCCCGGTGAAAAAGGCACTGCAACGGTTGGGCAGCTGGGTCGTGCGGGTCGCCAGCAAGACCGATGTTCCGGATGCCCCGAGCGGTTTCCGGGCGATCAGCCGGGCCGCTGCGCAACGGATGATGGTGTTCAGCGATTACACCTACACGCTGGAAACAATCATCCAGGCAGGGCAGAAGAACCTGACGGTGGTCTCGGTGCCGATCCGGGTCAATGCGGATCTGAGACCGTCCCGGCTGGTAAAGAGTATTCCGTCGTACATTCAGCGCAGCATTGTCACCATCATCCGGATTTTCATCGTCTATCGCCCTTTCCGGTTCTTCGGCAGCATTGGCATCGCGCTCTTTTCGGTGGGCGTACTGATTGGCCTGAGGTTCCTCTGGAAGTATTTTTCCGGCGACGGAGAGGGTCATGTTCAATCGCTGATCCTGGCCGGGGCGTTGTTGGGAATGGGCTTCCAGACCCTGCTGATCGCTTTCGTGGCCGATCTGCTGTCGGCCAACAGAAAGCTCCTGGAAGATATGCGCGTCAAGGTAGCCGAGCTGAGCAAAGATGACTGACGAGACGGACTGCAAGGCGCTGCGCGGGGCACTGGCGTCAGGCCTCCAGAAGGAGACCCCATGGGCATCAAGGTAACTGGCGGCGTTCGGGAGAACGGCGTTGTCGTGGGTAATGCCTATGACAAGTACGGTTCCCGTAACTGGCTGGTCAAGCGGATCATGGCCGGTTTCGAGCTCGCACTGTCGGGTCTGGTCGAGCGGGCGGCGCCAGCGTCGATCCATGAAATCGGCTGCGGTGAGGGATACTGGGTCTTGCGCTGGCTCGAGGAGGGGCGTCGGGCCAGGGGGTGCGACTTTTCCTCCCATGCTATCGATCTTGCCAGACAGAATGCCGACGCGCGGGCGCTCGAATCCGAGAGTGTCTTCGACGTCAAAAGCATTTATGACCTGCAGTCCGCGGAGGATTCCGCAGACCTGGTCGTTTGTTGTGAAGTGCTTGAGCATCTGGAGGATCCCGACGCCGGCATGCGCGCCCTGCAGCGCGTGGCGACGGGCCACCTGATTCTGAGCGTGCCTCGGGAGCCGCTCTGGTGCGTTTTGAATCTGGCTCGTGGAAAGTACATCGCTAGCCTGGGCAATACGCCGGGCCATCTGCAGCACTGGTCTGCCCGTGGTTTCGTGCGATGGGTCGAGCAATATTTCGAGGTCATCGAGGTCCGCTCGCCGCTGCCCTGGACCATGCTGCTCTGCCGTCCGCGCCACTGAGATGGCGTTCTCCTGGCGCAAGCTGCTGCATTGGGGCGGCAGTTTCCTGGCTGTGCTCAGTCTGCTGTTCGTGGCTCTGCGCCTCAGGCAGTACGGCACGCAGTTCGATCCGGCGGCAATCCCTCTCTCGCACTGGTTGATCATCGCCGGCCTGGCGCTGATCTACGCGCTGGCCAATGGGCCTCTCGTACTGGCCTGGCACTGCCTGTTGCGGCGCTTTGATATCCGCACGTCCCGGCGCTGGGCGGTCAGGGCCTACGGGCTCTCGCAACTGGCCAAGTATCTGCCGGGGAACATCCTCCATGTTGCCGGTCGACAGGCGCTGGGGATGGCCGCGGGGTGGCCGGGCCGCGGGCTGGCCAAGTCCATCGCCTTTGAGCTTGCGCTGCTGGCGGGGGCGGGTGGGTTGTTCGTGGCCTTGCTGGTCCCGGTACTTTTCTCCGGGTTGCCCTGGCTGCTGGGGCCTGCGATCTGGTGCCTGGTCGTCGTACTGGGAATGTACGGCGTGTATCGCTTCCTGGGCCGGGACGGAGTCTCGGCGCTGGCATGGCAGATCCTGTTTTTGCTGATCTCCGCGTCGATCTTCGTGGCGTTGGTAGAGCTGACCGCTTCGCAGATGGTTGTCCCTGCCCGTGAATGGCCCGTCATCGCCGGTGCCTTCGTTGTGGCGTGGCTTGCCGGGTTGGTCACCCCCGGCGCTCCGGCTGGCGTGGGTGTGCGGGAGTTGGTCCTGCTGCTAGTGCTCAAGCCTGTGGTGGCCGAAGCGGACTTGCTCCTGGCGGTGGTGCTGGGGCGAGTGGTGACGGTCTGCGGCGATCTGCTGTTCTTCTGCGCTGCGTTGGCCGTGCGGGATCTGGATTCAGGAAAGCATTGATGATGAATGGGTTGTCCAGGCGGCACATCGGGCGGTATTTGGCGCTCTGTCTCGCAATAGCTGTCGTGTGTCTGTTGAACAACGCCGTGCCCGGCGTTCTTACGCCGACCTTGGGGCAGGCCGTCTGGGCGGCCGGCTTTGCCCAGTCGTTGGCAAATCATGGGCTGTTCAGCTTGCACGCGCAGGATATTGGTCTGCCAGCCTCTGCTGCCCTCGCATTTGGCCTGTCCGGGGCTTGGCCGATGAGTGTCCTCATACGTCTCGGCGTACCTGGAGCGGACGCTTATTCAGCGACCATTGCCATGTGGCTGCTGATCGCCTTGTTCAGCGCAAGGCGGATAGCCCTTCGGCTGGGGAGCGGAGAAGGTGCCGCGCTCCTCGGTGCCGTAATTTGGGCTAGCCAGCCAATGATCTGGGCGCATGCCGATTACAGCATGCTATCTCTCGGCATGGCGCTGCTACCGTTCTATTTTCTGATGGTGCTGCGCTTACTGGACCCTGCGGTCGCCCGATGGAAAGCTGCGCTGTCCTATCTGGCGGCCGCAATCATTGCGGTCTTCATGGATGGCTACACCTTTATCATGTTCGCGACTGGCGCGAGCGTAACGATTGCTTATCGCCTTTTGCTGCGTCTCGAGCCGCGTACCACCCTATTGCGCATCGCAGTACCGGTGCACTTTGGCAGCTTCGCGTTGGCTTACTGGCTGTATACACGGTATGTCGGTACAACGCAGTTCGCCCATGTGCCACTGGATTTCTTTCGTGGTTGGGGATTGGATCTGAGTTTCCTGGTCGTCCCAAGTAAGGGCATTCTCTGGCTACCCGACTTCCTGGGCCTGAGTGAGCATCGCACTACCAACTTGTTTTATGGTGACAATTCAACTTGGGACACTACCTTTGCACTGCCCTTGTTACTCGCGGTGGGGGGCATTGGATTAGTGGTACGTCGCCGCCGCCTACTGGTATGGGGGTTGATTGCCGGCGCTGTTCTGTCCTTCTATCTGGCGCTCGGCCCGTCGCTGAAGGTCCACTCGATAAAGCCGCAGGGTGTGCACAATCAGAATGCAGTAACGCTTGAGCCCATGATGCCGGCTGGTCAGGCGCTGGCTCCTACCGGCTCCGCGTGGGTTTCGGAAAACCTTCCGGGATTCAATGCCATGCGGGCGCCCTATCGCTGGGCGGCCCTTGGTCTGTTTGTTACATGGTGTCTGTTCATGCTGCAACTGCCTTGGCTGCGTGGCCAACTGTTTGGCTGCGGCATCCTTGTCTTACTGTTGTTGTTCAACCTACCGCACCCTCTTGCCCACCTTAGAGTGGGGGCGCAAGCGCGTGCGATGTTCTTCCAGATGGACAGGGAGTTCGCCATCCCTCTTGGACAGGCACTTCATTCGAATGAAGTAGTGGCCTTCGTCCCATGGGGAAATGATTTTCTGGCCAACTACTTGGCGCCGCGAGCAAAAGTGCGAACTTTCAATGTCGGCGGTGACAAGAATGTAGAACGAGCACAATTGGGCTGGCCTGCCGAGTTTCTGGCGGCCGGGCCAGGCTGGGTACCGGGGATAGCGACGGATCCGTTGGCGCTCATGTTGCTGAAAAAGCAGGCAGACGTGCTGGTGTTTCCTTATGTCGATCTGCTCTGGGCGGCCAACGCCTGGCCCTGCATTGGCAGCGAAAGAGTCAGTGCGTGGATTGGACAGCGAACGGACGCCGGTGTGGAGGCTGCTGCGTTGTGTCCGCCAGCAATACGGCAGCAGCGTCGAGCAGTACTGGATCGTCTGAGTAAGCTGCCGTTCCTGAAAGTTGAAGATGGTGGCTGGTTTGCCACCGTTCGACTTGTTCCTCCTGATCAAATGAGCAGCGCCTGGGACAGTTGGGCTGGAGATGTCGATTATCCGCTGCTGCCCCAAGCGGGATTATTGAGTACGCAGCGAATGCTGGCTGACGGTTGGTATCCAGTTGAGCTTGGTCATGTCTGGTCCGGGGCGCAGGCAAACCTGCAATTGCCCCGGCCCCGTGAGTGCCGGGAAAGTCATTGTGAATTTCAAATCATGATGGGGGTATTTGCTGCCAGTACGACGCGTCCTGTGCGAGTCAGTTTGAAGCGGACCTGCCATGGGGGCGAATGGAGCGAGACCCACCTGAGTACCACGGCTGACCTTCAAACCTATAGCGTGCCGGTATGCTCCGAGGACAATTGGCAAACGGTCAGTGTGGAGGTCGACAAACCTGATTCGCCTCAGCGGCTCTATGGCTCTGACGATGTTCGAGTGCTCGGCGTCTACCTGAAGCGTATCGAGTGGCGCGAAGTGAATTGATACTGCAACGTAGCGCAGAACTGGTCCCAGTCTGCCGGCACTCCGGGCTGCAAGGGCTGTGAATCAATGTGCGGACAGCGACGCGGCGAACCGCTACGCTCCACCCTCAGATCCGGAATCCTTAACCGGGCGATAACGAAATCAGGAAAACCAGGGCGGGAAATCCGATGACATCAGCAGTACCTTCACGCGCTTCGCTGCAACGCTGGACGCTCCGGTTGCTCGGCGCACTGGCCCTGATGCTGGGGCTGAGCAGCCCGGCGCTGGCGGACCGGGTGATTCCCTCGGGGATGATGGTGGGTTTCGTCGACAGCGCGGTGTATCCGGTAATTACCCTCAAGCGGCCGAAGCCGAGCCTGCTGCGCCAGGTGATCACCATCGGGCTGTACAAGAAGACCATCAGCTACCCGCTGTCGGTGTCCATCCGCATCCGTGACGAGAACAACCGCTTCATGGTCTACGGCATGCTGCCGAAGATCACCGGCAAGTTCGTCGGCATCAAGATGGGCCTGGACAGCCGGATCAGCCAGATCTGGGTGATGACCGAAGCCGAAGCGACCGAATACGTGACCCGCCCGGACACGCTGTTCCCGCCGAGCTGATGGCTTCGCTTGCGGGGTGAAGCCCCCGCCCCGGCCGCTCGTGCGGGCGGGCAGCCGGAAGAGGGCGACTTCGGCTATCATGTGCACCGATTCAAACCTTTCAGAACCGGTCTACCCATGACGTCCTCTCAGCAGCCGCCCCGCGACGAAAGCGCCGACAACGCGCAGGAACAACCCAAGCTCTCCCTGGCCGAGCTGGCCAAGGCCGCCCTTGCCGCGCAGCAGCAGGCAAAAACCGCCTACCAGCATCGCAAGCCTCACGACCAGGCCGAGTACCGCCCGCCGCACCCGCGCGGCTCGCGTCGCTCCATGGGCAAGCGTTGAGGCAACCTCTCGTCTGAAACACCGTCAGCCGGCGCTCTTGTGGGGGCGCTGGCTGAACTGCGGCGACCGGTATCGGTCGTATCCGCATCGGCCTTGCCATGCTGGCTGGCCATTCCCGCTCTCGCGAACCCGTCACGGATCGACACCCGCGCCGCCCTGTGCCCCGGCATAAGGGGCGCCTCGCGTCCAAGGAGAATCCATGAAAGTCCTCGTTCCACTCCTTTCCCTGCTGGCGCTCGCCGGCTGCATCACCATGACCGGCAACTACGAGGTCAGCGCCCACGACGAGTCCGGCAAGGCCCTGAGCAATGGCAAGTTCCTCGCCCATGGCAGCGGCATCTACACCGTGCGCAACTCACTCTGCTCGGTCTATCCGAAGGCCATCGTCACCATCAAGGACGTGGAGACAGACCAGGAGCTGGAGGGCGAAAGTCCCTACCACTGCCGCTGAGCCGCCTTACGGGGAGGGCGGTGAGAGCTTCTGCTGCTGCCCTTGCTGCAACGTCCACTCCACCACCTGTGCGGAAAGCTGGTCGGCAGCCTTGCCGAAGGCGCTGACCACTTCGGGGACCTGCTTGCCGTCCACCGGCTGGCGGACCTCGAAGCTGCGCGCGGCGACGATTCGCTGGCCGAGGGTGCGCACCAGGCGCGCGTCGTAGCGGATATGGATCACCGGTTTGCCGTTCTGGTACTCGCTCTGGAAGGCGCGCAGTTCGCCGGTCAGGTCGAGGTCGGCCTGCAGGCTGGTTTCGTCGCTGCTCAGGGCGCGGATGCTGCCGTTGGCGGTGAAGGCGTCGAGCAGGCGATCACGCAGCAGGCCCGGCGCACGGTTGCTCCAGCGCGCCCCCTGGTAGCTGCTCAGTTGGTTGCCCTGTGGGACCACGGCGATGCGGTTGCTGTCCAGCGCCAGGCTGGCGGTAGGCGCACTGACTCGTAGCGACCAGTTCACCAGCGCATTGCCGCGCGCGGGTTGCTGGGTGGCCGGCAGCAGGTAGAAGTCCGGGCTTTCCGCTTCCGGGAGGATCGAGCAGGCGCCCAGCAGGCTGACCAGGGCGGCGACGCCGAGCAGGCGGGGAAGGGCGGTCATGGCTGGAACTCCTTGTTGCGCTCGCGGCCGAGCAGGTAGCCGGTGGGGTTTTCCTGCAGGCGGCGGGTGACGCCGCGCAGGTCTTCCAGGGTGGAGCGCAGTTCGCGGATCGCCGGGCCGATCTCGCCCAGGCCGTTGAGGCCGCCGTTCACCGAGTCGTAGTTGCTGTCCAGCAACTGCTCGACGCGCTCGCTGCTGGTACGCAGGGAGGCGAGGGTCTTCTGGGTGTCGTCGAGGATGTCCTGGCCTTTCTTGCCCCCCAGCGTCTGGTTGGCGCGTTCGAGCAACTGGCTGGCGTTGGCCAGGGTGATGCGCGCCTGCTCGCTGGCGGCGGCCAGTTCCTTGAAGGTCTGGCGGATGTCGTCGCGCTGCTCGGCAACCACGCCGGTGGCCTGGTCGATATGGTCCAGGGTGCGGCTGATGCGGTCGACGTTCTCCTGGGAGAACATGCGGTTCACGTTGTTGATCAGGTTGTTGATGTTGGTGGCGATGTCCTCGCCGTTGGCCAGCAGCTTGGCGAAGGGCGACGGGATGGTCTTGATCACCGGGATTCCGCCATCCTTGGCTTCCAGTGGCGGGCTGTCCTGGCCGGCGCTGGAGAGCTGGATGATGGCCTGGCCGGTGACGCCGGTGAGGGCCAGCTTGGCGCGCGTGTCTTCGCGGATCGGCGTGCTGTCGTAGACGCGGATGCGCGCGCGGACCTTGCGCGGGTCGTTCGGGTCCAGGCGCAGCGAGACCACGTCGCCGACGCGGATGCCGCTGTACTGCACGGTGCCGCCTTCGGACAGGCCGGTCACCGCCTCGCTGAAGATCACGTCGTAGATCTTGTAGCGCTGGTCGTTGCTCGATTGTGCCAGCCAGAGCGCGAAGAGCAGCGCACCGATAGACACCACGAGGGTGAACAGGCCGATCAGCACGTGATGGGCACGGGTTTCCATTCAGCTTTCCTCCCGCAGGTGTTCGGTGGCCTGCAGCGCGGCACGGCCGCGTGGGCCGTGGAAGTAATCCTGTACCCAGGCGTCGTCGGTCTGGGCGACCTGGTCCAGTGGCCCCACCACCAGCACCCGCTTCTGCGAGAGCACGGCGACGCGGTCGCAGATGGTGTAGAGGGTGTCCAGGTCGTGGGTGACCAGGAACACCGTGAGGCCGAAGGCGTCGCGCAGGGTCAGGATGAGTTGGTCGAAAGCCGCCGCGCCGATGGGGTCGAGGCCGGCGGTGGGTTCGTCGAGGAACAGGATGTCCGGGTCCAGGGCCAGGGCACGGGCCAGGGCAGCACGCTTGACCATGCCGCCGGACAGTTCGGCCGGGTATTTGGAGCCAGCGTCCGGCGGCAGGCCCGCGAGGGAGATCTTCACCTTGGCCATGAACTCGGCATCGCTGCGCGACAGCCCGGCATGCTCGATCAGCGGCAGGCAGATGTTCTCGCTCACGGTCAGCGAGGAGAACAGCGCGCCGTTCTGGAACAGCACACCGAAGCGCCTTTCCAGCTTCGAGCGCTCCAGTGGCGGCAGCGCCGGCAGGTTCTGCCCGAAGACGTGCACGCTGCCTTCGCTGGGCTGGCGCAGGCCGATGATGCTGCGCAGCAGTACCGACTTGCCGGTGCCCGAGCCGCCGACCACGCCGAGGATCTCGCCCTTCATCACGTCGAGGTCCAGGTGCTCGTGCACGGCGTGGGTGCCGAAGCGGTTGGCCAGGTCGCGGACGACGATGATCGGTTCGCTCACCAGCCCATCTCCATGAAGAACAGCGCGAATACCGCGTCCAGCAGGATCACCACGAAGATCGACTGGACCACGCTGGAGGTCGTGTGCTCGCCCACCGACTGCGCGCTGCCGCTGACGCGGAAGCCTTCCAGGCAGCCGATCACGGCGATGATGAAGGCAAATACCGGCGCTTTGACGATGCCGACCAGGAAGTGCTGCACGGCGATGTCGTTCTGCAGCATGTAGAGGAACATGCGCGGCGAGATATCCAGCGCGAGGGCGCAGACCACGCCGCCGCCGAAGATGCCGGAGATCATCGCCAGGAAGGTCAGCATCGGCAGGGTCAGCAGCAGCGCCAGCACTCGCGGCAACACCAGCAATTCAACCGGGTCGAGGCCCAGGGCCTGGATGGCGTCGACTTCCTGGTTGGCCTTCATTGAGCCGATCTGCGCGGTGAAGGCGCTGGCGGTGCGGCCGGCAAGCAGGATTGCGGTGAGCAGCACGCCGAATTCGCGCAGGAAGGAGAAGCCCACCAGGTCGACCGTATAGATCTGCGCGCCGAATTTCTGCAGCACCGTGGCGCCGAGGAAGGCCACCACCGCGCCGACCATGAAGGTCAGCAGGGCGACGATGGGCACGGCGTCCAGCCCGGTTTCCTCCATGTGCGCGGCCAGCGAGGTAAGGCGCCAGCGTCGCGGGCGGAGCAGGTTGCGCAGCAGCGTCTGCAGGGTCAGGCCGATGAAGCCGAGCAGGCCGACCAGGTGTTCGCGGAAGGTCAGGGTGGCGATGCCGATGCGTTCCAGCACATCGACCAGTGCGTTGCCCGGCTCCGGCGCCTTTTCGTCCAGGCGGCATTGGGTGATCGCGCTGCCGACGGCGCGCAGCAGTGCCTGGCGTTCGGCGGGAAGGTTGCGGGCGATCTGCTCCAGCTGGTTCATGCGTGCGCCGCCGATGATCTCGGCGAGCAGTGCGGCGCCGGCGGTGTCCAGCGCGCCGAGGCCGGAAAAATCCAGCTCGGCGGGGGATTCGGCCTGGCGCTGGGCGGCCACCTGGGCCTCCAGCGCGGAGAAATGCGCGAGCGTCCAGTCACCGCTGACGTGCATCAGCGGTGGGCTGGCGGTGGTGTCGAGCTGAAGCTGGCCGGGCTGGGCGGTCATCGTCATGGTTCGCATTCTAGCGGAGTTACACAGTGCCATGATTGGACAGGTGTGTCGCAGTGTAGAGCGGCTGCCTGGTGCTGGGACAAGCCCGGCGACATCCTGTTCAATTGACGCCCCAGCCCGCCAGCCACTAAGCTGCGCGCCTGCTTCAGGTGCTCTCGGTGCAAGCCGCGAGTGAAACAGGGAAGCCGGTGAAATCGATGCGCAATCGACCATTCCGGCGCTGCCCCCGCAACGGTAAGCGAGCTTCGAACCGCAGACAGCCACTGTGCCACGGCATGGGAAGGCGCGGTTCATCGACAGCCTCATGGCGTCACTCGCAAGCCCGGAGACCGGCCTGTTGCATCGCATGGCATCGCGGGAGGCGCTGTCGACGTCGGCGCCGTGCGCCGCGCGTTGCCGTCCTCCGCCTGCCCCGACTGGTCAGTGCCGCGCGGGTGAGAGCGGCGGAGAATCCTTCAGGTGAAATCCCTATTCCCCAGGTCGACAGCCTTCGTGCTGGGCGATCTCTTCCGCATGGCGCCTGCGCGCGCCAGCGGTGCATCCCTGCCTGTTCCCTCCCGCGTTTGCTGCCACCCGGCCGGCAGCCTGGCGCCTGCGCAATCCCTTTTACCCGTACAAGCCGTTCTAGAAGGAACCTGCCATGACTGAATCCCCGGAAAAGGACGAGCGCCATCGCTCGCGCATGCAGCGCAAGAAGGCGGTGATCGACGACAAGATCGCCCAGGCCCAGGGTGAGCGCGGTGTGTTCCTGGTCAACAGCGGCAACGGCAAGGGCAAGAGCAGCTCGGCCTTCGGCATGGTCGCTCGCGCGCTGGGCCACGGCATGAAGGTGGGCGTGGTGCAGTTCATCAAGGGCGCCGCGACCACGGGCGAGGAGGCATTCTTCCGCCGCTTCCCCGAGGAAGTCAGCTTCCACGTGATGGGCGAAGGCTTCACCTGGGAAACCCAGGACCGCCAGCGCGATATCGCCAAGGCACAGGCGGCCTGGGGCGTGGCCCGCCAACTGCTGGGCGACCCGGAGATAGGCCTGGTGGTGCTGGACGAGGTGAACATTGCCCTCAAGCACGGCTACCTGGAGCTGGACACCGTGCTCGCCGACATTGCCGCCCGACCGCCCATGCAGCATGTGGTCGCCACCGGCCGTGGCGTGCAGCCGGCCATGGTCGAGGCCGCCGATACCGTGAGCGAGATGGGCCTGGTGAAACATGCCTTCAAGGCAGGGATCAAGGCGCAGAAAGGGGTGGAATTCTGATGCCCTTCGTTGTGGCGGAGCACGCCTGATGCTCGATGCGCGCCAATGCCCCGCCCTGCTGATCGCCGCCCCCGCTTCCGGGCAGGGCAAGACCACCGTGACCGCCGCCCTGGCGCGCCTGCACACGCGTCTCGGGCGCAAGGTGCGGGTGTTCAAGTGCGGTCCGGATTTCCTCGACCCGATGATCCTCGCCCGCGCCAGCGGCGCGCCGGTCTATCAGCTGGACCTGTGGATGGTCGGCGATAGCGAAAGCCGCCGGTTGCTCTGGGAGGCCGCCGGCGAGGCCGACCTGATTCTCATCGAAGGTGTGATGGGCCTGTTCGACGGCTCGCCCTCGGCCGCCGATCTGGCGCGGCGCTTCAATGTGCCGGTGATGGCGGTGATCAACGGCCAGTCCATGGCCCAGACCTTCGGTGCGATGGCCGTCGGCATGGCCACCTACCAGCGCGACCTGCCGTTCTCTGGCGTGCTCGCCAACCGCATCGGCAGCCAGCGCCACCGCGACCTGGTGCGCGATAGCCTGCCCGAGTGGATTCGCTGGTATGGCGCACTGCCGCGCGACACCGAAGTGGAGTTGCCCAGCCGCCACCTCGGCCTGGTACAGGCCGACGAACTGGCCGACCTCGACGCACGCCTGGACGCCGCCGCCGATGCGCTGGCTGCCAGTGCCAGCTCCGAGTTGCCGGCGCCGGTGAGCTTCGCCGTGCCCGAGCCGCGCAGCGAATCTTCCGCCCTCGACGGAGTGCGCATCGGCGTGGCGAGGGACAACGCCTTCGCCTTCCTCTATCAGGCCAACCTCGACCTGCTGCGCGAGCTGGGTGCTGAACTGGTGTTCTTCTCGCCGCTGCGTGACGAATCGCTGCCGGAGGTGGACAGCCTCTACCTGCCCGGCGGCTACCCGGAACTGCACCTGCAGGCGCTGGCCGCCAACCGCGCCATGGCCCAGGCGATTCACGCCCACCACGAGATGGGCAAGCCGATCCTCGCCGAGTGCGGCGGCATGCTCTATCTGCTCGATGCGCTGACTGACGTAGCCGGCGAACGCGGGGAGCTGCTGGGCCTGCTGCCGGGCGAGGCGCGCATGCAGAAACGCCTCGCCGCGCTGGCGCTGCAGGCCGTGACGCTGCCCGAAGGCACCCTGCGCGGGCACACCTTCCACCATTCGTTGCTCGACAGCGCCGAAATACCGCTGGCCCGTGGCGTCTGCCCGAACGACAAGCCGGTGGCCGAGGCCGTGTTCCGACGTGGCCGTCTCACGGCGTCCTACATCCACTTCTACCTGCCATCCGATCCGGATGCCGCGGCCGCACTCTTCAGACCATGACCGATCACGCCTACAGCCCCGAGGAACGCGCCGCGCTCTACCGCGCCATCGCCGAGCGCCGCGACATGCGTCATTTCAGCGGTGGCGAGGTGGCGCCCGAATTGCTCGCGCGCCTGCTGGAAGCTGCCCACCAGGCGCCCAGCGTCGGCCTGATGCAGCCGTGGCGCTTCATCCGCGTCACCGCGCGGGCGCTGCGCCAGTCGATCCATGCTCTGGTGGAAGAGGAGCGCGAGCGCACCGCCGAGGCACTGGGCGAACGCTCCGACGAGTTCATGAAGCTCAAGGTCGAGGGTGTGCTCGACTGCGCCGAAGTGCTGGTGGCCGCCTTGATGGATGGCCGCGAGGCGCATGTCTTCGGTCGTCGTACGTTGCCGAACATGGATCTGGCCTCGCTCTCCTGCGCCATCCAGAACCTCTGGCTGGCCTCGCGCGCCGAAGGCTTGGGCATGGGCTGGGTGTCGCTGTTCGATCCAGCCGCGTTGGGCGAGCTGCTGGGCCTGCCGGCGGGAGCCGAAGCCGTGGCGGTGATCTGCCTCGGCCCGGTCAGCGAGTTCTACCCGGCGCCGATGCTGGCCCTGGAAGGCTGGCGCCAGCCGCGCGCGCTCAGCGAGCTGCTTTACGAAAACCACTGGGGAGAACAGCCATGAGCCTGGCCTTGCTGAGCGTCCTCGGCATGGTGCTGGATGCACTGCTGGGCGAGCCGAAACGCTGGCATCCGCTGGTGGCTTTCGGACGCCTGGCGGATCGGCTGGAGCGGCGCTTCAACCGTTCCCGCGCCGACGCCGGCAAGGACACCCCCGGCCTCGGCTGGCGCAGCCATGGCGTCACCGCCTGGATCATCGCGGTCGTCCCGCTGACGCTCATCGCGCTGTTGCTGAGCCTGCTGCCCTACGTCGGCTGGGTCGTCCAGGCGCTCGCGCTGTACGCCGCGCTGGGCCTGCGAAGCCTGGGCGAACATGCCGAGCCGGTAGCGCTGGCCTTGCGCGCCGGTGACCTGAACGAAGCGCGCCTGCGCGTGGGCTACATGGTCAGCCGCGAAACTGCCGAACTGGACGACACCGCCGTGGCCCGAGCCGCTACCGAATCGGTGCTGGAGAACGGCAGCGACGCGGTCTACGCGGCGTTGTTCTGGTTCGCCCTGGCCGGTGCGCCGGGCGTGGTGCTCTATCGCCTGAGCAACACCCTCGACGCCATGTGGGGCTACCGCAACGCGCGTTTCGAACGCTTTGGCTGGGCCGCGGCGAAGATCGACGATGTGCTCAACTACATTCCGGCGCGCCTGGTGGCGTTCACCTACGCGCTGCTGGGCCACAACCGTCTCGCGCTGCGCTGCTGGCGCACGCAGGCACCGCAGTGGGACAGTCCCAACGCCGGTCCGGTGATGGCCGCCGGTGCGGGGGCGCTGGGCGTTTCGCTGGGCGGCTCCGCCCGCTACCACGGCGAGCTCCACGAACGCCCGCAGTTGGGTGAAGGCCCGGCGCCAACTGCCGTGGACATCTGGCGCGCGCTGGCCCTGGTACGTCAGGGCGTGTTGTTGTGGTTGCTGATCATCCTGATTCTGGGAGTGCTCTGATGCTCGAACATGGCGGCCGGTTGCGCAAAGCGGCGCAGCAGTACGGAATTCCGCTCTCCGAGTGGCTGGACTTGTCTACCGGCATCTCGCCCTGGCCCTGGGCGTTGCCCAGCGTGCCGGCGGCAGCCTGGATGCGCCTGCCCGAGGACAGCGACGGCCTGGAGGCCGCTGCGCGGCGCTACTACGGCGCCGAGAAGCTGCTGCCGCTGCCCGGCAGCCAGGCGGCGATCCAGCTGCTGCCGCGGCTGCGCCGGCCCGGCAAGGTCGGCGTGGTCTCACCCTGCTATACCGAGCACGCCGAGTCCTGGCGTGCCGCCGGGCACATCCTGCGGGAGGTCAGCGACCAGGAAGTCCCCCATCACCTGGAGCGCTTCGATGTGCTGGTGGTGGTCAACCCGAACAACCCCACCGGCCGGCGCATCGAGGCCGGCGTGCTGCTGGAATGGCATGCGCGCCTGCAGGAGCGCGGCGGCTGGCTGGTGGTGGACGAAGCCTTCATGGACTGCACGCCCGAGCACAGCCTGGCGCCCAGCTGCGCGAGCCGTCCGGGGCTGATCGTGTTGCGCTCCTTCGGCAAGTTCTTCGGCCTGGCCGGCGCACGGCTGGGCTTTGCCTTCGCCGAGCCGCGCCTGCTGGATAGCCTGGCGAAACTGCTCGGCCCCTGGGCGGTGAACGGCCCGACACGCTGGGTTGCCCAGGCGGTGCTGGGCGAGTTCCAGGAACAGATCCAGCGCCGCCGCGACCTGCATGACGCCAGCCGGCGCCTGGCCGGGCTGCTCGGCGAGCATGGCTTCGCCCCGCAGGGCGGCACGGCGTTGTTCCAGTGGGTGGTGTCGATGCGTGCCCATGCGCTGCGCGATCACCTGGCGCGCCAGGGCATCCTCGTGCGCCTGTTCGAGACGCCCGGCAGCCTGCGCTTCGGCCTGCCGCCGGACGAGAAGGGTTGGGAGCGCCTGGAGCACGGCCTGCGCACCTTCAACCAGATGGAGAGCCTGCGTTGATTACCCCGAAAAGCGCGACGCTGATGGTGCAGGGCACCACCTCGGACGCCGGCAAAAGCACGCTGGTGACTGCGCTGTGCCGCTGGCTACGCCGGCAGGGCATCGCGGTGGTGCCGTTCAAGCCGCAGAACATGGCGCTCAACAGCGCAGTGACCGCCGACGGCGGCGAGATCGGCCGCGCCCAGGCGGTGCAGGCGCAGGCCTGTAATCTGGCGCCGCATACCGACATGAACCCGGTGCTGCTCAAGCCCAACAGCGACACCGGCGCCCAGGTGATCATCCATGGCCGCGCGGTCACCAGCATGAACGCCGTGGCCTACCACGACTACAAGCGCGTGGCGATGCAGGCGGTGCTCGAGTCCCATCAGCGCCTCAGCGCGCAGTACCCGGTGGTGATGGTGGAAGGCGCGGGCTCGCCGGCGGAGATCAACCTGCGCGCCAACGACATCGCCAACATGGGCTTCGCCGAGGCGGTGGACTGCCCGGTGATCCTGATCGCCGACATCGATCGTGGCGGCGTGTTCGCCCATCTGGTCGGCACCCTGGAGCTGCTCTCCGAAAGTGAACGGGCGCGGGTAAAGGGTTTCGTCATCAACCGTTTCCGCGGCGACATCGCGCTGTTGCAGAACGGCCTCGACTGGCTGGAAGAACGCACCGGCGTGCCGGTGCTCGGCGTGCTGCCGTACCTGATGGATTTCCACCTGGAAGCCGAGGATGCCATCGACACCCGCCAGGCCGCCAAGACCGGCGAGCGCCTGCGCGTGGTGGTGCCGGTGCTGCCGCGCATCAGCAACCACACCGACTTCGACCCGCTGCGCCTGCACCCGCAGGTGGAGCTGACCTTCGTCGGCCCCGGCCAGCCGATCCCGCCGGCGGATCTGATCATCCTGCCTGGTTCCAAGAGCGTGCGTCCTGACCTCGCTTTCCTGCGCGCGCAAGGTTGGGACGCGGCGATCCAGCGCCACCTGCGCTACGGCGGCAAAGTGCTGGGCATCTGCGGCGGCTTGCAGATGCTCGGTCATACGCTTGCCGACCCGCATGGCCTGGAAGGCGCGGCGGGGGAGAGCGAAGGGCTCGGCCTGCTGGACCTGCGCACCGTGCTGGAACCGGAGAAGCAGCTGCGCAATGTCAGCGGCCAGCTGGCGCTGGAAGGGGCTGCGGTGAGTGGTTACGAGATCCACGCTGGCGTCACCGAAGGCCCGGCGCTGGCCAATCCCGCGGTGCGCCTGAGCGATGGCCGTGCCGATGGCGCGTTGAGCGACGATGGCCAGGTGATGGGCACTTACCTGCACGGGCTGTTCGAGTCCGCCGCCGCCAGTGCTGCGCTGCTGCACTGGGCGGGGCTGCGCGAGGTGCAGCACATCGATTACCACGCCCTGCGCGAGCGCGACATCGAGCTCCTGGCCGATCAGGTCGAGGCGCATCTGGATACCGAAAAACTGAGGTTGTTATGCGGACTGCAGGGCGCATGACCGTTCGCGGTTATCCGCCATCCCGCCTCGCCGTGAAGTCGACGAATAACGCCGGAGACACGCTTTCTTGTAGGAGCGAGCTTGCTCGCGAACCGCATGACTCCGGCGTGCCCGCAAACCTCTGTTCGCGAACAAGCTCGCTCCTACAGGTCCCGATCGACTGGGAGAACCCATGCTTGAACTGATCCTCGGCGGCGCCCGCTCGGGCAAGAGCCGCCTGGCCGAGCGCCTGGCGCAGGAAAGCGGCTTGCCGGTCACCTACGTCGCCACGGCCCAGGCCGGCGACGGCGAGATGTCCACGCGCATCCTCCAGCACCGCGAGCGCCGCCCGGAACACTGGGGGCTGGTGGAAGAACCGCTGGCCCTGGCCGACGCGCTGGAGCGCCTGGCGGCGCCGCAGCACTGCGTGCTGGTGGACTGCCTGACCCTGTGGGTTACCAACCTGCTGATCCATGAAGACGGCTGGCGCCTGCGCGGCGAGATCGACGCGCTGCTGGAAACGCTGCCGCAACTGCCGGGGCGAATCATCCTGGTCAGCAACGAAACCGGGCTGGGCGTGGTGCCGATGGGCGAACTCAGCCGCCGATATGTCGACGAGGCCGGCTGGCTGCACCAGTCCCTGGCCGAGGTCAGCGAGCGCGTGGTGTTCACCGTCGCCGGCCTGCCCATGGTGTTGAAGGGGGAAGCGTTATGAGTCTGCAATGGTGGCTGCAAGGTACCCAGCCGATCGACCGCGTGGCGCAGGACAAGGCCGCTGCGCGCCAGGACCAGCTGACCAAGCCGCGCGGCGCGCTGGGCCGGCTGGAGGAAGAGACCATCCGCCTCGCCGGCCTGCAGGGGCGCGAGCGGCCGACCCTGGAGCATGTCTGGATCGCCCTGTTCGCCGGTGACCACGGCGTGGTCGCCGAAGGCGTGTCGGCCTATCCGCAGGCGGTGACCGTCGAGATGCTGCGCAACTTCGTGCGCGGCGGTGCGGCGATCAGCGTGCTGGCCCGCGACCTCGACGCGCGGCTGGAGGTGATCGACCTGGGGACCGCCACGCCGCTGGAACCGCTGCCAGGTGTGCTGCATGTGATGGTCGGCGCGGGCACCGCGAATTTCACCAAGGAGCCGGCGATGACTGCCGCCCAGTGCCTGATCGCGCTGGAAGCCGGTCGCGAATCCGTGCGCCGCGCGCAGCAGGCCGGTGCGGAATTGTTCATCGGCGGCGAAATGGGCATCGGTAATACCAGCTCGGCGGCGGCACTCGCCTGCGCCCTGCTGGACGAGCCGGCGCAGGCGCTGGTTGGCCCCGGTACCGGGCTGGACTCGCAGGGCGTCGCGCGCAAGGTCGAGGTGATCGACCGCGCGCTGGCGTTGCACCGCGCTCACTGCGACGAGCCCTTCGAGGCACTGTGCCGCCTCGGTGGCTTCGAAATCGCCGCGCTGGTGGGCGCCTATCTCGCCTGTGCGCAAAAGGGCATTCCGGTCTTGGTGGACGGTTTCATCTGCACCACCGCCGCGCTGTGCGCCACGCACCTCAATCCCGGTTGCAGGGACTGGCTGCTGTTCGCCCACGCCGGCGCCGAGCCGGGACACAACCGTGTGCTGGCCGCGCTCGACGCGCAGCCGTTGCTCGACCTCGGCCTGCGTCTGGGCGAGGGTAGCGGCGCGGCGCTGGCGGTGCCGCTGCTGCGCCAGGCGTGCCGGTTGCACAGCGGCATGGCGACCTTCGCCGAGGCCGCGGTGTCGGACCGCCCTGCATGACGTTGCGCCTGGAGTTGCTGCGTCACGGCGAGACCGAACTGGGCGGTGGCTTTCGCGGGCGCCTGGACGATGCGCTGACCGAAACCGGCTGGGCCCAGATGCGCGAGGCTTTGGGGGATGAGTGCCGCTGGTCGGCGCTGGTCAGCTCGCCGTTGCAGCGATGCGCGGCCTTTGCCAGGGAGCTGGCGGCGCGCCACGGCTTGCCGCTGGGCTTTGAGCCGGGCCTGCAGGAGCTGGATTTCGGCCAGTGGGAAGGCATTTCGCCAGCTAAGCTGATGGAGACGGATGCGCAGGCGCTCGGGCGCTTCTGGGACGATCCCTACGCTTTCCCTCCACCGGGTGGCGAGGCCATGGGCGACTTCGAATCCCGTGTCTTCGCGGCGCTGGAGCGCCTCTACCAGACCCACGCTGGATCGTCCGTGCTGGTTGTCACCCATGGCGGCGTGATGCGCCTGTTCGGCGCCCTGGCCAACGGCCTGCCGGCGAAGCGTCTGCTGGAAGTGGTGGTGGCCCACGGCGAATGCATGGCGCTGGACGTGACCCGCGAGGGCAACAGCTGGCGCATCCACAAGGCGCAACCCTGAGTCGACCCCTGATGAATACTCCGCACCCGGAACGCGATCAGGAAGCACCCGAGCAGCCTGCCGAAGAGAGCGGCGATGACGTGCGCGCGGCCCAGCTCAGCGACTGGTGCCTGCCTCTCGTGGCGTTGCAGTTCCTCACCCGCCTGCCGGTGCCTCTGAGACACATGCCGACGCCGCAGCAATTTGGCCGCGCCACCTTGTATTACCCGTTGGTGGGGCTGTTGATCGGCGCTGTGCTGTTTGCGATGGGCGAGCTGCTCAGCGGCGTGCACCTGCTGCTGCAGGCGGCGCTGGTGCTGCTGGTGTGGGTGGCCTTCAGCGGCGCTCTGCACCTGGACGGCCTGGCCGATTCGGCTGACGCCTGGATCGGCGGGCTGGGTGATCGCGAGCGCACTTTGGCGATCATGAAGGACCCACGCTGCGGCCCGGCGGCAGTCGTCGTCCTGGTGCTGTTGCTGCTGCTGAAGTTCGCGGCGATCACCGCCATTCTCGGTAATCACCAGCACTGGGGTTTGCTGCTGGCGCCCTGGCTGGGGCGCTGCGCGTTGCCGCTGCTGTTCTACACCACCGAATACGCCCGCAAGGGCGGCCTGGGCCAGGCGCTGGCCGATCACCTGCCGCGCCGCGCCATGCCCTGGATGTTGGCGGCCAACGCCGCGCTGATGGTGCTGGCGGGTCTGACCGGCATGCTGGCGCTGGCGGTCGCGCTGGTGATGTTCGTCTGGCTGCGCAGCCGCTTCATCGCCCGCCTGGGCGGCACCACCGGGGATACCGCCGGCGCGATGCTGGAGATGATCGAGTGCGCGGTGCTGGTGGCGTTGGCGCTCTAGGGTCCAACGGATAGGCGCGTGGGCTGTGCGTGTAGGAGCGAGCTTGCTCGCGAACGGATTTATCAGCCGTATCGGTGCCATGCGGTTCGCGAGCANNNTCGCTCCTACAAAAGCCCTCTCCCTTCAGCCCCGTAGGGCGAATAACCTGGAACAGGTTATCCGCTGGCCCATTAGCGGCGGATAACGCTGACGCGTTATCCGCCCTACAACTGGAGCGGTATCGGTGGGGGCGTAGGATGGGTGGAGCGTAGCGATACCCATGCTGCCGGTGTGCGGGATTGATGGGTATCGCTGTGCTCCACGCCATCCTGCCGATAGCGGCAGGATCGAGTTTTCGTCTGCCGATCAATCGAACGCGAAATGCTCCGTCTTCAACCCCATGATCGACCGCACCGGCTTGGCCATCGCCGAGGCGTGCCCCTTGGCGCGGGGTAGCAGGCGGGCGAAGTAGAAGTCGCTGGTGGCGATCTTGGCCTTGTAGAAGTCGCTCGATTCGCTGCCGCCCTGGCGCAGGCGCTTGCTTGCGGCGGCTTCCTGCAGCGCCCAGGAATAGGCCAGCGCGGCGTAGCCGGAGAACATCAGGTAGTCATGGCTGGCGGTGCTCACCAGGTCGCGCTGTTTGCGCGCGGTGAGGGCGATGCGCAGCGTGAGGATGTTCCACTGCGCGCAGAGCTTGAGCAGCGTGAGCGCGCGGCCACGCATGGCCGGTTCCTGCTTGAGCAGGTCGACGGCGAACTTTGCCACCTGGCGGGTGAAGTCGCGCACGGCCTTGCCCTGGGTCATCAGCAGCACCTTGCGGCCGAGCAGGTCCAGCGCCTGGATGCCGGTGGTGCCTTCGTAGAGCGTGGCGATCCGCGCGTCGCGGACGATCTGCTCCATGCCGTGTTCCTTGATGTAGCCGTGGCCGCCGAATACCTGCATGCCCAGGTTGGCGCTCTCCAGGCCCAACTCGGTCAGGCAGCCCTTGAGGATCGGCGTCAGGAAGCCGAGCTTGTCGTCCCAGCGGTCGTACTCGGCGTTGTCGTTGGTCAGCAGCCCCTGGATCATCTTGTCGGCGTACTGGGTGGCGAGATAGATCAGCGCGCGGCCGCCCTCGGCCACGGCTTTCTGGGTCAGCAGCATGCGGCGTACATCGCCGTGGTGCATCAGGGTATCGGCGATCTCCCCCGGCTCCTTGGTGCCGGAGAGGGCGCGCATCGAGCGGCGCTCACGGGCATAGGCCAGTGCGCCCTGGTAGGCCAGTTCGGCGGTGGCGACGCCCTGGATGGCGGTGCCGATGCGCGCGCTGTTCATGAAGGTGAACATGCATTCCAGGCCCTTGTTCGGCTCGCCGATCAGGTAGCCGGTGGCGCCGTCGAAGTTCATCACGCAGGTGGCCGAGGCCTTGATGCCCATCTTCTTTTCCAGCGCACCGCAGGTCACGCCGTTGCGCGGGCCGAGGCTGCCCCCGTCGCCCGGCAGAAACTTCGGCACGATGAACAGCGAGATGCCGCGCGTGCCCTTGGGCGCGTCGGGCAGGCGGGCGAGGACGATGTGCACGATGTTCTCGGTGAGGTCATGTTCGCCCGAGGAGATGAAGATCTTGGTGCCGGTGATCGCATAGCTGCCGTCGGCGTTGGTTTCCGCGCGGGTCTTCACCTGGCCCAGGTCGGTGCCGCACTGCGGCTCGGTGAGGCACATGGTGCCGCCCCAGCGGCCTTCGGTGAGCGGGGTGAGGTAGGTGTGTTTCTGTTCCTCGGTGCCGTGCTGCATGACGGTGTTCATCGCGCCCAGCGACAGGCCCGGGTACATCGAGAACGGCCAGTTGGCGGTGCCCAGCATTTCCTGCTTGAGCGCGCCCAGGCTCATCGGCAGGCCCTGGCCGCCATATTCCACCGGGTGCGAAAGGCCCTGCCAGCCGCCAGCCACGTAGGCGTCGTAGGCTTCCTTGAAGCCCTTGGGCGTACGCACTTCGCCGTTTTCCAGGTGGCAGCCTTCCTCGTCGCCGCTGTGGTAGAGCGGGGCGATGACCTCTTCGCAGAGCCTGGCGCATTCGCCGAGGATGGCATCGACCATGTCCGGCGTGGCTTCGCCACCATTCACCAGATTCTGGTAGTGGCCGGGGAAATCGAAGACTTCGTTGAGCAGGAAACGGGTGTCGCGCAGCGGAGCTTTGTAGACGGGCATCGGGGACCTCGGACCGTGATGCGCCCCGTCGAAAGCGCGGGGCTGGATGGCCGCAGTTATACGACCGGCTCCGCACGATGCCCTTGGCTGCGTCAACGCCTCGCGCTGGCAGATGGGACAATCGGTCGCGGCGGCCATTGACCGACTTGAAGTTGCGGGTATATACACGTATCCATGCTGACGACCCAATGCCTCTGCACCAAACTGCGCCGCTCGGCCCGCGCCGTGACCCGCGTCTACGACGATGCCCTGAAGGGCGTCGGGCTGACGACTGCGCAGTTTTCTCTGCTGCGGCACCTGTCGCGGCTGGAGCAGCCCAGCATCTCCGAACTGGCCGATGCCATGGGCCTGGACCGCAGTACGCTGGGGCGCAACCTCAAGCCGCTGGAGGCCGATGGCCTGGTGAAGCTGGAAGAGGGTGAGGATCAGCGCAACCGGATCGTGGTGCTGACCCCGACCGGGCTCGAGCGCATCGTACGGGGTCGTGATGCCTGGGACGCGGCGCAGCAGGACGTGGCGTCGCATCTGGGCGATGAAAAGCGCCGTCAGCTGGAAGCCTTGCTGGATGAACTGGCCGCGCTGGAGGCCTAGCGGCGGCCTGCGTGCAACGTGGAACAATGATTAAAAGCGGGTATATACCCGTGTAGGAGCAACTGATGTCGAAGCTGTCGCGCACGGGGTTCTGGATACTGCTATCCGGCGCCCTGATCCTCGCCCTGTCCCTGGGCATTCGCCACGGCTTCGGCCTGTTCCTGGCGCCGATGAGCGCCGAATTCGGCTGGGGGCGCGAGACCTTCGCCTTCGCCATCGCCCTGCAGAACCTGATCTGGGGGATCGCCCAGCCGTTCACCGGTGCCATCGCCGACCGCTTCGGCGCCATGCGCACCGTGCTGGTGGGCGGCATCCTCTATGCCGTCGGCCTGGTGCTGATGGGCTATTCCGACTCGGCCTTCAGCCTGTCCATGAGCGCTGGCCTGCTGATCGGCATCGGCCTGTCGGGCACCTCGTTCTCGGTGATTCTCGGTGCGGTCGGCCGCGCGGTGCCGCTGGAGCGGCGCAGCATGGCGATGGGCATCTCGGCGGCGGCCGGCTCCTTCGGCCAGTTCGCCATGCTGCCGGGCACCCTCGGGCTGATCGGCTGGCTGGGCTGGTCCGCTGCGCTGCTGGCGCTGGGCCTGCTGGTGGCCTTCATCGTGCCACTGGCCGCGCTGATGAAGGACAAGCCGCTGCCCATGCAGGGCCACGAGCAGACCCTGGGCGAGGCGCTGCGCGAGGCGGCCGGGCATTCCGGGTTCTGGCTGCTGTCCCTGGGCTTCTTCGTCTGCGGCTTCCAGGTGGTGTTCATTGGCGTGCACCTGCCGGCCTACCTGGTGGACCGCCACCTCCCGGCCACCGTCGGCACCACGGTGCTGGCGCTGGTGGGGTTGTTCAACGTGTTTGGCACCTACCTCGCCGGCTGGCTCGGCGGACGGATGAGCAAGCCCCGGCTGCTCACCGGCCTGTACCTGCTGCGCGCGGTGGTGATCGTCGCCTTCATCTGGGCGCCGCTGAGCGTCTGGACGGCCTACGCCTTCGGCATCGCCATGGGCCTGCTCTGGCTGTCCACCGTGCCGCTCACCAACGGCACGGTCGCTACGCTGTTCGGCGTGCGCAACCTGTCGATGCTCGGCGGCATCACGTTCCTGTTCCATCAGATCGGCGCCTTCCTCGGTGGCTGGCTGGGTGGCTACGTGTACGACCACACCGGTAACTACGATCTGGTCTGGCAGGTTTCCATCCTCCTCAGCCTGCTCGCCGGCCTGCTCAACTGGCCGGTACGCGAGCGCCCGGTCGAACGCCCGGCACTGGGGGCGGCGTGAAGCGCCCACTGGTGATCGCCCTGGTGCTGGGCCTTGGCCTGGCGTTGGCGGGTCTCGCCTGGTGGGGCTGGCAGCGCGGCGGGCTGGCGCTGATGCAACTGGGCATGGGCAGTTGCTGATGCTCGGCGCGCGGGGTAGCGTGACGGGATAATTCGAGGATCACTGCCATGCGTCTTTCCCTGCTTGCCCTCTCGCTTCTCTTGCCGCTGGCGGCCCAGGCCGCCGATTGCCCGGCGCTGCTCAAGACCCAGGGCGAACTGCCCAAGCTGCGCTCCAAGGACGTGCTCGACCTGTGCGAGCTGTATGCCGGCAAGCCGCTGGTGATTGTGAACACCGCCAGCCACTGCGGCTTCACCCCGCAGTTCAAGGGGCTCGAAGCCGTCTACCAGAAGTACAAGGGCCAGGGCCTGGAAGTGCTCGGCGTGCCCTCCGACGACTTCAAGCAGGAAGACGCTGACGCCGCCGAGACCGCGAAGATCTGCTACGGCAACTACGGCGTTACCTTCAACATGACCTCGGTGCAGCACGTCAGCGGCGACGAGGCGATCCCGCTGTTCAAGGACCTCGCCCAGCAGGCCGACCAGGTGCCGCGCTGGAACTTCTTCAAGTACGTGGTGGACCGCCAGGGCAAGGTGGTGGCGGAGTTTTCCAGCCTGACCAAACCGGATGACCCGGAGCTGCAGGCCGCCATCGAGAAGGCCATCGCGAGCCAGCCGTAAAGGTGCGGATGAGCTCTTCGTAGGAGCGAGCTTGCTCGCGAACCACTTGGCACAGGCGCTGCCGGCTGATTTGTTCGCGAGCAAGCTCGCTCCTACAAGAGCCTCGCTTGTGTGCGGATCGAAGCCGGACTGATGCCCGGCTTTTTTGTGCGTGCGCCCGAAGGTTGCAGAAATTTCCTGTTACAGACCGGCTGGGTCAGTGAGACAATCCGTGCCCGGCGCCACCACCGGTGGCCGCCGATGTCATGGATTCGATTCAGGAGATTCACCCCTATGGATGGCAAAGCCCTCTTCCTGGCTGCCTTGCTCGCCCAGGCCGTCGCCGCCCCGGCGTTCGCCGCACCCGCCACTTCCAATCAGAGCGAAGCCCCCGCGGCTGCCGCTGCTCCCACCCCCGCCGCCGAGTCGGACGAGGAGATGTCGCCCGAAACCTTCGTCGCCAGCCTGCACTTCCAGAAGGGCAAGGTGGTGGTCGGCGACAACCTCGCGACCTTCGATCTGCCGGATAACTTCGTCTTCCTCGACGGCAAGGATGCCGAGCGCGTTCTCGAAGCCTGGGGCAACCCGCCGAACGCTGAACCGCCGCTGGGCATGCTGATGCCGGCCGGCGTGTCGCCCTTTGCTGCCGAGTCCTGGGCGGTGACCGTGCAGTACGAGGAGAGCGGCTACGTCTCCGACGAGGATGCGGCGAAGATCGACTATGCCGAGATGCTCAAGGACATGCAGGATGACCTCAAGGAGGCCAACCCGCAGCGCGAGCAGCAGGGCTTCGAGGCGATCCAGCTGATCGGCTGGGCCGCGCCGCCGCGCTACGACGCCGCCGAGAAGAAGCTCTACTGGGCCAAGGAGCTGCAGTTCGGCGACGCCAAGGAGCACACGCTGAACTACAACATCCGCGCGCTGGGCCGCAAAGGCGTGCTGGTGCTGAACTTCGTCGCGGGCATGGAGCAGCTGCCGGAAATCGAGAAGAACGTCAGCAAGGTGCTGGCGATGACCGAGTTCAATCCGGGCAACCGCTACGTCGATTTCAACCCCAGCGTCGACAAGGTCGCCGCCTATGGCCTGGGCGCGCTGATCGCCGGCAAGGTTGCCGCCAAGGTCGGCCTGTTCGCGACCCTGCTGGTCCTGCTGAAGAAGCTGTGGATCGTCCCGGCCCTGGCCATCGGCTGGATCGCCCGCCGCTTCAAGCGCAAGCCGTCGAACGAAGGCTGATACGCCGCCTGATTCTCCAGGCAAGGAAAAGCCGGGCAATTGCCCGGCTTTTTGGGCTCTTTGTAGGAGCGAGCNNNCTCGCGAACCGCTTGATGCCGGAGCCGCCTGGAACTCTGTTCGCGAGCAAGCTCGCTCCTACAGGGTCATGGCAACAGCGCAAGCGGACAAGAAAAAGCCGGGCATTTGCCCGGCTTTTTCTATTGCGCTGAAGGATCAGCCTTTCTCGCCCTGAACGGCCTTGCCGTTCACGGTGCCTTCCTTGAGCATGATCTGGTACTCCTTGCCGTCGGACTCCTGCTGGTACAGGCGCACGAGGAGGAAGTCCCAATCCTTGGCGAACCAGAGGATGGTCTTGCGGTTGCTCTTGGTGGGGTCGCGCACGCGCTCCACCTTGATCGCAGTGATCAGGCCGGCCTGGGTACGCACCTTCTCCTCGCCGAGTACACGGAAGTCGTAGGTATCGACGTCGGTCCCCTCGATGACCTGGTAGCTCATGGCCTTCTTGCCAACGGCCACGTCATGCTGCAGCGCGAGCTGGTAGGTGGATTTGTCCAGCTGGCCCTTGTTCAGCGGCTGGCGTACCTGGTCGCCACGGTCGCTGCCCAGCACCTGCTTCTCGGCCCAGTCGAAATCGAGCTCGGTCTGCTTGTTCTTGCCCAGGCCTTCGCGGGCCCAGCGGTAGGTCAGCGGCAGGTAGGTGTCGTTCTCGACCTTGAACGTGCTGTTCTCGGTCAGGCTGGCCAGCAGCATGGAGGCCTTGAAATTCAGCTCCCAGCGGCCGCCGTCGCCTTGCTTGAGGCTGCGGGAGGCGGTGCCGCTGATGGGCATCTGCTTCCAGTCGGCGGTGTAGCTGGCGTCGAACGGTTCCAGCTCATAAGCCTGGGCCGGCAGGGTCAGCACGGCCATCAGGAATAACAGAGCTCTACGCATCGCGAATCTCCTAGGTTCGGTACGAATGGCCGGATGCGGGCAGAAGCTCCCCATCCAGCATGGCGCCATGTTCGCCCAGCCTGACTCGGCCTTCGGCGAACCAGCGCATGGCCAGCGGATAGATCACATGTTCCTGCACGTGCACGCGCTGCGCCAGCGTTTCCGGCGTGTCGTCAGACTCTACCGGGATTGCCGCCTGTACGACCAGAGGACCACCATCAAGTTCCTCGGTGACGAAGTGTACGCTGCAGCCGTGCTCGGCATCGCCAGCCTCCAGCGCCCGCTGGTGGGTGTGCAGGCCCTTGTACTTGGGCAACAGGGACGGATGGATGTTCAGCAGGCGGCCCTGGTAGTGACGCACGAAGTCCGCGCTGAGGATGCGCATGAAGCCGGCGAGCAGCACGAGATCGGCGTCGAAGCCGTCAATCGCCTGGATCAGCGCGGCGTCGAAGCTTTCGCGGTCGGGGTAGGCCTTGTGGTCGAGGAAACGGGTCTCGATGCCGGCCTGGCGCGCACGCTCCAGGCCGTAGGCGTCCGCGCGGTTGGAGATCACCGCGCGGATCACCGCCGGCGTTTCAGCGCCGGCGAGACTGTCGATCAGGGCTTGCAGGTTGCTGCCGGAGCCGGAAATCAGCACCACGACATTGCAAGGTGTGGACATCAGTGGCCTTTCAGGTTGTTCAGGACCACGCGCTCGGCGTCGGCGGCGCAAGCCTCGATGCGGCCGATGACCCACGGCTGCTCGCCGGCGTCACGCAGGGCCTTCAGGGATGCCTCGACCTGGTCCTGGGCGACACAGATGACCATGCCCACGCCGCAGTTCAGTACGCGGTGCATCTCGGTCTCGTCGACGTTGCCTTTTTCCTGCAGCCAGTCGAACACCGCCGGGCGCTGCCAGCTGGCCACGTCGACCACCGCCTGGGCGTTGTCCGGCAGTACGCGCGGAATGTTGTCCAGCAGGCCGCCGCCGGTGATGTGGGCCATGGCCTTGACCGCGCCGGTCTGCTTGATCAGCTGCAGCAGCGGCTTCACGTAGATGCGGGTCGGGGCCATCAGCAGGTCGGCCAGGGGCTGGCCGTTCAGCTGGGTGGCTTCGATGTCGGCACCGGAGACTTCGATGATCTTGCGGATCAGCGAGTAGCCGTTGGAGTGCGGGCCGGAGGAGGGCAGGGCGATCAGGGCGTCGCCGGCGACCACTTTCGAGCCGTCGATGATCTCGGACTTTTCCACCACGCCGACGCAGAAGCCGGCCAGGTCGTAGTCTTCGCCTTCGTACATGCCCGGCATCTCGGCGGTTTCACCACCGACCAGGGAGCAGCCGGCCAGCTCGCAGCCGGCGCCGATGCCGGTGATCACGGTGGCAGCCACGTCGACATTGAGCTTGCCGGTGGCGTAGTAGTCGAGGAAGAACAGCGGCTCGGCGCCGCACACGACCAGGTCGTTCACGCACATGGCGACCAGGTCCTGGCCGATGCTGTCGTGCTTGTTCAGGTTCAGCGCCAGGCGCAGCTTGGTGCCGACGCCATCGGTGCCGGAGACCAGTACGGGTTGCTTGTAGCCGGCCGGGATTTCGCACAGAGCGCCAAAGCCACCCAGGCCTCCCATCACTTCAGGACGTGCGGTGCGCTTGGCGACGCCTTTGATGCGTTCGACCAGGGCTTCGCCGGCGTCGATGTCCACACCGGCGTCCTTGTAGCTCAACGAGGGTTGCTTGTTGCTCATAAATCCAGGCCTATAGAAGGGATGATTCGTCTTGCCGCCGGGTGCGCCGTTCGCGCTTCCCGGCCTGCGCGGGAGGCGCGGGATTTTATCAGGCTTGCCCGGCAGCGGCCATCTCGCGCTGTTGCCGCTGGCCGGACGGCTGTTTAAGGTATAGGCCTTCCTTGCCGTCGCGTTTGTCGACGGCGCCTTCGTTTTCCTGCGCGAGAACCCGCCATGCGCCTGACCGCCCGCCTGTTGATCCTCTGCCTGACGCTGTTCAGCCTGCCGTCCTTCGCTGAAACGCTGGGCAACCTGTACCAGGTGCACGAACCGGTCGCTTCCCAGCAGCCGGACGAGCGCAATGCCGGCCTGACCCGCGCCCTGCAGACCCTGGTGCTGCGCCTGACCGGCAACGCCAGCGCCGCGCAGAGCCCGGCGCTGGCCGGTTACTTCAAGGATCCGCAGCAACTGATCAGCCAGTACGGCTTCGAGAACGGCCCGCCCATGGCGCTGGTGGTGGACTTCGACCCGACCGCCACCGACAACGCCCTGCGCCAGGCCGGCCTGCCGGTCTGGGGCGCCAGCCGCCCGAGCGTGCTGGCCTGGTGGCTGAACGAAAGCGCCAACGGCAGCAGCCTGGTGGGTGATAGCCAGGAAGCCTCTGCCCCGCTGAACCGTGCCGCCCAGCGCCGTGGCCTGCCGCTGCGTCTGCCGATGGCCGATCTCAGCGAGCAGCAGGTCGGTACTCCGGAGAACCTCAACGCCGCGCAGCCTGACGCTCTGAAGGCCGCCTCCGAACGCTATGGCGCCGATGCCCTGCTGGCGGTGGACGCCAAGGAAGCCGACGGCAAGTGGACCGCCACCTGGCGCGTGTGGATGGGCGACAGCCGTGAACAGGGCCAGGCCCAGGGCGATACCCCGGACGCGCTGGCCGATGCGGTGATGCTCGGCGTGTCCCAGCGCCTGTCGCAGCGTTTCGTCGGTTCGGCCGGCTCGGCTTCGGCCCAGGTCCTGCAGATCGAGGGCGCCGACCTGGCCCGTTACGCCGAAGTCTCGCGCCTGCTGGAGCCGATGGGTGCCAAGCTGGTGGAGGTCCAGGGTAACAAGCTCGTCTACCGCGTGACTGCCAGCACCGAGCAACTGCGTGCGCAATTGGCACTGGCCCGCCTGCAGGAGGCCCCGGCCGAGCCTGCGCAACCGGCGGTCGACGCCAATGGCCAAGCGGTGCCGAACGCGGCCGTGCCGGCGCAGAACACCCTGCGCTTCCACTGGTAATGAGCCCTGCGGAAGCGGGCAAAGTCCCGCTTCCTGGCGCCGGTGGCTCTGAGTCGCACGTGGTAGCTGCGTTATCCTTCTGATTTGGATAAACTTTCAGTCACCAAGGCCCACCCCAAGCGATTGAAGAAACGCCCGGCCCGGCATGACTCCTATGCAGCTCCCACTCAGCGTACGTCTGCGCGATGACGCAACGTTCGCCAACTACTACCCCGGTGCCAACGCCGCGGCGCTCGGCTATGTCGAGCGTCTGTGCGAGCCCGAGGCAGGGTGGACGGAAAGCCTGATCTATCTCTGGGGCGCCGAGGGCGTGGGCCGCAGCCACTTGCTGCAGGCTGCGTGCATTCGCTCCGAGCAGTTGGGCGAACCGTCGGTCTACCTGCCGATGGCCGATCTGGTGGCCTACGGCCCGGAAATCTTCGACAACCTCGAACAGCGCGAGCTGGTGTGCCTGGACGATCTCGACGCCCTGGCCGGCAAGCGCGAATGGGAAGAGGCGCTGTTCCACCTGTTCAACCGCCTGCGCGATTCCGGTCGCAAGCTGCTGCTGTCGGCCTCGGTGTCGCCGCGCGAGCTGGGGGTGAAGCTGCCGGACCTGAAGTCCCGCCTGACGCTCTCGCTGATCTTCCAGCTGCACCCGCTGACCGACGACGAGAAGCTGCGCGCCCTTCAGTTGCGCGCGTCGCGCCGTGGCCTGCACCTGACCGACGAAGTGGGGCGCTTCATCCTCACCCGCGGCGCGCGCAGCATGCAGTTCCTCTTCGACCTGCTGGACGAGCTGGACAAGGCCTCGCTGCAGGCCCAGCGCAAGCTGACCATTCCTTTCCTCAAGGAAACCATGGGCTGGTAGGCCCCGGTTTCAGCTCAGCTCATTCAGAAACGCCGCGATGGCGGCCGCACAGGGTTCAGGTCTGCTTTGCAGCAGAAAGTGCGGGCCGGTAATTTCCTTCGTCCTGATGTTTTCGCAGCCGGCGGCAACGCTGGCTCGTGCGCGCATGCTCACCAGTTGGTCGTTCAGCGGCACCAGGCTCAGGCAGGGAGTTCTCAGTGGCGAGGTCGATTTGCGAAGTTGGGCCAGCACCTTCAGACGCGCCTGAATCTGTGCTGCTGGCAGTCGGCGGACTTCATCAGCGACCAAATTCACCAGCGCTTCCGAAGCACTCCGCCCCACACAGAACTGACGAATCAATCTGCGCTGGGCTAGCAGAGCGGCTGGCGGCAGAGGAAGGAACTGGAGCAGGCGAAGCAGCGGGCTCGGCCGTTCGGCGAAGGTGGCGGCGAAAACGATTCCTCGCAACCCTGCTGGAGAGCGTTGGGCGAGCATTCTGGCCAGGGGGCCGGAGAATGATTCGCCCAGCAGCACGAAGGGAGTACTTCCCAACTTGGGTTGTAGTGCGTCCGCCAGGCTCGGGTAGTCCTGGGCACCCTCTTCAGGCAGTTCAAGACATTCCACGGTCAGGTTGGCTGGCAGATGAGGCAGTAGAGGGGTGAATAGACGGTTGCTGCCATTAAGCCCAGGTAGAAGCAGCAACCGCACCGGTCAACTCTCGCCAGCGAGCTTGCGGTCGTACTGGAAGCGCCAGCGCGTGTACATCAGCGCCGAACAGAACAGCGACACGCTGAGGATGATCTCCGCCCAGCCGAAGATGGCGTGGTTGGGATCGAAGGCGTTGAGCACGCCGAGGATGAAGTACAGGTTGATCACGTAGCACGCCCAGGCATGGCCGCGCGCGCTGCCGATCAGGATGCCCGGTGCCACCACCAGCAGCGGCAGCAGCTTGAAGCCCAGGAAGGCCCAAGGCACCCAGTGCGCGCCACCGTGGGCATCGGCGAACAGCAGGTCCCAGATGACGATGAGCAGGATCAGCCCGATGAAGCTGCCGAGTGCGACCGCGCGGCTGGCGGCCAGCCGGGGTTTGAGCCATTCCATGGGCGGCAGCGGTTTGTTCTTGCGGGCCATTCAGCTCTCCAGTTTGCGGGCGACTTCGGCCAGGCGCTTGCCCAGCGCGCGGCACAGGGTGATTTCGTGTTCGTCCAGGCTGCGCTTGCCGTCGGCAGTGGCGAAGTGGCTGGCGCCGTAGGGCGTGCCGCCGCCGCGGGTTTCCAGCAGGGCGGGCTCGCTGTAGGGGATGCCGGTAATGATCATGCCGTGGTGCAGCAGCGGCAGCATCATCGACAGCTGGGTGGTCTCCTGGCCGCCGTGCAGGCTGGCGGTGGAGGTGAAGACCGCCGCTGGCTTGCCCACCAGGCCTCCGGTCAGCCACAGGCTGCTGGTGCCGTCGAGGAAATACTTGAGCGGTGCTGCCATGTTGCCGAAGCGGGTCGGGCTGCCGAGGACCAGGCCGGAGCAGCCCTTCAGGTCATCCAGGGTGGCGTAGAGCGCGCCTTCTGCCGGGATGTCCGGGGCGACGGCTTCGCACTCGGTGGACACCGCCGGTACCGTGCGCACGCGCGCTTCCAGTCCGCCCTGCTCGACGCCGCGGGCGATCTGCCGCGCCATTTCGGCGGTGGCGCCGTGGCGGCTGTAGTACAGGACCAGGATATAGGGAGTGCTCAAGGCAGAATCTCCAGCACCTTCTCCGGCGGACGGCCGATCACCGCCTTGTCGCCGACGATGAAGATCGGGCGCTCGATCAGCTTGGGATGGCTGGCCATCGCCGCTATCAGCTGGTCATCGCCCAGTGCCGGGTTGGCCAGGTCCAGCTCCTTGTATTCGTCCTCGCCGGTGCGCAGTAGCTGGCGCGCGCCGATGCCCAGCTTGCCGAGCAGTGCCTTGAGTTCGGCAGCGCTGGGCGGAGTTTCCAGGTAGCGGATGATCTCGGGCTGGATGCCGCGTTCCTCGAGCAGTTCGAGGGCGCCACGGGATTTGGAGCAGCGCGGATTATGGAAAAGTGAAATCTGGCTCATGTGCCGGGACTCGCAAGGCCGATGAAGTGGCGGCTATTCTAACCGCCTCCTCGGACTGGACTGAACCGCTGTCGTTCGCCGCGATCTACGAGGACGGTTTTTTTCAGTGCAGCCAAAGGACACTTCATGCACGAACGCTTGCAGGGCCTGGTCGAATTCGGCCGTTATCTGGTCCAGCGCTTCCTGGCCGACAAAGCGCCCAACAGCGCCGCGGCCCTGACCTACACCACGCTGTTCGCGGTCGTCCCGATGATGACGGTGACCTTCGCCATGCTCTCGGCCGTGCCGGCCTTCGAGGGCATGGGCGAGCGCATCCAGCTGTTCGTGTTCCGCAACTTCGTGCCGTCCACCGGCGAGGCGGTGGAAGCCTACCTGCGCAACTTCACAGTGCAGGCGCGGCATCTGACCTGGCTGGGCGTGGCTTTCCTGGCGGTCACCGCCTTCACCATGCTGGTGACCATCGAGAAGGCCTTCAATGCCATCTGGCGCGTGCGCCAGCCGCGCCGGGGGGTGACTCGATTCCTGCTGTACTGGGCGATCCTCAGCCTTGGCCCGCTGCTGCTGGGCACCGGTTTCGCCGTGTCCACCTACATCACTTCGCTATCGCTGCTCTCCGGGCCCCATGCGTTGCCGGGGGCGGCGATGCTGCTGAAGTTCATGCCGCTGCTGGCCAGCGTGGCGGCCTTCACCCTGATCTATGCGGCGGTGCCCAATGCGCGGGTGCCGTTCCTGCACGCGCTGGCGGGTGGTGTCTTCACGTCGATCCTGTTCGAAGCGGCGAAGTCGCTGTTCGGCTTCTATGTGAGCTTCTTCCCCGGCTACAAGCTGATCTACGGTGCCTTTGCCACCGTGCCGCTGTTCCTGCTCTGGGTGTATCTGTCCTGGCTGATCGTGCTGTTCGGTGCCGAGCTGGTCTGCAACCTGTCCTCGACCCGGCTCTGGCGCCGCCGCGCCCTGCCGCGTCTGCTGGTGATCCTCGGCGTGCTGCGGGTGTTCTTCGACCGTCAGCGCCACGGCCTGCCGACGCGCCTGGTGCATCTGCACCGCGCCGGTTGGTTGCTGCCGGAAGACGAGTGGGAAGAAGTGCTGGATTTTCTCGAGGGCGAGCAACTGGTCTGCCGTGCCGGCTCGACCACCGCCGCCTGGGTGCTGTGCCGCGACCTGGGCAGCTACAGCCTGCATCACCTGCTCAACCGCAGCCCCTGGCCGTTGCCTTGCCTGGAAGCCTTGCCGGCCGAGCTGGACGAGCCCTGGTACCCTGAATTGCGTGAAACGCTGGCGCGCTATCAGGCCGATCGGCAAGAGCTGTTCGGGGACAGTCTGGCGAAATGGTTGAAGCCGTCACATTCCGAGTGACGGAAAACGTCAGTTTGCGGCGAATCTGATTCTTTGACGACTTTGTACCACTTCAGAAATGCGCCATTTCTGGCTATTTCAGAATTGGCACAGTTCTGGCTATGGAGGATTCAGGACACAGGAGTCCTTTAGAAGTTCCTCCAGGGCCAGCGAATCCATGAAAAAAGACCAGAACAACGTAGTACATCTGCACCAGCGCGATCTGACGAGCGCCCTGGAGCGGTTGAATAGAATCACTGGTCTGCAGTTCAGCAGCTGGCCCGAATCGCTCCTGCCGTCCGTTGCTCAGGAAGCTGCCGAACCCGCCGCTGTCGAGTCGTCGGACGACGATACGCTGGTGCGTCAGCTGGGCTGAGCCTTCAGAGGCTGGTGGCTACCGGACGCGTTGCGCCGGCCTGCTGTTCCACCGCCTGCATGAAGACTTCCTCGGCGATTACCCGCGACAGGGGAATGGCTGCGCGCAGCTTGATCTGCGCATCCTCGATCCGCTGTGAAAACGGCAGCCGGGCTACGGCAGACAGCAGGATGCGGCTCTGCTTGTTGACCGTGCCATGGTCGATCACCACTTCCCGGCTGCGCTCGCCATCACGGTAGCTGAGCAGCAGCGTCACCGGCAGTTCCGCCACGCCGGGCAAATGTAGCCAGACCGCGACATTGAAGTCGACCAGTCGTCCCCCGTTGGCCGCATTGGCCGGCCGTGCGCTGGCGACAATATGGCTGGGAACCTTGCTGACAAGCTGGTCTGTAGGCTGCATCGGGCTGTCCTGTCGATGGAGGCTGGCGTGCATGGCGCCAGTCGCATTCTGAAGGCCGCTGAATAATCGGCGAGCGAGAGTCGTCCCGAGAATCAGGACGAACGTTCGAATTATAGGGAGGTGGCGTCCAGGCATTCCGGGCTTACTGCCGATCTTGCCTGTGATATCTCTCCCAAATTCGACAATCAGGCCAGGCGCAGCGGGTGGCGAGCTACCAATGGCGTGCTGAGGTTGGCTACGGGCAGCGGCAATATGGTCTGGTTGTCGAAGCTGGCCAGTTGCAGCCACAGGTTCTCGCCTTCGACGAACTGCCCCTGGGCTACCCAGAGACCGTGATACCAGCCGTTGCCCGGCTCCGGCGTACTCTGCAGGACGCCCGGGTGACGCTGCGCGTCAGGTGCGCGGCGCAGCCAGACCGGACGGGGAAGGCCTTTAAGGTAGCGCAGGCCGAGGTGCAGTCCTTCGTTGTTGAGGTGCCGCCAGCGCACCACGGCGAGGGTCGGCGTGCCGCCATTGCCGGGGATCAGCAGCAACTGGCCAACCGGCAACTGCCCGGCGTGCTGGCCGGTGCAGAGAATACGGGCGCCGCCTGCGCTGGCGTCCATCAGGGCCGCTTCCCGGCAGGGGCTGGCCGAACTGTCCAGCAGGTGCTGCTGAATGGCCGGCAGGCCGACGACGACACGGCAGGTACCCTGCTGTTCGGCACGCTCATGACGGCGCGTCTGGTGTCCAAGCCAATGGTGTCGTACGCGCTCCAGCAGCACGCCCTGGTCCAGGCGGCGCAGTGGCGCCGGGTCGTGCAGGGCAATCAGCAGGGCGCCCAGTTCCAGCCGGCGCAGTTGATCGGCCGGTGCATCAGCGGCCTGTTCAACTGCAAGGCAGGGCTCGTCCGAACCCAGGTCGACGACGAAGCCTTCCTGTTCCTCGTCGTCCCAGGGCAGCAGGCGGCTCAGCGCGGCCAGGGGCGCCAGGGCCGAGAACAGCTGGGGGGCTTCGCCCTCGGTCAGGTGGAACGGGTTGCTCAGGGCCAGCAGCAGGATCTGCTGGTACAGCCCGCGCAAGGTGCCGGCCGGGATCGGGTCGAATGCCGCCGCCACCGGTTCGTCCAGGCACTCCTGGTGCTCGCCGATCCAGTACAGCAGGTGGCTATCGCGCCATAAACTGCCCGGTGGCTGCTGGTACTGCTGGTAGTGACGCAGCAGGGCCTGGGCGAGGAAGTGCTGGGCCATGTACAGGCACCAGGCCATGTGCGGCCGCGACGGTTTGCGGCCGTGCAGGATCTGCAGCAGCAGGCGCTTGAAGCCGGCGGCGAGTTCGCTGCAGAAGTGCACGAAGAGCGCCGGCGGGGCCTTTTCCTGGCGGATCAGCCGTTCGTAATGCCGGTATTCTTCGCTGAGGCTTTGCAGGGCGCGTTGTCTTTCCAGTAAGGTCAGCGCGCATCGGTTGAGGCGAAACAGCGTGCCCAACGCCTTCTGCAGGCCTTCCTGCAGGGGCTGTTGCCGCGATTCCTGGAGCCTGACCGCCAGGTTGCTCATTGCCTCGGCGTCTTCTTCGAGGATGTCCGGCACCTCCAGGCGCAGGGCATCGAGCATCATGACCACCCCGCATACACGAGGATTGAAGGCATGGGAGTGCGGCTCCGTATTGTGATGGGCTTGATGGCCGGCCTGATCCTGGCCGGGTGCTCGGCGGACTATGGCACCGATCAGCATGGACAGAAAGTACCCGCTAAGAGTGTGGATGGCCAGTGGCTAGTTATTAATTACTGGGCGGAGTGGTGCGCACCCTGCCGCAAGGAAATTCCCGAGCTGAATCATCTGGCTGAGGAGGGCAAGGCGAAGGGTTTCCGGGTGCTGGGGGTGAACTTCGATGGACTGCGCAACGCGGACCTGGCGAAGGCCTCGCAGGCCCTGGGCGTGCAGTACACCGTGCTGGCCGACGACCCTGCGCCGCGCTACAGCCTGCCGCGCAGCGAAGCGCTGCCTGTAACCTACATCGTCGACCCTGAGGGCAAGATGCGTGAGCAGTTGCTCGGTGAGCAGACCGCCGCCGGCCTGCAGGCGCGCCTGAGTGCATTGCGCGAGGAGAAGCAGTGATGGCGAGGATCTGTCTGCATGGCTACATCAGCGGCAAGGTGCAGGGTGTTTACTACCGCCAGAGCACCCAGGAGCAGGCCGAGCGCCTGGACATCGACGGCTGGATTCGCAACCTCGAGGATGAGCGCGTCGAGCTGTTGATTGAAGGTGAGGAAGACGCGGTGCGCGAACTGGAGAAGTGGCTGGCGCGCGGCCCGGTGAAGGCCAGGGTGACGGCGGTGGAGTTGCAGCCGATGACGCCCCAGGGCATCACCGGCTTCATCGTTCGCCGCTAGGCGTCAGTTGCTGACGCCGGGGTCTGCTACCAGGCGACCGGCGTCGGTCATCAGGCTGTGGAGGAATTCCTTCTGCAGCTCCGGATCGTTGCGGGTCAGCTCGATCAGGCTCTGTTCCAGTTCACTCGCTTCCTCTTCCAGGCCGAGGTCGGAGAGGCGCTTCACCCGGTGTACCCAGTGGTGCACGTCATCACCTTCCAGGTCGTCGTAGATCAGCGCGTGGGCCTCCTGCAGCTTGCCGCGCAGGGAGCGGCTGACCAGCAGGCTGGCGTCGGCGCGGGTGTCGTCCGAAGGGTCCTGGACGCTGAACTGCAGGCGGCCAATACGGCTCACTTCGTCGTCGCTGAAGGGGCCTTCCAGCAGGTTCAGGCGCAGCACGCCGTGGCGGTCGGTGAGCAGCTCCTGGGAGTTCTTGCCGGCGGTGACGGTTACCGGGCGCTCCGACCAGGGCAGGCTGGAGTACTCGGTACGCTTGTCGCGCTGCTTCTCGTCGATCGAGGCCAGGTTCTGCTCGGCGCGGCCGTTGGACTCGACGTTCATGAACGGGTTCATGCCGTCTACGCCATAGCGAATCCAGCCGCGGGTGACGCTCTCGGGCAGGTTGCCGAGGGCGAACACGTTGACCACGTTGGCGCCGATGCCGCCGACGAAGGCGACGATGCCCAGCGGCATTTCGTACACCTTGCGCCAGCCTTGGTAGGGCGTGTAGCGGTCATAGCGACGGGTGACCTCGAACTCGGTGACTTCGAAGGTCTTCTGTTCCTGCACGCGAATGCGGCGTTGCGGCAGTTCCAGGGTGCCCGGTGTGCCCACGTCGATCTGCAGACTGTGGTCGAGCAGCTTGCGCTCGACTCGCTCTTCATGCTCGCTGCGTTGCGACAGCTGGTTGGCGCAGCCGCTCAGCAGGAGGCTGCCGCACAGGGCGGCAGCCGCGAGGCTTGTGGTACTTCCGGTGGACATCGCTCTGCTCAGTTGCGGATCTTGGCCGTGATGAAGGCTTGCAGGTCGGACAGGGCGACAGGCTGCGACTCGGCGTCACGGCGGCCCTTGTACTCCAGGGTGCCTTCGTCCAGGCCGCGCTCGCTGACGACGATGCGGTGCGGGATACCGATCAGCTCCATGTCGGCGAACTTCACGCCGGGGCTGGTCTTCTTGTCGCGGTCGTCCAGCAGCACTTCGAAGCCAGCGGCGGTGAGGTCCGCGTAGAGCTTGTCAGTGGCGGCGCGCACGGCCTCGTTCTCGTACTTCATCGGTACGATGGCGATCTGGAAGGGCGCCAGTGCGGCCGGCCAGAGGATGCCGCGGTCGTCGTAGTTCTGCTCGATGGCGGCGGCGACCACGCGGGATACGCCGATGCCGTAGCAGCCCATGATCAGGGTGACCGGCTTGCCGCTCTCACCCAGTACGGAGAGCTTCATGGCTTCGCTGTACTTGGTGCCGAGCTGGAAGATGTGGCCGACTTCGATGCCGCGACGGATGATCAGGGTGCCGTTGCCGTCCGGGCTCGGGTCGCCTTCGACGACGTTGCGCAGGTCGGCGACTTCCGGTACCGGCAGGTCGCGTTCCCAGTTCACGCCGAAGTAGTGCTTGTCGTCGACGTTGGCGCCGGCAGCGAAGTCGCTCATCAGGGCGACGGAACGGTCAATGATGCAGGGCAGCGGCAGGTTCAGCGGGCCGAGGGAGCCGGGGGCGGCGCCGATGGCGGCCTTGATGTCCGCTTCGCTGGCCATCTGCAGGGGGCTGGCCACCAGCGGGTGGTTGCCGGCCTTGATCTCGTTGAGCTCGTGGTCGCCACGGACGATCAGGGCGATCAGCTTGCCTTCCTCGGCGGCGTGCACCACCAGGGTCTTGATGGTCTTCTCGATCGGCAGGCCGAACTTCTCCACCAGGGCGGCGATGGTCTTGGTCTCGGGGGTGTCGACCAGGCGCAGCTCTTCGCTGGCCGCACCACGAGCGGTTTCGCGGGGCAGGGCCTCGGCCTTCTCGATGTTGGCGGCGTAGTCGGTGGACTCGCCGAAGACGATATCGTCCTCGCCAGAACCGGCCAGCACGTGGAACTCATGGGAGCCGCTGCCGCCGATGGAGCCGTTGTCGGCCTGCACGGCGCGGAAGTCGAGGCCCAGGCGGGTGAAGATCTTGCTGTACGCGCCGTACATGACGTCGTAGGTCGCCTGCAGCGAGTCCTGGCTGGCGTGGAAGGAGTAGGCATCCTTCATGATGAACTCGCGACCGCGCATCAGGCCGAAGCGCGGACGGATCTCGTCACGGAACTTGGTCTGGATCTGGTACATGTTGATCGGCAGCTGCTTGTAGCTGTTCAGCTCGTTGCGCGCCAGATCGGTGATCACTTCCTCGTGGGTCGGGCCGACGCAGAAGTCGCGATCATGGCGATCCTTCAGGCGCAGCAGCTCGGGGCCGTACTGCTGCCAGCGGCCGGATTCCTGCCACAGTTCGGCGGGCTGGATGGCGGGCATCAGCACTTCCAGGGCGCCGGCGGCGTTCATCTCTTCGCGAACGATGGTCTCCACCTTGCGCAGTACCCGCAGACCCATTGGCAGCCAGGTGTACAGACCGGACGCCAGTTTGCGGATCATGCCGGCGCGCAGCATCAGCTGATGGCTGATGACGACCGCATCGGAAGGGGTTTCTTTCAAGGTGGACAGCAGGTACTGACTGGTACGCATCTTTGGCCGTTTTGTCGGTTGCGAAGGGGAATATAGGCTGGGCATTGTACGGTGCAGGTCTGGCCGCGTACAGGGCGCGGCGGGCGGAGACGGAGGAGTGGCGTGAGTCGTTTGAATGCAGCCCAGGTACAGGCGTTCATCCGTGCGGGATTACCCATGGCGGACGAAATGGATTTACGCATCGATGCACTGGAAGGGCGCAGTGCCTTCGTGCGGGTTCCTTTCCACGACCGGATGGTTCGCCCGGGCGGAACGGTGTCCGGCCCCACCATCATGTCGCTGGCGGATGCGGCGATGTACGCGGTAATCCTGGCGCAGCTGGATAACGTCGAGATGGCCGTTACTTCCAATCTCAATATCAACTTTCTCAGCAAGCCGAAGCCGGAGGACCTGTTGGCGGAAGCGAAGATATTGAAGCAGGGGCGTCGGCAGGTGGTTTGCGAAGTAGCTGTCTACTCGGTCAGCAATCCCCAGGAGTTGGTTGCCCATGTAACCGGCACCTATGTATTGCCGATGTAACAGATACGTTCGAAGTTGTAGGTAAGTTGCAATAAAAAAGCCCGGCAGAAGCCGGGCTTTTCAGTTACCTGCAGTGCGTTCTGGATTACAGAACGGACAGCGGGTAGTCGATGATCAGGCGGAACTCATCGACGTTGCCTTCAGCCTGGTCGGCGTTGGCGCGGTGCCAAGCCTGACGAGCACGGAAGGACAGGTCTTTTGCCGGGCCGCTCTGGATAACGTATTTGGCTTCCAGGTTGGTTTCGCGGTGTTTGCCGTCCGGACCGTAGCCGTAGTTGGCGTAGGGGCTGTTCGGATCGATCTTGTCGCCGTCGATGTCCTTACCGTAGATGTAGCGGCCCATGAAGGTCAGGCCCGGAACACCGTACTCGGCCATGTTCAGGTCGTAACGGCCTTGGATGGATTTTTCACCCGGGCCGTTGAAGTCGGAGTACTGAACGGAGTTGGCGAGGAAGATCGAGTCGCCGCCGGCGTTGTTGTCGCCAATACCGATGTAGTCGAACGGAGTGTTGCCGTTCACTTTCTGGAAGGCGAGGGTCAGGGTGTGCGCGCTGATGGTGTAAGCGGCAGCCAGCGAGAAGGTGTTGTTGCTGATGTCGCCGAGCTTGGCGGAACCTTCGTCGCGGGTGTTGTAGTAGTTGAAGTCCAGGCCGAGGGACTGATTGTCAGCGATCGGCAGGGTGTAGTTCAGGTTCACGTAGTACTGGTCCCACAGGTCTTCGACCTTGGCGCCGTACAGCGAAGCGGAGAACTGGTCGTTGATGGCGTACTTGCCGCCCAGGAAGTCAGCGCTGTTGGCGGTAACGCCACCGTACTGGGACCAGATCTCACCGTCACGGTTGGTGGTGTCCTGGCCGGTACCGGAGTAGAAGTGACCGCCTTCCAGATCCAGGCCGTCGATTTCGCTGCTCATCAGGCTGAAGCCGCTGGCGGTTTGCGGCAGCAGGCGGGTGCCGCCTACAGCGAACACCGGAGCGGTGGGCTGCATGTCGCCGAATTTCAGCTCGGTCTTGGAGATGCGGATCTTGACAGCTGCGCCGGCTTTGCCGAAGTCGTCAGCCTTGTCGCCGTCATCGTGAACCGGCAGGTTGCCGGTGCCGCCGTAGCCGCTGCCACCGTCGAGTTTCAGACCCAGGTAGCCGAAAGCGTCAACGCCGAAGCCAACGGTGCCTTGGGTGAAGCCGGAGTTGTAATTGGCCCAGAAGCCTTGGGTCCAGTCACGGGCATCGGTGGCGCCGTCTTTCTTGTTGCGATTGAAGTAGTAGTTGCGAACCAGGAAGTTCAGGCTGCTGTCTTCGACAAAGCCTTTAGCGTCAGCCTGATTGCCTACGAAGGGCTCGGCCATTGCCAGTTGTGTGCTGCCTGCAGAAACGGCCAGGGCGATGGCGCTCCACTTCATCACTTTCATTGTGATTGCTCCTTTGGTTTTGAAATTATTCGCCATCACTAATGCCGCGGTGACGGCTCTTTCTTTTTTTGTCGGCGCTAACTTATAGCACGCGTGTTCAGTTGGCGATAGTTGCCCAAATGAACACACAAAATCTTTACGGGACTGTCGCAAAGCTGCATGACGCATGTCGCATTCAAGCAGTTTTCATGTTGCAAAAAGAGATTGCCCCCTGATTGCTTCATTGATGCTTCAGTCCTTGTGGTTCTCTATTCCATTGACCACTTCTTAAGTTCTCCCGCTTCCGCGTCCACTTCTCCAATAGGGGTGGCCGTCGGTGCGTTGTCCTTGCCTCTAGCAACAACCGTGCACAAATGCCCGGAGCCGCCTTCACAGTGTTCGTCTTGCGACGCGTTGACGCATTTCACGGCTTCCGTTGGGGATTTGCAACATCCACGAGCACGCATGTCGTTTTCTGGCATCCGGTAGTTGTGGCTGTTTAAACGATTTTTCGCTACTGATTGCCGTGTTTGCCGTGCAGATTCCTGCACGCGCCTGTTGTCGGGATATGCCAATCCGCGCCATGCGCGATCCTGGTGCAGCACGGCAAAGGGCGTGCTCCGGCGCGATGCGTCGGTCGGGCATGTTCGCCGGAAGGGCTCTCTAGTATTCTTCGCGCCCTTCGGCTCCCCTGTGGAGCTAGGCTTAAACAAGGCTCGTCGAACAGGAGAGGTCTTATGTTCGCCCTGGATTCCCGTCTCCAGCAGGACACCATTGCGCTGGGTGATTTCCCGCTGAGCAGCCTGCTGTTGATGAACGACTCACAGTACCCGTGGTTCATCCTGGTTCCGCGTCGCGAAGACGTCAGTGAAATCTTCCAGCTGGACTCCGCCGATCAGCAGCAGTTGTGGCGTGAAGCGACTCAGCTGGCGGAAGTGCTCAAGGACACTTTCGACGCGGACAAGATGAACGTGGCCAATCTCGGCAACGTCGTCAGCCAGTTGCACGTGCATGTGATCGTGCGCAAGCGGGACGATGTCGCGTGGCCGGGGCCGGTCTGGGGCAAGCACCCGGCGGTTCCCTATAAAGAAGAAGAGCTGGCGCGGGTGCGCGAGAAGCTGCGCATGGTGCTGGGCGATGGCTTTCGCTTCAGTCAGGAGTGAGTGATGGATCTGGAGACTCGAGTGATGGACCTGGAGAGCCGGTTGGCTTTTCAGGATGACGCACTGCAGACCCTGAGCGACGTGGTCTACGAGCAGGAGCGGGTGATCGAGCGCACCCGTCTGCAGATGCAGGCGCTGCTCAAGCGCCTGGAAGACCTGCAGGGCCAGGTTGGCGTCGCGGAAGATGACGCTCCGCCGCCGCACTATTAATAGAAAAAGCCCGCCGATTGGCGGGCTTTTTCATGGGGGTGTGGATCAGCGGCGGTTGGGCAGGGCGGCAATCACGTCCTCCGCCTGCAGGCCCTTGTCGCGCTGCACCACCGAGAACTCCACCCGCTGCCCTTCGATCAGGATGCGGTGGCCTTCGCCGCGGATGGCGCGGAAGTGGACGAAGATGTCTTCGCCCGAGTCGCGGGAGATGAAGCCGAAGCCCTTGGAGGTGTTGAACCACTTCACGGTGCCGGTTTCGCGGTCGACGCCGGAGAAGGCTTCGATAGTGGCGCTGGCGCTCGGGTTGTGGAGGCTGGCGATCCACTGCAGGACAACGGCGCCGGCCAGGCTCAGCAGTGGCAGCACGATTGCCGGCTGGTCGCCGATGAAGGGCAGCGGGGCGAGCAGGATCAGGATCTGCAGGACCACGGCCAGCACGACCAGGGCCGTGGCGAGGCTCTGCAGGGCGGAGGGATGTTTCAGTTGGCTGCTCGGGGCGAGCAGGAGGCTGGTCAGACCGAGCAGTGCCAGGTAGATGGCATCGCTCTGTTGCAGGTAGGGCAGGGCATCACTACGCAGACTCGGGATCAAGGACAGCAAGAGTGCGGCGACGCCCGTCACGAGATGGACGATCTTCAACATGGCTACGGATTCACCTTGAGCGGGTAACGAAATAAAGAAGCAGCCAGCCCCGGGTGCGACGCCAGAAAGGAAAAATGAAAGCGTGCCGGGCGGCCTATGCAAGAAGTGCACGGCGGGTATTTAACAGCAAACCACTTGCCTTCTCAAATCAACCGCTTAGGCCATTCGTAGGGGGAGGGAAGCCCGCCGGGGCGGCGAGCTTCCTTATATAAGGAAGGATCACTCGGCGAGCAGGCTGCGCAGCATCCAGGCGGTCTTCTCATGTACCTGCATGCGCTGGGTCAACAGGTCGGCGGTGGGCTCATCCGCCACCTTGTCGGCCAGCGGGAAGATGCTGCGGGCGGTCCGCACCACGGCTTCCTGGCCCTGAACCAGCAGACGGATCATTTCCTGGGCGTCCGGTACGCCTTCTTCTTCCTTGATCGAGGACAGGCGGGCGTAGGCGGCATAGGTGCCCGGCGCCGGGAAGCCCAGGGCGCGGATGCGTTCGGCGATGCTGTCCACGGCCAGTGCCAGTTCGTTGTACTGCCCCTCGAACATCAGGTGCAGGGTATTGAACATCGGCCCGGTGACGTTCCAGTGGAAGTTGTGGGTTTTCAGGTACAGCGTGTAGGTGTCGGCCAGCAGGCGAGACAGGCCGTCGGCGATGGCGGCGCGATCTTCTTTGGCGATTCCGATATCGATGTCCATGGCGATCTCCTCATCGTGCATGAATGATTTAAAACGCTGGATTCGAGGCTATCACCGGCGCAGGTGCGAAGCTCTTGGTCTATATCAAGGCAATCGATTGAGCATTTCTATTAAAAGGCTGTGCGCCCGGCAGGCTTTTCCGCCACCGGAGCCCGGCTGCAACCTGCGGATTTTTCAGGCTATAATCGGCCTCTTTGCCGCGGGACGCGGACCCGTGGCGTTACACAGCCAAGGTGTTCCATGCCGATTTACGAGTACCAGTGCCAGTCCTGCGCGCATCAGCTGGAATCGCTGCAGAAGATCAGCGATGCGCCGTTGGTCGATTGTCCGGCCTGCAAGGCTCCCGAATTGAAGAAGATGTTGTCGGCTCCGGGCTTCCGCCTGGGCGGCAGCGGTTGGTACGAGACCGACTTCAAGACCGGAGCGAAGAAGAACCTGGCCTCCGGCGATGCCCCAGCGGCCTGTCCGGCCACCGGTTGCGGTGCCGGCGCCTGCTCCGCCAGCGAATGAGCGGTTCCCTAGAATTCAAGACTTTCGAGAAGCGAAACACACCATGATGCGCAGCCACTATTGCGGCCAGTTGAACGAGAGCCTGGACGGCCAGGTAGTCACTCTTTGCGGTTGGGTACACCGTCGCCGCGACCACGGCGGGGTGATCTTCCTCGACGTGCGTGATCGTGAAGGTCTGGCCCAGGTGGTGTTCGACCCGGATCGCGTCGAGACCTTCGCCAAGGCCGACCGCGTGCGCAGCGAGTACGTGGTGAAGATCACCGGCAAGGTGCGTCTGCGTCCCGAAGGTGCGCGCAACTCGAGCATGGCTTCGGGCGCCATCGAAGTGCTGGGCCACGAGCTGGAAGTGCTGAACCAGGCGGAAACCCCGCCGTTCCCGCTGGACGAATACTCCGACGTGGGCGAGGAAACCCGCCTGCGCTACCGCTTCATCGACCTGCGTCGCCCGGAAATGGCCGCCAAGCTGAAGCTGCGCGCGCGCATCACCAGCAGCATCCGCCGCTACCTGGACGAGAACGGCTTCCTCGACGTGGAAACCCCGATCCTCGGTCGCCCGACGCCGGAAGGCGCGCGTGACTACCTGGTGCCGAGCCGTACCTACCCGGGCCACTTCTTCGCCCTGCCGCAGTCGCCCCAGCTGTTCAAGCAACTGCTGATGGTGGCCGGCTTCGACCGTTACTACCAGATCGCCAAGTGCTTCCGCGACGAAGACCTGCGTGCCGACCGCCAGCCGGAATTCACCCAGATCGACATCGAGACCAGTTTCCTGGAAGAAAGCGACATCATCGAGATCACCGAGAAGATGGTGCGCCAGCTGTTCAAGGAAGTGCTGAACGTCGAGTTCGACGAGTTCCCGCACATGCCGTTCGAAGAGGCCATGCGCCGTTACGGTTCGGACAAGCCTGACCTGCGTATCCCGCTGGAACTGGTCGATGTGGCCGATCAACTGAAGGACGTCGAGTTCAAGGTCTTCTCCGGCCCGGCCAATGATCCGAAGGGCCGCGTTGCCGCGCTGCGCGTTCCGGGCGGTGCGAGCATGCCGCGCAAGCAGATCGACGACTACACCAAGTTCGTCGGCATCTACGGCGCCAAGGGCCTGGCCTACATCAAGGTCAATGAACGCGCCAAGGGCGTGGAAGGCCTGCAGTCGCCGATCGTGAAGAACATCGCCGAGCCGAACCTGAACGAGATCCTCGATCGCGTCGGTGCGGTCGATGGCGACATCGTGTTCTTCGGCGCCGACAAGGCCAAGATCGTCTGCGACGCCCTGGGCGCGCTGCGTATCAAGGTCGGCCATGACCTCAACCTGCTCACCAAGGAGTGGGCGCCGATGTGGGTCGTGGACTTCCCGATGTTCGAAGAGAACGACGACGGCAGCCTGACTTCCCTGCACCACCCGTTCACCGCACCCAAGTGCACCCCGGAAGAGCTGGAGGCCAACCCGGCCGGCAAGCTGTCCCGTGCCTACGACATGGTGCTCAACGGCACCGAGCTGGGCGGCGGTTCCATCCGTATCCACGACAAGGCCATGCAGCAGGCAGTGTTCCGCGTGCTGGGCATCGACGATGCAGAGCAGGAAGAGAAGTTCGGCTTCCTGCTGGACGCCCTGAAGTACGGCGCACCGCCGCACGGTGGCCTGGCCTTCGGCCTGGACCGTCTGGTGATGCTGATGACCGGCGCAGCGTCGATCCGCGAAGTCATCGCCTTCCCGAAAACCCAGAGCGCCGGCGACGTGATGACCCAGGCGCCGGGCACCGTGGATGCCAAGGCTCTGCGCGAGCTGAACATCCGCCTGCGCGAGCAGCAGAAGGCCGCCGAGTAAGTCGATTCGAATAGCTGGCGGCGCCCGCGCAACGGACGCTGCCAGCGAAGCAAACAAGCGATACGGAGTGAGTTATGGCTGGTCATTCCAAATGGGCCAACATCAAGCACCGCAAGGAACGTCAGGACGCCAAGAAGGGCAAGATCTTCACCAAGCTCATTCGTGAGCTGACCGTCGCTGCCAAGCAGGGCGGCGGGATCCCGGCGGACAACCCGCGTCTGCGCCTGGCCGTGGACAAGGCGCTGACCGCCAACATGACCCGCGACACCATCGACCGTGCCATCCAGCGCGGCGTGGGCTCCAGCGAAGCGGACAACATGGCCGAGCTGACCTATGAAGGCTACGCACCCAGCGGCGTGGCGATCATCGTCGAGGCCATGACCGACAACCGCAACCGCACCGCGGCCGAAGTGCGCCATGCCTTCAGCAAGTGCGGCGGCAACCTGGGTACCGATGGTTCGGTGGCCTACATGTTCGAGCGCAAGGGCCAGATCAGCTATGCGCCGGGCGTGAACGAAGAGGCCCTGATGGATGCCGCGCTGGAAGCCGGCGCCGACGATGTAGTGGTCAACGACGACGGTTCCATCGACGTCTTCACCACCTTCGCCGATTTCATCTCGGTCAACGAAGCACTGACCGAAGCGGGCTTCAAGGGCGAGGACGCGGAGATCACCATGATCCCGTCGACCGTGGCGACCCTGGACCTGGACACCGCGCAGAAGGTCCTCAAGCTGATCGACATGCTCGAAGACCTGGACGACGTGCAGAACGTCTACTCCAATGCGGACATCCCGGACGAGGTAATGGCCCAGCTGGGCTGATCCCACCACCGGCGATGTGCTGAAGCCGGAAGCGGGAGTGGTCGTCAGCGGCGCCTCCCGCTTCCGGTTTTTGTTATCTGAAATGCGCGTTGCAGACTAGGTGTGATCGAACGGACATGACCCTGATTCTCGGTATCGACCCAGGCTCACGGATTACCGGATTCGGCGTGGTGCGCGACACCGGCCGTGGTTGTGAATACGTGGCTTCGGGCTGCATCCGCACCGGCAATGGCGAGCTGTTCGAGCGCCTGCAGATCGTCTTCCGTGGTGTGCGCGAGGTCATCCAGACCTACCAGCCGACCATGATGGGCATCGAGCAGGTGTTCATGGCGCGCAATGCCGACTCGGCGCTGAAGCTGGGGCAGGCGCGCGGCGCGGCCATAGTCGCGGCGGCGGAGGAAGGCCTGCAGATCGCCGAGTACACCGCCAGCCAGGTCAAGCAGGCGATTGCCGGCACCGGCGGCGCGGACAAGCAGCAGGTGCAGATGATGGTCATGCACCTGCTCAAGCTGGTACAGAAGCCGCAGATCGACGCCTCCGACGCCCTGGCCATCGCCCTGTGCCACGCGCACACCCGGCAAAGCCTGGTGCCGCATGGCCTGATGGGGGCCCGCCGTCGCGGCGGACGCCTGCGCCTGTGATATCCGGAAAAACATTGAGCAAGGACAAACACCCGTGATTGGACGCCTGCGTGGCACCCTGGCGGAGAAGCAGCCGCCGCACCTGATCGTCGACGTGAACGGCGTGGGCTACGAGCTGGAAGTGCCGATGACCACCCTGTACCGCTTGCCGAGCCTGGGCGAGCCGGTGACCCTGCACACCCACCTGGTGGTGCGCGAGGATGCCCACCTGCTCTACGGCTTCGCCGAGAAGCGCGAGCGCGAGCTGTTCCGCGAGCTGATCCGCCTCAATGGCGTGGGGCCGAAGCTGGCGCTGGCGCTGATGTCGGGGCTGGAGGTCGATGAACTGGTGCGCTGCGTGCAGGCGCAGGATACTTCGACCCTGGTGAAGATTCCGGGTGTCGGCAAGAAAACTGCCGAGCGCCTGCTGGTAGAGCTGAAAGACCGCTTCAAGGCGTGGGAGAATATTCCTTCCATCGCCCCGCTGGTGGTGGAACCCATGCGGGTTGCCGCAGTCTCAAGCGCCGAGTCCGATGCGGTCAGCGCGCTGATCGCCCTGGGCTTCAAACCCCAGGAGGCGAGCCGCGCCGTGGCCGCCGTGCAGGAGGAAGGCTTGTCCAGCGAAGAACTCATCCGCCGTTCCCTCAAGGGCATGGTCTAGGTAGATAGTGATGATCGAAGCCGATCGCCTGATTTCCTCAGCCTCCAGTCGCGACCGCGAAGAGCAGTTCGACCGCGCCATCCGCCCGCTCAAGCTGGCGGACTATGTCGGTCAGCCGGTGGTGCGCGAGCAGATGGAGCTGTTCATCCAGGCGGCCCGCGGGCGTCAGGAAGCGCTGGATCACACGCTGATCTTCGGCCCGCCCGGCCTGGGCAAGACCACCCTGGCGAACATCATCGCCCAGGAAATGGGGGTTTCGATCAAGAGCACGTCCGGCCCGGTGCTGGAACGCCCTGGCGACCTGGCGGCGATCCTGACCAACCTCGAGCCTAACGACGTGCTGTTCGTGGACGAGATCCATCGCCTGTCGCCCATCGTCGAGGAAGTGCTGTACCCGGCCATGGAAGACTTCCAGCTGGATATCATGATCGGCGAAGGCCCGGCCGCGCGCTCGATCAAGCTCGACCTGCCGCCCTTCACCCTGGTCGGTGCGACGACTCGCGCCGGCATGCTGACCAATCCGCTGCGTGACCGCTTCGGCATCGTGCAGCGTCTTGAGTTCTACGGTGTGGACGACCTGTCCAGCATCGTCGCCCGCTCGGCGGGGATCCTCGGCCTGGAGATCGAGCCGGCGGGCGCCTTCGAGATCGCCCGGCGCGCCCGTGGCACGCCGCGTATCGCCAACCGCCTGCTGCGCCGGGTGCGGGATTTCGCCGAGGTGCGTGGCACCGGGCACATCAGCCGCGACATCGCCGACAAGGCGCTGAACCTGCTGGACGTGGACGAAAGGGGCTTCGATCACCAGGATCGCCGTCTGCTGCTGACCATGATCGACAAGTTCGACGGTGGACCGGTGGGCGTCGACAACCTGGCGGCCGCCATCAGCGAAGAAAGACACACGATTGAAGATGTGCTGGAGCCCTATCTGATCCAGCAAGGCTATATCATGCGCACACCGCGCGGCCGTGTGGTGACCCGGCACGCGTACCTGCATTTCGGCCTGAATGTGCCGAAGCGGATGGGGGAGGGGGCGACGCCGGATCTGTTCGCCCCTGAAGATGGTAATTAATTGCATTTGTAGGCGATTGCCGATTGGCAAAGCCAGGACTTGGTTTTAGAGTATGCGCGCGCAACACGGGGGTCAGCCGTTCCAGCAGCGGTATCGGGTCTATTACGAGGACACCGATGCCGGCGGCATCGTCTACTACGTCAACTACCTCAAGTTCATGGAGCGGGCTCGTACCGAGCGGCTGCGTGATCTGGGCTTCGCCCAGTCACAGCTGGCGGGGGAGAACCTGCTTTTCGTCGTTCATTCGGCCGAGGCGCGCTATCACGCGCCGGCCCGCCTGGATGACGAGCTGCTCGTCAGCGCCGAAGTGGAGGAGTTGAACCGCGCGAGCCTGAAGTTTCGTCAACAGGTTCGACGGGCGTCGGATTCGACCTTGCTCTGCGAGGGGCGATTCCTGGTGGCGTGCGTGCGGGCGGACACCCTGAAACCCCGCGCTATCCCAGATGTGTTGCGTGCGGCATTTGCCGGCAGTCCGGACACCCTTTCAGCAGGAGATTAACGTGGAACCGAACGTCGTCGACCATACTTCCATGTGGAGCTTGATCAGTAACGCCAGCGTCGTGGTACAGCTGGTGATGCTGACCCTGGTGGCCGCATCGGTCACTTCCTGGATCATGATTTTCCAGCGCAGCAACATGATGCGCTCGGCGAAGAAGGCCCTGGAAACTTTCGAAGAGCGCTTCTGGTCGGGCATCGACCTGTCCAAGCTCTATCGTCAGGCGGGCAGCAACCCCGATCCGGATTCGGGGGTCGAGCAGATCTTCCGTGCCGGCTTCAAGGAATTCTCCCGTCTGCGCCAGCAGGCTGGCGTTGACCCGGATGCGGTGATGGAAGGCGTTTCCCGCGCCATGCGCGTCGCCATTTCCCGTGAGGAAGAAAAGCTGGAAACCAGCCTGCCGTTCCTCGCCACTGTCGGCTCCACCAGCCCGTACATCGGTCTGTTCGGCACCGTGTGGGGCATCATGAACTCCTTCCGTGGCCTGGCCACCGTGCAGCAGGCCACCCTCGCCACCGTGGCGCCGGGTATCGCCGAAGCGCTGATCGCCACCGCCATCGGCCTGTTCGCGGCCATCCCCGCGGTCATCGCCTACAACCGTTTCGCCGCCCGCTCGGAAATGCTCATCGGCCGCTACTACACCTTCGCCGACGAGTTCCAGGCGATCCTGCACCGCAAAGTGCACACCAGCGACGATTGATCGACGACCAAGAGGTAAGCCGTCATGGCAAGAGTTCGTCACAAGCGCAAGCCGGTCGCGGAAATGAACGTGGTGCCCTACATCGACGTGATGTTGGTACTGCTGGTCATTTTCATGGTGACCGCGCCCATGCTCAACCAGGGGGTCAAGGTCGACCTGCCCAAGGTTTCCAGCGAAGCGCTGCCGCAGGATAACGATTCCCGCGTGCTCACCATCTCCATCAAGGCCGACAAGACCTACTACTGGAACATGGGCTCCGAAGTGGACCCGGATCAGGGCAAGGGCAGCCAGACTGCCGTAGACCTCGATCAACTGGTCAACGCTGCCACCGGCATCATGGCCGAGAACAGCCGCCAGGGTAAGAAAGTCCAGGTCTTCGTCCGTGGGGACAAGGCAGTCGACTATGGCTCGGTCATGGCCGTCATGGGCGGTCTGCAGAAAGCCGGAGTCGGCAACGTCGGTCTGATTACCGAGGCACCAGGTAGTTGATGCACCAGCTCGAGCGCTCTCAATCGGAAGGCTACTTCTGGCCAACGGTCCTGGCCGTGGCCCTGCATGTCCTGATCTTCGCCATGCTGTTCGTCAGCTGGGCCAGTACGCCTGAACTGCCGCCTTCGCGGCCGATCGTCCAGGCTACCCTGTACCAGCTGAAGTCCAAGAGCCAGGCGACCCAGCAGACCAACCAGAAGATAGCCGGCGAGGCGAAGAAGACTTCGGCCAAGCAATACGAGCAGGAGCAGCTCGAGCAGAAGAAGGCTGAGCAGCAGGCATTGGCTGCTGCGAAAGCCGAGGAACAAAAGAAGGCTGATGCGGCTCAAAAGGCTGCAGATGCCGCTGAGAAGGCCGCTGAAGCCAAGAAGGCTGACGACGCCAAGAGGGTGGCTGATGCCGCTGCGGCGGCCAAGAAAGCGGCTGAGGCCAAGGCTGCCGAGCAGAAACAGCAGGCGGATATCGCCAAGAAGAAAGCCGAGGAAGAGGCCAAGAAAGAGGCCGCTGAAGAGGCGAAGAAGAAAGCTGCCGAGGAGGCCAAGAAGAAGGCCGCCGAGGACGCGAAGAAAAAAGCCGCCGCGGATGATGCCAAGAAGAAGGCTGCCGCGGTCGAAGCTGCGAAGAAGAAGGCTGCCGCTGCAGCCGCCGCCGCAGCCCGCAAGGCAACGGAAGACAAGAAGGCCCAGGCGCTGGCCGAACTGCTGTCGGATGACACGCAACGGCAACAGGCCCTGGCCGACGAGCAGGGTAACGAGGTGGCGGGCAACTTCGACGATCTGATCGTCAGCCTGGTGAGCCAGCAGTGGAGCCGTCCTCCTTCAGCTCGTAACGGAATGAGCGTAGAAGTGCTGATTCAGATGCTGCCGAGCGGCGCCATCACCAACGTGAGCGTGACCCGCTCCAGTGGTGACAAGCCGTTCGACGATTCGGCGGTGGCCGCGGTCCGAAATGTGGGCCGTATTCCCGAACTGCAAAAACTGGATCGCGCCACTTTCGATAGCCTGTATCGTCAGCGCCGAATGGTCTTCAAACCGGAGGATTTAGATCTGTGAGTACCCTGATTCGCTTTGCGCTCTTCGCCCTGGCCCTGGTGGCCGGCGCAGCGCAGGCCGCCGACCCGCTGGTGATCTCCAGTGGTCGTGACTCGGCCGTCCCGATCGCCGTGGTTCCGTTCGGCTGGCAGGGCGGCAACGTCCTGCCCGAAGACATGTCGAACATCATCGGCAACGACCTGCGCAACTCCGGTTACTTCGAACCGATTCCGCGCCAGAACATGATCAGTCAGCCGGCCCAGGCCAGCGAAGTGATCTACCGCGACTGGCAGGCACTCGGCGCGCAGTACGTGCTGGTCGGCAGCATCGTGCCCAGCGGTGGCCGTCTGCAGATCCAGTACGCCCTGCTCAACGTGGCGACCCAGGAGCAGGTCCTGACCGGCAGCGTGGGCGGCACCACCGACCAACTGCGCGACATGTCGCACTACATCGCCGACCAGTCGTTCGAGAAGCTCACCGGCATCAAGGGTGCGTTCTCCACCAAGATGCTCTACGTGACCGCAGAGCGCTTCTCGGTGGATAACACCCGCTACACCCTGCAGCGCTCCGATTATGATGGCGCTCGCCCGGTGACCCTGCTGCAATCGCGCGAGCCGATCCTTTCGCCGCGCTTCTCGCCCGATGGTCGTCGTATCGCCTACGTGTCCTTCGAGCAGAAGCGTCCGCGCATCTTCATGCAGTACGTCGACACTGGCCGCCGCGAGCAGATCTCCAACTTCGAAGGCCTCAACGGCGCCCCGGCCTTCTCGCCGGACGGCAACCGCCTGGCCTTCGTGCTGTCGCGCGACGGCAACCCGGAGATCTATGTGATGGACCTGGGCAGCCGCCAGCTGCGTCGCCTGACCAACAACTCGGCGATCGACACCGAACCTTTCTGGGGCGCGGACGGCTCGACCCTGTACTTCACCTCGGATCGTGGCGGCAAACCGCAGATCTACAAGATGAACGTGAACTCGGGCGCTACCGACCGCGTGACCTTCATCGGCAACTACAACGCCAACCCGAAACTGTCGGCTGACGAGAAGACCCTGGTCATGGTTCATCGCCAGGACGGTTTCACCAACTTCCAGATTGCAGCCCAGGACCTTCAGCGCGGTAATCTCCGGGTACTTTCCAACACCAACCTGGATGATTCGCCCACTGTTGCGCCAAATGGCACGATGCTAATATATGCCACCCGCCAGCAGGACCGGGGCGTGTTGATGCTCGTGAGCATCAACGGACGTGTTCGGTTACCGCTACCCACCGCTCAAGGCGACGTGCGCGAGCCTTCCTGGTCCCCTTACCTGAACTGACGGTTGCCAACTGTTTCAAATTTATACACTGGGGTTCATTAGGAGTTACATGATGGAAATGCTGAAATTCGGCAAATTTGCCGTTATCGCCCTCGCCATGGCCGTTGCCGTAGGCTGCTCGTCCAAGAAAGGCGATGCTACTGGTGAAGGCGCCAATGGCGGCGTTGATCCGAACGCTGGCTACGGCGCCAACAGCGGTGCCGTTGACGGCTCCCTGAGCGACGAAGCCGCTCTGCGCGCTATCACCACCTTCTACTTCGAGTACGACAGCTCCGACCTGAAGCCGGAAGCCATGCGTGCCCTGGACGTACACGCCAAGGACCTGAAAGGTTCCGGCCAGCGCGTAGTCCTGGAAGGTCACACTGACGAGCGCGGCACCCGCGAGTACAACATGGCTCTGGGCGAGCGTCGCGCCAAGGCCGTTCAGCGCTACCTGGTACTGCAGGGCGTTTCCCCGGCTCAGCTGGAACTGGTTTCCTACGGCAAAGAGCGTCCGGTTGCCACTGGCCACGACGAGCAGTCCTGGGCCCAGAACCGTCGCGTTGAGCTGAAGAAGTAAGACCTGATGCCGATGCGCCTGCGTTTTCTGACCTTGATCGCATGCGGACTGCCCCTCATGGCGGCAGCCGCGGTTCCGGTACAGGACGGTAATGGTGGCTATGCCAGCACACCGCCCTCGGGTTATGGCACCGCAGGCGCTGATGGCGCCTACGCCGGAGGCGGGATGACAACTCCCGTCTCCGGTCAGGCTCAGCTGTTCATGCAGCTGCAGCAGATGCAGGACGAAATGTCCCGTCTGCGCGGCATGCTCGAAGAGCAGCAGAACCAGATCCAGCAAATGAAGCAGGAAAACCAGGAACGCTTCCAGGACATCGACAGCCGCCTTTCCAGCGGTGCAGGTGCAGGAGCGGCCGGTGCTGCTGTTCAATCCAATTCCCCCGCTGCCGCTGCCGGCGCCAGTGCCGGAGCTGCCGCCGGAGCAGGCGTTGCCGCCGCCCAGCAACAGCAGCCCGCTGCCAGCAGCGAGCCGGGTGACCCGGCAAAAGAGAAGCTGTACTACGACGCCGCCTTCGACCTGATCAAGGCCAAGGACTTTGACAAGGCCAGCCAGGCCTTTGGCGCTTTCCTGCGCAAGTACCCGAACAGCCAGTACGCGGGTAACGCGCAGTACTGGCTCGGTGAAGTGAACCTCGCGAAAGGTGACTTGCAGGGAGCCGGCCAGGCCTTCGCCCGCGTCAGCCAGGCCTACCCGAGCAGCGCCAAGGTGCCGGACTCGCTGTACAAGCTCGCCGACGTCGAGCGCCGCCTGGGCAACAACGACAAGGCTCGCGGCATCCTGCAGCAGGTGGTCGCGCAGTATCCGGGCACTTCCGCTGCCCAGCTGTCCCAGCGTGATCTGAAGAACCTCAAGTAAGCTTCCTATCTCGCAGTCTGAAAACCCGCGCCCGTCGCGGGTTTTTTCGTTAGAATTCCCGCCCCCGGAAAAAGCCAGTGGTTTCAGCCGCGCTGATGTCTGCTGTGTACCGGGATTGCCGAGCGCCTCTCCAGTGCGCTCACGACTCCAACGCAACGGAGGCGGATGGCCTGTATAGCCGTCACGCCCGTGGCTGATATGCAACAGACCCTGCGCATTACCGAGATTTTCTACTCGCTGCAGGGGGAAACGCGCACCGCCGGCTTGCCGACCGTGTTCGTACGCCTGACCGGCTGTCCCCTGCGCTGCAATTACTGCGATACCGCCTATGCCTTCAGTGGCGGCGAAATCCAGAGCCTCGACGCTATCCTCGATCAGGTCGCCCGGTATCGCCCGCGCTACGTCTGCGTGACCGGCGGCGAGCCGCTGGCGCAGCCAAACTGCATTCCGCTGCTCGAGCGCCTGTGCGATGCCGGCTACGACGTCTCGCTGGAAACCAGTGGCGCGCTGGACATTTCCGTCACCGACCGCCGCGTCAGCCGCATTCTTGACCTGAAGACCCCCGGCTCCGGGGAAGTGGCGCGCAATCGCTACGAGAATGTTGGCGAGCTGACCTCCAACGATCAGGTCAAGTTCGTCATCTGCTCCCGCGAGGACTACGACTGGGCGGTCTCCAAGCTGATCGAGTATCGCCTGGAGGAGCGCGCCGGCGAGGTGCTGTTCTCGCCCAGCCACCGCCAGGTGGACGCGCGCGCGCTGGCCGACTGGATTGTCAGCGACAACCTGCCGGTCCGCCTGCAGCTGCAATTGCACAAGATTCTCTGGAACGATGAGCCGGGCCACTGAGCGCGGAGGAGACCCTGTTGATGTCCGACAAGAACGCTACGAACGACAAGAAGGCCGTGATCCTGCTCTCCGGTGGCCTGGATTCCGCGACCGTGGTCGCCATGGCCAAGGCCGAGGGTTACGACTGCTACACCATGAGCTTCGACTACGGCCAGCGTCACCGCGCCGAGTTGCAGGCCGCTGAGCGCGTCGCCCGCCAGCTGGGCGTGGTCGAGCACAAGGTGATCGGCCTCGATCTGAATGGCATCGGTGGTTCCGCGCTGACCGACAGCAGCATCGATGTTCCCCAAGCCCCCAGTGAAGGCATTCCGGTGACCTATGTGCCGGCGCGCAATACCGTGTTCCTTTCGCTGGCCCTGGGCTGGGCGGAAGTGCTGGGCGCACGGGACATCTTCATCGGCGTGAATGCCGTGGATTACTCCGGCTACCCGGACTGCCGCCCGGAGTTCGTCGAGGCGTTCGAGCGCATGGCGAACCTGGCGACCAAGGCAGGAGTGGAGGGCGACGGCTTCCGTATCCAGGCGCCGCTACAGTTCCTTTCCAAGGCGCAGATCATCGAGGCAGGCGTCGCTCGCGGCGTCGATTATGGCCTCACCGTTTCCTGCTATCAGGCCGACGATGAGGGGCGTGCTTGCCGCAAATGTGACAGCTGCCGACTGCGCTCCGAAGGCTTTTCCGCCGCCGGAATTTCCGACCCCACGCGATATTTCTGAAAAAAGTTTTCTCGGGGTGTTGTTTTTACGTTAGAAATCAGTATTATACGCACCACGTCGGGTCGTTAGCTCAGTCGGTAGAGCAGTTGGCTTTTAACCAATTGGTCGTAGGTTCGAATCCTACACGACCCACCATCAAATCCTGTGAAAGCCCCGTGATCGAAAGGTCACGGGGCTTTTGCCATGTGCCGGAAAAAGTCCGCCGCGCGGCAGTCCTCGGCCCGCCGCGACGAGGGATGGTGGTGATAAAATCGCCGGCATAATCAGACCGTGCCTGTTGAGGTTTACACACGATGTCCCAGATTTCCGAACGCCTTCTGGTTCAGGCCCATCTGGCGGCGAAACAGCCGCGGGTGTTGAGCGCACAGGAAGAGGCCGACTACCGTGCGGCCATCGCTGCCGAGTTGAAGGCGCAGAACGCTGTGCTCGTCGCGCACTATTACTGCGATCCGGTGATCCAGGCGCTGGCTGAAGAGACCGGCGGCTGCGTTTCCGATTCGCTGGAAATGGCCCGCTTCGGCAACCAGCACTCGGCGCAGACCGTGGTGGTGGCCGGTGTTCGCTTCATGGGCGAGACCGCGAAGATTCTCAACCCGGAAAAGCGTGTGCTGATGCCCACGCTGGAGGCGACCTGCTCGCTGGACCTGGGGTGCCCGGTGGAGGAGTTCTCGGCGTTCTGCGACCAGCATCCGGAGCGCACCGTGGTCGTTTACGCGAACACCTCGGCGGCCGTGAAAGCGCGTGCGGACTGGGTGGTGACCTCCAGCTGCGCCGTGGAGATCGTCGAGCACCTGATGGACAACGGCGAGCCGATCCTCTGGGCGCCGGACCAGCACCTGGGCCGCTACATCCAGCGCGAAACCGGTGCGGACATGCTGCTCTGGGACGGTGCCTGCATCGTTCACGAGGAGTTCAAGGCCAAGCAGCTGGAAGACCTCAAGGCCGTCTATCCGGACGCCGCGATCCTGGTGCACCCGGAATCACCGGAAGCGGTGGTTGAGTTGGCCGATGCGGTGGGCTCCACCAGCCAGTTGATCAAGGCCGCGCAGACGATGCCGAACAAGCGCTTCATCGTCGCCACCGACCGCGGCATCTTCTACAAGATGCAGCAGCTGTGCCCGGACAAGGAGTTCATCGAGGCGCCCACCGCCGGTAACGGCGCGGCTTGCCGCAGCTGCGCGCACTGCCCGTGGATGGCCATGAACACCCTGGAGCGTACCCTGGCGTGCCTGAAGGAAGGCTCGGGGGAAATCCTCGTCGACCCGGCGCTGATTCCCAAGGCGATCAAGCCGCTCAAGCGCATGCTCGACTTCACCCAGGCGGCGAAGCTGAAACTGGCGGGCAACGCCTGACGCGCGCGGCGCCATGAAAAAGCCCGGCAGATGCCGGGCTTTTTCTTTGGGGCTTTTGTAGGAGCGAGCTTGCTCGCGAACCGCTTGATACCACTGACTGCCGTAATGGGTTCGCGAGCAAGCTCGCTCCTACAGGCAGGGCCTGCGTGATTGCTCAGCGCCCCATCATTTCCTTGAGGATGCGTTCCTGATCGCGGAACTCCTGCTGGCGTGCATCCAGGCGCGCCGCCAGGGTGAAGTTGCCGCCGGCGCGACGCTTGGCGAAGTCCAGTTGCTCGATCGCCTGCTTGTAGTCGCCGGTCAGCGCGTAGTACTCAGCGCGGGCCTGGTACACGCCAATGGCGTTGCCACTCAGGGTGCAGGCGTCGGCGAGGCGGTTCCACACGTCCGGGTCCAGCGGGCGGCGCTGGGAGAGCTTGAACAGCGTCTTCTCGGCGTCGGCGGCGCGGTTGGTCTTCATCATCAGGTCGGCATTGGCCTGGATCAGCGGGTAGCTGTCCGGGTACTGGCCGAGCATCTTCTGCACCCGCGCCTGGGCGTCGGGCAGCTTGTTGGCGGTGATGTCGAGATCGGACATGGCCAGGTTGTAGCTGATGTCGTTGGGTGCCTTGGCCAGCAGTTGCTGGAGGTTGCTGCGGGCGTCGTTGAGCTGGCCGATCTTGGTCTGCGACAGCGCGAGTCCGTAGCGCGCGGCGTCGTTCTTCGGGTCATCGTCGAGTTGCGCGCGGAACTGCTTGCTGGCCATGCCGGGGGTGTCTTCGAACATCTGCTGGACGCGGGCGCGCATCAGCTCGTAGCGCAGCGAGTCTTCCTTGCCGCCCTTGGGATACTGCTCGGCGCGGTTGCGGGTGTCGGCGATACGCGACTCGGTGACCGGGTGGGTCAGCAGGAATTCCGGCGGCTTGCCCTCGTAGCGATACTGGCGGGCCAGGCGCTCGAACATGTTGGGCATGGAGCGCGGGTCATAGCCGGCGCGGACCATGGTGGCGACGCCGACGCGGTCGGCCTCCTGCTCGTTCTGCCGGGAGAAGCGCAGCTGGTTCTGGATCGCCGCGGCCTGGGTGCCGGCAATGGCGGCAATGCCGGCGTCACCGGCGCCCGCGGCAGCGGCGACGATGCCGGCCAGCATGGCGGCCATCACCGGGATCTGCATGCGCTGCTGCGCCTCGATGCCGCGGGCGAAGTGGCGTTGGCTCAGGTGGCCGAGTTCGTGCGCCAGTACCGCGATGTATTCGCCTTCGGTCTGGGCGTAGATGAACAGGCCGCCGTTGACGCCGACCACGCCGCCAGGGGCGGCGAAGGCGTTGATCTGCTTGTCGCGGATCAGGATGAAGGCCAGGCGGTGGTCCTGCAGTTCGCTGGACTCGGCCAGGCGGTAGACGCTGGACTCGACATAGTCCTTGAGTTGCGGATCGTTGAGCGTGTCGACCTGGTTGCGCAGCATGCTCAGCCAGGCGCGGCCGAGCTGGAATTCCTGCTCCGGGGAAACGATGGACGAGCTGGCGTCCCCCAGGGAAGGAAGGTCGTCCGCCAGGGCTGGCATGGCAAAGGCGATAGCGAGCGACAGCAGGGCAGGGCGGAGTACTTTCATGTACACGAGGCTCGTTCCGAGAAAGGCTCTACTTTAGCTGCACGCAAACGCCTATGCCTAGTTTGCAGGGCGGAAGTACGGCGCAATTCGAAACGGGTATTTCCGCTCCGCTGCCGTTTTAACCCGCGAGGCTGACGGCTTGATTAATGGTCTGTGTCTCGGCCGGGCCTGGTTACTTTTCCAACGCTTTCGGTATTCTTGGGCGCCCTGACCGGAGTTCGTTTCGATGTCCGATTCCACGCCGTCCGTTCCCGCCTGTGACGCGGAGCTGGACGCCAGCGGTCTCAATTGTCCGTTGCCGCTGCTCAAGGCCAAGCTCGAGCTGAACAAGCTGCCCAGCGGGGCGGTGCTCAAGGTGATCGCCACCGATGCTGGCTCCCAGCGCGACTTCCGCGTTTTCGCCGATCTTGCCGGGCACTCACTGCTGCATGAAGAGGTCGAAGGCGGCGTCTATCGCTACTGGCTTCGCAAGAAGTAGCCCTGAAGTTTCCGGGTAACCGGGACGTTACCCTTTGTCGTTTCGTAGGCCCTTACATGCTCAAGGTTTTGCAGGACTGGATGCAGCGCTATTTCTCCGACGAGGAGGCGATAGTGCTGGCGGTCATTCTCGGGCTCGGGTTCACCGTCATCCTGGCCTTTGGCGGGATGCTCGCTCCGGTGCTGGCAGCGATGGTCATCGCCTTCCTGATCCAGGGCATGGTCGGTGTGCTGGAGCGCCTGCGCGTGCCGCACCTGTTCGCGGTGTGGCTGGTGTATTCGCTGTTCCTTGGCCTGCTGGCGGTGTTCCTGCTGGTGCTGGTGCCGCTGCTGTGGAAGCAGCTGTTCACCCTGTTCAACGAGCTGCCCGGCATGCTCGGCGAGTGGCAGGCGACGTTGCTGATGCTGCCCGAGCGCTACCCGGACATGGTGACCGAGGAACAGGTGCTGCGTACCGTCGAGGCGGCGCGCAACGAGCTGGGGCAGCTTGGCCAGTGGGCGCTGACCTTCTCCCTGTCTGGGCTGCCGGTGGTGGTCAACATCATGATCTACCTGGTGCTGGTGCCGATCCTGGTGTTCTTCTTCCTCAAGGATCGCCGGCGCTTCTACCACTGGTTCCGCCGCTACCTGCCCCGCGAGCGCGGGCTGATGAAGCAGGTGTGGAACGAGATGAACCAGCAGATTGCCAACTACATCCGCGGCAAGGTCATCGAGATCTTCATCACCGGCGTGGCGACCTACATCGCCTTCGCCGTGCTGGGGCTCAACTACGCGGCGCTGCTCGCGCTGCTGGTCGGTCTTTCGGTGGTGGTGCCGTACATCGGCGCGGTGGTGGTCACCGTGCCGGTGGCGATGATCGCGCTGTTCCAGTGGGGCTGGAGCGACCAGTTCATCTACCTGATGGCTGCGCACGCGATCATCCAGGCGCTGGATGGCAACGTGCTGGTGCCGCTGCTGTTCTCCGAAGCGGTGAACCTGCACCCGGTAGCGATTATCTGTGCGGTGCTGCTGTTCGGCGGGTTGTGGGGTTTCTGGGGCGTGTTCTTCGCCATCCCGCTGGCGACCCTGGTGAAGGCCGTGCTGGATGCCTGGCCGCGGCAGCCGCCGTTGGAGCCGCAAGTCAGTCCGATGATGTAAAGGAAAAAGGCCGCTGATCAGCGGCCTTTTTCATGGAGCTGGCTCCGCGGCTTACTGGTTCAGCGCCTGGGCGGCAGCGAGCACGGCATCCACATGCCCGGGCACTTTCACGCCGCGCCATTCCTGGCGCAGCACGCCCTTGGCGTCGATCAGGAAGGTGCTGCGGTCGACCCCCATGTATTCCTTGCCGTAGAGCTTCTTCAGCTTGATCACGTCGAACAGCTGGCAGACGGCTTCGTCCTTGTCACTGATCAGCTCGAAGGGGAAGCACTGCTTGGCCTTGAAGTTCTCGTGGGACTTGATGCCGTCTCGGGAGACACCGAATACCAGGGTGTTGGCCTTGGCGAAGTCCTCGATCTTGTCGCGGAAGCCCTGGCCCTCGGTGGTGCAGCCCGGGGTGCTGTCCTTGGGGTAGAAGTACAGGACGACCTGTTTGCCCTTGAGCTCGGACAGGCGGAATTCGACGCCGCTGGTGGCCGGGGCCTGGAAATCGGCGACGGGCTTGTTCAGTTCGACTGCCATTGGAATGTTCTCCTTGGGAGCATCCTTACGGATGCTGCGGACGCCAGGGTTCGATCAGCGCATCCAGGTTCAGCGCATCGGCGAAGTCGAGGAACTGATCGCGCAGCCAGCTGATCTGGGTGCCGGCCGGCAGCGTCACGGTGAGCGTGGCGTTGAGCATGCTGGTGTTGGTGTGCGGCGCCTGGTAGGTGTCGCAGGTGAGGTTCTCCAGTTCGATATTGTGATCGATGAAGAACTGGCACAGCTCGTTGAGGATGTCCGGGCGATAGACGGCGCTGACATAAGCCACGTAGGGCAAGGCCTGGGCGCGGGTTACGTGGACATTGCTGCGGGTGACGCTGAGGGTGAAGCCGTGGCGCTTGGCCAGGGGAGGCAGGCCGCCCTCCAGGCGGGCCAGGGCATCCCAGCTGCCGGAGATCTGCAGGATCAGCGCGCTGAACTCGCCATGGCGGGTCAGGCGGCTGCTGACCACCGAGCAGCGGTTGTCGACGCAGGTGCGACACAGCACGCTGGTCAACTCCATCGGGTTCGGGCCCAGAGCACTGATCAGAAGGAATTGTTCACGAGGGTGAGAGGCGGACATGCAGCTTTCCTGGGAGTGGCGGCCAAGCGGGCCGCATCGACAAAGGAGAAAGGGTAGCGAAAAGCGCCGATGAGGGGAATGTCTGGCCGCTCGCGGGTCGCTGCGTCACCTTGTGCGTGGCCGGTGGCGACAGTACCATTACGGCTTTCTTTTTCCGGCAGGAGCGGTTGCATGATTGCGGGCAGTATGGTGGCGCTGGTCACCCCCTTCGATGCTCAGGGTCGACTGGATTGGGACAGCCTCGCCAAGCTGGTGGACTTCCACCTGCAGGAAGGCACCAATGCCATCGTAGCGGTCGGCACCACGGGTGAGTCGGCCACTCTGGACGTGAACGAACACCTGGACGTCATCCGTCGCGTCGTCGACCAGGTCAACGGCCGTATCCCGGTCATCGCCGGCACCGGCGCCAACTCCACCCGCGAGGCGGTCGAGCTGACCGAGGCTGCCAAGTCCGGTGGCGCCGACGCCTGCCTGCTGGTGACCCCGTACTACAACAAGCCGACCCAGGAAGGCCTTTACCAGCACTTCCGCCACATCGCCGAAGCCGTGGCCATCCCGCAGATCCTCTACAACGTGCCGGGCCGTACCGCCTGCGACATGCTGCCCGAGACCGTCGAGCGCCTGTCCAAGGTGCCGAACATCGTCGGCATCAAGGAAGCCACCGGCGACCTGCAGCGCGGCAAGGAAGTACTGGACCGCGTCGGCAAGGATTTCCTCGTCTACTCCGGTGACGACGCCACCGCTGTCGAGCTGATGCTGATGGGGGGCAAGGGCAACATCTCGGTGACCGCCAACGTCGCCCCGCGCGCCATGAGTGACCTCTGCGCCGCCGCCATGCGTGGCGATGCCGCCGCTGCCCGTGCCATCAACGATCGCCTGATGCCGCTGCACAAGTCCCTGTTCATCGAATCCAACCCCATCCCGGTCAAGTTTGCCCTGCACGAAATGGGGCTGATTCCAGAGGGCATCCGCCTGCCTCTGACCTGGCTCAGCCCGCGCTGCCACGAACCGCTGCGTCAGGCCATGCGCCAGACCGGCGTCCTGGCCTAAGGAGCTCCCTCGCATGAAGCGACTGGCAGGACTGACTGCGCTCGCCCTGGTTATCGGCAACACCTCCGGCTGCGGCTGGCTGTGGGGCCCGGAAGGCTACTTCCGTGACCGTGGCGACGACTACCTCAACGCCCGTGAAACCGCACCGATGAAGGTGCCCGAGGGCATGCAGAGCAAACAGCTCGACCCGCTGCTGCCCATCCCGATGAACGTCGCCACCAGCACCGAGAAGGAAGGCGAGTTCGAAGTGCCGCGTCCGCAGCCGCTGTCCGGCGCCGGCGAAGTCAGCGACTTCAGCCTGCAGAAGAGCGGCGACTCGCGCTGGCTGGTTGCCCAGCGCCCGCCGGCCGAAGTCTGGCCGGTCGCCCACCAGTTCTTCCAGGACAACGGCTTCTCCATTGCCAACGAACGTCCGCAGACTGGCGAATTCAGCACCAACTGGCAGCCGCTGTCGCAGCTCTCCGCGCCCCTGGCGCGTCGCCTGAGCAGTCGTGTGTCGGGCGTCGAGCCTGACAGCGAAGCGCGCGTTCGCGTGCGCATCGAGCCAGGTGTGCAGACCAACACCAGTGAAGTCTACGTGCTGAGCGAAACCCGCCCGGCCGGCAGCACCGCCAGCGGTGACTGGCCGACCAAGCCGGCCGTACCGAGCCTGGACGCCGCGCTGCTCGACGAGATGATCGCCAGCATGGCCACCAGCGCCGAGAAGGGCGGCTCCGTCTCCCTGCTCGCCGCGCATTCGGACTACGACACCCCCGGCGCCGTCCAGTTGAACAAGGACGGCAGCGGCAACCCGGTACTGACCGTCGACTCCGACTTCGACCGTGCCTGGGTCAGCGTCGGCCGTGCACTGGATCGCGCCGACATCCGTGTCGACGACCTCAACCGCAGCCTGGGCGTGTACTACGTCAACATCGCCGAAGGCGCGAAGAAGAAGGACGAAGACAAGCCTGGCTTCTTCAGCCGCCTGTTCGGCGGTGGCGAGAAGACCAAGGAAGAGGAAGACGCCAAGGCCCAGCGCTACCAGGTTCGCCTGACCAGCGTGAGCAACACCGTCCAGATCACCGTCGACAAAGACATCAACACCTCCGCACCGGCTGACGTGGCGCAGGGTGTGTTGGAAAAACTCCAGGAGAGTATGCGGAATGCACTTCGCGGTCCTGGGGAGCGGAAGCCGGGGCAATTCGGCCTTGGTGAGCAGTTCTGACACCCGGATACTGATCGATTGCGGCTTCCCGCTGCGTGAAACCATCCGCCGTCTGGCGCGCCTGGGTGTAGAGCCCGGGCAGTTGGACGCGGTACTGGTCACGCACGAGCACTCCGATCACATCAACGGCGTCGAACTGCTGGCCCGGCACCATCGAATACCCGTGTACCTCAGCGCCGGCACCCTGCAGGGAATGCGCAAGCCGGTGACGCCGGCGGGGCTGCTCAAGTGCGGCGACCGCCTGGTACTGAAAGACCTGGAAGTCACTGCAGTGAGCGTCTCCCACGATGCGTGGGAGCCCCTGCAGTACGTGTTTTCCGATGGCCGGAAGCGCTTTGGGCAGCTCACCGATCTGGGTGCTGCCACGGCGCAGGTGCTGGAATGCTATCGTGGCCTCGATGCGTTGATCATCGAGGCGAATCACGATACCGACATGCTGGCCCGCGGTCCGTATCCCTACCCACTCAAGGTTCGTGTAGGCGGCCAGTGGGGACATTTGAACAACCGGCAGGCCGCCGAACTCGTGGCTCAGCTGGGCTGGGAAAGCTTGCAGCACCTGGTGCTGGCGCATCTCAGCGAAAAGAACAACTCGCCGCAGCTGGCCCGGCAAAGCTTCGTCGACACCCTCGGGTGCGACCCGGACTGGCTGCAGGTAGCCGATCAGCATTCTGGACTCGACTGGCGCACCATCGCCTGAGCCCACCCCCTAAGCAAGCGGAGCCCATCATGGAAAAACGCGAAGAACTCTATCGCGGCAAGGCCAAGTCGGTTTACACCACCGATGACGCCGACCGCCTCGTCCTGCTGTTCCGCAACGACACCTCGGCGTTCGACGGCAAGCGCATCGAGCAGCTCGATCGCAAAGGCATGGTGAACAACAAGTTCAACGCCTTCATCATGCAGAAGCTCGAAGCCGCCGGCATCCCGACCCAGTTCGACGCCCTGCTGTCGGACAACGAAGTACTGGTCAAGAAGCTCGCCATGATCCCGGTCGAGTGCGTGGTGCGTAACTACGCCGCCGGCAGCCTGGTACGCCGCCTGGGCGTGGAAGAGGGCTTGCAGCTCACTCCGCCGACTTTCGAACTGTTCCTGAAGAACGACGCCCTGGGTGACCCGTTCATCAACGAATCCCACGTCCAGGCCTTTGGCTGGGCGACCCTGGAGCAACTGGCCGAAATGAAGGCCTACTCCTTCAAGGTCAATGAAGTGCTGAACAAGCTGTTCGACGACGCCGGCCTGCTGCTGGTGGACTTCAAGCTCGAGTTCGGCCTGTTCCACGGCAAGATTGTCCTGGGCGACGAGTTCAGCCCGGACGGCTGCCGCCTGTGGGACAAGGAAACCCGCAAGAAGATGGACAAGGACCGCTTCCGCCAGGGTCTGGGCGACGTCATCGAGGCCTACGAAGAAGTGGCTCACCGCCTCGGCGTGCCGCTCTGATCCGACCAGTGCACGCAAGCGTCTGATACCACGCGAAAAAATCCTGAATAAGGGCTTCGCCTTCAGGCTTCAAGCTGGTATCATGCGCGCCGCACGGAGAGATGCCGGAGTGGCCGAACGGGACGGATTCGAAATCCGTTGAACTGGCAACAGTTCCTAGGGTTCAAATCCCTATCTCTCCGCCATTACAGATGGCCAAAACCCCTGAAATGCCTAGCGTTTCAGGGGTTTTGTCTTTTCTGCGTCCTGAAAGTCCCCGCCCTACGCTCCATCACCCGCAATACCCATCCATCTTCTCTCGATTCTTCTGCGTCGGATCCGCTTGATACTGCTGCAGCCAGAACTGACATGGCGCGCTGTTGAAGCGTTTGTCACGTTCCGCTTTTTCGATCTCATGATTCTGCTGCTCCTGCGTAGCCTGCTGGCGTTGCAGGTATTGCTGGAACATTTCTTCGTTGCTGCGGGCCGGCGGGGGCGCCGTTGGTGACGGAGCGAGAGGGTGGGTGAGGGCGAGCGGAGCGTCGCGCCAGATCAGCCACGCGGTGGCGGCAACGGCCAGGCAACCGAGCCAGATGCCGGCGGCGATGGCGAGGGTGAGTTTCCAGAAGCTGAGGGTAGGCTGGGGCATGGGCAGTGGTTTTGGTTGGCTGAGCAACACAGATAACCCATCGCACCCCGCAAGGGAAAGAGGCAGGCCGCGGCGCCGAGGCGCCGCGGGTGCAGGCTCATTTCGGAGCGGCGGCGGACTCGTAGGCTTCGAGGGCGCGCAGGGAGTAGATGTAGGCGGCGCCAGCATTGAGCGAGATGGCGGTGGCCAGGGTCTGGGCGATCTCGGCTTCGGTGGCGCCAGCCTTGCGGGCGGCCTCGGCGTGAACGCCGATGCAGCCGTCGCAGCGGGTAGTGATGGCCACGGCGATGGCAATCAGTTCGCGGGTCTTGGCATCCAGGGCGTCGCCGTCGGCGGCGGCCGCTTCCAGAGCCTGGTAGGCGGCGATCATTTTCGGGTGTTTCTTGCCCAGGGCGCCGAAGGCTTTTTTCACGGCGGGGACGTACTCGGACCAATTGAACAGCATGATGCTTCTCCTTGAGGCCGGGAGTGGGTGTGGCCTTGAAGCTTAGTCTGCGTCAGTCCGCGTGCCGGGTATTGTCTGTTCCGCTCAGATTTTTCATCGATGCGCTCGACTGTTGCTGCTTTGCAGGGCGCAAGCGTCAACAGACGTCGAGGATTTCATAGCGCTGGCGTGCGCTGCCGGTACCCACTTCGACTTCATCGCCGGGGTGACGCTGGAGCAGGGCGCTGCCCAGTGGGGCGCGGGTGGTGATGACCAGGATCTCGGTGCCTTCGTGCTGCACCTTGAGGCCGGCTCCGTCCGGGCCGAGGAAGACCCAGCGCTGTTGGTCGCGCTCGTTGGTCAGTTGTACCAGGGCGCTGGTCTGGATGCCCTGTTCCTCGTCGAAATCGCGTAATTGAAGGTTCTCGAACAGCGACAGGGCCTGGCGGATTTCTTCCACGCGACGCGATTGGCCGGCGGCGAGGTAGGCTGCTTCCAGGCCGAGGGTGTCGTACTTGTTCTCGGCGATGTTTTCCTCGTGGGTCGCGGTCTCGTGGGCCGTCTGGGCGGCGCGCACGGCGACCTCCAAGTCTTCGGCGAGGCGGGCGAGGATCAGTTGGTAGGCGCGTTTCTTGTCCATGGCGGCGGGCTGGAAATAAAGCCGCCTATCCTAGGGACTTTGCCCTGTCCTGCGAAGGCGCTTTCAAGATTTTCCGGCGGCAGCCGATAGAGCGGCTGAACTCCCGGTACAAAGGACATCCGGCATGAGCCTTTCGATTACCTCGGCGAACCAGGCTTTCGCCAGTCAGCTACGCGTCGCCACCTCGACCACCACTGGTACGCAGGCTGACAGCGCCAATGAAAGCTCCGGCAGCCCGCGTCTGCAGGCAGGCGGAACGACGGAAAGCGAAAAGAGCAGCAGCTCCGCCAGTTCCGGCAAAGCCAGCACCACCGTTGAGCAATTGCAGAAACGCCTGAAGGAATTGCAGAAGCAGTTGCAGCAGGAGCAGCGGGAGCTGGCCGAAGCACAGAAGCGCCACTATTCCTCGGATGCCGAGCGCACCGCGGCGCTGATGGCCCTGCAGAGCCGCATCGCCAGTACCAGTGCGGCCATGCAGCAGACCGCCGCGGCGTTGGCCGAGGCGATCCGCAGGGCCGGTGGCAGTGGTGCCGGCTCGATGCTCAGCGCCAGCGCCTGAAGTGGATCAATAACCGGCTAGGATGTTGACGATCAACCCGCTGGCGATGGCCACCAGGATGTAGTCGCCATTGACGTACAGCCAGCGATGGTCGTGCGGCGGTGCGTACAGGTGGCGTGCTTGCCAGTCGGTGACCCAATAGCGGTCGCCGCGATAGTTCGGCTCCACGATCACGCCACGGCGCCAGTCGCGGTGGGGTACGGGCATGCCGGCCTGAGGGCGGTAGTCCGGGTTCCTGTAGTAGCGCGGATCCGCGTGGCCATTGCGCCCCTGGTTGTAGTTGCCGTGAGGCTGTTGTTGCTGGGGCCGTTGTTGATTGTGCTGCTGGTCCGGCCGTTGCTGCTGTTGCGGCGGTCGACTATCCGGATGGTTCGGACCATTGTCCGGGCCGCCCCCCGGCTGGGCGAAACTCGCCAGCGGGCTGCCGAGCATCAGGGCGGCACAGAACAGGGCGACAGACTTCTTCATGGTATTTCTCCTGGCGCAGCCGGCGTTGCCGGTGCGTGATTCCTGCTTTCATCTCCCGGACGATCCGGGTGCTTCATGAGACCGCGCGGTCAGGTCAACGAACGCCAAGCGTAAGTAAATGTTCGGTAAAGAAATTCTCTGCTTTGTCAGTTCGTTGATACAGAGCGGGCGAAAGCGGAGTTCGGCGTATTTCCCGTGCCGCGATCTTTGTGCGGTTACAGCATTTGGTGATATGTTTGTAGCAAATGCACTGACAGGGGATTCGCCATGAGCGCTCTGCTGAAGGAAAACCCGGTTGCCGATGCCGTCCTGGCCAAGGCCGTGCTGACGGCGCGCGAGCACCTGGCGATGACCCAGCAGGAACTGGCCGCCATCGTCGGAGTGGACCGCAGCGCGGTGAGTCGCTGGAAGCAGAACGGCCTGCGCGTGGACAGCAAGACTGGCGAGCTGGCGTTGCTGCTGGTGCGTATCTACCGCGCGCTGTTCGCCCTGTTCGGCGGCAATCATGAAGACATGCGCCACTTCCTGCGCACCGAGAACCGCCACCTGGGCGGCGTGCCATTGCAGTTGATGGAGCAGGTGCAGGGCCTGGTCGCGGTGGTCGAATACCTGGATGCCATCCGGGGCAAGGTCTGAATGTCCTTCACAGCCGGCGCCCGTCTCTGGGCCAAGTATGAGGATTCGGTCATCGCCCCCATTCGTGGGCGCCTGGTGCGACTGGTGGAAAGCCAGGGTCAGGTGGCGACGCTGCAGCTGGTGGACACCCTGGAAGAGCAGGCGCTGCTCGAGGAGTTGCTGGAAACCAGCAAGCCGCGCATGCCGCCACCTGCGGAGCCGCTGCACTATCTATTGAAGACACCGTTCCGCTATCCGCCGCTGCGCTGGGGCTCGCGTTTCGGTCGGCGGCATGAGCCGAGCCTGTTCTACGGCGCGCTCAAGCTGGAAACGGCCATGGCGGAGTCGGCTTTTTACCGCTTCGTACTGTGGGAAGGCATGGCGACACCGCCGCCCAGTGGGCGAATCCTTTCCGAGCATGCTTCGTTCGAGGCGCGTTTCCAGGTACAGAAAGGTGTGCGCCTTCACCTGCCGCCCTTCCGTGAACACGAAGCGCTGCTCGATCCCCAGGATTACAGCGTGACCCAGGGCCTGGGCAGCGCGATGCGCGAGGCGGGTGTGGAGGCCTTTGAATACCGTTCGGCACGCTGCCCGCAGGGCGGCGTGAACGTAGCGCTGTTCGCTCCTTCGGCGTTTACCGAAAAGCGCCCGCGTAACCTGATGCCGTGGCTGTGCGAGACGACTTCCGAGTACGTCGCCTTCAAGCATGCCCAGGTGCCCGACAGCCCGCGGCTCTACCGGCGCGAGCAGTACCTGGTGGAGGGCAGGTTGCCGCATCCGGCCTGACCGTTCATCGTTTTGCCACTGTCGTGTCATGGTGAGCGGTGTAAGTTACCGGATGGCCAAGCAGGGAGCGCCAGACCATGGATATACGGATAGCTGTCCATCCCAGCGACGATCGTCGCTGGCGCGTCTACCTCAACCAGTTCTTCTACGACTGCAACAGCCGCAGTGCTGCCGAGCGCATTTATGCGCGGGTCAGCGCCGCCGAGCGGCAGTCGATTCAGCTTCCCGAACCACCCCGCATCGTCCGGCCGCAGCGTGTGCCGCGCCGGCAGGTTCAGATCGCATGAAATTCTCCGGGTATCGGCGTCGGAAGACGGAGCTTCCGGCGCGCGCGTCGCCCGTGTTGAATGCACTGTCTGCCTGAGAATACTTCCTATCCACTGCCCTGAAACGGGGCGGTCGGCTGCTGCGTGGCGCGCACTTGTGCACAATGCTGACGCACTCTGTCAAGTCCCCGAAACATTGCAGTTGGCCACCTCCTGAATTTCCTTGCGTTTTTTAACTTATTGAAAAATAAAGGAAATTTTGATTGGTGAAAAAATCACCAATCTGTCACACGGCCCCAGTTCACTGGGGGTATGGGCTGTTTTCAGCAAGTTCTCCACTGAGTTATCCACAGCTTCTGTGGATTGTCCCGAGCGCTTGCTCAGGAGCCTTGTTCCAGGGCCTTTACGGCGGACGAGGCCGCTCCTGGCGAGCGGCTGGTAGACTGGCGCGATCCTTTGCCACACCTCGGAGACCTGCATGCCCCTCGATCTGTCCGCCCTGTTGATCGGAGCGCTCGCCGGATTGCTGCCCATGGCCGCGCTTGCCTGGCGCCTGCAAGCGCGAAGGGTCGAGGTGGAGCAGGAGGCGACCTTGCTGCGCGAGCGGCTGGCGACGGCGCAACTGGCGCAGGACGGGCTGTCCGCGCGGGCTGAGGCGGATCGCGATGCTTTCCAGCGCCTGAGTGGCCGGCATGGCGAACTCTCCGCCGAGGCGGCGGCGTTGCGCCGCGAAGTTGAACTGGGCAAGGAAGAGCGGGCCCGCCTGGGTAACGCCGAGCAGGACTGGCAGGCCGAGCGCGCCGACAAGGAAACCGAGCTGCGCCGTCTTTCCGCCGAGCATGCGGCGCTATCGGCCGAGCTGCGCGAGCAGCAGGACAATCACCAGCAGCGCCTGGGCGACCTGCAAGCCGCGAAGGACGACCTGCGTGCCCAGTTCGCCGAGTTGGCCGGGAAAATCTTCGACGAGCGCGAACAGCGCTTTGCCGAGTCCAGCCAGCAGCGACTCGGGCAACTGCTCGACCCGCTCAAGGAGCGTATCCAATCCTTCGAGAAGCGCGTGGAAGAGAGTTACCAGGCCGAGGCCCGTGAGCGCTTCTCGCTGACCAGGGAGCTGGAGCGCCTGCAGCAGTTGAACCTGCGCCTGGGCGAGGAAGCCACCAACCTGACCCGCGCCCTGAAGGGCCAGAAGACCCAGGGCAACTGGGGCGAACTGGTGCTCGAGCGCGTGCTGGAGTATGCCGGCCTGGAGAAGGGCCGCGAGTACGAAACCCAGGTCAGCCTGCGCGCGCCGGATGGCGAGCGCTTCCAGCCTGACGTGCTGATCCGTCTGCCTGGCGACAAGCAGGTGGTGGTGGATGCCAAGGTCAGCCTGACGGCTTACCAGCAGTTCATTGCCGCGGACGACGAGGTCATACGCCAGCAAGCGCTGAAGGCCCATGTGTTGTCGTTGCGCAGCCATGTGAAGGGCCTTTCCGACAAGGATTATCGCCGCCTCGAAGGCTTGCACAGCCTCGACTTCGTGCTGTTGTTCATGCCGATCGAAGCCGCTTTTTCAGCGGCGCTGCAGGCTGAGCCGAACCTGTTCCAGGAGGCCTTCGAGCGCAACATCGTGATCGTCAGCCCGACCACCCTGCTGGCCACGCTGCGGGTGATCGACAGCCTGTGGCGCCAGGAGCGGCAGAACCAGAACGCCCGCGAGATCGCCGAGCGCGCCGGGGCGCTGTACGACAAGTTCGTGCTCTTCGTGCAGGACCTGGACGAGATGGGCACTCGCCTGCAGCAGTTGGACAAGACCTACGCCGCTGCGCGCAACAAGCTCTGCGAAGGGCGCGGCAACCTGATCAGCCGCGCCGAGCAGGTGAAGCTGCTGGGTGCGCGGGCCAGCAAGAACCTGCCGACGGAGTGGCTGGAGCGGGCGTTGAGTGATGATGCGCCGGTGGTGGAAGAGGGCGAGTAGGCACGGCTTGCAAACGGACCTGTAGGAGCGAGCTTGCTCGCGAACCCCTATCTCTCGTACACATCCATGTGGCCGACGGGTCCTGTTCGCGAGCAAGCTCGCTCCTACGAAGAGCCCGGCGTTGTTTCCGCGGTGGGGCGTATGCGCTCTGTCAGAACAGCGAGTAAGGCTTGCCCGCCGTGCCATCGGCGAAGCGCCGCAGCCGGAAGGCGTGCAGGTCCATTCCGGGATCGCCCCTGTGTATCCACTGGCTCATCAGTTGGCCGACGATCGGCCCCATGGCGAAGCCGTGGCCGCAGAAGCCCGTGGCGATCAGCAGTCCGGGCACTTGCGCGGGTGCATCGAGCACGGGAATGCCGTCGGGCAGCACGTCGATCAGTCCCGCCCAGCTTTCCACGACTTTCACATCGCGTAGTGCCGGGAAGGCCTTCGCCAGATTCTGCTGTGCCGTGAAGACGCGCGCGGTGTTCGCCTTTACCTGCGGATCGCGCTCGCCCAGCACCGGGCCGTTAATGCTCCTTTCCGAACCGGGCAGGCGCTGGCGCAGGTCGTGGAACAACGCGCCGTTGAGCTTGAACGAGAATCCCGCGCGGTGCTCCGGCAGGTGCGGCAGGTAGTGCCGGGCGCCGCGCAGGTAGTCGAGGTTCAGGTCGATGTCGGCCTGGGTTTCGTCGGCGAGGTTGATGCTCCCGTCGGCACGCTGGCGGAAGCCGATGCCGTGGCCGATGAAGCTTTGCGCGCCAACGTCCGGGCCGGGGCTGGTGCGCGAAACGGTACAGCGCACGGCCTGTTGCGGCAGTTCCAGGCCGAGGCTCTGCACCAGGCGCCAACTGCTGGCGCCCGCGCAGATCAACAGGTGTCGGGTTTTCACATAGCCGCGCTCGGTCTGCACGCCGCAGACGGCGCCGGCGGCGCGGTCGATGCCGGTGACGCCGCAGCCTTCGACGAACACGGCGCCACGCTCAATGGCACGCAGCGCATAGCCGGGCGCCACGCGACGCGGCTCGGCCTGGCCATCATTCGCGGTATACAGGGCGCCCAGCGCGGGATCGCTCAACGCCGGCATCATCTGTGCGACTTCTGCGCGGCCCAGCAGTCGGGTGCCGAGGCCGAAGTTGGCGGCGACCTTCAGCCAGTCTTCGTACTTGCGCTGCTGCTCCGGCGTTTCGGCCAGGTACAGGCAGCCGCCCTGGCGCCATTCCAGCGGCAGTTGCAGCTCTTCTTCCAGGCGTTCCCACAGCGGAATCGCCGCCATCATCAACGGTACTTCCGCCGGATCGCGCGCCTGCTGGCGGACGAAGCCCCAGGCGCGGGTGGATTGCTGGCTGGCGATCCCGGCCTTGTCCAGCACCAGCACGCTCAGGCCCTGGCCGGCGAGTTGCCAGGCGGTGGCACAGCCCATGATGCCGCTGCCGGCGATGACCACGTCCACCTGCTCCGGCAGGCGCTCCACGCGGGAGGGAAGGGCGGGGTGAAGCGGGTAGGTTCCCATCGGCATACGGCGGCATCCCTGAGTCGAATAACGGATGCCGCAGTATGCGATCGGCGTGCGCCGCGCATCCACTGCGCGGGCGCGCCGACAGGCCTTACGAGGCGCGCGCGGCCCGGCTGGCGGCCGGCGAACGGGCCAGGTAGTCCAGCGCTTCCTGGGTGTTGGCCTCGTGGTCCGGGTGGTACCAGGGCTTGAAGTAGCGCAGGAAGCTGGTGGCCAGCGAGCTGATCTTCGGCAGCACGCCGGACTTCGAGCCATCGCGCCAGATTGCGGCGAAGGAGCGTGGTTTGGCGATGGTGGGGTCCTGTCGCGACAGGGTGCGGGTGCCGAAGGCGAACAGATAGATGATCAGCGGCCACACCACGAACATCCACAGCTGCCGGCTGACGAAGGTGCCGCCCAGGTGCACGTGCAGGTCATGGGCGACGTTGCGGTGCTCCACTTCCTCGGCGCCGTGCCAGCGGAACAGGTCGAGCAGCACCGGATCGGCCTTGGCGCGGTCCAGCGCATCGGCTTCGAGAATCCATTTGCCGAGGATGCAGGTGAAGTGCTCCACCGCAGCGACGATGGCGCAGCGCTGGCCGATCCACCAGCGCTTGAGCCAGGGGGTGCGATTGAACAGTTCGATACCCAGCGGCGTGTCGCTGAGCAGTTGCTCGAACAGGTAGTCCATGACCTTCAGATAGCGCGTGGAGTCGATGCCGTGGTGACTCAGGTAGCGCTCCAGGGCACCCGAGTGGGCGCGGGCGTGCATGGCTTCCTGGCGGATGAAGCCCTGCACGTCCTCGCGCAGCCGGCCTTCCTTCACGAAGGGCAGCGCCTTGTTGTACAGCCGGCAGAACCACAACTCGCCCGCCGGCAGCATCATGTGGATGACGTTGATCGCGTGGGACGCCTCGGGCTCGCCGGGAATCCAGTGCAGCGGCGAGTCGGTGTAGTCGAACTGCACCTTGCGTTGCACCAGCTTGTGATGATGATCGTTCATGGCAGTTCTCAGGCAGTGAGATTGAGGCGGGCGAACAGGCGCGACAGCCAGGGCATGAAGCGCCATTGCAGGGCGCCCAGGTGCACTTCGCTGCCGACTTTCACCACCGGCTGGTTGCGTTCCACCGCGCGGGTGATGCGTTCGCCGACGGTGTCCGGGCTGAGCCGGCGCCGACGGTAGAAGCGCTGCACCTTGGCGCGGTGTTTCGCCTGTTGTTCGTCATCCAGGCCGGCGAAGCGCGTGGCCTGGACGATGCCGGTGTCGACGAAGCCCGGGCACGCCGCGCTGACGCCGATGCCATGGCCCGCCAGTTCGGCGCGCAGGCACTCGCTGAGCATCAGCACCGCAGCCTTGCTGGTGGCGTAGGCCGGGTAGTTGCGTGACGGCGCAAAGGCCACGCCGGAGGCGACGTTGACCAGGTGCCCCGGCTTGCCGGCCTCGACCATCTGCTTGCCGAACAACCGGCAACCGTCGATCACGCTCCACAGGTTGATGCGCAGCAGGCGTTCCCATTCCTCCGGGGTGGTCTTGAGCATCGGCCCGGCCATGCCGATGCCGGCATTGCTGACCACCACGTCGGGTACGCCGAGGCTGCTCTTCACCCACTGCGCGAAGCGCTCCATGGCGGCGCTGTCGCCCACATCCACGCAATAGCTGTGAGCCGTGGCGCCGACCGCACGGGCCAGCTCGGCACTACGTTCGGCGGCGGCCGGGTCGATGTCCGCGGCCAGCACGCTGGCGCCGCGTTCGGCGAAGCTGAGCAGGGTTGAGCGACCGATGCCGCCGCCCGCGCCGGTGACCACCACCAGCTTGCCGGCGAAGGGGCCGGCGCCGGGTTTCAGCGCCGCGCGCTGCAGTTCCGGGGTGGCTTCGCCGCCCTCGATGTGGCTGACGAATTCGTCGATCCACTTGCCCAGCCGGGCCGGTTCGGCGAGCAGTTGCCAGTGTCCGGCAGTGACATCGCGGCGCCACAGGCGCGGCGCCCACAGCGAAAGCTGCTGGAACAGTTGCTGGCCGACGTAGCGGTCGCGGGTCGGCACGATAAGTTGCACCGGCACCTCGGTGTGGCGCTTGCGCGGCTTGAAGATCGAGGTGATGAAGTTGGCCCGGTAGAGCTTCACGCCGTGCTCGCCATCGCTGGCCTGGTGCGGGTTGCGCACCGGGTTGCGGATGCCTTCGACCTTGCGCAGGTACTGCGGCCAGGCCTTGGCTGCGCCGAAGCGCCAGGACAGCGACGGCAGCAGCGGCAGGTGGAAGTAGTAGATGTACCAGGAGTGCAGCAGCTGGCTGGCCATCTGCAGCAGCGCGCGCGGGGTCTTGCGGCGCAGGCGGTCGCGCATCCAGAAACCGACGTGGTCCAGGCAGGGGCCGGAGACGCTGGTGTAGGAGGCGATGCGGGCGCGCAATTGCGGGTCGGTGACGCTTTCCCAGGTCTGGATCGAGCCCCAGTCATGCGCCACCAGGTGCACCGCGCGCTGCGGGCTGACGGCGTCGAGCACGGCCTTGAGGTCCTGGCTGAGCAGTTCCAGGCGGTAGTCGCGGGTCTTGCGCGGCTTGTCCGATTCGCCGGCGCCGCGCACGTCGTAGGCCACCAGCTGGAAGCGCCCCGAGAGGTGGCGGATCAGCGGCAGCCAGGTTTCGTGGTTGTCCGGGTAGCCGTGGACGAACAGCACCATCGGCAGGTGCGCCTCGCCCCAGCGCCAGACGGCCAGGCGTACGTTGCCGGACTGCACGTCCAGCCGTTCCGGCGCCGGCAGGCTCTTCTCCAGCATGGCGTTCATGCCACCTCCCGCCGCGCCGGGGCGCTGATCAGGCCGCGTTCGGTCCAGCGGCGTACGTGGGGCAGGTCGTCGTCCAGCCAGTAGGCGTCGTCCTCGGTGACCACCAGCAGCTCTTCGAACTTGGCGCCCACGCCGCGCAGGCCCAGGTGCGGCTCGACAGCCCAGAGGCCCGGCGTCGGTGCGTGCTGCGAACGATCATTGCTCGACCACAGCGGCGACCAGCCCTCGCGGCGGCCGGTGATCAGGGCGTTCTTCATCAGGGTGGCGATGTTGCGCACGCCAAAGCGCGCCACCGACGGGCCGGTGTTGCGCGCGCCGAGTTTTTCCACGCGGTGCGCCAGCACTTCGAAGGGGTAGGCCTTGTGCCGCGGCAGGGTGCCCTGGCGCTGGCAGAGGCGGTCCACCGACTGGCTGACCTGGGCCAGCGGCAGGCGCTGGCGCACTTGTTCGACGATCAGGTTGCGGTGTGCCAGCAGGTCGTCCATCAGGCGCTCCACCAGCAGGTTGTGGCCCAGTGCGCCGGAGTAGCCGACGTCGGCCGTGTAGGCGCCCAGGGTCGGCGCGCAATCGAGGATGAAGGGCATGCCTTCCTCCAGGCGCTGCTTGCCGGGGTAGAAGGCCAGGTTGAAGCCGCCCAGGTGGCGCAGGCCGTCGAAGCCCTTGAACGAGGTGCGGCTGCCGAACCAGGCGAAGGGCTGGTGGAACCAGTCGCGCACGCCGTGATCGAGCAGCCAGGTCTTCATCAGCGCGGCGGTCTCGCGCTCGCTGATGCCCGGGCGCAGTTCGCCGGCAATGGTTTCGCAGCAGCGGTAGGCCAGTTGCTGAATCTCGCGGAAGTGCCGCAGGTCTTCGGGGGTGGGCACCCAGGCGCCTTGGGACATGACTTTCTCCAGGCTGGTTGTTGTTATCGTTACATCGGGCGATGTCACGATCGATGCTGACCCATCGGATGCCGTTGCGCCATGCGTGCGTCGCGGGCCTGGAGTGTTACCGGAGCGGGGAGCCGCTGGCGGCGCGGGTTGCGGCCGGCAGGGCGAAATCGGGCGGGTGCAGTTCCCGTCTTTGGTTGGGCCTCGGGGATGAGAAGGAGATCACCGAAGGATTAATCCTTCCGATTGTTCCGGGGGCATGTCGATGGCTATCATCCGGCCATGAGCACACCCCTGAACCTCCTGCAGCGCCTGCTGCAACGCCCGGATGACGCGCCTTCCGCGCTGGAAGACGAGCGCGAGTACTCGGTGGATGAACTGGCCCGCGAGGGCGGCACCACGGTGCGCAACCTGCGCGCCTACCAGGATCGCGGCCTGCTGCCGCCGCCCGAGCGCCGTGGCCGCGCCGGGGTGTATTTCGCCAGCCACCTGCGCCGCCTGCGGCTGATCAACCGCTTGCTGGAACGCGGCTACAACATCGCCAATATCAAGGAGCTGCTGCACAGCTGGGAAAGCGGCCATGACCTGGACCATGTGCTGGGCCTCGACGAAGCCATCGTCGGGCCGTGGAACCTGGAGTCCCCCGGCAGCATCGAGTTCAGCGACCTGCAGGCGCTGTTTGGCGATGAGCTGGACGACGCCGTGATCGACCAGGCGCTGGCGCAAGGGCTGCTGGCGTTCGATGGCGAGCGCATCAGCATTCCCAGCCCGCGCCTGTTCAATGCCGGTGTCGAGCTCTACCGCGCGGGTATTCCGCTGGCGTCGCTGCTGGATCACCTGGCTGTATTGCGCCGTGATACGGAACACCTGGCCGCCGGCATCGTGCGCCTGGTGGTCACCCATCTGGTGGACAAGCCGGGCGCTGACCTGCTGCCCGGCGCGGCCGATCTGGAGCGCCTTGCCGAAGTCTTCCAGCGCCTGCGCCCGGTGGCCGAGCAGGTGGTGCTGGTGGAGCTGGCGCGAGGCCTGAAGCGCTCGGCCAACGAGATGCTCGGCGAGCGCGTCGGGGAAATCCTCCGTCGCCTGGAAACCCCGGAATAGGCAGTCAGCTGGCTGCCTGGGCCAGCTTGCCGCGCAGCCAGCGCCGCGCCGGGTCGTCCTCGCTGGCCTCCGACCAGATCTGCACGAAATCGAACGGCGCCAGTTTCAGCGGCGGCTCGAAGCTGGCCAGGCCATGGCTTTCGAGATCATCCGGGAGCATCCGCGCAGCAATCGTCAGCACCAGGTCGGTGCCCGCCAACAGGCTGGGCGCCACGCTGAAATGCGGCACGGTAGAGGCCACCTGACGGCGCCGGCCGAGCTTTTCCAGATGACTGTCGATCTCTTCCGCCGGGCTTTGTTGCAGGGCGACCCGCAGGTGCGGCGCGGCGAGGTAGTCGTCCAGGTCCAGGCGCTTGCGGCCGCCCAGGGTGTCGCGCGAGCACAGGCAGACGAAGCGCTCCTCGAACAGGCGCTGCACGCGCAGCCCCTCGGGCAGCATCGGGAAGACCCCGAGGGCGCCATCCAGTTCGCCGCTCGCCACCTGCTCGGCCATGCCCCCGCGCGAAGCCTGGCGGACGTCCAGGTGGATGCCCGGCGCCTCGCGGCGCAGGACCGGCAGCAGCGTTGGCAACACCACCCAGGCGCCATAGTCGGACATGCCCAGGCGCAGCTCCAGCTCGGCACTGGCCGGGTCGAAATCATCGCCCAGCACCAGCCGGCGTACGCCGCCGAGGATTTCCCGCAGCGGGCCGGCCAGCTCGAAGGCGCGGCGAGTCAGCTGCATCTGGTTGCCGGCGCGCACCAGCAGCGGGTCGTCCAGCAGGTCGCGTAGGCGATTGAGCGCGTGGCTCACCGCCGGCTGGGTCATCGCCAGCCGCTCGGCGGCGCGGGAGACGTGGCGCTCTTCCAGCAGGGCATCGAGGATCACCAGCAGGTTGAGGTCGATGCGGCGCAAGTCATGAATCGAGTGCATTCAGGATGTACCAATCATTCATTTCCATGAGCTGGATGGATAGCAGAAGCTGAGCTCCATCGACAAGCCAGGGAGAATCTTCGATGTCAAAACTGCTTCTGCTATTGCCTGCCATCGCTGTGGGCGCAATGGTTGCCCTGCAGGCGGGCAGCAACTCGCTGCTGGGGCGCCAATTGGGGCATCCGCTGAGTGCCAGCCTGACTTCGCTGGGTGTCAGCCTGGCGGCGGTGATCATTGCGCTGCTGGCGTTCCGCGTACCGCTCCCGGCCGCCGCCGGAATCGCCACCACGCCCTGGTGGGGCTGGCTGGGTGGGCTGTTCGGCGCGGCGTATCTGACGGTGGCCGTGATGCTGGCGCCGCAGCTGGGCGCGGCGACTTTCCTGGCCTGCGTGGTGGCGGGGCAGATGCTGATGTCGGCGCTGTGCGACCAGTTCGGCTGGGCCGGTTTTTCGGTGCGGCGGTTGTCGCCCGAAGGTTATCTGGCCATCGGGCTGATCATTGCCGGGGTGGTGTTGTTGCAGTGGCGCGGGAGGGTGGCGTGAGCTGCCTTCTGCCATGGGGGCTGGGCGGGTTCGCGAGCAAGCTCGCTCCTACAAAAAGCCACTTGAAGTTACGGCTGACTGTAGGAGCGAGCTTGCTCGCGAACCGCCGCCGCTGCGAACGAACGGCGGGCGGACTTATCTCAAACTCAGATGCCGACTCAACAACGCCCGCAACGCCGCCGGCTTCACCGGCTTGGGCAGGAAGTCCAGCCCCGCCGCATGGATCTGCGCCACCAGTTCGGGGCGGGCGTCCGCGCTGATCACCACGCCCGGCACCGGCTCGCCCAGGCGGGTGCGCAGCCAGGCCATGAGGTCGGTGCCCAGCTCGCCGTCGTCCAGGTGGTAGTCGATCAGGGCCAGTTGCGGGCGCGCGTCGCCGTCCAGCAGGGCCTGGCACTCCTCGCGGCTGCGTGCGGTTAGCACGCGGCAGCCCCAGCGGGTCAGCAGGCTGTTCATGCCGGTGAGGATGCTGTCTTCGTTGTCCACGCAGAGCACCTGCGCGCCGTTGAGCTGTTCCGGGGTTTCCACCTTGTGCCCGTTGAGCGGCGCCGGAGCGGGTTGGCGAGCCAGCGGCACGCTGACGCTGAACACGCTGCCCTTGCCCGGCCACGAGCGCACTTCCAGGCGATGGTCGAGCACCTTGCAGAGTCGGTCGGCGATGGCCAGGCCCAGGCCCAGGCCTTTTTCGGCGCGGGTCTGGTGGCTGTCCAGGCGTTTGAATTCCTCGAAGATCACCTGCAACTTGTCCGGCGGGATGCCGGGGCCGTGGTCCCAGACTTCCAGGCGCAGATGGCCAGCCTCGCGGCGTACACCGAGCAGCACATGGCCCTTGGCGTAGCGGAAGGCATTGGTGAGGAAGTTCTGCAGCACACGGCGCAGCAGCTTGATGTCGCTCTCCACGCGCAGCTTGCTGCCGCGCACGTGGAAGTCGATGCCGTGCTCCTGGGCCAGCACGCGGAATTCCACGCCGAGGGTGTCGTACAGGTTGCTCAGCGGGAAGGCCGCGACGTCGGCGCTGACGCGGCCGCCTTCCAGTCGCGAGATGTCCAGCAGGTCGGTGATCAGGTCTTCCGCCGAGCGCAGCGACGAATCCAGATGGCGCACCAGTTCGGTGGCCTCCTCGGGCAGTTTTTCCTGGTGGGCGAGGGCGGCGGAGAACAGCCGCGCGGCGTTCAGCGGTTGCATCAGGTCGTGACTGACCGCGGCGAGGAAGCGCGATTTCGACTGGTTCGCCGCCTCGGCCGTGCCCTTGGCCTCGGTGAGCGCCTGGTTCAGTTGCGACAGCTCGAACGTGCGCTCCTGGACGCGTTGCTCCAGGCCTTCGTTGGCGTCCTTCAGGCCCTGTTCGGCATCGCGGTAGTTGGTGATGTCGGTGAAGCTCATGACGAAGCCGCCGCCGGGCATCGGGTTGCCGATCAGCTCGATCACCCGGCCGTTGGGGAACAGCCGCTCGGAGGTGTGCGGCGTGCCCTGGCGCATCCAGTACAGGCGCTTGGCGACGTGCAGGTCCGGGTCGCCCGGGCCGCAGAGGTTTCGCTCGGCGTTGTAGCGGATGATGTCGGCGATCGGGCGGCCGACGTAGATCAGCCCGTCCGGGTACTCGAACAGCTCGATGTAGCGGTGGTTCCAGGCCACCAGGCGCAGCGACTGGTCGACCACGCTGATGCCCTGGGTGATGTTCTCGATGGCGCCCTGCAGCAGTGCGCGGTTGAACTGCAGCACCTCGGAGGCTTCGTCGGCGATCTTCACCACGTCCTCCACCTGCATCTCGCGGCCTTCGATGGCGGCCTTCACCACGGCGCGCGCGGAGGAGGCGCCGAGCACGCCGGCGAGCAGGCGTTCGGTGTGGGCGATCCACTCGTCGTTGGCGTTCTGGCTGGGGGTGAAGCCCTTGCCCTGGCGGTAGGCGAAGCGGATGAAACTCTGTCGCGCGCGCTCCTCGCCGACGAAGCGTGCGGCGAGCATCAGCAGGTCTTCCAGCTGTACGGCGAGCATCGAGCGCGAGCTGAGCTTCTGGGAGATTTCCTGGCCGATGAAGCGGCTGGCCTGCCAGTGCTCGGAAACTCGGGTGCGGGAGAACACCGAGACCAGCCCGAACAGCGCGAAGTTGCCGATCAGCGAAAGCAGCACGCCGAGGGTCAGTGGCTCGATGGACAGGCCGAACGGGCGGCCGGCGAGCCAGGCCAGGCCGGGGAAGGTTTCCAGCGGCCAGCCCAGGCCCTTGGCGACCACCGGCAGCACCAGGGTATAGGCCCAGAGGAAAGAGCCGGCGGCCAGGCCGGCGAACACACCACGGCGGTTGGCCTGCTTCCAGTACAGCGCGCCGATCATCGCCGGGCCCAGTTGGGCGATGGCGGCGAAGGCGATCTGGCCGATGGTGGCGAGGCTCGCGGTGGAGCCCAGCAGGCGGTAGCTGACGTAGGCCAGCAGGAGGATCAGCGCGATGCTCACCCGGCGCACGGTCAGCAGCCAGTGGCGGAACACCTCGAAGGGTTGCTCGGCCTCGCCTTTGCGGCGCAGCAGCCAGGGCAGCAGCATGTCGTTGGAGACCATGGTGGACAGCGCCACGCTGGCGACGATCACCATGCCGGTGGCCGCCGAAGCGCCGCCGATGAAGGCCAGCAGCGCCAACGCGGGATGGGCCTCGGCCAGTGGCAGGCTGATCACGAAGGAGTCCGGCATCACGCCCGCCGGCAGGTGCATCTGCCCGGCCAGGGCGATGGGCACCACGAACAGCGCGGCCAGCACCAGGTAGATCGGGAACACCCAGCGCGCCAGGTTGAGGTCGCGCGGCTCGATGTTTTCCACCACCAGCACGTGGAACTGCCGCGGCAGGCACATGATCGCGGTCATCGCCACGCCGGTCTGCAGCAGCATGGCCGGCCAGTGCACGGTTTCCTTCCAGTATTCATTGAGCTGCGGCGCGACGCGGGCCTTGTCCACCAGGTCGCCGAAGCCGTCGTAGAGGCCGTAGGTGACGAAGATGCCGACGGCGAGGAAGGCGGTCAGCTTGACCAGCGACTCGAAGGCAATGGCCAGCACCATGCCGCGGTGGTGCTCGGTGACGTCCAGGTTGCGGGTGCCGAAGACGATGGTGAACAGCGCCAGGATCAGCGACACGATCAGCGCCGTGTCCTGGGCGCGAATGCCGGTGGAGTCGGGGCCGGCGCCGATCAGCAGGTTCACCCCGAGAACGATACCCTTGAGCTGCAGGGCGATGTAGGGCAGCACGCAGACCACGCAGATCAGCGCCACCACGACCGCCAGCGCCTGGGACTTGCCGTAGCGCGCGGCGATGAAGTCGGCGATGGAGGTGATGTTCTCCTGCTTGCTGATCATGATCATCTTCTGCAGCACCCAGGGCGCGAAGAGCATCAGCAGCACGGGGCCGACGTAGATCGGCAGGAACGACCAGAGCTGGTCGGCGGCCTGGCCGACGGCGCCGAAGAAGGTCCAGCTGGTGCAATAGACGGCCAGCGAGAGGCTGTAGACCCAGGCGCGGACACGCGGCGAAAGTGGGGCGCGACGGCGGTCGCCATAGAACGCGATGGCGAACAGGACCGCCATGTAGAGCAGGGCGACCGTTGCGATCAACCCACTGGACAACGACATGCTGACTCCGGAAATGACTGGCTCCCCCGCAGGAGCGCTGGCAGCAGTTTCGCACCAAAGTCCGGAACTGTCAGACGCCTGCTACCAATGTCTCAGTGGCGCTGTGTCGCGCCTCACACTTGAGGGGAGGGCGCGGTACTGATAGCTTGCCGGGCTTTTCGCGGTCCGTCTGTCGCGCCCGGCTGGGTACGCGGCACTTCGCCGGGCCGCTACGCTCTGATGTGAGCGATGATTTCGCGTCGTGTTTCGAGGAGGGCGCCATGTTCAGACCGTTACCCATCACCTTGCAGCGCGGGGCCCTGCGCCTGGAGCCGATGGTGGAGGCCGACGTGCCGGACCTGGTGACGCTGGCGGAGCAGAACCGCGATGTCCTGCAGTTCATGAGCGCTCCGGGGCGCCCGGACTGGTACCGCCAGGGCCTGGCCGACCAGCGCGAGGGCCGGGCGCTGCCACTGGTGGTGCGCCTGGGCAACCAGATCGTCGGCACCACGCGCTTCATGGATTTCCTCCCGGCGCTGCCGGCCTGCGAGATCGGCGCCACCTGGCTGGACCAGAACCAGCACGGCAGCGGCCTCAACGCCACCATGAAGTACCTGATGCTGCGCCACGCCTTCGACAGCTGGAAGATGGTCCGCGTGCAGTTCAAGACCGCCGCCAGCAACGAACGCTCCCAGCGCGCCATCGAGAAGCTCGGCGCCGTGCGCGAGGGCGTGCTGCGCAACCACCGGCGCCTGGCCGGCGGGCGGCTGGACGACACCATTCTCTACAGCATCACCGACCAGGAATGGCCGCAGGTGAAGGCCGCGCTGGAAGCCGGTTTCGTCGGCTGAGTGGTACTCTGGTCGCGGCTTCAGAACCCCTAACCCTCTCCCCCAGAGGAGAGGGGACTGATCGGCGCAGGATGAAGCCGTTGTGTCAGCCAGCACGGACGGCCTCCTCTCCCTCTGAGCGGGGCGCGTAGCCAGGGCTGGGGTGAGGGGAAAGCGCTGGCACCGTAGTAGCTCCCGAATGGCGCAGCGCCCAGAGAATCGATTGGCGGAATGACCCATGGCAGAACACGACGCGAGCGGCGAACGCACCCGCTTCTGGCGCGCCCAGGAACTGGGTGGCGTCGAGTTGCTGCATGCGCGCTACATCGAGCAGGTGTTCTCGCCCCACGTCCATGAAGGCTTCGCCTTCGTCATGATCGAGCAGGGCGCGCAGCGCTTTCACCATCGCGGTGCCGAGCACTTCGCCCCGGCCGGCAGCGTGGTGCTGATCAACCCCGACGAGGTCCACACCGGCTCCAAGGCCGACGAAGCCGGCTGGCGCTACCGCGGCTTCTACCCGGAGCTGGCGCAGGTTTCCGGCGTGCTGGAGGAACTGGAGCTGGGCGGAGGCGGCACGCCGTCGTTCGACGCCAGCGTGGTATTCGACCCGGAACTGGTGCAGGCGCTGTTCGCCGCACACCGGCTGGTGGATTCCGACGCCACCGTGCTGCAGCGCCAGACCTGCTGGCGCGAGGCGCTGCTGTTGCTGTTCCAGCGCCACGCGAGGATTCCCGAGGCGCCGCCTGCGGGCAATGAACCGGTGGCCGTGGCCCGCGCCCGCGAGCTGCTCGGGTCGCGGCTGATGGAGCCGCCGTCACTGGAAGAACTGGCCGCCGCCGTCGGCCTGTCGCCCTTCCACTTCGCCCGCGTGTTCCGCAAGGCTACTGGCCTGCCGCCCCACGCCTGGCTCAAGCAGCGCCGGCTGGAGCAGGCGCGTGCCCTGCTCAAGCAGGGCTGCATGCCGGTGAATGTGGCCATGCAGCTGGGCTTCGCCGACCAGAGTCACCTCAGCCGGCAGTTCAAGCAGGCCTATGGCGTCGGCCCCGGCGAGTACCGCCAGGCTTGTGCACGGTCTTTCCGCCCCGCCTGAATTTCCCCGCGCCGTAATCAGCCAGATCTCGCCACCGACGGGCGACTGGCCCGTTGCCGCGGCTGATGAACAGTCGTTCGAGATGCCGAAAAGAGAATCTGAGTCAACCGGAATATTTTTTCATTTGCGATACATTTGCATTTACAAAATTTACATTCGGTTTTAATTTGCCGCCCCTTCACGAAGTACCCGGGGAGGGGGAAGCATGTCGCACGTTCGTTCGTGGTCGCGCCTGGCGATCGCCGTTGCCCTGGCCACGCCGCTGCTGCCGGTGCAGGCCGAAGAAGACACCAAGGAACTGGAGACCGTCACCGTCGTCGGTGACTGGCTCGGCGAGGCCGAGCAGCAGGTGGTGCAGAACCACCCCGGCGCGCGCACCGTGGTACGCCGCGAGCAGATGATCGAAGAGGGCGCGCAGAACGTACGCGACGTGCTGCGCGGTATTCCCGGCGTGCAGGTGCAGGACAACAACGGCACCGGCGGCAGCGATGTCTCCCTCAACGTCGGCGTACGCGGCCTGACCTCGCGCCTGTCGCCGCGCTCCACCGTGCTCATCGATGGCGTCCCGGCCGCCGTGGCGCCCTACGGCCAGCCGCAGCTGTCGATGTTCCCGCTGTCGGTGGGCAACCTCGACAGTGTCGATGTCGTGCGTGGCGCCGGTTCCGTGCGCTATGGACCGCAGAACGTCGGCGGAGTGATCAACTTCGTCACCCGTGCGATTCCCAAGGAGTTCTCCGGCGACGTCGGCAGCACCGTGGAAACCGCTTCCCACGGCGGCTGGAAGAAGCTCTACAACGCCTTCCTCGGCGGCACCGCCGACAACGGCATGGGCGCTGCGCTGCTGTATTCGGGCGTGAAGGGCGCGGGCTATCGCGACAGCAACGACGCCACCGACATCGACGACGTGATGTTCAAGACCCACTGGGCGCCCACCGACGTCGACGAGTTCTCCGCCAACTTCCACTACTACGACGGCAGCGCCGACATGCCCGGCGGCCTGACCCAGGCGCAGTTCGACAAGGACCCGTACCAGTCGGTGCGCGACTACGACAACTTCACCGGCCGGCGCAAGGACGTCTCGCTCAAGTACAAGCGGCAGATCGACGACCTCACCCAGGTCGAAGTACTGACCTACTACAGCGACAGCTTCCGTGGCAGCAACATCGCCAACCGCGACCTCAAGACCCTGGCGTCCTACCCGCGCGATTACCACACCTTCGGCATCGAGCCGCGCGTGTCGAAGATCTTCATGGTCGGCCCGACCACCCAGGAAGCCAGCATCGGCTATCGCTACCTGAAGGAGGCGATGCACGAGCGCGCCAGCCAGGTCGCCCTGGTGAACAACATCCCGACGCCGATGCCCGGCGCCGACGGCCACACCTACCAGGACCGCACCGGCGGCACCGAGGCGAACTCCCTCTACCTCGACGACAAGATCGACGTGGGCAACTGGACCGTCACCCCAGGCATCCGCTTCGAGCGCATCTCCACCGACTGGCACGAACGCCCCGTGCTCGACAACAAGGGCAAGCCGGTCCAGGAGAAGAACCGCAGCAAGGACTACAACGAGCCACTGCCGGCGCTGGCGGTGATGTATCACCTGTCGGACGAGTGGAAGCTGTTCGCCAACTACGAGACCTCCTTCGGCAGCCTGCAGTACTTCCAGCTCGGCCAGGGCGGCAGCGGCAACGACACCGCCAGCGGCCTGCAGCCGGAAAAGGCGAAGACCTACGAAGTGGGCACCCGCTACGACAACGGCACCTGGGGTGGCGAAGTCACGCTGTTCTACATCGACTTCGACGACGAGCTGCAGTACATCAGCAACGACGTGGGCTGGACCAACCTGGGCGCCACCAAGCACCAGGGCATCGAGACCTCGGCGCACTACGACATGGCCGCGCTCGACCCGGTTCTCGCCGGCCTGACTGCCTACGGCACCTTCACCTATACCCGCGCTACCTACGAAGGCGAGATCCCGTCGTTCAAGGGCCGCGACCTGCCGCTGTACTCGCGCCAGGTGGCCACCATCGGCCTGCGCTACGAGCACGACCGCTGGACCTACAACTTCGACGGTTTCGCCCAGTCGGGACAGCGCGCGCCCGGTCCGACCACCAACTCCAACGGCAGCTTCACCGGCAACTACATCACCGAGCCAAGCGCCGATGGCCAGTACGGCGACATTCCCGGTTATGTGCTGTGGAACGCCCGCGTGGGTTACGACTTCGGGCCGCAGGCGTCGAACCTGAAGGTCGCCGCCGGGGTGAAGAACCTCTTCGACCAGATGAACTACACCCGCTCCAGCGACAACAACGCCGGTATCTACCTGGGCGAGCCACGCACCTTCTACGTGCAGGGCAGTGTCGGCTTCTGATCGTCTTGCGCTGTAGCGAAAAAGCCCGTCCTGCGTGACGGGCTTTTTCTTTCCGGGATTTCGTCACTGGAATGGATTTGTGCGGGAAATGTGGCTTTTCTTCACGCTGTTGCCGTCATATCCGTGCTGTCATTCCGGCTCAAGGCCGCTACGCAGGTAAACAAGGACGATGTCTCAACACTCGCAATTCGCCCTGCTGGGCACCAAGCGATTCCTGCCCTTCTTCATCACCCAGCTGCTGGGTGCCTTCAACGACAACATCTTCAAGCAGTCGCTGATCCTGGCGATCCTCTACCACCTCACCGTCGGCGGTGATCGCAACCTGCTGGTCAACCTCTGCGCGCTGTTGTTCATCCTGCCGTTCTTCCTGTTCTCCGCCCTGGGCGGGCAGTTCGGCGAGAAGTTCAACAAGGACGCGCTGATGCGCGCGCTGAAGCTGGCCGAGATCGTGATCATGGCGGTGGGCGCCGCGGGCTTCGTGTTCGGCAGCCTGCCGCTGCTGTTCCTCGCGCTGTTCGCCATGGGCACGCACTCGGCGCTGTTCGGCCCGGTGAAGTACTCGATCCTGCCGCAGCACCTGCGCGAGGACGAACTGGTCGGTGGCAACGCCCTGGTGGAAATGGGCACCTTCCTCGCCATCCTCTGCGGCACCATCGGCGCCGGCGTGCTGATGTCGCGGCAGGACTATGCGGCCGGCGTCGGCATTGCCGTGGTGCTGGTGGCCGTCTGCGGTTTCCTCGCCAGCCGCAACATTCCCCGCGCGGCTGCTGCGTTGCCGGACCTGAAGGTCGACTGGAACATCTTCCGCCAGTCCTGGAGCATCCTCCTGCTCGGCCTGCGCCAGCGCCCGGCGGTGTCGCGTTCGCTGGTGGGCAACTCCTGGTTCTGGTTCCTCGGCGCGGTCTACCTGACGCAGATCCCGACCTACGCCAAGGAACTGCTGCACGGCGACGAGAGCGTGGTGACGCTGATCCTCACGGTATTCTCGGTGGGTATCGCGCTGGGCTCGATGCTTTGCGAAAAGCTCTCCGGCAAGAAGGTGGAGATCGGCCTGGTGCCCTTCGGCTCCATCGGCCTGAGCCTGTTCGGCATCCTCCTGTGGTGGCATTCGGGCGGCTTCCCGCAGGGTGAGCAGCCCTACAACTGGCTGGCGGTGCTGGAGCACTCGCAGTCCTGGGCAGTGCTGGCCGACATCCTTGGCATCGGTATCTTCGGCGGCTTCTACATCGTGCCGCTGTATGCGCTGATCCAGGCTCGCACCGAGGAAGACAAGCGCGCGCGGGTGATCGCGGCGAACAACATCCTCAACGCGCTGTTCATGGTGGTCGCGGCGATCGTTTCGATCCTGCTGCTGTCGGTGGCGAAGCTGTCGATCCCCGAGCTGTTCCTCGTGCTCTCGCTGATGAACGTCGCGGTGAACGTGTACATCTTCAAGATCGTGCCCGAGTTCACCATGCGCTTCCTGGTCTGGCTGCTGACCCACTCGATGTACCGGGTGGATCATCGCAATCTCGAAGCCATTCCCGACGAAGGCCCGGCGGTGCTGGTGTGCAACCACGTGTCCTTCGTCGACGCGCTGCTGATTGCGGGTTCGGTGCGGCGTCCGGTGCGCTTCGTCATGTACTACAAGATCTTCCGCATCCCGGTGCTCAATTTCATCTTCCGCACTGCGGGCGCGGTGCCCATCGCCGGTCGCAACGAGGATGCGCAGACTTACGAGAAGGCATTCGCCAAAGTCGCCGAGTACCTGCGTGAAGGGGAGCTGGTATGCATCTTCCCCGAGGGCATGCTGACCCTGGATGGCGAGATGAACGAGTTCCGCGGCGGCGTGGAGCGCATCATCGAGGAAACCCCGGTGCCGGTGATCCCGATGGCGCTGCAGGGGCTGTGGGGCAGCTTCTTCAGCCGCGACCCGCAGAAGGGCTTCCTTCGCCGCCTGTGGTCGCGGGTCTGTCTGGTGGCTGGTCAGCCGGTGGCACCAGAGGCGGCCAAGCGCCTGGTGCTGCAGGAGCAGGTCGCTGCGCTGCGCGGCGCGGCCCGCTGACTTTATTGGCGGCAAAGAAAAAGCCCCGGCAATGCCGGGGCTTTTTCATGGGCGTGTCGCGGTTCAGATAACCTGAACTTCGTCAGCCTGCAGGCCCTTCTGGCCTTCAACCACAACGAAGGAGACCTTCTGGCCTTCCTGCAGCGATTTGAAGCCGGTGCCCTGGATGGAGCGGAAGTGCACGAAGACATCGTTGCCGCTTTCCGGAGTGATGAAGCCGAAGCCCTTGGCGTCATTGAACCACTTGACGGTGCCGGTCTGACGATTCGACATGGAAATACACCTTGAACAATTGAATATTGTTTTGCGGAAAAGTCCGCGCTCGTCCTGAGTTGCAAGGTGCAGTCGAAGCCGGGTGGTGGGGAATGGCCCCACCTGGTCACGAGCCACAGTGACCCAAGCAAACACAGTGGCCCGCAGCATACCGACAAATTTTCGGGAAAGCGACAGCCCGCCGGTATCGAGAACCGATACAGCGTCAGTGGCTCAATTTCAGGCCGACCAGTCCGCACAGGATCAGCGCAACGCTGAGCAGGCGTACCGGCGCCATGGACTCGCCGAACAGCACGATGCCGACGATGACGGTGCCCACGGCGCCAACGCCGGTCCAGATGGCGTAGGCGGTGCCCAGCGGCAGATTTCTCATGGCCAGGCCAAGCAGGCCCATGCTGGTGATGATCGCCAGCACGGTCAGAGCGGTCGGTATCGGACGGGTGAAGCCTTCGGTGTATTTCAGTCCGACGGCCCAGGCGACTTCGAACAGGCCGGCGACGAACAGAATGATCCAGGACATGGAGCTCTCCAGACGGTGGGTGGTATGGAGGGCCGTCCCCGCTGGAGCACCGGAAGGTGGTGAGGTCGTCCTCACAATGTGCATTATTTTGCACAAATGTGGGGCGCCGGGCAACCCGGCGCCGGCCTTCTGCCCTATTGCGGGGCGGCCTTCTGGACGGGTGGCTCGTCGGTCATGCGGCGGAACCAGGTGGAAAGCGTGGCGCCGGAGATGTTGTGCCAGACGCTGAACAGCGCGCTGGGCACTGCCGCCAGCGGCGAGAAATGCGCGCTGGCCAGGGCCGCGCCGAGGCCTGAGTTCTGCATGCCGACTTCCAGCGCCAGGGACTTGCGCTGCGCCAGCGGCAGGCCGAAGACCTTGGCGGTGAAGTAGCCGAGCAGGAAGCCGAAGCCGTTGTGCAGGATCACCACGGCCATGATCAGCAGGCCGGATTCGGCGATTTTCGCCTGGCTGGCGGCGACCACGGCGGCGACGATGATCACGATGGAAATCACCGAGATCAGCGGCAGCACATCCACCACATGGCGTACCCGTGCGCCGAGCAGGCGCTGGGCGGCGAGACCGAGGACGATGGGCACCACGACGACCTGCAGGATCGACCAGAACAGCGCGCCGAACGACACCGGCAGCCAGGCCGAAGCCAGCAGCCAGATCAGCGCCGGGGTGAGCAGCGGGGCGAGGAGGGTAGTCACGCCGGCGATGGCCACGGAAAGCGCCAGGTCGCCGCGCGAGAGCCAGGTCATTACGTTGGAGGCGGTACCGCTGGGGCAGCAGCCGACGAGGATCACGCCCACGGCGATTTCCGGCGGCAGGTGCATCAACTGGCAGAGCAGCCAGGCCATGCCGGGCATGATCACGAAGTGGGCGATCACGCCAAGGGTGACGCGCCAGGGATGCCGGGCGACTTCGGCAAAGTCCTCGACCTTGAGCGTCAGGCCCATGCCGAACATCACCACGCCCAGCATGGGGACGATGGCGACGGTGAGCGGTGTGAAGAGAGAGGGGATGAAGAACGCCAGGATGGCGAAGAGCAGCACCCAGAGGGCGAAGGTATTGCCCATGAAGCGGCTGAGCAGGATGAGAGCACGCATGGGCCGTCCTTCTTTTTATGTGGGCCTTGTTGTGTTGTCAGGCGCCGCGCGGACGCGGCGCCTGCCGGGGCATCAGATGCCTTCGGGCATCGCCTCGCCACCGAGTGCTTCGATCAGCGCCGGGATGAACTCGGCGAAGGTCAGCATCATCAGGGTGAAGCTGGCGTCGAGCTGGCCGAGGGCGTCTTCGCCGCCGTCCTGCTCTGCCTTCTCCTGCAACATGTCTTCGAAACGCAGGCGCTTGATCGCGACCTTGTCGTCGAGGACGAAGGACAGCTTGTCCGACCAGGCCAGGGACAGCTGGGTGACCAGCTTGCCGGAGGTCAGGTGCAGCTGGATTTCCTCGCTGGTCAGGTCCTGGCGCTTGCAGCGCACCACGCCGCCGTCTTCGTGGGTATCGCGCAGCTCGCATTCGTCGAGGACGAAGAAGTCGCCGGCGGCTTCCTGGGTCTTCACCCAGTCGGTCAGGGTGGCGGTCGGTGCGGTCTTCACGGTCAGCGGGCGAACCGGCAGCGAGCCCAGGGCTTCGCGCAGGGTCGACAGCAGGTCTTCGGCCTTCTTCGCGCTGGAGGTATCGACCAGGATCAGGCCGAGGCTCGGGGCGATGGCGGCGAAGGTCACCGAGCGGCGGATGAAAGCGCGCGGCAGCAGAGTCTGGACGATCTCGTCCTTGAGCTGGTCGCGCTCCTTCTTGTAGACCTTGCGCATCTGTGCAGCTTCGATCTCGTCGACCTTCTCCTTGAGCGCGTCACGCACCACGCTGCCGGGGAGGATGCGCTCTTCCTTGCGGGCGCTGACCAGGAAGAAGCCTTCGCTGGCGTGCACCAGCGGGGCGTCCGGGCCCTTGCCGAAAGGTGCGGAGAAACCGTAGGTGGTCAGTTCCTGGCTGGCGCAGGAGCGCGCCGGCTTGCTGGCCAGGGCCTTCTCCAGGGCATCGGCGTCGATCTGCAGATCCTGGGTGAGGCGGTATACGAGCAGGTTGCGGAACCACATGAGGGGCTAACTCCTGGACACAAAGGATGCATTATTCCGTTCGGCGCGGTTCAGGCCAACCCCGTTTCGTCATTCGCGCTCTTCATCTAAGCCTTTGGAACATCTGAAAATTTTTTTTATCCGGGGGCTTGCCAGGTGCAAATGTCCTCCGTAGAATGCGCCCCACTTCGAGACGAAGGGTGATTAGCTCAGCCGGGAGAGCATCTGCCTTACAAGCAGAGGGTCGGCGGTTCGATCCCGTCATCACCCACCACTCGAGGTCCGACGCAGCGGTAGTTCAGTCGGTTAGAATACCGGCCTGTCACGCCGGGGGTCGCGGGTTCGAGTCCCGTCCGCTGCGCCACAATTCGAAAGCCCTCAGGCAGCAATGCCTGGGGGCTTTTTCTTTGCCTGCCGTTCTGTCTGCGAACGTCTTCCCCGCAAAAGCTCCCGCCGAAAGTTGCCCGTTTCGATCACACCGATTCCGTGCTGGCCGTCTGACTTATCCTGTTAATTTTCTTATAAGTTTGCTGTGGGAACTTCTCCCCCGGCAGTGGTTCCTATTGCCCATAGCCACTGGCCACGAGCGCCTGATAAGCTCGCGGCTTCATTACTTCAGCCATGACGGCGCAAAGACAAGGATTCAGCATGAAACAACATCGGTTGGCGGCAGCGATCGCGCTGGTCGGCCTGGTTCTCGCGGGCTGCGACAAACAGGCCGCCGAAGTGGAACTCAAGACTCCTGCGCAGAAGGCCTCCTACGGCATCGGCCTGAACATGGGCAAGAGCCTCGCCCAGGAAGGCATGAATGACCTGGACTCGAAAGCCGTCGCCCTGGGTATCGAAGACGCTGTCGGCAAGCAGAAGCAGAAGCTGACCGACGAAGAGCTGACCGAGGCCTTCACCGCCCTGCAGAAGCGCGCTGAAGAGCAGGTCGCCAAGAAGAATTCCGAGGCGCTGGAAGCCGGCAAGAAATTCCTCGAGGAAAACGGCAAGCGCGAGGGCGTGGTCACCACCAAGTCCGGCCTGCAGTATGAAGTCGTGAAGAAAGCCGACGGCGCCCAGCCCAAGGCGACCGACGTCGTCACCGTTCACTACGAAGGCAAGCTGGTCGATGGTACGGTCTTCGACAGCTCCATCCAGCGTGGCAGCCCGATCGACCTGCCGGTTGGCGGCGTGATTCCGGGTTGGGTCGAAGCCCTGCAACTGATGCACGTCGGCGAGAAGATCAAGCTCTTCATCCCGAGCGAGCTGGCCTACGGCGCCCAGAGCCCGAGCCCGACCATCCCGGCCAACTCGGTCCTGGTGTTCGACCTGGAACTGCTGGCCATCAAGGACCCGAACCAGCCCGAAGCAGCAGAAGCTCCGGCGGAACAGCCGAAGAAGTAACTGAGTACCTTCGTACCAGAGAAAACGCCCCGTTACCCACGGGGCGTTTTCATTTGTGCCGGGAGCGCTCTGGAACGCTGCGCTGACCGCCGGGTCTGAAAGGGAGTAACCTTGGGGCCGGTGTTACCCTTATGCACATATTTGACGCAGATGAAACAATGTCCTCCCCTTGACATTGACCAGCCCATCGCTTAGCCGCAACTGCATGATTTTTAACGCATTTACAGGGCTGAACAAAAAATCGCCGATCTGTCTGCAGCCCTCGTGGCTCGGGCGTTTGGGCGCTGCGAGGGGGGGCTTTCAACAGAGTTATCCACAGGAAAGGTGGATAACCTGAACCTGTTCTGTACGAATCTTCCTATCGAGGTGAGTCGATGAAAAAGCCTCCGGGATTTGACCGTTTCCTGAAGCTCGCCAGCCGTTTCATTGCGGGTGGGAGATTGCCGGCGCTGCTGTTCGCGGTGTCGCGCAAGAGTGGCCGGGTCAAGCTGGCCAAGACCGATCTGAAGCTGCTGCAGGAGTTGCTGGTGGCCTGGGTGCGTGGCGATTACCGCGGCATCAGTTCCCAGGCACTGGTCTCGGTGGTGGCGGCGCTGTTGTACTTCCTCTCGCCGGTGGACCTGGTGCCCGACTGGCTGCTGGGCGTCGGTTTCCTCGACGACCTGGCCGTGCTGGCCTGGGTGATCCGTCGCTGGCAGTCGGAGATCGATGCCTTCAAGGTCTGGCGCGATGCGCAGGGCGTGGAAACCCGTGAAGCCCTGAAGCAACTCCCGCCGCCGGAAGCGATTCAGCGTCTCTGACGCAGTCGCGCCGTCTGTTCGCCAAGCAGGCGCTGGATCGAGCCGTCACTGACCATCGCCTGCAGTACGGCATCCAGTCGCTCGGCCGGTAGCGGTAACGCCGGGCCGTACGAGCAGTAGATCGAGTAGTGCTGCACGTTGTTGCTGTGGATGGCCACTGGCAATGCGTGGTGCTGGGCAAGGAGATACTCCAGCGGCCGGCGCATCTCGATCAATGCATCCAGGCGGCCGGCCTCGAGCATGTGCAGGCGTGTATCCAGGTCCCGCACGTCGGCGCGCTTCACCCGACCTTCGGCAAAGGCCTGCATCAGTGGAGCGGGATAGACGTAGCCCAGGCTGGTTCCGATGCGGATATCGTGCAGCTGCGCGAGGTTCTCCATCCGCGGTGCGTCCGCACGCTGGGCCAGGGCGTCCTCTTCCTCGAACAGGCTGGGCGACCAGTGCAGCTTCTCTGGCGCCTTCATCCACTGCGGGTTGTTGATGCACAGCAGATGGATCGCGCCCTGGGCGAGGGCCGGTTCGGCGCGCTTGTCCGGCGTTTCCACGAAGCGAACCTCAAGCCCCAGGCGCTGTCCGACGCTTTCGCCCAGATCGCGAATGAAGCCAGGTGCCAATTCATGGTCGATACTTTCTGCGTAGGGCATGCCGTTGCTTGGCGAATAGCCCCAGCGCAGTTCCTCGGCGCCACACAGGGCGCTGGCCAGGCATAGGCAGAACGGAAGGAAACGCTGCAAGTCGGTCCCCATGTCTGGTGGCGAGAGGCGGTCCGCAGTATAGCCGGCACAGGCACGCATCAGGCTGTTAAGATGGCCGTCTGCAAGGAGTGTTGTCATGAACGTTCAAGTCATCATGCGTGACGGCGAAGCGGAATACGCCGTGGTTCCCTGGGCCGAATACCAGGCCCTGCTGGCGGCCGCCGGCCGTGGTGCCGCACAGATCGTCAAACCGGCTGCCGCGCCGGCCCTCGACGAATCGCCGGACTGGAAAACACTGCGTGAAGCCCGTGGCTTATCCCTCGAAACGCTGGCGCGTTCGGTGGGTATCAGCCCGTCCTACCTGGAGCTGATCGAGAACGGCGAGCGCGAGGCCAGCGACGCCATCCAGCATGGCCTGCGTCGTGCCCTGGGCACTGGGGAGTCCGCTTCTTGAGCGTGCAGATCAGTCGCAAGCATTGGGAAGGCCTGCTCGGCGAGCTGGAAGACGCTCGCCGGCAGCGCCATCTGCTCACCTACCGCGCGCTGATAGAGCGCCTGCAACTGCCGACCCCGGCAATGACCGTGCTGACCGCCGCGCTGGAACATCTGGCCGCGCTGGATGCCCGCAGCGGTCGTCCGCTGCGCAGCTCGCTGGTGATCAGCCAGGGCGCAAGCCGCCTGCCGCGAACCGGCTTCTTCGAATACGTCGAGCGCCTGGGCCGCTTCTCCGGCGCACCGGATGGCCCCGCTGCCGCCGGCTGGCATGCTGCGGAAGTCGCGCGCGTCTTCGAGTTCGAGTATCCCGAGGAACTCTGACGTGGCGACACCCCGCGAGCTGTTCTGGCGGCTGCGTGCGCGGTTGAGTTACGCCGTGGCGCGACGCCTGATGGGCTGGCCGTGGATGGTTCGCCAGCCGCGTTCCTGGGCCTGGATGCAGGGCCAGTTTTCGCGCATGGCAGCTCTTGGGGACGTTGCTGCACAGAGCTTCTACGGCCACCTGCTGCTGTTCCGCGGCCAGGGCTTCGGCGCCCGCGAGGAAGGCCTGCGCCTGTTGCGCCTGGCCGCCACCGCTGGCGACCACAAGGCGGCGTACCAGCTGGGCGTGCAAGCGCTCAAGGGCGATACCCGCCATGCCGGTGATGCGCAGGAAGCCGCGCGCTACTGGGGCCAGGCAGCCGAGGCGGGCCACCCGCTGGCGGCGCGCAAGCTCGGCGAGCTGTATCGCAGCGGCGGCCCCGGCCTGGAACCCGATGAAGCCCAGGCCGAGCGCTACGAAGCGCGCGCTCGCCAGCTGGGCCTCTGATTCATTCGGCCGTGAGGATGTGCACGCTGTAGCCAGGCATGTTCTTCGCGTGACGCTTGGCCTCCGAGGCCAGCCCAGCCAACTGGCTGGCATCCAGGCGCTGCCCGGCGCCACTCTTCACGTGCACCACGCCAATCGACAGTGACAGCAGTGGATATTCCTCGCGCCGCCCCTGGCGGTTGTGCGCGACGAAGCAGCCCGCGTCCAGGTGCTCGCGGCTGTAGAAACGCCGGCACTGTCCCTGGAAATCCTCCAGCAGGTGGTTGAGGCGCTCGCGCCAGTCCTGCGTCCCCAGCACCAGCATGAAGTCGTCGCCGCCGATGTGGCCGACGAAGTCCCGCGTCGGGTCCACGCGCTCGCCCAGGCACTGCGCGAGGCAGAGCAGCACTTCATCGCCGCGCGCATAGCCGTAGAGATCGTTGAAGGGTTTGAAGCTATCGATGTCGACGTAGCACACCACGGCCTCGCGGCCTTGTTGCAGCAGTCGCGACAGGCACTGCTGGATGGGCACGTTGCCCGGCAGCAGGGTCAGCGGGTTGGCGTGGCGAGCCTGGCGGATCTTCTGCTCGGTGATCAGCTTGAGTACGTCGATCACCCGGCCCAGGCCAAGGTAGCGGCCGTTCAGGGTGATGATGAAATCTTCCTCGATGCGCTGCCGCGCGCGGCTGGTGAGCAGGCGGCTGACCTGTTGCAGCGTCTGGCTGCGCTCCACCGCGAGGAAGTCATCGCTCATCAACCGGCTGATCGGCTTGCGCGCATACAGCTCCGGCGCGAAGGGCTTGAGCAGGGCGTCGGACAGTGCGTGCCGGTGGACGATACCCACCGGCTGGTCGTCGCGGTCCAGCACTGCCAGGGAGTTGAGGTTGGCCTGGGCACGGAAGGCTTCCAGCACATCGCCGATAGGCGTGCTGTCGCGCACGGCCGGTTGTTCCAGCAGTAGCGGTTCGAGGTCGGATTGATCCTCGGCGAGCAGCGTGCCGGCGTTGTCGACTTCCGGCAGCAGGGCGCGGGCGTCACGCGGAGGCGTCTCGTTGGGGCGGCCGAGCAGGTAGCCCTGCACCAGGTCCACGCCCATCTCCGAGAGCACGGCCAGCTCTTCCGGAATCTCGATGCCTTCGGCGATCACCTGGGCGCGGGAGGCGTGGGCCATCTTCAGGATCGAGCCGACGAACTCGCGCTTCACCGCGTCCAGGTGGATACCTTCGATGAAGTGGCGGTCGATCTTCACGTAGTCGGGGCGTAGCTCGGACCACAGGCGCAGGCTGGAATAGCCGGCTCCCAGATCGTCCAGCGCGATGGAGAAGCCCATGGCACGGTAGTGGTGCAGCGCGGTGTCGAGGAGGGTGAAGTCCTCGATGGGCGTCTGCTCGGTCAGTTCGATCACCACGTCGCTGGGCGAGATGCCGAAGGTCTGCAGCAACTGCAACGTGCGGCCGGGCTGGTGGGTCGGCTCCAGGAGGGATTCCGGGGACACGTTAAGGAACAGCTTGCCCTCGAGTTTCAGGTCGCGGAAGCGTGCGCAGGCCTTGCGCCGACACAGCAATTCGAGCTGGCTGAGACGGCCGCTGCTGCGGGCGATGCTGAACAGCGGCAGGGGCGAGTGCAGGGGGCCATTGGACGGGCCGCGGGTGAGGGCTTCGTAGCCCACCAGACGCCTTTCCGAAAGCGACAGGATGGGCTGGAACAGGCAGTGCAGGTCGCCGTGAGCGAGGATCTGATCCAGTGCGCTCAACTGCTCGGTGACGGTCATGACGGTTCTCGGTGGCTGTAAAAAGCAAAAGGGCCGGTTTCCCGGCCCTGTGCATTTCACGACAGCGTCATGACTGTTTGATTACATCCGATCAGTGTTTGGCGACCTGGGAGTCCAGATTCAGGTAGTCGATCAGGATGTGCCCGGACTCGGTGAGGTAGGCGTCGTCCTGCGGCTTGGTCTTGTCCTCTTCCGGCAGGGCGTTCTCGTCTTCCTTCTTCAGCTCCTTGAGCGGCTCCTGGCCCTTGGATTTGCGCAGGGCATTCTCCATGGCCAGCTGGCGGTTCTCGATGCTGGTCTGCTGGGCGCGACGCTTGGCTTCGTTGAGGCTGACGGTCTTTTCCTTCATCAGCTCCTGGGCCAGGGCGAGACGCTCGCGGGCATAGACGAAGTCCGCGTTGTGCTCGGTGCGCGCGTCATGACGGGTGCGCAACTGGTCGAGGAACGGCTTGAACGGATCGGCCTGGGCCTTCAGCGCGGGCTTGATGGTGTCCCACGGCATGGAGTCGGGCAGGGCGCTCTCGCCGATTTCCTTGTCGTCGACGATGGACGGGTAGGCGATGTCCGGGATCACGCCCTGGTGCTGGGTGCTCTGGCCGGATACGCGGTAGAACTTGGCCAGGGTCAGCTTCAGCTCGCCGTGGTTGAGCGGCTGGATGGTCTGCACGGTGCCCTTGCCGAAGGTCTGGCCGCCGACGATGAGCGCGCGGTGGTAGTCCTGCATGGCGCCAGCGAAGATCTCCGAAGCCGAGGCGGACAGGCGGTTGACCAGCACGGTCATCGGGCCGGTGTAGAACGCCTTGCCTTCGTCATCGTTGAGCACGTCGACACGGCCGTCGCTGTTGCGTACCAGCACGGTCGGGCCCTGGTCGATGAACAGGCCGGTCAGCTCGGTGGCTTCCTGGAGGGAGCCGCCGCCGTTGTTGCGCAGGTCGATGACGATGCCGTCGACCTTGTCCTTCTGCAGCTCGGCGATGAGCTTCTTCACGTCGCGGGTGGTGGACTTGTAGTCCGGGTCGCCAGCGCGATAGGCCTTGAAGTCGAGGTAGAACGCGGGCACGTCGATGATGCCCAGCTTGTAGTTCTTGCCTTCGTGGTCGATGGTGATTTCCGACTTCTTCGCTGCCTGGTCTTCCAGCTTCACCGCCTCACGGGTGATGGTGACGATCTTGCTGGTCTGGTCGTTTGGCGCGTTGGTCGACGGGATCACTTCCAGGCGGACCTGCGAGCCTTTCGGGCCGCGGATCAGCTTGACCACTTCATCCAGGCGCCAGCCGACCACGTCGACCATCTCGCCCTTGCCCTGGGCGACGCCGATGATCTTGTCGGAGGTGGCGATCTGCTTGCTCTTCTCGGCGGGGCCGGCCGGTACCAGGCGCACGACCTTCACGTAGTCGTTGTCGCTCTGCAGTACGGCGCCGATGCCTTCCAGCGAGAGGCTCATGTTGATGTCGAAGTTTTCCGCGCTGTCCGGCGACAGGTACTGGGTGTGCGGGTCGTAGGTCTGGGCGAAGGCGTTGATGTAGGCCTGGAAGATGTCTTCGCTGCGGGTCTGCTCCAGGCGCATCAGCTGGTTCTTGTAGCGCTTGGTCAGCTGTTCCTGGATGGCCTTGTTGTCCTTGCCGGCGATCTTCAGGCGCAGGACTTCGTCCTTCACCTTCTTGCGCCACAGGTCGTCGAGTGCGGCGCTGTCCTTGGCCCAGGGCGATTTCTCGCGGTCGATCTCCAGCGATTCGTCGGTCTTGAAGTCCATCTTGTCGACGCCCTTGTTCAGGGTGGCCAGGGCGAAGTCCAGGCGTTCCTTCAGGCGGTCGAGGTGACGCTTGTAGATGGTGAAGCCGGGCTCCAGTTCGCCGCTTTTCAGGAAGTCGTCGAACTGGGTGCGCCAGGGCGCGAACTGGTCGATGTCGGCGGCGGTGAAGTACATGCGCGCCGGGTCGAGAGTCTTCAGGTAGCTGTCATAGATTTTCGCCGAGCGCTCGTCGTTCAGCGGCGGCTTGTTGTAGTGATGGCGCTTGAGCAACTCAACGATGTTGAGGCTGGCGATCACCTGATCCCGGTCGGGTTGCAGGCCGTCCCAGACGTTCGGGCTGGTGGTCGCCGCGAACGAGGAAAAGGCAGTTGCGCCGAGGATGAACAACAGGGCGGTACGGGGCAAAAATCGCTTCATGCTGATTCGACTGATCGCGGAGTTATGACGCATATTAGGCCTTAATTGGCGGCGCCGGGTTCAATCGCAGGTGAATTCGGCGCGAAGAAAGGGCCCGACCTTACGGATCGGGCCCTGCGAAGTCACTATGGAGGCAGCGTGAACGCATTGCAAGGCATCGAAGGGCGAGTGGAGTGGGCTGAGCGTCCGAACCCGACTTGCACACAGGGACAGATCCGCATCCAGGTCGCCGCCGCGGGACTCAACCGCGCCGACCTGTTGCAGGTGGCCGGTCTCTACCCGCCGCCGCCGGGGGCGAGCGACATCATCGGCCTGGAGTGTTCCGGCGTGGTGACCGAGGTCGGCGCCGGCAGCACCTGGCAGGTGGGCGACCGCGTCTGCGCGCTGCTGGCCGGTGGCGGCATGGCAGAGGAAGTGGTGGTGGACGAGCGCCATGCGCTGCCGGTGCCCGCCGGCCTGAGCCTTGCTGAAGCCGCCGCGCTGCCCGAGGTTTACGCCACCGCGTGGCTGAACCTGTTCATGCTCGGCGCGCTGCAGCCGGGGGAGAAGGTGCTGCTGCACGCGGGCGCCAGCGGCGTCGGCTCGGCCGGTATCCAGCTGTGCAAGGCCTTCGGCAGCCCTTGCTGGGTCAGCGTCGGCTCCGCTGATCGCCTGGCCTACTGCGAGGCTTTGGGCGCCGAGGGCGGCGCGCTGCGTGGCGAGAGCCTCGAATCGCTTCGGGATTTCGCTCCCTTCGATGTGATCCTCGACCCGGTGGGCGCCAACTACGCCAAGCTGGACCTGGAAATCCTCGGCCGTGACGGTCGATGGGTGGTTATCGGCCTGATGGGCGGTCGCAAGGCCGAACTGGACCTGGCCCTGCTGCTGGGCAAGCGCATCCAGCTGATCGGCTCGACCCTGCGTTCGCGGGATGCCGACTTCAAGGCGCAGCTGATCGCCGAGCTCGGGCAGAAGGTCTGGCCATTGTTCGAAACCGGCAAGCTGAGCCCGCAACTGGAGCGCACCTTCCCGGTCCGCGATGCGCAGAGCGCATTCGATGCCCTGGCGAGCAACCAGGTGCAGGGCAAGGTGGTGGTGCTGATCGACGAAAGCCTGAGCTGATCAGGCGCTGGGCGCAGGGAGCGGCCATGAGCGAGACAGGGATGTCGCAAGGCAGAATCGGCAATGCTGCCGGCCTCTGGTCACTGCCCGAGTGGCTCAACACGCCACTACGAATGCTGATGATCGTCCTCGGCGGCGCGACGGGCGCACTGGGCATGGCCCTGAGCATGCTCGCGATGCCCGCCGAACCGGTGTGGATCGTCCCCGGTCTGTTGCTGGGCTTCGTGGCCATCTACCAGTCCATTTTCGTGCATGAGTTCGGGCATCTCCTGGGCGCGCGCCTGGGGGGCATGACGGTGATGCGCCTGCGCGTCGGCCGCTGGGATTTCCGCATGCGGCGCCGAGGCTGGACATTCAGCCGCCAGCCGAAGCACCCGCAGAAGCTCGCTGGCTATGTAATGGCGTTCGCCGACCCGAGAGGTCCCTGGCGGCGCCAGCATGTCTGGTTCAATGCCGGCGGGCCGCTGACGAACCTGGTCGTGGCAGGGCTCGCGGGGCTGGTTTCGCTGGCGCTGGAGGACGGCCCTGGGCAGGGCCTCCTGCTCGCGGTGGCGGCGACCAATGCCTGCATGGGCGTCGCCAACCTGTTGCCGGTGCAGGGCAAGCTCAAGCAGGTCAGCGACGGCCTGTGGATGCTGCGCTGGTGGCGTGGGATGGATGCTGGGCATCCGCAACTGGCCTTCGCCCGCCTGATGGGGCTGTCCTGCTCGGGGCTGTGTGCGGACCAGGTGCCCGAGGCGGACCTGTTGCTGCTGGAGTCCCAGGAGTCACCGATGCCGCTGGTGGCACTGTACATCCGCTTGCGTGCGCTGCAGGTCCAGGGCCGCTGGCAGGAGGCCGCCGCGCTGGACTCATCCTTCCAGGTGCAGCGCAACGCACTTCCTGAAGCCCTGCAGAAGGTGCTGTACGACATGCTCCGGTTGATCGGCGCCGAGCTGGCGTTCGCTCAGGCGGTGGCGTCCCGAAGTGCGCTCGGGCTGTTCGACGAGCTGTTGCCGCAGCGCCTGCAGCGCGAGTACACGAGCATCTGGGCGCGCTGTCTGGCGATGCGTGCGGCAGCGGCGGGGGATCAACAGGAATGTCGCCGCCAGCTCGATCGAGCGGTGGCTTTTGCCCGGCTATCACCGGACCTCTCCCAGGAGACGGAAGAGCTGCGCATGCAGAAGCATCTGCTGGAGCGGTTGCCGGCCTGACGGTTCAGGCAGACCGGCACGCGGGGCTTACTTCCAGTTCAGCACGTCCCAGCCCATCTTCTGTGCATGCTCCAGCAGCACCGGATCGGCGTTCACCACGTGCGGCTCGCCCACCAGCTTGAGCAGCGGCAGGTCGTTGCGCGAGTCGGAGTAGAAGTGCGCGTCAGCCAGCGGGCTGTCATTGCCTTCCAGCAGGTCGAGCAGGCGCAGGACCTTGCCTTCGCGGTAGGTCAGCACGCCCACGGTGCGACCGGTGTAGTGGCCGTTGACGACTTCCAGGTCGATGGCCAGCACTTCGTCGATGCCGATGCGTTCAGCGATGGGCTTCACGAGGTGCACGCCCGAGGCGGAGATCACCAGCGGGCGGTCGCCGGCTTCGCGGTGGCGGGCGAGGGTGGCGCACGCGTCGCTGTGGATCAGCGGCTCGATCACGTCCTCGACGAAGGCTTCCACGTCGCGTTCGATTTCTTCCACGCTGCGCCCGGCCATCGGTTCCAGGGCGAAGGCCATGTAGTCCTCCATGGGCAGCTTGCCCTGCGCGTAGAGCGCCATCAGTTCGGCGTCGCGCTTGAGGAACGACTCCGCGTCGACCCAGCCGAGATCGGCCATGCGCTTGCTCCACAGGCTTGCGCAGTCGCCGTCGATCAGGGTGTCGTCGAGGTCGAATATCACCAGGGCCATCAGGCCACCTCCCGAATGCTTTCAAGGTCGATTTGCAGGCCGAGCTGGGTGCCGGCCGGGTACAGGCGCTCGGCGCTGCGATTGAGGACGTCCACGGTCAGCTCGACGCCGCTGGCGTCGACCCGGTAGCGGATCACGTTGCCCAGCAGGCTGTGGGAGAGTACCCGAACCGGGATGCCTTCGCCCGGCTCCACGCTCAGGCGCAGGGATTCGGGGCGGATCGCCACCTGCTGGCGGAACGGGCGATCCAGCAGGCGGGTCGCCTGGGCCGCGTCGAGGAGGTTGTAGTTGCCGATGAAGCCGGCGGCGAAGGCGTTCTCCGGCGCGGTGTAGAGCGTCTCGGCGTCGCCGCTCTGGACGATGCGCCCGGCGTTCATCAGCACGATGCGATCGGACAGCGTCAGTGCCTCTTCCTGGTCATGGGTGACGAAGACCGTGGTCAGTTTCAGTTCCTGCTGGATGCGGCGGATCTGCTCGCGCAGGTGCTTGCGGATGCGCGCGTCCAGCGCCGACAGCGGCTCGTCGAGCAGCAGCAGGCGCGGGCGGGTGACCAGCGAGCGGGCGAGGGCGACGCGCTGGCACTGGCCGCCGGACAGCTGGTGCGGATAGCGTGCGGCGAGCGGGCCGAGTTCGACCATTTCCAGCACTTCGGCCACGCGCTGGGCGGATTCCGCTGCCGGCACCTTGTGCATGCGCAAACCGAAGCCGACGTTCTGCTCAACGGTCATGTTGGGGAACAGCGCGTAGCTCTGGAACACCATGGCGATGCCGCGCTTTTGCGGGCTCCTGGGCACGATGTCCTCGCCATCCAGCAGGATGCGCCCGCTGTCCACCGCGGTCAGGCCGGCGATGCAACGCAGCAGGGTGGATTTGCCGCAGCCGCTGGGGCCGAGCAGGGTGACGAACTCGCCGCGCTCGGCGGCGAAGTCGATGTCCTGGAATACCGTGGTGCTGCCGTAGCTCTTGTTCAGTGTCTCGACGCTGAGGAAGCTCATGTCAGGTCTTGTCCTTGTTCAAGCGATTTGCCGCCCAGGTGAGCAGCAGGACGAAGAGGAAGTAGGAGACCACCACTGCGCTGGTGTAGTGGCCGCTGCTGTTGCGCATGTTGTTGAGGAACACCTGCAGCGTCTCGTAGCGGGTGCCCACCAGCAGGTTGGCGAAGACGAATTCGCCGATGAGGAAGCTGAAGGACAGGAACAGCGCCACCATCAGGCCCTTGCGCAGGTTCGGCAGCACCACCAGCAGCGCGGCCTGCCAGGTGCTGGCGCCGAGCAGGTGGGCGGCGTCCATCAGGTCGTGCAGGTTGATGGCCTGCAGGTTGTTGCTGATCGCCCGGTACATGAAGGGCAGGGCGATGGTGAAGTAGCAGCCGATCAGGATCCACGGCGTACCGACGATGGGCACCGGGCCCGAGGCGTAGAGCTGCAGCAGGCCGACCGACGACACCACCGGCGGCACCGCGAAGGGCAGCAGGATCAGCACGTTCATCAGCGCATCCAGGCGCGGGAAGTAGTAGTGGATGACGAACATCAGCGGCAGCACCAGCACCACGCTGAGGATCAGCGCGCCGAAACACACCAGCAGCGACTGGCCGAAGGCGACGAGGAAACGCGGATCGCTCCACAGGGTCAGGAACCACTTCAGGGTCAGGCCGTCCGGCAGCACGCTGGCGCTCCACGAGGTGGCCAGCGAGTAGAGAAGGGTGGCGGCCAGCGGCACCAGCAGGATCAGGAACAGCGCATAGACCACCACGCGGTGGTACAGCGGACTAGCGTTTCTCGACATGGTAGCTCCGGCGCAGCAGCCACTGGTGGGCCAGGGTAATGATGCTCATCAGGCCGACCAGCACCATCGCCAGGGCGCTGGCCATGTTCGGGTCGAGGAACACGTCGCCCGAGACCAGCCCGGCGATGCGGATCGGCACCACGTTGAAGTTGCCGGTGGTCAGCGAGTAGACCGTGGCGTAGGCGCCCAGCGCGTTGGCCAGCAGGATGACGAAGGTGCCCAGCAGCGCGGGTGTCAGCACCGGGATGCCGATGTGCCGCCAGAACGCCCACTGGCTGGCGCCCAGCAGCGCGGCGGATTCGCGCCAGTCTTCGCGCAGGGCGTCGAAGGCCGGGTAGAGCAGCATCACGCCCAGCGGAATCTGGAAGTAGGTGTAGAGGATGATCAGGCCGGTCTTCGAATAGAGGTTGAAGTCCTCGATGATCCCCGCCTGTTTCAGCAGCAGCGTGATGGCGCCGTTGAAGCCCAGGATGATGATGAAGGCGAAGGCCAGCGGCACCCCGGCGAAGTTGCTGGTCATGTTGGCGAAGGCCATCACGAAGTCGCGCAGCTTGCTGTCCACCTGGCGCAGCGAGTAGCTGCCGAGGATGGCGATGGCCAGCCCGATCAGGCTCGACCACAGCGAGATTTCCAGGCTGTAGCGGATCGCCTGCAGGTAGAAGGGCGAGCCGAAGATTTCGCTGAAATTGCCCAGGCCCCAGCCGTCGCCGGTGCGCACGCTGTTGATCATCACCCACAGCAGTGGGGCGAGCTGGAAGGCGAAGAAGAACAGTGCGAAGGGCAGCAGGCAGAGCAGGGCGAAGAGTTTTCCGGTGTTCGATCTCATGCCTTGAGCAACTCCCGGCAGAGCGGTTTGTCGTGGGCGGCGCCGAGGATCTCGCACAGCGTGCCGCAGAGTTCGACCTGGCGCGGGCGCGCCTGGTCATCGAGGCTGAACGCCTCGCCGAAGACGAACAGCGGCACTTCGCGCTCCTCCGGGAGGATGCCGCCGTGGCTGCGGTCGTCATTCATGCCGTGGTCGGCGGTGACCATCACCTGGTAGCCGGCGGCCAGCCACTGGTGCAGGTACTCGGAAAGGATGATGTCGACGTGCCGCGCGCTGTTGCGGTACTGCGGCGTGCCCAGGCCGTGCTTGTGACCGGTGTCGTCGATGTTCATCGGGTGCACCAGCAGGCAGTTGGGCGCGTGCCGGCGGCGCAGCGACTCGGCGTCGGTGAACAGGTGCGAGTCGGGGTAGTGGTCCGTCCAGTAGAAGTGGCCGTGCTGGATCGGCAGGGATTCGTCGTCGGTATGACGATCGCGCGCCGGGTCGAAGGGCGTGCGGTTGTACAGCTCGCTGACCCAGTTGTACGCCGCTGCGGCGGTCGTCAGGCCGGCATCGCGGGCGTAGTGGAACAGGCTGCGCTGGTTGGACAGGCGCGACACGTCGTTGTGCAGGATGCCGCTGTCGATGGGGCGCACGCCGGTGAGGATGCATTCGTAAAGCGGGCGCGACAGCGACGGCAGCTCGCATTCGAGCCGGTACAACTGGCCGCGGCCGGCGTTGCACAGCGCTTGCAGGTGGCCCATGCAGTCGTGGGCGACGCTGTAGTTGAGGCCGTCGAGGACGACCAGGATGACGTCGTGGCGCATGGGCTGGGGCCTTCGTCGAAACGCGGCCGCCCCGGCGCGAACCGGGGCGGCTGGGCGTCATTGCATGTTGATGATGACGTTTTCCTGCCACAGGCGCGGCAGGCGCTTGGAGGTCTCTTCCCAGGCCTTGGGGTCCTTGATCGGCTGGGCCTTGGCGTACTGCTCGTTGGGCAGCAGCTTGGCCTTCACCTCGGCCGGCAGGGTCAGGTGCTCGGCGCGGATCGGGCGGGCGTTGCCCTTGGCCAGGTTGATCTGTCCGGCATCGCTGAAGATGTACTCGCGGGCCAGCTTGGCGGCGTTCGGGTTCTTCGCGTACTTGTTGATGATGGTGGTGTAGCCGGAGATCACCGAGCCGTCGGAGGGGATCAGCACCTCGAAGCGCGACGGGTCGATCTGGTCGCGGTAGCTCAGGCCGTTGAAGTCCCAGACGATGCCGACTTCCACTTCACCCTTCTCCAGGGTGTTGATCACCGGGTTGGTCAGCGACAGGCGACCCTGCTTGGCCAGTTGGGCGAAGAACTCCAGGCCCGGCTTGATGTTCTTCTCGTCGCCGCCGTTGGCAATGCTGGCGGCCAGCACGCCGTTGACGGCCTGGGCAGCGGCGCTGACGTCACCGATGGTGACCTTGTACTTGCCCTTGAGCAGGTCGGCCCAGCTGTGCGGAACGTCCTTCACCAGCTGCTTGTTGACGATGAAGGCGATGGTGCCGGTGTAGGCGAGCGCCCAGTGGCCGTCCTTGTCCTTGGCCCATTCCGGGACCTGGTCCCAGGTGCTGGGCTTGTAGGGCTGGCTGACGTCCATCTGCAGCGCGATGGGTCCGAAGGCGGCGCCGACGTCGCCGATGTCGGCGCTGGCGTTTTCCTTCTCGGCCTTGAACTTGGCCAGCTCCTGGGCCGAGCTCATGTCGGTGTCCATGTGCTTGAGGCCGTACTTGCTCTCCAGGTCCTTCCAGGTGTCTTTCCAGTTCGCCCAGCTGTCGGGCATGCCCACGCTGTTGACCTGGCCCTCCTTGCGGGCGGCGGCTTCCAGCGATTGCAGATCGGCGTTGGCCGCCATGGCGAGGCCGCTGCCCAAGGCAATGGCCGATCCCAGCAGTGAAGCAAGCAAGCGTTTCATTCGGTGCTCCTTCGGTTCAGTGTTTTCAAGCGTGGTCTAGATCAGCAAGACGCAGGCCAATCTAAGCGGGACGGATGACAGTTTGATGTAAGCCCCAGGTGCGCCGGCCCGGCCTTGAGCGCCCTGCGGGTCGTAGGGGAAAAGCGTAGACCATCGCCAATGCCCTGATCCGCCTGGTCTACGCTGGTGTCGTTAACTGGCATGGGCGCTGCTTGCAAAGGCATTGTCACGGGACGGTCATGGGGCTTTCCTAGGATGACCGCACCCCGTCGAGGGAAAGAAATGCCCTGTTCTGGGGCTGGACTAGTCCAAAAGAGGGAATCGAATGCGCGATACGGCGCTACCCACGGTCACGGCGATCTGCCGCGCACTCATCGAGCAGATCGACAGCGGCCTGCTCAGCCCCGGCGGCAAGCTGCCGGCCGAACGCAAGCTGAGCGAGCTGTTCGACACCACGCGGATCACCCTGCGCGAGGCGTTGGGGCAACTGGAAGCCCAGGGGCTGATCTACCGCGAGGAGCGCCGCGGCTGGTTCGTCTCGCCGCCGCGCCTGCTGTACAACCCTCTGGTGCGCAGCCACTACCACGCCATGGTGGAAGGGCAGGGCCGGGCGCCGGCAACCGAGGTGCTGTCGGCCCGGCAGATTCCCGCCAGTGCGGCGATCTGCGAGCTGCTGGAGCTGCCGGCGCTGTCCAGCGTCTACCAGATCCGCCGGGTGCGGCGGGTCGACGGGCGGCTGGTGCTCTACGTCGAGCACTACCTCAACCCGGCGTACTTCCCCGGCATTCTCGACAGCGACCTGACCTGCTCACTCACCGAGCTGTATGCCAGCCGCTATGACATCCGCTACGGCCGCGTGCGCTTCGACATGGTGCCCACGGCCCTGCACGGCGAGGCGGCCAGCGTGCTGCGTGTCGCCGAGGGCAGCCCGGCGCTGCGCATCACCCGCATCAACGGCGACCAGCATGGGCGCATCATCGATTGCGACCTGGAGTTCTGGCGGCACGATGCCATCCACGTGAGCGTGGAAGTGCCGGATTGATCGCCTGCCGCCGTGCCTGCCTTGTGGGAGCGAGCTTGCTCGCGAACGGAGTCAGCCAATGGCACCGGGATTGGGTGGTTCGCGAGCAAGCTCGCTCCTACGAAAAACAGGCCGAGGTGACGGGCCTCAGCGGTCCGGGTTCCACTCCGGATAGGCTGGAATCCCATCCTGCGCCAGCCAGGGGCGGTCGTGGGACACCCAGATATGTCGCGCCGGACGTGATCCTGGATCGTCGTCCAGGCTGGCAACGCGGACGATGACGTGAGGCTGGCCGTCGCGTTCGGCAATCAGCTGCGTCCCACAGCGCGGGCAGAACTTGCGCAGCTTGCCGGGCGAGGATTCATACGCGGCAACCCTCTCTGCGCCACGGGTCCAGCGGAAGTGTTCGCGCATCACCCCGGCGGTACTGGCGAAGGCCGCAGCGTGTGCCTTCTGGCAGGTCCGGCAGTGGCAATGGCCGATAGGCATGTCCAGGCCGTCGATCTCGTAGGCAATGTCGCCGCAAAGGCAGCTTCCGTTGAAGGACATGGCTGGCTCTCCTCGAAGACTCTTCATACAAAAACGCCCGGCAGGTGCCGGGCGTTCGGGTCAGGGCAGGTCGGCGCTGTCGTAGAAGGCGCTGAGGACCTTGGCCAGGTAGTGCAGGTCTTGGCTGCCGGCCAGCTCGCGGATGGAGTGCATGGCGAAGGTCGGCAGGCCGATGTCCACGGTGCGCACGCCGATCTGGCTGGCGGTGATCGGGCCGATGGTGGAGCCGCAACCCATGTCGCTGCGGGTCACGAAGCTCTGTACCGGCACTTCGTTCTCCAGGCACAGGTGGCGGAAGAAACCGGCGGTCTCGCTGTTGGTGGCGTAGCGCTGGTTGCTGTTGATCTTGATCACCGGGCCGCCGTTGAGCTTCGGGCCGTGGTTGCCGTCGTGCTTGTCGGCGTAGTTGGGGTGTACGCCGTGGGCGTTGTCGGCGGAGACCAGCAGCGAGCGCTGTACGGTACGGGTGAAGGCGTCCCCGTCGGGCATCAGTCGGCGCAGTACCTGCTCCAGGAACGGGCCGTCGGCGCCGCAGGCGGAGCAGGAGCCCACTTCTTCATGATCGGTGCAGACCAGCACGCCGCTCTGCTCGTCACTGCTGCCCAGCAGCGCCTGCAGGCCGGCGTAGCAGGACAGCAGGTTGTCCAGGCGGGCACCGGCGATGAAGGCCTGGTCGAGGCCGATCACGGCTGCGCGCTGGGTATCGTAGAAGCTCAGCTCGTAGTCGAGGATGGCGTCGGCAGTGATGCCGTGCTCCAGCTGCAGCTGTTCGCCGAGCAGGTCGCGGAAGTCGCGGGTCTCGCCGGCGGCGACCTGGGCGAGGATCGGCGGCAGTTCGGTCTGCGCGTTGATCGACCAGCCGAGGTTGGCTTCGCGGTTGAGGTGGATCGCCAGGTTGGGGATTACGGCGATGGGCGCCCTGAAGTCGATCAGCTTGCTTTCCACCTTGCCGGCCAGGCGGAAGGTGACGCGGCCGGCCAGGGACAGGTCGCGGTCGAACCAGGGCGCGAACAGCGCGCCGCCGTAGACCTCGACGCCCAGCTGCCAGTAGCCGTTGCGCACCAGCTCGGGGTTCGGCTTGACGCGCAGGCAGGGGCTGTCGGTGTGGGCGCCCACCAGACGCAGGCCGTTTTCCAGCAGCGGCACGGTGCCGAGCTTGAAGGCGATCAGCGAGGAGTCGTTGCGGGTGACGTAATAGCGGCCACCAGCCTCGGTGCGCCAGGCGTCGCGCTCGTCCAGGCGCTGGTAGCCGGCTTCTTCAAGACGAAGGGCAAGGGCCTGGGTGGCGTGGAAGGGGGTGGGGGAGGCCGCGAGGAAATCGATCAGGCCCTGGTTGAGTTCTGTACGCATGGGTAACTCCGGACAGCGAATGGCCGGAAGTTTAACGTAAATGGGCAAATCTGCGGCCTGGGGCGCGGGTTCTTCGTAGGAGCGAGCTTGCTCGCGAATCGCCCATCATCGGTGTCGCCAGCTGAATCCGTTCGCGAGCAAGCTCGCTCCTACAGGTGCAGGCCTGCAAAACGGAGTCCGCTCCTACGAAAAAGGACTCAGAACGGCGCGGGCGACTCGAAGCGCAGGCGCTCGCCGGTCTGCGGGTGGGTCAGGGCCAGCATGCTGGCGTGCAGGCACAGGCGGTCGCGCAGTTCCAGGGCCTCGCCCTCGGCATACAGGCGGTCGCCGAGCAGCGGGTGGCCGATGGTCAGCATGTGTACTCGCAACTGGTGCGAGCGGCCGGTGATCGGCGTGAGTTCGACGCGGCTCCAGTTGCCGTGGCGCTCCTTGACGCTCCAGAAGGTCAGCGCATGGCGTCCCTGCTCGAAATCCACCACGTGGCGCGGCTTGGTCGGCGGGTCGTAGCGCAGCGGCGCTTCGATGCGGCCGCTGTCCAGTTCCGGCTCGCCCCAGCAAAGCGCGGTGTAGGCCTTCTCGGTCTCGCGGTCGTGGAACTGGCGGGACAGCTCGCGGTGGCTGTCGGCGTCACGGGCCAGCACGATCAGGCCGGAGGTTTCCCAGTCCAGGCGGTGGACGATGCGCGCCTCCGGGTAGCCGTTCTCCTGCAGGCGGGTGATCAGGCAGTCCTTGTTGTCGTCCGCGCGGCCGGGCACGGAGAGCAGCAGGGTGGGCTTGTTCACCACCAGGAGGGCGGCGTCCTCATGGACGAATTCGATCTGGGAAAGCGGCATGGAAGCTCTTGCGCGAATAAGAATGACGAAAACGACTGCGGCGGCCGAAGCCGCCGCAGGTTCACCAAAGCCGGATCAACGCTCCGGCAGGGTGATGTTGAGTTCCAGGATCGAACAGCTGCCCTGGTTGGCCAGCTCGACCTGGACTTGTTCCTGGTCGATGGGCACGTATTTGCGGATCACTTCCAGCAGGTCTTTCTGCAGCTGCGGGAGGTAGTCCGGTTGCGAACGGTTGCCGCGCTCGTGGGCGACGATGATCTGGAGTCTTTCTTTCGCGATGGATGCGCTGTTTTGCGCCTTCCGGCTGCGGAAGAAATCTAAAAGGCTCATTCACGTCCTCCGAACAGTCGTTGCAGGAATCCTTTCTTCTGCACGTCGAGGAAACGGTGGGGCATTTCTTTGCCCAGCAGTCGCTCGACGGCGTCGCTGTACGCCTGGCCGGCATCGCTTTCTTCGTCGAGGATGACCGGTACGCCCTGGTTGGATGCCTTGAGCACCGCCTGGGATTCCGGGATCACGCCGAGCAGACGGATGGCCAGGATTTCCTCGACGTCTTCGACGCCGAGCATTTCGCCCTTGGTGACGCGCTCGGGGTTGTAGCGGGTCAGCAGCAGGTGTTCCTTGATCGCGTCCTCGCCTTTCTCGGCGCGGGCGGATTTGCTGGCAAGCAGGCCGAGCATGCGGTCGGAGTCACGGACCGAGGAAACTTCCGGGTTGGTCACGACAATCGCCTCGTCGGCGTAGTACATGGCCAGGTGGGCACCTTTCTCGATGCCGGCCGGGGAGTCGCAGATCACATAGTCGAAGGACTGCTTGAGTTCTTCGATGACCTTGCCGACGCCTTCCTGGGTGAGTGCGTCCTTGTCGCGGGTCTGGCTGGCGGCCAGCACGAACAGGTTCTCGAGGCGCTTGTCCTTGATCAGGGCCTGGGTGAGGGTCGCTTCGCCGTTGATGACGTTGACGAAGTCGTAAACCACGCGGCGTTCGCAGCCCATGATCAGGTCGAGGTTACGCAGGCCTACGTCGAAGTCGACGATGACGGTCTTGTGGCCGCGCAGGGCCAGGCCGGTGCCGATGGCTGCGCTGGTGGTGGTTTTACCGACGCCACCCTTACCGGAAGTGACTACGAGGATCTTGGCCAAGGTGATTCACCCCAAAGAAAAAACGAAGAATTCTGGTCCCTGAAAGTCGCGGCAGTATCCGTTAAAGGCGGGTGATGTTCAACACGTCACCCGACAGGCTGACGTGCACCGCCTGCCCCCATTGCGGACTGCGTCGAAGGTCTTCGGCGACCTTGTAATTACCAGCGATGGACACGAGTTCCGCGGCCAGTTGCTGGCAGAAAATCCGCGCGCTGGTGTCGCCCTTGACACCGGCCAGGGCACGACCGCGCATCGGACCGTACACATGGATATTTCCGTCGGCGAGAAGTTCCGCACCCGGGCTGACGGGAGCGAGCACGATCAAGTCGCCGCCGGCTGCATAGATCTGCACGCCGCCGCGTACCGGGGTGGTCACCAGCTTGGTCGGTCGGACGACCGGCGCCGGCGGCTCGGCAGGCTTTTCCGCAGCCGCTTCCGGAGCGGCTTCCTGGGCGTCGGCGGTAGCCTCGGCGGCGACTTCGGCCGGTTTTCCCGGTTGGCTTTCAGCGGGCTGCTCGGCCGGCTTCTCCACGCTGTTGTCGGCCTGCACGCCAGCGCCGGCGGCCTGCTCGACCACCTTCTCGGAGAGCTTCTCGCCACGCGGGCGACGTACCGGCACGGCGCCAGTCACCTGCGGGACAGCGTCCCTGGGCTCGACCGCGCGCTCGCGGGAGGAGCCCGACGGTGGCAGCACGGGAATGTCGAACATGGTGGCCAGGCGGATGTCTTCCTCGCGGCTGGCGCGAATGGCCAGGGTACGCAGGCCATGGCGGCGGCAGATGTCCAGCACGCCTTGCAGGTCGAGCTGGCCTTCGCCGTCGGGCAGCTTGTCCAGCGCCAGCACCAGCGGGGTGTCGCGGAAGAAGTTGGGGGCCTGGGCGACCTTGTCGGCGAGCTGGCGATCCAGGCGCGGCAGGTCATTGTGGGCCAGTTCCAGAACGGTGACGGCCAGCATGCTGCCCTTGAGCTGGAATACGGGATCGTGGTCGAGAAGGTCGGCTTGGCTCATGGTCAGGCTGCATCACTAAATGGTGTGGACTTATAACGGAGCGCCCCGGCAGCCGCAAGCGTGGCGCACGGCCAGGGCGTGAAGGCGGGCGCGGTGTGCGCCGGCAAGGTAGAATGTCGGGCTTTGACCTTGCCGGAAAGTTCCATGGACCGCCCCACCTTTCGCCGTGAGTTCCTCCATCCCCGCCACTGGCCGCTCTGGCTCGGCCTCGGTGTGCTGTGGCTGGTGGTGCAGCTGCCGTACCCGGCGCTGCTGGGCCTGGGCCGCGGACTGGGGGCGCTGATGTACCGCGTGGTCGGCAGCCGCCGGGCGATTGCCGCGCGCAACCTGGAATTGTGCTTCCCCGAATTGTCCGCCGCCGAGCGCAAGCGCCTGCTCAAGGAAAACTTCGCCTCCACCGGCATCGCCTTCTTCGAGATGGCCATGAGTTGGTGGTGGCCCAAGGCCCGCCTGGCCAGGCTGGCCCACATCGAAGGTATCGAGCACCTGAAGAAGGCCGAGGCCGAAGGCAAGGGCGTGATCCTCATGGCCATGCACTTCACCACCCTGGAAATCGGCGCGGCGCTGCTGGGCCAGGTGCAGACCATCGACGGCATGTACCGCGAGCACGACAACCCGGTGTTCGACTTCGTCCAGCGTACCGGCCGCGAGCGGCACAACGCCGACGCGACCGCCATCGAGCGCGAGGACGTGCGCGCCATGCTCAAGGTGCTGCGCGCCGGCCGCGCCATCTGGTACGCGCCGGACCAGGACTATGGCGCCAAGCAGAGCCTGTTCGTGCCGCTGTTCGGCATCCAGGCCGCTACCGTCACTGCCACCACCAAGTTCGCTCGCCTGGGTCGTGCGCTGGTACTGCCCTTTACCCAGTCGCGCCTGGCTGATGGCTCCGGCTATCGACTGACCATCCACCCGCCGCTGGAGGATTTCCCCGGCGAGAGCGAAGAGGCCGACTGCATTCGCATCAACCAGTGGGTGGAGAGCGAGATTCGCCGCCAGCCCGAGCAGTACCTCTGGGCGCATCGGCGCTTCAAGAGCCGCCCCGAGGGCGAGCCCAAGCTCTACGACAAGAAGTAGGCCGGGGCGGTCTACGCTGGTAACGACGCGACAAGGACTTCAGCTGTGACCGACTCCGCCACTGCACCGACTTCCCCGGCCGTCACCGGCCTCATACTTTCCGGCGGCGGCGCGCGGGCGGCCTACCAGGTCGGCGTGCTGGCCGCCATCGCCGAGCTGCTGCCCGAGGGTGCAGAGAATCCCTTTCCGGTCATCGTCGGCACCTCCGCCGGCGCCATCAATGCCGTCGGGCTGGCCTGCGGGGCGTTGTCCTTCACCGGCGCGGTGGAACGCCTGACCAAGGTCTGGAAGGGTTTTCGCACCGGGCAGGTATATCGCGCCGACTGGCCCGGCGTGTGCAGCCAGGCCTTCAAGTTCCTCGGCCACAGCCTGTTGGGGCTGGGCAAGCGCGAGCCGGTGGCGCTGCTGGACAGCACGCCGCTGCGCTATCTCCTCGAACGTGAGCTGGACCTCTCCGGTATCGCCGCCGCCGTACGCCGGCGCAACCTTCGCGCGGTGGCGGTCACTGCGTTCGGCTATGAATCCGGGCAGGCGGTGACCTTCTACCAGGGCCGCGCGACCATCGATCCCTGGCTGCGCCACCGCCGCATCGGCGTGCCGACGCGCCTGCAGATCGAGCACCTGCTGGCCAGCTCGGCGATCCCGCTGCTGTTTCGCCCGGTGAAGATTCTCCGCGAGTTTTTCGGCGACGGTGCGGTGCGCCAGCAGGCGCCGATCAGCCCGGCGCTGCACCTGGGCGCCAACCGGGTGCTGGTGATCGGTGTCAGCGGCAACCCCACGGTGGGCAGCGCCAACGAGCAGGTGGCCAATTACCGCACAGGGCAACCACCGAGCCTGGCGCAGGTGGGTATCCACCTGTTGAACAGCACTTTCATCGACAGCCTCGAAGGCGACATTGAGCTGCTGCACCGCATCAACTTCCTCAGCTCGCTGGTGCCCGAACAGGCACGCCGCGCCACGCTGGGGCTGGCGCCGGTGGATGTGCTGCTGATTTCACCCAGTCGTCCGCTGGACGAAATCGCCGCGCAGTACCGCCACGAACTGCCCAAGCCGCTGCGCCTGTTCCTGCGCGGACCGGGGGCGACCAAGGCGAGCGGAGCGGGCGTGCTCAGCTACCTGCTGTTCGAGCCGGGCTACTGCAATGCGCTGATCGATCTGGGGTATCGCGATGCCATGGAAAAGCGCGCGGAGATCGCGCGCTTTCTGGGGATGGAGGATTGGTCGCTGTAGGCCCGCGGCGGTGTTTCCATGAGCGTAGGAGCGGACTCCGTCCGCGATTGGCATCAGGCGCGTGGGGAAACCATCGCGGACGGAGTCCGCTCCTACGTGTAGCCAGCCCTGTGCGTCTCGGTCAGACCGCGAAAACGCCGTCGCGGTAATCGCGCAGGGCCTGCTCGATCTCCTCGCGGCTGTTCATCACGAATGGGCCGTACTGCACGATGGGCTCATTGAGCGGCTTGCCGGCCAGCAGCAGGACGCGCGCGCCCTGGTCGCTGGACAGCCGGATCTCGTCGCCCTGGTCCAGGCGCACCAGGCGGTTGGTGGCGACGGTCTCGTCAGCACGTTCGCCCGGCACCTGCAGCGAACCTTCGTAGACGTACAGCATCACCCGATGGCCTGCCGGAATGCGCGGAGCCACGGAGGCGCCCGCCGGCAGCACCAGGTCGTAATAGTGCGGCTCGGTGCCCGGACGCTGCACGGCACCATCGATAGCGGTCTCGCCGTCGTCGAAGCGCCCGGCGATCACCGTCACGCCCACACCTTGCCCGGTGGTCACGCGCGGCACGTCTTTCGGCTCGATATCGCGGTAGCCGGCCGGGGACAGCTTGTCCTTCGCCGGCAGGTTCAGCCATAGCTGGAAGCCGCGCATGGCGCCTTCCACCTGCTCGGGCATCTCGCTGTGGATGATGCCGTGGGCCGCCGTCATCCACTGCACGCCGCCGGGTTTGAGCAGGCCGGTGTTGCCCAGGTGGTCTTCGTGGCGCATGCGCCCTTCGAGCATGTAGGTGACGGTCTCGAAGCCACGGTGCGGGTGGGCCGGGAAGCCGGCGATGTAGTCGTCGGGGTTCTGCGTGTCGAACTGGTCGAGCATCAGGAACGGATCGAATCGTTCGATGCCGGGGCCGCCGATCACGCGGGTCAGGCGCACGCCGGCGCCGTCGGAGGCCGGGTGGCCGATGTGCTGGTCGATCACGGTACGTAAGCGGGTCATGGGGACCTCCTTGATCTGTGAATGGAGATCATCCTAGTCCCAATTGATGGATGAATGGTTGCGAGTTTTTCAGTTTAACTATCGATGAATTCGATGTTTGTGTCGAAAGAAAACCGCCGCCCGAAGGCGGCGGTTCCGGCTCACTCCTGGATCTGCAGGCGCCGGGCTTCGGTGTAGAAGTAGCGCAGCTTCTCGTACTCGAAGGGCGTGTTCATCTGCCCGTAGCGGAAGCTGTTGCTGTAGCGCTTGTTGACGATCTCCAGCACCGGCAGCTCCCAGTACTCGCGACTGATGTCGGAGTAGTCCAGGTAATTCACTTCGCGGGCAGCGATGAAGTCGGTGACCAGGCCGCCGGTGTCGCGCAGGTTGGACGGGCCGAGGATCGGCAGCATCAGGTACGGGCCGTCCGGCACGCCCCAGTAGCCCAGGGTCTGGCCGAAATCCTCGCTGAGCCTGGGCAGGCCCATGGCGGTGGCCGGGTCCCACAGGCCGCCGATGCCGAAGATGGTGTTGAACAGCAGCCGCGCGGTGCTGTTCGCCGCGCGCTGGGGCTTGAGCTGGGCAACGCTGTTGAGCAGCGTCGGCACTTCGCCCAGGTTGCTGAAGAAGTTGCTTACGCCAGTACGCACGAAGTGCGGGGTGACGTATTCGTAGCCGTGCACCACGGGCAGGAAGACCCACTCGTCGAAGCGGTAGTTGAAGTGATAGACCCGGCGGTTCCACGACTCCCAGGGGTCGTAGACATTGAGGGCGTCGAAGGTGGCGCGCTCGAACTCGCGCTGGTCCAGGCCGGGGTTGAACTTCAGCGCGTCCAGCGGGTGCTTGAAGCCGTCTTCGTCCGGGACCATGTCGAACTTGGTGGTGATGGGCGTCTGTACCGGTTGTGCGGTCTCGGCCTGGGCGATGCCGCAGGCCAGCAGCAGGGCAAGAGTCCAGGAATGGCGGAATGGCATGGAGTCAGTTCCCTGTCTGCGCGGTGGCCAGGCCGTCGGCCGGGGCACCCTGTCCCTTGAAGAAGCCCAGCATGTCCTGGGCGTTCACGCGGTAGTTGAGGTTGCCGCAGTGGCCGCCGCGCGGGTAGAGCGTCAGGCGGTCGCCGAAGGTGCGGCGCAGGAAGCCGATGTCGCCCGGGCCGAGGATGACATCGTCGGCGTTGTGCATGACGGCGATCTTCGGGCTTTCCTTCAGGTAATCCTGAATGCCGTACAGGCTGACCTGGTCGATCAGCTGCGGCAGGCTGCCGCCGTCGTACTTGGCGCGCCATAGCGGCATCAGCTGGTCGGTCATGTAGCACTCGAAGTCGCATTGCATGGCGCGCTTGAAGAACGGCGTCAGGCTGGTGCCTTCGGTGATCGGGTACTTGGGCGGGGTGATCAGGCCGCGGCGGTTGATCAGGTCGGAGGTGAAGGCGATGTCGGCGGAGGAGAAGCGGAACACCGCGCCGATCAGCATGGCCATCTCTTCATTGGAGAGGTGCTGCTTGGATTGCTGCAGGTCGAAGAGGAAGGCGTCGTTGAGGTCGACATAGCCTTTCTGCTCGAAGTAGCGCGTCAGTTTGGCCAGCACCACCTGGTAGAAGGTGTTGGTGTCGTTGATGCCCTTGACGTGGGTCTGCACCAGCTTGTCGAGGTTGCTCACCGAGGTGTAGAGGTTCACTGGCGGGTTGAGCAGCAGCACGCGCTTGAAGTTGAAGCTGCGGCGGGATTCGTCGAGCTTGCTGACGAAGGCCGCGTGCAGCGCGCCGAGGCTGTAGCCGGTCAGGTAGTAGTCGCTGACGGGCAGGTCCGGATGCTGCGCGCGTACGGCCTGCATCACCCGGTACAGGTCATCGGCGTCGTCGGGGGTGTAGCCGGGCGTGGCGACGCGGGATGCGCCGACCATGAAGTCCCAGCTGGTGGGCGAGGACAGTTGCACCACGTGGTAGCCGGCGTTGTAGAACAGGCGCTTGAGGTACTCCGGCGTGGTGCTGGCGTAGTTGGCGCCGGTGCCGGCGATGATGAAGACCAGCGGCGCCTTGTGCTTCTGCCAGGCCAGGCGGTAGTGCAGCTTCTTCACCGGCCAGAAGTTGCTCGGCAGTTCGTGCTCGCGCTCCGGGCGCAGCTTGAGCGCGTAGTCCGACTGGCGGATGTCGTCGTCCGACGGCAGCTGGGGGCGCAGCTCCGGCGGGGTGGTGGCGATGGTCGCCTCGAACGGGTTGATCAATGGGTAGCCGTAACTGGCCTGATCCACATCGCGGGCAAATGCCGACCCGCCGAGTCCCAGTGCGAGGCAACCGATCAGGGCTGCCACGCGGTCAAGAAATGTCATGCTTCGGAGTCCTTTCAAGAGGAGGCCAACTCTAGGGTGACCGGCGATTAAGACCAGCACATTTCCGACAAGTGCAACTCGCTTGTCAGCCTTTGCGCGCGAGGTCCCTGAGTGCGTCACCGGTTAGACGATAGACGGTCCATTCGTCCTGTGGGCGCGCGCCCAGGCTGCGATAGAAGCCAATGGCCGGTTCGTTCCAGTCCAGCACCGACCATTCCAGTCGGCCACAGCCACGCTCCACTGCCAGTCGCGCCAGCTCCGTGAGCAACGCCTTGCCCAGGCCGGCGCCGCGCGCGGCGGGGCGTACGTAGAGGTCTTCGAGGTAGATGCCGGGCTGGCTCAGCCAGGTGGAGTAGTTGTGGAAGAACAGCGCAAACCCCTGGGGCACGCCGTCCACCTCGCCGATCAGCACCTCGGCATAGGGGCGCGGGCCGAACAGGTGATCGTGCATGCGCTGGGCGTCGGCCTTCACTTCGTGGACCAGCTTTTCGTAGTCGGCCAGTTCGCGGATCAGCTCGAGGATCAGCGGGATGTCGTCGGGGGCGGCGGGGCGCAGGGTAACGCGGGGCATGAAGATATCCTTGTGCTGCGAATGCTCCGGAGCATGCCCAAAGCCCCGCGCCGCTGGCAACAGGGCGCTTCAGTAACGCTCCAGGCTTTCCAGCCAGACCAGCTCGCAGGCGCCGGCGCCGGTGTCCTCGCGGGTCAGCGAGCTGACCCAGCGCCAGCCGTCGTCGCCTTCCACGCGCACCAGCTTGCCGGACAGGCGCACATGTTCCCCGGCGCTGACCTGGGCCAGGGCGCGCGCCACGTCGTCATTGGCGGGGATCATGTGCATGTTGGCGGCATGGGTCTCCAGCTCGCGGCGAGGGATCGGCAACTGGTCGGCGTGCCAGTAGAACCAGCGGTTGCCCTGGCTGATGCGGATATCGGCGAGCACGCGCGGGTCATCCATCGGACCCCAGCCCAGCGCGAGGTCGGTGGGCGAGAGTTCGGTCTCGCGCCCCAGACGGTAATCCTCGCGGCCCAGCACACGGGCCTCGATGCTGAAGTCCTGCAGTGGATAGATGGAATAGCGCTCCAGGCGGAAGCCGCCATTGGCCAGTGTCTGGCTGTGTTGCTGCGGCGCCTGGGGACGCTCGGTCGGCCATAGCCACCAGAAGCTGCCTGCCAGGCAGGCCAGCAGGAACAGGGTCGATCGTTTCATCGAAGGCTCCATTGCTGGGCGAAGTCTAGGCTGCAACCGGCCCCGCTTGCATCGGCCCTGGCGCTGGTTATGCTGGGCGCCGATTTCCCGCCTCCCGGAGTAGTGGCGCCATGTCCCGTCGTTTGCCCCTGATCTTCCTGCTGCTCGCCCTGGCGCTCTGGCTGGCCGCCAGCTACGGCTTGCGTTTCGGGCTGATGGAGGACAGTCGCTGGGTGGGTATCTGCGCCGACGAGGCCACGCGCTGGGAGTGCAGCGCGCGCTCGCAACTGGGCTGGGCAATTCATTTCGGCGTGTTCGGCAAGCTGGCGCTGGGGCTTTCGCTGCTGGCCTTCTTCGTGCCGCGCCGGGCGGGCTGGTGGCTGGCGGTGCTGGCAATGCTGGTCACGCTGCCGGCGCTGGTGCTCTACAACGCCGGGCTCGCCGTCTTCGCCGTGGTGCTGGCCGGGCTTCGCCTGGTACGCGCGCCGGCCCGCTGAGTCAGGCCTTTCGTTCTGCCGGGCGCAGCCCGCGCACCAGCGCACCCAGCAGGAGCAGGCTTACCGCCGCCCACCCCAGTGCCTGAAGATTGCTCAGGCCTTCCATTGCCAGCTGTGCGGGAATCCCGACGGCGATGATCAGTGCCAGCAGCAGCGCTTCGCGGCGCGGTGCATCAACCGGTCGGCACAGGTAGACCAGCGCCGGGAACAGCAGGGCCGCGCTGGGGAAGCTGCGGTAGCGCGCATCGAAGACCATCCCGAGCATCAGCACCGCGCCAGCGAAGCCGGCGGCTGCCAGCCACAGGCCGGCGTGGCGCTGCAGCCAATCGAATGCCTTCGCGCGCCAGCCGGCCCGAGCCGACAGCGCCAGGCTGATGTGCAGCAGTACCAGCAGATTCAAGCCAACCAGTGCCGCCGCCCAGAGCCACTCGCCCCAGAAGCGGCTGGTGATCACTGACAGCTCCAGCCACAGGCCGATGCAGCCGGCGCCGAGGGCGCCAACCAGCGGCAACAGGAAGGCACTGCGGGCAGCGGCGGGGCGGCCGGCGACCAGCAATCCACCGAGCAGGATCACGCCGGAAAGTCCCAGCCACAGCGGCCAGCCCGGCAGGTTGCTGACCGGCCCGGCGAGCACGCCTTTTTCCTCGCGGTCGGCGCTGAACAGGCCCCAGTAACCCCCCACCGCGCCTTCGCTCTGGCGCTTCCAGGGCTGGTCGAAGGCTTCGATCAGGTTGTAGTGCCAGCCTTTCTCCTCGGCCATGTGCACGAAGCCACGGATGAAGCGCGCCTCGTTGACCCGGCTGGGCAGGGCGGTTTCGCGCTGGCGGCCCTCGCTGGGCCAGCCGGTCTCGCCAATGAGGATGTCCTTGGGGGCGAACTCGCGACCGAAGTCCTCGCGGATCTTCGCCACGTGGGCGAGGGCATCGTCGATGCCGCTGGGGTTGTCTTCCCAGTAGGGCAGCAGGTGGATGGTGATGAAGTCCACCGCTGGGGCGATTTCCGGGTGCTGGTGCCAGAACTCCCAGACATCGGCGTAGGTCACCGGCTGGCGCACCTGGGCTTTCACCCTGTGGATAAGTCCGGCCAGGTAGCGCCCGGTGACTTCCTTGCGCAGCAGGGTCTCGTTGCCGACGATCACCGCCTGCACCACGTCCGGGTACTGGTTGGCGGCTTGGATCAGCGCCTCCAGTTCACGCTCGGTGTCCGCCGGGTTGGCGTTGACCCAGGCGCCGAGTATCAGCTTCAGGCCGTGCTTGCGCGCCAGCGCCGGGATGCCTTCCAGGCCGGTCATGGAATAGGTGCGCACGCACTCGAAGCGCGTCGCCAGCAGCGCCAGGTCGGCGTCCATCTGTTCCGGGCGCAGGACGAAGGGCTGGTCGAAGGGCGACTGGTCCTTGGCGAAAGGGCTGTAGGACGCGCACTGAAGTTTGTGCGTGGGCGTCGCTGCGTCGGGCAGGACCACCGGTTTTCCCAGGCCGTACCAGAGCCCGCAGAGGGCGATCAGGGCAAGCAGCAGCGCGAGGCAATAAGGGAGGAGAGGAAAGCGCGAGGACTGGGGCATGAGGGCACGCGAACCGTGGCGAGGCGCGCATCTTAGCAACGCCGCTCGCCGCCGTCAGTGCCCGCGCGGGACGCTCACGCGTGACGGTGAATCCAGTTGTGCGTCGGCTGGGCCGCGTTGCCCTCCAGGCGCTTCCAGAACTTCTCGTGGAAGTGGAAGCCCACCGCGTTGCACAGCGGCTCGACGATCGCCACCAGGCCGCCCACGGTGATGCTGCCGGTCAGCGCGTAGGCGACGCTGAAGGCGATCATGAAGTGCATCAGGGTGAAGGTGACGGTCTTGAGCATGGTGGCGATCCTCCAGTCGAGAATGATTCTCCGTTGCTGAAAGACTACTGCGGGGGAACCCCTGCGGGTAATCGAGCCTCTGTATGGAGGCGATAGGCCGGCAGCGGGGTCGTGGTTGGAATGGCGCGGTCGTGGATGGACGGGTTCTGTCGCGGATCGGACCGTTTGGCGTCGTTCTCAGAGCAGTTCGCCAGCAGCGGGCGCCGATCATGAAAGGGCGGCCAAGACCGCGAATGGCGCCGGGTCCACCGGACGCCGCAACGAAAAATCACGGGGAGAAAACCATGTCTATGATGCGACGCCTGTTGGGCCTGGGCGCAGGGCTGGTGCTGTCGGCTGCGGCCGGGCTGGCCGGTGCGGCGGCCAAGCCGGAAATCACCATCGGTTACGTGGACGGCTGGTCGGACAGCGTGGCCACCACGCACGTCGCCGCCGAGATCATGCGCGAGAAGCTCGGCTACCAGGTCAAGCTGATGCCGGTCGCCGCCGGGATCATGTGGCAGGGGGTGGCGCGCGGCAAGCTTGACGCCATGCTCTCGGCCTGGCTGCCGGTAACCCACGGCGCCTACTACGAGAAGATGAAGGACAAGGTGGTCAACCTGGGCGTGAACTACCCGGGCGCGAAGATCGGCCTGATCGTGCCGGAGTACGTGAAAGCCAACAGCATCGAAGACCTCAATGCGCAGAAGGATGACTTCGGCGGCCGCATCGTCGGCATCGACGCCGGCGCCGGGGTGATGCTCAAGACCGACCAGGCGATCAAGGACTACGGCCTGGACTACAAGCTGGTGGCCAGCTCCGGCAGCGGCATGATCTCCGAGCTGACCCGCGCGGAGAACGACAAGAAGGCCGTTGCGGTGACCGGCTGGATTCCGCACTGGATGTTCGCCAAGTGGAAACTGAAATTCCTCGAAGACCCGAAAAAGGTCTACGGCGACGAGGAACACGTGGACAGCGTGGCGAACCCGGCACTGGAGAAGAAGGCACCGGAAGTCTGGGCCTTCCTGAAGAAATTCCAGTGGAAGGACGGCCAGGAAATCGGCGAGGTGATGCTCGCCGTGCAGAACGGCGAGAAGCCGGAAGTGGCTGCCAAAAAGTGGGTCGAGGCGCATCCTGATCGGGTGAAGGAATGGCTGTAAGCAGCTAGACCGAACTCACACGCGATACAGAAAAATCCCCCGCGAACTGAACAGTTCGCGGGGGATTTTTTTATGCCGAAGCGTCTATTCCGGGCTTGTTCGCAAGAGAGGGCAAATCGCTACGACTAAAGTCGTCTGGAGCCCTTGCAGCGCTCCAATAAATTAGGGATCGACGACATCCGCGTCATCCCCGCTGTGAGGACAAGAACAAAATGAACGACAGCATCTACCAGCGGATTGATACCAATCCGCGCTTCAAAGAGCTGGTGGCCAAGCGCGAGCGATTCGCCTGGCTGCTCTCCCTGATCATGTTGGGCCTGTACGTGCTCTTCATCCTGCTCATCGCCTTCCAGCCGCAACTGCTCGGCGCGAAGATCAGTGCCGATTCGTCCGTCACCTGGGGCATCCCCATGGGTGTCGGGCTGATTCTCTCGGCCTTCGTGCTCACCGGCATCTACGTGCGCCGCGCGAACGGCGAATTCGACCGCATGAATCAGGAAATCCTCAAGGAGGCCCAGCAATGAAAGGCCGAAATTCTGCGGCCCTCGCGCTGGCCGCCCTCGTTCCCGCGCTCTGGGCCCCCGCACTCTGGGCTGACGCCCTCACCGGCGAGGTGCAGCGCCAGCCGCTGAACGTCTCCGCCATCGTCATGTTCGTCGCCTTCGTCGGCCTGACCCTGTGCATCACCTACTGGGCCTCCAAGCGCAGCAAATCCGCCGCCGACTTCTACACCGCCGGTGGCAGCATCACTGGCTTCCAGAATGGTCTGGCGATCGCCGGCGACTACATGTCCGCCGCGTCCTTCCTGGGTATTTCCGCGCTGGTGTTCACCTCCGGCTACGACGGCCTGATCTACTCCATCGGCTTCCTGGTCGGCTGGCCGATCATCCTCTTCCTGATCGCCGAACGCCTGCGCAACCTGGGCAAGTACACCTTCGCCGACGTGGCGTCCTACCGCCTCAAGCAGAAGGACATCCGCACCTTGTCCGCCTGCGGGTCGCTGGTGGTCGTGGCCTTCTACCTGATCGCGCAGATGGTCGGCGCCGGCAAGCTGATCGAGCTGCTGTTCGGCCTGAACTACCACGTCGCGGTTGTGCTGGTCGGCATCCTGATGGTGCTGTACGTGCTGTTCGGCGGCATGCTCGCCACCACCTGGGTACAGATCATCAAGGCCGTGCTGCTGCTCTCGGGCGCCACCTTCATGGCGATCATGGTGCTCAAGCACGTCAACTTCGACATCAGCACCCTGTTCTCCGAAGCCATCAAGGTCCACCCCAAGGGCGAGGCCATCATGAGCCCCGGCGGCCTGGTGAAGGACCCGATCTCGGCGTTCTCCCTGGGCTTCGCGCTGATGTTCGGCACCGCTGGCCTGCCGCACATCCTGATGCGCTTCTTCACCGTCAGTGACGCCAAGGAAGCCCGCAAGTCGGTGTTCTTCGCCACTGGCTTCATCGGCTACTTCTACATCCTGACCTTCATCATCGGCTTTGGCGCGATCCTGCTGGTCAGCACCAACCCGGACTTCAAGGACGCCACCGGCGCGCTGCTGGGCGGCAACAACATGGCCGCCGTGCACCTGGCCGACGCCGTGGGCGGCAGCCTGTTCCTGGGCTTCATCTCCGCCGTGGCCTTCGCCACCATCCTTGCGGTGGTTGCCGGCCTGACCCTGGCCGGTGCCTCGGCCGTCTCCCATGACCTGTATGCCAGCGTGCTGAAGGGCGGCAAGGCCAACGAGAAGGATGAACTGCGCGTCTCGAAGATCACCACCGTCTGCCTCGGCGTGGTCGCGATCGTGCTCGGCATCCTGTTCGAGAAGCAGAACATCGCCTTCATGGTCGGCCTGGCCTTCTCCATCGCCGCCAGCTGCAACTTCCCGGTACTGCTGCTCTCCATGTACTGGAAGAAGCTGACCACCCGTGGCGCGAAGATCGGCGGCTGGCTCGGCCTGATCACCGCGGTGACCCTGATGATCCTCGGCCCGACCATCTGGGTACAGATCCTCGGCCACGAGAAAGCCATCTACCCGTACGAGTACCCGGCGCTGTTCTCCATGGCCGTGGCCTTCATCGGCATCTGGTTCTTCTCCATCACCGACAAGTCGACCGCTGCCGACGAAGAGCGCGCGCGTTTCTTCCCGCAGTTCATCCGTTCGCAGACCGGCCTGGGTGCCAGTGGCGCAGCTGCCCACTGATAGCCTGAGCTAACCTGCCGGGGCCGGAGATGGAAACACCTCCGGCCCCGCTTTTTTGACAGGGAAGGATTACGGATGTCCGACGATTTCAATTTCGCCTCGCCTCCCTTCGACCAGTTGCGCCCGCTGGAGCGCGAGCAACTGCGCGACGCGCTGAGCGTGGGTTACTACACCGTCGACGAAGTGCTGCTCGAAGCCGGGGCGCCGGTGCCTTGCCTGTTCGTGCTGATGAAGGGCGTGATCGAGGAGTGCGGCGAGGACGGCAAGCTGTTCGCCCAGTACGGCGCCGAGGACCTGTTCGACGTGCGCGGGCTGTTCTCCGGCAGCAGCAAGCACCGCTACCGGGCGGTGGAGGAGAGCATCGTCTACGAACTGCCGGCGGCGGTGTTCCACCAGCTGTGCACGGATAACCCGCAGTTCGCCCGCTTCTTCCGCGCGGACCTGGCCAGCAAGCGCCAGCTGGAACGCCGCGACGGGCAGAACCTTGCCGAATTCATCCTGACCCGCATTGCCATCGAGCACCTGCTGCCCGCCATCGAAGTCGAGCCCGGCCTGTCGCTGGGTGACGCGGCGCGCCTGCAACTCAGCCGCGGCGCGGACGCGCTGCTGGTGCGCGAGGACGGCGCGCTGGGCATCGTCACCCGCACCGACCTGATGACCGCGCACTTCCGCGACGGCTTCAGCGAGGCGCAACCCATCGGCCCGCTGGCGCACCGGCCGCTGAGCCACGTCGAGCTGGGCGATTTTCTTTTCGACGCGATGATCCTCATGACCCGCCAGCGCATCGAACGCGTGGCGGTGTGCGAAGAGGGCAGGGTGGTCGGCCTGCTGCACCTGACCCAGGTGCTCAGCCTGTTCTCCACGCACTCCCACGTGCTGGCGTTGCGCATTGCCCGCGCCGAAAGCGAGGCCGAGCTGCGCGCCGCCGCCGAGACCCTGCACACGCTGATCGCGACCCTGGCGGGTAATGGCATCCGCCTGCGCTTCATCATGCAACTGGTCAGCGCACTCAACGAGCAACTGCTCGAGCGCCTCTTCGAACTGCAGGTCCCGCCGGTGTTGCGCGGCCGCTGCTGCCTGCTGGTGATGGGCAGCGAAGGACGCGCGGAGCAACTGCTCAAGACCGACCAGGACAACGCGCTGATCCTCGACGACGGCCTGCCGGTGGAGCAGGGCCTGTTGCTGATGCAGCGCTTCTCCGCCGCGTTGCTGGAGTTCGGCTACCCGACGTGTCCCGGCGGCGTGATGGCCAGCCGGCCGGAGTGGTGCAAACCCTTGTCGGAATGGCAGCGCGAGTTGCGCGAGCTGCCGCTGCAGGGGCGCCCCGAACAACTGATGCGCCTGTCGATCCTCGCCGATGCCTGGCCGGTGGCGGGCAACCGGAGGCTGTTCGACAGCCTGCGCGAATGCCAGTACGAGCTGGCCGGCGACAGTAGCCGCTGGATGAGCGACCTGGCGCTGCCGGCCCTGCAGTTCGACACGCCGCTGACCTTCCTCGGCCAACTGAAAACCCAGGACGCGCAGCTGGACGTGAAGCGTGGCGGCATCTTTCCCATCGTCCACGGCGCCCGCGTGCTGGCCGTGCGCGAAGGGCTGGACGAGCGCGGCACACTTGGCCGCCTCGCCGCCCTGAAGGCGCTTGGCGTGCTGGATGAGTCGCTGGTCGACAACCTGGTCGAAGCCTTCGAGCTGTTTCTCCAGCTGCGCCTGCGTCAGCAACTGGACGGCCAGCGCGACGGCCGCGAACAGGGGCTCGATGTTTCCCGTCTCAGCCGCCACGAGCGCGACCTGCTGCGCTTCGGGCTGCACACCGTGAAGAAGTTCAAGCAGAGCCTGAGCCGCCAATTCCACCTGGAGACCCGATGAACGCCTGCGTCGTTGCCCCCGATCCGCACTGGTCCGCCTGGCGTCGCCGCCTCTATTGGTGGCGGCATGATCCGGCGGAAGCGGAAGAGCTGGTGTCGCTGGACCTGGAAACCACCAGCCTCGACCCGCGCAAGGCCGACATCCTCAGCATCGGCGCGGTGGTGATCCGCCGTGGCAAGCTGATCCTCGGCGAGCGCCTGGAACTGCTGGTGGAGCCGCCGTCGTCGCTGGACGGCGAGTCGATCCGCATCCACAAGCTGCGCCGCGCCGACCTCGAAGGCCAGCTGCCGCTGGTGGAGGCGCTGCGCCGGGTGCAGGCCTTCATCGGCGAACGTCCGCTGCTGGGTTACTACCTGTCCTTCGACGTCGCCGTGCTGCGCCGGCACCTGCGTGAGCAACTCGCTGCACGGCTGGACAACCCCCGCGTGGAGGTCTCGGAGATCTACCACCGCAAGATGAGCCGGCGCTTTCCCGACCTGCACCTGGACCTGCGCTTCGACACCCTGGCGCGCAATCTGGATATCCCCATCGAAGGCCGTCACACCGCTATCGGTGATGCGCGCACCGCCGCGCTGATGTTCCTGCGCCTGCGCAAGGGCTCATTACCCCGCGATTTGAGCTGATCCCGAGTCCGTGCAGATTCTTTGAATCTTCCGCGCGTCCTCCCAGTCGGAAACCATAAGCGCTGGCCTATCGCACCACCGCGAGCCATCGCCCCTCGTCGACTGAAAGAGGAGAGACGATATGGGACTCGGGACCATTCTGTTGATCATCCTGATCTTGATGCTGATCGGTGGCCTGCCGGTCTTCCCCCACTCGCGCAACTGGGGTTACGGCCCCTCGGGCGTCATCGGTGTCGTACTGGTCGTCCTGCTGGTGCTGTTGTTGCTCGGACATATCTGACCGGGCACTGGCAAGAGCGTCGCGGACGGAGTCCGCTCCTACGTCGGCCACGGACCTCATCGCCGCGCAGGAGCGGACTCCGTCCGCGATGATTCGATCCTCGCTCCATTGGCAATGCCCGCTCCATTGCCAATGGCTGTCCTCGCTGCAACTGTCAGCGCGCCGATACGTCACAGGGTGATTCGTCGCACAGCCCTCGCGGGGCTCCTGTACTAACATACTGGGCCTTTGCCATCAGGGAGTTGTAGGGATGCTGGGCGTCGTACTGGTTGTGCTCGGCGTGGTGTGGTTGCTCGTCCAGTGCGGGCTGGGCCTGCCGCCGTTGGCCGAAGCCATGACCCTGGACCCGGTGGTCAACCCGGACCGCTATTGGCAATTCGCCTTCCTCGGCCCGGCGCTTCCCGTGGCGCTGGGCAGCTTCCTGTTGCGCTACCGCATCCGGCAATTCGCCCAGCTCAAGCGCGAGCGCATCAACTGCGCCGCCCACCTCCTTGTCTCCGCCGGTATCGCCCTGGTACTGGGCAAGCTCTGCGTGCTCCTCCAGGCCTGACCGCGCAACCCGCGAAGCGCTAGTGCGCCGGCGGTTTGCCAGGGGCATTCAGCGCCCTGATTTCGCCGCTGATAGCGGAAAGCCTTGGTTACACTTCGGGCCACAGTCGTCGACAAACCCTGTCGATCACCCGTCCCGAACAAGACAAGAAAAGGCAGACCTCCCCTATGCAAAATCGCATCATGATCACCGGCGCCGGTTCCGGCCTCGGACGCGAAATCGCCCTGCGCTGGGCCCGCGAGGGCTGGAAGCTGGCGCTGGCCGACGTCAACGAAGCAGGCCTGCAGGAAACCCTCAAGCTGGTGCGCGAGGCCGGCGGTGACGGCTTCACCCAGCGCTGCGACGTGCGCGACTACAGCCAGCTGACCCAGCTGGCGCAGTCCTGCGAAGAGAAATTCGGCGGCATCGACATCATCGTCAACAACGCCGGGGTCGCTTCCGGCGGCTTCTTCAGCGAACTGTCGCTGGAAGACTGGGACTGGCAGATCTCGATCAACCTGATGGGCGTGGTCAAGGGCTGCAAGGCCTTCCTGCCGCTGCTGGAGAAGAGCAAGGGGCGCATCGTCAACATCGCCTCCATGGCTGCCCTGATGCAGGGCCCGGCGATGAGCAACTACAACGTGGCCAAGGCCGGCGTGGTGGCGCTCTCGGAAAGCCTGCTGGCCGACCTCAGCCTGGTGGACGTGAAGGTCCACGTGGTCTGCCCGTCGTTCTTCCAGACCAACCTGCTGGATTCCTTCCGCGGCCCGAGCCCGGAAATGAAGACCCAGGTCGGCAAGTTGCTGGAAAGCTCGCCCATCAGCGCCGCCGACATCGCCGACTACATCCACCAGGAAGTGGCCCGCGATGTCTTCATGATCCTGCCCCACGAGCAGGGCCGCATGGCCTGGCAGATCAAGCAGCAGAACCCGCAGGCGATCTACGACGAGATGGCGAAGATGGCCGAGAAGATGCAGGCCAAGCGCCGCAGTCTTTCGTAATCGCAGGGTTTTCGCCCCCTTTCGGTGCAATGAAAGACAGGGCTTGCCCAGGCCGGTGCAAAGGGTTAGTTTTAGTCACCGGCCTGCCTGGCTGATGTACGTTGGACCCCGGTGAAAGCCCCGCTCATTTCGCGGGGCTTTTGCTTTTTCGGGCGACTGCCCAACGCTTGGGATTCGTGCTTTGCGCATCGTCAGGCCTGTGTTAGAAGGCTCCGGTGTCATTGAAGGAAGAACCCGCTTGCACTCTGAATCCATCGTCTATGGCTGCATCCGCGACTGGCCCGGCGACTCGATGGAGCGCCGCCTGCGCCGCGCCGCCAACCGCAAGGTGCTCGACAGCCTGCCCATGGGCGAGGCCTGGCCGTTCCTCGGCCGCGAGATGTTCAGCCGCTGCGAGACCGAAGGCGCGGGCCTGTACCAGTCCCAGGTGATCCATTTCGGCGCCAGCTACCAGACCATCGAGTACGAGTGGAAACTCTGGGTCGAACAGTTCGAAGCCCTGCTGCGCCGCCTCTACTGGGCCAGCGCGGTGGTGCACCTGGAAACCGAAGTCAACGGCAGCCACACCTTCCGCTGGGAGTCCGAGAACGGCTTCCACAGCCCCCGCGAAGGCGAGCTGAAAGTGCGCTGCGCCTGGGAACGCGAGGGCGGCCTGCGCGGCTGACCGGCGCACTGCCCGCCACGGAAAGTACCCCATGATCAACTACCTCTGGTTCGTCCTTGCCGCGTTCTGCGAGATCGCCGGCTGCTACGCCTTCTACCTCTGGCTGCGCCTGGACAAGAGCGCTCTGTGGGTCATTCCCGGGTTGCTCAGCCTGACGGTATTTGCCCTGCTGCTCACCCGTGTCGAGGCAAACTACGCCGGGCGTGCGTATGCCGCGTACGGCGGCATTTACGTCGCCGCGTCGCTGTTCTGGCTGGCTTTCGTCGAGAAGAGTCGCCCGCTGTGGAGCGACTGGGTCGGCGTGGCGCTCTGCGTGATCGGCGCCAGCGTGGTGCTGCTCGGGCCTCGCCTCGCGCCCTGATCTGCCGTCCATCGGCAGAGGACCGGACGTTGTAGGAGCGAGCTTGCTCGCGAACGGAGTAACCGTCAGCGCTGGTGTGTTCGGTGAGCGTAGGGTTCGCGAGCAAGCTCGCTCCTACGAAAAGCCGTCACTCAGTCTTCCAGCCACTCTTTGGGCACTTCGCTTTTCAGCATCAGCTGGCACTGCTGGCTTTCCGGATCGAAGACGATCACCGCCTCGCCGCGCTTGAGCGCATGGCGCGCGCGCTCCACGCGCACGTCCAGCGGCGTGTCGTCGCCGTTGTCGGTGCCTTCGCGGGTGACGAAGTCTTCCAGCAGGTTGTCGAGGGTGTCGGCTTCGATCAGGTCGTAAGGAATCAGCATGGCGGGGTACTCGAAATCGCAGCGCGGGATTGTAGTCCCGCGCCGCGCCGAGTGCAGCTTCAGTTCTTTTTCCTGTCCGGGTCCTTGCCTTTGTCGCTGCTCCTTTCGGAGGCGTCACCGCTGTCGATCAGGTCGTCCACCGGCGGCACATGGGTGGTGCTTTCCATGTGTACCGGGTGCTCCAGCTGCTTGCTGAAGCGCTCCAGCGTGCCCTCGCTGGGTTCCGCGTCGCTGTCGAATACCGGCGGGCTGAGCATGTACGCCGTGAGCAGCTTCGCCAGGGCGGCGAGGCTGTCGATATGGGTGCGTTCGTAGCCGTGGGTGGCGTCGCAGCCGAAGGCCAGCAGGGCGGTACGGATGTCATGGCCGGCGGTGATCGCCGACTGCGCATCGCTGTGGTAGTAGCGGAACAGGTCGCGCAGTACGGCAACTTCATGGCGTTCGCCCAGGCGCAGCAGGTGGCGCGAGAGGTGGAAGTCGTACGGCCCGCCAGAGTCCTGCAGCGCCACACTCACCGCGTGTTCGCTGGAGTTCTGCCCCTCGGCCACCGGGGCGATGTCGATGCCGACGAACTCGCTGACATCCCAGGGCAGCGCGCCGGCTGCGCCGGAACCGATCTCCTCGGTGATGGTGAACAGCGGGTGGCAGTCGATGGGGGGCACCTGGCCGCTTTCCACGATGGCTTTCAGCGAAGCCAACAGCGCGGCAACGCCGGCCTTGTCGTCGAGGTGGCGGGCGCTGATGTGGCCGCTCTCGGTGAATTCGGGCAGCGGGTCGAAGGCGACGAAATCGCCGATGGCGATGCCGATCGATTCGCTGTCGGCGCGGCTGGCGGTGTAGGTGTCCAGGCGCAATTCGACGTGGTCCCAACTGATCGGCAGGGTATCCACGGCGGTGTTGAAGGCATGCCCGGAGGCCAGCAGCGGCAGCACGCTGCCACGGAACACGCCGTTCTCGCAGAACACCGTGACCCGGCTGCCCTCGGCGAAGCGGCTCGACCAGCAGCCTACCGGCGCCAGGGCCAGGCGGCCGTTGGGCTTGATCTCGCGGACGATGGCGCCAATGGTATCCAGGTGCGCCGAGACGGCGCGGTCAGGGCTTTTGCGCCGGCCCAGCAGGGTGGCGCGGATGGTCCCGCGGCGGGTCATCTCGAAGGGTACGCCGATCTCCTCCAGCCGCTCGGCGACGTATCGCACGATGGTGTCGGTGAAGCCGGTGGGGCTGGGGATGGCGAGCATTTCCAGCAGCACGCGCTGCAGGTAGTTGAGGTCGGGTTGTGGCAATTGGGTCATGCCGGGGCCTCCACGTTGGGGTGTGGCTGGTCACGGTTGTCGCGGTGCAGCAGTTCGCGGCTCAGCGGGAAGAGCAGGTCGACGAAGCGCTCGGCGGTGGGCTGTGGCTCATGGTTGGCCAGGCCGGGGCGCTCGTTGGCTTCGATGATGACGTAGTCCGCCTGGTCGGCCTCGGTGACCAGCAGATCGAGGCCGGTGACGGGAATCTCCAGCGCTCGCGCCGCGCGGATGGCGGCGTCGGCCAGTGCCGGGTGCAGGCGCTCGGTGACGTCTTCCAGGGTGCCGCCGGTGTGCAGGTTGGCGGTTCGGCGCACCGCAAGGCGCTGGCCGCTGGGCAGCACATCGTCGTAGCTGAATCCGGCGGCGGCCAGGGTGCGTTCGGTCTCGCCGTCCAGCGGAATGCGGCTCTCGCCGCCGGTGGCCGCCATGCGCCGGCGGCTCTGCGCCTCGATCAGCTTGCGGATGCTGTGCCGGCCGTCGCCGATCACCTCGGCAGGGCGACGGAGGGCGGCGGCTACCACTTCGTAGCCGATCACCACGATGCGCAGGTCCTGGCCGGGGTGGTAGCTTTCGAGGATCACGCGGGTGTCGAACTGCTTCGCGTGGGCGATGGCGTCCTGCACTTCCTCCGGTGTGCGCAGGTCCACGGCGACGCCCTGGCCCTGTTCGCCGTCCACCGGCTTGACCACCAGCGCGCCGTGTTCTTCGAGGAACACGGCGTTGTCTTTCGCGCTGCCCGCCAGGCGCTGCTGCGGCTGGCGCAGGCCGGCGCGGTCGAGGGCGCGGTGGGTGAGTGTCTTGTCCTGGCACAGGCTCATGCTCACGGCGCTGGTGAGGTCGCACAGCGACTCGCGGCAGCGGATGCGCCGGCCGCCCTGGGTGAGGGTGAAGAGGCCGGCGTCGGCGTCCTGCACCTGCACCTCGATGCCGCGCCGATGGGATTCGTCGACGATGATCCTGGCGTAGGGGTTGAGTCCTTCCTCCGGGCCGGGGCCGAGGAACAGCGACTGGTTGATGCCGTTCTTGCACTTCACCGCAAAGGTCGGCAGCTCGCGGAAGCGCAGCTTGTGGTACAGCGACTTGGCTTGCTGGTTGCCATGCAGCACCGACAGGTCCAGATAGGCCAGCCCGCGGCTCATGAAGTGTTCGATCAGGTGGCGCACCAGCGCCTCGCCGACTCCCGGCCGGCTGGACTGCGGGTCCACCGCCAGGCACCAGAGGCTGGAGCCGCCTTCCGGGTCGCGGAAGGCCTTGGCGTGGTTGATGCCCATGACGGTGCCGATCACCGTGCCGGTCTCGGCATCTTCGGCCAGCCAGTAGGCCGGGCCGCCCTGGTGGCGCGGCGTGACGTTGGAAGGATCGACCGGCAGCATGCCGCGCGACAGGTAGAGGCGGTTGATCGCCGTCCAGTCGTCGTCGCTGTGCACGCGGCGGATGCGGAAGCCACGGAAGGGCCGGCGCGCCGGGCGGTAGTCGGTGAACCACAGGCGCAGCGCGTCCGACGGGTCGAGGAAGAGTTGCTGCGGGGCGTGGGACAGCACTTGCTGTGGCGCGGCGACGTAGAGGGCAATGTCGCGCTCGCCGGGTTGTTCGTTGAGCAACTCGGCGGCCAGCTTGTCCGGGCTGGAGAAGGTATGGCCGATCAGCAGGCGGCCCCAGCCGCATTGCAGGATCAGCGGGCCGTGGCTTTCCGCGTGGTCGCCGGCGAAGCGCGCCTGCAGGCGCTCGTAGGTCGGCGTCTGGCCGCGCAGCAGCCTCTGGTTGTGGGGATGGGGCAGGTTGGAATGGGGTTTCATCTTGCGCTCCCTGATAAGGCTTCTGTCCTGGGCTGGTGGAAAGGACGACGCCGCGCAGGCGCGGCGTCTTCCGGCTCTACAGGCCTTGTTCCGTCAGCCAGAGGTTGAGGGCCGCCAACTGCCACAACTTGGAACCGCGCAGCGGAGTGAGGTCGCTCGCCGGGTCGCTGAGCAGGCGGTCGAACATCGCCGTCTCGAACAGTCCACGGTCCTGGCTCGGGTCCAGCAGCAATTCGCTGACCCAGGCGCGGGTATTGCCTTGCAGGTGCTTGAGGCCGGGCACCGGGAAGTAACCCTTGGGCCGGTCGATCACCTCGCTGGGGATGACCTTGCGCGCGGCGGCCTTGAGCACCTGCTTGCCACCGTCGCCAAGCTTGAAGCGCGACGGGATGCGCGCCGACAGTTCCGCGACGCGGTAGTCGAGGAACGGCACGCGGGCTTCCAGGCCCCAGGCCATGGTCATGTTGTCCACGCGCTTGACCGGGTCGTCCACCAGCATGATGGTGCTGTCCAGGCGCAACGCCTTGTCCACCGGGTCTTCCGCGCCGGGCTGGGCGAAGTGCTCGCGGACGAACTCGCTGGCCACGTCTTCCACCTGCAGGGCTTCGCGCACGGTATCCAGGTACTCGCCGTGGCTGCGGTCGAAGAAGGCAGCGCGGTACGCCTGCAGCGGGTCCTTCGCGCCGGCCACTTTCGGGTACCAGTGGTAGCCGGCGAACAGCTCGTCGGCGCCCTGGCCGCTCTGCACCACCTTGCAGTGTTTCGAGACCTCCCGCGAGAGCAGGTAGAAGGCGATGCAGTCGTGGCTGACCATCGGTTCGCTCATGGCGCGGAAGGCCGCCGGCAGCTGCGAGATGACTTCGTTCTCGTCGATGCGCAGCTGGTGGTGGCGGGTGCCATAGCGTTTCGCGATCAGGTCCGAGTACTGGAACTCGTCGCCACGCTCGCCGCCGGCATCCTCGAAGCCGATGGAGAAGGTCAGCAGGTCCTCGACGCCGGCTTCGTGCAGCAGGCCGACCAGCAGGCTGGAGTCCACCCCGCCGGAGAGCAGCACGCCAACTTCGCGGGCAGCCCGCTGGCGCACGCTCACGGCGTCGCGCAGGCTGCTCAGCAGGCGGTCTTCCCAATCGTCCAGGGTCAGCTCACGCTCATCCGGCAGCGGGCCGTAGTCCAGGGTCCACCAGCGCTGGCGCTCGGTGTGGCCGTCGGCGTCGATGGTCATCCAGGTGGCCGGCGGCAGCTTCTGCACTTCGGCCAGCAGGGTGCGTGGCGCGGGCACCACGGCGTGGAAGTTCAGGTAATGGTTGAGCGCCACCGGGTCCAGCGCCGGGTCGATGTCGCCGCCCTTGAGCAACGCCGGCAGGCTGGAAGCGAAGCGCAGGCGCTTGCCGGTCTGCGACAGGTACAGCGGCTTGATGCCGAGGCGGTCGCGGGCGATGAACAGGCGCCGTTTGTCGCGCTCCCAGATGGCGAAAGCGAACATGCCATTGAGGCGTGGCAATAGTTGTTCACCCCAGGCGTGGTATCCCTTCAGGAGTACTTCGGTGTCGCCTCCGGAAAAGAAGCGGTACCCAAGGGCTTCCAGCTCGCCGCGCAGTTCGGGGTAGTTGTAGATTGCCCCGTTGAACACCAGCGACAGGCCCAGCGAGGTGTCGATCATCGGCTGACCGGATGCTTCGGCCAGGTCCATGATCTTCAGCCGCCGGTGTCCCAGGGCCACCGGCCCTTCGCTGTGAAAACCCCAGGCATCGGGGCCTCGCGGGGCGAGGTGATGGGTGATGCGTTCGACTGCGGCAAGGTCCGCAGCCTGGTTATCGAAACGTAGTTCTCCTGCTAGTCCGCACATGTCCTTACCGGATCTCCGTTGGGGATGAAGTGGGTGGCGCCTCAGGGACGCCTTAGGGGATGACCCATCGATCCGGCGAGAGTTCTATTTGATTTCATTGAGGAAAAATGACGGAGCAGCAGGTGGACTGAGATGACCGACAGCAAGGCTTCGATGCGCAACGCCCATGCACTCTCCATGCTGCAGGCCCTGAGACGGCTGCAGCAGGCGGCGGAAGTGCACTCCAAGAGCCTGGGCCGCGACGGCGAACTGACGCCGCTGCAGCTGTTGATCCTGCAGGTGGTGGAGCTGGAGGGGGAAATGACCGCCGGTCAGTTGGCGCGGCAGGTGGCGCTGTCGCAGTCGTCCATCTCCAGTGCGCTGACCCGCCTGGAAAGCAAGGGGTTGCTCAGCCGCCGGCGCGACGAAGATGATCGGCGCAAGCAGTGGCTGAGCCTGGACGCGAACGGCCGCACGGCGCTCAAGCATGGCCCGGCGTTGCTGCCTGAACACGCCCTGGAGCGTTTCGCCGGGCTGCCCGAGTGGGAGCAGCACGCCATCCTCGCCGGGTTGTTGCGTGCCGCCGAGCTGTTCGAGACGCCGGGATCCGGTGCCGAGGAAGAAGAGTCCTAGGGCTTTCCGGGGACTATGAGGGCATCAGCTTCTGCGCAGCCAGCGACAGGCTGACCGCCACCAGCATCAGCGCGAACAGGCGCTGTAGCGTCGCGCCGCCCAGGCGCACCGCCAGGCGATTGCCGAACAGCACGCCGAGCGCGCCGCCCGCCGCCAGGCACGCCAGCAGCGGCAGCGGCGGCTGTGCGTGGGTGAGGTAAAGCAGGAAGCCGCCACCGGACACCAGCGCGATCACGGCCATGGAGGTTGCCGTTGCCGCCAGCATCGACAGCGGCGTGAACCACAGCAGCCCCGGCACGATCAGGAAGCCGCCGCCCACGCCCATCAGGCCGGACAGCAAGCCCACCGCCAAACCAACGCCCAGCAGCGGCCCGTTGCGCATCGGCTTTTCGCAGGTGCGTGGCTGGCTGGAGCCCTGCCACATGCGCCAGGCCGACCACAGTACCAGCAGGCAGAAGCCGACGATCAGCCAGGCGTCCGGCACGTACTTGCCCAGCCACTGGCCGACGGCGTTGCCCGGCCAGCCGGTGATCACCAGCCAGAACAGCGGCTTCCACGCCACCTGGCCTTGCCGCGCGCGCGGTACCGCGCCGATGGCTGCCGACAGCGCTACGGCGCCGAGGCTGACGCCGATGGCATCGTGCAGCGGCAGGTGCAGGCTGAGCAGCAGGGGCAGGGCCACCAGCGAGCCGCCAGCGCCGGTCAGGCCCAGCAGCAGCCCGAGGATCAGGCCGATGGCGGAAGATTCAAGCAGCAGTGCATCCATGTCGGTGGTCCGCTCTGGAAGCTGGTCGCGGTCCTGTCGCTGGACCGCGAGGTGTTCAGGAGTTCTTCTGGCCGCGCACTACGTCGCGCAGGAAGAACCGGTTCGGGTGGCAGGCCTCGGCCACGGCGCGGGGCAAGGGCAGCGGTTCATCGCCGATCCAGGCCGCCAGCAGTTCGCCGGCCAGCGGCGCGGTGACCAGCCCGCGTGAGCCATGGGCGCTGTTCAGGTACAGGCCGTCGAGCCACGGGCAGGGCGTCTCCGGTACCTGGCGCGCATCCTTGCCAAGCACCGCGTAAGACTGGGCGAAGGCTTCGCGGTCCGCCAGCGGCCCCACCAGCGGCAGGTAATCCGGGGTGGTGCAGCGGAAGGCGGCGCGGCCCTGCAGTGTTGTCGGGTCGAGCTGGGCGATGTGCAGGCGCTCGCTCAGATCGGTGGATATCTCCGCCAGCAGGTCGAGGTTGCCCAGGTGTTCTTCCAATGATGGCTCAGTGTCGTCTCGCTTGAATTCGAAACTGGCGCCCAGGGTGTGCTCGCCGTGACGCGGCGGGGCGACGTAGCCCTCGGCGCAGACCACGGTACTCAGCGCGGCGCTGTCGACGGTCGCGGGGATGCGGGTGATCTGCCCGCGTATGCGCTTCATCGGCAGGCTCGATGCGCCTTCGAAGCGACGCACTTCGGCGGCGGTGGCAAGGATGGCGATGGGCGCGCTGGCCAGTTTCGCGTCGCCGCTCCAGGCGCTCCAGCCATCGGCTTCGCGTTGCAGGCGGACTTCCTCGCCGGCCAGCACGCGGATGTTCGGATGCTGGGCCAGGTGCCGGCACAGGGCCGGCGGATGTACCCAGCCACCTTCGGGATAGAACAGCCCGCCTGCGGGCAGGCCGACACCGGCGACGCTCTCCGCCTCGGCCTTGTCCAGCAGGCGCAGCAGCGAGTCGGGGAAGGCTTCGGCGAGCTTCGCCTGGCGCTCGGCCTCGGCTTCATCGAAGCCCAGTTGCAGCACGCCGCAGTCGGACCACTCCTCACCCTTCTGCAGACGCTGGATCAGCCGCCGGGTATGGCCGAAACCGCTGACGATCAGTCGTGACAGCGCGGTGCCGTGGGCGGACAGCTTGAGGTAGAGCACGCCCTGGGGATTGCCCGAGGCTTCCTCGGCAAGGCCGGAATGACGCTCGATCAGGGTCACCTGCCAGCCGCGTGCGGCGAGACTCGCGGCGCTGGCGCAACCGGCCATGCCGCCGCCGATCACCAGGGCTTCGCGAGCTCCTTTCGAGCGAGCGGGGCGGGCGTACCAGGGCTTGCCGGTGGGCTGTTCGAGGCCGATGAATTCGCCCTGGGACATCTCCCATTTCTTGCCGAAGCCCAGGGTACGGCGAATCTTGAAGCCGGCCGCGCCCAGCCCGCGGCGGACGAAACCGGCGCTGGTGAAGGTGGCGAGGGTCGTGCCCGGCGCCGAAAGACGGGCCAGCTGGGCGTAGAGCGCGTCGTTCCACATCTGCGGGTTCTTCGCCGGAGAGAAACCGTCGAGGAACCAGGCATCGATGCGTGCGTCCAGCTCCGGCAGCGTGTCCAGTACGTCGCCCACCAGCAGGCTCAGCACCACGCGGCCACCCGCGAAGACGAAGCGCTGGAAGCCGGGATTGATCGCCACGTACTGCTCCAGCACCTGCCCCGACAGGTGCGCCAGCTCCGGCCAGAGGGCGAAGGCGCGGCGCAGGTCTTCAGGGGCTACCGGGTACTTCTCGGTGCTGACGAAGTGCAGCCGTGCATCGCCAGGTGCCAGCGCCTCGAACAATTGCCAGGCGCAGAGGAAGTTCAGCCCGGTGCCGAAGCCTGTCTCGCCAATGCACAGGCGCCCGCCCGCTGGCAGCGCCGCGAAGCGCTCGGGCAGGCGGTTGCCGTCGATGAACACGTGGTGGGTCTCGGCAATGCCCGAGTCGCGGGAGAAATACACGTCGCCGTAGACGCGTGAAGTGGGCTGGCCGTTCTCGTCCCAGTCGATCTGGGCGCTGCTGATGTCTGGCATGTGAGGGCAGGGCAGGGAAACGAAGGCGGCAGTTTAGCCGATCCATTCCGAGGACAGGCTGCGTCACTTCCGCTACCTTCTATTCACTTCGAAACAAGGAGAGCTGCATGTTCGAATCCGCCGAGATCGGTCATTCCATCGACAAGGAAACCTACGAGAAGGAAGTCGCGGTGCTGCGCGAGGCCCTGCTCGAGGCGCAGTACGAGCTCAAGCAGCAGGCGCGCTTCCCGGTGATCATCCTGATCAACGGCATCGAGGGCGCCGGCAAGGGCGAGACGGTGAAGCTGCTCAACGAGTGGATGGACCCGCGGCTGATCCGGGTGGAAAGCTTCCTCCTGCCCACCGACGAGGAACTCTCGCGGCCACCGCAGTGGCGCTTCTGGCGCCGCCTGCCACCCAAGGGCACGACCGGCATCTTCTTCGGCAACTGGTACAGCCAGATGCTCTATGCGCGGGTCACCGGCGAGATCAAGGACAGCCAGCTCGACGGCCTGATCAACGATGCCGAGCGCTTCGAGCGGATGTACTCCGACGAGGGCGCGCTGATCTTCAAGTTCTGGTTCCACCTCTCCAAGAAGCAGCTCAAGGAGCGCCTCAAGGCGCTGGAGAACGACCCGACCCGCAGCTGGCAGCTGAGCGAGATCGACTGGAAGCAGAGCGAGGTCTACGACAAGTTCGTGCGCTACGGCGAGCGCGTGCTGCGCCGCACCAGCCGCGACTACGCGCCCTGGTATGTGGTGGAGGGCTCCGATGAGCGCTACCGCAGCCTGACGGTCGGCCGCACCATCCTCGAAAGCCTGCAGGCCGCGCTCAAGCGCAAGGACCGCCCGACTCCGCAGCCCCACGCCGCGCCGCTGGTCTCCAGCCTGGACAACAAGGGCCTGCTGGATGCGCTGGACCTGAGCCTGTCGCTGGACAAGGACCAGTACAAGGAACAGCTGGCCAAGGAGCAGGCGCGGCTGGCCACGCTGATGCGCGACAAGCGTTTCCGCAGCCACTCGCTGATTGCCGTGTTCGAGGGCAACGACGCGGCCGGCAAGGGCGGCGCGATCCGCCGTGTCACCGACGCGCTGGACCCGCGCCAGTACCGCATCGTGCCGATCGCCGCGCCCACCGAGGAGGAGCGTGCGCAGCCCTACCTGTGGCGCTTCTGGCGGCACATCCCGGCGCGCCGGCAGTTCACCATCTTCGACCGCTCCTGGTATGGCCGCGTGCTGGTGGAGCGGGTCGAGGGCTTCGCCAGCGACGCCGACTGGCTGCGTGCCTATGCGGAGATCAACGACTTCGAGGAGCAGTTGGCGAACTACAACATCGTGCTGGTGAAGTTCTGGCTGTCCATCGACCAGGAGACCCAGCTGGAGCGCTTCAAGGAGCGTGAGTCGATCCCGTTCAAGCGCTTCAAGATCACCGAGGAGGATTGGCGCAACCGCGACAAGTGGGACCAGTACGTGGACGCGGTGGGGGACATGGTCGACCGCACCAGCACGGAGATCGCGCCGTGGACGCTGATCGAGGCCAACGACAAGCGTTATGCGCGGGTGAAGGTGCTCAAGACCATCAACGATGCGTTGGAGGCGGCTTACGCGAGTACGAAGAAGGGCAAGAAGGACTGACTTTTCCTGCAGGAGCGAGCTCGCGAATGCGGCCTTCAAGGCCTGCTCCGGCGTTTGCCCTTGTGTAGGAGCGGGCTTTGTCCGCGATGTGTCTGCTTCGCGCTGGGCTTTCCTGCGCCGCTTCGGCGCGCGCGGCGAGACTTTGTTTCGCCCCCTCGGGCGAGTCCCTTTTGTCAAACGCCACAAAAGGAACCAAAAAGTCTTGCCCCGGACATCCGGTTTTTCGCTTGAGGCGAAAAATTCCCTCGTTGAAGCGAAGTTTCAGGGGCACGCCACGACGGGCCATCCCTGGCCCATCGTGGCTCTCGCGGCATCCATGCCGCTCAACCCCTGAAACTCCGCTTCAACGAGGCCTCCTGAACGGGGCGGTTCGGAGTGCTCGGATGTTTTTCTGGAAGTCTTTAAGAGCCGGAGCCGGAGCCGGAGCCGGAGCCGGAGCCGGAGCCGGAGCCGGATCGAGGGATTGAGGGCTTTTGTAGGAGCGAGCTTGCTCGCGAACAGGCCCCGTCGCGGAGTCGGTTCGCGAGCAAGGGCTAGGCGCCCCTCGGTCCTGCAAGGACATCAGGAACCGTTCTTCTGCGACGGCTTCGGCGCACCAATCAGCCGGCCCATGGCCCCGGCAATCCCCATCTCCCGCAATACCTGCAGCTCGCCTTCGGTCTCGACCATTTCCGCGATCAGCGGCAGGTCGATGCTGTTGGACGCGCGGTACATGGCCTCGATGAACAGGCGCTTGTCGTTGTCCTGGTCAATGGAGCGGATGTAGCTGCCGTCGATCTTCAGGTAGGCCAGGCCGAGGCGGGTCAGGTTGCCGATCAGGCTGAAGCGCCCGCCGAAGTGTTGCAGGCCGAGCTTGGCGCCGACTTCCTGGACCGACTGGGCGAGCTTCTCCAGCTCGGCCGGCGGGGGCAGGTAGCGTTCGTCCACTTCCAGGGTCATCAGCTGCGCTTCCTGCGGGTGGCCACGCAGGATTTCGAAGAGTTGGCGCAGGGGCTCGGCGCTGCGCACGGTTTCCGCCGAGAGCGACAGGGCCAGCGGTGCCGGTTGCTGGGCGAGGTGGGCGAGGGCGTGTTCGAGCATCGCCAGGTCGAAGCGCGCCGACCAGCCGAAGCGTTCGATCCATGGCAGGAATTGCCCGGCGGCCACGGCCTCGCCCTTGGGGTCGAGCAGCCGCGCGAGGACTTTCTGGTGCAGCAACTCGCCATTCTCGACGCAGGCGCGTACGGGCTGGAACCACAGCTGCAGCTTGCCCTTCAGCAGGGCATCGTCGAGCCAGTCGCGCCAGGCGCGGGAGTCCTGGGCGGGCTGGCTGCCGGAGCTGTCCAGGCGTTGCCAGGGACGATCGGGCGAGGATTGCGATTGCGCCAGTGCCTGGTCCGCGCGGGACAGCACGCTGGCCGCGGATTCGCCGGGGCGGAAGGCCGCGAGGCCAAGGTGCGCCACCGGCTTGCAGTCGCTGGCGCCGGTGCCGCGGAGGTTTTCCAGGGCGGCGCTGAGCTGGTCGGCCAGCAGTTCGGCGCTGGCGCTGTCGACGCCGGGGGCGAGCAGGGTGAACTCGCCGCCACGGCTGCGCGCGGCCAGCCAGTCCGGGGTGCCATGGGTCTCGCGCTCACGCTCCAGCAGCTCGGCGACGTCGCGGATCAGTGCGTCGGTGCGTTGTCCGCCCAGGCGCTGGTTGAGCCCGGCCAGGTCGTTCAGGCGCAGCAGCAGCAGATAGCCGGCGGCGTTCTGTTCGCTGGGCGAGAGTTGCGCGTCCAGCCGCGCATCGAACAGGCGACGGTTGGCCAGCCCGGAAAGGCTGTCCTGGTAGGCTTCCTCGCGCAGTTTCTCGCTGCGGCTGGCTTCCTCGGCGAACAGGGCCTTGAGCTTGTCGACCATCTGGTTCATCGCCTGTACCACGCGCCGCAGCTCCGGGGTGCGCGGTTCCTTGGGCAGGGTGAGGAATTCGCGGCGGGTGATGGCGTGGGCTTGCTGCACCATCTGGTCCAGCGGCTTCAACTGGGTGCGCAGCAGCCAGCCGCCGAGGATGGCGCTGACCAGCCCGCAGGCCAGCAGCCAGGCGAGGCTGCCCAGCGCGCCGTCCCACAGCTTGGCCAGGGCGAACTGCGGATGGCTGACCACCTCGACCCGCGCGGCCTGCTCCCAGCCGCGCATGATCAGCGCGTCGCCGCCCTGGGCCTTGAGGTTGACCAGCTTGGCGAACCAGGCCGGCACCTGCTGGTTCTGCGTGTCGCTGTCGCGCTCGACGATGACCTTGCCTTCGGGAATGCTCACCACGCGGATGGTGGCGAAGTAGCCGGAGTCGAAGATCGAGCTGACCATCAGCTTGATCATCGCCGGGTCGTCCACGTGCGGGGTGAGCGACAGGCCCAGGGCGGTGGCCGCGTCCTGGGCATGGGAGCGCAACTGGCCGATCAGCTGCTCGCGGGAGCTTTCCAGGCTGGCGGCGAAGCTGCCGGCGAAGGCGACCACGAGGAACAGGCAGATCGCCAGGAACAGTTGCTTGAGCAATGACATGCCGGGTTCTCCTATCGAGTCTCGTCGAGGTCCAGGCCCTCGGCGCGCATCTTGGTCAACAGGTCCTGCCAGCGCGACAGCTTCTTGCTGTCGCCGGTGCGCTTGCCGCCGCCGGGGCCGGGCAGCCACAGCCCCTCGGCGTTGAAGGCGTAGACGGGCAGGAGGTCCTTGCGCTGGGAGGCGGGCTTGATCTGCGGGATCAGGTTGTCCAGCACCAGCGGTTCGGCAGTGGGGGAGGCGTAGTAGGTGAGCACCATGTGCGCCTGGTTCTGCTGCAGCGCCTTGACGTAGGTGATGCGCAGCTTGTCGCTGGCGACCCCGAGGCGGCGCAGGGTGACGAACTTGGCGATGGAATAGTCCTCGCAGTCGCCGGCGCCCTTGTAGAGCGATTCCACCGGGGTCGCCCAGTAGTCCTCCTGGTGCCAGACGGTGCGGTCGTCGGTGAACACCAGCGCGCCGTTGAAGAAGGCGTTGACGGCCTTGAGCTTGGCCATCTCGTCGAGATTCTCGCTGTCGGCGATCAGGCGGCCCCAGGATTCGATGCGGGTCTTGGCGGTGCCGAGGTTGCCATAGCGCTGCTCGGCGTTCTTCAGGATGGTGTCGAAGTTCCAGGCGGCACCGGCGCTCAGCGCAAGGAGCGCGAGCAGCAGCACGCCGGCCCGCAGACGCAGCGGGCTGGCGAACAGCCAGAGGGCTCCTCGGGGTGGCTGCATCGCCAGCGCTCCATGTGGGATGTGTGGAGTCTAGGCGCTCTTCGAGAACTTGCGCTGGCGTATCGCCATTGAGCGCAAAGCCCCGTCCTACGGGCCTTCAAGGCGAATCTGACAGGATTGTCATTTAAGGGTCAGCCTCCGGTCCCGACGGCGGGCTTATAACCCCAGGATGCGGCCGCTGTGGCCGAACCAGACGCAGGAGAGCGGGATGCAGGGGCAACGGCGGGTTTGGCTGGCGGCAGGATTGCTGGGGGTGACGGCGCTGGGAGCGGGCATCTGGGGCTTTGCCGGCCGGCACGAGGCGCCGCAGGCCGCAGCCCAGCCCGCCGGTATACCGGTAACCCTGGCGCGCGTGGCCCGCGAGGACCTGGCGCAGAACCTCGACGGTGTCGGCACCGTCACCTCGCTGGCCAGCGTGCTGGTCCGCCCGCAAGTGGAAGGCCAGCTCACCGCGCTGCTCGTCGAGGAAGGGCAGATGGTCAAGCAGGGCGAACTGCTGGCGACCATCGATGACCGCGCGATCAAGGCCGCACTGGAGCAGGCCGAGGCCACCAAGCAGAGCAACCAGGCGCAGCTGCGCATCGTCGAGCAGGACCTGGCGCGCTATCAGACGCTGATCCAGCGCGGCTCGATTTCCCGGCAGACGGTGGAGCAGAGCGAAGCGGAAGCTGCCCGCCTGCGCGCCACCCTGCGCGGCAACGACGCCACCATCGATGCTGAACGCGTGCGCCTGTCCTATACCCGTATCACCTCACCTGTCGCCGGCCGTGTCGGCATTCGTAATGTCGACGTTGGCAATCTGCTGCGCACCAATGACAGCAATGGCCTGTTCAGCGTGACCCAGATGTCGCCGATCTCGGTGGTCTTCGCCCTGCCGCAGGAAAGCCTGCCCAAGTTGCAACCGCTGATGAGCAGCGATTCCCCGGTAGTGGCGCGCAGCCGCGACGGCGGCCAGTTGCTCGGCGAGGGCCACCTGCGCAGCATCGATAACCAGGTAGCCGCCAGCACCGGGACCATCCGGGTGCGCGCCGTATTCGACAACAAGGACGGCCAGCTCTGGCCGGGGCAGTTCGTCGCCATCGACCTGCAGTCCGGCGTACTGCACAACGGCCTGGTGCTGGACAGCCGCGCCGTGCGCCGTGGCCTCGACGGCGCCTTCGTGTTCCGCATCGAGGACGGCAAGGCGCAGAAGGTGCCGGTGCGCATTGTTGCGGAAGTGGACGGGCGCACCATTGTCGAGGGCCTGGCGGTGGACGATGAGGTGGTGCTCGACGGCCATTCCCGCCTGACGCCCGGCGCACGCGTGGAGGTGCAGGGCGACGTGCAGGCCCTGGCCCGCCGGAGCGAGCCATGAGCGTGCGCGCCGGCATGTCCGGCTGGTGCGTGCGCCACCTCATCGCCACCTGCCTGCTGACCATCGCCTCGCTGTTTCTCGGGCTGCTGGCGTTCTTCCGGCTCGGCGTCGCGCCGTTGCCGCAGGTGGACTTCCCGACCATCCAGGTCCAGGCGCTGCTGCCCGGCGGCAGCCCGGAGACCATGGCGTCGTCGGTGGCGACTCCGCTGGAAGTGCAGTTCAGCGCCATTCCCGGTATCACCCAGATGCTTTCCACCAGCGCCCTGGGCTCGACCACCCTGACCCTGCAGTTCGACCTGGACAAGAACATCGACGTCGCCGCCCAGGAGGTCACCGCCGCGATCAACGCCGCCGCCGGCCGGCTGCCGGCGGACATGCCGAACCTGCCGACCTGGCGCAAGATCAACCCGGCGGACAGCCCGATCATGATCGTGCGGGTGAACTCCGAGCTGATGCCGCTGATCGAGCTGAGCGACCTGGCCGAAGTGCTGCTGTCGCGCCAGCTCAGCCAGATCGCCGGGGTGGGGCAGATCTTCGTGGTCGGCCAGCAGCGCCCGGCGATCCGCATCCAGGCACAGCCGGAGAAGCTCGCGGCGTACCGCCTGACCCTGGCCGACCTGCGCCAGTCGCTGCAATCGGCGAGCATCAACCTGGCCAAGGGCGCGCTGTTCGGTGACGGCCGCGTGTCCACCCTGGCGGCCAACGACCAGTTGTTCAGCCCCGACGAATACGGCGACCTCGTCGTCGCTTACCGAGCGGGCGCGCCGGTGTTCCTGCGCGACCTGGCGAAGGTGGTGAAGGCGCCGGAAGACGACTACGTGCAGGCCTGGCCGGATGGCCGGCCGGGCGTTGCGCTGGTGATCCTGCGCCAGCCCGGCGCGAACATCGTCGAGACCTCCGATGCCATCCAGGCCGAGTTGCCGCGCCTGCGCGAGATGCTGCCGGCGGGCGTCGAGGTGGAAGTGCTCAACGACCGCACCCGCACCATCCGGGCCTCGCTGCACGAAGTCGAACTGACCCTGCTGCTGACCATGGGCCTGGTGGTGCTGGTGATGGGGCTGTTCCTGCGCCAGCTGTCGGCGACCCTGATCGTTGCCACGGTGCTGGCGGTGTCGCTCAGCGCCAGCTTTGCGGCGATGTACCTGCTGGGCTTCACGCTGAACAACCTGACCCTGGTGGCGCTGATCATCGCGGTGGGCTTCATCGTCGATGACGCCATCGTCGTGGTGGAAAACATCCACCGCCACCTGGAGCAGGGCAAGGACCGGGTCGAGGCGGCGCTGGCCGGCGCCTCGGAGATCAGCTTCACCGTGGTCTCGATCAGCTTCTCGCTGATCGCTGCGTTCATTCCCCTGCTGTTCATGGGCGGCATCGTCGGTCGGCTGTTCCGTGAGTTCGCCGTCAGCGTCACGGCGGCCATCCTGATCTCGGTGCTGGCCTCGCTGACGGTGGCGCCGATGCTCGCCTCGCGCTTCATGGGCAAGCCGAAGCATGGACATGATGACGGCGGCATCGCCGGCTGGCTGCTGGCGCGCTACGCCAGGGGACTGGATTGGTCGCTAAAGCACCAGCGTACGGTGCTCGCCGGCTTCGTGGTCTGCGTGGCCATCGCGGTGGCCGGCTATGTCGGGATTCCCAAGGGCTTCTTCCCGTCCCAGGACACTGCCTTCATCTTCGGTACCACCCAGGCCGCCGAGGATATTTCCTATGCCGACATGGCCGAGAAGCACAAGCAACTGGCGGACATCATTGCCGCCGACCCTGCCGTGCAGAGCTACAACCACGCCATCGGCATCACCGGTGGCAGCCAGAGCCTGTCCAACGGGCGCTTCTGGATCGTGCTCAAGGACCGCGGCGACCGCGACGTGTCGGTGGACGAGTTCATCAACCGCATCCGGCCCAAGCTGGCCAAGGTGCCGGGCATCGTTCTCTACCTGCGTTCGGCCCAGGACATCAACCTTGCCACCGGCCCGGTGCGCACCCAGTACCAGTACGCCCTGCGCAGCAACGATAGCGCGGCGCTGGCACTCTGGGCGGATCGGCTGACCCAGCGGCTGAAGGAGGAGGGCGGCCTGCAGGATGTCTCCAACGACCTGCAGATGGGCGCCAGTGTGACCTCGCTGCAGATCGACCGCGTGGCGGCGGCGCGCTTCGGGTTGTCCGCCGAGGACGTCAGCCAGACCCTGTATGACGCCTTCGGTCAGCGCCAGGTCGGCGAGTTCCAGACCGAGGTCAACCAGTACAAGGTCATCCTCGAACTGGACTCGCGGCAGCGCGGTCGTGCCGACAGCCTGGCGTGGTTCCACCTGCGCTCTCCGCTGACCGGCGAGATGGTCCCGCTGGCGGCGCTGGCGCGGGTCGTGCCGGACAAGTCCGGGCCGTTGCAGATCAACCACAACGGCATGTTCCCGGCGGTGACCCTGTCCTTCAACCTGTCACCGGGCGTGGCGCTGGGCGATGCCGTGAGTCTCGTCCAGCGCGCGCAGCAGGAGATCGGCATGCCGTCGAGCATCAGCGGCGAATTCCAGGGCGCCGCGGCGGCCTTCCAGAGCTCGCTGGCCAGCCAGCCGTTGCTGATCCTGGCCGCGCTGTTCGCGGTCTACGTGATCCTCGGCGTGCTCTACGAGAGCTTCGTGCACCCGCTGACGATCCTCTCGACGCTGCCTTCGGCGGGCATCGGCGCGGTGTTCCTGCTCTGGGGCTGGGGCCTGGAGTTTTCGGTGATGGCGCTGATCGGCCTGGTGCTGCTGATCGGCATCGTCAAGAAGAACGGCATCCTGATGGTCGACTTCGCCCTGGCTGCGCAACGCCAGCGCGGGCTGTCGCCTTACGATGCGATCCGCGAGGCGTGCCTGGCGCGCTTCCGGCCGATCATGATGACCACGCTGGCCGCGCTGCTCGGCGCGATCCCGCTGATGATCGGCTTCGGCACCGGCTCGGAGCTGCGCCAGCCGCTGGGCGTGGCGGTGGTGGGCGGGCTGATCTTCAGCCAGGCGCTGACCCTGTTCAGTACGCCGGTGGTCTACCTGGCGCTGGACCGCGTCTTCCACCGCCCGCAGCCTGCGCCGGTAATCGCCGGAGGTGCGGCATGAAGCGCGGCTGGGTAGCATGGCTGGACGCTGCGAACGGAGGGCAGGCATGCGCGTACTGATTGTCGAAGACGAGAGCAAGACCGCCGATTACCTGCAGCGCGGCCTGAGCGAGCAGGGCTTCACCGTGGACGTCGCGGCCAACGGCATCGATGGTCGGCACCTGGCGCTCAACGGCGAGTACGACGTCATCGTGCTCGACGTGATGCTTCCCGGTATCGACGGCTACGGCGTACTGCGCGCGTTGCGCGAACAGCGGCAGACGCCGGTGATCATGCTCACCGCCCGCGAGCGCGTGGAAGACCGCGTGCGCGGCCTGCGCGAGGGCGCCGACGACTACCTGATCAAGCCGTTCTCCTTCCTCGAACTGGTGGCGCGCCTGCAAGCGTTGACCCGCCGTGGCGCACACCTGGAAAGCGCCACGCAGATGCGCATCGCCGACCTGGCCATCGACCTCGTCAGCCGCCGCGTACAGCGCGGCGGCACGCGCCTGGAACTGACCGCCAAGGAGTACTCGCTGCTCTGCGTGCTGGCCCAGCGCAGCGGCGAAATCCTCTCCAAGACGGCCATCGCCGAGCTGGTCTGGGATATCAATTTCGACACCGATACCAATGTCGTCGAGGTCGCCATCAAGCGCCTGCGGGCCAAGCTCGACGGGCCGTTCGACACCAAGCTGCTGCACACCATCCGCGGCATGGGCTACGTGCTGGAGAGCCGCACCGTGCAGGAGCGCGAAGCGTGAAAGGCCTGTCGCTGTCGACCCGTCTGGCCGGCATGTTCGCCGTCGCCGCGCTGGGCATCTTCCTGCTCATCGGTTCGGCCATCTATTGCGTGCTCGACGCGCAGATCGAGCGCCTGCAACGCTCGGAGCTGGACACCCGCTTCAACATGGTCGCGCGCATGCTCGACAAGCCCGACCTCGCCGAGCGCTGGCCGCACATGCAGCTCAAGCTCAACACCCTGAGCCAGGAATACCAGCTGATCCGCTTCTGGATCGACAGCGACGACGCACGCTTCCGCTACGGCAAACCCAACGAGACGGTCAACCGGATGCTCAGCGCCGGAAGCGGCTATGCCGAGCTTGAACTGCCCGAACACGACGCGCCGCTCTCCGCCCGTGTCGGCCGCCTGCCGGCCAGCGATGGACGACCGGCGCTGGTGCTGCTGGCGGCGATCGACAGCGTGGCATTCAAGCACGCCCGCGAGGCGACGCTGATGACGCTGTTCGTGCTCTCCGCGCTGGGGATTGCGCTGGCAACCCTGTGCGGCCACTGGATTGCCCGCGTTGGTTTGCGGCCGCTGCACGAACTGTCCGCCGAAGCGAGGCAGATCAGCCCCCGCCAGCTGTCCCAGCGGTTGCGCCTGGCCGGCTTGCCGGCGGAGCTGTCGGCGTTGGCCGGCGCCTTCAACGAAGCACTGGACCGGCTGGAGCAGGCTTATCTGCGTCTGGAGTCGTTCAACGCCGACGTCGCCCACGAGCTGCGCACGCCCTTGGCCAACCTGATTGGCCAGAGCCAGGTCGCACTGTCCCGCGAGCGCAGCGCACAGGATTACGAGGAGGTGCTGCAGTCCAACCTGGAGGAGCTGGAGCGCCTGCGCGCCATCATCAACGACATGCTGTTCCTCGCCCGCGTCGACCAGGGCGGGCTGGCTGCGGAAAGGGTGGAAACCTCTCTGGCGGCCGAGGTGGCGACGACGCTGGACTTCCTCGAGGTGATCTTCGACGAACAGGGCGTGCAGGTGAACCTGCGCGGCGATGCGCGGGCCTGCGTCGAGCGCGCGCTGTTCCAGCGCGCGGTGACCAACTTGCTCTACAACGCCGCCCAGCACACCGCACCGGGCGGGCGCATCGACGTACGCCTGAGCGGCGAGCGCGGCGCCGCGCTGGTGGAAGTCAGCAACCCTGGCGAGCCGATCACGGCCGAGCAACGCGCGCGGCTGTTCGAGCGCTTCTATCGCGCCGACATGGCCCGCGCCAACAGCCAGAGCAACCATGGGCTGGGGTTGTCCATCGTCAAGGCGGTGGCGAGCATGCACGGCGGCTCGGTGTTCGTGCGCAGCGAGGGCGGGGTGAATACCTTCGGCTTTACCGTGGATGCGGTGGGGCCAGTTGGGCCGGCGCAGGATGGTCAGCAGGACGTGAAGGGCGAAGTGGTGCCAGTCTGAGGGCTGCAGTGCTCGGGCAACACCCCCC
>NZ_JYOA01000038.1:727-1082 GCF_000955805.1 Pseudomonas sp. 21 | reverse complement strand
GCCCTAAGTTCCGGTCCGCAATTTCGTTTCGTTGGGACGCTTGAAGCGCAAGTAGAAAACGAGATAGGGTGTCCCATCTAAACCGCCGTGCCAATAGCTTTAAAGGCCAGGAAACATTTAATATCCCTAACAAGCACGGTCCACCAACGGCATTACGACTTTACGAGTTCGCAGAACAAAGACTTTGCAACTGCAGGGGAGCCCTTCGATGCATCCGAATGAGGGCGAGCGTCGCAGATTAACTTCGAGCAGTTAACCAGGCAAGGATATTTCCGGCATCAAGCGTTTCTCCCTACTAATATCCTTCCTTATGTCCCGCATTAAACAGCACTCAGCATCTCAAACAATCACAAAA
>NZ_JYOA01000038.1:241-684 GCF_000955805.1 Pseudomonas sp. 21 | reverse complement strand
AACCCACCTCATCGTTGACCAGATGATAACGTGGGACATTATCTTTGGGCAATACCACCAAAATCGTTCTTTATGGGGTATCGCTCTTAAGCAGCGCACTTCTGCATAACTATGCCATACAGTTAGGTGCTACCATGAACATCCCGAGCTGCGTTGCATGTATCGGGTATGCCCAAGACCATACCTCCAATGCTGCAGGGGTTAAATTCTCCGTTCTCGTCTAATCTAAGAGAATTGTATAGCTTGCAGGCTAACATCCTGGGTCCAACCCCACATTGTAACTTCGCTGATTCCCACCACTAATTTCTAGGGTTAGTGAAGGTTCGATACATCGCGCATTGGGGGTCTCGGTCAAGAGGAGCGCGTAAGTAAAGACGCCTATCTTCCAGTTTGATCGGGAAACTACCCGAGGGGGATGGTGCTCAATTGGGCCTCGTCTGAAC
>NZ_JYOA01000038.1:0-189 GCF_000955805.1 Pseudomonas sp. 21 | reverse complement strand
CTCAATTGGGCCTCGTCTGAACACAAGAGAGATCGCACGCGGAAACCGTTAACGCAAGAATATACAGCATATGGCATGTAAGCGAAATAACATCCTCCCACTGGGTGCACAGCGAATTAGTATCATAGTAGAATTAAGCGAGATCCATGACGTCACCGCTACTCAATCATCATCCACGTCTCGCGTCAT
>NZ_JYOA01000037.1 GCF_000955805.1 Pseudomonas sp. 21 | reverse complement strand
GTCCTTTCATCCATAAGCGGAGAAAGAGGGAATGACATTGTTCTTACACGGCACAAGCAGACAAAATCAACATGGTCATTTAGAAATCGGAGGTGTGGATGCTCTCTATTTAGCGGAGAAATATGGTACACCTCTTTACGTATATGATGTGGCTTTAATACGTGAGCGTGCTAAAAGCTTTAAGCAGGCGTTTATTTCTGCAGGGCTGAAAGCACAGGTGGCATATGCGAGCAAAGCATTCTCATCAGTCGCAATGATTCAGCTCGCTGAGGAAGAGGGACTTTCTTTAGATGTCGTATCCGGAGGAGAGCTATATACGGCTGTTGCAGCAGGCTTTCCGGCAGAACGCATCCACTTTCATGGAAACAATAAGAGCAGGGAAGAACTGCGGATGGCGCTTGAGCACCGCATCGGCTGCATTGTGGTGGATAATTTCTATGAAATCGCGCTTCTTGAAGACCTATGTAAAGAAACGGGTCACTCCATCGATGTTCTTCTTCGGATCACGCCCGGAGTAGAAGCGCATACGCATGACTACATTACAACGGGCCAGGAAGATTCAAAGTTTGGTTTCGATCTTCATAACGGACAAACTGAACGGGCCATTGAACAAGTATTACAATCGGAACACATTCAGCTGCTGGGTGTCCATTGCCATATCGGCTCGCAAATCTTTGATACGGCCGGTTTTGTGTTAGCAGCGGAAAAAATCTTCAAAAAACTAGACGAATGGAGAGATTCATATTCATTTGTATCCAAGGTGCTGAATCTTGGAGGAGGTTTCGGCATTCGTTATACGGAAGATGATGAACCGCTTCATGCCACTGAATACGTTGAAAAAATTATCGAAGCTGTGAAAGAAAATGCTTCCCGTTACGGTTTTGACATTCCGGAAATTTGGATCGAACCGGGCCGTTCTCTCGTGGGAGACGCAGGCACAACTCTTTATACGGTTGGCTCTCAAAAAGAAGTGGATAAGCTGTACAATCGTTTCATCATTCGGCGTGCG
>NZ_JYOA01000036.1:942-1043 GCF_000955805.1 Pseudomonas sp. 21 | reverse complement strand
AAAAGGACCTACCAGATCGTTTACTATGAGTTTAGGCACTGCAGAGTACTACGTCCAAGACGCGTCAATTATTAAGACCGTTAAGCAGAGGTGTATTCCCC
>NZ_JYOA01000036.1:372-910 GCF_000955805.1 Pseudomonas sp. 21 | reverse complement strand
CTTAGAGTGGCACTATCTTACCTGGCGCTCGATGAATACTCTTCGTCTCACTCTTAACTTATCCGACAGGCGATACCTGCAAGCGGCTTGGTGTCAATGATAGTCAGCTGTACCACATTGCATGATTGAAGCGGAGAATCTTAATCCGCACTCGTGCGCGATTACGTTCAAAGGTATGTCCGTCAATGCGGCAGCTCGCCATAATCCAATCGGGCGAGACCTGTACGTGTACTCTTATCATAGTAGCAGCGCTTTCATGAGTATGCTCATTCAAAAGCCGGAGCACAACTAAGACTCACAAACCCGGATAGAATTGCGAGCCTAGCAACTTACCGTAGGCTGTATGTGGACTCGAGCCTATTTCCCAATCCATATGTTCTCGCAAACATCTCGGGAGTAAATCGAAAAACGTAGCTGTATAAGACGGTGTTTATTCCTACCGGTTAAAATCACACGGACGTTAGTGGTACCTATTGGGTGCGCAGCAGTCTCCGCGACATCAGTTGACGTCAGAGATTGCGATCAAGTATTTGCTCCC
>NZ_JYOA01000036.1:0-367 GCF_000955805.1 Pseudomonas sp. 21 | reverse complement strand
CGGGCCCGAGTCTATTCGCCCGCACATAGTGTAGATCCGTACCTTAGAATACGGTCATTACATTCGCCCTTACCGGAGTGAAGCGACGTTTTCACCAGGGGAACAGAGGACCAGATCAGTCCACGAACATCCGAGTACTGGCCGCAAATTGGCACCTGTCTACGCCAGCATGCCATAAGTAAGACGATCTGGTTGTAACCTTCTACAACAGGTGAGTTTCTATAACGGCTACGTAATGACTAAAAACTATGTCGTGGGGCTATGAACGATCGAGTAAGTACAGAACGCCTGCCTTAACAATATTAGTTGGGCCCGACCTGTTAGCCGGCGTTGGTAAAACAAAGGCGAGAAAGGTCGTGGTTAGTGG
>NZ_JYOA01000035.1 GCF_000955805.1 Pseudomonas sp. 21 | reverse complement strand
TCACAGCTCGGCAATACCTGTGACGAGCTGCTCGCAAGATTTACGCAGTGTGGCTATACTTGACAGTGATGGCGCTTACTTCAGATGTATGGGTGATACTTCGCTATATGGGTGGTCACTTCTCTATGGCGCGTGACAATGTACTATGGAGCGGTCAATGTCAGTACGGATCGCGTCGATCTAGGTGACTACGCACGCCTCTGGAGTAAATCGAGTGCTCCGTGCGAAATACGCGGTCATCGTGCGAATAACCGAGTCATCGTGAGTAGTATGAACGTGTCGTGTTATGCAGCGGTATGTCGTGCTATAATGGCGTCTGTCGTGCTCATAAGGTTCCTCTGATGTGCTAGACGTGTCCATCGAGCTGCATAGCTATACTTCGAGTCACTTGGGATACTTCGATAGCGTTGTGAATAGTGTCGTAGGCTCCCGGGCACGTTGTTAAACTGTTGCCGCCAATTCAAGATTAGTCCAGCTCGTACTATCGAATACACCATCGTCGTATCGAATAATCGCACCTCGTAGGAGTCGGTTGCCACTCGTTGATAGTCAACCAGGCTCGTTAGATAGTAGCCCAGATCCTACGAGATGAGCTACGTAACTACAGTGATAGCATATAGGGTACGCTAGAATGCCAGGTCGTAGTCGAATTAGTCAGGTTGGATGTCTACTAGTTGACTTGGAGTATGCCATGAAGACTCGTCCCTCGATATCAATACTCGTCCGCAGGTGAACACTGTAGTCGGTGCTAGTGCCCACTTCTCGGTATGTGTCCTCAATTATCGAGTAGGATTCTAATCAATCGTCGCGGCTCACTAATTGTCTGCGGTGGCTACTAATGGTTACGGTGCCTGACTAATCGTGTAGGTGTCTAATACATCGTGATACGGGCGATATAATGCTCGATACGGCAAATATAGCTCCGTCCGGTGGATCCAGATCGCAGGGTATCGCATCGACAGACCTGGTATCGTCGTGACGAACGTGCTACTCGCTTATCGGGCCTGCTACATCAGTGGCGATGTTCGTAACCCTTAGCCGATCTTCTTACTTACGAGGCTACTATTCGATCAAACTCGCCTATCTGGTAATAACTGCGGTGATCTGGTAGCCACTACGTGCGCCTGGTAGCAAATACGGCGAGCTGGTATCACTATCGGCTCAGTGGTCCGACATAGTGCCCAGTGGTTCGCATAACTGCCGCTGGGTCCAATATAACACGCAGTCGTCAATCATACGAGCCGATGGTCGGCAATAGCGCCTGTGGTGACACTATGCCACCTCTGGTCTAATATAGCGCCCTGTGGTCGTATAATCGAGCGCGTAATCGTATATCCGACTGTAGGTGCGTAACTCGCGACTAGGTGGCTCTAATCTGCGTTGGTTGTCGCTCACAGTGTCTGGTGTTCGATACCCGGATCGGGTTCCGTAATCTTGGCATCGAGGTTTCGTACATGTCACGCGGTCTCGTTCATTCTCGGTGGTGCTCAGTACATCCAGTGGTGAGTCGCTACATCACACGGTGATCCGGCTAAACCTCTGGGCATCCGTATTAAGCGACATTCCTACGACTTATCAGCACGTCCTACGGTATAACAAGGCGTGCTACGG
>NZ_JYOA01000034.1 GCF_000955805.1 Pseudomonas sp. 21 | reverse complement strand
GCTTTAACAAGAGGAAATTGTGTTTTTGCCAATTTAAGACCTAATTTAATAGTTAAACCATTAACCTTAGTTGTTCCAAGGCATAATATAGAGAGTGAGATACAGGATGAGCTATTTCAGGGAGTTATTCAGTATGCAGTTGCCAAGGCAGTTGCTGATTTAGATTTAGATGAAGATTTAAAGGTTGTTGTCTCTGTTAATGTCCCAGAGGTTCCAATAACCAATTTAAATAAAAGAAAACTCTTCCAATACTTCTATGCCTCAGCAAAGTTAGCTATAAACAGAGCTTTAAATGAATATCCTTCAAAAGAGAAGGTAAAGAAAGAGAAATATAGAGCTTTGCATCCATTAGTTGGATTTAGGGATGTTAGATTGGAGTATCCTCCATATCTACAAATTGCTTTGGATGTCCCAACTATGGAGAATTTGGAATTTTTGTTACAAACAATTCCAAATAGCGACCACATCATCTTAGAGGCTGGAACACCACTAATTAAAAAGTTTGGTTTAGAGGTTATTGAAATAATGAGAGAATATTTTGATGGCTTTATTGTTGCTGATTTAAAAACCTTAGACACTGGAAGGGTTGAGGTAAGATTGGCATTTGAAGCAACAGCTAATGCAGTGGCAATAAGTGGAGTAGCACCAAAATCAACAATAATTAAAGCTATCCACGAATGTCAAAAATGTGGTTTAATCAGCTATTTGGATATGATGAACGTCTCTGAACCTCAAAAATTATATGATTCATTAAAATTAAAGCCAGATGTTGTTATCTTGCATAGAGGGATTGATGAGGAGACATTTGGAATTAAAAAGGAATGGAAATTTAAGGAAAACTGCTTATTAGCAATTGCTGGAGGAGTTGGTGTGGAGAATGTTGAAGAGCTTTTAAAAGAATATCAAATATTAATCGTTGGTAGAGCAATTACAAAATCAAAAGACCCAGGAAGAGTAATTAGGATTTTATAAACAAGACGGG
>NZ_JYOA01000033.1 GCF_000955805.1 Pseudomonas sp. 21 | reverse complement strand
CCCGGGAAAATCCTAGTTCACAAGGGAAACTAGTCAATCGTCTTTGCGAAGTCCGAGTCCAAGTTCTTCTAGTCTCGCTTTCACTTCTTCAAGTGATTTGCGTCCTAGATTTCGAACTTTCATCATATCTTCTTCCGTCTTGTTCGCAAGCTCTTGAACCGTGTTAATACCCGCACGCTTTAAGCAGTTGTAAGAACGAACAGAAAGATCCAATTCTTCAATTGTCATTTCAAGAACTTTCTCTTTTTGATCTTCTTCTTCTTCAACCATGATTTCAGCATGTTGAGCTTCGTCAGTTAAACCAGCGAATATATTAAGGTGTTCAGTTAAAATCTTTGAACCAAGCGCAATTGCTTCTTTCGGTCCAGTGCTTCCATCAGTCCAAACATCAAGTGTAAGTTTATCATAGTTTGCAACTTGGCCTACACGAGTGTTCTCTACCTGATAAGATACACGGGAAACTGGCGTATAGATAGAATCGATCGGAATCACGCCGATTGGCTGATCGCCTCTCTTGTTTGCGTCAGCAGGCGTATACCCACGTCCTCTTTGAGCAGTAAGGCGAACTCGGAAACTCGCATTCTCACCAAGAGTCGCGATATGAAGATCAGGATTTAAGATCTCTACATCACTATCGTGTGTAATATCAGCTGCCGTTACAGTTCCTTCACCCTGTACATCAATTTCTAGCGTCTTCTCTTCATCAGAGTAGATTTTCAATGCAAGCTTTTTAATGTGTAAGATAATCGTTGTAACATCTTCCACAACGCCTTCAATTGTCGAGAATTCGTGCAGTACACCATCTATCTGGATTGATGTTACAGCGGCACCAGGGAGTGAGGATAAGAGGATACGACGTAAGGAGTTACCCAGAGTTGTACCATATCCACGCTCAAGTGGCTCTACGACAAACTTACCAAATTCGGCATCGTCGCTGATTTCAACCGTTTCGATTTTTGGTTTTTCAATCTCGATCATTACTTAAAACCCTCCTTCAAAACGTCGAAAGAGC
>NZ_JYOA01000032.1 GCF_000955805.1 Pseudomonas sp. 21 | reverse complement strand
TCTTGTGGTGTTCTAACTCTTCAATAATCTTTTTACCTGCAACAACCTCATCTATACTGTGAATAGTCCCTCCCAAACTTTCAATAATTTCCTGAATCTCATCAAAATCTAAATTATTCCCTTCAATTGTAACTTTAACATTCTCAGTCTCTTTATCTATTTCATAGACTGTAATATTAACCCCATCAATGTTTGATAATGATGTTAATTTTAATGCCATATCTGTTATTTTTGGCTCATGCGGCTTCAATATATCTAAAACAATTCTCCTAATGCCGTTCAATTCTATCCCTCTAAATCTTTTTAATTGTTATATTACCTATACTTAGATTATTTAAAATTATTGTTGATATATTTTTATTTATGGATTTATCGAATATTAAAAACCAAATGATAAGATATTAATAGCCCCTAAGATAAACTATAATTGTTAAAATCTTAATGGAGGGAAACTATGGAAATAAATGGAGTATATATTGAAGATACATTTGCAGAAGCATTCCCAATATGGGTTTCAAGAGTTTTAATAACAGCAGCTACAAAGAAGTGGGCTAAGATTGCAGCTACAGAGGCAACAGGTTTTGGTTGTTCAGTTATAATGTGTCCAGCAGAAGCAGGAATTGAGAAATATGTCCCTCCATCAAAAACACCAGATGGAAGACCAGGATTTATAATACAGATATGCCACCCTAAAAAGTCAGAGTTAGAGCATCAAATGTTAGAGAGATTGGGGCAGTGTGTCTTAACATGTCCAACAACTGCTATTTTTGATGCTGTGGGAGACATGGCTGATGAGCAGTTAAAGGTTGGATTTAAGTTGAAGTTTTTCGGAGACGGTTATGAGAAGAAAGATGAATTATATGGAAGAAAAGTTTATAAAATCCCAATCATGGGAGGGGAATTTATAACTGAAGCTAAGTTTGGAATTAAGAAAGGAGTTGCTGGAGGAAACTTCTTTATAATGGCAGATACAAACGCCTCTGCCTTAATCGCAGATCGG
>NZ_JYOA01000031.1 GCF_000955805.1 Pseudomonas sp. 21 | reverse complement strand
CCGATTGTTTTAGATGCATGCAAGTTACAAACCCATCCATCGACCCATTGAGAGAGCCAATGGAATTAAGAACTTACATTGGTAAAAAACCAAAGCAGTTAGAGTTTGAATTTGTTGAAGAAGAGATTGATGGCAAGAAGATTAAAAAAGCTAAGTTAAAAACAAAAATAGCTCCAAACTTAAAGTTAGATACCCCAATAATGATTGCCCATATGTCTTATGGAGCTTTGTCTTTAAACGCTCACCTATCATTTGCTAAGGCAGTTAAAGAATGTGGAACATTCATGGGAACTGGTGAAGGAGGATTGCCAAAAGCTCTCTACCCTTATGCAGACCACATAATTACCCAAGTTGCAAGTGGAAGATTTGGAGTTAATGAAGAGTATCTTATGAAAGGTTCTGCAATAGAGATTAAAATAGGGCAGGGAGCTAAGCCTGGAATTGGAGGGCACTTACCTGGAGAGAAGGTTACAGCAGAAATTTCAGCAACAAGAATGATTCCTGAGGGAAGTGATGCTATCTCACCAGCTCCTCACCATGACATTTACTCAATTGAGGATTTAGCTCAATTAGTTAGAAGTTTGAAAGAAGCAACAAGATGGAAAAAGCCAGTGTTTGTTAAAATTGCAGCTGTCCATAATGCTCCAGCTATTGCTGTTGGAATAGCAACAAGTGATGCTGACGCAGTTGTTATAGATGGATATAAAGGAGGGACAGGGGCAGCACCAAAGGTATTCAGAGACCATGTTGGAATCCCAATAGAAATGGCTATTGCCGCAGTAGATCAAAGATTGAGAGAGGAAGGTTTGAGAAACGAAATTAGCATCATAGCAAGTGGAGGAATCAGATGTTCAGCAGATGTATTTAAGGCTATAGCTTTAGGAGCAGATGCTGTCTATATTGGAACTGCTGCAATGGTTGCTCTTGGCTGTAGAGTTTGTGGAAGATGTTATACTGGATTGTGTGCTTGGGGAATAGCAACACAAAGGCCAGAGTTG
>NZ_JYOA01000030.1 GCF_000955805.1 Pseudomonas sp. 21 | reverse complement strand
GTCATGATCGTGAGTTGTCGCAGTGTCTGTACCAATACTCTGGTGGAGCTATATAAGCCGCTGTTGCGTAAATCAACGGCATGATCCCTATGACCGCGTCATGCTAACTGATACACGCTGCTCGAACAGTGATACGCACACTGATAACTATGCGCAGACGCTTGAAACGATGTGACATCGCTTCTAGAGTATGAGCCGCAATGCACGACTGATACTCGATATGAGCAGCAGTCGGCTATGATTTGCAATGCTTGCAGTATGTATCCTGATCGTGCGTGCGATGTCTGATAATACGCTCGCATGATATGTATTGCGCTCAGATGCTGGAGATATGCCATGCGTGCTGTCAGTATGCCATGTATGCTGATATGTCGCGATCTATGTGGTGACTATGAGATCCATGTGATGACGTTGCAGTCTCTGTGACCTTATCGACGCGCATGTGAGCCTATAGACAGCGATGTGAGCACTCTCATCTGCGGATCAGTCTATCCTCGCTGATGCTCAGTGATACACGCTGATGCACGTAGTGAGCATCCTGTGCTCGCATATACCGCTGCTGCACTGATATGAGCCAGTGCTGCTGCTCTCTACGGAGTGTGCTCGGCTATAACAGCGAGTGCTACGCCTAAACTGGCTGTCTAGCACTGTAGCTGGTGCATGTACTCGACTGCCGCTGCATCTACTATAAGACTCTGACATTAGCGTATAGGCTGATACATTAGCTCGGATGCTATCAGCTTGCGCCTATTATATGCCTGACGCGGGATCTATCAGAACGACTCGGTAGCTCATATACTGGATCACGGTGCCACAACATGCTACACGAGGTCTCAGACTCTATCCCGTGGACTCAACGTGCATCTGCTATGCTGAGCGCGTATCTGTGTACCTGTCCGATGCTCTGATCTACACTGCCGTGATCGTTATATGACGAGACTGTGCGCTCATAGCCGAC
>NZ_JYOA01000029.1 GCF_000955805.1 Pseudomonas sp. 21 | reverse complement strand
GCGGGGGGCTCGAAAGGTACTAGGCCCTTATAGGGAATTCACACCGGCGCACGCCACAGGCGTCATACTTCCCAAGAAGCGGCCATAGCCCAGATGCGAGGTGGAAAAGTCACACTAGAGCGACACCAACATCGTTACGCTTACACACCGGACGCTTGGATCAGTGGGAAGTGCTCACGCGCGGAGCCCACTGGGCGAACAGCAACGTTATAACGGCCACTCAGTGGTTCGTCACGCGCAGCCCCGGGTTCGTCCCCTATAAGGGCCTAGTACCTTTCGAGCCCCGCGCGTACTAGGCAGATAAGAACCCTCCAGCTCGGGGCCTCAAACCGATATTCCATGTGGGCCAACTGCCATGTTGTGTCCAGTCGCTATCGGAGTAGCCGCGCTGGTGCCACACGACTACAACCCTCGTAATAGGGCTGCGTGCGTCCTAAATACACTCGCTGTTGAGATACTAAAATTATCTGTGGATTGCCGGCATTGAGCCCACGGTAAACCCCAAATACATAAGTGTATAATGTCTCGGACCCGTCGCAACGGTTGTTAATATGACAGGCCGCTAAAGACGTTCTACTCCGCCATATGAGATAATATCCTTATCTTGAGACGCATAGCAAATGTAGGAGAGAGAGGTTAATAAGGCCTAGCCTAAAGGTTCTTGCAGAGCAACATCATATACCCTGTAGAACCCGACTTTTGGGTTTAGGGGCCTGCCGTCAGCTACAATTCATGCTTGAAGGTTTCACTAGATCGTGTTATGGACGATGACTATAGTGTAACAGGTGCAGAGCTTAACTTTGGACACATGACACTCAGTTCTGTACCAACTAGGAAGAGCGCCGGGGTAGAAGAGCGCCGGGT
>NZ_JYOA01000003.1:640943-854726 GCF_000955805.1 Pseudomonas sp. 21 | reverse complement strand
TAGCGTTCCATTTTCAGAACGATAGCGACAGGCCAACCCTCAAACCCACGGCTCACAGGGGCTGTGCCCCTGAGCGAACGCCGCCCACTGCCCGAAGTACCGTCCCAGGGCCTCCCGCTTTCACGTCTTTCAGAAACCCACCTACCGATGGTCACGCAGGTCTTTACAAGAAATACTGTATTTACATACAGTACTTTCCATCCACCCCGAACCGGAGGCCTCCCATGCACGCCGCAACCTACAATCAGCTGTCCGCCCGCGTGAACGCCCTGCTGGCAGACCCGACCACCCTGAAGAACCTCGGCATCACCCTGCGCCGCGAAGCCAGCGATGACTCCGCCGCCTGGAGCCAACTGGTCACCGACCTGCGCCAGGCACCGAACCTGACCCTGTTGCCCCTGCAGGACGGCGCGATCCGGCTGGCCTGGCACAGCTGGCTGGATTGATCGGCAACTGGGAAAGCGAAGCAGGATGGACCGCGAACTCCCCATCCCTGGTGAATTACGGCGAACCGGTCCGCGCCGTATCGGCGATGGCATTGCAGGTAGTGGGGTTGAGGCAGTAGGTGATGTAGGTCGCCTGCTTGTTACAGCCGCGCACGCCGATGGTGTACTCGGTGCGCTCCATGGCGCGGCGGACACTGGTGACCTTGCTCGACAGCACGCTGCTGGTGATCGACTCGCAATTGAGCTCGAACTTCGCCCGAGATTCGGTGGCATTGATCGCGGCCTGCTGGTTCGAGGCGAGGAACTCTTCGTTGCTCATGCAACCGGACAACGCGGCGACAGCAGCCAGCACCGGCAGGGACAGCGGTAGACGTTTCATGGTGACGCTCTCCGTGTGGATCCCCCGGTAGGGTCAGCTTCTGGAGTCTAGATCGCGCTGAAGGAAACGTCCGATGTGCAGTCCGTCGGCTGATACGGCGCAACGCCACTACGCTTCTACGCTCACCTCTGAGGGTATTGCAGTGGAGCGACGCGTGATGAATCTCGACGACGATTTCAACCTCGGTGATTTCAACTTCGATGACCTGAACATCGATGAACTCAGCCTGGTTCCCATGGAACCCGCCGCCCCGCCCGTTGCGGCGATGCCGGCCAAGCCCAGGGCCAAGTTCCAGATCGACACCCGCCACGGCGAACGCCGCTGCAGCGCCGACCGACGGCAAACCATCCGCTTCGAAGACGACCGCCGCAAGGGCGACCGCCGCGGCAGCAGCGTCAGCGATCCCTGGGCGAAGACCGTCGACCTCTGAGCGTCGGCAGTGCCAGGTGATTTGCCGGGGCCCGGGCTGAGCTGCTAGAAAGCGGTATCGCATTCAGATTTCCGATACCGCCATGAGCGACAGTGATAAACCGAATACCCGTCTCTTCGACCTCGATCTGCTCCGTGCCATCGTCACGGTGGCCGACTGTGGCAGTTTCACCACGGCCGCCACACGCCTGCACTCGACCCAGTCCACCGTCAGCCAGAAGATCCGTCGGCTGGAGGACATGGCCGGACATCGCCTGCTTGAGCGCGGCAATCGCGATGTGCTGCCCACCGACGCCGGGGACACGCTGCTGGGCTACGCCCGGCGCTTGCTGGCGTTGAATGACGAGATGGTCGAGGCGCTGTCCGGCGCCACCGTGGCGTTGACGGTGCGCATCGGCGTGCCGGACGACTTCGCCACCGGGCGCACCACCGAGCAACTGGCCGCGTTCAACCGCCGCTATCCGCAGGTGAAGCTGGAAGTCACCAGCGGGCTGAGCCGCGATCTGTCCGCCAGCTACGACCGCGGCGAGTTGGACCTGGTGCTGCTCAAGCAACGGCAGAACGCCCGCGAGGCGGTGGCCTGCTGGCCAGAGAAGACGCGCTGGGTGGACAGCGCGAAGAACGCCTGCATCGGGCTGGACCCGCTGCCCATCGTCACCTTTCCGCCACGCGGGGTGTACCGCGACGAGATGATCGCCGCGCTGGAATCCATCGGCCGGCGCTGGCACATCAGTTTCACCAGTTCGAGCCTTTCCGGCATCCAGTCGGCCATCGCCGACGGCATGGGCATCGGCCTGCTGCCGCAGCGCGCGGTCACGACGGAACACGCCGTGCTGCCGAAGAATATCGGGCTACCCTCGGTGGACGTGTTCGAGGTGGCGATGTTGCACCGGCCAGCGGTGGACCCGATGGTGAAGGAGCTGGCGCGGGTGCTGTCGCGGGTCCTGGCGCAGGACACGAAAGGCTGAGCGCCATCACTCACGCATTCAGAAATCGAATACAGCGGATTCCAACATTTAATTTGTGCATGAACACGCCGCTGGATATCGTGGTTTCCAGCGACGGCCAGCGCACCGACAAGCGCGCCGCTCTGCACGAATTGCTCACCACGGCGCCGTACGCGCCGGGCAGCAAGACAACAATGAGGAACCAACCCATGGCCAAATCCAGCTATTACGCGCCGCACGGCGGGCACCCGGCACAGACCGAGCTGCTCACCGACCGCGCCATGTTCACCGAAGCCTATGCCGTGATCCCCAAGGGCGTGATGCGTGACATCGTCACCAGTCACCTGCCCTTCTGGGACAACATGCGCATGTGGGTCATCGCCCGCCCGCTCTCGGGCTTCGCCGAGACCTTCGCGCAGTACATCGTCGAACTGGCGCCCCAGGGCGGCAGCGACAAGCCCGAGCAGGACATCAACGCCGAAGCGGTGCTGTTCATCGTCGAAGGCGAGCTGACCCTGACCCTGCAGGGTGAAGTGCACAAGATGCAGCCGGGCGGCTACGCGTTCATTCCGCCGGGCGCCGACTACAAGGTGCGCAACACCAGCGGCCAGCACACGCGCTTCCACTGGATCCGCAAGCACTACCAGAAAGTCGACGGCGTACCGCTGCCCGAAGCCTTCGTCACCAACGAGCAGGACATCGAGCCGAAGGTGATGCCGGATACCGAAGGCCGCTGGAGCACCACCCGCTTCGTCGACATGGCCGACATGCGCCACGACATGCATGTGAACATCGTCAACTTCGAGCCGGGCGGCGTGATTCCGTTCGCCGAGACCCACGTCATGGAACACGGCCTGTACGTACTGGAAGGCAAGGCGGTGTACCGCCTGAACCAGGACTGGGTCGAAGTGGAAGCCGGCGACTTCATGTGGCTGCGCGCCTTCTGCCCGCAGGCCTGCTACTCCGGTGGCCCGGGTCGCTTCCGCTACCTGCTGTACAAGGATGTGAACCGCCACATGCGCCTGACCCTGAACCAGCCGCACTGAGCGGCAGGTTCGGCCGGGAGCTGACTCCGGTTCCCACAGCGACACCTGAAAAACCGGCGCCCAGGCGCCGGTTTTTCTTTTGTCGCGCAGCCGGTACCGTGACCGGTCTCGCGTGGCAAGCGTGGCCCATTCTGCTAAAACATCTGGCTGGAAAACGTTTCGCAGTCGCCGAGGAAACAGGTACATGGAAGTCCGGTTCTTGCCGCAGACCGAGTTCGACAACGTCCATTTCTACCGCGCCGCCACCCTGCTGATCCTGCTGGCGATGGCTGTCTTCACCCTGATCAAGATGTTCAGTGGCGTCGTTGCCCTGTTCTCCGCCCTGCCCCTCTGCCTGCTGCTGCTCGGCGGGCGCTTCGCCGTGGAGTGGCAGCGGGTTTCGAAGGCTGAGCCTGCCTTCATCGACAAAGGTGAGTTGGTGCTGTGCGGCAAGGACAGCCACCGGCAGATCGCCCTGGAGAAGATCAGTTCGGTGCGCAGCCGCCACAGCCTGTTCATGGTGCGCCGCTATCGCTCCTGGTCGGAGCACCTGGCGTTCGTGGAGTTCACCCTGGACAGTGGTGAGCGTGTCTCGTCGCTTGCCGAGAGCCGCGTCTTCGAACTTCCCGCCGCCTCGGCCACCCTGGAGGCGGCCAAGGCAGCCATTCTCGCGGCGAAGGTGAAACGCCAGGGCGGCGAATCGGACGCCGTCAGCGGCGGTCGCTGAGGACTCAGGGCGAGCCGAACATCGCCGTCCAGTAGATGCCCGCGTCGCTTTTCGGGTCCGCCGCGTAGGCTGCGCCCAGTTCGCTGTATTGCGGGTTCATCAGGTTGGCGCAATGGCCGGGGCTGGCCAGCCAGCTGTCCACCACTTTCTGTGCGTCAGCTTGCCCGGCAGCGATGTTCTCGCCGACGCGCTGGCCGGCGTAACCGTCCAGTTCCGCACGGTCGCCCGGCGTGCTGCCATCACGGCCCTTGTGGTCGAAATAGTTGTTGTTGGCCATGTCGCGGCTGTGCGCTTCGGCGGTGCCGCCCAGAGTGGCGCTCCAGCTCAGCGCACCGGCCGGACCGAAGGCCTGGCCGCCGCACTGGCGAGCCTTGCCGCGTGCGGCGTTGATCGCCTGCAGCAGCTGTTGCCCTTCCGCTTCCCAGGTGCCCAGCCTGGCCTGCACCAGCTGGCGACCGAGCAGCACGCGCCAGTCATCCCCTTCGCGGACGATGCCGACATCGACGAACTGCGGGTCCAGCAGCACCTGGCAGAAGCTCTCCTGCAGCGCCTTCATGGCGGCCGTCACGTTGCGTGGGCCGGTGAGGCTGAGCATGCGCACGCTGCTCATCGGGTAACCGGTCTGGTTCAGCGCAGTCTTCCATTCCCCCGCCGAGACCGGTAACGCCAGGCGCGAGTCCGGTGACAGCGGCGGCAGCACCTGGGAGGCCTGGCCGGCGCAGGACTGCACGTCGCCGCGATAGGCGTTGATGGCTTCGAGCAGTTGGTCCTGGTCAGCCGCGCCGGCGCAGGCGGCGGCCAGCAGGCCGAGCGACAACAGCAGGCTACGCGGAAGGAACGACTGGCTGGGCATGGACGGCTCCGATGGTCGAAAAGGGCTCAATGATGCGTGATTTCTCGGCATTTGGCTGCGGCTGCCGCACTCGGGTTCCCTTGGCGGAAAAACCTGGAAAAGGTTGGGTATCACCCCGATGGGAAAATTGCCAGGCGGCCTGACATAGGGCAAGGGGGCCCCGAACAAGCGTTGTATGTCGCCCGCCATATCGGACAATTCAGGAACCTGAACAGTTACCGAGTCACGGCAGGAGGTACGCAGTGCTCAAACCGATTCGCGTCTTCTGCTTTATCTTTCTGCTGGCGGTGCTCGCCTCGCTGCTGGCCGGCTGGCACATGCTACAGATGAAGCAGGATGCGCTGGCCTACGCCCATGCCAGTGGCAAGAACACCCTGCTGCTGGTGGAGCGCGAGTTCCATCGCGACCTGGATGTGCATGCGCAGACGCTGCTGACCCTCTCCAATGTCATCACCGGCCCGGCAACTCCGGACCTGTCGCAGCAGGTCCTGCAGGAACTGGTCGAAGGCCACGCCGCCGGCTCGATGCGCGCGGGCACGCTGGTGGTGACCGACGCCCAGGGCCGGTTGCTGGCGGACCTGAACCATGCCGGCGAGTCCAGCCGCGACCTGTCGATGCGCGATTACTTCAAGAATGCACGGAACAATCCTGATCGACTGTTCCTCAGTCATCCCTTCCTGCCGTCCTATCCGGGCTCCTCGGTCAGCACCGCGCTCAGCCGTGCGGTGATCGACAAGGATGGCCAGTTCGTCGGCGCGGTCGCCGCGATCAAGGAGCTGAAGCACCTGGAGTCCTTCGTGCGCGGCATCGATCTGGGCAAGCTCGGGGTGATCTCGATCCGTCTGCTCGACGGCACCATTCTGGCCCAGTGGCCGCCGGATCCGCAGCGAGCCAACGAGGAAGAAGTCGGCACCTTCCGCGAGTTCGTCGACAGCGGGCAGAACGACTATTTCCGCCAGCAAAACGGTGCTTCGAACGCCTACTGGCGCGGCTACCGGCGCATCGGTGACTACCAGGCGGTGGTCTCGGTGGAGCTGTGCCGCGAAGCGATCCTGAACACCTGGACCGCGCGCACCTGGATCACCGCCGGGTTATTGCTGGCGATCAACGCCGCGACCCTGTTCTTCGCCTATCGCCTGACCCGGCACCTGCGCCGCCGCGACGCCAAGGAGAACAAGCTGCGCACCCAGGCTGACACCGACCCGCTGACCAGCCTGCGCAACCGTCGCTGGTTCGATGAGAAGGCGCAGCAGGAATGGCAGCGTCGCCGCACCGGAGACGGCCACCTGGCGGTGCTGATGATGGATATCGACCAGTTCAAGGCCTACAACGACCACTACGGCCACCCGCGTGGCGACCTGGCGCTGATCAATGTCGCGCACCTGGTGCGCAAGGGCTGCCGCCGCGAGGAAGATGGCGCGGCGCGCTATGGCGGCGAGGAGTTCGTGATGATCCTCCCCGGCTGCGACAGCGCCGCCGCCGCGCAGGTCGCCGAGTCTATCCGCCGCGAGGTGGAGGCCACCGCGCTGCCCCACGAAAAGAGCCAGCGCGGCGTGGTGACCATCAGCATCGGCGTGGCCAGCACCTCCGACACCGAGGCAGAGAGCATCGAGGCGCTGATCGCCGCGGCGGACGCCAACCTTTACCGGGCCAAGGAAGGCGGGCGCAACCGGGTGGTGGCGTGAGCGCCGCTCAGCGCGGCAGCATCACCTCGACTTCCTGGATATCGAAATCGCGGCGCAGGAACTCCATGCGCCGCTCGTGGAACTCGCGCATGTGCGGCAGCGAGGAGTGAATGGCCAGGTGCTCGCGGCTCTGCCAGACCTCGAAGAAAGTGAACAGGGTCGGGTCGCTGGCGTCGCGCAGCATGTGGTACTGGATGCAGCCTTCCTCGGCGCGGCTGGGGGTCAGGTAGGTACGGAACAGGTCCTCGAAGACCTGGGATTTTTCCGGAAGGGTGTGGGCCTGGAGGGTGAAGGCGTACATCGGATTAGCTCCTGGGAGATGAAAGGATTGCCTAATCCTGACGCAAATCAATCTTCTTCATTCTTGATTCTCACGCACGGATCATTTGTCCGAAAACGGGTGTTTCCACCCTGCTCCGCTCGATATTCTGCCGCCATCCGATTCCTCACTTCAGGGCCCACACCATGAAAAAGATCCTGCTGATCAATGGCGGCAAACAGTTCGCCCACTCCGACGGCCGCTACAACGCCACTCTGCACGAAGCCGCCATCGCCCACCTGGACCATGCCGGTTTCGACGTGAAGGAAACCTTCATCGACGGCGGCTACGACATCCAGGAAGAAGTGCAGAAGATGCTCTGGGCCGACGTCATCGTGTACCAGATGCCCGGCTGGTGGATGGGCGCGCCCTGGACGGTGAAGCAGTACATCGACGAAGTGTTCACCGCCGGCCACGGCAGCCTCTACGCCAACGACGGCCGCACCCGTTCCGACGCCTCTCAGAAGTACGGCAGCGGCGGCCTGCTGCAGGGCAAGCAGTACATGATCTCCGCTACCTGGAACGCGCCGCAGCAGGCCTTCGACGACCCGACCGATTTCTTCGAGGGCAAGGGCGTGGACGCGGTGTACTTCCCGTTCCACAAGGCCAACCAGTTCCTGGGCATGAGCCCGCTGCCGACCTTCCTCTGCGTGGACGTGATGAAGCGCCCGAACATCGAGGGCGATGTGCAGCGCTACCAGCAGCACCTGAGCGAAGTGTTCGGCGTCTGAGGCGGAAATTTGCGCAGGAGCGGACTCCGTCCGCGATGTCTTCCCGGCTGCTCCGGCGATGGGCCGTTCGCGAGCAAGCTCGCTCCTACAAGGAACACTGGCAAAGTGTTCGGCGTCTGAGGCAGACACTTGCGTAGGAGCGGACTTCGTCCGCGATGACTCCCCGGCTGCTCCGGCGTCAGGCGGTTCGCGAGCAAGCTCGCTCCTACGAAGGGCAAGCCACCCGCCGCCTGGCATTGGGTTCGCGCCCGGAATCGGCTAGGCTTCGCTTTTTCCTACTGCCTGTTCAGGAGTTATCCCATGGCCCGTGCATCCGCTCGTCACATCCTGGTTTCCAGCGAAGCCAAGTGCAAGGAACTGAAAACTGCCATCGAAGGCGGCGCCGATTTCGCCCAGGTGGCGCGCGACAACTCCACTTGCCCGTCCGGCCGCAGCGGCGGCGACCTGGGCAGTTTCCGCCCGGGCCAGATGGTCCGCGAGTTCGACCAGGTCGTGTTCAGCGCCCCGCTGAACGTCGTCCAGGGTCCGGTGAAGACCCAGTTCGGCTACCACCTGGTGGAAGTGACCAGCCGCGAGGACTGATCCGCTTCGCCCGCGCCGCGCCCGTCTGACGGGGCGGCGCCTGCTCTCCCTCCCGCCCGGCTTCCCGCTCCAGATCCCCGCGTCACATCGGCCCGCCCCGAGCCACCAGCATCACTCCCAGCCCCACCAGGATCGACCCGCACACACGCGGCATCAGCCGCTGTCCGCGCCCCTTGCCCAACGCGCCGAGCAACAGCGAGGCGAACAGCACGGCGAGCACGTCGGCGGTGGAAAACACCAGGTTGACGATCATCCCGAGAATGAAGAACTGCAGGCCCACCGGCAGGCTCGCAGACGGGTCGACGAACTGTGGCAGGAAGGTCAGGAAGAACAGCGCCGTCTTGGGGTTGAGCACCTCGACGATGATGCTGTCGCGCAGCACCTTCGGGCGCGCCTCGCCCACTTCCTCGCCACTGGCGCCCAGGCGGCGACGGCCGAAGATCATCGTGCCGCCGAGCCAGATCAGGTAGGCGGCGCCGGCCAGCTTCAGGGTGAGGTACAGGTTCGGTGCATGGTGCAGCAGTGCGGCAAGACCGGCGCTGGCGGCGAGGATGTGCGCGTAGCAACCCAGGTGAATGCCCAGCGCGGCGTGCAGGCCGGCGCGGCGGCCGTGTGCGAGGGTCTGCGAGGTCATGTAGAGGATGGCCGGGCCCGGCATGCAGGCGAATGCCAGCGTCGCCACGGCGAACGAGGCCCAGTAGGCAGGCAATATCATGGTGTGATCCTTCCCTTGATCGGGTATCGGCCGGCGCTCATCGAGGCGGCGTCTGGTCCGTGACGGGAAAGGTTAAGCAGCGCGGGCGGCCGGGCACATACGGCAGTTGCCGTATTTTTTCCCGGAGTGCCGGACGCTAGTCTCTGCCGGACGACTCATCCATTCATCCATGGGACGGGGACGCGCGGCATGCGCACGCAGGCAAGGCACAGGTTCGACTCAGGCGCTGGGCAGCCCCAGGCGCACAGCGAAGGCGGCAAGCTCCGCGGGGCTGTGCAGGTCGAGCTTGCGCATGAGGTTCTCGCGGTGCTTGCGCACGGTCAGCGGGCTGATGCTGAAGTGCTCGGCAATTTCCCGCGCGCTGTGCCCCTGGGCGGCCAGGATGAGAATCTGCCGCTCGCGCTTGGTCAGCTCCACGGCCGACAGCAGGCCGGCATCGACGGGCACGCGCGCGTTCGGGCTGTCCAGCAGGACGCGCAGGCTGTGCGCCAGGAAGTGCCGGCCGTGGCGCAGGGCATCGATGGCTTCGAGCAGCTCGCCGGTATCATCGCTTTTGCTCAGGTAGCCGTGTACGCCGGCGTCGAGCACCGAGCGCACTGTGGCCGTTTCGGTGTTGGCGGTGAGTACCAGTATCTTCAGCCGGGGGTGGCGCTGGCGCAGTTCATGGATGAACTGCAGCCGGTTGAGGCCGGGCATGTTCAGGTCGAGCAGGAGCAGGTCCGCGCCCTGTTCTTCCAGCAGGGTATGCAGGCGCATGCCGTCGCCCGCCTCACCCACCACCTGGATGCCGTCCTGGGTCGACAGCAGCAGGTGCAGGCCGTCCCGTACAATGCCGTGGTCATCGGCGATGACCACCCGCCATTCGCGCTTCCCGTCCATCTTTCGTCTCCCTGAGGCATTTCGGATATGCACAACAGCCTGCAGCAGCGCGATCTGGTCGAACTCTTGTTCCGCCAGTCCTACGCCGTGCTCTTTGCCAACCTGGTGATACCCCTGCCGGTGCTGTACATCTTCCGCAACGCCCTGTCGCCGACGACGATGGTCTTCTGGTTGGTCGCGCTCTACGCGCTCACGCTGGGGCGGATTGTCCTGGCACGCCTGTACTTCCGGCAAGCCCCGGCGCGCACGCGGGAAGAAAAATGGCTGTGGAGCAACACGCTGCTGTCCTGGGCCAGCAGCCTGCTGTGGGGGTGGCTGGGCTGGGCCGGATTCGCCCATGGCGATCCGCAGTTGTTCGCCTTCACCTGCATCGTGCTCACCGGCCTGGTGTGTGGCGCGGTGCCGTCGCTGTCGGCCTTTCCGCCGGCCTATGTCGGCTCGCTCAGCGCAATGCTGCTGCCCATGCTGGTGCTGTGCCTGAGCGTCGCCGATGAGCAGCACACTACTTACAGTTTCTTCATCGTCTGCCTGGCCGGGGTCAACCTGTACTACAGCCGGGTGACCTACCGCAGCCTGTGCGAGACCATCCGCCTGCGCCAGGAGAACTCCGAGCTCGTACAGGACCTGCGCGAGCAGCGCGACCGTGCCCGCGCCGCGGACCGCGCCAAGTCGCGCTTCCTCGCCGCCGCCAGCCACGACCTGCGCCAGCCGATCCACGCCCTCGGGCTGTTCGTCGGCGCCCTCTCCGCCCTCGCCGAACGCGGCCCGGTCGATGCCCGCCAGGCGCGCGACATCGCCACGCGCCTGCGCGCCATGCTCGGCAACCTGGGCGACCTGCTCAACGGCCTGCTGGATATCTCGCGCCTGGACGCCGGCGTGGTACCCGTGGCGCGCGAGCCGATCTCGCTGCACAAGCTGTTCGCCGACCTGCGCGAGGCCTATGCCGGCACCGCCAGCGAGCACAACCTGCGCTGGCGTGTGCAAAGCAGCCGGCTGTGGGTGGACAGCGACCCGCTGCTGCTCAAGCGCGTGCTCGACAACCTGCTGAGCAACGCCTTCCGCTATACGCCGAAGGGCAGTGTGCTGCTGGGCTGCCGGCGGCGCGGCGACGAGCTGGAAATCCAGGTGATCGACACCGGCGTTGGCATCCATGCCAGCCAGCAGGACGTGATCTTCGACGAGTTCGTCCAGCTGCATAACGCCGAGCGCGACCGCAAGCAGGGGCTCGGCCTGGGCCTGGCCATCGTGCGCCACACCGCACGGCTGCTCGGGCATCCCCTGGCGTTGACCTCCGAGGCCGGCCGGGGCACCTGCTTCAGCCTGCGCGTGCCACTGGCCGAGACGCCGTTGCAGGCGCCGCCCATGCCGATGCCGGCGGCTGCGCGCGGGCCCGGCCTGGGCATCATGGTGGTGGAGGACGAAGTCGACGTGCTGCACGCGCTGTGCAGCCTGCTGGAGGTCTGGGGCCATCGCGTCTATCCGGGCACCAGCGCCCTGCTCGCCTGCCAGCGGCATATCGAGGCCAGCCACACTGGCCGCGCGCCCGTGGACCTGATCCTCAGCGACTACCGACTCGGTGAAGGCCAGACCGGCGCCGACGCCATCCGGCGTATCCGCAGCTACCTCTCGCGCAAGGTGCCGGCGCTGATCATCACCGGTGACACCTCTCCCGAACACCTGCGCGAGGCCGCCGCCAGCGGCAGCCAGCTGTTGCACAAGCCGCTGGACACCGACCAGCTGCGCGCCGCCATCGCCAGCAGTCAGGATGTGACCAGTACCGCCTGAAATCTAGCGCCAGGCCTTGTGGCACGCGGGCTACGCCGGTTCATCCGGGGCTAAAGTCGCGGCCGGATCGGCCGATGCAATGGGTGAAACGAATCGGCAGCAGCCTTCGTGCCTCACCACTAGAGAAAGCCCACGAATGTTCAACTCGCGTCTGAAGCAGGAACTGGCCTCCCTGCGTGAAGAACTCGCCTCCGTCGAAGAGATCCGCGCCAGCCTCGACGAGGAAATGCTCGTGCTGTTCCTCGACCCCCGAGGGCGCATCGAGTCGGTGAATGCCAACTTCGAGAAAGAGATGCTCCACCGCGGCGAACAGCTCAAGGGGCGCGCACTGCTGGACCTGATTCCTGACCACGTCCGCGGGCTGGACTTCCACCTCAAGGTGAAGCACGCCATCGAGCGCGGCGAACACCTGGCCGGGGTGATCCGCCTGCTGCGCGGTGACGGCGAGGAAGCCTGGCTGCGCTCGATCCTGCAGCCGGTGCACGACGGCAGCGGTGCGATCCAGCGCTTTTCGATCTACGCCAGCGACCTGACCCGCACCATCGAGAACTCCCGCGAGCACGAGAACCTGATCGAGGCGCTGCAACGCTCCACCGCGGTGATCGAATTCAACCTGCAGGGCGAAGTGCTCGCCGCCAACGACCGCTTCCTCAACGCCATGGGCTACAGCCTGACGCAGATCCGGGGCAAGCATCACCGGATGTTCTGCGAGCCTGCCGAATACAACTCGTCGCAGTACGACGCCTTCTGGGCCAAGCTGCGCCGCGGCGAGTTCGTCACCGGCCGCTTCAAGCGCCTCGACAGTCGTGGCCACGAGGTCTGGCTGGAGGCCTCCTACAACCCGATCATCGACGCCCACGACCGCCTCTACAAAGTGGTGAAGTTCGCCACCGTGATCACCGAACAGGTGCACCGCGAGAACGCCGTCGCGCAAGCGGCGACCATCGCCTTCGACACCTCGCAGACCACCGACGACAGCGCCACCAAGGGCGCCGCCGTGGTCCAGCAGACGGTCGAGGTGATGCGCGAACTGGCGGACCGCATGCAGGAGGCCGCCCAGGGCATCGAGGCGCTGGACCGCCAGTCCCAGGCCATCGGCGCGCTGGTGCAGAGCATCCGCAGCATCGCCGACCAGACCAACCTGCTGGCGCTCAACGCCGCCATCGAAGCCGCCCGCGCGGGTGACCAGGGACGCGGCTTTGCGGTGGTCGCCGACGAGGTGCGCCAGCTCGCCTCGCGCACCAGCGCCGCCACCGAGGAAATCACCCGCGTGGTGGAACAGAACCAGCACCTGGCCGGCCAGGCCGTGGCCATGATCGACCGCGGCAAGCAGCAGGCCGAGCTGGGCCTGGAACTGTCCGGCCAGGCCGGCACGGTGATCATCGAGATCCAGGACAGCGCCCAGCGCGTGGTCAACGCCGTGGGCCAGTTTGCCAACCAGCTGTCGACCTGAGGTGCTTGCCTGCGGCACGTCAACACGGCGTGCCGCAGCCTCCCCTAGTCTCCCGTCCGGCATTGCAGCTAGGCTCAATGCAGATGCGCCCTCTCGCCATCCAAGGACAAACCCATGAGCGACTCGCCCCTCCCCGACGTCATCCAGTATCTGCGCCTGCTGCCCGAGCGCGGTGGCTCGGACATGTTCTTCAGCGTCGGCGCGCCGCCGCACCTGAAGGCCGAAGGCCACAGCCAGCCGGCGGACGATCGCGTGCTGCAACCCGGCGAAGTGAAGACCCTGGCCTGGCAACTGATGTCGCCGGCGCAGGCGCAGGACTTCGAGCGTGACCTGGAGATGAACCTGGCGCTGAGCGTGCCGGACGTCGGGCGATTCCGCGCGAACATCTACTTCCAGCGTGGCGAAGTGGCCATGGTGGTGCGCCTGATCAAGCAGGTGATCCCCGACGTCACTTCCCTCGGCCTGCCGTCGATCCTCGACAAGCTGGCCATGCAGGACCGCGGGCTGATCCTGGTGATCGGCGCGGCCGGCGCGGGCAAGTCGACGACCCTGGCGAGCATGCTGGACTTCCGTAACCGCCACCGCTCCGGGCACATCGTCTGCATCGAGGACCCCATCGAGTTCCTCCACACCCACAAGAAATCGATCATCGACCAGCGCGAGGTCGGCCTGGATACCCACAGCTACGAAGACGCCCTGCGCAACGTGCTGCGCGAGGCACCGGACGTGATCATGCTCGGCGAGATCCGCGACGCCGCCACCATGCAGCATGCGCTGCACTACGCCGAGACCGGCCACCTGTGCGTCGCCACCCTGCACGGCACCAGCTGCCGCCACGCCATCGAGCGCATCACCCGCTTCTTCCCCGACGAGGCGCGCCCGCAGGTGCTGGCCGACCTCTCGCAGAACATCCTCGCGCTGGTCGGCCAGCGCCTGGTGCCCGGCACCCACCAGCGCCGCGCCGTGGCGGTGGAGCTGGTGATGGGTACGCCGCACATCCGCGGCATCATCCAGCGCGACGAACTGCCCGAGCTCAAGGGCGCGGTGGAACGCGCACTGGAAAGCGGCATGCAGAGCTTCGACCAGAGCCTGTACAAGCTGCTGGAGGAAGGCCGCGTGAGCGTGAGCGATGCGCTGAAATTCGCCGACTCGCGCACTGACCTTGCGCTGAAGATCAAGCTGGAGCGCGGTATGGACGACGACAGTATCGGGCCGGCGTTCGGTAACTGAACGCGCCTGCTCCGAATGTGCGAAAGCGTGGCCAATCGCGGACAGAGTCCGCTCCCACGCACGCCTGCGCACCGCGCTGACCGGTTACGTGGGAGCGGACTCCGTCCGCGATCGATCCCCGGCAACGCCAACCTTCGCAAAGGCCCCGAAAGGCATCACATCCCCTTCAACAATGCGTCGATATCCACACTCTCCGCCATCGCCCGGTTCCCCGCATCGCCGGGGTGCAGGTGGTCGCCGCTGTCGTAGGCCGGCAGCAGGCGCAGCGGGTGGGCCGGATCGCGCAGGTGCGCATCCAGGTCCACCACCGCATCGAATTCACCGCTCTCGCGAATCCACTGGTTCACCCGTTGGCGCAGCGCTTCCTTGCCGGCCGCATGGTAGTTCTCGATGGGCGACCCGCTGAGCGCACGCTCGAACGGCAGGATGGTCGCGCCGATGAGGCGCACGCCACGCACATGGGCCTGGGCGATCAGCTGGCGGTAACCGGCGACCAGGTCCTCGTACTGCACCAGCGGGTTGTTCGGCGCGAAGGTGCTGCCGGGCCAGGCGATGTCGTTGATCCCCAGCGCCACAATGGCCGCCTTCACACCCGGCTTGCCCAGCACGTCGCGCTGGAAACGCACCAGGGCGCTCTGCCCCATGCCGTCGGAGAGCAGGCGCGCGCCGGAGATGCCGGCATTGATCACGCCCACCTCATGCACCGCCAACCGCTGCGCCAGCACGTCCGGCCAGCGCTGGTTGCCGTCCAGGCTGGCACCACGGCCATCGGTGATCGAGTCGCCGAGCACCGCCACCACCGGGCGTGCTTCGGGGCTCTCCACCAGCACGTCGGCGAGGAACAGCCGCGCTTCCATCTTGCCGTCTGCCGGCAGGCGCGCAGCGTCGAGTTGTTCACCCGGTCCGCCATGGACGCGCTGCTTGCCATCCCAGTGGAAGCTTTCGATGGCAGTGGGCTGCGGCAGATAGATCGATACGGCCAGCTCGCCCAGCGGCGGGACGGCCAGATCCAGCGGATCGCTCAGCAGCTCGACGCCCGGTGCGATGTAGGCCGTGGGTTGGCCGGCGAAAGTCAGGCGGTGGCTCGGGCCAGCGAGCTGCCCGGCGGACGCGCCAAGTGCCACGGCGACACCTCCGATGGCCACCGGCTGGCGGCCATAGGCGTTGGACAGCGCGATGCGCACGCGCCGGCCACCCAGGCTGACTTTCACGCTCTGCCGCAGTGTGTGGTTGCCGATCACCGACGGCACACCCAGCGGCAGCGGTACTTCCCGGCCCCAGGCACGCTGCGGGCTGGCGCTCCAGGTCGCCTGCCAGTGTCCTTCTCCGGCCTGCGCCAGCGGCAGGGCCAGGGTGATCAGGGTCGCGAGCAGCAAGCGTTTCATGGCGTTCCTCGATAGCGGTAATGGGTTGAGCACAGGCTCGGCCATTCCCAACCGCGACGGTAGACGGCATATTTGCAGACCCGTCATTCGATAAACGAATAGGACATGGATACCCTCAAGGCGTTGCACTGTTTCGTCCGCGCCGTGGAGCTGGGCAGTCTTTCTGCCGTGGCCCGCGAGGCCGGCAGCAGCCAGCCGACAGTGAGCAAGACCATGGCGGCACTGGAGCGGCAGGTCGGCGCGCAATTGCTGATCCGCAGCACCACCCGCGTGCAGCCCACCGAGCAGGGCCGGCGCTTCTACGAACATGCCCGGCAGACGCTGGAAAGCTACGCCGAGGGCGTCAGCGAGGCCCGTGGGGAGACCGAGCAGGTACGCGGCCGCCTGCGGGTCAGCGCACCGGTGAGCCTGGGCGTGCTGCGCCTGAATGCGCTGCTGCTGGAGTTCATGCAGCTACACCCGGAGGTCGAGGTGGAACTGCTGCTCAACGACCGCTTCGTCGACCTCGCCGAGGAAGGCATCGACCTCGCCTTGCGCCTGGGCGGCGAATTGCCGGAGCAGTTGATCGCCCGCCCGCTGGCCCGCTCGCCGCGCTATCTGGTGGCCGCTCCGGCATGGCTCGCGCGGCAGTCCGGGCTGCAGGCTCCCGAAGACCTGCCGCTGGCCGACTACCTGCGTTTCGCCTGGCTCGACGCCGGGCAGAATCTGCTGCTGCGTCATGCCGACGGGCGCGAGCTGAGCCTCGCCACGCGCAGCCGCTACACGGTGAACAGCTCCCTGGCGATCCGCGAGAGCTACTGCCTGGGCGCCGGTTTCGGCCTGACCCCGGCCTGGCTGGTGGCCGACCTGCTGGCCGACGGCAGCCTGCAACGTCTGCTTCCGGAGTGGTGCGGGCCTGCCCAGGAGGCCAGCCTGCTGTATCCTTCGCGCCTTTTTCTGCCGGCCCGGACCCGCGCGCTGATCGACTTCTTCATCGAGCGCCTGCCGCGCCTGCCCGGTTTTGAAGCTCTATGAGCCTTCGCGCGGCCCTTGTGTAGTGCAGCGGCTATGCTTTTCGCCAATGAGCAGAACCGGCGCGCCCACCGACCGGTCGAACCCTGACACCCGCTCCCGAGGGACTTGCATGGGCAAGCAACACACACCTTACCTGCTGGCCGCCCTGGCCCTGCCGCTGCTGCTCGCCGGCTGCTCGACGAACGCCGGCAACCCCTGCGACGAGCCACTGAGCGGCGAGGCCTGCCGCCAGGAGCGCCTGCTCTACCAGAACGACATGCTGCAGGCGAAGCTGCTGATCGCCAGCGGCGACCTGGCCAACTACGAGCTGGCCGAAGCCCTGCTCGCCCGCTCCATGGAGGCGGACGTACGCGGCGAGGCGAGCTTCTACATGGCGCTGCTGAAGATCAAGGAAGGCCCGCAGGTGGACGAGGTGTTGCCGCTGCTGGAGAAAGCCGCCGACGCCGGCCAGCCCTACGCCGTGGCGCTGCTCTACAAGATCTGGTCCGAGCCCTTCCTGGTGGAGCAGGCCGACCCGGCGAAGGCCCGGCAGTATCTTGAGGACTACGGCAACCTGGACGTCGCCAAGAGCGGCTACCCATCGTTCGAGAAGGCCACCGCGCTGGTCAACTCACTGCTCAGCGAACCACCCGCCGTCGCCGGCCAACCGGTTCAGCCCTAGCCTTCATCGGGCGTCGGAGCGGCCCGCTCGAAGGTCCTCTCGCCCTCGTCCTTGCCGTGGGGCAGATGGTGCTCGATCACCGCGTTGAGTTCCGCGCCCAGCAGCAGCACCGCCGACGAGATGTAGAAGTACAGCAGCAGCACGATGATCGCCCCGACGCTGCCGTACATGGCGTTGTAGTCGGCGAAGTTCTTCACGTAGTAGCCGAACCCCAGCGATGCGGAAATCCACAGCACCACGGCGAGCATCGAACCGGGCGTGATGAAGCGGAACTTCTGCTGCACGTTGGGCGTGACGTAGTAGATGATCGCCACCGCCATCATCATCAGCAGCACGATCACCGGCCAGCGCAGGATGCTCCAGAGGATCACCACGAAGTCCTCCAGGCCCACCTGGGCGGCGATCCAGCCCATCACCTGGGGCCCGAGGATCATCAGCGCGGCGATCAGCATCAGCATCGCTACCAGGCCGAAGGTGTAGAACAGCGACAGCGGGATGCGCTTCCAGGCCGGACGCGCCTCGCGCACGTCATAGGCGGCGTTGAGCGCGATCATCAGCGAGCGCACCGCCGCCGAGGACGACCACAGCGCGACCACGATACCGATGGACAACAGCCCGCCCTGGCGCTGCTGCAACTGGTCGATGACTGGGTTGACCTGTTCCAGCGCCTGCGCCGGCAGCACATAGTCGGCCTGCTGGCGGAGGAAGTCGAAGAACTCCGGCAGGTGCAGGAAGCCCAGCAGCGCGATGAGGAACAGCAGGAAGGGAAACAGCGAGAACAACCCCTGGTAGGCCAGCGCGGCGGCGTAGGTGGGCATCTCGTCGTCGAGGAATTCCTTCAGCGTCAGCCTGATCAGTTTCCAGGGCCCCAAACTGAGCCCGCGCATGTCCATGAATCGCATCCCGCACCGTCCTCCCGATGAGCGTCCCGCCCGCCGGCGGGCTGCAGGGTGGACCTGCGCACCGCCGGCAAAGTTGCAACAAAAGCGCGACGCAGAGCGCCCGCCAGCACAGACCATAGCTGCTGGCGGGGCGTGGAGGCCAGAGCGGGTGCGGTTTCAGTCGGCCAGACGATAGACCTTGGCGAAGCGCTCGGCCTTCACCACGCCGTAGTCGCCGGGGGCGTACTGCATGACCCAGTCGCCAGCGCAACCGGTGAGGCGGTCGCCACCGGCCGAGCGCAACAGGGTGAAGGGCTCGTCCATGCGCCGGGCCAGCACCGGGCTGGGGATATTGCGGTAGGCGCCCGGCTCGCCGTGGGCAAGTGCGGCATCGGCAGGCCGGTACTTCGGATCGAAGCGCTCGCGGGAGACGACCCAGCGCTCGCCGGTCGCGCTACTGACAATTGCGTCGCCGACGGCATAACGGTTCGGCCCTTCAAGGCTCATCAATTCGCCTGCCGCAGCGGCAAATTCGACAGTGACGGTTTCGTCCTTCACCACGCGTTGCGCGGTGGGATCGGTGCGGAGGTCGACCTGGGTCAGTTCGATCATGGCGGGACTGCGGACCTGCGGAAAAAGGTGGGGAAAAGAACGGGGCAAGCCTACTCGCAAAAGAATCACCCCGCGAGCGGCCAGCGGCTGGCAGTGCTCTACACTCACAGACCATGAGCGTGCCGTCACCGCACACTCGACCGAACCCGACCACCCCCTGGCAGTCGCACCTGCTTAGCCTGCACCTTCACGCCACTCCCATCAGCCGTACAGGAATTTCCCATGCCGTTTGCCCGTCTCGCCCTGCCCTTCCTGTTGCTTGTCAGCCTTGCCGTCCACGCCGAAGACACCCCCGAAGAAGCGAAATTCCTCAAGGAATCGGCGGACTATTTCGACCAGGTGACCAAGTCCAACCTGCCGCGCCAGGTGGACAAGGTGACCACTCTCAACAGCGTGCAGCTCGACCCGGCGAAGAAGATGCTGTATTACCGCTACGCCATCTCCAACCTGCGCCTGGACGCCATGGACCTGGGCGCCCGCGCCAAGTTCGAGAACGGCCTGAAGAAGCAGCTCGAAGGCACCACCTGCGAGCAGCCCGACCTGTTGCAGCGCTTCCGCGAGCATCACCTGAGCGTTACCCACGAGTATGCCGGCAGCGACGCCAAGCCGCTGGCCAGCATCACCATCGATCCGCAGACCCTGAGCTGCGCCAAGACCTGACGCTGCCCCGAAGAACCACCCATGAGCCGTGCCGATTACCATCAGGAAAACGCCCAGCGCGCCGAGGCCGAAGCCCGGCGCCTGCTGGCCGAACGCGGGCCGCTCGGCGCCCGCTGGTTGCCCTGGGTGGCCGGCGAGCTGTACCGGCTGAGCCCGCCGCACTACGCCAACATGGTTCGCCGCGAACTGGAGCGCCTGACCGCCGGCTGAACGGCCGCCTGCCACGGGACTATGCTGAAGCAGTCAGCTCTCGGCCCGAGGGCGTCCCCTGGAGGACAGGCTCATGAAAGGTCTCGACGCGAAGAAACAAGCGAAGAAGAAGCCGCTGAAAACCGCGCACGAAAAACGCATGGCCAAGCGGCAGAAGAAAACCGGCAAGTCGCTGCTGGGTACTCCGCAACAACCGTCCTGAGGGTACGCCCCTCGTCTTGCGGATGGCCCTCAGTGGGGCTGTCCGCCCTCCCTGCTCGAAAAGTCGCAGCGAACCTGTAGGAGCGCGCCATGTGCACGATCGCGGGCATGGCCCGCTCCTACACTGAGTTCCGACGTGCCGCCTCGGTACGATTCGGCTTTCAGACCAGCCCGGCGCGCAGGTTCAGCAGCATGCGCTCGCCCTGGGCGAGGATCAGTCCGCCCGCGCGATAGCCGGCGGCGCCGATGCACAGGAAACGCTCCGCCTCACCCGGCTCCACCTGCTCCACCGCGCGGCTGCCCGGGTGCCAGATGACGCTGCCGGCGCTGGTGTTCTTGTCGATGCGCAGGCGGCGCTGCCAGCCGGCATCCTCCAGCACCAGGGAACCGGTGTTGTAGAGCACCTGCTTGACCGCGCCACGGGGCGCCCAGGTGTTGGGCAGGCCGCTGGCCTTGCCGTCCAGCTCCATGCCGTGGACCACCGAGCGACGCAGCGAACCCACGCGCCAGTATGGCTGCAGGGCGAAGCTGAAGAGGCAGTCGCTGTCATCTTCGTGGTAGCTGGAGAGTTCGATATCCAGGTCCTGGCCCAGGCGCGCTTCCAGGCGCACGTGCCAGTCCTCGATATCCAGTTGCCAGCTGACGACCGCCTTCTGGTCGTCGGCCCAGGCGTCGAGCATGCGCCACTCGCGCTGGCGCGCCCAGCCGTGCTGGGGCCAGTCGGCCTCGGTGGGATGGCTGCCGAACCACGGCCAGCAGACCGGGATGCCGCCACGGATCGGCGCGGTGCTCAGGCTCGGCCACTGGCTCGAACACCACAGCAGCGGGCGCGCGCCGCGCGGCTGGAAGTGCAGCAGTTGCGCGCCCTGGCGGCTGAAGACCGCCTGGCATTGCGGATGATCGATGAGCAGCAGGTCGCGACGCTGGAAGCGCACCCAGTCGAAGGGGCGCTTGCCCCGCATGGAATGAAAAAAGCGCTGCAGCGGATGCTCGAGCATTGTCCGGATGTCCTGATCCAATCCCTGCCCGGACATTCCGGGGCGTGAAGTTCTCTGTAGTTTCACTACATCTTACAGAAAAGGCCGCGATTCTAACCGCAAAGCCTAGTCACGCGCAGCGCCCGCGCCAATGAAAAACGGTTCCTCACCCGCTCCGGGTCCGCCCGTTTTCTACGGATGTAGGAGCGAACTCGCTCGCGAACCGCCCGGAACACCGGCGCCAGGCAATTCGCGAGCAAGCTCGCTCCTACAAAAAGCAGCCGAGGAACCACCCAACACACCGCCCGGAGCAGACAAAAAAGGCCCGTCGCAAGGACGGGCCAGGTTCGCACCAGGGAGCAATCAGAAGCTGGACTGGATCTTCAGGCCGGCCACCACGGCGTTGTTCACCTCGTCCACCCCGCCCGGATGGCGGATGTACTGCAGGTTCGGCCGCACGGTGAGCCAATTGGTCACATGCACGCCGTAGTACAGCTCGGCGTTGTACTCGGTGTCCTGGATGGGCTGGTACAGCGGGTTGTCGTAGTCGTCGATGCCGTTGACCTGGTTCACCAGGCGCTGGCGATCCTGCACGTCGTCGTTGACGTGGATGCGCGCCACGCCGAAGCCGATGTCGTCCTTGGGCCGCGCATCGAACGGGCCTTTGTAGACGACACCGAGCTGCTGGTAGTTGTCGACGGTGTTGGTGGCCTTGTCGTGCACGGTGAAGTTGGCGAACAGGCTCAGGCCGCGGGAGGCGTCGCCGTTGTGCGCGGTGACCTGCTGCTGCGCCACCACCCACCAGCCGTGCTTGCCGCTGTGGGTCTTGGCCGGTTCGCCGGTGAGCGCCTGCGGGTTGCCGTTGACGTCGTCGTACACATCGTCGGCCTCGGCGGTGCTGTAGTAGTAGCCCAGGCGGTATTCACCCGGCAGCTGTGCGGCGCCGACTTTCGGCATCCACACCAGCTCCACCGGCAGGATGGTGCCCTTAGTGCCACTGCCGTTGAGCTTGAAGCCGTTGCCGGTTTCCAGGTTCGACGGGTTCTGGTTGTACGCGCCGACCTGGGCGTACCACTCGTCGTTGAAGTTCCACTTCACGCGGGCGGCCCATTGGCTGACCGGCCAGTTGTACCAGATGCCGCCGACCCAGTTGCCCACCTGCGATCCGCAGAAGGCCAGGTTCTGGAAGTCGCAGGGGAAGCTGTTGAAGTCCTCGCCCTCGCCGAAGCGGCCGACCTTCACGTCCAGCGCGCCGTCGAAGTACTGCTGCTTGATCCACATCTGCGTCAGGCGCCAGGTCTGGCCCCGGCCCCAGACTTCCTGCACGGAGCTGAACTGCCCGGCGCGCGGGTCGCTGATGCGGTCGTTGGAGAGGTTGCGGCCGCTACGCTCGGTGACCGTCAGCTGGAACTCGGTGGCGTCCCAGCCGAGGATCTTCTGCAGGTCCAGGTGGGTGCCGAGGGCGAACTGGTCGGAGTAGCGCGCGGTGGTGTGCTGGTCGTAGCCGCCGCCCAGGTTGCTGGCGACCTCGCCGACGTAGTCGAGCTTGAAGTCGTAGCCCTTCTCCAGCAGTTCGGTGCGCTTGCCGCCCCAGTCGCCCAGGCCCCACTGGGACTCGGAAGAGAAGGCATCGGCGGCCCCTGCGGTATTGCCCGCCCCCGCGGCACTCAGCGCGATCAGGCAACCAAGTGTCCGTACAGCAGGTCGATTCTTGATGTACTGGTTCATGTCCAGCATCCTCGTTAGGTGTCGTATTTTCAGGCAGTGAATCACTCAGGAATTCTTCTGGCGCGCCAGTGGCGTCACCTTGCTGTCGCCGTTGCCACGCGGCTCCGCGCGCAGGCGTTCGCCACTCCGGGCATCGAACAGCAGTGCACGGGAGGGATCGAAACGCAGTTGCAGCGATGAGCCGGGCTGCGGAGCCTGGTCCGGCGCGAGACGGCAGCAGACTTTGGCGCCGTTGAGCGTGACAAAGGCCAGGGTGTCCGGGCCGGTCGGTTCGACCACCTCGACTTCGGCGCGCAGATCGCTCGGGCCATTGGCACCGTCGCTGGCCAGCTGCACCTGCTCCGGGCGCAAGCCGAGGATCAGTTCACGGCCTTCGATCAGCCCGGCATCCAGTTGCAGCGGCAGCTCGCAGCGGTCCTGGCCGCTGTCCAGCAGGCCGATCAGCCGGCTGCCCTGTTGCTGCACCCGGAGCGGGATGAAGTTCATCGGCGGCGAGCCGATGAAGCTGGCGACGAACAGGTTCGCCGGGTCGTTGTAGATCTGCTGCGGCGTACCGAACTGCTGGACGATGCCGTCCTTCATCACCGCCACCTTGTCGCCCAGGGTCATGGCCTCGATCTGGTCGTGGGTCACGTAGACCGTGGTGGTCTTCAGGCGCTGGTGCATCAGCTTGATCTCGGTGCGCATCTCCACGCGCAGCTTGGCGTCGAGGTTCGACAGCGGCTCGTCGAACAGGTAGATCTTCGGCCGCCGCGCCAGCGCCCGGCCCATGGCCACGCGCTGCTGCTGGCCGCCGGAGAGCTGCGAAGGCTTGCGTTCGAGCAGGTGCTCGATCTGCAGCAGCTTGGCCACGCGCGCCACCTCGGCGTCGATCTCGACCCTGGGCAGCTTGCGGATCTTCAGGCCGAAGGCGATGTTCTCGCGCACGCTCATGGTCGGGTACAGCGCGTAGGACTGGAACACCATGGCGATGTCGCGATCCTTCGGGCTCATGCCGCTGATGTCCTGGCCGTCCACCAGGATGGCGCCGCCGGTAAGGTTCTCCAGCCCCGCGATGCAATTCATCAGGGTGGATTTGCCGCAGCCGGAAGGGCCGACCAGGATCAGGAACTCGCCCGAGTCGATCGACAGGTTGATCGACTTCAGGGTGTCCGCCAGGCCCGCGCCGTAGGACTTGTGCAGGTTGTGCAGTTCAAGGGTGGACATCGGTGCTTACCTCAACCTTTGACGGCGCCGGCAGTGAGCCCGCGCACGAAGTACTTGCCGGCCAGTACATAGACCACCAGCGTGGGCAGCGCCGCGATCATCGCGGCCGCCATGTCGACGTTGTATTCCTTCACGCCCGTGCTGATGTTCACCAGGTTGTTCAGAGCCACCGTGATCGGTTGTGCGTCGCCACTGGCGAACACCACACCGAAGAGGAAATCATTCCAGATCTGGGTGAACTGCCAGATCAGACAGACCATCACGATGGGGGTGGACATCGGCATCAGAATGCGTAGGAAAATTGTGAAGAACCCCGCGCCGTCCAGGCGCGCAGCCTTCACCAGCGCATCCGGGATCGCCACGAAGTAGTTGCGGAAGAACAGCGTGGTGAAGGCCAGGCCATAGATGCAGTGCACCATCACCAGGCCGATGGTGGTGTTGGCCAGGCCGAGCTTGCCGAGGGTGAAGGACATCGGCAGGAGGATTACCTGGAACGGCAGGAAGCAGCCGAACAGCAGCGCGCCGAAGAACAGCTGCGAACCGCGGAAGCGCCACATCGACAGCACATAGCCGTTCATGGCGCCGATGAAGGTGGAGATCAGCACGCCCGGCACGGTGATCTTCACCGAGTTCCAGAAGTAATCGCCCACCGCGCCCCAGGCCTTCACCCAGCCGATCACGGTGAACACGTCCGGCAGCGCCAGCAGGTTGCTGTTGCGGATGTCCTCGGGCGACTTGAAGCTGGTCAGCAGCATGACCAGCAGCGGGATCACGTACAGCGCCACGGCGCCCCAGAGGGTCGCGTGCACCGCCAGGCGGCTCAGGCTGAACGACGGTTTCAGGGTCGAGTCATGCATGGCGCTTGCCCCGCAGTTCGGAGTACAGGTACGGCACGACGATGGCCAGCACGGCGCCCAGCATCAGCATCGCGCTGGCCGCGCCCAGGCCCATCTGGCCGCGGGTGAAGGTGTGGGCGTACATGAACATCGCCGGCAGGTCGGAGGAGTAGCCGGGGCCGCCGGCGGTCATCGCGGCGACCAGGTCGAAGCTCTTGATGGCGATGTGCGCGAGGATCATCAGCGCACTGAAGAACACCGGGCGCAGGCTCGGCAGGACGATGCGCAGGTAGATGGTCGGCAGGCTCGCGCCGTCCACCTGGGCGGCACGGACGATGGCCGGATCGACCCCACGCAGGCCGGCGAGGAACAGCGCCATGACGAAGCCCGAGGCCTGCCACACGGCGGCGATCACCAGGCAGTAGACGACCCGCTCCGGGTCCACCAGCCAGTCGAAGCGGAAACCGCTCCAGCCCCAGTCGCGCAGCAGCTTGTCCAGGCCCAGGCCGGGGTTGAGCAGCCATTTCCAGGCGGTGCCGGTGACGATCATGGACAGCGCCATGGGGTACAGGTAAACGGTGCGGATGAAGCCTTCACGGCGGATGCGCTGGTCCAGCAGCACCGCGAGGAACACGCCGAGCACCAGGCAGGCGCCGATGAACAGGCCGCCGAACAGCAGCAGGTTCTTGCTTGCCACCCACCAGCGGTCGTTGTCCCACAGGCGCAGGTACTGGCTCAGGCCGGCCCAGCTGTACGCGGGCATGAAGCGAGAGTTGGTGAAGGACAGCAACAGCGTCCAGCCGATGTAGCCGTACACGCAGACCAGCACCACGAGCATGCTCGGGGCCAGCACCAGCTTCGGCAGCCAGGCCTGCAAGCCATCGAGCAGCGAAGCGCGGGGACTAGCGGCGGGTGTGAAAGTCGGAGATTGGGTCGCCATCTGCTTTCTCGAGGATGAGTGAGCCCGCCCGGGCTGCCGTGGCGGCCCGGAGTCGTTCTGTCGGGAGAGAAGCCGGCTCCGCTACGGGGCCGGCGAGCGCCTTACTGCGCGGCGGCCTGGATGGCAGCGCCCAGTTGCTGCGCGGCCTTCTGCGGGTCGGCGGCGGGGTCGTTGAAGAAGTTGGTGACCACGTCGAATATCGCGCCCTGCACGTAGCTGGAGGCAGCCATGCTGTGGGCCATGCTCGGCACCAGGTTGCCGTCGGCCGAAGCCGCCTTGAAGTCCTTCATCGACTGCTGGGCGCAGCTGTCGAACGGCGTCATGTCGACGTCCAGGCGCACCGGGATCGAGCCCTTGTTCAGGCTGAAGTCCTTCTGGAACGCCGGGTCGAGTACCGCGCGCGCCAGGTCTTCCTGGGCCTTGCGGTTCTCGGCGTTGCTCAGCTTGAACATCACCAGGGAATCGATGTTGTAGTCGAAGGCCTTCTGCGTGCCCGGGAACGGCAGGCACTGGTAGTCCTTGCCCGCCACCTTGCCGGCGGCGGTGAATTCGCTCTTGGCCCAGTCGCCCATGATCTGCATGCCGGCCTTGCCGTTGATCACCATGCCGGTGGCGACGTTCCACTCGCGGCCGGCGGCGTCGGCGTCAACGTAACCGTGCAGCTTCTTCAGCGCGGCGAAGACGTCGGCCATCGGCGCGCCAGTCAGGGTTTCCTTGTCCAGCTCGACGAAGGCCTTGCGGTAGCCTTCCGGGCCCATCTTGCTCAGGACCAGGTTCTCGAACAGGGTGCCGTCCTGCCACGGCTGGCTGCCATGGGCGAGCGGCGTGAAGCCGGCGGCCTTGAGCTTGTCGGCGGCGACGAAGAATTCGTCCAGGGTAGTCGGCGGCGTGGCCCCGGCCTTCTTGAAGACTTCCGGGTTGATGTACAGCCAGTTCACCCGGTGCACATTGACCGGCACGGCCACGTAGTCGCCCTTGTATTTCATGATCTGCGCCACCTGCGGCGGCAGCAGTTGGTCCCACTTGCCTTCGGCGGCGACGTCGTTGAGGTCGGCGAGCAGCCCCAGCTCGCCCCATTCCTGGATGTCCGGCCCCTTGATCTGCGCGGCGGCCGGCGGATTGCCGGAGACGGCGCGGGTCTTCAGCACGGTCATGGCCGCTTCACCACCGCCACCGGCGACGGCGAAATCCTTCCAGGTGTGGCCCTTGGCTTCGACGAGTTTCTTCAGGGTTTCGGCGGCGCGCTTCTCGCCAGGGGAAGTCCACCAGTGCAGCACCTCGACTTCACCGGCGTGGGCCAGCAGCGGGGAGAGACAGAAAGAGGAAAGACAGATGGCGGCCGACAGGCGACGGATCGCATTCATGGGGAGCACCTTGTTCTTGTTATTGGAGGCAAGTCTGCGCTTGCGATGGTCCGAGTCTATCCAAGGCATTCCGTTCTCCGGGTAACGAAGCGATCTTTGATTGTCACCGCTCGGTGACATTTGAGCTTGATGGGAAGCGCTGTACTGGGTGAGCGTTTTCGAATGTGTCCTGGGGCACCGAATTCCGGCCCACTACCCTCTCCCCCGCCCTCTGACTAGGCGTCCCCCCTATGAAGAGAGAGGGGGCTGTCCTCTGCCGTGCCAGGTATGCAGTTCGCCTGATGCCGTCGCAGCTTTCAACTATCAATGGGGAGCCGGCTGACGCCGTGGCCTCGCCTCGCTCCGAGCGGCCCCCTCTCCCTTCAGGGAGAGGGTTGGGGAGAGGGAAATGGCTCCCCCTCCAGCGTCAAGCGTATCGCCTCCAGCACCGAGTCCATCCTCGCCAGCACATCATGATTCCAGTACCGCAACACCGTGAAACCCTTGTTCTTGAGCCATGCGTCACGCTTCTGATCCACATCGGAACCCAGATGCTGCCCACCATCCAACTCGATGATCAACATGCGCTCGTGACAAATGAAATCGATGATGCACGGGCCGATGACTTTCTGCCGGCGGAATTTGAGGCCGAGGAAGCGGTGGGCGCGCAGGTGGTGCCAGAGGGCGAGTTCGGCTTCGGTCTGGTCTGTGCGGAGTTGTTTTGAATATTGGGTGAGGTGGGATGACATTGGCGGAGCTCCAGCGGGAGTACTGCTGGAGGCTAGTCCTCTCCCCAGCCCTCTCCCTGAAGGGAGAGGGAGCTTTCCGAGTTGCCTGTACGCTACTGCGCCCACTCGTACCAAGGTGTCAAGCGGACTCCCAGGTAACAGCTCGCGCCGATCCAGTCCCCTTTCCCTTCGGAGCGGAGCGAGTAGCCAGGGTTAGGGAGAGGGCCGCGACATCCGCACAATCCGCAGTCACCCGCAGAAGCGAACGCCCTACTCCACCTCCAACCTCGGCAAGCGCAACGTCACCCGCAACCCGCCCTCGCGGCGGTTCTGCAGGCTGACTTCGCCACCGTGGGTATGCGCGATGTTGCGCGCGATGCCCAACCCGAGGCCGTAGCCCTGGCCGCGTTCGGACAACCGGAAGCGCGGCTCGAAGACTTTTTCCAGGCGCTGTTCCGGCACGCCGGGCCCCTGGTCGTCGACGTGCAGGACCACCGCGTTGGCATCGTCCTCGATGCTCAGCTGGGCGCGGCCGCCGTATTTCAAGGCGTTGTCCAGCAGGTTGCCGATGCAGCGCTTGAGCGCCAGCGGCTTGCCCGAATAAGGCTCGAGCGCGGCGCCGAGCACCTCGACACGGCCATCGGCGATGTAGGGCCCGGCGACGTACTGCAGCAGCTGATTGAGGTCCACCGGCTCGATGTTCTCGTGGATGTCGGTGTCCTTCACGCATTGCAGCGCGCCCTTCACCAGCAGCTCCAGCTCGTCGAGGTCGTGGCTGAATTTCTCTTGCGCCTGCTCATCCTCCAGCAGCTCGACCCGCAGGCGCAGGCGGGTGATCGGTGTGCGCAGGTCGTGGGAGATACCGCTGAACAACTGGCCACGCTCGTTGACGTAGCGGTCGATACGCTCGCGCATGGTGTTGAAGGCCCGTGAGACTTCCACCAGTTCGCTCGCCCCGTTCTCCTCCAGCGGCTGGTCCTGGCCGCCCAGGGCGATGTCGCGGGCAGCACGGGCCAGGCGCTTGAGCGGGCGACTCTGCCAGTGCACCAGCAAGCCGGTGAACAGCAATAACAGGAGGCTGGTGAAGGCGATGGAGATGATCTGCTGCGGCGGCAGGCCTTCGGGCTCCAGGGTGACGTAGGGCGCCGGCATCAGGCTGGCGATGTAGAGCCATTCGCTCTCGCCGATGCGGATCTGCGTGACCAGCACCGGCGGGTTCACCGGTTCCAGGGTCAGCGCGTAGTGCGCCCAGGAACGCGGCAGTTCCTCCAGTTTCAGCTCACCGTTGAACAGTCGCAGGTCGTCGGGGCTGACGAACTCCACCTGCAGCTCGACATCCTTGCCCAGCTTCTGGTGCAGCACGTCCTGCACGATGTCGATCACCGCCTGTTTGTTGCTGGTGTCGGGCAGCGCGCGCAGGTTCAGCGGGCGCTCGTTGAGCGAGACGAAGAAGCGCGTGCCGCCCATGCTGCGCAACTGGTCCAGCACCAGCGGGCGGTAGCCGATGGGCAGCGAGCGGAAGTAACTGACGCTGGCGGCCATGGAATAGGCCAGGCTGCGCGAACTGGTGAGCAGGCCGTCGCGCTGGCTGGTGCGCAGGTGGGAAATCCAGAACAGGCTCGACAGCCCCTGGGCGAGCAGTACCGCCAGCAGGGTGAGCAACAGCATGCGGCCGAGCAGCGAGCGCGGCACCAGGGCCCAGCGGCGGCGCTCACTCATGGCCGGCGAGGTGCGGGCGAACCTGGGCAGCCAGCAGGTAACCGCTGCCGCGCACGGTCTGGATCAACCGCGCCGGCTTCCCGGTATCGCGCAGGCGCTGGCGCAGGCGCGACACGGCCATGTCGACGATGCGCTCCAGCGGCATCACCTCGCGGCCACGGGTGGCGCTGGCGATGGTGTCGCGGTCGAGAATCTGCCGGGGGTTGTCGAGGAACAGCTTGAGCAGCGCGAAGTCGGCGCCACTGAGGAAGTGTTCCTCGCCGTCTTCATGGAACAGCCGGTGGCTGATGGTATCCAGCCGCCAGTCGTCGAAGGCGATGACTTCGCCGCCGCGCACCTGGGTGAACTGCGCGCGGCGCAGCAGCGCCTTGATCCGCGCCAGCAGCTCGCGGGGGCTGAAGGGCTTGCCGAGGTAGTCGTCGGCCCCCAGTTCCAGGCCCACCACGCGGTCGGCCTCGTCGGAGCTGGCGGTGAGCATGATCACCGGCATGCAGGCGTGGCGCTGGTGCGAGCGAATCCAGCGGCACAGGCTGAAACCGTCCTCGTCGGGCAGCATCACGTCGAGGATCGCCAGGGCGGATTCCTCTTCGCACAGCGCACGGCGGAAATCCGTGCCATTGGCGACGGCGCGCACCTGGAAGCCGGCGCGGCTGAGGTAGGCATCCAGCAATTCGCGGATTTCCTGATCGTCGTCCACCAGCAGGATGGATCGGGCAGGCTGGTTCACTTCGGGCGTCCCTTCTTGTTGTTATTCAGGGGTTGAGCGGTCTGTCAGCCTTCGTTGCGCAACGCCTGTTCCAGGGCGACACCAGCGCCGAACAGGCCCGGATGATCCGCCGTCATGACCCACACCGGCACCGGGTCGAGATACGGCCCGCTGGTCTTGCCACGGGTGCGGAAGGCCTCGGCGAAGCCGCTGCGCTGGAAGCGTTCGAGGAAGCGCGGGACGATGCCGCCGGTGATGTACACGCCCCCCAGCGCGCCGACCGTCAGCACGGCGTTGCCGGCGACCCGCGCCAGCCAGACGAAGAAGTGTTCCAGCACCGCGTCGGCGTAGGCGTCGCCAGCCATGGCGCGCTCGCCGATCTCGGCGGCGGTGGCGCATTTCGGCTCCACGCCATCGAGCTGGCAGCTCATGCGATAGAGGTTTTCCAGGCCGCTGCCGGAGAGCACGCGCTCGGCCGAGACATGGCCGTACTTCTCGCGCAGCAGTTGCCAGAGGGCGAAGTCGCGCTCCGAGGTCACCGGCAGGTCGACGTGGCCGCCTTCGCAGGGCAAGACCTCGAAGCCGCCGAAGGGAAGCGGCATCAGGCTGCCGACACCCAGGCCGGTGCCCGGACCGATGATCAGCTTGGCGCGACCCTCCAGCGCCTTGCCCGGACGCACCTGTACCAGATGCTCTTCCGACAGTCGCGAAGCTGCCCAGGCCATGGTGCTGAAGTCATTCACCAGCAGCAGGTGGCTCAGGCCCAGCTCGGCGCGGAAGGCATCACGGCGAATCACCCAGTGGTTATTGGTGAACTTGAAGTCGCCCGCCCCGACCGGCCCGGCGCAGGCCAGGCAGACGTTGTCGATGGCCGACAGCGGCTGGCCGATACGCTGCAGGTAGTCACGCACGGCATCTTCGGGGCGCGGATAATCGGCGCAGGCCAGGACCTCGATGGACTCAAGGACTTCACCGCGCCACAGGGCGAAGCGGGCATTGGTGCCACCGATGTCGCCGACCAGGGCGAAACCGTTCGAGGCAGTCTGAGCGTTGTTGGAATTCATTGCGGGCTCGGGCCTGGAAGTTGGGTGAAAGGGTGCGGCGCGGGATCATGCCAGCATAGGCCAGCGCCGGGAACGCCCCGTGCGACGGACAGGCAATCACGTCACACGGGAGTGCGGCGCCGCTCAGCTCGGGCCGTTCAGTTCGGCCGTGAAGCTGCAGGCGCCCTGCTCCGCCGGGCTGAAGGCATTGCGCATGAAGGCGAACAGCTCGCGGCCCATGCCGAGGTTATCAATGACCGGGGTTTCCACGAGCGGACGGGCTTCCCATTCCGCCGCGTCCACCAGCACGCGCAGTTCGCCGGTGGTGCCGTCGACGCGCACCACGTCGCCGTCGCGCAGCTTGGCCAGCGGGCCGCCGTTGAGTGCCTCCGGAGAGACGTGGATCGCCGCCGGCACCTTGCCGGAGGCGCCGGACATGCGCCCATCGGTGACCAGCGCCACCTTGAAGCCACGGTCCTGCAGCACGCCGAGGAACGGCGTGAGCTTGTGCAGCTCCGGCATGCCATTGGCGCGCGGGCCCTGGAAGCGCACCACGGCCACCAGGTCGCGCTCCAGCTCGCCGGCCTTGAAGGCGGCGGCCAGGCTCGACTGGTCGTGGAAGATGCGCACCGGGGCTTCGACGATCTGGTGCTCCAGTGCCACGGCGGAGACCTTCATCACACCGCGGCCGAGGTTGCCCTCCATCAGGCGCAGGCCGCCCTCGGGCGAGAACGGCTTGTCGATGGGGCGCAGGATGTTCTCGTCCAGGCTCGCCGCCGGACCTTCGCGCCAGACCAGCTTGCCGCCATCGAGGAAGGGCTCCTGGATGTAGCGACGCAGGCCCTTGCCGACCACGGTCTGCACGTCTTCATGCAGCAGGCCGCCGTCGAGCAGCTGGCGGATCAGGAAGGACATGCCGCCCGCCGCCTGGAAGTGGTTGATATCGGCCTGGCCGTTGGGATAGATGCGCGCCAGCATCGGCACGACTTCGGAGAGGTCGGCCATGTCCTGCCAGGTCAGCTGGATGCCGGCCGCCTGGGCGATGGCCAGCAGGTGCAGGGTGTGGTTGGTCGAGCCGCCAGTGGCCAGCAGCGCCACCACCGAGTTGACCATGGCCTTCTCGTCGACGATCTCCGCCATGGGCACGAACTGGCCGTTCTCCGGGGTCAGGCGCGCGGCCTGGCGAGCGGCTTCGCGGGTCAGCTCGTCGCGCAGCGGGGTGTTCGGGTTGACGAAGGAAGCGCCCGGCAGGTGCAGGCCCATCACTTCCACCAGCAACTGGTTGGTGTTGGCGGTGCCATAGAAGGTGCAGGTGCCCGGCGCGTGGTAGGAGGCCATCTCCGAGGCCAGCAGCTCCTCGCGGGTGGCCTTGCCTTCGGCGAACAGCTGGCGCACTGCGGCCTTCTCTTTGTTGGAGATGCCGGTAGGCATGGGGCCGGCGGGCACGAACACCACCGGCAGGTGGCCGAAGCGCAGCGAGCCGATCAGCAGGCCGGGGACGATCTTGTCGCACACGCCCAGGCACAGCGCGGCGTCGAACATGTTGTGCGACAGCGCAATGGCGGTGCCCATGGCGATCACGTCGCGGCTGGCCAGGGACAGTTCCATCCCAGGCTCGCCCTGGGTCACGCCGTCACACATGGCCGGCACGCCGCCGGCGAACTGGCCGACCGAACCGATCTGCCGCAGGGCGTCCTTGATCAGCTCCGGGAAGCGTTCCAGCGGCTGGTGCGCGGAGAGCATGTCGTTGTAGGCGGAGACGATGGCGACGTTGGCCTGGTTCATCAGCCGCAGCGCCTGTTTGTCGGAATCACCACAGGCCGCAACACCGTGGGCGAGGTTGCCGCAGGGCAGCGTGCCGCGGTGCGGGCCCTTGGTGGCGGCTGCCTTGACCAGGTCGAGGTAGCGCTGTCGCGTGGCCGCGCTGCGGGCCTGGATACGCTGGGTGACTTCAAGCACACGGGGGTGCATGGCAGCATTCTCCTACAGACTATCGGTTGTTGTTTTTACAACATAATCATCGATTACTAGGCGTTTACTTTTCATCGACGGCGAAATTTAATGGTTTTTACCACAACAAAAGAAAAGAGACGACCTTCATGACTATACGCCTGGCAATCAATGGATTTGGCCGCATCGGTCGGAACGTACTCCGCGCGCTCTACTCGGGCCCCTATCGCCAGCACCTGCAAGTGGTGGCGATCAACGATCTGGGCGACGCCGCGATCAACGCCCATCTGTTCCAGTACGACAGTGTGCATGGGCGCTTCGCCGGCCACGTCGAGCACGACGCCGAAAGCCTCAGGGTAGAGGGCGACCGCATCGCCGTCACGGCGATCCGCAATCCGGCAGAGTTGCCGTGGAAAGCCCTGGGGGTGGATATCGTGCTGGAGTGCACCGGCCTCTTCACCTCCCGTGACAAGGCCTCCGCGCACCTGCAGGCCGGCGCGCGCCAGGTGCTGATCTCCGCGCCCGGCCAGGATGTGGACGCCACGGTGGTGTTCGGTGTCAACGAAGACATCCTGCGCGGGGTGCACCGCATCGTCTCCAACGCCTCCTGCACCACCAACTGCCTGGCGCCGGTGGCCCAGGTGCTGCACCGCGAGCTGGGCATCGAGCGCGGCCTGATGACCACCATCCACGCCTATACCAACGACCAGAGTCTCTCCGACGTGTACCACAGCGACCCGTACCGGGCGCGCTCGGCGACCCAGTCGTTGATCCCGACCAGGACCGGCGCCGCCGAAGCGGTGGGCCTGGTCTTGCCGGAACTGGCCGGCAAGCTGACCGGGCTGGCGGTGCGAGTGCCGGTGATCAATGTGTCGCTGGTGGACCTCACGGTGGAGGTCGGCCGCGATACCAGCGCGCAGGAAATCAACGAACTGATGGAACGAGCCAGCGAGCTTTCGCCGATCCTCGGCTTCAACCGCCTGCCGCTGGTCTCGGTGGACTTCAACCACGATCCTCGCTCGGCCATCTTCGATGCCAGCCACACACGGGTGAATGGGCGGCTGGTGAAGGTGATGGCCTGGTACGACAACGAGTGGGGGTTTTCCAACCGGATGCTGGATACGGCGCGGGTGATGTATCTGGCGCGGGGGTGATGCGAGGTTCGCGAGCAAGCTCGCTCCTACAGGTCTGGAGTGCAGGCTCTTCGCAGGAGCGAGCTTGCTCGCGAACAGCCTTTCAATCAGCGATACAGCCGCTTCCCCTGCGCCTCCAGCACCAGCAGGCGCATGTCGGCCTCGGCCCGGATCGCTTCCTGGCCGAGATGATCGACACGCTTCCACGCCTTGATTTCCTCACGACTGCGGCCACAACCCAGGCAGATGCCCTCTTCGAACTCGCAGACCTTGATGCACGGACTCTTCACGGACTTCCTCTCGACTCGATGGGTGAACGTCAGTGGGCCTGCACAATGGACACCCGCGCGGCGCCAAGGTCCAACTCGATTTCCCCATCGGCGCCATCGACGCGGGTTATCGAAGCGGGCAATCGAAGGCTACGCGCCTTGCTAGAATCCGCCCTCCCCCCTTGCGGCCTCGCCCATGCTCGCCCTCAAGCTCACCCTGGTTCCGCTGTTCCTGCTGCTGGTCTCGCTCTCCGGGCGCTGGTGGGGGCCGACCGTTGCCGGCTGCCTGGCCGCCCTGCCCGCCATCGCCGGCCCCATCCTCTACCTGATCACCGTGGAGCACGGACGCGACTTCGGCGCCCAGGCCGCGCTGCTGGCGCTGGCGGCGATCTTCGCTTCGGAAGCCTTCAACTTCGCCTACGCCTGGTTGTGCCGCAAGCAACGTTGGCCACTGGCCCTGAGCGGCGCGATGCTCGCCTGGCTGGTCGCGGCCTGGGCCTTGACGCAACTCCCCACCATGCCCGCCTGGGCGCTGATCGCCGCAGCACTGGGCGCACTGACCAGTCAGCTGTTCATGCCCCGCGCCGAGCAGCCGGGCAGCGTCGCCGCGCTTGGCCGCTTCGAACTGGGCCTGCGCATGCTCGCCGGTGCGTTGCTGACCCTGGCCGTCACCGCCCTCGCCGGCTGGGCCGGGCCGAGCTGGAGCGGCCTGCTGGCGGTGTTCCCGCTGCTCTCCATCGTGCTCTGCGTGTCGTCGCAACGCCTGCATGGCGCAGGCTTCGTCATCGCCCTGCTGCGCGGCATGGTCACCGGGCGCCCGGCCTTCGCGGCGTTCTGCCTGTGGCTGGCGTTGCGCCTGCCGGACAACGACACCCTGCCCAGCTTTGCCGAGGCAGCGCTGCTGGCCGTGCTGGTGCAAGGCGCGGTGCGCTGGCTGATCGGGTTCCGCTCCCGCAGGACAGCCAAAGCCGCCTGACAAAGAAAAACGCCACGGCTGAACCAGCCGTGGCGTTTTCGTCTGCAGCAGCGGTTTACGCTTAGAGCAGGGTGAAGCTCTGCTCCTTCACGTTGTCCGAATCCAGGCCGACGTAGACCTTGAACTCGCCCGGCTCCGAGGCGTAACGCAGCTGGCTGTCGTAGAAGCGCAGGTCTTCCTCGCGAATCGGGAACTGCACCACCTTCGACTCGCCCGGCTGCAGCAGGATCTTGCTGAAGCCCTTGAGCTCCTTGACCGGGCGGCTGATGGACGCGGCGACGTCGCGCAGGTAGAGCTGCACGGTGGTCTCACCGGCGACCTTGCCGGTGTTCTTCACGGTCACGCTGGCGGTCAGCTGGTCGCCCTTCTTCAGCTTGCTGCCCGACAGCTTCACGTCCGAGACGCTGAAGTCGGTGTAGCTCAGGCCATAGCCGAACGGGTACAGCGGGCCGTTCTCCGAGTCGAAGTAGCGCGAGGTGTACTTGTTCGGGTGCTCGTGGTCGAACGGGCGGCCGGTGTTCAGGTGGTTGTAGTAGATCGGCACCTGGCCCACCGAGCGCGGGAAGGTCATGGTCAGCTTGCCCGAGGGGTTGTAGTCGCCGAACAGCACGTCGGCGATGGCGTTGCCGCCCTCGGTGCCGCTGAACCAGGTTTCCAGCACGGCGTCGGCGTTGGCGCTTTCCCAGCGCAGGTCCATCGGCCGGCCGTTCATCAGCACCAGCACCAGCGGCTTGCCGGTGGCCTTGAGGGCCTTGAGCAGCTCGATCTGGCTCTGCGCGATGTGCAGGTTGGTCTTGCTCGACGCCTCGTGGGCCATGCCCTGGGATTCGCCGACCACGGCCACCACCACGTCAGCCTGCTTCGCCTTCTCGACGGCTTCGTCGATCATGGCCTTCGGGCTGCGCGGATCGACCTTCACGTCCTCGCTGTACTCGTTGAGGTATTTGACGATCTCCGGATCGTCGGTGACGTTGGCGCCCTTGGCGTAGAGCAGCGCGGCGTGGCCACGGGTGGCGGTGCCCATGCCTTCGAGCACGGTCACGGCCTGGAAAGCCTTGCCGGCGGCGGACCAGCTGCCCATCACGTCGCGCTTGCTGTCGGCCAGCGGGCCGATCAGGGCGATCACGCCGTCACGCTTGAGCGGCAGCACGCCACCCTCGTTCTTCAGCAGGACCATGCCCTTGCGCGCGATCTCGCGGGCGTCGGCGCGGTGCAGGCGTTCTTCGGCGTCGGTATCCACCGGGTCCTTGCCCTGCAGGTAGCGGTACGGGTCCTGGAACAGGCCCATGTCCCACTTGGCGGCGAGCACGTCGCGGCAGGCGCGGTCGATCTCGTCCTGGCTGATCAGCCCGGCCTTGAGCAGCTCGGGCATGTGCTTGCCGTACAGGTCGTCGTTCATGTTCATTTCGACGCCGGCGTTGATCGCTGCCTGGGTGGCGTCGCGTTCGGTAGCGGCCACGCCGTGCTTGATCAGCTCCAGCACCGCGCCGTGGTCGCTCAGGGTCAGGCCCTTGTAGCCCCACTGTCCGCGCAGCAGGTCTTGCAGCAGCCACTTGTTGGCGGTGGCCGGCACGCCGTTGATGCTGTTGAGCGAGACCATCACCGCGCCGGCGCCGGCGTCGATGGCCGCGCGGTACGGCGGCAGGTAGTCCTGGAACATGCGCTGCGGGCTCATGTCCACGGTGTTGTAGTCGCGGCCGCCTTCGCCGGCGCCGTACAGGGCGAAGTGCTTGACCCCGGCCATGATGGTTTCCGGCTGGTTCAGGCCCTTGCCCTGGTAGCCCTTGACCACCGCGGCGGCGACCTTGCTGGTCAGCCAGGCGTCTTCGCCGAAGCCTTCGGAGACACGGCCCCAGCGCGGATCGCGGGCGATGTCGACGGTGGGCGAATAGGTCAGGTTGAGGCCGTCGGCACTGGCCTCGATGGCCGAGACGCGGGCGCTGCGCTCGATGGCGGCCAGGTCCCAGCTCGCCGCCAGGCCCAGGCCGATGGGGAACACGGTGCGGTGGCCATGGACCACGTCGTAGGCGAAGAACAGCGGGATCTTCAGGCGGCTCTTCATGGCCGCGTCCTGCAGGTCGCGGATGCCCGGACGCACCACGGTATTGAACACCGCGCCGGTGGTGCCCTCGGCGATTTCCTTCAGCAGTACCGGCTTGGGATGGTCCGGCCCGACGCTGACCAGGCGCAGCTGGCCGATCTTCTCTTCCAGCGTCATGCGCTGCATCAGGCTGTCGAGGAAGGCTTCCTTGGACTGGCCGGCCAGCGGCACGGCGGCTGCGGCGGCAGGCGCCTGGGCGGCGGAAAGCGAAGCGCTGCTCAGGCCCAGCAGGAGGCCGAGCCAGCAGATACGGCTGATTGGAGTTCTTTTCATATGGGTACTCAGCAGCCTGCGCGAGGCGCCAGGCCACTGTGGATTGTTGTCGAGAGACGTCGTCAGGGCGGTCGAGCGGGCGGCATCCCCGGGTGTTGCCGCCAGCGCCTTGCGAACGCGGCACATAAGGTCGTCGCGCCGAGGGCGGAAGTCAATCACCGAACGGCTGGAAAGCCTCGGCCAGATACGCCAAAAGCCGGGCTCAATGGTCGCGATTGCGCGCGTTGAACTCCATTTCCTCAAGCATGGCTTCGCGCAGGGCCCGCTCTTCATCCCATTCGTCCTCCGCCGGCTCGGGGGCCGGCAGTGGCGCGGGCGCTTCGGGCTCGGCTGCCACGGCGGGCTGGCCTTGCGTTTCGGGTTGGCCAGGCGCTTGGGCTTCGACCTCCGGCAGCGCATGAACGCCACTGAAGTCGGCCTCCACGCCAGTGTCCTCGTCGTCGCTCGGCGGGCGGTCGACCAGGTCGTCGAAGTCGGTCTTCAGCCCCTGTTCCATCTCGTCCAGCTCGGCCAGCAGGCTGCGGAAGCTGGTTTCCTCCTTCGGCTCCTCTGGCGGCGCGGGCTCCGGCTCCTCGCCGGCATCGCGCACGGCCTGGTCGGCCAGGGCTTGCAGGGACGGCGGGACGTAATCCTCGTCGTACTCCTCGGGGCTCGGCAAGCTGGCCACCGGTGCCATGTCCTCGAGGATCGGCTGCGGCTCGGGCTCCATCAGTTTGAGCTCGGCCAGCGGCGGCAGGTCTTCCAGGCTCTTGAGGTTGAAGTAGTCGAGGAAGGTGCGGGTGGTGGCAAGCATCGCCGGGCGGCCGGGGACTTCGCGGTAGCCGACGATGCGGATCCACTCGCGCTCCATCAGCGTCTTGACGATCTGGGTGTTCACCGCGACGCCACGGATTTCCTCGATCTCGCCCCGGGTAATCGGCTGGCGGTAGGCGATCAGCGCCAGGGTCTCCAGCAGCGCACGGGAATAGCGCTGCGGGCGCTCTTCCCAGAGCCGGCCGACCCAGGAGGCGAACTTCTCGCGCACCTGCAGGCGGTAGCCGGTGGCGACTTCCTTCAGTTCGAAGGCCCGCCCGGAGCAGGACAGGCTCAGCACCGCCAGCGCATCGCGGAACTGCTGCGGCTCGGGGCGCTCGGCCTCCTCGAACAGCTCGCCGAGGCGCTCCAGCGACATGGGCTTGCCGGCAGCCAGGAGGATGCCTTCGAGCAGGGTCGCCAGTTCTTGCGGGTCGGAGAGATTCATCGGGGGCTCGGGTCAGGGTCGGAATAGGAAGGTTTCGCCGTTCAGGCGGGAAAGCTACTCAAAGCGCAGCGCCAGGGCAACGCTGGCTGATCAGAGCAGATCGTCCTCCGGCTCGCCGCCCAGCGCCTGATCGAGCGCCGACTCGTCTTCCGCGCCGTCGAAGTGGCCGTCCTCGAAGGTCAGCTCGGCCGGCGGCTCTTCGCACGGCTCGAAAACAGCTTCGTCGCCCTCTTCCAGGACGTCTTCCGACGTTTCCCCGAAGCGCGCGGCGCCTTCCTGCACTTCCGTGCGGGCGCGGACGTGGATAGGCGCGAAGGCTTCGTTCTGTACCAGCTCCACCAGTTGCTCCTTCACCAGCTCCAGCACCGCCATGAAGGTCACCACCACGCCCAGCTTGCCTTCCTCGACACGGAACAGCGTGATGAAGGGGACGAAACCCTCGCCCTTCAGGCGCTCGAGGATCTCGCTCATGCGCTCGCGTGTGGAGAGCATTTCGCGGGTGACCTGGTGGCTTTCGAACAGGTCGGCGCGGCGCAGCACCTCGGCCATGCACAGCATCAGTTCCTGCATGTCCACTTCCGGCAACAGCCGGCGCGCCCGCGCATCCGGCGCGGCGATGGTCGGCACCACGTAGTCGCGGCCCAGGCGCGGCAGGTCGTCGAGGTCCTCGGCGGCCTTCTTGAAGCGCTCGTACTCCTGCAGGCGGCGGATCAGCTCGGCGCGCGGGTCGTCCTCTTCTTCCTCGGCCTCGGCCGAGCGCGGCAGCAGCATGCGCGACTTGATCTCGGCGAGCATGGCGGCCATCACCAGGTACTCGGCGGCCAGTTCCAGGCGCACCGACTTCATCAGCTCGACGTAGCCCATGTACTGGCGGGTGATCTCCGCCACGGGGATGTCGAGGATGTTGATGTTCTGCTTGCGGATCAGGTAGAGCAGCAGGTCGAGCGGACCCTCGAAGGCTTCGAGGAAGACCTCCAGGGCGTCCGGCGGGATGTACAGGTCCTGCGGCATCTCCGTCAGGGCCTCGCCGTAGACGAGCGCCAGCTGCACCGGCACCTGGTATTCAGGGGCGGCGGCGGGGGCTTCCGGCTCGGTCAGGTCACTCATCGGCCACTCGTCAGGCGCAGGGTTCGAAGGCGGCATTATCCCTGCTTTTGCCGGCGGCGCGAGGGGCATTTGGCGGATTTGCTTCGCACGCGGCATGCCTGTGGGTAGGAGCGGACTCCGTCCGCGATTGGCTTCCGGCGCGATGCCGCCCTGGCATTACTGTAGGAGCGAGCTTGCTCGCGAACCAAAGCCTCGCTGCGGAGCTGGGTTCGCGAGCAAGCTCGCTCCTACAAGAAGCAAACAGCGCTGCCTATCGGTAAGACAGCCCCATGGCATGCCGCACCTCCACCAGCGTCTCGCGCGCGGCCTCGCGAGCGCGTTCGGCGCCTTCGGCGAGGATGCTGCGCACCAACTCGGGGTTGTCCTCGTAGTCCAGCGCGCGCTCCTGGATCGGCGCCAGTTCGTGGAGGATCGATTCGATCACCGGCCGCTTGCAGTCCAGGCAGCCGATCCCGGCGCTGCGGCAACCTTCCTGCACCCACTGGCGGCAACCGTCGTCGGAGTAGATCAGGTGCCACTGCCACACCGGGCAACGCTCCGGATCGCCCGGATCGCGGCGGTGCACGCGCGCCGGGTCGGTGGGCATGCGCGCGATCTTCTCCTCGATCACCGCCGGGCTGTCGCGCAGGGCAATGGTGTTGTGGTGCGACTTGGACATCTTATGCCCGTCCAGCCCGGGCATCTTCGGCGCGTGGCTGGTGAGGGTCTGCGGCTCGGGCAGCAGCACGCGGCTGCTGCCTTCGAGGTAGCCGAACAGCCGGTCGCGGTCGCCCAGGGTCAGGCTCTGCTGCTCCATGAGCAGCGCACGGGCGGTCTCCAGCGCCTCGGCGTCGCCCTGCTCCTGCCAGGCGCGGCGCAGGCTGCTGTAGAGCTTGCCGGTCTTCTTGCCCAGGCGGGCGATGGCGGTCTGGGCGCGGTCCTCGAAGTCCACCTCGCCGCCGTACAGGTGATTGAAGCGGCGGGCGATCTCGCGAGTGAATTCGACGTGGGCGAACTGATCCGACCCCACCGGCACCAGGCCCGCGCGGTAGATCAGGATGTCCGCGGCCTGCAGCAGCGGGTAGCCGAGGAAGCCGAAGGTGGAAAGGTCCTTGTGGACCAGCTTTTCCTGCAGTTCCTTGTAGGTCGGCACGCGCTCCAGCCAGGACAGCGGGCAGATCATCGACAGCAGCAGGTGCAACTCGGCGTGCTCAGGCACCTGGGACTGGATGAACAGCGTCGCCGCGCTGGGGCTGACGCCCACCGCCAGCCAGTCGATGGCCATGTCGCGCACGTGCTGGCGGATACTGGCGGTCTCGTCGTACTCGGTGGTCAGCGCATGCCAGTCGACGATGGAGAAGTAGCATTCGTACTCGTGCTGCAGTTTCACCCAGCTCTGCAGCACACCGTGGTAATGCCCCAGGTGCAGGCGCCCGGTGGGGCGCATGCCGGACAGCACACGGCGCAGGGATTCGACGCTGGTCAAGCGGTCAACCTCGCGGGTTCGGCGATGGGACGAGGGAGTATAGCCAGCACGCCGGGCGTGTTCAGGCGTTGACCATGAAGGGCTCCGGGTCGCCGCAGCCGACGCGCACGACCACCGGGTCCTCGTCGGTCAGGGCGATCACGGTGGAGGCCTCGCCGCCGCCGAAACCACCGTCGATGATCAGGTCGACCAGGTGCTCCAGCGAATCGCGCATCTCGTACGGATCATTCAGCGGCTCGCTCTGGCCGGGCAGGATCAGGCTGACGCTCATCAGCGGTTCACCCAGTTCCTCCAGCAGCGCCAGGGCGATCGGGCAGGCTGGCACGCGCAGACCGATGGTGCGGCGCTTGGGATGCAGCAGCATGCGCGGCACTTCGCGGGTGGCATTGAGGATGAAGGTGTAGGGGCCAGGCGTGTGCGCCTTGAGCAGGCGGAACAGGCCGGTGTCGACCTTGGCATAGAGGCCAAGCTCCGACAGATCACGACAGACCAGGGTGAAGTTGTGCTTGTCGTCCAGCCGGCGGATGTGGCGGATGCGCTCCACCGCGGACTTCTCGCCGATGCGGCAACCCAGCGCATACGACGAGTCGGTGGGATAGGCGATCACCCCACCCTGGCGGACGATCTCCACCGCCTGCTTGATCAGGCGCGCCTGGGGATTTTCCGGATGGATCTGAAAGAACTGGCTCATGGAGTCTCCTTGATCCCGATGGCGTTCTCGGCGCTGGCGAAGCGCGGCCAGAGCGGCGCCAAGTCTTCCGGCACGCTCCGGTAAAGGCCCAGCTCCGACCAGTCGCTGGGGCCGTGGAAGTCACTGCCGGCAGTGACCATCAGGCCGAATTCGCGGGCGAGGATGCTCAGCACGCCGACCTGCTCGGCCGGCTGCGGGCCGTTGCAGACCTCCAGCGCATGGCCGCCGGCGGCGATGAAGTCGGCCACCAGCTTGCGCCGCTTGGTGCGGGTGAAGTCGTACTGGTAGGGATGCGCCAGGCTGATCCAGGCGCCCGCCGCGCGCAGCGTGCCGACGGCGTCGGCGAGGCTCGGCCAGTGCTGCTTGACGTCGCCCAGCTTGCCGGCGCCCAGCCACTTGCGGAAGGCCTCGGCGCGGTCCTTGACATGGCCCTGGCGCAGCAGGAACTCGGCGAAGTGCGGGCGCGCCGGGGCGTTCTCGCTGTCGCCCAGTTCGGCCTGGATCGCCCGCGCCCCCTCGAAGGCGCCGGGCATGCCCTTGGCTTCCAGGCGCCGGCCGATTTCCTCGGCGCGGGTCCAGCGGGCACGGTGCAGGTCGTCCAGCGCCTTCACCAGCGGCTCGGCCGTCACATCGAAGCCGTAACCCAGCACGTGAATGGTCGCCCCGCCCCAGGTGCAGGACACCTCGACGCCGTCCACCAGTTCCATGCCCAGCGCCTGCGCGGCGCGGCGCGCCTCGGGCAGGCCATCGAGGGTGTCGTGGTCGGTCAGCGCCAGCACGCGCACGCCGCGCCCATGGGCACGCTCGACCAGGGCCGTCGGGCTTAGCTGTCCGTCGGACGCGGTGCTGTGGCAGTGCAGATCGACTCGCATGGGGCTTCCAGGGAATGCAGGGGGTGGCTTGGTGTCGGAATGGATTTCTGTCGGGATAACTTTCTGTATAGACGCTTCTGTGCCAACGCTCCCGCGGCAATGGATTGAAACCATGATCTGACGCAGCGTTGGGCGGATGGCTCTTTCAGTTCATCCGCAGGTTGGTATTATGCCGGCTCTACTGGGCTCTGGCTGCCGTAATGAAGCAATTCATCGATTTCATTCCCCTCATCCTCTTCTTCATCGTCTACAAGCTCGACCCGCGCAACGTCGAACTCGCCGGCCAGAACGTCTCGGTCGGCGGGATCTACAGCGCCACGGCCGTGCTGATCGCCGCCTCCGTGGTGGTCTACGGCGCCCTGCTGATCAAGCAGCGCAAGCTGGACAAGGGCCAGTGGGTGACGCTCGCCGCCTGCCTGGTGTTCGGCGGCATGACCCTGGCCTTCCACAGCGAAACCTTCCTCAAGTGGAAGGCGCCGGTGGTGAACTGGCTCTTCGCCCTGGCTTTCGCCGGCAGTCACTTCATTGGCGGCCAGCCGCTGATCCAGCGCATCATGGGCCATGCGGTGCACCTGACCGATTCCCTCTGGGCGAAACTGAACGTCGCCTGGGTGCTGTTCTTCCTGATCTGCGGTTGCGTCCAGCTGTTCGTCGCCTTCACCTTCCAGGACTACTGGGTGGACTTCAAGGTGTTCGGCAGCCTGGGCATGACCCTGCTGTTCCTGATCGGCCAGGGCGTGTTCCTGGCCCGCCACATGCACGATGAGCCTACCGGCGAAAAACCCAAGGACTGACATGCTCTACGCGATCATTGCCCGTGATATCACCGCCTCCCAAGAACGCCGCCTGGCCGCCCGTCCCGCGCACATCGCACGCCTGGAGCAGCTGAAGGAAGAAGGCCGCCTGGTACTGGCCGGCCCGCACCCGGCCATCGACAGCAACGACCCGGGCGCCGCCGGCTTCACCGGCAGCCTGATCGTCGCCGAGTTCGACTCCCTGGCCGCCGCACAGGCCTGGGCCGACGCCGACCCGTACCGCGCCGCCGGCGTCTACGCCGACGTCGTGGTCAAGCCGTTCAAGAAAGTCCTGCCCTAACAGCGCGCGAGCGTTGCACCCCGAGGCACGGAGCGCCACGGGGCATCGCAGCCGGACAGCGCCGGGATGGCCATGGACGGCGGCACATCATCGAACAAGGAGTCCCGATGCGCCGTTTGCCCCTGCTCGCCTGCCTCGCCCTGCCACTGCCCGCCCTCGCCGAAGAGCCCGTCACGGAGCAACCGGCGCAAAGTGCTGTCCAACCCTCCGTTCAACCGCCGGCCGCCAATCCTGACCTGGAGCAGCGTCTGGCCGAAAGCGAACGGCAACGTGCCGAGCTGGCCGCGCAACTGTCCAACCCGGACAACAGCCAGGACGAAGCCCGCATCGCCCGCCTCACCCAGGAAAACCAGCGGCTGAAGCTGCAGCTGCGCGAGGCCCAGGCCAACCAGCCGCCGCGCCTGCTCAGCGAGCAGCAGACCTGGTACGTGACCGGCGCCGGCACCGCGCTGCTGGCGTTCATCCTGGGCATGCTGAGCCGTGGCCGCCGCCGCTCGCGCCGCGAATGGATCAACTGAAAGAAGCCTCTTCATGAGTGAACTGCTGCTGATCGACGACGATGTCGAACTCTGCGAACTGCTGACCACCTGGCTGACCCAGGAAGGCTTCAGCATCCGCGCCGCCCACGATGGTGCGCAGGCCCGCGCCGCGCTGGGCAGCCGCGCGCCGGACGCGGTCGTGCTCGACGTCATGCTGCCCGACGGCAGCGGCCTGGAGCTGCTCAAGTCGCTGCGCAGCGACCACCCGGACCTGCCGGTGCTGATGCTCTCCGCCCGCGGCGAGCCGCTGGACCGTATCCTCGGCCTGGAGCTGGGCGCCGACGACTACCTGGCCAAGCCCTGCGACCCGCGCGAGCTGACCGCCCGCCTGCGCGCCGTACTGCGCCGCAGCCACCCGGCGCAACCCGCCGCGCAGCTGGAGCTGGGCGACCTGGCGCTGAACCTGTCGCGCGGCGTGGCCACCATCGGCGCCGAAGAAATCAGCCTGACCCTTTCCGAGAGCCGCATCCTCGAGGCCCTGCTGCGCCAGCCGGGGGAACCGCTGGACAAGCAGGCGCTGGCGCAGCTCGCGCTGGGCCGCAAGCTGACCCTGTACGACCGCAGCCTGGACATGCACGTCAGCAACCTGCGCAAGAAGCTCGGCAGCCATCCCGACGGCCGCCCGCGCATCCTCGCCCTGCGCGGGCGCGGTTACTTCTACGCAGCCTGATCCCTCGTCTTGCAGAGCGCCCGGGCCGCTCTGGCCCGGGCTTGGTAAAGATTCCAGCAGGGCTTCACGCAATCTTTACCGAAGCTTTACGTGGGACTGACCGCCCTTGACCTTGCCGACCCTAGACTGGGCTCATCCGGTAACGACCGGCCCCTGAAAGGAGAAACACCATGCGCAAGACCCTGACCGCCCTGCTGATCGCCGCCGCCCTGCCGACCGTCGCGCTGGCGGCCACTCCCGCGCCGACCGACGCTCCGCCGCCGGCCCCGTTCATGAAGGACCACGGCCCGGGCATGCACCGCGGCGAACACGGCGGTGCGTTCCGCGAACTGAACCTGACCCAGGACCAGCGCCAGCAAGTCGGCAAGCTGATGGGCGACTCGATGAAGGATCGCCGCGCGATCACCGAGAAGTACTGGAACAAGCTGCCCGAGGCTGACCGCAAGGCCATGCAGGAAGAACTGAAGGCCAACCGTGACAAGGCCGACGCCGGCATCCGCGGCATCCTCACTCCCGAGCAGCAGAAGAAGTTCGACGAGATGAAGAAGCAGCGCGAGCAGCGCAAGGCCGAATGGGCTGAATTCCAGACCTGGAAGGCCCAGAAGGACGGCGCCAAGACCAACTGATTCGCTCCAGCAAGCGCAGGCGCCGGGTTCTACCCGGCGCCTTGCCGTGGAGCCCCTGACAACGGATAGACCATGCGGCTGAACAGGAAGACCATGCGCTCACTCTTCTGGCGGATCCTCGCCGCCTTCTGGCTCGCCCTCCTGTTGGTGGCCGGACTGTCGATCCTGCTGGGCCGCGCCCTGAACCAGGACACCTGGGTGATCGCCCGCTATCCCGGCCTGCATGACATCGCCAAGCAATGGACCCAGCTCTACGAGACGCAAGGCCCGGAAGCCGCGCAAGAACTGCTGGAAAGCCGCCGCAAGCAATACGAGCTCTCCGTGCAGGTGCTCGACGAGACCGGCCAGCGCCTGGTCAACGGCACCTACCTGCCGCGCCCGCCACGGCCGCGCGACAACAATTTCGACCGGGAAAACCTGCCGCGCTTCCCCTGGCGCCAACTGAGCCAGGAATACACCAGCAGCCGCACCGACCAGACCTACCTGTTCATCTACCGCATTCCGCACCCGACGCTGCAGGCCTGGCACCGCAGCAGCCTCCTCTGGCCGCTGAGTGCGCTGGGCATCGCGCTGGTGGTGTTGACCGTGTTCAGCCTGCTGCTGACGCTGTCCATCACCCGCCCGCTGAACCGCCTGCGCCGCGCCGTGCATGACCTCGGCCAGACCAGTTATCAACAGGACAGCCTCGCCCGACTCTCGCGCCGCGGCGACGAACTGGGCGTGCTGGCGCGTGACTTCAACCGCATGGGTGCCCGCCTGCAAGGGCTGATCGGCAGCCAACGCCAGCTCCTGCGTGATGTTTCCCACGAACTGCGTTCGCCGCTGGCCCGCCTGCGCATCGCCCTGGCCCTGGCTGAACGCGCCGAGCCCGAACAGCGCGCTGCCATGTGGCCGCGCCTGGAACAGGAATGCGACCGCCTGGAGGCACTGATCAGCGAGATCCTCGCCCTCGCCCGCCTCGACGCCGAGCCCGGCCCGGCCAGCCGCATCGACCTGCTGCCGCTGTTCGAGCGCCTGCGCAACGATGCGCAACTGCTTTACCCGGAACAGACCATCCAGCTCGACGTCGGCCCGCAACTGGCCCTCGACGGCTGGCCGGACATGCTCGACCGCGCCCTCGACAACCTGCTGCGCAACGGCCTGCGCTTCAACCCGGCGGAACAGCCGCTGGAAGTACAGGCGCGGATCGACGGCGAACGCCTGCACATCCGCGTGCGCGACCACGGTCCCGGCGCCAGCGAGGAACACCTGGCGCAACTGGGCGAACCCTTCTTCCGCGCGCCCAACCAGAGCAGCCCCGGCCACGGCCTGGGCCTGGCCATCGCCCGCCGCGCCATCGAACGTCACCATGGACGACTGCGCCTGAGCAACCATCCCGACGGCGGATTCGTCGCCAGCATCGACCTGCCGTTGCGTCGGCAGGCCGCCTGAACCGAGCGCATTTTCGGAGAGCCACCATGAGCCTTCCCGCCTTCGCTACCCCGATCCCCGTCCTGCAACAGCCGCTGCCGCCGGCAGCCCTGCTGCGCAGTGAACCCTACGACGACCCGCAGTACCTGGTGCTGGCGGTGGAACTGGCGCGTCTCGCCACGCACTGGCGCGCACGCTGGCCCGGCTTGCGCCTGAGCCTGCCGCAGAGCGGCACCTGGCCACTGGAAAGCTGGCCGGATGCGCTGGGCGAAGCACTGGATGCCTTGCTGGAAGGGGCGCTGGCGCGCCATCCGCATGCGGCGCTGGAGCTGTCGCTCAGTTCAGCACGCGGTGAGCTGCGCCTGGATCTGCAAGGCGACGACCCGCAGGCGCGGGCCTGGCTGCCGGAAGCCCTGCCGCCGGCGCGTCGCCTGGCCGCCTGGCAGGGTGGACACCTGCTCTGGCGCGCTCGCGACGCTGGCTGGAAGGTACGCCTGGAACTGCCGCTCAGCCCCGCCAGGCGCTGACGAACCCGGCCGGGTCCAGCGGCGCCGGGCGGCGCAGCTCGCCGACCGGCGTGCCGAGGTAGATGAAACCGACGATGCGCTCGTTCTCGGCCAAGCCCAGGCCCTCGCGCACCAGCGGATCGAACGCCATGGCGCCCGTGCGCCACATCGCACCCAACCCTTCGACGTAGGCCGCCTGGATGATGCCGTGGGCGGCGCAACCCGCCGCCAGCCACTGCTCGATCTCCGGCACCTTGGGGTGATCCTGCAGGCGTGCCACGGCCACCACCAGCAGCGGCGCGCGCAGCGGCATGGCGCGAGCCTTGTCCAGCGCCTCGGGCTTGCCGTCCGGCTCATTGGCCGCCACGGCGCGGGCAAACAACTCTCCCAGCTCCTTGCGCGCCTCGCCTTCCACGGTAAGGAAGCGCCAGGGGCGCAGCTGCCCGTGGTCCGGGGCGCGCAAGGCGCTGCGGAACAGGCGGTCCAGCTGCTCGGCGGACGGTGCCGGCTCGCTCAGGCGGGCGTGGGACACACGGTTGAGCAACGCGTCGAGAGCCTCCATGGGCTGCCTCCAGTCAATCTCGAAGCCGCCATTGTAGACGCAAAGGGTTCGCATTTGTCCGGGAAAGACAGCCCGCTGCAACTCCGCCCCACTTGTAAAGGGGAACGGTGTCACGCGGTTTACTCTCGGCAGGCGGCAGGTAAAATGGCCGATTCCCATTGGATTCAGACCTCAGCGCATGGCCCTGCCGACACTACGCACCCTCGGATTCATCATCGGCATCTTCGTCATCACGCTGGCAGTCGCCATGCTGGTGCCCATGGCCACGCTGCTGTACTACGGCCGCGCCAACGAGCTGCACCCGTTCATCTGGTCGGCGATCATCACCTTCACCTGCGGGCTGGGCATGGTCATTCCCGGCCGCCCGGAGCAGGTACACATGCGTCCGCGGGACATGTACATGCTCACCGTGTCGAGCTGGGTGATCGTCTGCTTCTTCTCGTCCCTGCCCTTCATGTTCGCGCGGCACATCAGCTTCACCGACGCGATCTTCGAGAGCATGTCGGGCATCACCGCCACCGGCTCCACCGTCCTCAGCGGGCTGGACAAGATGTCGCCGGGCATCCTCATCTGGCGCTCGCTGCTGCACTGGCTGGGCGGTATCGGCTTCATCGCCATGGCGGTGGCGATCCTGCCGATGCTGCGCATCGGTGGCATGCGCCTGTTCCAGACTGAATCCTCGGACCGCTCGGACAAGGTCATGCCGCGCTCGCACATGGTGGCCAAGTACATAGTCGGGGTTTACGTGGCGATCACCATCGCCGGCACGCTGGCCTTCTGGTGGGCCGGCATGGGCCTGTTCGACTCGCTCAACCACGCCATGTCGGCCATTTCCACCGGCGGTTTCTCCACCTCCGACCAGTCCCTGGCCAAGTGGCACCAGCCGGCGGTGCACTGGGTGGCGGTGGTGGTGATGATCCTGGGCAGCATCCCCTTCGTGCTGTATGTGTCCATGCTGCGCGGCAACCGCAAGGCGCTGATCCGCGACCATCAGGTGCACGGCTTCCTCGGCCTGCTGCTGGTCACCTGGCTGGTGATGGGCACCTGGTACTCGGTGACGTCCAGCCTGCCCTGGCTGGACGCCTTCCGCATCGTCGCGGTGAACGTGACCTCGGTGGTCACCACCACCGGCTTCGCCCTGGGCGACTACAGCCTGTGGGGCCACTTCTCGATCATGCTGTTCTTCTACCTGGGCTTTATCGGCGGCTGCTCCGGCTCCACCGCCGGCGGCATCAAGATCTTCCGCTTCCAGGTGGCCTTCACCCTGCTGCGCGCCAGCCTGTACCAGCTGATCCACCCGCGCGCGGTGATCCGCCAGAGCTACAACGGCCACCGCCTGGACGAAGAGATCGTGCGTTCGATCCTGACCTTCTCGTTCTTCTTCGGCGCCACCGTCGGTGCCCTGGCGCTGGGCCTGTCGTTCCTCGGCCTGGACTGGATGACGTCGCTGACCGGCGCGGCCAGCACCGTGGCCGGCGTCGGCCCGGGCATGGGCCCGATCATCGGCCCCTCGGGCAACTTCGCCTCGCTGCCGGACGCCGCCAAGTGGCTGCTCTGCGGCGGCATGCTGGCGGGCCGCCTGGAAATCATCACGGTGCTGGTGCTGTTCACCCCGGCGTTCTGGCGGCACTGAGGCCCGCGGCGCGGTATCGCGGACAAAGCCCGCTCCTGCGCTAGCCGGCTGCGGCGGGCCTCTGTAGGAGCGAGCTTGCTCGCGAACGGCTGGGCACCGCCATCAAGCGGTTCGCGAGCAAGCTCGCTCCTACAACCAGCCGCTTGGCGCCGGAGGCATCACAGCTCCTCGCGGTACTCCCCCGGCGTCTTGCCGAACCAGCGGCGGAAGGCGCGGAAGAAGTTGCTCGGCTCGGAAAAGCCCAGCAGGTAGGCAATCTCCAGCAGCGTCATGCGCGGCGTGGCGAGGTATTGCTGGGCCAGTTCGCGGCGGGTGTCGTCGAGCAGTTGCTGGTAGCTGGTGCCCTCCTCCTGCAGGCGGCGCTGCAAGGTGCGTTCGGACAGGTGCAGCGCCTGCGCCACGCTTTCGCGCTTGGGCTCGCCCTGGGGCAGCAGGCGGCACAGGACCTGGCGCGTCTGGTGGCTGAAGCGGCTGCTGACGAAGCGCGCCAGGTATTCCCCGGCAAAGCGATCGTGCAGGCGCGCCAGCTCCTCGTTGGCAGTGGGCAGCGGCGCGGCCATGTCCTCGTGGGAAAACAGCATCGCGCAGTCGGCGTGGCCGAAACTCAGCGGCGCCTGGAACAGCTCCCGGTAGGGCTCGACGTTCTGCGGCGCGTCCCCGGCCAGGCGCACCTCCAGCGGCTTGATCGCCCGCCCGGTGATCCAGCGCAGCATGGCGATCAGGCTCGCCAGCGAGCACTCGGCGCTCTGCCGTGGCACAGGCAAACGGTCACCGTGCACCACGATGCGGTACAAACAGCCCTCGGGCAGACGACGGAAGGTCAGGTCGGCGCCCTCGGCAATGATCCGCTGGTAGCGCTCCAGGCGCTCGAAGCCCTCGCCCAGGTTGCGGCTGGACATCAGTGCATAGCCCACCACCGGGAACGCCGGGGTGTGTACGCGGGCGATGTTCAGACCAATGGCCGGGTTGCCGGACAGCTCCACGGCGCGGTTCCACAGACGGCTCATGGCGTCCTGCGGGAAGCGCGCATCGGGGTCGTCGAGGGCAGCGAAATCCAATCCCAGTTCGGCGAACAGCGCTCGGCTGTCCAGGCCTTCCAGTTCCAGGGACTGGACGATTCCCCGCACCCAACTGGACAGGGTCGTACGCTCAGGCATGCGTTTTCTTCTGGTTATGGTGGTCAACGGCGCCACCGCGAGACAGCCGGCGGCGCAGGGGGATACTAAACTGGTCCCCCATGCCATCCGCAAGTCCGACGGCTCCGTCCTACACTGGGCCACCACAACAACAGGAGGTGCGCCATGAGCACCCAGACCGCCGATCGATTCCAGAGCTTCGCCGAGTTCTACCCGTATTACCTGCAGGAGCACAGCAACGCCGTGTGCCGTCGCCTGCATTACGTGGGCAGCCTGCTGGTGCTGTCGATCCTCGCCTACGCCATCGTCAGCGGGCACTGGTTGTGGCTGCTGGCCATGCCGCTGGCCGGCTACGGCTTCGCCTGGGTCGGCCATTTCGTGTTCGAGAAGAACCGCCCCGCCACCTTCAAGTACCCGCTGTGGTCGCTGATGGGCGACTGGGTGATGCTCAAGGACGCCTTCACCGGGCGCATCCGCTTCTGAGCCACTGAGCAGTCAGCGCGCGGCGTTACGCATCGACGCGCGCTCGAACAGCAGAGCCTGCACTTCCCCGCCCGCATGCTGGGCGATGCGGCGCCAACTGGCGGGCACGTCGGGAATCTCCTCGTCGTTGTAGCGACTCATCACCAGCCAGACTCGGCCATCACCTTGCGGCAGGTCGGCCAGGCGATCGACGAAGCTGTGCTGGCGGTCATCGATCAGCGAACCGAAACCATAGTGCCCCGGCCGTCCGGACGAACCATCCGCGGCCGGCGCGGTGTACAGCAGCGGTTCGCTGCCGGTGCGGTTGTAGTAACGGAACGCCAGGTACCAGAGGATATCGTCCACCACCACCCGGTCGCCGGCGCGGTAATGGGCATTGACGTAGGCGACCATGCCGTCGAACTGCTCGTCCGGGTCCGTCTCGTAGGCGCGCGCCAGCCCCAGGCCCTGCAAGCCGAGCAACGTTGCCAGCGTCACCACTCCCAGCGCCCGCCGTGCTTCCAGCAGGCGGTCCAGCGCCACCGCGAACAGCAGCGGCAGGCCCAGCGCAAAGGCCGTCAGGTAGCGCTCGACGAACACCGGCGAGACGAAGGACACGCCATACAGCCCCAGCAGCGGCAGGCCGACATACAGCGAGAGCAACACACCGGCGCGCTGGCGGCTGCGATCCCGATGCAGCACCAGCAGCATCGCCCCCAGCACCAGCAACGGCACGCCCACCAGCAGAGGCCACGACAGCTCGTTGCCATCGGACTGCGCCAGCCATTGCCAGAGCATCGACGGGACGGAACGGGCATCCACTGGCGGCTCCCAGCCCACGTCTCCGCCAGCGACCAGCACCGCCATGTGGCGAACCAGGTCCAGCAGGCCGGGCAACCAGGGCAGGAACAGCGCAGCGATGGCCAGGTTCGCCAGCCACCAGTCGCGGCGGCGCAGCGGACTGTTCGGCAGCAACGCCAGCCAGGCCCAATGCACCAGCAGGCCGAACAGGCTGAAGTAGTGGGTGTAGAACGCCGCGGCCATCAGCAGCACGTAGGCCAGCAGGTGGCGGCGCTTGCCCTCGTCCAGCCAGTAGAGCAAGGCCAGTGTCGCGGCCAGCAGCCAGCAGCCGAGCAGCGAATACATGCGCACTTCCTGGCTGTAGCGCACCGCCGTGGGCAGCAGCGCCAGCAACACGACGGCGAGCAACGCCGCGCGGCGACTGGCGAGGCGCCAGGCCAGCCAGCCGCCGAGGAACACCGCGACCGTACCGAACACCGCGCTGAACAGGCGCAGCGACAGCACACCCTCGCCAAGCAGCCCGGTCCACAGGTGCAGCAGGTAGAAGTACAGCGGCGGATGCACGTCGTGGGCGGCGTGCTGCCAGAGTTGCAATGGCGAATAGCGGGCGAGGAACAGGCTGGAGCTTTCGTCGCCCCAGATGGCCGAGCCGGTCAGTTCATACAGGCGCAGGCACAGCGCAAGCGCCAGCAGCGGCAGGAACCACCACTGGCGCAACAGGGCGGGCAGACTCGGGGGCTCGCAGGAAGACATCACAGCCTCGCAAGGAGAAACTTCCGTGCCGCTGAGTGTACGTCAGCCGCGCCCGGCTTACCGGCGGATCAGCAGTTGCCGCGCGCGGGCCTGGTCTTCCGGCGCCAGCTCCGCGAGCAGGTCCACTTCGCCAGCGATCAAAGCCCCCACCGGCACGCCATCGCGATAGAGCACGCGGTTGCCGCCCACCGCCGGTACCTTGCGCCCTGGCAACAGGGTGCCGGCCAGGTTCAGCGGGTCGACCGCCGACACCACCAGCCATTCGCCGCTCGCTTCACGCCGGCGCACTTCACGCAGCAGGCCGACGGCCTCGGGCAGGGCGAACTGCTCACCGGTCAGCCCGGCGACGAAGCGCCCGCCACGGATTTCCCCGCGCGCCTCCAGGCGGTGGTAGACCCGCAGCAGGTCGCGCCACGGCGGCAGCCAATCGGCCTCGCGGTCCAGCAAACGCCAGCAGACCACGCCGTAGCGGCGCAGCAAGGTCATGGCGACATGTTCGAGCACTTCCGCCGGCAACCGCGCGCCTGGTTCCAGCGTGGCGCGACGCAGCAGCGCCCAGCGGCCGGCATCGGCCATGCCGAACAACGGCGTGCGCGAACGGCGCTGCGGATGGCGACGCGCCGCCGGCATCAGCAGGGCGCGCAGGCCGGCGAAGCTGTCGGCATTCACCCGCCCCGCCGCCACCAGCTCGCCCAGCACGGTTTCCAGCTCGGTACGCAGCAGGTGGCTGTCGCTGGCCAGCTCCTCGAAGAAGGAAGCGCCGTGCTCCTTGAGCACCTCCAGCACCTTGCTGGCCTTGGCGGACAGCTCGGCGTCCGCCTGCCCTCCACCCAGCGCGCTCCATTGCGCCATCTGCGCACGCGGCAGCAATACGATGGGCGTGCTCTTCAGCGGGCCGCCGCGCCCCTTCGCTGCAGTTCGGCCCGGCAAGCGCGCCCAGACGATACGGCCGGCACGGCACAAATCGTCCAGCCAATTGATGCCGTAGTCGGCCACGCGGCTGGGCAGGATGTCGCTTTCCCAGGCCGAGGCGGCGGCCTGGAAGCCTTCCAGCTGGCTGAGCACGCCGGCCAGGGACTCCGCACCGCGCACCCGCGATCCAGCGGACACCCGCTGCCAGTCGAACAGGAAGCGCATGAAATCCGCCCGCGCCACCGGCTCGATTTCCCGGCGCAGGCGCTTGACCGTGTAGCGGTGGATACGCGCCAGCAGGTGGCGCTCGCACCACTCTTCGTCCTGCGCGCCCGGCGTGAAGCGACCGCGCAGCACGTAGCCCTCGCGCTCCAGGCTGGCCAGGGCGAAGCCGGTATCGCCGGTGGAAATCCCCAGGTCGGCCGCCAGCGCTTGCAGCACTCGCGGGCCGAAGCCGGTCAGGCGCGCGCGCACCAGTTCGACCTGCGCCTCATCGGTTGCGCAGGGTTGAAGCAGTGACGGCGGCAGGTCCAGCTGTGGCCTCATCGCGACCTGGGGATGCAGTGCCAGCCATTGGCTGAGCCGCTCCGCCGCCACCCAGACATCGCCCACAGACAGTTCCAGGCGCGTTGCCCGGCCCGCCCTGGCCAGCGCCTTGAGCAGGAAGGGCCAGCCCTCGTTGGCCTGCGCCTCGCTCTCGCGGATGCCGCCCAGACCGGTCAGCGCCTCGTGCATCTCGTCGGCGTCGCGGGCTTCGGGCCAGGCCTCGGCGCGTACCGCGTCGATGGCTTCGGCATCCAGCGCGCCAAGGTCGTCGGCGCTTTCCGGGTCGGTCCAGCGGCGGCTCTGCACGGCCTGGGTACGGCGTTCTTCCAGCGGCGCGTCATCGAGGAAGGAGTAAGGGCTGGCGGACAGCACCTCCGCCGCCAGCGGCGACGGCGCCGGCAAGTCGCGCGCCAGCAGGGTCAGCGCACCGTTTTCCATGCGCCGCAACAGGTCGAGCCAGCCTTCGCAGTCCATCGCCTCGTGCAGGCAGTCGTCGAGGGTCTGCGCCACCAGCGGGTGATCAGGAATCTCGCGCTCGCCGACGATGTTCTCCAGGCACGCCACCTGGTCGGGGAACACCGAGGCCAGCAGGTCCTCGCTGCGCATGCGCTGCAGCTGCGGAGCGACCTTGCGGCCGCCGCTGTAGCGCGGCAGCGCCAGCGCGGTGGTGGCGTTCCAGCGCCAGCGCACGCCGAACAGCGGCGCGTCAAGCAGCGCCTGGATCAGCACGTGCTCGGCGCTGTTGGAATGCAGGTAGCGCCAGACCTCGTCCAGCGGGAAGCTGTGGCTGGTGGACAGCGACAGGATGATCGCGTCTTCGGTGGCGGCTGCCTGCAGTTCGAAGTTGAAGGTGCGGCAGAAACGCTTGCGCAGCGCCAGCCCCCACGCGCGGTTGAGGCGGCTGCCGTAGGGCGAATGGATGACCAGCTGCATACCACCGGATTCATCGAAGAAACGTTCGAGTATCAGGGTCTTCTGCGTCGGCAGCGCACCGAGGGCGTGGCGCGCACGGGCCAGGTATTCCACCAGTTGTCGCGCTGCCGCATCGTTCAGGCCGAGCTGTTCCTGCAGCCAGTCGATGGCCCGCGCCAGCGGTTCGGGATCGTTCTCGCCCTGGGCCAGCAATGCGTCCAGTTGGCCGCGCAGGCGCGCGACGCTGGTGGACAGCTCGTCACTGCGCCCCGGCGCCTCGCCGAGCCAGAAGGGAATGTTCGGCGGCTGGCCCTGGGCATCCTCGACGCGCACGCGGCCCGGCTCGACGCGCAGGATCCGATAGGAAATATTGCCCAGCTGGAACACGTCGCCCGCCAGGCTCTCCACCGCGAAGTCCTCGTTCACCGTACCCACGGTCAGGCCTTGCGGCTCCAGCAGTACGGCATAGTCGCCGGTATCGGGAATGGTCCCGCCCGAAGTGACCGCGGTCAGCTTGGCGCCGCGCCGGCCGCGCAGGCGCTGGTGCACGGCGTCGCGGTGCAGGTAGGCACCGCGCTGGCCGTTGCGGCTGGTGTAGCCCTCGGCGAGGGTGCGCAGCAGCGCGTCGAAGTGCGCCCGGTTGAGGTCGGCATAGGGTTGCGCAGCGGTGAACAGCTCGAACAACGCATCTTCGCGCCATTCCTGGCAGGCGGCTTCGGCGACTATCTGCTGGGCCAGCACGTCCAGCGGCGCGCGCGGAATGTCCAGTGCATCCAGTTCGTTCTGCCGCACGCTGTCGAGCAGCGCCACGCACTCGATCAGGTCGTCCCGCGAGGTCGGGAACAGCCGCCCCTTGGGCGTGCCACCGACGCTATGGCCGGAACGGCCGACGCGCTGCAGGAAGGCGGCAATGGAACGCGGCGAGCCGATCTGGCAGACCAGATCCACCTCGCCGATATCGATGCCCAGCTCCAGCGAAGCGGTGGCCACCAGCACCTTCAGTTGCCCGGCCTTGAGCCGCCGCTCGGCGCCCAGGCGCAGCTCCTTGGACAGACTGCCGTGGTGCGCCGCGACCCAGCCGGCGCCGATACGCTCGGCCAGGTGCCGGGTGATTCGCTCGGACTGCCGCCGGGTGTTGACGAACACCAGCGTGGTGCGGTGCTCGCTGGCCAGTTCGGCGAGGCGGTCGTAGACCTTGTCCCAGACATCGTGGGACATCACCGCTTCCAGCGGCGCCGCCGGCACTTCCAGGTTCAGGTCACGCTCGCGGCTGTAGCCGATGTCGACGATGCGGCAGGCCTGGTGACGCCCGACCAGGAAGCTTGCCACCGCCTCGACGGGCTTCTGCGTGGCGGACAGGCCGATGCGCACCAGCGGCGCTTCGCACAACGCCTGCAAACGCTCCAGTGACAGCGCCAGGTGGCTGCCACGCTTGCTCGCGGCCAGCGCATGGATTTCATCGACTATCACGCTGCGCGCGCCGGCGAGCATGGCGCGACCAGAGTCCGAGCCGAGCAGCACGTAGAGCGATTCGGGCGTGGTCACCAGGATATGCGGCACCTGCTTGCGCATGGCCTCACGTTCCCGGGTCGTGGTGTCGCCGGTGCGCACGGCGGTGCGGATGTCCACCTCCGGCAGGCCCATCTCGCCCAGCGCGGCGCGGATACCGGCCAGCGGTTCCTCGAGGTTGATGCGAATGTCGTTGGACAGCGCCTTGAGCGGCGAGACGTAGACCACCGTGGTGCGGTCCGGCAGCACGCCGCCGTTGTCCAGCCCCTCGCGGACCAAGGCATCGATGGCCGAGAGGAAGGCCGTGAGCGTCTTGCCCGAGCCGGTGGGTGCGGCGACCAGCGTCGATTCCCCCGCCTGGATCGCCGGCCAGGCCTGCACCTGCGCCTGGGTCGGCAGCTTGAAATGCGCACGGAACCAGGCGGCCACCGCCGGATGGAAGGCGGACAGCACATCGGCTCGCTGGGTGCGGGAGGAGATACGAGGGGCGCTCATGCGGACCAATATGGTGGTGCGCGAAGGCCGTCACAAGGACCACTGATCGCGCCTCGCCGCGGACCGCGCCAGCCGTTACTCTTCACGCATCCACCCGGCGGAAGTACATCGATGAGCGACCGTGATCGCGACTATTACTGGGAGCAGGTCAGGCAGCAGAACAAGCAGAAGCCGCCCGAAGACCCGAAGCGCAACTGGCGGATGCTGGTGAAGCCACTGCTGTGGTTCCTCATTCCGCTGCTGATCCTCGCTGCCGGTACCGCCCTGTGGCGCAATCCGGCCGGCCATGCCTGGCTGGCGGAGCGCTGGGTGGTGCTGCAAAGCCGGCTGGGGCTTTCCCCGGCCGGCGCGCAGCCGGCACCGGCGAGCTCGCCCTACAGCGACAGCCCGCGCAAGCTGTCCGACTGCATCAAGCCGGGCAATGTGATCGACGATGAGGTGCGAGCCTGCGTGAAGGGCTATCGGCCGAAGACCTGGTGACTGGCCCCGTCGGCCCTGCCGACGGATCGCGGGCAGAGCACGCTCCTGTGGAAGGAGCCCGGTTCAGGACTCCTCGTTGTGCCCCAACCCATGCGTCCGCAGCTTGTTGGCAATGGTGGTGTGCGACACCCCGAGCCGCTTGCCCAACTGCCGGCTGCTCGGGTGCTCGCGGTAGAGCCGCTCCAGCACCGCCCTCTCGAACCGGCCGACGATGGCATCCAGCCCGCCTTCCAGGGAGAAGTCTCCCAGCGGATGCGGCGCGCCGTAGTCCGGCAGGCGGATGTGCTCGGGGCGGATGGTGCCGCCTTCGCACAGCGAAACCGCCTGGAACAGCGCGTTCTCCAGCTGCCGCACGTTGCCCGGCCAGTGGTAGCGGCCGAGGCGGTCCAGGGCCTGTGGCGAGAGCTTGGGCAGCGAGCAGCCGATCTGCCGGCTGGCCTGGTCGAGGAAGTGTTCCACCAGCGGCTCCAGGCCGTCCAGGCACTCGCGCAGCGGCGGGATGTGCAGCGACAGTACGTTGAGTCGGTGGTAGAGGTCCTGGCGGAACTCACCCTTGGTGCACAGCTCGGACAGGTCCACCTGGGTCGCGCAGATCACCCGCACGTCCAGGTACACCTCCTCGTCGCTGCCCACCCGGCGGAAGCAGCCGTCCTGCAGGAAGCGCAGCAACTTGGCCTGCAGGCGCGGGCTCATCTCGCCGACGCCATCGAGGAACAGCGTGCCGCCGGCGGTCAGCTCCAGCAGGCCGAGCTTGCCTTCCGGACGCGCGCCTTCGAAGGCGCCGGGGCCGTAGCCGAACAACTCGGTCTCGGCCATCGATTCGGGCAGGCCGGCGCAGTTCAGCGCCATGAACGGCGACTGCCCGCGCGGGCTGGCGAGGTGGCAGGCGCGGGCCAGCAACTCCTTGCCGGTGCCCGTTTCGCCCTCGATCAGCAGCGGCGCGTCCAGTGGCGCCATACGGCGTGCTTCACGGACCACGGCGGCCATCACCCGCGAGCTCTGGAAGATGCTGTCGAAGCCGCGCAGCTCCAGGCGGCGCACGTTGTAGATGCGCTCGCCGACACGGTCGGCGCGGTGCAGGGTGAGCACGGCACCGGCCAGCGCTTCGCTTTCGTCATGTTCGGTCTGCAGCGGCGCGATGTCGGCGAGGAACACGTCACCCTTCACCTTCACCCGCAGGCCATTGATGCGCGCCTTGTTGGCCCGCACCAATTCGGGCAGGTCGAGGTCCTCGACGTAACGTGACAGCGGGATGCCCGGCACCTCATCCACGCGCACACCCAGCAGCTGCGCAGCGGCACGGTTGCCGGCGACTATCTGCCCAGCCATGTCGATGGACAGCACCGGGAACTCCAGCGCCGCCAGCAGCGCGTTCAGCTCCAGGTGGCGGCGCTCGCTGGGCATCAGGCCGACGCGCTTGACGCCGAACACGCCGGGCACCGCTTCGAGCTTGGGCTTGAGCGACTGGAACTGCAGGTTGATGAGGTTCGGGCAGAGCAGGTAGATGGCGTTGCCCTGCTCGCCGCCGACTTCGCCACGGTTGACGTTGATGCCGTAGTCGACCAGCAGGTTGAGGATGTCGCGCAGGATGCCGACGCGGTTCTGGCAGTGCACTTTGATGCGCATGGCGGGCCCGTGGTTGTCGTTGTGGTGGGCACTCCGGCACGGATTTTCGCAAGGCGGCCGGAAATTACCGTCAAGAATATGTGACAGATCACCGCACCTTCAAGCCATGGCCGGATACCCGCGCCGCCAATCGTAATATTTTCTTTACGGATTGACGTGCCGCGAGCTTGCCCGCGCAGCGCCGAGGGGGCTGTTCGGCGGCACGACTCGCGCTATCTGTTGGTCATCACAACAACAAGGCCTCGAAGCCACAGGACCTATGAGGGCACCCATGAAGACAACGCAGTACGTGGCCCGCCAGCCTGACGAAGATGGCTTTATCCACTACCCGGAAGCCGAACATCAGGTCTGGAATACCCTGATCACCCGCCAGCTGAAAGTGATCGAGGGCCGCGCGTGCCAGGAATACCTGGACGGCATTGAGCAGCTCGGCCTGCCCCATGAGCGCATCCCGCAACTGGGCGAGGTCAACCGGGTGCTCCAGGCCGCCACCGGCTGGCGCGTGGCGCGGGTGCCGGCGCTGATTCCCTTCCAGACCTTCTTCGAGTTGCTGGCCAGCCAGCAATTCCCCGTCGCGACCTTCATCCGCACCCCGGAAGAGCTGGACTACCTGCAGGAACCGGACATCTTCCACGAGATCTTCGGCCACTGCCCGCTACTGACCAACCCCTGGTTCGCCGAGTTCACCCACACCTACGGCAAGCTCGGCCTGGCCGCCAGCAAGGAAGAGCGCGTGTTCCTCGCCCGCCTCTACTGGATGACCATCGAATTCGGCCTGCTCGACACCCCGCAAGGCCTGCGCATCTACGGGGGCGGCATCCTCTCCTCGCCCAAGGAGACGGTCTACAGCCTTTCCGACGCGCCTGAACACCAGCCCTTCGATCCGCTGGAATGCATGCGTACGCCGTACCGCATCGACATCCTGCAGCCCCTGTACTTCGTGCTGCCCGAGCTCAAGCGCCTGTTCGAGCTGGCCCATGAGGACATCATGGCGCTGGTGCGCGAAGCCATGCACCTGGGCCTGCACGCGCCGAAGTTTCCGCCGAAACAGGCCGCCTGATCCGCTGCAATCGATCCCATCTGTGCCTAGGATGAGACGTGCTCGCGAGCCTAAGATGGTTCGCGAGCGCACTCCTATGCCCCCCCACGACAAGGAGAACCTTTCATGACCGCACTCACCCAAGCCCATTGCGAAGCCTGCCGCGCCGACGCCCCGAAGGTGTCCGACGAAGAACTGGCGGTGCTGATCAAGCAGATTCCGGACTGGAACATCGAGGTCCGTGACGATCACATGGAACTGGAGCGGGTCTTCCTGTTCAAGAACTTCAGGCACGCCCTGGCCTTCACCAACGCAGTGGGCGCCATTGCCGAGGAAGAAGGCCACCACCCCGACCTGCTCACCCAGTGGGGCAAGGTCACCGTCACCTGGTGGAGCCACGAGCTGAAGGGCCTGCACCGCAACGACTTCATCATGGCCGCGCGCACCGACGAGCTGGCCGCGAAAGCAGAGGGACGCAAATGAGTCATTTCGCCAAGGTCACCCGCGTACCGGGCGACCCGATCCTGGGCCTGCTCGAAGCCTATCGGGCGGACCCCAACCCCGCGCGGCTCGACCTTGGCGTGGGCGTCTACAAGGACGCCCAGGGCCTCACGCCGATCCCCCGCGCGGTGAAGCTCGCCGAGCAGCGCCTGGTGGATAGCGAGACCACCAAGAGCTACGTCGGCAGCCACGGCGACGCGCTGTTCGCCGCACGCCTGTGTGAGCAGGTGCTGGGCGTCACCTCGCCGCTGCTGGCCGATTCGCGTGCCGATGCCACGCAGACGCCCGGCGGCACCGGCGCCCTGCGCCTGGCGGCGGAGTTCATCGCCCATTGCCTGCCGGGGAAAAATATCTGGCTGAGCGACCCGACCTGGCCGATCCACGAGACCCTGTTCGCCGCCGCCGGCGTGCCGATCAAGCACTACCCCTATGTCGGCGCGGACAACCGCCTCGACGCGGAGGCCATGTTCGCCATGCTGGAGAAAATCCCGCAGGGCGACGTGGTGCTGCTGCACGCCTGCTGCCACAACCCCACCGGCTTCGACCTGGATCACGCGCAATGGCAGCGCGTGCTGGAGATCGTCCGTCGCCGCGAGCTGCTGCCGTTGCTGGACTTCGCTTACCAGGGCCTGGGCGATGGGCTGGAGGAGGACGCGTACTCCGTGCGCCTGCTGGCCGAGAGCCTGCCGGAAGTGCTGATCACCAGCTCCTGCTCGAAGAACTTCGGCCTCTACCGCGACCGCGTCGGCGCGCTGATCGTCTGCGCCGAGAATGCCGACAAGCTCACCGACATCCGCAGCCAGCTGGCCCTGTTCGCCCGCAACCTGTGGTCCACCCCACCGGCCCACGGCGCCGAAGTGGTCGCCGCCATCCTCGGCGACCCGGAACTGAAGAGCCTGTGGCTGGCGGAACTGGACGCCATGCGCGGGCGCATCGCCGACCTGCGTATCGGCCTGGTGGAAGCCCTGCGCCCCCACGGGCTGGCGGAGCGCTTTGCGCACATCGCCATCCAGCGCGGCATGTTCTCCTATACCGGCCTGCAGGCCGAGCAGGTGCGCATCCTGCGCGAGGAGCACAGCATCTACCTGGTCAGCAGCGGCCGCGCCAACATCGCCGGGCTCGACGGCGAACGCCTGGACCACCTGGCAGCGGCCATCGCCCGCGTCTGCCGCTGACGACGAATTCTTCCCCCTCGACCGGCCTGTGAGCCGGTCTTTTTTTATCTGGGCGAGGTTTGGCCCGAGCGTAAGAGCCGGGTAACGCCGGTGTGAACCTGTAGGAGCGGGCCATGCGGGCGATCGCGGGCATGGCCCGCTCCTACAGGTAAGCTCCGTCAGTAGTCGTCGCGCTTGCGAAACGCCCAGCGCCCGGCCAGGCCGGTGAAGCTGGCCACCAGCACGACCAGGATCCAGAAGCCTTCCGGGTCGCTGGAGAAGGGAATGCCGCCGACGTTCATGCCGAAGAAGCCGGCGATGATGTTGATCGGCAGCGCCAGCACCGTGACCACGGTGAGGGTGAACAGCGTGCGGTTGCTCTGCTCGTTGATCTTCGCGGCGATCTCTTCCTGCAGCAGCTTGATGCGTTCGCCCAGCGCCGTGAGGTCGTTGATCACCAGGGAGAATTCCTCGGTGGCCTCGCGCAGCACGCGCACGTCGTCTTCCTTCAGCCACAGCGGCGGGCGGTTGAGCAGGCGCATCAGCGAGCCCGGCTCCAGCGCCAGCAGGCGTTGCAGGCGCACCAGCACCCGGCGCATGCCGCCCAGGTCGGCGCGGCTGGCGGAGAGGCGCGAGGACAGCAACTGGTCCTCGATGCGGTCGACGCTGATGCTGGTCTCGCGAACGATGCGGGTAAGGATTTCGCCCTGGTCGCGCAGCAGGTGGACCAGCAGCTCCAGCGGCGAGTTGAAGCTCTCGCCGTGCTTCACCGAGGAGCGCAGCGTATCCACCGAGCGCAGCGGCTGCGCGCGGGCAGTCACCAGCAGGCGGCCACGGGCGCAGACCCACAGCGTGGCGACGTCCGAGGACATGCGGCTGCTGAAGTCGAACACCACGTCGTTGACCACCGCCAGCAGCGCGCCGTCCACATGCTCGATGCGGGTGGAGCGCGAGCCTTCGCGCAGGGTCTCGAAGAAGTAGTCGGGCAGCTCCAGGTGCGACTTCATCCAGCGCTCGCACGCGGCGTGCGCCAGGTTCAGGTGCAACCAGAGGAACTCGTCCGTCGCCCGCGGCTCCTGCAGGCGCTGGAGCGCGGTGGGCGAGTCGATTTCCAGGCCGGGCTGGCCGGGACGAAAGCTGAAGCCATAGAGGAGGCCGAACAGGTCGGAATCCTGATGGCTCTGGACGATGCTGTGGTTCATGTCTCTCCGCGCGCGCAGCCTGTAGGAGCGAGCTTGCTCGCTCCTACAAAAAAGCGAATCCGTGTGTGCCGGCAGTACCAGAACCCGGTGAACGGCAGATGACAGCTGCGTGTCAGCCAAACAACCCGGCCACGGTGCGCTCGCCCAGCGCCGGGCCGATGCTCATGCCGACGCCGGTGTGCATCAGCACGGCGGTGATGCCGTCGGCGGCCTGCAGCACGGAGAACGGCCCCGGCCCGCGCGAGCCGTAGACGCCCTGCCAGCGCTCGACCACCTCCACGCGCATGCCCAGGGTGTCCTCGGCCAGCTCCAGCATGAGCCTGTCCACCGCCTCGGCATTGAACGGCGCGGCGTCGCTGCCGTAATGATGGGAGTCACCGATGATCAGCTCGCCATGGGGCGTCGGGCTGACCAGCAGGTGGATGCCCTGCTCTTCCAGCTCCGGCGTCTCTCGGCGAATCTGCTCGCGCACCGCCTCGGCCTCGGGCAGGTCGGAGAAGGCGCCGTAATGCACGCAACTCAGGCCGGTGAGGATCGAGTGGGCGAGGCCGAAATCGACCTGCGGGCGCGCGCGCAGCATCTGCAGGCGGCACACCTGCGGCTGCAGCGGCGCGATGACCTCGGCCAGCAGCGTCTGGTAGTCGTGGCCGGAGCAGACGATCACCTGCCCGGCGGTGAAGCTGCCCGCCGTGGTGCGCAGCACGCCGGTGTCGACGTCACGCACGAGGGTGGAGAAATGGAACTGCACGCCGTGCTCGCGGCGCACGTAATCGATCAGGCTCGGCAGCGCTTCGCGGGAGTACAGCTGCTGGTCGTCGAAACCGAGCAGCGCGGCGCGGTGATGGCGGAAGTGCCCCTGGTAGAGGTCGTTCAGCTCGCTGCCGCGCAGCAGGCCCACTCGGTAGTCCAGCTCCTTCGCGCGGCCGGCGCAGAAGGCTTCCAGCAGATGCTCCTCGGCCTCGGTGCGGGCGAACAGCAACGAACCATTGCGCCGCAGGGAGAACCCGGCGCCTTCCGCCCACTGCGCCCAGATCGGCCGGCTGGCCCGTGCCAGGTCGGACATCACGCCCGGCGGCTGGCCGGTGACCAGCGCCTGGCCGAAGTTGCGCACCGAGGCGCCCAGGGGCGTGGCGGTGCGTTCGAAGACGCGCACGGAAAGCCCGCGGCGGGCAGCGGCGTAGGCGTGGGAAAGGCCGAGGATACCGGCGCCGACGATGGCAACGTCGCAGTGGGTGTGGGTCATGGGGGTATTTCCTGCGTGGCGAAGAGCCCCTCTCCCCCGCCCTCTCCCCGAAAGGAGAGGGAGCTCTCCTCTGCGAAGAGAAACCCTGAGTTCATCCTGAAACCATCAAAGGCACAGGCAGACGCTGAAACCGAACCAACACACCGAACAGCCCCTCTCCCTTCAGGGAGAGGGTTGGGGAGAGGGAGCCATCGGTGTCAAACCTTACTTCTGCGCAACCTTCTCCGACTTGCCGTCATAGCGCTTGCGCCACTCGGCGAGGATCTCGTCGCGGTTCTTCGAGGCCCAGGCGAAGTCGTTCTTGATCAGGCGCTGCTCGTAGTCGGCCGGCAGTTCGGTCTGCGGCTTGGCGATGCCCGGCTGGGCCAGCACGGCGAAGTTTTCCTTGTACAGCTCCATGGCCTTGGGGCTGGCGGAGAAGTCGGCGAGTTTCTTCGCCGCGGCTTCATGCTGGGTGCCCTTGACGATGCCGGTGGCTTCGATTTCCCAGCCCAGGCCTTCCTTCGGCAGGACGATGTCCAGCGGCGCGCCCTGGCGCTTGAGCTGCACGGCCGGGTACTCGAAGGAGATGCCGATCGGGAATTCGCCGGCGGCGGCCAGCTTGCACGGCTTGGAGCCGGAGTGGACGTACTGGCCGATGTTCTCGTGCAGGGCGTCCATGTAGGCCCAGCCCTGCTTCTCGCCGAAGGTCTGCAGCCAGGCGGAAACGTCGAGGAAGCCGGTGCCGGAGGACGCCGGGTTGGGCATGACGATCTTGCCCTTGTATTCCGGCTTGGTCAGGTCCTGCCAGCTCACCGGTTTCTCCAGGCCCAGTTTCTCGGCTTCGACGGTGTTGAAGCAGATGGTGGCGGCCCAGACGTCCATGCCGACCCAGGCCGGCGGGTTGGCCGGGTCGCGGTAGTTCTTGCCGATGGCGTCCAGGTGCTTGGGCGCGTACTTCTCCAGCATGCCCTGCTGGTCGAGGATGGCCAGGCTGGAAGCGGCCAGGCCCCAGACGGCGTCAGCCTGCGGGCGATCCTTCTCGGCCAGCAGCTTGGCGGTGACGATGCCGGTGGAGTCGCGCACCCACTTGATCTTGATGTCCGGGTTCTCGGCTTCGAAGGCCTGCTTGTAGGCGGTCAGCTGTTCCGGTTCCAGGGCGGTGTAGACGGTCAGTTCGGTGTCGGCGGCGTGGACCTGTGCGGCGAAACCGGCAACCACGGCGGCGGCGAGGGCAAGACGTTTGAACATGTGGAGCTCCTTGGCAGTGTTTTTTCCCCGCGCGGGGCGGGTGTTGTCAGGGGTTGAGCCCTCGCCGAAACGGGGGCGACAGCGTCCAGCGGTGTTACGGGTTCGCGCCCTTCCTCCAGGCCTGGGAGCGGCGCAGCAGGCCGCGCGAGGCGCCGGCCAGCAGCAGCGACACAGCCGCGGAGGTGAGCAGGATCAGGGTGGACATGGCGGCGGCGCCGCCGACGTTGCCGGAGTCGTCCATGTTCAGCACGGCGACGGCGGCGAGGATGGTGTCCGGGTTGTAGAGGAAGATCGCCGCCGAGACCGTGGTCATCGCCGAGACGAACAGGTAGCGGGTGATGTCCAGCAGCGCCGGCAGGCAGATCGGCACGGTGACGCGCAGGTAGTGGCGCCACAGCGGCATCTTCAGCGACAGCGCGGCCGCCTCGAACTCGCCGTCGAGCTGGCGCAGCGCGGCGGTGGCGGTCATCTGCGCGGTGGTCAGGTAGTGGGCGATGGTGCATACCACCAGCAGCGCCATGCTGCCGTAGAACACGTGCAGCGGGTTGCCCGGCAGGTTGAAGAAGAACACGTAGCCCAGGCCCAGCACGAGGCCCGGCACGGCCATCGGCACGAAGCACAGCATCCGCAGCAGTTGGCTCAGCCAGCGCTGCTCGCGGGTCTTCTCGATCAGGTAGGCGCCGGTGAAGATCAGCGCGCTGCCGATGATCGCGGTGCACACGGCCATGGTCAGGCTGTTGCGGTAGGCCAGCCAGCCACCACCGGCGGTGGTGTTGAAGTCGTAGTGGTTCAGCGACAGCGACAGGTTGTAGGGCCAGAACTTCACCAGCGAGGAGTACACGGCCATGCCCAGCACGCCCAGCAAAACGGTGCTGATAAGCACGACGATGGCGAGGAAGGCGGCATCGCGGCGGCGCGACGGCTTGGGATGGTAGACCTGCGCGCGGCCGCTCATGGCATCGCCCTGGCGACGGCGCAGCCAGGTGTCCACGGCGAAGCTGAGCAGCGCCGGCAGCAGGAGGATCATGCCGATCTGCGCGCCACGACCGAACTGCTGCTGGCCGACCACCGCCTTGTAGGCTTCCAGCGCCAGCACCTGGTAGTCGCCGCCTACCACGACCGGCACGCCGAAGTCGGTGATGGTCAGGGTGAACACCAGGCAGAAGGCGGCGAACACACCTTGGCGCGAAGCCGGCCAGGTGATGCTGCGGAAGGCTTTCCACGGGCCGGCGCCCATGCTGGAGGCAGCGTCGAACAGGCGCGCATCGGCCAGCGACAGCGCCGACAGCAGGATCATCAGCGCATGGGGGAAGGTGTAGATCGCCTCGCCGAGGACGATGCCCCAGAAGCCGTAGATGTTGTCCGGCAGCAGGTGGCGCAGCAGGCCCTGGTTGCCGAACAGGTAGATCAGCGCGATACCCGGCAGCATCGACGGCGCCAGCAGCGGCAGCAGGGAAATCCCGCGCCACAGGCCCTTGGCCGGGATCAGCGTGCGCTGTAGCGCGTAGGCGAACAGGTAGGCCGCCGGCACGACGATGCACGCCACGCTCACCGAGACCTTCAGGCTGTTGCCCAGCAGCCAGTGGAAGTTGTCGCTGCGCAGCAACTCGCCCATGGCCGCCAGGCCACCGCCCTGCCCCGCCTCACCGCTGAAGCCGCGCCAGAAGATGGCCAGCAGCGGCATCAGCACCGCGAGGGTCAGCAGGACCAGCAGCAGGTACTTGCCGCCACGGACGAACAGGCGATCACCCAGATCGCCGCGAACCTTGCCGACCGAAAGCGTCGGGCTGTGCTTCACCACGGCTTCCATCTCAGGCGAACACCTGCAGGCTGCGCGGCGGCAGTGACACCCAGATATCCGGAGTGCCCAGGCGCGGCATGTCCTCCGGCGCCAGCTCGGCGAGCAGCGCATGGCCCGGCAGCTGTTCCAGCTCGAAGCTCATGCGGCAGCGGTTGCCGAGGAAGGTGATCTCGCGGATCTGCGCGCGGAACAGGTTTTCCTGGTGCACCGCCGGGTTCACGCTGATCGCCTCCGGGCGGCAGAACAGCCGGCCCGAGGCGCTTTGCGCCTGGCTGTGCAGGCGCAGGTTGAGGCTGCCGACGCGGGCATGGCCATCGCTGCCGCGTTCGAAGGGCAGCCAGTTGCCCTGGCCGACGAACTCGGCAACGAAGGGTGTGCTCGGGGTGCTGTAGATCTCCTGGGCAGTGCCGTACTGCTCGATGCGCCCGTGGTTCATCACCGCGATGCGGTCGGCCATCAGCATGGCCTCGTCCTGGTTGTGGGTGACCATCACGGTGGTGATGCCCAGGCTCTTCTGCAGTTGGCGCAGCTCGCCACACAGGTGCTCGCGGACACGGGCGTCGAGCGCCGACATCGGCTCGTCGAGCAGCAGCAGCGACGGACTCGGCGCCAGCGCACGGGCCATGGCGACGCGCTGCTGCTGGCCGCCGGAGAGTTGGCCGGGGTATTTCTTCTCGCTGCCGGTCAGGCCGACCAGTTCGAGCATCTCGGCAACGCGGCGGCGGGCTTCTTCCTTGGATGCGTTGGTCAGGCCATAGGCAATGTTCTGCTCCACCGTGAGGTTGGGAAACAGCGCGTAGGACTGGAACAGGATGCCGTAGTCCCGCGCCTGCGGCGGCAGGTTCGACACATCGCGCGACCCCAGGTGCAAGGTTCCCTCGTCCTGCTGCTCCAGCCCGGCGATGCAGCGCAGCAGGGTGGTCTTGCCGCAGCCGGAGGGGCCGAGCAGGCAGACCAGTTCACCGGCCTTGACGTCCAGCGACACGCCGTCGAGGGCGACGAACTGACCGAAGCGCTTGCGGATGTGGCGCACGCTGAGCGGCGTGCCGGCGATGGTGGGATGCATGGCGGTACCTCGTCTTCTTGTGGTTCACACCGCGTGAGCCGTGGCGTGAAGGAACGAGGTCCATGCTAGGGACGGATTGCGACGGCACTATTGCTAAAGGGCCAAGTGCGCCGATAGATCCATAGGCAGATTTTGGTATGGGGGTGAAAAAATTTTCGTAGATGCGCTTCGCCTTGGAGTCGACCTGTAGGAGCGAGCTTGCTCGCGAACTTGCATGGCACGGTGCCAAGCGGTTCGCGAGCAAGCTCGCTCCTACAGAAAATGCGTACTCCGCGCTCTGGCTCTGGCTCTGCATTTGAACGACTTCCAGAGAAACACCCGCGCACTCCGAACGCCCCGTTCAGGAGGCCTCGTTGAATTGAAGCTTCAGGGGCTGAGCGACATGGATGTCGCGAGAGCTGCGATGGGCCAGGGACGGCCCTTCGTAGGGGGACGCCTAGTTCGTGCCCCTGAAGCTTCGATTCAACGAGGGAATTTTTCGCCTGAGCGAAAAACCGGATGTCCGGGGCAAGCCTTTTTGGTTCCTTTTGTGGCGTTTGACAAAAGGGACTCGCCCGAGGGGGCGAAACACAAAGTCCGCGCGCACGCCGAAGCGGCGCTGAAAAGCCTAATTGCAAGCAGCGCAATCAGGGCAAACATCGGCCCTGCCGACGGATCGCGGAGAAGCTCCGCTCCTACAATGACCAGCCTCTAACCCTGCGCCAATGCCAGGAAAGCACTCGGCAAGCGCGCCTGCCGCCGATCCTTCAGGCAATACAGGTACTCGTCGATCAGGCTCGCGCCCTTGATCTCCAGCACGCACAACTGCGGGTTATCCGGCACTTCCTGGCGGGCGATGATGCTCACCCCCAGGTTGCGGATCACCGCCTCGCGAATCGATTCACGGCTGCCGATCTCCAGCATCGAGGCCGGGGTTACCCCCGCCTGCTGCAGCATGGCCTCGGTCAGCTGACGGGTAGTCGAGCCCGCCTCGCGCATCAGCAGGCAATGGCTGCGCAGATCGCCCAGGCTCACCGACTGCAGCGCCGCCAGCGAGTGGCTGCGGTGCACCGCGAGCACCAGCGGATCGCTGCCCAGCACCACGCGGGTCAGGCGCGCGTCGTCTACCTGCTGTGAGGAAGCCGCCAGGTCCACCCGGCATTCGATCAGCGATTCGAGCACTTGCTGGGAGTTGCCGATCTCCACCGACACTTCGATCTGCGGGAAGCGCTCGCGAAAGGTCTTGATCAGCCCGAGCACGTAATAAGGAGAGGTGGCACCGATGCGCAGCGCGCCCTGCATCTGCCCGCAGTTGCGCAGGTAGAACTCGATATCGGCTTCCTGCTGCAGCAGCGCCTCGACCATCGGCAGCAGGCGCGCGCCCTCGTCGCTCAGGGTCAGGCGACGGCCGCCGCGATAGAACAGCTCCACCGCGTACTGGCTTTCCAGGTTGCGAATCTGCGTGGTCACGGTCGGCTGGCTGAGGCCGAGCTTCTTCGCCGCCTGGGTGATGCTGCCCAGCTTCGCCACCCGGTAGAACGCCTTCAGTTCCGCGCTCAGCATCGACCGATCCGCCTTTTCGAAAAATTCATCAACATTTTTTCTCGGCGCTGCCGGCAAACCGGCGCCAGCCCGCTGACGACGCGGCCTGCAGCCACGTGACAAAACATCTTAAAAGGTCAATGTACCTGACCTGTATCACTGGCAACACCAGTTGTCGCTGGACAGCCCGGACTTGAGCGACTTTCATTGCCCTTGGAAAAATCCCACACGGAAAACCGAAGGCGGCCTCACAAGGGTGCGCCCAAGGAGCAATTAATGAAGTACAAAGTCACCATGGTTTTCGGAACCCGTCCGGAAGCCATCAAGATGGCCCCCCTCGCCCGCGTCCTTCGCCGTACCCCGGAAATCGAGCTGCGCATCTGCTCCACTGGCCAGCATCGCGAGATGCTACAGCAAGTGCTGGACTCCTTCGAACTGGAGGTCGATGAGGACCTCGACGTGATGACCCAGGGCCAGACCCTGAACAGCCTGTCCCTGCAGATGATGGGCAAGCTGGATGACAGCTACGACCGCCACCGGCCGGACATCGTGCTGGTCCACGGTGATACCACTACCAGCTTCATCGCCGCCCTCACCGCCTTCCATCGGCAGATTCCGGTGGGCCACGTCGAGGCCGGCCTGCGCACCGGCAACATTCACCAACCGTGGCCGGAAGAGGCCAACCGCCGCCTCACTGCGGTGATCGCCGACCTGCACTTCCCGCCGACCAAGGCCTCGCGCGACAACCTGCTGCGCGAGGGGGTGAACATCGACCAGATCGAGGTCACCGGCAACACGGTGATCGACGCCCTGCTGTGGATGCGCGAACACCTGCACGAAACCAACTGGATACCCGCCATCGATTCGCCCCTGGCCAAGTTCACCGGGGACCGCCGCGTGGTGCTGATCACCGGCCACCGCCGGGAGAACTTCGGCAAGGGCTTCGAGCGCATCTGCCTGGCCCTGGCCGAGCTTGGCCAGCGCTTCCCGGACGTGGACTTCGTCTACCCGGTGCACCTCAACCCGCAGGTGCAGAACGCTGTCTACGGCCTGCTCTCGGACAAGCCCAACATCCACCTGATCGCCCCGCAGGACTACCAGCACTTCGTCTGGCTGATGGACCGCGCGTACATCATCCTCACCGACTCGGGCGGCATCCAGGAGGAAGCCCCGGCGCTGGGCAAGCCGCTGCTGGTGCTGCGCCGCGTCACCGAGCGCCCCGCCGTGCTGGAAGGCGGCACCGTGGTGCTGGTGGGCACCAACACCGGGCGCATCGTCAGCGAAGCCAGCCACCTGCTGCGCGACGAGGAAGTCTACGAACAGATGAGCCGGGTATTCAGCCCTTATGGTGACGGCCACGCCAGCGAGAAGATCGTCGCCCGGCTGCTGTCCTGGTTCGGTGAATCACGCGCGCCAAGCGAGTTCGAATGAGCCTCGAACTGGTCGATATCCTCACTTACGTTCTTTATGCCCTGAAGTACCTGGCGATCATCCTTGCCGCGCTGATGTTCCTGCTCGGCCTGGATGACCTGTTCATCGACCTGGTGTACTGGGGCCGGGTGCTGGTGCGGCGCTTCCGCATCTACAACCGCTTCGACCGGGCCGACGAGGAGCGCCTCTTCGCCGCCCCGGAGAAGCCGCTGGCAATCATGGTGCCGGCCTGGAACGAGGTCGGCGTGGTGGGCGAGATGGCGCGCCTGGCGGCCTCGACGCTGGACTACGAGAACTACCAGATCTTCGTCGGCACCTACCCCAACGACCCGCAGACCCAGGCGGACGTGGACGCGGTGTGCCTGCACTATCCCAACGTGCACAAGGTGGTCTGCGCGCGCCCCGGCCCCACCAGCAAGGCCGACTGCCTGAACAACATCATCGACGCCATCCTGCGTTTCGAGGCCGACGCCAAGATCGAGTTCTCCGGTTTCATCCTGCATGACGCCGAAGACGTCATCTCGCCGCTGGAACTGCGCCTGTTTAACTACCTGCTGCCGGCCAAGGACCTGATCCAGATCCCGGTCTACCCCTATGCCCCGGAATGGACCGGCTTCACCGCCGGCCACTACGTCGACGAGTTCGCCGAGAACCACGGCAAGGACGTACCGGTGCGCGAGGCGCTGACCGGCCAGGTGCCCAGCGCCGGCGTCGGCACCTGCTTCAGCCGCCGCGCCATCGCCGCGCTGCTGGAAGACGGCGACGGCATCGCCTTCGATGTGCAGAGTCTCACCGAGGACTACGACATCGGCTTCCGCCTCAAGCAGAAGGGCATGAAGTGCATCTTCGCCCGCTACTCCATCACCGACCCGCAGCTGGCGCTCAAGAGCACCTGGGTGCCGGGCATGGACCGGCGCTTCTCCCAGGTCATCTGCGTGCGCGAACACTTCCCGCGCACCTGGCAGCACGCCATCCGCCAGAAGTCCCGGTGGATCACCGGGATCGTCTTCCAGGGCACGCGCAACCTGGGCTGGAGCAGCAAGGGGATGCTCAACTACTTCCTCTGGCGCGACCGCCGGGGGCTGATCGCCTACCTGCTGAGCTTCCTGGTCAACCTGTTGTTCCTGGTGCTGATCACCATGTGGCTGATCACCAGCCTGTCGCCCAACGCCTGGCGCTTCCCGTCGATCCTCGAAGGCAGCCAGTTGCTGGTGGTGCTGCTGTTCCTCAACGGCCTGATGCTGTTCAACCGGCTGTTCCAGCGTTTCTGGTTCGTCACCCGTTTCTACGGCATCTTCGAGGGGCTGTTGTCGGCGCCGCGGATGATGTGGAGCAACTTCGTCAACTTCTTCGCCAACCTGCGCGCGCTCAAGCAGGTGATGGAGATGGGTGATTCGCGCCGTGTGGCCTGGGACAAGACCACCCACGAGTTCCCCGCCCTCGCCGGCCCGCAGCGCACGCCGCTGGGCCAGCGACTGAAGGAAAAGGGCCTGATCACCGAGGAGCAGCTGCAATCGGCGCTCACCAGCCCGGTGCGCCGGCGCCTGGGCCGCGAGCTGCTGCTGCGCGAGCTGATCACCAGCACGCAACTGGTGGAAACCCTGGCCGAGGAACTGGGCGAGGAATGGGCGCCGCTCAACCCCTTCACCCTCGATGCGAAGTTGATCGAAGCGTTGCCGCGCAAGCTGGCGCTGCGCTATGCCGTGCTGCCGGTAGCCGTGGAGGGAGACACTCTGGTCCTGGCCAGCGAACAGCAGATCAGCCAGGTCTCCCTCGGCGCCATCAGCCGCCAGCTCAAACGCCCGGTGCGCGGTCGACTGGCTCCGCAGGGGCGCGTCACCCTGGGGCTGCGCCACTGGTACGGCGGCCGTCACCAGACCGATGAAACCCGCGCCATCGTCGACGCGCTCAGGCAACGCCAGGGTGATGAAGCCCTGATGGAGCGCCTCTGTGGCCACGTGGTGATGTTCGGCACCCTGTTGCAGGTACGCGGGATGGTGCCTCCCAGCCTGTTCAACCAGGCGCTGATCGACTTCGATCCCGAGCAGGACTCGCTCGGCGAGCACCTGATCAAGCGCGGCATCATTACCCAACAGGTACTTGAAGAAGCGCTCAAGGAACAGGCCAGCGAACAGCACGAGGCCTATCGCATCGCCCGGGAGGCCGTGTGAAACCGCAACAACCCCTGCTTTACGGCCTGATCCTGGCGAGCATCGCCGCCCCGCTGGCCCAGGCCGCCGATGACCAGCTCACGGAGTTCCAGCGCTTCCGCAGCTTCCCCTACCTCGACAAGGGCTACAAGGAAGCGAAGAAGAGCAACTGGGCGGAAGTCGAACGCCTGATGCGCCACCTGCTCGACCGCGTACCGAACAACACCGAGGCACGCTCCCTGCTGATCCAGTCCCTGGCCAAGCAGCAGCGTTTCGATGATGCCGAGAAGGAAGCCCAGGCACTGGCCGGCACCGCAGCGGGCGCGCAGGCGCTGACCGAACTGCGCCTGGACCTGATCGAGAACGGCCCGCCACCCGAAGCCCAGATCAACCAGTGGCTGGCCCACACCAGCAACGCCAACGAGCGCGTACGCCTGTGGCAGGCGTACAGCCTCAAGCTCGGCCAGACCCAGGGCGCCGCCAAGGCGCTGGACTGGCTCGGCACCCTGCCGCCGGGCAACGATGGCCGCGTGCTGCGCGAAGCCCGCGCCAACTGGGCCGAACAACTGCGCGACTGGGACACCACCATCGCCCAGCTGGCGCCGCTGGCCGCCGCTCACCAGCTGTCCGCCGACGATTGGCGACGCCTGGCCAACGCCTACGCCCAGCGCCTGGAAGAAAAGCCGCTGGAGCAGCTGATTCAGCAAGCGCCCGATGCCAACGCCGCGCGCCAGGCAAGACTGGCGATCATCGACCGCGCCATTGCCGTCGAGCAGACCGAAGTCGCCAAGCGCTGGCTGCTCACCCTGCCGGAGCAGGACCGCAATGATCCGACGCGCCAGGCGCAACTGCTGGAAGTAGCCCGAGACAGCAGCGACACATCGCTGGTGGAAAAACTCAGCGACGCGCAGAACCGCCCCTGCCTGGAAACCACCGAATGGTTGTCGCGCCACGACCAGGCAGCCGCACTCGCCAAGCTGCAGCAGTGCAAGCCTGCGGAAGATCCGAAAACCTGGCTGGTACTGGCGCAGCGCCTGGACGCCACCGAGTTGCTGGAAAACACCCGCCTGCCCGAGCCCTGGGACACTGCCCGGCGCGACCAATTGGTGGATAGCTGGCGCCGACAGGGGCGCACCGACCTGGCGCTGGCCTGGCTATCGCGCCAGCCACAGACGCCCGATACCGTGCGCCAGCGCGCCGAACTGCTGCAGGCCCGCGGCCGCACCGGCGAAGCGGCCGCGCTGTGGGAGCAACGCTATCGCCAGACCGGCGACCTCAAGGCACTGGACCAGGCCAGCTATCTCGCCCTCAATGCCGGGCGCACCGAGCGCGCCAAGCAACTGCTGGAAAACGCCTACGACCGCCGCGGCGGCAACCTGCCGCCCACGCTGCTGCAACGCCTGGCCGGCATCCACGCGCGCAGCGACACGCCGCTGGACGTCGCCCGCATCGAAGCCCTGCTGCCCAAGGCCGACCCGGTCTCGCGCGCCTACCTGCTCGGCCGCCTCGCCGAAGCCGGGCGCTGTGATGCCCTGCAACGCTACCTGAGCCCGGATTCCAACACCCCCGGCGAGCTGCGCGCCCTCGGCCGCTGCTCCATGCCCGCGCGGCCCGGCGAAGCGGTGGTCTACTACCAGGCCGCCATCGCCCACGGCGACAAGGACAGCCAACTGCCGCTGGCCTATGCGCTGGAAGCCGCCGGCGACCCGGCCGGCGCCCTGCGCATCTTCAACGCCCTGCCCGCCAGCGAACTCAACGACAACGCCCGCCTCACCGCCAGCCGCGCCGCGCTGCTCACCAACGACAATGCCGGCGCCGAGCGCTACTGGCAGCAGGCGAAGAAAGGCAGCGCGGACGACTGGGCACTGGGCGCCAACATCGCCGACGCCCGTGGCGATTACCCCGAAGCGCTTTCGCGGCACCGCGAGGCCCTGCAGCATTCCCCCAACGGCCAACACTTCTACAACGCCGCCGGCAGTGCCCAGAAGGCCGGCGACCAGCAGCAAAGCAAGCTCTGGCTGGCCGAGGCAGTTCGCCGCGAACCCGACAACCCGCGCTTCCGCGCCGACTACGGCATGCGCCTGGCCGGCACTGACACACCCCAGGAGCGGCGCACCGCGATCCCCTACCTGGAACGTGCCACCCGCGACTACCCCGAGGACTTCCGCCTGGGCGAAACCCTCGCCTGGCGCTATGACGAAGCCGAAGACAGCTTCGCCGCCCGCCGCGAGCTGCGCCGGGTGATCGACCTGGAACAGGAGCCGGTGGCCGCCGACGACGAATACGGCAGCCTCGAAGCTCGTCGCTTCCGTCAGCGCCGCGCGCATCAGACGTTGTCCCAGCGCGACAACCTGACCATCGCCAGCACCTGGTCGCCGGCAGGCATCACCACCGTGGCCGTTCCCATCGGCGAAGACAAGGTCGGCAACAAGCGCCGCGCCCAATCGCAGAACCTGCAGACGTTCATCTGGGACCACGCCCTGGGCGATGAACCGACCCGCAACGGCAGCACCCTCTCGGTGTATGGCCGGGCAATCGCCGGCAACGAAGGGCGCAAGGAATACACCCAGACCCTCGCCGCCGGTTTCGGCCTGCGCTACAAGCCCTTCGGCGACTACAACCTCAACCTCTACAGCGAGCTGTACAAGCAGAACACCATCAAGAACGACGGCGATGCCGAAGACGCTTTCGATGGCATCCGCTGGCACGAGATCGGCACTCCCGAGAAGTTCGAGCGCTACGCCCGCCAGCGCGACAAGTACGGCCAGACCTCCACCGACTTCCTGCTGCGCGCCACCGCCTCCTTCCTCGACCAGGGCGAGTACCGCAACGACTGGCGCGTGGACGAGAGCGACTGGGACGAGCGCTTCCTTTACACCGACTTCGCCTGGTGGACCCACGCCGGCGACCACCAGTGGGTCTCGCGCTACCAGCAGGGCCACACCTGGAAGCTGCCGGTGGACTCGCCGCAGACGATCATGCCGTACGGCTTTGCCGAGTTCTCCGCGCAGGACCCGAGCAACGACTGGCGCCAGGACCTGCGCAGCGGCGTCGGCCTGCGCTGGCAGTACTGGTACGGCGAAGACCGCTACAACGCGTACCGCGCCCACGTCACCGTGCGCACCGAGTACCAACTGGGCATGGCGGGCAATCTCTATGAACAGGCCAACGGCTGGCTGGTGGGACTCGAGGTGAACTTCTGATGCGACGCCTGATTTTCGCCCTGGCCCTGCTGTGCTCCGCCGTCACGGCGCACGCCGATGACCGATTGTTCTACCAGCCGCTGAATGTCGATGCTGCGCTGAGCGACGCGCAATGGCAGCAGATATGGCGCGCCAGCGCGGCCCAGGGCGCGAAGACCCTGATCGTGCAATGGACCGCCTATGGCGACTCCGACTTCGGCGGCGCCCACGGCTGGCTCGCGCGCGCCCTGACAAGCGCCCACGACAACGGCCTGCAACTGGTCCTCGGGCTGTACATGGACCCGGCCTACTACCAGCGCCAGGGCGAGCTGGACACGCCCGGTCTGGAGGCCTACTGGCAGCACCAGCTGGGCCGGTCCCTGGCGCAGCAACGGCAGGTGAGCGAGCAGTGGAAACTGCCAGTCGCCGCCTGGTACCTGCCGATGGAACTGGACGACTGGCACTTCCAGGCCGTCGAACGTCGCCTGGCCCTGCAACATCAGCTCAAGGACTTTGCCGGGCAACTGAAGGCGCCGCTGCAACTGAGCGCCTTCTCCGGCGGCAAGCTGGCACCACAGGTGTACGGCGACTGGCTGGGGCAGATCGCCGGGCTGGGCGTGCAGGTCTGGTGGCAGGACGGCGCCGGCACCGGTGCCCTGCCCGAGCGGGTGCGCCAGGCTTACGCTGCCGCCATGCCCTGCCCGGTCGGCATCGTCCGCGAAGCCTTCCGCCAGACCAGCGCTGCCGGCCAGCCCTTCCATGCCGAGCCCGCTGCGCCTTCCAGCGCGTCCACCGGCTGCCACGCCAGCGCCGTGTTCGAGGTGCGCTACCGACCCTGGGGCAAGGTACTGCTGGATAACCAGCAGGCAAGCGCCGGCACCAGCATTCACCCTTGAAACCAGCCCCCGCACGCCGCCTACCGGGCGGCGCGCGAGGGGACGCGAGTTCGTCTATGCTCGCGCGAGCGATCCCGCACCCACACAGGACCGTTCATGTTCAAGACCATCGAATCGGAAGTCGTGAAACAACACGTTTCACCTGAACTGCGCGCCGAGTTCCTGCAACATGATTTCGAGCGGCTCAAAGGCTTCAGCCTGCTGGTATTCGGCGTCAGCATCGGCATCTGGCTTCTCTTCGACCTGATCGTCAGCTTCCAGACCGGCCAAGGCTTCAGCTACATCTCGCTGCTGTTCCTCGCCGCCTTCGTCATCCTTTTTGCCCTGACCGCCGTGGCCCGCCGCGCACTGCATTTCTACCTGATCAACTTCGCCTTCGTCGTGACCTTCGCCTGGGGCGCGCGCCTGCTGATCGAAGGCATTCCCAGTGACGTCCGCCAGGCCTGGCTGGTGATCTGCGCCTCCACCGTGCTCTACAGCGCGACGGTGCTGCCACTGAACCGCCCGGCCTTCTTCGCGGTATTGCTCGTCACCTGGGTGCTGCTCAACCCGTTCCTGGGCAACGTGCCCGAATTCAATGTGCGGCACAGCATGCTGATCTGCTATCCGGTCTTCATCAGCGCGCTCACGGTGTACATCTTCCACCACCTCAGCCAGGCCAAGCTGCACAACTACGCCATGGCCCGCCTGCTGCTGGACCAGGCCTACATCGATACCCTCACCGGCATTCCCAACCGCCGCTCCTTCATGGCCCGCGTCGGCAAGCGCCTGGGGGAAGACGGCGAGCAACGCTACCTGGCGATGGTCGACATCGACCATTTCAAACGCGTCAACGACACCTACGGCCATGACATCGGCGACGAAGTGCTGACCCGCGTCGCGCTGGCGATCAAGCAGCAGATGGGGGACTTCGAATTCGCCCGGCTGGGAGGCGAGGAGTTCGGCCTGTACCTCTGGGGCCTGAATGCCGACCAGGCGCAGGCGCGGGTCGAGCAATTGCGCCAGGCCACCGCGGACCTGCCCGGCCACCCCAACGTCACCATTAGCCTCGGCCTCGCCCACCTGAGCCTGGAGGGCAGTCTCAGCGAAGCACTGATCAAGGCTGACAAGGCGCTCTACAGCTCCAAGCACAATGGCCGCAATCGAACGACCTATTCGCCCTGAGCAGAACGAAAAAGGCCCGCGGATGCGGGCCTTTTCATGCTGGTGTCCCGGAGAGGGGTCGAACCTCCAACCTTCCCCTTAGGAGGGGGACGCTCTATCCAATTGAGCTACCGGGACAATCGGGTCGGCATGTTAACCACCGACAAGCGATTTGTCATGCCGCCGCCACCGGCGCGGTCCATAATTTCGTCGTCAGCCGGAGAAACGCCATGACCACAGACGACGGCGCCCTGCCCGATTCCCCCTTTGCCACCTTCGATGTGCGCGTCGCCACGGCCGATGATGCGGCGGCCCTGGCTCCGCTGCTGCAGCAACTGGGCACGCGTGACCCGTTGCCCGACACCGCGTTGCTCGCCCTTGCCCTGAGCGATCAGCAACCCTCGCGGGTGACGCTGATCGCCGAGCGCGATGGCGCCTTGCTCGGCACCTGCACCCTGCACCTGATCGAGCACATCGCCCACGGCTTCGCCCGCTCGGCAATCCTCGAGGACATGGTGGTGGACAGCCGCGCACGCGGTCAGGGCATCGGCCAGGCACTGATCGGCCGGGCCGTGGAATGGGCGCGGGACTGGAGGTGCTACAAGCTCGCGCTCTCCAGCCATCAGGACCGGGAAATGGCGCACCGCTTCTATGCGGCGATGGGCTTTGCGCCCCATGGCGTCAGCCTGTCGCTGAGCCTGGACTGACCTCAGCTGGCCTGGGCGTCCGGAGGGGCGAGCAGGTCGAGCAGGTGGCCGACCGTCACATCCAGGGACACCGAGTTGTCCAACTCCACCAGCGGCCCGGGCAGGCCATCGGCGAAGTGCGCATTGCGCGCCAGGCGCTCCTCGATTTCCACCAGCGTCTCCCGCCCGCGCTTGAGCAGACGCTGGCGCAGCACCTCGGAATCGACCTTCAGCAACACCGCGATCAGCCGGGGGTAACGACGACGGGCCTCGGGCAGGTACTTGCGCGAGCCATTGACAAGCACGTCGTGGCCGGCAGCGAGCCAATCGTCCATCTCGCGGGGAATGCCGTAGTGCAGGCCATTGGCGCGCCAGCTCATGGCGAAGGCGCCGGAGCGCTCCAGTTCGGTGAATTCGTCGACGCTCACCGAATGCGCCTCTTCACCCCGCGCCTCGGCGGAACGGGTAATGACGCGCCGGACGATCCGGCAATCCATCGCCGCCAGCGGAACGCTGGCGGCCTGCAACACGCTGTCCTTGCCGGAACCCGAAGGGCCCATCAGGAAAATCAGTCTGCCTGGGGTCATGAGACTCTCGGTGCGCCGGCGGCTCGGCGCTACTTCAATTCTGATCCGCGGGGCGGATAATACTCCGAGCCTTGTGGGATATCAGTGAAATCCCGATCTCGATGCCCGCCCGCCCCACCGCTCCTGACTCACCATCCAGCGCTGTGCCATCATGGCAATCCACGACGAAGTGCCCCCATCAGGCTGCCCAACGGCAGGCAGGCGCACGGTATACATCGACTACGCTGACGGATATGGGCAAATCGCCAGCTTTCCCTTCAACTCCCATCCAAAGAAGGGTCTGCCTAGACGGTCTCATTTCGGACGATTGGTGCTGGCATTTAGCCTTCACCCGAGACACAATATGCCGAAGGTTTGACGTCAAGTTATTGGATATTTTTCAAAAGCTTTGACGACGCGCTGAACGGCCACTGGAAATCGCTGTCAAAGGGCCTGAACGAACGCTGACCCATGGCATCGGCCTCCCTGACTTACAGGTTTAAAGTATGCGCCCATTGAAACAGGCAACCCCCACCTACTCCAGCCGTACCGCTGACAAGTTCGTCGTACGTCTGCCCGAAGGCATGCGTGAGCGTATCGCCGACGTCGCTCGCAGCCACCACCGCAGCATGAACTCCGAGATCATCGCGCGTCTCGAACAGAGCCTGCTGCAGGAAGGTGCGCTGCAGGACAACCTGGGCATCCGCCTGGACAGCCCGGAGCTCAGCCTGCACGAACGCGAACTGCTGCAGCGCTTCCGCCAACTGACCCATCGTCAGCAGAACGCGCTGATCGCCCTGATTGCGCACGATGCCGAGATGGCGCAGAACGACGCCTGACTCGTTCGCGTCACCCGAAACAGCCGGCCTCGAGCCGGCTTTTTCATGCCCGCGATTCACGGGTGACACGTAACGACAGGCACAAAAAAGCCGCCTCGCAGGCGGCCTTTTCGGCAGAGCTGGCGTTACATCAGGAACAGCGTGGCCAGTCCGAGGAAGATGAAGAAGCCGCCGCTATCGGTCATGGCTGTGATCATCACGCTGGAGCCCATCGCCGGGTCGCGCCCCAGACGCAGCAGCGTCATCGGGATCAGCACCCCCATCAGCGCGGCGAGCAGCAGGTTGAGTGTCATGGCGCCGGTCATGACCGCGCCCAGCTCCCAGTTGCCGTACAGGTAGAAGGCGACCAGGCCGATCACCCCGCCCCATACCAGGCCGTTCACCAGTGCCACGCCCAGCTCCTTGCGCAGCAGGCGGTTCGCGCTGCTGGTCTGGATCTGGTCCAGCGCCATGGCGCGGACGATCATGGTGATGGTCTGGTTGCCGGAGTTGCCACCGATGCCGGCCACGATGGGCATCAGCGCGGCCAGCGCCACCAGCTTCTCGATGGAGCCTTCGAACAGGCCGATCACCCGCGAGGCGATGAAGGCGGTGACCAGGTTGGTGGCCAGCCACGCCCAGCGGTTGCCGACCGACTTCCAGACCGAGGCGAAGATGTCTTCCTCTTCGCGCAGACCGGCCATGTTCAGGACTTCGCTTTCGCTTTCCTCACGGATCAGGTCGACCATCTCGTCGATGGTCAGACGGCCGATGAGTTTGCCGTTCTTGTCCACCACCGGGGCGGAAATTAGGTCGTAACGCTCGAACGCTTGGGCGGCGTCATAACCATCCTCATCGGGGGTGAAAGCCACCGGATCGGTGGCCATGACCTCCGCCACGTCCTTGTCCGGATCGTTCACCAGCAGGCGCTTGATCGGCAGCACGCCCTTGAGCACGCCGTCGTAGTCGACCACGAAGAGCTTGTCGGTATGGCCCGGCAGTTCCTTCAGGCGGCGCAGGTAGCGCAGCACCACTTCCAGGCTGACGTCGTCGCGGATGGTGACCATCTCGAAGTCCATCAGCGCGCCGACCTGGTCCTCCTCATAGGACAGCGCCGAACGCACACGCTCGCGCTGCTGCTGGTCGAGGCTTTCCATCAGCTCGTGGACCACATCGCGCGGCAGTTCCGGCGCAAGGTCCGCGAGTTCGTCGGCATCCATGTCCCTGGCCGCGGCGAGGATCTCGTGATCGTCCATGTCGGCGATCAGGGTTTCCCGCACGGAGTCGGACACTTCGAGGAGGATGTCGCCGTCGCGCTCGGCCTTGACCAGCTGCCAGACCGTCAGGCGGTCATCCAGCGGAAGGGATTCGAGGATGTGGGCGATGTCGGCCGGGTGCAGCTCTTCCAGCTTGCGCTGGAGTTCCGCCAGGTTCTGGCGGTGCACGAGGTTTTCGACGAGGTCTTGATGCTGGCCTTCCTGACGGTGCGTCAGGTCTTCCACCAGCTTGTGCTTGTGCAGCAGGTCGACCACCTGGTTGAGGCGGTCCTGCAGGCTTTCCTGCGGCTTCTTGGCTTCTACTTCGGTCATAGCACGCTCCACCCCCAGTGGCAGAACGGGCCAGAGGGGATCAATACATCAGGTCGTGTGTACGCAATCGGGGTTCTGAGTAACTACTGGGTAAGTCCATGGTGGTGTCCCATGCGCCCATCGAGGGCAGATGCGGGAAATGATAACACTCCGGGGTGTATTAGGCGTTACAAAATGGCGGCCAGAACAATCGCTTGCAGGCGAAAGTTCACTGCCGAATCACTGCCCGGTTCGACGCCCGAAAGCTCCCACAGGACACCCGGCTCCGACTGACAATTTCCACTCCTAGGCTGCAGGCAGGCCCGCCATCACGGAGGAATCCATGCGCCTGCCCGCCCTGCTCTGTTCACTCCTGATTCCACTGGTACCGACCTGCGAGGCGGCCTCGGTGTTCCGTTGCACCGCGGCCGATGGCAGCGTGCTGTTCAGTCAGTATGGCTGCCCCACGGAACGACAGCAGGAAATCCAGGAAGCGAACAACCCCACGCCCGGCAGCGGCGAGCCGGTGCCGATGGCGATACCGCAGGAGACCATCGTGCAGAAGCCTGCGACGCGAAGCAGGGGCCGGGGCAAGGAAGCCGAGCGAGGAGAGTCCGTCGTGGTCGTTGGCGAACAGCAGAACGGCTGCGGCAACCGCGTCACGGGCAGCGCACGGCGCAAGGCGATCATCGAGGGGCGCGTAAGGACGGGAATGACGCGCAGCGACGTGGAGAGCGCCCTGGGGAGGCCAGACAGGACCAGCCAGCACAACGAGACGCTGCGCTATCACTACGAGGCGGACAAGAAGCACGGCGCACGCACCGTGACCTTCGATGAGGATGGTTGCGTGATGGGCAAGGCGAAGCGTTGACCAACTTGCCCATGCTTTCTTGAAGGCAAAGAAAAAGGGCCTGCATTTCTGCAGACCCTTTCGTATATGGCGCACTCAGGAGGATTCGAACCTCCGACCGCTCGGTTCGTAGCCGAGTACTCTATCCAGCTGAGCTATGAGTGCGTCGTTGGCAAAGTTTAACCAGATTCACCAACTGGTTGCAGCTATTGGCTTTTCAGCCCTTTCGCCACTGAAGCCCCGCTTTCGCGTTGCCTCGTATATGGCGCACTCAGGAGGATTCGAACCTCCGACCGCTCGGTTCGTAGCCGAGTACTCTATCCAGCTGAGCTATGAGTGCGCTGATGAGGGCGCAAATTCTAGGGCGATTTTTCTGACCTGTCAACAAGATTTTTCAATCTTTTCAGTCACTTACGTAACCGGACAACTCATCGCACCAGAGGATGCAATGGCGGAGAGGGGGGGATTCGAACCCCCGACACCCTTTTGAGGTGTACTCCCTTAGCAGGGGAGCGCCTTCGGCCACTCGGCCACCTCTCCGCAACACGGGGCGCATGATATCCATGTTTTCCCCGTTTGCAAAGAAAAATTTTAGAAAAATTAATGGTTTGGTTCTTGGTCTTTCTCTTTCTGGATGCGCTGGTAGATTTCCTCACGGTGCACAGCAACTTCCTTCGGCGCATTCACACCGATACGCACCTGATTACCTTTGACGCCCAGTACAGTCACGGTGACGTCATCACCGACCATCAGGGTCTCTCCGACCCGGCGTGTCAGAATCAGCATTCCTTTCTCCTTACGTGTTACGGGATAAGCAGTCTGCAAAAAAAGAAATGGTGGCAGATTCGTATAGATCAAGTGCGCGAATCCTTCACCCAAGTATTGACCAGTCCTGCCGGAAAGAAAGTTCCTGTCAGACAGTCAAAAACGACAAAAGGCGCGGGGTAGCCGCGCCTTTCGGTAGTTCTCGCCTTACTCGCCCTGTCGGGCCGGGGCGTCGAGTTCGAAAGCGGTGTGCAGGGCACGGACCGCCAACTCGAGGTACTTCTCTTCGATGACCACGGACACCTTGATTTCCGAGGTGGAGATCATCTGGATGTTGATGGTCTCCTTGGCCAGGGCTTCGAACATGCGGCTGGCGACACCGGCGTGGGAACGCATGCCGACACCGACGATGGAAACCTTGGCGATGTTGGTGTCGCCGGTCGCTTCGCGCGCACCGATGGTGACAGCGGTCTGCTTGAGGATTTCCAGGGCGGCCTGGTAGTCGTTGCGGTGCACGGTGAAGGTGAAGTCGGTGGTGTTATCGTGCGCGACGTTCTGCACGATCATGTCGACTTCTACATTGGCGGCACTGATCGGGCCGAGAATCTTGAAAGCAACGCCGGGGGTATCCGGTACGCCACGGATGGTCAGCTTGGCTTCGTCGCGGTTGAAGGCGATGCCGGAGATGATCGGCTGTTCCATGGATTCCTCTTCATCAAGGGTAATGAGGGTGCCCGGACCCTCCTGGAAGCTGTGCAGCACGCGCAGCGGGACGTTGTACTTGCCGGCGAATTCCACCGAGCGGATCTGCAGCACCTTGGAACCGAGGCTGGCCATTTCCAGCATCTCTTCGAAGGTGATCTTGTCCAGGCGACGCGCCTGCGGCACGACGCGCGGGTCGGTGGTGTAGACGCCATCGACGTCGGTGTAGATCTGGCACTCGTCGGCCTTCAGTGCCGCCGCCAGGGCTACGCCGGTGGTATCGGAACCGCCACGACCGAGGGTCGTGATGTTGCCCTGCTCGTCCACCCCCTGGAAGCCAGCGACAACGACTACGCGGCCGGCTTTCAGATCTGCGCGAATGTTCGCATCGTCGATGCTCAGGATACGCGCCTTGGTGTGGGAACTGTCGGTCAGGATGCGGACCTGGTTGCCGGTGTAGGACACCGCCGGCACGCCGCGCTTCATCAGCGCCATGCTCAGCAGGGCGATGGTCACCTGCTCGCCGGTGGAGACCATCACGTCCAGCTCGCGCGGAATCGGCTGGTCCATGATCTGTTTCGCCAGACCAATCAGGCGGTTGGTCTCGCCGCTCATGGCGGACACCACCACGACGATGTCGTCGCCCGCTTCACGGAATTTCTTCACCTTCTCGGCTACCTGCTCGATTCTCTCGACGGTGCCGACGGAGGTCCCTCCAAACTTCTGTACGATCAAAGCCATTTCAAAAGCCGCCTGATTCCTGAAGGGCGCCCATTAAACATGCATCACCGCATGCTGCCAAGGCCCGCCGGACGCGCTGCGGGCCCCGTATTTCAGGGCCTTTAGAGGCCCTGTTCGACAAATGTCACGGCCAGCGCCAGAGCTTCGTCCAGCTTGCCGGCATCCACGCCACCGCCCTGGGCCATGTCCGGGCGACCACCGCCCTTCCCGCCCACGGCCGCAGCGGCCTGCTTCATCAGATCGCCGGCCTTGAGCTTGGCGGTCAGATCCTGGGTCACGCCGGCGACCAGCACGACCTTCTCTTCGAACACGCCGCCCAGCAGGATCACGCCGCTGCCCAGCTTGTTCTTCAGTTGGTCGACCAGCGCCAGCAGCGCCTTGCCATCGAGGCCGTCGAGACGCGAGGACAGCACCTTCACGCCACCGACGTCCACGGCGGAACCCGCCAGGTCGTCACCGGCTGCGCTGGCAGCCTTGGCCTTGAGCTGCTCCAGCTCCTTCTCCAGCTGACGGTTGCGCTCGATCAGGCCGGACAGCTTGTCCAGCAGGTTGTCGCGGCTGCCCTTGACCAGGCCGGCCGCTTCCTTGAGTTGCTCCTCGGCACCATTGAGGTAGGCCAGCGCAGCGCCGCCGGTGACCGCTTCGATACGGCGCACGCCGGAAGCCACACCGCCTTCGCTGGTGATCTTGAACAGACCGATGTCGCCCGTACGGGACACGTGCGTGCCGCCGCAAAGTTCGACGGAGAAGCTGCCGCCCATGCTCAGCACGCGCACCTGATCACCGTACTTCTCGCCGAACAGCGCCATGGCGCCCTTGTTCTTGGCGGATTCGATGTCGGTCTCTTCGGTCTCGACCTCGGAGTTCTTGCGGATCTCGGTGTTGACGATGTCTTCCAGCTGCTTCAGCTGCTCGGGCTTGATCGCCTCGAAGTGGCTGAAGTCGAAGCGCAGGCGCTGGCTATCGACCAGCGAGCCCTTCTGCTGGACGTGATCGCCCAGCACCTGGCGCAGCGCAGCGTGCAGCAGGTGGGTAGCGGAGTGGTTCAGCGCGGTAGCCTGGCGCACGGAGGCGTCGACTTCGGCTTTGACAGCCGCGCCAACGCTCAGGCTGCCCTGGGCAACCACACCGTGGTGCAGGTGCGCACCGCCGGCCTTGGTGGTGTCGCGTACGTCGAAGCGCACGCCAGCACCCTGCAGATAGCCGCTGTCACCGACCTGGCCGCCGGACTCGGCGTAGAAGGGGGTCTGGTCAAGGACGACGACGCCCTCCTCGCCTTCGTTCAGCTGCTCGACGGCCTTGCCATCCTTGAACAGCGCGATGATCTGGCCGGCGCCGGAAACGCCCTGGTAACCGAGGAAGCGGGTGTCGCCATCCACTTTCACCAGGCTGTTGTAATCCATGCCGAAGGCGCTGGCGGAGCGGGCACGCTCACGCTGGGCCTCCATCTCGCGCTCGAAGCCTTCCTCGTCGAGGGTCAGGCTGCGCTCGCGGGCGATGTCGTTGGTCAGGTCCACCGGGAAGCCGTAGGTGTCGTACAGCTTGAACACCACGTTGCCGGGGATGACGCTGCCCTTGAGCTCGGACAGGTCCTGCTCGAGGATCTTCAGGCCCTGCTCCAGGGTCTTGGCGAACTGCTCTTCCTCGGTCTTCAGCACGCGCTCGATGTGCGCCTGCTGCTGCTTGAGTTCGACGAAGGCCTCGCCCATCTCGCCGACCAGGGCGGAGACGATCTTGTGGAAGAAGGTGCCCTTGGCGCCCAGCTTGTTACCGTGGCGGCAGGCGCGACGGATGATGCGACGCAGCACGTAGCCGCGGCCTTCGTTGGACGGCAGCACGCCGTCGGCGATCAGGAAGCCGCAGGAACGGATGTGGTCGGCGACCACTTTCAGCGACGGCGCGTCGTCGTTGGCGCAACCGATGGCGTCGGCCGACGCCTTCAGCAGGCTCTGGAACAGGTCGATCTCGTAGTTCGAGTGAACGTGCTGCAGCACGGCGCTGATGCGCTCAAGGCCCATGCCGGTGTCCACGCTCGGCGCCGGCAGCGCGTGCATGACGCCATCCGCGGTGCGGTTGAACTGCATGAAGACGTTGTTCCAGATCTCGATGTAGCGGTCGCCGTCTTCTTCCGGCGAGCCGGGCGGGCCGCCCCAGATGTCGGCGCCGTGGTCGAAGAAGATCTCGGTGCACGGGCCGCAAGGACCGGTGTCGCCCATCGCCCAGAAGTTGTCCGAAGCGTAGGGAGCGCCCTTGTTGTCGCCGATGCGGACCATGCGCTCGGCCGGAATGCCGACTTCCTGGGTCCAGATGTCGTAGGCCTCGTCATCGGTGGCGTAGACGGTGACCCAGAGCTTGTCCTTGGGCAGGTTCAGCCACTTGTCCGAGGTGAGGAATTCCCAGGCATAGGTGATGGCATCGCGCTTGAAATAGTCGCCGAAGCTGAAGTTGCCCAGCATTTCGAAGAAGGTGTGGTGGCGCGCGGTATAGCCGACGTTTTCCAGGTCGTTGTGCTTGCCGCCGGCACGCACGCACTTCTGGCTGGTGGTAGCGCGGGTGTAGGCGCGCTTTTCCAGGCCCAGGAAGCAATCCTTGAACTGGTTCATGCCTGCGTTGGTGAACAGCAGGGTCGGGTCGTTCGCGGGGATCAGCGAACTGGACGCTACGCGGGTGTGCCCCTTCTCTTCGAAGAAGCGGAGGAAGGCTTCACGGATTTCAGCGCTTTTCATAGGTTCTTCCACGGAAAAATGCGGCCACGAATCGCCGGCAAAGGGCCGCATTATATCGGCCCCGCATCAAGGTTGTAGTGTCTTTGCGCGATAGTTAACCCCTATCGCGCAATAATTTCTGTCAGGAACGACGAAAGGCGGCAAAAGCTTCGACAATACGCGGGATATCGGCGCTTTTCACATCGAGGTGGCTGACCAGGCGCAGGCGCGCTGCCGGGCTGACACGAATGCCATGGTCGGCCAGGTGTTCACCCAGTGCGCCGGCCTGCTCGCCAATGCCGACGTAGACCATGTTGGTCTGCACCGGCTCGATGGCGTAGCCCAGTTCGGCCAGGCCACGGCCTAGCGCTTCAGCGTTGGCGTGGTCCTCGGCCAGACGCTCGACCTGATGGTCCAGCGCATACAGCGCCGCTGCCGCGAGGCCACCGGCCTGGCGCATGCCGCCGCCGACCATCTTGCGCAGGCGTCGGGCGCGGCCGATCAGTTCGGCATCGCCGCAGAGCACCGATCCCACCGGCGCACCAAGCCCCTTGGACAGGCACACCGAGACCGAGTCGAAATGGCGGGTGATCTCGCGGGCGTCCACGCCCAGCTTCACCGCCGCGTTGTACAGGCGCGCACCGTCCAGGTGCAGCGCCAGGCCGCGGCGGCGGGTCATTTCCCGCGCAGCCGCCAGGTAGGTCAGCGGCAGTACCTTGCCCTGCATGGTGTTTTCCAGCGCCAGCAGGCGGGTGCGGGCGAAGTGGAAATCGTCCTGCTTGATCGCCGCCTCGACCTTGGCCAGGTCCAGCGAACCGTCGGCTTCGCCCTCGATGGGCTGCGGCTGAATGGAGCCCAGTACCGCGGCGCCGCCGCCTTCATATTTATAGGTGTGCGCCTGCTGGCCGACGATGTACTCGTCGCCACGGCCGCAATGGGCCATCAGGCCGAGCAGGTTGCTCATGGTGCCGGTGGGCACGAACAGCGCGGCAGCGAATCCCAGACGCTCGGCCAGGGTCGCTTCCAGGCGATTCACCGTCGGGTCTTCGCCGTAGACGTCATCGCCCAGCTCGGCCCGCGCCATCGCCTCGCGCATGCCGGCGGTGGGCAGGGTCACGGTGTCGCTGCGAAGGTCGATGATGGACATGGCAAGGCTCCTCGGGCATCAGGCGGAAAGGACCGATGCTAAGCGCTCGCCAATGACGGAACAAGGGTGAGAAGACTGTAGGATCGAGGGGGGCGCCCAGCCCTTGCTCGCGAACGCATCTTTCCGGCGACTTCAGCGTCGGGCGATTCGCGAGCAAGCTCGCTCCTACAAAAGTTCAGAGTTCGGTGGGCACCACGAGGATGCCGGCGCGCAGGCCGTTCTTTACCCGTGGGTTGGGGAAGATGATCCGCGCACCCTGCTCTTCCACGATCCAGCGGGTGCCGCCGATGTCCTCGGCGAGCAGGAAGCCGTGGTCCAGTTCGGTGAAGTTGTCCACCGCGTCGTCCAGGTGCAGACGGAAGTGGTCGCTGTGCTTGATCACTTCGCGGGAAACGGCGAACAACTGCAGGCCGTCGATCTGCGCGCCGCCCGCTTCCTGGCCGCTGATCACACCCTGCAGCATGGTTTCGAGGCGATCCAGGTTCACTGCCTGGTTCTGCCCGAACGGGCGGGCCTTGCCCAGCTCCAGGGTGAATGCCTCGGCGCCGAGCTGGCTGTAGGTGTAGGCGCTGAACGTGATGCCCGGTTTGCTTTGCAGCAGCACCGCATCGATGCCGGCGCTGCGCAGGCGCGCCAGCTCGTCGCGAGAGTGCTCGCGGCCGCTGGCCCAGGGGTAGAGCGCGAACTGCTCGATCTTCGAACCACGGATGGCCGTGTGCAGGTCGTAGTGCAGGCGCGGCCGGCCCTCACGGGCAAAGAACGCGGCAGCCAGGCGTTCCAGCTCTGACGCGCGCAGGGCCTCGTTGCCGCTGCCCTCCTCGTGGCGACCGCAGAACAGGCGGTTGATGTCCTGCTCCAGGTAACGCTCGCCACGACGCATGGCCTCGGGGTTGCCGAGCAGGAACAGCACCCGCGACGCCGGCTTCAGCTCGCCACGGGCGATGCGGTGCACCAGTCGGTCGAGCAGTTCGATGGGGGCCGTCTCGTTGCCGTGGATACCTGCCGAGAGCAACAGGTCGCGGCCATTGTCGCGGGCCACCGGCGGAGTGACTTCGAGGGCGCCTTCAGCCAGCCAGTGCAGACGGGTGCCGTCGGCGGTGAGCTGAATCTTTTCCGTCGGCTCACGGCCGGCGAGGGTCAGTTCGAGCAGTTTGCCCAGAGCTAGCATGCGGACGCCTCCATCATTCCCCGCGGCCGGAGCGGCCGCGGACTCCGCGATCAGTGGTGATGGTCACATCCACAGTCTGGACCATGTTCGTGGACTTCGGCGGCTTCCAGTTCAAGGCTCAGGCCCAACTGGTTCACCGCCTGCGGGCGCACCACCAGCAGCGGGATCTCGGCGGCGTCCTCATGGGAGTCGGCGTAGATCACCAGGCCGCCCTTGCCGTCGGCTTCCAGCCACAGCTCGCGCCCTTCCAGGCGGATGGCCAGGCGTGCGGTGTGGGTTTCGCGGCGCTCGCCCTTGTTGTCTTCGAGAATCAGCGGGAGGCTTTCGGTCATGTCGTTCACTCAGTTCTGCTGGAAGGGATAAACCGAGCCCAGTTTAAGGATCTGGCTCAATTCATCCAACGCCGTCCGGCACTCGACCAGCAGTTGCGGATCGGCCAGGTCGGTTTCGGCCAGGCGATCGCGGTAGTGCTTGTCGACCCAGGTGACCAGGGTGTCGTGCAGGGTCGGGGTCATGATCACCCCCGGGTTGACCGCCGCCAGCTCGGCGTCGCTGAGCGCCACGCGCAGGCGCAGGCAGGCGGGGCCGCCGCCGTTCTGCATGCTCTGCTTGAGATCGAACACCTTCACCTCGCGGATCGGGCCGTCCTCGGCAGTCAGGCGCGAAAGGTAGTTCCAGACGCGCTCGTTCTTGCGGCACTCCTCCGGGACGATTAGCAGCATGTTGCCGTCGGCACGGGTGAGCAACTGACTGTTGAACAGGTAGGACTTCACCGCATCCTCGACGGTGACCTGGTCGCGCGGCACGCACACGGCGCGGAAGCGACCGCCACGGCGGCCCAGCTTGTCGTGCAGTTCGGCGAGTACACGCTCGGTGTCGAGGAAGGCGTCTTCGTGGTGGAACAGCACTTCGCCGTTGCCGACCGCGATGACGTCGTTGTGGAACACGCCCTGGTCGATCACCGCCGGGTTCTGCTGGGCGTAGACCACGCCGTCATCGCTCAGGCCGTGCAGGCGGGCGACCGCCTGGCAGGCTTCCAGGGTCTGCCGCGCCGGGTAGCGCTGCGGCGCCGGGAAGCGGCTGTCGAAGGCGCTGCGACCGAACACGAAGAACTCGACGCCGGCTTCGCCGTAGGACTTGCAGAAGCGCGTGTGGTTGGCCGCGCCTTCATCGCCGAACTGGGCGACTGCCGGCAGAGCGGCGTGGTGGGCGAAGTGTTTCTCGTCGTTGAACATCGCCGCGAGGATGCGGCTGGTCTGCGGATGTTCGATGGAGCGGTGGAACTTGCAGTTCAGGTTGGCGGCGGTGAAGTGCACGCGGCCATCGGCCGTATCGGCACCGGGGCTGACGGTGGCGGCGTTGGCGGTCCACATGCAGGACGCCGAACTGACGGCGGCGAGCAGCGGCATGGATTCTTTCGCCGCCCTGGCGATCACTTCGGCGTCGGTGCCGGAGAAACCCAGGGCGCGCAGCGAGGCAACCGCCGGACGCTCCTGCGGGGCGAACACACCCTGCTTGAAGCCCATCTCCATCAGCGCCTTCATCTTCGACAGGCCCTGCTTCGCCGCTTCGCGCGGGTTGGATGCGGCCTGGCTGTTGCTCTGCGAGGCCACGTTGCCGTAGGACAGGCCGCCGTAGTTGTGCGTCGGTCCGACCAGGCCGTCAAAGTTCATTTCATAGGCGGTCATCACAGGCTCACTCCCGGAGTCAGGGTTGCAGGCAGGCTCAGGCTGTCGCTTTCCAGCGAGGCGACCGGGTACGCGCAGTAGTCGGCGGCGTAGTAAGCGCTCGGGCGGTGGTTGCCGGAGGCGCCGATGCCGCCGAACGGCGCGCTGCTGGCGGCGCCGGTCAGTTGCTTGTTCCAGTTGACGATGCCGGCGCGGCTCTCGATGAGGAAGTCCTCGTAGCGCTCGCGGGAGTCCGACAGCAGGCCGGCGGCGAGGCCGTACTGGGTGGCGTTGGCTTCACGCACGGCGGCGTCGAAGTCGGCGTAGCGGATCACCTGCAGCAGCGGGCCGAAGAATTCTTCGTCCGGGCGCTCGGCCACGGCGGTCACATCGAGGATGCCGGGAGTCAGCAACGCGGCGGTGGCCAGTGGCTGGGTCATCGCCAGCAGCGGCTTGGCACCCTTGGCCAGCAGTTGCTCCTGGGCCTTGATCAGGTGTTCGGCGGCAGCCAGGGAAATCACCGAGCCCATGAAGGGTGACGGTTGCTCGTCGAAGCGGCCGACCTTGATGGTGGAGGCCACGGCCACCAGGCGCTCGATCAGCGCATCGCCCCAGGCGCCTTGCGGCACCAGCAGGCGGCGGGCGCAGGTGCAGCGCTGGCCGGCGGAGATGAACGCGGACTGGATGATGGTGTAGACAGCAGCATCGACGTCTTTCACTTCGTCGACCAGCAGCGGGTTGTTGCCGCCCATCTCCAGCGCCAGGATCTTCTGCGGGCGACCGCCGAACTGGCTGTGCAGCAGGTTGCCGGTGCGGCTGGAGCCGGTGAAGAACAGGCCGTCGATGTCATCGTTGCTCGCCAGCGCCACACCGGTATCGCGGGCACCCTGCACCAGGTTGATCACACCAGCGGGAATGCCCGCCTCGATCCAGGCCTGCAGGGTCAGCTCGGCGACCTTCGGAGTCAGCTCGCTGGGCTTGAACACCACGGCGTTGCCCGCCAGCAGCGCCGGCACGATGTGGCCGTTGGGCAGGTGGCCGGGGAAGTTGTACGGGCCGAACACGGCCACTACGCCGTGGGGCTTGTGGCGCAGCACGGCGGTGGCGTCGGCCAGCGGGCCGCTCTTCTCGCCGGTGCGCTCACGGAAGGCCTGCACCGAGATGGCGACCTTGTTGACCATGCTGGTCACTTCGGTGGCGGCTTCCCACAGCGGCTTGCCGGTTTCCTCGCCGATGGCGCGGGCCAGTTCCTCGGAACGGCCCTTGAGGGCGGCGGTGAAGCGCTCCAGCACGGCGATGCGCTCTTCCACCGGGCGACGGGCCCAGGCCGGGAAGGCATTGCGCGCAGCGGCGACGGCGGCGGCGACCTGCTGCTGCGAAGCGGCACGGCCGGACCAGACCACGGCCTGGCTGACCGGGCACAGGGATTCCAGCGGCTCGCCTTCGCCCGCCAGCCACTGGCCGGCAATGTAGTGGGTATTCATCATCAGGCTCCCCTGACGCCGGGCGGCGTCAGTTGCGTTTTCCGGAGAGGGGCACCGCGCGGACCGAAGCCCCGGCGGACAGGCGCAGGCGCTTGGCGGTCTGCGCATCGACCACCAGCGAACCGGCGGCCAGGCGCGCGGGCGCAGCGGTGATGCGGCACTCCTCGCGCTTGCGGTTGTGGATCAGGAAGGGCTCGGCGTCATCGCCCGGCGTGCCGATGGCCAGCACCAGGTTCTGGCTGTCGGCGATGGCGCGGATCTTCTCGGTCGGCGCTTCGATGGCGGGGCCGGCGTCGAAGATGTCGACGTAACCCTGGTAGCTGAAACCCTCGGCCTTGAGCATGGCCAGCGCCGGCTCGGTGTCCGGGTGGACGCGGCCGATCACTTCGCGCGCATCCTCGGAGAGGAAGCAGCTGTAGAGCGGGAACTTGGGCATCAGCTCGGCGATGAAGGCCTTGTTGCCCACACCGGTCAGGTAGTCGGCCTGGCTGAACTCCATCTTGAAGAAGTGCCGGCCCAGGCTTTCCCAGAACGGCGAGCGCCCGGCGGCATCGGACATGCCACGCATCTCGGCGATCACCTTGTCACCGAACAGCTCGCGGAACTCGGCGATGAACAGGAAGCGCGCCTTGGACAGCAGGCGACCGTTCAGACCGGCGCGGTGGTCGGCATGCAGGAACAGCGAGCACAGCTCGGACTGCCCGGTGAGGTCGTTGGCCAGGAACAGCGTGGGAATCTCGCGGTGGATACCCAGCTCCTGGGACGCGCTGACGGTCAGGCCGACGCGGTAGTTGTACCAGGGCTCGCGCAGACCGACAGCGCCGGCCACGGCGGAAATCCCCACCACCTTGCCGTCATCGTTTTCGAGGACGAACAGGTAGTCGGCATCGGCGCGCTCGGCTTCGCCGCGGAAGGCTTTTTCGGCCCAGTTCACGCGGTGCTGCAGGCGCTGTTCATTGGCCGGTAGCGTGGTCAGGCCGGTGCCGGTGCTGCGCGCCAGGTCAAACAGGGCCGGCAGGTCGGCGCTGGTTACGGGACGGACGATCATGCTCTCTCCCCTCAGATCGCAACCAGGCGCACGCTGGCGCCCTCGCCGATGCCCAGGGCTTCGGCGGTTTCCTGGTTCAGGGTGACGGGCTTGCCCGGTACCCAGTCGAGTTCGGCGACAATGGCGCGGAAATCCTGCAGCTGGCCGTTGGTGACCAGGTAGCTGCGGCTCCCATGCCCCGATGCGCCAATGCGCACCGGCACCTGGCGGCTCTGGGCAATGGAGCGGATGTTCGAGGTGCGCGCATGCAGTGCCGGGCCGCCATCGAAGATATCCACGTAGTTCTCGGACTCGAAGCCATCGCGCATCAGGATGTCGAACGTGATCTGCGCACGTGGATGCACCTGCCCCATCGCCTCCTGCGCCTCGTCCGGCAGAAGCGGCACATAGATCGGGTAGTGCGGCATCAGCTCGGCGAGGAAGGTGCGGCTTTTCAGGCCGGACAGCTTTTCGGCCTCGGTGTAGTCGAGGTCGAAGAAGTTGCGCCCGATGGCGTTCCAGAACGGTGACTGGCCCTGATCGTCGCTGTAGCCGACGATCTCCACCACCACCGCATCGGCGAAACGCTCCGGATGGCTGGCCATGAACAGCAGGCGGCCACGGGAGTTGAGCTCGGCGATCGGCGTGTTCACCAGGTCGCGCTCGACGTAGAAGCTGGTCAGCAGGCTGTTGCCGGTGAGGTCGTGGCACAGCGAGAGGACGTGGATCTTGTTGTGGATCTTCAGCTCGCGCGAAGCGTGCACGAAGGTCTCGTTGCGGAAGCTGTAGAACGGCTCGGAGAAACCGGCCGAGGCGACGATGGCCGAGCAGCCGACCAGGCGGCCGGTGTCGGTGTCTTCCAGCACGAAGAAATAGCTCTCTTCACCGTTGAAGCTCACTTCGGCGGCAAACGAGGCCTCCGAGGCAAGGATCTTCTCGCGCAGGCGTTCCGCGTCATCCGGCAGCGACGTGACGCCGACCGGGCTGTCCGCGGCGAGACGCTGCACTTGCTGCAGGTCGGCCACTTGGGCGGGGCGCATCACCAGCATGGCGTCACTCCTCTAACCAGACAAAATTCATGATTGGCAGGCGCGACACGACCCGTGCCGCACTCATCAGGGCATTCGAAAGCACCAGCCGGGACGATCCGGCCGGCTAAACGGCGAGGCGCGGGCCCCGCCGACTCAGCGTAGCCGGGGGATCAGCCGCGGGTCAGCTTGGCGATGGCGCGCTCGAGGCGATCCAGGCCTTCGTCGATGTCGGCGTCCGGGATCACCAGGCTGGGCGCGAAGCGCACCACGTCCGGGCCGGCCTGCAGGACCATCACGCCTTCCTTCTCGGCGGCGTTGAGCACGTCCTTGGCCTTGCCCTTGAAGGCGTCGTTGAGCACCGCGCCGATCAGCATGCCCATGCCGCGCACCTGGGTGAAAATGCCGTACTCGGCGGCGATCTTCTCCAGGCGGACCTTGAAGCGCTCATGCTTGGCCTTCACGCCTTCGAGCACTTCCGGGGTGTTGATCACGTCGAAGGCGGCGCCAGCGACCGCACACGCCAGCGGGTTGCCGCCGTAGGTGGTGCCGTGGGTGCCGACGACCAGGTGCTCGGCGATCTTCGCGGTGGTCAGCATGGCGCCGATCGGGAAGCCGCCGCCCAGGCCCTTGGCGCTGGAGAGGATGTCCGGGTTCACGCCGTAGTACTGGTGGGCATAGAGGTAGCCGATACGACCGAAGCCGCTCTGCACTTCATCGAAGATCAGCAGCGCGTTGTTTTCGTCGCACAGCTTGCGCACGCCTTCCAGGTACGCCTTGTCGGCCGGCAGCACGCCGCTCTCGCCCTGCACCGGCTCGATGATCACGGCGCAGGTCTTGTCGGAGATGGCTGCCTTGAGGGCTTCCAGGTCGTTGAAAGGAATGTGGGTGATGCCTTCGACCTTCGGGCCGAAACCATCGGAGTACTTGGCCTGGCCGCCGACGTTGACGGTGAACAGGGTGCGGCCGTGGAAGCTGTTGACCATCGAGATGATCTCGTACTTCTCGGGGCCGTAGACGTCATGGGCGTAGCGGCGCGCCAGCTTCAGCGCGGCCTCGTTGGCCTCGGCGCCGGAGTTGGCGAAGAACACGCGCTCGGCGAAGGTGGCGTCGATCAGCTTCTTCGCCAGACGCAGGGCCGGCTCGTTGGTGAACACGTTGGAGACGTGCCAGATCTTGCCGGCCTGCTCGGTCAGCGCCTGCATCAGTGCCGGGTGGGTGTGACCCAGGGAACTCACTGCGATGCCGCCGGCAAAGTCCACCAGCTCTCGGCCGCTCTGATCCCAGACTCGGGAACCCTCGCCACGCACCGGAATGAAGGCAGCCGGCGAATAGTTGGGAACCATGACCTGGTCGAAATCGGAGCGTTGGACCTGAGCTTGCGGAGCGGACATCGGTGTTCTCCTGCCTGGTTGAGGCGGCTATCGATGAATGGATTGTAGGGACGAACTGCGGGCCGTCATTGCCGCCATGCGACAACTTGTTATAGCGCCAACCCGCGAATTGCCGAGGCTTACGGAAATGCGACAGAAAGCGTCGGGAAGGCGCAGTGTAAGGCCTGCGAACTGCTGCGGGTACCAACGCGCGTGGAATTTGTTCGCTCGGCGCACCGCGGGGAAAGGAATAAGGCGAGGCCGGCAGGTGGCGGTCGAATTCCTCCCTGGCGCTGAAGTAAGCGCGGAGGAATTCTGCACCGGCCCAATATCGAGGCGAGCGAGGCAACGGGGCTTGGTGCAACTTAACCAGGCAGTGCCGTCGCTTCGCCAAGGCACCGCGGCGGTGCGCGGAACTTAAGCAGTGGCCGCTCAATAAAGCGGTACGTCAGTGCAGCCCCCATGAGCACCCCCGAAAGGGCCACGAAGCTCAGCACCCTTGCGCTCGAATCAAACAACCCAGTTCGCTCGAGCAGAAAGAGCACCGGCATGTGCAACAGGTAGATGCCGTAGGACCAATGGCCAATCGTCTCGAATACCCGGCGTATAGCTTTGCCAGGCCATGCAACGGCGCGTAGCTGTGGCCGAGCATACAAAAGAGCGAAGCCGAGAAACCAGATTCCCAGCAAGGGCAGCAACAGGTAGAGCGTGAATCCATCGACCCGGCCCTGCTCAAACAACCGATCGCCCACCAAGCCTGTACGTGCCAGCACCGCCATCAGCCCCAGGACCAGAACCAGCTTCAATGCAGGACGCCAGCCACTTGCCAGTGGCTTACCGTGGTGCAGCTGCATGGCCGTCAGCGCACCCAGTAGAAAGACTTCAAAGTTATAAAGAAGGTCCTGGTGGGCGAGCCTGTTCCAGTCAGCCCGACTCATCACGACGCCGTTCTGCTCGGGATAACCGGCAAACGATCCGAGACTGAATGCTGCATAGCCAACCATGACGAGAAGCCACGCGCCCAGCGGGGTCAGCCGACGGTACGCAGCGTCGAGCACAAGGAAGAGCCAAGGCGCCAGAAGGAAGAATGCCATTTCAATGGGGAGCGTCCAGTACACATGGTTGAAGACGACGTCCGTCTGCTTGTAGGCACCCGTGAACCAGAACAGCCTGGCCACATCCCAGAGGCGCTCTCGCGGCCCTGGCCAATAGATGGCCACACAGAGCACGATCGACAGGTAATACAACGGGAGCATCCGCAGCGCCCGACTGCGGTAGTAATGCATTACCTCGACGGGTGAGCCGACGTCGTAGCGACGGAGCACGAAACCCTGGGTAATCAAGAAGCCGCTCAGGCAGAAAAACAGCAGCACCGGAATATATCCGAATGGCCGCAATAGCCACTCGACGCCACCCAACCCAGGCACGGAGGCAAGCTCGAAGGGGTAGTGGCGAAAGACTACCGCCATCGCGCAGATGCCGCGCAGTATCAGCAGGTAATCGAAAGAGGATGAGGCGCTCCGGGAAGGCACCAGGTCATTGCTCACGGCGAACCTCGACGTCTCAGCGGCGTCGCAGGTTAGACGAGGAAACTTGCGTCAATCACCGTGCTTGATGACAGACCCTTCTGTTTTGGGGATGGAAACGCACCTAGGTGATTGCGAGAAGATGACGGCGAAGGGTGAATACGAGGGATGCCGAGTACCGCTCTCGAAACGGCGACCGCCAGCATCACCGCAAAAGCGCCGACTCTCCCTCGACCGCCTTCAATGCCTCCGCCCTCTAAACTACGGAAAAAGACCGTTCTCCAAGCCAAGTCTCGACCCAAAAGGTGCTGCTGACTATGGTTACTTCGTCAATGCCATGTGCCACGGGGGAAAGTTTGCCAATCTACCCCAAGTGCTGCTGAGTTATCGTCTGCACGGCCAACAGCAGTCCGGCGATCAAGCACTGAAGGCCATCAGCAGCGGTATTCGCACAAAAGTCCTTAACGAATTTTTCCCAGACCTCAATCAACTGGAAATCGGTCGCGTGGAGCCTTTACTTCGCTGGCTGGCGCCCCCTGCGTTGCCTGCGGCAGAGGTGCAAGCTGGCCTGGATCTGTTGCCACGCCTTCTAGCGACCGAGACGTCCAAGCACGGGGAAAGTCGCGAGCAGCGCGACGGTTTTCTCCAGGCTTGCCAGCGGCGTTCGAGCGAAGGATTAGCACAGTTGAAAGCCAGAGCCTGATCTATGGTCGCGCCTAGCTTGTAAACCGCTTTTCACTAGAAACATAGGCGCCGATGCCACGTCGAGCGACTGGCAAAAATGCGAGAAACTGTGCTCGACGAACTTCATGCTGGCAGCAAGTGCCGCAGGACGTTCGCCCCGTGAACACGCGCAGCCGTTCGCCAGTCGTGCAGTGATCAGCCACGCTCTGTGGAGGCCGGGGCAGCTTCGGCAACACCCTGGCCACGGCGCTGGTTGCGGTCTTCGCGCGGGGTCACGCCGAAGAAGTTGCGGTAGGCGCTGGAGAAGTGCGGGCCGCTGGAGAAGCCGCAGGACAGGCCGATCTGGATGATCGATTTGCTGGTCTGCATGAGCATCTGCCGCGCGCGGTTCAGGCGCAGTTCCAGGTAGTACTGGCTGGGCACGCGGGTCAGGTACTGCTTGAAGATGCGCTCCAGCTGGCGGCGCGAGACGCACACATGCTGGGCGATCTCGTCGGTGGTCAGCGGCTCTTCGATGTTCGCTTCCATCAGCAGCACCGCCTGGGTGAGCTTCGGGTGGCTGGAGCCGAGGCGGTTCTTCAGCGGGATGCGCTGGCGTTCGGAGCCTTCGCGGATGCGCTCCACCACCAGTTCTTCGGAAACCGCGCCAGCCAGTTCCGCGCCATGGTCGCGGGACAGCACGGCCAGCAGCAGGTCGAGCACCGCCATGCCGCCGCAGGCGCTGAGGCGATCGCGATCCCACTCGAACAGGTGGTTGGTGGCGATGACCTTGGGATAACGCTCGGTGAAGTCGTCGTGCCAGCGCCAGTGCACGGCGGCGCGGTAGCCGTCGAGCAGGCCGAGCTGCGCCAGCGGGTAGATGCCGGCGGACAGCGCGCCGATGCTCACGCCACTGCGTGACAGCTGCTTGAGCACGGCGCCCAGCGGCGCGGAGACCGTCTGCGGAATCTCGTCAGCGACCAGGAAGATACGCTGGCACTGTTCCAGCACGCCGTTCCAGGACTGCCCCGGCAGGCGCCAGCCGTCCGCTTCGGCCACCGGTTCGGCGCTCATGAACACGGGTTCGTAGAGCGCTTCAGGGTGCAGCCGGCGGGCGACCCGCAGGGCCTCCTCGGCCAGCGCGAGGGTCAGCGCCCGCGTGTGCGGCCAGAGCAGGAATCCGATGCGTTGTGCGGTCATGCGGTCAGGTCACCTGGCGACTGTAACGGACAGCTTACTTCAAGCTGCCGGAAAGGAACTGCTTGAGGCGTTCCGATTGCGGATTGGCGAGGACTTCCCTCGGGCAGCCCGTCTCTTCCACCAGGCCCTTGTGCAGGAACACCAGCTGGTTGGAAACCTCACGGGCAAAGCCCATCTCGTGGGTCACCACCACCATGGTGCGGCCTTCCTGGGCCAGGTCCTGCATGACCTTCAGCACTTCGCCGACCAGCTCGGGGTCGAGCGCCGAGGTCGGCTCGTCGAACAGCATCACTTCCGGCTCGACCGCCAGCGCACGGGCAATCGCCACGCGCTGTTGCTCGCCGCCGGACATGTGCGCGGGGTAGGCGTCCTTGCGGTGCGCCACGCCGACTTTCGCCAGGTAGTGCTCGGCCTTTTCCAGCGCTTCTTTCTTCGACACGCCGAGCACATGGACCGGCGCTTCGATGACGTTTTCCAGAGCGCTCATGTGCGACCACAGGTTGAAGTGCTGGAACACCATCGACAGGCGCGAGCGCATGCGCTGCAGTTGCTTGGCGTCGGCAGCCTTGAGCGCACCGTCCTTGTTCGGGGTGAGCTTGAGCTCTTCGCCGTTGAGCAGGATCTTGCCGGCGTGGGGCTGCTCCAGCAGGTTGATGCAGCGCAGGAAGGTGCTCTTGCCCGAGCCGGAGGAGCCGATGATGCTGATCACGTCGCCTGCCTTGGCCGCCATGGAGACGCCCTTGAGCACCTCGTGGGTGCCGTAGCGCTTGTGCAGGTCCTGGATTTCAAGTTTGTACATGGTGTCGGTTCTCGAATTCAGTCGTTGATCAGCCGGCCCTTGCGGAACGGCTCACGCCCGGCCACCTTGGCCAGCCAAAGCCCTGGCTGGGCGTAGCGCCCACGCTCGATGGCGAACAGCACGCCGGAGGTCCCGGCGCGTACGGTGCTGACCTGGTCGTTCAGCGGGTCGATCACTTCGAACAGCGCGTCGCCCTTCTCCACCCACTCCCCCGCCTTGCGCAGGAAGCTCACGACACCGACGTGGGGCGCGTAGAGGTATTCGGTGCCTTCGAAGGGCATGCCTTCGCAGCACTCGGCCGGGGCTGCCGGCCAGTCACCGGCGACCAGCCCCTGCTCGGCCAGGAAGCCGAGGATGGCTTCGCAATTGTCCTGCGCCTGGTCGACGCGGGTATCGCCCATACCACCCAGCTCGACGGTGGTCGCCAGGCACGCCAGCGGAATCGCTGCCTGCGGGAAGGCTTGCGCCAGGCGCAGCCAGGGCAGCGAGCAGGATTCATCGAAGGAACTGCCGCCGGAGTCTTCGGCGAGCAGCGCCACGCCAGCCTTCAGGCGCGCGGCCAGGGACTTCCAGCGCGGCCAGTGCTGCGGGATCGCATAGACATGGATGGCGGCGTCGAAGTCGCAGTGCAGGTCGAGTACGACCTCGGCATCACAGGCGTGGCGCAGCAGGATGCGCTGCATGCCCTGCAGCTCGGACGAAGCCGGCGGCAGTGCATCGAGGCCGTCGCGCATGGCCTGGCGGATCAGCTCGACGTTGGCGGCCTCGTCAGCGCCCAACTTTGCGCCGACACGCTCGGCAACCAGAGCGCTCAGCTCGACGAAGTCGCGGTTGAAGTTCTTCCCGCTGCCGAACTCGAAACGGCCCAGATGGCTGGCCTGCAGGGTCTGGCCCAGGCCGATGGGGTTGGCCACCGGCACCAGTTCGACGACGCAGTTGAGTTGCCCGCGCGACTCGAGGTCGGCCAGGCGCTGCTTGAGTTCCCAGGCGGTGCGCATGCCCGGCAGCTCGTCGGCGTGCAGGCTGGACTGGATGTAGACCTTGCGCGGGCCCTTGCCGTAGCGGAACACGCTCAGGCGACGTTCGCTGCCCAGGCTGCTCCACGGCAGCAGATGATCGATACGTTCCACGGTGTATTCCTCAGTGCTTGCGCGGCGCGAGATAGGCCAGCCAGCGGCGCTCGGCCAGCTTGAACAGGCGCACCAGGGTGAAGGTCATGATCAGGTAGAAGATGCCGGCGGTAATGAACGCCTCGAACGGCAGGTAGTACTGCGAGTACACGGTACGCGCGGCGCCGGTGATATCCACCAGGGTGACGATGGACGCCAGGCTGGTGGTCTGCAGCATCATGATCACTTCGTTGCTGTACTGCGGCAGCGCGCGGCGCAGGGCCGAGGGCAGCAGGATGCGCCGGTACATCTTCAGGCGCGACATGCCCATGGCCTTGGCGGCTTCGATCTCGCCATGCGGGGTCGCACGGATGCTGCCGGCAAGGATCTCGGCGGTGTAGGCGCTGGTGTTGATGGCGAATGCAGCGCAGGCGCAGAAGGTGGCGTTGGACAGCAGCGGCCACATCGCGCTTTCACGCACGAACTCGAACTGCGCCAGGCCGTAGTAGATGAGGAACAGCTGCACCAGCATCGGGGTGCCGCGGATCACGTAGGTGTAGAGCCAGGCGGGCAGGTTCACCGCCGGGTTCTTCGAACAGCGCATCAGCGCCAGCGGCACCGCCGCGAGCAGGCCGAAGAACAGCGAGATCGCCAGCAGCTTGAGGGTCACCAGCAGGCCACTGAAGTAGAGTGGCAGGCTGTCCCAGATGACGGAGAAGTCGAAGATCATGATCAGGCTCCCGGTCTCAAAGCTCGGCGACTTTCACGCCGACCGAATAGCGGCGTTCGAGCATGCGCAGCAGCACCAGGGAAACGCTGGTGACCACCAGGTACAGCGCCGCCACGGCGAGGAAATAGGTGAAGGGTTCGCGGGTGGCGTCCGAGGCCTGCTTGGCCTTGAACATCATGTCCTGCAGGCCGACCACGGAGATCAGCGCAGTGGCCTTGACCAGCACCAGCCAGTTGTTGGTGAAGCCCGGAATGGCCAGGCGGATCATCTGCGGCACCTGGATGCGGAAGAACACCTGCAGCGGGCTCATGCCATAGGCGAAGCCGGCCTCGCCCTGCCCTTTCGGGATGGCCATGAAGGCGCCACGGAAGGTCTCGGACAGGTAGGCGCCGAAGATGAAGCCCAGGGTGCCGACGCCGGAGGCGAAGGGGTTGAGGTCGATATAGTCGTCATAGCCGACCATGGGCGCGATCCAGTTCACCACGGCCTGGCCGCCGTAGAAGATCAACAGGATCAGCACGAGGTCCGGTACGCCGCGGATCACGGTGGAATAGAGGTCGCCGCACCAGGCCAGCCACTTCACCGGCGAAAGGCGGATGGCCGCGCCGAGCAGACCCAGCACGATCGCCAGGGCCATCGACAGCAGGGACAGCTGAAGCGTCAGCCAGGCACCATCGACGATGGTGGCTCCATAGCCATTGAGCATAATTTCGTACCTCGTGAAACCGGACGCCGCCCGCAACGACACGGACGCTCAGGGCGAGCGCGACCGCAGGCTCACCCCCAATAAAAAAGTGGCACAAACTTCAGGATCAGGCCTGGGTTTGCGCCACTTCTGGACGTGGATCAGTTCTCGCCGTAGACGTCGAACTTGAAGTACTTGTCCTGTACTTCCTTGTACTTGCCGTTGGCACGGATGCCGGCGATGGCCGCGTTGAATTTCTCGGCCAGGGCGGTATCGCCCTTGCGCACGGCGATGCCGGCGCCACCACCGAAGTACTTCGGATCGTTGTATTCCGGACCTACGAAGGCGTAGCCCTTGCCAGCGTCGGTTTTCAGGAAACCATCGTCGAGGTTGACCGAGTCGGCCATGGTCGCGTCGATGCGGCCGGAGACCAGGTCCATGTTGGCTTCGTTCTGGGAGTTGTAGCGCACCACTTCGATGCCGGCCGGCGCCAGGACGTCGGTGGCGTAGCGGTCATGGGTGGAGGCGCGCAGCACACCGACCTTCTTGCCCTTCAGGTCCGCCAGCGGATCGTTCAGGGTCACGCCTTCCTTCATCACGAAGCGCGCGGGGGTGTGGTAGTACTTGTTGGTGAAGTCGACGGACTTCTTGCGCTCGTCGGTGATGGTCATGGACGAGAGGATGGCGTCGATCTTGCGGACCTTCAGTGCCGGGATCAGGCCGTCGAACTCCTGCTCGACCCAGGTGCACTTGACCTTCATCTCTTCGCACAGGGCGTTGCCGATATCCACGTCGAAACCGGCGAGCTTGCCGTCGGGAGTCTTGAAGGAGAAAGGCGGATAACCGGCTTCGATGCCGATGCGAACCGGCTTGTCGTCAGCGTGGGCAACCAGGGAAAGCGCGGACAGGGCCAGCGCACCGAGAAGTGCAAACTTCTTCATCAGTAACTCCTTCGAGGGTAGGACTTCGATTGGCAGGAGAAAGGGGTTGGCCCAGGCTGCCCGTGCAGAAGTGAAGGTTATTGTTCGTCTGCGCATTGCCGGCGCGATTCTTGTGAAAAGCGCGCCTACCGGGGTGAGCGGCATTCTAGCGACAGCCCCGGAGCGGTTATTTCTTCAATGCGACAAGTAATTATAGAAGCGCCGGAGACAGAGCCCCGGCGGCTTGACGGCGCGGATTTTACGTGATCGGAAAGCGAGTAGTAAAACCCAATTTACCTGCAGAAATTGGGCCACAACTATCCAATCCCAGCTCCTGCGCGGGGTGCGCGATATTGACTCATTCCGCGCAGACAGAAAAGTCGCACCGAAGCTGTGCGAATTGTTTCCTGGCGCCTCATTTTGTCGCAGGGAATTGTTACCGGTGGGCAGTAAGCACACTGCCGGAGCGAGCTTGCTCGCGAACCGGATTGGCTCGGCGTCATGCGTTCGCGAGCAGGCTCGCTCCTACGAAAAACCAGAACGCAGAAAAGAAAAACGCCCCGGCAAGCGGGGCGTTTTTCATCGGCTGGCAGATCAGGCCGCGCGCATGGCCTGGTGCGTGTCGATCAGGTGTTGCACCACGCCCGGGTCGGCCAGGGTGGAGATGTCACCCAGGGTGTCGTACTCGGCCGTGGCGATCTTGCGCAGGATGCGGCGCATGATCTTGCCCGAGCGGGTTTTCGGCAGGCCGGGCGCCCACTGGATCACGTCCGGAGTGGCGATCGGGCCGATTTCCTTGCGCACCCACGCACGCAGTTCCTGGCGCAGTTGCTCGTTGGTTTCCTCACCGGCATTCAGGGTGACGTAGACATAGATGCCCTGCCCTTTGATGTCGTGCGGTACGCCAACCACCGCGGCCTCGGCGACTTTCGGGTGGGCCACCAGGGCGCTCTCGATCTCGGCGGTGCCCATGCGGTGGCCGGAGACATTGAGCACGTCATCCACGCGGCCGGTGATCCAGTAGTAGCCGTCCTCGTCGCGACGGGCGCCGTCGCCGGTGAAGTACATGCCCTTGAAGGTCTTGAAGTAGGTGTCCACGTAGCGGTCGTGGTCGCCGTACAGGGTACGCGCCTGGCCCGGCCAGGAATCGAGGATTACCAGGTTGCCCTCGGTGGCCCCTTCCAGGATGTTGCCCAGGTTATCCACCAGCGCCGGCACCACGCCGAAGAACGGCTTGGCGGCGGAGCCCGGCTTCAGGCCGTGGGCGCCCGGCAGCGGGGTCATCAGGCAGGCGCCGGTCTCGGTCTGCCACCAGGTGTCGACGATCGGGCAGCGCGACTGGCCGACGGTCTCGTAGTACCACTGCCAGGCTTCCGGGTTGATCGGCTCGCCGACCGAACCCAGCAGGCGCAGGCTGGAACCGTCGGCGCCTTCGACCGCGGCCTTGCCCTCGGCCATCATGGCGCGGATGGCGGTCGGTGCGGTGTAGAGGATGTTGACCTTGTGCTTGTCGACGATCTTCGCCACGCGGGAGATGTCCGGGTAGTTCGGCACGCCCTCGAACAGCACGGTGGTCGCACCGTTGGCCAGCGGGCCGTAGACGACGTAGGTGTGGCCGGTGACCCAGCCGATGTCGGCGGTGCACCAGAAGACTTCGCCCGGACGGTAGTCGAACACGCGTTCGTGGGTCAGCGAGGCGTAGACCAGGTAGCCGCCGGTGGTGTGCAGCACGCCCTTGGGTTTGCCGGTGGAGCCGGAGGTGTAGAGGATGAACAGCGGGTCCTCGGCGCCCATTTCCTTCGGTGCGCAGGTGGAACCGGCGACCTTCATCAGGTCCTCGAACCACACGTCGCGGTGCTGGTTCCACTTGATGTTCGAACCGGTGCGCTTGCAGACGATGATCTTCTGCACGCTGTTGGTTTCCGGGTTGGTCAGCGCGTCGTCGACGTTGGCCTTGAGCGGGGTCTTCTTGCCACCGCGCAGGCCTTCGTCCGCGGTGATAACGACTTTGGAGCGACAGTCGATGATGCGGCCGGCCAGGGCTTCGGGGGAGAAGCCGCCGAACACCACGGAGTGGATCGCGCCGATGCGGGCGCAGGCCAGCATGGCGACCACGGCTTCCGGGATCATCGGCATGTAGATGGTCACCACGTCGCCACGGTGCACGTCCTGGCCGCGCAGGGCGTTGGCGAACTTGCAGACCTGCTCGTGCAGCTCGCGGTAGGTGATTTCCTTGTGCTCGGAAGGATCGTCGCCTTCCCAGATGATGGCGAGCTGGTCGCCGCGCTCGGCCAGGTGACGGTCGAGACAGTTGTAGGAGAGGTTCAGGGTGCCGTCGGCAAACCACTTGATGTCCACGTGGTGGTCATCGAATGAGGTCTGCTTGACCTTGGTGAACGGCTTGATCCAGTCGATGCGCTGGGCCTGTTCGCGCCAGAAGCCGTCGGGGTTGACCACCGACTGCTGGTACAGCTTCTTGTAGGTGGCCTCGTCGGTCAGAGTGGTCGCGGCCACTTCGGGACGCACGGGGTACACGGATGCCGCTGTCATGGCGTTTTACCTCGGTGAAGAGTGTTGTTTTTGTTGCCCTAAGTTGTAACGGCGACACCCTTCCCCGGGCCATTCGACCATGGTCTTACCAATCCTTAGTCGTAGTGATGGGCCCCATCAGCCTTACTGCCATGGGGCCGCGACAACCTGTCACATGCCCAGCGCGTGCGGCAGCGCCAGCGAGATGTAGGGCACGTAGGTCACCAGGATCAGGAACAGCAGCAGGATCATCAGCCACGGCAACGCCGCACGGATGGTCGAGCCCAGCGGCAGGCCGGTGACCGCTGAGGTGACGAACAGGTTGAGCCCTACCGGCGGGTGCACCAGGCCGATCTCCATGTTCACCACCATGACGATCCCCAGGTGGATCGGGTCGATCCCCAGGCGTATGGCGATGGGGAAGAAGATCGGCGCCAGGATCAGCACGATGGCCGAGGGCTCCATGAAGCTGCCGGCCACCAGCAGCACCACGTTGACCATCAGCAGGAAGCCGATCGGCGTCAGCCCTTCCTGCATCACCCACTCGGTGATCTGCTGGGGAATCTGCTCGGTGGTCAGCACGTGGGCGAAGAGCATGGCGTTGGCGATGATGAACATCAGCATGATGCTCAGCCGCCCCGACTCCACCAGCACCTTGGGGCAATCGCGCAGGCTCATGTCCTTGTAGACGAACAGCGCGACGAAGGCCGAGTAGACCGCCGCCACCGCCGCCGCCTCGGTGGGCGTGAACAGTCCGGAGTAGATGCCGCCGAGGATGATCACCAGCAGCAACAACCCCCAACCGGCGCGGCGTGCGGCGGACAGCCACTCGCGCAGGCTGGCGCGCGGCTGTGCCGGGAGATTCTTCACCCGCGCGACGATGTAGATCACCACCATCAGGATCACGCCCAGCAGCAGGCCCGGCACCACGCCGGCGACGAACAGCTTGCCCACCGAGGTCTCGGTGGCGGCCGAATACACCACCATGACAATCGACGGCGGAATCAGGATGCCCAGGGTGCCGGCGTTGCAGATGATCCCGGCACCGAACTCCCGCGGGTAGCCCGAACGCACCATGCCGGCCACGGCAATCGACCCCACCGCCGCCACCGTTGCCGGCGACGAACCCGACAGCGCAGCGAACAGCATGCACGCCAGCACCGCGGCAATCGCCAGGCCGCCACGGATGTGGCCGACGCAGGCGTTGGCGAAGTCGATCAGCCGGCGGGCCACGCCGCCGGTGGTCATGAACGCGCCGGAGAGCAGGAAGAACGGAATCGCCAGCAGCGTGTAGGCCTCGGAGGTCTCGAACAGCTTGATCGCCAGCGAGCGCACCGAGTCCGGGCTGAACAGCAGGATCGTCAGTGCGCCGGAAAGCCCCAGGGAAATGGCGATGGGCACGCCGATGAACATGAAGACGAACAGCAGGAGGAACAGCATCATCACGGTCATGGACGATTCTCCGCGGCTTCTTCGCCAGCCAGTTTCGAGGCCTCCGCGGCCTCGTCGGCAAGGCCCAGGCCGAGCTGGCGGCCGCGCAACAGGTTGACGAGGATTTCCAGGTAACGCAGGAGCACCAGGCCAAAGCCGATGGGCACGATCACCGCGATATAGGCCTGGAGGATGCCGAAGTGGTCGAGGTCTTCGGCGCCGATGCCGGCGATGAACAACGTCTTCACCCAGTCGAAGCTGGCGACCATGAACAACCCGGCGTAGCCCAGGCAGCAGAGGCAGGCGAGCACACTGATGCAGCGTTGCACCGGGCGCGGCGCCAGCTTCACCAGCGCGTCCACGCCCAGGTGGCCGGCAGTGCGCACGCCGTAGGCGATGCCGAAGAAGATCAGCCAGCCGAACAGCGCCTTGGTCAGCGCGTTGCTCCAGGACATGTCCTGGGCGACGCCGAGGATCGCGTCGCCAATGGCGTAGAACGGCACCTGCAGCGAAGGCAGGCGATCACCCAGGTCATAGAACAGGGTGAAGACGTTGGTCATCACCACGTAGACGAAAGTCACCAGCGTCATCGCCGCCAGCAGGAAGGCGATGGCACCCTCCTCGAAGTGGTTCCAGACGCGCACGAGTCGATTCATACAAGGCACTCCACAAAGCCCCGCCAACCGGCGGGGCCGGACGGATCAATGGGGGCGGTTGGAGGCTTCGGCGGCCTGGAGGAAGTCGGCGCCAACGTTGTCGCGGAATTTCTGCCACACCGGCTGCATCGCCTCGCGCCAGTCGGCGTGCTGCTGCGCGGTGAGCGGGTGGATCTCACTGCCGCCGCTGGCGAGGATGCGCTGGCGGGCGTCACGGTTCAGGCGCTCGGCTTCCAGGTTCACCTGCACGGTGACCTCGGCCATGATCTTCTGCAGCTCGTCGCGGATGTCCGGCGGCAGGCCGTTCCAGAACGTCGCGTTGGTGATCACCATGTAGTCCACCAGCCCGTGGTTGGACTCGGTGAAGTACTTCTGCACCTCGTTGACCTTCTGGCTCTCGTAGTTCGACCAGGTGTTCTCGGTGCCATTCACCACGCCGGTCTGCAGGCCCTGGTAGACCTCGGCGAAGGACATCTTGCGGGAGATCGCGCGCAGCGTGCGGAACTGCTCGTTGAGCACGTCCGAGGCCTGCACGCGGAACTTCAGCCCCCGCGCATCGCCCGGCTCCAGCAGCAGGCGGTTGGCCGACAGCTGTTTCATCCCGTTGTGCCAGTAGGCCAGGCCGAGGATGCCCTTGCCCTGCATGCTGGTCAGCAGGCTCTGGCCCTGCGGACTGCGCTGGAAGGTGTCGACGGCCTGGATGTCGTCGAAGAGAAATGGCAGGTCGAAGATCTGCACCTTCTTGGTGTACTGCTCGAACTTGGCCAGGGACGGCGCGAGCATCTGCACGTCGCCCAGCAGCAGCGCCTCCATCTCCTTGCCGTCGCCGAACAGCGAGGAGTTCGGGTAGACCTCCACGCGCACCCGGCCGGGCAGGCGCTCTTCGGCCAGGTGCTTGAACATCAGCGCGCCCTGCCCCTTGGGCGTGTTCTCCGCGACCACGTGGGCGAACTTGATCACTATGGGTTCATGAACAGTCGGTTCAGTGGCAGCCTGCGGTTCATCGGCAGCCTGTATGACAGAAGCGCAGGCCAACGCCAGGACGGCGAGCAACGCCCGCCCCGTCGATCCAAACATCGATCCAAACATCGCGTCACCCTCAATTTGTTCTTGTGCTTGCGAGGTGAGCCTGGCGGCAGGCTCGCAGGGAGACTGACGCAAATGTTGGCGTTCGGAGAATTCATCTTTTCCCAAAGCGGCGTTCGACACAGCGGAACGCAAGGTGCGAAAAGACGCGCCCGGCGAAGGCCGGGCGCGGAGCGGTTCAGAAGCTCAAGGCTGCGGAATGGCGCGTCAGCCGGGTACCTGCGTACGGTGCTCGAGCATCATCCGCTCGTGTTCTTCGAGCATGCCGGGCACACAGTCACGGAGAAATTCCACCCAGGTACGAATTTTCGCGTCGAGGTACTGGCGCGACGGGTACAGCGCATAGACGTTGAGGTGGAACAGGCTGTAGTCGGGCAGCACGCGCACCAGGCTGCCGTCCTTCAGCCCCTGCACGGCGGAGTACACCGGCAGCGCACCGATACCCATGCCGGCGCGCACTGCCTCGGTCATGGCGTCGGCGGTGTTGACCTGGAAATGGGTCTGGTTGATGCCGACCATTTCCTGGCCGTCGGGGCCGTCGAACAGCCACTTGTCCAGGGACATCACCGAGTTGACCAGGCGCAGGCAGCGGTGATCGGTCAGCTCCGCGAGCTTCTTCGGCATGCCGTGGCGCGCCACATACTCGGGCGAGGCGCAAAGCACGCTGTAGGTCTTGCCGATGCGCTTGGAGACAAAGCCCGAGTCCGGCAGCTCCTGGGCGATGACCACGGAGATGTCGTAGCCCTCGTCGAGGATGTCGGTGATGCGGTTGGCCAGGGTCAGGTCGAAGGTGACCTCGGGGTAGATCTCGCAGTACTGCGAGATCGCACGAATCAGGTAGTGCTGGCCGATGCCGGTCATGGCATGCACCTTCACCTTGCCGTGGGGCCGGGCGTGGGCGTCGCCGGCCTCGGCCTCGGCCTCCTCGATATAGCCGAGGATCTGCTGGCAGCGCTGCAGGTAGCGCTGGCCGGCTTCGGTGAGGGCGATTCGGCGGGTAGTGCGGTGCAGCAGGCGGGTACGCAGGTGCGCTTCGAGTTTGGCCACCGTCCGCGAGACGTAGGCGGTGGTGAGGTCCATGCGCTGGGCGGCGGCGGTGAAGCTGCCGGTCTCGGCGACACAGACGAAAGCACGCATGTTGTGCAGCAGGTCCATCATTTCTCCTGAGAGCCTGTCCACGCCACGGCGGGCGGCCTCTGCAACGGCGCTCGAACGAGCAACGCCTTGTTACAGATTCATGACAGGCGGCGAATTGTCGCATACCTGTCGCGACGGGATTATTGTCCTTTCAGGCAACAATAATTCATCCAACCGTCAGCTTATCCTGCCCCCCGGCGCACTTCTAGAATCGCCCTCCCCAACGCGGCCCGCCGCGACACCCCAGGATTCGCACCCGTGCTCCGCCTTTCGTGCAACGTGCTGCCACCCCTTCGCTCTGCCATCCAACTACAGGGTTATCAAAACCCGACCCAGCCCGACCACCGCCTGCCGAGATAAGCCCGATGAGCAGTCTGTCCGTGCGCCTGCCCAAGGCCGCCGCGGTGCGTTTCGCCCTGTCCGACTGGGCGCACACCGATGGCGTCACCTGGATGTTCATCCTCAAGACGCTGATCACCGCCTTCACGGCGTTGTGGCTGGCCTACCGCCTGGAACTGCCGCAGCCCAATACCGTGCTGGTGAGCGCCTTCATCGTGCTGCAGCCGCAGAGCGGCCAGGTGCTGGCAAAGAGTTTCTACCGCATCCTCGGCACGCTGGCCGGGCTCACGGTGATGGTCACCTTCATCGCGCTGTTCGCCCAGGAGCGTGTGCTGTTCCTGCTCTGCGTGGCGATCTGGGTCGGCCTGTGCACCGCCGGTGCGGCACGCTATCGCGACTTCCGCGCCTATGCCTGCCTGCTGGCCGGCTACACCGCCGTGATGATCGGCATTCCCGCCACGCTGCACCCCGAAGGCGCCTTCATGCAGGCGCTGTGGCGGGTGATCGAGATCACCCTGGGGATTCTCTGCACTGGCGTGGTCAGCGCCATCGTCCTGCCGCAGACCAGCACTGCCGCCCTGCGCAATGCGCTGAACACCCGCTTCGGCGACTTCGCCGGCCTCGCCAGCGCGGGCCTCAACGGCACGCTGGAGCGCGAGCGCTTCGAGCAGGCCAGCGCGCGCATCGCCGCCGAAGTGGTGGGCCTGGAAAGCCTGCGCAACGTCACCGCCTTCGAAGACCCGCACATGCGCCTGCGCAGTGGCCGCCTGGCGCGGCTGAACAGCGAGTTCATGCAACTGACCACGCGCTTCCACGCCCTGCAGCGCCTGCTCGACCGCCTGCGCGAACGCCAGGCCAGCAACGTGCTGGAAGTGCTGATGCCGTGCCTGATCGACGTCAGCGAGCTGCTTGCGAGCTGGCACGGCCGGCCACTCAGCGAAGCGGACGCCGAGCGCCTGAGCGTGCAGCTGGAACTGTGCAAGCACCACCTGATGCCACGCATCCGCGAAGCCCGCGCCAACCTCGGCCACACCTGCCCGCGGGAAGCCGACCAACTGGATTTCGAGACCGCCGCCGAGCTGCTCTTCCGCTTCGTCGACGACATGCACAACTACGCGCAGACCCACGCCTCGCTCGCCGCACACAAGCACGAGCGCGAGCAGTGGAAGGAGCGCTTCACGCCCAAGGCGAATGCGCTTGCCGCCGCCGTCGCGGGCTTCCGCTGCGCACTGCTGGTGATAGTCGGTGGTGTGTTCTGGATCGAGACCTCCTGGCTCAGCGGCGCCACCTTCGCGCTGACCTCGGTACTGATCGCCGCGCTCTCCTCCGCTTCGCCCAATCCCAAGCGCCTGTCGCTGCAACTGACCCTCGGCACCCTGCTCGGCGCGACGCTGGGCTTCATCCTGACCTTCCGCGTGCTGCCGCACATCGACGGCTTCCCGCTGCTGTGCTTCGTACTCGCGCCGGTGTTCGCCCTCGGTGCCTTCCTGATCACCCGGCCGAAGTGGAGCGGCTACGGCGTCGGCCTGCTGGTGTGGTTCTGCATCGCCTCGTTGCCGGCGAACCTGGCGCGCTACGACGCCTACACCTTCATCAACGAATACCTGGCGATGCTGCTGTCCATGGGCATGGCCGTGGTCGCGGCGATCGTCATCCTGCCGCCGAACCGACCCTGGTTGTGGGAGCGCCTGGAAGCCGAGTTGCGCCTGCGCGTGGTGCGGGTGATCAGCGATCCACTGAAGGGTCTGTCGTCGAATTTCGAAAGCGGCACCCGTGACCTGCTGAACCAGGCCTATGGGTTATCCACAGGCCGTCCGGACGTGCAGCGCCGGTTGCTGCGCTGGACCTTCCAGGTGCAGGAGATCGGCCTGTCGATCATCGAGCTGCGCCGCGAGCAGGCCGCCCTGCCGAAGGAGCCCTGGTACGCCGAGCGCATGCCCTGGCGCCGGGCCATCCGCGCGCTGGGCCGCGCGCTGATCCGCCTGTTCATCCAGCCCAGCGAGAGCAACCGCCAGCGCGCGCTGGCCGCCGTGGAGCACGCCATCCACGCAACCCGCAACACCGATGACCGGCGCCCGCCGCACTTCGACTCCTCGCCCCTGCGCCGGGTGTGCAGCTACCTGCACTTCATCCGCACCTCGCTGCTCGATCCGCAGTCGCCGCTGCGCGATTGAGCGGGGCGGGTTCGCGAGCAAGCTCGCTCCTACACAAAAGCCGACGCCCACCTGTAGGAGCGAGCTTGCTCGCGAACCACACGGCACGGCACAGCATCTGATCGCTGCGTGGGAGCGGACTCCGTCCGCGATTGGCTTCCGGCGCGCCACGAATCGATCGCGGGCGGAGCCCGCTCCCACGCCATCCGCAACCGCATCGCAAATCGACCCAACCTGCGACCACCCGCCGCGGAACAACCCCTGCAACCCGCGTCGATCCTGGATTGTTGCCTCTGAGTACGAAGTCTTGTTGGCGCCTGGATATATGACTCAGGTCAGGCAAATCCTATTATTTCCGTGCTGTTACAGCGCGCGCCGCAACACCACCCAAGACCCGTAATCATCCCCAACGATTCCCGACGCAGCCATCCGCTGAACGTCACGGACCCGTCACGTCCGGACACCGGGAACAAGGCAGGTAAATTCATGAAAGCTGTAGTCATCCTGGCCATGCTGGGCTTCTCTTCGCTCGCCCTGGCCGAGCAGGTGAACGCCGCCGACCAGGCGCCAAGCGCGGCCGTGGAGCAGTACACCTACGACATGAAACTGGACGTCGCCCACGTGATCTCGACCACCGACGTGTCCAACGAGTGCGGCATCGTGCCGGCGCGCATGACCTACGAAGATACCCAGGGTCAGCGCCACACCGTCGAATACCAGGTGTGGGGCAACGGCTGCTCCGGCGGCTAAGCGACTTGTGCGGTTGCGCCGAGGCCCACGCAGCCCCGGCGCAACGGCCAGCCCTCTTTACGGCTGCAGGGCCGCCTTCGCAATGTTGCGACTGTGTGCGCCGAAATGCCGGATCAATTGCAGAATCTGCTCATCCAACGCCTCATCGTGCCGGAACGGCTCCGGTGAGTTCCCCGCGCTGAAATCCCCCGCCGGCGCCTTCTCGTTTTCCAGCCAATGGCCGATCGCCTCATCGAACGCCGCTGCATGGGCATGGGATTCGCTCGCTACCACCTCACGCAGATACTCCGTCGAGTACGGTGGATAAGTGCCGTCGGTACTGACATCCGCATAGGCCGCCAGCAATGGCGACTGCCCGCCCAGGCGCAGCGTCTCGCGCAGCCAGTCCACCTGATACCGCTCCACCCCCGTATGCCGGTCCGCCACACGCTGGATCGCCGCCTGCTTGTCGGCATCGAAACCGGCGATGGACTTGCCCGCCGTCCACAGCATGCTGGTGGTGGTCTCACCCGGCAGCGGCGTCGAGTGGTAAGGCTGGGTCATGTCCTGGATGTAGTGCATCGCCCAGCCAAGGAAACGGTAGCCCCAGTAAGGATGGCCCTTCTCGAAGGCGAAGCGCGCCAGGCCGTAGAACTGGTAGGCGCGCCATTCCGGCCAGTTGCGCTCCAGGTACGGCGCGCCGGTGAAGATGATCGCGTCCTCGTGGTAGAAGCCCATGTGGAACGGCGCCTGGGAGCTGAACTCGTAGCGCGGGTCGCCGAACGGCTGGGTGCCGAAGCCGTAGCGCTGGCCGGCTTGGCCGGGGTTGTCGCTGAACAGGTTGATGTCGTGGCCGAAGTCCGGCTCGTCGGCGGCGCTGGCCAGCACGTCGATGGCCGGAATCTTCTCGCCAGCCTGCAACTGGACGAAACGCCACTGGTTCCAGCCAGACAGGTTGCGGAACACCAGCACCTCGGCCGGCTGCAACGCCACATGATTCGGCAACTCACCACCAGGCGGAGGCTGCACGGCGGTGGCCAGCTTGATCTCGGGATTCAGGCGCAGCGCCATGAGGAAGGCCTGGCGCAGGTCGTCGCGGCCGTCTTCGGTCAGGCGCAGATCGTCCGGGCGCGGCGGGTACTGGCGGAAGTGCTCGCGGGCATAGGCCTCCTGCTCGTCCAGCAGTTGCACCAGGCCGGCGCGCTGCTGGCTGACGAAGCTTTCCAGCGGCTCGACCTCGACTTCCGGTGCCTGGGCGACCGCGGGCAATTGTTGCAGGGCGATATAGCTGCCCAAGGTGTGATTGGACCAGGCCCAGAGGCTTTGCGGCAGGGCCAGCAGGCCGGCCAGCAGGCAGGTGGAAAGTCGCTTCATCGGCTCTTCGCTCTTATTGGCAGTGCAAATCGGAAAATTCCCACGCAGCCTAACAATCCGAAGCCCCGCCGGCACTGTCGAAGCTTGCCAGCGCGTGTCACCGATAACGCCACGGCTGACGATCATCAATGGCACGAACCCTCCCAGCCACTACACTTGCCCGGCATGGAAAGGCACCGGTTGCGCGCGCGTGCCGGCCACTCGAAATAAGGGCGTCCCCATGCTGCAGTCCGTTTCACCCAAGCAAGACCTTCCCCTCAAGCCCGATCCAGCCGAACCCCGCAGCGGCGTCCTCGCCCCCTTCAGCATCGCCGCGTTCCGCATCATCTGGATCTGCAACCTGTTCGCCAACCTGGGCACCTGGGCGCAATCGGTCGCCGCCGCCTGGGTCGTCACCGAGGCCCATGCCAGCCCGCTGATGGTGGCGATGATCCAGGTCGCCTCGGCGCTGCCGCTGGTACTGCTGTCGATCATGTCCGGCGTGCTGGCCGACAACCACGACCGCCGAAAGATCATGCTGGTCGGCCTGACGGTGGAGCTCTCCGGCGCCGCGCTGGTGACGGTGCTGGCGTTCATGGGCTACCTCGACCCGCTGATGCTGATCGTGTCGATCCTCTGGCTGTCGCTGGGCAGCTCGATCACCATCCCCGCCTGGCAGGCGGCGGTGAACGAGCAGGTACCGCCGCGCATGCTCGGCGATGCAGTGCTGCTCAACAGCGTCAACTACAACGTCGCCCGCGCCGTCGGCCCGGCCATCGGCGGCCTGCTGCTGTCAGCCACCGGGGCCTCCTGGGTATTCCTGTTCAACTGCATCTGCTACGCCGCACTTATCTGGGCGATCTGGCAATGGCGCCGCGACGTGCCCAAGCGCACCCTGCCGCCGGAGCACATCTTCGAAGGCGTGATCGCCGCGCTGCGCTTCACCCAGTACTCCAGCGTCACCCGCCTGGTGATGCTGCGTTCAGCCGTCTTCGGCCTGTCAGCCAGTGCAGTCTGGGCGTTGCTGCCACTACTGGCGCATCGCAACCCGGACGGCAGCGCCTCGGTGTACGGCTACATGCTCGGCGCCCTGGGCCTGGGCGCCATCGTCGCCAGTACCATGGTAAGCAAGGCGCGGCAGTGGCTGGGCAGCAGCCGGTTGATCAGCTTCGCCGCCGCCACGCTTGCCGTGGTCATGCTGATCCTCGGCTGGGTCGACAATCTCTGGGTGATCTTCCCCGCACTGGTGCTGGGCGGCGCCTGCTGGATCGCGGCGGTGGCCACCTACAACTCCGCCGTGCAGATCCTCGTGCCCGACTGGGTCAAGGCCCGCGCCCTGGCGCTGTACCAGACCGCGATCTACGGCGGACTGGCAGCAGGCTCCTTCCTCTGGGGGCATTTCGCCGAAACCATGGGTGTGCAGGGCGCGCTGATTGCCGCCGGCTGCCTGCTGCTGGTCTCGGTGGCGCTGCTCTACAACTCTCGGCTGCCGGAACTCGATTCGACCAGCATTGCCCGCGCACCGAGCGGCGTGCCGGGACAGCCGACCTTCGTGTTCAACCCCGAGCGCGGCTCGGTACTGGTCTCCATCGAGTACCACATCCCCGCCGAGCGCACCCGCGACTTCGTCCGTTCCGCCAAACCGCTACGCCGCCTGCGCCTGCGCAACGGCGCGGAACGCTGGGCACTGTACCGCGACGTGAGCAACCCGGAGGTCTGGCAGGAACTGTTCCTGGTGGACAACTGGATCGGCCACCTGCGCATGCTCGACCGCCTCACCCTGGAGGACAAGACCATCATCGACAACGTCACCAGCCTGCACGTGGGTGACGCGCCGCCGGTGATCCGCCACGGGGTGAGCTATGAATCGGGCAGCTACGAGGCGCCGCCGGAGACGCTGGGCTAGCAGCGCACAAACAAAAACGCCTCCCCGGTCAAGGGAGGCGTTTGGGGTAACGCGAACGACTTATTCCGCTGCAGGCTTCTTGCGCTTGAGCGGCGCCAAGCCATCCTGGCTCACGACCTTGGACGGGCCTGCCTTGCGCTTGGCAGCGGGCTTCTTCTTTGCCGCCGCCTTGCCGCCGGCCTTCTTCGCATCGTCCTTTTTCTTCTTGGTGCCGGCCGCCTTGCCGGAAGCCTTGACCTTCTTCGGCCCCTTGTAGGTAGCCTTCAGCTCATTGATGACACGCAGCTCGAAGCGCAGCTTGAGGTAGCGCTCGATGCTCGACATCAGGTTCCAGTCGCCGTGCCCCACCAGCGAGATCGCCGCACCCGCGGCGCCTGCACGACCGGTACGACCGATGCGGTGCACGTACTCATCGCCGCGGCGCGGAATATCGAAGTTGATCACCAGGTCCAGTCCGTCGACGTCCAGGCCGCGTGCGGCCACGTCGGTGGCGACGAGGATCTTCACCGCGCCCTGTTTCAGGCGCTCGATAGCCAGCTTGCGATCCTTCTGATCCTTCTCGCCGTGCAGCACGAAGACCTTGTGCCCGGCAGCGATCAGGCGGCCGGTCAGACGGTCGGCAGCGACGCGGGTGTTGGTGAAGACGATGGCCTTCTCGTAGGTCTCGTTGCTCAGCAGCCACTGCAGCAGTTGTTCCTTGTGGCCAACGTGGTCGGTCAGGATCACCTGCTGGCTAACGTCCTCGTTCAGCTCGCTGACGCGGTTGAGCTGCAGGACCTCAGGCTCGCGCAGGACCTTCTCGACCATCTCGTGCAGGCCGCTGCCGCTGGTGGCGGAGAACAGCAGGGTCTGGCGCTCGGCCGGGCACTGCGCGGCGAGCTTGAGCACGTCCTCGGAGAAGCCCATGTCGAGCATGCGGTCGGCTTCGTCGAGGATCAGCACTTCGACGTCACCCAGCGGCAGGTTGCCGGCGTTGAACTGCTCGTTCAGGCGGCCCGGGGTGCCGATGATGATTTCCGGATTCTTGCGCAGGCGCGCGCCCTGCACCTTGAAGTCTTCGCCGCCGGTGATCAGGCAGGCCTTGATGTAGGTGAACTGGGCGAAGCGCTCGACTTCCTTGAGGGTCTGCTGGGCCAGCTCGCGGGTGGGCAGCAGGATCAGCGCGCGGGCGCCGCTCTTGGGCTTCTCCTCGGTGAGCAGGCGATGCAGCAGCGGCAGCAGGAAGGCGGCGGTCTTGCCGCTGCCGGTCTGCGCCGTCACCCGCAGGTCGCGTCCCTCCAGGGCCTTCGGAATGGCCGCGGCCTGGACCGGGGTCGGCTCGGTGAAGGACAACGAATCGAGCGCCTTGAGCAGGCGTTCGTGGAGGGCGAATTGGGAGAACAAGGCAGACCTCGATATCACGTAAAGACCAAATAGCTGCATAGCTTAATGTTTGCCGAGCCGGCGCGCTGGAATTATTGCCGACGGCCCCTGTGCGCGCCCCGCAGCGTCAATAACCCGACAAACGTACCGGCGCCAGCCCACAGGCGATGCCATGCTCTGATGGGCCTGACAAAAAGGAGAATACAGGTGCCATCGACTCTCATTTATTACGTGGCGGCCAGCCTCGACGGCTACATCGCCCGCCCGGACGGCAGCGTGGACTGGCTCGAAGGTTACGGCAGCGAAGCCGACGACCACGGCTACAACGCCTTCTATGCCGGCATCGACGGGCTGCTCATGGGCCGCGCCACCTACCTGTTCTGCCTGAAGCAGGACGAATGGCCGTACCCGGACAAGCCCGCGCTGGTCATGACCCGCTCCAACCATCTGCGCAAGGCCGCGCCACAGGTGGAGTTGGAGCACTACACCCCGGTAGACGCACTCGCCTCACTGGAAGCGCGCGGCTGCGAGCGCATCTGGCTGGTGGGCGGCGGCAGCCTGGCCGGCAATTTCCTCGCCGCAGGCTTGCTCGACGAAGTGATCGTCAGCATCATTCCGCACCTGCTCGGCGCCGGCATTCCCCTCTTCAGCATCGGCCTCGAGCAACGCCTGCAGCTGCTCGAGCAGCGCAGCTTCCCCAGCGGCATCGTGCAGATGCGCTACCAGGTTCTGAAGGAAACGCCCTCGCCATGACCACCACCATTCGTATCGCCGCCGCCTGCCTGCTGGATGAAGCTGGACGCCTGCTGCTGGTACGAAAGCGTGGCACCCGCGCCTTCATGCTGCCCGGCGGCAAGCACGAGCCCGGCGAGACATCGGTCCAGGCCCTGCTGCGCGAACTGGGCGAAGAGCTCGACCTGCACCTGGCGACCTCCGCGCTGACCCCGCTCGGCCACTTCCAGGCCAACGCCGCCAACGAACCGGACATGCGCGTGGACGCGCAGGTCTACGTCGCCGCCCTGCCCCACGCCGTACAGCCCGCCGCCGAACTGGAAGAGCTCGCCTGGCTGGACCCCGCCGGCGACTACCCGCACAACCTCGCCCCGCTGCTGAGCGAGCAGGTTCTTCCCGCACTGCTTGCCCATCTGGGCTGATTCGCCCAGCTCAAATACCTGCATTTCGTCGGGTTTTTCCTTAAGCAGCCTTAAGGAACTGGCTTCTGGCTAGCATCCCGTCAGTTTTCTGCCGCCCTGCCGAAAGCCCCGTTTTATAGGGCTTCCGGCTATAAGGTCAGGCCGTGACTGATGCGTCTGAACACATGTCACGCGGCGTCCTACAAGTCACAAGGGAAAAGTCAGAATCGACAGACGGTACGAACTGTCATGAAAAGTCGTTCAGAATGCGTGGAATTTTTGAGCGGACCAAAGGAAACCACGCCGACAACAATGGCGATCCAGCGGAGTCTGGGCGATATCAACCAGCAAGAAGACATGCCGAATGCGAAGTACCCTTTTGACATGCCTTTCCATAGGCTTGGCGACTTTTTTAGCCGCCACTGAGGCAACCGCCTCCTCCAAGATCACGCGCACCTATCAACCCGCCCCGGTTGATCTCCGTGTCCCGATCCAGGGCAGCGCCCTGCTGACCTTCAACGCCAAGCCGGTCAAGCAGACCAAGAGCGAGGCGCACCAGGTTACCCTGCGTGCCTACAGCATGATCGGTACGCCGTACCGCTGGGGCGGCACTTCGCCCAAGCGCGGCTTCGATTGCAGCGGCCTGGTGAACTACGTGTTCCAGAACGTCGACGAAGTCGACCTGCCCCGCACCGCGCAGCAGATGTTCAGCATGCGCGGCAACTCGAAAGTGGCGCGTGGTGACCTGCAGCCCGGCGACCTGGTGTTCTTCCGCATCCACAACCGCCGCAATGTCGACCACGTGGGCATCTACGTCGGCGACAACCAGTTCGTCCACGCGCCGCGCCGCGGCCAGAAGGTCCGCGTCTCCGACCTGGGGGGCGACTACTGGAAGAAGCATTACACCGCCGCCCGCCGCATCCTGCCGGAAACCCTGGCCAAGGCTGACGTCGGCGGTCGCTTCGACTGACGCCGAGCGCTCTCCCCCTCCGGGAGAGCGCATGCTCCTTACTTACAAGCCGCGACGCGCCTGTCGGCGCAGCAGTCGCGCGCTATCCCAACCGGTCAGCAGCACGGCAATCCAGATCGGCCCGTAGGTCCAGATCTGCGCCGGGTTGAAAGCCTCGCCCAGGAACAGCACGGCGATGGCGAACAGCAGCACCGGCTCGACGTAGCTCAGAATCCCGAACAGCCCCATGGGCAGCAGCCGGCTGGCGGCCATCATCGCACCGAACGCCAGCGCACTGATCAGGCCCAGCAGCGGCAGCAGCGCCCACAGGCGCGGCACCTCCTCCAGCACCTTGCCGCTATCGGTCAGCCACAGGGTCGCCAGGGCGAACGGCAGCAACACGATCATCTCGAAGACGAAGCCCGACAGTGAATCCACCGCCATCTTGCGGCGCAGCATGAAGTACGGCGGATAGCCCAGCGCAGTGATCAGGGTGAACCAGGAGAACGCGCGGGTCAGCCACAACTCGTGCAGCACGCCGGCCAGCGCAAAGGCCACGGCGATACCCTGCAGCGTGGTCAGGCGCTCGCCGTAGAACACCCGGCCGCAGAGCACCATGGTCAGCGGCAGCAGGAAGTAGCCCAGCGACAGCTCCAGCGTGCGACCGACCATCGGCGCCCAGATGAACACGCCCCACTGGATCAGCATCATCGCCGCCGTCAGCGGGAAGCACGCCAGCAACCACGGCTCGCGCAGCAGGCGCCGCCCCGCATCGCGCAGTACGCCGCCCTGGCGGGTGAACAGCACCAGCAGCAGGACCATGGGAATCGACCAGACCACCCGGTGTGCAATCACCTGGATGCTGCTCAGCGGTTCCAGCGAATGGATGTAACCCGGTAGGGTCACGAACAGCACGGAAGACGCAAGGGACAGCGCTACACCACGTCCGGAGATATTCATGCGAAGCGCTCCCTCTGACGACGCAGACCGAAACGGTTGACGCCCAACGACGCGACGATCACCACACCACCCAGCGCCAGGCGCGGCAGGTCGGCGGCCTCGTTCCAGATCAACAGGTTGATCAGCAGGCCCACCGGTACGTGCAGGTTGTTCATCACCGCCAGGGTGCCGGCATCCACCATCGTGCCCCCCTTGTTCCACCAGAACTGTCCCAGCGCGGTGGCCAGCAGGCCCATCCACACCAGCACGCCCCACTGCAGGTCGGTGGTTGGCAACTTCTGCGGATTGCCGAACAGCAGCCAGCCCGGCAGTGCAATCAGCAGCGCGCCGACGAAGAAGTAGCCGAAGCGGCGGTATTGCGGGATACCCGAGGGATAGCGCTGCACCAGGTGCTTGTAGAACACCTGCCCCGCCGCGAAGGTCGCGTTGGCCAGTTGCAGCAACAGGAAGCCCTGGATGTAGTCGCCGCTGACGCCGTCGTAACGAATGATCCCGGCGCCCAGCACCGCGACGGCGGCAGCCAGCAGCGCCCAGGCGTTGAAGCGGCGGTTCAGCGCATCATCGATCAGCGCCACGTGCAGCGGCGTCAGCACGGTGAACAGCAGCACTTCCGGCACCGTCAGCACGCGGAAGCTCTGGTAGAGACAGACGTAGGTAATGCCGAACTGCAGCGCGCCCGCCAGCATCACGCCAGCGATGAAGCGCGGCTCGACGCCGCGCCAGCGGGTCAGCGGCAGGAACACCAGGCCAGCCAGCACCACGCGGGTCAGTACGGCGAAATAGCTGTCGACCTGCCCGGCGAGGTATTCGCCGATCAGGCTGAAGGAGAACGCCCAGAGGACGGTAACAAAAAGCAGGTAAGGCATGGAAAAGGCGACCGGAACGGGGCAGGCAACATAGCGTCAGTCTCAGCGTGGGAAAAGCGCTGCGCGCCCGCGCCCTGCATAAGGCAGAAACGAAAAAGGGCGACCGAAGTCGCCCTTTTCCTTGGATGGTGAATCAGGGATTAGCCCTGGTTCTCCATCTGAGCACGGATCAGATCACCGATGGTGGTCGGACCAGTGGCTTCTACGTCTTGCTTGTGACGCAGTTCTTTCATTGCATCTTTCTCGTCATCAACGTCTTTCGACTTGATGGAGAGGGAGATGACGCGGCTCTTACGGTCGATGCTGATGATCTTGGCTTCGACTTCTTCGCCTTCTTTCAGAACGTTGCGAGCGTCTTCAACGCGGTCACGGCTGATTTCGGAGGCTTTCAGAACGCCTTCGATTTCGCCGCCCAGGCTGATGACAGCGCCTTTGGCGTCGACTTCTTTCACGGTGCCGCGAACGATGGTGCCTTTCTCGTTGAGCGAGGCGTAGTTGGAGAACGGATCGTCTTCCAGCTGCTTGATGCCCAGGGAGATGCGCTCGCGCTCCGGATCAACGGAGAGGATGACGGTTTCCAGCTCGTCGCCCTTCTTGAAGCGGCGAACGGCTTCTTCGCCAACTTCGTTCCAGGAGATGTCGGACAGGTGAACCAGACCGTCGATGCCGCCTTCCAGGCCGATGAAGATACCGAAATCGGTGATCGACTTGATGGTGCCGGAGATCTTGTCGCCCTTGTTGAAGCGGCCAGAGAAGTCTTCCCACGGGTTGGACTTGCACTGCTTGATGCCCAGGGAGATACGACGACGCTCTTCGTCGATGTCCAGAACCTGAACTTCCACTTCGTCGCCAACCTGAACGACTTTCGACGGGTGGATGTTCTTGTTGGTCCAGTCCATTTCGGAGACGTGTACCAGGCCTTCCACGCCCTCTTCCAGCTCGGCGAAGCAGCCGTAGTCGGTGAGGTTGGTGACGCGCGCGGTAACGCGGGTGCCTTCCGGGTAACGGGCTTTGATGGCAACCCATGGGTCTTCGCCCAGTTGCTTCAGGCCCAGGGATACGCGGTTGCGCTCGCGGTCGAACTTCAGAACCTTGACATCGATCTCGTCGCCAACGTTGACGATTTCCGACGGATGCTTGATACGCTTCCAGGCCATGTCGGTGATGTGCAGCAGACCATCGACGCCACCCAGGTCAACGAACGCACCGTAGTCGGTGAGGTTCTTGACGATACCTTTGACCTGCTGGCCTTCCTGCAGCGATTCCAGCAGAGCTTCGCGCTCGGCGCTGTTTTCGGCTTCCAGGACGCTGCGACGGGAAACGACAACGTTGTTGCGCTTCTGGTCCAGCTTGATGACCTTGAACTCGAGCTCTTTGCCTTCCAGGTGAGTGGTGTCACGCACCGGACGCACGTCGACCAGCGAACCCGGCAGGAACGCGCGGATGCCGTTGACGTCGACGGTGAAGCCACCCTTGACCTTGCCGTTGATGACGCCTTTGACCACTTCGTCGGCAGAGAAAGCAGCTTCCAGAACGATCCAGCTCTCGGCACGCTTGGCTTTTTCGCGGGACAGCTTGGTTTCACCAAAGCCATCTTCTACCGCGTCCAGCGCAACGTGGACTTCGTCACCCACATTGATGGTCAGCTCGCCCTGTTCGTTGTAGAACTGCTCGACCGGGATGACGCCCTCGGATTTCAGACCGGCATGGACGGTGACCCAGTCACCATCGATGTCGACCACGATGCCGGTGATGATTGCACCCGGCTGCATGTCGAGGGATTTCAGACTTTCTTCAAAGAGTTCTGCGAAGCTTTCGCTCATGTCTATACCTGTAGTCAAAGGCTTGTAAGCCCGATTCCGCGCCACCAGCAGACACGGTCAAGTGATGAAAAAGAAGCCAGCGGGATCAAGACTGGTATCCCGCCGGCCCCCTGTTGCACCCGCCGAAACGGATGCTCCACATTCAGATTTTAAGGGAACGTTTCGCTCGATATGGGCGAAACCCTCCCGATATAAGGTCTGGAATGGTAGCAATGGATGCAGCCCGCGTCAATCCACGGGCCTGGCCGCCACCACCGTCCGTATGAATACGAATCCCAGCCTTGATTGCGTATTTTCGCTCAGTGTCGTGACGAGGGAGGGACCGCCTGTCAGCCACTTTACGACTCACAGGCTAACGCCGCTCCGGCGTCGATTTTCCAGGCAGATATCTAGGTGCCTAGCCAGGTCAAGGCGGTGCGGCGCGCACCTATTAGCGTGCATTGACCGCAAGGCGTTGCCGCTCCGGGAATCGACGCGTACAAAGCAGCCATCCTTGTAACGTTGCGTCCACAGCAAGCCACTGACGCCCCTCAGAAAAGCCCGGCCCCACGCCGGGCTTTTTTGTGGCCGCGAAATAGGGCCGTGCCTCCCCTTTACGGACCTTGGCCTCACCAAGGCCCGCTACCGAAGAGGCCCCACAAGGGCCTTTCAAACAGGCGAAATCTCTCGCCACTTTCCACTTGGAGAAACTCTATGAAGCATTCAATCAAGCACTACCAGGCAAAATTCATCGGCGGTATGGGCGTACTGCTAGTGGCTGCCAGCGCCTCCGCTGCACCAGCACAGGAGCTGATTGTGACCGCCAACCCCTCGGTCATCAACGAAGGCGAATCTGCCAGCATCAACTGGGGCTCGACCAATACCGAGTTCTGCCAAATCAACGGTGCAGAGTCCGGAACGCAGCCCTCCAATGGCAACTGGAACAGCAAGCCTCTGGCACAGAGCAAACGGTTCACCGTCATCTGTTATGGCGGAACCAGCAGCGTCACCAAGTATGTAGACGTCACCGTAAAGCCGAAACCGCCGACCATGACCTTCTCGGTGAACCCGCTACAGATCAAGGCAGGTGAAAAGGTGACCCGCTACTGGACCTCGGAAAACACTTCCGGCTGTCAAAGCAAAACCGGCACCCCCCTCGCCACCAGCGGCGCGTGGGTAACCGAGCCGATCTATAGCTCCAACACCTACCAGATCACCTGCATGGGGCCCGGCGGCTCGGTGACCAAGTCCGCCGACGTAACCGTCATGCCGTAACGCCCGCTCAAAAGGAGCGGCGTTATTATCGGCGCACGCCCCAGACAGCAAAGCAATGACATGGAGGCAGGTGCTGCAGAACCTGCCTCCTCACCGATCTGGCCTTGGGCTCAGGGCGCGCAACAACCTAATGTGCCGCTCTTCGCCCGGAACAAGCACAATCGGGATGGAGCCGACCGCTCTCTGTTCGTAGCGGCAGCTAATCGGCCAATCCCAGGCGCGAAACCTCGGCGAGGATGCTGTCCACCACCTCCTCGATGCTCATCGAGGTGGAGTCCACCAGGATGGCGCCTTCGGCGGGTTTGAGCGGAGCGACGGCGCGCTGGCTGTCGCGCTCGTCGCGGGCGCTGATTTCTTCGGCCAGTTGCGCCTGGTCGCTGTCGATACCCTTGCCCTTCAACTGCAGGTAGCGGCGACGGGCGCGCTCTTCTGCCGACGCGGTGAGGAAGATTTTCAGCGGGGCGCTGGGGAAGACCACGGTGCCCATGTCACGGCCATCGGCCACCAGGCCCGGCGCTTCGAGGAAGGCGCGCTGGCGTTGCAGCAGTGCATCGCGTACCGCCGGCAGCGCAGCGACTTGCGAGGCACCAGCGCCGACCTGCTCCGTACGGATGGTATCGGTGACATCTTCGCCTTCGAGGATGATGTGCTGGCCCTGTCCGCCCCTGGCATGGGTGAACTGCACGTCCAGGTGCGCGGCCAGTACCTTGAGGGCTTCCTCGTTGGTCAGGTCGATGCCGTGGTTACCGGCGGCAAACGCCAGCAGGCGATACAGCGCGCCGGAGTCCAGCAGATTCCAGCCCAGACGCTTCGCCAGCAGACCGGCGACGGTGCCCTTGCCCGAGCCGCTGGGGCCGTCGATGGCGAGGACCGGCCATTCACCGTTCATCAGTTCTTCTCCTCGGCGACGCGGATGCCCGCGCCGGACGCCAGCCCGAGGAAGTTCGGGAACGAAGTCGCGACGTTGGCGCAGTCGTGGATGCGGATCGGCGCGCCCGCACGCAGGGAGGCCACGCTGAAGGACATGGCGATACGGTGATCGCCGTGACTCCAGACTTCGCCGCCGCCGTAGCTGCCGCCGTCGATGATGATGCCGTCCGGGGTCGGTTCGCATTTCACGCCCAGGGCGAGCAGGCCATCGGCCATGACCTGGATACGGTCGGATTCCTTCACCCGCAGTTCTTCCGCGCCACGCAGCACGGTGCGGCCTTCGGCGTTGGCAGCGGCGACGAAAAGCACCGGGAACTCGTCGATGGCCAGCGGCACCAGATCTTCAGGGATGTCGATGCCTTTCAGCTGCGCCGAGCGCACACGAATGTCGGCGACCGGCTCGCCGCCCACTTCACGCTGGTTTTCCAGGGTGATGTCGGCGCCCATGAGCTTGAGGATATCGATGACGCCGGTACGGGTCGGGTTGATGCCGACGTGTTCCAGGGTCAGGTCGGAACCTTCGGCGATGCTCGCGGCGACCAGGAAGAAGGCGGCGGAGGAAATGTCGGCCGGGACTTCGATCGAGGTGGCGGTCAGCTTGTGGCCGGACTCGACGCGAGCGGTGGCACCTTCGACGTCGACCGGGTAGCCGAAGCCGCGCAGCATGCGTTCGGTGTGGTCGCGAGTCGGGGCCGGCTCGGTGGTGGAGGTTTCACCGGCGGCGTAGAGGCCGGCGAGCAGCAGACAGGACTTCACCTGGGCGCTGGCCATCGGCATGTCGTAGTGCATGCCGGTGAGTTTCTGGCCACCGCGGATAGTCAGCGGCGGGCGGCCTTCGGGACCGGTCTCGATCACCGCGCCCATCTCGCGCAGCGGCTTGGCGACACGGTTCATCGGGCGCTTGGACAGCGACGCGTCGCCAGTCAGGGTGGTGTCGAACGGCTGGGCGGCGAGCAGGCCGCTGAGCAGGCGCATGGAGGTGCCGGAGTTGCCCAGGTAGATCGGACCGGGCGGGGTCTTGAGGCCATGCAGGCCCACACCGTGCACGGTCACGCGACCGTGGTGCGGACCTTCGATGACCACGCCCATGTCGCGAAACGCCTGGATGGTGGCGAGGGCGTCTTCACCCTCTAGGAAGCCTTGCACCTCGGTCGTGCCTTCGGCCAGCGAGCCGAGCATGATCGAGCGGTGGGAAATGGACTTGTCGCCCGGTACGCGTACGCGCCCGGAGAGGCGGCCACCCGGCTGGGCCAGGAAAATCAGGTCATTGTTGTGCATGGCGTCCACATAGGCCCGGCGGGCCAGGATTTTGCTGAAATGCTCGCGGGCAACCCGGGCGCGGGTGAAGACGCCCATCAGTTGTTGCCCGTCCCCTTGATCGACGGCCTCGCGCAGGTCGTCGAGGTCGTCACGGAATACGTCGAGGATGCGCAGCACCGCCTCGCGGTTGGCGAGGAAGATGTCGTGCCACATCACCGGGTCGCTGCCGGCAATCCGCGTGAAGTCGCGGAAGCCGCCAGCGGCGTAGCGGAAGATTTCCAGATTCTCGCTGCGTTTGGCCAGCGAGTCGACCAGCGTGAAGGCCAGCAGGTGCGGCAGGTGGCTGGTGGCGGCGAGGACTTCGTCGTGGTGTTCGACGGCCATCTGCTCGACATCCGCGCCCAGCTCGCGCCAGAGGCTCTCGACGCACTGGATCGCGTCCGCGTCGGCATTATCCAACGGAGTGAGGATAACTTTATGACGGCGGAACAGTTTTGCGTTGGCCGCCTCCACCCCGCTCTGCTCGGAACCGGCGATGGGATGGCCGGGGACGAAGCGCGCCGGCATGCCGCCGAATACCGCTTTCGCAGCACGCACCACGTTGCCCTTGGCGCTGCCCACGTCGGTGAGGATGGCATTACCGATGTCGAAGGTGGCAAGTTCGCCGAGCACCTTCTCCATCGCCAGAATCGGCACGGCAAGCTGGATCACGTCGGCGTCACGGCAACCGATGGCAAGGCTTTCCTCGCAGCGATCGACCACGCCCAGCTCCACCGCCAGGCGGCGGGTCTGCGGGTCACGGTCGACGCCGACCACTTCCTCGAACAGGCCCTTTTCGCGGATGCCCTTGGCGAAGGAGCCGCCGATCAGGCCGAGCCCCACCACCACCAGGCGGCGCAGCTTGTGCGGCTGGACATCAGGCACGGGCAAGCACCTTGGCCAGCGCTTCGAGGAAGCGGGCGTTCTCGGCCGGCAGGCCGATGGAGATGCGCAGGTGCTGCGGCATGCCGTAGCCGCCCACCGGACGGACGATCACACCTTCGGCGAGCAGCGCCTGGTAGACCGGGCCGGCGTCGCGCTTGAGGTCCACGGCAATGAAGTTGCCCTTGGAGGGAATCCATTGCAGGTCCAGTGCGCGCAGGCCGCTTTCCAGCTGGGCCATGCCTTCGTCGTTGATGCGCTTGCCTTCGGCCAGGTACTGCGCGTCATCCAGCGCGGCGCAGGCAGCGGCCAGGGCCAGGCTGTTGACGTTGAACGGCTGGCGTACGCGGTTGAGCACATCGGCGACCTGCGCCGAGGAGATCGCGTAGCCGACGCGCAGCGACGCCAGGCCATAGGCCTTGGAGAAGGTGCGCGAGACCAGCAGGTTCGGGTAGCGGGCCAGGTACTTCAGACCGTCCGGCAGCTCCTCGCCTTCGGCGTACTCGATGTAGGCCTCGTCGAGCACCACCAGGACGCTTTCCGGAACCTGCGACAGGAAGCGCTCCAGCGCGTCCGGGCCGAACCAGGTGCCGGTGGGGTTGTTCGGGTTGGCGATGAAGACCACGCGGGTATTGGCGTCGATGGCCGCCAGCATGGCTTCCAGGTCATGGCCCCAGTCCTTCGCCGGCACGACCTTGCCCTGGGCGCCGACGGCCTGGGTGGAGATCGGGTAGACGGCAAAGGCGTACTGGCTGAACACGGCGTTCAGGCCGGGCGCGAGATAAGCGCGGGCAACCAGGTCGAGAATGTCATTGGAACCGTTGCCCAGGGTGACCTGCGCGGTGTCGACGGCGCAACGGGCGGCCAGCCGGCTCTTAAGTTCGAAACCGTTGCCGTCAGGGTAGCGGGTCAGTTCGGCCAGCTCGGCACGAATGGCGTCGAGGACCTTCGGGCTCGGGCCCAGCGGGTTCTCGTTGCTGGCCAGCTTGACGATGCCGGCGGGATCGAGCTTCAGCTCGCGGGCCAGCTCATCGACCGGCTTGCCCGGCACGTAGGGGGAAAGCTTCTGCACGCCCGGCTGGGCCAGGGCAAGGAAATCACACGACATCGCTAAAAGCCTCAAGCTATGGGCCGCAAGCCATCAACCGTCTACCGACGTGTCGGCAGCTTGCGGCCCTGGCTTGCGGCTGTCGGTTCAGAGAACCGCTTTGGGGTACGAGCCCAGCACCTTCAGGGCAACGGCTTCGCTGTTGATCTTTTCCAGGACGTCCTTGATCAGCGGGTCCTTGTGGTGGCCGACGAAGTCGATGAAGAACACGTAGGTCCACTTGCCACTGCGCGACGGACGGGTCTCGATGCGGGTCAGGTCGATGCCGTTGTTGTGGAACGGCACCAGCAGCTCGTGCAGAGCACCCGGCTTGTTGCGCATGGAGACGATGATGGAAGTCTTGTCATCACCCGTGGGCGGCACTTCCTGGTTGCCGATCATGAGGAAGCGCGTGGAGTTGTCCGGGCGGTCCTCGATCTTCTCGTGCAGCTTGTCCAGGCCGTACAGGCTCGCGGCCATGTCGCCGGCAATTGCCGCACTGTTCCACTCGCTCTTCACCCGCTTGGCGGCGTCGGCGTTGCTCGAAACCGCCACGCGCTCGACGTTCGGATAGTGCGCGTCCAGCCACTTGCGGCACTGGGCCAGGGACTGGGCGTGGGAATAGATGCGGGTGATGTTGCTGGTCTTGGTGTTCTCGCCCACCAGCAGATGGTGGTGGATACGCAATTCGACCTCGCCACAGATCACCATGTCGTGTTCGAGGAAGCTGTCGAGGGTGTGGTTGACCGCACCCTCGGTGGAGTTTTCCACTGGCACCACACCGAAGTTCACCGCACCGGCGGCGACTTCGCGGAACACTTCGTCAATGGCCGCCATCGGCGTACTGATCACCGCATGACCGAAGTGCTTGAGCGCGGCGGCCTGGGTAAAGGTGCCTTCCGGACCGAGGTAGGCCACTTTCAGCGGCTGCTCCAGGGCCAGGCAGGAGGACATGATCTCGCGGAACAGACGAGCGACTTCCTCGTTGTCCAGCGGGCCCTTGTTCAGCTCCATGATGTGCTTGAGCACCCAGGCCTCGCGCTCGGGCCGGTAGAACACCGGTTTCTCGCCTTCGGGCAGGGCGGCCATTTTCACGCGCGCCACGTCGGTGGCGCAGCGGGCGCGTTCGCTGATCAGCTCGAGGATCTTCTCGTCGAGGCTGTCGATGCGTACGCGCAACGCCTTGAGCTGGTCAGCGTCGCTCATCAGCCGTGCTCCTTCTCGAACTCGGCCATGTAGCCAACCAGGGCTTCGATGGCGTCCAGGCCCAGGGCGTTATAGATGGAGGCACGCATGCCGCCCACCGAACGGTGGCCCTTCAGGTTGAGCAGGCCGCGCGCGTCGGCGCCTTCGAGGAAGGCCTTGTCGAGCTTCTCGTCGGCCAGGCGGAACGGCACGTTCATCCAGGAGCGGGCGCTGGGCTGGATCGGGTTGGTGTAGAAGTCGCTGTTGTCGATGAAGCCGTACAGCATGTCCTTCTTGGCGCGGTTGCGCTGCTCCATGGCGTCGACGCCGCCCTGCTCCTTCAGCCACTCGAAGACCAGGCCGGAGAGGTACCAGGAGTAGGTAGCCGGGGTGTTGTACATGGAGCCGTTATCGGCAGCGACCTTGTAGTTGAGCATGGTCGGGCAGATGCTGCGGGCGCGGCCCAGCAGGTCTTCACGAACGATGACGACCACCAGACCGCTTGGTCCGATGTTCTTCTGCGCGCCGGCGTAGATCAGGCCGAACTTCGACACGTCGGTCGGGCGGGAGAGGATGTCCGAGGACATGTCCACCACCAGCGGGACGTCACCGACTTCCGGGATCCAGTCGAACTCCAGGCCGCCGATGGTCTCGTTGGACGCGTAGTGCAGGTAGGCCGCGTCCTTGGACAGGTTCCACTCGTTCTGGCCGGGGATCGCGAAGTAGTCGTACTTGGATGCGCTGGCGGCGACGTTGACGTTGCCGTAGCGACGAGCCTCTTCGATGGCCTTCTTCGACCAGATGCCGGTTTCCACGTAGTCCGCCACGCCGTCTTCGGGCAGCAGGTTCAGCGGAATCTCGGCGAACTGCTGGCTGGCGCCCCCCTGCAGGAACAGCACCTTGTAGTTCGACGGCACACCCATCAGGTCGCGCAGGTCCTGCTCGGCCTTCTCGGCGATGGCCACGTAGTCGTCGCTACGGTGGCTCATCTCCATGACCGACAGGCCCTTGCCCTGCCAATCCAGCAGCTCGGCGCGGGCGCGCTCCAGTACCTCGGTGGGAAGCGCCGCGGGACCGGCGCAGAAGTTAAAGGCTCGCTTGCTCACATCCACTCTCGCTATCAGTCTTCGCTGGCTTGCGGGGCTTCTTCAGCCGCGACTTCGCCTGCTTCTTGGTTCTCATCCGGTACTTCGCCGTCGACGATCTCGCCTTCGATCTCTTCGCCTTCGACGACGGTCGGCTCCTGCACCCGCTCCAGGCCTACGACGGTTTCGTCGGCGGCCAGCTTGATGAGGATCACGCCCTGGGTGTTACGTCCAGCGCCACGAACTTCGTCGACGCGGGTACGCACCAGGGTGCCCTGGTCGGAAATCAGCATGATCTCCTCGCCGTCCAGCACCTGCACGGCGCCCACCAGGTTGCCGTTACGCTCGTTGATCACCATGGCGATCACACCCTGGCCACCACGACCGCGACGCGGGTAGTCGGCCAGCGGGGTGCGCTTGCCGTAGCCACGTTCGGAGGCGCTGAGGATCTGCGCTTCGCGGCACTCGGGGATCAGCATGGAAATGATGCGCTGGCCTTCGCCCAGGCGCATGCCGCGCACGCCACGGGCGTTACGGCCCATGATGCGCACCTTGCTTTCCTTGAAGCGGATCACCTTGCCGGCGTCGGAGAACATCATCACGTCCTTCGAACCGTCGGTGATGGCGGCGGCGATCAGCGAATCGCCCTCTTCCAGCTTCAGGGCGATCAGGCCGTTGGAGCGCGGCTTGGTGAACTGGATCAGCGGGGTCTTCTTCACGGTGCCTTTCATGGTGGCCATGAAGATGTACGCGCCGGTCGGCTCGTCCTGGCTGAAGTCGGCGTCGTCGCCCTCTTCGCCTTCTTCGGCTTCCACCACTTCGGCGACCTGCTCGGCGACCACGTCGTCATCGTCGTTCTCGTCACCGGCGAACTGGGCGCGCACGGCCTCCAGGTCGATCTGCAGCATCGCGGTGATGCGCTCGCCTTCGTCCAGCGGCAGCAGGTTCACCAGCGGACGGCCACGGGCGGTACGCGAGGCCTCCGGGATTTCGAAGGTGCGCAGCCAGTAGACCTTGCCCTTGCTGGAGAACAGCAGCAGGGTGGCGTGGCTGTTGGCGACCAGCAGGTGTTCGATGTAGTCCTCGTCCTTCACGCCACTGGCGGACTTGCCCTTGCCACCACGACGCTGCGCCTCGTAGGCAGCCAGCGGCTGGGACTTGGCATAGCCACCGTGGGAGATGGTCACCACGCGCTCTTCTTCGGTGATCAGGTCGGCGATGGTCAGGTCCATCTGCGACGCGACGATCTCGGTGCGGCGGGCGTCGCCGAACTCGGCCTTGACCTTCTCCAGCTCCTCGCGGATGACTTCCATCAGGCGCTCGGGGCTGGTCAGGATGCGGATCAGCTCGCCGATCAGGGTGAGGATTTCCTGGTACTCGGACAGGAGCTTCTCGTGCTCCAGGCCGGTCAGACGGTGCAGGCGCAGCTCAAGGATGGCCTGGGCCTGCTCCGGCGACAGGAAGTACTTGCCGTCACGCAGGCCGTACTGCGGGTCCAGGTCTTCCGGACGGCAGGCATCGGCGCCGGCGCGCTCGACCATCGCTTCCACGGCGCTGGATTCCCAACCGGTGGAAATCAGGCGCTCCTTGGCCTCGGCCGGGGTCGGCGAGGTCTTGATCAGTTCGATCACCGGGTCGATGTTCGACAGGGCGACGGCCTGGCCTTCGAGGATGTGGCCGCGCTCGCGGGCCTTGCGCAGCTCGTAGACGGTCCGGCGGGTCACCACTTCACGGCGGTGGCGGACAAAGACTTCGAGCATGTCCTTGAGGTTCATCGTGCGCGGCTGGCCATCGACCAGGGCCACCACGTTGATGCCGAAGACGCTCTGCAACTGGGTCTGGGCGTAGAGGTTGTTCAGCACGACCTCGCCCACTTCGCCGCGGCGCAGCTCGATGACCACGCGCATGCCGTCCTTGTCGGACTCGTCGCGCAGCTCGGTGATGCCTTCGATCTTCTTCTCTTTCACCAGCTCGGCGATCTTCTCGATCAAACGGGCCTTGTTCAGCTGGTAGGGCAGCTCGGTGATGATGATCTGCTGGCGGTTGCCGCCCTTTTCCATGTCCTCGATGGTGGCGCGGGCACGGATGTAGACGCGGCCACGACCGGTGCGATAGGCCTCGATGATGCCCGCACGGCCGTTGATGATGCCTGCGGTCGGGAAGTCCGGACCGGGGATGTACTGCATCAGGTCATCGATGGACAGCTCGGGGTTGTCCATCAGCGCCAGACAGCCGTCGATAACCTCGGTGAGGTTGTGCGGCGGGATGTTGGTCGCCATGCCCACGGCGATACCGCTGGAACCGTTGACCAGCAGGTTCGGGATCTTGGTCGGCATGACCGCCGGGATCTGCTCGGTGCCGTCGTAGTTGGGCACCCAGTCGACGGTTTCCTTGTCCAGGTCCGCCAGCAGCTCATGGGCGAGCTTGGACATGCGCACTTCGGTGTATCGCATGGCAGCGGCGTTGTCGCCGTCCACCGAACCGAAGTTGCCCTGGCCGTCGACCAGCATGTAGCGCAGCGAGAACGGCTGGGCCATGCGGACGATGGTGTCGTACACCGCGGTGTCGCCGTGCGGGTGGTACTTACCGATCACGTCGCCGACCACACGGGCGGATTTCTTGTAGGGCTTGTTCCAGTCGTTGCCCAGTTCGCTCATGGCGTACAGGACGCGGCGGTGCACGGGCTTCAAGCCATCGCGTGCATCGGGCAGGGCACGACCGACGATCACGCTCATGGCGTAATCGAGGTAGGACTGTCGGAGTTCGTCTTCGATGTTGACCGGGAGGATTTCTTTGGCCAGTTCGCCCATGAGAAGCCTGGTTCCTTTTTCAAATGGGTCTCCGTCATGCCCGTCCTGGGCGTGGCGGAGCGCGGTGCGCCATCAAAGCGCCACCGACTCTCTACAAATCAACGACTTGGCCGTTGATCCGCGATGCTGTGGGGGCCGAAAAAATGCCCCATCAAGAACCGTCGGAGCTTACCACAAGCCAGGGTCAAACCCTACCCTCGGCCAAGCCCCTCGATGAATTGCCGCAGCCCCCGTCAGTGCAGGCGCTTGCGGCTCATCAGCTGGGCCATCCGTTCAGCGTCCGGACGCTCGACGACGCCGCGCTCGGTCACGATGGCGTCAATCAGGTCGGCCGGAGTCACATCGAACACCGGATTGAAGGCTTCGACGTCAGCAGCGACACGTTTGCCGCCGATTTCCAGGAGTTCGCGACCGTCGCGCTCCTCGATCGGGATGTCCTCGCCGCTTTCCAGCCCCATGTCGATGGTCGAACTGGGCGCCACCACCATGAAACGCACGCCGTGGTGCATGGCGGTAACCGCCAGCTGGTAGGTGCCGATCTTGTTGGCGACGTCGCCGTTGGCGGTGATGCGGTCGGCGCCGACGATGACCCAGGTGATGCTTTCGGTCTTCATCAGGTGCGCGGCGGCGGCATCCACGTTCAGGGTGACTGGCACGCCTTCGTTGGCCAGCTCCCAGGCAGTCAGGCGAGCGCCCTGAAGCCAGGGGCGGGTCTCGTCGGCGTAGACACGCTCGATCAGCCCTTCCAGGTGCGCCGCGCGCAGCACGCCCAGCGCGGTGCCGAAGCCGCCGGTAGCCAGGGCGCCGGTGTTGCAGTGGGTGAGAATCTTCTGCGGGCCGCCGTGGTGCTTGCGGATCAGGTCCACGCCCAACTGGGCCATGGTCAGGTTCGCTTCGCGGTCACTTTCGTGGATCGCCACGGCCTCGGCTTCCAGTAGCGGCAGCGGGTCTTCGCCCGGCTTCAGGCGTTCCAGGCGGTCGCGCATGCGGTTCAGCGCCCAGAACAGGTTGACCGCGGTGGGACGCGACTCGGCCAGCACGGTGAAATCGTCTTCCAGCGCCGCGCGCCAGTCACCACCAGCGGCCACACGGGCACGCAGGCCCAGCACTAGGCCATAGGCGGCAGCGATGCCAATGGCCGGCGCGCCGCGCACGACCATCTGGCGAATGGCGTCGGCTACGCCTTCGGCGGTCTCGTAGGACAGCCAGGTTTCCTCCAGCGGCAACAGGCGCTGGTCCAGCAGACGGAGTGTGCCCTTGCGCCAATCAATGGCCGTGACCCGTTCGGCCGCCAACAGTCGCTCACGCATGGAACACCTCTTCATTTCAATGGAATCGCGGGCCGCTCCGGCGCCACGGAAATCGCCCCGGGAACACCGGGAAACGACCGAGTATACCGAGCCTGAAGCCCCGGTGCTCGGCTATACTCCGCGCCTTTATCCACGCGCCCAGGATGCGCTTCATGCCGACCGAAAAAGCCCCGCTCGACCTGCTGCTCTTCCCCACCTGGATCGTCCCTGTCGAGCCCGCCGGCGTCGTCCTGCGTGATCACGGCCTTGGCATCCGCGACGGTCGCATCGCCCTGCTCGCCCCGCGCACCGAAGCGCTGCGCCACCCGGCCACGGAAACCCGCGAGCTTCCGGGCATGCTGCTCTCCCCCGGACTGATCAACGCCCACGGCCACGCAGCGATGAGCCTGTTCCGCGGCCTGGCAGACGACCTGGCGCTGATGACCTGGCTGCAGGAACACATCTGGCCGGCGGAAGCCAAGTGGGTCAGCGAGGACTTCGTCCGCGACGGCACCGAACTGGCCATCGCCGAGCAGCTCAAGGGCGGCATCACCTGCTTCTCGGACATGTACTTCTTCCCGCAGGTCGCCTGCGAGGTGGTGCACAAGGCCGGCGTGCGCGCGCAGATCAGCGTGCCGGTACTGGACTTCCCGATCCCCGGCGCCCGCGAAGCCGACGAGGCGATCCGCCAGGGCCTGGCGCTGCGTGACGATCTCAAGCACCACCCGCGCATCAAGGTCGCCTTCGGCCCGCACGCGCCCTACACGGTCAGCGACGACAAGCTGGAAAACATCCTGATGCTCGCCGAAGAACTGGACGCCGGCATCCACATGCACGTCCACGAGACCGCCTTCGAGGTCCAGCAGGCGCTGGAGAAGAACGGCGAACGGCCGCTGGCCCGCCTGCACCGCCTCGGCCTGCTCGGCCCTCGCTTCCAGGCCGTGCACATGACCCAGGTGAACGACGAAGACCTGGCCATGCTGGTGGAAACCAACAGCTCGGTGGTGCACTGCCCGGAATCCAACCTCAAGCTGGCCAGCGGCTTCTGCCCGGTGGAGCGCCTGTGGCAGGCCGGTGTCAACGTCGCCATCGGCACCGACGGCGCTGCCAGCAACAATGACCTCGACCTGCTCGGCGAAACCCGTACCGCCGCCCTGCTGGCCAAGGCCGTGGCCGGCCAGGCCACCGCGCTGGACGCCCACCGTGCGCTGCGCATGGCCACCCTGAACGGCGCCCGCGCGCTGGGCATGGAACAGGAAACCGGCAGCCTGGAGCTAGGAAAATCCGCCGACGTCACCGCCTTCGATCTCTCCGGACTGGCCCAACAGCCGGTGTACGAGCCGGTTTCCCAACTGATCTACGCCAGCGGCCGCGACTGCGTCCGTCACGTCTGGGTCGGCGGCAAGCAGTTGCTGGAGGACGGCAAGCTCACCCGCCTGGACGAGGAGCGCCTGATCGCCGTAGCAGGCGAGTGGGGCAGGAAGATCGCCGGGGCCTGATAGATACTCCGCTCAGGAAGAGTCCCTCTCCCTAACCCTGGCTGCGCGCCCCGCTCCGAAGGGAGAGGGGACTGGATCGGCGCGAAAGTTGAGCCTGAAGGTCGCCTGATACTATGGCAGCTGGAAGCGCAGAATCCTTCACGCTGCCCAGAACGCTCCCTCTCCCTTCAGGGAGAGGGCTGGGGAGAGGGTAACGCCCAGCACCAGCACTTCAAAGCCACGGTAGGCCACGGTAGGCCACTTCAAGATCGCATCCTGCTGATTGCCACACGCGCCCAGCAAGGCGCCACTGCGACAATCTGTCATGCCGCGCCCCATCCATTCCACGAAGCTGGCATCATAGCCAGTCTTCGTTTCCAGCTTTTTGATCAATAGGGACACCATGAGCAACGTCGACCACGCCGAGATCGCCAAATTCGAGGCCCTCGCCCACCGCTGGTGGGACCGCGAAAGCGAGTTCAAGCCCCTGCACGACATCAACCCGCTGCGGGTCAACTGGATCGACGAGCGCGTCAGCCTCGCCGGCAAGAAGGTGCTCGACGTCGGCTGCGGCGGCGGCATCCTCAGCGAAGCCATGGCCCAGCGCGGCGCTACCGTCACCGGCATCGACATGGGCGAAGCGCCCCTGGCAGTCGCCCAGCTGCACCAGCTGGAGTCCGGCGTGCCGGTGGAATACCGCCGCATCACCGCCGAAGAACTGGCCGAAGAGATGCCCGAGCAGTTCGACGTGGTGACCTGCCTGGAAATGCTTGAGCACGTGCCGGACCCGGCCTCGGTGATCCGTGCCTGCTACAAGATGGTCAAGCCCGGCGGCCAGGTGTTCTTCTCCACCATCAACCGCAACCCGAAGGCCTACCTGTTCGCCATCGTCGGCGCGGAATACGTGATGCGCCTGCTGCCGCGCGGCACCCACGACTTCAAGAAGTTCATCCGCCCCTCCGAGCTGGGCGCCTGGTCGCGTGATGCGGGCCTGGCGGTCAAGGACATCATCGGCCTGACCTACAACCCGCTGACCAAGCACTACAAGCTGGCCAACGATGTCGACGTCAACTACATGATCCAGACCCTGCGCGAGGAGTGAATCGCATGCTCAGAGCGGTTCTCTTCGACATGGACGGCACGCTGCTGGACACCGCGCCCGACTTCATCGCCGTGTGCCAGGCGATGCTCGTCGCCCATGGCCGCGCGCCGATCGACGACCAGCGCATCCAGGACGTGGTGTCCGGCGGCGCCCGCACCATGGTCGCCGCGACCTTCGACATGGACCCGGAAGCCCCCGGCTTCGAGGCCCTGCGCCAGGAGTTCCTCGACCGCTACCAGGAGCATTGCGCCGTCTTCACCCGCCCGTACGACGGCATGGCCGAGCTGCTCGAGAGCATCGAGCAGTCGCGCCTGATCTGGGGCGTGGTCACCAACAAGCCGGTGCGCTTCGCCGCGCCGATCATGGAGCAGCTGGGCCTGGCCGAACGCTCCGCCGTGCTGGTCTGCCCGGACCACGTGACCAAGAGCAAGCCGGACCCGGAAATGCTCCTGCTGGCCTGCAGCCAGCTGAAGGTCGATCCGTCCGAGGTGCTGTTCATCGGTGACGACCTGCGCGATATCGAGTCGGGCCGCGCCGCCGGGACCAAGACCGCCGCCGTGCGCTACGGCTACATCCACCCGGACGACAACCCCGCGCACTGGGGCGCCGACGTCATCGTCGACCATCCCCGCGACCTGCTGGCGGTTCTCGACCGCGCCCTCTGCTCCTGCTGAACCGAACCTCGCGAGCTCGTCAGCGCGCTGACGGGCTCCGCCAAGGAGAAACCATGTTCGACTATTCCGCCCGCCCCGACCTGCTCAAGGGCCGCGTGATCCTGGTGACCGGCGCCGGCCGCGGTATCGGCCGAGCCGCCGCGCTCACCTTCGCCGCCCACGGCGCCACCGTGCTGCTGCTGGGCAAGACCGAGGATTTCCTCAACGAGGTCTATGACCTGATCGTTGCCGCCGGCCACCCGGAACCCGTGGTGATCCCGCTGAACCTCGAAACCACGTTGCCGCACCAGTACGACGAACTGGCGGCCATGATCGAGAAAGAGTTCGGCAAGATCGACGGCCTGCTGCACAACGCCTCGATCCTCGGACTGCGCTCACCCATCGAGCAGATTTCCACCGACAACTTCACCCGCGTCATGCAGGTGAACGTCAACGCCATGTTCAGCCTCACCCACACCCTGCTGCCGCTGCTCAAGCTCTCCGAGGACGCCTCGGTGGTCTTCACCTCCAGCAGCGTCGGTCGCAAGGGCCGTGCTTACTGGGGCGCCTACGCGGTGTCGAAGTTCGCCACCGAGGGCCTGATGCAGGTGCTGGCGGACGAGTGCGAGGACATCACCAGCGTGCGCGCCAACAGCGTCAACCCCGGCGCCACCCGGACCGCCATGCGCGCCCACGCCTATCCGGGCGAGAACGCCTACAACAACCCGACGCCGGAAGAGATCATGCCGGTCTACCTGTACCTCATGGGTCCGGACAGCAAGGGTGTGAACGGCCAGGCCTTCAACGCCCAGGACTGATCCCGCCCCTGAATATTCGGTACTGACGTACCAGCGGCGTCGGCCTGCAGCCCAGCAACGACGCCGCTTTCCGCCAATTTTCCGGCTCCACCGCTCGCCACCCTCCGGCAAAGTGCCACTATTTCGCCAGACTTCTGGCGAAACCTTCCTCCCCTCGGGAACCCTGACCACCATCGGTCGGTCAATACGGCGTCTTTTCAGGCCTTCCCGCGCCCTGGCACGGAAATCGCTCTGTCCCTGCAAACGCCGTAAAAATGGTCACCGCCATGGTTCCTCCCAAGCAGTCCAACACCATCGATTTCGATGCTGCCAAGCTCCAGCGCGCAGCCAGCCAGGACACCCGCACCCTCTCGCGGCGTCCGCTGGACCTGCTGGAATTGCGCCAGCAGCTGAACCTGCAATTGCAGGTGAGCCTGGAGGCCGAGCGCATCCTGGCGGTGTTTTTCCGCGAGATCCAGCAGATGCTGCCGGTGGAATACATGGCCTACTACCACGCCGGCGCCGACCTGCGCCTGGAGTTCGGCGAAGCGGCCCGGCACAGCGCCGACTACCGCCTGACCCACGCCAGCGAATACCTCGGCGAGATCAGCTTCCGCCGCGCCCGGCGCTTCTCCGAGGTCGAGCTGTCGCAGCTGGAATCGCTGATGGCCTGCCTGCTCTACCCGCTGCGCAACGCCCTGCTCTACCGCGCCGCCGTGCAGTCGGCGCTGCGTGATGCGCTGACCGGCACTGGCAACCGCATCGCCATGGACCAGACCCTGGGCCGCGAGGTCGAGGTAGCCCGGCGGCATCTGCTGCCGCTGTCGATCCTCATGCTCGACCTGGACCACTTCAAGCAGATCAACGACGAGCACGGCCACAGTGTCGGCGACGACGCCTTGCGCGCCGTGGCCACGGCGCTGAAGAACAGCCTGCGCAACGTCGACATGGTGTTCCGCTTCGGCGGCGAGGAATTCCTCGTACTGCTCTCCAACACCCCCGGCATCTCCGCCGTGCAGGTGGGCGAACGGCTTCGCGCTGCCGTGGAGGAGCTGAACCTGGCCGCCAACGGCAAGCGCTTGCCGCTGTCCATCAGCCTGGGCTGCGCGACGCTCAATGGTGGCGAGTCGGTGGACGACCTGCTGCGCCGCGCCGACAGCGCCCTTTACGAAGCCAAGCGCGACGGCCGCAACCGCCTGGCCTGCGCCAGTTGACTAGCGAGAGCCCCCTGTAGGAGCGAGCTTGCTCGCGAACGGATTTCCCGGCAGCTCTGGCGTCAAGCGGGTTCGCGAGCAAGCTCGCTCCTACCAGGGATTCCCGGCAAATCGCAGGCAAGAAAAAGGGCTCCGAGGAGCCCTTTTCCATTTACCGCTGACGCTTAGCGCTTGAAGCCCGGACGCATGCCGTCGCCGGCAGCCTGCGGACGACGCTTGGCGATCGGCTTGCGCGCGACCGGCTTGCTGCCGGGACGCTCGGCCAGCGGGGCGCCTTTTTCACGCGCCGGACGGTCGCTCGGAGCCTTGCGCGGCGCACGGTTCTCACCGGCATCGCTACGCGGGCCACGGGCAGGACGATCACCACCGGCATCACGCGGCTTGCGCGGGGCGCGGCTGTCGGCCGAATCGCCACGCGGGCCACGGGCCGGGCGGTCGCCGGCATCACGCGGAGCGCGAGCGGGACGATCACCACCGGCGTCACGCGGCTTGCGCGGGGCACGGCTGTCAGCGGAATCGCTGCGCGGGCCACGGGCCGGACGATCACCGGCATCACGTGGAGCGCGAGCGGGACGGTCAGCGCTGTCGCGCGGCGCGCGAGCCGGACGCTCGTCGCCATCACGCGAAGCACGAGCCGGACGCTCGCCAGCCGCCGGGCGCGGAGCACGCTGCGGACGCTCGCCTTCGGCGCGCTCGGTGCGGGTGCGCGAACCACGGCCCGGACGCTCGCTGGGCGCGAGCTTCTTGCCGAGCTTGCGCTCCTGGCGCTCGACCTTTTCCTTGGTCTTGGTGGAAACGGCGGGCAGGGCGACCGGGGTCAGGCCGACTTCCTCGCTGAGGATATCCAGCTCGCGCTGGCCCATTTCGCGGTAGCGGCCCATGGTCAGTTCGGAGGTCAGGAACACCGGGCCGAAGCGTACGCGCTTCAGGCGGCTGACGATCACGCCCTGGGATTCCCACAGGCGGCGAACTTCGCGGTTGCGGCCTTCCATCACCACCACGTGGTACCAGTGGTTGAAGCCTTCGCCGCCGGGCGCTTCCTGGATGTCGCTGAACTTGGCGGGGCCGTCTTCGAGCATCACGCCGGCTTTCAGGCGTTCGATCATCTCTTCGTCGACTTCGCCGCGTACGCGCACGGCGTACTCGCGGTCCATCTCGTAGGACGGGTGCATCAGGCGGTTGGCCAGCTCACCGTCGGTGGTGAACATCAGCAGGCCGGTGGTATTGATGTCCAGGCGGCCGACGTTGATCCAGCGGCCGCTGCGCAGGCGCGGCAAGCGGTCGAACACGGTCGGACGGCCTTCCGGATCGTCGCGGGTGCAGACTTCGCCCTCGGGCTTGTTGTAGATCAGGACGCGGCGCACATGCTCTTCGATCTTCTCGCGCTTGAGCAGGCGGTCATCGACGGCGATGGCATCGCGGTCGCCCACGCGCTGGCCAAGGGTGGCGACGGCGCCATTGACCTTGACCCGGCCTTCCTCGATCCAGGCCTCGACGTCGCGGCGCGAGCCCACGCCCATGCGGGCCAGGACCTTCTGCAGCTTTTCGCCTTCCGGAGCGGGGGTCAGTTCGGTGTTTTCGTGCTGGTCGTTCATCTCGGCACCTCCCGGTGTGTCGTGCAACGAAGAAAAAGGTCGCGCATCATACGCGCTTGTGCGCGGCAAAGCACCGCCCGCAGTCGGGAAAGACTAGTCGACTTACAGGGAGAACGAAGCCATGCAGCACGAAGACGACTTCACCGGCGCCAAGCTCGCGCTGTTCCACGCCGGCCAACTGGTGGTCTACAAGCGCGACGACAAGCCCGGCATCCCCTACCCCGGCTGCTGGGACTTCCCCGGTGGCGGCCGCGAAGCCGGCGAAACGCCGGCGCAATGCGCGCTGCGCGAGCTGGAGGAAGAATTTTCCCTGCGCCTGGACGAACAACGCATCGAATGGCAACGCCGCTACCCTGCTACGCACGGCCCGGCACCCTGGGCCTGGTTCCTGGTGGCGCGGCTGCAGCCGGCGGAGTTCGAGGCCATCCGTTTCGGCGATGAAGGCCAGTACTGGCGCCTGATGCGCGTCAGCGAATACCTCGCCGAGGAACAGGCGGTGGATTACCTGCAGGAACGCCTGCGGCATTTCCTCGCAGGACGCATGGACATCGCCTGAATCCGCGCGCCGGGTCGCTGATACGCATTTGAGCGGCCCATCTGAATCTGTTTCCCCCGCCCGCATTTTCCTAGATTGCCCGCTCACCGGAGCGCCCTGGTTTTCCTCCAGCGGTGCGCCCGGACGTTCTGTCACAAGCGGGAATCCAGCATGAACACGAGAAGCACGGAGCAGGCGTACAACTACAAGGTGGTTCGCCAATTCGCCATCATGACGGTGGTCTGGGGCGTCGTCGGCATGGCCATGGGGGTACTGATCGCCTCCCAACTGGTCTGGCCGCAACTGAACCTGGACCTGCCGTGGACCAGTTTCGGGCGCCTGCGCCCGCTGCACACCAGCCTGGTGATCTTCGCCTTCGGCGGTTGCGCGCTGTTCGCCACCAGTTACTACACGGTGCAGCGCACCTGCCAGACGCGGCTGTTTTCCGACAGCCTCGCGGCCTTCACCTTCTGGGGCTGGCAGGCGCTGATCGTGGTGATGATGATCAGCCTGCCGCTGGGCTACACGACCACCAAGGAATACGCCGAGATCGAGTTCACCGGCGCCGTATGGATGGCCATCGTCTGGGTCGCCTACGCCGTGGTGTTCTTCGGCACGCTGATGAAGCGCAAGACGCCGCACATCTATGTGGGCAACTGGTTCTTCGCCGCCTTCATCCTGGTCACGGCGATGCTGCACATCGTCAACCACCTGGCCATTCCGGTGGACTGGTTCAAGTCCTACCCGGTGTACTCGGGCGCCACCGATGCCATGGTGCAGTGGTGGTACGGACACAACGCCGTGGGCTTCTTCCTCACCACCGGCTTCCTCGGGATGATGTACTACTTCGTGCCCAAGCAGGCCGGGCGCCCGGTGTATTCCTACCGGCTGTCCATCGTCCACTTCTGGGCGCTGATCACCCTGTACATCTGGGCCGGCCCGCACCACCTGCACTACACCGCCCTGCCCGACTGGGCGCAATCCCTCGGCATGGTGATGTCGCTGATCCTCCTGGCGCCCAGCTGGGGCGGGATGATCAACGGCATGATGACCCTCTCCGGCGCCTGGCATAAGTTGCGCACCGACCCGATCCTGCGCTTCCTCGTGGTCTCCCTGGCGTTCTACGGCATGTCGACCTTCGAGGGCCCCATGATGGCGATCAAGACCGTCAACGCCCTGTCCCACTACACTGACTGGACCATCGGCCACGTCCATGCCGGCGCGCTGGGCTGGGTGGCGATGATTTCCATCGGCTCGCTCTATCACCTGATTCCCAAGGTCTTCGGTCGCGAACAGATGCACAGCATCGGTCTGATCAACGCTCACTTCTGGCTGGCCACCATCGGCACAGTCCTCTACATCGCCTCGATGTGGGTCAACGGCATCACCCAGGGCCTGATGTGGCGGGCGGTGAACGCCGACGGCACGCTCACCTATTCCTTCGTCGAAGCACTGCAGGCCAGCCACCCCGGTTTTGTGGTGCGCATGACCGGCGGGCTGATGTTCCTCAGCGGCATGCTGCTGATGGCCTGGAATACCTGGGCTACCGTGCGCCAGGCGCGCCCCGAGGCGATGCGCGTCGCCGAGCGGATGGCCTGAGATGACGCTCTGGCTGGGGCTGTGCGGCCTGCTGGCGCTGTACTTCGGCGTCGGCTGGTGCCTGCGGGCGCACCGCGAGCGCGGCATCGAAGAGGCGAGCATGCTGCCCTTCGCCGATGACGAGGAAGCCGCCCAGCGCATGGAGAACGCCACGGGACGCAGCCGCACCGGCTGCGCCTGCCCCGGTCGCTGCAAGGGTGACTGCGAGCACTGGCGTGACTGGCAGCCCTAGCGCGCCACTTTTCGGGCATGCCTGCGACAGAGCGCCACATCACCTCCATCAATTTTCATTAGCAAGCACATCAATTTCCCGGCGGCGGTCCCGAGGAGGAATATCACTCCCGTGCCCCGCCACCTGATGGACGCCTGAAGCATCGTCCCCTGTCCTGTCTGGACCCCAGGACAGACATCATCGATGCCAGCGCTCCCCGGTGGGGCTTTCAAACCCATTCAAGGGCCACAGGCCCTTCACCGAGGAAATAAAGAATGAAGCTTGCCTCTGTCGTGTCGGCTGTCATCTCCAGCCTCGCCCCGATGGCTTTTGCCCAGGACGCAATCAAGAACCCCGGCGCCGAGCTGCCGGTTACCGAATACCACTACGGCATGTCCCTGGACGTCGACAAGGTTCTGCACCGCACCGACAACTCCGGCAAGGTCGGCATCGTGCCGGCGTACATGGTCTACCAGGATCACGAAGGCCAGACCCACAAGGTGCGCTTCCTCGAATGGGGCGGCAGCACCAGCCAGGGCTGAGCCTCACCGCACATCGTCCTCCGGCCGTCTTGGCCAAACCCCGCGAGCCAGTGGTGGCGGTCGGGGGGCGATCCTGATTCAACCTGCAGGAATGACCGTGCCCTCCAATCGAGCCAGGCCAAAGCGCCGGATTGAAGCGGTTCGCGAGCAAGCTCGCTCCTACAGGTCAGCGCGGCATGCTCTTTGTAGGAGCGAGCTTGCTCGTGGTCCCGCGCCAACGAAAAAGCGCGCCGATTGGCGCGCTTTTTCATACAGGGGCGGATCAGATTTCCACCTGTGTCCCCAGCTCGATCACCCGGTTCAGCGGCAGGTTGAAGTAACGCAGGTTGCCGTTGGCGTTCTTCAGCAGGAAGGCGAACAGCGCCTCGCGCCAGCGCGCCATGCCGATCAGCTTGGACGGGATCACCGTCTCGCGGCTGAGGAAGTAGGTGGTGCGCATCGGGCTGAAGTCCAGCTCGTTGAGGTGACACAGCTTGAGCGCCTGCGGGATGTCCGGGTCTTCCATGAAGCCGAAGTGCAGCACCACGCGGAAGAAGCCCTCGCCGTAGGCATCCACCTCGAAGCGACGGTCCTGGGTCACCCGCGGGCTGTCTTCGTTGACCACGGTTAGCAGCACGACCTGCTCATGCAGCACCTGGTTGTGCAGCAGGTTGTGCAACAGCGCATGGGGCACGGCGTCGGTGCGGGCGGTGAGGAACACCGCAGTGCCCTGCACGCGATGCGGCGGCTGCGAGCGGATGCTGGAAATGAACAGCGGCAGCGGCAGCGAGCCTTCGTCCAGGCGATCCACCAGCAGTTGGCGACCACGCTTCCAGGTGGTCATCAGGATGAACAGACCCATACCGGCGATCACCGGGAAAGCACCACCCTGGACGACCTTGGGCAGGTTCGCCGTAAAGAACAGGGTGTCCACGAACAGCATCATCAGGAAGAACGGAATCGCCAGCCACAGCGGCCACTTCCACATCAGCCAGATCACCACGCCCATCAGCAGCGTGGTCATCAGCATGGTGCCGGTCACCGCCACGCCGTAAGCCGAGGCCAGCGCGGCGGAAGACTCGAAGCCCAGCACCAGCAGCACCACACCGACCATCAGCGCCCAGTTCACCATGCCGATGTAGATCTGCCCCTGCTCATGGCTGGAGGTGTGCTGGATCACCATGCGCGGCACGTAGCCGAGCTGGATAGCCTGGCGGGTCAGCGAGAAGGCACCGGAAATCACCGCCTGGGACGCGATCACCGTGGCCGCGGTGGACAGCGCCACCATCGGCACCAGTGCCCAGCCCGGAGCGGTCAGGTAGAAGGGATTGCGCGCGGCTTCCGGGTTGACCAGGATGGTCGCGCCCTGGCCGAAGTAGTTCAGCACCAGCGCCGGCAGCACCAGGGCGAACCAGGCGCGGGCAATGGGCTTGCGGCCGAAGTGGCCCATGTCGGCGTACAGCGCTTCGGCGCCGGTCAGCGCCAGCACGGTGGCGCCGAGGATGGCCACGCCGATGCCCGGATGCGAGACGAAGAAATTGACGGCCCAGGCCGGGTTCATCGCCTTCAGCACTTCCGGCTGACGCGACACGCCATAGGCGCCCAGCGCCGCCAGCGCCACGAACCAGGCCACCATCACCGGGCCGAAGAGAATGCCGATGCGCGCGGTGCCGTGTTTCTGGATGAGGAACAGGCCGACCAGCACGATCAGCGACAGCGGCACCACCCAGTGCTCCAGGCCGTCGAAAGCGATCTCCAGGCCCTCGATGGCCGAGAGGACCGAAATCGCCGGGGTGATCATGCTGTCGCCGTAGAAAAGTGCCGCGCCGATCAGGCCGGCAATCACCACCATCGCCTGCAGGCGGCGGCGCCCGGTGGCCGCACGGCGGGCCAGCGCGGAAAGCGCCATCACCCCGCCCTCGCCCTGGTTGTCGGCGCGCAGGACGAAGATCACGTACTTGATCGACACCACCCAGATCAGCGACCAGAAGATCAGCGACAGCACGCCGAGCACGCCGTCGTGGTTGGCCTGTACGCCATAACCGCCGACGAAGACTTCCTTGAGGGTGTACAGCGGGCTGGTGCCGATATCGCCGTAGCAGACGCCCACGGCGCCGACCATCAGGCCGACGGCGGAGCTGGAATGGGGCTGCTCATGCTCAACGGTGCCGGCGCTTGCATCGGACATGTAACAAAATTCCTCAAAAAAATTCGGCGCATCCTGCTCCGACCTTTTCGTCGATGCAAGAGCCGGGTTCGAAGGTTCTGATTGACTATAGAGCCTGTTGCCCGGAATTACCGGGCAGACGGGGCTGTCAGGCGGCGTGCGACAGCTTGTCCCAGAGAGGCTGGTCAAGTGCGCGGGACGCCGCTAGAATTGCGCACTTTTTGATCAGAGGCGCCGCCAGCGCGCCCTTCGAGGTTAGCCGCACATGTCCACCGCCACACCCAAAGTCGGATTCGTCTCGCTCGGATGCCCGAAAGCGACTGTCGACTCCGAACGCATCCTCACCCAACTGCGCATGGAAGGGTACGAAATCGTCCCCACCTACCAGGACGCGGACGTGGTGGTGGTGAACACCTGCGGTTTCATCGACAGCGCCAAGGCCGAATCCCTGGACGCCATCGGCGAAGCCATCGCCGAGAACGGCAAGGTGATCGTCACCGGCTGCATGGGCGTCGCCGAAGACAGCATCCGTGACGTGCACCCCAGCGTGCTGGCCGTGACCGGCCCGCAGCAGTACGAGCAGGTGGTCAATGCCGTCCACGAGGTGATCCCGCCCAAGGCCGAGCACAACCCGCTGATCGACCTGGTGCCGCCACAGGGCATCAAGCTGACCCCGCGTCACTACGCCTACCTGAAGATTTCCGAAGGCTGCAACCACAGCTGCAGCTTCTGCATCATCCCGTCCATGCGCGGCAAGCTGGTCAGCCGCCCGGTGGGTGACGTGCTCAGCGAAGCCCAGCGCCTGGTCAAGGCCGGCGTGAAGGAGCTGCTGGTCATCTCCCAGGACACCAGCGCCTACGGCGTCGACCTGAAGTACAAGATGGACTTCTGGGACGGCCAGCCGGTGAAGACCCGCATGCTGGAGCTGTGCCAGGCGCTCTCCTCCATGGGCGTGTGGGTACGCCTGCACTACGTCTACCCGTACCCCAACGTCGACGACGTGATCCCGCTGATGGCCGAGGGCAAGCTGCTGCCCTACCTGGACATCCCCTTCCAGCACGCCAGCCCGAAAGTGCTCAAGTCCATGAAGCGCCCCGCCTTCGAGGACAAGACCCTGGCGCGCATCAAGAAGTGGCGCGAGATCTGCCCCGAGCTGACCATCCGCTCGACCTTCATCGTCGGCTTCCCCGGCGAGACCGAGGAAGACTTCCAGTACCTGCTGGACTGGCTGACCGAAGCCCAGCTCGACCGCGTCGGTTGCTTCCAGTACTCCCCGGTGGAAGGCGCCCCGGCCAATGACCTGGGCCTGGAAATCGTCCCCGATGACGTCAAGCAGGACCGTTGGGAGCGCTTCATGGCGCACCAGCAGGCGATCTCCGCTGCCCGTCTGCAGCTGAAGATCGGCAAGGAAATCGACGTGCTGATCGACGAAGTGGACGATGAAGGCGCGGTCGGCCGTTCCTTCGCCGACGCCCCGGAAATCGACGGCGCCGTGTACATCGACAGCTTCGATGTGAAGCCGGGCGACAAGGTGCGCGTACGCATCACCGACGCCGACGAGTACGACCTCTGGGCCGAACTGGTCTGATCCGCAAAAGCCCCGCTGATGCGGGGCTTTTCATTTCTGCTATTGGAAAGCCCATGACCAACAACGACGTACTGCGCAGCCTGCGCTACCTGCTGGACATCCGCGATGCGCAGGTCGCCGAGATCACCGCGCTGGCCGGCTTCAACGTCAGTGCCGAGGAAATCGGTGCCTTCCTCGCCCGCGACGACGAGCCGGACTTCAAGCCGTGCAGCGACCGCGTGCTGGCGCACTTCCTCGACGGCCTGATCGTGCATCGCCGTGGCCGCGACGAATCGCGCCCGCTGCCGCCGGTGGAACTGCCGCTGACCAACAACATCACCCTGAAGAAGCTGCGCGTCGCCTTCGAGCTGCGCGATGACGACATCCTGGCGATCCTCGACAGCGTCAGCTTCATCGTCACCAAGACGGAACTGGGCGCGCTGTTCCGCAAGCCCGGCCACAACAACTACCGCCCCTGCGGCGACCAGTTGCTGCGCAACTTCCTCAAGGGCCTGACCCAGCGCCAGCAGCGCTGAGATCGACATGCTCTATCGCCTGGCCGCCGACGTCGTTGTCCTGTTCCATCTGGGCTTCATCCTCTTCGTGCTGCTCGGCGGCCTGCTGGTGCTGCGCTGGCCACGCCTGGCGTGGTTGCACCTGCCGGCGGCGGCCTGGGGCATGGCGGTGGAGTTCTTCCACCTCTATTGCCCACTCACGCCGCTGGAGAATCACTTCCGCGCCCTGGCCGGCGACCACGGCTACAGCGGCGGCTTCATCGAGCACTACCTGATCCCGCTGATCTACCCCGCCGGCCTGACCGAGGCGACCCAGGTCGTCCTCGGCCTCATCGTGGCCACAGTCAATCTGCCGCCTTACCTGGTTCTGTTGCGCCGGGCGTTGCGTTCGCGCTGAGCGGCTTACCCATTGGCAGGTAGGCCAGGCTGGCCTCCTTGTTCTTCGCATGGCCCAGGCGCTGGCCATTGTTGAGCCTCGACTCGATCAGCCGGTGATCCGCCGTCAGCCAGCTCAGCGGCTTCTCGCCTTCGTGCGTCACCTGGGAAATGATCAGGGTGCGCGCCGGGTCCCAGTCCTCGCCGGTACGCTGGCGCAGCCAGGCGAACAACGCGGCGCTGTCGCCCTGCGGATAATCGGAATGGACATAGAGGAAGGGATGGGCCTGCCGTTCGCCGTGCTTCTGCAGATAGATCGGCAGGCGCGCATCGTCATCGCCGAGAATCAGCACCCGCCACTGCGACCAGGGCGCGGTCTGCTCTGCCGCAGCGCGCACCTCCTTGGCGAACAGCGGAATCCCGCCGCCGCCGTTGCTCCAGGGATAGGCCACGCCCACCACCAGCAACATCAGCACGGCACCCGCGCCTACTGCTCGGGGCCATCCACGGCCCAAGCCGACCAGCCCGCGCTCATGTCGCCACTCGACCACCCACCAGGCCGCCAGCAACTGGGCGAACGGCACCAGCGGCAGCACGTAGTAGCTGCGCCGGCCGCCGCTGGCGGTGAAGAACGCGAACAGCAGCACCAGCGCCCAGACCAGCCAGCGCGCGTTGGGCTCCAGTTGCTTCCAGCGGCGCGCGGCGTACCACAGGCCGAGTATCCACAACGGCGCCCAGGGCAGCGTGTAGGCCGGCAGGTAAAGCAGGTAGGTATAGATCGGCCCCTCGTGGTCGAAGGGCTGGAAGAAACGCACCACGTTCTCGCGGAATACCAGCGCAAGTCCGCTCTCGCCATAGCTGGGCTGGCCATAGAAGTGCGACAGCACGAAGGGAATCGCGTAGGCCGCAGCGGCCACCACCAGCGCCGCCAGCAACCGCAGGTTCAGATGGCGGCGCCAGCGTCCTTCGCAAAGCAGATGCGGCAGCAGCACCAGCCCCGGCAGGACGAAACCGATCAGCCCCTTGCACAACGAGGTCAGCGACAGGATCAGGAAGAAGCCCAGGTAGCTCCTGAATCGAGTGTCTTCCGGGTCACGCCAGTACCAGGCCAGAGCCGCCAGCACGCCGAACACCGTGAGCATGTCCGCCGTCGCCACCCGTGCCCAGAACAGGAAGTAGAAAGTGGTCGCCAGCAACCAGCCGGCCAGTATGCCCGTGCCCTTGCGCAGCAGGCGTTCGCCCAGCCACCAGGTGAGCCAGATGCTGCCCAGCCCGGCCAGCACGGTGCTGAGGCGCAGCGTCCAGTGGTTGAGACCGAACAGGCTGGCCGGCGCGGTGATCAGCCAGTAAGACAGCAGTGGTTTGTCGTAATACGGCGCGCCACGCAGGTAGGGATCGAAGTAGTCGCCTGACTGCAGCATCTGCAGCGAGATATCCGCCCAGCGCACTTCCGGGCCCCAGACCTCGCGCCAGCCCAACCCGAACAGCAACAGCAACGCCGAGACGCCCAGCAGCAACGCCAGCGCCTTCCGATCCTCGCTCCAACCCTGCATCACCTGGCCCCGACCACCCTAATGTGCGGCGGACACTAGGGCAGCGAAGGTTATGTGCAGGTTAAGAAAATGCAGCCGTCGCGTAATGCGCCGCCATTTCCCGATTGGATAGTGCTCGGAGCGCCCCGCTCATCCCGCTAGGGTGAGGCGAAAAACCAGCCAGGAGAGGCTCATGCACCCGTACTTTTCCCTCGCAGGCAAGACCGCACTGGTCACCGGCGGCACCCGCGGTATCGGCCGGATGATCGCCCAGGGCCTGCTCGAAGCCGGCGCCAAGGTGATCATCTGCGCCCGTGACGGCGCCGCCTGTGCCGACACCGCCGCCGAACTGTCGCAGTACGGCGAGTGCATCGGCCTGCCGGCCAACCTCGCCACCGAGGAAGGCGCCCGCGCGCTGGCCGCCGAGCTGAACGAGCGCCTGGAGCACCTCGACATCCTGGTGAACAACGCCGGCACCACCTGGGGCGCACCGCTGGAAAGCTACCCGGCCGCGGGCTGGGAGAAGGTCATGCAGCTCAACGTCACCGCCGTATTCAGCTGCATCCAGCAACTGCTGCCGCTGCTGAAGAAGGCCGGCAACGCGCAGAGCCCGGCGCGGGTGATCAACATCGGCTCGGTGGCCGGCGTCACCTCCCACGGCGAGAACGCCTATGCCTACGGCCCGAGCAAGGCCGCGCTGCACCAGCTGTCACGCATGCTCGCCCGCGAGCTGGTGGGCGACCACATCAACGTCAACGTCATCGCCCCCGGCCGCTTCCCCAGCAAGATGACCCGCCACATCGCCAACGACGAACAGGCCATGGCCGAGGACACCGCCGTCATCCCCATGCGCCGCTGGGGCCGCGAAGAAGAGATGTCCGCCCTGGCCATCAGCCTGGCGAGCGCCGCCGGCGCCTACATGACCGGCAACATCATCCCCATCGACGGCGGCTTCCACCTCGGCTGAAACCCGCTGCGGGGGGAATCGGGTACCATGGCGGCCCCTGCAACAGCCTGTGCCGCCATGTCCCACACCGTCTCGCCGATCGGCCACGTCCGCTCCTGCTTCAAGGAAAAGTTCGCCATTCCGCGCCAGCCGCAACTGGCCCCGGCCGCGACCGGCGTACTGGAGCTGCTGCCGCCGTTCGACACGGGCGATGCGGTGGCTGGCCTGGAGCAGGTCAGCCACGTCTGGCTGATCTTCCTCTTCCACCAGGCGCTGGAAGACAAGCCACGGCTGAAGGTGCGCCCGCCTCGCCTGGGCGGCAACCAGTCGATGGGCGTGTTCGCTACCCGCGCCACCCACCGGCCCAACGGCCTCGGCCAATCCGTGGTGAAACTGGAGAAGGTCCAGCCCGGTCGCCTCTGGCTGTCCGGCATCGACCTGCTGGATGGCACCCCGGTCATCGACATCAAGCCCTACGTGCCCTACGCCGACATCGTGCCGGACGCACGCAACGCCATCGCCGACGCCCCGCCCGCCCCCATCGCCGTGCACTGGAGCGGCGAAGCCCTGCGCCAGGCCCACGAGCACGGCCTGCGCCTCGGCCAGCCGGTGCGTGAACTGATCGAGCAATGCCTCGCCCAGGACCCGCGCCCGGCCTACCAGAAGCCGCCGCCCGAGCGCCGCTATGGCGTGCGCCTGTGGGACCTGGATGTGCACTGGCACTACCCCACCGACGGCGAAATCTGCGTGCTGGACGTGCAGCGCGCCGCCGACTGAAGCCTGCCTCAGTCCACCGGATTGAGGGCGATCACGTCGCTCTCGAAGCACTCCTGCTCGATGATCAGCGGCTCCACCAGCGGGCGGCTGTCGCGGAAGTGTGAGGTTTGCGTGTGCGCCTCGTAGGCCGCGTCGTCGCGGTAGATTTCGTAGAGATAAATCACGTCCGGATCGAGGCGATCCTGGGACACATCGAAGACCAGGCAGCCGGGCTCGCTGGACACGGAAGCGGCGGCATTGGCCTTGATGGCATGGAGGAAATCTTCGGCGCTGCCGGGTTTCACGCGGGTCTTGATGAACAGACTGTACACAGGGCGTTCCTTTTGTTTTAAATTTGAAAACAAATTGTATACAAAAAAGGAACCACGTCCATGTCCGATCTCCCTGCCCGCCCCGGCCGCCTCAACGGCCTGCGCCATCTCGCCCTGCTGGTGCCGAACCTGGAAGAGTGCGAGCGCTTCTATGTCGATGTGCTCGGCATGGAAGTGCTGAACCGTGCCAACGAGGACCTGGTGTACCTCACCTGCGGCAACGACAACCTCTCGCTGGGCCGCGGCTTCGGTGCCGCCAACGGGCTACAGACCCTGGATCACTATGGTTTCGTGGTGGACAGCGTGGAGGAGCTGGAAGCCTGGTACCAGTACTTCAAGGCACGTGGCGTGACGCTGCTGGACCGCCCTTTCGACCATGGCGACGGCGCGCGCAGCTTCCACCTGCTGGACCCGGCGGGGAACAAGGTGCAGCCGCTGTATCACCCCGCGGTATCCGGGCAGCGCCTCACATGAGGCACCTGTAGGAGCGAGCTTGCTCGCGAACGCGGATGCTCCGTGCCTTGCAGGTTCGCGAGCAAGCTCGCTCCTACAAAGAACTGCTGCCTGGGGCAGAAATCCAGGCATAAAAAAACGCCGCGCTCCCAAAGGAATCGCGGCGTTCTTTCAACCGAAGCGTCGGACGCTGCTTACTTCTCGACGAAGGCGCGCTCGATCAGGTAGTCGCCCGGCTCACCCATGCGCGGGGAGATCTGCAGGCCGAAGCCATTCAGCACTTCGCTGGTCTCGTCGAGCATGCTCGGGCTGCCGCAAATCATCGCGCGGTCGTCCTGCGGGTTCATCGGCGGCAGGCCGATGTCGGCGAACAGCTTGCCGCTGCGCATCAGGTCGGTCTGGCGGCCCATGCTGTGGAACTCTTCACGGGTGACCAGCGGGCAGTAGATCAGCTTCTCTTTCACCATGTCACCGAAGTACTCGTGCTCCGGCAGGACCTTGGTGATGAAGTCCGCGTAGGCCAGCTCACTGACCCAGCGTACGCCGTGGACCAGGATGACCTTCTCGAAGCGCTCGTAGACTTCCGGGTCCTGGATCACCGACAGGAACGGCGCCATGCCGGTACCGGTGCTCAGCAGGTACAGGTGCTTGCCGGGCTTGAGGTCGTCCAGCACCAGGGTGCCGGTGGGCTTGCGGCTGACCATCAGCTCGTCGCCTTCCTTCAGGTGCTGCAGACGCGAGGTCAGCGGACCGTCCGGTACCTTGATGCTGAAGAACTCCAGGTGCTCTTCGTAGTTCGGGCTGGCGATGCTGTACGCGCGCATCAGCGGACGACCGTTGACTTCCAGGCCGATCATCACGAACTGACCGGTCTTGAAGCGCAGACCCGGGTTACGGGTGGTCTTGAAGCTGAAGAGGGTGTCGTTCCAGTGGTGCACGCTGAGAACGCGCTCGGTGTACAGGTTGCTCATCAAGGACTCCTAGGAGAAACGTGGCGCACCCCAGCAGATCCCGGACGTAGCGCAATTGCGCGACATTTTATAGGCGGCGACAATATCCGCAAAATAAATTATCTGGATATTGCTAATCCAAAACGCAGATAAGGCCGCTTCGTCGCCGCGAAAGGATACCGTCAGGCTCTTCCTACGCCGGGGTGACGAAATGTCGCGCAGCCCTCTCCGGAGCCCCTCTGAATGAAGTTCACCCTGCGCCAGCTCGAAGTCTTCGTCGCCGTCGCCCAGCAGGAAAGCGTCTCCCGCGCGGCCGAAGCCCTGTCCATGTCGCAGTCGGCCACCAGCACTTCGCTGGGCGAACTGGAGCGGCAGTTCGACTGCAAATTGTTCGACCGCTCCGGCAAACGCCTGACCCTCAACGCCCTTGGCCGCCAGTTGCTGCCCCAGGCGGTGGCGCTGCTCGACCGCGGCAGCGAGATCGAGAACATGCTCAACGGCAAGAGCGCCTTCGGCTCGCTGGACCTGGGCGCCACCCTGACTATCGGCAACTACCTGGCGACCCTGCTGATCGGCACCTTCATGCAGCGCCAGCCCGACTGCCGGGTGCGCCTGCACGTGCACAACACTGCCCACGTGGTGCAGCGCGTGGCCCACTACGAACTCGACCTGGGCCTGATCGAAGGCGACTGCCAGCACCCGGACATCGAGGTGCAGCCCTGGATGGAAGATGAACTGGTGGTGTTCTGCGCGCCGCAGCACCCGCTCGCCCGTGAAGGCCACGCGAGCCTGGAGCGGCTGACAGAGGAAGCCTGGATTCTGCGGGAACAGGGCTCTGGCACGCGGCTGACCTTCGACCAGGCCATGCGTCACCACGTCGAGCCGCTGAACGTGCGGCTGGAGCTGGAGCACACCGAGGCGATCAAACGCGCGGTGGAATCGGGGCTGGGCATCGGCTGCATCTCGCGCCTGGCCCTGCGCGACGCCTTCCGCCGCGGCAGCCTGGTCCCCGTGGAAACCCCGGACCTGGACCTGCGCCGGCAGTTCTATTTCATCTGGCACCGGCAGAAATACCAGACCGCGACCATGCGCGAGTTCCTGGAACTGTGCCGCAGCGAAACCGCCGGGGTGACGCGCAGCGACGATATCGTCCTGCCGATGATTCCCTGAGTTGGGCTTTTAGTAGGAGCGAGCTTGCTCGCGAACGCTTCACGCCGGCGACAACAGTGTCAGGCGGTTCGCGAGCAAGCTCGCTCCTGCAGGCCGTCAGCCGAGCAGGATGCCCGCCCAGGTCACGGTGATGATGGTCAGCGCCACGAACTGGGCGGCGCTGCCCATGTCCTTGGCGTTCTTCGACAGCGGGTGGCGCTCCAGGGAAACCCGGTCCACCACCGCCTCGATGGCGGAGTTGAGCAACTCGACGATCAGCGCCAGCAGGCACACGGCGATCATCAGCGCGCGCTCGCCACGGGTCACATCGCAGAAGAACGACAGCGGGATCAGGATGACGTTGATCAGCACCAGCTGGCGGAAGGCCGCTTCACCCTTGAAGGCGGCGGCGAAGCCGGCCAGGGAGTAGCCGGCGGCGTTGAAGATGCGTTTCAGGCCGGTCTGGCCCTTGAAGGGGGAGGCGGACACGTGTGGTTCTCACAGGCAAAGGTCGCGGCACTCTATACCAGCGATCGTCAAAAAGGGGTCAAGGCCATTACAGAATGTGACGGCCCCGGAGCCGGGATGTGACAGGCCTCAGGCCCCCGGCACCGATTCCATCTGCGCCAGCAACAGCGCCGCCTGGGTACGGGTGCGCACATTCAGCTTGCGGAAGATCGCGGTCACGTGGGCCTTCACCGTGGCTTCGGAAACGCTCAGTTCGAAGGCGATCTGCTTGTTCAGCAGGCCTTCGCAGACCATGGTCAGCACACGGAACTGCTGCGGAGTGAGGCTGGCCAGACCGGCGCTGGCGGCGCGCACGTCGTCACTCATCTCGGTCACGGCGTCCACCTGCGGCGGCCACCAGACATCACCGTCGAGCACCGCACGCACGGCTTGCTGCAGTACGCTCAACTCGCTGGACTTGGGAATGAAACCGCTGGCGCCGAACTCGCGGGAGCGCTGCACCACGGCGGCGTCTTCCTGGGCCGAGACCATCACCACCGGAATCTGCGGGTACTGCCCGCGCAGCAGCACCAGGCCGGAGAAGCCGTAGGCGCCGGGCATGTTCAGGTCCAGCAGCACGAGGTCCCAGTCGGCCTTCTCGTTCAGGCGCGTCTCCAGCTCCGCGATACTCGCCGCCTCCGACAGCCGCGCCTCGGGACCGAGACCGATGGTCAGGGCCTGGTGCAGGGCACTGCGGAACAGCGGGTGATCGTCAGCGATCAGGATCTCGTAGGAAGCCATGAATTTTCCTTGAAGGCCGCGCCGAAGTCCCGCCGTGGATAACAGCCAGACTTGCGCACGAAAGGTCGGAGCACGGATAGAGCACTACTTGTCACATTGTACGCAAAGACCACCCCCGGTGTCCGCCGCGAATACATCGCCGCCGGTACTTACACCGTGGCCTGAAAGCCCCTGCCACTGTACCCGCCGGGAACCCTGTCCCCTTTCCAAAGGCCCGGCGTTACGGCAGAGTTCCGCTTTTTTTCCTGCCCGTTACGAGAACAAGATGAAAAGCCACGCGCTGCGCGCCGATTTCCTGATGCTGTTCACCGCCATGATCTGGGGGGTGTCCTTCGTCGCGCAACGCCTCGGGATGGATGCCATCGGTCCCTTCCTCTATACCGGCCTGCGCTTCACCCTCGGCGCCGTGGCACTGCTGCCGCTGCTGGCCTGGTCGAGCAAGCGCGGCGCCCAGCCGTTCAACCGCGGCCTGGTCCTGGCGGGCCTGGCCATCGGTACCGCGCTGACCGTGGGGATCAACCTGCAACAGGTCGGTCTGATGTTCACCAGCGTGACTAATTCCGGCTTCATCACCGGCCTGTACGTGATCATCGTGCCGCTGCTCGGCCTGCTGATCGGCCATCGCGCCGGCATGGGCACCTGGCTGGGCTGCGCACTGGCCGTGACCGGCATGGCTATGCTGAGCATCGGCCCGGACTTCCACGTCGCCTCCGGCGACTGGCTGCAACTGACCGGCGCCTTCGTCTGGGGCGGCCACGTGCTGCTGGTGGGTCTTTTTGCCAGCCGCTACGACCCGATCCGCCTGGCCTTCCTGCAGTTCGCCACCTGCGCGGTGGTAAGCATGATCCTGGCGCTGGTGTTCGAAGAAATCCACCTTGACGCCATCATCCAGGCCGGCCCCGCGCTGCTCTACGGCGGCCTGTTCGGCGTCGCCACCGGCTTCACCCTGCAGGTCATCGCGCAGAAGCACGCCATCGCCTCCCACGCGGCGATCATCCTCTCGCTGGAAGCCGTGTTCGCCGCCATCGCCGGCGCACTGTTCCTCAACGAAACCCTGCATGTGCGCGGTTACTTCGGCTGCGCGCTGATGCTGGCCGGCATGCTGGTGGCACAGCTGTGGCCGAAGAAAGCCGAGATGAAGGCGGTCTGATCTCTACTACCCAACGGAGCGAGACTGTTCGCGAGCAAGCTCGCTCCTACAGGCTGGGGATTCGGCGGCACGAGCGCTCTTCGTAGGAGCGAGCTTGCTCGCGAACCGCACACCTCGGCGCCCGCCCTGAAAGTCAGAAACATGCATGCGATGAAGGGCCGATCTAGCGCTCGGTAAACGGTCTCAACGCCTGATGCGCCGGGCTCTGCTCGTCCAGCGGTTGCTGGCGCTTGGAGCCCAGGTAACGTTCGCTGAAAACGTCCAGGTAGGCATCCAGCGCATCGCCGGCGCGGCGGTCACCGGCCAGCCCGAGGCAAAGCGCAGCGACTTCGGCGGTGCACAGGTGCTCGTCGAACTTGGAGCGGCGCAGGCGATAGCGTGACAGCGCATCGGGGGTAATGCTCAATACCGGGAAACGGTCCAGGTAAGGGCTCTTGCGGAACATCTTGCGCGCTTCGTTCCAGGTGGCGTCGAGCAGGATGAACAGCGGACGCTTGCCGTCCTGCGGCTCCACCGTGGTGACCACGCGCTCGGGCTGGACGAACTCGCCGGGAAACACCACGTACGGCTGCCACTGCGGATCATCGAGCAGCGCCAGCAGCGCCGGGTCGACCTCGATGCGCGACCAACCGAAGGCCCAGGTCTCGGGCACGGTTTCCGCGATCAGCCAACCGGTGTTGCTGGGCTTGAGCGGCTCGGTGTCGAACATCACCAGGCACATTGCCGAGTTGGACTCGACCTGCGGCCGCAGGCTGCACATGCAGTAGTTCGGCCGCAGGCGGCAGCCGGGGCAGCGCGGCGAGCGCGAGCCGCGGGCGAAGAACGGCTTGATGCAGCGGGCCAGGCGTTCATCGCGAAGGCGGGCGACGGCGTGGCTCATGCTGCGGCCACCGGGATGAGGGAAAGCGGACGGGACATCGAAGGCTCGAACGGGACGACGGTTGCGGACTGCCGATTGTACCAGAGCCATGACCCGCCCCCTCGCACGGCCGGCTGTCGATCGGCCGGCGAAACTGCTCCCTTCCTTGACGAACTTGGCGACCCTGCGGGCCGGCCAGCGGCCTGCGGCAATCGAATCTCGGCAGGGCGGTCGTTTTCAGGGACAATAGGCGGCTGTAATGACCCGCGAACCCGGAAGGCTCGCCACGGTCGAATCGGCACCATTGTCAGGAGATGCCCATGCTGCGCCTCACCGCCCTCGCCCTCTGCCTCGTCATTCCCGTCGCGCACGCCGCGTCGAAGAAGGACTTCGAACTGACCCAGACCCTGGAAAAGGTCGCCAAGGAAAGCAGCGAAGGCACTCCCCGCGCCATCAACGAGGACATTCTCGACCAGGGCTACACCGTTGACGGCCCCCAGCTGATCAACCACCTGAGCGTACGCGCCAGCCATGCCGAGCGCATGCGCGAGAACCCCGACAGCGTGCGCAGCCAGCTGGGCGACAGCGTCTGCAGCAACACCGCCTACCGCCAGCTGCTGGCCGAAGGCGCGATCCTCACCTACAGCTTCACCGAGTACAAGACCAACGCTCCGGTCGCCACCGAGCGCTTCGACGCTGGCAGCTGCAAGATCAAGCTGAAAAAGTAAGCCGCGCCCATGCTCGACAAGGAAATGCTGCTGAAGATCGCGCGCACGCCGATGCCCTTCGGCAAGTACCAGGGTCGCATGCTGGTCGACCTGCCCGACGAGTACCTGCTGTGGTTCCACAAGAAGGGACAGTTTCCGGCCGGCGAACTGGGCCGGCTGATGCAGCTGACCCTGGAACTGAAGATCGATGGCCTCGACGACCTGATCAAAGCGCTCAAGCGCTGACGCCGCGCAACCGCCCTGCGGCGGTTGCGCCAGCGCTGGTCAGCGCAGCACGAGCGGATTTTCCTTGCCGGCCACCGCCGCCGCTTCTTCCGGCGCCAGCAAGGCGCTGCGCGGCACGTCCAGCAAGCGCGCGCAGGCCGCCAGCACGTGGGCCCAGCTGCAACGGTTGGCGAACAGCATGCCCGCCTCGTCCAGCGTACCGCCCTGGTTGCGATAGCCCAGTACCGCCGTCTTCAAGGCATCCGGCAGGATCGGCCAGAGGTGCCCGCGTGCCACTTCCGGGCGCATGTGGGTGAGCAGCACGCGGCGCTCGTACTGATCAGGGAACAGCCGCATGGCGATGGACTCATCCGTCAGCGCCTGCAACTCCCAGTTATCACGCGGCGCGCGGAAGCGCCCCGGCTCCTGCAGATAGACCAGGCGATACGGGTAACCCGCCTCCTCCAGCCGCAACGCGGCGCGGCGCATCTCGGCCAGTTGGTAGCTGCCATTGGCAATCAGCAGCAGCGGCTCGTTGCCGGGGTGTTCGTCCATCAGGATCGCGCCATCGCGGGCCAGCTGTTCTGCCTGGGCCTGGTTGAACACTGCCGGACGGTCACGCTTGGGCGCCACGATGCAGGCCAGCTGCCCGCGACTGCGGTAGATGTCCGGCAGCAGGGCCAGGTGGCTATTGTGATCAGCCGGGAATACCACCCGCACCATGTCGCTCATCTCGCCCAACAGCGCTTCGCAGAAAGTGGTGTCCTGGTGCGACTGCTGGTTCTTGCCGTTCTCCCAGGTATGCGAAGTTGCCACCAGCGGCCAGCCGAGCCAGCCCGCCGGACGCCCGGCTTCCTTCTGCTGGCGGGCGAAGATCAGTGTCTGGCGCACGGCCCCGAGCATTTTCACGCAGAAGGCTTCGTAGCTGGCCACCAGGTTCAATCCCCCCTGGTTGGCCAGACAGGCGGAAACCACCGCTTCCTCGTTGAGCGCCGTGACGATCCGGCCATCTATGGCCTCCAGATCGCTTTCCGGCTCGCACACCCGGTGCCGCAACGCCTTGAGCACGCCGCCCAGGCGGTTGCTCGCCAGCTCGTCCGGGTTGCCGACGCGAGCACGCAGGTCCGGGTTGGCGCCGCACAGATCGACATAGAAACGATCCAGCGCCGCCATGGGCGAGCATTCGTCGTTGCGGTAATGCAGCGGTGGAATCGAAGGCTCTATGGGTCGACGCACAGCCAATGGATTGTCCCGCTCCAGCACCCGGCCGCTGTGTGAAGCAGAGAACAGCCCGCAGGCCTCGGCGAGCTCTTCCGGCTCGACCCACAACGGCGCTGCATGCTGGTTGAACAGGTCGCGCGCCTCGGCGTCCACGCTGGGGTTGCCGGGCAAAGGCAGGTTGTGCGCGGCGTTACTGCCAGCACCGTAGAAGCCGTAGCCCTTGGTCGTTTCGGCAATACCATAGGGAATCGGCAGCGGATAGCGCAGGATACCGTGCTCCTTCTCGTCGACACGGTGTTGCAGGCGCTCCTCCATCTCCCAAAGGGCGCAGACGAATGCCGCCGGGTCACGCCCGTCGAAGCTCACCGGATCGAAGCCACAGCGCCGCAGGTGCAGCTTGAAACCCTCCAGCCCTTCGTGGGTGCCCAGGTCGGTGCGCTGCTCGATGCGCCGTCCGTTGGCGATCATCACCGGCAAGGCCGTACCGCAATCCTCGGCACGCCACCAGCGGGGAATCCAGTCGCTGCCACGCTGCTCCTCGGCGGCACCGTCGGAGAGGAAGGCCACCAGGGTCTCGCCCGGTAGCGGCATGTGCGCATACATCAGTTCGGCAAAACCGAGGTAGCCGCCTTCGGCAACGCCGCCGGCGGTATGCGGGTTGACGTGGCTGCCCAGCGGCGCGGCGACCTTGCCGTCCGGCTTCTGCGCGTAGCTGTAGAAATCCTGCACCAGCCGATCCAGCCCGGCCTCGCCACTTCCGTAGGCCGCGGCCTGCTCCGGATGCAGGTTTCCGGTGAGCACGTTGAGTGCGTCGATCGCCGCCACACAGTGCCCCTGGCCCATCAGCCAGCCGCGTGTCTTGCCGCTCAGGGCATTCAGGGCGAGGTAACCGGCATAGGCCGGCACCATGTTCAGCGCGCCGCCGGTATGACCTTCGGGCTGCTCCTTGAAGTCCTCGGCCTGCAAGGGTGCGCCGTCGAGGCGGACGCGCCTGGCGTAAGTCATGTGCGCCACCAGCCAGAGGCCGGCGCTGGTCAGGCGATCCAGCGCGCCAAACAGGCGGTAGACGCTGGCCAGATCAGGCTGCAGTCCGTACTGGACCAATTGATGAGCGACACGAAAGACCGCCGCCTGGGTGTGCACGCTATGCTGAAGCGGACCACGGCCTCGCAGCCAGCGGGCATATTCCGGCTCGGCTACCGCATGGGCGGCAAGCTCCTCGGGGCTTGGCAGGATCTGTGACATGTCGGCTCTCCCTTGGCTATGACGGAAAGTCTAGGTCGCCACAGATCCGAGGGGCGATGACATGTATCAACGAGCGCCCCGACCAATCGAGCAAGGCTGAAAGAGAATTCCGACAAGGAGACGACATGGCGCTTCTCACCTTCATCGGCGCGATCCAGGAAGTCACCGGTTCCTGCTACCTGCTGGAAACCCGCGACGGCGTCCGCGTACTGCTCGAATGCGGGATGCGCCAGGGGCGCAGCGGCAACAAGGGCACCCGCGACAACGAGGCGACCAACCGCACGCCCTTCCCCTTCGATCCGAAGGAACTGGACGCCGTCGTCCTCTCGCACGCCCACCTGGACCACAGCGGACTGCTGCCGCGCCTGGCGAAGGAAGGCTACAAGGGGCCGATCTACGCCACCGAATCCTGCTGCGACCTGCTGGAGCTGATGCTGATGGACTCAGCGCACCTCCAGGAGAAGGACGCCGAGTGGGAGAACAAATGGCGCTCGCGCCTGGGCAAGCCGCCAGTGAAGCCGCTGTACACCGTCGAAGACGCTTCCCGAGCACTGAACCAGCGCCGCCGCGTCAGCTATGGCAGCACCGTGGACGTGGCTCGCGGCATCCGTGTGACCTTCCACAACGCCGGGCACATCCTCGGCTCGGCCATCGTCGAACTGGAAATCCATGAGTTCGGCTCGACCCGCCGCCTGGTGTTTTCCGGTGACCTGGGCAGCACCTGCTCACCGCTGATGCGCACACCGACGCCGCTGACCCGCGCCGACGTGGTGCTGCTGGAATCGACCTACGGCGACCGCGACCACCGCGACGCCAACGAAACCCTGCTGGAACTCGCCGGCATCCTGCAGCGGGCACAGAACGAGGGCGGCAACGTGTTGATCCCATCGTTCGCCGTGGGCCGCACCCAGGACCTGATCTACTACCTCGGGCGCTTCTACCAGGAAGGCCGCCTGCCACAGCAGGTCGTCTACCTCGACAGCCCGATGGCGGCCCGGGCCAACAACATCTACCTGCAGCACATCGGCGAGATCGCCGACGTCGACCGCGAGTACATGCGCGGCACCGGCACGGCGAAGGTCGGCGAATGGTTGCCAATCCTGCGCACCACCCAGAGCGCGGATGAGTCCATGGCACTGAACCGGATCAAGAGCGGCGCCATCATCATTGCCGGCAGCGGCATGTGCACCGGCGGGCGTATCGTCCACCACCTCAAGCACAACCTCTGGCGCGAGGAGTGCCATATCGTCTTCCCCGGCTTCCAGGCCAAGGGCACGCTGGGCCGCGCCATCGTCGACGGCGCGGAGACGGTGCGTATCCTGCGCCAGCGCATCAGCGTGAAAGCGCAGATCCATACCCTCGGCGGATTCTCCGCTCACGCAGGACAATCACAATTAATTCAGTGGGTTGGCCACTTCGAGAACAAACCCGAGCTATACCTGATACATGGCGAGCGGGAAAAGATGGATGTACTCAAGGGTGCACTCCAGGATCGCCTGAACTGGACGGCCAACATTCCGGAGCCCGGAGACCGGATCGCCATCTGAAACCGGGGCCTCACCGACTGTCACACCCCGCGTGCCAGACTCGGCAGGCCTCCTGCTGAACCCTGTGCGTGCGGCGAAGCGCCAATGCATGACCGCCAGAGCCACCTTGCGTGGCCGGCGCCGCCCATGGACAGGCGATCAGGGGTTGATGAACAAGGAGTATCAACATGCCCTATGAGCCCGACGACTACCTCTCCAGACACTTCCAGACCAGCGGCACCGACCTCGCACAGAAGATCGAGGAACTGGCCGAACTGGCCGCTCCCGGCAACAGCCAGAACCTGCCGCTATACCGCGAGATGCTCACCACCGTGGCCCGCATGGCCCAGGCCGACCGCAACCGCTGGGACGCCAAGATCATGCTGCAAACCCTGCGCGAGATGGAGCACGCCTTCAGCACCCTGGAGCAGTTCAAGCGTCGCCGCAAAGTCACGGTGTTCGGCTCTGCCCGTACTCCGTCCGACCACCCCGTCTACGCCTTGGCCCGCGAACTGGGCGAAACGCTCGCCCGCTACGACCTGATGGTCATCACCGGTGCCGGCGGCGGCATCATGGCCGCGGCCCACGAAGGCGCCGGGCTGGAAAACAGCCTTGGCTTCAATATCACCCTGCCCTTCGAGCAACACGCCAACCGCACCGTGGACGGCACCAGCAACCTGCTGTCCTTCCACTTCTTCTTCCTGCGCAAGTTGTTCTTCGTCAAGGAAGCCGATGCCCTGGTGCTCTGCCCGGGCGGCTTCGGCACGCTGGATGAAGCGCTGGAAGTGCTGACGCTGATCCAGACCGGCAAGAGCCCGCTGGTCCCGGTGGTCCTGCTCGACCAGCCAGGCGGGCACTACTGGGATCACGCCCTGGAGTTCATCAAGGAACAACTGGAGGACAACGGCTACATCCTGCCCAGCGACATGAACCTGATGACGCTGGTGCATACCGCCGAGGAAGCCGCCGAGGAAATCGCCCAGTTCTATAGCAACTTCCACTCCAGCCGCTGGCTCAAGGATCGCTTCGTGATCCGCCTGAACCACCCGCTGAGCGTACGCGCGCTGCAGTTGCTGGAGCGCGAGTTCGGCAACCTGTGCGTCACCGACGGTTTCCACCAGCAGCCCTACAGCGAATCGGAACTCGACGAGCCGGAATTTGCTCACCTGACTCGGCTGGCTTTTGCCTTCAACGGCCGTGACCAGGGGCGTCTGCGGGAACTGCTGAACTTCATCAACCAGCCGGAGAACTGGGAGCGCTGATTGCCAGGGCGCTTTCCAGAGCCAGGAAACAAAAAAGGCACCCGGTTGGGTGCCTTCCTTGTTCAATCATCTGATCGTCGACCGCTCAGGAGCCGGCTGATGGCTTCCATCGAGTAGCCCCGATAGCTCAGGAACCTGCCCTGCTGGGCTCGCTCGCGGGCATCCTGCGGCAGCCGGGCGAACTTGCGGCGCCAGACCTCACGCAGGTTTTCGTTCCAGTCGACATCCGACTCGCTCAGCGCGCCGTCGATCTCGCCACGGGGCAAACCGCGCTGCGACAGCTCCTCACGAATCCGCACCGGACCGTAACCGGCCCGCGCACGGCTGGCGATATAGCTTTCCAGATAGCGACTTTCATTGAGCAACCCCTCCTCGGCCAGACGGTCGAGGGCGGGGTCGATCAGATCCTGCGTGGCGCCGCGTTGCCGCAGCTTGCGCGAGAGCTCCGCCCGGCCATGCTCGCGCCTTGCCAGCAGGTCCATGGCGACCCGCCGCACCGCGACGGGGTTATCGAGCTCGACGGCCATCGCTATCAGTAGTCGGCTTCAGCTTCTGCTTCGGCTTCCGCCGCAGCGAGCTCGGCCTTGGTCGGCGGAGTCTGCTTGGACAGCAGTTGGTCACGGATAGCCTTGTCCAGGGTGGTGCAAACCTCGGCGTTGTCTTCCAGGAACTTGGCGGCGTTCGCCTTGCCCTGGCCGATCTTGCTGCCCTGGTAGCTGTACCAGGCGCCGGACTTCTCGATCAGGCCCAGCTGTACGCCCAGGTCGATGATCTCGCCGGTGCGGTAGATACCGCGGCCGTACATGATCTGGAATTCGGCCTGACGGAACGGCGGAGCGACCTTGTTCTTCACGACCTTGACGCGGGTTTCGCTGCCGACCACCTCGTCGCCTTCCTTCACCGCGCCGGTACGGCGGATGTCGAGACGGACGGAGGAGTAGAACTTCAGCGCGTTACCGCCGGTGGTGGTTTCCGGGTTGCCGAACATCACGCCGATCTTCATGCGGATCTGGTTGATGAAGATGACCAGGCAGTTGGCGTTCTTGATGTTGCCGGTGATCTTGCGCAGCGCCTGGGACATCAGGCGGGCCTGCAGGCCAACGTGCTGATCGCCCATCTCGCCTTCGATTTCGGCCTTGGGTACCAGGGCCGCCACGGAGTCGACGATGATCACGTCAACGGCATTGGAGCGCACCAGCATGTCGGTGATTTCCAGGGCCTGTTCGCCGGTGTCCGGCTGGGAAACCAGCAGATCGTCGACGTTGACGCCCAGCTTGCCGGCGTAGTCCGGGTCCAGGGCGTGTTCGGCGTCGACGAAGGCGCAGGTGGCGCCGACTTTCTGGGCCTGGGCGATGACCGACAGGGTCAGCGTGGTCTTGCCCGAGGATTCCGGACCGTAGATCTCGACGATACGGCCGCGCGGCAGGCCGCCGATGCCCAGTGCAATGTCCAGACCCAGCGAGCCGGTGGAGATGGCGGGGATTGCCTGGCGCTCATGATCGCCCATGCGCATGACCGCGCCTTTGCCGAATTGGCGTTCGATCTGTCCCAGGGCCGCGGCCAGGGCGCGCTTCTTGTTGTCGTCCATTGAAGTCCTCGCGAAGTCAGGCGGCCGGGCGGCCACGAACAACTGTATAAGTAGCCAGTATTATTCCACAGGGCAAGCCGCTCGCCTACCCCTGAATCGGATTTTCCCCGTCCGCCAGTCGCAACAGCCCTTCCAGAGCGGTCGCCACGGTTTGCCGGCGTACAGCTTCCCGATCACCGGCATACAGACGGCGTTCGCTGAACACCTGTCCACCTTTCCTCCAGGCCAGCCAGACGGTGCCCACCGGCTTCTCGGCAGAACCGCCGTCCGGCCCGGCAATACCGCTGACCGCCACGGCAATGTCCGCTCCACTGCGCGGCAAGGCACCCGCGACCATGGCCTCGACCACTTCCCGGCTCACCGCACCGACTTGTGTGAACAACTCGGCCGGCACATCCAGCTGACGGGTCTTCTGGTTGTTGGAATAAGTGACATAGCCCGCCTCGAACCAGGCCGAGCTGCCGGAGATACGCGTGATCGCTTCGGCAATGCCACCACCGGTACAGGATTCAGCCGTGGTGACGCGCAGTTGGTTGACGGCCAGACGCGCGCCAACTCGGGCCGAGAGTTCTGTAATAAAGGAATCGGTGACGGGCACAGTGCGCTCCGGGGTTAAAGAAGGCCAGGTGGATACCGTACACTAGGCGCTTTTGCATGTTGAAGCCGGACAGCCAGAAGCCATGAGTCAGAGCGACCTCTCCGCCCACACACCGATGATGCAGCAGTACTGGAGGCTGAAGAACCAGCACCCGGACCAACTGATGTTCTACCGCATGGGCGACTTCTACGAGCTGTTCTACGAGGACGCCAAGAAGGCCGCCAAGCTGCTGGACATCACACTGACCGCTCGGGGCCAGTCCGCCGGCAACTCCATTCCCATGGCCGGCATTCCCTTCCACTCCGCCGAAGGCTACCTGGCCAAGCTGGTGAAGCTCGGCGAATCGGTGGTGATCTGCGAACAGATCGGCGACCCGGCCACCAGCAAGGGCCCAGTGGAACGCCAGGTCGTGCGCATCCTCACTCCCGGTACCGTCAGCGACGAAGCGCTGCTCGACGAGCGTCGCGATAACCTGATCGCCGCCGTACTGGGTGACGAGCGCCTTTTCGGTCTGGCCGTGCTGGATATCACCAGCGGTCGCTTCAACGTCCAGGAAATAAAAGGCTGGGAAACCCTGCTGGCCGAACTGGAGCGCCTGAACCCCGCCGAGCTGCTGATCCCCGACGACTGGCCCCAGGGCCTGCCGGCGGAGAAACGCCGTGGCGCGCACCGCCGCGCGCCCTGGGACTTCGATCGCGACTCGGCGAAAAAGGGACTGTGCCAGCAGTTCGGCGTGCAGGATCTCAAGGGCTTCGGCTGCCAAGAACTGACCCTCGCCATTGGCGCCGCGGGCTGCCTGCTGACCTACGCCAAGGAAACCCAGCGCACCGCCCTGCCGCACCTGCGCAGCCTGCGTCACGAGCGGATCGACGACACCGTGATCCTCGATGGCGCCAGCCGCCGCAACCTGGAACTGGACACCAACCTCGCCGGCGGCCGCGACAACACGCTGCAGTCGGTAGTCGACCGTTGCCAGACCGCCATGGGTAGCCGCCTGCTGACCCGCTGGCTGAACCGCCCGCTGCGCGACCGAGCCGTGCTCGAAGCTCGCCAGGAGTCCATTGCCTGCCTGCTCGAGCGTTATCGCTTCGAAATTCTCCAGCCGCAGCTGAAGGAAATCGGTGACGTCGAACGAATTCTCGCCCGAATCGGCCTGCGCAATGCCCGCCCGCGCGACCTCGCCCGACTGCGCGACGCCCTCGCCGCCCTGCCGGAACTGCAGCATGGCATGACCGAGCTGGAGGCCCCGCATCTGGGCGAACTGGCCACCAGCATCCGCACCTACCCGGAACTAGCTGACCTGCTGGCCCGCGCCGTGATCGAGAACCCGCCGGCCGTCATCCGCGATGGCGGCGTCATCGCTCGTGGCTACGACGCCGAGCTGGACGAACTGCAGATGCTCAGCGAGAACGCCGGCCAGTACCTGATGGACCTGGAGACTCGCGAAAAAGCCCGTACCGGCCTGCCAAACCTGAAGGTCGGCTACAACCGCATCCACGGCTACTACATCGAACTGCCCCGCGTGCAAGCCGAACAGGCTCCGGCCGACTACATCCGACGCCAGACCCTGAAAGGCGCCGAGCGCTTCATCACGCCGGAGCTGAAGGCTTTCGAAGACAAGGCGCTGTCCGCCCAGAGCCGCGCTCTGGCTCGCGAGAAGCAGCTCTACGAAGAACTGCTGGAACTGCTGATTGGCCAGTTGGCGCCGCTCCAGGACACCGCTGCCGCCCTGGCCGAGCTGGACGTGCTGTCCAACCTCGCCGAGCGCGCGCTGAACCTCGACCTGAACCGCCCGCGCTTCGTCGAAGAGTCAGGCATTCGTATCGAGCAAGGCCGCCATCCGGTGGTCGAGCAGGTGCTGGATACTCCATTCGTCGCCAACGACCTGAACCTCGACGAAGACACCCGCATGCTGGTGATTACCGGCCCTAACATGGGCGGTAAATCGACCTATATGCGGCAAACTGCGCTGATCGTGCTACTTGCGCACATCGGCAGTTTCGTCCCGGCCGCGCGCTGCGAACTGTCCCTGGTGGACCGCATCTTCACCCGGATCGGCTCCTCCGACGACCTCGCCGGCGGCCGTTCCACCTTCATGGTGGAGATGAGCGAAACCGCAAACATCCTGCACAACGCCAGCGACCGCAGCCTGGTGCTGATGGACGAAGTGGGCCGCGGCACCAGCACCTTCGACGGCCTGTCGCTGGCCTGGTCCGCCGCCGAACACCTGGCCAAACTGCGCGCCTTTACCCTGTTCGCGACTCACTATTTCGAGCTGACCGTGCTGCCCGAAAGCGAACCGGCAGTGGCCAACGTTCACCTGAACGCCACCGAGCACAACGAGCGCATCGTGTTCCTGCACCACGTACTGCCCGGCCCTGCCAGCCAGAGCTATGGCCTGGCGGTTGCGCAATTAGCCGGCGTGCCGGGTGCGGTAATTCAGCGCGCCCGCGAGCATCTGTCGCGCCTGGAAACCACCAGCCTGCCCCATGAAGCACCGCGTTCGACCGACCCGAAAAGCCCGGCGCCACTGCAAAGCGACCTGTTCGCCAGCCTGCCGCACCCGATCGTCGAAGAGCTGATGCGTGTCAGCCCCGATGACCTGACGCCGCGTCAAGCTCTCGAATTGTTATATGCATGGAAGATGCGGGTCTGACGGACCGCTGGACAAGCTGCTAGAATCGCGCGCGCTTAGCCGCCCGCCTGAGGAGAAAATTAGAAATGACCTTCGTCGTCACCGACAACTGCATCAAGTGCAAATACACCGACTGCGTGGAAGTATGCCCGGTGGACTGCTTCTACGAAGGCCCGAACTTCCTGGTCATCCACCCGGATGAGTGCATCGACTGCGCCCTGTGCGAACCGGAGTGCCCGGCACAGGCGATCTTCTCCGAGGACGAGGTCCCGGATGGCATGCAGGAGTTCATCGAGCTGAACAAGGATCTGGCCGATGTATGGCCGAACATCACCGAGAAGAAGGATTCCCTGCCGGACGCCGAAGAGTGGGACGGCAAGCCGAACAAGATGCAGTATCTGGAGCGCTGATTTCCAGCACCTGCAGAAATAGAAAAGGCCCGCCTAGCGCGGGCCTTTTTGCATCCGGGGCTTCACTTTTCTGTGGGCAAAAAAAAGGGGCGGGATAACCCGCCCACTCTTTCTTCCCTTCTTCATCATCCCGATGAACCGCATCCTGCGGTGGATCCTGACCGACATCCTTACCGGCCTGCGTCTTTCCGTGTACGCAGGAGTGATATTACCCACCTGCCGGATCGCGGCAACTGGGACACTTCCGCACATCTACCGCCTGCAGTGCCCCACCAATGAAACAAAATTCTTACAAAACAATAAGATACGAAAATTCGACGTCAGAGCTGGCGGCACTTCAAGCTGAACGCTCACACATTGTGTAAGCGAATGCTTACATCGCGATGCATAAAAAAGCCCGGAATCATCCGGGCTTCTTCGTTGTCGACCTGGGCGCTACTGGAACAGTGCGTCGCTCGACAGGCCGTTCTTCTCGAGGATTTCGCGCAGACGCTTGAGAGCCTCGACCTGAATCTGCCGAACCCGCTCGCGGGTCAGGCCGATTTCCTGGCCAACTTCCTCCAGGGTGCTGCTTTCATGGCCGCGCAGGCCGAAGCGGCGAATCACCACCTCGCGCTGCTTGTCGGTCAGTTCCGACAGCCATAGGTCGATACTCTCGCTGAGGTCGTCGTCCTGCAGCAGTTCACAGGGATCGGTGGGGCGGTCGTCGGTCAGGGTATCGAGCAGGGTCTTGTCCGAATCCGGGCCGAGGGAAACATCCACCGAAGTGACCCGCTCGTTCAGACCGAGCATCCGCTTGACCTCTTCCACCGGCTTCTCGAGCAGGTTGGCAATTTCCTCGGGCGACGGCTCATGGTCCAGTTTGTGGGTCAGCTCGCGAGCGGCCCGCAGGTAGACATTGAGCTCCTTCACCACGTGGATCGGCAAACGGATAGTGCGGGTCTGATTCATGATGGCCCGTTCGATGGTCTGACGAATCCACCAGGTCGCATAGGTGGAGAAGCGGAAGCCACGCTCAGGGTCGAATTTCTCCACCGCGCGGATCAGCCCGAGGTTGCCCTCTTCGATCAGGTCGAGCAGGGAAAGGCCGCGGTTGACGTAACGTCGCGCGATCTTCACCACCAGACGCAAGTTGCTTTCGATCATTCGCCGCCGACCGGCCGGGTCGCCCTTCTGCGCGAGACGCGCGAAATGGACTTCCTCTTCCGGAGTCAGGAGCGGCGAGAAACCGATTTCGTTCAGATACAGCTGGGTCGCGTCGAGCGCGCGGCTGTAGTCGATGTGCTTGTGTTGCTTGAGAGACGAAAGTGAGGTGGCTTTAGGAGTGACTCGAAGCGATACCTGCTCTTCGGCAAATGACTCTTCGAGGATGATGCCAGGCTCCAGCAGGAGCACTTCATCATCGACGTCAAACTCCGGCCCTTCTTTTTTAAGTGCCATGTCGTTATCCCTTGCTGAGTTCGACAACAAGCCCAGGTGCTTCCTTATCCTTAGGACACCTAGGCCCGCTCACCCACGCAGGGGAACAGCAAGCATCAACGACTTGGCAGGTATTGCAGCGGATCTACAGGTTTACCCTGGCGGCGAATCTCGAAGTGCAGCTTCACCCGGTCGGTCCCTGTGGAGCCCATCTCGGCAATGTTCTGCCCGACTTTGACCTGTTGCCCTTCCCGCACCAGCAACCTGCGGTTGTGACCGTAGGCGCTTACGTAGGTATCGCTGTGCTTGATGATCACGAGTTCGCCGTAGCCCCGCAAACCACTACCGGCGTACACCACCGTGCCATTAGACGCAGCCAGGACAGGCTGGCCCAATTGCCCGCCTATATCAATCCCTTTATTCAAACTGCCGTTTGATGCAAAACGCCCAATAAGAGTGCCATTGGTTGGCCATATCCACCCCCCCGGAGCGCCCCCTGCGACCGCCGGAGTTCCGCCGCTCACGGGTGGCTGCGCGGGAATCGTGACGGCAGGCGTGGTCGGTTTGCTGGCGGTCGCCGGGGTAGATGTCGGTTTGTTGACGACCACCGGCGCGACAGGCGTCGTATTTTTTGCGACAGACGGTGCTGTCGACGAGCCACCATCGAAGCGGATGGTTTGACCGGGGCGAATGGTGTACGGCGCAGAGATGTTGTTGCGCGCGGCCAGGGCTTTCCAGTCCCAGCCGTAGCGGAAGGCGATGGAGTACAGCGTGTCACCGCGACGCACCAGATACTGCCCACTGGTGACAGCCGGCTTCTGCTGGGCGTTGCGATCAACCACGGTCGTGGTGCTGCGCGAAGTCGAAGAACAGGCCGCCAGCAGAGAGCAGACGGCAATGGCCACCACAGCGTGGCCCAGGCCCTTGATCCAGTTCCGTTGACACAGGGTCGCTGTCAAGCTCACCCATCCCCCTTATCCATGAATTGACATCCAGCCTCACTGGCCGGCAGTTACCGCAGCCTCGACCGGCTTGCTCTCAGCCTAGCGGACCGTTGAGCAGCGGGACGAAGCGTACGGAATCCAGCACCTGACGCTGGAAGCCGTCCTCGGTGCGGACGATCAGCATCAATTGCTGCACCTCGCCGCCGCCGACCGGAATCACCAGCCGCCCCCCAGGCGCCAGCTGGTCCAGCAGCGCCTGCGGGACCTCGGCCGCCGCTGCGGTGACGATGATGCCGTTGTAAGGCGCCAGGGCGGGCCAGCCTTCCCAGCCATCGCCCCAACGAAAGACAACATTTCTCAGGTTTAGCTCCGCAAGTCGCTCCTTGGCGCGATCCTGCAGGGCCTGGATGCGCTCGACGGAGAACACCCGCTCCACCAGTTGCGACAGCACGGCGGTCTGGTAGCCGGAGCCGGTGCCGATCTCCAGCACCTTGTCCAGCGGGCCGGCGGCCAGCAGCAACTCGGTCATCCGCGCCACCATGAAGGGCTGCGAGATGGTCTGGTTGTGCCCGATGGGCAGCGCGGTGTCTTCGTAGGCGCGGTGCGACAGCGCCTCATCGACGAACAGGTGGCGCGGTGTGCGACGGATCACTTCCAGCACGTGGGCGTTGGACAGGCCCTCTTCGTACAGACGCTGGATCAGACGCTCGCGGGTCCGCTGGGAGGTCATGCCGATGCCGCCGCGGCGGGACAATTCATTGGCCATGGTCGAGCCCTCCGAGCCAGTCGCCAAGGACATTGAACGCTTCCCGGTAGGTCCGGTCCATCTGCAGCGGCGTGATCGACACGTAACCCTGCAGGACCGCGTGGAAATCAGTGCCCTCGCCGCCATCCTCGGCATCGCCGGCAGCGGCGATCCAGTAGCCTTCCTTGCCGCGCGGGTTGACCACCTTGACCGGCGGCTTCGCGCGGGCGCGATGGCCCAGGCGAGTCAGCTGGATGCCCTTGATGCGCTCCAGCGGCAGGTTGGGAATGTTCACGTTGAGCACGGTGCGCGGCGGCAGGTCGAGCTTCTCGTGGGACTCCACCAGCAGGCGGGCGAAGTGCATCGCGGCCGGCAGGTTGTCCGTCAGGCGCGAGCACAGCGAGAAGGCGAAGGCCGGACGCGACAGGAAGCGTCCTTCCAGGGCCGCTGCCACGGTGCCCGAATAGAGCACGTCGTCGCCCAGGTTGGCGCCGAGGTTGATTCCCGAGACGACCATCTCCGGCACCTCTTCGAGCAGGCCGTTGAGGCCCAGGTGCACGCAGTCGGTCGGGGTGCCGTTGAGGCTGATGAATCCATTGCCCAGGCGATGGGGATGCAGCGGCCGATCCAGCGTCAGCGAACTACTCGCTCCGCTACGATCGGCTTCCGGGGCGATCACGATGCAGTCCGCATAGTCGGACAGCGCGTCGTGAAGCGCGGCGATACCGGGTGCAGTGACCCCGTCGTCGTTGGCAATCAATATGCGCATGGGCTTTCCGTCTGCCCTGCCGGCACGAGGTCGATCAGCTCGCGCACTACCACGGTGGCGAAGCAGCCAGCCGGCAGGACGAATTCCAGTTGCAGAATGTCAGGGGCGGGATAATGCCATGTAAGGCCCGGGATGGGGAGGCGCAGAATGCGCCGTTCGTGCGCCATGTCCGCACTGGCGAGCCACTGGCAAAGCGCCATCTCCGCCTGCTGCACGCTGCTTTCGATCTCTCCGGGCTGGTTCGCAGCCGGTGAATCTCCCTCGCCCCACATCGGGCCGGTGGGGTGCAGGTCGAGCGCGGCGAGACGCGGGTCGGAACATTCCGCTTCGCCGGCAGGGAAGAAGCTGCGGCTGTCGGTGAACGCCAGCAGGTCACCGACCAGCGCCTGGTTCCAGGTGCCTTCGGCCACCCGGCGAGCCAGCACCTGGTTGAAGACATAGCTGCGCGCCGCCGAGAGCAGGCGCGAGCGCATGTTGCGATGTTCCGGCAACTTGCCACGCTCGGCGAAGCCACGGGCGTCGAAGACGTTGCCGCCACCATGGCCGAAGCGCTGGGTGCCGAAGTAATTCGGTACGCCTTGGGCCAGGATGGCCTTCAGGCGCGCTTCAAGCTGCTCGCGGTCCGCCTGCAACTCGGTCAGGCGCAGGGTGAAACCGTTGGCCGAATGCGCGCCGCGCTGCAGTTTGCGGCGATGGCGGTTGCGCTCGAGAATGCGCAGGGTGTCGTCCTCGGCGGCGGCCAGGTCCGGATCGGACTTGCCCGGCAGGTGCAGGCTGAACCACTGGCGGGTCAGCGCCTGGCGGTCCTTGAGGCCGGCGTAGCTGATCATCTTCACCGGGACGCCGGCGGCACGCGCGAGACGGCGCGCCGCTTCCTCGGTGTTCAGGCCGCGTTTCTCCACCCACAGCCACAGATGCTCGCCATCACCCGAGAGCGGAATATCCAGCACTTCGTCGACCTGGAAGTCCTCGGCCACTGCCTTGAGCACAGCCTGCCCGCATGCGTCGCCATGGGCGCGCGGGCCCAGCAGTTCCAACTCGGTCATGCGCGCCCCAGCAAAGCGACGGCGTGGACCGCAATGCCCTCTTCACGACCGGTGAAGCCAAGCTTCTCGGTGGTGGTGGCCTTGACGTTGACCTGGTCCAGTTCGACCTTCAGGTCGGCAGCGATGGTCTCGCGCATGTTCTGGATGTGCGGCGCCATCTTCGGCGCCTGGGCGATGATGGTGGTGTCGACGTTTTCCACCTTCCAGCCCTTGGCTTCCACCAGGCTCAGCACGTGGCGCAACAGCGCGCGACTGTCGGCCCCCTTGAACTGCGGGTCGGTATCAGGGAAGTGCTTGCCGATATCGCCCAGCGCGCAGGCGCCCAGCAAGGCATCGGAAAGCGCGTGCAACAGCACGTCGCCGTCGGAGTGGGCAACGAGCCCGAACTTGTGGGGAATACGCACGCCGCCAAGGGTAATGAAGTCTCCCTCGCCGAAGCGGTGCACGTCGTAGCCATGTCCGATACGCATGAAAAAACGCCCTGTTGATGTCAGGGCGTCGATTCTACCGGATCACTGCGCTCAGGGTCTCAGCCGCAGAGCGCCGCGGCATGGTGGCGCAGGTGATCTTCGATGAAGCTCGCAATGAAGTAGTAGCTGTGGTCGTAGCCGGGCTGCAGCCGCAGGTCCAGCGGATGACCAGCCGCAGCAGCCGCCTCGCGCAGCGCTTCGGGCTTGAGTTGCACGGCGAGGAAATCGTCGCGCTCGCCCTGGTCCACCAGGATCGGCAGGCGCTCGCTGGCGTTGGCCAGCAACTCCACCGCGTCCCACTCGCGCCACGCCACCGGGTCTTCGCCGAGGAAGCGACCCAGCGCCTTCTGTCCCCAGGGACAATCGCTCGGGTGGGTGATGGGGGCAAAGGCGGACAGCGACAGGTAGCGCCCCGGATTGCGCAGGGCGCAGACCAGCGCGCCGTGGCCGCCCATGGAATGCCCGCTGATGCCGCGTTTGCGGGAGACCGGGAAATTCGCTTCGATCAGCGCTGGCAACTCCTGCACCACGTAATCGTGCATCCGGTAATGGCGCGCCCAGGGCTCCTGGGTGGCGTTGACGTAGAAACCGGCGCCGAGGCCGAAGTCCCAGGCGCCATCCGGGTCGCCCGGCACTTCCGGGCCGCGCGGGCTGGTGTCCGGCGCAACGATGACAATCCCCAGCTCGGCGGCCACGCGCTGTGCACCGGCCTTCTGCATGAAGTTCTCGTCGGTGCAGGTCAGGCCGGACAGCCAGTACAGCACCGGCAGGCCCGCCTCGGGCTCGGCCTGCGGCGGCAGGTAGACCGCAAAGACCATCTCGCAGCCGAGCGTCTCGGAGCGATGGCGATAGCGTTGATGCCAGCCGCCAAAGCTCTTCTGGCTGCTGATCAGTTCGATGGAATCCGTCATGGAGCCTCCTGTGGGACCGGGCGCACAAGGCGCCCGGCGGTTCGATCAGTAGTGGATGACCGAGCGGATGCTCTTGCCTTCATGCATCAGGTCGAAGGCCTCGTTGATCTTCTCCAGGCCCATGGTGTGGGTGATGAAGGTATCCAGCGGGATCTCGCCCTTCTGCGCCTTCTCCACGTAGCTCGGCAGCTCGGTGCGGCCTTTCACGCCGCCGAAGGCCGAACCGCGCCAGACACGACCGGTGACCAGCTGGAACGGACGGGTGCTGATTTCCTGGCCGGCACCGGCAACGCCGATGATGGTGGATTCGCCCCAGCCCTTGTGGCAGCACTCCAGCGCCGCACGCATCAGCTGGACGTTGCCTACGCATTCGAAGGAATAGTCCACACCGCCGTCGGTCATTTCGACAATCACTTCCTGGATCGGCTTCTGGTGATCCTTCGGATTGACGAAGTCGGTGGCGCCCAGTTCCTTGGCGATATCGAACTTCGCCGGGTTGATGTCCACCGCGATGATGCGCGAGGCCTTGGCCATCTTCGCGCCGATGATCGCCGCCAGGCCAATGCCGCCCAGGCCGAAGATGGCGACGGTAGCGCCCTCCTCCACCTTGGCGCTGTTGAGCACGGCGCCAATGCCGGTGGTCACGCCGCAACCGAGCAGGCAAACCTTCTCCAGCGGGGCCTCTTGAGGAATCTTCGCTAGGGAGATTTCCGGCAGCACGGTGTACTCGGAGAAAGTCGAGCAGCCCATGTAGTGGTAGATCGGCTCGCCCTTGTAGGAGAAGCGGCTGGTGCCATCGGGCATCAGGCCCTTGCCCTGGGTAGCACGCACGGCCTGGCAGAGATTGGTCTTGCCGGATTTGCAGAATTTGCACTCGCGGCATTCGGCGGTGTACAGCGGGATGACATGGTCGCCCACTTTCAGCGAGGTCACGCCCTCACCCACTGCTTCGACGATGCCGCCACCTTCGTGACCCAGGATGCACGGGAATACGCCCTCGGAATCCTGGCCGGACAGGGTGTAGGCGTCGGTGTGGCAGACGCCGGTGGCGACGATGCGCACCAGGACTTCACCCTTCTGCGGCGGCGCCACATCGACTTCGACGATTTCCAACGGCTTGTTGGGGGCGAAGGCAACGGCAGCACGGGACTTGATCATCTGGAAACTCCTGAACGAAGGAAACGACAACGCCCGCCTGGGGCGGACGGGTTCGGCGCGGCGGCCGAGAAACCGGGACGGGCCGGAGCCCCGTCGGGGAACAGTCGGGGCGGTCGACGAAAAGTGCGCCCCAAAGCCTTGGAAGTGTAGAAAACCTCCTTTCAGGGAATAATCAGGCAATAATCAAAACATTATTGCCATACAGGGATAATCCGCATGCACCGCTGGGAAGGACTGGACGAATTCGTTGCCGTCGCCGAAACCGGTCAGTTCACCGCCGCCGCCGAGCGCCTGGGCGTATCGTCGTCCCACGTCAGCCGCCAGGTCGCGCGGCTGGAGGAGCGCCTGCAGACCCGTCTGCTCTACCGTAACACCCGCAAGGTGACGCTCAGCGAAGCCGGGCAGACTTTCCTGCAGCATTGCCGGCGCCTGCAGGACGCGCGCGAGGAAGCACTGCGCGCGGTCAGCGACCTGTCCGCCGAACCCAAGGGCTTGCTGCGCATGACTTGCGCGGTGGCCTATGGCGAGCGCTTCGTGGTGCCGCTGGTGAACGAGTTCATGGCGCAGTTTCCACAACTGCGGGTGGAGATCGAGCTGTCCAACCGCCAGCTCGACCTGCTCCACGAAGGCTTCGACCTGGCAATCCGCCTCGGCCGCCTGAGCGATTCACGGCTGGTGGCAACCCGCCTGGCGCCGCGTGTGATGTATCTCTGCGCTACGCCGGACTACCTGGCCCGCCACGGCGCACCACAGAGCGTCGCCGAACTGGCGCAGCACAACTGCCTGGTGGGCAGCAGCGACCAGTGGAGCTTCCTGGAAGACGGCCGCGAGACCCAGCACCGGGTGCAGGGCAACTGGCGCTGCAATAGCGGGCAGGCGGTGCTCGATGCGGCACTGCGCGGCTTCGGCCTGTGCCAATTGCCCGACTACTACGTGCTGGAGCACCTGCGCAGCGGTCGTCTGATTTCCCTGCTTGAGGCCCACCAACCACCCAACACCGGGGTCTGGGCGCTCTATCCACAGCAGCGGCACCTGTCGCCCAAGGTGCGGCAATTGGTGGACCATCTGAAGGAAGGTTTGCAGCACCTGCAGCCTGCTTAGGACCTTTCTCCCTTGTCTTGCGGCAAGTACCGACGGCTTCGATTGGCTAAAATGGGCGGTTTCCCACCGACAGTTTCAAGGACGACAGCATGTCTGCCCTTTCCAGCTTCCGCGAACGCTACCTGCTGCGTTTCTGGTCCCCCCTGCCGACCCTGGTCGCGCTGGGCGTCATCTCCGCCTACTACTTCGCCATGACCGGCACCTTCTGGGCCGTCACCGGCGAGTTCACCCGCTGGGGCGGCCACGTGCTGTCCTGGTTCGGCCTGCAACCGCAGGAATGGAGCTATTTCAAGATCATCGGCCTGCAGGGCACGCCGCTGGATCGCATCGATGGTGTGATGATCATCGGCATGTTCCTCGGCGCGCTGGCCTGTGCGCTCTGGGCCGGCAACGTCAGCCTGCGCTGGCCGACCAGCAAGCGCCGCTTGCTGCAGGGCCTGATCGGCGGGGTGATCGCCGGCTTCGGCGCGCGCCTGGCGATGGGTTGTAACCTCGCCGCCTTCTTCACCGGCATCCCGATGTTCTCCGTGCACGCCTGGGCCTTCATGTTCTCCACGGTGCTCGGCGCCTGGTTCGGCGTGAAGATCAGCCTGCTGCCCTTCCTGCGCATTCCCTTGAAGGTCGGCGGCAAGGCGGCAGCACTGCCGAGCGCCGAAGCCCTGGCCCGCCGCGCCAAGCTGCAATGGCGACTGGGCATGGGCGTCCTGGCGCTCGCCGCGCTGTTCGCCGCCTGGCGTTTCGAGGTCTCGCTGGTGCTGGGCATGGCCTGCCTGTTCGGCCTGCTGTTCGGTGGCCTGATCGAACGCGCGCAGATCTGCTTCACCAGCGCCGCCCGCGACCTCTGGACCACCGGCCGCACCCAGGCCGCACTCGGTATCCTGCTGGGCATGGCCGCTGCCTGTATCGGCACCTTCGCGGCGATCCACAACGGCCTGCCGCCGAAGATTTTCTGGATGGGACCGAACGCCGTGATCGGTGGCGTGCTGTTCGGCATCGGCATCGTGCTGGCCGGCGGCTGCGAGACCGGCTGGATGTATCGCTCGATGGAAGGCCAGGTGCATTTCTGGGTGGTCGGCGTCGGCAACGTGATCGGCGGCACCCTGGTCGCCGTTTTCTGGGACCAACTGGGCACCAGCCTCGCGCTGCCTTATCCCAAGCTCAACCTGCTGCAGGAGTTCGGCCCCGGCGGCGGCCTGCTGATCACTTTCGCCGGCCTCGCGCTGTGCATGCTGCTGGTGCAGCTCAACGCGCAACGCTTCACTCGTAGACGGAAAACCAACGATGTCCGAAACCAAGACGCCGACGCTGTCGCTTGACCTGCGCGGCGAACACTGCCCGTACAACGCCATCGCCACCCTGGAAACCCTGGAGACGCTCAAGCCGGGCGATCTGCTGGAGGTGGTCACCGACTGCTCGCAATCGGTGCATGGCATTCCGGAGGACACCCAGCGCCATGGTTACCATTGCCTGGCGGTTGAACAGCATGGGGCGCTGTTCCGCTTCCTGATCGAAGTGCCGCTGTTGGGCTGAGGCTGCTTTTGTAGGAGCGGACTCCGTCCGCGATGAGCCCGAATCGCGCCGGAAGCCAATCGCGGACACAGTCCGCTCCTACGGTCCAGTCCGGCGCGCAGCCTGTAGAGGCCGGATATGCCGCGAACGGTCAAGTGCCGGCCAGCAGGAATCAGTGCTTGGCGAAGTTGCGCTGCAGGCGCTGCAGGTCTTCCGGAGTGGTGACCTTGATGTTGTCCACCCGCCCTTCCACCATGCGCGGCGCATAGCCCGCCCATTCCATGGCAGACGCCTCGTCGGTGATGGCCGCATCAGCCACCAGCGCATCGGCGAGCGCGCGATGCAGGGCGCCGAGGCGGAACATCTGCGGGGTGTAGGCCTGCCAGACCACGCTGCGATCGATGGTTTCGACCACGCGGCCGTCAGCGCCAACGCGCTTCAGGGTATCCCGCGCGGGTACGCCAAGCAGGCCACCCACGGCGTCGAACTCCAGCTCGCCCAGGAGGCGATCCAGGTCCGTGCGGGCCAGGTTCGGGCGAGCAGCGTCATGCACCAGTACCCAGTCGTCCGGCGTCGCGCCCAGCTCGGTCAGACGCAGCAGGCCGTTGAGCACGGAATCGGCGCGCTCGCGGCCACCATCGGCGCGCTGGATCAGCTCATTGGAAGCACTGGGCAGGGTCGGCCACCAGGGATCGTCGGCGGCCAGGCACACCACGAGGCCCTTCAGCCGGGGATGGCCGAGGAAACAGTCGAGGGTGCGCTCGAGAATGCTGCGACCGGCAAGGTCGAGGTATTGCTTGGGGCGGTCGGCGCGCATCCGCGAACCGATGCCGGCGGCCGGGATGACGGCCCAGAAGGCGGGAGTGGTCATTGCGCGAGCTGGTAGAGGGTTTCCTTGTCCTTGACCATGCCGAGTTCGTGGCGCGCACGTTCCTCGACGGTCTCGGTGCCTTTCTTGAGCTCGGCGACTTCCGCCTCGAGGATGCGATTACGCTCGAGCAGGCGCTCGTTCTCGCCCTGCTGGTCGGCGATCTGCTTCTGCAGGTCGCGCACCTGCGCCAGGCTGCCATCACCCACCCACAGGCGATACTGCAGGCCGGCCAGCGCCAGGATCAGCACAACGAACAGCCAGTAAGGGCTACGTAACCTCAAACCATCAGCTCCCTATACGCAAAGGGGTGGCTCCTGCCACCCCTTCACCGTACCAGACTCGGATCAGCCGCGGAATTCCGCGCGACCACGGTACGGCGCCTTGGCGCCCAGCTGCTCTTCGATGCGCAGCAGCTGGTTGTACTTGGAAACGCGGTCGGAGCGGCAGAGGGAACCGGTCTTGATCTGACCAGCGGCAGTGCCGACGGCCAGGTCAGCGATGGTGCTGTCCTCGGTTTCGCCCGAACGGTGCGAGATCACGGCGGTGAAGCCGGCGGCCTTGGCCATCTGGATGGCTTCCAGGGTCTCGGTCAGCGAGCCGATCTGGTTGAACTTGATCAGGATCGAGTTGCCGATCTTCTCGTCGATACCGCGCTTGAGGATCTTGGTGTTGGTCACGAACAGGTCGTCGCCGACCAGTTGCACCTTCTCGCCGATCTTGTCGGTCAGGACTTTCCAGCCAGCCCAGTCGGACTCGTCCATGCCGTCTTCGATGGAGATGATCGGGTAGCGCTGGGTCAGGCCGGCCAGGTAGTCGGCGAAACCTTCGGCGCTGAATACCTTGCCTTCACCTTCCAGGTCGTACTGGCCTTCCTTGAAGAACTCGGAGGAGGCGCAATCCAGGGCCAGGGTCACGTCGTCGCCCAGCTTGTAGCCGGCGTTGGCGACGGCCTCGGCGATGGCAGCCAGCGCGTCTTCGTTGGAAGCCAGGTTCGGCGCGAAGCCACCTTCGTCACCCACGGCGGTGTTCAGACCACGGGCCTTCAGCACGGCTTTGAGGTGATGGAAGATTTCGGCACCCATGCGCAGCGCGTCGGCGAAGTTCTTGGCGCCAACCGGCTGAACCATGAACTCCTGGATGTCGACGTTGTTATCGGCGTGCTCGCCGCCGTTGATGATGTTCATCATCGGAACCGGCATGGAGTACTGGCCCGGGGTGCCGTTCAGGTCGGCGATGTGCGCGTACAGCGGCACACCCTTGGCCTGGGCAGCGGCCTTGGCGGCGGCCAGGGAGACGGCCAGGATGGCGTTGGCGCCCAGCTTGCCTTTGTTCTCGGTGCCGTCCAGGTCGATCATCGCCTGATCCAGGCCTTTCTGGTCAGCCGCGTCCTTGCCCAGCAGCAGGTCGCGGATCGGGCCATTGATGTTGGCCACGGCTTTCAGCACGCCCTTGCCCAGGTAACGGCTCTTGTCGCCATCGCGCAGTTCGAGAGCCTCGCGGGAACCGGTGGATGCACCGGACGGGGCGCAAGCGCTGCCGACGATGCCGTTGTCCAGGATCACGTCCGCTTCAACGGTCGGGTTGCCGCGGGAGTCCAGGACCTCACGGCCCTTGATGTCGACGATCTTTGCCATTCTTGATAACACTCCGAAGATAGAGATAAACGGGGCGGCTGGTGAGACATCAGAAGCGGCTCAATGGCCTGCCGTGCTCAGCGCGGCAGGCATCGAGCCGATTCTCAGGCAGTCTCGATAGTGGGGAAACTCTTGACCAGGTCGTCCAGCTGCTTGAGCTGGGACAGGAAAGGCTCGAGCTTGTTCAGGCGCAGGGCGCACGGACCGTCGCACTTGGCGTTCTCGGGGTCCGGATGGGCCTCCAGGAACAGGCCGGCGAGGCCCTGGCTCATGCCGGCCTTGGCCAGGTCGGTGACCTGGGCGCGGCGGCCGCCGGCGGAATCGGCGCGACCACCCGGCATCTGCAGGGCATGGGTCACGTCGAAGAACACCGGGTACTCGAACTGCTTCATGATGCCGAAGCCGAGCATGTCCACCACCAGGTTGTTGTACCCGAAGGAGGAGCCACGCTCGCAGAGGATCAACTGGTCGTTACCCGCTTCCTCGCACTTGCGCAGGATGTGTTTCATCTCCTGCGGTGCAAGGAACTGGGCCTTCTTGATGTTGATCACCGCGTTGGTCTTGGCCATGGCCACGACCAGGTCGGTCTGCCGGGACAGGAAGGCCGGCAGTTGGATGATGTCGCAGACCTCGGCCACCGGAGCGGCCTGGTAGGGCTCGTGCACGTCAGTGATGACCGGCACCTTGAAGGTCTTCTTGATCTCTTCGAAGATCTTCAGCCCCTCTTCCATGCCCGGACCACGGAACGAGGTGATCGAGGAACGGTTGGCCTTGTCGAAGCTGGCCTTGAACACGTAGGGGATACCGAGCTTCTCGGTGACCTTCACGTACTCTTCGCAGACCTGCATCGCCAGGTCGCGCGACTCCAGCACGTTCATGCCGCCAAACAGCACGAACGGCAGGTCGTTGCCGATCTGGATATCACCGACGCGGATGATCTTCTGGGTCATGTTCAGGCTTTCCCGGCTTGTTTCAGGGCGGCATTGACGAAGCCGCTGAACAGCGGGTGGCCATCACGCGGGGTGGAGGTGAATTCCGGGTGGAACTGGCAGGCGACGAACCACGGATGATCCGGAGCCTCGACCACTTCGACCAGCGCGCCGTCGCCAGAGCGGCCGGAGATCTTCAGGCCGGCGGCTTCCAGTTGCGGACGCAGGTTGTTGTTCACTTCGTAGCGGTGACGGTGACGCTCGACGATCACTTCCTTGCCGTAGCAATCGTGCACCAGGGTGCCGGCCGACAGCAGGCATTCCTGGGCGCCCAGGCGCATGGTGCCGCCCAGGTCGGAAGCTTCGGTGCGCACCTCGGTGGCGCCGGTGGCGTCCTGCCATTCGGTGATCAGGCCGACGACCGGGTGGCCGCTGGACTTGTCGAACTCGGTGGAGTTGGCATCGGTCCAGCCCAGCACGTTGCGGGCGTACTCGATGACGGCCACCTGCATGCCCAGGCAGATGCCCAGGTACGGAACCTTGTTCTCACGGGCGTACTGCACGGCGGTGATCTTGCCTTCCACGCCGCGCAGGCCGAAGCCGCCCGGAACCAGGATGGCGTCGGCGCCTTCGAGCAGGCTGGTGCCCTGCTGCTCGATGTCCTCGGAGTCGATGTAGCGCAGGTTGACCTTGGTGCGGCTCTGGATGCCGGCGTGGGTCATGGCTTCGATCAGCGACTTGTAGGCGTCGAGCAGTTCCATGTACTTGCCGACCATGGCGATGGTGACTTCACGCTCGGGGTTGAGCTTGGCGTCGACCACGCGGTCCCATTCGGACAGGTCGGCCGGGCCGCACTCCAGGCCGAAGCGCTCGACGACCAGGTCGTCCACGCCCTGGGCATGCAGCACCGACGGAATGCGGTAGATGGTGTCGACGTCTTCCAGCGAGATGACCGCGCGCTCTTCCACGTTGGTGAAGAGGGCGATCTTGCGGCGGGAGGACACGTCCACCGGATGGTCGGAGCGGCAGATCAGGATGTCCGGCTGCAGGCCGATGGAGCGCAGTTCCTTCACCGAGTGCTGGGTCGGCTTGGTCTTGGTCTCGCCAGCAGTGGCGATGTACGGGACCAGCGTCAGGTGCATCAGCATGGCACGGCGCGAACCGATCTCCACACGCAGCTGGCGGATGGCCTCGAGGAAGGGTTGCGATTCGATATCACCGACGGTGCCGCCGACTTCAACCAGGGCCACGTCGGCATCGCCGGCGCCCTTGATGATGCGACGCTTGATTTCGTCGGTGATGTGCGGGATCACCTGCACGGTGGCGCCCAGATAATCACCGCGGCGTTCCTTGCGGAGCACGTCCATGTAGACGCGGCCGGTGGTGAAGTTGTTGTTCTGGGTCATCGTGGTACGAACGAAACGCTCGTAGTGGCCCAGATCGAGGTCGGTCTCAGCGCCGTCGTGGGTGACAAACACCTCACCGTGCTGGAACGGGCTCATGGTGCCCGGATCGACGTTGATGTAGGGGTCCAGCTTGAGCATCGTGATCTTCAGGCCACGCGCTTCCAGAATGGCAGCCAAGGAAGCCGAGGCGATGCCTTTCCCCAATGAAGAAACAACACCACCCGTGACGAAGATGTAGCGCGTCATGAAAAGCCCTGAATGTCAGCGTTTAGGCGGCTCGGCCGCCGGGGAAGCGAAGGTGTCGGGTACAAGACCCAGCTCACGACTTCGTCGTGAAAATAGCGAACTCCCACTGATTCGAAGACGAATCAACAGGAGCGGTACAAGACGGGAGCGTAGTCTACCGGAAAGCCGCTATCAGCTCAAACCCGAGTCATTCGTCGGAGGTGTCCAGCGCAGGGTCCAGCCCTGCCCCGCCTCCACCCGCAAGCCCGGTAGCAGTGCCACACCGAGCAGTTCGTCGGCTCGCCAGAGCAGCGGCAGACGGCCGCGCAGGAAGGCTGGCACAGCGGCCTCGTTGAGCAGGCGCTTGAGGTCACGGCTGCCGCGACCGACCAGCGCCATCACCTCTCCGCCCTGCCGGTAGCGAACCTCCAGCGGCCCTTCCGGCGCTTCGCCGTCAAAGCGCAACTCACCATTGCCCGGCAGTGAAAGCACCTTCGAAGGATCGCGCCAGGTCTGATTTACCGGTACGAAACCCAGCCAGGGATTGGCCAGCCACCAGAGTCGACCGTGAGCACGACGCAGCTCTCCGTCGGCGAGGCGCCAGATCGGTTCGGCGTCTTCGCGGGCATCGCGCAGGTCTCGCCAGCCCGCCCAGTGGGCACTGTCCGGCAAGCGCGCCAGGGGCGCGAGCCAGTGGCGCAGGGCATTGCGCTGGCGTGGCTCGCTCAGCTCCGCCAGCGCGGCAATGGCCAGCGAGGGCAATTGCATACCGCTGTATTCGTTGCGCGCACCGGCGGAAATCAGGTCGTTCTGCGCCAGTTCGCCCAGCAGTCCGTCGGCTTCCGCCAGGTGCTCGGCGCTGCGGGAGATGGTTTCCACGGCCGAGGGCCAGCGCTGGACGATGCCGGGCAACACGCGGTTGCGCAGGTAGTTGCGGTCGTAATCGTCACGCGCATTGGACGGGTCGTCCACCCAGCTCAGCCCATGACTGCGGGCGTACCCCTCCAGTTCCGCACGATAGGTCCCCAGCAGCGGACGCAGCAGCATTCCAGCTCCCAGCGGACGACTGGTGGTCATTGCGGACAGCCCCCGCACCCCGGCTCCGCGGAACAGCCGGAACAGCACGGTTTCCGCCTGATCGTCACGGTGCTGGCCGGCCAGCAGGCATTCACCCTCCCCCAGTGCTGCAGCGAAAGCCGCGTACCGCGCTTCGCGCGCTGCACGCTCCAGGCTGGCGCCGTCATCGACCTGCACGCGCACCACCTGCATCGGCACGCCAAGGGAGTCGCAGAAACGCTGGCAATGTGCCGGCCAGGCATCAGCGACGGCCTGCAGGCCGTGGTGCACATGAATGGCGGAAATCGCTGGCAAGGACTCACGGGAAGCGAGTTGCGCCAGGAGATGCAGGAGAACGGAGGAATCCAGCCCGCCGGACAATGCGACACGCCAAGCCGGCGCATTGCGCCAGGGCGCGAGAAAACTCAGCAGCCGGGATTCGAGTTCAGCAGACATGGCGCAGGTCGGCAGGGTCGGGGACGAGGCCAGGATACCTCGTCACCCGCGCTGCGCCGAAGGCGTCGATCAGGCGACGCCGTAGCTCATCAGGCGCTCGTAGCGGCGCGCGAGGAGCTCTTCGCTGCTCAGCTGGTTCAGCGTATCGAGCTGGCCGAGCAGGGACTTGCGGATGGTCTCGGCCATCGCAGCCGGGTCGCGGTGGGCACTGCCCAGCGGCTCGGGGATGACGTTGTCGACGATACCCAGGTCCTTCAGGCGGTTGGCGGTGATGCCCATGGCTTCGGCTGCCTCCGGCGCCTTCTCGGCGGTACGCCAGAGGATGGAGGCGCAACCTTCGGGCGAAATCACCGCGTAGGTGGAGTACTGCAGCATGTTCAGCTGGTCGCACACGCCGATGGCCAGTGCGCCGCCGGAGCCGCCTTCGCCGATTACGGTGGCGATGATCGGAGTCTTCAGGCGCGCCATGACGCGCAGGTTCCAGGCAATCGCTTCGCTCTGGCCGCGCTCTTCGGCGTCGATGCCCGGGTAGGCGCCGGGGGTATCGATGAAGGTCAGGATCGGCATCTTGAAGCGCTCGGCCATTTCCATCAGGCGGCAGGCCTTGCGGTAGCCTTCCGGACGCGGCATGCCGAAGTTGCGGCGTACCTTCTCGCGAACTTCGCGGCCCTTCTGGTGGCCGATGATCATTACCGGCTGGTCTTCAAGGCGGGCAACGCCACCGACAATCGCGGCATCGTCGGAGAAGTGGCGGTCGCCGTGCAGCTCTTCGAATTCGGTGAAGATGTGTTCGATGTAGTCCAGCGTGTAGGGACGACGCGGATGGCGAGCGAGCTGGGCGATCTGCCAGCTGGACAGGTTGCCGAAGATGTTCTCGGTCAGCGCCTTGCTCTTCTCCTGCAGACGGGAGATTTCGTCGGTGATGTTCAGCGCGTTGTCGTTACCGACCAGGCGCAGCTCTTCGATCTTGGCGTGCAGGTCGGCAATGGGCTGTTCGAAATCGAGAAAATTCGGGTTCATGGGCTATCCGTCGTTCTGTTGGCGGCTGGGCCTGGTCCGTAGGCGCCCTACCTTACGGTATCGGGCGCCAAGGGTCGAGACTGGCGGGCGGGCGGCCTTTGGCCACCGGCTTCACTAGCGGTAGTTCAGGAAGACGTTGTCGCGGCCGAACTGGTCACGCAACGCTTGAATCAGGTTGTCTGCCGGGTCGATCCGCCACTGCTCGCCGAACTGCAACAGGGCGCGCGCCTGCTCGCCACTGTAGTCGACGGTGACCGGGCAACTGCCCCGGTGACGGGTGCACAGGTCGGCCAGCCAGCGCAGACGGTCACCCTTGAGCGCATCGGCATGGACGCGCACCCGCAGGCTTTCCGCCAGCGAGGTGCGGGCTTCTTCCAGCCCCATCACGCGCTTGGCTCGCAGGCGCAGGCCGCCGGAGAAATCGTCCTGGCTGACTTCGCCCTCGATCACCACCAGCGCATCGGTCTGCAGCAGCGCCTGGTTGGCGGCGAAGGCTTCGGCGAACAGCGAGGCTTCGATACGGCCGGAGCGGTCGTCCAGGGTCACGAAGCCCATCTTGTCACCGCGCTTGTTCTTCATCACCCGCAGGTTGACGATCAGGCCGGCGACGGTCTGGGTATCACGCGCGGGTTTCAGCTCGACAATGCGCTGGCGGGCAAAACGTCGCACCTCGCCTTCGTACTCGTCGATCGGGTGACCGGTCAGGTACAGGCCGAGGGTGTCCTTCTCGCCCTTCAGGCGCTCCTTGAGGTTGAGCTCCTTGACCTTGCGGTGGTTGGCGTAGACATCGGCCTCGGGCTCGGCGAACACGCCGCCGAACAGGTCCATGTGGCCGCTGTCGTGGCTGCGCGAGGTCTGCTCGGCGGCCTTGACGGCTTCTTCCATGGACGCCAGCAGCACGGCGCGGTTGATGTCGACGTGGGCGTGGTAGGCCTTCTGCTCTTCATGGAAGTGCGGTCCGAGGCGGTCCAGCGCGCCGGCACGGATCAGCGCTTCCAGGGTGCGCTTGTTGACGCGCTTGAGGTCGATGCGGTCGCAGAAATCGAACAGGGTCTTGAACGGCCCGCCTTCGTTGCGGCACTCGGTGATGGCTTCCACCGGGCCTTCGCCGACGCCCTTGATCGCGCCCAGACCGTAGACGATCTGGTCGTCCTCATCGACGGTGAAGCGGAACTCGGAGTTGTTCACGTCCGGCGCCAGGATGCGCAGCTTCATGTGGCGGCACTCTTCGATGAGCGTCACCACCTTGTCGGTGTTCTGCATGTCCGCGGTGAGTACCGCGGCCATGAACGGGGCTTTCCAGTGGGTCTTCAGCCAGGCGGTCTGGTACGACACCAGGCCGTAGGCCGCCGAGTGCGACTTGTTGAAGCCGTAGCCGGCGAACTTTTCCACCAGGTCGAAGATGTTGCCCGAGAGGTTTTCGTCGATGCCGTTGCTGGAGCAGCCTTCGATGAAGCCGCCGCGCTGCTTGGCCATTTCCTCGGGCTTCTTCTTGCCCATGGCGCGACGCAGCATGTCAGCGCCGCCGAGGCTGTAGCCCGCCATCACCTGGGCGATCTGCATCACCTGCTCCTGGTACAGGATGATGCCGTAGGTGGGCTTGAGCACAGGTTCGAGACCGGCGTACTGGTAATCCGGGTGCGGGTAGGAAATTTCCTCGCGACCGTGCTTACGGTTGATGAAGTCGTCCACCATGCCCGACTGCAGTGGGCCGGGACGGAACAGCGCCACCAGTGCGATGAGGTCTTCCAGGCAGTCCGGCTTGAGCTTCTTGATCAGCTCCTTCATGCCGCGCGATTCAAGCTGGAAGACCGCGGTGGTTTCCGCTTTCTGCAGCAGGTCGTAGGTTTTCTTGTCGTCCAGCGGGATGCGGTCGATGTCGACCAGGTCGGTCTCGCCGTTCTTCTTCTGGATGCGGTGGATGATCTCCATCGCCCATTTGATGATGGTCAGGGTACGCAGGCCGAGGAAGTCGAACTTCACCAGGCCGGCCGCTTCCACGTCGTCCTTGTCGAACTGGGTCACCAGGCCGGCGCCCTCTTCATCACAGGCGATGGGGGCGAAGTCGGTCAGCTTGGTCGGCGCGATCACCACACCGCCGGCGTGCTTGCCGGTACCGCGGGTGACACCTTCCAGCTTGAGCGCCATGTCCCAGATTTCCTGGGCTTCCTCGTCGGTCTTGAGGAAATCGCGGAGCATTTCCTCCTGCTCGAAGGCCTTCTCCAGGGTCATGCCCACTTCGAAGGGAATCATCTTCGACAGCTTGTCGGCCAGGCCGTAGGACTTGCCCTGCACCCGCGCCACGTCGCGCACCACCGCCTTCGCGGCCATGGAGCCGAAGGTGATGATCTGGCTCACCGCATTGCGGCCGTAGGCGCCGGCCACGTAGTCGATCACCCGGTCGCGGCCTTCCATGCAGAAGTCGACGTCGAAGTCGGGCATGGAAATACGTTCGGGGTTCAAGAAGCGTTCGAACAGCAGGTCATAGGCCAGCGGGTCGAGGTCGGTGATCTTCAGCACGTAGGCAACCAGCGAGCCGGCACCCGAGCCCCGGCCAGGGCCTACCGGCACGCCGTTGTTCTTGGCCCACTTGATGAAGTCCATCACGATCAGGAAGTAGCCGGGGAAGCCCATCTGGATGATGGTGCCCAGCTCGAACTCCAGGCGGTCGACGTAGATCTGCCGCTTCTCTTCGTAGTTCGGGGTGGTGTCCTTCGGCCAGAGCACCGCCAGGCGCTCCTCCAGGCCCTCGTAGGAGACATGGCGCAGGTAGTCGTTGATGTCCATGTCGTCGTAGGGGATCGGGAAGTTGGGCAGGAAGTACTTGCCCAGCTGCACGTCGATGTTGCAGCGCTTGGCGATCTCGACGGAGTTTTCCAGAGCCTCGGGAATATCGCTGAACAGCTCGGCCATTTCTTCCGGGCTCTTCAGGTACTGCTGGTCGGAATAGCTGCGCGAACGGCGCGGGTCATCCAGGGCACGGCCTTCGCCGATGCATACACGGGTCTCGTGGGCCTCGAAGTCGGCTTCCTTGATGAAGCGCACGTCGTTGGTCGCCACCAGCGGCGCGCCACTGCGTGCGGACAGGGCGACGGCGGCATGCACGTGTTCTTCGTCGTTGACGCGACTGGTGCGCTGGATATCCAGGTAGAAGCGGTCCGGAAAAGTCTCCAGCCACTCGGCCAGCAGGGAATCCGCCAGCGCGTCGTCACCCTCCAGCAGCGCCATGCCGATCTCGCCTTCCTTGGAACCGGACAGCGCGATCAGGCCTTCGGCGGCGTCCTTGACCCACTGCCGCTCGATGATGATCTCGCCGTTGCGCTGGCCTTCCTGCCAGCCACGGGAAATCAGTTCGGTGAGGTTGCGGTAGCCCTTGGCGTTCATCGCCAGCAGGGTCAGGCGGGTCAGCGGGCCGTCCTCGTCGCGATTGGCCAGCCAGATGTCGGCGCCGCAGATCGGCTTGATGCCACCGCCCATGGCCGTCTTGTAGAACTTCACCAGCGAGCACATGTTGCTCAGGTCGGTCACCGCCACTGCCGGCATGCCCGCCCCGCCGACTGCCTTGATCAGCGGCTTGACCCGTACCAGGCCGTCGACCAGGGAGAATTCGGTGTGCAGACGCAGGTGAACGAAGGTGGCGGTCATGGTGGTCCTTGGCAAACGCGAAAAACGGCAAGCCCCGGATTGTACCGGGGCTCTCCGCAAAGCTACAGGGATCAATGGGCCAGCCGTCGCGCCGGGTGATTGACGTCACCGACGAGCCGCTGGCCGCGAGGAATTCCAGAGTAATAACAGGGTGTTACAGGATACCGGCAGGATTTTCCAGCAGCGCGCGCACCGGGCCGAAGGAGCGACGGTGAATCGGCGTCGGGCCCAGGCGCCGGAGGGCTTCGAGGTGCACCGGGGTCGGATAGCCCTTGTGCCCGGCGATGCCGTAGCCGGGGTACAGCGCTTCCATTTCCTGCATCTCGCGGTCGCGGCTGACCTTGGCCAGGATCGAGGCGGCGGCGATGGCCGGGACCTTGGCGTCACCCTGCACCACCGGCGCGGACGGCACCTTCAATTTCGGGCAGCGATTGCCATCGATCAGCGCCAGTTTCGGCGTGACGCTCAGGCCCTCCACCGCGCGCTGCATGGCGAGCATGGTGGCGTGGAGAATGTTCAACTGGTCGATCTCATGCACGTCGGCACGGGCGATGCACCAGGCCAGGGCCTTCTCGCGGATCTCGTCGAACAGCGCCTCACGGCGGGCTTCGCTGAGCTTCTTCGAGTCATTGAGCCCCTTGATCGGACGAGCCGGATCGAGGATCACCGCCGCGGTAACCACGGGGCCACACAGTGGCCCTCGGCCGACTTCGTCGACACCGGCAACCAGCTCTTCCACCAGGGTGAAGTCCAGGCCCATCTGCATCAGCGTTTCTCCACCAGGGTGAGCACCGCCTCGGCGGCCTGCGCAGACGCATCCTGGCGCAACGCGCGGTGGATGGCGTCGAAGGATTCGGTCTGCACGCTGCCGTCGGCGAGCAGGGGCAACAAGGTCGTTGCCAGCGCCTCGGGTGTTGCCGCGTCCTGGATCAGCTCGGGCACCAGCAGGCGGCCGGCCAGCAGGTTCGGCAGCGAAATGTACGGACTCTTCACCAGGCGCTTGAGGATGCGGTAGGTCATGGGCGCCACCTTGTAGGCGACGACCATCGGCCGCTTGTACAGCAGGGCTTCCAGCGTAGCGGTGCCGGAGGCGATCAGCACCGCGTCGCAGGCTGCCAAGGCCTCGTGGGAGGCGCCATCGAGCAGCTGCACCGGCAGGTCGCGGCCAGCGAGCATCTCTTCGATCTGCACACGACGCTCCGGGCTTGCGCACGGCAGCACGAATCGCAGGCCGGGGCGACCCTGCAGCAGGCGCTGGGCAGTATCGAGGAACAGCGCGCCAAGCTTGCCGACCTCGCCTCCCCGGCTACCGGGCAGGAGTGCGACGACAGCAGCATCCTGCGGAAGGCCGAGACGCTCGCGCGCACCGGCACGATCGGCTTCCAGTGGAATGGTGTTGGCCAGAGGATGGCCGACGAAGCGCACTGGCACAGCGTGCTCTTCGTAGAAGCGCGCTTCGAAGGGGAAGAGCGCGAGCATCAGGTCGCAGGCTTCCTTGATCTTCAGCACACGCTTCTGTCGCCAGGCCCAGACGGAGGGGCTGACGTAGTGCACCGTACGGATACCCGCACGGCGCAGCTTCAATTCAATGTTGAGGTTGAAATCCGGCGCATCGATGCCGATGAACACGTCCGGCTTGGCCGCTATCAGCATCTTCACCAGGTCCTTGCGCCGGCGCAGCAGTTCGCGCAGACGGCCAAGCACCTCGACCAGCCCCATGACGGCCAGGCGTTCCATCGGGAAATGCGACTGCAGCCCTTCTGCCTGCATGCGCGGACCACCGACGCCGATGAACTCGATGTCGGGGTGGCGCTGCTTGAGCGCCTGCATCAGGCCGGAGCCGAGGATATCGCCGGACGCCTCGCCCGCGACCAGGGCGACGCGCAGCTTGCGTGCGGTCGGTTGCATGGTCAGCGGGTGATGCCGCGGGTGGAGCTCTGGATGGAGTCGCGGAACACCGCAACTTCCGGGAACTGTTCGGAGGCTTCGGCCAGCTCGGCCAGAGCCTCGTCCACCGTCAGGCCCTGGCGGTAGACCACCTTGTAGGCCCGGCGCAGCGCCTGGATCGATTCGGCGCTGAAACCACGACGGCGCAGGCCCTCGAAGTTCATGCTGCGGGCCTCGGCAGGGTTGCCGAAGACAGTCACATAGGCCGGGACATCCTTGCCGATGGTGGTGCCCATGCCGGAGAACGCGTGGGCGCCAATGCGGCAGAACTGATGCACCAGGGTGTAGCCGGAGAGGATTGCCCAGTCATCCACATGAACATGCCCCGCCAGCGCGGTGTTGTTCACGAGGATGCAATGGTTGCCGATCACACTGTCATGGCCGATGTGCACATAGGCCATGAGCAGGTTGTGATCACCGATGGTGGTCTCCGAGCGATCCTGGATGGTGCCGCGGTGGATGGTGACACCCTCGCGGATCACGTTGTTGTCGCCGATTACCAGGCGAGTCGGTTCGCCCTTGTACTTCAGGTCGGGGGTATCTTCACCCACGCTGGAGAACTGGAAAATCCGATTGTTCTTACCGATCTTCGTGGGGCCTTTGACCACCACGTGCGGACCGATCACCGTACCTTCGCCGATCTCCACATCCGGCCCGACCATGGACCAGGGGCCCACTTCTACGTCGTCAGCCAGCTTTGCGCGCGGGTCGATGATGGCGCGAGGATCGATCAAACTCATAGTTTGCGTTCCGCACAGATGATTTCAGCCGAGCATACCGGCTTGCCGTCCACGGTGGCATTGCAGTCAAACTTCCAGATGCCGCGCTTGACGCTGAGGAACTGGGCGTTGAGTTGCAATTGATCGCCCGGCAGCACGGGCTGGCGGAAGCGCAGCTTGTCGGAGCCGACGAAGTAGTACAGGGTGCCATCGGCCGGCTTCACGTCGAGCATCTTGAAACCGAGGATGCCAGCGGCCTGGGCCATGGCCTCGATGATCAACACACCCGGCATGATCGGATGCTGCGGAAAGTGGCCATTGAAGAACGGCTCGTTGATGCTGACATTCTTGTAGGCGCGAATGCGCTTGCCTTCGATGTCCAGCTCGACCACCCGATCCACCAGCAGGAAGGGGTAGCGATGAGGCAGGTATTCGCGAATCTCGTTGATGTCCATCATGTTCAGGGGAGCCTGTTCAGAAAAGGGAAACGCCAAAAAATGCGTGGATCACGCATCTGATGGAGCGTCTCCGCTTGGGGTCACGGCGGCCAGGCGCTTTTCCAGCTGCTGCAGACGACGGGCCATGTCATCCAGCTGACGAATGCGCGCGGCACTCTTCTTCCATTCAGCCGCTGGCTGCATGGCGGTACCGGAGGAGTAGGAGCCCGGCTCGGTGATCGAGCGGGTCACCATGGTCATCCCGGTGACGAAGACGTTGTCGCAGATCTCGATGTGGCCAACCAGGCCGACACCGCCGGCCAGCATGCAGTGCTTGCCGATCTTGGCGCTGCCGGAAATCCCGCAGCAGCCGGCCATGGCAGTGTGATCGCCAATCTGCACGTTGTGGGCGATCATGATCTGGTTGTCCAGCTTCACGCCATTGCCCAGCAGGGTATCGGACAGCGCGCCACGGTCGATGGTGGTATTGGCGCCGATCTCGACGTCATCACCCAGGGTCACGCCGCCAATCTGGGCGATTTTCTGCCAGATGCCCTTGTGGTTGGCGAAGCCGAAGCCCTCACCGCCCAGCACGGCACCGGACTGGATCACCACACGCTTGCCGATGCGCACGTCGTGGTAGAGCGTCACGCGGGGCGCCAGCCAGCCGCCCTCGCCGATCACGCTGCGCGCACCGACGAAGCAATGGGCGCCGATGGTGACATTGGCACCGATCTGCGCACCCGCCTCGATCACGGCATAGGGGCCGACACTGGCGCTCACGTCGACCTGCGCACCTTCATCGACCACCGCAGTGGGATGAATGCCGACCGGCGCTTTGGGCTTGCGGTCGAACTGGTGGGACAGGCCGGCATAGGCCAGGTAGGGATTGGGGACGATCAGCGCATTGCCGGTAAAGCCTTCGGCATCAGCGGCAGTCAGCAGGATGGCGCTGGCCTGGCTGCCTTCGAGGAACTTGCGGTACTGCGGATTGGCCAGGAAGCTCAGCTGACCGGCGCCTGCATCCTGCAGGGTAGCCAGCCCGCTGATCACCTGAGCGGGATCGCCGCGCAACTCAGCATCAAGTTGCGCAGCCAGTTCGGCGAGGGTAAAGGACAGCTCGGTCATCATCAGCGCAGTTGGTTCATGCGCTCGATGACTTGGCGGGTGATGTCGTACTGCGGCTTGACGTCAACCACGGCACCACGCTCGACCACGAGGTCATAACCACCTTTCTTGATGGTTTCCTCGACGGCCTGGTCCAGCTTCGGCTTCAGCTTCTTCAGCATGTCGCGGTCGGCAACGGCCTTGGCTTCGTTCAGCTCCTTGGACTGGAACTGGAAGTCACGAGCCTTCTGCTTGAAGTCGCCTTCAGCCTTTTCACGCTCGGCATTGGACATCTTGCTGCCGCCGTTGACCAGCTTGTCCTGCAGGGCCTTGGCATCGGTTTCCAGGGCCTTGAGCTTGGTCAGCTGGGGGCCGAACTTCTTCTCGGCGTCGACGGCGTACTGCTTGGCCGAATCGGACTCGAGGAGTGCCATCTGATAGTTGAGCACCGCGATCTTCATGTCGGCGAACGCGGGGCTCGCTGCCAGGGCGGCGGTGATCAGGACGAACTGGGTCAACTTACGCACAATGCACTCCTGCACAAAGCATGGTTGTCATTACAACGATACGGCCAATTAGAAGGTCTGTCCCAGGGAGAACTGGAAGATCTGGGTTTCGGCGTTGTCCGGCTTCTTGATCGGAGTCGCCAGGCTGAAACTCAGCGGACCCAGAGCGGTGATCCAGGTCAGACCGACACCCGCGGACATGGCCATGTCCTGGAACTTGACGCCATCGCAGCCCTGGGTCGTGGAAGTCGGGCAATCGGTATCGAACACGTTACCGATGTCATAGAACAGCACGGTCCGCAGCTGGCGCTGGTCCTTCACGAAGGGCAGCGGGAACAGCAGTTCGGCGCCACCGGTGATCAGGATATTACCACCGAAGGCTTCGCGATCCTGATCCGGATCGGTGTAGCGGCCTTTGCTGTCCGGACCGGGGATCTGATTACCATTGGCGTCGCGAGCGATACTCGGGGTACTGCGCGGACCGAGGGAGCTGTCCTTGAAGCCACGCACCGAGTTGAAGCCACCGGCATAGTAGTTCTCGTAGAACGGCAGGCGATCGGTGTCACCGTACGCGCCGCCATAGCCGAGTTCGGTGTGGAAGCGCATGGTGTAGGTTTCGGTCAGCGGCGCGAAGATCTGGCCACGGTAGTCGAGCTTGTAGAACGACAGGTCGCTACCCGGGATGGTGGTTTCCAGCACCAGGCTCTGCGAGTGGCCACGGTTCGCCAGCACGCCCTTGTTCAGGGTCGATTCGGACCAGCCGATGGACGCCTTGAAGTTGGTGAAGCTGTCGCCTTCCTTGTCGATGAAGTCGAAGATCTCGTCGACGGTGTAGACACCCGTGTCGATATCGTCGCGCTGAACGGTCAGGCCGTAGGTGAGACGCGAGGTCTCGCTGATCGGGTAGCCGATGCTGACGCCGGCGCCCAGGCTGTTGACGGAGTAGCTGGATACGTCGGTGTCGAGCTCGTCGTAGTCGGTCTTGCGGTAGAAGGCGTTGTAGCCCAGGCTCACGCCGTCGACGGTCCAGTAGGGGTCGACGAAGCCGAAGTTGTAGCGGGTCTGGTAGTCGGACTTGGTCAGGCCGATGCTGACCTTGTTACCGGTACCCAGGAAGTTGTTCTGGCTGATCGAGCCACCGAGGATCAGACCCGCGCTCTGGGCGAAGCCCACGCTCGCGGTGATCGAGCCGGACGGCTGCTCTTCCACGCTGTAGTTGACGTCGACCTGGTCGTCGGTGCCCGGAACCGCCGGGGTTTCGACGTTGACTTCCTTGAAGTAGCCCAGGCGCTCGAGGCGCTGCTTGGACTGGTCGATCAGGTAGGTCGAGGCCCAGCCGCCTTCCATCTGGCGCATTTCGCGACGGAGTACTTCGTCCTCGGTCTTGGTGTTGCCACGGAAGTTGATGCGGTTGACGTAGGCGCGCTTGCCCGGGTCGACCACGTAGGTGATCGATACGGTCTTGTTCTCGTCGTTCGGCTCGGGAACGCCGTTGACGTTGGCGAAGGTATAACCCTCGTTACCCAGGCGACGGGTGATCAGGTCGGAGGTGGTGGTCATCACCTTGCGGGAGAACACCTGGCCCTTCTTCACCAGCAGCAGCTTCTTCACTTCGTCTTCCGGCACTTTCAGGTCGCCGGAGAGCTTCACGTCGCTGACGGTGTACTTCTCGCCTTCGTTGACGTTGACGGTGATGTAGACGTGCTTCTTGTCCGGGGTGATGGACACCTGGGTGGAGGCGATATCCATGTGGATGTAGCCACGGTCCAGGTAGTACGAACGCAGACGCTCCAGGTCGCCGGAGAGCTTCTCGCGGGAGTACTTGTCGTCGTTCTTGAAGAAGGACAGCCAGTTGGTGGTCTTCAGTTCGAACAGATCGGTCAGGTCTTCTTCGGAGAAGACGGTGTTGCCCACCACGTTGACATGGGCGATGGCCGCCACGGTGCCTTCGTTGATGTTGATCTTCAGCGCGACGCGGTTGCGCGGCTGCGGCACCACTTCGGTCTCGATCTCGGCGGAGTAGCGGCCCTGGGCCACGTACTGGCGCTGCAGTTCGTTGCGCACGCCCTCGAGGGTCGCACGCTGGAAGATTTCGCCTTCGGAGAGGCCGGACTGCTTCAGGCCCTTCATCAGGTCTTCGGTGGTGATCGCCTTGTTGCCCTCGATCTCGATGCTGGAGATGGACGGGCGCTCGACCACGTTGACGATCAGCACATTGCCATCACGGCTGAGCTGGATATCCTGGAAGAAACCGGTCTTGAACAGCGAGCGGGTCGCTTCGACCAGGCGGCGATCGTCGATCTGCTCGCCGACGTTCAGCGGCAATGCCGCGAACACACTGCCGGCAGACACGCGCTGCAGGCCGTTGACCCGGATATCGGAAACAGTGAAGGACTCGGCGTGAACCTGGGCGATCATCAGCGCGGAAAGGGCCGCGGGAAGCAGAAAGCGTTTCATGGAGTCCTTTTATTCCAACTGACAAATAGAGAATCTGCCGCAAAGGGCGGCAGATCCGAAAACCAATGGGCGGTTACAGTCGACTCAGATCGTTGACCAGGGCCAACAACATGACCCCGACTACCAGGCTGATGCCAATCTGCATCCCCCAAGCCTGGACCCGCTCCGACAGTGGGCGACCTCGCACCCACTCGACCATGTAGAACAGCAGATGCCCGCCATCGAGAACGGGAATCGGCAACAGGTTGAGAACCCCCAAGCTGATGCTCAGATAGGCGAGGAAATGCAGAAAATCCCCTACGCCGGACTGGGCTGAAGCGCCCGCCACTTTAGCAATGGTTATCGGCCCGCTCAAGTTTTTTACCGAGAGCTGCCCGAGCACCATTTTCTTTAGAGAATCCAGAGTTAGCAGGCTCATGGACCAGGTTCGGGAAAGAGCCTGCCCCACCGCTGCCACCGGTCCATAGCTCACTTCGCGGAGCATTTCCGGCGGCCACTGACCACCCGCGACACCCGCACCCAGGTAGCCGGTGCGGGCTTTGCCCTCCCCCTTGGCCGCCAGGGTCAGGACAAGCTCCTCGCGCTGGCCGGCGCGCTCGATACCCAGCGTCACCTTGCCTTCGGGCAGGGCGCGGACACGCGAAACCACTTCCTGCCAATCCGTGACCGACTGATCATCCAGACTGACGAGCCGGTCACCAATCTGCAGGCCGGCAGCCTTGGCCGGCCCCTTTTCGTCCAGTTCAGCGATCACGGGGGCGACAGCAGGTCGCCAGGGCTGGATCCCCAGACCACCGATGGGATCGGGATTGTCTTCGTTCTTCAGCCAGGAACTGATGCGCACCTGGTGCACGGCCGGAACGCTCGAGCCCTGCTCCAGCACCGAAACGCTCAGCTCGCCGGTTTCACCGAGACGACGCACCAGTTGCAGGTTGACGCCGCCCCAGCCATCGACGACCTCGCCGTCCACGGCAACGACTTCCTGACCGGACGCCAGACCGGCGATGGCCGCGGGACTGTTCGCCACCACGGAGCCGATGATCGGCTTGATCTGCTGGCTGCCCAGCATGGCCAGGACCCAGAAGAACAGGATAGCCAGCAGGAAGTTGGCGATCGGTCCCGCCGCGACGATGGCGATGCGCTGGAATACGGTCTTGCGATTGAAGGCGCGGTCGAGCAGCTCGGCGGGGACATCGCCTTCCCGCTCATCGAGCATCTTCACGTAGCCACCCAGGGGAATGGCGGCAACAACGAACTCGGTGCCGTGGCGATCGTGCCAGCGCACCAGTGGCGTGCCAAAGCCCACGGAGAAGCGCAGGACCTTGACCCCGCAGCGGCGGGCGACCCAGAAGTGTCCGAACTCGTGGAAAGTGACCAGTACGCCCAGGGCGACAATCAGTCCCACCACCATATAAAGGGCGCTCATCGCTACCTCCTCGGGCTCAATGCCCGCGCTCCTGCAACCACGCCTGTGCTGCGCCGCGTGCACGCTGGTCGGCTGCCAGCACCGCATCGAGCGATTCGACCGGCGTGTGCGCCTCGCGGTTCAGCACTTCGTCGATGATAACCGGGATATCCGTGAAGCGGATGCGCCGCTCGAGGAACGCCGCGACAGCCACCTCGTTCGCTGCATTGAGCATCGCCGGTACACTGCCACCCGCTTCGGCGGCCTGGCGCACCAGGCGCAGGCAGGGGAAACGCAGCTCATCGGGCGCACTGAAGTCCAGGCGGGCGATGGAGAACAGGTCCAGCGGCGAAACGCCGGAATCGATCCGCTGCGGCCAGGCCAGGGCATGGGCGATGGGGGTCCGCATGTCCGGATTCCCCAACTGGGCCAGCACCGAGCCATCGACGTAGTCCACCAGGGAATGGATCACGCTCTGCGGGTGGATCACCACCTCGACCTTCGACGGCGCGGCATCGAACAGCCAGCAGGCCTCGATCAGTTCCAGGCCTTTGTTCATCATGCTGGCCGAGTCGACGGAAATCTTCCGCCCCATCGACCAGTTGGGGTGTGCGCAGGCCTGCTCTGGCGAAACCTGAGCCAACTGCTCCAGCGGCGTCTCGCGGAACGGGCCGCCCGAGGCAGTCAGCAGGATGCGACGAACTCCCACTTCGCCCAGGCCGCGAGCGTAGTCCACCGGCATGCACTGGAAGATCGCATTGTGCTCGCTGTCGATCGGCAGCAGTACGGCGCCACTGGCTCGCACAGCATCCATGAACAGCGCGCCGGACATCACCAGCGCCTCTTTATTGGCCAGCAAGACCCGCTTGCCCGCCTCGACGGCCGCCAGAGTGGGCTTCAGACCCGCGGCGCCGACGATGGCCGCCATCACCGCATCGACGTCGGGATGGGCGGAAATCTCGCAAAGCCCAGCCTCGCCAACCAGCACCCGAGCCTCGAGGCCCGCGGAACTCAGGCGATCCTGCAGCGCACGCGCCTGCTCAGCCTCCGGCACCACGACAAAACGCGGGCGATGGCGCAGGCACAGCGACTCGAGCTCAGCCAGCCGGGAAAAACCGCTGAGCGCGAAGACGCGGTATCGATCAGGGTGACGCGCGATGACGTCGAGGGTGCTGAGGCCGATCGAACCGGTCGCCCCCAGCACGGTGATCCACTGCGGACGGCTCACGGCGCACCCCAGCCCACAGCCCAGAGCAGCGCGGTGAACACCGGGATGGCGGCTGTCAGGCTGTCGATGCGGTCCAGCACGCCACCATGCCCCGGTAGCAGGTTGCTGCTGTCCTTGAGGCCGGACTGGCGCTTGAACATGCTTTCGGTCAGGTCACCGATGACCGACAGGGCCACCACGATGGCCGCGCACGGCAGCGCCAGCAGCAGTTCGCGGACGGTCCAGTCACGGTAGATGGAGACGGCGACGGTGATCGCCAGGCACAGCGCCATGCCGCCGAAGAAGCCTTCCCAGCTCTTGCCCGGACTGACGCGCGGAGCGAGCTTGCGCTTGCCGAAGGCCTTGCCGGAGAAATAAGCGCCGATGTCGGCAGCCCAGACCAGCACCATCACGGCAACGATCAGCCAGTTCGACAGCTGCCACTGCTTGAGCAGCACCAGCCCCTGCCAGGCCGGCAGCAGGATCAGCAGACCGATCAGCAGGCGGCGCCAGCGGCCACCCCAGCTCGAAGCGCTATCCGGATAGGTCAGCACCATGACGGTCGCGAGCGCCCACCAGAGCAGCGCCAGCACCAGCACCGCACCCGCCAGCTGCGGCAGCCAGGCCAATACCAGCATCAGCGCAGCGACGACGGCGGCGTAACCGACGCGGGCAGACTGTTCGTTGTAACCGGCCAGACGTGCCCATTCCCAGGCACCGAGGCTGACTACCAGACCGATGAACAGCGAGAACGCCGCACCATCGAGCAGGAAGAAACCACCCAGCGCGATCGGCAACAGGATCAGCGCCGTGATGATTCGTTGTTTCAACATGACGGAGGGGCCTCGGCCTCGACCTGCTCGCTGGTCTTGCCGAAGCGGCGCTGACGAGAGGCATAGTCCTGCAACGCAGCCTGCATGGCTTCGTGCTTGAAGTCGGGCCAGTAGAGATCGGAGAAATACAGCTCGGCGTACGCCAGCTGCCAGAGGAGGAAGTTGCTGATGCGGTGCTCGCCGCCCGTGCGAATGCACAGGTCGGGCAACGGCTGGTCGCCGGTGGAGAGGCACCCCTGGATCAGCTCCGGGGTAATCTCTTCCGCAGCCAGATGACCGGCCTGCACCTCACGAGCGAGACGCTGGGCAGCCTGGGTGATGTCCCACTGGCCGCCATAGTTGGCTGCCACCTGCAGCAGCATGCTGCTGCCATTGGCGGTCAGCGCCTCGGCCTCGCGCATCGCCGCCTGCAACTCAGGGGCGAAGCGACTGCGATCGCCAATGATGCGCAGGCGGATGCCGTTGGCACTGAGCTTGCGGACCTCACGGCGCAGGGCCATGAGGAACAGCTCCATCAGCGCTCCGACCTCATCGGCCGGGCGCTGCCAGTTCTCGCTGGAGAAGGCGAACAGCGTCAGCACTTCGACGCCTGCCTCGGCGCAGGTCTTGATCACCGCACGGACGGCATCCACGCCAGCCTTGTGCCCGGCCACTCCGGGCATCAGACGCTTCTTCGCCCAGCGATTGTTGCCGTCCATGATGATCGCGACGTGCCGGGGCACGTGCGTCACCTGCTTGGTCTTTTCCATGACGAGAGCCCGACCGTCAAACGGCCATCAGGTCCGCTTCCTTGGCCTCGAGGGCCTTTTCGATCTCGGCGACGAACTTGTCGGTGATCTTCTGCACATCGTCACCAGCGCGACGCTCTTCGTCTTCGCTGATTTCTTTCTCTTTCTGCAGGTCCTTCAGCTGAGCCAGGGCGTCGCGGCGGATGTTGCGCACGGAAACGCGGGCCTGCTCGGCCTCGGCGCGAGCCTGCTTGGTGAAGCCCTTGCGGGTTTCCTCGGTCAGCGCCGGCATCGGGACGCGGATGGTGGTACCAGCGGTCGCCGGGTTCAGGCCCAGGTCGGAGGTCATGATGGCCTTCTCGACCGCCTGGATCATGCTCTTGTCGAACACGCTCAGGGCCAGGGTGCGGGAGTCTTCCACGGTGACGTTGGCCACCTGGCGCAGCGGAGTGTCGGAACCGTAGTAGGACACCATCACGCTATCCAGGATGCTCGGGTGCGCACGGCCGGTACGAATCTTAGCGAAGGCATGACCCAGGGCCTCCAGGGTTTTGCCCATACGATCCTGTGCTTCCTTCTTGATCTCGTTGATCATCTCAATCCTCCTCGATCAGGGTGCCTTCAGCACCACCTACAACAATATTCAGCAGCGCGCCGGGCTTGTTCATGTTGAACACGCGCAGCGGCATTTTCTGGTCCCGGCACAGGCAGATGGCGGTGAGGTCCATCACACCCAGCTTGCGATCGAGCACTTCATCGTACGTCAGACGTTCGAATTTCTCGGCATTCGGGTCCTTGAACGGGTCGGCAGTGTACACGCCGTCCACCTTGGTCGCCTTGAGTACTACGTCAGCATCTATTTCGATGGCGCGCAGGCAGGCGGCGGAATCGGTGGTGAAGAACGGGTTGCCGGTACCGGCGGAGAAGATCACCACTTCGCCACTCTTCAGGTGGCGCATGGCCTTGCGGCGGTCGTAGTGATCGGTCACGCCGACCATGGAAATGGCGGACATGACGATAGCGGTGATGTTGGAGCGCTCCAGGGCGTCACGCATGGCCAGGCCGTTCATCACGGTGGCGAGCATGCCCATGTGGTCGCCGGTGACGCGATCCATGCCGGCCGCGGACAGCGCCGCGCCACGGAACAGGTTGCCACCACCGATCACCAGGCCGACCTGCACGCCGATACCGACGAGCTGGCCGATCTCCAGCGCCATGCGGTCCAGCACCTTGGGATCGATGCCGAACTCCTCGGAGCCCATCAGGGCTTCGCCGCTCAGTTTTAGAAGAATGCGTTTATAGCGAGGTTGACGAGCGCTCAGCTGCTGAGCCATGACCTTTTTCTCCTGCGGCGATTGAATGCTGTGCACCTTGAGGGCGCTTGGCGGAAAGCTTGGACCAGCCAGCCTTACGGCGCCTTTAAACCCGCCTTGCGGGCCTGCGCCGTGGAAACCGCCCCTTTTGGTTTCCCCAGTTTGGCAAAGAGGCCGCGCGCGTTAGCGGGCAGCCTCTTGCGGGGCGACAGTCGTGAGACTGTCTATTACTGCTTGGAAGCGGCTACTTGAGCAGCAACCTCGGCAGCAAAGTCAGCTTCGACTTTCTCGATGCCTTCGCCTACTTCGAAGCGAACGAAGGAAACGATTTCAGCGCCGGCTTTCTTGGCCAGGTCACCAACCTTGACTTCCGGATCCTTGACGAACGCTTGCTCGACCAGGCTGGCTTCGGCCAGGAACTTCGAGATACGGCCTTTGACCATGTTCTCGACGATGTTTTCCGGCTTGCCAGCGATCTTGTCGGCGTTCAGAGCGAGGAAGATTTCCTTCTCTTTGGCAACGGCTTCTTCGGAAACCTGCGACGGATCGAGGAACTGCGGGTTGCTGGCAGCGACGTGCATGGCGATGTCGCGAGCCAGTTCAGCATTGCCACCCTTCAGGGTAACCAGAACGCCGATGCGGTGGCCGTGCAGGTAGGCGCCAACCACTTCGCCTTCGGTGCGAGCCAGGCGACGGATGTTGACGTTCTCACCACACTTGGCAACCAGGGCTTCACGAGCCGGCTCTTGTTCCGCGATCAGCGGAGCAGCGTCGGTCAGCTTCTGGGCAACAGCCTTGTCCAGGCTGGCAGCGACGAAGTTCTTGAAGTCGTCCTGCAGGGCCAGGAAGTCGGTCTGCGAGTTGACTTCGATGATGGTGGCGGATTTGCCGTCGTCAGCCACTTTGGCGGCGATGGCGCCTTCGGCGGCGATGTTGCCAGCCTTCTTGGCAGCCTTGATGGCGCCGGAAGCGCGCATGTCGTCGATGGCTTTCTCGATATCGCCTTCGGCGGCTACCAGTGCCTTCTTGCACTCCATCATGCCCTGGCCGGTACGCTCACGCAGTTCCTTGACCAGTGCTGCAGTAATTTCTGCCATTTCGAAATCCTCTTGAGTTGTTCTCAAAACCAGATCGCCCGGCAACCCGGGCGGAATTCTCAGGGTGGCAAAAAGGGGGCCTAGCCCCCTTCCTGCTCACCGTAGGACGTCTGGACGTCCTGGAATCAGCCTTCGGCGGATTCGGCCGGTGCTTCTTCGACGAACTCGTCAGCAGTCACGCCACCGGCGTTCTTGCCACGCAGCACGGCCTCAGCCATCGAGCCCAGGTACAGCTGTACGGCGCGGATGGCGTCGTCGTTACCCGGGATAACATAGTCAACGCCTTCCGGGCTGCTGTTGGTATCGACGATGCCGATAACCGGGATGCCCAGCTTGTTGGCTTCGGTGATAGCAATGCGCTCGTGGTCTACGTCGATCACGAACAGAGCGTCCGGCAGGCCGCCCATGTCCTTGATGCCGCCCAGGCTGCGATCCAGTTTTTCCAGGTCGCGGGAGCGCATCAGAGCTTCTTTCTTGGTCAGTTTGGCGAAGGTGCCGTCCTGGGACTGCACTTCCAGCTCGCGCAGACGCTTGATCGACTGACGGATGGTCTTGTAGTTGGTGAGCATGCCGCCCAGCCAACGGTGGTCGACGTACGGCATGCCGCAACGGGCAGCTTCTTCGCGAACGATCTTGCCGGCGGAACGCTTGGTGCCGACGAACAGGATCTTGTTCTTGCCCTGGGCCAGGCGCTCAACGAAGGTCAGGGCCTCGTTGAACATCGGCAGGGTTTTTTCGAGGTTGATGATGTGGATCTTGTTACGCGCGCCGAAAATGAACTTGCCCATTTTCGGGTTCCAGTAACGGGTCTGGTGGCCGAAGTGCACACCGGCCTTCAGCATATCGCGCATATTGACTTGGGACATGATAGTTCCTCGATAAGTCGGGTTAGGCCTCCATGCATCCCAACGGCCAACCCTCCGACTGTGTCGAAAGGCACCCAGGCCATCGTGTCGATGCATGTGTGGGTTAATGCCCCGAAATGGCCGTAGCCTTCAGAGCGGGGCGCTTTATACCACAACCTCGGCCAGAACAAAACCCGAAAGGACGCCCGGCACCTCCCCCTGCCGCCTCGTCCGACCGCCCTGCCGGCCATCCACCCTTAATAGAAGGGCGCCAAATCTGATAGACTTGCGTATTCCTCTCATTTACCCGCGCGCACGCAGCGCCTGAAGAGAAGTCGCATGACCGTCACCATCAAGACGCCCGAAGACATCGAGAAAATGCGCGTCGCCGGCCGTCTGGCCGCCGAAGTGCTGGAAATGATCGGCGAACACGTCAAGCCCGGCGTCACCACCGACGAACTGGACCGCATCTGCCACGACTACATCGTCAACGTGCAGAAGGCCATTCCCGCGCCGCTGAACTACAAGGGCTTCCCCAAGTCCATCTGCACCTCGATCAACCACGTGGTGTGCCACGGCATTCCCAACGAGAAGCCGCTCAAGGAAGGCGACATCGTCAACATCGACGTTACCGTGATCAAGGACGGCTACCACGGCGACACCAGCAAGATGTTCTCCGTCGGCAAGACCCCGGAATGGGCTGACCGCCTGTGCCAGATCACTCAGGAATGCATGTACAAGGGCATCGACGTGGTCAAGCCGGGCGCGCGCCTGGGCGACATCGGCGAAGTGATCCAGAAGTACGCCGAGAAGAACGGCTTCTCCGTGGTGCGCGAGTACTGCGGCCACGGCATCGGCCAGGTGTTCCACGAGGAGCCCCAGGTACTGCATTACGGCCGCGCCGGCACCGGCCTGGAGCTCAAGGAAGGCATGATCTTCACCATCGAGCCGATGATCAACCAGGGGCGCCCGGAAACCCGCCTGCTGGGTGACGGCTGGACCGCCATCACCAAGGACCGCAAGCTGTCCGCGCAGTGGGAGCACACCGTGCTGGTCACCGCCGACGGCTACGAGATCCTGACCCTGCGCAACGACGAAAGCTTCCCGCGCACGCCGGCCTGACCGGAAGCGGTTTGCAATCTCGCCGACGGCTGGGTAGAACATAGAAATCCCGGCCCGGCACAGCTGCCGGGCCTGGCGCCAAGCGCCCAGGCCCGATCGCCCTCTTGCCCCTGCCCTCCCCTAAGCCATTGATCAGGAAGGCCGCCATGCCGCAGGTGGATCCCGAGTTGTTCGACCGTGGGCAGTTCCAGGCGGAACTGGCCCTCAAATCCAGCCCTATCGCCGCCTTCAAGAAGGCCATTCGTCAGGCCAACGAGGTGCTCGACGCCCGCTTCAATGGCGGCCGCGACATCCGCCGGCTGATCGAGGACCGCGCCTGGTTCGTCGACCAGATCCTGCAGCAGGCCTGGAACCGCTTCGACTGGGGCGACGACGCCGACATCGCGCTGGTTGCCGTGGGCGGCTACGGGCGCGGCGAGCTGCACCCGCACTCGGACATCGACCTGCTGATCCTGCTGGACAGCGAAGACCAGGAAAGCTTCCGCGAGCCCATCGAAGGCTTCCTCACCCTGCTCTGGGACATCGGTCTGGAAGTCGGCCAGAGCGTGCGCTCGGTGGCCGAGTGCGCCGAGGAAGCGCGCGCCGACCTCACCGTGGTCACCAACCTGATGGAGTGCCGGACTATCTCCGGCCCGGACAGCCTGCGCCAGCGCATGCTCGAAGCCACCAGTACGAAACAGATGTGGCCCAGCGGGCAGTTCTACCTGGCCAAGCGCAAGGAACAGATCCACCGCCACACCAAATACAACGACACCGAATACAACCTCGAACCCAACGTGAAGGGCTCGCCCGGCGGCCTTCGCGACATCCAGACACTGCTCTGGGTCGCTCGCCGCCACTTCGGCAGCCTCAACCTGCACGCCCTGGTCCGCGAAGGCTTCCTGGTGGAAAGCGAGTGCGCGGTACTGGCCTCCAGCCAGGAATTCCTCTGGAAGGTCCGCTACGCCCTGCACATGCTCGCCGGCCGCGCCGAAGACCGCCTGCTGTTCGACCATCAGCGGCGCATCGCCGGGATGCTCGGCTACGAAGGCAACGACGCCAAGCTGGCCGTCGAGCGCTTCATGCAGAAGTACTATCGCGTGGTGATGGCCGTCTCCGAGCTGAACGACCTGATCACCCAGCACTTCGAGGAAGTGATACTGCGGGCCGGCGAGAACGGCCAGATCCAGTCGCTCAACAGCCGCTTCCAGCTGCGCGACGGCTACCTGGAAGTCACCCACGCCAACGTCTTCAAGCGCACCCCGTTCGCCCTGCTGGAAATCTTCGTGCTGCTCGCCCAGCACCCGGAGATCAAGGGCGTGCGCGCCGACACCATCCGCCTGCTGCGCGACAGCCGGCACCTGATCGACGACGACTTCCGCCATGACATCCGCAACACCAGCCTGTTCATCGAACTGTTCAAGTGCCAGGAAGGCATCCACCGCAACCTGCGGCGGATGAACCGCTACGGCATCCTCGGCCGCTACCTGCCGGAGTTCGGCCTGATCGTCGGGCAGATGCAGCACGACCTGTTCCACATCTACACGGTGGACGCGCACACCCTCAACCTGATCAAGCACCTGCGCAAGCTGCGCCGCCCGGACATGGCGGAGAAGTACCCGCTGGCCAGCAAGATCATGGAACGCCTGCCCAAGCCGGAGCTGATCTACATCGCCGGCCTCTACCACGACATCGCCAAGGGCCGCGGCGGCGACCACTCGGAACTGGGCGCGGTGGACGCCGAGCACTTCTGCCAGCGCCACCAGTTGCCGCCGTGGGACACCAACCTGGTGTCCTGGCTGGTGCAGAACCACCTGATCATGTCCACCACGGCCCAGCGCAAGGACCTGTCCGACCCGCAGGTGATCTACGACTTCGCCCAGCTGATGGGCAACCAGACCTACCTGGACTACCTCTACGTGCTCACCGTGGCCGACATCAACGCCACCAACCCGACGTTGTGGAACTCCTGGCGCGCCAGCCTGCTGCGCCAGCTCTACACCGAGACCAAGCGCGCGTTGCGCCGCGGTCTGGAGAACCCGGTGGACCGTGAGGAGCAGATCCGACAGACGCAGAGCGCGGCCATCGACATCCTGGTGCGCGGCGGCATCGACCAGGACGACGCCGAGCAGCTCTGGAGCCAGTTGGGCGACGACTACTTCCTGCGCCACAGCGCCGCCGACGTGGCGTGGCACACCGAAGCCATCCTCCAGCACCCCGACGACGGCACCCCGCTGGTACTGATCAAGGAAACCGCCCAGCGCGAATTCGAGGGCGGCACGCAGATCTTCATCTATGCCGGCGACCAGCACGACTTCTTCGCCGTGACCGTGGCGGCGATGGACCAGCTCAACCTGAACATTCAGGACGCGCGGATCATCACCTCCACCAGCCTGTTCACCCTCGACACCTACATAGTGCTCGATGCCGATGGCGGCTCGATCGGCAACAATCCCAGCCGGGTCGAGGAAATTCGCGAAGGTCTGGTCAACGCACTGAAGGACCCGGACGAGTACCCGACCATCATCCAGCGCCGTGTACCGCGCCAGCTCAAGCACTTTGCCTTCAACCCGCAGGTGACCATCTCCACCGACGCGGCCCGCCAGGTCAGCGTGCTGGAAGTCACCGCCCCCGATCGCCCCGGCCTGCTGGCGCGCATTGGCGGGCTGTTCCTGGACTTCGACCTGTCGGTACAGAACGCCAAGATCGCCACCCTGGGCGAGCGCGTGGAGGACGTGTTCTTCGTGACCGATGCGCACAACCAGCCGCTCTCCGACCCGGAGCTGTGCAAGCGCATCCAGACTGCCCTGGTGGACATCCTCTCCGACGGCGGCCAGCAGACGATGCCGGTCCGCATCAGCATCTAATCCCGACCTTGTAAAAAGTCAGAAAGAAAGAGCCTTGCCATGAACCCTGCCCTCGACTCGCTCCAGCCCTACCCCTTCGAGAAGCTCCGCGCCCTGCTGGCCGGCGCCCAGCCGCCGGCGGAGCTGAAGCCCATCGCGCTGTCCATCGGCGAACCCAAGCACCGCTCGCCGGACTTCGTCGCCAAGGCACTGGCCGACAGCCTCGACCAACTGGCTGTCTACCCGACCACGCTGGGCATCCCCGCCCTGCGCGAAGCCATCGCCGCCTGGTGCGAGCGCCGCTTCCAGGTGCCAGCCGGCTGGCTGGACGCCGCGCGCCACGTGCTGCCGGTGAACGGCACCCGTGAAGCGCTGTTCGCCTTCACCCAGACCGTGGTGGACCGCAACGCCAAGGGCCTGGTGATCAGCCCGAACCCGTTCTACCAGATCTACGAAGGCGCGGCCCTGCTGGCCGGCGCCGAGCCGCACTACCTGCCGTGCCTGGAAGACAACGGCTTCAACCCGGACTTCGACGCCGTCTCGGCGGACGTCTGGGCACGCTGCCAGATCCTCTTCCTCTGCTCGCCGGGCAACCCTACCGGCGCGCTGGTTCCGCTGGAAATCCTGAAGCAGCTGATCGCCCTGGCCGACGAGCACGACTTCGTGATCGCCGCCGACGAGTGCTACAGCGAGCTGTACTTCGACGAACAGAACCCGCCGGCCGGCCTGCTGACCGCCTGCGCCGAACTGGGCCGCTCGGACTTCAAGCGCTGCGTGGTATTCCACAGCCTGTCCAAGCGCTCCAACCTGCCGGGCCTGCGTTCGGGCTTCGTCGCCGGTGACGCCGAAGTGCTGAAGAAATTCCTCCTGTACCGCACCTACCACGGCTGCGCCATGCCGGTTCAGACCCAGCTGGCCAGCGTCACGGCCTGGAAGGACGAGGACCACGTGCGCGCCAACCGCGATCTGTACCGCGAGAAGTTCGACGCGGTGCTGGACATCCTCGGTGGCGTCCTTGACGTGCAGCGCCCGGACGGCAGTTTCTACCTGTGGGCCAGGACCCCGGTGGCCGACACCGAGTTCTGCCGTGGCCTGTTCGATCAGCAACACGTCACCGTGGTGCCGGGCTCCTACCTGTCCCGTGAAGTGAACGGCGAGAACCCCGGTGCCAACCGCGTGCGCATGGCGCTGGTGGCTCCGCTGGCCGAATGCGTGGAAGCGGCCGAGCGCATCAAGCAGTACGTGCAGAGCCTCTGATAGCACGCCGCCTCCTGTAGGAGCGCCCCATGGGCGCGA
>NZ_JYOA01000003.1:565572-640938 GCF_000955805.1 Pseudomonas sp. 21 | reverse complement strand
GGCATGGCCCGCTCCTACAGGCCGAGCCTTTGCTACACCCAGCGCCCCGCCTTGCTGGTCACCCAGGCCTCCTGGTTATCCAGCTCGCCCAGCACCTCGCGCATGGTCTCGTCGTCGATCTCGTGCTCCCGGCGCATCCGGTAGAGCTCCAACCGCTGCGCGCGCAGTGCCTTGATGCGTAGCGCCTGGTCAGCCAGCTCCAGGGCTCGGGCACGCTCGCGGGCTTCCTTGCTGTCCGGCGCCGGGTCCAGTTCGTGGCGGTACTCGGCCATCAGCTTGGCCTTCATCTCCGCCAGCCGCGCCGTCTCGTCGGCATCGCCGCCCCCCTCACTGGCGGGCAACTCCTCGCTCTCCAGCAGGTGAATGGCCGCCGCTGCCGTCTTGCGCCAGACCGCCTGCACCTCCCGCTCGCGCTGGTCGTTGCTGGCCGCCGGCAAGCCACGCAGCAGGATCGGCAGGCCAATGGTGGCGGCGATCAGCGACACCAGGATCACCCCGGCGGCGATGAAGATGATCAGGTCACGCTGCGGAAAGGCCGAACCGTCCAGCAGCAGCAAAGGAACCGACAGCACACCCGCCAGGGTCACCGCCCCGCGAACTCCACTCAACGCCGAGATTGCCGACAGCCGCAGCACCGGCTCGCCCGGCTTGCCGCCCAGTTCAATGCCCCACCACTGCTCGAAGCGCACGGAAATCTTCCAGTAGCACCAGACCCAGCCGAAGCGCAGCGCGAGCAGCACAGCGAAGACCGCGAGCACGTAGAAGGCCAGCAAGGAGGAGCGCCACATCACGTCGTCGGCATGATGCGCGACGGACTTGAGGATGTCCGGCAGTTGCAGGCCCAGCAGCAGGAACACCACGCCGTTGAAGGTGAACTCCAGCATCGACCAGACGCTGCGGTTGAGCAGGCGGGTATTGGTCTGCCGGGGCAGCAGGTCGACCCAGCTCTGCATCATGCCCGCCGCCACCGCCGCGAGGATGCCGGAAACCCCCAGCTCCTCGGCGATCATGTAGCAGGCGAAGGGCAACAACAGCATCAGCACCACATGGGTCGCCGGGTCATCCCAGCCGCGGCGGATCATCCAGGCGCGGATGCGCCCTAGCAGCCAGCTGAGGAACACGCCGCTGGCGAGGCCGCCGACTGCCACCAGCAGGAAGTTCAGGCTGGCGTCCATCAGCGAGAAGGTGCCGGTCAGGGCTGCGGCAATGGCGAATTTGAACGCCACCAGGCCGGAAGCATCGTTCATCAGCGCCTCGCCCTGCAGCACATGCATCAGGCGCTTGGGCAGGCGGTTCTGGGCGATGGCCGAGACCGCCAGCGCATCGGTGGGCGACAGTACTGCTGCCAGCGCAAAGGCCGCCGCCCAGGGAATCTCGGGGATCAGCAGATGGATGAACACGCCGCCGCCGACCACGGTGAACAGCACCAGGGCGAAGGCCAGGGTGAGGATCGGCCAGCGCATCTTCCAGAACTCGCCCTTGGGCATGCGCCAGCCATCGGCGAACAGCAGCGGCGGGATGAACAGGAACATGAACAGTTCAGGGTCCAGGCCAACATGCAGCCCCAGGCTCGGCCAGGCCAGCATCGCGCCGGCGGCGATCTGGATCAGCGGCAGCGGCAGCGGGATCAGCTGCGCCGCGAGCCGGGTTCCCCCCACCACGAGCAGCAGGATGAGTACGGTGTAAACGGTTTGCATCGACGAACTCCCAGCACAGCCCTCCATTGAAGCACCCGTTGCGCGGAGGATCAGCCCCGCAATGGGCAAAAAACTGTTGCAAACGACCGACCTCCCGGCGGCGTCCCGCAAGCGCTGCGGAAATGGCATAATCCCGCGCCTGAAAAAAGCATCGAAAAGGAGTAGCGCCCCGTGAGTGAGCGGACGCTGTATGGCATCAAGGCCTGCGACACCATGAAGAAAGCCCGCGTGTGGCTGGAAGAGCATGGCGTCGACTACGCCTTCCACGACTACAAGAGTAGCGGCATCGACCGCGAACACCTGCGCCAGTGGTGCGCCGAGCATGGCTGGGAAACCGTCCTGAACCGCGCCGGCACCACCTTCCGCAAGCTCGACGACGCACAGAAGGCCGATCTCGACCAGGACAAGGCCATCGAACTGATGGTCGCGCAGCCGTCGATGATCAAGCGTCCGGTGCTGGATCTGGGTGATCGCACCCTGGTCGGCTTCAAGCCCGACGCCTACGCCGCCGCGCTGGCCTGAGCACTACCACGATGAGCATCGCCTGGGCCCTGTTCCTCCCCGCCTGCTTCGCCCTGAACCTGGCGCCGGGACCGAACAACCTGCTGTCGCTGAACAACGCCGCACGCTTCGGCCTGCTGCGCGCCACCGTCGCGGGCGGCGGCCGGCTGGTCGCTTTCGCCGGCATGCTGGCCCTGGCCGCCTCCGGCCTGGCGCTGGTGCTGCAGGCCTCGGCCTGGCTGTTCCTGGCGATCAAGCTGGTGGGCGCCGGCTACCTGCTGTGGCTTGCCGTGCAGCTTTGGCGCGCGCCGACAGCGAACCTGTCGGTGGACGGCACGCCGGTTGTCGCCAGCAGCCTGTGGCGCCTGGTACGCCAGGAGTTCTGGGTGGCCGCCGGCAACCCCAAGGCCATCCTCATCTTCACCGCCTTCCTGCCGCAGTTCGTCGATCCGCGTCAGGCCGTGGGCACCCAGTTCGCCCAACTCGGCGCAGCCTTCCTGTTGCTGGAATGGCTGGCCATCGCCCTTTACGGGCTCGCCGGGGTCCGCCTCGGCAAGCTGCTCGCCGGCGCACGCGCCCGGCGCCTGTTCAACCGTGGTTGTGCCGCGCTGCTGGGCAGCGCCGGGCTGGGCCTGCTGCTCAGTCGCCGTCCGGCCTGACCGAATTCGTTATTCGAGCATCTCTTTCAAGGAATCCCCCACATGTCGAAATCCCTGTTCAGCATCGCTTTCGGTGTCGGCACCCAGAACCGCCAGGGCAACTGGCTGGAAGTCTTCTACGCGCAGCCGCTGCTCAACCCCAGCGCCGAACTGGTCGCAGCCATCAGCCCGCTGCTGAACTATGAAGGCGGCAACCAGGCGATTGCCTTCACCGCCCACCAGGCCTACCAGCTGGCCGACGCCGTCGAGACCGTGGACGCCGCCCAGGCCGCCCTGCTCAACCGCCTGGCCGAAAGCCAGAAGCCGCTGGTCGCCACCCTGCTGGCCGAAGACGCCGCCCCCAGCTCCACCCCCGAGGCGTACCTGAAGCTGCACCTGCTGTCCCATCGTCTGGTCAAGCCGCATGGCCTGAACCTGACCGGCATCTTCCCGCTGCTGCCGAACGTGGCCTGGACCAACCAGGGCGCCGTCGACCTGGCCGAACTGGCCGAGCTGCAACTGGAAGCGCGCCTGAAGGGCAAGCTGCTGGAAGTCTTCTCCGTCGACAAATTCCCGAAGATGACCGACTACGTGGTCCCGGCCGGCGTACGCATCGCCGACACCGCCCGCGTTCGCCTGGGCGCCTACATCGGTGAAGGCACCACCGTGATGCACGAAGGCTTCGTCAACTTCAACGCCGGCACCCAGGGCCCGGGCATGATCGAAGGCCGCGTATCCGCAGGCGTGTTCGTCGGCAAGGGTTCTGACCTGGGCGGCGGCTGCTCGACCATGGGCACCCTGTCCGGCGGCGGCAACATCGTCATCAGCGTCGGCGAAGGCTGCCTGATCGGCGCCAACGCCGGCATCGGCATCCCGCTGGGCGACCGCAACATCGTCGAAGCCGGCCTGTACGTCACCGCCGGCACCAAGATCGCCGTGCTGGACGACCAGAACGCCCTGGTGAAAGTGGTCAAGGGCCGCGACCTGGCCGGCCAGGCCGACCTGCTGTTCCGCCGCAACTCCCAGACCGGTGCGGTCGAGTGCAAGACCAACAAGACTGCCATCGAGCTGAACGAAGCGCTGCACGCGCACAACTAAGCTGGGCGCCCCGCTCGCGCGGGGTACGCACTAAGCTTGGATAAGCGGGGGCTGCGGCCCCCGTTTTACTTTTCCCGCAACCGGCCGCACGCCCATGCCCATTCCCTCGCCCTGGCGCTCCGACTTCCCGGCCCTCGCCGCCTTCGAGGCCGAAGGCCAGACCTACCTCGACAGCGCCGCCACCGCGCAGAAACCGCGCGCCATGATCGACGCCCTCGCCGGCTACTACGCCAGCGGCGCCGCCAACGTGCACCGCGCCCAGCACCTGCCGGGTGAGCGCGCCACCCGCGCCTTCGAGGCGACCCGCACGCTGGCGGCCAATTGGCTCAATGGCGGCAGCCCGGCGCAGATCATCTTCACCCGTGGCGCCACCGAAGCGCTGAACCTGCTGGCCTACGGGCTGGAAGGCCAGTTCCAGGCAGGCGACGAGATCGTCGTCAGCGCGCTGGAACACCACGCCAACCTGCTGCCCTGGCAGCAACTGGCAAAGCGGCGTGGTTTGAAACTGGTGGTGCTGCCGCTGGACAGTGACGGCCGCATCAATCTGACCCGCGCCGCCGGCCTGATCGGCCCGCGCACCCGCCTGCTTGCCGTCAGCCAGCTGTCCAACGTGCTTGGCACCTGGCAACCGCTGCCGGAACTGTTGCAGATGGCTCGGCAGCACGGCGCGTTGACCGTGGTGGACGGCGCCCAGGGCGTAGTCCACGGCCGGCACAACCTGTCGGCACTCGGCTGTGATTTCTATGTCTGTTCCAGCCACAAGCTTTACGGCCCGGAGGGTCTCGGCCTGCTCTGGGGCCGCCCGGAGTCGCTCGAGCGACTGGCGCACTGGCAATTCGGTGGCGAGATGGTGCGCGTCGCGGACTACTTCGACGCACAGTTCCACAGCGCCCCCATGGGCTTCGAGGCCGGCACCCCGCCCATCGGCCCGGTGATCGCGCTGGGCGCCACGCTGGAGTGGCTGGCCGCGCAGGACAGCGCCGAAGTCAGCGCTCACGAGGACTTCCTCCACGCCCGCCTGCTGGCCGGCCTGCGCGCCCGTGATGGCGTGCGCGTGCTCGGCGAGCCGGGAGTCGCGCTGGCCAGCTTCGTGGTCGAGGGCGTGCACGTCTCCGACCTCGGCCACCTGCTCACCGAGCAAGGCATCGCCGTGCGCGCCGGGCACCACTGCGCCATGCCGCTGATGAAGACCCTGGATGTGGCCGGCGCCCTGCGCGTTTCCCTTGGCCTGTACAACGACGGCGCCGACCTGGAGCGCTTCTTCCACGCCCTGGACAGTGCCCTGGAGCTACTCAGATGAGCCTTCCCGCCCCTGCCGCCGAAGCGCTGCAGGCCTTCACCGCTCTGCTGGGCTGGGAGCAACGCGCCCGCCTGCTGATGCAGTGGGGCGAACGCCTGGAGCCACTGAGCGAAGCCGAGCTGAGCGACGAGCAGCGTGTGCAGGGCTGCGAGAGCAACGTCTGGCTGGTAGCTGACTCGCGGGATGGCCGCTGGCATTTCCGCGCCTACAGCGATGCGCGCTTGCTGCGCGGGTTGCTGGCGTTGCTGCTGGTGCGGGTGGAAGGTTTACCTGCCAATGAATTAGCCGCCATCGACCTACCGGACTGGTTCGGCCAACTCGGCCTCGGCCGGCAACTGTCGCCGTCGCGCAGCAATGGGTTGAATGCAGTCTTGAAGCGGATGCAGGAACTAATCGGCAGCGTGTAGGAGCGCGCCATGCGCGCGATCGCGGGCAAGGCCCGCTCCTGCAATTGAGCATTGGCGCAGGGAGGAGCACTGGCGCGATGCCGGCCTATCGCGGACAGAGTCCGCTCCTACGAAAGCCTTCAACCCGCAGTGCGCTCCGACGGCCGCCGCGCCCCGGCAACGATCTTGTCCACAGCCCGAGCCGCCGCGACCATGCCGAAAGTAGCGGTGACCATCATTACCGCGCCGAAACCGCCGGCGCAGTCCAGTTTGACGCCCTCGCCGACGAAGCTCTTGGACTGGCACACGGTGCCGTCCGGCTTGGGATAGCGCAGCTGTTCGGTGGAAAACACGCACTGCACGCTGTAATGCCGGCCCGGCGTGCGCGAGAAGTTGTAGTCGCGGCGCAGCGTCGAGCGCACCTTGGCGGCCAGCGGGTCGTTGAAGGTCTTGTTCAGGTCGGCGACCTGGATCTGCGTCGGGTCCACCTGCCCGCCCGCGCCACCGGTGGTGATGATCTGCAGCTTGCGGCGCTTGCACCAGGCAATCAGCGCGGCCTTGGCGGCGACGCTGTCGATGCAGTCGATCACGCAGTCCAGCTCGGGGGTGATGTAGTCCGCCATGGTTTCGCGCGTGACGAAATCGGCTACGGCGTGTACGACGATGCCGGGGTTGATCGCCTTCAGGCGCTCGGCCATGACCTCGACTTTGGGCTTGCCCACGGCGCCCTGGATGGCGTGTACCTGGCGGTTGGTGTTGGTGACGCAGACGTCGTCCAGGTCGAACAGCGAAATCTCGCCCACGCCGCTGCGCGCCAGGGCCTCGGCCGCCCAGGAGCCTACGCCGCCGATCCCGACCACCGCCACATGGCTGGCCGCCAGCCGCTCCAGGCCCTCACGGCCATATAGCCGCGCGATTCCGCCGAAACGCTGTTCATCCAGTTGCATCGCCCACACCTCATCTCGAAACGGCCGGCATTCTATAACGACCTAGCGCCTAAGCAATCGGCCTGGGCCCGCCTGCAACAAAGCCGGATTGCCGCAGTCTCAGTCACGCGCCTGCCACACATTCTAAACTGTCGGAAAATGCCCACGAACGCCCACGCGGCGGACGGCGCCGGCAACCTGTACAGCCCCCGGAGTGCGGGGTAGGATGCGCCCCGACCAGGCTATCCCGTACGGAGATTGTCCCGGCCCCTCCCCGTTCCACCCTTTGGAACCCGATCGCACCATGTCTTCACGCAAGTTCGGCCTCAACCTGGTGGTGTTCGTTGCCCTCGCGGCACTCTTCACCGGCTTCTGGGCTCTCTATAACCGCCCCGTCAGCGTTCCCGACTGGCCGGAAAGCATTTCCGGATTCTCCTTCTCGCCCTTCCGCCTGAACCAGAATCCGCAGAAGAACCAGTTCCCCAGCGACGACGAGATCCGCTCGGACCTGGAGCTGGTTTCCAAGAGCACCGACAACATCCGCACCTACTCGGTGAAGGGGTCGCTGGCCGACATCCCGCGCCTGGCCGAAGAGCTGGGCATGCGCGTCAGCCTCGGCATCTGGATCGGCCCGGACGAGGCGGAGAACGAAGCCGAGATCGAGCGTGGCATCGAGATCGCCAACAACTCGCGCAGCGTCGTGCGGGTGATAGTGGGCAACGAGGCGCTGTTCCGCCGCGAGGTCACGGTCGAGCAACTGACGGCCTACCTGGACCGCGTGCGCAAGGCGGTGAAAGTGCCGGTGACCACCGCCGAGCAGTGGCACATCTACGAGAAGTACCCGGAGATGGCCAAGCATGTCGACCTGATCGCCGCCCACGTGCTGCCCTACTGGGAATACACGGCGATGAACGATGCCATACCGTTCGTCCTCGAACGCGCCAAGGAGCTGCGCGCCAAGTTCCCGCGCAAGCCGCTGCTGCTCGCCGAAGTCGGCTGGCCGAGCAACGGCCGCATGCGTGGCGGCGCCGACGCCACCCAGGCAGACCAGGCCATCTACTTGCGCACTCTGACCAATGCGCTGAACAAGAAGGGCTACAACTATTTTGTCGTCGAGGCCTTCGACCAGCCGTGGAAAGTTGGTGACGAAGGCTCGGTGGGCGCCTACTGGGGCGTCTACAACGCCCAGCGCCAGCCGAAGTTCAATTTCGACGGGCCGGTGGTGAACATCCCGCAGTGGCGCGCCCTGGCGGTCGCCTCGGTGGTGATGGCGCTGCTCGCGCTGACGCTGCTGATGATCGACGGCAGCGCCCTGCGCCAGCGCGGTCGCACCTTCCTCACCGTGGTCGCCTTCGCCGGCGGCTCGGTGCTGGTGTGGATCGCCTACGACTACAGCCAGCAGTACAGCACCTGGTTCAGCATGACCGTCGGCGGCCTGCTGGGCATCGGCGCACTGGGCGTGTTCATCGTCCTGCTCACCGAAGCCCACGAACTGGCCGAAACCGTCTGGGTGCGCAAGCGCCGCCGGCCGTTCGACCCGGTGCTCGCCGATACTGGCTACCGGCCCAAGGTCTCGGTGCACGTGCCCTGCTACAACGAACCCCCGGAAATGATGAAGAAGACCCTGGATGCGCTGTCCAGGCTCGACTATCCGGACTTCGAAGTCCTGATCATCGACAACAACACCAAGGACCCGGCGGTCTGGGAACCGGTGCGCGACTACTGCGAAGTCCTCGGCCCGCGCTTCCGTTTCTTCCACGTCGCGCCGCTGGCCGGTTTCAAGGGCGGCGCGCTGAACTACATCCTGCCGCACACCGCGCCGGACGTCGAAGTCGTGGCGGTGATCGACGCCGACTACTGCGTCGAGCCGAACTGGCTCAAGCAGATGGTGCCGCATTTCAGCGATCCGAAGATCGCCGTGGTGCAGTCCCCGCAGGACTATCACGACGGCGAGGAAAACGTCTTCAAGAAGCTCTGCTACGCCGAGTACAAGGGTTTCTTCCACATTGGCATGGTCACCCGCAACGACCGCGACGCGATCATCCAGCACGGCACCATGACCATGATCCGGCGCACCGTGATGGACGAGCTGAAATGGGCCGACTGGACCATCTGCGAAGACGCCGAGCTGGGCCTGCGGGTGTTCGAGAAGGGCTATTCGGCCGCCTACTCGCACCAGAGCTTCGGCAAGGGCGTGATGCCCGACACCTTCATCGACTACAAGAAGCAGCGCTTCCGCTGGGCCTACGGCGCCATCCAGATCATGAAGGGCCACGCCCGCGCGCTGTTCCAGGGCAAGGACAGCAAGCTCACCCTTGGCCAGCGCTACCACTTCATTGCCGGCTGGCTGCCGTGGATCGCCGATGGCATGAACATCTTCTTCACCGTCGGCGCGCTGCTCTGGTCCTCGGCGATGATCATCGTGCCCAAGCGGGTCGACCCGCCGCTGCTGATCTTCGCCATCCCGCCGCTGGCGCTGTTCTTCTTCAAGTTCGGCAAGATCATGTTCCTCTACCGCCGCGCGGTGGGCGTGGACCTGCTGCGCTCGTTCCAGGCGGCAGTGGCGGGCCTTGCGCTGTCACACACCATCGCCAAGGCGGTGCTCTACGGGGCGTTCACCAAGACCATCCCGTTCTTCCGCACCCCGAAGATGGCCTCCAACCACGGCCTGCTGGTGGCACTGGCCGAAGCGCGTGAAGAGGTCTTCATCATGCTGCTGCTGTGGGGCGCGGCGCTGGGCATCGTGCTGGTGCAGGGCGTGCCGAGCCGCGACATGATGTTCTGGGTAGCCATGCTGCTGGTGCAGTCGCTGCCCTATCTCGCCGCTCTGGTGATGGCGCTGCTGTCTGCCGCACCCAAGGCTCAGGAGGCGCCGGCAGCGGACGTTGCGCCGGCCAGCTGATGCAAGGCCCGTAGGAGCGAGCTTGCTCGCGAACAAGCCTGGCGCCTCGGCAGCAGGCAAAAGCGTTCGCGAGCAGGCTCGCTCCTACAAGATGAGCCGTACCGCTGATCCGCTCCCGAGAACGCCGGCCAAACGCCGGCGTTTTTGCTTTAAGATGGGCGCCTTTTTCCGTTCCACCCCCAGGATGCCCTTAAATGTCCCTCTCGCCGACACTGGCCCTCGCCTGCGAGCTGATTCGCCGTCCCTCCGTCACGCCGGTCGATGCCGACTGCCAGCAGCTGATGATGCAGCGCCTGGACGCCTGCGGCTTCGCCCTGGAGCCCATGCGCATCGAGGATGTGGATAACTTCTGGGCCCTGCGCCAGGGCCGCGACGGCGCCAATGGCCCGGTGCTGTGCTTCGCCGGCCACACCGACGTCGTGCCCACCGGCCCCGAGCAGGCCTGGCAGCACCAGCCGTTCGACGCCCTGATCGACGCCGACGGCATGCTCTGCGGCCGTGGCGCGGCGGACATGAAAGGCAGCCTGGCGTCGATGATCATCGCCACCGAGCGCTTCGTCGCCGACCACCCGGACCATCGCGGCAGCATCGCCTACCTGATCACCAGCGACGAGGAAGGCCCGGCCCATCACGGCACCAAGGCCGTGGTCGAGCGCCTGAAGGCGCGCAACGAGCGCCTGGACTGGTGCATCGTCGGCGAGCCGTCGAGCACCACCCTGGTGGGTGACATCGTCAAGAACGGCCGTCGCGGCTCCCTCGGCGCCACCCTCAGCGTGCGCGGCAAGCAGGGCCACGTGGCCTACCCGCACCTGGCGAAGAACCCGATCCATCTCGCCGCCCCGGCACTGGCCGAGCTGGCCGCCGAGCACTGGGATAACGGCAATGACTACTTCCCGCCGACCAGCTTCCAGATTTCCAACATCAATGGCGGCACCGGCGCGACCAACGTGATCCCCGGCGAGCTGAAGGTGATCTTCAACTTCCGCTTCTCCACCGAATCCACCGTCGAAGGCCTGCAACAGCGCGTCGCGGCAATCCTCGACAAGCACGGCCTGGAATGGCACATCGACTGGGCGCTGTCCGGCCTGCCGTTCCTCACCCAGCCGGGTGAGCTGCTCGACGGCGTGGCGGCGGCGATCCGTGCGGTCACCGGCCGCGAGACCACTCCGTCGACCTCCGGCGGCACTTCCGACGGCCGCTTCATCGCCACCATGGGCACCCAGGTGGTCGAGCTCGGCCCGGTAAACGCCACCATCCACCAGGTGGACGAACGCGTGCTGGCCAGCGACCTCGATGTACTGACCGAAATCTATTACCAGACCCTGGTGCGACTGCTGGCATGAGTGGACCGAACAAAGGCTTCTGCCTGGGCGCCGTACAGCCCGACACCCCGCCGCCCGCGCCAGCCGCCGAGCGTCGCTATTCCCTGCGCGTGTACCAGATCGCCCAGCGTCGCCGTTCCCTGCCCACCGTGTTGCGCAATGACCTGCCGCAGCCGCTGGTGCCGCCGCAAGGGAAGAAAGGATGCTGATCTGCCCGCTGTGCCGCGAGGCGCTGACCGAGGTCGACAACGGTGTCGCCTGCTCCGCTGGCCACCGCTTCGACCGCGCCCGCCAGGGTTACCTGAACCTGCTGCCGGTGCAGCACAAGAAGAGCCTCGATCCGGGCGACAACGCCGCCATGGTCGAGGCGCGCCGGCACTTCCTCGGCGCCGGCCACTATGCACCGCTGGCCGGGCGCCTGGCCGAACTGGCCGCCGAGCGCGCTCCAGGGCGCTGGCTGGATATCGGTTGCGGCGAGGGTTACTACACCGCACAGCTGGGCGAATCCCTGCCGCAGGCCGACGGCTATGCGCTGGATATCTCCCGCGAGGCCGTCAAACGCGCCTGCAAGCGCGCCCCGCAACTGACCTGGATGGTTGCCAGCATGGCCCGCGTGCCGCTGGCCGATGCCTCCTGCCAATTGCTGGCCAGCGTGTTCAGCCCGATCGACTGGAAGGAAGCCGCACGCCTGCTGACTCCCGGCGGCGGTGTGCTGCGCCTGGGCCCGGCACGCGACCATCTGCTGGAACTGCGCGAACGCTTGTACGACGAAGTGCGCGAATACGTCGAAGACAAGCACCTCGCCGACCTGCCCGAAGAGTTGAAACTGGCGCACACCGAACAACTGAGCTTCAAGCTGCCGCTGGAAACCCGCGAAGCCCGCGAGCACCTGCTGGCGATGACGCCCCACGGCTGGCGGGTCAACCCCGAGCGGCGCGAGCGCATCCTTGCCGAGCCCTTCGAGGTGACAGTCGCGGTACGCTACGATTGGCTGCAACGCCAAGAACCCTGACGAGGACGCCATGCGCCAACCGGATATCGAGATCTACATCAAGGATGCCGACCAGGCCGCCGTCGGCACCTGGCTGGAAAAGGCCCTTGGCCCCTGCTCCGAATGGCGCGCCCAGGGCGAGACCTTCAAGTGCACTGCTGGCAGCATTCCCGCCACCTGGCTGCCCAAGGCCGTGGGCAAGTGGAACAGCCTGTTCCTGGACAGCGACAAGACCCCGTGGGACGACGATGTCGCCTGCGCCCGCGATGCCTGCGCCGCTCTGGACGTGGAGGTGCGCTGCGCACCGGGCAGCTGGAGTGAGGATCAGGGCGAGGAAGACGCCGACCGCTGGCTGAAAGTGACCGCCGCGGGCGTCGAAGAGATTACCTGGCGCACCGGCTGAAACCGTCGCCGGCAGCGTGTGAAAATCAAAGGCCCGTCCATTGGACGGGCCTTTGATTTCGGGGGCTCAGACCTTCGAGACGTCTTCTGCCTGGAGGCCTTTCTGACCCTGGATCACCGAGAACTCCACTTTCTGGCCTTCGACCAGGGAGCGGTGACCATCGCCACGAATGGCACGGTAGTGAACGAACACGTCCGGACCGCTATCGCGTTGAATGAATCCATAACCTTTGGCGTCATTGAACCACTTGACGGTTCCGACCTCACGATCAGCCATTACCACACTCTCCAACTTGCCTATTATTTTTGGATGGCCCCCGGGAATGAGGACTTCGGCAGTCGCCGGCTGAACGCTTTCCTTATCATCCAACCCGCACCGAATGGCACGTAGGAAGGTAATTCGAATAACGCCGACGGGCGACAGCGCTCCCGAGTATATAAATCAAAAGTTACAGCTGAAAAGCACTTTTTCATCAACTCCACGGACCTATGACCAATCAGGCCAAAGTGCCATTTTTCGGGGCCTGCAGAGCCATTTTGGTGCTCGTTACCCTGCGTAACGAAAGTGTTTCGAACGTGGACCCTTTCGCACTTTCGCGCATTTACGGCGGGTAGTTTCGTTCCCGTTCATCCGTTTTCGGCGGCTTCCGGAAATGTCTTTCAGAGGCAGTCGGAATGCGCCCTGCAGTTTCGGCCGCGGCAATATGCCCAATCATTTATCTGCTGAATTGGCAGTCCGCCAATCCATTGCCTCCGATGAATAACGGCCATAAAACACCCACTGACCGCACGGCTTGTGCGTTCAGTCGTGCACCATCTAAGGACTCGCACGCTCAGGGGCTGACCTGATAGCCCCGCCCCTGCAGGCAACCGCTGTAAGCACTGGCACTGGCCGAACTCTGCGCTTCGCCCTGCGCGCGACGATCCTGCCGACGATCCTGGCGCTGGCGCGAAGCGCCCACCGCAGCTCCCGCCGCCGCAACCTCGCCCGCGCGGTTCTGACGGTACTGCTGCTTGGCATCGTCGCTCGCGCGGTCATACAGCTCTTCATGCTGCTGTCCGCGAACTTCGGCGGCGACCGCCCCCGCTGCCGCGCCCTTGGCCGCACCGCGAACCCGTCCGCCGACTTTCGGGTCGGAGCTGGTGGTGGCACTGCTCGCCGCATTGGCCGCGACGCTGTTGCAGTCCGTCATGTCCTGCTGCATCTGCTGGCTGCTCTGGCCCTTGAGCGGGACGACGGTCTGGGCCGCGACGGGCAGCACAACCGACAAGGCGAGCAAGCATCCCCAAGTGAACGTACGCATCGCGCAACCTCCGTAGAATGTCATCCCCTAAATGGCAGGATAGCCGCAGTCCACGGGGTGTCCGCCCGCGCCGACCAAGCGCTCGTGACTTTGCTGGCCGGGGCCTAATCCGGCAAACTAGCCGGCCTGAGCAATCGCTCGTTTTACCTACGCCAGCCATAGGGCCTGTATGCCTCGTTACCCGTTCCGCCGCTTCGGTTTTGGTGCCCTGCGCCGCCTGCTGTACCTCTGGGTGCGCTCGGAAACCATCAACCAGTCGGCCTTCAGCCTGAAGATCGACCGCAGCAAACCGGTCCTCTACGTCCTGCAGCAACCCTCGGTGACCGACCTCGCCGTGGTGGATACAGAATGCCGCAAGGCCGGCCTGCCGCGCCCGGTGATGCCGGTGGCAGTGGGTGAATCCATCGAGCCGGCGGCCTTCTTCTACCTGACCCCGGAGCCCGACTGGCTTGGCCGCCAGGACAAGCGCGGCGCGCCTCCAGCGCTGGTGCGCATGCTCGGCGCCATCGGCCAGAACGGCATCGACGACGCGCAGATCGTCCCGGTCAGCGTCTTCTGGGGCCAATCCCCGGACAGCGAAAAGAGCGCCTGGAAGCTGCTGTTCGCCGACAACTGGGCCGTCACCGGCCGACTGCGCAAGCTGGCGCGCATCCTCATCCTCGGCCGCAAGACCCGCGTGCAGTTCTCCGCCCCCATCCATCTGCGCGAGCTGGTGGAGCAGAACAAGGGCCACGAACGCACCCTGCGCATGGTCCAGCGCATCCTGCGCGTGCACTTCCGCAACCAGAAGACCGCAGTGATCGGCCCCGACCTCTCCCACCGCCGCACCCTGGTCAAGGGCTTGCTGCGCGCGCCGCTGGTGCGCCAGGCGATCCAGGAAGAATGCGAGACCCAGAAGATCTCCCCGGAGAAGGCCGAGGCCGCTGCCCTGCGCTATGCCAACGAGATCGCCGCCGACGTTTCCTACCCGGTGATTCGCTTCCTCGAAGTGACCCTGACCTGGTTCTGGAACAAGCTCTACGAGGGCGTGAAGGTCAACCACATCGAGCGCGTGCAGGAAGTCGCCCAGGGCCACGAGATCGTCTACGTGCCCTGCCACCGCAGCCACATCGACTACCTGCTGCTGTCCTACCTGCTGTTCCGCAACGGCCTGACCCCGCCGCACATCGCCGCCGGCATCAACCTCAACATGCCGGTGGTGGGCTCGATCCTGCGCCGTGGCGGCGCCTTCTTCATGCGCCGCAGCTTCAAGGGCAACCAGCTGTACACCGCGGTGTTCAACGAATACCTGCACACCCTGTTCAGCCGTGGCTTCTCCACCGAGTACTTCGTCGAGGGCGGGCGCTCCCGCACCGGGCGCATGCTGCACCCGCGCACCGGGATGCTGGCGATCACCCTGCGCAGCTTCCTGCGCGACTCGCGCCGGCCCATCGTCTTCGTCCCCGTGTACATCGGCTACGAGCGCGTGCTCGAAGGTCGTACCTATCTGGGCGAGTTGCGCGGTGCGGCGAAGAAGAAGGAATCGATCTTCGACATCTTCAAGGTCATCGGCGCGCTCAAGCAGCGCTTCGGCCAGGTGTGGGTGAACTTCGGCGAGCCGATCCACCTCGACGACTTCCTCGACCAGCAGCAACCAGATTGGCGCCAACAGGAACTGGGCCCGGAATACCGCCCGGCCTGGCTCTCGGAAACCACCAACCACCTGGCCCGCGACGTCGCCCGCCACCTCAACGACGCCGCCGCGATCAACCCGGTAAACCTGGTGGCCCTGGCGCTGCTCTCCACCACCCGCCTGGCACTGGACGAAACCGCCCTGGCGCGGGTGATCGACCTCTACCTCGACCTGCTGCGCAAGGTGCCCTACTCGCCCAGCGCCACACTGCCCGAGGGCGACGGCCAGCAGTTGATCGAATACGTGAAGAGCATGAACCTGCTCAGCGAGCAGAAGGACGCCCTGGGTCGCATCTGTTATCTCGACGAGCAGAACGCGGTACTGATGACCTACTACCGCAACAACGTCCTGCACATCTTCGCGCTGCCGGCGCTGATCGCCAGCTTCTTCCAGAACAGCGGACGGATCAGCCGCGAACAGCTCCTGCGCTACACCCGCGCGCTCTATCCGTACCTGCAGGCCGAGCTGTTCATCCGCTGGAGCCTGGACGAGCTGGACTCGGTGGTCGACCAGTGGCTGCAGGCCATGGTCGCCAGCGAACTGCTCAAACAGGAAAACGACACCTTCATCCGTCCAGCGCCCAGCTCGCGCCAGTATGTGCTGCTGACCCTGCTGGCCCGTGCCATCGCGCAGACCCTGCAGCGCTTCTACATGTCCATCTCGCTGGTGCTCAACGCCGGGCAGAAGCAGCTCAATGCCGAAGAACTGGAAAACCTCTGCACCGTGATGGCCCAGCGCCTGTCGGTCCTCCACGGCCTCAATGCCCCGGAGTTCTTCGACAAGAGCCTGTTCCGCCACTTCATCCAGACCCTGTTGGACGAGGGCGTGCTGCGCAAGGACGAGAACGGCAAGCTGAGCTACCACGAGCTGCTCGGCGAACTGGCCGAAGGTGCCGCCAAGCGCGTGCTACCCGCGGAGATCCGGCTGTCCATCCGCCAGGTTGCCCTGGAGCGCCCGCCCCAGGAAGAAAGTGCTCCCACCGAACCGCCGACCGCCAGCCAGGGCTGAGCCACGCCCCTGCCGGTGGCTTGACGCCCCGACACCGCGACCGATAGATTTCTGACGATCCATCGGTTGCGGTCAGGGACGCTCCCCGTGTTCAACAGGATTCTGATCGTCTGTGTCGGCAACATCTGCCGCAGCCCCATCGCCGAACACCTGCTGCGCGAAACCCTGCAGGGCAGCGATATCGCCGTGGCCTCCGCCGGGCTCAGCGCGCTGGTCGGCCACTCCATCGACAGCACCGCCCTCGCCATCCTTCGCCGCCACGGCCACCATCCCCAACCGCATCGCGCCCGCCAGCTCACCGCCGAACTGGTCCACGAGGCCAACCTCGTCCTGGTGATGGAACAAGCGCAGATCCAGAGCGTTATCCGCCTGGCCCCCGAGGCCCGCGGCAAGACCTTCCTGCTGGGCAAATGGCTGACCGACCAGGAGATTCCGGACCCTTACCGCAAGGGCCCGGAAGCCTTCGAGCGCGCCTACGCGCTGATCGACTCCGCGGTAGTCCCCTGGGCCGACCGCCTGCGCAATCGCCGGTAATTTGGCGGAATATTTTGCTTCCGACAAAAGCGTCAGAAAACCTTACAAAGCCATGATGAAAAAGGCTACGCTCTAGCCCAGCAAGACCATATTCAGCTGTTTGGTCTCCCAGTTACGACACGTAATTTTCCAGGGGCCTACATCGCTTTATGAAGATCCTGCACATCACCGAGTCCTTCGGCGGCGGCGTCACCTCGGCCATCAACTCCTACATCCTCAACTCCCAACAGCATGAGCACTACCTGCTGGCCTCCGTCCGCAAGGGCGATACCACGGGCGAGGAGAATCAGGGCCTGTTCAAGCACATGGAGCTGGTGCCGCGACGCCTTTCCAGCCTGGCGCGGGTGAAGCCCTACATCGATCGTGTGGCGCCCGATGTCATCCATCTGCACAGCACCTATGCCGGCGCCCTGATCCGCGTCCTGCCATTCATCCCTACGCAGAAGATCGTCTACACCCCTCACGGCTTCGCCTTTCTGCGCGGCGACCATCCAATGATGCTCATGGCCTACCGGGCCATCGAATCGCTGCTGGCGAAGCGGACGGCGGTGATTGCAGGCTGTGGCCTGGACGAACAGCGCATCGCCGGGGAGCTGATCGAACCGACACATACCCTGAGCCTGGTGAATGTCTGCGACGACCTGCCGCAAGTGCCCGCCGTACGCAGCCTCACCAGCAAGCCCGTGGTCGGCATGGTCGGGCGCATCAGCCGGCAGAAGGGCCACGAGTACTTCCGCGCCCTGGCGGAAAGCTGCGCGGACGTTGCGCACTTCAAGTGGATCGGTGGGGGAGACGCCCAGGTCATGGCGGAGATGGTCCAGGCTGGCATCGAAGTGACCGGCTGGCGTACACGCGGCGAGGTCATCGCCCACATGAAAGGGCTCGACCTGTACTTCCACACCGCCGCCTGGGACGGCTTCCCGATCTCGGTGCTGGAGGCGGCGAAGCTCAACCTGCCCATCGCGCTTCGGCGCATCGGCCCCTTCGTCGCCGAAGGACTGTCCACCGCCCAGGACCTGTCGGAGGCACAACGGCAGGTCATCGCCTTCGCCAACGGCGATCCGACCGCTCTGGCGGAGTTGACGCACAATAGCCAGAGCATTCAGCGCCTGCACTCCGGCGAACAGTTGCAGTCTTCGCTGGAACACCTCTACTCCCGTTTCACCCCGCAAAACTCCGCCAACCAGTTCGCCGCAAGCTGACATCGGGGCCTACCCAAGCGGGTAGGCCAAGCCCCTGCTCGCGATGTTTCCCTGCTGACCGCCCATCTAGAGCTGGAGCAAGCCCCCCCTCCCCGCGATCTCGCCGCCTCGTCACCATGCAAACCAACAACTGGAACTGAGCAGTCGGTCCCCCAGCAGATGTGACATAGCGCCACCAGAATTGTCCGCTCCTACCCGGTATTTGAAGGGATTCCCTTTAACCCTCCTCAGAGAATTCCCAAACCCTTGATACCGGTGGGAGCACGCATTGAATCGCCCCCACGCGAAGCTTAATTTTCGCGGCCCATAGGTAGCGCTCATTCAATGCAGCGGTGGTCAGCGTGTTCAAGAACGTACTGGTTATCTGCGCAGGCAACATCTGCCGCAGTGTGGGCGGTTTGAACCAGACCACTGCCAATGGCAAGGCCGTCTACGTCATTCGTGGCGTGGAGAACCTGGAAACCGAACGCGCCAAGGTCTACCAGCTCGACGCGAACTCCCCGACTGCGTTCATCCTTGCCCAGCAGTTCCAGCTGCAACCTCAGGATGTCGTCTACGTCGGTCCCGCCGGTGTGACCCGCTGGAACCGTCTGATCAGCCAGCTTGTTCCCTCGGCCGGCATTATCGGCACCGGCTCGACCGTCCAGCGCAATCTCAACGACAACTGACTCGTTCCCAATGATCGCTTTTCGCCTGCCTGCACTGGTCGCACTGGCCGTGTCACTGAGCGCCTGCAACCCACTGATGCGGGGCTCCTTGAATACCCTGGGCGCCAGCCTTCGTAGCCCAGCGCCCCTGGAAGTGACGCAAGCTCAGGTCGACGCCCTCCCCTACTACCAGATCCAGGTCACCACCGAGTACGGCTCGGCCGTGATGGCGCTGGTGCGTGTCCAGGGAAAGCTGCAGTACTGGCGGGCGTCCTCGAGCCAGCTGTTGCTGCTTCAGGACGGAATCGTCGTGCGCACCCTGGGCTTCCCGGATGATCTTCTGGGTACGCGACTGCCCGTGAGTTCCCCCTTCCTGGTCGGACTGCAGCACATCGTCGATGGACAACCCAGCCAGCGTTGGATCGATCTCGATTCGGGCTATCAGTTCGACGTTCCCCTCAGCGGCAGTTTTCATCCGGCAGGCATGGAAACGATCAGCATCCTGGACCGGGACTACAGCCTGTTGCGCGTGGACGAACGGCTGGACTCGCCAATCAAGGGCATGTCCTCGACCAATCATTATTGGATCGACCCCGTGGATGGTTTCGTCCTGCAAAGCCGCCAGCAGGTAACGCCGAGCCTGAGCGTCACCTTGACCCAGTTGCGACCGTTGCGAGGTCAACCATGACGCTCTCGCGGACTTTCTGGCTGCTGGCAGGACTCGCCATCAGCTCCTCGCTATTCGCCAACCCCCGTATCGAAGTACTGGGTGAAGTACCCTCTCCTGGAGAGAAGGAAATTGTCGAAGGCTTGCGCCTGGGCGAACTCATGGGGCAGTTGCGGGTTGACCCCCTGGGGTATTGGCTCGGTGCCTCCTGGCAACGCGAAAGCCTGAAGCAGGAACAACAGCGCCTGAAAGCAGGCGTTTTATTCGACCTGATCCAGCTCCGACGCCTCGCGCTGCTTCAGGACAAGCCGGCCCTCGCCGCTGCCGCTCAACGACTGAATGAGCAGGTGAGCACCCTGCCGATCACCGGGCGTCGCATCTACCGCCTCGATCCGCTGGCCGTTGAACTGAACGCGGCACACTCCCCCAAGCTGCTTGGCGGCGATAGGCTGATTTTTCCGCCGCGCCCTGACAGCGTTCGCGTCACTGGTTTGGTAGCGCAAGACTGCGAGCTCCGTTTTGTCCCGTTTCAGCAGGCCTATCAGTATGCGCAGCAGTGCCCGGCCCTGGCGGATGCCGATCCGGACTACCTCTATCTGATCCAGCCTGACGGCCAGGTCTCCCGCCTGGGCATTGCCCTGTGGAATCGCCAGGATGCCGCGCCACCAGCGCCGGGTGCCATCCTGCTGATTCCCCTGGATGCCATGGCGGTGGGCTCGACTGCTCCAGACCTGAGCCGTGAACTGGCCGGGTTCATCGCCACTCAACCTTTACCAACGGTGTCGCCATGATACGCGCTACGGCCAGCCCATCGTCGAAACCAGCGTACCCCGCCGGATGTTCGAGGACGTGGCCAACCAGGAACGGCCTCTGGAAGACCTGCGCCGCACCACCGAGCAGAACACGCCACTGCCGCAGCAGGAAAAGTTGCTGTACCAGCAGAAGCCTGATCCGTTCAGCTACAACGTCGGCCTGGGCTACAACCAGAGCATCGGCGGTCCGAATGACTTCCTGCTCTACCAGTTCACCGCCGACCTCGACAGCGAGTACCGCTTCACGCCCAGCCTGTGGGCGAACGGCCTGCTCAGCGTCAATCTGTTCAACAACTTCGACAACTTCACCTACGACGCTCCCAGCAACCTGCCGCGCGTGCGCACCGACATTCGACAATACATGACAACCTCCAACGTCATGCTGCAGTCCTTCCAGCTGAACAAGACCGCGCGACTGGACCAGGATCTCTACGGCATGGTCTACGGCGGCTACCTGGAAAGCATGTACGCCGGTGCAGGCGGCGAACTGTTGTACCGCCCGATGAATGAGGATTGGGCACTCGGCGCCAATCTCGACCTGGTGCGCCAGCGCGAATTCGACCAGCACTTCGGCCTGCGCGACTACCAGGTAGCGACCGGCTTCGTCACCCTTTATTGGCAGACCGGTTTCCAGGACATCCTGGCGACCGCCAGCGCCGGCCGCTACCTGGCGCGCGACTGGGGCGGTACCCTCGACCTGTCCCGCCAGTTCAGCAACGGCGTTCGTTTCGGCGCCTGGGTCACGCTGACCACGGCCAATAAGGAAGCCTACGGCGAAGGCAGTTTCGACAAGGGCATCTATGTCTCGATCCCCTTCGACGAGCTGATGAGCAGCTCCACCATGCGCCTAGCCAACCTGACGTGGGACCCGTTGACCCGGGACGGTGGCGCACGACTCAGCCACTACTACTCGCTGTATGACCTCACCGATGGGCGCGATCAGGTCATGTTCCAGAACCGCTTCGGACGCATCGTGAAATAACTCGACGCAATCCCAGATCATGGCGCGGAAACCAAAGTCACCCACAATGGTCTGATGCCTCTTGGTTCAAAGGAGAGCTCCATGAAGAAAACCCTTCCCCTGCTACTGCTGACCGGCCTGCTCACCGCCTGCAGTGCCACATCCTCCGGCGACAAGGCGTCGCTGGATGGCGAAGTCTTCTACCTGCAGCGCATCGCCCTGCCGCCGACCGCCCTGGTCACTGTCAGCCTGCAGGATGTATCGCTGGCCGATGCCCCGGCCGTCGACCTGGCCCAGCAGCAACTGGAGCCTGGCCGCCAGGTGCCGCTGGCGTTCCATCTGGATTACGACCGCCACCAGGTCAAGCCGGGCCACACCTACGCTGTCAGCGCGCGAATCGAGGACAGCGGCCGCCTGCTGTTCATCACCACCGAGCGCCACAGCGTCAAGCTCGATGGCAGCGCTCCGCAACCGCTGCGCGTCCGCGTCGACCCCGTGCGCTGATTCACCGCGCCGCCGGGTTTTCCCCGGCGGCCATCCTCCGTTAATCTCCCCCCTCCATTCTCCACCTCGGCGGTTCGCGAACCGCCGGGTTTCGCCAAGGAAGTACCGATGCTGCGATTCCCCGTTCTGCTGGCCGGCGCCCTGCTGTCCGTCAATGCCTTCGCCCTGTCCCTCTCCGACCTCAGCCAGAGCGACGCCACTGGCGGCCTGAAGGATGCGCTGACGCAGGGCGCGCAGGTGGCCGTGAAGCAGCTCAGCCAACCCGGCGGGTTCAGCAATGACCCGGCCGTGCGCATCGAGCTGCCCGGCAAGCTGGGCAAGGCTGCCAAAACCATGAAGCAATTCGGCATGGGCGCCCAGGTCGATCAGCTCGAAGCGAGCATGAACAAGGCCGCCGAGGCCGCCATGCCGCAAGCCCAGGCGCTGCTGGTGGATGCAGTGAAGAAGATGACCGTGACCGACGCCAAGGGCATCCTCCAGGGCGGCGAGCACTCCGCCACCGACTACCTGAACCGCAGCAGCCGCGAGCAACTGCGCGCCAAGTTCCTGCCAATCATCAAGCAGGCCACCGACCAGGTCGGCGTGGCCAAGCAGTACAACGCCTTCGCCAGCCAGGCTGCTGCTTTCGGCGTGGTCGATGCGAAGAACGCGAACATCGAGAACTACGTGACCGAGGAAGCGCTGGACGGCCTGTTCAAGCTCATCGCCGAGCAGGAGCAAACCATTCGCCAGAACCCGACTGCCGCGGCCACAGGCCTGGCGAAGAAGGTGTTCGGGGTGCTCTGAGGCTCGATGAAATGCCCATGAAAAAGCCCGGCATCTGCCGGGCTTTTTCATCTCCGCAGCGTATTCACCTGCGCGAACTAGACCTCGTTCTTCACCCTGAACCACGCCGCATAGAGCGCCGGCAGGAACAGCAGCGTCAGCGCCGTGGCAACGATCAGGCCGCCCATGATCGCCACCGCCATCGGTCCGAAGAACACGCTGCGCGACAGCGGGATCATCGCCAGCACCGCCGCCAGGGCGGTCAGCACGATGGGGCGGAAGCGTCGCACCGTGGCCTCGATGATGGCGTGCCAGGTGTCCAGGCCGTGGGCTCGATCCTGCTCGATCTGGTCCACCAGGATCACCGAGTTGCGCATGATCATCCCCGCCAACGCGATGGTACCGAGCATGGCCACGAAGCCGAAGGGCTTCTGGAAGATCAGCAGGAACAGCGTCACGCCGATCAGCCCCAGCGGTGCGGTGAGGAACACCATGATCATCCGCGAGAAGCTGCGCAGCTGGATCATCAGCAGGCTGAGCACCACCACGATGAACAGCGGCACGCCGGCATTCACCGAGTTCTGCCCCTTGGCCGAATCCTCCACGGTGCCGCCGACGTCCAGCAGGTAGCCGTCAGGCAACTCGGCACGGATCGGGTCCAGCGTCGGTGAGATCTGCTTCACCAGGGTCGCCGGCAGCGAGTCATCGTAGATGTCGGCGCGGATGGTCACGGTAGGCAGGCGGTTTCGCCGCCAGATGATGCCTTCCTCGAAGCCGTACTCCAGCGTCGCCACCTGCGACAGCGCCACGCTGCGGCCGCTGCTGGTCTGCATCGACAGGCTGGGCAACTGCGACAGGTCATGCCGGCCGCGCTCGTCACCGCGCAGGAGGATCTCGATCAGCTCGTTGTCCTCGCGGTAGTAGCTGACGGTGGAGCCGGTCAGCGAGCTCTGCAGGAACTGCGAGATGTCCGAGGTGCTCACGCCCAGGGCGCGGGCGCGCTCCTGGTCGATGTCGAGGAAGATCGCCTTGCTCGGCTCCTCCCAGTCCAGGTGCACGTTCACCACGTGGGGGTTCTCGCGCATCTTGTCGGCGACCTTGCGCGCCAGCTCGCGGACTTCCGGGATGTGCTCGCCGGAGACGCGGAACTGCACCGGGTACCCCACCGGCGGGCCATTCTCCAGGCGGCTGATGCGCGTACGCAGGGTCGGGAAGTCCTCGTTCATGTGCTTGATCAGCCACTGACGAATTTCTTCGCGCGATTCGAGACTCTTGGCCAGGACCACGAACTGCGCGAAGCTCGCCGCCGGCAATTGCTGGTCCAGCGGCAGGTAGAAGCGCGGCGAGCCGGTGCCGACGTAGGCCACGTAGTTGTCGATGCCCGGGTGCTCGGCGAGCATCTTCTCCAGGCGATTGACCTGTTCGGTGGTGGCGGTGAGCGAATCGCCCTCGGCCAGCTTCAGGTCCACCAGCAGTTCCAGGCGCGCCGACGGCGGGAAGAACTGCTGCGGCACCAGGCGGAACAGCATGATCGAGCCGATGAAGGCCGCCACGGTCAGCAGGATCACCGTCTTGCGGTAGCGCACGCACCATTCCACCACGCGGCGGAAGCGCTGGTAGAAAGGTGTCGAATACGGGTCGTGGCCCTTGTCGCTGCCGCCGTGTTTTTCCGCGTGGCGCTTGGCGAGATCGGGCAGCAGCTTCTCGCCCAGGTAGGGCACGAAGACCACGGCAGCGATCCACGACACCAGCAAGGCGATGGTCACCACCTGGAACAGCGAGCGGGTGTATTCGCCGGTGCCGGACTGCGCGGTGGCAATCGGCAGGAAGCCGGCGGCCGTCACCAGCGTGCCGGTGAGCATCGGGAAGGCCGTGCTGGTCCAGGCGTAACTCGCCGCCTTGAGCCGGTCATAGCCCTGCTCCATCTTCACCGCCATCATCTCCACGGCGATGATCGCGTCGTCCACCAGCAGCCCCAGCGCCAGCACCAGCGCGCCGAGGGAAATCTTGTGCAGGCCGATGCCGAAGTAGTACATGCAGGCAAAGGTCATCGCCAGCACCAGCGGGATCGACAGCGCCACCACCAGCCCGGTGCGCAGGCCGAGGGAGAAGAAGCTCACCAGCAGCACGATGATCAGCGCCTCGGCCAGCACGCGGACGAACTCGCCCACGCCTTCGCGCACGGCTGCCGGCTGGTCGGACACCTTGCGCAGCTCCATGCCCGCCGGCAGCGTCTGCTGCAGGCGTTCGAACTCGGCGTCGAGCTTCTTGCCCAGCACCAGGATGTCGCCGCCGTCCTTCATGGCCACGGCGATGCCGATGGCGTCCTCGCCCATGAAGCGCATGCGCGGCGCGGGCGGGTCGTTGAAGCCACGGTGCACCTCGGCCACATCGCCGATGCGGAAGGTGCGGTCGCCGATACGGATCGGGAAGGAACGAATGTCCTCCACCGAATCGAAACGTCCGGACACGCGCAGCTGCACGCGGTCGGTCGCCGTCTCGAAGAAGCCGGTGGCGGTCACCGCGTTCTGCTCTTCCAGCGCCTTCTGCACAGCCGCCAGCGGCAGGCCGAGGGTGGCGAGCTTGGTGTTGGACAGGTCGATCCAGATCTTCTCGTCCTGCAGGCCGACCAGCTCGACCTTGCCGACGTCCTTGATCCGCTGCAGTTGCAGTTGCAGGCGGTCGGCATAGTCCTTGAGCACCGCGTAGTCGAAGCCCTTGCCCGACAGCGCATAGATGTTGCCGAAGGTGGTGCCGAACTCGTCGTTGAAGAATGGCCCCTGGATGCCCTGCGGCAGGGTGTAGCGGATGTCGTTGACCTTCTTGCGGATCTGGTACCAGAGCTCGGGAATGTCGCGGGAATGGAAGTCCTCGCGGGCAACGAAGGTCACCTGGGACTCACCGGGACGGGAGAAGGAGATGATGCGATCGAAATCGCCGGTCTCCATCAGCTTCTTCTCGATGCGCTCGGTGACCTGGCGCGAGACTTCCTCGGCGGTCGCGCCCGGCCAGTTGGTCTTCACCACCATGGCCTTGAAGGTGAACGGCGGGTCCTCGCTCTGCCCAAGCTTCGAGTAGGACAGCGTACCGACGATACCCAGCAGGAGCATGAGGTACAGGACGATGGAGCGGTTCTGCAGCGCCCAGGCGGAAAGGTTGAATTGCATCGGGCGTTACTCCTTCGCCACCAGCTTGACCGACCGGTTTTCCCGGTCGACAGGCCGTACCTCCTGCCCTTCACGCAGCACCTGCACACCCGCTGCCACCACCCAGTCGCCATCCTTCAGGCCTTCGAGCACCGGCACGCGGTCTTCGGCGTAGGGGCCAACGCGCACCAGGCGACGGTGCAGGGTGGAGGTCTTCGGATCGACCACCCAGACGAAGGGCTGGCCAGCCTCCGAAGTCAATGCAGCAAGCGGCACCGCCAGCGGCACGGCACCCTCGGCATGGATGTAGACGCGGGCGCTCTGGCCCAGCTCGGCCGGCACCTTGGCGTCGTCGAAGGCCACGCGCGCGGCGAAGGTGCGCGACTGCGGATCGGCCGCCGGCGACAGCTCGCGAATCTTGCCGCTGAAACGTTTGTCACGCTGCGACCAGAGCTCGACACTCACCGCTTCACCGACGCGGAAGCGTTCGAAGGCGTGTTCGGGGAAGCTGATCAGCACTTCGCGGTCGCCGTCGGCGGCCAGAGTGAAGACGGTCTGCCCGGCGGCGACCACTTGCCCGACTTCCACGCGACGGGTGGCGATCACGCCATCCTGGGGCGAGCGCAGCACTGCGTAGCCGGCCTGGTTGCTGGCCACGTCGTACTCGGCGCGAATCTGCTTCACCCGTGCCTCGCCGGCGCGGTAGGTGTTCTCGATGTTGTCGAACTGCGACTGGCTGACCAGCTGGCGCTCCAGCAGGGTCTTGTAGCGGGCGTATTCGGAGCGCACCGTCTGCAGGTTGGCCTCGGCGGCGGCCACCTGGGCGCGCGTGGCTTCCAGCTGCAGGCGAACGTCTTCGGGATCGAGCTCCGCCAGCGGCTGGTCCTTCTTCACCCGTTCGCCGGTTTCCACCAGGCGCTTGCTGACTTTCCCGCCGATGCGGAAAGCCAGTTCCGGCTCATGGCGCGCGTGCACTTCACCGGGATAGGCCTCGGTGATATCCCGCGCCGGCAGGGGCTGCACCACGATGGCAGGACGCACCGCAGGCTTCGGCGGTTCGCCATTACCGCAGGCGGAAAGGGAAAGGAGGAAGGCAGCAGGCAGCGCGACAGACAGAGCATGGCGGAACATGATGTGTGACCTTTCGCAAAACGCGGTTGGAATTCTTATACTCGCCGGTATAGTAAAAATACAGAACCCATCAGTCCAGTATTAGAAATGTAAAGACATGTCACCCACGAACTCATCGAACGGACCGGGTCGTCCCAAGGACCCGGCCAAGCGCAAGGCCATTCTCGAAGCCGCCAAGGAGCTGTTCGTCCGCCATGGCTACGACGGCAGCAGCATGGAGGCCATCGCCGCCGAGGCCGGGGTGTCCAAGCTCACCGTGTACAGCCACTTCACGGACAAGGAGACGCTGTTCGTCGAGGCGGTGCAGGCCAAGTGCGCGGAAAACCTCCCCGAGCTGTTTGCCGAACCAGCAGCCGATGCGCCGCTGGAAAGCCTGCTGCTGAACCTGGCGCGCGGCTTCAACCAGTTGATCAACAGCCCGGAAGCCATTGCGCTGAGCCGGCTGATGATTGCCCAGGGCGGACAGAATCCCCACTTGTCCCAGCTGTTCTTCGACGCCGGCCCGCAGCGCGTGCTGGACCAGATGGAGCGTCTGCTGGAACAGGCGCGCCAGCAGGGCAAGCTGGCGATGGACAGCCCGCGCCGGGCTGCCGAGCATTTCCTGATGCTGGTGCAGGGTTGCGTGCACTTCCGCCTGATGATCGGCTGCGTGGAGCCGCCGACCGAAGAGGAGTCCGAGGCGCACGCGCGAGAAGTGGTGGCGCTGTTCCTCAAGGCGTTCCGGCCCTGATATCGGCGTAGCCGGCAGGTCGCGGGCATGGCCCGCTCCTACAGGTTGATCACGGTGCGTGGGTTGTGGGAGCGAACCGCGCCGGCAGGCTGGACAGGGTGCTTCGGTTGTAGGAGCGGGCCATGCCCGCGAAGCGCGCCGACAGGCGCGCAGGCTCAGCCCTTCAGGCTTTTGAGCGGATAGATGTCATAGCGGCTGGACTTGCCTTCCAGGCTGTAGCTGGGCTTGCCGCCCTCGATGATCGGCGCCTTGCGCGGGCGCTTGACCACCACGCGGTGGCTGGCCAGCTTCAGCGCCGCTTGCAGCAGCGCCGGGGCGTCCAGGTCGTCGCCCACCAGCGGGCGGAACAGGCGCATTTCCTTCTTCACCAGCGCACTCTTGTCGCGGTGCGGGAACATCGGATCGAGGTAGATCACCTGCGGCGCCTCCCCTTCCCACGCGGCCATGCGCTCGATGGCGTTACCCTGCAGCAGGCGCATGCGCGCTACGATGGCGCCCACCTCGAAATCCCCTGCCGCACGCGCCAGCCCGTCCTCAAGCAGCGCGGCGATGATCGGCTGGCGCTCGGTGAGGTCCATCTCGCAACCCAGGGTCGCCAGTACGAAGGCGTCTTTGCCCAGCCCGGCGGTGGCGTCCAGCACATGGGGACGCACGCCCTGCTGGATGCCGACGGCCTTGGCGATCATCTGCCCGGCGCCGCCGCCGAACTGCCGGCGGTGCGCAGCAGCGCCTTCGAGAAAGTCCACCCGCACCGGGCCGGGCGAGTCCGGCCCCAGCTGCAGCAGCTGCAAACCTTCGTCGCCCAGTTGCAGGGCGAAATCCGCATCGCCCTCGCCCATCGGCAGCCCGAGCCGCTGCGCCCATTGCTCGGCGGCAGCCTGCCAGGCAGGGGCCAGCGCCTGGACGACGATGCGCGGCGGAGCAAGGACTTCGGTCATGACGGGGGGATCCTGGAAAAAACCGCAATTCTACCGCAGCACATGGCCGACGGGCTCGACCTCAGCCGCGGAACAGCTGGTTGATCCGGTCGAATGGCATGGCGCCGTGCAGGGGGTTCAGGTCGCCGGTGGCCAACGCTTGCGAAGCACTGAAGAAGGCCCCATAAGCTGCGCGCGCCAGGCAGGAGCCGACGCTGACGCGCTTCACGCCCAGCTCGGCCAGCTCCTCCAGCCCAAGCTGCAGCGCCGGCGAACCCACCAGCACATTGACCGGGCGCGGCGCCACGGCGCTGACGACAGCGGCAATTTCCTCGCGGGTTTTCAGGCCCGGCGCGTAGAGCACGTCGGCGCCCGCTTCGGCGAAGGCCACCAGGCGGCGGATGGTGTCGTCCAGGTCGGCACGGCCATGCAGGAAATTCTCCGCCCGTGCCGCCAGGGTGAACGTGAAAGGCAGGGCTCGGGCCGCCTGCACAGCGGCGGTGATGCGCTCGACCGCCAGCTCCAGCGGGTAGATGGGTGTGTCCGGGCGGCCGGTGGCGTCTTCGATGGAGCCACCGACCAGCCCGCAGACGGCGGCCAGGCGGATAGTCTCGGCGCAATCGTCGGGCGTATCGCCGTAGCCATTCTCCAGGTCGGCGGCGACCGGTAGCGGCGTTGCCTCGACGATCTCGCGCGCATTGGCCAATGCCTCGTCGCGGCTCACCGCACCTTCGGCATCGCGCCGACCGAGGGCGAAGGCCAATCCCGCGCTGGTGGTCGCAAGGGCTTCGAAACCCAGGTGGGCGAGCATCTTCGCCGAGCCGGCATCCCAGGGGTTGGCCAGGACGAACAGGCCGTCGCGCTGGTGCAGCGCGCGAAAGGCTTCGCCGCGTTGTTGTTGAGGGGTCATGGCTGTCTCCTTGCCGAACGGGAAGCAGCAGGTTAGCCCCCTCGCCCGCTCGCCGCCATGCACAGTTGGGGTGTCAGAGCAGGCCGAGTTGCTCCACTTCCGGCTTGGGCTCAAACAGCGGCGGCAGCCCTGGCAGGCGCTCGCGCAGCAAGGCATGGAAACACTGCGCCTGTTCGGCGGCGCGGTGGTTGTCCGGGGTATGGAGGAAGACATAGGGCGTCAGGCCCTGCTCGATCCACTCGGCGACCTTGCCGATCCAGGGCGTGAGGTGGACGAGGTTGGCGTCCAGGTCCGGCCCGCCGATGAAGCGCACCTGCGGGCTGTCGCTGAAGGCCGCCGGGCGCACTGGCACCCTGGGCTTCTTCGACTGGGCATGGAGCACGGCCGGGTCGTCGGACTGCACGGCGAACAGCGCCCGCGAATCCAGGCAGATGCGCTCGACGCCACGGTCCAGCAGCAGGCGATTCAGTGCGCGCTCCTCGTCGCCCTTGGCGAAGAACGCCGGGTGGCGCACTTCCACGGCGATGCGCCGCTCGGAGAACTCATCCAGCCAGGCCGCCAGCTCGCCCAGGCGATCCGGGCCGAAACTGGCCGAGACTTGCAGCCACAGGGGCGCCGCGCGCTTGCCCAGCGGCGCCAGCAGGTCGAGAAAGTCCCGGGTGTTTTCCAACTGGCCGCGCAGGTCGCCCTCGTGGCTGATGTCGCGCGGCAGCTTGGCGCAGAACCGGAACGTCTCCGGCATGGTCTGCGCCCAGCGCGCGAGTGTGTCGGCGTTGGGGCGGGCGTAGAAGGTGGTGTTGCCTTCCACGGCATTGAACACCTGCGAGTAGAAGGACAGCGTTTCGGCGGGGCGCAGGTCGGCAGGATAGAAAGTGCCGCGCCAGGCAGCCTCGTTCCAGGAAGGACAACCGAGGTAGTACGGCAAAATCATCGATCAGGCGTAGAGGTCGAGACCGACGACTTCCTGGCCTTCGTACTGGCTGACCATGCTGGCAGTGCTGGTGTAGCTGGCGAGCGCCTGGGCCGCGCGGGAGGTCAGCGGGCGCTGGTAGTCGAGGTTGTCACGCAGGGTCGCCGGCAGGTTGTAGCTGCTGGCGTTGGAGGACTCCACGCGGCGGGTCTGCGACTGCGTGTCGAGCCCCTGGCTGGCCGAGGTCGGCGCGGGCTGCTCGCGGCGAGTCTCGACGTCACGCTGCACTTCCCGATACGGAGTGACAGCAGTGCCCGTGCGGGAACTGCGCTCCGTTGTCTGGGGTGTGGAGGTGAAACCGTCGATACGCATGGCGAAAACTCGGTGGGAATGCCCATCACTCTAGCGACCGCGCGCGACTGCGGTCAATTGGCACAGGTCAGGCTTTCTTGGGTGTCGCCACGTTGTCGCGCAGGTAGACCGGCTGGGCCTGCTCTGCGTCAACCGCATCACCCCGGACCCAGGCGAATTCAGCCAGGGTCAGCAGGTCTTCGGAGTGCGGCAGCAGGCTGGCATCGCAGGCGGCAACCTTCACCGCCAGGCGTTCTTCGAAGCCCCAGCCGGTGCCGGAACCGAACCACTCGCCCTGAGCGTCACGCGGCAGCTCGACACGCTCCGGCGGCAGCACTGCCTCGGCGCCAGCCAGACGCATCTCGCCCTGCTCCAGGCGATAGCAACCCCAGTACACCTCGTCCATGCGCGCATCGATGGCCGCAGCCACCTGGCTGGCGCCATGCTCGCGGTAGGCGCGCTGGGCCAGCACGGCCAGATCGGAGATCGGCAGCACCGGCTTCTGCAGGGCGAACGCCAGGCCCTGGACGACGCCAATGGCGATCCGCACGCCGGTGAAGGCGCCGGGGCCGCGACCGAAGGCGATGGCATCGACGGCGGACAGTGCGATGCCAGCCTCACCGAGGATGTCCTGCACCATGGGCAGCAGCCGCTGGGCGTGCAGGCGCGGGATCACCTCGTGGCGTACGAACCGGCGGCCGTCATGCAGCAGGGCGACGGAACAGGCTTCGGTTGAGGTATCCAGGGCCAGCAGCGTGGGCATGGTGTTTTCCATAGGACGTTGAGAACAGGGCGATAAAAAACGGGCGGGCATTATAAACGCCAAAGGCCCGCGTGTGCGGGCCTTTGGCTGATACGGCGATGGATCAGTTCAGAGCGCCGAGCACCTTGGCGGTGATCTGCTCGACCGAACCGACACCCTCGACGCGGGTGTACTTCGGAGTGCCCTGGGCGTCGGCCAGCTTCTGGTAGAAGTCGACCAGCGGCTTGGTCTGCGAGTGGTAGACCGACAGGCGGTGACGCACGGTGGCTTCCTTGTCGTCTTCGCGCTGGATCAGCTCTTCGCCGGTCTCGTCGTCCTTGCCAGCCACTTTCGGCGGGTTGTGCTCGACGTGGTAGACACGGCCCGAGGCCGGGTGAACGCGACGACCGGCGATACGGCCGACGATTTCCTCGTCGTCCACGGCGATCTCGACCACGTGGTCGATGGAGACGCCCGCTTCCTTCATGGCCTCGGCCTGGGGAATGGTGCGCGGGAAGCCGTCGAACAGGAAGCCCTTGGCGCAGTCGGGCTGGGCGATACGTTCCTTGACCAGGTTGATGATCAGGTCATCGGATACCAGGCCGCCGGCGTCCATTACGCTCTTGGCCTGCAGGCCGAGCTCGGTGCCAGCCTTGACCGCTGCACGCAGCATGTCGCCGGTGGAAATCTGCGGAATGCCAAACTTCTCAGTGATGAAGCGAGCCTGGGTACCTTTGCCGGCACCGGGCGCCCCGAGCAGAATCACACGCATCGATATGCTCCTTAATACTTGTTAAGCGAAATCACGGATCCGCCTCTTGGGGCCAATCTCATCGTGCTGGAATGGCGCAGACATGCGCCGAAAGGTTGCTCACGATACACAGCGGTCCCCTGCCAGACAAGCCGGCCATGGGGACTGCGCGAGCCGGTCCCGGGCGTTTCATGGCGCCCGGAACAGCCTTCAAATTAATCTCATTTGCCGGCTCGGCAATCCACCTTTGGTGGGGGGTGATACTCCCTCAACCGGTGTTGCGCAGCCCCGCGGCGATCCCTGCGACCGTCACCAGCATGGCCTGCTCCAGACCGCCGCAGGCATCGCCGGTACAGCGTCGCGAGCGGGCCAGCAGCTCGGCCTGGAGCAGGTGCAGCGGGTCCAGGTAGGTATTGCGCACACCAATGGATTCGCGCGTCTCGGCGGCGTGGGCGAGCAGTTGGGACTGCCCGGTCAGACCCAGCACCACGCGCACCGACTGCGACAATAGGTCGCGTAAATGCGCACCTAATGGTCGCAGTTCCGATTGCACCAGGCGCTCGTCGTAGAGTTGGGCGATTTCCCGGTCGGCCTTGGCCAGCACCATCTCCAGCATGTCGATGCGGGTGGTGAAGAACGGCCACTCCTTGCGCATGCGCCCCAGCAGTGCGCCTTCGCCGCGCTCGATGGCCTTGAACAGGGCATCTTCCCAGCCCAGCCAGGCCGGCAGCATCAGGCGCGTCTGGGTCCAGGCGAAAATCCAGGGGATCGCCCGCAGGCTTTCCACCCCGCCCTCGCGGCGCTTGGCCGGGCGGCTTCCCAGCGGCAGGCGGCCCAGCTCCTGCTCGGGCGTGGCCTCGCGGAAGTAGTCGACGAACTGCGGGTTCTCCCGCACCACCGCGCGGTAGGCGAGCACGCCATCGGCAGCCAGGCGGTCCATCTCCTCGCGCCAGGCCGGTTCGGGCACCGGCGGCGGCTGCAGGGTGGCCTCCAGCACGGCGGCGAGATAGAGGTTGAGGTTCTGCTCGGCGATATCCGGCAGGCCGAACTTGAAGCGGATCATCTCGCCCTGCTCGGTGGTGCGGAAACGCCCGGCCACCGAGCCCGGCGGCTGCGAGAGGATTGCTGCGTGGGCCGGGCCACCGCCGCGGCCCACGGTGCCGCCGCGGCCATGGAACAGCAGCAGCTCGACGCCATGCTTGCGGCAGATGTCCACCAGCGCCTCCTGCGCGCGGTACTGCGCCCAGGCGGCAGCCAGGGTGCCGGCGTCCTTGGCCGAGTCGGAGTAGCCGATCATCACTTCCTGCGCCCCGGTCAGGCGGGTGCGGTAGCTGTCGAGGCTGAGCAGGCGGTCGATGCAGGGGCCGGCGTTGTCCAGGTCATCCAGGGTCTCGAACAGCGGCACGACGCGCATCGGCCGCTCCAGCCCGCATTCCTTGAGCAGCAACTGGACCGCGAGCACGTCGGACGGCTGCCCGGCCATGGAGATGACGTAGGAGCCCAGCGAGGCAGCCGGCGCCTGCGCCACCACACGGCAGGTGGCGAGGACTTCGGCGGTCTCCGCCGAGGCCTGGTAATTGGCCGGCAGCAGCGGGCGGCGACTGCCGAGTTCTTCCAGGAGGAATTCCTGGCGCACGCTTTCGTCCCACTCGGAGTAGTCGCCCAGCCCCAGGTACTCGGTGATCTCGGCCATGGCGTTGGCGTGGCGCGTGGAGTCCTGGCGCACATCCAGCCGCGCCAGGAACAGCCCGAAAGTGGCGGCGCGACGCAGGGTGTCGAGCAGGTCGCCATCGGCGATCACGCCCATGCCGCAGGCCTGCAGCGAGCGATAGCAGAGCTGCAGCGGCTCCAGCAGTTCGCGGTTGTCCTGCAATACCTCGGCGCCCGGCTCCTCGCTGGTATGGATGGCGCGTTCGGCCCAGGCGCGGGTGGCGCGCAGGCGTTCACGCAGTTGCTTGAGCAGCGCGCGGTAAGGCTCGGCGAGGTCGCCGACTTCAGCGCGCAGCTCGTCGCTGGCCTGCTGCATGGAGAGTTCGGCGGCCAGGCTGTCCACATCGCGCAGATAGAGATCGGCCGCCATCCAGCGCGCCAGCAGCAGCACCTCGCGGGTGATGGCGGCGGTGACGTTGGGGTTGCCGTCGCGGTCGCCCCCCATCCAGGAAGCGAAGCGGATCGGCGCGGCGCTCAGCGGCAGGCGCTCGCCAAGGGTTTCCTGCAGGGTGCGATCAACGTGGCGGAGGAAGTCCGGCAAGGCATGCCAGAGGGAATGTTCGATCACCGCGAAGCCCCATTTCGCCTCGTCCACCGGGGTCGGGCGGGTACGGCGGATCTCGTCGGTGTGCCAGGCCTCGGCGATCAGGCGCTGGAGTTTTTCCTGCACCGCGCGGCGCTCCTCGGGCAGCAGGTCGGTGTGGTCACCGGCGGCCAGTTGCGCAGCGATGGCGTCGTATTTCTGGATCAGCGTGCGGCGCGCCACCTCGGTGGGGTGCGCGGTGAGCACCAGTTCGATTTCCAGGTCCGCCACCTGGCGCGCCAGCCCCTCGGCGCCCAGGCCGGCGTTGCGCAGGCGCCCCAGCAGTTCGGCCAGCACGCGGCCCTCGAAGGGCTCCGGCTCCTTGGCCGTGCGCCGGCGGATGCGGTGGTACTGCTCGGCGATGTTGGCCAGGTTGAGGAACTGGTTGAAGGCGCGCGCCACCGGCAGCAGTTCGTCCTCGCCCAGGCCATCGAGGGTCGCGGTGAGCTGCTTGGCGCCTTCGGCGGAGCCGCGCCGGGCGGCCTTGGCGCCGGTGCGGATCAGTTCGATCTTGTCGAGGAAGCCCTGCCCGTACTGGGCGCGGATGGTCTGCCCGAGCAACTCGCCGAGCAGGTGAACGTCCTCGCGCAGGCGCGCATCGATATCCGGCATCGCGGTCTCCTTGGTATGAGAGTCCTTGATTGAAAAAGGCGTCGCTTGGCGCTTCACAGTGCCGCCCGGTGCGCTGGCTGGCAAGGGCGCGACGAACGCCCGCAATCCTGCTCGGACAACGTCTAGGCTGAAAGTTATCCCCATCGACGGGAAAACCTGCGGCGACCTCACGAGGGCCGACCGCCACGTAACGACCCTAGAGGTGAACATGAAAATCCGCGAGCTGGTACGCCATTGGGAAAAGAACGCCAGGGGGCGCATGACCAACCACCAGTACAGCATTCCGCTGGACATCGAGACCGCCGCGCGTCTGGCCGCGCTGCACGACATGTACCCCAAGCGCAGCGTCGAGGAGCTGCTGGGGGAACTGGTCAATGCGGCGCTGGAGGAGCTGGAGGCGAGCTTCCCCTACGTGCAGGGCAACAAGGTGGTGGCCCACGACGAACAGGGCGACCCGATCTATGAGGACACCGGCCCGACGCCGCGTTTCCTGGCACTGTCGCGCAAGTACCTGCATGAGCTGACGGAGGCGGAGCACTCCTGAAACCCAGCATGCCCCGGCAGATGCCGGGGAACTTCATTTCAACTGCAGGGCGGCTGTGTTCTTCTGAAAAGCCGTGCCCGGGGCTTCCCTCTCCCCCGCCCTCTCCCTGAAGGGAGAGGGAGCCGCTTGTGCCGGCTGACGCAGGGGTTTCAACCTGCACCCAACTAGTCCCCTCTCCCTTCAGGGAGAGGGTTAGGGAGAGGGCAGATCCTCGCACCAGACCTCAAGCAGGAGCGGGCCATGCCCGCGATCGCGCCCATGGGACGCTCCTACAGGGTGCGGTCAATGCCGCCCATGGACGCCGGGCACATGCAAATGCCCCGCCTCGGCGCACGCATCGGGAATCACCGAAGGCTCCGCCGGCTGCTCCAGCTCGCGCAGGATGCCGCAATCCACGCTGCTGCCCTCGCCCTGGCACTGCGCGCGCAGGTCGCGCAATTGCTGGCTGAGGGACTGCAGTTCGGCGATGCGCACCTCGACGTGGTGCAGATGCTCGTCGATCAGCCGGTTGGCAGTACCGCAGTCGGATTCGGGACGGTCGCGCAGGCCGAGGAGGATGCGGATTTCCTCCTGGGTCATGTCCAGCGAACGGCAATGGCGAATGAACGACAGCCGCTCGACATGGCTGGCGTCGTACTGCCGGTAGTTGCCTTCGCTGCGCGACGGCGCGGGCAGCAGGCCTTCGCGCTCGTAGTAGCGGATGGTTTCCACCGGGCAGCCGGTCAGTTTTGCCAGTTCACCGATCTTCATGTGCGACTCCTCGCCAACGGACGCTTGACTCTGTAGTTGCTACAGGGTGTGCAATCAGCGGCAACTCGTCAAACAGGAACGGACGACATGACTGCCAATCGCCAGGGCCCGATCATCCACGGCCCCGCTCCAATCCAGGATCAGCACCGCGAACAGGAAGCCGCCGGCTGCTGCGGCTGCGACAAAGGCGCGCTGCTGCGCGCCCCGGCCGCCGGACCTGCTCCGCATGATCACGGCCATGCCCACGATCACGATCACGATCACGATCACGATCATCAGCATGAGCCCATCGACCCCGCACAAGCGGCAAGCGCCGTGGCAGGCGCCGCGGCCGGCGAATTGCGCTGGACCAGCCTGCGCATCGAAGCCATGGATTGCCCCACCGAGGAACGCCTGCTGCGCGATGCACTGGGCCGCGTGCCAGCGGTGGAAGACCTGGACTTCAACCTGATGCAGCGTCTGCTGCGCGTGCAGCACCGCTTCGACAGCATCGAACCGCTGCAGAAGCTGGTGGCGTCCCTCGGCATGCAGGCCGAGCCCGTGGACGAAAACGCCCCCGCGTCCGCACAACCCGCCCAGCAGAAGCCCTGGTGGCCGCTGGCGCTGGCCGGTGTCGCGGCGGCAGGTGCGGAGTTCTTCGAGTGGTTCGCCATCGGCCCGCAGTGGCTGGTGGCGGCGCTGGCCATTGCCGCCATCCTTGGCGCGGGCCTGCCGACCTACCGCAAGGGCTGGATCGCCCTGAAGAACCGCAACCTCAACATCAACGCCCTGATGAGCATCGCCGTGACCGGCGCCATGCTGATCGGCCAGTGGCCGGAAGCGGCCATGGTCGCCGTGCTGTTCGCCATCGCCGAGCTGATCGAGGCCAAGTCGCTGGATCGCGCGCGCAACGCCATTCGCGGGCTGCTGCAACTGGCTCCGGAGCAGGCCACGGTGCAGGTGGACGGTCAGTGGCAGGAAGTCTCCGCCAAATCCGTTGCCCTCGGCGCGCGGGTGCGGGTGCGCCCCGGCGAGCGCATCGCCCTGGACGGCGAGGTGCTCGACGGCCGCTCCAGCGTCAACCAGGCGCCCATCACCGGCGAGAGCCTGCCGGTGGAAAAGCAGGTGGGCGACACCCTGTTCGCCGGCACCATCAACGGTGAAAGCGCGCTGGAATACCGCGTCACCCGCGCGGCCGACGACAGCACCCTGGCGCGCATCATCCACGCCGTGGAAGAGGCCCAGGGATCGCGCGCGCCGACCCAGCGCTTCGTCGACCAGTTCTCGCGCCTCTACACCCCGGCGGTGTTTCTCATCGCCATCGCCACCGCGCTGCTGCCACCGCTGTTCTTCGGCGGCGCCTGGCTGGACTGGGTCTATCGCGCGCTGGTGCTGCTGGTGATCGCCTGCCCCTGCGCCCTGGTGATCTCCACGCCGGTGACCATCGTCAGCGGACTGTCGGCAGCGGCACGCCTGGGCATCCTGATCAAGGGCGGGGTGTTCCTGGAGATGGGCCGCTCGCTGGAGTGGATCGCCCTGGACAAGACCGGCACCCTCACCGAAGGCCGCCCGCGCCAGACCGACTTCACCGCCCTGCGGGAAACCGCCGCCGGCGATGTGCGCGCACTCGCCGCCAGCCTCGCGGCGCGTTCGGATCACCCGGTCTCGCACGCCGTGGCCCGGGCCGCCGAGGCGGACAACATCGCGCTGTACAGCGTCGGTGAACTGACCGCCCTGCCCGGCCGCGGCGTGAAAGGCGAAATAGACGGGCAAACCTACCACCTGGGCAACCACCGCCTGGTGGAGGAACTGGAGCTGTGCTCGAAAGAGCTGGAGGCCCGCCTCGACGCCCTCGAACAACAGGGCAAGACGGTCATCGTGCTGCTCGATGCCCAAGGCCCGCTGGCACTCTTCGCCGTGGCCGATGGCGTCAAGGAAACCAGCCGTGAAGCGGTCGCCCAGTTGCACGAACTGGGCGTGAAGACGCTGATGCTGACCGGTGACAACCCGCACACCGCCAACGCCATCGGCGCCCAGGTGGGCATCGACCAGGCGCTGGGCAACCTGCTGCCCGAAGACAAGCTGCGCGAGGTCAAGCAACGCCAGGAAGGCGGCAAGCGGGTCGGCATGGTCGGCGACGGCATCAACGACGCCCCGGCCCTGGCCCGCGCCGACATCGGCTTCGCCATGGGCGCGGCGGGTACCGACACGGCCATCGAAACCGCCGGTGTCGCGCTGATGGACGACGACCTGCGCAAGCTGCCGTCCTTCATTCGCCTGTCGCGCCAGACCCACCGCGTACTGATCCAGAACATCACCCTCGCGCTGGGCATCAAGGCGGTGTTCCTCGCCCTCACCCTGGCCGGCGAAGGGACCCTGTGGATGGCGGTCTTCGCCGACATGGGCGCCAGCCTGCTGGTGGTATTCAACGGCCTGAGATTGCTGCGTCATCGCGGCTGATCCCAGTGGATCGCCACCGATGCCCGCCACTACGGCGGGCATTTTTTTTGAACCCCCTGACAAGACCCTTAGTCCCCTAATCAGATGCCCACGAAGCCGCAGACCCACGTGGCAGGCATCCACCGGCACTCGAATCGCCGAGGGAACCCCTTACCAAACGTCAGAGGATTCACCCAATGGAACTGAAATCTCAGAGCGCTCGAACCGTCTCCACCCGCGCCTCCCTGCGCCTCAGCCTGCTCGCCCTTGGCGGCGCCGTGCTGCTGGCCGGTTGCGCCGGCAACCCGCCCAGCGAACAGATGGCCGTCACCGAGTCGGCAGTGAACGCCGCCGTCAGCTCCGGTGGACCGGAATTCGCCCCGGTCGAAACCAAGAATGCCCAGGACAAACTCGCCCAGGCGCGCATCGCCCTGAACGACAAGGAATACGACCAGGCCAAGCGCCTGGCGCAGCAGGCCGAATGGGACGCCCGCGTGGCCGAACGCAAGTCGCAGGCCGTGAAGGCGCAGAACAACGTCAAGGACGCCCAGCAAGGCGTGATGGAGTTGCGTCAGGAAGGCCTGCAGCAGGCCCAGTGATCCCGCCCCTACGTCCGGCCATATAAGGAATTCCGACATGAACAAGCTCATCGTACTGCCCGCCATCTCGACCCTCGCCCTGGCCCTGGCCGCGTGCTCGACGCCGCCCAACGCCAACCTGGAGAAAGCCCGTGGCGACTTCCAGGCCTTGCAGGCCGAACCCCAGGCCACCCAGCAGGCCGCGCTGGAAACCAAGGACGCCGGTGACTGGCTGGCCAAGACCGACAAGGCCTACCGCGACGGCGCCGACCAGAAGGACGTCGACCAGATGGCCTACCTGACCCAGCAACGCATCGAGCTGGCCAATCAGACGGTGGCGCTGCGCAACGCCGAGGACCAGATGAAGAACACCTCGGCCCAGCGCGCCCAGGCCCGCCTGGATGCGCGCACCGCACAGCTGAACAAGCTCAAGGGCGAGCTGAACGCCAAGCAGACCTCGCGCGGGACCATGGTGTCCTTCGGTGACGTGTTGTTCGATCTCGACCGCGCCGAGTTGAAGCCCGGCGCCATGAGCAATGTGCAAAACCTCGCCGGCTACCTGCAGCAGAATCCCGAGCGCAAGGTCATTGTCGAGGGCTACACCGACAGCAGCGGCTCGTCCTCCTACAACCAGGGGCTTTCCGAGCGCCGCGCCGACGCCATTCGCCTGGCACTGCTGAGCCAGGGCGTCACGTCCGATCGCGTCGTTTCTCGCGGTTACGGCAAGGAGTACCCGGTGTCGAGCAACGCGACCCCGGCCGGCCGCGCCATGAACCGTCGCGTCGAGGTGACCATTTCCAATGACGCCAACCCGGTGCAGCCGCGCTCGGCGATGAGCGCGACCGACTGACCGGTTCGTGACAGCTCGCTCCTGGGGAGCGGCTCTTCGTAGGAGCGAGCTTGCTCGCGAACAGATTGACGCACCAAGCCCCTCACCCTCCATCAAAGGGAGAGGGCGGCGGCGAGGGGATGGCGGCGGCGCGGAGGCGAACCTGGGTTCGCGAGCAAGCTCGCTCCTACAGGAGGCCGCTGGGCGATCAGCCCAACAGGCGCCGATAGAGCTCCGCCATCTCCACCGAGAACGGAACCAGCACCACTTCCTTCAGCGAACTGCCTTCACCGCGCGGACGACGCAGTTCGTCCACGGCGACCTGCGCCGCGGCTTCGACGGGATAACCGTAGATACCGGTACTGATGGCGGGAAAGGCGATGCTGGCGAGGCCGTTGTCTTCGGCCAGTTGCAGGCTGTTGCGGTAGCACTGGGCGAGCAGCTCGGGCTCGCCGTGCTCACCGCCGCGCCAGACGGGCCCGACGGTGTGGATGACGTAGTGCGCCGGCAGGCGGAAGCCGGGGGTGATCTTCGCCTGGCCGGTCTTGCAGCCACCCAGCGGGCGGCAGGCGTGGACCAGGTCCGGGCCGGCGGCCCGGTGGATGGCGCCGTCGACGCCACCGCCGCCCAGCAGCGAGCTGTTGGCGGCGTTGACGATGGCATCGACGTCGAGACGGGTGATATCGCCCTGCCAGACACGGATTTCGGGATGGCCCATGTTGCTTGCTCCCTTGCCCTGCGACGGCGGGCTCGCCGTCACTTGACCTCTTGCGGGGTCTGCTCGCCCATGCAGCGCACGGCGCGCTTGCGACCATCGACCAGCACGCCGGTCAGGCCCTTCTGGGTCATGTCGAACATCACCAGCACGCCGTCGATGCACTGCGCCTGCTGGTCGGCCGGGTCCAGGGAGAGCTTGGTGTCCTGGCCGGGGATGCTCTTCAGCATGGTGAACTGGGTCAGTTCCAGCGCGTCCTCGGGTTTGGCGAAGTGCAGGTAGCCGTAGTACCAGAGCGTGCCGACCGAGACGAAGATGGTGGCGATGACGGTGAGGATGTAGGAGATCGGGTTGCGCTCGTTCATGGGTTGCCTTGTTGTTTCGGGTCCGCCTGCGATTCCTGTGGCTTCGCCGGAGAGGGATAGTTCGGGACTTCAGCCAGGCGACGCAGACCGGTGAAGTGCTGCGGGTCGTCGAGGAAGCGCAGCATCACTTCGCGCCACACGGGTTCGCCGAAGGTTTCCACATGGTTGCCGCGCGTCAGCTGGAAGACCTTCGGCGGCTGCTTGGCCTTGTAGAGGCTCAGGCCGTTGTCCAGGGGCACAATGGTATCGTCGATGCTGTGGAAGAGCAGCACGGGTGCGCCAGAAAGTCGCGGCATGGAGCGGATCGCGCTGTCGCCATCGGGCACCAGCCAGGACAGCGGGACCTGTAGCGGCCAGGTCAGCCAACTGGTGGAGAGGGTGTATCGCGCCACGTCGCGGTAACTGGCCGGCACGCCATCGAGCACCACCGCGTGCAATTGCTTCTGCCGCTCCGGGTGCAGGCCCAGGTAGTGCACGGCCATGGCGCCGCCCAGGCTCTGGCCGAGCAGGATCACCGGCTTGCCCTGCACTTCGGGCGCCTTGTCCAGCCAGGCGAAGGCGGCGTCGATGTCCTGGTAGATCGCCGGCAGGCTCGGCTCGCCCTCGGAGTGTCCGTAGCCGCGGTAATCCACCATCAGCACCTGGTAGCCCTGCTCCGGCAGCCAGTAGGCGCCGCCCAGGTGCCAGGCCATGTTGCCGCCATTGCCGTGCAGGTGCAGCACGGTGCCCTTGACCGGTACGCCTGCCTTCACCGGCAGCCACCAGCCGGCGAGCTTTACGCCGTCGGCGGTGCTCAGCGTCACGTCGCGGTAGTCGAGCTTGGCGCGGGCCGGGGTGATGGCGACGTCGTCGCTGGGGTAGAACAGCAGCGAACTGCAGCCGCCGAGGGTGAGGAGCAGTGTGAGGCTGGCGGCCTTGATGCAACGGATCATCGACGGGTCATCCTTGGGAGCTGACCTGTAGGAGCGCGCCATGCGCGCGATCGCGGGCACGGCCCGCTCCTACAGGGAGACCTGCTGGTCAGAGGATATTGGCGTAATCCGCCTCGATGCGGTCGAGGCTGAGGTGGTTGAGGAAGTTCGAGAAGCACATCCACGCCGACAGTGCGTTGAGATCGCGGAACTGCGGCGGCAGGTACTTGGGCGGCACCACCAGGCCCTCGTCCACCAGTTGGCGCAGGGTGCGCATGTCTTCCAGGGTGGCCTTGCCGCAGAACAGCAGCGGGATCTGCTCCAGTTTGCCCTTGCGCACGGCGAGCTGGATGTAGTTGTAGATCAGGATGAAGCCCTTGAGGTACGACAGGTCCTTGGTGAACGGCAGGCCGCTCGGGGTCGAGCCACGGAACACCCGGCTGGCGTTCTGGTAGCTGCTCTCCACGCTGTAGTTCTGCTCGCGGTAGAAGTGGAACACCTCGAGGAAATCCGCGCCCTCTTCGGCCATGTGGATGGCGCGAGTGCGGTTGGTGAGTTTGCGCAGGCGCGTCGGGTAGGAGGCGAAGGCGATCACTTCCATCAGGATCGCCAGGCCTTCCTGGGTCACGGTGGAGGACGGCGGGCCCTTGGCGAGGAAGGTGCAGATCGGCTGGTTGAGGCCGTTGAGCGTGGTGCCGACGTGCACCAGGCCTTCATGGACTTCCAGCGCGCGCACGTCGCGCTCGTTGAACATGGCGTCGGCGCGCACCTTGATGTAATCGGCGCCGGCCGCGGCGTCGGCGACGATGCCGTCGGACTCGAAGACGCGGATGGTGTCTTCCTTGCCGTCGAACACCTGGTTCAGGCGTTCCTGCAGCATCTTCACCGCGTCGCTGGCGGTGAGGGTCTTGGGTTCGTCCTTGAGGTCGCCACGGTCGGCGATGTTGTTCAGGTAGTCCGAGAGCATCAGGCCGAGGTCCGCCAGGGTCGGGTCGCCGGCATGGAAGGCATCGGAGGCCGAGCCGTAGAGCTCCTGGGAGATCAGGCCGAAGTCCTGGGTGCCGCGCGCTTCGAGCATGCGGATGACCATGCGGTATTCCTTGCACATGCGCCGCATGATCTGCCCGACCGGGTTGAACTGCCCCAGGTGCCGGGTGATGTCGCGCTCGATGTTCTGGAATTCCTGCTTCTTCGCGCTGCTGTCGAAAGACAACGGGCGGCTGTCGTAGTAGGCGCGGTCGACCTTGGGCGCGTGCTTGCCACGGCCCTTGAGGAAGTCGTCGCGGATGCCGTCGTCCCACTTGATGGCGTCGAGCACGCGGATCGGCGTCTGTGCCTCGACGATGCGGTCGGACAGGCCACGGATGATCTGCTGGTATTCGCTGGCCGTGGACTTCTTGCGCCGTGGGGTCATTGCTGTTCTCCCGGGGTCACGCGCGAAAAGCGCAGCGCTTCGACGAATACATCGGAGTTGGCCGGATCGTTGAGGTAGGCGATCACCTGGGGCAACTGGCTGGTCACCAGGGCTCCGGCACCCTGTTCGGTATCGACCTTCTCGCCCTTGAGCGCGCCTTCCGTCATGTCCTGCAGGATGTGCTCGACATCCAGGTTATAGATCACCAGTTCGTCCTTGTCGGTGATCTCGAAGCCGGCCAGGGCGAAGTTGCCACCCATGCTTTTCGGCAAACCGGCCGACAGGTACCAGCGCTTGCCGTGGTGGGCGACGGTGAAGCCGAAGTCCTCGACGCTGTCGGTGTTGTCCTTGCTGTCGACGTAACTGAGAGCGCGGTAGAGGTTGGAGCCGGAACGGGTGACCTCGAGGAACTGCTCCTCGCCGTACTCGTCCACACGCGACCATTGGCCCAGCAGGTGAGCCGGCGCGGGCTCGTTGGCCGGAATCGGGTCCTTGAACGTCACCAGACAGCCACTGAGCAGGCAGATGCTCAACAGCAGCAGTGCACGCCAGACTTTCATCACGCCCTCCTTAGGTCCGGATGCCTTTGCATGCGATGGGCAAAGGCGTCCGGAGCGAAAAACCCCGCCGGATGGCGGGGTTGGAATTCAGCAGCCGGGGCTACAGGCCCATCACCAGATCGAGATAGCGGCTAAGGATGGCACGCATTTCCTCGATCTGCAGGCGGTCGGCCCCGTCCAGCAGGCCCTGATACTCCATCTGCAGGATGATGGCCGTCAACACCCGGGCATCCTGCTCGGGCTGTCTGGAGCCGAGCACTTCGAAGAAATGCACTACGCCCTGAGACAGAATCCGCCGGTGACGCTGTGCCAGATCACTGAGGCTGGGGTTGAGCAGCGCCTCCTGGCGGAACGCCTGCTCGGCCAGCAGATGCTCGCGGCGCTCGTTGAGCTGGACCATGACGTACTGGATCGCCAGCTCGACGATATTGGCGGTCAGCTCGCGGCGCGCCTGCGGGTCGTCCTGGCCGAGGCCGGCGGCCATGGCCTGGAGGTCGCCTTCGACGCTGGTCCAGAAGGTGGACAGGGCCTCGGCGCTGCGTTCGACGAAGAGCGCGAAGGTGTCGGTGATGAGATCCTGGATGTCCTTGAAGTAGTAGGTGGTGGCCGATAGCGGCACACCGGCCTCCGCGGCCACGGCGCGGTGGCGCACGGCGCGGACGCCGTCGCGCACGATGATCCGCAGGGCGGCGTCGAGGATCGCCTGGCGGCGCTGCTCGCTGCCCTGGCGGCTGGCCTTGCGGCCCTGGTATTTGACACTTTCTGCGATGGCGCTGGCGACTTGCGCTGCGCTGTCTCGCGGGGACACTTGGGTCACTGGCATTACCTCCGGCGGCGCGGCCTGATGGCGCATTGTTCGAGCTTTTCTGTGGGAAAACAATTGCCGCCTTGCAGCTGCGACACCGGCGCACGAAGCGGGCCGCGAGGCAGAGCAGGCGGCTGGGAATCAGGCCTGGGAGTGAGACGTGCCACCGAGTGGCCGAGCCACGGCAAGCGGGTGCATTTCGTCGGATGGTATACCGCCAGATTCCGATGTCTGTGTAGGAGCGAGCTTGCTCGCGAACCGCTCCGCTCAGATGTTTCCGGGGAAACCGTTCGCGAGCAAGCTCGCTCCTACGAAGAGCTACGGAAACGAAAAAGGCCGCCCGAGGGCGGCCTTCTTCTCCTGTTCCTGCGCTTACGCCTGCGGGCGCATGTGCGGGAAGAGGATGACGTCGCGGATCGACGGCGAGTTGGTCAGCAGCATCACCAGGCGGTCGATGCCGATGCCTTCACCGGCGGTGGGCGGCATGCCGTATTCCAGCGCGTTGACGAAGTCGGCGTCGTAGTGCATCGCCTCGTCGTCACCGGCGTCCTTCTCCTTGACCTGCAGCATGAAGCGCTCGGCCTGGTCTTCGGCGTCGTTGAGCTCGGAGTAGGCGTTGGCGATCTCGCGGCCACCGATGAACAGCTCGAAGCGGTCGGTGACGCTCGGATCGTTGTCGTTGCGGCGGGCCAGCGGGGACACTTCGAACGGGTACTGGGTGATGAAGTGCGGCTGCTCCAGCTTGTGCTCGACCAGCTCTTCGAAAATCATCACCTGCAGCTTGCCCAGGCCTTCGTGGCCGAGGACCTTGGCGCCGGCCTTCTTGGCGATGGCGCGGGCCTTCTCGAGGTCGGTCAGGTCGGCCGCGGTGAGTTCCGGGTTGTACTTGAGGATGGCGTCGAACACGGACAGGCGGGCGAACGGCTCGCCGAAGTGGAAGACCTTGTCGCCGTAGGGCACGTCGGTGCTGCCGAGCACGGCCTGGGCCAGCTCGCGGAACAGCTCTTCGGTCAGGTCCATGTTGTCTTCGTAGTCGGCGTAGGCCTGGTAGAACTCGAGCATGGTGAACTCGGGGTTGTGCCGGGTCGAGACGCCTTCGTTACGGAAGTTGCGGTTGATCTCGAAGACCTTCTCGAAGCCACCGACCACCAGGCGCTTGAGGTACAGCTCCGGGGCGATACGCAGGAACATGGCCATGTCCAGCGCGTTGTGGTGGGTTTCGAAGGGCTTGGCCGCCGCGCCGCCGGGGATGGTCTGCAGCATCGGGGTTTCCACTTCGAGGAAGCCGCGATCGGACAGGAAGCGACGGATGTGGGCGATGACCTGGGAACGCACGCGGAACGTGTGGCGGGTTTCCTCGTTGACGATCAGGTCCACGTAGCGCTGGCGGTAGCGCTGCTCGGTGTCGGTGAGGCCGTGGTGCTTGTCCGGCAGCGGGCGCAGCGACTTGGTCAGCAGGCGCACGCTGGTCATCTCGACGTACAGGTCGCCCTTGCCGGAACGGGCCAGGGTGCCTTCGGCGCCGATGATGTCGCCCAGGTCCCAGGTCTTGATCTCGGCCAGGGTCTCTTCGGGCAGCGTCTTGCGGTTCACGTAGGCCTGCAGGCGGCCGCTGCTGTCCTGCAGGACGATGAAGGAGCCGCGGTTGAGCATGATGCGACCGGCAACCTTGACCGGGATGGCGGCTGCTTCCAGCTCTTCCTTGGTCGCGGTTTCGTACTGTTTCTGCAGGTCCGCGAAGTAGTTCTCGCGGCGGAAGTCATTGGGGAAGGCGATGGCCTTGGCCTCACGCACGGCGGCAAGCTTTTCCTTGCGCTGGGCGATCAGCTTGTTTTCTTCCTGTTGCAGTTCGGTAGCGTCGAGTTGTTGGTCGCTCATGGTCGTCTATCTGCCTGGCGTCTAGATCAAATGGGTTACTTGTGCAGGAGCGGCTGGCTGGTTCGCGAGCAAGCTCGCTCCTACAGTAGAGCTCTGCGTCAGAGCCCTTGCTTGAGGCTGGCCTCGAGGTACTCGTTGAGATCGCCGTCGAGCACCTTGTCGCAATCACTGCGTTCCACGCCGGTCCGCAGGTCCTTGATGCGCGACTGGTCGAGCACGTAGGAGCGGATCTGGTGACCCCAGCCGATGTCGGACTTGGTGTCTTCCAGTGCCTGCGAGGCGGCGGTGCGCTTCTGCATCTCCTGCTCGTACAACCGGGCCCGCAGCATCTTCATGGCGGTGTCCTTGTTGGCGTGCTGGGAGCGTTCGTTCTGGCACGCCACCACGGTGTTGGTCGGCACGTGGGTGATACGCACCGCGGAGTCGGTGGTGTTCACGTGCTGACCGCCGGCGCCGGAGGAGCGGTAGGTGTCGATGCGCAGGTCGGCCGGGTTGATCTCGATCTCGATGTTGTCGTCGATTTCCGGCGACACGAACACCGCGGTGAACGAGGTGTGGCGACGGTTGCCGGAGTCGAACGGGCTCTTGCGCACCAGGCGGTGCACGCCGATCTCGGTGCGCAGCCAACCAAAGGCGTACTCGCCCTTGATGTGCACGGTGGCGCCCTTGATGCCGGCGACTTCGCCTTCGGACAGCTCGACGATCTCGGCGCTGAAGCCGTTCTTGTCCGCCCAGCGCAGGTACATGCGCAGCAGCATGTTGGCCCAGTCCTGGGCTTCGGTGCCGCCGGAGCCGGCCTGGATGTCCAGGTAGGCGTTGTTGGGGTCCATCTCGCCGCTGAACATGCGGCGGAACTCGAGCTTCTCGAGGATTTCGCGCAGGCGCTGGACTTCGGCTTCAACGTCGCCGACGGCACCTTCGTCGTTCTCCTCGACCGCCATGTCGAGCAGGTCGCGGGAGTCGGCCAGACCGCCGGTGAGCTCGTCGAGGGTCTCGACGATCTGCGCCAGCATGGCGCGCTCGCGGCCCAGGTTCTGGGCGTATTCGGGCTTGTTCCAGACCGCCGGGTCTTCCAGCTCGCGGTTAACTTCGATCAGACGATCATGTTTCAGATCGTAGTCAAAGATACCCCCGAATCGAATGGGTACGGTCGGAGAGGTCCTTGATGCTGTTGAGGATCGGTTGGATTTCCATGGCGGGCATCTCTCACGGGTAAAGGGCGTAGAAAAGCCGGCAAGTATACGTGAATTTTCGCCGCCTTTTCAGGCTTTACGACAAAGCACGCCCACCGTTTCCGCGCCCTCCCCGCCCACTCAGCCGGCGATGGCCACCTGGTTGCGCCCGCCGTGCTTGGCGTTGTAGAGCGCCTGGTCGGCCAGTTCGATGAGCTGGCGGCAGGCCTGCCCGGCCTGGGGAATCAGGGTCGCCACGCCGATGCTGATGGTCAGCGACGCTCCCGGCGTGGGCAGCTCGTGGCGGATGTTCAGGTCCTGCACCAGGCGCCGCAGCTTCTCCGCCAGCAGGCGCGCGCCGCCGGGCGAGGTGTTGGGCAGGACCATGACGAACTCCTCGCCGCCATAGCGCGCCGGCAGGTCCGAGGGGCGGCTGGCGCTGGCGCGGATCGCCCCGGCCACCTGGCGCAGCGCCTCGTCGCCCTGCACGTGGCCGAAGGTATCGTTGTAGGCCTTGAAGTGATCCACGTCGATCAGCAGGATCGACAGCTGGGTCTGCTCGCGCAGGGCGCGGCGCCACTCCATTTCCAGGTATTCGTCGAAGTGCCGGCGGTTGGACAGCCCGGTAAGGCCGTCGGAATTCATCAGCCGCTGCAGCACCAGGTTGGTTTCCAGCAACTGCTGCTGGCTCTCGCGCAGGGCTCGGTAGGCCTCGTCGCGCTGCTGCAGGGCGAGGTAGGAGCGCGAGTGGTAGCGCACCCGCGCGATCAGCTCGATGGCGTCGGGCAACTTGACCAGGTAATCGTTGGCGCCGGCGCTGAACGCCGCGCTCTTCACCGCCGGGTCTTCCTTGGTCGACAGGACGATGATCGGCAGGTCGCGGGTCGCCGGGTTGGCGCGGTAGTCGCGCACCAGCGAGAGGCCGTCGGCGCCGGGCATCACCAGGTCCTGGAGGATCACCGTGGGCTTGATCTGGATCGCCAGGGCGATGGCCTGGTGCGGATCGGAGCAGAAGTGGAAGTCGATGCTGGGGTCGTCCGCCAGCGCGCGGCGCACGGCTTCACCGATCATTGGCTGGTCGTCCACCAGCAGCACCATCACTGCGGTATCGCCTGGGGTGTTCACGGGGTAGTCACTCGTCAAAGGGTTCATGCAATCTGCTCCGTAGGCTGCGCTCAGGCGCAGACCTCAGCGAGTCGTCGGGCGATGTCGCCCAGTGCGCGAATCTCCACCGCGGCGCCGATGGCCGCGGCGGCCTTGGGCATGCCGTACACGGCACTGCTTTCCTGATCCTGAGCCAGGGTCAGGTAACCTCGTTCGCGCATGTGTTTGAGGCCCTCGGCGCCGTCCCGGCCCATGCCGGTGAGCAGCACGCCAACGGCATCGCCGACCCAGTACTCGACCACGCTGTCGAAGAACACGTCGATGGAAGGCCGGTAAATGTGGCTGCTGGGCTCGGCGGTATAGGCCAGCTCGCCGCCCTTGAGCAGGCGGATGTGGTGGTTGGTGCCGGCCAGCAGCACGCAGCCCGGCTGCGGCGGCTCGCCGTTGCGCGCCAGGCGCACGGGAATCCTGGATTGGGTCGAGAGCCATTCGGCCATGCCGGCGGCGAAGACTTCGTCGACGTGCTGGACGACCACGATGGCGGCGGGGAAGTCCGCCGGCAGGCGGGCGAACAGATCGGCCAGCGCCGCCGGGCCGCCGGCCGAGGAGCCGATGGCAACCAGCTTGCGCGCGCCGCTGCCCTTGCGCGCCGGCACTGCGCTGATGGCTGGCCGGCTGTCCCGCGGGGCATTGAGCCAGGCCAGGTTCTGCAGTTTGCGCAGCAGCGGGCGGGCCGCTTCGGCGGGGTCGCCGGCGCCCATCACCGGTGTATTCACCGCGTCCACCGCGCCATTGCCCATGGCGTCGAACACGCGGCTCATGTTGCGCTCCAGGTCCACCGTGACGACGATGATCGCGCAGGGGCTCTGGGCCATGATCCGGCGCGTCGCCTCGACGCCATCCATCACCGGCATCAGCAGGTCCATGAGGATCACGTCGGGCTTGTGCGCCGCGCACATCTCCAGCGCTTCGGCGCCATTGGCGGCGACCCAGACGATGCGGTGCGCCGGCTCAAAGGCCAGCGCCCGACGCATCGCCTCCACCGCCAGGGGCATGTCGTTGACTATCCCTATCTTCACCCGTGGGCTCCTCCGATCAGGTCGACCACCGCATCCAGCAGGGCCTCGTCATGGAAGCTGGCCTTGGCCAGATAATAGTCGGCGCCGGCATCGAGCCCGCGCCGCCGGTCTTCTTCGCGATCCTTGTAGGACACCACCATCACCGGCAGCGACTGCAGGCGGGTGTCGCGGCGGATCAGGGTGACCAGTTCGATGCCGTCCATGCGCGGCATGTCGATATCGGTGATGACCAGGTCGAAATGCTCCGAGCGCAGCGCATTCCAGCCGTCCATGCCATCCACCGCCACGGCGACGTCGTAGCCGCGCCCGAGCAGCAGCTTGCGCTCCAGCTCGCGCACGGTGAGCGAGTCGTCCACCACCAGCACGCGCTTGCGCGCCGGACCGGAGAGGCGGCCGGTGGGGTCGATGCGTTCCAGGCGGCCGGTGGCCAGGAGCTTCTCCACCGAGCGCAGCATGTCCTCGACGTCGAGGATCAGCACCGGCGTGCCGTCGTCCAGCAGCGCGCCGGCGGAGACGTCCTGCACCTTGCCCAGCCGGGCATCCAGCGGCACCACCACCAGGGTGCGCTCGCCGATGAATTTCTCCACCGCCACGCCGTAGGCGCTTTCCCGATCGCGGATCACCACCACCGGAATCTCGTCCGGCGTGGCTTCGCCGTCGGGCCGCTGCAACAGCTGGCTGGCGGACACCAGGCCGACATGCCGGCCCTCGTGCCAGAACTGCTGGCGGCCTTCCAGTTGGACGATCTCGTCCGGCGCCAGGCGGCGCATGCGCTCGATGTGCGCCAGCGGGAAGGCGTAGGCCTCACCGCCGATGCTGACGACCAGGCTGCGCACCACGGACAGCGTCAGCGGCACTTCCAGGTGGAAACGCGCACCCTGCCCGCTGACCTGTTCCATGCGGATGCCGCCGCGCAGCTGGCGCACCATGTGCTGCACGGCGTCCAGGCCAACACCACGGCCGGACACCTCGGTGACCTGCTCGCGCATGCTGAAGCCGGGCAGGAACAGGAAGCTCAGCAGCTCCTCCTCGGTGAGGCGCGCCACGGTTTCCTCGGTGGACAGCTGGCGGCGCACGATGGCCGAGCGCAGGCGGTCGAGATCGACGCCGCCGCCGTCATCCTGCAGCTCCAGCACCAGCATGCCGGCGTGATGGCGGGCCAGCAGCTGGATCCTCCCCTCCTCCGGCTTGCCGTTACGGGCGCGCACTTCGGCGGATTCGATACCGTGGTCGACGGCGTTGCGCAGCAGGTGGGTGAGCGGTGCTTCGAGCTTCTCCAGCACGTCGCGGTCGACCTGGGTGGTGGCGCCCTGGATGTCCAGGCGCACGGTCTTGCCCAGCGAGCGGCCGAGGTCGCGGACCATCCGCGCCTGCCCGGAGAGCACGTCGGAGAACGGCCGCATTCGGCAGGACAGCGCGGTGTCGTAGAGCGACTGGGCGCGCTGGCCGGCCTTGAAACTGAATTCGTCCAGCTCGGCGATCTGCTCGCTGAGCAGTTGCTGGCACTCACCGACCAGTCGCCGCGCGTCGGCCAGATAGGCCTGCGCCTCGGCGTCGAGGTTGGCCGTGCTGGCGGCATCGCGGGCGCCGTCGAGGACACGGCTGGCGCTGGCCTGGATGCGCTTGAGGCGCTGCAGCGAATCGAGCAGCGGCTTCAGGCGCTGGGACTCCACCAGCGACTTGCTGGAGTAGTCGAGCAGCTGGTTCAGACGCTCGGCGGTCACCCGCAGCACGCGCTCGCCCGCTTCATCGCTGTCGCTGGAACGACGACGCTGTGGCCGCTCAGCGGGAACGGCGGGAGCCGGCGCGGGCGCTTCTCCAGCTACCGGAGCGGGTTCAGTGGGCGCTGGAGCAGGCGGAGCCGGCTGCGCCGGGGTCTTTCCGGACACCAGCGCCTGCAGGCGCTCGACCATGGCCGGCACGCCCTGCTGGGCCTGTTCGGCGCGCTCGGGCTGGGCGTCGGCGATGTGCAGGAGGATATCGGTGCCGGCCAGCAGCGCGTCGATATGCCCGGAGGTCAGCAGCAGGCGGCCCTCCTGGGCGCCGACCAGGCAGTCCTCCATCACGTGGGCGACCTGCACGCCGGCATCGAGGCCGACGATGCGCGCGGCGCCCTTGAGCGAGTGCGCGGCGCGCATGCAGGCTTCGAGCTGATCGGCCTGGGTCGGGTTGCGCTCCAGCGCCATCAGCCCGTGCACCAGCACCTGCGTCTGGGCTTCCGCCTCCAGGCGGAACAGCTCCAGCATCGACGCGTCCTTCATCTGGTCCGGGGTCATGCAAGGCTCCGGGTGGCGGCGTCGAGCAGGGCTTCCTGGTCGAGCAGGCGAATGCTGCGTTGGCGCCACTGCATCACCCCACGGGTGAACCGATCGTTGGCGGCGTGGCTCTGGGACAAGGCTTCGACAATGGCGTGCTCGTCCAGCTCATGGATGCCGTCGACTTCGTCCACCGGCGAGATGATCGGCCCGCCGACCGCCGCGAGGATCAGCATGCGCGGCACGATGCGGGCCTCATCACGGGCGGCCGCGCGGCTATCGAGGCCGAGCAGTTCGCCCAGGGAAATGCACGCCACCAGCGTGCCGCGCACGTTGGCCACGCCCAGCAGCGCAGGCGAGCGCTGGTGCGGCAGGGAATGCACCACGCAGGCCGGAGCGACCTCGGCCAGGGCGCGGGTGGGCAAGCCCAGCCATTCCTCGCCCAGGCGGAAGATCAGGTGCGGGCGGCCTTCCTCGACTGCCGCTTCGGCGGCTTCGACAGGAGCCAGTTCCGCGTCCTCGCTGCCCAGCGCGTAGCGGTCCAGCAAGCTGATGGCAGCGGCGGCGTGCACCGGGCAATTGCGGCAATGGATGTACTCGGCCAGCTTCGGGCAGCTGCGGTCGCCGCGCACGCCGATGCGGTTCCAGCAATCGTCCACCGTCGGCAGGTCACTGTCGAAGACGGAGCTGCCGATGGATGAAGAGTTGCGTTCAACCATTGCGCTTCACTCCTCGCGCGGCGCGCTCCTGCAAACGGCGGGCGCCGGCTGCATCCCCCTGGGCCGCAAGCAGCGCGGCCAGGTGTTGCAGGCTTTCCTGGTGATCGGGTTTCAGATACAGGGCCTTGCGGTAGTACGCCTGGGCTTCGCTGCCCTGCCCCTGGGCGTCGGCCAGCAGGCCGAGCCAGTAGAAGGCTTCAGCGTTCGGCCCCTGACTGGCCAACAGCGCCTCGCAGCGCTGGCGCGCCGAATCGGCCTGGCCGGAATTGGCCAGCCGGGCGATCTCCGCCAGCGCGTCATCGGCGGGCGCGGCCAGCGTTTGCTCAGGCCTGGCTATCAGCCGCGGGCGTGCCGGCGCGGGCTTGGGCGGAGCCGGGCGGGGAATCGGCGGGGGCGCCGTCCAGTTCAACGGCGCCGCGCGAGGCGCCGGCTCGGCATCCTGCAATGGGAAGGCGAAGGACTGCGGCACACCCAGCGGACGCAGGCCGATACGCGACATCAGGCTGGCCTCGGCCGGGCCGATGAACAGCACACCGTCGGGCCGCGCCAGCCGGCGCAGCACGTCCACCACCTGCTCCTGGGTCGGGCGGTCGAAATAGATCAGCAGGTTACGGCAGAACACGTAGTCATAGGGCGCTTCGCCGGCCAGCAGGCCCGCTGCGAGCAGGTTGCCGACACGGAAGCGGACCTTGCGCCGCACCGCCTCGGCCAGTTGGTAGTCGTTGCCGTCGGCGCTGAAATAACGGTCGCGGAATGCCAGGTCAGAGCCACGGAATGAGTTGCGCCCGTAGCGCCCCTCCTCCGCCCGCTCCAGCACCGCGCGACTGACGTCCAGCGCTTCGACCTGGAAGGCGGCCGGCGCGAGTCCCGCGTCCAGCAGGGCCATGACGATGGAGTACGGTTCCTCGCCGGTGGAGCACGGCAGGCTGAGGATACGCAGCGGCCGGGTGCCGGCCAGTTCCAGCACGCGACGGGAGGCGAGGTCCCCCAGCGCGCCGAAGGATTCGGGGTAACGGAAGAACCAGGTTTCCGGGACTATCACCGCCTCGATCAGCGCCTGCACTTCCTCGGCGGAGCCTTGCAGCAGCATCCAATAATGCTCGGCGTTGCCGCCGCTGACCTTGTTGCAGCGCTGGCGCACGGCGCGCTCGATCACGGCGTCGCCGACCGACTCGGCATCCAGGCCGATGCGTTCCTTGAGCAACTGGGCGAAGCGCGGATCGGTCATGCCGGCGCGCCCCCTGAATCGCAGAGCAGGCGCGCGCGAGCTTCGTCGCTGAGCAGTTGATCGACGCCCACCCGCTGCAGCAGGCCTTGCTCATCCTCCAGCACGGGGCCGAGGTAGCGGGCGTTGCCGTTGTCCAGCGGGTAGTCGCGGAACGCCCCGGGATCGCGGCGCAGGGTGTGGGTGGCCTGTTCGAGGATCAGCCCGAGCCGCTGCTCCGGGCCCTCGTCTGCGGCGCGGTAACGCACCAGCACCAGGCGCGTGCTGGTACGGCGCGGCGCGCTGTGCCCGAAGGCCAGCTGGCTCATGTCCAGCACCGGCAGCAGCTCGCCACGGTGAGGGAACAGCCCGGCAACCCAGGCCGGCGCTTCCGGCACACGCTTGAGCGCCGGCACGGGCAGCACCTCGATGACGTCGTGGACGTCCAGCGCATAGCGGTCCGCACCCAGGCGGAACTGCAGGTACAGCCTGCCCGCCGCGGCGGTGTCAGACCTTGAAGCGGGAGACGCCATTGCGCAGTCCGTTGGCCACGAGGTTCAGCTCGTCGATGGCGAAGCTGGCCTGGCGCAGGGATTCCACCGTCTGCCCGGTGGCCTCGCCGAGCTGCACCAGCGCCTGGTTGATCTGCTCGGCGCCGGTGGCCTGGGCCTGCATGCCTTCGTTGACCATCTGCACGCGCGGCGCCAGCGCCTGCACTTGCTGGATGATCTGCGAGAGCTGCTCGCCGACCTGGCCGACTTCGGAAATGCCGCGCCGCACTTCCTCGGAGAACTTGTCCATGCCCATCACGCCGGCGGACACGGCGGACTGGATCTCGCGGACCATCTGCTCGATGTCGTAGGTGGCCACGGCAGTCTGGTCGGCCAGGCGGCGCACCTCGGTGGCGACCACGGCGAAGCCGCGGCCGTACTCGCCGGCCTTCTCTGCCTCGATGGCGGCGTTGAGCGACAACAGGTTGGTCTGGTCGGCCACCTTGACGATGGTGGTGACCACCTGGTTGATGTTGCCGGCGCGCTCGTTGAGGATCGCCAGCTTGGCGTTGACCAGCTCGGCGGCGCCCATCACGTGGTGCATGGTCTCTTCCATGCGCGCCAGGCCGAGCTGGCCGGAGCCGGCCAGGGTGGAAGTCTGCTCGGCGGCCGAGGACACCTCGGTCATGGTGCGCACCAGGTCGCGGGAGGTAGCGGCGATTTCCCGCGAGGTGGCGCCGATCTCGGTGGTGGTGGCGGCGGTTTCGGTGGCGGTGGCCTGTTGCTGCTTGGAGGTGGCGGCGATCTCGGTCACCGAGGTGGTCACCTGGATGGCCGAGCGCTGCGCCTGCGATACCAGGCCCTTGAGCTCCTCGGCCATGCCGTTGAAGCCGGTCTCGATCACCGCGAATTCGTCGTTGCGCTCCATGGCCAGGCGCGTGGTGAAGTCACCGCTGCCCATCACTTGCAGGCCTTTTACTACCTGGCGCACCGGTTCGGTGATGGCGCGCATCAGCAGCAGCCCGCACACCGCTGCGGCGGCGATGGCCAGCAGCAGCGAGATGAGCATGATCGCCTTGGCGGTGGCGACCTCATCGACGATGGTCGACGCTGCCGCATCGGCAATTTCCTTGTTCAGGGTGATGAGCTGGGTGAGCGTCTTGCGACCGTCTTCCCACAGCGGCTCCAGGCGATCCAGCAGCAGCTTGCGTGCCCCTTCCCTGTCGGTGGAAGACAGCTGCAGCACCTGGGCAAGCAGGGCATCGTACTGGCTGACCTGCTGCTTGAAGTGGCCGAGCATCTCCTTGTCGCGCGGATCGCTTACCGTGCGCTCGTACTGGCCGATGCGCTCCAGCAGGGTGTCGTGGTTGGCGCTGAACTCCTGGCGATGCTTCTCGTCCAGCGTCTGGCCATCGGAGAGGCCGACCAGCACCTGGGTCATCAGGATGCTGTCGGTCCAGGTCGAACGCACCTGGGTCAGGGCATAGGTGCCAGGCATGGCATCTTCATTGACCCGTTTGGTGCTGGCCTCGACGCGCAGCAGGCGGGTGTAGGAAATCACCACCATCAACAGCATGATCGCGATGACGACGGCAAAGCTGGCCAGGATGCGTTGGCGTAGAGTCCAGTTCTTCACAGCGTTCCCCAGAAGATGTGTGGCATGCCGACGGACATTTCATTCGGGCGCAGCATCGCGCGAATGTAAATTCCTACCAAGTCCTCAGCAAGATAGGACATATAGTATCTGGAGACGCCCGAAGCTCGTCTCTTTATTCCAAATTTTTAGTACGACGGTTCCTGTCATTCTGACCGCCCACTGTTGCCTTTCCCCCTCAGCCGATGTTCAGCCTAGCCCTCGCCGCCCACGCCGGTCTCTTCCTCTCCGCCTTCGTCGCCGCCACCCTGCTGCCGCTGCAATCGGAGGCCGTGCTGGTCGGCCTGCTGCTGGGCGGTCAGTACCCCCTGTGGTCGCTGCTGCTGGCGGCGAGCCTGGGCAACGTGCTCGGTTCCCTGGTGAACTGGTTGCTAGGGCGTGGAATAGAGCGCTGGCACGGCAGCCGCTGGTTTCCGGTGAGCGATGCGGCGCTGGCAAAAGCCCAGCGCCACTACCGGCGCTTCGGCAGTTGGTCGTTGCTGCTGAGCTGGGCGCCGGTGATTGGCGACCCGCTGACGCTGATCGCCGGCGTCATGCGCGAACCCTTGTGGCGCTTCCTGCTGCTGGTCACCGTCGCCAAGGTCGGGCGCTACGCCGTGCTGGCCTGGATCACGCTCGTCTGAATGATCCCCTCCCCAAAGCGGACAGGTTTTTCGTCTGCTAGTCCTGTTTTGCCACTGCTGCGAAAAAATGGCGCCCAGTAATATCACTGCGCCATCACCGTGCATGGCAGGGCCACAGGCCCCAACACAATGGATGAAGAAAAGGGAAATTCACGATGTTCAGAAGCATGACAATTGGCCGCCGCGCGTCCCTGGGTTTCGCCGTCATGGGCCTGCTCCTGGTGTTCCTTGGGCTGTTCTCGCTGTACAAGCTCTCGACCCTGCGCGGCGCTTCCGAAGAAATCGACAGCAACTGGCTGCTGAGCATCAACCAGATGAACCAGCTGTCGGGCGACATCGCCCGCATCCGCCTGGAATCCATGCGCCTGCTGGTCAACCACGACAGCGCCGCCCGCGAGCGCAGCCTGGGCCTGATCGCCGAGGCGCGGCAGGACAAGGACAAGGTGCTCGCCGACTACCGCCGACTGATCCTCAGCGCCGAGGAGCAACAGCGCACCGATGAGCTGCGCCAGGCGCTGGACGGCTACCTCGGGTACGTCGACCAGTTGCTGGAGAAGATCCGCCAGGATGACAACGAAGGCGCGCTGCACATCCTCAACGGCAACATCGCCCAGCAGGGCGCGGAGCTGAACAAGCGCCTGACCGCCCTGATCGACCTCAACCGCAACGGTGCCGCCGCTGCCGCCGACCGCGCAGTGGAGCAATACCAGGGTGGCCGGCTGGTGGTCGGCACGGTGCTGTTGCTGAGCGTCGGCCTGACCCTGCTGCTCGCCTGGCAACTCACCCGCAGCATCGTCGTGCCACTCAACCAGGCGGTGCGCGTGGCCCGGACCATCGCCAGTGGCGACCTCAGCCAGCGCTTCACGGTCGAGGGTCGTGACGAGCCGGCGCAGTTGCTCAATGCCCTGGCGGACATGCAGAACAGCCTGCGCGAGACCATTCGCGGCATCGGCAACTCGGCCAGCCAGCTGGCTTCCGCCGCCGAGGAGATGCATAGCGTGATGGAGGAAAGCAGCCGCGCGCTGCAGCAGCAGAGCGACCAGATCGAAATGGCCGCCACCGCCGTCAACCAGATGACCAGCGCAGTGGAAGAAGTGGCCAGCAACGCGGCGTCCACTTCCGCCGCCTCCCGCGAGGCCATCGACGCCGCCCGCAGCGGCAGCGAGCGGGTGGACGAAACCTCCAACGCCATCGGCACCCTGGCCGGCGAAGTAGGCCAGGCGTCGCAGCAGGCAGAAGCGCTGGCGAACCAGGCGCAGGACATCGGCAAGGTGCTGGAGGTGATCCGCAGCGTCGCCGAGCAGACCAACCTGCTGGCGCTCAACGCGGCCATCGAAGCCGCTCGCGCCGGCGAGGCCGGCCGCGGCTTCGCAGTGGTCGCCGACGAGGTGCGCTCGCTGGCCCAACGCACCCAGAGCTCGACCCGCGAGATCGAGGAGCTGGTGTCGGCCATCCAGAACGGCAGCGATCGCACCGTCGCCGCCCTGCTCAGCAGCACCGCCCACGCCGAGCGCACCGTCAGCCGCACCGGCGAGGCAGGCGCCTCGTTGCAGGTGATCCTGGAGCGCATGTCGCTGATCAACGAGCGCAACCTGGTGATCGCCAGCGCCACCGAGGAACAGGCCCAGGTCGCCCGCGAGGTGGACCGCAACCTGCTGAACATCCGCGACCTGGCAACCCAGACCTCGGCCGGCGCCACCCAGACCAGCGCGGCGAGCCAGGAACTGTCGCGCCTGGCCGTGGACCTGAACGGGATGGTGGCGCGCTTCGTGGTCTGAAGACCGGCAGTCCCTCTCCCGTTTCGCCAACTGGGTAGCGAAACGGGATGGTGCGGCAGGGAATTTTTCCTGCCTTTTCCTATCCAATGGCCATCATGGAACGCCACAGGGTGGATAGATGAACGTATTGAAATTGTCGGCCGTCCTGGCCGCCGCCGCGCTGCTGAGCGCCTGCGGAGGCAACGAGGCCAAGGTCTGCGGCTCGGACGACGTGAAGAACCAGCTGGTGAAGATCTTCCTGTCCGGCGCACTTTCCGCCCAGTCCGACGCGCTGAGCAAGGCCGAGTTGAAGGACGTGGCCATCATCGACAAGGACCCGGACAGCGGCGTGCTGGAGTGCGTCGGCACCCTGACCGTACCGGTGGTCGGCCAGGTGGCCTCGGGCACCCTGAAATACCAGATCGCCCCGGCGGCCAAGTCCGAGCACGACTACCTGCTGCTGCTCGCCGATGGCCCGCTGGCCAATGCCTTCGCCAAGCGCATCGAGGGAATGGTCCCGCAGCAGCAGTGAAGGTTATGCACAGGCAATGAAAAACCGGCCCAGGGGGCCGGTTTTTTATTGAGTGCTCGGATAACGCAACAAGTATTCGGTCACTGCAGCCTTGGAACTGGAGTTGGTGCTAAAAAGATTTCCAGCGAAACATCCGCGCACTCCGAGCCGCCCCGTTCAGGAGAGAATTTTTCGCCTAAGCGAAAAACCGGATGTCCGGGGCAAGACTTTTTGGTTCCTTTTGTGAGGGCGGCTATCCGACGTTTGACAAAAGGGACTCGCCCGAGGGGGCGAAACCAGAGGTCGGCGCGCACGCCGAAGCGACGCAGAATAATCCCACGCAGAAGCAGCAAGAACCTGCATTGTAGGAGTCGACACAGACGTCGCCCCTGCCGACGGATCGCGGGCATGGCCCGCTCCTACAATGAGCCGAGCGTCCGCGCTGAGCGGGTAGACGAAGGGCTCAGAACCCTTCCAGATCGATCAACTCGCCCTCGAAGCGAATCGACCCACCCTCCTCGCTCGCCTCGCCGCCCTGGATCTCACCGTAATAGGAAAGCCCGTTCTCCAGCGTCACACAGACGTGGGTCGGCTCCTCCGGCGCGTCCAGCTGGCCCTTGAAACTGACCTCGATCACACCCTCCTCCGGCGCGCTGAGGGTCACCGTCACGCGGGCGTTATCCACCGCTTCGGCCTCGCGCCCCCAGTGCTCGGCGCTGACGGTCACGGTGGCGATTTCCTGTTTCATGCTCGAAGACTCTCCAACAAGGCTCCGGCGCCAAGCGCGCCGGCTGATGGCAGCAAGGATACCGCGCTACCGAAGCCGCCGAAACGACGGTTTTTCCCCGCGACCGCCTGTCGCCTGTCCTCCCCGCACTCCCACACACCCCCCGCCACTGCTGGCTCCGGGCGCTCCGGCCCGACGGCAAATACGCCTTGCGCAAACTGTATTATGGTATACCATGATACCGAATCCCTTCCCCCACCCAGCCGAAGTCACAACTGGAGCGACCCATGAGTTTCGAGATTCGCAAGATCGTCACCTACAGCGAGCAGACCTTCATCGAAGCCGGCAAGGCCACCGACACGCCGGTGACCATGGTCGGCCTGGCCGTGGTGATCAAGAACCCGTGGGCCGGTCGCGGCTTCGTCGAAGACCTCAAGCCCGAGATCAAGGCCCACTGCTCCGAGCTGGGCGCGCTGATGGTCGAGCGCCTGACTGCCGCCATCGGTGGCGCTGACAAGATCCAGGCCTACGGCAAGGCCGCCGTGGTCGGCGCCGATGGCGAGATCGAGCACGCTTCCGCGGTCATCCACACCCTGCGTTTCGGCAACCACTACCGCAAGGCGGTCGACGCCAAGAGCTACCTGAGCTTCACCAACAAGCGCGGCGGCCCCGGCACCTCGATCCAGATCCCGATGATGCACAAGGACGACGAAGGCCTGCGTTCGCACTACATCACCCTGGAAATGCAGATCGAAGACGCCCCGCGTGCCGACGAGATCGTCGTGGTCCTGGGCGCCGCCGACGGTGGCCGTCTGCACCCGCGCATCGGCAACCGTTACATCGACCTGGAAGAACTGGCCGCCGAACAGGCTCAGTGATCCACACCGTGCAGGAGCGCTCCATGATTCGGCTCACCGCTGAACGCACACCGGCCGGCACCAGTTACCTGGCGACCGGCCAGGGCCACCCCGTGGTACTGATCCACGGCGTCGGCCTGAACAAGGAAATGTGGGGCGGCCAGATCGTCGGTCTGGCCCCGCATTTCCAGGTCATCGCCTATGACATGCTGGGCCATGGCGCGAGTCAGCTGCCGCAGCCGGACTGTGGGCTGGTCGGTTATGCCGACCAGTTGCGCGAGCTGCTCGACCACCTGGGCGTGACCAGCGCGATGGTCATCGGTTTCTCCATGGGCGGTCTGGTGGCGCGGGCCTTCGCCCTGCACTACCCCGAGCGCCTGGACGGCCTTGTGGTATTGAACAGCGTGTTCAACCGCAGCGCCGAACAGCGCGCCGGCGTGATCGAGCGGACCCGCCAGGCCGCCGAGCACGGCCCGGACGCCAACGCCGAGGCCGCCCTGTCGCGCTGGTTCAGCCGCGAGTACCAGGCCGCCAACCCGGCGCAGATCGCCGCGATCCGCCAGACCCTTGCCAGCAACGATCCGCAGGGCTATCTGACTACTTACACGCTGTTCGCCACGCAGGACATGTACCGGGTCGACGACCTGGGCAGCATCAAGGTGCCGACCCTGGTCGCCACCGGCGAGCTGGACCCGGGCTCGACGCCGAAGATGGCCACGGAACTGGCCGAACGCATTCCGGGTGCCAGGGTGACGGTGCTCGACGAGCAGCGCCACATGATGCCGGTGGAGTCGCCGCGGCTGGTCAACCAGATGCTGCTCGACTTCCTGCAACAGGCGCAGGTTTCCAAGAATCACGTACAGGGGAATGTCGCATGACCCTCGCACGCTTCCAGATGTTCATCGATGGCCAGTGGGTCGACGCCGTCTCCGGCAAGACCTTCGAGAGCCTCGACCCCGCCCGTGCGCAAGCCTGGGCCGAGCTGCCCGATGCCGACGAAGCCGATGTCGAGCGCGCCGTACAAGCGGCACAACGAGCCTTCCACGACCCGGCGTGGCGCGGCCTCACCGCCACCGCGCGGGGCAAGCTGCTGCGTCGCCTGGGCGACCTGATCGCCGAGAACAAGGAACACCTGGCGCAGCTGGAAAGCCGCGACAACGGCAAGCTGATCCGCGAGACCCGCGGCCAGGTCGGCTACCTGCCGGAGTTCTTCCATTACACGGCCGGCCTTGCCGACAAGCTCGAAGGCGGGACCCTGCCGCTGGATAAGCCCGACCTGTTCGCCTACACCGTGCACGAACCGCTGGGCGTGGTCGCCGGGATCATCCCGTGGAACAGCCCGCTGTACCTGACCGCGATCAAGCTGGCCCCGGCCCTCGCCGCCGGCAACACCATCGTCCTCAAGCCGTCGGAACACGCCTCGGCGACCATTCTGGAGCTGGCCCGCCTGGCCACCGAGGCGGGCTTCCCGGCCGGCGTGGTCAACGTGGTCACCGGCTTCGGCCCGAGCACCGGCGCGGCGCTGACCCGCCACCCACTGGTGCGCAAGATCGCCTTCACCGGCGGCGCCGCCACCGCGCGCCACGTGGTGCGCAGCAGCGCGGAGAACTTCGCCAAGCTGTCGCTGGAACTGGGCGGCAAGTCGCCCAACATCATCTTCGCCGACGCCGACCTGGACAGCGCCATCAACGGCGCCGTGGCCGGCATCTACGCCGCCTCCGGGCAGAGCTGCGTCGCCGGCTCGCGCCTGCTGGTACAGGACGAGATCTACGACGAGTTCGTCGCCCGCCTGGTGGAGCGCGCCCAGCGCATCCGCATCGGCAACCCGCAGGACGAGCAGAGCGAGATGGGCCCCATGGCCACCGCTCAGCAGCTCGCCGTGGTCGAAGGCCTGGTCGCCGACGCCCTCGCCGAAGGCGCCCGCCTGCGCCTGGGGGGCAAGCGTCCGTCGATCGACTCCGAGGGCTGGTTCTACGAGCCGACCCTGTTCGAGTGCGACAGCCACTCGATGAAGATCATGCAGGAAGAAGTCTTCGGTCCCGTCGCCTCGGTCATTCGTTTCAAGGACGAGGCCGAAGCGCTGGCGATGGCCAACGACTCCCAGTTCGGCCTCGCCGCCGGCATCTGGACCCGCGACCTGGGTCGCGCCCACCGCATGGCCCGGGGCATTCGCAGCGGGATCATCTGGGTCAACACCTACCGCGCGGTGTCCGCCATGGCGCCCATCGGCGGTTTCCACAACAGCGGCTACGGCCGCGAGAGCGGCATCGATTCGGTGCTGGCCTACACCGAGCTGAAGACGGTGTGGATCAACCTCTCGCAGGCGCCCATGCCCGATCCCTTCGTGATGCGCTGAGAGGAGCGACGAGATGATCGAACCTGGCATCTACAAAGAAGTGATGGGCTCCTTCCCGTCCGGCGTCACCGTGGTCACCACCCTGGATGCCGATGGCGAGATCGTCGGCATCACCGCCAGCGCGTTCAGCGCGCTGTCCATCGACCCGGCGCTGGTGCTGTTCTGCCCCAACTACGGCTCGGACACCTACCCGATCCTGCGGGACAGCAAGCAGTTCGCCATCCACCTGCTGTGCTCCGACCAGCAGGCGGAGGCCTACGCCTTCGCCAAGAAGGGCAAGGAGAAGGCCAAGGGCATCGAGTGGCGCCTGAGCGAGCTGGGCAACCCGCTGCTGACCAAGGCCACCGCGATCATCGAATGCGAGCTGTGGCGCGAATACGACGGCGGCGACCACGCGATCATCGTCGGCGCGGTGAAGAACCTGATCCTGCCGGAGCAGGAGGTCACCCCAATGGTCTACCACCGCGGCAAGCTCGGCGCGCTGCCCGAGATAGCCGGCTGAAGCTTTCCAGGGCCGCTCGCCATCACCCTCGGCAGCGGCCTTTTTTATTTATCCGCCCCCGCCGGCGGACGGGATTGCACCTTGTAGGAGCGGGCCNNNCCCGCGATCGCGCGCATGGCCCGCTCCTACAGGGAAAGCGAGGAGCATGAGATGAGCAACGAGAAATACGAAAAGGGCCTGGCCATCCGCACCCAGGTGCTGGGCGAGGCCTACGTGAACAAGTCGATCCAGAACGCCGACGACTTCACCCGCCCGCTCCAGGAGATGGTCACCGAGTACTGCTGGGGCCACGTCTGGGGCCGGGACGGCTTATCGCTCAAGGAACGCAGCATGATAAACTTGGCGATGATTTCGGCACTCAACCGCCCCCACGAACTCAAGCTGCACGTGCGCGGTGCTCTGCGTAACGGGTTATCCCGCGAGCAGATCCGCGAGATCCTCCTGCAGGTCGGCATCTATTGCGGGGTTCCCGCGGCGGTGGACAGTTTCCGCCTCGCCCGCGAAGCCTTCGCCGAGGCCGACGCCGAGGAACGTGGTTGATTGCTGGCCCGACTTGACGATGGAGCACTCAAGGGTGCTCCATCGTTCTTCCTATGGACAGCCAGAACACAGAGCGGACCCCATGAAACGCTTGCCACTCGACGATAGCTTCAAGGTCAATCGCAACCCCGTCACCCTGCGCGAAATCGTCCTCGACAAGCTGCGCGGCGCCATCCTCAACTTCCAGCTGCTGCCGGGCGACCGCCTGGTGGAGCGCGATCTGTGCGATCGCCTGGGCGTCAGCCGCACCTCCGTGCGCGAGGCGCTGCGCCACCTGGAGTCCGAGGGCCTGGTGGAGTTCGCCGATGCCAAGGGTCCGCGCGTTGCCATCATCACCCTGGAAGACGCGGTCGACATCTACGAGCTGCGCTGCGTGCTCGAAGGCCTGATCGTCCAGCTCTTCACCCTCAACGCCAAGGCCCGCGACATCCGCAACCTGGAGCGTGCGCTGGAAGAAAACCGCCAGGCGCTGGAGGACGGCGAGCTGCAGCAGGTGATCGAATCGGTACAGGGCTTCTACGACGTGCTGCTCGAAGGCTCGGGCAACCGCACCGCCGCCACCCAGTTGCGCCAGCTGCAGGCACGCATCAGCTACCTGCGGGCCACCTCCGTGTCCCAGGAGAACCGCCGCGCCGCCAGCAACCAGGAGATGGAACGCATGGTCGAGGCGATCAAGAGCGGCGACCCGGTCGCGGCTCACCAGGCCTCGGTCGATCACGTGCGCGCCGCCGCCAAGGTCGCCCTGGACTACCTGCGCTCCAAGCAGGATGGCGCCGGCAGCGTGCGCGACATCGCCACCCCCATCGCGCTCAAAGAGCCGCGCATAGGCCGCTGACGCCATGCCCGCCCCGCGCTTCTGCCCCGCTTGCGGCAGTGGCGGCCTCAGCCGCCAGTGCCCGCCGGGGGACACCCATGAGCGCCTCACCTGCGCGGGCTGCGGCTACATCCACTACGAGAACCCCAAGGTCATTGCCGGCTGCATCATCGAGCGCGACGGCAAGTACCTGCTCTGCCAGCGCGGCATCCCGCCGCGCCCCGGCACCTGGACGCTGCCGGCCGGCTTCATGGAGAACGGCGAGACTACCGAGCAGGCGGCCCTGCGCGAAGTCTGGGAAGAAACCGGTGTGCGCGCCGACATCGTCTCGCCCTACTCCATCTTCAGCGTGCCGATCATCAGCGAGGTCTACATCATCTTCCGCGCCAGCGTGATCGAGGAAACCGGCGAGCACGGCCCCGAGACGCTGCAGGTGAAGTTCTTCGCGCCGGAGGAGATCCCCTGGGACTGCATCTACTACCCGGCGATCCGACAGATCCTCGAGCGCTACATCGAGGAACGCCAGGCCGGCGTGTATGGCATCTACATGGGCAATGACGACACCGGGAAGGTGCACTTCATCCGCTAGCTCAACGCTTCCATGTAGGAGCGTGCCATGCACGCGATCCGTCGGCAGGGCCGGCGGTTGATCCAGACGCTGTGCCCCGCCAAAACGGGTAAGCGCGTTGGCGATTCCCTGTCTGGAATGCCATCCGGGGTTGACCGCGCGTATTCGCGCGGTCGCGGGCATGGCCCGCTCCTACAGGGGACACCGAATCAACCGGATGGCTTCCGGGTATTTCCTCTCGTCGAGAGCAGCAGTGAACTTGATAGTCGATCCACTCACAAAGAGGATCGACCATGGCCCTTACCTCTCCCGGCCGCGTTGCGTTGCGCAAAGGTCGTGTCGCCCTGCCCCACGCCATCTATCTGATCACCACCACGACGCTGCGACGCCAACCGATCTTCACTCACTTCGCGGCCGGCTGCGCGGCGGCTCGTTGCTTCGAAGATCGAGCGCTGCTGCACGGCTGCAGCATGCTGGCCTGGGTGCTGATGCCTGATCATGCGCACTGGCTTCTCCAACTTGGGACTGAGCCCAACCTGGAAGCCACGGTGAACCGCCTCAAGTCTGCCAGCGCACGCCTGGCCAACCGAGCGACGGGCAGGCGCGGCGCATTATGGACAGCAGGTTTCCATGATCGGGCCCTGCGTCATGAAGATGATCTGCGCAAGGCGGCTCGGTATCTGGTGGCGAACCCGCTTCGTGCGGGACTGGCAACGCGAGTGGGCGATTATCCCTTCTGGAACGCCATCTGGATCTAACCGCGCGCACCCGCGCGGTTCGCGGGCGTGGCCCGCTCCTACAAAAGCTTCAACGCCAACCTGTAGGAGCGTGCGTGCACGCGATCCGTCGGCAGGGCCGGTGGTTGCTCCGAGTGTCATAACTCCCGCCAAAACGGGTGAAGCGCCTGGCTATTCACTCCTGCTGGAACAGCATCCGGAAGCTGACCGCGCGCACCCGCGCGGTTCGCGGGCATGGCCCGCTCCTACAAAAGCTTCAACGCCAACCTGAAGGAGCGTGCCATGCACGCGATCCGTCGGCAGGGCCGGGGTTGCTCCGAATGTCATAACTCCCGCCAAAACGGATGAAGCGTCTGGCTATTCGCTCCTGCTGGAACAGCATCCGGAAGCTGACCGCGCGCACCCGCGCGGTTCGCGGGCGTGGCCCGCTCCTACAAAAGCTTCAACGCCAACTTGTAGGAGCGTGCCATGCACGCGATCCGTCGGCAGGGCCGGCGGTCAATCCGGACGCCATCGTTACCCGCAAAAGCGCCAGGCAAAAAATCCCCCGGTTCCACGCGGGAGACCGGGGGTTCAAGGGATGAATCAGATCAGTGCGCGCCCTTGGTCAGGTCGCTCTCGTTCCACTGGTCGTACACGCAGGCATCGGCGGCGGCCCAGCGCACGCGGACTTCGCTGCCGGGGGCCAGCGGCTGAGTGTTGCCGGAGAGCTCCTTGAGGGTCAGCTGAGCGCCGCTGGCGGTGACCACACTGCAGGTCAGGCTCTCGCCGAGGAACACGGTCTCGGCCACCTTCGCCGGAATCTCGTTCCAACCCGCGGCCAGCGGCGTGGCGGCGGCCTGGGTCGGGCTCAGCACCTGGGCCTTCTCCGGGCGCACCATCAGCAGGATGTCCTGGCCTTCGCGCAGGTGCGCGGTCGGGCGGATGGCCAGCGCTCGGCCTTCGAACTCCGCCGCAGCGTTGCCGTGGGCACGGGCGCGGAGGAAGTTGGAGTTGCCGAGGAAGGAGGCCACGAAGGCATTCGGCGGGTTCTGGTAGAGGTTGTAGCCACTGCCCAGGCCGACGATCTTGCCGTGGCTGAAGATGGCGATGCGCTGGGACAGGCGCATGGCTTCTTCCTGGTCATGGGTGACGTAGACGATGGTGATGCCCAGGCGACGGTGCAGGTGACGCAGCTCGTCCTGCAGGTCTTCGCGCAGTTTCTTGTCCAGCGCGCCGAGGGGCTCGTCCATCAGCAGGATGCGCGGTTCGTAGACCAGCGCGCGGGCGATGGCGACGCGCTGCTGCTGGCCGCCGGAGAGCTGCGCCGGGCGGCGGTGGGCGAACTTGTCCAGCTGCACCAGCTTGAGCATGGCGTCGACACGACGGTCACGCTCGGCGCCCTTCTGCTTGCGGATGTCCAGCGGGAAACCGATGTTGTCGCGCACCGACAGGTGCGGGAACAGCGAGTAGCGCTGGAACACCATGCCGATATCGCGCTTGTGCGGCGGCACGTTCACCAGCGACTGGCCTCCGACCAGGATCTCGCCGCTGCTGGGCGTCTCGAAGCCGGCCAGCATGGACAGCGTGGTGCTCTTGCCCGAGCCGCTGGAGCCCAGGAAGGTGAGGAATTCGCCGTCCTGGATGTCGAGGGAAATGTTGTCCACGGCGGTGAAGTCGCCATAGAACTTGTTCAGGTTGCGCAGGCTGACCAGGGTCTTCTGCTCGCGGGATTCTTGGATCACGGCACTCATGGCATTTACCTCGGCGCTCAGGCGCGGATTTCGTTGCGCCGGCGCAGGGCGGCGGCGATCACCATTACCAGCACGGACAGGCCGATCAGCAGCGTCGAGGCGACGGCGATCACCGGGGTCAGGTCCTGGCGCAGGGTGGTCCACATTTTCACGGGCAGGGTCTGCAGGGTCGGGCTGGCCATCATCACGCTCAGCACCACCTCATCCCAGGAGACCAGGAAGGCGAACAGCGCGCCGGCGACCATGCCGGGGCGGATCGCCGGGAAGGTCACCTTCATCACCGCCTGCAGGCGCGATGCGCCGCAGATCACCGCGGCGTCCTCGATGGACTGGTCGAACAGCTTCAGCGAGTTGATGATCGAGATGATGGTGAACGGCAGCGCGACGATCACATGGCTGACCACGAAGGAGAACAGCGTGCCGGTGTAGCCGAGCTTGAGGAACAGCGCGTAGACCGCCACCGCGATGATCACCAGCGGCACGATCATCGGCAGGGTGAACAGCCCGTAGAGCAGCTCGCGGCCGGGGAACTTGCCGCGCACCAGGGCGAACGCGGTGGGCAGGCCCAGGGCGACGGAGCAGATCGTGGTGAGGATCGCCACTTTCAGGCTGGCCAGCGCGGCGCTCATCCATTCGGGGTTGGAGAAGAACTGGCCGTACCACTTCAGCGTCCAGCCCGGCGGCGGGAACACCAGCCACTGGGAGGAGCCGAAGGACAGCAGCACGATGAACACGATGGGTAGCAGCAGGAAGGCCGCGATGGTGCCGGTCGTGAGGTAGAGGCCGACACGCATGCGCCGGCTCATGGCATTGGGTGAGAGCAGCATGGCTTACCTCGCGCTACTGGAAGCCACCGGGGACTCCGGCTGCAGCTTCAGGTAGAGGTAGAACAGCACCAGGGTGATGGCGATCAGCAGCGCGGCGGCGGCGCTGGCCAGGCCCCAGTTGAGGAAGGATTGCACCTGCTGGACGATGAACTCCGGCAGCATCATGTTCTGCGCCCCGCCCAGCAGCGCCGGGGTGACGTAGTAGCCCAGGGACATGACGAAGACCATCAGGCCGCCGGAGAACAACCCTGGCCGGCATAGCGGGATGAACACCCGGAAGAAGTTGGTCCAGGGGCTGGCGCCGCAGATCGAGCCGGCCTGCAGCACCATCGGGTCGATGGCCGCCATGGTCGCCTGCAGCGGCAACACGATGAACGGGATCATGATGTAGCTCATGCCGATCACCACGCCGGTGAGGTTGTGCACCAGCTCCAGCGGCTGGTCGATGATGCCCAGCGCCATCAGGGTCTTGTTGATCACCCCCGAGGCCTGCAGCAGCACCAGCCAGGAGTAGGTACGCGCCAGCAGGCTGGTCCACATCGACAGCAGCACGATGTTCAGCAGCATGCGTCCCCAGCCGCGCGGCACCAGGGTGATCGCCCAGGCCAGCGGGAAGCCCAGCAGCAGGCTGATCACGGTGACCAGCGCGCCGACCGCGAAGGTGTTGAACAGCACCCGCGAGTAAGCCGAGTTGGCGAACAGCTGGGCGTAGTTGTCCAGGCCCGGGGTCGGTTCCAGCACACCGCGCAGAAGCAGCCCGATCAGCGGGGCGAGGAAGAACAGGCCGAGGAACAGCAGCGCCGGCAGCAGGTTGCGGAAGCCGCGCCAGCGGTGGGTGAGCATTTCATCCTGTCGCATGGGTTCTGCCTTCGGGGCCTGCGAGCCGGCGGCGCGGGGTGCGCCTCCGGCGGCCTGGCCCGGCTGCATCACAGCCATTTTCACTTGACCAGCCATTCGTTCCACCGTGCGGCGATCGCCGGGCCGTTCTTCGCCCAGTAGGCGTAGTCGAGGGTGATCTGTTCCTGCGCGTAGGCGGTGGGCAGGTTCGGCGCCAGGTCAGGCTTGAGCTGGCCGACGCTGTCCAGGTTCACCGGGGCGTAGGCGGTGAGGTTGGCGAAATCCGCCTGGCCCTTGGCACTGCTGGAGTTGGCCAGGAACTTCATCGCCGCGTCCTTGTTCTTGGCGCCCTTGGGCACCACGAGGAAATCGGCCATGACCAGGTTCTGCTTCCAGCTCACGCCCACCGGCGCGCCGTCCTGCTGCAGGGCGTAGATGCGGCCGTTCCAGAACTGGCCGAGGGTCGCTTCGCCGGAGGCCAGCAGTTGCTGCGACTGCGCGCCGCCACCCCACCAGACGATGTCCTTCTTGATGGTGTCGAGCTTCTTGAAGGCGCGGTCCAGGTCCAGCGGGTAAAGCTTGTCCTTGGCCACGCCGTCGGCCAGCAGGGCCAGTTCCAGTACGCCGGGGCTCGGCCATTTGTACAGCGCACGCTTGCCCGGGTAGGTGGCGGTGTCGAACAGCGCGGTCCAGTCCTGCGGCTGCTTGCCGCCGACCTTGCCCTGGTTGTAGCCCAGGACGAAGGAGAAGTAGAACGAGCCGACGCCGTGGTCGGAGACGAAACGCGGGTCGATGCGGTCGCGCTTGATGGTGTTGAAGTCCAGGGGCTCCAGCAGCCCTTCGGCGGCGGCGCGCAGGGCGAAGTCGGCCTCGACGTCGACCACGTCCCACTGGACGTTGCCGCTTTCCACCATGGCCTTGAGCTTGCCGTAGTCGGTGGGGCCGTCCTGCACCACGGGGATACCGGTGGCCTGGCTGAAGGGTTCGGCCCAGGCCTGCTTCTGCGCATCCTGGGTGGTGCCACCCCAGCTGACGAAGCTGAGGCTGTCGGCGCCGAAGGCAGCGGTGCCGGTTGCGCCGAGGAATGCTGCGGCCAGGACCGCGACTGCACGTTTCTTGAACACCATCTTGCTTGCCCTCGTTGTTGTGATTGTTCACGGCGACCTTCGTGGATCGCCTGTCTGGAGCAGGTGGCCGTAGCGTCGTCAGGTTCCGATGGAGTGGCACGCTGACGGGCAGAAAAGATAAGGCCTACGGAATGTCATATTATGGTATTCCAAACTTTCCGCAAGTCCTCGGCGACACCGGCCATCGTCGCGGCGGAGCTTGCGTGGAGTCCCCGTCGTTCCTCGTGTTGCGCAGGTAATTGATTGAAAAGGAGTTCTTCTGGTGCCGCGGCCGTGCTGAAAATTTCTGGCGAAACGCCAGCACGGCGAGCGGACGAACGGATCAACCTTCGAAGGGCAGTGTCTCGACCACTTCCAGGTCGTAGCCGGTGAGACCGGCATACTTCAGCGGCGCACCGAGGTGGCGAATCTTGCCGACGCCGATGTCCTGGAGGATCTGCGCGCCAGTGCCGACCTCCGAATAGATGCGCGACTGCGAGCGGGTGAACTGCCGCGGCGCCTGCGTCAGCTGCGGCACGCGGGCCAGCAGCGCCTGGGAGGATTCGTTGTTGGCCAGCACCACGACCACACCGTGGCCCACTTCCGCCACCTTCTGCAGCGCGGCCCAGAGGGTCCAGTTCTTCGGCCCGGTGTACTCAGCGCCGACCAGGTCGCGCAGCGGGTCGATCACATGCACGCGCACCAGGGTCGGCTCGTCACGCTTGATGTCGCCCATGACCATGGCCATGTGTACGCCACCTTCGATGCGGTCCTCGTAGGTGACCAGGCGGAAGGTGCCGTGCACCGTGGGCAGTTCGCTCTCGCCGATGCGCGCGACAGTGTGTTCGTTGCTCAGGCGATAGTGGATCAGGTCGGCGATGGTGCCGATGCGGATGCCGTGGCGCTTGGCGAAGGCTTCCAGGTCCGGCCGGCGGGCCATGCTGCCGTCGTCGTTCATCACCTCGACGATCACCGAGGCGGGCGTAAGCCCAGCCAGGCGCGCGAGATCACAGCCCGCCTCGGTGTGGCCGGCGCGGGTCAGCACGCCGCCTTCGCGGGCGCGCAGGGGGAAGATGTGGCCGGGCTGCACCAGGTCCTCGGCACGGGCGCCCGGCTTCACGGCGGTGATCACGGTGTGCGAGCGATCCGCGGCCGAGATGCCGGTGGACACCCCGGTGGCCGCCTCGATGGACACGGTGAAGGCAGTGGAATAGGCACTGCCGTTGGCCGGCACCATCTGCTCCAGGCCCAGGCGGGCGCAGTGCTCGTCGGTCAGCGTCAGGCAGATCAGCCCGCGCGCCTCGCGGGCCATGAAGTTGATCGCCTCGGGCGTGCAGCGCTCGGCGGCGAGCAGCAGGTCGCCTTCGTTTTCACGGTCTTCGTCGTCGACCAGGAGCACCATCTTGCCCTGGCGGTAGTCTTCGATGATGTCTTCGATGCGGTCGAACGGCATGGTGCGGTACCCGGCTGGATCGTGGATGAAAAAATCTGGTATACCATAATACATTTCTTATCCGAAACCGCAGCAAGCAGAGGTGAACATGAAGGCTTACTGGATCGCTCACGTCGACATCACCGACCCGGAGCAATACGGCGAATACACCCGGCGCGCGCCGGCGGCTTTCGCCAGGTATGGCGGCAGGTTCCTCGCCCGCGGCGGACGCTCCGAGGCACTGGAGGGGCGCCCTACCCCTCAGCGTAGCGTGGTGATCGAGTTCGATTCCTATGAGCAGGCGGTGGCCTGCTACCGCTCGGCGGAATACCAGGAGGCCTGCGCGCACCGGCAGGGCGTGGCGAAGGCGGATATCGTCATCGTCGAGGGATTCGAAGGGTAAGACCCGGACAGGAGCCGTCGGCCCTGGCGACGGATCGCGGGCATGGCCCGCTCCTACAGCGAGCTGTGCCATGCGATTCGCGAGCAAGCTCGCTCCTGCTATGGGCGCCCCACAGCTCTGGCTCCTTTGATGACTTCCAGAGAAAGACCCGCGTACTCCGAACGCCCCGTTCAGGAGGCCTCGTTGAAGCGGAGTTTCAGGGGTTGAGCGGCATGGATGCCGCGAGAGCGCTGTCGGGCCAAGGATGGCCCGTCAGCGCGGGCCCCTGAAACTTCGCTTCAACGAGGGCATTTTTCGCCTAAGCGAAAAACCGGATGTCCGGGGCAAGACTTTTTGGTTCCTTTTGTGAGGGCGGCTATCCGACGTTTGACAAAAGGGACTCGCCCGAGGGGGCGAAACCTGCTCTCTCGGCACACACATCAGCGGCGCGGGAACTCCATTTCCCAAGCAACTACAAGCTAATGCTCTGCGCCGCACAGGCAAAAAAAAGCCCCGCCGAAACCCGGCGGGGCAGAGAGTGTAAAACCCAGGTCGAAAACCTTACTCCGCGATCCCCAGCGCCACCGGCTGGCCAACTTCGCGGGCCTGGCCGCGGGTGGCCAGGCAGTAGTACAGCGGAACGGTCACCAGCAGGCCGACCAGCCAGGACAGGTCCACCCCGTCGATGTAGTTGGCGTACGGACCGACGAACAACGACGTGTTGGCGAACGGCAGTTGCACGATGATGCCGATGAAGTACGCCACGATCGCATGCGGGTTGAAGCGCCCGTACACGCCGCCATCACGGCGGAAGATCGAGTGGATGTCGTAGCGGCCACGCTTGATCAGGTAGAAGTCGATCAGGTTGATCGAGGCCCAGGGCACCAGCACGATCAGCATCGCCAGGATCAGGCCGATGAACTGCGAGATGAAATTGGCCGAGGCGCCCAGCGCCATCAGGCAGCTGCCCGCCAGCACCACCGAGGACAGCACCACACGCACTCGCACGCTGGGCGTCCAGTTGCCGGCGAAGGTCTGGATCGAGGTGACGATGGAGAGCACCGCGCCATAAAGGTTCAGCGCGTTATGGCTGATGATGTTGAGCAGGAACAGCAGCATCAGCACCGGGCCGAACAGACCGGTGGCCTGCTTGACCGCGACCATCGCATCGGTGCCTTCCGGGGTGGCCAGAACGGCGACAGCGCCGAAGCTGAACGACAGGCTGGTACCCGCCACCGCGCCGGCGAAGGTGGCCAGGAACGGCTTGCCGATGCCGACGCTGGCCGGCAGGTAGCGCGAGTAGTCCGAGGTGTAGGGCGCGAAGCTGATCTGCCAGATGATGCCCAGGCACAGGGTGGCCAGGAAGCCGGACAGGTTGAAGGCGCCGCGGGAGAGGAAGTTCGCCGGCAGGTCGCCGCCCAGCATGATGACGAAGCCCAGCAGCAGCGCGCCGCCCATCACCCAGGTGCCGATGCGGTTGAGGGTATGGATGAAGCGGTAGCCGATCACGCCGATGGCCGTGGCGCTGAGGGCGCCGAGGATGATCGCCACAGGCGTCGGCGTCGCCGGCACCAGGCCCTGGATCGACTTACCGGCCAGGACGATGTTGGAAATGAAGAAGCCGATGTAGATCAGCGCGGTGAAGAACACGATCAGCAAGGCGCCGTAACGGCCGAACTGGCCCCGGCTCTGGACCATCTGCGGGATGCCCATCTGCGGGCCCTGCGCCGAGGCCAGGGCGAGGAACACGCCGCCGAACATGTGGCCCAGGACAATGGCGATCAACCCCCAGAGCAGGTCGAGATGGAATACCTGGACCGCCATTGCGCCAGTGACCACCGGCAGCGGTGCGATGTTGGTGCTGAACCACAGCGTGAACAGGTCGCGGGGGCGGCCATGACGCTCGGCCGGCGGCACGTAATCGACGGTATGGTTCTCGATCAGCGGAGTATCGGACATCGTTTTTGCCTTGCTTATTGTCTTTGTAAGGTCGGGTCATCCGGCGCCCTGGATCGGGCAGAAACGGCGCTACGGTGACGGCAGAAATATTATGGTATTCCAAATACCAAGCAAGAGTTTTCTACGTAACCGTTGGTCGAATGGCCGCCACCGGCCTCTCTGCCGGAGACTCGGCTTATCGGCGAAAGCCACGTATTACGCAGCCTCCAGCTGACGACCGGGATCGCTCCGGCCATCCATCGGGAAAAGAAAGGACTTGCTTTAGAAGTATTACGGTATACCATCAGACGAAACGACCACCCCCGATGGCCGGCTCACCAGACAGGTACTCGCAATGATCGACCACGCTGCCTACAAACAAGTCATGGGCTCCTTCCCGTCCGGCGTCACCGTCATCACCACGATGGACGACGATGGCCAGGTGGTCGGCCTCACCGCGAGCGCCTTCAGCTCCCTGTCGATGGACCCGGCGCTGGTGCTGTTCTGCCCCAACTACAGCTCCGATTCCTACCCGGTGCTGATCCGCCGCAAGCACTTCGCCATCCACCTGCTGTCCGCCGACCAGAAAGGCGAGGCCTACGCCTTCGCCAGCAAAGGCAAGGACAAGGCCCAGGGCATCGAGTGGACCCTGAGCGAGCGCGGCAACCCGCTGCTGGAAAATGCCACCGCCATCATCGAGTGCGAGCTGTGGCGCGAATACGAAGGCGGTGACCACGCCATCCTGGTCGGTGCGGTGAAGAACCTGATCGTGCCGGACCAGCAGATCACCCCGATGATTTACTGCCGCGGAAAGATGGGCGCGCTGCAGGCCTTCGCCTGACCGCCTGATCTTTCGCCGCCCGGCGCAGGCCCCTTCTTGCGGGAGTGAGAAGGGGCTTTTCTTTGGCCCGGCGCCCCTGTAGGAGCGCCCCATGGGCGCGA
>NZ_JYOA01000003.1:538581-565565 GCF_000955805.1 Pseudomonas sp. 21 | reverse complement strand
CATGGCCCGCTCCTACAGAAGAGCGCCGTCCTCCCCCAATGAAAAAGGGCCCGCATACGCGAGCCCTTTTCCTCAGGTCCTGAACCGCGAAACCAACCGGTTCAGCTCGTCCGACAAACCACCCAGGGTCTGCGCATCGCCCCGCGTGGCCTCCGCCAGCCCGGCGACTTCCTGGGCGTCGCGGTGGATCTGGCTGATGTGCCGGTTGATCTCCTCCGCCACCTGGTGCTGTTCCTCGGCGGCGGTGGCGATCTGGGCGTTCATGTCGCGGATCACATCCACCGATTCGCGGATCGCCCCGAAGCACGCCCGCGCCTCGCGGATCGACCCCACGGTGCGCTGCGAGGCCTCCAGGCTCGACTGCATCTGCCGCCCGGTGTCATGGGTACGGCGGGCCAGGGTGCCGAGCAGGTTGTCGATCTCCCCGGTGGATTCCGCCGTGCACCGGGCCAGCGCGCGCACCTCGTCGGCCACCACGGCAAAGCCCCGCCCCTGATCACCCGCGCGCGCCGCTTCGATGGCCGCGTTGAGCGCCAGCAGGTTGGTCTGCTCGGCAATCGAACGGATGGTGCCGAGGATCGACTGGATTGCGTTGCTGTCCTGCTCCAGCTGGCGCATGGCGTCGGCGGAATGGGCGATCTCGTGACTCAGGCGGCCGACGCTGTCCACCGCCTCGTCGATCTGCTGCTGGCCATCGTGGGCCTGGCGCTGGCCGCTGTCGGCGGATTCCGCCGCCTGGCTGCAGGAGCGCGCGACCTCGTTGGCGGTCATCACCATCTCGTTGAACGCGGTGGAAACCATGTCCACCGCCTCGCGCTGGCGTTCGGCGGTATCGGCCAGCGCCTGGGAGGTCTCGCGGCTGCTGCCGGAACTCTGGTGGATGCTGCCGGCGGCGGTGCCGATGCTCTGCACCAGGGCGCGAATGGCATCGAGGAACTGGTTGAACCAGCCGGCCAGCTGCGCCGTCTCGTCGCGGCCACGCACGGCAAGGCGCCCGGTGAGATCACCGTCGCCCTGGGCGATGCCCTCCAGGCCAGCGGCCACGGCACGCACCGGGCGCACCACCAGGCCGGCGAACAGCGAGCCGAGCCCAGCGAACACCAGCGCGATGATCACCGCCATCAGGGCGATGCCCCAGGTCAGGCGGGTGGCCTTGCTCATCACTTCGCTTTCCTTGATCAGGCCGACGAAGCGCCAGCCCAGAGTCTCGGACGGCCAGACGTTGGCCAGGTAAGGCTCGCCGCCGATGGTGACCTCCACCAGCCCTTTCTGCGCGCTGGCCAGGCGCTGGAAATCGCCGCCCAGCTCGCCCAGTTGCTTGAAGTTGTTCTCCGGGCTGTGCGGGTCGACCAGGATGGTGCCGTCGCCTTCCATCAGCATCAGGTAGCCGGATTCGCCCAGGCGGATAGCCTTGACGATATCGGTCAGGCGCTTGAGCGAGACGTCGATGTTGACCACGCCGCCCTGCGGGCCGAACTGGTTGGCGAAGGTGCGCACGCTGCTCACCAGCACCACCTTGTCCGCCGCCCAGTAGTAGGCCTTGGTGCGCAGGGTCTTGCCCGGCTGCGCCATGGCCGCCTGGTACCAGGGACGGGTTCGCGGGTCGTAGTTGGCCAGCTTGGCGTCGCCCGGCCAGAAGCTGTAGCCGCCCTCGCGGGTGCCGAGGGACACGTAGGCGTAATCCGGATGGCTCTGCGCCAGGCTGGTGAAGAGGTCGAAGACGCCCTTGTCCAGCTCCCCGCTCGGGTGCTGCGCGGCGTCGGCGCCCATGTACTGCTTGAGGCTGCCGCCGATGGCCGCCAGCTGCGGATGGCCGGCCAGGTAGTCGACGTTCTGGGTGATGCCGTCGAAGAAGATCTGCATGGCGTTTTCGACCTGGCGGATCTCGCGGCTGCTGCCGTCGATGAAGCTGTCCCGCGCCTCGCCGCGCAGGTTGAGGATCACCAGCACGGCAACGAGGATCACCGGCAGGCTGGCGATGGCGGAAAAGGCGAGGATCAGTTTTTGTTTGAGGTTCATCCCTACTCCCTTGGTCTGCTCGCGGCAGAAACGCCTTGCAGACATCCCGTATTATGGTATACCAATATGCAGCGAATTCCCTAGCGCGGAAAACGACGACTCACCCCGCCGCCGCGCCTGACCACCCAAAGCAGCGATGCGTGCCTGCGCATCTCCCGCCGGCTGCCGCGCCGGAAACAAGAAAGGTTCGAGGTAAGCGATATGAAGTTTTCCCTGTTCGTGCACATGGAGCGCTACGACGACCAGCCCAGCCACCGCCAGCTGTTCGAAGAGCTCACCGAGCTGACGCTGATGGCCGAGGCCGGCGGTTTCTCCACCGTCTGGATCGGCGAGCACCACGCCATGGAGTACACCATCTCGCCGAGCCCGATGCCGCTGCTGGCCTACCTCGCCGCGCGCACCGAGACCATCCGCCTGGGCGCCGGCACCATCATCGCGCCCTTCTGGCACCCCATCCGCGTGGCGGGCGAATGCGCCCTGCTCGACGTGATCAGCAACGGCCGCATGGAAGTGGGCCTGGCGCGCGGCGCCTACCAATACGAATTCGACCGCATGGCCGGCGGCATGCCCGCCTCCAGCGGCGGCCAGGCGCTGCGCGAAATGGTCCCGGTGGTGAAGGCGCTGTGGCAGGGCGATGTCGCCCATGACGGCGAAATCTGGAAATTCCCCACCTCCACCTCCTCGCCGCGCCCGATCCAGAAGCCGACCCCGCCGATGTGGATCGCCGCCCGTGATCCGGACTCGCACAACTTCGCCGTGGCCAACGGCTGCAACGTGATGGTCACGCCGCTGATGAAGGGCGACGAGGAAGTGGTCGACCTGAAGAACAAGTTCGAAGCCGCCCTGGCCAACAACCCGGATGTGCCGCGCCCGCAACTGATGGTGCTGCGCCACACCCATGTGCACACCGCCGACGACCCGGAAGGCTGGAAGGTCGGCGCACAGGCCATCTCGCGCTTCTACCGCACCTTCGACGCCTGGTTCGGCAACAAGCAGACCCCGGTCAACGGCCTGCTGCCGCCCAGCCCCGAAGAGAAGTTCAAGGAGCGCCCGGAGTTCGAGCTGGAGAACATCCGCAAGAACACCATGATCGGCACCCCGGAAGAAATCATCGCGCGCATCCGCCACTACCAGGAACTGGGCGTGGACGAGTTCAGCTTCTGGGCCGACAACAGCCTGCCGTATGCCGAGAAGAAGAAGTCACTGGAGCTGTTCATCCAGCACGTGGTGCCGGCTTTCCGCTGATCGCTTCGGCTTAGCACAAAGGGCGTCTTCGGGCGCCCTTTGTGTTGGCGGCACCGCGCCTCCCTGCAGGAGCGCGCCATGCGCGCGATTGCGGACATGGCCCGCTCCTGCAATGGAATGCCGGTGCGAAATGAAAAAGCCCGGCATCCAGCCGGGCCCTTTCGTCAGCGCCGAGGATCAATCCGCGTGGATGTCGTTGTCCTTGGTCTCCTTCAGGAACAGCAGCGAACAGACCAGGCTCATCGCCGTGATCAGCACCGGGTACCACAGCCCGTAGAAGATGTTGCCGGTGTACACCACCAGGGCGAACGAGATGGTCGGCAGCAGCCCGCCAAACCAGCCGTTGCCGATGTGGTAGGGCAGCGACAGCGAGGTGTAGCGGATGCGCGTCGGGAACAGCTCGACCATCAGCGCCGCCAGCGGGCCGTAGCAGCAGGTGGCGATGAAGATCAGCGCGACGATGATCGCCACCACCATCGGCCGGTTCACCAGCGAGGAGTCGGCCACGGTCGGGTAGCCGGCGTCCTTCACCGCAGTGCCCAGCGCGGCGGCGTCAAAGCCCTCGATACGCTTCTCGCCCACGGTCACCACCAGCTCGCTGCCGGCCGGCGCGGCCACCGTGCTGTAGGGCACGCCGCCCTTCACCAGCAGGGTCTTGGCCTTGTCGCAGGCACTGTCGAATTTGGCCTTGCCCACCGGGTCGAACTGGAAGGTACAGGTCGCCGGGTCCGCCATCACCGTCACCGGCGCCTGGCGCGAGGCCGCGTCGATCTGCGGGTTGGCGTAATGGGTCAGCGCCTGGAACAGCGGGAAGTACAGCACCGTGGCCAGCAGCAGGCCGGTGATCAGCACCGGCTTGCGCCCGACCTTGTCCGACAGCCAGCCCATGATCACGAACAGCGGCGCGCCGATCACCAGGGCGATGATCAACAGGCCGTTGGACAGCGCCGGGTCAACCTTCAGCACCTGGGTGAGGAAGAACATCACGTAGAACTGCGCCGCGTAGAAGGTCACCGCCTGGCCGGCGTTGATGCTGAACAGCGCGATCAGCACGATCTTCAGGTTGCTCCAGTGGGTGAACGACTCCTTGAGCGGCGACTTGCTCACCTTGCCCTCGGCCTTCATCTTCAGGAACGCCGGCGACTCGTGCATGGACAGGCGAATCCAGGTGGAGATGCCCAGCAGCACGATGGAAATCAGGAACGGCAGGCGCCAGCCCCAGGTTTCGAACTCCGGCCCGGTGATCTGCCGGCAACCCCAGATCACCACCAGCGAGAGCAGCAGGCCACCGGTGGCGGTGCACTGGATCCAGCTGGTGTAGGCGCCGCGCTTGTGGTTCGGCGCGTGCTCGGCCACATAGATCGCCGCGCCGCCGTACTCACCCCCCAGCGCCAGCCCCTGCAGCAGGCGCAGCACGATGAGGATGACCGGCGCCGCCACACCGATGGTGGCGTAGGCCGGCAGCAGACCGACGGCAAAGGTCGACAGGCCCATCAGCAGGATGGTGACGAGGAAGGTGTACTTGCGCCCGATCATGTCGCCCAGGCGGCCGAACACCAGCGCGCCGAAGGGACGGACGAGGAAGCCGGCGGCGAACGCCAGCAGGGCGAAGATGAAGGCAGTGGTGTCGTTGACCCCGGCGAAGAAATGCTTGGCGATGATCGCTGCCAGCGAGCCGTAGAGGAAGAAGTCGTACCACTCGAATACCGTGCCGAGCGACGAGGCGAAGATCACCTTGCGCTCGTCGCGACGCGTAGTCGCGGGACGCTCATAGGAGCTGGACTGTGCTACTTCGGTCATTACGGGCTCTCCTGCCCCTTCTGGGGGCTCTTGTTTTTGTCAGCCTCGACTGCCACGGTTTTCACACCGCGCGATACCGGTTTCTGCTGCACCTTGTAGGACCGAGGGGGACGCCCAGTCCTTGCTCGCGAACCGCCCCGCACTCTGGCGGCCGGGAGCAGAATTCCACGCCATGCCATGTGGGGAGACGGTGCTACCGTCACGCCACCGGAGCTTCCTCCTGCGTGCGCCCACTGGAAGGGATGACCTCTGCGCCGCGCGCGGGTTCGCTCAAAATCATCTGCGCGGCCTTTTCCGCGATCACCAGCACCGGCGAACAGCTGTTGCCGGAGGTCAGGCTGGGCATGATCGAAGCGTCGGCGATGCGCAGGCCGGAAATGCCGTGCACACGCAGCTGGCTGTCCACCACCGCGCCCTCACCCTGCCCCATGCGGCAGGTGCCGGCCGGGTGGAAGATGGTGGTGCCGATCTCGGCGGCGGCGCGATGCAGGTCTTCCTCGGTCTGGTAATCCGGGCCGGGCTTGAACTCCACCGGCTGGTAGCGCGCGAGCGCGGGTGCAGCAGCAATGCGTCGCGTCAGGCGGATGGCATCGGCCGCCACGCGCAGGTCCTGCGGGTGGCTCAGATAGTTGGGCTGGATGACCGGCTTGTCGCGCGGGTCCAGCGAGCGCAGCGTCACCGAGCCACGGCTCAGCGGGCGCAGGTCGCACACCGAAGCGGTGAACGCCGGGAAGCTGTGCAGCGGCTCGCCGAAACGCTCCAGCGACAGCGGCTGCACGTGGTATTCGAGGTTGGCCGAACGCTGGCCCGGGTCGGACCTGGCGAATGCGCCCAACTGGCTCGGCGCCATGGACAACGGCCCGCTGCGCTTGAACAGATACTCCAGGCCCATGCCCATCTTGCCCCACAGCGTGGAGGCGATCTGGTTCAGCGAAGGTGCGCCGTTCATGCGGTAGATCAGGCGCAGCTGCAGGTGATCCTGCAGGTTGCCGCCGACACCGGAGAGCTCGTGACGCACGCCGATACCGTGCTTCTCCAGCAGATCGCGCGGGCCGATGCCCGAGCGTTGCAGCAGCACCGGCGTGTTGATCGCCCCGGCGCAGAGGATCACCTCGCGCCGCGCGCACACCTCGCGCCGCGCGCCCTGCCAGTTCACTTCCAGTCCGGCGGCGCGGCCGTTCTCCAGCAGCACGCGGTGGGCTTCGACGTGGGTCAGCACGGTGAGATTGGCGCGGTTGGCAATGGGCCGCAGGAAGGCCTTCGACGCATTCCAACGCACGCCGGAACGCTGGTTCACCTGGAAATAGCCGCAGCCTTCGTTGTCGCCGCCATTGAAGTCCTCCACCGCGCGCACGCCGGACTGAGCCGCCGCCTCGCGGAAGGCATCGAGAATGGTCCACGACAGGCGCTGCTTCTCCACCCGCCACTCACCGCCCGAGCCGTGCAAGTCGCTTGCGCCGGCGAAGTGGTCCTCCATCTTCATGAACAGCGGCAGCAGGTCGTTCCAGCCCCAGCCAGGGTTGCCCTCGGCCGCCCAGCCGTCATAGTCCAGCGCCTGCCCGCGCATGTAGATCATGCCGTTGATCGAGGAGCAGCCGCCCAACGTGCGCCCGCGCGGGTACTTGATCGCGCGGCCGTTCAGGCCCGGCACCTTTTCGGTGTCGAAACACCAGTCCGTGCGCGGGTTGCCGATGCAATAGAGGTAACCGACGGGGATGTGGATCCAGGGATAGTTGTCCGGGCCGCCGGCTTCGAGCAGCAGCACGCGGTTGGCGGGGTCGGCGGACAGGCGATTGGCCAGCAGGCAACCGGCGGGGCCCGCGCCGACGATCAGGTAGTCATAAGCATCCAGTGCCTGCGGCATGGAAAGTACCTCGTCGTTTCTTGTTCTTTTGGGTATGACGACTGAGCCTAGTCGTTCGTTCGTGATAAAAGAACAGTCGTTTCGAGTCACCTGCTGTGCGTTTTCTAACAGTGCGCCTTCTGCCAACGAGAGCCGCCCATGTTCGACTGGAATGACCTGCGCTACTTCCTGGAGCTGCACCGCAGCGGCCGCCTGCTGACCACCGCAAAACGCCTGGGCACTACCCACGCCACCGTGGCGCGGCATATCGAGAGCATCGAGCGCGACCTCGGCACCCAGCTGTTCGCCCAGCACACCGGCGGCTACCAGCTCACCCCGGCCGGCCAGGCGCTGCTCAAGCACGCCGAAGCCATGGAGAACACCGCCCTCCTCGCCCAGGAGGAAATGAGCCAGGCCATCTCCCCGCTGGGGCAGATCCGCCTCGGCGTCACCGAAGGCCTGGGCACCATGTTCCTCGCGCCGCGCATGAGCGAGCTGATGCAGCGCTACCCCGGCCTGGAAGTGGAACTGGTGTCGGTGCCGCGCTTCGTCAGCATCACCAACCGCGAGGCGGACATCGCCATCACCCTGGAACGCCCCAGCGCCGACCTGCTCATCAGCCGCCTGCTCACCCGCTACCGCCTGAGCCTGTTCGCCAGCCCCGCCTACCTGGAAAACGCCCCGCCCCTGCGCGACCGCGAAGACCTCAGCCAGCACCCGTGGATCGGCTACGTCGACGACCTGCTGTTCAGCCAGGAACTGCTGTTCCACCACAGCTTCTGCCGCCACCCGCAGGTGGTCTTCCGCAGCACCAGCGTGGTCGCCCAGCAACAAGCCGCCCAGGCGGGCATCGGCATCGCCATCCTTCCGCAGTTCATGGGGCTGCGCGACCCGCTGCTGGTGCCGGTGCTGCCGGAGGAATTCATCGAGCGCGAATACTGGATGTGCACCCGGCGCGAACTGCACCGGTCGGTAAGACTGCGGTTGGTGTGGGATTTTCTGGTGGAAGTCTGCGGCCGCGAACAGGGCATTCTCGTCGAGGGAAAGAGCGCAGCTATACAAGGTGCAGCGAGCCACTGAACGCGCAGTACCAGCGAGGCGCGGCCCTTCTTCAGGAGCAAGTTCGCTCCTGCAAACGCAGTTGGGCCTACCGATAGAGGGCCGCTGTTTCACCACATCATTAGCGTCGAACTTGCCTACAGATTCAGGGATTCCTGACAGCCGCTTCCGAATTATTCAAGGCGACTTTTACCGAAGATATCCGGCACTCGATTCCGGAGGCATTTCATGCGCCAGCGGCAACCCAGCCTGTCCCTGCAGCTCATCATCGACGCGATCAATAGCGGCGAACTTACTCATGGCGAAGCGCTGGCTCGGCAGTTCCTGCGTGTACAACCGCGAAACGCCGAAGCTCTAAATCTGTGCGGAGTGGCGTGCCTGAACCAGGGCAAGGCGATACAGGCACGGGAACTGATCAAACGTGCCCTGACCCTGCGCAAGGATGCGAGCTATCACTTGAACCTCGCCCTGGCCGAGCAGGCCCTGGGCAATGCCGAGCGGGCAGAAGAGGCATTTCGGGCATGCTTGCAGTTACAGCCGGGGAATGCGCAAGCAGCCAACAACCTGGCGAACATCTGTAACAAGCAGCGCCGCTACAAAGAAGCTGAGCAACTCTATCTCCAGGCCATTGCCAGCAACCCCGCCTATCTCCTGGCCTACAAGAACCTGGGTAACCACCTGTGTGAGCGTGGCCAAAGCGAAGCGGCCATTCCCATTCTCACTAAAGCTCTCAAATTGAGCCCGGATAGAAGCGACCTTCAGCTGGAACTGGCCAAAGCACTGCAAAATAGAAAGCGCTACAAGGAGGCCTCTGAGTGGTTTGCCAAAGGCAAGAGCTGGAGCAACCTGCAACTGACCTTGCGCACTCTCGGCAGTTGGTCAGATCTGGCAGCGATTGATGCCGCTTTGCTGCAACAGCTGGGCGGTTCCACACGAGAAGCGGCCACGCCCTGGGGGCTGATCAACCTGCCCGAACTTACCCCGAATCAACACCGTGAAGCCGCTCGCCACTTTGCCGAGTCGCGCTGGTCACGGGAGCTACTCGCCCCACCCTTGAGCAGCGAGCCCGCAGAGGGCGAATGCCTGCGCATTGGCTACCTGTCCAGCGACTTCTATGACCACGCGACGATGCACCTGATGATGGGGGTGCTGGAGGCGCATGACTGCGCCAGGGTGGATATTCACCTGTTCGACTACGGCCCGCCGCGCGAGGACTATTTCACCCACCGCCTCGCCGCAACTGGCCTGCCCTGCCACAACCTGCGCGAGCTGTCCGACGAGGCGGCGGCGAAGCTGATCGCCGAGCAGCGCCTGCACATGCTGGTGGACCTGAAGGGCTACACCACTGGAGCGCGCCAGGGCATCACCGCATTGCGGCCGGCGCCGGTGATCATCAATTGGCTGGGCTATCCGGGCAGCCTGGGGCATCCACGCCTGGCGGATTACCTGATCGGTGATCCGGCCGTGACGCCAGCCGAGCACGCTGCGCATTTCAGCGAGACGCTGGCGCTGATGCCCCATAGTTACCAACCCAATGACCGAGACCGCCCCTTGAACCCACCGCCCGGTCGAACGGAAGTCGGGCTACCGGAAAAAGGCGTGGTGTTCGCCAGTTTCAACCAGTTGCTCAAGCTCAATCCGGGCGAATTCGACCTGTGGTGCCGACTGCTGCGGGAGGTGCCGGATGCTGTGCTCTGGCTGCTGGAGCCCGAGGCCGAGGAGGCCCGCGACAATCTTCGGCGCGAAGCACAGCAGCGTGGAGTGGCCGCCGAACGCCTGATCTTCGCGCCACGCCTGAAACAGGATGAACACCTTGCCCGCCTCTGCCTGGCCGACCTGGCCCTGGACAGTTTCCCCTGCACCTCGCATACCACTGCCAGTGATGCGCTCTGGGTGGGGGTACCACTGATGACGCGACTCGGCGAGACCTTTACCAGCCGCGTGGCGGGAAGCCTGCTCAAGGCGCATGGTTTCGAAGAACTGGTGGCGAAGGATGCAGAGGACTGCTTCGAGCGGCTGAAAGCCCTGGCTCTCGACGAACGCGTACGCACCGAGCTGCGCCGGCGGCTGTCGGCAGCGCGGATGAGCTCGCCACTGTTCGACACGGTGCGTTTCACCCGTGATCTGGAAGCCTTGTACCAGGCAATCTGGCTGCACCACTGCACCAGGCCGGAAGAGCGCTCCGAGGTCGTGCTGGCGGTTTAGTTGCAGGACCGAGGGGGACGCCCAGTCCTTGCTCGCGAACCCACCCAGCGCCGGAGCCGGGGGAAGGCTGTTCGCGAGCAAGCTCGCTCCTACAAGCGCAAGAGCGTTTGAGTTACTCCGCGCGGGCGTGCTCGACCTTGTCGGAGGCGGACCAGAGGCGGTAGCGGACTTCGACGTCTTTCGGCGCGTAGATCACGATGGGCAGCTTGCTGTTGTAGCGCAGCACGAAGCCTTCGCCGATTACCGGGACGAAGTCCTTCTTGCTCTTGCCTTCGGGGCAGGCCATCAGGGTGCTGGCCGGGCCGCTGACCTTGTCCAGGCGGTAGTAGGAGTAGCCCCAGCCTTCCAGGGTCTTCTCTTCCAGGGTGCCGCCCAGGCGCTGGCGGTTGCAGTCGACGGTCAGCGTCTTGCCGGCGAGGATCTCGACCTTGAAGTTCTCCTCATGGGCCTGCTTGGGCAGGTGGATGACCTGGCGGACGAAGCCTTCATCGGCCTTGGGATAGGGCGCGACGTCTTCCAGTTTGGCGGCGTTGGCCAGGGTGGCGGTGGCGCTGAGCAACAGCGCGGTGGGCAGGGTGAAACGGGCGAACGGCATGAAGCCTCCTTGCAGAATTGAGGAACGAACGCGCCGCGAGGGTGCGTTCGTCCGAGCCTCTCTGACCGTCAGATTGTACGAATGCTCCTACGGTCGTGCCCTGAGTTGTATCAAGCTACTTCACCACCGGCCTTCGCCTGCTGCTCCAGGTGTGCCTGCAACTCGGGGTCTAGGTTGAGGTTGTAGGCCAGTTCGTCGAGGTAGGTGCGCTCGGCGTCCTGCTGGTCATCCACCAGCATTACGCTGACCAGGTACATCTCAGCGGCCACCGCGGGGTCGCCCTGGGCCGCCTGGGCGACGTCGGCAGCGTCCAGCGGCTTGCGCATCTCGGCGTCGATCCACGCTTGCAGTTGTGGCTCGCCGGCATGACGCTGCAACTCGGCCTGGATGGCGGCCTGTTCGCGCTGATCGATTCGGCCGTCCGCCTTGGCCGCCGCCAGCATCGCCTGGAGAATGGCATGGCTGTGGGCTTCGGCCTCGGGGCCATCGAGCTGGTCGACGGTGGTCAGGGATTGTTGCTGCGAGGGATTGGCGCCCTGGTTGCGCTGCCAGTTCTGATAAGCCTGGAAGGCCATCATGCCCAGCGAGGCGAGCATGGCGTAGTTGACGCCACCGCCCGTGGAGCGCCCCTGGGGAGCGCCGCCCGCGCTGGCGCCGCCGCCGAGCATGCTGCCCAGCACACCCCCCAGGCCGCCCAGGCCACCACCGCCGGAGCCACCCGCGCTACCACCGCCGAGAATCGAACCCAGACCGCCGCCTCCGCCGCCGCCGCCCAGCAACCCGCCGAGCAGGCCACCCAGGCCACCGAGCGGGTCCGCGCCACCGGCGCCGCCCTGTTGCTGTTGCGCCGCCGAGCCCTGTCCGGCCCGCAGCAATTGTTCCAGTAGATCGGTCGTGTTCATGATCAGTCCCTCGCCATCGCGCGGTGTGCGTTGGGCAACGATAGTCCCGCCACACCGATGCGCCAGCGCCGTCCGCCAGCCGGCCCGGAATGGTCGGGACGCTCGGCGTGTCCGGCACCATCGGGTGCCAGGCGAAGCGCCGCAGTCGTGCCTCTTGTCCAGCGCTTGCGAGGAAGGTCACGCCGCTCAGGCGGGTACCGCATCCAGCGCCTTCTGCGCCTGGGCTTCCAACTCGATCTTGAGGCCGGCGTCGAGGCTCAGCTGGCGCGCCAGTTCATCGAGGTAGGCACGTTCCATGAAGTTGGTCTCGTCGACCATCAGCAGGCTGGCCAGGTACATCTCGGCGGCCATTTCCTCGCTGGTGGCGGCGCGGGCGACCTCGGCCGGGTCCAGCGGCTTGGCCAGTTCACGGTCGAGCCAGCCCTGCAGTTCGACATCGCCGGTGAGCTTGGCAATCTCGCCGTCGATCAGCTGACGTTCGCGATCATCGATATGTCCGTCGGCCTTTGCCGCAGCGACGATGGCCCGCAGGATGGCATGGCTGTGCTGCTCGGCCTGGGCCGGCGGCAGGCGGTCGACGGTCTGCGGCTCACCGCGCGGGGCGCTGGCCTGCTTCTGTTGCCAGTTACCGTAGGCCTTGTAGGCCAGCACACCCAGTGCCGCGAGGCCGCCATAGGCGACCACCTTGCCGCCGACCTTGCGTGCCTTCTTGCTGCCCATCAGCAGGCCCAGCGCGCCGGCTGCCAGCGCACCGCCACCAGCACCGGAGAGCAGGCTGCCCAGGTCCAGGCCGCCGCCCTTGCCGGACGAAGAGGATTGCCGAGCGCCATCCTGCCGGGCCACGCCCTTGTTCTGCAGGAGGTCCTGGCCGGATCTGAGGAGCTGGTCGAGCAGGCCGCGAGTGTTCATGGCGATCTCCACTGTCTATCGAAAATTGTGGATTCCGACTCTAGTCCAGCGCGCGGCAGGGACGCAGCGACAGTGTGCTTCCGGATATTGCGGGCCTTTGCCGGCGGGTCCGCAGGGCAAATAGGCCGCTTTCATTCGATTAAAAAGAATGCTCCTATAGATTTTCGATAATCAACAATGAAATGCGCCGAGACCGGCTAGACAAGGCTCTAGATCGCGACTCCGCGCGCCAGCGGCCAATCTCACCATGATGACGCTCCGCCAGATCCGCCACTTCATCGCCGTCGCCGAGACCGGCTCGATCTCCGCCGCCGCCCAGGCGGTGTTCATTTCCCAGTCGACCCTGACCCTCGCCATCCAGCAGCTGGAAGAAGAGATCGGCGTACGCCTGTTCGACCGCCATGCCAAGGGCATGACCCTGACTCACCAGGGCCACCAGTTCCTGCGCCAGGCGCACCTGATCCTGGCCACGGTGGAGAACGCCAAGCGCAGCCTGCAGCAGAGCACCGACCAGGTGGCCGGCAGCCTGACCATCGGGGTGACCAGCCTGGTGGCGGGTTACTACCTGGCCGACCTGATCAACCGCTTCCAGCGCGCCTTCCCCAACGTGAAGACCCGCGTGGTGGAGGACGAGCGCCCGTACATCGAGCACCTGCTGGTGAGCGGCGAGATCGACGTCGGCGTGCTGATCCTCTCCAACCTGGAGGACCGCCACGCCCTGCAGACCGAGGTGCTCACGCACTCGCCGCACCGCCTCTGGCTGCCGGCGCAGCACCCGCTGCTGGAGCGCGACAGCATCGGCCTGGCCGATGTGGCCGGGGAGCCATTGATCCAGCTGAACGCCGACGAGATGGGCCTGCACACCCAGCGCATCTGGTCGCGCGCCGGGCTGGTGCCGCAGGTGACGCTGCGCACCGCCTCGGTGGAAGCGGTGCGAAGCCTGGTGGCGGCGGGCCTGGGCCTGTCGATCCAGCCGGACATGACCTACCGCCCCTGGTCGCTGGAAGGCGACATCATCGAGGCGCGGCCGCTGGTGGACCTTTCCGAACCCCTGGACGTTGGCCTGGCCTGGCGTCGCGGCACCGCGCGACCGGCATTGGTGGACCCGTTCCTCACCGTCGCCCGCGAGCAGCCCAACGCCAAACGCCTGTCGATCTGAACACCGAGTTACACGTACGCACCGGACCAACGCAGGGCGGATAACCGCTAGCGGTTATCCGCCGAATGAACCGGAAGGATATGGACGGCGGATAACGCTTGCAGCGTTATCCGCCCTGCGGATTGGCGACCATCTGAGCGCCATCCCGGACGAAACGCCTTTCGATCTAGAGGCTTACAGCGTTCGATTTAATCGAACGGCGCTTTCAGTAATTAGAATTTGTCGACCCCACGCCCGGACTCTAGTCTCTCGTCCCATACCAAAGGGCCAAGTTCCGGGCACCGCCCCTACGCCGGAGCAAGCACATGGCCCCCGAAAACAAGACAGATAAAAGACGAGCTTCCAAGATGACCGGCGCAACCCTGCATACCGCCTTGCTGATCGACGGCCAACTGGTCGCCGGCGAAGGCATGGCCGAACCGATCATCAACCCGACCACGGGCGAAACCATCGCCAGCATCGCCGACGGCTCCATCGATCAGGTCGAGCAGGCCATCGCCGCTGCGCACCGCGCCTTCCCCGCCTGGGCCCGCACTACCCCCGCGCAACGCTCCGCCGCGCTGCTGGCCATCGCCGATGCCATCGACAAGCGCGCCAATGACCTCGCCCAACTGGAATCGCTGAACTGCGGCAAGCCGCTGCACCTCGCGCGCCAGGACGATATCCCGGCGACCGCCGACGTGTTCCGTTTCTTCGCCGGCGCCGTGCGCTGCCAGCAGGGCCAGCTCGCCGGCGAATACGTGCCCGGCCACACCAGCATGGTGCGCCGTGATCCGGTGGGCGTGGTCGCCTCGATCGCGCCGTGGAACTACCCGCTGATGATGGCGGCGTGGAAGATCGCTCCCGCGCTGGCTGCCGGCAACACGCTGGTATTCAAGCCGTCCGAACACACGCCGCTGAGCATCCTGGCGCTGGCGCCAGCGCTGGCGGACATCCTCCCCGCCGGCGTGATCAACATCGTCTGCGGCGGCGGCGAAGGCGTCGGCAGCCATCTGGTCAGCCACCCGAAGGTGCGCATGGTCTCCCTCACCGGCGACATCGTCACCGGCCAGAAGATTCTCCAGGCCGCCTCGCGCACCCTCAAACGCACCCACCTGGAACTGGGCGGCAAGGCGCCGGTGATCGTCTGCAACGACGCCGACCTCGAAGCCGTGGTCCAGGGCGTGCGTACCCACGGCTACTACAACGCTGGCCAGGACTGCACCGCCGCCTGCCGCATCTACGCGCAAGCCGGTATCCATGACCGCCTCGTCGCCGAGCTGGGCGATGCCGTGGCCAGTATCCGCTTCGCCCGCAAACGCGACGCCGACAACGAGATCAGCCCGCTGATCAGCGCGCGCCAGCGCGACCGCGTGGCCAGCTTCGTCGAGCGCGCCCTCGGCCAGCCGCACATCGAGCGCGTCACCGGCGCCGCCGTGCACTCGGGCCCCGGCTTCTACTACCAGCCGACCCTGCTGGCCGGCTGCAAGCAGCAGGACGAGATCGTCCAGCGCGAAGTGTTCGGCCCGGTGGTCACCGTGACCCGCTTCGACCAGCTGGAACAGGCGGTGGACTGGGCCAACGACTCCGAATACGGCCTGGCCTCCTCGGTGTGGACGCAGAACCTGGACAAGGCCTTCCAGATCGCCAACCGCCTGCAGTACGGCTGCACCTGGATCAACACCCATTTCATGCTCGCCAGCGAGATGCCCCACGGCGGGCTCAAGCGCTCGGGTTACGGCAAGGACCTGTCCAGCGACTCACTGCAGGACTACAGCGTGGTGCGCCACATCATGGCGCGCCACGGCCAGCAACTGGATTGAACCATCCGGCGGGCCACCCGCCGGCACACAAGAAAGTCCCCGACGGATCGGCGCGCCCGCCCGTACAGAGGGACGTTGCTCGATTGAACTGCCCCACCAATAGAGACAACAACGAGAGGGAGACACCCGATGCGCAAGACCGCACTGCTCAGTGCCATCACCACCGCCCTGCTGGCCAGCGCCGGCGTCCAGGCCGCCGAGGCCCTGAAGGAAGTCGGCAAAGGCGAAGGCCGCCTGGACATCATCGCCTGGCCCGGCTACATCGAGCGCGGCCAGTCCGACAAGAACTACGACTGGGTGACCCAGTTCGAGAAGGACACCGGCTGCCAGGTCAACGTGAAGACCGCCGCCACCTCCGACGAGATGGTCAGCCTGATGGCCAAGGGTGGCTATGACCTGGTCACCGCTTCGGGCGATGCCTCCCTGCGCCTGATCTACGGCAAGCGCGTGCAGCCGATCGATCCGTCGCTGATCCCCAACTGGAAGAACATCGACCCGCGCCTGAAGGACGCCGCCTGGTACGTGGTCAACGGCAAGACCTACGGCGCGCCGTACCAGTGGGGCCCGAACCTGCTGATGTACAACACCAAGGTCTTCCCCACCGCGCCGGACAGCTGGAAAGTCGTGTTCGACGCGCAGAACCTGCCCGACGGCAAGCCGAACAAGGGCCGCGTGCAGGCCTACGACGGCCCGATCTACGTCGCCGACGCCGCGCTGTACCTGAAGGCCACCCAGCCGGAACTGGGCATCACCGACCCGTACCAGCTCGACGAGAAGCAGTACGCCGCCGTGGTCGAACTGCTGCGCAAGCAGCATGACCTGATCCACCGCTACTGGCACGACACCACCGTGCAGATGAGCGACTTCAAGAACGAAGGCGTCGCCGCTTCCAGCGCCTGGCCGTACCAGGCCAACGCCCTGAAGGCCGAAGGTCAGCCGATCGCCACCGTGTTCCCGAAGGAAGGCGTCACCGGCTGGGCCGACACCACCATGCTGCACGCCGAAGCCCAGCACCCGAGCTGCGCCTACAAGTGGCTGAACTGGTCGCTGGAACCCAAGGTGCAAGGTGACGTGGCCGCCTGGTTCGGCTCCGTGCCGGCCGTGCCCGAAGGCTGCAAGGCCAGCACCCTGCTGGGCGGCGAAGGCTGCGCCACCAACGGCTACAACCAGTTCGACAAGATCGCGTTCTGGAAGACCCCGGTGGCCGAGGGCGGCAAGTTCGTCCCGTACAGCCGCTGGACCCAGGACTACATCGGGATCATGGGCGGCCGCTAAGGCCTGGAGCGTTCGCGAGCAAGCTCGCTCCTACGAAGAGCAATCGTCCCCTGTAGGAGCGAGCTTGCTCGCGAACCCGCCCCGTGCGCCTCGCCTTGCCGGCGAGCGCCACGATCTCCATCCGATTGCATCGATTCACCCGTATCTCAGATTCACGGGCAGGGCTCCCCTACGCCGGAATCCTGCCCCTTGGAGCGTGCACCATGACCACCCCCGCTGTTCAATTCACCCAGGTCTCCCGCCAGTTCGGCGAGGTGAAAGCCGTTGACCGGGTGTCCATCGACATCAAGGACGGCGAGTTCTTCTCCATGCTCGGCCCGTCGGGTTCGGGCAAGACCACCTGCCTGCGCCTGATCGCCGGTTTCGAGCAACCCAGCGCAGGCTCCATCCGCATCCATGGCGAGGAGGCCGCCGGCCTGCCGCCCTACCAGCGTGACGTCAACACGGTATTCCAGGACTACGCGCTGTTCCCGCACATGAGCGTGCTGGAGAACGTCGCCTATGGCCTGAAGGTAAAAGGCATCGGCAAGGCCGAGCGCCTCAAGCGCGCCGAAGAAGCCCTGGCCATGGTCGCCCTGGGCGGCTACGGCGTGCGCAAGCCGGTGCAGCTCTCCGGTGGCCAGCGCCAACGTGTAGCCCTGGCCCGCGCCCTGGTGAACCGCCCGCGCGTGCTGCTGCTGGACGAACCCCTCGGCGCGCTGGACCTCAAGCTGCGCGAGCAGATGCAGAGCGAGCTGAAGAAGCTGCAGCGCCAGCTGGGCATCACCTTCATCTTCGTCACCCACGACCAGAGCGAAGCGCTGTCCATGTCCGACCGCGTCGCGGTGTTCAACAAGGGCCGCATCGAGCAGGTCGACACCCCGCGCAACCTCTACATGAAGCCGGCCACCCCGTTCGTGGCCGAGTTCGTCGGCACCTCCAATGTGCTGCGCGGCGACATCGCCCAGGGCCTGACCGGCAACGCCCAGCCCTTCTCCATCCGCCCGGAGCACATCACTTTCGCCAACGGCGAGCGCAGCGCCTCGGACATCGAGATCAGCGGCCTGCTGCACGACATCCAGTACCAGGGCGCGGCGACCCGCTACGAGATCCGTCTCGACAACGGCCAGAACCTCTGCCTCAGCCAGGCCAACAGCCAGTGGGCCGACATCGACCTCGCCCACCAGCCAGGCCAGCGCGTGACCGCTCGCTGGGCGCGCGAGGCGATGGTGGTGCTGAACGAGGGCGCGTGAGATGGAACTGACGATGAACGCACCGGTGCACGCGGCCAGCAATGGCCCGCTGCGCCGCCTGTCCAACCTGCTCTACCGCAAGCCGACGCTGTACCTCTCGCTGCTGCTGATCCCGCCGCTGCTGTGGTTCGGCGCGATCTACCTCGGCTCGCTGCTGACGCTGCTTTGGCAGGGTTTCTACACCTTCGACGACTTCACCATGACGGTGACGCCGGACCTGACCTGGGCCAACTTCGGCTCGCTGTTCAGCGGCTCCAACTTCGACATCATCCAGCGCACCGTGCTGATGGCAGTCGCGGTGTCCATCGCCAGCGGCGCGGTGGCCTTCCCCATCGCCTACTACATGGCGCGCTACACCACCGGCAAGACCAAGGCGTTCTTCTACATCGCCGTGATGATGCCGATGTGGGCCAGCTACATCGTCAAGGCCTACGCCTGGACCCTGCTGCTGGCCAAGGGCGGCGTCGCCATGTGGTTCGTTCAGCACCTGGGCCTTGAGCCGCTGCTGAACCTGCTGCTGGGCATTCCGGGCATCGGTGGCAACACCCTGTCCACCTCCAGCTTCGGGCGCTTCCTGGTGTTCGTGTACATCTGGCTGCCGTTCATGATCCTGCCGATCCAGGCCTCCCTGGAGCGCCTGCCGCCGTCGCTGCTGCAAGCCTCGGCAGACCTCGGCGCGCACCCGCGGCAGACCTTCTTCCAGGTGATCCTGCCGCTGTCGATCCCCGGCATCGCCGCCGGCTCGATCTTCACCTTCAGCCTGACCCTGGGCGACTTCATCGTGCCGCAACTGGTGGGCCCGCCCGGCTACTTCATCGGCAGCATGGTCTACGCCCAGCAGGGCGCGATCGGCAACATGCCGATGGCCGCCGCCTTCACCCTGGTGCCGATCGTGCTGATCGCCGTCTATCTCTCCATCGTCAAACGTCTGGGGGCCTTCGATGCACTCTGAGAAAGCTTCCTGGGGGCTCAAAGCAGCCGCCTGGGGCGGGCTGGTGTTCCTGCACTTCCCGATCCTGATCATCTTCCTGTACGCCTTCAACACCGAGGACGCGGCCTTCAGCTTCCCGCCCAAGGGCTTCACCCTGCACTGGTTCAGCGTCGCCTTCGCGCGCCAGGACGTGCTCGAGGCCATCGAGCTGTCGGTGAAGATCGCCAGCGTCGCCACGCTGATCGCCATGCTCCTGGGCACCCTGGCCGCGGCTGCGCTGTACCGCCGCGACTTCTTCGGCAAGGAAGGCATCTCGCTGATGCTGATCCTGCCGATCGCCCTGCCCGGCATCATCACCGGCATCGCCCTGCTGTCGGCGTTCAAGACCCTCGGCATCGAGCCGGGTTTCCTGACCATCGTCATCGGCCACGCCACCTTCTGCGTGGTGATCGTCTACAACAACGTCATCGCGCGGTTCCGCCGCACCTCCCACAGCCTCATCGAAGCCTCGATGGACCTGGGCGCCGACGGCTGGCAGACCTTCCGCTACGTGATCCTGCCGAACCTCGGCTCGGCGCTGCTGGCCGGCGGCATGCTGGCGTTCGCGCTGTCCTTCGACGAGATCATCGTCACCACCTTCACCGCCGGCCACGAACGCACCCTGCCGATCTGGCTGCTCAACCAGCTGGGTCGCCCGCGTGACGTGCCAGTGACCAACGTGGTGGCGATGCTGGTGATGATCGTGACCATGCTGCCGATCCTCGGCGCCTACTACCTGACCAAGGGTGGCGAAGGCGTGGCGGGGAGCGGGAAGTGACTCCGTGCCAGGCGGCCCTCTCCCCTCGCCCTCTCCCTGAAGGGAGAGGGAGTGATCCGTGCCGGCTGACACCTTGGTTTCATCCTGCTGCGAACGGTCCCCTCTCCCTTCAGGGAGAGGGCTAGGGAGAGGGAAAGCCCCTGCTCCGATCCAACAGAACCCCTCAGGCCCGCCGCCCACAAACCGCGTGGCCCCAAAGAAGAAACACCCAACCGAATTTGCACCACGCTCCTGACCAAGAGGACTCAACCATGCAAACCAACCTGCTGATCAACGGCCAACTGGTCGCTGGCGAAGGCGAGAAGCTCGCTGTTGTGAACCCGTCCCTGGGCACCACCCTGGTGGAAATCGCCGAGGCCACCCCGGCCCAGGTCGACGCCGCCGTGCTGGCCGCCGATGCCGCCTTCGACAGCTGGTCGCAGACCGCGCCGAAAGACCGCGCGATGCTCCTGCTGCAACTGGCCGATGCCATCGATGCCAACGCCGAGGAACTGGCCCGCCTGGAATCCAACAACTGCGGCAAGCCCTACTCCGCCGCGCTGAACGACGAGCTGCCGGCCGTGGCCGACGTGTTCCGCTTCTTCGCCGGCGCCTGCCGCGTGATGCAAGGCTCCGCCGCGGGCGAATACCTGCCGGGCCACACCTCGATGATCCGCCGCGACCCGGTGGGCGTGGTCGCCTCCATCGCGCCGTGGAACTACCCGCTGATGATGGTCGCGTGGAAACTCGGCCCGGCCCTGGCCGCCGGCAACACCGTGGTACTCAAGCCCTCCGAGCAGACTCCGCTGACGGCCCTGCGCCTGGCGCAGCTGATGGCCGAGATCTTCCCCGCTGGCGTGGTCAATCTGGTGTTCGGCCGTGGCCCGAGCGTGGGCGAACCGCTGACCACCCACCCGAAAGTGCGCATGGTCTCGCTGACCGGCTCGGTCGCCACCGGCAGCCGCATCATCGCCGGCACCGCCGACACCGTGAAGCGCATGCACATGGAACTGGGCGGCAAGGCCCCGGTGCTGATCTTCGACGACGCCGACATCGACGCCGCCGTGGAAGGCATCCGCACCTTCGGCTTCTACAACGCAGGGCAAGACTGCACCGCCGCCTGCCGCATCTACGCGCAGAAAGGCATCTACGCCAAGTTCGTCGAGAAGCTCGGTGCCGCCGTGGCCAGCATCCAGTACGGCGAGCAGGACGACCCGAACACCGAGCTGGGCCCGGTCATCACCGAGCAGCACCTGGAGCGCGTCATCGGCTTCGTCGAGCGCGCCAGGCAGGTACCGCACATCGAAGTGGTCACCGGCGGCAAGCGTGCCGACCGCGCGGGCTTCTTCTTCGAGCCGACCGTCCTCGCCGGCGCCCGCCAGGACGACGAAGTGGTCCGCCGCGAAATCTTCGGCCCGGTGGTTTCGGTCACCGAATTCGACGACGAAGCGCAGGCGCTGGCCTGGGCGAACGACTCCGACTACGGCCTGGCCTCCTCCGTGTGGACCAGCGACATCGGCCGCGCCCATCGCCTGTCCGCGCGCCTGCAGTACGGCTGCACCTGGGTCAACACGCACTTCATGCTGACCACCGAGATGCCCCACGGCGGCATGAAGCTGTCGGGCTACGGCAAGGACATGTCGATGTACGGCCTGGAAGATTACACAGCGATCCGCCACGTCATGATCAAGCACTGATTTGGAGTGCGGCCTGCTGCGCGTCGGCGGAGCTGCGTTGAAACGTAGCGAAGCGAAGTAACAGCCAACGGCTGGCCCGCAGGGTGAGCGAAGCGAGTCAAACAGGTCCGAGCCCAGTCATTTACTACTCGTAAACTTCTGGGCCCGGACCTGTTTCCGCCTTGCTGCGCTCTAGCTCGCGAGGCCCAACAGTACGGTGAAAAACACCTACCGGACCAAGGTCCGGAGGTTCAACGGCGCCCCGCTCGACCGGGACCGCCGCGCGGCCACGCATGCCGCAACCCCTTCCGGTGTGGAAGGGCAAAACCATGACAGCCCTGCCCCGGGCCATCACCTTGCAAGGACTTCCCATGACCATCACCCGCCGCGACTTCCTCAACGGCGTTGCCCTCACCATCGGCGCGGGCCTCACCCCGCTGCAACTTCTCCAGGCCGCTCCGTCCGGCCGCTACTACCCGCCTGCCCTGACCGGCCTGCGCGGCAGCCATCCCGGCGCGTTCGAGGTCGCGCACCAGATGGGCTGGGAGAAGAAGGTATTCAATACCGATGGCCTGAAGATCGAGGAGCAGTACGACCTGGTGGTGGTCGGTGGCGGCATCAGCGGCCTGTCCGCGGCCTGGTTCTACCGGCAGAAGCACCCCAAGGCGCGCGTGCTGATCATCGAGAACCACGACGACTTCGGCGGCCACGCCAAGCGCAACGAATTCCAGGCCGGCGGCCGGATGATCCTCGGCTACGGCGGCAGCGAAGCCTTCCAGTCGCCCAAGCACCTGTACAGCGACACGGTGAACGGCCTGCTCAAGCAGCTCAACGTCGACGTCGACCGCTTCGAAACCGCCTTCGACCGCGACTTCTACCCGAACCTGGGCCTGTCGCGCGGGGTGTTCTTCGACAAGGCCGGCTTCGGCGAGGCGAAGATGGTCAGCGGCGACCCGACGCCCATGGTGGCCGACGACATCGCCCCGGAAAAACTCAACGCTCGCAGCTGGCGTGCCTTCATCGGCGACTTCCCGCTGCCCGAGGCCGACCGCCAGGCGCTGATCGACCTGCACGAGGCACCCAGGGACTACCTCGCCGGCAAGACCCGCGAGGAGAAGGAAGCGCACCTGGCCAAGACCAGCTACCAGGACTTCCTGCGCAAGGACGTGGGCCTGAGCGAAGCCGCCACCCGCTACTTCCTCAGCCGTACCAATGACTTCTCCGCGCTGAGCATCGACGCCGTCTCCGCCGATTCGGCGTACTCCGTGGGCTTCCCCGGCTTCGGCGCGATGGACCTCGCGCCGATCAGCGAGGAAGCCAAGTCCGAGATGGAAGAGCCGTACATCTACCACTTCCCCGACGGCAATGCCTCGCTGGCGCGCCTGCTGGTACGCGGCCTGATTCCGGGCGTGGCGCCAGGCAAGGACATGAACGACATCGTCCTGGCCACCTTCGACTATTCGAAACTGGACCAGCCCAAGAACGCCGTGCGCCTGCGCCTGAACAGCACCGCCGTGAGCGTGAAGAACCGCGACGGCGGCGTGGACGTCGGCTACAGCCGCGCCGGCGCCCTGCACCACGTGCGCGCCAAGCACTGCGTGCTGGCCTGCTACAACATGATCATCCCGTACATCCTGCGCGACCTCTCCGCCGAGCAGAGCCACGCCCTGGCGCAGAACGTGAAGTTCCCGCTGGTGTACACCAAGGTGGTGATCCGCAACTGGCAGAGCTTCATGAAGCTGGGCGTGCACGAGATCTACGCGCCGAGCCAGCCCTACAGCCGCGTGAAGCTGGACTACCCGGTGGACATCGGCGGCTACAGCCACCCGCGCGACCCGAACCAGCCCATCGGTCTGCACATGGTCTACGTGCCCACCAGCCCCAACGCGGGCATGGATGCGCGCACCCAGGCCCGCGTCGGCCGCGGCAAGCTCTACGCCATGAGCTTCGAGCAGATGGAGGGGATGATCCGCGACCAGCTGCAGGCCATGCTCGGCCCGGCCGGCTTCGACCATCAGAAGGATATCCAGGCGATCACCATCAACCGTTGGTCGCACGGCTATTCGTACTTCTCCAACAGCCTCTTCGATGATGAGGAAGAGAGCGAAAAACTGATGAACCTGGCCCGCACCCAGGTCGGCAACGTGACCATCGCCAACTCCGATGCCGCCTGGGACGCCTATGCCCACGCGGCCATCGACGAAGCCTGGCGCGCGGTCGGCGAACTGTCCTGATAGACCCGGCGCCACGCAATGCGTGGCGCCACACTTAACGGCCGTCCGGCCGACAACCCGCGGGCACGCCCGCAACGGAGGCAAGCATGCGTCACCTCGTCAGAGCGTTTTACCTGCTGTCGCTGTTCACCTTTGCCGGCCTGGTCCAGGCCGCAGAGTCGCCCAAACAGATCGTCGACGCCTACATGGCCGCGTGGAACGCCCACGACGCCGAGAAGGCCGCCGGCTACCTGGCCAAGGATGCGGAGTACTTCGACGTCACCGTCGGCACCCCGCAGAAAGGCCGTGATGCCGCGCGCGACAACGTGATCAAGGTGTTCGTGGGGGCCGTGCCGGACCTGAAGTGGAAGATGAACGGCAAGCCGATCGTCGACAAGGATGGCATCGCCTTCCAGTGGACCTTCAGCGGCACCAACACCGGCGCCTGGGATGCCCAGACTCCGGCGACCAACAAGCCGCTGTCGTTCGACGGCGTGAGCTACGTGAAGGTCAAGGACGGCAAGATCGTCTACCAGGGCGATTACTACGACGCCCTGGGCCTGCACAAGCAGCTCGGCTGGTAACAGACGTCGGGCGCGCAGGGCGCCATCCGCCCTGCACCGCCTTTGTAGGAGCGCCCCATGGGCGCGATCGCGGGCATGGTCCGCTCCTACAGGGAGCAACCTCGGCCACTCCCCCTTGGGGGGGGCTGACATAACCAGAAAGACGCCCTCGCCACCCCCTGCCCTCATCCGCCACTGCAGTGTCCCAACCCATGCCAAGCACACTCGAAAGCCGGCCCGCGAGCGCCGAAGACAGCACCAGCACCCGCTCCACCATCGACCAGGTCAAGCAGTTGATCGCCGACCTGAACGTGCGCTGGACACAGATCAGCAAGGTCTCCGAAGTCATCAAGCAGATCGCCAAGAACACCAACCTGGTGGCCCTCAACGCCGCCATCGAGGCCGCCCGCGCCGGGGAAAGCGGACGCGGCTTCGCAGTGGTCGCCGATGAGGTGCGCCGCCTGGCGACCCAGTCGGCCAACGCCACCGCCGACATCGGCAACGTCGTCGCTTCGATCAAGAGCGAAAGCGCCAAAGCCCTGGCCGACGTCGAACAGGCCGAGCACTCCAGCCTGCTCGACACCGCCCGCGTCGTGCTGACCAGCGAGACCCAGCGCCTGGAAGCGCGCTTCGCCGTGATGGCCACCGCGCTCTATGGCCTGAAGAACTTCCTGATCGGCATGAAGAGCCGCAACCTCGGCCCGCAGCGCGAGCAGATCGACGCGGTGATGCAGGAATACCTGACCCGCAACCCCGACCTGCTGGCTTTCGCCTGCGGCTGCGAACCGAACGCCTTCGACGGTCGCGACGCCGAGTTCGTCGGCGCCCCCGGCCACGACACCAGCGGCCGCATCATGGCCTACTGGCACCGCGGCAGCGGCGTGGCCCAGCGCGAATGCCTGGTCGGCTACGACAAGGCCGACGGCAGCGGCGACTGGTACCAGATCCCCCGCGACAAGGGCCGTGACGTGTTCATGGAGCCCTACGAGTACAGCGTCGGCGGCAGCAGCGTGCTGATGACCTCGTTCATGTCGCCCATGATCGCCAACGGCCGCTTCCTCGGCATCCTCGGCGCCGACTACACCCTGCACCAGTTGCAGGAAAGCCTCGGCAAGCTGACACCCATGGGCAATGGCCAGTACACGCTGCTGTCCAACGCCAGCGTCTACGTCACCCACCCGGACGCCAAACGCCTGGGCAACAAGGCCGACGAACTGCCACAGGAAGCGCGCAACGCCATCGCCCAGGGCCGCAGCTGGGAACAGGCGAAAGGCCGTCGCGTGCAACTGCTGCAACCCATCCGCGTGGGCGACAGCGATGCGCCCTGGGCACTGATGATGAGCTTCGAACTGGCGCAGACCGGCGAGTAAGTGCCACGCCGTTCGCGAGCAAGCTCGCCCCTACAACTGGAGCCAACCCCGTAGGAGCGAGCTTGCTCGCGAACCCAGGCCCGGGCCCAGGCTACCCCCGGTCGGGCAACTCGGTGATATGGATTTCCGTCACCAGCGACGGCTTCGCCAGCGGCGTGCGCGACAGCAGCGGGCAGAAGCGCGCCAGCGCGCCGATCAGCTCCCACTGGGTATCCAGGGACTTCGCCAGCACATCCACATCCGCCAGCACCCGCTGGCCCACGCGCTGCAGGTGCGGATCGGGACTATGGCCGAGCTCCACCGACAACTGGGTGATCAGCGTGCTGAGGTTGGACATGTTGCGGGTGGCGAGGGCGAGGATGTTCGCCAGCAGGGCGATTTCCGATTGCGGGATGACAGCAGGCGTTGCAGAAGCGTCCATGCGTGCTCCAGAGGTGCTCTGATGGGTAGTGGCGCAATCCTTGCGCGAGCGCGGTGAGAGTAGCATCACAACGCCACTTCGCGACAGATATCACATTTCATTTCTTTTCCTGACCATTCGGTCACATCCCCCGAATCGCCTTCCGGGAGCCGCCGCAAACGCGACCTGATCCTCAAATCCCCACCCCGGCGGCGGAAACCACCCAGCACATTTGAGCCCGGGAAATCAGCTTCCTATGATCCTCGGCCATTTTTCGAACATTGAATGCCTGCTTCTCGTCGTGCACGGCGATCCGCTTTCGGTACGAGCGCCAGGCCTCTTCTTCACCTCCTTGAAGATGCCGCCCGATGGAACCCACCGCGAACTCCCCCCGCCCCCACGACACCCAGACGCCCCCAGGCACTCCGAACCCCAGCCCGGCGCCCATCGATTCGCTGAGTTCCTGGGACGATCCCGGCACCGCCTACACCGTGATACCGCGCCCCGCGGTGCCGCCCCCGTCCCAAGCTCGACCGTCCGTTCAGACCCAGCAGCAGGAACCAGCCGAAGCTCTGCCAGCGGCCAGTTTCCCCCGTCCCGCGCCCAGACCATCCTTGAGCTCGCTGCTGATCATCGGCATTGCTGCCTGTGCACTGTTCGGCGCGCTACTGGTCGCGCTGTGGAAGGCCGGGGCATTCGACGACACAGTCGTCACTCCGGCAAACCACGAGCCGAGCGCCCAGTCGCCTGCGCAAACGCAGCTCGCGGACACCCCGGTAGACAGTACCGTGACCTTTACCCAGGAACCCATGGACGACGAGCTGGTACTGCCTGCATCCTCCGCGCCCGTTCCGGACGAGCTGCCCGCCCCGCCTGTTCAAGCCCCTCAGCCCTCATCCGACGCCAGTGCCGATGCCGATGCCGTCAGGCCAGCAGCACCCGATGCGCAGAACGCTGAAGGGTCCGCCCCTGCACCTGCACCTGCACCTG
>NZ_JYOA01000003.1:419900-538563 GCF_000955805.1 Pseudomonas sp. 21 | reverse complement strand
TGCACCTGCACCTGCACCTGCGCCGGCACCTGCGAGAGCCCCCTCTCCAGCAAAGGTTTCGGCGCAGGAGCCTGGGGAATACAGACAACCGCCCCCCGCCAAGCCGGCCATCGCGGCACAGAAGGTACGCCCACTGCCCACCGATGCCGTGATCATCACCGGCACGAAACCAGCCAGCCCGGCAAAACCTCGCAGCGCGCCGACGCCCGCCACGGTCGGTACGCTGATCGTCGCCGTCCAGCCGTGGGCCGAAGTCTGGATCGACGGTCGCAAGCGCGGCATCAGCCCGCCGCTGTTCAAGCTGCAACTGCCGCCAGGCCTCTACACCGTCGAACTGCGCAACCCCGACCTGCCCAGCTATGGCCAGAAGGTGCAGATAACCACCGGACAGTCGGTGACACTGCGGCACAGCTTCCAGTGAGTGCCGACAGGCCCCTTTTCCACGTACGGACAGCCCCATGAAGACTCTGCACACTCTTTCGGCACCGCTGCTGATCGCCTTCCTGGCGCTGGCATCAGGCTGCAGGAGCCACGTCGAAGCGCCGCCAGAGCCCCCCGCGGACGACACCCAGGCCAACGCCGAGAGCACCTTCGCCGAGGGCCTGCGGCTGTATGAGGCGGGGAACTACTACCTGGCTGAAGAACAGTTCCTTTCGCCACCTCTCTGGGCCGGCGATAGCCGCGTGCAGTTGCAGGCACTCAAGTACCTGGCGTTCAGTTACTGCGTGACCGAGCGCCCGATCCAGTGCCGCTTCGCCTTCGACCGCGCCCTGCAAATCGACCCGACCTTCCACCTGGGAACCGCCGAAGCGAGCCATCCCCTCTGGGGCCCGGTGTTCGTCCTGGCGGCGCGCCGTTGAACCTCCTCCCTGATCGCGAGGCCTCCATGCTGCTCACTCACCGGACAGGCCGCCTGAGCCTGTCGCTTGCCCTTCTGGGCGTACTGCCGCTTGCCCAGGCCGACACACATGAAAGCCTGAGCGCCGCCGTCGAGAGTCTCTGGAGCGGCGAACAGGTCTCCATCAGCGTGCTGGGTTCCAGCTTCACCCAGCAGGTGTCGAAGGCCGGGACCGAGTACCGGCCCGAGGTGAAGCACGCCCCGTTCTACCTGCAAGCCGCCGGGGAATCCGCCTGGGTGGTCGCGGGTCGGATGCGTTTCAATGCCGTCACCACGTCCTGGGGCAACTTCCCCCGGCTGGACATGCGCAAGGCCCGTCTGCTGGAAATCGACCTGCCGAAAAAGCACTACCAGGTACTGACCGGCCCCGGCGCCGGCCTGTTCGGTGTTGGCGACTGGCAACGCTACGGTTTTCTCCAGGTGATAGACATCAGCGTGCCGTCCGCACCTTTGCATTACCCGCTGTACACCGACGCTGGCCTGGGTGAGCACGCGCTGGGGCGCCTGGCAGATTCTCCGGTGCTCAACTATGCGCGCCTGGTCCCCACCAGCCAGAGCAGGACCGGGGAGATCGACACTTATGAAGTCTCGCTCTACGCGCTTGGCCGCAAGGGCCCGGAACGCGTGCTCAGGGACGGCGTTGCGCTGGCCTATCTGCTCAAGCGCGAAGGCGACGGGTGGAACATCGAAAGCGTGGACCGCACACCGGTGACGGCAGAACGGGACGAAGAGCATCGCCCTTTCACCACGCCGCTTCGCCCGGCGCTGTTCTCGGTGAAGAGAAACGACCAGCAGTAAGCCGCCGCCGTGCTGGCGGCGGCTGACCCATCGGTAGGTGGGAAGAGGGTCGAGGTCACGCGACGCTGGTCCGCGTGACCCGGTCAGGCGTCAAACCTGCCCGTAGGCCTTGCGCTTGGGCGTGCCACGTTGCGCGGCGCGCAGGTACTGCGCCGGCCACGGCACCGGTTGGCCACCCAGCTCATCGGCGGCATGCAGCGGCCAGTAAGGATCGCGCAGCAGTTCGCGGGCCAGCAGGATCAGGTCGGCCTGCCCGGTACGCAGGATGTGCTCGGCCTGCACCGGCTCGGTGATCATCCCCACGGTGCCGCTGGCGACACCCGCCTCCTTGCGTACTCGCTCGGCGAACTGCGTCTGGTAGCCCGGCCCCACCGGAATCTCGGCGTTCACCGCGGTACCGCCGGAAGACACATCGATCAGGTCCACGCCCAGGTTCTTCAGGCGGCGCGCCAGCTCCACGGTCTCGTCGGGGTTCCAGCCATCCTCCACCCAGTCGGTGGCGGACAGCCGGACGAACAGTGGCAGCTCCTGCGGCCAGACCGCGCGCACGGCTTCGGTGACTTCCAACAGGAAACGGATGCGGTTCTCGAAGCAGGTGCCGTACTGGTCCCGGCGCTGGTTGGACAGCGGCGAGAGGAACTGGTGCAGCAGGTAGCCATGGGCCGCGTGCACTTCGGCGATCTTGAAGCCTGCGGCCAGGGCACGCTCGGCGCCGCGTACGAACTGGTGCTTGATGGTCGCCATCTGCTCTTCGCTCAGGGCGATGGGCGCCGTGTGCTGCGGGTCGAAGGCGATGGCCGAGGGCGCCACCGGTGTCCAGCCGCCTTCGCTGATCGGCACCGAGCCGTGCTTGCCCAGCCACGGCGCCCAGGTGCTCGCCTTGCGTCCGGCGTGGGCCAACTGCACGCCGGCTACCGCGCCCTGGGATTCGATGAAGCGGGTGATGCGCCGCAGCGGCTCGACCTGTTCGTCATTCCAGATGCCCAGGTCCTCGGCGCTGATCCGCCCTTCCGGGGCGACCGCCGTGGCCTCGACTATCACCAGACCGGCGCCACCCACGGCGCGACTGCCCAGGTGCACCAGGTGCCAGTCATTGGCCAGGCCGTCCTGGGCGGAGTACTGGCACATGGGGGAAACTGCGATGCGGTTGGACAGGGTCAGCTGGCGCAGGGTCAGGGGCTCGAACAACTGGCTCATGGTGGCACTCCCTCTCTGGTCTTCAGATCTTGTCCTACAACTGTAGACCGGGATCGCCTAAGGATAGGCCCAGATGATCGGTGGCTCGGTCGCAGCCGGGGCACCTGCAACAGGACGGAAACCCCGCTGCCCCGGCAGGAGCGCGCCCTGCGCGCGACGCGGGCATCGCGCGCTCCTGCCGGGAGTTTGCCGCCATCAGTGCAGCTCGCCGGACCTTCCCATGGCGGCCACAGCGCCAGGTGCCAGGCTGTAGCGCTTGTTCGTGTCGCGCTCCAGCAGGCCGGAGAGGTGCAGCCGGCGCAGGGTCTGGCTGACGCAGCTGAGGGAGATGGGCAGGCCCGGCTCCTCCAGGTAGGCATGCAGCTCGACCGCAGTCGCCTTGCCGCAGATCACCAGCGCATCGAGGATATTCAGCCGCGGCAGGCTGCTGCGCAGGCCGGCGTGTTCCAGCAGTTGGCGGGCCGGGCGCGGCAGACGCGGCTGCACCGGGGTACTGACTTTCATCGCAGCTCTAAGAGGAGATGTCATGGGCGCACCTCGAAAGACAGTGTGGAAACGTGGATCACGCTGTCGTAGCGCTTGCCCTCGATGCTGGCGCCACCATTGACCTGGGCGGAGACCTCCAGCACGTAGCGCGCCGGGAACGGCGTGATCAGGGTCACCGTGCCGTCCGCCGCCGGTTTCAGGCTGCGGGTCCACTGCTCGGAGGTGTACACGTTGACCTGCGAGGCCGGCACCACGGTGCCTTTCCAGTGCAGGGCGAAGGTGTTGCCCCCCGGAGTGGTGGGCACCAGTTCAAGATCATTCTGCGCCCGGGTTTCGCTCCGTCCCTCACGCGCCTGATAGATGGTCAAAGTGCCACCCTCGGCCCGCTGGGCGGCGACCCGCAGGTCGCCCGCCGGAGCGCTGCCGATCTCGAATGAGTCGATCCCGGCCTTCATCGGCGCGGTCTTGCCTTCGCCCAGGACGACGCGGGGGTTCTGCAACTGGACCACCGGCAGGTGCTCGCCGGGCTGCAGTTCGCTGAAATAACTTTTCGCGCTCTGGCCTGCACTGCGTTCCAGCCACAGGTAGTCCGCGCTGGCCAGTGGCGCGCCGCTCAGCGCCAGGGCCAGCAGCACGGGCTGGCGAAAGGAAACGTTCATGCGGGGATTCTCCTGTCGGGGGCGCTACTCGAAAGAAACGTCGCTCGCATCCGTTGCGAATCGATCGCTTTCACATAACAAGACGGATGAGCCGCGAAAAACACGCACAGAAATTGTGTAAAGAAATCGAAAAGGCCGGGAAACCTGTGCCGAAACATTTATTTGCAACTGCACATGGCCGGTTTTTCGATCTCATCCGTCCTTACTCCTAGAACACCGCTGCTCCTTTGGTGTCTTCGCGCCTCGCCGGCCTTGTCCGGCGGGGGGCCTTTTCCTTCGTCCCCTTTTGCGTGGCCGTGATTCCCATGTCCAAGAAATCCCGCTCCAGGCTCTGGTTCCTGGTCCACAGCTGGCTGGCCCTGCCCATCTGGTTCTTCGTGTTCCTGGTGTGCATCACCGGCACCCTGGCCACCGTCAGCCAGGAAATCATCTGGCTCGCCGACCCATCCGTGCGTGCCAACCCGCCAGACGCTGACGCCCGGCGCCTGGGCTATGACCAGGTGCTCGCGGCCATGGCCCAACAGCAACCGCAGGCCGCCGTGCGCATGATCAGCGCGCCCACCGAAACGCATTTCGCGCTGCGGGTCAGCGTCACCTATCCGGACAGCGCTACCGCCATGCTCTACGTGAACCCCTACACCGGGGTCATCCAGGGCAAGATGCCGCTGTTCGACTTCCGCCAGTTCACCCGCGCGCTGCACGGCTGGTGGCTGGTGCCGTTCAGCCATGGTTTCAGCTGGGGCTGGTACCTGGTCTCGCTGCTCGGCCTGCCGATGCTGGCGTCGCTGGTCACCGGGCTGGTGGTGTACAAGCGCTTCTGGCGCGGCTTCCTCAAGCCGACCCTGCGCCTGCGCCAGGGTGCACGCATCTTCTGGGGTGACATGCACCGGCTGATGGGCATCTGGTCGATCTGGTTCATCGCGGTGATCTCCATCACCGGCACGTGGTTCCTGATCCAGGCGGTGCTTTACGACAACAGCATCTCCATCTCCAGCGAGGGCGTACCGACCATCATCCAGCGCGACAGCATCCCGCTGGGCGAGAACGGCGCCGCGCCGCCGCGCATAGGCCTGGACGCCGCCGTGCTGGCGGCCCAGCAGCGCATTCCGGGGTTCGAGGCGAACTTCTTCCGCCTGCCCTCCAGCGCCTACGATCCGCTGACCATCTTCGGCAAGGCCTGGTATCCGCTGATGTTCGAAAGCGCCCAGGTGAATCCCTACGACGGCAGCGTGGCCTCGACACGCCTGCTGGGCGACCGCTCTGGCCTGGAGTTCGTCACCGAGTCCATGCGCCCGCTGCACACCGGTGATTTCGGCGGCGTATGGGTCAAGCTGATCTGGTTCGTGTTCGGCCTGATCCTCAGCATGATGGTGCTCAGCGGCCTGATGATCTGGAGCAAGCGCACCCTGATCGCCACCGCCAAGGAACTGAAGAAGCAGAAAGCCCGCGACCGGATGGCCGTCGCAACCACCGCGCAGGCCAGCCAATGAGCGGCAACAGCAAGCTGCGCCGCCAGTGGCTGCGCTGGCGATTCCACCTCAGCGCCCTGCTGGTGCTGATCCCCCTGGGCTTCATGCCCCACTACTTCCACGAGGCGAAGCTCGATCGCGGCCTGCGCGGGCTTGGCGAACGCGAGATCGGCGCCGTGCAGGTCGGCCCGTGGACTGCGCGCATGGCCGAATGGGAAGTGGGCGAGCCCGAGGACGAGGGCCGCGCCGGCTTCGTCAAGGCATTCACCCTGGCCTTCTGCGAGAGCTGTTATCCACAGGTGAAAGCCGCCTACTTGCGCATCGGCCAGCCGCGCAGCCTGCGCGCCGCCGGCGGCCTGTTCGCCGGCACGCCGCACCAGCAATTCGCCGAAGTCACGATCCCCGCCAGGGTCACCCCGGCCGACGAGCTGTGGCTGACCGTGGAAGGCTGGGACGACGCCGTGCACCAGACGCAGATCCCCTTGGACAAGGCCTCGCCTTCGCTGGTGGCCTGGCTGGAAAAGACCCGGAGCAACCGATGAAAGCGATCCTCAAGTACAGCGCCGTGCTGCTCGGCCTGACCGCCAGCGCCAGTGCACTGGCCCATGCGCCCTTCTGCGAATGCACGGCGCCCGATGCCGACACCATCCGCTGCGTCGGCGGCTTCAGCGACGGCAGCGCCGCGCCCGGCGTGACGCTGGACGTGATGAGCGCCGCCGACCACAAGGTGCTGATCCCCGGCAAGCTGGGCGCCGATTCCAGCCTGACCTTCAAACGCCCCGCCGAGGACTTCTACATCCTCTTCGACGTCGGGCCGGGCTATCAGGTGGAGGTCGAGCCGAGCGAGATCAAAGGCAGCTGAGGCGCATCACCTGTAGGAGCGGGCCATGCCCGCGATCACGCCCATGGGGCGCTCCTACAGGTCAGCCACAGCGTTTGCGTTAGCGTGGGAGCGGGCCCCGCCATTACAGCAGCTCGCTCCTACGAAAGATTCAACGTGGCGCGATATGCGCCACCATCAGTTGCACGGTCTCGTTGCCGCGGAACTCGTTGACGTCCAGCTTGTAGGCCACTTCCGCCCAGCGCACGGTGGGGTTCGGCCAGATCTCGCGGTCGATGTTGAAGGCGATGGCGTCCAGCTGCAGCGAGCCGCACTCGGTCTTCAGCACCAGCTTCAGGTGCCGCTCGCCGACCACGCGCTGCTGGACGATCTGGAAAATGCCGTGGAACAGCGGCTCGGGGAAATGCTGGCCCCAGGGACCGGCCTGGCGCAGGGCGCGAGCCAGTTCCAGGTGGAACTCCTCGGCGCCCAGCTGGCCGTCGGAGAGCAGGCGGCCGGTGAGGTCTTCTTCATCCAGCTGACGGCGCACCTCGGCATCGAAAGCCGCGGCGAAGGCACCGAAGTTCTCCTGCGGCAGCGACAGGCCGGCCGCCATGGCGTGGCCGCCGAACTTGCTGATCAGCCCCGAATGGCGCGCGGCCACGGCGTCCAGCGCGTCGCGGATATGGAAGCCCGGCACCGAACGCGCCGAGCCCTTGAGCGTGCCATCGCCGGCATCGGCGAAGGCGATGGTCGGACGGTGGTAACGCTCCTTCAGGCGCGAGGCGAGGATGCCGATCACGCCCTGGTGCCATTCCGGGTCGAACAGGCACAGGCCGAAGGGCATCTCCTCCACCGGCAGTTCCTTGAGCTGGGCCAGCGCCTCGCGCTGCATGCCCTGCTCGATGGCCTTGCGGTCCTGGTTGAGCTGGTCGAGCTGCACCGCCATGTCGCGGGCGACGCCTTCGTCTTCGCAGAGCAGCAACTCGATGCCCAGGGACATGTCGTCCAGACGGCCGGCGGCGTTCAGCCGCGGGCCGAGGATGAAGCCCAGGTCGGTGGAGGTGATCCGCCGGCAATCGCGCCCGGCGACTTCCAGCAGCGCACGCAGGCCCGGACGGGCGCGGCCGGCGCGGATGCGCGCGAGGCCCTGGTGCACCAGGATGCGGTTGTTGGCGTCCAGCGGCACCACGTCGGCGACGCTGCCCAGGGACACCAGGTCGAGCAGTTCGGCGAGGTTCGGCTCGGCGATGCCGCGCGCCTCGAACCAGCCGCGCTCACGCAGGCGGGCACGCAGGGCGAGCATCACGTAGAAGATCACGCCGACACCGGCCATGGCCTTGCTGGGGAAGTCGCAGCCGGGCTGGTTCGGGTTGACGATGGCGTCGGCGGCGGGCAGTTCCGCCCCCGGCAGGTGGTGGTCGGTGACCAGCACGCGCAGGCCGGCGGCCTTGGCGGCGGCGACGCCGTCGATGCTGGAGATGCCGTTGTCCACGGTCACCAGCAGTTCCGGGCGCTTCTCCAGCGCCACGGCGACGATCTCCGGGGTCAGGCCATAGCCATACTCGAAACGATTGGGGACGAGATAGTCGACCCAGGCCGCACCGAGCATGCGCAGCGCCAGCACGCCGACACTGCTGGCGGTGGCACCGTCGGCGTCGAAGTCGCCGACGTAGAGGATCCGCTGGCCCTTTTCCAGCGCATCGACCAGCAGCTCCACCGCCGCGTCCACACCCTTGAGCTGCTGGTACGGGATCAGCCGCGCCAGCCCCTTGTCCAGCTCGGCGGCGCTCTGCACGCCACGGGCGGCGTAGAGGCGGGTCAGCAGCGGTGGCAGGTCGCCCAGGTTGGGCAGGGTTTGCGGGAGGGGGCGGGCTTCGATGCGCATGGGTGTTCCAGTCGATTCATTCAGGCGCCGATCCCGGCGCCCTGGTTACAGCGGGTAAAGCTGGCGCTTAACGCTCGCCCATCAGCCATTCGACTTGCAGCTCGTGCTGGCCGCGCTCGTCGGTGACGAAGATGGTTCCTTCGCTGATCATCACGGTCCAGTTGATCGAGCGCGGCAGGTCGCGGGAGATTTCTTCCAGCGCTTCCTGGGGCATGGCGACGACGTTGAGGTTCTTCAGGTGACGCACGCTGTCGAGCACCTTGGTGGTCCACACGCGCAGGTTGCCGTAGGCAACCAGGGTCAGCTTCTCGCAGCGGCGCGAGCACCAGGTCAGGCGATCGGCATCCGGCTGGCCGACTTCGATCCAGTGCAGCACGCGGTCGTCCAGGCTCTTTTCCCACAGCGAGGGCTCTTCCACGTCCGACAGGCCACGGCCGAAAGCCAGCTGCTCGTTGTACCAGATGACGTAGGCCAGCAGGCGCACCGCCAGGCGCTCCTCGGTTTCCGAGGGATGGCGGGCAACGGTGAAGCGCAGGGTCTCGTAGACCCCACGGTCGAGGTCGGTCAGGCTGATATCGGCTTTGTAGGGCGTGGCGGACAGGGCCATGGGGGTTCCCGGCGAATTTTCGAAGGCGGCAAGTCTACCGCGAAAGCACGGGCGCCGTGGCTTAAGTCCGTGGACGCCGGTCGGCTCCCGGCTCCGGCGCGGCCAGTTCGATACGGTTGCGGCCCTTGGCCTTGGCGGCGTAGAGCGCCTGGTCGGCCAGCGACAGCAGGCGCAGCAGATCATGCCCGGCCTCGCGTGTGGTGGCGATGCCGATGCTGACACTGAGCTGGCCCTCGGCCATGAACGGCAGCTCGGCGAACTCGCGGCGCACCCGCTCGGCGACCTGGCAGGCGCCTTCGGTGTCGGCCGCCACCAGCAGGCAGGCGAACTCTTCCCCGCCAATGCGGGCGAACTGGTCGTGCTTGCGCATCCGCGAGGCGGTGATGCGACTGAACTCCACCAGCACGCGGTCGCCGGCCGGATGGCCGAAGGAATCGTTGAGGCGCTTGAAGTTGTCCAGGTCGCAGAGCAGCAGTGAAGCCTGCTCGCCGCGCTCCAGGCACAGGCGCAGCAGGCGTTCGCCGGTTTCCATGAAGGCCCGGCGGTTGCCCACGCCGGTCAGCGGATCGCTCAGGGCGGCGCTGCGGAACTGCAACTCGGCGCGCTCCTTGACCATCGCCAGGGTGGCGAAGGCGATACCGATGGCGAACAGCATGGTCTCGAAGACCAGGAAGGTGAAGAAGGTCGAGCCCTGGCCGTTGTTGGCCACGCTCTCGAACGGCATGCCGCGGTCGACCACCAGGCGCACCGAATAGACCAGGGTATGGAACAGCAACAACGCCAGGGTCGGCTTGAGCTGCACTTCGAGCTTCCGGCGGTCCCGCCACAACTCGCTGATAGCCGCGATGCAATAGAGGACCGTGATCCCCGTACTGACAGCGATGCGTACAGCCAGGGACTCATAGAACGGCGGAACCAGGCACAGCAGCGCCCAGCATGCCGCGCCCGCGCCGATCAATGGCCAATGCGGCTTGCGTCCGGTGAAGACCCGCATGGAAGTCCAGGTCATCGCCGAACACAGGTGCAGGACCACGTTGCCGACCAGGATCGGCAACCAGTCGATGCCCATGCCACGCAGCGTGGCCAGGAAGGTGCCGATAGCGCCCAGCAACAGCGCGACACTCATGTAGCCCAGCGTGTGATCGCGACGACCGCTGTGCCAGGCAAAGGCCATCAGCACGCCGACCAGGGTCAGCACGTAGAGGTCGACGACAACCAGCGTCGGCAGATTCAACGTCATGCAGCCCCCTCGCCACCCGGCTGCACGCATTCTCCGGAGAATGCCGCCAGACCCTCGGGCTGTGTGGAAGAAGACGCACGCATCACGGTGTACCTGCCCGAAACCGGGCGAGTTGGAGTAAGAAACTTCTGAATGCCGTTACTCTACGCGCGCTCAAGGCCGGCGCAAAGCGCTGATACCGGGCGCCTGCCCGGCGGCCTGTTCGAAGCCGCGCACACGGGTTAGAGTCCCGCCATTCTCCTTGCTCGGACCCTTCGATGAACAGCACAGCCAAACCCCTCGCCGGCCTCAAGGTCATCGAACTCGGCACCCTGATCGCCGGCCCCTTCGCCTCGCGCCTGTGCGCGGAATTCGGCGCCGAAGTGATCAAGGTCGAGTCGCCCGACGGCGGCGATCCGCTGCGCAAATGGCGCAAGCTCTACGAGGGCACCTCGCTGTGGTGGTTCGTGCAGGCGCGCAACAAGCGTTCGCTGACCTTGAACCTCAAGCACGAGTCAGGCCGCGAGGTGCTGAAGAAACTCCTGGCCGAGGCCGACATCCTGATCGAGAACTTCCGACCCGGCGTGCTGGAGAAGCTCGGCCTGGGCTGGGAGGTGATCCACGCGCTGAACCCGAAGCTGGTGATGGTGCGCCTGTCCGGCTTCGGCCAGAGCGGCCCGTACAAGGACCAGCCGGGCTTCGGCGCGGTGGGCGAGTCCATGGGCGGGCTGCGCTACATCACCGGTTTCGAGGACCGACCGCCGGTGCGCACCGGCATCTCCATCGGCGACTCCATCGCCGCGCTGTGGGGCGTCATCGGCGCGCTCATGGCGCTGCGTCACCGCGAAGTGAACGGCGGCGCCGGGCAGGTGGTGGACGTGGCGCTCTACGAGGCGGTGTTCGCCATGATGGAATCCATGGTGCCGGAGTTCGACGTGTTCGGTTTCATCCGCGAACGCACCGGCAACATCATGCCCGGTATAACGCCCTCCTCCGTGCACACCACGGCCGACGGCAAACATGTGCAGATTGCCGCCAACGGCGACGCCATCTTCCGCCGCTTCATGACCGCCATCGGCCGCCTCGACCTGGCCGACGACCCGACCCTGGCCAGCAACGATGGTCGCGATGCGCGCCGCGACGAGCTGTACGGCATCATCGATCGCTGGGCGCGTTCCGAATCACTGGATACCGTGCTCAAGGTGCTGAACGAAGCGGAGGTGCCGGCCAGCCGCATCTTCTCCGCCGAAGACATGTTCAGCGACCCGCAGTTCCTCGCGCGGGAGATGTTCCTCTCGGCCAAGCTGCCGGACGGCAAGTCCTTCCGCATGCCCGGCATCGTCCCCAAGCTCTCCGACACCCCCGGCAGCGCCGAGTGGATCGGCCCGAAACTGGGCGAGCATACGGATGAGGTACTGGACAGGCTGGGTTACGACGCCGCGGCCATTGCAGCACTGCGCAAGGATGGAGCGGTCTGAGCGTTCGCTTCTGTAGAACCCCGAACTTCAGAGCGAAACCTGTAGGAGCGGGCCATGCCCGCGATCACGGGCGTGGCCCGTTCCTGCAGGGAGCGGGCAGGCTCAGCCGGCTTCCTGCTCCGGCGCTTCGGTCTGGGCGATGAACTCCAGCATCTTCTCGCTGCCGTCCAGCAGGTCGGCGTGGATCGCCTCGCGGGCGGCGGCGCCGTTGCGCTCGCGCAGGGCGCGCAGGACGTCCCAGTGGTGTTCGATGGCCATGCGCTCGTTGAAGTCGGCGTAGGCCTGGGCGATCAGCGGGCCGGTGCGCATCCACAGGCTGTCGAGGAAGGCGCGCAGCAGCGGCATGCCGGCAATGTCGGCGAGGGCGAAGTGGAAGGCCTGGTTGAGCTTGAGCGCCAGGATCATGTCATCGGCGTGGATCGCGTCGAGGTTCTCGCGGATGTTGGCTTCCAGCTCGCCCAGTTGCTCATCGCTGGCGCGCGCAGCGGCGGTCTCGGCCGCGAGACCTTCGAGCGCCACGCGGATGCTGCGGATCTCCAGGTACTGCTCGCGGGTGAGCAGTGGCACACGGATATCGCGTGGGGTCTTGAGCACCAGCGCCTGTTCCTTGGCCAGCTGCAGGATGGCATCGCGCACCGGGGTGACGCTGGTGCCCAGTTGCTGGGCCAGGTCACGGATGCGCAGGCGGTCGTCCGGCTTGAATCGACCCGTGATCAAAGCCTCGCGCAGCAGCGCGTAGACGCCGCTGCCCAGGTAGGAGTGATTCAGGCCATCGATCGGGTAGTTCATCGCTTTCTCATCGCGTGCTGCGGCATTTCCGGCGCGCATGATGCGGATTGAGCGCGCCGGATGCCAGCGTGTTCACACATGCTGGCCGCCGTTGACGTGGATTTCCGCGCCATTCACGTAGGACGCGCCGCTGGTGCAGAGGAAGTGGATCAGCGAGGCGACCTCCTCCGGCTTGCCCAGGCGGTGCATGGGAATGTCGCGCTCGACGATCAGTTCGGTGCCCGAGGACAGGATGGCCGTATCGATCTCCCCCGGCGCGATGGCGTTGACGCGCACGCCGTGCGGGCCGAAGTCATGGGCCATCTCGCGGGTCAGCGCCGCCAGCGCGGCCTTCGAGCAGGCGTAGGCAGCTCCGGCGAACGGATGCACGCGGGAACCGGCGATGGAAGTGACGTTGATCACCGAGCCCTTGGCCGCCTTCAGTTCGTCGAACAGGCCGCGCGCCAGCAGCGCCGTAGAAAACAGGTTGACGTTGAACACCTTCAGCCAGGTGCCATAGTCGCTGCCCAGCACGCCCAGGCGCTCGCCTTCCGGGCCCTTGGGCGAGATGCCAGCGTTGTTCACCAGGGCGTGCAGCGAGCCGCCGAGCTTCTCGCGGATCATCGGCAGGCTGGCCTGCACGCTGTCGATGTCTTCCAGGTCCAGGTGGATGTGGTTGATCAGCCCTTCGGCCCAGGGGCATTCGGCGCTCCAGTCCTGGCGCGAGGCGGTGAACACGCGCCAGCCGGCGGCGTTGAAATGCTTCACCGTGGCGTGGCCGATGCCGCGGCTGGCGCCGGTGAGCAGCAGTGTGCGGGTCTGGTTCATGGTGCTTCCCTCTCAAGTCTGAGCCGCTATCTGTGCCCCATCGGGGCGCGCGATCTGTGAACATCCGTGAAGCGATGGCATCAATAAAAACATGATGCATCATGTTTTGGAAGATGTTTTAATCGGTCCAGCTTGGTCCTACAACGAGCTATCCGAACAACAACAAGAAACGGAGCACATTCCCATGATCGACCGCACCTGTTCCGCCCGTTCCTCTCCCTGATGTCCGAGGGCGTATCAGCCGGCCTTTCAGCTTGGCCTGGCGTAGCGCCCCACTCTTGAAGCTGCCCTCTTATTCATGGGCCGGATTGGCCCGCTCAGGAGTCATCGCATGTTCAAGAAAGCCATAGCACTGATGATGCTGGCCGGCGGCGCCGCCCAGCTCCACGCCGAGACACTGACCGTGGTGTCGTTCGGTGGCGACAACAAGGTGGCCCAGGAAAAGGCCTTCTACAAACCCTTCGAACAGCAGGCCAAGGTCACTGTGCAGGGCGCCGAGTACAACGGCGAGATGGCCAAGATCAAGGTCATGGCCGACACCGGCAAGACCAGCTGGGACGTGGTCGAGGTGGAATCCCCGGAACTGATGCGCGGTTGCAGCGAAGGCCTGTTCGAGCAGCTCGACTGGAGCAAGCTCGGCAAGCAGGCCGACTTCCTCGACGCCGCCGTGAGCGACTGCGGCGTGGGCATCTTCATCTGGTCCACGGTACTCACCTACGACGCCAAGAAACTCGCCAGCGCACCCACCGGCTGGGCCGACTTCTGGGATGTGAAGAAGTACCCGGGCAAGCGCGGCCTGCGCCGTGGCGCCAAGTTCACCCTGGAGTTCGCCCTGGAAGCCGACGGCGTGAAACAGGCCGACCTGTACAAGGTGCTGGCCACCAAGGAAGGCGTGGACCGCGCGTTCAAGAAACTCGACGAGATCAAGCCCTACATCCAGTGGTGGGAAGCCGGCGCGCAACCGCTGCAATGGCTGGCCGCCGGCGACGTGGTGATGACCTCGGCCTACAACGGCCGCGTCGCCACCGCGCAGAAGGAAGGCCGCGACTTCGCCATCCAGTGGAACGGCAGCATCTACGACCTGGACCACTGGGCCATCGTCAAGGGCAGCCCGAAAAAGGAGCTGGCCGAGCAGTTCATCGCCCTGGCCAACAAGCCTGAGCACCAGAAGGTCTTCGCCGAGAACATTCCCTACGGCCCGACCAACAAGAACACCATCCCGCTGATCGACGCCGCCATCGCGCCGAAACTCCCCACTGCGCCGCAGAACCTGGAGAACGCGCGCGCCATGGATACCGAGTTCTGGATCGACCACGGCGAGGAACTGGAAACCCGCTTCAACGCCTGGGCTAGCAAGTAAGTGGATGGCGTCCGCCCGGCCCCGCGCCGGGCGGACGCGCCACCTCGCACGGCCGCAATACCGAACGACCGCTGAACCCTGCTGGAGATGTACCCGTGCCCCTCAATACCGCTCCCGTCCACGATCACCTGCTGGAAGCGGCCCCCGCCCAGGTGAGCGACGCCCAGGCCGCTGCCATCGCCGACGAATACTTCGGCCAGCGCGGCACGCTGAACCGCCTCGCCGGCGAACGCGACCTGAACTTCCACATCGCCCATGGCCATGGCGACGACCGCCTGCTGAAGCTCTCGCACCCGCTGGAGGACCCGCAGGTCGTGGACTTCCAGACCCGCGCCCTGCTCCGCGTGGAGGCCGAAGACCCGACCCTGGCGGTGCAGCGCGTCTATCCCTCGCTGAACGGCGAGCACCAGATTCCCATCACTGTCGATGGCCAGCCGATGATTGCCCGGCTGTTCTCCTTCGTCGACGGTGTCCCGCTGCACCGCGTCCCGCAACGCAGCCGCGCCCTGCGCGAGAACCTGGGCGACGACCTGGCCCGCCTGGGCCTGGCGCTCAAGGGTTTCGAACACCCGGCCACCGCCGACCACGAACTGCTCTGGGACCTCAAGCACGCCTCGCGCCTGCGCAACCTGCTGGTCTACATACAGGATCGAGACCAGCGCGCCCTGGTCGAGCGCTTCCTCGACAATTTCGAACGCCACGCCCTGCCCCGCCAGGCCACGCTGCGCGCCCAGGTCATCCACAACGACCTGAACCCGCACAACGTCATCGTCGATGCCAAGCATCCGGACCGGGTGCGCAACATCCTCGACTTCGGCGACATGGTTCACGCGCCGCTGATCAACGACCTCGGCGTCGCCGCCGCCTACCAGGTCGGCGAGCCGGACGCGCCGCTGGCCACCGCCTGCGAGATGATCGCCGCCTACCATCGCCGCTGCCCGCTGCTGGCCGAGGAACAGGAAATCCTCGCCGACCTGATCGCCACGCGCCTGATCATGACCCTGAGCATCACCGCCTGGCGCGCCAGCCTGCATCCCGAGAACCGCGACTACATCCTGCGTAACACCCGCCACGCCTGGCAGGCCGTGCAAGGCCTGGCCCGCCTGAGCCGGGAACAGGCGCAGGAGCAGATCTTCGCCGCCTGCGCCAAACAACAGGAGCCCCGCCCATGACCATGCCCAACGGATTCAGCGCCGCCGACGCCGAGCGCCTGAGCGATGCGGAACGCCGCCTGATCGAGCGCCGCGCGCGCCTGCTCGGCCCGGCCTACCGGCTGTTCTACGAGCGCCCGCTGCACACCGTGCGCGGCGAGGGCGTATGGCTCTACGACAACCAGGGCAACCGCTACCTCGACGCCTACAACAACGTCGCCTCCATCGGCCACTGCCACCCCCGCGTGGTGCAGGCGATCGCCAGCCAGGCGGCAGTGCTCAACACCCACACCCGCTACCTGCAGGAAGGCATCCTCGACTACGCCGAAGACCTGCTCGCCACCTTCCCCGATGGCCTGGACCAGGTGATGTTCACCTGCACCGGCAGCGAGGCGAACGACCTCGCCCTGCGCATCGCCCGCCAGTACACCGGCGGCACCGGGGTGATCATCACCCGCTTCGCCTACCACGGCGTCACCGGCACCATTTCCGAACTGTCGCCGTCCCTCGGCGCAGGCATCACCCTCCCCGCCCACGCGCGCACCGTGATTGCCCCGGACGCCTACCGGCTGGGTGCAGAGAACGTCGGCAAGCTGTTCGCCGACGACGTGCGCGCCGCCATCGCCGATCTGCGCGCCCACGGCATCAAGCCCGCCGCGCTGCTGCTCGATGGCATCTTCGCCAGCGACGGCGTGCTGGCCGGCCCGCCGGGCTTCCTCGCCGAAGCGGTGAAAGTCGCCCAGGACGAAGGCCTGCTCTACATCGCCGACGAAGTGCAGAGCGGCTTCGCCCGCACCGGCGACGCCATGTGGGGCTTCCAGCGCCACGGCGTACAACCGGACCTGGTCACCCTCGGCAAACCCATGGGCAACGGCCAGCCCATCGCCGGCGTGGTGGTACGCCCGGAAATCCTCGAAAGCTTCGGCCGCGAGGTGCGCTACTTCAACACCTTCGGCGGCAACCCGGTGTCCTGCGCGGCGGCCCAGGCGGTACTCGACGTGATCCGCGACGAAAAACTGCAGGAGCGCTCCCAGCGCATCGGCACCTTTATGCTCCAGGGCATCCGCCAGCTCGCCGAGCGCCATGAACTGATCGGCGACGTGCGCGGCGCGGGGCTTTTCCTCGGCGTCGAACTGGTCACCGATCGCGCGTCGAAGTCCCCCGCTGCCAACCAGACCCGCCAGGTGGTCAACAGCATGCGCGAGCGCGGCGTGCTGATCAGCGCCGCCGGGCCACTGGAGAACATCCTGAAGATCCGCCCGCTGCTGGCCTTCGAGCAGGAACACGCCGAGCTGTTCATCGACTGCCTGGACAAGGCACTGAAGGAAGTCGCCAGCTGACACTCACGTCCAACAGAAACAGAAACGGCGCGGGCCGCGGTGAACTGACACCGCGGCCCGCGCCATTCTTGCCTTGGGAAAACTCAGAAGCGTACGCCGACGTTAACCATCGCTGCGGAGCCTCCCAATACCACGAACTCGGCACCGACCGGCCCCAGATGCGCGCCGACCGAAGGAATGATCGCCGGCGCCACGCCGTAGCGGTTCAGCGGAATCTTGTCGCGGTAGTCGCCGCGATAACCCTGCAGCGCGCCACCGGTGACCTTGGCGTAGAACGGCGTGCCTTCCCAGTCGAAGCGCTTGCCGGCGTAGACATAGTTGGAGCGCTGGCTGAAGGAGTTCTTGAAGGTCGCGCCGCCCCAGACGATGCCATCGGCGCGGTTACGCTCGAGACCGATCAGTTCCTGGTGGTTGTTGTGCTCCGGATCCTTGGTCCAGTGGGTCGTGTAGACGCTGGTCTGCAGGTACCAGAAGCCTCCGTCCTCATCGGCCATGGCGGTGCCAGAGCCGACGATCAGCAGCAGGGCGATCAACAGGCGGCGCATGGTGGGATCTCCGCGTCAGGTCAGAGGGTCACGCGGCTGGCGCCGTTGACGGACATGATGCGAACGCGATCGCCGACGCGGAATTGTTGCGAATCGACCGCCTGCACATAGGCACGGGTGCCGCCGTCATCCTCGCGGACCACGATTTCCACGCCCTGTGTGCGGGTGATGCCCTCTTCCACCGCCGAGCCCGCCGCGCCGCCGGCCACGCCGCCGAGGATGGTGGTGATGGCCTTGCCGCGGCCACCGCCGATGGAGTTGCCGGCGATACCGCCGACCGCCGCGCCGGCCAGGGTGCCGATGGGCGTCTTGGTGCCTTCGATCTGCACCGGACGCAGGGACTCGATGGTGCCCATGCGCACGTTCTGCACGGCGCGGGCATCAGCACGGGAGTAGGAAGAACCCGACAGGTTGGAAGCGCAGCCGCTCAGCAGAGCGGCGCTGGCGAACAGGGCTGTCAGCAGCAGAGTGGGACGGTTCATGGTGGTGACCTCGGAAGGCTCTCAAAAGTGATGGTGAAAGCCTAACGATGGGTCCCTGAACTCCCCCTGAACCCTCTCTGAACCAATGCTGAACGGAGCTGAACGAAAACTCTGTCAGCCTTCCAGGGCGACCAACTGCATCCGGCTACGCTCGAACCAGCGCAGCAGGTAGTCCGCCAGCAGCTGGGTGCGGCGCGGCAAGCGGCTCTGGTACGCATGGATGAGGAACACCGGCTGGGTCCGGGTCTGGTAGTCGCGCAGCAGCCAGACGAGACTGCCTTCAGCCAGTTCCTGCTGAATCATGTAGGACGGCAGCCGGCTGATCCCCGCGCCGGCCAGCGCCGCTTTCTTCAGCAAGGTGTAGTGGTTGCTCGCCAGCAATCCATTCACCGTCACCCGGAACAGTTCATGGTGGCGCTGGTAGAGCCAGACGTCGCTGTCCTGATAATGGGTGTTCTGCAGGCAGGAATGGCCGGCCAGCTCCGCCGGCGTTTCCGGTACGCCGTGCTCGGCCAGGTAGTCCGGTGTGGCACAGGTCAGCTCCTGCAGGGCGAACAGCGGCCGCGCCACCAGGCGCTCGTCCACCGCCAGGCTGCCGGAGCGGATCGCCAGGTCGAAGCCGTCGGCCACCAGGTCACGGCGCTCGTTGGAGAGATCCAGTTCCAGGCGAATGTCCGGGTACTGGCGGGAAAACTCCATCAGCCAGGCATCGAAGAAGGTCTCGCCCAGCGACACCGGCACGCTCAACCGCACCTTGCCCTGCGCTTCCTCCTGCAACGCCAGCACCGCCTGCCGCGCCCGCGCCGCCTGGGCGTTGAGCGCCTGGGCCTCGGGCAGCAATGCGGCACCGGCGGCGGTCAGCGACAGGCGCCGGGTCGTGCGGTGCACCAGGGTCGCCCCCAGCGCCTGCTCCAGCGCGGAAATGCGCTTGGACAGCTGGCCTTTGCTGCAGCCGAGCCTCTCCGCGGCACGGGTGAAGCTGCCGCATTCCAGCAGCACGGCGAAGGCGGAAAGGTCTTCCAGGTCGCTGGCGATTGTTTCCATATGAAAACCAAAGGTTGTCGATTGACTGGATTATCAAAACAGAAGGTCACTCTAGACTGAATTCACTTTCAGCCAAACCACCTCAGTGGAGAGCCTTCATGAAAATCATCCTGATCGGCGCCAGCGGCACCCTCGGCCAAGCCGTCGCCAACGAACTGGGCCAGCGCCACGAGATCGTCCGCGTCGGTCGCAACAGCGGCGACTATCGCGTGGATATCACCGACAGCGCCTCGATCCGCGCGCTGTTCGAGCAGGTCGGCGGATTCGACGCCCTGATCAGCGCCGCCGGCAAGGTGCACTTCGGCGCGCTGGCGGAAATGGGCGAGGCGGAAATGGCGGTCGGCCTGAAGGACAAGCTGATGGGCCAGGTGAACCTGGTGCTGATCGGCAGCCAGTACGCCAACGACGGCGCCTCCTTCACCCTCACCACTGGCATCCTCAGCGAACAGCCCATCGTGCTGGGCAGCTCGGCCAGCCTGGTCAACGGCGCGGTGGAAGGCTTCGTGCGCAGTGCCGCCCTGGAACTGCCGCGCGGCCAGCGGATCAACGCGGTGAGCCCGAACGTGCTGGTGGAGTCGATGGAGGGCTACGCGCCTTTCTTCCGCGGCTTCAAGCCGGTGCCGGCCGCCGATGCCGCCCTGGGCTTCGCCCGCAGCGTGGAAGGCAAGCAGAGCGGGCAGGTTTACAAGATCTGGTAACCGGCGAACTCTGTCGCCCTCTGTAGGAGCGGGCCGTGCCCGCGATCGCGCGCATGGCGCGCTCCTACACGGTCATTCCGACTTGCCCGCGTAGCAAACAGGCGAGCTGCCCTCACCCTGTTTCTCCAGCTCGTCCTCGAGGAACTCCGCCAACACCTGCGCGTTGTTGTGCTCCTCGTCCTTGGCCGCATAGAGCAGCGTCAGCGTGCCCTTGCGCGCAAGGGCCAGCAGGCCCATCCAGTGCTCCGGGTGGGCATTCAGCTCGCCGTGGTAGGCCTTGCGGAAGTCCTCGAACAGATTCGGGTCGTGGTGGAAGCGCTGGCGCAGCTCGTTGGACGGCGACACCTCCTTGGCCCACAGCGCCATGTGCAGGTCTTCCTTGCGAATCCCCCGTGGCCACAGACGGTCCACCAGCACCCGCTGGCCGTCTTCCTGCGCCGCCGGTTCGTAGGCGCGCTTGCAACGAATCATCCGAAATCCTCCTCGTCAGCTTGAGGTGGCCGGCTTCGCTGGGTAACGTGGGCGCACTTTCGAGGGAGCCCGTTCCATGCGATCCAGCCGTTTCATTCTGTTCAGCCTGCTGCCCCTGTTCGCCGCCTGCCAGGTGTGGACGCCGAACAAGACCGATCTTAACGCCTCCACCCGCCTGCAGGGCGAACTGACCCGCCAGGACGGCAAGCTGGTGTTCCGCAGTTGCACCGAGCAGCGCCGCTTCAGCATCGAGGACACCGGCAACACCGGCCTGCCCCGCGATGCGCTTGAGATGTTCAACGACGGCGCGACCTCGCTGTACGCCGACCTGCGCGGCAGCTTCAGCGGCAGCAGCGCCCAGGGCACCGATGGCAAGCTGGAAGTGGCCAAGGTCTATCGCCTGCAGCACGAAGGCTCGGGCTGCGACGACCCGAACTTCAAGCGCGCGGTAGTCCGCGCCCACGGCAACGAGCCGGGCTGGAGCGTGCTGGTGAACAGCCAGGGCATGCTGATCGAGCAGCCGGGCAAGGAATCCCTGGCGCTGCCGTACATCGCCGAAGGCGTGCCCGACGGCAGCACCAGTTATTCCAGCGAGGCCAACGGTGAGAAGGTCGAATTGTGGGTCGCTCCGGCACGCTGCCAGGACAGCATGAGCGGCGCGCTGAGCAATCTGTCCGCCGAGCTGCGCCTGGACAACAAGGTCATGCGCGGCTGCGCCTACCCGGGCGGCTCCAGCGGGGATTGATCGGCCGGCGCGCGGCAACTGCCAGCCGGGACGTAGGAGCGGACTCCGTCCGCGATCGGTCCGCATCGCGCCGGATGCCATCGCGGACAAAGTCCGCTCCTACACCCCTGGTAATTTCGGCACCGTAGGGCGCATAACGTGGAACAGGTTATCCGCCGGCAACCTCAAACGAGCAGCCCCGCCGCCACCAGCCGCGCCTTGAGCACGGCGAATTCCCCCTCGTACTCCCAGTACGCCAGCCGGCCATCGCTGGCGGTCACCAGCACGTACTTTTCGCTGATCGACTGGATGCGCTCGACGCGCACCAGCTTCTCGACGAAGTCCGGGTCGGAGACCTGCTCGATCACCTCGCGGTTCTGCTCGTCGTAGCCGTGCATGATGAACGCCGCACGCACTCTCAGGCTGATGAAGCTCATGCTGTGAGGTCTCCTCAAATGGCGGCGTCGGCCGCGTGCAGGGCATGCAGTGCAGTGGTGTCGAACAGCGGCACCGAGGCGTCCGCCGGGCCGACCAGCAGGGAAATCTCCGTGCAGCCGAGGATCACCGCTTCGGCGCCCTGCTCCACCAGCGCGGCGATGATGCGCCGGTACTCTTCCCGCGATTCGTCGCGAATCCGCCCCAGGCACAGTTCCTCGTAGATGATCCGGTGCACGACCTGGCGCTCGGCCTCGCTCGGCGTCAGCACCTTGAGCCCGAACTTGTCCACCAGGCGATCCTTGTAGAACGCCTGCTCCATGGTGAAGCGCGTGCCCAGCAGGCCGACCGTGGCAACACCCGCCGCGCGGATCGCCTCGGCGGTCGGGTCGGCGATGTGCAGCAGCGGGATATCCACCGCCGCCTCGATGGCCGGCGCCACCTTGTGCATGGTGTTGGTACAGAGCACCAGGAAATCCGCACCCGCCGCCTTCAGCGAACGGGCCGCGTCAGCCAGCACACGGCCGGCGGCGTCCCAGTCACCGGCATGCTGCAGACGCTCGATCTCGTGGAAGTCCACGCTGTACAGGGCGATCTTCGCCGAGTGCAGGCCGCCGAGTTTTTCCTTGATGCGTTCGTTGATCTGCCGGTAGTAGGGAATGGTCGATTCCCAGCTCATGCCGCCGATCAGGCCGATGGTTTTCATGCGTCCCTCCATGGGATCAGTCCAGTCCGATGCAAGGCAGATCACCGGGCAGCGCGGCGCCGTGCTCGGCGCACTGGCGCACGGCCTCGATCAGCGGATCGAGGTCGAAACCCTGGGAAATCAGCCACAACGGGTTGTAGTAGGTGGTCTCGTAGCGCTCGCCGCTGTCGCAGAGGATCGCCACCACCGAGCCGCTCTCGCGCCGCGCCACCATCTGCCGCGCCACCAGCAGGGCGCCGATCAGGTTGGTGCCGCTGGAGCCGCCGACGTGCCGCCCCAGGCGCCGGGCCAGGTAGTGCATGGCCGCCAGCGACAGGTCGTCGGGCACCTTGCAGCAGGCATCGAGCACGTTGGGCAGGAAGGAGGCTTCCACGCGAGGGCGGCCGATGCCTTCGATGCGCGAGCCGTAGCTCAGGGTCAGGTCGCGGTCGCCGGTACGGTAGGAATCGAAGAACACCGAGCGCTCGGCGTCGGCGCAGAGCACGCGGGTGTCATGCCGGCGGTAGCGGGCGAAGCGCCCCAGGGTCGCCAGGGTGCCGCCGGTGCCGGGGCTGGAGACCAGCCAGGCCGGTTCGGGGAAGCGCTCGTGGCGCATCTGCTGGAAGATCGACTCGGCGATGTTGTTGTTCGCCCGCCAGTCGGTGGCGCGCTCGGCGTAGGTGAACTGGTCCATGAAGTGGCCGCCGGTTTCCTTCGCCAGGCGTTCGGACTCGGCGTAGATCTGCGTCGGGTCGTCGACCAGATGCGCCTGGCCGCCGTAGAAGGCGATCTGCGCGATCTTCTCCTTCGAGGTGCTGGCCGGCACCACGGCAATGAACGGCAAGCCGAGCAGCCGGGCGAAATAGGCTTCGGAAATGGCCGTAGAGCCGCTGGACGCCTCGATCACCGGAGCGCCCGGCCGCAGCCAGCCGTTGCACAGCGCGTAAAGGAACAGCGAGCGCGCCAGGCGGTGCTTGAGGCTGCCGGTGGGGTGGCTCGACTCGTCCTTGAAGTACAGCTCCACGCCCGGCAGGCCGGGCAGGTCCAACGGGATCAGGTGGGTATCGGCGCTGCGCTGGAAATCCGCTTCGATGATGCGGATCGCCTCACGGGTCCAGTTGCGTTCCTGGGTGGCCATCGTGTCGTTCTCCTGGCAGGGCAAGCGGTTCAATGGGTTCAGTCCAGCACACCGGCGGGCGATGTGGGCGGCGCACTGCGCCACTGGCTGAGGGCGACGCCGATGAACACCAGGCCGGCGGCCAGCGCCTGCTGGCCGCTGAGCACCTCGCCCAGCAGCAACGCGGCGAAAATCAGGGTGAACACCGGGATCAGGTTGATGAAACCGGTCGCCTGGCTCGCCGGCAGGCGGCTGACGCCGAAGTTGTACAGGCCATAGGCGCCGACGGTGACCACGCTGCCCAGGTAGACCAGGGCGAACCAGCCGGTTGGGCCGGGCGCTGCCGGCAGCCCGGAGGTTGCCAGCGCCAGCGGCAGGAAGAACAGCGAGCCGATGAACGCCTGCATTGCGGTGAGGATGAAGGGTGAATAGCGCGCCGACAGGTGCTTGAGCAGCAGGGTGTAACCGGTGGCACAGAGCATCGCCAGCAGTTCGTAGAAATTGCCCAGCAGCGGATTGGGCGCGTGGCGGTCCGGCTCGCTGGCCAGCGTCAGCCAGAGCGAGCCGAGCACCGCCAGGGCGAAGCCCAGCCAGGTATTGCGGGCGATCTTCTCATGCAGCAGGAAGAAGGCGCCGACCGCCACCAGCAGGGGCAGCAGCGCGGTGATCATCCCGGCCTGCGCGGCACTGGTCTGCTGCAGCGCCAGGGACTCGAAGATGAAGTACAGGCAGGGCTCGCAGGCGGCCAGTGCCAGCAGCCACTTCCAGTCGCCAGGGCGGTAGTCGATACGCCCGCGCCAGCGCCAGGCGGCGAGGAAGATCAGGCTGCCCAGCGCCATACGGGCGAAGATCACCCACATGGCCGGCATTTCCTGGAAGGCGAACTTCAGTGCGATGAAGGAACTGCCCCAGAGCGCCATGGCCAGCACCAGGCACGCGAGGGCGAACGGCCGGGATTGCTGCACGGGACGCTCCAGTCAAAAGGTCCCCGGAGTATAGGAGGCGCGCACCGGCGGCCGACAGGTACAGAATCGTGGGGAAACTGTATGGGCCGGATTCGAACTGTAGGAGCGAGCTTGCTCGCGAACAAACTCACCGGCGGCTCCAGCGCCAGGGCGGTTCGCGAGCAAGCTCGCTCCTACGAAGAGCAACACCGCTCTGGCTCTGAAAGGATTCCAGAAAAACACCCGCACGCTCCGACTGCCCCGTTCAGGAGGCCTCGTTGAAGCGACGCAGGTCACCCAATCCAGAAGCAGCACAAACAAGGCTCAAAATCACTCCCAGGGCTTGCCCTGGGTCCCCCGCTCCGCCGGCACGCGCTGCTGCATCGCCGCCTTGGCCAGCAGGTGCGCGCTGACCGGCGCGGTGATGAAGAGGAACACGGTGATCAGGACCTCATGCAGGCTGACGCCCTCGCCGCGCGTACTGAAGTACAGCAGCGAAGCCAGCACCACTCCGCCCACGCCCAGGGTCGAGGCCTTGGTTGGCGCATGCAGGCGCGTGTAGAAGTCCGGCAGCCGGTACAGGCCGATGGCGCCGAGCAGGGCGAACAGGCTGCCGGCCAGCAACAGCAGGCAGACCAGCGCTTCGATCAGAACACTCATTCGATGATGTCTCCGCGCAGCAGGAACTTGCACAGGGCCACGGTGCTGACGAAGCCCATCACCGCGATCAGCAGCGCCGCCTCGAAGTACAGGCCGCTGCCCTTCCAGATGCCGAACAGCACGATCAGCGCGATGGCCTCCACGGACAGGGTGTCCAGCGCAAGGATGCGATCCGCCGCCGATGGGCCGCGAATCAGCCGCGCCACGGTGAGCAGCACGGCGATACCCAGCAACGCCAGGCAGATCGGGATCACGATGCCGAGCACGGGAACACCTCCTTCAGCGGCGCCTCGTAGCGCGCCTTGATGTCCGCCACCAGCGCCTGTGGGTCCGGTACGTCGATGCCGTGGACCAGCAGCGTGCGACGGTCGGCGGACAGGTCGGCGGAACAGGTGCCCGGGGTCAGGGTGATGACACTGGCGAGGATGCTGATGGCGAGATCGTCGGTCAGCTCCAGGGGAATCTCGACGAAGCCCGGCTGCAGGTTTGCCTTCGGCCCGAGCACCAGTCTTGCCACCTGCAGGTTGGCCACGACTATGTCGTAGAGCACCAGGCCGATGAAGCGCAGCAGCAGGCCCGGCCGCTGGATGCGCGGCGCGGCCAGCAGCAGGTTGCGGCACAGCAGCGGGATCGTCAGGCCAAGGAACGCACCGAGCAGCCAGTGGCCAAGGGAGAAATCGTTGACCAGCAACAGCCAGCTCAGCAGCAGCACGCCGCTGAGCAACGGGTGCGGGAAGATGCGCCGGGTCATGCGCCACCTCCCAGCAGGATCGCCTGGCGGTAGAGCCCGGCGTCCAGCAATTGCGCCGCCGTAGCCTGCGTATAAGCGATCAGTGGCCGAGCAGCGACCACCATCAGCGGCGCGCTGGCCAGCAGGCCGAAGCTCGCCAGCATCTTCAGCGGTTCGCGATTGGCGCTACCCAGCACGCTCAGTCCGGTGCGCCAGAACAGCGTGCTGCCGGCGCGGCTCAGGGCGATGATGGTGACCAGACCGCTGACCAGTACCACGCTCCACAGCGCGATGGCTTCGCTACCTTCGCTTACCGAGCGCAGCAGCATCAGCTTGCCGAGGAAGCCCGACAGCGGCGGCAGGCCGGCGACCGCGATAGCGCCGAAGAAGAACGCCCCCCCCAGCAGGTGCGGCTGCAGCAGCGCCGGGCCTTGGACCAGGCGGCCGCCCTTCTCGCCGCGCTGGCGGGCAATGAGGTCGGCCAGCAGGAACAAGCCACCGGCTACCCAGATGCTGTGCAGCAGGTAGTAGAGCGCGGCGGACAGCGCCTCCGGCGTACCCAGGGCGATGGCTGCCAGCAGCGTACCGGCGGACACCACCACCAGGTAAGACAGCAGGCCCTGCAGCGTGGTCGCCGCCAACGCGCCCAGCGCCCCGGCCACGATCCCGGCCAGCGCCAGCGGCCACAGCCAGGCCTGCGCGAGGTTGGCCAGCTCGCCGGCCTGCTCGCCGAAGATCAGCGTGTACACGCGCAGGATCGAGTAGATGCCCACCTTGGTCATGATCGAGAACAGCGCCGCCACCGGCGCGCTGGCCTCGGCGTAAGCCCTCGGCAACCAGAAGTACAGCGGCAGCAGAGCGGCCTTCAGGCCGAACACCACCAGCAGCAACAGCGCCGCCGCGCGTACCAGCGGCGCCTGCTCGGCACCTAAATGCGCGACGCGCTCGGCCATGTGCGCCATGTTCAGAGTGCCGGTAATGCCGTAGAGCGTGCCCACCGCGAGGAGGAAGAACGCCGAACCGACCAGGTTGAGCACCACATAGTGCACACCCGCGCGCACGCGCCCTGCCCCGCCGCCATGCAGCAGCAGCGCGTAGGAAGCGATCAGCAGGATCTCGAAGAACACGAACAGGTTGAACAGGTCACCGGTGAGGAACGCCCCGTTCAACCCGAGCAGCTGGAACTGGAACAGCGCATGGAAGCGCTTGCCGCGTCGGTCATCCCCACGCACCGCGTAGATCAGCGACAGGCTGGCGAGCAGCGCGGTGGCAGCGATCATCAGCGCGCTGAGGCGGTCCAGCACCAGGATGATGCCGAACGGCGGCTGCCAATTGCCCAGCGCGTAGAACTGCACCACGCCGCTGTCGGCCTGTTGCAGCAGCACGGCGGAAAGCGGCAGCAGCGCCAGGGTCGCGAGCAGCGACAGGCCGCGCTGCAGGCGCTCACCCACGAGCAGCAGTGCGCAACCGGCGAACAGCGGCAGCAGGACCGGAAGAATCAGCCAGTGGTTCATCGGCTTTCCTCTCCTTCGCCACCGTCGACATGATCACCACCGGTGTCCGCCAGCCCGCGCAGGGCCAGGACGATGACGAAGGCGGTCATGGCGAAGCCGATGACGATGGCCGTCAGCACCAGCGCCTGGGGAATCGGGTCGCCGGCGTTGGCGACCTGGCCGATCACTGCCGGGTCGCCGGCCAGCCGGCCCATGGCGAAGAGGAACAGGTTGACCGCGTAGGACAGCAGGGTCAGCCCCAGCACCACCGGGAAGGTACGCGCGCGCAGCAGCAGGTAGACGCCGCTGGCGGTCAGCAGACCGAGGGCGATGGCGAACAGCGCTTCCATCAGTGCGCCTCCTTGGACAGCATCGGCTCCGGTGGTGCGGTGACCGAACCGAGGCCCGAGAGAATCAACAGCGTCGCGCCAACCACGGTGAAGTACACGCCCAGGTCGAAGAGCATGGCGGTGGCCAGCTCGACGTCGCCCACCAGCGGAATGTGGAAGTGGCCGAACGCCGAGGTGAGGAACGGGAAGCCGAAGAACCAGGCGCCCAGGCCGGTCAGCCCGGCGATCAGCACGCCGAGGCCGGCGAGACGGCTGTAGTCCAGCGGCAGGCGCGTGTTCACCCAGCGGCTGCCGCAGGCGATGTACTGGAGGATCAGCGCCACCGAGGTGATCAACCCGGCAATGAAGCCGCCGCCCGGCAGGTTGTGGCCGCGCAGGAAAATGAACACCGAGACTAGCAGCGCCAGCGGCAGCAGCAGGCGCGACAGCGTGGCGAGGATAGGCGGGAAGCGGTCTTTCGCCCAGGCACGCCCTTCGTCGTCACGCTCGCGACGCAGCAGGCGCAGGCCGTCGAGCAGCGCGAAGATACCGACCGCGGCAATCGCCAGCACGGTGATCTCGCCGAGGGTATCGAAGCCGCGGAAGTCCACCAGGATCACGTTCACCACGTTGTGCCCGCCGCCACCGGAGACGCTGTTCTCCAGGTAGTAGCCGGCAATGCTGTCGTAGGGCCGCGTGAGCACGGCGTAGGTCAGCAGCGTGACCATCACGCCGGCCCCCAGGGCGATCACGAAATCGCGCAGGCGACGCAGGCTGCTGGAGGTCTTCGGTGTGCGCGCCGGCAGGTAGTACAGCGCCAGCATCAGCAGGACCATGGTCACCACCTCTACTGACAGCTGGGTCAGCGCGAGATCGGGTGCGGCGAAGCGGGCGAAGGCCAGCGCCACCAGCAGGCCGGCGATGCTGAGGATGACCAGCGCGGTCAGGCGCTGGCGGTGGAACCAAACGGTCAACGGTCCGGCGATCGCCAGCAGCACCAGGCCCAGGGCGGTGATGCCGTCCAGGGCTGTCTGCTGCCGATCACCTTCGATGCTCGGCAGCGGCGCGAGCGCGGTGAGCACCACAATGACCGCGGCCAGCACCAGCAACATCGAGTAGCGCTGCAGCGAGCCGTTCTCCAGGTAGCCAGTCACTCGGGTGGCAAAGCGCACCACACGCTGCACCTGTTGTTCGAACACCAGCTTGGCGTCCATCGCCGGCAACCCGGCGTACCAGTCGAACAGCGGCTTGCGCAGCACGTAGAGCAACACGCCGCCAGCGGTGGCGACGAAACTCATCGCCAGCGGCGCGTTGAAGCCGTGCCAGATCGCCAGGCTGTACTCGGGCAGCGCGCCATTCAGGCTCGACGCGGCGGCGCCGGCCAGCAGCGGGCCGACGATGACGCCCGGCATGACGCCGACCAGCAGGCAGATCAGCACGAGGATTTCCACCGGCACCTTCATGTAGCGCGGCGGCTCGTGAGGGTGCGGGTTAGGCAGGTTGATCGGCTCGCCATTGAAGAACACGTCGTGGATGAAGCGCACCGAGTAGCTCACCGAGAACAGCGCACCCACGGTCGCCAGCGCCGGGATCAGCCAGTTGAAGCTGCCCATCATGTTCTGCGCCAGGGTCTCGCCGAAGAACATCTCCTTGCTGAGGAAGCCGTTGAGCAGCGGCACGCCGGCCATCGACGCCGACGCCACCATCGCCAGCACGGCGGTGTGCGGCATGTACTTCCACATGCCGTTGATGCGGCGCATGTCGCGGCTGCCGGTCTCGTGGTCGATGATCCCGGCGGCCATGAACAGCGAAGCCTTGAAGGTGGCGTGGTTGATGATGTGGAAGATCGCCGCGACGTTGGCCATGGGCGAATCCAGGCCGAACAGCAGGGTGATCAGGCCCAGGTGACTGATAGTCGAATAAGCCAGCAGGCCCTTGAGGTCGTTCTGGAACAGCGCCATGAAGGCGCCCATCAGCAGGGTCGCCAGACCGGTGAGGCTGACCAGGTAGAACCACAGGTCATTGCCCGACAGCAGCGGGTACAGGCGCGCCAGCAGGAACACGCCGGCCTTCACCATGGTCGCCGAGTGCAGGTAGGCCGACACCGGTGTCGGCGCCGCCATGGCGTGGGGCAGCCAGAAATGGAACGGGAACTGTGCGGACTTGGTGAACACCCCCAGCAGCACCAGGCACAGTGCCAGCGGGAACAGCGGGCTGGCCTGCAGCACCTCGCGGGCGCCGAGCACCGTGGAGAGTTCGAAGCTGCCAACCACGTGGCCGATCAGCAGGATGCCGGCCAGCAGCGCCAGGCCGCCGCCACCGGTCACCGCCAGGGACATGCGCGCGCCCTTGCGCGCGTCCGAGCGATGGCCCCAGAAACCGATCAGCAGGAACGACGACAGGCTGGTCAGCTCCCAGAACACCAGCATCAGCAGCAGGTTTTCGCTGAGCACCACGCCGAGCATGGCGCCCATGAACAGCAGCAGGAAGGCGAAGAAGCGCCCGGCGGGTTCCCTCTCGGACAGGTAATAGCGGGCGTAGAGGATCACCAGCAGGCCGATGCCGAGGATCAGCAGGGCGAACAGGAAGCCCAGGCCATCCAGGCGCAGGCTGAGGTTCAGGCCCACCTGCGGCAACCACTCCAGGCGCTGCACCTGAGCCTCGGCGCCCAGCACCGAGCGCTGGCCTAGCAGCAGGACCAGGCCCAGCAGCGGCACCAGCCCGGTGGCGGCGGCGCAGGCGGTTCGGCCGAAACGCTCGGTCAGCAGCGGCAGCAATACCCCGAAGAAAGGCAGCGCGATGATCAGCGCCAACGTCATGACCCACTCCTTTTCACCGCCGGGCGGCGTCCAGACAAACAACACCGCGCACAGGCGGCCGGCTTGCAACGGCGACGATTATCCATATCTATCGATTACACGTCATGGATTGAAGTATTACGAAAATACAGGTGTGGGCCGCGCGCGCGTTGAGCTGCGCCGGATTTCCAATCCCCCAAACGATAGCGCGCGACAGTCGAAACGACTGTCGCGCGCTGGTTTTCGCTGGCTGCCACGGGTGGGCAGCCGTGGCCGGGTCAGTGAGCGACGCGGCTGGTACCGTTGACGGTCAGGATGCGCACGCGCTCGCCAACACGGAACACGGCGCCTTCGTCGACCTGCTGGACGTAGGCACGGGTGCTGCCATCGTCTTCGCGAACGGTGATTTCCACGCCCTGGGTGCGGGTCAGGCCTTCCTCGGTGGCTGCACCGAGCAGGCCGCCGGCCACGGCGCCGATGATGGCGGTGACATAGCTGCCCTTGCCGCCACCGATGGCGCTGCCGCCGATACCGCCAACGGCGGCGCCGGCAACGGAGCCGATGGGAGTCTTGGTGCCTTCGATCTTCACCGGGCGCAGGGCCTGGATGGTACCCATGCGAACGTTCTGTACGGTACGTGCTTCTTCACGGGTGTAGGTGTCGCCGGTCAGGCTGGACTGGCAACCACCAAGGGTCATGGCCAGGGCCGCGAAAGTCACGGCGATCAGGGCAGTTTTACGCATTAGGGAACCTCCGAGTAGGGCTACGGCTATTAGACTCCGACGGCAGCCCGCCTGTCACGCCAGGTCATGAAACATGCTGATCTCGATTCAGCTTTCGTACAGTTTGTGCCAAATCCGCCGAAAACGCCTGCCGTGGCTCAGTTTTTCCTGCCAGGGGATCGGTTAGGCTGGTGCCCGCAGCAGAAGCGCCCCACTCGGATACCCACATGGACTATTTCATCATCGTCGTCACCACCGCCGCCGGCCTGTATTTCCACTGGTGGATCTACTGGCGCATCCGCCGCTGGATGGACCGCGACCTGGCGCTGTCGCTGGCTGGCGATGATCCGCAAAAACGTATCTATCTGTTGCAGCGCCTGGCCGACGCCAAGCGCGAGAAGGTGAAGCGCCGCGACCTGCCCGACTGGCTGCAGCGCGCCGCCGACGACTACCGCGCGGCCTGAGCCAGCGACCAGAAGCGCGCCAGCGCTTCGGCGCGGCTTTCCAGTTCCTGCGCCGCCCGTGCGCAGGCATCAGCCAGGGTGATGGGCCCCGGCGCCAGGCTGAACGCAGCCTCGATCCCCGCTTCACGCAATTCGGCCAGCCCTTCGCCGACGCTGCCCGCCAGCGCGATCACCGGCACGCCCGCGCGACGGGCGACATGGGCCACGCCCACCGGCGTCTTCCCGTGCAGGCTCTGGCCGTCCAGCCGCCCTTCGCCGGTAATGACCAACGATGCGCCGGCCAGCGCCGCCTCCAGCTCCGACAGCTCGGCAATCAACTCGATGCCCGGGCGGAACCGCGCCTTGAGGAAGGCCCGGCAGGCGAAGCCCAGGCCACCTGCGGCACCGACACCGGGGAACAGGCTGTGATCCTGCCCCAGGGCCAGCGCCGCGACTTCGGCGAAGCGTTTGAGCGCGGCGTCGAGTTGCTGCACCTGCTCCGGGTTCGCGCCCTTCTGCGGGCCGAAGACGGCTGAGGCGCCATGGGGACCGCAAAGGGGATTGTTCACGTCGGCAGCTACTTCGACCTCGACTGAGCTCAGTCGCGGGTCGAGGTTCGACAGGTCGATGCGCTCCAGCTCCGCGAGCCGCGCGCCACCGGCGCCCAGCTCCTTGCCCTGGCCATCGAGAAAGCTCACGCCCAGCGCCTGCAGCAAGCCCAGGCCGCCGTCATTGGTGGCACTGCCACCCAGGCCGATGATGATCTTCCTCGCCCCCGCATCCAGCGCTTCGCGGATCAATTCTCCGGTGCCCCGGCTGGTGGTACGGGTAGCGTCGCGCAGCCCCTCCGGGACCCAGTGCAGGCCGCTGGCGGCCGCCATCTCGATCACCGCCGTGGCGTCGTCCAGCCAGCCCCAGTGGGCTTTCACCGATTGTTCCAGCGGGCCGCAGACGTCCAGCTCGCGGCGCTCGCCCGGCCGTGCCGCCAGCACCGCGTCCACCGTGCCTTCGCCGCCGTCGGCCATGGGCCGCAGCAGGGCTTCGTCACCGGGCCGGGCACGCAGCCAGCCACGAGCAATGGCCTCGGCGACCTCGGGGGCGGAGAGGCTCTCCTTGAAGGAGTCGGGAGCGATGACGACTTTCATGGGGACAGGTCCGTTGTGCGGAAGGATGGAGGGCATCCTACACCGCAGCACTGTTTTTCCGGCGTGCGCAGGAGCGGACTTCGTCCGCGATCGGTCCGATTCAGACCTGAAAATTGAGTTGACCTGTAGGAGCGAGCTTGCTCGCGAACACCCCCAACGGTGAGGCGATTCGCGAGCAAGCTCGCTCCTACGAAGAGCAGAAGATCAGGGCGCGAGACGCTCGCGTACCCAGACGCCATTTTCGTTGCGGAAATTGAGACGGTCGTGCAGGCGGCTCGGGCGGCCCTGCCAGAACTCGATGCGGCTTGGCAGCAGGCGGTAGCCGCCCCAGAATTCCGGGCAGCTCGGCGCGCTGTCGGCGAAGCGTTGCTCGGTCTCGGCCAGCAGTTGCTCCAGTTCGCCGCGGCCGTCGATCACCCGGCTCTGCGGCGAGGCCCAGGCTCCCAGACGGCTGCCCAGCGGGCGCACACGGTAGTAGGCAGCGGACTCTTCGCTCGAGACCTTCTCGACCCGTCCCTCGATGCGCACCTGGCGTTCCAGCGCCGGCCAGAAGAAGGTCATGGCCGCGCGCGGGTTTTCCCCGAGCTGCTGGCCCTTGGCGCTTTCGTAGTTGCTGAAGAAGGTGAAGCCGCGCGCGTCCAGGCCCTTGAGCAGGAGCACGCGGCAGTGCGGCTGGCCGTCTGCGTCCACGGTGGCGAGCATCATCGCGTTGGGTTCGACCGGCAGTTGCTCGGTCTTCACCGCGTCCTCGAACCACTGGTTGAACAGGCTGAACGGTTCGGCGGGCGCCTGGGTCTCGGTCAGTCCGTCACGGGTGTATTCACGGCGCATATCGGCCAGGGTCTGAGCCATCGGAAATCTCCTGCAGAAGAAGTCCTTAAGCTTATCCAGAGTTGCGCCTTCGCGCTTGATCCACGACAAGCGTCATTCCAGGCGGAATGACGCTTTGCGTGCGGCGGATCAGTTGGCCTGGGCGAGTGCCAGCAGGCTGGTGCGCTGGGTCACCAGCACTTCGACGCGGCGGTTCAGCGCGCGGCCTTCGGCGCTGGCGTTGTCGGCGCGCGGCAGGCTGGAGCCGACGCCCTTCAGGCGCAGGCGGTCGGCGCCCAGGCCGCTGAGGCGGAAGATCGAGGAGACCGCCTGGGCACGCTGCAGGCTGACCTTGTCGTTGCTCGCCTTGTCGCCCGAGCTGTCGCTGTGGCCGAGGACCAGTACGCCGCTCTCCGGATCGTTCTGCAGCATCTTCGCCACGTTGCCCAGCGGCGCCAGGGTGATCGGCAGCAGCAGCTCAGGCCGCTTGGGATTGAAGGAGCCTTCCACCGGCGCGATCAGCACCAGGGCGTTTTCGCGGCGCTCGACGGTGAACTTGCTGCCGGCTACCGCTTCACGCAGGGACTTCTCGTGCTGGTCCAGCCACTCCTTGCTGACCTTGGTGTCCTGCAGCTTCGCGGGCTTCTCGGCGCCGGGCTTGCTGTCGCTCACACCGAAGGGCCACCACCAGTGGCCACCGGGCTGCTGGCTGCCGGCGTCGGCGACTTTCGGCGCTTCAACGGGCTTTTTCTCCGGCGCGGGCGCGGCGGCAGTGGCCGCCTGGTCGCCACCGAAGGGCCACCACCAGTGGTCGGATCCAGCGGCGGGCTTGGCCGCAGCGGCGCTTTCCGGAACCTTGGCCTGGCCGTTGGCCTGATCCTGGGATTGAAACTGGCTGCAGGCGGAAAGGCCGACACACAGGGCAAGGGTGGAGACTTTCAGCGAGTTCGAGAACAGCAGGTTCATGGGAGCGATACCATAAAGTCGGAACATGAAGGGAGGCCAGGCGCCACCGGTAGGCGGGGGCACCCTGACTTCAGCAATCGGCTTAAGAGTTGTACATAACTTACTCAGTTGGAACGAGATTTTAATCTCGAACTGACGAGCGGCGCATGTTTGCGCGCAGGGGAGCGCCGTCACGCACGCAAGCACGACGGCAAAAGCGGACGACCTTAAGAAGGTGCGGCGGGAGGAAGGTTCCTCCCGCTCGTCGCTACAGGCAGTCGCCGGTGAGGCGCGCCAGGCGCTGGGCGCGTGGGTCCATCAGTACGTAGGGGCCAAGGGTGTTGACCACGAAGCCGAAGGCCACCTCGCGCTGCGGGTCGGCGAAGCCGATGGAACCGCCGGCGCCCGGATGCCCGAAAGCCTGCGGGCCGAGGCCGTAGGTGGCATTGGCGACACTCGGCTGGTCAAGCATGCAACCAAGACCGAAGCGCGTACAGGTCAACAAAGTTCGATCCTCGCCGACGGCATGCTCGCGGGTGAGCTCGGCCAGCAGCGCTTCATCCAGCAACTTGCCCTGCAGGAGGCCATCGTAGAAGCCCGCCAGCGAGCGCGCATTGCCGTGGCCATTGGCCGCCGGCTGCGACATGCGCCGCCATTCCGGTTTGTTGGTGCTGGTGAGTACCGAAGGCGGATTGGTGAAGGCGCGGGTGGAGAGTGCGGCGGCGTCGGTCATCATGGTTCGCAGCAGGCGTTGCGCCGCGGCGTCGCCCAGGTTGCCCTTGCCCCGGGCAATGTGCGCCACCCGGTGGAATTCGGCGTCATCCAGGCCGATGTGGAAATCCAGCCCCAATGGCTCGGCCGTGCGCGCGACGATGGCGGCACCCGGCTCGCGACCGTCGACACGGCGGATCACTTCGCCGATCAGCCAGCCGTAGGTGATGGGGGCGTAGCCATGCTCGGCGCCGGGCGTCCACCAGGGCGTTTCGCCGGCCAGCGCGGCCGTCATGGTGTCCCAGTCATACAGCGCCTCGGGCGCCAGCGGCTCGCGGATCGCCGGCAGGCCCGCGCGATGGCACAGGAGCTGGCGCACGGTGACGCCCTGCTTGCCGGCCTGCTCGAACTCCGGCCAGTAGCGCGCCACCGGCGCATCGAGATCGAGCCGGCCCTCTCCCACCAGTTGCAGGGCAGCAACGGCAGCGAAGGTCTTGGTGCAGGAGAACAGGTTGAGCAGCGTATCGGCCTGCCAGTCCTGGCCCGGCTCCTTGCCCGCGCTGCCAGCCCAGAGATCGACCACGGTTTCGCCGCCGACCTGGATGCACAGCGCTGCGCCGCGTTCCTGCGGGTCTTCGAACAGCGCACTGAAGGCATCGGCAACGGGGGTGAAGCGCGGATCGCAGTGGCCGTTCAGGGTCATCTCAAACTCCAGAAATGAGCAGGGGCGAAGGCGCCATTCTTTCAGCGCGCTCCGCCCCTGGGAACCCTGCCGAAGGCAGGGTGTGGCTTCACGAATGTCGGATCATTGCTCCGAGGCCTGTTCCTCGTCGTCGCTGTCGTCAGAGGCCGGTGTGGGTTTCGGCTGCGGCTCCGGCGCCACCTTGGCTGCGGCGCGGGCCAGTTCGTCGATGCCTTTGAGCGTCTGCTGGTTGGCCTTGCGCACGGCGTCGACGAAGCCGGTGAACGGCAGGTCGGTGATGCCGACCAGGCCGATGTGACCGTTCTCGCCGTCGAGCAGGCGGCCGGTCACCGGCTGGTCGAGGTACTGGAACCAGTGCGCGCCGACGATGTTCGGCTCCTTCGCGGCCGCGGCGAGGAAGCGCTGGTACGCCTCGCCACGCTGCTGCTCGTTGTACACCTCGGCGACGCCGCCCCAGAAAGGCCCGCGGTCGCGGGAGCCGAAGTGGAATTCGGTGATCAGCACCGGCTTGTCCAGGCTGCGCACGTAGTTGGCGTCGAAGCCCTGCTGCGGCAGCGGCACGTAGAGGTTGAAGCTGAGGATGTCGCAGTACTGCGCGCAGGAGGCCAGCGCCTCCGGCGTGCTGACGGCGAAGCGCGGGCCGAGCAGCAGGTGGTTCGGCGCATGCCATTGCAGCGAGTCCTTCAGGGTCTTGAAGTACTGGTCGGCATACAGGCGCAGGAAGGCGCTGTAGTCCTGGGCAATGGCCGGGTGCGCTTCGCTCGGTACCGGCGCCTGGTAGCCCGGCGCATCGAGGTCCTCCCAGGAACCCAGCTGCACGCCCCAGGCCTCGGCAAGCTGTTCGTGCTCCTCGTACTTGTCCTTGAGCTGCTTGATGAAGGCGCGCTTGGCCGGGCTGTCGGTGGACAGCTTGAGCGTGCCGAAAGCCAGGGCGAAGTGCGCCTGGTCGTCGTCGCCACGGCCGGCCCAGGCCAGCTCGTTGTCGGCGTAGTAGCCCAGCAGCCACGCATCCTCGCGGTGGTCACGGGCGGCGATGGCGATGGCGCGCTCGGCAGCCATGGCGAAGCGCGGGTCGAAGGGGTCGGGCATGGCGCCCCACCAGTCGTAGCCGGTGCTCACCGTGGCGTAATCGCCGCTGATGGACAGCGGCACGCTGTAGGGCAGGCGCGGATCGTCGGCGAAGGCCGGATCGCTCCAGTCACCCAGGGTATTGAAGCCCCAGGAACCCAGGCGTTGCACGGTGCGCTCGCGCCAGGCGAGCGCGGCGGCGTCAGCACTCAGGCCGCCGTCGGCGCGGAAGCGGTTGGCGGCGTAGAAGTCGAACCAGCGGCCATTGCCGAACGCGCGTCCCTGCTGGGCACCAACGCCACTGCGGTCATCGCGCTGACCGTAGAAGGCGGCCAGCGGCTCATCCTCCTTGGGCAGGCTGGCGAACATGTATTCGCGGCCTTCCACGTAGGTCTGGCTGCTGTCGGCATTCACCGCGTTGACACCCATGGACCAGAACGAGTGCCCTTCCGGCGTCACCAGCCACCAGCGGCCATTGCGCTTCTCGGTACGGAAGAAGCCGGTGCCTTCGAAGGCCGGGCCGTCGAGCAGGCCACCAAAGGCATCGCGGCCGGGCGCCGGCTGCCACTTCTTCAGTTGCTCGCTTTCGGTTTTCCAGGCGCTGGCCAGTTGCTCGGGGCTCTTCACCTTCTCCGGCCAGTCGCTGCGGGTGGACTGGCCGAAAGCGTCGACGATGCCGGTGTAGGCCTTGTGGTACTCGTCGTTGCCGGCGCGGGTGCCAAAGCGGCCGACCAGTATGTCCTGCGCCGCCTTGGGCGAGGTGAGGAACAGCTTCACCGCACCCACCTGGCTGCGGTTCAGCTCGCCGCTGACCTTGCTCGCCAGCAGCAGGCGCTGGCCGTCCTGGGTGACGGGCATGGGCACGCCGGCACGCATGCCGAAGTCTTCCGGGGCGATAGCGTGCAGCGGGATCACCAGGGTCTGCGCCGGCCCCGGCGGCAGGGCGATGCTCGCGCGCAGGCCGGGGGCGCCGGCGACGCCTTCGATTTCCACTTCCAGGGTGATCGCCCAGTCCATGGCGTTCTGGATGCGCAGGCTGACGCTGTCGGCCTGGGACCAGTCCCAGCTGCCGCTGGAAGGCGCGAGACGCAGGGTCGGTTGCGGCGCGGGGTTGAAGTTTACCCGGCGCAGGATTTCGCCTTCGGGCGTGGCCTCGGCGGTGGAGCTGGGCAGATCGGCGTTCTGCGTGGTGACAGTGACCACGGCCATCGGCTTGACGAAGTTGAACAGGGTTTCATTGCCGCCGGCCGACCAGGCCGGGGCACTGGCGATGGCCAGGCTGAGCAGCAGAGGCAGATGCCAACGCATCGAAGTCATGGATTCGAATCCTTGCAACACGCCCGCCGGGCGGCGGGCGATCGTTTGACAGCCAGCGCGGGAACTCGCTCCCGCACACTCAAGCAATTTCGCGGCGGAACGGCGGCAATGCATTAAGAATGGCCTTGCCGTAGCGCTGCGTCACCACGCGGCGGTCCAGCAGCGTGATGGTGCCGCGGTCCTGCTCGGTCCGCAGCAGGCGACCACAGGCCTGCACCAGGCGCAGCGAGGCGTCGGGCACGGCGATCTCCATGAAGGGATTGCCGCCGCGCGCCTCGATCCATTCCGACAGCGCCGCTTCCACCGGGTCATCCGGCACCGCGAAGGGAATCTTGGCGATGACCACGTGCTCGCAATAGGCGCCGGGCAGGTCCACCCCTTCGGAGAAGCTGGCCAGGCCGAACAGCACGCTCGGCTCGCCATCGTCGACCCGCGAGCGGTGCTTGTTCAGGGTTTCCTGCTTGGACAGGTTGCCCTGGATCAGCACGCGCTTGCGCCAGTCGCGGTCCAGGCCGTCGAAGACTTCCTGCATCTGCTTGCGCGAGGAAAACAGGATCAGCGAACCGCGCGAGCCTTCGACGATCTCCGGCAGCTCGCGGATGATCGCTGCGGTGTGGGCGGCAGCATCGCGCGGGTCGGCCTTGAGGTCGGGCACGCGCAGCACGCCAGCGTCGGCATGATGGAACGGGCTCGGCACCACGGCGGTGACGGCCGCGCGCGGCAGGCCGGCGCGCATGCGATAGCGGTCGAAAGTGCCCAGCGCGGTGAGGGTCGCGGAGGTCACCAGCACGCCATAGGCCACGTTCCACAGGTTGCGGCGCAGGGTCTCGGCGGCGAGGATCGGGCTGGCGTTGGCTTCGATGTCGTAGAAGGTGCCGCTCTCGGCGAGGGTCAGCCAGCGCGCCATGGGCGGGCTGTCTTCCGGGTCCTCGCTGGTGAAGGCGGTCCACAGTTCCCAGTTGCCCTGGGCGCGGGACAGCAGGCTGCCGAACAGCGGGTACCACTCCTCGGCCTGGTGGCTGGCGATGCCGACGCTGCCCTCCCCGTCCATGGCTTCCTTGAGCAGTTCGGTCAGGCGGGTGAAGAGGTCGGTGAGCTTGGAGAAGCCCTTCTTCAGCTCGATGCCCATCTCGCGGATGTGCTCGGGGATCACCCCGCCCTCGAATCGATGGCGTGGCCGCTCGCGGCCTTCCATGTCCTCGCCGGCACGGAAGTCGCCGACCTCCTCGCAGGCGGTGAACATGAACTGCTGGTGCGTGCGCAGCTCGCGGGCCAGCTCCGGCACCTGCTCGATCAGGCGGCCGAGATCACCCGGCAACGGATTCTGCGCCAGCAGCTTGGTCAGGTTCTTCTCCACCTGGCCCAGCCAGTCGGCCGTGGCACGCAGGCGGGTGAAGTGGGCGAAGTGGCCGATGGCCTTGTCCGGCAGGTGGTGGCCTTCGTCGAACACGTAGAGGGTGTCGCGCGGGTCCGGCAGGATCGCGCCGCCACCCAGCGCCAGGTCAGCCAGCACCAGGTCATGGTTGGTGACGATCACGTCAACCTTGGTCATGCCTTCGCGCGCCTTGTAGAAGGCGCACTGCTGGAAGTTCGGGCAATGGCGGTTGGTGCACTGGCTGTGGTCGGTGGTGACCTGCGCCCACTGCGCGTCCTCGATGGCCTCGGGCCAGGAGTCGCGGTCGCCGTCCCAGCGGTTGCCGGCCAGGCGCTCGATCATCTGGTTGAACAGTTTGGTCGAGGTCTCGTCCACGTCGATGCGGAAGCCTTCCTCCTCGAACAGCTGGGCGGTGGCGCTCTGCGCCTGGCCTTCCTGCAGCAGGTGGTCGAGCTTGGACAGGCACATGTAGCGCCCGCGCCCCTTGGCCAGGGCAAAGCTGAACGACAGGCCGGAGTTGCGCAGCAGGTCGGGCAGGTCCTTGTGGACGATCTGCTCCTGCAGGGCGACGGTGGCGGTGGCGACCACAAGACGCTTGCCGGCGGCCTTGGCGCAGGCGATGGCGGCGAGGCTGTAGGCGACGGTCTTGCCGGTGCCGGTGCCGGCTTCGACGGCGACCACGGCGGCATCGCCCAGGCGATGGCCTTCCTCGTCGCTGGCGATGGTCCCCAGGACCTTGGCGACTTCGGCGATCATCAGGCGCTGGCCGTAGCGCGGCTTGAGTTCCTTGGCTTCGAGGAAACGCGAGTAGGCGCCCTGGATCGTAGCCTTGAGTTCGGTGCTGAGCATGGACTTCCCGGGCCCCGGAGCATGCCTTGAGGACACATCCGGATGCTGGATAAATTTTCAGTGGTTCGAATCGGCGGCTATGATAGCGCGCTTGACTTCAATCGCCAGCGGAGATCGTCCGAATGACACCCTTTGCCTTCGTCTATGCCCTGCACGTCCTGGCCGCCCTGGTCTGGGTGGGCGGCATGTTCTTCGCCTGGATGGTCCTGCGCCCGGCCGCCGTCGCCGCGCTGGAGGCGCCGCCCCGGCTGAAGCTGTGGCTGGAGGTCTTCCCGCGCTTCTTCCGCTGGGTGTGGGCCGCGGTGATCCTGCTGCCGGTGACCGGCGTAGGCATGCTGCACCTGAGCTTCAACGGCATGGCCGGCGCGCCGCGCTACGTGCAGGTGATGATGGGGTTGTATGTGGCGATGCTCGCGCTGTTCCTGCGTATCCAGGCGCTGCAGTTGCCGGAGTTGCGCCGCGCGGTGGGCGCCGAGGACTGGCCGGCCGGCGGCGCTGCGCTGGGCAAGATCCGCAAGACCGTGGGCCTGAACCTGCTGATCGGCATGGCGCTGGTGGCTTTCGTCGCCGCCCGCCCGCACTGGTAAGCCCCCGCACCGCCAAGAAAAAAGCCCGCGCGTTACCGGGCGGGCTTTTTCTCGATGACATCGATTCAGAAGCGTTTCACGTCCAGGCGGCCTTCGCTGCCCTTCGCCCCTTCCGCACCGCCCTGCCCCTCCGCACCGGGCTTCTCGCCCGCCACTGAATAGAACCAGCAGCCCTTCTCACTGCTGCGCGGACCGGCCTTGCCGGGCTTGCCGCCCGCTCCGCCGGCGCCGCCTTCCAGGCGAACCTTGACCTTCGCAACATCGAACTGCTCAGGTACTTCCAGACGCACCACGCCGCCGGACGCGCCAGTCTGGCCGTCGGCGCCGTTCTGGCCGTTACCGGCGGACTTCCCGCTACCCCACAGGCAGCCGGAAGTCTGCGCACTGCCGCCGTCCAGGCCATCATAGCCCGGCGCGCCGACACCACCGCGGACGTCGATCAGCAGGTTTTCCACCGCCACGTCCTGTAGCCGCAGCACCAGGTTGCGGCCGCTGCTGGCCGGCTTCTCGAAGCTGCCGGAACTGCCTTGCGCGGCGATCACGCTGCCGTCGGCGAGGTTGCCGTGCTGCACCTCGATCTGCAGCGCATCGTTGCCGGGGAACACGCCGATCCGCGCATTCTTCGCCAGGTCCAGCTCGCCGACCTTCAGCTCCTTGACCCGCGACGGAATCAGCAGCGCGCCTTCCGGGCCGACGCTGATGCGGTCCAGGCTCAGACTCTCGCCCTTCACCGGCAGGCGCAGCACGGTGTTGGCCTCCACCGAGACAGTGCCGGCGGCCGAACACGCCAGCGGGGCGAACAGCGCCAGGCCCAGCAACGACTTACGCATGGGTATCTCCTTCTACTTTTGCCGATGCCGGTTGCTCCGCTGCCGGCTGCGGCAGGGTCGCGAAATGGAACACGCCGAACAGCAGGATCTGCAGGCGGTCCATGCCCGGATGCGGGCGGCCCTGCAGACGCTTGCGCAGCGCCAGGACTTCGAGAATGTGGATCAGCAGGATCAGCGCGCCCGCCGCATTGAGCAGCAGCGCGAAGGGATGTGCGAAGGGTTGGATCAGGTTCGCCAGCACCGCCAGCCAGAACAACAGGGCAATCAGTTTGCCCAGCCCCAACAACGCTTTCATGAAGTGCCCCCGTGTTTTTCTTTGCCGGGGAACATACGCCTCTGTCCCGGCCTATGCCAGTGGCAACCGGGAATGACAAAGGGGGCCACGAGGGCCCCCTTTGCACAGATCACGCCGGACTTACTGGCGGGTGATCTTGATTTCCACGCGACGGTTCTCGGCGCGGCCTTCCTTGGTCTTGTTGTCCGCAACCGGCTGGCTCTCGCCATAGCCGACGACCGACTTGATGCTGCTGGCAGGTACGCCAGAATCGACCAGGTAGTTGGACACGGCGTTGGCGCGGCGTTCGGACAGTTTCTGGTTGTAGGCGTCGGTACCGATGCTGTCGGTGTGACCGCCAATGTTCAGCTCGGTGCTCGCAGCCTCACCCTTCAGGCGGGTAGCGATGGTGTCGAGCTTGTCCTTGTCCTGCGCATCGATCTTCGACGAGTCGAAGGCGAAGTGCAGGTCACGCACCACGATGGTCTCTTCCTTGGGCAGCGGAGCCGGAGCAGGCTCAGGAGCCGGTGCAGGCGGCGGAACCTCGGCCACTTGCTCTGCGGCGCCATGCACCCAGCAGTAGGACGCACCCAGCACACCGCCAATCAGGGCTCCCCAACCGGCCCAAGCGCTGCTTTCGATGGAACCCAGACCGGCGCCGCCGACACCGCCAACCACGGCGCAGGTTGGCCAATCGGACTTCTGCAACCCTGCGCAGCCGGTGAGCAACGTGCTTACCAGCAGCAGGGGTAAAGCGGTCCTTGTGATGCTCATAAAGTTATGTCTCCTCTAATGATCGGGTCTTGACCGACAATTACCGAGTAAAGACGTGACTGACAGAATGCGCCAGCACTAGGCCATATGGGTGTCACACGCTAGTCTTCGTTCATTATTTTCCGCCTTCGACGAGCCCCATGATTTCGACACGCACGCCGCAACAAGCCCTTGCCGCCCTGCTCGATCGCTACGCGCCGCAGCGCCTCCTGCTGGTGGGCGCCAGCCAGATTCCAGCGGTGGACGCCTTTCTCGCGGCACATCCGGATTGCGAACTGTTTCACGCCGACGCCGGCGCCCTGCCGGCGGAACTGGCCGGCCAGCGCTACGACCTCGCGCTGCTGGCCGACTGCCTGGAACATCTGCCGCGCCGCGATGCGCAGCAACTGGTTGGGGGCATCCGCAACCTCAACAGCAGCCGCGTGGCCGTGCTGGTCGACCTCGACGCCGCCCAGGCGCAGGACGCCGACTTCTACGCCCTGGCCATGCAGGCCAGCGAGCGCTTCCAGCGCGACGCCCAGGTGATCACCCTGTTCACCTACGACCTGCACGAATACAAACAGGTCCCGGACTGGCTCAATGCGAAGTTCTGGGCCAACCCGCAAAACTTCGGCAAGTACTGGTGGTGACCATGACCGAACCGACCTGCCCCTGCGGCAGCGGCCGCCCATTGCCCGACTGCTGCGGGCGCTTCCACGCCGGCGTCGCGGCGCCCACCGCCGAGGCGCTGATGCGCTCGCGCTACAGCGCCTACGCACTGGGCCTGGTGGATTACCTGCGCGATACGACGCTCCCCGCCCAGCAACAGGGCCTGGACCTGGACGCCATTCGCACCTGGAGCCTGGGCAGCACCTGGCTGGGCCTGGAGGTGGTGAGCCATGAAGTGCTCGGCGGCCAGCCGGAACATGCACGGGTGACGTTCATTGCGCGCTGGCATGATGCCGGTGGCGAGCACAGCCACCGTGAGTGCTCGGGATTCGTCCAGCGCGACGGGCGCTGGTACTTCCTCGACCCCACCGTGCCGATGAAGCTGGGACGCAACGACCCCTGCCCCTGCGGCGCCGGCGGCAAGCTGAAGAAATGCTGCGGTCCCTGGATTGAGTAGGACAGGATCGAGTAAGGCGCGAACTCGCCCCACTTGGGGGCGTTCGGTGTCTGGGCTAGAATCCGCGCTTTTTTCCGGGGCGGCGGTGTTTCGCCGCACCGGCTACCCCTGCCGGACCTCGCCATGCTGCTGACCGTTCTCTACATCATCGCCATCACCGCCGAAGCCATGACCGGCGCGCTGTCCGCCGGCCGGCGGAGCATGGACCTGTTCGGCGTGGTACTGGTGGCCTGCGTCACCGCCCTGGGCGGCGGTTCGGTACGCGACATGCTGCTGGGCCACTACCCGCTGACCTGGGTGCGTCACCCGGAGTACCTGGCACTGACTGCCGGCGCCGCGCTGTTCACCGTGTTCATCGCCCCGCTGATGCGCCACCTGCGCTCGATGTTCCTCGCACTGGACGCCGTTGGCCTGGTGGCCTTCACCCTGATCGGTTGCCAGGTCAGCCTGGAGATGGGCCACAGCCTGCTGATCGCCGCCGTGAGCGGCGTGATCACCGGGGTCTTCGGCGGCATCCTGCGGGACATCTTCTGCAACGACGTGCCGCTGATCTTCCGCCGCGAGCTGTACGCCAGCGTGTCCTTCGCCAGCGCCTGGTGCTACCTGATCTGCCTGCAGATCGACCTGCCCAAGGAGCAGGCCATGCTGATCACCCTGTCCGCCGGCTTCCTGTTCCGCATGCTGGCGATCCGCTTCCGCTGGGAAATGCCCAAGTTCGTCTACAAGGACGACCCGCACCAGGGCGACTGATCAGTCCTGCAGCTTGAGGTGGCTGGTGTCCGGCGCAGGCGCCGTCGGTTCAGGCCTGGCCTGGCCCATGTCGCTGCCCACCGGGGCAACGCTGAACTGGCTGAGGTCCACGCGCGGCGCCTGGGCCTCGGGCTTTTCGTCCTGCAGGTCGGCGCCTACCGGGGCCAGGCCGAAGTCCGGCGCATCCACGTCGGCGAAAGCGGCCATGTACTCGTCACGCGGCGCAACTTTCAGACGCCCCTGTGGCGCAGCGGCAGATGCAGCCGGCTGTACCGGTGCGCTGACGGGCTCGGCAGGCGGCGGTGGGGCCAGTTCGATCTCCTCGATCTGCGCTTCCATGTCGACCACTTCGACGACAGCGCCAGCGCGCTCGATCACACTGCGGTACTTTTCCGCGGCCTCGGCATCCAGGTTGTTCTTGATCACCATGCGGCGACCGGAGAACAGCAGTTCGATGCGCTGCGCGTCGGCCTGGAACAGCCTGGCCAGGTTGGCTTTGACCGTGTCGAGCTGAGCACCCGGAACGGTCTGTCCCGAGAAGGCAATCTCATAGCGGCTCATCTTCACTCTCCTGTGTTAACCCGCCGGTTACATTCGGCCAGTATGGTGCAGCTTCTTTTAACGTAACAACAACTTGCGGCCGAGCAGGTGCTTGGTACACTGGGGCGTCTTGAGGGGTAGACATGAATTATCAGGCGCAAATGATAAGAATTCTCAGCCTGTTCTGGCTGTTCAGCCTCGTCTCCGGCTGTGGCTGGATGTCAGGCAATTTCGAGCAACCCGACGTGAAGCTGCAAAAAGTAGACGTCGTGAAAGCTCGTTTGCTGGAGCAGGAGTTCGTCCTGCATTTCCGCATCGACAACCCGAATGACTTCAGCCTTCCGGTTCGCGGCCTGGCCTACAAGGTCAAGCTGAACGATATCGACCTCGCCGAAGGCGAGTCGAATAACTGGTTCACAGTGCCGGCCAACGGCCACGAAACCTTCGAAGTGCCGGTGACCACCAACCTGTGGCGGCACATGAAGTACATCGTCAAGCTGCTGGAAGACCCGGACAAGCCGATCCGCTATCGCCTCGACGGTGAAGTGAAGACCGGCCTGCTCTTCGGACAGAGCGTGCACATCGCCCGCAATGGCGAGATAATTCCCGGCGATTTCATCCCCGAGTGAGCGTCACCATGAGCCAGGAACCCCACGTACACGGTCCGAACTGCAACCACGACCACGATCATGACCACCACCATGACCATGGCCACGTGCACGGCCCGCACTGCAACCACAGCCAGGAGCCTGCGCGTAACCCGCTCAAGGACGTGGGCCGCAACGATCCCTGCCCCTGCGGCAGCGGCAGCAAGTACAAGAAGTGCCACGGCGCCTGACCCAGGCCCCGAGCACTGCGAAGAAGGCCCGCCCAGCGCGGGCCTTCTGCTGTCCGGCCCAACTATTCGTCGGCTGCTGAAAATCCCGCCCCGCGCGGCTTGCACAGCTATCCTCGGCTCACTAACGTAGCGCCTTTTCCGCGACCCTCTTTGTGCAGGAGCACATCCCCATGGCCCCGCGTGCCTTCCGCCGGCTTTCCAGCTTCGGCCTTGCCGCCACCGTCACTGCCGCTGTCAGCCTTACCGGCTGCCAGGGCTGGCTGAATGACCGCTATTCCGACAGCCTGCCGCCGAGCTACGGCGTGCAGCCGATCAAGGGCCTGGCGGACAACGTATCGATCCGCCGCAACAGCCTGGGCATGCCGCTGATCGAGACCAGCACTTTCCACGACGCGCTGTTCACCCTGGGGTATGTGCACGCCAGCGATCGCATCAGCCAGATGGTCGGCCTGCGCCTGATGGCCCAGGGGCGCCTGTCCGAGATGGTCGGTCCCGGCGCCCTGGAAACCGACCGCTTCATGCGCACGGTGAACCTGAAGAAGGCCGCGGACGCCCTCTACGCCGGTGCCTCGCCGCGCCTCAAGCGCTTCTTCGAGACCTACGCACGCGGCGTCAACGCCTACCTGTACCGCTACCGCGACAAGCTGCCGATGGACCTCGCCGAGTCCGGCTACCGCCCCGAGTACTGGAAGCCGGAAGATTCCGCGCTGGTCTTCAGCCTGCTGAACTTCGGCCTGGCGGTGAACCTGCAGGAGGAGATCGCCTCCCTGGTCCTGGCGCAGAAAGTCGGCACCGACAAGCTGCCCTGGCTGACGCCGATCTACCCGGACGAAGCGCTGCCGTTCGAGGAAGCGGACAAACTCAAGGGCCTGCGCCTGGATGGCAGGATCGCCGGCCTCGACGCCCTGGATCGCGCTGCCGGGCAGGTCGCCGCCCTGCAGATGATGGGCGTCGCCGCGTCCAACAACTGGGCCATCGCCCCGCAGCGTACGCGCAGCGGCAAGAGCATCCTGGCCAACGACACCCACCTGCCGCTGTCCATGCCCTCGGTGTGGAACTACGTGCAGATCCGCTCGCCCAAGTACAACGCCGCGGGCGTCTCCATCGCCGGCGTGCCGGGCGTGGTCGCCGGTTTCAACGGCAAGCTGGCCTGGGGCATGACCATGGTCATGGGCGACAACCAGGACCTCTTCCTGGAACAGGTGAAGCGCCAGGGCAGCAAGCTCTACTACCTCGCCGATGGCCAGTGGAAACCGGCCATCGAGCGCAACGAGACCTTCTTCATCAAGGGCCAGAGCCCGGTCCGCGAAGTCATCTACGAGACCCGCCACGGTCCGCTGCTCAACAGCGCCCTGGGCGAGCGCAAGCACGACCTGCAACCGCTGCCGCTGTCCAGTGGCTACGGCATCGCCTACCAGAGCATCCAGGGCGAGACCGACCGCACCCTCGACGCCTTCTTCGACCTGTCCCGCGCGAAGAACGTCGAGCAGGCCTTCGACGCCACCCGCGACGTGCGCGCCATGGCGCTGAACATCGTGTTCGCCGACGAGAAGCACATTGGCTGGCAGGTCACCGGGCGCTTCCCCAACCGCAAGGAAGGCCGCGGCCTGCTGCCCTCGCCCGGCTGGGACGGCCGCTATGACTGGGACGGCTACGCCGACCCGATCCTCCACCCGTCCGACCAGGACCCGCAGCAAGGCTGGCTGGGCACCGCCAACCACCGCAGCGTGCAGCCGGGCTACGGCGCGCAGCTGTCCAGCTCCTGGTATTACCCGGAGCGCTACGAGCGCATCGCCCAGCTCGCCGGTGGCAGCAAGAGCCACGACTACCGCAGCATGATCGCCATGCAGTACGACCAGACCACGCCCTTTGCCGGCAAGCTGCAGTCGATGCTGGACGCACCGGGCATGGCGCAGCCGCTGAAGAAAGCCATCGACGCCCTGCCCACCGACCAGCGCGCCCGCGCCCGCGAAGCGCTGGACCGGATCATGGCGTTCGACGGCAAGCTCTCGGCCACCTCCGGCGACGCCGCGCTGTACGAAGCCTTCCTGCAGGAAAGCACCAAGCAGATCTTCCTCGACGAGCTGGGCCCGGAAGACAGCCCGTCCTGGAAGGCCTTCGTCGAGACCACCAACCTCTCCTACTCGGCCCAGGCCGACCATCTGCTGGGCCGTGACGACAGCCCGTTCTGGGATGACACCCGCACCCCGCAGAAGGAAGACAAGCCGGCAATCCTCGCCCGCAGCCTGGCTGCCGCCACCGCCTTCTGCGAACAGAAGCTGGGCAGCGACCGCCACGCCTGGCAGTGGGGCAAGCTGCACACCTACGAGTGGGTCAGCGACAGCACCAAGATGGCGCCCAACCTGAGTGCCGGCGAGCGCGCCAGCCTCGGCGCGATCAAGGGCTACCTGGACCGCGGCCCCTACCCGGCCGGCGGCGACCACAGCACGCTGAACGTCTCGGCCTACCACTGGGGCCAGGACTTCAACACCTGGCTGATCCCGGCCATGCGCATCGTCGTCGACTTCGGCCAGAGCGAGCCGATGATCGGCCTCAACAGCAGCGGCCAGTCCGGCAACCCGGCCAGCCCGCACTACGCCGACGGCATCGACGCCTGGCTGAAGGGCAACTACATGAGCTTCCCCTTCCAGTCGCAGAACCTGGAGAAGGTCTACGGCGTGAAGCGCCTGACGCTGGTGCCCGAAAAGTGATGATCTGAAAAATTTTTCCGGGGGCCGGGAACTTCGCTCCCACCCCGGAATCAGATTTGTCGACTTACTCCATGATCATATTCAGGCACCCCTTGGGTGCCTTTCTTTTTTCCCGCCTCTCCTCCGCTGCATTTCCTTCCTGCAAGACCTTCCCCGGCTGGTACTCCCCCGTATCCTTTCCCAGGAGTCATCGCCATGTCCGAATCCCTCATCGTCATCACCGGCGGCCCCGGCGCCGGCAAGAGCACTCTGCTCGAGCACCTGCACCGCCATCACGGCCTGAACATCGTCGAGGAAGGCGGCCGGGCCATCATCCGCGAGCAACGGGCGCGTGGCGGCGATGCGCTGCCGTGGGCGAACCGGGAGGCCTTCTGCCGGGAAATGTTCGAGCACGCACTGACGACTCGCGAGCGAGCGCTCGATGCGGGTGGCCAGTGGCTGTTCGATCGCGGCCTGCCGGATGTGCTGGGGTATGCACGGCTCTGCGGCCTGCCGATGACGGACGAACTGGAAGCCGCCGCGCAGCGACTGCGCTACGCGTCAACCGTGTTCCTGGCGCCCGCGTGGCAAGCCATCTACCGCAACGATGCCGAACGTCGGCAGGGCTTCGCCGAGGCGCAGCGAACAGCCGCGGTCATGGTTGAGGTCTACGAAGCATTGGGCTATCGGCTGCTGGAGCTGCCGCTGTGCAGTCCGCAGGAGCGCGCGGCGTTCGTCCTGGCGCACTGCCCTTTGTAGGAGCGAGCTTGCTCGCGAACCTTTCCCCCCAAGGGAATCGAGCCGGGCGTTCGCGAGCAAGCTCGCTCCTACAGGTTCTTCGTTCCAATAAAAAACCGGGCCAAGGCCCGGTTCTTCATGACGCGGAAGGCGATCAGGCCTTGGGCAGGGTGACGCCGGTCTGGCCCTGGTACTTGCCGCCGCGATCGCGGTAGGACACTTCGCAAGCTTCGTCCGACTGGAGGAACAGCATCTGCGCCACGCCTTCATGGGCGTAGATCTTCGCCGGCAGGTTGGTGGTGTTGGAGAATTCCAGGGTCACGTGGCCTTCCCACTCGGGTTCCAGCGGGGTCACGTTGACGATGATGCCGCAGCGCGCGTAAGTGCTCTTGCCCAGGCAGATGGTCAGCACATCGCGCGGGATGCGGAAGTACTCGACGGTACGGGCCAGGGCGAAAGAGTTCGGCGGGATGATGCAGACGTCGCTGTTGATGTCCACGAAGCTCTTCTCGTCGAAGTTCTTCGGATCGACCACGGCCGAGTGGATGTTGGTGAACACCTTGAATTCGGCAGCGCAGCGTACGTCGTAGCCGTAGCTGGAAACACCGTAGGAAATCACCCGGCTATCATCGGCACCGCGAATCTGGCGCTCGACGAACGGCTCGATCATGCCGTGTTCCTGAGCCATGCGGCGAATCCACTTGTCCGATTTGATGCTCATGGCGGGTGTCCTGTGCGGCGGTTGAAAAAAGAAGGCGAATCTTACCGGGCGTCACAATTTCCGGCAAAGGGTGCGGCTGGATGGTCGACGCTCAAGCGTGGATTTGCATAACCTGCTGCGCATCGACTCATGGAAGAGGCCGCCTGTGTTTGATCATTTTTCGTCCACCCTATACCTGAAACTCTCGCGCCAGTGGATCAGCGGCGTGGTGCTCCCGTCCGGCGAAGCATTCAGCGAACGGCCCCTGCTGGCGCTGCGCTATGAAGATGGCAAGCCCAGGGTTCTGGCGGCCGGCGAGGCCGCCCAGCAACTGCAGGGCCAGGAGGGCGTCGAAATCGTCAACGGCTTCGACCATCCCCGCTCCTTGCTGGCCAATTTCTCCTTCGCCGAGATGACCCTGAAGCTGCTGGTCGGCCGACTCGCGCCCAGGTCTCTGCTCAAGGCCGCGCCGGTGCTGATCCTGCACCCTCAGGAGCTGCTCGAAGGCGGCCTGACGCAGGTGGAAATCCGCGGGCTGTACGAGCTCTGCCGCGGGGCCGGTGCGCGCAAGGTCCGGCTCTGGACCGGCCGCGAGCTCACGCAGGAGGAATTGCGCAGCGGCCAGTTTCCTGTCGGCGCCGGGACGGAATGGTTTCCGTAGGTTCTCAGGGCAGCCAGTTCGTGCGCAGCTTGCGCTGGTCCACCGAGAAACGCAGCCAGTCTTCGGCATAGGCGTCGGCGCAATCGCACTCGGCGCCAGGCACCGCCTCGCGCACCAGGCGCAGGTCGACTCCCGGCGGCGACTGGCGCAGCACCAGGCTGGCGGTTTTCAGCAGACCTTCCACCGCACCGGGGTCACCCAGGCGCTTGTCCACCACCTGCAGGGTGGCGAGGTCCAGCAGCAGCGCATCCACCACCGGCAGGCCGGGGCGGTTGTCGCGCACCACGAGCAACAGGCCGAGGCCGTTGCCCATGTCCAGCAGCGGCACGGGGTCGCAGGCACTTGCCGGGCTGCCAAGCAGGCCGGTGGCGTGGTAGAGGCCTGGCGGCAGTGGCAGGGCCTGGCTGGCGCCATCGGCCCGGCGCGCCTGCACGGCCATGTCATCCTCGAAGGCATCGCCCGAGACAGAACGGAAGTCCAGGGTTACCGGCTGCCCGTCTATCACGCACTGGGCCTGCCAGTTGGCAGAATCCTCGTCGGCGCCCCGTGCCACTGAGCCGGCGAGACCCAGGCACGCCGCCAGCAGCCAGCCGGCGGCGCATTTCGCATCCTTGCGCATGGCAGTCCCTGCGGATCAGTCGTCGCTGATGGAGATGTTCGGCATGTCCGGCGCGGCCTTCTCGCTCAGGGCGATGCGGGCGCCGACGCAACGGGCCATTTCCTGGTAGATCATCGCCAGCTGGCTTTCCGGATCGGCGATCACGGTGGGCTTGCCGCCGTCAGCCTGCATGCGGATGGCCAGGGACAGCGGCAGCGACGCCAGCAGCTCCACGCCGTACTGCGCGGCCAGCTTCTCGCCGCCGCCTTCGCCGAACAGGTGCTCGGCATGGCCGCAGTTGGAGCAGATGTGCACGGCCATGTTCTCGACCACGCCCAGCACCGGGATGTTGACCTTGCGGAACATCTCCACGCCTTTCTTCGCGTCGAGCAGGGCCAGGTCCTGCGGGGTGGTGACGATCACCGAGCCGGCCACCGGGACTTTCTGCGCCAGGGTCAGCTGGATATCGCCGGTACCCGGCGGCATGTCGATGACCAGGTAGTCCAGGTCGTTCCAGGCGGTCTGGGTGATCAGCTGCAGCAGTGCGCCGGAAACCATCGGGCCGCGCCACACCACCGGGGTGTTGTCGTCGGTGAGGAAGGCCATGGACATGACTTCCACGCCGTGGGCCTCCAGCGGGATGAACCACTTCTGGTCGCGGATCTTCGGCCGGGTGCCTTCGGGGATGCCGAACATGATGCCCTGGCTCGGGCCATAGATATCGGCGTCGAGGATGCCGACCTTGGCTCCTTCGCGGGCCAGCGCCAGCGCCAGGTTGGCGGCGGTGGTGGACTTGCCCACGCCGCCCTTGCCGGAGGCCACGGCGATGATGTTCTTCACGTTGCTCATGCCCGGCACCTGGGCCTGGGCCTTGTGCGCGGCGATGTGGGTTTCCACCTTGACCTGGGCCGAGTCGACGCCTTCCAGCGCTTCCAGGGCCATCTGCACGGTCTGCGCCAGGCCGTTCCTGAACAGGCCGGCGGCGTAGCCCAGCTCCAGGGTCAGCGAGATACGCCCGCCCTGGATGTCCAGTTCGCGCAGGTAACCGGCGTCCAGAAGGTTCTGGCCGGTGTGGGGGTCGTTGATCTGGCGGAGAAGGTTTTCCACCGTGGCTCGGTTGGCGGCGCCCATGGGTACTCCCGATGAAAGACTGAGCAGAATAGGCGGGCATCTTACGCCTCTCGCCGCCGCCTTGCTCGGGATCATCAGGGGTAGGCGGGGTTCGCGAGCAAGCTCGCCCCTACAGCCCAGGCCCGCGCGAGCCTGCTTTTCGTAGGAGCGAGCTTGCTCGCGAACAGCCCACGCGCCTGATGTGCACGGACGTACTCATCCCTGCAGCCAAGCGGCCCACGGATGAAAATTTCGCCTCGCCCCTATATAGTTGCCGATTCCCTCGTTTTAACCGGAACGGCCGATCATCATGTCCGAAGCCCGCAAGATCCTCGTCACCAGCGCCCTGCCCTACGCCAATGGTTCGATCCACCTCGGTCACATGCTGGAGTACATCCAGACCGACATCTGGGTTCGCTTCCAGAAGATGCGTGGCAACCAGGCGGTGTACGTGTGCGCGGACGATGCCCACGGTTCGGCCATCATGCTGCGCGCCGAGCGCGAAGGCATCACCTCCGAGCAACTGATCGACGGCGTGCGCGCCGAGCACATGGGTGATTTCGCCGACTTCCTGGTGGAGTTCGACAACTACCACTCGACCCACTCGGAAGAGAACCGCGAGCTGTCCTCGGCCATCTACCTGAAACTGCGCGACGCCGGCCACATCGCCACCCGCCCGGTGACCCAGTACTTCGACCCGGAAAAGCAGATGTTCCTGGCCGACCGCTTCATCAAGGGCACCTGCCCGAAGTGCGGCACCGCCGACCAGTACGGCGACAACTGCGAAGCCTGCGGCGCGACCTATGCGCCCACCGAGCTGAAGGACCCGAAATCGGCGATCTCCGGCGCCACCCCGGTGCTCAAGGAGTCGCTGCACTACTTCTTCAAGCTGCCTGACTTCCAGGCCATGCTGCAGCAGTGGACCCGCAGCGGCGCCCTGCAGGAATCGGTGGCCAACAAGCTCGCCGAATGGCTGGATTCCGGCCTGCAGGAGTGGGACATCTCCCGCGACGCGCCCTACTTCGGCTTCGAGATCCCCGACGCGCCGGGCAAGTACTTCTACGTCTGGCTGGACGCGCCGATCGGCTACATGGCCAGCTTCAAGAACCTCTGCGCACGCCGCCCGGAACTGGACTTCGACGCCTACTGGAAGCAGGGCTCCGACGCCGAGCTGTACCACTTCATCGGCAAGGACATCGTCAACTTCCACGCGCTGTTCTGGCCGGCCATGCTCGAAGGCGCCGGCTACCGCAAGCCGACCGCGCTGAACGTGCACGGCTACCTGACCGTCAACGGCCAGAAGATGTCCAAGTCGCGCGGCACCTTCGTCAAGGCGCGCACCTACCTGGATCACCTGGACCCGGAATACCTGCGCTACTACTACGCCTCCAAGCTGGGCCGCGGCGTGGACGACCTCGACCTGAACCTCGAGGACTTCGTGCAGAAGGTCAACTCCGACCTGGTCGGCAAGGTGGTGAACATCGCCAGCCGTTGCGCCGGCTTCATCCACAAGGGCAACAACGGCCTGCTGGTGGACGCCAACCCGGCGCCGGAACTGGCCCAGGCCTTCAAGGACGCCGCGCCGAGCATTGCCGCCGCCTATGAAGCCCGCGACTTCGGCCGCGCCATGCGTGAAATCATGGCCCTCGCCGACCAGGCCAACGCCTGGATCGCCGACAAGGCGCCGTGGGCCCTGAACAAGCAGGAAGGCAAGCAGGATGAAGTCCAGGCGATCTGCGCCCTGGGCGTGAACCTGTTCCGCCAGCTGGTGATCTTCCTCAAGCCGGTGCTGCCGAAGCTGGCCGTGGCCGCCGAAGCCTTCCTCAACGTCGCCCCGCTGAAGTGGGCCGACCACGAGCAACTGCTGGCCAACCACCAGCTGAACCCGTTCAACCCGCTGATGACCCGTATCGAGCCCGCGAAAATCGAAGCCATGATCGAAGCCTCCAAGGAAGACCTCCTCGCCAGCGCACCCAAGCCCGCCGGTAACGGCGAACTGACCAAGGACCCGCTGGCCGCGGAAATCAACTTCGACGCCTTCGCCGCCGTCGACCTGCGCATCGCGCTGATCGAGAAGTGCGAGTTCGTCGAAGGCGCCGACAAGCTGCTGCGCCTGTCCCTGGATATCGGCGACGAGAAGCGCAACGTGTTCTCCGGCATCAAGAGCGCCTACCCGGACCCGAGCAAGCTCGAAGGCCGCCTGACTCTGTACGTGGCCAACCTGGCCCCGCGCAAGATGAAGTTCGGCGTCTCCGAAGGCATGGTCCTGGCCGCCGGCCCCGGCGGTGAAGAGATCTACCTGCTGAGCCCGGACAGCGGCGCCAAGCCGGGCCAGCGCGTCAAGTAAGACGCTCCATCACGGCAAGGAGGCCATCGATGAAACTGCACCGCCTGGCTGCGCTCGCCCTGAGCGCCGCCCTCGCCGGCTGCGGCGCTCCCTCGGAGCACGCCGCCGGTTCCGGCGCCGCTTTCCAGGGGGAAGCGGCGAAAGCCGGATCCTTCCTCGCCTATGAACACCAGGTCGGCATCCGCCTGGCCAGCGAGCGCATCGACGCGCAACTGGCCGCCTCCCGCGACGCCTGCACCCAGGACCGTTTCGGCCAGTGCGAGCTGATCGCCATCGAGCAGAGCGGCGACAGCCAGATGCGCAACGCGCACCTCGTCGTGCGCATCGTCCCCGAAGGCGTTGAAAAACTCGTCGCCCTCGCCGCCGAAGGCGGGCAGCTGCAAAGCCGCAGCACCCGTGCCGAAGACCTCGCCCAGGCGGTCAGCGACAACCAGCAACTGCGTGACCGGCTGGAGCGCGAATACCAGACCCTGCAAGGCTTCCAGGGCCGCAAGGACATGAGCGTCAGCGACCTGCTGGCCCTGGCCAAGGCCACCGCCGAGGTCGAGCAGCAGCTGCAGGCCGCCAGCCAGGACGCGGCCCAGCAGCAACGACGCATCGCCACCAACCTGCTGACCCTGGACTTCTCCAGCGAATACCAGCCGACCGGGCGCTGGTCGCGCATCGGCAAGGCCTTCGGCAACTCGCTGGACGAACTCACCGACGGCACCGTCAATGCCATCCAGGTCGCCGCCTTCGGCCTGCCGCTGCTGGTCGTGCTGCTGATCGCCGGGCTGATCCTGCGCTGGCTGTGGCGCAAGCTCGGAACCCGGCGCACTACCCACCAAGCATGAAGAAATCCAACATCGTCTTCACCACCCTGCTCACCGGCGGGGTGCTCTACAGCGTGCTGCACCACAACCCGGTGTACCGCGACCTTTATGCCAACCGCGAAGACTGCCTGAAGGACTGGGGCAACACGCCCAATGCCTGCGAGCCGGAATCCACCACCAGCAGCAGTGGCGGTGGCAGCAGTTCCGGGCGCTACCGCGGGCCGAGCTACGAGGACGGTTCGCGACCGAAGACCGCGCAGACCTACCAGGTGCAATCGCGCCAACTGGTCACCCGCGGCGGCTTCGGCCACTCCGGCGCGCGCTTCTCCGGGGGCGGCTGATGCGTCGCCTGACCATGACGCCGCGCGCCGACTGGCGCGAGCGCTGCGAGGCGGTCGGCTTCACCTTCCACAGCATCGACGGCCGGTACTGGGACGAATCGGTGGCCTACGAATTCAGCCTCGAACAGATCGAGACGCTGGAGGCCGCCAGCGAAGACCTGCACCAGCGCTACCTGGAGTGCGTGGAATGGGTAATCCGCACCGGCCACTTCGAGCCCTTCCGGCTGCCGCCGGGCGCCCGCGAGGAAATCATCCGTTCCTGGAACCGCCAGGACCCGAGCCTGTACGGCCGCTTCGACTTCGCCTGGAACGGCGAAGGCCAGCCGAAGATGCTCGAATACAACGCCGACACCCCTACCGGCCTGCTGGAAGCCAGCGTGGTGCAGTGGCAATGGCTGAACGACGTGAACCCGGCTGCCGACCAGTTCAACTCGCTGCACGAGAAGCTGATCGCGCGCTGGAAGGCCATCGCCCCGGACGGCCTGCTGCACTTCACCGCCATCGACGGTCACGAGGAAGACACCGGCAACGCCCTCTACCTGCTCGACACCGCGCACCAGGCCGGCCTGCCCACGCGCTACCTGCCGCTGGAGTTCATCGGCCATCACGCCGGGCGCGGCACCTTCATCGACCAGTACGAGCAGGACATCCGCCACTGCTTCAAGCTCTACCCCTGGGAATGGCTGCTGCAGGACAGCTTCGCCGAGCACCTGGAGCGCAGTGACATCCGTTTCCTGGAGCCGGCCTGGAAGCTGCTGATGTCAAGCAAGGCCATGCTGCCGATCCTCTGGAAGCTCAACCCGCAGCACCCCAACCTGCTGCCCGCCAGCTACCGCCAGGACATCCCCGGCGCCTACGTGCGCAAACCGCTGTATTCCCGCGAGGGCGAAAACATCCGCATCGTCGCCGGCGACCTGCAGCTGGAAAGCGACGGCCCCCACGCCGACGCGCCCTGCATCTACCAGGGCTACGCGCCGCTGGCCAACCACGACGGCAACTACGCCGTGCTGGGCTGCTGGGTGATCGACGGCCAGGCCGCCGGCCTGGGCATCCGCGAGGACGCCAGCGCCATCACCCGCGACAGCAGCCGCTTCGTTCCCCACTATTTCGTCTGAAGGATCCGCCATGAACCTGCTGCAGACCCTGCCCAATTTCCTCGCCTACTTCGCCTCGGCCATCGGCCTGTTCGGCCTGTTCACCAGCCTCTACATCCGCCTGACGCCCTACGCGGAAATCCAGCTGATCCGCCAGGGCAACATCAGCGCCGCCGTGGCACTGGTCGGCACCCTGCTGGGCTTCGCCCTGCCGCTGGCCAGCGCCATCGCCCACAGTGTCAGCCTGGTCGACATGCTGATCTGGGGCGTGATCGCCATGCTGGTGCAGGTGCTGGTGTTCCTCGGCCTGTCGCGCCTGGTGCCGGAGCTCAAGGCCGGCATCGAAAGCAACACCCTGGCCCACGGCGTATTCCTCGGTGGCGCCTCGCTGTGCATCGGTCTGCTCAACGCCGCCTGCATGACCTACTGAGCATCCTCGCAGTCCACATCGCCGCCGCCCAGGTGCTCGAAGCCTTCGAGGTAGAGGCACGAGGCGTCTTCGGCACAATCCTGCAGCGAGGCGTTGCTCAGGTTTTCCCGTGACGTCGGGTCTTCCAGGTTCACCTCGGGGAAGATGTCCGCAACTTCTTCCGCGGTCATGATCCTGTCGAAGGTGACATTCACCGATTGCAGGCGGCCGAACTCCCAGTCCAGGTCCACCGCCGTGATGCGCGGGTCGAGCTGGCGCGCCAGCGCCTCGGGCAACTGCGGGCCGGCGTAGCTGAGGTCGGTGTCGTGGCAGGCGTCGCCCCAGTTGCTCAGCTTCTTGCTGGCGGCGCAGCTGAACTGCGCGTCAGCGTGACCGGTGCGCTGCTCCAGCAGGCAGGCGAAGTCGGCGACATTCATGCGTGGCCAGCCAACCAGGTCAGCCCGGGTGAAGGGTGCGGCCGAAGCCAGGCCACTGGAGAGCAGCAGGCAGAGGGCGGTGAAGCATCCGGACAGGGGTTTGCGCATCGCGACATCCGTGAGGGAAACCGATCGGGTTCGGCAGCCGCCGATATTCCTCCCGCCGCCCCTGGCACCGCAACCGATTTACGGAGCGGGAAGATTGTTCCCGCGAAGCAATGCGCATAACCTATGCGCATCTACCGTGGAGGTGCCCATGCACACGACCTACGACCCCCAGGCGCCGAAGAAAGCCACCAACCTGAGCCTCAACAGCGACCTGCTGAAACAGGCCCGTGAACTGGACGTAAACCTCTCGGCGGTACTGGAGGAGGCGCTGGCCGATGTGGTCAAGGAGCGCCTCGGCCAGCGCTGGCTGGAGCAGAACCGCGAGGCCATCGAAACCTACAACCAGCATGTCGAGGAAACCGGCGTGTTCAGCGATGGATTGCGGAGCTTCTGATGAAGCAGTTCGACCTCTACCGCAACACCAACCCGCGCACCCGCGAGGCGATACCGCTGCTGCTGGACGTGCAGAGCGACCTGCTGGCCTCGCTGAACACGCGCATGGTGATCCCGCTCAGCCGCGCCAAGGGCCTGGCCGGTATCAACCGGCTGATGCCGGAAGTGCACGTGGGCGATGAAACGCTCCTGCTGCTGACCCCGCAGATGGCAGGCATCGCCCGCCGCGAGCTGGGCGAGCCGGTGGGCAGCCTGGCGCACCTGCGCCTGGAGATCATCGCCGCCATCGACCTGTTGATCAGCGGAATCTGAGCATGATCAGCCCACGCCTGCGCACGGACAGCCAGCCATGACCGAACTCGCCCTGATCCTGGTCAGCGCCATCCTGGTCAACAACTTCGTGCTGGTGCAGTTCCTCGGCATCTGCCCGTTCATGGGCGTGTCGCGCAAGATCGAGACGGCGCTCGCGCTGGCCCTGGCGACCACCTTCGTCCTCACCCTCGCCTCGGCGCTGGGCTACATCCTGCAGCGCTACGTGCTGCAACCGCTGGACGTGGAATTCCTGCGCACCATCGGCTTCATCCTGGTGATCGCCGTGGTGGTGCAGTTCACCGAACTGCTGGTGAACAGGACCAGCCCGCTACTGGCCCGCACGCAGGGCATCTTCCTGCCGCTGATCACCACCAACTGCATCGTGCTGGGCGTGGCGCTGCTCAACGCGCGCAAGGCCGAGTTCGGCTTCCTGCAAGCCACCTTCCAGGGTTTCGGCGCCGGGCTGGGCTTCACCCTGGTACTGGTGCTGTTCGCCGCCCTGCGCGAGCGCATCGCCATCGCCGACGTGCCCAAGCCATTCAAGGGCGCGGCCATCGGCATGATCACCGCCGGGCTGATGTCCCTGGCGTTCATGGGCTTCAGCGGGCTGCTCAAGCCATGATCGCGGCGCTGCTGATCATCCTGGTTTGCCTCGCCGGCGCCGTGGCGCTGCGCCAGGCTTCGGCGCGGGCAAAGGCCTCCGCTGAGCCCATCGCCGGGCAGATCAACGACCTGCTGCCGCAGACCCAGTGCGGCCAATGCGGCTATCCCGGCTGCAAGCCCTACGCCCTGGCCATCGCCGGGGGCGATGCGATCAACAAGTGCCCGCCCGGCGGCGCCGCGACCATCGCCGCTCTCGCCGAGCTGCTGGACGTAGAACCCCTGCCGCTGGACGCCGCCGAAGAGACGCCGCTGCGGGTGGCCTATATCCGCGAGGCCGAGTGCATTGGCTGCACCAAGTGCATCCGCGCCTGCCCGGTGGACGCCATCGTCGGCGCCGCCAAGCTGATGCACACGGTGATCGTCGATGAGTGCACCGGCTGCGACCTGTGCCTGGAACCCTGCCCGGTGGACTGCATCGAGATGCGCGACCTGCCGGTGCGCGTCACCGACTGGAAATGGCCGCTGCCGCAGGGCCGGCTGATCCAGACAGACCGGGAGCAGGCGGCATGAACACGCAGGTCTGGCGTTTTCCCGGCGGCCTGCAGTTGCCGGCCAACAAGCAGCAATCCACCGCCCTGCCGATTCAGCGGCCGCCGCTGCCGCGCCGCCTGGTGCTGCCGCTGCAGCAGCACATCGGCGAGCCCGCCGTGCCCTGTGTCGAAGTCGGCCAGCACGTGCTCAAGGGCCAACTGATCGCCGAGGCCGGCAGCGCCATCAGTGCCGCGCTGCATGCACCGACGTCCGGCACCGTGGTCGAGATCAGCGAGCAACCTTATCCGCACGGCTCCGGCCTTAGGGTGCCCGCGATCATCATCGACAGCGATGGCGCGGAGCAATGGACGACGCTGGAACCCAAACCTGCGTATGTGTCCCTCTCCGGGGTCGAACTGCTGCAGCGCATCCGCCAGGCGGGCATCGCCGGCCTCGGTGGCGCCGGTTTCCCCACCGCCGCCAAGCTGGCCTCCCGCGCCCAGGACGATCTGCACACCCTGATCATCAACGGCGCCGAGTGCGAGCCCTACATCAGCGCCGACGACCTGCTGATGCGCGAGCGCGCCGCCGAACTGGTGGAAGGCATCGAAGTGCTGATGCACATCCTCCAGCCGCAGCAGGTGCTGCTCGGCATCGAGGACGACAAGCCCGAGGCCATCGCCGCCGTGCAGGCCGCCCTCGGCGAGCGGACGATCCGCCTGCAACCGGTCCCGACCCGCTACCCCTCCGGCGGCGAGCGCCAGCTGATCCAGGTACTGACCGGCCGCGAGGTGCCATCCGGCGGGCTGCCAGCGGATATCGGCATGCTCTGCGTGAACGTCGGCACCGCCGTGGCCGTGGCCGACGCCGTGCTGCGTGGGCGGCCGCTGATCTCGCGCATTACCACCCTGAGCGGCGCCGCACTCGCGCGCCCGTGCAATGTGGAGGCGCTGATCGGCACGCCCGTGGGCGAGCTGCTGGACTTCGCCGGCCTCGACCACGCGCAGCTGGACCGCCTGCTGCTCGGCGGCCCGCTGATGGGGGACTGCCTGCCCTCGCTGGACGTGCCGCTGATCAAGACCGCCAACTGCCTGCTGGCCGCCACCCGCGAAGAGCTGCCGGCACCGGCGCAGGCGCTGCCCTGCATCCGCTGTGGCGACTGCGCGCAGGTCTGCCCCGCCAGCCTGCTGCCGCAGCAACTGCACTTTTTCGCCCTCGGCGAAGACCACGACCAGCTGATGGCGCACAACCTGTTCGACTGCATCGAGTGCGGCGCCTGTGCCTACGTCTGCCCGTCGAGCATTCCGCTGGTGCAGTACTACCGCGCGTCCAAGGGCGAGATCCGCGAGCTGGAACAGCGCCAGCTGAAGGCCGAGCAGTGGCGCCTGCGCTTCGAGCAACGCCAGGAGCGCCTGCGCCGCGAGGAAGAACGCCGCACCGCCGACCGCCTGGCTCGCCAGGAGCGAGCGGCGCGCGCGCAGGAGGATCGAGCCGAGGTCGAAACCCTCGCCGCGCCGGCCGCGCAATCGGTGATTGAGCGGGTGAAGGCCGAGAAGTCCGTGGGCAATGCGTCCGACCAGCTCAAGCGCTTGAAGATCGAGGCGAGCATGGCCCAGGTCGCGCTGAGGAAAGCCGAGAAGCAACTGGCCGCCCACGACACCGAACAACTGCGCAGCCAGGTCGCCGAACTGCGTATCGCCGCCGAACAGTCGAAAGCCGCGCTGACGACTGCCGAAGCGCAAGGCACCAGCGCGGAGCCAGCCCCGGCTGCCGCTCCCGTCACGGACAAAGCGGCCCTGAAGAAGGCCAGGATCGACGCCGCCATGGCCCGCGCCCAGTTGAAGAAGTCCGAGAAGGCCTTCGGCGAATCGCCCAGCAACGAACAGCGCGCCACCCTCGCCTCCTTGCGCGCGGACGTCGAACGCACCGAGTGCCAACTCAACGAACTGCAGGGGATCGCCATGCCGACCGAACCGAAAACCGGGCAGCCCGTCGACGGCGTTCTTGCCCTGCGCCAGGCCAAGCTGGTCTATATCGCCCAGCGCGATGCCCTGCGGGCCGCTGAGCGCGAGGGTGCGTCCGCCGAGGAACTGGAAGCGATCCGCCAGACGCTCGCCGCTGCGGAAGCCGCCCTGCATGCCACCGAGGACGCCAGCGGCAAGGCGCCGCCGGACCTGGTGCGTACCGACAAGCGCCCGGTGACAGCCGCCCTGCGCGCCGCCAAGACCGAACTGGCCTACGCCCGCGCCGACCTGAAGAAGCTCGAGCGAGAAGGCGCCGGCGACCCGGCACTGGCCACCGCCCGCGAGCGCCTGCAAGCCGCGGAACGCGCCGTTGCCGACGCCAGTGGTGAGGCGCCTTGATGAAGCTGCCACGCATCAGCTCGCCCCACGTCACCGGAGCAAACCGCACGCAGCGGGTCATGCTGACCCTGCTGGCCGCCTGCGCACCGGGCGCGCTGGTGCTGATCGGCCTGTACGGCGTCGGCACGCTGTTCAATCTGCTCTGGTGCAGCCTGCTGGCCCTCTCCACCGAGGCACTCATGCTCAAGCTGCGCGACCGCCCGGTGAGCTTCTTCCTCAAGGACGGCAGCGCCCTGGTCACCGCCGTGCTGCTCGCCCTCGCCCTGCCGCCGTACTCGCCCTGGTGGCTGAGCGCGGTCGCCACGGTATTCGCGATGATCTTCGGCAAGCACCTGTACGGTGGTCTCGGGCAGAACCCGTTCAACCCGGCGATGGTCGGCTACGCGGTGGTGCTGGTGTCCTTCCCGCAGCAGATGAGCCAGTGGCCGGCGCCGGACAGCGCGCTCGGTTTCGCCGAAGGCCTGCGACAAATCTTCGGCTTCGCCAGCCAGGGGCCGGACGCCTGGGTCGGCGCCACGGCGCTGGACGTGGTGCGCAACAACCACAGCCTGACCATGGAAGAACTGCTGGCGCAGTCTGCCGCTTTCGGAAACATCGGCGGACGCGGCGTGGAACTGGTCAACCTGGCCTTCCTCGCCGGCGGGCTGTTCCTGCTCTGGCGCAAGCTGTTCACCTGGCACGCGCCGGTGGGCATGCTCGGCGGGCTGTTCGTCATGAGCCTGTTGTTCTGGAACGGCACGGGCTCCGACTCCCACGGCTCGCCACTGCTGCACCTGTTCAGTGGCGCGACCATGCTCGGCGCCTTCTTCATCGTCACCGACCCGGTCTCCGGCGCCACCAGCAACCGCGGCCGGCTGCTGTTCGGCATCGGCGTCGGCCTGCTCACCTACGTGATCCGCGCCTGGGGCGGCTATCCCGATGGCCTGGCCTTCGCCGTGCTGCTGATGAACCTGGCCGCGCCGACCCTCGACTACTTCACCCGGCCGCGCACCTATGGGCACAAGAAGCCGGAACAAGGCTTCAAGGCAGGTGATCGATGAACCGCGAGCTGCTCAAGAGCCTCCTGGCGCTGGGCCTGGTGGCGCTGATCGCCGCTGGCGTGGTGGCGGCCGTGCACCAGTTCACCGCCCAGCGCATCGACACCGCCCAGCGCGAATTCCAAGGTCGCGCAGTGCTGGAGCTGTTGCCCAGGGGCAGCTACGACAACCATCCGCTGGAGAGCGAAATCAGCGCCTTCGATCCCAAGCTGCTGGGCCGCGACGAGCCGGCGCCCGCCTACCTCGCCCGGCTCCAGGGGCAGACCACGGCGGTGGTGCTCCAGCCCGTGGCGCGGGATGGCTATGGCGGCTCGATCCAGCTGCTGGTGGGCGTGACCGCACAAGGCCGCCTGCTCGGCGTGCGGGTCGTGGCGCACCACGAGACACCCGGCCAGGGCGACCGCATCGAGCTGGGCAAGAGCGACTGGCTGCACGGCTTCGATGGCCGTTCGCTGACTGATCCGGGCGACAAAGGCTGGACCGTCAGGAAGGACGGCGGCCAGTTCGACCAGTTCGCCGGCGCCACCGTGACCCCGCGCGCGGTGGTCAAGGCCACGCACCTGGCGCTGCAGTACTTCGACGCACACAAGACAGAGCTGCTCGCCCCCGCCACCTCGGGAGACCAGCATGAGTAATCCCGGCTACCGCGAAATCGCCCTGCAGGGCCTGTGGAAGAACAACCCCGGCCTGGTGCAATTGCTCGGCCTGTGCCCGCTGCTGGGCACCAGCAGTTCCATGGTCAACGCCCTCGGCCTGGGGCTGGCGACACTCTTCGTGCTGGTCTGCTCCAGCGTCGCCGTAGCGCTGATCCGCGGCACGCTGAGCGAGGCCGTGCGCCTGCCGGCCTTCCTGCTGGTCATCGCCACCCTGACCACCTGCGTCGAACTGCTGATGCAGGCGTGGCGCTTCGAGCTCTACCAGGTGCTGGGCATCTTCGTGCCGCTGATCACCACCAATTGCGTGATCCTCGGCCGCGCGCAATCCTTCGCCGTGAACAACAGCGTGGTGCGCTCGGCGTTCGACGGTTTGATGATGGGGCTGGGCTTCGCCTTCGTCCTGCTGATCCTCGGCACCCTGCGCGAACTGCTGGGCCATGGGACGCTGTTCGCCGGCATGGACCTGCTGTTCGGCCCCGCTGCCGCCGACTGGAAGCTGCACATTCCCGGCTACCCGGGCCTGCTACTGGCCGTATTGCCGCCCGGGGCGTTCCTGCTGCTGGGCCTGCTGATCGCCCTGAAGAACCGTATTGATGAAAGCCTGGCGGACCGCGCCAAGGCGCAGGCGGGCGACGTACCCGCGACCGAGCGCCAACGCGTCCGCGTGACTGGAGTGATCGAATGAATGCCGCCAAGCGCGCGGAGATTTTCCGCCGACTCAAGGAAGACAATCCCAACCCCGAAACCGAGCTGGCCTACAGCACGCCCTTCGAGTTGCTCATCGCCGTGCTGCTCTCCGCCCAGGCCACCGACGTCGGGGTGAACAAGGCCACCGCCAGGCTCTACCCGGTGGCCAATACCCCGGAGGCCATCTACGCACTGGGCGTGGAGGGCCTGTCGGAGTACATCAAGACCATCGGCCTGTACAACAGCAAGGCGAAGAACACCATCGAGACCTGCCGCATCCTCATCGAGAAGCACGGCGGCCAGGTGCCGGAGAACCGCGAAGACCTGGAAGCCTTGCCCGGCGTGGGCCGCAAGACCGCCAACGTGGTCCTCAACACGGCTTTCCGACAGCCGGCGATGGCGGTGGACACCCACATCTTCCGCGTTTCCAACCGCACCAACATCGCGCCGGGGCGCAATGTGCTGGAGGTGGAGCGCAAGCTGCTCAAGTTCGTGCCCAAGGAATACCTGCTGGATGCGCACCACTGGCTGATCCTGCATGGGCGCTACGTCTGCAAGGCGCGCAAGCCGCAGTGCGGCAGCTGCCGAATCGAGGACCTGTGCGAGTTCAAGCACAAGACTTCGGACGATTGAGCGTTATGGGAAAATTCCTTCAGCCTGATTGAAAAAATCTTTTTTACCGCTTACGCCTTTGTCGATATAAGGGGCGCCAACACACCCCGTGTTGTGGAGTGCACCGAATGGCAAACGACAAAGAAGACCTCGAACTCGAGGACGATGTCAGCACAGACGACAGCGATGACGGCGCAGAAGCCACGGCAGAGGTCGCCAAGACCAACCTGACCAAGCGCCGCATCATCGACAACTACCTGGAAGAGCGTCGCCTGCAACGCCAACTGTCCGACTACGATTTCGATCTGTAAGCCTTTCCCTGATCCTGAACGTAAAGCCCGTATGAAAAAGCCCCGCATCCTGGCGGGGCTTTTTGTTTCCTGCTCCTTGTAGGAGCGCGCCATGCGCGCGATCGCGGGCTCGGCCCGCGCCTACAGGCTCACACTGCGACGCCGGCGCGCTGCACCACCCGGTAGCAGGGCTCGTAGGCCGCGCCGCCCGGCAACTTCATGCGGTGCTGCTCGACGAAGGCCTGCAGCAGCGCATCCAGCGGCTCCATGATGGCCGCGTCACCGTGGATCTCGTACGGGCCGAACTCCTCGATCATGCGGATGCCACGGTCCTTCACGTTGCCCGCGACGATGCCGGAGAACGCCCGGCGCAGGTTCGCTGCCAGCTCGTGGGACGGCACGTCGCGGCCCAGGTCGAGGGCGGCCATGTTCTCGTGGGTCGGCTCGAAGGGACGCTGGAAGCCCTCGTCGATCTTCAGCAGCCAGTTGAAGTGATAGGCGTCGTTGCGCTCGCGGCGGAACTGCTTGACCCGCTTGAGCCCTTCGCTCATTTCCCGCGCCACTTCGGCCGGGTCATCGATGATGATGCGGTAGCGCTGCTGCGCTGCCTCGCCCAGGGTCGCACCAACGAAGGCATGCAACTGCTCGATGTAGGCCGCCGCACTGCGCGGGCCGGTGAGCACCAGGGGGAACGGCATGTCCTGGTTATCCGGGTGCATGAGGATGCCCAGCAGATAGAGGAACTCCTCCGCCGTGCCGACGCCGCCGGGGAACACGATGATGCCGTGGCCGACGCGGACGAAGGCCTCCAGGCGCTTCTCGATGTCCGGCAGGATCACCAGTTCATTGACGATGGGGTTCGGCGCCTCGGCGGCGATGATCCCCGGCTCGGTCAGGCCGATATAGCGGCCGTCAGTGATGCGCTGCTTGGCGTGGCCGATGGTGGCGCCCTTCATCGGGCCCTTCATCACGCCCGGGCCGCAGCCGGTGCAGACGTCGAGACTGCGCAGGCCCAGCTCGTGGCCGACCTTCTTGGTGTACTTGTACTCGTTGGTACTGATGGAGTGGCCACCCCAGCACACGACGATCTTCGGCTCCACGCCGGCGTGCAGGGCACGGGCGTTGCGCAGCAGGTGAAAGACGTAGTCGGTAATGCCGGCCGAGCTGTCCAGGCCGAAGCGCCGGCTGTTCAGCGCGTTCTGGGTGTAGACGATGTCGCGCAGGGCGCTGAAGAGCATCTCGCGGGTGCTGGCGATCATCTCGCCGTCGACGAAGGCGTCGGCCGGCGCGTTGAACAGTTCCAGGCGCACGCCGCGGTCCTGCTGGTGGATTTCCAGCTCGAAGTCGCGGTAGGCGTCGAGGATGTGCTTGGCGTTGTCGATCTGCGTGCCGGTGTTGAGGATGGCCAGGGCACACTGGCGGAAGAGCTTGTAGGTACTGCCCGAGCCCGCTTCGCTGAGCTGGTGGACTTCACGTTGGGAGAGGGTTTCGAGGCTGCCCTTGGGGCTGACCGAGGCATTGTTTACCGGTCTTGGGGACATGCTGTATTCCTTGACGATGGAAGCCGGGCGCCAAAGCGCGAGGCCTTCCGATAAATCGATGCGGCCGTTCATTCGACCGTCATTGCCGGGGCGTCGCGGCGGGGATTCTCCGGCCCGCAGCGCGCTCCTTCTGACTGTGACAAGCGAATGGCGGAAACTGCTTCCGCAATCGACGCGTCCGACGTCGATGCCCCTTGAGTATGAACGCTGCGGTGACTTTCTGATGACAGCCGGAAAAGAAAAACCCCGCCGGCGTGGGCGGGGTTTTCCGAGGACGCTTCGACGACAGCCGAAGGATCAATCCTTGCGCTGCGGGCTCAGCAGCTCGATCTTGTAGCCGTCCGGGTCTTCGACGAAGGCCAGGATGCTGGTGCCGTGCTTCATCGGGCCCGGCTCGCGGGTGATCTTGCCGCCACGGGAGCGGATGTCCTCGCAGGCCTTGTAGACGTCGGCCACTTCCAGGGCGATATGGCCGTAGCCGGTGCCCAGCTCGTACTGGTCCACGCCCCAGTTGTAGGTCAGCTCGATGACGCTGTTGTCGTCTTCGTTGCCGTAGCCCACGAAAGCCAGGGTGAACTGGCCGTCCGGATAATCCTTGCGACGCAGCAGGGTCATGCCCAGGACTTCGGTGTAGAAGGCGATGGATTTGTCCATGTCGCCGACGCGCAGCATGGTGTGCAGCAGTCTCATCGGTTCTTTCCTCATCAGGTGCCCGGATAGCGGGCTTATAAACACAAACCCCGGCTCGTGGCCGGGGATTGTTGTTTTTCTGTAGGAGCGAGCTTGCTCGCGAACTGCGCAAAAAGCAAAAACTTCGCGAGCAGGCTCGCTCCTACACAGGTCGCTTAGAACAGCTTGCGGCCCTTGTTCGCGGCGATACGCATGCGCAGCGCGTTGAGCTTGATGAAGCCAGCGGCATCGGCCTGGTTGTAGGCGCCGCCATCTTCCTCGAAGGTCGCGATGTTGGCATCGAACAGCGAGTCGTCGGACTTGCGGCCGACCACGATGACGTTGCCCTTGTACAGCTTCAGGCGCACGACGCCGTTCACGTGTTCCTGGGAGGCATCGATCATCTGCTGGAGCATTTCGCGCTCCGGGCTCCACCAGTAGCCGGTGTAGATCAGCTTGGCGTAGCGCGGCATCAGCTCGTCCTTCAGGTGAGCGACTTCGCGGTCCAGGGTGATCGACTCGATGGCGCGGTGCGCCTTGAGCATGATGGTGCCGCCGGGGGTCTCGTAGCAGCCGCGGGACTTCATGCCGACGTAACGGTTCTCGACGATGTCCAGGCGGCCGATGCCGTTGGCGCCGCCGATGCGGTTCAGCTCGGTCAGTACCTGCGCCGGGCTCATGTCCTTGCCGTCGATGGCAACGATGTCGCCCTTGCGGTAGGTCAGCTCGATGTAGGTAGCGGTGTCAGGAGCCTTCTCCGGGGAGACGGTCCACTTCCACATGTCTTCTTCGTGCTCGGTCCAGGTGTCTTCCAGCACGCCGCCTTCATAGGAGATGTGCAGCAGGTTGGCATCCATGGAGTACGGCGATTTCTTCTTGCCGTGGCGCTCGATCGGGATGTTGTGGGCTTCGGCGTAGTCCATCAGCTTCTCGCGGGACAGCAGGTCCCACTCACGCCAGGGAGCAATCACCTTCACGCCCGGCTTGAGCGCATAGGCGCCCAGTTCGAAACGCACCTGGTCGTTGCCCTTGCCGGTGGCGCCGTGGGAGATGGCGTCAGCGCCGGTGGCGTTGGCGATCTCGATCAGGCGCTTGGCGATCAGCGGGCGAGCGATGGAAGTACCCAGCAGGTACTCGCCTTCGTAGACGGTGTTGGCACGGAACATCGGGAAGACGAAGTCGCGGACGAACTCTTCTCGCAGGTCCTCGATGAAGACCTCTTTCACGCCCATCTGCTTGGCCTTGGCGCGGGCCGGTTCGACCTCCTCGCCCTGCCCCAGGTCGGCGGTGAAGGTCACCACTTCACAGTTATAGGTATCCTGCAGCCACTTCAGAATTACCGAGGTGTCCAGGCCACCGGAATACGCCAGGACTACCTTCTTCACGTCCGCCATGCCACTCAACTCCACGGGGGTTGTCACGAAAGGGACCGATTCTACTGTCCGCTCGGAATAATTTACAGAGGGGCGACAGCTTTTGACGACAAAGCGACAGATACTATCGTCGGTGCGACCTGTCGCCGCGGCTTACCCCTTGGGCGTAGCGGGCGGCGTGGCGGGCGGGTTGGCAGCATTGGCGGCAGGCGCTGCCGGCGCACCCTGAGCGGGCGCGCTGGCGGGGCTGGGAGCCGATGCCGCGGGGGCTGCTGGGGCTTCGGCGGGCGCCTGCTCGACGACCGCCTCGCGGGACAGGTTCACCGTCACCCGGCGGTTCTTCGCCCGGTTGGCGGCGGAATTGTTCTTCACCAGCGGATAGCGCTCGCCATAGAAACGCACGGTGATCTGCGATTCCGCCACGCCGTTGGCCTTGAGGTACTCCATCACCGCGACGGCACGACGGCGCGAAGCCTCGCGGTTGGCCAGGCGGTTGCCGCTGTTGTCGGAGTGGCCGTCCAGTTCGATGCGATTCACCGTCGGGTCGGCCTTCATGTACTGCAGGATGATGTCCAGCTTGGCGCGGCCCAGCGGGTCGACCTCGGTGCCGCCGTCCGGGAAGCCGACCTGGCTCTGGCGTACCTGGTCGAAGTTCACCGGGAGCATCTTCGTTGAACAGTCCTGAAACTTTACGTATCCGTCAGCGAAACGCGTTGGCATCAGCCGTACCAGCAGGTTCTCGCCGGTGCGCGTGCGGTGGCGCACCTCCGGAGCGCGCCCCTCCAGCAGGCCACCGAGCAGGCGCCCGGCCTGCTGCTGGGTGCTGTTGAAAGGAACATCGCCCGAACCCACCTGCACCGCCCCCAGGTTCAGGTCGCCCTGCCCCGGCCGCCACGGCGGCGCGGCCGCCAGCAGGGTCGCCGAGCCGCTGCCCAGCCAGCCCGTCTGCGGCTTGAGACGGAAGGTCGGCTGCTCGCCAGCGCGCCAGACGAACTCGCCCAGTCCGAAACCGGCCACACTCTGCGACAGCCGGCACTCGAACTGGTCGCCCTCCACCGTCCATTGCGCGCTTTCCATGCGCGTCTGGAAGGTCAGCCCCCAGGCCGGAAGGCTGGCGCAGAGAGCAAGCAGTAGAAGAGAGGGCTGGCGCACGATGGCTTCCACACAGGTAAAAAGGCGTCCCAGATTCTATCGGTCGGCCTCGGCAAAACTTGATAGCGAGTGCCGGCGGCGGGCTTTTCCGGTAGCATTTCACCCTCTTCCCGCTGCAACCGCACCCCTGGAATCCGCATGTCCGACCGCCTGACACTCCTGCGCCCCGACGACTGGCACATCCACCTGCGCGACGGCGCTGCGCTCGCGCAAACCGTCGGCGACGCCGCCCGCACCTTCGGCCGTGCCATCATCATGCCGAACCTGGTTCCGCCGGTACGCAACGCCGCCGAAGCCGACGCCTATCGCCAGCGCATCCTGGCCGCCCGTCCGGCCGGCAGTCGCTTCGAGCCGCTGATGGTGCTGTACCTCACCGATCGCACCAGCGCCGAGGAAGTCCGCGCCGCCAAGGCCTCGGGCTTCGTGCACGCCGCCAAGCTGTACCCGGCCGGCGCCACCACCAACTCCGACTCCGGCGTGACCAGCGTCGACAACATCTTCCACGTGCTCGAAGCCATGGCCGAAGTCGGCCTGCCGCTGCTGGTGCACGGCGAGGTGACCCGCGCCGAAGTCGACGTGTTCGACCGCGAGAAGCGCTTCATCGACGAGCACCTGACCCGCGTGGTCGAGCGTTTCCCGACCCTCAAGGTGGTCTTCGAGCACATCACCACCGGCGATGCCGCCGCCTTCGTCAAGGCCGCCCCGGCCAACGTCGGCGCCACCATCACCGCGCACCACCTGCTGTACAACCGCAACCACATGCTGGTGGGCGGCATTCGCCCGCACTTCTATTGCCTGCCGATCCTCAAGCGCAACACCCACCAGGAAGCCCTGCTGGATGCGGCCACCAGCGGCAGCCCGAAGTTCTTCCTCGGCACCGACTCGGCACCCCACGCGCGCCACGCCAAGGAAGCCGCCTGCGGTTGCGCCGGCTGCTACACCGCCTACGCCGCCATCGAGCTCTACGCGGAAGCCTTCGAGCAACGCAACGCGCTGGACAAACTGGAAGGCTTCGCCAGCCTGTACGGCCCGGACTTCTACGGCCTGCCGCGCAACAGCGACCGCATCACCCTGGTGCGTGAAGAATGGGAAGCCCCGGCGGCCCTGCCGTTCGGCGATTTCGATGTAGTCCCGCTGCGTGCCGGCGAGAAACTGCGCTGGCGCCTGCTGGAGACCGTGGCATGAGTGACGAGAACGAAACCTTCGAAGAAGAACTCGACGGCTCCTTCCCGCCGGGCCCGCGCCACCCGATGGCACGCCGCTTCCGCGGCTACCTGCCGGTCGTGGTGGACGTCGAGACCGGCGGCTTCAACGCCGGCACCGACGCCCTGCTGGAAATCGCCGCCGTCACCATCGGCATGGACGAGAGCGGCTACCTGTTTCCCGAGCACACCTACTTCTTCCGTGTGGAGCCCTTCGAAGGCGCCAACATCGAACAGGCTGCGCTGGAGTTCACCGGCATCAAGCTGGACCACCCGCTGCGCATGGCCGTGCCGGAAGAACAGGCACTGACCGAGATCTTCCGTGGCATCCGCAAGTCGCTGAAGTCCAACGGCTGCAAGCGGGCGATCCTGGTCGGCCACAACAGCAGCTTCGACCTGGGCTTCCTCAACGCAGCAGTCAACCGCAGCGGCGTGAAGCGCAATCCGTTCCACCCCTTCTCCAGCTTCGACACCGCGACCCTCGCCGGCCTCGCCTACGGCCAGACTGTCCTGGCGAAAGCCTGCCAGACCGCCGGCATCGAGTTCGACAACCGCGAAGCGCACTCGGCCCGTTACGACACCGAGAAGACCGCCGAGCTGTTCTGCGGCATCGTCAACCGCTGGAAGGAGTTCGGCGGCTGGATGGAAGACGATCACTGATCGGCTTCAACGCCCCATGAAAAAGCCCCGCACTTGCGGGGCTTTTTCATTGGGTCTACATCAACACCCCGCCTTACCGGTAGCAGCGAGCTTGCTCGCGAACCCCAGCGCCTTCGGATGCCTGGCAGGCGGGATTGGCGCCATAGCTGGCCCTGTTCGCGAGCAAGCTCGCTCCTGCAACCGGGCTCCGCCGTTTCCTGCAGATAGCGCTACAGCCCAATAACCACAGTGCTTTCGCCCTAAGTCATTGAACCCGATGACCATTTGTCAGACTGCCTGGATGCGTACTCGGGAACTTTTGACAATCATTCTCATTACTATTAGTATCGCTTCCAACAACCCCACAGCGACTGTAGTGCAACCATGTACGTCTGCCTCTGCAACGGTGTTACCGATACCCAGATCCGCGATGCGATCTACGACGGCGCCTGCAATTACCGCGAAGTGCGCGAGTGCACCGGCGTTGGCACTCAATGTGGCAAGTGCGCTTGCCTGGCCAAACAGGTGGTTCGCGATACCCTCGGCGAACTGCAAAGCGCCCAGAGCATGAACTACAACCTGGCCTACGCCGCGGGTTGAGAAAATACCGCTGATCAGTTCAGCAGGGATTCCGAAGAAACCGGGCACTGGCCCGGTTTTTTTATGCCTGAAATTCAGGGATTTAGCGCCGGGATGCGGAATGAAAACATTCGCATTCATATTCCTTTTTATAACAAATTCAAGCACTTATGTTTGACATGTGGTTATAAGGGGGCGAGAATTTCAATCTCTCCCACTCCACACGGCAGGACCCCGGCATGAAAGGCGACAAGAAAGTCATCCAGCATCTGAACAAGATCCTCGGCAACGAGCTGATCGCCATCAACCAGTACTTCCTGCACTCGCGCATGTGGAACGACTGGGGCCTGAAGCGCCTCGGCGCGCACGAGTACCACGAATCCATCGATGAGATGAAGCACGCCGACAAGCTCATCGAACGCATCCTGTTCCTCGAAGGGCTGCCCAACCTGCAGGACCTGGGCAAGCTGCTGATCGGCGAGAACACCCAGGAAATGCTGCAGTGCGACCTGAACCTGGAACTCAAGGCCTGCAAGGACCTGCGCGACGCCATCGTGCATTGCGAAAGCGTGCATGACTACGTCAGCCGCGACCTGCTCAAGGACATCCTCGAGTCCGAGGAAGAGCACATCGACTACCTGGAAACCCAGCTGGGCCTGATCCAGAAAGTCGGTCTGGAAAACTACCTGCAGTCGCACATGCACGAAGACGACTGATCAGGCAAAAGGCACCGGCGCTGTTGTGGACGCCGGTGCCCTTCCCTTCTAGCCGTTCGCCTTCGGCGGACGCCGCACCAGCCCGGCCTTGAACACCAGGCCAGCGCAAAGCCCGATTACCACCAGCAGCGACAGGCGCAGCCCCACGTGCTCGGCGAGGAAGCCGATCAGCGGCGGGCCCAGCAACAAGCCGCCATAGCCGAACGACGCTACCGCCGCCACGCCGCGCGAAGGCTCGACGCCCGGCCGGTTGCCTGCCGCGCCGATCAGGATCGGCACCACCACCGACAGCCCCGCGCCCACCAGGGCGAAACCGGCAATCGCGCCGGCAACCCACGGGCTGAACAGCGCCAGGAACATGCCCGCGATGGCCAGCAGCGCCAGGTTGCGCACCAGCGCCTCGTCGGCGAAGCGTACGCGCAGACGGTCACCAAAAAGCCGCCCCAGCACCATGGTCGCGGAGAATGCCGCGAAGCCCAATGCTGCCAGGCGTTCGGATGCGCCCAGAACCTGGTGCAGCAGCAAGGCGCCCCAGTCGGCGACCGCCCCTTCGGACACGAACGCGCAGAGAGTCAGCAGACCCAGGCCGATCAGCGCCGGTGGCGGCAGGCGCCAGCCACGTTGGGCTGGCGCCTCCTCCTCCATGGGCTCCGGGCGGCCCTCGAACAGATGACGGGCGAAGAACGGCAGGATCGCCACGGCGATCAGCGCCAGCAGGCTGAAGTGCCAGATCGGCGCCAGGTCGGCGAAAGCCGCCGCTCCCACAGCACCGACCAGACCACCCAGGCTGTACATGCCATGCAGACTGGAGATGCACGGGCGGCCGAGGCGCCGTTCGACCTCCACCGCCTGGGTGTTCATCGCCACGTCCATGGTCGCGAAGGTCAGGCCGACGGCGAGGAAGCCCGCCGCCAGCACCCAGACGTCCTGCGCCAGCCCGAGCAGCGGGAAGGTCGCCATCAGCGCCAGTCCCGAGATCACGGTGATCGCCCGGCTGCCATGGCGGCGCACCAGCGCGCCGGCGAAGGCAAATGCCAGCAGCGCGCCGAAGCCCGCGCCCAGCAGGGCCTGGCCCAGTTGCTGCTCGTCCACCCCGGTCATGCTCTTGAGGGCTGGAACCCGCCCCATCACGCTGCCATGGACCATCCCGCCCATGGCAAAGCAGTATCCGCACGCCCAGCGCGCGGCGTTGGCCCGCGTCTGTTCAGTCATCTTTTATTTCTTCCCAAAAACAAAGCCCCGCCAAGGCGGGGCTTTGTGCGACAGCACGAAAGACTCAGGCGTTGGCCTTGCTCACGGCGTCCTTGATCAGCGGTTGCAGCTCACCCTTCTCGAACATCTCGGCCAGGATGTCGCTGCCGCCGACCAGCTCGCCACCGACCCACAGTTGCGGGAAGGTCGGCCAGTTGGCGTACTTGGGCAGGTTGGCGCGGATTTCCGGGTTCTGCAGGATGTCGACATAGGCGAATTTTTCGCCGCAAGCCATCAGCACCTGCGCGGCGCGGGACGAGAAACCGCACTGGGGAGCGTTCGGCGAACCCTTCATGTACAGCAGAACAGGGTTGCTGGAGATCTGCTCTTTGATGGTATCGATGATATCCATGAACTTCCTCGGCTTAACTATCAGACACTGACCCGGCGGTCGCCTCTCGGGGCATAGGCCGGCACGGTACCGCGCATTGTACTGCAAAGCCGAGTGCAACGCTCGGCTTTGCAGGTGACGCGCGTCAGCTTGTCAGGCCGCCTCGACCTCCACCGGCACGCCGTTGAGCGCGGTGTTGCCGGAGAGCGCATCCAGGTGGCGTTCATCCGTCAGGTCGTTGGCGCTGGCACCGCCCTGCTCGCGGGCGATGGACAGCTGCACGCCCGGCCGCCCGTGGCCCCAGCCGTGGGGCAGGCTGACCACGCCGGCCATGACTTCGTCGCTGGCAGCCACTTCGATCTCGATGCTGCCGACCCGCGAACGCACCCGCACCTTCTGCCCGTCCACCAGCCCGCGCGTGGCCAGGTCCTGCGGGTGCATCAGCAACTGGTGGCGCGGCTTGCCCTTCACCAGGCGGTGATAGTTGTGCATCCAGGAATTGTTGCTGCGCACGTGGCGACGACCGATCAGCAGCAGTTGATCGATGGCCGGCGACTGGGTGTCGGCGAAACGACGCAGGTCGCCCAGGAATATCTCCGGCGCCGCCTCGATGCTGCGGCTGGCGGTCTTCAGGCGCGGCGCCAGGTTCGGTTGCAGCGGGCCCAGGTCCAGCCCGTGGGGATGCTCGCGCAGACGTGCGAGATTCAGTTTGTGCTCGGAAGCATCGCCATAGGGCCCGAAGCGCAGGCCCATCTCGATCATCTGCTCCGGCGCCATGGTCGGCTTCAGCTCGCTGCCCTGGCGCGCGGCGTAGGCCTTCGCCAGGCCGACGAAGATTTCCCAGTCGTGCAGGGCGCCTTCGGGCTTGGGCAGGATCGCCTCGTTGAAACGGGTGACGTTGCGTACCGCGAAGACGTTGAAGGTGGTGTCGTAGTGATCGTGCTCCAGCGGCGCGGTGGGCGGCAGGATCAGATCGGCGTAGCGGGTGGTCTCGTTGATGTACAGATCGACGCTGAGCATGAACTCCAGGCCATCCAGCGCCTGCTCCAGGCGGCGGCCATTGGGTGTGGACAGCACCGGGTTGCCGGCCACCGTCACCAGCGCGCGCACCTGCCCTTCCCCCTCGGTGAGCATTTCCTCGGCCAGCGCCGCCACCGGCAGCTCACCGCCGTATTCCGGCAGGCCGGACACGCGGCTCTGCCAGCGATTGAACGCGCCGCCCGCGGTGGTCGCCACCAGGTCCACCGCCGGCGTGGTGCACAGCGTGCCGCCAACACGGTCGAGGTTGCCGGTGACCAGGTTGATCAGTTGCACCAGCCACTGGCACAAGCTGCCGAAGACCTGCGTGGAAACACCCATGCGTCCGTAGCAGACGGCCTTGTCGGCAGCGGCGAAAGCCCGCGCCAACTGGCGGATGTCGTCGGCCGGCACACCGCAGCGCACGGCCATGGCTTCGACCTTGAACGGCGCCAGCGCTTGGCGCACCGCTTCCTGGCCGTTCACCGGCAGCGAGGTTTCGCGAGTCAGGCCCTCGCTGAGCAGCGTGTCGAGGATGCCCAGCAGCAGCGCCGCATCTTCGCCTGGGCGGACGAACAGGTGCTGGTCCGCCATTGCCGCCGTCTCGGTGCGGCGCGGGTCGACCACCACCAGCTTGCCGCCGCGCGCCTTCAGCGCCTTCAGGCGTTTCTCCACGTCCGGCACGGTCATGATGCTGCCGTTGGAAGCCAGCGGGTTGCCGCCCAGGATCAGCATGAAGTCGGTGTGGTCGATGTCGGGAATCGGGATCAGCAGGCCATGGCCGAACATCTGCTGGCTGACCAGATGATGCGGCAACTGGTCCACCGAGGTTGCCGAGTATCGGTTGCGCGTCTTCAGCTGGCCAAGGAAGTAGTTGCTGTGGGTCATCAGCCCGTAGTTGTGCACGCTGGGGTTGCCCTGGTACACGGCCACGGCGTCGTTGCCATGGCGTAAACGAATCTCTGCCAGGCGCGTGGCGACCAGCTCGAAGGCCTCGTCCCAGCCGATCGGCTGCCACTCGTTGCCGACGCGGCGCACCGGCTGGCGCAGGCGGTCCGGGTCATTCTGGATGTCCTGCAAAGCCACCGCCTTGGGACAGACATGGCCGCGGCTGAAGCTGTCCTGGGCGTCGCCCTTGATCGAGAGGATGCGCTCGTCCTCGGTCTCGATGGTCAGGCCGCAGATGGCCTCGCACAGGTGGCACGCACGGTGGTGGAGGGTCTTGCTCATGGCTCGCCTCGGTATTGTTGTCGCCAGCCATTCGACGGGCCGGTCATAGGGTCGCAAGCACTATGAATCCTGGCATTGCGAAGCACCACCAGCTTCCGTCGGGTGAATCGCGGGGCATCAGGAACGACCATGTTGAAGCCCCTCCCGACGGGGCTTCCGGGGGAAACTTGCGTAGATCCGTCATTTCCTTATAGGATCGCGCCTTCCCCCATTTTCCGCTCCATGCGGTCCCGCCGCAGGTTCAGCCCGTTTTTTCTCACGAAAGCCGGTCGGTACCTCGGCCTGATTCTGAGAATAAGTAGTAGGTACGAACCATGAGCGCACGTCACTTCCTCTCGATGCTGGATTACACGACCGAAGAACTGCTCGGTCTGATCCGCCGCGCCACCGAGCTGAAGGACCTGCGTGACCGAGGCGTACTTTACGAGCCGCTGAAGAACCGCGTGCTGGGCATGATCTTCGAGAAGGCCTCGACCCGGACGCGGATTTCCTTCGAAGCCGGCATGATCCAGCTCGGCGGCCAGGCCATCTTCCTCTCCCCGCGCGACACCCAGCTGGGCCGTGGCGAGCCGATCGCCGACGCCGCGCGAGTGATGTCGCGGATGGTCGATGCGGTGATGATCCGCACCTTCGCCCACAGCAACCTGATCGAGTTCGCCGAGAACTCCCGCGTGCCGGTGATCAACGGCCTGTCGGACGACCTGCATCCCTGCCAGCTGCTGGCCGACATGCAGACCTTCCACGAACACCGGGGCAGCATCGCCGGCAAGACCGTGGCCTGGATCGGCGACGGCAACAACATGTGCAACAGCTACATCGAGGCGGCGATCCGCTTCGACTTCCGGCTGAACGTGGCCTGCCCGGAAGGCTACGAGCCGAACGCCGCGCTGATGGAACTGGCCGGCGAGCGCGTGAAGGTCTTCCGCGACCCGCGCGAGGCGGTGGCCGGCGCGCACCTGGTGAGCACCGACGTCTGGGCCTCCATGGGCCAGGAAGACGAAGCGGCTGCGCGCCTGCGCCTGTTCCAGCCATATCAGGTAACACGTGCGCTGCTCGACGGCGCGGCGGCGGATGTACTATTCATGCACTGCCTGCCGGCCCACCGTGGCGAAGAGATCAGCGAAGACCTGCTGGACGACACGCGCTCCGTGGCCTGGGACCAGGCGGAAAACCGTCTCCATGCCCAGAAGGCGCTGCTTGAACTGCTGGTCGAGCACGCGCACTACGCTTAAGCCCCACTTCGAGTCCGATGACCCAGACGCTGCTGCTCAACCTCGACGATCTTTCCTGTGGCTATGAACAGCAGCGAGTGGTGCAAGGCGTCAGCCTGCACCTGAACGCCGGCGACATCGGCTGCCTGCTCGGCCCCTCGGGCTGCGGCAAGACCACCACCCTGCGCGCCATCGCCGGTTTCGAGCCGGTGCAGGGTGGTCGCATCGAACTGGGTGGCGAAGTCATCTCCCGTCCCGGTTTCACCCTGTCGCCGGAGAAGCGCCGGATCGGCATGGTGTTCCAGGACTACGCGCTGTTCCCGCACCTGTCGGTGGCGGACAACATCGCCTTCGGCATCCGCAAGCACCCCGAGCGCGAGCGCATCGTCGGCGAACTGCTGGAGCTGGTGAAGCTCGACGGCCTCGGCCAGCGCTTCCCCCACGAACTCTCCGGCGGCCAGCAGCAACGCGTGGCCCTGGCCCGCGCGCTGGCGCCGCAGCCGCAGTTGCTGCTGCTCGACGAACCCTTCTCCAACCTCGACGTGGAACTGCGCCGCCAGCTCAGCCACGAGGTGCGCGACATCCTCAAGGCGCGCGGCACCAGCGCCATCCTGGTCACCCACGACCAGGAAGAGGCCTTCGCCGTCAGCGACCACGTCGGCGTGTTCCGCAATGGCCTGCTGGAACAGTGGGACACCCCGTTCAACCTCTACCACGAGCCGCAGACGCCCTTCGTCGCCAGCTTCGTCGGCCAGGGTTATTTCATTCGCGGGCAAATGCGCGGAAGCGATGCGGTGCAGACTGAGCTCGGCCTGCTGCGCGGCAACCGTGCCTACAGTCTGCCGGACGGCAGCGCGGTGGACGTACTGCTGCGCCCGGACGATCTGGTGCCGGCCACCGATGGCGCGCTGAAGGCACGGATTGTCGGCAAATCGTTCCTCGGCGCGGCGACGTTGTATCGCCTGCAACTGCCCACCGGCACCCAGCTGGAATCACTCTTCCCCAGCCACGCCGACCACCAGCCGGGGGATGAAGTGGGCATCGGCGTCTGCGCCGAGCACCTGGTGCTGTTCCCGGCCCAGGGCAGCGTGGCGCTCTAGCTCAAGGCTCGCTGCAGCTCCGGCAACAGCTCGAACAGGTCGCCCTGCAATCCATAGTCGGCAATCTCGAAGATCGGCGCGTCCGGATCGAGGTTGATCGCGGCGATCACCTTGGCGTCCTTCATGCCCGCCACGTGCTGCACCGCGCCGGAAATGCCTACGGCCAGATACAACTCCGGCGCGACGATGCGCCCGGACTGGCCGATCTGCAGCTCTGCCGGCGCGAAGCCGGCGTCCACCGCCGCCAGCGAAGCGCCGACGGCACCGTGCAGACGATCCGCCAGCGGATAGAGCGCGGCGAAACCTTCTTCGGTTTGCAGGCCACGCCCACCGGCGACAATGACTTTCGCCGACTCCAGCGCGGGGCGCTCGAAGTCCGGGTGTTCCTCGCCCTGCCACTGCGACAGGCCGAGGTCGCCCGGGCCGCCGATGCATTCCAGTTCGGCGCTACCGCCGCCGAGAGCGACCGCCTCGAAAGCCGTGGGGCGAATGCCCAGCACTTTCACCGGCCCCTCGCAGCGCACGGTGGCAATAGCGTTGCCGGCGTAGATCGGTCGCTGGAAGGTCTGCTCGTCGAGGACGGCAATGACGTCGGATACCGCGTCTACATCCAGCAGCGCAGCGATGCGCGGCAGGCAATCGCGGCCTACTGCGGTGGCGGGCGCGAGGATGTGGCTGTAGCGAGGCGCAAGCTGGACCACGAGCGCCGACAGGCTTTCCGCCAGCAGATGGTCGTAGGCGGGATCGTCCGCCAGCAGCACACGGTCAACGCCATCGATGGCGCGAGTCTGCGCGGCCAGTTCGTCGAGGACGCTACCGGCCAGCAGCAGATGAACCTCGCAGCCGATCTGCCGGGCGGCAGTCAGCGCGTTCAGGGTCGCGGGAGCCAGGACGACGGAGCCGTCGGTGCGGTGATAGTCAGCAATGAGCAGAAGGGCCACGGGCCTGCCTCCGAATCTGCGAACAGCGCCAGAACGGCACGGTTTCCAGTGAAGGCCAGCCTACGCCGGGGAGGCGAAATCCCCCCGGTCACAGATCAAACAACCAGCAGACGACCGCTGGCCACCAGACGCGCGTAACCGGCGATGCTCACGCGGTCGTCCTCCAGGCGGCACCACAGCTCGCCGCCGCGCGCGGAGCACTGGAAGGCGCGCATCTGCAGCTTGCTCAGGCGCTGCGACCAGTAAGGGATCAGGTTGCAGTGCGTGGCACCGGTCACCGGGTCCTCGTTGATGCCGATAGCAGGACAGAAGAAGCGCGAGACGAAGTCATGCTCGTTTCCACGGGCAGTAACGATCACTCCCAGGTAAGGCATGCGGGCCAGGGCGGCGAAGTCTGGTTTGCACTCGCGTACCGCCTGCTCCGATTCCAGCAGAACCATCAGATGCTTGGCGGTGGACAAGGCATCCACTACTGGCAAACCCAGCGCCTGCTCGATCTCCACCGTGGCGCCGATCGCGCTCGGCAGCTGCGCCGGGAAGTTCAGCGCCAGACGGCCCTCCTCGCGGGTCACGCGCAGCGGTCCGGACAGGGAATTCAGCTCCAGCACCTCGCCCGGTTCGTCGAACACCTCGAACAGCACATGGGCGCTGGCCAGGGTCGCGTGGCCGCACAGCGGCACTTCGGCGGTCGGGGTGAACCAGCGGATGCGCCAGCCCTCGGGCTCCTTCACCAGAAAGGCGGTTTCCGAGAGGTTGTGCTCGGCGGCGATCTTCTGCATCAGCTCGTCGTTCAGCCAAGCCTCGAGGCGATAGACCATGGCCGGGTTGCCGGCGAAGGGACGGTCGGTGAAGGCGTCCACCTGGTGGAAGTCGAGCAGCATGGCGATCTCCTTGTGAGTGATGGCCGAGGATGACAGAAGCCGACGGGCGGCGAACCGTACAGTCGGGACCACACAGTCCCGGCGGTAGAACGATCAGGGCCGGCCGATGGGCGCGAACTTCGCCGAGGTCAGTCCGGCCAGGGTCTCGGCGCTCAGTTCCACTTCCAGACCGCGCCGACCGGCGCTGACATGGATGGTCGGGAAGCCCTGGGCGGTCTCGTCGATGAAGGTGCGCAGGCGCTTCTTCTGCCCCAGCGGACTGATGCCGCCCACCAGGTAACCGGTGGCGCGCTGCGCGGCGTTGGGGTCGGCCATGTCTGCCTTCTTCACGCCCGCCGCGTGGGCCAGCGCCTTGAGGTCCAGGGTGCCCACCACCGGCACCACCGCTACCAGCAGCTCGCCCTTCTCGCTTGCCGCCAGCAGCGTCTTGAATACCCGCGCCGGGTCGAGGTTGAGCTTCTCGGCGGCCTCCAGGCCATAGGACGGCGCCTTGGGGTCGTGCTCGTAGCTCAGCACATGGTGTTCGGCGCGGTTCTTCTTCAGCAGGTCGATGGCGGGGGTCATGATCGGCGGGCTTCTCGCAGGCGGCTTTCCAGCGCATAACAGTAAGCCAAGGTGTGGCGCACTGCACGGTGTTCGCTTCACCGACGCGGATGAATCCCGTATGTTCACCGCCAATCCCCACCCGGCCCTGCCGCCGGGGTTGCCGAACGGAATCCGCACAAGGCCGCCCACATGACCGACCTGAAGAACAAGAAATACATCGTCGCCCTCGACCAGGGCACCACCAGCTCGCGCGCCATCATCTTCGACCATGACGCCAACGTGGTCAGCACGGCCCAGCGCGAGTTCGCGCAGATCTACCCGCAACCGGGCTGGGTCGAGCACGACCCGATGGAAATCTGGGCGACCCAGAGCTCGACCCTGGTGGAAGCCCTCGCCCAGGCCAATATCAGCGTTGCCGAGGTGGCGGCCATCGGCATCACCAACCAGCGCGAAACCACCCTGGTGTGGGACAAGGCCACCGGCCGGCCGATCCACAACGCCATCGTCTGGCAGTGCCGGCGCAGCGCGGCGATCTGCGAGCAGCTCAAGCGCGACGGCCTGGAACAGCACATCCGCGACACCACCGGGCTGGTCATCGACCCCTACTTCTCCGGCACCAAGCTGAAGTGGATCCTCGACAACGTCGAGGGCGCCCGCGAACGCGCGCAGCGCGGTGAACTGCTGTTCGGCACGGTCGACAGCTGGCTGATCTGGAAGCTCACCGAAGGCGAGGTGCACGTCACCGACTACACCAACGCCTCGCGCACCCTGATGTTCGATATCCACCAGCGCGACTGGGACGAGCGCCTGCTCGCCGCGCTGGACGTACCGCGCGCCATGCTGCCGCAGGTGCGTGCGTCTTCCGAAATCTACGGCCACGCCAAGGTCGGCGGCCTCGGCGTGCACCGCACGCCGATTGCCGGGATCGCCGGCGACCAGCAGGCCGCGCTGTTCGGCCAGATGTGCGTCGAGCCGGGCCAGGCGAAGAACACCTATGGCACCGGCTGCTTCCTGCTGATGAACACCGGGGCCAAGGCGGTGAAGTCCACCCACGGCCTGCTCACCACCATCGCCTGCGGCCCCCGCGGCGAAGTCGCCTATGCGCTGGAAGGCGCCGTGTTCAACGGCGGCTCCACCGTGCAGTGGCTGCGTGACGAACTGAAGGTGATCAACGACGCCCACGATTCGGAGTACTTCGCCACCAAGGTGAAGGACAGCAACGGCGTCTACCTGGTCCCCGCCTTCACCGGCCTCGGCGCGCCCTACTGGGACCCTTACGCCCGCGGCGCGCTGTTCGGCCTGACCCGCGGGGTGAAGGCCGACCACCTGATCCGCGCCACCCTGGAATCCATCGCCTACCAGACCCGCGACGTGCTCGACGCCATGCAGCAGGACGCTGGCGAGCCGCTGCGCGCCCTGCGCGTTGACGGCGGCGCGGTGGCCAACAACTTCCTCATGCAGTTCCAGGCCGACATCCTCGGCACCCCGGTGGAACGCCCGCAGATGCGCGAGACCACAGCCCTCGGCGCCGCCGTGCTGGCGGGCCTGGCCTGCGGCTTCTGGGGCGATCTCGCAGAGCTGAAGAACAAGGCAGTGATCGAGCGGGTATTCCAGCCGGCCTGCGACGAAGCCGAGCGCGCGCGGCTATACAAGGGCTGGCAAAAAGCCGTCGAACGCACCCGCGGCTGGGCAGCAGAAGACTGATTGCTCTTCTGTAGGACCGAGGGGGACGCCCAGTCCTTGCTCGCGAACCGCTTGATTCCACAGTACCCGGCGGGGTTCGCGAGCAAGCTCGCTCCTACAGGTAAAGCCCGTGCCGCATGACAGCGTCGGCTCCGTGCGGCATCCTTGCCGTCCCGGCCCGTCCGCACGAGCGAACCGCATGAACCTGCCCCCCCGACAGCAAAGCATCCTCGACCTGGTCCGCGAACGCGGCTACCTGAGCATCGAGGAGCTGGCCCAGCAGTTCGCCGTGACCCCGCAGACCATCCGCCGCGACATCAACCAGCTTGCCGAGCAGAACCTGCTGCGCCGTTACCACGGCGGCGCGGCCTGGGACTCGAGCATCGAGAACACCGCCTACAACACCCGCGCCGACCAGATGCGCGACGAGAAGCAACGCATCGCCGATGCCATCGCCGCGCATATTCCGGACAACGCCTCGCTGTTCATCAACATCGGCACCACCACCGAGGCCATCGCCCGCTCCCTGCTCGGCCACAAGAACCTCAAGGTCATCACCAACAACCTGCACGTCGCCAGCATCCTCGCCGGCAAGGTCGACTTCGAAGTGCTGATCGCCGGCGGCACCGTGCGCGGCGACGGCGGCGTGGTCGGGCAGGCGGCAGTGGACTTCATCGAGCAATTCCGTGTCGACTTCGCCGTGGTCGGCATCAGCGGCATCGACGAGGACGGCAGCCTGCTGGACTTCGACTACCAGGAAGTGCGCGTCTCCCGCGCCATCATCGACAACGCCCGGCAGGTGTTCCTCGCCGCCGACTCCAGCAAGTTCGGGCGCAACGCCGTGGTGCGGCTGGGGCCGATTTCCCTGGTCAGCCGAGTGTTCACCGACAGCCCGCCACCCACCGCCGTGGCGCGCCTGCTGCACCAGCACAAGGTCCAGCTCGAACTGGTCTGAGCCGCGTTCACCGCCTTCACTTTCGAACATTCAGACGAATACCTACGCGAATTCGCGCTCAAGGCTGGTCATATTTCGTTCATTGAACTAGGATATTTTCGAAAACGAACATCACAAGATTCACTTTCAATCCCCAAGGCGGCCCCCATGAACCCAACCAGCAAGCGCCACGCGCCCCTGGCCGAAGTCTATGACCTGGCCGTCGTCGGTGGCGGCATCAATGGCGCGGGGATCGCGGCGGACGCCGCCGGACGCGGGCTGTCGGTGTTCCTTTGCGAACAGCACGACCTCGCCGCCCACACCTCCTCCGCCAGCAGCAAGCTGGTGCACGGCGGCCTGCGCTACCTGGAACACTACGAATTCCGCCTGGTCCGCGAAGCCCTCGCCGAGCGCGAAGTGCTGCTGGCCAAGGCCCCGCACATCGTCCACCCGCTGCGTTTCGTGCTGCCGCACCGCCCACACCTGCGCCCGGCCTGGATGATCCGCGCCGGCCTGTTCCTCTATGACCACCTGGGCAAGCGCGAGAAGCTGCCGGCCTCCCGTGGCCTGCGTTTCGGCCTCGACAGCCCGTTGAAGGCCGAAATCACCCGCGGCTTCGAATACTCGGACTGCTCGGTGGATGACGCCCGCCTGGTGGTGCTCAACGCCATGGCCGCCCGCGAGAACGGCGCCCATGTGCATCCGCGCACTCGCTGCGTCAGCGCCCGACGCAGCAAGGGCCTGTGGCACCTGCACCTGGAACGCCGCGACGGCAGCCTGTACTCGGTGCGCGCCCGCGCTTTGGTCAACGCCGCCGGCCCCTGGGTCGACCGCTTCCTGCGCGAGGAACTGCGCCAGAAGCCGCCCTACGGCATCCGCCTGATCCAGGGCAGCCACCTGATCGTGCCGCGCCTGTACGAGGGCGAGCACGCGTACATCCTGCAGAACGAAGACCGGCGCATCGTCTTCGCCATCCCCTACCTGCGCCAGTTCACCCTGATCGGCACCACCGACCGCGAGTATCAGGGCGACCCGGCGCAGATCAGCATCAGCGAAGCAGAGACCGACTACCTGCTCAACGTGGTCAACGCGCATTTCAAGCGCCAACTGGGCCGGCAGGACATCCTGCGCAGCTTCTCCGGTGTGCGCCCGTTGTGCGACGACGAGTCCGACGATCCGTCCGCGGTCACCCGCGACTACACCCTGGCGCTGGACAACACCCCTGGCGAAGCGCCACTGCTGTCGGTGTTCGGCGGCAAGCTGACGACCTACCGCAAGCTCGCCGAGGCCGCACTGGAACAACTGGCGCCGCATTTCGCCGGCGTGATGAAACCGCGCTGGACTGCCAGCGCCCCACTACCCGGCGGCGAGGGCATGACCAGCGTGGAGGACCTGGCCATCGAGCTCATGGACCGCCTGCGCCAGCTCGACCCGGCACTTGCCCGGCGTTGGGCCAGTACCTATGGCAGCCGCATCTGGGCACTGCTGGACGGCGCGCAGAACCTCAGCGAGCTGGGCGAACACCTGGGCGCCGGGCTCTATGCGCGGGAAGTGGACTATCTGGTCCGCGAGGAGTGGGCGCGCGAGGCCGAAGACATCCTCTGGCGCCGCACCAAGCTCGGGCTGTTGCTCAATGCCCGACAGAAGGAGCGCCTTGAGCAGTTCCTCGCGAGCGAGAGCCCGCTGGAGCCAAGTACGCAGGTTGCCTGAACGTCGAATTGGAGCAGGCAGCCGGACTCGCGGATAATCCCCGACGCCACTGCCCCGGTGGCGTCGCCGCATAAGAGAACGACGTGGACCTGATCCTCAAGGCAACCATCGGCGCCGGCGTGGTGCTGATCCTCGCCGCGCTGTCGAAGACGCGCAATTACTACATCGCAGGCCTGGTGCCGCTATTCCCCACCTTCGCCCTGATCGCCCACTACATTGTCGGCAAGAGCCGTTCGCTGGACGACCTGAAGACCACCATCCTGTTCGGCATGTGGTCGATCATCCCCTACTTCGTCTACCTCGCCGCGCTCTACCTGATGGTGGATCGCCTGCGCCTGGAGTTGTCGCTGGCGATGGCCGCGCTGGCCTGGCTGGTGGCGGCCTCGCTGCTGGTCTTCGTCTGGGTGCGCCTGCACTGAAGCGTTGCCGGTGACGCCTCGACTCAGAGCTGGGCGACGTGCCCACCGCCCTGGTGTTGGCGCAGGTAGGGCAAGACGGCACCCAGCAGCGGCTCCTTGAAGTCTTCCTGGAAGCGGTGCGCCATGCCGGGAATCAGCTTGAGCACCGAACCACGGATGTGCGCCGCCACGTGCACCCCGTGCATCACCGGCAGCAGCGGGTCGGCCGTGCCATGGACCACCAGGGTCGGCACATTCAGGCGGTTGAGCAGTTCCACGCGGCTCGGCTCGGCGAGGATCGCCAGCATCTGCCGCTGCACACCCTCAGGGTTGAAGGCACGGTCGTAGGAACGCGCCGCCTGCTGCAGCAATTGCTGACGGTCGTCGCGCACTTCCGGGCTGCCGAGCGCCGCCAGCAGATCGGCCTGCTGTTCGATGGCCTGCTCGCGGCTGGCCGCTTCGCGCCGCGCGAGCAGGCGCAGCAATGACTCGCTGGGTGCCGGCAGGCCTTCGGCGCCGGAACTGGTCATCACCAGTGTCAGGCTGATCACACGGTCGGGCGCCATGTCGGCCACATGCTGAGCGATCATCCCGCCCATGCTCGCGCCCAACACGTGGGCTCGCTCGACGTGCAGGGCATCGAGCAGATGCAGTGCGTCGCCAGCCATGTCGGTCAGGCTGTAGGGCGCGCTCACGGGCAGGCCGAGACGATAGCGAATGACTTCGTAGGTCAGGTTGCCGCTGGGCGCAGGAACGCGCCAGGAAGACAGGCCAACGTCGCGGTTGTCGTAGCGGATCACCCGGAAGCCCTGCTGGCAGAGCGCCTCGACCACTTCGTCCGGCCAATGGATCAGTTGGCCGCCCAGGCCCATGACCAGCAGCAGCGTCGGGTCCTGCGGACGGCCGATACTCTGGTAGGCCAGGCGCACGTCGCCCAGGTCGACCAGCTCGGTCGGCACCCGCGCGTCGCAACGATCCGCGGCAACCGCCCGATCGGCAAAAGAAAGAGAGGACAGGCCGCAACAAAGTGCGACTGCCAGCAGGAAAGCACGCATGAATGAAAATCCGGAACGCAAAACCCCAGTTGAGCCTGATTCTGATGAATTTCCGTCGCTCGCTCTGCCACAGGTCCGTGACAGTTTGATGAAAGGCGCCGAGCGGTCACCGACGGACCTTCCCATGATCCGGATCAAGGGAGGTCGCCCCCCGCACTGGCGAAGATAGGAAACCCTCGCTCGGAAGTTTCCTCATGGCCTACCCCATCCTGCTGGTGCTGCACCTGTTCGCCGCGATCCTGTTCGTCGGCACGGTGTTCTTCGAGGTGCTGATCCTGGAAAGCGTCCACCGCCATGTGCCGGCACGGGCGATGAAACTGGTCGAGGGCGCGCTGGGCCGTCGCCTGCGCCGGGTGATGCCCTGGGTGATCCTGACCCTGTTCGGCAGCGGGCTGGGCATGCTGCACCTGCGTTACGCACCGCTGCTGGCCGACCCGCTGGCATCGCCTTTCGCCACCCTGCTCAGCCTCAAGCTGCTGCTGGCCAGCAGCGTCCTGGGCCACTTCCTCTTTGCCATGTACTCCTTCCGCGTCGGGCGCATGACCGGCCAGCGCTCCCGGCGCATCCACTACAGCGTGTTCGCCCACGTGGTGCTGATCGTCCTGCTGGCCAAGGGCATGTTCTACCTGAGCTGGTGACTCCAGCCGGGAGGACGGAGCCGGCGACACCGTGCTGGTGAAGTGCCAGTCGCCGGCTTATCATGAGAGCAGCTCAATTGTTCTCCCGTTTCATCAAGATTTCCTCATAGTGAGGCGAGGCCGCGCCATGCTTGAACTCCGTCACCTGAAAACCCTGCATGCCCTGCGCGAAGCCGACAGCCTGGTGGAAGCCGCCGAACGACTGCACCTGACGCAGTCCGCCCTGTCCCACCAGTTCAAGGAGCTGGAGGAGCGCCTCGGCCTGTCCCTCTTCATCCGCAAGACCAAGCCGGTGCGCTTCACCAGCGCCGGCCTGCGCCTGCTGCAACTGGCCGACGCCGTGCTGCCGCAGCTGCGCGGCGCCGAGCGCGACCTGGCGCGCCTGGCCGGAGGCACCGCCGGCCGCCTGCACATGGCCATCGAGTGCCACAGCTGCTTCCAGTGGCTGATGCCGACCATCGACCAGTTCCGCGACGCCTGGCCGGAAGTGGAACTGGACCTCGCCTCCGGCTTCTCCTTCGCCCCGCTGCCGGCACTGGCCCGCGGCGACCTGGACCTGGTGGTGACCTCGGACCCGGTGGATATCGCCGGCATCACCTACGTGCCGCTGTTCACCTACGAGGCGCTGCTGGCGGTGGACAACCACCACGCGCTGGCCGGCAAGTCCTTCATCGTCCCGGAAGACCTGGCCAACCTGACCCTGATCACCTATCCCATCGAGCGTGATCGCCTGGACATCTTCACCCGCTTCCTCGAGCCCGCCGACGTCGAACCGGCGCAGGTGCGCACCTCGGAGCTGACGGTGATGATGATGCAACTGGTGGCGTCCGGACGCGGCGTCTGCAGCCTGCCCAACTGGGCGCTGCACGAGTACAGCTCGCGGGGCTACGTGACCGCCAAGCGCCTGGGGGAGAAAGGCCTGTACTGCACGCTGTTCGCCGCCATTCGCGCCGACATGCTGGACGCGCCGTTCATGCGCGATTTCCTGTTGACCGCGAAGGACACGTCCTTCGCCACCCTGGAAGGCGTCAGCGCGGCCAAGGGCTGAAAACTGCGTCCACGGAAGAAAAGGGAATCGACCCGGCGCACAACTCATCTTCGCCGACGTGGCCGGAGGAATTGCCCTACTCCTCCACAAAGAAAAAAGGCTCGCCATTACTGGCGAGCCTAAAGAGTTAACAATTGACTAGTCGATCAATCGTTACGCCCCTTGCAGAAACAAGGTGCGAAACAGATGATCCATCAGCCGAAGTCCTTCGCCAAGCCCGCTTATCAGCGTAGGAAATGATCCCAGCACATCTGCGACAAGCGCCGCATCGTCAGTAATTTCTACTGACATCTCGTCGAGCCACTTTCGCAGACATAATTTCCCACTTCCTCCACGCCCCATAACAACGTGCGTAGGAAGACCTCGTCGATGTCCCATGGCCAAGCGAAAAAAAGGCCCATCCTTGCGGATGGGCCTACGGGGACATAGCTCGAGAGTGAGTGCGGCTTATAGTCGTTATGGCTGCCTACGCTGCGCGATGGGGGGCGCGGCGTGGAGAGATCATTGATCAGCCATTCGCGAACCGGAATACAGCAATCAATAAATAGGAATATTCCTCTTTACAGCGAGACCCTTTCCTCAAACTTGAACTGAAGCAGAACCTTTGAGGACGCTCTATTTCGCCCGCCTTAGGTCGCCTGGGTATCCGCGGCCTTGACGTGCTCAGCCACCCATTGGGCATCCCGCTGTGCCACTCGCTGGAAGGCCGGGCGACCGGTCACCAGCTCCACGTAGCGCTCGAACACCGGCAGCTTGGGCACCACGCCGAAGCCGATGGTCCAGCGCAGGGCCGCGCCCCACAGCACATCGGCTGCAGTCATGCGGTTGCCCAGCAGGTAGGGGCCGTTTTCCAATTGTTCGGCGAGGGCGCGCATCACGCTGTCGTAGTCGCCATAGGGGCTCATGGCCTGTGGGGCGGCATCGCGTTTCAGGGCACGGTCGACGATGGCCGGCTCGAAGCTGGAACCGTAGAACACCAGCCAGCGCAAATAGGGGCCACGCAGGGGGTCGTCGAGGGCCGGGGCGAGGTTCGCTCGGGGGAACAGGTCGGCGAGGTAGATGAAGATCGCGCCCTGCTCGGTGACCAGCGACTCGCCGAGGCGGATCGCCGGGACCTTGCCCAGCGGGTTGACCGCGAGATACGCCGGCTTGCGCTGCTCGCCGGCCTTCATGTTGATCAGTTCGAGGTCGTACTCGGCGCCCAGTTCTTCCAGCAGCACCAGGGTGCCGCTGGAACGTGTCTGGGGCGAATGGTAGAGAGTGAGGCGGGGCATGGCGGGATCTCCTCGGTCATCACGGCTCGGAGTCCCCAGCATAGCCCCGCGCGAGGCTTACGCCTCCTCGAAATGCATCTCCGGCGGTTGCTGGCGGAAGCCGCCGGTGATCACCGCGAGGTAGATCACACCGAGCACCAGCCAGGTGGCGCCGAGCCAGATCGCCAGGTGGTCGAGGCTGACCATCAGCCACAGGTCGGCGAGCAGGCCGATCAGCGGGAACAGCAGGAACAGCACCAGCTCGCGCAGCCCGCGGCGCTCGGCGTTCAGGTAGTAGTGGAAGATCACCGAGAGGTTCACCAGGCTGAAGGCCAGGAAGGCACCGAAGTTGATGAACGAGGTGGAAGTGGTGACGTCCATGTGCAGCGCCAGCAGGGCCACCACACCGCACAGCACGATACTGTTCACCGGGGTTTCGAAGCGCTTGCTGATGCGCCCGAAGAACGGCCGCGGCAGCACGCCGTCGCGGCCCATGGCGAACAGCAGGCGCGAGGCGCTGGCCTGGGCCGACAGGCCGGAAGTGAACTGACCGACGATCAGGCCGATCAGGAAGAAGCTGACGAACAGGTCGCCGCCGATGTTGCGGGCAATTTCGTAGGCGGCGGAATCAGCGTTCTGGAATTCCACCGACGGGTGCGCGAGCTGTACGAAGTAGCTGGCGGCGATGAAGATGCCGCCACCAATCAGGGTAATCAGCAGGATGGCGCGTGGAATGGTCTTGCGCGGTTCGTGGGTTTCTTCCGTCAGGGTGCTGACGGCGTCGAAGCCCAGGAACGAGTAACAGGCGATGGCCGCGCCGCCCATGATCAGCGGCAACTGGGTGCCCTCCTTGAGGAAGGGCTCCAGGGTCCACAGCGGACGGCTGCCATCACCGGTGATGTAGTGGATGGCCAGGCCGACGAAGGCGATCAGCACAAGGAACTGCACCAGCATCAGCACGCCGTTGATGTTCTTCGCCAGGCGCAGGCCGACCACGTTGATCGCGGTGGTCACGCCGATGAACGCCAGCACCCACAGGGCTTGTGGCACGGCCGGGAAGGCGGAATGCAGGTAGGCCGCGCCGATCAGCCAGATGGCCATGGGCAGGAACAGGTAGTCCAGCAGCACCGCCCAGCCGGCGAGGAAGCCCAGCTTGGGGCTGATCGACTTGCGTACGTAGGTATAGGCGGAACCGGCCACCGGGAAGGCAGCGGCCATGCGCCCGTAGCTGAGCGCGGTGAAAAGCATGGCCACGGAGGCGACGAGGTAGGCCGAGGGGACTACGCCGCGAGTGACGTCGGCGAGGATGCCGAAGGTGCCGAGGACGATGATCGGGGTCATGTAGGCGATGCCGAACAGCACCACCGAACCCAGCGACAGGGTTCGTTTGAGTCGAGCCATTACTGCTTACTCCGCGTTGTGTTTGTTATGGCAGTACTAAGTTGCTGGCCTGCGCTCACCCGCAGGCCCCGCGGGCGCTCTCGTCGCCCGTCGATCTTGAAATAACGCTGTGTCGGCGCAGCCCTGCGCCCCGGCCCTGCAGAAGGCCGGAGGGGAAACTCAGGCGGGAATGATCAGCTCGCGCTGGCCGTCTTCGTGCTCGCGCATCTCGCCGGGCAGCACGAAGCGGCGTTCGGCCAGGTAGCTGTAGTCGCGACGTGATTGCGCCAGGCGTTCGAAGTCCAGTTCGACGATCTGCCGGCACTCTTCGCGGCCGGCCTCGACGATCAGTTGGCCGTACGGGTCGACCACGGCGCTGCCGCCGGCGAAGACCAGGCCGTCATCACCCTCACCGACGCGATTGACCATCACGGCGTAGGCCTGGTTTTCCATGGCGCGGCCCATGATCGCAGTGCGATGGGTCGGGCCGTAGGGGTCCATGTTGCCGTTGGTCACGATGATCAGCTCGGCGCCCAGCTGGCCCAGGGCACGGGCGGACTCGGGGAATTCGATGTCGAAGCAGATGACGATGCCGACGCGGATGCCGTTCCACAGGCAGGTGGCGTAGCGGTCGCCGGGGGTGAAGATGCCGCGGTCCGACGCCCACAGGTGCGTCTTGCGGTACTTCAGGGCGATGCCTTCGGGGGTGATCAGCAGCGTGGTGTTGTAGAAGCGGCCATCGTCAGCGGCTTCGGCGAAGCCCACGGCAACGGCGATGTTCTTCTCCCGTGCGGCCTGCTGCACAGCCTGCACGCTGGGGCCGTCCACCGGCTCGGCGATGGCGGCGATATTCCGCTCGGTGGGGAAGCCCGTCAGCTGGGTCTCGGGGAACACCACCAGTTGGGTGTCGTCGGCGCAGGCGTGGATGGCCTCCAGGGTGCGGGCCAGGTTCCAGGCCACATCGCCATCACGGCCGGCGAGTTGGACGAGTTCTACTTTCATGGGGCTTCCTCGGATGCTTGTATTCCAGTGACCGCGCGACGCAAAAGGGTCAAAATGCGCACCGCGCCGGCTCAAGGCATCCACCGAGTATGCCGGGCGTGCCATCACCGGGTAATTACGCCCGCGTGGTAACCCATCGGGGGTAGAGTCATGAGCCTTTCCCTTCAGGATATCGCCTGGCATCGTTCGGTCGGGCAGCTGATCGAGGCGCTGGACAAGCCCGGTTTCTGGACCTCGCTGGTGCGCCTGCTGGGCCAGTATGTGCCTTTCGACAGCTGGGTCGTGCTGCTCTTCAGCAATGGCAGGCCACAGGTATTCGCCGAATGCCCGGGCGAGGATGGCGGCCCCGACTCGCTGTTCCAGGACTACCTCAAGGGTCTCTACCTGCTCGACCCCTTCTACATCGCCAGCCGCGAGGCGCCCGGCAGCGGGCTGTTCCGCCTGGACGACGTGGCGCCGGAGATGTTCGAGCAGACCGATTACTACCAGCGCTACTTCAGCCTCAACGTGGTGGCCGATGAGGTGCAGATCAACGTGCAACTCGACGGCGAGCGCACCCTGTGCTGCTCGGTGGGCAGCAAGGGCCGCTTTACCCCGGAACAGATCGCCCTGCTCGCCCTGGTGCAGCCCTGGGTCGCCGGCCTGATGCGCCAGCGCATGGCCTTCGAGCGTGAAGTGCAGGAAGCGCCCCCGCCGCCACGCTGGCAGAACCGCCTGGAGTCCACCGCCCAGCAGATGGAAACGCCACTCACCGCGCGCGAGCTGGAAGTCGGCCGGTTGATGCTCAGCGGCTGCTCCAGCAAGGAAATCGCCCGCAAGCTGGCGATCTCCGCCGAGACGGTGAAGGTCCACCGCAAGCACATGTACGCCAAGCTGGGGATCAAGTCGCAGTCGGAGCTGTTCTCGCTGTTCCTGCAGGCGCAGGGCTAGAGCCGCATTTGCAGGAGCGAGCTTGCTCGCGAACAGAGTTTCTTGGCCGGCTCCGCGGTGAACCGGTTCGCGAGCAAGAACTGGGCGTCCCCCTCGCTCCTACAGACAATGCTCGGCCGTCGAGCGGTCGGTGAGCATTCGAGGCCGCACGGGTCCATGCTTGAGACAGGAGGAACCCCCATGAGCCTCAGCGTCTTCGACATGTTCAAGCCCGGCGTCGGGCCGTCCAGTTCGCACACCGTCGGGCCGATGCGCGCCACTCGCGAGTTCGTCGACCGCCTGCGCGACGACGGCCTGCTGGCCCGAACCATGGCTGTCGAGGTGCATCTCTACGGCTCCCTCAGCGCCACCGGCAAGGGCCACGCCACCGACCGCGCCTGCCTGATCGGCCTGCTCGGCATCGACCCGGCCGAAGCCGATCCAGCCGCTCTCGCCCCGCAGGTGGACGACATCCTGCTGCGCCATCGCCTGCGCCTGGGCGGCGTGCAGGAGATCGACTTCGACCCCTCGCGCCAGCTGGTCTTCCACGACGACACCCTGCCCGCCCACCCCAACGGCCTGCACCTGCGGGCGCTGGACGACAACGGCGAACTGCTGGCCGAGCGCATCTGTTATTCGGTTGGCGGCGGCTTCGTGGTGGACGAAGCCGACTTCAACACCGAGCGCGCCCTGCAAGGCAGCCCCATGCCCTACCCCTTCCACAGCGCCGAGGAGCTGCTGCGCCTGTGCCACGAGCACGGTTTCAAACACATCAGCGACCTGATGTGGGCCAACGAACGCGCCCTGCGCAGTGACGAGGAAATCCACACCGGCCTGGCGCATATCTGGGATGAGATGCAGGCCTGTGTGAACCGCGGCCTGGAGACCGAAGGCACGCTGCCCGGCGGCCTCAAGGTGCGCCGCCGCGCGCCCATGTTGTTCCGCCGGCTGAATGAAGCGGACAGCGGCAACCTGATCGCCACCACCCTGGGCGCCCTGGACTGGGTGGACCTCTGGGCGCTGGCGGTGAACGAGGAAAATGCCGCCGGCGGTCGCGTCGTGACAGCGCCCACCAATGGCGCGGCCGGCATAGTCCCGGCGGTGCTGCACTACTACGCGCGCTACGACAGCAGCGCCAACGCCGAAGGCATCGAGCGCTACCTGCTCACCGCCGCGGCCATCGGCATCCTGTGCAAGCTCAATGCCTCCATCTCCGGCGCTGAAGTCGGTTGCCAGGGTGAGGTCGGATCAGCCTGCGCCATGGCCGCCGGGGGGCTGGCGGAAGTCCTCGGCGGCAGCCTGGAACAGGTGGAGAACGCTGCCGAGATCGGCCTGGAGCACAACCTCGGCCTGACCTGCGACCCGGTGGCCGGGCTGGTCCAGGTGCCCTGCATCGAGCGCAATGCCATGGCCTCGCTCAAGGCCATCAACGCCGCCCAGCTCGCCCTGCGCGGCGATGGCCAGCACCTGGTCAGCCTCGACAAGGCCATCGACACCCTGCGCGACACCGGCCGCGACATGATGGACAAGTACAAGGAGACGGCGAAGGGCGGGCTGGCGGTGAATGTGATTGCCTGTTAGTCCGGCGGGAGGCGGTTCGCGAGCAAGCTCGCTCCTGCGAAGAGCGACTCGGCTTCAGGCCTGCAGGAGCGAGCTTGCTCGCGAACAGCCCAGACACAAGATTTCTTGCAGTGCCTGAAACAGGCTTTCTCAGCCCCGGAGAAAATCGTTAGCTTGCTTTCTTTTTCCGTCGCTTCGGGCTACCGTCGATGCCCGCCAGAACTAGAAAGACTTCCGAAAACCCGCCGCATTGACCTTTGCACAGGCACGTTTGCGCGATGCCTGCCATGCTCTGTGGCGGCCCTTTCGGCCAACCTTACCGTGATCAAAGCCCGACGACTGGAGATTCCATGAACCTGTCGCTGCTCAGCCGCTATGCCTTTTTCGCCGCGTGCGTCCTGTTCACCGTGCTCAGCCTGCCCTTCCTCGGGCATGACTGGGTATGGCCCTTCACCCTCACGACCTTCGCCCTGAGCGTGCTCGGGGTCTTCGACCTGCTGCAGGAACGCCATGCGGTACGCCGCAACTACCCGGTCCTGGGCAACATCCGCTACCTGGTGGAGGCCATCCGCCCGGAAATCCGCCAGTACCTGCTCGAAGGCGACCAGGAGGCCCTGCCCTTCTCCCGCGCCCAGCGTGCCCTGGTGTACTCGCGGGCGAAGAACGAGACCGCCGACAAACCCTTCGGCACCCTGATCGATGTCTACCAGTCGGGCTTCGAATTCATCGCCCACTCGATCCGCCCGGCCCCGGTGGCCGACCCCTGCACCTTCCGCGTCAGCGTCGGCGGCCCGGAGTGCAAGCAGCCCTACTCCATCTCGGTGTTCAACATCTCGGCAATGAGCTTCGGCTCGCTGAGCGCCAATGCCATCCGTGCGCTGAACAAGGGCGCCAAGCTTGGCGGCTTCATCCATGACACCGGCGAAGGCAGCATCAGCCCCTACCACCGCGAATACGGCGGCGACCTGACCTGGGAACTGGGCAGCGGCTACTTCGGCTGCCGCAACGACGACGGCACCTTCAGCCCCGAGCGCTTCGCCAAGCAGGCGGTCGATCCGCAGGTGAAGATGATCGAGATCAAGCTCAGCCAGGGCGCCAAGCCCGGCCACGGCGGCATCCTGCCCAAGCACAAGGTGACCCCGGAAATCGCCGCCACCCGTGGCGTGCCCATGGGCCAGGACTGCATCTCGCCCTCCTCCCACAGCGCCTTCGACTCGCCCCACGGCCTGCTCGACTTCATCGTCCAGTTGCGCGAACTGTCCGGTGGCAAACCCGTGGGCTTCAAGCTGTGCATCGGCCATCCGTGGGAGTTCATGGGCATCGCCAAGGCCATGCACGAGACCGGCATCCTCCCCGACTTCATCGTCGTCGACGGCAAGGAAGGCGGCACAGGCGCTGCGCCCCTGGAGTTCACCGACCACATGGGCCTGCCGATGCGCGAAGGCCTGCTGTTCGTGCACAACACCCTGGTCGGCCTGAACCTGCGCGACAAGATCCGCATCGGCGCCAGCGGCAAGGTCGTCAGCGCCTTCGACATCGCCAGCGTGCTGGCCATGGGCGCCGACTGGGCCAACTCGGCGCGCGGCTTCATGTTCGCCATCGGCTGCATCCAGTCGCAGAGTTGCCATACCAACAAATGCCCCACCGGCGTCGCCACCCAGGACCCGCTGCGCCAGCGCGCCCTGGTGGTGCCGGACAAGGCCGAGCGCGTCTACCACTTCCACCGCAACACGCTCAAAGGCCTGGCCGAGATGCTCGCCGCCGCCGGCATCCAGCACCCGTCGCAACTGGAGGCCAAGCACCTGGTGCGCCGCGTCTCGGCCACTGAGATCCGCCTGTTCTCGCACCTGCACTACTTCCTCAAGCCCGGCGAGCTGCTCTCGGGCAACATCGAAGGCGAGTTCTACGAGCGCATCTGGCGCATGGCGCGCAGCGACAGCTTCGAGGCTGCCGCAGGCTGACGCTCAGCTCTCCGTCCTTGCTTCCCGGCCACTGCCCCTTCTGCCACGGCAGTGGCCCACTACTTCGCGAATCGTGCGATCGCCTGATCACAGACAAATCCTGCAATCACAGATAGCATTAAGCCATCAACCACCACAAAACCTCGCAGAGGTTCCACTGGGTGACCACCCCACCGCTGCGAGCGATATACGGACTTACCGCAAATTGATCAGGATTTCCGCAGCCATCGCGCTGGCCGCTCTGTCTCTGTTGGCCGGCTGCACCTCGGCACCTCCCTACGATACGAAGTTGAACCTCACCCCAGATGCTTACTTCGGCCAACTGGTGGAAAGCGCGAGCGGCTGGCCCTACCAGCCCCGGAGCGAGGTGAGTGACCTCAAGTACGTCGTCGCCCGCCTCAAGGTTTACCGGGGCATCAACTACTTCATCGAGGGCATGCACAGCTATTGCATCAACAGCGGCGGAAGGGTCGTCACCTCCCCCCGCAATCAGAACCGTTATGTGGTCGATGGCTGCAGCATGCCCTCCGGTCGGCACTACCTCATCAAGTTAACGCAGCCCAACGCGCAAAACCCCGACCTCGAGTTCGTCTACATGGAACTCATCCCAGGCGGCAACCAGGACGCGTGGAACCTCGCCGCCACTGTCAACGGACTCGTCTACTGAGACAGCCAGCTTCAGCGCAGTCTGACCACCGGCTGCACGAATCTTCCAGACAGCCCGCTTGCGCGCGCTATGCTGGCCGACCGGGCAAGCGGTGCGGAGGCGGCCCATGCACAAAGACAACTGGATCGACCTGCTGCAGGATGCCGACACCGGCATCCAGAGCCTGCGCGCGCACTTCAAGGGCCACGCCTACGATCCGCACTGGCACGACAGCTACCTGATCGGTTTCACCGAGTCCGGCGTGCAGCAGTTCCGCAGCCGCAATCAGCGCCATGTCAGCACCACCGGCAAGGTGTTCTTCCTCGAACCCGGCGACATCCATGACGGCGACGCGCCCACCGAGGGCGGCTTCACCTACCGCACGCTGTATCTCGACGCGCCCTGGCTGGAGCGGGAAATCGCCACCCTGTTCGAGGAAGCGCCGGGCAATTGCCAACTGGCTGTCCCCGAGCTGCTGATCGACGATCCGCAGTTGGCGCGGCGTATCGACCATGCTTTCCAGGCCGTGCACGGGCATGACCTGAAGATCGTCCGGCAAAGCGCCATCGATGACCTGCTCGACGGCATGACCCGCCACCTGCACTGGCGCCAGCGCGGCACCACGCAGGCGCACCTGCCGCTGGTGGCGCAACGGGCGCGGGATTTCCTGCACGCCAACCTGACCGCCGACATCGGCCTCGACGACGTGGCCAAGGCCAGCGGCTGCGACCGCTTCCGCCTGACCCGCGCATTCAAGCAGGCCTTCGGCCTGCCGCCCCACGCCTACCTGATCCAGCTGCGCCTGGCCCGCGCACGGCAGCTGCTCGGCCGCGGCCTGGCCCCGGCGGACATCGCCGCCGACCTTGGCTTCGCCGACCAGAGCCACCTCGGCCGCTGGTTCCGCCGCGCCTACGGCGTGACACCTGCCTACTACCGCAAACGCTGCTCAAAGCTTCCAGACTGAGCCCGTCGCACTGGCGAAGATGAGCTCCCACGGATTCACCGGAGTTCCCGCCATGCACTTCTCGCAGCTCGGCCAATGGCTGCCCTTCGTCCTCTTTGCGTTCGTCGCCTCGATCACGCCGGGGCCGACCAACCTGCTGATCTTCAGCAACAGCGCCCGTTTCGGCTGGAGCGCCGCGCTACCGATCATGTTGGGTGGCTGCGCGGCCGCCGCCGCGCTGGTGTTGGCCGTGGGCAGCGGGCTGGGCGAAGTGCTCGGCGGCCTGCCGCGCGTGCAGCAGACGATGAGCGTGGTCGGCGTTCTCTGGCTGAGCTGGCTGGCCTGGCAGATCTTCCGCAGCCCGCCAGCGGACCTGGAGCGTGACGCCGGCACCGCGCGCCTGGGAGCACTCGGAGCCGCCGCGCTGCAACTGGTCAACCCCAAGACCTGGATGATGGCGCTGGCGGTAATCAGCGTGTACGCCGGCCACGGCGTCGACCGGCTGGACCGCGTGCAGCTGCTGTCCCTGCTGTTCTTCCTCGTGTCGGTGCCCTGCACGGCGGTCTGGGCCAGCCTGGGCATCGGCAGCCAGCGCCTGCTCTCGCCCACGCAGATGCAGCGGCTCAACCAGTTGATGGCGATCCTGCTGCTGGTGTCGGCCTGGGCCGGGGCATTGCTGTAGAAACCTAGAGGATGCCGTTGCGCCGCAGGTACTCGCGCAGATGCTCGATGAACGCGTGGATCTTGCGCGTCGCCCGGCGATTGCTCGGGTACACCGCGAGGATCTGCGCGCCGAAGGTGTCCGGTTCGAAGAAGTAGTCTTCCAGCACCGTCACCAGCCGCCCGCTGCGCAGGTGCTCCAGCACGCTCCAGTGCGGGCACGGCAACAAGCCGTGCCCGGCCAGGCAGGCGGTGAGCAGCACCGCCTGGTTATCGCTGTTCAGGCGACCGCTGCGCGGGGTCGAGAAGCGCTCGCCCTCCACGTCGAACCACCAGCGGTCATCCAGCGCCGGATGACGGTAGACCAGGCAATCGTGGTCGATGATCTCGCTGGGGTGCCGCGGTGTGCCGCGCCGGGCCAGATAGGCCGGGCTGGCGCACATGATCAGGCGGCTCTCGGCCAGCGGCTGGGCGATCAGCCCCGGCAGGTCGCTGTTGCCCATGCGCAGGGCGAGGTCGTAGCGACCATCGAGCAGGTCGACGTAGCTGTCGGAAAGATCGACTTGCAGGCGCACGTCCGGGTGCAGGTCGAGGAACTCGGCGCAGGCCTGGTCGAGGAACACCGGGCCGACGATCAGCGGCCCGGTGATGCGCAGCACGCCGCGCAGGCTGTGCTGCAGCTGGGCGATTTCCTCGGTGGTCTCGCGCATCCGCGCCAGCACCTCGCGGGCGCCATCGAGATAGAGCTGGCCGGCTTCGGTCAGCGACATGCTGCGCGTGGTGCGCTCGAACAGGCGCGCGCCGACTTCGATTTCCAGCTGGCCGACCGCCTTGGTCACCGCCGAGGGCGTCTTGCCCAATTGCTCGGCGGCGCGGCTGAAACTGCCGGTCTCGGCACTGGCGACGAACATCGCCAGGCTGCTGAATCTGTCCATCGTCATTCGTGCCAATCCTTCACAAGTGTTATGCCTGACGGCGTCTTCCGTACGATCCGGTCCGCCAGTAGCCTGCGCCGCAGACCAACAATAATCCACCGAAAAGCAGAGGGAAGTCATGCACGGCATGCTCAAGGGCGCGCTGGCGCTCGCCATCGCACTGGGTACTTTTGAAGCTCAGGCACAGAACGCGGACCTGATCCTGTACAACGCCAAGGTCTTCACCGCCGAGCCTGGCCAACCGTTGCAGCAGGCCGTCGCGGTCGCCGGTGGCAAGGTGCTGCAGGTGGGCTCCAACGAAGACATCCGCAAGCTCGCCGGCACCGCCAGCAAGCAGGTCGACCTGGGCGGCAAGGTGCTGATGCCCGGCTTCATCGACAGCCACTCGCACTCCATCTTCGGCGGCCTGGAGCTGATCTCCGCCAGCCTGCTGGACGAGCAGATGGACCTCGACGCCTTCGAGAAGCGCCTCAAGCAGGACCGCGACAGCGGCAAGGCCAAGGTGCACGACACCGTGGTCATGAACGGCATGAACTCCACCTACTGGTCCCAGGCCGACGGCCTGGCCAAGCGCTTCAACCAGGGCGAGTGGAAGGACACCCCGGTGGTGCTGATCGGCAGCGACCACCACACCGCCTGGGCCAACGCCGCCATGCTCAAGCGCGCCGGGCTGGATGCGAAGCGCCTGCGCGGCCTGAGCCCGCTGGAGCAGGAGAACGTCGCCCACGACAAGGACTTCAACCCCACCGGCTTCCTGGTCGACTCCGGTTTCGACCTGGTGGCCGCCGCGATGCCGGTTCCCGACACCGCCACCATGGACCGCGCCGGCGTGGCCGCGGTGAAGTACAACAACAGCCTGGGCATCACCGCCTGGATGGACCCGGCCGCCAACGGCACGCCCGGCGAAGCGCTGTTCGCCATCAAGCCCACCGAGAAGACCGTCGGCGTGCTGCCGGTCTACCGCGACCTGACCCGCGACGGCCAGCTCACCGCCCACGTCGCCGCGCTACAGGTGGTTAACCCGAAAAGCACGCCGGCCGATCTGGACGTGATCGAGAAGGTCCGCCAGCAGTTCCAGGGCATCCCGAACCTGACGCTGCCGGGCATCAAGGTGTTCGCCGATGGCGTGATCGAATTCCCCGCACAGTCCGCCGCGCTGCTGGAGGACTACAAGAACAGCCACAAGCCGGGCGAACTGCTGATCGATCCCAAACACTTTGGCGAACTGGTCAGCGCTGCCGATGCGCGCGGCTGGCTGGTGCACGTGCACGCCATCGGCGACCGCGCGGTGCGCGAGTCCCTCAACGGCTTCGCCCAGGCGCGCAAGGACCGGCAGAGTGGCGTGACCCACTCGATCACCCACCTGCAACTGGTCAACCCCAAGGACTTCCCGCGCTTCAAGGAGCTCGGGGTGATCGCCTCGATGCAGCTGGACTGGGCCACCGCCGAGCCCTACACCGTGGAGCTGGTGAAGCCCTACATCGCCGACGAGGCCTACCGCTACATGTACCCGGCCAAATCCTTGCTGGACAACGGCGCCACCATCGCCGGCGCCAGCGACTGGCCGGTGTCCACGCCTGATCCGCTCAAGGCCATCTACCAGGCGGTCACCCGCCAGGGCGAGGAAGGCGTGCTCAACGCCGCCGAGAGCGTGGACCGCCAGACCATGTTCTACGCGTACACCCGCAACGCCGCGCAGACCATCGGCCTGGGCGACAAGATCGGCAGCCTGGCACCCGGCAAGCAGGCCGACATGGTCGTGCTCGACCGCGACGTATTCACCGTGCCCGACCAGCAACTGAACGAGGCACGCGTGCTCCACACCCTGTTCGAAGGCCGCGAAATCTACCGCGCCGAAGACCAACCGGCTCTCTGAGCCGGGCTCCTGCGCCGGGGCGTGAACACCCCCGGCGCCCTGCCCGCCAGCCCAACCCTTGCCGCAGCTTCCCGAGTTGACCGGGAGGGTCGGCGCTGCGCGGGATTTTTCATCTGCCCACAGACAATCACAACAAAGGGAACCCCGTATGAATCGCCCGCAATGGCTTGTCGGCGCGCTGCTCGCCTGCGCTCCGCTGACTTCCGCCCTGGCCGTGGAGCTCGGCGAAGGCTTCGCCCTGCAGATCGACACCGCCCTGCTCAGCGACTACCGCACCCGCGGCATCTCGCAGACCCAGAACGACCCCGCCGCCCAGCTCGGCCTGACCCTGCAGCACGCCTCCGGCGCCTACCTCGGCGTGTGGACCTCCAACGTCGACTTCGGCGGCGGCCTGAAGACCCGTCAGGAAACCGACTACTACGCCGGCTGGTACTGGCAGGCCAACGATGACATCGCCCTGGACCTGGGCTACATCAAGTACGCCTACCCGAAGGAAGCCCAGTTCAACCAGAGCGACACCTACGCCATCCTCCACGCCTACGGCTTCGAAGTGGGGGCCTACTACGGCAACGACTACCCCACCTACTTCGGCGAAGACCAGGCCAACCTCTACACCTACCTGGCCTACAACGCCGAGCTGCCGGCCGAGTTCAAGCTGCGCGTGCGCTACGGCCGCAACGACGCCAAGGACCCGCTCTACCTCTCCGGAGACGGCAGCACCCGCGACACCTACCACGAGTGGGAAGCCAAGCTGAGCCACGAGCTGCTGGGCTTCGACTGGGCGGTGAGCTACATCGACACCGACCTGTCGCAGAACGAATGCCGCACCCAGTTCGGCTTCGGCGATGTGTGCACGGCGACCGTGGTCGCCAGCGTGAGCAGGAGTTTCTGACGCGCAGGGGTGGGGCGCCGGTGGTACGCAGCGCAACGCCCGAATGCAGGAGCGCGGGCATGGCCCGCTCCTGCAGGAGCAAAGCCCCTCGCCCTCCCCCCTCTTCCGTAAACGGGACCGGGCTGGGGTGAGTGGGATACGAAGGCACGGACTTCCCGGAATACGGCAGTTGCCTCGACCGCTTGCCTCACTCAGCGCAGCCCATCGATGCGGGCGACGCTAGGATTGCGTCGGCAGCGGCTGGCGCTGCCCGCGACCGTGCAAGCGATAGCGGACAAGGCGATCGAGGCAGCCTTCGCGCAGCGAGCACGGCAGCAGCTGCAGGACCCGCAGCCAACGCCAGGGATGGGGCAGTTGCCCGAGCGTGCGCAGGAGAGCATCGCTGCGCTCGTAACCTTGCCGGTCATCGATGAACAGCAGGCTTTGCACGCAATCGCCGGGCAGGCCGAACCAGTCGAGAATCGCCCGCCCCTCGGCAGACTGCACGCTGTGCAGCCTCATCCGGCGACCTTGGTCCCGATGGCGGAGGAATCGGCTGAAATCGCTGGCGAGCGGGCAATTGCCATCGAACAGAACGACCTTGTCGCGCGGATGCATAGCGAGGGGAAGCGGCATCGTGTTTCTCCGACGATTACCTGATGCCCCTCACTATGCTCACCGCTTGTGACACCCGCAGGAACTATCCGTGTCAGCTATTGGTCAGCGAGAAGATGCGGTACTCCACCCACCCCGGCCCCAGCCTTCCCTCGCCCACCGCCAACTGATGGTTGAGCCAGCGGTAGCGGTCGTCGCCGACCTCGAAGCGCGGCTGGATCATGAAGTAGGTATCGCCAAACTCGGTACTGTCGCCCCGCGAGACCGCGTGGATGATCTTCGGGTTGGCCACGAGAAGGCCGATGTGCTGCATCAGGATGCGCGCCCCATCGTCGGTACGCAGCACCAGGCGCACTTCCAGGTGCCAGCTGCCGTCGCTGTCCACCAGAATCCAGTCGCCGCCGCCGGGCAGCACTTCGCCGCTCAGGCGCTGGCCCTTGAAAGTGCCGCCGCCGGCCGCCGAGATCAGCCGCTGGCCCTGCGGCACGCGGCCGATCTCCAGCGGCACACTGGCCTTCACGTTCATCTCCATCAACGGCTCGAGCTTCATCGCCAGCTCCTGAACAAGGTCGTCGTAGACGCATCAGTAAAGCAGCCAGGGCGCGCTGCGGCCATCTGCTCACGATGAGGGGCCGAAGCGATAGCGCAGCAGCCGCCCCATGCGACGCAGCGTCGGAATGGCCAGGGTGATCTCGTAGAGCAGGCGCATGCCCAGGGAGAGCCGGGCGATCTGTGCGCGGTCGTAGGCGGCGATGGCATCGACGAAACGCAGGGCCGGCACCTGTCGCTCAAGCTCCTGCGGCTCGTCGATGCCCCAGTGCAGCACCGCGCCGGTGCGACGGATCATCGGGTTCCACTGCAACAGGCGGATACCCAGGCGACTGTAGCCGTCGAACACCAGCTCGCCCTGGCCGAAGCGCCCGGTCAGCGCACCCAACAGGCGGAACACTTCGCCAGTCTCCACATAAGGCAGCACGCCCTCGGCAACCATCAGCACCGGTCGCCCGGTCGGCACCGCGCGCCACCAGTCCGGCGCAGTCAGGGAACTGGCCAGCAGGTGGCAATTTTCCCGCGCGGGATACAGGCGCTCGCGCAAGGCGATCACCTCCGGGAAGTCCACCTCGAACCACTGCACGGAAGACGGCGGATCGATGCGCCACACCCGGCTGTCCAGCCCGCAGCCCAGTTGCAGGACCACGCAGGCCGGGTGGCGGGCGAGGAAGTCGCGCACCCAGTCATCGAACAGCCGGGCCCGCAGGGCGATGCCCACCTGCTCGGCGCGGCCGATGTGCAGGCGGGCGAAGTCGTAGTCGATCTGCTCCACCGCCTGCCGCGAGAAACGGTCGCGCAGCAGGCTATCGGGCAGCTCGCTCTCCTTTGCCTTGGCGTACAGGGTGATCAGCAGGGTTTCCGGCGTGCCGCGCAGGGTGATGCGTTCCACGTCATTCGTGCAGGTAATAGAGCTTGTTGACGATCTGCCAGCCATTGCCAATGCGCAGCAGCGCCAGGTAGTCGGTGAAGTGCATGCCGAGGAACTCGTCGGTAACCTTGGCCACGGCGCTGTCGCCAGTGATATCCAGCGACTTCAGCTCCCACGCCGGCGGCGCGCCCTCGGAGGGCGGCGACTCGGCCTTGATCGCGCCGATGAACTCGTCCAGCGACGCCCACTCCAGCGCGCCATGGTAGTTGCCGATGATCTTGCAGGACGGATGGAACGCCAGGCGCAGGCGCGACTCGTCACCGAAGGTCATGCCCTCGACGTAGTCCGTCAGCACACGGTTGATGGCGGCGCTGTCCGCCGTGTAGTTGCTCATCGCTGCAGCCCTCCCCGGTCGGTGACCATGGGGCAAGGCTAGCACCGCGCCCCGGTCGCGCTCTAGCGAGCGACGACCGGGGCTGCGGCGTCACACCACCGCCAGGTGCCGCTTGCGGGTCGGCGGCGGGAAGGCGGCATCGAGCGCTTCCAGGTCCTCGGGCGTCAGGCACAGTTGCAGCGCGGCGGCGTTGTCGCGCACATGCAGCGGTTCCACCGCCTTGGGAATGGCGATCACCCCCGGCTGGTGGATCAACCAGGCCAGCGCCACGCGCGCCGGGGTGGCGTCGTGGCGACCGGCGATTTCTCCCAGCACCCGGTGGCGCAGCAGCTTGCCGCCCTGCCCTACCGGGCAATAGGCCATCAGCGGCATGCGCTGTTCCTGGCACCAGGGCAGCAGGTCCCACTCGATGCCGCGCTCCTCCAGGCTGTACTGCACCTGGTTGGTGGCGCAGGCCGGCTCGTTCAGTTCCTGCATATCGTCGAGGTCGAAATTGGAGACGCCCCAGCGTTTGATCTTGCCCGCCTCGCGCAGCCGCTCGAAGGCCTCTACGGTCTCCTCCAGTGGATACTGGCCGCGCCAGTGCAGCAGGTAGAGGTCCAGGCAATCGGTACCCAGGCGCCGCAGGCTGCGTTCGCAGGCCTCGGGGACGCCGCGCCGGCTGGCGTTGTGCGGATAGACCTTGCTGACCAGGAAGACCTTGTCGCGCAAACCGGCAATGGCCTCGCCGACCACCTCTTCCGAGCCACCCTCGCCGTACATCTCGGCGGTGTCGATCAGGGTCAGGCCGCGCTCGATGCCTTCACGCAGGGCAGCGATCTCGCGCTTGCGCTGGAAGCTGTCCTCGCCCATGCGCCAGGTGCCCTGGCCGATGGCGGGAACGACGGTGCCGTCGGCAAATACTACGGTGTTCATCTCGTGCTCCTTCTGACTGTTCGTTACGGGACACGGGGCCGGCCGCCCGAGACCGGGCGACGGCCACTCAGGGTAGCGCAGAAGCAGCCGGCGGGGCGTGGATCAGCGGTTGGTCTGCAGATTGCGCCGGGCGGCGTGGCGCTCGATGGCCAGGTCGATCAACCGGCTGACCAGCTCGCTGTAGGTCATCCCCGTGGCCTGCCAGAGCTTGGGATACATGCTGATGCGGGTGAAGCCGGGCAACGAGTTCAGCTCGTTGATCAGCACTTCGCCGCTCTCGGTGAGGAACACGTCGACCCGCGCCAGGCCGGAGCACTCCAGGGCGAGGAAGGCGTCCACGGCCAGCTGGCGGATGCGCTCGCTGGCCTCGGCGGGGATATCGGCGGGCACCACGACCTTGGCCGCCTCCTCGTCGATGTACTTGCTGTCGTAGGAGTAGAAGCCACTGCCGACGACGATCTCGCCACAGCCGCTGGCAATCGGCTGTTCATTGCCCAGCACCGCGCACTCGATCTCGCGGCCCTTCACGGCGGACTCCACCAGTACCTTGTCGTCGAAGGCCAGCGCCAGGCGCACGGCTTCGTCGTACCCGGCCTCGTCCTCGACCTTGCTGACGCCCACCGACGAGCCCATGTTCGCCGGCTTGATGAACAGCGGCAGGCCGAGCTTGCGCTGCGCCTCGGCGAACCGCGTGCGCGCGGCATTGGCGCGGGTCAGGGTGATGAAGGGCGTGATGGCGATGCCGGCGTCGCGCAGCAGGCGCTTGCTCACGTCCTTGTCCATGCAGATGGCCGAGCCCAGCACGTCGGAGCCGACGAAGGGAATATCGGCCATGCGCAACAGGCCCTGCAGGCAGCCGTCCTCGCCCTGGGTGCCGTGGACGATGGGGAAGATCACGTCGACGTGGTCGAGCAATTGGCGGCTGGCGGTTTCCACCAGTTGCTGCTCGGCCTTGCCCGGCACCACGGCCAGCTCGCGGTTGGAGCGGTTGAGGGCGATCAGCGCCGGGTTTTCCTGGTTGAGCAGGTAGTCGGAGGCATCGTTGAGGTGCCAGCGGCCCTCCTTGTCGATGCCCACCAGCACCGGTTCGAAGCGCTCGCGGTCCAGCGCATCGACGATGTTCTTCGCCGATTGCAGGGACACCTCGTGCTCCGCCGAACGCCCACCGAAAATCACCCCAACGCGCAACTTGCCCATGACAGCCTCCCAATGAACGATCGGCGTTTTCTAGCACGGCCTCCGGCGCTTGGGTAGGAACAGTGGCCGGCGAACAGACGGACGTCCGCTCCCTAGAACCGGCTCAATGCCTGCGCCAGTTCACGCGCAGCCTGGCCACTGTGCACACCGGGGAACAGGTGGGTGAAGGGCAAGGCCACGAAGCGCCCTTCGCGCACGGCGCGCAGACGCGAGAGCACCGGGTCGGCGCGCAGCGTTCGCCTCTTGTGCTCGGCCGTGGACCACAGCGCATCGGCCAGCAGGATCACGTCCGGGTCGCGCGCCAGCAGTTGTTCGGTGTTGGCGGTGAAGCTGCCCAGGTCGACATCCTCGAACAGGTTGTGCGCGCCGGCGGCGTGCAGCAGCTGGGTCACCACGCCGCGCCGGCCCTGGCTCTCCAGGCCATTGCTGGCGCTGTCGAGGTAGAAGACTTCCAGCGGTGTGGTCCCGGAGAAATGGCCGCGTGCCTGGGCCAGCGCGGTGCGTTGCTGGCGGATCAGCTTCTGTGCCTGCCGCTGCTCGCCGAGCAGCTCGCCCAGGGTCGTCAGGTCCGTCTCGACGCCTGTGAACAGATCGTCCTGCCACACGCCACAACCCGCATCCAGCAGGTAGCTGGCGACACCATGGCCGGCCAGCTCTTCGCGAGACAGGTTGCCCAGCCGGAACGCCGAAGCGAAGCCGGCCACCACCAGGTCCGGGCGCTGCGCGTAGACCGCTTCCGCCGATGGATACTGGCGCGCCAGCAGCGGCACGCCGCGATAGCGGCCGCCACTCAGGTTGAGGTCGTCATCGATGTAGGCCACGCCGACCAGCCGCTCCCCGGCGCCCAGCGCCAGCAGCAGGTCGGCAGCGTGCTGGTTGAGGGCGAGGATGCGTTGCGGCGGGTGGTCGATGTGCCAGTCCTGCCCGCAGTTGCGGTAGTCCTGGGCGGACGCCGTCGCCATGCCCAGCATCGCCGCCACCCCAAGCGCCAGGACTGAACTGTAGGAGCGAGCTTGCTCGCGAACCAAGCCGGGCACCCATGGCCTCAAGCGGTTCGCGAGCAAGCTCGCTCCTACAAAGAGCCATGCCGGCCTCATGCTTCGTCATCCACGCGCAATTCCGCCACCGGCACACCATCGCGCAGGTGCTCCGCCACTACACGGCAAACCTGCTCATCACTGCGCAGGCCGTACCAGACGCGTTCGGGGTAGACCGTCAGCACCGGCCCGCGATTGCAGGGGAACTGGCAGCCGGTGCGGGTCAGCAAGGCGCCCTCGCCGTTCTCGTAGAGGTCGTGGCGAATCAGTTCGCGACGCAAGGTCTTCCACAACGGCAGTGCACCCCGCCGCACGCAGCGCGGCCCGGTACAGAGGAACAGGTGATGCCGGTGCGGCGGCGGCGCGGACCAGTCCGGCTGTGACGGCACCACACCGACACCCCGGCATTCCAGCTGCTGCGCCGGATCATCGATCGCCGCCAGCACCGCGCCGACGTCGAGCCCACGCCGGCCCAGCGCCGATGCCGTGATATTCGGCACCGGCGCCTGCGGAAACTCATCCGCCAGTGCCGCCAGTTCGGCGCGCAGCCAGTCGAGGTAGGCGCCATCGGTGGCGGGTTCCAGGTCGACCAGCAACAACGCCACGCCATCGGCAAGCTGCGTGCGCGCTCGCGCCCAGAGCACGTCGAAACCCTCGCCGGTATCGATGCATTCGACACCGTCCAGGTGCGCCGACACCTCGCGGTGCAGGCGCTCGCCCTGGGCGCCGGCCAACGGGCCGACCAGCAGGATGGCCTTCATCAGAAGCTGAAGGTGTAGCGCAGCTCGGCGGTGCGCGGCCGGCCGAGGTTGTCTACCTGGCGCATGCCGTTGCTGGTGCGGCCGGTGGCGTAGTCGCGGTCCAGCAGGTTCTCCAGCAGCAGGCTCAGGCGGTGAGCGCGGGCCGCGTCGAGGTAGCGATAGGCATCGCCGTCGAGCACGGTGTAGTGGCCGTAGTCATCGTCCTGGGCGCTGACGATGGAGCCCACGTAGCGCGCGGCAAGACCGGCGCCCCAGAGGTTGTCGTCGTAGCCGGCACGCACGCGGGCGAAGAAGTGCGGGATGTTGTTCACCGTCACGCCCTCGCGGCTGTCCACCAGGTTGCGCGTGGCATCGGCGGCGAGCTGCCAATGGCGACCGAACTGCCACTGGCCGTTGGCTTCCACGCCGCGCACTTCGATCTCGCCGTTGCCGTTCACCCATTGATCGCCCGCGAGGGTGATGAGGTCGGTGATCTCGCGGCGGAACAGCGTGACGCTGCCGCTCCACGGCTGGTCGAACAGCTCGCCGGTGTAGTCCAGGCCCAGCTCGGCATTGCGGCTGCGCTCGGGCTTGAGGTCGCGGTTGCCGACTTCGTCGCCCGGCTCGTTGACGAACAGTTGCTCGGCGGTGGGCAACTTGAAGGCGGTGCCGAACTGGCCGCGCAGCTTGAGCTGCTGCGTGAGGTCGTAGAGCGAGGTCAGCATCCACACCGTGGCGCCTTCGCCGCCGGAGATTTCCTCGCGGCGCACGCCCAGGCTCGGGTGCCAGTCGGGCAGCGCGTCGATGCGCGGGCGCAGCTGGGCGTACAGCGCATGGGACTCGGCCTTGTCGTTGTCGATGATCAGCACATCGTCCTGGCCCTTGTACCACTGGTTGTCGCTGCCGAAGACCAGCTCGTGACCGCCGCCGAACCTGGCCTTGCCTTCGAGCTGCGCGCCCCAGTCGGTAAAGCCCCAGTAGTCGTTGTGGTTGAGCACCTGGGTGCCGCCGCCCTGCAGGTTGTAGACGCGGTCGTAGCGGGTATCCCAGTCGTTGATGTGGGTCTTGGCGAACCAGCTGAAGTCGTCGTTGACGCTCTGCTGGAAGGTCGCCGTGGCGATCTGTTGCACGCGGTTGTTGCTGGTGTGGTGGTTCGATGTCGGCCGGGCAAAATCCAGCTCGGCGTCGGCGTACTGGTAGAACAGCTCCAGCCGCAAGGCGTCGCCGATGGCCTGGATGGCCTTGGCGCCGAACACGTTGACGTCATAGGAGCGGCGCTTGTCGCTCACTGTGTCGGTCATGTCGCGGTCGCGATACGGCTGGTAGCCGTCGGAGCGGTTGTGGCTGACGTAGGCCATCAGGCCGAGGTCGCCCAAGCCGTTCTGCACGATCTTCTCGGCGCGGGCATCGCCGCTGCGGCCCTTGAAGGTATCCAGGCCGAGGTTCACCTCGCCGGACGCCTCGCGCGAACGCGCGCTGCGGGTGACGATGTTGATCACCCCGCTCACCGCCTGGGTGCCGAACAGCAGGCCCTGGCCGCCCTTGAGCACCTCGATGCGCTCCACCGCCGTGGTCGGCAGGGTGTCGATGTAGATGCCGCCGTAGAGGCGGTTGTTCAGGCGCACACCGTCCAGCAGGATCAGCGTGTCATCGTTGCGCCCGCCCAGCAGCGAGTAGGTGCCATAGTCGAACGGGCCGTTCTTCGGCGCGACGAACAGGCCGGGCACGTACATCTGCAGCACGCGGGTGATGTCGGCGCTGGGGCCGGCGCGCTCGATCTGCTGGCGGTCGATGACCTCCAGCTTGCTGCCGTAGCGGGCCATGTCGGCCACCGTGGTGGACTCCACGGAAGGCGCGCTGACGATTTCATCGGCCAGGTCGAGGGGAGCCGCCACAAGCTGCGAGCTGAGGGCACAGAGGGAGAAAACGGGAATCCAGCGCGGGGCGCGCCGGGAGATGAAAGCAGGAGAATGCAAGGTGATCGCCTCGAAATCGGGATTTCGCAGGCGGCGCAGCGACACCCGGAACGAGCGCGCCCCGGGAACCGGCTCACGCCCGCCCACCGCGGGTTTGCCAAACAGGTTCCAGGCCGGTCTCCGGGCTTGCGAGGGTCCTGGGGCATCCGCCTTCCCATGCCTGAGCACAGTGGCCTAGTGGATGCTCCGCTCGCTTACCGTTGCGGGGGCAGCGCCGGACTGATCGCACGAGGGCGACGCACCGGCTTCCCGTTTCACCCCACGCACGGCGGCGGGGGGCACCTGAAACGGGGCGAATCTGAACACCGGGAGGCACGGCGGGTCAAGCCACGTCGTCTCTCGACAAAGGCGTCTCAACTCTGGGGTTTAACTGGGCCGGCCGCCGGGGATATTCCGCCAGGACGGTGCAGGGAATCGGGCGAAATCGAATAGAGCGCGAACACCGCCGGCGAAATGCTCAAGTCCGGGCGATATCGAGTCAGGCCGAGAAGAAAGGCGCGATGGAGCTCATCGCTATTGGCGGAAAAGTTATGGAACAGAAAGTTGCCGGCGAACACGAACCCGATGACTTTCTGCCCCCTGTACCACCAGATGAGCCTTTTCATGCTGTCATGCTGGAGGCCGAGCAACACGTCGACATCGGACTGAAGCAACAATCCAAGAGGCCGCTTGGACGGGGATGGCGTGAAGTCTGACCAGAGGAATTCCCTTGTTATCCTGCCGCCCCTGCCCAGGCAATGCACTCCGCTTTCATCAATCTGCACCTGCTGATATATGCCTGTGCGCCGGATGTTCCAGCCGATAACGGCCATCAACAGGGCTGTGATCAAACCGAGAAATACCGCCCCCACGCGATCATCGAAGGCGTTCGAATCACTCGCTTCGAGGAAGGAAAATCCCGCGAGGAACAAGGCGAGCACAGTGGGAGTCATGAGCACGACGATCCCCAGCACAGATACGACCATGCTGGGCATGAGCCTGCGCCGTGAGGTCACCGGCGTAAATTCCGTAATCGCACTTTCCATCCAACGACACCCTTCTGACCTGGCTCCTGAAAGAACGGGCCAGCAGCACGCTGTGCCGCCCCCATGACCTTGAGAGGACCTGCCGTGCCCAGCCCGTGGGGGTCTTATCACGTGTCCACTCAGCAGTACGGAAACTGCGGCAATGAACCGCAACGGCATCGACAGACTGTGACGGAGGTGGATCAGTGCCAGGGATCGTAGGTGCCGAAACTCCAGATGTGCCCTTCTGGATCGCGGCAGGTGAAGCCCTGGCCGCCGTAGTCCTCGTCCTTGATGTCGATGACGATCTGCGCGCCGCCGTCCATTGCCGCGCGATACAGCACCTCGGCATCCCTCACCACCACGTAGATGCTCTGGGTGCAGCCGCCGATTTCGTCGGGCTGGCGCATAAGCCGGCCGTACTCGTTGTCGTGCAGCGACCCGAGCATCACCAACCCACTGCCGTCGGCCAGCGCCAGCTGCGCGTGGGCAATGCCGCCGTGCTCATCGGCAACCACCAGCTGCCGCTGGAAACCGAAGGTGGCGCACAGCCAGTCGATGGCCTGCGGCGCATCGCGGTAACGCAGGCAGGGGATGACGCTGGGGCGGGCAATGGGAGCGGGCGTGGGCATGGCGGTCTCCGGAGAAAACGAGCGCGATGTTCTGAGCATAGTCGCCCGCTCTTCGCTCCCCGCTGCTACACGGCGACCCGCAGCCACAGCGACACCGAAGCGCAAGTTCCTGCAAGACCGCTCCAGGGGCCGGCAGTAGTTTGGGCTGACCGATCCCCAGGAGAAAACCACCGTGACCCAACGCCAACCGATCAACCTGCAGGACAAGCTCGGCCGCATCAGCGAAACCTGGCAACCGCGGGTCATCGCCGAGATGAACGACTACCAGCTCAAGGTGGTGAAATTGCAGGGCGACTTTGTCTGGCACAGCCACGCCGACACCGACGAGACCTTCATCGTGCTCGACGGCGAGCTGCGCATCGACTTCCGCGACGGCCCGCTGACCCTGCGCGCCGGCGAACTCTACGTGGTGCCCCGCGGCGTGGAGCACAAGCCCTACGCCGAACACGAGGTGCAGCTGATGCTGATCGAACCGCGCGGCGTGAAGAACACCGGCGACCAGGGCGGCGAACGCACGGCGGAGAATGATCGCTGGGTGTGACCGTCGATCACCTGCCTTGGCGGCCGCCGATCAGTGGCCGCTCCCGCTTCGCCGGGTGCTGCTATGCCTGTCGGAAGAACGCCGCTCCCAGCCGGAGACTGTCACGCCTGGGATACACAGGCGCGGCTCTGGCGGCGTCGCCGGTTCGGGTCCGCGTCCATCGAAGCCCGGAGTCGGGCCGGAGGTGCGACATGCTCTATCTGGTGAACTGGACCATCCCCATCGAGAACCGCGACAGGATCATCCAGCGCTTCCTCAAGACCGGCGGCCAGCCACCGCCCGGCGTGAAGCTGATCGGCCGCTGGCACGCCATGGGCCACATGCTCGGCTTCGGCCTGGCGGAAGCCGAGAACCCGCTCGATGTACAGCGCTGGATGTTGCAGTGGACCGACCTGATGCACCTGCAGGTGCACCCGGCGATGACCGACGCCGAATATGCGCCGCTGCTCGCGCAGATGCTGCAGCAGGCGGCGGACACGCCTTCGGTCAGTCCCTGAGGGCGACCTCGGCTGGCTTGGCGCCGAAGCGCTTGCGGTAGTCGCTCGGCGCCATTCCGGTGATCTTGCGGAAGGTACTGCGGAACGAGCCCGGATCGAGGTAGCCGACGGTATAGGCGATGTGGTCCACGGTGCCGTTGGTGAATTCCAGCAGCTCGCGCGCCTTGCCCACCCGCAGGTGCTGGCAGTACTCGGTGGGCTTGAGCCCGGTGGCGGCGCGGAAGCGGCGCAGGAAGGTGCGCTCCTCCAGCCCGGCCTGGGCGGCCATGGCGGCGAGACTGACATCCACCGCGCCATTGCCCTGCAACCAGTGCTGCACCTTGAGGATCGCCGCGTCGCCATGCCCCAGCAGCGGCGCGAAGTTGCTGCCGCATTGCTGGGCGCTGTCGCTGTGTTCGACCACCAGGAAACGCGCGGTGCGGCTGGCGATGCTCGGGCCGAGCAGGCGGTCGACGATGCGCAGGCCCAGCTCCGACCAGGCCATCAGGCCGGCGGAGGTGATCAGGTCGCCGTCGTCCACCATCGGCTTGTGCGCTTCCAGCCGCACGCGAGGGAAGCGTTTGCCGAAAGCCTCGGCGCCGCTCCAGTGAGCGGTGGCGCTGCGCCCGTCGAGCAGGCCGGCCTCCGCCACCAGCAGGCCGCCGATACACACCGAGCCGACGATGGCGCCCTCGCCGTGGCGCGCAGCGAGCCAGTCGGTGAGGTTGCGCAGCGGTGCGGCGTCGGGCAGGCCGAACAGCGAAGGCGGCACCAGCACGGCGACCAGCCGGCTGGCTGCCCCCGGATGCGTGTCGAAGACACGGCGGGGTTCACCGCCCTCTTCGCCGGACCAGTGACTGATGCGCAGAGCGGGCAGCTGCTGCGCGGCTTCTTCGCCGGCGATGCGATCGGCTACCGCGAACAGGTCGGTAAGCCCATGCAGCGCCGCCGTCTGCACACCGGGGTAGAGCAGCAACCCGATCTCGACGACGCTCCGTTGCACAACCATTGTCAGTTTTCCCCCGGTTATTGTCGTTCCGCCTGATCCCCGCGTGGCGCGCGGCGAACCATACTGATTCCACTTCCTCACCACTCAACGTTCAACAAGGACTTCGGAAATGGCCAAGCAAGCGCTCATCCTAGTGGATATCCAGAACGACTACTTCCCTTCCGGCAAGTGGCCGCTGGTCGGCATCGAAGCCGCCGCCGACCAGGCCGCCAAGGTGCTGGCCGCGTTCCGCGAGCGCGGTGACCTGGTGGTCCACGTGCGCCACGAATTCGAAAGCGCCGACGCGCCGTTCTTCGCCCCCGGCAGCGAGGGCGCGAAAATCCACGGCAAGGTCGCCAATCTGCCCGGCGAGCCGGTGGTGCTCAAGCACTTCGTCAACGCCTTCCGCGACACCGACCTGAAGGCCATCCTCGACCAGCACGGCGTGGAATCGCTGGTGGTGGTCGGCCACATGAGCCACATGTGCGTGGATGGCGCGGTGCGCGCCGCCGCCGACTTCGGCTACCCGGTGACTGTGCTGCACGACGCCTGCGCCACCCTGGACCTGGAGTTCAACGGCGTTAAGGTTCCGGCAGCCCAGGTGCACGCGTCCTACATGGCATCCCTGGCTTTCGCCTACGCCGAGGTGGTGTCCGTCGCCGAGTACCTGAACCGCTGATTCGCCGGGAAAGCCTATCCGGCGGAAGCTCTCCTGTAGGAGCGGGCCNNNCCCGCGATCGCGCGCATGGCCCGCTCCTACAGGGAGATACCGAACAGGCCGGGCTCGCTCCAGGCAAAAGCGCGATCAGCCCTAAATATCGGAAAAAGGATAAGGTCCGCCTTGCTGGCTTTCCGCTATGATCGACGCTCGATCGCCTGCCGATAAGGACATCCCATGAGCGTTTCCTCGATCATCACCCTCGCCATCATCGCTGGCGTGATCTTCCTGCTGATCAGTGTGTTCAACCGCCTGGTCGCCCTGCGCAACCGCTACCAGAACGCCTTCGCGCAGATCGAGGTGCAGCTCAAGCGCCGCTACGACCTGATCCCCAACCTGGTGGAAACCGCCAAGGCCTACCTCAAGCACGAGCGCGAGACCCTGGAGGCAGTGATTGCCGCCCGCAACGCGGCGGTCGCCGGCCTGAAAGCCGCTTCCGAACAACCCGGCGATGCCGGCCGCATGGCGCAATTGGCCGCCGCCGAGAATGCCCTGGGTGGCGCGATGGGGCGCCTGAACGTGACCCTGGAAGCCTACCCGGACCTCAAGGCCTCGCAGAACCTGCAGCAGGTCAGCGAAGAGCTGTCGAGCACCGAGAACAAGGTCGCCTTCGCCCGCCAGGCGTACAACGACTCGGTGATGGAGTACAACACCTACCGCCAGTCGTTCCCCGCCAACTTCCTGGCCGCCACCTACGGCCACAGCAAGGACGCCAGCCTGCTGGACTTCGAGGACAGCAAGGCAATCCAGGCCGCGCCGAAAGTCGCCTTCTAACTCCCCGGCGCAGGACGCGCGATGAACTTCTTCGAACACCAGGACCGCGCCCGCAAGCAGACCGGCCGCCTGGTCCTGCTGCTGACTGTCGCGGTGGTCTGCCTGGTCACCATCACCAGCTTCGCCCTGGGCTGGCTCTGGCGTCACCTGGGTGAGCCGGCGCTGCACCTGACCTCGCGCGCCTCCCTGCCCGACCCGGAGCTGTACCTGTCGGTGGCCGCCGTGATCATCGGCGTGGTCGTGCTGGGCGCGCTGTACAAGCAAGTGCAATTGAGCGCCGGCGGCAAGGTCGTGGCCGAGAGCCTCGGCGGCCGCCTGCTCAACCTCAGCGCCGGCAATGCCGATGAGCGCCGCCTGCTCAATGTCGTCGAGGAAATGGCCCTGGCCTCCGGCTCGCCGGTGCCGCCGGTGTACGTGCTGGAGGACGGCTCGATCAACGCCTTCGCCGCCGGTCTGACGCCGCGCGACGCGGTGATCGGCATCACCCGTGGCGCCATCGAGCAACTCGACCGCAACGAACTGCAAGGCGTGATCGCCCACGAGTTCAGCCACATCCACCACGGCGACATGCTGCTCAACACACGGCTGACCGCCCTGCTCCACGGCATGCTCCTGCTTGGCCTGATCGGCGGCATGCTGTTGCGCGGCTGGAGCGAAACCAGCACCGGCATCCGTGTCAGCAGCCGGAGCAGCAGCAACGACAAGAACGGCGGCGGTAGCGTGGTGCTGCTGGTGATTGGCGCCGGTGTGGTGCTCTATGTGCTGGGCTATGTCGGGACCTTTTTCGGCCAGTTGATCAAGGCTTCGGTGAGCCGCCAGCGCGAGTACCTGGCCGACGCCTCGGCAGTACAGTTCACCCGCGATCCCTCGACCATCGCCGGTGCGCTCAAGAAGATCGGCGGCAACCCGCTGGGCGCCCTGCTCAGCGCGCCGCGCGCGGCCGAGTTCAGCCACATGTACTTCGGCGATGGCGTGGGCAGCAGCTGGTTCGACACCCACCCGCCACTGAAGGATCGTATCCGCCGCGTCGATCCGGGCTGGGACGGCCGTTACCCGAAGTTCGAGCCGCGCCTGGACGTGGCACTGATGGACAAGGACGCATGGACCGCCGCCGTCACCGGCCAGCCTTACCAGCCCTCCGCCGTGGAAGTGGCGGTGGCCGCGGTCGGCGCGCCCACCGTTGCGCACCTGCAGGAAGCCCGCAGCACCCTGCAGCGCCTGGACGAGCGCCTGCAGCGCGCCGCCCATGACAGCGAAGGTGCGCAGGCGCTGGTGTACGGCCTGCTGCTGGACAGCGAACCCGACCTGCGGACGCGCCAGCTGGAAGCGATCAAGCAGCGCCTGAACCTGAGCCTGGCGCTGCAACTGGACCTGCTGGAAGAGTCGCTGCTGCAACTCGACCCCGGCCAGCGCCTGCCGCTGCTGGACCTGGCGATGCCGGCACTCAAGCAACTGGACGCCAAGGCCTTCCTCGCCCTGCGCGAGAACATGGCGCTGCTGATCAAGCTGGATGGCAAGGTGAAGCTGCTGGAATGGACGCTGCTGCGCATCATCGAACGCAACCTGCGGCCGGGCAGCGGCAAGATCGGCAACGTGGCACTGGCAGACCTGTCCGAAGCCTGCGCAACGCTGCTGGCCTTCCTCGCTCGCGTTGGCGAAACCAGCGACCTGCAGACCGAGCAGGCATTCGCCGATGCGTGGGGCGGCCTGCCCTTCGCGCCGCGGCCGCTCCCAACTGCTGCCAGTCTGCGCGACCTTGAGACCGCACTGAAGCAACTGGAGCAACTGCGCCCACTGCAGAAACCGCAACTGCTCAAGGCGCTGGCACGCTGCATCGAGCATGACGGCCACATCACTGCCGGCGAGGCGGAGCTGATACGCGCGGTGGCGGATATCCTGGACTGCCCGATGCCGCCCTTGCTGCCCACCTGACAGTTACCCTGTAGGAGCGCGCCATGC
>NZ_JYOA01000003.1:364281-419894 GCF_000955805.1 Pseudomonas sp. 21 | reverse complement strand
TCGCGGGCATGGCCCGCTCCGACAGGGAAGCCTCAGTGCCAATCGGTTCGCGAGCAAGCTCGCTCCTACAGGAAAGCCACGCGCCCCGTTTTGGCTCTGGCTCTAAAGGATTTCCAGAGTGACAGCCGCACGCTCCGGAATGCCCCTTTCAGGAGGCCTCGTTGAAGCACAGTTTCAGGGGTTGAGCGGCATGGATGCCGCGAGAGCCACAATGGGCCAGGGATGGCCCTTCGTGGGGGGACGCCTAGTTCGGGCCCCTGAAACTGCGCTTCAACGAGGGAATTTTTCGCCCAAGCGAAAAACCGGATGGCAGGGGCAAGACCTTTTGGTTCCTTTTGGGAGGGCGGCTATCCGACGTTTGCCAAAAGGAACTCGCCGAGAGGCGAAACACGAACCATCCGAACACACCGAAGCGGCGCAGAAACACCCAACTCCAACTAAGTAATCACCCGTATGTCCCGAGGAAACAGGTCGCTCTACGATGGCTCCACCTGCGCCCCGGACAAAACTCATGCCCCACATCGCCATCGACTACACCGCCAACCTCACCGACGACCTGCTGCCTCTGGAACTGCCTAAAAAACTCCATGAAGCGGCACAAGGCCTGGGCGTGTTCCCCAGCAACGGCCTGCGCACCTTCGCCCGCGCCATCGACCAGTTCCACGTCGGCGCCAACACCCAGGACGAAGCCTTCATCAACATCCAGATCCGCATCGCCCCCGGCCGCCCCGAGGAATTACGCCAGCGCATCGTCGACACCCTGTTCGCCACCGCACAGCAGACCCTCGCCGAACTCATCGAACAACGCCCCATCGGCCTGCAACTGGAAATCACCGAACTCGATCGCAGCCTGACCCGCATGGCCGGCAGCCTGCCCGCGGCGTAATCACCAGGCAAAAGAAAAGGGCCTCCGAAGAGGCCCTTTTTTTCAATCGTTCAACCGCACATCAGACACGGCTGGCGACACTGCCCTGCTCCTTGGGAGCAAGGTTGAGCGCAAAGTACAGCACCGTCAGCAACACCAGGAACGCCGGGCCGATGTACAGAGCGATGCGGGTGTCCTCGAAGAACGCCATCAGCACCACCACCAGCACCAGGAAGGCCATGGCGAGGTAGGAGCTGAGCGGATAAAGCCACATCTTGAACTGCAGCTTGCCGGCTTCGGCGGCGGAGAGGCCGCGGCGGAACTTCAGCTGCGCCAGCAGGATCATCGCCCAGGTCCAGATCGCACCGAAGGTGGCGATGGAGGTCACCCAGGTGAACACCTTCTCGGGCACCAGGTAGTTCAGCAGCACGCCCAGCAGCAGCGCGAAGATCGACAGCAGCAGCGCATTGCGCGGCACGCCGCCCCTGGAGGTCTTGGCGAACACGGCCGGGGCCTGGCCATGCTGGGCGAGGCTGTAGAGCATGCGGCCGGTGCTGAAGATGCCGCCGTTGCAGGACGACAGCGCGGCGGTGATCACCACGAAGTTGATGATGCCGGCGGCGGTCTTGATGCCCATGCGCTCGAAGGTCATCACGAAGGGGCTGCCCTGGGTGCCGATCTCGTTCCACGGGTAGATCGACATGATCACGAACAGGGCGCCGACGTAGAACAGCAGGATGCGCCAGAACACCGAGTTGATCGCGCCCGGAATGGTCTTCTGCGGGTTCTTCGCTTCACCGGCGGTAAGGCCGATCATCTCCACGCCCAGGTAGGCGAACATCACCATCTGCAGCGACATCAGCACGCCGGTGATGCCGTGGGGCATGAAGCCGCCGTTGCTCCAGAGGTTGGAGATACCGGTGGCGATGCCGCCGTTGCCCAGGCCGAAGAAGATCATGCCGGCGCCGGCCAGGATCATGGCGACGATGGTGACGATCTTGATCAGGGCGAACCAGAACTCGAACTCACCGAACGCGCGCACGGCGATGAGGTTGATGGTGCCCATGCTCGCCAGCGCGGCCAGCGCCCAGATCCAGCGCGGCACGTCGGGGAACCAGATGCCCATGTAGATGGCCACCGCGGTGATCTCCGCGACGCAGGTCACCAGCCAGAGGAACCAGTAGTTCCAGCCGGTCAGGTAGCCGGCCAGCGGGCCGAGGTAGTCCTGGGCATAGCGGGCGAAGGAGCCGGCCACGGGATTGTGCACGGCCATCTCGCCGAGGGCGCGCATGATCACCAGGATGGCGAGACCGCCGATGATGTAGGAGAGCATGATGGCCGGGCCGGCCATCTGGATGGCCTTGGCGGAGCCGAGGAACAGGCCGACGCCGATGCAGGCGCCCAGGGCCATGAGACGGATGTGCCGCTCGTTGAGATCCCTTTGGAGATCGTGGGACGACATGGTGATGCAACCTCATTTTGTTCTTGGGAGTAATCAGCTGCGGACTCTGAGTGCAGTCAGGGTGCGGAACCACCGGAAAGGCTTCGCCACCGCGCCGGGCGGCACGGAGGGAGAAGTGTCTGGCAGTTCCAGGACGGCACACCGGAAGAGGCTGCCCGCTCTTGTGAAGCGGACGTGGGCATTGCGGGAGGACCACGGCTGAGGTCGCGGGCGAGTGTTACACAAGTGTGTGGGAAACGTCTGCACCACCAAGGTGCAATGTGACCAAAGGAATAGCGGCGTATCGCCACATCCGCGTTCCTGGCCAGGGCCGGTCTAGAGCGGTTCAGCTCCCCAGCGGCTGCAATTCCAGCAGCAGCGAGCAAGGCTGGCCGGTGTCCGGATGACGCGGCTCGCGCAGTTGCCGCAAACGCCAGCCGCTGGCGTTCAGCAGTGCCAGCCAGGACTCCAGGGTGCGGAAGAACCAGGGCATCGGCGAGCTGAACTCCCCCCCGAAGGCGGCGAAGGTTTCCAGCCGCCAGCCGTCCGCATAGGGCTCGTCAGCGCAGGCAGCCCAGGGGTGAACGGTCTGGATCAGCAGCCGCCCGCCGGGGCTGAGCCGCTCGCGCAATGCGCCCAGCAAGGGCGCGATGTACTCGTCGAGCAGCGCGAAGTTGCACACCAGCACGTCGAACTGGCCCAGGCTGCTGCCGGACTCGATCAACGCCGCGTAATCCATCACCTCGAAGCGCCCGCCACCTGCAGCCTGCGCCGAATCGATCAGGGGTGCCGAGGCATCCACACCGACGCATTCGCTGCCCCGCTCCGCCAGTGCGCGACACAACCAGCCTTCGCCGCAGCCGATATCGAGCACGCGCCGCGCCGGGCCATCGGCGATGGCGCCGAGGATCACCGCGTCAGTCACCAGCCGCCGGCTCTCGATGCGCTGCTCGCGCACTGCACGCGTCCAGGCATCGGCGTTGGCCTGCCAGCTCTGGCGGATTCGGGCGTCGTGGTCGGTCATGACGAACTCCGTGCGTGGGGTGAAGCCATCGCGGATGAATCCGCTCCTACGAAACGCCAACCGCTTGCCGCCCTGTAGGAGCGGGCCATGCCCGCGATCGCGCGCGGGGCGCGCTCCTACAGGGATAGCGAACTATTGCCCCTTCAGCACCTTGGGAACCGCCAACCCCTTGGGCGGCGGCGTCTGCGGCAACGCCTTGCGGCACCCGGCATCACTGAACGGTCCGCCGACCTTCTGCCAGCCACTGCCCGGCGACGTCTGCTGGCAGGTATAGGCGCCATCGAGCTTGCTCTGCCAGCGATAGAACGGCATCGGCGCGGCCTGGGCGCTCAAGGACGCCAGCAGCAGAACGGCCAGAGACAGAACACGGGGCAGGCTACAAGGCAGAAAAGGCGAACGCATCGGTAAGGGTTCCTGTCGAAGTCAGTACATTCCACCTGCTGGCCGTCGGCAAATCAATCCGCACGGCCATGAACGGCGCCAGCCGGTGCGCAGTTTTTTTGCCGCCGACTACGCTGGAGGTTAGGAAAGCCGCGGGGGTTGCGGCTTTCGCGGCACCAGGAAGGTGCCGGCCATCACGTGGGCGGAGTCCGCTACCTGGGCTGTCGTGCAAGCATGGGCGGGGCGTGAAGATGGGCAACTCGAAGCATTCCGGTACGCAAGTGGCAGGTCAACCGGGAAGTCTGGGGCCCGGCCTTTCCCCACAGAAAGTGCATCACCACCGCTTCCTCATCCTCTTCCTTTTTCTCCTGCCATTGCTGGCTGCCATGGGCGCGGCGCTGCTCTATGAAGCACGCACCTCCAAGCTGCAGGCACGCGAACTGGCACGCTACGCCACCGGGCTGACCTGGAGCCTGGAACAGGGCGGCACCGGCGACGTGGTCTATCCCCAGGGCGGCCCCTTCGACCGGCGCCTGGGTTACCAGCAACTGCCGAGCTTCCTCGGCCGCCTGCACGAGCGCAATTTCGTCACCCTGAGCCAGGCGCGCTTCTCCGATCCGCTGATGCAGTACACCGGCCACGGGATGTTCCCGCCCTACCCGGAGAAGGCCCAGGCCGGCGTCGACATCGCCGACTGCCGTGGTCTGCCGATCTACAACTTCCGCTACCCGCAGCGGCTCTACGCCAACTTCGAAAGTATCTCGCCGGCCATCGTCAACAGCCTGCTGTACATCGAGAACCGCGACCTGCTCGACCCCGACCGCCCCTACCTGAACCCGGCCATCGACTGGAGCCGCTTCACCCAGGCCTCCGTGGCGCAGGTGGGCAAGCTGGTCGGGCTGGGCAACCACGCCCCCGGCGGCAGCACCCTGGCCACGCAGATCGAGAAGTACCGCCACTCCGAGGATGGCCGCACCAACTCCATCACCGACAAGCTGCGGCAGATGGCTTCGGCCAGCGTGCGCACCTACCAGAACGGTGCGGAAAACATGGCCGCACGGCGCAACGTCGCCCTCACTTATCTCAATTCGGTGCCGCTCTCGGCGCAGCCCGGCTACGGCGAAGTCAGCGGCCTGCCGGACGGCCTGTGGATCTGGTACGGCGCCGACTACCAGCAGGTCAACAAGCTGCTCAACACCCCGCCCGGCTCCGGCGCCGAACTGGCCGCCCAGGGCAAGGCGCTGCGCCAGGTGGTGTCGCTGATGATTGCCCACCGTCGGCCGTCCTGGTACCTGGCGCGCGGCCGTGACCAGCTCGCCGTGCTGACTGACAGCTACCTGCGCCTGCTGGCGCAGAACAACGTGGTCGCCCCCGAGCTGCGAGACGCCGCGCTCAAGCAGAAACTGGTATTCCGCGATCCGCGCAGCGAGCCGAGCTTCACCCCGCTGGAGAACAACAAGGGCATCGGCCTCGCCCGCACCCGCCTGGCCGGCATGCTCGACGTGCCGCTGTACGACCTCGACCGCTTCGACATGAGCTTCACCACCACGCTGCAGCATGAGCTGCAGGAGCAGGTCACCGGTTACCTGCGGCGTCTGTCCGACCCGGAATTCGCCGAGCAGATCGGCCTGTTCGGCGAGCACCTGCTGTCCAAGGACAAGACCAGGGACGTGCGCTACAGCTTCACCCTGTTCGAGCGCACCCCCAGCGGCAACCGCGTGCGCGTGCAGACCGACAGCACCGAGCAGCCCTTCGACATCAACGAGGGCAGCAAGCTGGAGCTGGGCTCCACCGCCAAGCTGCGGGTGCTCGCCACCTACCTGGAAACCATCGCAGACCTGCACCAGCTGTACGCGCCGATGAGCGTCGCGGAGCTGAAGAAGGTGCCGGTGGAGCCGCTGGACTTCCTTACCCGCTGGTCCATCGACTACCTGATCACCGCCAAGGACCGCGACCTGCCGGACATGCTCGCCGCCGCCCTGCAGCGCAAGTACTCCGCCAGCCCCTACGAGAGCTTCTTCACCGGCGGAGGCATCCACACCTTCAGCAACTTCCGCAAGGAAGACAACGGCCGCATCCCGACCCTGCAGGACGCCCTGCGCGAGTCGATCAACCTGCCCTTCGTGCGCCTGCTGCGCGACCTGGTGCGCCACGACATCTACGCCAACGAGGGCAGCAAAGTCGCCGTGCTGGCCGACGACAAGGACCCGCGCCGGCAGGACTACCTCGACCGCTTCGTCGACAAGGAAAGCCAGGTCTACCTGCTGCGCTTCTGGCAGAAGTACAAGGGCAAGGACAACGACGACCGCCTGAATACCTTCCTCGATGGCCTGCGCGCCTGGCCGGTGCGGCTGGCGGCGATCCACCGTTACCTGCAGCCGCAGGCGGATGTTCCGACCTTTGCCGCCTTCCTGCAGGATCGCCTGAAGCAGGGCAAGTACGCCGGCGACAAGCTCACCGACAAGCGCATCGAAGACCTCTACACGCGCTACGGGCCGGGGGCCTTCAACCTCAACGACCAGGGCTACGTCGCCCGCGTGCACCCGCTGGAACTCTGGCTGCTGGGCTACCTGCAACGCCAGCCGGCAGCGACCTTCGCCGACGCCGTCGCCGCCAGCAGCGCCGAGCGCAAGGAAGTCTACGGCTGGCTGTTCAAGTCGCGGCACAAGTACGCCCGCGACAAGCGCATCCGCATCATGCTGGAGGTGGAAGCCTTCCTCGACCTGCATGAACAGTGGAAGCGCCTGGGCTATCCGTTCGACCACCTGGTGCCGTCGCTGGCCACCGCGCTGGGCAGTTCGGGCGACCGCCCGGCGGCGCTGGCGGAGCTGATGGGGATCATCCTCAACGATGGCGTGCGCCTGCCAACTCTGCGCATCGACAGCCTGCACTTCGCCGCGGCCACGCCCTATGAAGTCACCCTTGGCCCGGAATCGGGCAATGGCCGCCAGGTGATGCGCTCGGAGGTCGCCCAGGCACTGCGCACCGCGCTATCGCAGGTAGTGGATGCAGGCACCGCGCGGCGCCTGTCCGGCACCTTCAAGCTGGCCGATGGCAATGCGCTGGTGATGGGCGGCAAGACCGGCACCGGCGACAACCGCATCGAGAGCGTCACCCGCAGCGGCTGGGTGAGGAGTTCAAAGGCGATGAACCGCACGGCGACCTTCGTCTTCTACATCGGCCCGCGCCACTTCGGCACGCTCACCGCCTACGTGGCCGGCAGCGAGTCGGATGGTTTCAAGTTCACCTCGGCGCTGCCAGTACAGGTGCTCAAGGGCATGGCGCCGCTGCTGACCGGCTACCTGGAGCCGGGGATCAGCACCGGATGCCAGGAGCGGCTGGATAACCTGCGGGTGAGTTGGCGCTGAGCGCCAAGGGCTGCAGGGGCGTAGGAGCGGACTCCGTCCGCGATGGTTTCCGGCGCGATGCGGGCCTATCGCGGACGGAGTCCGCTCCTACGACAACCCAACCTCACTTGCCCTGCACGCTCTTCACGTACAGCGCCTCGACCTGCTCCCGCGCCCACGGCGTACGGCGCAGGAAGGTCAGGCTGGACTTGATGCTCGGGTCATTCTTGAAGCAGCGCACGTCGATGCGCTTGGCCAGCCCGTCCCAGCCGTACTGCGCCACCAGCTGGTTGAGGATGGCTTCCAGGGTGACGCCGTGAAGCGGGTTCTTCGGTTTGTCGGTCATGGTCGGTGTCGTCGTGCGGAGAATGCGCGGCACCTTAGCATCAGGCCCGCAGCCCGGCCACGCCGGCGATGATCAGGGCGACCGACGCCAGCTTGGTCAGGGTCAGCGCCTCGCCCAGCAGCAGGAAGCCGAAGAACACCGTGCCCAGGGTGCCGATGGCGGTCCAGATCGGGTAGGCGATGCTCACCGGCAACTGGCGCATCGCCAGGGTGAGGAAGAAGATCCCACCGATCACCGCCAATACCGTTACCACGGTGGGCAGCGGCCGGGTAAAGCCCTCGGCGTACTTCATCGACACCGCGAACATCACCTCGAACACCGCCGCCACCATCAGCATCGCCCAGGCCATCACGCACGCGCCCACTCGCTCTCGGCGAGGTCGGCCAGGGCTTGTTCAGCCTGTTGATAGGACGCGCGGAAGGCCTCGGGATTGCCCTCCTCGCCCTCGGCGGCGATCACCTGTACGTCCTCGATGCCGAGGAACCCCAGCGCCACGCGCAGCCAGGCGTCGGCATGGTTCATCCACTCCAGCTCACCGCCCGGCCCCATGCCGGCGCCACCGCGGCTGGTGATGATCAGCGCCTTGCGGCCCTTGAGCAGCGGCTCGTATTCGGCCTCGCCGTCCTTGATGTGCAGGTCGAAGGTGCGGCCGATACGGACGATCTGGTCGACCCAGGCCTTCAGGCCGCTGGGCACGCTGAAGTTGTACATGGGCGTGGAGATCACCAGCAGGTCGTGGGCAAGCAACTCGTCCACCAACTCATCGCTCAACGTCAGCTCCGCCTGAAGTTCGGCCGGACGATGCTCGCGCTGCGGATGGAAGGCAGCGGCGATGAAGCCTTCGCTGACGTGGGGCAGATTGGCTCGGCCCACTTCGCGGTGAGTAATGCCTGTGGACGGCAGCGCGGCAAGAAAACCCTCGGCCAGGCGACGGGAGTGGGAACGCTCGGCACGCGGACTGGCGTGAATGGCAAGAATACGGCTCATCTATAGCTCCTTCGGTTCGACTTGTTCCAGGTGATTCATCCGGTACACTGGATTGCCACTCTGCTTGCCATCCAAGGTATTTTCCGGCGGTCTCCCGGACAACTGAGGGAAATCGCACTCAGATGAGTTCAACTCATCCATGGAGCGTTCGATGTTCGCCAACCTGCCGCTTCCCGCCCTGCGCACCTTCGAATCCGCCGCGCGCCAGCTGAGCTTCAAGGCCGCCGCCGAGGAACTGGCGGTGACGCCCACGGCGGTATCCCACCAGGTCCGCGCGCTGGAGGAATGGCTGGGCCTGCCGCTGTTCGAGCGCCTGCCACGCCAGGTGCGCCTGACCGAGGCCGGCGAGCGGTTATTCCGCAGCCTGCACGGCGCGCTGCTGGAGGTCTCGCAGTCCGTGGACAGCCTGCGTCCGCAGCGCAATGCCAGCAGCCTGACGATCTCCACCACCCCCGCGTTCGCAGCGCTCTGGCTGGTGCCGCGCCTGGGGCGCTTCTATGCGCGCCATCCGCACATTCGCCTGCGCCTGGACAGCCAGTGCGAACTGCTCGACCTGCAGCAGGACGCCAGCGTCGACCTGGCGATCCGCTACGGTTTCGGCGAGTACCCGCGCATGCACAGCCAGTTCCTTCTGGCCGAACGCTTCGCCGTGTATGGCGCGCCGGCGCTGGTGGCGACCGCCGACGTGGACGTGCCGGAGATGATCAGCGTGCGCTGGTACAACTCCGAGCTCTACGAGCGCGGCTGGAAGGCCTGGTGCGCGGCAGCCGGTGAGGAATGCCTGCTGACCCAGGCGGTACAGCGCGAGTACGAGGAGGAGTTCTACGCCCTGCAGGCGGCCATCGCCGGCCAAGGGCTGGTGCTGGCCAGTTCGCTGCTGGTGTCGGAGAGCGTGGAGAAGGGCCTGCTGGTGCCCTACCGCCCGGACATCAACGTGCCCGGTGCCCGCTACACCGCGCTCTGCGTCCCCGGCCGCGAGCGCCATCCGCCAGTGCGCGCCTTCCTCGACTGGCTGGCCGAGGAAGCGGCGCAGGCGGCTGATCCGCTGATCGACAACGCCGCCTGAGCCTGCCGCTGCGCCCGCGCAGGCGCCCCTTTGCCGTGCGCGGACCGGGATGCGTGGTTAGAATTGCACCCCGCCGCAACAACAATTCTTCTTTGCCCGCGACACGCCCCTGCGTGATCCCAAGGCACGGCCTGAGCCCCACTTCACCTCAGGATTCCCATGACAACCGCGCAAGACACCCGCACCGGCAGCTGGCTGAACGTCATCGCCCTGGCCATCGCCGCCTTCATTTTCAACACCACCGAGTTCGTCCCGGTGGGCCTGCTCAGCGACATCGGCCGCAGCTTCGACATGCGCCCGGAACAGACCGGCCTGATGCTCACGCTCTACGCCTGGGTGGTGTCGCTGGCCTCGCTGCCGCTGATGCAGCTGACCCGCAACATGGAGCGACGCCGCCTGCTGGTGGTGATCTTCTGCCTGTTCATCGTCAGCCACGTGCTCTCCGGCTTTGCCTGGAACTTCACGGTGCTGATGATCAGCCGCTTCGGCATCGCCTTCGCCCACGCGGTGTTCTGGTCGATCACCGCCTCGCTCGCAGTGCGCGTGGCGCCCCCCGGCCAGCAGGCGAAAGCCCTCGGTCTGCTGGCCACCGGGACCATCCTGGCGATGGTGCTGGGCATCCCGCTGGGCCGCGTGCTGGGTGAAGCGATGGGCTGGCGCACCACCTTCCTGGCGATTGCCGGCGTCTCGGTGGTCGTGGTGCTCTGGCTGGCCCGCGCGCTGCCGCAGCTGCCGAGCCAGAACTCCGGTTCGCTGCGCAGCCTGCCACTGCTGCTGCGCCGCCCGGCGCTGGTGTCGATGTACGTGCTCACCGTGCTGGTGATCACCGCGCAATTCACCGCCTACAGCTACATCGAACCGTTCGCGCGGGAGATCGCCGCGCTGGACAGCCAGAAGACCACGCTGCTCCTGCTGCTGTTCGGCGGCGCCGGGATGTTCGGCTCGATCCTCTTCAGCCGCTACAGCGAGCGCTTCCCGCGCGCCTTCCCGTGCATGGCCATCGCCGTGCTCGGCGGCTCGCTCCTGCTGCTGATGCCGCTTTCCCATTCGCCCACGGCGCTGCTGGGCCTGAGCCTGTTCTGGGGCGCGGCGATCCTCTGCTTCGGCCTGGCGCTGCAGGCCAAGGTCCTGCAACTGGCCCACGACGCCACCGACGTGGCCATGGCGATGTTCTCCGGCCTGTACAACGTCGGCATCGGCGGCGGTGCGCTGCTGGGCAGCCGCGTGGCGGTGGGCATGGGGCTGGAGTGGATCGGCTACGTCGGCGGCGCGCTGGCAGTGGTCGGCCTGGCACTGTGCCTGTTCGCCTGCTGGCGGTATGCGGCGGCGATGAGTGGCGGGCACGCTTCGCATTGATCGCCATACGCCGGACTCACCGACTAGCGTGGGAGCGGACTCCGTCCGCGATAGGTTCGCATCGCGCCGGGAGCATCGCGGACGGAGTCCGCTCCTACAGGTCAGCACGGAGCCATGACCTGTAGGAGCGAGCTTGCTCGCGAACCTGCCCGACACCCACGGCATCAAGGGGGGTCGCGAGCAAGCTCGCTCCTACAGAAAAGCCAAACCTGATGCCACAAAAAAGGCCGCGTCCCTTCCGGGAACGCGGCCTTTTTCATTCAGCTCAGGATCAGCGGCTGGTCACCGGAGTGCCTGCCGGCTGAGTGGCCTCGGCGTATTCCGCCTCGGCTTCCTCGAAGCGCTGGATCATCGCCTTCGACGGTGCCGAGCCGATCAGGCTGAACACCACGATGGAAATGCTGGAGAGGATGAAGCCCGGGATGATCTCGTACAGGCCGAGCCAGCCGAACTGCTTCCAGACGATCACGGTGACCGCACCGACGATGATGCCGGCCAGCGCGCCGTTGCGGGTCATGCCCTTCCACAGCACGGAGAACAGCACCAGCGGACCGAAGGCAGCGCCGAAGCCGGCCCAGGCGTAGGACACCAGGCCCAGGACGCGGTTTTCCGGGTTGGCGGCCAGGGCGATGGACACCAGCGCCACCAGCAGCACCATGGCGCGACCGACCCACACCAGCTCGAGCTGGCTGGCGTTCTTGCGCAGGAAGGCCTTGTAGAAGTCTTCAGTCAGCGCCGAGGAGCACACCAGCAGCTGGCAGCTCAGGGTGCTCATTACCGCGGCGAGGATGGCGGACAGCAGCACGCCGGCGATCCACGGATTGAACAGGATCTTCGCCAGTTCGATGAAGATGCGCTCGTGGTTCTCGCCGACTGCGCCAGCCTGCTCCGGGTGCGCCTGGAAGTAGGCGATGCCGAAGAAGCCCACGGCGACGGCGCCGCCCAGGCAGAGGATCATCCAGGTCATGGAGATGCGGCGGGCAGCCGGGATCGACTTCACCGAATCGGCGGCCATGAAGCGCGCCAGGATGTGCGGCTGGCCGAAGTAGCCCAGGCCCCAGGCCATCAGCGACAGCACGCCGACGAAGGACGCGCCCTTGAACATGTCGAAGTTGGCGGCGTCCTTCAGCTCGATCGCGGCGAAGGTCGGTTCCACGCCACCGGTGGCGAACAGCACGATCACCGGGGTAAGGATCAGCGCGAAGATCATCAGCGAGGCCTGCACAGTGTCGGTCCAGCTCACCGCCAGGAAGCCACCGACGAAGGTGTAGGCGATGGTCGCGGCGGCACCGGCCCACAGCGCGGTCTCGTAGGACATGCCGAAGGTGCTTTCGAACAGGCGGGCGCCGGCGACGATGCCGGAGGCGCAGTAGATGGTGAAGAACACCAGGATCACCAGCGCGGAGATCACCCGCAGGATGCGGCTGTTGTCCTCGAAGCGGGTGCTGAAGTAGTCCGGCAGGGTCAGCGCATTGCCGTTGTGCTCGGTGTGCACGCGCAGGCGACCGGCGACGAACAGCCAGTTCAGGTAGGCGCCGCAGATCAGGCCGATGGCGATCCAGCTTTCCGAGATGCCCGACAGGTAGATGGCGCCCGGCAGGCCCATCAGCAGCCAGCCGCTCATGTCCGAAGCACCGGCCGACAGCGCGGTGACGAAGCTGCCGAGGCTGCGGCCACCGAGGATGTAGTCGGAGAAATTGTTGGTCGAACGATAGGCGGCCAAGCCGATCAGAACCATGGCCGCGATGTAGATCACGAAGGTGATCAGTGTTGGCGTGTTGACGCTCATGGGGACTCCCCTACAGCTTGTTTTTATCCGGGTACGCGGGGTATCGCGGACCCTTGACTGGCAGCCGGCGTGGTTGACGCCGACCGGTTAGCGCTTGCTCACAGGCAAACCGGGTTGCGCGTGATGCCAAACAGGCACCGAACCGCTACGCATCCCGACGCAGGCACGCCCTCGTCCTTGCTGGCGTCATCCTGCAGCCGCCGTCTCACCACGGCGACTTCCGCCCCGCCTTCGCCGGTGGGCGAGGTGCGGGCCGTTTTCCGGGCGTTGCCCGGTCATCCTTCAGGCGCCGGAGTCGGCGTCCTGCTCCCGACGAGTTATCTCCAGCCGCACAATACGGGGCTGGCGACGAGGCTCGTCGGCAGTGACTGAAATTGAGCACACGCACGCATGAAGAAGCGGCAGGGAGTGGCCGGCGCGCGAGGGCGCGGATTGTACAGAAAGCATCGGGACGGAAGGCGCCGCTGGTCCGAGGGCGGACGGCGCAAGACCACGGGCGGGCGCTGCGGGCCGGGCCGTGGGGATGTGTATGCGGCCAGGTGCAGGCGCGCTACAGGCGAAGACAGAACCGGTGATGGGCATGCTGCCCCTCCCGCGTATCGAGCTGGCTGTTGTTCTTGGTCTGACCGGGTTGCACCTTGGAACACCAGCAACGCGGTGGGCGGACTCTATGGGTTGCACCCTGCGAAATTCTTGCTGAAAGCTCTGGAGTTCTTGCAAAAGACTCCGGCACCCGCAGGTCGACAATTGACCATTCGATCAGCAATCAGGGGTGGCGCAGGCTAGCGGACTCAAGAGCGACGCAGGCTGCCCGGGGTCAAACCCAGGTAACGACGCATCGCGGTGGTCAATGCGCTCTGGCTGGAGAAACCGCACTCCCCGGCTACGCCGACCAATGGCAGCTCGGTTTCCCGCAGCAGGCGCGCGGCGCGGTCGAGGCGCTGGCGCAGCAGGTACTGGTGCGGCGTCAGGCCGACGCGATCCTTGAACTGTGCGTGGAAATGACTGGGGCTCAGGCAGGCGACCTGCGCCAGCTCGGCCACGGTGATGCGCCGGGACAGGTGATCGGCGATGTAGCCGTCCAGCCGCTCCAGGTCCAGCGGCCCGTTGCGCGGCGCACGGTCTTCGCCGAACAGCCGCAGGTGCAAGGCTCGCAGCAACACACCGCCCAGGGCGCGGGCGAGCAGCGGGTCATCGCCGTAGCGGGCGATTTCCGCCCCGGCGTAGCTGAGCAGGTTCTGGAAGTCCGCATCCAGCGTCGGGTAGCGCGGCATTTCGAACAGCCTCGCCAGCAGTTCGCGGTCCTGCTCGCCGGCACCCGCCTCGGTCAGATCGACGATCAGCATCCGGTTGTCGCCCAGCCCGGCGAACTCGTGCCCCACCTCCCCTGGCACCAGGCATGCGCGCATGCGGCAGACCTCGCCGGCGGTACCGCCTATCTCGAACTCCGCACGGCCGCTCAGGGACATCACCAGCTGGTGATGGTCATGGGCGTGCTGGTCAGCCTGGTCGGGCAGTGTGGCGAGACGGGTATCGAACATGGCGCGATCTGATCAAATTTTGAGCATGGTACGAAAATTCCATCGACCTGCCCAGCCAGCAGGTGCAACCCGGCGCAACTCGCCATCGGGCTACGCACGAAATCATCTAAGCAGGAAAGTCTTGCTAACCGACAGATATGTTATGTTATAACAAATAACACTTCCCCATCTTCCCCTTCCCGCCGCCTGGCGCATCCCTGACCACGAGGGAGGGGTTCGCTTTGCCAGAAGAAAAACCAGGAGTTCGTCATGCCCCCATCCCTTCCCCGCCCGCGCTGGCGTTTCGCACCGCTGGGCCTCGCCCTCTGCGCCGGTGCGCCTTCGCTGGCCGATGCCGCCCCCACCGAGCTGGAGCCTCAGGTGATTACCGCCAATCCGCTGGGCGATGCTTCCCCCGCGGCGCCCAGCAGCGTGCTGCAGGGCGACGAACTGACCCTGCGCCAGAAAGGCAGCCTGGGCGAAACCCTCAATGGCACGCCGGGCGTGTCCTCCACCTGGTTCGGCCCCGGCGCCAGCCGCCCGGTGATCCGCGGCATGGACGGCGACCGCATCCGCCTGCTGCGCAATGGCGTGGGCGCGCTGGACGCCTCGTCGCTGTCCTACGACCACGCCGTGCCGGAAGACCCCAACGTGGTCGAACGCATCGAAGTCGTGCGCGGCCCGGCCGCGCTGCTCTACGGCGGCAACGCCATCGGCGGGGTGGTCAACAGCTTCGACAACCGCATCCCCAGCGAACCGGTGGACGGCATTCACGGCCAGGGCGAGCTGCGCTACGGCGGCTCGGACACCACCCGCAGCGCTGCCGGCGCGCTCGAAGCCGGCGACGGCACCTTCGCCCTGCACCTGGACGCCGGCTCCCGCGAGTTCAACGACCTGCGCATCCCCGGTTACGCCCATTCCGCGCGCCAGCGCCAGAGCGACGGCGACGACGCCAAGCACCGCGTGAACAACAGCGACGGCCGCCAGGACAGCGGCGCCATCGGTGGCAGCTACCACTGGGATCACGGCTATGCGGGGCTGTCCTACAGCGGCTACGACAGCAATTACGGCTCGCCCGCCGAAGACGACGTACGCCTGAAGATGCAGCAGGACCGCTATGCCTTCGCCTCGGAAATCCGCGACCTCGACGGCCCCTTCAGCTCGGTGAAGCTGGACGCGGCCTACACCGAGTACCAGCACAAGGAAATCGAGGACGGCGAGACTGGCACCACCTTCAAGAACGACGGCTACGAGGCGCGTATCGAGGCCCGGCATAAACCGATCGGGCCGGTGGAAGGCATCGTCGGCGCGCAGGTCGCCAACAGCCGCTTCTCCGCGCTGGGCGAAGAAGCCTTCGTGCCGCATACCGAGACCGACAGCGCGGCGCTGTTCTTCCTGGAGAACTGGCAGGCCACCGAGCGCCTGGCGCTGAACCTGGGCGGCCGCGCCGAGCACACGCGCATCGATCCCAATGCCAAGGACAACGAGCGCTTCGCCGAGAACGACGGCTCACGCAGCTTCACCGCTGGCAGCCTGTCCAGCGGCGCGGTGTACAAGCTGACGCCGATCTGGTCGCTGGCTGGCACCCTCGCCTACACCGAACGCGCGCCGACCTTCTACGAGCTCTACGCCAACGGCGCCCACGCGGCCACCGGCACCTACGAAGTGGGCGACGCCGACGCGAGCAAGGAAAAAGCCGTTTCCACCGACCTCGCCCTGCGCTTCGACAGCGGCCGGCACAAGGGCAGCGTCGGCGTGTTCTACAGCCGCTTCTCCAACTACATCGGCCTGCTGGCCAGCGGGCGCTACCGCGACGAGGAAGGTGCGGTGGTGAATGCCGGTGACGACGAAGCGCTGCCCGAGTACCTCTACAGCGGCGTGAAGGCCGACTTCTACGGCGTCGAGGCGCAGGACCGCATCCACCTGCTGGACAGCCCCTACGGCCGCTTCGACCTGGAACTGTCCGGCGACTACACCCGCGCGAAGAACAAGGACACCGGCGAAGCGCTGCCCCGCATCGCCCCGCTGCGCCTGAACAGCGCGCTGCTGTGGGAATTGCAGCAGTGGCAGGCGCGGGTGGACGTGGAATACGCCGCCGACCAGAACCGCGTGCCGGAGAACGAACTGCGCACCGACGGCTACACCACCCTCGGCGCCAGCCTCGGCTACCGCTTCGACCTGGGCGACAGCCGCTGGCTGGCCTTCGTCAAGGGCGAGAACCTGACCAACCAGACCGTGCGCTACGCCAGTTCGATCCTGCGCGACAGCGTGCCGGCCGGCGGGCGTGGCATCCAGGCGGGGGTAAAAGTGGCGTTCTAAAGGCTAAGGCCGACGCCCGGCGTAATCCCGGGCGAATTGCGCGGCGATCCGCCCGGACCGCGACCCGCGATGGGTCGCCCAGCGGATCGCCGCCTGTTCCCACTCATCCTGCGCAACGCCGCCCAGGCCGTGGTATTCCAGCCAGCGCGCGACCGCCTCCAGGTACTGCTCCTGGCTGAAGGCATAGAAAGATATCCACAGGCCGAAGCGCTCGGAGAGCGAGATCTTCTCCTCCACCGCTTCGCCCGGATGCAACTCGCCGCTCTCGCTGCGCTGGAAGGACAGGTTGTCCTCGGCGCGTTCGGCGAGCAGGTGGCGGCGGTTGGACGTGGCGTAGATCAGCACATTGCCGGATTGCCCGGCCACCGAGCCGTCGAGCACGGTCTTCAGGCCCTTGTAGCCGGTCTCGCCATCCTCGAAGGAGAGGTCGTCGCAGAACAGGATGAAGCGCTCCTGGCGATGGCGCAGCAGGTCGATGATCTGCGGCAGGTCGGCCAGGTGTTCCTTGTCCACCTCGATCAGGCGCAATCCCTCGGCGTGGAAGGCGTGCAGGCAGGCCTTCACCAGCGAACTCTTGCCGGTCCCGCGGGCGCCGGTCAGCAGCACGTTGTTGGCCGGGCGACCGGAGACGAACTGGCGGGTGTTCTGTTCGATCAGCGCCTTCTGCCGGTCGACGTTGCGCAGGTCGTCAAAGGCGATCAGCGCCGGCTCGATCACCGGCGTCAGGCGCGGCTGGCCCTGGCGGTATTCCCAGAGATGGGCGATAGCGCTCTCTTCCAGCGCCAGCTCGGCGCGCGCCGGCAGGGATTGTTCGAGCAGGCTGGCGATACGAGCCAGTTGCTCGGCGATCAGGGACATGTCGGTCATGGCGGGATCATCGAAGCAGATGGGGACTGTTCAGCAGCCTAACGATGGAGGAAAGTGGTCGTCTAACGACAAACAGGCATCCAGATGCGTAAAAAGGACATTCCGCCTCAACCAGTGGAAAACCACGGCTACGAACGGGCCGCCAGCCCGGTGGCCGCTGTCGCCCTGGATTTTCCCGATGGCCATCAGGTGCCTGCGCACAGCCATCACCGCGCGCAACTGCTCTACGCCGTGCGTGGCGTGCTGGTAGTGGGCAGCGCCAGCGGCCAGTGGGTGGTGCCGGACAACCGTGGCCTGTGGATACCCGCCGGCGTGGAGCACTGGACGCGCATGGTCGGCGACGTGCAGGTACGCACGCTCTACGTGGAGCCGGGCAGCGCCCCGCACCTGCCGCCGGACTGCTGCGTGCTGGCGGTCTCACCGTTGCTGCGAGAGCTGATCCTGGCGGCGCTGTCGATCAGTGGCGAAGTAACGCCGGATTCCCGCGATGGTCGCGTCCTCGGCCTGATGCTGGATGAACTGCGCGAAGACCCCATGCTGCCGCTGCACCTGCCCCTGCCGGCGCACCCGCGCCTGCGTGAGCTTTGCCGTACCATCCAGCGCCAGCCCGGAGAAAACGCCGGCCTGGCCGAGTGGGCGGCGAAACTGAACGTGGACAGCAAGACGGTGCAGCGCTGGTTCTCCCGCGAAACCGGGCTGACCTTCGGCCAATGGCGCCAGCAAGCCCGCCTGCTGGCCGCGCTGGAACGCCTGGCGCAGGGCGAAAGCGTGCTGAACGTGGCGCTGGAAGTCGGCTACAGCACGCCCAGCGCCTTCAGCGCGATGTTCAGCCGCCAGTTCGGCCGGCCGCCCAGCGATTTCCTGCGCCCGCGACGCTAATCCGCTCGTAAGCTCCGTTCGTAAACAATCGGCCGCAACATCCTCCAGACACATCCTGCAGCAGCATGGGATTGAAACCCCGAGCCGGTTTCCCCATCTAGACTGTCATGTTCAATCAGTCAGGTGCCTCATGAGCGACCACGACGAGATTCACGATATCCACAGCGCCGAAGAGGTCAGCAACACCGGGCTGGTGTTGCCGGGGCAGAACCTGCCGACCACGGTGTACGTCATCCCGATCCACAACCGCCCGTTCTTCCCGGCGCAGGTGCTGCCGGTGATCGTCAACGAGGAGCCGTGGGCCGAGACGCTGGAGCTGGTTGCCAAGACCGAGCACCACAGCCTGGCGCTGTTCTTCATGGAGAACCCGCCGGAAGATCCACGCCACTTCGACCCGGACAGCCTGCCCGAGCACGGCACCCTGGTGCGCGTGCACCACGCCAGCCGCGAGGGCGGCAAGCTGCAGTTCGTCGCCCAGGGCCTGTCGCGCGTGCGCATTCGCGGCTGGATCAAGCGCCATCGCCCGCCTTTCCTGGTGGAGGTGGAATATCCGCACACCCCCAGCGACCCCAGTGACGAGGTGAAGGCCTACGGCATGGCCCTGATCAACGCGATCAAGGAACTGCTGCCGCTCAACCCGCTGTACAGCGAGGAGCTGAAGAACTACCTCAACCGCTTCAACCCCAACGACCCGTCGCCGCTGACCGACTTCGCCGCCGCGCTCACCACCGCGCCGGGGTCTGAGCTGCAGGGCGTGCTGGACACCGTGCCGATGCTCAAGCGCATGGAGAAGGTGCTGCCGCTGCTGCGCAAGGAAGTGGAAGTCGCGCGCCTGCAGAAGGAGCTGTCCGCCGAGGTCAACCGCAAGATCGGCGAGCGCCAGCGCGAGTTCTTCCTGCAGGAACAGTTGAAGATCATCCAGCAGGAACTGGGCATCACCAAGGACGACAAGAGCGCCGACTCCGACGAATTCCGCGCACGCCTGGAAGGCAAGACCCTGCCCGACCAGGCGAAGAAGCGCATCGACGAAGAACTGAACAAGCTGTCGATCCTGGAGACCGGCTCGCCGGAGTACGCCGTCACGCGCAACTACCTCGACTGGGCGACCTCCGTCCCGTGGGGCCTGATGGGCGTCGACAAGCTCGACCTCAAGCACGCGCGCAAGGTCCTCGACCGGCACCACTCCGGGCTGGAGGACGTGAAGGACCGCATCCTCGAATTCCTCGCGGTGGGCACCTTCAAGGGCGAGATTGCGGGCTCCATCGTGCTGCTGGTGGGCCCGCCCGGCGTGGGCAAGACCAGCATCGGCAAATCCATCGCCGAGAGCCTGGGGCGGCCGTTCTACCGCTTCAGCGTCGGCGGCATGCGTGACGAGGCCGAGATCAAGGGCCACCGCCGCACCTACATCGGCGCCCTGCCCGGCAAGCTGGTGCAGGCGCTGAAGGACGTCGAGGTGATGAACCCGGTGATCATGCTCGACGAGATCGACAAGCTCGGCAGCAGCTACCAGGGCGACCCCGCCTCGGCGCTGCTGGAGACGCTCGATCCGGAGCAGAACGTGGAGTTCCTCGACCACTACCTGGACCTGCGCCTGGACCTGTCCAAGGTGCTGTTCGTCTGCACCGCCAACACCCTGGATTCCATCCCCGGCCCGCTGCTGGACCGCATGGAAGTCATCCGCCTGTCCGGCTACATCGCCGAGGAGAAGCTGGCCATCGCCAAGCGTCACCTGTGGCCCAAGCAGCTGGAAAAGGCCGGCGTGCCGAAGAGTCGCCTGTCGATCAACGACGCCGCCCTGCGCTCGGTGATCGAGGGCTACGCCCGCGAGGCCGGCGTGCGCCAGCTGGAGAAGGTACTCGGCAAGCTGGTGCGCAAGTCGGTGATGAAGCTGCTGGAAGACCCGGACTCGGTGGTGAAGATCGGCGCCAAGGACCTGGAAGAGTACCTGGGCACCCCGGTGTTCCGCACCGAACAGGTCCTCTCCGGTGTCGGCGTGATTACCGGCCTGGCCTGGACCAGCATGGGCGGCGCGACCCTGCCCATCGAGGCGACGCGCATCCATACGCTGAACCGCGGCTTCAAGCTCACCGGGCAACTGGGTGACGTGATGAAGGAATCAGCGGAAATCGCCTACAGCTACATCAGCTCGAACCTGAAGAAGTACGGCGGCGAGTCGAGCTTCTTCGACCAGGCCTTCGTCCACGTGCACGTGCCGGAAGGCGCCACGCCCAAGGACGGCCCCAGCGCCGGCGTCACCATGGCCAGCGCCCTGCTGTCCCTGGCGCGCAACCAGGCGCCGAAGAAGGGCGTGGCGATGACCGGCGAGCTGACCCTCACCGGCCAGGTCCTGCCGATTGGCGGCGTGCGCGAGAAAGTCATCGCGGCGCGTCGGCAGAAGCTCTTCGAGCTGATCCTGCCCGAGCCCAACCGCGGGGACTTCGAGGAACTGCCGGAGTACCTGAAGGAAGGGCTGACGGTGCATTTCGCCAGGCGCTATGGGGATGTGGCGAAGGTGTTGTTCCCGGCCTGATGTCCCAAATGAACCTGTAGGAGCGGGCCATNNNNGCGATCGCGCCCATGGGGCGCCCCTACAGGTCAGCTCCAACACCTGCGTGCAATGCACGAAGCACCTCCTTCTCATACGATTGCGTTATCCTGCGGCCCAACCTGTCCCCTCCCAGGAGCCGTCATGCCGTCGTACCGCACATTGCTGCCCCTCTCCCTGGTCCTGCTCGCCGGCTGCGCCGGACAGACCAAACCCGTGGTCACCCTGGAAGACGCCAGCGACTGCAAGCCACTGAAACTGCACACCGGCCAGGAACTCGTGCTGATCCTGCCGAGCAACCCCACCACCGGTTTCCGCTGGGAACTGCGCAACGCCGCCAACGGCCTGCTGCGCGCCCTTGGCCCCGAGGTCTACAGCAACCCGGAAGACGCAGGCCTGGTCGGCAGCGCCGGCGAATCCACCTGGCGCTTCCGCGTGACCGCCGCCGGCGAGGACAAGCTGGAACTGGCCTACCGCCGGCCCTGGGAAGCCGAAGTCGCCCCCGCACAAACCTTCGTCTGCCCCATCGCCGTGAAGTAACGCGGCGATACCCGGCGCCATAAGCCGCTCGCGCTGACGCCTTCGGCCTGTAGGCCAGGCGCCGCGCTGCGGCACAGTGGGCGTTCATTTCCTCGGGAGGGAACCCCATGCGCTGGGCACTCTTGGCACTGATCGGCGGTGCCGCCTACCTGTTCGCCGTGACCTTCGACCTGCCCGTCCTGCGCATGCTGTGCAAGCCGCTGCCGGTCCTCGCCATGCTCTTCTGGATTCTCGCTACACCTGCAGACGGCTATCGCCGCTGGGTTGCCGTCGGCCTGGTACTGTCGATGCTCGGCGATATCCTGCTGGAATGGCCGATCAACGCCTTCGTGCCTGGCCTGGCCGCCTTCCTGCTCGCGCATCTCGCCTACCTGGTCGCCTACCTGGGCGACACCCGCCGCCTCGCGCCACTGGGCCTGCTGATCGCCGGCAGCGTGGGTGGCGGCCTGTTCATGCTGCTCTACAGCCGCGGCCTCGGCCCGCTGTTGCTGCCTATCGCGCTGTACAGCCTGACCATCAGCGCCATGCTCTGGCGCGCCATCGCCCGCCTGGGCGTACCCTCGATCGCCAACGCCAGCCGGATGTTCGCCGCTTTGGGCGCGCTGCTGTTCGTCAGCTCCGACTCGATGATCGGCATCAGCCGCTTCGTCGCCGCCTTCGACGGCTCCTCCTACGCCATCATGCTCACCTACTGGCTCGGCCAGTTCGGTATCGCCGCGTCCGTCACATCCCGTCATATCGCTCTGCCATACTCGGAAGGACAAACTACTTCCCGGGCCTGACATGCTGCGAATCGCTTCACCGCTGCTGCTTCTCTGTTCGGCGCTGGCCAGCGCCGAACCCCTGCGCCTGGCCGGCGACGACTGGTGCCCCTACCTCTGCCCTGGCGATCCGGACAAGCCCGGCTACCTGCTCGAAGCCCTTGGCCAGGTGCTGCCGCAGCCACCGCTGTTCGAACCCCTGCCCTGGCCGCGCGCCCTGCAGATGGCCCGCGAGGGGCTGGTGGATGGCGTAGTCGGCGCCTACAGCGAGGAGTCCGAGGAACTGCTGATCGGCGAGGAGCCCATCGGCTGGGTCACCATGCGTTTCTACGTGCGCAACGACAACCCCTGGACCTGGCATGGTCCGACCTCGCTGAGCAGCCAGTCCATCGGGCTGGCGCAAGGCTATTCCTACGGCAAGGAACTGGACGCCTGGCGCGACGAGCACCTGTCCAACCACGAGCAGGTGCAGGTGCTCAGCGGCGAGAAGGTCCTCGAGCGCAATATCCAGAAGCTGCTGCTGGGGCGCATCACGGTGCTGCTCGAAGACAGCCAGATCGTCGAGCATTACCTGCAACGCCACGGCCTCTCGGAGCGTATTCAAGCGGCCGGCGAACTCGCCGATAAACGTCCCATGTACGTCGCGCTCAACCCGCGCCTGGAAAACGTGCAGGAGCGCCTGGCCGACCTCGACGAGGGCCTGCGCGAACTGCGCCGCAACGACCAGTGGAAACCCCTGATGCAGGGTTACGGCATCGCCGTTGACTAGTCCTGCGAAGGCGTGAGAAAAGTCCGGCAGAGCCCTCTGTCATCGGCTATAGATCAATTAATAAGAGACTGGGAAAAGGGGAGCTCCATGCGTGCAGTAGTTCGCTCGATGTTGTTGCTGGGAGCCTGCCTGACGCTCTCGGCCTGTGGCAGCCTGCTGCCCAGCGAACGCGCGGAAGTGCAATCACCATTCCTGGATTACCAGGATGCACAGAGCCGCTACAACCAGGTCGATCCTGGCAAGACCACCAAGTCGCAGCTCTACGCGCTGGGCTTCGATCCGCTGTCCCAGGGCAACGCCAAGATGCTTTCGTTCATCGACGTGCGCCTGCTCTTCGTTCAGCCCAACATCCCCATCGACTACCTGCCCGACGGCCTCGTCACCTGCCTGCAGGCCAAGGACCGCTGCATCGGCTACGCCTTCGATTTCAACAAGACCGACAGCCAGCGTGTGGGCAGCTTCTGGGCCGACATCTTCAACTTCCGCAAGCGCCGCCAGGTGCAGGGCTGGTCGTTCCGCCCGGTGTTCGTACTGATCGACGATGTGGTCGTGCACAAGACCAGCAACGGCGAGCCGAACATCCGCCGCATGGAAGACAAGAAGAACCCGCTCGGCCCGCTGCAGGGTGCTGGCGAATACTTCTCCGACCAGCTCAAGTGACCCTTATCGGCTGACGCTTGGGCGCACTTCGCGCCTCGGCTACAATGCGCGCCCCGGCAAACCGGGCGCGCCGCGCCCCGTTGCCTGTTCAGCGTAACGAGGCCCCATCCAGCGTGAGCGAATCCGACCGCATCTTCGCCCAGCCGCAAGCCCAGGTTCCCGACTTCACCTTCAACGAGGACGTGGTGCGCGTCTTCCCGGACATGATCAAGCGATCGGTACCGGGCTACCCCACCATCGTCGAGAACATCGGCGTGCTCGGTGCGCGCTTCGCCGCCCCGAACAGCGTGCTCTACGACCTCGGCTGCTCGCTGGGGGCCGTGACCCAGGCACTGCGCCGCCACGTGAAGACCGACGGCTGCCGCGTCATCGGCGTTGATAACTCCGCACCGATGATCGAGCGCTGCGGCGAATACCTGCGCGCCCAGGACGCCATGCACCAGGAACTGCTGCCGGTCGAACTGATCGAGGCGGACATCCTCAAGCTGGACCTCAAGCCCTGCTCGCTGATCGCGCTGAACTTCACCCTGCAGTTCATCGCCCCCGAACAACGCCTGGAACTGCTCACCCGCCTGCACAGCGCCCTGCTGCCCGGCGGCGCACTGATCCTCTCGGAAAAACTGCGCTTCGCCGACGAGCAGGAGCACGAGCTGCTCACCAACCTGCACATCGACTTCAAGCGCGCCAATGGCTACAGCGAACTGGAAATCGCCCAGAAACGCACCGCCATCGAGAACGTCATGCGCCCCGATACCCTGGAAACCCACCGCGAGCGCCTGCTGGCGGCCGGTTTCGCCAAGGTCGTGCCCTGGTTCCAATGCCTCAATTTCGCTTCCCTGATTGCCCTGCCATGATCGAACGCTTCGACCTCGACCGCCTGCGCCTTGAACTGGCCGGCACCCCGCTGGAATCCTGGGCCGCCACGCTGCCCGCGCAACTGGCCGCCAAGGTCGACGACGGCCATGGCGACCTGGAGCGCTGGCTGGCGGCGGTGGATCGCCTGCCCGCACTGCAGCCTGCCGCCATCGAACTGCTCGAGCGCTTCAATCTGGAAGGCGCCTGCGACGAGGCCACCCGCGACCAGCTCAAGCTCGCCCTGCAAGGGCTGATCCCCTGGCGCAAGGGACCGTTCCACCTGTTCGGCGTGCACATCGATACCGAATGGCGCTCGGACTGGAAATGGGAGCGCGTCTCGCCGCACCTCGACCTGACCGGCAAGCGCGTGCTGGATGTCGGCTGCGGCAACGGCTACTACCAATGGCGCATGCTCGGCGCCGGCGCGCGCAGCGTGGTGGGCGTCGACCCGAACTGGCTGTTCTTCTGCCAGTTCCTCGCCATGAAGCGCTACCTGCCGGACCTGCCGGCGTGGCACCTGCCCTTCGCCCTGGAAGACCTGCCGGAGAAGCTGGAAGGCTTCGATACCGTGTTCTCCATGGGCGTGCTCTACCACCGCCGCTCGCCCATCGACCACCTGCTCGCGCTCAAGGATTGCCTGCGCAAGGGGGGCGAACTGGTGCTGGAGACCCTGGTGGTGGAAGGCGATGTGAACACCGTGCTGGTGCCCGAGGACCGCTACGCGCAGATGCGCAACGTGTGGTTCCTGCCATCGGTGCCGGCGCTGGAGTTGTGGCTGCGTCGCGCCGGATTCACCGACGTGCGCAGCGTGGACATCAGCCGCACCTCGGTGGAAGAACAGCGGGCGACCGAGTGGATGCGCTACCAGTCGCTACCGGACTTCCTCGATCCGGAAGACCACGGCCGCACCATCGAGGGCCTGCCGGCGCCGCTGCGCGCTACGCTGGTGGCACGCAAGCCTTAGGTATCGCCAGGTTCGCGAGCAAGCTCGCTCCTACGAAGAGCAGCGCTCCCTGCAGGGCCGAGGCGCGCCTCGCCCTTGCTCGCGAACCAAGGACAACAATTAGCGGTTAGCCGCCGCCACGATCAGCGCCTTCATCTCGGCAACCGCCTGCTTGAAGCCCACGAACAGCGCGTGGGCGACGATGGCGTGGCCGATGTTCAGTTCGTTGATCCCGGCAATCGCCGCCACCGGCTCGGCGTTGTGGTAATGCAGGCCGTGGCCGGCGTTGACGATCAGGCCGTGGGACAGGCCGAACTCCACGCCATCGCGGATACGTGCCAGCTCATGGGCGGCTTCGGCAGGGTTGTGGGCGTCGGCGTAGCGACCGGTATGCAGCTCGACGGCCGGCGCACCGATACGTGCCGAGGCCTCGATCTGGCGCTGGTCCGGATCGATGAACAGCGACACTTCGCAACCGGCGGCCGCGAGGCGCTGCACCGCTTCACGGATACGCGCTTCCTGGCCGGCGACGTCCAGGCCACCTTCGGTGGTCAGTTCCTGGCGGGTCTCCGGAACCAGGCAGACGTGGGCCGGGCGGATGATCTCGGCGAACTTCATCATCTCCTCGGTGACGCCCATCTCGAAGTTCATGCGGGTCTGCAGCACTTCGGCGAGCACGCGCACGTCGCGGTCCTGGATGTGCCGGCGATCTTCGCGCAGGTGCACGGTGATGCCGTCGGCGCCGGCTTCCTCGGCGTCCAGCGCGGCTTTCACCGGGTCGGGATAACGGGTGCCGCGGGCCTGGCGCAGGGTGGCGACGTGGTCGATGTTCACGCCGAGCAGGATACGGTTGGCTTCAGTCACGGGAGTTGTCCTTGCGATTCATGAAGAGCTCGCGGCTGACCAGCGGTCGGCCGCCAAGATGGGGTGCCAGCGCCTGGCGCATCAGGCGCTTGGCCGCCGCCAGGGCGCCCGGTGCGCTCCAGTCGGCTTCGGCCATGGCGAGCAGGTCGGCGCCGTGGAACAGGCCCGGCTGCAGGCTGCCGACCGGCTCGAGGCCCGCGTCAGGCAACAGGCGATAGAGACCGTCCGGCGCGACGCTCTGGCCGACGATATCGGTGTCCAGGGAAAAACCATAGCCCAGGTCGTCCAGCAGCCGCCATTCGAACGAACGCAGCAGCGGCTCCAGCGGACTGCCGCCGGCCAGCAACGGCAAGGTCGCACGGTAGTGCTCGAACAGCGCGGGATGCGGGTCTTCGGCCGGCAGCAGGCGGATCATCAGCTCGTTCAGGTACAGGCCGCTGAACAGCGCTTCGCCACTGAGCAGGTTGGGGATGCCGTTGGGTTCCAGGCGCACGACGTTCTTCAGGTCGCTACGCCCGCGGAATTCGGCCTCCAGCGGTACGAAGGGTCGCGCCAGCGCTCCTGCCTTGCCCCGTGCACCGCGAAGGACTGCACGCAGACGCCCCTGCGGGGTGAAGAAATCCACCAGCGCGCTGGTTTCCTTGTAGGGACGGCTGTGCAGGACGAAGGTGGCTTGGGCAGTAGAAGCGAGGCTCATGGCGCTGCGCCTGGAGTGGGAGTCGGGAGGCGGGCGCGCTCAGGCGCCCGAAGGGTGTGCCCCGCGGATGTTCGCGGGGCGCTGAAGATCAGAGGTCGCCGTAGCCCAGCGAGCGCAGTGCGCGCTCGTCGTCGGACCAGCCGCCTTTCACTTTCACCCAGAGGTTGAGCATGACCTTGGAGTCGAACAGCACTTCCATGTCCTTGCGGGCGTTCTGGCCGATGCTTTTGATGCGATCGCCCTTGTCACCGATGATGATCTTCTTCTGGCCGTCGCGCTCGACCAGGATCAGCGCGTGGATGTGCAGGATCGGACCGTCCTGCTTGAACTCTTCGATCTCCACGGCGACCTGGTACGGCAGCTCGGCGCCCAGCTGGCGCATGATCTTCTCGCGCACCAGTTCGGCGGCGAGGAAGCGGCTGCTGCGGTCGGTGATCTGGTCTTCGGGGAAGAAGTGGTCATTCTCCGGCAGGCGCTCGGCCACCAGGCCTTCGAGCACGTCGAGGTTCTGCCCGTGCTGGGCGGAAATCGGCACGACTTCGGCGTTGGGCAGTTGCTCGGCCAGCCACTGCAGATGCGGCAGCAGCTCGCCCTTGTCTTCCATGCGGTCGACCTTGTTCACCGCCAGCAGGACCGGGCAGCTCACGTACTTGACCTTGTCGTAGACCATCTGGTCTTCGTCGGTCCAGCGGTTGCGGTCGACGACGAAGATCACCACGTCGACGTCCTTCAGCGCAGCGCTGGCCGAACGGTTCATGTAGCGGTTGAGCGCCTTGTCGTTGTCCTTGTGCAAGCCGGGGGTGTCGACATACACCGCCTGCACGTCACCCTCGGTCTTGATGCCCAGCAGGGTGTGGCGGGTGGTCTGAGGCTTGCGCGAGGTGATCGCCAGCTTCTGCCCGAGGATGTGGTTGAGCAGGGTCGACTTGCCGACATTGGGGCGGCCGACGATGGCAACGTAACCGCAACGAACGGCTCCTGCTTCATCCTGCTCGGATGGGTCGTGCTGGTCTTGCTCGTGCTCACTCATGGCCATTCTCCACGCCCAGGGCTGCCAGCGCGGCGGCGGCTGCCACCTGCTCGGCGATGCGGCGGCTGCCGCCGTGACCGTGGGTCTTGTCATTCAGCAGGGCCACCTCGCACTCCACGAAGAAAGTGCGGCAATGCGGTTCGCCCTGGATATCCACCACGTCGTAGCGCGGTAGTTCGCACCCGCGGGACTGCAGGAATTCCTGCAGGCGGGTCTTGGGGTCCTTGTTGGTATCCACCGGGGTCAGCTCGCGCAACTGCGGGCCGAGCCAGTCCATGATCCGCTCACGGGCGGAATCCATGCCGGTATCCAGATAGATGGCGCCGATCAGCGCCTCCATGGCGTCAGCCAGGATCGACTCGCGGCGATAACCGCCGCTCTTCAGCTCGCCCGAGCCCAGTCGCAGGTAATCCCCGATCTCGAAACCGCGGGCCAGCAGGGCCAGGGTCTCGCCCTTCACCAGCCGCGCACGCAGGCGAGACAGTTGGCCTTCGCGGGCCTGGGGGAAGTGGGTGAACAGGGCTTCGCCGATGACGAAGTTGAGGATGGCATCACCGAGGAACTCCAGGCGCTCGTTGTTGCGCCCGGCGAAACTGCGATGGGTCAGCGCCAGGACCATCAGATCCTGGTCGCGGAAGGTGTAGCCAAGCTTGCGCTCGAGTCGATCCAGACTGTTGTTACTCACGGCATTCGTACACGGAATTCTTTGTCAAATTTGACCACCAGGTCGATGTTCTGCACCAGTGGCTCGCGTTTTTCGTACTTCAGGTGGGCGCGGAACTCGTTGTTGTCGAGCTTTACGTCCAGCGCGTCATCCAGCTTGAGGTCGCGGATGTTGTTGAGCATCAGTGCCTTGTCCACATAGGAGTAGAACTCCGGAACGGTACGCACTTCAGCGGCCTTGTCGGTTTCCACCGAGGTGATGGCCTTCTCGATGGCGTAATAGTCCAGGTAATGCGGAATGATCTTGAACGCGGCACTGGCGACAAACGCCACGATGGCGAGCACGACCAGCCAGCCCAGCAACGACATTCCCTTCTGCGAACGTGCGTACGTCATATCGACCTCATGTCGGTATCTTTCTTATTTGCCCGCCAGCCGCGACGGGTCCAAGTGAAGCGGGGCTGCCTCGCTCCCCGCGTGCAGCCCCGCCCTTTTCTAGCACCGTTCCAGCCATGCCGGCCTGGAGCGTCTCACAAGTTTAGTGAATCACGCCGACTCGCGAGAAATTCGGCAGATTGCGCATCTTCGGATCCGGCCAGCTCATCCAGACCGCGAACGCCTTGCCGACGATATTGCGGTCCGGAACCATGCCCAGCAGGTCCTTCGGAATCTTCGGATCGTTCCAGTAGCGGCTGTCGTTGGAGTTGTCGCGGTTGTCGCCCATCATGAAGTAATGGCCGGCCGGCACTTTCCACTGCTTGCCCGGCTCGATGCGGAAGCGGGTCATTTCCTTGCGGATCATGTGCTCCACCGCGCCCAGCTTCTCCTGGTACAGGGTCACGCTGCCCAGGGTGCCCGGCTCCTCGCCCACCAGCGACTCGGCCACGGCCTGGTCGTTGATGAACAGACGCTTGTCGCTGGTATAGCGGATGGTGTCGCCCGGTACGCCGATGACACGCTTGATGTAGTTGATGTTCGGGTCGCTGGGATAGCGGAACACCATGACATCGCCACGCTGCGGGTCACCCACCGGGATCACCTTGGTGTCCAGCACCGGCAGGCGGATGCCGTAGGCGAACTTGTTCACCAGGATGAAATCGCCCACTTCCAGCGTCGGCTTCATCGATCCCGACGGGATCTGGAAGGGCTCGACCAGGAACGAACGCAGCACCAGCACGATGAACAGTACCGGGAAGAACGATTTGCCGTACTCGACGAGCACCGGCTCCTTGTTCAGTTTCTCCAGCACTTCCGGGTCAGCTTCGCTGACCGAACCTTCGTAGGCGGAAATGGCCGCCCGGCGGCGCGGTGCGAAAAGCACCAGGTCCACCAGGGCGAGAACGCCGCATACCGCAACGGCAATCACCAGCAACAGCGGGAAATTCAGGGTCATAGGGTTCAACTGTCCACTTTGAGCACAGCGAGGAAGGCTTCCTGCGGAATCTCCACGCTACCGACCTGCTTCATCCTTTTCTTACCGGCCTTCTGCTTCTCCAGCAGCTTGCGCTTACGGCTCACGTCACCACCGTAGCATTTGGCCAGCACGTTCTTCCTGAGCGCCTTGACCGTCGAGCGAGCGATGATCTGCCCGCCGATGGCGGCCTGAATCGCGACGTCGAACATCTGCCGCGGAATCAATTCCTTCATCTTCTCCACCAGCTGACGACCCTTGTACGGGGCGTTGTCGCGGTGGACGATCAGGGCGAGGGCGTCAACCTTCTCGCCGTTGATCAGCACATCGAGACGAACCAGGTTGGCCGGCTCGAAGCGGTCGAAGCTGTAGTCCAGCGAAGCATAGCCACGGCTGGTAGACTTCAGGCGGTCGAAGAAGTCCAGCACCACTTCGTTCATCGGCAGATCGTAGATCACCTGGACCTGGCCGCTGAGGAAGTGCATGTCGCGCTGGACGCCGCGCTTCTCGATGCACAGGGTAATGACGTTGCCCAGGTGCTCCTGAGGCACAAGGATGGTCGCGCGGCAGATCGGCTCGCGCATCTCGTCGATGGACGAGAGGTCGGGCAGCTTCGACGGGTTGTCGACGTAGAGGATCTCGCCGTTCTTCTGCACGATCTCGAAGATCACGGTCGGTGCGGTGGTGATCAGGTCCAGGTCGTATTCGCGCTCCAGGCGCTCCTGGATGATCTCCATGTGCAGCATGCCGAGGAAGCCGATGCGGAAGCCGAAGCCCAGGGCTTCGGAGCTTTCCGGCTCGTACTGCAGCGCGGCGTCGTTCAGGGTCAGCTTCTGCAGCGCTTCGCGGAAGTCCTCGAAGTCATCGGAGCTGACCGGGAACAGGCCGGCGTAAACCTGCGGCTTGATGCGCTTGAAGCCCGGCAGCACGTCCACATCGGGCGTGTTGTTCAGGGTCAGGGTATCGCCCACCGGCGCGCCCAGGATGTCCTTGATGCCGGCGATGATGAAGCCCACTTCACCGGCCTTGAGGTCCGGCGTCTCGGTGTGCTTCGGGGTGAAGACACCGACGCTGTCCACCTGGTGGACCTTGCCGGTGGACTTCACCAGGATCTTGTCGCCTTTCTTGACGCGGCCGTGCTTCACGCGCACCAGCGAGACCACGCCCAGGTAGTTGTCGAACCAGGAGTCGATGATCAGCGCCTGCAGCGGCGCGTCGATCTCGCCTTCCGGAGCGGGAATGGCAGTGACCAGGCGCTCCAGCACGTCTTCCACGCCCATGCCGCTCTTGGCCGAGCAGGCCACGGCGTCGGTGGCGTCGATGCCGATGATGCTTTCGATTTCGTCCTTCACGCGGTCCGGGTCGGCCTGCGGCAGGTCCATCTTGTTCAGGACCGGCATCACTTCCAGGCCCTGCTCGATGGCGGTGTAGCAGTTGGCGACCGACTGCGCTTCCACGCCCTGGCCGGCATCCACCACCAGCAGCGCGCCTTCGCACGCCGCCAGCGAACGGCTGACTTCATAGGTGAAGTCGACGTGGCCGGGGGTGTCGATGAAGTTCAGCTGGTAGGTCTTGCCGTCCTTCGCCTTGTAGTGAAGGGTGACGCTGTGCGCCTTGATGGTGATGCCGCGCTCACGCTCCAGGTCCATGGAGTCCAGTACCTGGGCCTCCATCTCGCGGTCGGACAGGCCGCCGCACATCTGGATGAAGCGGTCTGCCAGCGTCGACTTGCCATGGTCGATGTGGGCGATGATGGAGAAATTGCGGATATGACTCAGGTCACTCACGGCGAACACACTCGGAAGGCTGAAGGCGGCGGTCCGCCGAAAAATAGCGGGGGAGTTTACCTGACTACAGCCTGATGCGTCACGCCGCGCCGGACGGTCAGGCATGAAAAAGGGCGACCGAAGTCGCCCTTTTCTGGTGCATCGACCTTACTCGGTCAGTTTGAACGTGATGAAGCTCGCACGCCCCTGACGCAGTACGCGCATGGAAATCGAACGATCCTTCGGCAGCGCCTTGGCGATCTCGCTGAAGGTTTTCGAGGAATCCACCGCGCGGTTGTTCAGGTGGGTGATGACGTCGCCCGGACGCAGGCCGATCATGGCCGCCGGGCCGCCCTGCACTTCCTTGATGACCACGCCGCCCTTGATATCCAGGGACTTGCGCTGCTCGGCAGTCAGCTCCGCCACGGTCACACCCATGCGGTTGCTGCTGCGCTCGGCGCCCTTGCCCTCGACGGCGGCGACGGCATCGTCGTCGTCCGGCAGGCTGCCGATGGTCATGCTCAGGGTCTGGCGCTTGTTGTCACGGATGACTTCCAGGGATGCCTTGTCGCCCGGCTTCATGTTGCCCACCAGGTGCGGCAGGTCGGCGGATTCGTTGATGGTCTGGCCGTTCAGGCTGAGGATCACGTCGCCTACCTGCAGGCCGCCCTTGGCTGCCGGGCCGTCTTCCACCAACTGCGCCACCAGCGCGCCGGCCGGCTTGTCGAGGCCGAAGGATTCGGCCAGGTCCTTGTTCACTTCCTGGATCACCACGCCCAGCCAGCCACGGTTGACCTTGCCGCCGGCCTTGAGCTGATCGGCGACGTTCAGCGCCACATCGATCGGGATCGCGAAGGAAAGGCCCATGAAGCCGCCGGAACGGGTGAAGATCTGCGAGTTGATACCCACCACTTCACCCTGCAGGTTCAGCAGCGGGCCGCCGGAGTTGCCCGGGTTGATCGCCACGTCGGTCTGGATGAACGGTACGTAGTTCTCGTTCGGCAGACTGCGGCCCTTGGCGCTGACGATGCCGGCAGTCACCGAGTGGTCGAAGCCGAACGGCGAACCGATGGCCAGCACCCACTCACCGACCTTCAGCTTGTCGGAATCGCCCAGCTTGAGCGTCGGCAGGCCCTTGGCGTCGATCTTCAGCACGGCCACGTCGCTGCGCGGGTCGGCACCGACCAGCTTGGCCTTGTGCTCGCTGCGGTCGGACAGGCGCACGAGGATCTCGTCGGCGTCGGCCACCACGTGGTTATTGGTGAGGATGTAGCCATCATCGGAAATGATGAAGCCCGACCCCAGGGACTGGGCCTCGCGCTGCTGGCCACGGGGCGCCTGCCCCTGACCACCCTGGCCGCGGGGAATGCTGCGCTCGAAGAATTCGCGCAGGCCCGGCGGCAGGCCGTCGAGGTCCGGAATGCCCATCTGCGCGTTGGAGCGATCGGGGAGCTTCTGGGTGGTACTGATGTTGACCACCGCCGGCGAGGCCTTATCGACCAGCGGAGTGAAGTCCGGTAGTTCAGCCCGCGCGGTGACCGACAGGCTCAGGGCCAGCAGGGCGACCAGCGCAGCCATGCTGCGTTTCAGGGTTTGCATTGACTACAGCTCCCGTGATGTTGATTGGGAAGATCACTAAACAGGGCCGGGCGGCCCACCGACCAGCGCACGCAGCACAACCGGTTGCATCGCCGGATCATCCGCATGGCGTCGCGTGTAGCGACGCACCAGCAGCCAGGACAACAGGAAACCCGCCAGCCCGGCCACGATGATGAGAGGTTCCCCCAGATCGAGGCGCTCCGCCAGCAGCGCCAGCGCGAACAGCCCGATCAGCGGGAAGAGATAGAAAAGCAGGGCGCTTTTCAGCAGAAGGTCTTCATCCACGCCCAGCACGACTTCATCGCCGGGCGCCAGATTCAAGGAGGCCAGATCCGGCGGGGTCAGCGCTCGCACCTGGCCACGCCCCCGGGAGACGCCCAGTCGCTCCAGGAGACCCTGGCCGCAACCGGCGTTGACCGAACATCCCGAGCAGGTGGAGCGGCGCAGCGTTTCGACCTGGACAGCTCCAGACTCGACCGCAATCACCCTCCCCCGCTCATGGATCACTGTGGCTGGGCTCCCGTTGGCCGCATGGACAACGCCACGCGCTCGGCCGTGCCACTGGGTATCTCGCCAACGACGGTCACCATGGTGCCGCCATCTTCACTGGCGAAGCGCCTCGACACCACGGTGGTCGGGCCCAGCTGGGTGCGGGCATCGTCGACCTTGGCGCCGTGCAGAGGTTCGAGGAACACCGAGAAGCGTGCCAGGCCATCGCCGTAGGCGAGGCACAGGACCTGGTCATTGGAGACCGGGCTGCGCTCCTGCAGCGTACTGTTCAGGGTAAAGCCCGGCGGCACCCATTCCGAATGCCAGCTGGTCTTCACTTCGGCAACCTTGGCTTCCTTCACCGGCTTGCAGGCCGCGCTCGCTTGCAACTCGCCATCGTCCGGCGCTGCCATGTCGATGCGGGTGAATTGCAGGCGCTCGATGATCTGGCCCTTGTCGTTGAGCAGCAGGGACTTGAGCGGCAGGCCGGTTTCCTTGTCGACGTGCAGCTCGAAGCCATAGCGATGCTGGTCACGCGGGATCACCGCCAGCACCACCGCCGGGCGGTCGGCAATGCGCGACTCGCCGGCGACACGAACATCGTAGTAAGCGGACAGTTCGCTCGGATTGAGCTTGCGCGCCGGCCACATCTCGCCGGTCGACACCTGGCCCGACATACCGCCACCTACGCACTGGGTGGCGCCATCGACGCGCACCACTTCCTGGCGCGGCCCATCGACCTGGACCAGGTGCTCGCGCACCGAACCATCACTCTCCACCCGATGCCAGACATCGTGGGTGGAGAAGGCTCCGCTGCGTTCGTAGATGAAAGTACCCTGGAAGTTCTGTTGCTGATCAGCCTCGGAGAGGCGCTTGATCCAGTCCAACGCATCGGCGGCCTGGACTGGCAATGCCAGCAGGCCACCGAGGAAGAACAACAGTGCTGTTGTCGCGCGCATGTCGCTCCTTAAGGTCGCAAATCAGCGGCTTTCCAGGCTCGCGGCGCGTGCGTAAGGCAGGGCGCTGTCGGTGCCGCTGACGGCGGACTGCTGCGCGTGTTGACGCAGATAACCCGGAAGACGCTGCTCATGCCAGGTGGTCTGCCCGCCCTGGGCATTGGTGATCACCTGCGGCGCCTCGTCCTGAGTGTAGCCTGCCAGTACCGCCGGGCCTTGCACTTGCGGCAGGGCGATCTGCGGAGTGGCGCCTTGCTGGGCAAGGCCGTTGGCAACACTGTCGTCCTGGTGGTACATGCGCACACCAGCCAGCACGGCCAGGGTCACCGAGGCGGCGACAGCCAGGCGGCCGACATTGCGCCAGGGATTACGGCTGCGCGGTGCCGGTGCGACTTCATCAGCCAGTGCGGCGGACACAGCGGCGGCGATGTCCAGCTTGGGCATGGCCGGCTCGCGGTGCATCACTGCACGGGCCAGTTGGTAACGGGACCAGGTGGCCCGCAATTCGGCGTCCTCGCCGCAGGCTGCAAGCACACGCCGCAGCTCCAGCTCATCCGCTTCGTTATCCATAACAGCGGACAGCGACTCCTGCAGGGCTTCACGACTCATAGCGGTACCTCTCTTGGCTTCTGCCGCTGTATCAGACTTCATCATGCAACAAAGGCTGCAAAGCTTTGTCGATCGCTTCCCGCGCACGGAAGATCCGTGAGCGGACGGTTCCCACCGGACACTGCATCACGGTGGCGATATCTTCGTAACTCAGACCTTCGAACTCACGCAGGGTCAAAGCCGTGCGCAAATCATCGGGCAGCTGCTGGATGGTGCGATGGACCGTTTCCTCGATCTCATCCCGCAGCATGGCTCTTTCCGGCGACTCGATATCCTTCAGGGCGTGGTCGCCATCGAAGAATTCCGCATCCTCTGCCGTGACATCGCTGTCCGGCGGCCGCCGACCGCGCGCAACCAGATGGTTCTTCGCGGTGTTGATGGCGATACGGTACAGCCAGGTATAAAAGGCACTGTCACCGCGGAAGTTACCCAAGGCGCGATACGCCTTGATGAACGCTTCCTGTGCGACGTCCTGGGCTTCCTGGGCGTCGTGCACGAATCGCACGATCAGCCCCAGAATCTTGTGCTGGTACTTCAGCACCAGCAGGTCGAATGCCCGTTTATCTCCGCGCTGTACCCGTTCAACCAGTTGCTGATCCGTTTCCTGGGTTAGCATGAATGCTCCTCTGAAAACCTGGAGGAGCTTCGAGCACCCTGGTGAATCGTCCTGCCAAGATAGACTCGGGTCTTTTGCAAAAGTTCTCCCCTCCAAGCATGCGCCGCACAGTTTTTTCACATTGGCGGCAATCGGACCCCGACATGCGTCCGAAGCCCGTCAAATTCAACTGCACCGGGCGGAACACCCGCTCCCCTTCCGCGCAATGTCAATCTGCGCGCAAAGCTGATTGGGTATTCCGCGTTCGAACCGGAACGCCTGAAAAAGTTCCGGGGATTTGCCTTGGTCCTTCAATGATTTCGACGCCACCCGGACGCCCGCCGGGCCGGCTTGAGCGGGGAAGAATGTCTCCCGCCCTGCGACTGCCGCCCCGCCGCACGCGCCTTCGGTGTCATCGGTTCGCCAGTATTGTGCCGCGGCCCCCTTCTATATACTAGGGCGCCATTTTGTGGAGCCGGGTATGAGTCAGCATTTCCAGCACGATGTCCTAGTGATCGGCAGCGGGGCCGCCGGCCTGACGCTGGCCTTGACGCTGCCCTCGCACCTGAGGATCGCCGTGCTGAGCAAGGGCGAACTCTCCCAGGGCTCCACCTTCTGGGCCCAGGGCGGCGTCGCCGCCGTGCTGGATGACACCGATACCGTCGAGTCCCACGTCGAAGACACCCTGGTCGCCGGCGCCGGCCTGTGCCGCGAGGACGCGGTGAAATTCACCGTCGAGCATAGCCGCGAGGCAATCCAGTGGCTGATCGAACAAGGCGTGCCCTTCACCCGCGACCATGAGCCGGGCCGCGAGGACGGTGGCTTCGAATTCCACCTGACCCGGGAAGGCGGCCACAGCCACCGCCGGATCATCCACGCCGCCGACGCCACCGGCGCCGCGATCTTCAACGCCCTGCTGGAACAGGCCCGCCAGCGGCCGAACATCGAACTGCTGTCGCAACGGGTCGCCGTCGACCTGATCACCGAGCAGAAACTGGGCATGGACGGTCAGCGCTGCCTGGGCGCCTACGTGCTGGACCGCGCCACCGGCGAAGTGGACACCTTCAGTGCTCGCTTCACCGTGCTCGCCTCCGGCGGCGCCAGCAAGGTCTACCTCTATACCAGCAACCCCGACGGCAACTCCGGCGATGGCATCGCCATGGCCTGGCGCGCCGGCTGCCGGGTCGGCAACCTGGAGTTCAACCAGTTCCACCCGACCTGCCTGTACCACCCGCAGGCCAAGAGTTTCCTGATCACCGAAGCGCTGCGCGGCGAAGGCGCCCTGCTGCGCCTGCCCAATGGCGAGCGCTTCATGCCGCGCTTCCACGCCCTGGGCGAACTCGCCCCGCGCGACGTGGTGGCCCGCGCCATCGACCACGAGATGAAGCGCCTGGGTATCGACTACGTCTACCTGGACATCAGCCACAAGCCGGCCGAGTTCATCCGCGAGCACTTCCCCACCGTCTACGAGCGCTGCCTGGACTTCGGCATCGACATCACCCGCGAGCCCATCCCGGTAGTGCCGGCAGCGCACTACACCTGCGGCGGCGTGCTGGTGGATTCCCAGGGTCGCACCGACGTGCCGAACCTCTACGCCATCGGCGAGACCACCTTCACCGGCCTGCACGGCGCCAACCGCATGGCCAGCAACTCGCTGCTGGAGTGCTTCGTCTACGCCCGCTCCGCTGCCGCCGACATCCTCGCCGAACTGCCCAAGGCCCAGACCCTGGTCGCGTTGCCCTGCTGGGACGCCAGCCAGGTGACCGACTCGGACGAGGACGTGATCATCGCCCACAACTGGGACGAACTGCGGCGCTTCATGTGGGACTACGTGGGCATCGTGCGCACCAACAAGCGCCTGGCGCGCGCCCAGCACCGGGTACGCCTGCTGCTGGACGAGATCGACGAGTTCTACTCGAACTACAAGGTCAGCCGCGACCTGATCGAGCTGCGCAACCTGGCCCAGGTGGCCGAGCTGATCATCCTCTCCGCCATGCAGCGCCACGAAAGCCGCGGCCTGCACTACACGCTGGACTACCCGGACCTGCTGCCCGAGGCCCGCGACACTATCCTGGCGCCGTCCACCTATTGCGACTGAAGCGCAGCCGCACGCGCAGGCGCCGGTGCAACTCCGGCGCCAGGGCATCGGCCGGCACGCAGACGCTGCGCGCCAGCCAGTCGCCGGGACGGCGGAAACGCAGGACGATCAGCGAGGGCAGCGCCAGGCTGTCCGGCATCAACTGCACCGGCTGGAACCCTTCCCGTTCGCTCCACAGCTGCCAGCCCTCGGCGTTGTGGCGCAGCGCACGCACCGAATCCGGCGCACGCAATAGAATCCGCCCAGGCACGACCCGGCAGGCATGCAGCAGGCAGAGGCTCAGGCCGAGCGTCTTGACGTGAAGGGGAATCTCCGCGAGCAGCAGCGCCAGGACGGCACCGAACTGCGCGGCGAGATAGGCCGCCAGCAAACCGATGGACGGTTGCCAGCGGCACTCGAAGGGGTCACTTCGGCTGGACACGGTCCAGGATCATGCGAACGATGATGCGCAGGTCGGCATCTTCCGGCTCGCCGCGCTGCATGAACCAGCCGAACATGTCCTGGTCCTCGCACTCCAGCAGCTTGCGGAAGCGCGCCTGATCATCGGCGGGCAGGCCCGGGTAGACTTCCTGGACAAAAGGCACCAGCAGGACGTCCAGTTCCAGCATGCCGCGGCGGCTGTGCCAGAAAAGGCGTTTGAGTTCGATTTCGTCAGTCATCTGCGGGCACCTCGATTAACAGCGGGCGAATACGTGTTGTCGCTCGCGAAGTCGACGGACGGCGCGAGCCGAGCGGCATTATACGCATGCTCGGCTCACCCGGCACCCGCTGACAAGGCTGGGCCTGGGCTCTATCATGAGGCCCCTAACTTTCTTCCAGCGAATCGTGATGACCGACTCTGCTTTCTACACCGAACTCAATCACGAAGGGATTCTCGCCGTCCGTGGCGCGGACGCCGCCAAATTCCTCCAGGGCCAGCTGACCTGCAATCTCAATTACCTCAACGCCGAGTATTCCAGCCTCGGCGGCCGCTGCACGCCCAAGGGCCGCATGACCTCCAGCTTCCGCATCCTCGCCGAGGGCGAAGGCTTCCTGCTGGCCATGGCCAACGATCTGCTGGAAAGCCAGCTGACGGACCTGAAGAAGTACGCGGTGTTCTCCAAGGCAACCCTCTCCGATGACAGCACCCAGTGGGCGCGCTTCGGCCTGAGCGGTGCGGAGGCCGTCCTCGCCGAACTGGGCCTGACGCTCTCCGGTGAAGCCGACCAGGTGGCGCGAGCCGACGGCCTGATCGCCATCGGCCTCGGCCAGGGCCGCGTCGAACTCTGGGCGCCGGCCGAACGCGCCGCCGCCATCGCCGACCTGCTGCAGGCCCGCCTGCCCCACGCCGAGCTCAACGACTGGCTGCTCGGCCAGGTGCGTGCCGGCGTCGGCCAGGTGTTCGGCGCCACCCGCGAGCTGTTCATCCCGCAGATGATCAACCTGCAGGCCGTGGGCGGCGTGAGCTTCAAGAAGGGCTGCTATACCGGCCAGGAAATCGTCGCGCGCATGCAGTACCTCGGCCGCCTCAAGCGCCGCCTGCAGCGCCTGAAACTCGATAGCGCCGAACTGCCGGAGCCGGGCCGCGAGCTGTTCTCGCCGGTGCACTCCTCCAGCGTCGGCGAGGTGGTACTGGCCGCCCGCGCGACCGATGGCGTGGAGCTGCTCGCCGTGCTGCAGGACGACGCCGCTGCCGACGGCAACGTGCGCCTGGGCGAAGGCCAGCCCCTGCGCCTGCTGGATCTGCCTTACGTTCTGGACAGCGACCGCGAGATCCAGCGCTGAATTTCGTGCCGGGCGGGGAGCCCGGCTTTCCCTGAAGGACACTTCATGAGCAAGCTTGCCGAAAAAGTACAACAGGAACTGCTGCGGGCCATCGACAACGATGAGCTGGTGCTGCCGACGCTGCCGGAAGTCGCCCTGCGCGTCCGTGAAGCGGCGGAAGACCCGGACATCAGCATCCAGGACCTCAGCAAGGTGATCGGCAACGACGCTGCCCTGACCGCGCGCATCATCAAGGTGGTGAACAGCCCGCTGCTGCGCACCAACAAGGAAATCACCGACCTGCAGATGGCGATCAGCCGCCTGGGGATCAACTACACCTGCAACCTGGCGACCGGCCTGGCCATGGAGCAGATGTTCCAGGCCACTTCCGATGTGGTCGACCGCAAGATGCGCGAGGTGTGGAACAAGAGCACCGAGATTGCCGGCATCTGCCACGCCCTGTGCCGCCACTACACCCGCCTGGCGCCGGATCAGGCGACCCTGGCCGGCCTGGTGCATCAGATCGGCGTGCTGCCGATCCTCACCTACGCCGAGGAGCACAGCGAGCTGCTGGCCGACTCCATCAGCCTCAACCACGTGATCGAGCGCATCCACCCGGTCATCGGCGACCGCATCCTCAAGGCCTGGGACTTCCCGGCGCCGATCGCCGCCGTGCCGGGGCAGCACCTGGACTTCAGCCGCGACTCGGTCAAGGTCGACTACGTGGACATCGTCCAGGTTGCCACCCTGCAGAGCTACCTCGGCAGCCAGCACCCCTACACCGAGCTGGACTGGGCCACCATCCCGGCGTTCGCCAAGCTGGGCCTGGACCCGAAGGCGGACGTGAAGGAAGACGAAGACCTCTCCGCGGCCATGGAAGCGGCGATGAGCATGTTGCAGTAACGGCTGGCAATTGCGCCGCCGGTGATCGATCGCGGACGGAGTCCGCTCCTACGCCTCAGGCAATTCCGTGCCGTGCCCTCCCTCTCCCCCGCCCTCTCCCTGAAGGGAGAGGGAGCCGTTCGGCGTATCGAGGCGATAGCAGAGTCAGCCGGCGAGCACCTAGCTTTCCAAGCACTCGGGACAGTCCCCTCTCCTTCAGGGAGAGGGTTAGGGAGAGGGAGCCGGTCGGCGTATCGAGGCGATAGCAGAGTCAGCCGGCAAGCACCTAGCTTTCCAGGCGCTCGGGACAGTCCCCTCTCCCTTCACGGAGAGGGTTAGGGAGAGGGAGCCGGTCGGCGTATCGAGGCGATAGCAGAGTCAGCCGGCGAGCACCTGGCTTTCCAAGCGCTCGGGACAGTCCCCTCTCCCTTCAGGGAGAGGGTTAGGGAGAGGGAGCCGTTCGGCGTATCGAGGCGATAGCAGAGTCAGCCGGCGAGCACCTGGTTTTCCAAGCACTCGGGACAGTCCCCTCTCCCTTCAGAGAGAGGGTTAGGGTTAGGGAGAGGGCCACGCCCCACACCGAAACCCGCCTTGATCGGCGGGTTTCGTGTTTCTGGCTCAGGCGTTTTCCGCCGGGAAGGTCACCCGCACCAGCAGCCCGCCCAGCTCGCCCTGGCCCAACTCGATGCGGGCACGGTGGGCGCTGCAGATCTCGCCGACGATGGCCAGGCCCAGGCCGGTGCCCTGCTGGCGGCGGCGGTAGAAGCGGCGGAACACCTTGTCGCGCTCCTCGGGCGGGATGCCGGGGCCGTCGTCCTCGACCTCCAGTTCTGCCGGCGAGCGCACGCGGATGATGACGTTGCCGTCCGCCGGGGCGTGGGCGATGGCGTTGTCCACCAGGTTGCTGAGCAGTTCGTTGAGCAACATCGGATCGCCCTTCACCCAGGCCGGATCGTCCGCCTCCAGCGCCAGCGACACACCGCGCGAATACGCCAGCGGCGCCAGCGCCAGGCCGAGCTCGCGGGCCAGCTGGGCCAGCTCGATACGTTCCCCCGCGCCTTCGGCGATGGCGCGGGCACCGCTTTCCACGCGCGCCAGCGACAGCAGCTGGTTGGCCAACCCGGTCACCCGGTCGGTGTTCTGCACGGCCTCGGCCAGCGTCGCACGCCATTGCTGCGGGTCCTGCTCTCGCAGGCCCAGCTCCAGCCGCGCCTTGAGCGCCGCCAGCGGGGTGCGCAGTTCGTGGGACGCCTCAGCGATGAACTGCGACTGCCGGTCGAACAGCCCGCGCAGGCGCACGGTGAAGTGGTTGAGCGCCGCCACCAGCGGGCGCAGCTCCTTCTGCACGCGGACTTCCGGCAACGGCCGCAGGTCGTCCGGTTGGCGCTCTTCCACCGCCTCGCGCAGGCGGTCCAGGGGGCGCAATCCGGCGCTGACCGCGTACCAGACCATCATCAGCGCGGCGATGGCCGACAGCGCCAGGTTGAGCAAGGTGTCGGCGAGCAGGTTGCGCGCCAGTCGCTCCCGCGCGCCCATGGTTTCGGCGACGCGGATTTCCGCCATGCCGTTAACCGTCGGCTGGCTCACCGGCTGCAGCAGGCTGACCACCCGCACACCCTGCCCTTCGTAGGTGGCGTCGTAGAACTTGGCCAGCGCCGGGTAATCGTCGGTGCGCGGCGTGGTCGGCAGCGGCGCCGGCAGGTTCTCGTAGCCGGAGATCATTTTCCCCTGGGGGTCGATCACCTGGTAGAAGATGCGCCCGGCGCTGTCGTACTCGAAGCTGTCCAGCGCCACATAGGGCACGTTGGCGCGCAGGGTGCCGTCGCTGGCGTACAACCCGTCGGCGATGTCCCGCGCGGAGGCCAGCAGGGTGCGGTCATAGGCTATGTCGGCAGCGTGCCGGGCGCGCCAGTAAGTGGCCGCGCTACCGATCAGCAGCAGCACCAGCAGCAGCCCGCCAAGGCGCCAGAGCAGCCGCCCGCGCAGGCTTCCCGTGCCAGGAAAACCCCAGCGCCGTTCAACCATCCTGGGCTTCCAGCAGGTAACCCAGGCCGCGGAAGGTGACGATGCGCACCGAGCTGCCCTCGAGCTTCTTGCGCAGGCGATGCACGTAGATCTCGATGGCGTCCGCGCTGGCATCCTGGTCCAGGCCGAACACCTGCGCCGCCAGTTGCTCCTTGCTCATCACCCGTCCCGGACGGGCGATCAGCGCCTCCAGCACGGCCTGCTCGCGGGAAGTCAGGTTCATCGCCTGCTCGGCGAGGGTGAAGCGCCGCGCGCCGAGGTCGTAGACCAGCTCACCACAGCGTTGCTGCTGTTCGCCGCCGAGCACACTGCGGCGCAGCAGGGCCTTCACCCGCGCTTCCAGCTCGGTGAGTTCGAAGGGTTTAGCCAGGTAATCGTCGGCGCCCAGGTTCAGCCCGTGCACGCGGTCACGCACTTCGCCACGGGCGGTGAGCATCAGCACCGGCAGGGTCTTGCCGCGCTCGCGCAAGCGCGCCAGCACCTGGAAGCCGTCCAGCCGCGGCAGGCCGACATCGAGGATGGCCAGCGCATAGTCCTCGCTGGCCAGGGCCAGGTCGGCAGCCACGCCGTCCTGCAGCAGGTCCACCGTCCAACCCGCGCCCTTGAGCGCCTGGGCAACGCTCTCGCCAAGCTGCGGATGGTCTTCAACCAGGAGGATTCGCACGTAGGACTACCCCTTCGGACTACAGGTTCGGGCCGGCAGTTTACCCATCCGCGAGCCGCTGTGAATGGGGGAAATTCGCTGAAATCACTGCGAAAGGAGACTGAAAGCCTGGCGAAAGCTTAGCCCGTTAGCATCGCCAACGAGCCGCCTCCCAACCCCGATTTTTTCGCGCCGACTGCCCAGGCGCAACGGCGGGAACAGCGGACTCGACGACGGCAAAGACCGTCAGCAGAGCGAAAGGCGGCGTGGTGCCCTTTCGCGACAACAACAAGAACGGAGACCACAGATGCCCACCGCCCAGCCTTTGGCTGCACCGGCTTTTGCCAAGCCCAACTCCCGCTGCCTGACACCCGCCCTGCTGGCTTTCGCCGGGGTCGCCCCGCTATGCGATGCCGCCGGCTTCGTCGAAGACAGCAGCGCCACGCTCAGCACCCAGAACATCTACTTCAACCGTGATTTCCGTGACGGCGCCGGCCAGTCCAAGCGCGAAGAATGGGCGCAGGGCTTCATCCTCGATTTCCAGTCCGGCTACACCCCCGGCACCATCGGCGTCGGCCTCGACGCCATGGGCATGCTCGGCCTGAAGCTCGACTCCTCGCCGGATCGCACCGGCACCGGCCTGCTGCCGACCCATGACGACGGCCGCGCCGCCGACGAGTACAGCAAGCTGGGCCTGACCGCCAAGTTCAAGGCCTCCGAGACCGAGTTGAAGATCGGCAGCCTGATCCCCGACCTGCCCACCCTGCAGCCCAACGACAGCCGCCTGTTCCCGCAGACCTTCGAGGGCGGCCTGCTCAACTCCACCGACCTGCCGGGCCTGAACTTCACCGGCGGGCGCCTGGAGAAGGTCAAGGACCGCGACTCCACCGACTACACCGACCTGGCGCTGAACAACAAGAACCGCCGTTTCTCCGGCGGCAGCGCCGAGGGCAAGCACTACGACCTGGCCGGCGGCGACTACCAGTTCACCGACCACCTCACCGGCCGCTACCACTACGCGCAGCTGGACGAGGTCTACCGCCAGCACTTCGTCGGCCTGCTCGCCAGCTATCCGCTCGGCCCAGGCAAGTTCAGCGCGGATGTGCGCCTGGCCATCAGCGACGACCAGGGCGAGGCGCGCGGCGGCGAAATCGACAACCGCGCCTTCAACGGCCTGCTCGGCTACGTCCTGGGCGCCAACAAGTTCAGCCTCGGCTGGCAGCAGATGAGCGGCGACAGCGCCTTCCCCTACATCGACGGCAGCAACCCCTACCTCGTCAACTTCGTCCAGGTCGGCGACTTCGCCGAGGCCGACGAGCGCTCCTGGCAGGTGCGCCACGACTACGACTTCGCCGGCCTCGGCATCCCCGGCCTGACCCTGATGAATCGCTACATCAGCGGTGACAATGCCAAAATCAACGGCATGGACGGTCACGGCAAGGAATGGGAGCGCAACACCGACATCAAGTACGTGATCCAGAGCGGCCCGCTCAAGGACGTGGCAGTGCGCGTGCGTAACGCCACCTACCGTTCGAGCTTCGCGCGGGACGCCGACGAGACACGTATCTACCTCAGCTACTCCCTGGCGATCTGGTAAACCGACAACAACAAGAGAGGAATCGCACCATGTCCACCGTCCTGCGCAACCTGACCCTGGCCGGCGCCACCCTGCTCGCCGCCAGCCAACTGATGGCCGAGCCCAAGCGCCCGGAATGTATCGCCCCGGCCTCCCCCGGCGGCGGCTTCGACCTCACCTGCAAGCTGGCGCAGAGCGCCCTGGTGGACGAGAAGCTGCTGACCAGGCCGATGCGCGTCACCTACATGCCCGGCGGTGTCGGCGCCGTGGCCTACAACGCGGTGGTCGCCCAGCGCCCGGCCGATGGCAACACCATCACCGCCTTCTCCAGCGGCTCGCTGCTGAACCTGGCCCAGGGCAAGTTCGGCCGCTTCGACGAGAACGCCGTGAAGTGGCTGGCGGCCGTCGGCACCAGCTACGGCGCCATCGCGGTCCCCAGCGACTCGCCGTACAAGAACCTCGGTGACCTGGTCGCCGCGCTGAAGGCCGACCCGGGCAAGGTGGTGATCGGCTCCGGCGGCACCGTCGGCAGCCAGGACTGGATGCAGACCGCGCTGATCGCCAAGGCCGCCGGCATCGATCCGAAGCAGCTGCGTTACGTCGCCCTGGAAGGCGGCGGCGAGATCGCCACGGCGCTGCTGGGCGGGCACATCCAGGTCGGCAGCACGGACATCTCCGACTCCATGCCGCACATCCGCGCCGGCAAGATGCGCATCCTCGCGGTGTTCTCCGAGGAGCGTCTGAAGGATGAAGGCATGGCCGACATCCCCACCGCCAAGGAGCAGGGCTTCGACATCGTCTGGCCGGTGGTGCGCGGCTTCTACGTCGGGCCGAAGGTGAGCGACGAGGACTACCAGTTCTGGAAGGCCTCCTTCGACAAGCTGCTGGCCTCGGAAGACTTCGCCAAGTTGCGCGACCAGCGCGAGCTGTTCCCCTTCGCCATGACCGGCCCGGAGCTGGACGCCTACGTGAAGCAGCAGGTCGCCCAGTACAAGCAGCTGGCCCGCGAGTTCGGCCTCATCCAGTAACGCCCCGTGTGGCGCCGCCTTCAGCGAAGGCGGCGCAAGGAGACTCCCCATGTCCCGTACCAGCCTCTTCCAGCGGCTGTTCGCCGGCGCCTGGCTGTTCGCCTGCGTCGCCTTCGCCCTGATCGCCTGGCAACTGCAGGCGCCCTTCTCTTATGAACCGGTCGGCCCGCGCGCCTATCCGCTGCTCTGCCTGGGCCTGATGGCCGCCGGCCTGGCCTGGCTGATCGTGCGGCCCACGCCGATCAAGCGCGAGGACGACGAGCCCGCGCTGGAAGGCGCGCTGCTGGGCAAGGTGGTGCTCTGCGTCGTCCTGCTGGCGGTCTATGCCGGCCTGTTCGAGCCGCTCGGCTTCATCCCGGCCAGCGCCCTGGTCGGCACCTTCATCGCGCTGATCTACGGCGGCCGCCCGCTCGCCAGCGTGGTCACCGCCACGCTGCTCGCCATCGGCCTCTACCTGCTGTTCGACCGCACCCTGGACGTCCCGCTGCCGCTGGGCATCCTCGACCCCCTGCTCTGAGGAAACCGTCATGGAAACATTGAGCTACCTCGGCCAGGGCTTCGGCGTCGCCCTGACCCCGTACAACCTGATCACCGCACTGATCGGCACCCTGATCGGCACCGTCGTCGGCCTGCTGCCGGGCCTGGGCCCGATCAACGGCGTGGCCCTGCTGATCCCGGTCGCCTTCGCCCTGGGCCTGCCGCCGGAATCGGCGCTGATCCTGCTGGCCGCCGTGTACCTGGGCTGCGAGTACGGCGGACGGATTTCCTCGATCCTGCTGAACATCCCCGGCGAAGCGTCCACCGTGATGACCACCCTCGACGGCTACCCCATGGCCCGCAACGGCCTGGCCGGCGTGGCGCTGTCGCTGTCGGCCTGGAGCTCGTTCATCGGCGCCTTCATCGCCACCTGCGGCATGGTGCTGTTCGCCCCGTTGCTGGCGAAATGGGCGATCGCCTTCGGCCCGGCGGAATACTTCGTGCTGATGGTCTTCGCCATCGTCGCCTTGGGCGGGCTGGCCGGCGACCGGCCGCTGAAGACACTGCTGGCGGCGCTGCTCGGGCTGTTCCTCTCCAGCGTCGGCATCGACGCCAACAGCGGCGTGTACCGCTTCACCTTCGACAACATCCACGTCTCCGACGGCATCCAGTTCGTCGTGCTGGTACTGGGCCTGTTCTCGGTCAGCGAAATCCTCCTGCTGCTGGAGAAGACCCACCACGGCCACAAGATGGTCGAGGCCAGCGGACGCATGCTGTTCAACGCCAGGGAAGCCGCCTCGGTGGCGGTGGTCAACCTGCGCTGCGGCCTGCTCGGCTTCATCATGGGCGTGCTGCCCGGCGCCGGTGCGACCCTGGCCAGCGCCGTGGCCTACATGACCGAGAAGAAAATGGCCGGCGAATCGGGCAAGTTCGGCAAGGGCGACCTGCGCGGCCTGGCCGCCCCGGAAACCGCCATCGGCGCCTCCGCCTGCGGCGCCCTGGTGCCGATGCTGACCCTCGGCGTCCCCGGCTCGGGCACCACGGCGGTGATGATCGGCGCGCTCAGCCTGTACAACATCACCCCCGGCCCGCTGCTGTTCCAGGAGCAGCCGAACATCGTCTGGGGCCTGATCGCCTCGCTGTTCATCGCCAACGTCATGCTGATCATCCTCAACGTGCCGATGGTCCGGGTGTTCACCCGCATCCTCTCGGTGCCGAACTGGGCGCTGGTGCCGGGCATCGCGATCATCACCGCGATCGGCGTCTACGCCGTGCACGCCACCACCTTCGACCTGTTCCTGATGGTCGCCATCGGCATCCTCGGCTACATCCTGCGCAAACTGGACTTCCCGCTCTCGCCGCTGCTGCTGGGCTTCATCCTCGGCGGGCTGATGGAGCAGAACCTGCGCCGCGCGCTGTCCATCTCCAACGGCGAACTGGGCATCCTCTGGTCCAGCCCCATCGCCATCGGCACCTGGGCGCTGGTCGCGCTGATGCTCGGCCTGCCGCTGGTCCGCGCCTGGCGCAAACGCGCCCGCCGCTCCCGCGAGGCGCTGGCTGACGCCGCGTAAAAGCAACCACGCTCGCCGCGTCGAGACGCGCGGCGACTTTCAAGGCCCGCCTTCGTGCGGGCCTCTTTTTTTGACTGAGTCAGGTGGCGTGGGAAACGCGCAGCGTAATCGTCCAGCTCTCGCCGCTGACCGGCTTGGCGCAAACGACTTCCACAACCTTGCGCACAAGCTCGCGCCCATCCGGCGCGAACAGGCGAATCTCGCCCCAGCGGCTGTCCAGCGGCACCGTGCAGCGCGCGACAAGAATCTTCGGATTGGGATCGGCAACCGTCCAGTTCGCCCGCAGGCGAGCATTCTCGGAGGCGATGAAGGCGCGGGCTGCCTGGTCGATTTCGTAAAGCCCGTGGGTGGTGGCGGTGGAACGCTGGGACTCGATGAGCGTGTCGCCAGCAAGGCAGCTCCCGCCGAGCACCAGGCCCGGCAGGATCACCAGCCACCCACGCCGGAGCAGCGGCATCACACCGGCGGCAGCGACCAGTCGATGGGTTCGAGCCCGTGCTGCTCGAGAAACTTGTTGGTGCGGCTGAAGTGGCCGTTGCCGAGGAAGCCGCGATAGGCCGAGAGCGGCGACGGATGCGCGGACTTGAGCACCAGGTGCTTTTGCGGGTCGATCAGCTTCTGCTTGCTCTGCGCATGGGAGCCCCAGAGCAGGAACACCAGGTTCTCGCAGCGCTCGCTGACTACTTCGATCACCCGGTCGGTGAAGGGCTGCCAGCCGGCCTTGGCATGGGAGCCGGCGTTCGCCTGCTCGACGGTCAGCGAGGTGTTGAGCAGCAGCACGCCCTGCTCGGCCCAATGCTGCAGGTAGCCATGATTGGGAATCGGCAGGTTGAGGTCGCGTTGCAGCTCTTTATAGATGTTCTGCAGTGACGGCGGCGTCGGTACGCCGGGCTGTACCGAGAAGCACAGGCCGTGGGCCTGGCCGGGGCCGTGGTAGGGGTCCTGGCCGATGATCACCACCTTGATGCGCTCCAGCGGCGTGGTGTTCAGCGCGTTGAAGATCAGCGGGCCGGGCGGGAAGATCACCTTGCCGGCGGCCTTCTCCGCGCGGAGGAATTCACCCAACTGCTTCATGTAGGGCTTGTCGAATTCCTCGTGGAGGGCTTCTTTCCAGCTGGGTTCCAGCTTGATCCGATCTTCGTTGGTCATGGTGCATCTGCCTGGTGAAACGAACCGGCACGCTAAGCAAGCGCCCCGGCCAAGTCAAGGCGACTTGTGCCGCGCAGCCGGCGACCGCGACAGGCGCGGCTGCCCGCTGCCCAGCCCGGCAACTACCCAGGCGACGATAGCTATCGTCAAGCCAAGATGAAACAGCTCGCGACGCGGCACGCCCGCCAGCTCGCCCCGGGTGCCGATCAGCAAACCGCTGCCAATGAACAACAGCGTGCCGAGCAGCGCCAGCGGATAGCGGCGCGAACGACCGGGCCAGGCGATCACCAGCAAGGCAATCAGGTTGCTCGCCAGCGTGACCTGCGAAGGCAGCATCACCAGCGCCATGCATACCAGCAACACCAGGGCGCGCTGTACGGGTGCGCCGGACAGCCGACCAAGAGCGATCAGCGGCAAGCCAACCGCGCCGGACACCACACTCGCCAGATGGTGAGGCTCGCTCAGCGCCGCGATACCGCCGTACTCCAACGCACCGAGAAAGGCGGCAACGCCCATCGACGCAACCCCCAGCGCCCGCCATCCCTGTTCTTCGCGCAGGGCCCGCCAGGCGGCAACGGCGCAGGCCAGGGTCAACAACAGTTCGGCAATCACGGGCAGCATCGGGCGGGTCCTTCTCCGGGTAGTCGGCGAAGACTAGCCAGCCACGCCGCTGCGCGCACGGTCGGGCACGCCAGCGCAGGCGACGCCGCGCGCCACCCTGCGTCCATCGGCCACGCCAGGATTCGACCAAAGGCCAATGGGAGTGGCCGGCCAGTCTGTGCACAGTCCCTTCTTCGCTTCACCCGCCAATAAAAACAACAGGGAACGAACATGCGATTTCTGACTGCCGCACTCTCGCTGGTGGCTGCCCTCAGCGGCCTGGCGCAAGCCGCCGAACCGATCAACCTCGGCCTCAATTACCCCCGCACCGGCTCCTACAAGGAAGAAGGACTCGCGCAGATGCGCGGCGCGCTGCTGGCCATCGATGAGATCAATGCCCAGGGCGGCGTGCTCGGGCGCCCGCTGCACCTGCTGAGCAAGGACGACGCCTCGCGTCCGGAAAAAGCCCTGCGCAACATCGACGCCATGGCCGCCGACGGCGCGGCGATGTTCTTTGGCGGGGCTTCCAGCGCGGTGGCCATCGCCGCCGGCGAACGGGCGGCGCAGAAGAAGCTGCTGTACTTCGGCACCCTCACCTACTCCAACGACACCACCGGCAAGGACGGCCAGCGCTACATGTTCCGCGAGTGCAACAGCGCCTGGATGAGCGCCCGCGCCCTGGGCAGCTACCTGGGCCGAACGCTGCCGGGCAAACGCTATTTCTATGTCACCGCCAACTACACCTGGGGCCTGACCACCGAAAGTTCGCTGCGCCACTACACCGGCACCGAGGACGCCGCCCGGCACCCGTCAATCAAGGTGCCCTTCCCCGGCGCGCGCCTCTCCGACTACCGCGACGCGCTGACCCAGGCGGCCGCGAGCCAGGCCGACGTGCTGGTCCTGGCGCTGTTCGGCGAGGACCTGGTGCATGCGATGCGCATCGCCGACGAACTGGGCCTGACGCGCAACCACCAGATCATCGCGCCCAACCTCACCCAGAGCATGGTCGAGCTGGCCGGCCCCGGCCTGATGCAGGGCGTGATCGGCACCGAACCCTGGACCTGGCAGGTGCCCGAGCGCGAAGGCTCGGCGCGCGGCCAGGCCTTCGTGCGCGATTTCACCCAGCGCTACGGCGTTTACCCCGCCAGCTCCGCCGCCTCGGCCTACAGCATCGTCTACCAGTGGGCCGACGCCGCCCGGCGCAGCGGCAGCCTGGACAGCGACGCGCTGGTCAAGGCGCTGGAAGGCCACCGCTACAGCCTGCTCAAGGGCGAGCAGCAATGGCGCGACTTCGACCACCAGAACATCCAGCGCGTCTACGTGGTGAAGGTGAAACCGCGCGACGAGGTCCTGCGCGACCCGCTGCACCAGGACTACTTCGAGATCGTCGAGCACATGGACGGCCCCGAGGCGGCCCCTTCCCTCGCCGAATGGCAGGCAGAACGCAGCGCCGCCGGCAAGCCACTGACCCTGCAATGACTCAGCCGGTATGCAGCGCCCGGTAATGGCTGGGCGCCATGCCCACCACGCTCTTGAACAATCGCGAGAAGTAGTACGGATCGGCGTAGCCCAGTTGCTCGGCGACCTGGCGCACTTCGAGATTGCCCTGGTCGAGCAGCCGGCAGGCGTGGGTCATCTTCAGGCGGATGAAATCCTGGATCGGCGCCTGGCCGGTCAGGGCGCGGTAGGTCTTGGCGAAGTGGAAGCGCGACAGGCGAAACTGCGCCGCCAGTTCGTCGAGATTCAGAGCGTCGTGCAGGTGCTCGTGCATCATCGCCTGCACCGCCTCGACGTCCAGCACCCGCCCGGATTTCAATCTCGCCCGCGCCGGGCGCAGGGCCAGCGACGTCAGCAGGCTCTGCAGCAGATGGGCGGCGTGGATGAAGTGCGGCAGGCTCAGGCCCTGGCGGCGCAGCGCCAATAGCGCGTCGAACTCTCCCAGAAGGCGCGGCTGCACGCCCACGCGCAGGCGCGGCGACTTGCCCAGGGGGCGCAGGAAGTCCTCGGCCAGCCGGCCTTCCAGATGTACCCAGAAGATCGACCAGGGTCGCTGGGCGTCGGCCCCGTAGGCGTGGGCACGGCCCTTGGGCAGCACCAGCAGATCGCCACCGGTTACCTCGAATCGTCCATCCGCCGTTTCCAGCCAGCCGAGCCCTGCGCTGCAGTAGATCAGCAGGTGATCGTCCGGGCTTTCCCGCTCCATACGATGTCCCACCGCCGCCGGATAATAGCCCAGGGCCAGCGGATAGCACGCCTGACCAAGCGGATGACGATCCAGCGCACGGCGCAGGCGCGGTGGGGTGATAAAGCGCACGCCCTGCTGCGGCAGCGGCCAGGTGGAAATCAATGGGCGGGACATGGGCAGGCATCCAGGATCGGCAATACCAAGATCGTCCATCCCCAGCACAAGATCGTCAATCCACAGCCGATGGCACAACGGCTATAACCGAAGGACTCTTTACCCAAGAGCCTCTTTGCCATAGAGAGCGCGCGCCACGAGCGCGCAGCTGTAGCCGACAAGAACAATCAGAGGTAGCTGCATGCATTTCGATCTGTCCGAAGAACAACGCCTGCTGGTGGACAGCGCCCGCGCCTTCGCCAGCCGCGAACTGGCGCCCCACGCCGCCGACTGGGACCGCCAGCACCACTTCCCGGTGGAAGTGATCCGCCGCGCCGCCGAACAGGGCTACCTGGGCCTGTACATCGCCGAGGAAGACGGCGGACTGGGCCTGTCGCGCCTGTCCGCCTCGCTGATCTTCGAGCAACTGGCCGCCGGCTGTGTCGCCACCACCGCGTACATGACCATCCACAACATGGCCAGCTGGATGCTTGCCAGCTTCGGCGACGCCGCGCTCAAGGAGCAGTGGCTGCCGGGGCTGATCGGCGGCCAGCTGTTGGCTTCCTACTGCCTGACCGAGCCGGACGCCGGCTCCGACGCCGCGCGCCTGCGCACTCGCGCCAGGCGTGACGGTGACGAGTACGTTCTGGATGGCGCCAAGACCTTCATCTCCGGCGCCGGCTCCACCGACGTGCTGATCGTCATGGCGCGCACCGGCGAGGAAGGCGCCAAGGGCATCTCCTGCTTCCTGGTGCCGGCCAACGCCGAGGGCATCCGCTACGGGCGCAACGAGGACAAGATGGGCTGGAAGGCGCAGCCGACCCGCACCATCACCTTCGAAGGCGTGCGCATCCCCGCCGGCAACCGCATCGGCCCGGAAGGCCAGGGCTTCGTCTACGCCATGAAAGGCCTGGACGGTGGCCGCCTGAACATCGCCAGTTGCTCCCTGGGCGCGGCCCAGGCAGCGCTGGAGCAGTCGTTGCGCTACGTCGAGGAGCGCAAGCAGTTCGGCAAGGCGCTGGCCGAGTTCCAGGCGCTGCAATTCAAGCTCGCCGACATGCTCACCGACCTCACCGCCAGCCGGCAGATGGTGCGTCTGGCCGCGCACAAGCTGGACCACAAGGACGGCGAGGCAACCCTGTATTGCGCCATGGCCAAGCGCTTCGCCACCGATCGCTGCTTCGCGTTGTGCAACGAGGCGCTGCAGCTGCACGGCGGCTATGGCTACCTCAACGACTACCCGCTGGAGCGCTGGGTGCGCGACAGCCGCGTGCACCAGATCCTCGAGGGTACCAACGAGATCATGCGGGTCATCGTCGCCCGTCGCCTGCTGGAACAGGGCGGCATGCTGGACCGCCTGCTGTGACCACCTTTGTGTAGGAGCGAGGGGGACGCCATCGTTATTGCTCGCGAACCATCTCCGCAGCGGGGGTTCGTTCGCGAGCAAGCTCGCTCCTACGAAGAACCTGCCACTGGAAAAACCGCCCGCCCCTGCGGGCGCAATCGAACAGATCGGACATGGACGCGCCCCGCCGCACGCCCCTAGAGTCCATGCCCATGACCGACAAGGAGATGCCCATGAGCAACGCCCTGGAACCCTACAAGCCCGGAGTCTTCGACCTGACCCACAAGCTGACCGTGGAAAAGCACGGCCACACCGCGCTGATCACCATCAACCACCCGCCGGCCAATACCTGGGACCGCGACTCGCTGATCGGCCTGCGCCAGGTGGTCGAGCACCTGAACCGCGATGACGACATCTACGCCCTGGTGGTGACCGGCCAGGGCCCGAAATTCTTCTCCGCCGGCGCCGACCTGAACATGTTCGCCGACGGCGACAAGGCCCGCGCCCGCGAGATGGCCCGCCGCTTCGGTGAAGCCTTCGAGACACTGCGCGACTTCCGCGGCGTGTCCATCGCCGCGATCAACGGCTACGCCATGGGTGGCGGCCTGGAGTGCGCGCTGGCCTGCGACATCCGCATCGCCGAGCGCCAGGCGCAGATGGCCCTGCCCGAAGCCACCGTGGGCCTGCTGCCCTGCGCCGGCGGTACCCAGGCGCTGCCGTGGCTGGTGGGCGAAGGCTGGGCCAAGCGCATGATCCTCTGCGGCGAGCGCGTCGATGCCGAGACCGCGCTGCGCGTCGGCCTCATCGAGCAGATCGTCGATACCGGCGAAGCCCGCGGCACCGCCCTGCTGCTGGCGGCCAAGGTCGCGCGGCAGAGCCCGGTGGCGGTGCGCACCATCAAGCCGCTGATCCAGGGCGCCCGCGAGCGCGGCCCGACCACCTGGCTGCCGGAGGAGCGCGAGCGCTTCGTCGACCTGTTCGACGCCGACGACACCCGCGAGGGCGTGAATGCCTTCCTGGAGAAACGCGACCCACACTGGCGCAACCAATAAGGCCCTGACCATGAATGTGATTTTCGAGGAACGCCCCGGCCTGCACGGCTTCCGCATCGGCGTGGTGACGCTGGACGCGGAGAAGAGCCTGAACGCCCTGAGCCTGCCGATGATCGAGGCGATGAACCACCAGCTGCGCGTCTGGCAGGACGACGCGCAGATTGCCTGCGTGGTGCTGCGCGGCAACGGCGGCAAGGCCTTCTGCGCCGGCGGCGACGTGCGCAAGCTGGTCGATGCCTGCCGCGAGAAGCCCGGCGAGGTGCCGGAGCTGGCCCGCCGCTTCTTCGCCGACGAGTACCGCCTGGACTACCTCATCCACACTTATTCCAAACCGCTGATCTGCTGGGCCCACGGCTACGTGATGGGCGGCGGCATGGGGCTGATGCAGGGCGCCGGCGTGCGCATCGTCACTCCCAGCAGCCGCCTGGCCATGCCGGAAGTCAACATCGGCCTGTACCCGGATGTCGGCGCGAGCTGGTTCCTCGCCCGCCTGCCTGGCCGCCTCGGCCTGTTCCTCGGGCTGACCGCGACGCAGATGAATGCCCGCGACGCGCTGGACCTGGACCTCGCCGACCGCTTCCTGCTGGACACCCAGCAGGACGACCTGATCGAAGGCCTGGTGCAACTGAACTGGCGCGAACAGGCCGACGTGCAATTGCACAGCCTGCTTCAGGCACTGGAACATGAAGCCCGCGGCGAACTGCCCGAAGCCCAGCTGCTGCCGCGCCGCGCACGCCTGGATGCGGTGCTCGACAGCGCCAATATCGCCCAGGCCTGGAATGCCCTGACCGCGCTGGTCAACGACGAGGACACGCTGATCGCCCGCGGGGCGAAGACTCTCGCCTCGGGCTGCCCGCTGACCGCTCACCTGGTCTGGGAACAGATTCGCCGCGCGCGCCATCTGTCGACTGCCGAGGTGTTCCGCATGGAGTACGCGATGAGCCTGAACTGCTGTCGCCACCCGGAGTTCCCGGAGGGCGTGCGGGCCCGGCTGATCGACAAGGACAACACCCCGCACTGGCACTGGCCGGATATCGCTGCCATACCTGATGCTGTGGTGAATGCGCACTTCGACGCGACCTGGGAGGGCGAGCATCCGCTGGCGGATCTCTAGCCCCTCCCCGGCTCCCCCTGTAGGAGCGGGCCA
>NZ_JYOA01000003.1:224236-364272 GCF_000955805.1 Pseudomonas sp. 21 | reverse complement strand
TCGCGCCCATGGGGCGCTCCTACAGGAAGCCCCCGTGCTGGAGTGCCACTGTCGTTGAACAGGAGGAAACCAGCATGCAAACCATCGCCTTCATCGGCCTCGGCCACATGGGCGCGCCCATGGCCGCCAACCTGATCAAGGCCGGCTACCTGCTGCGCGTGTTCGACCTGGTGCAGAGCGCCATCGACGGCCTGATCGCCCAGGGCGCCAGTGCCGCACGGAGCGCCCATGACGCAGTGGACGGCGCCGACGTGGTGGTCACCATGCTGCCGGCCAGCCAGCACGTCGAGGGGCTCTACCTCGGCAACGAGGGCCTGCTCGCGCACATCGCCCCCGGCACCCTGGTGCTGGAGTGCTCCACCATCGCCCCCGCCTCGGCGCGCAAGGTCCACCTGGCCGCCGCCGAGCGCAAGATCTCCCTGCTCGACGCCCCGGTTTCCGGGGGCACCGGCGGCGCCATCGCCGGCACCCTGACCTTCATGGTCGGCGGCGATGCCGAGGTACTCGAGCGCGCCCGCCCGGTGTTCTCCGCCATGGGTCGGAACATCTTCCACGCCGGCGGCGACGGTGCCGGGCAAGTGGCCAAGGTGTGCAACAACCAACTGCTCGCCGTCCTGATGATCGGCACCGCCGAATCCCTCGCCCTGGGCGCCGCCAATGGCCTGGACCCGGTGGTGCTGTCGGAGATCATGCGGCGCAGTTCCGGCGGCAACTGGGCGCTGGAGGTGTACAACCCGTGGCCCGGCGTGATGGAGAACGCCCCCGCCTCGCGTGGCTATACCGGCGGCTTCATGGCCGCGCTGATGACCAAGGACCTGGGGCTGGCGCAGGAGACCGCGCAGGTCAGCGGCAACAGCACGCCCATGGGCAGCCTGGCCCTGGCGCTGTATCGCCTGCTGGTGAAACAGGGCCATGGTGAGCAGGACTTCTCGGTGGTGCAGAAACTCTTCGAAAACTGAAGCCCGGCATGGCTGGCGAACAGCGCTCTCGACCAGACTGGCGCCCTCGCGACACTCGGGCGCCCTCCTCCTTGAAACGCTTCCTGCTGCACTACCGCTTTCGCCTGCTGCTGGGCTCCATCATCCTGGTGCTGGCGCTGCTGGCCTTTCCCTCACCGCCCTTGCCATTGGAGCTGGGCAGCCTGGTGCTGATGGTCCTGGCGGCACTCAACACCTTGCGCAGCCGCAGCCCGCTGTTCTACTTCATCTGCCTGGCCGGCGTGTTCAGCCTGTGCATGCAGTTCATTCCACAGGACTGGCACCTGCGGCCGCTGCTGCACCAGGGCATCCCGCAGATGTGTTTCTACCTGCTGCTGGTGGTGGCGTTGTTCCGCCGCGTGACGCAGGAGCGGCCGGTGACCAGTGAACTGCTCTACGGCCTGTGTTCGCTGTACCTGAACTTCGTGCTGGTCTTCGCCTTCGCCTACAACCTCATCGAGCAGCTGTGGCCGCACAGCTTCAACGGAGCCACGCCCCTCCACCTGGACAGCTTCATCTACTTCAGCATGATCACCCTCACCACCATCGGCTACGGCGACATCTCGCCGGTACTGCCGCTGGCACGCCTGCTGGCCGGCACGGAAGCCATCATGGGCGCACTGTTCATCGCCCTGGCAGTCGCCCGCGGGCTGAGCCTGATGAATGATCGTCAGGATGAATTGTGAAGCCTGGCTTACGAGTGCATGGTGATAACGGCCGTTTATCCAAACGCGCCCAGCACCGAAGATGAATCACCCGCCGCCACTGCGCGGCCAGCCATCCCACAAAGGTGTTTCCATGAACATTGCCCTGATCGGCGCCACCGGCCACGTCGGCCATTACTTCCTCGAAGAAGCCCTGCGCCGCGGCCATAGCGTGACAGCGCTGGTGCGCGATCCGGCGAAGCTACCGGCGCGCGACAACCTCAAGGTGGTCCAGGCCGACGTCTGCGACCCGGCCCAGGTCGCCCGCGCCGTGGCCGGGCAGGACGTCGTGGTCAGCGCATTCAATGCCGGTTGGGGCAACCCGGATATTCGCCAGGCCCATGCCAGCGGCAGCCGCGCCATCCTCGACGGTGTAAAGGCTTCCGGCGTGAAGCGCCTGCTGGTGCTCGGCGGCGCCGGCAGCCTGGAGATCGCCCCCGGCCAGCGCCTGGTGGACAGCCCGGAGTTCCCGGAACAGTGGAAGCAAGGCGCACTGGGCGCCGCCGACGCGCTGGACCAATTGCGCGGCGAAAAGGCACTGGACTGGGCCTTCCTCAGCCCGGCGATGCTGCTCGACGGCGAAACCCGCACCGGCAGCTTCCGCATCGGCGGCGACCAGGTGCTGTTCGATGGCAACGGCGAGAGCCGCATCTCCCTGCCGGACCTGGCGGTAGCGATGATCGACGAGGCCGAGCAGGCCAATCACCATCAGCAGCGGTTTACCGTGGCGTATTGATGGCGTTGGCCGGGTTCGCGAGCAAGCTCGCTCCTACAGATACCGGTTGCCGCGTGGCGCTCTTGTAGGAGCGAGCTTGCTCGCGAACCGTGTTCCAGCCAACGCGCAGGGGGTGAGCTGATCGCGGACGGAGTCCCGTGCACCCACAAAAAAGGGCCATCCCATGGGATGGCCCTTTTCCGCAGGCCCTCTCGGCTTATCGCTCGCGCAGCGCTTCCGCCTTGGCCCGCAGGATGGGCTTGAGCAGGTAGCTGAGGATGCTCTTCTTCCCAGTCATGATGTCCACGGTGGCGATCATGCCGGGGATGATCAGCAGCGGCTTGTCGTCGCTGCCGAGGTGGCTTTTGCGGGTGCGCAGCTTGATCAGGTAGAAGCTGTTGCCGTCGTCGTCGGTGACAGTGTCGGCGCCGATCTGCTCCAGGTCCGCCTGCAGGCCGCCGTAGATGGTGTAGTCGTAGGCGGTGAACTTGACCATGGCGTGCTGGCCGGGTCGCAGGAAGGCGATGTCCTGCGGACGGATGCGCGCTTCCACCAGCAGGGTGTCGTCCAGCGGAACGATCTCGATCAGGTCGCTGCCCGGCTGGATCACACCGCCGATGGTGTTCACCAGCAGCTGCTTGACGATGCCGCGCACCGGCGAGGTGACCAGGGTGCGACTGACGCGATCCTCCAGCGCCTTGCCGGTGGCGGTGGCCTTGCTCAGTTCGGTGCGGGCTTCGTTGAGTTCCTTCAACGCATCGCTGCGGAAGCGCGAGCGGGTCTCGGCGACCTTGCGCTCCACTTCCTTCACCGCGGCCTCGGCCCGTGGGATCGCCAGGGTGGTGGCATCGAGCTGGCCACGGTTTTCCACTTCGCCGCGCTTGAGACGCAGCAGCTCTACCTGGGACATCGCGCCCTGGGCCACCAGCGGCTCGGACATGGAAATCTCCTGGCGCAGCAGGTTCAGGCTGTTGCGGTACTGCGCCTGCTTGGAGACGAACTCGCGCAACTCCTGCTGCTTCTGCACCAGCTGTTGCTGCAGGCCGTCGGTTTCATCCTTGAGCTGCTGCTGGCGGCTGTGGAACAGCGCCTCTTCACTGCTGGCCTGGCCGGGCACCTTGGCGCGCACATCGTCGGGGATGTTCAGCGCTCGCTCTTCCACCTCGGCGGACAGGCGCTCCACGCGCAGGAACATCGCCAGGCGGTCGGCCTCGGTTTCGCCGACGTTGGACTGGAAGCGCGTCGGGTCCAGGCGCATCAGTTGCTCGCCGGCCTGCACCACCTGCCCTTCGTGGACGAAAATCTGCGAGACGATGCCGCCTTCCAGGTTCTGGATCTTCTGCACCTTGGACGAGGGAATCGCCTTGCCCTCGCCGCGGGTGACCTCGTCGATCTGCGCGAAGTGTGCCCAGAGCAGCAGGAAGGCGACGAAGCCGATGAGAATCCAGATGGTCAGGCGCACCACACGCGGCGCGTCCTCGATCAGCGCCTTGCTGACTTCCGGAAGCGGCTGGCCGGAGAGGTTGTCGCCGCCCTTGAAATAGCCACGGACAGAGTGGCGGATACTGCCCAGAGGATTAAGCGACACTGATCTGCCCCTTCTTCAGTGCATCCATGACCACGTCCTTCGGACCGTCGGCGATGATGCGGCCCTTGTCGATGATCACCAGGCGGTCCACCAGGCTGAGCATGGAGGCGCGGTGGGTGACCAGCAGCAGTGTCTTCTCGCCCATTATCGATTGCAGGCGCTGTTTCAGGCGTTCCTCGCCGGCGTTGTCCATGGCGCTGGTGGGCTCGTCCAGCAGCAGGATCGGCGGGTCGAGCAGCAGCGCGCGGGCCAGGGCGACGTTCTGCCGCTGGCCGCCGGACAGATTGTGGCCACGCTCGCCGACCTGCAGCTCGTAACCCTGCGGGTGCAGGCGGACGAACTCGTTCACACCGGTCAGCTCGGCCACTTCCAGCACGCGCTCGTCATCGATGTAGCGCGCGCCGCTGACCAGGTTGTCGCGCAGGGTGCCACTGAACAGGCTGATGTCCTGTGGCACGTAGCCGATGTTGTGGCGCAGCTCGCTGATGTCCAGCTGGCGCACGTCGGCGCCGTCCACCAGCAGGTTGCCGTTCTCGGGCTGGTGCAGGCCGACGATCAGCTTGGCCAGGGAGCTCTTGCCCGAGCCGCTGCGGCCGATGATGCCGACCTTCTCGCCGGCGCGGATCTGCAGGTTGATGCCGTGCAGCGCCGAGACCTGCTGGTTCGGGTAGGCGAAGTCGAGGCCGCGCATCTCGATGCCGCCGCGCAGTTGCGAGCGGGTCAGCGGACGTTCGTCGGCGTTGCGCTCCTGCGGCAGCTCCATCATCTGGTTGGTGGTGGCCATGGACAGGCGCGCCTGCTGGTAGCGCTGGATCAGCCCGGAGAGCTGGGTCAGCGGGCCGAGGGCGCGGCCGTTGAGCATGTAGCAGGCGATCAGGCCGCCCATGGACAGGTCGCCGGCGATGATCAGGTAGACGCCGCCGATGATCATGATGACCCCGGCCAGCGCCTGGATCAGCACGGTGATGTTCATCGCCAGGGTCGACAGCAGCTTGACCCGCAGCTCCAGGCGGCTGAGGGTGCCGATGGTCTGCTCCCACAGGTACTGGCGCTCGCTCTCGGCGTTGTTGACCTTCACCGCGTCGAGGCTGGCGAGTGTCTCGATCAGGCTCGACTGGCGCTCGGCGGCCAGCGCCATGGTGCGGTTCATGGTCTCCACCAGCGGCTTCTGCAGCAGCCAGCCGAGGCCCGCGGCCAGCGGGAAAGCCACCAGCGGGACGAACACCAGCGGCCCGCCGATGATGCCGATCACCAGCAGGATCAGCAGGGTGAACGGCAGGTCGATCAGGGTGGTGAGCGTGAGCGAGTTGAGGAAGTCACGCAGCGTCTGGAATTCGTGGATGTTCTGGGCGAACGAGCCGACCCGCGCCGGGCGGTACTTCATGCTCATGCCGACGATGCGCTCGAACAGCGTCGCCGAGATGATCAGGTCGGTCTTCTTGCCGGCCAGGTCCAGGCACAGGCCGCGCATGGTCTTGAGCAGCAGGTCGAACAGGTAGGCGCCGCTGATGCCGATGGCCAGCACCCACAGGGTAGCGGCGGCCTGGTTGGGCACTACGCGGTCGTAGACGTTCATGACGAACAGCGGCGCAGCCAGGGCGATCAGGTTGATCAGCAGGCTCGCGGCCACGGCGTCGACATAGAGCCAGCGCGAGCGCTTGAGGGTGTCGCGGAACCAGCTCTTGGCGCGCGGAATCAGCTCGCCGTGCTGCAGGTCGAACTTGTGCTGCGGCTGGGCGAAGAAGGCCTGGCCGGCATAGTCCTCGCCGAGCAGCTCGCGGGTGACGCGCACTTCACCGCCGTCGCTCTCGGACAGCAGCAGGCGCGCATCGCCATTGCTTTCCCAGCCCAGCAGCACCGCGCAGCGCCCTTCGCGCAGCAGCAGCATGGCGGGCATGGCCAGCGCAGGAATCTGCTCCAGCTTGCGCTGCAGCAGGCGCCCCTGCAGGCCGGCGCGAGCCGCCGCACGGGGCAACAGCTCGGCACAGAGGCGCTGGCCGGGCAGCGGCAGGCCGCTGGTGAGCATGGCGCGGCTGGCCGGCTTCTGGTGCAGCTGACAAAGCGTCAGCAGGCTGTCCAGCAGCGGGTCATCCAGCAGACCGCGCGGATCGTGGCTTAGGGGTACTGCGCTGACTTCTTGATCCACGCGGATGCTCTCTCGGGCAGGTTAGTTGAGGCCGGGCAGCTGGACTTTCGGCTTGATGTCTTCGGAAGCCACCGCGGCCATCGGCGCGACCACACCCTGGCTCTTGAGCAATTCGCCCAGGGTGGCCTTGATGCGGTACTGGGTGAACAGCTCGGTGTACTTCAGGTCGACCAGACGGCGCGAAGCGTTGAACAGTTCGTTCTCGCTGTCCAGCAGGTCCAGCAGGGTGCGCTCGCCGATGGTGAACTGCTTCTGGTAGGCCTCGCGCACGCGGGTGCTGTAGTCCACGTACTGGCGGGCGATCGGCAGCTGGTCACGGGCGTTGTTCAGGGCGTTCCAGGACAATCCGAGTTCCTCGTTCAACTGGCGCAGGGCGTTGTTGCGGATATCCAGGGCCTGGTTCGCCTCGTACGACTTGGCTTCCAGTTCGGCCTTGTTGCTGCCACCGGCGAACAGGTTGTAGCGCATGCGCAGCATGGCCTGCCATTCGTTGTTGTGGCCTTCTTCTCCGTCGAGGTTGTTATCGGCACCGCGGGAAAGTTCTGCATCGAATCTCGGATAGAAGGTCGATTTCGCCGCGTCGTACTGCTTCTCGGCGGCGGCGACGTCGGATTCCGCGGAGCGCAGGATCGGGCTGTTCTCCACCAGTTGGCGACGGGCGGCCTGCAGGTCTTCCGGCAACTGGCCGACAAGACCAGTCGGCTCGCTCAGTTCCACCGGGTCGCTGCCCACCACGCTGTAGTAGTTGGTGCGGGCGTCGGCCAGGTTGGTCTTCTCGGTCATCAGGTTGTTCTGCGCCTGGGCCAGGCGGGCTTCGGCCTGGTCCTGGTCGGCGAGACGGCCGACGCCACGGGAGCTGCGCAGGCTGATCTGGTCGTAGACGCGCTGGTGATTCTTCAGGTTGTCCTCGGCCAGACGAACCATTTCCTGGCGACGCAGCACGTCGGTGTAGACCTGGGCGACGTCCAGCGCGGTGCGCTCGGAAGTACCCAGCAGCGCATAGGCGCGGGAGTTGACGTTGGCCTGCTGGCGGCCGACTTCGCTGGACGTGGCGAAGCCGTCGAACACCATCTGGCGCAGGGCGAGGTTGGATTCGCCACGGTTCAGCGTGTCCCAGTGGTCGCCTTGGCCACGGGTGGTGGTGTTGTCGGAGCCTTCGCGGCCGTATCCGGCGGTCAGGTCGACGGACGGCAGGTAGCCCCCCTTCGCGGCGCGCAGTTGCTTGTCCGCAGCGAGACGCGAGTTCACCCCGGCCTGGATTTCCGGGTGGTACTCCAGGGCCTTCTGCATGGCCTGGTTGAGGGTATCGGCCTGTACCGGCAGAGCCACGGGAATGACGAAAGCCAGGGCGAAGGGCACGGCTTGAGCGAATCGCATGCGCATGAGGAAAACATCCTTATCAGTGAGATAGCCGCAGCGATTCGATTGCCGCTAACGAGCGTCAAAAGACCGGCGAATGGCTGCAAGGAAAGCTTCAAAAAGCGTGATGAATTTCACGCTAAATTTTTTTGGGCGGACCACCGATATCAAAGTGACATCGATTTGCCAATTGTTTAGGATGGCAATCGAATGGTCAATACATTGGCATATACGTAATTTCCAACCGCTATAAGCCAATGTATTGACGCCAAACTTTTTGCTCTTAAAGACAAGGGAATGCCTCCTGAGCCGACCTCACCTGCGGCCGGTCGGCAACCAGGCAAGCCTCACCAGGAGAAGTGCATGAGCAGCGTCGTCGCCGTCGTAAAAAGCATCATCGGCCAAGTGATTGCGGTATCCCCCGAAGGCGCCCAGCGCGTCCTGGTCGAAGGTGACCGTATCTATCAGGGCGAGCAGTTGCTCACCGGCGCTTCCGGCGCGGTGACGCTCGATGTCGGCAAGGGCAAGCTGGTGGACCTGGGCCGCGACAGCCAGTGGAGCAGCGCCGACCTGCCGCAGGCCGAGGCGCACCACGCCGCGGCGCAGCCGGCCAATGCGCCGAGCACCGAAGACCTGCAGAAAGCCATCGCCGCCGGCCTCGACCCGACCCAGGCGCTGGCGCCCACTGCAGCAGGCCCGACTGCCGCTCCTTCGGCAGCTGGCGGCAACGGTGGCGTTGGCGGCGGCCACAGCTTCGTGGTGCTGGACGCCACTGCCGGCCACGTCGATCCGACCATCGGCTACACCACCGCCGGCCTGGACAACGGCGGCTCCGCGGGTGACGAGCGCCAGGGCGAACTGCCGGCCAACCTCGCGCCGCAGTTCGAGGACGGCGGCAACGGCGTGCTGAACCTCACCACCGCCGAAGACACCCTGCTCACCGGTGCCTTCTCCGCCCGCGACCCGAATGGCGACCTGATCTCCTACAGCGTCGGCCAGGCACCGGCCAACGGCCTGCTGGTGCTCAACCCCGACGGCACCTGGCAGTACAACCCGAACGGCGACTACAACGGCGCCGACAGCTTCACCGTGATCGTCACCGACAGCCGTGGCGCGTCCAGCACCCTGGTCGTGAACGTCGGCATCACCCCGGTGAACGACGCTCCGGTGGCCACTGGCACCTATACCAGTGCCATCACTGACACCGCCGCCAACGATAGCTTCGCCGACATCAAGGGCCAACTGACCGCCACCGACGTCGACGACACCAACCTGACCTGGAGCGGCAGCGCCAAGGGCGCCTACGGCGAGCTGACCGTCAATGCCGATGGCAGCTACACCTACGTGGTCGACGCCAATGCGGTGAACGCCCTGCCGCTGGGCCAGAACCCGAGCGAGAGCTTCACCGTCACCGTCACCGATCCGTCCGGCGCCACCGATACCCGCGTCATCACCCTCAACGTCCAGGGTGCCAACGACACCCCGGTCGCCCAGGATGGCCAGGCCAGCGGCAACGAAGACAGCGTGATCGGCGGCCAACTGGTGGCCACCGACCGCGACACCGGCAGCACCCTCACCTTCACCACCAACGGCAATCCGCCGGCGGGCTTTACCCTGAAGCCGGACGGCAGCTGGACCTTCGATGGCAAGGACCCGGCCTACCAGCACCTGGCCGAGGGCGAGACCCAGATCGTGCAGGTGCCCTACACCGTCACCGATGAGCACGGAGCAACCAGCACCGCCACCCTCACCGTGACCCTGACCGGCACCAATGACGCGCCGGTCGCCCTGCCGGGCGCAGCCACCACCGAAGAAAACACCGTTCTCAACGGCCAGGTGCCGGCCGCCTCCGACGTGGACGGCAGCGTCGCCGGCTACCAACTGACCACCGGTGTCGGCAACGGCAATGGCAACCTGACTTTCAACCCGGACGGCAGCTACAGCTTCAACCCCGGCAAGGACTTCGACAGCCTGGCCCAGGGCGAGACCCGTGACGTCACCTTCACCTACCAGGCGAAGGACAACAACGGCGCGCTGAGCGACCCGCAGACCATCACCATCACCGTCACCGGCACCAACGATGCGCCGGTCGCCCTGCCGGGCGCGGCCATCACCGAAGAAAACACCGTTCTCAACGGCCAGGTCCCGGCCGCCTCCGACGTGGACGGCAGCGTCGCCGGCTACCAGCTGACCACCGACGTCGGCAACGGCAATGGCAACCTGACTTTCAACCCGGACGGCAGCTACAGCTTCAACCCCGGCAAGGACTTCGACAGCCTGGCCCAGGGCGAGACCCGTGACGTCACCTTCACCTACCAGGCGAAGGACAACAACGGCGCGCTGAGCGACCCGCAGACCATCACCATCACCGTCACCGGCACCAACGACGCGGCGGTGATCACCGGCCAGACCAGCGGCAGCGCCGACGAAACCAACGCCCCGGTCACCCTCGACGGCAAGCTGAACATCACTGATGTCGACGGCCCGGCCAGCTTCCAGGTCCAGACCGACACCGCCGGCACCAACGGCAAGTTCAGCGTCGCCGCTGACGGCAGCTGGTCCTACGTGGCCAACTCCGCCTTCAACGAGCTGAAGGTCGGCGAACACCTCACCGACACCTTCGTCGTGAAAGCCGCCGACGGTACCAGCACCCACGTGACCGTCACCATCAACGGCACCAACGACGCGCCGGTCGCCTCGGCCGCCACCGCCACCACTGAAGAGAACGCCGTTCTCAACGGCCAGGTTCCGGCTGCCACCGACGTGGACGGCACCGTCGTCAGCTACCAACTGACCACCGACGTCGCCCAGGGCAAGGGCTCGCTGACCTTCAACGGCAACGGCAGCTACAGCTTCGACCCGGGCACCGCGTTCGACCATCTGGCCGCCGGCGCCCAGGAGACCGTGACCTTCACCTACCAGGCGAAGGACAACAACGGCGCACTGAGCGATCCGCAGACTGTCACCATCACCGTCACCGGCACCAACGACGCACCGGTCGCCTATGCCGACAGCGCCACCACTGAAGAGAACACCGTCTTCAACGGCCAGGTGCCCGCAGCCACCGACGTGGACGGCAGCATCGCCGGCTATCAACTGACCACCGGCGTGGGCGCCAACAACGGCACCCTGACCTTCAATGCCGACGGCAGCTACAGCTTCAACCCCGGCAAGGACTTCGACAGCCTGGCCGACGGCGAATCCCGCGACATCACCTTCACCTACCAGGCGAAGGACGACAACGACGCCCTGAGCGCCCCGCAGACCATCACCATCACCGTCACCGGCAGCAATGACGCGCCGGTCGCCAGCGCCACCACCGGCGCGGTGAAGGAGGACGCGCAGATCAGCGGCCAGCTCGCCGCCACCGACGCTGACAACGGCGCCCAGCTCAGCTACGCCCTGGACAAGGCCGCCCCGGCCGGCTTTAGCGTCGACGCCGACGGCAAGTGGACCTTCGATGCCAGCGGCAGCGAGTACCAGCACCTGAAGGCCGGTGCCACGCAGACCCTCAGCATCCCGTTCACCGTCACCGACGAGCACGGCGCCACCAGCTCCAGCAGCCTGACCATCACCATCACCGGCACCAACGATGCACCGGTAGCCAACGCGGCGTCCGCCAAGGCCAGCGAAGACAAGCTCAGCTTCGGCAAACTGACTGCCAGCGATGTCGACGACGGCGCGAAGCTCAGCTTCAGCCTCAATGACAAGGCACCGGCCGGCTTCACCCTGTTCAAGGACGGCACCTGGGCCTTCAGCGGCCTCGACCCGGCCTACCAGAGCCTCGCCGCCGGCGAGACCAAGGTCCTGTCGATCGACTACACCGTCACCGACGAACACGGCGCCACCAGCACCAACACCCTGACGCTGACCGTCACCGGCACCAACGACACGCCGATCGCCCTGCCCTCGCTGCTCAATGGCGTCAAGGAAGATGCGCAGATCAGCGGCGAGCTGAAAGCCATCGACGTGGACAATGGCGCGCAGCTCACCTACAGCCTGAACAAGGCCGCTCCGGCGGGCCTGATCCTGGGCAGCGACGGCAAGTGGAGCTTCGATGCGGGCGATGCCGCCTACCAGCACCTGAAGGCTGGCGCGACCCAGCTCATCAGCGTGGGCTACACCGTCACCGACGAACACGGCGCCAGCACCCAGAGCGTGCTGGTGATCACAGTCACCGGCACCAACGATGCGCCCAAGGCTGACGCTGCTACTGCAGCCGCCCAGGAAGATGCCGTCAGCAAGGGCCAGCTCACCGCCACCGACGTGGACGACGGCGCCAAGCTGAGCTTCAGCGTCTCCGGCAACCCGCCGGCCGGCTTCACCCTGAAGACCGACGGCAGCTGGACCTTCGATGGCAAGGACCCGGCCTACCAGTCCCTCGCCGAAGGCGAGACCAAGGACATCCAGGTCAAGTACATCGTCACCGACGAACACGGCGCCACCGACACCCAGACCCTGACCATCACCGTCACCGGCAGCAACGACCCGGCCGTGATCGGCGGCGTGGCCAGCGTGAACGTCGATGAGACCAACGCCCCGGTCACCACCGGCGGCCTGCTGACCGTCAGCGACGTCGACGGCCCGGCCAGCTTCCAGGCGCAGAGCAACGTCGCCGGCAAGTACGGCACCTTCAGCCTGGGCTCCGATGGCACCTGGACCTACACCGCCAACGATGCCTACAACGAGCTCAAGCAGGACGAAAAGCTGACCGACAGCTTCACCGTCAAGGCGACCGATGGCACCAGCGCCACGGTCACCGTGAACATCGTCGGCACCAACGACGCGCCGGTGGCATTCGGCGACACCAGGACCACCGGCGAGAATACGGCCTTCACCAGCCAGGTTCCGGTGGCGACCGATATCGACGGCAGCGTCGTCGGCTACCAACTGGCCACCGACGTCGGCCAGGGTCATGGCAGCCTGACCTTCAATGCCGACGGCAGCTACACCTTCGAGCCGGGCACCGACTTCGACCACCTGGCCGCAGGCGAAAGCCAGGACGTCACCTTCACCTACCAGGCGAAGGACGACAACGGCGCGCTGAGCGACCCGCAGACCATCACCATCACCGTCACCGGCAGCAACGACGCCGCGGTCATCAGCGGCCAGACTTCGGTCAGCGTCAACGAGACCAACGCACCGATCAGCACCAGCGGCCAGCTGACCATCAGCGACGTCGACAGCCCGGAAACCTTCCAGGCGCAGAGCAACGTCGCCGGCAAGTACGGCACCTTCAACCTGGGCGCCGACGGCCAGTGGACCTACACCGCGAAATCCGCCTACAACGAGCTGAAGGTCGGTGAGACCCTGGTCGACACCTTCGCCGTGAAGGCCGCCGATGGCACCGCTTCCAGCGTCACCGTGAACATCGTCGGCACCAACGACGCGCCGGTCGCCTACCCGGCCAGCGCCAGCGCGGTCGAAGGCGGCATCAAGGACCTCGGCGTCGTGGCCAGCGCCACCGACGGCTCGTCCGTCACCCTGACCATCACCACCACCCAGCCGGGCGAAGCGGTCAGCTTCAACTGGAAATTCAGCACCAACGACGGCGGGTCGTACAACGACTTCGCCTACGTGCAGGTCAACGGCCAGAAGGTGCAACTGCTTTCCAGCGTGTCCACGGTCGGTGACGGCGGCAACTCGGGCCTGCAGACCTTCCAGCAGGTGTTCGACAAGCCGGGCACCTACACCATCGTCCTGGGCGTTTCCGATGCCACCGACACCGCCGTCGACTCGACCCTCGTACTGAGCAACCTGCCGTCGCAGGTGAGCGTCGGCAACGTGGTCGGCCAGGTCACCCACACCGGCAGCAACTGGACCCTTACCACCAACGGCGCCAACAACACCACCCTGGGCAACCAGCTCAAGCCCGTCAGCGAGATCACCGGCAAGCTGCAGGCCACCGACGTCGACCACAACGCCCAGCTGACCTTCAGCACCGCGCAGAACACCGCCGGCTTCACCCTGAAGTCCGACGGCAGCTGGCTGTTCGACGCCAAGGACCCGGCCTACGACAACCTCGCCCAGGGCGAGACGCAGACGCTGGCCATCCACTACACCGTGACCGACGAACACGGCGCCAGCGACACCAGCATCCTGACCCTCACTATCACCGGCACCAACGACGCACCGGTGGCCGGGGTGATGAAGGAAACCGTCTACGAAGACAGCAAGATCGGTGGCCAGCTGGCCGGCAGCGACGTCGACCACAACGCCGTGCTGACCTTCGCCACCACCGGCAGCCTGCCGGCGGGCTTCAGCAGCGACAGCAGCGGCAAATGGAGCTTCGACGCCAGCAATGCGGCGTACCAGCACCTGGCCGTGGGTGCGACCCAGGTCTTCACCGTCAACTACAGCGTCACCGACCAGTACGGTGCGAAGAGCACCAGCACCCTGACCATCACCGTCATCGGCACCAACGATGCGCCGCAGGCCAAGGCCGCCAGCGCTTCGGTGAATGAAGACAAGATCAGCGGCGGCACGCTCACCGCAACCGACGTCGACGACGGCCACGCGCTGTACTTCAGCCTGAAGGACGCCGCGCCCAGCGGCTTCACCCTGAACGCCGACGGCACCTGGAGCTTCAACGGCAACCACGCCGACTACCAGAAGCTCGGCGCCGGTGAGTCCCTCGAACTGCAGATCAAGTTCATCGTCACCGACGACAAGGGCGCCACCGACGAGAACGTCCTGACCCTGACCGTGAACGGCAGCAACGATGCCGCGATCATCAGCGGGGCGAAGATCGTCAACGTCTACGAGACCGACGCGCCGATCACCACCACCGGCAAGCTGGACGTCAGCGACGTCGACGGCCCGGACAGCTTCCAGGCCCAGACCAACGTCGCCGGCAAGTACGGCACCTTCAACCTCGGCACCGACGGCAACTGGACCTACGTCGCCAAGGATGCCTACAACGAACTGAAGCCGGGCGAGACGCTGACCGACACCTTCACCGTGAAGGCCGCCGACGGCACCAGCTCCAGCGTCACCGTGAACATCCTCGGCACCAACGATGCGCCCACCGCGTACGATGACAGCGTCACCATCGACGAGAACGGCCGCGTCAACGGCAAGGTACCGGCCGCTACCGACCCGGACGGCAAGGTCTCCAGCTACCAGCTGGTCACCGACGTCGGCCAGGGCAACGGCTCGCTGAACTTCAACTCCAGCGGGACCTACCACTTCGAGCCAGGCAGCGACTTCGACCACCTGGCCGCCGGCGAGAGCCAGGTCGTCACCTTCACCTACCAGGCGAAGGACGACAACGGCGCGCTGAGCGATCCGAAGACCATCACCATCACCGTCACCGGCAGCAACGACGCCGCCGTCATCAGCGGCGTGAAGTCCAGCAGCGTCAACGAGACCGACGCGCCGGTCAGCACCAGCGGCAAGCTCAACGTCAGCGACGTCGACGGCCCGGAAACCTTCCAGGCGCAGAACAATGTCGCCGGCAAGTACGGCACCTTCAACCTGGGCACCGACGGCAACTGGACCTACGTCGCCAAGGAGGCCTACAACGAACTGAAGGTCGGCCAGACCTACACTGACACCTTCACCGTGAAGGCCGCCGACGGCACCAGCGCCACCGTGACCGTGAACATCGTCGGCACCAACGACGCGCCGGCCGCCTTCGACGGCAGCGCGGCCACCGGGGAGAACACCGTTCTCAACGGCCAGGTCCCGAGCGCCACCGATGTCGACGGCACCATCGCCAGCTACCAGCTCGCCACCGACGTCGCCGCCGGCAAGGGCACCCTGACCTTCAACGCCAACGGCAGCTACAGCTTCAACCCGGGTAACGCCTTCGATCACCTGGCCGCCGGCCAGAGCGAAACCGTGTCCTTCACCTACCAGGCCAAGGACAACAACGGCGCGCTGAGCGATGCGAAGACCATCACCATCACCGTCAACGGCACCAACGATGCGCCGGTCGCCTACGCCGACAGCCAGACCACCGAGGAGAACACCGTTCTCAACGGCCAGGTCCCGGCTGCCACCGACGTCGACGGCACCGTGGCCAGCTACCAGCTCGACACCGGCGTAGCCGCTGGCAAAGGCACCCTGACCTTCAACAGCGACGGCAGCTACAGCTTCAATCCGGGCACCGCCTTCGACCACCTCGCCGCCGGCCAGAGCGAAGCCGTGACCTTCACCTACCAGGCGAAGGACAACGACGGCGCGCTGAGCGATCCGAAAACCATCACCATCACCGTCACCGGCACCAACGACGCGGCGGTGATCACCGGCCAGACCAGCGGCAGCGCCGACGAAACCAACGCCCCGGTCACCATCGACGGCAAGCTGAACGTCACCGACGTCGACGGCCCGGCCAGCTTCCAGGTCCAGACCGACACCGCCGGCACCTTCGGCAAGTTCAGCGTCGCCGCTGACGGCACCTGGAGCTATGTCACCAACGAGGCCTACAACGAACTGAAGGCCGGCGAGCACCAGACCGAGTCCTTCAACGTCCTGGCCGCCGACGGCACCAGCACCACCGTCACCGTGACCCTCAACGGCACCAACGATGCGCCGGTCGCCTACGCCGACAGCCAGACCACCGAAGAGAACACCGTCCTCAACGGCCAGGTCCCGAGCGCCACTGACGTCGACGGCACTGTCGCCAGCTACCAGCTCGCCACCAACGTGGCCGCTGGCAAAGGCACCCTGACCTTCAACAGCGACGGCAGCTACAGCTTCAATCCGGGCACCGCCTTCGACCACCTGGCCGCCGGCCAGACCCAGGACCTCACCTTCACCTACCAGGCGAAGGACAACAACGGCGCCCTGAGCGATCCGAAGACCATCACCATCACCGTCACCGGCACCAACGACGCGGCCGTGATCACCGGCCAGACCAGCGGCAGCGCCGACGAAACCAACGCCCCGGTGACCATCGCCGGCAAGCTGATCGTCAACGATGTCGACAGCCAGGCGGTCTTCCAGACCCAGACCAATACCGCCGGCACCAATGGCAAATTCAGCGTCGCCGCTGACGGCACCTGGTCCTACGTGGCCAACTCCGCCTTCAACGAGCTGAAGGTCGGCGAGCACCTCACCGACACCTTCGTCGTGAAAGCCGCCGACGGCACCAGCACCAACGTGACCGTCACCATCAACGGCACCAACGATGCGCCGGTCGCCTACGCCAATACCCAGACCACTGGCGAGAACACCGTGCTCCAGGGCAAGGTCCCGGCTGCCACTGACGTCGACGGCACCATCGCCAGCTACCAGCTCGCCACCAACGTGGCCGCCGGCAAAGGCACCCTGACCTTCAACGCAGACGGCAGCTACACCTTCAACCCGGGTACCGCCTTCGATCACCTGGCCGCCGGTGCTCACGAAACCGTGACCTTCACCTACCAGGCGAAGGACAACAACGGCGCCCTGAGCGATCCGAAAACCATCACCATCGACGTCACCGGCACCAATGACCGGCCGGTTGCAGTCGATGGCACCGCGTCCACCGAAGAGAACACCGTTCTTCACGGCCAGGTCCCGGCGGCCTCCGATATCGACGGCACCGTGGTCGGCTACCAGCTGACTACCGACGTTGCCCAGGGCAAGGGCAGCCTCGTCTTCAACGCCAACGGCAGCTACACCTTCACGCCGGGCACCGCCTTCGATCACCTGGCCGCCGGCCAGAGCGAAACCGTCACCTTCACCTACCAGGCGAAGGACGACGCCGGCGCGCTCAGCGATCCGAAGACCATCACCATCACCGTCAACGGCAGCAACGACGCCCCCAACGGCGCCGACAACACCATCACCCTGAACGAAGACAGCAGCCGCAGCTTCACCGTCGCCGACTTCGGCTTCAGCGACGCGGACGCCGGCGATACCTTGAGCGGCGTGCGCATCGACAGCCTGCCCAGCAACGGCACGCTGAAGTTCAACGGCAACGCCGTGACCGCAGGCCAGGTGATCGACGCCGCCGACCTCGGCAAGCTGGTGTTCACCCCGGCCGCCAACGCCAACGGCAACAACTACGCCAACTTCACCTTCTCGGTGAAGGACAGCAGCAACACCTACGACACCACGCCGAACAAGATCACCTTCAACGTGACGCCGGTGAACGACGCCCCGGTGGCGGTGAACGACAACTTCACCCTCAGCGGTCTGAAGGGCAACTACTGGGGCTACAACGAAGGGCCGGATGGCAGCAACCTGACCAGCCTGAGCCAGGTGACCGCCTTCATGAACGGTCACGCTGCCAGCGCCACCTTCACCTCCACCACCCTGAACTACAACCTCAGCGGCGGTGACCTGGGCGGCGACGGCAACCTGCAGAAGTTCCTCGGCAACGATGCCGGCTCGCTGAACACCGACCCGGCGAACACCTCCGATGCGATCATCCAGCTCACCGGGGCGATCAACCTCAACGCCGGCAACTACCAGTTGCGGGTGAACGCCGACGACGGTTTCAGCATCAAGATCGACGGCGTGGAGGTGTTCAAGTACGACGCCATCCAGAGCCCGACCGGTCGCGAATCGGCGGTGTTCACCATCGCCCAGAGCGGCAACCACAGCATCGAGATCGTCTACTGGGATCAGGGTGGCCAGGCCCAGCTGCAGGTGGAGATGCGCCCGCAGGGCGGCACCTACGCCACCGTGGGCGGCACCGCGCTGACCCACGCCGTGGGCGAGCTGGTGACCAACGAGGACACCGCGCTGACGATTGCCCCGCAGACCCTGCTGGGCAATGACAGCGACGTGGACGGCGACAGCCTGACCATCGTCAGCGTGCAGAACGCAGTGAACGGCAGTGTGAAGCTCGAGGGCGGCAACGTCGTCTTCACCCCGGCCAAGGACTTCAACGGCAGCGGCAGCTTCACCTACACCATCAGCGACGGCCACGGCGGCACCAGCACCGCGACCGTCACCGTGGGCGTCAACGCGGTGAACGATGCACCGGAAGCCAAGAACGACCTGCAGACCACCGGCGAGAACAACACGCTCAACGGCCAGGTACCGGCGGCCACCGACATTGACAGCGCGGTCAACCCCAACGGCTATGCCCTGGTACAGAGCGTGGGCGCCGGCAACGGTACCCTTGTCTTCAACGCCAATGGCAGCTACGTGTTCAACCCGGGCACCGACTTTGACTCGCTCAATGTCGGCGAATCGCGCCAGGTAACCTTCACCTACACCGCCAAGGACGCCCAGGGTGCGGTCAGCGCACCGGCCACCGTGACCATCACCGTGACCGGCAGCAACGACCTGCCCACCGCCACCGACAGCACCGTGACCCTGAACGAGGACGGCAAGCGCAGCTTCAGCGCCAGCGACTTCGGCTTCAGCGACAAGGACGCCGGCGACGCGCTCAAGGCCATCCGCATCGACAACCTGCCCAGCGCCGGCAGCCTGACCCTCAATGGCCAGTCGGTGACCGCCGGCCAGGTGATCGCCGTCAGCCTGCTCGCCAGCCTGGTCTACACCCCGGTGGCGAATGCCGCGGGCAACGCCTACGCGACCCTGAAGTTCTCGGTACAGGACAGCCACGACGGCTTCTCCAGCTCGTCCAGCACCCTGACCTTCAACGTCACCCCGGTGAACGATGCGCCACTGTCGGCGGACGGTTCGGCCAGCGTCTACGCCGGCAAGACCTACACCTTCGCCCTCAAGGACTTCGCCTTCAGCGACACCGCGGACTCCGCCAACGGCCAGAACCACAGCCTGCAGAACATCCTGATCAAGGCCCTGCCGGCTACTGGCAGCCTGCTGCTCAACGGCCAGGCCGTGACCGCCGGCCAGTCGATCAAGGCCAGCGATGTCTCCAGCGGCAAGCTGACCTACGTCCCGGACAGCTCGGGCAGCAACGCCCACTTCGAGTTCGCGGTTCAGGACAGCGGCGGCGTGGCCAACGGTGGTGTCGATACCTCGGGCACGTATGGCTTCGATATCCACGTCGGCCAGGTGCAGATCCCGAGCACCAACCCCAACGGCGACAACACACTCACCGGCGGCTCGGGCGATGACGTGATCCTCGGCGACGTCGGCGGCATCAAGACGCTCACCCAGGGTGGCACCAACTACAACATCGCCCTGGTGGTCGACACCTCCGGCAGCATGGCCTACAACCTCGCCGGCCAGTCCGGTGCGGCCTACGCCGATTCCCGGATGAAGCTGGTCAAGGACGCACTGATCAACCTGGCCAACGAGCTCAAGGGCCATGACGGGATCATCAACATCTCCCTGATCGGCTTCCAGAGCAGCGCCACGCTGAAGGTCAGCATCAGCGACCTGTCCGACGCCAACATCAACCAGTTGCTCACCGCCATCGGCCAATCCCAGTCCCAGGGGCTGCAGGCCAGCGGCGGCACCGACTACCAGGAAGCGTTCGGCCAGGCGGTCAGCTGGTTCAACACCCAGAAGAACGGCTACGAGAACGTCACCCTGTTCCTCACCGACGGCGACCCGACCGAGTCCAGCGGCAGCGGTACGCTGATGCAGAACACCACGCAAGCGTTCGCCAGCCTCTCGGCGCTCAGCGAAGTCCGTGCCATCGGCATCGGCACCAACGTCAACGAGAGCACCCTCAAGTACTTCGACAACACCAGCGTCACCGGTCTCGGCACGGTGTCCTACAACACCACTTCCACGCTGTTCACCTTCGACAACAACAGCGCCCTGCCGGGCTGGACGCTGACCAAGAGCTCCACCGGCTCGGTCGGCATCTCCGGCAACAAGCTGTCCATGACCGACACCAGTGCCAGCGGCTCCACCACCGCCATCACCTCGGACCTGACCGTCACCAAGAACAGCACCTCGACCTTCAGCTTCGACTTCACCGAAAGCATGCGCAGCGGCGACACCTTCACCTGGACGCTGAAGCAGTTCGTCAACGGCGCCTGGTCGACAGTGGAAACGCACACGCTGACGTCGTCGTCGAGCAACACCACCTACACCACCGACAAGGCGGTCGGCGAAGGCACCTATCGCATCGACTACGTGCTGACCGACAACACCACCGCCGGCACGGCCACCGTCACCCTCGACAACCTCAAGCAGATCACCACCACCCAGGCACCCACCGGGCAGGTGGACATCGTCAAGCAGGCCAGCGACCTCACGGCTGCGCTGCATGGCGGCTCCACCTCCACCGAGCTGGCGCCCTCGGGCCATGACACCATCTCCGGTGGCGCGGGTGACGACATCATCTTCGGTGACACCATCAACACCGATAACCTGCCCTGGGGCGTCAACGGCAACCCGGCCAAACCGGCCGACATGCCGGCGGGCTCGGGGGTCAGCGCCCTGTCGGCGTTCCTGGAGCTGAAGAACGGTCACACGGCGACCAGCGACGAGATGTACGACTACATCAAGGCCAACCACGCGCTGTTCAACGTCGAGGGCGATACCCGCGGCGGCGACGACCACCTGTATGGCGGCGATGGCAACGACATCCTCTACGGCCAGGGCGGCAACGATTTCCTGTTCGGCGAGAATGGCAACGACATCCTCTTCGGCGGCACCGGCGACGACCAGCTCACCGGCGGCAAGGGCGACGACATCCTCACCGGCGGTGCGGGTGCCGACACCTTCATCTGGAAGGCCGGCGATATCGGCAACGACACCATCACCGACTTCAAGGCCGGTGAAGGCGACCGCATCGACATCAGCGACCTGCTGCCAGAGACCGCGCACAACGACATCCTCAGCTACCTGAAGGTGGACACCACGACCTCGACCCTGCAGGTGAGCACCACCGGGCAGATCAACACCGGCGGGGCCGCGGACGTCACCATCAAGCTGAGCGGGGTCGACCTCTCCGCCTACGGCTCGACCTCCACCGAGATCGTCAACAAGCTGGTGGCGGGTTCCGACCCGGTGGTCAAGACTGAGCATCACTGATCCACGGTTGCCGCAAGGCTTCCAAACGGTCAGGCTCTGACACGGCGACAGCGGGGCCTCCCTTCGGGGTGGTTCCGCTGTCGTTCCTTCACATCACGAGAAATGGGGACCGGTCGATGCTGTACATCCAGCGCAACGCCGAGGGGAAGATCGCGCGCGTCGAGGACGCCGAGTTCGACGGGATGACCGGCACCCTGCCGGCGGACCACCCGGACATCCAGGCCTGGGCCGCCGAGAGCAGCCTGCTGCAGCTCAAGCAGAGCGACCTGGACATGATCCGGGTACTGGAGGACTTGATCTCGGTGCTGATCACCAAGGGCGTGATCCGCATCACCGACCTGCCGCCAGCGGCGCGCTCCAAGCTGCTCAACCGGACGCAGGCCCGTGAAGCGCTGGGCGGGCTGACCCGGCTGATCAACGACGACGAGGAAACGGGGCTGATCTGAGCCCCGTTTTCTTTTCCGCGACGGCCCCTGTAGGAGCGAGCTTGCTCGCGAACAAGCTCCGCTGCGAGGCCAGGTTCGCGAGCANNCTCGCTCCTACAGAAAGCAGCTCCTTATCAGCTATGGCTTTGGCTTTGGCTCTGAAGACTTCCAGAGAAACGCCCGAGCACTCCGGACGGCCCCTTTCAGGAGGCCTCGTTGAAGCGGAGTTTCAGGGGTTGAGCGACATGGATGTCGCGAGAGCCACGATGGGCCAGGGATGGCCCGTCGTGGCGNNNCCCTGAAACTGCGCTTCAACGAGGGTATTTTTCGCCTAAGCGAAAAACCGGATGGAGGGGCAAGCCTTCTTGGTTACTTCTTCGGCGTCTGGAAGAAGTGACTCGCCCGAGGGGGCGAAACAAGAATCTCGCGCTTACGCCGAAGCGGCGAAGGAACAACGAAGCTCGGGCAACAACATCGCGGGCATGGCCCGCTCCTACAGGTCAGTTACGGCGAGTCACCAGGGCGCCGGCCCACCGAACAACTGCCCCTGCACGCCCTGAATCCCCATTTCCTTCAGCACGCGGAATTCCCCGGCCGTCTCCACGCGCTCGGCGATCAGCGGCAGGTCGATGCTGTGCGCGGCCCGCTGCATCGCCTCGATGAACAGGCGCTTGTCGTTCTCCTGGTCGATATGGCGGATATGGCTGCCATCGACCTTGAGGTACGCCAGCCCCAGGCGGGCCAGGTTGCCGATCATGCTGAAGCGCCCGCCGAAGTGCTGCAGGCTCAGGCGATAACCCAGCTCGCTGAGGCGGCGGGTCAGCGCTTCCAGCACCGGTTGCGCCGGCAGCTGGTCTTCTTCCAGCTCCAGGGTCAGGCGCCCGGCGAATTGCGGGTGCTGACGCAGCAGGTCGAACACGCGGGTGGTCGCCCACTCATCGCGCAGCAGCGCGGCGGAAAGGTTCAGCGCCAGCGGGCGGTTGTGCCTGGCCATGTCCGCCAGCACGCTTTCGAGCATCAGCAGGTCCAGCCGCGCGGTCCAGCCGAAGCGGTCCAGCCAGGGCAGGAAGCGCCCGGCGGCGATGCTGCCGCCCTGCCCGTCCGGCAGGCGCGAGAGCACCTTGTAATGCAGCACTACCTGCGGGTCGGCACAGGACACTACCGCCTGGAAATGCAGCTGGAAGCGCTTGTGCACCAGCGCCTGGTCCAGCAACTGATGCCAGCTGTGGCGCTCCTCGGCGACCGGCTTGGCGCCGCCCTGGAGGAAGGCCCAGCAGCTGTCGTTCTGCCGCTCGGCCTGCACCAGCGCCTCGTCCGCGCGCTGCAACAGCGACTGCGCCGATTCGCCGGAAACGAAGGGCACCAGCCCCAGGCAAGCTACCGGGCTCACATCGCTGGCTCCCGTGGTCGCCAGCGCGGCCAGCATGCCCTCCAGGCGCATCGCCAGGGCCGGCGCGTCCTCGGGCATCAGCCCCGGCGCCAGCATCACGAACTCGCCGCCACGGCTGCGCGCCAGGGTCAGGCCGGAGCCCAGCCCCTGCCCGGACAGACGCAACTGGTCGGCTACCGCCTTGAGCAACTGGTCAACGCGCTGGCCGCCCAGGCGCTGGTTCAGCCCGGCGAGGTCGTTGACCCGCAGCACCAGCAGCACGCCGCTGTTGACCTGGTCTTCGGCGCTCAGGCGATTGTTCAGCTGCATGTCGAAGAAGCGCCGGTTACCCAGCCCGGTCAGGCTGTCCTGGTAGGCCTCGTCGCGCAGGCGTTCGCTGCGCTGGGCCTGCTCCTGGAACAGCGCCTTGAGCTTCTCCACCATCTGGTTCATGGCCTGCACCACGCGGCGCAACTCCGGGGTGCGCGGCAGCTCCGGCAGGCTGAGGAATTCACGGCGGGCGATGGCGTGGGATTGCGCCACCATGTAGTCCAGCGGTTTCAACTGGCGACGCAGCAGGATGGCGCCGAGCACGGCGCTGGCGATGCCGCACAGCACCAGCCAGAGCAGGCTGCCCAGGGCGCTCTGCCAGAGCTTGGCGATGGCGAACATCGGGTGGCTGAGCACCTCGACCCGCGCCGCCTGGGTCCAGCCACGGCTGACGATGGCGTCGCCGCCAGCCGAGTGCAGGTCGATCAGCGCGATGAACCACTGCGGCACCTTGGCCGCCACCGCGTCGGGCACCCCGGTGCGCTCCACCATCACCTTGCCGGTGGCCAGGTCGATCACCCGGATGCTCTCGAAGTAGCCACTGTCGAAGATCGAGCTGACCATCAGCTCGACCATCGCCGGGTCGTCGATGTTCGGCGTCAGCGACAGGCCCAGCGCGGTGGCCGCGTCCTGGGCGTGGGAGCGCAGCTGGTTGCCGTACTGCTCGCGAGAGCTTTCCAGGCCGACCATGAAGCTGCCGCTGAAGGCGATCACCAGGAACAGGCAGATGGCGATCAACAACTGTTTGAACAGGGACATCGTGTCTCCAGGCTCCCCCCGCGGGAGCTATTCGTGTCGGTGCAGCTTTCGGTTGCGTGGCTATTCATCCAGAGGGAAGCCTTCGGCCTTCATCTTCTTCAGCAGGTCCTGCCAGCGCGACAGCCGCTTGCTGTCGCCTACCTGCTTGCTGCCGCCCGCGCCATTGCCGGCGAGCCACAGGCCCTCGCCGTTGAACGCGTAGACCGGTTGCAGGTCGCTGCGCTGGCTGGCCGGCAGGATGCTGCCGATCAGGTTGTCCAGCACCAGCGGTACGGCGTCGGGCCGTGGGTAATACGTGAGCACCATATGTGCCTGGTTCAGGCGCAGCGCCTTGACGTAGGTAATGCGCAGCTTCTGTGCCGGCACGCCCAGGTGTCGCAGGCTGATGTACTTGGCGATGGCGAAATCCTCGCAATCGCCGGCGCCCTTGAGCAAGGCCTCGACCGGCGTGGCCCAGTAGTCCACTTCGTGCCAGAGGCTCAGGTCATCGGTGAAGCGCAGCTGCTCGTTGAAGAAGCGATTGACCGCCTGCAGCTGGTCACGCTCGCTCGCCGTGACCTGTTGCGCGAGCAGCTTCTGCCAGGCGTCGATGCGCACCTGGCCGTCGCCCAGCGGCCCGTATAGGCGAGCGGATTGCTGGCTGATCCGCTTGAAGTCCCACTCGACCTGCTGCGCCCCCGCCAGGACGCCGAGCGAAGCCGCCAGCATCAGGGCCAACGGCCCCGGCCAGCGACGACGCAACACCCTGGAACAACGGTTGAGCACGATCGCGACTACTCGACTGCGAGCGCCGGCAACCAGCTGCGGGCGCAGGGGTGGCATGGTGCAGACTGGCCGCGAAAAAAACAATGGCACAATGCAATCATTGCAGTGTGCCATCCAGGGGAGACGCGGCCTGGCGGGGAACCGGCCGCGTCGGAGGGGAAAGGCTCAGCTCTTCTGCGGCGGGGTGACGATGTCGAACCAGAAGTTGAAGTCTTCCAGCATGCCGAACAGCTTGGCCAGCAGCAGCGGGTTGCCCGAGCTCTTGAGCTTGCCCTCGAACACCAGGCGCACCGGCGAGACTTCCTTGAGCATCAGGCGGTTGAGGTCGGCACGGTCGATGGTCACGGTCTGCCCGGCGTTCTCGCTCTGCACGCCCTTGATGTTGTTCAGGTGCGAGTTCTTCAGCTCCAGCAGGTACTGTTCGTTCCTGTCCGGCAGCACCAGGTTGATGGCGAAGTCCTCGCCCTCGGCCTTCTCCGCGTTCAGGCGCACGCCCAGGTAGTCGAACAGCAGGCCGGTATCCATCGCCGCCAGCGCATCGGGGCTGCCCGACTTCATCGACGGCAGGTCACTCGGCACACCGTTGCGCAGCTCCTGCGCGGCCGTCAGGTAGCTGTTGCGCCAGCCGGCGTTCTCGGCCTGGTAGCCAAGCTGCTCCAGGGCGTCGGCCTGCAGGTTGCGTGCGGCCTGGTTGGTCGGGTCGGCGAAGACCAGCTTGTTGACCACCTCCACCACCCAGCGGTACTCGCCCTTGTCGAACGAAGCCTTGGCCATCTGCAGCAGGTGATCGGCGCCGCCCATGAACTCGACGTACTTCACCGCCGAATCCTCCGGCGCCAGCGGGTTCAGCGTCGCCGGGTTGCTGTCGTAGTAGCCCAGGTACTTGTTCACCACCGCGCGCACGTTGTGGCTGACGCTGCCGTGGTAGCCGCGGTTGAACCATTCGTTGGCCAGCTCCGGCGGCACTTTCAGGCGCTCGTGGATCTGGTTGATGGTCACCCCGTTGTTGGCCAGGTGCAGGGTCTGGTCGTTCAGGTAGCCGTACATGTCACGCTGTTTCTCCAGGGTGCGGACGATGTCCTCGTGCCCCCAGCGCGGCCAGTTGTGCACCGCGAACATCACCTCGGCCTGGTCGCCGAAGCGGTGCAGCGCCTCGTTGATGTACTTGCTCCAGCCCAGCGGGTCGCGCGTCTCGGCGCCGCGCAGGGTGTAGAGGTTGTGCAGGGTCGCGGTGACGTTCTCGGCCATCAGCAGCGCCTTCTGCTGCGGCAGCCAGACGTTCATTTCCGCCGGCGATTCAGTGCCCGGAGTGTTCTGGAAGGTGAAGGGTACGCCGTCGATTTCCAGGTCCTGCAGGTTGCCCTCGATCAGCCTGGTCGGCGCGATGATGCTCATCGGGCCGTGGGCGACGCCCTTGCCGATGGCCATGTCGACCTGGCCATTCGGCCCCTTGGGCAGCAGGGTGCCGTACTGGTAGGTGGCGCGGCGCAGCATGGCGTTGCCGGCCAGCACGTTCTCCTTGATCGCCGCCTCCATGAAGCCCTTGGGCGCGATGACCTGCACCTCGCCCTTGTCCACCTGCTCCTGGCTGACCAGGCCCTTCACGCCGCCGAAGTGGTCGATGTGGGCATGGCTGTAGATGATCGCGCGGATCGGCTTCTGTCCCAGCTCCTGGCTCACCAGGGCGTAGGCGGCCCTGGAGGTCGCCGGGGTGGTCAGGGTGTCGATGACGATCCAGCCGGTCTTGCCTTCGATGAAGGTGGTGTTGGCGAGGTCGAAGCCGCGCACCTGGTAGATGCCGTCGGTCACCTTGAACAGGCCGTAGCTGAGGTTCAGCTGGGCCTGGCGCATCAGGCTCGGGTTGACGCTGGCGACGTCCCTGGCGGCCTTGAGGAAGTCGTAGCCGCCCAGTTGCCAGGCGACCGTGCCGTCCTCGTTCTTGATCACGAGGTTCTCGGGACGCTTGATCAGTCCCTTCTCCACCCGGTCGAAGTCGGCGCGGTCACTGAACGGCAGCGACTGGCGTACCTGTTCCTGCGCGGCCTGGGTAAAGGAAGTCGGGGGCTTGGGCTGTTCGGCGGCGACCAGCAGGCCGGGGCAGAGGCTGGCAAGCAGCACGGCTGCGGAAAGACGGGACATCGGAGGGCTCCGGTATTTGTAGTTGTGCTCGCACTATGCCGGCCGTCGCGCTAATAATTCCAATGCATTCCAACTTCACAATCAATGCAGGAAGCGCATGAGCGATCTTCGCCAGCTACGCCACTTCGTCGCCCTCGCCGAGCACGGTCACTTCGCCCGCGCCGCGGATGCGGTGAATCTTAGTCAACCCGCCCTGTCGCGGAGCATCCAGGCGCTGGAAGGCCAGTTGAATTGCCAGTTGGTCGACCGCAACCCGCGCGGCGTCACCCTCACCGCCCACGGCCGGCTGGTGCTTGAACACGCCCGCCGCCTGCTGGCCGGTGATCGCGCGCTGAAGAATGCGGTGCTGCAACTGGCCGACCTGGAAACCGGCGAACTGCGCCTGGGCGCCGGCCCCTTCCCCGGCGCGCGGTTGATGCCACAGGTGCTCGCGCGCTACAGCAGCGCGCACCCGAAGGTATCGATCCTGCTCTCCATCGAGAACTGGAGCGAACTGCACCAGCGCCTGCTGGACGACGAGCTGGAACTGTTCATCGCCGACTATCGCGAACTGGAGGGAGACAGCCGTCTGGACATCCTGCCGCTGCGGGTGCACCGGGGAGTGCTGTTCTGCCGGCCGGGGCATCCGCTGATCGGCAGCGCGCCCTCGGTGGAGCGCCTGCTCGACTTCCCGCTTGCCGGCCCGCGCCTGCCCCGTGACGCCCATGAAGGCATGGTGCGCGCCCTTGGCCGCGAACAGCCACTGAGTGTGCAATGTGACGACGTGTTGATGCTCAAGGAGCTGGTGAAGGGCAGCGACGTGCTCTGCCTGGCCACCTGGGATGTGGTGGCCACCGACGTGGAGGCCGGCCGCCTGGCCATACTGCCCTGGCCCGGCGGCAATGACGCCTCGGGGCGTGGCTCGGCCTACGCCCTGGTGCGCCATGCCAGCCGCAGCCTGTCACCTGCGGCCAGCCAGTTTGTCGAGTTGTTGCTGGAGGAAGACGCGGCGTTCAACGCCGCGTCGTGAGGATCAACGGCGCCAGCCCTGGTGCGGGCCACCGTAGTAGGCCGGCGGCGGTGCCGGCTGGTAATAGCGAGGACCATCCCGCCAACCGCCGTGACCGTGCCCCGGCGGCGGAAGGATCACGCAGCCAACCAGCGGGAGAAACAACAGTGCAGCAGCAAAGATACGACGCATGGCGCCTCCATCAAGCGAGCCGGCCGCCCTGCCGGAGTGCGGGGCGTACATTCTTCCGGTCTCGCAAGATCAGACATGTCTGTCAGAAGGCGGTGCCACAGGCGAAGGTAAAGCTTGGGTAAATCAGCCGTTTACAGTTTCCAGGCGGCGAAGCTTGCGGCTCTGCAGGTGCAGCACGCCGAACAGCAGGACCTGCACTTTCTCCGTGACCGAGCGCCGGCGCGCCAGCAACAGCACCTCGCCCACATGCACCACCAGCAGGATCGCGGAGAGCCACAGCAGCGGGCGGTGCAGCTCGCCGAAGGGGTAGATCAGGTTGAGCACGGCGGCGACCCAGAACATGGTCAGCGCGCCCTTGGCGAAGCTCAGCAACTCGGACATGGCGATGGATTCCTCGAAGGTGAAGGTCGCTGCAGTCTGCCGCCCGGCACGCCCCGCACGCTCCTGCCTTTCGACTGGCCCCGCGCACCAGGATGCGGCGTCGCGCTTCATTTGAGGGCGGGCGAATGCCCTCGCGTGCACCGAAAAACATCCACCACTCCACCGTAGCCCTTCTGCCCCGGCACTTTCGCCAACTTGGCACGCCGCTCGCTTTGTCTCAGGCGTGCAGGAACGATCCGAAGCACTCGGACAGCGGCACCACAATTTGAAATGGATGACTAGGGTTCCGGCTCGCCAAGCGAGTGACTGGTCCGAGAGTCATCGACCTCCAGCGAGGTTACACGGCGGGACAAAAGCCCGGGAGACGAGAGCGACAAGTGCCGCCCGACTCCTGCCTGCCCGACAATCGACTGGAGATGCTCCATGCGCAAGCCCCTTCTGACCGCCCTGTTCGCTGCCGGCCTCGCCGCCTTCAGCCTCTCGGCCTCCGCCGCCGCGAAGAACAGCTTCAACCTCTGCTGGACCATCTACGCCGGCTGGATGCCCTGGGAATACGCGGCCAGCCACGGCATCGTCGACAAGTGGGCGAAGAAGTACGGCATCGAGATCAAGGTCACCCAGCTCAACGACTACATCGAGTCGATCAACCAGTACACCGCCGGCCAGTTCGACGGCTGCACCATGACCAACATGGACGCCCTGACCATCCCCGCCGCCGGCGGCGTCGACTCCACCGCGCTGATCGTCAGCGACTTCTCCAACGGCAACGACGGCATCGTCCTCAAGGGCGAAGGCAAGACCCTGGCCGACCTCAAGGGCCTGGACGTCAACCTGGTGGAGCTTTCCGTCTCCCATTACCTGCTCGCGCGCGCCCTGGAGAATGCCCGTCTCACCGAGAAGGACGTGAAGACGGTGAATACCTCCGACGCCGACATCGCCGCTGCCTTCAACACCGACGACGTGCAAGCCGTCACCACCTGGAACCCGATGCTCGCCGAAGCCCGCGCCAAGCCGGGCACCACCGAAGTGTTCAACTCCAGCCAGATCCCCGGCGAGATCATGGACATGATGGTGGTCAACAGCGCCGTCCTGAAGGACAACCCCGCCCTGGGCAAGGCGCTGACCGGCGCCTGGTTCGAGACCGTCGCGCTGATGCAGGGCGACAGCGCCGAAACCCGCGCCGCGCTGGAGCACATGGCCAAGGCCTCGGGCACCGACCTCGCCGGTTACCAGGGCCAGCTCGCCACCACCAAGCTGTTCGCCACGCCGCAGGAAGCGCTGGCCTTCGCCACCAGCCCGAAACTGCCGGCGACCATGGACAAGGTGGCAGCCTTCTCCTTCGCCCACGGCCTGCTCGGCGAAGGCGCGAAGAGCGCCGACGCAGTGGGCATGAGCTTCGCCGGCGGGCTGTCCACCGGCGACGCGAAGAACCTCAAGCTGCGCTTCGATCCGAGCTACGTGCAGATGGCGGCTGACGGCAAGCTCTGACGCTCTTCGTAGGAGCGAGCTTGCTCGCGAACCGCATGACGCCTTAGCGCCAAGCGAAACGTCGTTCGCGAGCAAGCTCGCTCCTACAGATAGCCCCCACCGCGACAAACAGGTACGAATCATGCGCCTGATCAACCGAACCCCCGACCGCAGCGGCCGCCTGTTCCTCGTGCTGCTGCCCTTCGCCCTGCTGCTGTTCGCCTACTTCGCGGGCTCCACCTCGCGGCTGGCGGAGAACCCCAACGACAAGCTGCTGCCCAGCGCCGCGCAGATGGCCGACGCGGTGAACCGCCTGGCCTTCAGCGAAGACAAGCGCACCGGCGAAGTGCTGTTCTGGCAGGACACCGGCGCCAGCCTGCAACGTCTCGGCATGGGCCTGGGCATCGCCGCCCTGCTCGGCCTGGTGCTGGGCATCGCCGCCGGCAGCGTGCCGCTGTTCGGCGCGCCGCTGTCGCCGCTGCTCACCGTGCTGTCGATGATCCCGCCGCTGGCGATCCTGCCAGTGCTGTTCATCGTCTTCGGCCTCGGCGAACTGTCCAAGGTGGTGCTGATCGTCATCGGCGTCGCCCCCTGCATCGCCCGCGACATCGAACAACGCGCAAGGGAAATCCCCCGCGAACTGCTGATCAAGGCCCAGACCCTGGGCGCCAGCACCTGGACGCTGATCCTGCGGGTGGTGCTGCCGCAACTGATGCCGCGCCTGCTGATTTCCCTGCGCCTGATGCTCGGCTCGGCCTGGCTGTTCCTCATCGCCGCCGAGGCCATCGCCTCCACCGACGGCCTGGGCTACCGCATCTTCCTGGTGCGCCGCTACCTCGCCATGGACGTGATCCTGCCCTACGTGGTGTGGATCAGCGCCCTGGCCTGGCTGATGGACTACGGCCTGCGCCTGCTCACCCGGCGTGCCTTCCCCTGGTACGAAGGAGGCAAGGCATGAGCTTCATCAGCGTGAAGAACGTCTGGCAGGAATACGACGGCAACGTGGTGCTCGAACGCCTGAATCTCGAGGTGAAGGAAGGCGAGTTCTGCACCCTGGTCGGCGCCTCCGGCTGCGGCAAGTCCACCTTCCTGCGCCTGCTGCTCGGCCAGGAGCGCCCCAGCCGTGGCGAGCTGCTGCTCGAAGGCCAACCGCTGCCGGGCGAGCCCGACCCGAGCCGCGGCGTGGTGTTCCAGCGCTACTCGGTGTTCCCGCACTTGTCGGTGCTCGACAACGTCGCCCTCGGCCTCGAACTGCCGCGCTCGCCGTTGCTCGGCCGACTGTTCGGCAACGCCAAGCGCGAGGCCCGCGAACAGGCTGCCGCCCTGCTCGAACGCGTCGGCCTCGGCCACGCGCTGACGCAGTATCCGAGCGCCCTGTCCGGCGGCATGCAGCAACGCCTGGCCATCGCCCAGGCACTGGTGATGAAGCCGCGCGTGCTGCTGCTCGACGAACCCTTCGGCGCACTCGACCCCGGCATCCGCAAGGACATGCACGCCCTGCTGCTGGAGCTGTGGCAGGAAACCCGGCTCACCGTGTTCATGGTCACCCACGACCTCGCCGAGGGCTTCAGCCTGGGCACCCGCCTGCTGGTCTTCGACAAGGTCCGCCATGACCCGCAGGCACCCACCGCCTACGGCGCCCGCATCACCTACGACATTCCGCTCAACGCCGACCGCAAGGCCGCCCGCGCCGCCCTGCCCGAACCGCTTGCCGCGCGCCTGGAAACGGCCGCCGCCCCGCTGATCACGCCGGCCTATTAAGGAGCCCGCCATGAACGAATTGCGCACCACCCTCTACGAAGAAACCGTCCCCGGCGGCGGCCATACCTCCTTCGTCCTCAAGCGCGGCCAGGTGCTGCGCCTGACCGACATCGAAGGCGGCGGCAACGTCAGCCTGCTGCTGTTCAACGCCGCCGAGAAAAGCGAGCGGCTGAACCTGCCCGACAGCCTCAAGTGCCAGCACACCGCCAGGCTCACCGCCGGCCACTGCCTGTACTCGGACATGGGCCGCGTGCTCGCCGCCATCACCGCCGACAGCTGTGGCTGGCACGACAGCTTCGGCGGCGTGCTGAACGCCGCCGAAGTGCAGGAGAAATACGGCGCGGGCCGCTACCAGGAACTGCGCAACGGCTTCCATCGCAACGGCGTGGACAACCTGCTGGTGGAAATGGGCAAGTGGGACATGCGCCTGCAGGACCTGCTGATGTGCCTGAACCTGTTCAGCCGCGTGGACGTCGACGCCGACGGCTGCTTCCGCTTCGCCCAGGGCAACTCCAGGGCCGGCGACTCCATCGAGCTCTACGCACCGATGGACACGCTGGTGGTGCTCACCGCCCTGCAGCACCCGCTGGACCCGAACCCGCAGTACGCGCCCAAGCCCATCGGCCTGACCTGGCAGCAGGTCGCCGCCGACGGCATCAGCGTGCTTTGCCGTACGTCCCGCCCGGAGAACGGCCGCGGCTTCCACAACACCGAACGCCAGTACCTGTAAGGAGCGCGAGCATGCCCATCGTCCCCAGCGACAAACACCCCGAAGCCTGCGTCTCGCGCACCCTGATCCCGGCCGGCGAACCCAGCCTCACCGAGCTCAAGGCCGGACAGACCCTGCGCATCCTCGACCTGGAAGGCAACCAGGCGGTGGACACGCTGTTCTTCAGCGCCGCCAACCCGCGCGAGCGCTACGACGTGCAGCGCACCCTGCGCAAGCAGGGGCAGGTCTACCTCAGCGCCGGCAGCGTGCTGTATTCCAACCTCGGCAACCCGATGCTGAGCATCGTCGCCGACACCTGCGGCCGCCACGACACCCTCGGCGGCGCCTGCGCCCAGGAGAGCAACACCGTGCGCTACGCCCTGGACAAGCGCTACATGCACAGCTGCCGCGACAACTTCCTGCGCGCCAGCCTGCACGACGGCCGCCTGGGCAAGGCCGACATCAGCCACAACATCAACTTCTTCATGAACGTGCCGGTCACCGCCGAAGGCGGGCTGACCTTCGAGGATGGCATCTCCGGCGCCGGCAAGTACGTCGAGCTGCTCGCGCACATGGACGTGATCGTCCTGATCTCCAATTGCCCGCAGCTCAACAACCCCTGCAACGGCTGGAACCCGACGCCGGCGGAGCTGCTGGTATGGGAGTGAAGCGGCTGCAAGCGGCAGGCGGAAAGCTGCAAGTGCTGCGGCGCTGGCTGTACGTCCTGAGCCAGAGCCGCAGCGCCCAGTGCAGCCCGGCACTGAGAACCCGTAGGAGCGAGCTTGCTCGCGAACAGACTTCGCCCGAGCCCCGGAGCTAAGCAAGGTTCGCGAGCAAGCTCGCTCCTACGAAGAGCACGTCTGCGCCACGGACGACCGTGGTGCGCACCGAATGACGGCGGGACGGCCCGCCACCCCATGGGGACGCCCTCATGTTCGACAAGCTCCTGATCGCCAACCGCGGCGCCATCGCCTGCCGCATCCTGCGCACGCTCAATGAACTGAACGTGGGCGGCGTCGCCGTGTACTCCGAGGCCGACGCCGCCAGCCTGCACCTCCAGCAGGCCGCCCAGGCCATCAGCCTCGGCGAAGGCCCGGCCTCCAGCACCTATCTGGTCGTGGAGAAAATCCTTGCCGCCGCCCGCGACAGCGGCGCCCAGGCAATCCATCCCGGCTACGGCTTCCTCTCGGAAAACGCCGCCTTCGCCGAAGCCTGCGAAGCCGCCGGCATCGCCTTCGTCGGCCCGACGCCGGAGCAATTGCGCGTGTTCGGCCTCAAGCACACCGCCCGTGCACTGGCCCGTGAACAGGGCGTGCCGATGCTCGAAGGCACCGACCTGCTGCCCGACCTCGAAGCCGCGCTGCTCGCCGGTGAGCAAGTCGGCTACCCGGTGATGCTGAAAAGCACCGCCGGCGGTGGCGGCATCGGCATGCGCGTGTGCCGCTCGGCGGACGAACTGCGCGACGCCTTCGACGCAGTGAAGCGCCTGGGGCAGAACAACTTCAGCGACTCGGGCGTGTTCATCGAGAAGTACATCGAGCGTGCCCGCCACTTGGAAGTGCAGGTATTCGGCGATGGCCAAGGCGAAGTGATCGCCCTCGGCGTGCGCGACTGCTCGGTACAGCGGCGCAACCAGAAGGTGCTGGAAGAAACCCCGGCGCCCAACCTGCCCGCCGGCATGGCCGACGCCCTCTGCGCGGCGGCAATCCAGTTGGCGAAAGCCGTCAGCTACCGCAGCGCCGGCACCGTGGAGTTCGTCTACGACAGCGAGGCGCAGCGCTTCTACTTCCTCGAAGTGAACACCCGCCTGCAGGTCGAGCACGGCGTCACCGAGCAGGTCTGGGGCGTCGACCTGGTGCGCTGGATGATCGAGCTGGCCGCCGGCGATCTGCCGCCGCTGGCCGACCTCATCGCCGGGTTGAAGCCCAGCGGCCACGCCATCCAGGCGCGCCTCTATGCCGAAGACCCGGGCCGCGACTTCCAGCCCTGTCCCGGCCTGCTCACCGCCGTGCAATTCCCGCCGGCCGACGGCAAGGCGCTGCGCATCGACACCTGGGTCGAGGCCGGCTGCGAGATTCCGCCCTACTTCGACCCGATGATCGCCAAGCTCATCGCCTGGGCACCGACCCGAGAACAGGCCAGTGTCGGCCTCGACCGCGCGCTGGCCGACAGCGTGCTGTACGGCGTGGAATGCAACCGCGACTACCTGCGGCAGATCATCAAAGACACGCCCTTCGCCAGCGGCTCGCCCTGGACGCGCTGCCTGGAAAGCCTGCGCTACCGCGCCCGCACATTTGAAGTGCTGAGTGCCGGCACCCAGACCAGCGTGCAGGATTACCCCGGCCGCCTCGGCTACTGGGCCGTGGGCGTACCGCCATCGGGGCCGATGGATGATCGCGCGCTGCGCCTGGGCAACCAGCTGCTGGGCAACCCCGAAGGCGCCGCCGCGCTGGAAATCACCATGAGCGGCCCGACCCTGCGCTTCAACACCGATGCGGTGGTGAGTGTCACCGGCGCGGCGCTGCCGATCAGCCTGGATGGCAGCGAACAGCCGATGGACACCGCGCTGTTCATCGCCGCCGGCGCCACACTCAGCCTCGGCACCGTGAGTGGCGCCGGCGCGCGCAGCTACCTGTGCCTGCGTGGCGGCTTGAACGTGCCGGACTACCTGGGCAGCAAGAGCACCTTCACCCTCGGCCAGTTCGGCGGCCACGGCGGCCGCGCCCTGCGCGCCGGCGACGTGCTGCACCTCGACGCGCTGGCAGACGCGCGCCACGGTGAAAGCCTGCCGGTTGAGCTGCGCACCGACCTCCCGGCCGTGCGCAGCATCCGCGTGATCTACGGCCCCCACGGCGCACCGGAATACTTCACCCCGGCCTACATCGAGACCTTCTTCGCCACCGACTGGGAAGTGCACTTCAACTCCAGCCGTACCGGCGTCCGCCTGATCGGCCCGAAACCGGAATGGGTGCGCGAGAGCGGCGGCGAGGCCGGCCTGCACCCGTCGAACATCCACGACAACCCCTACGCCATCGGCGCCGTGGACTTCACCGGCGACATGCCGGTGATCCTCGGCCCGGACGGCCCGAGCCTGGGCGGCTTCGTCTGCCCGGTGACGGTGATCGAGGCCGACCTCTGGCAACTTGGCCAGCTCAAGGCGGGGGACAAGGTGCGCTTCCTGCCGGTGGATATCGCCGCCGCCCGCTCGCTGAGCCGCTCCCAAACCGCCGAATACCGTGCTCTTTCTCTTTGTAGGATCGAGGGGGGCGCCCCAGCCCTTGCTCGCGAACCTGCACAACTCCTGGACCACCGGCAGAATGCGTTCGCGAGCAAGCTCGCTCCTACAAAAGCGCAAGCGCTCACCTCCCCCATCGTCCTCGACCTCGGCCAGGACGACACCCGCCTGGTTGCGCGCCTCTCCGGCGACACTCACCTGCTGCTGGAAATCGGCCAGCCCGAGCTGGACCTGGTCCTGCGCTTCCGCGCCCATGCCCTGATGCAGGCGCTGGAAGCCAAGCACCTCGACGGCGTGATCGACCTCACGCCCGGCATCCGCTCGCTGCAGGTTCATTACCAGCCGGAAACCCTGCCGCTGCAAAGCCTGCTGGCAACCGTCGCCGGACTCTGGGACGCCGTGTGCGCCGCGCAGGACCTCAAGGTGCCGTCGCGCATCGTCCACCTGCCGCTGTCCTGGGACGATCCGGCCTGCCAGCTGGCCATCGAGAAATACATGACCACCGTGCGCAAGGACGCGCCCTGGTGCCCGAGCAACCTGGAGTTCATCCGCCGCATCAACGAGCTGCCGGACCTGGAAGCGGTGTACCGCACCGTGTTCGAAGCCAGCTACCTGGTCATGGGCCTGGGCGACGTCTACCTCGGCGCGCCCGTGGCCACGCCGCTGGACCCGCGCCACCGCCTGGTGACCACCAAGTACAACCCGGCGCGCACCTGGACCGCGGAGAACTCCGTGGGCATCGGCGGCGCCTACATGTGCGTCTACGGCATGGAGGGCCCCGGCGGCTACCAGTTCGTCGGCCGCACCCTGCAGATGTGGAACCGCTACCGCGAAGTCGCCGCATTCGACGGCAAACCCTGGCTGCTGCGCTTCTTCGACCAGATCCGCTTCTACCCGGTCTCGGCGGACGAACTGCTGCGCATCCGCCGCGACTTCCCGCTGGGCCGCTATCCGCTGCGCATCGAGGAAAGCGAACTGCGCCTGGCGGACTACCAGGCCTTCCTCGCCGAGGAAGCCGACAGCATCGCTGCGTTCCGCGTCCACCAGCGCGCCGCCTTCGATGCCGAGCGCCAGCGCTGGATCGCCTCCGGCCAGGCCCACTTCGAGAGCGAGGAAGCCGCCATCGACACCGGCGAGGAAGCTCCGCTCGGTGCCGGCCAGCACGCCGTCGAAAGCCACATCGCCGGCAACCTCTGGCAGGTGCAGGTGGAAGCCGGCGCCAGCGTGAAGGCCGGCGACATCCTGGTGATCCTCGAATCCATGAAGATGGAAATCCCCCTCACCGCCCCACGCGACGGCGTGGTGCGCGAGGTTCGCGTGCAGCCGGGTTCGCCGGTGCGCGCCGGGCAGAGGGTGGTGGTGATGGAGGAGGCGTGACGCGACCTGAAAAGCGCCCTCTCCCCAACCCTCTCCCGCAAGCGGGAGAGGGGGCCGTTCCGAGCAGGGCGAAATATCCGATTCATCCTGAATCCACAGCCCTGCCTGTGGATTGAACTCGACACTACGGCGGACTGCTCTTCCCCCTCTCCCTTCAGGGAGAGGGCCGGGGAGAGGGTAGCCGCCCAGCACAGGAACCCCAACCATGCCCACCACCTTCGACCTCCGCCTCACCACCCTGCGCACCGCCTACCGCGAGGGCCGTGCCACCCCGCGCCAGCTGATCGCCGAACTGCGCAACAAGGCCGCCGCGCTGAACCCGGACTACCACCTGTTCATCCACCTGCTGAGCCTGGAAGAGCTGGAGCCGTACCTCGCCTCGCTGGATGAGAAATCGCCGGACAGCCTGCCGCTCTACGGCATTCCCTTCGCCATCAAGGACAACATCGACCTTGCCGGCATCCCCACCACCGCCGCCTGCCCGGCCTTCGCCTACACACCGGAATCTTCCGCGACGCTGGTGCAGCAACTGATCGACCTGGGCGCCATCCCGCTGGGCAAGACCAACCTCGACCAGTTCGCCACCGGCCTCAACGGCACCCGCTCGCCCTATGGCGAATGCCGCAACAGCGTGCTGCCCGAGTACCCGTCGGGCGGCTCCAGCGCCGGTTCCTCGCTGGCCGTGGCGCTGGGCGTGGCGAGCTTCGCCCTGGGTACCGACACCGCCGGCTCCGGTCGCGTGCCGGCGGCGCTCAACGGCCTGCTCGGGCTGAAACCGAGCAAGGGGCTGCTGTCCAACCAGGGCCTGGTACCGGCCTGCCGCACCCTGGACTGCATCACCTACTTCACCGCCAGTGCCGCCGAGGCCAGCGAGCTGCTCGCTCTCACGGCAAAGCTCGATCCACGGGACGGCTACAGCCGCGCCAATCCCGCCTGGAACGACGCCAGCGCCTTCGGTGCACCCAGGCCGTTCCGCTTCGGCGTGCCGCGCGCCGACCAGCTGGAGTTCTTCGGCTGCCACGAAGGCCCGGTGCTGTTCACCGATGCCCTCGACCAGCTCAAGGCGCTGGGCGGCGAGGCTCGGGAGATCGACTTCGCGCCCTTCCTCGAAGCCGCGCGCCTGCTCTATGAAGGTCCGTGGGTCGCCGAACGCTACAGCGTGGCCGGCGAGCTGATCGAGCGCGACCCGCAAGCCGTGCTGCCAGTGATCCGCGACGTGCTGGCGAAAGCTCCCGGCGCCACCGCCGTGCAGGCGTTCCGCGCGCAGTACCGGCTGCAGGAGCTCAAGGCACAATGCGACGCGATCCTCGCCAACCTCGACTGCGTACTGACGCCCACCATCGGCCGCCCGGTGACGCTGGACGAGTTACACGCCGAACCGGTGAAGCGCAATTCCGACCTGGGCTACTACACCAACTTCATGAACCTGCTGGACTACGCCGCCGTCGCCGTGCCCAGCGCGATCATGGGCAACGGCCTGCCCTGGGGCGTGACCCTGTTCGGCCGCGCCTTCACCGACCAGTATCTGCTCGGCGTGGCCGATGCGCTGCAGCGCCAGCACAACCTGCCGCTCACCGGTGGCAACGCCATCGCCCCGGCCTCCTCCGCCAACGCCGCGCGCAACGACCGCGCTCGCCTGGTCGTGTGTGGCGCGCACCTCGACGGCCTGGCGCTGAACTGGCAACTGCGCCAGCGCAGCGCGCGCCTGCTGCGTGCCACCCGAAGCGCCCCGGCTTACAAGCTCTACGCCCTCGCCGGCGGCCCACCGCTGCGCCCCGGCATGCTGCGTGTGGCCGACGGCGGCGTGGCCATCGAAGTGGAAGTCTGGGAGCTGCCCAGCGCCGAGCTGGGCTCCTTCCTCACCGGCATCCCGGCGCCGCTGGGGCTGGGCAAGGTGCAGCTGGAGGATGGCAGCTGGGAGACCGGCTTCATCTGCGACGCCTGGGGCCTGGACGGCGCCGAGGACATCAGCCGCTTCGGCGGTTGGCGGGCGTGGCTGCAGAGCCGCCGCTGAGTGATTTTTGCAGGAGCGAGGGGAACGCCCAGTCCTTGCTCGCGAATACGCCCCGCTGCGGAGGCTGTTCGCGAGCAAGCTCGCTCCTACAAGTACAGCGGCATCACGGGTGTGTGGGCGCAGATGGCGGGCATCGCGTGGGAGCGGACTCCGTCCGCGATGGCCCGCCCACGCACAAATGGTTATCTGCAACCCCATGGAACCCTTTCACGCCACCAGCTAGAGTCGAGGTATCACCCGCCGCAAGGACCGGTCATGCCCGACCTCAGCCACCAGCAGGCGCAGCACCGCGTCGACGATATCCTGGCCTTCGACCGCGAGCTGCGCCGCCTGCACGACGAGGGTGCTCTCGTCCTCGACACCACCCAGCGCGACCGCCTGCACGACCACCAGCAACGCCTGCTCGCCGACTACCGCGCGCGCTTCGACATCGACCGCGACAGCCAGGACCACCGTCTCTCCCTGAGCATGCGCATCGCGTCCTTCCTTGGCGCGCTGGCGCTGGCCGCCAGCCTGTTCTTCCTGTTCTACCAATTCTGGGGCCTGTTCGCGGAAACCGCCCAGGTGCTCACCCTCATCGCCGCTGCCGTGGTCAGCCTGCTGCTGACGCTCTTCCTGCAACGCCGCGACGCCTCCGGCTACTTCGCCAAGCTCGGCGCCATGCTGGCCTTCGCCTGCCTGGTGCTGAACGTCGTCATGGTCGGGCAGATCTTCAACATCACGCCCTCGGACAAGGCCCTTCTGCCCTGGGCCGCCTATGCCCTGCTGCTCGCCTACACCTGCAACACCCGCCTGCTGCTGGCCGCCGCGCTGATCTGCGTGATGGGCTACGTCGCCGCGCGGGTCGGTACCTGGAGCGGCGTCTACTGGCTGGATGTGGGCGAGCGCCCGGAGAACTTCTTCCCCGCTGCGCTGCTGATCTTCCTCATCCCCTCGTTCATCGCGCAGAACCGCTTCGACGGCTTCGCCGCGATCTACCGGATATTCGGCCTGCTCGGGCTGTTCCTGCCGATGCTGGTGCTGGCCAACTGGGGCGGCAGCAGCTACCTGCCGCTGAGCATCACCACGGTGGAGAACCTCTACCAGGTGCTCGGTTTCATTGCCTCGGCGCTGGTCATCTGGCTGGGTGCGCGTCGCGAATGGCCGGAAGTGGTGAACACCGGGCTGACCTTCTTCGTGATCTTCCTCTACACCAAGTTCTTCGACTGGTGGTGGGAGGTCATGCCCAAGTACCTGTTCTTCCTCGTGCTGGGCCTGTGCGCCGTGCTGATCCTGCTGGTACTGCGGCGCCTGCGCCGTGCCCATGGCCTGCTGGGAGGGACGTCGTCATGAACTGGACGCGCACCCATGCCCTGGCCGGCGGCGTCGGCCTGATCCTGCTGGTCAACGCCGTGGCCCTGGGCGGCGTCGCCTGGAACCGTTCGGCCGAGCCCGACAGCAGACTGCCCCTCAACCAGCGCGAGCTGATCCGCAACAACACCTGGCACAACGAAAACAGCGGCCTGAGCCTGCGCCTGCGCTGGCGCACCCCCACGCGTGATGAAGGCACCCGGCACAACCGTGGCTGGCTGCCGGCCATCGACGGGCAGAAGATGGCCAGCCTGGGCTTCAGCATGCCCGCTCAGGTGGACGACGACAGCGCCCGGCACTTCGGCCGCCAGCAATCGCGCAACGCCCTGCTGGTACTGGAACTGGCCGGCCCGCTGTACGAGCGCGAAGTACAGCTGACGCGCAAGCGCCTCGACCAGGCTCGCCAGGCCGCCGACGCCGCGCCGCAGAACGCGCGCCTGGCGGACGAGCGCGACTTCATCCGCCGCGAGCTGGACAGCGAGGAGAAGACCGACACGCGCCTGCTGCTCAAGGACGTTGGCCTGGATCTCCAGGCCCTGCGCAGCCAGTATCCCGACCGCCAGCGCTACCTGATCATTCATGGCCGCGTGCGCCCCATCTCCAATTACTACCAGCACATCTGGACGCTGGGCGGCACCGCCAGCGACATCGGCTCCGACAGCATCAACGTGCCCTACCAGTGGCGCGAACGCCTGGACGAGATCACGCAGCAGTCCCACCGGACCGCGGAAGGCCTGCCCCAGCCCTTCGTCGCCGACGTCGTCTTCGGCCGTCGCCTGGAGCCCTGGATCGAGCGCATCGAAATCCCCTGACCGGCCCCCGCCGCGCCGATCCGAATCCGCTTGCGCGATACGGGTCGGCGCTGCACCCTGTGCGTCCGCCTCACCGCCATTTCCTGCCCTGACCGGCCATGAACGACGCCACTCCCGATCCCAGCCGCTGCCCGCTCTGCGGCCAATCCAACCGCTGCACCCAGGCCGATCCGGCGCTGCTGGGCCAGAGTTGCTGGTGCTTCAGCACGCCCATCGACCGCGAGGCACTGGAGCGCATCCCGCCAGAGCTGATCGACCGCGCCTGCCTGTGCCCGCGCTGCGCAGCAGGGCTGAAGGACTCCGGGAACGCCTGATGCGCCTGGACCGCTTCATTGCCAACCTGCCCCACCTGAACCGCCAGCAGGCCCGCCAGCTGCTTGCCGAGGGCCGCCTGCGAGTCGATGGCCAGGTGGTACGCGACGGACGCCACGAGGTGCGCGAGTTCTCCCGCGTGGAGCTGGACGATGACCTGCTGCAGGCCGGCAAGCCGGCGCGCTACTTCATGCTGCACAAACCCGCCGGCTGCGTCAGCGCCACCCGCGACGCCGAGCACCGCACCGTGCTCGACCTACTGGACGAGCCGGACAAGCACGAGCTGCACATCGGCGGCCGCCTGGACTACAACACCACCGGCCTGCTGCTGATCACCAACGACGGGCAATGGTCGCGACGCATGACGCTGCCGGGGCGCAAGCTGCCCAAGGTCTACTACGTCGAGACCGAAGACCCGATCGAGGAACGCTACATCGCGACCTTCGAACAGGGCCTGTACTTCGCCTTCGAAGACCTCACCACCCTGCCCGCCCAGCTGGAAATCCTCGATACCCATGCCGCGCGCCTGACCCTCCACGAAGGCCGCTACCACCAGGTGAAGCGCATGTTCGGCCACTTCCAGAACAAGGTGACCCGCCTGCACCGCGAGAGCATGGGCAGCCTGCAGCTCGACCCGGCCCTGCAACCGGGCGAATACCGTACGCTGACCGCGCAGGAAATCGCCGACCTGGGCTGAGCCGCCCTTTGCAGGAGCGAGCTTGCTCGCGAACAATCTTGCCGGCGAGCACGGCGTCCGGGCGGTTCGCGAGCAAGCTCGCTCCTACATACCGCGCCCCGCGCAACATTCCGAAGAGTCCTACGCAGACCGTTCAGCCCGGCGGTTTGCAGCCTTCGCCACCGCTTGGCTAATCTCCCAGCCATGCCCGCGATCCAAGGAAAGGTAATGAAGAAACTGTCGGTTGCCCTGCTGATCGCCCTGAGCGCCAGCGTCGCCTTTGCCAATCCGGGCAAGCCCTCGCCGCTTTCGGACCTGCAGGCCGCGCTGAAGACACTCAAGCCCGGCCAGTTTCTCTGGTACCCGGAAATCTCCCCGGCGGGCCCGGTCACCCTGGTGGTCAGCCTCACCGAGCAGCGCGCCTACGTGTACCGCAACGGCATCGCCATCGGCGTGGCCACGGTGAGCACCGGCAAGAAAGGCAAGGAAACCCCCACCGGCGTGTTCTCCATCCTGCAGAAGAAGGTCGAATACCACTCCGACCTCTACAACAGCGCGCCCATGCCCTACATGCAGCGCCTGACCTGGGACGGCATCGCCCTGCACGCCGGCAACCTGCCCGGCTACCCGGCCTCCCACGGCTGCATCCGCCTGCCCATGGCCTTCGCCAAGAAGCTCTACGAAGTCACCGGTTTCACCTCGACCACCGTGATCATCTCCGACGCCAAGAGCTCGCCGGTGGAGGTCTACCACCCCGGCCTGCTCGCGCCTATCGTCAGCGACGGCCGCGCCGCCGGCCCGCATGACGACAGCGGCATGGTGGTACCGTTCTGGAGCGACCCGGGTGCGGAGAAGGGCCCGGTCTCCGTACTGGTAAGCCGTGCCGACCGCCGCCTCTACGTCTACCGTGGCGGCCTGCAGATCGGCACCGCGCCCGTGGCCTTCGAGCACCCGGAGGAAAAGACCGGTGTCGCCGCCTTCTCCCTGATGGAGAAACCCTCCCAGGCCGAGATCGACAGCGAGAGCCCGAACCTGCGCTGGACCAGTGTGCAGGTCAGCGATCCACAGCGCGGCCTCTCACCCGCCGAGCAACTGGGCAAGTTCAGCCTCGACCGCGAGTTCCTGCGCAACCTGCTGGCCAGCATGGACGTGGGCAGCACCCTGGTGATCACCGACCTGCCATCCACCCGCGACATGCGCAGCAACCCGGACTTCACCGTGATCACCACCAACGACCGCAAGGCCGAGCAGAAGCCGGTCAATAACCAGAGCGTGCAGTAACGCCATGGGCCGGAGCGACGCCCGGGCGCTCCGGATTTCCCCTACAGCATCTTCATCATTCCACTGCACCGCCCCTCCCCCGCGCCCTTCAAACTGCCAGCACTCGCCAACGGACAGACCGCCTCAAGCCAGCCGTGCAAGCAGCCGAAGAATCTCGAAACACAAGGAGTCAAGGTGCCTGTCCGGGGTGAGTTCCCTGTCGCCTCTGCGCAAGGAAACTCACCGTCTCGCGGCATTTTATCGCGCTGCAAAGTTCGTAATTACCGACGGGCGGAACCATACTTGATTAAAAAACAGCCACATCACTGGTCAAAAATCGCGCACAATGCGGCGTTTCCCAGAAAAAACCATATCGATTCAACGGGAATGTTGTATTCATGCTGACTTTTTTGAAGTTACGGGGGTTCTTCCGGATTTCGCTCGCCAGTACCGCGCTCTTCGCGATCGGTAGCTGGCAGGCCGTGTCCGCTGCCGCCCTGCCCACCGCCGAGGAACTGCACCGCCTCGCGCCGGCAACCAACACCGAGACCCTGCGCCTGGCGCTCAGCGCGCTGCAATGCGCCAGCACCCAGTTGGGCGGCCAGAACCGCCTGCTGACGGTGATCGACTACTCCAAGCCATCCCGCGACAAGCGCCTCTGGGTCTTCGACCTGAAGCAGCGCAAGTTGCTCTTCGAAGAGTGGGTCGCCCACGGCAAGAAGAGTGGCGAGGACATGGCCACCTCCTTCTCCAACCGCCCGGAGAGCAACCAGTCCTCCATCGGCCTCTACCAGACCGGCCAGACCTACAGCGGCAAGCACGGTCGATCCCTGCGCCTGCTGGGCCTGGAGCCGGGCTTCAACGACAACAGCGAAGAGCGCGCCATCGTCATGCACGCCGCCGCCTACGCCGACCCCAAGGTCGTCTCCGGTCTCGGTCGCCTCGGCCGCAGCCTGGGTTGCCCGGCCGTGCGCCCGCAGGTGGCGCAGCAGCTGATCGACACGGTGAAGAACGGCAGCTACGTATTCGCCTACTACCCGCAGCAGCAGTACCTGAAGACCTCGCAGTTCCTCGCCGGGCAAAGCTGCACCGTGGCCAGGAACCCGCAGATCAACCGCTACGCCACCAACCTCGCCAAGCGCTGATCTCAACCCGCAAACGCAAACCGCCGGCTGATGCCGGCGGTTTGCGTTTCGGGGGATCGCGAGGTGCGGCTAGGCCTTCACCCCATTGAGGATTTCCAGGATCGCGCGCACGTCCACGGCGTCCATCTGTTCGGGATTGAGGAAGCGGTCGCCGTATTCCTTGTACACGCCCTGGCTGATGAACAAGCGGAACAGATCGGAGTCGATGTGCTGGTCGCGGGCCATGAAGGCAAGGATCTTCAGCGACTCGGAGAGTGTCTTCGGCGCCTTGTACGGGCGGTCGGCGGCGGTCAGCGCCTCGAAGATGTCGGCGATCGCCATCACCCGTTCCGGGATGCTCATCTGTTCGCGGGAGAGTTTGCGCGGGTAGCCGGTGCCGTCCATCTTCTCGTGGTGGTTGGCCGCGATGGTCGGCACACGGCGCAGGTTGCGCGGCAGTGGCAGGGTGGTGAGCATCATCAGGGTCTGCACGATGTGCTCGTTGATCTTGAAGCGCTCCTCGTCGTTCAGCGTGCCGCGGCGGATGCCCAGGTTGTACAGCTCGCCATAGTTGCTGGCGTAGGGCGGCAGGCGCATGTCGAAGCCCCAGATATTGCGCGGGTCGTCCTTCGTCACCGGTGGTTTGCGCTCGCCCCACATCACACGGTGCTCGGCCTTGTCGGCGAGGAGGAATTCCTCCGCCGGCAGCGGCTGTGCCGGCCGGCCCTGCAGGCGCTCGGCCTCGTCGTGGGAGATACCCAGGCGGTCGTCGAAAAAGCGCAACCAGCGGCGCTCGCCGATCTGCTTGAGGCGTTCGATGTCCTCGTCCTTCATGAATTCGCCGCCGACGTTGGCCTGGGCGACGAAGGCATAGTCATCGCGCAGTGACTCGTGCAGCGCGTCGCGGCGGGCGGCGAGCAGGCCGATGTCGCTGCCCTCGGCGATGCCGCGCCAGTAGTCCAGTTCGATATCGCGCCAGATCACCTCGAAGCGCGTGCGCACTTCGTGCAGGCGGTTGTACAGGGTCTCCAGCTTGGTCGCCTTGTCCACCACGTATTCGGGGCTGGTGATCTTGCCGCAGTCGTGCAGCCAGGCGGCGATCTGGAACTCGTAGCGCTCCGCATCGCTCATGGTGAAGCCGGCGTACTCGCCATCGTGCGAGTCGATGACCTTCTGCAGCAGCAGGTCGGCCAGTTGCGGCACGCGCTCGCAGTGGCCCCCGGTGTAGGGGCTCTTGGCGTCGATGGCGTCAGCCAGCAGCTTGATGATCGCGTCCAGCAACCGCTGCTGGGCTTCGATCAGTTGGCGGGTCTCGATGGCCACGGCGGCGGCACCGGAGAGTTCCTCGACGAAGCGCTTGAACGGTTTGCGCGGCTGGCGGCTGTGTACGCCTTCCTGGGCCAGTTGCAGGACCAGGATGCCGAGCAGCTCGTCCGAACGGTTGCGCAGGGAAACCTCCAGGTACTGGCCGCGATTGGCCAGGGCCAGGTCCACCCGCTCGGCCAGCTCCGCCTCGGTGAAGCCCTCGATCAGCATGGACTGCGGGTACTGCTCACCATTCACCGAGCAGGCCAGCCGCAGACGGCACTCATCGTCGTCCAGCAGGTAGACCGCGCCACCCATCACGCCGGTGGCTTCGACCAGGCGTGACAGCACGCCTTCGAGCATGCTCTCCAGGCGGGTCTCGCGGCTCAGGGTCAGGGTGATTGCCTGGAAGTTGTGAATGGTGCGCGACATGCTGCCCATCACGCTACTCAGGTCGCGAACCTCGGCGATCTTCGACTCCACGCCGACTGGCCGGGCGAAGTCGAAGGCCGCCAGAGCGCCGACCTGGTCGGCCAGCGCGGTCAGCGGGCGGGCGATGCGCCGGCCGATGTACCAGCCGATCAGCAGCAGGACGAGCAGCAGCGTGCCGCTCCACAGCGCCTGGTTGAACAGCAGTTGCCGCGCCCCGGCCAGCAGCTCCACGGCCGGAATGGCGATCAGTACCTTCACCTCGTTGCTGGTGAAATTCGACAGCGGCACCCAGATGCCGTACCAATCCTCGCCATTGACCCGGTAGGACTGGGGAGTCCCGGAAGGCACCTTCTCGGCGCTGAGTTCGCTCAGCGCCGGTACCTTCAGCTCGGCCAGCGTGGCCAGGCGCAGTTCCTTGCCCTCGTGGACCATCAGCCTGGACAGGTCCGGATAGGCGATCACCGTGCCCTTGCCGTCCACCACCGCCAGCTCGGTATGAGCGGTCTGGCGCAGGTCGCCCATCTCGCCGCCCAGGTCATTGACCGAGGCGTCCATGCCGATCACCGCGGCGCCGTCGACGCTGCGGTGAGCCAGGGTCAGGCCGATCTCGCGGGTGGTGAAGAACACATAGGGCTGGGTCAGCACCGTCTTGCTGGTGAGCCGCGCCTCGTTGTACCAGGGGCGCTGCCGAGGGTCGTAGGTGTAGTCGGGGCGTTCCTGCACGCGCAGCAGGCGCAGCTCGCTGTCGTAGAAACGCCACTCGCCGAGCAGCCCGCCCTGGCCGTTGAGGGTCTGGCTCTGCACCAGGTACTTGGCCGCGTCCGGCGCCTGCAACGTACGGCGTACCTCCGGCACCCGCAGCGCGCGGATCAGCAGAAACTCACCGTTCGGGTAGCCGATGTACACCGCGCTCAGGGTGCGATTGGCGCGCAGGTTCTCCACCAGCATCGGCAGGCGGTCGAGGCGCGCCGGCAGGTTGTCGGTCTGCGAGATGGGGTCGTGGGTCAGCAGGCGCAGCGCGCTTTCCGCCGGATCGATCAGGCGGCGGATACGCTCGTTGATGGTGGCGCCCAATTGGCTGGCCGATTCCCCGGCCGCCGTCACCAGCGCGCCTTCCACACCACGGTATCCCTGGATCAGCAACGCCCCCGCCAGCACCAGCATGCTGGCGATGATGGCCCCGGCCACCAGCAGTTGCAGCGGAATACCCCGTTCGAATGCCTTCATCCTTTACCAGCCTCTGTCCGTGGAGCTGTAGCGATATCCGCTGTCCAGCAGTCCTTCCGCCACTTGCGGCGGTGCATTCTTGCGCATGATCCGGGCCAGGGTTCCGTCCAGCCACAACGTCTCCAGCAGTCGCATCCACTCGGCGCTTTGCGCCGGGGTGAAGCGCTTGCGCGAGAGCATCAGGTTGTGGGGTGTCGCCGGCCCGGGCATGACATCTACCACATGAAAGCGCTCGCGTTGACGACGATCACTCACCGCTCCTTCAAGATTCATCTCATGGCCGATCACGCCCTCGACGTCGCCGTTGAGCAACGCGGTGAAGCGAGCCGCATCGTCCTTGTATTCCACCACCCGTCCTTCGGCGCGCAGGATGCGCAGCATGCCGTCGATGAAAGGCCCGTGGCGGTAGCCGGCGATCACGCCCAGACGCGCACCGGGCATGTCGTGGAAGGCGTCCAGGCTGTTCATCTCGCCCAGGTCGTAACGCACGATCAGCTTGTTGCGCATGTACAGGTAGGGAAGCAGGTAGGTGTAGGCACGGCGCTGCGGCGTCGCCACGCCACTGGTGCCCATCTGGAGTTCACCGCTTTCCAGCTTGCGCCAGATTTCGTCGCGTGGACGAACGGACGTCTCGAACTGGCAGCCGGTGCGCTTGCCCAGTTCGGCGATCAGGTCCGGGTCGATGCCGACGTCGTCATGGAAGAACACCACGTTGCGGGTGTAGGCGACGGCGACCGGTTGTTCGCAGCCGTAGCGATCCTCGGCCATGGCTTCCGCACACAGCGATACGGCCGGGGCCAGGACCAGCAGTGGGACGAACTTTCGGTGAAGTGCCATGGACCCGCTCCGCACGCGGTATCGGCCTCAGGGGGAGCACGGCAAGTTCGCTCGTCTTCGGCAGGGGCTTTACAGCTATCACAAGAGTGTAATCCGGCTTATCCAAAGCGCCGGACAATCGCGCAGAGAAATGTCATTTCGTCGGATTTTGGCCAAACGATGTGACTCAAGCGCTCGGTGGCTGTTGCAGGTGCCAGACCACCCTGCTTAACTCTGGCTCAAGCGTGACCAACGAGTCACGCAGCGCAGCCAACAATGATTTTCGCGGCAGCTGTTCCCCAAGCCGCACCTTCCCCCCGCCTGATCAGAAGCCTCCGTCCGCGCCCTCACGGGTTTCGGCGCGTCGCCTTTTGATGTCTTAAGCAATTGAAAACAAAGAAATTATTAACTTTCGTCGAGTGACATGAAGCTGTCACGTCAAGACGCTTTCCTCTGCCTGGGTACTTTCTTCGCATCCGATGGTGGATGCGCACCATGACCTGCGTCTGGAGGAATACGACATGAGGCCGGAAACCGCCGTCGTCGAGATTCAGCAACATCGGGTACACACGGAGTTTCACGCCAACAGGGAAGCGCGGCAGACCATCATCCTGGTCAACGGCTCGCTGGCAACCACCGCCTCCTTCGCGCAAACGGTGAAATACCTGCAACCGCACTTCAACGTCGTCTGCTACGACCAGCCGTACGCGGGCCGGTCGAGGGCCCACAACGACTGCCGCGAGTTCATCACCAAGGAGTACGAGGCGCAGCTGCTGCTCGGCCTGATCGAGCACTACCACGCCGACGTGGTGATGTCCTTCTCCTGGGGCGGCGTCGCCACCCTGCTGGCGCTGGCCGAACGCCCGGCGCGGATCCAGAAGGCAGTGATCAACTCCTTCTCGCCGCTGCTCAACGCCTCGATGCTGGACTACCTGCACCGCGGCCTGGACTACCTCTCCGCGTGCGACCGCACCAACATCGGCAACCTGGTCAACGACACCATCGGTCGCTACCTGCCGCAACTGTTCAAGCGCTACAACTTCCGCCACGTCGCCGGTCTCGACGAGCACGAATACCAGCAGATGCACTTCCACGTCTGCCAGGTACTCAAGCTCAGTGCCGAGAGCTACATGGAGAAGTTTGCCGCCATCGACATCCCGCTGCTGTTCATGAACGGCGAGCTGGACATCTACACCACCCCGGCCGAGGCCAAGCTGTTCCAGCAACTGATCCGCGACTGCGAGTTCCGCACCATCCGCAACGCCGGCCACTTCATCGACGTGGAACACAAGAAGGCCTGGCAGGAAACCCAGGACGCCCTCCTGACCTTCCTCCAGCCGCAGCGCCACCCGGTCCTGGCCAACCCCTACCTGCCCAGCAGCCAGGGCGTGCCCATCGCCGCCATGGTGGGCTGATGCAGCCAGCGCACACAGCCGGGGGCTGGCCCCAGACCTTCCGCCCCCGGTTTTTCATTGCGCCACCGTGTTCACGAATGCCATCCACTCGGCACGCCCGACCGCCCAAGGCTTCACTAAGCCCCGCCCTTCTGGTAAAAAGGCACCCCCAAGCGGGCGTCGTATAATGGCATTACCTGAGCTTCCCAAGCTCATGACGAGGGTTCGATTCCCTTCGCCCGCTCCAGAACACCCTGCCGAACCCCTGAAATGCCTAGCGTTTCGGGGGTTTTGCGTTTTTGGGGGGCGGGAAGGTGTCGAAAAAGTGTCGATACTGCACGCTTGCCATCATGGAAGGAGGCACCGCATGCGATACCCCTGTGGTAACCCTGTGAGGATTGGCGATCCTGTGCTGATCGAGTCAGGCCGGACGTCGGGAGTGATTGAAGCAGTCATCGAGACGGCTGAAGACATGCGCGAATGGCAAGTCGACGAGCCTGGAGTTCTAGTCAGGACGGAACCGTTTGGCCTCGTGTTCTGGCCTGCGAGCGACAGTGCCCCTGTGATCCTGGCAGCCAGGTAAGCTCAGTGACTGGCGCTCTGCGCAACTCCTCCCCAGGATGGCTCTCAGAGAATTAGCGAAGCTGCCCTGTTGCCCGTAGAGGAATGCAATATGTTGATTGATGCAACGTTCGTGGACCCTCTAAACGAGCACGGCTCGTTCGGCGAGACAGTTCAAGCTGCTCAGCAGAAGAACAAAGAAATTGAAGCATCAGGTATCAACGGAAAAATCTTCCACCAGTACGCTTTCAACGGCAGAGAACTGGTCATCAGCACGAACGACAACGCATACCTGCGCATCTTCTCTGAAAACGAAATCCTCAAATGGGAAGTCCGGTCAGCGCCCCTAGCGATTAGCTCCCTCTCTCCAACAGAAAGAACTTCGTTCCAACTTCCCAACGGCAAAGTGCTCCCTTGGGACTGGAAGCCGACACTTGATGGGTTTCTAGGAAAGCAATTCGCCATCTCAGCAAGCGACCAGAATCTATTTCTGTTCTGGCGCGGAGGCGAAGAACATATGATTTCCTTGCTAAAGAACACGTCAAATGACGAGATCTACATGCTCATAAATGAGGCGTAGCTCTTGCTATCACTTTGCCTATCTCAGCGGCCCAAATCTGACTGCATCAGCCAAGTGATCCACTGACAGATGTGCATACCGCATCGTCATCGATAGCGACGCGTGCCCCAGGATGTGCTGCAACGTCACGATGTGCCCACCGTTCATGATGAAGTGACTCGCGAACGTATGCCGCAGCACGTGGCTGGCCTGGCCTCTCGGGAGCTTGATCGACGTGGACAGCAGTACGATGCGGAACACGCCGAGGCAGTTGGTGAACGATCCATGGGTCTGCCAGTGCTCGCGAATCTCTTTGGCCAACCCTTCAGAGATCGGAACCGAGCGAACGCGCTTCGACTTCGTATTGGCAAAGATCAGCGTATTGCCCTTCAAGCGATCCAGGGTCAGTGCCTGCGCTTCTCCCCATCGAGCACCTGTCGCAAGGCAGATCCGAGCAACCATCTTCGGATGCGGCGACGTGGTACGAGCATCGAGCGCGGCCAGCAGCTCAGATACCTGATGCGTGGTCAGGTATGACAGCGGCTTCTCCTGAAGCTTCAGGGGGCGCATGCGTCCAACGGGATTCTCGTAGTCGACGGTCCCCAGCTGTCGTAGCTCGTTGTACATCGACTTGAGGTAGCCAAGGCGGTTGTTGGCGTACTTGCCCGACATGCCTTTAGCGACCTGCAAGGAACGCACACGGGCCACTTTCGCCGGCTCCAGGGCTACCGCCACCGGGTCCCCCAAATCCTTCGCTATCAGCCGCAGAATAGCCACACAGCGCTTACCGTTCGCCAGAGTCTGGCCATGTAACTCGTACCAGAGTTCGACCAGCTCGGAGAGCTTGCGGCGGTCCTTCGGCTTGATCGTCCAGCCCGGGTTCTCGGAGCACTTCTGACGAGCATTGGCTTCAAACTGCTGCGCTTCCATCTTGGTCTTGAACCGCTTGCGGAAACGCTTTCCCTTGATCGGCTCGACATCGACGAACCAGCGGCCATCGGGGAGCTTGGTGATGCTCATCAGATGGCGTATCCACGCCTCAAGTAGCGATCATTGATTAGCCCGCAGATGTGCTTCTCGAGGTCGCGAGTGCTGTAGCCCTTGGCCGTGTAGTGGTCTTCGATCACATGCCAGAAGGGGAGCGTTCTCCCGACCTCAAGTGCCTTTTTTGAGGGAATGCGCTCCCGCGCGATCAGGCTGGCGAACTGACCAAGGAACATCTCGCAGTTCTTGCCGGAGAAGCCCTGTGCGGTCTTGTAGTAGCGGCGATACTCGGTGCGCTCAATCAGCGGATCGGCCTCTACCTGGACCTTGGTATCCAGCGTGATCAGCGACCAGAAAGGGTCGTACCACTTCGGGTCTTTCAGCAGCAGCCGGAAGCTGTCGCAGGCGTATTCCCACAGGCCTTGCAGGTGCGGACATAGGCCGGCGTAGGTACGACAACCGATCACCTCACCCGAGGACAATTTGGAGCCTTCGGAGAACTGCTGGACTATCGAGTGATGGAAGCGAAACTCGATACGCCACACGGTTTCCTCTGGGTTGTAGGCAGGTTCCCCATCACCAAAGGGATCACCATTCAGTGACGCCCATACGTTGCTCCAGTAATCGAGCTTGTCGGTAGCACGTGCCTGAAGCGTCTTGTTGTAGATGCAGAGCTGCATACCGTTGGCCGAGCCGAACATGAAGGTCTCACCACGCCCATACACCGAGGCGTTGCCATGGAACTCGATACGGTCGATGCCGCTGATCTGCCGCACACGAGTCGAACGACAGCGCATGCGCTCTACGATGTCCGCGGACGGCGTCCAGCCCTGCACATCCAGCGCGAGATGCACGGCGCACTGGTTCGTTTCACAGTGAGCGAGCACGGCACTAGCCAGGTCATCGAGCATGCCTTGCAGGATCGCCGGGTCAGCGCCATCCAGGGCGTGTGGGGATACCTCGATCTTGAGGTGCGGCCCGATGTTCTCCAGCTTTACGTTGTGATTTTTGATCAGCAGGATCAGGCCCGTATCGGCGTTCTGCAGGCGGTACTGGTAGCCGGAATCGCGCCCTACCCTGCCCTTGACCCACTGGTAGCCGGCGAACTCCACGACGTCTTCCGGCTCATCGAACAGCGCCATCACTTCGAGACGGATCATGCCGTTGTATAGCTGGCGGACCGTATCCACACCGCAGCGCAGCAAGCGCACACCGGACAGATCAGTGAACTTGGCCAGCTTGTCGTCGAAGAACAGGCGCCCCTCGGGCGACTCGTAAATCTCGCCAGCGGACTTAACCGTGACACGGACTTGATGCTTTGGCTTGGTCATTGAAGTGCTCCAAATAGCTACGTAATGAAACAGTGATCAGTGGGTTATCCGACGTGTTACAGGGGCGTCGGCCGCGCCCTCCGGCAGGGCGCTCGTGCCTTACGCTACTTGCCGGGGGCGCGGCCAACGCCCAGCTCTCGACCCTCAATAGGGAAACGCCACCGCAGGCGAGGAAGATCCCAGGACCGAGAGCGCGCCCAAGAGGAAAGCCAACGCCAACAGCACTAGGTCATAGGTCCAGTCGGGTAGTTGCATCGCGCTGCCTCCGTTGCCTTTTCGCAGGCATGAGTTGGCCCGGCACGGATAAACAGGCGCGCTCGCCGGTTCATCTGCGCTATCGAGGTTTTGCAGTGGGATATGGGTATTGAATCAAACAGCCGGCGGCGCGACTAATCGTTTGATTTGATGGCTGAAAGCCCGTCCTAGACGCACTGGAACGAATAGTGACGGAACGACATTCAAGGTCAGGAGCAGGCGTTCCGAGCCATCAGCTTCATTGATGGCTGACGCCACCAACACACCAAGGGCGCTGCCCTTGTCATCCCGCTCTTGCCGCCGAGGGCTCGGGAGCGCGGGGCGGAGAAGCTGCCCCACGCTCACCGGCCGAGGCTGATGAGGGGCATGCGTTCAAGGGTTCGCTCCGCCCGTGCTTCCGTTCGCCGGAACGGTGGAGCTGTTCCGACGAGCCGGGAGCGCGGCCCTTGAGCGCGAGTCGTCAGGGTGGGTGACGCGGCCCAGTACGTTGCCGGAACCGTGCCGGTCGCGGTACCGCATCACCCGGATCGTGCGGATGTTTTCCCAGAAGGCTTCATCCGCGAATGCTTTTTCTGCTCCGGGCTTGAGGGTCAGGAAATGCGGCCCACCGCGCAGGCCTTCGGCGGGGAGCACAACACCAACGACACGTACCCAGCGCCAGATTGGGTCTGGCTCTTCATCGAACACCATTTCGATCAGGACGGTCTGGCCCAGGTAGTGCACTGCGCTCTGAGCATCCAGGGTGATGGACGAGCTAGTCATGGTTGTAATCCCCCGCACCGAAGGTGGCCTTGCCGCGCTCCATGTCATCGCGGAAGCGGGCAAGGTTGATCATGCGGAAGCAGCCCATCTGGATACTCGGGACGGTGCCGTCCTCCGCCCACTGGGCCGCTTCGTCGTAAGTCACGCTGCACATCTCCGCGAAGGTGACGATGCCGCACAGGTCCAGATTCCATCTCTCCTTGCTCACAGTCGTTCTCCCATTCCGTCGTTCATGCCGTCCACTCCTGTTCCAGCAACCAGGCGCGGAGCAATGCGCTATTCACTACGCGCAGCTTGCCGAGCTTCACGGAAGGCAAGATGCCCCGGTATACCCATGCTCGGGCAATGCCGTAACTAATGCCGTTTCGGTCAGCCCACTTCTCGATGCGCTCCAAATCCTGCTGCGGCCCTACCAGGGCGCTGGGGTTCAGCTCTTCCAGTTCCATGCTCGTTCCGTCACTATTCGTTCCAATAGCCAAATTCATCCAGTGGAATAATTGCACTGGAATATGGCAACTATATTTTCCAGTGAAACTATTCCACAAGAGCCTTGTTAGACCTTTATGGAATCAATACAGAGCAGAGCTAGAACACTTATATCTAAGGCAGGAATGGACCGGCTGGTGAAGGAGAGCGAAATTGGCTTTCAACGCTGGCATAGCGTCCGCTTCAAAAGCGTTCGAATGAGCACCGAGGAACTGGAAGTGCTCCAAGTATTGTTTCCAAGCTACCGCTTGTGGCTAATCTGCGGCGAAATTGCCCCTGAGATTGGGCAGACTAGCCCTGAATACGATGATGCAAACTCAAAATTGCCCAATCAAGACGCGGGATAGCACTAACCAAGATATTAACTTTGCGCTGGTTTTCCCCAAGGATGAAAGGAAATGGAGAGAATAGATAACAACCATTTTAGACTTCTCGAGTGAAAATCAAAAAATAGCTCATCTACATCAGTTTTATTCCTGCCCCTTCAACTGCGAATGTTTAAATCGGATACGGCAAAATGGAACTTTTAAGTAACTTACAAACTGCAATTGACATTTTCCAGCCGTTTCGCAAACTGGGGAAAATAGCAATAACCAAAGGCAAGTCACGACTGACAACTCCATATAGAGTAGAAAAACTCACAGATGATTTTTTCAGCTCTAGATTAAAAGTTGGCACATGTATTACAGTAAGTGGAGTCCTTAGCCGATACGCTCCGACTTACCGCCCCATGTCATATGTCCCTACAATTACACGGGACTCTCAAGCTAAAGTTACGGGAACGAAATATGATTTCGAGTCACGAAGAATAATTAAAGACAAAGTCTTAAACGCTAATTTCACTTCATTTCAGTTTCCAGTTCAGGCCTTGCCGCCAATTAAAACTGATGACGGAAAATTTTGCATTGCTTATCTCTTCCCAGACACATTTAATGGACTTCTTTTAGAAGAAGACCCACAAAAAAAAGAAAACCTCTCAGACCGACTTCTAATTAAAGACAACTGCTGCCCTATTCCAGTATTGATTCCGGAAATCATGCTGGAGAATTATTCTGAATACGCCGTCACCCTTACTGGAGTTTTAACTCTACTGCCAGACGAGGTGCACGAAAAAATAGACGCGGGAATGTGTGAAACGCGAGCGGCGTTTTATCGAGCCTTCCATCGCCCAACATCGCTGCGAACTTCCTTCTGTATTGACTGCAGGTCCAATCTCGACTCCGACATAAGATCAAAATCTCGCTTAGAGAGCTTTCCAGCTGCAATCTATATCGAGGGACATTTTGAAGGAGTTATTGACAGCACCTACTACTATGACTTTAAAACATCCGTCCCACATGGATTGGATTTAGACTTCAGCTATGCAGACCATCCAGGGAAAACTCTATATACAGTCGAAGACCCCCACATATCATTAATAGGGTCATTCCCTAGCATTTTCGGTTTTTATATTGAAGCGAACCTAACTGACAGTAGAGATCTTGACTTAAAACTAAACAAACTTAACAAGTTTTACACTGAATTCAGGAAAAACTCCGCCAGAACAGTAAAGAAAAGAAACAATATTGATCTAAGCTTCAAGCCAGACTTTATTTTTGACTGGAGAAAACAGAACTTCTTCCACCCCAAAGGAGTGCTTGCAAATAGAGAAGTGGATGAGGTTATCAAAAGAAACTCAGAGTTGGAAGAAACCGCTCTTTGGCTGAGAGGCAATCAACAGTAGGAATTCGTAAAACTCCTACCAGACATCCGCATCGACCTCTGGTGCTCGCGGCTCGCCCGGACATAGGCGCAAGCAGCGAGCAAAGGGCCGGGGTAGAGACATGAAGCCTCTGTATAACCTCAAAAAAACACGGACAAAGGGGCAGGTAGAGACTTAGAAAAACCATCAGCGATGGAATATATGGTCGAAAGACTAAAGATCACAAATATGCAGACACTTCTGCTTAGTCAATAGACTAAGCTTCAAGGGGGGCGGGACAAAAATAAACCTATCAATTCTAGGACACTGTTCTACAGAAAACCAGACTCCGCGGCGCCTCAGGAAATCGCTAGTTTTCTAACTCCGTATGCTCTTGGTCCTTTCGGTAAATCTCTCAAAGAAAATACAACAACATCGCCAACTGCAATTCCATCGTCTTCGATTTCGTCATAAAAGAAAAAGACATCTTTCCCCTTTTCTCGGCGAATAAACCCAAAACCTTTAAAGGTGTCGTATGCACTAACTACGCCCTTATGGGTATCTTCTCGCTCAGCCATACTTTAACTCCACATCTCAGCCTTACTAGGAACGCCTGCAAATCTCTCGACTAACTGTCGCCTCAAGGCTTTAGCTGTTGACCTATCTGTTCGAGACAAAATCCCTATCGAATATATCAACCGTCGATAGTTATTTATTACTCCGATTTTCTTATGAGATGAGACAGGCCTCCTCAAGAGCCTACTGCACTCATAAATTATTTTTGCTTTTGCTTGAAAATCATATTTAGGAAGAATATTACCCATTCGCTCACGCAAAGATTTAGCCTGCGCATGTTTCAAGCGGGTCAACTTCGAAACCTGACCTGACACTCTATTCCATAGCGAATGATACTCTACACTGAAGCAGTCTTTCGCGTACTCTTTCTCGCAGATATAAACTAGATGCCTTATATGGCGGCGTTCATCTTTTCTCAGCTTTGGAACGCCATGCCCAACCCATACTCCGGTCACTGCATAATCTGCATTTATATCATCTGACCGCTCAACTTTTGTTTTCTTTGAATTAAGGCGAAGATCATGCTTACGAGCCATTGCGGCTATTGACTTAATGGCTAGCGTCGACTCTTCCTGGGAAATAGGCTTAGTAGCAGAGACTGTAACGTCATCTAGCAAACGCGAATACGCCAAACCCTTAGCTCGAAACTTGCTAACCAACGAATACTCTGAGTTATGAAAAATAAGATTAGCCACATAACTAGAAGTGCATGCGCCTTGTGGAACTCTACCTTCAAGCATGACGAGTCGAGTCAACAAACAACTCACATCGTCCGGGAAACTAAAAAAATTCTTAAAAATCGATAAAACACTGGGCTCTCGAATGGAATTATAAAAATCCTTTATATCCACACTAACAAGAGCACCAGATCCTGCATGAATCTTACTATTCTCGATATAGTCCCTAGGAAATTCCACATCCTTTATTCCACCTTGTAGGTAGCTAGGAAAAATTACGAGTTCAAAAATCCTAGAGTTAATTCTTTTCTGAAGCCTCTTCAACTCATACTTCGGCTCATATACATCTCGTTGCTTTCCGTTCTTAGAGAAAATTGTGAACTTCACATAAGAGCTAGCAGGATCATCGGCGAGATCACAAAGAAGCTTAGGCACGACGCCTAAGGTTCTTGCGAGAGCATCAATTGAAGATATTGGGCGATACGGGTAGTAAGGCTTATCCATTGCCATACATTCCTTAAGAAAAGCAAGGGTAGAGAGTCGGTTATCCAGCAATCTCACTAATAAAAGCGATTACCTTCTTAGCCAAGCCAAGCAAAGCCGAAACGGTCAGTGCTTTAACCACACCTAGTACAATTTTTTTGCCCAATCCAGTAGTGTCTCCACCAACCGGCTGAGTGCTCTTTACTTTCTTAGAAAATTTTACAACAACCAGAATATACATCGTTATAACTCCTTAAGTAATTGATATATGCGTCACTAGGACGCGCCAGACCAATTCCGCCGGAGACAAGGGATATTAATATTGAACTAGGTGGACTCTTCTACCATTACGCCAGACAACCGTCGCATGGACCTCTGATGCTCGCGGTGCGCGCGGACATATGCGCAGGCAGCGGGCAAAAGGGGCGCGGGGGGCCGGTCATGATCCCAATGGGATCGCCTCGATACTCAGAGGCATCGTTTCCCTCGTGGATTTCCAAGAAAGCATTTTTAAAGAGCGAAAAACAGGCGAGATACACCTGCAGCGAAAAAGCTATCTAATTTGGCGTCTAGATGTCAATACGCCATCGCTCCATCCCGAGCACTAGATCGAGAAGATGTACGACTCGAGGCTGTCGAAAAAATGTCGAAAACGATGGAATAAAGAGGCATGAATCCGAACCAGAAGGCTCCGGGATCCGCCCGCAAAGCAACACACTGCGACGCAATGAAATGCAGGCCACAAGGGTTCGATTCCCTTCGCCCGCTCCAGAATCTCAAATAAAAGCCCCCGACAGCGTAAGTTGCCGAGGGCTTTTGTTTTCTGGCCCAGTCCTTTGGGCGCCTATCTAAACCTTAGGTCGCATGGGGCAAGAGAAGAACGAGCGGGTCCCCACGCCATTCCTTGACCTATTGCCCTTCACGCGAGCGGCAGTGGCAGGCACCAAGCCGCGCCTGGGTGTGCGTCCCAGAAGCCGTATCCGACGATACGGCCTTTGCGTTGCAACGGAGGAGGAATCAGGCGTCAGGCTTTTTCGGCCTCCACAATCCGCCGGTACTCTTGCTGATACTGCTCATACGGCAGGTTGCGCTGCTGCAGTTCGGTGAGTTTCTGCTCAAGGGAGGCTTGTTCGGCCGCCTTCGATGGCGAGTTCGCGACAGGTTGGGATCGGGCAAGCGCACTCGCGCCGCGTACATCCGCCACAATTGATTGCGACAACGCTTCAAGCTGCTTGTCGGTCATCGCCGAAAGAATCCCCTCCCACGCACTGGACGATGTGTCGTAGTTGCGCGAGCCCATGAGCTTGCCGGTCTGTCCATCGAGGTATTGCACCTCGGAATTGACCCAGGCGTTGCCGACCATCACTCCAAGGTTCACCCGTTCACCGGTGGTCAGATAACGGAAGTTCGTGACGTTGATCCGGACCAGGGTCGCGGGTGCCTGTGTCAGGCGTGTCTCCCCCATCTGCTCCGAGTACTTCATGCCTGCCACCACAGCCTGGCGCTGCATGGCATTCATCCAGACGTTGCGCAGTACGTCCCATTCGGCATTGCTCTGTACCCGCTCGGTGCCCGTGATGTTGAGGACGATGGCGCCACGCGTGTCGGAATACAGCGCCAGTGGTTCCTCAGCAGACCTTTTCACCTGTGCAGAACACCCCACCAGCAACGCCATCAGCAATGCAGCGATCAGTTTCATACGACCTCCCTGTCAGCAATGAACTCATTTTGACATCACTCAGCAGCACAAGGGGAAGGGGCGGATATCCCATCCACCCCATCGCTCACTCACACCCCAGCCTTCGCCCCATCCCGCTCCTCCAGCAACGCCTGAATCACCTGCTCCTGCTCCTCATACCCGCCCTCGCCGATCGACAGGTGGCGAATCCGCCCCTGGGCGTCGATGAAGTAGTGCGCCGGCCAGTACTGGTTGGCGAAGGCGTTCCAGAGGCGGTACTGGTTATCCAGCGCCACGGGGTAGTGGATATCGTGCTGCTTCACCGCCTCACGAACGTTGGCCGGCACGCGTTCGAAGGGGTACTCCGGGGTATGCACGCCGATCACCACCAGGCCCTGGTCCGCATACTTCTTCGCCCAGGCGTTCACATACGGCAGGCTGTGCTGGCAGTTGATGCAGTCGTAGGTCCAGAAGTCGACCAGCACCACCTTGCCGCGCAAGTCGCGCAGGTTCAGTTCGGGGCTGTTGATCCACTCCACCGCGCCTTGCAGTTCGGGAGCCGGGCCGAGGTCGGGCAGGCGTTCGGCGCCGTGGGCCATGTCGCCGGGCATCAGCTGGCTGATGAGCGCCGGCACGCCGTCGATGACCTTGCGCTCCAGGCTGTTCACCAGCGTGGATGAACTGCCGGAAGCCAGTTGCGCGCTGGTGCCGCTGGCGATGCCGACCACGGCCAGCAGGGCGAGTACACCGGTGGCGCGGCGCAGGCCTTCTATGACGGCCATGCGCGGCCGCATCTGCTGCATCAGCCGGCGACCGGCGAAGAGCACGATGCCCAGCACGGTGGCGCTACCCAGGCCGTAGGCGAACAGCAGCAGGCTGGTCTGCGCGCTCGGGCCTTGCAGCATGGCGCCGGAGAGAATCAGCCCCAGCACCGGCCCCGCGCAGGGCGCCCACAGCAGGCCGGCGGCAAAGCCCATCACCCAAGCGGAGAACGTCGGCGGCATGCGCCGGGCTTCACCGTGCAGACGATCGCCGATCCAGGCCCAGGGACGCGCCAGCCAGTCGCTGAAGCGCGGCCAGAGCAGCGCCAGTGCAGAGACCGACAGCAGCACCAGCGCAAACCACCGGCCCCATTCGCTGGCGGCAATCACCCAGTTGCTGGAGACGGTCGCCAGGCTCGCCAGCACGGCGAAGCCGCTGGCCAGGCCGAGCAAGGTCACCCAGGGCGACCACGCCGGGCCGCCGGCGCGCTGCAGCAGCAAGGGCAGTACGGGAAGAATGCAGGGGCTGAGCAGGGTCAGCGCCCCGCCGAGAAAGGCGATGAGCAACATGGGCACCTCGGTGGGCCGTCGGCCCGTGGGGGTCACGCTTGGGATAAACGCCGCAGCCTTCCGTGGCCGCGGCCCAGGGGAATCAGCCGCCTTCGTTGCAGTTGGTGGCGAACTTGCGGTAGGCCACGCTGTGCGGCTTGCCGTGGGAGTCCAGGTAGTCCATGCGGGCGTTGACGATGCCGCAGTCGAAGGGCGACGCAGCCTCTTCCTGGATGGCGACGACCTGCTTCACGTCCAGTTTCTGGCCGTAGTGGTACGGCTCGGCGGGCTGGGAGTCGGCAGCCTGGGCGCCGAAGCTGGCGAAGGCGGCGAGGGAAGCGAAGAGGCAAGCGTTGGCAAGCTGGATGGCTTTCATGGTGGTTCTCCTGTCCTGTGTCGGGTTTGGCCGGCGGGGGCTGTGTGCCTCGCCGTTGGTGCCCATTTCACGTTCAGGAGGTATCGGGCTTGTGTCGCGCAGGCCCGTGGTTTGCTGCGCCAGGTGTCGGCGACGGCTGTAGATACAGTGGAATACAAAGCACGGAAGGCAAGCGCGGCGCTGCGCTATAAACTCGCCTCAACCCACTACGAACGAGGCACCGGCATGGACCATGTCGATCACGTACTGATCGTCGACGACGACCGCGAGATCCGCGAGCTGGTCGGCAACTACCTGAAGAAGAACGGCCTGCGCGTGAGCCTGGCGGGAGACGGCAGGCAGATGCGCACCTTCCTCGATGCCAACTCGGTGGACCTGATCGTCCTCGACATCATGATGCCCGGCGACGACGGCCTGAAGCTGTGTCGCGAGCTGCGCGTGGGCAAGCACAAGTCCACCCCGGTGCTGATGCTTACCGCGCGCAACGACGAGACCGACCGCATCATCGGCCTGGAAATGGGTGCCGACGACTACCTCACCAAGCCTTTTTCCGCCCGCGAACTGTTGGCGCGGATCAACGCCGTGCTGCGCCGCACCCGCATGCTGCCGCCGAACCTGCAGGTCAGCGAGGCCAGCCGGCTGATCGGCTTCGGCCGCTGGAAGCTCGACACCACCGCGCGCCACCTGCTCGACGAAGATGGCACCCTGGTCGCCCTGAGTGGCGCCGAGTACCGCCTGCTGCGCGTGTTCGTCGATCACCCGCAGCGCGTGCTCAGCCGCGAGCAACTGCTGAACCTCACCCAGGGGCGTGAAGCGGACATCTTCGACCGCTCCATCGACCTGCTGGTCAGCCGCCTGCGCCAGCGCCTGCTGGACGACGCCCGCGAGCCGGCCTACATCAAGACAGTGCGCAGCGAAGGCTACGTCTTCGCCCTGGCCGTCGAACTGCTCGAGCCCAACGAATGAAATCCCTCCTGCACTGGCCTCGCACGCTCGCCGCGCGACTGGCGCTGATCTTCCTCGCCGGGCTGGTGTTCGCCTACAGCCTGTCGTTCTGCTCGCAGTTCTACGAGCGCTACCAGAGTGCGCGCAGCATGATGCTGGGCAACCTGGAGACCGACGTCAGCACCGCTGTCGCCCTGCTCGATCGCCTGCCCAAGGACGAGCGCGAGGCCTGGTTGCCGATGGTGCAGCGGCCCAACTACCGCTACCGGCTGGATGGCGGTGAACCCGGCGAGCCGATGAACATGGCCCAGGCGCCCATGGCGGCGACCTCCATCGCCGACGCCATCGGCCCCCGCTACGGGCTGCGCTTCGAGACCATTCCTGGCTCGATCCCGCACTTCCAGGTACACCTGAAGCTGGCCGATGGCATGCCGCTGACCATCGACGTAACGCCCAAGGGTGTGCCCGTGGCGCAATGGCTGCCCTGGGTGCTGATCGTCCAGCTGGCATTGCTGCTGTTCTGCACCTGGATCGCCGTGCGCCTGGCGATCCGCCCGCTGACGCGCCTGGCCCAGGCCGTGGATCATCTCGACCCGGACGCCCCGGCGCCGGAGCTGGACGAACGCGGCCCCAGCGAAGTCGCCTACGCCGCCCGTGCCTTCAACGCGCTGCAGGGGCGCATCGGCTCCTACCTCAAGGAGCGCATGCAACTGCTCGCCGCCATTTCCCACGACCTGCAGACACCCATCACGCGGATGAAGCTGCGCGTCGAACAGATGGACGATTCCCCCGAACGCGAGCGCCTGTGGAGCGACCTGGAAGAAATGCAGCACCTGGTCCGCGAAGGCGTGGCCTACGCACGCAGCATGGACGGCGCCAGCGAGGCGGCGGTGAAGGTCAACCTCGACGCCTTCCTCGACAGCCTCGTGCTCGACTACCAGGACAGCGGCCAGGCCGTGGAGCTGCAGGGCAGCAGCCATGCCGTGCTGGAAACCCGCCCCCACGCGCTGCGCCGGGTGCTCACCAACCTGGTGGACAACGCCCTGAAGTTCGGTGGTTCCGCCCAGGTGGAAATCGAGCGCGATACCCTGGGCATCGTGTGTGTTCGTGTACTCGACGACGGCCCGGGCATCCCCGAGGAGGAACTCGCCGAGGTGGTGAAGCCCTTCTACCGGGTAGAAAGCTCGCGCAACCGCAGCACCGGCGGCACTGGCCTGGGGCTGGCGATTGCCCAGCAGCTGAGCCAGGCATTGGGCGGCACGCTGACCCTGTCCAATCGCACCAGCGGCGGGCTGTGCGTGCAACTGGAACTGCCGCCCGCCCGATAATGTACACAGAGATACAAGACGGCCTTCCCCGGACACATCCGGGATAAGGCCCGTCGCCAGGATGGCTCCACGAACAGCGGCGGCACCCCGCCCGCCGCGTTCCCCCCAAGGAGCCCGCCATGAACCGTCCCGCCGAACCTGCCCGCCTGCATGGCTGGCGGCTGTTTTCCCTGCTGTCGCTGCTGGTGCTGATCGTCGCCGCGCTGGCCCTTTGGTCCCAGCCGCAAGGGGTGGAAGCGCTGCGCAGTTCGATCCGCGTCACCGCCCGCACCTCCTTCGCGCTGTTCCTCGCTACCTTCCTCGCCTCATCCCTGGCGGTGCTGGTGCCGAGCGACTTCACCCGTGGCCTGCTGCGCGAACGACGCTTCCTCGGGCTGGCCTTCGCCTTCTCCCATGCGGTGCACGCGGTGCTGATCATCCTCTACGTGAAGTTCTTTCCCGAAACCTTCTGGCACGGCCGCAGCGCCGCCGCGAACATTCCCGGCTCGGTCGGCTACCTGTTCATCACCCTGCTGGCCGTCACTTCCTTCCCCTACGCGGTGAAACTGCTCGGCACCCGGGCCTGGAAAGGCCTGCACAGCACCGGCAGTTGGGTCATCGCCGGGGTGTTCTTCCTGTCCTTCTACAAGCGCCTGCCGATGGGCTCCTGGTACCCGCTGGGCTTCGGCCTGATCTTCAGCGCCATCGCCTTCAAGCTCATCGCCAAGCTGGCCGTCCGCCTGCGCCGTAGCACACGCCCCGCCCTGCCGAACGCCTGATCCCGACGTCTTCCGCCACCGGGCGAAACCATCGCCCGGCCGGCCCAAGCCTTGCCCACGACCGATTGCCCACAACATTGCCCACGAGGTGCGCCATGCCCCTGCTGACCCTGAACCCGCTCAAGACCGTTTTCGACCAACTCGACCGCCTCGCCGCCTGGGGCTGGGACGTCCCGCTGCGACTGTTCCTGGCCTGGGAGTTCTTCGAATCGGGGCTGGAGAAATGGCATGGCGACAACTGGTTCGAACAGATCCACGCCAGCTTCCCCTTCCCCTTCAACCACTTCTCCGCCGGCTTCGACTGGCAGGTGTCGATGTGGGCCGAGTTGATCGCGCCGGTGCTGCTGTTGCTGGGCCTGGCCACGCGGTTCGCGTCGGCTTCGCTGATCGTCGTCACCCTCGTCGCCATCGCCTCCGTGCACTGGCCGGCGCAGTGGTCGAGCCTGGCTGAACTGGCCCAGGGGTACTCGATCACCGACCATGGGTTCGGCAACTACAAGCTGCCGCTGATCTATCTGGTGGCGTTGGTGCCACTGGTTTTGAAGGGAGCCGGGAGACTCAGCCTTGATCACATTGCCAAAGGTTTAGCCCACTGATTCGACGCAGCAATTGTCGGCACTACGCGAAGCGCAACGTGACACGCCGGTTGTGCCGACTCTTCTTCTCAATCCGCTCGCAAAGCACCTGCCCAATTTCTCGGGTATTGGAGACGTGAGTACCGCCGCAAGGCTGAATATCCAGCCCCGCGATATCGATGAGCCGTACCGCTCCAGCGAACGCTGGTGGAGCAATCAAAGTTCGACTCATCGACCGTATCGCCTGATCATCATCTTCGCCAATGAACCGTGCACGAACTTCCAGCTGACGTTCGACCAACTCATTGAGCTGGAGCGTCAGAGAGTCCCGTTCAAGAGTCGACTCAGGTAGATCGAAATCCAGACGCGCCTTGTCGACGGCGATGCTACAACCTGTCACCGGCGCATCAATAAGGGAGCACAGTAGATGCAGACACCGATCACACCGCCACTATTGCAGTTCGGTGCAAGCTCACCAGGAGGACTCTGTGGGAAGAGACAGCGGTAGCAAGGGCCACTCTCATGGTTGAAGACGCTCACCTGCCCATCAAAGCGATGCAATGCGCCATACACCATTAGTCGCTGCAGTAGAACGCAGGCATCGTTGACCAGATAGCGCGTGGCGAAATTATCGGTCCCATCCACGATAAGGTCATAGCAACCCACAAGCTCCAAGGCGTTGTCCGTATTCAGCGCACAATCATGGGCATTGATCGTAATGTCGGGATTGAGATCCTGCAGTCTGCGTCGAGCCGATTCCACCTTAGCCAGTCCTACCGACCCAGTGCCATGGACAACCTGCCGCTGCAAGTTGCTGCTCTCCACTCGATCGAAATCCACCAACCCAAGCGTGCCCACTCCGGCAGCAGCCAGATACAGACTTACCGGTGATCCTAATCCGCCAGTGCCGATGACAAGTACGCGCGCCTTCTTCAAGCGCAACTGCCCCTGACGCCCCACGTTCGGTAAGGTAATATGCCGAACATAACGACGTACCTCATCGTTACTCAACTCATCCAGATCCAGCCCCCCGGAAGTCGCCAGCAAGACTTCCAGATCAGCATCAGGTTGCAATGGGCCATCACCCTCAACCAATTGTCCGCTGGAGGTCAAAAGAAAGTGATCCTTGACTTGGCGATTAACATGAAAAAGATGGTCGCGTAGAGCGGCGTGCTGGGAACACAGGAATTCCAGCCGCTCTCGGGCAGTACTACCTTCACTGACCATCTGAGTAGATGGGAGCTTGGCGACACGAGCCAATATTTCGGGGAAGATCACCTTATTCATCACAAACTCCTTCATTTATGCGGGCGATGTGCTCGTGGCCGGAAAACTCTCGACTGCAAACAAACTTCTCGTCATTCCATTCGAATAATTTGCTACCCACTGATTGGCCGTTACGGACATCGACGACCAGATAAGCGACAGGATGAATGGGCTGCCCCATGAACAGGGCCTTGCCCTGATCCTCCTGGCTAAAGTAGGCCCCAACATCTGGATGCGAGTGATAGATGATCCGAACTGGAACGCTATCCTGCAGACTTCTGCTCAATAGCAGAGTGTCTGCCACCGAGAAGGTATAACCACTGGCAGCCGTACGTTGATAGGTATCCGGGCTACTTCGATTGAGCTGGTTCTGAATGTTTTGCCCCTCATGCACTCGAGCATCGGAGAATACAAAACCACAGCACTCTTCAGGATACGACGCAGCGGCATGTCGATATACTTGGCGCAGGACTGTGTTTGACAGGAGATTCAGGTAGGCCATAGCTTTAACTCCTTGGCACCCGGAGCCTTTCCAAGGGCACCTTCGTTATTGCAAAACCTACAAGCAGCAGAAGTGAATACAGCACCAACTCACGCGAGATCGACAGCCCCTCGTACCAAGCACCCAGAATCACCGCGAACACAGGAAAGATGATGAAAACGAAGGACAGAACAACCGGACTCAGACGTTTCAGCAGCACGAAATAAACAATGAAACCGCCTACTGACGCGAAGATGCCCAGATAAGCCAACGCCCACCAGGATCGTGCAGTGATGTTGGTAAATGAAGGCGTTTCCACCACCAAGCCAAGGGTAAATAACATCAGCCCGGCAATACCAATCGGCAATGTGTTATAGGTGATGACACTGATTTCAGAGCCTTTCTTCTTGGTCACCACATAACACATGGCATGCAGAACAGCAGCTCCGAGAATTGCCAAAACCCCCTTAAATTCGGCGTGATCAATGCTGATCCCCTGAACGTGCAGAATCATGAAAAGACTTCCGAAGCCAATCGCAATCCCGAGGATCTGTGACACATAAATCCGCTCGCGTAAAACGACAGCGGAAAAGGCCAGAATGAATACCGGCATGCAACTGAAGATGAGTGCCGTCAAGCCAGAAGAGACATGGATTTCGCCATAATTAAGCAAATAATACGGTAGACCGAAATAACAGAACGTAACGAAAACAAAAAATCCGCGAGCGCCTCTGGGAAAAAATATGGGGGCACGACGAATAAACGAAAATAGCAAAAATAACGGAAATGCAATTAGGAAGCGCAGCCCGGACGCAGTCAATGGCGGCACACTTTCGATGGCGATCTTGATCCCCAGCCAGGTTGTTCCCCAACTCAGGCAGACACAAAGGAAAAGCAGACCGGTAACAGTCCCTCTAAGCCACCTTCTTCGCGGCGTATCGACCATCCGCGTCATAGACGAAATCGTCATGAATTTGCTCTCTCAACAGCGAACGATTGTTTGGTGCTAATCTTTCGACTGACACTCTTAATTGAGGCTATTGAGAGAAAAAATGCCTGTCAAACCAAGTATTGACACCATATCAATTCTGAAGAGTGCACTGAGCTCCTCTTCCGGAACAAAGTACAAACGTCTGGCCAGAGCCATAGAAACAAGCATCCTCAGTGGCTCCATCGTTGCCGGCGCGAAGCTATTTCCGCATCGTATTCTGGCTGATCAGTTAGGCGTAACAGTCGGCACTATTAGCCGCGCCTACGCGGAGCTAGAGCGTTTGGGACTGGTGGAAGCACGAGTGGGCGACGGTACATTCGTATGTCGTCGTGGGCAGGAAAACAAGCGCGACGATGGTTTCCGGAACTTCGTCGAACAGGCTCCGGAACTGTATGACATGAGCCGCAACATGCATATTCCAGGATCGGAAGTTTCCCTACTAGAAGAAAGCCTGAAGAATCTTTCCTTTGATAGGCAGAAACTTCACGACCTAATGCTCTATATGCCTGACGCAGGACTTCCTCGCTTCCGACAGGCAGGAGCCAAATGGTTATCCAGTAATGCTTTCGAAGCACAAGCGGAGCAAGTTCTGTGCGTGAATGGAGGACAGCATGGACTGGTATGCGCGCTGATGGCATTACTGCGATCTGGAGACACTATCGTCACCGAGCAGCTCACCTATCCAGGCCTGATTTCCGCGTCGCGTCTGCTGGGCGTGCGGCTACTGGGTATCGCAATGGACGAAGAGGGGCTGATACCGGAGTCGTTGGACGAGCTCTGCCAGCAGTACCGCATCGCGGCTCTTTACTGCACACCAACACTGCAGAACCCCACGACATCGATACTTTCTCTTCCCCGTCGAGAAGCCATTGCCAGCATCTGCAGGCAACACAACGTGTTGATCATTGAAGATGAAGCGCACGCACTCCTGGTCGAGGATCGACCGCCGCCGCTAAGCCACTTCGCGCCAGAACGAAGCATACTGATCGGTGGGCTCAGCAAAGCTGTCTCAGCCGGTCTGCGCGCGGGCTACATCCACGCGCCCGCAAGCTTGGTCAGCCAGATTGCATCGGCAATCCGATCGTCTTGCTGGATGGCCACGCCATTGACAATCGAACTCGCTACCCAGTGGATCGAGAATGGCACTGCGACCAAATTGCTGCAGCGGCAGATCATCGAGATCAAGCGCCGCAAGGAGTTAGTGGCGGAAAGTCTCAAGGGGTTAACTTACCGAACACATTCCTACTGCCCGCACTTCTGGATTGAAGTACCCGAACCGTGGAGGGCCTCTGACATCGAACAAGATCTAAAACTAAAGAACGTTCTAATCACCACGGCGGAAGCCTTTGCCGTGGGCCGCGCGGCGGTTCCGCAGTTCGTGCGAGTCAGTATCAGTAACGCAACCCAAGACGACCAATTGCTGCAGGCTGGCTTCAAGACACTTGCCAGCACGTTGCTTCAGGATGATCCCCTGGGAGGCATCCCTCTCAGATGCCTCCCACGGAATTGATCAGGGAATGACGAACCCCACCTCGATATTCCCGCGAGTCGCCTTGGAGTACGGGCAGATCTGGTGCGCCTCGGCCACCAGCTTCTCCTTGTCCTCGGCCTCCAGCCCCGGCAGGTGCACGGTGAGCTGGGCGGCCAGGGCGAAGCCGCCGGCGGCGGTGTTGCCCAGGGAGACTTCGGCGTCCACCGCCACATCGGCCGGCAGGCGCAGGTTCAGCTTCTGCCCGGCGCGGCGCAGGGCGCCGATGAAGCAGGCGGACCAGCCGATGGCGAACAGCTGCTCGGGGTTGGTGCCGGGGCGGCCGGAACCGGGCGGGCTCAGGGGCAGGTCCAGCTCACCGTCGGTGGTCTGGCCGCGGCCATCACGGCCGCCAGTGGTATGCGTGTGGGCGGTGTAGATCACGGTTGCCAGGGTGTCGGTCATGACGCTTCTCCTTCAGGGACGATGCAATGGGGGACGACGGGGAGTGGTGCAGTTCGGGCGGGTGCCGAGCACCACGCCTTGCTCTTTCAGGTTGCGCAACAGGGCAATGCCCTGCCCTTCGATGGCGGCCGGTTCGACGCCGGAGATTTCCGCCAGCGCCTTGAGGTGTTGGCGACCGGTGAGCTGCCACTGTTGCAGCGACACCAGCAGAGCATGGGCCAGCGGGGCCACGCGCGAGAAGTACACCTTCAGGTCGGTATCCCGGCGCGCCAGCAGCAGTGTCGGTTCGGCCGGCGCCTGCAGCGGGATGTGTCCGGGACCGATGTGGCTGACCGGCCAGGCATAGGCCAGTGGCACGCTGAGACTGGATAACAGCGGCACGCCCTCGAGCAGGTCACCGTCCGGGTCATGGGCCGGCTCGGCGCTGTCGCTGAGCAGCAGCTCGGTCTCGATGAATTCGTAGTGCGCCAGTTCGGCGATCCAGCCGGGCTGCTCGGCGCGGCCTTCCAGGTAGTCGACGAATTCGCCGGCCACCTCGGTGAACAGCGGCGTCTGGCAACGGAAGCCGGCGTAGAAGTCCTCCGCCAGCGCCTGCCACTGCTCGCCCGGCAGGCTGGCGTGCAGCACGGGGAAGTTGCCGGCGAGCAGCGCTTGCAGGTTGCCGAAGAACAGTTGCCGGTACACCGCCAGGCGCCGCGCCTCGATGCCGGGCGGTGGCGGGTTGGCCTGCGGATCGCGGATGTAGCGGGTCATGCGCAACTGCTGTTCGCGCAGGGACTCAGCCATGGCGCACCTCCGGTTGGCGCACGGCGCTTTGCAGGTTGCGGATGTAGTCCACCTCGCCGAGCAGTTCGGCCAGCGGCGGCAGGTTGAAGTCGCGCTCCAGCAGGGTCGGCACGCTGCCCAGGTGCTGGTAGGCGCTGGCCAGGAGGGTCCAGACATCGTCCTTCACAGCGGCCCCGTGGGTGTCGATCTTCAGGTCCGGCGCTTCGTCGTAGTGGCCGGCGACGTGCAGGCAGACGACGCGCTCGGCCGGCACGCGGGCGAGGAAGCCGGCAGCGTCGTAGCCGTGGTTGTGGGCGTTGACGTAGAGGTTGTTGACGTCCAGCAGCAGGTCGCAGTCGGCCTCGCCGAGCACCGCACCGAGGAAGTCGATCTCGCTCAGCGCCTGGTAGGGCGCCGCGTAGTAGGAGATGTTTTCCACGGCGATGCGGCGGCCGAGGACGTCCTGCACCTCACGGATACGGCTGGCGATGTGGCGCACGGCCTCGTCGGTGAAGGGCATGGGAATCAGGTCGTAGAGGTGTCCTTCGTCGGAGCAGTAGCTCAGGTGTTCGCTGAACAGCGGCACCTGGTGCCGGTCGAGGAATTCGCGGACGCGGCCGAGGAACACGTGGTCCAGCGGCTCGGGGCCGCCCAGCGACAGCGACAGGCCATGGCAGGACAGCGGGAATCGTTCCGCGAGGCGGGCCAGCCCTTCGCCGTAGCTGCCGCCCACGCCGATCCAGTTGTCCGGCGCGACTTCGAGGAAGTCGACGGCGCGGTCGTCCATCGTCAGCAGGTCGGGCAGCATCGCGCGGCGCAAGCCGAGGCCGGCTCCTTGCAGGGATGCGGTAGTGGTCATGGCGATCTCCTTGGGCGAGGGCCTTCCCCGGCCGATGGCGCGGGGAGGCGTCGGCGTGGCTCAGTTCCTGGCCTGGCTCAGCTTGCTGTACAGGTCGGACGGGAATGGCTTGCCGTTGGAGTCGAACTGGTTCTTGCGGAACTGGTAGACCTCGGCCTCGGAGAGGTAGCCGTCGTGGTTGGCATCGATGGCATCGAACTCCGCGCCGGCCTTGGGCGCCACGGCCAGCAGTTCGGCGCGGGAGACGCGGCCGTCGTGGTCGCTATCGGTACGGGCAAAGGAGGCATCGCCACACTTGCCTTCACCGCACTTGCCCTCGGCACCGGTGGCCTTGGCCTGGGCGCCGTCGGCACCGCATTTGCCTTCGCCGCACTTGCCTTCGCCCTGCTTCGCCTTGGCCTGGGCCTTGGCCTCGTTGGCGCCGCACTTGCCCTCGCCACACTTGCCCTCCCCGGCCTTGGCGGCGGAAGCCAGCTGATAGCCCTGCGGCAGGGCTTCGACGGCAAAGGCGGAGGACGCCATGTTCAGGCCGCCAGCCAGGGCGATGGCGAGCAGGCCGAGCTGGGTTTTCGAGGTACGGGTCATGGTGCTTCTCCAGATGCTGTGGCGCTGGGTGCGCCGGGTCATGCCGCAAGGGCGGATCCCTGGAACGAGGCGCTGGAGGGTTTTCCCTTCCGTCGCGTTGTTTCGTTCGGGTAGGGCTATTTCGCCTGGGCGATGTATCGCGGGCGTATCGGCAGCGGGAGGCTTTTGTATGCGTGTGTCCGCTCAGGGAGCGGCAGATACAAAGGAATACAGAGCGCGGGGCAGACCTGCAGGAGCGGGCCATGCCCGCGAAGCAGAAGTGAACCGCGGGGGGAAGTCAGAGAGGGGCAAAAGAAAGGGCCGCAAAGCGGCCCCATCGCGGGCATGGCCCGCTCCTACAAGGATTCAGCTCGCGCGCTTGGCGGCGATGGCGGTGACTTCCACCTTCATGCCTTCCACCGCCAGCTCGGCAATACCGACGGCGGCGCGCACCGGGTAGGGATTGGCGAAGAAGCGGCAGTACACCTCGTTGAACGCGGCGCGGTCAGCCATGCTGGTGAGGTAGATGGTCAGGTGCAGTACGTGGTCCAGGCCGCTGCCGGCCTTTTCCAGGGCCAGCTGCAGGCTGCGCAGGGTGGCTTCGCTCTGGGCCTTGATGTCGCCCAGTTCCAGGCTGCCGTCCTCGAGGGTGGGGATCTGCGTGGAAACCAGCAGGCCGCCGAAGCCGGCGACGTCGGAGGAGATGGATTCGGGGTCCGCGTCGGGGATGAAGGTAGGCGTCATGGGACAAATCTCTGCTGTCGGTGAATGGGGCATGTCGCCGCAGCAGCTGCGGCGGCCGGGTCGCGCAGCTTAGCCGCATCGCCCCGCCGCACGCCATGTCACCGTGCCCGCAGCCCCCGGAAACAGTGACATTGCTTATATACACGAAACTTCCGAACCGGTTATGTCAACGGGACAAAAGTCATGATTATTACAGTTTGAGACATAGACCTTTTCATAATCCGTGATTTAAACGGCGAACTCTTTCGGCATTATGACGTCGGCTCTTCCGCGTCTGGAGCAATTCGCGGGGGAATACAAAGCCAGTTAACTGCAACAATGCCAACGCAACTTCCTGCGACTTTCCGCCGTGGTCGATCCACGTTCGGATTCATTGTGCCTGCCTATAAAAACGTCCGGCTCTCACGCACTTCATCGAGCCGGTCCTCCAAGACTCTAGGGGCAATATCCATGAAGCACCTCAAACGCAGCGCCATCGTGCTCGCTGTTTCCGCCGCCGCCAGCCAGTTCGCCAGCGCCGAACCCTTCGTCACCGATCAGGCCGATGCCAAGGGCTTCGTCGAGGACGCCAAGCTCGACGTCCTGCTGCGCAACCAGTACTACGATCACGACGGCAAGAACGGCGCAGGCGACAACCGCGACTGGACCCAGGGCTTCCTGGCGAACTTCTCCTCGGGCTACACCCAGGGCACCGTCGGTTTCGGCGTGGACGCCTTCGGCTACCTGGGCATCAAGCTCGACGCCGGCCGCGGCCGCGCAGGCACCGGCAACCTGCCGGTGGGCAACGACGGCAAGCCGGATGACGACTACGGCAAGGCCGGCGGCGCGCTGAAAGTGCGCATCTCCAAGACCGAGCTGAAATTCGGCGACATGCAGCCGACCGCTCCGGTATTCGCCGCCGGCGGCACCCGCCTGATCCCGCAGACCGCATCGGGCTTCAACCTGCTGAGCAGCGAAATCGAAGGCCTGGACCTGGAAGCCGGTCACTTCACCTCCGGCACCAGCCCGGTCACCACCGCCCGCGACGGCGGCCTGTGGGCGGCCTACGCCGGCGTGGAAACCAGCGACGTCGACTTCCTCGGCGGCAAGTACGCGATCAACGACAACCTGAGCGTTTCGCTGTACGGCTCCGAGTTCAAGGACATCTGGCGCCAGTACTACGGCAACGTGAACTGGGTGCTGCCGGTCGCCAGTGACCAGTCGCTGGCGTTCGACTTCAACATCTACCGCACCAACGACGAAGGCCAGGCCAAGGCCGGCGAGATCAGCAACACCACCTGGTCGCTGGCCGCCGCCTACTCCTTCCTGCAGGCGCACACCGTCACCCTGGCCTACCAGAAGGTCCACGGCGACACCCCGTTCGACTACGTCGGCTTCGGCGACGACGGCGATGGCGCCACCGGTGACTCGGTGTTCCTCGCCAACTCCGTGCAGTACTCCGACTTCAACGGTCCGGGCGAGCGCTCCTGGCAGGTCCGCTACGACCTGGCGATGGACACCTACGGCGTACCGGGCCTGAGCTTCATGGCGCGCTACATCAACGGTACCGGCATCGACGGCACCCACGCCGACGCGGATGGCGCCTACGCCGGCCTGTACGGTGAAGACGGCAGCCACCACGAAACCGACCTGGAAGCCAAGTACGTGGTCCAGGCCGGCCCGGCGAAGGACCTGTCCTTCCGCCTGCGCCAGGCCTTCCACCGTGCCAACGCCGACCAGGGTGAAGCCGACAACAACGAGCTGCGCCTGATCGTCGAGTACCCGCTGTCGATCCTGTAATTCAGTGCAACTATCTGCCTGAACAACTCTGCGGGGCAACTTTCGGATTCATCTGAAAGTTTGCCCCGTGTCCGGGTGAGATTATTACGCCAAGGCAGAAAGTCTCTTCCCGGATTGGCGGTTTATCCCGTCGCTGCAACTTTCTAGAATCACCCCATCTTCCCGCTTCCGCACTTTCCCCGCGGAAGACAACTCCTGACGTTGATATTGTGATTGCTCCTTCGACGTCCTTCGAGCCGCTCCCCTGGAGCGGCTTTTTTTATGCCCGGCATTTATCGTTCAGATATTGACCTGAACAAAAACTGATCGAACCGCCACGCGCAGCAGTCCAACTCTCCGACAACGCGGTAATCCCGCCCGCGAACCACGGAGGCACCTCACCATGAGCGCAATGACCCTCGAAGGCTGGTGCAAGACCACCGCCGAGCAGAAACCCACGCCGCTGGAAGACATCCGCTTCTACCTGACCGCCGACGACCGCCTGCACCTGGAACAGGCCGAGGTCTACCTGCAGGAAAACGGCCAGCGGGAAATGATGGTCGATGCCGACCTCGACACCCTCGACCTGCACATGCCCGAGGGCTACGGGCCGTTGGCCGACTGCATGTTCCGCGTGTACCTGGGGGGTGCCGAGCAGCGCGGCCAGTTCCACCTGGTCGGCCATCGCGCCAGCGACGGCAGCCTGATCTACACCAACGCCGTGCTGATCGACCAACTGATCAACTGACTCCCTGCCCGCCCGCCGAAGAGCCGGCGGGCGGTGCGTTCGTCGCTCTGGTCGCAGGTGGAGATTGTGGGCGCTCACCCGCCCGTGATTTCATAAAGCCACCTGCGTCCGCCTGCCGCATGTCCGGCGCGGAGCACAATCCAGAATCACGCCCATCCTCCGTTGAAGAAGCTGCTATCGGATGCGAACTTCCAGTAATCCTGGGGTAAAGGAGTACGGGCGATACGACGGCCTGCTGCGTCTCGCCCGCCACGCGGGTGGCGATTGCGCCGTCCTGCTCATCGACATGCGCGGCCAGTTGCTCGGCCAGCTCGGCCTCGACGGTGCCGGCGCCCTCTCCCTGGCCACCCTGCTGTCCCTCAATGCTGCCGCCAGCCCGCTGAGCCACCAGGGCCAGCTCCTGAATCTGCTGGCCAGCCAGACGCTGCGCGACCAGGAAGGCTTCCCCCAGGCGCGCCTGCTGCTGCTGGGCAATGGCGACAAGGCACTCAGCCAGGAGCAGCAGACGCTGCTCGCCGATGTGCTGGAGCTGGGTGAGGCCCTGCTCGACCGCGCCCACGCGCCACAACGGGAAAACGAGCGACGCATGGCCCTGGCGGTGGACGGCAGCGGAACCGGCATCTGGGATCGCCACGTGCCCACCGGCGAGATCCACTATTCCAGCGCCTGGAAGTCCCTGCTGGGCTACGCCGAGGACGAGATCGGCAGCCGCATCGAGGACGCCTACTCCCGCCTGCACCCGGAAGATCTCGAGTACGTGCAGAACACCATGCGCGATCACTTCGAAGGCCGCACCGAGGCCTACGAGGTGGAGCATCGCCTGCGCCACAAGGACGGCCACTACCTCTGGGTCTGCAGCCGCGGCAAGGTGGTCGAGCGCGACGCCGCCGGCAACGCCCTGCGAATGCTCGGCACCACCACCGACATCACCGCCCTGCGCGGCATGGCCGAGAAACTGCGCGAAAGCGTGGAGCTGCTCACCGACCTGACCAATGAAATCCCCGGCATGGTCTTCCAGTTCCGCCGCCTGCCCGACGGCACCGGGACCTTCCCTTATGTCAGCGCAGGGGTGATGGACATCTACGGCATTCCGGCCGAGCAGATGCAGCACAACTCCGTGTTCCTGCGCGACCTGATCCACCCCGAGGACCTGCCGGCCTGCCTCGCCTCGCTGGAAGCCTCCGCCGCCCACCTGCAACCCTGGCGGCACGAATACCGCGTGCAGATCGCCGGGCGCGGCACGCTCTGGCGCCAGGGCAACGCCCACCCCAAGCGCGGGGAGGACGGCTCCCTGATCTGGCACGGTTTCATCACCGACATCACCGAACGCAAGCGCATCGAAGCCGAGTTGCAGGTACTGGCCACCACCGACTTCCTCACGCAACTGCCCAACCGTGGCCACTTCATGCGCCTGATCGAGGCGGAGCTCGGCCGCGTGCAGCGCTCGACGACCCACCACGCGGCGATCCTGATGTGCGACATCGACCACTTCAAGGCGATCAACGACCGCTGGGGCCACGCCGTCGGCGACGAGGCCCTGCGCCACTTCGCCAGCATCCTTGGGCGAGACATCCGCCGCGTCGACTTCGCCGGGCGCATGGGCGGCGAGGAGTTCGCCGTGGTGCTGGGGGATGCCGACATCGCCGCCGCCCAGGTCTTCGCCCAACGCCTGCAGCAGCAATTGCTGGAGCAACCACTGATGCAGGGCGGGCAGCGCATCCCGCTGAGCATCAGCATCGGCATCGCCTCGCTGGAAGCCAGCGACGCTTCTGCCGAGGCCGGGCTTTCCCGCAGCGACAGTGCGCTCTACCGGGCCAAGCAGAACGGTCGCAACCGCATCGAGTGCCACTGAAGGCAAACCCGCGAGGCAGAGCGTGCCGCCTGCGCGGGCGTTGCCGATCCTGAACGGCCTTCGTGAAAAAGCGTGCAGAATTTTTCACCATTATGATCCAGCGTTTTAAATAATGGACTTTTCAGCACGCTTGGATATTTCAATAAATCCTTTAAAAACAATTAGATAGAAGAATTGTAAGACAGGATTTCGGCCATTATTTTTGACGCCCCACTCCGAATTCGTTTGACATATTTAACGGCTCTGGCAGGCTGGTAGGCAGGTTTCGACCGGGAAACTTCGCCTTCTGTGCGCTCCCGGCAGTGCTCGGGGCCTCAGGTAGCGCGCCTTTCCGCTGCGCGCCTGCACAAAAACGATGGGCTGCAGCCCGTCCAAAGGTGACATATGTCCAACAGCAACATTGGCAACAAGAAACAGACTCTCCGTAAACCCGTCGTCCTGATGTCCATGGGCAGCCAAGAGCGCAAAGGCCACGACTATCAGGTAATGACCCACAAATACATCGTGCCCCTGGTCGAACAGTCCGATTGCGTGCCGGTACTGGTACCGACCTGCTGCGGCATCGAAGACCTCGAGCAGTACCTGGACATGGCCGACGGCGTGTACCTGACCGGCGCCGGCAGCAACATCGATCCGACCCTGTATGGCCAGGAGAACGAAACTCCCGGCAAGGGCCAGGACAAGGACCGCGACAACTTCGACATCCCGCTGATCAAGGCCGCCATCGCGCGTGGCCTGCCGATCTTCGGTATCTGCCGCGGCATGCAGGAAATCAACGTGGCCCTGGGCGGCGATATCTACCAGAAGGTCTACGCCGAACCCGGCTTCAATGACCATCGCGAGAATCCCGAAGACCCGGTCGACGTGCAGTACAGCCCGGCCCACGGCGTTCGCCCGAAGGCGGGCAGCTGGCTGCAGCAGCTGCTGGGTGACGAGATCCGCGTCAACTCGCTGCACGGCCAGGGCCTGAAGAACCTGGGCAAGGGCATCGAGGCCATCGCCCATGCCGAAGACGGCCTGGTCGAGGCCATCCACGCCCCGACGCTTTCCTCCTTCCTCTTCGCGGTGCAGTGGCACCCGGAATGGCAGGCAGCGAAGAACCCCGACTCGGTGAAGATCTTCCAGGCGTTCGGCGATGCTTGCCGCGCACAGGTGAAGAAGAAGCAGGCACGCCAGCTGGCTGCCTGATTCGCTTCCCGCGTCATGAAAGAGCCCGGCCCCTGTGCCGGGCTTTTTCTTGGGTGCTTCCGGCGACGGCAGGAGCGCGCTTGCTCGCGCCGCCCTTGACGCCGTGCCTTGCAGGTTCGCGAGCAAGCTCGCTCCTACGCCTGGCGGCTAGCTTGAGACTCCCTGTAGGAGCGCGCCATGCGCGCGATAGCGGGCATGGCCCGCTCCTGCAGGTTCGCCCCATTCGCCATTCGCGATGCGAATGGCGCACCCTGCACGCCCTTGAGGGTGCCACGGGCTAACCTTGGCGGTCAGCGATTACGCTTGACCGACCAAGGAACAGCCATGAGCAACGACCTTTTCTCCCTCGCCGGCAAGACCGTGCTGGTCACCGGCGCATCCAGCGGCATCGGCGCACACCTGGCACGCGTAGCCGCTCGTGCGGGAGCCCGTGTGATCCTGGCGGCGCGGCGCACCGAGCGCCTGGCGCAACTGGCGGAAGCGATCCGCGCCGAGGGCGGCCAAGCCCATGCCGTGGCGCTGGATGTGACGGACCGCGCCAGTGTCGAGGCCGCCTTCGACAGCGCCGAAGCACAGTTCGGCGTGATCGACGTCGTACTCAACAACGCCGGCATCGGCAACGGCCAGCGCGCGCTGGAGGTCAGCGAGGAAGACTGGCGCAGCATGCTCTCCACCAACCTCGACGGCGTCTGGCGCGTCGCCCAGTGCGCGGCGCAGCGTCTGGCCAAGGCCGGGCGCGGCGGCAGCATCGTCAACATCGCCTCGATACTCGGCTTGCGCGTGGGCGGCGGCTACAGCCATTACTGCGCAGCCAAGGCCGGCGTGGTGCAGCTGAGCAAGTCCCTGGCGCTGGAGCTGGCGCGCTTCAACGTGCGGGTGAACGCCATCGCACCGGGCTATTTCAAGACCGAAATGAACGACGCCTACTTCGACAGTGACAAGGGCCAGGCCTACATCCGCGACACGGTACCGATGCGCCGTCTCGGCCAGCTCAGGGAACTGGAGGGCCCCTTCCTGCTGCTGGCCAGCGACGCCGGCGCCTTCATGACCGGCGCGGTGCTCGCCGTGGACGGCGGGCACCTGGTGAGCAGCCTCTAGAACGCCCCGACCAGCCCTCCGCCCAGCGCACCCAGCAGCACCAGCGCCCAGGGCGGAACCCGGCCACTGAGCAGCACCAGGAAGGCCAGCGCGACCAGGGAAATGTCGAGCAGGCCGACGATGGTCTCGCTGCCGATGGGGTGGATCAGCGCCGCCAGCAACAGGCCGACCACGGCGGCGTTCACCCCGGCCAGCGCCGCGCGCAGACGATGCTGGCGACGCAGGCTCTTCCAGAACGGCAAGGCGCCGAGCACCAGCAGGAAGGACGGCAGGAAGATCGCCACCAGGCAGAGCAGCGCGCCGGTCGCGCCGCCCGGCTCAGTGATGGCCGCTCCGAGGAAGGCGGCAAAGCTGAACAGCGGCCCCGGCAACGCCTGTGCCGCGCCATAGCCGGCGAGGAAGGTCTGCGCATCCACCCAGCCGGGTTCGACCACCGCGCTCTGCAACAGCGGCAGCACCACATGCCCCCCACCGAAGACCAGGCTGCCAACCCGGTAGAAGGCGTCGAACTGCGCCAGCCATGGCCAATGCCACGCTACCGCCGCCAACGGCAGAAGCGCCAGCAGCGCGAAGAACAGCAGCAGGTAGAAACCGCCCCGGCGACGCGACGCGCAATGCCCAGGCCCCACGGAATCGCCTACCGCAGACGGCCGCAGGCAGGCCATGCCGAGCAGCGCAGCCGCAAGGATCACCAGCATCTGCACGACCACGCCGGGCCAGCGCAGCGCCACGGCGGTCACCAGGATCATCAGCCCCTGGCGCTGCCAGTCCGGACACAGCGACTTGGCCATACCCCAGACGGCGTGGGCCACCACCGCGACGGAGACCAGCATCAGTCCGTGCAACGCCCCGACCGGCAGCCATTGGCCATGCCGCGAAAGCCCCAGGGCAACCAGCAGCATCAGCAGGGCCGACGGCAGGGTGAAGCCCGTCCAGGCCACCAATGCGCCCCACTGCCCCGCGCGCAAGGCGCCCAGGGCCATGCCCAGCTGGCTGCTGGCGGGGCCGGGAAGGAATTGGCAGAGGGCGATGAGATCGGCGTAGTGCGGCTCGTCCAGCCAGCGCCGCCGGCTCACGAACTCTTCGCGAAAATACCCCAGGTGCGCCACCGGCCCGCCAAAGGAGGTCAGGCCCAGGCGCAGGAAGATCAGGAAGACGGTCCAGAGGGAATCGCGCGGCGTCGGTTCGGTCATGGGCACGGGTCGGCAGGGGTCAGTCGCACAGTCTGGCAGTTGAATATTGCAATGCAACTCAGCGGTCGAGCTCGCGAATCCGCTGTTCGAGGAAGCGCCGCTCCGGCTCCAGCCTTGCCAGCTCCAGTGCGCGCTCGTAGGCGCCGCGCGCCTGCTCGCGGCGTTCCAGCCGGCGGCAGAAATCGGCGCGCGCGGCATGGGCCAGGTGGTAATCCTGCAGGTCGCCACGGGCCAGGATGGCATCGACCTGCGCCAGCCCCGCTTCCGGGCCATCGCGCAGGGACAGGGCCACCGCGCGGTTGAGCTCGATCACCGGCGAGGGCTGCATCGCCAGCAAAAGGTCGTAGAGACCGACGATTTCCGCCCAGTCGGTGCTGGCCATGTCCGCAGCAGCGGCGTGCACCGCGGAGATGGCTGCCTGCAGGGTATACGGGCCGATACGCCGGGTGGCGAGCGCGGCGGTGATCAGTTGCTGGCCCTCCTCGATCAGCGCGCGATTCCAGCGCGAGCGGTCCTGGTTCTCCAGCAGCACCAGTTCGCCGTCGGCGGCGGTGCGCGCCTCGCGCCGCGACTCGTGCAGCAGCATCAATGCCAGCAACCCCATCACTTCGGCTTCCGGCAGCAGATCCAACAACTGCCGGCCCAGACGGATGGCTTCGGCGGACAGATCGGTACGGGTCAGCGAATCGCCGGCCGAGGCCGAATACCCCTCGTTGAACACCAGGTAGATGACCCGCAGCACGCTGGCCAGGCGTTCCGGTAATTCGGCGGCTTCCGGCACCTGGTAGGGAATCTTCGCGTCGCGGATCTTCGCCTTGGCGCGGACGATGCGCTGGGCGATGGTCGAGGGCGTGACGAGGTAGGCGCGGGCGATCTCCTCGGTCTTCAGGTCGCAGACTTCGCGCAGGGTCAGCGGTACCTGCGAGTCGGCCGCCAGCGCCGGGTGGCAGCAGGTGAAGATCAGCCGCAAGCGGTCGTCCTCGACGCTTTCGTCGGCCAGTTCCTCCACCGATTGCGCGTCGATCTCCAACTGCTCGGCGATCTGCGTCAGGGAAGCGTCGAAGCGCGAGCGCCGGCGCAGGCCGTCGATGGCCTTGAAGCGCCCGGCGGAGACCAGCCACGCGCGCGGGTTGGCCGGCACGCCGTCGCGCCGCCACTGGTCCACGGCGGCGACGAAGGCTTCGTGCAGCGCCTCTTCCGCCAGGTCGAAATCACCCAGCAGGCGGATCAGCGTGGCCAGCACCCGGCGCGATTCACGGCGATAGACCTCGTCCACCACGTCGCGCAGGGGCTGGGGGGCGTACTCGTGCATGCGGGCCGATGATCCTTGGCGTGGGAGGTCTGCCTATCCTGCACGGGTTTTCGCCACGGTGGGGAATCATCGGACGGGTGTTCGGCCCGAGAGGGTTGCGGGGTGTTTCAGGGGGCGGGGCAGCCCCTGTAGGAGCGAGCTTGCTCGCGAACCCGCTTCACGCCGGAGCTGCCGGGGAATACGTTCGCGAGCAAGCTCGCTCCTACAAGTCGAGGTCGAGGTCGAGGTCGAGGTCGAGATCAGGGCTTGGCATCGAACAGCAACTGCCCCGTCGCCGGATCGAAGGGAATGGAGAAGTGCTCATGGGCGATCTTCCACTGCCCCGCCTCGCGCCGCAGGCCCACCGTCACCCGCGCCCAGGAGGCGTTGTGCTGCCCCTTGTCGTCGGTGCCGCCGCAGTAGGCGAGGTAATGCCCGAAGGCCGTATCGCCACCACTCTCGAAGCTCAGCTGGTGAATCTCGAAGGTGGGCTCCTTGCACATCTGCGTGCAGTCGCGCCAATGGCTGGCATAGGCCTCGACGCCCTGGAATTGCAGTTGCTTCACCGCATCGAAGGCGAGGATGTCACGGGTGTAATGGCGGGTGATGCCTTCCACGTCGGAGGCGCGCACGGACCTCAGCCAGCTTTCCAGCAGCGCGTGCAGTTCGCTGTGGGTGGCGTTCTTCTGGGCAGCAGTCATCGGGAATCTCTCCGTGTAGCAGTCGGGTCGGATCAGGAACCGCAGCAGCTGTGCGGCGGCGGAGCTTCGGCGTAGTCGTCGTGGAAGCGCGTCCAGTTCATGCCCTTGCCCTGGTAGTCGGGCATGCCGCCCCAGCCTTCGCCGCGCCCCAGCGGGGTGAGGTCGAGCAGGTGGTAGGTGAACAGCGGCGCCTCCAGCCCGCGACCGTAGGTCGAGTAGCTGTGGAAGACCTGCTCGCCGTCGCGCAGGAACACGCTCATGCCCGGTTGCTCGCCGCGCACGTGGTAGTCCTGGCCGAGGCGCTCCAGCTCCGTCTTGTCACGATAGTTGTATTCCACCGGGGCGACGGACTCGTCGACGCTGACATGGAAGTCGTAGTTGAAGTCGCTGCCGAACGACGAGTACCAGGGGAACTGCCAGCCCATGCGGGCGCGGAATGGCGCGATTTCCTCCAGCGGCGCGCGGGACACCATGGCGAAGGTGGTGCCGCGCGCATGCAGGTGCTCCAGCCGGCCGAGGTTGTCGATCAGGTAGGAACAGCCCTCGCAGCCCAACCCTGTGTCGCGGTGGAACATGAAGTGGTAGACGATCAGCTGCGGCCGGCCTTCGAACAGGTCGAGCAGGCGCAGCGGCCCGTGCGCGCCCTCGAAGCGGTAGTCCTTGTCGATGCGCACCACCGGCAGCTCGCGACGCTGGGCGTTGAGCGCGTCACGGGCTTTGGTAGCAGCCTTTTCCTGCTCCAGCAGGCGGATACGCGCCTGGCGCCAGGCGGCCTGGGAAACCACACGGGGAAAGTCTTGATTGGCCAGTTTCATGTCGCACGCTCCTGGGGACGCTCCTGAGAAAGCCCCCGTTGCTCGTGGGGCCGAGCGCGGCGCTTGCCGCGCAGGCGGGTGACGGCGAAGGCGCTGACGCCGCCGGCGGAAAGAACGCTGGTCACGGCCAGCGTCAGGGTCGATACGCACAGAGGGCACATGGCTCACCTCCTGCAGGTTGCGGCTTGCATCAGCCTTTTTCGGCAAGCGCCTTGAGGTTGGCCAGGCCCGCCTCGAAGTCCTTGCCGACCATGCGGTCCACGTCGATGAACAGGTGCATGATCTTCGCCACGAAGGGCACCGGGCCGAACATCGCCCAGGTCACCTCGGTGCCGCCGTCGCGCGGCACCAGGGTGAATTCGGCGGTGTTGCTGGCCTTGAACGGCTTGAGGAAATCCAGCGCGATGGTCACGCGGCGGGGGTCGCTTTCGAGGATTTCCATGCGCCCTGCCCCGGCCTTGCCGTTGCCTTCCCAGGCGTATACCGCGCCACGCCCCTTTTCGACGCCGGAGAAGCTGCGCTGCATGGCCGGATCGAGCTTCTCGAAGGGCGACCATTGCGCCCACTGGTGGAAGTCCTCGATATAGCCCTGGACTCTCTCCGGCGGCGCCTGGATGCGCAGGGAGCGCTCCACGCGGAAGGTGCCCGGGCGATTCGCCGCCAGCACCAGGACCACCACCACAGTCAGTACCACCACCAGCGCAATCCACTTCAGCATCACATCCTCCTGACGTTGCCTTCTCTTGAAATAAAGAGTTCTCGAAGAGCCGGGCCTCAGCGTCCGGCGAAATAACGATCCCAGTCACGGACCGGTCGAACTTCCACGGCCCCCAGCCGACCACTGGGAATCCGCTGGGCAATCTGCAGCGCGTCGTTGAGGTCGCGGGCGTCGATCAGCACGAAGCCGCCCAGGTACTCGCGGGTCTCGGCAAAGGGGCCGTCGGTGATCGACAGCCCCGCCGCACCGTGGCGCAGCGTCGTCGCCGTCTCCACCGTCTCCAGCGCCTCGGAGGCCAGCACCCGGCCGGCCCGGCGCTGGTACTCGTCGTTGGCGAAGCACTCGTCCATCAGGCGCCGGTACTCGGCCTCGGAGAGGCTCGACAGGCGCTGGTCATCCACATAGATCAGACAGAGGTACTTCATGGCCGTCTCCGGAGCGCATTGCGTTTTCAGTTACCTCATAGTCGAAGCGCGCCGGCGGGAATCGACAGCCGGGCAAGAATTTTTCGCACGTTGCCGGATAAAGCGACTCGGCGGTTCAAGCGCAAGGCTCTGCCACAGGCTTTTGCGCCGTTCATCAGGCGCGGCGCCAGTGCTTTGCCTGCGCTTTCAGATTTGTCTCAGAGAGTTCCGCACGCCAGGAAGGGAAGATGGCCATGGGAAAAAACCCTGACCATGGAGCTCAAGAGAATGAAACTTCGCGCAACCGCCCTGGCTGTCGCAGCCGCCTTCGCTGTGCCGGGCCTTGCTTTCGCCGCCAACACCATCAACTTCAGCGGTGAAGTGACCGACCAGACCTGCTCGGCCGTGGTCGACGGCAACACCGACCCGACCGTCATCCTCGACAGCGTGCCGGTCAGTGCCCTGAACGGCTCCGTCGGCCAGACCACCGGCGAGACCAGCTTCACCCTGCAACTGACGGGCTGTGCCGCCCCCAGCGGGGCCGATGAGCACTTCACCACCCTGTTCCAGGCCACCAACGCCACTGCCTCGGGCAACCTGACCAACACCGCCGCCAGCGGCGCCACCGGCGTGGCCCTGCAGCTGCTCGACGGCCCGGCCGGCAACCCGGTGAACCTGGCGGGCGGCGCAGCCGTGGCCGCCGGTGACATCGTCCTCGCCGACGGTGAAACCAGCGCCAGCTACGACTATGCGGTGCAGTACATCTCCGAAGACGCCACCGTGACCCCCGGCCCGGTACTCGGCTCGGTGACCTACACCCTGCGCTACGAGTGATACCTCGCGGCACCGCCCCCCGGTGCCGCCTTCCCGCATTGCGCCGCGTCGCTCAGGGGCACCGCCCCCGAACGCCCCGGCAAGACAGGTGAACCGGATGAACGCCCTCCCACTGCGCCCGCTCCGCGCGGCAACGCTCGCGCTCGCCCTGCTGGCAGCCTTCACCGCCACGCTCGCCCAGGCCAGCGTGGTGATCACCGGTACCCGTGTCATCTATCCCGGCGACGCGCGGGAAAAGACCGTGCAGATGACCAACAAGGATGGCTTCCCCAACGTCATCCAGGCCTGGATCGACATCGACGATCCAGCGTCCACCCCGGATACCGCCAAGGCCCCCTTCGTGGTGAACCCTTCGGTATCGCGCATGGCGCCCGGCAGCGGCCAGACCCTGCGCATCCTCTACACCGGTTCCGGCCTGCCCCAGGACCGCGAATCGCTGTTCCACCTCAATGTGCTGCAGATTCCGCCGCGCAACGCCGCCAAGGCCGAGCAGAACCAGATGCTGCTGATGCTGCGCAACCGCCTGAAGCTGTTCTACCGCCCGGCCGGCATCGCCAGCAGCCCGGAACAGCTGCCCGAGAAGCTGCGCTTCTCCCTGGTGCAGAGCGGTGGCGACTGGAGCGTGAAGGTGGAAAACCCGACCGGCTACCACGCCTCCTTCGGCGGCGCGACGCTCAGCGTCGGCGAGCGCCAGTGGAAGCTGCAGCCAAGCATGGTCGCGCCCATGGGCCAGGCCCAGTGGCGAGCGGACAAAGCCTCCGCCCTGCCCGCAGGCAACGTGCGACTGTCTGCCCTGCTGATCAACGACTACGGCGCAAGAGTGGAACTTCGCCATGACCTGCCGCGTTGACTCCAGCCATGGACCGCTGCTGCCCTTCACCCTCGGAGCCCTCGCCATGGTGGTCGCGGGCCTGGCACAGGGCGATGCGGACTACCGCTTCGACGACAGCCTGCTGATGGGCTCGGGGCTGGCCGGCGGCAGCCTGGAGCGCTTCAACCGCGCCGACCAGGTGGACCCCGGCACCTACCACGTCGATCTTTATCTCAACGGTCAGTACGCCACCCGTGCCGAAGTGGAAATGCGCCAGCGTGGCGAGCGCGCCGAGCCCTGCTTCAGCGAGCGCTTCCTGCGCCAGAGCCTGGGGGCGCGCCCCGACCCGAAGGCCGGCAAGGACGACCAGGGCATCTGCCACTGGCTTACCGAGCGTCTGCCCGACTCGACCTGGAACCTCGACACCGCGCGCCTGCGCCTGGACCTCTCGGTCCCCCAGGCACTGCTCGACATCAAGCCACGCGGCTATGTCAGCCCGGATGAATGGGACGCCGGCAGCACCATGGGCTTCGTCAACTATGACGCCAACCTCTACCGCTCGAGTTTCGAAGGATCCGGCAGCGGCGGCGACTCGGACTACGGCTACCTGGGCCTGAACGGCGGCGTGAACCTCGGCCTGTGGCGCCTGCGTCACCAGTCCAACTACACCTATTCCAGCTACGCGGGGAACACCCGCAGCGACTGGAACAGCATCCGCACCTACGCCCAGCGCGCGCTGCCGGGGCTGCGCAGCGAACTGACCCTGGGCGACAGCTACACCGAGGGCAATCTGTTTGGCAGCATGGGCTATCGCGGCATGCGCGTGGCCACCGACGATCGCATGCTGCCGGACTCGCAACGCCAGTACGCACCGCAAGTGCGCGGCACGGCCAACACCAACGCGCGGGTCGTGATCAGCCAGAACGGCCGGAAGATCCACGAGACCACCGTGGCGCCCGGTCCCTTCGTCATCGACGACCTCTACGGCACCGCCTACGACGGCGACCTGGACGTGCAGGTGATCGAGGCCGACGGCAGCGTGTCGCGCTTCTCCGTGCCCTTCTCCGCCGTGCCCGAGTCCATGCGCCCCGGCCTGTCGCGCTACAGCGCCACGGTCGGCCAGGCGCGCCAGTACGGCGACGGCAACGACCTGTTCGGCGACCTGACCTACCAGCGCGGCCTGACCAACGCCCTCACCGCCAACCTCGGCACCCGCGTCGCCGAGGACTACCTGGCCGTGCTCGGCGGCGGCGTGCTGGCCACGCCCTACGGCGCCTTCGGCATGAACACCACCTTCTCCAGCGCCACCGTGGAGAACAACCAGCGCAAACAGGGCTGGCGCGTCGGGCTGAACTACAGCCGGACCTTCCAGCCGACCCAGACCACCCTGACCCTGGCCGGCTACCGCTATTCCACCGAAGGCTACCGCGACCTCGGCGATGCACTCTCCGCCCGCGATGCCAGCGACCACGGCGACAGCTGGGACTCGAGCAGCTACAAGCAGCGCAACCAGTTCACCCTGCTGGTCAACCAGGGCCTGGGGCAGTACGGCAACCTCTACCTGTCCGGCTCCACCGCCGACTACTACGACGGCAAGAGCCGCGACACCCAGCTGCAGGTCGGCTACTCCAATGTCTGGCGCCAGCTCAGCTACAACCTGTCCTACTCGCGCCAGCAGACCACCTGGTACCGCGACGTGAACGACGATTACGATCCGTCCCAGCCGCCGCAGTACAACCTGCAGCACGGCAGCAACCGCAACAACACCCTGACCCTGAGCCTGTCCATGCCGCTGGGCTCCACCAGCCGCGCGCCCAACCTCAGCGCCATGGCTTCGCGGCGCTCCGGTGACAGCAGCGGCAGCACCTACCAGACCGGTCTCAACGGCACCCTGGGCGAAGACCGTTCCCTGAGCTACGCCCTCTCCGCCGGGCGCGACAGCGAAGGCCAGGGCACGGACTTCAACGGCAGCGTGCAGCAGCAGACCTCGGTCGCCACCTTCAACGCCGGCTACGCCGAAAGCTCCAGCTACCGCCAGGTCAACGGCGGCATGCGCGGCGCGGCAGTACTGCATAGCGGCGGCCTGACCCTCGGTCCCTACGTCGGCGACACCTTCGCCCTGGTGGAAGCCAAGGGCGCCAGCGGCGCCGGCGTGCGCGGCGGCCAGGGCGCGCGGGTGGACAGCAACGGCTACGCCGTGGTGCCGTCGCTATCGCCCTACCGCTACAACCCCATCAGCCTCGACCCGCAAGGCATCGACGAGAACGCCGAACTGGTGGAGACCGAACGCAAGATCGCGCCCTACGCCGGCGCGGCCGTGCGCGTCGAGTTCAAGACCCTCACCGGCCACCCGCTGCTGATCCAGGCGAAGCTGCCCGATGGCCAGCCGCTGCCGCTGGGCGCCGACGTGCTCGACGGCAATGGCGTGAACATCGGCATGGTCGGCCAGGGCGGGCAGGTCTATGCCCGCGCCGAAGGAGAGAAGGGCCGCCTGCGCGTGCAGTGGGGCGATCGGGTGGAAGACCGCTGCTCGCTCCCATACGACTTGAAAGGCGCCGACCTCGACCAGGTGCTGGTGCGCCTGCAGGCGACCTGCCTACCGGAGGCTTCATGAACCCCATCCTGCGCAGCCTGCCGCTGCTCGCCCTGCTGCTTGCACCAAGCGCCTGGGCCACCTGCTACAAGGTCACCGGCGTGGGCACCGCGACCACCACCCTGACCTACCAGATCCGCCCCGGGGAGGGCACCGCCGGCAGTTGGGCCGGCGCCTGCGATACCTGCAACGGCCCGCTCGGCCTGCCCAGCGTGATCAACGTCACCGACGCCAGCTTCCAGCCCGATGGCACCCTCATCGCCAGCTCGGTCGCCCCGCTCACCCAGTACGGCGTCACCGCAGGCTACGACCCCGAGCGCGTATTCTTCCGCTGCGCGGCCGGTGACGAGGTCTTCGAAATGTTCTCCACCAACGCCGACGACCTCTACAGCGGCTGGTACCAGGGTGGCGACAGCGTCGGCAACTCCATCGGCCTGCCAGCCGCCTATCGCACCGCCTGGCCCAACGTGCTGCTGCGCCTGACCCACGTCGAAACCGGCCAGTACTTTACCGACATCTGGCGCGAGCGCCTGCTCACCGGGCTGGATATCGACTCGCGCGGCTTCCAGCTGGTCAAGGCGAAGAATCTGAGCGCCGTGCGCGCCGAACTGTTCCGCGCCCCGCTGGAAAGCACCCGCTACTACTCGGCGACCATCGCCTCGCAGCGGTACCTCTATACGCAGCAGGCGGGCTACATCGCCATCAAGGGGCCGGGCCTGTCCTACCCCAACGTCGGCCAGACCCACTACGGCAACTGGTCCGGCTGGCACGCCAACTGGCCCGGCGCCATCGGCCTGTACAACTTCATGACCCTCAAGCGCTACCCCACCTGCGCCATCACCAACGTCACCCCGCACGTGGTCTTCCCGTCGATCTCCATCGGCGAGATCAACGCCGGCGCCAGCCGCGAAATGCCCTTCGAAGTCGCCTTCAAATGCCAGACCGGCGTCATCAACAGCACCGCCGTCAACGGCACCGCACTGGGCATCAAGGTCTCCGCCGGGGCCCTGGCCGCGTCCTCGTCCCTGGGCCTGGTGAACGGCAACGGCGGCCTCTCCTACCTCGTCTCCGACCGCTACGGCCAGCCAGGCGTCGCCCAGGGCGTCGGCATTCGCCTGCTGCGCAACGGCAGCGAGATGAACCTGCTGGCCAATGAAGACTCTGCCAACGGTAGCAACGCCGAAGCGCGCGGCTGGTACCCGGTGATCGGCAACGCCTCGAACAAGACCGGCGAGGTCGGTGGCATCTCGCAGTACAGCGAAACCTTCCGCGCCCGCCTGGAGAAGCTCAGCCTCGGCAGCATGCCCACCGTCACCCCCGGCCGCGTGGAAGCCACCGCGCAGGTGGTGATCCGTGTTCAGTAACCGCCTGCGCGGCGCCCTCCTCGGCCTGGCGCTGCTGGTCGGCGCCAGCGCCCACGCGGGCGTCACCGCCGAGCGCACCCGGGTGATCTTCGACGAGGGCCAGCGCGAAGCCTCCCTGGCACTGGCCAACCAGAACCCCTATCCGGTCATCGTGCAGACCTGGATCGACGACGGCGAACTTGAATCCAGCCCGGAAACCGCGCAGGCGCCGATCATGCCTCTGCCCCCGGTCTTCCGCCTGAACCCCGGCCAGCAGCGCAGCCTGCGCCTGCTCTACACCGGCGAGGCGATGCCCAGGGACCGCGAGTCGCTGTACTGGCTCAACCTCTACGAAATTCCGCCGCAATCCAGCGATCCGCTGGCCGAGGGACAGTCGCGCCTGACCGTCACCCTGCGCACGCAGATGAAGGTCATCTATCGGCCGCGCGCCCTGGCGAAAGACGCTGAAGAGGCTCCACGCCAGCTGGTTTTCCGAAGGGCCGGCACTGCGGTGCAGGTGGAAAACCCCACCGCCTACTTCATCACCCTGGCCGGCGCCGAAGTGCGCCAGGGCAACGCCGGCTCACCGCTGCCGGCCGAACTGCTGCCGCCATTCTCACGGCGCACACTGGCGCCTACCCAGGCCTTGCCGGCCAGCGCTGGCGAAGTGCGCTACCTGTGGATCGACGATGGCGGGAACAGCCAGCAGGGCGAGGCCGAGCTGCGCTGAGAGAGAGGCACCCGTCCGTGCCGGCTGACGCCATCGTTTGTTTCTGCACCGAACAGTCCCCTCTCCCGCTTGCGGGAGAGGGTTAGGGTGAGGGGCTCTTGATCTGGCAGGTGCGGAGCCTCAGGAAGAGGACAGTTGGCCTACCATGGACTTCAGCATCGCGGCAGTTCGCGAGCAAGCTCGCTCCTACAGGCGCATCCTGGGCCCGACTTACTGAAACAGATTCGCCATCACGCAGAACGTCAGCAGCGCCTGGTCGGTATCCACATCCAGCTTGCGCATGGCGGAGATCTTCTGCGCGCTCACCGTCTTCACACTGCGGTTCAGCAGCAGGGCGATGTCACGCACACTCATCCCCGAGACGAAGTGGCGCAGCACTTCGTACTCCTTGACCGACAGGCTGGCGATGCGCCCCTCCACATCGTCCCCGCTGGACAGCACGCTGCTCGAGGACTGCATGCCCGGCCCCCGGTAGATGCGATCCTGGGACAATGCCTTGAGCGCCACCAGGATCTCGTCGAGGTCGCCATTCTTCAGGATCACCCCCGACACCCCCAGGTCGTAGAGGCTGGAGAGGATCAGCGGGTTGGACAGCATGGTGAGGATCAGGATGCGCGTGCCGGGGAAGTTGCGCAGCAGGAACTCGATCAGCTTGATGCCATCGCCATAGGTCTGGTCGCCCGGCATGTTGTAGTCGGTGATGACGATGGCCGGCCGCTGCTCGCGGTACAGGGCCACCAGCTCGCTGGAGTTGTGCGCTTCGCCGATCACCTCGAAGCGATCATCCCGTTCGATCACCTCGCGAACCCCCATCAGGACGATGGGATGGTCGTCCGCTAGTGCCACTCTGACTTTTTCCATGAGTTTTCTTGTGTCCCAACGTTTGCGATCGTCGGCCGGCCACAGGGGCACGGCCACTCTTCAAGAGTAGCCCCGGATACCGGCCAGGCTCTCAGAGACTGGCCAGGGCCGACTCGATTCGTCCCAGCAGCGCGTTCACCGCCGCGGACAGTTCCGGCCCGGCGGGCTGCGCGATCAGCGCCTCCTCCACCGCGCCACAGGCATCACTCAGACCATGGGCCTGGACCACTGCAAGTGCGCCGCGCAGGCGGTGCACCTGTTGACGAACAGTCGCAAGGTCGCTGACGTGCAGGGCATCGGTCACACCCTGCATATCCTGGCGCATGGTCCGCAGGAACAGCTCGCGCATCTTCTCCGAGACCTGGATGCGGTCCTCCGCCGGCGCCGGGTCCTGCAATTGGCTTTCTGCCGGCCCGGCTACCTCATGGCCGCAGACCTTGAGCAACCCGTCGTGCAGCGTGCGCAGGCTCATCGGCTTGACCAGCCAGGCGTTCATCCCCACCGCCATGCAACGCTCGCCTTCCTCACGCAGGGCGTTGGCGGTGACGCCGATGATAGGCAACCAATTGTCCTGGCGGCGCAGTTCTCCCACCAGCTCGTAGCCATTCATCACCGGCATGTTCACATCGGTCAGCAGCGCGTCGAAGGCGCCGGGCGCCCAGCGCTGCAGTGCCTCGCGGCCATTGCTGGTGAGGGTAACGCGGCAGCCCAGCTCTTCGAGCTGTTCCTTGAGCAGCGCCTGGTTGATCGGATTGTCCTCGGCCACCAATACCCGCAGGCCGAGCTTGCCCAGACGGCCGACGCGGGGAGCCTGCCGGGCCTCACCACCTCCGCCCTGCTGCGCCAGGCGCAAGGCCTGGGCGATGCCGGCCAGGTGATAGAGGCTGACCTCCCACCCCTGCGCCGACGCTTGCGGCTGCACGCTGCCCCCGGTCAGTGCACGGACCCGTGGGCCACTCCAGAGCGGCTCGTCATCGGCTTCGAGCAGGTCCAGCAATATGGCACCTGGCGGAACGTCCGCCGGCAGTTCTTCCTGAACCAAGGCAGAGCCGCCCCAGCAATCGATCCATGCCGCCAGACTCTGCGCCAGCTCCTTCACCGGTGCGCGCACGTAGACCGGCTTCGGCAACAGCGGGGCGGCATCGGCCAGCGGCTGGGCGCGCTCCAGCAGCGGCAACGCCAGGGTGAAGGTGAAGCTGCTGCCCAGCCCGGTTTCGCTCACCACGCGCAGCTGGCCACCCATCAACTCGCTGAGCCGCGCACAGATCGACAGACCAAGGCCCGTCCCACTGACCGTGTGCTCATGGCCATGGGCCTGGTAGAACGGCTCGAACAACCGCTGCTGCTGGGCGTCGGACATGCCGATGCCGGTATCCGTCACCTGCCACTGCAGGGCCGTCGCGCCCGCCTCGCCAGCGACGATGCGCAGGCGCAGCACCACTCGGCCGATGTCGGTGAACTTCAGCGCGTTGCTCAGCAGGTTGGCGAGCACCTGCCGGATGCGCACGGCGTCGCCGCGCACCAGGCCGGGAACGTTCGCATCGATGCAGGCGTACAGCTGCAACTCCTTGCCCTCGGCGACGCCGGCGTACCCGACGACCACGTCCTCGGCCAGTTCCAGCGGATTGAACTCCACCACCTCCAGGGCCATCTGCCCGGCCTCGATCTTGGATACGTCGAGGATGTCACTGATCAGTTGCAACAGGGTGGCGGAGGACCGCTGGATAGTCGCGAGGTAGTCGCGCTGCTGGCCGGTCAGCTCGGTCAGTCCGAGCAGCTCCAGGGTGCCCAGCACACCATAGAGCGGCGTGCGGATTTCGTGGCTCATGGTGGCGAGGAACACCGATTTCGCCTCGCTGGCGGCATCCGCCGTGAGTTTGGCGTCGGCCAGCATCTGCTGCGCCTGCTTGTGCGCGCTGATGTCGTTGAAGGCGCAGAGCACCACATTCTCGCCCCGGTAGCGGGTCGGCGCGAAGCTGGCATGCAGGGCGCGTCCTTCTACCTCGAAGACCAGCTCGCCGCTGCCCTCGCCGCCCCTTCCGCCGAGGTCCCAATCCCGGCTGATGCGGGTGATGGCCTCGGCGTCGCCCAGCCACTGCTCGGCCAGGCGGTTCTGCATCACCACCTGGTGGCTGTCATGGCGCAACACGCACAGCGCCACCGGCGCGGTCTGGATCACCGCCAGGCTGAAGGCATGGCTCTCGACGATATCCAGGTGCGCGCGCCTTGCCGGCTTGATCACCCGCCGCGAGTACCAGCGAATGGCGAACCAGCCTCCGGCGAGGCTGCCCAGGATCAGCGCCAGTCCACCGAGGAACTGCCATTTGGCGTAGCGGAAGAAACTGGCGTAGCTCAGACGATAGAGGGCGGTCCAGCCGCCCGTGAACTCGCTGCGGACCTTGAACACCAGGCCGTCGACGCTGACGTTCAGGCCGTCGCGGTAATCCTTCTCGCCACCGGGGAAGTCGATCAGCACCTGTCCTGCCGGCGAGATCAGCTCCAGCTCGTCGAACACCGGGCGGTCGAGTACCTGCTCAAGGTCGTTGATACGCCCCAGGTCCAGCAGCGACACGGCGACGACGCGGCGGTCCAGGTCCGATTCCCACCACAGCGCATCGGGCAGGTCGAGGCTGACGTAGGCCAGCAGCTCGCGAGTCCCGCCCCCCGTATAGGCCTGCGCCTGCGCCCAATGCACCTGCGTGTCGCTGCGCTTGGGCGCGCGTTCCTCCAGCGTTTCATGCACCCGCTCGATGACCTGCAGGTAATTGCCCCGCGTCAGTGGCCGTTGCCCACGGAAGTTGCCAATCGAGGGCACCGCCAGGCTGGTGGGCCCGTGCAGGTCGACGACCAGTACCTGCGGCGAAGGAAAGGACGAGGTGCTCCAGTAGCTGCTGTAGAAATTGGTCAGCATCACGCCGAAGGAGAAGGTGCCGGGCCGCTCCTGCGGACTGGGCCGCACCAGTTGCGCCAGGGTGAAGGACATGGCGAAGGAAAACTCCCGGCCTTCGTGGATCTCCATGCCGTTCTCACGGCTCAGCATGCGCCGCTGCAGCGGGACCACGTCCAGGTCCTGGCGCTGCGTGGACTCGTCGCTCTGCTGGGCGACTCGGTTGAGGAAGGCCTCGTGCTCGTGGATATCCCCCACCAGCCGGGTGAAGTGGAAATGCACCTTGTCCCGCTCTTCCTGCACCACCCGGCCGAGCGCCCAGTAGCAGGCCCCCACCAGCATCAGGGCGAGGGAGACGGCGCACAGCAGCACGACGTTCAGGCGCAGCGACGTGCTGGCCAGTTTACGAATCGAGCCGTTGTCATGTTCCTTCATGCAAAGCATCCGGTGTCGCGGAAAGTGGCGGCGGAGGGCCCGCCGGATACCAGCAGACTGTAGATGTGAGTCAGGCATTAGGCGACCCGCCGGGCCTTGGGAGGCCGACGATCGCCCTGGTATCTGCGATGTTTCTGCCGTGGGTCAATGAGCCATGGAGGCGCGTTCCTGGAGCAACTGGCGGGTAAATACGGCCGGCGGTACCGCTTCGGAGAACAGGTAGCCCTGGGCGCAATCGCAACGCAGCCGGCGCAGCAGAGCCAGTTCGTCGGGGTGTTCGACCCCTTCGGCAATCACCTCCAGCCCGAGCTGCCGGCCGAGCTTGACGATGCTCTCCAGCGCCGCCGCCAGCCCCTCGTCATCCACACAACCGTGCACCAGCGCGCGGTCGATCTTCAGTTCGGTGAAGGGCGTCGAAACCAGGTTGTACAGCGAACTGTAACCCTGGCCGAAATCGTCCTGTGCAAGACCGAAGCCCTTCATGCGCAGGCGGCAGGTGCCTGCATAGTAGTTGGCCGGGGTCGCGGTGCTACTGCATTCCAGCAGCTCGAAGACGATGTGCGCCGGCACGCCACCACGTGCGGCGACAAAGGCGGCGAGGCGATCCGGAAGCTCGGAATCGTCCAGCAGGTGGGTCGGAAGGTTCACCGCCACCGACAGGTGAAAGCCCAGCAGGCCCCAGTCAGCCTGCGCCTGCAGCGCCTGTTCGAGCACCGCCCAGAGCAACGCTTCGTCCAGTCCGGCGGCGCTCAACGTCGCCATGAAGCTGCCCGGGTACAGGACACCATGGCGGGGGTGTTGCCAACGAACCAGCGCTTCCGCAGCGACGATGCGGCCATCGATCAGCGATGCCTTGGGCTGAAACCAGGCGCAGAACTGCCGCTGCTCCAGAGCCTCCTCCAGCTCCTCGCGAGTGGGCACCGGAATCGTCAGCGCACGATGCTGCTCCGCACGCTCCTGACGCGAGACGAGTTTCTCCAGCAGGCGCCGAATCACCGGCGCGCGTGCCGGCTTGGCTATCTGCTCCAGCACGGTGATGCCATGGGCGCGGGCGACCATGCAGGCACTGCCCATCAGTGGGCGTGACGCCGAACTCATGATCGCCAGCAGCGGCGGATGGCTCAGCGCGGCCAGCCGCTGGATCAACTGCACGCCATCCAGACCGGGCATCATCAGGTCGCTGACGACCAGATCGAAGCGTTCCAGCTCCAGCCAGCGCAGCGCCTCGGCGCCATCCTCGGCGGCGCGCAATTGCACCACGCCCTGCTCGCGGAACAGGTTGAGCAGGTACTCGCGCTGGAAGGGCTGGTCTTCGACGATCAGGATTCGCTGATGTCGCATGGCGGCACCTCCGCGGGCAGGTTGGTCAGGCATTGGCGCAAGGTGCGCAGGTCCACCGGCTTGAGCAGGCAGAGGTTCATGCCAGCGGCGAGGCAGCGCTCGTTTTCCTCGTGCATGGCGTTGGCGGTGGCGCCGACGATCGGCCCGCGATAACCGCGCAGGCGCAGGGCGCGGGCCAGCTCATAGCCATTGAGATGGGGCATGTTGACGTCAGTGAGCACCAGGTCGAAGGCATCGGGCTGCCAGCGCGTGAGCGCCTGCCGACCGTCGACGGCAAGCTCCACCGTGCAACCGAGGGTTTCCAGCTGGTCACGCAGGATCAGTTGGTTGATCGGGTTGTCCTCCACCAGCAGCACGCGCAGACCGAGGCCGATATCGGGCAGGACCTCGGCCAGTCGCGCGGCCTCGCCGCTGTTGCAACCCTGTGCCGCCGCCACGGCACGGCGCAGTCCTTCGAGGTTGTAGCGGCCCACGTGCCAGTCGCAGCCCTCCTGGCGCGGCTGCTCGCCCCCCAGGTCGGTCACCAGAACCCGGCAGCCGCGCCACGCTGGCAGCGGCTTGCGGTCATGGGGATGGAAACGCAGGTCGACCAGCACACTGGACGCATCCTCTTCCACCGGTTGGTCGCAGGCCACCACCTGGGCCAGCGCGCCCCAACGGGTGATCCAGCCGCAAAGACTCTCGGCCAGCTCGCGGGTCGGCGCATGCACCCAGACCATCGCGTTGTTCAGCCGGGGTTCGGCGGAGGTTTGCCGATCGACACATTGCAACGGCAGGCTGAGGGAAAAGCTGCTGCCCAGCCCCACGTCGCTGACCACCCGCAACTGCCCGCCCATGAGCTCGGTGAGGCGCTTGCAGATGGACAGGCCAAGCCCGGTGCCACCGGCCATCCGGGTGTTGCCGGAAACCTGATAGAAGGCATCGAAGAGATTCGCCTGCTGGTCTTCGGGTATGCCTATTCCCGTGTCGGCCACCTGCCAGTGCAGGGTGTCCTGCCAGCCCTCGCCGGGCTCGGCACGCACGCGCAGGACAATGCGCCCGCTGTCGGTGAACTTCACCGCATTGCTCAGCAGGTTATTGAGGATCTGGCGGATGCGCGTGGCATCGCCCAGCACCCGCTCGGGCATCTGTGAATCACAGCAGGCATAGATCTGCAGACCTTTGGCACGGGCGGTGGCGGCGTAGCCCTGGACGCTGTCGAGCGTCAGTTCCAGTGGCGAGAACTCCACCGGTTCCAGGCCCAACTGGCCGACCTCGATCTTCGACACATCAAGCACGTCGCTGATCAGCTGCAGCAGCGTCGATGACGAGCGCTGGATGGCGCGCAGGTAGCCGGACTGCTGGTGGTCCAGCGCCGTGCGGCCGAGCAGTTCCAGGGTGCCCAGCACACCGTAGAGCGGTGTACGGATCTCATGGCTCATGGTCGCCAGGAACAGCGTCTTGGCCTGGTTGGCAGTGTCGGACAGGTGCTTGGCTTCGGCCAGCGCGGCTTCGGTCTGCTTGCGCGCGCTGATGTCACTGAAGGCGCAGCAGAGCACGTCCTCACCCTTGTAGCGGGTCGGCGTGTAGCTCAGGTAAAGGTGTCGGCCAGTGTGGGTTTCCACCTCTTCGGAGCCGCCCTTCTCGCCGCTGCTGAAGCCCCGCTCCAGCCAGCCATGGCTCCAGTAACGACGCTCATCGCCAGTGCCCAGCCACTGCTGGGCGAGGCGGTTTTCCAGCACCACCTCCGCATCGCTGCGCCGCAGCACACAGAGCGCCACCGGCGCGGTCTGGATCATCGCGCGGGAGAAACCCTCGTTCTCCACCAGCGCCGTGAGGCGGTGCTGCGCCGGGCCGATCAGACGCCGGTTGATGCGCCGGCACATGCCCCATACCAGCAGCGAGCACCCCAGCAGGAAGGCCAGCGATGCGAGGATCCTGGGCCACATCGGCAGCATCAGGTCGTACAGGTTGAAATAGTAGATCAGCGACCAGTCGGAACTGCCCAGGTGCTTGAGCAACGCCAGGTGGCTGGGCAGCAGGCCCGGGCCGCTGAAGGCGAAGTTGTCGCCTTCCCACAGGTCGCTGAACTGCAGGCCGAGCTGCGGCGTCACTGCGCTGCCAAGGATCGCCCGGTGATCGCGGTCCAGCAGCAGGAAGCGCCCGGCCTCGGGCACGCCGAACGCCGCGGAGAGATCGGCGCCGAACAGCTCCAGCCCCAGCCAACCGTTATCCTGCTCGCTGGTCACCCGGGTGAACAGGTACTGCCGCGCCTGCGGGTCGGTTGGGTCGGCGAGCCAGCGCACCTGTCGCTCCTCCTTGGAAGTACCGGGTTGCGCCAGCGCTTCGAGCACCGACGGCGGCACCACCGCGTTGAGCGCTGGCGCCCCGTACAGCCGCGTCACCGAGCGATCCGGTTGGGGGGAGACATAGATCAGGTTCAGCCGCTTGGCTTCCATCTCCGCCAGGTCCCGCCCGGACAGCGCCAGGCTCCAGCTGGAGCCGGGCTCGCCAAGGGTGACGAAAACCTGCTCGTGGGGCGGCACCGGCACGCTCAACTGCCGCCACTGCACCAGCGGCGCTCCCATCTTCCAGGTCACGCCCCGGCTGATGTGCTCCAGCAGCGACTCGCGTTGCCCCAGGTAATCCTGGGCCTCGTACATGGCCGCGTTCATCTGCCGGCGCAGTTGCGACACCTCGCTGTTGAAGCTCGCGGCGAGGAACAGGCTGAGGGTGAAGAAAAGGCAGGCGATCACCACCCAGGCCAGCAGACGAAGGAGCTTTCGGGCTGCCTTCGGGGTGGAAAAAGACGAATCCTGACGACGAAGGAACTGCTTGAGTTTCATGGCCGCCAGCCTGGCGAAAAGCTTGCCAGGCGGACATCAGACAAATCTAAAAAGCATGGAAATGCGAGCCGTCGCTCAACGGGGCTTCGTCCTCAGGCGCCCAGCAACCCGCTCGCCCGCTGCACCCGTCGCTCCGTCGCGGCCTCCAGCACCTGCCAGCCGCGCCCGGCGCTGGCCAGGGTGAACCACTTCCGCGCGCGGGTGATGCCGGTGTAGACCAGCTCGCGGGTGAGGATGGGGTTGAGGCTGTCGGGCAGCAGCAGCGCGGCATGGGTGAACTCCGAGCCCTGGGACTTGTGCACGGTCATGGCGAACACGGTTTCCACCGCCTGCAGGCGGCTGGGCAGGATCCAGCGGATCGCATCGGTGCCGTCGCCCGCCGGGAAGGCCACGCGCGCCACCCAGCGCACCGAGCCGTCGTCAGCCGTCTGCGGCAGCGCCAGGGTGATGCCGATGTCACCGTTCATCAGGCCCAGGCCGTAGTCGTTGCGGGTGACCAGCACCGGGCGACCGGCGAACCAGCCGCTCGCCGTGGGAATCAGCCCCTCGCGTTGCAGCAGCTCGCCGATCAGCGTGTTCAATCCTTCGACACCCCAGGGTCCGCGACGCAAGGCGCAGAGCAGCTGGAACTGGCCGTGGGCTTCCAGCACCTTCCTGGCCCAGGCATCCAGCGCAGCCTGATCGGCGTTGTCCGCCGGGCGCGAGCCGCTGACCACGCGCAGGTAGTGGGCATAACCGACCGGGCCGAACAGGTCACCAGCGCGTCCGCCGTCGATCGCCAGGTCACGCAGGCTGCGGGTTTCCTGGGCGTCCACGGCGATGCGGGCGAGGTCTTCGTGCTGCGCCTTCCACACCTGGCGCAAGGCCGGGATATCACCGGCGTTGACCGCTTCGGCCAACTGGCCGATGCCGCTGTCGGCGCTGAATCGGTGGCTGTGGCGGAGCATGGCCACGGCCTGGTCGAGGTCGCTGCCGGAGGCGTCCAGCAATACGGGGTCGATCGATTCGCCGGTCACGGCCTCCAGCCAGTCGCGGGTGACCGGTCGGTAATGACCTTCGCGGGCGCGGCTGCATAGCTCGCCCAGCACTGCGCCGGCTTCCACCGAGGCCAGCTGGTCCTTGTCGCCCAGCAGGATCAGCCGTGCGCGCGGCGGCAGCGCGGCGAGCAGCGAGGCCATCATTTCCAGGTCGACCATCGAGGCTTCGTCCACCACCAGCAACTCCAGGGCCAGCGGATTGCCGGCGTGATGGCGGAACTGGCGGCTGTCCGGCCGGCTGCCGAGCAGGCGGTGCAACGTGGTGACTTCGGTGGGAATCTCCTTCCGCACGGCTTCGCCATCGGGCAGCGCTTCCAGCTTCAGGTTTTTCACCGCGCCGGAAATCGATTCGTTCAGGCGCGCGGCGGCCTTGCCGGTGGGCGCGGCGAGGCGGATGCGCAGCGGTCGCCCGCCCTCCCCCAGCGCCAGGCTTTGCAGCAGCGCGAGCAGCTTCACCACGGTGGTCGTCTTGCCGGTGCCGGGGCCGCCGGTAACGATGCCGAAAGCGTTGCCGGCGACCAGCGCGCAGGCGAGCTTCTGCCAGTCGGCCGGGGCACCTGCTTTTTTCGGGAACAGCGCGTCCAGCGCCTGACGCAGTTGTGCCACAGGCAACGCGGCACGCAGTGCATCGCCCTGTTGCAGACGCTGGTCGATACCGGCGCGCACTTCGCGCTCGTACTGCCAGTAGCGGCGCAGATACAGGCGGCGGCCGGAGAGCACCAGCGGCGTATCGCCGGGGCCGTCGCCGACCAGTCGCGGATCGCCCAGCACGGCGCGCCAGGCTTCGAGATCGAAGCCGTCCAGCAGCACGCCAGGCAGCTCCGGCGCGTCCTTGGCGGAGTCGCCTTCGGGCGGTAGCGACAGGGCGAAGCGGCTGTCGGCCAGGGTCGCTTCCAGGTCGAGGCAGACGTGCCCGCGACCGAGCTGGTGACTGGCCAGGGCAGCGGCGAGGATCAGCAACGGATTGGCATCCGGCGCGCGCTCGACCAGGAAGATCGCAAAGGCGCGGTCCAGCTCGCGCAGCCAGCCGCGCTCGGCCCAGCGGCCGATCAGTTCGAGCATCTGGGCGGTGCTCTTCATGCCGGCACCTCCGCGCGGAACAGGCGGTCCAGTTCGTCCATCAGCGCCTTCGGCGGGCGCTCCAGGTACATACCCTGGGTCGCCGAGGAACTGCCGCGCAGGAACAGGTACATCGCGCCTCCGATATGGCGGTCGTAGTCGTAGTCGGGCAGGCGCGCCTGCAGCAGCCGGTGCAGGGCGAACAGGTAGAGCGCGTACTGCAGGTCGTAGCGGTGCTCCAGCAGGGCTTCGCGCAACGCTCCCTGCGTGTAGGCCTCATCGTCGGCGCCCAGCCAGTTGGATTTGTAGTCGGCCACGTAGTAGCGGCCCTCGTGCTCGAACACCAGGTCGATGAAGCCCTTGAGCATGCCGTTGAGCAGGTTCGCCTGCAGCGTCGGCCGCGCCACGCCGCCGAGGGTATGGCGGATCACGGCGGCGTCGAGACGCTGGCTGTCGACGTTGCGGGTGGCGAACCAGAACTCCATCTCCTTCTGGAAGGTGGTCAGCCCGGCCAGGCTGACCGGCGCGGCGTCAGGCACACGGAAAGCCGTACGCAGGTACTGCCCGAGCCAGCCGGTGAGCGGCTCGATCCACTCTTCCCAACCGCGTACGGCGCAGCGCCGGGCGATCTGGTCGCGCAGCGTATCCTCGTCGGCGTTGAAGCCCTCGTCGGCGGCCCACTCCAGCAGTCCGTGGAGGAAGCTGCCGGGGTTCGCGCCACGCGGGAAGGCGTGAAGGCTGAAGGGTGCGGGCACGGCTTCCAGCTCGCGGTGCTCCTCCAGGCTGCTTTCGCGCAGCAGGTCTTCGCCGGCGCTGATGGGTTCGTCGGCGGCCGGCGCCGGGGCGATTTCGCTGTCGTCCTCGGTGGCCAGCGTCGCCAGCGCGGAGTAGCTGGCGATCCACCATTTCTCCGCCACCCGGCGGCGCGGTTCGCGGGCCGCGCCCAGCTCGCCGGCCTGTACGCCGACGAACACTTCCATACCGACTTCGGGCGCCGGCTCCAGGGCGATTTCCGCCTGGCCGGCCTGCAAGTCGCCCAGTCGTGCGGTCACGTCATCGACACTCAGCGCGTTGCCGCCGCCGAGCAGGTAGCCCATGGCGCCCTTGTGCAGCTCGGGGCTCTTGCTGTTGCTCATCACCAGCGGCGCCACGCCCAGCCACACGGCGTGGCGTGCGCGGGTCAGTGCCACGTAGAGCAGGCGCATGTCTTCGCTCAGGCGCTCGTCGTTGGCCAGTTGGAAGGCGGCCTTGGCCAGTTCCTTGTCGCGGGACAGTTCGACCACCCGCGACTCGCCGGACTGGAAGCTCGGCGGCGTGCCGCTCTTGCCGTCCAGCTCGCGCCAGGTGCAGATGAAGGGCAGCAGCACCAGCGGGTATTCCAGGCCCTTGGACTTGTGGATGGTCACCACCTTGATCAGGTCGGCGTCGCTCTCCAGACGGAGGATTTCCTCGCTGGACGGGCTCTCCAGCTGCTCGGCAAGGACCCGCAGCAGCGCGTGTTCGCCATCCAGCTCCACGGCCTCGCGCTGCAGCCACTCGGCCAGGTGCAGCAGGTTGGTCAGGCTGCGTTCGCCATCGGTCTCGCGCAGCAGGCGCGCCGGCAGGGCAAAATCGGCGAGCAGGCGGCGCAGCATCGGCAGCACGCCCTGCTGCTGCCAGAGCACACGGTAGTCGCGGAAGCGCAGCACCATGTTTTCCCAGAAGCGTTCGTCCTGGTTCAGCCGCTCCAGGGTCGCCCAGTCCAGCGCCAGGCTTCGGGTCGCCAGAGCGATGCGCAGCGCGCCATCGTCGCCGGGGTCGGCGCAGGCGCGCAGCCAGTGCAGCAGGTCGACGGCTTCGGGACTGTCGAACACCGAATCGCGGTCGGACAGGTAGACGCTGGCGAGCCGGCGTTTCGCCAGTTCGCCGCGGATGGCCTCGGCCTCGCTGCGACCGCGCACGAGGATGGCGATGTCCGCCGGGCGCAGGGCGCGCCATTGGCCATCGGCGTCGCGGAAGCCGCTCTGCACGGAGCTCAGCCAGCGCTGGATGGCGCTGGCGCTGCGCTCGGCCATCTGTTGGCGGTACAGGGTGGAGCCGCAGACCTGGCCGTCGTTGTCCAGCTGCCAGAAGGTCATGGCCGGCGCTTCGCTGCCTTCCAGCAGCAGCGTTTCATCACGGCCGCGCGCTTCGACGTTGAGGAACGGCACCGGGTTTTCCTGGCCGTCCACCGCGAAGCGGAAGGCGCCGCGCTGATGGCCCTCGGCGAACAGGAAGCAGCGATTGGCCGCCTTCACCATGGCCAGCGTGGAGCGGTAGTTGGTGCCCAGTGTGTAGTGCCGCCCGGCTGTCGCAGCACGGGCGCGCAGGTAGGTATGGATGTCGGCGCCACGGAAGGCGTAGATCGCCTGCTTGGGGTCGCCGATCATGAACAACCCCAGTCTCTTTTCTGAAGAGACTTCGGGGGGGTTCTCCGAAATGCGGTAGACGCGCTCGAAGATGCGGTACTGCAGCGGGTCGGTGTCCTGGAATTCGTCGATCAGCGCGATCGGGAACTGCTCGCGGATACGTTCGGCCAGGCGCTCGCCGCCGCTGCCGGCGAGGGCGCGATCGAGGCGTACCAGCAGGTCGTCGAAGCCCAGCTCGGCACGCTTCTGTTTTTCCGCTTCCAGGTTGTGCCGCACTTCGCCCAGGGCGTGCAGCAGCAGTTGCGGGGCGATCTCCGGGCGTTGCTCGGAACGCTCGACCCAGGCATCGACAGCCAGCAGCGCGGGGTGCTCCGGCACCACCGCCTTGGCTTTCACCTTGATCCGCGTCTGGCCGAACCTGGCCAGGTTGTCCGGTGCATCGGCGCCCTCGCTCCAGGCGTCCAGCGCTTCGATCCAGCCGGCGAACACGCTGTCGTCATCCTTGCCGCGGTAGCTGTTGCCGTTGAGGTCGCCACGCAGATTGCGCAGCAGTTCGGCGACGCCGGCGCGGTCCGCCGCCCAGGCTTCGCGGGCTCGGGCCTCGGCGACCTCGAGTTCGTCGTAGAACTGGCCGGTGGCTTCCAGCAGCTCGCTGAGGGAAGCCGGTGCGGTCAGCGGTTGATCGGCATAGCGGAACCCGGCTTCCTGTGCCGCCAGCAGCGGTTGCAGGGCGCGGGCCAGCGCTTCGGGGCCGGCGTAGCAATGGCGCACGGCGTTGGCCGCCGCCACGCCCAGCGGGTAGAAGTTGCGCCGCCAGTAGTCGCGCACGGCTTCGGCGAGCAGTTCGCTCTGGTCGGCGGCGAGGTCCTGGGTGAACAGGCTGCCGCTGTCGAAGGCGTGCTCGCGCAGCATGCGGTAGCACCAGCTGTGGATGGTGGAAACGGCGGCCTCGTCCATCCATTCGGCAGCCAGGCGCAGCAGGCGCGCACAGCCGGGCCAGCGTTCGGCGGCATAGCTGTCGCGCAGCTTCACCAGCAGGCCGTCGTGCTTCTGCTCGGGCTCGGCGAAGCAGCGCGCAGCCTCGCCCAGGCGCGCACGGATACGCTCGCGCAGTTCCTGGGTCGCGGCCTCGGTGAAGGTCACCACGAGGATTTCCGGCGGGCTCAGCGGCCGCCCGAACGCAGCCTGCTCGCCGCCGTGGTCGAGGACCAGGCGCACGTAGAGCAAGGCGATGGTGAAGGTCTTGCCGGTGCCGGCGCTGGCCTCGATCAGCCGGCTGCCGTGCAGCGGGAAGTCGAGGGGATTGAGTTCCACGGCACTCATTGTTCGGCCTCCTTGCGCTGCAGCAGTTCGAACAAGGGCCCGTAGAGTGCTTCGGCCCAGGCAGCGAACTCCCCGCTGGCGTTGAGCGCGGCGAAGTCCGGGTAGACCCGCGCCAGCGCCGCCGAAGAGGCCGCCTCGCCGCTCAGGTTGAAGCCACCGTCATAGCGTTTGGCGGCTTCGCGGGCGGCACGTTCATCGTCATCTCCGGCGGCCAGCCAGGCGAAGGCCGCCTTGCAGGCGACCGGCAGCGGGCGGCACATGCCCTGGAACCAGGCATCCAGCAGCGCATCCAGTTCGGCGCGCGCTTCCTGCGCCGGCAGCGGCGGGAATTCCAGAGTGCCGGTCAGGCCGACCAGCACGCTGGTCACCGGCTCGCCGCACAGTTGCAGCGCAAGATGGCGCACCCAGGGGCGCACCAGGCCATGCCATTTGTAGCCCTTGCCTTCGTGCAGCTTGCCACTGACCAGTTGCAGGCTGGCGAGCTCGCCACCTGCGTTGCGGCGCAGGCCGCCCAGCCAGTCGGCCAGTTCGATGCCGGCATGCTCATGGTGGAGTTCGCGCTGTTCGTCTTCCACCTGCGACCAGTGCTCCAGCTGTTCGCGGTAGCGCGCCAGCAGATCGTACAGCGGCGCCACCAGCGCCTGGGCGGAGAAGTCGCCGAAGGCTGCCAGCGGCAGCCGGCCTTCGCGGCGCAGGCGCTCCACCTGGCCGGTCAGTTGCGCCGCCAGCTGATCATCCTGCCAGTGCTGCTCCACCCAGGGGCGCAGGCGTTCGCAGAGTTCGAACTGCAGTTGCCAGACGTCCAGTCCATTCAGCTCGAAGGGCTCTTCATCCTGCCCGGTCAACTGCTCCTCGCCGAAGCGCACTTTCAGGCGCTGCAGGAAGAAGGCGCCGACCGGGTTGGCGAGGAAGTCCGAAACCACGCGCAGGCCGATGGGTGCGTCCAGCACCGGCGGGGGCAGCGGCGTGTCATTCGTCTCGTCATCCTGCTCGCGATGCACATCGCGCCACTCGCGGGCGTAGGTATAGAGGCCGTCGATGCCCTGCACCGAGGGCGCATCGAAATAGGCGCGGCTGAAGGGTTGCAGCGGATGTTCCAGGGTCAGCCCGTGCAGCAGGTCACCACCGTCGGCACCGTGCCAGCCGGCGGCGAGGTGGTCGCGCAGCTGGCCGACCAGCACCGACGGCGGACGCTCGCTGTTGTCGCGGATGCTCCGCCCAACCCAGCTGACATAGAGCTGGCGGCGCGCCGAGAGCAGCGCTTCGAGCAGCAGGTAGCGGTCGTCCTCACGGCGCGAACGGTCGCCGGGGCGGTAGTCGTTGCGCATCAGGTCGAAGTCCAGCGGCGATTGCGGGCGCGGGTAGTCGCCGTCGTTCATGCCCAGCAGGCAGACCAGCTGGAAGGGAATCGCGCGCATCGGCATCAGGGTGCAGAAGCTTACCGCGCCGGCGAGGAAGCGCTGGTTCAGGCCACCGGCATCCAGGCCGCCGAGCCAGGCCTCGCGCACCACCGAAAGCGGCAGCGGGTCGCTGAAGCCGGCGTAGCCGCAGGTTTCCAGCCAGCCTTCGAGCAGGTTCAGCAGTTGCTGGCGGAGCAGTTCGTCATGGTCGTCAGTGACCAGGAAGAAGTCTTCCAGCAGGTTACGCAGACGCTGCACCCAGGTCGCCGCGTCGGCTTCCTCGGCGAGCAGGTCGCAGGCCTTTTCCAGCGCGCCGAGCAGCCCGGCCAGCGGGCCGAGGGCGGCGGCGTCGAGCCCGCCGATTTCCGCGTAGGGCTGGATACCCTGGAAAGCCTCGCCCTCGCCCACCGCGAAGCCCAGCAGCATGCGCCGCAGGCCGAAGCGCCAGCTGTTCGCTTCGGCGGCGGCGGGCAGGCCGAGGCGTTCGCGCTGCTGGCCGTCGAGTCCCCAGCGCACCCCGGCGCCATCGATCCAGCGGCGCAGCAGCGGCAGGTCGGCGTCGGCCAGGCCGAAGCGCGCGCGCACAGCGGCGACGTCCAGCAGGTCGAGGATTTCACTCACGGCAAAACGGCTGTCGGGCAGCCGCAGCAGGTGTTCCAGCGCCACCAGCAGCGGTTCGCGGCCGCGCTGGCCCTGGTCCGCCAGGGTATAGGGAATGAAGCGCTTGTCGTCGCGCGCAATCTGGCCGAACACGGCTTCGATGTGCGGCGCGTAGGGGTTGATGTCCGGCACCATGACGATCACGTCGCGAGGGCGCAGCGTCGGGTCGGCGTCGAAGCGCGCGAGCAGCTGGTCGTGGAGGATTTCCACTTCGCGCTGGGCGCTGTGGGCGACGTGGAAGCGCAGCGAGTCGTCGACCTGTGGATCGACCGCCGGCCAGTGTTCACGGGTTTCGTTGATGGGCCGCAGTTCGAGGATGTCGTCCTGCAGCTGGCCGAGCAGGCTGCCCGGTTCCACCTCGCTGAACAGGTCGATGCGCCCGTTGCTCACCGCGCCCAGGCGTGCACGGTAGCTTTCCGGGTCATCGTACTGGTCGAGCAGGTTGATGTAGTCGCGCCCCTGCTTGCCCCAGGCGGCCAGCAAGGGCTGGGCGTACTGGTGCTGCTGGTCGTCGCTGAGCAGCTGCGGCGTGCCGGCGCGGCGGCGCTGGCGGCGGTATTCGTGGCGCAGCAGGTCCTTGTCGGCGACGATGTCGGCCCAGTGGTGGCGACAGGGGTTGTGTACGCAGAGCAGTACCTGGGCGTGGCGCGCCAGCACGGCGAGGGCTTCCACCGTCTGCGCGGGCATGGCGGAGATGCCGAACACCACCACGCGGCGCGGCAGGTTCGGCAGCAGGCTCTCGGCGCTTTTCAGCTTCTCGATGAAGCGCCCATGCACGCCGGCGCGGCTGGTGGCCAGGCCTTCGGGGCCGACATCGTCGAGCAGCGCGCGCCACAGGGCGGCCTGCCAGCGGTTGTCGGCGTCCAGCTCGCGCAGGGTGCCGTTGGCCAGGCGCAACTGATCGACGTGGCGGCTCCAGTCTTCCAGCCAGTCGGCGCGGTAGACCTGGTACTGGTCGAACAGGTCGGCCAGGCGCTCGGCCAACTGGTGGCGCTTGCGCAGGTCGGCGTCATCGGCGAGGAAGCGCTGCAGGGTGGCGAACTCTTCGCGCTCCAGCAGCGTGGGCAGCAGGCGCATCAGGCGCCAGGTCAGCGGGCCCTTGTCGAGCACCGAGACCTCGGGGATTTCATCGCGGCCCAGCGCACCCCGGTAGGCTCGCCAGAGGAACTGCGCGGGCAGTTGCACGTCCAGCGCGGCGGTGACGCCGCAGCCGCCGTCCTCTACGTCGCGCCCCAGCGCCAGCTTCAGCCACTGGGCGATGCCGTTGCTCTGCACCAGGATGACTTCGTTCTCCAGCGGCGCCAGCGGATGCAGGCTCATCCACTGCACCAGCAGGTCGCGCAGCGCTTCCGGATGGTTGCCATGGATCACCATCAGGCCGGGGGTCAGTCGCTGCTCGCTCATCGTGTCTCCTGGTGCGGAGCGGGCAACTGGGAGTGCCCGCCGGGGATGACGGGCATTTCACCAAAAAAGCGTGCAGGCGGGGCAGTTTTTTACAAGGCGGCTCAGGCGACGGCGGCACCCTGCTCCCAGGCTTTGCGGATGGCGCCGGCAATCTCTTCGCGCAGGGCTTCGCGGCGGCGGAACTCGCTGCGCCGCTGGCTCTTCACCTCGGCGATATCGCGCACCGGCTCGCACTCGGGCAGGCGGTACCAATGGCGGTCGTGGCGGTTGGCCTGGGCCTCCAGCCAGAAAGCGTCGTAGCTGGACTTGAGTTTGTGCGAATCGATGTGTGCCGCGTCACTGATGCCCAGCAGCTGTCGGCCGCCCATCTGCTCGCCCAGCGTATAAAGGGCAGTGAGCAGCAGGCTCTTGGGGCGCAGGCCGAACATTTCCTTGCCCAGCCATTTGACGGTGCCTTCATCCATCGTCGTGCGAGGCCCCTGCAGCCCTCCGATCAGCAGCCGGCCGTTCTTCCCGAGGGTGAAACTCAGCGAGTACAGGCGCTCGCCGGCACCATTGCGCAGGTACAGGCCCAGTTCTCCCTCGCGGTAGAAGTCCGAGGGTTCCAGCAGCACGTCCAGCGCATCGCCGCTTTTCAGGGGAACCTGGCTCAGTTGCACCGGCCGCAAAGCCAGCAACCTGTCTCTCCAGACGCCGGGCAGGCAATCCAGCTGCGAATAGTGCTCCAGCAGCGCAGCGAGCCGGCGCCGGACGCTCCAGTGACGGCACAGGTACTTTCTCCAGTGTTTCTGGGCGGGCGGCAAGCCGTTGGTGTAGGGCTCCGACAGCACCGGCATGCGCTCGATACAGCGCGACCAGCGCCAGTGCAGGTAGGGGAACAGGGTGGCGGCCAGCACGCGTTGGCCGGTCTTGCGAATGGTTTTCCAGCGCATGAGTCAGTGGGGTCCGGGCGGGAGGAAGCGGCGCACTCCTGCGCGCGCGAAATGAAAAGCACGCCAGTGTGGTCGTGAACGTCCCACCGGGGGATCGGCTTACCGCCTGCCGTGCTGAGTGATCTTTCCGATCAGCTCACGGCAAAGCCCGACGCGTATCGGGTCGCTTTCGCAGATGCTCGATGGCAATCCACCGCTATGCTCTGGAGTGGTACCCCGACGCCCCGACATGGAGACCAAGATGGGCAAGAAAAGCAAAGCCAAGAGCCAGGCTGTAGAACCGCAAGGCAAGATGAAGAACAGCGAGTACGAGGCCCACCTGCGCAAGCTGTCCGTGGAACTGGTCAAGCTGCAGGAATGGGTGGTGCACAAGGGCCTGAAGGTCTGCATCGTCTTCGAGGGCCGCGATGGCGCCGGCAAGGGCGGCACCATCAAGGCGCTGACCGAGCGCGTCAGCCCGCGGGTGTTCCGCGTGGTGGCGCTGCCCACGCCCACCGAACGGGAGAAATCCCAGCTCTACGCCCAGCGCTACATCAAGCACCTGCCGTCCGCCGGCGAAGTCGTGATCTTCGACCGCAGTTGGTACAACCGCGCCGGCGTCGAGCGGGTGATGGGCTTCTGCACCGAGGAGCAGGCCGACAAGTTCCTCGCCGTGACCCCGCTGTTCGAGCGGATGCTCACCGAGTCGGGCATCATCCTGCTGAAGTTCTGGCTGGAGGTCAGCCCCGAGGAGCAGGAGCGCCGCCTCAGGGACCGCATCACCGACGGCCGCAAGATCTGGAAGCTCTCGCCCATGGACGTGAAGTCCTTCACCCGCTGGGACGACTACACCCGCGCCCGCGACCTGATGTTCGCCGCCACCGACTCGCCCTGGGCGCCCTGGATCGTGGCGCCCTCCGAGGACAAGAAGCGCGTGCGCCTGAACGTCATCAGCCACGTCCTCAAGCACGTGCCGTACAAGGAAATCCCGCGTGAGGAAGTGAAGCTGCCCAAGCGCGGCAAGATCGGCAAGTACAAGAGCCCCGACTATCCGACCCACTACATCGAAGAGAAATTCTGAGGCCAACCGGGGTCGGCGCACGCCGGCCCTGGATCGTCAGTCCACGAAAGCGCTGGCTGCGTGGGGGCGGACTCCGCCCGCGATGAACTCCGGCGCGATGCGAGCCTATCGCGGACAGAGTCCGCTCCTACCCAATGTCCACCTCAGGCAATGGCGCTCAGGTAACCCTTGACCTCAGCGCCCAGCCACCCGGCAAAGGCTGCCACCTTGGCCTGGGTCGACTCGCGCTCCGGCCAGACCAGCCAGTAGGGAAAACCGTAAGGAACGCGCAGGTCGCTCAACGCCACCAGCTCGCCGCGTTCCAGCGCGCCGGCTACCAGACTGCGCCGTTCGAGACCGATGCCCTGCCCCATGCGTACCGCCTCGATACTCAGGTTGGAGTCGTTCACCACGAACTCCGCCGCCTCCTGCGGCACCGCCACGCCAGCCGCCTGGCACCAGGCCAGCCAGGACTCGAAGCCGGTGACACGGGGGCAGCGGAGGATTTCCGCCGGCGTCCGGGGCAGACGCCCGCCGTTGAAGTTCGGCGCGGCCACAACCACCACTTCATCCTCGAACAGGCGCTCCTGCGCCAGCCCTTCCCAGTGGCCCTGGCCAATGCGGATCGCCACGTCGGCCAGGCCCTGGCGCAGGTCCATCACTTCCAGGCTGGCCAGCAGGCGCAGGCGGTACTGTGGATAAGTTGCGCGAAAGCCCGGCAGGCGCGGCAGCAGCCACTTCTGGCCGAAGGACGGGGTGAGCGCCACCACCAGCTCATCCTCGCCCGGACGCGCCTTCGCCAGGCGGGTCGCCTCGGCGATATCGCGCAGCGCGCCGCGAATCTGCAGGGCATACAGGCGACCTTCCTCGCTCAGGCGCAACCCCCGCCCCTCGCGCTGCAGCAGGGTGATGCCCAGCAGGCTCTCCAGCTGGCGCACCTGCTGGCTGATGGCCGAATGAGTGACGTGCAGTTCGCTGGCGGCGAGGGTCACGCTGCCGAGCCGGGCAACGGCCTCGAAACTGCGCAGGGCGGAGAGCGGTGGCAATGCGCTCATGTAAGTTTTCCTAACCGAATCGGTCACTATTCGTCGCTATTTCCCAGCGAACAAAGCCGCTAGATTCATGGCCAGCGCGGGGAAACCCGCGCCAGCCAAGATGCAATTTCCACTAACAGGATGTGCCCATGCAACAGAAGCTTCCGCACCTGATCGGCATGCTCGACTCGCCCTACGTGCGCCGCGTCGCCATCACCCTGCGCCTGCTCGGCATCGAGTTCAGCCACCAGTCGCTGTCAGTGTTCCGCACCTACGAGGAATTCCGCGGCATCAACCCGGTGGTCAAGGCACCGACCCTGGTTCTGGGCGATGGCCAGGTGCTGATGGACTCGACCCTGATCATCGACTGCCTCGAGCACCTGGCCGGCCGCAGCCTGATGCCCGCCGAGCCCGCCGCACGGGTGCGCGCCACGCGTTTGCTGGGCCTCGCGCTGGCGGTCATGGAGAAGGCGGTGCAGCGCTACTACGAGCAACAGCGGCCGGATGACAAGCAGTTGGCCAGTTGGCAGGAGCGGGTTGACCAGCAACTGCATGCCGCCCTGGCTCAACTGGAAAGCGAACTGCGCGACATGTCGCTGGATGCCGGCGCGCCGCTGGACCAGGCCGGACTGAGCATCGCCGTGGCCTGGACCTTCGTGCAGCTCCTGCACTCCGAAGACATCCCGGCAGACAGCTATCCGGCGGTAGGCGACTGGGCGCAGCAGGCCGAGGCACTGGAAGTGTTCAAGGCCTTCCCGCCGGTCTGATCCCCGGTACGGAACCCAACTGGGCGCAGGAGCGGACTTTGTCCGCGATGGGTTCCCGGCGCGCCTGTGAGCTATCGCGGACGAAGTCCGCTCCTGCGCTCCTTGGTGGTCAGTCCTTGGGCAACTCTTCGTGCTGCTGGCGAGTGAAGCGCAGCAGGCCGAAGCAGATGAAGAAGCCGCAAAGCGCCAGCCCGGCGGCAGCCAGGAAGATCGAGGCGTAGCCGTGCCGCGCCGCGATCAGCCCCATCAGCGGGCCGGCGACGCCCATCGCCAGGTCGAAGAACAGTGCGTAGGCGCCCAGCCCCGCGCTACGACTGCTGGCCGGGATGCGCAACACCGCCTCCACACCCAGTGACGGATAGACCAGCGACAGGCCGCAACCGGTGAGCGCCGCGCCCAGCAGCGCGAAGCCCGGCCCCGGCGCCTGCCAGAGCAGCAGCAGGCCGAAGACTTCCACACCAAGGCAGACCACCGCGACGGCGAAGCCGCCGAAGCGATTGACCATGCCCGAGAAGATCAGCCGCGCGCCGACGAAGCAGACGCCAAAGGCCGTCAGGCACCAGGCCGGATTGGCCCAGCCCTGGCTGCCGTAATAAAGGGTGATGAAGGTCGCCAGGGTGCCGAAGCCGATGGAGCCGAGCATCACGCACATCCCGTAGGGCAGCACGCGGCCGAGCACGGCGTGGAAGGCCATGCGCGTGCCGGGAATGGTCGGCACCTCCGCGCGGCCGCGGGCCGCCAGCCAGCCCAGCGCGGTGAGCACCAGGATGCTCACGCCCAGGCTCCACAGGCCTAGGGAGGCCGACATGGTCACGCCCAGCGGCGCGCCAATGGCGATGCCGCCGTAGCTGACAATGCCGTTCCAGGAAATCACCTTGGCGGTGTTCTGCGTGCCCACCAGGGCAATGCCCCAGCTCGCCGTGCCAATCCCCAGCAGCCCCTGCGCCAGGCCGAACAGCAGGCGGCTACCGAGCAGCAACACCAGGCTCAGCCCGGTCACGGATTCGAAGCTGGTGGATGCCAGCACCAGCACGCCGCCGGCGCCCAGTATGCCCAGGCCATGGAGCACGGCGCGCTTGGCCCCGTAGGTATCGGCCACGTAGCCCGCCAGCGGGCGGGACAGCAGGGTGGCGATGTACTGCAGGCCGATCACCACGCCGGCGATCACCGTCGAGTAGCCCAGGCCTTCGTGGACGAAGCCGGGCAGCACCGGCAGCAGCAGGCCGATACTCAGGAACAGGACGAAGGTGAAGAAGACGGTCGCGAGGATGCGCAGGGTGACAGAGGCGGTTCGCTGCTCGGACGAGCTCATGGACGGGCCTGACGGTGGGTGGCGGAGCGTGTGCGGGGACGATTGAAAGCAGGCTATCTATTTCCGTCCCGATTGCCAATCCGAACCTTGCTGGCCGGCCGATGCTCCTATAGTTGTTCCATTGCCGCGCGCCGTGGCGGCGCGTTCCACGTCAACCCAGGAGATCGTCATGGATACCAGCCAGCACAGCCTGAGCGCCCTGTTCAAGCAACTGGGCCTGCCCGACGGGCGCACGGACATCGATGCCTTCCTCGGCAGCCATCGCCTCGCCGAAGGCCAGAATCTGCCGGACGCGCCGTTCTGGAACGCTGCCCAGTCGCAGTTCCTGCGCGAGGCGCTGCAGCAGGACTCGGACTGGACCGAAGAAGCCGACGAACTGGCTGTTCGGCTGTCCAACTGAGCCGCCGCTACCTCACTTGAGGTAGGAGCGCAGTACGCCCATGACCTGCTCCAGGTCTTCGTGGCGCTGCGCCGCGGTGCGGTCCTCGGCGCCCAGGTGGTCGCGCAGGTGGCCTTCGAGCACTTCGGCCATCAGGCCGTTCACCGCGCCGCGGATGGCGGCGATCTGCTGGAGGATCGCCGCGCATTCGCTGCCCGCCTCCAGCGCCCGTTCCAGCGCCTCGCTCTGGCCCTTGATGCGCCGCACCCGGGTCAGCAGCTTCTTCTGGTCCTTGATGGTATGTCCCACGTCAAAACTCCAAAGGTATACTGGGGTATAGTATCCAGACTGATCCTACGGACCATCATCATGCAGCACGCCGCCCACCCGCAAGACGGTCGCCATGACCACCAGTTCCACGAAGGCAATCCCCTGGCCGAACGCAACACCCTGCGCGCCGCGCTGCTGACCGTCGTGATGATGGTGGTGGAAATCGCCGGCGGCTGGATCTTCAACTCCATGGCGCTGCTGGCCGACGGCTGGCACATGAGCTCCCACGCCCTGGCGCTGGGGCTGGCGTTCTTCGCCTACGTCGCGGCGCGGCGCTTCAAGGGTGACGCGCGCTTCGCCTTCGGCACCTTCAAGATCGAGATTCTCGCCAGCTACACCAGCGCCATCCTGTTGCTGGGGGTGGCGGCGCTGATGATGTTCGAGTCCGTCGCCCGGCTGCTCTCCCCTTCGCCGATCCATTACCAGCAGGCCATCGCCATCGCGATCGTCGGCCTGCTGGTGAACCTGGCCTGCGCCTGGCTGCTGCGCGGCGAGCAGCATCACCATCATGGCCATGACCATCACCATGACCACCACCACGGCCATGAGCATCATGACCATGGCCACGACCTGAACCTGCGCGCTGCCTATCTCCACGTGCTGGCCGACGCCGCTACCTCGGTGGCGGCGATCATCGCCCTGATCGGCGGCCTGATCTGGGGCGCCGCCTGGCTCGACCCGCTGATGGGCATGGTCGGTGCTGTGCTGGTGGCCGTCTGGTCAGTCGGCCTGCTCAAGCAGAGCGGCCGGGTGCTGCTGGACGCGGAGATGAACGACCCGGTGGTGGAGGAAATCCGCGAGGTGGTCGCCGAGCTGCCCTATCCGGCGCGCATCACCGACCTGCACCTGTGGCGCGTGGGCAAGTCGCGCTACGCCTGCATCCTCAGTCTCGCCAGCAGCGACGGCCTGACGCCCGAGCTGGTGCGACAGCGCCTGCAGGTCCACGAGGAACTGGCGCACATCACGGTAGAGATCAATCCGGTCCCCGCCTGAGAACTGCCGGTAGAAAGACCGGAAGTCGTGGCGGCTTTGACGGCCGCCACGCCGCTGCGGCCTAATGCGCAGCCTGTCGAACCCGGTCGCCTGCCCGCATGTCCAGCTCCCGCTTCTCCACCGCCCAGCAACGCGCCAGCATCCTGCACCTGCCTGCCGGCCCCTGGACGACGGTGCTCGATTGCCTGTGCGCGCGCTTCCCGGCGATCAGCCGCGACACCTGGCTGGACCGCATGGCGCGCGGCAAGGTGCTGGACAACGACGGCCAGCCCATCGGCCCCGAGCATCCCTACCGCGAAGCGCTGCGCATCCACTACTTCCGCGAGGTGCCGCAGGAAACGCCGATCCCCTTCCAGGAGAGCATCCTGTATGCCGACGAACACCTGGTGGTGGCGGACAAGCCGCACTTCCTGCCGGTGACGCCCGCCGGTCAGTACGTCGAGGAAACCCTCCTCGCCCGACTCGCCAGGCGCCTGGACAATCCACAGCTGGTGCCGCTGCACCGCATCGACCGGCTCACCGCCGGCCTGGTGCTGTTCTCCGCCAACCCGGCCAACCGCGATGCCTACCAGGCGCTGTTCCGCGAGCGGCGCATCGACAAGATGTACGAGGCCATCGCCCCGGCACTGCCGCAACGGGAGTTCCCGCTGGTGCATCGTTCGCGGATAGTCGAGGGCGATCCCTTCATCCGCATGCAGGAAGTGGACGGTGAGCCCAACAGCGAAACGCGCATCGAGGTGCTGGAGCAGCGCGGCGAACTGTGGCGCTACGGGTTGCACCCGGTGTCCGGCAAGCGTCACCAGTTGCGCGTGCACATGTCGGGCCTGGGCGCGGCGCTCTGCTTCGACCCGCTCTACCCGACGCTGCCGCCGCGCGGCGAGCGGCCGCCGGAAGACTTCGACAAGCCGCTGAAACTGCTGGCCCGGCAACTGGAGTTCGTCGACCCGCTCACCGGCGAGGCGCGGCATTTCAGGAGCCGGCTGGAACTGACCTGGCCTCCCATCAATTTCATCGATGGTCACCCTTAAGACGATCCATTTCCGTCGATAGTGGCCCTGGTGTTTTCATAGCTCCACCCCAAGGAGAGAAAGCATCGGGAGCCCGATCATGAGCTACAGCGCCAAGTCCTTTTCCGCCCTCGTCAACGCCCTGCGCGCCGATGGCATCACCCGTCCCGAACAGATGGCCCGCCAGCCCTTCCGCAATGCCCAGGGCTTCTGGTCCGCGGTGGCGAAGAAATGAATTTCGTGCGGCGACTCCCGCCTGCGCTGCGCATGGATGCGGTGATCGTCCTCTACGCCCTGGCTGCGGCCTGGCTGGTTTTCTCGGGCCTGTGATGCCGGATCGGTGAAACAGACTCAATGAAAAAGGGCAGCCATGGCTGCCCTGTTTCATGCCCCGCGCGGCCCTGCCGCGCCCCATCCTCACTTCTTCAGGCAGGTGCTCATGAACGCCTTGCGTTCATCACCCTTGAGCGCCTTCTTGGTCGCATCGGCGTTGCAGGTCTTCATCTTTTCCTGCTGCGCCGTCGTCGCCTTGGTTTCGCCCCCGCCAGCCTTCAGGCAGGTGCTCATGAACGCCTTGCGCTCATCGCCCTTGAGCGCCTTGGTGGTGGCGTCGGCGTTACAGGTTTTCATCTTCTCCTGCTGCGCGGTCTGCGCGGCGGTGGCGGCAAAGCCTTGCGCCGAGAACAGCAGAGCCAGGACGAGCAGCGGAATCCGAACGGTGGTCATGGAGTGGTCTCCCAGGATGGATTTTCCACTCTGAGCGTAGCTCGCGACCCAGCATTCGCGAGGCCTGCGACGCGATACAGCACTTCATCCCGCCCGGTCTGTGAAGGTTTCCACTACGCCAAAAACAAAATCGGTTATATATAAATTCGAATTGATAATTTTTTGAAATATAAAAAATGCCGCAGTATGGCGCTGCCACCCATTCGGTACGCCAGGAACCTGCCATGTCGCTGTTGACCCTTCCCAATGCCCGCGAGCAAACCAAGTCGGTCCGCGCCACGGTGCTGGTGTTCAAGGACCCGCGCTCGCAGGAGCTGCTCAACCGCATCGAGCGGCTGGCGCCCAGCGAGGCCAACGCGCTGATCATCGGCGAGACCGGCACCGGCAAGGAGCTGGTCGCGCGACATATCCACAAGCTCAGCCGCCGCAGCGGCGCGCCCTTCGTGGCGGTGAACTGCGGCGCGTTCTCCGAGACGCTGGTCGAGAGCGAGCTTTTCGGCCACGAAAAAGGCGCCTACACCGGCGCCACCAGCAGCAAGGCCGGCTGGTTCGAGTCGGCCAACGGCGGCACCCTGTTCCTCGACGAAATCGGTGACCTGCCGCTGAACATGCAGGTAAAACTGCTGCGCGTGTTGCAGGAACGCGAAGTCGTGCGCCTCGGCTCGCGCACACCGGTGCCGATCAACGTGCGGGTCGTCGCCGCGACCAACGTCAACCTGGCCGACGCCGTGGTCGCCGGGCACTTCCGCGAGGACCTGTTCTACCGCCTGCACGTCGCCACCATCCGTCTGCCCCCGCTGCGCGAGCGCCCCGGCGACATCCTGCCGCTGGCCGAGTTCTTCCTGGAAGAGCACTGCCAGCGCCTGGGCTACAACCGCGCGGCCCTGAGCCCCGAGGCCGAGCGCAAGCTGCTGGGGCACACCTGGCCGGGCAACATCCGCGAGCTGGAAAACGCCATCCACCACGCCCTGCTGGTGTGCCGCAACCAGCAGGTACAGCCGGGCGACCTGCAACTCGCCGAGCTGCCGTCCGCACCGCGGCACGACTCGCTGCGCCACGAAGCCTTCCCCCACGCCCTGGCGCCCCGCGTCGAGGCCACCCTCGAGCAGGCACTGCTGGAGCTGTTCGAAAGCAACAAGCCCGACCTCTACGAGCATGTCGAGGAGGTCCTGTTCCGCACCGCCTACCACTTCTGCCATGGCAACCAGCTGCAGACCGGCCGTTTGCTGGGCATCAGCCGCAACATCGTCCGCGCGCGCCTGGAAAAGATCGGCGAACTGAACCTCAGCCGCACCGGCTGAGGTGGGTTCAGCCCGCGCCAGCAGTGGGCTGAAACCGTCCGTCGGCGATCCCCGCCCGGCCGCCCCCCGCGAAAGGTTATAATCCGCGCCGTTTTTGCAGCCGGCACGCCAGTGCCTGCCGAGCGTCTACACTTCCAGGGCGTCGCCCAGGCGGGACGTCGACAGCCAGCGAGCGGCCCATCGTCATCAGCTGCTAGTCACCCTCTTCAAGTCATCAGCTTTTTGTCATCAGGAACCATCGTGACCAAAGACGAACTGCGCGCGGAACTGGAGCGCCAGGAGCAACGTTTCAAGGATGAACAGGGCGGCGAAGTGACCCTTTATGCCGCCCAGCCCGAACCCGGCAAGAAACCCTGGCGCAAGCGACCCAGCGTGCAGGACAAGGCCTTCGACCGGGAGCTGGAAAGAATCGAAGAAGAACGACAGAAAAAGGATCAGGAAGCCGCTTCCGTTTAAATCGCAGGAACGGCCCCAGGCTGAAAGACCCGCCCGAATCTGTTGTGGGAAAGTCTTGATGCAATGGGCGAGCGGCGCTCCGTGGGGGAGCCCGCCAGTTGGCCTGCAAACACTCATCCGATGGGCCGGCGGCCCGCGTGGAAGCATTGCAAACTTTTTCCACCCTGCCTGAAAGCGCCGTGCGACGAGGCGTCGCGCAAATTGGAGAAACCGTTTCAGGCTGAATACGGTGCTCCAAGCTTCTGGCATAATCGCCGCCCCGTCTCCGACCGGTCATAGAATTTTCATGTTCGATCTCTTCAGCGGACTCGATCTCTGGGTGGGTATCAGCCTGGTGCTGGCACTCGCATTCGTCCTGGCGTTCGAGTTCATCAACGGCTTCCACGACACCGCCAACGCGGTGGCCACGGTCATCTACACCAAGGCCATGTCCCCGTACCGCGCGGTGATCCTCTCCGGCATCTTCAACTTCCTCGGCGTGTTGCTCGGTGGTGTCGGCGTTGCCTACGCGATCGTCCATTTGCTACCGGTGGAACTGCTGATCAACGTGAACACCGGCCACGGTCTGGCCATGGTGTTCTCGCTGCTCGCCGCGGCCATCACCTGGAACCTGGGCACCTGGTACTTCGGCATCCCGGCCTCCAGCTCGCACACCCTGATCGGCTCGATCCTCGGTGTAGGCCTGGCGAATGCCCTGATCAACGGCGTACCGGTGGCCGACGGGATCAACTGGGGCAAGGCCATCGACATCGGCCTGTCGCTGATCTTCTCGCCGCTGGCCGGCTTCATCGTCGCCGGCGCCCTGCTGATCGGCCTGAAGTGGCTGTACCCGCTGTCGAAGATGCACAAGACACCGGAAACCCGCCGCGACGTCGACGAGAAGAAGCCCCCGCCGTTCTGGAACCGCCTCGTGCTGGTGATCTCGGCCATGACCGTGAGCTTCGTGCACGGCTCCAACGATGGCCAGAAGGGCATCGGCCTGATCATGCTGGTGCTGATCGGCATCGTCCCGGCCAAGTTCGTCCTCGACCTGAACAGCACCACCTACCAGATCGAGCGCACCCGCGACGCCGCCATCCACCTGCAGCAGTTCTACAACCGCCACTCCGACACCCTCGGCGAGATGCTCGCACTGGGCAAGGCCGGCGAAGCGGACATGCCGGATCTGTACCGCTGCGAGCCGAAGCAGACCGAAGCGACCCTCAAGGGCCTGCTGGGCGACCTGCACGGCGTCTCCAGCTACAACGACCTGAACGACGACGAGCGCGTCCAGGTCCGCCGCTACCTGCTGTGCCTGGACGACACCGCGAAGAAGGTCGGCAAGCTGTCCGAGCTGCCGTCCCGCGAGAAGGCGGACCTCGAGAAGCTGCGCAAGGACCTGACCAGCACCACCGAATACGCGCCCTTCTGGGTAATCATCGCGGTGGCCCTGGCCCTGGGCATCGGCACCATGGTCGGCTGGAAGCGCGTGGTGCTCACCGTCGGCGAGAAGATCGGCAAGCAGGGCATGACCTATGCCCAGGGCATCGCCGCCCAGCTCACCGCGACCGCCGCCATCGGCATGGCCAACATCTACAGCCTGCCGGTGTCCACGACCCACGTGTTGTCCTCCGGCGTGGCGGGCACCATGGTGGCGAACCGCAGCGGCCTGCAGGGCAGCACGATCCGCAACATCCTCATGGCCTGGGTGCTGACCCTGCCCGTGTCGATCGCGCTGTCCGCCGGCCTGTTCTGGCTGTCCTCGCGCTTCATCGGCTGATCCCGCGCCACGCACCACGAAAAACGCCTGCATCCGCAGGCGTTTTTCATTTCCGCTTGCTCAAATGGTGATGACCTGCCTCGGCAGGCGGATGACGAAACGCGCGCCGCCCTTGAAGTTATCCACAGACAGGCTGCCGCCCATGTTGCGGATCAGGTCGTGGCTCACCGACAGCCCCAGCCCCGTCCCCTTGCCGATGGGCTTGGTGGTGAAGAAGGCCTCGAAGATGCGCTCGATCACGGTCGGGTCGATGCCACCGGCGTTGTCGCGCACATGCAGTTCTACCCAGCCTGGGTCGGTGCAAGGCTCCTGCGACACGCCGACCCAGCGCGCGCCCTCGTCTCCTCGTCCCAGCAGAGCGTCACGGGCGTTGGCCAGCAGGTTGATCAGCACCTGCTCCAGCTGGTCGGCATAGCCGCGCACCACCACCCGTTGCGCCGGCGGCCGGCATTCCAGGGTGATGCCCTGCTGCGTGAGGCTTTCACCCAGCAGGGCGACGGCACCTTCGCAGGCGTCGTAAGGATCGAAAGGCGCAGCCTCCAGCTCCGACTTGCGGCTGAACACGCCCATGTGGCTGATCACCCGCGAGAGCCGGTCGATCTGCGCGTCGGCACGCTCGAGCTTTTCCTTCAGGTACTCGGGCTCGCCGAGTTTCTGCCGGGCGTTATAGAGGGACATGCGCATGACATGCAGCGGCTGCTTCATCTCGTGGGCCATGCCGCTGACCATCTCGCCCAGGCTGGCCATCTTCGCGCCCTGGGCCAGTTGCTGCTGGGCATGGCGCACGGCGGTGTTGTCGCGGCCCACGGCCTGGATTTCCACCAACCGCCCCTCGGCATCCAGCAACGGCCGGTCCGACCAGATCAGCCAGAGGTTGCGCTGCCCGGGGAGGCAGAAGCGCAGCTCCCAGGAATCGTCCACCGCGCCCTTGCCACCGCCCACCAGGCGGGCGCGCAAGGCACTGCAATCCTGCTCCGACAGCCACTCGTCGAGCCGCCGGCCGAGCAACGCTTCAACCGGCTCGCCGAGTACCTGGGCAAAGGTGTGGTTGACGAAGGTCAGGTGCAAGTCGGGGTCGTATCGGCAGATCAGCGCCGGCGAGTCCTCCACCAGAACGCGGTAGCGCTCCTCGCTTTCGGCGATCTGCATCGCCGCGAGACGCTGCTCGGTGACATCCAGCCAGAGGCCGACGGCTTCCTGCGGAATGCCCTGGATGTCCCTCAGCAGCTTGGCCTCGTCATACAGCCAGTGCCACTCGCCACTGCTGTCGCAGAGGCGGTACTCGGTGCGGACGCGACCTTCGCGCAACAGCTCTCGGCCACGGTCGAGGAAGGCCTCCAGATCCTCGGGATGCACCCGTTCGGCCAGTGCCTGCCAGCTCTGCCCCTGCAGGTCCAGGCCGAAAATGTTGCCCGCGCTCTCGCTGTAGAACTCGGGGATCAGGTGCCCCTCTTCCACGCGCTGCACGTAGATCACCACCGGCGCGCTGTCGATCAGGTTACGCAGCCGGGCGTGGGCGGCCAGCGCCTGTTCTTCCTGCAGCTTGCCCTCGCTGATGTCCAGCAGCACGCCGTCCATCAACTGGTCGCCGGCGCGCGCCTGCCGCCGGCCCTGCAGGCGCAGCCAACGGCGCGTCTGGGTGGGAGCCGCACCGCGCAGGCGCAGGTCCTGGACCAGCCGCCCGCCCGGCTGCAGGTTGCGCAGGCGCAGGCTGAGCTCATCGGCGTCGGCGGGGTGCAACTGGCTCAGCAGGTCGGCCAACGCCAGTTGCAGCTGCCCGGCGGGCAGACCCAGGCTCGCCGCCACCGCCGGCGACAGTTCGAACAGGCCCTCGTCGACGTGCAAGCGCCACCAGCCGCCGCCCACCATGTCCTGCAGCAGGTTCAGGCGCCGGCTGCTGTCGCGCAGGCTGTGCAGCTCCGTGCGTTCGTGGACGAGGTTGGTGAGGATCTCCGCCAGGTACTGCCAGTCGCTCGGCGCCAGCCCCGGCCAACTGCCGCCATGCTCCATCGGCTCGGCCAGCAACCCGGCCAGACGCCCACCGCGCACGGGGGCCGGGATCAGGTAGAGCTGGGTGCAACACAAGGTGCGCAGCAGCTCCGAGGGGCTGTCATCGGCCCCCAGCAGGCAGGCACCGCTGGCGGCCCGCAGTTCATCGCCGGGCAGAGTCAGGTTTTCCCGCAACAGGCTGTCGAAGCCGGGCTGCACGTAGCAGGCAAAGACCCGCAGGCTCTGGTCCGGTGCCTCCAGCAGCAGGGCCATGCTGCGCATGTGGAAGTTGCTGCAGAATGCCTCCAGCACCTCACCGACGGCCTCGCCGAGGCGGCGCTGCGAGCTGTGGCGCAGGCGCGCCAGCAGCAGTTTGCTGAGGTTCAGGCATTGCAGCTTGTGCTGCTGGCTGTCGGACTGCCAGTTCAGGTCGGAGATGTCCGTGCCCAGCAACAGGCAGTGTTCGTTGGCCTGCAGGACCGCCTGGAAGCGACAGACCAGCGGCAGTTCGCCGGTGCTGCGCAGCACCAGGTCGAGCCGTTCGCCACCGCGCAGGCTGGACACCTGCATGCCGCCGGGAATGCGCCGGTCCAGATAGTCCCCCAGTCCCGGCAGATCGCCATTGCCCGGCACGGGCGGCAGCAACCGGTGCGCCTGGCTGCCACCGCGAGCAATAACGCGATCGCGGCTGTCCAGTTCCAGCCACAGGTCCCAGTGGCCGGTCACCACGGGCTCGGCCAGCTCTTCCAGCGGCAGCGCCGGGCGCCGGCGTGCCGCCAGCGGCCGACTCGGCACCGGGCTGTCATTCATCTCGTGCTGGCCACGAGGCCTGGAGCGCCAGAAATCGAACATCCGGTGCCTCAGAGCAGGACGCTGGCCGTGCCGCTGAGCACGTCGGGCAGGCGCGGCACCGTACCGATTCCCGGCAGGGTCAGTAGCGGGACAATGGGAGAGGTGGCGTAGGGATAGCTGACGCACACCCGGACGCGCGTGTACTGGCGCCCCGAGACTGTCTCGGTCACCGGGGTGTCCATGAACTGCCCGCTGTAGCAGCCGTTGCGCCAGCTCGCCGGCATCCAGCTCAGTCGCTGGGTCACGGCGTTATCCACAGCCGCTTTCAGGGCGGCACTGTAGCCACCCGCGGCCTGGGGATTCACCGAGACGGCCACTCGCGCCCCCGCCGCCGCCGCATCGTTGAACGACTGCAGCATCAGCAGGGGCACGCAATAACCGAGCAGTCCGTATAGAACTGCGAAGAACAGGACGAATACGGCGGCGAACTCGATAGCCACCGCGCCTCGTTGAGTGCCACGTCCGCCGACTCCGTTCATGCGCAATACTCCCGGACCAACTTCCAACTTGAATGATCGTTCAACTTGTCGGCGCAGCGGAACTTTACTGAAGATACCCGCCGTCGGAGAAATACCGCTCTCCAGCAATACTAGGCGCTCTTCCAGGATTCGCCCTCATGGCCTATCGGAATAACGTTGCGAGCCAAACTCGATTACTCCTGGCTTCATTTGCAATATGGCGCTGGACTGCGGGATACCTTAAAACTCCACTACCCTGCTTCGAAGTCGCCGTTCCGGGATAAGGACATTCTCGATGCTGTTCAAACTCTGCCTGCTGGGCTGGTTCGCCGCCTGTGCCAGCCAGGACCTCACGCGGCTGCAGGTCAGCAACTGGCTGACGCTCGGCGGAGCGCTGGGCGCCCTGCTGTTCCTGCTGTTTACGGGCCACACGCTGACGGGCTACACGCCGCTTGCCGCGGGGGTCGCCGCGCTGCTGGCGGCGTTGCTCAGCGTGCCGGGCTACTGGCTGGGAAAGCTGGGCGCGGCCGACGTGAAACTGCTGATCGCCCTGGGCCTGGCCAGCGACCCGCTGACGGTGCTGTACACCCTGGCGCTGGCCTGCCTGTTCTGTGTGGTGCTGATGTTCGCCAGCAAACTTTTGATTGATTCGGACAAAGTACCGGCTAATTGCAAATCGCAATTAGCCAAACTGCAACCGTCAAAGTTCAAGTCATTTCCTTTCATCTTCGCGCTGTTCGCCGGTCTTCTGACGACCCTGTCGATCTTCAAATAAAAATGATTCCGACAATTGGCAGAGTCCAAACTTAACGACTATATGCTAAGGGTTAATACCATCCATCGCCTGATGGGACGATCCGGCTACGGTAATTGAACGGCCGGACGATAAAAATAATGGAAGTATTCCTTCAAGGAGCGTGCAGTCATGGAAAAAACGGCCAATCGCCGTTTCAGCGTGCTGGTCATCGATGACGAGCCTCAGGTCACCGCGGAGCTTTCCGAACTGCTGGAGAACAGCGGCTACCACTGCGTGGTCAGCGACAGCAAGGACAGCGCCCTGCAGAAGTTCCGCGACGATCCCACGATCGGCCTGGTGATCTGCGACCTGGGCCTGGGTCGCGACAACGGCATCCGCGTGGTCGAGGCGCTGAAGGAGGCAGCCGGCACGGCGCGGTTCTTCGAAACCATCATTCTCACCGGCCAGCAGGGCAGCCAGGAAGTGATCGAGGCCATGCGCGTCGGTGTCGCCGATTACTACCAGAAGCCAGTGGCGCCAATGGACCTACTCAAGGGCCTGGAGCGCCTGGAGGCGCGCCTGCACGAGCGCATCCGCAGCCAGCTCAGCCTGAGCCACGTGAACCAGCGACTGGAGTACCTGGCGGAATCGCTCAACTCGATTTCGCGGGATATCCACAAGATCAAGTATGAAGTCCATGGTGGCGGCGGCCAGCCGGCCAGCAGCGGCGCGCTCAAGCAGGAACAGCCCGAGCCTGCGCCCAGCGCAGCGCCGAGCAACGCCGAGCAGATGACGCCGGTGGTCAACAACCCGCTGTTCAACAAGCTCTCGCCACGCCAGCAGGCGGTGGCGCGCCTGGTGAGCAAGGGGCTGACCAACTACCAGATCGCCTACGACCTGGGGATCACCGAGAATACCGTGAAGCTCTATGTCTCCCAGGTGCTGCGGCTGATGCACATGCACAACCGCACCCAACTCGCCCTCGCCATCTCCCCCAGCGCCTCGCAGAGCAGCGCGGTGCACTGAGCCCGCGACAACCTCTGGCGACCTTCAGATCAGCAGCTCCGAGCCGCCGGTCTGGAGGTCGATCAGGCGCACGTCGAGGATGCCGGTCTGGATGCCCAGCAGTTTGAGCAGCGGGTCGATGAGCGCATTGCCCAAGGCCGTGACCAGGTCCGCCAGGGCCTTGGTCAGGAGCTTCTCCAGGTCGGTGGCGGAGTTGATGACCGCACCGGCAACCCTGTCCACCAGCTTGCCCAGGTCACACAGCAGCCAGCCCAGCAACGGGTTGCACAGCAATCCCTGCGAGCCCAACGACACTTTGATCTTCAGCCCGTTGCTAAGGCTCGCCAAGCCCGCCCCCAAAGACGCCCCGAGTGGACTCTGGGCACGCTGAACGGCGCTGGGCAGATCGCTGGGGCTGGCTACGGTGTAGGTCAGCGCAGTCGGGGTTGAAGTGGCGATTGTCACGGGCCCCGAAGGAGTGGTGATGTCGACACTGGCAAGATAGCCCGATCCCAGGCTCACCAGATCGACCGAGGCGCCAAGGCTCAGGGAAGCGATGCCAGGTTGCGCCTGAACACCCACCGTCACCGGCTTGCCAACTCCTCCGCACTGGATACTTTCCAGCGCGGCGGAACCTGGCGCGACTGCGGCAACCAGAGTCACGGCGGACTTCACCAGACCGAGATTCAGCAGGTCCACGTTAGCCTTCACCGTCAGATTGACCTGCGATGATCGTGCCTGAGTCCTCCAGGATCCGTCGGCGTTGCGGCCGGGATAGCCGATAGCAATCTGTGGAGGGTTGATTACCGACAGGGTCAGACTCTGCGTTAGCAGCCCAGGCACGGCAAGCTTCTGGGTGGGAATGGTCACCGCATTGTTCTTGTTCGCCACCAGCGCCGTGGCCATCAGCAGGTCCAGCAGATTGACCCCGGCACTGAGCGCCGTATCGCGCACGCTGTCCGGCGCCACCACACTGAGAATCTGCCCCAGGGTCAGGTTCGCCGTCGGTACGTTGATGGTGGCCAGCGCGGTGCGCAGCAGCGCCGTATTCACGCCGGCCAGCTGCGAGGAGTCCGCTGCATTGACCATGGCCTGGAGCAGCTGCGCGGCGGTGACGTTGGCTCCCAGCAGGCTGTCGATCTTGCCCAGTTCGAGATTCACCCCGGCCGCTTTGAGCTGCTGGCTCAGGGCGAGCAGCGAGACGTTGGCCCCAGCGATGCCCTGGTAGGTCACCACGTCCAGGTTGATGCTGGTGCCCAGCAGCCCGCCGAGCAGGGCATTGAGCAACGGCGAGTTGCTCGAATCCAGGCTCAGCACGCCGCTACCGGCGGAAATGCCCGCCATCGCCGAGCGCCGTGCCACGGCCTGGGCACTGAGCACCGTCGTGCTCGAGGCACCGCTGAACAGGCTGGCGACATTGAGAACCAGGCTGGAGGGAACGCTGTGGGTAGCCTGCACGCGAACGGAATCCGCCAGGTTGCCGCCCGCACTGAAAACCCGCTGGGAGTCGGCACTGCCGTATCCGGCGGAGAAGCTGACACTGCCCAGCGTCCCCACCAGAGTGTCGCCCGTGCCGGGAACGAAGCCGTTCTTCGCCGCACTGGCGGTGACATAGCCCTGGATGTCGGCAGCCAGCTGCGAGCCGCACATGCCGCCCTGGGTGGCGGCTTCCAGCGCCGCCATGTCCGCCACACGTTGCAGCTTGCGCTGTTCGAAGTACAGGCGTCCGGTGTCTACCACCAGGGCCAGGCAAATCAATGCCAGCAGCAGCGTTCCCGCCGCCATGACGCCGATTGCGCCTCGCTGCCGTTCACATCCCATGGCAGCCTCCGGAAGGGATCAGTTCTTGTCGGTGCTGAAGCCGTTGTTGTCGTCGAGCAGGTACTCGGGAATTTCGTGGGTATAGCTCTTCAGGTAGCGCTGGTAGGCGCGGTCGCGCTCGGCCGGGGTGGCGCTCTGCCGGTGGGGCGAGGCGGCCTTGCCGCTGCTCTGCAGGTCCAGCCAGGTCAGCACTTCCTGCTGGTCACGAGCGGTGGTACCGGCTTCGGTGTGGGTGGTCTCCACCGCCTGGGCCAGCATCGGCGTCGCCAGCAGCGCGCCGGCTAGAATCCATGTCTTCATCCTTCCCTCCCTGCCCGCCTCAGCGGGCCTTGACCAGCAGCTTGGCGTCGCGCGCGACCGCCGGGGTCGACTCGACCAGCGCGGGGTGCGCGCCCTCTTCCGGATCGTCCACGTAACTCACGCTTTCGGCCTGCACTGCCGGCTGGCTGGCCGGACTGGCGGGGCTGGCCGGGCGCAGGTCCTTCGCCTGGTCCTGGGCCGCGCGGACCTGGTCGGCGGACAGCCCGACGCTCTGGATCAACCGGCTGGCCTCGCTGTTCTCGCCCTGGATGAACATGACGCTGAGCAGGTTGGTAGCCGGCAGCTTGTCGTGCTCGTTCAGCTCCATGGCGGTAATGAACTCGAAGCGCGCCCTCTCCAGTTCACCGCGCCGCAGCAGGACGTAACCCAGGTCGTTGCGCAGCGCGCTATCGGTAGGCTGCAGGCGCGCCGCCTCACGCAGCTCGCGCTCGGCTTCCACGGTATTGCCGCCGCGCATGGCGATCTGTCCCAGGCCATGGTGGGCCTCGGCGGCCTTGCAGGTGCCCAGCAACCCTTCGTAGACGATGCGCGCCTTGGGATCGCCGATGCGGCGCAGGGCCAGCGCCTTGCTTTCGCGCACTTCCAGCGAGTTCGGCGGCAGGGTTTCCAGGTTGGCCAGGGCGGCGTGGGCACGGCCGTTGTCCAGCATCTCGCGGGCCAGGTTGAGCTGCAGTTCCACCGCCTGGCCGAGCTTCTCGTCGCAGTTCTGCCCGACACTCGGCCCGCCACCCAGGCTGTCGAGGTTGGCGCAGCCGCCGAGGGTCAGGCCCAGCAGGCCGATCAAGCACGCGTTTCTCATCCCATTCTCCCCAGGGCCTTGGTGATCGCGAGGAAGCCGGGCCCGGCGAGGATGATCAGCAGCGCCGGGAACAACAGCGTCATCATCACCAGGCTCATCTTCGCCGACATCTTGCTGACCTTTTCCTGAAGGTCGGTCAGGCGCCGGTCCTCGAACAATTGCTTGAGCGTCAGCAGCGATCCGCGAGCACTGCCGCCCTGGCGCAGCATCTGGCGCAGCACGTTGCAGCAGTCGCTCAATTCGCCCACCGCCAGGCGCTTGCTCAGCAGCTCCAGTTCGTCGGCCAGGTCCAGGCCGTTTTCGGCATGCGCCAGGACGCCGTCGAGCTCCTCCACCAGCACCGGCACGATGCTCCGTCCTTCACGGCTGACCACACGCAGGCTCTGCTCCACGGTGAGGCCGGAATCGAACAGGATGCGGATCAGCTGGATGAACAGGATGACCTCGCCCGCCAGGCGTTGCCGACGCTTGCCGGCAAAATGGGCGAGCACTCGCTTGGGCAGCAGGAAGCCGATCCCGGCGGCGAAGGACAATGGCAGCAGTGGCGAGGTATGGGCGTGCCCCGGTGTGGCAAGGACCACCAGTACGATGGCCACGAACAGCAGGGGAACCAGGAATATCGACATCAGGTAGATACGCCGCGGCGTACTGCCGGACCAGCCGGCCTGGTTGAGCAGCAGCCGGACTTCCTCATCGCGCAGCTGCAGGCGTCGACCCAGGCCGCTGTCGCTCATCCGGTCGAAGGCCCGCGCCATGCGCTGGCCAGCACCGTGCGGCGTTGCATCGCCGCCCAGGCGCTGCTCGATCAGGCGCTGTTCGCGACCGGCCGTGCGGCTCTGCGAGAGCAGCAGGAGGATCGCCGCCAGGGCCAGGATCACCGCCATCAATCCGTACATCAGGGGCATGCCGGCCTCCTCAGATGCTCTTGAGCATGCGCCAGAGCGTGTAGCACCCCAGCACTTGCAACCCCAGGGAAGTCAGCAGCATCAGGCGGCCACCGTGGTCGTGCCACATGTTCATCAGGTAGCCCGGATTGCTGAACAGGATGTAGGCGCCCAGGCTCACCGGCAGCAACGCCAGCACCAGAGCGCTCATGCGGGTCTCGCCGGTCATGGCGCGCAGCTGGCGACCGAGTTTCTCCCGCTCGTGGATGACCTTGATGATGTTTTCCAGCAGGTCGGTGGTGTTGCCGCCGTATCGGTGGTTCACCGCCACGCCGAGGGAGAGCACGTGCAGCTCCTCCACGTCGTAGAGCTCTGCCACCTCCTGCAGCGCCTCAGGCAGGCTGATGCCCATCAGCACATGGTTGTTCACCAGCGAGAAGATTTCCCGCAGCGGGTCGTCGGCCGCGTTCACCGCCTGGGTGATGGCATCCCCCAGGGTTCGCCCCGAGTGCAGGCTGCGCACCACCTGGTCGAGGAAGTTGGGCATCTGCCGGATCATTTTCTGCAGGCGACGCCGGTACAGCAGATTGAGCAGTGCGTGGAAGCCGAGCACTCCCACCCCGACACCACAGAGCGCGGCTATCGGTCCGCCCAGGCGCTGGCCGAACAGCCCCAGCACAATGCAGACCACAACGGCTCCCAACACCCATCCGCGCATGTCGGAGATGCCGGCACGCCGCATGCGTCGCGCCAGCCAGTGACTGCTGCGGGCGCGCCCTCCCCCCGCGACCACGCTCTCTCCGCTCAGGCGGCGCATCACCAGTTCATGGTGTCGCGCGCGCCAGCTCATGCCCGCCAGCGCCATGCCCAGCGCCGCCAGCGCCAGGCTGCCTACGACCAGCCAGAGGGCGCCGCTCACAGCAGCACCTGGCGGAACTTGATGCCACTGGGCTGGGCGGTGCGGACGAATTGCCCGGTGCCACGCCGGTCGAGGCTGAACAGCGAATTGGTGACGTAGACGCCGTCGCGCACCTCCAGCACTTCGAGGATCTCGCTGACGCAGCGGCGGCCGTTGGACAGGCGGGTGATCTGCACAATGATGTCCAGCGCCGAGCAGAGCATCTGCCTCAAGGTCTGCTCCGGCACGCGCTGGCCGGTGAGCCCCACCAGCATCTCCAGGCGCAGCAGCGAGTCCATGGCCGAGTTGGCGTGCACGGTGCTCATCGAGCCATCGTGGCCGGTGTTCATCGCCTGCAGCACGTCGAGCACTTCGACGCCGCGGATCTCGCCGAGGATGATGCGGTCCGGGCGCATGCGCAGGGCGTTGCGGATCAGGTCGCGAGCGGTCACTTCACCGAAGCCTTCGGCATTCGGCGGACGGGTCTCCAGCCGCACCACGTGGTCGTGGCCCAGTTGCAGTTCGGCGGTGTCCTCGATAGTGACAATGCGCTCGCGCTCGTCGATGAAGCTGCTCATGACATTGAGCAGCGTGGTCTTGCCGGTGCCGGTGCCGCCGCTGATGAGGATGTTGCAGCGGCTCGCCACCGCTTGGCGGAGGAACGCCAGCATGGCTTCGTCGACGCTCTGGTAAGCGAGCAGGTCGGCGCTCTTGAGCAGTTCCTTGCTGAATTTGCGGATCGACAGGCAGGGCCCGTCCAGTGCCACCGGCGGGATGATCGCGTTGACCCGGCTGCCGTCGGGCAGGCGCGCGTCCACCATCGGGCTGGACTCGTCCAGGCGCCGCCCCAGCGGCGCGAGTATGCGCTGGATCACCCGCTGCACATGGTGGTCGTCGATGAAGCGCAGGTCGCTCTGGTACAGCCGGCCTTCGTGCTCGATGAACACCCGGTCCGGGCCGTTGACCAGGATTTCCGAGATGCCCGGATCGCGCAGGAGGATTTCCAGCGGACCGAAGCCGGTCAGTTCGTCCACCACCTCCTCGGCGAGGCGGTCCAGTTCGTAGCGGGAAATTGCCAGCTGGCGGCGCGAGGCGTATTCGCAAACCTTCTCGGAGACGTACTGTGCCACCGCCGGCCGCGCGCCCTCCAGCAGGTTCATGCCGTCTTCGTCGATCTCGTCGATGATGTAGCGGTGCAGGCGCATTTTCAGCGTCTGCAGGTCCTGGTCGTGGCGGCCGTGACCGCCGCCGTAGTGCTGACTCATGAGCGCGCGGCCTTCGCCCGGCCGATCCAGCTGAACAGCCCGCGCTTCTCGGCCACGCCCGCACCCAGCGCCTCGGCCAGGTCGCGCAGCTTCACCGTCAGCGGGTCACGCGGGGCCAGGTCGAACAGGCTCTGGCCGACATTCTTGGCACGCAGGCGGGCTTCGGGCGAGGCAGGCAGCACGCCGAAAAGTTCCAGGCCGAACATCTTGCCCAGCGCCGGCGCATCCGGTGGAACCGAGGCCCAGTAACGCTCGATCAGCAGCTCGATGCGTGGCAGCGCAGGGGTGCGCTCGCGCAGGCGGCGCAGGCGTTCCAGCCCCTTCTTGCAGGACGGCACGCTCTGGTCCACCAGCCACAGCACGCGGTTGGCCTGCATCAGCAACTGGCCGCTGAGTTCGCCTTCGGCAACGCCGGTGAGGTTGATCAGGATATGGCTGAAGGCACTGCGCAGGTTGCCCAGCAGCAGATACAGCTCGGCAGTGGTGATGCGCTCCAGCACGCCGGGCTCGTCCGACAGGCTCAGCACGCGCAGGCCGGACTCGTGGCGCGCAAAGGCGCTGTCGATCAGGGTCTGGTCCAGGCGGCGCAGGTTGCGCAGCGCATCGGCAAAGGTGAATGACGGCTCCATGCCGAGGATCGCCAGCGCCTCGCCGGTGGGTTGGCCGATGTCCACCAGCAGCACGCGGTGGTCCGCCTGGCGTTGCAGCGCCAGGGCCAGGTGCAGGGCGACGAAGGCGCCGTCGGCGTCGGGCCGGGCGCTGATCAGGCTGATCAGTTCACCCTGCTGGGTGGCGCTTACCGGCACCGTGGGCAGGCGCCCGCCGAGACGGCGGACCAGCCCGCTCAGCTCGCTGGCACGGGCGCCGTAGGTGACGAAGTCCCGTGCTCCAGCGCGCATGGCGGCCAGCACCAGCTGGTTGTCCAGGCCATCGCCGACGGCGACGACCGAGAGCAGCGGCCGCGCCGAGACCAGCCCCTCGATCAGCGAGCCCTGGGAGACCAGGTTGGCCTTGTTCAGGCTGGTGAACAGGACCGTCGCGCCGGTGACGTCCAGCAGCGACAGCAGTTCTTCCAGGGTCCCGCTATTGGCCAGAACCACCTGCCCGCAGCCGGCCAGGCTGCTCTGCAGCCACTCCTGCTCACCGGGATGCTGGACCAGCGCCACGAAAGTCTGACTCATGCCCGTGCTCCCTTGCTTTGCCTTGCCTCCCGCTCTCTGGCGGGTCAGCGCTTCGTAGGTATCCATCAGTGCGACATCCCGCTGCTGGCCTTGCGCTTGTCGAAGCGGCCGTCCTCGAGGAAGTAGAACTCGCCGAAGCCCGGGTCGTAGTCACGCAGCCCTTCGCCGGGCAGCTTGGGCAGCGCGGCATTGGCCGCCAGCGGCTGGACCAGGTGCGGGGTGACGATCATCAGCAGCTCGCGGTCGTCCTTGTCCAGGTTCGAAGATCGGAACAGCGCGCCGATCACCGGGATGCTGCCGAGGAAGGGGAACTTGTCGATGTTGCTGATGGTGCTGCTGCTGATCAGCCCGCTGATCACGAAGCTTTCGCCGTCGGCGAGCATCACGCTGGTATCGGTGCGCCGCACGGTCAGCGCAGGCACGGCGATGTCGTTGGTGCGGATGCCGCTGGAGAAGTCCAGTTCACTGACTTCCGGGGCGACCTTCAGGGCGATGCGCTTGTCGTTCATCACCGTCGGGGTCAGGGTCAGGCGCACGCCGAACTCCTTGTACTCGATGGTGATGGTGTCCTTGTCGCCATTGGGCACGGGAATCGGGAACTCGCCGCCGGCCAGGAACGACGCCGTCTGCCCGCTGGTAGCCACCAGGCTGGGCCGCGCCAGGGTGTAGGCGAAGCCGCTGCCTTCCAGGGCATTGATGAAGCCCAGCCACTTGCTGCTGCCGCCGCCCCAGATGATGTTGAAGCCGCCGTTGGCGTTGCCGAAGGTGCCATCGAGGTTGCCGACGGGATCGACCGTCATGCTGCCCAGGCTGCCCGGCGAGCCCAGCACGAAGGTGTTGGAGCCGCGCCGCACCAGCGAGGTGCTAGCCTGCTTGAGCTTGCTGCGGCTGACTTCGACGAAGCGGATATCGGTCTGCACCTGGTTGGGCAGGCTGCCGGCGCCAACGCCGGTTGCGCCCGCCACGTCGCCCACCGCACGCGCACCGACGCGCACCACCGTGCGCATCGGCTGGTCGCTGCAGGCGGTCCAGATCAGCAGGCTGGTCAGGCCTTCGGCCTTGCCGGTGACGAGGAAGTCGCGCTTGTCGAGCACCTGCACGTCGGCAATGTTCGGGTCGCCGATGGCCAGCCGCTTGATCGGCACCGGCAGTTGCTGGTCGCGCTGGGCGCCCTGCTCGACATCGAGATTCAGTTGCTGGTCAGCAAAGCCTGCGCAGGCGCTCGGCACGGCCTGGGCCGCGGAGTGAACGGCGCAAGCCAGCAGGGCAACCAGGGGAAGGATGAAGCGCTTGGACATCGATGCACTCCTTGCTCAATGTGCTTCACGGGTAACGGTGGTGCCCCGGTAGACCACCACGCCGGCGTCAACCTGCGGGGCGGAGACCTGGCGCACGGCGGGCGCCGGGGCCTGACGCGGCTTGCCGATGAGTTGCTCGAGGGTGATCGGCTGGCTGCCGGCGGAACCGAGCGAGGCCTGGATATAGCGGCCCTGCTGCTCCTTCTCGTAGAGGTTCTCGTCCTTGCTGCGCACGGCCAGGCGCAGGGACCCGGCCTGGCTGGCCAGCATCAGGCGCGAAGCGGCTTCGGCGGGTACCGCCAGCACGGCAGTGCGCGGCGGTTTGGGTGTCTTGTCCTTGGGGTCGCCGGCGTTGCGCGCCTGGCCGTCGGTGGAAACGGCGATCTGCTCGCCGTAGGTCAGCACCCGCACGCCGGGCAGCACCACCTGGGCGCTGAGGCTGCGCTCGGTGCTCTGCTGGTCCTGGACGAAGAGCATGACGTCGACGTAATCACCGGGAAGCACGAAGCCGCCGCCACCGATGACCTCGTCCACCGCAATCGCCATGGCGCGCTCATCCGGCCGGATGGTACGGGCCAGAGGGCCGCCCGGTTCGGTCACTGCGGAGGTGAGGATATTGCCCGCCGGAACGGCGACCCAGACACGCTGACCGATAACGACTTCGGGCTTGGGAAAGCTGCCGGCGGGAGCCGTGCGCAGCATCTCCACGCTGACATCGTCCTTGCCGATCACCGTCAGGGCCGGCAGGTCACGGGCGGCCACCACCACGGCGGTGCGTTGCAGCTTGTCGGCCTCGGCCATCGCCGCCGGCGCCACTTCCTGAACCACGCCGGCAACCGGCGCGGCCGGCTTGCCGACCTTGAGTCCGAGATACCCCACCACACCGGCGCAAACCAGCAACAGCCCGGCGAATACCATCAGCACCTTGCTATTCATGACCACATCCTTGGGCAATCTCGGAAATGCGGACCGGAGGGTCCGCGGCCTTGTCGTAAGAAGTCCGTTACCGGCAGCACCGGGTTTTGTCCTTCAGAACTTTATTGTTGTTTCGGCCAGGCGAGGAAGTTCGATAAGAACCATTCCTCATAATCAGTTTTCAGTTGTGCCATGGCTGAATCTAGTAGCTGTATTTAGAGCGTCAACCACGCCGGTTAAATTTACGACCTGCAATTATTTATATGCCGAGAGGGTTATAACTTTGGTATTAGCGCTATTTGAACAATTGCATTCGGCCATACGACGCCTAGCCTGACGGTGAAGTCGGGGCGCCGCCCCGTGGTATTCGAGGGAGCACCCGCGATGGACCTGACAATAAAAAACCTGTCCCTGAGATTGTTCTGCATGGCCAAGGCATTCGCGGCCGACAAGGAAGGGGCAACAGCAATCGAATATGCGGTAATTGCGGGACTGATCTCGGTGGTGGTTATCGCGGGCGCCAGCATTATCGGTGGCGACCTGGGCACCATCATGACCAGCATTCAGGAAGAAGTTGCAAAAGCCGTTAAATAACACCCCCCCCTGATCCAACTTCCTGACGACCGGATTCATGGTTCCCGCGCCCCGCGCGGGAACTTGTTCGCCTGCCTGCCGCAATTCTCCTAAAGCTCCCCGCGCATCTGCCGATACAACCTGCTCAAACCCGTTTTACAGCAGGATGCTTTACCGATGCTTCGTTCGCTGTCCTTCTCCAGGAAGATCCTCCTGGCAGCCTCTCTCGTGGTCACCTTCGCCTTCGCCTGTTTCATCTTCTTCAACGATCTGCGCCAGCGCGACGCAATCCACTCCGACACCGAATCCTATCTCTCCGAGGTCGGCAGCCTGACCGCCAGCAATATCCAGAGCTGGCTGGAAGGTCGCATCCAGCTGGTGGAAGCGGAAGCGGCGCAACTGGCCGACGGCGAACCGACACCCGAACGCATCCAGCATGTGCTGGAGCAGCAGGTGTTCCAGAAGAACTTCGAATCGGTCTACCTGGGCGAAGCCGCCAGCGGCGTGTTCACCATGCGCCCCTATGCGCCGATGCCCGACGGCTACGACCCGCGTACCCGCGGCTGGTACAAGGACGCCGTGGCCGCCGGCCGGCTGATCGTCACCGAGCCCTTCCTCGATGCCGGCACCAACGAGCAGATTCTCGCCATGTCCATGCCGGTCATGCGCAACGGCCAACTGGTCGGCGTGGCCGCCGGCGACATGAAGCTGGAAACCATCACCGCGATCATCAATTCGCTGAAGTTCGACGGCGATGGCTATGCCTTCCTGGTCAGCGACGCCGGCAAGATCCTCCTGCACCCGGACAGCAGCCTGATCTTCAAGAGCCTCGGCGAGGTCTACCAGCAAGGCGCGCCCAAGGTGCAGCCGGGCGTGCAGGAAGTCAGCATCAACGGCGAAGACCAGCTGGTCTCCATGACGCCGGTGAAGGGCCTTCCGGGCGTGACCTGGTACGTCGCGCTGGTGCTCAACAAGGACTCCGCCTATGCGATGCTCAGCGACTTCCGCAACACCGCCATCGTCGCCACCGTCATCGCCATCGTCGCCATCCTGTTCCTGCTCGGCATGCTGATCCGCGTGCTGATGGCACCGCTGACCGACATGGGCCGCGCCATGCAGGACATCGCCCAGGGCGAAGGCGACCTGACCAAGCGCCTGAAGGTCGCCAGCAACGACGAATTCGGCGTGCTGGCCAACGCCTTCAACCGCTTCGTCGAGCGTATCCACGAATCCATCCGCGAAGTGGCCTCCACGGCGCGCCAGTTGCACGACGTTTCGCAGTTGGTGGTGAACGCCTCCAACTCCTCGATGAGCAACTCCGACGAGCAGGCCAACCGCACCAACAGCGTCGCGGCGGCGATCAATGAACTGGGCGCTGCCGCCCAGGAGATCGCGCGCAACGCCGCCGATGCCTCGCACCACGCCACCGATGCCTCGCACCAGGCCGGCGATGGGCGCCAGGTGGTGGAGCAGACCATCAGCGCGATGAACCTGCTCTCCGACAAGATCAGCTCCGCCTGCGCCAACATCGAGGCACTGAACAGCCGCACGGTGAACATCGGGCAGATTCTCGAAGTGATCAAGGGCATCTCCGAGCAGACCAACCTGCTGGCCCTGAACGCCGCCATCGAAGCCGCCCGCGCCGGTGAAGCCGGCCGTGGTTTCGCCGTGGTGGCGGACGAGGTGCGCAACCTGGCCCATCGCGCCCAGGAGTCCGCGCAGGAAATCCAGAAAATGATCGAGGAACTGCAGGTCGGCGCCCGCGAAGCCGTGGACACCATGACCGAGAGCCAGCGCTACAGCCTGGAAAGCGTGGAAATCGCCAACCGCGCCGGCGAGCGCCTGGCCAGCGTGACCCACCGCATCGGCGAGATCGACTCGATGAACCAGTCGGTGGCCACCGCCACCGAAGAGCAGACCGCCGTGGTCGACTCGCTGAACATGGACATCACCGAGATCAACACCCTCAACCAGGAAGGCGTGGAGAACCTGCAAGCCACCCTGCGCGCCTGTGCCGACCTGGAGAACCAGGCCGGCCGTTTGCGTCACCTGGTGGACAGCTTCCGCATCTGACCGCAGCGGAAAACGAAAAAGGCGCCTTCGGGCGCCTTTTTTGTTCGCGACGAAACCGCCGGTGAATCTGCATTCTCGAGCCAGCCCCTGCAACCTGTATCACCGCTGAAACACCCGCCACAGAGCCACCCCTACCGTTCGTCCGACTCTTTCAAGCTTCCCTCGGGCACGCCGAAATCAAGGGTGAAGGCCTTTGATACCAACCAACAAACCGGGCCTGTCGTCACCGCCGGCACAAGGGAGTTCCGGCCACGCCTGCACGGCTATCCGCCGCGCCGGCGCCGTCCGTTTCATACCACGGGGACGGACGTTCTGCGGCGACACCGGATCTGTCGCCCGGACCAACGCCGCTCAGGCATCCCACTACTTCCGGACTCGACGCAGCATGATCAAGAGCCTGAAATTCAGCCATAAGATCCTCCTGGCCGCTTCTCTTGTTGTTTTCTCGGCATTCGCCCTCTTCACCCTCTACAACGACTACCTGCAGCGCAATGCGATCCGCGAGGACCTCGAGGACTACCTGCGGGAGATGGGCGACGTCAGCGCCAGCAACATCCAGAACTGGCTGAGCGGCCGCCTGCTGCTGATCGAAAGCACCGCCCAGACCCTCGCCCGCGACAGCTCGCCCGAGCATCTGACCGGCCTGCTGGAGCAGGACACCCTGCGCAAGACCTTCAACTTCACCTACCTGGGCCAGGAAGACGGCACCTTCACCATGCGCCCCAACAGCGCCATGCCTGACGGTTACGACCCGCGTACCCGCCCCTGGTACAAGGATGCCGTCGCGGCCGGCGGCACCACGCTGACCGAGCCCTACATCGACGCAGCCACCCAGCAACTGATCATGACCGTCGCCACTCCTGCGCGCGCTGGCGGCAAGACCCTGGGCGTGGTCGGCGGCGACCTCGGCCTGCAGACCCTGGTGGAAATCATCAACTCGCTGGACTTCAGCGGCATGGGCTACGCCTTCCTCGTCAGCGGCGACGGCAAGATCCTGGTGCACCCGGACAAGAGCTTCATCATGAAGTCCCTCTCCGACATCTACCCGCAGAACACACCCAGGATCGGCGGCGGCTTCAGCGAGGCCGAGCTCAACGGCCACACCCGCATCCTCAGCTTCACCCAGGTCAAAGGCCTGCCGTCGGTGAACTGGTACATCGGCCTGTCCATCGACAAGGACGCGGCCTACTCCATGCTGAGCAAGTTCCGCGCCTCGGCCATCGTCGCCGCCGCCATTGCCATCGTCGCCATCCTGCTCCTGCTGGGCATGCTGATCCGCGTGCTGATGCAGCCGCTGACCACCATGGGGCGCGCCATGGAAGACATCGCCCAGGGCGAGGGAGACCTGACCAAGCGCCTGAAGGTCGCCAGCAACGACGAGTTCGGCGTGCTGGGCAATGCCTTCAACCGCTTCGTCGAACGTATCCACGAATCGATCCGCGAGGTGGCCTCCACCGCGCGCCAGTTGCACGACGTCTCGCAGCTGGTGGTGAACGCCTCCAACTCCTCGATGAGCAACTCCGACGAGCAGTCCAACCGCACCAACAGCGTCGCGGCGGCGATCAATGAACTGGGCGCTGCCGCCCAGGAGATCGCGCGAAACGCCGCCGATGCCTCGCACCACGCCACCGATGCCTCGCACCAGGCCGGCGACGGGCGCCAGGTAGTGGAGCAGACCATCAGCGCGATGAACCTGCTGTCGGACAAGATCAGCTCCGCCTGCGCCAACATCGAAGCACTGAATAGCCGCACGGTGAACATCGGGCAGATCCTCGAAGTGATCAAGGGCATCTCCGAGCAGACCAACCTGCTGGCCCTGAACGCGGCCATCGAGGCCGCCCGCGCCGGGGAAGCCGGCCGTGGCTTCGCCGTGGTGGCGGACGAAGTGCGCAACCTCGCCCACCGCGCCCAGGAGTCGGCCCAGCAGATTCAGAAGATGATCGAAGAGCTGCAGGTCGGCGCCCGCGAAGCCGTGGACACCATGACCGAGAGCCAGCGCTACAGCCTGGAAAGCGTGGAAATCGCCAACCGCGCCGGCGAGCGCCTGGCCAGCGTGACCCACCGCATCGGCGAGATCGACTCGATGAACCAGTCGGTGGCCACCGCCACCGAGGAACAGACCGCCGTGGTCGACTCGCTGAACATGGACATCACCGAGATCAACACCCTGAACCAGGAAGGCGTGGAAAACCTCCAGGCCACCCTGCGCGCCTGTGCCGACCTGGAGAACCAGGCCGGCCGCCTGCGTCACCTGGTGGACAGCTTCCGCATCTGATGGCTGAAACAATGAAAAAGGCGCCCTCCGGCGCCTTTTTCATTTCTGTAGGAGCGCGCCATGCGC
>NZ_JYOA01000003.1:25539-224227 GCF_000955805.1 Pseudomonas sp. 21 | reverse complement strand
GGCATGGCCCGCTCCTACAGGATGACCCCGTCGTTACCTTCGCTTGCTACCGCCCAACAGCGCGCCCATCAGCCCTCGCACCAGTTGCCGGCCGATCTGGTTCGCCGCCTGGCGCACCACCGTCTTGCTGACCTGGCTGGCCAGGGAACCGAGAATCTCGCCGGCAATCCCGCCAAAGTCGGTGCCCTTCTCTTCCTTCCCTTGGGTCGGCGCCATCTTGTCGTCGGCGCGGCCGGTGAGCTTTTCGTACGCAGACTCTCGATCAATCGGCTGGTCATAACGGCCTGCCAACGGCGAGCGACGGATGACATCGGCGCGCTCGGCATCGGTCAGCGGGCCGATGCGCGACTGCGGCGGCGCCACGGCCACGCGCTGGACCATCGCGGGCGTGCCCTTCTCTTCCAGGGTGCCCACCAGCGCCTCACCGATACCTAGCTCGGTGAGCACCTTCAGGGTGTCGAACGCCGGATTGGGGCGGAAGCCATCGGCTACCGCGCGCAGGGATTTCTGTTCCTTGGCGGTGAACGCGCGCAGGCCGTGTTGCATGCGCAGGCCCAGTTGCGCCAGCACGTCGTCCGGCAGGTCGCCTGGCGACTGGGTAACGAAGTAGACGCCCACACCTTTGGAACGGATCAGCCGCACCACCTGTTCCAGGCGATCCTGCAGGGCCTTGGGCGTGCCATTGAACAACAGGTGCGCCTCGTCGAAGAACAGCGCGAGGATCGGCTTGTCCGCATCGCCGCGCTCGGGCAGCTGCTCGAACAGCTCGGCCAGCAGCCAGAGCAGGAAGGTGGCGTAAACCTTGGGCGCGTCGTGCACCAGCTTGCTGGCATCCAGCAGGTGGATGCGCCCGCGACCATCGGCCTCGGGGCGCAGCAGGTCTTCCAGTTGCAGCGCCGGCTCGCCGAAGAAGTCTTCGGCGCCCTGCTGTTCCAGCAGCGCCAGGCGCCGCAGCAGTGCCTGGGACGAGGCGCCGGTGAACAACGCACGGTCCTCGCCGAGGATGTCCGGGTTTTCCTTGAAGTGGTTGAGCAGCGCCTTGAGGTCTTTCAGGTCGAGCAGCAGCAGGCCTTCGCGGTCGGCCACCTTGAACGCGGCGAACAGTGCCGCCTGCTGGCTCTCGGTCAGCTCCAGCAGGTTGGCCAGCAGCAGCGGGCCCATCTCCGACAGCGTGGTGCGCAGCGGGTGGCCGGTCTTGCCGGCCACATCCCAGATGCTCACCGGGTAGGCCTGGGGCTTGTGGTTCAGCCAGGGCATGCTGGCGATGCGCTCAGCCACCTTGCCCTGCGGGTTGCCAGCGGCGGCGATGCCGCACAGGTCACCCTTGATGTCGGCAGCAAACACCGCGACGCCGGCGTCGCTGAAGGATTCGGCGAGGTGCTGCAGCGTCACCGTCTTGCCGGTGCCGGTGGCGCCGGCGATCAGGCCGTGGCGGTTGGCGAGTTTCCAGGACTGGCCGACCGGCTGCCCGTCGGGCCCGGCGCCGATGATGAGTTCGTTGGTGGCTGACATCCGTTGTTCCCCTTCAGTGGACCTGTCGCGCCAGAGGGCCTGTCGCGTTGGCTGCTTGAGCAAGAGTGGCGCGTCCCGCCGCGCTTCGCAATCGACTAGGCCGGGACTTTGAAGACATGCTTGAGGTAGTGCAGGAAGTTCTCGTCCTTGCACTGCGTCTTGCCGGGCTCGTCGGAGATCTTCGCCACCGGATGGCCGTTGCAGGCGGTCATCTTCAGCACGATGTTCATCGGCTGCACACCCGGCACATCGCAGGTGAAATGGGTGCCAATGCCGAAGCTGACGTCGATTCGCTCGCGCAGCGCCCGGTAGATTTCCAGTGCACGCGGCAAGTTGAGGCCGTCGGAGAACACCAGGGTCTTGGTCAGCGGGTCGATGCCCAGGTGCTCGTAATGCCGGATGGCCTTTTCCGCCCACTCCAGCGGGTCGCCCGAGTCGTGGCGCAGGCCATCGAAGAGCTTGGCGAAATACAGGTCGAAGTCCGCCAGGAAGGCGTCCATGGTGATGCAATCGGTCAGGGCGATACCCAGTTGCCCGCGGTACTCGCGAACCCAGGCGTCCAGCGCGGCGGCCTGGCTGTCGATCAATCGCGGGCCGAGTTGCTGGTGCGCCATCAACCACTCGTGGGCCATGGTGCCCAGCGGCTTCACCCCCAGTTCGCGCGCCAGGTGGACGTTGCTGGTGCCAACGAAATGGCCGGGGAAGCCATCGCGCAGGTCGCGCACCACCGCTTCCTGCACCGGATAGGAGAAGCGTCGACGAGTGCCGAAGTCGGCCATCTTGAAACCAGCCAGTTCCTCGGCGCTGGCCTCTTTGCGCAACCAGTCGAACTTCTCCTGCAGACGGTCGCGGACCATCGTCAGCGTCGTGCCGGGGTGGCGGTGGCGGTTGCGCACTTCGCTGATGATCGCCAGCAGCGGCACCTCGAAGAGAATCACGTGCAGCCACGGGCCTTTCAGGCGCAGGAACAGCTCCTCGTTCTCCACGCCCAGTTGCACGTAGCTGGGGTTGAAGCGGAACAGGCCGAGGAAGCGGATGAAGTCCGGCTTGAAGAACGGGATGCGCTCGAGGAAGGCCAGGTCCTGCACGGAGAAAGACAGCTCCGCCAAGCGCTCGGTATGCTCGCGCAGCGGGTCCAGGTAGGCGCGCAAGTCCTCTTCGTTGCGGCAGCGGAACTCCCACTCGACTTCGGCGTTGGGATAGTTGTGCAGCACCGCCTGCATCATGCTCAGCTTGTAGAAGTCGGTATCCAGCAGGTTCTGCACGATCCGCCGGGAAAATGCGCTGTCGCTCATGCTCATCTCATTGCAGGCTTGAATCGGCAGTCTAAACCCGTCGCCCACAAAAAACCCCGCCGAGGCGGGGTTTCGAGTTGGAATCAGAAATCAGCGTGCTTTGCTCTGCGACATCCCGAACAGGAAAAGCAGCAGGTCGTCATCCGGACGGATGTCCTGTTGCTTGGCACGCAGGTTGGGCGGCATCGGGCAGCTGTCCAGGCCACCTTTTCCGGTAATGACCGAAGGCCCCGGCTCATGCCAGGCCGCCGCCGCCAGGGTCGCCACCCCGAGCGCGCCGATGAGGAGCAAACCTCGCGTAATTTCTAACTTCATGTCTGCAACCCTTTGATGGCGCTGCCAAACGCCGCTTGGTAACCATAGACAAAGGCCTGCCATTGCGCCTCTGTCCACGACGAGCGGCGTTTTACCTGGCGAAGATCGTGACGGGCGGCACGCTGGGCGCTGAAGCGCTGGCGGGCTTTTTCCATGTCAATCAGGGCCACTTCGATCTTGTCGCCGTCCACCTTCACGAAGACGTGCTTCAGGTAGAGGCAGCCATGCTGCCAACGGCCAGCGTTAAGCTTTGCAAGGGTACTACCGTAATGTTGCAGAATTCTTTGGTGCAGGGCTTCGCCCCAACGCTCCTGGTCGCCACGGGCGTAACAGTCTTCCAGGCTGCTGAAGCCATCCAGGGACTCGGTGACCAGCAGGGCCTGCCATTCGCCATCCACCTTGCGGCAGCCGGCGTAGACCAGGGTGGGCACTTTCACGCCCAGCGCTTCGGCGGCCTGCAGCGCATTGCGCTCGCGGATGGCGGTGGGGTAGCCGAAGGGATGCAGCAGGTCGCGGTAGATGTGGCCCATCTGCTGCTTGCGATAGAGCATCCGGCCGTCGGAGGTCAGGACTCGCTGCACGCCGCTTTCGCCGCCGCGCCGACGGTTGGGTTCCTCGACCCACTTGCCGGGCACCTGGAGCCAACGGTCGATGGCGTTCTCACCGGAAATTTGCTGCAGCGAAGCCAGATCAACGGCCATCCATCACTCCTTACGCAGAATGTAGACCCGCCACATATGGATGAGCGGGACGAAATCAATGTGATCCTGGACCTTGAAACCAGCCTGGCGGAACTCCGCCTCGATGGTCTTGGCGGGAATCACGAAGCGGTTCTGGTAGGCGTGTTTCTTGCGATTCGACTCGGCGCGAGCACGCTTCCAGGACTTGAAGTTGCCATCAACCCACATCGACAGGATCACCGAATCACGGGTTACGCGGTGAAATTCGCGCAACATCGTCAAACGATCTTCATTTTCGCCGATATGGTGCATCAGGCGCATCGAGAAGATGCTATCGACGGCGTTGTCGGGCAGATCAATGGCAAACGCGGAAGTCTGCAAAGGTCGAACGCGTTTTACAACCTCATTCGGTTGACCGGCGCAGGCCACGGCGATCATGTCCGGGGAATTGTCCGCCCCGATGATCACCCGGTTCTCCTTTTCGGCCAGCATCGGCCAGAAACGTCCGGCGCCGCACGGCAGGTCGAGAACCAGATTGGGCTGCCCCGCCAGCTTGAGTGCCTGGCGGGCGACTTGGACATCGCGCCAATGGGAAAGTTTCCGGGAGAGTCCGGCCTGGTGCTTGCGCAGGTAACGTTCTGCGTGCTGGCGGTCGTACTTTTGGGAGAACTCCAGGTCGACGGGTTTTTCAGTCATCGGATTTTTACCTTTCCCGAATTCAGGGCGAACGATACAAACCAGCCTGTCACAGCCGGGTCATGCACTTGTGAAGTTTTTGTCAAACGACGGCTAGGCGAACTTCGAAGCGACAGCCATGGGGTTCGGCCGGACGCAGCGTGACGTCCCAGCCCTCGGAGGCGCAGATCCGCTTGACCAGCGACAACCCCAGCCCAAGCCCCTCACCACGCGGGTTCTGGCCGCGCACGAAGGGCTGGAAGACGCGCTCGCGCTGTTCTTCCGGGATGCCGGCGCCGGTGTCTTCAACCCAGAATCCATTCGGTCCAAGTTGTAAGCGGATGCTGCCGCTTTCGGTGTAATGCATGGCATTGCGCAATAAATTGCTCATCACCGAGCGCAGGAAAGGCGCGTTGAACTGCCCGGGCATCTCCTGGCCGACGTGGTATTCCAGGGTCAGGCCCTTCGCTTCGATCGGGCCACGCCACTGCGCAACCAGTTCGTCGCCGATCTTCCGCAATCCCGCCTGGGACACGATGGCCATGTCCTTGCGCTGGGCTCGCGCCAGCATCAGGAAGGTCTGCACCAGATCGCGCATCTCTTCGCAGGCGCTGTTCATGCGCGCCAGCTGGGCGCGCGCGCGCGTGCTGAGCCCCGGCTCTTCCGCCAGCAGTTCGCAACTGGTGGCGATCACCATCAACGGGGTACGCAGTTCGTGGCTGACATCGCTGGTAAAGAGCTTCTCCCGGGTCAGCACATCGTGCAGCCGGCCCATGGCGTAATCGAAGGCCGCCGCCAGCTCGCCCACCTCGTCGTTGGCGTAGTCCGGCGACATCGGCGGCGCCAGCTCCAGCAACTGGTCGCGGTGGCGGACCTGGCGCGCCAGGCGCGACACCGGTTCCATGACCTTGCGCGCCAGCAGCCAGCCCAACACCCCGGACAGGGCCAGACTCAGCACATAACCGGTGACCACGGCGGCGTAGAGGATCTGTTCGCGCGCCTCGAAGTCGCTCTGGTCCTGTAGCAGGACGAAGCGGCGACCATCGACGTCGCGCGCCAGTGCATGGAAGGACAACTCGCCGTCGAAGACTTCGTGGAAGCCTTCGTCCAGCCGGCGCAGCGCCGGTGGCATGGCATAGACGCCCGCGCCATCGCTGATGAAGAAGCGCATGCCGGGATCGAGTTTCGGAGCCTGGCCGTTCTCCAGGTCCTCGTTGATGATGCGGTCCAGTTCACCGCCCAGGTCGCGGGAAATCAGGCGCTCTTCGACAATATGAACGACGCCGACGATTCCCACCGAAAACAGGCCGCCAACGGCGGCGGTCATGAGTACGAAGGCAAAGACAATCCGTCGGGATAGGCTCTGCTTATACTCCATGCGTTTCCTCCGCCAGCTTGTAGCCGACGCCGTGCACCGTGTGCAGCAGGGAGGAACCGAAGGGCTTGTCGATCACCTGGCGCAACTGGTGAACATGGCTGCGCAGGCTGTCGCTGTCAGGGCAGTCGTCACCCCACACGGCTTCCTCGAGCACGTCACGGCGCACCACGTGCGGACTCTTCTGCATCAGCACTGCCAGCAGCTTGAGGCCGATGGGGTTGAGCTTGAGCGGTTTGCCGGCACGGTTCACTTCGAGGGTGTCGAGGTTGTAGCTCAGGTCGGCGACCTGCAGCTCGCGACGGCCACCGCCCTGGCTGCGGCGCAGCACCGCTTCGATGCGGGCGGCCAGTTCGGAGAGCGCGAAGGGTTTGAGCAGGTAATCGTCGGCGCCGGAGCGGAAGCCCTGCAGGCGGTCATCCAACTGGTCGCGAGCGGTGAGCATGATCACCGGGGTGTCGCGGCGCGCGTCCTCGCGCAGGCGGCGGCACAGGGTGAAGCCATCCAGCCCCGGCAGCATCACGTCCAGCACGATCAGGTCGTAATGGGACGTCGCCGCGAGGTGCAATCCGGACAGGCCGTCCTGGGCACAATCCACCGTGTAGCCTTTCAGGCCCAGGTAGTCGGCCATATTAGCCAGGATGTCCCGATTGTCTTCAACCAACAAAATGCGCATATGCTCTCCTCGAACGCAATGCACGTTAGCCTAACCAGCTTAAATAGAACTTAAACGCCTTTGACGGAATTTTCACATTCAACCTGCCGATTTCCAGTGCGGCAGGTCGAATAGAGCATCCGGCCAGGGCTCAATCGCCCTCGCCCGTCACGCCAAACTCGATCGGCGTCTTCACGTAGAACAGTTTCACACCCGCCTGGCGGATCACTTCGAAGATGCGTTCGGACTCTTCCTCGCTCACCGCCATGGTGACTTCCTGCGGCTGATCGGCCAGCTCGAAGAAATGCGCGTAGTGAATACGTCCGGTCTTGCCGAACCCTTCGCTCGCCGTCATCAGGGTGGCGCCGCGCACGCCTTGCCGGCGCGCTTCCTCCAGCAGCCATTGAGCCAGCGGCAGGCCGGCATGCTTGCGGTCCTGCTGGGTGAAGAACTTCAACTGGTAGCCGTTCATGTCTTCCTCCCGAAGGCCTCGCGGCCTCTATCTTGGCTGGGCAGCCTAGCGGCCCATCAACGCGTGCACCGACCAGAGCCCGGCCAGGGTCATCAGCAGGGAACCGGCGAGGTGCGTGGCAACGGTGCCCATCGCCCAGGCCAGGCGACCTTGCTGGAGCAGCACGACGACTTCGGCGGAGAAGGTGGAGAAGGTGGTGAGGCCACCGCAGAAGCCGGTGATGATCAGTAACCGCCATTCTGGCGCCAGGCCGGGGGAGTTGGCGAAGAAGGCGATGGCTGCGCCGATGATGTAGCCGCCGACCAGGTTGGCGACCAACGTGCCCGGCGGCATGGATGGCAGGAAGGTATTGAGCTTGAGCCCGAGCACCCAGCGCAGCAGTGCGCCAAGGGCGGCTCCGAGGGAGACGGCGAGAATGGGTTTCCACATGGTCCTGTCCTGGGGAAGGTGTTTTGGACAGGCCGCAGGCGAACGCCTACGCGCCTTTCCAGGTCTATGCGTAGGCATCATCAGCCACAGGGGCGGTTGAAGGAGGAATGCCATCTCCTGCGGCGCAGTCTGGCATATCCGACGCCCATGAAAAAGCCCCGCCTAGGCGGGGCTTTCTCTTACAGCAGGTGCCGGGTGGCTTACATCATGCCGCCCATGCCGCCCATGCCGCCCATGTCCGGCATGGCCGGAGCAGCCTTGTCGTCAGCCACTTCGGCAACCATGGCCTCGGTGGTGACCATCAGGCCGCCGATGGAAGCAGCAGCTTGCAGAGCCGAACGGGTGACCTTGGCCGGATCGAGGATACCCATCTCGATCATGTCGCCGTACACGCCGGTAGCAGCGTTGTAGCCGAAGTTGCCCGAACCCTGCTTGACCTTGTCGACCACGACGCTCGGCTCGTCGCCGGAGTTGGCAACGATCTGGCGCAGCGGAGCTTCAACGGCGCGACGCAGCAGGGCGATACCGACGTTCTGGTCTTCGTTGTCGCCCTTCAGGCCTTCGATGGCTTGCAGAGCACGAACCAGAGCGACGCCGCCGCCAGGAACCACGCCTTCTTCCACAGCAGCGCGGGTAGCGTGCAGGGCGTCTTCAACGCGGGCTTTCTTCTCTTTCATCTCGACTTCGGTGGCAGCGCCAACCTTGATCACGGCAACACCGCCAGCCAGCTTGGCCAGACGCTCTTGCAGCTTCTCACGGTCGTAGTCGGAGGAAGTCTCTTCGACCTGCTTGCGGATCTGCAGGACGCGAGCTTCGATGTCAGCCTGAGCGCCAGCGCCATCGATGATGGTGGTGTTTTCTTTGCTCAGGACGACGCGCTTGGCGTTACCCAGGTGCTCCAGGGTGGCGCCTTCCAGGCTCAGACCGACTTCTTCGGAGATGACGGTGCCGCCGGTCAGGATGGCGATGTCCTGCAGCATGGCCTTGCGGCGGTCGCCGAAGCCCGGAGCCTTGACGGCTGCGACTTTCACGATGCCACGCATGTTGTTGACGACCAGGGTAGCCAGGGCTTCGCCTTCGACGTCTTCAGCCACGATCAGCAGCGGACGGCCGGCTTTGGCAACGGCTTCCAGGACCGGCAGCATTTCGCGGATGTTGGAGATCTTCTTGTCGACCAGCAGCAGCAGCGGGCCGTCGAGCTCGGCCACCATGGTGTCCGGCTTGTTGATGAAGTAGGGGGACAGGTAGCCACGGTCGAACTGCATGCCTTCTACGACGGACAGTTCGTTTTCCAGGCCCGAGCCTTCTTCAACGGTGATCACGCCTTCTTTACCGACCTTGTCCATGGCTTCGGCAATGATGTTGCCGATGGAGTCGTCGGAGTTGGCGGAGATGGTGCCGACCTGGGCAATGGCCTTGGTATCGGCGCAGGGCTTGGCCTGCTCTTTCAGCTGGGCAACGATGGCCACGGTGGCCTTGTCGATGCCGCGCTTCAGGTCCATCGGGTTCATGCCGGCAGCGACGGCTTTCAGGCCTTCGTTGACGATGGCCTGGGCCAGGACGGTAGCGGTGGTGGTGCCGTCACCGGCAGCGTCGTTGGCCTTGGAGGCAACGTCTTTCACCAGCTGGGCGCCCATGTTCTCGAACTTGTCTTTGAGTTCGATTTCCTTGGCGACGGAAACGCCGTCCTTGGTGATGGTCGGAGCACCGAAGCTCTTGTCCAGGATGACGTTACGGCCTTTCGGGCCGAGGGTCGCTTTAACCGCGTCGGCCAGGACGTTTACGCCGACCAGCATTTTCTTGCGAGCGGAATCGCCGAACTTAACTTCTTTGGCAGCCATGTTCTGTTTCCTCTAAATCGAATTCGGTGGGGAGTGGACGGACTGAAATCAGTCTTCCAGGACAGCGAGGATCTCGGACTCGCCCATCACCAGCAGTTCTTCGCCGTCGACCTTGATGGCGTTGCTGCCGGAGTAAGGACCGAACACCACCTTGTCACCGACCTTGACGGCCAGAGCGCGAACTTCGCCGTTGTCCAGGACACGGCCGGCACCAACAGCGACCACTTCACCGCGGTTCGGTTTCTCGGCGGCGGAACCCGGCAGCACGATGCCGCCTGCGGTTTTGGTCTCTTCCTCGCTGCGACGGATGACGACGCGGTCATGCAGAGGACGAAGCTTCATAGTCGTAACTCTCCCAAACTGTGATTTCCAACGGCCAGATCGATGCCCGGCAGGTTTTATTGAATCCGGCGTTGCCGGTTTGCGTCCCGGCTGGCGAGACGCGTAAAGAGCAGCCTGTTCATGCGACAGGGACCTTGCGGTGACCGGTACATAAGGTCGCTACAAGGCATTTCAAGGGTGTGACGAAAAAAATTTTGCAAACGGCGGGTGCTCGCGGCGGCCGAAACCGCCCGAAACTCAACGCAGGCGGTCGCGGTCTTCCTCGCGGCGCTGGTACTCGCCTTCGATCACGCTGGGGCCACCACGTTGCTGGGCAGCCGGATCGTCGGCGAAGGCCCGACGGCGCTCGGCCTGTTCCTGCATGCGCTGGCGCACACGGCCAAGCATCAGGCGGCGGGTGAAGGGAATCAGGCAGAGCAGGCCGATGGCATCGCTGATGAAGCCCGGCAGCATCAGCAGGCCACCACCCAGGGCGATGACCAGGCCTTCGAGCATTTCCTGTTCGGGCAGCTCGCCACGATTCAGGCGCTCGCGGGCACGCAGCGCAGTGGCGACGCCGGCCACGCGCAGCACCGCCGCGCCGATGAAGGCGCCGGCGATGATCAGCAGAAGGGTCCAGCCCACGCCGATCACGCTGCCGACCTTGATCATCACGGCCAGCTCGATCAGCGGGAACAGAAGAATCAGGAAAAGAGGAACTCGCATCGATGTTTCCTTGGCGGGGCATTTACCCAGATAACGGGAAAGGTGGCGACGTCCCGCGCCAATTTCAAGGGAATGGCCGGGGATTGTTCAAGCCTGGATGACTTCACTCCCCGGCCAGACGTCCGCCCTGGCCAACTGCACCAGCGCCTGGCGCACCGCGCCAGGATTGTCGCAGGGCGCCGGGAACGGCAACCAGTGCAGGCCCTGGCCGATGCGCAGATGGAAACCTTCGGTATCAATTCCCGCCAGCTGCGGATCCTTGCCAGCGGGCAGCCCGGCCAGCTCGACGTAGTGTTCGATGGCGCTGGCATGGTCGCTGTTCATGTGCTCGACCATGCTCCTTTCCGCCTCGCCGACGAAGGGGTTGGCCAGCGGCACGCTGTCGGCGCCCAGCCAGTGGATATCGCCGAAGCCGCCGATGAAGCGCCACTGCACGGGCTCGAGTACCCAGAAATCGAAGTCGTGGACGATGTGGTAATCCTGCGAGCCGGGGAAATAGCGGTAGTAGCGCTCGGCGGCGCCGGCGATGGCATCGACGTCCTCGATCAGCAGCGCCTCGGCCAGCAGGGTCAGGCGGCCGGCGGCCTGGATGTCGTCGACGCCGCGCTCGCCAATGAGCAACGAGCATTTGCCGTCCATCTGCAGGTTGTGAGTGTGCTGGGCGATGCGACTGATCAGGATCAGCGGCCGGCCCGCCTCGTCCAGGCAATACGGCACCACGGAGCCGAAGGGGAATCCGGGCCACTTCTTCGAGTGGGTGGAGAGGACGCCGCGGTATTCCTTGAGCAGCAGTTCTCGGGCATGCTTGGCAGCTTTCACGCTCAACTTATGACTCCTCGCAAAGAATCCGTCGTAAACGGACGGGCAGGGCTGACTCTGTGCACAGCTGCCGGCGGGGCCTTTCACCAGAAACTGTTCGTGGGGTTGTTCCGATGCAATTGAAAGACAAGGTCATCATCATCACCGGTGGCTGCCAGGGCCTGGGCCGCGCCATGGGCGAATACCTCTCCGGCAAGGGCGCGCGCGTCGCGCTGGTTGACCTCAATGCCGAAAAACTGGACGAAGCCGTGGCTGCCTGCAAGGCCGCCGGCGGTGACGCCCGTGCCTATCTGTGCAACGTCGCCAATGAAGAACAGGTTACCCACATGGTGGCCCAGGTCGCCAGCGACTTCGGCGCCATCAACGGCCTGGTGAACAACGCCGGCATCCTGCGCGATGGCCTGACCATCAAGGTCAAGGACGGCGAGCTGAGCAAGATGAGTCTGGCCCAATGGCAGGCGGTGATCGACGTCAACCTGACCGGCGTGTTCCTCTGCACCCGCGAAGTGGCGGCGAAGATGATCGAGCTGAAGAACGAAGGCGCGATCGTCAACATCTCCTCCATCTCCCGCGCCGGCAACATGGGCCAGGCCAACTACTCAGCCGCCAAGGCCGGCGTCGCCGCCGACACCGTGGTGTGGGCGAAGGAACTGGCGCGCTACGGCATCCGCGTGGCGGGTGTGGCCCCGGGCTTCATCGAGACCGACATGGTCGCCAGCATGAAACCCGAAGCGCTGGAGAAAATGACCTCCGGCATCCCGCTCAAGCGCCTGGGCAAGCCGATGGAAATCGCCCACTCGGTGGCCTACATCCTCGAGAACGACTACTACACCGGCCGCGTGCTGGAGCTGGACGGCGGCCTGCGTCTGTAATTCGCCCGCCCATGAAAAAGCCCCGCCATGTGCGGGGCTTTTTTGTGCTTTTTGTAGGAGCGAGCTTGCTCGCGAACGTTTCCCCGCCGTCGTTGGGGTTGTTCGCGAGCAAGCTCGCTCCTACATAAATCGGCGTTACCAGCCCACGCCCAGGCCAACGGTGTAGCGGCGCTCGTTGACGTCGCCATCGTTGCCGCTGAGCTTGTCCCACTCGGCCTTCAGGCTCAGGGACGCCCAGGAGGTCAGCTTGTAGCGGATGCCCGCCTCGCTCTCCAGTTCGTAGTCCACGTTGGACTCCAGCGGCTTGCTGACTTCGCCATTGGTGAACAGCTCGAACTGCTTGGCCAGCAGGTAGCGGTTGTAGTCCCATTTCAGGCTGGTGCTGTAGAAGTGGGATTTCTCGTCGTCGACGAACTCGTAGTCGTTGCGGTTGACCAGCGTGGCCAGGGAGAACGCGCCCAGTTCATTGTCCCAGAACTGGTAGCCCGGGCCGGTACCGATGGTGCGCTTCTTCTGCAGGTCCTCGATCCAGTCGCGCTTGTACTGCGCCTGCCCCTGCCAGAACCAGTGCTCGTCGAGGAAGCGGTCGAGGGCGTACTGCGCCGAGTAGTTGTCGGTGCTGACCTGATTGTCCTTCTTCTCGCGGTTGTATTCGCCCTGCAGGTTGTGGCGCCAGCGGCCGTGTCGGGCATTGGTCTTGAAATCGATGTCGTAGTCCTCGACATCGTTCTCCGCCTGCTTGTGGTCCAGGGAGAAGTCGACATTGCCGGTCCACACCCAGTCTTCCAGGATCGGCTTGGGCGGCATCATCTGTTCGATCTTCGCCAGCTCCACCGTACGCGCCTCGCCGTTGACCAGCGTGACCTTGCCATCGTCCGATGCCTTGATGCCCTTGGAATGCTCGCCGGTTTCCTCGTCGTACTTCACCAGCAGGTTCTGGTCGGTCTCGAGGGTCTTGATCTTGTCCCATTTCAGGGTGATCTCCCCGCCATAGTCGGTCGCCAGCAACAGCTTGCCGCCGTCGAACAGCTTGATGGTGCCGGTCAGGCGGTCACCATTCTTCAACCAGACGGTATCGGCGACAGCGGAAAGGGAACAGGAAGCCAAGGCAATGGAGAGCAGGGTTCTAGACAACATGAGCCTGATTCAACTGGACAAAGTGGGCAAAAAGCCGGGCATTATCCAGATACCCGACGCTAGAGCAACGACTGACAGACCCGGCGGCATAGAGTTCATCATTACTGACAGAAGGACCGGAAACTTCCTTCATTTAGCCGCAGGCATTTGCCTACCACAGGCTTCGCTATATCCTGACCTGGCCCCCACCGAAGCGACCGTCATCCATGCCCGAGCGCAAAGTCTCCGCCTCCTCCGCGGACCTGACGCAGGAAAGCCTGCAGACTCGCCGCGAGGCCATTTTCCTGGTGATCGCCCAAGTACCGGAAGGGCACGTGATCACCTACGGCGACGTGGCCAAACTGGCCGGGCTGGGACGCTCTGCACGCCTGGTGGGCCGCATCCTCAGCCAACTGCCCGAAGGCACCCGCCTGCCCTGGCACCGGGTGATCGCCGCCGGTGGCCGCATCAGCCTGCCCATCGGCACGGTTTCGGGTAACGAACAGCGCGCACGATTGCGTGCAGAGGGTGTCAGAATCCATAACGATCGGGTGGACATACGTCGGCACGGCTGGCCTAGCGGCGAGCAGTCCTAGTAGAGTTCGCGTAATTTTTCGTCCTGCTGGAAAACACCCCCCATGAAAGAGCATTCCTGGCGCGAGGCATGGATTGCCTACAAGTCTCCCGCCAGCCTCGCGCTTTTGCTGCTGGGTTTCGCCGCCGGCCTGCCGTACATGCTGGTGCTCTCCACCCTCTCGGTGTGGTTGCGTGAAGCGGGTGTCGCTCGGGAAACCATCGGATTCGCCAGCTGGATCGGGCTGGTGTACGCCTTCAAGTGGGTGTGGTCCCCCATGCTCGACCAGTGGCGCCTGCCCTTCATCGGTCGCCTGGGTCGTCGCCGCTCCTGGCTGGTGTTCTCCCAGGGACTGATCGCCATCGGCCTGCTCGGCATGGCCCTGTGCAACCCGCAATCGCACCTGAACTGGCTGATCGCCCTGGCGATGGTGGTGGCCTTCGCCTCGGCCACCCAGGACATCGCCATCGACGCCTACCGTCTGGAAATCGCCGAGAACACCCGCCAGGCCGCGCTGGCCGCGTGCTACATGACCGGCTACCGGGTCGCCGTGCTGTTCGCCACCGCTGGCGTGCTGTTCCTCGCCGAGTGGGCAGGGTCCAGCGCCCTGCACTACAGCCAGTCGGCCTGGGCGCTGACCTACGCGGTGTGCTCGCTGGCCATCCTGCCCGGCCTGATCACCACCCTGCTGATGAAAGAGCCGCCGGTGAACGTGCAGCCGCAGGCCGGCAGCTCGGCCTTTGCCTTCAATCACCAGTTGCTCTCGGTGCTGACCCTGCTGGTGCTGCTGATCTCCGTGCCGGCCATGCTCACCGCACTGACCGCCCAGGCCTGGCCACGGGCCGCGCTGTACGGAATCTTCATCGGCATCTGCATGACGCCGCATGGCCGCCGGCAGATCCGCCCGGTCCGCGAACTGCTGTCGAAGGTACGCCGTCCGCTGCTGCTGGCCGTGCACGGGCGCGGCTTGCCGCAATTCGACTTCGTCCACCAGGCCGTTTCGGTGATCGTCCTGATCATCCTGTTGGTCACCGGCACCGCCTTCATCAACATGGCCGAAGCCGGCAAGTGGTGGCTCGCCATCCTGTACCTGCTGATCGCCCTGAGCTGCATTTCCGCTCCCGGCCGCCTGCTGATGGCGCCGGTGCTGACGCCCATCACCGAGTTCGTCCGCCGCTACCGCTGGCAGGCGCTGCTGCTGCTTGGGCTGATCTCCACCTATCGCATGTCCGACACCGTCATGGGCACCATGGCCAGCGTCTTCTACATCGACATGGGTTTCTCCAAGGACACCATCGCCACCGTCAGCAAGCTGTTCGGCGTGGTCATGACCCTGGTGGGCGCCGCGGCCGGCGGCGTGCTGATTGCCCGCTTCAGCATCCTGCCGATCCTGTTCATCGGCGGCGCGGCATCGGCGGCGACCAACCTGCTGTTCGCCATGCTGGCGCAGATGGGCGCGATCGACGACCCGCACCTGATGGGGCAGAACGTCTTCGCCCTGCTCAAGGTGCTGGAGCCCCACGTCACCATGCTGGTGGTGACCATCATGCTCGACAACTTCAGCGGCGGCCTGGCCACCTCGGCCTTCGTCGCCTACCTGTCGAGCCTGACCAACCTGAAGTTCTCCGCCACCCAGTACGCCATGCTCAGCTCCACCATGCTGCTGCTGCCGCGCTTCATCGGCGGCTACTCCGGCGCCATGGTCGAGGGCATGGGCTACGAGCGGTTCTTCTTCTTCACCGCCCTGCTCGGCGTACCGACGCTGCTGTTGATCGGCTGGCTGTGGCTGCAGCGCAAGAACGACATGACCAACGGCGCCGCCGAGGAAGCCAGCGAAGCACCAGCGCAGCAAGCCAGCGCCGAACGCCACTGAACTGGCTGATGAAGCAACGCCCATGAAAAAGGCCGGCAAATGCCGGCCTTTTCCGTTCTGCGTGAGGGATCAGTCCGCCAGGACGGCATCCTCTTCACCCTTGACCACGCGCACCACCTTGTTTGGAGCCAGGTCGATGCCAGCGTCGCGCAGACGCAGGCGCACCTGCTCGTTGAGCATGAAGGTGACGGCCCAGTAGTCGGAGTTGGCGGTCCACAGGCGCAGCGACAGGGTCACCGAGTTCTCGCCCAGGCCCGCGACCACCACCACCGGCGTCGGCGACTTGAGTACGCGCGCGTCCTCCGCCAGCTCCTTGAGGATGGCACGAGCGCCCTCCAGGTCGGCGTCGAAGGCCAGCTTCACATCGAAGGTCACCTGGCGGGTCGTCTGGGTCGAGGTGTTGGTGATGATGCCGTTGGACAGCGCGCCATTGGGCACGATCACCGTACGGTTGTCACCGGTGCGCAGCACGGTGTGGAAGATCATGATGTTGTCCACCGTGCCGGAAACGCCCTGGGCTTCGATCCAGTCGCCGATCTTGAACGGGCGGAACAACAGGATCAGCACGCCGCCGGCGAAGTTCGACAGGCTGCCCTGCAGCGCCAGACCGATGGCCAGGCCGGCGGCACCGATGGCGGCGACGAAGCTGGTGGTCTGGATGCCGATCATCGACGCCACGCTGACCATCAGCAGGATCTTCAGGATGATGTTCACCATGCTGCCGATGAAGCCCTGCAGCGTCCTGTCCACATGCTTGGTGGACAGCAACCCGCCGATACGACGGGTGAACAGGTTGATCACCCACCAGCCGATCAGCAGGGTCAACAGCGCCAGCACGGCATTGCCCAGGTAAGCCAGGACGACCGGCGTCCAGGCCTCCGCACTGTTCATGATCTGCTCGTAATTCATATCCATGGATGCAGGCCCCTTGTCTATTGCCATTCCAAAAACAAAACCGCCATGGCAAGCCATGGCGGTCGGGAGTTCGCCGAGCGACTCTATTACTGCGACGTCGCGCGGGCGCTGAGGTTCCGCAGCTCTTACAGAGCAGCGCGCATCAGTCGCGGAAGTTGTTGAACTGAAGCGGCATGCCGAGGGATTCACCCCGCAGCAGCGCGATGGCTTCCTGCAGGTCATCACGCTTCTTGCCGGTGACACGGACCTGCTCGCCCTGGATGGCGGCCTGGACCTTGAGCTTCTTGTCCTTGATCAGGGCGACGATCTTCTTCGCCAGATCCTTGTCGATGCCCTCGCGGAAATCGACTTCCTGCTTGACCACCTTGCCGGAGGCGAAGGAGTCCTTGATCTCCATGCACTGCGCGTCAATCTTGCGCTTGACCAGGCTGGAGCGAAGAATGTCGAGCATCTGCTCGAGCATGAAATCCGCCTCGGCGGTCAGGGTGATGGACTTTTCCTTGGCCTCGAAGCTGCACTTGCCCTTCAGGTCGAAACGGCGGTCCAGTTCCTTGGTGGCGTTATCCAAGGCGTTGGTCAGTTCGTGTTTGTCCAGTTCGGACACCACGTCGAACGAAGGCATGACATCTCTCCAGATGGACGGCGCGATGCGGTTCACAGTCAGCATCGAGCCTGGCTTGACGATAAAAATGCGCGGTCATTATAACTGACAGACAAGACCGCGCCCGGCCTCTGACACTGAGAGTCGGCATTTCCCACTCGTTTGCGAGATATTCATTTCCATGCCAACCAACCATCTCAGCATTCTGGTGGTCGACGACGCCAAGTTCTCCAGCGCCATGATCGGCCGCGCGCTGAGTCAGGCCGGCTATCAGAACGTGCGCTTCGCCAGCAGCGCCAGCGAAGCGCTCGACCTGCTGGAAAAGGAGCCCGTGAGCGTCCTGCTCGCCGACTGGCTGATGCCCGAGATGGACGGCCTGGAGCTGACCGCACGGGTACGCCAGCTCGACGAGAGCGGCGACCACTACACCTACATCATCCTGCTCACCGGCAAGGAAGGCGACAACGCCCTGGCCGAAGCCTTCGACCGTGGCGTGGACGACTTCGTCAGCAAGTCGGCGATGAACGAACAACTGGTGCCCCGCGTACTGGCCGCCGACCGCCTGAGCAACACCCTGCAGCGCCTGCTGATGGAAAACCGCCTGCTCACCCAGAACATCACCAGCCTGGAAGAGCGCAACCTGGTGGACAGCGCCACCGGCCTGGGCAACCAGCGTTACCTGAAGCAGAAACTGGCCGACAGCATCCGCCAGGTGGAATCCCGGGGCGGCGCGGTGTGCTACATGCTGATCGGCCTGCCGGAGCTGGCCGAGCTGGGGCAGAAGCACGGCCAGTCATTCCAGAACGAGCTGCTCCATGGCGTCGCCCGGCGCCTGCAACAACTGGTGCGGCCGCTGGATGTCCTGGCGCGCATCGATGACCAGCACTTCGCCCTGATCACCCTGCTCGAAGACCTGCAGGAATGCTCACCCAGCAGTTTCCGCCGCCTGCACGAAGGTCTGAACCTCAAGGCGTTCAAAACCAGCGAAGGCTTCATCACCCTCAAGGCCGGCATCAGCCTGGTGGGGCTGGACGCCAAGGCGCTGCCCCTGGAGGTCGAACAACTGATGCAGCAAGGCCGCGCGCTGCTGCCCGATGCCTTCGCCAGCGGACGAATCAACGCCAGCCGCCTGACCGGCCTGCGCTAAACTTCGCGGTAAGCCCCCGAAATTGCGAAGTTCCTCCCATGACCTGGACCATCCTCGGCGCCGGCAGCCTCGGTTGCCTGTGGGCCGCCCGCCTGTCCCGCGCCGGCCTGCCGGTGCGCCTGTTGCTGCGTGACCGCCAGCGCCTCAACGCCTACCGCGCCCTTGGCGGCGTCACCCTGGTGGAAGACGGCCGCGAGAGCCTCTACCCGATTCCGGCGGAAACTGCCGCCCAGGGCGCGCCGATCCAGCGCCTGCTGCTCGCCTGCAAGGCCTACGACGCGGAATCCGCTGCCGCCAGCGTGGCCGCGCGCCTGGCCCCCGGCGCCGAGCTGATCCTGCTGCAGAACGGCCTGGGCAGCCAGCAGGCGGTCAGCGCCCACCTGCCGCGCGCACGCTGCCTGTACGCCTCCAGCACGGAAGGCGCATTCCGCGAAGCCGACTTCCGCGTGGTCTTCGCAGGCCAGGGGCAGACCTGGCTGGGCGACGAACAGGGCGGCCCCGAGCCGGAATGGCTGGCCGACCTGCGCCGCGCAGAGATTCCCGTGCAGTGGAGCGACGACATCCTCGAACGCCTGTGGCGCAAGGTCGCGCTGAACTGCGCGATCAATCCGCTCAGCGTGTTGCACCAGTGCCGCAACGGCGAACTGGCCAGCCACCCGGATGAAGTTGCCGGGCTGTGCGACGAATTGGGCCAACTGCTCCACGCCACCGGCTACCCCGCCGCCGCACGGGAGCTACAGAGCGATGTAGAGCGCGTGATTGCCGCCACCGCAGCGAACTTCTCCTCCATGTACCAGGACGTCGCCAAGGGCCGGCGCAGCGAGATCGCCTACCTGCTCGGCCACGCCTGTCGCGAGGGTGATCGCCTGCACTTGGCCCTGCCGCAGCTGCGGGCCCTGCATGAGCGACTGCGTGCCTACCTGGTGGCGCGCGGATTGCCCGACACCTGATCGCGGGCTACCCTGCCCGCCTCCCCTGTTTCTACGAAAGCGCCCATGCCTTCTCCCATGAACCTGCGCCAGCGCCTGGAAGACCTGCCGGTCGGCCAGAAGATCCTCGCCGCCCTGCTGGTGCTGCTGGCGACCGTGATGCTGGTGGCCAACCTCGCCTTCATCAGCGCGGCCTACTGGATCTCCCAGGACAGCGTCGCGCCCCAGGCGCTGCAGACCATCGGCCGGCTGATCGCCAATCCGGCGCTCAGCGAGCCGGCGCTGTCCTCGCCGACCCAGGCCCAGGTGCTGCTGCGCCAGCTCGACGACTACCAGCCGCTGCGCGCCGCCGCACTCTATGACAGCAACGGCGAGCGCATCGCCCAGACACCCAGCAACGGCCCCATCGCCCTGCCCGAGCGCCTGGACCACCTCGAGCGCTGGCGCCAGCACGAGTACCGCCTCAACGCCTTGTTCGAACTGCCCCAGGCCGGCCGCAACAGCGGCTACCTGCTGCTGGTGGCGAGCAGCGAGCTGCCCGGCGCCTTCTACACCGGCACTCTCACCGCCAGCCTGGTCATCCTCGCCGTCTCGGTGCTGCTCTGGTTGCTGATCGCCCAGCAGATCCGCCGCCTGATCACCCGGCCGATCCGCAGCCTGGAAGAGCTCTCGCGCCAGGTTACCCGCGAGGAGAACTACGCCCTGCGCGCCGAGCGCGGCAACGCCGACGAGATCGGCCGCCTGGCCGACGCCTTCAACACCATGCTGACCCGCATCGAGGCCCGCGAGCAGCAGCTCAAGCGCGCCCGCGACGACGCCCAGGAAGCCGTGGAGCAGGCCCAGTCGCTGGCCGAGGAAACCCGCCGCTCGAACCGCAAGCTGGAACTGGAAGTCCAGGTGCGCAGCAAGATCGAGAAGAAGCTCACCGGCTTCCAGCACTACCTCAACAGCATCATCGACTCCATGCCCTCGGCGCTGATCGCAGTGGACGAGCAACTCTACGTCACCCAGTGGAACCAGGAGGCCAGCCAGCTCTCCGGAACCAGCCTGGACGACGCGGTGAACCAGCCGGTGTTCCTCGCCTTCCCGTCGCTCAAACCCTTCCTGCCACAGCTCACCCGCGCCGCCGAGCAGCACAAGGTCGAGCGCGTCGAGCGGGTCACCTGGGCGCTCACCGACGCCCCACGCCACTACGCCCTGACCTTCTACCCGCTGATGGGCGGTACCGGCCGTGGCGCGGTGATCCGTATCGACGACATCACCGACCGGCTGGGGATGGAAGAGATGATGGTGCAGTCGGAGAAAATGCTCTCCGTCGGCGGCCTCGCCGCGGGCATGGCCCACGAGATCAACAACCCGCTGGGCGCCATCCTGCACAACGTGCAGAACATCCGCCGGCGCCTGTCGCAGGACCTGCCGAAGAACCTCGAAGTGGCCGGCGAAGTCGGCGTGCGCCTGGACGACCTCAACCACTACCTGGAGGCGCGGGAGATTCCCAAGCTGATGGATGGCATCCAGTACGCCGGTTCCCGCGCGGCGAAGATCGTCACCCACATGCTCTCCTTCAGCCGCCGCAGCCACCGCCAGATGGCTGCCTGCGAGCTGCCGGCGCTGCTGGAGCAAGCCGTGGAGATTGCCGGCAACGACTTCGACCTCACCGGCGGCTTCGACTTCAAGTCGCTGGAAATCGTCCATGAGTACGATCAGCGCCTGGGCCCGGTACCGGTGATCGCCAATGAGATCGAACAGGTCCTGCTCAACCTGCTGAAGAACGGCGCCCAGGCCATCCACCTGCGCGACGACGAGGAAGAAGGCGAGTACGGTCGCATCACCCTGCGTACCCGCCTCAACCCACCGTGGGCAGAAATCCACGTGGAGGACAACGGCTGTGGCATGCCGGAGAACGTGCGCAAGCGCATCTTCGAGCCCTTCTTCACCACCAAGGAAGTCGGCCAGGGCACGGGGCTGGGCCTGTCGGTCTCGTACTTCATCGTCACCAACAACCACAAGGGGCAGATGGAGGTGCAGTCCGAGCTGGGCGTGGGTACCTGCTTCACCATCCGTCTGCCGCTGGCCGCCGAGATTTCGCCGCCGCTGCCCCTATTGGCGCAGGGCGACAAGGAGCACTAAGCCATGGGCAATCGCCTGTCGAAGATCTACACCCGTACCGGCGATGCCGGAGAAACCGGCCTGGCCGATGGCCGCCGCGTGCCCAAGCACCACCCACGCGTGGAAGCCATGGGCGCGGTGGATGAGCTGAACAGCCACCTCGGGCTGCTGTTGGCCGGGCTGCACGAAGCGCGCAGCAGTGCGCTGGAAGAAGTGATCGGTGTGTTGGCGCCGATCCAGCATCGCCTGTTCGACCTGGGCGGTGAGCTGGCGATGCCGGAATACCGCGCGCTGAACGATGCCGAAGTCGAGCGCCTGGAGCAGGTGATCGACCGCTGGAACGACGAACTCGGGCCGCTGAAGAACTTCATCCTGCCCGGCGGCTCGCGCCTCGTCGCCCTCGCCCACCTGTGCCGCGCCCAGGCACGCAACGCCGAGCGCCGCTGCCAGCAGCTGAATGCCGAAGAGCCGCTGGAAGGCGCGGGCCTGCGCTACTTGAACCGCCTGTCCGACCTGCTGTTCGTCGCCGCGCGCTTCATCGCCCGCCGCCAGGGCGTGGAAGAGATTCTCTGGCAGGCTGCGGAAAAGCCCGCCTGACGACCATCCAACCTGTAGGAGCGAGCTTGCTCGCGAACCGCCCAGCACCTCAGCCAGGCCTGTTCGCGAACATGGGCTAGGCGCCCCCTCGCTCCTGCAAAGCCGCTCACTCAGCTGTAGGTCAGCCCTCGGCCTTCGGCCAGAACGCGCGAATTCCCGCCACGCCCTGGGCTCCGGCCTGCCAGGCACGCTCCAGGTCCTGCGGACCGACGCCGCCGAGCAGGAACACCGGCTGGTTGAAGCCATCGATCAGCTCCGCTGCCGCTTCCCAACCCAGCGCCGGCTCGCCCGGATGGCTCTCGGTGGGCTGCACCGGCGACAGGGTGACGAAATCCACACCCATGCGTGCCGCCAGCTCCAGCTCTTCCGCGCTGTGGCAGGAGGCCGCGAGCAGGCGCTCGCGGGGGAACGGCCGACCATTGGGCGCGTACTTGCGCAGTTGCTCGGAGGTCAGGTGCCAGCCGGCCGCCGGGAAGTCGCCCAGCCACTCCAGCGGGCCCTTGAGCATCAGCTGCGCCTTGCCGGCGCACAGGCCTTGCACGTCGACGGCGAGGTCACGGTACTCGGGGCTGTACATGTTCGGCGCGCGCAGCTGGATCAGGCGGATGCCGCTGGCCACTGCGGCGCGCACGCCCTGGACCAGTTGAGGAATTTCCAGGCCGTCGGGGGTGATCAGGTAGCGATCGGGCAGGCGCGCAGCCTGCACGATGGGCTCGTTGGCCGCCGGGAACTCATAGTCCGCCAGGTCGCGCGGGGCGACCCAGGCCAGCGGCTGGCCTTCGGCACCGTGGGGGGCGCCGGAAAAAGCCGAGACTTCCCACACATCCAGCAACACGTGCTTGTCGCTGTAGTCGTGCTGCACCCGGATCAGCGGGCGCGCCTGCTCGACGTCAATGCCCAGTTCTTCCTTCAGCTCGCGGGCCAGGGCGACCGGCACCGCTTCGCCCTCTTCCACCTTGCCACCGGGAAACTCCCAGAGGCCGCCCTGGTGCTTGTCGTCCGGACGGCGGGCGATCAGCACCCGGCCATCGAGTCCGCGAATCACGGCGGCGGCGACATGTACTCGTTTCACAGTGCTACTCCTCAATCCGATTCAGGCAAGGCCCGCGCAGGCGGGCATTCTACCGTCATTGGCCGCCGGGTTCAGGCACGTTCGACCATCGCCGCGTCCAGCCACGGGCGGAAGGCCGGCCAGGCGTAGATCGCATCGACGTAGTTCTGCGCCTCGATGGGCAACGTCACGCAGTAGCTGCGCAGGCGGGTGGCGATGGGTGCGTAGAAGGCATCGGCGATGCTGGCATGGCCGAACAGGAACGGGCCGTCCTGGCCGAACTGCTGGCGACACAGAGCCCATAACTCGACAACGCGGGCGATATCGGCTTCCACCGCTTCGGGCACCTCGGCCAGCGGCTGGTTGCGCTGGATGTCCATGGGCATGTGCGAGCGCAGCGCCATGAAGCCACTGTGCATCTCGGCGCAGACCGACCGCGCCAGGGCGCGGGCCGCTTCGCCACGGGGCCAGAGGTGCGCTTCAGGGAAGCGTTCGGCGAGGTATTCGGCAATCGCCAGGGAATCCCAGATCAGCCCGTGCTCGCACTTGAGCGCCGGCACCTTGCCGCTGGGCGAGTGCTCGCGGATGCGCCGCGCGGTGTTCTGGCCGCCCAGGGGAATCAGGATTTCCTCGAACTCGGCGCCGGTGAGCTGCATGGCCAGCCAGCCGCGCAGGGACCAGGAGGAGAGATTCTTGCTGCCGATGATCAGGGTAAGGGACATGGTCGCGGTGCTCGTCAGGGTCAATCAGAAGACCTTAGGGCGAGCGAGCCATGAAAACAAATTCCCGATTTTCATCCTTCGATGAAAATCGGGAATGCAAGGCGCACGAGGCGCCAGCGCGAGCTCCGCGCCAGCGCTGACGCGTCGATCAGGTACGGTATTCCGCGTTGATCTTCACGTACTCGTGGGACAGGTCGGTGGTCCAGATGGTCTCGCTGCAGGTGCCGCGGCCGAGATCGATGCGGATGGTGATCTCTTCCTGGGCCATCACCTTCGCGCCCTGGTCCTCGGTGTAGCTGGTGGCGCGGCAGCCACGGCTGGCGATGGCCACGTCGTCCAGGAACACGTCGATCAGGCTGACATCCAGGTCGGGCACGCCGGCACGGCCGACGGCGGCGAGGATACGCCCCCAGTTCGGGTCGGAAGCGAACAGCGCGGTCTTGATCAGCGGCGAGTGGGACACGGCGTAGCCGACGTCCAGGCACTCCTGGTGAGTCGCGCCGCCGTTCACCTGCACGGTGACGAACTTGGTGGCGCCTTCACCGTCACGGACGATGGCCTGGGCCAGCTCCATGGACACTTCCAGCACAGCCTGTTTCAGTGCGGTGAACAACGCACCGGAGGCGGCGGTGATTTCCGGCAGCGCGGCCTGGCCGGTGGCGACCAGCATGCAGCAATCGTTGGTGGAGGTGTCGCCGTCGATGGTGATGCGGTTGAACGACTTGTTCGACGCGTCGCGCAGCAGGTCCTGCAGCACGCCCTGGGCAACCTTGGCGTCGGTGGCGATGTAACCGAGCATGGTGGCCATGTTCGGCTTGATCATGCCGGCGCCCTTGCTGATGCCGGTGACGGTGATGGTCACGCCGTCGTGCTGGAACTGGCGGCTGGCGCCCTTGGGCAGGGTGTCGGTGGTCATGATGCCGGCGGCGGCGTCGGCCCAGTTATCCACAGACAGGTTAGCCAGCGCGGCGGGCAGCGCGGCTTCGATCTTCTCGACCGGCAGCGGCTCGCCGATCACGCCGGTGGAGTACGGCAGCACGGCGTTTTCCGACACGCCAGCCAGCTCGGCCAGCTTGGCGCAGGTGCGGGTGGCATTGGCCAGGCCCGGCTCGCCGGTGCCCGCGTTGGCGTTGCCGGTGTTGGTCAGCAGGTAGCGCACCGGGCCCAGGAAGCGCTTGCGCGCGAGGATCACCGGAGCGGCGCAGAAGGCGTTGGTGGTGAACACACCGGCGACGGTGGAGCCTTCGGCGCAGCGCATCACCACGATGTCCTTGCGGCCGGGTCGTTTGATGCCGGCAGAGGCGATGCCGAGTTCGAAACCGGGGACCGGGTGCAGGGTGGACATGGGGCCGAGACCAACAGCCATGTGGCGCGCTCCTATCGAGTCAGTGAATCATCTAATCAGTGGATCAAATGAGAAAAACGCCGCGAGCGGCAGGGCCGGTCGCGGCGTTGGTTTCAGGGTCGGGAGGGGTTATTCCACCTGACCGTGGCAGTGCTTGTACTTCTTGCCCGAACCGCAGGGGCACGGCTCGTTGCGGCCGATCTTCGGTTCGTTGCGGACGGGTTCCATCGGCACCACGTTGTCGGCCGGGACTTCACCCTCTTCCTCCGGCTCGCCGGTCACCTGATCCATGGACGGCGCGGCGGCGTGCTGGAACTGCATGCGCTTGGCCATTTCCTCGGCTTCGCGGCGCAGGCGGGCTTCTTCTTCGGCCGGGTCTTCGCGGCGAACCTGGACGAAGGACAGCACGCGGATGGTGTCGCGCTTGATGGAGTTCAGCAGTTCCTGGAACAGGTTGAAGGACTCGCGCTTGTATTCCTGCTTCGGGTTCTTCTGCGCGTAGCCACGCAGGTGGATACCGTGGCGCAGGTGATCCATGGTGGACAGGTGGTCCTTCCACAGGTCGTCCAGCACGCGCAGCAGCATCTGCTTCTCGAAGGTCCGCAGGGCTTCGGCGCCCGCCATGTCTTCCTTCTCGTTATAGGCCGCGACCAGCTCGGTGAGGATCTTCTCGCGCAGGGTTTCCTCGTAGAGCTTCTCGTCGTCGTCCAGCCACTGCTGGATCGGCAGCTTCAGGCCGAAATCGCTGTACAGCGCGGCTTCCAGACCGGCGACGTCCCACTGCTCTGGCAGCGACTGCGGCGGGATGTGCTCGCTGACGGTGTTGTTCAGGGTCTCTTCGCGGAACTCGACGATGGTCTCGCCGATGTTGTCGGCCGCGAGCAGGGTGTTGCGCATGTGGTAGATCACCTTGCGCTGCTCGTTGGCGACGTCGTCGAACTCCAGCAGTTGCTTACGGATATCGAAGTTGCGGCCTTCGACCTTGCGCTGCGCCTTTTCGATGGCGTTGGTCACCATGCGGTGCTCGATCGCCTCGCCCGGCTGCATACCGAGAGCCTTCATGAAGTTCTTCACCCGGTCGGAGGCGAAGATGCGCATCAGGTGGTCTTCCAGCGACAGGTAGAAGCGGCTGGAGCCCGGGTCGCCCTGGCGACCGGCACGGCCGCGCAGCTGGTTGTCGATACGGCGGGATTCGTGGCGCTCGGAGGCGATCACGTGCAGGCCGCCCGACTCGATGACCTGCTGGTGACGCTTCTGCCAGTCGGCCTTGATCTGCGCAACCTGCTCGTCGGTGGGGTTCTCCAGCGCGGCGACTTCCACTTCCCAGTTGCCGCCCAGCAGGATGTCGGTACCCCGACCGGCCATGTTGGTGGCGATGGTGACCGAGCCCGGACGACCGGCCTGGGCGATGATCTCGGCTTCCTTCTCGTGGTACTTGGCGTTCAGTACCTTGTGCTCGATGCCGGCGTTCTGCAGCAGCTGCGAGACGTATTCGGAGGTCTCGACTGAAGCGGTGCCCACGAGGATCGGACGGCCCAGCGCCTGGCACTGCTGCACGTCGGTGATGATGGCGGCGTACTTCTCGTCCTGGGTCAGGTAGACCAGGTCGTTGAAGTCCTTACGGGCTACCGGACGGTGGGTGGGGATCACCACCACGTCGAGGCCGTAGGTCTGGCGGAACTCGAAGGCCTCGGTGTCGGCGGTGCCGGTCATGCCGGCCAGCTTGGTGTAGAGGCGGAAGTAGTTCTGGAAGGTGGTCGAGGCCAGGGTCTGGCTCTCGGCCTGGATCGGCAGGTTTTCCTTCGCCTCGATGGCCTGGTGCAGGCCTTCGGAGAGGCGGCGGCCCGGCATGGTACGGCCGGTGTGCTCGTCGATCAGCAGGACCTGGTCGCCCTGGACGATATATTCCACGTTGCGGTGGAACAGGGTGTGGGCGCGCAGCGCGGCGTAGACGTGGGTCAGCAGGCTGAGGTTGTGCGCCGAGTAGAGGCTCTCGCCCTCGGCCAGCAGGCCGTTCTGGGTCAGCAGCTCCTCGACGTAGGCATGGCCCTGCTCGTTGAGTTCGACCTGACGGGTCTTCTCGTCAATGCTGTAGTGGCCCTGCTGGGTCACCTGGCCTTCGACTTCCTCGATGTGGCGCTTCAGGCGCGGGATCAGCTTGTTGATCTTGATGTACAGCTCGGAGCTGTCTTCGGCCTGGCCGGAGATGATCAGCGGAGTCCGCGCCTCGTCGATGAGGATGGAGTCCACTTCGTCGACCACGGCGAAGTTCAGTTCACGCTGGAACTTGTCTTCCAGGCTGAACGCCATGTTGTCGCGCAGGTAGTCGAAGCCGAATTCGTTGTTGGTGCCGTAGGTGATGTCGGAGGCGTAGGCAGCGCGCTTCTCTTCCGGCGGCTGGAACGGGCTGACGATACCCACGGAAAGGCCGAGGAACTCGTACAGCGGACGCATCCAGTTGGCGTCGCGGCGGGCCAGGTAGTCGTTCACGGTGACCACGTGCACGCCTTTGCCGGACAGGGCGTTCAGGTAGACAGCCAGGGTACCCACGAGGGTCTTGCCCTCACCGGTACGCATCTCGGCGATCTTGCCTTCGTGCAGGGTCATGCCGCCGATCAGCTGGACGTCGAAGTGGCGCATGCCCATCACGCGCTTGCCGGCCTCGCGGGCAACGGCGAAGGCTTCCGGAAGGATCTGGTCGAGGGTCTCGCCCTTGGCGACGCGTGCCTTGAACTCTTCGGTCTTGGCCTTCAGTTGCTCATCGGAAAGCGGGACCATCTGGGGCTCGAGTGCATTGATGGCCTGGACCAGCTTGGCCATGCGCTTCACTTCGCGCTCGTTCTTGCTTCCAAAGAGTTTTTTCAACAAAGGCGCAAACATATCGACTGGGTCATCCGAACTGGAGAATTGGAGGGCTGCCCGACTGGCTGGCCGCGGCGCGGAACGGCAATGAAGCGGGCATTCTACCCGGAAACTACCGGGAAAAAAGTGCCGAAGTCATCCTCCGAAGCTTCGCATTCTGCGAGCTTGGGGGCAATGCATGGGCGGACAACTTTGGATCCGAGTGGGTGATATGGTGACGCAGCCGGGCAACTTCAAGGGTGGACGGTGGCATCTGGCCCTGAGCGCATCTGTTACCATCCTTCTTCATTCACTCCCGGTTGCTCTCGATGGCCTTCCGCCCCCTGCCCGCCAAGGCGATGACCAAGCTGCTGCGCGAAGCCAAGCCGCTGCAGTCGCTGTTCGCCCAGGCGCAGCGCCTCTCGCGTCTTCAGGAACTGCTCGACTCGCAACTGCAGCCCGCCGCGCGCCCTTACTGCCGCGTCGCCTCCTGGCGTGAAGGTAGCCTGCTGCTGGTGGTCACCGATGGCCACTGGGCCACGCGCCTGCGCTACCAGCAGAATCGCCTGCTGCGACAACTGGCCTCGTTCGAGGAGTTCAGGGGCCTGGCGCGCATCCTGTTCAAGGTGCAGCCGGTGATCCAGGCACCAACCCGGGTGAATACCAACCGCATCACCGAGTCCGCCTCCGCTACCCTGCACGAGGCCGCCGAAGGCATCAGCAATCCGCAACTCAAGGCCGCCCTCGAGCGCCTCGCCAGCCGCAGCCGCAAACCGCCGGAAGCGGACCAGGAATAAAAGCGCAGGCATAAAAAAAGGCCACCCGAGGGTGGCCTTTGAAGTTGTAGCTGAAAGGAGGAGGTTTCCTTATACGGCCGCAGCGGGTCGCATATAGGAGATCGGCGCAGTCTTGGCGTCCTCGAAGGTCACCACTTCCCAAGCGTCCTTGTCTGCGATGAGGGTGCGCAGGAGACGGTTGTTCAGGGCGTGACCGGACTTGTAGCCGATGAACTCGCCGATGAGGCTGTTACCCAGCAGGTACAGGTCACCAATGGCGTCCAGGATCTTGTGCTTGACGAACTCGTCCTCGTAACGAAGACCGTCTTCGTTGAGCACTCGATACTCGTCGACCACGATGGCGTTCTCCACGCTGCCACCCAGAGCCAGGTTCTGGGAACGCAGCATCTCGATGTCGCGCATGAACCCGAAGGTACGGGCGCGGCTGACTTCCTTCACGAAGGAAGTACTGGAGAAATCCACCACGGCTTTCTGGGTGCGACCACGGAAGACCGGGTGATCGAAATCGATCTCGAAGCTCACCTTGAAGCCGTCGAACGGAACGAAGGTGGCGCGCTTGTCGCCCTCTTCCACCGTTATTTCGCGCTTGATGCGGATGAACTTCTTGGCCGCTTCCTGCTCTTGCAGGCCAGCGGACTGGATCAGGAATACGAAGGGACCTGCGCTGCCGTCCATGATCGGTACTTCCGACGCGGACAGCTCGACATAGGCGTTGTCGATACCCAGGCCGGCCATGGCCGAGAGCAGGTGCTCCACGGTATCCACCTTGATGTCACCCTTGATCAGGGTGGTCGACATGGTGGTTTCGCCGACGTTCGAGGCCCGGGCGGGAATTTCCACCACAGGGTCGAGATCGGTCCGGCAGAACACGATGCCAGTATCGACGGGAGCCGGCTTCAGGGTCAGGTAAACCTTTTCCCCGGAGTGCAGGCCGACACCGGTCGCCCGGATGATGTTCTTCAAGGTGCGTTGTCTGATCATGGCTTTGGCCGCTTTCGCGCAAGTTGCGAACTGTTGTCAACAATGGGCGGCGATGATAGCAGAACCGCCCTTTGCTGAACACCAATCACATTGATACTCCTGATAAATCGACTCAATCGGCCTGACGACGCAGGAAGGCCGGGATGTCCAGATAGTCCAGATCGTCCTGCGGATTCAGCTTGGCCGCGGTGGCTGCGCCGCCGTGGCTCTGGTTGCGCATGACGGTCGGACGGTCCAGGTCACGGTAGTTCACCGACTGCTGCTCGCGCTGAACCGGAGCCTGGGTGCTGACGGCCTGGGTCTGAACGGTGTTGTCGACGACCTTGACCGGCTTCTCCAGGCGAGCGCCCAGACCGGTGGCAACGACGGTGACGTGCAGCTCGTCGCGCATGTCCGGGTCGATCACGGTGCCCACTTTCACGGTGGCGTGCTCGGAAGCGAACTGCTCGATGATGTTACCCACGTCGGAGTACTCGCCCAGGGACAGGTCCGGACCGGCGGTGATGTTCACCAGGATGCCACGGGCGCCCTGCAGGTTGACGTCTTCCAGCAGCGGGTTGCGGATCGCGGCTTCGGTAGCCTCGCGAGCGCGGTTCGGGCCGCTGGCGCAGCCGGTACCCATCATGGCCATGCCCATTTCGCTCATGACGGTTTTCACGTCGGCGAAGTCGACGTTGATCATGCCCGGGCGCTTGATGATGTCGGAGATACCGCGAACGGCACCGGCCAGTACATCGTCAGCCTTGGCGAAGGCGGCCAGCAGGCTCGCGTCCTTGCCCAGGATGGTCAGCAGTTTTTCGTTCGGGATGGTGATCAGCGAGTCGACGCTTTCAGCCAGCGAGCGGATGCCTTCATCGGCGATCTGCATGCGCTTGCGACCCTCGAACGGGAACGGACGGGTCACCACCGCAACGGTGAGGATGCCCATCTCCTTGGCCACTTCGGCGATGATCGGTGCAGCACCGGTACCGGTACCGCCACCCATGCCGGTGGTGATGAAGACCATGTCGGCGCCTTCCAGGACTTCGGCGATACGCTCGCGGTCCTCGATGGCGGCCTGGCGGCCTACTTCAGGGTTGGCGCCAGCGCCCAGGCCCTTGGTCACACCCGGGCCGAGTTGCAGTACGGTGCGCGCGGCGATGTTCTTCAGCGCCTGCGCATCGGTGTTGGCGCAAATGAATTCGACGCCATCAACGTTGTTCTTGGCCATGTGGTTCACGGCATTGCCGCCGCCACCACCTACGCCGATCACCTTGATGACTGCTGTTTGCGGGACGTTATCTACCAGTTCAAACATTTCCCCTCTCCTTCCTTTCTAGTTGTGTTGCCTACGTTTACCGCGGTGGTAAATCAGAAATTGCCCTGGACCCAGCGTTTGAGCTTTTCCAGTACCGGTGTCTTGGGTTCGTCGCTGCTGAAGCTGCTGCCAGACATGGAGATGCCGTCGGATTGCTTTTGCAGTCCGTACAGGAGCAGCCCCACACCGGTGGAATAGATTGGATTGCGCACGACGTCGGCCAGTCCTTTGACGCTGTGGGGTACGCCCAGGCGCACCGGCATGTGAAAGATCTCTTCGGCCAGCTCGACGGCGCCTTCCATCTTGGAGGTGCCACCGGTCAGGACGATCCCGGCTGGAATCAGGTCCTCGTAGCCACTGCGACGCAGCTCGGCCTGAACCAGGGTGAAGAGCTCGTCGTAACGAGGCTCGACCACTTCGGCAAGCGCTTGGCGCGACAGTTCCCGCGGCGGCCGATCCCCTACGCTGGGCACCTTGATGGTTTCGCCCGGACCGGCCAGTTTGGCCAAGGCACAAGCATATCGAATCTTGATCTCTTCGGCGTACTGGGTCGGGGTACGCAGCGCCATGGCGATGTCGTTCGTGACCTGATCGCCGGCGATCGGGATTACAGCCGTATGGCGGATGGCGCCTTCGGTGAAGATGGCGATATCGGTGGTACCGCCGCCGATGTCCACCAGGCACACGCCCAGCTCCTTTTCGTCCTCGGTGAGCACGGAGTAGGCCGAGGCCAACTGCTCGAGGATGATGTCGTCCACTTCCAGGCCGCAGCGGCGCACGCACTTCTCGATGTTCTGCGCAGCGTTCACTGCGCAGGTCACCACGTGCACCTTCGCTTCCAGGCGTACGCCGGACATGCCCAGCGGCTCGCGCACGCCTTCCTGGTTATCGATCACGTAGTCCTGGGCCAGGGTGTGCAGCACACGCTGGTCCGCCGGGATGGCCACGGCCTGGGCCGCGTCCAGTACACGCTCGATGTCCGCTCCGCTCACTTCGCGGTCGCGGATCGCCACGATGCCGTGGGAGTTCAGGCTGCGGATATGGTTGCCGGCGATGCCGACGAAGGCCGAGTGGATACGGCAGCCAGCCATCTGCTGGGCTTCATCGATGGCGCGCTGGATCGATTGCACGGTGGACTCGATGTTCACCACCACGCCCTTCTTCAGGCCGCGCGACGGATGCGTCCCGATGCCGACGATTTCCAGCTTGCCATCGGCCGCCACCTCGCCCACCAGCGCCACCACCTTGGAGGTGCCGATGTCCAGGCCGACGACCATTTTGCCGCTCTGCACGCTTGCCATGTTTATAGAAGTCTCCTCAACTCACTGCGCGGCGGTGGTCTGAGCCACCGCCGCTTCCGGCATCGGATCGCGCCAGCCTACGGCCAGGCCGTTGGGGTAGCGCATGTCGATGCGGGCAATTTTCGTAATCTGGTCTTTCAGCGCCTTGTCGTAGATGGTCACGAACCGGCGAATCTGTTCTACCGCGTGATCGCGGCCCAGCATGATCTCCACGCCCTGCGCAGTGCCCAGGGTCCAGGCGCCGCGCGAACTCATGTCCAGGCTGGCGATGGTGAAGCCCAGCGGGCGGAGCATCTGGCTGAGAATCTGGTACTGCTGCATCACTTGCTGCTGAGCACGCTGCGGGCCGGACAGGCGCGGCAGGTGCTCGTAGTTGGCCACTTCCCGCGGTGCAAAAGCCTGACCCTGGTTGTTCAGCAAGGCTTCGTCACCCCAACGGGCGATGGGCAATTGCTCGTCCAGGCGGACAACCACCTGGTCGGGCCATACTCGACGCACCTCGGCATGGGCGATCCAGGGCATCTGTTCCAGCTCCTGGCGCATGCCGGCCAGGTCGATGGTGAAGAAACTGGCCGAGACGTAGGGGCTGATCCGCTGCTGCACCGCCGCCTGGCTGATGTAGCTCAGGTCGCCTTCCACACTGACCTTGGCGATCGGACGGTCTGCATAAGGCAGCACGTACTGCGCGCCGTAGTAGGCACCGCCGCCGAGCACGCCCAGCACCAGAGGCCACAGCAACACTTTCAGGAAGCCGAAGCTGGGCTTGGGCATGCGGGCGCTGAGCGGCTCCTTGGCCACCAGACGGCTGGCGCCGCGCGGCACCGGCTTGCGTGCGGGTGCACGGCCGATTCCGGGATTCTGGTGACGAAGCTGCGCGCCGTTCATGACTTACCCCCTTGCCTCGACGCTGTCGGCGAGGATCGCCAGCACCAGTTGCTGGAAATCCAGGCCGGCCGCGCGCGCGGCCATGGGCACCAGGCTGTGGTCGGTCATGCCCGGTGCGGTGTTCACTTCCAACAGCCAGAAGCGCCCTTGGGCGTCCTGCATCACATCGGTCCGACCCCAGCCCTGGATGCCGAGGGCATCGCAGGCGCGCGCGGTCAGGTCCTTGAGTTCCTGTTCCTTGTCGGCATCCAGGCCGCAGGGAATCTGGTACTGGGTATCGTTGGCCAGATACTTCGCGTCGTAGTCGTAGAAGGTGTGCGGAGTGCCCAGGCGAATGGGCGGCAGCACCTGGCCACGGAGGATCGCGACGGTGTATTCGGGGCCGCTGATCCACTGTTCGACGAGCACCTGCGGATCGAATTTCGCGGCAGCAGCCCAGGCGGCGATCAGCTCTTCCAGGCTGTTCACCTTGGCCATGCCGATGCTGGAACCTTCACTGGCCGGCTTCACGATCAGCGGGAAGCCCAGCTTTGCCGCAGCGGCGCGGCAGTCTTCTTCACTGGCGAGCACGGCGTGGTCGGGCGTCGGCAGGCCGAGGCTCAGCCACACGCGCTTGGTGCGCAACTTGTCCATGGCCAGCGCGGACGCCAGCACACCGCTGCCGGTGTAGGGGATGCCGGCGATTTCCAGCAGGCCCTGCATGGTGCCGTCTTCACCGCCACGACCGTGGAGAATGATGAAGGCGCGGTCGATCTTCTCGCGGGTCAGACGCTCCAGCAGATCGTCGCCCACGTCGATGCCGAAGGCATCCACGCCTGCGCCCTGCAGGGCCTGCAGGACCATGGCGCCGGACTTCAGCGACACCTCGCGCTCGGCGCTCCTGCCGCCGTACAGCACGGCGACGCGACCGAAGGCGCGGGGCTCGAGGGCGGATTTGAGGGCGTCACTCATTGCTTCTTCCCCTCAGCCCCAGCAACAGCGGCGGCGCTGAACATCGGATTCTTGATCAGTGCCGGAGCCAGCCCGCCGATATCGCCGGCGCCCTGGCAGAGCAGGATGTCGCCCGGACGCAGCAGCGGCTTGAGCAGCGAGGCGAGGTCGCCGCCGCGTTCCAGGTAGATCGGATCGAGCTGGCCGCGCTGGCGGATGCTGTGGCACAGGTGACGGCTGTCGGCGCCGGGGATCGGCTCTTCGCCGGCCGGGTAGACCTCCATCAGCATCAGCACATTGGCCTCGCCCAGCACCTGCACGAAGTCGTCGTAGAGGTCACGGGTGCGGCTGAAGCGGTGCGGCTGGTAGACCATTACCAGGCGGCGCTCAGGCCAGCCGCCGCGCACGGCCTTGATCACCGCTGCGACTTCGCGCGGGTGGTGGCCGTAGTCGTCGACCAGCATCACGCTGCCGCCTTCCACCTGCAGGTCGCCGTAGACCTGGAAGCGCCGGCCCACGCCCTGGAAGCCGGACAGGCCCTGGACAATGGCTTCGTCGGAGATGCCTTCGTCGGTGGCGATGACGATGGTCGCCAGGGAGTTCAGCACGTTGTGCAGGCCGGGCATGTTCACCGAGACGTCCAGCGGCTCGCGCTCGGGGCGCAGCACGGTGAAGTAGGTGCGCATGCCTTCCTGGCGGATGTTGATCGCGCGGACGTCGGCGTCCTCGCTCAGGCCGTAGGTCACGGTCGGACGCGCCACCTGCGGCAGGATCTCGCGCACCACCGGGTCGTCCACGCAGACCACGGCCAGGCCGTAGAACGGCAGGTTGTGCAGGAAGTCGACGAAGGTGCGCTTGAGTTTGTTGAAGTCACCGCCGTAGGTGCTCATGTGGTCGGCGTCGATATTGGTGACCACCGAGACCATCGGCTGCAGGTGCAGGAAGCTGGCGTCGCTCTCGTCGGCCTCGGCCACCAGGTAGCGGCTGGTGCCCAGCTGCGCGTTGGTGCCGGCAGCGTTCAGGCGACCGCCGATGACGAAGGTCGGATCCAGGCCGCCGGCAGCGAATACCGAGGCGATCAGGCTGGTGGTCGTGGTCTTGCCGTGGGTGCCGGCGACGGCGATGCCGTGGCGGTAGCGCATCAGCTCGGCGAGCATCTCGGCGCGCGGCACGACTGGCACACGGCGATCCAGCGCGGCGGCAACTTCCGGGTTCGACTTGTTCACCGCGCTGGATACCACCAGCACGTCGGCGCCGTCGGAGTTTTCCGCGCGGTGGCCAATGAAGATTTCCGCGCCGAACTTTTCCAGGCGCTCGGTGACCGGCGACGCCTTGAGGTCCGAACCGGAGACTTCGTAGCCGAGGTTGAGCAGCACCTCCGCGATACCGCACATGCCCACGCCGCCGATGCCGACGAAGTGGATGCGACGGATGCGCCGCATGGTGCGGGTGACGCCGGTGGGTTCTTTAACCACGGGCCACCTCCAGGCAGGCATCGACTACCGTGCGGGTAGCCTCGGGCTTGGCCAGGCTGCGGGCGCGAGCGGCCATGCGGGTCAGGGAATCGGGATGCATCAATACCTCGGACAGCTGCGCGGCCAGTTCGGCGGCGCTGGTAGATTTCTGTGGCAGCAGGAGGGCCGCGCCCTCGCGTACCAGGAATTTGGCGTTCTTGGTCTGGTGGTCGTCGATCGCGTGGGGCAGCGGCACCAGGAAGGACGGCAGGCCGGCGGCGGTCAGCTCGCTGACGGTCAGCGCACCGGCGCGGCAGATCACCAGATCGGCCCAGGCGTAGGCCGCGGCCATGTCGGCGATGAACGGAGCTACGTCCGCTTCGACACCCGCGGCGCGGTAACGCTCCGCGGTAATTTCGTCATGCTGACGACCGGCCTGATGGCGAATGGCCGGGCGAATCTCGGCCGGCACCTGCGCCAGCGCTTCGGGCAACAGCTTGTTCAGCGGCTCCGCGCCCAGGCTGCCGCCCAGTACCAGCAGGTTGACGCGGCGGCCGGCCAGCGGCGCGCGGGCACCCTCCTCCAGGAACAGCTCGACGCGCACCGGGTTGCCGGTGGTCAGGCGCTTGGCGCTGCTGTCGAAGGTATCCGGGAAGGCTTCGCAGACACGCTTGGCCAGCGGCGCGAGGCTGCGGTTGGCGGTGCCGGCGACGGCATTCTGCTCGTGGATCACCAGCGGCACGCCGGACAGCTTGGCGGCCAGGCCGCCCGGGCCGGTCACGTAGCCGCCCAGGCCGAGCACGCAGACCGGCTTGAGCTGACGAACCACGCCGATCGCCTGGAACAGCGACTTGAGCAGATCGAACGGCGCGCGCAGCAGGGACTTGAGGCCCTTGCCGCGCAGGCCGCTGACGTTGATCAGGTGCAGCGGCAGGCCGGCCTTGGGTACCAGGTCGTTCTCGATACCACGCGGAGTGCCCAGCCAGTGCACGCTGTAGCCGCGCGCCTGGAACTCACGGGCGCAGGCCAGAGCCGGGAACACGTGTCCGCCAGTGCCGCCCGCCATGATCAGGACGTTACCTTTCATCGGCAAAGTCCTCTTCGCTGAATTCATATTCCTCGCTGCCCATCACGGTGCGGCGTTCCCATTCGATGCGCAGTAGCATTCCCAGCTGGGCGCAGCAGATCACCAGGGACGAACCGCCGTAGCTGAGGAACGGCAGGGTCAGGCCCTTGGTCGGCAGCAGGCCGACATTCACACCCACGTTGATCAGGAACTGGCCGATCCACAGGAAAGCCAGCCCGTAGGCGACGTAGGCGGAGAAGTACTGTTTCGACTGCTCGGCCCAGATGCCGATGTACAGCGCGCGCAGGCTGACGAAGACGAACAGGGCCACGGTGGCCATGGCGCCGACGATGCCCAGCTCTTCCGCGAGGACCGCGAACACGAAGTCGGTGTGCGCCTCGGGGAGGTAGAACTGCTTCTGGATGCTGTTGCCCAGGCCCATGCCGGTCCAGCCGCCACGGCCGAAGGCGATCAGCGCCTGGCTGAGCTGGTAGCCCGCGCCGAACTGGTCGGCCCAGGGGTCGGTGAAGTTGGTCAGGCGCGCCATCCGGTAGGGCTGGGTCTGGATCAGCAGCACCACGGCACCGACTGCCAGCGCGACCATCAGGCCGAAGCGGAACAGGCCCACACCGCCAAGGAACAGCATCGCGGCGGCCGCGCCCATCATCACCACGGTGGCGCCGAAGTCGGGCTCGCGCAGCAGCAGGCCGGCCATCGGCAGCAGCACCACGAAAGGCTTGAAGAAGCCCAGCCAGCTCTCGCGCACTTCTTCCTGGCGGCGCACGAGGTAGCCGGCCATGAAGATCACCACGAAGACCTTGGCGATCTCCGAGGGCTGGATGTTGAACAGGCCGAAGCCGATCCAGCGCATGGAGCCGTTCACCTCGCGGCCGATGCCGGGAGTGATCACCATCACCAGCAGCAGGAAGGCCACGGCCAGCAGCTTCCAGCCCCAGCGCTGCCAGGTTTCCATCGGCACCATCATGGTCACGCCGCAAGCGACGAAGCCGATGGCCAGGTAGATCAGGTGACGAACCGAGAAGTACAGCGGGTTGCCGGACTGCGCCGCGGCGACTTCGGAGGATGCCGAAGTGACCATCACCAGACCGAGGCCGAGCAGCGCCAGACAACCCGCGAGCAGCGGGAAGTCGATGTCGATGCCATTACGGCTGATCAGCGGGGACGGATAGGGGCGCAGGAAGGAGAACATCAGGCGAGCTCCTCCACGGCCTTGGCGAACAGGCGTCCGCGCTCTTCGTAGTTCTTGAACATGTCCAGGCTCGCGCAGGCCGGCGACAGCAGCACGGCGTCACCCGGCAGGGCCAGGTCGGCAGCGTGCTCGACGGCGTCTTCCAGGGTATTCACGCGGACCTTGGGCACGACGTTGCCAAGGGCGGCGCTCACCAGCTCGGCGTCCCGCCCCAGCAACACCACGGCGCGGCAATGCTGCGCGACCGGGTTGCGCAGGTCATGGAAGTCGGCGCCCTTGCCGTCGCCACCGGCGATCAGCACCAGCTTGCCGTCGATATCGGCACCCAGGCCTTCGATGGCAGCCAGGGCGGCGCCGACGTTGGTGGCCTTGGAATCGTCGTAGTAGTTCACGCCATTGCGCTCGCGCACCCACTGGCAGCGGTGGGCAAGGCCGGCAAATTCTCGCAGGGTCTGCAGCATCGGTTCGAACGACAGGCCGACCGCGTGCCCCAGGGCCAGCGCGGCCAGGGCATTGGACTGGTTGTGCGCGCCACGGATTTTCAGCTCACGGGCCGGCATCAACTTGTCGAACTGGAAGGCCAGCCATTTCTCACCGTCTTCCTCGATCAGGCCAAAGGCCTTGAAGTCCGGCTTGTTGGTGCCGAAAGTCCAGCACGGTACGTTGTCGGCGATCAGCGGGCGGCTCAGCGCATCGGCACGGTTCACCACGACCTGCTTGGCGCCGCGGAAAATGCGGTGCTTGGCCAGGTGGTAGTCGGCCATGCCGTCGTAGCGGTCCATGTGGTCTTCGCTGACATTCAGGCAGGTGGCGACCTCGGCGTTGAGGCGTTCGCAGGTTTCCAGCTGGAAGCTGGACAGCTCCACCACGTACAACTCGACGTCATCGGCCAGCAGGTCCAGCGCCGGAGTGCCGAGGTTGCCGCCGACGGCGACGCGCTTGCCGGCAGCCTTGGCCATGTCGCCCACCAGGGTGGTGACGGTGCTCTTGGCGTTGGAACCGGTGATGGCGACGATCGGCGCCTTCGCGTGACGGGCGAACAGGTCGACGTCACCGGACATGCGTACGCCACGGGCGGCAGCTTCCACCAGCGCGGGCACGCGCAGCGACAGGCCGGGGCTCACGTAGAGCTCCTGGGCGCGGCAGAGGAAATCGGCGTCGAGGTCGCCGCAGCGCACCTCGACCTGCGGGTACTGCTCGCGCAGGGTCGCCAGCTCCGGCGGATTCGCGCGCGTATCGGCCACGGCAAACGGCACGCCCTGGCGCGCCAGGTAGCGCACCAGGGACATGCCGCTCTTGCCGAGGCCGACAACGATGCGGAATTGGTCGGAAGCGATCAGGCTCATGCTCGATCAGTCCTCAACGCAGTTTCAACGTGGCCAGGCCGATCAGCACGAGAATCACCGTGATGATCCAGAAGCGCACGATCACGCGCGGTTCAGGCCAGCCTTTGAGTTCGAAGTGGTGGTGGATCGGCGCCATGCGGAACACGCGCTTGCCGGTCAGCTTGAAGGAGGCGACCTGGATCACCACCGACAGGGTTTCCATGACGAACACGCCGCCCATGATGAACAGCACGATTTCCTGGCGGACGATCACCGCGATGGTGCCCAGCGCAGCGCCGAGCGCCAGTGCGCCGACGTCACCCATGAAGACTTGCGCCGGGTAGGTGTTGAACCAGAGGAAGCCCAGTCCCGCACCGACGATGGCGCCGCAGAAGATGATCAGCTCGCCCGCGCCCGGCACGCTCGGGATGAACAGGTATTCGGCGAATTTGATGTTGCCCGACAGGTAGCAGAAGATCCCCAGCGCGCCGCCGACCATCACGGTGGGCATGATCGCCAGGCCATCGAGACCGTCGGTCAGGTTCACCGCGTTGCTGGAGCCGACGATCACGAAGTAGGTCAGCACCACGAAGCCTATGCCCAGCGGGATCTCGACATTCTTCAGCATCGGCACGATCAGGGTGGTCTCGACCGGTGTCTCGGCAGTCATGAAGAGGAAGATCGCCGCGCCCAGGCCGAATACCGACTGCCAGAAATACTTCCAGCGGCTGGGCAGGCCGCGGGAGTTCTTCTCGATCACCTTGCGGTAGTCATCCACCCAGCCGATGGCGCCGAACAGCAGGGTCACAGCCAGCACGACCCAGACGTAGCGGTTCGACCAGTCGGACCACAGCAGCGTGCTGATGGCGATGGCCGTGAGGATCAGCGCGCCGCCCATGGTCGGCGTGCCTTTCTTGGACAGGTGCGATTGCGGGCCGTCGTTGCGCACGGCCTGGCCGATCTGGCGGATCTGCAGGGTGCGGATCATCCACGGGCCCAGCCAGAGCGACAGGACGAGCGCGGTCAACACGCTCAGGATGCCGCGCAGGGTCAGGTACTGGAAGACGCCGAAGCCCTTGTAGAACTGTTGCAGGTACTCGGCGAGCAGCAGCAGCATTTAGTGACTCTCCTCGGAGGAACCACAGAGCGCCGCGACGACCTTGTCCATCGCCGCGCTGCGGGAACCCTTGATCAGAATGGTGGTTGTCGAAGCTTCTTCGGCCAGGGCATGGATCAGGCTGGCCTGATCGGCGAAGTGCCGGCCCGCGGAACCGAACGCCTGCACGGCGTGGCTCATCAACGGTCCGACTGCATACAGGGCGGCGACTTTGCCAATGGCGTAGGTTCCCACTTCGCGGTGGGAAGATTCCGCCCAGGCACCCAGCTCGCCCATGTCCCCGAGGACCAGGACGGTCCGGCCGGAAAAGCCGGCGAGTATATCAATCGCCGCGCAGATTGAAGCCGGGTTGGCGTTGTAGCTGTCATCGATCACACGCATGCCATTCGTCGCCAGCTGGGCTACGGCGCGCCCCTTGACCGGCTGCAGGTTCTGCAGGCCGGAAACGATCCCGACCAGCGGCACGCCCAGTGCGTTGGCGGCAGCAGCGGCAGCCAGTGCGTTCGTGACGTTGTGCTCACCCAGCAGATTCAGCTGAACAGCCGCCTCGCCGGCCGGGCCCTGCAGGGTGAACCCCGGACAACCACGGGCATCACGCTTGACGTCGCTGGCGCGGAAATCGGCGCGAGCGTCGTGCAGGCCGAAACTGGAAATGCGCCGACCGGCCGCGCGGGCCTGCCAGGTATCGAAGGCCTTGTCATCGCGGTTGAGGATGGCCACGCCGTCGGCAGCCAACCCCTCGAGAATCTCGCCCTTGGCCAGGACGATCTTGTCCTGCCCGCCGAACTCACCCACGTGGGCGGTACCGGCGTTGGTGATGATGGCGACTTGCGGGCGGGTCAGCGCAACCGTGTAGGCGATCTCGCCGACACGGTTGGCGCCCAGCTCGATGACTGCGCTCTTGTGCTCAGGGGCCAGCTGCAACAGGGTCAGCGGCGCGCCGAGGTCATTGTTCAGGTTGCCGCGGGTCGCCAGGACTTCGCCCTGGGTCCGCAGGATGCTGGCAAGCATCTCCTTCACGGTGGTCTTGCCGCTGGAGCCGGTCACGGCGGCCACGCGGCCGGCGAAGGCAGCGCGGTTCAGCGCACCGAGCTGGCCCAGCGCGATGCGGGTATCCGCCACGACCAGTTGCGGCAGCGGCGCACCGGCGACTTCGCGCTCGACCAAGGCGGCAACCGCGCCCTTGGCAGCGACGTCGGCCAGGTAGTCGTGGCCATCGAAACGCGGGCCGGTCAGGGCGATGAACAGCTGGCCGGGCACGATGGCGCGGCTGTCGGTGCTCACGGCGTCGAAGCGGGCGTCGGCGCCGACCACGCGGCCTTGCAGCGCAGCGGCGACTTCGTTGAGCGAAAGGGGCTTAAGCACGCTTCACCTCCCAGGCAGCCAGCGCCTTGGCGGCTTGTTCCAGATCGGAGAACGGGTGGCGAACACCGTCGATCTCCTGGTAATCCTCATGTCCCTTGCCTGCCAGCAACACCACGTCATCGACACCGGCAGCGGCGATCAGGCGGGCGATGGCCTCGCCACGGCCCGGAACGAACTCGACGGCGTCGGGCTTGGCGAAACCGGCACGGATGTCGGCGATGATTGCCTCGCTCTTCTCGGTGCGCGGATTGTCGTCGGTGACCAGCACACGGTCGGCATGCTGCTCGGCGATCTGCGCCATGATCGGGCGCTTGCCGCTGTCACGATCGCCGCCGCAGCCGAACAGGCACAGCAGTTGACCATGTACGTGAGGGCGCAGAGCCAGCAGGACTTTTTCCAACGCGTCCGGGGTGTGGGCGTAGTCCACGACCACCAGCGGTTTTTCACCGCCGCCCAGGCGTTGCATGCGGCCGATGGGCCCTTCCAGCTGCGGCAGCACCTTGAGCACGTCGCCCAGCGGGTAGTCCAGCCCCAGCAGCGCGCCGACCACGGCCAGCAGGTTGCTCAGGTTGAACTTGCCCAGCAGCGAGCTGCGCAGCAGGCCTTCGCCCTGCGGGGTGACGATCTGCGCTTGCACCCCGGCATCGCTGAAGGTGGCTTCGCGGCAATAGATGTAGGCCGACGGGTCGCTCAGGCTGTAACCCATCAGACGAGATTCGTGGGACTCGGCGGCCAGCTGGCGACCGAAGTCGTCGTCCAGGTTGATCACCCGGCAACGCAGACCCTGCCAGGCGAACAGCTTCGCCTTGGCGGCGCCGTAGGCTTCCATCGAGCCGTGGTAGTCCAGATGGTCGCGGGACAGGTTGGTGAACACCGCCACGTCGAAGCCCAGCGCCGCGACGCGGCCCTGCTCCAGGCCGTGTGACGACACTTCCATCGCCACGGCCTTGGCGCCAGCCTGTTTCAGGCGTGCCAGGGTCGCCTGCACGGCGAGCGGGTCAGGCGTGGTGTGGCGACCGCTTTCCAGCGCGCCGTAGAAACCGGTGCCGAGGGTGCCGACGATGCCGCAGCGCTCGCCGAGCAGGTCCAGCGCCTGGGCCACCAGTTGGCTGACACTGGTCTTGCCGTTGGTACCGGTCACACCGACCAGTTCTACGCCACGGCTGGGTTCGCCGTAGAAGCGCCCGGCGATGGCAGACAGCTGCTTTGCGAGCCCCTTGATGGCGATCATCGGCACATCGCTGGGCGGCAGGTCGACAGCACCTTCTGCTTCATAGGCGACAGCGGCAGCGCCCTGGGCGAGTGCGGCGGCAATGTGCCCGCGACCATCCTGGCGACCACCCGGCACGGCCAGGAACAGGTCGCCCGGCTTGACGGTGCGGCTGTCCAGGGTCAGCTCACGGATCAGTTCGCCGCTTTCGGCTTGCGGCAGCAGTTGATTCAGGCTCATCGGCATCAGCCACGCCCTCCTTTGGCAGCGGGCGCAGCATCAGCTTGTTGCTGCGGGGTCACCGGCAGGTTGTCCGGCGGCACGTTCATCAGGCGCAGCGTCCCGGACATCACCTTGCTGAACACCGGCGCGGAAACCAGGCCACCGAAGTAGCCGGCCTTGCTGGGTTCATCGATGACCACCACGGCGACGTAGCGCGGGTTGTTCATTGGCGCGAAGCCGGCGAACAGGGAGCGGTAGGAGTTCTCGGCATAGCCCTTGGCGCCGGTCGCGGTCTTGCGCGCGGTACCGGACTTGCCAGCCACGTGGTAACCCGGCACCTGGGCGCGGAACACGCCGTTCGGCGCCTCGATCACTTGTTGCAGCATGCCCTGCATGGTCTTGGCGACCGGCTCGGGGATGACCTGGGTGGCTTCGGCCGGACGGTCGGCACGGACCATGGTCAGCGGCACGCTGCGGCCATTGTTGGCCAGCGCCGCATAGGCATGGGCGAGCTGGATCGCGGTGACGGACAGGCCATAGCCGTAGGACAGGGTCGCGGTTTCTGCCTTGCGCCATTCCCGGTAGTTCGGCAGGTTGCCGACGCGCTCGCCGGGGAAGCCCAGACCGGTGTCCTGGCCGAGGCCGACCTTCTGCATCAGGCTGTAGATGGCTTCGCCGCCGATATCGAAGGCGACCTTGCTCATGCCCACGTTACTGGAGCGGATCAGGATGCCGGTCAGGTCCAGTACCGGACCTTCGGTACGAGACACGTCACGAATGGTGTAGCGGCCGATCTGCAGCGTACCGGGGTAGACCTCGACCTTGTCGGTGGGCTTCCAGCGGCCAGTCTCAAGTGCCGCACTCATGGAGAACGGCTTCATGGTCGAACCCGGCTCGAACACGTCGATCATGGCGCGGTTGCGCATCATCGCCGGCTGCAGGTTGCGACGGTTGTTGGGGTTGTAGGTCGGCTGGTTGGCCATGGCCAGCACTTCGCCGGACTTCACGTCGAGGATCACCAGACTGCCGGCCTTGGCGCCGTTCTCCACCAACGCGTTGCGCAGCTCGCGGTTGGCGAGGTACTGCAGGCGCAGGTCGATGGACAGGGCCAGGGTCTTGCCGGCCTTGGCGTTGCGAGTGACCTGCACGTCACGGATCAGGTGGCCACGGCGGTCCTTGAGTACCTGGCGCTTGCCCGGCACGCCGGCCAGCCAGCTGTCGAAGGCCAGTTCCACGCCTTCACGGCCGCGGTCGTCGACGTCGGTGAAGCCCACCACCTGCGCGGCGACTTCGCCGGACGGGTAGAAGCGGCGGAATTCCTCGACCGAATAGACACCGGGAATGCGATGGGTCTTCACCTGGGCCATCACGGCCTCGCCCTGCTCCGGGGTCAGGCCACGGACCAGATAGATGAACTCCTTGTCGGCATTCGCATCCAGTCGCTCGGACAGCGCCGCCTTCGGCTGGCCGAGAGCGTCGGCGAGGAAGCCCCACTTTTCGCGTTCGAGCACCAGCTCCTTGGGGTTGGCCCAGAGGGTGGCGACCGGCGTACTGACGGCCAGCGGCTCGCCATTGCGATCAGTGATCAGGCCTCGGTGCGCGGGAATGGTGATGTGCCGCACGCTGCGTGCATCGCCCTGCCCCTTGAGGAAGTCGTGGTCGATGACGTGCAGGTCGACGATCCGCCAGACGATCGCCGCCACCATCGCCAGCAGCAGGGCGATGACGACGCGGAAGCGCCAGGGATAGCGAGCGCCGGCCAGGTCTCTCATGGCGCCACCATGATGATTTCGGTCGGATCGGGCACGCGCATCTTCAGCTGGTCGGTCGCCAGGCCTTCGATGCGGCTGTGGGCCGTCCAGGTGCTCTGTTCGAGGATCAGGCGGCCGTACTCGGCCTGTGCCTTGTCGCGAATGTTGAGCTCGGTGTACAGCGAGTTGAGCAACTGGCGATTCCAGTACGCGCTGTAGGAAACGGAGATGGCCGACAGCAGCACGCCGATGAACAGCAGCAACATGAAGAAGCTGCCGGTCGGCAGGCGCTTGGAGAACAGACGGCTCATCTGAGCTTCTCCGCGATGCGCATGACCGCGCTGCGCGAGCGCGGGTTGGCCTTGAGCTCGGCCTCGGAGGCATAGACCGGCTTGCCGATCAGCTTCATGCGCGGGTCAAAAGGCTTGACCTGAATCGGCAGGTTGCGCGGCAGGTTGTCTGCCTCGCCCTTCACTTGCTTGCGCATGAACTGTTTGACGATGCGGTCTTCCAGCGAATGGAAGCTGATCACCACCAGGCGACCACCCACGGCCAGGCCTTCCAGCGCGGCTTCGAGGCCACGTTCCAGGTCGCCCAGTTCGTTGTTGATGAAGATGCGCAGGCCCTGGAAGGCGCGGGTAGCCGGGTTTTTGCCCTTTTCCCAGGCCGGATTGGCCTCGGTGATCACGGCGGCCAGATCGGCGGTACGCTCGAACGGCGCTTCCGCGCGGCGCTGCACGATGGCGCGAGCCATGCGCTTGGCGAAACGCTCTTCGCCGTAATCCTTGAACACGCGGGCGATCTCGTCTTCCGCGGCAGTGGCGATCCACTGCGCAGCGCTGACGCCCTGGTCCGGGTTCATGCGCATATCCAGCGGGCCGTCATTGAGGAAGCTGAAGCCTCGCTCGGGATCATCCAGCTGCGGCGAGGACACGCCCAGGTCCAGCAGAACGCCGTTCACGCTGCCCTGCAGGCCACGCGCGGAGAACTCTTCGCCCATCTCGGCGAAGGACCTTTGCACAATGACGAAGCGGCCGTCTTCGGCCGCCAGTGTTTTTCCCGTCGCAATCGCCTGGGGATCCTTGTCGAACCCGAGCAGCTGACCGCCCGGACCGAGCTTGCCGAGCAAGGCCCGGCTGTGCCCTCCCCTTCCGAAGGTTCCGTCCACATAGCGGCCGCCCTCCAGGGGGGCCAGTGCTTCGACGGCCTCCTCGAGCAGAACGGTGATGTGTTGGAAGGTACTGGTCACAGGCAGGCTCACAGAATAAGGTCGCGCAATTCATCCGGCAGGCCGCCGGGTTCTTTGATGGCTGCGAGATCGGCCTCGGCAACCGCATTCCACTTGTCTTCGTCCCACAGCTGGAACTTGTTCAGCTGGCCGACCAGCATCGCCTTCTTGTCCAGGCCGGCGTACTCGCGCAGGCGCGGCGGAACGAGAAAACGCCCGGCGCTATCGAGCTCCAGGTCAACGGCATTACCAATCAGCAAACGCTGCAGGCGCCGCGTTTCTTCACGCAGCGAGGGCAGCTCGCGCAGTTTGGCTTCGATGAGTTCCCATTCAGGGAGGGGGTAGACGGTGAGGCAGGTGTCGACGGCATCGATGGTGACGATGAGCTGGCCATTGCAACGCGAAACGAGCTCGTCACGATACCGACTCGGCATCGCGAGGCGCCCTTTGGCGTCGAGACTGATGGCGTTAGCTCCGCGAAACACGTCAGCGCTTCCCCTGTGGTTGGCTATCCATGCCTGTTGATCCCACTTTTACCCACTTCATACCACTTCCGCACACTATAGAAATCCGCGCTCCCCACCGTCAAGGTAAGCCGGAGGGGAAAAATCCTTACAGGACCGAGATTTAGCGTGCTTTTGCGAGGTTCGGGGAGGGAATTTGACGCGCTAGAAAAGAGAAAAGCCCAGTGTTTTCAAAACACTGGGCTTTCATACTTAAAGTGATTTCTTAAGTTCTGCACTTCTTCCGGTCAGCGACAAATGGTCATGTGGGAGGAAGTGGAGGAAAAGTGGTGAGAGTCGATCTGTAAGCCGGGTTCTGTCGAGGACAGCCATTCCTCTGGGACATACATCACTGCATGCCTCAAGCGATCTACCCGAACCCAACGCGGGCCGCGCCAATGGGTTCCTATTTGATCTTGCTCCGAGTGGGGTTTACCTAGCCACGAACTGTTGCCAGCCGTGCGGTGCGCTCTTACCGCACCTTTTCACCCTTACCGGCGCTTGCGCGCTTAGGCGGTTATTTTCTGTGGCACTTTCCGTAGGCTCGCGCCTCCCAGGCGTTACCTGGCACTCTGCCCTATGGAGCCCGGACTTTCCTCCACCCCGTGGTGGAACACCACGGAACAGCGACTGTCCAATCGACTCTCAGTCCGCAAGGTTAGCGGCTGACGACGCTCAGGACAAGCTCAAGCCTTGCCCTGGCGTTCCAGCGCGAGCTGATAAAGCTGGTTCTTGCGCGCCCCGGTGATCTCCGCGGCAAGCGCTGCGGCACGCCTGACCGGCAGTTCCGCCAGCAGCAGATCGAGCACCCGCAGGGTCTGCGCATCCACCGCCTCATCGCCCTCCGGCGCGGGTTTGCCGGCCACCAGCAGCACGCATTCGCCCCGCTGCTGGTTACTGTCGGCTGCCACGAATTGGCGCAACTCGCCCAGCGGCAACCCCTTCAGGGTCTCGAAGGTCTTGGTCAGCTCACGGGCCAGCAGCGCCGGCCGTTCGTCGCCAAAGATCCCTGCCATGTCCTCGATGCACTCCAGCACGCGGTGCGGAGCCTCGTAGAAGATCAGGGTGCGCGGCTCGTCCACCAGCGCCTCCAGGCGCCCACGGCGACCGGCGACCTTGGCGGGCAGGAAGCCTTCGAAGACGAAACGATCCGACGGCAGGCCGGCAGCGGAAAGAGCGGCGATCAGCGCGCAGGCCCCGGGCACCGGCACCACGGCAATGCCTGCCGCGCGCGCCTGGCGCACCAGGTGGTAGCCCGGATCGGAAATCAGCGGCGTGCCCGCATCGGAGATCAGCGCGACGTCCTCGCCAGCCTGAAGCTTGGTGAGGAAGCGCCCGCCCTGCTCTCGCTCGTTGTGCTCATGGCAGGCTGCCAGCGGCGTCTGGATGCCGAAGTGCTGCAGCAGGCGCACGGAGTGGCGGGTGTCTTCGGCCGCGATCAGGGCCACGTCGGCCAGCACCTTCAGCGCCCGGGCGCTGATGTCGTCCAGGTTGCCAATGGGAGTGGCCACCACATAGAGAGTGCCTAGGGTCACGCGGGAGAACCTCACCGGAAGTGTCGGAAAAGACGCATTGTATCCCGATTCCGGCAGCCGCCATCGCGTGACCCTCGTCGCTTGGGTACAATCGGCAGCTCTTTGAATGCGTCACGAGAAGCCCGATATGATCGCTCGCCTGCGTCCGCTATCCGCTCTGTTCCTGGCCGGCATGCTCGCCGCCTGTGCGTCCTCCCCGTCGTCCAATCTCGGCGAACTGCCGCGCACCCCGGACGCCAGCATCGAACAGCTGCTGCAGCAGGCCTCCACCGCCAAGCCGGATGAAGCCGCAGTCCTGCGCCTTTCCGCCGCCGATCTGGCCTACAAGCAGAAAGATCTCGGCCGCTCCACGCAGATCCTCGACCAGATTCCGCTGGAGAGCCTGAAGCCCGCCCAGCAGGTCTTCGCCAGCACCCTGCGCGCCCAGCTCGAACTGGCCCGCAACAAGACCAAGGCCGCCCTGAAGGCCTTCGACCACCCCAGCTTCCAGCGTCTGGGCGAAATGCCCGTGGACCTGCAGGCGCGCGCCGGCATGGTCAAGTCCCTCGCCCTGGCCGCCGACGGCCAGACCCTGAGCGCCGCCCGCGAGCGCGTGTTCATCGACCCGCTGCTCAATGCAGAGGCGAGCAAGGCCAACCACGAGGAAATCTGGAAACTGGTGTCCAGCCTGCCCCTGGATCAGATGCAGGCCAGCAGCAACGAAGGCGACCTGAACGGCTGGCTGGAGCTCGCGCGCATCACCAAGTCTTCCTCGACCTTGAAGGAGCAGCAGTCGAACATCGACAACTGGGTCGCGCAGAACCCCGACCACCCGGCCGCCAAGCAATTGCCCGACGCGCTGACCAAGCTGAAATCCCTGGCTGCCCAGCCGCTGAACAAGATCGGCCTGCTGCTGCCCCAGCAAGGCCAGCTGGCCTCCGTTGCCCGCGCCCTGCAGGACGGTTTCCTCGCCGCCCACTACCAGGCCCAGCACAATGGCGGCCAGCAGCCGGACATCAAGCTCTACGACAGCACCCAGGTGCGCTCGCTGGATGAGTTCTACCGCCAGGCCCAGGCCGACGGCGTGCAGCTGGTCGTTGGCCCGCTGGAGAAGAACCTGGTCAAGCAGATGAGCAGCCAACCGCAACTGCCCATCACCACCCTGGCCCTGAACTACGCCGACGGCAACCAGGAAGGTCCGGCCCAGCTGTTCCAGTTCGGCCTGTCCGCCGAGGACGAGGCGCGCGAAGTCGCCAACCGCGCCTGGAACGATGGCATGCGCCGCGCCGTGGCCCTGGTGCCGCGCGGTGAGTGGGGCGACCGCGTACTCGCCTCCTTCAGCCGCAACTGGCAAGCCGCCGGCGGCACGCTGATCGCTGCCGAGCACGTCGACCAGCCGGTAGAGCTGGCCCGCCAGATCGCCGACCTGCTGCAACTGCGCCAGAGCGAAGGCCGCGCCAAGCGCCTGCAAGGTGTGCTCGACAGCAGCGTCGACACCCAGCCATCGCGCCGCCAGGACATCGACTTCATCTTCCTCGCCGCCACTCCGCAACAGGCCCGCCAGATCAAGCCGACCCTGGCCTTCCAGTACGCCGGCGACCTGCCGGTCTACGCCACCTCCAACCTGTACACCGGCGTGAACAACCCGGCCCAGGACCAGGACCTGAACGGCATCCGGTTCTGCGAGACACCCTGGCTGCTGAACCCGAACAACACCCTGCGCCAGCAGGTCGCTGCGCAGTGGCCGGCCGCCAACGGCAGCCTCGGCCGCCTGTACGCCATGGGCGCCGACGCCTACCAGCTGGCCCCGCGCCTGCCGGAGCTCAAGGCGGTGCCGAGCATGCAGGTGGATGGCCTGACCGGCACCCTGAGCGTCAGCGCCAGCCAGCGCGTAGAGCGCCGCCTGCCCTGGGCCGAGTTCAAGAATGGTCAGGTCCAGCCGCTGGAGAACAGCGGTATTTGATCGGCAATAGCCCTACCCAGAAAGCCGGGCGGCAGGCCGAAGCCACCGCCCTGGCTCATCTGGAACAGCATGGATTGCGCCTCCTGGCGCAGAACTGGACGTGCCGCCGAGGTGAGCTCGATCTGGTCATGCTGGACGGCGATACAGTAGTATTCGTCGAAGTTCGCTCCCGCCGGCATTCTGCCTGGGGTGGGGCGCTGGAGAGCGTGGACATGCGCAAGCGTCAACGCCTGGCCATTTCCGCTGAACTCTTCCTGCAACAGAACGCCCGCTGGAGCAGCCACCCCTGCCGGTTCGACATCGTCGCCATCGACGCGCGCACCCCAGGCTCCGCAGGGCACTTGAACTGGATTCCCAACGCTTTTGACACCTGATCAGACGCCCGACGAAAGGTCACACCTGATGGACATGCAATCCCGTATCCGCCAGCTCTTCCATGCCAGCATCGAGACCAAGCAACAGGCCACCGAGGTGCTCATCCCGCATATCGAGCAGGCCAGCATGGTCATGGTCAATGCCCTGCTGAACGAGGGCAAGATTCTCTCCTGCGGCAACGGCGGTTCCGCCGGCGATGCTCAGCACTTCTCCTCCGAACTGCTGAACCGCTTCGAGCGCGAGCGCCCGAGCCTGCCGGCGGTCGCCCTGACCACCGACAGCTCCACCATCACCTCAATCGCCAACGACTACAGCTACAACGAGGTCTTCTCCAAGCAGATCCGCGCCCTCGGGCAACCGGGCGACGTGCTGCTGGCGATTTCCACCAGCGGCAACTCGGCGAACGTCATTCAGGCGATCCAGGCCGCACATGATCGCGAAATGGTTGTCGTAGCTCTGACCGGCCGCGACGGCGGCAACATGGCATCGTTGCTGCTGCCCGAAGACGTGGAGATCCGCGTTCCGGCCAAGGTCACCGCACGCATCCAGGAAGTCCACCTGCTGGTCATCCATTGCCTGTGCGACCTAATCGACCGTCAACTGTTCGGGAGTGAAGAATGACCCGTACCCCTCTGATCGCAGCCGCACTGGCCGTGACCATGGCACTGGGTGGCTGCACGAGCTTCGTGAGCGCCACCCGCGACAAGCCGATCGACGATGACAAGGGTACCCGCACCCTTGGCAGCAAGATCGACGACTCGCTGATCGAAACCAAGGTGGCAGTGAACGTCGCCAAGGCCGATGCGGACCTCGACCGCAATTCCCACGTCGTGGTGATCAGCTACAACGGCGTGGTGCTGCTGGCCGGCCAGACCCCACGCGCCGACCTGAAGAACAAGGCCGAGCAGGCCGCCAAGGAAGTGCAGAAGGTCAAGACCGTGCACAACGAGCTGCAGATCCTGCAGCCCTCCTCCCTGGCTGCCCGCAGCAACGACACCTGGCTGACCACCAAGATCAAGAGCCAGATGCTCGCTGACGCGAACGTGCCCTCCACTCGCATCAAGGTCCTGACCGAGAACGGCATCGTCTACATGCTGGGCCTGGTCACCCGCAAGGAAGGCGACCTGGCCACGCAGGTGGTGCAGGGGGTGGACGGCGTACAGAAGATCGTCCGCCTGTTCGAGTACATCGACTGATCACTCGATCGCAGGCATGAAAAAGGCGACCCTTGGGTCGCCTTTTTTATTACTTCACCACCTTGAGACTCGGCCGACCACTGGGGCGCGGCGGCTCGTCCGAGGGGCCGTCATCGGGCAATTCCTCGTCATCGGTGGGCACCGGCGGCTCCAGATCGAAGACCATGCCCTGGCCGTTCTCCCGCGCATAGATGGCCATCACGGCCTGGGACGGGACATAGAGGCTCTGGGCGACGCCACCGAAGCGACCTTCGAAGCTGACCGCCTCGTTGTCCATCTGCAGGTGGCGCACTGCGGTCGGCGAGACGTTGAGCACGATCTGGCCGTCGCTGGCATAACCCGGCGGAACCCGCACGCCCGGATACTCGGAATTCACCAGGATATGCGGCGTGCAGCCGTTGTCGACGATCCACTCATAGAGGGCTCGCACGAGGTAGGGACGACTGGAGTTCATCATCAGGCTCCTTAGCGCATATCACGTTCGATAGAGGACAGGCTCGCACGGAAAGTTTCTCGCGCAAACTGCCGCTCCATGTAATCCAACAGAGGCTTCGCCGGCCGCGGCAGTTCAATGCCCAGGAGCGGCAGGCGCCAGAGGATCGGCAGCAGGCAGCAATCCACCAGGCTCAGCTCGTCACTGAGGAAGAACGCCTTGTCGGCGAACAGCGGCGACACTCCTGTCAGGCTCTCACGCAACTCCTTGCGCGCCAAGGCTCGTTCGGCATCCTTGCGGCGGGTATCGAGGATGCGGTCAACCAGGCTGCACCAATCGCGCTGGATGCGGTGCATCAGCAGGCGGCTGTTGGCGCGTGCCACCGGGTAGACCGGAAGCAGCGGCGGGTGTGGATAACGTTCATCGAGATACTCCATGACCACCGTCGACTCGTAGAGCGCGAGATCGCGATCCACCAGAGTCGGCAGGCTGCCATAGGGGTTCACTTCGGCGAGTTTGGCCGGGATGTTGCCAGCGGGTACGTCGATGATGTCGGCGACGACGCTCTTCTCGGCCAGCACCAGGCGCACGCGGTGGCTGTAGTGGCAGGAAGGGTCGGAGAAGCAGGTGAGCTTGTTGATTGCGGCCATGCCGCGCGCCTCCTCGCAGGATCTTCTTGTGGGAGGTAGAAAAACGCACGCGCGCCCCGTAGGGCGCGCGCTTGTTACTACGACGGGTGGTGCTTAGTGCACGTCCTTCCAGTATTCGCGCTTGAGCAGGTAGGCGAATACGAAGAAGAAGGCCAGGAACAGCAGGACGTAGGTGCCGATGCGGTGAGAGTCCAGCTTGTTCGGGTCAGCCGAATAAGCCAGGAAGGTCACCAGATTCTTCACCTTCTCGTCGAACTGAGCTTCGGTCAGCTGGCCGGACTTCGGCACGATGGTCAGCTGGTCGCAGGCCTCGTGGGTCAGCGGGGTACCGGTCAGAGGATCGTACTGCTTCTTGCCATCCTCGACGACCTGAACCTGCTTGCAACCGACGACCTGGCGGCCCTGCAGGCTCACCAGCACGTTCGGCATGCCGACGTTCGGGAAGATCTTGTTGTTCACGCCCCACGGACGCTTGGGATCTTCGTAGAACGAACGCAGGTAGGTGTACAGCCAGTCGGCGCCACGAACGCGGGCTACCAGGGTCAGGTCCGGCGGCGCAGCACCAAACCATGCCTTGGCGTCAGCCGGCTTCATGCCGATGTCCATGTGGTCGCCGATCTTCGCACCGGTGAACACCAGGTGGCTCATCATCAGCTCTTCCGGGATACCCAGATCACGGCCAACACGCTCATAACGCTGGAACTTGGCGCTGTGGCAGCCCATGCAGTAGTTGGCGAAGGTACGCGCGCCATCCTGCATGGCGGCCTTGTCGGTCAGGTCGATATCGACTCGATCCAGGGCCGGGCCATGACCTTCGGCGGCGAAGCCGAAGACAGGCAGCAGAGCCAGAACAAATGCAGCGAATTGCTTTTTCATCAGCCAGTCACCCTTTCCGGAACCGGTTTGGTTTTCTCCATCCGGGTGTAGAACGGCATCAGGATGAAGAAGGCGAAATACAGAATGGTGCACAGGCGGGACAGCGTGGTGCCCAGCGGCGACGGCGCTTGCGAACCGTAGTAGCCGAGGATCACGAAGGAAACCGCGAAGATCACCAGCCAGATCTTGCTCAGCCAGCCCTTGTAGCGGATCGAGCGAACCGGGCTACGGTCCAGCCACGGCAGCACGAACAGCACGGCGATGGCGGCGCCCATGGCGATGACACCCATCAGCTTGTCCGGAACGGCGCGCAGGATGGCGTAGAACGGAGTGAAGTACCACACCGGAGCGATGTGCTCGGGGGTCTTGAACTGGTTCGCCATCTCGAAGTTGGGCTTCTCGAGGAAGAAACCGCCCATTTCCGGGAAGAAGAAGATCACGGTGCAGAAGACGAACAGGAAGACCACGACACCGACGATGTCTTTCACGGTGTAGTACGGGTGGAACGGGATGCCATCCAGCGGGATGCCGTTCTCGTCCTTCTTCTTCTTGATATCCACGCCATCGGGGTTGTTCGAGCCGACTTCGTGCAGCGCCAGGATGTGCAGCACGACCAGGCCGAGCAGGACGATCGGCAGCGCGATCACGTGCAGGGCGAAGAAGCGGTTCAGGGTGATGCCGGAGATCAGGAAGTCACCACGGATCCACTGGGCCAGGTCTTCGCCGACGACCGGAATGGCGCCGAACAGCGAGATGATCACCTGGGCACCCCAGTAGGACATCTGGCCCCAGGGCAGCAGGTAGCCCATGAAGGCCTCGGCCATCAGGGCGAGGTAGATCAGCATGCCGAAGATCCACACCAGCTCGCGCGGCTTCTGGTACGAACCGTACAGCAGGCCACGGAACATGTGCAGGTAGACGACCACGAAGAACGCCGATGCACCAGTGGAGTGCATGTAGCGGATAATCCAGCCGTAATCCACATCTCGCATGATGTACTCGACGGACGCGAAAGCTTCTTCGGCCGACGGGGTGAAGCTCATGGTCAGCCAGATACCGGTGAGGATCTGGTTAACCAGGACGAGCAGTGCGAGGGAGCCGAAGAAGTACCAGAAGTTGAAGTTCTTCGGGGCGTAATACTTGCTCAGATGGTCTTCCCACATCTTGGTCGCGGGGAAGCGGGCATCGACCCAAGCCATGAACTTGTTCATCAGGCTTTCTCCTGGTCCACACCGATGGTCAGCTCGTCACCATCAAGCGAATAGGGCGGAATCGGCAGGTTCAGGGGCGCGGGCTGTCCCTTGTAAACGCGGCCGGCGAGGTCGTAATGGGAGCCGTGGCACGGGCAGAAGTAACCACCCTTCCAGTCCGGACCAAGGTCCGCGGGAGCGACTTCCGGGCGGAAGGTCGGCGAGCAGCCCAGGTGGGTGCAGATACCGACGATCACAGCCAGTTCAGGCTTGATCGAGCGCACCTTGGGATCGACGTAGGCAGGCTGGTCCGAAGCCTTCGACTCGGGGTCAGCCAGTTGCCCATCCAGGGTCGGCAGCGCGTCGAGCATTTCCTTGGTGCGATGCACCAGGAATACCGGCTTGCCACGCCATTCGGCGATGACCTGCTGGCCCGGCTCGATCTTCGCCACGTTGTACTTAACCGGCGCGCCAGCGGCCTTCGCCTTGGCACTGGGGAACCATGACCCCACGAACGGGACCGCAGCTCCGACCGCTCCTGCCGCACCAACCACCGAAGTGGCCGCGACAAGGAAGCGACGCCGGCCTGCATTCACGCCGTCATTACTCATTCAGTCGTCTCCCATCAGCTTCAAGCCTGTTCAAATCAGGCTTTTAAGTAAAAATTCGAGCCGCGCAAAAAATTCGCCAAATGGTAAAGAAAAGCCCTTGTGATGACAAGGTAATAGCCTGTTACGCAACCCCTGAAACCCTTGCACCGCGCGGCTTGCGCGGATGCGACACCTTGCCGCACGAACTTATTGAAGACATAAAAAAACGCCCAGTCCAAAGGATCTGGGCGTTTTTTTCGAAGCGTCGTATTAACGCTTGGAGTACTGCGGACGCTTACGCGCTTTGCGCAGACCGACTTTCTTACGCTCAACTTCGCGGGCATCGCGAGTGACGTAGCCAGCTTTACGCAGCGAGCTGCGCAGGGTCTCGTCGTACTCGATCAGAGCGCGGGTGATACCGTGGCGGATCGCACCAGCTTGACCGCTTACGCCACCGCCAACGACGGTTACGTAGATATCGAACTTCTCGGTGTTCTCGGTCAGCTCGAGCGGCTGACGGACAACCATGCGAGCGGTCTCACGACCGAAGAACTGCTCGATGGAGCGGTTGTTGATGGAGATCTTGCCAGTACCCGGACGCAGGAAGACGCGAGCGGTAGCGGTCTTACGACGGCCAGTGCCGTAATTTTGAGTCGCCGACATAATGAGCTATCCCGTTAAATCTTCAGTTCTTGAGGCTGCTGAGCGGTATGCGGGTGGTTGGCACCCTTGTACACTTTCAGCTTGCGGTACATGTCGCGACCCAGCGGGTTTTTCGGCAGCATGCCTTTGACGGCAGTCTCGATAACACGCTCAGGAGCCTTGGCGATCAGCTTCTCGAAGTTGATCGACTTGATACCGCCCGGGAAGCCCGAGTGATGGTAGTACATCTTGTCGGTAGCTTTGGCGCCAGTGACACGAACCTGCTCGGCGTTGATGACGACGATGTAGTCGCCGGTGTCAACGTGCGGGGTGTATTCCGGCTTGTGCTTGCCGCGCAGGCGGGTAGCAATCTCGGTAGCCAGACGACCCAGGGTCAGGCCAGCAGCGTCGACGACGAACCAGTCGCGCTTAACAGTTTCTGGTTTCGCGGTATAAGTTTTCATTCGTTATAGCCTCAGGGGCCGCCTGAAAATAAGACGGCGAATCTTACTGGACAGTGGTTGCCTTGACAAGTCAAGGACAGCCGAAGACAGACACGAATTGGGGCTCGGGTCGGTGTGCGTCCGTAACGACTAGATGTATCAATCGGCAGGCTTTGGCATCCCCCACCGATGAAAGGCTGCGGAATTATGCAGATTCCGGCAGAATTTTCAACTGTATGACGCACTTGTTTTCATGAGGAGACCCGCATGGAGTACCGCCCGCTCGGCCGCACCGAACTGAAAGTCAGCGCCCTCTGCCTGGGGACCATGACCTGGGGCGAGCAGAACACGCAAAGCGAGGCCTTCGCCCAGATCGAGCGGGCCAAGGCCGCCGGTCTGAATTTCATCGATACCGCCGAGATGTACCCGGTGCCGCCGCGCGCGGAAACCTACAGCCGCACCGAGCAGATCATCGGCAACTGGTTCGCCCAGCGCGGCGACCGCGCCGACTGGGTACTGGCCAGCAAGATCGCCGGACCCGGCAACTCCATCAGCCACATCCGCGACGGCCAGCCGAAACTCGATCGCAAGAACATCGTTGCGGCACTGGATGGCAGCCTCAAGCGCCTGCAGACCGACTGGATCGACCTGTACCAGCTGCACTGGCCTGAACGCAGTACCAACTTCTTCGGCCAACTGGGCTACCAGCACAAGGAAGAGAGCTTCACAGCGCTGGAAGACACCCTGGAAGCCCTGGACGAACAGGTTCGCGCCGGTAAGATCCGCCACGTCGGCCTGTCCAACGAGACGCCCTGGGGCACCATGCGCTTCCTGCAGATCGCCCAGGAGCGCGGCTGGCCGCGCGCGGTGTCGATCCAGAACCCCTACAACCTGCTCAACCGCAGCTTCGAGGTAGGTCTGGCGGAAATCGCCGTCCGCGAGCAGATCGGCCTGCTGGCCTACTCGCCCCTGGCCTTCGGCATGCTCTCGGGCAAGTACTTCAATGGCGCGCGCCCGGCCAATGCACGGATCACCCTGTTCAGCCGCTTCACCCGCTACACCAACCCGCAGACCGCCAGCGCCTGCGACCGCTACGTGACCCTGGCCCGCGAGCATGGCCTGGACCCGGCGCAGATGGCCCTGGCCTTCGTCACCAGCCGGCCGTTCGTGACCAGCAACATCATCGGCGCGACCAACCTCGAACAACTGGAAGCCAACCTCGGCAGCTTCGAGCTGAAGCTCTCCGACGAGGTACTGGCGGGCATCGAGGCAATCCACAAGGACCAGCCGAACCCGGCACCGTAGCGCTTTGCTCTTGTAGGAGCGAGCTTGCTCGCGAACGGTCCAGCGCTGAATTTCCCGGCGGAATCAGTTCGCGAGCAAGCTCGCTCCTAGAGGGCCAGGCCCATCACAAAGCGCGGGCGATGATCTCCTTCATGATCTCGTTGGTGCCGGCGTAGATGCGCTGCACGCGCGCATCAGCCCAGGCGCGGGCGATCGGGTACTCCCACATGAAGCCGTAACCACCGTGCAGCTGTACGCACTCATCGAGCACCTTGCACTGCAGGTCCGTGGTCCAGTACTTGGCCATCGCCGCGGTGGGTACGTCCAGCTTGCCTTCCAGATGCTGCTCCAGGCAGCGGTCGACGAAGACGCGGCCGACCTGGATCTCGGTGGCCATTTCCGCGAGCTTGAAGCGAGTGTTCTGGAAGTCCGCGACGGATTTTCCGAAGGCCTTGCGGTCGCGGGTGTAGTCCAGCGTCCATTTCAGCGCCGCCTCGGCCGAGGCCAGCGCACCGAGGGCCACGGTCAGGCGCTCCTGAGGCAGTTCCTGCATCAGGTAGATGAAGCCCTGCCCGTCCTTGCCCAGCAGGTTTTCCTTGGGGATGCGTACGTCCTGGAAGAACAGCTCGGAGGTGTCCTGGGCCTTCATGCCGACCTTTTCCAGGCGCTTGCCCTTGCTGAAACCCGGCGTGCCGGCCTCCACCAGGAACAGGCTGGTGCCCTTGGCGCCGGCCTTGGGGTCGGTCTTGGCGACCACGATCACCAGGTCGGCCAGCCAGCCGTTGGTGATGAAGGTCTTCGAACCGTTGATCACGTACTCGTCACCCTCCAGCACGGCGGTGGTCTTCACGCCCTGCAGGTCGGAGCCGGCGCCCGGCTCGGTCATCGCGATGGCCGAGACCATCTCGCCGGAAATCAGCTTGGGCAGGTAGCGCTGCTTCAGCTCTTCGCTGCCGTAGTGAAGGATGTAGGGCGCGACGATGTCCGAATGCAGCGAGAAGCCGATGCCGGTCAGGCCCAGGCGACCGATCTCCTCGATCACCACGGCGCTGTAGAGGAAGTCCGCCGCCATACCGCCGTAGGCCTCAGGCAGGTGCGAGCAGAGCATCCCGGCCTCACCGGCCTTGTTCCACAGCTTGCGGTCGATGTGACCGTCCTTTTCCCACTGGGCGTGGAAGGGCACCGCCTCCTGTTCGAGAAACTTGCGGACGCTGTCGCGGAACAGTTCGTGATCGGAACTGAACAGGGTTCTGGGAATCATGCGGTGCACCTGCGGATCGGTTGTAGGAATTATTGGAAGGCCGACTGTAGGCCAAGCACGAACCGCTCTGCACTGGACACTTTCGCCAAAAAATAAGACGATCCAGCCGCATCATGACCGCTTTAGCGTCATGCAAAGACATCCATAAGAAGTACAAGAACCGATGCCCAACCCAGCTTCCCGCGTGCTGCGCCGCGTCAGCATCCTCGCCACCCATGGCGTGTTCGGCTCCACCCTGATGCAGGCCAAGGACTTCTTCCACATGGCCGCCCTGCGCCATGGCCGCCAGCAGGGCCTCGGCCTGCAGCCCAGCTTCGAGACCCGCATCGTCAGCCCCGACGGCCAGCCGGTGATGAGTTTCAGCGGCGATCTCCTGCCGGTACACGGCGCCCTGGACGAACCGGAGCTGGTCATCCTCCCGGCCTTCTGGGGCGACTTCGATGAACTGCTGACCCTCTACCCGCAGGTGACATCCTGGCTGCGCGAGCGCCATGCGGCCGGCTGCGTGCTGTGCGGCGAAGTCTCCGGGGTGTTCTGGCTGGCCGAGGCGGGCCTGCTGGACGGCAAGGAAGCAACCACCTACTGGCGCTTCTTCCGCGAATTCGCCGAGCGCTACCCCAGGGTGCTGCTCAACCAGGACAAGCACATCGCCGACGCCGACAACATCTACACCGCCAGCGGCCTGACCTCGGTGCGCGACCTGTACATCTACCTGATCGAACACTTTTGCGGCGCCGCCGTGGCTCAGGGCGTAGCCCGCGACATCCTCTACGAGGTGCAACGCACCTACACGCCAGGCCGACTGGGCTTCGGCGGGCAGAAGCTGCACCACGACCCGGCGATCCTGCAGATCCAGCACTGGCTGGAAGAGCATTTCTGCGACAAGTTCCGCTTCGAGGATGTCGCCCGCGAGCACGGCATGAGCATCCGCAACTTCATGCGACGCTTCCAGGCGGCCACCGGCGACAAGCCGCTGCACTACCTGCAGCGCCTGCGCATCGAGACCGCGCGCAACCTGTTGTCGACCAGCCGCAAGAGCATCAAGACCATCAGCTACGAAGTCGGCTACGACGACGCCAGCTTTTTTGCTCGCCTGTTCAGGCAGCACACCGGGCTGTCGCCGAATCATTACCGGCGCCAGTACGAACAGAAGGAAGCCTGAAACAGGCCATCCCTAGGATGGGTTCACGGGCCCCGAGTGCGCCCTATGATCGACTGACGCTCCCAAGAGCCGTTTCGACAACAAGAACCCAACGGGATATCGCCATGCGCCGCTTTCTGCTTGCCCTGCTGGCCGTCTTCAGCCTCAACGCTGTGGCGGACGACACCTGGAAACCCTTCCCCTACGACCAGAGCGCCTTCGACTACAGCGGCGACAAGCTACGCGAGGCCTGGCCGCGCCTGACCCGCGGCTTCGGCAGCAACTATCCCTTCCCGGATGCGGACTGGGTGGTGACCATGGCCACGAAGCATCCCGAAGCCCTTGAGAAGACGGTCGCAGCCGGCACCGGTTTCAGCGGTAAGCCGGAAGAAGCGCAGGTCTACGCCGAGAAGCTGCAGGACGTGTGGCGCAAGGTGTTCCGCGGCGACTTCGCCCAGGCCAAGAAGGACGGCCTGGCGCTGGGCGTTGGCGGGCAGGTGCCAGGCATGTTCGCCCAGGTGCTCTACGCGATGTTCCTCGCACCGAGCCAGGACGAGAAGCAGCGCCTGCTGGAAGAAGTGATCAGCTACACCGACGAAGCCGGCCCGCTGCTCAATGCCGACCCCATCGCCCAGTTCGGCCGCGCCTACGCCAAGGCCCGCCTGGCCGAGGACCTGCCGGTGCCGGTGGTGCTCAAGCGCGGCTACACCAGCGACATCCCCAAGGAGCTGGACGCCCTGCTGGCCAGGCAGCCGAACCAGCCGTTCGCCCTGGCGCTCTACGGCGGCTATGAGGCCGGCGTGATCCGCAAGGTCGGCAAGCTGGTGGGCAAGATGACCTACGGGGTCAGCGCGGACAAGATGGAGCAGTACTTCGCCCGTTCCTTCCGCGCCGCCGATGACCTGCCCATCGGCCATTACGAATACGCCAACGCGCTGGGCTATGTGTACGGCGAGGACGAGGAGCAAAAGGCGCTGGAGCAGTTGAAGAAGGCCGTGGCGATCAAGCCGATCACCGCCATGGAGGCACTGGAAGTCGCCCATGCCCAGCAACTGCTGAAGAAGGTGCAGCAGGAGATGGCCCAGCGCTGAGTCTTGCTTTGCAGGAGCGAGCTTGCTCGCTAACCGCCCAGCCTCCGAGCTGCCGGTGAAATGTTCGCGAGCAAGCTCGCTCCTACAGAAGAACCACAACAAAAAAGGCTGCCCGAAGGCAGCCTTTTTTATTCGCCGAACCGTCAGGGACGGTGCGGGCGGCTCAGGTATTCGTGGGACTGCATTTCCAGCAGGCGGCTCAGGGTGCGCTGGAATTCGAACTCCAGGCGGCCACCGGTGTACAGGTCCTTGAGCTCTACCTCGGCGGAGAGGATCAGCTTGACGTTGCGGTCGTAGAACTCGTCCACCAGGTTGATGAAGCGGCGCGCCATGTCGTCCTTGGCCACGCCCATCTGCTCGACGTTGGAAATCAGGATCGCGTGGAAGATCTTCGCCAGTTCGATGTAGTCGTTCTGGCTGCGCGGGCCGTCACACAGTTCGCGGAACTCGAACCAGGCCACGTCATCGCAGGTGATGCGCGCGAGGATTTCGCGGTTCTCGATCATCAATGCGTCATCGCGGGTGGCCGCGGCGCACTCAGGGGTCAGCGCCTTGAAGTCGCGGGTCATGGCCTGCTCGGCCTGCTCGGACAGCGGCCAGTGGTACAGCTCGGCCTGTTCCAGGGCGCGCAGGCGGTAGTCCACGCCGCTGTCGACGTTGACCACTTCGGTGTACTTCTTGACCAGGGCGATGGCCGGCAGGAAACGGGCGCGCTGCAGGCCGTCCTTGTACAGGCCGTCCGGCACGATGTTGGAGGTCGCCACCAGGCTGACGCCGTTCTTGAACAGCTCTTCCAGCAGGGTCGCGAGGATCATCGCGTCGGTGATGTCGGAGACGAAGAATTCATCGAAGCAGATCACCCGGGCCTCGTCGGCGAATCGCTTGCCGATGATGGTCAGCGGGTTCTTCTCGCCCTTGAGGGTTTTCATTTCCTCGTGGACGCGCTTCATGAAGCGGTGGAAGTGCGTGCGCATCTTCTGCTTGAAGGGCAGCGCTTCGAAGAAGGTATCCACCAGGTAGGTCTTGCCGCGGCCGACGCCGCCCCAGAAGTACAGGCCCTTCACCGGTTCCTGGGACTTCTTGCCCAGCAGCTTGCCGAACAGGCCGGTCTTGCCTTTATCGGCGGCGACCAGGTCGTCGTAGAGGCGTTGCAGGTGCTTCACGGCGTTCGCTTGCGCGGCGTCGTGGAAGAAATCGGGGCGTTTGAGGTCTTCCTGGTAGCGCTGAAGAGGCGTCATGATCGGTAGCAAGGCAACGAAAACGGGGGCGCACACTTTAGCGGCGCCCCCGTTGCTTGGCAATTGGCCGGTAGTCGGACCGGCCTGCCAACCCTCACTCCTGCGGAGCGAGAGCCTCGCGCAGACGCTGCATGGCGGCGTCGCGCTCCGCGTCGGTGGCGAACTCCGGGCTGTACGCCACAGCTTCGCCGTCCAGACGCACGCTGAAGGCGTTCAGCTCGGCGTGCAGGTCCAGTTCCTCGGACTGCAGGCGCTTGGTCACCTGGCCGGCGGCCTTGCCATCGGCGAAGGCGATGGACAGCAGCAGTTGCTCGCCAGCGGCATCCAGCAGACGGAAGCGGAAGCCGTCGTCCTCGCGGAAGCTGACGAAACGCGCGGCCTTGGCGGCCTTCTTCTTGCCTTCGCTGGCCACTTGCACCTGCTCGCGGAACGAGCGCAGGCCGACGGATTCGCGCAGCTCGCCGAGGAACGGAGTGGCGATGCGGCGGGCCTTGGCGGCACCGGCCAGGAGGATGTCCTCCAGGTCGGCCGGGCGGGTGATCAGCGCGTGGTAGCGCTCGCGGGCCTCGCCCAGTTCGTTGTCGAGCAGCTCGAACAGGCGCTGCTTGGCTTCGCCCCAGGCCAGGCCACCGAGCAGTTCGGCGCGGAACGCAGCCTGTTGCTCGTGGGTGGAGAAGGCCTGGTACAGGGTGAACAGGTGGGAGTTGTCCGGGTCCTTCGGCTCGCCCGGCGCGCGGGAGTCGGTGACGATGCGCGCGACGGCGTCCTTGAGCTGCTTGGCGCTGCCGAACAGCGGGATGGTGTTGTCGTAGCTCTTGGACATCTTGCGACCGTCCAGGCCCGGCAGGGTCGCCACGTCTTCCTCGATCACCACTTCCGGCAGGGTGAACAGCTCCTTGCCGTTACCGAACAGGTGGTTGAAGCGCTGGCCGATGTCGCGGGCCATCTCCACGTGCTGGATCTGGTCGCGGCCGACCGGCACCTTGTGGGCGTTGAACATCAGGATGTCCGCGGCCATCAGCACCGGGTAGCTGTACAGGCCCATGGTGACGCCGGCGTCCGGGTCTTCGCCGGCCTCGACGTTCTTGTCCACCGAGGCCTTGTAGGCGTGGGCACGGTTGAGCAGGCCCTTGGCACTGACGCAAGTGAGCAGCCAGGTCAGCTCGGGGATTTCGGGAATATCGGACTGGCGATAGAAGGTCGCCTTGTCAGCATCCAGGCCGCAGGCCAGCCAGGTGGCGGCGATTTCCAGACGCGAACGCTGGATGCGCGCCGGGTCATCGCACTTGATCAGCGCGTGGTAATCGGCCAGGAAGTAGAAGGAATCTGCCTGCGGATCGCGGCTGGCGACGATGGCCGGGCGGATGGCGCCGGCGTAGTTGCCCAGGTGCGGAGTACCGGTGGTGGTGATGCCGGTCAGGATACGGGTCGTCATGGGAATCCAGGAATCAACACAATTGAAATGGCGGGCCGGATGGTAACGCGGCTTGGCGGGCTAGGCGAGCCGGGCCTGTATCAGGTCCTTGAGCTCGATCAGCTTGCCGTGGAAGAAATGGCTGCACTCGGGGATGCGGATCAGTTCGTGAGGCTTGCTCAGCTCGGCGCTCCAGGCATACACGCGCTCGGGCGTGACCACTTCGTCGGCTTCGGGCTGGATCACCGTCAGCGGGCAGCGCTCGGGCAGGTCGACGTCGAAGCGCTCCACCGGCGGCGCCAGCATGAGCAGTTGTGCGAGCTCAGCGCCCTGCTCTTCCAGGCGCTCGGCGGCGTTGCCGGCCACGCAGGAGCCGAAGGAGAAGCCCATCAGCGTCAGCGGCAGCTCCGGATGTTGCCCGGCCAGCCAGCGCGCGGCGGCCAGCACGTCGTCGATCTCACCGCGGCCTTCGGCATAACTGCCGGCGCTCTGACCCACGCCGCGAAAATTGAAACGCAAGGTGGCGTATCCTGCATCCCGTGCGGCGCGCTGCAGGGTGGCGACCACCTTGTTCTGCATGGTGCCGGCGAACAGCGGGTGCGGATGGCAGATCAGCGCGACGCCCCTGGCGTCGGGCGTGGCGAGGTGCAGGGCTTCCAGTTGGCCTTCGGGGCCATCGAGGAACAGGGGGATTTCGCGGGTGGTCAAACAACAGCTCCGTGACCCCGTGGCGGGTCGTCTCGTCTAGCTCAATACCTGCGCAGGCGGCGAAGCATTCGCCACGGTATACAAGCACAGGTGCAAGCCGCTAACGTAAAGCAAAGCCGTCTATAGAGGAAGGATTCGCGTGGAACAGTCCCTCACCACCTGGTTGCTGCCGCTACTCGCCCTGATCGTCGGGGTCGGCATCGGCTTTCTGATCGCCCGCCTGCTGCCCAACGCCGCGCCCAACAAGCTGCAGCGTCAGGTGGACGACATGCAGGATCGTTTCGATAGCTACCAGCGCGAAGTGGTGACCCACTTCAGCACCTCCGCCAGCCTGATGAAAAAGCTCACCCAGAGCTATCAGGATGTGCAGGAGCACCTGTCCGAGGGCGCCGAGCGTCTGGCCCTGGACGAACAGACCAAACAGCGCCTGCTGGCCGCCCTGCACGCCGACGAATACCCCGAGCGCCGCGAGCGCCTGACCCCGCCGGCGAACAACGAAGCACCGCGCGACTACGCGCCCAAGACCGGCGACGGCCCGGGCACCCTGGACGAGACGTACGGGCTGAAAAGCAAGTACTGAAGCCTCTGCCCCAAAGAAAAAGCCCCGCCTCGGCGGGGCTTTTTCATGCCTGCGCAAATGCACGACCTGTAGGAGCGAGCTTGCTCGCGAACCACTGGCTTCTCAATCGACCGGGTATGTTCGCCGGCAAGCTCGCCCCTACGAAGAGCCAAAGAAAAAGCCCCGCGCAGGCGGGGCTTTTTCATAGCGTGGCGGCGATCAGATCGCGCCGCGCTGGCGGAGCAGGTCGAGGACAGCCTTGACGCCCTCTTCCACCGACTGGCTCTGGGTGTCGACCACCAGATCGGCATCCAGCGGCACGTCGAACGGGAAGGATTCGCCCGGAATGTTGTCCTGGCCGGCGGCGTACAAGCCCTGTGGATCACGTTCACGGCAGACCTGCGGAGAAGCCTGGACGTAGACGGTGACCAGGCGCTCGGCGCCGATCAGCGACTTGGCGCGCTCGCGACCTTCGGCGCTCGGGGCGACGAAGGCGCACAGGCTGATCAGGCCGGCCTCGTTGAACTGCCTGGCCACATGAGCGGTGCGCAGCCAGTTCTCGGTACGACCGGCGCGATCCTGCGGCAGGCCCTTGTTCAGGTCATGGCGCAGGTTCTGGCCGTCCAGCACATAGACCGCACGGCCCATGTCGAACAGCTTGCGCTCCACGGCGTAGGCCAGGGTGCTCTTGCCAGCACCGGAGAGGCCGCTGAACAGGACCGTAGCGGGCTGCTGGCCGAAGCGTGCCGCGCGCTCCTCGCGAGCTACATGGGCGTTCGCACCATGGTGGGCGACAGCGCCGTGGCTGGCTTGCGGCGCGGCGATGATCATGCCGGCGCCAACGGTGCCGTTGGTCAGGCGGTCGACGACGATGAAGGCACCGGTGGTGCGGTTCTGTTCGTAGCCGTCCAGCGCAATCGGAGCATCCAGGCTGACCTTCACGCGGGCGATCTCGTTGAGCTTGAGTTCGCTGGCGGCAGTCTCTTCCAGGGTATTCACGTCCACCTTGTGGGTGATGCTCGGAATCGAACCGGGCACGTAGCTGGTGGCGCGCTTGATGTCGTACTTCTTGCCCGGCAGCATCGGCTCTTCGGCCATCCACACCAGCATGGCGTCGAAGCCGTCGGTGACCTGCGGACGATTGTCGGCATGCACCAGCATGTCGCCGCGGGAGACATCGATCTCGTCTTCCAGGGTCAGGGTAACGGCCTGGCCCGGGCCGGCCTGCTCCAGCTCACCTTCGTAGGTGACGATGGACTTGACCTTGCTGCCCTTGCCCGACGGCAGGGCAATGACTTCGTCGCCCTTGCGCACGATGCCGCTCGCCAGGGTGCCGGCAAAGCCGCGGAAGTTCAGGTTCGGACGGTTGACGTACTGCACCGGGAAGCGCATGTCGTCGAGGTTGCGGTCGCCCGCGACTTCCACGGTCTCGAGGATTTCCATCAGCGACTGGCCGGTGTACCACGGCGAGCGCTCGGACTTGTTGACCACGTTGTCGCCCTTCAGCGCCGACATCGGCACGAAGTGCAGGGAGTTGGTCTTGAGGTTGATCTTGTCGGCGAACTGCAGGTAGTCGGCCTTGATCTGCTCGAAGACGCCCTCATCGAAGCCCTTGAGGTCCATCTTGTTGATGGCGACGACGATGTGCTTGATGCCCAGCAGCGAGGCGATGAAGCTGTGCCGGCGGGTCTGGGTCTGCACGCCGTAGCGGGCGTCGATCAGGATGATGGCCAGGTCGCAGGTGGAGGCGCCGGTGGCCATGTTGCGGGTGTACTGCTCATGGCCGGGAGTGTCGGCGATGATGAACTTGCGCTTGGCGGTGCTGAAGTAGCGGTACGCCACGTCGATGGTGATGCCCTGCTCGCGCTCGGCCTGCAGGCCATCCACGAGCAGCGCCAGGTCAACCTCGTCGCCGGTGGTGCCGACTTTCTTGGAATCCTTGGTGATGGCCTCGAGGTGGTCCTCGTAGATCATCTTGGAGTCGTGCAGCAGGCGCCCGATCAGGGTGCTCTTGCCGTCGTCGACGTTGCCGCAGGTGAGGAAGCGCAGGAGTTCCTTGCGCTCGTGCTGGGCCAGGTAGGCGAGGATGTCCTCGCTGATCAGATCGGATTGATGCGACATGGTGCGAGAACCTTAGAAGTAGCCCTGACGTTTCTTTTCTTCCATCGAACCGGCGGCGTCGTGGTCGATGACCCGGCCCTGGCGTTCGGAAGTCCGCGTCAGCAGCATTTCCTGGATGATTTCCGGCAGCGAAGTGGCGGTCGACTCCACCGCGCCAGTCAGCGGGTAGCAGCCCAGGGTGCGGAAACGCACCATCTTCTTCTGGATGCTGGCCTTCTGCTCGGGCGTGAGGTGCTCGAGGATGCGCTCGTCGTCGATCATGATCAGCGAGCCGTTCATCTCGATGACTTCGCGCTCGGCGGCGAAGTACAGCGGCACGATCGGGATCTGTTCCAGGTAGATGTATTGCCAGATGTCCAGTTCGGTCCAGTTCGACAGCGGGAAGACGCGGATCGATTCGCCCTTCTTCACCTTGCCGTTGTAGACGTTCCACAGCTCCGGACGCTGGTTCTTCGGGTCCCAGCGGTGCTTGCTGTCACGGAAGGAGTAGACGCGCTCCTTGGCGCGGGACTTCTCCTCGTCGCGGCGGGCACCACCGAAGGCGGCATCGAAGCCGTGCTTGTCGAGGGCCTGCTTGAGGCCTTCGGTCTTCATGATATCGGTGTGCTTGGCGCTGCCGTGGGTGAACGGGTTGATGTCCTGAGCCACGCCATCGGGGTTGATGTGGGTGATCAGGTCCAGGCCCAGTTCCTCGACCATCTTGGTGCGGAAACTGTACATCTCCTGGAATTTCCAGCGGGTGTCGACATGCATCACCGGGAAAGGCAGCTTGCCGGGGAAGAAGGCCTTGCGCGCGAGGTGAAGCATCACCGCGCTGTCCTTGCCGATCGAGTACAGCATCACCGGGTTGTCGAACTCGGCGGCGACCTCGCGGATGATGTGGATGCTCTCGGCCTCCAGCTGTTTCAGATGCGTCAGTTTGTCGACCATGGCTACTCACGGAATTGCTTATGGACGGCCGGCGGGCCGTAGACGAGCGCGCACTCTATCACAGCGCAAGGCTCTAACCGGCGGGCGGGTTATACCGAAAAAATATACTGATATAGCCATACGCGCTCAGTGTGAAAACCGCTTTCAACCGGCGTCTGAAGGTGTGCTCCCGAGGCACTCGAACGAGGCGCAGCAAAGGCCCAAATGCCATCTCGGAAACAACCTCGGGATTTTTCCTGCAACAGAGTCAGCGGCTTCTACGATGCTCTCCCGGCTTGTGCCCAGCCGGCACTGCGCTAGCATAGCGGCACGTTTTCCTGCCCCAGAAGATTTCCCATGCGCCGCATCGCTTTCACCCTGCCTCTACTTGTCCTCCTCTCCGCGTGCAGCAGCAAACCGACTCCCGCCCCACAGCCGGCCCAGAAGCCGAAGACACCGACCCTGATCTCGCCCAGCGCCCACCCGGCGTTCGGCTCGGTGCAGCCGATCACCCCGCTGCGCGGCGATTACGCGAACAATGCCAACGCCAATCGCTTCATCGACATGATGGTGAGCAAGCACGGCTTCAACCGGCAGGACCTGCACGACCTGTTCGCCCAGACACAGGAGCTGGACTGGGTGATCCGCCTGATGGACCGTCAGGCGCCGACCTACACCCCGCCCAGCGGCCCGAACGGCGCCTGGTTGCGTTACCGGAAGAAGTTCATCACCCCGGACAACGTGCAGAAGGGCGTGCAGTTCTGGAACCAGTACGAAGCCGACCTGCAGCGCGCCTCGCGCACCTATGGCGTGCCGCCGGAAATCATCGTCGGCATCATCGGCGTGGAAACCCGCTGGGGCCGCGTGATGGGCAAGACGCGGATCATCGATGCGCTGGCCACCCTCTCTTTCTCCTACCCGCGCCGCGCCGAGTTCTTCAGCGGCGAACTGGAGCAGTTCCTGCTGCAGGCGCGCAAGGAAGGTGACAATCCGCTGGAGATGCGCGGCTCCTACGCCGGCGCCATGGGCTACGGGCAGTTCATGCCCTCCTCCTTCACCCAGTACGCGGTGGACTTCGACGGCGACGGCCACCGCGACCTGTGGAACCCGCGCGACGCCATCGGCAGCGTGGCCAACTACTTCAAGCAGCACGGCTGGGTCACCGGCGATGCGGTGGCGATCCCCGCCATCGGCCAGGCCCGCTCGCTGGAAGACGGCTTCAAGACCCAGTACTCGATCAGCGCACTGTCCGCCGCCGGCCTGCGCCCGCAGGGCTCGCTGGGCAATCACCAGACCGCCAGCCTGCTGCGCCTGGACATGGGCAACACCTACCAGTACTGGTACGGCCTGCCGAACTTCTACGTGATCACCCGCTACAACCACAGCACGCACTACGCCATGGCGGTGTGGGAGCTGGGCAAAGCGGTCGACCGCCAGCGCCACGGCTACCGATAATCACGTTTACAGCCACGACAAAGGCCGGCTCACAGAGCCGGCCTTTTTCATTTCTGTTTTCGGATGCAGGCCAGGGTGATCGAGCAGCGGGCTCTTTGTAGGAACGAGGGGGACGCCTAGTTCTTGCTCGCGAACGAGGTTTCCTGCCACCTCAGCGCCGGGCGGGTTCGCGAGCAAGCTCGCTCCTACAGGTATCCCTGTACGGCCTGGCGCTTGGCCTGAACGTCATCAGGCCGGGTTCGGGCAATCGATGAACAGGTGCTCGATGGCGAAGCGCTTGGCCAGGTAGTCCCCCAACGCCTGCACGCCGTAGCGCTCGGTGGCGTGGTGGCCGGCGGCGATGAAGCTGATGCCGTTCTCCCGCGCGCTGTGCACGGTCTGCTCGGAGACTTCGCCGGTCAGATAAGCATCGACGCCCGCGGCGATCGCCTGGTCGATGTAGCCCTGGGCGCCACCGGTGCACCAGGCGATGCGACGGATCGGCTGGCCACCATCCACCAGCAGCGGCTCGCGGCCCAGCACATTGCGCACGTGGAGCGCCAGGTCGCTCGGCAGCATGGGTTCGGCCAGCGAGCCAACCAGCACGATGGAGCGCGGGTTGCCAGGCTCCAGCGGTCCTTCGATCTCGAAGCCGAGTTGGCGACCGAGCTGCACGTTGTTGCCCACCTCGGCATGCAGGTCCAGCGGCAGGTGATAGGCCAGCAGGCTGATGTCATGGCTCAGCAGGGTCTTCAGTCGACGCTGCTTCATGCCGACCACGCGGGCATCCTCGCCCTTCCAGAAATAGCCGTGGTGCACCAGCACGACATCGGCATCCGCTTCCACGGCGGCATCCAGCAGCGCCTGGCTGGCGGTGACACCGGAAACGATGCGCCGCACCTGCGGGCGGCCCTCGACCTGCAGGCCGTTGGGGCAGTAATCCTGGATCTTCGCCGCGTCCAGAAAACGGTCGGCTTCCTCGACCAGCGTGCTCAGTGCGATTGCCATCGAAATTCCTCCAACATCGGCTGCGAGCGTCTATTTTCTTGGCTCGCCGCCCGTATAATGGCCGCCACCCTATCGGCCATCCCCCGGCCAAGCAACCCCAAGGATTTTCTTCGATGCTGAAGGCCCTGCGTTTCCTCGGCTGGCCCGTGCTGGTTGGCGTCTTGTTGGCGCTGCTGATCATCCAGCATAACCCGCAATGGGTCGGCCTTCCGCAGCAGGAAGTGCACCTGCAACAGGCCCCGCTGCTCAGCCGCCTGCAGCAGGGCCCGGTCAGCTACGCCGACGCCGTGACCCGCTCTTCACCGGCCGTGGCCAACCTGTACACCACCAAGATGGTCAGCAAGCCGAACAACTCGATGCTCGACGACCCGCTGTTCCGGCGCTTCTTCGGCGATAACCTGCCGCAGCAGAAGCGCATGGAGTCGAGCCTGGGTTCGGCGGTAATCATGAGCCCCGAAGGCTACCTGCTGACCAACAACCACGTGACCTCCGGCGCCGACCAGATCGTCGTGGCCCTGCGTGACGGCCGCGAGACCATCGCCCGCCTGGTGGGCAGTGATCCGGAGACCGACCTTGCGGTCCTGAAGATCGACCTCAAGGACCTGCCCTCGATCATGCTCGGCCGCTCCGACGGCATCCGCACCGGCGATGTCTGCCTGGCCATCGGCAACCCGTTCGGCGTCGGCCAGACCGTCACCATGGGCATCATCAGCGCCACCGGCCGCAACCAGCTGGGCCTGAACACCTACGAAGACTTCATCCAGACCGACGCAGCGATCAACCCCGGCAACTCCGGCGGCGCGCTGGTGGATGCCAACGGCAACCTGATCGGCATCAACACCGCGATCTTCTCCAAATCCGGCGGCTCCCAGGGCATCGGCTTCGCCATCCCGACCAAGCTGGCCCTGGAGATCATGCAGTCGATCATCGAGCACGGCCAGGTGATCCGCGGCTGGCTCGGCGTCGAAGTGCAGCCGCTGACCCCGGAACTGGCCGAGTCCTTCGACCTCAAGGACAAGGCCGGCATCGTCGTCGCCGGCGTCTACCGCGACGGCCCTGCCGCCAAGGCCGGGCTGCTGCCGGGCGACATCATCCTGAACATCGATGGCGAGGCCGCCAGCGATGGCCGCCGCTCGATGAACCAGGTGGCGCGCGCCAAGCCGGGCGAGAAGATCACCATCGAAGTACTGCGCAACGGCAAGCCGGTAACGCTCAACGCCGAAGTCGGCCTGCGCCCACCGCCTGCGCCCAACGGCAACTGATACCGCAATGAAAAACGGCGCCCGAAGGCGCCGTTTTTCATGGGCAGCGATTGCCTTACAGCTTCAGCCGCAAGGCATCGATCAGAGCCTGGTTCTGCTCCTCGGTGCCAATGCTGATGCGCAGGAACTGGTTGATGCGCTGCTGCTTGAAGTGACGCACGATCACGCCCTCCTCGCGCAGGGCCGCGGCCAGTTCGGCGCCGTCACGCTGCGGGTGGCGGGCGAAGATGAAGTTCGCCGCCGACGGCAGTACGTCGAAGCCCAGGGTCTCGAGCTCGGCCACTAGCTTCTCGCGGCTGTGGATAACCGCGTTGCAGGTCTGCTCGAAGTAAGCCTGGTCCGCGAAGGACGCCACCGCGCCGGCCAGCGCGAGGCGGTCCAGCGGGTAGGAGTTGAAGCTGTTCTTCACCCGCTCCAGCGCCTCGATCAGGTCTTCATGGCCAACCGCGAAGCCGACCCGCAGGCCCGCCAGGGAGCGCGACTTGGACAGGGTTTGCGCCACCAGCAGGTTCGGGTAGCGGTTGACCAGGGAAATCGCGGTCTCGCCACCGAAGTCGACGTAGGCCTCGTCCACCAGCACCACGCTGTCCGGGCTCGCCTGCAGCAGGCGCTCGACGGCTTCGAGCGGCAGCAGGCAACCGGTGGGCGCGTTGGGGTTGGGGAAGATGATTCCGCCGTTCGGGCGCGCGTAATCCTCGACACGAATCTGGAACTGCTCGTCCAGCGGCAGCGCTTCGAAGTCGATGCCGTAGAGACCGCAGTAGACCGGGTAGAAGCTGTAGGTCACGTCGGGGAACAGCAGCGGCTTGCCGTGCTGGAACAGCGCGTGGAAGGCATGGGCCAGGACCTCGTCCGAACCGTTGCCGACGAAGACCTGTGAGGTCTTCACCCCGTGGTACTCGGCGATGGTCTGCTTCAGGCGGTCGGCATTCGGGTCCGGATACAGGCGCAGCGTGTCGTTCAGCTCGGCCTGGATTGCGGCAACCACCTTCGGCGACGGGCCATAGGGGTTCTCGTTGGTGTTCAGCTTGACCAGCTTGGCCAGCTTCGGCTGTTCGCCCGGAACGTAGGGCACCAGCTCCTTGACGAAGGGACTCCAGAACTTGCTCATGGGTTACTCACTCTTGCCGTCAAGGATGCGGAATTCGGCGCTGCGCGCGTGGGCGGTCAGCGACTCGCCTCGGGCCAGGATCGATGCGGTCTTGCCCAGCTCGGAAGCGCCCGGCGCGGAGCAGAAGATGATCGAGGAGCGCTTCTGGAAGTCGTACACGCCCAGCGGCGAGGAGAAGCGCGCGGTGCCGGAGGTCGGCAGCACGTGGTTCGGGCCGGCGCAGTAATCGCCCAGCGCCTCGGCGGTGTAGCGGCCCATGAAGATGGCGCCGGCGTGACGGATCTTCGGCAGCCAGCTTTCCGGATCGGCCACGGACAGTTCCAGGTGCTCCGGGGCGATGCGGTTGGCGACCTGGCAGGCCTGCTCCTGGTCAGCGACGAGGATCAGCGCGCCGCGGTTGGTCAGCGAAGTGCGGATGATCTCGGCGCGCTCCATGGTCGGCAGCAGCTTCTCGATGCTGGCGGCGACTTGATCCAGGAAAGCGGCGTCCGGGCTGACCAGGATCGACTGGGCGTCCTCGTCGTGCTCGGCCTGGGAGAACAGGTCCATGGCGATCCAGTCCGGATCGGTGCCGCCATCGCAGACCACGAGGATTTCCGACGGGCCGGCGATCATGTCGATGCCGACCTGGCCGAACACGTGGCGCTTGGCGGTGGCGACGTAGATGTTGCCCGGGCCGACGATCTTGTCCACCTGCGGCACGCTCTCGGTGCCATAGGCCAGCGCGGCCACGGCCTGGGCGCCGCCGATGGTGAAGACGCGGTCAACGCCGGCGATGCAGGCGGCGGCCAGGACGATCTCGTTGATCTCGCCGCGCGGGGTCGGCACCACCATCACCACTTCGGTGACGCCGGCAACCTTGGCCGGAATGGCGTTCATCAGCACGGAAGACGGGTAGGATGCCTTGCCGCCCGGCACGTACAGGCCGGCGCGATCCAGCGGGGTGACCTGCTGGCCGAGTACGGTGCCGTCGGCTTCGGTGTAGCGCCAGGAGTCCTGCTTCTGCTTCTCGTGGTAGCTGCGCACGCGCTCGGCGGCGGTTTCCAGGGCTTCGCGCTGGGCCGGGGTGATGCGGGTCAGGGCCAGTTCCAGGCGCTCGCGCGGCAGGATCAGGTCGGCCATGGTCTTGGCATCGACGCCATCGAAGCGCTGGGTGAACTCCACCACGGCGGCGTCACCACGGCTGCGCACGTCGGCGATGATGTCCAGCACGCGCTGGTTCACCGACTCGTCGGACACGCTTTCCCAGGAGAGCAGATGGTCCAGATGACGCGCGAAGTCCGGATCGGCGGCGTTGAGTCGACGGATAGCGAAGGGTGCGGTCATAGCTGGCCTCTTTAATTGGCATGATCTCGGGCGCCGCAAGACTATCAAGCCTTCCGTGCGGGCACCCGAGAAAATTTGGCTATGACACGGATAGGCTGCCGCGACCGGGGTCGCGGTGAGTATCAGTGACGGTGTCGAGCTTCGACGGCTTCGCGCAGGGTGTCGATCAGGGCCTGGATGCGAGCATGCTGCATCTTCATCGAAGCTTTGTTCACCACCAGGCGCGAGCTGATGTGCGCGATCAGTTCCTGGGGCTCCAGGCCGTTCGCACGCAGGGTGTTGCCGGTATCCACCACGTCGATGATCTTGTCGGCGAGGCCGACCAGCGGCGCCAGCTCCATGGAGCCGTACAGCTTGATCACGTCGACCTGGCGGCCCTGTTCGGCGTAGTAGCGCTTGGCGACGTTGACGAACTTGGTGGCCACGCGCAGGCGGCCCTTGGGCTCCGGCGCGCCGACCGCACCGGCGGTCATCAGCTTGCAGTTGGCAATCTTCAGGTCCAGCGGCTCGTAGAGGCCCTGGCCACCGTACTCCATGAGCACGTCCTTGCCCGCGACGCCAAGGTCGGCGGCGCCGTGCTCGACATAGGTCGGCACGTCGGTGGCGCGCACGATCAGCAGGCGCACGTCATCGAGGGTGGTGGGGATGATCAGCTTGCGGCTCTTGTCCGGATTCTCGGTCGGCACGATGCCCGCCGCTGCAAGCAGCGGCAGGGTGTCGTCGAGGATACGGCCCTTGGACAGGGCAATCGTCAGCATTGTCTGGCTCAGCCCTAGCCCGGCACGCGGCGAATCTTCGCCCCGAGCAGTTGCAGTTTCTCTTCGATGCACTCGTAACCACGGTCGATGTGGTAGATGCGGTCGATCATGGTATCGCCGTCGGCCACCAGGGCTGCGATCACCAGGCTGGCGGAAGCACGCAGGTCGGTGGCCATGACCGGCGCACCCTTGAGCTGCGGAACGCCGGTGACGATGGCAGTGTTGCCCTCGACCAGGATCTGCGCGCCCATGCGGTTCATCTCGTAGACGTGCATGAAGCGGTTCTCGAACACGGTCTCGATGACCGCGCCGGTGCCTTCGCCGATGGCGTTCAGGGAGATGAACTGGGCCTGCATGTCGGTCGGGAATGCCGGGTACGGCGCAGTGCGGATGTTCACCGCCTTGGGCCGGTTGCCCTTCATGTCCAGCTCGATCCAGTTGCTGCCGGTGGTGATGTGCGCGCCGGCTTCGACCAGCTTGGCCAGCACGGCCTCGAGGATGGTCGGATCGGTGTCCTTGAGTTTGACACGGCCGCCGGTGGCCGCCGCGGCGACCAGGTAGGTGCCGGTCTCGATGCGGTCGGGCATGACGCTGTACTTGGCGCCGCCACCCAGGCTTTTCACACCGTTGATCACGATGGTATCGGTGCCGGCGCCCTGCACATCACCGCCCATGGCGTTGATGAAGTTCGCCAGGTCGACGACCTCGGGCTCGCGTGCGGCGTTTTCCAGCACGGAGCGGCCATTGGCAAGGGCTGCGGCCATCATGATGTTCTCGGTACCGGTCACGGACACGGTATCGAAGAAGAAGTGCGCGCCCTTCAGGCCGCCGGCCGGGGCCTTGGCCTTGATGTAGCCGCCTTCGACGGTGATCTCTGCGCCCATGGCCTCGAGGCCGCGGATGTGCAGGTCCACCGGACGCGAGCCGATGGCGCAGCCGCCGGGCAGCGCGACTTCGGCTTCACCGAAGCGGGCAACCATCGGGCCGAGCACGAGGATCGACGCACGCATGGTTTTCACCAGCTCGTACGGTGCCACCAGGGTCTTGATGGTGCTGGCATCGACTTCGACGTTGAGCTTCTCGTCGATGATCGGCTGCACGCCCATGCGACCGAACAGCTCGATCATGGTGGTGATGTCGTGCAGGTGCGGAAGGTTGCAGACGGTCACCGGGGTGTCCGCCAGCAGGGTCGCGGCGAGGATCGGCAGCGCAGAGTTCTTCGCGCCCGAGATGCGGATCTCGCCATCGAGACGAGTACCGCCGGTAATGATCAGTTTATCCATTGCTATTTTCCCCGTGGGCTCAGGAACGCTCGGCCCAGGCGGCGCGGCTGAAGAATTTCATGGTGACGGCATGGATGGCGCCGGAGGCGATCCACTCGTTCAGGTGGGCATAGATCTGTTGCTGGCGCTTGACCGGGCTCAGGCCGGCGAGCTCGTCGCTGATCAGGTTCAGCTGGAAATTGCAGCCTTCGCCTTCCACTTCGATCTGGGTACCTGGGAGTTTCGATTCCAGGAAGTTTTTGACTTCTACGGCCTGCATGCTCAACCTCGTTCGGCGCCCTACGCGCGCGGGTCGGCCATGATACAAAAAAGCCCCCCGCCTGCGAACCCCGGCAGGGGAAGTCGCGGACGGAGGGCCTTTTCAGTGTTTCAATGCTGTAACGGCAGGATCTCCAGGAGCTCGCCGACCGTGGCGATCTCCTGCATGTCCTTGGGCAGGCCGGAGATCTGCAGCGTCTTGCCGGCCTTGCGCGCATCACGGGTATAGGACAGCAGCAGCGACAATCCGACGCTGCTGGAGCGCTCCACTGCCGAGCAGTCCAGGCGCAGCGCGCCGGCCTTGCTGGATGCAATCAGCCGGGCGCCCTGCTGACGCAGCGCGGGGCCGGTGCTGTAGTCCAGCACGCCAGCGAGGGACAGTTCGCCCTCGCTACGCTCCGTGATACTGCCCTGACTCATTCTGCGCCGCCTTCCGGCTGGCCCTTGGCAGCGTCCTTGGCCTTGGCGACCACCTGGCCCCAACCGGCGATGGTGGCTTCCAGGTCGTTGCGGTTCTTCTGCATGGAATCGGCGAACTGGTCACGGAACAGCTTGCCGATGTTGATGCCGTTGATGATCACGTTACGCAGGCGCCAGTCGCTGCCCTGCTTGACCATGGTGTACTGCACCGGATAGACGGCACCACTGCCACCGACCACTTCCATGTTCACCGAAGCGCGGTCCTGCTCCTGCTTGCCGGTGTTCAGCACGCGAATGTCCTGGTTGTCGTACTCCAGCAGCGCATTGCCGTAGAACTGGAACAGGCTGTTCTTGAAGGTTTCCTCGAAGCGCTTGACCTGCTCCGGACTCGCCTGGCGGGAGTACTTGACGGTCATCACGCCCCTGGCAATGCCCTCGGAGTCCACGACCGGGCCGAGGATGCGGTTCAGGGTGTCGTAGAACGCCTGGGGATTGGCCTTGTAGCTGGCCTTGTTGGTCTTAAGGTCCGACAGCAGACTGTCGACGGTCTGCTGCACGACCTGCTGGGCGGTCTGTTCGGCCTGGGCGAACAGCGGCAGGATCGCGAGCAGAACCAGGAAGCCACGGCGCAAGGTTTTCAACATGGAGTGAGTCCTCATTTCTTCGAGTCGTCTTTGTTGACCGAATTCAGCAGGAACTTGCCGATCAGGTCTTCCAGCACGAGTGCCGACTGGGTGTCCTTGATGGTATCGCCTTCCTTCAGCAGCTCTTCATCGCCACCAACGCTGATGCCGATGTACTTCTCGCCCAGCAGGCCGGCGGTCAGGATGGAAGCGGTGGAGTCGTCCGGCAGGTTGTTGACCTGGCGATTGATCTCCATGGTCACACGACCACGATAGCTGTCATGGTCCAGGTCCACCGCCGTGACCTTGCCGATGGTGACGCCAGCCATGGTGACCTTGCCACGCACGGTGACGCCGGCAATGTTGTCGAAGTAGGCATACAGCTTGTAGGTATCGCCCGAATTGCCGATGGTCAGTCCGCTGACACGCAGGGCCAGCAGCAGCAGGGCCAGCAGGCCGGCCAGAATGAACAGGCCTACACCGATTTCCAGGGTGCGGGTTTGCATCAGAAGTCTCCAAACATCAAGGCGGTCAGGATGAAGTCCAGCCCCAGCACGGCCAGGGAGGCATACACAACGGTACGGGTGGTGGCGCGGCTGATCCCCTCGGAGGTGGGTTCGCAGTCATAACCCTGGAACACGGCGATCCAGGTCACGACGAAGGCGAACACCACACTCTTGATCACGCCATTGAGAATGTCCTTGGTGAACTGCACGCTGTTCTGCATGTTCGACCAGTACGAACCGTCATACACACCCAGCCAGTCCACGGCGACCAGGGCTCCGCCCCAGATGCCGACGACACTGAAGATAGCTGCCAGCAGCGGCATCGAGATGAAGCCCGCCCACAGGCGCGGGGCGATGATGTACTTGAGCGGGTCGACGCCGATCATCTCCAGGCTGGACAGCTGCTCAGTGGATTTCATGTTGCCGATCTCGGCGGTCAGCGCGGAGCCCGCACGCCCGGCGAACAACAGACCGGTCACTACCGGCCCCAGTTCACGCAGCAGCGTCAGCGCGACCATCTGGCCGACTGCCTGCTCGGAGCCGTAGCTCGCCAGGATGTTATAGCCCTGCAGGGCCAGCACCATACCGATGAACAGGCCGGAGACCACGATGATCGCCAGCGACAGCACGCCCACCGAATACAGCTGCTTGATCAGCAACTGGAAGGCGCCGCTGTGCACGCGGCGACCGAAGATGGCGTGCACCAGGAACAGGGTCGAACGCCCCAGAGACTCGAGGACATCGAGGCCCGCGCGCCCGAGCAGGCGAACTCGCTCGAGCGGTGAAGTCTTGCGCATCAACGTTCTCCCAGCAGGTCGGCGCGGTAATCGCGAGCAGGATAGTGGAACGGCACCGGACCATCCGGGATGCCCTTCATGAACTGGCGAACCCGCGGATCATCGAGACCCTGCAGGTCGGCCGGCGTTCCGTGACCGAGCACGCGGCCGTCGCCGACGATATAGATGTAGTCGGCGATGCTCGCGGTTTCCGCGAGGTCGTGGGACACCACGATGCTGGTGATCCCCAGGGCATCGTTGAGCAGGCGGATCAGGCGCACCAGCACGCCCATGGCGATCGGATCCTGGCCCACGAAAGGCTCGTCGTACATCAGTATCTGCGGGTCCAGCGCGATGGCGCGGGCCAGCGCCACGCGACGCTTCATGCCGCCGGACAGCTCATCCGGCATCAGCTCGACCGCTCCGCGCAGGCCCACGGCCTGCAGCTTCATCAGCACGATGTCGCGGATCATGTCCTCGGGCAGCTCAGTGTGCACGCGCAGCGGGAAGGCCACGTTCTCGAAGACATCGAGGTCGGTGAACAGCGCGCCGCTCTGGAACAGCACACCGAACTGCTTGCGCATGTCGAACAGATCGCTGCGGCCCAGCGTGGGAAGGTTCTGGCCATTGACCCACACTTCACCGCTCGCCGGTCGCAGCTGGGCGGCGATCAGTCGCAACAGGGTGGTCTTGCCACACCCCGACGGCCCCATGATCCCGGTGACCTTGCCGCGTGGAATGCGGATGTCCACGTTATCGAAAATCTTACGCGTGCCACGCTTGAAGCTCAGGCCCTTCAGCTCGACCGCGTATTGGTCATTGGTGCTCATAGAACTCCTTTCATCACGGCGCTGTCCGTTGCCCCGTCTGTCACACGGCAGAAACACGGCGCGGCAGGCCGAACGGCCGCGAACTATAACACCCCGCGAAGCCACGCCCCAAGCGCTGCTAAGCCACTGTTAAGGGACAGTTCAGCAAAATGCGCTCAACATTGAGATGCCAGTGATGAAGCCTTTGCCGCTTTCCCGTTATAATCTCGCACTTCATTTTGCCCCGCGCCTTTCGAACATGAGCCAGAAACACGATTTCATCCAGTCGGCACAACGCACCATCCGCCTCGAGCGTGACTCGGTGGACGCTCTGCTGCCGCGCATTGGCGCCGATTTCTCCCAGGCCTGCGAGCTGCTGCTGGCCTGCAAGGGCCGCGTGGTCGTGGTCGGCATGGGCAAGTCCGGGCACATCGCCCGCAAGATCGCCGCCACCCTGGCCAGCACCGGCACTCCGTCCTTCTTCGTGCACCCGGCCGAGGCCAGCCACGGCGACATGGGCATGATCACCAAGGACGACGTCGTCCTGGCCCTGTCCAACTCCGGCTCCACCGCCGAAATCGTTACCCTGCTGCCGCTGATCAAGCGCCTGGGCATCACCCTGATCAGCATGACCGGCAACGCCGAATCGCCGCTGGCCAAGGCCGCCGCAGTCAACCTGGACGCCAGCGTCGAGCACGAAGCCTGTTCGCTGAACCTGGCACCGACCTCCTCCACCACGGTCTCCCTGGTGATCGGCGACGCGCTTGCCATCGCCCTGCTGGAGGCCCGCGGCTTCACCGCCGAAGACTTCGCTTTCTCGCATCCGGGCGGCGCACTGGGCCGTCGATTGTTGCTGAAAGTGGAAAACATCATGCACGTGGGTGAAGCATTGCCGCAGGTTTCCCCCGGCACCTCGCTCAGCGGCGCCCTGCTGGAAATGACCCGCAAGGGCCTGGGCATGACCGTCATCCTCGGCGAAGACGGCCGCCTGGCCGGGGTCTTCACCGACGGCGACCTGCGCCGCACCCTGGACAAGGGGCTGGACTTCCGCCAGGTGACCATCGACCAGGTGATGACCGTGCACGGCAAGACCGCCCGCCCGGACATGCTCGCCGCCGAAGCGCTGAAGATCATGGACGACTACAAGATCAACGTACTGGTGGTGGTCGACGACAAGGACCACCCGGTCGGCGTCCTGCACGTCCACGACCTGACCCGTGCTGGAGTCATCTGAATGACCTCCGACCTGCTGCAACGCGCGAAAGCGGTCCGCCTGGCGGTATTCGACGTCGATGGCGTGCTCACCGACGGCAAGCTCTACTTCCTCCCCGACGGCGGCGAGTTCAAGACCTTCAACACCCTGGACGGCCAGGGCATCAAGATGCTGATGAACGCTGGCGTGCGCACCGCGATCATCACCGGCCGTTCGAGCCCGGTGGTCGAGCGCCGGGCGAAGAACCTGGGCATCAACCACCTGTTCCAGGGCCGCGAGGACAAGCTGGTCGCCCTCGACGAACTGCTCGCCGAACTGGGTCTAGGCTATGAAGAAGTCGCCTATCTGGGCGACGATCTGCCCGACCTGCCGGCCATTCGCCGTGCTGGCCTCGGCATGGCAGTCGCCAGCGGCGACGCTTTCGTCCGTCAGCACGCCGACGGTGTGACCCAGGCCCGTGGCGGCGAAGGCGCCGCCCGCGAGTTCTGCGAACTGATCCTGCGCGCCCAGGGCAACCTCGAAGCTGCCCAGAACGCGTATCTCTAGAGCCGAACATGCCCAAGACATTCCAACAGAAGCTGCTGTTCGCCCTGATCGCCATCGGGCTGATCGCCCTCGGCTATTACTGGAACGTGCGCCTGGACTTCAACGAGCGGCAACTCAAGTCGCAGACCAGCGACGCCATCGATTTCTATGTGGTGAATGCCAAGAGCGTTCAGTACCGCGTCGACGGCTCCCTCGCCTACGAGATGACCGCCGACAAACTCGAACACCTGAAAGCAAGCGACGTGACCCTGGTCACCACGCCCGACCTCTACTTCCACCGGGAGAATGAGCCTCAGCCGTGGCATGTCCAGAGCGTTCGCGCCGAAGTGGCCCCCGAAGGCAAGCAGGTCGAGCTGATCGACGACGTGCGCGTCGCGCGCACCGACGCGCAGCAGCGCACGCTCCTGCTCAACACCTCGCGCATGACGGTGTTCCCAGACAAGGACTATGCGCAGACTGACCAGCCCGTGAAGATCACCGAACCCAATGGTGTGACCACGGCAGTTGGCATGAAAGCGTATCTGAAAGACAGCCGGATGCTCCTGCTGTCCAACGTAAGAGGTCAGCATGAGGCTCGTTAACACCCTCCCCCTTCTTTTCAGCCTCGCCGCCGCTATCGGCAGCTCTGCCGCCTGGGCTCTTCCCACCGACCGGGAACAGCCGATCCGCGTCCAGGCCGACAGCGCCGAACTGGATGACAAGCAGGGCGTGGCCGTGTATCGCGGCGACGTGGTGGTAACCCAGGGCAGCATGAAGCTGACTGGCAACACCGTTACGCTCAAGCAGAACAAGGACGGCGAGATCGAGGTCGTCACCTCGGTCGGCAAACCCGCGTACTTCGAACAGAAGCCGGCGCCGGACAAGCAGATCACCCAGGCCTACGGCCTGACCATCCAGTACTTCGTCTCGCAGAACCGCGTCGTCCTGATCGACCAGGCCAAGGTGATCCAGGAAGGCAACACCTTCGAAGGCGAGAAGATCGTCTATGACACCCAGCGCCAGATCGTCAACGCAGGCCGCGCCACCGGCTCCCAGGTGACCACGCCGCGCCCGCGTATCGACATGGTCATCCAGCCCAAGAAAAAGCAGGATCAAGCGCAGTAATGGCTACGCTAACCGCCCAGCACCTCGCCAAGAGCTACAAGAGCCGGCAAGTCGTCCGCGACGTCAGCATGAGCATCGAGAGCGGGCAGATCGTCGGCCTGCTCGGCCCCAACGGAGCGGGCAAGACCACCTGCTTCTACATGATCGTCGGCCTGGTCCGTGCCGATCAGGGCGTCGTGCGCATCGACGAGCAGGATGTCACCCACCTGCCCATGCACGGCCGCGCCCGCGCCGGCATCGGCTACCTGCCGCAGGAAGCCTCGATCTTCCGCAAGCTGTCGGTGGCGGACAACATCGGAGCGATCCTCGAGACCCGCAGCGACCTCGATCGCGCCGGCCGCCAGGAAGCCCTGGAAGGCCTGCTCGAGGAGTTCCACATCCACCACATCCGCGACAACCTCGGCATGAGCCTGTCCGGTGGTGAGCGTCGCCGCGTGGAAATCGCCCGCGCGCTGGCCAGTTCGCCGAAGTTCATTCTGCTGGACGAACCCTTCGCCGGCGTCGACCCCATCTCCGTGGGCGACATCAAGCAGATCATCCATCACCTCAAGGCCAAGGGCATCGGTGTCCTGATCACCGACCACAACGTCCGCGAAACCCTGGACATCTGCGAAACGGCGTACATCGTCAACGACGGTCAGCTGATCGCCGAAGGCAGCGCCGAGAGCATCCTCGCCAACGACCTGGTGAAGGAAGTCTACCTGGGCCACGAGTTCCGCCTCTAAGGCCCTGTACCGCGCCCTTGCCAGGGCGCGGCAGCTCCACCTCTGCCCCAAGCGTGGCGCGGCTCGTCGGCCGCTCCGCGACGTACCCGGCTGCCTGTCCTGCGCCGGCGCAACCGGGTTGTAACGAAAGGTCGACAGCCCCTAGGCAAAGCGTCCAAACTCAGGCATATAATTTGCTTCCTCGCGGCACCCCGGTGTCCGTAGTCGTGGATATGGCGCGCTTCGCGCCAGCGAACAAGGTGCCTAGTTCCAGCCATGAAACCATCGCTAGTCCTCAAGATGGGCCAGCAGCTGACGATGACTCCGCAGCTGCAACAGGCCATCCGACTGCTCCAGCTCTCCACGCTGGACCTCCAACAGGAAATCCAGGAAGCCCTGGAGTCCAACCCGATGCTGGAGCGCCAGGAAGAAGGCGAGGATTTCGACAACAGCGATCCCATGGCGGACGGTGCCGAGTCTGGCGCCAACGGCACCAGCAGCAGTTCCCAGGACAATTTCCAGGAAAGCACCACACCCAGCGTCGACAGCCTTGACGAGGACCAGTGGGCCGAGCGCATCCCCAACGAGCTGCCGGTCGATACCGCCTGGGAAGACATCTACCAGACCAGCGCCAGCAGCCTGCCCAGCAACGATGACGACGAGTGGGACTTCACCTCCCGCACCTCCGCCGGCGAAAGCCTGCAGAGCCATCTGCTGTGGCAGCTCAACCTCCTGCCGATGTCCGACACCGACCGCCTGATCGCCCTGAGCATCATCGACGGCATCACGGATGACGGTTACCTCGACGAGTCCCTCGACGACATCCTCGCCTCCATCGACCCGGAACTGGGCGTGGAGATGGATGAAGTGGAAGTCGTCCTGCGCCGCGTGCAGCAGCTCGAACCCGCTGGCGTCGGTGCGCGCAACCTGCGCGAATGCCTGCTCCTGCAATTGCGTCAGATGCCAACCAAGACCTACCTGCTGGCCGAGGCCATCCGTCTGGTCAGCGATCACCTGGACCTGCTTGGCAGCCGCGATTACAGCCAGCTGATGCGGCGCATGAAGCTCAAGGAAGACGAGCTGCGCGAGACCATCGAGCTGATCCAGTCGCTGCACCCGCGCCCCGGCTCGCAGATCGAGTCCGGCGAAGCCGAGTACGTCGTCCCGGATGTCATCGTTCGGAAGAACAACGACCGCTGGCTGGTGGAACTGAACCAGGAAGCGGTGCCGCGTCTGCGCGTGAACTCGCAGTACGCGGGTCTCGTGCGCCGTGCCGACTCCAGCGCCGACAATACCTTCATGCGCAACCAGCTGCAGGAAGCGCGCTGGTTCATCAAGAGCCTGCAGAGCCGCAACGAGACGCTGATGAAGGTGGCGACGCAGATCGTCGAGCACCAGCGCGGCTTCCTCGAATACGGCGAAGAGGCGATGAAGCCGCTGGTCCTGCATGACATCGCCGAAGCGGTGGGCATGCACGAATCGACCATCTCCCGCGTCACCACGCAGAAGTTCATGCACACGCCCCGTGGCATCTTCGAGCTGAAGTACTTCTTCTCCAGCCACGTCAGCACCTCCGAGGGCGGCGAGTGCTCGTCCACCGCGATCCGCGCGATCATCAAGAAACTGGTCGCGGCGGAAAGTCCGAAAAAGCCATTGAGTGACAGCAAGATCGCTGGTTTACTGGAGGCACAGGGCATTCAAGTGGCACGTCGTACCGTCGCCAAGTACCGGGAGTCCCTAGGAATCTCTCCCTCGAGCGAGCGCAAGCGGCTGGTGTGACGTTGATCCACGCCAAGGTGTTCCGGCGGCAGGCCCCCTAACCTGCCACTTACACACGGGCAACAAGGAGAAAGCGGTATGCAAGTCAACATCAGTGGACATCAACTGGATGTGACCGACGCCCTGCGCGACTATGTCGGCGAGAAACTTGGCCGACTGGAGCGCCACTTCGACAAGATCACCAATGTTCAGGTCATCATGGAGGTCGAGAAGCTGAAGCAGAAAATTGAAGCCACCCTCCACATCGCCGGTGGCGAAGTGGTGGCCTGCGCCGAACATGAAGACATGTACGCGGCCATCGACCTGCTCACCGACAAGCTCGACCGCCAACTGATCAAGCACAAGGAAAAATACCTCGAACGCCAGCAAGGTGTTGGCGTCCGTTAACCCCTCTCTATGATCCGACTTGAGCAAATCCTGACCCCCGGCCGTTCCCTCGTGAACGTGCCGGGCGGCAGCAAAAAACGTGTCCTCGAACAAATCGCCAACCTGGTGGCTCGCGAGCTGCCGGGTTTCGATTCCCAAGACATCTTCGACAGCCTGGTGGCCCGGGAACGCCTGGGCTCCACCGGCTTCGGCAATGGCATCGCCATTCCGCACTGCCGCCTCCCCGGCTGCCAGTCGCCGATCAGCGCCATCCTGCACCTTGATCATCCGGTAGACTTCGACGCCCTCGACGGCGCGCCGGTCGACCTGGTGTTCGTGCTGCTGGTGCCGGAAGCGGCCACCGAGGAACACCTGGAACTGCTGCGGCAGATCGCCTCCATGCTCGACCGCTCCGACGTCCGCGACCGCCTGCGTCACGCCGCCAACGGCGAGGACCTGTACCGGATCGTCGTGGACTTCCAGAACAACGGGCACTGATCATGCGCCTGATCATCATCAGTGGGAGATCCGGCTCGGGCAAGAGCACCGCGCTCAATGTGCTCGAGGACAACGGCTTCTACTGCATCGACAACCTGCCGGCCAGCCTCCTCCCTGACCTGGCCCAGCGCGCGCTGCTGCACACCGAGTTGCTGCACCCGCAGGTGGCGGTGTCCATCGACGCGCGCAACCTGCCCAGCCAGCTGCAGCGTTTCCCCGAGCTGCTGCAGGAAGCCCGCGACAAGCATATCCAGTGCGACGTGCTGTACCTCGATGCCGATGATGAGACGCTGCTCAAACGCTTCTCCGAGACTCGCCGGCGCCACCCGCTGACCACCGACACCCGCTCCCTGGCCGAGGCCATCAGCGACGAGTCGAACCTGCTGGCGCCGATCGCCGACCTGGCCGATCTCAAGCTCAACACCACCAACCTGAACCTCTACCAGCTGCGCGACGTGCTCAAGCTGCGCCTGCTGAACAAGCCCGAACTGGGCACCGCCTTCCTGGTCGAATCCTTCGGCTTCAAGCGCGGCATGCCGGTGGACGCGGACCTGGTGTTCGACGTGCGCTGCCTGCCCAATCCGTACTGGAAACCCGAACTGCGCGAGCACACCGGGCTGGAAACGGAAGTCCAGGAGTACCTGGCGGCGCAACCGGACGTCGAGGAGATGTACCAGGATATCCTCGCCTACCTGAACAAATGGCTGCCTCGCTTCGCCGCGAGCAACCGGGCCTACGTGACCATCGCCATCGGCTGCACCGGTGGCCAGCACCGCTCGACCTACATTGCCGAGCGCATTGGTCAGGCCCTCAAGGAAACCCTCACCAACGTACAGATTCGCCACCGCGACCTGAGCTAAGCAGCGACAGACAACAAAAGGACAGCCCCTCGCGATGCCCGCCCTCGAAGTCACCATCATCAACAAGCTTGGCCTGCACGCCCGTGCGGCGGCCAAATTCGTCGGCGTAGCAGGGCGCTTCCCCTGCCAGGTTCGCGTGGGTCGCAATCCGGAGAGTACGGTGGACGGCAAGAGCATCATGGCCGTGATGATGCTGGCCGCCGGCAAGGGCACCAATCTGCACCTCGCCGCCGAGGGTGAGCAGGACGACGAGGCGCTCAAGGCGCTGGTCGACCTGATCAACAACTACTTCGACGAAGGCGAGTGACGCGCCGGGCCTTCGATCAGCCCAGCGACGTATCCAGCACCATCATCAGACAGAAGCCGATGATCAGTCCCTGGGTGGCCTGCGCCGCATGGCCGCGCCGCTGTGATTCGGGGATGATCTCGCGCACCACCACGTAGAGCATCGCACCCGCCGCCGCGGCCAGCCCCCAGGGCAGGAACATCCGCGAGATGCCTATCAGCCGGGCACAGAGCACCGCGAACAGCGGCTCCACCAGCCCGGAAGCCGCCCCCGCCAGTGCCGCCTTGCCGCGCGAAACGCCCGCCCCGGCCAGCACCAGTGCAATCGCCAGCCCCTCGGGCACATCCTGCAGCGCGATCCCCAGCGCCAGGCCGCTCGCGCCAGACACCTCTCCGCCGGCGGCAACGCCCACGGCCATGCCTTCGGGAATGTTGTGCAGAACGATGGCAGCGACGAACAGCAAGATACGCGCGGGCACCTTGCCCTCGGCAGCGCCCTGGATATTCGCCTGGGCCTCTTCGAGCACCCGCCCGAACACCGCGAGGCCAAAGGCTCCCAGCGCCAGGCCAAGACTGACCAGCAGCGAGGCCAGCCAGGTCGGGCGCCCTGAAGCTTCCGCCGCCTCCAGCGCGGGGAGCAGCAGCGAGAAGGCGGTGGCCGCCAGCATCACGCCGGCGCCGAATCCGAGCATTGCGTCGGCGATACGCGCCGGCATGCTGCGCACCAGCAGCACGGGCAGCGCGCCCAGGGCGGTCCCGAGCGCGCAAAGCATGCCGCCCTGGAGGGCCAGGTACATCGGCGGAGACAGCGACAATCGCGCCAACAGCATCAGGTGCTGGACCACGAGCACTCCGCCACCGAGGACGATGCTCAGCCCTAGCAACCAACGCAAATTGCGCCCTCCGCTTTCACGCAGACTCTGCATGGTCAGACGCATGCTGCGGCCTTCGATTTCATCCGTTGCCCCGTGCCTGCAAGGCCACACGGTAGCGACGCAGCACCTCCGGCCAGGCGACCACGTTGTAGAAAGCCGCGATGTATTCCGGCCGGCGGTTCTGGTAGCGCAGGTAATAGGCGTGCTCCCAGACATCCAGGCCCAGGATCGGCAGGTTGCCCTGCATCAGCGGGCTGTCCTGGTTTCCGCTGCTCTCGACGACCAGCCTGCCCTGCGGATCGACGCTCAGCCACGCCCAGCCGCTGCCGAAGCGAGTCAGCGCGGCCTTGGTGAAGGCCTGGCAGAAGGCGTCGTAGCCCCCCAGTTCGGCATTGATGGCCTGGCCCAGCTCTTCCTGGGGCTGACCGCCGCCGCCCGGCGCCATGACGGTCCAGAACAGTGAATGGTTGGCGTGGCCGCCGCCGTTGTTGATCACCGGCCCGCGCAACGCGGCGGGAAGACTGTCGAGTTGCTGCAGCAGTTGCTCCACCGGCATCTCCGCGAACTCCGTGCCTTCCAGCGCCGCGTTGAGGTTATTGATGTAGGTCTGGTGGTGCTTGCTGTGGTGGATCTCCATGGTCTGCGCATCGATGTGCGGCTCTAGGGCATCGTAGGCGTAGGGCAAGGCGGGCAGGACGTGAGGCATCTTCAAACCTTCTTTCAGTGGTAGCGCATCGACTAGTGGTAACGCATCGAGTGCACGGCGGTGAACAGCCCAGGGCGCAGCTCCACCGCGCCCTGGCGGCGCAGCAGGCGCTGGGTGCGCGGATAGGTACCGTGCTCGCCGATGAAGTTGAGCAGTTCGACGTAGGTACGGCGGCTGTGCTGCACCGCGGCGGCGCGCAGATCCGCGCATTTGCGCAGGTCTTCGCCCAGCACCAGCAGGCGCTCGTGGCAGGCGCACAGGTACTCGGCGGTTTCCTCCGGCTGGCCCAGTTGCAGGTGCAGGTCGCCGAGGTTGTGGTGGGAGATGACAAACGCCATCACGGCTTCCTCCGGGTCGTGCCAGCGATCCAGCAGGACCTGGGCCAGCGCCAGCGCATGGAGGTAGTGCTCACGGGCATCGATCAACTCGTTGCGAATGAAGCAGCGGTTGCCCAGTTCGATGGTGCGTTGCCAATGGCGCATGGCAGGTTCCTCCAGCGGGTAGGGCGGACTCAGAGTCCGCCGGCGGTGAGCTTCTCGGGATCGAGCAGTTGCTCGAGGCGGGCACGGTCGAGGTCCGTGTTTTCCAGCGCGACGTCGAAGATCGGCCGACCGTCGCGGTAGGCCTGCTTGGCGATCTCGGCAGCCTTCTGGTAGCCGATGATCGGGTTCAGCGCGGTGACCAGGATCGGGTTGCGCGACAGCGCTTCGCGCAGGCTCGACTCGTTGACCCTGAAGCTGGCGATGGCCTTGTCCGCCAGCAGGCGGCTGACGTTGGCCAGCAGGTGGATGCTGTGCAGCAGGTTGTCGGCGATCACCGGCAGCATCACGTTGAGCTCGAAGTTGCCGGACTGCCCGGCGACGGCAATGGTGGTGTCGTTGCCCATCACCTGGGCGGCGACCATGGCGGTGGCTTCCGGGATCACCGGGTTGACCTTGCCCGGCATGATCGAGGAACCCGGCTGCAGCGCTTCCAGCTCGATCTCGGCAAGGCCGGCGAGCGGACCGGAGTTCATCCAGCGCAGGTCGTTGGCGATCTTCATCAGCGCCACGGCGAGGGCCTTGAGCTGGCCGGAAGTGGCCACGGCGATGTCCTGGGCGCCGATCAGCGCAAAGAAATCAACGCCGGGGCGGAACGTCAGGCCGGTCAGCCCATTGAGTTCCTCGCAGAAGCGCGCAGAGAACTGCGGATGGGCATTCACCCCGGTACCGACCGCCGTGCCGCCCTGCGCGAGCTGCTGCAGCGCCGGCAGTTGCGCCTCGATACCTTGCGATGCCTGGCGTACCTGCTGGGCCCAACCACCGAGCACCTGGCTCAGGCGCACCGGCATGGCGTCCATCAGGTGGGTGCGGCCGGTCTTCACATGCTGGTGCACGGCCTGGGCTTTCTTCACCTGGGTCGCGTGCAGGTGGTCCAGGGCCGGCAGCAGGTGCTGGTGGATTTCCAGCGCCGCGCTGATGTGGATGGTCGAGGGGATGATGTCGTTGCTGCTCTGCCCGCAGTTGACCTGGTCGTTGGCGTTGACCGGCTTGCCCAGGTGGCGGCTGGCGAGGGTCGCAACCACCTCGTTGGCGTTCATGTTCGAGCTGGTGCCCGAGCCGGTCTGGAACACGTCCACCGGGAAGTGACGCTGCACGTCTCCCGCCAGCAACTCTTCGCAGGCGGCGACGATGGCGGCGCCGGTTTCCGCATCCAGCTGTCCCAGGCTGACATTCGCGCGCGCCGCCGCAGCCTTGGCCAGCAACAGCGCGCGGATGAACGGACGCGGCATGCGCTGGCCGCTCACCGGGAAGTTGTTCACCGCCCGCTGCGTCTGGGCGCCGTAGAGCGCCGCCGCCGGCACCTCCAGTTCGCCCATGCTGTCGCGTTCGATACGGCTGTCAGTCATTCTCGATTCCTTCTTGCAGTCTCAGGGAAGGCGCCATCTCCTGCTGCGCCATGCGCCGGGCCAGCAGGCACAGGCGTTGGCGCTGGGCGGTCGAAGTCGCCAGGCGTTGCAGTTCACGCAGGGGGAGATAGGCATGGTCCAGGCAGAGCACGCGCCAATGCCAGGGCAGCGCGATGTCACGGCTGCTGTCGAGCAGCAGCCCGAAGCACTTCTCGAAGAGGCGCCAGGCGGGCACCGGTTCCCAGGCCGCCAGGTAGCGCGCCTCGCCTAGGTACTGCTCGACCAGACGCGGTTCGTTCGGCTCCAGCGCACAGCGAATACGCGTGCCCAGGCGATACCAGCGGTCGGTGATCGAGCTGTCGATTTCGGCGAACATGGCAATCTCTCAATCGACAATGAGATTGATTATTGTTTCCGAAAGACAAAAAAACAAGCCGCCCGAACGCAATGCGCTGGACGGCCTGTCTGGAGAAGGGCTTCGAGAAGGACTGAAAGCCGCGGCCAGCAAGGCCGCGGCGGGTGGATCAGTTGCCGGCGACCATCATCTTTTCGATGAGCACGGAGCCGGTATGCAGGTTGCCGCGATACTCCACATCGTTGCCGATGGCGACGATATTGCGGAACAGGTCGCGCAGGTTGGCGGCGATGGTGACTTCCTGCACCGGGAACTGGATCTCGCCATTCTCTACCCAGTAACCGCCAGCGCCACGGGAGTAGTCGCCGGTCACCAGGTTGACGCCCTGCCCCATCAGTTCGGTGACCAGCAGGCCGCGGCCCATGCGGCGGATCAGGGCGGCCTGGTCCTCGTCGCCATGGCTGACGAACAGGTTGTGCACGCCGCCGGAGTTGGCCGTGCTGGGCATGCCCAGCTTGCGCCCGGAGTAGGTGCCCAGCACGTAGGACACCAGCTCGCCGCCCTCGACGAAGGGCTTGGCGTAGGTCGCCAGGCCATCGTTGTCGAACGAGGCGCTGCCCAGCGCGCCGCGCAGCAGCGGGCGCTCGTCCAGGGTCAGCCATTCCGGGAACAGCCGCTGGCCCAGCGCGCCCTCGAGGAAGGACGACTTGCGGTACAGGCTGCCGCCGGAGATGGCGCCGAGGAAGTGGCCGAACAGGCCGACCGCGACTTCCGGGGCGAACAGCACCGGCACCTCGGCGGTCGGCACCGGGCGCGCGCCCAGGCGGCTGGCGGCACGCTCGGCGGCGCGACGGCCGATGGACTCCGGGGTGGCCAGCAGCTCGCCACGACGGTTCACGTCGTACCAGTAGTCGCGCTGCATCTGCCCTTCCAGCTCGGCGATCATCACGCAGCTCAAGCTGTGGCGGGTGCTGGCGTAGCCGCCGACGAAACCGTGGCTGTTGCCGTAGACGCGGCAGCCCTGGTGGGTATTCAGCGTCGTGCCGTCGGCCTTGGTGACGCGCTTGTCGGTGGCGAAAGCGGCAGCCTCGCAGGCCAGCGCGCGCTCGATGGCCTGGTCGGGGGTGATCGACCAGCCGTGGTACAGGTCCAGGTCCGGCAGGTCGCGGGCCATCAGCGCTGGATCAGCCAGGCCCGCGCAGTCGTCTTCGGAGGCATGCTTGGCAATCGCCAGCGCTGCCGCCACGGTTTCGCGGATCGCGTCCGCGCCGGTCGCCGAGGTGCTCGCCGAGCCCTTGCGCTGGCCGACGTAGAGGGTGATGCCAAAGCCCTGGTCGCGGTTGAATTCGACGGTCTCGACTTCGCCCTGGCGCACCGAGGTCGACAGCCCCTGCTCCACCGACACCGCCACCTCGCAGGCGCTGGCGCCCTGCCGGGAAGCCTCGGCAATGATCCGCTCGACCTGCTCGCGCAGTTCGGGAAGGACCTCCGGGCTCACTGCCGGGTTGTGTTCGCTCATTGCATGCCTCTCCTGTTCATGGTCCGGCCCCGCCATCAGGCGGCGGCAACCGGCGCGGGCCGGACAAGCGGCCCCTGACTCGTTATCATGGCGGCGTTTTCAAAGAGACCCCCGCCATGGCTGAAATTCACGATGACGACTCGTCCTTCGATGAGAAGAGCAAGTCGCAAGTAAAACGCGAAATGCACGCGCTGCAGGAGCTCGGCGAGCGCCTGACCACGCTCAAGGCCGACATGCTCGACCGCATGCCGCTGACCGACCCGCTGCGCCGCGCGCTGGAAGAAGCACCCAAGCACAAGGCCAACGCCGCCAAGAAGCGCCATCGGCAGTTCATCGGCAAGCTGATGCGCGACCAGGACGTCGAGGCCATCCTCGCCCTGCTGGAACAGGTGGATACCTCGACCCGCCAGTACAACGAACGCTTCCACGCTCTGGAGCGCTGGCGCGACCACCTGATCACCGGCGGTGACGCAGCGCTGTCGGCGTTCTTCGGCGAATACCCGGAAAGCGACCGCCAGCACCTGCTCCAGCTGATCCGCCACGCCCAGCACGAGGCCGCTCACAACAAGCCTCCGGCCGCGGCGCGAAAGATCTTCAAGTACATCCGCGAGCTGGACGAGCTCAAACGCGGCCTGCGCTGAGCGGCCGCGCCCTTCCCTTCCAGCCCCACCGGCAACGGCCTCAGGCGCCCGTGCCGCCGACGGTGATCGCGTCGATCTTCAGGGTCGGCTGACCGACACCGACCGGCACGGACTGGCCGTCCTTGCCGCAGGTGCCCACGCCGCTGTCCAGTGCCAGGTCGTTGCCGACCATGGACACCCGGCTCATCACTTCCGGACCGTTGCCGATCAGGGTCGCGCCCTTCACCGGGCGGGTGATCTTGCCGTTCTCGATCAGGTAGGCCTCGCTGGTGGCGAAGACGAACTTGCCGCTGGTGATGTCCACCTGGCCGCCGCCGAGGTTGGCGCAGTAGATGCCGCGCTCGACGCTGGCGATGATTTCCTGCGGATCGCTCTGCCCGGCCAGCATGTAGGTGTTGGTCATGCGCGGCATCGGCAGGTGCGCATAGGACTCGCGGCGACCGTTGCCGGTACGCGCCACGCCCATCAAGCGGGCGTTGAGCTTGTCCTGCATGTAGCCCTTGAGGATACCGTTCTCGATCAGCACGTTGCAGTTGGTCGGCGTACCTTCGTCGTCCACCGACAGCGAACCGCGGCGACCGGCGATGGTGCCGTCGTCGACGATGGTGCACAGGCTGGAAGCGACCTTCTCGCCGATGCGACCGCTGTAGTTCGAGCTGCCCTTGCGGTTGAAGTCGCCTTCCAGGCCGTGGCCCACGGCCTCGTGCAGCAGCACGCCGGACCAACCGGCGCCCATCACCACCGGCAGGCTGCCAGCCGGCGCGGGAACGGCTTCGAGGTTGACCAGCGCCTGGCGCAGCGCCTCGCGGGCGTAGCTCATGGCGCGATCTTCCTGCAGGAAGTACTTGTAATCCGTGCGGCCGCCGCCGCCATGACCGCCGCGCTCGCGGCGGCCGTTCTGCTCGACGATGACGCTGACGTTGAAACGCACCAGCGGGCGGATGTCCGCGGCCAGCGAACCGTCCGCCGCAGCGATCAGTACCTGGTCCCAGACACCGGCGAGGCTGACGGTGACCTGCTGGATGCGCGGATCAAGGGCGCGGGTGGCGGCGTCGATCTTCTGCAGCAGCTCCACCTTCTCGGCGCGGCTCATCACGTCCAGCGGGTTCTCGCCGGCATACAGGCGGGTCGGCACCACGGCCTTGAACGCCTGTACCTTGCCATTCTGCCCGGCTCGGGAGATCGAGCGGGCGGCGCGAGCAGCCTGGATCAGCGCTTCGTGGTTGATTGCATTGCTGTAGGCGAAGCCGGTCTTCTCACCGGACTGTGCGCGCACGCCGACGCCCTGGTCCATGTGGAAGCTGCCTTCCTTGACGATGCCGTCCTCCAGCATCCAGGACTCGGAGACCTGGCTCTGGAAGTACAGGTCGGCGGCGTCGATGCCGGGGCCGCTCAGCTCGTGCAGGATCGGCGACAGCTGGTCGATATCCAGACCACCGGGGGCCAGCAGGTGCTGGCTGACGGATGACAACAGTTCGCTCATATTCACTCCGTACGCGCCGGTCGTGGTTCGACCGGCGGGAAAAATCTTCTGTGCCGGGCAATCGGCATGCGCTGCCGCACCGCCGCCTGTTCCTCGCTGTCGCGCTCGGCCAGCAGCACGGCCTCGCCCTTGGCCTGCTCGGCCAGGATACGCCCCCAGGGGTCGACGATGGCCGACTGCCCCCAGGTTTCCCGTCCTTTGGGGTGGGTACCGCCCTGCCCGGCCGCCAGCAGGTAGCACTGGGTTTCAATGGCGCGGGCGCGGACGAGGATTTCCCAGTGGGCCGCGCCGGTCACCGCAGTGAAGGCCGCCGGGGCACTGATCAGCTCCGCGCCGGCTTCACGCAGCGCGGTGTAGAGTTCGGGGAAGCGCAGGTCGTAGCAGACCGTCATTCCCAGGCGCCCGACCGGCGTATCCGCTACCACCACGCGCTGGCCGAAGGCGTAGTCATCCGACTCGCGATAACGGCCACGGGCGTCGGCGACGTCCACGTCGAACAGGTGCAGCTTGTCATAGCGCGCCGCCACTTCGCCGCGCTCGTCGACCAGCAACGAACAGGCATTGGCCTTGGCTTCCGGTTGGCCTTCGGGCGGCAGCGGCAGGGTGCCGGCGACTATCCACAACCTGAGGTCGCGGGCAGTGGTTTTCAACCAGGGCAGGATCGGCCCGACGCCCAGGGCTTCGGCGCGCCCGATGTCCGCGAGATCGCGGCGGCCCATGGCGGCGAAGTTTTCCGGAAGTACGGCGAGGCGTGCGCCACCCTCGGCGGCCTGTTCGAGCAGGCGACGGGCGGCGGCGAGATTGGCCAGGACATCGTCCTGGCTGACCATCTGGATGACGGCAATGGACATGGCTAGCTCCGGTAATGCCTGGGTTTCATGCTAACCGATGCCCGGACAGTCTGCTCAATGGGGTTTTTCGAAGGGTTTCTCGAAGGTGATCGCCGGGCTCTGCCATGGGCCCTGCACGCTGTACTGCACGCTGGCAAAACGCGCGACCTTGTCGCCCAGCAGCTTGTCCACCACGAACAACGCACCGCCGATGGCAGGCGCACCGACGATCAGCGCTGCCAGTGGCAGGTTGTTGGTCACCGGCAGGGTCACCAGCAGCTTGGCGTCAATCTGATCGTGGGCGAGGTCCAGCGTGCCGTTGAGTTCCAGGTTGCTCGACGGACCGTCCAGGCGCAGCGGCTCTCGGGTGAAGAAGACGCCGTCGGTGGCGGTGAGCACGCCCTTCACACGGTCGTAGCTCAGGCCCTTGCCGAGCAGGTCGGAGAAGTCCAGGCGCAGGCGGCGGTTGATGGCGTTGAAGTTGAGCAGGCCGAATACGCGCAGGGCATTGGCGCCGCCCTCCACTTCGACGAACTGGCCCTTGCGCAGGCTGGCGTCCAGGGTGCCGCCGAAACGCCGCAGGTTCAGCGCCGCCGGGGAGCCTGGCCAGTTGCCGTTGATGTCCACGCGGAAGCGCTCGCTGGTCACGCTGGGCGCGAAGTCCCAGGCCTTGAGTACATCGCCCAGGTTCTTGCCTTCGAGCTGGCCCTGGAAGGTACTGCGCGCGCTGGCCTCCATGCCGTCCCAGCGCAGGTTGCCCTTCACCGACAGGCCACGCAGGTCCAGGTTCACGTCGTTGAAGCCAACGCCGGTGGGTGTCGGACGCACGTTGAAGCTCCAGGCGCCGACCGGCTTGCCAGCCTTGAGCACCTGGCGAATGGTCACATCCATCGGTGGCAGGGTTCGCGGGTCGATCTTCGCCAGCGGGTCCGGCGCTACCACCGCCTTCTCGGAGTCGATGGCCTCGCCCTTGGGCAGGTCGATGCGGTCCAGGGCGATCTGGATCGGCTTCACCTTGCTGTCCGGCAGGGTGACCTTGCCGGACACCAGCGAGCTGACCAGCCCGACCTGCCAGCTGCTGTCGACGCGCGCCAGATCCAGCGTGAGGTTTTCCAGGGTCTGGCCGAAGCCCTTGAAGCGACCGATCTGCAGGTCCGCGCCGCGCAACAGGCCAGCCGCGCCTTCGACCCCGGTGTTGGAGTACTTCTTCGCGACGGCCATCCAGGCGTCGGCGTCAACCTCGTCGATCTTGCCGCGCACCTGCACGCCGCTCCAGTTGGGCAGCACGGCCGGATCGCCGCCCAGGCGCAGTACGCCACGCCCGGCCAGCGGCTGCTCCACCGGCGCGGCGTAGGCCAGGCTGGCGCGGTCGCCATAGGTCGCCCAGTAACGCCGCTCGGCGCCGTCCAGCGTCATGCGCCATTCGCTCTCGCGGGTTTCCTGCGCGGCCTTGCCCAGTGGCGCCGGCAGGTCGATGGTGACGCCCTGCAGGTTCGAGGCGACCTGCAACTGACTGTCCTTGCCGTCGAGCAGCAGGTTGAGCTGGAACGGAATGCGCCCGTCCACCGGCAACTGCTTCTGCACCTTACCCCAGTCGAGCAGGGACTTGACCGGCACCTGGCCACCCACCAGCACCCTCGTGCGCGGGACGCCGTTACGGCCTTCGGCGCGAATGCTGCCGGTGACACGAGCGCCCAGCACCTGGGCCGCGATGTTCTGCCCACTCAAGCCGCTGTCGGTGTCGTAGCGGAACTTGCCCTTGACCTGTTCGAGGTTCAGCTCGGGTTTGGCGATCTTCAGCTGTGCCTTGTCGGTGTCGAAATCGACGATCACCCGCGCCTTGCTCGCCTCACCCTTGGCCAGGGGAATGTCGAGGTTGAGGTGGCCGTTGAGGTCGCCCTTGCCTTCCCAGCCGGCGAAGGTGTGCGTCGCACCGATGGGCGAATCCTGGAGGATCTTCAGGCCATCGACGAGGTTGCTGTCGATGTCGCCATTCACGTGCAGGTGGGCGACTTCGCCCGGATTCGAGTGGGGAATCTCCACCGACACATCGCGCACCTGGCTGTTGAGGATCTGCCCGCGGGTTGCGTTGATGCTGACACCGGTGTCCTCGACCCGCACCTCGCCCTCGGCCTTGCTCAGGCCGGGCCAGCCCGGCTGGTAGTCGAGCACGCCGTCGTGGACCTTGAAGTACAGGCTCATGGCGTGGGCTTCGGGCGCCGAGCCCTTCTGCAGCGAGCCCTGCCAGAGGAAATAGCCCTGCTCGATGCGACCGCTCTTGATCGAGCCCTTGAGCCAGGCGGCCAGGTCCTTGCTCATCTGCGGGATGACGGTCGGCAGGTACTTGCCGGTGTAGCGCGCGTCGCCATTGCTCATGCCGACACGCAGGTCCATGTAGTCCTCCAGCGCCGGGTCGCGCATCAGGCGGATCAGCATGTCACCGGCAATGGTGCCCTCCTCGCCTTCCACCTGCATCAGGTGGCTGCCAAGGGTGAAGGCCTCGTCGTTGAGCTTGAAGAACATGCGCGTGTGCGCGCTGCGGTAGTGCCAGGGCTCCGGGAAGAGGGTAGCCAGGTGAAGCATGAAGTCCTGGGCGTTGGCATCCAGCGTGCCGCCTTCCAGATTGCCGCGCAGAGTTCCATCGACGTTGGCCACGGCGGGCACGTCATGGAAGGCGCTGACGCCGACCTTCTCCAGGTTGGTGGCATAGGCAACGCGCTCGGCACCCTCGCGCTGCGGCCAGTAGTCGAAGTTGAGGTTGTGCAGCACGCCCTGCGGCTTCAGGCCGTCAAGCCATTCGATGACCTTGTCCGGCAATGGCGCCAGGGCGGTGATGGTCGGCCCCAGCGGAGTCAGGTCGAGGCGGTCGGCGCGCAGTTGCCAGTGTTCCTCGCCCTTCATGCGGCGAGCCAGCTCCAGCTCCACTTCGCCCCAGCGGGTTTCGCCGAGGTTCGCCGCCAGATCGGCGACGCGCAGGTCGAAATCGTCGCCATTACGCTGGAAGAACAGACTGACGCCCAGGTCACTCAGGTTCACCGGCTTGCGGTCGCCCAGCGCGGCTTTGATCCTCGGCGCGTTCAGGCGCGCTGCCGCGGACACCGGCATGCCCTTGTCGATGGTCGCCCAGAACTCACCGCCGGCCTTGGCCTGGGACAGCTTCCAGGCGCCGGTGAGGCGCTCGGGCAGCCACTTGGCCCAGTCAGCCTGCGGCAGGCTGAGGTACAGCTGGGCCGAACTCTTGGCCCAGTCATCACGGTTCAGGCGGGTTTCCAGCCGCGCCGCCAGGGGCTCGCCGCCGGGCAGGCTGAGGCGTGCTTCCAGGCGCTGGCGGCTACCGCTGCGCAGGGTCATGCCGACGTAGGTCAGCGACAGCGGGTTGGCCTGCTGCGGCAGCACGGTCAGTTGGCTGTCCATCAGCGACAGGCGACGCGGGGTGAGCAGCAGGTCGATGAGCTTGCGCGGATCGGTGTCGCCGCCACGGCTGGGCAGGCCGTCGGCGTGCCACTTGCCGTCCTCGTCCTCGCGCAGGGTCAGGTGCAGGCCTTCCAGTTCCAGGCTGTCGATGCGCGGCTGGCGTGCCATGACGCTGCCGAGGATGTCCGGAGTCAGCCGCACCCGTTCCAGGCGCAGGGAGTCATTGCCCTCGCCCAACTGGATATCGCGCACCACGATGATCGGGCTGAAAGCACGCCAGTGCCCCTCCAGCGCGCCAATGGTCACCGGCAGGCCCAGTTGCTCGCTGGCTTTGTGCGCCAGGTCGTCGCGGTACTCCGCCACCAGCGGCACCAACTGCCGGCCGAGGCTGACATACAGCGCAAGCAGCACCAACCCCAGCGCCAGGAGGCCCAGGATGATGCGCAGGGAAGTGGCGAACAGCCGGCCGGCACGCTCCATGTCAGCCGGCTGCCTGTGAAATGAAGCGAAGGGTCATCGAGCGGCCTCCCAGCCAGGCAATGTCGAACCAAGTCTGACAGTGTGCGTCAGGCAAAGCTCCAAAAAACCCCATTGCACGACGGCCTCCTGCCGGAATCCCAGGTTGTGCGATCCGCCGCTCAAAGCAGGACCACGTCGTACTGCTCCTGGGAATACATGGCCTCGACCTGGAACTTGATGGGGCGGCCGATGAACAGCTCCAAGTCAGCGACGTTGCCCGACTCCTCGTCGAGCAGGCGATCCACCACTTTCTGGTTGGCCAGCACCAGATAGGAATTGGCCTGGTAGGCCCGGGCCTCGCGAAGGATCTCGCGGAATATCTCGTAGCAGATGGTTTCGGCAGTCTTCAGCATGCCGCGCCCCTGGCAGCTCGGGCAGGGCTCGCAGAGCACCTGCACCAGGCTTTCGCGGGTGCGCTTGCGGGTCATCTGCACCAGGCCCAGCTCGGTGATGCCGATGATGTTGGTCTTGGCATGATCGCGTTCGAGCTGCTTCTCCAGGGTCCGCAGGACCTGGCGCCGGTGCTCCTCGTCTTCCATGTCGATGAAGTCGATGATGATGATCCCGCCCAGGTTGCGCAGGCGCAGCTGGCGGGCGATGGCGGTCGCAGCCTCGAGGTTGGTCTTGAAGATGGTCTCTTCGAGGTTGCGATGGCCGACGAAGGCGCCGGTGTTCACGTCGATGGTGGTCATCGCCTCGGTCGGGTCGATGATCAGGTAGCCGCCGGACTTGAGCAGCACCTTGCGCTCCAGCGCCTTCTGCACCTCGTCCTCGACCCCGTAGAGGTCGAAGATCGGCCGCTCGCCGGGGTAATGCTCCAGGCGGTCGGCGATTTCCGGCATCAGTTCCTCGACGAACTGCGTGATCTTCTGGAAGTTCTCCCGGGAATCGACGCGGATCTTCTCGATGCGCGGGTTCACCAGGTCGCGCAGGGTGCGCAGGGCCAGGGAAAGGTCTTCGTAGATCATCGTCGGCGCGCCGACGGTCTGGATCTGTGCGTCGATCTGGTCCCAGAGGCGGCGCAGGTAACGGATATCGGCGAGGATCTCGTCCTCACCCGCGCCCTCGGCCGCGGTACGCAGGATGAACCCGCCGCGCTCGACGATACCCTCGGCCTCGACGCACTTGGCGACCACCTGCTTGAGGCGCTCGCGCTCGTGCTCGTCCTCGATCTTCAGGGAAATCCCGACATGACTGGTGCGCGGCATGTAGACCAGGTAGCGCGAAGGGATCGACAGGTGCGTGGTCAGCCGTGCGCCCTTGGTGCCGATGGGGTCCTTGGTGACCTGCACCACCAGGCTCTGCCCTTCGTGGACCAGCGCGCCGATGCTTTCCACGGCACTGCCCTCGCGGGTGGAAATCTCCGCAGCGTGGATGAAGGCCGCGCGTTCCAGGCCGACGTCGACGAAGGCCGCCTGCATGCCGGGGAGCACGCGCACGACCTTGCCCTTGTAGATATTGCCGACGATCCCGCGGCGCAGCGTGCGCTCGACATGGACCTCCTGCAGGACGCCGTTCTCCACCACCGCCACGCGCGATTCCATCGGCGTGATATTGATCAGGATCTCTTCGCTCATGCGCCCTTCCTTATCGCGCCCGGAGTCGTGCCAGCGCTACTTTCCGATCAAGACTGCCAGCTAGGGATGGAGAAGTCAGCCAGCAATGCCGAGGTTTCGCAAAGAGGCAGGCCGACCACGGCGCTGTAGCTGCCCTCGACGCGGCTGACGAAGACCGCCGCCAGCCCCTGGATAGCATAGCCACCGGCTTTATCCTGCGGCTCGCCGGTTTCCCAGTAGCGCTCGGCTTCCTCGGCGGAAATCTCGCGGAAGGCCACGCGGCTGCTGACCACGCGCGCTTCGCAGTGCTCCCGGTCGGCGACCGCCACGGCGGTCAGCACTTCGTGCTCGCGGCCGGACAGGGCTCGCAGCATAGCCAGGGCGTCGTCGCGATCGACCGGCTTGCCGAGGATGCGGCCATCCAGCACCACGGCGGTATCGGCGCCCAGCACGCAGACGTCGGCGCGCTGGGCGAGGAAGTTCAGCCCGGCCTGCGCCTTGCCGCGCGCCAGGCGCTCGACATAGGCATGCGCCGACTCGCCAGACTCGGGCGTTTCATCGATGGACGCGGGCACTATATGGAACGGCAGGCCGATCTGGGTGAGCAGTTCGCGGCGACGCGGCGAACTGGAGGCGAGGTACAGCTGGGCCATCAGGGACTCCGAAGCGGGCCCGCGCAACGCGGGCCCGGCGATTCCCCCGCAAGGGGGCGATCAGTTGATGTTCAGGCGCAGCCGCAGGGCCCGCATCAGTGTGTAGACCCAGGGCCAGAGCAAGGCACTGACCAGTGCCGGCAGGAGGAAGACCAGGGTCGGCGGGCGGTTGCCGGTCAGGGCGCTGATCCACAACTGGACCAGTTGGGCAAGACCGTAGACCACCAGCAAAACCAGGCATTGCTGCCAGATGGGGAACATGCGCAGGCGCTGATGCAGCGACAGCACCAGGCAGATGATCAGGCTCAGGATCAGGGCGTTCTGCCCCAGCAGGCTGCCGTAGAGCACGTCCTCGGCGACGCCGAACACCCAGGCGGTCAGCATGCCGACCTTGTGTGGCAGGTAGAGCACCCAGTAGGTGAGGAACATCGCCAGCCACAGCGGGCGGCCGATCTCCATGAAGCTGGGCATCGGCGCCACCGACAGCAGCAGCGCCGCCAGCAGGGTGAGCCAGATGGCCCAGCCGTTGTTCGAGCCCTGCGCCGCCATCAGTGACGGGTCCTTGCATCCGGGTGCGATGCCGGGCCAGCGGCCGGCACGGCAGGCGCCGTACCGTTGGTGCCGGCCGGGTGCGCCGGCTGCGCGGCGGGAGCGGCGGGAGCGGCAGGCTGCGCGCCGTCATGCGGCTGGGCTGCGGGGGTGCCCGGTGCAGGCTGTGCCGGCGTGCCGGACTCGGCGGCCTTGCGGTCGGCCTCGGCCTGGGCCTCGGCGGCATCGGTGGCGCGCTGTTCGGGGGTGCGGCTGTCGCTGAACACCAGCAGCACATAGCGGCTGCGGTTCATCTTGGCGGTCGGCACGGCGCGAATGGTGGCGAAAGGCCCGCCGGTGTCATGCAGCACTTCCTTCACCACGGCCACCGGATAACCGGCCGGGAAACGCTGGCCAAGGCCGGAGCTGACCAGCAGGTCGCCTTCCTTGATGTCAGCCGTATCGGCGACGTAGCGCAGTTCCAGACGCTCCGGGTTGCCGGTGCCCACGGCGATGGCGCGCAGGCCATTGCGGTTCACCTGCACCGGAATGCTGTGGGTGGTATCGGTCAGCAGCAGGACGCGCGCGGTGTAGGGCATGACCTCGACCACCTGGCCCATCAGACCGCTGGCATCGAGCACCGGCTGGCCCTGGAACACGCCGTCCTTCTCACCCTTGTCGATCAGGATGCGTTGGGTGAAGGGGTTCGGGTCGACACCGATCAGCTCGCCCACCAGCACCTTGTCATCGACCAGCGCGGAAGAGTTGAGCAACTCGCGCAGGCGCACGTTCTGTTCGGTGAGGGTGGCCAGCTTCTGCAGGCGGCGCTGCATCAGCAGTTGCTCGGCCTTCAGGCGCTCGTTCTCGGCCAGCAGCTCGCTGCGGCTGGTGAACTGGTCACGCACGCCTTCCCAGGCTCGAACCGGGATATCGGCGATGCCATAGAAGGGACTCAGCACGAGGCCCATCTGGCTGCGTACCGGTTTCAGATAATCGAAGCGGGCATCGACCACCATCAAGGCGACCGACAGGACGGCGAGCACCAGCAGGCGCGCGCCCAGCGAGGGCCCTTTGGAGAATATCGGTTTGATGACCGGCTCCTAGCTGTGCAAGGTCGGTTGAGGATTCACCAGCGTGGGCGAAACGTTAACCGACCTTTACAGGGCTTTCCTACCTTATTCGGTGGAAAGCAGGTCCATCGAATGACGGTCCATCATTTCCAGCGCCTTGCCGCCGCCACGGGCCACGCAGGTCAGCGGGTCCTCGGCGACGATCACCGGCAGGCCGGTTTCCTGGGCCAGCAGCTTGTCCAGGTCGCGCAGCAGTGCGCCACCACCGGTCAGCACCAGGCCGCGCTCGGCGATGTCGGAAGCCAGTTCCGGCGGGGACTGCTCCAGGGCGCTCTTGACCGCCTGGACGATGGTCGCCAGGGATTCCTGCAGCGCTTCGAGCACTTCGTTGGAGTTCAGGGTGAAGCTGCGCGGTACGCCTTCGGCCAGGTTGCGGCCACGGACGTCGACTTCGCGGACTTCGCCGCCCGGGAAGGCGGTGCCGATTTCCTGCTTGATGCGCTCGGCGGTGGATTCGCCGATCAGGCTGCCGTAGTTGCGGCGCACGTAGGTGACGATGGCTTCGTCGAAGCGGTCGCCGCCGACGCGGACGGATTCGGCGTAGACCACGCCGTTGAGGGAGATCAGGGCGATCTCGGTGGTGCCGCCGCCGATATCGACGACCATGGAACCACGGGCCTCTTCCACCGGCAGGCCGGCACCGATGGCCGCGGCCATCGGTTCTTCGATCAGGTAGACCTCACGGGCGCCAGCGCCCAGGGCCGATTCACGAATCGCGCGGCGTTCCACCTGGGTGGACTTGCACGGCACGCAGATCAGCACACGCGGGCTGGGCTGCAGGAAGCTGTTCTCGTGAACCTTGTTGATGAAGTACTGCAGCATCTTCTCGCAGACGCTGAAGTCGGCGATCACGCCGTCCTTCATCGGACGAATGGCGGCAATGTTGCCCGGAGTACGGCCCAGCATGCGCTTGGCTTCGGTACCGACGGCAACCACGCTTTTCTGGCTGCCATGGCTACGGATGGCGACCACGGACGGTTCGTTCAGGACGATGCCGCGCTCGCGCACATAAATAAGGGTATTGGCAGTGCCCAGGTCGATCGACAGATCACTGGAGAACATGCCACGCAGTTTTTTGAACATTGGAAAGAAACCCATAGGTGGCGCGTGGGTGAAAAGTGCGCGGGTAAAAAAGTGCGGCAAACTCTAACAATGACGGGGGTTTTGGGCAAGGCGGCAATTTATGCTAGATTCCTCGTTTTTCGGGCCTGCAGGCCCTTCCCAGCGGCCTTCGACCGTCTGCCGCGGGTTCTGTTCCCCGCCCCCTCATTCCTTCCGGCCAGGTCCAGTTCGAACCGGGCCGCTCTAGCTGGAGATCCCGATGGCGCTTGAACGCTCCGACGTGGAAAAGATCGCCCACCTCGCCCGCCTGGGCGTTGCGGAAGCCGACATTTCGCGTACCACCGACACCCTGAACAACATTCTCGGCCTGATCGACGCCATGCAGGCGGTCGACACCGACGGCGTGGAGCCCCTGGCCCACCCGCTGGAAGCCACGCAGCGCCTGCGTGCCGACGCAGTCACCGAGGAGAACCGCCGCGAAGCCTACCAGGCCATCGCGCCGGCCGTGGAAGACGGCCTCTACCTCGTCCCGAAAGTCATCGAGTAAGCGAGAAGGACACGGACATATGCTGCATCAATTGACCCTCGCCGAAGTCGCCCGCGGACTCGCCGACAAGCAATTCTCCGCCCAGGAACTGGCCACTGCCCTGCTCGCGCGCATCCAGCAGCTCGACCCGCAGCTGAACAGTTTCATCACCGTCACCGAGGAAAACGCCCTGGCCCAGGCCAAGGCGGCCGACGAGCGGCGCGCCAAAGGTGAAACCGGCGCCCTGCTCGGCGCACCGATCGCCCACAAGGACCTGTTCTGCACCCAGGGCGTGCGCACCAGCTGCGGCTCGAAGATCCTCGACGCTTTCGTCTCGCCCTACGACGCCACCGTCGTCGAGCGCCTGGCGGATGCCGGCACCGTGAGCCTGGGCAAGCTGAACATGGACGAGTTCGCCATGGGCTCGGCCAATGAATCCAGCCACTACGGCCCGGTGAAGAACCCCTGGGACACCTCCCGCGTGCCGGGCGGCTCCTCCGGCGGTTCCGCCGCCGCCGTGGCCGCGCGCCTGATCCCGGCCGCCACCGGCACCGACACCGGCGGCTCGATCCGCCAGCCGGCCGCGCTGACCAACCTCACCGGCATCAAGCCGACCTACGGCCGCGTGTCCCGCTGGGGCATGATCGCTTACGCCTCCAGCCTCGATCAGGGCGGCCCGCTGGCCCGCACCGCCGAGGACTGCGCGCTGATGCTCGGCGCCATGGCCGGCTTCGATCCGAAGGATTCCACCTGCGTCGACCAGCCGGTGGACGACTACCTGGCCGCCCTGGCCAAGCCGCTGACCGGCCTGCGCATCGGCCTGCCGAAGGAGTACTTCGGCGCCGGCCTGGACAGCCGCATCGCCGACGCGGTGATGAAGGTGGTCGAGCAGCTCAAGCAGCTCGGCGCGGTGGTCAAGGAGATCTCCCTGCCGAACATGCAGCACGCGATCCCTGCCTATTATGTGATCGCGCCCGCAGAAGCCAGCTCCAACCTGTCGCGCTTCGACGGCGTGCGCTACGGCTACCGCTGCGAAGACCCGAAGGACCTCCAGGACCTGTACAAGCGCTCCCGCGCCGAAGGCTTCGGCGCTGAAGTGAAGAACCGCATCATGGTCGGCACCTACGCGCTTTCCGCTGGTTACTACGACGCGTATTACCTGAAGGCTCAGAAAATTCGCCGCCTGATCAAGAACGATTTCACCAGCGCCTTCGCCGAAGTCGACGTGATCCTCGGCCCGACCACGCCGAACCCGGCCTGGAAACTGGGCGAGAAGAACAACGACCCGGTCGCCCAGTACCTGGAAGACATCTACACCATCACCGCCAACCTCGCCGGCATTCCGGGCCTGTCCATGCCCGCTGGCTTCGTCGACGGCCTGCCGGTGGGTGTCCAGTTGCTCGCGCCATACTTCCAGGAAGGCCGCCTGCTCAACGTCGCGCACCAATACCAACTGGCGACCGACTGGCACAAACAAGCACCGGCTGGATTCTGAGGACGACACACATGCAATGGGAAACCGTGATCGGGCTGGAAATCCACGCACAGCTCTCCACCCAATCGAAGATCTTTTCCGGTAGCGCCACCACCTTCGGCGCCGCCCCGAACACCCAGGCCAGCCTGATCGACCTGGCGATGCCCGGCACCCTGCCGGTGCTGAACCAGGAAGCCGTGCGCATGGCCTGCCAGTTCGGCCTGGCGATCAACGCCGAGATCGCCGAGCGCAACGTCTTCGCCCGCAAGAACTACTTCTACCCGGACCTGCCCAAGGGCTACCAGACCAGCCAGATGGATCACCCCATCGTCGGCAAGGGCCACCTGGATATCACCCTGGAGGACGGTACCGTCAAGCGCGTCGGCATCACCCGCGCGCACCTGGAAGAGGACGCCGGCAAGAGCCTGCACGAAGACTTCCACGGCATGAGCGGCATCGACCTGAACCGCGCCGGTACTCCGCTGCTGGAGATCGTCTCCGAGCCGGACATCCGCAGCGCCAAGGAAGCCGTGGCCTACGTCAAGGCGATCCACGCCATGGTGCGCTACCTGGGCATCTGCGACGGCAACATGGCCGAAGGCTCGCTGCGTTGCGACTGCAACGTCTCGGTACGTCCGAAGGGCCAGGCCGAGTTCGGCACCCGTGCCGAGATCAAGAACGTGAACTCGTTCCGCTTCATCGAGAAGGCGATCAACCACGAAGTGCAACGCCAGATCGAGCTGATCGAGGACGGCGGCAAGGTCGTGCAGGAAACCCGCCTGTACGATCCGAACAAGGACGAAACGCGCTCCATGCGCAGCAAGGAAGAAGCCAACGACTACCGTTACTTCCCCTGCCCGGACCTGCTGCCGGTGGTAATCGAGCGCGCCTTCCTCGAAGAACTGCGCGGCCAGCTGCCGGAACTGCCGGACCAGAAGCGCGAGCGTTTCGAGAGCCAGTACGGCCTGTCCGCCTATGACGCCAGCGTGCTGTCCGCCAGCCGCGAGATGGCCGATTATTTCGAACAGGTCCAGACCATCTGCGGCGACGCCAAGCTGGCCGCCAACTGGGTGATGGGCGAGCTCTCCAGCCTGCTCAACAAGGACGGCCTGGAAATCGAGCAATCGCCGGTTTCTGCCGAGCACCTGGGCCAGATGATCCTGCGCCTGAAGGACGGCACCATCAACGGCAAGGCCGCCAAGACCGTGTTCGCTGCCCTGGCCGAGGGTGAAGGCTCGCCCGACGAGATCATCAAGGCCAAGGACCTGGTGCAGAACACCGACAGCGGCGCCGTCGAGAAGCTGCTGGACGACGTGCTGGCGGCCAACGCCGAGCAGGTCGAACAGTACCGCGCCAGCGACGAAGCCAAGCGTGGCAAGATGTTCGGCTTCTTCGTCGGCCAGGCCATGAAGGCCGCCAAGGGCAAGGCCAACCCGGCACAAGTGAACGAACTGCTGAAGAAGAAGCTCGAAGCCTGAGCCCACACTTCAACGACGCCGGGCTTGCCCGGCGTTTTTTCGTCCGGAGGTTCGATGCTGCGACCCATGGCCCTCGTCGGCTGCCTGGCCCTGCTGGCCGGCTGTAGCACCCCGTCTTATGACAGCGACTCGGAAGTCTCCGGCCGCGGCTACCGCGCCGAAGGCACCGCGTCCTATTACGGCAAGGCCCACCATGGCAAGCGCACCGCCAGTGGCGAGCGCTTCAACCAGAACGCCCTGACCGCCGCGCATCGCACCCTGCCCTTCGGCACGCGGGTGCGAGTGACCAACCTCGACAACGGCCGCAGCGTCGTGGTGCGCATCAACGACCGCGGGCCGTTCGGTCGTGGCCGCATCATCGATGTCTCCAAGGCCGCTGCCGAACAACTCAACATGCTGCGCTCCGGCACCGCGCCGGTGCGCCTGGAAGGTCTCTGAAGGAGTCAGAATGAGCAACGACAACCGCAAGGCCGGCGAGCAGGTTCGCCGCGAAGTGATGGGCGACGCCTTCGTCGACCGCGCCCTGGGCAATGCCACCGAGTTCACCCAACCGCTGCAGGACTTCGTCAACGAGCACGCCTGGGGCGGCGTCTGGAACCGAGAAGGCCTGCCGCGCAAGACCCGCAGCCTGATCACCCTGGCGGCGCTGACCGCGCTGAAATGCCCGCAGGAGCTCAAAGGCCACGTGCGTGGCGCCCTGAACAACGGCTGCACCGTGGAAGAGATTCGCGAGGCGTTGCTGCACTGCGCGGTCTACGCCGGCGTCCCGGCGGCCATCGACGCCTTCCGCGCGGCACAGGAAGTGATCGATGCCTGGCTGGCGGATCAGAAAGCCTGACTCGACCTCTAGGTAGGAGCGGACTTCGTCCGCGATAGGTACGCATCGCGCCGGATGCCATCGCGGACAGAGTCCGCTCCTACGCGGTGTTCAGCTTCCGTTACGGATAACTGAACCGCTTCACCAGGGTCAGCTCACCCGGCTGGCGCATCGGGATCAGGAAGGACTCCTGCTTCTCGTTCACCGTGCCCTCCTCCGTGACGATGGTCACCTGCGCCGTGGTCAACGGCTTGGCCGCGTTCACGTCGCCGGAGCTTTCATCCGAGCTCCAGCCGCCGCCGTAATAGTTCACATAGACCAGATACTGCCCCCTGAGCGGCGTCGGGCTGGCGATGATTTCCGGGCCGTAGCCGGTGGTCACGTCGACGTCCTGGGCCGCGCCGTTGGGCAGTGAGCGGTTGCCGTACCAGACGTGTCCGCCATCGGGCGTCACCAGGTGCAGGTCGAGGTCGGTGTTGTCCGAGTCCCAGGACAGCAAGACCCGCAGCTTCGCCGCTACCTCGCCGCCACCGCCGCCGTGGTAGAACTGCACGCGCTTGTGCTGCTGGCCGTCCGGGCTGATGACCTCGACACTGTTGGAACCGGCCGGGAAGGCAAAGGGACGGTCGAACCTGCCATCGTTCTCGACCCGCATCGGCATGGCCACGCCGTTGACCACCAGACGCGCCGGCTCCTTGCTGTCCTTGGGCAACCCACGGATTTCGCCACGGATGCGCGCGGTATCGGACTGGTCGTCCCGCGCGTTCACCGAGGACGCCGGGTAGTTCACCGTCTGCCGGAAGTCGGCCTTGTCGCCGTCGCCCGCACGCCAGCCGCCCAGCGGAGTATCCAGGCGGATCGGCGATTCGGCGGCCTGCACGCCCAGCGGTATCAGGCTGGCGAGCAGAGACAGGCGGAGCGCATGGGCAAGTTTCATGTCGATCATTCCAGTATCAGGCGACGGGCCAGGCTTTCCACGTAGCCCTCGTCTTGTCCATTGGGGTGCGCCTGGAAGGCCAGGTGCAGGTATTCGTGAGCCAGGTCGAGGCGGTCCTGCTGGGAATACAGGCCACGCACGAAGATGCGCTGGCGTTCGCGGTCGACGTAGGGCCGGCCGCTGCTCAGGCGACACACGGCGAAGGACTGCAATTCCTCGTAGCCCGCCTCGGTTTCCAGGCGCGGACGCCATTCGCGGCGCTGCGCCTGCAGCCAGCGCTCGGCCTCCGGCAGCGGCTGGCAGGCCGCGGTCGGGTTGCTCCAGCGGCTCAGGCTGGTGCGCGGGAATGCGCGGGCGAGGATCGCGTCATAGCGCAGGCCCTTGGCGGCCTGCCCCTGGGCGTCGCGCCAGGAGAGTTTCGACTGCCCTGCCTCGTCCGAGTGATAAGTGACAGTACCGCCAGCCAATACCAGATCGGCGGTCCAGGCGGCGATGCCGCGCGCCGCCTCGCTGGCCGGTCGCGGCGCCACGCGCTGGCGCTGGCTGCTGTCGTCGATGCTCAGGCAGTCGCCGCGCGGGGCGCCGTTCTGCAACAGGTAGGTGCGGATGGTCACCGCCAGCGCCTTGGCGGCTTCCGGCGGCGTGGCCGATGCCTCGCGATCCAGCACTCGTGCAACGTATTCCTCGCGGGAAAGACGGGCAGTCAGGCGCGGCCCCTGGGGGCTGCGTTCGAGGAACAGATCGCCGCGGCTGTCCACGTCGAGGCGAACCCCGTTGGCGAACAGTACGTTCTGCCGGCCTGCCAGCAAGCCCTCGGCGGCAGGTTGATTGCGCGCGTCGTAGACCTCCTTCAGCGGATAGCGGCTGAACAGCCCGACCTCGACGCAACGGCCCGGATCGCTTGGCCACGGGGCCGGCAGTGCGGCACCGATGGCAGTGCCGTACGTCGCCAGCACCGTCTTGCTGGTGCCCGGTCCGCGCGCCCAGAGCGGCGTGCCGTCCACCAGCCAACCGGCAAAGCCGCCTTCGCGCCTGCCGTTCTCATCCCAGCTCCAGGTCTTCACCCGCAGGCGTCCACCCAGAACGGCGGGGGCGCGGCCGTCATCGGCGGCAAGGCTGACATCGAGCAAGACCTTTCGCGCCTGCTCCTGGGCCGGCAGATGTTGAAGTTGATCGAGTAACTCGGCGACCGGCACTTCGGTTTGCGGCGCCAGCTTGTCCAACCGGACGATCCATTCCGGCGCATGGCGCGCCTGCCAGTATTGCTGCCAGACCGAACCCGCGATGCCCAGGCGCTGCGGCTGGAAGTACAGGCCGCAGGACTTCACCAGCGCGGCGTCGCGCTCGATGCTCTGCCCGGCCGCGCAGCAATAGACTTCTTCCTTGCTCTCGCCTCGGCACTGATAGGCCGGCTCCTGCTGATGGGTGTCGTTCAGCCAGGCATAGACAAACAGCTTCCACAGGCTGCCCAGCGGCGCTTTCAGCTCAGCCGGCAAGGGCTGGCGATCGAGTACCTGCTGCGGCCCGAGCCGCAGCAGCTCATCACCCTGCGCAGTGCGCCAGGCCAGCTGCGCCGGCTCTTGCGACCCGGGCGCCGCGAGGGCGCTCAGCGGCAACAGCAGGATCAGCCCGGCAAGGCGCGCGCGCATGGATTACTGGACCTTGATCTTCGCCAGGGCCGGCTGCTGCTCCAGCGCCTGCTCCTGCGGCGCATAGAGGCGCTGGTAACGCGCCGGCGGCAGGACGAACTCGCCCTTCTGCGAGAAACGGACCAGATGCCGGAAGCGCAGCTCGCCGCCCAGGGTATCCACCGGCACGCCGTAGAACAGGTCGCCCGGCTCGTTGCGCGCGCGCTCCAGGCTGGTCGCCTCGACGCCGCCCAGGCCACTGATCTGCAGGCCCCAGGTGGTGCGCTCGACGTCCGCGCCCGGCGGCAGCGGTACTTCCAGCATGCCGTAGCGCAGGGCTTGCGCCTGGTCGGTGGTCAGGGTTACTTCGTCCAGGTACAGCTCGTCGCTGGACAGCGGTTTGTCACCCAGCTCCTCGGCCTTGAAGGCGAAGGCGTCTTCGCCGGGCACCAGGCGCAGCAGGCGGCGCTTGATGGTCACCGGCAACGGGCTGGCCGGCGCTTCGGCGCTGCGGAAGGTCACGGAAGCATTGAGCGGACGCGACGGCGCGGCGCTCAGGTCCAGCTGCGCTGGCACCTCCTTGCCCTGCCATTGCCAGAAGGCGTCACCCGTGGTGCTGTGGCCTTCCTTCCAGTCCACCACCGGCTTGGGCAATTCGGCGGCCGGGGCCTCGGCCACGGCGCGCTGCATCCAGGTCAGCGCCAGGGCGCGTTCGACGGTGGACTGCTGCGGCGCCAGGCTCAGCAGCAGTGCGCGAGCGCGGCTGGCGTCCACGCTACCGCTGTAGAGCTGCACGGCGCGGGCGAACGGCTGGTCGCTGGTGTTCAGCTTCAGGCGTGCGCCATCCAGTTGCTTGGCGAAGCCCGGCGGCAGCGCGACCTTGTTCTGCTCGGCCAGGCTGGCGGTCAGCACGCGAGCCACCGCCAGCCCCAGCTCGGAGTCCGGCTGGCCCATGACCAGGCTGTCGTCGCTGTCGAAGTCGTTCACGGACTTCGCTGCCTCGCCGTTGCCGGCGTTTTCCAGGTCGGTGAGCAGGCCGCTGACCAGGGTCTGCACCGGCAGTTGCATGTCGCGGGCAAAGGCCAGGATCAGCGCACGCTGTAGCAGCGGCGTTGCGCTGGCGCGCGCGGAGTAGAGTTCCAGCACACGCTGCCAGTGGTCCGGCGGCAGCTGGATTTCCAGCGCGCGGCTGGCGTGCCAGTCGGCGTAGTAGGCATACGCAGTGAGGAAGGCGTCGTTGTCTTCGCCGCCCCACCAGGTGAAGTAGGCGTCCGGGCCAGCCATCTGCACCAGGCGCAGGCGGCTGGTCTGCAGGATCAGGCGCAGGCGATCACGTACACGCGGCTCGCCACTGGCCAGCATCGGGTAGGCGACGCTCAGCGGCAGCAGTTGGCTGGCGGTCTGCTCGACGCCACCCCACGGATAGTCGAGCAGCGAATCCAGATTGCCGCGCAGCAGCGCCTGGGCGCTGTCATCCAGGCGCAGGCTCACATCGCGAGCATCCGCCGGCAGCTGCAGCGGCGTGTTCTGCGCGTTGACCTGCAACGGTTTGGACTGCAGCACCTGCCAGCTGTCCGCCACGAGACTGAAGTGCACGCCAAGGCTGTCGCGCACCTGGCCGTCCTGGCGCAGTTCCACACTCCAGTCGCCGTCGCTGAGCGGCTGCTTGGGCAGGGCGATGTAGTTGACGCCGCGCTTGAGCTCCAGCGCCTGGGTCTTCTCCTCGCCATTGGCGCGGACCAGCAGTTCGGCCTTGGTGTCCTGCTCTCCCTGGTTGAAGACGAACAGACCAAGGTCCGGCGCATCGCCTGTGCGGAAGCGCTTCGGGCCGCTCCACTTCAGGTACAGCGGTTTCTCCGAGCGGATGAACTGTTTCTTCTGGCCAACCTGGCCTTCGTCATCCATGGCACGGGCGGTGATGCGCCAGCGGGTCAGGGAATCCGGCATGCGGAACTTGAACTGGGCCTTGCCGTTGGCGTCGGTGACCAGCTCGGGTTCCCAGGCGGCGGTGTCCACTTCCTCGCGGCGCGGGCGCTCCAGCACCTTCACGCCACGCTCGCTGCGGTTGGCGCGGCCGGGGGCGCTGGGCGTGCCCGGCAATGCCACGTCATAGCTGATGAACGCGAGGCTGGCGCTGGTGCGCACGTTGTTGCGGCGCGGGTGGTAGAAGAACTGGTCGATGCCCGGCGCGATCTCCGGCTGCAGCGCGTAGATCATCTCGTCCACCACGCTCACGGTGAGGTGGCTGGAGACGGGCTTGCCGGCATAGGTGGTGTCGAGGTTGACGGTGACCGTCTCGCCCGGCTCGTAGCGTTCCTTGTCGGTGCTGACGGCGATTTCCACCTGCGGCACCGCGACCTTGATGCCGGCGTTCTGGAAGCTGTAGTCGCCGCTGCGGGTGTAGAGCACGGAGAAGGTCAGGTTCGGTGAGAACTCGGCCTTCACCGGAATGCGCGCGCGATACTGGGTCGGGTTGAGCTTCTCCAGCTTCAGCCAGTCGCCGCCCTTGGACAGCAGCGCGGTGGCCTCGACCTTGTCGCGCTCCAGCGACAGCAGCGCGTCGTCCACCGGTTCGGGGAAGGTGATCAGCGCCAGCGCTTCTTCACCGGCCTTGTACTCGGCCTTGTCGAGGACGATTTCCACCGTGCCCGGCACGGCCTTCACGCCATCGCCGCTGACCGAGTGGCCAGTACCGCCGAGCAATTGGCCGGCCTTGTCGCGCAGCTCGACGCTATAGGTGCCGGGCTTGTCGAAGGTGATGGCGAACTTGCCGTCGGCCACCGCGCCGTCGCCGCTGCTGCGGTCTTCCAGGCGCAGCCAGCGGTAGGCGGTCGGCAAAATCTGCGTCTGTTGTTCGGCGGCGTAGCTGAATTCGACCTTGTCGCCAGCGGCGCTGAAGCGCTGCGGCGCGCTCACGCGATAGCGCGCGGCGCCACGCTCGATGAGGATTTCCTTGCTGGTCTTCACGCGGTACGCAGCACCATCGCTGGCGAACACAGTGAGCATGTAGCGACTGGGTTTCTCCGCCGCCGGCAGGTCCAGCGCGGCGCGGCCCTGGGCGTCGGTGGTGATCTGCGCGCTGGACAGCTCCACGGGGAACTGGCCGAGATACTGCAGTTCGTTGTCCACCATGGACAGCTGCTGGGCGCGCAGGCTCAGCTCCAGGCGCGCGTTGGCCACAGGCTTGCCGTCGGGGTAGAGCAGGATCAGGTTGCCCTTCACCGGCTCGCCTGTCTTGAAGTCAGGCTTGGCCAGGTCGAGGGAAATCTCGAAATGCGGCTTGATGTACTCGGCAACGCGGAAGGCACTGCTGTAGGTCTGGTCGCGGTAATCGAAACGCAGCTCGTAACCGCCGGCGACGGCATTGGCCGGCAGCTGGAAGCGGCCGTTGGTGCCGCTTTTCGCGTCGTACTTGAGGTCCAGCGTCTGCAGCGTGGTACCGGCGGCGTCGATCACCGACAGGCGCAGCGGGGCAGCCTGCGGAGCCTGCGATTCGCGGGAGTTCTTGAACTCACGACCGACAATCTTCAGCGACACCCAGTCACCCGGACGGTACAGCGGGCGGTCGGTGAAGGCGTAGAGCTTGGTGTCGTAGATTTCGCTGTCGTAATAGAAGTTCTCGGAGACGAAGACACCGCCCTCCTCGTCCTCGCCGATCACGAAGGAGCGCTCGGGGCTGACGTGCTGCAGGCGCAGCAGGCCATCGGCGTCGCTGCTGCCGCTGCTCATCACGCCCAGGCCGTCGGTCCACAGCACCTTGGCGCCGCCCACCGGCGTGCCTTCATGCTTGCGCGCGGTCCAGACCAGCAGCTCGTTACCGGCGATCTTGCTCACCGCGACGCTGTTGGAAACAAACACCACGGTGGTGGCGCGGTATTTGCCAACCAGCGCTTCGACCAGATACAGGCCGGGCTTCAACTTGCCCAGCGGCACGTAGACGTTGCCGGGAGCGACGTTGATGAATTCGCTGGAGGAGCCGGCCAGGGTGACTTCCTTGGGCGGCTGGATCGGCTTGGCGTCCCACAGCGGGTAGCGGAACTGGCTGACCATCGGCAAGCCGGGGATCGGCGCGTACTGCGGCTGTGGGTCATACGGCGTCGGGGCACGCATGGTATTGCCCATCCTCAGCTCGGGCACCACTTCGGTGACCTGCTGGCGCGACTCGTAGGAGAAGGTCCGCTGCATCACCCGACGCGACTTGCGGTACCAGTTGTCCCACAGGTAGGCCAGGGTGTTGGAGAGGCCCTCGCCCTTGAACTGCCCTTCGGACAGCACACGGTGCAGGTTCTTCTGGCGCTTGAGGAAGTCCAGCGGCTGGTCGATGCGGTAGACGCGGATGTCCGCGCCACCGTAAGGCTCCATGCGATAGCGGCGGTAATCGCGGCCCGGCGCTTCCAGGCGCACCTTGGCCACTTCGTCGGAAGCGAAGCTGGAGTCGGCCAGCAGGAAGAACGACTCGCCGGCCATGGGCGTGTAGTTGCTCGCAGGGACGTCGTCGTCCGCCTGCACGATCGCGGGCGCGGCGGCGAACAGGCCGGCGCAGGCCAGGGCAGCGGCAATGCCGCGCAGCGCGTTCATCGGGTCAGGAAGGACAAGCGATAGACGCCGATAAAGTTGGGATTGGATTCGTCGGGTATCCATCGGGTGTCCTTCCATGTCATGAGTTGTTGCAGGCTGACCGAGCGCATGCCGTTGTCGGTCGCCGTACGAGTGCCGGTGTGATAAGCGATGTCGCGGCCCATCCAGATCATCAGATGCTGGTCATCGCCCTGGTCGAAGAACATCAGATCGCCGGGACGCGCCTGATTGAGGTCGCGGCCAACGAACTGGCTGTTGTACTGAACGAGTTTGATCGCGTTGACGTAGGGGCCGGTCTTGCCGCCGCCCTGCTGCCAGGTCTGCGCGAGATTGCGCTGCGCGTCGGACAGTTCCAGTTCCGGCGGCAGGTAGCGGTTGGACATACCGTTGGCGCGCAGCCACTTGGCGTCGTGCACCTTCAGCGCCTCGTTGGCGGCGAAGCGCACGAGACCGGCGCAGTCCTGCTGATACCAGCGCGGGTTCGGCCCACGGCGCAGCTGCTCCTCGGCGATGCGCACGAACCAGGCGCGGAACACCTGGGTCTGCTGTGCATCCAGCGCCGGCTCCGTTGCGTGCGCCAGCGTGGCGACAAGCAGACCGGCAAGCAGTGTGAGGGGTTTGCGGATCACAGCGCCTTCCAGTCCAGCGGCAGCCACTCCCATTCGCCGCTCGGCTCGCTGCCGGCCGGCAGGGTCAGGGCGTAGGAGCCGTTGCCAGCGAGCGTCTTCAGGCGCGGCAGGAGCAGCGTATCGGCGGCGTTGCGGAACACCGGCTCGAGGTCCTGCGGCAGGCTGTCGAGGGTTTCGCGCTTGAGCAGCTCGGACAGCGTCGTGGGCGCCAGGTAGGCCGGCACCACTGCATCCTTGGGCAGCACGTCGGCCAGCGGCGGGTAGCGCTTGGCCAGGGTATTGCGCGCCTTGTCGAGCAGCTTGTCGTCGATGGAGAACAGCAGGGTGTTGCCATCGCGCAGCAGGCTGACACGGAAGAAGCCGTTGCCGCTGACCTGGTCGGGATTCTCCGCCTCGCTGGCCGGGTACTGGCCGAAGCGCGAGCTGACCTGGCGCTGCCAGAGGCGACCATCGCCTTCGGCACGACTTTCCACCTCGAAGGCGCCCGCCTCCACATTGGCCTCGTAGGCGCCGATCATGCTGCCGAACAGCTTGCCCAGTTGATCGTCCAGCTCGGGGCTGGCGGGTGCGTCGAGCTTCACTGCGAGCAGCGGCGAGTGCAGGCGCGACTCCGGGTACCAGCAGAGGCCGGCAGCACCGGAAAGGTGCTCGGAGAAGGCCGCGGCCATCTTCTGCTCGGCGCCCAGCTTCACCAGCATGTTGTCGTACAGCCCCGGCGTAACCGGCAGCGCGACGCAGGCACTGGCGCCCATGGGCATGGCCTGCCAGACGGGGGTGAAATCCAGGTCCGGCTGACGTGCCACTTCATTGAGCGCCAGGTAGCTGTGCCAACCGTCCTTGCCCTGTTCGAAGCGCACACCGGCGAAGGTCGGGATCAAGCGCTGGTAGCCCATGGCGAGCACGCCGGCGCTCAGGGTGATGCGCTGCTTCAGCTCGCCGCGCGGCTCCAGGGCTAAGTCCCTGGCGAACAGCGGCTCACCTTCCAGCGCGCTGCCCAGGTCCTTGGCGATGGCAGCATCGGGCTCGCCCAGATTGTCGTAGTCCGGGTTGGGGAAGAGCATCTTCGGATTGGACAGCACCAGCATCTGGTCGCCACGGGAGACGAACAGCAAGGTTTTCTCGGCGCCGTAACGCAGGCTGTAGACGGGCGTGGCACTGCCCTTCACCTGGATGTCCGCAACCTTCTTCAGTTGGGTGTCATCGGCTGCGACCTTGGCCAGCGGCTCCAGCACCTTGGCCAGGCCGCCGCGCTTGAGCACCACCATGAAGTCGCGCAGACGGCCATCGGCACCGCGCCACAGGGCGACCTGGGCCGGCTGGTCGAGCAGCTCCTCGATCACGCTGTCCTTCAGGGTCAGGTCATGCTCGTAGACGATGCGCCGCAGCGTACCGGTCAGGCCCAGGCGGTCGGCGTTGTTCTCGTAGTAGAAGACGAAGTCCTCGGTCAGCACGTCGCGCAGCAGCGGCACTTCCAGCACCGCCTTGGGCAGTTGGCTGAGGGAGGCGCTCTCGATCAGCGCGTCCGGGCGCTTGAGGTCGCGGGCCACTTCCGGGTTTTCCGGTGCCTCCAGAGTGCCTACCGGCGCCGAATGGAAGGCGGGAATCAGGCCAAAGGCCAGGGCCAGGCCACCGGCGACCAGCGCGGCGGCGAGCGCGCCGATGGCGATCAGCGGGCCACGGCTCGGGGCCTGGGCCGGCGTCGGCGAAGGGGTGCTGTCTTGGCTGCTGGAGGGCGTATTGTCGCTCATGGATCGCTTGTCCCGTGTCATCCCTGCGAGGGGCGAATTCAGTAGTTGAAGGTCTTCACCAGCACCAGATCACCGATGGTCCGCATGGGCACCACGAAGGTCTCGCGCTTCTCGTTGACGGTATTTTCGTTGAACACCAGGTTGATCTCGGCGGTGATCACGTCCTGCTCGTGATTGCCTTCCTGGAAGTTGTAACCCTGGCTGGCGTTGTAGTTGCCCCAGTAGTTCACGTAGACCAGGTAGGTGCCGTGCAGCGGCGCGGCCATGGTGAACATTTCCGGGCCGGGGCCGTCGACGCCATCCGGGTCCAGGCCGCCGCCGTTGCTCAGGCGCGGCTGCGCCCAGAAGGCATGCTGCCCATCGGGCGTGACGATATGCAGGTCGAGTTCGGCCTTGGGGTCGTTCCAGCCCAGGGCCAGGCGGATGCGCGGCGGGATGCGGCCATGGTTGGCTTCATAGAACTGCACGCGCTTGAGGGATTTGCCCTGGTCGCTGCTGACCGCAACGCTGTTGCTACCCGCACCGAAGTTGTAGGGGCGAACGAATTTTCCTTCGGCATCGGTGTAGAGCGGGAGGGGATTGCCGTTGACCACCAGGCGCTGGGCACGGTCGACGCCGGAGACTTCGCGCAGGTGCCCTTCGATCAGGCTGCGGCCACGAACGTCACCACGGTCGATGGGAGGCGTGGGATAGGCCACGCGCGGGACGCTGGGATCATCGGTCAGGCCGGAATAACGCCAGCCGGCAGTGGGGCTGGAAAGCTCCGCACCCGGTTCGGCAGCGACCGTCGCAGCCAGGAGACTGGCTGACAGAATAAAGACGGCACGAACCATCCGACGCGTGAGCTGCATGAACATTCCTTGATCGTGCATGGCGGGGGAGCCAAATGTAACCGGTCTTGTCGACGCGCGGAACGGCGTTCGCGCGGCGTTGCGACTCAGGGCGATCTTTCAGAAATGTCCTACAAACTGAATAGCCTTTTGCGCAACACCAATTGGAAGGATCTCGACTTCCCCCAAGTCACATCCAGCCGCCCCACTGCAGGACGAAGATGCCGATGTTGGTGGTCAGCGCCGCCACCAGGGTGGTGATGACGATGATCGACGCCGCCAGCTCGTGGTTGCCGTTGGCCGCACGGGCCATGACGTAGCTGGCGGCCGCCGTGGGACTGGCGAAATAGAGGAACAGCACGCCCAGTTCGGCGCCGCGGAAGCCCAATGCCCAGGCGACTGAGGTGCAGATCAGCGGCAGCCAGACCATCTTCATCAGGCTCGCGCTGATCGCCAGCCCGCCGCTCTCGCGCAGCGAGGCCAGCGACAGGGTGCCGCCGATGCACACCAGCGCCAGCGGCAGGGTCATCTGGGCGAAGTAGTCGGCGGAGGTCAGCAGCCACTTCGGCAGGCCGATGCCGAACCAGGAAAACGGCAGCGCGGCCAGCACACTGATGATCAGCGGATTGCAGATGACGTTGCGGGCGATGCTCAGCGGGTCGGACTTCATGCTCGGGCTGTAGATCGCCAGCACCACCGAGGACAGCGTGTTGTAGCAAAGGATCACCAGGGCGGCGAGGACCGAGCCGAGCGCCAGGCCATGGTCACCATAGAGGCTGGTGGCCAGCGCCAGACCGATGATGCCGTTGTTGCCGCGGAACGAGCCCTGCACGTAGACGCCGCGCTCCTCACGCGGCACCCGCCACGCCGCCCAGCCCCAGGCCAGCAGGAAACCCACCAGGGTCGCCGCGCAGAAGTACAACAGCACTTCCGGGCGCGCCGCGCTGTGCAGGTCGGAGTGGTAGATGCCGAGGAACAGCATCGCCGGCATGGTGGCGTTGAACACCAGTGCCGAGGCGGTCTGGATGAATTCCGGGTTGATCGCCCCCACGCGGCGCAGCAGCACCCCGAGGAACAGCATGGCGAACACCGGAGCGGTGATGCTGAGTGTCTGGAGCAGCAGGACTAGCATGGGCGCGGCGGCAAGAGCAGTGGGGCCGCGATGATATCAAGGCTTGCGCCGCACAAGCACGCCGGTTTGCAATGCGAGTTCGGCAATCGCCTGCCTAAACATTGCGATCAAAGCCACATTTTGCTCAGACATATCTCATTCTTCCGGCCAACTTCAGACGTCAGAATTGCGCCCCACTTGTTTCGCTGATCCAACGGACGGATACCCCAATGTCGCAGCTACGTCGCTTCCTCAGCCTGCTCGTCGCCCTGTTGCTTCTGCCATTACGTATCTTGCGCTGGCTGCTTCGCCATCTGCTCGGCGTCAGCTGGCAGGCACCTGCCTGGCTGAGTGGCCTCGGTCACCTGCTGCAGCCCTGGGGGCGCTCGATGGCCGCCCGCCCCGCCCACTCGGCCGGCGTTCTCGGCGTGCTGCTGGTCCTGGTTGGCGCGGGCGTTTATGGCTGGTACTGGTACAGCCACCTACCGCAACCACACAAGGTCTCGTACAGCGTGCAGGCGCCGCCGGTAACCAACTACCGCAAGGAAGGCCCGCAGATCAATCCGCTGCGGGTGGTGTTCGCAGAATCCGTAGCGCCGCTGGAGCTGATCGGCAAGCCGGTGGAAAAAGGCGTGAGCCTCAGCCCCGAAGTCGCTGGTGCCTGGCACTGGGCAAGCGATCGCACCCTGCAGTTCACCCCTTCCGCAGATTGGCCCATCGGCCAGCAGTACGAAGTAACGCTTGGCAGAAAGGACCTGCTGGCCGGCGGCGTGCTGCTGGATCAGTACCAGAGCGAGTTTTCCACCGCAGCCTTCTCCGGGCGCGTGAGCCGCCAGGAGCTTTACCAGGACCCGACCGACAGCCGCCTGAAGACGATGGTAGTCGCCCTGACTTTCAGTCATCCCGTCGATGAGGCAAGCCTGCGCGAAAGCGTAGCCATCAACCTCGGAAAGGGGCTGAGCTACCGCGACCCCCAGGCCGGCATCACACCGCAAATCAGCTTCGACGAGACCCACCTCAGCGCCTATGTTCACTCCGCACCGTTGACCATGCCGCTGGAAGCCAGCCAGATCGACCTGACACTGGCCGACGGGGTACACGCCAAAGCCGGCGGCAAGGGTACCGAACGCTCCCTCAGGGCCTCTGTGACAGTTCCTGGTCGCTACCAGCTAAGCTTCAGCCACGCCAGCATCGCCTTCGCCGACAATGATCGCGGGGAACCGGAGCCGGTGCTGCTGTTCAGCAGTTCCAGTGCCGTCAGCGACGAAGCGCTGGCTGGAAAGGTCAAGGCCTGGCTGCTGCCCGAGAGCAGTAACGGCTGGAGCAACTGGTCGCAGAGCGAAGTCGACGAGGCGATGCTCAAGCGCTCCGAGCCCGTCACGCTCACCCAGGTGCCCAGCGCGGAGCCGCTCAACAGCAGCCATGCTTTCAAGTTCCGCGGACAACCCAAGCGCCAGTTGTATGTCGAAGTGGCGGGCAAGATCGAGGCCGTGGGCGGCTATCTGGGCAGGGATCCAACCTATAGCCTGCTGACCATGCCGGCCTACCCACGCACGCTGCGCTTCCTCTCCGACGGCGCATTGCTCAGCCTGAACGGCGAACGCCGTTTGGGCATTATGGCCCGCGGGGTAAAGGGCGCCCATGTGGAAATCGCCCGTCTGTTGCCCAACCAGCTTCATCATCTGGTGGACCAGAACTACGGCAACTTTGCCCGCCCCAGCTTCTCCAACGAGTATTTCGACCGTCTGGTGGAGCGCATGACACTGGACGTTCCGCTAGCGGCAGGCGATCCGGCGAAAACCCTTTACGACAACGTCGACCTCACCCAGTACCTGAGCGCCAACGGCGGCCGCAAGGGCATCTTCGTGCTCAAGCTGAGCCCCGGCGATGCCCCGAGCAAGCTCACCTTCGATGATTACGGGAGCAACGACGCCCGCGATCTGCGCTTCATCGTGGTGACTGACCTGGGCATCATCGCCAAACGCTGGGCCGACGGCAGCCACGACGTCTTCGTCCAGTCGCTTGCCAGTGGCGAGCCCGTCGCCGAAGCCGAGGTCGAGATCATCGGCCGCAATGGCCTGCCGGTCGCCAATGGTAAAACCGATGCGCAAGGCCGTGCTCACTTCGCCAAGCTCGACGAACTGCGCCGCGAAAAGACGCCCCTGATGTACGTCGTCAGTCGTGGCAACGATCAGTCTTTCCTGCCGATCAACCAGAACAGCCACCGTCTGGACCTGTCGCGCTTCGATGTCGGTGGCAAGCAGGATGCGGGGGACAGCACGCGACTGGCCGCCTATCTGTTCTCTGATCGTGGCCTCTACCGACCGGGCGAAACCGCGCATCTTGGCATGATCGTCCGCCAGAGCGACTGGAAAGGGCAGCTGCAAGGCCTGCCTCTGGAACTACAGATCACCGACCCACGAGGCATGACCATAGTGCGGCAACGCCTCACCCTGTCCGCCAGCGGCTTCGAGACGTACGACTTTGCCAGCAGCGAAGTCGCCCCGGCGGGTGACTACACCGCCAATCTCAGCCTGATTGGCCAGGACCAGCGGCGCATTGCTCTGGGTAGTACCAGCTTCAAGGTCCGCGACTTCGAGCCGGATCGCATGAAGGTCAGCCTCAGCCTGTCCGACGTCCCGGTTGCCGGCTGGCTCGCTCCGCAGCAAGTCGCAGCCAGACTCAAGGCGTTGCATCTGTTCGGCGCGCCCGCCTCCGACCGTCGCATCACCGGGCGGATGGTCCTGTCGCCAACCTACGTCAGCTTCCCGCGCTACGCCGACTACCGCTTCCTGATCGCCGACAGCCTCAGCGAGGCCAACCAGGAGGATCTCGCCGAGAGCAAGACCGATGCCCAAGGGCAGGCCACGCTCGATCTGGGCCTCAAGCGCTTCGCCGACAGTACTTATCAACTGCAGGTTCTGGCGCAGGTCTACGAGGCCGAGGGCGGTCGCAACGTCGCGGCACAGAGCACCCTGCTGGTCTCTCCGGCGACCTACCTGGTGGGCGTCAAGAGCAGTGACCCGCTGGACTACATCGCCAAGGGCGCCAAGCGTGAGGTGCACTGGCAGGCAGTCGACCCACAGCTCGAACCGGTGACGGTCGACGGGCTGCATACCGAACTGGTGGAACACCGCTACGTCTCGGTGCTGGTCAAGCAATCCGACGGCACATACCGCTACGTCTCGCGGGTCAAGGACCTTGTCGCCGCCGCGCAACCGCTCGTGCTGCAGGATGGCCAGGCCATGCAAATGCTGGACACCAGCAACCCCGGCAGCTTCACCCTGCGCCTCAAGGATGCCAACGACAAGCTGCTCAACCAGGTCGACTACGAGGTCCAGGGACTGGCCAATACCTCGCGCTCGCTGGAGCGCAACGCCGAACTGCAACTCAAGCTGGACAAGCGCAGCTACGCCAGCGGCGACGAGATTACCGTGAGCATCCGTGCGCCCTACGCCGGCGCCGGCCTTATCACCATCGAGCGTGACAAGGTCTACGCCCAACAATGGTTCAAGGCCGACAGCACCAGCAGCGTCCAGCACATCCGGATACCGGAAGGGATGGAAGGCAACGCCTACGTCAACGTGCAGTTCGTCCGTGACCCGCAGTCGCCAGAGGTCTACATGAGCCCGTTGTCCTACGGCGTCCAGCCCTTCAGCATCAACCTCGATGCACGGCGCCTGACGCTCAAGCTCGACAGCGTGGAGAAGCTGGAGCCAGGCCAGACACTGGACATCCACGTCAACAGCGCGCGGCCCGCCCGTGCTGTGGTCTACGCCGTGGACGAAGGCATCCTGCAGGTAGCACGCTACCAGGCACCCGACCCCCTTGGCCTGTTCTTCCAGAAACGCGCCCTGGAAGTCAGCACCAGCCAGATTCTCGATCTGATCCTGCCGGAGTTCAGCCGCCTGATGAGTGCGGCTGCACCGGGTGGTGACGCCGACGCCGCGCTGGCCAGCCATCTCAATCCGTTCAAGCGCAAACGCCAGCCGCCGGTGGCCTGGTGGTCAGGCCTGATCGACCTGCCAGCCGGCGATACGACGCTGCATTACAAAGTGCCGGACAGCTTCAATGGCAAACTGCACCTGTTCGCGGTGGCGGTCGACGACAACAGCATCGGTGTCGCCGAGGGCAGCAGCGAGGTTCGCGGAGCGCTGGTGCTGACGCCCAACGTACCGGCCTTCGTCGCGCCGGGAGACGAATTCAGCATCAGCGCTGGAGTCTTCAACAATCTGCCGGGCGCAGCCGTGGTGAAGGTGCAACTGGAGACCGGCGTGGGTCTGCAACTGGTGGAGAATCTCCACCCGCAACTGCAGATCGAGCCCAACCGTGAAGGCGCCGCTGAGTTCCGCCTCAAGTCTCTGGAGCGCCTGGGCTCGGCCGACCTCAAGCTGGTCGCGGAGCTGGCCGACGGCAAGCGCGTGCAGATCGGAGAGACCATTTCCATCCGGCCCGCCTCGCAGCACCGCATCCAGCTCAGCCTCGGCCGCTTCGATGAGAAGACCCACAAGCTGCCGCTCAGCCGCGACCTGTTCGGCCAGTTGCGCAAGGTGAACGTCGGCCTCGATGCCTCGCCTCTGGTATGGGCCGAAGGTCTGCGCAATTACCTGGACGACTATGGCTACAGTTGCACCGAGCAGTTGGTGTCCAAACGCATGCCTACGCTGGTGTGGAGCGATTCCACCAACGCCGATGCACAGCGCGAGGTGGACGGCGCCATTTCCATCCTGCGCCAGCGGCAGAACCAGAGCGGCGGCTTCGGCCTGTGGGCGGTTTCACCGGAAACGGCGTCGTACGCAAGCCTCTACGCAACCGACTTCCTGATCCAGGCCAGGGAACACGGCTTCAAGGTGCCGACCGATCTACTCGAGCGCGCCAACATGTACCTGGGCACGCTGGCCAATTCGCCCAGCAACGGCCTGGGCGAGCTGCGCAATCGCGCCTATGCCAGCTACCTGTTGAGCCGACAGGGAATCCAGGTGGGCAGCGCGCTGTCGGACATCCGCGAGCGCTACGAGACCTACTTCCCCAAACAGTGGGAAAAGGACCTTGGCAGCGCCTACCTCGCCGCCAGCTACAAGCTGAGCCGACAGGACAAGCAGGCAGATCGGTTGATTCGCAGCATGCCCTGGAGCAGCCTGGACAATACCTGGAGCAGTGACGGTCTGTACTACGATCCGCTGGTACAGGATGCCGAGCACCTTCATCTGCTGGCCCGGCACTTCCCCGAGCAATTGGAGGATGTGCCCGTCGAGCTGTTCGACAACCTGGGCAAGTGGCTGAACCAGCAGCGTTACAACTCCTTCTCGGCTGCATTGCTGCTGCGTGCACTGGACGACTACGGCCAGCGCGCCGGGGCGAACATGTCGCTGCAAGCCAAAGCGCTGCTGGGTGAGCGCAGCGAATTGCTCACCCTCGCCGGAAAACCTCCGCGCAGCGCGGTCCCGCTGGGCGTCAGCGCACTGGAGCTGAGTAAACAGGGTGACACGCCGGCCTTCTATCTACTCAGCGAGGCCGGGTTCGACCGCACGGGCAGTAACAACGCGCTGCGCCAGGGCCTGGAAGTCACCCACGAATTCCTCGACGAAAGTGGCCAGCCACTACAGAAAGTCCGCGTCGGTGATGAGTTCCTGGTGCGCCTGCGCTTGCGCGCTGTCGAGCGCAACCATATCCCGCAGGTGGCCATGGTCGATCTTCTGCCCGGCGGCGTCGAACCGGTAACCCAGGCACCATCGCCACCCAGGCGCAACAGCGGCGATGAAGACGACGACGGGGAGGAGGACAGCTCCTGGCAGTCGCCGTTGGGCACCAACCGGCTGAGCGATTGGAAGCCCGACTTCGTCGATGTGCGCGACGACCGCATCGTGCTCTACGGCGACGTGAGCCGGGATGTGCGGTCGTTCGTCTACCGCGTGCGGGCGACCAACGCTGGACACTTCATCACGCCCGGTGCCTACGCCGAAGGGCTCTACGACACCCAGTTGCAAGGCCGCAGCCAGGCAGGACAGCTTGAAATCGAAGCACCTTGATGCAGAGGGCGCCGCATGAGAGGGCGCCCTCTCGTCCTGGGCGCGGTGCTGGCCTGTGCCCTGCTGGCGAGCTTGCGGCTCTGGCCGCATGCTCCGCTGCAATCGGTAGCGCCCTCCTCTCGCGTAGTACTCGCCGAACACGGCGAGCTACTGCGCCTGACCCTCGCCAACGACGGGCAGTATCGACTATGGATTCCACTGGAGCGCATGGCACCGGCACTGGTGCAAGCGATCCAGCTGAAAGAAGATCGGCGCTTCCATTGGCACCCTGGCATCAATCCCTTGGCGTTGCTGCGTGCCATGCAGTCCACCTACAGCGGCGGCATGCGTCAGGGCGGTTCGACCCTGACGATGCAACTGGCTCGCCGCATCTATGAGCTGAATACCCGCCAGGTTCCCGGCAAGGTTCAGCAGCTGGCCCTGGCCCTTTGGCTGGAAGCGCGATACAGCAAGCACGAGATCCTTGAGGCCTATCTCAATCTGGCGCCCATGGGCGGCAACATCGAAGGGGCCGAAGCAGCCAGCCGCATTTATTTCGGCAAGCCCGCCGAACAACTGTCCCTTGCCGAAGCTCTGGCCCTGGCGGTAATTCCTCAACAACCAGGGCGCCGCGCACGTTTCGGCGACGCGCTGGAGGCCGCACGCCTGCGCCTGCTCGCCAATTGGCGCGAGAACTATCCGGATGATCCGCGCAACGACGGGCCGCTGGAGCTACCACTACAAGCGCGCACGCGAGCGCAGCTGCCATTCCTGGCGCCGCATCTCAGCGAACAATTGCTCCAGCGCTATCCCCAGCGAGAGTTGCGAACCACGCTGAACCTGCCACTGCAGCAACTACTGGAACGACTGATCGAACAATACATCAGCGAACAGCGACCACAAGGCGTGGAAAACGCCGTCGCCCTGCTGATCGACCGGCGCGATCAGTCCGTCAAGGCGTTGGTGGGCTCGGCGGATTACGCCTCCAAATCCATCCATGGACAGGTCAACGGTATCACCTCGCGGCGCTCGCCGGGATCGACACTCAAACCGTTCCTCTACGGCCTGGCCATCGACCAGGGGCTGATCCATCCCATGAGCGTTCTTAAGGATGCGCCCAGCGCCTATGGTTACTTCCAGCCGGAAAACTACGACGGGCGCTTCGTCGGCCCGATCAGCGCCCAGGACGCGCTGGTGCGCAGCCGCAATATTCCCGCCGTGACCCTGGCTGGCCAACTGCACGCGCCGACGCTCTACGGCTTACTCAAGCGTTCCGGCGTACAGGGCCTGCGTGCCGAGTCGCACTATGGCCTGGCGCTGACGCTGGGCGCGGGGGAAGTCACGCCCGAAGACCTCGGCCGGCTTTACCTGGCACTGGGCGGCGACGGGCGGCTGCGTCAGTTGCGCTACCTGCTCGAAACGCCCCAGGGTAGCGGAGAGGCCCTGCTCAGCCCCCAGGCGGCATTCTTGGTGCGCGACATGCTCCGCCACAACCCACGCCCCGACGGCCTGCCGCAGGAGGGCCGAGGCCGGCAATGGCGTAGCGCCTGGAAGACGGGCACCTCCTGGGGCTTTCGCGATGCCTGGAGCAGTGGGCTTGTGGGGCCGTACGTACTGGTGGTGTGGGTGGGAAATTTCGACGGACGGGGCAATCCGGCCTTCGTCGGCGTGAAGACCGCGGCTCCGCTGTTCTTCCGCATCGCCGATGCGTTACCACTGGCGCTGCCGAATGAGCGGGACCCGATGGACAAACCGCCAGCCGGAGTTGCCCGCATCCAGGTGTGCCAAGCCTCCGGCGACCTGCCCAACCGCTGGTGCCCGCAAACCCGCAAGACGTGGTACATCCCCGGCGTATCACCGATCAAGGTGTCCGACCTGCACCGCCCGGTACAGATCGACAGCCGTACCGGGCGCGCCGTGTGTGGCGAGCTCGATCCGAAGTACCGGCACGAGGAGGTTTATGAGTTCTGGCCAAGCGACCTGCAGCGGCTGTTTCGCGCCGCCGGCCTGCCACGCCGCCCCTTGCCCAAGGGAGCACGAGACTGTCTGGCCAGCTCGGTGCAGGTCGAAGAAGGCCCGCGAATTCGCTCACCTCTGCAGCAAGTTGCCTACAGCCTTCGCCTTTCTCATCCGGAGGACAGCATTCCGCTGGCAGCCACGGCAGCCGGCGATGCGCGTCGGCTCTACTGGTTCGCCGAGCAAAGCCTGGTGGCGCAGAATGCCCCACAGGATGGCAGCAACTGGCGCCCGCCGCGCTCCGGCGACTATCATCTGCGAGTGACCGATGACCGTGGCCGCAGCAGCGAGCGCCTGGTCAAGGTCGAATTCCTGCCCTGAAGAAGATCAGGCTTCGGCTTCTTCTTCACGCACTGGGGCCGGCAGCTCCAGCGGCCTGGGCGCCTCGCCGTCGGCCAGGCGAGTCAACTTGCCGTCCACCGTCGCGCCGTTTTCCATGCTCAGCTGGCGGTACTGGATGTTGCCGACCACGCGGGCATTGGAGTGCAGCTCCAGCAGGTGTTCCACATAGAGGTCACCAATGATGGTGCCGTCGATCAGGGCGTCGTAGCTGCTGACGTTACCCTCGATCCGCCCTTCCGCGCTGAGCGCCAGCAGGCTGGCCGCGCCGGGTTTGTGGCAGACATTGCCTTTCACCGTGCCGAGAATCTTCAGGCCGTCCTGGAATTGCATATCGCCGACCAGATCGACATTGCCCGAGAGCAGGCTGGAGAACTTGTCCACCGACACCTGCGGGCCTTTCTTCTTGCTGTTGCTGAACATCGCACTTCCTCGCGCGTACTACTTGCCAGGTTTCTGCTGGCGGTAGAAGGCCAGCTCAGTCTTGAGTTTCTTGATTTCGGCGGACATCGCGTCGATCCGCTGCATCAGTTGTTCACGATTGGCGCGGTCCTCGTCGCCCTGCAGGCGCTTGTCCTCCAGTTCGGCGGTCAATTGCTCGAGCTGCGCATGCAGCACCTGGAGCTCATCGGCCTGCTCGCGCCCCGCCACATCATCCTGGTGACGCATCAACCAGACGCCCGCCAGCGCCACTGCCAGCAAGAGCACCAGGAGCAAGGCCGCACGGCCCAACGTCGCGGAACCACGAGGAACATGGGGGCGGTGCTCGGCGCGCAGCAGGTCGCGGGTGGAGGGTTTCCTAGTCCGAGGCCATACCATCGCTATCGATCTCCATGCCTCCCAGAGAGAGGAAGTTCTGTGGGTCGACGAATTCGCCGTGGTAAAGCACTTCGAAATGCAGGTGCGGCCCGGTGGAGCGCCCGGTGGAGCCGACCTTGGCAATCTCCTGCCCCGGCAGCACCACGTCGCCCACTTTCACCAGCAGTTTCGAGGCGTGGGCATAGCGCGTGACCAGGCCGTTGCCATGGTCAATCTCCACGCGATTGCCATAGGAAGGATTCGGCCCTGCGACAATGACGCGCCCACCAGCTGCCGCATGGATCGGGCTGCCGGTCGGCGCCGAGAAGTCCTGGCCGGAGTGGAACGCCAGATGGTGATTGAAGGGGTCGACCCGGTTGCCGAAAGGCGACCCCAGGCGCGCCTGCTCCATCGGGCGACGGGCGGGAATGGCCATGAAGTCGGCGTTGCGCCGCGCCACCTGGTCCATCAGCAGGTCGAATACCCGACGCAGGCATTTTGCCGAGCGCTCGCTTCGCTCCAGATCGACGCCGGAGGCGGGCAACGGTTCGGCACAGGGGCGCGGCGGCAGCAGGATTCCACCTTTGCCCTTGGCGGGCGTCTCCTGGGGCTTTGGCGCGAGCTCAGGGTCGACCTTGGACAGTTTGCGCGCGATTTCCTCGTGGCTGTCGACGGCCTTGAGCAGGTAGGTGGCGTCTTTCTCCAGCACTTGCAGGCGACCGGCCAACTCCCCTATCCGCTCCGCTGCGAAGCGCTCAGCGGAATCCTCCTCCGAGGAGTCGGGGGCACTCGCGACGACGGGCACCGGTAGCGGCTCGACGTTGGCCCGCCCCACCCAGATTCCGACCACGAAGGCCACCACGGCGAACAGCAGCGCGGTGCAGCCGGCCACCAGCAGGAACCGGCGCCGATCGATCAGCTGCAGGTCCGAACGGGTCAATGCCTGCCGGGTAGGGGAAAGGAAGCTCATGCGAGGTACCGTTGAATCTTACGAAACCCGATCCTGCTCGGACCGGGCTGCACAGGGTACCTGTTCTTGAAAACTTCGCAGCGGCTAAACACTGAAAAATGTAAATAAATAAGAAGAAATCATCATGTCTGAGAAGACTTTCAGATGTTTCCCACTAACCCGATCACACAATCCCAGTGAATCAAACTGCCACTACGCCGGCAAAACGGACTCGATCTCCTGCAAACGATGCTCTTCCAGGCGCAGTTGGCGCGGGTGGAATCGCTTCAGGCTGACCCGGTGGCCAATGCTGACCAGGGTCACGCCTGGCAACTGGTCGAGCAGTACCTGATAGAGCGCGGCCTCGTCGGTTTCGTCCAGCGCGGAGGTGGCTTCGTCGAGGAACAGCCACTGCGGTGCGTAGAGCAGCGCGCGGGCGATGGCCAGGCGCTGCTGCTCGCCCGGGGAGAGCACGCGCTGCCAGTGATCGGCTTCATCCAGGCGCGGCGCCAGCGAATCCAGGCGGCACAGATGCAGCACCTGTTTCATCTGTTCGGGGTCATGACGGTCGCCCGCCTCCGGATAGCAAAGCGCCTCGGCCAGGGTACCGATGGGCAGGTAGGGTTTCTGCGGGACGAACAGGCTGCGCGCGTCGGGCATTTGCACCACGCCGCTGCCGTAGCGCCACAAGCCACTCATGGCGCGCAGCAGGGTGCTCTTGCCGCCGCCGGAAGGGCCGCCGATCAGCACGTGTTCGCCGGGGTTCAGCGCCAGGCTGGTGGGCTGCAGCAGTTCGCGGCCGCTGCCCAGGCTCAGGGTCAGGTTGTGCAGTTGCAGGTTGTCGCCGGTCTTGCGCACGTCGATATTGGCGGACTCGTGGGCAGTCTCGTCCATGGTCTCACGGAAGCTCAGCAGACGGTCGCAGGTGGCGCGCCAGCTGGCGAGGCTGGCGTAGGCGTCGATGAACCAGCTCAGGCCGTCCTGCACGTTGCCGAAAGCGGAGTTGATCTGCATGAGTTCGCCCAACTGGATCTGTCCGGAGAAGTAGCGCGGCGCGGCGACAATGAAGGGGAATACAGTGGCGATCTGGGCATAGCCGGAGCTGAAGAAAGTCAGGCGCTTCTGCACCTTCATCAGTTCCCAGAAGTTTCCCCAGACGTTGCGGAAGCGCCCCATCAGCCGGTTGCTTTCGTTGGCCTCGCCGTTGTACAGGGCGATGCTTTCGGCGTTCTCGCGCACCCGCACCAGGCCGAAACGCAGGTCCGCCTCGTAGCGTTGCTGGCGGTTGTTCAGGCCGATCAGGCGGCGTGCGATGAGGTGGGTCAGCCAGCTGCCGACCGCAGCGTAGAGCAGCGCCGCCCAGAACATGTAGCCGGGAATGCTGAGACCGAAGAGCTCGATGCTGCCGGACACCCCCCAGAGAATGACCGAGAAGGACACCAGGCTGACGATGTTGCGGATCAGTCCCAGGCCGAGGGTCAGGGTGGTGTCGGTGAAGCTGTTGAGGTCTTCGGAAAGACGCTGGTCGGGGTTGTCGGTGTGCCCGCGCTGCTCCAGCCGGTAGTAGTTCTTGTCGCCCAGCCAGGCGGCGAAGTGCTTCTCCGTGAGCCAGCGGCGCCAGCGGATGGTGAGCATCTGCGTGAGGTACAGCCGGTACACCGCCGTAAGGATGAACACCGCGGCGATGCCGCAGAACATCAGCATCAGGTGGATGAAGCTCTTCAGGTCCTTGTTCTGCAGGGCGTTGTAGAAGTCGCGGTACCAGCTGTTGAGCCAGACGCTGAGGGCCACGCCGACCAGCGACAGGGCGATCACCACGATCAGCAGCAGCCAGGCCATGCCCTTCTCTTCGCTGCGCCAGTAGGGCACGGTGAGTTGCCAGACTCGGTGGAAGAAACGGCTGCGAACGGCGTCGTTCGCAGCCCGGTACTCGGCGCTGTCGGTCATGGGGTCGGCTCGCACGGCTGGAAATAAAAAGGAGCGCTCATTGGCGCTCCTTTGTCTTATCGATCGCTTAACGCCTCACCGGGCGCTTCTGCAGCTTACGTTGCAATGTGCGCCGGTGCATACCCAGCGCTCGGGCGGTCGCGGAGATGTTGCCGTCATGTTCGGCAAGCACGCGCTGGATATGTTCCCACTGCAGGCGGTCGACCGACATGGGGTTGTCCGGCACCAGGGATTCCAGGTCGGCATGTTGCGACAGCAGTGCAGTGAGCACATCGTCGGCATCGGCTGGTTTGCACAGGTAGTTGGTGGCGCCGCGCTTGATCGCCTCCACCGCGGTGGCGATGCTGGAATAGCCGGTGAGGATCACCACACGCATCTCGGCGTCGAGCTCGAGCAGCTTGGGCAGCAGGACCAGGCCGGAGTCGCCGTCCATCTTCAGGTCCAGCACGGCGTAGTCGGGCAGATCTTCCTTGGCCATGGCCAGGCCTTCCTCGGCGGAGCCGGCGACCGACACCCGCAACCCGCGACGGGTCATGGCCCGGGCCATGACGCGGGTAAAGGTGGCATCGTCGTCCACCAGCAGCAGGTGGGGCTGTTCTTCGCCTTCGAACAGGATCTCTTCGCTCATGGTACTTCCTCGCGGGCGCGGCGATCAGGCCACGCCATAGCTTCTGGGCAGACGCAACTCGGTCAGAGTGCCGCCATCTTCATGGTTATACAACTTCACCGTTCCACCCGCGCGGGTCACGCTGGCCTGGCTGAGGAACAACCCCAGGCCGAACCCCTTGCCCTTGGTGGTGAAGAACGGCTTGCCGAGCTGTTCGGCAATGGCCAGCGGCACGCCCGGGCCCTGGTCGCGGATGCTCAGGCAGATTTCACCGGCATCCCAGTCCAGGCGGATGTCCAGGTCGTCCGGACAGGCGTCCGTCGCGTTATTGAGCAAATTCAGCAGCGCCTGGCTCAGGTCGGTCGGCGGAGTCATCCGCGGCGCCTTGCCCTTGCCCAGCGTCTGGTAGCGATAGCTCGCCTCGGGGCGCATCAGGTGCCAGCGACGCAACACCGATTCGACCCATTCATTGGCGCCCTGCTCTTCCACCGCCTGGCGACGATCCGCCTCGGCGGCGCGCACCAGGTGCTGCAGGGTGGTCTTGCAGAGCTTGACCTGCTCCTGCAGCAGAGCGAGATCTTCCTGCAACATCGGCTGGTCCGCATTGGTCTGGCGCAATTCCTTGAGCAGTACGCTCATAGTCGCCAGCGGTGTGCCCAGCTCATGGGCAGCGCCGGCGGCCTGGGTGGCGACGGCCAGCAGTTGCTGGTCGCGCATGCCTTCCTCGCGCCGCTGAGCCTGCAACTGTTCCTGTCGGCGCAGCGACTCGGACATGCGGGCGACGAAGAAGGTGATCAGCGCGGCGGCGAGCGCGAAGCTCAGCCACATGCCGTAGATCAGCAGGTTGTCGCGTTGCCCGGCGGCCATCTCCAACGGGTGGAACCACACCAGCAGCACCGTATAGCTGGCCAGCGCGAGGCCGGCCAGGGCGATGGTGTACAGCCACGGCAGGGTCGCCGCGGCGATGGTCAGCGGCACCAGGTAATAGGAGACGAAGGGGTTGCTCGAGCCACCCGAGTAGTAGAGCAGCACACTGTGGATGACCAGGTCGCAGGCGAGCTGGACGGCGTACTCCAGTTCGGTCACCGGCCACGGGCCACGCAGGCGCAGCGCGGTACCCAGGCACAACACGAGGGAGACGCCGATGGTCACGCCGAGCGCAAGCCAGGGCAGCTGGATCAGTTGGGCCTTGTAGGCGAGCCCGACGGAACCGGCCTGGGCGGCAAGGACGAGAATACGGATGAGCGTCAGATGCAGAAGGTTCTGACGACTGGCGGACAGCTGGAAAACCGGTGGGCGCATGGTGAATTCCGGAATTTGCGCGAGTATAGCCAAGAGCCCCCTCCCCTTAATGCGGCATAGCGCCACAGCATACTCCAGCAGGCCCTGTGGCGGCCGCCCCGGCCCGAAACAATTAGTGACATCGGTCATTAACCCGGACTCGAACCAATCCTCGTCAAAGGGTCTGACAGTCCTCGCCACTGCCTCTACTAAGCTGTGGCCCGGACATTTTCTGGAGCAAGGAGTCATCCATGTCTGTACTGAAGAAACCCTTCACCGCCATCGCCGCCGCCATCGCCCTGTGCGCCACCAGCCTGGGAGCCCTGGCAGACGAACCTCGCTACAACCAGGTTTCGCTGCGCGCCGAGGTCAGCCAGGAAGTCGCCCACGACCTGATGCACGTGACCCTGTTCAACGAAGGCCAGGGCACCGACCCGGCCAAGCTGGCCGCCGAGACCACCACCGCGCTGAACGCTGCAGTGGAACAGGCACGCAAGGTGAAAGGCGTGACCGTCAGCCTGGGCAGCCGCAACAGCTACCCGGTGTATGACGACAAGGGCCAGAAGATCACGGCCTGGCGCGAGCGCGCGGAAATTCGCCTGGAGAGCACCGACTTCGCCGCCCTCTCGCAACTCACCGCCGACCTGCTGGGCAAGCTGAAGATGGGCAGCATGGACTTCAGCATCGCCGACGCCACTCGCGCGAAGAACGAGGACGCGATGATGAAAGGCGCCGTGGATGCCTTCAAGGCTCGCGCCCAGGTACTCACCGACGCGCTCGGCGGCAAGGGCTACAAACTGGTCAGCCTGAACCTGAACACCTCCGGCGCGCCACGTCCGATGCCGGTGATGCGCATGGCCGCCGCCAAGTTCGCCTCCATGGATTCGGCACCGGCGCAGGAAATCGAAGCCGGCACCAGCCAGGTCACCGTCAGCGCCGACGGCACGATCGAGGTGCAGATGCCGTAACACCTGCGGCATCTACCAGCGCGGCGCTTCCGGGGACCGGGGCGCCGCCACCCGACTGCACGGTTCCCATTGTCGAAATTGCGACATTCCCTTGCACCCGCGTCACAACTTCTACACTCATCCCCGCCAGCAGCTTGCGCCCGGCATGTGCCGTGCATAGTTTCACGCAACGCAGCTCACGAGGCTGCCCCTCGATGACAACCAGAATAAACAGAGGTCCGTATGCGTAAGAACGCCGTCATCCGCTCCATGATTGCCGCTGGGCTGATCGCCAGCGCCCCGCTCGCCCACGCCGCCAACAACCTGGTCTACTGCTCCGAAGGCAGCCCCGCGGGCTTCGATCCCGGCCAGTACACCACCGGCACCGACTTCGACGCCTCGGCCGAGACGGTCTTCAACCGCCTCACCCAGTTCGAGCGCGGCGGCACCCAGGTCATCCCCGGTCTGGCGGAAAAGTGGGACGTATCCGATGACGGCAAGACCTACACCTTCCACCTGCGCCCAGGCGTGAAGTTCCACACCACCGACTACTTCAAGCCGACCCGCGAGTTCAACGCCGACGACGTGCTGTTCACCTTCAACCGCATGCTCGACAAGAACCATCCGTTCCGTAAGGCGTACCAGACCGAATTCCCCTACTTCACCGACATGGGCATGGACGCGAACATTGCCAAGGTGGAGAAGGTCGATGACCACACCGTCAAGTTCAGCCTCAACGAAGTCGACGCCGCGTTCATCCAGAACCTGGCCATGAGCTTCGCCTCGATCCAGTCCGCCGAATACGCCGACCAGTTGCTCAAGCAGGGCAAGGCCGCCGACATCAACCAGAAGCCCATCGGCACCGGCCCGTTCGTGTTCAGTCGCTACCAGAAGGACGCGATGATCCGCTTCAAGGCCAACCCGGACTACTGGAACAAGGGCGAGGTGAAGATCGACAACCTGATCTTCGCCATCAACACCGACGCCTCGGTGCGCATGCAGAAGCTCAAGGCCAACGAGTGCCAGGTCACCCTCTTCCCGCGCCCCGCCGACCTGGAGTCGCTGAAGAAGGACGCGAACCTGAACATGCCGTCGCAGCCGGGCTTCAACCTTGGCTACATCGCCTACAACGTCACCCACAAGCCGTTCGACAAGCTCGAAGTGCGCGAGGCGCTGGACATGGCGGTGAACAAGAAGGCGATCATCGACGCCGTTTACCAGGGCGCCGGCCAGCTCGCCGTGAACGGCATGCCGCCGACCCAATGGTCCTACGACGACAGCATCAAGGATGCCGGCTACAACCCGGAGAAGGCCAAGGAACTGCTGAAGAAGGCCGGCGTCGCCGAAGGCACCGAGATCACCCTGTGGGCCATGCCGGTGCAGCGCCCGTACAACCCCAATGCCAAGCTGATGGCCGAGATGCTGCAGTCCGACTGGGCCAAGGTCGGCATCAAGGCGAAGATCGTCACCTACGAATGGGGCGAGTACATCAAGCGCGCCAAGGGCGGCGAGCACGACGCCATGCTGATCGGCTGGAGCGGCGACAACGGTGACCCGGACAACTGGCTGGGCACCCTCTACGGCTGCGACGCCGTGGACGGCAACAACTTCTCCAAATGGTGCGACCCGGCCTACGACAAGCTGATCAAGGATGCCAAGCGCACCCCGGACCAGGCCAAGCGCACCGAGCTGTACAAGCAGGCCCAGCACATCCTCAAGGAGCAGGTGCCGATCACCCCGATCGCCCACTCCACCGTGTACCAGCCGATGCGCAAGACGGTGCAGGACTTCAAGATCAGCCCGTTCGCGCTGAACTCGTTCTACGGCGTCAGCGTAGGCAAGTAAGGCCAGCGGCCGCCGGGTGTCCCGGCGGCCCTTTCTTTCGGCAACCGCCGTGCGCAAAGCGCTCATCCGCCTGACCCTGGCCAGCCTGCTCGGCTGCGCACCGGCATTCGGCCAATCCCTGGTGGTGTGTACCGAGGCCAGCCCGGAAGGGTTCGACATCACCCAGTACACCGCCGCCACCACCGCCGATGCCTCCGCCGAGACGGTCTTCGAGCGCCTGGTGCAGTTCGCCCCCGGCAGCATCCGCGTGGTGCCCGCGCTGGCAGAAAGCTGGGCGATCAGCGACGACGGCCTGCAGTACACCTTCGCCCTGCGTCAGGGCGTGAAATTCCACAGCACCGACTACTTCACCCCGACCCGCGAGTTCGACGCCGACGACGTGCTCTGGAGCTTCCAGCGCCAGCTCGACCCGAAGCACCCGTGGAACAAGCTCGCCCCGCGCGGTTTCCCCTACGCCGAGGCGATGGGCCTGCCCGGCCTGATCAGCGCGGTGGAAAAGCTCGACGACCACCGCGTGCGCTTCACTCTCAGGCACCCCGAGGCGCCCTTCCTCGCCGACCTGGCGATGGGCTTCGCCTCTATCTATTCCGCCGAGTACGGCGACCTGCTGCTGTCTGCCGAAAAGGCCGACCAGTTGAACAACCTGCCCATCGGCACCGGGCCCTTCATCTTCCAGCGCTACCAGAAGGACGCCCAGGTGCGCTTCACCGCCAATCCGGACTACTGGGGCGGCAAGCCGAAGATCGAGCGCCTGCTGCTGGCGATCACCCCCGATCCGAACGTGCGTATCCAGAAGGTCAAGGCCGGCGACTGCCAGATAGCCGTCTACCCCAAGCCCACCGACATCCCCGCATTGCGCCAGGATCCGAAACTGACCATCGAGGAACTGGACTCGCTGCTGGTCGCCTATGTCGGGATCAATACCCGGCACAAGCCGCTGGACGACGTGCGCGTGCGCCAGGCGATCAACCTCGCCTTCGACCGCGACGCCTACCTGCGCGCACAGTTCGGCGAAGGCGCCGCGACGCTGGCTGTGGCGCCCTATCCGCCGACACTGTGGGGCTCCGATCCGCAGCTCAAGGTCTGGCCCCATGACCCGGCGCGCGCCAAGCAATTGCTCGAAGAAGCCGGCATCAGGCCCGGCCTGAAACTGTCGATCTGGACCCGCCCCGGCGGCGGTCCGACCAACCCCAACCCCGGCATCGGCGCACAGATGCTGCAGGATGACCTGGGCAAGATCGGCATCCAGGCCGATATCCGCGTGTTCGAATGGGGTGAGCTGATCAAGCGCGCCAAGCAGGGCGAGCACGACCTGATCTTCATGGGCTGGGCCGGCGACAACGGTGACCCGGACAACTTCCTGACACCGAACCTGTCCTGCGCCGCCGCCAGGAGTGGCGAGAACCAGGCGGGCTGGTGCAACGCAGAGTTCGACGAACTGCTGCGCCAGGCCCGCGCCATTACCGATCAGGAAGCCCGTGCCGGCCTCTACCGCCAGGCGCTGGCGATTTACCAGCGCGAAGCGCCGTGGATCGCCCTGGCGTACCCGAAGCAGTTCGCCGTGGTGCGGCCAGGCGTGAGCGGCTTCACCCTGAGCCCGCTGGGGTCGAACAACTTCTCGCGGGTTGAACTGGCACCCTGACTGTAGGAGCGGGCCATGCGCGCGATCGCGGGCATGGCCCGCTCCTACGAGAGCATTCAGGCATCCAGGGCGAAGGGATCGTCCACCGAATGACTCGGCTGGGTGAACCAGCGCGGGCCTTGGGCCGTCATGTAGAAGTGGTCCTCCAGACGGATACCGAACTCCCCCGGCACACAGATCATCGGCTCGTTGCTGAAGCACATGCCGACGTCCAGCGGCGTTCTGTCGCCACGCACCAGGTACGGACCTTCGTGGATATCCAGGCCGATACCGTGGCCAGTGCGATGCGGCAGGCCCGGCAATGCGTAATCCGGCCCGAGGCCACCCGCCTCCAGGCAACGGCGGGCGGCGGCGTCCACCTGCTCGCAGGGTTCACCCAGTACGGCGGCGCCGAAAGCGGCCAGCTGCGCGGCCTTCTCCAGGTTCCACAGCTCGCGCTGGCGTGCGCTGGGCGAGCCGAACACATAGCTGCGGGTGATATCCGAGTGGTAGCCGAACAGCTGGCAACCCGTGTCGATCAGCACCATGTCACCGTCACGCAGCGGGCGCGGTTGGCGCACGCCATGGGGGAAGGCGCTGTCTTCGCCGAACAGCACGATGCAGAAGGTCGAACCCGGTGCGCCGACCCGCCGGTGCGCCGCCTCGATGAAGCGCGTTACCTCGGTGGTGCTGATGCCCTCGCGGAGGATGCTCGCAGCGGCCTTGTGCACTTCCAGGGTCATGTCCTTCGCCCGCTGCATCAGCGCCAGCTCCGCCAGCGATTTGCAGCGACGGCACTGCTCGATCAATGAGCCGGCGTCCACCAGTTGCAGCGTGCCCGTCGCCTGGCGCAAACGCTCGTACATGCCGAACGGCAGGCTGTGGGAAAGACCGACCCGCGCGCCCTCGCGCACCTCGATCTCAGCCAGCATCCCAGCCAGCAGGGTGAACGGGCTTTCATGCTCGGCCCACACACTGATGCTGCCGGGCAGCACCTGCAGATCGCGCACCGTGCCTTCCTCGAAGGCCGGCGCGATGAAACGCACCTCACCCCGCGCCGGAACCAACGCCCCCACCAGCCGTTCGCTGGGGCTCCACTTCAGGCCGGTGAAATAGACCAGCGAGCTGCCGGCGTCGATGAACACGGCCGAGATCTCCCGAGCCTGCATCAGTTGCTGCAGCCGACCGATCCGAGCCTGGTACTCCTCGAGCGCAATGGGCCGAGCGCCGGCCGTCATGACCTGCAATTTCGCCAGCGCCTGCTCGGGGCTCATGCCCCCAACTCCCAATGTCATGTGGCTCTCCCGAGGAATGGAATGAAACGACACGAAATTTAAGCAGCACTGAAAATTCCGGTCAAAGGCTTTTCGGTGTTCGGTATCCTGGTGGGTGATTTTTCATCCGCTGATGGCTCGATGCTCTCACCCGTCGACGACACTGGTATGCTGCCGGCGTCCCACAAGAGCCTTGCCAATGTCCGCAGATCGTATCGGAGAACGCCTGCGCCGTTATCGGCGCGCAGCGAAGAAGACCCTGAACCAGGTGGCCGCCGAATCGGGCCTGACCGCCAGCTTCCTGTCCCAGGCCGAGCGCAACCTCACTGGCGTATCACTGTCCTCCCTGGCCAGCATCGCCAAGGCGCTGGACGTGCCGCTCAACGCCCTCTTCGACTCTCCGCAGCAGATTCCGCCGGACTCGCACCAGGGCGAGCGCGTGCGCTACACCATCGAAGGCCAGCCACTGAGCTACGAGCGGCTGTCCAGCAGCTTCCCCGGCAACCAGTTGAACGCGGTGAAGGTGACGGTCCCGGTGGGTTACGAATCCGAACTGATCACCCACGACGGCTCGGAATTCGCCTACGTCCTCACCGGGCGCATCGCCTACGACATCGATGGCCACACCTATCCGCTGGGCCCCGGCGACTCCGTCCACTTCGACTCCGGCAAGCGTCACTGCCTGCGCAATATCGGTGACAGCGTGGCGGAAATGCTCACCGTCACCACCCTTCCGCTGTTCGGCGAACATCCCGCCACCTGATTCACAGACCAGCAAAATTTTCAGTGCCACTGAATTTTAAGTTGAACTTGATTTCAGCCTGACTTAACTTCGGCGCGGCGTGGCCGGGCACAGCCCGACCATGAATGGATAGGCCTTATCCGGACCAGTCCGACCAGGCCGGCTGCAAACCCCATCGGTTCGCCGGCCCCCTCAGAAAAACAAGAATGAGGTCAGGCAATGCGCAAGATGCGACGTAATCCCCTGCACGCACTCGCCTTCGGCGGGCTGCTGCTCGCTGGCTCCGCGGCCCAGGCCGCCACCAGCCTGGTGTACTGCTCCGAAGGCAGCCCGGCGGGTTTCGACCCCGGCCAATACACCACCGGCACCGATTACGACGCCACCTCGGAAACCCTGTTCAACCGCCTCGTGCAGTTCCAGCGCGGCGGCACCGAAGCCCAACCGGCCCTGGCGCAGAGCTGGGAAACCTCCGCCGATGGCAAGACCTGGACCTTCCACCTGCGCCCAGGCGTGAAGTTCCACACCACCGACTACTTCAAGCCGACCCGCGAATTCAACGCCGACGACGTGCTGTTCACCTTCAACCGCATGCTCGACAAGCAGCAGCCGTTCCGCCAGGCGTACCCCACCGAATTCCCGTACTTCACCGACATGGGCCTGGATCGCAACATCGCCGGGGTCAGCAAGGTCGACGAGCACACCGTGACCTTCACCCTGAACGAGGTCGACGCGGCCTTCGTGCAGAACCTGGCGATGAACTTCGCAGTGATCCAGTCCGCCGAGTACGCCGACCAGTTGCTCCAGCAGGGCAAGCCCGGCGAGATCAACCAGAAGCCCATCGGCACCGGTCCCTTCGTGTTCAGCCGCTACCAGAAGGACGCGATGATCCGCTTCAAGGGCAACAAGGATTACTGGAAGCCCGATGACGTGAAGGTCGACAACCTGGTCTTCGCGATCAACACCGATGCCTCGGTGCGCATGCAGAAGCTCAAGGCCGGCGAATGCCAGATCACCCTGAACCCGCGCCCGGCGGACCTCGAGGCGCTGAGGCAGGCCCCGAACCTGAACATGCCGTCGCAGCCGGGCTTCAACCTCGGCTACCTCGCCTACAACGTCACCCACGCCCCGCTGGACAAGACCGATGTACGCCGCGCGCTGGACATGGCGCTGAACAAGCAGGCGATCATCGACGCGATCTACCAGGGCGCCGGCCAGCTGGCGGTGAACGCCATGCCGCCGACGCAGTGGTCCTATGACGAATCGATCAAGGGCCAGGCCTACGACCCGGAGCAGGCCAGGGCGCTGCTGAAGAAAGCCGGCGTCGCCGAAGGCACCCAGATCACCCTGTGGGCGATGCCCGTGCAACGCCCGTACAACCCCAACGCCAAGTTGATGGCCGAGATGATCCAGGCCGACTGGGCCAAGGTCGGCATCCAGGCGAAGATCGTCACCTACGAGTGGGGCGAGTACATCAAGCGTGCCCACGCCGGCGAGCACGACGCCATGCTGTTCGGTTGGACCGGTGACAACGGTGATCCGGACAACTGGCTGGGCACGCTCTATGGTTGCGACTCGGTTAACGGCAACAACGTCTCCAAGTGGTGCGACGCCGACTACGACAAGCTGGTTCGCCAGGCCAAGACCACCACCGACCACGACCAGCGCGTCGCCCTCTATCAGAAGGCCCAGCAGCTCCTCGCCCAGCAGCTGCCCATCAGCCCGATCGCTCACTCCACCGTCTACCAGCCCATGCGCAAATCGGTGCAGGGTTTCCTGATCAGTCCCTTCGGGCGCAACTCTTTCTACGGCGTGGCCAACCAGCCCTGATCGCCGCCCCGACACCGGCGGCCAAGGCCGCCTGAACGCCAGCCCGGCACAGACCGGGCGGCACATCCCGCCTTCCCCTCCGCCTGCCGGCTCCCCCATCTCTCCGATGGGTGGAGGGGATGCATTCGTTGCTAGGAAAACCGACAACAAGAAGGAGCAACCATGCAGTATCAAGCCATCACCCGATCCCTTCTCGCACTGGCCATCTGCGCGGCGACCACGGGTCATGTCCTGGCCGCCGACGAACCAGCCGGCCAGGCCGGCGCCAAGGGATTCATCGAGGACCAGAGCCTCACCTTCACCACTCGCAACTTCGCCTCCCGCGAGCAGATGAAGGACAGCTTCCACTTCAACATCAAGAAGGACGGCTACACCGAGCCGACCCACAGCCGCTATACCTGGGTCCAGGGCAGCCAGCTCAAATACGCATCGGGCTACACCCAGGGCACCATTGGCGTGGGCCTGGACGTGGCGGGCTTCCAGGCGATCAACCTGGAGCGCGGGCATGGCCGGATAGCCGGTGGCGGCAACCGCACCCTGGCCGACAGCGACGGCGACGCCGTCGCCGAGTGGTCGAAGATCGGCCTCGCCAGCCTGAAGCTGCGTACTTCCAATACCGTCCTGCGCGCCGGGCGCCAGCAACCGGAAACACCGGTGTTCAACCCCATCGACAACCGCGCGCTGCCTTCCAGCTTCGACGGCCTGAGCCTGGCCAGCAACGAGGTCAGCGGTCTCGACCTGCAGGGCGGTACCTTCACCCGCGCCAGCCCGCGCACCGGTTCCGACCGCGAGCACTTCACCACCGAATACGGCACACGCGAAGTGCGTGCCGATCGCTACAGCTACCTGGGCGGCAGCTACGCAATCAGCGACAAGCTCAAGGTCACGGCCTATGGCGGCCAGTTCGAGGACGTCTGGAACCAGTACTACTTCGGCGCCTCCCACGACCTGGGCGACCCGGCCAGCCTCGCGCTCAATACCAGCCTGAACTACTACCACACGGGCGACACCGGCTCGCGCAAGGCCGGCTATATCGACAACGACGCCTACAGCCTGGCCTTCACCCTGACCCGCGGCGCCCACGCCGTGCTGCTGGGTTGGCAGCAAATCCGCGGCGACGAGTACTTCGACTACGTCCACGAGACCTCGGCCATTTACCTGGCCAACTCGCTACTCTCCGACTACAACGGCCCCAACGAGAAGTCCCTGCAGCTGCGCTACTCCACCGACTGGGCGGGCTTCGGCGTGCCGGGCCTGACCAGCATGGTGTGGTACGCCAAGGGCTGGGGCATCGACGGCACTCACTACGACGGCGACCGCAACGGTGCCTACGGCAACTACGCCGAAGTGCGCAACCAGGACGACGAGAGACATCACGAGCTGGGCCTTTCCGCCGGCTACACCCTGCAGGACGGCCCGCTCAAGAGCAGCAACTTCCGCCTGAGCTACATGAAGCACCTGGCCAGCCAGAACCAGGTCGACGGCAGCGTCAACGAAATCCGCCTGGTCAGCAATTTCCCCTTCAACCTGCTGTAAGGAGAACCGGCATGCACATCTCGCGTCTGATTCCACTCGTGCTGGCGCTGGGCAGCGGCACTGCCCTGGCGCAAAACCTGGTGGTCTGCACCGAAGCAAGCCCGGAAGGCTTCGATGTAGTCCAGTACACCGGCGCGGTCACCAACGACGCCACCTCGGAGACCCTCTTCAACCGGCTGGTGGGCTTCCGTCCCGGTACCACCGAGCTGGTGCCGTCCCTGGCGCAGAGCTGGGAGGTCAGCCCAGACGGGCTGACCTACACCTTCCACCTGCGTCCGGAGGTGAAATTCCATTCCACCGACTACTTCAAGCCGAGCCGCACCTTCAACGCCGACGACGTGCTCTGGACCTTCCAGCGCGCGCTGGACCCCAAGCACCCGTGGCACGAGACGGCCAACCGCGGCTACGCCTACTTCGACGCCATGGGCATGCGCGAGCTGATCAAGTCCGTGGACAAGGTCGACGACCTCACGGTGCGCTTCACCCTGAACCATCCCGAAGCCCCGTTCCTCGCCGACATGGCCATGGGCTTCGCCTCGATCTATTCCGCCGAATACGGCGACCAGTTGCTCGCCGCCGGCAAGCAGGGCCAGATCAACAACCTGCCCATCGGCACCGGCCCCTTCGTGTTCAACCGCTACGCCAAGGATGCCCAGGTGCGCTACCGCGCCAACCCGGACTACTTCGGCGGCAAGCCGAAGATCGACAACCTGGTGTTCGCCATCACCCTCGACCCGAACGTACGGATGCAGAAAGTCCGGCGCAACGAGTGCCAGGTCACCCTCTATCCCAAGCCCTCGGACGTACCAGCGCTGCAGCAGGACAAGAACCTGGCGGTGGACAGCATCGACGCGCTGATGACCACCTACGTCGCCATCAACACCCGGCACAAGCCGCTGGACGACGTGCGCGTGCGCCAGGCGATCAACCTCGCCATCGACAAGAATGCGCTGATCGACGCCGTGTTCGGCGCTAACGCCGCCAGCCCTGCGATCAATCCTTACCCGTCGACGCTGCTCGGCTACAACAAGGACCTCCAGGACTGGCCGCACGACCCCGAACGAGCCAGGGCGCTGCTCAAGGAGGCCGGGGCGGAAAACCTCAAGCTGACGATCTTCATCCGCAATGGCAGCTCGCCGACCATTCCCAATCCGGCACTGGCGGCACAGATGATGCAGGCCGATCTGGCCAAGGCTGGCATCGACCTGCAGATCCGCTCCCTGGAGTGGGGCGAGCTGCTCAAGCGCTCGAAGGCCGGGGAACACGACCTGTCGCTGCTGGGCTGGGCCGGCGACAACGGCGACCCGGACAACTTCGTCAGCCCGAACCTGAGCTGTGCGGCGGCAAAGAGCGGCGAAAACCAGGCTTTCTGGTGCAATCAGGACTTCGAAGCACTGATTCAGGAAGGTCGTCAGACGAATGACCCTACAAAACGGGCGGAACTTTATAGAAAGGCGACATCCATATTCCACGAGCAATCCCCATGGATTCCCCTGGCGCATCCTAAGCTGTTCAATGTGCGCCGCAGCAATATCTCGGGTTACACCATCAACCCGATGACGAACAACAACTTCGCCGATATCGACGTGAAGTAATAAGAAACCGGCGCCCGTCGTTACCCCCGACGGGTAGCCGCTCGATGAGGAGTCCCCGACCACCATGCTGAGTTTCATCGCACGCCGATTCGGTCTGCTGATCCCGACCTTCTTCGGCGTCACCCTGCTCACCTTCGCGCTGATCCGCCTGATTCCGGGCGACCCCGTGGAAGTGATGATGGGTGAACGCCGCGTCGATCCGCAGATGCATGCCGAGGCCATGCACCGCCTGGGGCTCGACAAGCCCCTCTACCAGCAGTACCTCGACTACGTCGGCAACCTCGCCCAGGGCAACCTCGGTGAATCGCTGACCACCCGCGACAGCGTCTGGCACGAGTTCCTCACCCTGTTCCCCGCCACCCTCGAACTGTCCCTGGCCGCCCTGTTGTTCGCCGGCGTCTTCGGCCTGCTCGCCGGGGTGATAGCCGCCTTGAAGCGAGGCTCGCTGTTCGACCACGGGGTGATGACCATCTCCCTGGCCGGCTACTCCATGCCGATCTTCTGGTGGGGCCTGATCCTCATCATGCTGTTCTCCGTGTCCCTGGGCTGGACGCCGGTTTCCGGGCGCCTGGACCTGCTCTACGACATCGAGCCGAAGACCGGCTTCATGCTCATCGACACGCTGCTGTCGGATGAAGAAGGCGCCTTCATGGACGCCGTGCGCCACCTGATCCTGCCGGCCATCGTGCTGGGCACCATCCCGCTGGCGGTGATCGCGCGGATGACCCGTTCCTCGATGCTCGAAGTGCTGCGCGAGGACTACGTGCGCACCGCCCGCGCCAAGGGTCTGTCGCCGGCGCGCGTGGTGTTCGTGCATGCCCTGCGCAACGCCATGATCCCGGTGCTCACCGTGTTCGGCCTGCAGGTCGGCACGCTGCTGGCCGGTGCGGTACTGACCGAAACCATCTTCTCCTGGCCCGGCATCGGCAAATGGCTGATCGACGCCATCGGCCGCCGCGACTACCCGGTGGTGCAGAACGGCATCCTGCTGGTGGCGACCCTGGTGATTCTGGTGAACTTCATCGTGGACATCCTCTACGGCCTCGCCAACCCGCGCATCCGCCACCAACGCTGAGGAGTCGACGACATGAGCATCGCAAGCAAAGCTCCCGCCAGCGACCCGAGCCTGGTCTACCCCTCCCCGCTGAAAGAATTCTGGCATGCCTTCTCGCGCAACAAGGGCGCGGTCGGCGGCCTGCTGTTCATGCTGGTCATCGTGTTCTGCGCGCTGTTCGCCCCCTGGGTTGCGCCCCATGACCCGAGCGAGCAGTTCCGCGATTTCCTGCTCACCCCGCCGCTCTGGCTCGAAGGCGGCAACGCGCAGTTCCTGCTGGGCACCGACGAACTGGGCCGCGACCTGCTCTCGCGCCTGATGCACGGCGCGCGCCTGTCGCTGATGATCGGCCTGACTTCCGTGCTGATCTCGATGATCCCCGGCATCTTCCTCGGCCTGCTCGCCGGCTTCTCGCCGACCCGCCTGGGCCCGGTGATCATGCGCCTGATGGACATCATGCTGGCCTTGCCCTCGCTGCTGCTGGCGGTGGCCATCGTCGCCATCCTCGGCCCAGGCCTGATCAACACCGTGATCGCCATCGCCATCGTCTCGCTGCCGGCCTACGTGCGCCTGACCCGCGCCGCCGTGATGGGCGAGCTGAACCGCGACTACGTCACCGCCTCGCGCCTGGCCGGCGCCGGCACCCTGCGCCTGATGTTCGTCACCGTGCTGCCCAACTGCATGGCGCCGCTGATCGTGCAGGCCACCCTGAGCTTCTCCTCGGCCATCCTCGACGCCGCCGCGCTGGGCTTCCTCGGCCTCGGCGTGCAACCGCCGACGCCCGAGTGGGGCACCATGCTGGCCTCCGCGCGCGACTATATCGAGCGCGCCTGGTGGGTCGTCTCGCTGCCCGGCCTGACCATCCTGCTCAGCGTACTGGCGATCAACCTGATGGGCGACGGCCTGCGCGATGCGCTGGACCCGAAGCTGAAGAACGCGGCGTGAGGACATCAGCCATGCAGAACCTGACCGCCGCTGTAGGAGCGAGCTTGCTCGCGAACCTGCACTCCTCCGCGTCCCCCGTTCGCGAGCAAGCTCGCTCTCACAAGAAGAACAAAAGCCTGATGGAGACCGCCGTATGAGCCTCCTCGACCTGCGCAATCTTTCGGTCCGCTTCGGCGACCGCAACGCCATCCCGGTGGTGGACGGCCTCGACCTCTCGGTGGACAAGGGCGAAGTCCTGGCCATCGTCGGCGAATCCGGCTCCGGCAAGTCGGTGACCATGATGGCCCTGATGGGCCTGATCGACGCCCCCGGCATCATCACCGCCGACACCATGCAGTTCGACGGCACCGACATGCTGCGCCTGAAGGGCCGCGAGCGGCGGCGCATCGTCGGCAAGGACATCGCCATGGTCTTCCAGGACCCGATGACCGCCCTCAACCCCAGCTTCACCGTCGGCTACCAGATCGAGGAAGTGCTCAAGCTGCACCTCGGCCTGCGCGGCAAGGCGCTGCGCCAGCGCGCCCTGGAACTGCTCGAGCGGGTGGAAATCCCCGGTGCCGCGCAGCGCCTGGAGGCTTACCCGCACCAGTTGTCCGGCGGCATGAGCCAGCGCGTCGCGATCGCCATGGCGATCGCCGGCGAGCCCAAGCTGCTGATCGCCGACGAGCCCACCACCGCGCTGGACGTGACCATCCAGGCGCAAATCATGGAGCTGCTGCTGAACCTGCAGCGCGACCAGGGCATGGCGCTGATCCTGATCACCCACGACCTCGCCGTGGTCGCCGAGACCGCCCAGCGCGTCTGCGTGATGTACGCGGGTCAGGCGGTGGAGATCGGCGAGGTGCCGGCGCTGTTCGACCTGCCGACCCACCCGTACACCGAAGCGCTGCTCAAGGCGATCCCCGAGCACAGCGCCGGCGAGGAACGCCTGGCCACCCTGCCCGGCATCGTCCCCGGCAAGTACGACCGTCCACAGGGTTGCCTGCTGTCACCGCGCTGCCCCTACGTCCAGGACAACTGCCGCAGCGTACGCCCGGCCCTGGAAGCCCATGAGCGCGGCGCCGTGCGCTGCTTCTACCCGCTCAACCTGAACACCGAGGTGGCCCGATGAGCGCCGTCCTGACCGCCCGCGACCTGACCCGTCACTACGAAATCTCCCAGGGCCTGTTCAAGCCCCACGCCCTGGTTCGCGCCCTGAACGGCGTGTCCTTCGACCTGCAGGCCGGCAAGACCCTGGCCGTGGTCGGCGAATCCGGCTGCGGCAAGTCCACCCTCGCGCGCGCGCTGACCCTGATCGAGGAGCCCACCTCCGGCTCGCTGCAGATCGCCGGCCAGGAGGTAAAAGGCGCCAACCACGAGCAGCGCAAGCAGTTGCGCCGCGACGTGCAGATGGTCTTCCAGAACCCCTACGCCTCGCTGAACCCGCGGCAGAAGATCGGTGACCAGCTGGCCGAGCCGCTGCTGATCAACACCAGCCTGTCCCGTGTCGAACGCCGCGAGCGCGTGCAGGCGATGATGAAGCAGGTCGGCCTGCGCCCCGAGCACTACCAGCGCTACCCGCACATGTTCTCCGGCGGCCAGCGCCAGCGCATCGCCCTGGCCCGCGCCATGATGCTGCGGCCCAAGGTGCTGGTGGCGGACGAACCGACCTCGGCGCTGGACGTGTCGATCCAGGCCCAGGTGCTCAACCTGTTCATGGACCTGCAGCAGGAGTTCGGCACCGCCTACGTGTTCATCTCCCACAACCTCGCCGTGGTCCGCCACGTGGCCGACGACGTGCTGGTGATGTACCTCGGTCGCCCGGCGGAAATGGGCCCGGCAGACAAGCTCTACGAACGCCCGCTGCACCCCTACACCCAGGCGCTGCTGTCGGCGACCCCGGCCATCCACCCTGATCCGGACAAGCCCAAGATCAAGATCCAGGGCGAACTCCCCAACCCGCTCAACCCGCCCACCGGCTGCGCCTTCCACAAGCGCTGCCCCTACGCGACCGAGCGCTGCAAGTCCGAGGTGCCGGAGTTGCGCCTGCTCGATGAGCGCCAGGTGGCCTGCCACCATGCGGAGCAGTTCCTGAACTGAACCGAAACGGGCCGGTCATAGGCCGGCCCCTCTTTCGGAAACAGCTGCGTCCTACAGCGCAGCCGGAATTGGCCTACGGCCTGATCCAGAGCGTCCCGCTAGGGTGGCGTCCCGCCACTGACCTGCACCGCAGTGGCCGTTATCCACAGGGCCACATTCCGCATGCTGCTGTTCTTCCTCCTGCTGATCCTCGTCACCGCCATCGTCGCCAACGTCCAGCTGCACCAGTGGAAGCGTCAGCGGCGGATGGACGTGCGCGCGGCCGCGAAGTCACAGAGGAAGCCGGCGCCGAGGAAGAAAGCAGTCGAGGAGTTCGACTTCGACGAGATCGACTGGGACGGCGTCGACCAGGAAGAGCCGAACTTCAGCGCGCCGCCAGCGCCAGCGCCAAAGCCGCCGCCGGCGCCGATTCGCGCCAAGGCTCCCACCCAGCCGCCGGCCGAGGCCAAACCGAAAGTCGCGCCCAAGGACGAATTCCTCGCCCTGGAACGGGCACTGCCACCGGGACAACTGACGGCCGCCCAGCGCGACGAAGCCATGGCGCAACTGCTCAAGACCAGCCTGCACATCCCCGCTCCGGAACCCGGCGAAAAGCATGTGGTGCTGGACATGGACGGCGGCAGCTACGTGCCGGTCGCCACCCACCCGGCCGCGGCGGCCATCGCCCTCGGGCATCTCGCCGAGAGCCTGCAACAGCGCAAGGGCGCGCAGTTGCTGAGTGAGTTGCGCGGCAAGGAACTGGGCCTGCTGGTGGTCGCGCGCAATCCGCAGAAGCCGTCCGTGGCGCGGCTGTGGAAAATCCAGCCGGGCGACCTGTGATCTCTGCCTGCAACCTTGCACGGTCATGTCCGGCTCTCGCAGGAGCGGGCTTTGCCCGCGATGTGCAACAGGCCAGCTCAGCTGCCGGATATCTTTCGCGGACGGAGTCCGCTCCTGCAATCCTGCGCCGGCACGTCCGGCTGCGCTTCTACGAAAAGGCCCGCTCAAAGATCGCGGATCACTGCCAGGCGCACGCCGAACCCCAGCAGGATTCCGCCGAAGCCCCACTGCTGCACCCGCTGCATCGTCCTGTGCCGCGCCAGCCAGCGGCCCATGCGCTCGCCGCTGACCGCGTAGAAGCTGTCGAAACCCAGCCCGACCACCACCAGCACGCCGCCCAGCAGCGCGAATTGCAGTGCCAGCGGGCCGTTCTGCGGATGAATGAACTGCGGCAACAGCACCGAGCAGAACAACAGAGCCTTGGGGTTGAGCAGATTGGTCAGCAGGCCCCGGCGGAATGCACGCCGGTAGCTGACTGTGGATAACCCGGCCACTCCCGTTGCCACCGGCAAACCCGCCGGCGCGCGCAGCAGTTGCAGGCCGATCCACGCCAGGTAGAGGCCGCCGCCGATGCGCACGACATCGAAGGTCCAGGGCGCGGTGCGAAACAGCAGCGCCAGCCCGGTTGCCGCCAGGGCGACGTGGCAGCCACGGGCCACGCCCAGCCCCAGCGCCGTTGCCAGAGCCGCGCGGCAGCCGTCGCGGGCGCCGGTGTGCAGCAGGAGAATCATGTCCGGCCCCGGCAGCAGGTAGACCATCGCCAGGGCCAGCAGGAAGACGCCGATATCCACAGGAGCCACTCCGAAGCAGTCATTGCGGATAGGGATTCTATGCCTGAAGGCCGAGGCAGGTGCTTGCGTATTCAGCCAGCCTGACGACAGTATCTGGCATACCCTGCCAACCCCAGGCCAGATGAGCATCCATATATGCCAAATCCCAAACTGGACGCCTACGACCACCGCATCCTCGCCGCCCTGCAGCGCGACGGCCGCCTGACCAACGTGCAGCTCGCCGAGGAGATCGGCCTGTCGCCCTCTCCTTGCCTGCGCCGCGTCCGCCTCCTCGAAGAGGCCGGCATGATCCGTGGCTACCACGCCGAACTGGGTCGCGACGAAGTCGGCCTGGGGCTGACGGTGTTTGTCGGCGTGAAGGTCGAACGCCACAGCGATACCAGCGCCGCCGCCTTTCGCCAGGCCGTGATCGACCTGCCGGAGGTCATCTCGGTCCACCTGGTCAGCGGCGAATCGGACTTCCTCCTGCAAGTGGTGCTACCCGACCTGCGCGCCTACGAACAATTCCTCACCGGCACCCTGCTCAAGCTGCCGGGCGTCAGCGACATCCGCAGCAACTTCGCCATCCAGACCGTGAAGGAATCAGCGCCCCTGCCGCTGCGGCACTTGCCGAAATAGCGAGGATTGCGCGCCGGCGGCCGCGCGCCTATCATTCGCCACCTTCCATCCACCGACAGCAAAGGAGAGACATCATGCAAGCACTGATCACCCTTTGCAGGTCGCGTCTGGCGTAATCGCTTCCCCGCCGCCCCTTTGGCGGCATCGCATTGCCCGGCTCCGGCCTGCCCCCATCCTCTTTTTCGTTTCATTCCTCATGGGATTGGACAATGGGCAATTGCATCAAAAATCTGTCCGACGGCATCACCCTGATCGCCGCGGACGACACCTGGATCGAAGGCAAAGCGATCCAGCAACTGGAAACCACCGCCCGTCTGCCGGGCATGCAGCAGGTCGCCGGCATGCCGGACCTGCACCCTGGTCGCGGCTATCCGATCGGCGCGGCGTTCTTCTCCACCGGCCGCCTGTATCCGGCGCTGGTGGGCAACGACATTGGCTGCGGCATGGCGCTGTGGCGCACCGACATCGCCACCGCCAAGCTGAACCTGGACAAGCTGGAAAAGCGCCTGGGCAATCTCGACGGCCCGCTGGACGAAGACTGGAGCGAGCGCATCGCCAGCTTCGCTCTGTCGCCGTGCGGCCACGAGCACTCGCTGGGCACCATCGGCGGCGGTAATCACTTCGCCGAGTTGCAGCAGCTCGATCAGCTTTACGATGAGCAAGCCGTGGCAGCGCTGGGAATCGACCGCCGTCACCTGCTCCTGCTGGTACACAGCGGTTCGCGCGGCCTGGGTGAAGCCATCCTGCGCGAGCAGGTGGATCGCTTCAGCCACCAGGGCCTGGAACAAGGCACCGACGACTGCGCGCACTACCTGGCTCGCCACGACGGCGCCCTGCGTTTCGCCGAAGCCAACCGCCAACTGATCGCCCTGCGCATGCTCGATCGCCTGCGTGCGGGCGGTGCGCAGGTGCTGGACGTGAACCACAACCTCGTCAGCCCGGCGCAGGTCGAAGGCGTCGACGGCTGGCTGCACCGCAAGGGAGCGACGCCGGCGGATTGCGGGGTGATGGTCATCCCCGGCTCGCGCGGTGATTACAGCTACCTGGTGGAACCGGTCGCCGATCCGCGCAGCCTGTTCTCCCTCGCCCATGGCGCGGGGCGCAAGTGGATGCGCAGCGAGTGCAAGGACCGTCTCTCGGCGCGCTACCGCGTCGAGCAACTGGCCCGCACCGCGCTGGGCAGCCGGGTGATCTGCGGTGATCGCGGGCTGATCTACGAGGAAGCGCCGGAAGCCTACAAGGCCATCGACTCGGTGGTCGGCGCGCTGCGCGAAGCGGGGCTGCTGCGGGTACTGGCGCGACTCAGGCCGGTGCTGACCTACAAGACCCGCGGGGAGTGCTGCTGATGATCCTCCTGCAATTGTCCGCGGCCCAGGGGCCGGACGAGTGCGCGCTGGCCGTGGCCAAGGCCCTGCAGCGACTGCTGCGCGAAGCCGAGACTTTCGGCGCCGAGGTGCGCGTGATCGAGGAAGAAGCCGGCCCGCGCCGGGGCACCCTGCTCTCGGTGCTGCTGGCGCTGGACGGCGACTTTGCGGCAACCCTGGCCGAGGACTGGAGCGGCACCCTGCAATGGGTCTGCGCCAGCCCTTACCGGCCCAACCACGGGCGCAAGAACTGGTACTTCGGCGGCGCGCGATTCAACGCGCCGCCGGCCAGTCTCGAAGGCGAAGTACGCTTCGAAACCCTGCGCTCCTCCGGCCCCGGCGGCCAGCACGTCAACACCACCGATTCAGCGGTGCGCGCCACCCACCTTGCCAGCGGCCTGAGCGTGAAGGTCCAGAGCGAGCGCAGCCAGCACGCCAACAAGCGCCTGGCGCTGCTGCTGATCGCCCGCAAGCTGGAGGAACGCGCGGAGCAGGCGAGCAGCGAGCTGCGTGCCGAACGTCGCCTGGTGCATCACCATCTGGAACGCGGCAATCCACGCCGGGTGTTTCGCGGCGAGCGCTTCGAGGGCTGAGGTCAGCCGGAGAAGAAGCGCCGGAACGCGCGCAGGTCCGCCTGCGCCTGTTCCACGTGGGCCTGGGCAAAACGCACTTCGCTGTGCGCCGGGCATTGCGCCAGGCGGCCGATGTCCAGCGGGTGCAGCACGCCCAACAGCGGGTAGCCGCCCATGCTCTGGCGGTCGGCCAGCAGGACAATCGGCTGGCCGTCCGGCGGTACCTGGATGGCGCCCTCGACTATCCCCAGCGACCATTGCCGGCGAGGCGCGCTCAGCGCTTCGCCGCGCAGTCGCACGCCCATGCGATCGGATTGCGGGCTGACCTGCCAGCGCTGTTCGAAGAAGGCCTGCCGTTGTTCCTCGCTGAAAGCATCCGGGCCCGGCAACACACGCAGTGTCGGGGTCTCGCGGTAGTCCGGTCGATAAGGCCAGGGCACGCTGGCTCCGCGGGTGAAGCGTTCGCCGCAGGCTGCGCATTCCAGCAGATCGTCAGCGGCGAGCGGCTGGCCATTGCCGGCAAGCCCCCCGAGCTTTTCCCGCGTCTGGGTCGCAACGCTGCCCAGAATCGACGGCGCATGGAAGCCCCCGGCAGTGGCGAGATAGGCGCGCTGACCGGCACGGGCGAAGCCCAGTTTCAGGCGTTGCCCTACCCCTGCGCGAAAGCGCGACCAGCCCGGCAGCGGCTCGCCATCCAGGGTGGCCGGCACGTCCGCCCCCGTCAGCGCCAGCCAGGTGTCCGCCTGCACTTCCAGCTCCACACCGCCCAGCGCGATTTCCAGCAACGGCACGCCCGGCGTGTTGCCGAGCAGGCGATTGGCCCAGGCCGCCGCCTGTTTATCCACAGGGCCGCCAGGAGAAACGCCCAGGTGCTGCCAGCCTTGCCGGCCGCCATCCTGCAGCAGACACAGCGGGCCGCAGGCGATGACTTTCAGGCTCATGGCTCGCCTCCGGCCGCGCGATAGGTCGCCTCATCGATGGGCAGGAAACGTACAAGATCACCCACGGCCAGCGGACAAGGCGGCTGCCGTTGCGGATCGAACAGGCGTTGCGCAGTGCGCCCCAGCAGATGCCAGCCGCCGGGCGAGGCCTGTGGATAAACCGCCGTCTGCCGCTCGGCAATCGCCAGGCTGCCGGCCGGCACGTGCGTGCGCGGCGTGGCACGCCGCGGCAGGGCGAGGCGTTCGTCCAGCTCGCCGAGGTAGGCGAAGCCGGGAGAGAAGCCGATGGCACCGACGCGATAGTCACGGCCGGCGTGCAGGTCGATCACCTGGACGCAAGTGAGCCCGCACAGCCGGGCGACTTCGCTGAGGTCTTCGCCGGCATACCACACGGCGATTTCATGCCGGCGCCCGGCGACATTCACCTGGGAGTCACCGGGCCAGTCCGCCAGCGCGGCCTGCACGCGGCTTTGCAATTGCGGGAGGTCGATGCGCAGCAGGTCGTAGTGCAGCAACAGCGTGGTCCAGCCTGGCACGCAATCCGTCAGCGCCACGCCCAGCTCGGTGCGCAGGCGTTCGGCCAGTCGGGCGATGCGCAGCGGCAGCGTATCGTCGGGCTGCTCCGCGAGGGTGATCAGCAGCGCCGTGGCGCCGAAGGCTTCGACGCGGATCATGCCTGGTCCAGCAGGCCACGCAGGCGCCGCAGCACCGCCAGGGATTCGGGGTTGTCGCCATGCACGCAGAGGCTGTCGGCACGCAGGCGCAGCGGGTTGCCGTCGATATCCGGGAAGGGCTCGCCGCGGGCGATGGCCAGGGCCTGGTCGAGGATGCGCTGAGGCTCGTGGTGCACCGCGTTGGGCAGCCGGCGCGGGGCAAGCTGGCCATCGGAAAGGTAGGCACGATCGGCAAAGGCTTCGAACATCAGCGGCACGTCGGCGGCGTCAGCCAGCTGCAGCTCGCGCTGGTTGTCGGCCAGCGCCAGCACCATCAGCGGCAGGCGCTTGCGGTAGGCGGCGCAGGCGTCGAGCACGGCGGAGAGCAGCGCATCGTCGCGCACCAGGTCGTTGTACAGCGCGCCATGAGGCTTCACGTAGGCCACCTGGGTGCCGGCGGCGCGGCAGAAGGCATCCAGCGCGCCGATCTGGTACAGCACCAGGGCGTGGACCTCCTCGGGCGAGCAGTTCATGTGCCGGCGGCCGAAGCCGGCGAGGTCCGGGTAGGCCGGGTGGGCACCGATGCTGACGCCCTGCTCCACCGCCAGGCGCACGGTGCGCTGCATGGTCAGCGGGTCGCCGGCATGGTAGCCACAGGCGAGGTTGGCCTGGTCGATCAGCGGCATGGCATGGGTATCGTCGCCCATGCGCCAGGCGCCGAAGCTTTCGCCCATGTCGCAGTTGAGCAGGATTCGCGTCGTGCTCTCGGTCATCGGTGTCGCCATCCTTCCAGGTTTCCTACAGGGTAAAGCAGACCATGGCCTTTGGCCTTCGGAGAATACTCAGTCACGTTCAGGAGGAGTACTATCCCCGGTCTGTAGTAGCGGATACCTCCCCGAATGATCAAAGCCGCCATCCTGGCCGCCTTCGGCCTGAGCATCGTCTATGTCCACCTGCGTGGACGGGTGCGCCACAAGTTCACGCGCCAGCTGAGCGACCACTCCAGCTTCCTGGCGCCGATCAACTGCCTGATGTACCTGTTCTCCAAGGTACCCAGCCGCCCGTACCTGGCGACCGAGCAGTTCCCGGAAATGCGCCTGTTGACCGAGAACTGGGAAGCCATCCGCAGCGAAGCGCTGCACCTGCGCGATGCCGGCAGCATCAAGCGTTCCGACCAGCTCAACGACGTGGGTTTCAACTCTTTCTTCAAGACCGGCTGGAAGCGCTTCTACCTGAAATGGTACGACGATAGCCACCCCTCCGCCGACGCCCTGTGCCCGAAGACCACCGAGCTGCTGCGGCAGATTCCGTCGGTGAAGGCGGCGATGTTCGCCGAACTGCCGCCGGGCTCACGCCTGGTGCGCCACCGCGACCCCTACGCCGGTTCGCTGCGTTACCACTTGGGCCTGCTGACGCCGAACGATCCAGGCTGCTTCATCGAGGTCGACGGCGAGCGCTATCACTGGCGCGACGGCGAAGCGGTGGTGTTCGACGAGACCTACATCCACTACGCCGAGAACACCACGGACCACGACCGGGTGATCCTCTTCTGCGACATCGAGCGGCCGCTGAAATACGGCTGGGTGACGGCGTTCAACCGCTGGTTCAGCCGCAACGTGATGGCCGCGGCGGCCTCGCCCAACGACGCGGGCGACAAGACCGGTGGGATCAACCGCGCCTTCGCTTCGCTGTACAAGATCCGCCTGCACGGCAAGGCGCTGAAGAAGCGCAACCGCAAGCTGTACTACCTGCAGAAGTGGGGGTTCTTCGCGGCGGTGCTGGCGCTGTTCTTGTGGATCTGAGCGACTGGATTCAAGCGCCCCGATATCAAAAAGGCCTCCGCATTCGCGGGGGCCTTTTTGCTTGCGCCGCCGACAACGCAGTGCGTTGCTCCCCTGTAGGAGCGAGCTTGCTCGCGAACCCCCCCCGCGCCGGAGCCGCCGGAAAATCCGTTCGCGAGCAAGCTCGCTCCTACGAAAAGCCAGTCACGCTGAGCGTGGGAGCGGACTCCGTCCGCGATGGGCTACGCCCAACACCTGCTCAATACACGTCGCGCCGATACCGCCCACTCTCCAGCAGCGCCTCGACCTCGGCATCGCCAAGCATCTCGCGCAGGGCGCGGTCGACGCCCTCGGCCATGCCTTGCAGGCTGCCGCAAACGTAGATCGCCGCCCCCTCGTCGAGCCACTGGGCAAGGACTTCGCCACTGGCGCGCAGGCGGTCCTGCACGTAGACCTTTTCCGCCTGATCGCGGGAGAAGGCGACGTCCAGGCGCTGCAGCTCGCCGCGCGCCAGCAGGCCTTCGAGCTCCTCGCGGCAGTAGAAGTCGTGGGCGATGTTGCGTTCGCCGAACAGCAACCAGTTGCGTGAGCGGCCCTCGGCCACGCTCGCCTGTAGTAATGCGCGCAGGCCGGCGATCCCGGTGCCGTTGCCGATCAGGATCAGCGGGCGATCTTCCTCGGTCAGGTGGAAGCTGCGGTTGCGGCGCAGGCGCAGCAGCAGGCTGCCGCCTTCGGGCAGGTACTCGGTCAGCCAGCCGGAACAAATGCCCAGCGAGCCGTCGGCGTGCTGCTCCTGGCGCACAATCAGTTCCAGGGCGCCTGCGCTGCGCAGCGAGGCGATGGAGTACTGGCGCACGGAGAGCTTGATCAGCGCGTCATGGACCGCCTGGCCATGCTGGCCGACCAGGTGTTCCAGGTTACCCGGCAGCAGGCAGCCGGCCAGGGCGTCCTTCAGCGGCATGGCCAGGCCATCCACCTGTACCTTGGCCGCGCCGTCGAGGCCGAGGCGTTCGAGCCAGCGGGCGACGAGGAACTCCGGTTGGCGCGGGACGATTTCCACCAGGTCGCCGGCGGCCCAGTCGATCTGCGAATCGTTCGGCGCAGCAAGGCGCAGCAGCCAGGTGGATTCGCCCTGGCTGCCGGGGTTCAGGTGTTCACGGCCACTCAGCGTCCAGACCTCGAAGGCCGGCGCGGTGAAGGCCACTTGCGGCGCGGCGCCGGAGAGTTCGGCCAAGCGCACCTGCCAATCATGCAGTGCGGCGGCGTCGCCGTTGTCGACTTCCACGCCGTCGAACAACGGGCGCGCGCCCTGGCCTTGCAACCAGCCCTGCAGGCGCCGGGCGAAACCACAGAATTGCTCGTACTGACGGTCGCCCAGGGCGAGCACGGCAAAGCGCAGGTCGTTGAGGCCGAGGGTCTGGCCGAGCATCTGGCGCTCGAAGCCACGGGCGCCATCGGGCGCCTCGCCCTCACCAAAGGTGCTGACCACGAACAGCGCGTTGCGAGTCTGCTCCAGCTGCGCGCGGTCCAGCTTGCCCAGCGGTTCGACGCGAACCGGCAGGCCGGCAGCCTGCAGCTGGCCGGCGCTCTGCCAGGCCAATTGCTCGGCGAAGCCGCTCTGGCTGGCGTAGCCGATCAACCAGGAGTCGGCGCCACCTGCCGTAGTGCCCAGCTCGCCGCGGGCGGCCAGGGCCGCGCGCTTCTTGCGGCGGCGGTCGAGGTAGAGCAGCCAGCCGGTGATGAAGAACAGCGGCATGGCCAGGCTGGCGAGCATCATCAGGATGCGCCCGGTGAGGCCAAAGTAGCTGCCCACATGCAGGGCGTAGACGCTGGTGAGCAGTTGCTTGCCGGTGCTGCTGTCGTTGTAGCGGCGGTCCTTGAGCAGCTTGCCGCTGGCCGGGTCGATGGTCATCTCGTTGAAGGCGCGCTCGTGGGCGGCGTCATCGAGAAGGTAGAAGACGGTGGCCGGCTGGCCCTTCACCGGCGGCAGGCGCAGGTTGTAGGCAGTCATGGCGGAGCCGCCGGTCTGCTGGATGGTGTTCCAGATCGCGGTGGCATCGACTACCGGCGGCGGGCCCTCGGGCGCCGGACCGCGCTTGCCGCCACCGCGCTGGCCGCCCTTGGCCTGGCCGGCGGGGGCGTCGTCGAGCAGCTTGAACAGGCCGTTGCGGTACCACTCGTAGGACCAGTACAGGCCGGTCAGCGAGGCCAGGAGATAGAACACCAGGCACCAGGTGCCGGCCACGGCGTGCAGGTCCCAGTTGAAGGCGCGGCCTTTCTTGCGCCAGTCGAAGGTCAGCCAGGTGCGCCAGTTCAGCGCCTTGCGCGGCCAGCGCAGGTACAGGCCGGAGAGGCAGAAGAAAATCAGGATCAGGGTGCAGGCGGCAGTGATCCGCTGGCCGACTTCGCCGGCGGCGAGGAAGCGGTGCAGCTGCATGATGAACATGAAGGCGCCCTCGCCCACTGGAGCGGGCAGGGCTTGCGCGGTGTAGGGATCGACGTACAGGGATTCGCCACGGCGCTGGCCCGGTGGCGGGGTGAAGAAGATGCGCGCGGACTCCACGCCCTCGGTCTTGAGCCAGAAGAAGGCGACCTTCTTGCCTGGTTCGGCGCTTTCCACCCGGCGGATCAGTTCGTCCATCGGCAGCACCGCTTCGGCGCGCTTTTCCACCACCAGGCTCTCGGGGTTGATGGCCCGCAGGATTTCATCCTGGAACGACAGCATCGCCCCGGTGATCCCCATCAGCGCCAGCACAAGTCCTGCGCTGATACCGAACAGCCAATGCAACTGGAAAAGGACTTTCTTCAACACCGCGGCTTCACCTTCGGACACCCATCACGCAGGGCGGGCATTTTAATGAGAATGGCTCGCAAACGCAGCCGTTTTAACAATCTTTACCCTGGCCTTACCTTCGGCACTGGCGGCCCGGACAAAGAAAAGCCCCGGCCGAGGAGCATCGGCCGGGGCGGGTCGCCAGAGGTGCGCGCCCTTAGAAGTGGAAGTTGGTGGACAGCAGCACGGTGCGGCCGGCCGCCTGCGACGCGTAGTGCGAGGCGTAGGCCTTGTCGAAGTACTGCTTGTCGAAGACGTTCTGCACGTTGAGCTGGAAGTCGACGTTCTTGCTCAGCTTGTAGGCGGCCATCGCGTCGTAGCGCCAGTAGTCCGGCACGTACATGGTGTTGGCCACGTCGCCGTAGACCTTGTCGACGTAGAAGGTGCCGCCGCCGATGGTGGCGTTGGGCAGTACGTCGTAGGTGGTCCACAGGCTGAAGCTGTTTTCCGGGGTGTTGGGCATCTGGTTGCCGTCGTTGGACGGAGCGGTGGCGTTCACCGCGCCGCTACGACCGGACTTGCCCGCCTTGACCAGCTCGCTGTCGAGGTAGCTGTAACCGGCGAAGACCTTCCACTTGTCGGTGATCTTGCCGCTGGCGGACAGCTCGATGCCGTCGACGCGGGACTGGCCGGCGTTGTCGTAGGTCTGGTTGGAGACCAGTACGCGCGCGTTGTCCTTGTCGGTGCGGAAGATCGCCGCGGTCAGCTCCAGGCGCTCGTCGAGGAAGTTCCACTTGGTGCCGATTTCGTAGTTGGTGGTTTCTTCCGGCTCCAGGTTGTTCTTCACCGCGAAGGTGTCCACGGCGTTGCCGGTGTCACCGTTGTCCAGCATCGAACCCGGCGGGGTCGCCGAGGTGGCGTAGGACGCATAGATGCTGCCGTTGGGCGCCGGCTTGTAGACCACGCCGGCCTGCCAGTTCCAGAAGCTGGAGCTGTCTTCGAACTTGGTGGTCGGGCTCACGCCATGGTTCTTCGCGGTGGTCTCGAAGCTGTCGAAGCGCGCGCCGACGTTGACCTGCCATTGCTCGTTGAGGTCGATGGTGTCGAAGCCGTAGATCGCCTTGGTGGTGGCCACGGTGTTCAGCGGCTTGTAGTTGCGGACGATGCTGCCGTTCCACGGGTCGTGCGGGTTCGGGTTTTCCAGGCTGGTGCAGTTGTAGCCGCTGGGCGCGCCGACGATGGCCGGGCGGCACTTGTTGGCGCCCGCGCTGGAGCCGGTGTTGGTGTTCACCGTGTAGCCGTCGCGCTTGCTGTCCTCGCGGGTGAATTCCAGGCCGGTGGTGAAGCTGTTCTTGAAGCCGGCCAGGTAGAACTCGCCGAACAGGTCGGTCTGGTTGGTCGCGGTGGTGGTGGTGCTGATGCGGTTGTTGTTGCGGCGCCAGACGGTCCCGTTGTTGATGTTGCCCTGGCTGTCGTCGGGCTGGGTCCAGATGTAGTCCTGGTGCGCGGTGCCGTAGCGCGTGGTGTTGCGCAGGCTCAGGGCATCGTTGAAATCGTGTTCGAAGGTGATGGTGCTGGTGTCGATGCGGCTCTTCTGGAAGTCGCGATCCTCGAGGCCGTAGTAGTTGTCGCGGTCGACGTTCACCGGCTTGTCGGGGTTGTGCTTGCTGCGGTCGGCGCTCTTGGCGTACGGGATGCCCGAGTCCGGGGTGTCGTCGCTTTCCAGGTGGTAATGGCTGACGGTGACGCGGGTCGGGCCGTTGAGGCCGAAGCTCAGGGACGGCGCGATACCCCAGCGGCTGGCGTCCACCGCCTGGCGACCGGCGACGTTCTGGTCGTGGGTCATCAGGTTCAGGCGGAAGGCGGCGTTGCCGTCGAGGAACTCCTGGTTGGTGTCGAGGGTGTAGCGACGGGTCTGGTCGGAGCCGTAGGTGAAGCTGCCGTCGGTGAAGTTGCCGGCCTTGGCCTGCTTGCTGATCAGGTTCAGGCTGCCACCGGCCGAGCCGCGGCCACCGAAGGCCGAGTTCGGGCCCTTGCTGACTTCGATCTGCTCGAGGTTGAAGACCTCGCGGGATTGCGCGCCGGTGTCGCGGACGCCGTCGACGTAGGTGTCGCTCTGCGCGTCGAAGCCACGGATGAACGGGCGGTCACCCGTCGGGTTGCCACCCTCGCCGGCGCCGAAGGTAATGCCCGGCACGGTACGCAGCGCGTCCTGCAGGGTCAGCGCGCCGGTGTCCTTGATCACCTGCTGCGGCACCACGGTCACCGAACGCGGCGTGTCCAGCAGCGGCGCGGTGTACTTCTTCGAAGCGGACTTCTCGACGTTGTAGGTGGTCGGGTCCTGCTGCTGGGTGCCGACGACGGTGTCGGCGTCCAGGGACAGCACGTCCTGGCTGGACTTCTTCGACGAAGCTTCGGCGGCGTGGGCCAGATGAGTACCGGACATGGCGGTGATCGCCACGCCGACAGCGCTGACTAGAAGGCGCGGCTTGCTGCCGGCGAACTCGGTGGATTGACGCGACATCGAAACTCCCTCCCCAGGGGTTCATGAAGGCCGCGCAATTTATTGCAACTGAGAATTTGTATCAATTCACATTCATTATCATACGCACATGATTTACAACTTTTACACTTTCTCCCTGTCGTAAGTAGGGGTATGCCGGTTGTACCGATATGTTGCAAATCATTATCATTGGCAAATTATCGAACCTGATGGAACCGGCCCATGCTGCTGCACATTCCTGGCGTCTTCACCCGCGATGAGGTGACGCGCATCCGCGCCGCCCTGGAACAGGCCGAGTGGGCCGACGGCAAGGTCACCGCCGGCTACCAGTCGTCCCGCGCCAAGCACAACCTGCAACTGCCGCAGGACCACCCGCTGGCCCGCGAGATCGGCGAGGCCATGCTGCAGCGCCTGTGGAGCAACCCGCTGTTCCAGTCCGCCGCGCTGCCGAGCAAGGTCTTCCCGCCGCTGTTCAACTGCTACACCGGCGGCGGTTCCTTCGACTTCCACATCGACAACGCCGTGCGCGACACCCAGGGTGGCCGCGAGCGCGTGCGCACCGACGTGTCCTCGACGCTGTTCTTCAGCGACCCCGACGACTACGACGGCGGCGAACTGGTGATCCAGGACACCTACGGCACCCAGCAGGTGAAGCTGCCGGCCGGCGACCTGGTGCTCTACCCCGCCACCAGCCTGCACAAGGTCAACCCGGTGACCCGTGGCGCGCGCATCGCCTCGTTCTTCTGGACCCAGAGCCTGGTGCGCGAGGACAGCCAGCGCGCCCTGCTGTTCCAGATGGACCAGTCGATCCAGGCGCTGACCCACGACGTGCCGGATCATCCGGCGCTGATCGAGCTGACCGGCACCTACCACAACCTGCTGCGCCGCTGGGTGGATGTCTGATCTGCCATGAGCTTCGTCCTGCGTCGCACTGAAGAAATCAACGTCGAAGACCTCACCGGCCAGCTCGCCGATGACCCGCGGCAGACCGCCCGGCTCATCCTGGCCGGCGCCCGCGAAGGGAACCTGGAGGCCCAGGCACTGCTCGGGCAGATACTCCTGGACGGCCACGGCATCGAACAGGACATCGGCCTCGCCCTGATCTGGTTCGGCATCGCCGCCGAGCGCGGCCACGCCATGGCGCGCAACATGCTCGGGCGCTGCCTGGAGCACGGCTGGGGCTGCCCGAAGGACGAGGCCGGCGCCGCCCGTCATTACACGATCGCTGCGCAGCAGAAGCTCGACTGGGCGATGTACAACCTCGCCAACCTGCTCTCCACCGGTCGTGGCGTGGAACGCGACGATGCCCACGCACTGGCGCTGTACCAGAGCGCGGCGGCGCTGGGCCACGCCAAGTCGATGAACCTGGTCGGGCGCTTTTTCGAGGAGGGCCTGGTGGTGCCACGCGACCTGCAGATGGCGCACCAGTGGTACCGCCGGTCGGCCGAGGCCGGTGACTTCCGCGGCCAGTTCAGCCACGCCTCGGTGCTCGCCGAGCGCGGTGACCTGCCAGCCGCGCGCATCTGGCTGGAACGCGCGCTGGAAGGCGGCAACCTCAACTTCCTGCGCGTGGCCCGCCAGCAGCTCGCCGCCTCCATGCCGCCGAGCCTGGGCGAACTGACCCTGGCCTATTTTCAGCGCGCCGCCGAACTGGGCGACGAGTCGGACCTGCGTCACCTCGCCGAGCAGATGGGCGTCGCCTGACGCCCCTTGACGTAATTTTCACGCCAACCCTGCTAGCTTTGCCGGCTAACCTGGCTGCCGGAACGTTCGGCAGCCGCCACGTAACGACGAGGCGCAAGTGTCGAACACCACATCCCCCGTAGCGCGCAAACGCGTGGACTGGGCCGCCCTGGGCTGGCTCCTGCTGTTCTTCTGGTACTTCTCCGGCGTTACCCAGGCGCTGATCCTGTTCAGCGGCACCACCGGCTTTGCCGGTTTCCGTGACGCGTTCTTCCTCAGCAGCCTGTGGCTCGCACCGCCGCTGCTGCTGCCGCGCTTCACCAAGGGCATCGCCGCCGTCATCGGCCTGGTGCTCTGGGGCGCCTCGCTGGTGGGCCTGAGCTACTTCGGCATCTACAAGCAGGAGTTCTCGCAGAGCGTCATCTTCGTGATGTTCGAGTCGAACACCGCCGAAGCCGGCGAGTACTTCAGCCAGTACTTCAGCCTCTGGCTGTGCCTGGCCTTGCTGGCCTACAGCGTGGTCGCCGTGGTGCTGTGGAAACGCATCCGCCCGATCAGCATGCCGGCCTACGCCCGCGTGCCGCTGGCCGTGCTGCTGGTCGTGCTGAACCTGTTCTACCCCTTCTACAAGCAGATGGTCACCCAGGAACGCACCTTCGCCCAGGCGGTGGAAAAGGTGCAGTCGCGCATGGAGCCGGCGGTGCCGTGGCAGTTGGTGGTCGGCTACGTCCAGTACCGCCAGCAACTGGACAACATGCAGAAGCTGCTGCAGCAGAACGCCTCGCTGCCGCCCCTGCAGAACCTCAAGGACAGCAGCGGTAACGAGCCCCGCACCCTGGTCCTGGTGCTGGGCGAATCCACCACCCGCCAGCACATGCACCTGTACGGCTACGGCCGCGACACCACGCCGAACCTCGACGCCCTCGCCGCCAGCGGCCAGGGCCTGACCGTGTTCCAGAACGTGGTCGCGCCGCGCCCGTACACCATCGAGGTGATGCAGCAGATCCTCACCTTCGGCGATGAGCAGAACCCGGACAGGTTCCTCACCGATCCGTCGCTGATCAACCTGATGAAACAGGCGGGCTACAAGACCTTCTGGATCACCAACCAGCAGACGATGACCAAGCGCAACACCATGCTCACCACCTTCTCCCAGCAGACGGACGAGCAGGCGTACCTGAACAACCAGCGCAACCAGAACGCCAGCCAGTACGACGGCGTGGTGCTGGACCCGTTCGAGAAGGCCCTGAAGGACCCGGCGCAGAAGAAGTTCATCGTGGTCCACCTGCTGGGCACGCACATGGACTACCGCTACCGCTACCCGGAAGAATTCGCCTACTTCAAGGACCGCCAGGGCGCTCCCTCGGCGCTGTCGGATGACCAGGTGGAGACCTACAACTTCTACGACAACGCGGTGCGCTACAACGACTTCGTGGTGTCGAGCCTGATCAAGCGCTACTCGGCCGCCAACGCCAACGGCTTCATGCTCTACCTCTCCGACCACGGCGAAGAGGTCTACAGCTCGGGCAACCACGACCGCCTGGGCCGCAACGAGATGGACCCGACCCGGCCGATGTACACCATTCCGTTCATGGTCTGGACCTCGCCGAGCTGGCAGGCCGAGCACCCCCGCGACCTGCAGGCAGTGGCTGATCGCTCCTACAGCAGCTCGCACCTGATCCACACCCTGTCGGACCTCGCCGGCCTGAGCTACGACCGTTACGAACCGGCCAAGAGCCTGGTGAACGAGCAGTTCGCCGCCGCCCCGCGCTGGATCGGCGACCCGTACCGCAAGGACGGCCTGCACGAGTTCGACAAGCTGCCGCAGGACAAGGCCGCACCGCAGCAGGAAATCGCCACCGACGCCAAGGCGCCGGCCACGGCGCAGACACCGGTGGAGAAGCAGCCCAAGGAGGGTTGAGTCTTCAGTGATGCCATGAAAAACGCCCCGCATTGCGGGGCGTTTTTCATTCCGTCCGACGAGAGTGCACAGGCTCTTTGCAGGAGCGAGCTTGCTCGCGAACCGCCCACTGCAGCGAGGCCAGGACGTTCGCGAGCAAGCTCGCTCCTACAGACGGCAAAGCGCTTCGATTTTCTCCTGTGACTCTGAATTCCGCTGCGAGGGTTTTCGCGGACAAGGTTCGCTCCTAGAAGAATGCTTCAGCAGCGCTCTGGATCTTGAACACGTCCAGAGAAACATCCGCGCGCTCCGGAGTGCCCCTTTCAGGAAGTCTCGCCCGAGAGGGCGTAACACGAGGTCCTGGCGCACGCTGAAACGACGCGGGACACAAAGGTGCGAGGCTGGCACATCGCGGACAAAGTCCGCTCCTACGACGGGGTTACCGCACTGCACACACGTCAAAAAAAAAGCCCCGCATCAGCGGGGCTTTTTCATTGAAGCAAGCCTTACAGGTAGAACGCCTTCAGCGGCGGGAAGCCGTTGAATTCCACCGCGCTGTAGCTGGTGGTGTAGGCGCCGGTGGACAGCCAGTACAGGCGGTCGCCAGCGGCCAGGTTCAGCGGCAGGCCGTACTTGTAGTGCTCGTACATGATGTCCGCGCTGTCGCAGGTCGGGCCGGCGATCACTACTTCTTCCAGCTCGCCCGCCTTCTCCACGTGGATCGGGAACTTGATGGACTCGTCCATGGTTTCGATCAGGCCGGAGAACTTGCCCACGTCGGTGAACACCCAGCGCTCCACCGCGGTACGCGACTTGCGCGCCACCAGCACGACTTCACTGACCAGGATGCCGGCGTTGGCGATCAGCGAGCGGCCCGGCTCCAGGATGATTTCCGGCAGCTCGTCGCCGAAGTCTTCCTTGAGGAAACGGATGATCTCTTCCGCGTAGGTTTCCAGGCTGTTGGTCTTGGCGATGTAGTTGGCCGGGAAGCCGCCGCCCATGTTGATCAGCTTCAGCTCGATGCCGTCTTCTTCCTTCAGGCGCTCGAAGATGACCTTCACCTTGGCGATGGCCGCGTCCCACACGCCGATGTCGCGCTGCTGCGAACCCACGTGGAAGGACACGCCGTAGGGCACCAGGCCCAGGTCGCGGGCCAGCACCAGCAGGTCCATGGCCATGTCGGACTGGCAGCCGAACTTGCGCGACAGCGGCCAGTCGGCGGAGGTGGAACCCTCGGTGAGGATGCGCACGTAGACCTTGGAGCCCGGCGCGGCCTTGGCGATGTTGCGCAGGTCGGCTTCGGAGTCGGTGGCGAACAGGCGCACGCCCTTCTCGTAGAAGTAGCGAATGTCGCGGGCTTTCTTGATGGTGTTGCCGTAGCTGATCTGCTCGGCGCGCACACCGGTCTTCATCACCTTGTCCAGCTCATAGATGGAGGCGATGTCGAAGTTCGAGCCCTTGTCGCGCAGCAACTCGGTGATCTCGGTGGCGGGGTTGGCCTTCACCGCGTAGTAGATCTTGGCGAACGGGAAGCAGCCGGTCAGCTGGTCGTAGGCATCGGCGATGGTCTGCTTGTCGATGACGACGAAGGGGGTTTCCTGCTTGTCGGCAAACGCCTTCATGCGCTGGAAGGTTTCGGGGGCGAAGTAATCCTCGACCTTGATGGACATGGTTGGGACTCCAAATGGCAGAACAGGTTATTCGTAGGGGTGAAGCTGAACGTCGAATCCGTTTCCCCACTTTGGTTCGCCTACTTCCCAAGGCATGTCGCCGAGTATCACCGGTACCGGTCAATGGCGCCGGTGCCTCTCGTCGTCAGTACTTGAGCCGGATGGATCGTTTCCAGCATGGACGTTCGGGCGCGAACTTTAGGACCTGAAGTTCATGAGTTCAACCCTGAATTGCCGCTTTTTTACATCCCTTTGTCGCACTACCGGTTGACTGTTTTGGATACTCAACAAAATGCACGGAATACCGCACAGAACGGGGCTTTCGACGGGTTTCAGCATCATCGGCCTACTGAGTTAACGACCGGTGACAGAGGAGGGAGTTCAGCTGTTCGGGATGGGTGGTGCGGGAGAAAGTTTACGAGTGGGATAAAGAAGCTTTTGTAGGAGCGAGCTTGCTCGCGAACCTGGCCCCGCAGCAGGGAATCGGGTTCGCGAGCAAGCTCGCTCCTACAGCTAATCCCTTACGATGCCTGAGCGACTTCAGCTGGCGAGACGATATTGGTCTTGCGCCCACGCGAGCGCCCGGAGCTCAGGTAGTCCGCGATGGACTCCTGCGTCACCTCGCCGAGGAACTGCCCGTCCGCATCGAGCACCGGTAGCCACGAGCTGTTGAACTCGTACATGCGCGACAAGAGGATGCGCAGGTGCTCATCGTGGCTGGCCGTCACGCGGAACTCGTTGAGGAAGTCGCTGCACACGCCATCCTTGCGGCGCATGTCCTTGCGGCGCACGTAGCCCAGGCCCTTGCCGTTGGCATCGACCACCACGAGGTAGCGGCGGTCGTCCTCCTCCATCTTCTCCAGCGCCTCGGCCACCGTGGTCTGCGGATTGGCGGTGACGATGCTGCTGTCGGCGGCATCCTCGGCGCGCACCAGCAACAGGCGCTTGAGCGTGCTGTCCTGGCCGGTGAAGGCACTGACGAACTCGTCCGCCGGGTGCGCCAGCAGCGTGTCCGGATGGTCGAACTGAAGCAGGCGGCCGCTCTTGAACACCGCCACCTTGTCGCCCAGCTTGATCGCCTCGTCGATGTCATGGCTGACCATGATCACCGTCATGCCCAGCTTGCGCTGGAGCTCGAAGAACTCGTTCTGGATCGACTCGCGGTTGATCGGGTCCACCGCGCCGAACGGTTCGTCCATCAGCAGCAGCGGCGCGTCGGCCGCCAGCGCGCGGATCACGCCGATACGCTGTTGCTGCCCACCGGACAGCTCGCGCGGATAGCGCGACAGGTACTGCTTGGGTTCGAGCTTGACCATGGCCATCAGCTCGCGCGCCTTGTCCTTGCACTTCTGCTTGTCCCAGCCGAGCAGGCGCGGCACGACCATGATGTTTTCCTCGATGGTCATGTTGGGGAACAGGCCGATCTGCTGGATCACATAGCCGATGTGGCGGCGCAGCGTCACTTCGTCCAGCTCGCGGGTGTCCTGGCCGTCGATCAGCACGCGCCCGGAAGTGGGCTGGATGATGCGGTTGATCATCTTCAGCGTGGTGGTCTTGCCGCAGCCGGAGGGGCCGAGGAACACGCAGATCTCGCCCTTCTCCACGGTCAGGCTGACCTTGTCCACGGCGCGGAATTCCTTGCCGTCCTTGAGGGTGAAGGTCTTGGTCAGTTGGTCGAGTTCGATCATGTTCAGTCTCCTGTCTGCGGGCGCAGGCCCTTCGGGGTGAGCGCACGCTGCAGCCACTGCAGCAGCAGGTCGGCGGCGATGGCCAAGAGGCTCACCAGCACCGCGCCGACCACCAGCATGGGCATGTTGGATTGGCTGATGGAATTGAGGATGAGCACACCCAGGCCGCCGGCGCCGATCACCGCGGCGATGGTCATCACGCCGATGTTCATCACCACGGCGGTGCGCACGCCGGCGAGGATCACCGGCACGGCGATGGGGATGTCGACCATCCGCAGGCGTTGCCAGAAGGTCATGCCGATGCCCTTGCCGGCTTCGCGGATGCCGGGCTCGACGTTGGTCAGCGCCAGGTAGGTGTTGCGCAGGATCGGCAACAGCGAATAGAGGAACACTGCAGTGATCGCCGGCAGCGGCCCAAGGCCCTGGCCGATCTTCGAGTACAGCGGCAGCATCAACCCGAACAGCGCGATGGAGGGGATGGTCAGCACCACGGTGGCGGCGCCCTGCAGCGGGCCGGCCAGCCACTTGAAGCGCGTCATCAGCACACCCAGCGGCACGCCGACGACGATGGCCAGGCCCACGGCGACGGACACCAGCATCAGGTGCTGCAGCGTCAGTTGGCCGACCTGGGTCCAGTCCAGGCGGGAAATCACGGTCATGAAGTCCATGTCAGTTCTCCTCCCCGGCAGGCTGCTGAGTCGTCTGCGCGTTGTCGCCGATCAGCTGGTGCTCGCGCAGGAACTGCTGCGCCACACGTTGTACCGGCTCCTGCTGGATATCGACCTGGGCGTTGAGCGCCTGCATGGTCTTGTCGTCGAGCAGCCTGGCGATGGGGTCGAACAGCGTCTTCAGCTCCGGATGCTTCTGCAGCAGGTCGGCGCGCATCACCGGGGCGGCGTTGTAGAAGGGGAAGAACTGCTTGTCGTCCTGCAGCACGCGCAGCTTGAAGTCCTTCAGGCGGCCGTCGGTGGTGTAGACGAGGCCGACGAACACCTGGCGATTCTTCAGCGCGGTGTAGACGAGCCCGGCATCCATCTGCCGCACGTCGTCGCGGGTGAAGTGCAAGCCGTAAAGCTCGCTCATCGGCGCGAGGCCATCCGGGCGGCCGGCGAACTCCGGGTCCATGGCGAACAGGTGGGTCTTCTTGTCGCCCTGCTCCTTCATCACCCGGGCCAGGTCGCTGAGGGTACGCACCCCGAGCTGTTCGGCCTGCTCCTCGGGCATCGCCAGCGCATAGGTGTTGTTGAACGGCGCGGGCGTGGGCCAGACCAGCCCCTTCTTGCCGTCCAGCTCGCGGACCTTGGCCAGCGATTGCTCGGCGTTGAGCTTGTCCTTGACCTTGTTGTAGACGATCAGCGACGAGCCGGTGTACTCCCAGACCAGGTCCAGCTGGCCGCTCTGCTGCGCGCTGCGCGCCAGCGTGCTGCCCAGGCCGTTGGTGACCTTCACTTCGTAGCCCTTGCTCTGCAGGTACTGCGCGGTGATGGCGGTGAGCAGGCGCTGTTCGGTGAACGGCTTGCCGCCGATGCGGATCACATCCGCCGCGTGGGCGGAGCCGGTGGCGGCGGCAAGCAGCAGGCCCAGCGCGCCGAGCAAAGGTTTCATACGCAGTCCTTTCATTGCGCCAGCCCCCGTTCCAGGAAGCCGCGGCTGAACAGCACCACCAGGCCGTCGAGCACCAGCGCCAGCAGCGCAGTGCACACGGCGCCGAGCAGCAGCTTGGACTGGTCGTCCAGAGCGATGCCGGGGAAGATCAGGCTGCCCAGGCTGTTGGCGCCGATCAGGAAGGCCAGCGGCGCGGAACCGACGTTGAGCGCCAGCGCGATGCGCACACCGCCCATGATCAGCGGCACCGCATTGGGCAGTTCGACGCGCAGCAAAACCTGGCGCGGCGTCATGCCGATGCCGGTGGCCGCCTCCTTGAGCGACGCCGGCACGGCGCGCAGGCCTTCATAGGTGTTGCGCACGATGGGCAGCAACGAGGCGAGGAACAGCGCGAGGATCGCCGGGCCGTTGCCGATCCCGACTATCGCCAGGGCGATGGCCAGCACGGCCAGCGGCGGGATGGTGTTGCCGACGTTGAAGATCTGCATCAGGCGCTCGGCCTGTCCTTGCAGGGCGGGCCGGCTGAGCAGCATGCCGGCGGGGATGCCGACCACGATGGCGGCGAACATGGACGCGAACACCAGGATCAGGTGCGCCTGCAGGTAGAACAGCAGGTCTTCGCGGTACTGCCACAGAGTGGCGGGGGTGATCCAGTGGATCAGCAAAGCCAGCACAACGACTGCGAAGCAGACGCCGAACAGGGCCTTGCCCGTGGTGGACTTCACCATGGTTGGGGGACTCCCTTCGGGTGCGCGGCGACTGGCATCGCCGCGCTCAAGTGACGCTCGATCCCGTCCAAAAATCTATCGGAGACCGGAGGTTAAACGCGACGAGAATCAGATACTTGCGCAAGCGCCCAGGGATTGTCGTCGCGAAGGGGTGGACCCCCGTGCGTGCCGTTACGTTCAATAAAATTGCCATCCTTGTGCCATCGCACGGCCGCGCATTCGGCTTCAGCCCCCATGGCCCGGGGGCTGTGGCGGACAAACTTTTTTTCGAAAAAAATCGCGATCGAGCTGAACCATCACCCTGCGCCGCTTGCCCAACGGCGGATGCGCCCGGCGAAAACGCACGCAGATTCGCTCAGCGGTTATCATCGGGATCCTTTCGCGTGCCCCCGACCCATGGATAGGTCACTCGGGGCCGGCGTTCTTGCCTACCACGGAGATTCATCGCCATGCTTGATCTGGCCGCGGCGTTCATCGCGCTGACCACCCTGCTCACCTACGTCAACTACCGCTTCATCCGCCTGCCGCCGACCATCGGCGTCATGGCCACCGCGCTGATCTTTTCCTTCATCGCCCAGGGCATGTCGCTGCTGGGCTACCCGGTGCTGGAAGTCGAGATGCAGCAGATCATCAGCCGCATCGACTTCTCCGACGTGCTGATGACCTGGTTCCTGCCCGCCCTGCTGTTCGCCGGCGCCCTGCACGTGAACCTCGCCGACCTGCGCAACTACAAGTGGCCCATCGGCCTGCTGGCGACCTTCGGCGTGCTGATCGCCACCACGGTGATCGGCTACCTGGCCTACTACACCTTCGCCCTCTTCGGCTGGCACGTGGACTTCATCTACTGCCTGCTGTTCGGCGCGCTGATCTCGCCCACCGACCCCATCGCGGTGCTGGGCATCCTCAAGTCCGCTGGCGCGCCCAAGCCGCTGGCCACCACCATCGTCGGCGAGTCGCTGTTCAACGACGGCACCGCCGTGGTGGTCTTCACCATCCTGCTGGGCATCCTGCTGGCCGGCGAAACGCCCACTGCCTCGACGATTGCCTGGCTGTTCGTGCAGGAAGCCATCGGCGGCATCCTGTTCGGCGCGGCGCTGGGCTACGGAGTGTTCCTGATGATGCGCGGCATCGACCAGTACCAGGTGGAGGTCATGCTCACCCTGGCCCTGGTGATCGGCGGCGCGGCGCTGGCGGCGCGGCTGCACGTGTCGGCGCCCATCGCCATGGTGGTGGCCGGCCTGATCATCGGCAACCAGGCGCGCCACTACGCCATGTCCGACGAGACGCGGCGCTACATCGACAAGTTCTGGGAGCTGATCGACGAGATCCTCAACGCCCTGCTGTTCGCCCTGATCGGCCTGGAGCTGCTCCTGCTGCCATTCAACTGGCTGCACGTGGTGGCGGCGTTCACCCTGGGCGGCGCGGTGCTGATCTCGCGCCTGCTCACCGTCGCCCCGGCCATCGTCGTGCTGCGCCAGACCGAGAACGGCCGCCGCCAGGTGCCGGCCGGGACCATCCGCATCCTCGTCTGGGGCGGCCTGCGTGGCGGCGTCTCGGTGGCCCTGGCGCTGTCCCTGCCGCTGGGCGAGCAGCGCGACCTGATCCTCAGCCTGACCTACGTGGTGGTGCTGGTGTCGATCCTGCTCCAGGGCCTGTCCATCGGCCCGCTGGTGCGGCGCATCTACAAGGGCGCCGAGCCGGTCGCCGACAGCGACCACTGACAGCGCCCTCCAGGGTCCTTGAGCCTTGCGTCGCCGGGTCTGCCGGCGGCGCCTCGATTCAGGCTATAATCCCGCGTTTTTCGGGCCGCTCGCTGCCCGTCTTCACCGAATCGACCAGGCATCCATCCATGAGCATCCAAGCCGCCGAAGTCGCGAAGCGCCGCACGTTCGCGATCATTTCCCACCCCGACGCCGGTAAGACCACCATTACCGAGAAGCTCCTGCTGATGGGCAAGGCGATTGCCGTCGCCGGTACCGTGAAGTCGCGCAAGTCCGACCGCCACGCCACCTCCGACTGGATGGAGATGGAGAAGCAGCGCGGCATCTCCATCACCACCTCGGTGATGCAGTTCCCCTACCGCGAGCACATGATCAACCTGCTCGACACCCCCGGCCACGAAGACTTCTCCGAAGACACCTACCGCACCCTGACCGCGGTGGACTCGGCGCTGATGGTCCTCGACGGCGGCAAGGGTGTAGAGCCGCGCACCATCGCGCTGATGGAAGTCTGCCGCCTGCGCGACACGCCCATCGTCAGCTTCATCAACAAACTCGACCGCGACATCCGCGACCCCATCGAACTGCTCGACGAGATCGAAGCCGTCCTGAAGATCAAGGCCGCGCCAATCACCTGGCCGATCGGTTGCTACAAGGACTTCAAGGGCGTGTACCACCTCGCCCAGGACAAGATCATCGTCTACGTGCCGGGCCACGGCCACGAGCGCATCGAGACCCGGGTCATCGACAAGCTCGACTCGGACGAAGCCCGCGCGCACCTGGGCGACCTCTACGACAACTTCCTCGAAGAGCTGGAACTGGTCCAGGGCGCCTGCCACGAGTTCGACAAGGACGCCTTCCTCAAGGGCGAGATGACCCCGGTGTTCTTCGGTACCGCGCTGGGCAACTTCGGTGTCGACCAGGTGCTCGACTGCATCGTCGACTGGGCCCCGCAGCCGCTGGAACGTGGCGCCCACGAGCGCACCGTCGCGCCGACCGAGGAGAAGTTCTCCGGCTTCGTGTTCAAGATCCAGGCGAACATGGACCCCAAGCACCGCGACCGCATCGCCTTCATGCGCATCTGCTCGGGCAAGTACGAGAAGGGCATGAAGATGCGCCACGTGCGCCTGGGCAAGGACGTGAAGATCGCCGACGCACTGACCTTCTTCTCCAGCGAGCGTGAGCAGCTGGAAGAGGCCTTCGCTGGCGACATCATCGGCCTGCACAACCACGGCACCATCCAGATCGGCGACACCTTCACCGAAGGCGAGGCGCTGGGCTTCACCGGCATCCCGCACTTCGCCCCGGAACTGTTCCGCCGCGTACGCCTGAAGGACCCGCTCAAGTCCAAGCAACTGCGCCAGGGCTTGCAGGAGCTGGCCGAGGAAGGCGCGACGCAGGTGTTCTTCCCCGAGCGCAACAACGACATCATCCTCGGCGCCGTCGGCGTGCTGCAGTTCGACGTCGTCGCCAGCCGCCTGAAGGAGGAATACAAGGTCGAGTGCGCCTACGAGCAGATCAACGTCTGGTCCGCGCGCTGGATCGAGTGCAAGGACGAGAAGAAGCTCAAGGAGTTCAAGGACAAGGCCTTCGAGAACCTCTCCGTGGACGGCGGCGGCCACCTCACCTACCTGGCCCCGACCCGCGTCAACCTGAGCCTGATGGAAGAGCGCTGGCCGGACATCACCTTCCGCGCCACCCGCGAACACCACTGAGTTCGTCGCTGTTCGAAAACGCCCGCCTCGCGCGGGCTTTTTTGTTTTTGCCGTTTGGCCATTTGTAGGAGCGAGCTTGCTCGCGAACCGGACCCCGCAGGTTCGCGAGCAAGCTCGCTCCTACAGTCAGGCCTGACCTCCTCTGCAACCTTTAGCGCTGGCTTCCAGGGGAAACTGGCGATGGGATTTCATGGCAAGGATTTGCGAAATGGACGTTGCTCGATTCAAGGGCAAATCTATTTCGTCACAACTATCACTCACCAGCGCCAGCCTTTCTTCCAGCAATGGACAGGCGCCAGCGCTGTCGCCTGGGAGCTTCACCAACTCGCATCGACAGACGTTCTGGCTTGGGTGCTGATGCCGGATCATCTGCATTGCCTGGTCCAACTCAACAGCAACTCACTGAGCGGCTTCATGCAACAGCTGAAATCACTCACAGGGATCTCGCTCAACAAGGCACTCAAGCGCACGGGCAAAGTCTGGCAGTCCGGTTTCCATGACCACGCCCTACGCCGTGACGAAGACCTGAGGGCAGCAGCCCGCTACCTGGTCGCCAATCCTCTGCGCGCCGGCTTGGTCAGATCGCTTCGGGACTACCCATTCTGGAACGCCGTCTGGCTGTGACGCATGGCCCTGTAGGAGCGAGCTTGCTCGCGAACAAACTCCGCTGCGGAGTCTGGGTTCGCGAGCAAGCTCGCTCCTACGAAAAGCAGCACGTTACGGATCAAGCGCGCCGGACGTCCAGGTGCTGGAGGGTGCACTACCGGTGAACTTGCCCGCGATGGCGCCCTGGGGAATCAGCCGGTCGCGGTAGCGGGTGGCGAACAGGCCGCTCTGCGGGGCGCGCAGGATGTGTTCGCTGCTGGCATCTCCAGGCCGCGAAACGATGCGACCGAATCGCTCCCCAGCCTCGACGAAATCGCCCAACTCACGCTCGAAAACCAGCACACCAGCCGCCGGGGCGAACACGGTTTCCATGAAGCCCATCGGTGTGGCGACGCCCTTCCACTCCGGCAACGGCCCGGCGTCAGTGACCACGCCACGGGCACCGAGGAAGCGGTAGAGGCCATCGGCATCCTGCTGCGCCAGCGCGTCGCTGACGTCGCCCTGGCCACGCAGTTCGACGGTTGCCACCAGCCGCCCCTCGAAGCGCTGTTCGGCCAGCCACGGGGCGATCACCACCTCCTCGAACGCCCCATCGCCATCGCCTTCCCAGAGGATCGCCAGCTCCGCGCGCAGCGCGGCGGCCAGGTCCTGCGCGGCCGGCCAGAAGCACTCGTGGATGTAGACGTACTGCAGCGCCTCGTCGTCGGTGTGCAGGTCGAGCACGATGTCCGCCGGCGCGGCCAGTTCGGCCAGGCGCTTCTGCCACTGCGCGAGGTTGTCCAGGGTGCCGCTGGCGGCGGCCGAGGCGATGAAGCCACGGTTGAAATTGCGCGAGGTCGCCTCGTGGTTTCGACCGAGAATCCGTCCCTGGCGGAACTGCCCGACACCGAAGGGATTGGCCTGCGGCACGACGGTCACACTGCCATTGAGCACACCCCGTTCGGCGGCATCGCGCAGACGCGGCAGCAGCTCGTGAAGCACCAGCATCCCGGCGATTTCATCGGCGTGCACGCCAGCCTGCAGGTGCACTTTCGGCCCCGGTCTGCCGCCGTCGATACGCCAGGCGCGCACGCGCAGCTCAGCGCCGGAATCACCGGGTACGGCAAAGGATACGTCCTCGATCATCTGTCCTCTCTCCTCCGTCTGGTCTCTGTCTGCTCTCGATCCAAAAGGCCCGTGGAAATCTTTCTCGTCGCCTCCTAGTATCGAAACCGTTCGCCGCTTGCCGGCACCACGCAACACAGGACGCCCGCCCTTGGATATCCCCCGCCAGAAAGCCCAGCGCGCCACACCCGAGGAGCGCCGCGACCACCTCGTGCGCGCCTGCCTCAAGTGCCTGGTCGCCGACGGCCACGCGGGCATCTCGGTGCGTCGCATCGCCAAGGAAGCCGGAGTGGCCGTGGGCCTGGTGAATCACCATTTCGGCAGCATCGACGCCCTGGTCGCGCAGGCCTACGAAACCCTCGCCAGCGAGGTGACCCAGGCGCTCTACCGGCAGGTCGACGCGGTCGGCAACGACCCGGCCGTGCGCATGGAGGCCTTCCTCACCGGCTCCTTCTCGCCCCAGGTGCTGGACCCCGACCTGCTCAGCCCCTGGGTCGTGTTCTGGAGCCTGATCCGTCACTCGCCGCCGGTGAACGAGGCGCACGAGCGCGGCTACCACAGCTACCTCGCCATCCTGGAAAAGCTCATCAGCGAACTCGCCGGCGCCGAGGGTTTCAGCGTGGCGCGCCCGCGTCTCGCCGCCATCGGCCTCTCCGCCATGCTCGACGGACTGTGGCTGGAGTGGTGCCTGAATCCCTCGACCTTCAGCGCCGCCGACGGCCTCGAGCTCAGCCGCTGCTGGGTGGAAGGGCTGCGCCGCGGCGCCTATGCCTGATCAATCGTTCACACGGCGGTGCGTGGCCTGCGCTTGCCCAGCCAGCTCCGCTGCGTTGTCTTCTGCGCCTCGCGGCGAACCGGCGTGGCGCGCTCCAGCATGGCGAACAGCGCCTCGATGATGAAGGTCAGGCAGATGTAGATCGCCGCCACCAGCAGCAGCGGCTGGTAAACCTGGAAGGTCTGCGCGCGCACCACGTTGGCGGCGCCCAGCAGGTCGACCACGGCGATGGTGGAAGCCAGCGCGGTGGACTTGAGCAGCATCACGCTTTCCCCCGCCAGGGTCGGCAACAGCAGGCGGATCGCCCGCGGCAGCCACACGCGGTAGAGCACCAGCGTGCGGTTCATGCCGAACGCTGAAGCCGCCTCCAGCTCGCCGCGCGGCACCGCCTTCAGGCCGCCGCGCACTACCTCGCCGACGTAGGCGCCGACCGAGAGGATCAGCGCGATCACGATGTACCAGAAGCCATCGCGCAGGTAGGGCCAGAGGAAGCTGCCGCGGATTAGCGGGAACTGCGCGAAGAGGCTGCCCAGGCCGTAGTAGAAGATGTAGATCTGCACCAGCAGCGGGGTGCCGCGAATCAGACTGGTGTACGCCAGCGCCAGGCGCGAGATGAGGAAGTTGCGCGACATCCGCGCCAGCGCCACAACCAGCGCCAGGGCGAAGCCGAGAATGGCGGAAATCAGCAGGATCACCAGGGTGGTGCCCAGGCCCTTGAGCAGCAGGGCACCGTAGACGAATAGCCAGTGTTCGTTCATCGCCGCGCCTCGTTCAGACCGCCGGAATCCAGCGACGGAAACGTCGCTCCAGGTAGCCCGCGAACAGGTTGGAAAGCACGGTGAGCACGTAGTACAGCGCCGCCGCGGTGAGGTAGAAGGTCAGGTAGTGACGGGTCGAACCGGCGGCCTGCTTGGCCGTGTAGAGCAGCTCGTTGGTGCCGACCACGCTGATCAGCGCGCTGTCCTTGATCAGGTTGACCCACAGGTTGGCCATGCCGGCCAGCGCGTTGGGCGCCATCATCGGCAGGGTCACCCGGCGGAACAGGCCGAAGCCGTGCATGCCGTAGGCGCGCGCCGCCTCGATCTGGCCGTAGGGAATCGACTGGATGGCGCCCCGAAAGATTTCCGAGGCGTAGGCGCCCTGCACCAGGCCGAGCACGGCGATGGCCACCATCATGCCGTTGAGCTTCACCTGGCCGTAGCCGAGCCACTCGAAGAACTGGTTCAGGCCCATGGAACCAACGTAGAACAGCAGCAGGATCAGCAGCAACTCCGGCACCGCCCGGCACAGCGTGGTGTAGCCGCGCGCGAGCATCGCCAGCGGTCGCGGCCCGCCGATCTTGGCGCTGGCCGCGGCCAGGCCGATCAGCAGGCCGACGAGGAAGGCGCCGACGGAAATCTGCAGGGTGACCAGCAGCCCCTTGAGCAGGGCCGGGCCCCAGCCGGTGGGGCCGAAGCCGATCAGGTCGAAGATGCTTTGCATGGCCGTCTCCAGGATGGGAGGCTCAGGGTCATCCCCGTGCCCGCCGCGGGCACGGGTCCAGCTCACGCCGGGATTACTGCTTGGGCGCGACGCTCATGCCGAAGTACTTCTCCGACAGCGCCTTGTAGTCGTCGCTGGCGAGCAGCTTGCCGATGGCCTCGTCCATCTTCGCCTTCAGTTCGGTGTCGCCCTTGCGCAGGCCGGCGCCGACGCCACGGCCGAACAGCGGGTCGTACTTCACCTCGCCCTTGTTGACGATGCCGGCGGCCTGGGCGTCCGGCGACTTGACGAAGGACGCCACGGCAATACCGTCGGCCATCATCAGGTCGATGCGCCCGGCCACCAGGTCGGCGTTCACCGAGTCCTGGGTGTCGTAGTAGCGCACGTCGGCGATCTTCTCGTAGTACTGCTTGAGGTAGTTGGAGCTGACGGTGGAGATCTGCACGCCGATGGTCTTGCCCTTCAGGCCCTCGGGGCTGATCTGCACGTCCACCGCCTGGGGCGCGGCGACGGCCACCGGGGTGTCGTAGTAGGGGCGGCTGAAAGCAATCTGCTTCTCGCGCTCATCGGTGATCGACAGGGAGTTGAAGATCACGTCGATCTTCTTCGCCAGCAGTGCCGGGATGATGCCGTCCCAGGCCACCTCGTCGATCTCGCAGGTAGCCTTCATCTCGGCGCAGACCTTGTGGATCAGATCCGGCTCGAAGCCGACCCAGCTGCCGTCGGGCTGCTTCTGCGAGAACGGTGGATAGGGCTCGGCGGCCAGGGCGAAGCGGATCGTCTCGGCCTGGGCGCTCGCCACGCCGGCCACCAGCATCGCCGCACCCACCATCAGATTGCACAGACCTTTCTTATTCATCGTGATCCCCTGCATTGTTTTACTTAGTGTTGGGTCACGCTCATCGATGCGCCGACAGCGCGGCATCGGTCAGCGATTCTGGTGCGCGTTGACGAACTGCCGGCAGCGCTCGCTGCGCGGCCGCAAGAACACCTCCTCGGCGGTGCCCTCCTCCTCGATCAAACCTTTGTGGAGGAACGCCACATGGCTGGAAACGTCGCGGGCGAATGCCATCTCGTGGGTAACCAGGATCATGGTCCGCCCCTCCTCCGCCAGCGAGCGGATCACCTTCAGCACTTCGCCCACCAGCTCCGGGTCCAGCGCCGAGGTCGGCTCGTCGAACAGCATCACTTTCGGCCGCACGGCCAGCGCACGGGCGATGGCCACGCGCTGCTGCTGGCCACCGGAAAGGAAGGCCGGGTACTCGTGGCGCTTCTCCGCCAGGCCGACACGCTCCAGCAGCGCCTCGGCGCGCTCGCGGGCCTCGGCCTTGCTCTCGTGGAGGACAAAGGTCGGCGCCTCGATCAGGTTCTCCAGCACAGTGCGGTGCGGCCACAGGTTGAAGCTCTGGAACACCATGCCCAGTTGCGAGCGGATGCGCGTGAGCTGCTTCTGGTCGGCGACCATCGGCTCACCGTGGCGGTTCTGGCTCAGACGGATGGTCTCGCCGTTGACGGTGACCGAGCCCTGGTTGGGAATCTCCAGCATGTTGATGCAGCGCAGCAGGGTGCTCTTGCCCGAGCCACTGGCGCCGATCAGCGAGATCACCTCGCCCTCGCGCGCCGACAGCGATACGCCCTTGAGCACCTCGAAGTCGCCGAAGCGCTTGTGGATATCGCGCACTTCGATCACTGGTTTGGTCGCGGGCTGCTCTGCTTTCTGTAGGAGCGAGCTTGCTCGCGAACCAGCCACCGCCGCAGAAGCATCAGGAGCGTTCGCGAGCAATGGCTGAGGCGCCCCCCTCGCTCCTACAGTTGATTCGGCACGTGCGGGAAGCGATTCGACGAAGCGGATGATCCGCGCACAGGCTTCCGCCATGCTCTCGTCGCTCAACCCGAAGGACAACCGCACGAAGCCCTCCGCCTGCGGGCCGAAGGCCGCCGCGTCGAGCACCGAAACGCCGGTGGCGTGGAACAGTTGCCAGGAGAAATCCAGCGAGCTGAGACCGCTGTCGCGCACGTCGACCATGACGAACATGCCGGCTTCGGGGGACAGGACCTTCACCCGCGGGCAATCGCTCAGCGCGGCCACCACCAGGTCGCGGCGGCGGCGGTAGATCTCGCGCATCGCCGTGACGACCTCGTCGTGACGTTCCACCGCCGCCAGGGCGGCTTCCTGCACGAAGCCCGGCAGGCCGTAGAACATGTTCAGCGCGAGGTTTTCCAGGTGCCCGACCAGGGTCGGGTTGGCGACTATCCAGCCGGCACGCCAGCCGGTCATGGCATGGGATTTCGACAGGCTGCCGATGCTCAGGGTGCGCTCGGCCATGCCCGGCAGGGCAGCGAAGCTCTGGTGTTCGCGCTCGAAGGTCAGGCCTTCGTAGACCTCGTCGACCACCACCCAGAGGTCGCGAGCCTCGGCCAGCGCGGCAATGGCCAACAGCTCGTCGCGGTCCAGCACGACGCCGGTGGGGTTGCTCGGGTTGGCGAGGAAGATCGCCTTGGTGCGCGGGGTGATCGCTGCGGCGATATCGGCGGCCAGTGGGCGGAAGCCGTTTTCCGGGCGGGTCGGTACGCCGACCAGCACGGCGCCGGTGGCTTTCAGCGTGGCTTCGTAGGTGACGTAGACCGGGTCGAAGGTGATGACCTCGTCGCCCTTCTCCAGCAGGCACATCGCGGCGGCAAACAGGCCGTTTTGAGCGCCGGCGACGACGATGACGTTTTCGGCCCCTGTCTTTTGGCCGAAACGTCGCTCATGCAATGCCGCGATCGCCTGGCGCAGCGCGGGTTTGCCGGCTACATCACTGTAATGGGTGTCGCCGTCGCGCAACGCGGAAACGGCGGCATCGGTGATGAAGTCCGGGGTTGCGAAATCGGGGTCGCCGACGCTGAGCACTATCACGTCGCGGCCGGCGCGTTGGGCGGCGATGGCGGCGTAGTGAATATCCCAGGCGGCAACGCCGGGTCCGACCATCCTGTCCACAAGCGACGAATAACGCATGCAAGGGCCTCATCCGAATGACGGAATGACCTGCGGAAGGGTCCGCAGGAGCGTTGGGCCACCATAGCCAAGGATGAACGAGTGTTCAACAGCGTTTTCCGACATCAGACATGTCGTTTTCAGACCGTTCCACTCACATCCTTCCACTCTTCGGGTGTTGCCTGTCGCATGTTCGACCGACGAACGGAATCACGACATCCACTTAACGGCTTCTTAACGATCTCCCCCGTAGCGTTCTCTCACCCCCTGACAGAGCCGTGACGGCCTTTGGAACACCACATGGAAATGCCCTTCCTCCCCTTCTCCCGCCCCAGTATCGGCGAGGAGGAGATCCACGCAGTCAATGAAGTCCTGCGTTCGGGCTGGATCACCACCGGGCCGAAGAACGCCGAACTGGAACAGCGCTTTGCCCAGTCGATCGGCTGCCGCCACGCCGTGGCACTGTCTTCCGCCACCGGTGGCATGCACCTGGCGCTGCTGGCCCTGGGCATCGGCCCGGGCGACGAGGTGATCACCCCGTCGCAGACCTGGGTCTCCACCGTCAACATGATCAGCCTGCTGGGCGCCACCCCGGTGTTCGTCGATGTCGACCGTGACACCCTGATGACCGACGCCGCCCGCATCGAGGCCGCGATCACCCCGCGTACCCGCGCCATCATCCCGGTGCACTACGCTGGCGCCGCCTGCGACATGGACCCGATCGACGAGCTCGCCCTGCGCCACGGCATCCCGGTGATCGAGGACGCCGCCCACGCTGCCGGTACCTTCTACCGTGGCCGCCCGGTAGGCCAGCGCGGCACCGCGATCTTCTCCTTCCATGCGATCAAGAACCTCACCTGCGCCGAGGGCGCCATGTTCGTCAGCGATGACGAAGTCCTGGCCAACCGCGTGCGCACCCTGAAGTTCCACGGCCTGGGCGTCGACGCCTACGACCGCCTGACCCACGGCCGCAAGCCGCAGGCGCAGGTGGTGGAGCCGGGCTTCAAGTACAACCTCACCGACATCAACGCCGCCATCGCGCTGGTCCAACTGCCCAAGCTCGAAGCGATCAACGCCCGCCGCGCCGAGCTGGCCGCCGGCTACGCCGAGCGCCTGGCGCACCTGTCCGTGCAACCGCTGGCGGTGCCGGACTACCCGCAACATCACGCCTGGCACCTTTACGTCCTGCGCATCGACCAGGAGCGCTGCGGCCTCGACCGCGACGCCTTCATGCAGGGCCTGCAGCAACGCGGCATCGGCAGCGGCATCCACTTCATCGGCAGCCACCTGCACAGCTACTACCGCCAGCGCTACCCGCGCGTGCAACTGCCCAACACCGAGTGGAACTCCTCGCGGATCGTCTCCATCCCGCTGTTCCCCGACATGACCCAGGCCGACCAGGACCGTGTGGTCGACGCCATCGAAACCCTGCTTCGGTAACGCCACCGTGAAACCCTATCCGATCCATCGTGTGTCCATCGTCATCCCGGTGTACAACGAAGAGGCCAGCCTGCCCGAGCTGCTGCGCCGCACCACCACCGCCTGCGAACAGCTGGGCCGCGACTACGAGATCGTGCTGATCGACGACGGCAGCCGCGACAGCTCCGCCGACCTGCTGCAGGAAGCCGCGCAGGCGCCGGGCAGCCACGTGGTGGCGGTGATCCTCAACCGCAACTACGGCCAGCACGCCGCGATCATGGCCGGCTTCGAGCAGTGCCAGGGCGACCTGGTGATCACCCTCGACGCCGACCTGCAGAACCCGCCGGAAGAAATCCCGCGCCTGGTGGCCGAAGCCGCCAAGGGCTATGACGTGGTCGGCAGCGTGCGCCAGCAACGCCAGGACTCCGCCCTGCGCCGCTGGCCGTCGAAGCTGATCAACCTCGCCGTGCAGCGCTCCACCGGCGTGGCGATGAACGACTACGGCTGCATGCTGCGCGCGTACCGCTCGAGCATCGTCAAGGCGATGCTGGCCTGCCGCGAGCGCAGCACCTTCATTCCGATTCTGGCCAACAGCTTCGCCCGCCACACCAGCGAGATCCTCGTCGCCCACGCCGAGCGCGAGCACGGCGAGTCGAAGTACGACTTCCTGCGCCTGATCAACCTGATGTTCGACCTGGTCACCTGCATGACCACTTCGCCGCTGCGCCTGCTGTCCTTCGTCGGCGGCGGCATGGCGGTGGCCGGTTTCGCCTTCGCCCTGATGCTGCTGGTACTGCGCCTGCTGTTCGGCGCCGCCTGGGCCGGCCACGGCGTGTTCGTGCTGTTCGCCGTGCTGTTCATGTTCACCGGCGTGCAGCTGGTCGGCATGGGCCTGCTCGGCGAGTACCTGGGGCGCATGTACAACGATGTGCGCGCCCGCCCCCGCTTCTTCATCGAGCGCATCGTCCGCGCCGAGACACCGCGCGCCGAGATCACCACTTCTTCCCCTACTTTCGAGTCCATCCAGCCATGACCCAGCAGACCATCGTCTTCGCCTACCACGACTTCGGCTGCGCCGGCATCGAGGCACTGCTCGCCGCCGGTTACCAGATCGACGCCGTCTTCACCCACGCCGACGATCCCAAGGAAAACCGTTTCTATGGCTCCGTAGCGCAGCTCTGCGCTCGCCTGGGCATCCCGGTGCACGCCCCGGAAGACGTCAACCACCCGCTGTGGGTCGCGCGCATCCGCGAGCTGCAGCCGCAGTACATCTTCTCCTTCTATTACCGCCACCTGCTCAGCGAAGAGCTGCTGGCCTGCGCCGCCAAGGGCGCCTACAACCTGCATGGCTCGCTGCTGCCGCGCTACCGTGGCCGCGCCCCGGCCAACTGGGTACTGGTCAACGGCGAGACCGAGACCGGCGTGACCCTGCACCGCATGGTCAAGCGCGCCGATGCCGGCGGCATCCTCGCCCAGCAGAGCGTCGCCATCGGCGCCGACGACACCGCCCTGGTGCTGCACGGCAAGCTCCGTGAAGCCACTCGCGAGCTGCTCGCCTCCGCCCTGCCGCGCCTGGCGCGCGGCGAGCTGCAGGAAGTCGCCCAGGACGAGTCCCGCGCCAGCTACTTCGGTCGCCGCACCCCGGCGGATGGCCAGCTCGACTGGAAACGCCCGGCCCGCGAACTGCACAACCTGGTCCGCGCCGTCACCCAGCCCTACCCCGGCGCCTTCGCCCCGGTGGGCGATCGCAAGCTGATCGTCTGGAGTTCGCGCGTCGCTGCCGGCAACAACGGCATGGCACCCGGTTCGGTCCTGTCGGTCGATCCCCTGCGCATCGCCTGCGGCGAAGACTCGCTGGAAATCCTCTCCGGCCAGCAGAACGACAGCGGCCTGTTCCTCGCCGGCCCGCAACTGGCCCGCGAGATGGGCCTGGTGGACGGCTCGCGCCTGCACGGCGCAGTCGGCAAGCCCAAGCGCAAGACTCGCGTGCTGATCCTCGGCGTCAACGGCTTCATCGGCAACCACCTCTCCGAGCGCCTGCTGCGCGACGGCAACTACGAGGTCTACGGCCTGGACATCGGCTCCGATGCCATCGAGCGCCTGAAGGGCAACCCGGACTTCCACTTCGTCGAAGGCGACATCAGCATCCACACCGAGTGGATCGAGTACCACATCAAGAAGTGCGACGTGGTCCTGCCGCTGGTGGCCATCGCCACGCCGATCGAATACACCCGCAACCCGCTGCGCGTGTTCGAACTGGACTTCGAGGAAAACCTCAAGCTGGTCCGCTACTGCGTGAAGTACAACAAGCGCGTGATCTTCCCGTCCACCTCCGAGGTGTACGGCATGTGCGCCGACGCCAACTTCGACGAGGACAAGTCCAACCTCATCGTCGGCCCGATCAACAAGCAGCGCTGGATCTACTCGGTGTCCAAGCAACTGCTCGACCGCGTCATCTGGGCCTACGGCCAGAAGGGCCTGAAGTTCACCCTGTTCCGCCCGTTCAACTGGATGGGCCCGCGCCTGGACCGCCTGGACTCGGCGCGTATCGGCAGCTCCCGCGCCATTACCCAGCTGATCCTGCACCTCGTGGAAGGCACCCCGATCCGCCTGGTGGACGGCGGCGAGCAGAAGCGCTGCTTCACCGACGTGGACGACGGCATCGAGGCGCTGGCGCGCATCATCGACAACGAAGGCAGCCGCTGCGACGGGCAGATCGTCAACATCGGCAACCCGGACAACGAAGCCAGCATCCGCCAGTTGGGCGAAGAGCTGCTGCGCCAGTTCGAGGCCCACCCGCTGCGCGACCAGTTCCCGCCCTTCGCCGGCTTCCGCGAAGTGGAAAGCCGCAGCTTCTATGGCGACGGCTACCAGGACGTGTCGCACCGCAAGCCGAGCATCGAGAATGCCCGTCGCCTGCTGGACTGGCAGCCGAGCGTGGAGCTCTCCGCCACCATCGGCAAGACCCTGGACTTCTTCCTCCGCGAAGCCCTGGCTGAACGCGTCGGCGGTGTACCCCACGCCTTCCCGCTGAAGAAAAGCATCGCCGGATGAGAGCGGGACTGCGCATCGACGTCGATACCTACCGTGGCACCCGTGATGGCGTGCCACGGTTGCTGGACATGCTCGAGGAAGCCGACGTCAAGGCGACCTTCTTCTTCAGCGTCGGCCCCGACAACATGGGCCGGCACCTGTGGCGCCTGATCCGCCCACAGTTCCTGTGGAAGATGCTGCGTTCCAACGCCGCCGGGCTCTACGGCTGGGACATCCTCCTGGCCGGCACCGCCTGGCCGGGCAAGCCGATCGGCCGCGACCTGGGCCACCTGATGCGGCGTGCCCAGGACGCCGGCCACGAAGTCGGCCTGCACGCCTGGGACCACCATGGCTGGCAGGCCAACGCCGGCCGCTGGAGCACGCCGCAACTGGAGCAGCAGATCTGCCGTGGCGTGGACACCCTCGCCGACATCCTCGGCAACCCGGTGGAATGCTCGGCCGTGGCCGGCTGGCGCGCCGACGAACGCACCGTGGAAGCCAAGGAGCGCTTCGGCTTTCGCTACAACAGCGATTGCCGCGGCCGCTCGCTGTTCCGCCCACGCCTGGCCGACGGCCGCGCCGGTACCCCGCAGATCCCGGTGGACATGCCCACCTTCGACGAGGTCGTCGGCCCGCAGGTGGCGCCGTCCGCCTTCAATGACTACATTCTTTCCCGCTTCGACATGGACGCCTTGAACGTGTACACCATCCACGCCGAGGTCGAGGGCATTCTCATGGCCCACGACTTCCGACGCTTGCTGGCCCAGGCACGGGCCGGCGGCATCCGCTTCGTTCCGCTTGGCCGGCTGCTGCCGGACGACCCCACCACCCTGCCCGTCGCCAGCCTCGTGCGCGGCGAACTGGCCGGCCGCGAAGGCTGGCTGGGGGTGCAGCACGCATGAAGCGCCTGGCCTACCCGACCCTGCTAGCCGCTTTCGTGCTGTGCATCCTGCTGCCGATGGCCTTCCACGGCCTGTGGATTCCCGACGAGTCACGCAACGCGCAGATCAGCCAGTCCATGCTGCAGAGTGGCGACTGGGTTTCCCCGCACCTGCTCGGCCTGCGCTATTTCGAGAAGCCCACCGGCGGCTACTGGCTGACCGCCGCCAGCCAGGCCGTGTTCGGCCAGAACCTGTTCGGCGTGCGCGCCGGTTCCGCGCTGGTGACCGCACTGAGCACCCTGCTGGTCATCCTGGTCGCCCGCCGGCTGTGGAACGACCCGCGCCGCACCTGGGCCGCGGGCCTGCTCTACCTGAGCTTCGGGCTGATCGCCGGACAAGCCGGCTACGCCAACCTCGACCCGCAGTTCACCTTCTGCGTGAACCTCAGCCTCGGCGCCCTGTGGTTCGCCTTCGACGCCAGCACCACGCGCGGACGCTTCGCCGCCTGGAGTCTGCTGGGCGCGGCCTGCTCCTTCGGTTTCATGACCAAGGGCTTTCTCGCCTTCCTCCTGCCGGTGATCGTCGGCCTGCCCTATGCCCTGCTGCAGAAGCGCTTCGGCGAGCTGCTGCGCTACGGGCCGCTGGCGGTGCTGGTGGCCGTACTGGTCGCCGCGCCCTGGGTGCTGCTGATCCACGCCCGCGAGCCGGACTTCTGGGACTTCTTCTTCTGGAACGAGCACATCCGCCGCTTCGCCGCAGAAGACGCCCAGCACGGCCGGCCGATCTGGTTCTTCGTACCGCTGCTGTTCGCCAGCGCAATGCCCTGGGCGGTGCTGATCATCCCGGCGCTGCGTAACGCAATCCAGGGCTGGCGCGACTCGAAGCTGCTGTTCCTGCTGCTGTGGTTCGTCATGCCCTTCCTGTTCTTCAGCCTGGCCAAGGGCAAGCTGCCGACCTACATCATGCCCTGCTTCGCCCCGCTTGCCCTGCTGATGGCCGACGCCATCGGCCGCGCGCTGCAGCAGCGCAAGCTGATCGCACTGAAACTCAACGGCGCGCTCAACCTGCTGCTGGGCAGCAGCGCGCTGGCCGGCCTGCTGTTCATGCAGGCACGGCACCCGCAGTACCACGACGAACTGCCCAGCGTGCTGATGATCGCTCTGGTCTGCATCGTCTGGCTGCTGTCCGGCCTGCTGCAACTGCTGCGGCCCACTCGCTACTGGGCCGCACCGGCCTTCGCGGCGTGGCTGCTGGTGGCGCTGGTACCCAACGCGATGCCGAACAAGATGGTCAACAGCAAGATGCCCGACCAGTTCATCGCCGAGCACCTGGACCAGCTCAAGGAGGCCCGCAGCCTGCTGAGCAACGACCTGGGCGCCGCCACCGCACTTGCCTGGCGAACCCGGCGCAGCGACATCACGCTGTTCAACACCGAAGGCGAGCTGAAGTTCGGCCTGGGCTATCCCGAGGGCCAGGGCCGCAGCATTGCCCCCGAAGGCATCCACGCCTGGATCGCGCGCGCCCGCGCCGAAGGCCCCATCGGCGTGATCATGCGGGTCAACAGTGCCAGCGACGAAGCCGAACTGGCCATGCTGCCCAGCGATGCCATCAGCTACCGGCAGAACCACCTGGTGGTCCTGCTGATTCCGCAGGCCACGCCATGACCGCCCTGCTGCTGGCCGGTGTCTGCCTGCTCACCTGCCTGGGCCAGCTGGCGCAGAAGTTCGCCGTGGAAAGCTGGCGCGATACGCCCTCGAGCGTGGCGGCGAAGCTTCTCTCGCCCTGGCTATTGCTGGCCATCGCCTGCCTGGGATTCGGCCTGCTACTCTGGTTACTGGTCCTGCAGCGTCTGGAGGTGGGCGTCGCCTACCCCATGCTGAGCCTGAATTTCGTATTGGTGACGCTCCTGGCGAGCCGTCAGTTCGGCGAGCATATCGACGCGCGCCACTGGTTCGGCGTGGCACTGATCGTCGGCGGCGTCGCCCTGCTGGGGATGCACTCGTGAAGCGCGGCATCGCTTTCGCCCTGGGCAGCGTACTGCTGGTGAGCGGCGCACAGCTGGGCATGCGCTGGAGTATGACGCGCCTGCCATCGCACTGGCCGTTCGACCTCGCGCAACTGGACATTGCCGCCCTGCTGGCACTGGCCGGCGCGGTACTGGCCTACGCGCTGTCGATGCTCTGCTGGCTGCTCGCCCTCAAACACCTGCCGCTGAGCCGCGCCTATTCGCTGCTGAGCCTCAGCTATGCCTTCGTCTACCTCGGCGCCGCCGTGCTGCCGGGCCTCGGCGAACCCCTGAGCCTGCCACGCACCCTGGGCGTCGCCCTGGTGATCGCCGGCGTGATCGCGATCAACTCGCCACGCCGCCATGACAGAATAACCGTCATCAAACCCAGCGACGCTCGCTCCGAGCGCACGCAGTTCGACTGACCCCAATCCCGCTTCGAGTTCCTATCCGGGAGAGCACAACATGAAAATCAGCGTATTCGGAATCGGTTATGTGGGCCTGGTGCAGGCCGCGGTCATGGCCGAAGTGGGTCATGACGTCCTGTGCATGGACATCGACGAGGACAAGATCGCCAAGCTCAAGCGCGGCCAGATCAGCATCTTCGAGCCGGGCCTCGCCGAGCTGGTGAAGGATAACCTGGAAGCCGGACGCCTGCGCTTCACCAGCGACGTCGCCGAGGCCGCCGCCCATGGCCGGGTGCAGTTCATCGCCGTCGGCACCCCGCCGTTGCCCGATGGCTCGGCCGACCTGCGCGCTGTGCTGGCTGTGGCCGAAGGCATCGCCCGCAACCGCACCCAGCCGGTGATCATCGTCGAGAAATCCACCGTGCCGGTGGGCACTGGCGATCGCGTGAAGGCCAGGATTCAGGCGGTGCTCGCCGAAGAAGGCCGCAGCCTGGACTTCGAGATCGTTTCCAACCCCGAGTTCCTCAAGGAAGGCTCGGCGCTGGCCGACTGCCGCAAACCCGACCGCATCGTCATCGGCTGCGAAAGCGCCGAGGTGCTGGACGTGATGCGCGAGATCTACGAGCCGTTCAACCGCAACCACGACCGCATCCTGACCATGAACCTGCGCAGCGCGGAACTGACCAAGTACGCCGCCAACTGCATGCTCGCCACCAAGATCAGCTTCATCAACCAGATCGCCGAGCTAGCCGAACACCTGGGCGCCGACATCGAGGCGGTGCGCCAGGGCATGGGCGCCGACCCGCGCATCGGCTACCACTTCATCTACCCCGGCTGCGGCTACGGCGGCTCGTGCTTCCCCAAGGACGTCCAGGCCCTGATCCAGAGTGCCGAGGAAGCCCACTGCTCCAGCGACCTGCTGCGCGCCGTGGAAGCGGTGAACCAGCGGCAGAAGAGCAAGCTGTTCGAGCGCATCCGCCGCTACTACGGCGGCAAGCTCAAGGGACGCACCTTCGCGCTCTGGGGCCTGTCGTTCAAGCCCAACACCGACGACATGCGCGACGCTCCCAGCCGCACCCTGATGGAAGCCCTGTGGGAAGCCGGCGCCAAGGTCCGCGCCTTCGACCCCGAAGCCATGCCCGAAGCGCAGCGACTCTACGGACACGATGAGCGCCTGACCCTGATGGGCACCCCGGAAGCCACCCTCGGCGGCTCGGACGCGCTGGTGATCTGCACCGAATGGCGACAGTTCAAAGCCCCCGATTTCGAGCTGCTGGCCAGCCGCCTGAAAGCCCCGGTGATCTTCGACGGGCGCAACCTGTTCGACCCCGAGCGCGTGGCCCGTTACGGCTTCGAGTACTTCCCCATGGGCCGCGGCGACTCGCACCGCCTGCCAGTTCCGGCGCAGGCCGCCGAGCAACGCCCGCGGCGCACGGCTTGAAGAGCATTCGCGAGCAAGCTCGCTCCTACAGGAGGGTCACGGCTCTTCGTAGGAGCGAGCTTGCTCGCGAACCCACCCACGCCGACCAGGCCAAGATGCTCACCCCCGCCCCGGCGCCTGCTCGCCCATCACCATCATCGGCGCGGCCTCGCCGCGCTTGAGCAGCGCATAGAGCACCCCGGTCACCACGCTGCCCGCGGCAATCGCCAGCAGGTAGAGCAGCGCATGGTTCATCGCGTTGGGGATCAGCAGCACGAACAGCCCGCCATGGGGCGCCAGCAGCTTGCAGCCGAACAGCATCGACAGCGCACCGGTCAGCGCGCCGCCGGCAATGCTCGCCGGGATCACCCGCAGCGGGTCCTTCGCGGCAAAGGGAATCGCCCCCTCGGAGATGAAGCACAGCCCCAGCACCAGCGCTGCCTTGCCGGCCTCGCGCTCGCTCTGGGCGAACTTGCGCCGCGCCAGCAGCGTGGCGATGCCCATGCCAATCGGCGGGACCATGCCGCCAGCCATTACCGCCGCCATCGGCGCATAGCTCTGCGACGCCAGCAGTCCCACCGAGAACGCATAGGCCGCCTTGTTGATCGGCCCGCCCAGGTCCACGCACATCATCCCGCCCAGCAACAGGCCGAGCAGGATGGCATTGGTGGTGCCCATGCCGGCGAGGAAATCGGTCAGCGAGCGCATCATCGCCGCCACCGGCGACCCCACCACGTAGATCATCACCAACCCGGTGAACAGGCTGGCCAGCAGCGGGATGATCAGGATCGGCTTGAGCGCCGCGACGCTGGCCGGCAGTGGAATCCACTGGGCAATCGCCCGCGCCGAATAGCCCGCGAGCAGGCCGGCGACTATGCCGCCGAGGAAGCCCGCGCCCAGCGTGCTCGCCAGCAGCCCGCCGATCATCCCCGGCGCCAGGCCCGGACGGTCGGCGATGGACCAGGCGATATAGCCCGCCAACATCGGCACCATCAGCTTGAACGCCGCATCGCCGCCGATCTGCATCAGCGCCGCCGCCAGGGTGCCCTGCTGCTTGAAGGCCTCGATGCCGAAGACGAAGGACAGCGCGATCAGCAGGCCGCCGGCCACCACCATCGGCAGCATGAAGGACACGCCGGTGAGCAGGTGCTTGTAGACGCCGCGCGCCTCGTTCTTCGTCGGCGCCGCACTGTGGCCGGCAGACGAGGCGGACTCCGCCGTCGCGTCCTTCAGCGCGCGCTCCAGGGTCGCTTGCGGTTGCTTCAGCGCAACGCCAGTGCCGCAACGGAAGATGCGCTTGCCGGCGAAACGCTCGGGGTTGACCTCGATGTCCGCCGCCAGCAGCACCACATCGGCGGCCGCGATTTCTTCCGCCGTCAGCGGGTTGCGCGCGCCCACCGAGCCCTGGGTTTCCACCCGCAACTCGACGCCCATCTGCTGCGCCGTCTGTTGCAGTGCCTCGGCGGCCATGAAGGTGTGCGCCACGCCGGTCGGGCAGGCCGTCACCGCAACGACTTTCGCAGCGCGTTCCACGGCAACCGGCGTGCTCGAAGGCCCCCCGGGCTGCCAGACCTGCGCCTCTTCCTGCGCTCGCTGCAGGAAGCTCGCGGGCTCGGCCAGCGCTTCGGCAGGCCGGGCCTGGACCAGGCGTTTGCCGGCGAAGCGCGAAAGCTCCAGCGGTTGCGTACTGACCACCAGCACCCAGTCGGCCGCGGCGATCTGGCGTTCGCTCAACTGGCGCTCCGGATGCTGCGGGTCGCATTGCTCGACACACACCGACCAGCCCAGGCGCTCGGCTGCCGCCCGCAGCAGGCGGGCGCTGAGCACGCTGGAAATCTGGCCGTTGGGGCAGGCCGTGATCAGGGCAAGGTTCATCGTCATACCTCTTGCTGTTCTATCGCTCAGGCCTGGCTCGGGGCCAGCGCCTGAACCTGCACCGCGTCTTCGATGCGCTTGAGCCGCTGCGCGTCGCCGATGCCGAACTGAAACTGAGTGACCGCCAACGCGGCCACCGCCGTGGCCCGGCGCAACACGCGCTCGGCCGGCCAGCCGGCGAGCAGGCCATGGACCATGCCGGCCAGCAGGGAATCGCCGGCGCCCACCGTACTGGCCACCTCCACCTTCGGCGGCACCGCCTGCCAGATGCCCTGCGGGCTGAACCAGCGCACCCCCTCGGCGCCCTGGGAAAGCACCACCTGCTCGATCCCGCGAGCGCGCAGCGATTCGACTTGGGCGGCCGATTCCTCGGCGCTGCCGGCGAAGTGTCCACAGGCCTCGCCCAGTTCCTGGTCGTTGGGCTTGATCAGCCAGGGCGCGGCCTCGATGCCTTCGCGCAGGGCCGCGCCACTACTGTCGAAAGCGACCTTCAGGCCATGCCCCTGCAAGCGCCGCAACAGCTCGCGCAACCACTGGGGATCAACGCCGCGCGGCAGGCTGCCGGCGACCACGGCGATCTCGAAGTCGGCGACGAGCAGGTCGAGGCGATCCAGCAGCGCGTCCTGCTGCGCCTCGCCTACTTCGGGGCCGGGCCCGTTGATATCGGTGATACGCCCGGTGCCCTCGGCGAGCTTGATATTGCTGCGGGTTTCGCCCGGCACGCGGACGAAGGCGTCGATGAAGCCGCGACGGCGGAACAGCGCCTCGAAAGGTTGCGCGTTGTCCGCGCCGAGGAAGCCGGCAACGGTCAGGGAATGCCCAAGGTCAGCCAGCACCTGGGCGACGTTCACGCCTTTGCCGGCCGCCTGGCTGATCACCGACTCGCTGCGGTTCACCTCGCCGGGTTCCAGCTGCGGCAGGCGCACGGTGAGGTCCAGCGCGGGGTTCAGGGTCAGCGTCAGGATGCGGGCCATCAGTGCACCTCCGGCAGCGCGAGGGCGACACTCTGGCGAACGTCCGCCGCCGAGCACAGGGTCAGGGCGGCTTGCGCCAGTTCGCGGGAGGTCGGCAGGTCCAGCTCGCGGACCCGCGCCTTCACCAGGGGAATGCTGCGCGCCGAGACACTCAGCTCGTCCACACCCAATCCAACCAGCAATGGCACCGCCAGCGGATCGGCGGCCAGCTCGCCACACACCCCCACCCACTTGCCGTGGGCATGGGCGGCGCGCACGGTCATGTCGATCAGTTGCAGCACCGCCGGGTGCAGGCCGTCGGCCTGGGCGGACAGGCTCGGGTGGCCACGGTCGATGGCCAGTGCGTATTGGGTCAGGTCATTGGTGCCGACGCTGAAGAAGTCCACCTCGCGCGCCAGTACCGGCGCCAGCAGCGCGGCGGACGGCACCTCGACCATGATGCCGAGTTGCAGGTCATGCTCGCCGCCCAGTTCCGCACAGAGTTCACGGGTCAGGTCGCGCGCCTGCCGCCATTCCTCCACCTGGCCGACCATGGGGAACATGATGCGCAGCGGTCGCCCGGCAGCCGCACTCAGCAACGCTCGCAGCTGGGTGCGGAAAATCTGTGGGCGTTGCAGCGTCAGGCGCACGCCGCGAATGCCCAGGTAGGGGTTGGTTTCCTCGGGAATTGGCCAGTAGGGCAGCGGCTTGTCGCCGCCCACATCGAGGGTACGGGCCACCAGCGGTCGTCCCTCCAGGGCATCGAGGACGCGGCGGTACTCAATCTCCTGGGTCGCCTGGTCCGGCGCCTGGGGGTTGTCCATGAAGACGAACTCGGTGCGCAGCAGGCCCACGCCTTCCGCGCCCAGCTCCACGGCTTTCGCCGCCCCGGCGGTGTCGCCCAGGTTGGCGCAGACTTCCACCGCATGGCCGTCGCGGGTCACCGCCGGTTCATGACGGCGTGCTTCGGCTTGCTCGGCACGGCGCTGGCGCAGGTCGCGCTGGGCTTTGGCGGCGTGCAGCGTCTGCGTGTCCGGCGCGATCGTCAGCTCGCCCTTCTCGCCATCCAGCAGCAGGGCCGTGCCGGACGCCAGCGCCAGCACGCTTGCGCCGGCGCCCACCAGCGCGGGAATGCCCAGCGCGCGGGCGATGATCGCGCTGTGCGAGGTGGCGCCACCGCGCGCCGTGACGATACCTGCCACGCGTTCCGGATCGAGCCGCGCCACGTCCGAGGGGCCGACTTCATCCATCACCAGGATGTAGGGCTCGCTGGGCTCCACGGCACTCTCGACGCCGCACAGGCGCGCCAGCACACGCCGGCCAACGTCGCGCAGGTCCGCCGCGCGCTCGGCCAGCAGCGCATCGCGCAGTGCCTCCTGCTCACCGGCCACGCGCTCGATCACCTGGCTCCAGGCCGCTTCGGCGCTGGCGCCTTCGACCAGTCGCGCCTGCACCTCGTCGAGCAATTCGGGGTCATCCAGCAGCGCCTGGTGGGTAACGAAGATGTCACGGATCGCCTTGACCTGGCTGCGCTCCACCAGGGTTTCGATCTCCCGGCTGATGCCCGTACGCGCCTCGTCCAGGCGCAGGCGTTCAGCCTCGGCCGACTCGCCACGCGCGGAAAACTCGAACGCGCGGGCGACCTGCACGTAGGCTGGCCCGTGGGCAATGCCTGGCGATGCCGGGATGGCCTGAAGCTGAGCCCCGGCTTCCGGGGCCCGCACGGCCTGCAGTTCCTGCTCATCCAGGTGAGCGCTTTCGGCGATCGGCTCGGGGACCTCCGGCAGCGGTTCGACCTCTTCGCCCAGGCCCTGCTCCACCGCCAGGCGGACGGCAGCCAGCGCGGCTTCGGCGATCTCCGGCTCGGCGAAGAATTCCAGCATCTGCCCGCGCCGCGCGCCGAGGCTGAGCAGCTTGCTCAGGCTGCGGATCGACACCGGGGCGCTGTCGCCCTCGGCGATACGCACGCGGATTTCCCCGCTGAAGTCCCGCGCCAACAACATCAGTACCTGCGCCGGGCGCGCGTGAAGGCCGTGGGGGTTGGCCAGCGGAACACGGAGGCTCGGCCAGTCCACCGGCAATTCGCCACCCAGGGCTTCCAGTACCACGCGAATGGAAGTGGCGCTCGCCAGCTCGCCGGCACGCCCCTCCACCAGCAGGTCGCACAGGCGCGCAAACACCGTTTCATGGGCATTGCCCTGGCGGGCCAGGCAGAACAGGCCGCGCACCGGCTGGCCGGCGTGGCTCAGCTCGCGCGCGGGGGTGACAAAGACGAGGCCGGGACGCGTGACGCATTGCTCGCTGTCCTGCCACCAGAGCCCACCGCCCAACGGCAGGGCCTCCTGGTCGTGCAGTGCGGCGGCGAAACCGGGAACGACGCAACTGGCCTTCTTCAGACGGCGCGCGCCGACCAGCGCGAGTTCGTCGAAATCCTCGGCCGCGACGCCGAGCCCGACCAGGTGCTCGTCGAACAGCAGCGGCTGCGGCGCTCCGCCTTGCAGCAACTGCAGCAGGTCTTCGGGTTTCTCCGCTGCACGCAACGCCGCCCCCACTTCACGGTCGCCCAGTGCGCGGGTCAGCAGTTGCAGCAGGCGCAGGTGTTCGTCGGACTTGGCGGCAATGGCAATTGCCAGGTGCACGGTCTGCCCGTCGCCCCAGTGCACGCCCTCGGGGAAGTGCATCAGGCGCACGCCGGTGCGTTGCACCAGGTGCCGGGTTTCCGGTGTGCCGTGGGGAATGGCGATGCCCTGTCCGAGGTAAGTGGAGCCCTGCGCCTCGCGGGCCTGTATCCCGGCGAGGTAGCCCGGAGCAACCAGGCCGTCGTCTTCGAGGGCGGAGCCGAGCATGGCCAGGGCGGCCTGCTTGTCGGCAGCGCGCTGGCCCATGCGGACCTGCTGCGCGTTGAATTCGAGCATCGCGTTCTCCTCACCGGCGTTCGCGCGCGCCGGCGCTGGGGCGGTTATCCGCTTGTACGGTGATCAGCTTAGAGGTTGCGGCGCAGGAACAGGGTTCAGGCAATACTGCGTGCGCAATGCTGAATCGTTTCACCTTTTGAGACTGGCACGTTACTCGATAATGCGTGATCCTTGAAGCCCCCAATTGTCGGCAGCATCCCGCGTTGAAACTCAGTGATATCGCCCGCCTGGCCGGTGTTTCGGTCACCACCGCCAGCTATGTGATCAATGGCAAGGCCGTCCAGCGCCGCATCAGCGCCGCCACGGTGGAGCGCGTGCGCGCGGTGATCGAGGAGCACGGCTACCACCCGGACCAGCAGGCCGCCAGCCTGCGCCGCGGGCAGACCCGCACCCTGGGCTTCGTCCTGCCGGACCTGGAGAACCCCAGCTACGCCAAGCTCGCCAAGCTGCTCGAACAGGGAGCGCGGGCGCGTGGCTACCAGCTGCTGATCGCCTGCTCCGACGACGAGCCGGACACCGAGCGCCAGGTGCTCAACCTGTTCCGCGCGCGACGTTGCGACGCACTGATCGTCGCCAGTTGCCTGCCCGCCGGCGACGACAGTCACGCGCGCCTGCAAGCCGACGGCGTGCCGATCATCGCGGTGGACCGCCAGCTCGACCCGCAACGCTTCTGCTCGGTGGTCAGCGACGACCGCGACGCCAGCCAGCGCCTCACCGCCAGCCTGCTGAAGCCGGCGCCGCGCAGCATCGCCCTGCTCGGCGCGCGGCCGGAGCTGATCATTTCCCAGGAGCGCGCCGCGGGGTTCCGCAGCGCCCTGCGCGACTATCAGGGCCAGGTGCTGATCGAACACGGCGAGACTTTCAGCCGCCCCTGTGGCCGCCGCCTGATGGAAGAGTTGCTGGCCGGCCAGGGGCAGTTGCCCGACGCGCTGATCACCACCTCCTACGTGCTGCTCGAAGGCGTCTTCGATGTGCTCCAGGCGCTGCCCAACGGTTGGCCGGCGGACCTGCGCATCGCCACCTTCGGCGACACCCAGCTGCTGGACTTCGTCCCGCTGAAGGTGAACGCGATTTCCCAGCAACACGCGCTGATCGCCGAGCGCGCGCTGGACCTGGCGCTGGCCGCCATCGAACAGAACAGCTACACCCCCGGCGTGCACCCGATCCCGCGCAACCTCAAGCTGCGCACGGAGTGAGCCGATGCGCCTGATCGACACCCACAACCACCTCGACTGCCCGGACTTCGAGCAGGACCGCGCCGCCGTGCTGCAACGCAGCCGCGAGCGGGGTGTGGAGCGACAGGTGCTGCTGGGAGTGTTCCGCGAGAACTGGGAGGACGTCTGGGCGCTGGTGGACAACGAGCCGGACCTGTACGCCGCCCTCGGCCTGCACCCGATCTACCTGGCGCGGCACCGGCCGGAACATCTGACGGCGCTGCGCGAGTGGCTGCAGCGCCTCGCCGGGCACCCGAAGCTCTGCGCGGTGGGCGAGATCGGGCTGGACTATTACCTGGAAGAACTCGACCGCGATGGCCAGCAGGCCATCTTCGAGGAACAGCTGCGCATCGCCATCGATTTCGAGCTGCCGGTGCTGCTGCACGTACGTCGCGCCCATGCGGCGATGATCGCCACGCTCAAGCGCTACAAACCCGCCCGCCAGGGCATCATCCACGCCTTCGCCGGCAGCCGCGAGGAAGCCCGCGAATACCTCAAGCTGGGTTTCCGCCTGGGCCTGGGCGGCGCGCCGACCTGGCCGCAGGCCAACCGCCTGCGCAAGGTGGTGCCGGAGATTCCGCTGGAGTCCATCGTGCTGGAGACCGACTCGCCGGACATGGCGCCGTCGATGTACCCCGGCGTGCGTAACAGCCCGGAGCATCTGCCGGAGATCTGCACGGCGCTGGCTGAACTGAAGGGCATCAGCCCGGAGGATCTGGCCAGCGCCAGCACGCGCAACGCGATGGAATTGTTCGGCTGGCGCTGAGCCTAACCGTGTAGGAGCGCCCCATGGGCGCGA
>NZ_JYOA01000003.1:0-25531 GCF_000955805.1 Pseudomonas sp. 21 | reverse complement strand
ATGGCCCGCTCCTACAGGAGGCTGATGATTCACCGACAAACCGATGCCCGTGAGATGGGGTGCATCCGTGCGACCCACGGACATCGGCCTGCTGGCGAAACCCTGTAGCGAGGCGGACCGCTGCGGCCGCCTCGCACAACCCGGGATCAGACGCGGAACGCGCCGATCAGTCGCTTGAGCTCCACCACCTGCCCGGCCAGTTCGCGGCTGGCGCGCTCGGTCTCGCTGGCGCCTTCGGAGGTGCGCTCGCCGGCCTGGTTGATCTCGACAATGTTCTGGTCGATGTCATGGGCCACGGCGGTCTGCTGCTCGGCGGCGGCGGCGATCTGCTGGTTCTGGTCGACGATCGCGCCCACCGCACTGAGGATGTTCTCCAGCGCCTGCTGCACCTGGGCCGACTGGCTGACGGTGCCGTCGGCGGTCTGGTGGCTGCTGCCCATGGCCTTCACGGCGGCGCCCACACCGTTCTGCAGGCGCGCGATCATCTGCTCGATCTCTTCGGTGGACTGCTGGGTGCGCTTGGCCAGGGTGCGGACTTCGTCGGCCACGACCGCGAAGCCCCGGCCCTGCTCACCGGCGCGCGCCGCCTCGATGGCAGCGTTGAGCGCCAGCAGGTTGGTCTGCTCGGCAATGCCCTTGATCACGTCCAGTACACGGCTGATGGAGGCGCTGTCGGCGGCCAGCTGGTTGATCACCGCCACCGATTCGTCGATCTCGCCGGCCAGGCGCTGGATGCTGCCCACCTGGGACTCCACCAGGGCGCGGCCGCTGGTGGTTTCCTGGTTCACGTTGTGCGCGCTGCCCACCGCCACGGCGGCACTGCGCGCGACCTCCTGGGCGGTCGCGGCCATCTGGTTCATCGCCGTGGCGACCTGTTCGATCTGATTGCGCTGGCCGGCCACCGCCTGGTTGCTTTCGGCGGACACCGACTCCACGCGCACGGTCTGCCGCTCCACTTCGCTGACGGTGCGGCCGACCTGCTCGATCAGGTCGTGGATCTTCGACACGGTCTGGTTGAAGGCATCGCCCAACTCGCCCAGTTCGTCACGGCTCTGGGCCTGGAAGTTGACGGTCATGTCGCCGGAAGCGACGCGCTCCATCATCTTGCCCAGACTCTTCAGGGTGGTGCGGGTGGAGACGTAGAAGCCGCCGTAGAGGTAGACGATGGAGACGAACACCACCAGCAGCGCAACGACCAGCAGCACCATCTGCCGCTGCTTGCTGGCCAGGCGCGCCTGCAGCGCACCATCGACGAACTGCAGCACCTGGTCGTCGAGACGGTAGGTCTGCTCCATCGCCTTGCTGACCTGCTCATAGAACTCGGGCCAGGGCGTGTCGAGGGTATCGGCCATCACCACCTTGTCCTCGAACAGCTTGCCCATGCTCTTGATCGTTTCGCGGCTGGCCTGGGCATCGGCGGACAACGCGCTCTGCGCGGCCGGGCTGGCGCCCAGGGCGTCCTGCAGCTTGAGGCCGTACTCGGCGTGGAGCTTCTCCAGCTCCTGCAGCAGGTCGTCCAGCTTGCTGCTGGTGGAGGAGTTGAGGAACCCCTGCCCCAGCGCGCCGGAACCCATGGTGCGGCCCTGGCTGAGCGTCTCGGTTACCTGCGGGGTGCCGGAGGTAATCAGCTCGGAGAGCTGGCGCAGGTCGCGAGCGTCGTCCTGGCTCAGGCCGGCCTGGGACACCAGCAGCTTGTTGAACACCTGGACTTCGCTGAGCAGGCGCGCGGCCATGGCCGCCTTGCTCTGCAGCGAGCCTTCGGCGTCGACGCCCTTCAGGCTGGCCAGCAGCTCGTCGCGCTTGGCGTTGAACTCGGTGATCTGCTCGGCGTCCTGGGTGACCGGTTGCAGGGCGCCGATCTGCGCCTGCAGGTCCTTGTGCAACTGGCTGATGCGCGAGTCGAGGCCGGCGGTCTTGCTGGACTGGCCTAGAATCCCGTTGATCTGCAACAGGTCGTTGTAGGACTCCAGGTGGCGGCGAACCTTCAGGCCGTCGCTGATCAGCGACAGACTCTCCAGCTCGGCGCGGGTACTGACGAACTGCCCGTAGGAGTCGCGCACCAGGTAGAAGTTGGTAATCAGCATCGGCAGAAAGAACAGCACACTGATCAGGCTGAACTTCATGCCGAAGCTCAGACGGTTCATCAGCGCGATGGCCGGATAGAGCACGGTCCTCACGAAAGACGTCTCCTGTTCCCGTTATTGTTATGTCGCTTGTCGGGGATGGTGCGGCGCGCCCCTGGACGGGTCGTCGCCACGAGCGCTCATCGGCGCAGCCGCTGTCGTACAGCGACCGTCATCTCGCGCTTTGGAATCGATGTGTACCTGATATCGGCGGGGAGTTCTGTAACTTAAGGTTAAAATGCCATCATCGGACCGGCGGCAGCCGGCCCGATTGGCGAGATCAGAGCAGCAATGCCCAGATGGCGAAGACCGCGTACCAGAGCACGGCGGAGCGCACCAGCAGCTGCCACAGCGCATCCAGGCTGGCGACACCCTTGGCGCCCAGGCCACCTTCGTTGAAGTCCTCGGCGACGTAGCCGGCGCGCGCCAGCAGACGAGCGGCAGGCACGTCCCAGGCCAGCAGGTCGTGCAGCAGGGTACGGGTCACCGCGACGAAGTTGCCCACCAGCGCGAAACTCAGCACCAGCGCGCGCGACGGCAGCCAGTCGAAGGCATGCCGCAGTTGCGCGGCGCGTTCACGCAGTTCCGGCTGGCGCGACTGCTCGGCGGCAATGGCGAGCAGCCGGTAGGCCAGCGCGGCCACCGGGCCGAGCAGCGCGTACCAGAAGATCACGGCAAAGAAGGCCTGGTAGGCCTCCCACACCAGCGTGCCCTGCACCACGGCCAGCAGGTCGTCATCGCCATCGGCCTGCACCTGCACGCCCAGGTCGCGCTCGGCGACATGGTAGGCAGCCTGGGCATCCTCGCGGCGCCAGGCATCGCGGAACGGCCCGATGGCGCGCAGCACATCACCGCGTCCCAGGCTCCAGACCACCACCAGCAACTGCACCGGCAGCGCCAGCAGGCCATAGGCAACCGGTTCGAGAAGGGTCAGCAGCAGCGCCAGCAACAGCAGCGGCGGCAGGATCGCCACCAGCAGGCCGAGCCAGGGTTGCGCCAGCAGCGACTTCACGCCGCCCACGGTATCCAGCCAGCCGAGCCACCAGCCGTCGCGCTGAACCTTTGCACGCCAACCGGAGAACTTCTCGACCAGCAGGACCAGCAACAGCACCAGGAAACTCATGTCGGCTCCTTCTTCAGGCCGGCGCCAATATCGGCAAAATAGCGCGTCCAGTCGAACGCCGCGCCCGGGTCGGTCTTGCGCTCCGGGGCGATATCGCAGTGGCCCTGGATGCGCTCCGCGGTGATGGCCGGGTACGCCTTGCGCAATTGCCGCGTCAGTTGCGCCAGCACCTCGTACTGACGGTCGCTGTAGGGTTCGGTATCGGTGCCTTCGAGTTCGATGCCGATGGAGAAGTCGTTGCAGTTCTCCCGGCCGTCGAAGCGCGACACGCCGGCATGCCAGGCGCGCGAGTTGCAGGAAACGAACTGGAACAGCGACCCATCGCGCTCGATGAGGAAATGCGCCGAGACGGTCAGGCTGCAGATGCTGGCGAAGTACGGGTGCTCATCGGCGTCCAGACGGTTCTGGAAGAACTCCTGCACCTTGCAGGTACCGAACTGGCCGGGCGGCAGGCTGATGTTGTGGATGACCAGCAGCGAGACTTCCTCGCCGTCGGGGCGCGCGTTGAAGTTCGGTGAGGGGCAGCGCTGGGCTTCGAGGCACCAGCCGGATTCGGGGTCGATCTGCATGGAGACTCCTTGGCAGAGCCCCACTCTAAAGCAGGCGACGGGGGAAATGAACTCGCTGGCTCACGGCCAGCGGGCTCAGGCGTTCTTCAGGCGTTCTTCAGGCGGCGCAGGTTGCCGATCACCGACTCAAGGGCGCGGTCGAACAGCAGAGCGTCGTCGAGCAGGCGCACGGCGTTGCGGCGGAACTCGACGGCCAGGCTCATGCGGGTCTTTTCCAGTACCTTCATGCCGGTACGGTTGACGAAGATGTAGCGGCCGCTCGGGCGGATCACCGCGGCCAGCTTGCAGCGCAGCTTGTGCTCTTCGTCTTCCTGGATTTCCACCCAGCTGCCGACGCGCAGGTCATCGACCTTGCGCAGCGACTCGTCGTCGTCGGCGAAGGCCTCCTCGGGCTCCACCGCACGGGCCGGTTCCGGCGAGGCGAGGACGATCTCCTCGACCACCGCAACCATGGCCGGCTGTACGGCGGCAGGCGTGACGGCCGCCGGTGCGTCCAGCGGGTCGTCGAGCAGCGGCAGGTCATCTTCCAGGTCGAGCAGCGGCGCTTCCTCGACCTGCTTGTAGCGCTGGAAGGCCTGCACATGCAGCCCTTCCAGACGGCTGAAGAATTCGCCGGTGGAGAACGGATCAAAGGCGGCCGATGCCAGGCCTTCGCGCAGCGACTTGAGCAGCTGCGGGACCATTTCCAGCAGGCGCAGGCGGGAGTCCGGATCCTCGTGGGGCTCCACGCTCCAGATCAGGTCGTCCATGGTCGCCAGCGCGGCTTCCCACTCGCTGGAGTGAGTACCGTGCTTCAGGCAGGTGAGCAGCAGGACCTGGCTCCAGGCCTCCTGCAGCAGGCGCACCACGACTTCAGGCAGGGTGCGACCCAGCAGGCGCTCATTGAGCACGCCTTCCACGTCCTGGCGAGCCAGCTCGGCGCGCGCACGGCCTTCCTCGGCATCGCGGGTGCGTTGTTCCAGCAGGTCGCTGCGACGGCGCTCGTCGCCAGTGAAGGAGATGAACTCGTCGAGCAGCTCGGAGAAAATCGCCGGGTCGTCGACGAAGTCGTTCAGCAGGCGCATCACCACCTGCTCGATCTTCTGGTACAGGTGGTCGCGCTGGCCATCGGACTGCTCGGCCCAGCCCAGGGCAGCCGAGGCGATCTCGTTGAGCAGGCGACGCGCCGGGTGGCTGCCACGGCTGAAGAAGGTCTTGTCGAGGACCGCTACCTTGAGCATCGGGATCTGCATGCGGCCGATCAGGGCCTTGAGCGAATCCGGCAGCGTGCGGTCGTCGAGGATGAATTCGAAGAGCATGGAGACGAGGTTGATGACGTCCTCGTCCACCTGGCCGACCACGCGGGAACGACCGCTCTTGCTGCTGACGCGGGTCAGCAGGTGATCCAGGTGCTGGCGCACGTCGACTTCGTCGATGGTCTGCGCCGGCAGGTGCGACTGCAGGTGCGACAGCAGGCGCATCAGGTCGTTACTGGAAATCGGCACCGCATCCGCGGGCATGGAACGCGCAGGGGCGGCACTGCCGCGCACTTGCGAGAGCAGATCGCGCAGGGCGGCGAAGGCGGCCTGGCTGTCGGCATCCATGTACTGACCCGGAGCACCCTGCTCGCCCGCTTCAGCCGCGACAGAGGACGGTGCTGCAGCCTGGCTGCTGGGCACGGTACGTTGCGGCGGGCGGCGCAGCGGCACGGATTTCAGCTCTGGCAACACACCCAGGGCGATCAGCGTCTGGTTGGCTTCCGCGTACAGGTGCTCGGCGTCAGCCAGCACGTACTTCTCGAAGAGCTTGAGGATGATCAGCTTGACCTTGATCTCCACGCCCAGGCCACGGCAGGCATCGAGGAAGGCTTCGCAGAGCTGGCGCGGACCCAGCGGGTTGTTCTTGTCCTCGACCTTCTTGCTGACCAGGGTGTTGAAACGGGTGGTGAGGTGCGTGAGGGCGACGCCGTCGCGGCTCATCACCTTGGCGACCATGGCATCCAGGGCGACGGACTCTTCCAGCTCGTCGTTCTGCACCAGGGTGAGGTTTTCGTAGGAAACCGTATCGAGCACCGGCGCACGGCCGATCTCATACTGGTTCAGGTTGGCGAAGTTCTCGAAGACTTTCTGCAGCACGCCACGCTCGATACCCTTGCGCTTCAGGCGCAGGTCGCGCATGGCTTCGAAGTACGCACTCTGCTCGGCGTTGTTGGCCGCGCGATCGGCCATCTCGAACAGGGTGTCGTCGGCGTTGTCGAACAGGGCCTGCATGGCATGACGCAACTGGACAGCGACCTTGTCGCGGACAGCGACGAGCCCCGCCGGAACGCGTCCAGCGAACGAAGTCTGCGAGGGTTCCGTGGCCGACTTGTTCAGCGGCACTACGTTCGCGTCGTTCTGCATCGCAAGTCTCCTGCCGTCAGACCTGTCTGGCGGCACCAACAGTCATCGAAGCGTCATCCGTAACGTCAATTTAGTGGCGTCAAAAAGCGGAAAGGTTCAACGTCATTATAGGGAAGCTTCTTACACAACCAAGAGACATTTCACGCATTCTTGAAGAAATTCACACTGAAGCGCCCGCCGTCCGTCCGACAGATTGTACGGCGATCCAAAAAACACCCTGCCCTGCACGCCGCGCGCTGTCGCCCGTATAATCGCGCCACTGCGAACAGGAGCTTTCCATGCCGAACCTCACCCTCGCCGAGCTTTCCGGGGAAATCCAGGCCAACGTCCGCGCCGCACTGGCCGAAGACGTCGGCAGCGGCGACATCACCGCCCAACTGATCCCCGCCGAGCGCGACGCCAGCGCCCGCATCATCACCCGCGAGAACGCCACCCTCGCCGGCACCGCCTGGGTCGACGAGGTATTCCGCCAGGTCGATCCGCGCGTGCAGGTGAAATGGCAAGTGCGCGACGGCGAGCAGGTCAGCGCCGACCAGACCCTGTTCACCCTGGAAGGCCCGGCCCGCGCCCTGCTCACCGGCGAGCGCAGCGCGCTGAACTTCCTCCAGCTGCTCTCCGGCACCGCCACGCGCGCCCGCCACTATGCCGACCTGGTAGAGAGCACCGGCGTGAAATTGCTCGACACCCGCAAGACCCTGCCCGGCCTGCGCCTGGCGCAGAAGTACGCGATCACCTGCGGCGGCTGCCATAACCACCGTATCGGCCTGTACGACGCGTTCCTGATCAAGGAAAACCATATCGCCGCCTGCGGTGGCATCGCCCAGGCCATTGCGGCGGCCCAACAGATCGCCCCCGGAAAACCGGTGGAGATCGAAGTGGAAGACCTCGATGAGCTGCGCCAGGCCCTGGACGCCGGTGCCGACATCGTCATGCTCGACGAACTGAGCCTGGACGACATGCGCACCGCCGTCGCCCTCACCGCCGGCCGCGCCAAGCTGGAAGCCTCCGGCGGCATCACCGAGAGCACCCTGCGCACCATCGCCGAGACCGGGGTGGACTACATCTCCATCGGCACCCTGACCAAGGACATCAAGGCGCTGGATCTGTCGATGCGGCTGAGCCTGTAAGCCGGGCGTACGACCTTTCGGACCTGATGACACGGTCACGCCGCCCTCGGTAGTGCCGATTCCTGCGCCTCTGACATACTCAGACGCTCACGAATCGGCGTACAGCGAAGGGAGCAAGAGCGCGATCATGACGAAAAGGATTCTGTTGACCGGTGGTTGCGGCTACATCGGCTCGCACATCTGCCTGGAGCTGATCGAGCAGGGCTTCCACCCCGTCGTCCTCGACAACCTCAGCAACAGCTCGCCCATCCCACTGCAACGCATCGAGCAACTCACCGGCCAGGCAATCCCCTTCGTTGACGGCGATATCCGTGACGAAGCAGTCCTCGACCGTCTGTTCCGCGATCACGACATCGACGCCACCATCCACCTCGCCGGCCTGAAGTCCGTCGCCGAATCGGTGGCCGACCCCATCGCCTACTACCAGACCAACTTCGCCGGCACCGTGACCCTCTGCCAGGTCATGCAGCGTCATGGGGTGAAGCGCTTCATCTATAGCTCCTCCGCCACGGTTTACGGCCTGGCGGCCGAAAGCCCGATCCGCGAAGACGCCCCCACCGGCCCCGCCAGCCCCTACGGCCAGTCGAAGCTGATGGCGGAAATCGCCCTGCGCGACATCGCCCACGCCGACCCGCAATGGACCATGGCCATCCTGCGCTACTTCAACCCGGTGGGTGCCCATGCCAGCGGCCGCATCGGCGAAGACCCCAACGGCATCCCCAACAACCTGATGCCCTTCGTCTCCCAGGTCGCCACCGGCAAGCAACCTTTCATCCGCATATTCGGCAACGACTACCCCACCCCGGACGGCACCGGCGTGCGCGACTACCTGCACGTCGTTGACCTGGCCAATGCCCACCTCAGCGCCCTGCGCTGGCTGGACGGCGCCAGCGGCGCAAAAGCCTTCAACATCGGCACCGGCCGCGGCTACAGCGTGCTGGAAATCATCCGCGCCTACGAAAAAGCCTGCGGCCGCGAACTGCCCTTCCAGTTCCTGCCGCGCCGCGACGGCGACATCGCCAGCTACCACGCCGACCCGACCCTGGCGGGCGCAGAGCTGCACTGGAGTGCCGCGCGCGATATCGAAGACATGTGCCGCGACGCCTGGAACTGGCAAAGCCAGAACCCCAGCGGCTACGCCTGACTTTTCCTCGAATCGGAAAACAAAAAGCCCCGCTCGAAAGCGGGGCTTTTTGTTGAAGCTGGTGCCGGTAAGAGGAATCGAACCCCCGACCTTCTCATTACGAATGAGCTGCTCTACCGACTGAGCTACACCGGCGGCGGGCGGCAAATCTAACACTCAAGCAAATTGAACTTCAAGCAGCCCGAAATAGACACTGCAAAGACCATTCAATTGCATACGGATCGAAAAACTAAGCGGATGACCGCCCCAAAACAAGAACGCCCCGCAGTTTGCAGGGCGTTCTCATCAAGCATTAAGAGAGATAATTTGCTCTCTTATTTGCAGCTGCCCGGCATCCAGTTGGTCGGAGTACCAGTGCAAGCCCAGCTTTGGATCTGGCCGGCGTTGGCAAGCGGGGTCGGAGTCAGCAGAACCGAAACAGCAGTGCCGTTTACGTTGCCGCTTGCAGTGATGACTCCAGTAGCGGATACAGCGACACCAGTTACGTACTGGGTCGCTTGGGTGCTGGCGCAAGTAGTGAAGTCAGCAGTGCCCAGAGTCTGGGCCGACTGGTTGATTTCGGATACGCAGGTACGAGCGCCGCTGGCAGCCAGAACCACTTCAGATACACGCGCCTTGGCGGTGTAATCCTGATAGGCCGGCAGAGCGATGGCGGCCAGGATGCCGATGATCGCAACCACGATCATCAGTTCGATCAGGGTAAAGCCTTTTTGAGCTTTCATAATTCTCTCCAGGTTTTTGAGAAGAGGTCGTAGGACCTGATTCTGGAGAAAGCAGATTCCATGCCAGATTCTCTTAGGCCGTCTTCTGCGGCGGCTGTAGGACAAGCAGGAAACTACTCGTACGTTTTTTCGCAGCAAGTGACAAATTTCGGCACTCGAAATAACGCGGTTTGGCTCTACCGAGCATCTACGATATAAGGCATGCAATACATCATTCGGCCATCTCTCGTATGAACGATCAAGTCGTGCTCTCCGGGCTCGCCCGCCAACTGGTGCACTCCGAACTGCTGGACGAGAAGAGCGCCCAGCAGGCACAACTGCAGGCGCAACGGAACAAGCTGTCGCTGGTCACCTACCTGGTGCAGAACAAGCTGGTGAAGAGCCGGCCGCTCACGGAGTTGGCCGCTGACCAGTTTGGTGTCGCCTACTGCGACCTCTCCGGCATTGATCGTGATGCTATTCCAAAGGAACTCGTCAGCGAGAAGCTGATCCGTCAGCACCGCGTGCTTCCCCTCTGGCGGCGCGGCAACAAGCTGTTCGTGGGTCTGTCCGACCCGACCAATCACCAGGCGATCACCGATGTCCAGTTCAGCACCGGCCTGACCACCGAAGCCATCCTCGTCGAGGATGACAAGCTCGGCGAGATGATCGAAAAGATCTTCGAGAGCGTCACCGGCGGCCTGGACGACCTTGGGGATGTGGACCTCGAAGCGCTCGACATCGAGAGCGGCAATGCCGAACCCAAGGACGATGGTGCTGGCGAGGCCGCAGACGACGCCCCGGTGGTGCGCTTCGTCAACAAGATGCTGCTGGACGCTATCAAGGGCGGCTCATCCGACCTTCACTTCGAGCCTTACGAGAAAATCTACCGCGTGCGCTTCCGTACCGACGGCATGCTGCATGAGGTCGCCAAACCGCCGATCCAGCTGGCCAGTCGTATTTCCGCGCGCCTGAAGGTCATGGCGGGCCTGGACATCTCCGAGCGCCGCAAACCCCAGGACGGTCGCATCAAGATGCGGGTCTCCAAGACCAAGTCCATCGACTTCCGCGTCAACACCCTGCCCACCCTCTGGGGTGAGAAGATCGTGATGCGGATCCTCGACTCGTCCAGCGCACAGATGGGCATCGATGCCCTGGGCTATGAAGAAGCACAGAAGCAACTTTACCTGGACGCCCTCAAACAGCCGCAGGGCATGATCCTGGTGACCGGTCCGACCGGCTCGGGCAAGACCGTGTCGCTCTACACCGGCATCAACATTCTCAACACCCCGGACATCAACATCTCCACGGCGGAAGACCCGGTGGAGATCAACCTGGAAGGGATCAACCAGGTCAACGTCAACCCCAAGCAGGGCATGGACTTCGCCCAGGCGCTGCGCGCGTTCCTGCGCCAGGACCCCGACGTGATCATGGTCGGCGAGATCCGCGACCTGGAAACCGCCGAGATCGCCATCAAGGCGGCCCAGACCGGCCACATGGTGATGTCCACCCTGCACACCAACAGCGCCGCCGAAACCCTGACACGCCTGCTGAACATGGGCGTTGCAGCGTTCAACCTGGCGACGTCCACCAACCTCATCATCGCCCAGCGCCTGGCTCGCAAACTCTGCCCGCACTGCAAGAAGGAGCACGACGTTCCGCGGGAAGCCCTGCTTCACGAAGGTTTCCCGGAAGAAAGAATTGGAACGTTCAAATTGTACTCACCGGTCGGGTGTGACAATTGCAAGGGCGGATACAAGGGACGCTTGGGTATTTATGAAGTGGTTAAAATCACGCCAGCCCTGCAGCGGATTATCATGGAGGAAGGCAACTCCATTCAGATCGCCGAACAGGCCCGCAAAGAAGGCTTCAACGATCTGCGCACTTCGGGTCTGGTGAAAGCCATGCAAGGCATCACCAGCCTCGAAGAAGTCAATCGCGTGACCAAGGATTAATCCATGGCGGAAAAAATATTGAGGACCAGTGTCTTCACCTGGGAAGGCACTGATCGCAAGGGCGGGAAGATCAAAGGGGAGCTTTCCGGGACCAACACGGCGCTGGTCAAGGCCCAACTGCGCAAGCAGGGGATCAACCCGACCAAGGTTCGCAAGAAAGGCATCTCGCTGTTCAGCAAGGGCAAGAAGATCAAACCCATGGACATCGCCCTGTTCACTCGGCAGATGGCGACCATGATGGGTTCTGGCGTCCCGTTGCTGCAGTCGTTCGACATTATTGGCGAAGGCTTCGACAACCCGAACATGCGCAAGCTGGTCGATGAGATCAAGCAGGAAGTCGCTGCCGGTAACAGCCTGGCCAACTCCTTGCGCAAGAAGCCCCTGTACTTCGACGATCTCTACTGCAACCTGGTCGATGCCGGCGAGCAGTCCGGTGCGCTGGAGACGCTGCTGGACCGGGTTGCCACCTACAAGGAGAAGACCGAATCGCTCAAGGCCAAGATCAAGAAGGCGATGACCTACCCCATCGCGGTGGTCGTCGTCGCGATCATCGTGTCCGCCATCCTGCTGATCAAGGTCGTACCTCAGTTCCAGACGGTATTCGCCAGTTTTGGCGCCGAACTCCCGGCATTCACGCGCATGGTCATTTCGCTTTCCGAAGTGCTGCAGCAGTGGTGGTTCATCGTTCTGATCGCACTATTTGCAGCCGCCTTCGTGATTCGAAGTTTCCATCGTCGCTCAGAGAAGTTCCGCGACAGCGTGGATCGCGGGGTGCTGAAAGTACCTGTGGTCGGCGACATCATCTACAAGTCGGCCGTGGCACGTTATGCCCGTACCCTGTCCACGACCTTTGCTGCCGGTGTGCCATTGGTCGAAGCGCTGGATTCTGTCTCCGGAGCAACCGGTAACGTGGTCTTCCGCAACGCGGTAAACAAGATCAAGCAGGACGTATCCTCCGGTACGCAGCTGAATTTCTCCATGCGTACCACGGGCGTATTCCCCAGCATGGCGATCCAGATGGCTGCCATCGGTGAAGAGTCCGGCTCCTTGGACAACATGCTCGACAAGGTCGCCAGCTACTACGAGGAAGAAGTCGACAACGCCGTCGATAACCTGACCACCCTGATGGAACCCATGATCATGGCCGTCCTGGGTGTACTCGTGGGCGGCCTGATCATCGCCATGTACCTGCCGATCTTCCAACTGGGCAACGTCGTATAACCCATGCCTGCTCTTGACTACCTGGCCAGCACCCCGCTGGCCTTTGTTTTATGCGTCACCCTCCTCGGCCTGCTGGTCGGCAGCTTCCTCAACGTGGTGATCCATCGCCTGCCGCGGATGATGGAGCGCGACTGGCAGCAGCAGGCACGGGAAACCCTGGGCCTGCCGGAGGGCGAAAAGCTCCCGACCTACAACCTGGTCCTGCCCAACTCCCAGTGCCCGCACTGCGCCCACAAGATCAAGCCCTGGGAGAACATCCCGCTGGTCAGCTGGCTGGCGCTGGGCGGCAAGTGCTCGTCCTGCAAGGCGCCGATCAGCAAACGCTACCCGCTGGTCGAGCTGGCCTGTGGCGTACTGTCAGCCTTCATCGCCTGGCATTACGGCTTCGGCTGGCAGGCCGGTGCAATGCTGTTGCTGACCTGGGGCCTGTTGGCGATGAGCATGATCGACGTCGATCATCAGCTACTGCCGGATGCCCTGGTGCTGCCGCTGCTCTGGCTGGGGCTGATCGTCAATCACTTCGGGCTCTTCACCAGCCTGGGCGACGCGCTCTGGGGCGCGGTGTTCGGTTACCTGAGCCTGTGGTCGGTGTACTGGCTGTTCAAGCTGATCACCGGCAAGGAAGGCATGGGCTACGGCGACTTCAAGCTGCTGGCCATGCTCGGTGCCTGGGGCGGCTGGCAGGTGCTGCCGCTGACCATCCTGTTCTCGTCGCTGGTGGGCGCGGTACTCGGGGTAATCATGCTGCGCCTGCGCAATGCCGAAACCAGTACGCCGATCCCCTTCGGCCCCTATCTGGCCATCGCCGGCTGGATTGCGCTGCTCTGGGGTGATCAAATAACCGCGACCTATCTGCAGTTCGCCGGTTTCCGCTAGCCTTCTCCTGCGCCGAATCTCGTCGGCGCAACTGGACGGCCACCGGGCCGGCTGAAAGGAGAACCATGAAACCCTGGATCCTGGGCCTCACCGGCGGCATCGGCAGCGGCAAGAGTGCCGCCGCCGAGCATTTCGCCTCGCTGGGCATTCACATGGTCGACGCCGATCACGCCGCGCGCTGGGTGGTGGAACCCGGCCGCCCCGCCCTGGCGAAGATCGTCGAGCGCTTTGGCGATGCCATGTTGCTGCCGGACGGCCAGCTCAACCGCGCCGCGCTGCGCGAGCGCATCTTCAAGGCCGAAGACGAGCGCCGCTGGCTGGAACAGCTGCTGCACCCGCTGATCGGCCAGGAGATCGCCAGCAACCTGGCGCAGGCGCAATCGCCCTACGCCATCCTGGTCTCGCCGCTGCTGGTGGAGTCCGGGCAGCACCGCATGACCCAGCGCGTGCTGGTGGTGGATACCCCCGAACACCTGCAACTGGAGCGCACCATGCGCCGGGACAAGGTGTCCGAAGAACAGGTCCGTTCGATTCTCAAGGCCCAGGCCTTGCGCGACGACCGCCTCAAGCACGCGGATGACGTGCTGCTCAACGATGGCGACCTCGGCCACCTGCACCAGCAGGTCGAGCGTCTGCATCAGTTCTATCTAGGCCTGCGTGGAGGACAACCATGAGCCAACCCCTGACCGTGGAATGCCCGACCTGCGGCGCCCCCGTGGAGTGGAGCGCCAAGAGCGAGTTCCGCCCCTTCTGTTCACACCGCTGCAAGCTGATCGACCTCGGTGCCTGGGCGGCGGAAGATCACGCCATCCCCGGCGACAATCTCGAGGATGAGCTGTTCTCCGGTGACCTTGAAAACCCACCGCGCGGACACTGAACCATGAAAAAAGCCGCCTCGAGAGGCGGCTTTTTTGTGGGCCAACCTTTGCTCCAGGCCACAGGGTTCTTTGTAGGAGCGAGCTTGCTCGCGAACGATCTCCCGGCAACTGATGAGCATGGGCTGTTCGCGAGCAAGCTCGCTCCTACAGAAAAGCAAACGCCCGCGGATACAGCGCTTTCAATCAGGGGCGCATGAAGGTGTAGTCCCGCTCCTCGTCCAGATTGTCCGCCAGGAAATGCAGCTCGTGCCCCAGGTCTTCCTGGGTGCGGACTTGCGCGTTGGCCTGCACCACCGCGCTGAGCAGCGCACGCACGACCAGTTGCGGGTCCTGGCCTGCCGCCTCGGCTTCGATCAGCAGTTCGTGGAGGCGCTGTTCGGCCCAGCTGTGAATGCTCATCGGCAATCTCCTTGCGAATGGGGGGCCAAGCTTCCCTGATCCTGGGACGTTTCCGAACTGACCTGGATCAAACCGCCAGAGCCATGGGCCTCGCAGATGGCCGAACATCAGCGTGGCTCATCGTCATCCTTCCAGGGCGCCTGCAGGTAGCGCGTGCGGTTGAAGGTCTCCAGCCAGTCCGGGTAGAAGACCACCAGCCCGGTGACGATGGTGCCGTTGATGAAGGCCTCGGGGAACATGATCAGCCACAGGTAGCCGATGAAGTCCTCGATCCACGGCGGCATCGGGAACAGCCCGTCCATCCACAGCAGGCCGAGGCCCAGCAGCAGGCTGCAGACCGCCGCCAGCGCCGCCGGGAAGAAGCCCGAGCAGAAGATGTAGACGAACAGGTTTCGCGGCTGCCGGCGCTCGACGAAGATCGCCGCCAGCTCGGTGATGACGACCGGGATCAGCACCAGCAGGATGCCGTTGACGCCCATGGCCGCCCAGTCCTGCCGGCCAATGGCGCACAGCCCCAGCTGCGCGACCAGGCCGACCAGAACCGCCAGCGGCCAGTCCAGCAGCAGCGTCACGGCGGTCATGCCGATGAAGTGGAAGGACACCCCCGAAGCGAAGTCGCGCCGCACCAGCCAGAGCATGAACAGCCCGAGCATGGTGCCGAACACCAGATGCTGGCGGCGGAAGTCGCTGACCAGCTCCAGCCACGGTGCACGCCAGATGGCCCAGGCAACGATGGGCAGGTAGATCGCCCAGCCGATCTCCAGGGTTTGCGTTGACAGCAACTGCGCGGAGATCACGGCTCGCCCCGCTCCAGCGCCTGACGCAGGGCATCCGCCGAGTCGAAGCTGTGGCTGGCGACGACCCTGCCCTGTTCCAGCTGCAACCAGGTCACCGCATCCGCCGTGGCCGGGAAACGACTGGCCACGCGCGGCTCGCGGTCGAGCAGCACGCGATAGGAGTAGTCACGCATGGCGGGGACGGCGAAAAGCTTCGAAATGGGCGCGGGCATGCGGCTGATGTCGGCAACGAAGGCTGCATGGCGAGCGTCGAGATAGCCGGCCGGGCGCTCGGCCAATGCGGCTTTCACCAGCTTCGAACCGGCCATGTCGTGGGCGACCAGCAGTACCTTCAGATCAGTGTTCGCCGTATAGGGTTTGTCGAACTGGTCCAGCAGCGTCCACCCGATAGCCGGCGGCTCCTGCGCCATCGCAAAGCTCGCCAGCACCATCAACACAAAGCCACCCAGCAGTCGTTTCACGCTTGACCCTCGACCCGAACATCAACGATTGGCAACAGTCTACACGCGCCTCCGCCACCCGCCCGCGCTTCGCAGCAACTATGCTTGGGGCATGAACGAGTCCGACTATCTGCGCCTGCTGACGCGCCAGGCGGAACAAGCCAACGACTTCCTCTCCAATGCCCGCAAGTGGGAACGGGAGTGCTGGGCCTGCCAGCGACTGCTGCAGGCGCTCAAGGTGCCGTATCGCCAGGAAGACTTCGTTGCGCCAACCCAGCAGCCGCCGGACGTATTGTTCCGCGACGCCACCTTCGAGGTGTTCTTCGTGCTCGACCAGGGCCGCCGGCTCAACGAGGAATGGAAGGAAGAACTGCTGCGCCGGCGCATGGCCCAGAGCCTCAACCAGTTGATCCGGCGCGAGCAGCGCCCGCGGCGGATTCCCTGCGCGGAACTCCAGGCGCGCCTGGCGCCGACGCTGCGCAAGAAGGCGCACAACTACACCGAGCGCGGCATCGACCCGCGCGAACTGGACCTGCTCGCCTTCGTCAGCCTCAAGCGCGAGACGCCGGACTTCAACACGCCCTTTCCGCCGCCGACCGAGTACCTGCGCCAGGGTTGGCGCTCGCTGTCGGTGGTCGGGCCGACTTTCGCCCGCGTGCTGTTCGCCCACAGTGACGCGCCGGATTTCCTGCGCGGCAGCCTGGGCCGAAGCATTCTTTTCGACATGGGCGTCGGCCTGTAAATAGGCGCCGACGCAAAGCTGCATTGATCGGCGGCGCATTGAGAGGCTGCCCAAGCCCTACTAGAATGCTCGACATTATAAACGGAGGCCGCCCATGCCCAGTCGCCTGAGCCCCGAAGACCAGCAGAAGGTCGATCACTACCTCAGCTCCCCCGTGCACCAGGTCGAACGCGCGCCGTTCAAGCCCTGGCTGATGATGGGAGGCTTGCTCGCGGTGGTCATCGCCCTGGGCTTGCTGAGCCGCCTCCTGGCCTACCTTGCGTGAGCGCCGTGCCGCCACGGGCCGATACAGGATTCCTTAAGCTATGAGAATGCACCATGTCCCATCGTATCGTGATCGTCGGCGGCGGCGCCGGCGGGCTGGAGCTCGCGACCCGTCTCGGCCGCACCCTGGGTAAAAAGGGCAAGGCGCGCATTACGCTCGTCGACGCCAACCTCACCCACATCTGGAAACCCCTGCTGCACGAAGTCGCCGCCGGCTCGCTCAACTCCTCCGAGGATGAGCTGAACTACGTCGCCCAGGCGAAATGGAACCACTTCGAATTCCAGCTCGGTCGCCTCGAAGGCCTGGACCGCGCGGGCAAGCGCATCCAGCTCGCCGCCACGCTCGACGAGCAGGGCGAGGAGCTGGTGCCGGCGCGCGGGCTGGAGTACGACACCCTGGTACTGGCCATCGGCAGCACCACCAATGACTTCGGCACCCAGGGCGCCGCGGACCACTGCATCTTCCTGGATACCCGCGAGCAGGCCGAGCGCTTCCACAAGCAGCTGCTGACCCACTACTTGCGCGCCCATGCCGGGCAGGACAAGGACGACCAGATCAGCGTCGCCATCGTTGGCGCCGGTGCCACCGGCGTCGAGCTGTCCGCCGAGCTGCACCATGCGGCGCAGGAACTGGCCGCCTACGGGCTGACCGGCATCCAGCCGCAGAACATGCGCATCACCCTGATCGAGGCCGGCCCGCGCGTGCTGCCGGCACTGCCCGAGCGCATCAGCCAACCGGTGCACCAGACGCTGGAAAAACTCGGCGTGCGCGTTGCCACCGGTTCGGCGGTGCAGGAAGTGACGGCTGACGGCCTGCGCACGGCAGCAGGCGAGTTCATTCCAGCGAGCCTGAAAGTCTGGGCGGCGGGCATCCGCGCGCCGAGCCTGCTCAAGGAAATCGACGGCCTGGAGACCAACCGCATCAACCAGTTGGTGGTGCGCCCTACCCTGCAGACCACCCGCGACGACAACATCTTCGCCTTCGGTGATTGCGCCGCCTGCCCGATGGGCGATGGCAGCGAACGCACCGTGCCGCCGCGCGCCCAGGCCGCGCACCAGCAGGCTTCGCTGCTGGCCAAGGCCATCGTCGCGCGCCTGGAAGGCAAGCCGCTGCCGGAGTACCGCTACACCGACTACGGCTCGCTGATCTCGCTGTCGCGCTTCAGTGCGGTGGGCAACCTGATGGGTAACCTGATGGGCAGCGTGAAGCTCGAAGGCTGGCTGGCGCGGATGTTCTACGTGTCGCTGTATCGCATGCACCAGATGGCGTTGTACGGACCGTTCCGCACCGCGCTGCTGATGATTGCGGACCGTATCGGGCGCAGCACGGAACCACGCCTGAAGCTGCATTGATCTGGTAGCGATCGCGGACAGCGTCCGTCCCTGCATGGGACGTCACCTGCAGGAGCGGGCCCTGCCCGCGATCGCGCGCAGGGCGCGCTCCTACAAGAAGCGCATCAGCCAAAGCCCAGGTAAACGACAGGCACGAAAAAGCCGCCCCGAGGGGCGGCTTTTCGTTGCAGCAGAGCAGCCTTACAGCGCCGCCAGCATCGACTGGGCCGGGATGACCTGGAAGTCGATGGACATCATCAGGCTCAGCACGCTGATCGCGATGATGGAGAAGGCGAACAACTGGCGGGCCCAGCGGCGATCGTCTTCGGCACTGAAGCCTTTCACCGCGATGAACAGCCACCAGGCGCTGACGGCCAGCGCCACCACCAGGTAACCGTAGCCGGCGAAGCCGGTCACGGTCAGCAGCAGGGTCGCCAGGCCGAAGGCCACGACGTAGTACAGGATCTGCTTCTTGGTCGCTTCGATGCCCCGCTCCACCGGCAGCACGGGAATCCCGGCGGCACGGTAGTCGTTGAGGCGGAAGATCGCGATGGCGTAGCTGTGCGGCATCTGCCAGAGGCAGAAGATCAGCAGCAGCACCGCCGCGCCCATGTCGAAGTGACCGCTGGCGGCGCAGTAGCCCACCACTGGCGGCATGGCTCCGGAGAGACTGCCGACCAGCGTGCCGTAGACCGAGCTGCGCTTGAGCCAGAGGCTGTAGAGCACGACGTAGACGAAGAAGCCGAACGCGGCGAGCAGGGTCGCCTGCACGTTGGTCTTCCACGCCAGCAGGCCGAAGCCCGCCGCGCCGAGGACCACACCGTGGGCCAGGGCGGCCTTCAGCGAGATCTGCCCGGTCACGGTGACACGGCTGCGGGTACGCTCCATGAAGCGATCGATGTCACGGTCGATGCAGTTGTTGAATACACAACCACTGGCAACGACCAGGGACAGGCCGATCACGGTGGCCAGCAGCAGCATCGGGTCAACGCTGCCGCGAGCGGCGAGGAAGTATCCCCCCGCCACCGCGATCAGGTTTCCGAAGATGATGCCCGGCTTGGCGACCAGGAGATAACGCTTGAGTTTCACGGCATCGGCCCTCAGGGCATCGGCATCATCAGGGTGTCTGCGGTGTAGATGATCCACAGCGACAGACCGACCACCAGCAGGATGATGATGGCGGTGAAGATGAATGCCATGACGTTCCAGCGGCCTTCGGAGCTGAAGTTCATGTGCAGGAAGCAGATCAGGTGCACGACGACCTGAACCAGGCCCAGGATCACCATGGTCAGCAGGGTGGCGTGACGCGAGAAGCCACCGTCGATGACCATGTAGAACGGGATCGCGGTCAGGATCACCGAGAGCACGAAGCCGATGGCGTACGAACCCAGGCTGCCGTGGCCGGCACCGTGGGAATCGTGGCCGTGGGCGCCGTGGGAGTCGTGATGATGTGCAGCAGCGGACATTACAGAGCCCCCATCAGGTAGACGACGGTGAAGACGCAGATCCAGACGATGTCCAGGAAGTGCCAGAACAGGCTCAGGCACATCATGCGGGTGTTGTTCTGCGCGGTCAGGCCACGGGTGCCGATCTGCGCCATCAGCACCAGCATCCACAGCAGGCCGGCACTTACGTGCAGGCCGTGCATGCCGACCAGGGTGAAGAAGGACGACAGGAAGGCGCTGCGGCTCGGGCCGAAGCCTTCGACGATCAGGTGATGGAACTCGTTGAGTTCCATGCCGATGAACGCGGCGCCGCACAGGAAGGTCACGCCCAGCCAGGCGATGGCCTTGCCCTTGGCACCCTTGTGCGCAGCCAGCATGGCCAGGCCGTAGGTGCAGGAGGAGATCAGCAGGATCGCGGTTTCGACAGCCACGTAGGGCAGTTCGAAGATGTCCTTGCCGCTCGGGCCGCCGGCCGTGTGGTTGACCAGCACGGCGTAGGTGGCGAAGACGCTGGCGAACAGGATGCAGTCGGTCATCAGGTACAGCCAGAAGCCGAAGACCGTCATGCCGCCGCTGTCATGGGCGTGGTCGTGGTCGTGCGCCGCTTCGTGCGTATCGACCAGGTGTTGATTCAGTACTGCCGTCGACATGGTTTTATACCTGCTGCGCGGTGGCGAGTTTCTGGAAGTTGGCGTTCTCGATGCGCTCGATCTCATCCGGCTGGACGTAGTAATCCACGTCGGTGATGTAGCTGCGCACGATGACCGAAGCGATCATGCCGACGAAGCCAACACCCACCAGCCACCAGATGTGCCAGATGGCGGCGAAGCCGAAGAGGAAGGCGAACACGGCGATGGAGAAGCCAGCGGCGGTGTTCTTCGGCATGTGGATCGGCGCGTAGGCCGGCAGCTTGCGGTACGCGGTACCGGTCTGCTTCATGTCGTGGAACGCGTCGATGTCGTTGACCTTCGGCAGCTCGGCGAAGTTGTAGTACGGCGGCGGCGAGGAAGTGGACCACTCCAGGGTACGGCCACCCCACGGGTCGCCAGTCTCGTCGGCCAGGGCCTTGCGGTTCTTGATCGACACCAGCAGCTGGATCAGCTGGCAGGCGATACCGAAGAAGATCAGCACGGCGCCGCAGAAAGCCACCACCATGTACGGCTGCCACATCGGGTTTTCGTAGTGGTTCAGGCGACGGGTCATGCCCATGAAGCCGAGGACGTACAGCGGCATGAAGGCCATGTAGAAGCCGACCAGCCAGCACCAGAAGGAACGCTTGCCCCACTTCTCGTCCAGCTTGAAGCCGAAGGCTTTCGGGAACCAGAAGACGAAGCCGGCCAGATAGCCGAACACCGCACCACCGATGATGGTGTTGTGGAAGTGGGCGATCAGGAACAGGCTGTTGTGCAGCAGGTAGTCAGCGCCCGGGATGGCCAGCAGAACGCCGGTCATGCCACCGATGGTGAAGGTGACGATGAAGCCCAGGGTCCACAGGATCGGGGTGTCGAAGCGCAGGCGGCCACGGTAGATGGTGAACAGCCAGTTGAACAGCTTCACCCCGGTCGGGATGGAGATCAGCATGGTCGCCACGCCGAAGAAGCCGTTGACGTCGCCGCCCGAACCCATGGTGAAGAAGTGGTGCAGCCAAACGGTGAAGCCGAGGAAGGTGATCGCGGCGCTCGCCCACACCATCGAGGTGTAGCCGAACATGCGCTTGCCGGCGAAGGTCGCGGTGACTTCGGAGAAGATACCGAAAGCCGGCAGGATCAGGATGTACACCTCAGGATGGCCCCAGGCCCAGAAGAGGTTGATGTACATCATGGCGTTGCCGCCCAGCTCGTTGGTGAAGAAGTGCATGTCGAAGTAACGATCCAGCGACAGCAGGCCCAGGGCCGCGGTCAGGATCGGGAACGACGCAACGATCAGGATGTTGGCGAAGGTGCAGGTCCAGGTGAAGATCGGCATCTGCATCAGCTTCATGCCGGGGGTGCGCATCTTGAACACGGTCACCAGGAAGTTGATACCCGTGAGCAAGGTACCCATACCCGATATCTGTAGCGCCCAGATGTAGTAGTCCACACCCACGCCCGGGCTGTAGGCCAGCTCGGACAGCGGCGGGTAGGCGACCCAGCCGGTACGGGCGAATTCGCCCAGGCCCAGGGATACGTTCACCAGCATGGCGCTGACGACCAGCAGCCAGAAGCTCAGGGAGTTCAGGAACGGGAACGCCACGTCGCGTGCGCCGATCTGCAGCGGCACGGCCAGGTTCATCAGGCCGGTCATGAAGGGCATGGCCATGAAGATGATCATGATCACGCCGTGAGCGGTGAAGATCTGGTCGTAGTGTTCCGGCGGCAGGTAGCCGTGGTTGGCGCCTTCAGCCAGCGCGAGCTGGCCGCGCATCATGATGGCGTCGGCGAAGCCGCGCAGCAGCATGACCAGGGCGACGATGATGTACATCACGCCGATTTTCTTGTGGTCGATGGACGTCAGCCACTCGGTCCACAGGTAGGTCCACTTGCGGTAGTAAGTGATCGCGCCGAACACACCGAGGCCCAACAGGGCGACGACGGCCAGCGTGATGACGATGATCGGCTCGTGATACGGCACGGCCGACAGTGTCAGTTTCCCGAACATCTGCGGTTACTCCTGGCTCGGATTCATTTGCATGCCGGGCATGCCTTGCATGTTGCTCATGTCGTGGCCCGCCATGGCGGCCTCTTCATGCGCCTCGCCCTTCTCGGCCTGCTCTTTGCCTTCGTGGGCCTTGGCCATCGCGTGGCCAGCGTGTTCCCACTTGTTCAGCACGTGGGAGAACAGCTCGGGGCTGACAGTGGCGAAGTAGGTCGCCGGGACGTTCTCGGTCGGTTTCACCAGCTCCGGGTACTGATCCAGGTTCAGGGTCTGCTGCGAGGCCTTGACCTTCGCGACCCAATCCTGGAAGCCCTGTTCGGAGGTGGAGATGGCCTTGAACTTCATGCCCGAGAAGCCGCCACCGCTGTAGTTCGCGGAGATACCGTCGAACACGCCTTCTTCATTGGCGATCAGGTGCAGCTTGGTCATCATTCCGGCCATGGAGTAGATCTGGCTACCCAGCTGCGGGATGAAGAAGGAGTTCATCACCGAATCCGAGGTGATCTGGAAATTCACCGGGGTGTCTTTCGGGAAGGCGATTTCGTTGACGGTGGCGATACCCTGTTCCGGGTAGATGAACAGCCACTTCCAGTCCAGCGAGATGGCCTGGATGGTCACCGGCTTGACCTCGGAGTCCAGCGGACGATACGGGTCCAGCTTGTGGGTGCTCTCCCAGGTGATCCAGCCGAGCACGGCGATGATCACGCAGGGAACCAGCCATACCACCAGCTCGATCTTGGTCGAGTGAGACCAGTCCGGCATGTAGGTGGCCTTGGTGTTCGAAGCCCGGTATTTCCAGGCGAACCCGAAGGTCATCAGGATGACCGGCACCACCACGATCAGCATCAGCAGGGTTGCCGTGATGATCAGGGACTTCTCGTCAGCGCCGACCTGCCCTTTCGGGTCGAACAGCGCCATGTTGCAACCACCGAGCATCAGCATCGGCAGCCACGCCAGTCTCTTCAAAATTCCTGTGTACTGCTCTTTTTTCATCTTGCGGCCTTAGTGGATGAAAATCGCTTCACCGCCCATGAGCCTTCGCCACGCATCGCTCGACGACTCGTTACCCGCGACCTTTCCAGGTCGCCTGCCAGGGCTGTCATGGATTCACGAATGCGGCCGCAAGGATTCCAGGCAAAGGGAGGTCGCCCGGTCTTCGCGATGCGAAACCGATTTCGTCAGCTGATTCGTTCCGTGAGTATTCAGCGTGTGGTGTCTGGACTGGCGGCTTGTTGAAGCACGCGCGTCGCACACCGATTGCACGAGCGGATTGCCCGACTCGTCAGATGACAGGAGCCCACCGATGGCAGCCCCCTGTTGTTATGCCGCTGCACCGAAGGGTGAGCACTGGCTTTGATCTACGTCAGTGCGACTCAGCGATTTGGGGGTAGGAAATGGACGGCGGGTATTACAAAGCATTTCAGAAACGCCTTTCAAGGCCCATTCTGCCCATTTTTAACAAGATATTTTCTCAGCCAGAGAAACAGTCCCGGGCAGAATCGCTCACAAAACAACCAATTCACAGGGAATGCGCAGGGTTATTCACTCCCTGCCAGGGGCTTGCACGGGCGTGCCATGGAAATGTGTCAGAACCATGAAGGACGGGGCTTTCAGCACGCTTCTCCAGGGTCTGAAAGACGCCTCAACGCCATCGGCAAAGACCTTGCCATGATGGCGATCAAGAACCTTTTCGAAAGTCGCGGATTCCCCCTGCGCACCCTGCGACACATCGACGCACAGCGACTTTAGCAAGGGGCAAAGTCATTCAAATTGTGACGATCGTGCCGGGCTTCGGCGCCGATCAGAAGAAGCTCCACGGCATGTCTGTCCGGATGCGAGGACGTAACAGCCTGTCATGCGCACCGAAGCGAACATGCCGGGAGGATAAAGGGAAGTGAAGCAGGAGGCGGCCGGCGTTCAGACCGAACGTATCAGCGAGCAGAAGCCTCGCTGCCAGGAGCCAGCCAGGCCATCAAACCGCTGGCTTCCGCGCGGATACGCAGGTCGGAAGCCTTGGAGTTGTAATAGGTATCGGACGCCTCGATCTGGTGCGAGTAGTACTCGTTCTCGGCGATCAGTACGTCCAGCAGGGTGCGCTTGCCCAGGTGATACCACTGGTCATAGAACATCTTGCGCACCCGATCAGACTCGACCAGCAGCTCCTGGTAATCCTTGACGCGGGACGCCGACAGATCACGCTGTTCAGCCAGGTTGCGAATGGTGTACTCCGACTCGCGACGGGTCGACTCCATCTTCTGCTCGGCCGCACTGGCGCGTGCATAGGCCGCGCGCTGTGCCGCAGAGGCAGAACCACCGGTAAAGGCATTCCACTGCACGGCAAGGCCGGTCGACCATGGCTCGTCGTTGTTGAGCATATTGTTGCCGCCCGCACTTTTCCCCAACACCCAGTTCAGCCTCGGCAGGCGCGAGGACTTCACCGAGTCGGCATTGGCCAGCGCCGCTTCCTTCTCGTAGCGCGCCTGGCGAATGGCTGGGGTATCGGACAGCCGCATCGTGGGCCACCAGGGTGGCGTCGATGCTGGTGCCATTGGCCAGGTCGGTACCCGAGACTTGTACGCTCCAGGTGCCATCGGCGGCCACTTTGGCGCTGTAGTCGGTGCCGTTGAGGGTGAACGTCACCAGGTCACCGGCCAGGAATTCACCACCGGCCTTGCCGCTGATGGTCTGGTTGGTATTGGCTTCGGAGGCGTTGACGATGTCGTCGCCAGCCACCCTGTTGATTTCCAGGGTCGCGACCGGCGGGATCAGGTCGACGTCATAGTCGGCACCTGCCGTCACGGTCGTGGTGTTGCCAGCGATATCGGTCGCCATGAAGCTCGCGTCGATGTGGTGATCGGCGTCGGCCACCAGTTCCGAACCCGGAACGGTGATGCTCCACTTGCCGTTGGCATCGATGGTGGTGCTGTAGGTCACATCGTTGACGACGATGCTGATGACGTCACCCGCGCGGCCACCCGAGGAGCCACCGGTGATGGCCTGATTCTCCTGGGATTCGGCCAGGTTGATGACGCCGTCGCCGGCCACCGGGTCGATGTAGACCGAGGGCTGGGGCGGGGTGAGGATTACCTGGTAGCCATGGTCGATCACGACATCGGTGGGGTTGCCCGCGGTGTCATGGGCGACCAGGGTGGCGTGGATGTTGGTTGCCGCGGCGAGGTCCGCACCGGCTACGGTGACGCTCCACTTGCCATCGGCGGCGACTGCGGCGCTGTAGTCGTGACCATTGAGGGTGAAACTGACGATGTCGCCCTTCTGGAACTCACCGGTGGCCTTGCCGCTGATGATCTGCGGGACCTTGGATTCGTCGAGGTTGACGATGTCGTCACCGGTCACCTTGTCGATGCTCAGCTGAGCGACCG
>NZ_JYOA01000028.1 GCF_000955805.1 Pseudomonas sp. 21 | reverse complement strand
TTTTTTTTTTTTTTTTTTTTGGATTTTTTCCGCTTTGATATTCTCTGCATCCTATTTAGGGCTATTGATATTTAACAAATATCCAGCAAAGGTTTTTCCAGGAGATGTTGGAACTCTACCAATTGGAGCTTTCTTAGCTGTCTTAGCAGTAGTTTATAAGGAATATATCCCATTTTTAGTTATAATGATGCCTTATGTGATAGATGCCTCTTTAAAATATCTAAGTGCTGGGGTTATGAGTAGGGATGAGCATAAACCAACAACTCTCAAAGAAGATGGGAAGCTATACTATATAGGTGGCTATCTATCCCTACCAAGGCTTATATTGAAGTATAAACCAATGAGAGAGCCTCACTTAGTTACAGTTTTATGGATAATTGGGATATTCTTTGGTATAGTTGGGATTTTAATATCATTAATAGCATGATGGTGATTGTTTTGAAAACCATAGGAGGAAACCTCCTATTGGGATACCTCCCGTCCATTAAGTTAGGGCTTTCAGCCCTAATTAGATCGGAAGAGC
>NZ_JYOA01000027.1 GCF_000955805.1 Pseudomonas sp. 21 | reverse complement strand
TTTTTTTTTTTTTTTTTTTCGCATATAACCACATTCAAATTGACCTCCCTCAGGAAGCTAAGAAATACTATCTCGGCAATAGGATTGTAGCCCAGGATGAGTCCCTCAGCGTGACGCAGTAAACTAGTAGCATCCCGATCTTTTCCCTATCTAATTCACCTCCTATTAGGAGCCGATCGTGCTTGTGCGCCGGCAAAACTTTTCAGGCGAATTTCCGCCCCTGGCGCTCTAGGCTACTACGTGCGCGATATGACAAGTTAACAAGACGGCGCAGGTTGATGCTTCCAATAAACATGATCTTTCTGCTCCGCTGAGAAGTACACCTTTTTGCTAGCATCTCGCACGGCAAGAGCGATTGCCGAGCTTAGAGCGTATCTTCCGGGATCGGGCAAAGGGGCAACTCGAGCTAATCTCCCCAGCGGCTAGCATGTGTAGTGCGCCATATCATATCCAAGATAGTGTAGGACTCGTCGCATTGGATGACGATGCCTAGTACTGTGCGCCAATTAGGTCGTCATTGCGCCAGCTCGTCAGCGCTGGTCGTCTACCAGCTCGATAATTGGCGCAAGTTGTAGGTCGGGGGCACCACACCACGCTCGCTTGGCAGTAACGCGAGCAGGGGGCGTCCCTATACGCGATGGATCGAGGTCATGACTGGACACTGCATCGGAAGACACTTCGTGCCGACACGAAGCAGCCTCAATATCTAACACGAGGATGTTCCTGTTGATACCGTCTGCGATAGGCTAGTTCATAAACGAGGGGCGATGCCCGGGCTCAGAATCCAAGGAGCAAAACTGCGTCGGTTTAGCTGAGATTGCACCGTTGTTATAATCGACCCGGGCTGCGACAATCGGCCGTATGCGGCGGTTGTTCTGTGATCTACTAGCGCCAATCTATATTACTCACAATATCCTAAAAACGATCAGCCGGCAGGTTCATTTTAAACGCGGTGACTAGGATGCTCATTTGAATGTCCCCAATTCGCGTCATCGATCCGGGTAGCCTCGTAGGGGATAGGGGAGGCCACCGCGCTTAAGTCCCCTTGGGACATACTGTTTGACCGCTGTGCATGTTTGGTTACGAGCTATTCGTTTTATCTGAATTCCCGTCCCCAATTCGCGTCATCGATC
>NZ_JYOA01000026.1 GCF_000955805.1 Pseudomonas sp. 21 | reverse complement strand
CGATCTGTAAAACGCAAGCACCGGCTGTCGAGTTGTACGGCCGTTCAGCCACGAGTCACGGGGTCTAACGCCTACCAGTACTGATTGCCGAGCAAATCTGTGAATGGCGACTATGCGCCTAGTCAACCAGATGTGTGCTAGCCCGTCGAGACTGAAAAGCTATAACCCGCAGACCCGAGCGAAAGCGGCGGTCCTTACAAGTCCGCTCCTCGGGGAGCTTGATTGATAATTCTGTATAAGGTGATCGCAGGTTGTGCAATCATTGCTCAAAAGGGTGTACACCGCCCTTAGACGTCTTGGTATACGGACAACTGATGGACCCACGTTGCGAGTCCAGTAAATCAGGACGGGGATAATTGCGCGGTTTTGACTGCGGAAGGAAGCCAAGGCCCACCTAAAGTATGCTGCAAACATATGCAGATCCCCTGAGACAGAGTCGCTATCGTTATGTCTCCTTCCCGCGGTCAAGGCGAAACCGCAGCAAACTTCCTCAGACGCTGCCCTAACTGCGCAGTTAATAATTCTGGCAATTCGTCTCCACACTAGAAGTCGACGAACAACGAAGAGCGACGATGCCCGTTTCAGGTGGTCCTCAGCGTACGGCGGGACCTCTGAGAATTGGGATACAGGACCCAAAAGGCTGAAAGGGGGCAGTGAAGTCGGACGGACTCAACGCCCCTCTTTACAGCAAATACCAGCGGCCCTGACCCCGGGGAACAGTCGCATGACGAGGCAGTTTCCAGAAACGTGTATCACATCTAGGCATGGAATCTTATGCCAGCTAACGGAACAAGCTTTGTGCCATTCGGACCTACCGTAAGCCTATATTTCGTTTTTCTGAGACCTATCCGAGTTCAGTGCGACCGTACAGCTCTGGAACCCAAAGGTTCGTTTTTTTCTTGGTACCTATTCCTCCAGGAATTACTGACCATAGTGCTCGTACGCTAGTCTAGCCTAGTAAAACCACGATCAGCCGACGGTCTGGATGCCGACGCCCGTATACTGTGAGCAGCTTGGGCGGAAATGGAAGTAATCTGG
>NZ_JYOA01000025.1 GCF_000955805.1 Pseudomonas sp. 21 | reverse complement strand
CGGCCCCAACGGCCCGCTGGTTCCCGAGCTGAAGGCGCAGTTCCCGGACGCGCCGTACATTGCCCGCCCCGGCCAGATCAACGCCTGGGACAACGAGGACTTCGTCAAGGCGGTAAAGGCCACCGGCAAGAAGCAACTGATCATCGCCGGCGTGGTGACCGAGGTCTGCGTGGCGTTCCCGGCGCTGTCGGCCCTGGCCGAAGGGTTCGATGTGTTCGTGGTGGCGGATGCTTCCGGCACCTTCAACGAGATGACCCGCGACGCCGCCTGGCGCCGGATGGAAGCGGCCGGCGCGCAGCTGATGACCTGGTTCGGCGTGGCCTGTGAGCTGCACCGCGACTGGCGCAACGATATCGAAGGGCTGGCGGCGCTGTGCTCGAACCACATCCCGGATTACCGGAACCTGATGACCAGCTACAACGCGCTGACTGCGGGCAAGTAACAGTCCGCTGAAATGAAAACCGGAGCCTCCCGTGAGGCTCCGGTTTTGCTTTTTGTAGGAGCGGACTTCGTCCGCGATGTGTATGCCTCGCGCCTTTGTTTCCTGCGTCGCTTCGGCGTGCGCGTTGACTTCTTGTTTCGCCCCCTCGGGCGACCTACTTTGCCAAACGACGCAAAGTAGGCAAAGGTCTCGCCCCGGACTGAATCGCCCCGGCTTTCCTA
>NZ_JYOA01000024.1:230-1136 GCF_000955805.1 Pseudomonas sp. 21 | reverse complement strand
GAAAAGGGAAGGTAGAAGAGCTAGCATCTCTGACGAAAACAGCAGACGGAAAAGTACTGACCAGCGTCACACAAAAACGGAACAGGGCTGACGCCGCTACATATATAGGAAAAGGGAAGGTAGAAGAGCTGAAGGCACTCGTGGAAGAGCTTGAAGCTGATCTCCTCATCTTTAATGATGAACTGTCGCCAAGTCAGCTGAAGTCATTGGCAACAGCAATTGAAGTGAAGATGATTGACCGCACGCAATTGATATTAGATATTTTTGCAAAGCGGGCGAGAACGAGAGAAGGCAAACTTCAAATTGAGCTGGCTCAGCTGCAATATGCACTGCCGCGTCTGACGGGACAAGGGATCAACCTTTCCCGGCAAGGCGGAGGAATTGGGGCAAGAGGTCCCGGGGAAACGAAACTGGAAACCGACCGCCGCCATATCAGAAATCGCATTCATGAAATCAACACACAGCTTTCCACTGTCATTCGCCATAGAAGCCGATACCGTGAAAGAAGAAAGAAAAACGGTGTGCTTCAAATTGCGCTTGTCGGCTATACAAACGCAGGGAAATCAACATGGTTCAACCGCCTGACGAGTGCTGACAGCTATGAAGAAGACCTCCTGTTTGCCACGCTGGACCCGATGACCAGAAAAATGGTCCTGCCAAGCGGCTACAGTGTTCTTCTTTCAGATACAGTAGGATTTATTCAGGATCTTCCGACGACATTGATTGCTGCATTCCGCTCAACGCTTGAGGAAGTAAAAGAAGCGGATTTAATTCTGCATTTAATTGATTCTTCAAATGAGGATTATGCGGGACATGAAAAAACAGTGCTTCGGCTGCTTGAGGAGCTTGAAGCAGATGATATCCCGATGCTGACGGCTTACAATAAACGTGATCAAAAACTGCCTG
>NZ_JYOA01000024.1:0-143 GCF_000955805.1 Pseudomonas sp. 21 | reverse complement strand
TTTATACCGACCGCCGGAAGGGATCACATTATGGTCAGTGCGAAATTTGAGGACGACGCTGCAGCCTTTAAAGAAGCGATTCAGCGCTATTTGCGCCAAGAACTGTTAACGTCTTGAATTCTGGAAAAAAAAAAAAAAAAAAA
>NZ_JYOA01000023.1 GCF_000955805.1 Pseudomonas sp. 21 | reverse complement strand
ACCAGGGAACTGGCGTTACCAACCCCGTGGTCGTCGGTCCGATTTCAATCAATCCGATCCCCGAGCCATTCGTCAATTCGACCAGCCCGGCTCACCAGGAGACTGGCGTTACCAACCCCGTGGTCGTCGGTCCGATTTCAATCAATCCGATCCCCGAGCCATTCGTCGATTCGACCAGCCCGGNNNGGGAACTGGCGTTACCAGCTCCATGGTCGTCGGTCCGATTTCAATCAATCCGATCCCCGAGCCTTTCATCGATTCGACCAGCCCGGCTCACCAGGGGACTGGCGTTACCAACCCCGTGGTCGTCGGTCCGATTTCAATCAATCCGATCCCCGAGCCCTTCGTCGACTCGGCCAGCCCAGCTCACCAGGGAACTGGCGTTACCAGCCCCGTCCCCGTGGTCATTGGTCCGATCTCCGACCACGCGCTAAAAGAGGTACTTAGTCATGGGCTGGTGAAGACTGCCATGGAATTGGACCTGAACAGCCTGGGCTTGTCCTTGCGCGACGAAAGCGCCAACGCCCATGAGATATACAGCAAGACGACACTGCCTTCGCTGAGCAACGTGTTGGAAGTTTTCACACAGGAACTACCGCTGGCCCACAGCATTTCCACGGTCGTTACCACAGCAGTGGATTCAATCGCTACGCACTACGCACCGGTTGACTTCCCCCTAGTGAACTTCGACGAACTGACGATCCAGAACATCGTGGTGTAACGCCCTGTTGCACGGCGAGCCCTCTCGAGGAAGCTCGTCGTGCTGCTTTAAGCTTGCCAGTGGCCTTTTCCCCCAACCAGACCACACCCCCTTGCGACTCAGTGCCACCGGGGCAGCCTTCGACCATCCTGGCGCCAGGCCAGGCCATCCGGTCGTCCAAAGGATTGGCCCCACGTTGCTTGGGTCAATCCGGAGCTTCGGGTAAACCTCCATCTTTGCCTCTCATAACAATCGGCCTGGTACCCACGACGTTTCACGAGGTTCCCCGCGCGCCCTGCCACGCCCCTGCTCGACCGCGCCAGCACACCGATCAAACTGCGCCGGTTCGGGGAAGCGGAGCTGCTGATCCTCGCTGACGAACTGCGCCAGTACCTGCAGTACAGCGGCGGCCATTTCGGCGCAGGCCTGGGCATCATCGATGCTGACGGTTGCCCTGCATTACGCCTTCGACGCCCCGGACGACCGTCTGGTGTGGGACGTCGGCCACCAGTCCTACCCGCACAAGATCCTAACCGGCGCCACGAGCGCATGGGCAGTCATCGCGCTCGCCGTCCCTTTCCCGCCCTGCACGTAGGGCTCGCTGAAACCGTGATGGCGCAGGATCGCCTCGGACAATTGACGCAGTTCTTCCAGGCTCAGTCGGGCCACAGGCTTCTCCTTGGTCTCACGGAATCATCAGAGGGTTTCCGAAACGCCCTTAACTGTGAAGTTCCAAACCTTGCGCAGCTTGTTCTTTATCACCGCATCGGAAGACGAAAACGGCACAGCCCGCGCTTCAGATTTTTCGCACAGATCAACCCGTAGTGCCCACGTAGTTCGAATCAGCGGCGTCGTCGATTGTGCTCGTCCGCCAGGCACCTCTGGCGGTCTTGGTCGCGCCATTGCTGGCTTCGCGAGTCGCGCCGCGCACCCGATGCGCCCTCTCATACCCGTGCAGCAGTGCAGTAAAAGCGCACTCACAAAGCATTGGCGGCAAGACACCGACAAACCAGATAACGCTCTGATTTGTAAATGAAAACACCGATAGAGAAATTTCACGCAATGAGTACAGTTGTAGGAAACGACCGTAATACCTCCGCCGCGCAGGAACTGCAGAACAACGAGCAACTCCAGGTTTACCCCGCCTATGCGGTTCCGAGCACCCCGGTCGAAATCACTAACCTGTATGGCGGCAACCTCACCTCCATTGGGACCATGCCCTCTGTGAGCCCTGCCGTTTCCACCGACGAACTGTCGACTTCGTATGCCGCACCCATGAGCGCCGCGGCCCTTTCGGCCTACGCGTTCAATGGCCTGCTCGGCAGCGGGCTGCTGAAGACAGCTAGCGGCCCGGCCATGACCTTCGCCGCCACCGACCATGCCGGCCCGGTAACCGGCGAGCTGGCTAGCGGCGCCACCACCGACGATA
>NZ_JYOA01000022.1 GCF_000955805.1 Pseudomonas sp. 21 | reverse complement strand
ACGGCACCGACTACAGCGCCAAGGTGGCCGCCGATGGCACCTGGAGCGTACAAGTCTCGGGTACCGACCTGGCCAAGGGCACCAGCATCGACGCCACCCTGGTGGCCCACGATGCGGCCGGCAACAGCACCAGCGTACCGGCCAGCCACCCGTACACCGTCGACCTGCTGCCGCCGGTGGCGCAACTGACCATCGACGCGGTGACCGAGGACAACGTCCTCAACATCGAAGAGTCCAAGTTGCCGCAGACCATCAGCGGCAAGGCGACCGGCGAGTTCCGCGCAGGCGACATTGTCAGCTTCAAACTCAACGGCACCACCTACAGCGCCGCGGTAGCGGCCAATGGCAAGTGGAGCGTGGAGGTGGCCGGCTCCGACCTGGCCAAAGCCACCAACATCCACGCCACCCTGATCGCCCATGACGTGGCCGGCAACACCGCCAGCGTCGTAGCTGATCACCCGTACACCGTGGCCATCGACCCGCAGATGCCGACGCTGAGCATTCACGTCATTGCCGGCGACGACGTGGTCAACCTGGCCGAATCCCAGGAGAACCAGGCCATCACTGGCGGTTCGACGGGCGGCCGTGCTGGCGACATCGTCAAGGTCGTCGTCAACGGCGTCACCTACAGCGGCACCATCGACGCCAAGGGTGACTGGAGCATCAATGTTCCGGGCGCTGGCCTGGCGGCCGATGCTGCACATCAAGTCGTCGCCACCCTGACCGCGAGCGATGCGGCCGGCAACATCACGCCGGTTACCGAAAGCCGCCACTACGACGTGGACACCACCCCGGCGGTCGCTCAGCTGAGCATCGA
>NZ_JYOA01000021.1 GCF_000955805.1 Pseudomonas sp. 21 | reverse complement strand
CCGGGGGTTTTGCTTTTGCGCGCGGGAAAGTCGGGCCATTGCTGCGTAGGCAATTCAGGCATGCCTCTATATGATGCGTGCCTGACTGTTGCGGGGGTGATATGCAGACCTTGCTGAAATTGCTGAGCGATGGCCGCTTTCATTCCGGAGAAGAGCTGGGTGCTCTCCTCGGAGTAAGTCGCAGTGCCGTCTGGAAGCGCCTTGAGGGCTTTGAGCGTGACTACGGTATGGTCGTGCAGCGAGTGCGCGGCCGTGGTTACCGCCTGGAAGAGCCTCTGAGCATCATCTCGCCCAGGTCCGGCTCCGGACTGTGGTCTCTCGATGTCCTGTTTTCGATCGACTCCACCAACGCTGAGGTTCTGCGACGCCTCTCTGCCGGCGCTGCGGCGCCGTTCGCCATTCTTGGTGAGCGCCAGACCGCTGGGCGGGGGAGGCGAGGGCGGCAGTGGGAAAGCCCCTTCGGCGCCAATCTTTATTACACCCTCGGCATCACCGTACGTGGTGGTGCGCAGGAGTTAGAGGGGATGAGTCTGGTGGTTGGTCTTGCGGTAGCGAAGGCCATCCAGGCACTGGGTGTAAAGGATGTCGGCTTGAAGTGGCCCAATGATGTCCTGGTCGGTGGCAGGAAGATCGCGGGTATCCTGCTCGAGTTGACAGGGGATCCCGCTGACATCTGCAGCGTTGCCATTGGCATCGGCATCAATGTGAATATGCGCAAGGCGGATGCCATTGATCAACCCTGGACTTCCGTTCGAGAGGCCCTTGGCAGGCTGGTCGATCGAAATGAGTTGCTGCAGGCGCTGGAGTCGCAACTCGCGCACGCACTCTCCCGCCATCGCGAGCGCGGCTTCGCTGCGAGCCGCGAGGAGTGGGAATCCCTACATCTATGGCAGGGGCGGCAAGTCACGCTGTCCACTGTCGCCAATAATATCGTTGGGCGCGCCCTTGGCATCGATGAGCGAGGCGCGTTGCGTCTCCTGGTGGATGGCAAGGAGCAGAGCTACAGCGGAGGCGAGCTGAGTCTGAGGTTGTCGGATGATTCTTGAGTTGGATTGCGGAAATAGCCTGATCAAGTGGCGGGTGGTCAGAAAGCACGATCTGGTAACCGTCGCTGGTGGCGTGGCTGATTCCGATCAGACGCTGCTTGCGCAATTGCAGGCCAGCGACGTGGTGGATATTCGCTATTGCCGAATGGTCAGTGTGCGCAGTGAGCAAGAAACCGATGCGCTTCGTGTAGGCCTGGAAAGCGCATTCCCCATTTCGGTGCAGATTGCTGCGCCGGCGACCGAACTGAGCGGTGTGCTGAATGGCTACCGTGAGTATCATCGGTTGGGGATGGATCGCTGGCTTGCTCTGGTGGCGGGTCATTGCCTCGCGGGGCGTGGCTGCCTGGTGCTCGATCTTGGGACTGCGGTCACTTCCGACCTGGTCGACGCCGCGGGTAGGCACCTGGGTGGCTATATAGCTCCCGGCATGCCCCTGATGCGCAGCCAGCTCCGTACGCACACACGCCGAATTCGCTATGACGATGAGGCGGCTCAAGAGGCTCTGCAGAACCTGCTGCCAGGCCAGGAGACTTCCGAGGCGGTCGAGCGCGGTTGTGTGCTGATGCTGCGCGGGTTTGTGCGGGAGCAGATCGATCTGGCCAACAAGCTGTTGGGTGATGACTGCGCAGTCTATCTGACCGGGGGCGATGCCGAGCTGGTCAAGGATGAATCTGCGCGTGCTGTCGTGCTTCCGGATCTGGTATTTCTCGGCCTGGCGCTTGCCTGTCCGATCGAGTGAGTCTGATCGATGCGTTGGTTCTTCCTCTTCCTGCTCGCCCTCAACGTCTTCTATTACGTCTGGCATCAACAGCAGGCGCCGCTTCGCCCGAAGGAGATCGCGCCGCTCAGTCTGTTTCACGCTGAGCAGAAGAATATTCGTCTGCTCAGTGAGTCTGCAGAGACGCCTCAGCGCCGTCCGGCAGAAGAAAAGCCGGCGGTGGTGCCCGCGTCCGCATGTATCTACCTGGGCAGCTTCCCCGCAGAAGATCGCGCCCGGCAACTAGTCCAGCGCCTGCTGAGCCTGGATGTCCAGGCTTCGGTGCAGACGGTGGATGCGGCTGCTGGCGTCGATTACTGGGTTTATCTTCCGCCCCTGGCTTCGCGGCAGGCTTCCTTGTGGCAGCTGCGCGAGCTGCAAGCGCGCAAGATCGATAGCTACATCATCACCGAGGGCGATCTGACTGACGGGATTTCCCTTGGGATCTTTCAGCGCAAGGATTCCGCAGACAGTGTGGTCGAACGTCTGAAGACTGCCGGTTACGACGCCCTGGTGCGCGAGCTTGCTCGCTCGCAGCATGATTACTGGGCGCAGATAGCCGCGGAAAGCGGGCGCCTGGTGGACGATTCCCTGCTGCGTCAGCTGGCCCCGGATTTCCCGGAACTTCAAAAACAAACAATGCCGTGTAAAAACGTTGCAAGCCCTGAATAGTTTGAATAGAATGGCGCCCGCTTCACAGGGGCGGCCTGAAAAGGCCAAGCACTGGAAGCCGTTGTCGAAGAGCTAAGCTCAAGTTTTTTAAAGAAAAACAGTTGACAACGCGGTGGCAGGCTGTAGAATGCCGCCTCACTCGGAGGGGTTCCCGAGCGGCCAAAGGGATCAGACTGTAAATCTGACGTCTCAGACTTCGAAGGTTCGAATCCTTCCCCCTCCACCAGTTTCAAGCGTGAGCTGCAAGCTCCGCGGGTATAGTTCAGTGGTAGAACCTCAGCCTTCCAAGCTGATGATGCGGGTTCGATTCCCGCTACCCGCTCCAAGTTTGTTGCTTATGTCTTGCTCATGTAGCTCAGCTGGTAGAGCACACCCTTGGTAAGGGTGAGGTCAGCGGTTCAAATCCGCTCATGAGCTCCATCTCGCAAAGGCAGATATGAAAATATCTGCCTTTGTTTTAATGGTGACGTGACTTTCTCAATTCCTTACGGGAGGCGGTCAAGATGGCTAAAGAAAAGTTTGAGCGTAACAAGCCGCACGTAAACGTCGGCACCATCGGTCACG
>NZ_JYOA01000020.1 GCF_000955805.1 Pseudomonas sp. 21 | reverse complement strand
GAATCGCCCCTAGTTTCGTAGACACCTCCAAGCCTCATAATGAGGCCCATTAGGAGGTGCCATGAGCAACCAGCGTTACCCCGAAGAATTCAAAATCGAAGCGGTCAAGCAAGTGACTGAGCGCGGCCTCCCCGTAGCCGAGGTGGCAGCGCGGTTAGGCATGTCGGTGCACAGCCTGTATGTCTGGATCAAGCGCTACAGCAAGCCCCAGGAGCAGCGGCAGCAAGAAGACGATCAGCAGGCCGAACTGCGTCGTCTGCGCGCCGAACTCAAGCGAGTGACCGAAGAGCGAGACATTCTAAAAAAGGCCGCCGCGTACTTTGCCAAGGAGTGCGGCTGAAGTACGCCGTCATCAGCAAGCTGTCGGTGGAGTACCCGGTTCGACGCCTCTGCCAGACCCTGAAAGTGCATCCCAGCGGTTACTACGCCTGGCTGGCCGAGCCGAAATCCGTGCGCGCCAAGGAAGATCAGCGCCTGCTCGGGTTGATCAAACACGCCTGGCTGGAAAGCGGTGGGGTCTACGGCTATCGCAAGATTCACGACGACCTGCGTGAGCTGGGGGAGTCCTGTGGCCGGCACCGCGTGGCTCGCCTGATGCGGGGAGAAGGGCTGCGCTCACAAACCGGCTATCGGCGGCATCCCGGCTATTATGGCGGCCGGCCGGCGGTGGCTTCGCCCAATCGCCTGGAGCGGCAGTTCAACGTCAGTGAGCCGAACAAGGTCTGGGTCACCGACATCACCTACATCCGGACCTATGAGGGCTGGTTGTACTTAGCGGTAGTGCTAGATCTGTTTTCACGCCAGGTGATCGGCTGGTCGATGAAGTCACGAATGTGCAGCGACCTGGCCATCGATGCCCTGCTGATGGCGGTGTGGCGGCGCAAGCCCAAGCAGGAAGTGATGATCCACTCCGACCAGGGTAGCCAGTTCAGCAGTTCGGACTGGCAGAGTTTCCTCAAGGCTAACAACCTAAGCAGCAGCATGAGTCGACGTGGCAACTGCCACGACAACGCGGTAGCGGAAAGCTTTTTCCAGTTGCTGAAGCGGGAGCGCATCCGACGGAAAACCTACGGCACCCGCGAAGAAGCCCGCAGTGATGTGTTCGATTACATCGAGATGTTTTATAACCCCAAACGCCGGCACAGCAGCGCTATGCAGCTATCGCCAGTGGAGTTTGAAAAGCGCTACTTCCAAAGCTTGGAGAGTGTCTAGGAAAGCCGGGGCGATTC
>NZ_JYOA01000002.1:109867-287389 GCF_000955805.1 Pseudomonas sp. 21 | reverse complement strand
TAGCGTTCCATTTTCAGAACGACCAAACGCAAAGATGCCGGCCGGTGATCGGGCTAACCCGCGTGTCGCCAGGTGGATTCGCGCTCCACCTCGAAGAAGCGTCGCTGCCAGCTCAGGGGCGTGACGCCTTCGATGCGGTAGAAGATCCGGCAGAAATGCGCCTGGTCGCAGAAGCCGCATTGCAGGCCGATCTCCGCCAGCGGGAAGGTCGATTCGCGCATCAGTTGCTTGGCCTTCTCCACCCGCTGGATTCGCATCCAGGCCTGGGGCGAATGCCCGGTGGTGACCTTGAACTTGCGGGTGAAATCGCTGCGCGACAGCGCACAGGCGGCGGCCAGGTCGCTGACCGTGATGCCGCTGTCCAGATGCTTGAGCAGCAGCGCCTGGGCGCGCTCCTTCTGCCAGGGGGCCAGGTCGCGCTTGGGGGCGTCCACTGGAATCTGGCTGATGAATCTCTGAAGCATGCTGGTCCCTCCCCTGCGATCTGGGGACCATTCTTTGTGGGCACAGGGGTACCGGCGAGTTAAAGCTGGTTAAACCGCATTAATCCGCAGCAGAGGAACAGCAGCGGTTCGACGGCCGGGAGCGAAGGTGCCCAGGGCCCGCATGGTCGCCTGCCAACTCGGCCAGCGCACGGGCAATCAGCTGCCGTGCCTTGCCCCGCGCGGCCTCCACGGCAGAAGGCCGGCCAACTCGGCACACCGGTTCCGTGCCGTTGGGCAACGCCGCGGCTGACCCGGCGTTAATCGTTATTAACCCCGCCGGCAAATCTCCACGTCCGGCGCAGGATGGCTCAACGCCGAGCCGTCGTTTACCCTGACTACCGTTCACAGAAGAATGGCCAATCGACCGGAGAGTCGATGGACCTGTGCCCCCAGGGCTGATGCCCGGACCGGCGTGAAACCTGCCCCCAGCGTGCGAAAGCGAATACCAGACGATGACCCCCGAGCCCGTGGCCACGGTCGAAACCGTGCTTCTTTTCGGCCCCTACCAGATCTACCCCGCCTCCCGAGTGCTCCTCGAAGCCGGCCGCCCTGTGCGCCTCGGCCAGCGCGCGCTGGACATCCTGCTGACACTGCTGGAGCACGCCGGCCAGGTGGTCAGCAAACGCGAGCTGCTGGCCCGAGTCTGGCCCGGCCAGGACATCGACGAAGGCAACCTGCGGGTACACATGACCGCCCTGCGCAAGGCACTGGGCGACGGGCAGAACGGGCGGCGCTTCATCGTCACGATCGCACTGCGCGGCTACAGCTTCGTCGAACCGCTGATGGCCTCGGCAAAGTCGACGCCTGCGACTGATCAGGGCCAGGCGGCGAATCACAACCTGCCGCCCCGGCGCAATCGCCTGCTGGGCCGCGAGGCCGAGCTGGAGCGTCTGCTCGCCGAGCTGCCGCGGCGTCGCTGCATCAGCCTGGTGGGCTGTGGCGGCATCGGCAAGACCAGCCTCGCCCTGCAGGCCGCCGAGCGTTTCATCGGCCAGTATCCCCACGGCATCCGCATGCTCGACCTCACCCAGCTGCAGGACGCGCGGCCGCTGAACAGCACGCTCGCCTGCGCGCTGGGCATTGCGGGGCTGGCCGGCGAATCGCTGGAGCATCTCTGCAGCCAGATCGCCGACCGGCAGATGCTGCTGCTCATCGACAACTGCGAGCACCTGATCGAGGCGGCCGCGCACCTGGTCGAGTGCCTGCTGCGCCACGCGCCGCAGATCCACATCCTCGCCACCAGCCGCGAAAGCCTGCGCGCCACCGGCGAATACATCCTGCCGCTGCGGCCGCTCGGTTGCCCGCCGGTGCAGGTCGGCAGCGTCGAGAGCGCCCTCGCCTACCCCGCCGTCGCGCTGCTCATCGAGCGGACGAAGGAGGCCCACGAAGACTTCGAGTTCCGCCCCGAGGACCTGCCCCGCGTCGGCGAAATCTGCCGGCGCCTGGAGGGCATTCCGCTGGCGCTGGAACTGGCCGCCGGCCACCTGGGGCAGGCCGACGGCAGCATCGACGCGCTGTTGCAGGACGGCTACCTGGACCTGCCGCTGCCGACCGAGGAAACGTCCGGCCGCCACGAACACCTACGCGCGATGCTCGACTGGAGCTACACGCTGCTGCGCCCCGCGGAGCAATCCTGCCTGCGCAGGCTGAGCGTATTTCGCGGCAGCTTCACGCTGGGCTCCATCGCCGCCGTCCTCGGCCAGCCGGCGGACCTGGGCGCGGCCTTCGTGCTGGTGAACCAGCTGACCGCCAAGTCGCTGCTGACCACCGAGATTCGCAGCGACGAGGTCACCTACCGTCTGCTCGAACCCACCCGTCTGCATGCACTGGAGAAGCTCCAGGCTGCCGGCGAACTGCACGAAGCCCGCGAACGCCATCTGCAGCTGTGCCAAAGCGCGATGCAGGCCGCGCAGAACGAATGGGAAAGGTCCGCCTCGCTGGGCTGGCTGGAGCAACATTCGCCGTGGCTCGCGGAGGTTCGCGCCGCCCTCGACTGGGGCCTGCATGCGGACGTCCGGCACACCCAGGCAATTCACCTCGCGGCCTGCTCGGCGCCGCTGTGGCAGGAGCTGTCCCTGCTGCACGAATATGGGCCCTATGTGAGCGCGGCACTCGGCCTGCTCAGTGCCGAATCCGCTTCATCGCTGCAACTGGCCATGCGCCTGGAGCTGGCGCTGGGCAACACGACCTACCATGACGTGCGCAACAGCCAGGCAGACGAGGCCTTCCAGAACGCCCGCTACCTCGCCCGGCAGATCGGCGACCGCAACGGGGAACTCACCGCGCTGTCCGGCGGCCTGGCCGTGCTGCTGTGGGCCGGCCAGTACCAGCAGGCAGCCGAGCAGAGCCGGCACTTCGACCGGCTGAGCGACGGCCAGGGCGAGATGCTGGCCACCAGCGCCCTGCGCCTGAAGGTGCTGGCGCTGCATTACTCGGGCAATCAGGTAAGCGCCCAGGCCGTCGGCGATGAAGTGCTGCAGCGACTGGAGCGGCAGCGCCGGGCCAACCGCTTCGCCCCTTGCCTGGGCGTGCAGTACGACCAGCAGGTCGCCTCCCTTGCCACCCAGGCGCGCACGCTCTGGTTGCGCGGCTTTCCCGAGCAGGCGGAGCGCATGGCGACACAGGCCATCGAGCTGGCCTGCGAGATCGACCACAGCGCCTCCATCGCCTATAGCCTCGCGGTGGCCGGCTGCGTCATCGCCTTCTACAACGGCGAGTTCGACAAGGCGCGCCGCCGCGTGCGGCAGATGATCGAAGTCGCCGAGCGCCACCGCGTGCCCTTGTTCACCGACTGGGCGCGGCACTATGCGTGGGCCATGCAGCTCGAAGAAACGGCGGGCGCCACGGCACCCGCCGTCGGCCTGGTGCGCGACATCGTGCAGACCCTCGGCGGTCGCCTCCTGCCCTCCGATCAGGCGCAGCTGATGCGCGCACGAACCGGCGCGGCAGGCTGGTGCGCCGCGGAAATCCTGCGCAACGAGGCAGTCACCCTGCTGGCGCGCGGCGACCGCGAATCCCTGCTCGGCGGCGAAACCCTGCTGACCCGCGCCCTGGCACTGGCGCAGGAACAAGGTGCACTGGCCTGGGAGCTGCGCTCGGCCACCTGCCTGGCGCAGCTGTGGAGTGCGCAGGGACAACCGCAAGCCGCGCGGCAACTGCTGGAGCCGGTCTACCAGCGCTTCACCGAGGGTTTCGACTCACCGGACCAGCGCCACGCGCGGCAATGCCTCGATGCCTGCGGTCACTGACGATGGCACCGACCTGCTACCCGCTCAGCGCAACACGCCCAGCATGACCCAGACCCGGCGAGCCTCGGGGTCGGCGTGGACCAGTTCGTCCATCAGCGCACTCAGCGGCATGCCGCCCCACTCCACCGCCCGACGAATGATGTAGGGCACCGGGCTGTGCGGCTCGGTGCGCGCCAGGTACTCGGCGATGGCGGTGAGCTGCCGGTAGGCCTCTTCGCGGTTCTGCGGAGCGCCGCCGGCGGGAAGCGGGGAAGCCGACACGGAAACCGATTCCGGCACCGCGGGGTTTTCCGCTGCGGCGGCAGGTACGTAATCTTGCGGGGCCATGGCCTTGCATCCCTGGATGACGTTGCTGAAAGCGTCGATGGACGCGGCGAGTTGGTGCAGGCTCGGTGCGGCATCGCCGAGCTGGAGGTCACACCAGGCATCCAGGCGTCGCAGGTGAGCGGCCGCACTGTTCAACTGGGCCAGCGTCGCCGCCCAGCCATCCACCGCACCGCTGCGGATCGATTCGTTTAGCCGTTTCTGCTCCTGTCGCGCGTTCTCCGCCGCCACCTTGTCGACCTTGTTGTCGCTGGCCTGCACCTGTCGTCGCTGCAGTTCCTGCCAGCCATGCAGGGTGGTCTTCGGCCAGCCGCTGCACAGCGGCACGCGGGTGAGCAGGAGTTCGGTGTAGCGCCGCGCCAACCAGGCGAGCGGCGCCGCACGCCACTCCTGGTCACCGTCGGTGGCCTGCGGGTGCAGCTGTTCAGGGAACGCATCGCAAAGACCGGCCAGCAGGCCCAGTGCGGCGGCGAGGCCCGCAGGGCCGTGGGTGACTATCCAGGCCTCGCCCAGAAAACCGGCGATGGTCAGGTCCTTGCTGCGCCGCGCCAGCAACTCCTCGGCGAGCTCCGCCAGCGCCAACCAGTCCGCGCGCTTGGGCTCGGCCTGCCAGACACCGGCCGGCAGCTCGGTATCCTCCTCGCGACGCAGCTCGCGCAGGCGGTCCATCAGCGGGTCATGGCGCAGCGACTCCCCGCAGGGCGACTCGCCCGACAGCGGTTGCAGGAGCGCTTGCAGCGCCTCGTCTGAAATCATGGCAACTCCTGGGCGCCGGCAAAGGACGCCACGCCGACCCCGCTGAAGGGCGTGCGCGGCGCGCGTACGGGCAAGGGCTGGACGGACAGCGGCTGCTTGGCGTCCTGGGTCATCAGGGACACGCGCAGGAACATCCGCGCCTCGGGCTCGCGACTGTTCGGCGCACGGACCGGCACCTGCAACGCGAGCGGGAAGTCGGTGTAGTCGGCGCTGGGCTGGCGCTGCAGGATCAGGTGCGAACGCAGCAGGCGCATCAGCGCCCAGGGGCCGCCGTACTCCCAGCCCACTTCCAGGTCCGCCACGGCCATGCTTGCCTGCTGCGGGTCGATATCCGGCCGTTGCGGGCTGTCCTTGGCCCAGCGCAGCAACAGCTTCATCGGCTCGCCGACATTCCAGTGCAGGCGCTGGCTATCGCTGCCGGGGAAGCTCAGCGGGCGGTCCGCCGCGTAGAGCGTCCAGGCGATCACCTGGTCGGCACCACGCTCGGCCTCGCGGTCGGTACGCCAGCGCACGTCGAGGTCGACGCCTTGCGCCCCGCCCTTGTCGCGCTGGAACAGGGGGCCCATCCAGGCCTTGGCCAACTGCAGGCGCTGGAGGAAATCCGCGGCCGCCACGCGGTCGACCGACTGGCTGAGCTTGAGGCCGGCCTGGGCCCGCTCCAGGTTCTGGTCGAGCAACTCGACCAGGTGCTGCACCCGCGCCGGGTCGGCGTCCTCGGCCTGCAGGCTGTAGGCGAAGGGGAAGCGATTGGCCAGGTACTGGTTGAAGTAGTCCGCGATGGCCGCCCAGGCCTGGGCGGCATCCTTCTGCTGCAGCTCCAGGCAGCGTTGCTGCGCCTGGCCGTGCAGACCACGGGTGAAGCGCGCCACGTCGCCCTGTCCGGCCGCCAGCGCGGAGGTACGCAGGATGTTGCCGCAGCTGGCGGCGTCCATTTCCACGAAGTCGCGGGTCACCAGCTGGTCGAGCAACATCGGCGAGCTGGTCGGGTTCTGCGCCTTGTACTTGACCAGCTCATCGCTGAGGTCGGTGAAGCGCCGCACCTTGTCCTGGTCGGAGAAGCCGAGGTTGCCCCGGTCACGCAGCCAGGTCAGCGCCGGCTCGTGCTCTTCGCTCAGGGCGAGCATGGTCTCGAACTGCTGGGCGAGGTTGCGCTTGAGGTCCTGGGTGTCGGTGGAGCGGTACAGCTGCAGGCCGAAGTTGCGCGTGCCATCCCAACCGGATGGCTCCGAGCGAACGCGGAACAGTGGCAACGCATCGATCGACTTCAACACGCCGTCGACGTCGGCCAGCGCACCACGGGTCAGGTGGCTGTCCAGTGCGTTCGCCAGATCGCTCCGCTGCACGGATTCCAGGGCCGAACGAACCTGCTCGGCTTGCTCCAGAGGAACGTCGAACGTGTTCTTCACGGGCGCGCCACTGGCCAGAACGGATTGCGTCAGGCTGCTCCACATAGCGCTGGCGGCAGCGGCGGCGGCACTCTCGGCAAGGGCGTCACGGTACTCGGCCGGAATCCGCGCCTGCTCCTGCTCGCTGTACTTGCGGTAGCTGGCGTAGTACGCCAGGGCAGCGTTCAGCGAGTGGGCATCGAGATTGCCCAGCCCGCGCGGATCGATGTCCTGCGCGCCCTTGCTCAGGGCGGTGCCGGCGAAGTCCTGGCGCAACAGCGATTCGATGGTGCTGCCCAGCGCCACCACATGCTCCTGCAGCGCCAGCGTGCCACCGGGCTGCAGTTGCAGCAGGTTGTCGCGGGAACCGGCGGCGGAGATCCACTGGTCGTGGAAGGCGCGCTGCAGCTTGCTGGCCTGGCTGGTTACCCGCGCCTCCGCCGAGGGGCCGAGCAGGTAGGACTGGCGTACGTCGTCGAGCATCGCGCGAAAGCCCGGCACGATCTCCTGGGCATTGCCGTGGCTCCAGGCCGCGTTGGTCAGGGCCACCATGTTGCGCAGTGCGTCGATCTGCGCGGCGGTCTCTTCCAGCTCTTCGAGGCTGTTGCCCTGCCGCGCCTTGAGTTCGTTCAGGTGCAGACGCAGGAAGCCGGCCGGGCGCACGAAGTTGTCGGCGAGGAAGAACTGGTCGAGCCAGAGGCTCATCAGATCGTCGAAGTTGCGCGCCAACTGGCCCTCGCGCGGGCCGGGGTCGACTGGCGCCGGAGCATCGGGGATGCCCTGGCCGAGCACCGACTGCAGGTAGCCGGCGTTACGCAGGGAGGCTGGTTCGAGCGTCAGGCCGTAAGCCTGTTCGCCCAGTTTGCCGAGGCTTTCCAGAGCGTTCTTCGAAGTGCCGGCGCGCAGCTCGGTGTACCAGCGGTTGCGCTGCTCGAAGGCCAGCACGCTGTGGGCCAGGTCGCGAGCGGCAACGAAGTTCGGCCACTGCTCGGGGCTGTCGCTCTGCACGTTGGCGCGGCGTTCGCTACTGCGGATGGCGCGCAGCCGGACCAGCTCGGCGGCCTGCGCCTGCTGCAGGGGCACAAGCACTTCGCGGCGGGTCAGGTCTCGCAGCAGTTCATCCATGTGCTCGTCGAAACCGGAGAACCAGGAGCTCGGATACACCAGTGAGCTGAAGTGCCAGCGCGGCGCGGCCTGCAGCAGCGCCCAGTAGGCCTGCAGGCGTTGCCGGGCGGCCTCCTCCGCCGAGGCGCCGACCGCCTCGCCTTCGACCTGCCCGCGCTGCATGGACAGGATGCGCTGCCCCAGCGCCTGCGCCTCGCGGGAATCCACGTGCCAGACCCAGAGCATCCCCAATAGCCAGCAGACGCCGACCACGCCAGCCACCGCCCCCAGCACGCGCTGCGAACGCTGGCGCAGGCGCAGGACTCGCGGCACAGCCTGGGCCAGTCCGCGCTCGGCGAGCAGGCGCGATTGCCAGAGATGTTGGCTGAACAGCAATTGCGCGGGTGCCTCCTCCCGCGCCGAGAGCGCCCAGTCGTCAGCACTGGGAGCCATGCGGTACGCGCCACTGAAGTACAGGCCGCGCAAGCGTGGCGCCTCACCCAGCGCATTTCCCTGGAAGACCGGTTCCAGGCGCTGGCGCAGACCTTCGCGCAGGCCCTCCAGCGCCTGCGGGAAGCGATACAGCGCCTCGCTCAATTGCCCCTTGAGCACTCCCGCTTCGAGGATCGCCGCCTGCAGCGCCTGCAATACCTGATCGAAGCCGCGCTCCAGGTGCTCGCCCTGCCAGGCCGCATCCACTTGCAAGGGCGAGGCCCAGCCCAGAGGCCGCTCGCGAACCTCGGCCGGCAGCGCCGCGCGAAGTTCGGCGAAACCATCGAGCGCTTCCAGCCCGGTCACCACCACGTAGACCGGCAGGCTCAGCCCCAGCCGCTGCAACAGGTCGTTGAAGCGCCGACGTAGCTGGATGCTCTCCTGGGCAAGGCTGGCCGGGTCCAGCAGACGCTCCGCCGGCACCGCCCAGATCACGCCGTCCAGCGGACGGCGCGGACGCATCCGCAGCAGCAGGCCGAGCAGCCGCCGCCAGGGCTGCAGCGACGACGGTGCGCTCTCTTCCGGCATGAACAGGGTCTGCGGTACCGCCAGCAAGGCGCCGTCCTGATCGGCCCACCAGCGACCGAACCAGGCCGGGCGGTTCACCGGAGCCAGGCTCCAGTCCGCGGCCAGGCGCTCGCCCAGCAGCGGGTCGCCCAGCAGGAGATACCAGGGCACGTCGTAGCGGTCGGCGACATCATGGTCCTGCTCCATCTGCCGCACGGTCAGGTAGAAGGTGCGTACCGCTTCGCCCCCCTTGCTGCGCAGCCAGAGGAACCCCGCGACTGCCAGCGCCACCACCAGCAGCAACAGCAGGGCCAGCACCAGCCAGCCGCTCAAACCACCCGCTCCGGGAAGGCGGCCGCACAAGCCAGGTCGAGCAAGGGCGCCAGTTCACCGCGCACGTCGCTCCACAGCCAATGGCCGAGGACGATGAGCAGGAAGACGCCGGCGACAACCATCAGCATCAGGCGCAAGCCGTCGGGCAGCGCACGCCGCAGCGGCAGTCGCAGAGGTACTGCAGCGGCCGGGCGCGCCAGGGTCTCGAGCAACGCCGGCACCTCGGCGTCACGCTGCCAGGCATGGGCGAACAGCGCGTGCCGCCACTTCTCATGGAGCGCCTCGCCCTTCGGACCGCGCAGCTTGCCGTGGAAGCCCAGCAACAGGCATTGCAGGTAGACGTTGGCAAGATCACGCGTGCCCGGTGCGCGGGTATCCAGCAGGCGATGTATCGCCTGGGGCACCCGCTCCCCGGCATTGCGCGTGCCATACAGGCGGGATTCCAGCGGCCGTTCCTGCCACGCGGACTGGCCATCCCAGGGATCGAACAACAGGCTTTCGTCGAGCAGCGCGACGAAGGCGTAAACCATGCCTTTCACCTGCTCGCCGGCGGCATCGCCGACGCTGGCATTGGCGCTGCGCCACAGGCGACGCACCACCGCCTGGGCTTCGTCGGCGACCCGCTCCAGCGTCGCACTGTCCTCGCCGGTGGATTCGCGCAGCTCTTCCCAGCGCCTGCGCCACTCCAGCCAGGCGGCCTGGAAGGCGCCACTGAGAGGGGCCTCGCCGAACGACGGCGGATAGATCGCCTGATTCCCTTCAAGCATCTTCGCTTCCCTGCCTCAGGCGCTGCTGGCGCCGTCCACGATGAACAGCACGACCTGCCAGGGACTGCCACCGCCACTGCTGCCCGCCGAAGCGGCCCGCAGGCACAGGCGCTGGGCGGGATCGAACCAGTCGCCCTCCGCCTGCACGACGAACAGGTGGGTGTCTTCCCCCACGCTGTAGGCGATCTGTTCGGCGCGGCTCATGGGCAGATGCTCCAGGCCGGACATGCGCTGCCGCCCCAGTATCGCCAGGCTGGATTCGGAGGCGACGATGCAGCGTGACAGCCACTCGTGGGCCTGCTCCTCGCCGCAGCCGGGCGGCATGCGCAGGCCGATGACCAGACGCTGGACCGGCGAACGCAGGTCCGGCAGGGCCAGCGCGAAGTCGTTGCCCAGCCGTTCGAAAGCCAGGCTGCGGTAGCCCGCGCGCACGCGCCCGAGGGTGACTTCCAGCCACTCGATCACCGGGTTGAAGGTCCGCAGCAGTTCGTTGAAATCGAAGGTCGGGAAGGCCGGGACGCCGCCCAGCGGATCGAGCACGCTCCAGCTGCCGGCCATTCCGCACAGCAGGCCATGCAGCTGTGCCGGGCTGGCTGTGCCGCTGTAGAGCGCGGCCTCCAGTTCCGGCAGGCGTGCCCACAGCGCCGCCAGCTGGCGGCGGATTTCCTGGCTGTCCTCGGTGTTCTCCGCCTGCTGCGCCTGGCGCAGGCGGCCGGCGAGAAACACGCATTTCTCCCGCGCATGGGCACACAGCGCCACCAGCGCCTGCCCCAGCATCGACGCCGGTGCGATTCGCGGAGTCGGCGCCACGTAAGGCAGGCCGACGAAACCACCGGCGTCCTTGCCGACACGCAGCAGCGGCAGGCACACCGAGTCGGCGCGCTGCGCTTCGGTCACCAGGCGCAGGGCCGGGCGCCAGACGACGACGGGTTCGGGATTCTCGCCACTGGCCAGGTCCGGCACGGCCGGCCCGCTCAAGGATTGCAGACGGCCCTTGAGCGGCAGCACCTGGCCGCCACGGGCGAGTGGGCTGAGTGCGAGGTAGAGGGTGATGCTGGCGTCGGCGGCCGCGGCGATGGCGGCCGTGGCGTCGAACACCAGCGTGCCGCCCTGGCCCAGGCTGACCGGCAGGCCGTCGGGCAGGATCGCCTCCAGCGCGAGAATACGCACCACGCCGGTACTCAGGGCGGAAGGGTCCAGCTCCAGGTGTTCGAGCCCCCAGAACCAGGGGTTGGCCGCATGGGCCAGGCGCGCGGACAGCACTTCGGCGCGCAGGCCCTGGAGCTGGAAGTGCTGGGGAAGCAGTTGCATCCCTTCGTGCCAACAAACTGCGTCAGGCAGAACTCTCACACCACTCCCCCTTCGACGTCCTGGATTGTCATGGGCCCGCCTGGCAAGGCGGTGGTTCAGTGCTCCTCGGCACTCAGCAGGCGCATCTCCCTGCTGTCGAAACGCAGCCACAGGTTGGGCTGCTGATCCAGGCGCATGCGATGGGCGCCGGGAGTGTTATAGCCGGCAAAGACCAAAAGTCCAGAAGCCGGCTTGCCGGCCAGGGGGAAGTCCCTGGCCTCCATGAACTGCCCGGGCACCAGTTCTAGGCTCCACACGGAGAGCTGCTTCTGGTAGTCGCGGCGGTACTGTTCGCGGTCACTGAACCACTGCTTGGCGCTCATCGCCGAGAGCAGCTTGAGCAGGTCCGCATCCTGCACCGCGACAAAGTCCACGGCGATGGGCGAATCGCCGTTGGCCTTGCTCGCGACGTCGAGGGTCAGACGGTCGACATCGACCTTCGGACCGAACCAGGAACAGCCTCCGAGAACTGCCAGGAGCACAGCACAGAGGCAGGCTTTCGTCGACTTCATGAAACGTCCTTGTGAAATGTCTGTCAGAGATTATTTTCGGATTTGCGTTTTTAGCAACCTGATCTAGCTTGCTTGGTTAGCTCGTGGACAACGAGCCCAGATGGGATCGCCAAGGACAGGCCTGTATCGCATTCCCCCTTCCTGTCGTGTGGTCCAGCCAAGGAGCGCGACGACAGCGAGCCCCGCTGCGGCGTGCCCGTCTCCTACGCAGTGGAGTTCGCCAGCATGGCAGAAAGCACGCAGCACAAACTGGACCGGGTGCGCCCTCCCCGCGTCCAGATCACCTACGACGTGGAAATCGGCAACGCCATCGAGAAGAAGGAGCTGCCCCTGGTCGTGGGCATCCTCGCCGACCTCTCCGGCAAGCCGGTCGCTCCCCTGCCCAAGCTCGGCGAGCGCCGCTTCACCGAGATCGACCGTGACAACTTCAACGCCGTGCTCTCGTCCATCGGACCGCGCGTGGCGCTGCAGGTCGACAACACCCTGAGCAACGACGGCAGCCGGCTCAACGTCGAGCTGAACTTCAAACACATCGACGACTTCGACCCGGTGAGCATCGTCAACCAGGTCGTACCGCTGCGCCGCCTGTTCGAAGCCCGCCAGCGCCTGCGCGACCTGCTCACCAAGCTCGACGGCAACGATGAGCTGGACCAGCTGCTGCAGGACGTGGTGAGCAACACCGAGGGCCTGCAGGAAATCCGCGCGACCCACCCGGTGACCGCCGATGCCGGCGCCGCCAACGACACGGCCCAGGCCGCCGCCGACGAAGGCGAAGCACCTGCCGAACCGCAAGCCTGACCCCGCCCGCAAGGAGAGCACAGCAATGGCCAAACCCAGCTCCGCCGCGGCGCAAGGCGCCGAAGGCAGCACCCAGACCCTCGACCTGCTCGACCGCATCATCGCCGACGGCCGCATGGCCCACGATGACAGCCAGCAGGAATACGCCCGCGACATGCTCGCGGAGTTCGCCACCCAGGTCCTCGACGAAGGCATGGCCGTCAGCAAGGACACCGTGGCCATGATCAACGAGCGCATCGGTCGCATCGACGAACTGATCAGCGCCCAGCTCAACCAGATCCTGCACCACCCCGAACTGCAGCAGCTCGAATCTTCCTGGCGCGGCCTGCACCAGCTGGTGCAGAACAGCGAGACCGGCTCGCGCCTCAAGCTGCGCCTGCTCAACGTCAGCCAGCAGGACCTGCAGAACGACCTGGAGAAAGCCGTCGAATTCGACCAGAGCGCGCTGTTCAAGAAAATCTACGAAGAGGAATACGGCACCTTCGGCGGGCACCCCTTCAGCCTGCTGGTGGGCGACTACTCCTTCGGCCGTCACCCGCAGGACATCGCCCTGCTGGAGAAACTCTCCAACGTCGCCGCCGCGGCCCACGCGCCCTTCATCGCTGCGGCCAGCCCGCGCCTGTTCGACATGGGCAGCTTCACCGAGCTGGCGGTGCCGCGTGACCTGAGCAAGGTCTTCGAGAGCCTGGAGCTGATCAAGTGGCGCTCGTTCCGCGAGAGCGAGGATTCGCGCTACGTTTCCCTGGCCCTGCCGCGCTACCTGGTGCGCCTGCCCTACGGCCCGGAAACCCTGCCGGTGGAAGGCATGAACTTCATCGAGGACGTGGACGGCACCGACCACGCCAAGTACCTCTGGGGCAACGCCGCCTGGGTCATGGCCCAGCGCATCACCGAAGCCTTCAGCAAGTACGGCTGGTGCGCGGCGATCCGCGGCAGCGAAGGCGGCGGCGCCGTCGAAGGCTTGCCGGCCCACACCTTCCGCACCCAGGCGGGCGACCTGTCGCTCAAATGCCCGACCGAGGTGGCCATCACCGACCGCCGCGAGAAGGAGCTCAACGACCTGGGCTTCATCGCCCTGTGCCACAAGAAGAACACCGACCTCGCCGTGTTCTTCGGCGGCCAGTCCACCAACAAGCCGCGCCAGTACAACACCAACGAGGCCAACGCCAACGCGCGGCTCTCGGCGATGCTCCCGTACGTGCTGGCGGCCTCGCGCTTCGCCCATTACCTGAAGGTGATCATGCGCGACAAGGTGGGCAGCTTCATGACCCGCGACAACGTGCAGACCTACCTCAACAACTGGATCGCCGACTACGTGCTGATCAACGACAACGCCCCGCAGGAGATCAAGGCGCAGTACCCGCTGCGCGAAGCCCGCGTGGATGTCAGCGAAGTCGCCGGCAAGCCAGGGGTCTACCGCGCCACGGTGTTCCTGCGCCCACACTTCCAGCTCGAGGAGCTGACCGCCTCGATCCGCCTGGTAGCCAGCCTGCCGCCGCCGGTCGCAGCCTGAGCCAGGGGGCCGCCCGTGCGGGCGGCCCCTTCACCTGATCCCACCTCTTTCAAGCAGCGGAGTTTTCCACCATGGATGCGATACTTCTCGACCTGGGCGACGACATCAAGGGCGACAGCCTGCTGGCCGGCTTCGAAAACAAGATCGAAATCATGTCGTACAGCCACAACGTCGCCATGCAGGTGACCAACGATGTCAGCAACTCGGAGCGCACTTCCGGCAAGCCGCACATCGGCGAATTCACCCTGACCAAGTTCGTCGACACCTCGACCCCGACGCTCAACGAATACTGCTGCTCCGGCAAGGCCATCCCCACCGCCACCCTGACCATCGGCCGCAACGCCGCCGAGGGCGACGGCAAGATCATGCCCTTCATCACCTACACCCTGAACAACGTGGTGCTGTCCAACGTCAGCGTCAGCGGTGGCGCCGGTGGCAAACCGGTGGAAACAATGTCGTTGAACTTCACCAAGATCAAATGGGAGCTCACGGCGCAAAAGGACGACGGCAGCAAGGAAGGCACCGCCGCCTCGACCTGGGACATGGCCGCCAACAAGCTGGCCAGTTAAGGACACCGGGCCTTGCACGGCATCGCTCGGCCACCGCTGCTGGACCGTCTCTCCGAAGCCGGAGAGGCGGAACCGGCCTTCGACCAGCGCGCCCTGGCGGCCTCGGTCGCGCAGGAGCTGTCGCGTCTGTTCAATAGCCGCAGTCCCGTGGGCAACGGTGTTGGCATCCTGGCTTACGGCATTGCTGACTGGACGGCCCTGCAGCCCCGCCGCGAAGCCGACCGCCTGCACCTGGCCCGGGAGATCCGCCGCGCGGTGACCCGCTTCGAACCACGCCTGGGGCTGAGCGAAGTCGTGGTCGACGCCGATCCGCAGCACCCGCAGCGCCTGCGCGTACGCCTGCTCGGCAATCTGTGCCAGGACGCCGGCCGTGCGCCCCTTCTGTTCGAACTCATCCCCGTTGGCGGAACACTGGAAGTACGCCATGAGCGACTCGATTGATGCCGAACTGCTGGATTACTACCAGCGCGAACTGACCTGGCTGCGCCACGCCGGCGCCGGTTTCGCCGCGCGCTATCCCAAGGTGGCGCGCCGGCTGGAACTGGGCCCCGGCGAGTGCGGCGACCCCCATGTCGAGCGCCTCCTGGAAGGTTTTGCCCTGCTTGCCGCGCGCCTGCAGCGACGCCTGGACGACGACTATGCCCAGTTCAGCGACGCACTGCTCGAACAGCTCTACCCCATCGCCCTGCGGCCCCTGCCCTCCTGCGCCGTGGTGTGCTTCGAGCCGGACCCGGCCAAGGGCAAGCTGAATGCCGGCTTCCACCTGCCGCGCGGCACCCCGTTGTTCGTCAGCGTACCGGGCCAGGAACGCATCGAACTGCCGGAAGAACTGCGCGGCCAGACCTTGCACTGGCGCACCACCGACGACGTCACCCTGTGGCCGTTGCGCATCGAAGAAGTCGTGCTGCTCGGCGCCGAGGAAGCCCAGGCCGCCACCGGCAGCGCCGGGGTCCGCGGAGCCCTGCGCCTGGACCTGCGCTGCCTCGACAAGGACGGCTGGGCTGCGCTAGACATCGACAGCCTGCGCATCCACCTGGCCGCCAACCCCGTTGCCAAGGCCGCCCTCCATGATCTGCTAGGCGCCCACGCCTGCGGCCTGGTCGCCGAGGCCGAAGGGGCGCCGCCACAACGCCTGGCTGGCCTGCCGCAACGGGTCGGCTTCGCCGCCGAGCAGGCGCTGCTGCCGGAGGACGAACGCGTGCATCCCGGCTTGCGCCTGCTCGCCGAGTACTTCGCCTTCCCCGACAAGTTCGCCTTCTTCGACCTGCCACTCGAAGGCCTGCGCGCCAGCGGCGAGCAGCTCTATCTTTATGTCCTCTTCGACCGCCCCGCCCCTGCCCGCCTGACCCTGCAGGCCAGCGACCTGGCGCTGGGCTGCGTGCCGGCGATCAACCTGTTCCCGCGCACCTCCGAGCCGCTGCGGCCGGATGGCACGCGCAGCGAATACCGCCTGATCGCCGACGCCCACCGCGAGAACTCGGTGGAGATCCACAGTATCCGCTCCCTGCGCGCCAGCACCCCGCTCGGAGTGGTCGCGGTCGCGCCCTACCACGGCACCCAGCACCGCCCCGGCGCGTTCGGCCTCTACTGGCACGCGCGGCGGGTCGAGGGCATGACGCCCAATCGGCGCGGCAGCGACCTGTTGCTGACCCTGGTGGACGCCGGCCTGCAACCCCTGGAAGAAACGCCTCAGTACAGCCTCAGCGCAGAACTCCTGTGCACCAACCGCAGCCTGGCCGAGTACCTGCCGGCCGGCACCGAGCTGGCCTTCGAGCGCCCCGGACCGGTGGCCCGCGCCAGCCTGTTGCGCGCACCGAGTCGGCAATGCCAGCCGGAACTGGATGGCCCCTCGCGCTGGCAACTGGTCTCGCAGCTCACGCTCAACCACCTGTCGCTGGTGGAGGGTCCGCAGGCCCTCGATGCCCTGCGGGAAATCCTCACGCTGCACGACTTCAGCGAAGACAAGCTGGCCGCCCGGCAGATCGGCGGGCTGGTCCGGCTGGACTGCACGCGCGTGGTCGACCATGTCGGCAGCGACGCCTGGCGCGGTTGGCGCAACGGCCTGGAGGTTCGCGTACACCTGGAACGCCAGGCCTTTGTCGGTGCCAGTGCGGTGCTGTTCGGAGCCGTGCTCGCGCAGTTCTTTTCGCTCTACGCCAATGCCAACCGCTTCGTGCGCACGGTGCTGGTGCAATCGGACCAGGAGATCTGCCGATGGCAACCCCAGGCCGGCCAGCCCCTCACTCTCTGAGCCGGCGCCTGCGCGCCGAGCCGCACCGCTTCGAGTGGCTGCAGGCGCTGCTGCTGCTCGAGCACGAACAGCCCCAGGCCACGCCGCTGGGCCACGGCAGCCGTCCGGACGCCGAAGCGCTGCGCCTGCGCGGCCCGCTGACGCCGGTGTTCGCCCCCAGCCAGATCGATACCCTGGAAGACGAGGATGACCGGCCGCTGCTGAGCACTTCCATCTTCGGCCTGGGCGGCGCCGACGGTGCCCTGCCCTACGCCTACCAGGAATGGCTGCAGCAACGCGCCCGGCAGAAGGACCACGCGCCCGCCGAATTCCTCGACCTGTTCCAGCACCGCCTGCTCAGCCTGCTCTACCGGGTATTGCGCAAACACCGGCTGGCCGTGGGTTTCCAACCCCCTGCCGCCGCGCCCCTGCGCCGCCCGCTGCGGGCCCTGGTGGGCCTGCTGCCAGCCGGCCTGCATGAGCGCGGCGCGCTGCCCGACGCCAGCGTGCTCGCCCGCAGCGCGCACTTCTCGGGCAATCGCCGTTCGCTGGTGGGCTTCGCCGCCATGCTCCGCGAACAGTTCGGCATCCCCGCCGAGTGCGAGGCCTATGCCGGCGCCTGGCGCGAGATTCCGCCGGCCCGGCGTAGCGTGCTGCAACGCGGGGGCGCCAACCTGGGCCTCGGCCGCGACGCCATCGCCGGCACCCGCGTGTGGGACGAACACGCCGGCTTCCACCTGCGCCTCGGCCCGCTGGACGAAGCCACGGCGCGGCACTTCTTCCCGGACGGCATCGCCTATCCGCTGCTGGCCCACCTGAGCGCGCTGTACTTCGGCCCCGACCTCGACTGCCGGCTGCGCCTGCTGGTGCGCGCCAGCGGGCCGCTGGCCCTCGGCCGCAACCATGCCCCGAGGCTGAACTGGAACACCGGCCTGCGCCGCAGCGGCGGCGCCGTACAACCCATCGACCTGACCCTGCGCCACGCGGAGATGCCCTGATGGACCTCGCCAGCCTGATCGGCCGCCTCAACCCAGAATCCCGCCGCGCCCTGGAGCGCGCCGCGCAGCGCTGCCTGCAACGCACCCACCACTACGTCGAGATCGAGCACCTGCTGCTGGAGCTGCTGGACATCGACGGCGGCGACCTCGCTCGGCTGCTGCCGCGCTTCGGCCTTGAGCGCGACCAGCTGGTCGGTGAGATCAACACGGCGCTGGAGCTGTTCCGCATCGGCAGCACGCGCACCCCGGCGCTATCGCCACAGACCATCGGCCTGCTGGAAGACGCGGTGGTACAAGCCAGCGTGCTCGGTCAGCCGGCGATCCGCTCCGGACTGCTGCTGCTCGCCCTGCTCGACCGCGAGGAACGCCGTGCCCTGCTGCTCAACAGCGCCTCGTCGCTGCTGCGCATTCCCCACGAGACACTGCGTGAAAAGCTCCTGGAATGGACCGAAGGCTCCCGCGAACAGCCCCCCGGCGCACGCACCCCGGCCAAGGCCGCACCCACCGGTGCAGCGGCCCAGGACAGCGTGCTCGACCAGTACACCCAGGACCTCACCGCCGATGCCCATGCCGGACGCATCGACCCCATCGTCGGGCGCGACGGCGAAATCCGCCAATGCGTGGACATCCTCCTGCGCCGCCGGCAGAACAACCCGATCCTGGTCGGCGCCCCCGGCGTCGGCAAGACCGCCGTGGTGGAAGGCCTGGCCCTGCGCATCGCCGCCGGCGAGGTGCCACCGCCCTTGCAGGGCGTGGTGCTGCGCGTGCTCGACCTCGGCCTGCTGCAGGCCGGCGCCGGGATCAAGGGCGAGTTCGAACAGCGCCTGAAAGGCGTGATCGATGCGGTGCGCAGCAGTGAGCATCCGATCATCCTGTTCATCGACGAAGCCCACACCCTGATCGGTGCTGGCGGCGCGGAAGGCGGCAGCGACGCCGCCAACCTGCTCAAGCCGGCGCTGGCCCGTGGCGAGCTGCGCACCCTGGCCGCCACCACCTGGCTGGAATACAAGAAGTACTTCGAAAAGGACCCCGCGCTGGCCCGGCGCTTCCAGCTGGTGCAGGTCGAGGAGCCCGACGAGGCCACCGCCGTGGATATGCTGCGCGGCGTCGCCGCCAAGCTCGAACAACACCACGGCGTGCAGGTGCTGGACGTGGCCATCCAGGACGCGGTGAAGCTCTCGCACCGCTACATCTCCGGCCGCCAGTTGCCGGACAAGGCCATCAGCGTGCTGGACACCGCCTGCGCCCGTGTCGCCCTGGCCCAGCATGACGTGCCTCCGGCCCTGGAAAACCTGCGCCACCGCGAACTGGCGGTGGAGGAAGAGCTGCAACGCCTGCGCCGCGAACAGGCCACCGGCCTGGACCACAGCGCGCGCATCACCGGTCTGGAGCAGGAATCGGTGGGCAACCTGTCGTCCATCCGCGCCCTGGAAAAACGCTGGGGCGAAGAACGCGAGGCGGTGCGCGAACTGCTGCAATCACGCCGCGAACTGCTGACCCTGAGTGAGAGCGCCGACGCCGCCAAGCCCGATGAAGAACTCGACGGCCGCATCGACCACCTGGCCGCCGAACTGGCGCGCCTGGAAGCCGGCCTCGACGCCATCCGCGAGGACGACCCGCTGGTGCCCGAGCAGGTCGACTCGAAGACCGTGGCCGCAGTGATCGCCGGCTGGACCGGCATCCCCGTGGGCAAGATGCTTGCCGATGAAGCCCACGCCATCCGTACCCTGGCGCAGCGCATGGGCCAGCGGGTGATGGGCCAGGGAGCCGCGCTGGGCACCATTGCCCAGCGCATCCAGGCCTACCGCGCCGGCCTCACCGACCCGGCCAAGCCGGTGGGCGTATTCCTCCTGCTCGGCCCCACCGGCGTGGGCAAGACCGAGACCGCCTACGCCCTGGCCGACGCCCTCTACGGCGGCGAGCGCAACCTCATCAGCATCAACCTCTCCGAGTACCAGGAAGCCCACACCGTCAGCCAGCTCAAGGGCGCCCCGCCCGGCTACGTCGGCTACGGCACCGGGGGTGTGCTAACCGAAGCCGTGCGCCGCCGCCCCTACTCGGTGGTGCTGCTGGATGAAATCGAAAAGGCCCACCCCGACGTGCTGGAAGCCTTCTACAACGTCTTCGACAAGGGCGTGATGGAAGACGGCACCGGCCTGGTGGTGGACTTCAAGAACACCGTGATCCTCGCCACCAGCAACGTCGGCGCCGAACTGCTGCTGGACACCGTTCCCGACCAGATTGCCACGCCGGTGTTCGACGAACGCCTGCGCAAGGTGCTGCTGCAAGCCTTCCGTGCGGCTTTCCTGGCGCGCATGACGGTGGTGCCCTATCGACCGCTGGAGGAAGCGACGCTGGAAGGCATCGTCGTCGCCAAGCTGGAAAAACTGCGTGAGCGCTACAAGGCGGCGACCGGCAAGCAGTTCGATTTCGACCAGGCAATCGTCAAGGCAGTGCTCGCCAAGTGCAGCTCGGCGGGGGCAAGGGATATCGAGAATGTGCTGATGGCGGAAGTGACAGGGAAGTTGGCGGAGTGGGTTCTTGAATAAGCAGAATTATATTTCGCACAATTTTCCACGATACGAAATTACTGATAAACCAATGTAAATCCCACATGGAGACCTTATGTCCATAGAATCACAAGTTTATCAAATTGCCCTAAAAGAGCACAACGCCAATGAAACCAATTGGTCCGCCCCCATATATAACAGCACTGACACCCAAATACACATAGAGACAGGGGCGCATCTAACCTTCAAGAAAAAATCGAGCCTGGAACAAAGCCAATTCACAATAACCGGCAGCCAGGACGGGAGCTTCACCACAAAGTCAATGTCGGTCCAGGAAGTGCTCCGACTAAGCAGATACATTGACCAATACTATATGACAACAAACTACAGAAAAGTCATTGAAAATCAAAAATGGAGGGAGCTTTACCAGGTAACCAAACGAAATTTTTCATATATAGACGGAGAGCTTCCAGGTGAAGAGGAAACCGACGCCATCCCCTGTCACAGCTGCGGAATTGTACTTCCCAGCTACCTCATAACCATTGATCACACGAAGCCGGTTTCGACTGGAAGCGACCAGGCGGTACTTAAAGTATTGCGTTTTACTGGGGGCTACCTAACTCATTCGGGCGCCCACGGCACTTTGTATAATGCACTGCTCAATGCGGGCCCCATTCGAATCCCGACCAAGCGCAGCGTCATCAGGTTTGAAAAGGAAATCAGCTATCAAAAAGCCAAGAGATACACCCTTACGGACAATGGGATAATTTTTCTTTCAACCATTATCTCAGCAGCAGGAGAACAAGGAGTTATAAATGCATGCATGCATTCCATGATAAATCTGAGACCATTTTGCTCTCACTGCAATCCGTCGAAGGGGAATGCAATGGAAAGTCTCGATGGAATCAATACAGGTATTTACTAATAACTCTGATACACAGCAGGGCTTCGCTTCTCTGTTCCGGTTAGTTGAAACTCTTAAACTTAGAGATCGCAGATGCCCCGTCCCAGCGATACCACCACAAGTATTTCCCTAACGGCGTCGGCGCTGACGGAACTCTATGCGCAGACAGTTTCCGGCCTGGAGGCGCTGAACGGTGTCGCCCGCTTGGAGTTACTAGGCTTCGCCTCCAGCCCGCTCATCCTGGCCAGCGGAGTGAATACCCACGTCACCGCCAACCTCCACAACGACGGCAGAAGCCGCCCCCTCGACGCCCTCGTCGCCGAAATCCACCAGCTCCCCGCTGACGCCACCGCCGATCGTTATCAGCTGGTGCTACGGCCCTGGCTCTGGTGGCTGACCCTGGCCAGCAACAACCGCGTCTTCCAGAACCTCCCCACCAGCGACATCGTCACCACGATCTTCAAGGCCCATGGCTTTACCGACTTCAAGCTGTCGCTGACGGGCAGCTATGAGCCCCGCGAATACTGCGTGCAGTACGGCGAAAGCGATTTCGCCTTCGTCTCGCGGCTGCTGGAGGAAGAAGGCATCTTCTGGTTCTTCACCCACGAAGAGGGCAAGCACACGCTGGTGCTGGCGGACAGCAACGACGCCTTCCCTCCCATCCCCAATGGGCCGAAGGTGCCGTACCTGGGCCAGGAGATCGGCGTGCGCGAGCTGCACGGCATCCGTTCGGCGCAGTACTGCCTGCAGGCGGTCGCCGGGACCTACAGCGCCACCGATTACGAGTTCACCACGCCTACCACCTCGCTGTATTCCCAGGCGCAGGCCGAGGCCGGGCCGCGCGCGCAGTACGAACATCCCGGCGGCTACACCGCCAAGGCCCGCGGCGATGCGTTGACCAAGCAGCGCGTGGACGGCCTGCGCAGCCAGGAGAAGCGCCTGATCGGCGAGAGCGATTGCCGCTGGCTGGTGCCGGGGCACTGGTTCACCCTGACCGGGCATGACGACGCCAGCCTGAACATCGATTGGGTGCTGACCTCGGTCACCCACGAAGCCGACCATGAGCACTACGGCAATCGCTTCGAGGCCATCCCCAAGGCCACCGCCTACCGCCCTCCGCGCGCCACGCCCAAGCCGCGCATGCACACCCAGACCGCCAAGGTGGTGGGCAAGGCCGGCGAGGAAATCTGGACCGACCAGTATGGCCGTATCAAGATCCAGTTCCCCTGGGACCAGCAGGGCAAGAACGACGAGGCCTCGTCCTGCTGGGTCCGCGTGGTGCTGCCCTGGAGCGGCAAGGGCTTCGGCATGCAGTTCATTCCGCGCATCGGCCAGGAGGTGATAGTCACCTTCATCGACGGCGACCCGGACCGTCCGCTGGTCACCGGCTGCGTCTACAACGGCGACAACGCCCTGCCCTACGCATTGCCGGACAACCAGACGCAGTCCGGCATCAAGACCAATTCGTCCAAGGGTGGCGGCGGCTTCAACGAGCTGCGCTTCGAGGACAAGAAAGACGCGGAGGAAGTCTTCCTGCAGGCGCAGAAAGACATGAAAGTGAACGTGCTCAATGACAGCACCGCCACCATCGGCCACGATGAAACGCTCACGGTGCAGAACGCCCGCACCCGCACGGTGAAGGAAGGCGACGAGACCATCACCCTGGAAAAGGGCAAGCGCAGCGTAACCATCCAGACCGGCAGCGACACGCTGGACGTGAAGGACACCCGCACGGTCAAGGTCGGCGCCGACCAGACTCACAGCACCGGCGGCAACTACAGCCATCAGGTGAGCGGCAACTTCGAGCTGACGGTGGACGGCAACCTCACCATCAAGGTCAGTGGCACCCTCACCCTGCAGAGTGGCGGCAGCCTGACGCTGAAAACCGACGCCGACCTCGCCGCCCAAGCCGGCACCTCGGTGACCAGCAAGGCTGGCACGACCCTGACCAACCAGGCGGGTACTTCGCTCACCAACAAGGCCGGCACCACCCTCACCAACGACGCCGGCGTCAGCCTCACCAGCAAGGCCGGCGCCGAGCAGACGGTGGACGGCGGCGGCATGCTGACCCTCAAGGGCGGCCTGGTGAAGGTCAACTGAGGACGACAACATGGCCAACAGCAGAACCCTCGACCTCAAGCGCGGCGACAGCACCCTGCAGGGCCGCCTGCAGGACGGCGCGCTGGAAGGCCCGCTGCGCATCAGCGAGCGCGGCCGCCCGCAGGCCAGCCTGGACTACCGCGACGGCGAACTGCACGGCACCAGCACGCTCTACCACCCCAACGGCCAGGTCAGTGCGCAGTTGCCCTACGTGCGCGGACGCCTGCAGGGCGAGGCGCGTTACTTCGCGGCCGAAGGCTGGCTGCAGCGCAAGGTGGGTTACCGTGACGGCCTGATGCATGGCGAGGCCTGCAGCTATCTCGCCGATGGCACGCTTGCCGAGCAGGCCTTCTACCGCGAGGGGGTGCAGGAAGGTCCGTTCCGCCGCTTCCACGGCAACGGTCAGGTGGCGCAGGAGGCCCGCTATGCGAAAGGTGCGCCGCTGGATCAACCGCGAGCCTATGCCGAGGACGGCCGCCCACTGGACCACAACGGCAAACCGATCTCGCGGCTGCGCTGGTGGCTGGGCGGCCGTGGCGATGCCAGCGAGGCCTGAGCGGACTCAGGGAATCAGCATCTGCACCTGGCCGGGAAAGACTACCTTGATCGCCCCGCCCCAGGTGCACATCAGCGTACCGTTGGCGTCCAGCGCCGGCATGCCGCCCAGCAGCACCGTGGGCGGTCCGCCGGGTATCCACGGCGCGGCGGTGGCCGGTATGCAGGGCATGGGCGTCAGTACGCCGAGGGCGGCTGCAGTAGCGGCGGCCACCGTCGGATTGGCAGGGCTGGTGCACAGGCCGAAGGGCAGGATGTTCAGCAGGGGTATGTGATCCTGCAGGTTGGCTGCCGGCATGCCGCCGGTGAGGGTGCGATTGACCGGCAGCACGTTGAGCACCGACGGTGCGACACCGAAACTGCATTGCAGCGTCGCGCCGCTGCAGACCTGGGGACAGCCCATGAAATCACCTCGCCTGATGCCTGCCTTGGCAAAACCTGCTCAAGCGTAGCCAGCTTCGCGCCATTGCGCCCGCAGCGAAGGCCGCCGCCGACCGGCAGAAACCCGCTTGACATTAAAGTTAACTTTAAACTTAGGGTGAGCCCATCTGCCGCCCGACTCGAAACGCCGTGCGGCTCCCACCAAGGTCAAGCAGAAGGTCAAGCAGATGAAGGCGCGATTCAAGGAAGTCGAGTTCGGCACCCAGAGCGTTGAAGTGATCGAGGGCGGCTATTACGACCGCTACCGCATGAATCCGGACCTGAACGAAGTGGCGAAGGACCCCGCCGCCGGCAACATCGACTACTTCCGGCGCATTCCCAAGCAGATGGTCACCTCGCGAGTCGGGCCGACCTGGGCGCCGAACTTCTACTACCGCACCAGCAGCATCCAGTTACTGTTCCTGGCACCCATCGACCGCCTGCGCGCCACGCTGCCGGCGCCGCTGGAACCGCTGCGCGCCCTGCCCGGCCAGGGATTGGTGGCGTTGACCTTCTTCTCCTACTCGGTGTGCGACAACGACCCTTACGATGAAGTCTCGGTCGCCATCGTCATCCGCCGTCCGGGCGCCAGGGGCAGCCATGCCCTGGAGTTGCTCGACGCCATGCGCCGCCGCGACTTCGTCGCCCACGTGCTGGCCCTGCCGGTCTCCACCGAGATTGCACGGGTGCGCGGCGTGCATGGCTACCAGTTGCCGAAATGGCGCACCGGCATCGAGGTGAAGATCGGCGGCCAGGTGTCGGCCAGCATCCAGGGGCCCGACGGTCGAGCCGACCTCGTCCTGCAGGCGCCCCTGCCGGCGCTGGCGATCGCCACCCCACAATCACGCCTGGGCACTACCACCATGGTCCACCAGGTCGATGGACGCTGGCACCAGACGCGGGTGCAGAGCAACACCCTGGCTTATGCGCAGAGGCTGCTGCCCAGCAACGTCCGGCTCGCCCGCAATGGCGGGCCGCTGAGCCAGTTGCTGGAGGGTCTGGGCGCGTCGCGCATTCTGCGCCTGGACGTGGTCAAGGACGCTCAGATCGCGCTCCACCTGCCTTCGCTGCTGGAGAACCAGCCTTGAACGGACGCCCTACTGTGGCTGGACGCTGACGGCGACGGCGGAGGTCACCCGCATCACCAGCTGGCGACCAAGGTACTCCGGCTTCATCACCACGTCGGGACGGACCTTGACCGTGTGCTGGCTGCCGTCGGCGAACTGCAGGGTGGCGGTGCGCTTGGCGGTGTCCATGGATTTGACGGTGGCGGTGACCTCCACCGTATCGGCCGCGAGCATGCCCGGCTTGTTGCCCGGCTGCGCCGTCGCCAGCAGCCCGGCGCCACCGCTGCCGGTCTCCTGGCCCGGCTCGCGCAGGAAGACGAGGCGCTCCAGCGCGACGATGGCGCGGACCCGGTCACCGACCTTGAGCTGGTCGAAGTTGCGCATCTCCGGCGGCGCCTGGAGGGTGCGGCTGTTGCCGTGATCGTCCTTGAGGGTGAAGGTCCGCTTGTTCCGGTCGATGGCACTGACGCTGGCCTGCATCTCCTCCGTCTCGGTCATGGCACCGCCCGGCACACCCTTGGCGACCGACTCGGTGCTGTCGTACTGGTAACTCAGCTCATCGTTCTTCTGGCTCTGGCAGCCGATCAGCAAGCCAGCGGAGAGGGACAGGCAGATCCAACGGGACACACTCATCGGGCGACTCCTTGCGTCAGGGTGTTTGCAGTCCGGTAGCGGGAAACCGAGGTAGCGCCAGCAGGCCTGGCCGCCGCGGCTGCATGAATTCACCCAGCGTAGCCGTTGCCCGGTGATGCGCCACGCGGGTCACTCAGTACTTGATATCCCGCGCGGTCTCGCGCCCCTGCTGCTTGGTCTGGCGTTTGTCCTGCCGGCACTGGGCGTTGTACTGCTGGTCGGCGGCGCGGCAATTCTGCTTGGTCTGGCGTGCGTCCTGGCGGGTTTCCTGGCGCACATCCCGCGCCTGGCGGCGCTGGTTGCCCTGCTCCGTGGCCCAGGCGGTACCGACCGAAGCGACGAGGAAGGCCGCCGCGACCAAAGCAGTGAACAGGGAACGGGGCATGGCGTCACCTCCTGCAGCACAAGGACAGAGACTCTCCAGTACAGCCGATTTCCCACCGGCTTGCCGATGGCGACGCAGGGTTCGCCGCACTCTTCGACGAAAGGCAGCCCCGGCCGCGACGACGGGCGCATGCCACGTCCCGCAGTCGGCTGCGCAACCTCAGTGATCGCGGACCAGCAGCACCGGACGCTTGCTCGACTGCAGCACACCTTCAGCCACGCTGCCCAGCATCAGGCGATGCACACCACGGCGGCTGTGAGTACCCATGACGATGGCGTCGGCCTTGACGGCATCTGCCTCGGCCTCGATGCGATCAGCGACTTCCTCGCCGGTGGTTTCCATCGTGACCCGCTGGTAAGTGGCGGGCACGGCATACTCCCCGACCACCTCCCGCGCCTTGCTCAGGATGTCATCGGCAGCCTTGAGCGCGGCGGCATGCAGCGCCTCGGCGTCATAGTACTTGGCGTAATAAGGCAGGTGCCCCAGCGGGCGATCGACGATGGTGATGACATGCAGCTCACCGCCACTCATGCGGACCAGCCGCGCTCCCTCGGCCAGGGCTCGGAACGAAACGGGGCTGCCATCGACGGCGGCCAGTACGTGCTCGTACATGCTGTGCTCCTCGTTGTTTGGGCAGTTCGACCTTAACTGCCCAGGCCAGGAACGCCCTTGTGCCGCATCAATGTAATCGCCCAAGGCGCATCAGTGCGCCAGAGCGGCGTCCTCACGACAGGCAGACGGGCTCAGCCCGGTCCAGCGCTTGAAGGCGCGGCGGAAGCCGCGTACGTCACTGTAGCCAAGCGCCTCGGCGATGCGCTCGATGGGCATTTCCGGGTTGTTCAGCAGGCTCATGGCGCGGGCGTGGCGCACCTGATCCTGCAACGCATCAAAGGTGATGCCGTGCTCGCTCAGGCGACGGCGCAGGGTCCGGCTGCTCATGTTCAGCTCGCTGGCGACCTTGTCGATCGGGCTGCCGTGGGCCAGGTCGCGGGCAATGGCGCGTTCCACCGTTTCCAGCAGGCCGGTTTTCTGCTGCACCGGGGCAGACTCCGCCTCCAGCAGGCTGAGCGCCTGGCGCAGGGCGACGGGATGGTGGCTGGGCAGTTGCACATCCAGCCAGTGGCTGGCGATGGCCACGCGGTTGTGCAGACAGCCGAACTGCAGGTTCGGCCCGAGCAGGCGCCGGTACTCGGCTTCATAGGCGGGCGCGGCGTGGGTGAACTCGAAGCGCAGGGGCTGGAACTGGGGGCCAATCAGGGTGCGGTTGTAGACCAGCAGGCTGGCGAAGAACTCCTCCACGGCGAACACCTGGATATCGGCGAAGGGCAGCCGGCACTCCACGTCGATGTAGCTCTCCTCCGGCCCCTCGATCAGGTTGCAGACCGCAATGCCGCCGGTGGTGTGCTGGAAGCGGCGGCCCACCTCGAAGGCATCACGCAGGTTCTTGCACAGGGACAGCACATGGCCAAGCAGACCGAGGGTGCCCAGCACGTTGCGGTGCCCGACCCAGAGCCCCAGGCCACGCTCGGGCAGTGCCGCGAGCGCGCGCTGGATCATCGCGACCGTCTGCCGATAGGTGACGCGCTGGGCCGGGTCCTGCAGCTCTTCGGCGGTAAAGCCGAGCCCGCGGCACAGGCGCTCGCCGCTGACGCCTTCGTCGCCGGCTACGTCGGCCAGCGTCTGCAGCAGGAAAGGCGAAACCTGGGCCAGGTCGTATTGCGCATCGATGCTTGTACTGGGCATGCAGGCTGCTCTCGATCGGGGGCGCCGGCGATTCTTGTTATGTGGCTGGCGCACGATGGCCGCATCATAACGCGTTCGCAGGCCCGCCAAGAGCAGGCGTAACAGAATATTACACGCCACCCAGCGAGCGACTCGCCCCCGGAGGTGCGAGCCGAGACCTACTGTGTTGCATAGCCTGCACGGATCACCGGCGCGCCCAGGAAAACCTCCTGCGGCAACTTGAAGTCCCGCAGCCCGAGCATCACCCACGGCCCGCGGCCCTGGGTGCGCATCTCCCAGGTCAGTGGGATGCCGTCCGGCGCCGTCAGCACGACCTGGAAGGTCGACCCACCGCTCTCCAGCGGCGTTACCCGTGCCTGCTCCAGCAGGCGAAGCAACGCCCAGCGGCCCTGGTAGTCGCCGTACAACCGGTCGCCGGCCCTGACGCTCTTCCACATCAGCAGCACGCCAGGGTGATCGTTGGGACTGGGCCAGACGAAGGATTTCCAGCTTTCCATCTGATTGAAATACTCCAGCCGCTCGCCGTCGATTATCAGCGTGGTGCTCACCACATCGCGCACCGGCTTGGCCTTGAGTTCAAAGGACATCCGCATGGCGCCATCCGAGTAGAGCGCATCGGCCAATTCGCTCAACTGATTGACCGCTTTCAGGAACGCCGGGGTGACTTGCAGCCCCTGGCTTTCTCCGCCAATGGGAACCCAGCGCTTGCCTTGCTTTTGCAGCACGCCACCCAGTCGTGACTTGATGAACTGGTCGATACGACCAGTGCCCGGCCAGATCATCTGCCCCAGCAAGGGCAGCGGCGCGTCGGCACCATCGGCCACGAAGGGATAGCGTCCGGCGAAATCGCGCTGCCATCGGGCGACTATCGCTTGCTGCCACTGGCGGTTCAGATCACCAGCCGAAGATTGCATCACCCCCGACCAGGCCTGCCCCAGCGGCAGCACGAAGAGGTTCTGGGCGAAGGCCGCCAGCGGTTTACCGAGACTCTCCGCGACCAACTGGCCATAGTCCTCGTTGTCGATGGTCAGTCCCTGGAAGGTGGCTTGCGCCATGGTCCGGGCCGCTGTTTGCGGATCGGAAGCACTCTCGACCCGTTGCAGCCGTGCCCTCACCTGGGTCACGCGAGCGAGATAGGCCTGCAGGTTGGCCTGCTTGCCAGTCGCCGAGCGCATCTTCCCCTGGATGGCCAACAAGGGGCCGAAGGTCTGCTCCATGGGTGATTGCTCCTCTGCCGACTTGGTGGCTTGTGTCCTAGCCCCGGTGGCGCCCTGCTGGGCCAGCTCCTTCATCAGCGCTACCAGCGGCGAGCGACGCGCATCAGCCAGCAAACCCAGCTGATCGATGGCTGCAGCCTGGGTCGTTGCCTTCTGCCAGCGAATACTGTTGAGGAACGCCAGCCAGGCCTGGCTGAAATCGCTGAAGTAGCGCTCGGTCAGCCGTGCCTTCAGCGCTTCCGGCTGCAGCTCTGGCGCCAGCGAGTGCTGCGGGTCGCTAAGCACCCAATCGAGCTCTTCACGTCTTGCTTCGGCGACCTGGTCAATGGCCTTGCGCAGGTAACCGTCCCAGGCCTGACGGGTCAGCGCTCCGGACACACTGGCCGGTGAAGCGAAGAGCGATGCGACCTCGGTTTCACCGACCAGGCTGGCGAGCGTCAAGGCAACGTACTGACTGTTCGCATCGTCCAGCAGGCGCTGGTACAACGCCTGCTCCAACGCTGGCTGGTCAAGCTGGGTCAACAATACCTGGCGTGCCTGAGCGATGACCTGGCTATCAGGTTGGATACGCCATTGCGGATGGGCCTGCAGGTGTCGGGCATAGAACGCCCAGAGACGCGGCGCCAGCTTCTGCCAGCGGGCGGTCGCAATGCCATCGCGGGTGGCATTGGCCGCACTCAGCTCGCGTGCCAGGAAGTCTGCGTCGGCCTTGTCCGGCTGCGCCATCATCAGGTAGGCCTTGAGCTGGTCGCGCGCGCTGGCCGCGTTGGCGCTCAGCTCGAGGCTGTCCGGCGGCAGGTTCACCAGCCCGTTCAGGCTCTGCTCCAGGCTGCGTGCCGCCACGTCGCGCATCAACTCGTTATTAACCTGGGCAAAGCGCGGCCAGGCTGCTGCCAGCAAGGCATCGTTCTGGCCCAGGCCGAACCGCTGGTACCAGGGCGCCCCTTGCTTCTGGTGAAGCTCCAGCTTCGTCAGGGTGTGGGTCAGTTGATCGAGGGCGGCCAGCCGGGCTTCGAGATCGCCAGGCGCATTCGCCGTTGCCAGCGCTACTTCGACCGAGGCGATCTGGCTGCGGTTGCTGGAAAACGACAGCAGCAACGCCAGTACGCATAAGCCAAGGCAAGCGAGCGTTGCCATCTGCAAACCGCGCAGCCAGGTCCAGCCGGAGGTGCTGCCGCGAGCCTGGCGATCATCGCGGATAGCCGTCCAGACGGGAGCCGGCCACCAGGCGTTGGCGACTCGCCCTTCGCGGACAGGCGGCAGTGGCAGGCCGAACAGCAGCCCGCGCAGCGGTACGCCTCGGGCAAAATCAGGCTTGAGCCGATCCAGCAGCCTGCTCCAGCGGGCAATACCTTCCTGCCCGAGGTTGCGGGAGAGGCGCAGCTGGAAGTCATGCCTGGCGGACGAGTTCAACCGCACCAGCCCCTGTTCGCGCAGCGGTGACAGCAGCTTGCGCAGAGACTCCTCGACCCACCCCGCCGAGGCCTTGGGCGGAAGCAGGCAACCAATCGCGGGCAGCGTACGGTCGTCCTGCTCCCATTCACTGCCATGCACTTGCCAGAGGTACAAGGGCGCCTGCCAGCGCAGGCTCCGCGCCAAGCCGCGCAATTGCTGCAAGCCCACGTTCAATGCCTGTGCATCGGGGCTTTGCCCTTCGCTCAAGGCCCAGACCACGCCATCCAGCGGCAGCCTTGGGCGCAATTGCGCCAGCAGCCCGACGACGCCTGCCCGCCAGGAACCGCGCAGGCTACCGCCATGCAGCAACACCACGCCCTCGCCTTCCAGCCAGCGAGCGGCAGACAGCCCGGGCGCGATGGCATCGACCTCCGTCTGCTCACCCACCACCAACAGCAGACGAACCTTGTTACGCCAGGCAAAGCCATAGGCGACAGGCATATGGTTGCGGATGGCAATCAGATCGTTTTCGGCAGCGGCCTGGACCGGATCGGCCGCCACCTGCGCGGCCGACTCCACATCAGCAGCACTACTCGCCCGGTAATCGAACTGCCCGGACTTCCGGCCCAGGAATCGATAGAGCCCCAGGACCAGCACAAGCACCGAGCCCAGCATCACAGTCCAGAACAGCCCCGAGGACCGCTCCTCACTGCCAGCGCGCACACCCAGCAACTCCGGATGCCGCCACAGCAACACCGCAACGACTCCGGCGATCAGCACAACCAGCGAAGCGAGCAGAACCAGCAAACGAGCAGAACGCATGGACATGTCCCTATGGCGACGACGGCGCGACCACCGAACTCCACAACGTGGAGTCGGCAACGGCGTTGCTGCTGAAGATGATTTGCGGCTGGCCCTCACGGCGCACCGCCTCTACCGCGGCGGCGATGGCAACCCAGGGCGCCGCGCAGCCGGGGTAGCCGAGGCAGGCGCCCAGGTCGCGCACGACCGGATCCGGTTTCAGCAGCTCCAGCACCAACTTGTTGACGTCGCCCTGGCGCTTGGTGGGGATTCCCACCAGCCATGCCCGCTGGAGCGCCTCGGCTTTCAATGGCACCCAGTCCAGCGCCTGATGCACGGCATAGCGCAGGGTTTCGCCGGTGGTGCCGTGCTCCTGCTCCGGGCGATGCAGATAAGCCACGATGGGAGCGGTTTTCTGGGTCAGGCGATTGCCCAGCAACAGCGCCACCGCGACCTCCGCCGAGTCCTCCCGCGGCTCCGGCGCAACACACAGCGCCACCACCAGCACCAACGCTGGATCGGCGATGCGTTTGTCCAACCAATGGTCCACGGCGTCCAGCCCTTCGCGCTCCAGGCGCGTCACCGACTGGCGTATACCCGACTCCGCCCAGGCCCGCTGCCAGGCATCCTGCTGCAGTGCCGGGGGAACGCTGCTGTCGGTTTCCTGCACCAGCATCAGCGGCTGCTCGGCCGGGAAAGCACGTAATGCCACGGCCATCTCGCCCAGCACCTGGCGGTACAGACGCAGCAACATCGCCGCGTCATCCAGCGTCTTCCCCACATCGTTCATCACCGGCAACATCGCGGTGTGTCGAGCCGTGAGCTCCCCCTTGCCACGCACCGTCTGGGTTTTCAGCTCACTCTTGCCGCAGGTCAGCGCCTCGAACTGCGCATCGCCCTCGTCTCGCAAGGCGGTGTAGAGACTGACCGCCAGCACCTGCTGCGAACGGCGCCCCTTGCGCAGCTTGGCCAGCCAATCCGCCTCGCGCGCCTCATCCCAGCCCTCGGCGCTGCTGAGCAGACTGATATGCAGCAGGAACCGCCCGAACAGCAGCAGGCTCCAGACCACCAGGGGAATCCCCAGCGCGCGGCCCCAGAACAGTAAGGGCTGTTGCCCCAGCGACTGCTCGCCCAGCAGCAGGGTCGAGCCCATGCCAATCAACAAAGCCAGCAACAGCAGGCCAAGCCAGACCCACGCACCGGGCGGCGCCGGCAGCTTGGCAGGCGGCGGCACCTTATCCAGACGGACCGCCATGCTCAGCTCGCGGTCGCTTCGGACAGCGACGTGATCAACGCACAACCGCAAGCGCAGCGATGGCCATGGAAGGCAATCGGGACACCGTTATCGTTGAACGTCGAGTGCCCCTCGCTCACCACCGTCGGGCCATGGGCCGGGCAACTCACCCGATCGCCCACACGCGCCACGCCGATGCCGTGGAATTTCCGATTGGCAGAGCCAGTCAGCACACTGCCGCCGCTAGTGGTGTTGTCGCCGATGCGGATGATGCCTTTCATTGAAATATTCATTTGCCAGCAATAGCCAAGCAGTCAAAATAAAAATGGGACAGATCTATTTTAGGCGCTCTAATCTTGACTCCGCGCACAGCTTCAGAGCACGACAAATAAATCTATCACCTTTTGGAATTTTTCGTATTATCAAATCACACTAGATATTGTAAGCCAACCCTTCACTGCCTTTCCGCTCGGCATTTTGTATAATACTTTCAACCATCCATCACGATATGACAAAACCCTTACCACATCACCTTCAGCTAGATAGATCTCGCTACCTTTCTTAAGGTTTGGCTCCCGGTAAATTCTGCTTTTAGAATAGCTAACACTAGTCTCAACCTCCTTGGCCAAGATCAAATCACCCCTCCCGAACAACTCATTCTTATCGACCAATTCAAATCTTGCCCTAGCAATAACCCCAGGCTTGGACCTCAGAATAAGCTTACTAGGAACCTCTCCATTAGAACCACGCAAAGTCGATACAACAAGAGACTCTTTTATCGAAAAATCCTTCACATCAAAATCTATCGAATAAACATTGTTAGGATATTCAAAATAAATCTTAACCACACCTTCTGCCGCCTCAATATGCACAGAGCCATCTGCAACGTCACTCTTACTTACCAAAACTGAATTTCTTAATAACGGACCGCCATTAGAATAAAGCGCAACAACATCCACTCCATTACCAGAGCCAACCAAGCAAACCTCACCACCACTTAGCTGAACCTTCTGATATATTACCGAATTACCACTCTCACCTAGACAATCAATAGCATAAGCCGAGAAATTCGAAAACATCAAAGCCCAGCAAATAAAATTACCAATTCTTTTTAAGAGCTTCATATGCATCCTTTATCTTCACATCATAACCAATCTGATTCATTCCATTATATTTTGCGCTATCTGCAGCCAGTTCTTCGCCTTCATTGGCCCAACAAGATTCTTCTCCTTAGCAAGATAAACCTTGTAATACTGAAGGTGCTGCAAGGAGAGAAAAGTGAACAGATTTATTTTAGGCTCCCCAATCCTGACTTCGCACATAGCTTTAGAGTAGGAAAATAAGTCCGTCACCTTTTCTCCTTTTGCTATATTTTATCGATAAAACCGGGTACTCCCTCCCTTCAATCGAATAAAACACCGAAAATGGGGCGCTAGACTTTATGATTAGTTGGCCAAATTCCCCAGCCCAGGCTTTATAAAAAAGCACCGCACCAGCATCATGAACACTGAAAATAATACGCGCGACCATTAGGCATATTACCCCAACCACTAAGAGCCCTATAATTTTAAATTAAAAAAACGAAACCATTTTAGCCCCCAAGCAAAAAAAGGGGACAGCGAAATAGAATACCCAATCGCCCTCGATTAATTCTCCTCAACCTTAATGAGAACCAGCCTTCCGTTTTTCATTTCAAAATAGCGAACTCTATTCTTCACCGGTAGCAATTGACCACTCTGATCCGTCTCAGGATCAGCCGCCACTCCCGAAATTACCAGCAGTCGACTCTTAGGCCGAAACACCACATCGAAATAACTTCCACCCCCCCCTCCAGTAGGTACGCATTGGGGAAACCAACAACAACCCTACCAGTCTTAGCATCAAGAATCTCACCACATATCGCACCAGCACCACAGTCACCAGTAAATACTATGTAATGCCCAGCAAAATTAACTTTGCGCTTAACTGCCAACGACCGATAAATCATCCACTTCCCTTCAGTTTTAGCAGAACTATCCAAGGCATGATTAGCACCAGAATACAAATCATCTACCTTATAATCCTCGAACCTCGGAGAGGCCGAATCGGCATAAACTTCAACCCCTAAAAAAAATGCAAAAAATAGCAATGCCTTAAAAATTATTTCCTTATCCAGACTCACCTTTTGACTCCTTCAGCGCTTTGACCATCTCATCTGGCAGTATATGAGCCGAGTTAAGACCATCCCCCGAGTAGTAAGACTCACCTTCAAAGCTAGCCGTTCGCTGAATCATAATCGGTTTCCCCGCTGCATCTCTAACTATGTTCCCATTGGAATCTCTCTGTGCTTTCGGGCTAATTCTTTTCCCCTTCCTGACACCTGCCGAGGCGAACTCCATAGCCCAAGCATAAATTGCGTCCTCTACTGAACCATCGCCCTCAAGATATTTAATAAACGCACTCCTCTTCACCTTAATCAGATACTCTTCAAATATCCTATCCTGCATTTCAGCATCAAACTTTTGCGCAGGATCAAGCTTTAAACTTTTTACTGCCGCACTCAGTGTCTCGGGTACTACCTGATATCTGCCCACAGCAAATAACTCTCTAGATGCGTGTTTCTCTTGAACCTCTTTCAAGGTCAAGCTTGTTAAGCTTGTATTGTAATATGATTGCAATTCCGGAGCAGTCTTATTATAAGCGATATAATCGTTATTTGACTCAACCTTACCAAGCAAATTAGCAAAGACACTATGAGCCCAGCGACTCTTAGTTACTTTAAAGAGGCCTATCAATCCAATCGGATGCAAATGATAAACCCGCCCGTTCTCCGGCAATCCCACCCTCCCCGCCACATCACTCCACCACTTCAACTCTCGTATCCTTTCCTTTTCCGCCATCCAGTTCAGGAAAGGGGTCGAAGGGGTATGGCCCTGGACGTCATCCAGGTCATCCCATTTCTGCTGGCGATAGTGCCATTCGGTTTCGTAGTTGATGACCAGCTGTGAAAGCATTTGCGCCTTGGCAGGAATAGCCAGGGCAGCCTGCATTTCATCCGGGCTCAACTTGCCATCTCGGTTGCTATCGACAATGTCGTACAGCCGACTTTGCAGCGGTCCCTGGTCCCATGCGTCGATGTGCGGGCGAAGCCGTTCCGCTTCGTCATCGGTCAGCAGGCCTCGGGTATTGAGGTTGTAGGCCAGGCTGCTCTCTAGGGAGCCGTAGTCGTTGATAATCTCGTAGCCGTCCCAGTGCCAGGGGCTGACCCAGGGCGTAGTACCAATCCGCTCACATACCCAGCCGTTCAGCGGTTTTTCAGCTTCATCGGTGAGTAGTCCGTCGAGGCGATACCAGTTGAACGCCTCGCCGGCGACGACGCGCTTGTCCGCAGCACCCAGGCCATCGAGCAAGCTGCGAGGGACCAGCAGGGTGTAGCCGCTGGGTGTACCCACTTGCATCACCGAGGGCGGGCTACCGGTGCTGGTGATGACACCTGTTATCCCTTTCTCCAGCTTGAGCCAGGTTCTTTCCTTCACCGGCAGGCGGTCCGCCCAGGCGCGGCTGGCTTCGAAGAATTTCGGCAGGTTGTCGGCGGTGAAGGTTTCCAGGTGCAGCTTGTACACGGGGGGTGCAGGTTTGCTGGTCTGGTAGGGACCGAGATGGCCGATCAGTTCACCGGCCTTGATCGCAACGGGCGGTTCCAGGATGGAAACCGTGTCCAGTTGATGGGGCAGGATGATCGGTTCCAGGGCGCTGAAGCGCAGGTAGCCGGCGGCCGCATGGAAATCGTCCGCTTCGGAGCTGGCGGAGTCGGGGGTGAGTACGCTTTCCAGCTTGCGATACTCCCCTTCTCCGCTGACCACCACTTCAGCGCCGCGCGGCAGTGTGGCGATGACCTTGCTGTTTGCCTTGGCTTCGGCATGGACGTTGAGGTGTTCGCACTTTTCCGCACCCAGGGCATCGTCCTTGACCCTGTATCGGCCTGTCGTGTCCTCCAGAGCATTCTTGCGGATATAGCCCAGCGCCGGGTTCTTTGGCCCGAGCGGCGGCAGGTCGATGCCGTCGGCACTGACCAGCTTGCAGTAATCACCGGTGCCGCTGATGGTGACGGCTGTACCTCGCGGCAAGGTCTTGAGCACTTTGCTGCCAGGTTTGGGCTGAGCGTGAACGCTGGCGCCGAGGGGGCCTGGATCGGTGGCATCGGCCTTGACCCGGTAGCTGCCGGACTTCCAGAAGGCGGGGCGTGCAAGCTTCGGGTCATCCTCGTAGGTCTTCCAGTCCTGCAGGTGCATGTAGAGGCTGTAGAAGATCAGGCTTGGCGGTATGTCGGTACTGTTCTCCAGCTTGGGAGCCTGGAGGTGGTGGCGCACCAGCACGAACCCGGAGGCGAAAGGAGCCTCGATCAGTTCATTGGCCTTCGTGTAATAGGCCGTTTTTGGGGTGCTGGTGGCGATGCGGTAGGCCACGACTTCGCCATCGGCCAGACAACGGACGTGATCTTGCTTGAGGATGCCGGCGGTTCCGCCGTCAAAGTGCACACCACCGTGCCACAGGCCGTTTCGGCCTACTGGGTAGTAGCCGGCCACCGCCTTGGAAAGGTTGGTCAGCTGAACCAGCGGATTGGACTTGTCGCCAAACGGATGGGCCCAGTTTTTCAGAGGCGCCAGGGTGCCGCGCACAGTGGCTACTGGTGCAGGAGATGGTACTGCCGGATTCACCGGGGGCGCAGCCAGTGGAAGATCATCAAACAGCGAGCGAGACGACGGCGGACCGTCACGACGGTTTCGATAGACGTCCATCAGGCCTTCGTAGAGGTCGCGCAAATAGTTGAGCATAGGTTTCCGTTCCCTTGTCTGAATTGCGTGATACCCGGTCAGTCGGAGTAGTCATTGCCGTTTTGCCGCGCGACGGGAGCATCGGCGAGCGGCGCTACGTTCGGCATTTCCACCGGCTGCTTCGCCGGCCCCTGGAAATCGAAATGCGCGGACTTGATCAGGTAGTCGCCCTGCGTACCTGATTCGATGCCGCAGTTGTCCATCGTGATGTAGGTGCCGCCGGCATTCAGGATGATTTTCTTCTTGGCCGTGATGTGGATTTCGTCTTCGGTGCTGACGATGTCCATTCCCATGCGGGCGAGGATTTCCATCCGGTCGTTCTGCGCCTGGACCTGCACCGGCCCCTGGTTGGCGATGAGCTTCATGCCGACCTTGCGCACGAACAGGCTCATGCCCTGGCCAACGCCGATGAACAGTCGCTTGACCACGCTGACGTCCGCCTCGTTGCCGGCGTTGAGCATGAGGTTGCGCTGGGCGGCCAGTTGCAGGTGCTGACCGCTGGTGAGGGCGATGCCCTTGGGGGCGCTGAGCAGGAGGACGGAGCTTCTCAGCTGTTCCAGGTCCTGCTTGAGCAAGTCGATCTGCTTCTGTACCTGGGCGGGGTCGGCCTTGGCTGTCTCTGCATCGGCAGAGAGCTTTCGCATTTCGTCGCCAGCCTGATCGAGGCGGGTCACTGCTTCCTGCATGGCCAGCACCTGGCCTTGGGCGCCGGGCTGTACGTCCGCGCTGATAAACACGCCTTTGCCAGCGCGCACCGATCCCCAACCATCCGTGCGCAGTTCAAATCCTTCGCCGCGCTGCTGCCGCTGCGCATCCACCAGGTGCCCCAGGTTGATCTGGCTCTTGCCGCTGTACTCGGTGCTGAGCTTGATGTGCTCTTGGCCACGCGTGTCGTCCATGCGCAATTTGTTATTGGCGGGTGTGCGCAGGACGTTGCGCTTGTAGTTCTGCAGGGTGACGTGATCGGGGTGCTGCGAGTCGTGGATGGCGTGGGCGATGTAGGGTCGATCCGGGTCACCGTTCTCGAAGGCGATGCGCACTTCGGTGCCCTGGATCAGCGGCAGGTGCAGGCCGTAAGTGTCCCCGGCGTAGGGGCGCGCCAGGCGAAGCCAGAGGCTCTCGCGGCCGGCCGGCCAGGTGTCGCGATCGAAGAGGAAGTGGCATTTGTAGCGGCCTTCCTTGTCGATGTGGCCGTACAGGTCGTTCGGTTCCGGGCTGGTGACACGGGCGGGGATGGTGCCGGCGATCACCGGCCGGGCCGGGACGTCAGGACGGAAGCAGATGGTTTCGGCGTAGGGGATCGCCTCGAACTGCACTTCGAAGCTGCGGTCGCGGGCAGCGCTGGTATGCAGCCGGACGATGACGGCGCCGGAAGCGAAGGCTGGAGGTGCGCCCTCGGTTTTCAGTACCTGGCCGGGAACCACGGCCGGGCTGCTGGTGCTGCCGGTCAGGCGTGTACGGGCATTGAGGTAACGTTCGTGGGCAAGACGTGCGTAGAAGTAGCCGCTCTCGCTTTCCAGGTCCTCGTCCTGGGCGTAGGCATCGCCCAGGACACTATGCGGCTCGCCGTAGTGGTAGGCCTCGCCGTAGGTGGTGGAAGACGACTGGAGTAGATCGGCGCCGGCGTCCAACTGCGCAGCGGCATCGCGGTAGTAGTAAGCGCGGTTGCCGACCAGCTGCTGCACCACCTCCTGGCTGGACTGCAGACCCCAGAGGGCGTCCTGGCCGCTGGATTCCAGCGCGGACAGCGGACGCAGGGGCAATGGCGGTGCGGGCAGGTAATGGCGTTGGTCGTCGTGGAACTCCACGACTTCGATGCGCAACCGCGCATCCATGCTGAAGCGGTACCAGATACCGACTTCGGCGGTCAGGCGCTGGATGAAGGCCAGGTCATCCTCGCCGTACTGCATTACTTGTTCGCGTTGCGGGTATTCGCGGGTCAGCTCGAAGAGGAAGTCCTGCCCGGCGAAGTCATTACGTCGCAGTACCTGCTCGACGATCTCCGGCACGCTCTGGTTCTGGTAGATACGAAACTGGCGCGCGCGATCCAGCAGTTTCAGGCGCGGTTCAAACGTCACCTCGTAATGGGCTTGATCCCTCGAGACGGACAGCATGGCGAAGCGAGTGAGGGTGCCGTACAGCGTGCGCAGTGGAGCGGCCAGGGGTGGCGTATAGCCGGGGATACCGAGTTGCTCGGGCGGAGCGCGCAGGCTGAAGCTGGCGTCCTGGCACAGGAAGGAGTCGCCCTCGAGGTCAAGGTCGGTGCTGGTGAATTCGATGCGATAGGTGAACGGCCGGCTCAGCGCTTCGTCACCGGTGAACGCCAGTACATCGAGCGATGCATCGACGCCCTGGACGCCGAGAGTGTGACGGCTGTGGTCGAAGAAAGTGCGCAGTTCGTTGAGCATGGCAGGCATCCGTTCCGGGGAAGCGACCATCCCAACAGCCTGGAAACGGGTCTGTCATTCAGACCTGTCCGGAAAGGGTGTCTGATCGTTCATCAGACAAAATTCCAGTAGCCGCTCGGCCATACGAAACCGGATGCTGGATTCAACAGCAGCCAGAAAAAACCTCAGGTCGAAGACATGAGGCTTTTTCGTCACTCTCGGAACTCAGCTATACACAGGCCACTGCTCGACGATGCGCCCCCCACGCACCGCCAGCAGGTCGCCGAACTGCAGGAGGATCGACTCGGACTGGGTCGGGCGCAGGAACACCTGGTCGTCCACCTTCAGGCCGACCGCGCTGGACCCATTGACCATCTCCTGATTCGAGCTGCGCCCGTACAGGCCATTGAACTGCAGTCCCCTGGGCGACTCGGGCTCGGCCATCCAGTTGCCGCCATAGACGAAGAAGGTCTCGCGCTGGTTCGGGTCCCACCACGAGAACAGTTGCGACTTGCCGTCCAGCGCGGGAATCCGCACCGGGCCGGTGCTCTTGATCACCGGCGTGGCGATGAAGGCAGCCGGCTGGTGGTCCACCAGGGATGGCAGGTCATAGTGCGTCGGCTTGACCAGCGCCGAGCCCACCGATACCTCGGTGCTGGTGCGTTCGTTCTCATGCATCCTGAAACTCGGACTGCCAGCGGTATTGAGCGTCAGGCCTGGCTTCCACAGCGTCGTGTGTTGGGTGCGGGCGTAGTCGACGAAGCCGTTGTAGAGCGTCATCACCTTGGCGAAGAGCTCTTCCGAGGAGCCGAGGACCTCGGGCACGCCCATGCCGACGAAGGGGTCGTAGCCCATGAAGCCGGCGAACTCCAGGTGCTGCAGGTTGGCGCCGATGATCGTGAGCATCCTGCCCAGGGTTTCGTGGTCCGCCACGCCGCCCCGGTGCAGGCCGACGTCCAGTTCGATGTTGATTCGCAGCCGGGTGTTGCGCCCCTGCGCCAGCGCCAGGTACTGCTGCAGGCGCTCGGGGGTGTCGAGCAGCCATTGCAACTGGGTCGTCGGGTCGAAGGGGCCGCGCAGGTTCTCGTAGAACTGCTGCGCCGAGCCCACCGGCAGCGGCTTGCCCAGCAGCAGGTCGGCGTCGGGAAAGCGCTCGGCGTCGTGGTTGAGGAAGGGCTGGTGGAAGGACATCATCCGCCGGGTGCCGGCACGCTTGGCGATGTAGTCGAGCAGTTGTGGCGACGGCAGGGACTTCTCCACCACGCGCAGGTGCTTGCCGGTGCGGGCGACCGACTGCATCACCACATCGACGTTGTGATCCAACCGGTCCAGGTCGATCAGCATCACCGGGCGCATCGGCCCGTGCTCGCGCAGCTCGCGGTTGAGCCGGGCGAAGTAGTCGTCGTAGGGCGCGCCGTGGTCGGTCGGTCGCAGCCAGGCGCCAGCGCCGGCGAGCAGAACGCCCGCCCCCGCTGCACCGACGATGAAATTGCGTCGTTTCATGGATTCTTCTTCCTTGTCAGGCCACGCCCAGGATCGATGACAGGTGGGCATTGAGGAACTTGCCCTGCGGGTCCAGCTCGCGGCGCACCTCGGTGAATTCCTTCCAGCGCGGATACAGCGGTTGCAGCGTGCGCGCATTCAGCGTGTGCAGCTTGCCCCAGTGCGGCCGGCCGGCGTACTTCCAGAAGATCGGTTCGACGGCGGCGAAGAAGTTGTGGTGATCCATGCTGTAGTGCTGGTGCACGGAGATGGAGCAGCTGTCGCGGCCCTCGAACATGCTCAGGGGAATTTCGTCGGCCTTCACGTAGCGGTACTCGATGGGGAACCAGGTGCGCAGGTCCTTGTCGTTGATCAGCTTGAGGATCTCGCGCAGGCAGGCCGGGCCATGCTCGGCCGGGACCGAATACTCCATCTCGTTGAAACGCACGTTGCGCACGTTGGCAAAGACGTCGTAGGAGTCGCCGACGCGGTCGTCGAAGCTGGCCACATGGCGCAGGCTGTTGAGCAGGAAGCGTCGCGCGGCAGGGAAATCACTGCCGTACTTGTCGAGGCCCTCGATGATGCTCACGTACTCGTTGCCGCCCTCCTTGGCCGGGTCCAGCGGCGGCGTGGCCGGGTCGGTGGTCTCGTTCAGGGCGATGGACAGCGCGTAGTCGGAGTGGGTCAGCACCTGCATCTCCCAGTGCTGGTTCTCGCGGGTGTTTTTTTCCACATCCTCCAGCAGTTCTTCCGTGCTGGCGATCCACTGCCGCTCGTGCAGGCGGAAGGCCGCGCGATTCTGCAGGCGCACGCGGGTGGCGATGCCGAATGCCCCCAGAGATACACGCGCGGCATTGAACACCTCGGGATGGCGCTGGGCGTCGCAGTCCAGCACTTCGCCGCTGGCGGTCACCAGTTGCAGGCCGGCGACGCGGGAGGAATAGGAGCCAAAGCCAACGCCGGTGCCGTGGGTCGAGGTGGAAATCGCCCCGGCCAGGGTCTGGTAATCGATGTCCGACATGTTCGGCAGCGCCTGGCCGATCTCTTTCAGCGCCGGCCCCATGAGCGACATGGGCGTGCCGGCGGCGAATTCCGCCTGCAGCGTATCGGCATCGTGGCCGAGCAGGCCATTGAAATAGGCCAGCGAGACCAGCGTGCCGTCGGTGGGCACCAGGGCGCTGAAGGAATGCGCCGAGCCAACCGGGCGGACCTTGCCCTGGGCCTGGCGGATGACCTGCACCAGTTCGTCCAGGCTCTGCGGCGCCAGGCGCGCTGCCGGCAGGCAGCTCTGCCCGCCGGACCAGTTGCGCCAGGGGATCAGTCGCGGCGCACGGGCCAGCTCGGCGGCCAGCGGGCTGCTCGACAGCGCCGCGAAGGCGCCGGCGATTCCGGCGTTCTGCAGGAGTTGGCGCCGGGTGAGATGAATAGGCATCGAAGAAACCCCGCGCTTACTGGACCGATTGGCCGGACATGAAGGAAATCAGCGCCAGGAACTCTTCTTCCGAGCACTGCATGCACATGCCCATTGGCGGCATGCCCTTGAAGCCATTGATGCTGTGGTCCAGCAGGCTGTCGGCGCCCTGGGCGACGCGCGGCTGCCAGGCTTTCGCGTCGCCGCTCTGCGGCGCGCCGGAAGCCGGGTTGGCGTGGCAGAGCTTGCAACTGCTGTCATAGATTTTCGCCAGCGCCGGGTCGGCAGGCGCCAGGGCGGCGGCGTTGCGAGTGGGTGTCGGCGCGGCGTCGTCACCACAGCCGCCGAGCAGGCCGGCCAGGGCCAGCACGGCAATCTGCAGCCAGGGTGTTGCGGGTTTGTGCATGGTGCTCCCCTATTCTTCCCGCGCGCGGCGACGGCGCGGATTCTTGTTGTCATGGGTAGCGGGCAGGTTAAATCGGGCAGCGGCCGTGCCTGAGGGCATTACCGGCCAATAAGGGGGCTCTGAGCGGACAAGGTGGCGGTTTGGGCCCCTTGTCGGTTTCAGGATGCGCAGGGTCGCTGCGGTGCAATCCTTGAACACAAGGGATGGCAAGCTTCCATACTGTCGAGGACCAGGCGCGCCCAGATGCCTGGCCGGATAATAAGAATGGCGCCCCGAACAGCCACGCAGTCCGTGACGTGGCCGGTACGCCGCAGCCGAAGGATTCCGGATCGCCGCCCATGGCAGGCATCCGCGATATCGAGGTGCGCTGTATGCCTGATGATTCGCTTCACCTGCCCCTGATCCACGATGTGCTGGAACGTCTCAAGGCCGCTCCCGGCGCCCTGCTGCCGGTGCTGCACGCCATCCAGGACTGCGTCGGCTACATCCCCGACGATGCCCTCCCGGAAATTGCCCACGCCCTGAACCTCAGCGTCGCCGAAGTGCGCGGGGTGATCAGCTTCTACCACGACTTCCGCAGCGCGCCGCCAGCCCGCCATACGCTGCGCCTGTGCCGGGCCGAGTCGTGCCAGAGCCGGGGGGCCGAAGCCTTGGCCGCGCAGCTGCGCGAGCAGCTTGAACTCGACGACCACGGCACCAGCGCCGATGGCCGCATCGCCCTGCGCCCGGTCTACTGCCTGGGCGCCTGCGCCTGCTCGCCGGCGCTGGAACTCGACGGCCGCGTGCACGCCCGTCTCACCGCCGAACGCCTGCGGGAGCTGGTGAACGGTTGCCGGGAGGACGCCGCATGCTGAAGCTGTTCGTTTCCTGCGATTCCGTGGCCCGCGCGGTGGGCGCCGACGAGGTAACCGACGCCCTGGTCGCCGAGGCCGAGCGCCGCCAGCTGCCGCTGGACATCCAGCGCACCAGCTCGCGCGGCCTGTATTGGCTGGAACCACTGGTAGAAGTCGACAGCGACGCCGGCCGGCTGGGTTTCGGTCCGCTTGCGGCAGCCGACATCCCCGCGCTCCTCGACGCCCTGGCCGGCGACCGGGCCAGCCATCCGCTCGCCCTGGGGCTGGTGGAGGAGCTTCCCTACCTGAAAACCCAACAGCGCCTGCTCTTCGCCCGCGCCGGCATCACCCGGCCGCTGTCGCTGGATGACTACCGCAGCCACGGCGGCTTCGAAGGCCTGATCCGCGCCATAGCGATGGATGGCGCCGAAGTGGTCGCCGCTGTACTCGATTCCGGCCTGCGCGGCCGTGGCGGCGCGGCCTTCCCCGCCGGCATCAAGTGGCGCACCGTGCGTGACGCCGTCGGCCCGCAGAAATACCTGGTGTGCAACGCCGACGAAGGCGACTCCGGGACCTTCGCCGACCGCATGCTGATGGAAGGCGACCCCTTCCTGCTGATCGAGGGCATGGCCATCGCTGGCCTCGCCGTCGGCGCGAGCATGGGCTACCTCTACGTGCGCTCGGAATACCCGGACGCCATCGCCACCCTGAACCAGGCGCTGACGCTCGCCCGCGAAGCCGGCTACCTCGGTGACGACGTCTGCGGCAGCGGCCGCGCCTTCGAGCTGGAAGTGCGGGTCGGCGCCGGCGCCTACATCTGCGGCGAGGAAACCGCCCTGCTGGACTCGCTGGAAGGCAAGCGCGGCGTGGTCCGCGCCAAACCGCCGCTGCCCGCGCTGCAGGGTCTGTTCGGCCTGCCGACGCTGGTGCACAACGTGCTCACCCTGGCCTCGGTGCCCATCATCCTGGCCAGGGGCGCCCCGTTCTACCGTGACTTCGGCATGGGCCGCTCGCTGGGCACCATGCCCTTCCAGCTGGCCGGCAACGTCCGCCAAGGCGGGCTGGTGGAGCGCGCCTTCGGCCTGACCCTGCGCGAGCTGGTGGAAGGCTACGGCGGTGGCACCGCCAGCGGCCGACCGCTGAAGGCCGCGCAAGTCGGCGGCCCGCTCGGTGCCTGGGTACCGCCCTCGCAGTTCGACACCCCGCTGGACTACGAAGCCTTTGCCGCCGTCGGCGCCATGCTCGGCCATGGCGGCGTGGTGGTGGCCGACGACAGCCTGGACATGGCACGCATGGCGCGCTTTGCCCTGCAGTTCTGCGCCGAGGAATCCTGCGGCAAGTGCACGCCCTGCCGCATCGGCTCGACTCGTGGCGTGGAGGTGGTCGACCGGCTGATCGCCGCCACCGACCTCAGCGCCCGCGAGGAGCAGGCGCGGCTGCTCACCGATCTCTGCGACACGATGCAATACGGCTCGCTCTGCGCCCTCGGCGGGATGACCGCCTTCCCCGTGGCCAGCGCCCTCAAGCACTTCCCCGCCGACTTCGGTCTGGCGACTTCGGAGGCCGACTCGTGATCAATTTCTTTGACCCTGCCACGTCCAGCACGGGTGACATAGACCTCGGCACCCCCGCCCGCGAGAGCGACGTGCAGGTCAGCCTGAGCATCGATGGCCGGCAGATCAGCGTCCCCGCCGGCACCTCGGTGATGCGCGCCGCCGCGCTGCTGGGCACCAGCATTCCCAAACTCTGCGCCACCGACAGCCTGGAAGCCTTCGGCTCCTGCCGCCTGTGCCTGGTGGAAATCGACGGCATGCGCGGCTACCCGGCCTCCTGCACCACGCCGGTCGGCGAGGGCATGGTGGTGCGCACGCAGACGCCGAAGCTGGCGGGCCTGCGCCGCAACGTCATGGAACTGTATATCTCCGACCACCCACTGGACTGCCTGACCTGTTCCGCCAACGGCAACTGCGAACTGCAGACCGTGGCCGGCCAGGTCGGCCTGCGCGAGGTGCGCTACGGCTACGACGGCGCCAACCACCTGGGCGATGCGAAAGACGTCTCCAACCCCTACTTCGACTACGACCCGAGCAAGTGCATCGTCTGCAACCGCTGCGTGCGCGCCTGCGAGGAAACCCAGGGCACCTTCGCCCTGACCATCGAGGGACGCGGCTTCGAGTCCCGCGTGGCGGCTGCCGGCGGCGATAATTTCCTCGATTCCGAATGCGTCTCCTGCGGCGCCTGCGTACAGGCCTGCCCCACCGCCACGCTGATGGAAAAGAGCGTGGTCGAGATCGGCCAGCCCGAGCGCGCCGTCATCACCACCTGCGCCTACTGCGGAGTGGGCTGCTCCTTCCGCGCCGAGATGAAGGGCAACCAGTTGGTGCGCATGGTCCCGGACAAGAACGGCCAGGCCAACCACGGCCACTCCTGCGTCAAGGGCCGCTTCGCCTGGGGCTACGCCACGCACCCGGACCGCATCACCAAGCCGATGATCCGCAAGCACATCAGCGACCCCTGGCAGGAAGTCAGCTGGGACGAGGCCGTCACCTATGCTGCCAGCGAATTCCGCCGCATCCAGACGAAATACGGGCGCGACTCCATCGGCGGCATCACCTCCAGCCGCTGCACCAACGAAGAAACCTACCTGGTGCAGAAACTGGTGCGCGCGGCGTTCGGCAACAACAACGTCGACACTTGCGCGCGGGTCTGCCACTCACCCACCGGCTACGGCCTGAAGCAGACCCTGGGCGAATCCGCCGGCACCCAGAGCTTCGACTCGGTGATGCAGTCCGACGTGGTGCTGGTGATGGGTGCCAACCCCACCGACGCGCACCCGGTGTTCGGCTCGCAGCTCAAGCGCCGCCTGCGCCAGGGCGCACAGCTGATCGTCATCGACCCCCGGCGCATCGACCTGGTCGACTCGCCCCACGCCCGCGCCGAGCTGCACCTGCAACTGCGCCCCGGCACCAACGTCGCCATGCTCAACGCCCTGGCCCACGTCATCGTCACCGAGGGGCTGGTCAAGCAGGACTTCGTCGATGCGCGCTGCGAGGCCAGCGACTTCATCCGCTGGCGCGACTTCGTCAGCCTGCCGGAGAACGCCCCGGAAGTGCTCGGCCCGGTCTGCGGCGTGCCCGCCGAGGAAATCCGCGCTGCCGCCCGCCTCTACGCCACCGGCGGCAACGCGGCGATCTACTATGGCCTGGGCGTCACCGAGCACAGCCAGGGCAGCACCGCGGTGATGGGCATCGCCAACCTCGCCATGGCCACCGGCAACGTCGGCCGCGAGGGCGTCGGGGTGAACCCGCTGCGCGGCCAGAACAACGTGCAGGGCTCGTGCGACATGGGCTCCTTCCCCCATGAGCTGCCCGGCTATCGGCACATTTCCAACCAGATCGTGCGCAGCCAGTTCGAACAGGCCTGGGGCGTGACCCTGCAGCCCGATCCCGGCCTGCGCATTCCCAACATGTTCGAAGCGGCGCTGGGCGGCACCTTCAAGGCGCTGTACTGCCAGGGCGAGGACATCGCCCAGAGCGACCCGAATACCCAGCACGTCACCGCCGCCCTCTCCGCCATGGAATGCGTGGTGGTGCAGGACATCTTCCTCAACGAAACCGCCAAGTTCGCCCACGTGTTCCTGCCGGGCAGCTCCTTCCTGGAGAAGGACGGCACCTTCACCAACGCCGAGCGACGCATCTCGCGGGTGCGCAAGGTGATGGAACCGCTGGGCGGCAAGGCCGACTGGGAAGCCACAGTCGCCCTGGCCAACGCCCTGGGTTACCCGATGGACTACCAGCACCCGTCGCAGATCATGGACGAGATCGCCCGCCTGACACCGACCTTCACCCGCGTCAGCTACGCCGAACTGGACCGCCACGGCAGCCTGCAATGGCCGTGCAACGACGCTGCGCCCGATGGCACGCCGACCATGCACATCGAACAGTTCGTGCGCGGCAAGGGGCGCTTCATGCTCACCGGCTACGTGCCCACCGAGGAGAAGGTCAACGCCCGCTACCCGCTGCTGCTCACCACCGGGCGCATCCTCAGCCAGTACAACGTCGGCGCGCAGACCCGGCGCACCGACAACGTCGCCTGGCACGAGGAAGATCGCCTGGAAATCCACGCCAGCGACGCCGAAAGCCGGGGCATCAACGACGGCGACTGGGTCGGCGTGGGCAGCCGCGCCGGGCAGACGGTGCTGCGTGCCAGGGTCAGCGAGCGGGTGGCGCCAGGGGTGGTCTACACCACCTTCCACTTCCCCGAATCGGGCGCCAACGTGATCACCACCGACAACTCCGACTGGGCCACCAACTGCCCGGAATACAAGGTCACCGCGGTGGAAGTGGTGCGCGTGTTCCAGCCTTCGGAATGGCAGAAGCGCTACCAGGCGTTCAGTGACGAACAGCGGCGTCTGCTCAAGGAGCGTCGCCAAGCGGAAAAAGCCGAGGTCCGTCGATGAGCGTCGAGAACCTGATCAAGATGGCCAACCAGATCGGCCTGTACTTCGCCAGCGAGCCGGACCGCGACGTAGCGATCCGTGGCGTGCAGCAGCACCTGCAGAACTTCTGGACGCCGGCCATGCGCCGTGAGCTGAAGGCCTGGCACGCCGAGCATCCAGGCGCGGCACTGCATGCCCTGGTGCAGGCGGCGCTGACGGAGACGCTGGCACAGGCCTAGCCAGCCACACCGCACCCAGCCCGCGCACCGGGCTGGGCCGCAGCATCTCTCAGGCGTGCTTGCCCGATGCGGTATCGGCGGGCACGGCGTACTGTGGCTTGAGCTTGCCATCCTGGTCGAGCAGCCAGGCGTCCATGATCTCGCGCACCACCGGGCCGGCCACCCGCCCGCCGGCCTCGCCATTCTCGATGGTCACCGAGACCACGATGGACGGATCGCTGGCGGGGGCGAAGCCGACGAACAAGGCGTTGTCGCGGTGGCGCTCCTGGGTCTTCAGGCGGTTGTAGCGCTCGCCCTGGCGGATCGCGACGATCTGCGCGGTGCCGCTCTTGCCGGCAATGCGGTACTGCGCGCCCTGCCCCGCCGCCCGCGCGCCGCCGCCCGGATCGTGCATGACCAGCTGCATGCCGTAGTTCACCGCATCCCAGTCGCGGGGATTGCTCAGGTGGATGTCCGGCATGGGATTGGCATCGACAACGTCCTCGCCCCCCACCGTCTCGGCCAGTCGTGGACGGTGCCAGGCGCCCTTGCTGGCGATCAGCGAGGTCGCTTCGGCGAGCTGCAGCGGCGTCACCTGCATGTAGCCCTGGCCGATGCCGAGGATCACCGTTTCACCGGGGAACCAGGCCTGGCGCCGGGTCACACGTTTCCATTCACGGGACGGCATCAGCCCGGGCGACTCCTCGGCCATGTCGATGGACACCTTGCTGCCCAGCCCGAAGCGGGTCAGGTAGTCGTGCATGCGGTCGATGCCAAGCTTGTGCGCGACATCGTAGAAGTAGGTGTCGTTGGAGCGCTTGATGGCCGTGTCCAGGTCCACCCAGCCATCACCGCTGTGGTTCCAGTTGCGGTACTTGTGGTCGTAGTTGGGCAGTTGGAAGTAGCCCGGATCGAAGACCCGCGTGGCCGGCGTGATGGTGCCGGTGTCCAGCCCGGCGATGGCCACCACCGGCTTGATGGTCGAGCCCGGCGAATACAGCCCGCGCAGCGCCCGGTTGAACAGCGGTCGGTCGATGGAGTCGCGCAGTTCGGCGTACTGCGCCGAGCTGATGCCGTTGACGAACAGGTTCGGGTCGAAGCTCGGGTTGCTGACCATGGCCAGCACCTGGCCGGTGTTCGGGTCCAGCGCCACCACAGAGCCACGGCGATCGCCCAGCGCCTTCTCGGCGGCGACCTGCAGGTCCACGTCGAGGCCGAGCACGATGTTCTCGCCAGCCACCGGAGGCACCTTCTTCAGCACCCGCATGACACGGCCCTGGGCGTTGGTCTCGACTTCCTCGTAGCCGACGTGGCCGTGCAGCTGCGGCTCGTAGAAGTGCTCGATGCCGGTCTTGCCGACGTACTCGGTGCCCCGGTATTCGGTGCTGTCCAGCCGCGCCGCCTCGCGCTCGTTGATGCGCCCGACGAAGCCGACCGAGTGAGCGAAGTGTTCGCCGTAGGGATAGTGGCGGACGAACTCGGCATCCACGTCGATGCCCGGCAGCTTGAAGCGATTGACCTCGATGAGGGCGATCTGCTCCTCGCTCAGCTCATGCAGGAGGGTGACCGGCTCGAAGGGGTGGCGGCTCTTCTTCAGTGCCTTGTCGCACTGCAGGCGCTGCTCGGGGCTCAGGTGCAGGATTTCGGTCACCTGGTCGAGCACCGCCTGTGAATTGCCGGCGCGCTCGCGGGTCAGGGTGAGGTTGAAGCTGGGCAGGTTCTCCGCCAGCACCTTGCCATTGCGGTCGAAGATCAGCCCGCGCTCCGGGGGAATCGGCAGCACGTGGATACGGTTGTTCTCGGAGACGGTGGCGTTGGTCGAGTAGTCGGTGACCTGGAGGAAATACATCCTCGCCACCAGGGTCACGCTCATCAGGGCCACCAGCGCGCCGCAGGCGATCAGCCGGCGGTTGACCAGCGTCGACTCCTGCTGGTGGTCCTTGAGTTTGATCGGGTCGTGCATCGGGAGATTCCAGAAGGTCCCCATCGATCCTGCGGAAAAGCGATTCAGCCACGCCGGGCGTGGGGCTTTCCGGTCGATGCGGCCTGTTTGCAGCGCAGTTGGACGGAAGAAGCCGGCAGCACCTGGCGCGGTGCAATCACGCGTCGTCTGGCATGCCGGCGCGGCATGGTACCAGACCGACAGGCCGGATTCTGACCGGTAGTCGAGGCATCTCCCTCGTGCCAGGCGCCCCTGCAGTTCCTGGTATTCCTCTGCCGGGTGATGCCAATCGCGGACGGAGTCCGCTCCTACGAGGCCTGACGCCTTTGCAGAAGAGGGCCTTGTCCGCGACATCCGCCGGACGAATGCAGCCCCTCCGGAAAACGCCAACGGCATGCACTCGCGTAGGAGCGGACTCCGTCCGCGATTGGCCTACCCTCGCACCTGGCCCATCCAGGATCGCGGACAAGATTCGCGGTACCTAAAGCCATAGCGCCGGACGCTACGGAGTGTGTTCGTTGCTGAAAAATCAGACCACCGCACCTTCCGGCGGCTGCTCCAGCACCGCCACGACCACCGCGCTGCCGACGATCAGCACGATGCCGAGCAGCGACAGCAGGCTGAGCACCTCGCCCCAGATCAGGTAGCCGAGCAGGCTCGCCCAGATGATGCTGGTGTAGGTGTATGGCGCCAGCGTGGCCGCATGGGCGCGGCGCACGGCGATGGTGAAGAGCAGTTGGCCCAGGGTCGCGAGCAGGCCGAGGGCGAGCATGAAACCAAGGTCCGGCAGGCTCGGCGTGCTCCAGGAAAACGGCAGCGTGGCGCCAGTGACCAGGGTGCCGACCACGGTGAAATACAGCACCGTGGTGGTCGAGTCGTCGGTCTCGCGGATGCGGCGGATCTGGATCATCGACAGCGCGCCGAAGAAGGCGCTGGCCACCAGCAGCGCCGGACCGACCAGGCTGGCTTCGGCATTGTCGGGCTTGACCACCATCAGCACGCCGAGGAAGCCGAGCACCGCCGCCAGGGCGTTGCGCGGCAGCAGGCGTTCGCCCAGCAGCAGCGGCGCCAGCACGATCACCAGCAGCGCCTCGGAATAGGCGATGGAGATGGCTTCACTCAGCGGCACGTAGGGCAGCCCGGCAAAGAACAGCGCCGAAGAGCCCAGCAACGTCAGCGCGCGGATGGTCTGCCCGCGCACGTCCAGTTGCAGCCAGCGCTCCGCCAGCGGCCGGCCGCGCAGGCACAGGAGAAACGCCGGCAGCACGCCGAAGGCCATGCGGAAGAAGGTCACTTCGTTGGCCGGGTATTTCAGCGCCACGACCTTGGCCAGTGCATCCACCACGGCGAAGCAGAACATCGACAACAGCATCAGGCCCACGCTGCGCAAGGCATGGCTGCGAGGGGCGACGAGGGTCAGCTGGGGCATGTCGTGTTCTCCTTCTTGTTCGGGGTGAATGTTCGGGGTGAATACGGGCGTTTCAGCCCGCGCTGAAGCGGCTGGCAAGGAAGGGCGTCACCGGCACGCTGGTGACGACGTCGCTGGCCTGCTCGGCGAGCAGCTGGCCGGTGATGGCGCCGAGGGTCAGGCCGATGTGGCCGTGGCCGAAGTTGTAGAACACCTGCGGCAGCCGCCGGGACGGGCCGAGCACCGGCATGCTGTCCGGCACCGAGGAGCGAAAGCCCATCCACTGCGACACCGGCTCGTGCTGCAGGCGCAGGAAGCGCCGCGCGCCACGGGTCAAGGAGCGGTAGCGGGCCGGGCTCGGCAGCGCCTCCAGCCCGGCGAATTCCACCGTGCCGGCCACGCGCAGGCCCTGCGCCATGGGCGTCATGTAGAAACCGCCGGCGCCCCAGCACACCGGGCGGTTGAGCACCTGCCCAGCATGGCCGAAGAGCACGTGGTAACCGCGCTCGGTGTCCTGCGGCACGCTATCGCCCAGTTGGTCCACCAAGGTGCGCGACCAGGCGCCGGTGCACAGCGCCACGCGGTCGGCGGCCAGTCGCTCGCCGCTAGTCAGTTGCGCCTGCACCGCATCCCTGCCCTGCCCGGCCGGATCGATGCCCAGCAGCTCGCCGCGACGGAACTCGCCGCCCATGGCCTGGAAGCGTTCGAACAGGCGCAGGCTCAGCGCGTAGGGATCGAGCGTGCGGCTCACACCGGGCAGCTCCACGGCGCAGCTGGCGCGGGCGTTGAGCGCAGGTTCCAGCTCGCGCAGTTCGGAGCCCTCGACGAAGCGGATCGGCACCTCGAAGCGCCGGTGGTAATCCACCATGGCCTGCGCATCGCCGCGCTCATGCTCCTCGAAGATATACAGCGAGCCATCGTGGCGGATCAGGTCGTTGGCGCCGGCCTCGTCGAACAGCCCCTGCCACGCCTCCATGCAGGGGCGCAGCAGGGTGTTGAGGTCGCGGCCGATGGCTTCCACCCGGTCACGCCGCGAGGCCGACAGGAACTGCATCAGCCACGGCGCGATGCGCGGCAGGTAGGCCGGGCGGATCGCCAGCGGGCTGTCCGGGCGCAGCAGCATGCCCGGCGCCTTGCGCCAGATGCCGGGCGTTGCCACCGGCTCCACCGAGTAGGTGGCGAAGGTACAGGCATTGCCGAACGACGTGGCGAGACCCGGCGGATTGCGGTCCAGCAGGGTCACGCGGAAGTCGCGGCGTTGCAGTTGCAGCGCGGTGGCCAGGCCGACCACGCCGGCGCCGACCACCAGGGCGTGGCGGCGCAGGTCGTTGGGCTGGGTCATTTGCCGCTCATCACTCGGGTCCACAGGCGGGTGCTCATGCGCATCCCGGACGGCGACAGGGTCTTGATCGGGAACAGGGTGTCGAGCACTTCCTGCGGCGGGTAGACGGCCGGGTTGCTGCGCAGTTCCGGGTCGACGTACTGGGTCGCGGCGGCGTTGCCGTTGGGGTACTGCACGGCATTGCTGATGTTGGCGATCACTTCCGGCTGCAGCAGGTAGTTCATGTAGGCGTAGGCGTTGTCCAGGTGCGGCGCGCCCTTGGGAATGGTCACGGTGTCCACGGCGATGGTGCTGCCTTCGCGCGGCAGGCTGTAGCCGATCTTCACATTGTTGCCGGCCTGCCGGGCGGTGGTCATGGCCTGCAGCACGTCACCGCTGAAGCCGATGGCGACGCAGATGTTGCCGTTGGCCAGGTCGCTGACGTACTTGGACTGGTGGAAGTAGCGGATCGACGGGCGCACCGCCTGCAGCGCGGCTTCGGCGGCCTTGAAGTCGTCCGGGTTCTGGCTCGCCGGGTCGCGGCCGAGCACCTTGAGGGTGATGGGCACCATCTGGGTGGCGTTGTCGATCACCGCGATACCGCACTGGGCGAGCTTTTCCGCGTTCTTCGGATCGAACAGCAACTGCCAGCTGTGGGTGACGTCGGTGTTGCCGAAGATGGCCTTGATCTTGTCCTCGTTGTAGCCGATGCCGACGGTCACCCAGAGGTAGGGAATGGCGTAGCGGTTACCCGGATCGTTGGCCTCGAGGATCTTCATCAGCTTGGGGTCGAGGTTCTTCCAGTTGGGCAGCTTGCTCTTGTCCAGTTCCTGGATGGCGCCGGCCTTGATCAGGCGCGGCAGGAAGTGGTTGGACGGGCTGGCCAGGTCGTAGCCGCTGGCGCCGGTCATCAGCTTGGCTTCGGTGGTCTCGTTGCTGTCGACCAGGTCGTAGGTCGTCTGGATGCCGGTCTGCCGGGTGAAGTTCGCCAGGGTGTCTTCGGCGATGTAGCCGCTCCAGTTGGCGATGGTGACGGTCTGCGCCGCCTGGGTGGTGCCGGCCGCTGCTGCGAGTGCGAGGCCTGCCAGGGTGAAGCTGGCCAGAGTCTTGGAACGATTGATCATGCTGCCCTCGTTTTTTCTTTATAGGGATTGTTGTGCGTGGGTAAAGCGACGGATCAGGCCTCGGCGCGCGCGCGGCGCACTTCCCAGGCCATGCGCAGCGAGGCGCCGATATCGAAGAACGGGCTGGGCGGCAGGTAGCCGGGGCTGGCCTGCGCCAGCACGTCGGCCAGCACGGGCGAGCTGTCGCCCGCCGCCATCTCCACCAGCAGGCGACCCCACAGGGTGCCGCGCGCCACGCCCGAGCCATTGCAGCCGGCCACCGCATGCAGGCCCTGATCGACGCGGGCGAAGTACGGTTCGCCGGAACGGGTGCCGCTCAGGTGGCCGGTCCAGCTGTAGGCGATGTCGGCTTCGACGATGCCGGGGAAACGCTTCTGCAAACCGGCCAGATGGCGGCGACGGCGCTCGGCCAGCGCCTGGTTGTCGAGGTCGCGATGGCGGTACTCGACGGTGTTGCGGATCAGCAACCGGCGCCCCGGCAGCAGGCGCACGGTGCCGCCACCGGGCAACGGTGCGAGCACGCCCCACTGGCGCTCGCCGAACAGCGACTGCCAGCGAGGCTCATCCAGCGGGCGGGTGATGCTGGCGCTGAGTTCCAGCGGGAAGGCACCACTCTCCCGCAGGCCGGCGCGGGCGATGAATGCGCCCAGGCAGACCAGCACCTGCGAAGCCTGGACTTCGCCCTGCGCCGTGCGTGCCACCCAGCCCTGGCCGCTGCGGCGCAGGTCGGTCACGCCGCTCTGCTCGAAGATGTCCACCGACGCCGGCAGGCGGTCGGCCAGGCCTTTCACATAGCGCGCCGGTTGCAGCAGCGCGTTGCCGCCGGCGCAATGAATGGCCCGCGCGTAGAAGGCGCTGCCGAGTCGCTGTTCCAGCGCCGCGCCTTCGTAGTAGCGGGCGTTGGCGCCGACCGAGGCCAGCGTGGCGAGGATGCCGTCGATATCGCCCAGGTGCTCGGGCCGGTGCGCGGCGAAGTGATAGCCGTCTTCGAAAAGCTCGCAGTCGATGCCCAGCCCGGCGATGCGCTGGCGGACTTCCTGCGCGGCCGCGATGCCGATGCGCGAGGCCACCTGGTAGGCGGCATGGCCGGGTTGCCCCAGGCGTTCGCTGGCCGCCGGCAACTCATGGGCGACGACAAACCCGGAGTTGCGCGCAGAGGCGCCCTGGGCGATGCGCTGGCGTTCCAGCAGCACCACACGCTGTTGCGGAAAGCGCGCTGCCAGCGTGTGGGCGGCGGACAACCCGGTGATGCCGCCACCGATGATCAGCCAGTCCGCCCGCTGGGTCCCGCTCAGCGTCGGCTGCGTCGGCAACTCGCCCGCCAGGGCGATCCAGCCACAGTGATTGTTCATTGCCCGGCACTCCTTCACAATCCATGCGCCGGGCGTATCCAAGCGATTTCCCCGATGGCGCGTCATGACCAGAATCTACGGGCAGTTGCGCTGAGCGCACCAACGCTCATTTTTCATCCTTGTATTCCCATCTCGCATAGATAAGCGCGTAGATCGCGGACGAGAGAGCCATGGACAAACTGCTTCGCGTTCCCTCCCTGCAGGCGCTGCAGGCCCTGGTACAGGTCGCCGACTCCGGCAGCTTCACGGCCGCCGCGAAACAGCTGCACCTGACCCAGAGCGCCATCAGCCGGCAGGTGCAACAGCTGGAGGAGTACTACCGCGTGCCGCTGTTCGACCGCACCAGCCGCAAGGTGGCGCTGACCGACGCCGGCCGCGAAGTGCACGCGGTGGCCGAGGGCATGCTGCAGCAACTGCTGCGCCTGGAGGAACGTCTCGCCCCGGCATCGGCGGAGCGGCCCTTCCGCATCCGCATCTTCGTTTCGCTGGCGGTTCGCTGGCTGCTGCCGCGCCTGAGTTCCTTCTACAACCGGCACCCGGAGCTGTGCCTGTCCATCGAGACGGTGGGCGGCGAAGTGGTGGACGACGGCGGCGACTGCGACGCCTACGTGCTCTACCTGCCCAGCGGCAGCGACCCCCAGGGACGTACGCTGATGCCGCTGTACGACGAATACCTGATCCCCGTCTGCGCCCCGCGCCTGGACGACGGCCAGCAGCCGCCGCGCTCGCTGGAGGAACTGGCGCGTCACCCGCTGATCCACGCCTCCAGCGGCGGCCTGGAGTGGCCGCAATGGCTGCGCGCCCAGGCCGCTCCGCCGCCCACACCGTTCAAGCACATGCTGTTCAACCTCGACGACCTGGCGCTGGACGCTGCCACCCGTGGCCTGGGCGTTGCCATGACCGACCGCCTGCTGGCCCACGATGCCCTGCAGCGCGGCGACCTCATCGTGCCCTTCGGCGAAGCGCTGAAAACCGGCGGTCGCTACGCGCTCTGGCTACGCGACAGCGGCGCCGCCCACCCGGCCTGCCAGCCGGTGCTCGACTGGTTCGAGGAGCAGCGCAGCCAGTTGGAAGGCTGATCCCCGGTCAGCGCAGCGGCGCCGGAATCTCGCTGCACAACCCTTCCACCGCCCGCCAGGCCGTGTCCCGCGCGCGAGTCAGCACCGCGCTCTTCCACTCGTCCGTGTCGATGTAGAAGGCATCGCGCAGCTGCTGCTTGATCCGCCGCACCTTGGCCAACGGCGCATCGGGCGTGCGATGCAGCCACTGGTCCGCGCGCAGCGCTTCGAGGACCTGCGGGCCGGGCACGGTACCGAATTCCAGGCTCATGGAGACCAGCAGCGCCTGCGGGCATTCCTCGAATGCCGCATGCACCAGCTTGCCGCTGAGCTTCACCGAGACGCTGTTGCCCTCCTCCGTCGAGCGCACTTCGTCGCCCCACCAGGCGCGGGCGCGGACCAGCGCTTCGGGGCGCGGATCGCCCGAGTAGATGTACTCGCCGTAGCCGCTCGGGCCGAGGCCGGTGTGCACGTCGATCCAGGCCAATTCGCGGCATTGCCGGCCATGCTGGCGCAGCACCTCGCGCACGGTACGGTTGCTCCAGGTCGGCTGCGAGCCGGAGAAGAACAGCCCATCGGGATGACTGGCCTGGCCGGACGAGATCGCCTTCTGCAACTCCCAGCGACCGTGGCGCAGCGCATAGCCGAGCAGACGCAGGCGCCCCAGCGGGCTGGGCCAGCGTCGCGGCGCGAGTACCGGGTCCAGCTGCACGTAGCCGGGGTTCTCCGGCGCGGCCTGGGTGAAGTCGCGGAAGTTGCGGTTGAGGTCGACGTTCTCCTGGGTCCAGCGGCGCCACCAGGAAAAGCCGTAGGGGTTGGCGGCGTGCAGGTAGAGCACCGCGCAGTCGTTGCGGCGCGCGTGCTCGCGCCATGCCGTGTCCGCGAGCAGCGCGCTCTGCACGCCCGAGCCGCAGAAGCCTTCGACGCCGTGGCAACCGCTGCTGATGATCAACAGGCGCTTGGCATCCGGCGGTCCTTCACGGGCGACGTCCAGCGCCAGCGTCTCACCGTCGCGCCCGGTGAGTGGGTGGACGTGGGACTCCACCAGCAGGCCGGCGGCCGCGCAGGCGTCGAGGAACTTGCTGCGCGCCTGGGCGTAGCTCTGGGAGAAATACGACGATGCATTCATGGAGACTCCGGCCGTTTCCTGGGGCTGATGGCGGCCGGCAGGATGCATCAGCGCGAAAATGCGGAGTAATGATCTCTACACATGAGCATTGAGGCTGGTTATGCCGGTCACGCCGGCTCCGCAAGGAAAGCCGCCAGCATTTCCTCGGCCAGCAACTGGGCTTCGCGGGTCATCAGCTCCTGCGGCCGGGTGACCAGCGAGATGCTCGCCACCGGCGTCGCCTCGGCGATCCGCAAGGGCTCCAGCACCTGGGCCACCGTCGGCAGAGCCAGCATGCGCTGCGACCAGAAACTCACCGCATCGGTGTTGGCCGCCAGTTCCAGGTAGAGCAGCGACGACGAGCATTCGGTGATGCGCCTGGGTGGCGCCACCTGGCGTTCGCGGAAGAACTGCCCGGCCAGGGCCACTTCCAGCGGGTCGGAGAGCAGCCATTCGAGGTCAAGAAGCTCGTGCAGCGATTGCGCCCCTGCCAGGGGGTGGCCCTTGCGCACCGCCAGCGCCGAGGGTTGCGGCGCCAGCTCACGCCAGACCTGCCCGTCGGCCTGCTCCGCCACCGGCTGGGTCGTCAGCACCAGGTCCAGCCGGCCCTCCTTCAGCCCTTCGAACAGCTGCACCGAACGCAACTCGAAAATCTGCAGCTGCACGTTGGGGTACAGCTCGCGGTAACGCCTGAAGCAGTGGGCGAAGGCGCGATTGGGCGTCACCGGCGACACGCCGATGGCCACACGGCCGGCCATCTCGCCCTTCAGGGTGTCGATTTCGTCGCGCGCGCGGCGCACTTCCTCGGTGACCAGCCGGGCCATGCTCACCAGCCGCTCGCCATAAGGCGTGACCGTTACACCCCGATTGGAGCGCACCAGCAGCGGCACGCCCAGCTCGCCTTCCAGCTCCTTCACTGCCTTGGACAGCGACGGCTGGGTCACCTCGAGCAGCCGCGAGGCTTCCTGGATGCTGCCGCTCTCGGCGATGGTGCGCAGGGCGCGCAATTGATGCAGTTTCATGGCGAGATCCGGCCAGTTCCTCGAAGTCGCGCCACCTTAACCAGTATCGGGCCGGATTGAAAAGAAGCCGGGGCCAGGCCCGACTTCTCCCCGCCCGGCAGTCACTCCGCCATGTTCAGGTCCGGCAGCGGCTGCTGGAACATCCGCGTGGCGCTGGCCAGGCAGATGAAGCCCAGGCACATCCAGGCGAAGCCGATCATGAAGGACATGCCCGACAGGCTCGACCAGAGCCAGATGGTGCTGAGGAAGCCCACCGCCGGCAGCGCACCGTAGCGCAGGTAGTTGCCCTTCCCGGTGAGGCGCTCGTCGACCAGGTAGTGCTTGATCACTGCCAGGTTCACCGCGGAGAAGGCGAACAGCGCGCCGAAGCTGATCATGTTGGCGACGGTATCCAGGGTGACGAACAGGGCGATCAGCGAGAGCAGGCTGATCAGCATGATCGCCGTGGCCGGCACGCGCTTCTTCGTCACCAGCTTGCCGAACACGCGGGGCAGCGCGCCGTCCCGGCCCATGGCGAACAGCACGCGGGAGACGCTGGCCTGGGACACCATCGCCGAGGCGAAGCAGCCAGCCACATAGGTGGCGGTGAAGAAGGTCACCAGCCACTCGCCACCAATCCGGCGCAGCACGTCCAGCGACGCGGAGTCGGCATCGGTGAGCGCCTGCCACTCGGGGAACACCAGCTGGCCGAAGTAGGCCATGACGATGAACAGCACGCCGCCGATCAGGGTCACCAGCATGATCGCCGCTGGAATCTGCCGGCGCGGCTCGGGCGTCTCCTCGGCCATGGTCGACACCGCGTCGAAACCGAGGAAGGACAGGCACAGCACCGCCGCGCCGGACATCACCAACGGCAGGCTGAAGTGCTCGTCATAGAAGGGCTGGACCAGCGGCACCGGCTCCGCCTGGGCGCCCAGGTGGCTCAACGACAGGGCGATGAACACCACCACGAACACCATCTGCGCGACGATCAGCACCCAGTTGACGCGGGTGATCGATTCGATGCCGACGAGGTTGAGCAGGGTCACCAGCACGATGGACCCGAGGATCCACACCGACAGCGGCACCGAGGGGAAATAGTCGACCATGTAGATGCCGATCAGCAGGTAGCTCAGCAGCGGCAGGAAGATGTAATCCAGCAGCAGCGTCCAGCCCGCCAGGAAGCCGAATGCCGCGCCGAAGGTCTTGCGCGTGTAGCTGTAGACCGAGCCCGAATACGGGTGCGCCTGCACCATGCGCCCATAGCTGTAGGCGGTCAGCAGCATGGCCGCCAGGGTGAAGAGATAGGCCGCCGGCAGGTGGCCCTTGCTCATGCGGGTGACCAGGCCGTAGGTGGTGAAGACTGCCAGCGGCACCATGTAGGCCAGGCCGAACAGCACCAGCGCCGGGATGCCCAGCGATTTGCGGAAGGACCGTGCGGACGGTTCGTGGGGTTGATGGGCAGGCAAGGAAGTATCGGACGCGCTTGTTGTTTTTTTCATGGCTGACTCATGGACTGCGAGCGACGGGCGCTCGTTGGACTGGAACGGCTCGATGCCGGTCGAGGCTTCCCGCGCAGCGGTCGCAAGCCCGGCGGTTTCAGCCGGGGCAAACCTTCGGGCGGCCGCTGCGGGAGGGATTCAGCGGAGATCGATCGGGGCGGTAAGCGGGAGCCTTCGGCTCAATGCGTCATCGATGAAAACCTGCGTCACAAACCACTGCCGCCACTCGTTGAACGCTTGCACCTGGGCACTCCTGCTGGCCGCCTCGAAGGACGTTGTTATTGGAATGGGGCGGCATGGTGCTTCAGCTTTTCGCCGAGGAAAATTAGTAAAAATATTATCGAGCCCAATGAAAAAAATGGCCGTTCGCAGCGGTCCGGCCACAAACGCCATCCGGCGGGACGTCCGAATTCTGCGGAGAACGCGCGAGGCTGATGTACCATGCCGCGCCCGAACCTCCGGCGAATCCTCTCCCTGGCTGCCCCATGTCCTCCAACGCGCTGTACACCGACCTGTCCTCCTACTACGACCTGATGTGCGCCGACATCGACTATCAGGCGCAGAGCCACTGCGTGCGCCGCCTGCACCAGTTGTTCGGCAATTCGGGGCGCCGGCACCTGGACCTCGCCTGCGGGACCGGTCCGCACGTACGCCACTTCCTGGACTCGGGCTACCGGAGTGCCGGCCTGGACATCAACCAGCCGATGCTGGACATCGCCCGGCAGCGCTGCCCCGAGGCGCAGTTCAGCCGACAGGACATGGCGAGCTTCCGCGTCGAAGCGCCACTGGACCTGATTACCTGCTTCCTCTACTCGATCCACTACAACCCCGGCGTCGAACAGCTGCAGGCGTGCCTGGCGAGCGTGCACGACGCGCTCGCGGAGGGCGGCGTGTTCTGCTTCAACAGCGTGGACAAGGCGCTGATCGACAACGACTCCTTCGTCCGCCACTCGGTGGAGCATGATGGCAGCCAGTTCACCTTCGGCTCGGGCTGGTACTACAGCGGCGCGGGCGAGCGCCAGGCGTTGCGCCTGAGCATCGAGAAGACCACGGCCGGCGAGACCCGGGCCTGGCAGGATGAACATGCGATGGTCGCGCTGACCTTCGCCGAACTGCAACGGCTGCTGGAGCCGCTCTTCGAGGTGCAGGTGTTCGAGCACGACTACGAGCGGATCACGCCCTGGGCCGGCAGTTCGGGCAATGCTCTGTTCGTCTGCGTGAAGCGCTGAGGTCAGCACCTAGCGCGCGAGCATCGACTCAAGACAATGCTGCTGGCGCATTCCGGGCTATGCTGGCACGGAACCGGAACCGATACCCCGCCATGACTTCACCTCCGCTGCACCACGCCCCGCTCGGCCCCATGCTCAGACGCTGGCGCCTGCTGCATCGCGTCAAGCAGAGCCACGCGGCCGGTATGTTCGGCGTCAGCCAGTCCACCATCTCGCGCTGGGAAGCCGGCCTGCAGGATGCCGAGCCGGAGCAGCGCGCACGGATCGAAGCGCTGCTCCTGGCGCGCCTGGACAGCGCAGCGGACCACGCCCTGGCCCGCCTGGTCGCCAGCAGCTCGCAACCCGTCCACCTGGTCTGTGACCTGACCCACCGGCTGCTCGCCTGTTCGCCCGCGCGAGCGGCAGAGTTCAGTGTTCCGCATACCGAGCTGCTGGGCCGCTCGCTCTGGCCGTTCGTGACCGAGGCCATCGCCCTCCAGGAAGCGAAGCTGGATGGGCTCGGCTGGCGCGAGGGCAACGCCACGCCAGCGCTGGAGTTCGCCACCGGCACCAATGGCTCGCTGCTGGTGCCCATTCGCCAGAGCCAGTGCCGCTGGACGCGCCTTACGCTGTCCGATGGCACGACTGCGCGCCTGGTCGAGACGCTCCGGGCGGATGGCACCGCGCATATTTGATGCGTGGACAGCCGGCGGCCCCGGCGACAGGATGATCGCCCGGACGACTCACAAGGGGCCATCGCCGATGAGCGAACAGAACATCCAGGGCAAACTCGCCTTCCTCCGCGAGGCCGAACGACTCAAGAGCGTGCTGCGCAGCGCCCACACGTCCACTGGTCGCCGCGAAAGCACCGCCGAGCACAGCTGGCGCCTGGCCCTGCTGGCGATGGTGTTCGCCGAGGATCTGGGCGAGCTCGACCTCGGCAAGGTGCTGCAGCTGTGCATCATCCACGACCTGGGCGAAGCGCTGGGCGGCGATGTGCCCGCCGTCGACCTGCAGGCCCACGGCAGCAAGGGCGACAGCGAACGGCAGGACCTGCTGCAGATGACCGCCACGCTGGCGCCGCCGCTGCGCGCGCAGCTCCTGGCCCTGTACGACGAGTACGATGCCGCCGCGACCGCCGAAGCACAGGCAGTCAAGGCACTCGACAAGCTGGAAACCATCCTGCAGCACACCCAGGGGCGGAACCCGCCGGACTTCGACTACGCCTTCAACCTCGGCTACGGCCGCCGCTATACCGACGCCACGCCCTTCCTCGCCTCGCTGCGCGAAGTGCTCGACGAAGAAACACGCCAGCGCGCCGCCCGCTAGCGATTGGATTACCGGATCCTGCCCACCGGGGTGAAATTGCCGGTGAGATTGCCGCCCACCGTGTTCTTCGGCTTGTACTGGGGATCGTGCTTGAGGCGCTCCTCCACGCTGGCGTCGATGGCTTCCTGGCCGAAGGCGGTGTTGCCGATATCCCGGTAATACGGCGGGGTGAGCTGGCTGTAGGCGCCCCCCAGGAACTCCTTGTAGGAATTGGTGATGGCGGGGGTCGTGGTGGGAAGGCTGGGGGTCTTGCCGGTGTCCACCGCCAGGCCGCACTCGATCGCCTTGTTGGTCATCCACACCAGCGCGATGTCCGACAGACTGTTGTTCGCGTAGCCACCGCCGACGTTGGCGTGCGCCCCGGAAAACCAGACCTGCTCCACACGCTGGTTGGGCTTGCTTTTCGGGTCCCAGAGGGTGCACTGGTAGTTCTTGCGCCACTCATCGATGGCCACCGCGTGGAAGGCGTTGTGGACAATCGAGCTGAGTTCGGTGTCGTGGAATTCGTAGTAGGACTTGTTGAACCAGTCGAACGATTCCAGCGGCACGCCCAGGGCGCCCACGGTGTCCCAGATACCCAGCATGTGGATGGTGATCTCCCGCGAGAAACTGCCGCGGAAGAGTCGGGCGCTATCGGAATCGGCGCCCTCGTCGCGGGTACGATAGAGGCCGTACGCTTCGTTCGTCAGGTCGATGTGCTCGGGCTTGAGCAGCCCGGCGTTGCGGATCAGCCCGACCAGGCTGCGAGCCGTGTATGCCCCACGGCTGAAACCGAAGAGGTAGATCTGGTCACCGACCTCGTAGGTGCTGACCAGCTGCCGATAGCCATCGAGGATCTTCTCCGAGAGCCCCACGCCGAATGCACCGCCGGCCAGGCGGTCGTACCATGCCGTGCCAACGCCCTGGTCGTACCACTTGTCCTGCGTTGTACCGTTCTTGTCGGCAGGCAGAATGGCAGCATGCAGCTTCCAGACATTGGTGCTTTTGCTGCCTTTGATCTCGGACTTCGCGTCCGGCGTATTCCAGGTCCCGTCAAAGGAAATGATGATTTTCTTGGGCATGTCCTGTCTCCAACGTCAGTGGCTCTGACTGCTCGAAACGTCCCGGTTCCTGGCCCCGGTATCGTCCTCGACAGTGAACTGTAGCCCCCGGTCCGGGCTGTCGACAGAATCGTGAGGGGCGCCCCCAGGGACATGCCCTGCTGGCGGATTGCCTTCCCGCTATACATATGGTTAGGTGCCCTTGCCCTGAACGACTCCGCCGAGCAGGCCAGATGCGGCCTGGAGCGCCAGGTTCGCGCCCGCCACACCTGCGGTACCCGGCTCCCTTTGCTACGTATTCACTGACGCGAACCCATGGTCACCACTGTCATCCTCAGCATGCTCTGCGTGCACCTGCTCTGTTTCAGCGTCATGTTCCTGCTGATCAGCACCCGGCTGAACGGCAAGAAGATGGGCATGGAAGTCTTCGCCCTGGGCAATCTCCTGCTGGGGCTCGCCTACATCCTGCAGTTGCTCGGCGGCCCGGCGAACTGGGGGATGATGAGCATCGTCAACCACACGATGACCCTCTGCGCCCCCGTCGCTTATGTCCTTGGCGCCCTGCGCTTCTTTGGTCGACCGACCGCCGTATGGCGGCCATTGCTCACGCTGGCGGTCCTCTACACGGCGCTGCAGGTTACGGTGCAATTCACCCTTGGAAGTGAAGCGCGCCATGCGCTGCTGGCAGCCTCGTGCACGCTGCTGTTCCTGGGTATGGCCGTGGGGGTGCTCTACGCCCGGCAGAACGTCGCCAGGGACCTGCGCGTCGAAATGGTCGTGTTCGCCATCCTGATTGGCGGCCTCTGCGCGCTGAACGCCGTGAAGTTCGTGATGATCCTCCAGGGTGGGCTGGCGGCGCTCGACATGAACAGCGGCTTCCAGAAAGTCTTCTACCTCTACATGTCGTTCCTCGGCACCGTGCTGCCCCCCTGTGCCGTCTGGCTGGTACTGCGCCGCCTGACGGATGAACTGCGCACCATGGCCGCCCATGATCCGCTCACGCAATTGCTGAACCGCCGCGGACTGGTCGAAGGGCTGGATGCGCATTTCCGCTCCCGCAGCGCGGGGCCGGCCTACCTGCTGATCGTGGACATCGATCACTTCAAGCAGATCAACGACAGCCACGGCCACAAGGTCGGCGATCTCGTCCTGTGCCATGTGGCCCAGGTGCTCAAGGCCACCGCTCGCAAGGGCGACCTGGCCTGCCGGCTGGGCGGCGAGGAATTCGTCCTCGTCGGCCTCAACACGGACAGGACAGGCGCCCTGCAACTGGCCGAACGCGCCCGCGCGGCAATCGAACGCAGTGAAGTACCGGGCGCCACCCCGGAGCAGCCGATCCGTTGCACCGCCACCATCGGTGTCTCGGAAGCCTTCACCAGCACGCAGGCGCTCGACGAGTACATGCAGCAGGCCGATGGCGCGCTCTACCGCGGCAAGACAGCCGGGCGCAATCGCGTCGAGAGGGCTCTGGCGTAACGGCCCCGTCGCCCCGCAAGCTCCGGCGGGTCGCGGCGCCGCACCGCCGAAGACAACCAGCCCTGGCTGCCCGTTCATCAAGGATGAAATCGAATGACGACAGTCAGAAACGCTCGTCGCGAATGGCCGGCAAGGTCAGCTCGCGCACGAACGAGGAAGCGGACAAGCGCAGCAGCGCATCGACCAGGGCGACCACATCGTGCACGGGGATCAGTTGCCCTTCCCCGCGCGCGGCAGCCTCGGTCAGCGGCGTGGCGAGCGAGTCATCGGTATTCAGGTTGCCCAGTTGCAGCACGGTCACCGCCAGGCGCTGGTCGCGGAAGCTCTCGCGCAGCGCATCGGCCATGCCGTTAAGGGCGAACTTGGCGGCGCCGAAGGCCACTTCCGGGCGGCCGCTCTGGCGCAGGGCGGAAGTCGAGCCGGTGAGGATCAGTTGCGGCCGGGCGGAGCCGAGCAGCCGCGGCACCAGGCGTTTCAGCAGCAGCAAGGTGGCGGTGATGTTCACGTCGACCAGCCTGCCGATGGAGGCGTCGCTGTCGCCAAGGAACGAGTATTGCTCGCTGAAGGCGTGCTCTTCCCAGATGCCGACGTTGCAGATCAGCACGTCGAGTTCAGCCGGCGCCTGCGCCTCGATCTGCGCGACCGCTTCCGCCGGCCTGGCGAGATCCGCTTCGATCCACTGCAGATCGATGCCCGGCGCCGTCGCCAGGGTATCCGGCCGCCGGCGCGACACGCCGATCAGCGAATCCCCCGGCTGCCCCAGCCCTTCGAGCAAGGCGCGTCCCAGCCCCCTGCCCGCTCCCACGATCAGGATGTTCATCGGCATTCTCCCGGTACCCATGGCGCGTCAACTCCAGCGAAGGTTGAGGACGAGGAAGTTCAGCAGCACCCAGACGACCAGCACCAGGTGCGTCAGCTGCAGGGCTTCCTGGCGAATCCAGTAGCCGAACCAGAGCCCGCCCAGCAGCATGGCGAAGAGGAAGCCCAGTGCCGCGCTCAGGGCGAGGTTCAGCCAGGGCCTGGCGGCTTCGAGTTCGCCGCCCAGCAGCCAGTGGTAGCAACCCGTCCAGGCCGCAAGCACCGCCAGGGCCTGCAGCAGGACGACGACGATCATGGCCAGCCGATGCAGCGCCGGTGACGTCAGTGCACGCCGTAGCAGGGGAAAGTCGATCGCGGGTGGCTGGCGCAGCGGTGCCATCGCCATGGTCGCGCCGACCGCCGCGACCGAGCTGGAAAAGGCGTGCAGGTTGTTGATCAGCGCGATGCTCAGCCAGAGGCTGAAGCCCAGGAAGCAGACGATCTGGAAGATCATCAGTGAAGCGTGGGTATCCATACCGGGTCCTTGTGCGGTCATGTTCCGAAGGTGCCGGCCCACCGCTGGCGAACAGCGGCAGGCAGGCCCGGACGGACTCTAGGACCTCAACCTAGGTTGAGGTCAACACGCATCAGCAGCGAATCCTGGCATCGGCCCATATCCGCGTCAGAACGAACCCTGCAGGGTGACCATGAAGTTGCGCGGCTCGCCGTAGAAGTTGCCCCAGGAAACGGCACCGACGCTCTGGTAGTACTTCTTGTCGAACAGGTTGTTGCCGTTGAGCGCGACGCTCCAGTGGTCGTCGATGCGGTAGCCCAGGCGGCCGCTGTAGATGGCGTAGTCGGACTGCACCGACTTCACGTTGCCGCTGCGTACGGAGGTGTCGCTCTGCGCCGTCACGCCCGCCCCCACGCTCCAGCGGTCCAGTTCGCCGGCCAGCTGGTAATCGGCCCAGGCACGGAACAGGTGGCGCGGGAAGTAGCTGGTGGTGAAGGTGGGTTCCTGCGGATTGTCTTCCGTGCTGTTGAGGTACTTGGTCTGGGTGTAGGTGTAGCCGGCCAGCAATTGCAGGCGGTCGATGACCTCGCCGCTGATTTCCGCCTCGAAGCCCTGGGCACGGACCTTGCCCACGTCGGTGTAGCAGTAGCCGTCGGAGGAGCCGAGGCAAGTGGTGTCGTAGTTGGCTTCGGCGCGGTGCTCCTCGAGGGTGCGGAAGAGGTTGAAGGCCGTGTTGACCCGGCCATCCAGCAGCTCGCCCTTGATGCCCAGCTCGTAGCTGGCGCCGGTCTTGGGTTGCAGCGGGCTGCCGGATTCGTCGGTGTAGGTGCTCTGCGGCTGGAAGATGTCCGCGTAGCTGATGTAGACCGACCACTCATCGTTGAGGTCGTAGATCAGTGCCGCGAAGGGTGTGACCTGGCCGTTCTCCTGGCTGCGGTCGTGCTGCCAGTAATCCCAGGCCTGGGTGTAGGAGTCGCGGCTGTTGCGGTACCAACTGACGCGCGAACCCAGCACCGCAGTCAAAGGCTCGGCCAGCTTCAGCCGCAAGGTCGCGTAGGTGCCGAATTGGCGGGTGTCCGACTCGGTGGGTTGCGGCCCGCCGCGGTAGGAGTTGGGCGGGTAGAAATCATCCGCCGGCTCGGGAATCTGCGAGTTGGGATGGAACGGGTCCTGCGAGGTACCCAGCAGGCTGGTCATGTTGATCAGCGCGTAGTGATCGTGGGTCTTGGCGCGGCTGGCGTTGGCGCCGACGGTCAGCTCGTGCTGCAGGCCGAAGGCCTCGAATTTTCCGTCCAGGTAGGCATCGAAGCCGTAGTCGGTCTGGTCGTAGTCGAACAGACCGGAGTACACCGAGGAAGGCGCCGAGGTCGCACCCGGTGTAACACCACCCGACGTCTCGGACAGCGCGTACTTGATGTCCTGGTCGTTGTGGGTCCAGACACCGGCGAACCGGAAGGCCCAGTCCTCGTTCAACTGGTGGGACAGGTCGGCGAACAGCGTGGTGCGCTCGCTTTCCCAGTTGTTCCAGGAAGCGCCCAGGCAGGTCGAGCGGCTGAGCTTCAGGTCCTTGCCGTTGCTGTAGCGCGGCAGGCCGTGCCAGCAGGGCGTCGCATCCAGCTTCTCGTAGGCAACGCCCAGGCCCAGGGTGGTATCCGGGGTCACGTCGTAGTCCAGCGCGCCGTAGAGAATCTGGTCATTGCGCTTGCCGACATCGTAGAAATACTGGCGGTCCTGCACCGCCACGACAGTCCGCCCGCGCAGGGTGCCGGACTCGTTGAGCGGGCCACCGGTGTCCACCTGGCCGCGGTAGTTGTCCCAGGAGCCGGCCGAGAGCGACAGCCTGGTCTGCGGCACGCTCTGGCCCCGCTTGCGGACGAAGTTGACGCCGCCGGTGGAGCTGCCCGAGCCCTTGAGCATGCCCGCTGCGCCCTTGAGCACCTCGACCCGGTCGTAGAAGGCCATGTCGCCGGAGAAGCTGTTGGCCTGCACATACTCGCCGCCGACATCCAGCGGCACGCCGTCGTACTGGTACTGGCCCTGCATCATGAAGCCGCGGGAGTAGAAATACTTGCCGCCCATGGGTGACTCGTACACGGCGATGCCCGGCGTCTTTTCCATCGCCTGCTCGATGGTGGTGACGTTCTGGTCGTCCATATAGCGACGGGTCAGCACCGTCACCGATTGTGGTGTTTCGCGCAGGCTGTGCACGCCCTTGCCGAGGGTGACCGCACGAGCCGCATACGAGTTGGTGCCCTCGGTGGTCGCGTCCAGCGCCTGTCTGGACACGGTGGTGGAATCCATCTCCAGCACCGCATCCGACGGTGTCGGCACCAGGCCGTAGCCGCCGTTTTCCAGACGGCGCACCGTCAGGCGGGTGCCGGAGAGGATGCGGGCGAAACCGTCCTCGATGCCGTACTCACCGTTCAGCCCGCCACTGCGCTTGCCTTCGGTCAGGCCCGCATTGACGGAGATCGGGATGCCGGCGCGCCGACCGAACTCGCCGAGCACCTGGTCCAGCGGGCCGGCGGGGATGGCGTATTGCTGGGTGCGGCTGGTCGTGGATTCAGCCTGCACCGGCATGGCCGGCAGCAGGGTGAGCGTGGAGCAGGACAGCAGGGCAAGGCCGAGCGACTGGCGCAGGGCGCGGGTGATGGGGTGAAGCGTCATGGGCGGAGGGTCCGTTTCTCGTTGTTGGCCCGCCGTGGCGAGCAGGGATTTATCCCTAGGCCAAGCGAGAAACGAAAACCTGCCGACTTTTCGAGAATTATTTTCATTGGTGCTTTCTTGCGGCGCCCGGCTGCCTTTTTCCGCAGCGCTCGGCTGCGATTTTCCGCGGCACTTGGCTGCGATTTTCCGCGGCGCTCGGCTTCTTTCCTTAGCGCGGGCCTACGGTCACCCAGTAGCGGGTGCGTCGCTGGACCGTCACCGGCAGGCTGTCCTGCAGCATGGCGAGCACCCGGTCGGTATCGGCCAGCGGGTAGGAGCCGCTCAGGCGGACACCCGCAACCGCCGGATCGCAGCGCAGCAGGCCGGGGCGATAACGGTCCAGCTCGGCAAGGAAGTCGCCCAGGCGCATGCGCTCGGCCACCAGGTAGCCATCGACCCAGGCGCCGCCATTTGCTTCCAGCGCCTGCGGTGCGCTGACGCCGGCCGCGTCGATGCGAGCCTGGGAACCGGCCTCGATCACCCTCGCCTCGCCGCCGGCCAGCGAACTGGCGGCCACACGCCCCTGAGTGACGGCCAGCAGGGTGCCGCGCCCGTCTTCGTCGCGGCGGACGCGGAAGCGCGTGCCCAGCGGTTGCAGCACGGCATCGCCGCTGACGACCCGCAGCGGCCGCCCGGCGCCGTCGCGGGCGGTGAGGATCTCGATCTCGCCGTAACGCAGGCGCAGTTCGCGAACGGTCTCGGTGTAATGCAGGTCGACCGCGGTTGCGGTGTTGAGCCACAGGCGCGTGCCGTCGGGTAGCGTGCGCTGCGTTCGCTCACCGTTGCCGGTGCGATAGTCCGCCAGGGCGCCCTGAACCCACTGCGTGTCGCGTCCCTGCCAGGCGAGCCCGCCGAGCAGGCCGAAGCCGACCAGCAGCTTGAGCGCCTTGCGCCGGTCCATCTCGTGGGTGTGGCGGCGACCGGCCAGTTGCCGCGCCAGTGGGTCGGCCAGCGTGCCGGCGTGACGCTGCAGGCCGAGCGGGATGCTGCTCAGGCGCTGCCAGGCGCGCTCGTGCTCGCTGCTGGCCTCGCGCCAGACCAGCAACTGGCGCTGCTCGGCCTCGCTCATGCAGCCCGACTGGGCCAGGGTGAACCAGGCAATCGCCTGGTCGCGGATGACGGCGGAGATCGGCCGGGAATCGCTATCGCGGGCCATGGCGTTCACTCGAAGCGGCTCGCGTAGCAGGCCGCAAACGCCTTGCTCATCGCCTTCTGCACCTGGTTGACGCTCAGCTCCAGGTGCAACGCGATCTGCGGGTAGGTCAGGCCGTCGAGCTGCGACAGCAGGAAGATTTCCCGTACCTGTGGCGCGAGGCCGTGCAGGAGTTCGTCGATCTCCACCAGCGCTTCGATCAGCAGCAGGCGCTCTTCCTCGGACGGCGCCAGCGCTTCGGGGCGCGCGGCCAAGGCTTCCAGGTAGGCCCGCTCGACCGCCTGGCGGCGCCAGCGGTTGATCAACAGGCTGTTGGCGATGGTGGCGAGATAGGCCAGCGGCTGGCGCAGATCGGCGATGGCGCTGCGCGAACGCATCACCCGCACGAAGGTGTCGTGGGCCAGGTCCTCGGCATCGGCGTGCTCGCCCAGGCGGCGGCGCAGCCAGCCCTTCAGCCAGCCGTGGTGGGCAATGTAGAGCCGCTCAACATCCCTTTCGAATGCCCGCTCGCTGTCCATGAACGTCCAGTCTTGTTAAACATGATAATCGTTCTCAACAATACTGGATTTGCCCTGCCCTGCGCAATCGAGCTGAACGCAGCAGGGTTTGACCGCCTGCCGGAGGCGGCCATTCCCCTCCCCGCGTCAGGGTTTGATGGCGATCTTCAGCACGCCGTCGCGCTGATGGGCGAACAGGTCGTAGGCGTTGACGATGTCGTCGAGCGCATAGTGGTGCGTGACCAGCGAGCCGAAGTCAGCACGGTTCGACTCGATGATGCTCATCAGCCGGCGCATGCGCTCCTTGCCGCCGGGGCACAGCGCGGTATTGATGCGGTGGTCGCCCAGGCCGGCGGCGAAGGCGGAAAGCGGTATCTGCACGTCCTTGGAGTACACGCCCAGGCTGGACAGGGTCCCGCCCGGCTTGAGCACTTTCATCGCCTGCTCGAAGGTGCTCGGCAGCCCCAGGCATTCGATCGACGAATCGGCGCCGCGCCCGCCGGTGAGCTTCATCACCTCCTCCACCACGTCGCACTTCGTGAAGTCCAGGGTGACGTCGGCGCCCATGTTGCGGGAGATGTCCAGCCGGTGCGCGTTGCCATCCACCGCGATGATGGTCGAGGCGCCCAGCAAGCGCGCGCCGGCGGTGGCGCACAGGCCGATCGGCCCCTGGGCGAAGACGACCACGGTGTCGCCGATGCGGATATTGGCGTTCTCGGCGCCCTTGAAGCCGGTGGACATGATGTCGGGGCACATCAGTACCTGTTCGTCGGTGAGGCTGTCCGGAATCGGTGCGAGGTTGCCCTCGGCATCCGGCACGAGGACGTATTCGGCCTGGGTCCCATCGATCAGGTTGCCAAAGCGCCAGCCGGCGGTGGCCTTGTAGCCGTGGCAGGCGCAGCGGCCGCTCTCGACCAGGTAGCTGCCATCCTGCGAGGGCACGCCATCCTGCGCGGCATAGGAGTTGAAGTTCGGGCAGATCGCGCCGGCGATGACCCGCTGGCCCTCACGGTAGCCTTTGACGGCGCTGCCGAGCTTCTCGATGACCCCCACTGGCTCATGGCCGACGGTCAGCCCTTTGGCCACCGGGTATTCGCCCTTGAGGATGTGCACGTCGGTGCCGCAGATGGTGGTCGTGGTGATGCGGATCAGCGCGTCGTTGGGGCCGATCTCGGGGATGGGTTTGTCGGCCAGTTCGATTCGCCCGGGTTCCACGAAGATCGCCGCTTTCATCATTGCCATCGTTCTGTCTCCTCGCTTGGAATGCGCCATGGATGCACAGGGCCCGGGATCGCGCAGAGCGGCCCCAGGCTGAAGGACCCAGTGTGCTTGGCCGGAATGAAATCCCGTTGACGCATATCAAGGACGGGGAAAGCTCGCTCATCGGCCTGCCTGCCGGGAACGCTGGCGGGCTGGTAGAGCATTGATCGGAATCGTCAGAAAACAAGGCATGAACCGATCAGGTGCCTATTCGCACTCCAGGCTATAGCCCACCCCATAGACCGAGCGGATCGGGTCGACCTGCGGGGTGATGGCGGTCAGCTTGCGCCGCAGGTTCTTCACGTGGCTGTCCACGGTGCGGTCGGCGACCACCCGGTGGTCCTGGTAGATGTGGTTCATCAGCTGGTCGCGCGAGAGCACCTGCCCCGGCCGCGCCGCCAGCGCGGCGAGCATGCGGAACTCCACCGGCGTGAGATCCAGCGCGATGCCCTGGTAGCGCGCATGGAAGGTGCTGGCATCCAGTTCCAGCCCGAAGCTCGATGCCTGGGTACCGGTACGCCGCAGCACGGCCTTCACCCGCGCCACCAGCTCGCGCGGCGAGAAGGGCTTGCAGATGTAGTCGTCGGCCCCCAGTTCGAGGCCGAGCAGCCGGTCGATCTCGTCGACGCGGGCGGTCATCATGATGATCGGCAGGCGGCTGAAGCCACGCAGCTCGCGGCAGATGTCCAGGCCGTCGCGGCCGGGCAGCATCAAGTCCAGCAGCATGAGGTCATGCTGTTTCTGGCGGACCGCCGGGACCACTTCCAGGCCGTCGGCGAGATGCTCCACCGCGAAACCGGCAGCACGCAGGTAATCGCCCACCAGTGCGGCCAGCTTGGGTTCGTCCTCCACCAGCAGAATCTGTCCCTGGCTCACGCTTCACCTCCAGCAACCGGCAGTTCCAGGGTCAGCAACAGGCCGCCCAGTGACGAAGCCTTCGCGCTCAATTTGCCGCCGTGCACCTCGGCGATGCCCCGGCAGATCGCCAGGCCGAGCCCGGTGCCGCCGCTGGCGCGGTTGCGCGAACGCTCGGCGCGGTAGAAGCGCTCGAACAGGCGCTCCAGCGATGCCGCGTCCACTCCTGGCGCGCTGTCCTCGCACTGCACCAGCACCCGTTCGCCCTCCCGCAGCGCGCGCAGCACGGTGCAACCGCCGCGATCAGTGTAGCGCCGGCTGTTCTCCAGCAGGTTGTACAACAACTGGCCCAGCCGCGACTCATCGCCCAGCACCCATAGCGGTTGCTCCGGCAACTCCACGCGCAGCGTCAGGCCGCGTTCGGCGAAGCTCGCCTGGAATGCCTCGGCCACCACCGGCAGGACAACCCGCAGGTCGATGCGTTCGCGGCGGTAGGTCGGCCCGCCGACTTCGGCCAGGGACAGGTCGAACAGGTCGTCCACCAGCTTGGTCAATGAGCCGACTTCCGCTTGCAGCGAACGGATCGCGGCACCGTCCAGCGGGCGGATGCCGTCTTCCAGCGCTTCGAGCTCGGCGCGCATCACCGCCAGCGGGGTGCGCAGTTCGTGGGAGATATCGGCCATGAAATCACGGCGCATGCGCTCGTTGCTGGCCAGGGTGGAAGCCATGCGATTGAAGTCCCCGGCCAATTGCCCGGCCTCATCGTCGGAGCGCACCGGCACCTGGATTTCATAGTCGCCGGCCCCCAGGCGGTGGGTGGCGCGGGCGACTTCGCGGATCGGCCGCAGCAGCGCGCGGCTGAGCCACCAGGCGATCACTGCCGTGCCCAGCAGGCAGGCCAGGCCGACCAGCAGGCTGGAGCGCAGCTGGTTGAGCTGGAAGCGCTTGTCACCCACGCTGGTGACCGACTGCAACGGCGCCAGGGCCATCCAGCCGACCGTGCGCCCCTGGAAGCGAATGGGCCGCAGCAGCATGTCCTCGGGCGCCGCCTGGTAGCCGATGATCGGGCGGCGCTGCTCGTCCAGCAGGGCGAAACGGACGAACGCGCCGGTGAGGTCCGACACCGTCAGCAGGCTGGCGTCGAAGGCCTTGTCCGGGGCGATGTCGTCCGGGCGCAGCAGTTCGAACCACTGCTCCTTGTCCTCCCGGATGAAGTCCCAGCTGCGGTGCTGGGCGTAGGCCCGTTCGATGCGCGGCACCACCAGGTCCATGCGCTCCTCGGCCTGCTGGTTGAGGTAGCCGAGGAAGCCGTACTTCAGGCTCAGGTACGCGGCGAACACCATGCCGAGCACGGCGAAGGCGCAGACCGTGAGCATGGCCAGGAAGAACTTGCTGGAGAGGCTGATTTTCATGGCACCGCCGGGCAATCGAAACTGCCGACATTGAAGCGCGCCGCCCCGCGCGCAGCAAGGCGCGACCGGCAATCTCCGCGGTTTCTCCCAGATGACTGCACATTCCCTGCACATTTCCCGAGCAGCCTGGAAGCCTGAAATTCATTAGGTCCGGAGCCCCACGGATGTCTTCCTTCGCGCTTAACCTCTCCCTGCTCTCTCCATTGGCCCGCGCCCTGCTGCTGGGCGCCGGCCTGCTCGCCATGGCGGGCTGCCGAGACTCGGGCCCCGCCCAGCCGCCCACCCTGGTCCAGCAGGTCGGCGTGTACCACGTCAGCAGTGGCCCGCAAGCCTTGAGCATGACCCTGCCCGGCCGTGCCAGTGCGCACCTGGTCGCGGAGATCCGCCCGCAGGTGGGCGGCATCCTGCTCAAGCGCCTGTTCGAAGAAGGCGCCACGGTGAAGGCCGGCCAGCCGCTCTACCAGATCGACCCGCAGCCTTACGAAGCCGCACTGGCCCAGGCCGAGGCGACGGTCACCTCCTCACGCGCCACGCTCAAGGCCGCAGAGCTGAAGGCGAAGCGCGACGCACAGCTGGTGAAGATCGACGCCATCAGCGCCGAAGACAACGAAAGCGCCCAGGCCTCCCTGCTCGAAGCCCGCGCCAGCCTGCAGTCGGCCCAGGCCGCACTGCGCACGGCACGGATCAATCTCGGCTACACCAAGATCAACGCGCCCATCGACGGTCAGACCTCTACCTCCTCGGTCACACCGGGCGCGCTGGTCACCGCCGAGCAGACCACCGCGCTGACCACGGTGCAGCAGCTGGACCCGATCTACGTCGACTTCACCCAGCCCAGCAGCACCCTGCTGCGCCTCAAGCGCGAGCTGGCCGAGGGCAAGCTCGCCCCGGCCGAGCAGAAGGACGCCACGCGCATCAGCCTGGAGCTGGAAGACGGCAGCACCTACGGCCACGAAGGCACCCTCACCTTCAATGGCGTCAGCGTTGACGAAAGCACCGGCAGCGTCACCCTGCGCGCCCTCGTGCCCAACCCCGATGGCCTGCTGCTGCCGGGCATGTACATCAAGGCGACGTTGCAGGAAGGCGTGCAGCAGGACGCCATCCTCGTACCGCAGCAGGGCGTGAGCCGCGATGAGCGCGGCGATGCCACCGCGCTGGTGGTGGTGGACGGCAAGGTCGAGCAGCGCGAGCTGACCCTCGCCCGTGCAGTGGGCAACCGCTGGTGGGTGAGCAAGGGCCTGGACGAAGGCGACCAGCTGATCGTCCAGGGCCTGCAGAAGGTGCGCGTCGGCCAGGAGGTCCAGGCCATCGAGGCCGGCGCCGGCAACAGCCTGACCGCGCAAACCGACAGCCACGACTGAGGCAGAACCCATGGCACGCTTCTTCATCGACCGGCCGATCTTCGCCTGGGTCATCGCCATCCTGGTGATGCTCGGCGGCGGCCTGGCCATCACCCAGCTGCCGCTGGCGCAGTATCCCAACATCGCGCCGCCGCAGATCACCCTCAGCGCCACCTACACCGGCGCCTCCGCCAAGACCATGGAAGACTCGGTGACCCAGGTCATCGAGCAGCAGATGACCGGCCTCGACGGCCTGGTCTACATGTCCTCCAGCAGCAGCTCGGCGGGCAGCGCCAGCATCACCCTGACCTTCGAGGCCGGCACCGACGTCAACACCGCGCAGATGCTGGTGCAGACCAAGCTGGAACAGGCCAAGGCACGGCTGCCGCAGACCGTGCAGCAGCAGGGCATCGAGATCCGCAATTCCTCCAGCGACTTCCTGATCATCCTCTCGCTGGTCTCGGACAACCCCAACGTCAGCGCCACCGACATCAGCGATTTCATCTCCAGCACGCTGTACGACCAGATCAGCCGCGTGGACGGCGTCGGCCAGGTGACCACCCTGGGCTCCAGCTACGCCATGCGGGTCTGGCTCGACCCGGACAAGCTCAAGCAGTACGCGCTGATGCCCTCGGACATCACCACCGCGCTGCAAGCGCAGAACGTCGACACTTCCGCCGGCCAGCTCGGCGCCCTCCCCGCGCGGCCCGGCCAGCAGCTCAACGCCACCATCAGCGCACGCAGCAAGCTGACCACCGCCGCGCAGTTCCGCGAGCTGGTACTCAAGCATTCGAGCAATGGCGCCGTGGTCACCCTGGCCGATGTGGCCCGCGTGGAGCTAGGCAGCGAGAGCTACGACGTGGTCGCCGAGCACAACGGCCGCCCCTCCGGCGGCATGGCCGTGAGCCTGGCCACCGGCGCCAACGCGCTGGACGTGTCCCAGGGCGTACAGGACAAGATGGTCGAGCTGGAAAAATTCTTCCCCAGCAAGCTGCAACTGCGCACTGAAGTGGCCTACAACACTGCGCCCTTCGTGAAGATTTCCATCCAGGAAGTGGTCATGACGCTGTTCGAGGCCATCGCCCTGGTCGTCGCGATCATGTACCTGTTCCTGCAGAATTGGCGCGCCACCCTGATCCCGGCCGTGGCCGTGCCGGTGGTGCTGCTGGGCACCTTCGGCGTGCTCTCGCTGATGGGCTATTCGATCAACACGCTGACCATGTTCGGCATGGTCCTGGCCATCGGCCTGCTGGTGGACGACGCCATCGTGGTCGTGGAGAACGTCGAAAGGATCATCGTCGAGAAAGGCCTGTCACCGCGTGAGGCCACGCGCCAATCCATGGGCGAGATCAGCGGTGCGCTGATCGGCATCGCCGTGGTGCTCTCGGCGGTCTTCGTGCCGATGGCCTTCTTCGGCGGCTCCACCGGGGTGATCTACCGGCAGTTCTCGGTGACCATGGTCGCCGCCATGGCGCTCTCCGTGCTGGTGGCCATGACCCTCACGCCGGCACTGTGCGCCACCCTGCTCAAGCCGAGCCAGAGCCACGGCGAAGACCGCCGCGGATTCTTCGGCTGGTTCAACCGCACCTTCGACCGCGGCGCCCGCGACTACCAGCGCGGCGTCAGCGGCGTGCTGGCCCGCCCCGTGCGTGCGCTGGTGGTGTATGCGCTGGTGCTGGGCGGCGTCGCGATGCTGTTCCACAAGCTGCCCACCTCGTTCCTCCCCGACGAGGACCAGGGCATGCTGATGATGCAGATGACCCTCCCGGTGGGCGGCACCGACGAGCGCCTGCAGGAAGTCACCCGGCAGGTGCAGGACTACATGCTCAAGCAGCCGGAAGTGGCCTCGATCATGACCGTACGCGGCCTGGGCAACGGCGGCAACGCGCAGAACTCCGGGCGCGCCTTCGTCAAGCTGAAGGACTGGAGCGAGCGCCAGGGCGAGGAACACAGCGCCGAATCGGTGGCGCGCCGGGCCAACATGGCGCTGATGAAGATCCTCGACGCGCAGGTGTTCGTCATGTCCCCGCCGGCCATCATGGGCCTGGGCGAAAGTTCCGGCTTCGACGTGCAGATGCAGGACCTGGGCGGCCTCGGCCACGCCGAGCTGCTCAAGGCGCGCAACCAGTTCCTCGAACTGGCGAACCAGGACCCGCGCCTGTCCTTCGTCCGCGCCCAGGGCCTGGAAGATACCCCGCAACTCAACGTCGACATCGACGACCGCAAGGCCGGCGCCATGGGCGTTGCCGCCGGTGACATCAACGACACCCTGAGCGTCGCCCTGGGCGGCAGCTACGTGAACGACTTCCTCGATGCCGGCCGGGTGAAGAAGGTGTACATGCAGGGCGACGTCGACAAGCGCATGCAGGCCGAGGACATCGGCGACTGGTACGTGCGCAACTCGGACAGCGCCATGGTGCCGATGTCGACCTTCATCAGCACCCGCTGGAGCACCGCCTCGCCACTGCTGGAACGCTACAACGGCTTCGGTTCCTACGAGCTGGTGGGCGAGCCGGCGGCGGGCGTCAGCTCCGGCGTGGCCATGGCCGCCGTGGAGGAAATCATGGCGCATTTGCCCGAAGGGATCGGCTACGCCTGGACCGGCCAGTCCTACCAGGAACGCATGGCCGGCAACCAGGCGCCGCTGCTCTACGCCATCTCCATCCTCTTCGTGTTCCTGTGTCTTGCAGCACTGTACGAGAGCTGGTCGGTGCCCTTCGCAGTGATGCTGGTGGTGCCGCTGGGTATCCTCGGCGCGCTGCTGCTGACCGGCGTGCGCGGCTTGTCCAACGATGTGTATTTCCAGGTCGGCCTGCTGACCACCGTGGGCCTGGCGGCGAAGAACGCGATCCTCATCGTCGAGTTCGCCAAGGAGAATGTCGAGCGCGGCCAGGAGCTGATCGCGGCGACGCTGGAGGCGGTGCGGGTACGCCTGCGCCCGGTGCTGATGACGTCCCTGGCGTTCATCCTCGGCGTGCTGCCGCTGGCCCTCTCCAGCGGCGCCGGCGCCGGCGGCCGCCAGGCCATCGGTACCGGCGTGCTGGGCGGCATGCTCGCCGCCACGGCGCTGGGCCTGTTCTTCATCCCCCTGTTCTATGTGCTGGTGCAACGCCTGGCCGCGCGGATGGCTGCCGCCAACGTTGCGCCCGACGTCACCGATACTGTCGAAGGAGAAGCCTGATGCGCCTTTCCCCTCTTCCCTTGATTCTTGCGTTGACGCTCGGCGGTTGCGTAAACCTCGCCCCCGACTACCAGCGCCCCGAAGCACCCGTGGCCAGCCAGTGGTCCAGCACCACCCCGGCCGGCCAGGCCAGCGCCGACATCGCCTGGCGCGAGCTGTTCGTCGATGCGCGGCTGCGTGACACCGTGGCCCGCGCCCTGGCCAACAACCGCGACCTGCGCGTCGCCGCACTGAACGTCGAGTACCAGCAGGCGCAGTACCGTATCCAGCGCGCGGCACTGTTCCCGGCAGTCTCTGCGAGCGCTGACGGCACCCGCCAGCGTGGCGTGGCCGAGGGCAGCAGCAACGCCGTCAGCAGCCAGTACAGCGTCGGCCTGGGCGTGAGCAACTACGAGCTGGACCTGTTCGGCCGCCTGGGCAACCTCAAGGACGCTGCGCTGGAGGACTACCTGTCCCTCGAACAGACCCGCCGCAGCACGCAGATCAGCCTGGTGGCGGAAGTCGCCAGTGCCTGGATGACCCTGGCCGCCGACCAGCAATTGCTGACCCTGGCCAAGGACACCTACGCCAGCCAGCAGAAGACTTACGATCTGGTGCAGCAGGCCCACGGCCTGGGCGGCCAGTCGGGCCTGAGCCTGGCGCAGTCGCGCAGCACCGTGGAATCGGCCCGCGCCGACGTGGCCAACTACGCCAGCCAGGTCGAACAGGACCGCAACGCCCTGGAACTGCTGGTGGGCGAACGCCTGGACGACAGCCTGCTGCCCGGCGACGCCAGGCTCGATGCCGCCTTGCTGGTCAACGTCCCCGCCGGCCTGCCCTCGACATTGCTGCAACGCCGCCCCGATGTGCTGGCCGCCGAGCACACGCTCAAGGCCGCCAACGCCGACATCGGCGCCGCGCGCGCGGCCTTCTTCCCCAGCGTGACCCTGACCGCCAGCGGCGGCAGCGCCAGCAGCGAGCTGTCCGGGCTGTTCAAGTCCGGCAGCCGCGCCTGGAGCTTCGCCCCGTCGATCAACCTGCCGATCTTCAACGCCGGCAGCAACCGCGCGAGCCTCGACGCGGCGAAGGTCACCCGCGACATCGACGTGGCCAAGTACGAGAAGACCCTGCAGACTGCCTTCAGCGAAGTCGCCGACGCCCTCTCCGTACGCAGCCACATCAGCGAGCAACTCGACGCCCAGCGCAGCCTGACCCAGGCCACCGAGAAGAGCTACGACCTGTCCCTGGCGTTGTACAAGCAGGGCTCGCAAAGCTTCCTCGAGGTGCTCGACGCACAGCGTTCGCTGTACTCCGCACAGCAGTCGCTGATCAGCCTGGAGCTGTCCGAGCAGGTCAACCGGGTGACCCTGTACAAGACCCTCGGCGGTGGCTGGGACAGCTGAGGGGCGTCTGCCGCCAAGCGCCCACCGGAGGAATCGCGGGAGGCCCGCGGAGGTTACAATGGCCGCCACGCCGATTCCCCCGGATCGGCCACGCCCGGAGCCCGCTGCAGATGTTCACCCTCGTCACCCTCGACACCTCGCCCCCCGAATCCCTGAAAAGCCAGGTGCTGCAACTGGTGGTGGACGACTTCAGCGACATCAGCCCGGTGCCGCTGACGCCCAGCAACCCGCTGTTCCAGCTGTACCAGTACGTGATCGGCTTCGAGGTGCACCTGTACCTGCAGGCCATGGACGGCTCCGCCGCGAGTCCCGCCCGCCTGATCCTCGCCCTGGACGATGAAGACCCGTCGCAGGTACTGGGCTTTGCCCTCTACCTGCCGAGCCAGGATGACGCCCAGGCCTGCACCCTGGCGTACCTCGCCGTCCAGGCCAGCCACCGCCGGCGCGGTATCGCCCGTGCCATGCTGCAGAAGATGATCGAGCAGCGCCCCCACGCCGAACTGGCCTGCGCGGCGGGCAAGGTGCCGGTCTTCGAGGCGATGGGCTTCAAACCGCTGGCGGCGCAAGGCCCGCACGTGCTGATGAACACCCGCGACCACCGCTCCGACGGCATGGTCGCGGTGCAGGACCTGGCACCGATCTACCAGTCCAAGGAGGTGCGGCAGATCCACGCCTACCTGGTGAAGCAGAACGGCAGCAAGGCGATGCGCGAGGCGGAGAAGAAACGCGACCGCCTGCTCGACCAGATGACCTGGCAGGCACAGGAACTGGTGAAGGCGCGCTTCCCCACCCTCCACTGAAAGCAATCCGCCGCCCGCGTGGCCACACCCCGGCGGATCGACTCGCCGCCTGCTGCACCCAAGGCTGTCGGCCATGGCCATTGCAACCCATGCCGAAAGAACCATGGGGCGGCCTTCGCCAGCTACCAGGACCCCATGATTGCGCTATGGCGGGTGCTAACGCCCTTTCATCGAGCCGACGCATTCACAGCATCCGGACGCTGAAATTGCAGGGGGCCGCTATTCGCTGACGGCTCGCGCAGTGCAATACGAATGTCCGCCAGGGGCCGGAAGCAGCCAGTAGCAGAGAACCGCAATCAGCCAGCCGCGCCCTCTCAAGGGGCGCCGAGGAACCAGCGGTAATAGGGATTGTCGCCATCATCCAGGGCCACCTGCCGGGCATCGCGGGCCCAGGCCTGGCGGTCGCCGCGGTAGGCGTTCAGGCTGAGGTCGTAGAAGCGGCGCAGCCTCCGCCAGCCGTCATTGACCGATGCCTGGACCGAAGGCAGGGCGTTCTCCAGCGGGGGCGCCGTGCGCAGGGCGAGCAGGGCTGGCAGCACGCGGGCGATTTCCTTCGGGCGGACCCAGGGCGCGTATTCGATGCGCGGGTGATCGTCGGTCACCGGCAGCGCATCGCCGGCGTAGCGCTCCAGCCCTGCCCGGTCGGTGACCCAGGTGGCCAGCAGCGCTTCGACCGAGTCGATCCCGACCTCCCCCAGCGCGGCGGCGACTTCCGGTTGTTCGAAGCGCTGGCGGATGGTCGTCACGTCCAGGTGCAGCGGCTGCAGCGAGCCCACCAGCAGCATCTCGTGGAACTCCGTGGTCCACAGCGTGGCGTAGGGGAAGACGTCGATGAAGCTGCGCACCAGCGAGCGGCTTTCCTCGTCGTTCTGCGTCGGCAACGGCAGCCACTGGGCAACCACGCCGCCTTCTTCCAGGCGCGAGGCAGCGAGCTGGTAGAAGTCACGGGAATACAGGTTGACCACCCCGGCGGCCGAAGGCGGCGGCGGTTCCAGGGTGATCATGTCGTAGCGCTCGGCGCTGCGCAGCAGCTCGCGGCGGCCATCGCGCAGGCGGATGTCCAGGCGCGGATCGTGGATGGCGTCGAAATTGCCCTTGAAGCTCGGTGCTGCGGCCAGCACTTCCGGCAGCAACTCGGCCACCACCGGGTGTTGCAGGTCGCGGTAGCGCAGCATGGCGCCGGCGGTGATACCGGTGCCGAAACCGATCACCAGCGCCGAGCGCGGCTCGCCGTTGTGGATCAACAGGGGCAGCAGCGCCTGCAGGCGCATGTAGCGCAGCGATGGCATGGCATCGCCGGTATTGGAAACGCCCTGGATGTAGAGGCGGTTGAAGCGGTTGTCGCCCCTGCCCTGCTCGATGACGGCAACGGTGCCGCCGCGGCCCTCGGCATAGAAGCCGATCCGGCCGTTGCGCGCGCCCGGCATCAGCTCGGCCAGGTGCTGCGGCGGCGTCAGGGCGCCGATTGCCACGGCAAACACCGCCACGACGACGACGCCGACGCGCCGCTTTCTGCTCACGCCTTCGCCGAACCAGACGGCCAGCAGGCCGATGACGGCGGCCAGCGCTCCAAGCACGGCCAGCGTGCGCACCAGTCCCAGCCCGGGGACGAGCACGAAGCCGGTCAGCATGACACCGACAATGCCACCCAAGGTGTTGAGCGCCACCACGACGCCGACATCGCGGCCAACGTGGTTTCGATCCACCGACAGCCGCAGGGCGATGGGGAAAGCCGCGCCCAGCAGGGTCGTCGGCAGGAACACCACACACAGCGCCGCCACCGTGAAGCGCGCGCACATGCCTGCCAGCTCGCTGCCACCGGCTTGCAGCACCAGCCATTCGACGCGGGTCTGCAGGCCGATCAGCCAGGTGCCGAGACCGGCGATCTGCGCAACGGCCAGCAGTCCCGCCGCGGCGATGAGCAGGCCGAACAGGCCCCAGGGATCGCGGAGGCGATCGGCGCGCCGGGCATACAGGGCGCTGCCCAGCACCAGGCCGCAGAGGTAGGTGGCCAGGACCACGGCAAAGGCAAAGGTGCGCGTGCTCATGAACTGGACGATGGATTGCGTCCAGACCACCTCGTACCCCAGTGCCACGCCGCCAGCGACGCAGTACAGCGCTATGGCCAGGCGTGCCGCACGGCTGCGCGGGCCGGTGGTCGGCGCGTCAGGCACCGTGGTCCGTGCCGTCTGCTGGCGGATCAGCAGCGCCCCGCCGGCGGCGAACAGGTTGAACACAGCCGCCGCGCAGGCGCTCCCCAGCACGCCCAGCCAGGGCAACAACACGAAGGCAGCCAGCAGCGTGCCGCCGATGGCGCCCGCCGTATTGGCGGCATACAGGCCCCCGCCGGCGCGCCCCATCTGCCCTTCGGCCGGTTCCAGCGCACGCACCAGCACTGGCAGGGTGCCGCCCATGAAGAAAGCCGGTACACCGACCAGCACGAACGGCAGCACCCAGGCCAGGGCGCCGAGCGCTTCTTCCAGGAAGGCGAAGGTGCTGGCGGCATTGGCCAGCGCGACGGTGGCGGCGACGGCCAGCAGCGCCACCAGTAACTCCAGGCCGGCGTACAGCCGCAGTGGCCGCTCCAGCCGATCCGCGAGACGGCCGAAGGCCAGGCCACCCAGGGCCAGCCCGGCGAAGAAGGCACTGATTGCGGTGGTGACGGCGTACACCTCCACACCCACCACCAGCGAAAGCTGCTTGACCCACAACACCTGGAACACCAGCGCCGACCCGCCCGAGGCGAACAGCAGCAGTGCCGGCACCCAGGCTGCCAGCCCAGGGTGCGAACGCAACTGCGTCGGGGTGGCACGACGGGTGTTCATCGGGGACGAGCTGACCGCTGGAGGCATCGAATCAACCTTGTCTGACAGAGAAACCCCCGCGATAGCCGGGCTATCGCGGGGGAGGAATCGGGCGCCGCCGTTCGGGCGCCCCGGTTACCGCTCACTACTTGGCGCCCTGCTTCATCTTCGCTTCGATCTTCGCGTCCACATCCTTGCGGATCTGGTCGATGCTGAAGCTCGCCGGGCGCTGGCTCGGCGGATAATCGACGAAGGTCTGCAGGAACTTCGCGGCCTTCTGCGTCCCCTGGAACAGCAGGTAGTCGTTCTTGGTCAGCCAGTCGTAGTACTGGTCGGAGACCACGTCCGCCCGCTCGTACGGGTCCATGCGCAGGTTGAACAGCTTGGGCACGCGCAGGCAGGTGAACGGCTCGCTCCAGACCTTCAGGCCACCCGGTGCGCGCTGTTCGCACCAGACGATCTTCCAGTCGCCGAAGCGCATGCCCACCAGCTCGGCGTCGTCGTTGAAGTAGTAGAACTCGTTGCGCGCGCCCTTGTCGGTCTTGCCGGTCAGGTAGTCCAGCTGGTTGTAGCCGTCCAGGTGCACCTTGAAGGTCTTGCCGCCGACATCAGCACCCTTGAGCAGGCGATCCTTGATGTCGGTATCGCCGATGGCGGCCAGCAAGGTCGGGAACCAGTCAAGCCCGGAGAACATCTGGGTGGAGACGCTGCCCGGCTTGATGTGGTTCGGCCAGCGGATCATCGCCGGCACCCGGTAGGCGCCCTCCCAGTTGGAGTTCTTCTCATTGCGGAACGGTGTGGTCGCCGCGTCCGGCCAGGACCACTGGTTCGGGCCGTTGTCGGTGGTGTAGACGACGATGGTGTTGTCAGCGATCTTAAGGTCATCCACCGCCTTGAGCAGTTTGCCGACGTCACCGTCGTGCTCGATCATGCCGTCGGCATAGTCGTTGCCCGCCATGCCGCTCTGGCCCTTCATCGAATCGCGGATGTGGGTGAAGGCATGCATGCGCGTGGTGTTCATCCACACGAAGAACGGTTTGTCGGCCTTGACCTGCTTGTCCATGAAGTTGATCGCGGCCTGGGTGGTGTCGTCGTCGATGGTTTCCATGCGCTTGCTGTTCAGCGCGCCGGTGTCCTCGATCTTGCCGTCGGCCGTGGCCTTGATCACGCCACGCGGCGTCGCGGCCTTGGTGAAGGCCTCGTCATCCTTGGGCCAGTAGGGGCGCTCAGGCTCTTCCTCGGCATTGAGGTGGTAGAGGTTGCCGAAGAATTCGTCGAAGCCGTGCTTGGTGGGCAGGTACTCGTCCCGGTCGCCCAGGTGGTTCTTGCCGAACTGGCCGGTGGCATAGCCATGCGCCTTGAGCGCCTGGGCGATGGTGACATCGCGGTCCTGCAGCCCCACCGGCACGCCCGGCATGCCCACCTTGGACAGCCCGGTACGCAGGATCGCCTGCCCGGTGATGAAGGTTGACCGGCCGGCGGTGCAGCTGTTCTCCGCGTAGTAGTCGGTGAACATCATGCCTTCCTTGGCGAGGCGATCGATGTTCGGCGTCTGGTAGCCGACCACGCCGAACGCGTAGGCGCTGATATTGGTCTGGCCGATATCGTCGCCGAAGATCACCAGGATGTTCGGCTTGTCCGCCGCACTGGCGACCGAGCACCCCATTATCGCCGTCGCCGCGAGGGCGAACCGCGATATCCATCTTCCCGTGCGCTTCATTGGTGTTTCTCCATTCCAGTTACTGGTCGTTTGCCACGACTGCGTTCACTGAAGATGCCGACTGCCCGGCTGGAAATCCCCGTGTCCCTGCGGTCTTGCTTGTTGGTGTATTACTGGTCGAACGGATAGATCCGCTTCCACTCCTTGCTCATGTCCACTACGACCCAATCCTTTGCCTTTGCCACATCGAGCGCCTTGTCCAGGCGCCCGACCTTGCTCTGCCGGTCGTAGGCCCACTCGCGTTTTTCATCGGTGTGGTGCACCAGGCCGGCGAAGCGCAGCCCCTTGCCTGCGGTGGTCCACTGCAGCATCTGCAGGTCGCCGTCGGAGTTGCCGAAAGCCAGGATCGGCCGACGGCCAATGATGCTGTCGATGCTCTCCGGCTTGCCGGGGCCATCGTCGTTGTGCACCAGTTTGGGCAGGCGCTGGATCGACAGCACGCCGTCGCGGTCCTCGAAGCGGCTGCCCAGGGTAGTGCCGATCACCTGCTCGGGCGGGATGCCGTAGACCTCTTCGGCGAACGCGCGCATGAACGCCACTTCACCACCGGAGACGATGTAGGTCTTGAAGCCGTTGGCGCGCAGGTAACCCAGCAGTTCCAGCATCGGCTGGAAGACCATCTCGGTGTAGGGCTTGTGGCTGCGCGGATGCCGGGCGCTGGCCAGCCAGCGGCGGGCGTTGGCGATGAACTCCTCGGTGCTGACGCCCGCATGGGTCGCGGCGACTATCTCCAGGATGCCCGGCATGCCGCTGTCGGCCAGGGCCTTGTGGTCGCCTTCGAGCACTGCCTTGAACGGCTGCTTCTCTTTCCATTCCGGGTGCTGCGGCGCCTGCCGCTTCACTTCGTCCAGCGCGAAGAGGACCTGGAAGTACATCGGCTGCTCGCTCCACAGCGTGCCGTCGTTGTCGAACACGGCGATACGCTCGGCCGGCGGCACGAAGTCCTTGCCGCCCTCCTGGGTCACCGCTTCCACGAAGGCAACGATGGCCTGCCGCGAGGGCCCGTCGTTCCACGACGGCAACTCGTCCGCCGCCTGAGCCAGCAGCGGCAGGCAGAGCAGCAGGAACATCCAGCGGACCAGCGGTTGAGCGAGTGTCGAATGCATGTCACCTCCCTGGATCACGGATTCAAAGGTTTGAGGGCATGGGCCGGCAGGCTCGTCGGCTTGCTCGTGCCCAGTTCCCGGCGAATATCCGGCAAGGCCTGGATCAGTGGCCCTGGCCCCGCGCCGGGCTGCGACCCCGGCTGCCCGTAGCGGCCCCCGAGAAACGCTAGCAAAGGATTGGCGACTTTGACGGAGCGTTCAGGAACTGCCGCACTTATTTCACGAAAACCGTTCGTCCGACGAAGCCACAGATACAACGCCCCCACCTGCGGCGGATCGCGCTCGAGCTGCTGACGGACCTGTCGCCAGGCGTATGCCGGCGACTCCCGCCAGGCCTGACGGCGGCGTTCGACAGCACCAAGCGCAGCCATCCGCAACGGCCCCCCCCAGGTGCGCAACGCATAGCCAATCGCTGCCAGCACCAGCACCGCGGCGGCCAGTGCCAGCCAATGGCTGGCGATGCGCACCTGCGCCCGGCGGCCCAGCTCTCGCAGATCGTCACTGATCGAGAATGGCGCTTCATAGACAGCCGCCCCGCTGGCCGACAGCTTCATTGCGGGGGCGGAGGCCGAGTGCTGTTCACCACTGTCCGCAGCCCACCACGGCAGCTCGATGGCAGGAAGCTGGAAGTCTCCGGCACGGTTGACCACGTAGGTCACCGCGTCCATGCGCTCGCCTCCCAGCACACCACCACGGCCGTCGCCCAGGGGCTGCACGGTCGGCGACTGCAGGTAGCGGCGCAGGCCTTCGACGTCGGTGAAGGCCGGCGCGGGAATCAGCATCGCTTGCGCCCCCTCGGCCCGGACATGCACCTTGCGCGTCACGCTGTCCCCGACCCGCAGCGGTTCATGGGAGGCCGTGAGTTCCTGGCTGATGGTCACCCGACTGGCCACCAGCCGCTGCGCCGATTCGCCACCCGCGCCGGCGGGCTGGCGTGCGGTGAAGTGCAGCGCCTGGCTGTGCACCTGCACCGGGCCACTGCCCTGCCCCGGCTGCACCTGGATATCCAGCATCGGGATGTCGAAGCCGCGCGCCGACTGTGGCGTGATCTGGTAGCGGTAGCGCAGGCCGAAGAAAGTCTTGCCGTCGATCGCCTCGGTGAGGTGCGTGGCCTCGCTGGCCGGCTCGGAGACCACTGCGCCGGCCAGCTTGAGCGGCGGCAACTGCGGCGGCTGGCTGAACCAGGTGTCCACGAGCAGGTCGAGTTGCAGGTTGAGCGTGCCGCCCACCATGACCGAATCCCCCGGCAACAGCTGGGCGCGAACCCTCACCTCGGGTTCGGCGGCAACGCCGAGCAGCGGCAGGCACAGCAGCAGGATGGCCAGCGCGCACTTCATGAGCCCGCCCCCGTCGCCGCGTCCTGCAGCATGAACTTGCGGCGCAGGAACTGTGCCGGCGAGGTGCTCAGGTTGTTCAGCCACTGCTCGTCCGACTCGACCTGGGCGCCCTTGCGCGGCACATCCTTGCCTTTGCCGGCGGTGTTGTCGAAGACCTCCTGGTCGGGCTTTTCATCCGGCGGGCCGGCCTCCTGCTGATCCTCGTGATCCTTCTGCAAGGCCAGCGCCAATGCCAGGTTCGCCGTGGCCTGCGGGAACTCGGTCTGGCGCGCCAGTGCCTGGCGATAGGCGCCGATGGCCTGGTCGAACTTCGACAGGCGCACATAGGTGTTGCCCAGGTAGAAATAGCCCTGCGCCGTATCCAGCCGGGCGAAGCTGGCCAGCGCCAGCGGGTAGTCCGCCGCCTGGTAGGCCGCCAGGCCTTTCCAGAAGGGATCGCGGAACTGCGCCGCCGCCTGCGGGTAATGCCCGTGCTCGAACGCCCAGCGCCCCTGCTGGTCGGGCGTGAAGAAGGCATCGGCGAGCACTCCGGCGCGCGCCGGTTGCGGCAGCCCGCCCAGGCTGGCGGCGAGCAGCAGCGCGCTCAGCCAGTGCACCTTCCAGCCCTTGCGCACACTGAGCAACACGAGCAGCAGCAGGGGCCAGCACAACCAGTAGCCGGCGTCCTTCCAGTGCAGTTGTCGCGCATCGCCCTGGGCGGCCTGGAAATGCTGCTGGGCGTGCAGTTCGATCCAGTCCAGGTCGTCGTCGTTGAGGGTCAGGCTGCCGAGCGGCGCATCCGCAGCATCCGCCAGGCCCTTCAGGCCTTCCGCATCGAAGGTGGCGAGCAAGGGGCGGCCCGCCGAGTCCTGCTGGCCACCGGCAAGCAGGCCGCCGTCCTGGCTGCCGACCGCCAGCACCAGCACCTGCAGCTCGCTGCCGCGCAGTGCCTTGTCGATGGCGTCGAACTGCTGTCTGTCGGCGCCATCGGTCAGCAACACCAGGGTGCCGGGCGAGTGCTCGGCAGCCAGCAGCTGCATGGCCTTCTCGATGGCACCCAGCGCATCCTTGCCGGCGCGCTGGATCAGGCCAGGCGACAGCGCCTGCAGGAAGCTGTCGAGCAGCGCCGCGTCCTGGGTCGCCGGCAGCACCAGGTGCGTGCTGCCGGCGTAGGCGATCAGTGCCGTGGGGCTGCCCGGCCGACGCGCAATGAGATCGTGCAGCTTGTGCTTGGCCGCCTCGATGCGCGAGGGCGGGACATCGTGGGCGGCCATCGAGGGCGACAGGTCCAGCGCCAGGATCAGCGGCGCGCGGTTTTCCAGGAAGGCCGGACGATCCTGCTCCCAGGTGGGCCCGGCAGCCGCCACGCCGCCGATCGCCAGTACGGCGCCCAGCAGTTGCACCGGGCGCACGCGATGCGGGTCGACCGGGGTGATCAGCAGATGTTGCAGCAGGTGCGGCGCGATGATCCCGTCGAGGCGCCGCATCAGGTCGTGGCGGCGGCTCCAGAGCAGCGGCAGCAGGATGCCCGGCAGCAGAAGCAGCAGCCACAGCGGACGGAGGAAATGGAAGGCGCCCAGATCGATATCCATCAGCCCTCCGCCTCCTGGCCGACCTGCGCCGCACGCGGAACGGCCAGCCGGCCGGCGATGGCCGCGAGCGCATGGGCTGCCAGCAGCAACAGCAGCGCCGCGCCCAGCGGTAGCCAGAACAGGTCGCGCTTGGGCTGGTGGCTCAAGGTCTTCACCTGGTGCGGGGTGATCTGGTCCAGCGTCGCATAGACCGTCTGCAGAGCCTCGCGGTCGCCCGCGCGGAAGAAACGACCGCCCGTGGTCCGGGCAATATCGCGCAGGGTCTGCAGGTCCACCTTCGACTCGCCGCTGGCCTCGGGGTCGCCAATGCCGATGGTGTGCACCACCACCCCACGCTCGTGGGCCATGGCAGCGGCGTGAGCCGGCGTGATCGCGCTGCCGGTGTCGTTGCCGTCGGTGAGCAGGATCAGCACCTTCTGCTGCTCCGGCGCGTTCTCCAGCAGTTTCAGGGTCAGGCCGATGGCATCGCCCAGCGCGGTATTGGGCCCGGCCATGCCGATGCCCACTTCGTCGAGCAGCATCAGCAGGCTGGCGTGGTCCAGCGTCGGCGGCGATTGCGCGAAAGCGCCGGTGCCAAAGACGATCAGGCCGATGCGGTCGTCCTTGCGCTGGCCGATGAAGTCGCGCACCACGCCCTTGACGATGCTCAGGCGGTCGACCCGGTTACCCGCCGCATCGCGGTAATCGCTGGTTTCCATGGACTGCGAGATGTCGATGGCCAGCATCAGGTCGCGGATCGGCTGCACGCGCTGGATGGGCTTTTCCACCAGCACCGGGCGCGCGCAGGCGAGCAGCACCAGCGCCCAGACCAGCAGGTTGAGCGGCAATTGCCAGCGCCCGCCAGCGGCGCCGCCACGGCTCGGCTCCTGGCCCGCGGCGTGGCTCATGGCCGCGAAGAACGGCACCCGCAGGGCGCTACGCGATTCGCGGTAGGCCGGCAGGTAGCGCCAGGCGAGCCAGGGCAAGGGCAGCAGGAGCAACAGCCAAGGGTACTCAAGCTGCCACATGGTGCACCTCGACCCATTGCCGGCAGGCAGCCAGCAAGGCCTGCGCGTCCTGCTCGCCCAGGGCCTGGATGCGGGTATCCGGGGCGTAGGCCAGCAGTGCCAGTTGCCGTTCGAGATCGGCCGGCAACGCCGTCGTGCTGTGCTGTTGCAGAAAGGCCTGCCAGTCAGCGCCGCCCAGGGGCGCCGAGGCGGCACCACCCGGCATCGACAGGGCGACCCGCTTGACCAGCATTGGCAGCTGGCGCAAGGCGGCCAAGCGCCGGGAAGGCTCCTTCATGGCGGCACCAAGTTCATCGAGCATGGCCAGCGCCTCACGCCGGTAACGGTCGCGCCGCCAGCGCCGATAGCGCCACAGCGCTGCCGCCGCCAGCAGCAACAGCACCGCCAGCGCCAGCACCACCCAGGCCCAGGTCTGCGGCCAATAGCTGACCACCGGCGGCGGCGCGGCCAGCTCCTGGAGTTGATCGATGCTGGGAACGCTCATCGCGCCAGGCGCCCGAGTTCGCCGCGCAACTGCTCCAGGGCGTCGCGGCCGCTGCTGAACATCATCAGCGGCACCTGGCTGCGGCGCAGCAGCGTCGCGACGTCCCTGAGCCGCCCGGAAAGAAACTCCCCCAGCGGCCGGTGGACCTGGCGCCGGCCCACCTCCAGCTCGACCTGCAGCTCGCCCTGGGTCACCGTCACCCGGCCCTTGTCGGGCAGTTGCAGGGCGATGGGATCGAAGACCTGCAGCGCCAGCACGTCGTTGTGCGCATTCAGCTGTCGCAGCAGTTGCAACGTCTGCTCGGTGACGCCGGCAAAGTCGCTGATGATCACCACCAGGCTGTCGTGGCCGGCCACGCCCAGGCACTGGCGCAGTACGCGGTCCAGCTGCCCCGGTGAGTCCTCGTCGCCGCGCGTGGCGTGCAGCGCATGGTTGTGTCGGACGATAGCGGCGCACAGCGCCTCCACCCTCGCCCGGCTGCGCAGGGGGCGGATGTACTCGATGCGGCGGTCACCGAACACCAGGCCGCCGACCCGGTCGCCCGCCTGCAGCGCCATCCAGCCACCCAGTGCGGCAAGCTCGGCGGCGAGCACTGACTTGAAGCTGCGCCGGGAGCCGAAGTACATGCTCATGCGCTGGTCCACCAGCAACAGGGTCGGCCGGTCGCGCTCCTCGGTGTAGCTGCGCACGAAGGGCTTGCCGTAGCGCAGCGAGGCGCGCCAGTCCAGGTGGCGCAGGTCGTCGCCGGGGTTGTACTGGCGCAGCTCGTCGAAGCTCAGTCCACGCCCGCGCAGGCGCGCCGCATGGCTGCCGGACAGGATGCTGGAAAGCGGTTGCCGCGACAGAAAACTCAGGCCACGCACACGGTGCTCCAGCAGCATCAACTGCTGCAGCGCCGCGTAGACATGACCATCGGCAACCGGCTGCGATTCGGCCATGGATGCCTCCTCAGGCCGGGATCGCCACTTTGTCGAGCAGCCGGTCGATCACCTGGTCGGCCTCCACGCCATCGGCAACGGCGTCATAGGACAGCAGCAGGCGATGGCGCAGGACGGGATGCACGACGGCACGCACATCGTCGGGCGTCACGTAGTCGTTACCCGCCATCCAGGCGTGGGCGCGTGATACCCGGTCCAGGCTGATGCCGCCGCGCGGGCTGGCGCCGACCTTCAACCAGCGGGCCAGGTCGTCGTCGTAAGCCGCCGGGCGCCGCGTGGCGTTGATCAGGTCGATGAGGTAGCGGTCGATGGCCTCGGAAACATGCACGTCGCCGACTGCCTTGCGGGCAGCGAACACGGCCTCCTGCGCGAGCGGCGTGATGGCCTCGGGCGCCGCGCCGGACTGCTGGCTGCGCTCCTCGGCCCGCACCAGTTGCAGCACGCGGGATTCGTCCTCGACCCGTGGGTAGTCGATCAGCAGCTTCATCAGGAAGCGGTCCATCTGCGCCTCGGGCAGCGGGTAGGTGCCTTCCTGCTCGATGGGGTTCTGCGTGGCGAGCACCATGAACAGCCCCGGCATGCGGTGCGTCTGCCCGGCCACGGTGATCTGGCGCTCCTCCATGGCTTCGAGCAGCGCCGCCTGGACCTTGGCCGGCGCGCGGTTGATCTCGTCGGCGAGGATGACGTTGCCGAACAGCGGCCCGGGCTGGAATTTCAGCTGGTTGCCCTGCTCCGTCTGCTGGAGGATTTCCGCCCCGGTGATGTCCGAGGGCAGCAGGTCGGGAGTGAACTGGACGCGGCTCATCCGCGCATCCAGATGCCTGGACAAGGCCTTGACGGTTCGGGTCTTGGCCAGGCCCGGAAGGCTTTCCAGAAGAACATGACCATTGGCCAGGAGCCCCAGCAGGATATGCCGGACGGTTTCTTCCTGACCCAGTACCTGCGCCGATACGGCGGCTTCCAGAGCGGCAATCTGCTCACGCGTGGACACGGTTTGTTCCTTGTTCCGTCGATTCGGATTCCTTGCCGATGGCGCGCCGGAGCTGCTCTCCGGACACACTGCCGTGCCACCGCCTGCGGGATAACTGTAGCAACTGTGAAATGCCGCGCCATGGTGGCACCGGTCGTGAAATGAGCAGGCACGGGGAATGGACGTCCGCACAGCCCAGGGCTGCATCCGGGCCGGATTACGTCACCGGGTGCCGGTCAGCCGACCTCGCGCCACCGACGGCGGGCGTGCTGGTAGGCGTCCTGGTCGCCATAGCCCAGGCGCGTGGCGATCTCGCCAGCCGCAAGCCCCTGCAACTCGAAATGCTGTTCCAGTTCACCGCGAACCAGATCCAGCAACTGGCGAAAGCTCAGCCCCTGCTCTTCCAGGCGCCGGCGCAGGGTCCGGGCGCTCTGGTGCAAAGCCGCGGCCTGCTCCTCCAGGCCCGGCACGCGCCCTTCAGCGAGCGCCCGTCGCATGTTCCGCGCCAGTTTCCCGGCCCAGCCACTGAGCTGGCGCTGGCGACCCAGGCGACGATCGAGCTCCTGGCAGATGATCTCGAGCATGCCGGCGTGACGGTCCACCAGCGGCCTGGCCAGGTCCTCTTTCGCGTAGTACAGGCGATTGCCAGCCCCGGAAAATTCCACCGGTACGCCGAATGCCTCGGCGTACTGCGCGTGATAGGCCGGGCGCGGGTGGCTGAACTCCACGCGAGAAGGTGTGATCGGGCAGCCGGTAGCCTCGCGCATCACGGTGAGGCTCATGACGAAGTAGTGCTCGACGGTGAAGCGGGCGAGATCGCCCGGCGCATCGATCATCACCTCCACCCCAGCGCCCTGGTCGTCCTCGACGTAATCGAGGGTGTCCATGTCCGACGCCAGCCGCCCGTATCGCGCCCAGAGCCGCAGGGCCTCGCCGACACTGGCGCAGTAGCCGGCGGAGATCGCCAGGATGTGGCGGTCCTGCGCCGTGAACTGACCGAACAGGTGCAAACCGATCGCGGGGTCATGCTGCTGCGCCTCGGCCAACAGCTCTTCCAGGGCGACCATGCTGTAGTCGCCCTCCCGATGCCGGCGCATGCCCAGCAGGTAACGCTCCAGCACCAGCCCCAGCGAGCCGCGGTGGTATCGCTGAGGATTGGCCACTTCTCGGGGATTTCTGTCCATTTCACGCCTGACGCGGGCCGAGCCCTTGTTTTCTTATTGTTCTTGCCGTGCCCCGAGGGGCCCATCAGTCAACCAGCCGACCAACAAGCCGACCAACAAGAGAGTGCCATGAACTCCGCCCTGCTCGCCAACAATCCGACCCCCGTGGTGGTTGCCATCTTCGTCGCCTTCATACTGCTGGAAATGGCCTGCGCCCGCTTTCGCCAGCCCGCGTCCCGGCGTCGTGACGCCATGGTGGAAATCTTCGGCTCGGGCATCCTGCTGCTGATCACCTTCCCACTGATCCTGTTCACCACCAACCACCTGCTCGGCCACTTCGCCCCGCAACTGCAGGGCCGCCTGGCGGACCTGCCATGGTACGCCGCCCTCGGTCTGTTCCTGGTGCTCGACGACATGACCCAGTACTGGTGGCACCGCCTGACCCACCGCGTGCCCTTCCTCTACGCCCTGCACCGCGCGCACCATTCGGCGCCGTACATGAGCATCCGCATCGTCTATCGCAACAACAGCTTCTACTACCTGCTGATGCCCGGCATCTGGCTGACCAGCGCGCTGGTCTACCTGGGGCTGGCCAACTTCTACTACGGCTACCTGATCGTGAAGATGCTGGTGATCTTCGGCGCGCACAGCAGCGTCGCCTGGGACGACAAGCTCTATCGCATCCGTGCGCTGCGCCCGCTGATGTGGTTGCTGGAACGGACCATCTCGACCCCCTCCACCCATTCGGCGCACCACGGCCTGAATGCCGAGGACGGCGTGACGAACTACAAGGGCAACTTCGGCAACCTGCTGTTCTTCTGGGACGTGCTGTTCGGCACCGCGAAGATCACCCGCCGCCGGCCGCCGGCCTATGGCATCGAGGACATGCAGCCGGTGAGCTGGCAGCAGGAAGTGTTCTGGCCACTGGTGCGTGACGCACAACCACAAACGCAACCACAGGAAGGCCCGGAGATTGCCCGATGAACCTCAACATTACCCTGATCGCCGGCTCCAGCCAGGCATCCAGCCAGTCCGCCAAGGTGGCCCGCTATCTGGCTGAACGCCTGCAGGCGCTGGATATCTGCAACGCCGCCAGCGTCGTCGACCTCGGCCAGACCCCGCTGCCCCTCTGGCCAGCACCGATCGAAGACCACGCCTGGCTGGAACAGACCGGGAAGCTGCAGCGCGCCGATGCCCTGGTGGTGATCTCCCCCGAATGGCACGGCATGGCCTGCCCGGCACTGAAGAACCTGTTCCTCTACGCCGGCTACGCCGAGCTGGCACACAAGCCGGCGCTGCTGGTGGGCGTGTCGGCGGGCCTGGGTGGCTCCTACCCGCTATCGGAGTTGCGCGCCTCCAGCTACAAGAACTCGCGCATCTGCTACCTGCCCGAGCAACTGGTCGTCCGCCAGGTCGATCAGGTCCTGAACACCGCCGAACCCGCTGCGGAAGACGACCTGCGCATCCGCCGCCGGGCCGACTGGGCCCTGCGGGTATTGAGCGAGTACGCCCATGGCATGAAGGGCCTGCGGGACCGTATCCAGCTGGAGCACAGCGACTTCCACAACGGGATGTAGCGGCGTCGGGAAAGGCGGTCCGCTTCGGGGCTGCTCAATCGATCTCCTGGCACAGCGTCGGACCCGCGCGCAGCGAGCCCGGCGATGCGCATCGGTCAGTACTTCCAGGTCACCGACGCGGTGAGGTTGCGCGGTGCGCCGTAGTTGGAAGTGCTGCCGCTCTCCAGCGAGAGCAGGTACTTGCGATCGGTGAGGTTGTTCAGGTTCAGCGAGGTGCTCCAGTTCGCGTCGATGTCGTAACTGGTCATCAGGTCGACCAGCGCGTAGGCGCTCTGGCGCACCGCGCTGTAGCTGTCGCTTTCGACACCGCTCTGCCAGCTGACGCGGGAACCGACCTTGACCTGCGGCAGGCCCGGCAGGCGGTAGGTCGCGGAGCCACGAAGGGTGTGCTTGGGCACGTACTTGCGGGTACGGTCGCCGTTGTCGTCATCGATGCGCACATAGGTGTAGCCGGCCAGCAGGTCCAGGCCGGGCAGCGCCTCGCCGGAGGCCTGCAACTCGACGCCATGGCTCTTGTTGTCCACGCCGTTGTAGACGTAATGACCATCGACGTAGCCGGCGTACTCCTGGACATTGCGCTGCTCGGTCTTGAACAGCGCAGCGCTGAGGCTCATGCGGCTGTCCAGCAGGTTGCCCTTGATGCCGACTTCCTTGCTGGTGCCTTCCAGCGGATCGAGCAGGCCGCCATCGGTGCCGATCACGTACTGCGGGGAGAAGATCCGCGTCCAGCTGCCGTAGACCGCCCATTCCGGGTTCAGGTCGTAGACCAGGCCGGTGTACGGAGTGACCTTGCCGTGCTCGCGGGTATCGTGCGCGGCGCCATAGCTGTCACCACTGCCGTCCGCGCTGAGCATGCGCGCACCGACGATCCAGTGCAGGTCATCCATCAGGCTGAAACGCGCGCCGGCGTAGACGCTCTTCTGCGTGTCCTCGAAGTTCTGCGCGTTGGTGGTGTCGTTGGTGTAGGGCATGGCTGGGCGCGACAGGTTGCCGGCCAGGGCGTCGGACAGGTTGGCGCTGTAATAACCGTTCTCGCCGATGGTGTTGGCACTGGCCTTGAGGTGGGTGCGGCCATAGTTCACGCCAAGGGTCAGCTCATGCTCACGGCCGAGCAATTGGAACGGACCGGAGAGCTGGCCTTCGCCGATCACCTGGTGCTGGGTGCTCGCCGTCTGGTTGGAATAGGCGGTGCCGGCATCGTCGGTGATGCCATAGAGGTAGAACAGCTGGGTGTCCTGGTACTGGGTGATGCCGGTCAGCGTGAGCTTGCCGTTCCAGCCGTTGCCGAAGTCGTGGTTCAGCTCGGCGAAGGCGCGCTGCGTGTGCAGGTTCCAGTAGGTCCAGTCCTGGCCGACGCTGGAACTGCGGCTGCTGTAGTGGATCGGATTGCCGCTGCTGTCCACCAGCGGCAGGTTGCCCCAGGTGGTGCCGTTGGAGTCGGAGTTGTGCTGGGAGAAGCCCACCGTCAGGGTATCGGCGTCGGACAGGTCGAAAGCCAGCAGGCCGGCGGCGACGTTGACCTCGTGGCTGTAGCGGTCTAGCCAGGAGTTGCCCTTGTCGTGGGCGTAGATGAAGCGCCCGCGCACATTGCCGCTATCGGTCAGCGGCCCGGAGACATCGGCCTCCACCCGGCGGTTGTCCCACGAACCGACGCTGCTGCCGATCTTCGCCTGGAAGGTATCGGTGGGTCGCTTGCGCACGAAGTTGACCGTGGCCGACGGGTTACCGGTACCGCTCATGAGGCCGTTGGCGCCGTGCAGTACGTCGATCTGTTCGTACTCGGCCATGTCCTGGCCGCCGCCCAACAGCGTCTGCGCGAACGGCAGCCCCATGCCGTCGTACTCGAAGGTGTCGATCTGGTAGCCGCGCGAGGTGAAGATGGTGCGGTCGGTCTCGAACTGCTCCACGGTCACGGTAGGGGCAGAACGCAGCGCATCGCGCACGTCGTTGAGGCCGAAATCGTCCATCTGCTGGCGGCTGATGGTGGTGACTCCCTGCGGTGTTTCCTGGTCGGTCAGCTTCATCCGCGTGGTGCTGCGCGAGGGCTTGGTCTGATAACCCTCGCTCGGAGCATCGGAGCGATCGGGGGCCTGGATCACGCTGTCGGACATGTTCAGTACATCATCCGCAGCGTAAGCGGCAGGCATCGCGCTGCAAGCTCCGGTGAGCAACAGAGCAGAGAAACGGGGTTTCATGGAGGACGGCCTTGTGTCTGGAAATTGGCAGGTAGTGATTATCTGTAGCAAATGGTAATACATCCCATTTGCTAATTTCTCCTGCATTCCCTCTCTATCGTGTATCGCCGCCGATACACGACCGTCGCGTGGCGCCCCGGAACGTTGGGCGAGGATTGCTGCTTGCTCCCCGGATGCCCAGTCGGATGAACCTGGGCTTTGCGGGAATCGCACCGAGCAGATTGCAACTTCTGGCTGGCCGCCATTGCCCGGCGCTCGACGTTTTCCGCGCCCCCTGAGCGTGTAATCACTTTCCTACAGGTTGTGACTGGGATTCGCGTATCTGCCCTCTGAGCGCAGGCGAATACTGCCTTCCAGGGAGCCCGCCTCCCTTCAGGTTTTCACTGTCCTTTTCGACTGATCGACCCAAGAGGGATGTTCAATGCGCGCCGTATTCGCACTCACCTTCATTACCCTGATCCTGGCTGGCTGCTCCAGCCCGGCGCAGCGGATGTCCACCTGCCTGGCGCAGGGGGTCAGCCGCGACGCCTGCTACCTGGCCGAGCAGAACCGTCAAGCCGCCGTTACCGCTGCGGCAGAGAAGCAGGCCCTGGAAAATGCGAGCAGCCAGTAGCAAGGGTTCGCACTTTTGAAGGTGCCCTACAGTTTGTCCGTTTCCGGCCCGAAGCGGCCGATCGACATCTACGACGAGATTGCACACAATCGGAGATTCGTGCCCTCGAATATCCAGTGAGCTATGCAACGACACACCCTGTATGCATATGTAGATGGTTCAGACTTAGACGACGTCGTTGCGGGCATAGAAAAGGAACTCGTAGAGCTTGCTGCAGCGCCGGGCTGGGTCCTTTCCCCCCCGCTGGTGGTGAACCAGAAAGCAAAGGGCATTGGCAGCCGCTCGGGTGATTTGCCGGACTGGGACCTTGGAATCAACTTGGCGCTTCCCAGCCCCAGAAACGAACAGAATGATTGGTTTGCTGACATTGAGCGCGTTGTTGAACGTCTGGTTCACCTGCGCTCGCAGTTCGGTCGCGATTTCGTCATTGGCATTGCTGACAACGTAACAGGCTCAGCCGACGATCTTTTCTACGTCGAATCGGATGCGCCAGACTTAGTCAGACTGCGCGCGGTTATTTGTGCCTGAAGTGTTCAACCCTGCTCAGGTATTGTCCCCAAATTTCTCCACGGCTGAGAGGCCATGCGAATGGCCGCTCAGGGTCGGTAGCGGCCTCTTACCAGGGGCAGTCATCGGCCAAAAGCAGACTGACTTACTTGAGATTGAGAGGGGCTCACAGGTACCTCGGAGGTCCCGGTCCTAGGTGTTTTTTGGATTCGTACACTGGCCGGGCATATCCGTCATCTTTGCCAGCTCCCAGGGAGAATGTACTCGCCAGAGAACGAATTTCGAATCACCTGCTCAACCACTTTATCCTCATTACCCACCGCCTCAGCGGCTGAGACGGCTGCACATAGTCGGGCATAGTGAGCCTTCATCAGCACCTCTTGCGGGTAAAGCTTAGAGTCAGGAGCAAGCTCATCTTCGAGCTTCTTGAGAAGATTTCCCTTCTCTGTGACTGAACACTTGGACTTATGAGAACACCAGGCCAGGTACTCTAGACGTGCTTCAAGCTCTTCACGCGATTGGTAGTTCCTAGGAGCCTCATCACCCTCCCAGCGCTCATAGTAGAACCCGGCATCTTCTGGAAGAGATGCACGGACTATGTCACGGTAGGTAAGTAGCTGAGGACGCAGTTCTTCATGCTTCGCATTCCAAAAGCCGAAGAAGTGTCGTAAGGCCGAGAAAACCTGACCAACCTTCCTGGTCAGCTTCGGGGCGTCATGCAATCGATCGTTCTCGGAACGCTGATCGTCGACCGTATAACCGGAATCACTCGTCGGTGGTTTATACGAGGCACATTCCGGAATCGACGCGACATTCAGTAGGTGCTTGTTCGAGCGAACACGCCATTCCTTACCTCCACTGCGAACGAACTGCAGATCCCGGTAGTAAAGAGGGGGGTCAGCTAGCGACCCAGTATTGAGCTCAAGAAGCGGGTTACCAAGGACCTTATGGTCGTACCAGCCACCTTCATGGGTATGTGCAGTCAGAACAAAATTGAGGAAACTATACGACGCCAATAGGCCGCCGAGCTCCGAGCGCTCGTCGGTGCTAAGTGCGGAAGCGCGCCACTCGTTGACATGATGATGGGTGGCGATAAAGAAACGGGCGTCTACCGGCAACTGCCGCACCATAATCCTCGCGTCACGAAGCTGGGCGGGCGTGAAACCTGCCTTAACTCCTGTGAGCAGTGCGTACTGATAGTCCACGTTCGGTTGGTTGAGGTAAGTCGAACTGTCGAGCGCTAGGACGTACACCGGCGGTTCTGACGGCACTGCTGCTGGTAGACGGACCAACTGCGTTAAGTAGGACATCCAGGGATGTTCAGTGTCTATATGCCATGCAGCACACGCAATAGGGCCGTCTACAAGGTTCTGGCATGTGCCATTACGAGGCACCTCATTGAGGCTGGAATCCGCGTTGGATTGGAGTGCGAGTACGTGCTGCACATTAGCAGCAACCAGCATGGCCTTGTCGAAGTGCCGAGCAGAAAGCGTGCTCTCCAGACTGTACCGGCCTTGATTGCAGACTTGGTTCCAATAGCCAACGTTGTACTTGGTGGAATTAGTCGGTGAAATGTTGCCTACGTAAAAACCGTCATGATTTCCATCAACGAGAACCCAAGGGGTATTCCCTCCCGCAACACGCATTGTTCTGACGAAGGCGTCCCACTCTGTTTGACAGGAAACGTCCAGTGCATCCCCCAGGTGCAATACAATAGGCAGAGAAGTAACACCCTTGAGCGCTTGCATCAGAATGTCGGTACTGCCGATTACCTGTTGCCCAGTTCGAATCGTTACTTCGACAAATTCATCCCCAGCTTTCGAGGCATACCGAGATGCAGTACCTCGACTCTCGTGGATTTGCGTGTCGGAAATGACGCCGATCGGAGCCGTCGCGGGCGCCGTCGTAGAGTCAGAAGGGCCATCTGGCGCTTTTGAGTTAAGGACCGGCGCCGTCGAAGTACATCCCGCAATAAGCAGAATCCATGTCAGAACTGCGAATTGGCGGAGAGATCCACGTTCCATTGCGCCTCCCATCTCAGCGAGTAGACATCCATCGTCCGAACAGCAATAAATTTAGCTTTTAGCCAGACTTTTGCCATCAATGAATCGACCCCAGCTACGTAGATAACTACAAAGTTCAATGGAGGTCTTTGCGGTCGATTACCGGCTGCTCTTGGCCGGAAGCTGCCTTTGCCCAGGGGCAGCAATCGGCCACAAGCAGACGCAGGTCGTTGACTAGAACAGTGCCGCAGCAAACTCTTCCGGCGTAGGGCTCTCCGGCCATTGGGGTGCATCCGCCGGCAGCATGATCCAGGGCTGTTTGCGTTTGGCCCATATATGCGCTCGCGGAGTCCAATGTGATGCGCCTTCCAGCACGCCGGCACGCACCACGCGCACTCCTGGAGCGGCGGTCGTCTCGTTGAACAGGCGGGTCAGGCAGACCGCGCAGGCGTATTGAGTCGAGGCATGTCCCTGGTGCTCGTCCCGGTACTCGCGCAGCTCTCCAGCGATCTCCACGGCTTGCGCCGGACACAGCAGGTGCAAGCCGAATGCACTGCCGCTCCAGCGCTGGCAGTTCAGGCAATGGCACGCATAAAGCGGCGGCAGGACGTCCGCATGCAGACGGAGGCTGACCTTGCCGCATCGGCACTGACCGGTGAATCCCATGGTGTCACTCCTTACAATGGCGCACGTTGATGTTCGAGCAACGGATGATCCACCGTCCAGGCGCCGGGCAGAAGAGAGCAATTGGAGTAACCGTTGGTAGTAAATGTATGAGCGGTATCGAATGGGAAAGTCAGCGGGTATTTCTTGCCGTGCTGCGCTCCGGAAGCCTGTCGGGAGCCGCCAGGTTGCTGAACATTGCGCAGTCTACTGCGCGCCGGCGTCTGGAGAGCCTGGAGAGCGCCCTTGGGATCAGCCTGTTCACCCGCACATCCACGGGCCTGACGCCGACAGACTCCGCACGCCAGCTCATTCATCACGTGGAGTCGATGGACATTGCCGCCCAGGCATTCAACCGCATGGCCAGCTCGGAGACCGACGTCTCCCACGGCACGGTCAGAGTCACCAGCAGTGACTTGCTGGGGGTAGAAGTCCTTCCACGGCTATTGCATGAGTTCCGCCATGACTATCCGGGGCTCAATCTCCAACTGAGCATCAACGACCAGATGGAAGACCTCGCCAGACAAGAGTCGGACATTGCGGTACGTCTGGTGCGACCCAGCGAAGCGGGGATTGTCGTGCGACGCACTGGTGTCTTGCGCGTCGGCATTTATGCCAGCGCCGAATGCCTGAAGCGCTATGGAGAGCCCAAGAGCCTTGCTGCGTTGCGTAAGGCTCCATTGATAGGTCCAGATCGACGCTCTGCCGATCTGCGTCGCTTGGTCGAGGCAGGGCTGTGCGGAGCGGATCAGCGCTTCGCGATCGCAACGGACAACCATCTGGCGCAGCTCGCAGCCATTCGCGCAGGGCTTGGCTTTGGGCTGTGCCCGGCCACCGTCGCTTCGCCATATTCCCTGATCCAGGTGCTGCCAGATGACTTTGGCTTCGAAGTAGACGTGTGGCTCGCCATGCATTCCGATTTGCGCCGGATCAAACGTATCTCGCGGGCCTTCGAAGCCTTGGGCAATGCCCTGCACAAGGAGCTTGCCGGATAGGTTGTTTCAACCTGCCGCGCGAGGCATGAGCGCCCGCCTCGGGTAGAAGCGGACCCTCGTCAACCTGCAGTTTTCAATCAATCCCACATCCCGTATAGTTGATAACGATTGTCGTTTGCAAATTGTTCTTAGGGGATTGCAATGCAGGGGGATTCGTCGCTGCAGGCGGTAGGGATGCTTTACCGCGACCATCATGGCTGGCTGCGCGGCTGGCTGCGCAAGCGTCTCAACGATTCCGCCGATGCGGCCGACCTGGCGCAGGACACCTTCGTGCGCGTACTGATGGCCAGGAGCGCCGAGGCGATTCGCGAGCCCCGGCACTACCTGCAGACCATCGCCCGGGGCCTGGTCATCGACCTGTATCGCCGCCGTTCGCTGGAGCGCGCCTACCTGGAGGCGCTGGCGCTGCTGCCCGAAGCCGTCCAGCCGTCCCTCGAGGAACAGGCCCTGCTGCTCGAAGCGCTGCTGGAGATCGACCGGATGCTCGATGGACTGGGGCAGAAGGTCCGGCAGGCCTTCATTCTTTCCCAGCTCGAGGGGCTGACCTACCAGCAGATCGCCGAGCGACTGGGGATTTCTCTGCGCACGGTGAACAAGTACATGGCCAAGGCCATGGAGCACTGCTGCCTGGCCATGGCGGGCGTCCTGTGAGCGACACCCTGCAACCCGATGAGCGAGAAGCCATCAGCGAAGCGGCCCGCTGGTATGCACGCCTGGCCAACGCGGCGCCGGGCGACGGCGACCAGCGGGCCTGGCAACGCTGGCTGGCGGCAGACCCGGTCAACCAGCGCGCCTGGCAGCGCATCGAGTCGGTAAACCTGCAGATGGCCCGCGTGCCGGGTCGCCTGGCGGCGGCCACGCTGGCCTCGGCCGGGCAGTCACGGCGACAGGTGCTGCGCAGCTTCGTGGTACTCGCCTCGCTGGGCGGCCTGGCCACCCTGGGCTGGCGCAGTGACGCACGCCAGCGCTACACCGCCGGCTACAAGACCGCCGTTGGCGAACGCCGCCACTTCACCCTGGCGGACGGAAGCCAGATGCAATTGGGCACCGACAGCGCGGTGGATGTGCTTTTCGATGGCAACCAGCGCCTGATCCTCCTGCGTGCCGGCGAGGTGCTGGTGAGCACCGCGAGCGATGGTCTCGACAGACCCTTCCGGGTGCGCAGCGCCGACGCCACCGTGCGTGCGCTGGGCACTCGCTTCAGCGTGAGCAACTGGGGCAACGGAACCGAGGTGGCGGTACTGGAAAAAGCGGTCGAAGTATCCGTACCCGGCCAGGCGGCTCTCCTGCGCCTGGAGGCCGGCCAGCACACTCGCATCACCTCCGGCAACATCGAGCCCGCGCGGGTCAACGATGCGTCGGTTGGCGCCTGGGCACAGGGCAGCCTGATTGCCATCGACCGGCCGCTGGGCGAGTTGCTGGAAGAACTGGGGCGTTACCGCCACGGTTGGCTGAGATGCGACCCGCGCATCAGTGGGCTGCGCATTTCCGGCGCCTTCCCGGTGGACGACACCGACCTCGCGCTCAGGGCCCTGGAGCGCAGCTTCCCTGTCGCGGTGGTGTATCGCACGGGGTATTGGGTAACCGTGGTTCCGCGCAGCTGAGCCTGCGTGAAGGCAGGAAAGGATTTTTCCAGTCACCGTGCACTTTCTTCGTCCCTGGTTCGGCTACTCCGGCATCAGTGACCCACTTGGTCACCACCACCGGGGAGAGACCATGCTGTATCCGTTCGTTCGCCACCGGCTTGCCATTCACGTGCAGGCTGCCCTCTTCAGTGTCGCCGTCGTGGGCGTCCCCTTCGTTCAGGGCGCAGAGCCTGCGGCGTCCAGCGCAGTGCAGAGCATCCGCCAGTACGACATCGCCGCCGGGTCGCTGACCGAGGTGCTCAGCCGCTTCGCCAGCGAAGCAGGGGTCGCGCTCTCGTTCGATGCCAGCAAGACCGCCCATCTCCAGTCGGCCGGCCTGCACGGCAGCTATTCGCGGGAGGCCGGGTTCGCCGCCCTCCTCTCCGGCACCGGGCTGCGAGCGGTGGACCAGGGCGGCAGCTATGTACTGGAAGAAATTCCGGCGGCACTGGCCATGAGCGACACGATCGTCACCGGCCAGGGCCTGGGGCCGACGACGGAAGACTCCGGCTCCTATACCTCCAGCGAAGCCACCATCGGCAAATCCGCCCAGCGCCTCAGGGACATCCCGCAGTCGGTCACCGTCATCACGCGCAAGGCGATGGACGACCAGCGCCTCGACACCCTGGACCAGGTGCTGGAGAAAACCACCGGCATCACCACCTACCAGAGCCCGTCCGGCGGCAAGTACATCTACTCGCGCGGCTTCGAGGTGGAGACCATCCAGTACGACGGCGTCCCCCTCGACCGCCGCTACTACGCCATCGGCAGCAGCTTCACCTCCGACACCCTGCTCTACGACCGCGTGGAGGTGCTGCGCGGCGCCAACGGCCTGCTCCAGGGCAGCGGCAATCCCGGCGCCGCCATCAACCTCGTGCGCAAACGCCCGAAGGCCGAACCGTCGCTGTCGCTTACCGCCAGCGCCGGCTCCTGGGACACCTACCGGCAGACCCTCGATGGCAGCGCTCCGCTCACCGAAGACGGCAGGCTGCGTGGCCGGGTGGTGGCCGCCCACGAGGACCGGGACTACTTCTACGACACCGCGGAAAGCCGCAAGAATGTGCTCTACGGCATTCTCGAGTACGACCTGACCGACGACACCAGGGTGGCCGCCGGCGCCAGCGTGGAAGACCTGCACTCGACACCGTCCTTCGGCGGCCTGCCGCGCAACAAGGATGGCAGCGCGGTGCATGCGGGCCGCTCGACCTTCACCGGCGCGGACTGGAACAAGTGGAACAACAAGCAGACCACCTACTTCGCCGACGTCACCCATGACTTCAACGATGACTGGCGCCTGAACGCTTCGGGCAGCTACATCCGCGAAACCAACGACATCCTCTACAGCTTCGGCCGCGGCGCGGTCGACCCGGCTACCGGCGACGGCATGCAGTCGCGCGCCTACCTCTACGATTTCGAGAACATCAACAAGGGCGCCGACATCAACCTCGCCGGCAAGTGGCGTGCCTTCGACCTGGAGCACCAGGTGGTGGTCGGCGCCAACGCCAGCGACCTGAAGACCGACGACCTGCAAGGCGGTCTGCTCAACCTCGGGCCGATCAACCTCTACGACCCGGTATCCCCGCGCGAGCCGACCGAGCAAGAGATGCTCAGCACCACCTACGCCGGCACCTCCAAGGGCCATATCCGCCAGAACGGCCTCTATGGCGTGGTGCGCTACAAGCTGACCGAGCCGCTGACCCTGGTCCTGGGCGGGCGCACCAGCAACTACCAGTACGACTACGAACTCACCCGCTTCACCACCTCCTCGCCCGCCCCGGCGCATTCGAAGGAAACCGGCGAGTTCACGCCCTACGGCGGGCTCATCTACGAGCTGAACAACCAGTGGTCGGTCTATGCCAGCTACACCGACATCTTCAAGCCGCAGACCGAGCTGACCCAGGACAGCGCCCCGCTCAAGCCCATCGAGGGTTCGAACTACGAGATCGGCCTGAAGGGCGAGCTGATGGATGGCCGCGTCAATACCAGCTTCGCGATCTTCCGCGTGGACCAGGAGAACCGTGCGCAATACGACTACGCCTCGGAGTGCGGGCAGAACGGCGAAGACAACTGCTACGTGGCCGGCGGCAAGGTTCGCGCCGAGGGCTTTGACGCGGAGATCAGCGGCGAAGTGCTCAGGGGCCTGCAGCTGTTCGCCGGCTACACCTACACCTCGACCAAGTTCCTCAACGATCCGGGCGACGGCACCTCGTCTTCCGGCTCCACCTTCAACAGCTACACGCCGCGCCACCTGCTGCGCTTCTGGGGCGACTACAACCTGCCAGGTGAACTGAACCAGTGGACCGCAGGCGCAGGCGCCAGCATCCAGAGCGAAAACTACAACACCAACTTCGGCGGCACCGGCGGCGTCGGCGATATCAAGCAATCCGGCTACGCCATCTGGAACGCCCGCCTGGGCTACCAGATCAACAAGAACCTCAGCGTCGCCCTGAACGGCAACAACCTGTTCGACAAGAAGTACTACTCCTCCATCGGCTGGCTGAACGCGAGCAACCAGTACGGTGACCCGCGCAACTACACCGTCACCCTGAAGGCCGACTTCTGAGCTGATGTCGGAACGGCAATCCCCCTGGCGGTATTCGTGAGGGGGATCGCCCCTCCCCTCACGCCGCGCTCACCGGACTTCGTGATTCGTCGTGAAGCGCAACCCACGCCAGACTGGCGACCCAGATGACGGAAATGGCGTAATTGAGCCGCTGGTACAGCCCGAACCCGTGGCCGTCGGCGAAGGCCCTGGCCATCATCACCACCGTCGCGACAGCCAGTATCACGCAGAGCAGCGAGAACCGGCCGAACGCCGCCCTGGACAGCAGCCTGCTGCCCGGCAGGGCCCACAGTACGCTGGCCAGCGTCAGCGAGAGGAACATCAGCAGACCCGCGAAGTTGTGGATCTGCTGGGACATCGAAGGCAGCGCCGGCGCGCATCCCCGGTCGCAGGAGAAAAAGCCGGTCGCGAAACTGGCCAGGCCATGCAGCGCTATCAACACGGCACTGGACAACGCCAGGCGGGAACCGGCGAAGCGTCGTGCGACACCCACGGCGAAAAGCACGAACAGCACCCCCAGCGGGAAGTTGTTCACCCACGCGGAGTAGCCTTGCGTGGGCGCGCCTGTCGCCCCCAGCTGACTCATCGCCTGGTCGAAGTGACTGAAGCCGGGATAACCCAGCGAGGTCAGCCCGACTCCCACGAAAAGCCAGAGCGGAATCAACAGCCCCAGGCGCAAAAGATTCCGGTCGATGTTTGTCACGCGATGGCACTCCCTTGTCATGTGGGCGATCAATCTCGCCTCTGGCGATGCAGCTGCCTGCCGGCGGCGCATGCCTGCTTCATTCACGCCAGCTGCCTTCAACCTGGTCCGGACCTTCATCGGCCAGGGCGGCGCGCAGGCCGTCGCTGTCCAGGCGCCTGCAGTAAGCCGGGCGGGCGCGTTCGAAACGTCGTCCTTCGGCCAGGGCACCAGCATCGACCACGTCGTAGCCCAGGCGCTCGTGCAGATCGCTGACCGCCTGCTTGGCCTGCAGGTCGTCGCCGGCAATGGGGAGTGCCCGACGATCGGCGGCACCGGCCGGGCGGGCGTCGGCTACCAGGTCACGCTCGAGGATGGCGTTGAACGCCTTGACCACCCTGGCGCCCACCAGGTGCTGTGCGAGCAGCTCGCTGGTGGTGGTTTGCCGACTGTCCAGCGCGGCGAGCTGGCCGTCGCGCTGCGGGTAGTAATTGCCCGCATCCAGCACGACCTTGCCGGCGAAGGCCTCCACCGGCAATTCAGGGTAACGGCCGAAGGGAACGGCCAGCAGCACCAGATCGCCGAAGCTCGCCGCCTGCTCCACGGTGCCGACCTCGCAGCCCAGGGAAGCTGCACTGCTGGCCAGTGCGTGCGGCCCGCGTGAATTGCTGAGCATGACCTCGCAACCGTTCTTCCCGGCGAGTGCCGCCATGGCGCGGCCAATGAACCCCGCTCCGATGATTCCGATACGCATCGCCTGACTCCTTCGCTTCCTGTGCCGTGGGGACCGGCCCGCGCTTGCCAGCCAGACCGGAAGCCAGGATGCTATTTGAAATCAGATAGCTGAAATATCGGCCTTCATTTGGAAGTGTCGAAACCACGGGTAGCGAATCATGGATCGACTGCAAAGCATGGCGGTGTTCGTCAGGGCGGCCGACAGCGGCTCCTTCTCCGCCGCCGGGGCGGCGCTGGGCATGTCCTCGCAGATGGCCGGCAAGCATGTCAGCGCGCTGGAGGATCGCCTGGGCGTCAAGCTGCTCAACCGCACTACTCGCCGGCAGAGCCTGACCGAGATCGGCCAGCACTACTATGACAGCTGCAAGCGCGTGCTGGCCGAAGCTGAAGCGGCGGATGCCCTGGCCCTGGATCATCTCGCGGCCCCCCGAGGGCAACTGCGGATCAGCGCCCCGGTCACCTATGGCACCTACTGCCTGATGCCGCTGCTGGGGCGCTACCTGCGCCAGCACCCGGAGGTGAAGATCGAGCTGTCGCTCAATGATCGCCTGGTGGACCTGATCGACGAGAACTTCGAAGCCGTGATCCGCATCGGCCCGCTGGACGACTCCAGCCTGGTCGCGCGGCCATTGGCGGCCTATCGGCTGATCGCCTGCGCAGCGCCAGCCTACCTGGCCGAGCACGGCACTCCGCAGACGCCCGGCGACCTCGAAGGGCACCACTGCCTGGGGCTTACCGCCTGGCCTGCGTCAGTGTCCGGGGGCTGGCAGATGCTGGGGGGCGAAAGCCTGCAGCTGCTGGCCCAGAGCAGCCGCCTTCAGGTCAACGACGCCCGCGCACAGCGCGCCGCCGCCTGCGATGGCCTGGGCATCATCCTGGGCGCCGAGATGATGCTCGCCGACGACCTTCGCCAGGGTCGCCTGGTGCAGTTGTTCCCCGACCTGCAGGCACCGGCGCGGCAGGTCCATCTGCTCTACGCCAGCGACCGCCGCATGCCGCCGAAGCTGCGCCGTTTCGTCGATCAGGTGGTCGCCGAACTGGGCGCCAGTCGACCTGGGCAGGAACCGGCCGGGGTCAGCCGCCCAGCGCAATGATGGCGAACAGCAGCGCCGTGCCCACCACTGCCAGCGCAATCCCGCCCGCCCAGGGCGAACCGCCGGAGTAGCGGGCAAGCATCCAGCCGGAAATGAACAGCATCGCCAGCGCCACGGCGTTGGACGCCCGAATGGCCGGGCCGGTCTGGCCGATCAGCAGGAAGGGAATGACCAGCGGGAAGGTCGCCAGCACCACCAGCAGGAAGGTGGCGAGCGCACCCTTGATGTCTTCCCAGTCGATCCGGACAGAGGCCGGCGTGCCGGCGGCCTCCCGCAACAGGTGCAGGCGCAGCATTTCCAGTCCGTCCGCGCTGACCGCCGTGGCGATGCGGGGAGGCAGTTCGGCGGCGATCAGCCCCTGGCCATCGCGCGGGTCGGAACTGCCCTGCAGGCGCTCCATCAGCGTGCGGCTGCGGGTACGCTCGGTCCAGGTGCGCATCAGGAAGATCACGGCGTCGGCCAGGCCCCAGGCGAGGTTGCAGCCCAGCGCGGCGATCAGCATGGTGCGCACCTCCTCCCGCCCCGAGGTCGCCACGCTCAGCGAGCCGATGAAGGTCATGGCCATCAGCAGGCCGAAAATCACTTCGGTGATACGGTCGATCGGTTCCAGCACCCGCTGCCAGGTGCCCTTCTCGGCTTTGTCCATCGATTCCCTCCTGATCGGCGAGCACGGCTCGTCGTCCCTCGTTCATGCCCTTGAGTGAGCGCCTGGGTGATCGAAGCAACGCTCCCGACCGGGGCTAGCCCAGCCGGACGATATCGACCGAAATCTCCACGGCGGTGACGCTGCCGCGGTTTTCCAGCCAGTGCGTGGTGTGGCGATCCTCGGGCCAGCCGACGCCCGGCCCGTAGTCCGTGGCGATGCCGTTGCGATGATCGGTGATGGTGCCCTGCAGGATGAACACCGTGCCGGGACGGTCAACGTGGTCATGCACCGGCCCGAAGACGCCGCCGGGCGCGATGGTCACCCGGCGCATCCGCAATTGCCGGCCGGCCATGCCGTCGATCTCGGGGCCTAGGTCGACCGAGGACAGCAACTCCACCGTCACGCCCCGTGTCTCGGGTGCCACCTCTACGCTGCTCATCACACAGGCCTCGCTGAACGACAGGTTCTCTGTGCCAGTAAAGACGCTGCATGGCGCCGCCCGAAGCGAGGCGACAAAGGGTCGTTCAGCCCACGTCTGGCAGGCGCTCCAGGTCGCAGAGCGCGGTGGAGTCCAGCAAGCTTTTCTCGAAGTCCTCAAGGCCCTTGTAATGGCTTTGCAGTTCCTCGATGCGCCGACCCAGTTCCTGCTTCTTCGCCGCAAGCGCTTCGCGCACGAGGTCCCAGCGCGCCAGTTCGTCGCCGCGCAGGAAGATGTCCTGCATCTCCCTGAGGCGGAAGCCCAACTGCTGGGCGCACTTGATGAACACCAGCAACTCGACCGTTTCCTGCGTGTAGACGCGATACTTGCCCTCCCGGCGCGGCGTGGGCAGCAGGCCGATCGCCTCATAGTGACGAATGCACTTGACCGTGGTGCCGGACAGCTCGGCGACCTTCCCGATAAACATGTGAACCACTCCTGCACAGGCGGCGGCCAGCATGCGGCAGCCGCGGCGAAAATCCCAGCCTGCGGATCAACCACCGGCGAGCGACTGCACTTGCCGCAGCCAGGCCTCGCGCCGCTGCGGCGCCGAGTGGATGACCGGCCCGAACAGGAGCGTGCCGGTCGGGCGGATACCACAGAATTCCAGGGTGGTCCTGCGCATCTGCTGCAGCGCAGGCATGCGCTGGAACCAGCGGAAGTACCAGGGCGGCGTGTCCAGGGTCGCCAGCAGGTGCGCGGTGCGGCCCTTGAGCAGCTTCTCCGGGAAGGGCGATCCCTTTCGGTAGCGGAAGGCGAAACCGGGCAGGAGCACCCGGTCGAGAAAACCCTTGAGCAACGCGGGCACCCCGCCCCACCAGACCGGGAATACCAGTGCCAGGTGATCGGCCCAGGCAATCGCCTGCTGCGCCTGCAGCAGGTCCGGTTCCAGCGGCTGCTCGCGGTTGTAGCCGCTGCGCAACAGCGGGTCGAAGGCCAGTTCGCCCAGGCGCAGCAGCCTGACTTCATGCCCGGCGCCACTGGCAGCTTCCCGGTAGCGCTCGGCGATAGCGCTACAGAAGCTGTCGTCGCCAGGATGGCCGAGGATCAGGAGAATCCGTTTCTGTTGCATGGTGCTCGACTCCTTGTGAAAGCGAGCCGAGCCTAAAGCCTCCCCCTGAGGGGAGAGTCAACGCCTGGCAGTCACTCGAGGATCGCCACGGCACGCACGAAACCGGCAGAGGCGTGGCGGATCTTGTAGGGAAAGCAACTGACCAGGAAGCCGTGGTCGGGCAGTTGCTCGAGGTTGGCGAGCTTCTCCATCTGTCCGTAGCCGATGTCGCGCCCCGCCTTGTGGCCTTCCCAGATGATCGAAGCATCGCCCGAGGCAGCGAAGCGCTCGCGGGTGTACTTGAAGGGCGCATCCCAGCTCCAGGCATCGGTGCCCACCACCCGTACGCCGCGCTCCAGCAGGTAGAGCGTCGCCTCGCGGCCCATGCCGACGCCGGCTTCGAGGTAGCCCGGCTGGCCGAACAGGCTGCCGGCGCGGGTGTTCACCAGCACGATGTCCAGCGGCTGCAGCGCATGGCCGATGCGCGCCAGCTCGGCCTCGACCTCGGCGGCGGTCACCACGTGGCCGTCCGGGAAGCGCCGGAAGTCCAGCTTCACGCCTGGTTGCAGGCACCAGTCCAGCGGCAGCTCGTCGATACCGAAGGCCGGCTTACCGCCGTCGGTGGTGGACGCGTAGTGCCACGGCGCGTCCATGTGGGTGCCGCTGTGGGTGGTGATCTGCAGGCGTTCCGCCGCCCAGGATTCGTCGCCGGGCAGATCCTCCTTGCGCAGACCGGGGAACATTGCGGCCATCTCCGGCCAGCCCTGCTGGTGGTCCATGTAGTCGATCTTCGGCAGCAGGGGCGGCGGGTCGGTGTAGGGGTTGTTGTCCAGGGTCACGGACAGATCCAGCAGACGGCGTTGGTTCAGGCTCATGCGGAGATTCCTTTGCGGAGGGCGGCGCGGCTGCGACGCGGCGGAAGGTCGAGGGCGTTGCGCAGCAGGCAGGCCACCGTGCCGTCGTGGCAGAAGCCCAGCTCACGAGCCTGCGGCGTGCGCAACGGCGGGTAGGCGCCGAACAGCGCCTCCAGTTGCGGATCGGGTACGAAGGCGATGCGCTCGCAATTGGCCTCGCCAAAACAGACGGTGAGCCCGGCAAGCACCTGGGCGATGGACAGCTGCAGCACCGGCAGTTGCCACACCCGCTGGCGGCCGGGCTCCCTGAGCTCGGCGGCGTGCAGCAGGTTGTCCACGCAGCAGCGGGCCGACATCCACCAGGCGCTGGCCTGCGGCGAGACCGGGCAGGTGTAGCTGTCCCCCGCCGCACAGGCGTGCAGCAGGTCGCTCATGAAGGCCGAACGCAGCCCGTTGGGCTCTCGCGGCCGGGCGACTATGCCGGGCAGGCGCAGGGCGCGTCCGTCCACTTCGCCGCGACGGGACAGGTCCTGCAGGGCAATCTCCACCATGCGCTTGTGCGCCGCGTAGGACAGCTGCGGCGCCGCCGGCTGTTCCTCGTCCATCCGCGCCGGCAGCTCGCCACCGTAGACCGCCACACTGCTGGCATAAACCAGCACCGGCGGGCGCGCGGCATTGCGCAGTTGATGCAGCAGCTCCAGGCTCGCCTGCAGGTTGACCTGGTAGCCCAGTTCGTACTGCGCCTCGGCGGCGCCGCCGGGCACGCTCACCAGATGGAACACCACGTCGACGCCATCGGCCAGCACGCGGCGCAGCAGGGCCGGATCGGTGACGCTGCCGTAGTGCCGGCGCAGGCGCGCATCGTCAGGCAGGCCTTCGAGTGTCTGGTCCAGCAGCAGCAACGCCTCGATCCGCTCCCCGCGCAGCACGCCCGCCTCCAGCAGGCGCCGCACCAGCAGGCGGCCGACGAAGCCATTGGCCCCGCTGACCATCACGCGCATGGCCGGCCCCCTTGCACCACACGCTGGTCAATGGCGCCGAACAGCACCTCGCCCTCGCTGCCGCGAGCTTCCATGCGCACGTGGTCGCCGAAGTGCATGAAGGCCGTACGCGGGGCGCCGTGGGCGATGGTCTCGATGGCGCGGCGCTCGGCGATGCAAGCCGAGCCCACGGAGCGGTCGGCGTTGGACACGGTGCCCGAGCCGATCAGCGTGCCGGCGCTCAAGCGCCGCGTCAGGGCGGCATGGGCGATCAGATCATGGAAGCCGAAGTGCATGGCGCCGCCGTGGGGATGGCCGAACCATTCGCCATTCCACTCCACCTTCAATGGCAGGTGCACGCGACCATCGCGCCAGGCGTTGCCCAGCTCGTCCGGGGTCACCGCCACCGGGGCGAAACTGGACGCCGGCTTGGCCTGGAGGAAGCCGAAGCCGGTCTTCATCTCCCGTGGGGCCAGTGCACGCAGACTGACGTCATTGAGCTGCAGCACCAGGCGCACATGCTTCAGCGCCTGGTCCGCCGGACAGCCCATGGGCACTTCGTCGAGCAGCACGGCGAACTCGCCCTCGAAGTCGATGCCATGGGCTTCACTGGGCAGCGGAATATCCGCGCGCGGACCGAGGAAGTCGTCGCCGGCACCCTGGTAGATCAGCGGGATGCGCTCGACGCCTTCGATGGGCTCCAGGTTGAAGGCTTTCTGCATCAGCTCGCCATGGCTGAGGAAGCAGGAACCGTCCAGCCATTGCCAGGCACGCGGCAACGGCGCGGCGAGTTGCGCCGGGTCGAGGTCGAAGGCACCGGCGACGGCATTGGCGTTGAGCCGCTGGTACAGACGCTGCAGGTCGGGCTCCAGCAGCGCCCAGTTGTCCAGCGCGGCCTGCAGGGTAGCCGCGATGCCGCTGGCATCCACCGCCCGCGCCAGGTCGCGGGAGACCACCAGCAGGCGGCCATCGCGGCTGCCGTCATCGAGGGTGGCGAGCTTCATGGCAGCAGCTCCTTCAGCTCGGACGCATAACGGCCATCGAGCAGTACGAAGACCATCCGCGCCATCGCTTCAGTGCGGTTGCTCCATGCGTGATTGGTGCCGCGCTGCACCACGATGTCACCACGCTTGAGGTGCACCTCGCCGTCGTCGAGCACCAGCCAGACTTCGCCCTCAGTGACGATGCCGTAGTCCAGGGTCTGGGTGCGGTGCATCAGCTTGTGCTTCGAGTCGGCCTTGCCGGTGCCGGCGTGGGACTCGCCGATTTCGGCGAAGACTGCCGCGGCGTCTTCGGCACTGACCTGGTTCTGCACACTGTCCGGCGGGATGTCCACCACGCGGATGACGCTGCCCAGCGGGCCGGGGCTGAGCTGCAGCGGCTGCGCAGTGGGGTCGTCGCCGTTGTCCAGTGGCGCGGGGCTCCCGAGGCTGTTCCAAACCTCGTGGAACAGGGTGCCGGGCACCGCCTTGAGCGGGAAGTTGTTCGGCGTCGGGCCGCAGCTGGCGACCACCGCCTGGCCCTCGGCGTCATGGCCGGTGACCACGCGTTTGAAGGGGGGAAGCTGTTGCATGGTGTCTCCTTTCAATTGCCGTCGCCGATGGTCGTGCCACCGTCGACGATGAGGTTCTGTCCGCTGATGAACGCGCCACCGGGAGCCGCCAGCAGCAATGCCAGGGCAGCCACTTCCTCGGGCTGCCCGACCCGGCGCAACGGCGTGAGCGCCAGGCGGCGCTGCAGGACCTGTGGGTTTTCGGTGAGCGGGCGGGCAAACTCGGTGTGGATCACGCCGGGGCTGATGGCGTTGACGCGGATGTTCGCCGGCCCCCACTCCACCGCCAGGTTGCGCGCCAGCTGCGCCAGCCCGGCCTTGGACAACCCGTACAGGCCCAGGCCCTTGTTGCCGCGCACGCTGGCGATGCTCGCCATCAGCACCACGCTGCCGCCGCCGTTCTCGGCCATGGCCGGGAGCAAGGCACCGGTCAGCCAGAGTGCGCTGCGCAGGTTGACGGTGAAGGTCAGCTCCCAGTCGGCGTCGCTGGCCGTGCCGAGCGGCCCCATGTGCGGCGCGACCCCGGCATTGCAGACCAGCGCATCGAGCCGGCCGAAATGCTCCAGGGCCCGCTGCGCCAGTGCCTGCACGGCGTTCGCGTCACGCAGGTCGGCGGGCACGGCGATCACATCGATGCCCTCCTCCGCCAGCGACTCCGCCGCTCGCCCACAGTCCTCGGCACTCTCACTGCTGATCAGCAGGCGCGCGCCGGCGCGGCCGTACTCGCGGGCAATGGCCAGGCCGATGCCTCGGGTGGCGCCGGTCACCAGCGCAGTCTTGCCGGCGAGAGAAAACAGCGCGCTCATGCCTGGCCCGCCAGCAGGCTGGCAATGATTCGCCGGGCACGATTGGCGCCGGCATCGACATGGATGTCGACCATCGGCCGCTCGCCGAAGCGCAGCAGGTTGGCGTACTGCGCCTCGATCACCTGCTTGTCCTCGTCGAAGGTCAGGCGGGTCTGCTCCAGCACCCGGTTCAGGTTCTCCTCCGGATCGGCCTGGGGATTGGTCGCCTGGGTCCAGAAGTAGTGGCAGGTCTCTTTCGTCTCTGGGGTCACGCCATGGAAGCCGCGCAGGTGGAAGCCACCCCGCTCGGGCGTATCGATGGGCTCGCTGCCGGCATCCACCGCGCCGGTCCAGATGCACAGGTGCGACGGCTGGAATTCGATCTCCTGCCAGCGGTCGATGCGCCCCGTGAACGGATAGGCGTCGCGGTAGGTGGGTGGCGGCTCGGAGTCGAGCATGTGGCGCACCACCCGTACCGACTGTTCATCGCCGCTGACCTGCATCTGCGCGTTCATGTGAATGCGCGCGTTGCCGCCGATGGTGCGCAGGTGCACGTAGCCCAGGTGGCTGAGGTCGAGCAGGTTGTCGTGAATGAGTTGCCAGGGCGCCGCGTAGTGGTAGACGTCACCGCCGAAGCGGTACTGGCCGCTGTCGTGGTGCGGGTAGGTCGGTGGTTCGCGGTCGGGGGCGGCCTGGGGGTCGCGGCCATGCCAGAGCCAGAGTATCTGGTCACGCTCGCGCAGGACGAAGGCCTTCACCAGCGCCTTGCCGGGCACCTTGGCCTGGCCCGGGATTTCCAGGCAGCGGCCGTCGGCGCCGAACAGCAGCCCGTGGTAGCCGCAACGCAGGCCGTCCTGTTCGAGGGTGCCGAGTGACAGCGGCAACGCGCGGTGGCAGCAACGGTCTTCCAGCGCGGCGACGCTGCCGTCGGCGGTGCGGAACAGCACCAGCGGCTGCCCGAGCAGCGTGCGCGCCAGTGGCTTGTCGCCGAGCTCCCAGGCAAAGCCGGCGACGTACCAGCGGTCCTGCGGGAAATCGGGCTGGCCGGTGGGCGCGGCGGGATCGAAGGTGGCGATGGGGCTGGGAATCATCAGTGGCTCCTCAGAGATCGAGTACCAGGCGCGGGCTCTTCGAGCGCGAGCAGCAGGGCGTGAACTGGTCGTTGCGGGCGTGTTCGGCATCGGTCATGAACAGGTCGCGGTGCTCCGGCTCGCCGGCCAGCACGCGCGTCACGCAGGTGCCGCAGATGCCCTGTTCGCAGGACAGCGGGATGTCCACGCCGGCCTCCAGCAGCACGTCGGCGACGCTGCGCTGCGGCGGAATCAGGAAGCACTGCCCACTGCTGGCCAGCTGCACCTCGAAGCTTCCGCTGGCGGCCTCGGGCTCAAGCGCCGCCGCGAAGTACTCCCGGTGCAGGCGCGACTCGTCCCAGCCGGCCTGGAGCGCGCTATCCAGCACATGGGCCATGAAGCCGCCGGGGCCGCAGACGTAGAGGTGCGCGTCGTCTGCCGGCGCTGCCAGCAGGCACGCGGCATCCAGGCGCTGCTCGACGGGGCCGTCGTCGAAATGCAGGTGCACCTGGTCGGCAAAGCTCGACCGGCTCAGGCGCTCGAGGAAGGCCGCGCGCTCGGCCGAGCGACAGCAATAGTGCAGCTCGAAAGCGGCGCCGCTCTGCGCGAGTCGTTCGGCCATGCAGAGGATCGGGGTGATGCCGATGCCGCCGGCGAACAGCAGGCTGCGCCCGGCTGCGTGGGCCAGCGGGAAGAGATTGCGCGGCTCGCTGATACGCAGCCGCATGCCCTCTTCCACTGCCTCGTGCAGGCAGCGAGAACCACCGCGCGAGGTGGGATCGAGGAGCACGCCGATCTGGTAGCGGTCGTGCTCGCGCGGGTCGTTGCACAGCGAGTACTGGCGCACCAGCCCGTTGGGCAGGTGCACGTCGATGTGCGAACCGGCGCTGAACGGCGGCAGGCTGGCGCCGTCCAGCGAGCGCAGCTCGAAGCCGAGGATGTCCTGCGCCTCGTGCTGGCGGCGGCTGACGCGAACCTCAAGCATGGCCGGCCTCCTTTGCCACTTCGGCGGCCGTGCGCTCTTCGGCTATCAGCCGGTCGAGCACGCGGCGGGCTCGGATCGCTCCGGCATCGCCCACCAGCAGCACCGGTTTGAGCGACCAGAACTCGGCGTCGCCCATCATCTGCTGCTGCGCCTCGAGCATCGGCAGGTCCTCGCTGGCGAACGGCCGGCGGATCGCCTCGACCTGCTCGCGGGCCAGCTGCTCGCCTATCGGGCCCATGGCCTTGGGGAAGCACATGGCGAACCAGTAATGGGTGGTCTTGCCGGTCTCGGGGGTGAACAGGTGCGGGATCGGGTTGTTCACCCCTTCGCTGCGTGGGCGTCCGGTGGGCACCGCACCGGCGTACAACAGCATGTTGGCGGGGGCGTCCCAGCGCACGTCGATCCAGCGGTCCACCGGGGTGCCGTGGGGGATGTTCATTGCCTGGTAAAGGAAGTCCGGCATGATCTCGGCCACGGTCTGGCGGTTCGACCAGACGCTGTCGCCCTCCTGCTCGACGCTGGTGATTGCGCTCTTCACCCCTTCGCCACCGAGGGTGGAGGGATGCAGGAACTCGACGTGGCTCAGGTCCAAGATGTTGTCGGTTTCCAGCACGTAGTTGGCCTTGGCGTGCAGGTAGCCCTTGCCGACGTACCAGTGCCCGGCGTCCATGCAGCTGAAGTCGGGAATGCGCTGCGGATCGGCCAGCGCCGGATCGCCCATCCAGATCCACAGCAGGCTGTGGCGCTCCACCAGGGGATAGGCCTTGACCTTCGCCGCCCGCGGGATGACGCCGTCGCCGTGGGGGTTGTGGGTGCAGGCGCCGCTGCTGTCGAAACGCAGGCCGTGGTAGGCGCACTGCACCTCGTCGCCCTTCAGGCAGCCCATGTGCAGCGGTGCGAAGCGATGCGGGCAGCGGTTGCCGATGGCGCGGGCGGCGCCCTGGCTGTCTCGGTAGAGCAGCACCGGCTCGTCCAGCAGGGTGCGCGGGAACAGCTGCCCGGCCTCGACCTCGGTGTCCCAGGCAGCGGCGTACCAGGTATTGCGCAAGTAGCTCACGGTCATGTCCTCTTTATTGTTGTCGTGATCAGGCCAGTGCCTGAGCCTTGATCCGCCGCCCCAGCCACATTAGGCACAGCGGTGCCAGTGCCAGTTGCGCGACCGCCACCAGCAGCAGGGCATGCGGTAGCTGGGCGGCGTTGCCGCCGGTGAGCGCCAGCACCAGCAACGGGCTGACGAACTCGCCGGCGAAGATCGACGCGGTGAAGCCACCGGTGGCGCGGCCGCGCTGGTCGAAGCCGACCTGCTGCATCACCTGGGTGATCAGCGTCGGCAGCAGCAGGCCTACTCCCAGCCCATTCAACAGCACGGCAAGGACCACGGGCGCATGGCTGGACGACAGCGCCATCAGCCCGCCACCCAGGCCCGCGGTGGCGAAGCCCAGCGCCAGCAGGCGACGCGCCGGCAACCCGGCGAGCAGGCGGAAGGTCAGCGCGCCGGCCAGCACGCCGAGCTGGTTGGCGCCCATGGTCAGGCCGATCTGCTGCGGGCCGTCGACGTGCAGCAGTTGCAGCAGGTAGCCCGCCTGCACCGGCACGATGAACAGGCTGACGCCGGCCAGCCCGGTGAGCAGGTACAACGGCGCCATGGCTGCCCAGGGGAAGCGCGAGGCGCTGGCCGGCTCATGCTCGACACGGCGTGCCTGCGGCTCCCAGAGCAAGGCGGCCATCAGCGGCAGGCACAGCACGCCCACGGCATAGAGCGCGAACGGGGTGCGCCAGCTGCTCTCCCCCAGCGCGCCGCCCAGCCCCATGAACAGTGCGGCGGAGAGCGAGGTGGCAACCATCTGCAGGGCGAACAGGCGCTCGCGGCGCTCGCCATCGAAGTAGTCGCCCATCAGCGTGGTGCAGCAGGTCATGATCCCGGCTTCGGCCAGGCCGATGCCGGCGCGGCTGGCGACGATCAGGCCGAGCGAATCCAGCCACAGCGGCAGCATGCCGCAAAGGCTGTACAGCAGCATGCTGGCGAGCAGCAGGGAGCGCCGGCCCACGCGGTCGGCCAGCACCCCGGCCAGCGGCGCGAGGAAGGCGATCACCAGCGCCGGCAAGGTCAGTGCCACCGGCACCAGCACGGCGGCGCCGGGAGTCTCGGCGAAATGCGCCTGCATGCGCGGCAGTACCGGCGCGATGAGCACCGCACCGAGCACCGGCAGGCAGCTGCCGAACAGCAGCAACAGGGCTTGCGCGCCACCGGCGCGGCGTTCAGCGCTCATGACGTACCTCCACCAGCAGGCAGTGGGTGGCGCCGTACTGGATCAGGCCGGCACGCAGTTCGCGCCACAGGGTCTTCAGGCAGGGCATGGAGTCGTCCTCTTGTTTTCGTTGTGTGGACTCAGCGCGCCTGGCCGCAGGCCAGGGGCGTGGCGGCGTGCTGCTGGCAGCAGTCGCGGTCGTGGTGGACTTCCTGCAGGTGGTGCGCCGGCAAGGCCGGTTGCGCCTCCACGCGGGCCTGGCGTTGCGGCAGGAGGAAGTAGGCCAGCGCCGGCAGCAGGATCAGCGCGCCGACCATGTTCCAGACGAACATGAAGGCCAGCAGCACGCCCATGTCGGCCTGGAACTTGATGGGTGAGAAGATCCAGGTACCCACGCCGATGGCCAGGGTCACGCCGGTGAGCATCACCACCTTGCCGGTGAACAGCAGCGCGCGGTAATACGCCTCGGACAGGCTGGCGCCCTGGCGCAACTGCGCCAGCACGATGCTCATGACGTACAGCGCGTAGTCCACGCCGATGCCGACGCCCAGGGCGATCACCGGCAGGGTCGCGACCTTCACGCCGATGCCCAGCGCCACCATCAGCGCCTCGCAGAGGATCGAGGTGAGCACCAGCGGCAGCACCGCGCAGAGCACCGCGCGCCAGGAGCGGAAGGTCACCAGGCAGAGCAGGATCACCGCACCGTAGACCCACCAGAGCATGTCGCGGTTGGCCTGCTTCACCACCTGGTTGGTGGCCGCCTCGATGCCGGCGCTGCCAGCGGCGAGCAGGAACTTCGCCTGCTCGCTGTCGTTGTCGTGGGCGAAGGCCTGCACGCTATCCACCACCCGCGCCAGGGTGTCGGCCTTGTGGTCGGTGAGGTAGGCGTAGAGCGTCAGCAGGCTGCAGTCGTCGTTGTACAGACCACGCGGGGCGTTGGCGGTGACCATGTTCAGGGTCGCCTGGTTGTTCACCAGCTCGTACCACTTCGGGCTGCCTTCGGAGAGGCCGACCAGCACCCGGCGATTGAGCAGCGCCAGCGAGTTGGTCGAGTCCACGCCCGGCAGGCCGCGTAGCTGCCAGTCCAGATCATCGACACGCTTGAGGGTGTCGTAGGCCGAGCAGGCGCCGGCCGGGGTCTGCACCATCACCGCGAAGACATCGCTGCTGGCACCATAGTGTTGGGTGACGAAGGCGTTGTCGCGGTTGTAGCGCGAGTCCGGGCGCAGCTCGGGGGCGCCGGCGTCGAGGTCACCGACCTTCAGTTGCAGGCTCACGGCATAGCCGCCGGCGGCCATCAGCGCGGCCACGGCGATACACGCGGCCGCCCAGCGGCGACGGGTGAACAGGTCGAGGAAGCGCCACAGCGCGTGCCTGTCCGCCCCACTCGCCTCGGCCTCTTCGGCGCGCAGGCTGCGACGCGCCGCGCGGGCGCTGACGCCCACGTAGGAGAGCAGCACCGGCAGCAGGATCAGGTTGGTGAAGATCAGCACCGCCACGCCCAGGCTGGCGATCACCGCCAGGTCCTGGATCACCTGGATACGGATGATCATCAGCACGGCGAAACCCACGGCGTCGCACAGCAGCGCGGTGAGCCCGGCGAGGAACAACCGGCGGAAGGTGTAGCGCGCCGCCACCAGGCGATGCGTGCCGCGACCGATGTCCTGCATGATGCCGTTCATCTTCTGCGCGCCGTGGCTCATGCCGATGGCGAACACCAGGAACGGCACCAGCACCGAGTACGGGTCCAGCTCATACCCCAGCAGCGGCAGCAGGCCGAGCTGCCAGACCACCGCCACCAGCGAGCAGATCACCACCAGCGCGGTGCTGCGCACGCAGCGGGTGTACCAGTAGAGCACCGCGGCGGTGATGGCGATGGCGGCGGCGAAGAACAGCAGGATCTGCTTCAGCCCGTCGATCAGGTCGCCCACCACCTTGGCGAAGCCGGTGATGTGGATGTCCACGCCCTGCCCCTGGAAGCGCGCGCGCAGGCTTTCCAGTTCATGGGCGAAGGCCGTGTAGTCCAGCGCCTGGCCGTCGGGAGTCTTCTCCAGCAACGGCACGTAGATGATGCTCGAACGCTGGTCGAAGGCCACCAGTTGGCCGATCTCGTTGGAGCGCTCGACGTTGCGCTTGAGTTCCTCAAGTTTCGCGACACTGCCATCGTAGCCGTCGGGGATCACCGGACCGCCTTCCAGGCCGTCCTCGGTCACACCGGTCCAGCGGGTCGAGGGCGTCCACAGTGACTTCATCGCCGCGCGGTCGACGCCGGGCAGCAGGTAAACCGCATCGTTGAGCTGCTGCAGGCTGTGCAGATAGTCCTTGTCGTAGAGGCTGCCGCGCGGGTTGGCGACGGCGATGCGCACGGCGTTGCCCAGCCCGGCCAGTTCCTGGCGGTGCTCCAGGTAGTTGTGAATGAACGGATGCTCGCGCGGGATCATCTTCTCGAAGCTGGCGTTGAGCGTCAGACGGGTGGCCTGCCAGCCCAGCAGCAGGGTCGCCGCCAGGCACAGCAGCAGGACCAGTGCGCGGTGGTTGAACAGCGCGCGCTCCAGCAGCGAGCCGGAAGCACTGTCGAAGTCGTCGAGGCGGCCGCTGGACGGCGCAGGGGAAGTCGTGGCGTGCATGGCTCAGTCCGCGCGAAGGGGTTGGGAAGAAAGCGCCAGGCGGCGCGCACCGGCCATGCCAACGGCGACCACGGCACCGTCGGCGGCGGTGATCGCGGCCGTCAGCGGCAGGCCGTCGGAGACCGCCAGCGGCTGCGCGGCGAAGGCGTCCAGGCCGCTGCGCAGCAGCATCCCGGCCTGGTTGGCGAGCAGCAGCTGGTCGCCGGCGACGCGGATGCCGTTGAGCGATGCGGGAATCGGGTTGGCCAGCGGCTGGAAGCTTTCGCCGGCATCGTCGGAAGCCAACAAGGTGCCGCGCAGGCCCCCCACCAGCAGGCGCCCACCGGGCAGCACGGCGGCGGCAAAGAAGCTGCCGTCGTAGGGGCTCTGCAGGGCATCGAAGTGGGCGCCGCCGTCGCGGGAGCGCAGCAGCAGGCCTTGCTCGCCAGCGACGTACAGGTCACTGCCGGCGCGGGCCAGGGCGTACAGGTGCAGACCACGCGGGTTCGGCAGCCGGCCCAGCTCGGACTGCCAGCTGCGCCCACCATCGGCGGTGCTCAGCGCCAGGCCGTACGCGCCGACCACCAGACCGTGACGGGTATCGGCGAAGCTCAGCGCCAGCAACGGTTTGTCGGCGCCATCGGCCACCAGCCGTTGCGCGGCGGCAACACGGGCGGCATCGCCGGACGCCTCGGCGGCCTGCTGCTCCAGGGCAGCACCACGCTTGCCGTCCAGTTGCAGGGTCCAGTGCTCGCCGCCGTCCTCGCTGTGCAGCACCACGCCGGCGTGGCCGATGGCCCAGCCACGCTGCGCATCGATGAACTGCACGGCAGTCAGGCCGACGCTCACCGGAACCGCCGTGGCCTGGCGCCACCTGGTGCCGTTGTCATCGGAGAGCAGCACCACGCCGCGCTCACCCACTGCCACCAGGCGCTCGCCGGCGCGGGCCACATCCTGCAGCACCGCGCGCAGGGCCTGCGGGCCATGCACGGCGGGCTGCGCCAGGACATCCACGCTGCCACCGGCAAACGCCGCAGGCACAGCGCAACAGGCTGCCAGCAGCCAGGCGGAGAGACTCTTCTTCATCGCACGCAACCTTTCTTTTTTCTTGTAATCGGTACAGCAAGGTTCGCGAGCAGGCTCGCTCCTACGAAGGGCGCAACGGGCCAGCCTCGTGGGTGCGAGCCTGCTCGCAAACGATCAGCGCACGCCCTCTCCCGCCATGGCGTCGGCGGTGAACACCGAGTCCTTGTAGGGCGGCACGATGCGGTACTGCTCGCTCTTGCCGGCAAACAGGTCGCCGGCGAACCAGGCCCCGGAGAGCAGGTCGTAGAAGCCGTTGGTGAGGGTCACCACGCCGGGCAGGTCGGGCATCACCACCGGAGAGGTCCAGACCACCTTGGCCAGCTGGTTGCGAGCGTCGTAGCGCTCGCCGAGCACGGCGGCCCAGGTGTCCTCGTCGAGGTAGTAGGTGCTCCTCGGCATGACGTGGCGCTGGCCGTCCTTCAGCGTCGCCTCCACCACCCAGACGCGGTGCAGCTCCCAGCGGATGGCGTCGGACTTCAGGTGGTGCGCATCGAGCATCGATTCGGCGCTGGCGGCGGTGAAGACCTTGTTGGCGTTGTAGGGGATGTACATCTCCTTCTTGCCCACCAGCTTCCAGTCGAAGCGGTCGACGCGGCCGTTGAACACGTACAGCTCGTCGAAGCTCATGACTCCGGCGGTGGCCGGCGTCGGGGTATCGCAGCAGGCGTTGGGCAGGCGGCGCACACGGCGCTGGCCGGGCAGGTAGGTCCACACGGCGGCCTTGTCGGCGTTGAGGTTCTCAAGGCCGGTGATGGCCTCGCCGGCGCGCAGCGGCGGGCCGTCGTTGATCATGCGGATGGACCAGAACACACCCTTCTCGCCGCTGCCGCCGGGCAGGTACCAGGGCATCTGGAAATCACCGCGCGAGTCGTTGGTCAGCACGTGCTTGCCGTCGGCGGTGGTCAGGTACTGGTTGAAGTTCGAGTGCCAGGCAGCCCCGCGCCAGCGCAGCAGGTGGTTCCAGATGGCCTCCACGCCGTTGCCCGGGATCGGGAACGGAATGCCCCCGGCGGCGCCTTCGGGCATCGGTCCGGCGGGGCCCTCCACCAGCTTGCCGCCGGTGGCGTTGGCGAAGGTGGCGTCGTACACCGACTGCGGCGCGGCGGCGCTGCGGTGGGTCGGGTAGACCTCCAGGCGGTAGCTGTCCGGGTACTTCTTCAGCATCGCCTGGATGCCGGGGGTCAGCTTGTCGGCGTACTGCGCCATGTTCTGCGCGGTGATGGTCAGCTGCGGCTTCTCGCTGGCGAAGGGATCGCCGCGCTTGCCGCCATCCTTGTAGGCCGGGTCGACCTGGGTGTAGCCGCCAGTCCAGGCCGGGATGCTGCCGTCGGCGTTGCCGGCGCGCTCGCCGCCCAGCGGGGTCAGGGTGGTTTTCAGCTTGCCCGCCTCCTCGGCGGACACGGCGCCGAAGGCACCGTGGGCAAACAGCAGGGAGGCACTCAGGGCGGTGAGCAGGGAAACGACTTTCTTGTTGTGTTTCATCGGGCAGTCCTCGGTCAGAAGGTGCGGCTGACGGTGAAGGCGATGAAGTCGCGGTCTTTCAGCGACTGTTCGAAGGTGTAGTGGTTGTCGGCGTCGAGGAAGGTGTTCTCCGGGCCGTAGTAGTGCGTGTAGGTCAGGCCCAGGCTCCAGGTGTTCAGGTAGTTGCCCTTCAGGCCGATGTTCAGGTCACCGCCGTGGTCGGTGCCGAAGCCGGTACCCAGCGCCTCGGAGGCACCGTTGGTGTAGCTCGCGCCGATGGGCACCGAGAGGTCCAGGCCGGGGTAGATCTGCCGGTACATCGGCTCGAACACCAGGCGCAGGCTGGCGGCGTCGCGGTCGGCGTTGGGGTCTACCGCATCGGCGTTCTTGCTCACGCTCATCACCCGGTTCCAGGCGATCTCGCCGAGGAAGCTGGACTCGGCGGCGACGAAGTTCGGCTCCAGGCTCGCCAGCCAGGAGAAGTTGGCGTGCAAGGTACGGCCGGTGGCGTAGAGCGGATCGTCGTCGTTGTCGATCGCCTCGCCCACCGCCAGCGCATGCTGGCTGGTGGAGGCCAGCGGCTGGTTCCAGCGGGTGGACAGCTCGCCCGCCACGTTGAAGTTGCCCAGGGTGGTGGAGAAGCTCGCCCCCAGCGCCTCGATGCCTTCGGGGTAGACCCAGTAGAACTCGCCGGCCTTGCCGGTCACCGGATTGAGGTTGGCGAAGTCCGGGCGCACGTTGAGCTGCGGGTTCTTGTCGTGGAAACGGATGGCGTAGACGCCCCAGTCCACCGTCTCGGTGCGCCAGCGCAACTGCACGCCACCCTGCCCCGAGTCCTTGGCCTCCTTGTCATTGCCTCGGTAGAAGGCCAGTGGCTGGCCGCCGGGCATCACCGGTGAACCGATGAACATGCGCTCGCCGCCGTCACCGAAGAAGTCGTCGCTGGAGAAGTAGCTGCCGGCGGCCGGCAGGCGGTTGGCTTCCCACTCGAACTGGTAGTAGGCGCCCAGGGACACATCCGGGGTCAGCTGCAGCTGGCCGGAGACCTGCTGCACCGGGCGGATCAGTTCCTTGAACTGGGTGTTGGGCACCGACAGGCCCTTGACCACGTCAATCGGCGCCATGCCGCCGGCGATGCCGTTCATGCCGTAGAACAGGCTCTCGCCCCATTGCATGGCGTAGCGGCCCAGGCGCCCGGACACCGGCATCTCGCCGATCTCGGTCTTGCCGAAGACGAAGGCATCCAGCAGCTCGCCCTTGCGCCCGTGGAGGGTGCGGGTGTCATCGGTGAACTCGTCGTAGTCCACCGAATAGCTGTTGGCGCGGCTGGGATCGTTGTTGTCGGTGCCGCGGTTGTAGACATCGTCGTACCACGCCGCACCGCTGACTCGTGCGCCAACGTTGCCGTAGGTGATGTCCAGCTCGGAGAGCAGGTCCAGGCGGTTGGAGATCAGGCCCTTGTCGAAGTTGCGATCGCCGTCGTCGAGGTTCAGCGCGGTCTGGCCTTCGGTGAGCTTGCTGCTCGGGTCCTGGGTGCGCCAGGCGGCGCTGTACTTCAGGGTGTTGTCCCAGCGCGCCCGCAGGTCGGGGTTGCCGGTGTCGAATTCGAAGGCCTGGGCCTGGCTGGCAGCCAGCACGAGGAGCGCCAGGGCGATGGGCTTGAGCGGCGGCAGCGGCCGCGCGGTTGCACGCGTGCGAGTCAACATCGGGGTTTCCTCTTTCTTGTTCTTGTGCGTCGGTGTTGGCGGTGGTTGGCGTGGGTCCCGGCGCGCCATCAAGGCAGGGCGCGCCGGACGCTGGGATCAGATCGGGCGCGCGGTGACCTCGAGCATCTGCTTGACCAGGCCGATGCGGTCGAAGGACGGATCGCGCTGGATCTCCTTCTCTCCGGCCAGCAGAGACATCTCGCTGATGAATTTGCAGCGCTCGAAGCGGCGGCCCATGAAGCGCTGCAGCTGGTCTTCCAGCTCGCCGCCGGCAGTCAGCTCTTCGGCCAGCACCACGGCGTCCTCGATAGCCATGCCCGCGCCCTGGCCCAGGTGCGGCGTGGTGGCGTGGGCGGCGTCGCCGATCAGCAGCACGCGGCCGCGGTACCAGGGTTCGTCGACGAACACGGCTTCCAGCGGCTTGTAGACGACCTCGCTGCTGTCGCCGATCTGCTCGCGCAGCTCGCCGATCAGCCCGCCGAAGCCGGCGAGGCGCTGGCGCAGGCCATCGGCCAGGCTGGCCGGGTCCATCCAGGGATTGCCCGGTTCGTGGGAGGTGGTGAAGAGGTACATCAGGTCATCGGCCAGCGGCACCAGGCCGGCGTTGCCCGAAGGCCCCTGGTAGTTCGCCAGGTGATCGATCCCGGCGGCCCGCGGGAAGTTGTGGCGCCATACCGACTGGCCGGTGAAGCTCGGCTGGTAGCGATCGCCGAAGAGCAGGCCGCGAACCCTGGAGAACAGGCCGTCGGCGCCCACCACCAGCGCGTAGCGGCCCTGGCTGCCGTCGCTGAACAGCACGTCGACGCCGCTGGCGTCCTGTTCGAGGCTTTCCACCGAGGTGCCCAGGCGCACCTGGGTGCCCAGTTCGATGGCGGTCTCGCTCAGCACCTTGTGCAGCGCACGACGGGAGATACCGACGTTGGCCGGGTACTGCGGGCCGGCCAGGCGCTGGCCGGGAATGCGCGCCAGTTGCTCGCCCTGCGTGGTGTAGATGGCCACGTCCTCGAAGGCGTAGGCGGCGTCCAGGTAGGCGTCGAGCAGGCCAAGGCGGTGCATCTCGCGCACCACGTTGCTCTGCTGGATGATGCCGACGCCGTAGACCGTCCACTCGGTCTTCAGCTCGACCAGATCGACCGCGACTCCCTTGCGGCGCAGGGCGATGGCGGCACACAGCCCGCCAATCCCGCCGCCCACGATCAGCACATTGCTCACAGTATTCATGGCATCTCTCACGTCTTGTTCTTGTTGTCCGCCACGTTCTGCGCGGCGGCCGTTCTGCGTGCCCGTGGCACAGCTTCCCGGCGGGGCCGGGATTTGACTAATCGAGTCCGCGGATGCGACCTATCGCGCGGCGCGATACCTCAGGCGTCCAGTTGCGCCAGCGGCAATAGCAGCCAGCCGTCGGCTTCGCGGTGTTGCAGCGCCGGCAGGACTTCCCCGCGGCAGGGGCCGTGCACGCAGGCGCCGTCCCCCGGGCGGAAGCGCGCGCCGTGGGCGTAGCAGACGACCCACTGCCCGTCGGCGCTGAGGAAGCGGTCCTTGCGGTACTCCAGCGGCACCGACAGGTGCGGGCAGAGGTTGCGGTACACGCGCACCTGCCCCTGGTGACGGAGAGCGAACAGGCTGTCCGCTCCCCTGCCCCGCGGGTCGAAGCCGCGCGACTGCCCCTCGCCCAGCTCGTCGAGCCGGCACAGCGCCACGCAATCCACGGTTCAGCCCTGCTTGGGCGGCGGACCGCTCGGCGCCCATTTCTCCCGCGAGCTGAAGAGGAACAGCTGCGAGTTGTCCGCCGACATCGGCGCCTGGCGCGCGGCCCAGGCGTCGTCGTGCTTGTCCATGTCGGCGTCGTACTCGATGTGGCAGCCCAGCGGGCTGTTGAAGTACCAGAACCAGTTGGAGCCCAGCAGGTGGCGGCCGGGGCCCCAGAAGCTGGTCCAGCCCTTCTGCTGGAAGCGCGTGCCGGCCAGCAGCACTTCGGTGCCGCTGCCCATGTGGAAGGTGAAATGTTCGCAGCCCTGCATATGCGGCGGGGTCTGGATCATGAACAGGCAGTGGTGGTCGTCCATGCCGGCTGTGCGCATGAACGGCCCGACGCCGACGAAGCTGTCGGTGGTGACGAAGCCCAGGCGGTCACGGTAGAACGCCTCGCCCTTGGCCGCGTCCGGCACGAAGTAGACGACGTGGGACAGTGTGCGCGGCTGCGCCGGCATGTCCGGGGTGATGCCCAGCTGGTTGAGCGGGCGCTGCGGCGCGCTGCCGGGGGCATTGGTCAGGTCGGCCGGCGCCGCGAAGGCGCGGCGCCAGGAAACCTGGAAGGCAATGGCGAAGCCCAGGTCGTCGACGCTGTGCAGCGCGCCGTTCTCGTCGCGGCGCACCTCGCGATCGCGCCCCAGTTCGTCGGCGATGGCTTCCAGGTCCGCGGTGGACGCCACGCCGTAGACGGTCTCGCGCAGCGACGGGGTTACCCCGGGCGCTGCCGGCAGGCCTGGATCGTCACCCCGGCGGATGATGATCGCGGTGCCGTCCAGCGCCTCGAAGCGGCCGCCGTTGGCGTCCAGTTGGGCGGCCGTGAGGCCGTAGTCACGCAGGCAATCGGCACAGGCCTGGATATCGTCGACGCCGAAGACCAGCGCATCGAGTCCAAGAATGTTCATGGCTACCACTCCATTGAAATTATGTTCGGCGCCGGGCACGGGGTCGCCGGTGGTGGGTCGCCGCGGCTCGTCGGCCGCTCGACCGGAGCGCAGGTTGATGGCTGGCCCGGCGGGCTGACCAATCGCGTGTGGGGATGCGAGGCATCGGCAATCGCGATACCTGCGTGGCGGCCCATGACGCAGGGCGTTAGCCGCACGGAGGAGGCAGGGTGCTATTGACGTATCGGGAATGCGGCCCGAAGGTATCGCGAAAATAACTACAAGAACCGTGAGCCATCGCCATGCGTTTTCACCACCTGGACCTGAACCTGCTGGTGGCGCTGGATGTACTGCTCGAAGAGCAGAACATCACCCGTGCCGCCGAACGCCTGCACATGACCCAGTCGGCTACCAGTGGCGTGCTGGGCCGCCTGCGCACCTTCTTCGAGGACGAACTGCTGGTGCAGGTCGGGCGCAAGATGCAGCCCACGCCCTATGCCCTGGAGCTGGCCGTGCCGGTACGTGAAGTGCTGCTGACCATTCGCTCCTCGATCACCTCCAAGCCGGTGTTCGAACCCGCCAGCAGCAAGCGCCATTTCCGCCTGGTCACCTCGGACTACCTGATCAGCGTGCTGTTCGCCCAGGTGATCCAGAAGATCCACCAGGAGGCGCCGCACATCACCTTCGAGATGCTCAGCCCCGGCGACAACACCGCCGAGATGCTGATGCGCGGCGAGCTCGACCTGATGATCGCGCCCGAGCGCTACATCATCGACGGCCATCCGGCGCAGCTGCTGTTCGAGGAAGATCACGTCTGCGTGGTCTGGCGCAACAATCCCGACGTCGGCGACGCCCTGACGCTTGAGCAGTACATGCAGATGGGCCACATCTCGGTGGGCTTCGGGCGCAACCGGCACCTGAGCATCGAGGACTGGTTCATGAGTCAGTACGGCTTCAACCGCCGCCTCGAAGTCATCACCAACGACTTCAACACCCTGCCGCAATTGCTGGTGGGCACCCAGCGCGTGGCGACCATGCACCGTCGCCTGGCCGAGCTGTACGCGCGCTACCTGCCGCTGCGCATCCTGCCGCCGCCGGTGAAGATTCCGGTGATGCGCGAGTTCATGCTCTGGCACCGCAGCATGGAGGGCGACCCCATGCACCGCTGGTTGCGCGAGCGCATCCGTGACTTCATCCAGAGCGTCGACCAGCGACCGGACGCCCTGCGCGCCAGCGCCTGAACACTTCACCCGGCCGATCAGCGGCTATCGCCCCGGCCGCCGCAACGGCGCCGGGGCATCGCGTTTCACGATACCTCGCATCCCCACTCGCGATTGGCCCCGCCCCTTCCCGCCTGCGTACCTTGCCTTCGAACCGCGCCCTGCGTGCCTGCCGCTGTTTCCGGGCGCCGGACTCAATGACCGCAGAAGGACAAGAAGAATGTTCCGTTACTTCCCCACCAATTACGTCTGGAATCTCTCGGTGGACCTGGCCATCGAGATGGGCGCCCGCCTGGGCGAGATCGAGGAGATGTGCGCTCCGCTGCAGGAGGCCGCCAGGCAACCCGACGCCGCCGGCACCCAGGCCTTCCGCGAAACCTGGGCGAAGATGGCCGACAAGCTCTGCGCCCTGGCCGAGGAAGACGAAGCCGCCGGCCGCCGCCTCTCCGCCGGCGAGAAATACAACCGCGCCGCCACCTACTACCTCACCTGCGAACGCCTGCAAGCCCACGGCGCGCCGGGCCGCGAGGCGCTGTACCAGCGCTTCCTGGAAACCTTCGCGCGCGGAATCGACCTGTCCAAGGAAAACTGCGAGCGGGTGGAAATCCCCTATGAAGGCAAGCACCTCTCCGGCCTGCTGGTGCGCGCCGAGGGCGTCGACGGCCCGGCGCCGCTGCTGGTGCAGGTCAACGGCCTGGATTCGACCAAGGAAATGAAGTACCGCGTCGGCCTGCCGGCCTGGCTGGCCCGGCGCGGCGTGTCCTCGCTCATCATCGACCAGCCCGGCACCGGCGAGGCATTGCGCCTGCACGGCCTGACCGCGCGCTACGACAGCGAACACTGGGCCAGCCGCGTGGTTGACTGGCTGGAGACCCACCCCGAAGTCGACCCCAAGCGCATCGGCCTGGAGGGTGTCTCCCTGGGCGGCTACTACTGCCCGCGCGCGGTGGCCTTCGAGCCGCGCTTCGCCTGCGGTGTGGTCTGGGGCGCCAACCACGACTGGCGCGACGTGCAGAAGCGCCGCCTGGAAAAGGAAGGCAACTTCCCGGTGCCGCACTACTGGGCGCACGTGCAGTGGGTCTGGGGCGCGAAGGACCTGGAAGAGTTCATGGAGATCGCCGAGAACGTGCACCTGGACGGCGTGCTCGACCGTATCCGCGTGCCCTTCCTGGTCACCCACGGCGAGAAGGACTCGCAGATTCCGCTGAAGTGGGCGCAGCGCACCTACGAGCAACTGGTGAACAGCCCCAGGCGCGAGCTGAAGATCTTCACCGAGCGCGAAGGCGGCGTGCAGCATTCGAGCTTCGACAACAGCATCAACGCCGGCCACTACATCGCCGACTGGATCGCCGAAACCCTGGGCGGCCACACCGCCTGACATCCCTTGCGCCGGCCAGCCGGCGCTGCTCCTGCGGGGTGTCGACCCCGCCCTCCACGGCGCCCATCGGCGCCGTTTTCTTGCGGCAAGGCGCCCCCTGCAGGGTGGGCGGGGCCACCTGGGCCAGGCCCGCGAGCGCGCCCAGGGAGCGCTCCTGGAGGCTCGCTGTGACGTCGGCCGGGGGCTCTTCGCAGGCTCGCGGGGGCGTCGGGTGCTTGCTCGCGAACAGCCTCGGCGCAAGGCCCTGTTCGCGGGCAAGCCCGTCCCTGCCGGGGATGCCGGATCAGGCCGGCGCGCGGGTACCGTGGAACGACGCGATGCGCCACCCCTCCTCGCCTTTCACCCAGAGCTGCGTGGCAAAACCCTCGGCGCGCAATGGCTCGCCGCCGCCGCGTTTCTGCAGCAGGTTGCACTGCGGGCCGCTCATCAGCGCCAGGCCATCACCGAACAGGCGGACCACCAGCTCGCCGCGCTCCACCGCCAGGTAGCGCACGGCGTGGCGGGCATAGTCCAGGTACTGCGCCTTGTCCTGCACCAACCCGGTGGTGTGGACATACAGCAACTCTTCGGCGAACAGTTCGTCCAGCCGCGCGTGGTCCTCCTCGACCAGGGCGCGCTGGCGTTCGGCTTCCAGGTTCAGCAACAGATCGCGAATAGCCTTCATGGGATTTTCCCTTGGTGGTTGATGGGCGGGCGCATCCTCGCCTTCGCCACGGCCGCAGGAAAAATCGCCGATCGCCATGCCAGGCATCGCCACTCCCGATACCCGCCCGACAGCGCCGCGCCATCCCCTGAAGCCCAGGCAGAATGCGGCCTGCGCCAGGTATCGACAGCATCGATGGATGGCCATCGACAGCATCTGATGGTGCCGGCCGGCATGCCCGCCCTAGCCTGCCGGCAAACAACAAGACGAGGAGAGTCCGACCATGGGCGCCCTGCACCTGCACTGCTCCACCCTGTTCGATGGCACCGGCCTGGAATCGCGCCAGCGACAGACACTGATCATCGAGAACGGCGTGATCCGCCAGGTCGGGCCGACGGCCGAGGCGCCGCGCCCGGCAGTTGGCGATCGCGAGGTCCACGGCGACTTCGTCATGCCGGGGCTGGTGGACGTGCACACCCACCTGGCCTTCGGCAACGCCCAGAGCGAGGAAGACATCGATATCTGGACCAGCGACGAATTCCGCGCCCTGCGCGGGCTGTTCTTCGCCCAGCACGTGCTGGCAGCCGGGGTCACCTCGATGGTCTGCCCCGGCGACAGCGGCCAGCTCAGCATCGCCGTGCGCAACACGGTCAACGCCGGGCTCTTCGAAGGGCCGCGCATCGCCGCCAGCAGCCGCGTGATCACCAACCGGCAGAGCCTCAACGACTGGTTCCCCAGCCGTGTCGGCGCACCGGAATACTTCACCGCCGCGCTGGTCACCAGCCGCACCGAGGCCATCGCGGAAATCCGCAGGCAGGCCAAGGACGGCGTCGACCTGATCAAGATCGCCATGGACGGCACGCACCGCAGGCCCAATGGCGAGATCATCGCCGCCTTCACCGCCGACGAAACCCGCGAGATGGTCGAGGAAGCCCACCGCCTGGGCTGCCGCGTGGCCACCCACGCCTACGGCCGCGAAGCAGTGATGTACGCGGCCAGGGCCGGCGTCGACCTGGTCTTCCACGCCTTCTACATGGACGACGCCTGCATCGAGGCGCTGCTCGAAGCCGGCAGCGTGCTCGCGCCGACCATGACCTTCCCGCAGAACACCGTGGACTTCTGCCAGCCCCACGATCCGGCCATCGCCACCGGCTACGCCGGCTACTGCGCGCGCACCCTGGAACTGGGTACCCCGGTACTCAAGCGCGCCAAGGCTGCCGGCATCCCCTTCGCCTGCGGCAGCGACAGCGGTTTCGCCGTGACGCCCTATGGCGAATGGCACGCCCGTGAACTGGAACTGCTGGTACGCCGGCTGGACTTCACCCCCGCCGAGGCGCTCTACGCGGCGACCAATGTCGGTTCGCGGCTGATGCCCCGTGGCGAATCCCTCGGCACCCTGGAGCCGGGCAAGCAGGCCGACCTGCTGATCCTCGACGGTTCGCCGCTGGAAGACATCCGCATTCTCCAGGACCGCAACCGCCTGCAGGCCGTGTACAAGGCCGGCGAGCCGGTGCGCCTGCAACGCACCGCGTACAACCCCAAACAGGTATCGGATTTCAACTCGCTGAAGTGGACCGATCTCTATACCCGCGACCGCGTCGCCCAGTTGGGCAAATGGAGCCAGTGAGCATGACCCTCCTCGACTTCGAACTGGCCGCGCGCCTGGCGGCCGCCACCCTGCGTCACGCCCGCGCCCAGGGCGTGCGTCCGCTCGCCGCTGCCGTGCTGGATCCGGCCGGCCACCCGCTGGCCGTGCTGCGCGACGAGCAGGCAAGCTTCCTCCGCCCGCAGATTGCCACCGGCAAGGCGCGCGGCTGCCTGGGCATGGGCTTTGGCGGCCGCGAACTGGCGCGCCGCGCCCAGGCCATGCCGGCGTTCTTCGATGCGATCAACAGCCTTACCGCTGGCGAAGTGATTCCGGTGGCCGGCGGCATTCTCCTGCGTGATGGCGAAGGCCGGCTGCTGGGCGCCATCGGCGTCAGCGGCGATACCTCGGACAACGATGAGCGCTGCGCTTTGCTGGCCATCACGGAACTCGGGCTGCACGGCGAGACAGGCGATACTCAGCCCTGATCGAGCAGCGCGGCCTGCTCCGCCAGCACCTGGCGGAGCCAGGCCAGCGCAGGGTCGAAAGCCTGCTGCGGGTGCCATTGCAGCACCTGCGCCGCCGCCGGGAACTCGATGGGCGCCGGCAGCACGCGCAGCGGATAACGCCGCGCCAGCGACTCGGCCTGGCGTCGGAACAGCGTGGCAATTCGCGGCGTGCCAACGACGAACTCGGCCATCAGGGCAAAGCTCTGCACCGCCACCGCGACCCGCCGCTCGATACCGATTTCCCGCAGGTGCTGGGTATCCAGGGAGAGGTTCTGACCATCGCTGAACTCGCGCAGCACATGCCCGGCCGCGCAGTAGGCAGCGAGGCTCAGCGGTTCTTCGTGCGCAGGATGGGCAGCGCAGACGATGCAGCACAGCTCATCGCTGAGCAGCGCCTCGCAGGGGTAACGCGGGTTGATCCGCCGCTGCGGGACTATCACCAGATCGCTGCGCCGGTACTCCAGCGCCTCGGCCACCACATCGCCGTCGCGCGGCAGTGGCAGGTCGCGCAGCACCAGCGAGGCACCGGGGGCCTGGCGCGCCAGTTCACGGCTGACAGCCGGCAGCAGGGTCGCCGCCACATAGTCCGAGGCCACCAGGGTGAAGCGCCGGTCGCAGCGGGCGGGGTCGAAGGCGGCGGAAGTCTCCACCACCTCCCCGGCCAGGCTCAGCACCTCGCGCACCTTCGGCGCCAGCTGGCGCGCCAGCGCGGTCAGCTCCAGGCCTCGGCCCAGGGGCGCCAGCAGCGGGTCCTGGAAATGTTCGCGCAGACGGCCCAGTGCGGCGCTGGTGGCCGACTGGCCGAGGTTGAGACGCTGCGCCGCCCGGCTGACGCTGCCCTCTTCGAGCAGCACATCCAGGGCGACCAGCAGGTTGAGGTCCAGACGTCGGTAGCGCATGGGCGACTTATACCCAAGCGCCGCGGCGGGAAGAGGCGTATTTCGCGCTGGCAGGTATCGCATCGCGCGATACCTGCCAGCCCGGGGCCTATTGAGCCGCCGCCGGCTTCCAGTCCAGCAGGTGGTGGGTGAAGCCGTAGCTCGCCGACTGGTAGTAGCTGATCGCCCGATCCACCAGCGGGTCGGCGGTGCCCGCCGTCACTTCCGTGCTCGCGCCCAGCGCCTGGTTGTGCCGGCGCAGTTCGCCGCGCGGGCTGAGGATTGCCAGGTCCTGGCCGTCGAACAGGCCCAGGTGCTGGTAGTTGCCGATCACCACGCGCGGCGGCAGGGCGTTGGGCACCATCAGGTTGCGCCCGTAGAAGGTCGAGGTGTAGCTCAGGTTGAGGATCGACAGCAGGCTCGGCGCCAGGTCCAGCTGGCTTGCCAGCTCGCTGCGTTCACCGGCCGGCAGCAGCTTGGGCGCATGGATGAACAGCGGAATCTGGTAGTTCGCCACCGGCAGGTCTTCCTTGCCGGCGCTGCCTGCGGTGTGGTCGGCGACGAACACGAACAGGGTGTTGTCGAACCAGGGCTTGCCCTTCGCCGCCTCGAGGAACTGGCCGATGGCGTAGTCGGTGTACTTCACCGCGCCATCGCGGCCCTCGCCGGAGGGAATGTCGATGCGGCCGTCCGGGTAGGTGTACGGGCGGTGGTTGGAGGTGGTCATCAGTTGCAGCAGGAATGGCTGCTGACGCGCGTAATCCTCGTCCGCCAGCTTGATGGCCTGGGCGTAGAGGTCTTCGTCGCTCATGCCCCAGGCGTTCTTGAAGTGGATATCCGACTCCTGGACGCTGGACTGGTCGACGATGCGGTAGCCGTTGCCGCCGAAGAAGGCGTTCATGTTGTCGAAGTAGCCGCGGCCGCCATACAGGAACACGGCGTCGTAACCGACGTTCTTCAGTTGCTGGCCAAGGCTGGCGAAGCCGCTCTCGCGGCCAACACGCTTGACGATGGAGCGGCCCGGCGTCGGCGGGATCGACAGGGTGATGGCTTCCAGGCCACGGTCGGTGCGGGTGCCGGTGGCGTAGAAGTTGTTGAAGTAGAGGCTGTTGCGCCGCAGCTGGTCGAGGTTGGGGGTGAGGTTGCGGCCGTCGCCGTTGCTGCCCAGGTACTTGGCGCTCAGGCTCTCGATGGTCACCAGGACGATGTTGTAGCGCTTGGGCGTGCCTTCGCTGGCGATGTTCCGGCGAATGTCCATCGGATCATTGCTGGTGAAGCGGGCGTTGGGTTCGGCCAGTTCCGCGCGGATCTGCCGGGTCACCTGTTGCGCCGGGAGGGTGGCGTAGAACTGCGGGTAGTCCAGCTCGTTGTTACGGAAGGCGGCGAAGAACTGATACGGCCCGTTGCTCGCCAGTTCGCGGGCGTAGGTATTGCCGTCCTGGCCGCGAGGGGAATCCTGGTCCACCAGCAGGCCGGCCAGCAACGCCAGCACCACCAGGCCCACGCAGCCCAGCAGACGGCGCGGCAGGGGCGCCACCTCGGCGTTGCGCAGGCGGCCGACGACCTTGAACAGCGCCAGCGTCACGACCAGCGAAATGGCTGCGAGGATGCTCAGCAGCAGCCCGATGGGGTAGGACTCGAGGATGTTGTTCAGCACCTCGTCCGAGTAAACCAGGTAGTCGACCGCGATGAAGTTGAAGCGCACCCCGAACTCGTCCCAGAACAGCCACTCGGCCACCGCGGTGAAAAGCATCACGTAGAGGCTGACGAACAGCGTGGCCGTGAGCAGCCAGCGCCAGGCCGCGCTGTGCCAGACCCGCGCAGGCATCAGCAGCAGGACCAGCCCCATCGGCAACAGGGCATAGACCAGGAAGCTCAGGTCATAAAGCAGGCCGACGACGAAGACCCCGACATGGCCGGCGCCCACCTCGGGCAGGTGGCTCAGCAGGAGGACCAGGCGGGTCAGGAAGAAGACGATCAGCCAGAGCAAGGCAACCAGTGCCAGGAAGCGCACAGGGGCCGAGCGGAAAAGTTGCATGGGGTGTCCCTTGTAAAGGTCCGTCGTACTGGACGAAAGGCAGCGCAGGAGGAGGCCGAAAGCGGCAGTCGGGGCGGGACTCTACAAGTCGAAAGGAAAAGAATTCGTCAAATGGAGCTGCCGGTTTCGTGAACTACCGGCGACCTGAAACCGGTCACGTTCAGCGATGGCGCTACAGGGTTCGAAATTCCCTGGCGACCACGTCTTTTTCACATGTCCTTGACGAGACCTTGATCGCGCGATTCGACAATGGAGGCAACTGACGAGTCCGCCTCCATGAACGAACCCCAACGCGTGTTTTCTTCCATCACTCCTCGAGAGAACGGCGTCGTTGCGGGCGGCGCATTCGGCACAGGTCTTTGCCAACGCGTCCGTCAGTGGCGCCTGAAACGCCTGCTGCGCCTGGCGCTGCGCATAGCCGAGGAGCCGATCCTGATGCTCGAGGTCTCGCAGTCGCCGGGCGCCACCTGGCCGGTGCTGCTGGAGCACGGCAACCGCATCATCGTGGCGACCTGCCCGTCCAGCGACGCGCTGGCCGAAGCCCACCAGCGGCTGCCCGAGGCAATGAAGCGGCGGATCAGGGACCTGCCGGCCCCGCATGAAAACGCCGAACTGCGCAAGGGTTCGGTCGATTGCCTGCTGCTCCCGGAAGTCCCGCAAAGCGCCTGCAACCGGCAGAACATCCGATTGCTCAACCAGTGGATTCCCGTAACCCGCGACAGCGCGATCCTGTTCGCCCGCGTCGACCATTCCAGCCCCGCTGTCCCGGCGGACCAGGCCTGCCCCTGCGGCCCCGATCCCCATCCGGGCGGCCCCGACTTCGCCAGCGCCCGCGCCCTGGAGCGCGAGTTCCAGCGCCTGGGTTTCTCGCAGATCCGCCACTACAACGTCATCCCCGGCGTGGACGGCGTGCGGGTCTACATCCTGCGCAAGTGAGCGCTTTCACCATCCGTCGCTGAACCGGCGAACGCCGGGGCGCTCGCTATACTGGTCTTTTGCCATCACTGAAGATTCCCCGGGGCCTCCCCCATGCAGAACGGCAAGGTTTTGCACCATTTCCCCTGGCTCGCCATGGCGCTGCTCGTCGGCAGCGTCGCTGGCTGGCAGGTCGGCAACGCCATTGGACTGAACGGCAACCGCTGGTTTGCCGAACCGGAATTCACCTTCGAGATTCTGGTAGCGCTCAGCGGCGCGCTCTGTGGCGCCCTGCTGTCCTACGCCAGCGAACGAGGGCCGGCGTGGCGAGCGCTCGGGGTACTGGCAGGCACCGGTTTCATCGTGGCCGTGCTGGGTTATTGCCGGCACAGCCTCGGTATCCCGTCTCCGGACATGGAACTGCTGACGTATGCCCGAAAATTCATCCTGCAGACTTTCGGCATCTGGCTGTCGCCGGTATTCGGCGCGGCGCTGGTTTCGCTGTTGCGCGTGATTCTGCGCTGACCCCTGTGCCATGCTCGCAGCTCCGCGCCCACCTCCGGAGCCCCCATGTCGCTGACCCTGCTGCTGCGCTGCCACGACATCGCCCTCACCCGCGAGTATTACCGAGACACACTCGATTTCAGCGTGACCGATTCCGCCGAGGGAACGCTCACCGTGCAACGGGAGGACTGCCGCCTGCTGTTCACCGCCCAGGACCTGTGGGGCCGCGAGGTGGGTTGCTCGGGCACGGTCTACCTGCAGCTCGCCGATGTCGCGAGCTACTTCACCGCCGTGAAGGACCGGGCGCAGATCGCCTGGCCCCTGCAGGACATGCCCTACGGCTCGCGGGAATTCGGCGTGCGCGACTGCAATGGCTACCACCTGGCCTTCGCCCAGCACACCACGGCCTGATCGCGCCCTGCGGATTGCTGCACAGCGTGCAGCTATGTCCTGCATCAGCCCTGTCTGGTGCATTCCGGGCACCTCCCTAGACTGGCGAGCACCATCACCAGTCAGGGGAAAATCATGCTCACCCGCGTATCACTGCAGGCCTTCGGCGGCCCGGAAGTCCTCCGTTTCGAACAGACCCCCGCGCAACAACCCGGCCCCGGCGAAGTGTGGCTGGAGCAGGCCGCCATCGGCGTCAACCCGTTGGACCTGAGCCAGCGCTCCGGCGCGGTGAAGCTCCCGCTGCCCTCCTCGCTCGGCCTGGAAGGCGCCGGCACCGTGGCAGCCATCGGCGCAGGCGTGACCAGCGTGCAGGTCGGCGACCGCGTCGCCTACGCCACCGGGCCGCTCGGCGCCTATGCCAGCGCCCGGCTCTACCCGGCCGAGCGCCTGGTGAAACTGCCGGACTCGGTGAGTTTCGAAGACGCCACCGCCGTGTTGTTCAAGGGCATCACCGCGCAGTATCTGCTCAAGACCACGTGGGCAGTCGCGCCCGGCTCGCGCGTGCTGATCTACGGCGCGGCCGGAGCGTTGGGGCAACTGATGGTGCCCTGGGCCAGGCACCTGGGCGCCTTCGTCATCGGCGTGGTGTCGAGGCCGCAGAGCGTCGAACGCGCCCGTGCCGCCGGCTGCAACGAAGTGCTGGTGTTCGATGCCGCGACGCTGGCCGATCAGGTCCGCGAGCTCACCGGCGGGCACCAGGTCGACGTGGTCTACGACCCCATCGGCCGCGCCACCTTCGAAGCCTCGCTGGACTGCCTGCGCCCGCGCGGCCTGCTGGTGAGCTTCGGCATGGCCTCCGGCGCGCCGCCGGCCGTGGAAGTGGCCACGCTGAACGCCAAGGGCTCGCTGTTCCTCACCCGGCCCTCGCTCGCCGCGCACACGGCCTGCGCCGAGGAGTACCAGCAGCGCGCCAGGGACGTCCTGCAAGCCGTCGCGGACGGTATCATCCAGCCGCGCGTGTGGCGTCGTTATCCGCTGGCGGAAGTCGCCCGGGCCCACGTCGACCTGCACGAAGGCCGCTCCGAAGGGGCCCTCGTACTCACGCCATGACCGCCACCGCGAGCAACCGCCGCCCCGGTGGATTCGCCGAATTTGGAGCCCTATGGATCTGTTCGATAGTCGCCAGGCCGACGAACTCGCCACCCTCCTGGCGTTGGCCGAGCACGGCTCCTTCGCCGCCGCCGGCCGCGCCCTGCAACGCCACCCTTCGGTGCTGTCGAAGCGACTCGGCACGCTGGAGCAGCGCCTGTGCGTGCGGCTGGTGGAGCGAACCACCCGGCAGTTGCGCTTCACCGACGAAGGCCAGCGCCTGGTGGAGCGCCTGCGCCAGGCTGCCAGCCTGATCGCCGAAGCCCAGGACCAGGCCGCCCGCAGCGCGGCCCAGGTCCAGGGCCGCCTGAAGCTTGCCGTGCCAGCCGCCATGGGCCGGCTGTGGCTGAGCCCGATCCTCTCGCGCTTCGTCCTCGATCACCCGCGGGTGACGCTGGAGGTGGAGTACTCCGAGCGCTTCGTCGACATCGTCGCCGAAGGCTTCGACGCCGCCATCCGCATCGGCGAGCTGGCCGACAGCCGCTTACTGGCGCGTCGGCTCTGCGACCTGCGGCGCATCCTCTGCGCCGCGCCCGATTACCTGGAACGCCACGGCACGCCACGAACCCCGGCGGAGCTGGCCGACCACAACTGCCTGGGCTTCACCGGCCTGCACTCCTGGCCGGACTGGAAGCTGGCCAACGGCAACCGGCAGCAGACGGTCCGCGTCAGCGGCAACCTGCACAGCAACGACAACGAGGCCCTGCTCTCGGCGGCGCGCCTGGGCGTGGGCATCCTCGCCGGCGGCGAATGGCTGATGAAGCATGACCTCGACGCCGGCCGTCTGGTGCGGGTGCTGCCGGGCTGGCAGCTGGACACCTCCGCCGGCATCTACTTCGTGCGCCCTTCCGCGCGCTACAGCTCAGCCACCAGCGAAGCCTTCAAGGCCTGGATCGAGGAGCAGTTCGCCGACGGCGCGCCGTGGGAGCGCTCGCCGCCCTGATCGACCGGCCACAAAAAAGGGCGCCGGGCATCGCAATGCCGGGCGCCCGTTTTCTCTCGTCCGACCTCAGACCGTCACGACGATCTTGCCCACCTGCTGGTTGGCTTCGAGGAAGCGGTGCGCGTCCAGAATCTGCTCCAGCGGGAAGGTCTTCGCGATGACCGGGCTCAACGCTCCAGACTCCAGCCCCTTGACGATGAACGCCTTGGCGCGCTGCAGCGCCGCCGGCTCGGCGACGATCTCGGCGTAGAGGTAGCCCTTCAGCGTCAGGCTCTTGCCCAGCACGGTGAACAGCGGGAAAGGCGTCGGTTCCGGGCTCAGAGCGCCGTATTCGAGGAGGATGCCGCCCCGCGCCATGGCCTGCGTGAGCACCTCGAAACCGGGGCCGCCGATGGGGTCGAACACCACGCGGGCGCCCTGCCCGGAGGTCAGCGCCATCACCTTCTCGACGATATCTTCGTCGTCGCTGACGATCACGTGATCGGCGCCGGCCTCCAGCAATGCCTGTTTCTTCGCCTGGGTGCGGGTCACGGCAATCGAAGTGGCGCCGACCATGTGGGCGATCTGGAAGGCCGCGAGGCCGACGCTGCTCGACGCCGCAGTGACCAGCACGAACTCGCCCCTGGACAGCTTCGCCTGCTCCACCAGCGCACCCCAGGCAGTGACGTACTGCATCCAGGATGCGGCGGCCTGTTCGAAGCTGAGGTTCTGCGGGTGCTTCACCACCAGGTGCGCCGGCACGTTGGCCACTTCGCCGTAGGTGCCCCAGCGGGCGATATCCAGCGGCGGGATCAGGCTCACCGCATCGCCCACCGCAACTTCCTTCACCGAACTGCCCACCGCGCTCACCACGCCGGCGGCCTCGTAGCCCAGGCGACTGGGGAACTCGGCTTCCTGCAGGTAGGCGTGGTTGCGGAACATCACTTCGGCGCGGTTCAGGCCGATGGCCTTGACCGTGATCTGCAGCTCGTCCGCCGCCGGGGCGGGTACGTCCACCGCCTCCAGCTTCAGGACACTGGCGTCGCCGTATTCGTGGATTCTGACAATGCGGGCCATGACAACCTCTCTCTTTACGGGGCCGGGGCGAAAGCGCCGGCCGGAATGGGAGTGTAGAAAGTCCGCGGCGCGATGCGTCGACCGTCCGCGGCATGGGAGAAAATCTAGGCGTTGGCCCGGCGCGGATAAAGGCCTAGGATGGCCGGACACTTGAAACGCAGGGTTTCCAATGGACCGCCTCGAGCAGATGGCCGTCTTCGTCAAGGCAGTGGAGCTGGGATCCTTCAGCGCCGCTGCCGAAGAACTGCAGCTGTCGTCGCAACTGGTCGGCAAGCAGGTAAAGATGCTGGAGCAGCACCTGGGCCTGTCGCTGCTCAACCGCACCACGCGGCGGCAGAGCCTCACCGACTTCGGCCGGGCCTTCTACCAGCGCGCCAAGCTGATCCTGGCGGACATGGAGGCGGCGGAGAACCTGGCCGCCGTAACCCGCGGCACACCCAGCGGTCGACTGCGGATCAATGCCCCGGTGACCTTCGGCATGCGTACCCTGTCGCCGCGCCTGCTCGAATACATGGTGCGCTACCCGCAGGTATCAGTGGACCTGACGCTGTCCAACGAACTGGTGGACCTGGTCAACGACGGCTACGACGTGGTGTTCCGCATCGGCGAGCTGGCCGACAGCCGCCTCAAGGCGGTTGCCCTCGCTCCGTACCAATTGCTGCTGTGCGCCGCCCCTTCCTACCTCGCTCGCCGCCCGGCCATCCGCACACCCCGGGACCTGAGCCAGCACGAATGCCTGGGTTTCGCCTTTTCCGATGGTCGATCCAGCTGGACTTTCGACGGCCCGGACGGGCGTATCGAGGTGCCGATTACAAGCCGTTTGACGATCAATCAGGGCGACCCGCTGCTGGCCGCCGCCGTCGCCGGGCTGGGAGTCGTGCTGCAGCCTCGGGAGCTGGTTGGCGAGGCTCTGCGCAACGGCACGCTGGTTCACCTGCTGCCGCAGTACGAGGTGCCGAGCTCACCGATGCACATGCTCTACGCTCCGGACCGGAGGCTGACGCCGAAACTGCGCAGCTTCCTCGACTTCTCCATCGACGCGTTCGGGCGCAGCCCATGAACACGCGTGAGAAGGCCTGGCAAGGCGAGCTGTGGCTGGGCGCGGACTTCTGCCTGGTCGCCGGCATCACCGGCCACGCCCGCCCCCACGCGCACTACGCGCATCAGTTGCTGATGGCTCGCGCAGACGACGTGCAGGCACTGGTGGACGAGCAACCGCAGCGAGGGCCGCTGCTGGTGATCCCATCGAACCGGCGCCATGCCATTCAGGCCAGCGAGCAGCCCGTCATCACCCTCTTCGCCGAACCGCTGGCTTTCGAGCTGGCCGACCTGGAACGCGTCTGCCGAGCAACCGGGCCGGACCTGCCAGCGCTCGCCGCGCAACTGCAAGCCCTGCCTCGCCGTGCACTCGACCCGCGCCTGGGCAAGGCCCTGCAACGCATCCGCGCCCTGGACGATGGCGCCCTGCCCGCCCAGGAACTGGCCGAAGAAGCTGCGCTATCGTTGAGCCAACTGGAGCGGCTGTTCAGCGGCACGCTGGGGCTGTCGGTGCGCCGCCTGGTGCTCTGGCAGCGGCTGCGCCAGGCGCTGCGTCTGGCCATGGCCGGCGACAGCCTGACCAGCGCCGCCATCGCGGCGGGCTTCGCCGACTCCGCGCACTTCTCCCGCAGTGTGCGCAGCCAGTTCGGCATCCGTGCCGACCTGACGCTGCGCCAGCTGAAGCTGCGCTTGCTGAGCTAGGCAAACCTCCGCTGCGCGCAAGCAGGGGCGCCGTGCGATTGAGTTCCGGGAAAACGCGCCGCCCCTGCGCAGGAGTTCACCCGTAGAAGCGGGCCATGCCCGCGATCGTGCGCATGGCCCGCTCCTACAGAGGGGCGTTGCTTATCGATGCATCCCGTTGAACGCCGATTCCGCGGCGAAACGGGTTATCCGCGCACGCCAACTCCCGCACGCTGTAACTCCGCTGGTAACGGTGCCGGCGGGTGCGCGGAATCAACGCGGCGGAACGGCTCGCCGAGCTGCGCGAAGTACGCCAGCGGGTAGTCCGGCCGGTCGCCGATCCCCAGGTCGTCCTCTGCCAGCTCATAGCCGGGCAGGTACAGCGCGGTACCCAGCAGGCGGTCCCAGAAGCTGAAGAACAGCGCGAAGTTGACGTCGCCCGCGGTGCCGTACTTCAGGTGATGCAGGCGGTGCAGCGGCGCCCAGGCGAACACATGGCGCAGCACACCGATGCACATGTCGACGTTGCTGTGCTGCAGCAGCAACTGGATGGCGATGGCAAAGGCCAGCAACGCCGCAACCTCAACGGGAACACCGAGCAACAGCAGCGGCAGCGTGCCGCCCAGGGCTTCGAGCATCTGGTGCAGCGGGTGCTTCATCAGGCCGTTGAAGCCGTACATGCGCGTCACGCTGTGGTGCACCGCGTGCAGACGCCAGAGCAGCGCAGAACGGTGACTGGCGTAGTGCACCAGGGTGATGCCGAAGTCAGCGATCAGCAGCGCCGCCAGCAGTTGCAGCGCCAGCGGCCAGTCCACCGGCCACAGGGCGAAATGCGGCAACCACACCGCCATCAAGGGAATGGCGGCGATACCCAAGGCATTCAGTGTCTCGTTGACCAGCGCATGGGCCAGGTCGCGGGCGCCATCGCCATGACTGTCGTTCCAGCCCGCTCGATAGGGCCAGAACCGCTCGGCAAGAAAGGCCAGCAGGATCGCCAGCGGCAACAGCACCGGCAGGCAGAGCAGCGATACACCTTCACCGACCAGGTACAGGGCCAGGCCGATGAAGCCGAAGAAGAACGCGGGGGCGTAGAGGTGTCGCATGGGGCAACTCCGGTGCAAGTGGGAGTCGCCAGTGTTCCCGTTGCCGCGTCACCGGCGCTTGAACAATCCGCGCATCTCGCCGGCTCAGCGCCGCCAGGCACACCCCAGCGCACTGAGCGCCAGTATCAGCGCCGCCCCCGCGTAGGCCCAGATCGCCGGCACCTGCGGCAGCAGCACGCCGGCGAGGATCGGCCCGAGGCCGGCGCCGATATCGCGCCAGACCGCATTGCCGGCCAGCGCCTGGATGCGCGCCTGCGGGTTGCGCTGCGCCACCAGCGTCACCACCAGCGGCAGTTGCAGCGCGCGCAACACCAGCACGAAGAAGGCGCCGACGAACAGCCAGTAGCTGCCGAACATCAGCAGCGCCAGCGAGGTGGCCAGCGACAGGATCACCAGCATGCGCAGCGCGCCGAAGCGGTCCGCCAGCCGCCCGCCGAACGGGCTGAAGAGCATCTCGCTGAGATAACGCACGGCCATCAGGATGCCCGCCACCAGCACGCCGGTGCCGCCCAGGTGGGTCTGCGCGTAGAGCGACAGGCCGAAGATGAACAGGCCGTCCAGGGTCACGCCTTCGATGAAGGACCAGGTGGCGATGCTGTCCGGCAGGCGCAGGCGGCGACCGCTGCTGACGGGAATCTCGTGCCCGGTGGCCGGCAGCGCGCGGGCACGCCAGAGGCCGCACAGGGCGGCCACGCAGAGCACGAAGAAGACGCTGCGCGGCCCGAAGGCCTGGGCCATCACCGCCCCCAGCGGCAGGGCCAGCATCGGCCCGATGGACAAGGTCGCCCGCGAGCGTCCGGCGCGCCGCGCGGCGCCTTGCGCTTCAGCGGTGGCGAGGGTCTGGGTGCTGAGGTTGAAGGTGGCGAAACACAGGCCCCAGACCAGGCGAAACACCAGCAGTACGGCAAACCCGGAGAGCGTCGCCGAGGCCAGCGCGCAGAACGCCGTGGCGAACGCAGCCAGACTGCAGGCGGCGCGGTCGCCATGACGAGCGTAGAAGCGCACCACCCAGCCGTAGCCGACGATGCGCACCAGGCGATTGGCCGCCAGCAGGATGCCCGCTTCCACCAGGGTCACGCCGAAATCCGCCGCGTACATCGGCAGCAGCAGGTAGAGCAGCACGTCGGCCGGCAGGCACAGGCCGAGCACCTGGGCGGAGTTGCGCGAATCTCGATCGGCGCGGCGCAGCAGCGCCTGCTCGGCAGCGGACGACATGACAGTCTCGTGACGGCGACGGGGGCCGCAGGATAACCCGGCCCCCGGCCCGCAAGACAAGCCTTACGCCCGCCCCGGCGGCTGTGCTATCGCGCGAGTGTGCGCAGGAAGGAGGCGATCACCTGGCTGCTGCGGCGCTCGGCCAGGTAGTACAGGTAGGTCTCGGTGAACACCGGGTCGCCACTGATGCGGATGGCTTTCAGGCGCGGATCGGCGATGTACTCCGCCTCGGACACCACGCCAATGCCGATGCCACGGATCACCGCCTCGCGCAGCGCCTCGCGGCTGCCGATCTCCATGGCGATGCGCGGGGTGACATCCGCCGCTTCCAGCACCCGTTCCAGGGCCACGCGGGTGGTCGAGCCCTGCTCCCGGCGCAGCAGCGGCTGGCCCTGGAGCGCCTGCAGCGGCACCGCGTCGTGGCGGGCAAAGGGATGCTCGGCGTGGGCGAAGAGGATCACCGGGTGCCGCGCATACAGCTCGGCGACGAAGGCCGGGTCGTCATGCAGCCCGGCCAGCACGCCGACATCGGTCACGTAGTTCTCCAGGTCGGCGAGCACCGACGCCGAGTTGCCGATACGGATCGACACGTCGATCTGCGGATAGTCGCGGCGATAGCGGTCGACCATCTCGATCACATGGAACGGCCCCACCGCGCCGACCTTCAGCTGGCCGCGATTGAGCTGGCCGGAATCGCGCAGCAGGTTGGTCGCCTCGGATTCGAGCATCGACATCTGCTGGGCGATGGGCAGCAAGGCGCGGCCCACGGCGGTCAGCTCGATGCGCCGGCCGCGGCGGTGGAACAGCTCGACGTTGAACTCACGCTCCAGGCCCTGGATCTGCGTGGTCGCCGTCGGCTGGCTGAGGCCGATGGCCCGTGCGCCGGCGCTGAAGCTGGCGTGACGGGCGACGGCGAGGAAGGTACGCAGGCGGGCGGTGGACATCCATAGCTCCTATCAATGGATTTGCATGCAAACCCATATTGATTTGATGGCGTGACTGTCACATGACAGCCCTAGCTTGGGCGCTACCGAACACAACCTCCGGGTAACGCCATGACTTCGCTGACCAGACTGTTCCGCTTCGCCGTGCTGCCGCTCGCCTTCGCCTCCGCCCTGCTCTCGACTGCCCAGGCGCAGGACGCCCTCACCGTCGGCCTGATCCCTTCCGAGGATTCCCAGGCCATGATCAAGAGCAGCCAGCTGGTGCTCGACCAGCTGCAGGAACGCCTGGGCATGCCGGTGAAGCCTTTCGTGGCCACCGACTACAACGGCGTGATCGAAGCCCTGCGCGCCGGCAAGCTGGACGTCGCCTACCTCGGCCCGTTCTCCTACGTGCTGGCGAACCAGGTGGCCGGCGCCGACGCGTTCGCCGTGGCGGTGACCAAGAAGACCGGCAGCAGCGCCTACCACAGCCTGATCATCGCCCGTAAGGACAGCGGCATCCGCAGCCTGGACGACCTCAAGGGCCACACCTTCGCCTTCGTCGACCCCAGCTCGGCCTCCGGCCACCTGTTCCCCAAGGCCGGCCTGGAGCAATCCGGGCATGACCCGAAGGCGCTGTTCTCGCGGGTGATCTTCTCCGGCTCCCACGACGCCAGCATCCTCGCCGTGGAGAACCGCAAGGTGGATGCCGCCGCCGTGGCCGACCGCATCCTCGCCGGGGCAATCAGCGCCGGCCAGGTGCAGCAGGATGACTTCCAGGTCGTCTGGAAATCCGACGACATCCCCGAGTCGCCCATGGTCTGGCGCAAGAACCTCGACCCGGAACTGCAGAAGAAACTGGTCGCCGCGTTCGCCTCGATCAAGGACGTACCGTGGGGCGACCAGGGCATGCTCAATGGCTTCCAGCCCACCAACGACGCCGCCTACAACGTCGTGCGCGACACCGCCAAGGTGCTCGACCTCGACCTGCGGAGCCTGAAATGATCCGCGTTGCCCAACTGACCAAGGGCTACGGCGACAACCCGGTGCTGCGCGGGATCGACCTGCGCATCGAGGCCGGCGAGTTCGTGGTGATCCTCGGTCAGTCCGGCGCCGGCAAGTCCACCCTGCTGCGCTGCATGAACCGCCTGGCGCAGGCCGACAGCGGCACGCTGCAGGTCGCCGGGGTCGATGCGCTGCTGCCCCGCGACCAGCGTGAACTGCGCCGCCGGGTGGCAATGATCTTCCAGCACCACAACGTGGTGCCGCGCCTGTCGGTGCTGAAGAACGTGCTCACCGGCCGCCTGGGCTGCGTCGGCACCCTCGCCTCGGTGCTGCAACTGTTCAGCCGCGAGGACATCGCCCTGGCCCGCGAATGCCTGCGCCGGGTGGAGCTGGAACACAAGGCCGAGGCGCGCACCGATTCGCTGTCCGGCGGGCAGATGCAGCGCGTCGGCATTGCCCGCGCGCTGGCCCAGCGGCCGCAGGTGATCCTCGCCGACGAACCGGTGGCGAGCCTCGACCCGAAGACCGCGCAGCTGGTCATGCACTACCTGCGCGAAGCCACCCGCAAACTGGGCATCACCGTGGTGTGCAACCTGCACCAGGTGGACCTGGCGCGCGAGTTCGGCGACCGCATCGTCGGCCTGGCCAACGGCCGCGTGGTCTTCGACGGCCGTGCCGGGGAACTGGATGATTCGGCGCTACAGCGGATCTACCAGCAACGCCCGAGCAGCGAGGCGACCGCCTACCAGGCGGCGGCTCGCGCGGTGTACACCAGCAGCACAGGAGCCGGCGCATGAACCTGCGAAGCCATCAGTGGATGGTCGAGACGCCTCAGAGCAAGCGTGGTTGGCTGACCACCGGCGCTGCCGTGCTGGCGGTGATCTACCTGCTGCACTGGAGCGCCGAGGGCGCGCAGCTGAGCTGGAGCGAACTGGCCAGCGGCCTGCCGCAGATCGGCGACTTCCTCAGCCGCTCGCTGCCGCCGGACCTGAGCATCCTCCCCAGCCTCTGGCACCCGGCGCTGGAAACCCTGCAGATCGCCCTCTGGGGCACGCTGCTGGGCATCGTCCTGGCGGTGCCGCTGGGGTTCCTCGCCGCGCGCAACCTGCACGGCAACCGCTGGCTGTACCTCGGTACGCGGCAATTGCTCAACGTCATCCGCAGCATCAACGAGCTGATCCTCGCCCTGGTGTTCGTCTCGGCGGTCGGCCTCGGCCCCTTCCCCGGCGTGCTGGCCCTGGCGCTGCACGGCGTGGGCATGCTCGGCAAGTTCTTCGCCGAGAGCATCGAGGAAATCGACCAGGGCCCCATCGAAGCCTTGCAGGCCACCGGCGCGCGGCCGTTGCAGGTGATCGCCTTCGGCGTGCTGCCGCAGGTGATCACCGCGTGGATCGCCGTGGTGCTCTACCGCTTCGAGGTCAACCTGCGCTCGGCCACCGTGCTCGGCATGGTCGGCGCCGGCGGCCTGGGCTTCGAACTGGTCAGCAGCCTGAAGCTGTTCAAGTACCCGGAGACCGCCACCTGCATCCTCGTCATCACCGTCATGGTGGTGCTCGCCGACCTGCTCTCCAACCGCCTGCGCCACGCCATCCAGGGCAACGGCCGACACTGATCCACCCGCCCCTTTCAACCCTGCCGCGTGCGCCTTCCGGGCGCGCGCCGGGCAGGCTCATGCCTGGAGTTTTGCCAGATGCCCGCACCCACCGTTATCGGTCAGGCCGATGCCCACCTGCAATCAATCGATTGGAACGAAACCGACGAGGCCCCGAGCATGGCCGCACGTTCAAACAACAACAAGGAACTGCCCATGCCTGCCCGATTCCACAATCCGGTCGCCACCGTTTTCGGCGGCGGCAGCCTGGACCGCATCGCCGAGCTGAGCGACGGCAAGGTCGCCCTGGTGACCTTCCCCGAAGCCGCGCAACTGGGGCTGATCGAACGCGTCCGCCACCTGCTGGGGGAACGCCTCGCCTACGTCATCGACGACGTGCAACCCAACCCCGACGTGGCCTGGCTGCGCAACGTGCACGAGCGCTTCTGGCGTGAAGCGGGCGACTGCACCACGGTATTCGCCCTCGGCGGCGGCAGCGCCATCGACACCGCCAAGGCGCTGGTCGTCGGCACCGGGTCCGGGCGCTTCGACGAACTGCTCGACCTGCTGGCCGCCGGCAAGCCCTTCGTCCCGGCGCGGCACAAGACACTGGTCGCCGCGCCGACCACCGCCGGCACCGGCAGCGAAGTGACGCCCTGGGCGACCCTCTGGGACGCGCAGCAACAGAAGAAGTACTCCCTGCACCTGGATTGCACCTGGCCGCAGGTGGCGCTGATCGACCCGGACCTGATGCTCAGCGTGCCCGCCGGGGTCACCGTGTCCACCGGGCTGGACGCGTTGTCCCACGCCCTGGAATCGATCTGGAACCACAACGCCAACCCGATCTCGGACACCTTCGCCCTCTCCGCCATCGAGGACATCCTCGACTGCCTGCCGCACCTGCAGCAGGACCTGGGCAACCGCGAACTGCGCTCGCGCATGGCGCTGGCCGCGCTGAAGGCCGGCATGGCCTTCTCCAACACCAAGACCGCGCTGGCCCATTCCATCTCCTACGAGATGACCCTGCGCCACGGCCTGCCCCATGGCATCGCCTGCTCGTTCACCCTGCCGCTGGTGCTGGGCCTGGCCTGGGGCCGCGACGCCGACCGCGACCGCGTGCTGCAACGCGTCTTCGGCAGCGACCTGCAGGGCGCCCAGCAGCGCCTGCGTGAATTCCTCCATCGCCTCGGGGTCAAGACCGAGTTCGGCGATTACGGTGTGACGTCCGCCGAGGCCGAAGCGATGATCGACTTCGCCATGCAGGGCGCCCGCGGCCGCAACTTCATCGGCTCGCAAGCCGCCTGAGGCCGCCCTTCACCGGGCGGCCCTGGCTGCCGCCTTTTCCTGTTGCACCAAAAACCTATTGCACCGAAGAAGAGTGCCGACACGCCGAGCCTTGCGCCGGCGCGAGCGAACAAGAAGGAAAACCGCCATGAACCGTGCACAAACCCTGCCTGGCCTCGAGTCATCCGTGTCGCCCTTCCGCGTGGCGCAGTGGCGCATGCTGCTGGCCGCGATGTTCTGCTACCTGTTCTTCTATACCGGCCGCCAGACGTTCGGCTTTGCCATCCCCGGTATCCAGGCCGAGTTCGGCCTGAGCAAGGAAACCCTCGGCTGGGCCTCCAGCGCCATGCTCTGGATGTACGCCATCGGCCAGGCCATCAACGGCAACCTCGCCGACAAGTTCGGCGGCCGGCGCATCATGAGCCTGGGCGCGGTGCTGTCCTGCGGCGCCAACTGGGTCACCAGTTTCGCCGGCGGCTTCGGCAGCCTGATCCTGCCGTGGGGCATTAACGGCTACTTCCAGGCGCTGGGCTGGGCGCCGGGCAGCCGCCTGCTGTCGAACTGGTGGAGCGCCGCCGAGCGCGGCAAGGTCTATGGCTTCTACGTGTTCGCCGCCGGCTGTGCCTCGGTGCTGTCCTACGTCACCTCGGTGGTGGTGATCGACGTGCTCCACCTGGAGTGGCGCTGGATCTTCCGCCTGCCGGTGCTGCTGATGCTCGCCGGCGGCATCGTGTTCTACCTGGTGGCGCGGGAGCGTCCGCAGGACATGGGCTTCGAGCCGCTGGCCGACACCGGCGTGGCGAATGCCGAGGACCGCTCCAGCGAAGCGGCCCACGGTGAAGAGGAAAGCTCGACCCAGCGCTACCTGGCGGTGCTGAAGAACCCGCGCCTGCTGGTCGCCGCGCTGTCCCTGGGCTTCCAGAACGCCGCGCGCTACGGGCTGATCGTCTGGGTGCCGGTGCACTTCCTCGGCGCCGACTGGCAGAAGGGCCAGAGCTTCATCGACCCGAAGTGGATCACCATCGCCCTGCCGGTCGGCATGGCCGTCGGCGCACTGAGCAATGGCTGGGTCTCCGACCGCCTGTTCGGCAGCAAGCGCTACCGGGCGATCATGCTCTACATGGTGCTCGGCGCCCTCACCAGCCTGTGGATGTGGAGCCTGCCGGCGCACAGCAGCATCGGCCTGCTCGCGCTGTTCCTCTGCGGCTTCTTCGTCTACGGCCCGGCGTCGAGCTTCTGGGCGCTCTGCCCGGACCTGGTCGGCGCGCGCCGCGCCGGTACCGCCACCGGGATCATGAACTTCTCTTCCTACCTCTTCGCGGGTCTGGCCGAACCCCTGATCGGTCGAATGCTGGACACGACGGGCAATACTTCACTGATCTTCATCGTGGTCACCACGGCCTGCGTATGCAGCGCGGTGGTCGCCCTGTTCGTCCGGCGCTGAGGGCACGGCCATGCGCCAAGCCTTCCTCACAGAGAGACCTCATGTACCAGTACCACAAGTGGTTGCGCTCCTTTCACGCCGTGGCCCGCACCGGCAGCTTCACCCAGGCCGCGGCGCTGCTCAGCGTCGGCCAGCCGACCATCAGCGAGCAGGTCAGCGGCCTGGAGAAGCGCTTCAGCGTGGAGCTGTTCCACCGCCGTGGGCGCTTCATCGAGCTGAGCCCGGCCGGCGAGCAGCTCTACGCGATCACCCAGGGCCTGTTCGGCCAGGAGGACGAAGCCTTGCAACTGCTGCAGAGCTTCCAGCAGCGCAAGCAGGGCATGTTGCGCCTCGGCGCGGTGTCGCCGCCGATCGCCATGAGCCTGACCTACGCGCTGATGCAGCGTTACCCGCACATCGAGCTGGAGACCTCCTTCACCAGCGAGGCCGGCACCCTGGAGCGGCTGTACAACTTCGATATCGACGTGGCGATCCTCGCTCTCTCGGAGTTCGACCAGCGCCTGAGCACGCAGCTCTACCGCACCTGCCCGATCCTCGCGGTGGTGCGCGACGACCACCCCTGGGCACAGCAGGAATCGGTCAGCGTGCAGGAGATCGCCAGCCAGCGCGTGGTGTTGCGCGAGCCGGCCTCGCGCACCCGCCAGCTGGTCGAGGAAGGCTGCCGCCGACACGGCGTGGAGCTGGACTGCGCGATGCAGCTGAACAGCCGCGAGGCCATCGTCCATGCGGTGGTACACGGCATCGGCGTGGGCTTCGTCTCGGCGGTGGAGTACGCCGACCGGCCCGGCACGCGCTCCATCGCCTTCGCCGAGGACCCGTTCCACATCGACTACTACCTGTGCTGCCTGGGCATCCGCCGCAAGCGGCCGATCATCGCCGAGCTGTTCGACTCCACGGCCTGACCCTCAACCCGAACACCCCGTGACACCGCGAGCCTGCCATGACGCCGGGCGGGCCGCGCTCAACCTGCCTTTCACCAAGAATCCCCTCACAGGAGCACCGCCATGCACTACCAGCAACCCCAGCAACTGCAAGCCGCCATCCTCGACTGGGCCGGCACCGTGGTCGATTTCGGCTCCTTCGCGCCGACCCAGATCTTCGTCGAGGCCTTCGCCGAGTTCGGCGTGCAGGTCAGCCTGGAAGAAGCCCGCGGCCCGATGGGCATGGGCAAGTGGGACCACATCCGCACCCTGTGCGACATCCCCGCCATCGGCGAGCGCTACCGCGCCGCCTTCGGTCACCTGCCCACCGACGATGACGTCACCGCCATCTACGAGCGTTTCATGCCGCTGCAGATCGAGAAGATCGCCGAGCACTCGGCGCTGATTCCCGGCGCGCTGGAAGCCATCGCCACCCTGCGCAAGGGCGGGCTGAAGATCGGCTCCTGCTCCGGCTACCCGGCGGTGGTGATGGAGAAGGTCGTAGCGCTGGCCAAGACCAACGGCTACGTCGCCGACCACGTGGTCGCCACCGACGAAGTGCCCAACGGCCGCCCGCACCCGGCCCAGGCGCTGGCCAACGTGATTGCCCTGGGCATCAATGACGTGGCGGCCTGCGTGAAGGTCGACGACACCTGGCCGGGCATCCTCGAAGGCCGCAGCGCCGGCATGTGGACCGTGGCGCTGACCTGTTCGGGCAACGCCCTGGGCCTGACCTATGAGCAGTACAAGGCGCTACCGGCCCAGAAGCTGGAACAGGAACGCCGCCGCATCGGCCAGATGTTCGAGGGCTCGCGGCCGCATTACCTGATCGACACCATCGCCGAACTGCCGGCGGTGATCGCCGACATCAATGCGCGGCTGGCGCGGGGAGAAATGCCGCAAGCCTGCTGACCCTTGCCGGAGAGAACGCCATCCGCCGCCACGGGAGCCCGTTTCGAGGGCTCCTGTGCTTTGCCCTACGGCTGGGAATATGGGGGATAGCGATCGTCCGGCACGCGCCGCTGGCTGCGTGGGTCCGGGCCATCCTCGGGAGCGTGTGGAGGATGCGGCGGGTCGACCTGCGGGTCGGCCAGGTCCGGCGAGTCGGGATCGAAACCCAGGTCCGGGTCGACATGCCGCGAATCGCCTGACGGCCGGACCGGGGTATCGCCGGACGCGGCGACAGGCTGCTCACTGAGGGGGACATGGCGGTTCATGATCACCTCCTGCGAATCTGGCTGAGACTTGGCAGTCTACGCGCAGCGGGCCGGAAGTCTCGTTCCTGCGCCCGCCAGCCGACAGCCGGAGCGGCGCAACGATCCCCGCGCAGACCCGCGATCTAGACCATGATCGCAAAGACCCGGCGGCCCATCTGTGACACCTTCGCGCGCTTTTTTCAGCGTCCCCGGAGTCACCGCATGCCCTCGCCCCTCTCCTCCAGTCCGCTCGCCCGCCTGAGCGCCCTCGCCCTGCTCGGTGGCATCGCCGCCCCGGCCAGCGCCGACTTCCTGGAGGACAGCAGCGCGCGCCTGGAATCGCGCACGTTCTACTTCAACCGCGACTTCCGTGATGGCAGCTCGTCGAACCCGCAGGGCGCCTCCAAGCGCGAGGAAACCGCGCAGGGCTTCATCCTCAATCTGCAGTCGGGCTACACCGAGGGCACCGTCGGCTTCGGCGTCGACGCCCTGGCCATGCTCGGCGTCAAGCTCGACTCCAGCCCCGCCGACAGCAACAGCGGCCTGCTGCCCTCCAGCGGCCACGACCCGCGCCACTCGGAAGACCAGTACGCCAAGGCCGGCGTCACCGGCAAGCTGCGCGTCTCCCGCACCCAGTTCAAGTACGGCGCCATGCTGCCGGACATGCCGCTGCTCAAGTACAACGACGGCCGCCTGCTGCCCAACATGTTCCATGGCGCGCAGCTGACCAGCGAGGAAATCGCCCACCTCAAGCTCACCGCCACACGCCTGGAACGCTACACCGCGCGCGACTCCACCGATGCCCAGGACGTACGCCTGAACTGCAAGAACAAGCGCTACGCCTGCGACACCACCGGCAACCGCTTCGACTCCTACCAGGCCGATTACCAGGTCAACGACCAGTTCCTGCTGCAGTACGCCCAGGGCGGGCTGGAGAACGTCTACCGCCAGCGCTACCTCGGCATCGTCGGCAAGCAATCGGTGGGCGCCGGCAAGGTCAGCGCCGACCTGCGCTGGTTCGACAGTGACGACAACGGCTCGGCCCGCGCCGGCGAAATCGACAACCGCGCGCTGAGCCTGCTGCTGTCCTACGCCCAGGGCGGCCACATCCTCAGCGCCGGCTGGCAGCGCATGAGCGGCGACAGTTCCATGCCCTACCTCGACGGCAGCAACCCCTACCTCGCCAACTACGTGCAGGTGAACGACTTCGCCAATGCCCGGGAACGCTCCTGGCAACTGCGCTACGACTTCGACCTGCGCAGCGTCGGCGTGCCGGGCCTGAGCTTCATGACCCGCTACGTCAACGGCGACCACATCGCCCTGGCCAATGGCGACGAGGGCAAGGAATGGGAGCGCGACGTGGAATTCAAGTACGTCATCCAGACCGGCACCTTCAAGGACCTCAGCCTGCGCCTGCGCAACGCCACCTACCGCACCAACTACGAACAGTCGGCGCGGGACGTGGATGAGGTCCGGCTGATCGCCAGCTACAACTTCTCGGTGCTCTGAAACCCGATCATTCGGCAGCCCATGCCGACGATCCTGCACAGGGTATATCCCTGTGAAACCGCGCCAGGGCTTCAACTGCCGTAGCAGCGGGGTTTGTCCGCAAAATTCATCGCGGTGGAATTCGATCCCACCAGGAGATGCCGTGGCACAGCGCATGGTTCGCAGGAGCAGGCTTGCCTGCAAACCGGCCAGCCCCACCTGCACCACCGTCGACCATGACCCGCCGGGCCGCTTCAGATTGCCGGCCCGGCGGGCGCTGTCTCACTTCTTGGCGGTGAGCGTGCTGTAGCTGGTGATCAGGTTGCGGTAGTCGGGGATGTGGTTGGAGAACAGCGCAGCCAGTCCTTCGATGTCGTTGCGCCAGTCGCGGTGCAGCTCACAGGCTACGCCGAACCAGGTCATCATCTGCGCGCCGGCGGCTTCCATGCGGCGCCAGGCGGCATCACGGGTGACTTCGTTGAAGGTGCCGGAGGCGTCGGCAACGACGAACACGTCGAAGCCCTCCTCCAGGGCCGACAAGGCCGGGAAGGCCACGCAGACCTCGGTCACCACGCCGGCGATGATCAGCTGTTTCTTGCCAGTGGCCTTCACCGCCTTGACGAAGTCCTCGTTGTCCCAGGCGTTGATGTTGCCGGGACGGGCGATGTAGGGCGCATCGGGGAACAGGTCCTTCAGCTCGGGAACCAGCGGGCCGTTGGGGCCGTTCTCGAAGCTGGTGGTGAGGATGGTCGGCAGCTTGAAATACTTGGCCAGGTCGGCCAGGGCCAGGACGTTGTTCTTGAACTTGTCCGGTTCGATGTCGCGCACCAGCGAGAGCAGACCGGCCTGGTGATCGACCAGCAATACGGCGGCCTGGGTCTTGTCGAGACGGACGTAGGGCTTGCTCATGGCGTTTCCTCGTTGCAGTGAAAGCCCGGCCGGGGCCGGACAGGGGTTGGATCAGCGCTGGGAGTCCAGCACTTCGTGTTCGGTCACCACCTGCTGGGCCTTGGTGTAGCTTTCGATCAGCAGGCGGTAGTGCGGGAAGATCAGGCTGTAGGCCTCGGCCCACTGCGCGGCGTCGGGGCGGTTCCAGGTACGCTGGATTTCCGAGGCGACGGCGGCGGTATCCATGGGCACCACGCCGGCCTGGACGACACGGGCCAGGGTGATTTCCTGCGCAGCCTTGGAATAGGTGCCGGAGGCGTCGATCACGGCGAACACCTTGTAGCCGGCATTCACTGCGGCAATCGCCGGGAAGGCCATGCACACGCTGGTGATGGTGCCGGCGATGACCAGGGTCTTCTTGCCGGTGGCCTCGACGGCAGCGACGAACTCGGGGTTGTCCCAGGCATTGATCTCGCCCTTGCGCGCCACGTATTGGGCATGGGGCGCGGCTTCGTGGATCTCGGGAATCAGCGGCCCGTTAGGCCCCTGCGGCACCGAGGCGGTGGTGATTACCGGGATCTTCGCCAGCGTGGCGATCCTGGCCAGGGTGATGGCGTTGTTGCGCAGCTCGGTCATGGGCATGTCCTTGACCGTCTGGAACAGACCGCTCTGGTGATCGATGAGCAGCATGGCGGTGTCGTCGGGATCGATCACCGGGCGCTGGCCGTTGAAGTTGGCAATCTGGTCGAAGTGGCTCATTTCGGGTTCTCCACGAAGGGCATCCGGCCCATAAAGCCCGCGCCTCCTGCGCGGGCGTTCATCCAGACTAGGCGACGCCTGAGTCGGGGGTGTGACATCAACGGGTCATCTGTCCGAAACGTCCGCGCTGGACGTCGACAATGGCCTGCTGGATTTCGCTTTCGCTGTTCATCACGAAGGGGCCGTAGCCGACGATGGGCTCGTTCAGCGGCTCACCGCTGAGCAGCAGCACCAGCGCGTCACTCTCGGCTTCGAGCAACAGGCTGTCGCCACGCCGGTCGAACAGCGCCAGTTGGCCTTCGTGCAGCGCTTCGCCGCCGCCCAGCCGGACGTTGCCGCGCAGCACCACCAGGGCGGTGTTGCGTCCGGCCTTGACCGCCAGCTCCAGCGGACGGCCCGGCTGCAGGTGCAAATCCCAGACATCCAGCGGGCTGAAGGTGTGGGCCGGGCCGTGGTGACCGGCGTAGTCACCGGCAATCACCCGCAGGCTGCCGGCTCCGTCGGCCAGGTCGATGCGCGGGATGTCGGCGGCCAGCAGTGTCTGGTAGGCCGGCGCGGTGCGCTTGTGGCGGGCCGGCAGGTTCACCCAGAGCTGGGCCATGTGCAGGTTGCCGCCGCTGCGGGCGAAGTCCGGCGAGTGGTATTCCTCGTGGAGGATGCCGTCGCCGGCCGTCATCCACTGCACGTCGCCAGGGCCGATGCGGCCACCACCGCCGCTGGAGTCGCGGTGCTCCAGTTCACCTTCGTAGACCAGCGTCACGGTCTCGAAGCCCCGGTGCGGATGCTGGCCGACGCCACGGCGCACCGTGCTGGGGCCGAAAGCGTGGGGCCCGGCATGGTCAAGCAGCAGGAAGGGACTGAGGTGCTCGCCCAGGCTGTCGTAGGAAAACAGCGTACGAACCGGGAAACCGTCACCGACCCAGTGCGGCCGGGCGGCGCTGTAGATGCCAAGAATCTGTTTCATGGGGTGCCTCCTGTCGTGCATGGAGGCCACGATACGATCGGAACAATTGCCCCGGTAGTCGGCAAAAATTACTATCAGTGTTCCATGAGAGGAACACTGCAATGGACGACCTCAACGACCTCTACTACTTCGCCCAGGTGGTCGAGCACGGCGGATTCACCCCGGCCGGGCGCGCCCTGGACGAGCCCAAGTCAAAGCTGAGCCGACGTATCGCTGCGCTGGAGGAACGCCTGGGCGTGCGGCTGATCCAGCGTTCGACGCGGCACTTCTCGGTGACCGAGATCGGCCAGGTGTTCTACCGGCACTGCGTGGCGATGCTGGTGGAAGCGGCGGCGGCCACCGAGGCCGTCGAGCAGCACCGCTCCGAACCACGTGGGGTGGTGAACCTGAGCTGCCCCACGGCGCTGCTGAACTTCTGGGTCGGCCCGATGCTGGCGCGCTTCATGGTGCAGTACCCGCTGGTGGAGCTGCATGTGCAGAGCACCAACCGCCAGGTGGACCTGATCCAGGAAGGCATCGACATCGCTCTGCGGGTGCGCTTCCCGCCGCTGGAAAGCAGTGATCTGGTGATGAAGGTGCTGGGCGAAAGCCGCCAGCGTGTGGTGGGCGCGCCGGCATTGCGCGAGCGCCTGCCGGCCAAGCCGAAACCCGCCGATGTGGCCGCCCTGCCGACGCTGCACTGGGGCGTGGTGCAGCGCGAATACACCTGGCAGCTGGACGGCCCCAAGGGCGCCAGCGCGCAGGTGCGCTACCGGCCGCGGATGGTCACCGACGATCTGGTCGCCCTGCGCCAGGCCGCGCTGGCGGGTGCCGGTGCGGTGCACATGCCGGCCGTGGTGGTCTGCGAGGACCTGAATGACGGCAAGCTGGTGAACCTGCTGCCGGACTGGGCACCGCGCACCGGCGTGGTCCATGCGGTGTTCCCTTCGCGGCGCGGGCTGCTGCCGTCGGTACGAACCTTGCTGGACTTTCTGGGCCAGGAGTTCGAGATGAGCGACATGTCCTAAGCAGACGCCCTTCAGGCCGGACAGAAAGTTCGCACTTCGACCCAGAATACGGGTCGACCCTGGAGGATATATGAGTCGGGAATAGGACGAATCTTTCTTCAGAAATGCCTGACATACCTTTTCGGCGACCAATCCTTACCATTTGTCGACATAAACGCCGTAACCAGTTCATCTGGTTGGAAATATCTGAGTAATGTCTACCTTGAATACTGCTGGAAGATTGTCGAGGAGCAGCCGGTATGGCTAAGAACCTGAAAGAGCGTGCCACGGTCATCTGCCGCCTCGACGACAAGATTCTCTTCGTACGCAAATCCAAGTCGAAATGGAACCTTCCCGGCGGCCGCATCGAGGCCGACGAACGCCCCGGCCAGGCCGCCACCCGCGAGCTGATCGAGGAGACCGGGCTGGCCATCGAACAGATGAACTACGTCGCGCCGCTGGAGCTGTACCAGACGCTGCACTACGTGTTCGAGACGCCGGTCGATCCGGCGCAGCAGCCCACTCCGCTGAACGAGATTGCCGACTGCCGCTGGTTCGCTCCCGAAGAGCTGGAGCGCCGCCGAGTCAACAAGTCCGCGCGGCGCCTGCTGCGCACCTGCCTGAAGGCCGGCTGATGGGCTGACGGACGGCGCGTATCAGGGTATCTTCAGCGCCTTCCTACAAGACCCATTCAGGATTCGCTTGCCCATGCTTCGCGCTGCCCTGCTCTGCACCACTGCGCTATTCGCCACTGCAATGAATTCCGGCCTGGCCCTCGCCCAGGTCGAGGTGAAGCCTGTGCAGCATTCCAAGGTCGGCGAAGTGCTGGCGGTACGGATCAGCGAGGAGATCGCTCCGGGCGACTACGAGCGCCTGTTCAGGGGGCTGCTGGCCAACCCGGGCAAGTTCGCCCGCAAGGTGGCCCTGCTGGACAGCATCGGCGGTAGCGCCGCTGAATCGATCAAGATGGGTCGCCTGCTGCGCGAGTCCGGCTTCGAGACCCTGGTGCCGACCAACAGCGTCTGCCAGGGCTCCTGCGTCTACCTGCTGGCCGCCGGCAAGCACCGTACGGTGCGCGGCTATGTAGGCCTGCATCGCCCGTACTACCCCGCTGGCGATTCGTCCCAGGCGGCGGGCAGCTACAACGCCCGCACCTATTTCCGCGACATGGACATCCCGCTGGAACTGGCCGACACCATGCAGAGCATCGACCCGCAGCGCATGCGCGTGCTGACGTCGGAGGAGCTGCAGCGCTATCGCCTGGGCGCAACGCCCAGCCAGATCAGCGCCCGCTGACGTTCAACGGCCACTGGTCCGCGTCGAGGTAACCCAGCAGGCGCGGCGTCTGGTCCTGTTCGCTGAGCACGAAGAGCGTCGAGGCATAGTCCGGGGTCGCCGGGTCGTCGACGCTGACCGAGTGCTCCAGGTCCTCGATACATTCACTGTGGGTCACCAGGATCAGGTTGCGATGCGCGACCTTGTGCTGCAGCGCCTGGTCCAGCATCGATCCTTCGCACTTGTACAACCAGGGCTGCTCCTGCGGCGTTGCGCCGAACATCGAGGAGGCCGTCTGGATGGCGCGCAACTGGTCGCTGCTGAGAATGTCGGCATTGGCCAGGCCGAGCGCGGCGAAATCCTGCCCGATCTCGTGGGCACTCTGCCCGCCTCGCACGGTGATGCCGCTGGCGTCGGCCATGCAGGGCGCGCTGGAGCGGTCACAGCGCTCGGCATGGCGCACCAGCACGATCAGGTCACCGCTCTGCCAGTGCTCGCGCAATTCAGCCTGGCGCTGGGCATCGCCTACCAAGGGGGTCGGCCTCGAGAAATCCAGCGGCAGGAAGCCACTGAGCAGGACGATCACCGGGAGGATTGCCAGCAAGGATAACCAACCGCGGGACAGTGATCTGAAGAACTTCGGGATGGGCATGGTTCAGGCCGTGCAGCTGAAAGAGGGTCCGCGTCCGTTTCCCACTTCGAAGGAGGGAGGCCCGACCCATCCCTGGGATGACCATCGCACTGCGGGGTTGTCAGATGGCGGGCGATCAAACCCTATCGCCGGATTCGTGAAGAACCCGTTATGAATTGCTGAAGAATCCGTCTCTCTCGGAAATGACCGTCTGTCGCCCCGTCGCATTCGACGCGCCAAGTTGCGCAATCAGCCGGTTTCAAGTCATCGCGCTGTGGTAGAACAAGGCACTGTGCCATCACCGAGCCGCCGCCATGCCGTACGACGCCTCCGCGGAAAATCCCGTCTACCAGACCCTCCTCGAATCCACCCGCGCCATCCCGTGGAAGATCGACTGGAGATCCATGACCTTCGCCTACATCGGTCCGCAGATCGAAGAACTTCTGGGCTGGAGCCAGGCCAGCTGGGTCAGCGCCAACGACTGGGCCGAGCGCATGCACCCGGAGGATCGCGAGCGGGTGGTGAACTTCTGCGTGTCGCAGTCCCGCGAGGGCACCGACCACGAGGCGGACTACCGCGCCCTCACCTCCTCCGGTGACTACGTGTGGATCCGCGATGTGGTGCACGTGGTGCGCGACGACAACGGCGAGGTGGATTCGCTGGTCGGCTTCATGTTCGACATCAGCGAGCGCAAGCGCGCCGAAGAGCAGCTGATCATGCTGCAGCGCCAGCTGGAGGAGTATTCGTACAAGGACGGCCTGACCGGCGTGGCCAACCGGCGCATGTTCGACTCGGTGCTGGACACCGAATGGGGCAGCGCACAGCGCAGCGGCCAGCCGCTTTCGCTGGTGCTGCTGGATATCGACTACTTCAAGCAGTTCAACGATCACTACGGACATATCCAGGGCGATGACTGCCTGCGCATCGTCGGCAAGGCGCTGGCCGGCGCGTTGCATCGGCCCAGGGACTTCATTGCGCGCTTCGGTGGCGAGGAGTTCGTGCTGGTGCTGCCGGAGACCGACAGCGAGGCCGCGCGGCAGATCGCCGAGCGGTGCCGCAGCGTGCTGCGCGAGCAGCGCATCGCCCACGTGAAGTCTGCCGTCTCCGACCTGCTGACCATCAGCCTGGGCGTCGGCACCGCCGTGCCCTCCTCCAGCGACCGTCCGCTGGACTTCGTCGCGGCGGTGGATCGCCTGCTCTACCAGGCCAAGCAGGCCGGACGCGACCGGCTGGTGGCAGCGCAGTGGAACCGCGGGGATGATTTGCGGCGCGATGCAGTGTCCTGAGCGCCCCGAGAATTTCCGCTCCGACAGTCCGGCGAGTCTTCATTCCGGACCTCGCCACACCCAATGCTCGCTGCGCATATTACGGAGACGTTCAAAACGTCTGTCCCGGACACGGCAATCAATCGCTATACAACCACGGCTGGGCCATATCGACTACGCCGGAGTCCAAACTGCTTGCAGGGTGCCCTCTTGAACCGGCGAGAGCCAGAGCAATGGCTAACTGACATCAACCTTGATAGAATCGCGGCTTTTTCATTTGGGGAGATTGTGGTGGCAGGGATGACGCGAAACCTATCCTTGGATTTTTTCCGAGGGGCATTCGCAATTGCGGTTGCACTGGGGCACTTTTATCACTGGAATGGGATAAGGAATATAGTGCCATCCTCCTTTATTCTGGCGGTGGACTTCTTCTTTATCCTGAGCGGATTCGTCCTTACTAAATCAGTTCTCGCCGACAAACGATCCGACTCCAACTGGTTCGTCAACTTTACAGAAAAGCGCTTCTACCGCATTTTTCCCACTTTCCTGTTTGTAGCTTTCGTACACTTCGTAATTCTAAAGATCACCAAAAACATCCCTTATCCAAGCGGGCTGGATCTATTCAGAATCACAACTCTTACACAACTCTTCCCATTTGGTGGCGGCGGAAACTATACATTCGAGCCAATGGGGGTGGGCTGGAGCATTTCCGCAGAATTCTGGCTTGGAATGATCTTCTTCGCCTTGATTCATGCATTGAAGGATAGGCACTCTGGCGTGTTGCTGTCATGTTTGATCCTGATATCCCTGTGGTTGGTCGTGCTCATCAGTAGAACTTCGCCAGCGCAAATGAATGCCCACTACCAATTATGGAACAATGGAATTCCTTTCGGATTCATTCGCTGCCTGGTTGGTTTCTGCCTGGGTGCCGCCGTGGCAATTCATGTCCGCTCTACGGAGATTTCCGAACTAAGCGAATCAATCATCCAGATCGTAGTTATTGGCGCCGGGCTTTATCTTTTTGCAAAAACCACGTGGATTGGCCGGGACTCCTTCATTGCACCGTTCATTTTCACCGTCCTGATCTACTCCCTTGCCAGTCAAGCAGGAATCATTTACCACATGACCAACAATAGGGTCGGTGACTTCCTAGGTAGAATTTCCTTTGCAGTTTACCTGGTACATCCCATCTTCGTGAAATTCGTCAAGGAGAATATGGACCTCACCAGCTGGTCCGCCGTCTTGTCATACTTAATGATGGTGATCGGAGCCAGTTATCTCGTTCACATATTCATAGAGCAACCTGCCATCGACTATGTGAACAGAAAGCAAAGGGCCTCACGCAGGAGTATCGCGACCGCTTGAGGCGACTTACAGACAAGAACGGCCAATTCCTGAAAATCAGCGTTTTTTACAGCGGAAGAATCAGCACGTCCAATAGTCGCCAAGCGACGCGCTGACTCTTCGACTGCCCGGCAGTCGCGCCAGAGCTGACTAAGCTCTATAGCCACACGCGCGTGCCGGCGGCAGCGCGGCGGCCTCACGAGGGTTGCCGCCCACTGCGCCAAACCGATGGATCACCTGGCCCGGAGCCGGCATTGCGTAGAGCCGACCCCGTAACCAGGACCCCTGACCATGCACGATATCGACCCCGTCGAAACCCAGGAATGGCTGGACGCGCTGGAATCCGTACTGGAAAAAGAAGGCGAAGAGCGCGCCCACTACCTGATGACTCGCCTCGGCGAGCTGGCCAGCCGAACCGGCACGCAACTGCCCTACGCCATCACCACGCCCTACCGCAACACCATCCCGGTGGGCCATGAGGCCCGCATGCCGGGCGACCTGTTCATGGAGCGGCGCATCCGTTCGCTGGTGCGCTGGAACGCGCTGGCCATGGTGATGCGCGCCAACCACAAGGACCCGTCGCTGGGCGGGCACATCTCCACCTTCGCTTCCTCGGCGACCCTCTACGACATCGGCTTCAACTACTTCTTCAATGGCCCCACCGAGGAACACGCCGGCGACCTGATCTACTTCCAGGGCCATGCCTCGCCGGGGTTCTACGCCCGCGCCTACATCGAGGGGCTGCTCACCGACGAGCAACTGGAGAACTTCCGCCAGGAGGTGGACGGCAAGGGTATTTCCTCCTACCCGCACCCCCGCCTGATGCCGAAGTTCTGGCAGTTCCCGACCGTCTCCATGGGCCTCGGACCGATCCAGGCGATCTACCAGGCGCGGTTCATGAAGTACCTGGAAAGCCGCGGGTTCATTCCCGCCGGCAAGCAGAAGGTCTGGTGCTTCCTGGGGGACGGCGAGACCGACGAGCCGGAATCCCTCGGCGCGATCTCCCTGGCCGGGCGCGAGAAGCTCGACAACCTGATCTTCGTGGTGAACTGCAACCTGCAGCGCCTGGACGGCCCGGTGCGCGGCAACGGCAAGATCATCCAGGAGCTGGAAGGGGTGTTCCGCGGCGCCAACTGGAACGTGATCAAGGTGATCTGGGGCCGCTTCTGGGATCCGCTGTTCGCCAAGGACACCGCCGGCCTGCTGCAGGCGCGGATGGACGAGGCGGTGGACGGCGACTACCAGAACTACAAAGCCAAGGACGGTGCGTTCGTCCGCGAACACTTCTTCGGCACACGGCCGGAATTGCTGGAGATGGTCAAGGACCTCTCCGACGAGGAAATCTGGAAACTCAACCGCGGCGGCCACGATCCCTACAAGGTCTACGCCGCCTACCACGCGGCGGTGAACCACAGCGGCCAGCCCAGCGTGGTGCTGGCCAAGACCATCAAGGGCTACGGCACCGGCACTGGCGAGGCGAAGAACATCGCCCACAACATCCACGAGATCGACGTGGACAGCCTGCGTGCCTTCCGGGACCGCTTCGATATCCCGATCAAGGACGCGGACCTGGCCAAGCTGCCCTTCTACCGCCCCGACCAAGGCAGCGCCGAGGCGCGCTACCTGAAGGAGCGCCGCGCTTCCCTGGGCGGCTTCATGCCCCACCGCCACGGCAACAGCCAGCGCATTCCGGCGCCGCCGCTGGAGACGCTCAAGGCGCTGCTCGACGGCTCTGGCGACCGGGAGATTTCCACCACCATGGCCTTCGTGCGGATCATCTCGCAGCTGGTCAAGGACAAGGAGCTGGGCCAGCGCATCGTGCCGATCATTCCCGACGAGGCGCGCACCTTCGGCATGGAAGGCATGTTCCGCCAGCTCGGCATCTACTCCTCGGTGGGCCAGCTGTACGAGCCGGTCGACAAGGAACAGCTGATGTTCTATCGCGAGGACAAGAAGGGCCAGATCCTCGAGGAAGGCATCACCGAGGCCGGTGCCATGTCGTCCTTCATCGCCGCCGGCACCGCCTACAGCAACTACCGCCAGCCGATGCTGCCGTTCTACATCTTCTATTCGATGTTCGGCTTCCAGCGCATCGGCGACCTGGCCTGGGCGGCCGGCGACAGCCTCACGCGCGGCTTCCTGCTGGGCGGTACCGCCGGGCGCACCACGCTCAACGGCGAAGGCCTGCAGCACGAGGACGGCCATAGCCACGTGCTGGCATCGGTGATCCCCAACTGCCGCACCTACGACCCGACCTACTCCTACGAGCTGGCGGTGATCATCCAGGAAGGCGTGCGGCAGATGATGGAGGAGCAGCAGGAGGTCTTCTACTACATCACCGTGATGAACGAGAACTACCCTCACCCGCCGCTGCCCAAGGGCGCCGAGGAAGGCATCATCAAGGGCATGTACCTGCTCGACGAGGACAAGCGCGCCGCCGCGCACCATGTGCAGTTGCTCGGCTCGGGCACCATCCTGCGCGAGGTCGAAGCCGCTGCGCGGATACTGCGTGAAGACTTCGGCATTGGCGCAGACGTCTGGTCGGTGCCCAGCTTCAATGAGCTGCGCCGCGACGGCCTCTCGGTGGAGCGCTGGAACCGCCTGCATCCGGGGCAGAAGCCGCGGCCCAGCTACATCGAGCAGTGCCTGGGCGGACGGCGCGGGCCAGTGGTGGCGTCCACCGACTACATGAAGGTCTACGCCGACCAGATTCGCCAGTGGGTGCCGACCAAGGAATACAAGGTGCTGGGCACTGACGGCTTCGGCCGTAGCGACACCCGCGCCAGGCTGCGCCACTTCTTCGAGGTGGACCGCCACTGGGTGGTGCTCGCCGCGCTGGAAGCCCTGGCCGATCGCGGCGACATCGAGCCGAAGGTGGTGGCCGAGGCCATTGCCAGATTCGGCCTCGACCCGGAAAAACCCAACCCGCTGAATTGCTGAGGAGAGGCACCGTGAGCGAGACCATTCGCGTACCCGACATCGGCAACGGCGAGGGCGAAGTCATCGAACTGCTGGTCAAGGTCGGCGACCGCATCGAGGCCGAGCAAAGCCTGCTGACGCTGGAATCCGACAAGGCCAGCATGGAGATTCCCGCGCCAAAAGCCGGCGTGGTGACAGCCATCAGGGTGAAGGTCGGCGACACCCTCAAGGAAGGCGATGAAATCCTCGAACTGGAAGCCGAGGGTGGCACCGCCCAAGCCAAGGCCGAGGAGCCAGCCGAACCCGCCGCCAAGGAACCCCAGCCCGCCGCCGCGCCTGCGCCGCAACCTGCGCCTTCCGGCGGCGGTGGCGTGGAAACCATCAAGGTGCCGGATATCGGCAACGGCCAGGGCGAGATCATTGAGCTCATGGTCAAGGTCGGCGACAGCATCGCGGCCGACCAGAGCCTGCTGACGCTGGAATCCGACAAGGCCAGCATGGAGATTCCCGCGCCCAGGGCCGGCGTGGTGAAAGCCATCAAGGTGAAGATCGGCGATACGCTCAAGGAAGGCGACGAGATACTCGACCTGGAAGTCGCGGGCGCAATTCCGGCTGCCGCGGCCGCAGAAAAGCCAGCCGCTGCGCCAGCGGCGCAAGCCGAATCACCCAAGGCGCCGGACGTCGCTCCGGTGGGCGCGCCGAGCCGCGACGGCACCAAGGTGCATGCCGGCCCAGCCGTGCGCATGGTTGCCCGCGAGTTCGGCGTCGACCTGGCGCAGGTTACCGGCACCGGACCCAAGGGCCGCATCCTCAAGGAGGACGTGCAGCAGTTCGTCAAGGAGCAACTGCAACGGAGCAAGTCTGGCGCCTCTGCAGGAGCGACCGGCGGCGCGGGGATTCCGCCGATCCCGGAAATCGACTTCAGCAAGTTCGGTGACGTGGAAGAAGTGGCCATGACCCGCCTGATGCAGGTCGGCGCCAGCAACCTGCACCGCAGCTGGCTGAACGTGCCCCACGTGACGCAGTTCGAGTCCGCCGACATCACCGAGGCGGAGGCCTTCCGCATCGCGCAGAAGGCGGCGGCGGAAAAGGCCGGGACCAAGCTGACCATCCTGCCGATCCTGCTCAAGGCCTGCGCCCACCTGCTGCGCGAGCTGCCGGACTTCAACAGCTCCCTCGCCCCCAGCGGCAAGGCGCTGATCCGCAAGCAGTACGTGCATATCGGCTTCGCCGTGGACACGCCGGACGGCCTGCTGGTGCCGGTGATCCGCGACGTCGACCAGAAGGGATTGCTGCAGTTGGCGCTGGAAGCTGCCGAACTGGCGGAGAAGGCGCGCACCAAGAAGCTCTCCGCCGACGCCATGCAGGGCGCCTGCTTCACTATTTCCAGCCTCGGGCACATCGGCGGCACGGGCTTCACGCCCATCGTCAACGCGCCGGAAGTGGCGATCCTCGGCGTAAGCAAGGCGACCATCCAGCCGGAGTGGGACGGCAAGGCCTTCCAGCCACGGCTGATGCTGCCGTTGTCGCTGTCCTACGACCACCGGGTGATCAACGGTGCCGCGGCGGCGCGGTTCACCCGGCGGCTGGGCGAAGTGCTGGGGGATATTCGCAGTTTGTTGCTATAGCGCCCTTCCCGGCGCTGTTCGCGAGCAAGCTCGCTCCTACGAAGAGCGGGTCGGATGCGCTTCCTGTAGGAGCGAGCTTGCTCGCGAACCTGTCACATCCGATCCAGCGGAATCCGCAGGTAGCGCACGCCGTTGGCCTCGGCCTCCGGCAGCACCCCGCCGCGCATGTTCACCTGGATCGACGGCCAGATCAGCGCCGGGGCGTTCAGCGTCGCATCGCGGGCCACGCGCATGGCGACGAAGGCATCCTCGTTGATACCGTCGTGGACATGCACGTTTTCCCTGCGCTCGCGCTCGACCGTGGTCTGGTGCTGGTGCTCCTCGCGCCCCTCCGTCAGGTAGTCGTGGCAGAGGAACAGCCGGGTCGAATCGGGCAGCGCGAACAGCCGCTGGATCGAACGGTACAACTGCCGCGCATCGCCGCCGGGGAAGTCGCAGCGGGCGGTGCCGTAGTCAGGCATGAACAGCGTGTCGCCGACGAAGGCCGCATCGCCGACAAGGTAGGTCATGCAGGCCGGCGTGTGGCCGGGAGTGTGCAGGGCTTCGGCGTGCAGGCTGCCGATGGTGAAGGCCTCCCCGTCCGCGAACAGGTGGTCGAACTGGCTGCCGTCGCAAGGGAAGTCTTCGCCCAGGTTGAACAGCCCGGCAAAGGTGCGCTGCACCTGGGCAATGCTGGAGCCGATGGCCAGGCGTCCGCCCAATTCACCCTTGAGCCAGGCCGATGCGGACAGGTGGTCCGCATGCAGGTGCGTTTCCAGCAGCCACTCCACCGTCAGCCCCTGCTCGCGCACGTAGGCCGCGATGCGCCGGGCGCTGTCATGGCCGACCCGGCCCGCAGCGGCGTCATAGTCCAGCACCGGGTCGACAATGGCGCAACGGCCCGTGGCGGGGTCGGCGACCACGTAGCTGTAGGTGGACGTGGCGGTATCGAAGAAGTGCTGGATGCGGGCGGTCATGCCGGGTTCCTTGCTGTCGGGGCCGAGGCGCCGAGCGGTTTCTCGTAGCGCCAGGCATCGCTGCCGTCTTCGTAGAAGCCGGCGCTGCGGGCAAAGCGGACGTAGCCGCTGCGCTCGTATAGGCCAATGGCGCTGGCGTTGTCGATGCGCACCTCCAGGCGCAGGCGCCGGCAACCGCGCGCCCTGGCCTGCTCTTCGCACCGCTCCAGCAGCGCACCGCCAAGGCCCTGCCCTCGCGCTTGCCGGGAAATCGCCAGGGAGTATAGGCGGGCGATGTCCGAGCCCCGTCTCAGCAGGAGCAACGCGTAGCCCAGCAACTCGCCATCACGGTCGGCGACCAGCAGGATGGCGCTGGGTGTTCCGATCAGCCGGCGAAAGCTGCGGCCACTGATGCGCTCCTGCTCGAAACACGCTTCTTCCAGCTCCCGCAAGTTTGCCAAATCGGTCGGCGCGGCAAGGCGATATAACAGCGACATGGGCACTCCGTAAAACTTTCGTAATGAACCGGGACATTTCCTGAAGTTACTGCTTAATAGACACACGGCAACTTTCAGACAGGTCCGTGAACAATGTCTTCGCTACACACTAACTTCCATGAAAAGTTCAGCGCAAGTTCCCTGCATGTCGTTACCAACACCTCTGCGCAGCCTCCTTCAGCCAGGGCCAGCCAGGTTCTGATCATCGTCGAGCGCAAGGAAGACTGGGCGTCCTATATTCCCAGCGAAGATATGCTGAGCGCCCGCGAGTATCTGGAAGGCTCGCACCAGTTCGAATCGGGAAAGCGCTTCCAGGTCATCAACCTGTGCCGCCACTATAAATATCTTGGCCACGGTTATTACTGTTCACTATTGGCCGAAGCGCGGGGCCACAAGGTGATTCCGTCGGTACGCACCATCAGCGAACTGGCGAAGAAATCCCTCTACGGCCTGGCCCTGGACGGCCTGGAAAGATCCCTGGAAAAAGCCCTCGCCCAGCATCCCTGCGCCAGCACCGACGGCTTCACCCTGCGCCTGTATTTCGGCCATACCGACCTTGAGCCGCTGCAGCCCCTCGCCCGCCAACTGTTCGAGGCATTCCCCTGCCCCATCCTGCTGGTGGACTTCCGCCGCACCGACGCCTGGCACATCGCGGGAATCCGCCCCGGCGCGCTGCACAAGCTGCGCGATAACCAGGAGGACCAGTTCGCCGACGCCCTCGACCGCTTCAGCCGGCGCGTCTGGCGCCAGCCCAATTCGCGGCGCCTGGCGCGCTACGACCTGGCCATCCTGCACAACCCGGCGGAAAGCCTGCCGCCCTCGAATGCCGGCGCCCTGGAAGGCTTCGTCCGGGTCGGCCGGCAACTGGGCATCGACGTCGAGCTGATCGAAAAGAAGGACTACGCGCGGCTGGCCGAGTTCGACGCGCTGCTGATCCGCGAGACCACCAGCGTTGACGACCACACCTATCGCTTCGCCAAGAAGGCCGAGAGTGAGGGGCTGATCGTGATGGACGACCCGGCGTCGATCCTGCGCTGCACCAACAAGGTCTATCTCACCGACCTGCTGCGCAGCCACGGCCTGGGCATGCCGGCCACGGAAATCCTCTACAAGGACAACCCGCAGGAACTGGAGCGCGTCGGTGCGCGGCTGGGCTTCCCGCTGGTGCTGAAGATCCCCGACGGCTGCTTCTCCCGTGGCGTCTACAAGGTCGAGGACGCCCAGCAACTGCACAGCGTGAGCGCCGAGCTGTTCGGGCACTCGGTGCTGCTGCTCGCCCAGGAGTACCTCTACACCGAGTTCGACTGGCGCATCGGCATCCTCAACCGCCAACCGCTGTTCGCCTGCCAGTACTTCATGTCCCGCGGGCACTGGCAGATCGTCCAGCACAAGGCCGACGGCGAGGTGATCGGCGAGTGCCGCACGCTGCCGGTGGAAAGCGCGCCGCCCGCCGCCGTGGAGCTGGCACTGAAGACCGCCAACCTGATCGGCGACGGCCTTTACGGCGTCGACCTGAAGGAGGTGGACGGCGAAGTGGTGGTCATCGAAGTGAACGACAACCCCAACCTCGACGCCGGCATCGAGGATGCCTGCCTCAAGGACGACCTCTACCGCCGGGTGCTGGAGGAATTCATCCGCCGCCTGGAGCTCAAGCGCCGCGGGCAGGCGCTCTGAGCGCACCGCCCAGGGAGAAGCCCATGGAAGCCACGCATATCGGCCTGACCATCCTGATCGCCATCGTCGTGTTCGGCACCGCGATCAACTATTTCGACCACCGCATGAAGCCACGCGAGGTACGCGAACAGGCCAGGCGCAAGGCTCAGCCAAAGCGCACACAGTAGATCGGCGGCAGGTTGGCGGACAGGCATTGCCAGTGGTCCCCACCGTTCTCCGACAGCCACAGGCCGCCGGTGGTGGAGCCCATCGCCAGGCACACGCCATCGTCATCCACCGCCAGGCCGTGGCGATACACCAGGTCGAAGGCGGCGCCCTGCGGCAAGCCACTGTCGAGCACCTCGAAACTGGCACCGCCGTCGCGGGTGCGGGTGACGACGAAGCGGGCATCCACCGGAATCCGGCAGACGTCCTTCACGGCGGGAACGAACCAGGCGGTGTCCGGCTGGGTCGGGTGGACGGCGACGGCGAAACCGAAGCTCGACGGCTTGACCTGCACGTCGCTCCAGCGCTCGCCACCGTCGGTGGAGGTGAAGATGCCGTTGTGGTGCTGCACCCACAGGCGCTGCGGCTGCGCGGGGCACTGGACCAGGCGGTGCGGGTCCTGGATGGCGCCCTCCTCGCGCAGCTCCGGCGGCATGTAGTCGGCGTACATGCCGCTGGTGGTGAGGCGCCAGCTGGCCCCGCCATCGTCACTCTGCCAAACGCCTCCGCAGGACACGGCAACAGTCAGGTGCTGGCTGTCACGCGGGTCGACGCTGACCGAGTGGATGCCCGGCCAGTCATAGCCGCCGCCCATCCAGCGCGAGCGCTCGGGCACATCCCAGAGCGGGCGATTGAGCTCCCAGCTGTTGCCGCCGTCGTTGCTGCGGAACAGGCCGCCGGGAATGGTGCCGGCCCAGAGCACGCCGGGTTCGGCGGCTCCACCGGTTTCCAGGCACCAGATCTGTTGCAGGGTCCAGGGCGCGGGCGGTGCTTCACCTTGCTTTGGCTCGGGCAGCGGATCGGGTTGCGGCGGATAGGTCGGTACGGCTATCTCCTGCCAGTCCTCGCCGGAGCGCTGACGCCACAGCTTGCAGCCGAAGTGCCCGAGGTTGAGGGCGGCGTAGAGGGTTTCATCACGCGGATCGGCGAGCACCGTGCTCAGCGGTTCGCCGATGAACTCCCGACAGGTCTCCTGCCAGCCGTCCGCGCCGCGCTGGAAGGTGAACAACCCTTTGCGGGTCGCCACCAGCAATCGATCATCCATCCTGCTCTCCTGAAAGGCCGCTTGGTCTTCAACCGCCGCTCAATGCCTGGACCACGTAGACCTCGCTGTCCGCCGCCAGCGCATCGCTGAGGCGGGCGCGGTCACGCAGGCGCAATCCGTCGATGAAGATCGTCAGGTGCCGGCGCAGCCCGCCCTGGTCGTCGAGCAGGTAGCCGCGCAGTTTCGGCGCTTCGACAAATACCGCTTCCAGCGCGCCGGACAACGTGTCCGCCGTCAGCTCACGCTCCTCGAGGGGGACGTGACGCTGGATCGACGGGGCGAAGGCGATACGGCACATGGGCGAACTCGCAACGGGCGCTGACTGCACCAGTCTAGGGCAGGTGCGACGGGTGTTCCGAGCGCTTCGACGGGATGCGCGATGGCCGCGGGAGCGGCTCTGGAACGGCCTTCGCGGCGGTCCTTCCCCGGCATTCAGTTTCGATAAAACGAAACCAAACGTCGTGAAAATCACATTTAACAAACCCATACGCCGTGCGAGTCTGCGGAAATCGTCAGCCAAATCCTTCGACATGCACCTGCTCGTTTCGCCCGCACCGCTGGAACCCGTCGCCGCCCGCAAGGCCGGCAGCGCTGTCCGCCTGCCGCGCAAACATGCCCGCTGGCTCGAACTGCAACCGCTGACCCTGCCTCTGGAACTGGCCTTCTGGGCGCTCTGGCATTGCCGCCACGCGCGCCCGCCGGATAGCGCCTCTCGCTGACCGGGCACCCGCCCGACTTCGCCCGACGGAACTACGCTCACTCAAGGCCTGCGCGCCTTCAGAACAAGACGTAGCCCGTTGCATCGCTTGCCTGCCTTCAATCCCGTGCCCGTCGGCGCGGCCCTGGCCTGCAGGTCGTCAGCGCATCCGCGTGGATGCTAACGAGAGCCCCATGAATTTCGCCTCCGTGCAAGAAGCCCAGTATTTCCTGGCCCAGAACCCCGATATCGAGATGGTCGAGCTGTTCATCCTCGACGCCAACGGCGTGCCGCGCGGCAAGCTGCTGCACCGCGAGGAGCTGCTCGCCGTGTACCAGTCCGGCCGGCCGCTGCCCAGCACCATCCTCGGCCTCACCCTGCACGGCGAGGATGTGGAGGATTCCGGGCTGGTCTGGGATGTCGGCGATATCGACTGCCGCGCCTACCCGCTGGCCGGCAGCCTGGTGCGCCTGCCCTGGCGGCAGATTCCCACGGCGGCGGTGCAGGTCAGCATGCACCCCGAAGAAGGCAAGCCGGCGGACATCGCTGACCCGCGCCATGTGCTGATCCACGTGATCGACGGCCTCAAGGCCGCTGGCTACCACCCGGTGATGGCCTGCGAGCTGGAGTTCTACCTGCTGGACGCCAAGCGCGACGCCAACGGCCGCCCGCAACCGGCACTGGATGCCGACGGCGGCCGCCCGCGCGCCACGCAGGTCTACGGCCTGCGCGAGCTGGAGCAGATCGAACCCTTCCTCGCCGACCTCTATGCCGCGTGCAAGGCCCAGGGCATCCCGGCGCGCACGGCGATCTCCGAATACGCGCCGGGCCAGGTGGAAATCACCCTGGAACACGGCGACGCGCTGCTCGCCATGGACCAGGCCGTGCGCTACAAGCGCCTGGTGAAAGGCGTGGCGCACAAGCACGGCATGCAGGCCTGCTTCATGGCCAAGCCGTTCGACGACCTCGCTGGCACCGGCATGCACATGCACGTGTCCCTGGCCGACGCCGACGGCAACAACCTCTATGCCAGCGAAGACCCGGCCGGCACTCCGCTGCTGCGCCAGTCCGTGGGCGGCATGCTGAAAAGCCTGCTCGACTCGCTGCTGCTGTTCTGCCCCAACGCCAACTCCTACCGCCGCTTCCAGGCCAACAGCTACGCGCCGCTGGCGCCGACCTGGGGCTGCGACAACCGCACCGTCAGCCTGCGCGTGCCCGGCGGCCCGGCCAACACCCGCCATGTGGAGCACCGTATCTGCGGCGCCGACGCCAACCCCTACCTGGCCGCGGCAGCCATCCTCGCCGGCATCCATCGCGGCATCCGCGAGGAGATCGATCCGGGCGCACCGGTGGAAGGCAACGGCTACGCCCAGGCCAAGGAACTGCTGCCCACCGACTGGCTCACCTCGCTGCGCGCGCTGGAGCGCTCCAGCTGGGCGCGCGATGCGCTGGGGCACGAATTCCTCGGCGTCTACCTGAAGGTCAAGCAGGCCGAGTACCGCCAGTTCATGGGCGAGGTCGGCGAGCAGGACTGGCGCTGGTATCTGACGCAGGCGTGAAAGCATCGTGCAACTGCTTGCAAGCCCCTCTCCCCGGCCCTCTGACTGGGCGTCCCCCCCATGAAGGGAGAGGGGGTATCCGTGCCGCGAGAAGAAATGCGTCACTCGACGCAACGAAACTGCCGGCAAACGACGATTTGAAGTCCCGCTCCGATCAGTCCCCTCTCCCTTCAGGGAGAGGGCCAGGGAGAGGGAAAGGAACAACAAGGGAAACACAAAAATGAACGCTGCACTGAACCCCGCCACTCCCGCCCCCGAGCGCGCGAAGTCCTATTACTCCGCGAGCCTCAACGAAGAAACCGGCTACCCCACGCTGCAGGGCGAGGTGAACGTCGACATCGCCATCATCGGCGGCGGCTTCACCGGTGTTGCCACTGCCGTGGAGCTGGCCGAGCGCGGCTACAAAGTCGCCATCGTCGAGACCAACAAGGTCGGCTGGGGCGCCAGCGGGCGCAACGGCGGACAGGTCACCGGCAGCCTCTCCGGCGACTCTGCCATGGAGAAACAGATGCGCCAGTGGCTCGGCGACGACGTCGACGATTTCATCTGGCACCTGCGCTGGCGCGGCCACGAGATCATCAAGAGCCGCGTGGAGAAATACGGCATCCAGTGCGACCTGAAGTTCGGCCACCTGCATGCGGCGATGAAGCAGTCGCACATGGACGAACTGAAGGCCACCTTCGATGACGCCAAGCGCCGTGGCATGGGCGACGAGATCAGCCTGCTGGACGGCGCCGGCGTGCGCGCGCACCTGGAAAGCGACCTCTACTGCGGCGCGATCAAGAACACCCGCAACATGCACCTGCACCCGCTCAACCTGTGCATCGGCGAGGCCAAGGCCGCCGCCAGCCTGGGCGCGCTGATCTTCGAGCACTCCGAAGTGCTGGACATCGTCCACGGCCCGCGCCCGGCGGTGGTTACCTCCGGCGGGCGGATCAACGCCGCGCAGGTGATGCTGGCCGGCGACGTCTACCACAAGCTGGAGCGCAAGCAGCTCAAGGGCATGATCTTCCCGGCCATGGGCGGCATCGTCACCACCAAGCCGCTGGGCGAACTGGCCAAGCGCATCAACCCGCAGGACCTGGCCGTCTACGACTGCCGCTTCGTGCTCGACTACTACCGCATGACCGGCGACGGCCGCCTGCTGTTCGGCGGCGGCGCCAACTACTCGGGCCGCGACTCCCGAGACATCGCCGGCGAACTGCGCCCGTGCATCGAGCGCACCTTCCCGGCGCTAAAGGGCGTGGACATCGAGTTCCAGTGGAGCTGCGCCATGGGCATCGTGATGAACCGCATCCCGCAGCTGGGCAAGCTGTCGGAGAACGTCTGGTACTGCCAGGGCTACTCCGGCCACGGCGTGGCGACCACCCACATCATGGGCGAGATCATGGCCACGGCGATGACCGGCGACCTGGAGAAGTTCGACACCTTCGCCCAGTGCAAGCACATCCGCGTGCCCATGGGCGACGTGTTCGGCAACCCGATGCTGGCGGCGGGCATGTGGTACTACCAGATGATGGAGAAGCTGCGCTGATACGCACCTGAATCCGGCGCTCCCTTGTAGGAGCGGG
>NZ_JYOA01000002.1:0-109855 GCF_000955805.1 Pseudomonas sp. 21 | reverse complement strand
TCGCGCCCATGGGGCGCTCCTACACCAGAGGGCTGGCGCCGGCCGTGCCGGGGGATCGCGCGCATGGCGCGCTCCTACAGGTCTGCGTCGTCATTGAGGTTTCGTTCCTCGCATGCAGGTGCCAAGCGCCCCCACCCTCTCCGCCCGTACCCGCAGCCACTCGACACCACCGCCCCGCTCAGGGATAAAGGCTCCACTTCGCGCACTTGGAGTGAGCCATGCGTTTCCCCTCGATGACCGCCCTGCGCGTGCTGGACGCCGTCGCCCGACTGGGCAGCCTGTCCGGCGCGGCCAGCGAGCTGAGCCTGACCCGCAGCGCCGTCAGCCACCAGTTGCACAGCCTGGAAGACTGCCTGGGCATCCCGCTGACCGAACGGGTGGGCCGCGGCATCGCGCTGACCTACCACGGCGAATGCTTCGCCCGCGAAACCCAGCGCGCCCTGGCGATCCTCAACGAGGCGCGGCGCTTCGCCAATGCCGAGGAAGTCTCCGGCCGCCTGTGCGTGAGCTGCACGCCGGGCTTTGCCACCTACTGGCTGTGCCACCAGATCGGCAAGTTCCAGCGCGCCCACCCGCAGGTGGAGCTGAACCTGGTCTCCCCCAGGGTGCCGGACGACGTCAGCGACCGCGACGTCGACCTGTTCATCGCCTACGGCGTGGGCGACTGGCAGGACCTGCACGTGGACCTGATCGCCACCCTGGACACCTTCCCGGTGTGCAGCCCGTCGCTGATCAACTCCGTCGGCGGCCTCGACTCGCCGGAAGACCTGGCCAGCCTGCCGTTCCTGCACATGGTCGATCACTCCGACTGGCTGCTGTGGACCGCCGCCGCCGGGGTGAAGAACCTCAACGTGCGCAACGGCATCGTCTTCTCCGACGCGCATCTGGTGCAGTCGGCGGCCATCGCCGGGCAAGGCGTGGCCATGGGCGATGCCCTCGTCAGCGGCGACGCCATGGCCAAGGGCCAATTGGTGCGTTTGTTCAACGTCGCCATCGAGCCGCCCAACCGCTACTACTTCGTCACCGACCCGGCCAAGTCCGAACGCCCCGACGTGCGGGCCTTCAAGGCCTGGATGAAGGCCGAGTTGCGGATGTCCGAGCAGTTCCGGCAGAACGCGCGTCATGCGCTGATTGGTGAGTGATTTCGAACAATGAGGGCAAAAAAACGCGATTGAAGCGAAGAGAGATTTGACAATACTGCGTTAAAAAAAGGCCGCTGATTTTTACCTGATCCTCACCCGGCGGCTGCTCGAACAAGAACAAGAAATCGAGGTAAGTGCAGTGGAGCGACAGCCCCAACTCCGTGCCATCGGCATCGGCAAGAGCTACGGAAGTTTCAACGCGCTGGATGGCGTGAACATCGACGTCCAGCAGGGTGAGTTCCTCACTCTCCTCGGCCCGTCGGGCTCCGGCAAGACCACCTTCCTGATGATCCTCGCCGGCTTCCAGGACCCGTCCCGCGGTCGCCTGGAGGAAGGCGGCGCCGACATCACCAGGCGCCCCGCCGAGAAGCGCAACTTCGGCATGGTGTTCCAGGGCTACGCCCTGTTCCCGCACATGAGCATCGAGGACAACGTCGCCTTCCCGCTGAAGATCCGCGGCGTGAAGGCCGAGGAACGCAACCGTCGCGTACGCCACATGCTCGAAGTGGTCGGCCTCGGCGAGCACCTGGGCAAGCGCCCCGGCGAGCTTTCCGGCGGCCAGCAGCAACGCGTGGCCATCGCCCGCGCGCTGGTCTTCGAGCCGGACATGCTGCTGCTCGACGAACCGCTCTCGGCGCTGGACAAGAACCTGCGCGAGCAGCTGCAGGCCGAACTGCAACGCATCCACCGCCAGGTCGGCACCACCTTCGTCTTCGTCACCCACGACCAGAACGAAGCCCTCGCCCTGTCCACCCGCATCGCCATCTTCAACCGCGGCCAACTGGCCCAGGTCGATGCGCCGGAAGTCATCTACAACCAGCCGAACAACCGCTTCGTCGCCGAATTCCTCGGCAAGATGAACCTCTTCCCGCTCAGCCAGGTGGGCCGCGCCGGCGAGCTGGCCTGCGGACGCTTCGGCGAGGCCGAACTGCGCGCCAGCTACTCCCCCGCCCTGCAGGCCGACGCGCCGCTGCTGGCGGTACGCCCCGAGCACATGCAGCTGCACAGCGCGCCGCCACAGGTGAATGGCCACAACGTGGTGCAGGCCGTGCTGACCGCCAAGACCTACCAGGGCGCCAGCACCGAGCTGTGCCTGGGTGCCGGCGCCGAAGGCAAGTTGCCCATGAGCCTGGCCGTACATGCCGACCACCAGGCCTCGCGCCTGGAGCACGGCTCGAAGGTCTGGCTGAGCTGGCCCATCGAGAAAAGCCTGTTGCTGGCCTGAGCCACCGAACGCGTTAGTCCCCTTTTCGCCATCCCACCTGATCGGGAGCTGCCCCCATGTTCAATCCCAAAGAGTTCAATCCGCACCAGCAAGACTGCATCGAAGTCCTCATCGAAAAGACCCGTCGCGGCCAGATCGACCGCCGCACCTTCCTCAAGGGCATGGGCCTGATGGCGGCGCTGCCGCTGGCCCTGCGCAACGGCGTGAGCTTCGCCGCCGGCGACAAGCCGCTGGTGGTGGTGAACTGGGGCGGTGACGCGATCAAGGCCTTCGGCAAGGCCTGGACCGAGGGCTTCTCCAAGGCCACCGGGATTCCGGTGAAGATCGACGGCAGCGGCCCCACCGAGGGCGCCATCCGCACCCAGCTGTCCAGCGGCCGGGTGAGCTGGGACGTGGTCGACGCGGAAAGCTCGATCCTGCAGAACCTGGGCAAGGAAGGCCTGGTGCAGCCGATCGACTACAACGTCGTGTCCAGGGACAAGGTGCTGCCGGGCTTCGCCTACGAGTACGGCATCGCCGACTACATGCTCAGCTACGTGATCGCCTACGACAGCGAGCGTTTCGGCGACAAGGCGCCGAAGACCTGGGCGGACTTCTGGGACGTGAAGACCTTCCCCGGCAAGCGCACCCTCTACAAGTGGATGAACGGCATGCTCGAAGCCGCGCTGCTGGCCGACGGCGTGGCACCGGACAAGCTCTACCCCCTGGACGTGCCGCGCGCCATGAAGAAGATCGAGGAGCTGAAACCCCACGTACTGGCCTTCTGGGGCTCGGGCGCGGAGACCCAGCAACTGCTGATCGAGGGCGAAGTCTCCATGGGCGCGATCTGGAACACCCGCGCTCAGGTCATTACCGAAGACAGCGAAGGCCGCATCAAGTGGACCTTCGACAACGCCCTGCTGGGCTGCAGCAACTGGGGCGTGCTCAAGGGCAACCCGGCCGGCACCGAGGCCGCGATGAAATTCATTGCCTACGCCCAGGACCCTCAGTCCCAGGTCGAGCTGTTCAAGATGTTCGGCAACGGCCCGGCCAACCCCGCCGCCGCCGCGCTGATCCCGGACGACCGCAAGCACCTGAACTGCACCGACCCGTCCAACCTGCCCAAGCAGGTGATGCTCAGCCACGAGTGGTACACCGACCACTACGCGGCGACCCTGGAGCAGTACCTGACCCATATTTCCAAGTGACGCGGAGCGCAGGTCATGGCCGATAACGCCCCCTCGCGGCTCAAGCTGGGCGCCCTGCTGCTGCCGCTGCCGATCGTCCTGTTCGTGTTCTACGTACTGCCCTTCCTCGGCGTGCTCGGCTGGAGCGTGACCCTGCCGGAGCCGGGGATCGAGCAGTACCAGCGGATCATGACGGACCCGGCGATCCACGACGTGCTCTGGCGGACCTTCCGCCTGTGCACCACGGTCAGCGTGATCTCCCTGGTGATCGCCTACCTGATGGCCTACTGCTGGGTCTACAGCCCGCCGTTCTGGCAGCGCGTGGTGGAAATCTGCGTGTTCATCCCGTTCTGGCTCTCGGTGCTGGTGCGTGCCTTCGGCTGGCTGATCGCCCTGCGCAGCAATGGTCTGCTCAACGACTGGCTGCAATACCTGGGCATCACCAACGAGCCGTTGCAGCTCACGCGCAACGAACTGGGCGTGGTGATCGGCATGGTCCACTTCATGGTGCCCTTCGCGCTGTTCCCGCTGGTCTCGACCATGCGCCGCCTCGACCCGCGCGTGCTGCTGGCCGCGCGAGGCCTGGGCGCCGGGCAGATGCGCACCTTCTGGAGCATCTTCGTGCCGCAGACCATTCCCGGCATCCTCGGCGCCTTCATCATCGTCTTCGTGTTCTGCCTGGGCTTCTTCATCACCCCGGCGATCCTCGGCGGTGGGCAGACGGTGATGGTGGCCGAGTACGTCTACCTGCAGATGTTCCAGACCAGCAACTGGGGCCTGGGCGCGGCGCTCTCGGTGGTGCTGCTGGCGCTGGTGAGCGGGATGATCTGGGCGCTGCTGCGCATGACCCGCGTCGACAAGCTGGTCGGCTGAGGACTTTCAACGATGAACGCACACGAAACCAAAGCCCCCAGCCGCCTGCTGGCGACCATGGCGATGATCTTCATGGTCTTCCCGCTGCTGGCGGTGATCCCGGTGTCCTTCACCAGCAAGCGCTTCCTGTCGATGCCCAACGGCAACTGGTCGCTGCGGCATTACCAGGCGCTGCTGGACAGCCCCGAATGGCTCTCGGCGATCGGCCAGAGCCTGATGGTCGCCACCGCCACCTGCATCATCGCCACCGCCCTGGCGGTGAGTTTCAGCCTCGGCATCTGGTACCTGCGCTCGCGCCTGGCGACCCTGCTGATCGGCCTGGTGCTGCTGCCTATGGCGATCCCGCCGATGATCTCGGCGATGGTCCTGTACTTCATGGAAACCAAGGTCAGCCAGTTCGCTCCCGGCCTGGGCTACGACACCCTGTTCGGGCTGACCATCGCGCACATCGTGATGGTGGTGCCCTACGGCGTGGTGACCATGCTGGTGGCGCTCAGCCAACTGGACCGACGCATCGAACTGGCCGCGCGCAACCTCGGCGCGAGCCTGGGCCAGACCACCTTCATGGTGGTGCTGCCGAACCTCAAGCTGGGCGTGGCGAGCACGGCGCTGCTGTGCTTCGCGCTGAGCTGGGAGGAGATCGCGGTGACCCTGTTCGTCACCAGTACCGAGGTGAACACCTTGCCGCGGCAGATCTGGTCCGGCCTGCGCGACAACATCGACCCGGCGGTGGCGGCGATTTCGGTGGTGTTGATCGCCCTGACCTTCGTCGCGCTGATCGGGCGGATGATCGCCCAGAAGATTGCCGCACGCCCGGTAGGCAGCTGAAGAGCGTCCCTGTAGGAGCGGGCCATGCCCGCGATCGGCGGACAATGTCCGCCCCTACAGGTATCTCCCGTCAACGCCGGGAGTCAGACGGGTCGCGGGCATGGCCCGCTCCTACACGCATCCTGCAAGAATGGGCGCAAAGCGCGCCCCGCCAGATCACTCCGCCTTCTTGCGAATCCAGTACAGGTAGGTTCCCGCCTCTTCCTGCTGCTCCACCAGTTCGTGGCCGAGGAAGACGCAGAACTTGGGGATGTCGCGGCGGGTGGACGGGTCGGTGGCAATCACCTTGAGCAGGCCGCCGGCCGGCAGGTCGCGCACCTTGTTGTGCAGCATCATGACCGGCTCGGGGCAGTTCAGGCCGGTGGCGTCGAGAATCGCATCGACAGGCTGGGACATCGCGTAACTCCAGAAAAACCAATGGCGCATTGTCGCGCAAAGCGCACCACGCGGTCACCCCGCGTCCGTCCGGGTCACCCAACCTTGGTTGGGGGTGGGCGCTGCGGGCGCCGGGCATGCTGGCGCACCTGCCTGACCTGCCTGGAGTCCCGATGCGCGCCCTTCTCTGCCTGTGCCTCGCCCTGCTCGCCGGCTGCGCCGCCCGCAACCAGGTTCCGGACTTCAGCGCCCGCCGCGGCCAGGACCTGCCGGCCACCTGGTTCGAGGCGGTCATCGTCGCGCGCGACGGCACCCGGCTCTCCGCCACGGTCTTCCAGCCCGCGCTGAAGGCCGGTGAAACGGCCCCGGTGATCGTCCACACCCACGGCTGGGGCGGCTGGCGGGTGACCGGGCCGGAGGGTTACTACGGCAAGAACATGATGTCCGGCCGCGCCGCCTTGCGCGCCTGGAAGGCCGGTTTCTGGGTGGTCAGCTACGACCAGCGTGGCTGGGGCGGCAGCGACGGGCGCATCGAGATGATGAACCCGCAGTTCGAGGTCCAGGATGCCAGCGCGGTGATCGACTGGGCCGCCACGCACCTGGACCGACTGACCATGGACGGCCCCAACGACCCGCGCACCGGCATGCTCGGCGAAAGCTACGGCGGCGCCGTGCAGCTATTGGCCTCGGCGCAAGACCCGCGCATCGACGCCATCGTGCCCATCGCGACCTGGTACGACCTGGCCGACGCCCTGGCGCCGGACGGCCAGCTGAAGATCGGCTGGGGAGGCGTGCTGGTCAGCCTCGGCCTCGCCACCGGCTACGACCTGGGCAAGTTCGTCCAGGCCGACTACCTGCACACCACTGGCGGGCGCATGGCGGAGCCGGTACGCGCCGAACTGCACGCCAACAGCCTCGCCAGCTACTGCGCGGCCGGCCGCTTGCCCCACGCCGACGCCCTGCTGATCCAGGGCCTGCGCGACACCCTGTTCCCGCTGGACCAGGGCCTGCAGATCCGCCAGTGCCTGAAGCAGGGCCCGGCGGACGTGCGCCTGCTGGGCATGCAGGGCGGCCACATCCTGCCGCCGCCCTTGCAAACCTGGAGCGGGCTGCCGCCGTTCAACAATGAGCCGGTGATCCATTGCGGCTCGCGGGCGATCAATCTCTATACCGGCATCGTCGCCTGGTACGAGGAAAAGCTGCGCAAGCGCCCTGGCGCCGCCGACGGCGTGCCGGACCTGTGCATCAGCCTCGATCTTGACCAGGGAGTGGCGCTGGACGACTTGCCTCCTCCAGGCGCCACCGTCGCGCTGCCGGCCACGGCGATCCGGCCGGCATTGAGTGGCCTGGTTCAGCCTTCAAGGTTCATCCCCCTGCAGCGCGTGAGCGAAACCAGCGCCTTGCTCGGCAGCGCCGAAGTGCGCCTGGATCAACCGCTGGCGGAACGCCCGGACGCACAGGTTTTCGCGGCCTTGGCGATCCGCAGCGCCGACGGCCGCACGCGGCGCCTGGATGAACAGGTGAAACCCTTGGCGAATCAGGGCAGCACACGCCTCAACGCCGTCAGCACCAGCCTTGCGCCGGGGGACGAGGTCGGCCTGCTGGTGAGCGGTTTCAGCGACCAGTACCTGTTCAACAGTTCCTGGCGCTTCTCACCGGTTGAGTTGCAGGGCGAGGTGCAGCTACCGAGCCTGGTGCCGCTGCAGCCGCGCGTGGCGGAGCGTCGATAAATACGCATCGATCGTCGAACCGTAGGATGGCGTGGAGCGAAGCGATACCCATCAATGACCCGCGAGCAATGGCGGCAGACACCGTGTTCGACGGTCTGTCAGCATCGGGCAAGCGCTGCGCCGAGCGGTTCGCGAGCAAGCTCGCTCCTACAGGTTTGCATCGGCGCACTGTTTGTAGGAGCGAGCTTGCTCGCGAACAGAGCCGCACCAACGCTTCCCGGCAAAGCGTCTAGCGCAAGGGCCCGTCCGGTGCCTCGTCCAGTTGCGCCAGCAGCATTGGCTGGCCATCGCCTTCGGCGGGCAGCAACGCCCACTGCTCCTTCTTGCCGAGGCGGCGATAGACCTGCTTCACCTGGCTGCCCAGCGGCAGCGGCGCCTTGAAGTGCGCATCCAGGCGCACGTTCTCCGCCAGGCGGCGGCCGGTCAGGCTGCGCGCCAGGCCCCACATGCCGTGGGCGAAGGGTTTGCCGAAGCCGTAATGCGAGGCCATCAGCCGCGACAGGTGCAGCGGGTTGAAGTCGCCGCTCAGCCCGGCGTAGCGCCAGCCGACGATCTTCGGCACGCGCCACTGCACGCCGGAATGCACCGGCGCTTCCAGGGTGTGCCACTGGGCGCGCTCGGGCAGCGGATCGGCTTTGGCCTCGGCATCGAGGAAATCGCCGCGGCGCAGGTAGGTGGTGATCGACTGCCAGTAGAGCATGTCGTGGTGCCAGGCTTCGGTGACCACATCCACCTCCAGCCCCAGCTCGCTGCGTCGGCTGGTGAGGATGCGGCAATCGAACTGCAGCGGCTCGTTCTCGTCGAGCATGCGATAGCGCTGGATGTGGCTGCGCAGGTGGATCAGCCCAACCACCGACAGCGGCATGCGCGAACGGCTGAGCAGGCGCAGGTGCAGCGGCAGGCTGATCACCTGCGGATAGAGCAGCGGCACGCCCAGCGCCGCGTCCAGCCCGAAGTGCTGGCGGTAGGCGCGCAGGTGGCGCAGGTCGAATTTCAGAGTACGGCTGTCCATTGCCAGGTAGGGCACGCGCTCATCGCGGCCAAGGCCACGGCGCGGCAGCAGCATACGGCTGTAACTGCCCAGCAGGGAGGGCAACTTTCGCTTCACGAAGGACTCCGCAAGGATTCGCGCCGCCTAGCATGGGCAATGCCGGGCGGCGCGACAAGCCACCAAAGGTCGGGTGGCGCTACGGAGCCGTTCCGAGTCGCTAGCGCTCGCCCTTCTCGAGGCGGCGCAGGTGGCAGGTCACTTCCTCGCGGTCGTGGTAGAGCTGCTTGCAGCCGATCTGTACCTTCAGCCCGCGTTCGCGGAAGGACTCTTCCAGGCGGTCAAGGATGCGCCGCACCTCGGCATAACGCTGCTTCATCGGCAGCTTGAGGTTGACGATGGCCTCGCGGCACAGCCCCTCGCCGATCCAGGTCTCGATCATCGCTCCCGTGCGTGCGGGCTTCTCGACGATGTCGCAGACCATCCAGTCCATGCGCTGGCGCGGGCGGAAGGCGTAACCATCGACGCGCTGGTGCTCCACCAGCCCGGAGTACATCAGGTTCTCCGCCATCGGCCCGTTGTCCACGGCGACCACGCGCATCTCGCGGTTCACCAGCTGCCAGGTCCAGCCGCCGGGCGACGCGCCCAGGTCCACGGCGAGCATGTCCGGCGCCAGACGGCGATCCCAGTCGGCGCGGGGGATGAAGTGGTGCCAGGCTTCTTCCAGCTTGAGCGTCGAGCGGCTGGGCGCCTCGCGAGGGAACTTCAGGCGCGGGATGCCCATCGGCCACATGGCGCAGTTGCGCGCCTCGGCCAGGCCGATAAAGGCCTCGCGGCCAGAGCGGAAAGTCAGCAGCAGGCGCGGCAGGCTGGGGTCTTCCACCAGCTTGCCGGCCTTCACCAGGGCCGCGCGCAGGGGCTTTTCGAACTTGCGACAGAAGGTCGAGAGTTCCTTGCCGTCGTTGGTGTCGAACACCTCCAGCCAGAGGCTGCCGCACTGCGGGAAAGCGGCCACGGTCTCGAGGATCGCACCAATGCGGTCCTGCTCCGGCAGGGTGGTGAAGCCGGTGCCACGCGCCCACTGGCGCGGGAAGATCAGCCCGGGGAAGCGCAGTTGGCGCATCAAGCGCTCGGCGCCATCGGCGTCCATGGAGATAAATTCGGCGTAGGCGGTAGCCGGCTTGGCACGGGCGTAGCCGGGAATGTCCAGGCGCGCGGCGTGCTCGGACAGCTCGGCGCAGACCTCGTTCTCGAAGCCCGGCCGGCAGTGCAGTAACAGGGTATTCATCGGGGTGTCTCCTCGGCCGCGCACTATAGAGGCTGCCCACGAAGGTTTCATGCAGATTCGCAGGAATAGTCCCACAGACAGAGTCATTTGTTCTGAACCCGTTCGCCCAGCGAACGGTCCAGAACAGATGGCAACACCCCGTCGGACGGTCTAGCTTGAGTGTTCTGGCCTAACCGCCCAGAAGACTGCCCGATGATTACCCTGCATGGCGAAATTTGCCGCCAATCGCGCTTTTTCTGCGATGGATCAGCTCGGTTGAACGCACTTTCGCCAAGTATCGCTAGCGCACCCGACATCAGCCGTGCCTGACGATCACGAGCAGAATCCAAGCCTGAGGAGAATGTCATGCCCGCAGTGGATAGCCTGAACAGCCTGCGTACCCTGGAGGTCGCCGGCAAGACCTATCACTACTACAGCCTGCCTGAAGCGGCGAAGAGTCTCGGCGACCTGGGCAAGCTGCCCATGTCCCTGAAAGTCCTGCTGGAAAACCTGTTGCGCTGGGAGGACGACAACACCGTCACCGGCGACGACCTCAAAGCCCTGGCCGGCTGGCTGAAGACCCGCAGCTCCGAGCGCGAGATCCAGTACCGCCCCGCCCGCGTGCTGATGCAGGACTTCACCGGCGTGCCGGCGGTAGTCGACCTGGCCGCCATGCGCGACGCCATGGCCAGGGCCGGCGGCGACCCGCAGAAGATCAACCCGCTGTCGCCGGTCGACCTGGTCATCGACCACTCGGTGATGGTCGACAAGTTCGCCAGCCAGTCGGCGTTTGCCCAGAACGTCGAGATCGAGATGGAACGCAACGGCGAGCGCTACGCCTTCCTGCGCTGGGGGCAGAACGCCTTCGACAACTTCCGCGTGGTGCCGCCGGGCACCGGCATCTGCCACCAGGTCAACCTGGAGTACCTGGGGCGCACGGTATGGACCAAGGACGAGGACGGCCGCACCTACGCCTTCCCCGACACCCTGGTCGGCACCGACTCGCACACCACCATGATCAACGGCCTCGGCGTGCTCGGCTGGGGCGTTGGCGGCATCGAGGCGGAAGCGGCGATGCTCGGCCAGCCGGTGTCGATGCTGATTCCCGAGGTGATTGGCTTCAAGCTCACCGGCAAGCTGAAGGAAGGCATCACCGCCACCGACCTGGTGCTGACCGTCACCCAGATGCTGCGCAAGAAAGGTGTCGTCGGAAAATTCGTCGAATTCTACGGCGACGGCCTCGCCGACCTGCCGCTGGCGGACCGCGCCACCATCGCCAACATGGCTCCGGAATACGGCGCCACCTGCGGCTTCTTCCCGGTGGACGAGATCACCCTGGGTTATCTGCGCCTGTCCGGCCGCCCGGACGACGCCGTCAAACTGGTGGAGGCCTACAGCAAGGCCCAGGGCCTGTGGCGCGAGAAAGGCCACGAGCCGGTGTTCACCGACTCCCTGCAACTGGACATGGGCGATGTCGAAGCCAGCCTCGCCGGGCCCAAGCGGCCCCAGGACCGCGTTGCCCTCGGCCAGGTCAGCCAGGCCTTCGATGACTTCCTTGGCCTGCAGATCAAACCCGTACCCAGCGAAGAAGGCCGCCTGCTCAACGAAGGTGGCGGCGGCGCAGCCGTCGGGGCGTCGGCCGCCACCGGCGAGGCCGACTACCAGCACGAAGGCCATACCTATCGGCTGAAGAACGGCGCAGTGGTGATCGCCGCCATCACTTCCTGCACCAACACCTCCAACCCCAGCGTGATGATGGCTGCCGGCCTGCTGGCGAAGAAGGCGCTGGAGAAGGGCCTGCAACGCAAACCCTGGGTGAAGAGCTCGCTCGCACCTGGCTCGAAAGTGGTGACCGAGTACTTCCATGCTGCCGGCCTGACCCGCTACCTGGACGAACTGGGCTTCGACCTGGTGGGATACGGCTGTACCACCTGCATCGGCAACTCGGGGCCGTTGCTGGAGCCCATCGAGAAGGCGGTACAGCAGGCCGACCTGACGGTCGCCTCGGTGCTATCGGGCAACCGCAACTTTGAAGGCCGCGTGCACCCGCTGGTGAAAACCAACTGGCTGGCCTCGCCGCCACTGGTGGTCGCCTACGCCCTGGCCGGCACCGTGCGCACCGACCTGACCAGGGACCCGCTGGGCACCGGCAAGGACGGCCAGCCGGTCTATCTGAAGGACATCTGGCCAACCCAGCAGGAAATCGCCGACGCCGTACAGAAAGTCGATACCGCGATGTTCCACAAGGAGTACGCCGAAGTCTTCCAGGGAGATGAGAAATGGCGTGCGATCCAGGTGCCGGACGCCCAGACCTACACCTGGCAGGACGACTCCACCTACATCCAGCATCCGCCCTTCTTCGAGCACATCGCCGAGGCACCGCCGAAAGTCGCGGACATCCAGGGGGCCAACATCCTCGCGGTACTGGGCGACTCGGTGACCACCGACCACATCTCCCCCGCCGGCAACATCAAGAAGGACAGCCCCGCCGGCCGCTACCTCAGCGAGCACGGTGTGGCCTACGCCGACTTCAACTCCTACGGCTCGCGCCGTGGGAACCATGAGGTGATGATGCGCGGCACCTTCGCCAACATCCGCATCAAGAACGAGATGCTCGGCGGCGAGGAAGGTGGCAACACGCTCTACGTTCCCACCGGCGACAAGCTGGCGATCTACGACGCCGCCATGCGTTACCAGAAGGACGGCACGCCGCTGGTCATCGTGGCCGGCAAGGAATACGGCACCGGCTCTTCCCGCGATTGGGCGGCCAAGGGCACCAACCTGCTGGGCGTCAAAGCGGTAATCGCCGAGAGCTTCGAGCGCATCCACCGCTCCAACCTGGTGGGCATGGGCGTGTTGCCGTTGCAGTTCAAGGATGGCCAGGACCGCAAGGCGCTGAAGCTGACCGGCATGGAAGTGCTGAGCATCAGCGGCCTGTCGGGCGAGCTGAAGCCGCACATGAACCTCAAGGTCGGGGTGACGCGCGAGGACGGCAGCCAGGACAGCTTCGAGGTGCTCTGCCGCATCGATACCCAGAACGAAGTCGAGTACTTCAAGGCCGGCGGCATCCTCCACTATGTGTTGCGCAGCCTGATCTAAAGCGGCGCGGCGGCCTGCAACGGGCCGCCGCCCTCCTTCTTTCGTTTCATTTCGGTGACCAGTGGCGATACGCTATCGTCATTCTCTCGGCGTCACTCTTCTGACATTTTTTTGTGATCGCCATCAAATTTCCGATCCAGCGGCCGATAAGCTGGACAGACGTACCAATCCGCCTTTCTCCGAGATCCCAGCCTGATGCGCAACAACCAGCCGATCACCCAGCGTGAACGCACTTTCCCCGCCGAACAGCGGCTGATCTCCACGACCAACGCCCGCGGTGTCATCACCTACGTCAACGACGCCTTCAGCGCCATCAGCGGCTTCTCCCGCGAGGAGCTGGTCGGTGCGGCGCACAACCTGGTGCGCCATCCGGACGTACCAGCGGCGGTGTTCGCACACATGTGGACGACCCTGAAGAAAGGCCGCCCATGGATGGGCATCGTCAAGAACCGCTGCAAGAGCGGTGACCATTACTGGGTCAGCGCCTACGTCACGCCGATGTACGAGCACAACGAGATCGTCGGCTACGAGTCGGTGCGGGTGAAGCCCACCGCCGAGCAGGTACGCCGCGCCGAGGCGCTGTACGCACGGATCAATGCCGGCAAGTCGGCCATCCCCACCCGTGACCGCTGGTTGCCGGTGCTGCTGGACTGGCTGCCGTTCATCCTGATCGGCCAGATCGGCTTCCTCATCGGCGTCTGGCTGAACTCCCACTGGGGCTTCCTGCTCGCCGCGCTGCTCTCGATCCCGCTGGGCCTCGCCGGCCTTGGCTGGCAGCAGCGCGGCCTCAAGCGCCTGCTGCGCCTGGCCGAGCAGACGACATCCGACCCGCTGATCGCACAGATGTACACCGACAGCCGTGGCGCACAGGCGCGTCTGGAAATGTCCATTCTCAGCCAGGAAGCACGGCTGAAGACCTGCCTGACCCGTCTGCAGGACACCGCCGAAACCCTGACCGAGCAGGCCCGCGAAGCCGACTCCCTGGCCCACCACAGCTCCGCCGGGCTGGACCGCCAGCGCCAGGAAACCGAGCAGGTAGCCACCGCCGTCAACCAGATGGCTGCGACCACCCAGGAAGTGGCCGACAACGTGCAGCGCACCGCCGACGCCACCCGCCAGGCCAACAACCTGACCACCGAAGGCCGGCAGATCGCCGCCGAGACCCGCGAGGCCATGCAGCGCCTTTCCAGCTCCGTGGGCGAAACCGGCGAAGCGGTCAGCCAACTGGCCCGCGACAGCGAGCAGATCGGCGGCGTGGTGGACGTGATCAAGGGCATCGCCGACCAGACCAACCTGCTGGCGCTCAACGCCGCCATCGAAGCCGCCCGTGCCGGCGAGATGGGCCGCGGCTTTGCCGTGGTGGCCGACGAAGTACGCCAATTGGCCCAGCGCACCGCCGAATCCACCGGGCAGATTCACCAGCTCATCGCCAACCTGCAGAACACCGCCACCGAGGCGGTGCGCGCCATGGACTCCGGCCGCCGCCAGGCCGACGAAGGCGTGGAGCGCGTGCTGCAGGCGGACAACGCGCTGGTGGGGATCAGCGACGCAGTGGCCAACATCACCGAAATGGCCACCCAGATCGCTGCCGCCGCCGAGGAACAGAGCGCCGTGGCCGAAGAGATCAACCGCAACATCAGCACCATCGCCAACCTGGCCGACCAGACCTCCGGCGAGGCCCAGCGCACCGCACTGCTCAGCGAGGAGCTGACGCAAACTGCGCACCGCCAGTACTCGCTGGTGGAGCGGTTCAACCGCTAGAGGCCATTCCGGCCATCCGCAGGGCGGATAACCTGTTCTGGGTTATTCGCCCTACGCCGCTGTCCCGCAGCGGCACCTGTAGGAGCGAGCTTGCTCGCGAACAGCTCCGCGACGGGGCCGGGTTCGCGAGCAAGCTCGCTCCTACAGCGCATACCCACCCGCAGCCTTCAGCCGGCTACTTGAAGTCCCACTGCATCTGCGCCGGGATGCTGACATCCCGCGAGGAATGCACACAGACGTCCACGTAGTCGGTGAAACGCGGTGGCGCGGCGATGCCTTCGTCCAGCAGGCGCTGGTTGTCGAAGAGGTAGTTGAGGTCGGCAAAGCCGCTGTACAGGCGTAACGCCCGCAACACCAGGCGCGGATTGGCCTTGCCGATGCGGCTCTCGAAGCTGCCGGCCAGCTCACGCAGGTCCTCGCTGCTGACCTTGCGATAACGCTCACCCACGGGCTCCTCGCCGCGAGCGTCGGCATAGGCGCGATCGATCTCGCCAAAGGTGCACGCCGAACCGTGTCCGGCGGAGATGTGGTAGAGGCTGTGGCTCAGCGTCGGCTTCAGCGCCAGGGCCACCAGCGCTTCGGCGCAGTAGTCCACCGGGATCACGTCGATCTGCTCGTCCAGGCCGCAGGTGAAGCTCTCCAGGGCGAAGCCCATGCGGAACACCCAGAAAATGCTCCCCGACGCGCGGCAGCCCAGTTCGCGGTGCCCAACCACGATGGAGGGGCGCGCCACCACCAGCGGCAATTGCGGCAGCTCCTCACGCATGCGCCGCTCGATCTCGGCCTTGGAGGCGGTGTAGTCCACCAGTTGCTCTTCGCTGTCCGGGAAATCCCAGGACTCGCGCACTGGCGACTCTCGCTGCGGCCCGCAGCACATGGCCGTGCCGACATGCAGGAAGCGCTTGAGATTGCGCGACTGGCTGAGCAACCTGGCGAAGGCGAAGGTACCTTCGACGTTGACCGGCCAGATACTCGGGTTCTTGGAGAAGGACGCCACAGCCGCGCAGTTGATCACCTGCTCCACGCGCATCAGACGGGCACGCGCACCTTGCATCCAGGCAGTGTCCAGCAGGTCGCCGCAGAGGATCTGGCTCTCGTGCAAGCTCTCCAGCACGCTCTCCGCCACGCAGTGCAGGCGCAGGTTGTCGCGCAGCCTCTCCAGGCCCTGCTCAGGGGATTCGGCGCGGACCAGGAACAGCAGCGCCGGGCTGTGGCCATCGGCGATCAGGTGAGCGGCAACGGAGCCGCCGAGAAAGCCCGTGGCGCCCGTCAGCAACAGGCTGTGCGCGGCGCCGGGAGTGTAACGGAAGGGTTGGGTGGCAATGCGGTCAGCGTAATCGGGGTTCATGGCAGCTTTCGGCCTGTCCTCTGGAAGCGGGGCGTCGACTGCGGGGAGCCGACGCCGGCGAGGATAGGAACGCCTGCATTAAGGGCCGATTAGGGCAATAGAAAAGCTTCGATCCTGGCGGCGGCACTTTCCAGATGCTGCTTGTGGGTCAGCCCGGAAGCCTTGAGTGGCTTGAGATCGTGGTCGGCTGCGGCGAGCCAGTGCAACTGGATCGCCGGCGACAAGGCATAGCCCTCGACCGTGGGTCGATCACCGAGCGCGTCACGCTCGCCCTGGACGATCAGGGTGGGCGTCTGCAGATCGGCGAGGTGGGCCACCCGCGGCTTCTCCGGCTTGCCGACGGCATAGAACGGGTAGCCGAGACAGACCAGTGCATCCGCACCCAATTCGTCCGCCAACAGGCTGGCCATGCGCCCGCCCATGGACTTGCCGCCGATTGCCAGCTTGCCCGGTACCTCGGCGCGAACCTGCGCATAAACCTGCCGCCAGCACTCGAGCAACTGCTTCTGCGGGTTCGGCGGACGCCGCTTTCCGTCCTCCCGGCGTATAGCCATATAGGGAAACTCGAAGCGCACCACCGAGATACCTCTTTCGGCCAGGCGCGCAGCCATGTCGTCCATGAACGGACTGTCCATCGGCGCCCCCGCTCCATGCGCCAGAACCAGCGTCGCCGACAGTTCGCGCCGTGGCGGGTTCCGCAGCAGCGACAAAGGACCGCAGGCGCCCGCGACAGGGGTCTCAGGTGCCAATTGATCCGAATCAATATTCCGGGAAGTGCCTTTATCCATCCTTCACTCCGCTAATTCCGAATTAGTACCTATCCCAAGGGGGAGGGGCGGCATACGCCGTAAGCCGTAAAAAACCTTGCCGGGATGGGCATAGCCCATAACCGTGGATGGAAGCCCATAAATGAGCACAACCAATCAGACCGCTTATAACTATAAGGTGGTCCGCCAGTTCGCCATTATGACAGTGGTGTGGGGGATCGTCGGCATGGCCGTCGGTGTCCTGATCGCCGCGCAATTGGTGTGGCCGGACCTTAACCTCGGCTTACCGTGGACGAGCTTCGGCCGCCTGCGTCCGCTGCACACCAACGCGGTGATCTTCGCCTTCGGCGGCTGCGCACTGTTCGCCACCAGCTACTACTCGGTGCAGCGCACCTGCCAGACCCGCCTGTTCGCAGGCCCGCTCGCTTCCTTCACCTTCTGGGGTTGGCAGCTGGTGATCCTCCTGGCTGCCATCACCCTGCCGCTGGGCATGACCTCCTCCAAGGAGTACGCCGAGCTGGAATGGCCGATCGACATCCTGATCACCATCGTCTGGGTTTCCTACGCCATCGTCTTCTTCGGCACGCTGATGAAGCGCAAGACCAAGCACATCTACGTGGGCAACTGGTTCTTCGGCGGCTTCATCCTGACCGTGGCGATCCTGCACGTGGTCAACAACCTGGAAATCCCGGTCAGCCTGACCAAGTCCTACTCGCTGTACTCGGGCGCCACCGACGCCATGATCCAGTGGTGGTACGGCCACAACGCCGTGGGCTTCTTCCTGACCGCCGGCTTCCTGGGGATGATGTACTACTTCGTACCCAAGCAGGCCGAGCGTCCGGTCTATTCCTACCGCCTGTCCATCGTGCACTTCTGGGCACTGATCGCCGTCTACATCTGGGCCGGTCCGCACCACCTGCACTACACCGCGCTGCCGGACTGGGCGCAATCGCTGGGCATGGTGATGTCGCTGATCCTGCTGGCTCCGAGCTGGGGCGGCATGATCAACGGCATGATGACCCTCTCCGGCGCCTGGCATAAGCTGCGCACCGACCCAATCCTGCGCTTCCTGGTGGTCTCCCTGGCCTTCTACGGCATGTCCACCTTCGAAGGCCCGATGATGGCCATCAAGACCGTCAACGCCCTCTCCCACTACACCGACTGGACCATCGGCCACGTACACGCCGGCGCTCTGGGCTGGGTAGCCATGGTCTCCATCGGCTCGCTGTACCACATGATCCCGAAAGTCTTCGGTCGCGAGCAGATGCACAGCGTGGGCCTGATCAACACCCACTTCTGGCTGGCCACCATCGGTACCGTTCTGTACATCGCCTCCATGTGGGTCAACGGCATCACCCAGGGCCTGATGTGGCGCGCAGTGAACTCCGACGGCACCCTCACCTACTCCTTCGTCGAAGCCCTGGCCGCCGGCCACCCCGGCTTCATCGTGCGGATGATCGGTGGTGCCATCTTCCTGCTGGGCATGCTGGTCATGGCCTACAACGTCTGGCGCACCGTAGCGGCCGCCAAGCCGGCCGAAATGCAAGCCGCGGCGCAGATGGCCTGAGGAGTCCGACATGAAACACGAAGTACTTGAGAAAAACGTCGGCCTGCTGGCCCTGTGCATGGCCGTCGCCGTGAGCATCGGCGGCCTGACCCAGATCGTCCCGCTGTTCTTCCAGGACGTGACCAACACCCCGGTGGAAGGCATGAAGCCCTACACCGCCCTGCAACTGGAAGGCCGTGACGTCTACATCCGCGAGGGCTGCGTGGGCTGCCACTCGCAGATGATCCGTCCGTTCCGCGCCGAGACCGAGCGCTACGGCCACTACTCCGTCGCCGGTGAAAGCGTCTGGGACCACCCATTCCTGTGGGGCTCCAAGCGTACCGGCCCGGACCTGGCCCGCGTCGGCGGCCGCTACTCCGACGACTGGCACCGTGCGCACCTCTACAACCCGCGCAACGTGGTCCCGGAGTCGAAGATGCCCGCCTACCCCTGGCTGGTCGAGAACAAACTCGACGGCAAGGACACGGCGAAGAAACTGGAAGTGATGCGTGTCATGGGCGTGCCCTACACGGACGACGACATCGCTGGGGCCAGCGACGCCGTCAAAGGGAAGACCGAAATGGACGCGGTAGTCGCGTACCTGCAGGTCCTCGGCACCTCCATCAAGAACAAGCGGTGACAACCTTGGATATCGGGACCATTCGCGGCCTCGGCACCGTCATCGTGATGGTTGCCTTCGTCGGCGTACTGCTCTGGGCTTACGGCGGCAAACGCAAGGGGCGCTTCGACGAAGACGCGCTGCTGCCTTTCGCGGATGACCCGGTAGCCAAGCAGCACGCTGAGAAAGAGCAAGCTTCTAGGAGCAACAACGCATGACTACCTTCTGGAGTCTGTACATCACCGTTTTAACAGTCGGCTCGCTGATCGCCCTGCTGTGGCTGGTATTCGCCACCCGTAGCGGGCAGTCCTCGAACACCACCGACCAGACCATGGGCCACGCCTTCGACGGCATCGAGGAGTACGACAACCCGCTGCCCAAGTGGTGGTTCCTGCTGTTCGTCGGCACCATCGTCTTCGCCGCCGGCTACCTGGTGCTCTACCCGGGCCTGGGCAACTGGAAAGGCGTACTGCCGGGCTACGACGGCGGCTGGACGCAAGACAAACAATGGGAGCGTGAAGAAGCCCTGGCCAAGGAGAAATATGGCCCGATCTTCGCCAAATACGCCGCCATGTCGGTGGAAGAAGTTGCCAAGGACCCGCAAGCCATGAAAATGGGCGAGCGCCTCTTCGCCACCTACTGCTCCATCTGCCATGGCTCCGATGCGAAAGGCGCGGCCGGCTTCCCGAACCTGACCGACAGCGACTGGCGCTGGGGCGGCACCGCCCAGGACATCGAGACCACCATCCTCGGTGGCCGCCACGCCGCAATGCCGGCCTGGGGCGAGGTGCTGGGCGACAAAGGTGTTCAGGACGTGGCTGCCTTCGTCACCGCCAACCTGGACGGTCGCAAGCTGCCCGACGGCGTGACCGCGGACAACGTCGACAACGGCGGCAAGCTGTTCGCCACCACCTGCGTCGCCTGCCACGGCCCGGAAGGCAAGGGCAACCCGATCATGGGTGCGCCTGACCTGACTCACCCGGGCGCCTTCATCTACGGTTCCAGCTACGCGCAACTGCAGCAGACCATCCGTCACGGCCGCCAGGGCCAGATGCCGGCGCAGGAGCAGTACCTGGGCAAAGACAAAGTGCACATTCTCGCCGGTTACATCTACAACATTTCCGGCCAGGCGAAGTAAACTCCCCGCCCCCAACTCGCGCCCGCTAAAACGGGCGCGAGTTTCTTACCTCCGCAATATCGCGACGAAGTGTCGCACCCTCTCTATCTCCTTTCTTCACACCCTTCCGGTTCACGTCTAAGCTGAATTCCATTCGCAAACCTGCAATACGACTAACCTGACCCACTTCCCAGGTTGGTACGAGCGAGCCGAAACGAGCGGCAAACAGCGGCGCAAAGCGCTCCGAAGCAGGCGTCGAACCGGCTTCGCGCCAAGGCCCGACGCGTTGCAATGGCCACCTGCTTTCTCCATACTTGCCGCCGTTTTTTTGTCCATAAAATCCAAAAACCGTGGAACCTTAGAATGAGCACAGCAATCAGTCCGACTGCTTATAACTATAAGGTCGTCCGCCAGTTCGCCATCATGACGGTGGTCTGGGGGATACTTGGAATGGGGGTGGGTGTTTACATCGCCTCACAGTTGGTTTGGCCCCAGTTGAACCTGGACCTGCCCTGGACCAGCTTCGGCCGACTGCGTCCGCTGCACACCAACCTGGTGATCTTCGCCTTCGGCGGCTGTGCTCTCTTCGCAACTTCCTACTACGTCGTACAGCGCACCTGTCAGACCCGCCTGGTCTCCGACAGCCTCGCGGCCTTCACCTTCTGGGGTTGGCAAGCGGTGATCGTGCTGGCCGGCATCACCCTGCCGCTGGGCTACACCTCCTCCAAGGAGTACGCCGAGCTGGAGTGGCCGATCGACATCCTGCTGGCCATCGTCTGGGTGACCTACGCACTGGTGTTCTTCGGCACCGTGATGAAGCGCAAGACCAAGCACATCTACGTGGGCAACTGGTTCTACGGCGCGTTCATCCTGGTGACCGCCATGCTGCACATCGTCAACAGCGCGGAACTGCCGGTCACCTGGTTCAAGTCCTACTCGGTCTACGCCGGCGCCACCGACGCGATGATCCAGTGGTGGTACGGCCACAACGCCGTGGGCTTCTTCCTGACCACCGGCTTCCTCGGCATGATGTACTACTTCGTTCCGAAGCAGGCCGAGCGTCCGATCTACTCCTATCGCCTGTCCATCGTGCACTTCTGGGCGCTGATCACCCTGTACATCTGGGCCGGCCCGCACCACCTGCACTACACCGCTCTGCCGGACTGGGCCCAGTCCCTGGGCATGGTGATGTCCCTGATCCTGCTGGCTCCGAGCTGGGGTGGCATGATCAACGGCATGATGACCCTCTCCGGCGCCTGGCATAAGCTGCGCACCGACCCGATCCTGCGCTTCCTGGTGGTTTCCCTGGCCTTCTACGGCATGTCCACCTTCGAAGGCCCGATGATGGCGATCAAGACCGTCAACTCCCTGTCGCACTACACCGACTGGACCATCGGCCACGTACACGCTGGCGCTCTGGGCTGGGTTGCGATGATCTCCATCGGCTCCCTGTACCACCTGATTCCGAAGGTCTTCGGCCGCGAGCAGATGCACAGCGTTGGCCTGATCAACGCCCACTTCTGGCTGGCCACCATCGGCACCGTGCTGTACATCGCCTCCATGTGGGTCAACGGCATCACCCAGGGCCTGATGTGGCGTGCGATCAACGCCGACGGCACCCTCACCTACTCCTTCGTGGAAGCCCTGCAGGCCAGCCACCCGGGCTTCATCGTCCGTGCACTGGGCGGCGCCTTCTTCGCCTCCGGCATGCTGCTGATGGCCTACAACACCTTCCGTACTGTGCGCGGTTTCAAACAGGCTGACGCCGATGCCGCTGCCCAGATCCCCGCTGTAGGAGCTCACTGATGAAGCACGAAGTAGTCGAGAAGAACATCGGCCTTCTGGCCTTCTTCATGGTCATTGCGGTGAGCATCGGCGGTCTGACCCAGATCGTTCCGCTGTTCTTCCAGGACGTGACCAACAAGCCGGTCGAAGGCATGAAGCCGCGCACCGCGCTGGAACTCGAAGGCCGTGACATCTACATCCGCGAAGGCTGCGTAGGCTGCCACTCGCAGATGGTCCGTCCGTTCCGCGCCGAGACCGAGCGCTACGGCCACTACTCCGTCGCCGGCGAAAGCGTCTGGGACCACCCGTTCCTGTGGGGTTCCAAGCGTACCGGTCCGGACCTGGCCCGCGTCGGCGGCCGCTACTCCGACGACTGGCACCGCGCGCACCTGTACAACCCGCGCAACGTAGTGCCGGAATCGAAGATGCCCTCCTACCCCTGGCTGGTGGAGAACAAGCTCGACGGCAAGGACACCGCGAAGAAAATGGAAGCCCTGCGTACGCTGGGCGTGCCTTACACCGACGAAGACATCGCCGGTGCTCGTGATGCCGTCAAAGGCAAGACCGAGATGGACGCTGTGGTCGCCTACCTGCAAGGCCTCGGCACCATCATCAAGAGCAAACGGTGACAGTGATGGATATCGGGACCATTCGCGGTATCGGCACTGTAGTAGTCATGGTCGCCTTCGTCGGCGTCCTGCTCTGGGCCTATGGCGGCAAACGCAAGGAGCGCTTCGACGAAGACGCCCTGCTGCCCTTCGCGGATGACCCGGTCGCCAAAAAGCACGTCGAGCAAGAGCAAGCTTCTAGGAGCAACAAAGAATGACAACCTTCTGGAGTCTGTACGTCACCGTACTTACCCTGGGCACCATCTTCGCCCTGGCGTGGCTGCTGTTCGCCACCCGTCGCGGTCAGCGCAACGAAGCCACCGATGAAACCGTCGGCCATGCCTTCGATGGCATCGAGGAGTACGACAACCCGCTGCCGAAGTGGTGGTTCATGCTGTTCGTGGCCACTTTCATCTTCGCCCTCGCCTACCTGGCCCTGTACCCGGGCCTGGGCAACTGGAAAGGCCTGCTGCCGGGCTACCAGGACCAGGCCGAATTCGCCAACGGCGAAAAAGGCTGGACCGGTGTGCACCAGTGGGAAAAGGAAATGGCCAAGGCCGATGAGAAGTACGGCCCTCTGTACGCCAAGTTCGGCGCCATGCCGATCGAGGAAGTGGCCAAGGACGAGCAGGCCCTGAAAATGGGTAACCGCCTGTTTGCGTCCAACTGCTCGGTCTGCCACGGTTCCGACGCCAAGGGTGCCCACGGCTTCCCCAACCTGACCGACGCCGACTGGCGCTGGGGCGGCGAGCCGAAGGACATCATCGCCACCATCGAAGGCGGTCGCCACGCGGCCATGCCGGCCTGGGGCGAAGTCATCGGCGATGCCGGCGTTCACGACGTAGCAGCCTTCGTCACCACCAAGCTGGACGGCCGCAAGCTGCCCGAAGGCGTGACTGACGACCAGGTCGCCAACGGCCAGAAGATCTTCGCCACCAACTGCGTGGCTTGCCACGGCGCTGAAGGCAAAGGCACTGCGGCCATGGGCGCACCGAACCTGACCCACCCGGCCGCGTTCATCTACGGCTCGAGCTTCGCCCAACTGCAGCAGACCATCCGCTACGGCCGTCAGGGCCAGATGCCGGCTCAGCTGGAGCGTCTGGGCAAAGATCAGGTGCACCTGCTCGCTGCCTACGTGTACAGCCTGTCCCATGGCGAAGGTGAGAAGAGCGCCGAATAAGCCTCTCTTTCCTACACCCATAGCGACACCCAGCGGCGCCGGTTTCTACACCGGCGCCGCTCTATTTCTGGATCCATAATTCCTTGCGCGACCAACTGTCGCACGGTTGCAACACCCTCCACGCCGTATCATTGTTAGGCGTGCAAGCATATTTCTGACCCTCTCGGCATGTATCGACAGGGCGCCCTCCCGCTGCCGTGGAATGCACTGATGAGCAAACAAATTCCGGTCCAGGACGTCACTCCGCCCACCAAGGGCAAGGGTGAAAGCGTCGACCTCTATGCCTCCCGGGAAAAGATCTACACCCGAGCCTTTACCGGGTTCTTCCGCAACCTCCGCATGGCCGGGGGCGCCCTCCTCTTCCTGCTCTACTTCGGCACCGTATGGCTGACCTGGAACGGTCGCCAGGCGGTTCTCTGGGACCTGCCCGAGCGCAAGTTCTACATCTTCGGCGCGACCTTCTGGCCGCAGGATTTCATCCTTCTCTCCGGCCTGTTGATCATCAGCGCCTTCGGCCTGTTCTTCATCACCGTGTTCGCCGGCCGCGTCTGGTGCGGCTACACCTGCCCGCAGAGCGTGTGGACCTGGATTTTCATGTGGTGCGAGAAAGTCACCGAGGGTGACCGCAACCAGCGCATGAAACTCGACAAGGCGCCCATGAGCGGCAACAAACTGCTGCGCCGGTTCGCCAAGCACAGCCTCTGGCTGCTGATCGGCCTGGTCACCGGCCTGACCTTCGTCGGCTACTTCGCCCCGATCCGCGACCTGCTCAGCGACCTGGTCACCGGCCAGGCCGACGGCTGGGCCTACTTCTGGGTCGGCTTCTTCACCCTCGCCACCTACGGCAACGCCGGCTGGCTGCGCGAACAGGTGTGCATCTACATGTGCCCCTACGCGCGCTTCCAGAGCGTGATGTTCGACAAGGACACCCTGATCGTCTCCTACGACCCGCGTCGCGGAGAAGGCCGCGGCCCGCGCAAGAAAGGCGTCGACTACAAGGCCCAGGGCCTGGGCGACTGCATCGACTGCACCATGTGCGTACAGGTCTGCCCGACCGGCATCGACATCCGCGACGGCCTGCAGATCGAGTGCATCGGCTGCGCCGCCTGCATCGACGCCTGCGACAGCATCATGGACAAGATGAACTACCCGCGCGGCCTGATCAGCTACACCACCGAGCACAACCTGTCAGGGCAGAAAACCCATCTGGTGCGTCCACGCCTGATCGGCTACGCCATCGCCCTGTGCATCATGATCGGCCTGCTGGTCACTGCCGTCGTCATCCGCCCGCTGGTGGGCTTCGACGTCAGCAAGGACCGTGTCCTGTACCGCGAGAACGCCGAAGGCCGCATCGAGAACGTGTACAGCCTGAAGGTCATGAACAAGGACCAGAAGGACCATACCTACGTGCTCAGCGCCAAGGGCATGGATGGCCTGATCCTGGAAGGCAAGAAGGAAATCTCGGTCGCGGCCGGGGACATCTTCAGCATGCCGGTGGAACTCTCCATCGACCCGGAGAAGCTGCCCTCCACCACCAACGAGATCAGCTTCACCATCCAGTCGGTGGACGACCCGTCCATCAGCAAGGAATCCACCAGCCGCTTCATCGGCCCACGCGTTCGTTGAACCAACGCTGAACGAATTGGCACCCCATGTTGCGCATGGGGTGCCAGCACCGACCGAAGCACGTAGAATTTGCCCGCCCCTTCACCGGGCAGCGCCCCTGGCGGCGCTGCCAGCGAGAGAAAAGAGACCATGCAATCGGCCATGAAGACACCCGTGGAACCCTGGTACAAGCACCTCTGGCCGTGGATCATCATCGCCATGCTGGCCACCTCGATCTTCCTCAGCCTGACGATGGTCAACATCGCCGTGAACAACCAGGACTCCCTGGTCAGCGACAACTATTACGAGGCCGGCAAGGGTATTAACCGCTCCCTCGACCGCGAGCACCTGGCCCAGGAACTCAAGCTGCGCGCCAAGATCAGCTTCGACGAGCTGACCGGCGAAGTGGACCTGCGCCTCACCGGCGACAGCCGTCCGGCCACGCTCACCCTGAACCTGCTCTCCCCCACCCTGGAATCCCAGGACAAGCACTTGGAACTGCGCGCCAGCCCCGCCGAGCCTGGCCGCTACACCGCCAGCCTCGACGCCGCCGTGAAGGGTCGCCGCTTCGTCGAGCTGCTCGGCGAGGAGAACGGCAAGACCTGGCGTCTGTTCGAGGAAGAGAAAGTCGCCCCCGGCGGCTCCTTCGACCTCGGCGACGAGCCCCTCAGCGGAGATGAAGCCGAGCGCCCATGAGCGCCGCGCTGCTCTGTTACCACTGCGCGTTGCCGGTTCCCCCCGGCAGCCGCTTCGTTGCGCCCGTCCTGGGCGAGCCCCGCGAATTCTGCTGCCCCGGCTGCCAGGCCGTGGCCGAGGCCATCGTCGCCGGCGGCCTGGAAGGCTATTACCGCCATCGCACCGAAGCTGCGCCCAACCCTGACGCCCTGCCCGAACAGCTCGCCGATGAGCTGAAGCTGTTCGACCGCCCCGACGTGCAGCAGCCCTTCGTCCAGCACCTGGGCGAACTGGCCGAGACCACCCTGATCATGGAAGGCATCAGCTGCGCCGCCTGCGGCTGGCTGATCGAAAAGCACCTCAAGGGCCTGCCCGCCGTTGCCGAAGCCGGCCTCAACCTGTCCAACCACCGCCTGCATGTGCGCTGGTCCGACAGCGAGCTGCCACTGAGCGAGCTGCTTGCCGAACTGCGCCGCATTGGTTACGCCGCGCACCCCTTCCAGCCGGACCGCGCCGCCGAACAGTTGCACCAGGAAAACCGCAAGTCCCTGCGCCAGTTGGGCGTCGCCGGCCTGCTGTGGTTCCAGGCGATGATGGCGACCATGGCCACCTGGCCGGAATTCAACATCGACCTGAGCCCCGAGCTGCACGAAATCCTGCGCTGGGTGGCGATGTTCCTCACCACGCCCATCGTCTTCTATTCCTGCCAGCCATTCTTCCGCGGCGCCGTGCGCGACCTGCGCACCCGCCACCTGACCATGGATGTCTCGGTCTCCCTGGCCATCGGCGGCGCCTACCTGGCCGGCATCTGGACCGCTGTCACCGGCCATGGCGACCTGTACTTCGACGCCGTCGGCATGTTCGCCCTGTTCCTGCTCGCCGGCCGCTACCTCGAACGCCGAGCCCGCGAACGCACCGCCGCCGCCACCGCACAACTGGTCAACCTGTTGCCCGCCTCCTGCCTGCGCCTGGACGACAGCGGCCAGAGCAGCCGCGTACTGCTCAGTGAACTGAACGTCGGCGACCGCGTGCTGGTGCAGCCCGGCGCGGTGATACCCGCCGATGGCCTGATCCTCGACGGCCAGTCCAGCGTCGACGAGTCCCTGCTCACCGGCGAATATCTGCCGCAGCCGCGCCAGAGCGGCGACAGCGTCACCGGCGGCACCCTCAACGTCGAAGGCCCGCTGACCGTGCAGGTCAAGGCGTTGGGCGGCGACAGCCGGCTGTCCGCCATCGTCCGCCTGCTCGAACGCGCCCAGTCGGACAAGCCGCGTCTCGCCGAGCTGGCCGACAAGGCCGCGCAGTGGTTCCTCATCGCCTTACTGGTGCTGGCCGCCGTGGTCGGCCTGTTCTGGTGGCAGCACGATGCCTCCCGCGCCTTCTGGGTCGTCCTGGCGATGCTGGTGGCGACCTGCCCCTGCGCCTTGTCCCTGGCGACGCCCACCGCGCTGACTGCCGCCACCGGCAGCCTGCACAAGCTTGGCCTGCTGGTGACCCGCGGCCATGTGCTGGAAGGCCTGAACCACATCGACACGGTGATCTTCGACAAGACCGGCACCCTCACCGAAGGCCGCCTGACGCTGCGGGCAGTGAGGCCGATGGGCGCGCTGGACAGCGATACCTGCCTGGCCCTGGCTGCCGCGCTGGAGAACCGTTCCGAACACCCTATCGCCCGCGCTTTCGGCCGCGCACCGCAACCTGCGGAGAACGTCGAGAGCCACCCCGGCCTGGGCCTGGAAGGCCTGGTCGGCGGGCGTCGCCTGCGCATTGGCGAGCCATCCTTTGTCTGCGCCCTGAGCGGCAGCGACGCGCCCCAGCATCCGCAGGAACCCGGCCAATGGCTGCTGCTGGGCGATGACAGCGGCGCCCTCGCCTGGCTGGTGCTGGACGACCGCATCCGCGAAGACGCCGCCGACCTGCTCGACGCCTGTCGCGCCCGCGGCTGGCGCACGCTGCTGCTCTCCGGCGACAGCTCGCCCATGGTCGGTCGCGTCGCCGCCGAACTGGGCATCGACGATTGCCGCGGTGGTCTGCGACCCGACGACAAGCTCGAGGTGCTGCGCCAGTTGCATCAGCAAGGCCGCCGCGTGCTCATGCTGGGCGACGGAGTGAACGACGTCCCCGTGCTGGCCGCCGCCGACATCAGCGTCGCCATGGGCTCGGCAACGGATCTCGCCAAGACCAGCGCCGACGCCGTGCTGCTGTCCAACCGCCTGGACAGCGTGGTGCAGGCCTTCGCCCTGGCCCGTCGCACGCGCCGGGTAATCATCGAGAACCTGGTCTGGGCGGGGCTGTACAATGGGCTCATGTTGCCCTTCGCCGCCCTCGGCTGGATCACGCCCGTGTGGGCCGCGGTGGGCATGTCGATCAGTTCGCTGACCGTGGTGCTCAACGCCCTGCGCCTGACCCGGCTGCCCAGGGGCGTCGGCGCCCCGCCAGCGACCACTGCCCTGCCCGTCGCCCCGCAAGTGGCGCAGGCGCTGCCACGGAGTTGAAATGCCCGCTCTCTACATCATGATCCCGGTCGCGATGGTGATCGTCGGCATCTGCATCGCGATCTTCTTCTGGGCGGTGAACAGCGGCCAGTACGACGACATGGACGGGCCCGCCCACAGCATCCTGTTCGACGACGAAGACCCCAAGCACCAGGCCGGCATCGACGAAGCCGAGGGAGACGACTCGCACGCCAGCCAGAAGCAGGACAAGCGCGATGCCTGACCTGGCGCCTCTGCTGGCGTCTGCGCTGATCCTCGGCCTGCTCGGCGGCGGCCACTGCCTGGGCATGTGCGGCGGCCTGATGGGCGCGCTGACCATGGCCATTCCACCGGAGCAACGCGGTCGGCGCCTGCGCCTGCTGCTGGCCTACAACCTCGGCCGCATCCTCAGCTACGCCTGTGCCGGGCTGCTGCTCGGCCTCGCCGGCTGGGCCGTGGCGCGTACACCGTTCGCCTCGGCGCTGCGGGTGATCGCCGGCCTGCTGCTGATCGCCATGGGCCTCTACCTGGCCGGCTGGTGGAGCGGCCTGACCCGCATCGAGGCCCTGGGCCGCGGCCTGTGGAAGCACATCCAGCCCTTCGCCAGCCGCCTGCTGCCGGTCGCCACGCTGCCGCGCGCACTGCTGCTCGGCGCGCTCTGGGGCTGGCTGCCCTGCGGTCTGGTCTACAGCACCCTGCTCTGGGCCACCAGCCAGGGCTCGGCGGTGGACAGCGCCCTGCTGATGCTCGCCTTCGGCCTGGGCACCTGGCCGGTGCTGCTCGCCACCGGACTCGCCGCCGAGCGCATCACCGCCCTGCTGCGCAAGCGCAGCGTGCGCATGGCCGGCGGCATCCTGGTGATTCTCTTCGGCCTGTGGACCCTCCCCGGCCCGCACCAGGCCTGGATCATGGGCCATGAAATGCACGCCAGCGCCGACCTTCCCCACCATAAAGCCGCTTGATACAGGTCAACAGGCCTCTGTCGGACTCTCCCTAGACTGCGCAGGAAAAGCTCGCCACCGGGGAACATCGGCATGCTCGACAATATTCGCTGGGACGCAGATCTGATACGCCGATACGATCTGTCCGGCCCGCGCTATACCTCCTATCCCACCGCCGTGCAGTTCCACGAAGGAGTCGGACCCTTCGACCTGCTGCACGCGCTGCGCGATAGCCAGAAGGCGCAGCGCCCGCTCTCGCTCTACGTGCACGTCCCGTTCTGCGCGAACATCTGCTACTACTGCGCCTGCAACAAGGTCATCACCAAGGATCGTGGCCGCAGCGCTCCCTACCTCGCCCGTCTCATCCATGAAATCGAGATCGTCAGCCGTCACCTGGGTCGCCAGCAGCAAGTCGAGCAGCTGCATTTCGGCGGAGGGACCCCGACCTTCCTGAGCCCCGGCCAGTTGCGCGAACTGATGGCGCAATTGCGCACCCACTTCCATTTCGTCGAGGGCGACTTCGGCGACTACGGCATCGAGATCGACCCGCGCGAGGCCGACTGGTCGACCATGGGCCTGCTCCGCGAGCTGGGCTTCAATCGCGCCAGCATCGGCGTGCAGGACTTCAACCTGGAGGTGCAACAGGCCATCAACCGCCTGCAGAGCCTCGACGAGACACGCGCCATCATCGATGCGGCGCGCACCCTGCAATTCCGCTCGATCAACATCGACCTGATCTACGGCCTGCCCAAACAGACCCCGGACACCTTCGCCCACACCGTGGAGCAGGTCATTGCCCTGCAGCCCAACCGGCTGTCCGTGTTCAACTACGCGCACCTTCCCGAACGTTTCCCGCCACAACGTCGGATCCTGGCCGAAGACCTGCCCTCCCCTGGGCAGAAGCTGGAAATGCTGCAGCGCACCACCGAGCAGCTCGAAGCCGCCGGCTACCGCTACATCGGCATGGACCACTTCGCCCTGCCGGACGACGAGCTGGCGATGGCCCAGGAAGACGGCACCCTGCAGCGCAACTTCCAGGGCTACACCACCCACGGCCACTGCGACCTGGTGGGCCTTGGGGTTTCCTCGATCAGCCAGATCGGCGACCTCTACTGCCAGAACAGCAATGACATCGCCGACTACCAGAACACTCTCGACCAGGGCCAGCTCGCCACTCGCCGGGGCCTGCACTGCAACAAGGACGACCTGATCCGCCGCGCGGTGATCCAGCAACTGATCTGCCACTTCCAGCTGGACTTCGAGGTCATCGAGGACCTCTACAATATCGACTTCCGTGGCTACTTCGCGGAAATCTGGGACGACCTCGAATGCTTCGCCCGCGACGGCCTGATCACCCTCGGCCCGCGCGGTATCGATGTGAGCGCTTCCGGCCGGCTGCTGGTCCGCTCGCTGTGCATGCTGTTCGACCGCTACCTGCCGATGCAGAACCTGCAACGCTTCTCGCGGGTCATCTGACCCGCGGGTTCCCTTTTGCGCGACCGGCGGTGCGGGGCCAACTGTCGCACCCTTTGCTACAGGATATGTCTGTAGTCCCAATGTGTAGGAACAGCCCTGAACCGGCACTTTTCGAAAGGATTCGAGCCTCGCTGCACCCCTCGTAAACCCTCATTCCCCTCGCTGAAACCTGCGATGCAGACGGGTCGCCAACTGGCGCGCGGCTTGCCGTCTGCGGTACCCTTGGTTTTTGTGTGCCATCCCATTCAAGGAACACTCATGGCCGAAACCATCAAAGTGCGCGCCCTGCCCCAGGCGCACTGCAAGGATTGCAGCCTGGCTCCCCTCTGCCTGCCGCTGTCGCTGAACCACAGCGACATGGACGCTCTCGATGAAATCGTCAAACGCGGCCGCCCGCTGAAAAAAGGCGAGTTCCTGTTCCGCCAGGGCGATGCCTTCGGCTCCGTCTTCGCCGTACGCTCCGGCGCGCTGAAGACCTTCAGCATCACCGACGGCGGCGAAGAGCAGATCACCGGCTTCCACCTGCCCAGCGAGCTGGTCGGCCTGTCCGGCATGGACACCGAGAGCTACCCGGTATCAGCCCAGGCCCTGGAAACCACTTCGGTCTGCGAAATTCCCTTCGAACGCCTGGACGAGCTGTCCGAGCAACTGCCGCAGCTGCGCCGCCAGCTGCTGCGCGTAATGAGCCGCGAGATCCGCGACGACCAGCAGATGATGATGCTGCTGTCGAAGAAAACCGCCGACGAGCGCATCGCCACCTTCCTGGTGAACCTCTCTGCACGTTTCCGCGCCCGTGGCTTCTCGGCCCAGCAGTTCCGCCTGGCCATGTCGCGCAACGAGATCGGCAACTACCTGGGCCTGGCGGTGGAGACCGTCTCCCGCGTGTTCACCCGCTTCCAGCAGAACGGCCTGATCGCCGCCGAAGGCAAGGAAGTGCACATCCTCGATTCCATCGAGCTGTGCGCACTGGCCGGCGGCCAGCTGGAAAGCTGACAGACACGAAAGCTGACCCTTTGGTTGACTTTCCGGTCATCGAAAACGGGCTCGCCGACTGGCGGGCCCGTTATACTTTGGCCTCTGCAAAAACCGCATCAGGTGCACATCCAGCATGATCCTCAACCAACTCGACCTGAAGTCCGTGATCCGTGCCGTTCCCGACTTTCCCAAGCCCGGCGTCATGTTCCGCGACATCACCCCGCTGTTCCAGTCGCCGCGAGCCCTGCGCTTCGTCGCCGACAGCTTCATCCAGCGCTACGTCGAGGCCGACTTCACCCACATCGGCGCCATGGATGCGCGCGGCTTCCTGATCGGCTCGATCATCGCCTACGAGCTGAACAAGCCGCTGGTGCTGTTCCGCAAGCGCGGCAAGCTGCCGGCCGACGTGCTGGCCCAGGCCTACGAGACCGAGTACGGCGAAGCCCTGCTGGAAGTCCACGCCGACAGCCTGTGTGAAGGCGACAGCGTGCTGATCTTCGATGACCTGATCGCCACCGGCGGCACCCTGCTGGCCGCCGCCCAACTGGTGCGCCGGATGGGCGCCAGCGTGTTCGAGGCAGCCGCGATCATCGACCTGCCGGAGCTGGGCGGTTCGACCAAGCTCAATGACGCACAGATCCCCACCTACAGCCTGACTGCCTTCGCCCTCGACGAGCAGTGACGGACCGCTGTCGATAAGAACGGGCGCTTCGGCGCCCGTTTTCGTTTCCGCCCGCACACACGCAACCGCCCCATCCAATGGCTGGTCGCGACCCGCTTGGCCTGATTCGACCCGGCCACGGCCACATATGACCTTTCGATTGTCCGACAAGACTCCGAACATGACATCAGCTAATGACACATTAAGAGGTGGCATAGCGAACTAACGACAGGGCTTGCCTGGGTCGCCGCCCCTGCCGCGCGCGCCCTCCCGCACAACAAGAAGGAGTTAGTCATGAACGCCAGCACCACGCCGATCCGCGCCAATTTCCCGGTCCGCCGCATGGATTTCAGCTTCAGCGAAACGCCGAAATACTGGTGGGACGGGCAACCCTTCATGACCCACTTCATGAACAACCTGTCCTCGTTGTTCCCCTATGGCGAGAAGTTCTTCGTCGACAGCGTGCGTGCCGTGCGCGAGCGCATCCAGGACCCGCAACTGCAGAAGGACGTCAGCGCCTTCATCGGCCAGGAAGCCATGCACTCCAAGGAGCACGCGGCCTACAACGAGTACGCCGACGAGCACGGCATCGACCTGGAAACCCTGGAGCTGCGCATCAAGGTGCTGCTCGAATCCATCAGCAAGGTCACCACCAGGAAGCACCAACTGGCGATCACCTGCGCCCTGGAGCACTTCACCGCGACCATGGCCGAACAGTTGCTCAAGCGTGAAGACCTGAGCAGCCAGATGAAGTCGGACAAGATGTACAAACTGTGGATGTGGCACGCCGTCGAAGAGAACGAGCACAAGGCGGTGGCCTACGACGTCTACCAGCAGGTCTATGGCGGCTACTTCACCCGCACCGCGGTGATGCTGCTGACCACTGTGATCTTCCTCAGCGTCATTGCCGGCTTCCAGATCAACCTGCTGCGCCGCGACGGCCAGCTGTTCAACTGGCGCAGCTGGAAGCATGGCCTGGGTGTACTGCTACACCCGCGCCGCGGCTACTTCGTCAACCTGATCCGCCCGTGGCTGGACTACTTCCGCCCCGGTTTCCACCCCTTCGACCACGACACCAAGGCACTGGAAACCCGCTGGAAGGAAACCCTGGATTTCGCCGGCTGAGCTTCACGCTCCAACGAAAACGCCAGGCATTGCCTGGCGTTTTTCATTCACACGTATGGATATCTGTGCGTAGGAGCGGACTCCGTCCGCGATGATCTCCGGCGCGCTGCGAACCTATCGCGGACAAAGTCCGCTCCTACGCTCTCTCTAACCCTCCTGCCGGCGCGGCAGATCATCCACCGTGTCGAACCACGACAGCTGCGACGAGCACCAGACGTGACATTGCGGTTCGATCAGCTCCGGCTCGTCCAGGGTCACCGTGTTGAGTCCCACCGTCTCGCCGTCGCGTACGCGGAACTCCATCGGCGTACCGCACTTCACGCAGAAGCGCCGCTCGCCGTCCTCGCTGGAGCGCCACATCCCCAGTTCGCCGGCAATATAGGCGAAGCCGGTCAGTGGAATCACCGCCCAGGGCACCGCCGGCGCGGCACTGGACTTCTGGCAGATGCGGCAATGGCAGTAACCGGTCTCTTCCGGCTCGGCATCCACCCGGTAGCGCACCGCGCCGCAGGCGCAGCCGCCGAACAGGGGCAAAGGCAACATGCTGAAACTCCCGCTATGAACCCAAGAAGACTCACAGCCTAGCCAGCATGCCGAAGGTCTGCAGCACCGCGACACCGGTGAAGAGCAACAGGATTTGTCGCTCGGCCAGGGCGCAGACCTCCCCGCGCAACTCCGGCGGGCGCTCCAGGTAATCCAGCGACTGCTGGAACAACTGCCGGCTGATCAGCCGCGACAACTGGTCCAGCTCGCCCACCTCGACATCCGGCAGCAGATGGAACTGGCGGATGTCCTCGGCCATGTCCTCGCCGAACTCGTCCATCACCCGCGCCAGCGCTTTGCGCAGCACCGGCGACGGCCCGTGCAGCTCACGCACGCCAATGATGAAGGCCTGCGGGTTGCGCTCGACGAAATCGAAGAACAGCCGCACCGTCTCCCGTGTTACGCGCTGGCCGCGCTCCAGGTCCAGGCCAAAGGGCACGCTGGCCACGCCCTTCCCCGGTTGAGCGCGCTCGGCGGCCTCGCGGCGCAGCTCGCGCAGCGGCTGGCGCAGCTGGGTGGCGATATCGCGGATGATCGCCAACCCCAGGTCATCCACGTCGCCGAAGTGCCGGTAGAAGGTGTTCGGGTTCAGCCCCGCTTCCCGTGCCAGCTCACGCAGCCCGAGACTGCTCAGGCTGCGTCGGCTGGCCGCCAGGCGCAGCGCCGCGTCGATCAGTGCGCGCTTGCCGGCGGCTTCCGCTGGCCGTTCTTCCTGTCCGATTTCCATGAGTGTGTTACCCGGCCCCACCTAAGGTTGGTTGCTCCAGCGGTATACAGATGTCTACATTCAATCACGTAGACAGTTGTATACGCCAGCAATAATCATAACAGGAGCGTGGCCATGAGTACGGTTGTGAGTACCCAACCAAAGACTGCCCCCAGACACTGCAAGGTCGCCATCATCGGTACCGGGTTCTCCGGCCTCGGCATGGCGATCCGCCTGAAGCAGGAAGGCGAGAACGACTTCCTGCTGTTCGAGAAGGATGCCGGCGTCGGCGGCACCTGGCGGGTCAACAACTACCCGGGCTGCGCCTGCGACGTGCAGTCCCACGTCTACTCCTTCTCTTTCGAGCCGAACCCGGACTGGACGCGCATGTTCGCCCGCCAGCCGGAAATCCGCGCGTACCTGGAGAAGTGCTGGGCGAAGTACCGCCTGGAAGACAAGACGCTGCTCAACACCGAGATGGCGCGCCTGGAGTGGAACGAGGAGCAACAGCTCTGGCACCTGTTCGACGCCGCCGGCAACCACTACACCGCCAAGGCCGTGGTCTCGGGCATGGGCGCCCTGTCGATTCCGTCGATCCCGGCGCTCAAGGGCCTGGAGAATTTCCAGGGCAAGGCCTTCCATTCCCAGCAGTGGGACCATGACTACGACCTCAAGGGCAAGCGCGTCGCGGTGATCGGCACCGGCGCCTCGGCCATCCAGTTCGTCCCGGAAATCCAGCCGCTGGTGGCCAAGCTCGATCTCTACCAGCGCACCGCACCGTGGATCCTGCCTAAGCCCGACCGCGCCATCAGCGAGAAGGAACGCGCGCGTTTCCGCCACTTCCCGGCGGTGCAGAAGCTCTGGCGCGGCGCGCTCTACAGCATGCTCGAAGGTCGCGTGCTGGGCTTCACCTTCGCCCCCTGGGCGATGAAGCTGGTGGGCAAGCTGGCCGAGCGCTTCATCCGCCAGCAAGTCAAGGACCCTGACCTGCGCCGCAAGCTGACCCCGGACTACACCATCGGCTGCAAGCGTGTGCTCATGTCGCACAACTACTACCCGGCACTGGCGGCCTCCAACTCCTCGGTGATCGTCGACGGCATCCGCGAGATCAAGGCGGGCAGCATCATCACCAGCGATGGCCGCGAGCGCCAGGTGGACGCGATCATCTTCGGCACCGGCTTCACCGCCAATGACCCGATCCCTCGCGGCGTGGTGTTCGGCCGGGACGGCGTGGACCTGCTCGACACCTGGAAGAACGGCCCGGAAGCCTACAAGGGCACCATGACCCGCGGCTTCCCCAACCTGTTCTTCCTCATGGGCCCGAACACCGGCCTGGGCCACAACTCCATGGTCTACATGATCGAATCGCAGATCACCTACGTGCTGGGCGCCATCAAGCTGATGGACCGTCGCGAGCTGCAGAGCGTCGAAGTCAAGCAAGAGGTGCAGGAGCGCTGGAACGAGAAGCTGCAGCGCGGCCTCAACCACAGCGTGTGGAACACCGGCGGCTGCAAGAGCTGGTACCTGCACCCGGTGAGCGGGCGCAACTGCACCCTGTGGCCGGGCTTCACCTGGCGCTTCCGCGCACTGACCAGCCAGTTCGATCCCAGCGCCTATCATTTGAAGTCCAAGCCGCTGTCCAGCCCTGTCGTCCAACCCCAACGCCACGCAGAAGAGGTGCCGGCATGAAGAACTTCGAAAACAAAGTTGCCGCCATCACGGGCGCAGGTTCGGGCATCGGCCGCGCCCTGGCGATCGAGTTGGCCTCGCGCGGCTGCCACCTGGCCCTGGCGGACGTGAACGCCGCAGGCCTCGAGGAAACCCGCCAGTTGCTCTCCTCCACCGGCGTGCGCGTATCCATCGACACCGTGAACGTCGCCGACCGCGAGCAGGTGCACGCCTGGGCCGACAAGGCCGCCCGCGAGCACGGCAAGGTCAACCTGGTGTTCAACAACGCCGGCGTCGCCCACGCCGGTACCGTGGAGGCCAGCGACTATGAAGAATACGAGTGGATCACCAACATCAACTTCTGGGGCGTGGTCTACGGCACCAAGGCCTTCCTGCCGCACCTGAAGGCTTCCGGTGACGGCCACATCGTCAACGTGTCGAGCGTGTTCGGGCTGTTCTCCCAGCCAGGCATGAGCGCCTACAACGCCACCAAGTTCGCCGTGCGCGGCTTCACCGAGTCGCTGCGCCAGGAGCTGGACATGGAGCGCGGCGGTGTCTCCGCCAGTTGCGTGCACCCCGGCGGGATCAAGACCAACATCGCCAAGACCGCGCGCATGAACGACAGCATGATCAAGGTCACCGGGCAGAACGCCGAAGCGGCACGCAGCCAGTTCAACGACCAACTGTTGCGTACCACCCCGCAGAAGGCCGCGCAGGTGATCATTCGCGGCGTGGAACGCGATTCGCGGCGCATCCTGATCGGCCCGGATGCCCACGCCATCGACGTGATGCTGCGCCTGCTGCCAGTCTGGTACCAGAAGGTGGTCACTGGCAGCATGAAGCTGGCCAAGCGTTTTGCACCCAGCCCCAAGCGCAAGGCACAAGCAGGCAACGCTGAGGTCAACTAGGATCGAGCGGCCCGCCCTGTCGAAACAAGCCTGCCGTCCGGCGGGCTTGTCTTAACGGCTCGCGACAAAAGCCCTATCCATTCGGACCCTTCGTACACCCCTCAGCGCCTGCACCATATATCCACTCCTCGACATCTGGTTGATAACCCTTGTAGCCACGCGCCTGTCTCGCGTGGCGACGATCAATCCAGTGTCTGTACAAGGAGTGTGCTTCATGGTTACTGATTCTTACTGCCTGGTAGAACTGTCCAAGAAAATCTGGGCTTATACGCCTGGCTCTGACACCGCGGGCTACTCTGCCCCAGAGCCAACCCAGCGCTTTGCCTTCGGCGTGGTCGGCGCTGATACCTGTTTCGCCGACATCGCCGCCGCAGACGGGTACCTCAACGAGAGCCTGCTGATCGGTGGGATTCACTGGATCAGCGGCGACCAGAGCCTCTTCATCGAGCTTCGCCCCGGCCGCTATCGACTCTACGAATTCACTGTCGTGCGCCACGGTGACGAACAGCCCAAATTCGCCAAGATGGGCGGCTGGCAGTTCAAGGCGGAGATCAATGGCGTCGAGGTACCGGCCATCGACGATGAAAACGCCGTACCGTTCGACGTGCGCAACGACAGACCGCGCCACTCCATCGTCGGCATCAACAAATCCTTTTCGGTGCAGGTGGAAAAGCGCACGAGCGGCCAGTTGAAGCCTGGCGTGATGTTCTTCGGCACCACCTCGTACCTGGGCATATTCCCCGACACGATGAACTGGAACGCCTCGGCCATCCTGAGCATGGGCGTGACCGACCACCAGGGGACCGCACGCCTGGATGGCTTCACCTCCGGCTGCAACGGCTTCATCCATGAAGTCATACCCAGGAGCGACTATGAGGCGGGAGTCCGCGCCACACAGATGGATGTGCTCCGCCCCGATGGCACAGCGTGGTTCAGTTGTGGCTTTCTTCCGGCCCAGCAGGTGACCCAGGCTAACCTCGATACGCTCTTGCGCGACCCCAGGCTCAACGCCGCGGCGCGTGACCTGATCGGGCAACACCTGCATGCCGGGGACTATCTGTGCGGTCCACAGGAGTGCTTCTTCGATCGCCAGGGCACGCTCACCGCCAGGATCAACAATGGCGGCGTACCCAATGTCAAACTGTGCAAGAAACTCTGGGCCTATGTCCCGGGCTCGGACAGCAAGGGCTATTCCGCGCCTGGCTCGACGATGCAATTCGCCTTCGGCGTGGTCGGTGCGGATACCTCGTTCGCCGACATTGCCGCAGAGGATGGTTATCTCGACGAAAGCCGCCTGATTGGAGGCGTTCGCTGGCTGAGCGGCGATGAGACCAACAGCTTCTCGTTGCCACCGGGTCATTACCGCCTGTATGAATTCACTATCGTTCGCCACGACGGCGACCAACCCAAGTTCGCCAAGATGGGCGGCTGGCAATTCAAAGTCGAGATCGATGGCGTCGAAGTGCAAGCCATCGGCGATGAAAATGCCGTGCCGTTCGAGGTGGGCAAGGACGGGCAGGAAATCTCCCTGGTCGGCATCAACAAAACCTTTTCAGTGCTGCTGGAAAAGTACGCTGACGGCCGCCTGAAGCCGGGCGTGACGTTCTTCGGCACCAGTTCCTATCTCGGAATATTCCCCGACAAATCTAACTGGAACGCTGCCGCTGTGCTGCGGGTGGGCATTACCGACGCCCAGGGAACCGTTCGTCTGGATGGCTTTACCTCCGGCGGCAATGCCTTCATTCACGAGGTGATCCCGAAAGCCGACTATGAAGCCGGCGTGCGCGCCACTCAAATGGAAGTGTTCCGGCTGGATGGCACGTCGTGGTTCATCACCGACGTGCCCGAAGTTCGCGTCGTGACGCAAGCCGACCTGGATGCACTGTTGCACGACCCGAAGCTCAACGCCGCCGCGCGTGACCTGATCAGACAACGTCTGCATGCAGGCGACTACCTCTGCGGAGCCCGCGACTACGTCTATGAGCGTCAGGGAACGCTCAAGGTGAAGCTCCATAACAGCGAACAGCCTAACGTCAGGCTATGCAAGAAGCTCTGGGCCGGCACACCGGATGCCGACGCCAATGGCTACTCCCTGCCCAACGACACTATCCGCTATGCCTTTGGCGTGATTGCACGAGGCATCGAGTACAGCCAGATCACGGGTGCCGACGGCTATGTCGACGAGTCGAAACTGATAGGAGGGATCCACCGGGTCGACGGCGCCCAGTGCAAGAGCTTCAGCCTGCCGATCGGCCATTATCAACTGCTGGAGTTCAGGCAGCTTCGCCACGGCGACGGCGTCACCCTGAAGTACGAGCGCCCCGGTGGATGGGATTTCACTGTCGAAATCGGCGGCACGCGCATTGGCCCGTCGGAAGGCAGCGAGGGCGTTCCCTTCGAGGTTGAAACCGCGGGGCAGACTATCGAGTTGGTGGGCATCAACAAGTCGTTGTCGGTACAGGTCAGCGTGCTTGGCGCCGGCAAGCCCAAGGCCGGCACGATGATCTTCGGTACCAGCTCCTACCTGGGCCTGGCCCCCGACGGGCAAAACTGGAACGCTGGCGCGATCATGCGCCTTGGTCTCAGCGACGCGAGGGGCATCGTTCGTCTGGACGGTTTCTCCTCCGGGAACAACGTGTTCCTTCACCAGGTTGTCACCCAGGCCGACTACCAGGCGGGTGTTCGCGCCGAAACCATGAAGGTCTACAACTTCGATGGCAGCCTTCGGAGTACCGCAACATTCCCCGATGTGCACCAGGTGACCGAGAGTGAGCGAGCAGCACTGCTGCGCGAGCCCAAGCTCACCGAAGCCGGGCGCCAGTTGATAGAGCGGAATGTCCAGGTGGGCGATTATCTGTTCACCAATCAGAGCTACTTCAATGACCGCCAGGGGACACTGCAGGTAGTGATCAGCAACAACCGCTGAGGAAACCCCAGTTCTCCCCACCGCCCTTCTCCCGATAGGCGGTGGGGATGATCACTCATCAACGACGCACGATCACCACTTCCAGGTATTCGCTGGGAATCACCAGGGAAGACGGGCCAGCACTGTTGCTGCGCTCCAGCAGTTGCGTGAGGTCGCGCTCCAGCGCCGTGGCGTCCGCCTCCGGCAAGCTGGCGAAGGCCTTGTGCACCGGTCCGTACCAGTTGCGGAACACCTCGATAAAATGCGCCGGCGAGCGATATCGGAAGTTGAAGGTCTGGCGAGTTGCGCGCAGCCCGCCGATGGAATCACCAAACAGTTCATGCAGGTACTCTTCGCGCCCCCAGCCCGATGGCGGGCGTACGCCCGGCGCGGGCGGCACGTATCCGGAGAGCACCTTGAACACCTGGCCGATGAAGCCTTCGGGCGTCCAGTTGGCCAGGCCGATGCGCCCTCCCGAGCGGCAGACCCGCGCCAGCTCGCTCGCCGCCCTGGTCTGGTCCGGGGTGAACATCACGCCGAAGGTCGAGACGACGGCATCGAAACTGCCCGTCGCGAAGGGCAGCGCCTCGGCATCGGCCTCGCGGAACTCCACCTCCAGATGTTCGGCACGGGCGCGCTCGGCGCCCAGTTCCAGCAATCGCGGCACGTAGTCGGTGGACATTACCCGGCAACCACGCCGGGCGGCGGCCAGGGTGACGTTGCCGTTGCCCGCGGCAACGTCCAGCACCCGCTCATCGCAGAGCAGGTCACAGGCCTCGGCCAGGCGCTCGCCGACAATCTGCAGGGTGGTGCCGATCACGGCGTAGTCGCCGCTGGCCCAGGTGGCCATCTGGCGTTGTTTCAGGGCATTGAGATCTACAGGGGCATTCATCTTGTCGTTCTCCAGGCGCGGGGACGCCTCATTCGGCCGTGGTCGGATCGAGGGTGGTGACGACCTGCGATATCCGATTGGCCGGGAAGCCGCCCAGTCGCGCGTGCTCTCGCACGGTGGCTTCGTCGGGGGCGATGTACAGGCAGTAGATGCGATCTGCGACCACGTAGCTGTGCAACCACTGCACCTGCGGCCCCAACTGGTTCAAGACCTTGCAGGACTTCTGCGCGATGGCCTGGAAATCGCGGGCGGTCAGGGCTCCGGCGCCGGGGATCTCGCGCTCTATGACGAACTTCGGCATGACACTCTCCATTGGTGGGCTGATGCGGGTACCGCGACATCCCGCACCTTTATGCTGCATCGCGGCCTGACAGGCGTCCTGCTCCAGCGTCGGTGTTGCCTGTCCGATCGTCCGGCGACCCGCCGCGGCTTCGCTTTCGCGCCCAGACTTCGACTGAGAACCTCGTCCCGGAGGCGCCCCTTGATGAGCACGCAAACCATCCTCGCCGCCCAGCAGCGCCTGGAGCGCCTGGTGCGCCAGCGGCCGGGCGTCGCCCAGGTCCGCGATGTCCCCGCCACCGCGCTCTGGGAAGGCGGCGGCAAGACGCAGACCCGCCATCCGGACGGCAACCTGATCCATACCGACCTGCCGCAGGAGCTGGGTGGCGATGGCGAGCGCGTCAGCCCGGGCTGGCTGCTGCGCGCCGCACTGGCCTCCTGCGCCATTACGCGCATCGCCATGCTGGCAGCCGAACGCGGCATGCAGCCACAGCGGCTGGAGGCGGAAGTCACCAGCGACACCGACCTGCACGGCCTGCTCGGGCTGCCCCGCGAAGATGGCCGGCGCATCTCCGCTGGCCCGCTGGCGATCCACGTGCGGGTCAGCATCAGCGTGCCGGGCACCCCGGATGCCGAGGTACGCGAGATGGTCGAGCAGGCCATGCGCGTCTCCCCGATGCTCAGTGCGCTCGCCGAAGCCGTACCGGTGCGCCTGGACATCCACAGCAGCGCCCCCTGATGGACGCGTTGTCGGAAACCCTGCGCGTGGTCCGGTTGGTCGGCGCGATCTTCATCAATGCGCGCTTCACCGCGCCCTGGTGCTATCAATCGCCACGGGCGGATTCGGTGGTCGAACTGCTGGAGCCCGGCGCCGAACAGGTGGTGATCTTCCACCTCATCACCGAGGGAGAATGCTTCGTTGAGATGGGCAGGGCCGAGCCGGTGCGACTGGTGGCCGGCGACGCGGTGATCTTCCCTCAGGGCCACGCCCACCGCATGGCCTCGCAACCCGGCGTCCCACCCGCCACGGGAGCGCGACTGGACGCGGTGCTGGCTCGTCGGCCACGCCAGCTGGCCTATGGCGGCGGCGGCGCAACGACGCGCCTGGTCTGCGGCTACCTCGCCTGCGACGCACGGCTGGCGAGGCTGCTGCTCGCAGGGCTGCCGGCGCTGGTGAAGGTCAACGTGCGCGGCTCAGCCGCGGGCGCCTGGCTGGAGTCCTCGGTGCGCTATGCGCTGGCCGAGGCGCGCTCACCTCGCCCCGGCGGCGCCGGCGTGCTGGCCAAGCTGGCGGAGGTGCTGTTCATCGAGGTGCTGCGCCTGTACATGGAGGAACAGGGCGAAGACCGCAGCGGCTGGCTGGCCGGGCTGCACGACCGCATCGTCGGCAGCGCCCTGGGCGCACTGCACAAGTCGCCAGCGCATCCCTGGAGCCTGGAGGAACTGGCGCGCTGCGCCGGCACGTCGCGCTCGGTGCTGGCCGAGCGCTTCCTCGGCCTGGTGGGCTGCCCGCCGATGCAGTACCTCACCCAGTGGCGCATGCTGCTGGCGGCCAACCTGCTGCGCGGCAGCAACGCCCCGCTGGCGCGGATTGCCGAGGACGTCGGCTACCAGACAGACACCGCCTTCAGCCGCGCCTTTCGCCGTGAATACGGCTGCCCACCAGCGGCCTGGCGACGCAGCCAGGCCGCTGGCGCACGCCCGTCCCTGTAAGAGCGCTCAGAGCCCCATCTGCTTGGCGATGATCTCGTTCATGATCTCCCGCGTGCCGCCGCCGATGGAGAGGATGCGGTTGTCGCGGTACAGCCGCTCCACCAGGCTCTCGCGCATGTAGCCCATGCCGCCCAGTACCTGCACCGCGTCGTAGGTCACCCGGTCGGCGATGTCGGTGGCGAAGTTCTTGGCCATGGAGATTTCCTTGATCACGCTCTTGCCGACAGCCATCTTCGCCGCCTGGCGGTAGGTGAACTCGCGGGACACTTCGACTTGCGTGGCCATCTCCGCCAGCCGGTGCTTGAGCACCTGGAACTTGCCGACCGGCTTGCCGAACGCCTCGCGCTCGCGGCTCCAGGCTAGCGCCTCGTCCAGCGCCAGCTGCGCGGTCATGTTGGCCATGATCGCCAGGGCCAGGCGCTCGCTCTGGAAGTTCGCCATGATGCAGGCGAAGCCCATGTTCTCGGCGCCGATGAGGTTCTCCACCGGCACCCTGCAGTCGTCGAAGAACAGCTCGGCGGTATCCGACGCCCACCAGCCCATCTTCTTCAGCTTGCGGCTGACCGTGAAGCCGGGCGTGCCTTTCTCCACCAGCAGCAGGCTGACGCCCCCGAAGCCATCGCCGCCGGTGCGCACGGCCACCGTGTAGTAGTCGGCGCGCACGCCGCTGGTGATGAAGGTCTTGCTGCCGCTTACGCGGTAGTGGTCGCCATCGCGCACGGCGCGGGTCTTCAGGCTGGCCACATCGGAACCGCCGGAAGGCTCGGTGACCGCCAGCGCCATGATCTTCTCGCCGGCCAGCACCTGCGGCGCGATGCGTTCACGCAGCTCCGGGCGGCCCCACTTGATCAAGGGCGGCAGGCCGATATCCAGCGAGCCCAGCCCCGCCACCAGCCCACCGGAGCCGCAGCGCATCAGCTCCTCGCTGGCCGCCACCTTGGCGAACAGGTCACCCTCGTGACTGCCGCCGAGCGCTTCCGGATAGCCGATGCCAAGGATGCCCGCCTCGCCGGCCTTGCGGTACAGCTCGCGAGGAAACTCCTCGGCCTCCTCCCAGTCGGCGACATGGGGCAGGATTTCCCGCTCGACGAAGCGCCGTACGCTGTCGCGGACCAGGCGGTGGCTGTCATCGAAGTACTCGGTGAACACGGACATGGCAAGGCTCCAGACGGTTTGGGTGAAACTTACCGAGCGCTTGCTTGGTTTACAAGGCGAGACACCCGCCATCGGCTAGGACAGATGCGCCGCCCCGAATCGCTCGCGGTAAATCGATGGGGCCACGCCGGCCGAGCCACGAAAGGCGTTGCGGAAGCTTTCAACGGTGCCGAAGCCGCATTGCTCGGCGATTCGCTCGACGCTGTCGGTGCTGCCCTCCAGCAGTTCACGGGCGCGCGCCATACGCTCGTGCTGCAACCACGCCTTGGGCGTCATGCCGGTGGCTTCGCTGAAGCGGCGCAGGAAGGTGCGTTCGCTCATCGCCACGCGGCTGGCCAATTCGCCCACCGAGATGGATCGGTCCAGGCCCTGACGGGCCCACTCCAGCAGCCCGGCGAGATCGTGCCGGGGCGCCTGGGCCACCGGCGCGGGGATGAACTGTGCCTGCCCGCCACCGCGTTGCGGCGACATGACCAACCGGCGGGCCACGGTGTTGGCAACCTGCACGCCAAAATCCCGCGCCACCAGGTGCAGGCAGGCATCGATGCCCGCTGCACTGCCGGCAGACGTGATCACCTGTCCGGCGTCGACGTAGAGCACTTGCGCATCCACTTCGATGGCGGGGAAGCGTTCTGCCAACTCCTCGGCATAGCGCCAGTGCGTGGTCGCACGCTGGCCGTCGAGCAAGCCGGCTCCTGCAAGAACGAAGACCCCCGAGCAGATCGACAGCAGTCGTGCGCCCTCGTCATGGGCCTTGCGCAGCGCCTGTAGCAGTTCGGCGGACGGCGTCTCGGCGCGGTCTCGCCATCCCGGCACGATGATAGTGCCGGCCGCTTCGAGCGCGTCCAGCCCGCCATCGGCCAGCACGCGGATGCCGCCCATGGCGCGCATCGGGCCGGGGTCGACGGCAACGATGCGGTGGCGGTACCAGGGAAAGTCGAACTCCGGGCGCGGCAGGCCGAAGACTTCCACGGCGATGCCGAATTCGAAGGTGCACAGGCCGTCGTAAGCGAGAACGGCCACTGCGAGGGGATCACGCTGCATTTGGCGGAAAACTTCCGATCACTGTCCAGACCGCCACTTTAGCCGGCTTTCGCGGCTGCATACAGTGGCGCCATCTTCCCCAGGAGCCTTGCCATGCCCAGCCTTGTCAGCCAATTCCCGGCCGCCCTGCCCGCCGACGCCCTTGCCCACTTCAGCCATCGCCTGGCCTTCGAGACCGACTGCTCCGACGTCAACCACGCCCTGCAGAACGGCGAACAGGATTTCGTCCTGCTTGATGTGCGAAACGCTGCCGCCTTCGCCCATAGCCATGTACCCGGCGCGCTGAACCTGCCGACACGGGAGATCGACGCGCGGCGCATGGCGCAGTTCCCACCGGGCACCCTGTTCGTCGTCTACTGCGCCGGGCCGCACTGCAACGGTGTGCACCGCGCCGCCGCGAAGCTCGCGGCACTGGGTCTGCCGGTGAAGGAAATGATTGGCGGAGTGACCGGCTGGCTGGACGAGGGCCTGGCGCTGGTCGGTGCGGCCGGTGAAGCGCTGCGGACGGACGGAGCAGGTCTCGGTTGCGCCTGTTGATCGTAGAAACAACAAGGCCGGAGTGTCTCCGGCCTTGCTCGAGTCCTTCTGGCTGGCGCTATCAGCTGCTGATAGGCCGGCGCCCCGCCAGGGCATGGGCCAGGGTGCCGCCGTCCACCAGTTCCAGCTCGCCACCCAGTGGTACGCCGTGGGCGATGCGCGACAGCACCAGATCGCCGCCGCCGAGCAATTGAGCGATGTAGTGGGCAGTCGCCTCCCCCTCCACCGTGGGGTTGGTGGCGAGGATGATCTCGCTGAAGTTGCCGGCCCTGATCCGCGCCTCCAGCTCGGGAATGCCAATGGCTTCCGGGCCGAGGCCATCCAGCGGCGACAGGTGCCCCTTGAGCACGAAGTAGCGGCCGCGGTAGCCGGTCTGCTCGACGGCGAACACATCCAGCGGACCTTCCACCACGCACAGTACGCTGTCGTCCCGGCGCGGGTCGGTGCACTGCGGACAGAACTCATCCTCGGACAGGGTGCGGCACTGCTTGCAATGACCGACACCTTCCATCGCCTGGGTCAACGCCTGGGCCAGGCGCAGGCCACCGCTGCGGTCGCGCTCCAGCAGCTGCAGCGCCATGCGCTGGGCACTCTTCTGCCCCACGCCGGGCAGGGTGCGCAGGGCATCGATCAATTGGCGGATCAGCGGCGTGAAGCTCATGGGGCGGTCTCGGGTTTTCGGAGGATTAGAACGACTGTAGGAGCGAGCTTGCTCGCGAACCCCGCCCAGCCACACGGGCCGGAAGAGCATTCGCGAGCAAGCTCGCTCCTACAGGGGGAGAGCCGGGATCAGAAGGGCATCTTGAAGCCGGGCGGCAGTTGCATGCCGGCAGTCATGCCGGACATCTTGTCCTGGTTGTTCTGCTCGATCTTGCGCACGGCGTCGTTCACCGCAGCGGCGATCAGGTCTTCGAGGATTTCCTTGTCTTCCTGCATCAGGCTGTCATCCAGGGAGACGCGCTTGACGTCGTGGCGACCGGTCATCACCACGCTCACCAGGCCGGCGCCGGATTGGCCGGTCACTTCGGCGTTGGCCAGCTCTTCCTGCATCTTCTGCATTTTTTCCTGCATCTGCTGGGCCTGCTTCATCAGGCCGGCCATGCCACCTTTCATCATGTCGAGTTCCTCGATTCGTTCAGTCGTGGAGAAAGTCAGAGCCTGTTCGCGGCCTCGCGAGCTAGAGCAGAACCAGGCGAAAGCGAGCGCGGGAGCGGAGTTTACACCCCGTAAATAAGCATCCCTCGCTTGCTTTCAACAACGTTCTGCCGACGCGCAGCAGGTCGCGGACTGGCTCTCAGGCCTTCGCCTCCAGGGGTTCAATGGTACCGTCGCGGACGACCGCGGCGAACTGTTGCTTCATCTGTAGCACATACGGGTCAGCGTCAATCGACGCCTCGGCCTGACGCTGACGCTCGGCGCGCTTGCGCGCAGCGGCCTGGGCCGGGGTTTCCTGCTCGGGCTTCTGCTGGGTGACCTGCAGGGTCAGGGTTCGCCCGTGGAACTGGTTCAGCGCGTCATTCAGGCGGCGCTGCTGAGTCGCGTTGAACAGCGCGCTCTGACCCGGGTCCAGGTGCAGGTGCCAGTTGTCACCGTCCACCGCGACCAGGGTGCAGTTGGCACCGATGCTGGCGGTCAGGCCGGCCAGGCCCAGACGCGGGAACAGGTCCAGCCACTCGGCGGCAAGGCCGGTGGCAGGCATGGCAGCGGGCTCGGGCTCCGGCTCGGCCTGCTCCTGCGACGCCTCGCTCTCGAGGTAGCCGTAGGACTCCATGTCGACTTCGTAGTAGTCCTCGGCGGGCGGCGGCTCTTCGTCGCGATCATCGTCCTCGGCCGGGGCTTCGGCCACGACCGGGGACTGCATTTCCACCGGTGCCGGGGCAGCAGCTTGCGCCGGAGCGACCTCTACCTCTACCGCTGCAGGTGCAGGTGCAGGTGCAGGTGCAGGCTCGACCGGTGCAGGAGCGGCGGCAACCGGTGCAGAGGGTTCGTCCCACGGCAGGTCCACAGGCGCTTCGGCAACCGGCGGCTGCGGCTCGACGGCCGGAGCCACAGATTCTGCGGCGACGACCACTTCCGGCAGCGCTTCGACCGGCGCGGGAGCAGCAACAGGCGCAGCCTCCACCACCGGAGCCGGAGCCGGAGCCGGAGCCGGAGCCGGAGCCGGAGCCGGAGCCACCTGAGGCTGCGGCGCGACAACGACCGCTTCAACCTCGGCGGCCGGAGCCACAGGGGCGACCGGCGCTGGCGCAACGGGCGGCGGAGCAATGGATGCAACCGGCGCCGCAACGGCGGCGCCGGCCACTGGGTTCGGGTTGGAATCAGCCGTGGCCTTGCTGATCCCCAGGTCCTTTAGTGGTGACCTCGGTGCGCCGTCGGCATCGGCCGGGCGGAACGCCAGCATGCGCAGCAGCACCATCTCGAAGCCGCCGCGGGGATCGGGCGCCAGCGGCAGGTCGCGGCGGCCGATCAGGCCCATCTGGTAATAGAACTGCACGTCCTCGGCCGGCAGCGCCTGGGCCAGTGCCAGCACGCGGTCGCGGTCGCCCTGGCCGTTGTCCACCGCCTCGGGCAGCGCCTGGGCAATGGCCACGCGGTGCAGCACGTTGAGCATTTCGGCAAGCACGCCGCCCCAATCCGGGCCCTGCCCGGCCAGGTGGCGGACGGCTTCCAGCAGCGCGCGGGCATCGCCTTCCAGCAGTGCATGAAGCACGCCGTAGACCTGCCCGTGATCCAGGGTACCGAGCATGGCGCGCACGTCGGCGGCCAGCACCTTGCCCTCGCCGAAGGCGATGGCCTGGTCGGTGAGGCTCATGGCGTCACGCATGGAGCCATCGGCGGCACGGCCGAGCAGCCACAGCGCATCGTCCTCGAACGGCACGTTCTCGGCGCCAAGGACGTGGGTGAGGTGTTCCACCACGCGCTCCGGCGGCATGTTCTTCAACGAGAACTGCAGGCAGCGCGAGAGGATGGTCACCGGCAGTTTCTGCGGGTCCGTGGTGGCCAGCAGGAACTTCACGTGGGGCGGCGGCTCCTCCAGGGTCTTCAACAGGGCGTTGAAGCTGTGGCTGGAGAGCATGTGCACTTCGTCGATCAGGTAGACCTTGTAGCGCCCGCGGCTCGGCGAGTACTGCACGTTGTCGAGCAACTCGCGGGTGTCTTCGACCTTGGTGCGGCTGGCGGCGTCCACTTCAATGAGGTCGACGAAGCGGCCTTCATCGATCTCCCGGCACACCGAGCACTGACCGCAGGGGGTCGAGCTGACGCCGGTCTCGCAGTTCAGGCACTTGGCCAGGATGCGCGCAATGGTGGTCTTGCCCACACCGCGGGTACCGGTGAACAGGTAGGCGTGGTGCAGACGCTGGTTGTCCAGCGCATTGATCAGGGCCTTGAGCACATGGGTCTGGCCGACCATTTCGCGGAACGAGCGCGGACGCCATTTGCGAGCAAGAACCTGATAACTCATTGAAATCCATCGCGACAGGTGAGCAGAAGTGCGCTAATCCTAGCGAAGCGGACCGTAAATTGCACCCGATGTCCGCACCGGTCGTTGTCGCATCTTGGCAAGGGCCGGGCTACACGGCATTGTGTAGTCGTTCTGCCATCAACGGAGCCTTGATGCGCTTCCTCGCTACCACCCTGCTGCTGACCACCGCCCTCGCCCAGGCCGACGACCGTCCCCTGCGCTTCTCGGTGGTCGACAGCTGGGCGATGCCGCTGGCGCGGATCGAGAACGGCGAACTGACCGGCGGCATCCTGTTCGAGCTGTTCAACGAGACGGCACGCGAACTGGGCCGCCCGGCTGCCTTCCACATCGTCCCCCGCGCCCGCATCGAGCAGGCCCTGCTGAGCCACTCCGTCGACGTGCGCTGCTATGTGTCGCGCACCTGGACCGAGCACGACTTCAACGACTACCGCTGGACTGCACCGCTGATGCTGCAGCGCGACCTGCTGGTAGTCCGCGATGCCCCGGCCGACAAGCTGGAAACCCTGCCAAGCCAGTCCGTCGGCACCGTGCTGGGCTATCACTACCCGCGCCTGCAGCCTCTGCTGGACAGCCACTGGCTGACCCGCGACGACGCGCGCAACCAGGAACTGGTGCTGAAGAAGCTACGTATCGGCCGCTATCAGTACGCGATCAGCAGCGAGTTCGCGCTGAACTGGTTCAACCGTGAATTGCCCGAGGCGGAGCGCCTGAGAATCGCCAGCGTGATCGAGGAAACGCCGCTGTCGTGCATGGTGCTGGACGCGCCCGAAGTCCGCGCCGACGAGGTGCTGTCGGTGCTGGCGAAGATCAAGGCGTCAGGGAAGATCGAGGAAATCCTGGGTCACTATCGCTGAGGCGACAGGTGCATCGACAGGATGGGGGCAGCGGACTTTCCTGACCCCGAAATGGAGGCGGCCCCGCCAGCCACACCCCGGCACACAATGTCCCCGCCTTGGCTGCTTCCTTCCGGACCTGACCAGGTAAGCGAGTAATCGTTGCGGGGGGACCGACAGGGCCACCATCACGAGAAGCTCGCCAGATCAGCGAGCCGCGCCATTGTAGCGGCTTGAGCGCAACTTACAAGCACTTCAAGCACTTCAAGCACTTAGCGACGTTCCCCATGCAATTCCTGACCTTCATCACGAATTTGCCTTTTCAATAGAGGAATTTGCCTGCATCCAATTCAGAAAATTCCAACGGTGCCGACGCTATAGGAAGAACCCGTCGCTCAATGGCGGGCCAAGACCGAGCGAGGAATGCCAGCATGCCCGTTGCACTGCGATCCACCACTCTCGTTGCCCTGCTCTTCTCGGCCCCGCTGATGGCCTACGATGGCGTCATCCACTTCAGCGGCGCCGTGGTCGAGCCTACCTGCCAGGTCGGGCTGAGCGAAGTCACTGCGAAAAGCGCGCGGGTACGCCTGAGCGAGTGCAACCGGGCCATGACGATCATGCTGAACGAGCCGCGCAGCGCGATGCCGAGCGTGAGCTACCGGCTGACCGACGCACGCGGCAAGGCGCTGGGGAAAGGTATAAGGACCAACGGCGATGCCGATAGCGTGATCCGCGAGATCACCAGGGGTGGCGTGGTCGCGGACCAGCGCAATGTGGTCCTGGTGGCCGAGTACCTGTAACGGGCGTTACTGCCCCTGGAGCAACCCTTCAGGCCGAGGCTGGGTGGAGACTTCCAGGTTCGGCCCGATGAACAGGTCCATCTTGCTGTAGCCCGGACGGGTGCTGAAGGTGGAGTAGCGCTCTGCCCCCTGGTGAAACTGGAAAGCGACGCGGTATTCGCCTGAACGCAGCAGGCGCAGCGGGAAGGCGCGCGCTTCGCCCGGCCTGATCTCGCCAGCGAGGGCTTCCTCGCCGTTTTCCTTGAAGCTGTAGCTCACTGCCGGCCCGCCCACGCCTTCGTAATGAAGGACGATCTGCGGGCGCTCGGTCCAGGCCACGTAGGCCCCGAACAGCACCACCAGTGCTCCGACGCCGAGCAGGCGCTGCTTTCTTGCCTTGTCCATCTAGCTCTCCGTCAATCGTTGGCCCGCCCCGCCCTGCATCGCAACGCAGGGGCCGGAGCGGGCCTGTCGATCAGTTCAGGCTGTCGACCAGGGCTTTGGCGGGCACCAGACGCACCGCCTTCTTCGCGGCGATCTCGATGGTCTTGCCGGTCTGTGGGTTGCGGCCGGTACGGGCAGCGCGCTCGCTGACCTTGAGCTTGCCGATACCCGGCAGGGTCAGCTCACCGTCGTTCTCCAGGGCGTCCTGGGCGATCTGCGCCAGTTGCTCGAACACGCCGCGCACGGCGGCCTGGGTCAGGTCAAGGGATTCGGCGATATCGCGAACCAGTTGGTCCTTGGTCATGGGCATGGATTGACTCCTTGATGCGTTGATCTTGATTCTTTGATGGGAAGAAAGGCGTGTCAGGCGCCGAGGCCATGGTCGGCCAGCAGCTTGATCAGCTGCTCTTCGTCCATGACGGCGACGCCAAGTTCCTGGGCCTTGGCCAACTTTGAACCCGCTCCCGGTCCTGCAACGACGCAGTGGGTCTTGGCCGAGACGGAGCCGGCCACCTTGGCGCCCAGGCTTTCGAGCTTTTCCTTGGCGACGTCGCGGCTCATGGCCTCCAGCGTGCCGGTGAGCACCCAGGTCTGGCCCGCCAGCGGCAGGCCTTCGACCACCTTGCGCTCGCTGCGCCAGTGCATGCCGAACTCCGCCAGCTGCGCCTCGACGGCCTTCGCACGCTCGACGCGGGCGGCGTCGGCGAAGTACTCGCGAACCGACTGCTTGGCCTTCTCGTTCACGCCCTTGAGGGTGCTGAGGTCCAGCCAGTCCTGGCTGAGGGCAACCAGCGCGTCGAGGCTGCCGGTACGGTCCGCAAGCTTCTCTGCACCGGTGGCGGCAATGAAGGGAATGTTCAGCTTGTCGATGAAGCCCGCCAGGGTGGCAACGGCGGCAAACTCGGCCGAGACCTCGCCCTCGTCCTGCAGCTCGATGCCACGCTCCAGCAGTTGCCGGATCACGCTGCGGTTATGCTCGTCACCGAAGAAGTTGTGGATCTCGTAGGCCACTTCGCCACCCACGTCGGGCAGGTAGGTCAGCACCTCCGGCAGCGCCTTCTGGATGCGCGCCAGGGAGCCCAGGGAGCGCGCCAGCAGCTTGGCCGTTTCCTCGCCTACGTCCGGGATGCCCAGGGCGAAGACGAAGCGCGCCAGTGCCGGCTTGCGGCTGTCGGCGATGGCGGCGAGCAGGTTGCGCGTAGAGACCTCGGCGAAGCCTTCCAGCTCGATGACCTGCTCGAAGGTCAGGGTGTAGAGATCAGCCGGGGATTTCACCAGCCCCTTGTCCACCAGTTGCTCGACGATCTTGTCGCCCAGGCCGTCGATGTCCATGGCGCGGCGCGAGACGAAGTGGATGATCGCCTGCTTGAGCTGCGCCTGGCAGAACAGGCGGCCGACGCAACGGTAGATGGCGCCTTCGCTGACCGACTCCTTGCCCTTGCTGCGCTTGACCAGCTGGGTGCGCTCGACCTGCGAACCGCACACCGGGCATTGGGTGGGGATTGCGACCGGGCGCGCGTCTGCCGGACGGCGCTCGGTGACCACCTGCATGACCTGCGGGATCACGTCGCCGGCCCGGCGGATGATCACGGTGTCGCCGATCATCAGGCCCAGGCGCGCGACCTCGTCCATGTTGTGCAGGGTGGCATTGGAGACGGTCACGCCAGCCACCTGCACCGGTTTCAGGCGCGCGACCGGGGTCACGGCACCAGTGCGGCCGACCTGGAACTCCACGTCGAGCAGCTCGGTGAGCTCTTCGCGCGCGGGGAACTTGTGAGCGATGGCCCAGCGCGGCTCGCGGGCGCGGAAGCCCAGCTCACGCTGGAAGTCGATGCGGTTGACCTTGAACACCACGCCGTCGATTTCGTAGGCGAGACTGTCGCGGCGCGTCCCGATGTCTTCGTAGTAGGCGCGGCAGCCTTCGACCCCCTTGGCCAGCTTCAGCTCGCGGCTGATCGGGATGCCCCAGCCTTTGAGGGCTTCAAGGATATCGACCTGGGTAGCCGGCAGCGCGCCACCCTCGACGCGGCCGAAACCGTAGCAGCAGAACTCCAGCGGGCGACTGGCGGTGATCCTAGAGTCCAGCTGGCGCAGACTGCCGGCCGCTGCGTTGCGCGGGTTGGCGAAGGTCTTGCCGCCGGCCTCCATCTGCCGCTCGTTGAGCGCATCGAAACCGGCCTTGGACATGAAGACTTCGCCACGCACTTCCAATACCGCCGGCCAGCCCTCGCCCTTCAGGCGCAGCGGCACATTGCGGATGGTGCGCACGTTGACACTGATGTCTTCGCCGGTGGTGCCATCGCCACGGGTGGCGCCGCGGGTCAGCACGCCATTTTCGTACAGCAGGCTGACCGCGAGGCCGTCGAGCTTGGGCTCGCAACTGTATTCCACCTCGGCACCGCCGCCGAACAGGTCCGACGCCGGCAACTGGTCCGCCAGGCCTTCGCGCACACGGCGATCGAAATCGTTGAGATCCTGCTCCTCGAAGGCGTTGCCCAGGCTGAGCATCGGCACTTCGTGACGTACTTCGCCGAACGCCGAAGCAGCCGTGCCGCCGACGCGCTGGGTTGGCGACTCGGGGGTGATCAGTTCGGGATGCTCGGCTTCCAGCGCCTTCAGCTCTCGGAACAGGCGGTCGTACTCAGCGTCCGGCACGCTCGGCTCGTCGAGCACGTAATAGCGATAGTTGTGGTCGTCGAGTTCGCTGCGCAACTGGGCGATGCGTTCGGCAGCGGTCTGGGAGTCGGTCATGCGGGAATCTCGGCGGCTTTTTCTGCTTGAGGTAGAAATGCGAAGCCCCAAGGGTCGCTTGGGGCTTTTTGTGCAGCGTGCGGGAAGCTTAGCGCTTCTGGGTCAGGGCGCGTCGCTCGAAATCGATGATGCGCTGACGGTAGTGCTCGATGGTCTGCGCGGTCATCACGCTGCGCTGCTCGTCCTTCAGCTCGCCATTGAGTTCCTGCGCCAGCTTGCGGGCGGCGGCGATCATCACGTCGAACGCCTGCTTGGGATGACGCGGGCCCGGCAGGCCGAGGAAGAAGCTCACCGCGCGAGTACTGAACTGGTCGATGTTGTCCAGATCGAAAGTGCCCGGCTTGACCGCATTGGCCATGGAGAACAGCACCTCGCCGTTGCCGGCCATGCTCTCGTGGCGGTGGAAGATGTCCATCTCGCCGTAGCGCAGGCCGCTCTCCAGGATGTTCTGCAGCAGCGCCGGCCCCTTGAAGCCGTTCTCGTCGCGGCTGATGACGTTGATGATCAGCACTTCGTCGACCGGCGCCTGCGGCGCCGACGGAGCAGCAGGTGCGGGAGCTACGCGCTCCTTGTCCTTCTTGCGGTCTTTCTTCGACTTGTCCTTCTCTGCCGGCGCCTCGTCCAGCGGATTGGGGAAATCCTCTTCGTCCAGCGGGCCGAGCAGGTTCGGCGCCGGATCGTCCAGGTTCAGGTCGCCCTGGCGCGGTTCGCCACGGCGCTTGCCGCGCGACTCCTTGGCGCTGACCTTGGGCAGGTCTTCCTCGTCCAGTTCCGGCTCGCGGTGTTCGACCACCCGGGAAGGCCCGAGCAGTTCAGGAGTGTTTTCATCCCCGTCATCGGGCTGGTTGGCAAACTGGCGATCCAGTTTGAACCGCAACTTGCCCTTGCCACCCCGCATGCGACGCCAGCCGTCGAACAGAATGCCGGCGATCACGATAAGCCCAATGACGATCAGCCATTCGCGCAGACCGATATCCATCTAATCCCGTAGCCCCTGAACAAAAAATGATGATGAAAAAAAGGACATCCTATCCCTTGAAAACGTGGAGCCAACTTCATGTTCTGACTGATGTTTTCCACGCGATACAAAAGTGGGCGTTAAGCTAACACGCTCTCACATAACTTTACACTGCCTGAGGCGAGACTCCGACGCACTCTTTGCAACTTTTCATAGCCGTTGCCACTTGCGCGCCTGAAGTGAAGTCTACCCCAATCAAATCAATGCCTTAGGCATGAAACAAAGCATCTTGCCAGCATAGCTCAAGTTCGCCCGGACGATCACGCTTCGGCGAGCGCAACAGCCTCTTCCACATCCACCGCCACCAGACGCGAACAACCCGGTTCGTGCATGGTCACGCCCATCAACTGATCGGCCATCTCCATGGCGATCTTGTTGTGGGTGATATAGATGAACTGCACTTTCTCCGACATTTCCTTCACCAGCCTCGCATAACGGCCTACGTTGGCATCGTCCAGCGGTGCGTCGACTTCGTCGAGCATGCAGAACGGTGCCGGGTTCAGCTGGAAGATCGCAAACACCAGCGCCAGTGCGGTCAGGGCCTTCTCGCCACCGGACAGAAGATGGATGGTGCTGTTCTTCTTGCCCGGCGGCCTCGCCATGATCGCCACCCCGGTATCGAGTAGATCCTCGCCGGTAAGTTCCAGATAGGCATGGCCGCCGCCGAAAACCTTGGGGAACAATGCCTGAAGGCCAGCATTGATCTGGTCGAAGGTTTCCTTGAAGCGGTTGCGGGTTTCCTTGTCGATCTTGCGGATGACGTTTTCCAGGGTATCCAGCGCTTCCACCAGGTCGTCGTTCTGGTCGTCCAGATAGCGCTTGCGCTCGGACTGCTGCTGGTACTCCTCGATCGCGGCCAGGTTGATCGGGCCCAGGCGGCCAATGCGCGCGGCCAGTTCTTCCAGGCGGGTTTCCCAGGCCTTCTCGGCGGCGTCGACGGGCAATGTGCCCAGCACACCGTGCAGGTCGTAGCCATCCTCGTGGAGTTGCTCCTGCAGCGACTTGCGCCGCACGCTCAGGGCCTGCCAGTCCATGCGTTGCTGTTCCAGTTGGCCGCGCAGCAACTGCGACTGTTGCTCAGCCTGGGTGCGGCGCTTCTCGGCGTCACGCAGCTGTCGGTCGGCATCTTCCAGCGCCAGGCGCGCGTGCTTGAGTTCGTCTTCAACCGCCATGCGCCGGTCGAGCAGCTCTTCCAGGCGCATGCGCAGCTCCTCCAGCGGCGCGGCACCCTCCTCCAGGTTGAGGTTGAGCTGCTCGCAACGCTCGACCAGGCGCACGGCCTGGCCGTCCAGGCGCTCCAGCGCCTGGCGGGTGGATTCGTGCTGGGCGCGCAGGGAGCCCACGCGCACGGCCAGCTGATGGGCGTGATCCTTGTGCTGACGGGACTCCTGGCGAATACGGTCGAGCTTCTCGCGCATGCCATCGCGCTCGGCGAGCAGCGATTCGCGACGCTCGGTGTCCACGGCCATGGCGTCCAGCGCTTCCTGCAGGCTCAGGCGGGCTTCGCCCAGCTGCTCCTGCTCGATGGCGTGCTGCTCGGCCAGCTCGGCCAGCTCTTCGTCCAGGCGGCGGCGACGCAGGGTCAGTTGCTCGACCTTGGCCTGCTGCGCGGACAACTGCGCCTTCAGCTCGCCCTGGCGGCGACCTTCGTCCTGCAGGCGGCGGCGCACCTGGTCGCGGCCATCCTCGGCCTGGCGTTGCTCGTCGCGCAGGCGCACCAGTTGTTCGTCGACTTCGGCAAGGCGCTGCTCCAGCGTCTCGCGCTCGGCGTACAGGCGCTCCAGTTCCTGGCCACGCGCCAGCACGCCGCCATCGGCGGACTCGCCACGGCGCACGCGCAGGAAGTGGCGGCCAACCCAGTAGCCATCGCGGCTGATCAGGCTTTCGCCATCCCCCAGCGAAGCACGCTGGGCCAGCGCCTGCTCCAGGGTTTCGACCGGGCGCACGCGGCCCAGCCAGTAGCTCAGGTCGACATTCGTCTCGACCTTGTCCAGCAGGCTGCCGGGACGGGATACGGCGCCAGCGGCCAGATCAAGCAGGCGCAGCTCGCCCTTCTCCAGCGCGTCGAACGGCAGCCCCTTCACGTCATCCAGCAGCACGCCGTGCAGGTCGGCGCCGAGCACGGTTTCCACCGCCAGTTCCCAACCCGGCTGCACGCGCAACCCTTCGGCGAGGCGCGGGCGCTGTTCCAGCCCCTGCTGGCGCAGCCATTGCGCGGTGCCGTCGCCCGGATCGAGCGCAGCCTGCTGCAAGGCTTCGAGCGAGGCGATGCGGCCATTCAGGCGTTGCAGCTCACCCTGCGCCTGGTGCTGCGCGGCGGCGCTTTCCTGCAGGGACTGGCGCACGCGCTCCAGGCGCTCGGCCAGTTCCTGCTCTTCGATCTGTGACTCTTCCAGCAGCAATTCGATGGCGGCGACCTGCTCGCCCAGCTCGAGGATCGCGGCATCTTCCGGATCGGCGGCCAGTTGCGTGCGCTCGTCGTTCAGGCGGCGCTGGCGCTCGCCCTGGCGCTCCAGGCTCTGTTCCAGGTGCTGGATGCGCGACTGCTGCACTTCCGCCTCGCGGCGCGGTTCGGCGCTCTGCTGGTTGAAGGCATCCCAGCGCTGCTGCCAGTCGTGCATGCGCTGTTCGGCATCTTCCAGGCCGACGGTGGCCTCTTCGGCGGCGGCGGCGCTGATTTCCTGCTCCGGGGCCAGGCGCTCCAGCTCTTCGCCCAAGGTGGCGAGCAGGGTGCGGTCGTGGCCCAGGTGGGACTCGGTCTCCTGGCGGGTCTTTTCCGCCTCGCGCAGGTCATCCTGCAATTGGCGCAGGCGCTGCTGGCCATGCTGGATGCTCTGCTCGACGCGGGCGATGTCGCCGCCCACGGAATAGAAGCGGCCCTGTACCTGGTTGAAGGTTTCCGACAGCTCGTGGTGGCCGTCGCGCAGGCGCTCGATGCTGGCGTCGGCACTGCGCTGTTCGGCCACCAGCGCCTCGAAGGCCACTTCCTGGTCGCCGATCACCTTTTCCTTCTGCCCGACCTGTTCGTTCAGGTCACGCCAGCGCAGGGCGCCGAGCTGGGCCTTGAGGGTGCGTTCCTCGGCCTTGAATTCCTGGTACTTCTCCGCCGACTGGGCCTGGCGGTGCAGGCGTTCCAGCTGGCGCTCCAGTTCTTCGCGCAGGTCGGTGAGGCGCGCGAGGTTTTCCTGGGTACGGCGGATGCGGTTCTCGGTCTCGCGGCGGCGTTCCTTGTACTTGGAGATGCCGGCGGCTTCCTCGATGAAGTTGCGCAGATCCTCCGGCTTGGCCTCGATCAGCTTGGAGATCATGCCCTGCTCGATGATCGAGTAGCTGCGCGGCCCAAGGCCGGTGCCGAGGAAGATATCGGTGATATCACGACGCCGGCACTTGGTGCCGTTGAGGAAATAGGTGTTCTGCCCGTCGCGGGTCACGCGGCGGCGGATGGAGATCTCCGCGTAGCTGGCGTATTCGCCCAGCAGGGTCTGGTCGGAGTTGTCGAACACCAGCTCGATGGACGCCTGGGTCACCGGCTTGCGCGTGTTGGAGCCGTTGAAGATGACGTCGGTCATCGACTCGCCGCGGAGGTTCTTCGCCGAACTCTCACCCATCACCCAGCGAACGGCGTCGATGATGTTGGACTTCCCGCAACCGTTGGGACCGACGACGGCCGCCATGTTGCTCGGGAAATTGACCGTCGTCGGATCGACGAAGGACTTGAAGCCCGCCAGCTTGATGCACTTGAGCCGCATGCGCCCTCTTCCCCCGTTCCGTCTCTTGTTGAGAGCTTATCGTTCAGCCAGTGCGGCCAGAACCAGTTGGCTATTGTGCCGACCGTAGTCGAGCAGGACCTCGCGGATGCCCGCCTCGTCACGGCCCACCACCGCACGCAGCAGGCTTTCGAAGCTGCCGATGAACTGACTCATCTCGCCTTTGCGGCGTTCCAGGGCCAGATGATAGGTGCGACTGATGGCTGGCAGGAGATTTTCCACGGTTTCCTGCAGGTAGGGGTTGGCGGCGAACGGGAAGGCAGCGCGCATGATGTCGAAGCTGGACTCGACGAAGGCATTGATGTCGCCGCGTTCGAGGTTCTCCAGCAGGCGCTGCTGGATCGCCATGAACGGAGCCAGGTCGGCTTCGTCTCGCCAGGTCCGCGCCACACTGCTGGCGAGCATGATGTACAGCTCCATCACCAGCGAGTAGAGGCTTTCCACGTGCGCCGCAGACAGCTCGGACACCTGCGCGCCACGGCGCGGCAGGATTACGACCAGATGGCGACGCTCGAGGATCAGCAGCGCTTCGCGGACGGAGCCGCGGCTGACGTTGAGGGTCTGGGTGACCTTCTGCTCCTGGATGCGCTCGCGTTCCTTGAGTTCGCCCCGGATGATGCGTTCGGCAAGGTGATGCGCGATCTGCTCAGCCAGGCTGTCCGGGGCCTTGAACGTCATGGTTGTCCTTAAGAATCGGGGCGCTTTCGAGGGGCTACTGCGGACGCGAAGTGTAACACAGGGTGTTACCGCGCCATCCCCCGCCCAAGGGGGACGACAGAACAAAGGTTGGTGCATGCGCTGGAAGGAACAGGCGCAGGATTGTCTGACAATCCTACACAAGAGACGTATCGGGAGTCGTCCATGTTCGCCTTGTTCCTTTCCCCTGCCTGGATGTTGCGTCTCAAGAAAGCCGGTTACTGGATCTGGCTGGTTCCCGTCTTCGGGATTCCCGTCAGCTACTGGTGGTCCTTCGGTAGCGAATACCCCAATGCCTGGCCCTGGCTGGTGATCACCGTGGTGTTCGGGGTGATCCCGCTGCTGGACTTCGTCGTGGGCCGCGACCCGGCCAACCCCGACGAGGTGGAGGAAGTCCCGCCCATGGAGCGCGAGGGCTACTACCGCTTCCTCAGCCTGCTCACCGTGCCGCTGCTGCTGGGCATGCTGGTCTACGGCGGCTGGGTGCTGGCCACTTATGACGCCTGGAACTGGGTCGGCCAGCTCGGCTGGATCCTTTCCGTGGGCACCGTCATGGGTGCCATCGGCATTACCGTCTCCCACGAACTGATCCACAAGGACCCGGAGCTGGAGCAGAACGCTGGCGGCCTGCTGCTGGCGGCGGTGTGCTACGCGGGCTTCAAGGTGGAACACGTGCGCGGCCACCATGTGCACGTCTCCACGCCGGAAGACGCCTCGTCCTCGCGCTACGGCCAGAGCCTGTATGCCTTCCTGCCCCACGCCTACAAGCACAACTTCCTCAATGCCTGGAGACTGGAGAGCGAGCGCCTCAAGCGCAAAGGCCTGCCGGTGCTGCACTGGCGCAACGAGCTGATCTGGTGGTACGCGATCAGCGCGCTGTTCCTGGTCGGCTTCAGCGTCGCCTTCGGCTGGATCGGCGCGCTGTACTTCATCGGCCAGTCGGTGATGGCCTTCACCCTGCTGGAGATCGTCAACTACGTCGAACACTACGGCCTGCACCGGCGCCGCCTGGAAACCGGGCGCTACGAGCGGACCACCCACGAGCATTCCTGGAACAGCAACTTCCTGCTGACCAACCTGTTCCTCTTCCACCTGCAGCGCCATTCCGACCACCACGCCAACGCCAAGCGCCGCTACCAGGTCCTGCGGCACTTCGACGAGAGCCCGCAACTGCCCAACGGCTACGCCGGGATGATCGTCCTGGCGCTGTTCCCGCCGCTCTGGCGCGCGGTGATGGACCGCCGGGTGCGCGCCTACTACGCCGGCGAGGAATACCAGCTGAGCGCCACCCAGCAAGCCTGATCGACGAGTTCCACGCCTTGGCGGCAAGCCCTACCCCGGCTTGCCGCCTTTTTTCTTTCCGCTGACCGTGTAGGAGCGATCCTGCTCGTGAAGCTCTTCGCCCCTTGAAAGCCGGCCGGCCGGCACGGCGCACGTGTCTGCAACGGCGGTTCGCGAGCAAGCTCGCTCCTACGAGAAGCCGCTCTCTCCATACCACTTGTCATACCGGAAAAACTTTCTGACCATTCGGACAGAAATTTTATTGACTCAAAAGTCAGCTTTCCATAAATTCGCCATCCAGTGCCCTACCAAAAACAAGAATCAGCCTGGAGGCAAGCCTTGATCAGGTTCCTGCTCAATCGCGAGCTGCGCGTCGAAGACCGCCTCGATCCCAATCTCACCGTGCTCAACTACCTGCGCCAGACCCTGGGCAAGACCGGCACCAAGGAGGGTTGCGCCTCCGGTGACTGCGGCGCCTGCACCGTGGTGGTCGGCGAGCTGGTCGGTGAAGAAGGTGCCGAACGCATCCGCTACCGCACCCTCAACTCCTGTCTCACCTTCGTTTCCTCGCTGCACGGCAAGCAGCTGATCAGCGTCGATGACCTCAAGCACCGCGGCGAATTGCACGGCGTACAGCAAGCCATGGTCGATTGCCACGGCTCGCAGTGCGGCTTCTGCACCCCCGGCTTCGTCATGTCGCTGTTCGCCCTGCAGAAGAACACCGCCGGCGAAAATGCCGAGGAGCGCAAGGCCGAGGCCCATGAAGCGCTGGCCGGCAACCTGTGCCGCTGCACCGGCTACCGCCCGATCCTCGACGCCGCCGAGCAATCCTGCTGCCAGAAGCAGCCGGACCAGTTCGACGTCGCCCAGCCGGAAATCATCGCCCAGCTGAAAGCCATCGCGCCCAACGAAACCGCCGAACTGAACAGCGGTGACAAGCGCTGCCTGCTGCCGCTGACCATCGCCGACCTGGCCGATATCTATACCGCCAACCCGCAGGCGCGCCTGCTGGCCGGCGGCACCGACCTGGCCCTGGAAGTCACCCAGTTCCACCGCGAACTGCCGGTGATGATCTACGTCGGCCATGTCGAGGAAATGAAGCGCGTCGAAGTCTTCGACGACCGCATCGAGATCGGCGCGGCGACTCCGCTGACCGACTGCTATGAAGCGCTATCCCGCGACTACCCGGACTTCGGCGAGCTGCTGCACCGCTTCGCTTCGCTGCAGATCCGCAACCAGGGCACCCTGGGCGGCAACATCGGCAACGCCTCGCCCATCGGCGACTCGCCGCCGCTGCTGATCGCCCTCGGCGCGCGCCTGGTGCTGCGCAAGGGTGCCGAGCGCCGCGAGCTGCCCATCGACGAATACTTCATCGACTACAAGGTCACCGCGCGCCAGGAAGGCGAGTTCATCGAACAGGTGATCATCCCGCGCCCGCAGGCCAGCCAGGCGTTCCGCGCCTACAAGGTCTCCAAGCGCCTGGACGACGACATCTCCGCCGTGTGCGCCGCCTTCAACCTGACGGTCGAGAACTGCAGGATCACCGCCGTGCGCACCGGTTTCGGCGGCATGGCCGCGATTCCGAAGCGCGCCAAGGCCTGCGAGGCCGCGCTGCTCGGCCAGACCTTCAACAGCGCCACCTTCGAACGCGCCGCGCTGGCACTGAGCGAGGACTTCGCGCCGCTCACCGACTTCCGTGCGAGCAAGGAATACCGCCTGCTCACCGCGCAGAACCTGCTGCGCAAGTGCTTCCTGGAACTGGAAGCCCCTCAGGCCGTGACCCGGGTGACCCACTATGCATAAGCCGCAGAAAAGCCAGGAAGAACTCACCGCACTGTTCCGCGCCGACCTCACCACCGGCGTCGGCCGCAGCGTCAAGCACGAGAGCGCACCCAAGCACGTCAGCGGCGAAGCGCAATACATCGACGACCGCCTGGAATTTCCCAACCAGCTGCACGTCTATGCCCGCATGAGCGACCGCGCCCACGCGCGCATCACCAGGCTGGACGTCAGCCCCTGCTACCAGTTCCCCGGCGTCGCCATCGCCATCACCAAGGATGACGTGCCCGGCCAGCTGGACATCGGCCCGGTGGTCGCCGGCGACCCGCTGCTGGCGGACGGCAAGGTCGAGTACGTCGGCCAGATGGTCATCGCGGTGGCCGCCGACAGCCTGGAAACCGCGCGCAAGGCGGCCATGGCGGCGATCATCGAGTACGAGGACCTGGAGCCGGTGCTCGACGTGGTCGAGGCGCTGCGCAAGAAGCACTTCGTGCTCGACAGCCACCAGCACAAGATCGGCGACTCCGAGGCCAAGCTGGCCACCGCGCCGAACCGCATCCAGGGCACCCTGCACATCGGAGGCCAGGAGCACTTCTACCTGGAGACGCAGATTTCCTCGGTGATGCCCACCGAAGACGGCGGCGTGATCGTCTACACCTCCACGCAGAACCCCACCGAAGTGCAGAAGCTGGTGGCCGAAGTGCTGGGCATCTCCTTCAACAAGGTGGTCATCGACATGCGCCGCATGGGCGGTGGCTTCGGCGGCAAGGAAACCCAGGCCGCTGCACCGGCCTGCCTGTGCGCGGTGATCGCGCGCCTCACCGGCCGCCCGACGAAGATGCGCCTGCCGCGCGTCGAAGACATGCAGATGACCGGCAAGCGCCACCCGTTCTACGTCGAATACGACGTGGGCTTCGAGGATGACGGCCTGCTGCACGGCATCAACATCGAGCTGGCCGGCAACTGCGGCTACTCGCCGGACCTCTCCGGCTCCATCGTCGACCGCGCGATGTTCCACTCGGACAACGCCTACTTCCTCGGCAACGCCACGGTGAACGGTCACCGCTGCAAGACCAACACCGCGTCGAACACCGCCTACCGCGGCTTCGGCGGCCCGCAGGGCATGGTCGCCATCGAGGAAATCATGGACGCCGTCGCGCGCCATCTGGGCAAGGACCCACTGGAAGTGCGCAAGCGCAACTACTATGGCAAGGACGAGCGCAACGTCACCCACTACTACCAGCAGGTCGAACACAACCTGCTGGAGGAAATGACCGAGGAGCTGGAAGCCAGCGCCGAGTACGCCAAGCGCCGCGCCGAGATCCGTGCTTTCAACGCCAGCAGCCCGGTGCTGAAGAAAGGCCTGTCGCTGACCCCGGTGAAATTCGGCATCAGCTTCACCGCCACCTTCCTCAACCAGGCCGGTGCGCTGATCCACATCTACACCGACGGCAGCATCCACCTGAACCACGGCGGCACCGAGATGGGCCAGGGCCTGAACACCAAGGTCGCCCAGGTGGTGGCCGAGGTCTTCCAGGTCGATATCGACCGCGTGCAGATCACCGCGACCAACACCGACAAGGTGCCCAACACCTCGCCGACCGCCGCGTCCTCCGGCGCCGACCTGAACGGCAAGGCCGCGCAGAACGCCGCCGAAATCCTCAAGCAGCGCCTGGTGGAATTCGCCGCCAAGCACTGGAAGGTCACCGAGGATGACGTCGAGTTCCGCAACAACCAGGTGCGCGTGCGCGACCTGATCCTGCCGTTCGAGGAACTGGTGCAACAGGCCTACTTCGGCCAGGTTTCGCTCTCCTCCACCGGCTTCTACCGCACGCCGAAGATCTACTACGACCGCAGCCAGGCGCGCGGCCGGCCGTTCTACTACTTCGCCTATGGCGTGTCCTGCTCGGAAGTGATCGTCGACACCCTCACCGGCGAGTACAAGATGCTGCGCAGCGACATCCTCCACGACGTCGGCGCCTCGCTGAACCCGGCCATCGACATCGGCCAGGTGGAAGGCGGCTTCGTCCAGGGCATGGGCTGGCTGACCATGGAAGAGCTGGTGTGGAACGCCAAGGGCAAGCTGATGACCAACGGCCCGGCGAGCTACAAGATCCCGGCCATCGCCGACATGCCCATCGACCTGCGGGTGAAGCTGGTGGAAAACCGCAAGAACCCGGAGCAGACGGTGTTCCACTCCAAGGCCGTCGGCGAGCCGCCGTTCATGCTGGGTATCTCGGTGTTCTGTGCGATCAAGGACGCCGTGGCCAGCCTGGCCGACTACCGCGCCCAGCCGCAGATCGACGCCCCGGCCACTCCCGAGCGCGTGCTCTGGGGCGTGGAGCAGATGCGCAAGCTGAAGCTGGCCCAGGCCGAGAAAGCACCGGCTCAGGTCGAGCCGGCGTGATGTGACCATGGGGCACCGCTGGCAGGGAGAGACGTCCCCACTTCCGTCCTCCGCCCTGCCAGCGGCGCCCCACCCTAACTCCAAATTGCAGGAGCGAGCTCGCTCGCGAACCGCCCAGCCACAGAGCTGCCGGGAAACCCGTTCGCGAGCAAGCTCGCTCCTACAGAAAAGCCACCTCCGAGGTTCGATACGATGAACTGGATCAGTGCCCTCGCCGACCTGCAACAGCGCGCCGAAGCCAGCGTGCTGGTGACCATCATCGAAGAACGCGGCTCGACCCCGCGCAACGCCGGCTCGAAGATGGTCGTCAGCGCCGACAGGCTCTACGACACCATCGGCGGCGGGCACCTCGAATTCAAGGCCATGGCCATCGCCCGCGAGATGCTGCAGAACCGCGAGCGCGAACCGAAGCTGGAGCGCTTCAGCCTCGGCGCCAGCCTCGGCCAGTGCTGCGGCGGCGCCACCGTGCTGCTGTTCGAACCCATGGGCCAGCCCCAGGCACACATCGCCGTGTTCGGCGCCGGCCATGTCGGCCGCGCCCTGGTGCCATTGCTCGCCAGCCTGCCGTGCAAGGTGCGCTGGATCGACTCGCGGGAGGCCGAATTCCCCGGCCATATCCCCGAGGGCGTGACCCGCGTGATCAACGAAGAGGTGATCGACGAGATCGACGAAATGCCCGCCGGCAGCTACTTCATCGTCATGACCCACAACCACGCGCTGGACCTGGAGCTGACCGCGAAGATCCTCGAACGCAACGACTTCACCTACTTCGGCCTGATCGGCTCGGACACCAAGCGCGCCAAGTTCGAACACCGCCTGCGCGACCGCGGTTTCGCCGCCGACACCGTGCAGCGCATGCGCTGCCCCATGGGCATCAGCGAAGTGAAGGGCAAGCTGCCGGTGGAGATCGCCGTGTCCATTGCCGGCGAAGTCATCGCCACCTACAACGCCACCTTCGGTCAGGAGACCGGCAAGGGCGAGAACACCGTGGCCAAACTGTTACCCAACAGCCGCCGCGCGCGCACCGCCGAAAGCGGCGCCTGAAATTCCGTAGCATGGGCGCCTGCCCATCCCGCCCCGGCGCCTGCGAGCGCCCCGGCCCCGAAACACGACTGAAGAGAGATCGATGAGCACTCAAGCCAAAGCCTACCGCGCCAGCATCCTGCACAGCGTCGCCGACCCGGCCGAAGTCGGTGTGGAGAAGTCCTACCAGTATTTCGAGGACGGTATCCTGCTGGTGGAAGACGGCAAGGTCGCCCGCCTCGGCCACGCCGCCGAGCTGCTGCCGCAACTGGGCGGCGTGGAAGTGGTCGAATACCGCGACGCGCTGATCACCCCCGGCTTCATCGACACCCACATCCACTACCCGCAGACCGGCATGATCGCCTCCTACGGCGAGCAACTGCTGGACTGGCTGAACACCTACACCTTCCCCACCGAGAAGCAGTTCGCCGACCCGGCCCACGCCGCCGATGTCGCCGGCATCTTCCTCAAGGAACTGCTGCGCGCCGGCACCACCACCGCGCTGGTGTTCGGCACCGTGCACCCGCAGTCGGTGGACGCGTTGTTCGGCGCGGCCGAGAAGCTCGACCTGCGCCTGATCGCCGGCAAGGTGATGATGGACCGCAACGCGCCGGACTACCTGACCGACACCGCCGAAAGCAGCTACACCGACAGCAAGGCGCTGATCGAGCGCTGGCACGGCAAGGGCCGCCTGCTCTACGCCGTGACCCCGCGCTTCGCCCCGACCAGCACGCCTGAACAGCTCGACGCCGCCGGCCGCCTGCTCAAGGAATTCCCGGGCGTGTACCTGCACACGCACCTGTCGGAAAACCTCAAGGAAATCGAGTGGGTCAAGGAACTGTTCCCGGAGCGCAAGGGCTACCTGGACGTCTACGACCACCATGGCCTGCTCGGTCCGCGCTCGGTATTCGCCCACGGCGTGCACCTGTGCGACGGCGAATGCCAGCGCCTGTCGGAAACCGGCTCGGCCGTGGCCTTCTGCCCGACCTCCAACCTGTTCCTGGGCAGCGGCCTGTTCGACCTGGCCAAGCTGGAGAAGCACAAGGTCAAGGTCGGCCTGGGCACCGACGTCGGTGCCGGCACCAGCTTCTCCCAGCTGCAATCGCTGAACGAGGCCTACAAGGTGATGCAGCTGCAGGGCATCAAGCTCGACCCGTTCAAGTCGCTGTACCTGGCCACCCTCGGCGGCGCCCGCGCACTGGAACTGGAAGACAAGGTCGGCAGCTTCGCCCAGGGCAACGAGGCCGACTTCGTGGTCCTCGACTACAAGGCCACCCCGCTGCTGGACTACCGCCTGCAGCAGGCGAAAACCCTGGAGGAGAAACTCTTCGCACTGGTCATCCTCGGCGACGACCGTACCGTGAAGGAAACCTTCGCGCACGGTCGCAACGTGCATCGCCGCGGTTGACCCCTTACGGCTTCGGCGCCGGGTCCTCGCTCAGGACCAACCCGGCGCCGGGGCCGCTTTTCTTTCTTCGATCGCGTCGGGATGCCAGTTTCTACTGGGAAGCTCCGACGTTCCCCGCCGTGCGTGGGAGCGGACTCCGTCCGCGATTGGCCTGTCGAGCGCTGCGTTGGGCGGGTTCGCGNNNAAGCTCGCTCCTACAGGTTCGTACTGATGCGCTCTTCGTAGGAGCGAGNTTGCTCGCGAACCGCACGCCACCGAGCCAACAGGCACTCTACTCCCGTACCTCCACCAGCACCGGGCACGGCGCCCGCTCGATCACCCGCTGCCCCACCGACGGATCGAGCAAGCGTTCGATGCGCCCCAGATGCCGGTGCCCGATCACGATCAGGTCGCATTCCAGGCGCTCCGCCTCGCGCAGGATCGCCCGCGCCGGATCACCGGCCACCACCGCTCCCGTCGCAACGCACGGCTGCAACTGCACCACGGCGTCATCCACCAGCGCCTGGGCCTCGTGCTGCTCCTGCTCGGCCGGCGGGTACTCCAGCGCATCCTGGCGCGGCATGGCGAAGGCGCGGTCCACGGCGCAGACCACATGCACCACCGCATCGCTGCACAGCGCCAGCTCGGCGGCACTGGCAATGATCCGAGGCGACTGCGCCGAACCGTCGACGGCCAGCAGTATCCGTTTGAACATGCCTTTCTCCTTCATGAAACGAAATCCGCCGCCATTCTTCGGGGCGCGCGCCGGACCGTAAAGGCACGCCAGACGTAATGAACCATTGCACGAAACGCACGCTTGCCCAGCGAGCCCTTCGCAATGGAACATGAATAGCACCGCACCACCGTCTTCGGAGTCACCATGGCCCTGCCCGATCTCAACCTGCTGGTCGCCCTCAACATCCTGCTCGAAGAAGGCAGCGTGGTCGGTGCGGCGCGACGCATGCACCTCAGTGCACCCGCCATGAGCCGCACCCTGTCGCGCATTCGTGAAGCGGTGGGCGACCCGATCATGGTCCGCGCCGGGCGCAACCTGGTGCCGACACCTCGCGCCCTGCAGTTGCGCGAGGAAGTCAGCGACCTGGTGGAACACGCCATGCGCCTGTTCAACGCCAAGGAAAACCTGCGCATGGACCAGCTCGAACGCTGCTTCGTGCTGCGCTCCAACAACGTACTGGTGGGCGGTTTCGCCTCGCGCATGCTGGCGGTGATGAAGGACGAGGCGCCGCGCTGCAGCCTGCGCATCGCCCCGGAAGCCGACTTCGACGACGAAGCCCTGCGGCAGAACCGCATCGACCTCTACATCGGCGCCACCTCGACCCTGGAGCCGGAAATCCGCACGCAGACCCTGTTCACCACCAGCTTCGTCGGCCTGGCGCGGCGCGACCACCCGATCTTCGACGACGAGATCACCCCGGAGCGCTTCGCCTCCTTCCCGCAGATCAGCGTGTCGCGGCGCGGCCGGGCCATCGGGCCGATCGACGAGGAACTGGCGAACCTCGGCCTGCACCGGGAAATCCGCCTGACCGCGCCGACCTTCCACTCCTCGATCTTCGCCCTGCTGGAATCCGACCTGGTGCTGCCCATCGCCGAGCATTCGCTGTGGCGCCTGGACCGCCTGGGCTTCGCCCTGCGCCAGTTCGACATCCCGCTGCCGCTGAAATCCGTGGTGATCCTGCAGGCCTGGCACCCGCGCTTCGACAACGACCCCGCACACAGCTGGCTGCGCCAGACGGTGAAGCGCGTCTGCATCGAATTGCGGGAAAGCTCCGGCCTGCTGAGCTGATCGCTCAATCAGTGCATCAGACGCACTGATTAGCTGCAATCATTTCAATTTTCACAACTCACGCCCTTCCCTAGACTCGGTCGCAAATACCCGAGTTGATTCCTATGCCTTGCACCGTACCGCCCACCGGCGGCGGCATCGGCCACCCCCGTGGAGGCCGGCCATGACCGCGCTCGCCCCGATTTCCGCCGCCACTTCGCAACCGGCCAAGCGCGCCACGCCAGCCGTTGCCCAGCCATTCGGCCTGCGCATCGTGGTCGGCATGATCGGCGTACTGATCGCCTCCCTCAGCGCCGGCCTCAACGAGAAGGTCACCGACCTGGCCATGACCGACGTGCGCGGCGCGCTGTCCATCGGTCACGACGAAGGCACCTGGCTGATCGCCCTGTATTCGGCGGCGCAGGTCGCCGCCATGGCCTTCGCGCCCTGGTTCTCGGTCACCGTGTCGCTGCGCCGTTTTACCCTCGGTGCCATCGCCTGCTTTGCCCTGCTCGCGCTGCTCTGCCCGTTCGCGCCGAACGTCGAGACGCTCTACCTGTTGCGCCTGCTGCAAGGCTTCGCCGGCGGCTGCATGCCGCCGATGCTGATGACCGTGGCGCTGCGCTTCCTGCCGCCGGGCATCAAGCTCTACGGCCTGGGCGCCTATGCGCTGACCGCCACCTTCGCGCCCAACCTGGGCATGCCGCTGGCGGCGCTGTGGACCGAGTTCGTCGGCTGGCAGTGGGTGTTCTGGCAGGTCATCCCGCTCTGCGCCGTGGCGCTGGCCGCCGTCGCCTGGGGCATCCCGCAGGACCCGCTACGCCTGGAGCGCTTGCGCCAGTTCGACACCATCGGCCTTGCACTCGGCCTGCCGGGCATCCTGATGCTGGTAATCGGCCTCTTGCAGGGCGAGCGCCTGGACTGGTTCGAGTCGGACCTGATCACCCTGCTGGTGATCGGCGGCGCGGGGCTGCTGGCGGCGTTCTTCGTCAACGAGTGGACGCATCCTCTGCCGTTCTTCCGCCTGGACATCCTCAAGCGGCGCAACTTCACCCACTCGCTGATCACCCTCGCCGGCGTGCTGGTGGTACTCGGAGCCTGCTCCGGCGTGCCGGCGTCCTACCTCGCCTCCGCCCACGGCTATCGCCCGCTGCAATCGGCACCCATGGCACTGCTGGTAGCGCTGCCGCAACTGGTCTCGCTGCCGCTGGTCGCTGCACTGTGCAACATCCCGCGGGTGGATTGCCGCTGGGTGCTGGCCATCGGCATCAGCCTGTGCGGGCTGTCGGCCTTCGGCATGAGCCAGCTCACCAGCGAGTGGACGCGAGAGAACTTCTACGCCCTGCTGGCGTTGCAGATCATCGGCCAGCCGATGGCCATCGTGCCGCTGCTGATGTCCGCCACCAGCGTTGTCGCGCCCATCGAGGGGCCGTTTGCCTCGGCCTGGTTCAACAGCGTGCGCGGCTTCTCGGCGGTGCTCGGCAGCGCCGTGGTGTCGCTCCTGATGACCTGGCGCGAGCACTACCACTCCAACCGCCTGGTCGATCACCTGGGCAACGCCTCGCAAGCCCTCGGCCTGCGCCTGGAGCAACTGGGCGGCGCCGAAAACGTCGGCCGCCTGGCCGGCCAGGTACGCGGCCAGGCCGGCGTGCTCGCCGCCTCCGACACGCTGCTGGCGATGTCCTGGCTGGCCGCCGCCCTGCTCGTCCTGATTCCGCTGATGCCGCTGCGGGTCTATCCGCCGCGCCCTGTCATCCCCAACCACTGATTCAAAGGTCTGCCCATGTCGAAACTCAGCTCCCGTCGCGGCAGTCTGGCCCTGGTTGCCGTGCTGCTGCTCGCCCTTGTCGTCTACCTGCTGCTGCGCCTGCTCGGGCCGAGCCGTGAGCAGAGCACCGACGACGCCTACATCCACGCGGACTTCACCCTGGTGGCGCCAAAAGTCGCCGGTTTCATCGAGGAAGTGCTGGTGGAAGACAACCAGTCGGTGAAGGCCGGGCAGGTCCTGGCGCGCATCGACGCCCGCGACTATCGCGCTGCGCTGGATGCCGCCGAAGCCGATGTGCTGGCCGCCGAGGCGCGTCATCACCACGTTGCCGCTGACCTGGAGCGCCAGCAGGCAGTGATCGCCCAGACCACCGCCCAGGTACAAGCCGACCAGGCCGCACTGACCTTCGCCACACAGGAACTCAATCGCTACCAGCACCTCGCCACTCAGGGCGCCGGCACGCTGCAGAACGCCCAGCAGGCACGCTCGCACGTCGACTCGGCGAAGGCCGTGCTGGACAAGAACAAGGCCGCCGCCCTCGCCGCTCGCAAGCAGCTCGACGTGCTGCTGGCACAGCAGGCCGAAGCGCTCGGCGCGCTGAAGCGTGGGCAGGCGCAGTTGCAGCAGGCGCAACTCAACCTGTCGTACACCGAGATCCGCGCGCCCTTCGACGGCATGGTCGGCCGCCGCGCCGTGCGCGTCGGCGCCTACACCACGCCGGGCAATGCGCTGCTGGCGGTGGTGCCGCTGCAGGACGCCTATGTGGTCGGCAACTTCCAGGAAACCCAGCTCACCGATGTACAGCCCGGCCAGATGGTCGAGATCAGTATCGACACCTTCCCCGGCGAGAAGCTGCGCGGCCACGTCGACAGCATCGCCCCGGCCACCGGCCTGAGCTTCGCGCCCATCGCCCCGGACAACGCCACCGGCAACTTCACCAAGATCGTCCAGCGCATCCCGGTGAAGATCGTCCTCGACGCCGACCAGCCGCTGCGCGACAAGCTGCGCGTGGGCATGTCGGTGATCGCGCGGATCGACACCGGCAAGCACGCAGCGAAAGAGCAGCAGGTGGCCGTGCAATGATCGCCACCCGCACCTCTCTGTTCCTGGCTCTGCTCGCGCTCGGCGCCTGCAGTGTCGGCCCGGACTTCCAGCGCCCGAAAGATGCCGACTCGGTGGACTGGTCGGCCCAGCGCGGCCAGGCGCCGAGCCAGGCGCTCAACGCCCCGCTGGAAGCGCAGTGGTGGACTCTGCTGGGCGACCCGCAACTGGATGACCTGCAACGCCGCGTGGCAAATGCCAACCTCGACCTGCGCGAAGCCGATGCGCGCCTGCAGCAGAGCCGGGCGATCCGCCAGGCACTGGGCGGCGATGCCGTGCCCAACGTCGGCGCGGGCCTGGGCTACCAGCGCAAGCGCAACAGCGAAGTCGGCCTGAGCGATCCGTCCGGCAAGGCGGGCAAGGACAACTTCAACCAGCTCGATGGCGGCTTCGACCTGTCCTGGGAGCTGGACTTCTGGGGCCGCGTGCGCCGCGAACTGGAAGCCGCCGACGCCAACGTGCAGGCCACCGAGGAAGGCCGCCGCGACGTGCTCGTCTCGGTACTCGCCGAGACCGCACGCAACTACCTGCAACTGCGCGCCGAACAGGACCTGGAAGCGATCATCCGCAGCAATCTGGAGATCGCCCAGCGCAGCCTGGAGCTGACCCGCCTGCGCCGCGCCGATGGCGTCGCCACCGAACTGGATGTGGCCGAGGCGCTGACCCAGGTCGCCAGCATCGAAGCGCGCCTGCCCGACAGCCAGAAGCGCCAGGCGCGACTGATCAACGCCCTGGGCTACCTGCTCGGCGAAGCGCCTGGCGCGCTGCAAGCTGAGCTCGCCCAGGCCAAACCCGTGCCGCAGCCGCCCCGTGGCGTGCCAGTCGGCCTGCCCTCGGAACTGGCCCAGCGTCGTCCGGATATCCGCCGTGCCGAAGCCACGTTGCATGCAGCCACCGCCAGCATCGGCGTGGCCAGGGCGGATTTCTATCCGCGCATCAGCCTCAACGGCAGCTTCGGTTTCCAGGCGCTGCAACTGTCCGGCTTCGGCGACTGGAACAGCCGCACCTTCGGCATCGGCCCGAGCCTGTCGTTGCCGATCTTCGAGGGCGGCCGACTGAAGGGCATGCTCGCCCTGCGCGAGGCCCAGCAGCAGGAATCGGCCATCGCCTACCGCCGCACCGTGCTCAATGCCTGGAGGGAAGTGGACGACGCGCTCACCGACTACGCCGCCGACCAGCGCCGCCTGGCCAGCCTGGACAGCGCCGCCGAGCATGGCCGCACTGCCCTGGCCAACGCCCGCGAGCAGTACAAGGCCGGCGCGGTGGACTTCCTCAACGTACTCAGCGCCCAGCGCGAACTGCTGGCCACCGAGGAACAGCAGGTGCGCAGCCGCGAAGCCGTGGTGACCACGCTGGTGCTGCTCTACAAGTCCCTGGGTGGCGGCTGGCAGCAGGCCGAAGAGCGCGCGCAGAACCTGTAGGAGCGCCCCGTGGGCGCGATCGCGGGCGTGGCCCGCTCCTACAGGGAGTGACTATCCTGCCCTCGAAAAAGAAAAAGCCCCGCAGATGCGGGGCTTTTTTCTGGCTCGGCGATCAGGCCGCCGAGTCGGCGTCGGCCTTGCTGCGGCGCGGCTTCTTCTTGCCGGCCAGCAGGTGCGAGAACACCGCGTGCAGGTCGCCGGAGGCGCCGTCCACGTCCAGGTTCAGCTTGTCGTCGATGTGCGCCATGTGGTGCATCATCAGGGTCACGGCCTTTTCCTTGTCGCCCTTCTCGATGGCGTCGAGGATCTCGTTGTGCTCGTCGAACGAGCAGTGCGAGCGGCCACCGCTTTCGTACTGGGCGATGATCAGCGAGGTCTGCGACACCAGGCTGCGCTGGAACACCACCAGCGGGGCATTCTTCGCCATTTCGGCGAGCTTGAGGTGGAACTCGCCGGAAAGGCGGATGCCGGCGCCACGGTCACCGCGGGCGAAGCTGGATTGCTCCTGTTTCACCATGTCGCGCAGTTCGGCGAGGGTATCGCTGCTGGCGTTGTCCACGGCCAACTCGGTGATCGCGCGCTCGACGGTGCGGCGGGCGAAGAGAATCTGCCGGGCTTCGTCGATGCTCGGGCTGGCCACCACGGCGCCACGGTTGGGGCGCAGCAGGACGACCTGTTCGTGGGCCAGGCGCGACAGGGCGCGACGGATGATGGTGCGGCTGACGCCAAAGATTTCGCCGAGGGCCTCTTCGCTCAGCTTGGTGCCGGGCGCCAGGCGCTGTTCGAGGATGGCGTCGAAGATGTGCGCGTAGACGATCTCGTCCTGAGTGCCGCTGCGCGCCTTGCCATTGCGCGGCTGCTTCCTGATCTGTTGCAACTGGTCGGTCATCGGAGTCGAACCCTGCTCAGCCGGGTTGAACCGGCGCGAAATCCGTGGGGGCATGAGTGAAGCTGGCCGCGGGCCAGGCGTGGGGCACAGTGTACACAAAGTGGCCACTATCGTGCAGCCGTCGCGAGCGACTCGCGATCAAGCCCAAGGCCGCACGGCACCGGAGCTTGGTGAAGGTCAGCGTGCGACCATTCCGACGCTTTGCTTGTAAAAATCTTTCGGCAAGACACTAAACATTATTTGAACTTTTTGTACACAACTGCATAATCGCGGCGTGACTTCCTGACCCAAAGGTCAACATTCACACCCTCACAACTCTTTCCGTTAGCGCAAGGGACGCAGGTGAACCAGCCGACGGCAAGGGACCAACAACAAGAGCGTTGAGGAGTACCGCTGTGGAAAGCACCAAACAAGAACAACAATCCTTTGCATCCAGTCCCCCCGCCACCGGCCTGCTCGAACGCCTGTTCAAGCTCAGCCAGCATGGCACCACCGTGAAGACCGAACTCGCCGCGGGTCTCACGACCTTCATCACCATGGCGTACATCATCTTCGTCAACCCCAACATCATGGCCGACGCCGGCATCGACCACGGCGCCGCCTTCGTGGCTACCTGCCTGGCCGCCGCGCTGGGCTGCTTCCTCATGGGCCTGTATGCCAACTGGCCGGTGGGCCTGGCGCCGGGCATGGGCCTCAACGCCTTCTTCACCTACACCGTGGTCAAGACCATGAACTACAGCTGGGAGATCGCGCTGGGCGCGGTGTTCATCTCCGGCATCGCCTTCATGATCCTGACTTTCTCGCGCATCCGCGAATGGCTGCTCAACAGCATTCCGGTCAGCCTGCGCTTCGCCATGGGCGCCGGCGTCGGCCTGTTCCTCGGGCTGATCGGCCTGAAGACCGCCGGCATCGTGGTCGCCAGCCCAGCCACCCTGGTCCACCTGGGTGACCTGACCAGCCCCGGCCCGCTGCTCGCCGCCATCTGCTTCCTGATGATCGCCGTACTGGAATACCGCCGCGTGTTCGGCGGCATCCTGATCAGCATCCTCACCGTCACCGTGGCCGGCATCGCCCTGGGCATCGTCCAGTTCGGCGGCGTGTTCTCCATGCCCCCGAGCCTGGCGCCGACCTTCCTGGCGATGGATATCTCCGGCGCGTTCAACGTGACCATGATCAGCGTGATCCTGGCCTTCCTCTTCGTGCACATGTTCGACACCGCCGGCACCCTGATGGGCGTCGCGCAACGCGCGCACCTGGTACGCGAAGACGGTCGCATCGAGAACCTGTCGAAAGCGATGAAGGCCGACAGCACCTCCAGCGCCTTCGGTGCCGTGCTCGGCGTGCCGCCGGTGACCAGCTACGTGGAAAGCGCCGCGGGCGTCGCCGCCGGCGGCCGTACCGGCCTGACCGCCGTGGTGGTCGGCGTGCTGTTCGTCGCGGCCATGTTCTTCGCCCCGCTGGCCGGCATGATCCCCGCCTACGCCACCGCCGGCGCGCTGATCTATGTGGCGATGCTGATGATGGGCGGCATGGCCCACATCGACTGGAACGAGCACACCGAGACCATCCCGGCGATCGTCACCGTGATCATGATGCCGCTGACCTTCTCGGTCGCCGACGGCATCGCGCTGGGCTTCGTGACCTACGTGGCGATGAAGGTCTTCACCGGCCGCCACAAGGACGTGACCATCAGCCTGTACGCGCTGTGCGCCATCTTCGTGGCGAAGTTCATCTTCCTCTGAGTCGCAGCACGCGATGAAACGAAAGACCCCGGCCTTGGCCGGGGTCTTTGGGTTTCAGGGGCTGATGCTTCGCCGGGCTCAATCCGAGGCTGCGGGCAGTTCCAGGTGGACGCTGAATTCACTGCCCACACCTGGCCGGCTGCTCATCAGCAGTTCACCGCCCATTGCCTCCACCAGGCCACGCGCGAGCGCCAATCCCAGGCCGCTGCCACCGCGCCGGACGTTCTGGCTCTGCAGCGGCTGACTGAAGGGATCGAAGAGCCCGGCCTGCTCCTCCAGGGGAATGCCCGCGCCGGTATCGGCCACATCGATCTGCACCCCGACCATTCCCTGACCATGCCCGCGCGCCTGCAAGCGCAGCAGAATGCGACCGCTGTCGGTGAACTTCAGGGCGTTGCCCAGCAGATTGTCGAGCACCAGGCGCAGCGGTTGCGGATCGCACCAGACGGCGGTCTGTATGGCCAGTTCGAAGTCCGCGACCACCTCCACGCCTTTTGCCTTCGCAGGTTCACGCAGCTTCTCCAGCTTGCGGTCGAGAAGTTGGCGCAGGTCCACCATTTCGGGCATCAGCTCCAGGCGCCCCGACTCGGCGCGACTGAGCATCTGCAGGTCACCGAGCACATGCAGCAGGTTATTGGCCAGCGAGCGCGCCACGCCCAGCGGCTCTCGCCGACGCTCGGGATCACTCTGGTTGAGCGACAGGTCGATCATCGCCACCAGGCTCTGCAATGGTCCCTGCAACTCGCTGCCCATGCTGGCGAGAAACTCGCTCTTGCCGCGACTGATGGATTCGGCGCGGGCGCTGGTATTACGCAATACGCGGATCAGGTCGTCGCGCTGGGTGATATCCACGGCGCCGGTGATCGCTCCGGCCAGTTCACCCTCGCCGCGATAATAGGGGCGCGACCAGAAATACACGACGTGACGGATATTGTTGATGGACTGGAATTCGACATCTACATCCGCCGGCTCGCCACGGGCGATGGTGGCGCTCAGGGTGGAGGCCAGCATCTCGCCCTCGCGGCTGCTGGCGAAAAGCCCCAGGTCGGCCAGCGTGCTGCCGATCATCTCGTCGCGCGTCTTGCCAGGAATGAGATAGGCCGCCTTGTTGCAGTAGCGGATCTTGCCGTCGAGCCCCCGCAGACTGAGAGGATGCGGCAGGGCATCGAGCATGTTGCGCAACAGATCGAGTTCAGCACGATCCTCGGCATCGACCGCCTGTCCGGCAGACTCCACGTCCGTTGCCGGACCTCCTTCCACCAGCCCATGCCGGCGACCGATATCGATCAGCTCCACCAGCGACTTGGCGTGCAGCTTCTGCATCAACCGCACCTTGTAGGTGCTCACCGTCTTGTCACTGATGGACAACTGGTCGGCGATGGCGATATTGCTCAAGCCCCGCGCGAGCATTTGCAGGACACTCAGTTCGCGCACCGAAAGGCCCTTGAGCAGCTCACCATGGCCCGCCTCTTCGGCCGCGCTGACGCTACCCAGCGCATGGCTGGGGAAATAGCTATGCCCCTGGGCGATGGCGCGCACGGCTTCGCGCACCGCCTGGGCGTCCTCCTGCTTGCTGACGAAGCCGGCGGCACCCGCGGTCAAGCAGCGGCCGGCGAAGTATTCGGAATCCTGCGCGGTCAGCACCAGTACCTTGACCGGCGAATCCTGGGCGGCCAGTCGCTGCAACACCTCCAGCCCACCCAGACGCGGGATGGAGAGCTCGAGGATCATCAGGTCGGGCTTGCACTGGCGCACCTGGTGCAGGGCATCGGGTCCGTTGTCGGCTTCACCGACCACTTCATGGCGATCAGCCTCCATCATCAAGCGCAAGGCATGACGCGTTACCGGTTGCTCTTCGACGATCAGGATTCTGCTCATGCACTCTCTCGGAAAAGGGTAATTTCCTGATAGTTCTAGCCCAAGCAGGGACCACACGTCGGAGAAATCGCAGGCAAAAAAAAGCCCGCAGTGTGGGCGGGCCGAGGAAGACTCCACGAAGAGTCCGGGGGAAAACCTACGGGCGGGGACTAGCTGCCGCGATAGGTGGAATAGCTGTAGGGGGAGATCAGCAGCGGCACGTGGTAATGGTCGCTTTCCGAGGCGATGCCGAAGCGCAGCACCACCTGGTCGAGGAACGCCGGCTGGGGCAGCTCGACGCCGCGGGCGCGGTAGTAGTCGCCAGCGTTGAACAGCAACTGATAGACGCCGGCGCGGAAATCCTCGCCTTGCAGCAGAGGCTCGTCGCAGCGACCGTCATCATTTGTCACACGGGTGGTGATCAGCTCCAGTTGCTGACCTTCGACGCGATACAGCTCGATCTTGATGCCGTGGCCAGGGCAGCCGTGGGCGGAATCCAGTACGTGAGTGGTCAGGCGTCCCATGGGCTTATCGGTGTCCTGCGGCGGAGCCGGCCGACACCTTCCTCCTCTGTCTTGTTGATGCGAATGAGCGGGTCGCCATCGAGACAGCCCGCGGGTGCGTTTGGGTGAAGCGAATATACCCAGCCGCACAACTGATTGTATACAAAAAATTGATTCAACCCGCTCAAAAGCCCTGCCGGCACCCTCCAGCCAGCAGCTGCAGAACCCGTTGCAAAGCCAGCCAAGCCCGCGCCAGAACAGGGCACACCGTGCATCCAGGCCCTGTCGAACGTTGACGAATGGAATGAAACGACCGTTGCGCAGATTGTATTTACAGACCACTCCACATTTTGTATACAATGCACCCATCAACGGCAGCGCACGGTCCACCGACTCGGCGCCGACCGCCAACCACAAGAAGGAACACTGCAGTGAGCGCTGACTACCCACGCGACCTGATCGGTTACGGCAACAACATCCCCCATCCGCACTGGCCGAACGATGCGCGCATCGCCCTGTCCTTCGTCCTCAACTATGAGGAAGGCGGCGAGCGCAACATCCTGCACGGTGATGCCGAATCCGAAGCCTTCCTCTCCGAAATGGTCGCCGCCCAGCCGCTCAAGGGCGAGCGCAACATGTGCATGGAATCGCTGTACGAGTACGGCAGCCGCGCCGGCGTGTGGCGCCTGCTGAAACTCTTCAGGAAGCACGACCTGCCGCTGACCGTGTTCGCCGTGGCCATGGCCGCCCAGCGCCACCCCGAGGCAATCCGCCAGATGGTCGCCGACGGCCACGAGATCTGCAGCCACGGCTACCGCTGGATCGACTACCAGTACATGGACCCGGAACAGGAGCGCGAGCACATGTTCGAGGCCGTGCGCATCCTCACCGAGCTGACCGGCCAGCGCCCGCAGGGCTGGTACACCGGCCGCCTGGGCCCGAACACCCGCCGCATCGTCCGCGAGGATGGCAACTTCCTCTACGACTCCGACACCTACGACGACGACCTGCCCTACTGGGACCCGGCGAGCACCGCCGAGAAGCCGCACCTGGTGATCCCCTACACCCTGGACACCAACGACATGCGCTTCACCCAGGTGCAGGGCTTCAACAAGGGCGACGACTTCTTCGAATACCTCAAGGACGCCTTCGACGTGCTCTACGCCGAAGGTGCCGAGGGCGCGCCGAAGATGCTCTCCATCGGCATGCACTGCCGCCTGCTGGGCCGTCCGGCTCGCATGGCCTCGCTGGAGCGCTTCATCCAGTACGTCAAGGGTCACGAGAAGGTGTGGATCGCACGCCGTGTAGACATCGCCAAGCACTGGCACGAGAACCACCCGTTCAAAGCGCAGGAGACCCTGGCATGAGCCGCTTCCAGACCCTCACCCCGGCCAGCCTCGACCGCGCGGCCTTCGTCAGCGCCTTCGCCGATATCTACGAGCACTCCCCGTGGGTCGCCGAGAAGGCCTATGACCTGGGCGTCGACGACAGCCTGAACGACATCGAACTGCTGCAGCAGCGCATGGCCGACATCCTCCTGTCCGCCAGCCACGACGCGCAGCTGGCGCTGATCAACGCGCACCCGGACCTCGCTGGCAAGGCCGCTGTCCGCGGCGAGCTGACCGCCTCCAGCACCGCCGAACAGGCCGGCGCCGGCATCCAGGATTGCACCGCCGAGGAGTTCGCCCGCTTCACCGAACTCAACGACGCGTACAAGGCCAGGTTCGGCTTCCCCTTCATCAAGGCAGTGAAGGGCAGCAACCGTCACCAGATCCTGGCTGCGTTCGAAGAGCGCATCCACAACACGCCGGAGCAGGAGTTCCAGACCGCCCTGGCGGAGATCAACAAGATCGCGATGTTCCGCCTGCAGCAGCTCTGAGCGAGCGGACCTTCACTCCCCTTCCCACTGGAAGGGGTCCATGCGAACAACGAAATAAGAAGACCAGCCATGCGTACCCTGAAGATCGAGCCGTTGACCAAGGAAGCCTTCGCCCCATTCGGTGATGTCATCGAAACCGAAGGCAGTGACTTCTTCATGATCAACAACGGTTCCACCCGCCGTTATCACAAGCTCGCCACCGTCGAAACGGCGCAGCCCGATGACAAGGCCATCATCAGCATCTTCAGCGCCGAATCACTGGAGATGCCCTTGCGCATCCGCATGCTGGAACGTCATCCGCAGGGCAGTCAGGCGTTCATTCCGCTGCTCGGCAACCCCTTTCTGATCGTGGTCGCGCCCCTTGGCGATGTACCTGTATCGGGCCTCGTCCGCGCTTTCCTGTCCAACGGCAAGCAGGGCGTCAATTACCACCGCGGCGTCTGGCACCACCCGGTGCTGACGATCGAAAAGCGGGATGACTTCCTGGTGGTCGATCGCAGCGGTTCTGGCAACAACTGCGACGAGCATTTCTTCACCGAGGACGAACAGCTCCTCCTCGACCCCCAAGCGAACTAATAAGAGAGGCCCGCCTGCCGCGACGGCGGCACCCGGGCAAGAGGTAAAAAACTGTGGAAGCACATCTCATCGAATGGCTGAACCTGCTGGTCCGCTGGGTCCACATGATTGTGGGCATTGCCTGGATCGGCGCTTCGTTCTACTTCGTCTGGCTGGAGAACAACCTCAACCGCGCCAACCCGCGCGAAGGGCTCTCCGGTGATCTCTGGGCGATCCATGGTGGCGGTATCTACCACCTGGAGAAGTACAAGCTCGCCCCGCCGAAAATGCCGGACAACCTGCACTGGTTCAAATGGGAGGCCTACTCCACCTGGATGTCCGGCGTCTGCCTGCTGACCATCGTGTTCTACCTGAACCCGACCCTGTACCTGATCGCACCGGGCAGCGACCTCGCCCCGGCCGCCGCCATCGCCATCGGCATCGGCTCGCTGATCGCCGGCTGGTTCATCTACAGCACCCTGTGCGACTCCCCGCTGGGCAAGAAACCCGCCCTGCTCGGCGCCATCCTGTTCGGCCTGCTGGTGCTCGCCGCCTACCTGCTGAGCCAGGTGTTCAGTGGTCGCGGTGCCTACCTGCACGTGGGCGCCATCATCGGCACCATCATGGTGGGCAACGTGTTCCGCGTGATCATGCCGGCCCAGCGCGCACTGGTTAAGGCCATCGAGGAAGGCCGCGAGCCCGACCCGGTACTGCCGGCCAAAGGCCTGCTGCGTTCGCGCCACAACAACTACTTCACCCTGCCGGTGCTGTTCATCATGATCAGCAACCACTTCCCGAGCACCTACGGCAGCCACTACAACTGGCTGATCCTGACCTGCATCGCGGCGCTGGCGGTGATCGTGCGTCACTACTTCAACACCCGCCACAACGGCAACGGCATGGCCTGGGCCCTGCCCGCCGGCGCCGTCGGCATGATCGCCCTGGCGTTCGTCACCGGCCCGAACTTCCCCAGCAGCGATAACACTGCCAGCGCCCAACCGGCGAAGGTGGAGTACCAGCCGCTGCCGGAAACCGCCGTTGGCGGCAAGACCCCGGCCGAACGCGCCAAGGACGAGGAAGCCGCCAAGGCTGCCGCTGCCCAGCAGGCTCAGGCTGCTCCGGCCCAGGCATCCGCCGCCGCGGGCTCGACCGAAGGCTTCGACAAGGTCCACCACGTCATCCAGGAGCGCTGCGCCGTCTGCCACTCGGCCAAGCCGACCAGCAACCTGTTCAGCACCGCGCCGGCCGGCGTGATGTTCGACACCCCGCAGCAGATCCAGCAGCTCGCCCCGCGCATCCAGGCGCAGGCCGTGGCTTCGCAGGTGATGCCGCTGGGCAACATCACCCAGATGACCCCGGAAGAGCGCAAGCTCGTCGGAGACTGGATCTCCAAGGGTGCCCAGGTTAATTGAGCCTGCGGCACGGCCAGAAGAACCGCACCTTCGGGTGCGGTTTTTTTATGCCCACGAAACGCCCGGCATGCCCCCTGTAGGAGCGAGCTTGCTCGCGAACAGAACATCCCGACGCACCGTCGCGACAGGGAGCGCGTCCATTCGCGAGCAAGCTCGCTCCTACGAAAAGCAGCCCCTGAAACAAAAATGTAGTCCACTCGACCAATGGCTACAGAATTGCCGAACCCAGGAAACGCGCGGCCCAGAGCCATGCAGCACCAGGCAGACAAAACGTGACCGCAGAGTTGTATACAAAAATCGATTGAACGTAATACACATCGCGTTTATAAAGTCCCGCACCGCTTCACCCGCTCGGCCCCGGGGGTGAGATCGGCCAGTACTTCCCGGTTGTCGTGCCCGTCCGGCAACCAGCGACTGACAACAATAAAAACCGAGGTGTTGCATGTCCGTGGTAACTGAGCGCTCCCATACCGGCTCGCCCGTCGACCAGCGTTTGCCCTTGCTGCAGCTGCTGCTGGTCGGTTTCCAGCACGTTCTCCTGATGTATGGCGGCGCCGTCGCCGTCCCGCTGATCGTCGGCCAGGCCGCCGGTCTCTCCCGCGAGGAAATCGCCTTCCTGATCAACGCCGACCTGCTGGTCGCCGGCATCGCCACGCTGGTGCAATCGCTCGGCATCGGCCCGGTGGGCATCCGCATGCCGGTGATGATGGGCGCCAGTTTCGCCGCCGTCGGCAGCATGGTCGCCATGGCCGGGATGCCCGGCGTGGGCATGACCGGCATCTTCGGCGCGACCATCGCCGCGGGCTTCTTCGGCATGCTCATCGCGCCATTCATGAGCCGCATCGTGCGCTTCTTCCCGCCGCTGGTGACCGGCACCGTGATCACCTCCATCGGCATGTGCCTGTTCCCGGTGGCGATCAACTGGGCCGGCGGCGGCAAGGCGGCAGCCAACTTCGGCGCCATCGAATACCTCGCCCTGTCCTCCTTCGTGCTGGCAGTCATCCTGCTGATCAACCGCTTCCTGAAGGGCTTCTGGGTCAACGTCTCGGTGCTGATCGGCATGCTGCTGGGCTACATCATCGGCGCCAGCATGGGCATGGTCAGCCTGGACGGCATCGAGCAGCGCCCGTGGTTCGACGTGGTCACCCCGCTGCATTTCGGTGCCCCGGAATTCCACCTGGCTCCGGTGCTTTCGATGTGCCTGGTGGTGGTGATCATCTTCGTCGAGTCCACCGGCATGTTCCTCGCCCTGGGCAAGATCACCGAGACCGAAATCTGCCCCAACCGCCTGCGCCGCGGCCTGCTGTGCGATGCCGGCGCATCCTTCATCGCCGGCTTCATGAACACCTTCACCCATTCCTCGTTCGCCCAGAACATCGGCCTGGTGCAGATGACCGGCGTGCGCAGCCGCTACGTCACCGCCGCCGCCGCGCTGTTCCTGATCGCCCTGTCGCTGCTGCCCAAGGCCGCCTTCCTGGTCGCCTCGATTCCGCCAGCCGTTCTGGGCGGCGCCGGCATCGCCATGTTCGGCATGGTCGCTGCCAGCGGCATCCGCATCCTCCATGAGGCGGACATCGTCGATCGCCGCAACCAGTTGCTGGTGGCGGTGAGCATTGGCATGGGGATGGTGCCGGTGGTGCGTCCGGACTTCTTCGCCGCGCTGCCGCAGTGGATGGAGCCGATCACCCACAGCGGCATCGCGATGACCGCGATCTGGGCCGTGGTGCTGAATATCCTCTTCAACATCCTCGGCGAACAAGGCCGCGACGCCCTCTGCGGGCATCACTGAGCCCCTTTCGCGGGCGTCTCCCGGACGCCCGCACCAAGCCGCGTCCAACTCCTTCGCGGCTTTTTTTATTTCTGCGGCTCCAAGCAGGACCGAGGGGGACGCCTAGTCCTTGCTCGCGAACAGCCCCACAACGGGGTTTGGTTCGCGAGCAAGCTCGCTCCTACGGGACGGCTTTCATACGGGTAGTCGGCCTCAGGCTTCCGGGCGGTAGCCCAAACGCAGCCCACCCCACTGGCGCCCGCGCACGTAGATCGGCACCGAGAGGTCGTGCATCAGCTCGCCGGTATCGCGGCAGTAGGTCTGCAGCAGCATCGGCTGGTTGTGGCTGCCACAGCGCACACCGGTGCGGTCGTTGAACAGGCGCTTGCTGCGGCTCTTGAGCATGTCCACCTGCAGGTCGCCGCTGGGCGGATGGCTGAACGCCTGGTTGTGCGTCGGCACATACCCCTCGGCAGTACAGGCGATGGCGAACACCAGCCCTTCGTGGCGTTGCAGCAGGTCTTCCTGGATGCGTGGCAGCACCTCGTCGGTGTAGCGGTCGAACCGCGTGCGGAACTTCTGCGGGCGAGTACCGGGCAAAGGCTGGTAGTCCCGGTCGAACAGATCCTCCGGACCAATGCGTCCGGTGTCGATGTCCGTCTCGAAACGCGCACCGATGGCCTGCGCACCGGCACGGGCGAGGTCATAGATGCGCTGGTGATAGTCATCCAGCGCCACTTCGGCCAGGCGCTCGCTGATCATCTCCGCCTGGGTTTCCAGCTGCACCGCCGCATCCGCCAGCCGGTGGGTCTGCTCGTCGCTGGCGCGCAGGTCGCCGCGCACCTGCTCGACGGCGGCGAACAGGCTGTCCAGCTGGTTGCGGTTGATCTCCGCGCCCTCGGCGATCTCGGTGATCTGGGTTTCCACGGTGGCGGCCAGCCCGGCGATATCCTGCAACTGGCGGCCAGTGCTTTCCACCTGGCTGACGCCCAGGCCCAGGTCATCGGTGAGCTGGCGAATCTGCTCCACCACCTCGCCGGTCTGGCGCTGAATGTCCTCGATCATCTGCCCGACTTCGTCGGTGGCCTCGGCGGTGCGCCCGGCCAACCCACGCACCTCCTCGGCAACCACGGCGAAGCCACGGCCGTGCTCACCCGCGCGCGCGGCCTCGATGGCCGCGTTGAGGGCCAGCAGGTTGGTCTGGCTCGCAATGGACTGGATCACCTGGGTGACGCGCTGGATGTCCTCGCTGCGCGCATTCAGGGTCTCGATCAGCGCACGGCTGGCGCTGGCGCGCTGGCTCAACTGGCGCATGCAGTCGATGGCGGCCTGCAGTTCGCTGCGCCCGCTATCGCTGCCGGCGCGGGCAAGAGTGGCCGCCTCCTTCGCCTGGCGCGCGAGGTTCGAGGTAGCTCGCTCGGTATGGATCATCACCTCGGCGCTGCCGACGATCTGCTCCGCCGCCACCACCTGGGACTCCAGCTTCTCCACCAGGCGCTGCACGGAGAAGGACACCCCGGCGGCGGACAGCGCATTGCGACTGGTGCCCTGGGACAGCTCGCGGGTCAGCTCGGCGACATCCGGCAGCACTGCCAGCGCACTGGCCGGCGCGGCCCTCTCAGGGACGAACCACGGCCCCCAGAGCAGCACCGCGGCCAGCAGCAGGCACAACGACAGCGGCCAGCCGCCCAGCGCCTGGGCGATGAACAGCAGCACCAGGCCGCAAGTCTGCAGGGTAAGGATGAGGACGATACGCGGACGCGCGATATCCATGGCGGCAGCTCTCTTCTGGCGGGCCCTGCCGCTGCGCAGCGCGGGCGCGCTGCCGGGGAGCCCGATTATTCTTGTCAGAGCCATTAGGCCGCCTGCTGCACCCGGCGGCTATCGTTCCTTAGTGGTAGACGAGGCGCTGCTTGAGTCGCTACAGGCAGCTGCGCGCCGCCTGGGTGATCGCATCGTCCGGGCTTGGTGGATTGCGGCGATAGAGCACCACATCGCTGCCCTTGTCCGCCGCCGTCGCCTCCAGCAGCACCTCAGCGGTATCACCCGAGGCGGCCGGCACCAGCAAGCGGTAGCCGAAACGGATTTCCTTCACCGCCGCCGAGGAGCGTATGGCCTGCCATTTCGGCAACAGGCAGCTCATGTAGACCGAGGGCGACTTGCCACTCTCCAGCCGCAATGCCGGAGCGTCTTCCTTCAGCTTGCCCGGCGAGGAACAGGCAGTCAGCAGGATCAGCGGAAGCGTCAGCAATAGGGGTTTCATCGAGTGAGATCCTTCTGTCAGAAACCCAGAGGGTAGCAGTTGCGTCGATGCTGACCGGCAGGCCAGATCAAGCCCAAGACAGACCGCCCGCCGGTTTCCGTGCGCGGAGCGGGCAACCCCGGTAAAATCTCCGCCCTTTCCGCGGCGCGAGCGATTTCGCGCCCCCAAGCGAAGCCAGATACGAAGCACCGATGACCACTGCCGCTCCGACCACCACTACCCGCCCCGAGCCCTCCCGCCGCTTCTCCGTGGCGCCGATGATGGACTGGACCGACCGCCACTGTCGGTTCTTCCTGCGCCAGCTTTCCAGCCATGCGCTGCTCTATACGGAGATGGTCACCACGGGTGCCCTTCTGCACGGCGATGCCGCACGCTTCCTCCGCCACGACGAATGCGAGCACCCGCTGGCGCTGCAATTGGGCGGCAGCAACCCGGCGGACCTGGCCGCGGCGGCGAAGATGGCCGAGGAAGCCGGCTACGACGAAGTGAACCTGAACGTCGGCTGCCCCAGCGACCGCGTGCAGAACAACATGATCGGCGCCTGCCTGATGGGCCACCCGGCGCTGGTGGCGGACTGCGTGAAGGCCATGCGCGATGCGGTATCGATCCCGGTGACGGTCAAGCACCGCATCGGCATCAACGGCCGCGACAGCTACGAAGAACTGTGCGACTTCGTCGGCCAGGTGCGCGACGCCGGCTGCCGCAGCTTCACCGTGCACGCGCGCATCGCCATCCTCGAAGGCCTGTCGCCCAAGGAAAACCGCGAAATCCCGCCGCTGCGCTACGACATCGCCGCGCAGCTCAAGCGGGACTTCTCGGAACTGGAAATCGTGCTCAACGGCGGCATCAAGACCCTGGAGGAATGCCGCGAGCACCTGCAGGTGTTCGACGGCGTGATGCTCGGCCGCGAGGCGTACCACAACCCCTACCTGCTGGCCCAGGTCGACGCCGCACTGTATGGCTCGCCAGAGCCTGCCATCACCCGCGCGCAAGCCCTGGCACGGATGCGCCCGTACATCGAGCGGCACATTGCCGAAGGCGGCGCGATGCACCACGTGACCCGCCATGTCCTCGGCCTGGCGCAAGGATTCCCGGGGGCGCGGCGCTTCCGCCAACTGCTCTCGGTGGACGTTCACAAGACCAAGGATTCCCTCGGACTGCTCGATCAGGCCGGAGAACTTCTCGCCGGTCACTGAGTCCCGTTGAGTGACGCATCGGCCTCGGGTAAGGTCGATGCACTCTCTACGGAAGACGCGCCATGACCTCCAAGCTGGAACAACTCAAGCAGTACACCACGGTTGTCGCCGATACCGGCGATTTCGACGCCATTGCCCGCCTGAAGCCGGTGGATGCCACCACCAACCCGTCCTTGCTGCTGAAGGCTGCCGCCCTGCCCCGCTACACCGAGCACCTGGCCCGCGCCACCGAAGGCGCGCAGGGCGACGCCGGCCTGGCCTGTGATCGCTTCGCCGTTGCCGTGGGCAAGGACATCCTGGGTGTGATTCCGGGGCGCATCTCCACCGAAGTGGACGCCCGCCTGTCCTTCGATACCGAAGCCACCTTGCAACGCGCCCACCGCCTGATCGACCTGTATGACCAGCAAGGCATCGGCCGCGACCGCGTGCTGATCAAGATCGCCTCCACCTGGGAAGGCATCCGCGCTGCCGAACAACTGGAGCGCGAAGGCATCCAGACCAACCTGACCCTGCTGTTCTCCTTCGCCCAGGCGGCCGCCTGCGCCGACGCCGGCGTGTTCCTGATCTCGCCCTTCGTCGGGCGCATCTACGACTGGTACAAGAAGGCCAACAACCGCGACTACGTTGGCGCGGAAGATCCGGGCGTGCAGTCCGTCTCGCGCATCTACCGCTACTACAAGGCCAACGGCTACGAGACCGTGGTCATGGGCGCCAGCTTCCGCAACCTCGGCCAGATCGAGCAGCTCGCCGGCTGCGACCGCCTGACCATCAGCCCGGACCTGCTGCAGCAATTGGCCGACGCCCAGGGCGAGCTGCCGCGCGCATTGCAGCCCGGTGGCGGCGAGGCGCGCCAGGTACTGGACGAAAGCACCTTCCGCTGGCAGATGAACGAAGACGCCATGGGCACCGAGAAGCTGGCCGAAGGCATCCGCCTGTTCGCCCGTGACCAGGAAAAGCTCGAGGCGCTGCTCGCCAACCGCTGAAAACTGCGGACGAGCAAATGCAAACCGGCGCCCAGGGCGCCGGTTTGCATTTCAGCTCATCGAATCAGTGGCGCTCGAGCGCGCTCACCAGATCATGGAAGGCCTCTCGATTGGTCTCGTTCAGGCCCATCAGGATACGGTGGGCTTCGAGCACCTTGCCGCGCACCACCTCCTCGGACTGGTCCTGGGGAGGCAGATCGGTCAGGCAATCCGAGCACGGAATCGGGCGATCGACGATGTTGAACACCTGATCGAAGCCCATCGACTGCAGCAACCGGGTGATGTCCGCGTTGGTGGTGACCAGCGTGGGCAACAGTCCGACCTTCTGCCGCGAGAGAATCGACAACTTCGCCAGGAGTCCCAGCGTGGTGCTGTCGATGCTCTGGGTTTCCGTGAGATCGATGATGATCGCCGAGAAATTCAACGCGGCGAAGATTTTTTCAATGGTGGCATCCAGCGCCGAACACAGGGTCAGTCGGACTTCGCCCACGAACTTCAGGACGAATGAGCCATCCTGCTCGGCGAACTGGATTTTACCGGTACTCATGCAAGGTTCCTGCTCAACACCAGCAAGGCAATATCATCCGGCATCTCGGACAACTTGGCCAGTCCGAAGACTTGACGCAGGCCATCCAGGGTTCCGCCGGCGGCGACGACCTGCTCGGGCAGGGCCGTCTCCTTTTCTTTCAGCGTAGCTCCCGGAAGGACGTCGAGAATGCCGTCCGAGAACAGGGAAAGACTGAAGGATTTGGGAAGATCGAGGACATGATCCTCGTAAGTCGCTTCGTCGAACAGCCCTACCGGCAGGCCACGGCCTTCCAGGTAGCGGGCTTCACCGTCGACATAAAGCACAGGCAGCGGCAGGTGACCGCCGATGCTGTAGGTCAGACGGTCGGTATCCAGGTCGATCACGCCACCGAGCATGGTCACGTGCTTGCCCAGGTTGCAGTTGATCAGCCCGCGGTTGATGTGGCCGAGAACGTCCGACGGCTTGAATTCCGGCAACATGTCGTTGCGCTTGGACTCGTACAGCAGCCGCGTGGTCATGAACTTCAGCAGCACGGTGACGAAGGCGGACGAAGCGCCGTGGCCGGAAACGTCGGCCAGGTAGAAACCGATGCGGCGGGCGTCCACGCGGAAGTAGTCGACGAAGTCACCCGACAGGTACAGCGACGGGATGATCTGGTGGGAGAAGGCCAGGCCCTCGGACTCCCACGGCGTCTCCGGCAGCATGTTCATCTGCACCTGGCGACCGGCGTTCTGGTCTTCCTGGAGCAGGTTCAGGCTGGCCTGCAGCTCGCGGTTCGCTGTTTCCAGCTTTTCGCGGTAGCGGCGGTTTTCCGAGCGCAGGAAGGCGCGGTCCAGGGCACGGCGTACCGAGTGTTCCAGGACAGCGAGGTCTTCCAGCGGCTTGATCAGATAGTCGGCGGCACCCAGGCGCAGAGCCTCGACAGCGTCGCTCATGACGCCGGCACCGGACAGCACGATCACCGGGGTTTCCACCGCCATCTCGCTGACGCGACGGATCAGCTCGAGGCCGTCCATCTGCGGCATGCGCAGATCGCAGATCACCAGATCGGGGAGTTCGTGCTCGAAGACTTTCAGGCCTTCCAGGCCGTTGGTGGCCTGTGTGACCTTGAATCCGCTGTCTTCCAGGTAGGCGGCGAGGCTTTCGCGGACGACGTCGTCGTCATCGATAATCAGCAGCGAGGCACTGGCTTTGTGCATGGGTCATCCAGGCAAACGGCGCCGGGGTTGTGGTTTGGCGCTCATTCTAGGGAACAGCGGCGCGGGTCGGTCGCGACAAGGCGCAGACACTACTCCCATCCGCTCAAGGGTTCAAGCAGGCGCAGCCCGCGCCACGAACGGCGCGGGCTGGAGGACAGGAGAGGCCTGCCGGAAAGGAGGATCAGAAGTCGTCTTCGACCTCGCCGTCCTTGACCTTGAACTCGCGGTTCTGCAGGTAGGCGTTGCGGATGAAGGTGTACTTGTCGCCGCTGATCAGCTTCTCGGACTTGAGCAGGTCGGCGCGGGTGTCGACCACGTCCACGGCACGCATGCTGTTACGAACCGGCACATTGTCGATGTACGGATACGGGCCGGTGTAGGCGTCCGGGATCAGCGAAGGTGCATCGCGCAGGGTGCTCGGGCCCAGCAGCGGCAGCATCACGTAGGGGCCGCTGCCCACGCCGTAATGGCCGAGGGTCTGGCCAAAGTCTTCGTCGTTGCGGCGCAGGCCCATGTGGGTGGCCACGTCGAAGACACCGGCCAGGCCGAAGGTGGTGTTGAACAGCAGGCGGCTGGTGTCGACGCCGGCATCGCGGAACTTCAGCTGCAGCAGGTCGTTGACCAGGTTGCGCACGTCACCGATGTTGCCGAAGAAGTTGTGCACGCCATCCTGCACGACGTTCGGGGTGACGTACTGGTAGCCCTGGGCCAGCGGCTTGAGTGCGTAGGTGTCCAGGGTGTCGTTGAAGGTGAAGATCGGACGGTTGACGCTTTCCCACGGGTCGTCTTCGCTGGCGGCCTGGGCCAGGAAAGGGAGGGTGGCAAGGCCAGCGGCGGCGAGCAGGCTGCAGCAGCGTTTCGTCCATTGGACGCCTAGTGGGCGCATCGGGAATTCTCCAGTGAATGTGAATCGGGCCAGCCATGGCGGCCCCGCTATGCGGGCAGATTATATAGAGGCGCAACGGTTTTGCAGACCCGGACCGCTCTCGCAGGATTTCGATTCAGGGGTGCAGGATGCCGTTTCGCTTGCTTCCAGTTGAGAGCATAGTGCCACTTCAGTCGGGATACCGTGCGTCGATGACAATTTCCAGCGCATCGGAGCGCCAGAACTCCTGGTCCCATTCCACCAGCCGACCGCCCCCGACATAGCTGGCGCGCTCCACGTACAGCCCCGGCGAGCCCGGCGTCAGTTGCAGCGGCGTCGCCCGCGCCTCCACCAGCGCCGTGGAGTGCATGGCCAGCTCGGAGCGAGCCAGGCTCAGCCCCAGCGCCTCGCGCAGCACACGGGTGAGTGAGGTATCCAGCCCGTGGTCGAGCAGGCCTGGGCACCAACTGGCGTCCAGGGTGATTTCCTCGAGCATCACCGGCCGCTCGTCGACCCAGCGGCGGCGCAGGATGTGGAATACCTCCGCCTCTTCATCCAGCCCCATGCGTCGAGCGATAGCCGGCCCGGCGGTACGGCGTTCAGCGGCGAGCACTTCGGTACGCGGTACGCGGCCCTGGGCCTGGACGTAATCCATGAAGCCCGTGGTGCGGGTCGGGTTGTAGCGGATGCGCGGCGGCGAGACGAACCAGCCGCGGCGATTCTCGCGGTAGAGCAAGCCTTCTGTTTCCAGCTGTTGCAGCGCCTCGCGCAGGGTTACGCGGGTGCAGCCGAAGCGTTCGGCCAGCTCGCGCTCGGCGGGCAGGCGCTCGGTCAGGGTGGCGTTGGCGATGTCCTGCGCCAACTGCTCGCGAATGCGCAGGTAATGGGGCATGGGTTCGACCGGCATGAGTGTCTTCCGCAAAAAGGCGCGGCGATTATAACGGCACGCAGGGGGACTTCATCGGACCGTCACAATGGCCCGCTAGTCTGGCCTAGACCAATTATCAGAAAAGCCCGCCATGCCTGCGACTGCCGACCTTCCGCGCTTCACTTCCCTGCTGTTCGGACTGTCGGGCGACCTGGTGGACTTCGGCGCAAGGACGCTGCCGGTTGCCCTGCAACGTATTTGCCCCGATTGTCCGCCGGACCGCCTGACAAGCGCCATCGCCCTGCCCCCGCAGGACGCGCTGGACCTTGCCCTGGGCCGCTGTGCCGCTCCCCAGGAGCGCAACCGCTTCCAGTCCGCCCTGGACGAAGCCGCCCAGGCCCACGCCGAGGCCACCCCTGGCGCACTGGATGCCCTGCAGTCGCTGCACCAGCGCGGCGTTCCCTGTGCCTGGCTGGATGAGCTACCCAATGCCACCACGCTGCATCTTGCTGCCGCGCTGGACGACCAGCTTGCCACCGGCCTGGGCATCGCCGGCCGCCAGTGGCCCGCGCCGGATTCCTGCTGGCAGGCGCTGATACAGCTGGACAGCCCGCACCTGGACGGCTGCGTCCTGGTCAGCGGCCAGCCGCGCCTGCTCCAGGCCGGCCTGAACGCCGGCCTGTGGACCATCGGCCTGGCCGCCAGCGGCCCCCTGTGCGGCCAAGCGCCCGGCGACTGGAATGCCCTGGGCAATCTCGACCGCGACCGCCTGCGCGCCCAGGCCACACTCGGCCTGTACCGCCTTGGCGTGCACTCGGTCATCGATCATCTGGGCGAGCTGGATTCCTGCCTGCAGGACATCGCCAGCCGCCGTCTGAAAGGAGAAAAACCATGAAGCACGAGCGCCACCGCTTCCTCGACGAGCTGGCCGAGCGTTTTGCCAGCCATGGCGCCGAGCCCTACGGCGAGGCCGTCAGCCAGGCCGAACACGCGCTGCAGTGCGCCACCCTGGCCGAGCGCGCCGGTTGTTCCGACAGCCTGGTGATCGCCGCCCTGCTCCACGACATCGGCCATCTTTATGAAGACCCGCAACTGATCGACGAACAGGACCAGCGCCACGAGGAGTTCGGCGCCACTCTGTTGCGCGAGCTGTTGCCCGAATCCGTCTGGCAGCCGATCCGCCTGCATGTGGCCGCCAAGCGCTACCTCTGCGCGGTCGATCCGGCGTACCACGCCGGCCTGTCCTGGGCCTCGCGGCAGAGCCTGGCGCTGCAGGGCGGGCCGTTCGATGAACGCGGCTCCAGCGCCTTCCTCAACGCGCCCTTCTCCCAGGACGCACTGACGCTGCGCCGCCTGGACGACCTGGGCAAGGACCCGGCCATGCGCACGCCGGAGCTGGAGCACTTCTTCCCGCTACTCGAACGTCTCCTGCGAATTGATCGGCATCAGGCAAGGGTGCGCGCGGCGAGTTAAGCTCAAAGGCATGGCGATGGACCTTTTCCCCGTCGGGCGAGGTCCATCTTTGGGTACGTACCGCAGAAGGACACCACCATGCCGACACAACGCCTCCAGGAAGAACTCCAGGCCCTGCGCGACCAGCTGGAACGTCAGCCGCCGCTGAACGCGGAAGAGCGCGAATCACTGCAAGCCCTGATCAAGGACATCGAATTGCAGCTGGCCAACGAAGAGGCGCTGGCCGACGAGACTCTGATGGATAACGTCAACCTGGCCGTCGAGCGCTTCGAGGCAAGCCATCCGACGCTGGCCGGCACGCTGCGCTCCATCGTGCAGAGCCTGGCGAACATGGGGATCTGATCCCTGACTGGCTTTCCCCCAGGCAAGAAAAACCCGGCCAAGGCCGGGTTTTTCGTATCCGCGTTTTACAGGCGCGCCGGGAGTTACTGACGCACCAGCCGGCGATTGTCCGGCTGCACGGCTTCGCTGCTGCGGTAGGGGTTGATGTCCAGCCCACCACGGCGCACGTAGCGCGCGTAGACAGTCAGGCGGGTCGGTTGCAGCAGGCGTTGCAGGTCGAGGTAGATGCGTTCGACGCACTGCTCGTGGAAATCCTGGTGCTGGCGGAAAGAAACCACGTAGGCCAGCAGGCTGGCGGGATCCAGCGCCGGGCCGGCGTACTCGATCACCAGGGTGCCCCAGTCCGGCTGGCCGGTGACCGGGCAATTGGATTTGAGCAGGTGGCTGTAGAGCACTTCGTCGACACGGCGGGTGTCGTCGCAGCGCAGCAGCTCGGGACGCGGGTGGTCATAGCTCTCCACCGCGACATCCAGATCATCGACGCAGGTGCCTTCGATGACGGCCACACCCTCGCCTGCCACTTCGTCCAGACCCCGCACACGCACGCCCACCGGCGCCCCGGCGGCGGCGGACAGATCGCGTTCCATGATCGCGCGCACGGCTTCTGTGCTGTCGAAGGCGGTCTGGTTCAGCGAGTTGAGGTAGAGCTTGAAGGACTTGGATTCGATGATGCTCGGCGACTGCGCCGGGATCGAGAACTCGCCGATGGCCACCACCGGCTTGCCCGACGCGGTCAGCCAGGACAGCTCGTAGCAGTTCCACAGGTCCACGCCCTGGTACGGCAGGGTAGCCGCGGTCAGGCCCAGTTCCGCCCACTTGGTGGTGCGGGAAATCGGGAAGAGCAGCTCCGGCGCGTAGGTGGAGACGTATTCGCTGGATTTGCCCAGGGGCGAGTGTTCGGCGGGATGCTGCATGGGGAGGTCCTGCTGGATCGGCGATGCGGGTGGTGACGCGAGGCGGCGAGTGTATACAAATCCGCCGCCCCTTTCAGCCTCCGGCGGACGAGCCGGAGGCCGGACCTGTTGGAACTGGCTTGCTCGCGCACAGATTCCCCAGCAGCTCCGGCGCCAAATTGCAGGAGCGCGCCACGCGCGCGATCGCGGGCATGGCCCGCTCCTACAGAGGAGCGGCGGGGTCCGGATTTCGCGCGCAATGAAAGCCGGCGGACAGGTCAGAACCACATCCGCACGCCCGCCACCCAGTAGCCCTCTTCGTCGTCCTCACCCTCGGCGCGGGCGATATCGCCGCTGCGGCCGTAGGTCTTGTTCCAGACGTAGCCGAAGTACGGTGCGAACTCCCGGCGCAGCTCGTAGCGCAGGCGCAAGCCCACCTCCAGCTCGCTGCCGCCCGCACCCACGCCGATATCCCGGTCATCGGCCAGCGCCAGGTTGTATTCCAGCGAGGGTTCGAGGATCAGCCGCTGGGTCAGCAGCAGCTCGTACTCGGTTTCCAGGCGCAACGACGGGTCGCCGCGCTCGCTGAGGAACAGGTTGGCGTCCACCTCGAACCACTGCGGCGCCAGCCCCTGGAGACCGAGAACGGCATAGGTGCGCGACGGACCCGGCTGGTCGTCATGGCGCACGCCCACCTGCCAGTCCCAGAAGTCGGCGACCAGGCGCTGGTAGAGCAGTTGCACTTCGTTGTCGGTGGTCGGGCCGCCGGCGTCGCGTTCGCCTTCCAGTTTCAGGCGCAGCTTCTGGTAGTCGGTGCCGTACCAGCCCTGGGCTTCCCAGCCCAGCGCCTGGTCGTTGCCATGGAAGCGGCTTTCCAGGCGCTGGATCAGCAGCGAGCCCTGGGGCATGTCGTCCATCTCGGCGCTTTCGGCGGGCAAGGCCAGGCCCAGGGTCGCCGCGCAGGCCACCGTTGCAATGCGTTTCATGGCGGTTCCTCAGAGGCTGGCGCTGGCGGGGGCCGGCTCGACGATGACCTTGCGCATCATGCCGGCAGCCATGTGGTAGATCAGGTGGCAGTGGAAGGCCCATTCGCCCAGGGCGTCGGCGGGCACGTCGACGTCCAGGGTGCTGCCCGGCGCCACGCTGACCACGTGCTTGAGCGGGTTGAAACGGCCGTTGCCCTTGTCCAGCTGCATCCACATGCCGTGCAGGTGCATGGGGTGAGTCATCATGGTGTCGTTGACGAAGCGGATGCGCACGCGCTCGCCGTAGGTCAGGCGGATCGGCTCGGCCTCGGAGTACTTCTTGCCGTCGATGGACCAGAAGTAGCGCTCCATGTTGCCGGTCAGGCGAAACTCGATGGTGCGGTCCGGCGCGCGGTAGTCGGCATAGGGGCGCATGGCTTTCAGGTCCGCGTAGACCAGCAGGCGGTTGCCCGGTTCGGCCGGTTGCGGCGTCAGGCCGCTGCCGGGGGCGTAGTCGGACTTCGGCGCGGCGGCGCCCATGGCCGAATGATCCATCCCGGCCATCTGCGAGTGATCCATGCCGGCCATGTCCGAACCTTCCGGCTGAGCCATCGCCATGCCGCCGTGGTCCATGCCCCCGTGGCTCATGCCCATGTCGGCCATGGTCAGCAGCGGCCGCTCGCGCAATGCCGGTACCTCGGCCACCAAGCCCGGGCGCGGCGTCAGCGTCGCACGGGCGTATCCGCTGCGGTCCATGGCTTCGGCGAAGAAGGTGTAGGCGCGGTCCTCCTGCGGCTGGACTATCACGTCGTAGGTCTCGGCCACGGCGATGCGCAGCTCGTCCACCGTCACCGGCTGCACGTCGTTGCCGTCGGCCTGCACCACCGTCATCTTCAGGCCGGGGATGCGCAGGTCGAAGTAGCTCATGCCCGAGCCGTTGATGATGCGCAGGCGCACGCGCTCACCGGGCTTGAACAGGCCGGTCCAGTTCTGCGTGGCGTCCTGGCCGTTGACCAGGAAGCGGAAGCCGGCAATGTCGGCGATGTCCGTCGGCGTCATGCGCATGCCGCCCCAGTCCAGGCGGTCGCGCAGGGTCGCCATGAAACCATTGGCGCTGGAGTCGGCGATGAAGTCGCCGAGGGTGCGCTGGTTGTGGTTGTAGTAGTCGCTCTGCTTCTTCAGGTTGGCGAACACGGTTTCCGGCTTCGTGTCGTGCCAGTCGGCCAGCAGCAGGGTGTACTCGCGGTCGTAGCGGTACGGCTCGCGCGCCTTCGGCTCGATCACCAGCGGGCCGTAGAGGCCCTCGATCTCCTGGAAGTCGCTGTGGGCGTGGTACCAGTAGGTGCCGGACTGCTTGACGGTGAAGCGGTAGGTGAAGGTCTCGCCCGGCTTGATACCCGGGAAGCTGATGCCCGGCACGCCATCCTGGGTATAGGGCAGGATCAGCCCGTGCCAGTGCAGCGAGGTGTCGCGCTCGAGGGTGTTGGTGACGCGCAATTCGACATCCTCGCCCTCCTTGAAACGCAACTCCGGCGCGGGTGTCTGGCCGTTCACCGTGAGCGCCTTGCGCGCGCCATCGGACAGCTTCAACTCGCCCTCGCCAATCGTCAGGTCATACACGCCGGCCTGCACCGCCAATGGTGCCAGCAGCAGCGCCCCCAGGGCCCAATCCCTTGCGCGAATCATCTCGGCGCGCTCAAGGCTTGACGGTCAGTTTGCCGACCATGCCGGCCTGGTAGTGCCCCGGAATGTTGCAGGCGAACTCCAGGCTGGTGGCCTTGCTGAAGGTCCAGGTCAGCTCGGCGCTCTTGCCCGGCTCCACCAGCACGCTGTTGGGATCGTCGTGCTTCATCATCTGCCCGTGGCCCATCTTCGAATGGTCCATCTGGCTCATGTCGTGCTGCATGCCGGTCGGCGTGAGCATCCCGGCATCCATCATCTGCTGCATTTCCTTCTGGTGGCCGGCGTGCATGGCGGCGCTGCCCAGGTTGAATTCGTGCAGCAGGCTGCCCGTGTTGTGGATGACGAAGCGCACGGTCTCGCCCGGCTTCACGTCGATGTTCTCCGGCTCGAAGAACATCTCGCCCAGCTTGATCTCCACGGTGCGAGTAGCCTGGGCGGCCTTGGCCGGCTTGCCGAAGTCGTAGGCGTGCCCGGCGTCGGCCAGGGCCGGCAGGCTGATGACGGCGGCGAGGCCGAGGACGGAGGCACGGAACAGGTTGAGCGGGGACATGGCGACTTTCCTTGATGGATTCGATTGCTTGCGGCCATGGTCGCCATCCGCGCCTGAGGCTTGCCTGTCGGGAAGATTACAAATGTGTCAGCTTGGCGCTGATCGGCGGCTGTCGCGGTATAAAGCGGCCAGCCACACTGACAGAATTCGGCGCACGCGCCAGGACGGAAGCCCGGACCATGAAACTCCTCATCGTCGAAGATGAACCCCGCATCGGCCAATACCTGCAGCAGGGCCTGAGTGAGGCCGGCTTCGCCGTCGACCTGACCGCCGACGGCGACGAAGGCCTGCAACTGGCCCTGGCCGCCGAGCACGACCTGCTGATCCTCGACGTGATGCTCCCCGGCCGCGATGGCTGGCAGATCCTCCAGGCGGTGCGCCAGGCCGGCAGCGCAGTGCCGGTGCTGTTCCTCACCGCCCGCGACGCCGTGGAAGACCGCGTGCGCGGCCTGGAACTGGGTGCCGACGACTATCTGGTGAAACCCTTTGCCTTCGTCGAACTGCTCGCCCGCGTCCGCACCCTGCTGCGCCGCGGCGGCCAGCAGATCCAGGAAACCACCCTGCAACTGGCCGACCTCGAGCTGGACCTGCTGCGCCGCCGCGTGCAGCGCGCCGGCAAGCGCATCGACCTGACCGCCAAGGAGTTCGCCCTGCTGGAGTTGCTGCTGCGCCGCAGCGGCGAGGTGCTGCCCAAGTCGCTGATCGCCTCCCAGGTGTGGGACATGAATTTCGACAGCGACACCAACGTCATCGAGGTCGCCATCCGCCGCCTGCGCGCCAAGGTCGACGACGACTTCCCGCAACGCCTGATCCACACCGTGCGTGGCATGGGTTACGTACTGGAAGAGCGCGAAGCATGAGCGCGCGCCTGTCCCTCGGCCTGCGCCTGAGCCTGCTGTTCGCCGCCTGCACTGCCGCCGTGTCGTTGCTGGCCGGCCTCATTTTCAGCCGTGCCAGCGAGGCGCACTTCATCGAGCTGGACCAGCAGTTGCTGAGCGGAAAGCTGGCGATCTTCCGCGATGTATTGAAGGGCGTCGGCAACGCCGACGAACTGGCGCCACACTCCGCCGAGCTGCGCCGCGAGCTGGAGCGCCACCCCGACCTCGGCCTGCGCCTGCAAGGCCCTGACGGCCAACGCTGGTTCTGGCAACTGCCGGCGATGAACATGGCCAGCGACGAAGCCCCTGCCTATCGCGAACTGCAGGCGCCGCTGGATGCCAGCCAGACCAAAGGACCGCAGCTCACCCTGATCCTCGACATCACCCACCACCAGCATTTCCTGCAACGCATGCAGCGCTTGATCTGGATGACCATGGGCTTCTCCGCCCTGGCCACCGCCCTGCTCGGCGCCTGGGCCGCCCGCGCCAGCCTGCGCCCGTTGCGACGCATGAGCGAGGTGGCGGCGCAGGTCAGCGCGCACTCGCTGACCACCCGCCTGGACGCCGGGCAGATGCCGCAGGAACTGCGCGGTCTGGCCGGCGAACTGAACGCCATGCTGGCGCGCCTGGAAGAGGCCTTCCAGCGCCTGTCGGCGTTCTCCGCCGACATCGCCCATGAGTTGCGCACACCGTTGACCGGGCTACTGACCCAGACCCAGGTGGTGCTGTCGCGCTCGCGCGGCCTGGAGGACTATCGCGAGGCGCTGCACGGCAACCTGGAGGAGCTGGAGCGGCTCACCGCGATGGTCAATGACATGCTGTTCCTGGCCAAGGCCGACCACGGGTTGCTCGCCCCTAGCAGCCAGCCACTGGCGCTGGCCAGCGAGGTGGACGAGTTGCTGGAGTTCTACGGGCCGCTGGCCGAAGAGAAGTCCATCCGCCTGGAACGCGAGGGCGAGCTGTCGGCACAGGGCGACCGCGCCCTGCTGCGCCGGGTACTGGCCAACCTGCTGGACAACGCCCTGCGCTTCACCCCGGACGGCGGGCAGATTCGCGTACGCCTGGAGCCGGGCCGCCTGAGCGTGGAAAACCCGGGCAGGGAGATTCCACCCGAGCGCCTGCCGCGCCTGTTCGACCGTTTCTACCGAGCCGACCCGGCCCGCCGCGAAGGCCAGGGCGAGCATGCCGGGTTGGGGTTGGCGATCTGCCGCTCCATCGTCCGCGCCCATGGCGGGGAGATTCGCTGCGAATCGGCACAGGGCTGGACGCGATTCATCATCGAGTTTCCGAAGCACCTTTCCCTGTAGGAGCGAGCTTGCTCGCGAACAGGTTCACCGGCAGCGCTCGCGTTGGGCGGTTCGCGAGCAAGCTCGCTCCTACAAGATCAAATGCTCCAGCGGCCATGCACCCAATACCCCGAAAAAGAAAAAGGCCCCAACCGGGGCCTTTTCTCAATCATCGCAACGAGCCGCTTACTGGCGCATCCCGCGCCCGCTCACCAGCAGGCGCACGCAGAAGATATACAGCAGCACAGTTGCCACCAGCATGAAGATCACCGCGGTGCCGATGCGGATGTCGGACACGCCGAGGATGCCGTAGCGGAAGGCGTTGACCATGTGCAGGATCGGGTTGGCCAGCGACACCGTCTGCCAGAACGGCGGCAGCAGCGTGATCGAGTAGAACACCCCGCCCAGGTAGGTCAGCGGCGTCAGCACGAAGGTCGGGACAATGGAGATGTCATCGAAGTTGCGCGCGAACACCGCGTTGACGAAACCGCCCATGGAGAAGATCCCGGCGGTCAGCACCACCACCAGCACGGTGATGCCCAGGTGATGGATCTGCAGGTCGGTGAAGAACAGCGACAGGAGGGTGACGATCACGCCCACCGCCAGCCCGCGCAGCACGCCACCGCAGACGAAGCCGAGGAGGATGGTGTGCGGCGATACCGGCGAGACCAGCAGCTCCTCGATGTTGCGCTGGAACTTGCTGCCGAAGAAGCTCGACACCACGTTGCCATAGGAGTTGGTGATCACCGACATCATGATCAGCCCCGGCACGATGTACTGCATGTAGGTGAAGCCGCCCATGTCGCCGATCTGCCGGCCGATCAGGTTGCCGAAGATGACGAAGTACAGAACCATGGTGATCGCCGGCGGCAGCAGGGTCTGCGGCCAGATGCGCAGGAAGCGGCGGACTTCGCGGTAGACGATGGTGTTGAGGGCGACCCAGTTGGCGCGCAGTTCGTGGCTCATACCGCCACCTTCGACAGATTCTTCTCCACCAGCGACACGAACAGTTCCTCCAGGCGGTTGCTCTTGTTGCGCAGGCTCAGCACCTGCAGGCCCTGGGCGTTGAGCTGGACGAACAGACCATTGATGCCCAGCGACTTGTCCACCTGCACTTCCAGGGTGTGGTCATCCACCAGGCGCACCGGGTAGCCGTCCAGCTTCGGCGCCTCGCTCAGGGTGCCTTGCAGGTCGAGGTAGAAGGTCTCCACGTGCAGCTTGTTCAGCAGCTTGCGCATGCTGGTGTTCTCCACGATGGTGCCGTGGTCGATGATCGCGATGTTGCGGCACAGCTGCTCGGCCTCCTCCAGGTAGTGCGTGGTGAGGATGATGCTGATGCCTTCCTGGTTGAGCTCGGTGAGGAAGTTCCACATCGAGCGGCGCAGTTCGATGTCCACGCCGGCGGTGGGTTCGTCGAGGATCAGCAGGCGCGGCTCGTGCACCAGCGCACGGGCGATCATCAGGCGGCGCTTCATGCCGCCGGAGAGTTCGCGGGAGGCAGAATTGCGCTTGTCCCACAGGCCCAGCTGGGTCAGGTACTTCTCGGCGCGGCCCTTGGCCACGCTCATCGGGATGCCGTAGTAGCCGGCCTGGGTGACGACGATGTCGAACACCTTCTCGAACTGGTTGAAGTTGAACTCCTGGGGCACCACGCCCAGGCAGCGCTTCAAGCCATACGGGTCCTTGTCCAGGTCATGGCCGAACACGTTGACCGTGCCGCTGGTCTTGTTCACCAGGGTGGAGAGGATGCCGATGGTGGTGGATTTGCCGGCGCCGTTGGGGCCCAGCAAGGCAAAGAAATCGCCCTCGGCGACGTCCAGATCGATGCCCTTGAGGGCCTGGAAACCGTTGCCGTAGGTCTTCGTCAGTTGACGGATGGACAGCGCGGAACTCATGGGTTTTCCCGTTGCAAGTCGGTGGAAAGACGCATGTCTTTGGAAAAAGGCCTGCTTGATAAGGGTACGCCGCGAGGATTGCAACCTCCGCGGCACGCGCAGGCATTCAGGTCAGGTCTGTCATCACCGCCGCACGGTAGGCCGGGCGCGCCTTCAGGCGGGCGTACCAGGCTTCCAGATGCGGCTGTGGCGGGCGCTCGATGGGCATTTCGAACCAAGCATAGATGAAGCTGCCCAGCGGAATGTCGCCTATGCCGAATTGTTCGCCGGTGAGGTACGGCTGCTTCGCCAGCGCGGCCTCGGGGACTGCCAGCAGGGCCACGCAGGTAGCGATGGCGGCCTGGATGGCGGCGGCATCGCGCTGCTCCGGCGGGGTGCGCAGGGTGCCCCAGAACACGGTGCGGAACGGCGTAGCGAAGGATGAGGTGGTCCAGTCCATCCACTTCTCGGCGCTGGCGCGTTGCTGCAGGTCCTGCGGGTACAGGTCCGGGGCGTAGCGCGCGGCAAGGTAGCGGACGATGGTGTTGGACTCCCAGAGCACGAAGCCGTCGTCGTCCAGGGTCGGCACTACGCCGTTGGGGTTCAGCGAGCGGTAGGGCTCGTCGTTGACCAGGCCGAAAGCGCCGCCGGCATCGATCCGTTCATAAGCCAGGCCGGCCTCTTCCGCGCACCAGAGCGCCTTGCGCACGTTGGAGGAGTTCTTCCGGCCCCAGATCTTGAGCATGCTGCGCCTCTCTTGTTGTCGTCATTCGATGGTCATGCGCCCAACGGACGCGATTTCGGATGACGGCACCCTACCGGCAACGGCGCCAGGAAAAAAGTCGCAAGCACTGATGGTGACTATCGATTGTGTTTATGTGGGCGATTTTCTTATGTGGGCAATTGGGTTGACGCTTCGCTGCGCATGTCGCCATCCAGTGGCGCGTCTTCTCCCATGAACAGGTGCGGGTAGCACTGCTTGAGGTAGCCGAAGAAAAACGCCTCGGGCACATCGGGGAACTGGCCGTGGTCGCGCAGGTACTCCATGTGCCGCTCACCCTCGCGGTTGAACGGGTGGAAGACGCTGTCGGTACGCCCGTCGAACTCCAGCGGCAGCACGCCAAAGGCCTCGCACAGGCCGATGTCGAAGGCCGGCGTGGCCTTGACCCAGCGGCCTTCGAGGAACAGCTCGGTATAGCCGTGCATGGCGAATACCTCGCTGCGCAGCAGTTCCAGCAGGCGCGGCGTGGCCAGGTGGTTCTTCACGTCGGCCAGGCCAATGCGCGCGGGGATGCCGCAATACCGGGCGCAGGCCGCCAGCAACGTGGCCTTGGGCACGCAGTAGGACTGACCGGCCTCCAGCGCATGACTGGCCTTGAGCGTCTGCGGGTCGAGGCTGAACACGTAGGGGTTGTAGCGAATCTGGTCGCGCACCGCGTAATACAGCGCCACCGCCTGCTCCAGCGGCGTACCGCCGTCGCCCCGGTGATTTAGAGCGAACTCGATTACCCCGGGGTGGTCACTATCAACGAAGCGGCTGGGCTTGAGGTAGGGCTGCATGGCGTGGTCTCCGGGCTGGTCATCCTTGATGGCGCCCCCAGTCTAACCAGCGCCGGCGCCTGCCCGACAAGGCGATCCGGCCAAGCTATCCGGCCATGCGGCCATTGGTCCGATTCGGCCAGCTAAGCTTCCGGGGCATTGTGGCGGCATCCCTTGCAGGGAAACGCCCGTCAAAGTGTTCGTGCACTCTCGTCACCAAGCCCGCTACGGCCTGCTGTCGCCGGGTTGGGCTGTCATGGAGGAATCCGCATGCTGCTCGTCTGGTTACTCGTCCTGATCCTCGGCGTCGCCTGGCTCGCGCACCGCCGCGCCGCGCCCCTGAAGGCACTCGGCATAGTCGCCGTGTACCTCGCACTGATGAGCCTGTTCAGCCACGCCCACGGCTGGATGGTGCTGTTGTGGCTGCTCTGGGCCGTGGTCGCGGTGACCATTCTCGCCACCGACCTGCGCCGCAGCCTGTTCACCTCGCGGCTGTTCGCCTGGTTCAAGAAGACCCTGCCGCCGATGTCCGAAACCGAGCGCGAGGCCATCGAGGCCGGCACCGTCTGGTGGGACGGCCAGCTGTTCAGCGGCCGCCCGGACTGGCACACGCTACTGGCCTACCCCCGCGCACAGCTGACCGAGGAGGAACAGGCCTTCGTCGACGGCCCCACCGAGCAGCTCTGCGCGATGATCAACGATTACCAGGTCGGCAAGGACATGGACCTGCCGCCCGAAGCCTGGGCGTACATCAAGAGCCAGGGCTTCTTCGGCCTGATCATTCCCAGGGAATACGGCGGCAAGGGCTTCTCCGCCTTCGCCCACTCCCAGGTGGTGATGAAGCTCGCCACCCGCAGCGGCGACCTCGCCTCCACCGTGATGGTGCCCAACTCCCTCGGCCCGGCCGAACTGCTGCTGCACTACGGCACTGACGCCCAGCGCCAGCGCTACCTGCCGCGCCTGGCCACCGGCGACGAGATTCCCTGCTTCGCCCTCACCAGCCCGCAGGCCGGCTCCGATGCCGGCGGCATGACCGATGTCGGCGTGGTCTGCAAGGGCCAGTGGGAAGGCCAGGAAGTCCTCGGCCTGCGCCTGACCTGGGAGAAGCGCTACATCACCCTCGGCCCCGTCGCCACCCTCCTCGGCCTGGCCTTCAAGTGCCATGACCCGGACCACCTGCTGGGCGAGGAAGAAGACCTCGGCATCACCCTGGCGCTGATTCCCACCGACACCGACGGCGTACAGATCGGCCGTCGCCACGTGCCGCTGGGCGCCGCCTTCATGAACGGCCCCAACTCCGGCAAGGATGTGTTCGTGCCGCTGGACTACATCATCGGCGGCCAGGAAATGATCGGCAAAGGCTGGATGATGCTGATGAACTGCCTGTCCGTGGGCCGCTCGATTTCCCTGCCGGCGGTGGGCACCAGCGCCGCCAAGGCCGGCAGCTACGTCAGCGGCCGCTACGCCCAGGTGCGCGAGCAGTTCAACGTGCCGCTGTCGGCCTTCGAAGGCATTCAGGAAGCGCTCGCCCGCATCGGCGGCAACGCCTGGCTGATGGACAGCGCGCGCATCCTCACCGCCAACGCCGTGGACCTGGGCGAGAAGCCCTCGGTGCTCTCGGCCATCCTCAAGTACCACCTCACCGAACGCGGCCGCGAGTGCATCGCCCACGCCATGGATATCCATGGCGGCAAGGGCATCATCCTCGGCCCGAACAACTACCTGGGCCGCTCCTGGCAGGCCGCGCCGATCTTCATCACCGTCGAGGGCGCCAACATCCTCTCGCGCAACCTGATGATCTTCGGCCAGGGCGCCATCCGCTGCCATCCGTACGTACTCAAGGAAATGGAACTGGCCCGCCGCGAGGACCAGGACCAGGCCGAGCGCGAGTTCGACGAACTGCTGCTCGACCACATCGGTTTCGCCGTCAGCAACGCCGCCAGCAGCCTGCTGCTGGGCCTGGGCTTCGGCGGCTTCGACCAGGTGCCGGGCGACCGCGTCAGCCGCCCGTACTACCGCGCGCTGAACCGCCTCGCCGCCTCCTTCGCCCTGCTTGCCGACTTCAGCATGATGATGCTCGGCGGTGAGCTGAAGCGCCGCGAGCGCCTGTCGGCGCGCCTGGGCGATGCGCTGAGCCACCTGTACCTGGGCTCCGCCGCGCTCAAGCGCTACCACGACCTGGACAACCCGGATTACCTCCACCCGCTGCTGCGCTGGGCCATGGAGGAAAACCTGGAGAAGGCCGAAGCGGCGCTGGCCGACCTGATCGACAACTTCCCCAACCGGGCCTTCGGCTGCCTGCTGCGCGTGCTCGTGCTGCCGCTGGGCCGCCGCCACCGTGGCCCTGGCGATGCGCTGGACGCCGAGATCGCCGAGATCCTCGGCCGCCCGCTGAGCGACCCGGCGCTGCAGGCGATCCTTGCCGGCGCGCACCTGCCAACCGACCCGGATGATCCGGTGGCCAAGCTCACCTTCGCCTACGACCAGCTCGCTGCCGCGGCGCCCTTGCAGAAGAAGCTGCACAAGGCGCTCAAGGAGCATGGCGTCAATCCCAAGCCGGGACAGTCGCCCATCGACGCCGCCGCCGAGGCGGGCGTGCTGGAAGCCGCGGAGGCCGAAACCCTGCATGCCGCCGAACGTGCCCGCCGCGCGGTGATCGACGTGGATGACTTCTCCAAGGAAGAACTGGCCGGCAAGGCCGACTGAGCTGCGCCTTTCACGCAGGGGGCGCCTTCGGGCGCCTCTTTTTTCTCCGACGCACAGCAGTGGCGATACGGGCTATCGGGTGCACACTGAGAACATCATCCCATGGAGAACCGCACATGCGTCGATCCATCCTCCTGCTGCTCGCGCTGCTGGCCGGCAGCGTCCAGGCCGATCCCTGGCTCTACCCCGGCCGCCCGCGTCCGGCGCCAGCACCCAGCCCGGTCATCGACCCGATCCAGCAACAGCAGGACAGCCTGCGCCGCCAGCAGCAGCTGCGGCAGAACGAGCTGGACCGCCAGCGCCTGGACTACGAGGACCAGCGCCTGCAATTGAAGCAGCAGAACCTGCAGCGCGAGCAGGACAACCAGCGCCGCTGGGACGAGCAGCGGCGGCAGAGCGACCAGTTGATCCAGCGGCAGAAGAACGACCTGCAGCAACAGCAGTTGCAACAGCAGCAGCGCCTGCTCGACCAGCAACGCCAGCAGATCAATAACCAGCGCCGGCAGACCCTGTCGCAACCGATCCGCTGATCGCAGCGGCGGCAGGGCCGGCAACCCGATATACTCCCCGGCCGTTTGCACACAGCTCCAGAGGAATTCCATGGCCAGCGCCTATCTCGATCACCACATCGCCCTGCTCAACCACCTGCGCATGATCCTGGGCGCCCTGGGCGAAGCCGAGCAGGTTCCCGAGGACAACCACGGCCTGTTCCTCGAGCGCTTCGACGAACTGCTGGTAGAACTGCCGCGCGACCCGGAAGGCGCCCAGTACCTGGGCCAGGACCTGATCAGCCAGATATTCCACCGCTACCCGCAGATCGCCCACCTGATCCCGCGCGACCTCTTGTGGTTCTTCGGCGGCGACTGCCTGCACTACATGCCCGACGAAGAGCTGCAGATGTACCAGCAACTCGACGAGCGCCGCTTCGAGGCCGAAGAAAACGGCGAGCCCTTCGATTGGAACCGCGAGAAGCAGCTGCTCGCCCTTCCGGAAGACACACCCAAGCACTGAGCGCCGCGCAGAATGAAAGAAGCCCGCATGATGCGGGCTTTTTCATGAGCGATCGCCAGCTGTTCGCCACCATCCCCCTCGCTAAACCAACGTCTCTACCTCTCGTCGGCAAGCGCTTCGCTGAAAGCGGCGCAGCGCCTGCGCTCCCCTGCCCCCGTAGTCCGAAACTCCCAACCCGCCTGGGAGTATCGGCCGATGCGCATTCCCCGGGGCGTCCCCATAGTCGTGGCATGTAGCAGTAAAAGGCCAGCAGTCGAGGTCTGGCCGCCACGCATGGAAATGCTCGGGAGAACATCATGACCATCCATAAGAAGATTGCGTCGCCAACGCGCCCCACCGCAGATGACACCAACGCTCCTTCCGTCACCACCGACCAGAATGACTACGCCCCCGGCAGCACCGCCATCATCACCGCCAGCGGCTTCACCGCCGGCAGCACCGTGAAAATCGAGGTGGACCACGCCACCAGCCCCGGCGCCGACGGCACGTGGGGCACCGCGGATGACGTGCTCAATACCAGCGCCGGTGCCGGCCACGATCCCTGGTACGTGACCGACGGCGGCGCCGGTGACCTGGACGGCCTGGCCAACGGCAGCGTCACCACGTCCTGGTACGTCGACCCGGACGACTCGGCCGGGGCACGCTTCCTGCTCTCCGCTTCCAGTGACGGCGCCACGGCGACCGCCACCTTTACCGACGCCGGCCCCATCGTATCGGCGACCGGCGTGACCGTCTCGGTAGACGAAACCGCCGGCCTGCAGAACGCCACGGCCACCCCGAGCCCGGCGGGCGACGCCAATGACAACGACATCCTCCTCGCCTCCCTGCCTGCCGCGTTCACCGCCCGCCTGACCGCCCTGGGTGCCGGTACGGCCTCGAGCGCCGCCCTGAGCGGCTATACCGGCGCGGCCGGGAATACCGGCAGCAATGCCTTCACCATCAGCGCCGCACCCGGCGGCGCGATCACCGACATCCTCTTCACCGGCAGCGGCGGCGCACCGCTCAACGGCCTGGACAGTGGCCTGGATACCCTCGCCGGGCAGGACATCCTTCTCTACACCGACACCACCAACAACAACGTGCTCGTCGGACGGGCCGGCGGCCCCGCGGGTGCCATCGTGTTCGCCGCCTACATCGAGGAAACCGGCTCGCCGGTGAGCGGCGGCAAGATCTGGACCGTGGAATACCAGCCGCTCAAGCACCCGGTCACCAGCAATCCCGACGACGCCCTCGACCTCACCAACAAGGTCTTCATCGGCACCAGCCAGGACCTGACCTTCAGCCTGGCCGACGCGCCGTCCGGGCAGAACCTCTTCCTGATGTTCACCACGGCGACGCCCACGACGGTGAATGACAACGGGGTGATCCGCATCACCGACCCGACCATCATCGCCACCGGCAAGGACCCGGCCAACCAGTCCACCGGCGCTAGCATCAACACGGGTGACACCATCAACACCAGCCAGGCTGGCGGCCCGACCACCTTCGGCACCAACAACCAGATGATCGTCGAGCAGGAAGGCATCCGCTTCACCTTCGTCACCGGCGCCCGGCAGAACGTGACCATTCCCAACCTGGACCAGAACGAAGCGGACATCGAAGCCAACATCGACTTCACCCAGATGTTCAACGCCAAGACCGCCAGCTTCGATGTCGTCCAACTGCAGAGCGGCAAGAGCGCCATCGTCAAGGTCAGCGCCTTCACCACGGCAGCGGAACCCGGCACGCAGTTCATCGACGGCTACGCCGGCGACAGTGCGGTCGCCATCACCAATGTCCGGGTCATCAACATCGCCACCGGAGCGGTGGTCGAGAACTCCAACGGCTCGGTGAACGACCCGACCATCGCCATCACCTTCACTGGCGGCGTAGCGACCATCACCGGCGTGCTGGCCGGCTACAAGATCGAATACACCACCACGGCCGATCACAACCGCGTGCTCGTCGAGAACGGCGGCGCCCTGGATGCCAAGGGCAATGACCACGCCGACTTCGACATCGGCGGCTTCAAGCTGCTGCAGGTGTCCAATGCCACCGCGGAAATCGGCTCGAAGATGATCTTCGAGGACGACGGACCGAGCATCAGCACCACCGGCACCGAACCCACGCTGACGGTGGACGAATCCGTCCTCACCACCGATGCCTCGCAGAACTTTGCCGCGAACTTCACCTCGGCCTTCGGCGCCGACGGCGCGGGCACCCTGACCTACGCGCTGAGCGTGATCGCCGGCGCCTCCGGGCTGGTCGACACGGCCACCGGACAAGCCGTCAACCTGTCCATGAACGGCGCCGTGGTGGAAGGCCGCACGGCCACCAGCAACGACCTGGTGTTCACCGTCAGCGTGGCCGCCAACGGCACCGTGACGCTGGACCAGCAGCGCGCCATCGTGCACGCCAACACCAGTGATGCGGATGACTCCAGGACCCTGACCTCCGACGACCTGGTGAAACTGACCGCGACCAAGACCGACGCCGACGGCGACAGCGCCCAGGCCACGCTGAATATCGGCCAGAACCTCGTCTTCAAGGACGACGGCCCGAGCATCAGCACCACCGGCGTCGAGCCGGTCATGACCGTGGACGAATCGGTCCTGACGACCGACTCCACGCAGAACTTCGCCGCCAACTTCACCTCGGCCTTCGGTGCCGACGGCGCCGGCACCCTCACCTATGCGCTGAGCGTGATCGCCGGTGCGTCGGGGCTGACCGACACGGCCAC
>NZ_JYOA01000019.1:90708-107667 GCF_000955805.1 Pseudomonas sp. 21 | reverse complement strand
TAGGAAAGCCGGGGCGATTCACACTGTAGAGGAAGCCTATGACAAAGCAGACGAAATAGGACTGCAGGGTGAGGGTGACTGCAATGGCACCCTGGAGTGGGATGGGGTTCCCGCATGCAAGGTTTATCGGGGAGCAAGACGGCTTGTTTCCATCTCGAGCCCGACAGACATCGAGAACAATCCAACCGACGGGTGCGAAGTCACATACCTTCAAATTAGGCTCGACAGCCAGGATGCGCTTCGGGGCTACCTTGAAGGTGACGGGGAGGCCAGATTGGTCGAATAGCCCAACTGCTCAGGTCTCTCAAAACGCAAATTTGTGCCAGCACTAATTCCTAGGTTTGCGGGCATGAACCGTGAGGGAGTCATCCATGGCCAGTTCGATTCTCAAATCATGAAAAAACGGAACGGCTGCCCAGTATTGGTCAGGTGGACTTCGGCATTTGCGCCGGTTTGCTGAATGGCCTTGAGCTCCTTGGTGTTCAGCAGTTTGCCGTTCTTATTCCTGAGGCCGCCGGAGACCATCGGGTCGTGGGTGATGGTCATGCCGTTGATCTGCCAGTTCCACTTGAGCGGGACGCCAGGCGACGGTGAAACACTCTTCATCCAGAAGTTTTCGACTCTGCCGCGCAAGACATATTTCTGTTGGCTCTTGATGTTCTCGTGCAGCCATTTGTTGAGCTTCCAACCGGAATAAAGTGTGTGGAAGAACAGTGCATGGAGACCGAAAAAGACTCCCCAGCCGATGATGGATGTCGCATGTTCTGCAATTAATTCATAGGTTCCGCCGACCAGGGTTGTGCACGCGATCGCCGAGACAAGCTGGATGATGATGAACATCATGTGGCGCACGCGGCTTAGGATTCTTTTATCTTGCGGTGTCAATGCTTCGATGGTGACCAAGCACAGCTCCGGTGTCGTTGTAGCCCGTTGGAAAGGGGGGCGCTACCCGACCGGGGGAGGGATAGCGGCGGGGCGAAAGTCGGCTTCCGAGTGCGGTTCGCTCGCAACCGTTTATTGTTCAGGAGTGAAAGTGCACTCCTTGAACATGAGCATGCCCATGCTGGCGTCCAGGCCTTTGCAGTTCGCCGTGACGCGGTCGTCTTCCTTGAAGGCCTGGAGCTGTTTGTCTTCCGTCGAGACCGGGTTCAGCTGAATGCTGCCGAGCGGATCGTATTCATCATTCAGCTCTTCGGAGGGTAGCCCGAAGATCTGCATGACCTGACCGTCGATATTGACGTCGAGCCGCTTGAAGACACCGTGGACGACGAAGTCGCTCTCTTCCTGATGCTGCTCGATGAAGGCTTGCTTATCCTTGGCGTACTCGTGGGAAAGATCAACAGAGGAGTACTCGGTTGCGCAGGCCGTACCGGCAATGAGTGAAAGAGCTACAAGGGAAAGTGCTCTGTACAAGGGCATTACCTCACACACTCAAGAAATAGGGAGGGGAGGTAATATTCGTTGTATTTTGTCGAGTGGTAAGTAGGACGTTTCTCTGGTGGTTGTCAGGTTTTTACTGAATTTATGACGCGTCAACGTTGACGCCCAGAGAGCATTGCGGGATGTGACAGCACAGGGTGATGAGGTTCCCTGCTCGAGCAGGCCCCTCGCTGCCCCTCTCCCGGCGGGAGAGGGGCATTCGCGGATGTCGCGGGTTGTTGGTCAGTGAACCGGCGCCGTCACGCAGCCGGAGGCGTGCCTTCGGCGTTGGCAACCACGGCGTCGATCTGGATCGCTGCGCCCTTGGGCAGTTCCGATACGCCGACGGTTCTGCGCGCGGGCGTGCCGCCGGGGAAGTAGGTCGCGTACACCTCGTCGACTACGGCGATGTCGTCGATGTTCTTCAGGTACAGGTTGACCTTCACCACGTCGGCCAGGGCGTGGTCGATGCTTTCGACGATGGCCTTGAGGTGCTTGAAGCACTGCGCGGCCTGTTCTTTCACGCCACCTGCCACCAGTTCACCGGTCTTCACGTCCAGCGGCAGCTGGGCGGAGATGTGGTTGTAGTGGGAGAAAGCGACGGTCTGGGTGGAGTACGGGCAACGCGGCGCGGCGCCGGTGTTGTGGGCCTTGATGACGATGCCGTGACGGTCTTCCACGGCTTGCGGCGGGGTGCCGTCGCCGTGGGAGACCACGGCTTCGATCTGCACCAGGGCATCCAGCGGAAGTGCTTTTACCGTGGCCACGGTGCGTGCTGGGAAGTAGCCGACGGCGCGGGCGATGGCGGAGTCGGGGAAGAAGGTGGTGTAGACCTGGTTCACCGCTTCCATGTCGGCAAGGTTCTTGACGAAGACCGTGATGCGCACGATGTCATCGAAGGGCACGTCGATGCCTTCGAGGATGTTCTTGATGTTGCGCAGGCACTGCGCGGTCTGTTCCTTGATGCCGCCGGCCACCAGCTTCCCGGTGCGCGGGTCGATGGGCAGTTGCGCGGACAGGTTGTTGTAGTGGGAGAAGGCGACCGACTGGGTGGAGAGCGCATTCAGCGGCGCGTTCTCGGTGCTGCCTTCGACCTTGATCAGGTCGCCGGCCTGAGGTGCGTTGGGGATGGTGCCTTCGCCGCAGGTGATGAGGGCTTCGACCTGCACCTTGGCGCCCAGCGGCAGTGCTGCCACGGCGACGCTGGTGAGGGTCGGGAGGTAGGCCGGGAAGAAGGCGGCATGGACCTTGGCGACGGCTTCGGCATCGGCGATGTCGGTCAGGAAGATCGAGATGCGGACGCTGTCGTCGAGCTTGTGGCCGATGCTTTCCACCACGGCCTTGAGGTTCCTGTAGCACTGCTCGGCCTGTTCCTGCGTGCCGCCGGCGACCAGTTTGCCGGTGGCGGGGTCGACGGGCAGTTGTGCGGACAAGTTGTTGTAGTGGGAGAAGGCGACGGTCTGGGCATACGGGCCGATGCCCTGGGGTGCCTTGTCGGTGTTTCTCGCCAGTACTGCGTTGTAGCCACTCATAGGGTTGCTCCCTGGTTTGCTGGGAATCCGTGGGTTTCGTGGCAAAGGCTTACTTCGCTTCGCTATCGGTCGTTGCCACTGTTGGTCAGACGACGGATATCGAACTCGTCGAGAGGTGCGCAGACTATCGGGTCAAGGAGGGCGACCCCTTTGACTTAAGGCAAGGGTAGTGGGGTCTGTTTACCGGGTTGTTTCAATTGGCGATGGGCGTTAGTCGGGATGGTTTGCAGGGGGGGCTGGGAGGGCTTGAAGCGGAGTCAGTGCATTTCATGGGAATGCCGTGCCGGGGCGCTTCCCTCTCCCCAGCCCTCTCCCTGAAGGGAGAGGGAGCCGATCGTGCCGGCTGATGAAGTGGATTCCCATTGCGCCGAACAGTCCCCTCTCCCTTCGGAGCGGGGCGCGCAGCCAGGGTTAGGGAGAGGAGCTCTACGCAACTCAAGGTCAGAAGATGTAATCCGTTGTCAGGAAGCTCGAATCGCGGTCACGGATGATCTGGCTGATCAGTTCCTTGTTGGCGTCGGTGAAGCGCGTGGCCACCAGGGTACGGATGGAGAAGGTGCGCAGGGCGTCATGGACGGAGAGGGTGCCTTCGGCGGAGTTCTTGCGGCCGTTGAAGGGGTAGCTGTCCGGGCCGCGCTGGCACTGGGCGTTGATATTGATACGGCCGACCTGGTTGACGAAGGCGTCCACCAGCGGGCCGATCTGCTCCGGGTCGTTGCCGAACAGGCTGAGTTGCTGGCCGTAGTCGGACTGCAGGACGTAGTCGATCACCTCGTCCAGCTCGCGGTACGGCACCACCGGCACCAACGGGCCGAACTGCTCCTCGTTGTACAGGCGCATGTCGGCACGTACCGGGCTGAGCAGTGCGGGGTAGAAGAAGCTTTCACGGCTCTCGCCGCCGCCTTCGTTGATGACCTTGGCGCCCCTGGCCAGCGCGTCCTCCAGCAGGCCGTTCAGATAATCGACCTTGCCCGGCTCGGGCAGCGGCGTCAGCGCCACGCCGGGCTCCCAGGGCATGCCGGGCTTGAGTTCGGCGAGCTTGGCGCTGAACTTGTCGAGGAAGCTGTCCAGCACGTCTTCGTGGACGAAGAGGATCTTCAGCGCGGTGCAGCGCTGGCCGTTGAAGGAGAGGGCGCCGGTGATGGCTTCGCTGACGGCATTCTCCAGGTCGACGCTGGGCAGGACGATGCCGGGGTTCTTGGCGTCGAGCCCGAGGGCGGCGCGCAGGCGGTGCGGGCGCGGGTGGAGCTTCTTCAGGTCGGCGGCGCCGGAATGGGTGCCGATGAAGGCGAAGACGTCGACCTTGCCGCTGGCCATGAGTGCGCTGACAGTCTCGCGACCGCGCCCGTAGATGACATTGATCACCCCCAGCGGGAAGCTGTCGCGGAAGGCTTCGAGCAGCGGGCGGATCAGCAGCACGCCGAACTTGGCGGGCTTGAAGACCACGGTGTTGCCCATGATCAGTGCCGGGATCAGGGTGGTGAAGGTCTCGTTCAGCGGGTAGTTGTACGGGCCCATGCACAGCGCCACGCCCAGCGGCACGCGGCGGATCTGCCCCAGCGTTCCCTGTTCCAGTTCGAAGCGGCTGGAGCGGCGGTCCAGTTCCTTGAGCGCCTGGATGGTGTCGACGATGTAGTCACAGGTGCGGTCGAACTCCTTTTCCGAATCCTTGAGGTTCTTGCCGATCTCCCACATCAGCAGCTTGACCACGGCGCTGCGCTGCTCGCGCATGCGGCCGAGGAAGCGCTCGACATGGGCAATGCGCTCGGCCACGCGCAGGTTGGGCCATTCACCCTGGCCGTTGTCGTAGGCGGCCACGGCGGCGTCCAGCGCGGCGAGGGCGGCGTCGGCATCCAGCAGTGGCGTGCTGCCGAGGATCACCTGTTGGTCACCTTCCTCGGTGCTGAGGAAGAGCGGGCTGCGCACCGGCGCCAGCGGGCCGTCCCAGCGGCGCAGTTCGCCGTTGACCAGGTACTCGCGCTGCTCGACCGGAGCGTCGGGGCGCCAGGCGTCGGGGATATCGGTGAGGCGGGGGAACAGATGGTCGAGCTTGTTCTTGTCGGGCATGACTCATCCCTCGGGGGAAGGTGGGCGACTGGTCTGTTATAGATCGTAGCTACGCAAGGGTTAAACGATTCAGCATCATCGCCGTGCTTTTCGTAGGGCGGATGGCGGATAACGCGTGCCGCGTTATGCGCCCTACGGGTGTTTGGCGGGCGGCGGAGGTTGCAGCAGTTCCTGCTGCTCGGCGTAGCGGGCGCGGATGTCGAAGTCGCGGGGCCAGGTGGGCTGGGTGGGGGCTTTCGGAGTTGCGGAGGAAGTCACGGGCGATACCTCTTTGCAGGAGTCCGGTTGGCGAATGGCAGACATTCGCCTGGCAGGTGGCGGGTAAGCACCCTGTAGGAGCGCGCCATGCGCGCGATCGCGGGCGTGGCCCACTCCTACAAGGCAGCGACGTCAGACGAACAGCGACAGCAGCAGGATGAAGCCCAGGCCGACCACCGAGAGGATGGTCTCCATGGCCGTCCAGGTCTTGAAGGTCTCCATCACGCTCATGTTGAAGTACTGCTTCACCAGCCAGAAGCCGGCGTCGTTGACGTGGGACAGGATCAGCGAACCGGCACCGGTGGCGAGTACCAGCAGCTCGCGGTTGACGCCGGGGATCAGGTCGATGACCGGCACCACGATGCCCGCGCCGGTGATGGTGGCGACGGTGGCGGAGCCGGTGGCGATGCGGATCACCGCGGCGACCAGCCAGGCCAGGAGGATCGGCGAAATCTGCGCCTGCACCGCCATATGGCCGATCACGTCGCCCACGCCGCTGGCCACCAGCATCTGTTTGAAGCCGCCGCCGGCGCCGATGATCATCACGATGGCGGCGGTGGGCGCAAGGCTCTGGTCGAGCAGCTTGAGGATCTTCTTCGAGTCGAAACCACGGGCATGGCCGAAGGTGTAGAGCGACAGCAGCAGGGCCAGCAGCAGGGCAGTGATCGGGTGGCCGATCATGTCCAGCCAGGCACGGATCACGTGGCCGTCGGCGAGCATGACGTCGGCGAAGGTCTTGAGCAGCATCAGGAACACCGGCAGCAGCACAGTGAACAGGGTGACGCCGAAGCTGGGCAGGTTGCTGGTGTCCGGCTCGTGGGCAATCTGCGCCACCAGCTCTTCATTGGGCTGGCCGGGGATCATCTTCGAGATCCAGGCACCGAAGATCGGGCCGGCGATGGCGGCGGTGGGCAGGGCGACGAGCAGGCCGTAGAAGATGGTCTTGCCGATGTCTGCGCCGAACACGCCAATGGCCAGCAGCGGGCCCGGATGCGGCGGCACCAGGCCGTGCACGGCGGAGAGGCCGGCGAGCAGCGGGATGCCGATCTTGATCAGCGACACGCCGCTGCGACGCGCCACGATGAACACCAGCGGGACCAGCAGGATGAAGCCGATCTCGAAGAACAGCGGGATGCCGACCAGGAAGGCGGCGAACATCATCGCCCAGTGCACGCGCTCCTTGCCGAAGGCCTGGATCAGTGTGCGGGCGATCTGATCGGCGCCGCCGGACTCGGCCATCATCTTGCCGAGCATGGTGCCCAGGGCAAGGATGATGCCGACGAAGCCGAGCACGCCGCCAAAGCCGTCCTGGAAGGATTTGACGATGGTCGCCACCGGCATGCCGGAGGTGAGACCAAGGAAGCCGGCAGCGATGATCAGGGCAACGAAGGGGTGGATCTTGAAGTGGGTGATCAGCAGGATCAGGCCGATGATGGTGACCACCGCGTCCAGCAGCAGATAGGTGTCGTGGGACATGCCGAGCATGGGGCTCTCCTGTTGTTGTCGTTGTGTGCCGGAGCGGCTTTAGGGTGAGATAGCGCTATCTTGAGCGGGCAGGCGCTATCGAGGTCAGTCGCTGGAATGCTGTCGCCACCAGAGGTGGGCGGCTTCGGCCAGGTCGTCGACCGGGCGGGTGGCATCCAGGTGCAGGGTCAGCGGTTCGCTCAGCGGCGGTTCGAGGGCGGCGAACTGGCTGTCGATCAGGCTGGCCGGCATGAAGTGACCGGGCCGGGTGGCGACGCGCTCGGCGGCGGCGTCACGGGTCAGCTCCAGGAACACCACGCCCAGGCCGGGCACCGCGCGGCGCAGGCGTTCGCGGTAGAGGAGCTTGAGCGCGGAGCAGGTGAGTACCGGGCGCTGGCCGGCGGCGATGGCCTTCTGCAGTTCGGCGGCGAGGGTGTCGAGCCAGCCGGCGCGGTCTTCGTCGGTGAGCGGGATGCCGGCGCTCATCTTCTCGATGTTGGCAGCGGGGTGGAAGGAATCGCCTTCGATGGCGAACGCGCCGTTGCGCAGGCAGAGCGCCTCGCCGACGCTGGATTTGCCGCATCCGGAGACGCCCATGATGAGGACGGCATCGATGGAAGGGGGCATGGAGAGCCTCATCGCTGAGACAGCGCTATCTTTGTTGGGCGTAACGAAAAGCATCGGCTGCCTCCGTATTCTTGTCATTCTAGTCGGTCTGTCTCGGCGATTCGGCTGCAGTGCCCTGATGACGAGCAAGGGGCCGTCGGGCGAGGGCCAGCGGAGCTGGTCTCAGGCAATTGCCCTGGTCGCAAGACAGCGCTACCTTAGTGCCTCGATTTTTGTTTGGCAATACGCCCGATGACCGTCAAGAAGACTGACAAGAAGAACGACAAAAGCTCCCGGACGACTGGCCGACCGACACTGGATGAAGTGGCGCGCCGCGCCGGAGTAAGCCCGATCACTGCTTCGCGGGCCCTGCGTGGGGTGAGCACGGTGGCCGAGGAACTGGCGGAGAAGGTCCGACAGGCGGCCAGCGAACTGGGCTACGTCGCCAACCCCGCCGCCCGCGCGCTGGCTTCCAAGCAGAGCCACAACATCGTGGTACTGGTGCCGTCGCTGGCGAACCAGTTGTTCATCGAAACCCTCGAAGCCATCCACGCCGTGATGCACCCGCGCGGCCTGGAAGTGCTGATCGGCAACTACCACTATTCCCGCGACGAAGAAGAGAACCTGCTGCGCAACTACCTCGCGTACCAGCCGCGCGGTCTGCTGCTGACCGGCTTCGACCGCACCGAGAGTGCCCGCCGGATGATCGAGGCCAGCGGCGTACCGAGCGTCTACATGATGGACCTCGACCCTGGCGCCGGGCTGCATTGCGTGGGCTTCTCGCAGATTCGCGCAGGGGAGGCGGCGGCCACGCACCTGCTCAAGAGTGGCCGCAAGCGCCTGGCCTACATCGGCGCGCAACTGGACCAGCGCACGCTGCTGCGCGGCGAAGGTTATCGCCGCGCGTTGCAGCAGGCTGGTTGCTACGACCCCGCGCTGGAAATCCTCACGCCGCGCCCATCCTCGGTGGGCCTTGGCGGCGAGCTGTTTCGCCAGTTGCTGGCCAGCCAGCCGCAGGTGGAAGGCATCTTCTTCGGCAACGACGACCTGGCCCACGGCGCGCTGCTCGAAGCCATGCGCCACGGCATCCGCATCCCCGAGCAGGTGGCGGTGCTGGGCTTCAACGACCTGCCCAGCTCGGAATTCATGGTGCCGCGCCTGTCCAGCATCCGCACCCCGCGCAAGGCCATCGGCACCCATGCGGCGGAACGCCTGCTCGACCTCATCAACGACAAGCCGGTGAGCGAACCGGTGATGGACCTGGGGTTCGAGTTGATGGTGCGGGAGAGTAGTTGAACCAGAGATTCACCCTGGCTATTGGGTAGAATCGGCGCAAGATCACGTCCGTATATCAAGGAAAGATAATGGAGGCGGGTAACTCTCTGGCGAAGGTGGTACTTCTAGTTCTGCTGCCCGCAGTGGTCCACTTCGTGGGCATTGGCCTGCAGAACAACGTGAACCAGGACTATGTGGACCAGTGGTTCATTGGAAACTACTTTTTCATGGCCGCTCCGCACCTTCTGATGGCGGTCCTCGCCGCGGTATCGGTGTTGCGCAGGAACACACTGGTTCAGATCCTGATTGGTCTGAACGTCGTCCTCATTGCATTTACTTGCTACATCCACGGCTTCGTTTCCCCTCGGGAGACGGGGCTGGCCTGGGTGCTGTATTACCCGCTTTGCGCCCTGTTCCTACTGGCATACGGGGCAATCAGATATGTGGTTGGCCGCCGCAAGGCATAGCGCAGGTTCTTTGTAGGAGCGAGCTTGCTCGCGAACAGGTCCCCTGGCTGCGCTGGCATCAAGCGGTTCGCGAGCANNCTCGCTCCTACAAAAAGCGGGTCTCTGCGTGAACATGCCGCGCATAAAAAAGCCCGCTGGAGCGGCGGGCTGAATGCGGAGGCAAAACAATCCGGCGGGCAAGCCGCCGGAGCAATCACTCAATACGCATCGCTCATTCCATCGGTGATGGTGATGCCCTGCTTGCGCATTTCCTGGATCAACCCGGCGCGGGTGCCCGGCAGGTTGAGCAGGGCCTGGTAGCGCGTGGCTTTGACTTCCTCGGCGGTGTAGGGCTTGAACTCGGCGGGCATGCTGTCGCCAGCCATGCCTTCCTTGCGCAGCAGCCAGTTGAGCAGGTCGGCCAGTTGCGCATCGTTCAGCGCGGACTGGGACATGCCCGGCACGCGCACGAGGAATTGCCGGCCACCGTCCACCTTCAGGAAGTTGCCGACGAAGCCGTGCAGGCGCGGCGTGTCGTTGGCCTTGCTGCCGCTGCCTTCGGTGAGATGGCAGCCGGCGCATTGCAGCTGGTAGTTGGTGGCCGGGGTGTAGCTCTGCTGGGAGATCGGCTTCTGCACCTCCTCGTTGCCGGGCGCCGGCCGCTGGTGCGGATCGGGGATCGCACGGGCCTGGGCAATGGGGGCGACCAGGCTGCAGAGCAGGGCGCCGACAACGAGACTGCGCATGGGCTTTTCTCCCGACTTCAGACCGCGACGCCGCGGATGATGGTGACGGTGCAGTTGTAGATGCGCGATTCCGCGCCCAGGCACCAGTTGACGTCGTTGTTGTTGAACGGACGGTACAGCGGCTCCTCGCTCTCGTTGCGGGTACAGGCGCACTGGGAGCAGCTGTGCTTACCGCAGCAGTCGTTGTAGGAAATGATGTAGTCCTTGCCGTCCGCCGGGTTGCGGCAGGTGCCGATCCAGGTCACCTGGGAAGCATCGGTACCGGGCGGGCAGGAGGTGGTGGTGCCGCCGCAGCAGGTGCAGAGGAAACCGTCGATGGAGCAGTAGCGCCAGTAGTCGCAGCTGTTCGGGTCACCCGGATCGCCAGCCTTGGGCGCTTCGGCGGCGAGGGCCTTGGAGGTGCGGTCGATCGGCAGGATGATCGGCAGTGCCGCGCCGGCCACCAGCAGCGAGCCGAAGCGGCCCAGCAGCTTGCGCCGCGAGGTGACGTTGGCCACCTGGCGGGAGGAGCGCTCGAACAGGTTGTCGAGGAATTTCATTCTTGTTCTCTCCGTGATCAGTGGCTGTGGCCGTGGCTGGCGTCGTGGGTGTGCACGCCGTTGTGGCTATGGCCATTCATGTACTGCTGCAGGGTGGCGCTGCCCAGGTGCTCGACCTCGAACAGGCTGTCCAGGTGCTCGCGGGAGTTCACCAGGCCCTTGGCGCGCAGCACGCCCTTGCTGTCGATCAGCGCGGCGTAGGGCAGCTTGCCGATCTGGTAGGTCATGCCGACTTCCGGGCCGACCACGTAGGCGGCTTTTTCCAGGCCGTGCTCGGTGATCAGCGCCTGCTGTGCGGCCATGTCGCCGTCGCTGACGTAGATCACTTCCAGTTCGCCGGCCTTGTCCTTGGCGATGGATTTGATCGCCGGCAGCAGCGACTTGCAGATCGGGCAGGTCGGCGAGAGGAAGAACAGCAGCTGGCCGCGCTCGCCTTCATAGCCGAAGTTGACCGGGCGACCGTGGCGGTCGGCGGCGGTGACTTTCGGCGCAGGCTCGTTGACGGCCACGCCCTTGTCGACCATCAGCGCGCCGGCCGGAGCGATGCGGCCATGCAGGACGCCGATCTGGCGCACCAGCGCCATCACGGTGAAGGCGAGGGCGATGAGCAGCACCCAGAGAAGAATGTTGGAAACGATCAGGCCTTCCATTTGTTCACCTTCCGATGAGTTTGAGCAGACGGGGATGGTTCGCCAGCAGGCTGTCCGCCGCGGCATACAGGAGCAGGGTGACGGCGCTGGCCGCGAGGATCACGAAGGCGTCGAACACGCCCAGTTCGCGAGCCTGCGGGCTGCTGGCGGCGAGCAGGCCGAGGCCGGCGATGATCGCGTTGCGCAGCAGCAGCACCGGGCGCAGCGGTTGCATCTGGCCGGGGCCGGAGCAGCCGCAGTCGATGTCACGACGACCGCGCCAGAGGTTGATGCCGATGGCGCCGGCATAGAACAGGATCAGCGCCGTGGCGGCCAGGGCCGCCGCATGACGGCTCGCCGGTACCAGCAGGGCGAAGGCGATAACGCCCTCGATCACTGGCAGCACGCGGGCCACCGGGCCGACCAGCGAGGCCGGCAGCAGGCCGTAGTCTTCGACCTGGCGGGCGAAGCGCATCGGCGCGCGCAGCTTGTGGCTGGCGGCGCTGGCGAGCAGCACCGCAACGGCCACTGCACTGGCGATGATCAGGATCGGATCGGAAAACATTTCCGTACCTCTCGAGGATGACGTTCTAAAAAAGGCTTAGTGGCTCAGGACCAGGATCGGGGTCTTGGCGATCTTGTCCATGGCGCCGTTGTACTTGCCGGTCTTCAGGTCGAAGATCTGCAGGCCGCCTTCGATGTCGGTGCCCAGCAGCAGCGGCTTGTCGTCGGTAGTGGCGTGCAGGCTCCAGACCGGCTTGGGCGCTTCCAGGGTGCCGATCTTCTTCTGCGTCTTCAGGTCGTAGACCCAGATGAACGGGCTCGGGTCTTCCCATTTGCCGGCGCTGTGCTCTTCATGCATCAGCACGTACAGGCGGTTCAGCTTGGGCGCTACGGCCATCAGCTGCCAGCCGCCGGTGCCCCAGCCTTTCTTGCGCTCTTCGTCGGTGGTCAGCGACCAGCTCGGCAGCATCTTCGGCTTGTCGCCGGAAACGTCCACCGGCTTGACCATGCCGTCGGTGGTCACGAAGAAGTAGGTCTCGCCCACGGCCAGGCCGCGTTCGTTGAGCTTTTCCTTGTTCGGGTCGAAGAAGGGCGTCTGGCTGCGGCCGACTTCCTTGCCGTCGTCGCCGATCCTGGTGATCTGCAGCTGGCCGTCACCGCACAGCGAGGCGAAGCTGCGCTTGCCCACCGGGTAGTTGAGCACGCAGCCGCTGATGGCGATTTCGCTGGCGACCTTCTTCTCCTGCGTGTCGACCACGGTGACCGAGGTGGACGGGGTGAAGTTGTAGACGTAGACGAAGCGGTCGTCGGAGCTGGTGCCCAGGGCGTACTTCTGGGTCAGGATCGAGGCACGCTTGGCGGGGATTTCAACTTCCCACTTCGGACGCAGGTTCGAGGTGTCCCAGGCGGTCAGCACGTCGGTGCGCACGCCGCGGGTGCCGCGGGAGTAGAAGGTGTCGGCGGAGTACAGGGTCTTGGCGTCGTGGCTCAGGGTGGACGGGGCGACGAAGCCGGTGCTGACCATGCCGAGCATCTTCTTCTGCTCGGGGTCGACCACGGTGACGCGGCCGGCGATGAAGTTCTCGAACTCCACGTCGACGATGTACGCACGGTGCGGCGAGGGCGGGAACGGCAAGACGGTCTCACCGATGCTCTCGGTCGGCAGCTCGGCTTGGGCTGCGCCCATCGCGAGGCAAGTTGCCAGCGCGAGGACCGATGGAGCGAGGAACCTGGCGACGCTCATTGGCGGGTACTCCCTTTTTCTTGTTGGCGGGCTATCTGTTGTTATCAGGCCATCTGCCAGGGGCGGACAGCGGACGGAACATTGAGGAGAGTCTGCCTGCGTCGGTTCGCGCCGGACTTGTTGTCCGTGCCATTTCCTTGTCTGGGGGTGACAGGGTGTCGCAGGGAGAAAGTGCAGACTGCCGTTGCGTTTCGAGGCGGGAAATCCGCCGAACGGCACAGGCATGGATCAAGGCTTCGTCAGGTTTTGGTGCGAAAAAGCTGCATCGTGCCCCGAAAATCCGCACAATGCACATTTGAGCTATCTTGAAACGCCGTTACACCCACCGGAAGTGTGCATTGTGAACAGTTCACAATGTTCGACATGCTCAAAATTTCCGCGTCGTTCCTGATTGGCTTTTCCGGCCCGCTATTTGCGTTGGCCGGGAGTCCTCAACCAATCCTCGCGGAGACATCTGATGAGTTCCCCCAGTGAATTCCCCCTGAGCGCGACGCCCAGGGAAGGGCGCAAAGGCCTGCTGCCCATCGCCATGGTCCTGTTCAGCTTCACCTTCTTCACCGGCACCATGTTCGCCGGCGGCAAGATCGGCATGGCCTTCGACTTCGTCGACATGCTCTGGGTCGCCTTCATCGGCAACGTGCTGCTCGCCATCTACGCCGCCGCCCTGGGCCTGATCGCCTCGCGCAGCGGCCTGAACACCGTGCTGATGGGGCGCTTCTGCTTCGGCGAGCGCGGCAGCAAGCTGTCCGACTTCCTCCTCGGCTTCGCCGAACTGGGCTGGTACGCCTGGGGCACCGCCACCGTGGCCATCGTGCTGGTGAAGATGCTGAGCCTGCCCGAGTGGCTGAACATTCCGCTGATGGTGGTGTTCGGCCTGCTGTTCTCGGTCACCGCGATCATCGGCTTCAAGGGGCTGGACATCATGTCCCGCGTGTCGGTGCCGCTGATGTTCATCCTGCTGGTGGCCTCGATGGTCATCGCGACCCACCACGCCGGCGGCTGGAGTGGCCTGCTGGCGAAGGAGCCGAGCCAGACGCTGACCTTCTCCGCCGCCGTGACCATGGTCTTCGGCACCTTCGCCAGCGGCGCGACCCAGGCTACCAACTGGACGCGCATGGCGCGCAGCGGGCGCATCGCGGTGATCGCCAGCGTGGTCGCCTTCCTCATCGGCAACGGCCTGATGATCGTCGCCGGCGCCTGGTGCGCCATCGTCTACCAGAACGCCGACATCGTCGAAGTGATGGTGCTGCAGGGCCTGTCCTTCGCTGCGGTGATCATGCTCTGCCTGAACCTGTGGACCATCCAGGGCCCGACCATCTACAACGTCTCCGCCGCCGCCTGCCACCTGGTACGCAGCGAGCGTCGCCGCACCATGACCCTGCTGGCCGCCGGTATCGGCATCATCCTGGCCATCGGCGGCATGTACGAATGGCTGATCCCGTTCCTGGTGCTGCTGGGCTCGATCATCCCGCCGCTGGGCGGCGTGATCATGGCCGACTACTGGTACCGCAACCGCGGCGAGTACCCAGCGCTGGTGGGCAGCCACATTCCGGCGTTCAACGTCTCGGGCCTCGCGTCCTACGCGGTCGGCGCGGGGTTGGCCTACGCCTCGCCGTGGATCGCACCGCTGGTGGGCATCGCCGCCTCGGCCCTCTGCTACATCGTCCTCACCGAAGTCACCCGCGCCCGCGCGCCGGTGGCCGAGCCGCGCGCTTGAGCCTGAGCGTCGAGGAAATCCTCCGTCTGCCGGGGCTGGAAAGCCTCGCGCTGCGGGCCGGCGCACGCAACCTGCATCGCAGCGTGCGCTGGTCCTACGTGGCGGAGAACGTTGGCATTGCCGACTGGGTGATGGGCGGCGAGCTGGTGTTCGTCACCGGCATCAACCACAGCCGTGACGAAGCCAACCTGCTGCAGCTGGTGCGCGAAGGCGTCGCCAGCGGCATTGCCGGCATCGTCATTCTGACCGGTGACGAGTTCATCCAGCGCATTCCCGAGTCCGTGGTGCATCTGGCCGAAGGGGAGGGGCTGCCGCTGATCGAGCAGCCCTACGCGCTGAAGATGGTCATCGTCACCCACCTGATCGGCACGGCGCTGGTACAGATGACCCAGGTGAAGACCTCGCGCCGGGACATCCTCGGCCAGCTGCTGAGCGGCGACTTCCCCAGCCTGGAGATCGTCCGTCGCCGTGCGCAACACCTGGAGTTGCCGCTGGAAGCCCCGCGCCGTCTGGTGGCGCTGCGGCTGTCCGGCGTCGACACATTGTTCCAGCAGCATGAGCCGGAAGAAGCCGAGCGCGCACTGCAACGCACCCGCCAGCGACTGCTCGACCATCTGGAAAGCTGGCAGCAGGAACGCCCCGAGCGCCTGCCGGTGGTGATCCAGGGCGACCTGTTCGTCCTGCTGCTGGCCGATTCCGAAAGTGCCGAGCGCCCCGAACTGCACGCCCTGGCCGCCGAACTGCAGCAGGAGTTGGCGCCGCTGCGGGCTTACCTCGGGCTGTCGGCCCGCGCCGATTCCTGCGCGGAATATCCCCGCGCGCTGCTCGAAGCCCGCCAGGCGCTGGATGTCGCCGAAGGCATGCAGGCGCCCGGTGGTTTCTGCGACTACCGTGAGCTGGGCGTGCTGCGCCTGCTGCGGGCGATTCCCGATCGCGCAGTGATCGAGCAGTTCATGAAGGACACCCTCGGCCCGCTCAACGATGCGGGCCGCAAACAGCCGCACCTGCTGATCGAGACGCTCGACGCGCTGGTCCAGGAAGGCGGCAACGCGCTCAAGGCGGCACAACGCCTGGGCATCCATCGCAACACCCTGAACCAGCGGATCGCGCGCATCGAGGCCCTCAGCGGCCAGTCCCTGGACGACGCGCAATTCCGCCTGAATACCTCCGTGGCGCTGCTCATCTGGCGCATGTCCAGCGCGCCGCGCCACGAATAGCCTGAAGAGGACCTTTGATCCCATGAAAATCATCAACGCCTCCCTGCGCAAGCAGACCGGCCTGTTCACCATCCGCTGCGAAGGCGACGTCATCGCCGAAGTCGTGCAGCAAGCCGGCACCCTGGCCGCCAGCGGCGACGACATCGACGCCCGAGGCAACCTGGCCATCGCCCCGCTGGTGGAGCCGCACATCCACCTCGACGCCACCCTGACCGCCGGCGAGCCGGAGTGGAACATGAGCGGCACCCTGTTCGAGGGCATCGAGCGCTGGGCCCAGCGCAAGGAAACCATCACGCACGAGGACACCAAGTCCCGCGCCCACACCACCATCCGCATGCTGGCTGCCCACGGCATCCAGCACGTGCGCACCCACGTCGACGTGACCGATCCGACCCTGGCGGCACTCAAGGCCATGGTGGAGGTCCGCGAAGAGGCGCGGCACCTGGTGGACCTGCAGATCGTTGCCTTCCCGCAGGAGGGCATAGAGTCCTACGAGGGCGGCCGCGAGCTGATGGAAGAGGCGATCCGCCTCGGCGCGGACGTGGTCGGCGGCATCCCGCACTTCGAGAACACCCGCGAGCAGGGCGTCAGCTCGATCAAGTTCCTCATGGACCTGGCCGAGCGCACCGGCTGCCTGGTGGACGTGCACTGCGACGAAACCGACGACCCGAACTCGCGCTTCCTCGAAGTGCTTGCCGAGGAAGCCCGCGTGCGCGGCATGGGTGGCCGCGTCACCGCCAGCCACACCACGGCCATGGGTTCCTACGACAACGCCTACTGCTCCAAGCTGTTCCGCCTGCTCAAGCGTTCGGGCATCAACTTCGTCTCCTGCCCGACCGAGAGCATCCACCTGCAGGGCCGCTTCGACACCTTCCCGAAACGCCGTGGCGTGACCCGCGTGGCCGAGATCGACCGCGCCGGCATGAACGTCTGCTTCGGCCAGGACTCGATCAAGGACCCGTGGTACCCGCTGGGCAACGGCAACATCCTGCGCGTGCTGGATGCCGGCCTGCACATCTGCCACATGATGGGCTTCGATGACCTGCAGCGCGCGCTGGACCTGGTCACCGACAACAGCGCCCGCGCGCTGAACCTCGGTGCGCGCTATGGCATCGCCGCCGGCCGCCCGGCGAACCTGCTGGTACTGGGCGTGGACAGTGACTACGAAGCAGTGCGCCAGCAGACCAAGGCGCTGTACTCGATCCGCAATGGCCGCGTGCTGATGAAGCGCGAGCCGGAGAAAGTAGAACTGGTCGAGGGCTGAGACGGCACCGAACTCAACCTGTAGGAGCGGGCC
>NZ_JYOA01000019.1:90485-90698 GCF_000955805.1 Pseudomonas sp. 21 | reverse complement strand
TCGCGCCCATGGGGCGCTCCTACAGGGGAATGCCGGTTGAACCGTAGGGCGCATAACCCGTTCCGGGTTATGCGCCCTACGTAACGACTGCAGGAGCGAGCTTGCTCGCGAACCTTGGCCTCGCTGCGGGGCCCGATGAAGCGTGGACCGGAGAAAGCCGAGCTGGTCGAGGGCTGAATCGGCACCGGATTCAGCCTGTAGGAGCGGGCCATG
>NZ_JYOA01000019.1:0-90478 GCF_000955805.1 Pseudomonas sp. 21 | reverse complement strand
TCGCGCCCATGGGGCGCTCCTACAGGGGAATGCCGGTTGAACCGTTTGGCGCATAACCCGTGCCGGGTAATGCGCCAAACGCGAGCCACAGATGTAGTTCGTAGGATGGGTATCGCTGCGCTCCACACCATCCTACGGGAGCAGATCGTGTTGCTCAGGGCACCATCGCCATGCCCACGCCAAAGCGGTTCCAGGCATTGATGGTGGCAATCGCCAGGGTCAGGTTGGCGATCTCGGCGTCGCTGAAGTGCTCGCGCAGGGTGTCGAACTGGTGCTGCGGGGCGTGCTTCTCCGGCAGGCGGGTGAGGCTTTCCACCCAAGTCAGGGCGGCACGCTCGCGTTCGGTGAAGAAGCGGGTTTCCTCCCAGACGCTCAGGGTCTGCAGCCGCGCCTCGGTCTCGCCGGCCTTGCGCGCGTCATTGGCATGCATGTTCACGCAGTAGGCACAGCCGTTGATCTGCGAGGCGCGCAGGCGGATCAGCTCCAGCAGCGAGGTCTCCAGCCCGGACTTGGCCAGGGCCTGTTCCAGGCCGAGCATGGCCTTGTAGGCGTCGGGGGAGGCTTTGGCCCATTCGATACGTGCGCTCATGGTGATCTCCAGTGGGGGCCCGCGGTAGTGCGGGAATGGAGCTAAGTTACCGCTCGCGGCGTCACCTTCGAATAGCCAATTCCCGGCAATACCGGCAGACCAATGGGGCCATTCAACGATCGTGGCCGACCGCCGTTCTAGTACCAAGGGAGTAGGCGGGAGCATCCAAAGCAGGATTCGGCCGCCGGCCGCGCGTTCTTACCATCTCATCACAGGCGTCGTTCCTGGCGCCGTGCCTTGCCAAGCATCTCGATGAGAGGATGAAGTGATGAACAACAAGAACGTGCTGTGTGGCCTGCTGTTAGTGGGCGGCCTGGGTGTTTCGGGTCTGGCCCTGTCCCACGGCAATGTGACGCCCCAGGCAGTGGATACCACGGGGCTGGAACCGCTGGGCAAGGAATGGCGCGACACCAACCCCTACCGCGAGCCCTACGCCAACCACGCCAAGGCGGTGGAGATCGGCGCTTCGGCGTACAACCAGAACTGCGCGCGCTGCCACGGGCTGGAAGCCAAGTCCGGCGGCATCGCTCCCGACCTGCGCATGCTCGACGTGGGCGCCGAGGGCGATGAGTGGTTCAAGGAGCGGGTGATCAACGGCGCAGTGCGTGACGGTGCGGTGTACATGCCGAAGATGGCCGACTACATCAGCCAGGAAGGCCTCTGGGCGATCCGCACCTACCTGGACAGCGTGCACGTGGAAGAGTGATCGCCATGCGCCTGCCCAATCTGCTGATCGGCGCGCTCCTGAGTCTGGCCCTGTGCCTGCTGCTGGGGCAGGCGCAGGCCGGGGTGCGCCCCTACGAGGACATGGTCGCCAGCGGCGTGCTGCGAGTGGCCGTGTACGAGAACTTCCCGCCCTACAGCTTCATGCAGGGCGGGCAGCCACGTGGGGTCGACGTCGACCTTGCGCAGCGCCTGGCCAGCGGGCTGGGCCTGCGGGCGGAGTTCCTCTGGGTGACCCCCGGCGAACGCCTGGACGACGACCTGCGCAACTTCATCTGGAAGGGCCACTACCTGCGCCCCGGCGTGGTCGCCGACGTGATGCTGCGCGTGCCCTACGACCGCCAGTACGCCAACCGGCGCAATGACGTCGGCGAGTTCGCCAATGAGCAGGTGGTGATGTTCGGTCCTTACCAGCGCGAGCGCTGGCAGGTGGTCAGCGATGACCGTCGCCTGCCCGAGGTGGATACCATCGCGGCGTTCCGCGAACACCCCATCGGCGTCGAGCTGGACAGCGTGCCGTCGTTCTACCTGACCTCGGTGCTGGGCGGCCAGCTCAGCCGCATGACCGTGCACTTCCCCAGCACCCAGGCGGCCTTCGACGGCATGCGCGCAGGCAAGGTGGACGCGGTGATGGCCCTGCGCGGCGAACTGGACTGGATGCGCGCGCAAGCCGCCGACGAGCATCTGAAGAACGCCGGGAACACCTATCCCGCCCTCGGTCAGCCCGAGTGGGACATCGGCATGGCGGTGCATGAAAGCAATCGCCAGCTCTCCAACGCGCTGGACGGCGAACTGGAGGAACTGGTGCGCAGCGGCGCGATGGAAAAGCTCTACGCGGCCTACGGCATGCGCTACGAACTGCCGGGGCTCTACCAGGACGTGCAGTGAGGGAATCATGATGCACAGGCGCGAACTGCTGCTTGGGATCTGTGCGCTGCCGCTGCTGGCGGCGGCGGTGGAGGGCGACCCGATGCCCTCGGTGATGTGGGACTACCACCACAAGCGCCTGTTGAACGGCGAGCCCTACGTCTTCGATGAGCGAGTGAAGCTGGGCGTGCCGCCGTTCGCCGAGGACTCCCGCCAGGTCCCGGTGGAAGTGGACGCCCGCGCCATGCCGGGACGCTTCGACCGACTGCTGCTGTGGGCCGAGCTGAATCCGATTCCCCATGTGCTGACGCTCTATCCCGGCGAGCACCTGGCGCCGCTGCTGGCGGTGCGTATCCGCATCGAACAGGCCACGCCGATCCGCGCCGCGCTACGGGACGAGAAGGGCGTCTGGCACGTCGGCTCGGCCTGGATTGACGCGGCCGGTGGCGGCTGCACAGCGCCCAGCGTGGTGCGTGCGCAACCGGGGTGGGAAGACCGCCTCGGCCAGGTCCACGGCGAGTCCTATCCCAAAGGGGAGTACAGCCGCGTGCGCCTGTCGGTCTCGCATCCGATGGACAACGGCCTGGTCGGCGGCATCCCCGAGTTCTACCTCGACCATGCCGAGCTGCGTGGGCCGGAGGGCGAGGTCTTCGCCCGCCTGGACCTGTTCCCGGCAGTCAGCGAGAACCCGACCTTCACCTTCGAGGTGCGCGGCGACCCGCATACCGAACTCTGGCTGCACGATAACAACGGCAACGAATTCCAGGCCGCTCTGCGCTGACGCCGCGCTGCGCTAACGAGGTGCCCATGCGTTTCCTCCTGATCGCCCTTGCGTGCCTGTGCCTGCCGGCACTGGCCGACCTGCAGTACCACCTCCAGCCCCGGCAGATCGCCGAGGGCACCTGGGTAGTGGAAGGCAGCACCGACAACTTCGCCAAGGGCAACGGCGGCGCCATCGTCAACGTCGCCTTCATCGACACCGGCGACGGCGTGCTGGTGATCGACACTGGCCCGTCAAAGCGCTATGGCGAAGCCCTGCGCGTGCTGATCCAGCAGACCACCGGCCAGCCGGTGAAGCGCGTGCTGCTGACCCATCACCACCCCGACCATGTGCTGGGCAACCAGGCTTTCACCGACGTGCCCATCGGCGCGCTGGCCGGCACCGGCAAGCTGCTGAAGGAACAGGGCAATGCCATGGCGGAGAACATGTACCGCCTGGTCGGCGACTGGATGCGTGGCACGGAGGTCGTGCTGCCCACCGAGACGGTGGAGCCGGGGGAACTGCAGATGGGTAGCCACCGCTTCCGCCTGCTGGCCCTGCGCGGACATACCGGCGCGGACCTGGCGATCCTCGATGAAACCACCGGCGTGCTGTTCGCCGGGGACATCGTCTTCTACCAGCGCGCGCTGACCACGCCGAACAGTCCTGGTCTCGGCGTCTGGCTGGCCGACCTGGATACGCTGCAGCAGCTGCCGTGGAAACAGATAGTCCCCGGCCACGGTCCCATCGCCAGCGATGCCGAACCGTTTGCGCAGATGCGCGACTACCTGGGCTGGCTCGACACTGCGATGCGTGACGGCATTGCCCAGGGCGCCGACATGAACGACTTGCTGCGCACGCCAATCCCGGACCGCTTTGCCGGTATCAGCCTGACGCGCTACGAGCTGATCCGCAGCGTCAGCCACCTGTATCCGCGCTATGAGCAGAAGGTCCTGCCGCGCGTCGATACGCCCTGACATTGCTCCCGTAGGATGGCGTGGAGCGTAGCGATACCCATCATCCCCGCGCACCGATCGGCACGTCGCTCGACTGTAGGAGCGCGCCATGCGCGCGATCGCGGGCATGGCCCGTTCCTACAGGGAAGCTCCGGGCGCCCTGGGTAATCCGCTTATTTCGTGCCGCCAAGGCCCGGTATTGCTACCAAGGAACTAGGAAATTCGGCACTGCGTTCAATTGTTGGCCCGCCGTGCCAAACCAAGAATCTGCGACAGACCGGGACATTTCCCCGGGTACAACAACAATCGCAGAGGCGCACCGCCATGAGACAGCTTCAACCTTTCGCCCGCACCGTGCTGTTCACCGCCATCGGCCTGGCCAGCCTGGGCGCCCACGCCGGCGTCACCGACCAGGACATCAGCGATGCCGCCAAGCGCACCGACCAGATCGTGGTCAACGGCATCAACCAGCAGGGCCAGCGTTTCAGCCCGCTGAACACCCTGAACAGCGATAACGTGAAGGAGCTGCGGCCGGTGTGGGCGCTGTCTTTCGGCGGCGAGAAGCAGCGCGGCCAGCAGGCGCAGCCGCTGATCAAGGACGGCGTGATGTACGTCACCGCCTCCTACTCGCGGGTGTTCGCCGCCGATGCGCGCACCGGGCGCAAGCTCTGGCAATACGACGCGCGCCTGCCTGACGGCATCATGCCCTGCTGCGACGTGATCAACCGTGGCGTGGCGCTGTACGGCGACCTGGTGATCTTCGGCACCCTCGACGCCAAGCTGGTCGCCCTGAACAAGGACACCGGCAAGGTGGTATGGAAGAAAACCGTGGCCGACTACAAGGCCGGCTACTCCATCTCCGCCGCGCCGCTGATTGCCAAGGGCAAGCTGATCACCGGCGTGGCCGGCGGCGAGTTCGGCGTGGTCGGCAAGATCGAGGCCTACAACCCCACCAACGGTGAATTGCTGTGGAGCCGCCCGACCGTGGAAGGCCACATGGGCTACGTCTACAAGGACGGCAAGCCGGTGGAGAACGGCATCTCCGGCGGCGAGGCGGGCAAGACCTGGCCGGGCGACCTGTGGAAGACCGGCGGCGCCGCGCCCTGGCTGGGCGGCTACTACGACCCGAGTACCGACTCGCTGTTCATCGGCACCGGCAACCCGTCGCCGTGGAACTCGCACCTGCGTCCGGGCGACAACCTGTTCTCCTCCTCGCGGCTGGCGCTGAACCCGGAAGACGGCTCGATCAAGTGGCACTTCCAGACCACCCCGCACGACGGCTGGGACTTCGACGGCGTCAACGAGCTGGTGTCCTTCGACTACAAGGACGGTGGCAAGACCGTGCAGGCCGCCGCCACCGCCGACCGCAACGGCTTCTTCTATGTGCTCGACCGCACCAACGGCAAGTTCATCCGTGGCTTCCCCTTCGTCGACAAGGTGACCTGGGCCAAGGGCCTGGACGAGAACGGCCGGCCGATCTACGACGACGCCCACCGTCCTGGTGCGCCGGGTGAAGGCGGCGAGAAGGGCACGTCGGTGTTCGTCGCGCCGTCCTTCCTCGGTGGCAAGAACTGGATGCCCATGGCCTACAGCCAGGACACCGGGTTGTTCTACGTGCCGTCCAACGAGTGGGGCATGGACATGTGGAACGAGAACATCGCCTACAAGAAAGGCGCGGCTTACCTCGGCGCCGGCTTCACCATCAAGCCGCTGAACGAGAAGTACATCGGCGTGCTGCGCGCCATCGATCCGAAGACCGGCAAGCAGGTCTGGCGCTACGAGAACTACGCGCCGCTGTGGGGCGGCGTGCTGGCGACCCACGGCAACCTGGTGTTCACCGGCAACCCCGAGGGCTACCTGATGGCCTTCGACGCCAAGACCGGCAAGAAGCTCTACCAGTTCAACACCGGCTCCGGCGTGATCGCCTCGCCGATCACCTGGGAAATGGACGGCGAGCAGTACGTGACCGTTCTCTCCGGCTGGGGCGGCGCGGTGCCGCTGTGGGGCGGCGAGGTGGCCAAGCGCATCAAGGACCTGGACCAGGGCGGGATGATCTGGACCTTCAAGCTGCCGAAGGATCTCGTCGCCAAGAAGTAATGGTTCTGTGAGGCGAGCAGAGGGCCGGCCGTTGAGCCGGCCCTTTGTTTTGGCGCGCTTATCGCGTGGATTTTTTCCTCAGGAGCATCGGTACTATCAGGCAGCGTAGGAGCGGACTTTGTCCGCGATATGTCTGCCTCGCGCCTGGACTTTCCGCGTCGCTTTGGTGTGCGCGTGGGCTTCTGGTTTCGCCCCCTCGGGCGAGTCACTTTGCCAAACGACGCAAAGTAACCAAAGGTCTTGCCCCGGACATCCGGTTTTTCGCTTAGGCGAAAAATTCCCTCGTTGAAACGAAGTTTCAACGAGGCCTCCTGAACGGGGCGTCCGGAGTGTGCGGATGTTTCACTGGAAACACCCTTGTAGGAGCGGGCCATGCCCGCGATCCGCCGGCAGGGCCGGCGTGTCAGACGGTTCGTAGCGCGGCTGAAAATATCGCTGCCACCTTACAGGATCGCCCCATGGGCGCGATCGCGGGCATGGCCCGCTCCTACAAATAGCCATGCCTCGGCCTCTACTACCAAATGAGGAACCCACCCCTCCCATGGGTGCATTCCTGGCCGGGAAGGGCGCTGCCTAAGATCGCTCCATGACCTGGCCGATGGAGGCCGGGAACCGACAGGAGAGCATCCCCATGATCTACGCCGCACCCGGAACCCCAGGCGCCGTCGTCACCCTCAAGCCGCGCTACGGCAACTACATCGGCGGCGAGTTCGTCGCGCCGGTGCTGGGCCAGTACTTCAGCAACACCTCGCCGGTGAACGGCGAAATCATCGCCGAGTTCCCGCGCTCCACCGCCGAGGACATCGAACTCGCCCTGGATGCTGCTCACGCCGCTGCCAATGCCTGGGGTCGTACTTCAGTGCAGGACCGCGCGCTGATCCTGCTGAAGATCGCCGACCGCATCGAACTGAACCTGGAACAGCTCGCCGTCGCCGAGACCTGGGACAACGGCAAGGCCGTGCGCGAAACCCTCAACGCCGATGTGCCGCTGGCCGCCGACCACTTCCGCTACTACGCCGGCTGCATCCGCGCGCAGGAAGGCGGCGCCGCCGAGATCAACGAGAACACCGTCGCCTACCACATCCACGAACCGCTGGGCGTGGTCGGGCAGATCATTCCGTGGAACTTCCCGCTGCTGATGGCTGCGTGGAAACTGGCCCCGGCGCTCGCCGCGGGCAACTGCGTGGTGATCAAGCCGGCCGAGCAGACCCCGCTGTCGATCATGCTGCTGGCCGAGATCATCGGCGACCTGCTGCCGCCGGGCGTGCTGAACATCGTCCAGGGCTTCGGCAAGGAAGCCGGCCAGGCGCTGGCCACCAGCAAGCGCATCGCCAAGATCGCCTTCACCGGCTCCACCCCGGTCGGCTCGCACATCCTCCACTGCGCGGCGGAGAACATCATCCCGTCCACCGTTGAGCTGGGCGGCAAGAGCCCGAACATCTTCTTCGAAGACATCATGAACGCCGAGCCGGCCTTCATCGAGAAAGCCGCCGAAGGCCTGGTGCTGGCCTTCTTCAACCAGGGCGAAGTCTGCACCTGCCCGTCGCGGGCGCTGGTGCAGGAGTCGATCTTCGAACCGTTCATGGTCGAGGTGATGAAGAAGATCAAGGCGATCAAGCGCGGCAACCCGCTGGATACCGAGACCATGGTCGGCGCCCAGGCTTCGCAACAGCAGTACGAGAAGATCCTGTCCTACCTCGACATCGCCCAGGGCGAAGGCGCCGAGCTGCTCACCGGCGGCTCCAGCGAGCGCCTGGAAGGCGACCTGGCCAGCGGTTACTACATCCAGCCGACCCTGCTCAAAGGGCACAACGGCATGCGCGTGTTCCAGGAGGAAATCTTCGGCCCGGTGGTGGGCGTGACCACCTTCAAGGACGAAGCCGAAGCCCTGGCGATTGCCAACGACACCGAGTTCGGCCTTGGCGCCGGCGTGTGGACCCGCGACATCAACCGTGCCTGGCGCATGGGCCGGGGCATCCAGTCCGGCCGTGTGTGGACCAACTGCTACCACCTGTACCCGGCCCACGCCGCGTTCGGTGGCTACAAGAAGTCCGGCGTCGGCCGCGAGACCCACAAGATGATGCTCGACCACTACCAGCAGACCAAGAACCTGCTGGTGAGCTACGACATCAACCCGCTGGGCTTCTTCTGACCCTTTGCAGTAAACCGGCGAGCCTTCCCCCATCAGGCTCGCCGGCCCTTTCCGCTGTACCCCGCCTGGCACTCCACCAGGCATCCCTTGTGTCGACGCGCCCGTTCGGGCGGCCGTCCGCTTCCGTACCCATTCCACGGGTGACGGCCTTCGTCGAACGCGGCTCCGGCCGCGTTTTCTTTTTCCGGATGAGTCGTTGTTCGCGAGCAAGCTCGCTCCTACAGGTTGGGTTCGCAGCTCTTCTGTAGGAGCGAGCTTGCTCGCGAACCCGCCCAAACACGCAAGCTTCCGTCCCGCACCCGCAACACCTGCCGTCGATGAGCGCAACACCTGTAGCGCCCGCAACACCCGCTCCAGGTCCGCCAGAAAACGCCGGAAGCCCCGAACGGCGAGCCCTCCAGCCCAACTTGGAAACCCTGGCACAGCGGTTGCTCTGAGCCTTGCAAGCCGCGGCGAACGACCTGCGGCACCAACAAGAATCGGAGAACCTCCATGAGATCGATTGGCCTGTCTGTGCCTTCCGTTCGCCTGCAACCCGCCCTGCGTCATTCCCTGCTGACCGCCTCGCTGCTGATGGCCGGTCTGTCCGCCAACCTGCAAGCTGCCGAGGGGCCGGCCAACGTCGATGGCCAGCGCATCGCCGCCGCCGACAAGGAGCCGGGTAACTGGATGACCACCGGCCGCACCTACGACGAGCAGCGCTTCAGCCCGCTGAAGACGATCGACCAGAGCAACGTCGGCAACCTGGGCCTGGCCTGGAGCCACAAGCTGGACATCGACCGTGGCGTGGAAGCCACGCCCATCGTGGTCGATGGCGTGATGTACACCACCGGGCCGTTCTCCATCGTCTATGCGCTGGACGCCCGCACCGGCGAGCAACTGTGGAAGTACGACCCGCAGTCCGACCGCAGCCGCGCCGGCGAAGCCTGCTGCGACGCGGTGAACCGCGGCGTGGCGGTGTGGAAGGGCAAGGTCTACGTCGGCGTGCTCGATGGCCGCCTGGAGGCCATCGACGCCAAGACCGGCCAGCGCGTGTGGAGCGTCGACACCCGTACCGATCCGTCGCGCAGCATCACCATCACCGGTGCGCCGCGCATCGTGAAGGGCAAGGTGATCATCGGCAACGGCGGCGCCGAGTTCGGCGTGCGCGGCTACATCACCGCCTACGACGCCGAGACCGGCAAGCAGGACTGGCGCTTCTTCACCGTGCCCGGCGACCCCAAGGAGATGCCCAAGGGCAAGGGCATGGAGATCGCCGCCAAGACCTGGTTCGGCGACAACTTCTACAAGCAGGGCGGTGGCGGCACCGTGTGGGACTCCATGTCCTACGACCCGGAGCTGAACCTGCTGTACATCGGTGTCGGCAACGGCTCCTCGTGGAACCCGCGCATCCGCAGCGAAGGCAAGGGCGACAACCTGTTCCTCTCGTCCATCGTGGCGATCAACCCCGACAACGGCGAGTACGTCTGGCACTACCAGACCACGCCCGGCGACGCCTGGGACTTCACCGCCACCGCGCACATCATGCTGGTGGACATGGAGATCGACGGCAAACAGCGCAAGGTGCTGATGCAGGCGCCGAAGAACGGCTTCTTCTACGTTATCGACCGCGAGACCGGCAAGCTGCTTTCGGCCAACAACATCGTGCCGATCAACTGGGCCAAGGGTGTCGACCTGAAGACCGGCCGGCCGATCCGCAACGAGGCGGTGTCCGACTACTGGAAGGACCCGCAGAAGAAGGCCCGCCTGATCCAGCCGGCGTTCTGGGGCGCCCACGACTGGCAACCGATGTCGTACAACCCCAACACCGGCCTGGTCTACATCCCGGCGCACATCATGTCGGCGATGTACCAGGACGTCGACGGCGCGCCGCCGCGCTCCAAGTTCAAGAGCATCTACCAGCTCGACGTCAACACCGGGATGATGCCCGAAGACCCGGAAGGCCTGCGCAAGATCGCCGACACCTGGACCGGCAAGCTGATCGCCTGGGACCCGGTGAAGCAGGAAAAGCGCTGGGAGGTGCCCTACAGCACCATCTTCAACGGCGGCACCCTGAGCACCGCCGGCAACCTGGTGTTCGAAGGCACCGCCGACGGCCGCGTGGTGGCCTACGCCGCCGAGTCCGGCAAGAAGCTCTGGGAGTCCCCGGCCAACACCGGTGTGATGGCCGCGCCCATCACCTATGAAGTGGACGGCGAGCAGTACGTGACCTTCATGGCCGGCTGGGGCGGCGCCTTCTCCACCTTCGCCGGCGCCTTGTCGCTGCGCGCCGGGGTCAAGCCCAACGCCCAGGTGCTGACCTACAAGCTCGGCGGTACCGCCAAGCTGCCGGACGCCAACTACAAGTGGGCCGACCGCAAGCCCGAGCCACCGGCGCTGACCGGCACCACCGCGCAGATCGACCAGGGCCGCGAGCTGTTCAACTCCAGCTGCTCGCAGTGCCACGGCATCAACGCCATCAGCGGCGGCGTGGTGCCCGACCTGCGCACCCTCAGTGCGGAGAATCACCAGCGCTTCCTCGGCATCGTCTATGGCGGCCGCATCCCCGACGGCATGCCCTCGTTCCAGGGCCACCTCGACCTGCAGCAGGCCGAGGCCGTGCACCAGTACCTGATCAAGCGCGCCTACGACCTCAAGGAACAACTGGCCGGCGCGCAGAAGACCGCCGCCAAGTGACCTCTCTATAAGAAGCAGTCCCGCAGGAGACCGACTCATGACTGACGTAACGACCTACCAGCACTACATCGACAACCGCTTCGTCGCCGGCGAGCCGTTGATCGAAGTGCACAACCCGGCCAATGGCGAGCTGCTGGCGCGCATCCCCGAGGCCAGTACGGCCCAGGTGGACACCGCCATCGGCGCCGCCCGCGCGGCGCAGAAGGGCTGGGCGGCCAAGCCGGCCATCGAGCGTGCCGGCTACCTGCGGCGGATCGCCGACAAGGTGCGCGCCAACGCGCCGCGCCTGGCCAGGATCATCACCGCCGAGCAGGGCAAGGTGCCGGCGCTGGCGGAAGTGGAGGTGAACTTCACCGCCGATTACCTCGACTACATGGCCGAGTGGGCGCGCCGCCTGGAAGGCGAGGTGCTGACCAGCGACCGCGTCGGCGAGCACATCTTCCTGCTGCGCAAACCGCTGGGCGTGGTGGCAGGCATCCTGCCGTGGAACTTCCCGTTCTTCCTCATCGCCCGGAAGATGGCGCCGGCCCTGCTGACCGGCAACACCATCGTCATCAAGCCCAGCGAAGAAACCCCGATCAACTGCTTCGAATTCGCCCGCCTGGTCGCCGAGACTGACCTGCCTACTGGCGTCTTCAACGTCGTCGGCGGCACCGGCGCCAGCGCCGGCAGTGCGCTGACCAGCCACGCCGGGGTCGACCTGATCAGCTTCACCGGCAGCGTCGCCACCGGCTCGCGGATCATGGCCGCGGCCGCGCCGAACATCACCAAGCTGAACCTGGAACTGGGTGGCAAGGCGCCGGCCATCGTCCTCGCCGACGCCGACCTGGAACTGGCGGTGAACGCCATCAAGGCGTCGCGGGTGATCAACACCGGGCAGGTGTGCAACTGCGCCGAGCGCGTCTACGTGCAGCGCCAGGTGGCCGACCAGTTCATCGAGAAGATTGCCGCCGCCATGGCCGCCACCCGCTTCGGCGACCCGAACGTGCAGGCCGACCTGGACATGGGCCCGCTGGTCAACCGCATCGGCCTGGACAAGGTTGCGCAGATGGTCCGCACGGCGACCGGGCAGGGCGCCCAGGTCATCACCGGCGGCGCGGTGGCCGACCTGGGCCAGGGCTTCCACTACCAACCCACCGTGCTGGCCGGCTGCAAGGGCGACATGGAGATCATGCGCAAGGAAATCTTCGGCCCGGTGCTGCCGATCCAGGTGGTGGACGACCTCGACGAGGCCATCGCCCTGGCCAATGACAGCGACTACGGCCTGACCTCGTCGATCTACACCCGCAACCTCGGCGCTGCGCTCAAGGCCAGCCGCGAGCTGGACTTCGGCGAGACCTACATCAACCGCGAGAACTTCGAGGCGATGCAGGGCTTCCATGCCGGCACGCGCAAGTCCGGCATCGGCGGCGCGGACGGCAAGCATGGGTTGTACGAGTACACCCATACCCATGTGGTTTATGCGCAGGAGTGAATCGTAGGAACTCCCAGGAGCCCCTCTCCCTAACCCTGGCTACGCGCCCCGCTCCGAAGGGAGAGGGTACTGGATCGGCGTGGGCGCAAGCGCGGTTCTTTCCTGATCCAAACGTGTCAGGAAGGCACTGTCTGTGCGCTTCCCTCGAATACTCCCTCTCCCTTCAGGGAGAGGGCGGGGGAGAGGGCGTCAAGACGCGCACGGCGTTTCCTGGGAAAGGGAATGCTGTATCCGCAAATGCATCACCAGTTTGACTGGGCGGGCCGTCCTTGCCAGGTGCGGTCCGCTCCTTTTTCCCTGCGCCTGCAGGTGGCCTTTGCGTAGGAGCGGACTTCGTCCGCGATGGCCTCCGGCGCGATGCGGACCTATCGCGGACAGAGTCCGCTCCTACAACACGGGTCAGCACTCCACCTGATCAGCGGACGCAGGGAAAAGGGAAAGGATCAATACAGCGCATTGGGCTGCACGATGCCGTGCTTCTTCATCTTCCGATACAGGGTCGACCGGGCAATGCCGAACTGTTCCGCCACCGCACTGATGTTCCACTGCCGCTCGCGCAATGCCGCCAGCAGGTGGCGCGCCTCATCGTCGTCCAGGCGGGCGGCGAGGGCGGTCGTGGCGGCTGTGTGCGGTATATCGGCAGTGACGGCGGGAGCCGCCTGATGCAACTCCATCGGCAAACAGTCCAGATCGATGCGGCCGTCTTCGGCCAGCGCGGCGGCGTAGCGCAAACAGTTCAGCAACTGGCGGATGTTGCCCGGCCAGGGATGACCGCGCAGCCGCTCGCGCACCGCGCTGTCGAGGTGCAGGTTGTCGCCCAGGCCCGCCAGCAGGCTGTCGATCAGCGCCTCGCGGTCAGTGCGTTCGCGCAGCGCCGGCAACTGCAGGGTCATGCCGGCGAGGCGGTAGAACAGGTCCTCGCGGAAGCCCCTGGTGCGGATCATCTCGGCCAGGTGCTGGTGGGTCGCCGAGACTACCTGCACGTCCAGCGCCACCGGTGCCTCGGCGCCCAGCGGGAGGATTTCCCGCTCGGCCAGCACGCGCAGCAGGCGCGTCTGCAGGTGCGCCGGCATGTCGCCGATCTCGTCGAGGAACAGGGTGCCGCCATTGGCCAGCTCCAGCTTGCCCTTCATGCCTTTCTTGCTGGCGCCGGTGAAGCTGCCGCCGCGGTAGCCGAAGAGTTCGCTCTCGATCAGGCTTTCCGGGATTGCCGCGCAGTTCAGCGCGACGAAGGGCCCGGCATGCCGCGCGCTGGCCTGGTGGATGGCGCGGGCGAAGGCTTCCTTGCCGGTGCCGGTCTCGCCGGTGACCAGGATGGAAATGCCCTTGTCGAGCACTCTGCGCAGCTTGCGCACGCCGTCCTGCAGGCGCGGGTCGGTGCCGGCGAGGCGGGTGAGATCGGGATGTTCCGGGCTGTTGGAGCCGCTGCGGGTCGGCGATTGACGACGCGGCGGGCTGGCCGGCGTGCGCAGGCCCACGTCCACCAGTGCGTGGTCGGCCAGGGTGCGCAGGCGAATGCCCCGTGCGCCGCCCTTGCTCAGGTCGAGCAACTGGTCGACGTCCGCCTCCAGCAACTGCTCGATGCGGCTGCCCAGCAGTTCGCCCCGGCAGGCGGTGAAGGCGGCGTGGTTGGCGCCGATCACCCGGCCCTGTTCGTCGAGGGCGATGAGCTGCTCGTTCGCCAGGTCCGACACCTCGTCGCGGGCCTTCACCGAGAGGGTCAGGCGGTCGCGGTAGCGCTGGCGGAAGCTGGCGTTCTCGATCAGCCGGGCGTACAGGATCACCAGTTGCAGCGTCAGGTACTGCGCGTCCTTGGGCCCGTCGTTGTACAGGCAGGTGGCGTTCAGGCAGCCGCGCAACTGGTGTTGCGCATCGAAGATCGGCGCCACCGAGCAGCTCAGGCGGAAGTTGCTCACCAGGAAGTGTTCCTGGCGGTGGATGGTCAGCGCCTCGCCAGCGGCCAGGGCGGTGCCGATGCCGTTGGTGCCGGCGATGGATTCGTCCCAGCGCGCGCCGACGATCAGCCCGGCCTGGGTGTAGCGGTCGCGCTCGCTGGGCAGGCGCGCATCGAGGGTGATGCCGTTTTCGTCGCTGAGCAGCACCGCGAAGCCCGCCGGCAGCACGCGCCGGGCGAGGCCGGTGACGCCCTGGCTGGCGATGGCCAGGTAGTCCTGGTGCAGGCCCTGGTGCTCGCGGATTTCCCCGGCGGTGAGGATGTGTTTTTCCGCCCGCGCGCGGGGGTCGAGATGGTGCTCCATCACGCTGCGGTACCAGGACCGCGCAATGGCGCCCTCGGGCTGGATGTCACGCTCGCCGAAGTGATCGGCGATGAAGGCGGCAAGGTCGTTCGGGCAGTTTTCCAGGGATTGCGGGTGCATGGTCACTCCCGGCGGCCGTCAGTCGGACTGCGGCGCATTGTTTTTGTAGGGGGCAGGCCTCGTGTAGGACCTTTCCTCGGACCAGCTAGTCTAGACCGGTCGGTCACGGGCGACGAGAGCCCGAGCAAGGCCTGTGCCGAAACACCCCGCGCGGGGCGCCGAGCCCCGCGCCAGACCGCCCGCCGGCCAGGGGCGCGGGCGCTATCGGGCAATGGCTGTCGCAGCGATGGGACAGTTGTAGCGGCGGGGCGCGACAGCTGTCGCGGGCCCGCTACCAAATCAGGGGGGAATCTCCTTCGAAAGTATCATTCGGAGTGCCTGACCCTGGTGTTTAACTCGACCTTGCCGGTTCTGCCGGCGCCTTCCAACAAGAAAGAGGACAGACCCATGTGGACCAAGCCTAGCTTCACCGACCTGCGCCTTGGCTTCGAAGTGACCCTGTACTTCGCCAACCGCTGATCCACTGCGCCCCGGTCCGCCGGGGCCCCTGCCCACGGGGCACTGTCATGCACATCCGAATTCTCGGGTCGGCCGCCGGCGGCGGCTTTCCCCAGTGGAACTGCAATTGCCGCAACTGTCGCGGCGTACGCGACGGCAGCGTGATCGCGCAGCCACGTACCCAATCGTCCATCGCGCTGTCCGACGATGGCGAGCACTGGATTCTCTGCAACGCCTCGCCCGACATCCGCGCCCAGCTGGCGTCCTTCCCGGCGCTACAGCCGGCGCGGCGCCTGCGCGATTCGGCGATTGCCGCCATCGTCCTGCTGGACAGCCAGATCGACCACACCACCGGCCTGCTCAGCCTGCGCGAGGGCTGCCCGCACGAAGTCTGGTGCACGGAGATGGTCCACCAGGACCTGTCCACGGGCTTTCCGCTGTTCCCCATGCTGTCGCACTGGAACGGCGGGCTGAAGCACAGGCTCATCGAACTGGACGCCGAGCCCTTCTGCATCCCGGCCTGTCCGGGCCTGCGTTTCACCGCCATCGCCCTGCGCAGCAGCGCGCCGCCGTACTCGCCGCACCGGGGCAATCCGCATCCGGGGGACAACATCGGCCTGTTCGTCGAGGACACCTCCAGCGGCGGCAAGCTGTTCTATGCGCCCGGCCTGGGGCAAGTGGACGACAGCCTGCTGGCCTGGATGCGCCGCGCCGACTGCCTGCTGGTGGACGGCACGCTCTGGCGCGACGACGAGATGCGCGTCTGCGAAGTCGGCGACAAGCTCGGCAGCGAGATGGGCCACCTGGCCCAGAGCGGCCCCGGCGGCATGATCGAGGTGCTCGACGGCATCGACGGGCCACGCAAGGTGCTCATCCACATCAACAACACCAATCCCATCCTCGACATCGCCTCGCCCGAACGCGCCGAACTCGACGCGCGCGGTATCGAGGTAGCGTTCGACGGCATGGGCATCTTCCTGTGACGGCCCATTCAGAAGGAGCCTCGCGATGACCCGCGAAGCCATGAGCCCCGCCGAATTCGAACAGGCCCTGCGCGCCAGGGGTGCCTGCTACCACATCTACCACCCCTATCACGTGGCCATGTACGAAGGCCGCGCGAGCCGCGAGCAGATCCAAGGCTGGGTGGCCAACCGCTTCTACTACCAGCTGAACATTCCGTTGAAGGATGCGGCGATCCTCGCCAACTGCCCGGACCGCGAGGTGCGCCGCGAATGGCTGCAGCGCATCCTCGACCACGATGGCGCGCCGGGCGAAGAGGGTGGCATCGAGGCCTGGTTGCGCCTGGCCGAATCCGTGGGGCTGGACCGCGAGCAGGTGCTGTCCCAGGAACTGGTGCTGCCTGGCGTGCGCTTCGCGGTGGACGCCTACGTCAACTTCGCTCGCCGCGCCAGCTGGCAGGAAGCGGCCAGCAGCTCGCTGACCGAACTGTTCGCCCCGCAGATCCACCAGTCGCGCCTGGACAGCTGGCCGCAGCATTACCCGTGGATCGACGCCAGCGGCTACGACTACTTCCGCAAGCGCCTGTCCCAGGCGCGCCGCGATGTCGAGCACGGCCTGCGCATCACCCTGGAGCACTACCGCACCCGCGAGGCCCAGGAGCGCATGCTGGAAATCCTGCAATTCAAGCTCGACGTGCTCTGGAGCATGCTCGACGCGATGAGCATGGCCTATGAACTGCAGCGCCCGCCGTACCATACGGTGACGACCGAGCGCGTATGGCACAGGGGGTTGCTGTGATGAGTCTGCCTTCGCTGGACAGCGTACCGGCGCTGCGCCGGGGCTTCCGCCTGCAATTCGAACCGGCCCAGGGCTGCCACGTGCTGCTCTATCCTGAAGGGATGGTGAAGCTCAACGAGAGCGCCGGGGCGATTCTCGGGCGCGTCGACGGTCAAGCCGACGTGGCCGGCATCATCGATGGCCTGCGTGCCGATTTCCCCGGCGTGCCGGGCATCGACGAAGACATCCTGGCATTCCTCGAGGTGGCCCATGCGCAATTCTGGATCGAGCTGCGCTGAGGCGCCGGTAGGCCCGCCGCTCTGGCTGCTGGCCGAGCTGACCTACCGCTGCCCGCTGCAGTGCCCGTACTGTTCCAACCCGCTGGACTTCGCCAGGGGCGGCGAGGAGCTGTCCACCGCGCAGTGGATCGAGGTGTTCCGCCAGGCCCGCGAGATGGGCGCGGCGCAGCTGGGCTTTTCCGGCGGCGAGCCGCTGGTGCGCCAGGACCTCGCCGAGCTGATCGCCGCCGCGCGCGGGCTGGGTTTCTATACCAACCTGATCACCTCCGGCATCGGCCTCAATGAGAAGCGCCTGAAGGAGTTCGCCGACGCCGGGCTCGACCATATCCAGATCAGCTTCCAGGCCGCCGACGAGGAGGTGAACAACCTGCTCGCCGGCTCGCGCAAGGCGTTCGCCCAGAAACTCGCCATGGCCCGCGCGGTGAAGGCCCACGGCTACCCGATGGTGCTGAACTTCGTCACCCACCGGCACAACATCGACAGCATCGACCGTATCATCGAGCTGTGCATCGAGCTGGAGGCCGACTTCGTCGAGCTCGCCACCTGCCAGTTCTACGGCTGGGCCGAGCTGAACCGCGCCGGCCTGTTGCCGACCCGCGAGCAGCTGCAACGGGCCGAACGCATCACTGCCGAGTACCGCGAGCGCCTGGCCGCCGAGGGCAACCCGTGCAAGCTGATCTTCGTGGTACCGGACTACTACGAGGAGCGCCCCAAGGCCTGCATGGGCGGCTGGGGCAGCGTATTCCTCGATGTCACCCCGGACGGCACCGCGCTGCCGTGCCACAGCGCGCGACAACTGCCGGTGAAATTCCCCAACGTGCGTGAGCACAGCCTGCAGCACATCTGGTACGAGTCGTTCGGTTTCAACCGCTTCCGGGGCGACTCGTGGATGCCCGAGCCGTGCAGGTCCTGCGACGAGAAGCAACGCGACTTCGGTGGCTGCCGCTGCCAGGCCTTCATGCTCACCGGCGATGCCGAGGCGACCGACCCGGTATGCGCCAAGTCGGCCCACCACGGGATCATCCTCGACGCCCGCCGCGAGGCAGAAACCGCCGCCGCGCCACTCAGCGCGCTGACCCTGCGCAACGAGCGGGCCTCGCAGCTGATCTGCAAGGCCTGAAGATGCCGCGCAGCGACTGGAGCGCCGAACGCGCGGCCGCCGCCGCGGGGGACTTTGCCGAGTTGCACGTGGCCCACGGCGGGTTGCTGTGGGCCGCCTTCGACCCCACCAGCTCGCGCTGTCGGTTGTTCCTCCGCCGTGAAGGGCAGAGCGTCGAGCTGACGCCACCCGGCGCCTCGGTTCGCAGCCGCGTCTACGAGTACGGCGGCGGCTCCTGCTGTGCCACCGCTGACGGTGTGGCCTGGGTGGAAGAAGGCGACCAGCAGGTGCACTGGTTGCGCCTGGGGGGCGCGCCGCGGCCCATCACCCATCGCGACGACTGCCGCTATGGCGACCTGCACTTCGTCCCCGCCTGGAATGCGCTGCTGGCGGTGGAAGAGGAGAACGGCAGCGGCGGGGTGAACCACCGCATCGTTCGTCTCGACGCCGATGGCCGCCGCCGGGTGATCGCGTCGGGTGCGGATTTCTACGCTTCCCCGGTGGCTGACAGCCGTGCCGAGCGCATTGCCTGGGTGGAGTGGGATCGGCCGCATCAGCCCTGGACGCGCACGCGCCTGTGCGAGTCCTTCGCCGGGGAGGAACGCTGCCTGGCCGGACAGGCTCGCCACGAATCCATCCAGCAACCGCGCTTCGCCGAGGACGACCGCCTGCACTGGCTGAGCGATTGTGACGGCTACTGGCAGCCGTACCACGAAGGGCATGGTGCCTGGCAGCCTGCAGCGGCGGACCACGCCAGCGCACCCTGGCAACTGGGCGGGCGCACCTTCCTGCCGTTGCCGCGCGGTGAACTGCTGGCGACCCGCTACGAAGAGGGCCGCGGCGTGCTGGTGCTGTATGACGGACAGGGCGGCGAACGCCGGCTGGCGCCGGAGTACAGCCGCTTCCGCTCGCTGGCGGTGGATGAGCGCCACTTCTATTGCATCGCCGCTGCACCGGATCGCCTGCCGACGCTGCTGGCGATCCGCCGGGTCGACGGTTCCCTCCAGGTGCTGGCCGGTGGCGAGAAGCCGCTGGCGGAGGCCGAGCTGTCCCGTGGCGAGGCCTTCCACTACCCGGTGGGCGAGGACGAGTGCGGCCATGGGTTCTTCTATCCGCCCTACGCTACGGACGGCGCGCCGCCGCTGGTGGTGTTCCTGCATGGCGGGCCGACCTCGGCCAGTTACCCGGTGTTCGACGGGCGCATCCAGTTCTGGACGCGCCGGGGTTTTGCCGTCGCGGACATCAACTATCGCGGCAGCAGCGGCTACGGTCGCGCCTACCGCGAGCGGCTGCACCTGGGCTGGGGACGGGTGGAAGTGGAGGACATCGGCGCGGCGCTGGATTTCCTGGCCCGGGCCGGGCGTATCGACCGCCAGCGGGTGTTCGTGCGTGGCGCCAGTGCTGGCGGCTACAGCGCGCTGATGGCGCTGGCGCGGCTACCGGGGCTGCGCGGCGGCGCCAGTCTCTATGGCGTCAGCGACCCGCAGGCGCTGGCACGGGTCACCCACAAGTTCGAGGCGGACTACCTGGACTGGCTGATCGGCGACCCGCTACAGGACGCCGAGCGCTACCGCGAGCGTACGCCGGTGCTGCAGGCCGACCACATTCACGCGCCGATGATCTTCTTCCAGGGCGAGCTGGATGCGGTGGTGGTGCCGGCACAGACCGACGCCATGGTCGACAGCCTGCGCCAGCGCGGCGTGCCGGTGGAAGTGCACCGCTACGCCGGGGAGCGCCATGGCTTCCGCCAGGCTGCCAACCTGGCCCATGCGCTGGAGGCCGAGTGGCGCTTCTATCAGGCACTTCTGGCCGGCTGATACCTGTCAGGTCGGGCTGTAAGAACCGTCTGCCAAGGTCGCATTGCAATACCTGACGGATGCAGTAGGCTCCCGGAAATATCCCATAACAATAACGACAGAGCCCCCGATGTCCCACGAGCTCAGCCAGCTGCGCAAATTCGTCTCGCCAGAGATCATTTTCGGTGCCGGATGCCGGCACAATGTCGCCAATTACGTGAAAACCTTCGGCGCCCGCAAGGTCCTGGTCGTGTCGGATCCCGGTGTAGTCGCCGCCGGCTGGGTCGCCGATATCGAGGCCAGCCTGGCCGCCCAGGACATTCCCTTCTGCCGCTACACCGACGTATCGCCCAACCCGCGCGTGGAAGAAGTCATGCGCGGTGCCGACGTATACCGCAGCGAGGGCTGCAACGTGATAGTCGCGGTCGGCGGCGGCAGCCCGATGGACTGCGCCAAGGGCATCGGCATCGTCGCCGCCCACGGCCGCAACATCCTCGAGTTCGAGGGCGTGGACACCCTGCGCGTGCCCAGCCCGCCGCTGATCCTGATTCCCACCACCGCCGGCACCTCGGCGGACGTCTCGCAATTCGTGATCATTTCCAACCAGGACGAGCGGATGAAGTTCTCCATCGTCAGCAAGGCGGTGGTGCCCGATGTGTCGCTGATCGACCCGGAAACCACCCTGACCATGGACCCGTTCCTCTCCGCCTGCACCGGCATCGACGCGCTGGTGCACGCCATCGAGGCGTTCGTGTCCACCGGCCACGGCCCGCTCACCGACCCCCACGCGCTGGAGGCGATGCGGCTGATCAACGGCAACCTGGTGCAGATGATCGCCCATCCGGCGGACATCGCCCTGCGCGAGAAGATCATGCTGGGCAGCATGCAGGCCGGGCTGGCGTTCTCCAACGCGATCCTCGGCGCGGTGCACGCCATGTCCCACAGCCTCGGCGGTTACCTCGACCTGCCGCACGGCCTGTGTAACGCGGTGCTGGTCGAGCACGTGGTGGCTTTCAACTACAGTGCCGCGCCCGAGCGCTTCAAGGTGATCGCCGAGACCTTCGGCATCGATTGCCGGGGCATGAGCCATGCGCAGATCCGCCAGCGCCTGGTCGAGCACCTGATCGCCTTGAAGAACGCCGTGGGCTTCCATGAAAGCCTCGGCCTGCACGGCGTGGGCAGCTCCGATATTCCCTTCCTCTCGCGCCATGCGATGCAGGACCCGTGCATCCTCACCAACCCTCGCGAATCCAGCCAGCGCGATGTCGAGGTGGTGTATGGCGAGGCCCTCTGACGAGCAGCAGCAACAGGCCCTGGCCGGGCTGCTGGGGCTGGGCAGCCATTCCGCGCGCAAGAGCCACTACCCCGAGCTGGTGGCGCGCCTGGACGAGCTGGAAACCGAGCGCAACCGCTACAAATGGCTGTTCGAGCACGCCGTCCACGGCATCTTCCAGGCCAGCCTGAACCAGGGGCTTCGCGCGGCGAACCCGGCGCTGGCGCGGATGCTCGGCTATGACGACCCGCAGCAGGTGCTGTGGAACCTGCAGGACATGGCCAGCCAGCTGTTCGTCGGCGGCGAGGCGGAGATGCGCCGCATCCGCGCGCTGCTGCGCGAGGGCCGGGGACTGTTCGGCTACGAGACGCGCCTGCGCCGCCGCGATGGCAGTCACCTCATCGTGCTGATGAACCTGCTGATCAAGCCCGATGAAGAGGGCCTGGTGGAAGGCTTCGTCGCCGACATCACCGAGCGCGTCCAGGCCCAGCAGCGCCTGCAGAGCCTCAACGAAGAGCTGGAGCAGCGTGTCACCGAGCGCACCCGCGAGCTGGAAGGGCTGAACCAGCAGCTGCGCGAGGCCCGCGACGCCGCCGAGGCCGCCAACAACAGCAAGGACAAGTACCTCGCCGCTGCCAGCCACGACCTGCTGCAACCGCTGAACGCCGCGCGCCTGCTGGTTTCCACCCTGCGCGAACGCAAGTTGCCGAACGCCGAGCAGGTACTGGTGGAGCGTACGCACCAGGCGCTGGAAGGCGCCGAGGACCTGCTCACGGACCTGCTGGAAATCGCCCGCCTGGACCAGAGCGCGATTCGTCCGGACCTGGATGTCTATCCGCTGGACGAATTGCTTGGCCCGCTGGTCTCGGAGTTCGACGAAGTGGCCCGCGCCGCCGGGCTGCGACTGCGTAAACGGATTCCCGCGCTGGCGGTGCGCACCGATCATCGCCTGCTGTCGCGCATCCTGCGCAACTTCCTCAGCAACGCCTGCCGCTACACCGAACGCGGCGCCGTGATGCTCGCCGCGCGGCGGCGGGGCGAGAGTGCCAGGCTGGAGGTCTGGGACACCGGGCGCGGGATTCCGGCGCACCAGCTGGAAGCCATCTTCCTCGAATTCAACCAGCTCGACGCCGGCCGCGCGGCCAACCGGCGGGGTGTCGGGCTGGGGCTGGCGATCGTCGATCGCATCGCCGGCATCCTCGGTTGCCGGGTGCAGGTGCGCTCGGTGCCGGGGCGCGGTTCGGTGTTCGCCATCGAAGTGCCGCTGGTGCGGGACGTGCCGCAGCCGGGGCTGGTGGAGAGCGGCCCGCGGCCGGTGACTGGCGACCCGCTGCCGGGCCGGCGCCTGCTGGTGATCGACAACGAGGAGGCGATCCTCGCCAGCATGGCGGCGCTGCTCGGGCAGTGGGGCTGCGAGGTGCTGGTGGCGACCAGCTTCGAGGAGGCGTTGCAGGCGCTGGGGGGCAAGGCGCCGGAGGTGATCCTGGCCGACTACCACCTCGACCATGGCCGCACCGGCTGCGAGGCGGTGCGCGGGTTGCGCGAGCATTTCCGCCGCGAGCTGCCGGCGCTGATGATCACCGCCGACCGCAGCGACGATTGCCGTCGTGCGCTGCAGCGGCTGGGGATGCCGCTGCTGAACAAACCGGTGAAGCCGGGCAAGCTGCGCGCGACGCTGAGCGTGCTGCTAAGCCATTGAGGGTGGGGCGGCTCAGGCGTCCTTGCGCCCGAGCATACCGTTCACCTTGTCGCGTAGCGCGTCGATGGAGAACGGTTTGGCGATCATCGACATGCGCGTGGCCAGCTCGCTGCCGTCGATGTGGACGATCTCGGCGAAGCCGGTGGCGAACAGGATCGGCAGCTCCGGTCGGGCCTCCCGCGCGGCGCTGGCCAGTTCCTCGCCGTTCATGCCCGGCAGGCCGACGTCGGTGAGCAGCAGGTGGATGGCAGTGTCGCCCTGCAGGATCGGCAGCGCCTCTTCGGCGTCCTCGGCCTGCAGCACCTGGTAGCCGATCTCCTCCAGCACTTCCACGGTGAGCATGCGCACCAGATCGTTGTCTTCGACCACCAGCACGCAGAGTTGCTGGCCGATCGACTCGCTGGGGGTGACGGGAACGTCGGGGATATTGACCACGGAGCTGCCTCTTGGGAAGTAAAGTGTGACGCAGGTGCCCTGGCCAGGCTCGCTGCGCAGGCGGATGTGCCCGCCGGATTGTTTGATGAAACCGTAGACCATCGACAGGCCCAGTCCGCTGTTGGGACCGATGCCCTTGGTGGTGAAGAAGGGATCGAAAACCTGGGGCAGGGTCGTCGCGCTCATGCCCTGGCCGCTGTCCTGCAGGGCCAGGACGAGGTAGTCGCCGGCGGGCAGGTCGTGGTCACCGCTGATGATCCGCTGCTGCAGGGAGATGGCCAGGCTGCCGCCGTCCGGCATGGCTTCGCGCGCGTTGTCCACGAGATGCAGCAATGCCTTGTGCAACTGGTCGCGATCGGTCAGCACGCTTTGCACGTCCTCCAGCGACAGCGTCACGACGACGGCCGGCCCGGCACGTTCGATGAGCGCATCCTGCCAGTCGCGCAATTGCTGGCCGAGGTCCACCGGATGCATGGCCAGCGCCTGGCGACGGGCGAAGGCGAGCAGGTTGTGGGTCAGCTCGGCGGCGCGCTCGGTGGCCTGGGTGGCGGCATGGAGGATGTGGCTGAGCTCCGGCTGGGCGTTGGCCGGCGCGCGGCGGGTGATCAGGTCGAGGCTGAAGCGGATGCTCGCCAGCAGGTTGTTGAAGTCGTGGGCGATGCCGCCGGTGAGCTGGCCGACGGCTTCCATGCGCTGGGCGTTGAGCAGGGCGGTCTGTGCCTGCTCCAGCAGCAGGGCGCCGCGTTTCTGCTCGGTTACGTCGCGGCCGCAGCCGTAGATCACGCCGTTGTCCTCGGTGGCGTGCCAGGAAATCCAGCGGTAGCTGCCATCGGCGTGGCGCATGCGGTTCTCGAAGTGCTGCAGGCGCGCGCCACGGGCCAGGGTGGCGCGGATATCGATACTCGGCGCGAGGTCGTCCGGGTGCACCAGTTCTTCGCTGTTGCGTCCGGCCAGTTGCTCCTCGCTCCAACCCAACAAGCTGCCCCAGGCGGGGTTGACGCTGCGCAGGATGCCCTGGTGATCGAGCACGCAGAGCAGGTCCTGGCTGACTGCCCAGACACGGTCGCGTTCCAGGGTGCGTTGCCGGGCCTCTTCCTGCACCGCTGCCTTCAGCCTGCGTTCCTCCGTGCGTTGGCTCGCGGCGGCCAGGGCATGGCCGAGCAGGGCCGCGAGTTCGTTGAAGAAGCTCGCGTAGCTCTCGTCCAGGCGCCGGCGCGGGCTGATGCCGAATACCGCCAGGCTGTCGGCATGGCCATCCAGCGGGGTGGCGTAGGTGCTGTCGAGCACTTCCGGCCATGGAGCGAAGGCCCGCGCGTACTGACTGCCGAGCGGCGACTGGTGGGCCTCCTGGAGACCGTTGAACAGGTGCAGTGGGTCGTCGTCGACCGTCAGTTGCGCCGGGGCGAAGCGGTCGTTCGCCTCGGTGCCGCAGGCACCGAGCAGGTTGCCGGCCTGGTAGAGCAGGCAGAAGGGCACGTCGTGGCTGGCTTCGCCAAGCAGAGCGAAGGCCTGGGCGCAGATCTGCGCGCTGTCGTCGGCCTGCCCGAGGCGTTCCGCCAGGCGGGTCAGCAGGCGCTGGCGGCGTTGCTCGATGACGTTCCCGGTGGTCTCCACGGCGGTATTGAACAGGCCGATGGGCCTGCCGTCCTGGCCGAAGATCGGGCTGACGTTGTAGGTGAAGTAGGCCTCCTCGACGTAGCCGAAGCGCACCATGGGCAGCAGCCGGTCTTCCTCGTGGGCAGCGACGCCGGTCTGCAGGATGCCGTTGTACATGGGGTCGAGGATCGACCAGATGTCCGACCAGGCGACGCGCGCCGGCTGCCCCAGGCAGGCAGGGTGCTTGTCGCCGGGGATGGCGCTCCACGCGTCGTTGTACAGCAGGATGAATTCCGGGCCCCAGTAGATGCACACCGGCAGGCGGGAGTTGAGCCCGACTTCGAGGATGCCCTTGAGGATGGCCGGCCATTGGTCCATGGGGCCGAGCGGGGAAGATGCCCAGTCGTGCTGACGGATCAGCGGTGCCATGGCGCTACTGCTGTTGAGGAAGTCGCCTGGCGAAAGAGGGGTGTCCCCCTGGGAGCTTGGCATCGAGCAAACCCTGCGATCGATTGATCTTCTGTTCCTTGTCGGACGTTGGAAAGGCCCTGCGACAGAAGATTCCACTTTTCTCTGCAATGGGCTGGAAATAATTCGAACGCCCGTGCGGGGGCGGGTGTCAATTGGCCAGCCGGTGTGAAGCCTACAACGCTTCACGTTATTATTTCTGCTGTTTCAGATCGTACTTACAATAATTTCAAATACTTACCTGGCTTCTGTCGCCATGGCCGCCAGACCGGCCGATCGCTTCCAGGGAAGCACCGCATCAGGGAATCCATCGATGAACCAGAAAGTCGTCGCTGACGAAAGCGCCTTCCGCCGCATCCTGGCGCGCAACATGGCGCTGCCGTTGGGCATCTGCCTGTTGGGCGCGGTGCTGTTCATCGGCTTGATCCTCTACATGCTCGACGTGCTGGGCTGGGTGGAACACACCGATCGGGTGATCTCCAGCGCCAACGAGATGCAGCGCCTGAGCGTGGACCAGGAGAGCGGTCTGCGCGGGTTCCTGATCACCGGTGATCCGCGCTTCCTCGAGCCGCTGGAGCAGGCACGGCCTCGCATCAATGCCGGACTCAAGAGCCTGACGGAACTGGTCGCCGACAACCCGCCGCAAGTGGAGCGGGTGTCGCGCCTGACCTCGATGCAGGAGGAGTGGATGACCTTCGCCCAGCAGATGATCGAGCAGCGCCGCCAGGGCCAGGACACGTCCGACGCGATCAAGGCCGGACGCGGCAAGAGCATGATGGACGCGATCCGCGCCCAGTACGCCTCGCTGATCAATACCGAGCAGCAGCTGCGCCATGATCGCAACCAGTTCGCTTCCAGCCTGTCCACCGGGGTGGTCATCCTCTATCTGCTGTTCAGCATCGTGGTGGGTACGCTGCTGGCCTATTTCGGCCGGCGGCAACTGGTCAGCCTGTCCGAGTCCTACGCCGAATCCCTGCGCCGGCAGGTGCTGCACAACGAACAACTGCAGCGCCAGGCCTGGTTGCGTGACGGCCAGAGCCGCCTGGGCGAACAGTTGATCGGCCAGCAGTCGCTGCCGACGCTGGGACGCAGCCTGATGGACTTCCTCGGCGATTTCGTCGCCTCCCCGGTGGGCGCGCTGTATGTCCGTGATGATCGCGGCGGGCTGCGCCTGTCGGGTACCTTCGGCTTCGCCTCCAGCGCGCTGGGCGAGGACTACTTCGCCCCGGATGAAAGCCTGATCGCCCAGGCTGCCCGGCAGCGCAAGCTGCGCGTGGTCGACGGCCTGCCGCCGGACTATCTGAAGGTCAACTCGGCGCTGGGCAACGGCCAGCCGGTGAGCGTGGCACTGCTGCCGTTGCTCAACGATGGCGGCGTGGTCGGCGTGCTGGAGCTGGGCTTCCTGCGCCAGCTGGAGGAACGCGACCAGGCCTTCCTGCAGAACGTCGCCGAGACCCTGGGGAGCGCCATCGCCGCCGCCCAGCATCGCCAGCGCCTGCAGGACCTGCTGGCGGAAACCCAACAGCTCAACGAAGAGCTGCAGGTGCAGCAGGAAGAGCTCAAGACCGCCAACGAGGAACTGGAGGAGCAGTCGCGGGTGCTCAAGGAGTCCCAGGCGCACCTCGAGGCCCAGCAGGCGGAACTGGAGCAGACCAACGAGCGCCTTGCCGAGCAGGCCCAGGAACTGGCCGCCCAGCGCGACGACCTGGACGGCAAGAACACCGAGCTGAACCAGGCGCGCCTGGACCTGCAGGGCCGCGCCGACGAGCTGCAACGTGCCAGCCGCTACAAGTCCGAGTTCCTCGCCAACATGTCCCACGAGCTGCGCACGCCGCTCAACAGTTCGCTGATCCTCGCGCGGCTGCTGGCGGACAACGAGCAGGGCAACCTGGACGACGAGCAGGTGAAGTTCGCCGAGTCGATCTACGGCGCCGGCAACGACCTGCTCAACCTGATCAACGACATCCTCGACATCTCCAAGGTCGAGGCCGGCAAGCTGGAAGTGCGCCCGGAGAATGCCAGCGTGCGCCGCCTGGTGGAGGCCGTGGAAGGACTGTTCCGCCCGCAGGCGGACGACAAGGGCCTGCGTTTTGTCGCCGAAGTGGCCGAGGATGCCCCGGCCCTGCTGTTCAGCGACCGCCAGCGGGTCGAGCAGATCCTCAAGAACCTGCTCTCCAACGCCTTCAAGTTCACCGATGCCGGGGAGGTTTCCCTGCGCGTGGGCAGCGCTCCCGAGGGGCTGCGCTTCGACGTCCGCGACAGCGGCATCGGCATCGCCGAAGACCAGCTCGCGCGCATCTTCGAAGCCTTCCAGCAGGCCGATGGCGCCACCAACCGGCGCTACGGCGGCACCGGCCTGGGCCTGTCGATCTCCCGCGACCTGGCGCACCTGCTGGGCGGCAGCATCATCGTCAGCAGCGAGCCGGGCAAGGGCAGCGTGTTCAGCCTGTTGCTGCCGCTGAGCTACCAGGCACCGGCCGAGGTGGAAGCAGTCAGCGCGCCCGCGCCGATCGTCGCGCCGGCACCGGCTCCGGTAGCGCCGCCGGTGGTGCGCGCGCCGGCCGCTGCGGCCTTCGCCGATGACCGCGAGCAGGCCGGCGTCGGCCAGCGCTGCGTGCTGGTGGTGGAGGACGAGCCGAAGTTCGCCCGCATCCTCTATGACCTGGCCCGCGAGCTGGGCTACCGCTGCCTGGTGGCCATGGGCGCCGAGGAAGGCCTGCGCCTGGCCGACGAGCACGGCCCCGACGCCATCCTGCTGGACATGCACCTGCCCGACGAATCCGGCCTTGCCGTGCTGCAGCGCCTGAAGGCCAACCCGCGCACCCGCCATGTGCCGGTGCACGTGGTGTCGGTGGAGGATCGCAGTGAAGCGGCCCTGCACCTGGGGGCCATCGGCTATGCCCTCAAGCCCACCACCCGCGAGCAGCTGCGCGAGGTGTTCGGCAAGCTGGAGGCCAAGCTGACCCAGGAGGTCAAGCGCATCCTGCTGGTGGAGGACGACCCGCTGCAGCGCGACAGCGTCTCGCGGCTGATCGGCGACGACGACATCGAGATCACCGCGGTGGAGCAGGGCGAGCAGGCCCTGGAGCTGCTGCGCAAGAATATCTACGACTGCATGATCATCGACCTCAAGCTGCCGGACATGCAGGGCAACGAACTGCTGCGGCGCATGGGCGAGGAGGACATCTGCTCCTTCCCGCCGGTGATCGTCTACACCGGGCGCAACCTGACCCGCGACGAGGAAGCCGAGCTGCTCAAGTATTCGCGCTCGATCATCATCAAGGGCGCGCGTTCGCCGGAGCGCCTGCTGGACGAGGTGACGCTGTTCCTGCACAAGGTCGAGTCGCAGCTCTCCAGCGAGCGCCAGCGCATGCTGCGTACCTCGCGTAACCGCGACCGGGCCTTCGAGGAACGGCGCATCCTGCTGGTGGACGACGACGTGCGCAATATCTTCGCCCTCACCAGCGCCCTGGAGCACAAGGGCGCGCGGGTGGAAGTGGCGCGCAACGGTCGAGAGGCCATCGAGAAGCTCAACGAAGTCGGCGACATCGACCTGGTGCTGATGGACGTGATGATGCCGGAGATGGACGGCTACGAAGCGACGCGCCTGATCCGCCAGGAACCGCGCTGGAAGAAGCTGCCGATCCTCGCGGTGACCGCCAAGGCGATGAAGGACGACCACGAGCTGTGCCTGCGCGCCGGCGCCAACGACTACCTGGCCAAGCCCATCGACCTCGACCGCCTGTTCTCCCTGATCCGTGTATGGCTACCCAAGCTGGAGCGCATCTGACATGCCTGATCGCAGCCAGGACATCGAGCTGCGCCTCCTGATCGAGGCGATCTACCTGAAGTACAGCTACGACTTCCGCGACTACTCCGGCACCTCGCTCAAGCGCCGCGTGCTGCACGCCACCCAGTTGTTCGAGTGCCGCAGCATCTCGGCGCTGCAGGAGCGCATCCTGCACGACCCACACGCCTTCCATGAGCTGCTGCAGTACCTGACCATCTCGGTGAGCGAGCTGTTCCGCGACCCCGGTTACTTCCTCGCGCTGCGCCAGGAAGTGGTGCCGGTGCTGCGTACCTATCCGTCGCTGCGCCTGTGGGTGGCCGGTTGCAGTACCGGCGAAGAGGTGCATTCGCTGGCCATCCTGCTGCACGAGGAAGGCCTGCTCGAGCGTACGCTGATCTACGCCACCGACATCAACCCGCGTTCGCTGGAGCAGGCGCGGCGCGGTATCTACGCGGTGGATGACCTGGCCCAGGCCAGCGACAACTACCGTGCCGCCGGCGGCAGGGGATCGCTCTCGGACTACTACACGGCGGCCTACGACGGCGCGCTGTTCGACAAGATGCTGCGCGCCAACGTGACCTTCGCCGACCACAGCCTGGCCACCGACAGCGTGTTCTCCGAGACGCACCTGATTTCCTGTCGCAACGTGCTCATCTACTTCAACCGCCAGTTGCAGAACCGCGCCATCGGCCTGTTCCACGAATCGCTGTGCCACCGGGGCTTCCTCGGCCTGGGCAGCAAGGAAAGCCTGGACTTCACCGACTTCGCCGCCGAGTTCGAGGTGGTGAACCGCCGGGAACGGGTGTTCCGCAAGCGATGAGCGCGCAGCGGAAGGTCGAAGCGGTGGTCATCGGTGCGTCCGCGGGCGGCGTGGACGCGCTGTTCCAGCTGTTCGGCGGGTTGCCGGAGGATTTCGCATTGCCCATGGTGGCGGTGTTGCACCTGCCGGAAAACCACGAGAGCCAGCTGGTGGACCTGTTCGCCCGGCGCCTGGCCATTCCCGTGGAAGAGGCCCGCGACAAGGCGCCGGTGGAGGCGGGCCGGCTGTACTTCGCCGCCGCCGGTTACCACCTGTCCATCGAGCAGGATCGCACCTTCGCCCTGAGCCGCGAGGCGCCGAGGAATTTCTCCCGGCCGTCGATCGACATCCTCTTCGACTCGGCCTCGGACGCCTACCGCAAGGGGCTGGCGGGCATCCTGCTGACCGGCGCCAACCAGGATGGCGCCGAGGGCCTGGCGCGCATCCAGCACCAGGGCGGGTTGAGCATCGTCCAGGACCCGGCCGAAGCCGCCGTGTCCACCATGCCGGAGGCGGCGATTGCACTGCACGCCCCGGACCACATTCTTCCGCTGCGTGAGATTCACGCGCTCCTGACCCGAATGGGCACCCAACATGCTGCGTAACCAGGGAAGCAAACTGCTGATCGTCGACGACCTGCCGGAGAACCTGCTGGCGCTGGAGGCGTTGATCAAGGGAGAGGGGCGCGAGGTGTTCAAGGCGTCCTCGGCGGACGAGGCGCTGTCGCTGCTGCTGGAGCACGAATTCGCCCTGGCGCTGCTCGACGTGCAGATGCCGGGCATGGACGGATTCGCCCTGGCCGAGCTGATGCGCGGCACCGAGCGCACCCGGAATATCCCCATCGTCTTCGTCACCGCCGCCGGGCGCGAGCTGAACTATGCCTTCAAAGGCTACGAGAGCGGCGCGGTGGACTTCCTCTACAAGCCGCTGGACAACCACGCGGTGCGCAGCAAGGTGAACGTCTTCGTCGATCTGTATCGCCAGCGCAAGGTGCTGGCGCGGCAACTGGAGGCGCTGGAGCAGGCGCGCACCGAGCAGGACGCGCTGCTCGCCGAACTGCGCGAGACCCAGGTGGAGCTGCAGCGCGCGGTGAAGATGCGCGACGATTTCATGTCCATCGTCTCCCACGAATTGCGCACGCCGCTCAATGGCCTGATGCTGGATACCCAGCTGCGCCGCCTGTACCTGTCCAAGGGCAAGCTGGAGCACTTCGCCCAGGAGCGCCTGGGGGTGCTGTTCGAGCGCGACGAACGCCAGCTTGCCGGGTTGAACCGGCTGATCGAGGACATGCTCGACGTCTCGCGCATCCGCACCGGCAAGCTGTCTATCCGTCCGGAGCCGGCGAACCTCGCCGATATCGCCCGTCGCGTGCTGGGCAACTTTGCCGTACAGGCCCAGGCCGCCGGCTGCAGGCTGGGCCTGGAGGCGCCTGAAGTGGTGGAAGGTGTGTGGGACGCCTACCGCCTGGAGCAGGTGATCAGCAACCTGGTCAGCAACGCCCTGCGCTACGGGCCCGGCCAGCCGGTGGACGTGACCGTCGCGGTGGCGGATGGCTACGCGCAGCTCTGCGTGCGCGACCATGGCGACGGCATCGGCGCCGACGAGCAGCGACGTATCTTCCAGCAATTCGAACGTGGCGCCGGCGCGGCCCGCGTGGCCGGCCTGGGCTTGGGGCTGTTCATCTCCGAGCAGATCGTCCAGGCCCACGGCGGACGTATCGAGGTGCGCAGCGAGCCGGGGCAGGGCGCGGCGTTCAGCGTCCTTCTGCCGCTGGACTGAGCGCCGTCCGGCGGCCCCCGAAGTGACACAGCTGCGCCTATGCTTTGCTCCAATGAGCCAAGAGAGCAGACTAGATGCCCGATACGACCGCCAGCACCGCTCAGCTCGTCGAAGATGCGCGCTACCGCCTGCTGGTCGAGGCGGTGACCGACTACGCCATCTACATGCTCGACCCCGATGGTCGCGTCAGCAGCTGGAGCTCCGGGGCGCAACGCCTGAAGGGCTACGCCGCCGACGAGATCCTCGGCCAGCACTTCTCGCGTTTCTACACCGCTGCCGACCGCGAGGCCGGGTTGCCGGAGCTGGCGCTGGGCGAGGCAGCGCGGGTCGGCCGCTATGAAAGCGAGGGCTGGCGCCTGCACCGCGATGGCAGCTCGTTCTGGGCCCATGTGGTGATCGACGCCATTCGCGATGTCTCCGGCGAGCTGCTGGGCTTCGCCAAGATCACCCGCGACCGCACCGAGCAGCATGAGACCGAGCAAGCCCTGCGGCGCAGCGAGCAGCAGTTCCGCCTGCTGGTCAACGGCGTGACGGACTACGCGCTGTACATGCTCGACCCCGAGGGCAACGTCACCAGCTGGAACCCCGGGGCCGAGCGGATCAAGGGCTACCACCCCGAAGAAATCATCGGCCGCCGCTTCGAGTGCTTCTACTGCGATGAGGACCGCCAGGGAGGCGTCCCCGAAACCAGCCTGAGCACCGCACTGGCGGAAGGACGCTACGAGGAAGAGCGCCTGCAGATGCGCAAGGATGGTTCGCGCTTCTGGGCCAACATCGTCATCGACCCGGTGTTCGACGACACCGGCAAGCTGCTGGGTTTTGCCAAGATCACCCGTGACATCACCGACAAGCGCCGCGCCCAGGAAGAGCTGGAGCGCGCCCGCGACGAGCTGATCCAGTCGCAGAAGATGGAGTCCCTCGGCCAGCTCACCGGCGGCGTCGCCCATGACTTCAACAACCTGCTGACGGTGATTCTCGGTGGCCTGCAAATGCTCGAACGGCAGTTGCCGAAGGACAGCGAGAAGGTCCAGACCATCTGGCGCAACGCCCTGGAGGCGACCCGCCGCGGCGCCCAGCTGACCCAGCGGATGCTGGCGTTCGCCCGCAAGCAGCGGCTGTTCCCGCAGCCGATCCAGCTGCCGGCGCTGCTGCAGGACATGAGCGAGCTGCTGGTCAGCTCCCTGGGGCCGACCATCAGCCTGGAGACCCGCTTTCCGCTTCAGCTCGATTGTGTGATGAGCGACCAGAACCAGCTGGAGCTGGCGATCATCAACCTCGCCAACAACGCCCGTGACGCCATGCCTGGCGGCGGCAGCATCACCTTCTCGGCGCGCAACGCCCAGGTCGGGCCGCGCCAGAGCGGCAAGCTGGCCCCAGGGGAGTACGTGTGCCTGGCCGTGACCGACTCGGGACAGGGCATGGACGAGGACACCCTGCGCCGCGCCGCCGAGCCTTTCTTCACCACCAAGCCGACCGGCAAGGGCACCGGGCTGGGATTGTCCATCGTCCATGGGCTGGCCCAGCAGCAGGGCGGGGCGCTGCTGTTGCGCAGTACGCCAGGGCAGGGCACCACCGCGGAAATCTGGTTGCCGGCGGTGAAGACGAAGGCGGAACCCGAGGCGGTGGACGATGTGCCGATCGCCGCGACGCTGGCCGAGCCGACCGAACCGCTGGGGCTGCGGGTGCTGGTGGTGGACGACGATGCGCTGGTGCTGGACGGCACCAGTGCGTTGTTGGCCGATCTCGGCTGCCAGGCCGCGCGCACTGACTCGGCGCGGGCGGCCCTGCAACTGCTGGAACAGTCGGGCTTCGACCTGCTGATAACCGACTTCGCCATGCCGGACATGGACGGCATGCTGCTGATCCAGCAGGTGCGCCAGTCCCATCCGGCGCTGACCTGTGTACTCACCACCGGCTATGCCGGGCGGGTGGACACCCTGGCCGATTCGGTGCTGCGCCTGCCCAAGCCGTTCGACCGCAACCAGCTGCTCGCGCTGCTGTTGCAGGTGAAGAACGCCGGGTAGAACAACCGAACCTGGTCGACGGCAGCGCCCCTCCGGGAGCACGCCATGCCCGTGACCAGGCGCATGGCGCGCTTCGGCTCAAGGTCGGTGATTGTCGTGGGGGGCGATGTCAGCGCCCTGGGGTCTCACGCGCGGGGCGCAGGCCTTCGGCGACTTCCATCTCGATCAGCGAACCGGGGTCTTCATTGCCCGGGTCGTTGATGGCGGGCTCGGCCATGGCAGGGTCCAGGCTGCCCTGTGGCATCAGGCCTTCGCTGCGGTCGCGGCGGTCGAGCAGCGGCAGCAGGTCGTCGTGGAACTCCTGCTGCTGCGCCTCGGAAAGCGCGGCGAAGCCGTGGTTGAGGATATAGCGGGCGAGAGCTTCCTGGCGGCTGTCGGCCTCCAGGACCCCTTCGTCGAGCAGGCGGCGAAGGCCCTCTGAGCGTTCAAGGTCGTGGTGTTCGTTGCAGCCCATCGTTCGCACCTCCCAGGTCTGTTCCAGCGAGAGTGGTTAAGCGTGAGCAGCTCGGTATGAGCACTGGCAGTGGGCGACGTCTGTCGCGCCGCCTTATCGGAAGACCGGTTCCGGGGCCGGCTGTTCGCTGCGAGGGACGAACGGTGCCGCTCCTGCAGTTCAGCCCCGTCGCGTCAGGCCGGCATCGACCGGTGGTAGTGGCCGGGCGCGGCGCGCTCTATCGCCTTCGGCCTGGGCGATGGCGGGCGGATTGCCGATCTGGCGTCGCGCCTGGCGATGCCGGAGACGGCGGCTCAGGTTTCGTCGTTGCTGACGACTCGGTTGCGGCCGGTCTGCTTGGCGCAGTACAGGCGCTGGTCGGCGAGCTTGAGCACCGCTTCCGGGGTCTGGGCCGGTGCGCCGAGATCGGCGACGCCGATGGACAGCGTGACCAGCCCCACCCGGGGTATCTGCGTGACGGCCACCGTTTCGCGGATGCGCTCGGCGATGCCGGCGGCGGTTTCCAGGGAGGTTTGCGGCAGCAGCAGGACGAACTCTTCGCCGCCGGCGCGGCAGGCCAGATCGCCGGCGCGGGAGGAGTCGCGCAGCACCGCCGCGACCCGGCGCAGGGCTTCGTCGCCGGCATCGTGGCCCCAGGTGTCGTTGACCCGCTTGAAGTGGTCGATGTCCACCGCCAGTACCGCGTAGGCCAGTCCCGACTGTTCCAGCGCTTCCAGCGCCACGCCCAGCGCGCGGCGGTTGGCCAGGCCGGTGAGGGCGTCGCTCTGCGCCTCATGGCTCAGCTGGCCGAGCTTTTGCTGCATCAGCCCGACGCCGGTGAGCAGTGCCTTGCGGATCGCCGCGGCCTCGCGGTACCAGGTGTTGATGTCCTGCAGTTCGCGCGGTGTTTCCGGGTTGGACAGTTGCTCGGCGCTCTGCGCCAGTTGGCGCAGTGGGCGGGTGATCAGCAGGGTGCCGGCCCAGATCGCCAGTACGCCGAGCAGGCTGGCCGGGATCAGGCCGAGGAACATGTCCTTCATCAGCAGGTGCAGCGGCGACAGGCTGAGATCGCGTGGTTGCTGGGCGACCACCGCCCAGTTGGCATCGGGCACCTGGGCGTAGCCGGCGAGCATGGGCACGCCCTTGTAGTTGGTCACTTCCATGGAGCCGTTCTCGCCGCGCAGGGCGGCTTCTATCGTGCTGCTGTGATTGACCACTTCGCCGACGCGCTGACGGTCGGGGTGGTGCAGCAGGCGGCGGTTGGCGTCGGCGACGAAGGCGAAGGTGCCTTCCTGCTGGAAATGGCTGCCGATGATGCTGTGCAGCACGCTGGGCTTGAGGATGTACACCGAGCCGCCGACCAGCCCCAGGTACTCGCCGCTGGGGCTGGTGATCGGCTGCGAGATGAGTACCACGAGGTTGCCGGCGATGGACTCGTAGGCCTGGCTGATCTTCGGCTGCTTCAGGCGCAGCGCTTCCTGCACGCTTTCCGAGCGCAGCGTGGTACCGACGATCTGCAGCGAGTCGGGGTAGGCCTGCAGCACCTTGCCGCTGGCGTCGACGATGATGATGGAGTTGAAAAAGGTGTCCTGGGCCTGCAGGCGCATCGCCTCGGCGTGCAGCACCGGCGGCTCGTGGAAGTGGTTGGCGAGTATCCCGGAGCTGTAGGCCAGGTTGCGCCGCGCGGACCCGAGGAACTCGCTGATGCTCGACGCCACCTTGGCCGCATAGGCGCGGTTGGCCTCCAGGGTCGAATGGATCAGCGCGGTGCGCTGCACGTTGTAGGCGACCACCAGGCTGTTGCCGAGGGTGGCCAGCGCGGCGAGCAGCACGAAGACGAGTATCAGTACCCGCAGGGTCAGTGGCTTGCGGCTCCAGCGCTTCATGGGCTGGCCTGTCGGGTGCGGCGTGGTTGCGATGTCGAAGTCTGGTCCATGTAAGCGCCGGCACTGGTGAGGGACATGCAGCCTACCCGCCGGTCCACGACGGGGCGAGGTTCAGGATAGGCAGGCTTGCGGCTTCCGTCACATCGCCGGCATTGCATGCCTCCGGCCGCGGTGGGTGGCGGTCGTCCATTCACGCGACCTCGTGCGGGGTGGCTCTGGCACGTGCCGGCAGGGAGCACTTGCGTTCAGGCGCCCACAAAAAAGCCCCGCATTGCGCGGGGCTCTTTCATTCACTCGTCACTCAGGCGTGCTTGCGCAGCTCGGTGCTGAGGCCGGCCTGGGCGATCGTTGCGATCGCCTGGTCGCGTGCGGCCTCGGAGTCATACAGCTTGCTGGCCAGCAGTTCTGCACCGGTGTTATCGCGGATCACGAAGAAATTCTTGCCGCCGGGGGACATCTGGCGCTTGTAGCGTTCGACGGCCGCACAGGAGCTGCGGAGGCTGTTGATGGCCTGCTCGGCTGCCTCCTGTGTCGGGTAGGCCAGAGTTTCCAGCAGAGTACCGTGGGCTGTGTTCTTCAGGAGAACGCGACGGCTGCCGCTGCTGAGTTCCTTGATTTCATACCAACCGGGCATGTGTAGCTCCATATAACCGGTGTCAACGTCCTGCGGGTGTTCCCGCAGGGTGACAGGCCAGTTTAGGAGGATGAGCACTCTATTTGTAGAGGAAAAGTCCTATGAATCATGTGGTTACTGTATCAATTTGTCTCAGGATCGCGGGTCTCAGAACGTCGCTTTCACCTGCAGGCCGAGCAGCAGGGCGTCGTCGATGTCCTGGCCGGAGAAGGCGCCCGGTTCGATGACGTACTGCAGGTCCGGGCGCAGGGTCAGCCAGGGTGTGGCCTGGTAGCCGTAGCTCAGTTCGATGAGCTGTTCGCCGCTGTCCAGGTTCGGGTAGTCCTGGCCGTTGGCGAGGGCGCTGTTCTCCTGCACTTCGCGGCTGCGCGGGTTGGGCACGGCGCGGCCGTAACCGAGCGCGAGACTGTCCTTCGGGCGGCCTGCGAAGGGCTTGTAGAGGACGACACCCGCGCCGTACCACTTGGTGAAGGGCGAGGCCGCACTGCTGGCGGCCGAGGCCTGGCCAAAGACGTGCAGGCTGCGCCCCTTGGAGGCCGGGTCGTTCCACACGGCCTGGTCCACTAGCAGGTAGTGGCCGCTGCGGCCGGACTCTTCCTGGTCGCTGCCGATGCGCTGCGCGTCGGAGCTGTCGTAGTACCAACCCAGCTTGTACTCGCCGGGCAGCTCGCCCTGGGGTTTGTAGATCAGCTCGATGGGCACCACGGTGCCGGTGGTGTGCTTGGGCGTGAGGTGCCAGGCGCGGCTGGAGTTGCCGTTGCTTTCCGGGTCGACGTTGAAGGCGGCGATGCGCAGCTGCCAGTCGGGCGCGAAGCTGTACTTGACCCGCGCGCCCAGGTGCGCGTTGGGGTAGTTGGTCCAGCCGCTGCCGCCGGACATGTTCAGCGGGTGACCGCAGAAACCGGCGTTCATGAAGTTGCAGGGGATGCCGCTGTCCAGCCCGCCGACGTCGTTGCCCATGGCCATGTAGCCGAGCTTGAGGTTCACCGCCTGGCCCAGGTCGCGCTCGTAGCTCAGCTCGGTCAGGCGGGTGTAGAGGCCGCCGTAGTTTTCCTGGACCGGCAGGCGGTTGCCCACCAGGTCTTCCGAGGCGCTGTTGCCGCGGCGGTCGTTGAGGGTCAGCTGGACCTTGCCGCCATTCTCCAGGCCATAGAGTTTCGACAGGTCGAACTGCACGCCCAGCTTGATGTTCTGCGAATAGCGCGCGGAACGGTGCAGGCCGCCGTGGGCGTTGTAGGCGGTCTCGCCGCTGTAGTCGCCGCTGAACTTGACGCCGTCTTCTTCCAGCTGGTGGCGCAGGCCGCCCCAGTCACCGGTCAGGGTGTTGCGGTTGAGCAGGCCGTCTTCGGCCAGCACAGGCAGCGAGGCGACGCACAGCAGCAGGCCGGGCGTGAGGCGAAGGGAAGTGCGCATGGGATGTCCTGAGCTTGAAGCGAATAAAAAAAGGCGCGGTGGGTGTGCCGCGCCGGAAGGAGACGCCCGCACGAGGCGGGCGCGATGGGAGGGTTACTGGCTGGCTTTCGGGGTGTCGGGCAGCGCGTAGGCCATCACGTAGTCGCCACGGTCGGTGGACTGGCGCGCACCGCCAGCGGTGATGACGATGAACTGCTTGCCGGTCTTCGGCGACACGTAGGTCATCGGGCCGCCCTGGCTGCCGACGGGCAGGCGGGCCTTCCAGATTTCCTTGCCGTTGCCGCTGTCGTAGGCACGCAGGTAGAAGTCCTGGGTGCCGGCGATGAACACCAGGCCGCCCTGGGTGGACAGCGTGCCGCCGAGGGTCGGCAGGCCGATGGGGATCGGCAGGTGCATGCGGATGCCCAGCGGGCCGGTGTCTTCCACGGTGCCCACCGGAACCTGCCAGGCTACCTGGCGGGTCTTCAGGTCGATGGCGGTGAGGGTGCCGAACGGCGGAGCCTGGCAAGGAATGCCGGCGATCGACAGGAAGCGGTTCTTGTTCACCGCGTAGGGCGTGCCCTTGAGCGGCACGGCGCCCATGCCGGTGTTCAGCGCTTCACCGCCGCCGGCGGCCGCGCCCTTGTTGGCCGAGGGGATCATCTGGATCCACAGGCCCAGGCGCATGTCGTTGACGAAGATGAAGCCGTGTACCGGGTCGGTGGACAGGCTGCCCCAGTTCATGCCGCCCAGGGAACCGGGGAAGCTCAGCGACAGGTCGGTGCCCGGCGCGGTGTAGAGACCGTCGTAGCGCATCTTCCTGAAGTCGATGCGGCACAGCAGCTGGTCATAGGGCGTGGCGCCCCACATGTCCGACTCGCTGAGGGTCTGCGCACCGATCTGCGGCATGCCGACGGACTTCGGCTGGGTCGGCGAATAGGGCTCGTCGGGGATGTTGCCCGGCTTGACCGGTACATCCTTGACCTCGGTGAGCGGCTTGCCGGTGGCGCGGTCGAGCACGTAGATCTGCCCGGCCTTGGTGCCGATGACGACTGCCGGAACGGTCTTGCCGTCGGCCACGGGGAAGTCGACGAGGCTCGGCTGCATCGGCAGGTCGAAGTCCCAGAGGTCGTTGTGCACGGTCTGGTAGACCCACTTTTCGGCGCCGGTGGTGGCATCCACGGCGAGGATCGAGGCGCCGTAGGTGTGGTCGAGCTTCGTGCGCTCCACGCCATAGATGTCGGTGGAGGAACTGCCCATGGGCAGGAACACGGTGTTCATCGCCGGGTCGTAGGACATCGGCGCCCAGCTGTTGGGGGTGCTGCGCACGTAAGTCTTGCCGTCCGCCGGGGCCTGCTTGTCTTCCGGGTTGCCCGGGTCGAAGGCCCAGCGCATGGCGCCGGTGATGACGTCGAAGCCGCGGATCACGCCGCCGGGCATGTCGGTCTGGACGTTGTCCGCGACGCGACCGCCGACCACCACGGTGGTGCCGGCCATCAGCGGGGCGGAGGAGAGCTGGTAGTAGGAATCGGGTACGTCGCCCAATCCTGCCTTCAGATCGACCTGACCGTTATTGCCGAAGCCCTGGCAGAACTCGCCGGTGTCGGCGTCCACTGCGATCAGGCGCGCATCGATGGTGTTGGTCAGCAGGCGACGCTGGCAGTTGGCGCCGGCCGGAACGCTGGCGGCAATGACCGGCGTACTGTTGGGCTGGGTCGGCTGTGCGATTTCCCTGGTGGCATCGAAGTAGGCCATGCCACGGCAGCGCTGCCAGACCTTGGACTGGGCGTTGATCGGGTTCTTCCACAGCTCCTTGCCGGTGTCCGCGTCCAGCGCGATCAGGTTGTTGTGCGGGGTGCAGATGAACACCTTGTCGCCGACCTGCAGCGGGGTCAGCTGGTCTTCCGCGCCGTTGCCGTCGCTGACCGCCACGTCACCGGTGTGGTAGGTCCAGGCCACCTTGAGCTTGTCGACGTTGCCACGGTTGATCTGGTCCAGCGCGGCGAAGCGGCTGCCGCCCTCGGTGTTGCCGTAGTGCGCCCAGTCCTTCTGCGCGTGGGCCGGGTCGACCGGCGTGAGGCCAGGGCCGTTGCCGGTGGGGGCAACGCTGGGGTGGGCGACGAACATGTTGCCGGCGGCGATCGCCACCAGCACTGCCAGTACGCCAGCGATGCCATATGCACCACGGCCGGGCTGGCGGCCAGCGGAGCGCGCCAGCAGCGGGTAGACCAGCGCGACTGCCACGCCGATGGCGCTGAACATGAACAGGCGCGAAAACAGCGGCCAGAACACCAGCCCGGTATCGGCCACGGCCCAGACCGCGGTGGCGACCAGGAAGGCGGCGAACAGCCAGGCGCCGGCCGGCTTGCGAAGGGCGATCAGCAGGCCGGAAACGGCCATGGCCAGACCGCCGATGAGGAAGTACCAGGAACCGCCGAGGCCGACCAGACGGACGCCGCCGGCGGCCAGGGCGAGGCCGAGGAGGGCGATGACCACACCCAGGCCGAGGAGGAGGAAAGTGCTCACGCGGGAGGCGCGCTGTACCGGTTTCATACAGAAGGTTCTCACTGTTGGATTCGCCGATTATACTCTTAGCAAGCTAATTAACTAGATAGTACAAACGTCGAAGTCCGTTCTTTTTGCTTCAAAAGAAAGTCCGGATGAATGAAATAGCCTCTCGCACGTTTCATTCCCCGCGACATCCCGATTGATCGACCCTCTGTGCAGAGGCTGCCGAGACTGGCAGCATCGCTGCTCGGTCCTACAGAAGAATCCTAGCTGCCGTGCCTGTTCCCCGCTCTGTCGTGCCCTCCCGACTCAACTTGCTGCCACTGCTGATCTGCGGCATCGCCCACGCCCAGCTGGCCCGCGCCGCTGACCCGCAGAGCGCCGAGCAGGCCCTGGCCGCGCCCATGGTGGTGACGGGCGCCTATGCGCCGGTGTCGAGCTTCGACCTGCCGTTCTCCATCGATACCGTGCAACAGCCGCAGCTCAGCGATGGCCAGCTCGGCGTCAATGCCTCCGAAGTGCTGCAGCGGGTCCCCGGCCTGGTGGTGCAGAACCGCCAGAACTACGCCCAGGACCTGCAGATTTCCTCCCGCGGCTACGGCGCCCGCTCGGCCTTCGGCATTCGCGGGCTGAAGCTGCTCAGCGATGGCATCCCGGCGAGCACGCCGGACGGCCAGGGCCAGGCGGCGACGCTGAACCTGGATGTCGCCGAGCGCATCGAAGTCCTGCGCGGCCCGGCCTCGACGCTCTATGGCAGCAACAGCGGCGGGGTGATCCAGATGTTCTCCCGCGACGGTTACGGCCCGCCGAAAGTCGGTGCGGAAACCACCTTCGGCAGCGACGGCTTCAACAAGAACCACCTCTATGCCGAGGGCGGCACCGACCAGGCCGGCTTCCTGCTCGACGCCTCGCGCATGGACACCGACGGCTACCGCGATCACAGCGCCGCGCGCCGCGACCAGACCTTCGCCAAGCTCAACTTCAAGCCCGACGAAGACAGCCGCCTGGCGCTGATCTACAGCAGCCTGGAGCAGAACGGCACGCAGGACCCGCTGGGCCAGACCTGGGACGCGTACCAGCACGACCCGCGCTCGGTGGCAGCGGCGGCCGAGACCTACAACACGCGCAAGAGCATCGACCACCAGCAGCTGGGCATGAACTACGAGCGCTACTTCGGCGACGCGACCCTGCAGTTCAACCTCTACGCCGGCCAGCGCAGCGTGGTGCAGTACCTGTCGATCCCCAGGGGCGTGGCTTCCAATGCCCAGCGCGGTGGCGGGGTGGTGGACTTCGATCGCGAATTCCACGGCGGCACCCTGCGCTGGATCCAGCCGGTACACGGCGTGCCGGGTGAGCTGACCGTCACCACCGGGGTGGACTACGACCGCAGCGAAGATGACCGCAAGGGCTTCCAGAATTTCAGCGGCGACCAGCTGGGTGTGAAGGGCGAGATGCGCCGCAACGAAAACGACATCGCCACCAGCCTCGACCCCTACGTGCAGGCGCGCTGGGAGCTGGGCAACTGGACTTTCGACGCCGGCCTGCGCCACAGCAGCATGAAGATGGAAGTGGACGACCATTACCTGAGCAACGGCGATTCCAGCGGCTCGAAGAAGTACCAGCAGAACACCCCGTCGCTCTCGGTGATGTACGCCTTCACCCCCGAGCTGCACGGCTACGTCAGCGCCGGCAAGGGTTTCGAGACCCCGACCCAGGCCGAGATGGCCTATGCGCCGGGCCTGACCGAGAGCTTCAACTTCGGCCTCGACCCGGCCACCAGCACCCAGTACGAAGTCGGCCTGAAGGCCAGGGTTGCCGGCAATACACGGGTCAACGCGGCGATCTTCGAGATACGCACCGACGACGAGATCGTCGTCGCCAGCTCCAGCGGCGGCCGCACCAGTTACCAGAACGCCGGCAAGACGCTGCGCCGGGGCTTCGAACTGGGCGTACAGAGCGACCTGTCCGAACACTGGCAGGCCAACCTCGCCTATACCCGCCTGGACGCCACCTACGACGAGGACTTCGTCGAGAGCGGCAGCACCATCGAGAAGGGCAACCACCTGCCCGGCGTGCCCGGCAGCAGCCTGTTCGGCGAACTGGTGTGGAAGCCGCAGGACGGCATCAGCATGGGCTTCGAAGGCCAGTACCGCAGCAAGGTCTATGTCGAGGACAGCAACGAGGACAAGCCGGCGCCCAGCTACGCGGTGTTCAACTGGCGCACCCGCTTCGAACAGCATGTCGGCCCCTGGACCTTCCACCAGCTGGTGCGCCTGGACAACCTGCTGGACCGCCAGTACGTCGGTTCGGTGATCGTCGGCGACAGCAACGGGCGTTACTACGAGGCGGCGCCGGGGCGGTCGTGGTACGCGGGGGCGGGGCTGGAGTATCGCTTCGATTGAGCGGTGCCGTGCGGGTTCGCGAGCAAGCTCGCTCCTACAGGTCAGCTCCGCAGCGCTTTTCGTAGGACCGAGGGGGACGCCTGGTCCTTGCTCGCGAACCCGCATCCCTCCACGTCCGATCATCGTCTGCATGCAGCCATGATTGCGCCAAATCCTCTATCCTCGCGTCCTTTGCATTGAGTGAGACGGGTTTGTGATGGGCAGATGGGCAATGGGCGCACTGTTGATGTGCGTGGCGGGCATGGCGTCGGCGGCCGAGCCGCTGTTCGGCAACTACAACTACGGTGCGGCACAGAAAGGCTTCGGCAAGCCGCAGGGCTTTGTCGAATGCCTGCAGCCCATGGGCGTCACCGCGCGCTGCAAGGATGGCGTGGACTACGCCGGCACGCGCTTCCGCCTGGCGCTGACCTTCGACAAGCAGAAGCTGGTCGAGGCCGTGCTGTACAGCGAATACAACGACGCCGCCTACCGGCGCGTGCTGCAGGAAGTGGCCAAGCGCTTCATGCTGGTGGCCATCGCCGATGACAAGAACGTGGTCGATGTCCTGGCGCATACCCTGAACCCCAACCGCACCGAGGCCGATGCCAAGGCCATCGGCGACTTCGAGACCCATGCGCTGCGCAACGGCATGATCAGCTACCGCCTCTACGAACAGCTCGACAACTACATCAAGCCGGGCCTGGACGCTCGCCAGGTACTGGCCACGGTGCCGGCGAACATTCGCGTGGCCGAGGTCACGGTCAAGCACGGCAAGTCGGAGAACTGGCTGATCGTGAAGTTCGCCAAGCCGGGCCTCGCCCCCAGAAAGACCCGCAACTGAGTCCTGTGCTCGGGTCGGCCTTCACCCTAACCCTCTCCCAGAGGGGTAGGGTGAAGGAAGTAAACGCAGGCGCGGAGCCCGGCGAATGGTCCCGTCAGGCGCAATGGCATGGATGCGCAGCCAATGGCTTCATATCTTCGTATGAGGCCTTCCCCCGGATTGCATGGAACGGACGATTGTTCGGCACTGGCCTGACGCAGGACAGTGGCGCACTACCGTTCAATCTGGAATCCGCACATGAAACGTTCCCTGTGGCTGGAGGAAATCGCCTCCGAGCTGACTCCGCTGCCTGCGCTGGAAGGCCCGCTCGACGTCGACGTGGCCATCGTCGGCGGCGGCTTCGTCGGCCTCTGGACCGCGCTGCGCCTGCTGGAGCTGAAGCCTGACTGCCGTATCGCCATCCTCGAGCGCGACATCTGCGGTGGCGGCGCCTCGGGGCGTAACGGCGGCTTCGTCATGTCCTGGTGGCCGAAGATCAGCTCGCTGGCCGCGCAGTGCGGCAAGGACGAGGCGCTGCGCCTGGCTCGTGCCTCGGCGGCGGCCATCGGCGAGATCGAGGCATTCTGCAAGGCCCACGCTATCGACGCGCACTTCCGCCGCGCCGGCTGGTTGTGGACCGCCACCACCGACGCCCAGCGTGGCGCCTGGAAGGGCGTGCAGCAGACCTGCGAGCGCCTCGGCGAGCCGGTCTTCCAGTCGCTTTCCAACAGTGAAGTGGCCCGCCGCGCCGGCTCGCCGAAGCACCTCGAAGGCGTGCTGGAAGCCAGCAACGCCACCGTGCAGCCGGCCCGGCTGGTGCGCGGCCTGCGCCGGGTGGCGCTGGAGAAGGGCGTGCGCATCTTCGAGAACACCCCGATGCTCAGCCTGGATCGCGGCCAGCCGGCCGTGATCCGTACGCCCGGTGGTGAATTGCGTGCCCCGAAGGTGGTGATGGCGACCAACGCCTGGGCGGCGGCGATTCCCGAGCTGCGCCGCACCATCCTGCCGGTGACCAGCACGGTGGTCGCCACTGCGCCGATTCCCGAGCGCCTGGAGCAGATCGGCTGGACCGGCGGCGAAGCCGTCACCGACTCGCAGCTGATGGTCGACTACTACCGCACCACGCAGGATGGCCGCATCGCCTTCGGCAAGGGCACCGGGATGATCAGCTTCGCCAGCCGCATCGACGAGAGCTACGACCACAACCCGCAGCTCAGCGAAGACACCGAGCAGGACCTGCGTCGGACCTACCCGCAACTGGACGACGTGCCGGTGACCCACAGCTGGTCCGGCCCCATCGACCGTACCTACGACAGCCTGCCGGTGTTCGGCCATCTGAACGGCGCGCCGCACATCGTCTACGGCATCGGCTGGAGCGGTAACGGCGTCGGTCCGAGCCGCCTCGGCGGACGCATCCTCGCCAGTCTCGCGCTGGGCATCGATGACGAATGGAGCCGTTGCGGCCTGGTTGGCCGCCAGCCCAAGCGCTTCCCGCTCGAACCGGTGCGCTACATCGGTGGCCTGATGGTGCGCGGCGCGGTGCAACGCAAGGAACAGGCCGAGGCGCAGAACCGCAAAGGCAACTGGCTCGACCGTACCCTGGCCGGCTTCGCCCCGGCGGGCCTCGAAGACAAGGACCTCTAGGAGAAAAACCATGCCCCAACCGATCCTGCTCACCGGCACCGCCGGACTCGAACTGCCGGCGCCGCTGCCGGTGAAGGAACCCCTGGGTACGCCCGTGTCCAGCACCGCGACCCACGCCGAAGAAGGCGAGGGTGGCCTGCTCACCGGTGTCTGGGAATGCACGCCCGGCCGCTGGCGGCGCCAGGTGTTGTCGCGGGAGTTCAGCCACTTCATCAGTGGCCACTGCCTGTTCATCCCGGACGACGGCGAGCCGATCGAACTGCGCGCTGGCGACGCCGTGCTGTTCCCGGCGAACTGTCAGGGCACCTGGGATGTCCGCGAGACCGTACGCAAGAGCTTCGTGATCATTCCCTGATGCCGGCAATCTCCGCCGAGCGCAGGGCGATCCAGAGGACGGCCACATCCTCGGTGCAGTCCAGCGAGCGCTCGGTGATTTCCTCGATGCGGCGGATGCGGTAGACCAGCGTCTGCTTGTGCACGTTGAGCCGTTGCGCGGCCTTCTGCCAGGAGCGGTTCTGTTCGAGGAAGACGCGCAGGGTGTGCTGCAGCTGGCCGCCCTGTTGCGCGTCGTAATCCGCCAGCGCACCGAGCACCCGGCGATGCACGCGGCGGGCTTCTTCCAGGCTCGCCGGCAGCCAGGACTGTGCTCCCTGGGCATCGGCATAGGCCACCAGCGGGCGCTCGCGGTTGGCGTGGGCCAGCGCCAGGCGCGCCTCGCGCAACGCTTCCACCGCTCGCAGCGCATGGCCCAGCGGGTTGCTGTGGCCAAGGGTGCAGTCCAGCTCGGCCTGCAGGGTTGCCGCCTGTGCCGGATCGCTCAGCAGCAGGATCAGCTCGTTGCCCTGGTGGCGCACCAGCAGCCCCATTCCCAATCGCTGGAGACGTTGCTGCCAGTGCCTTGGCAACTCGCCGGCGGCGCGCGCCAGCACCAGGCAGGCGGCATCCACCGGGCAGTTCAGTTGCGCCAGGCGCTCCTGCGCGGCGCGCTCGGTGAGGCGCTGCTGCAGCAGGTCGTCCAGCAGTTCCGAGCCCAGGCGCAGCATGCGCTCGTGCTCGACCTGGGCGCGCTCCAGCTCGATACCCAGCACCGCGACGATGTGGTGCAGCAGGCCGTAGTCGAGCAGCTCGCCGCCGGTAGCGAGAATCTCGCAGGTGGCCAGCGACGGTAGCGGCATCACCAGCGCTTCCTGCTCGCCATTGCTGCAGCGAGTCACGGTGTCCGGTACCGAGCGACGCTGGGCGAGGGTTGCCCGCCAGCTGTCCGGCAGCGGCGGCAGGACTTCCTGCCAGGGTTGCAGGGTGGCCGAATCGAACAGGAACAGCTGCGCGCGCACGTCGCTGCACAACCGGCGCAACAGTCCGGCGAGGCCGAGACCGCGCAGGCCGATGCGGGCGCTTTCATAGATGCGCGTGACGGCGCTGCGGCGCTCGTGTTCTTCCTGCTTGCTGGCGTCGACGATGGCGCGGGTGACGGCGGAGAAGGGCACCGCGTAGTCGGTCATCAGCAGCGGGAAACCCAGCCGGCAGGCTTCGTCCTGCAGGGCCTGGATATCCGCCGGCGCCTGCATGTTCTCGCCGATCATCAGCCCCGAGATGCGTGCCCCGGCCAGGCGTTGCAGGTAGTCGCGCTGGGCCTGGGCCTGCGCGGGAATGCCGATGCCGGTGGTCATCAGCAGGTCACCTTCGCCGAGCCATTCGGTCGGGTCCGCCAGCTCGCACACGTGCGCCCAGCGCAGGCGCCGGCCGACGCCTTCGCTGCCGCCGAGCAGGCGGGTGCGCAGGGAGGCGTTGTCGAGGATGTCCTGGATATGGAATGGCATGGCGAGTCCGCGGGCAGGAATGACGATCGATCGGGCCGGCAAGCATGCCACCAAGCGCGAGGCCTTGTCGCGCCTGGCTTGAGCGAGCCTTTCGGGGTTCGTACCGGGATACGAGCAGGGCCCTCCGAATTGTAGTTCCGTCTGATTGTGGAGCCCGCCCGCGAGCCCCAAGACTAGCTGGCAGTGCGCCATGCGAGCCCTTGGAGGCCCCGGATGGCGCCGCCTGCCGCGAGGCGGGCCGTCTACTCACCGGAGACCATAACAATGAACAAGATCCTGAGTTCCTCCATCGCCTGCGCCCTGGGTTGCGCGGCGACTTTCCCTGCTTTGGCCGACCTCACCGTGGTCTCCCACGGCGGCGCCAACAAGGCCGCCCAGGTCAAGGCCTTCTACCAGCCCTACATGCAGCAGAGCGGCAGCCGGCTGATCGCCGACGAGTTCAACGGCGAGATGGCCAAGGTCAAGGTGCAGGTGGATACCGGCAGCGTTTCCTGGGACGTCGTCGAGATGGAGATGCCGGAACTGGCGCGCGCCTGTGATGAAGGCCTGCTGCAGGAAATCGGCGAACAGCCGGGCATCGCCAGGCTCGCCCCTGAACTGCTGGACGGCGCGGTGCAGCCATGCGGCGTGGGCTTCTTCGTCTGGTCCACGGTACTGGCCTACAACGCCGACAAGCTCAAGAGCGCGCCCACCGGCTGGGCGGACTTCTGGGACACGCAGAAATTCCCCGGCAAGCGCGGCCTGCGCAAAGGCGCCATGTACACCCTGGAGTTCGCCCTGATGGCCGACGGTGTAGCGCCGAAGGATGTCTATTCCGTGCTCGGGACCAGGGAAGGCCAGGACCGTGCGTTCAAGAAGCTCGACCAGATCAAGCCGAGCATCCAGTGGTGGGAAGCCGGTGCGCAGCCGCCGCAGTACCTGGCTTCCGGCGACGTGGTGATGAGCTCCGCCTACAACGGCCGGATCGCCGCCGTGCAGGATGAAAGCCAGCTGCGCGTGGTGTGGAACGGCGGCATCTACGACATGGACGCCTTCGCCATTCCCAAGGGCGCGAAGAACACCGAAGAAGGTCTGCGCTTCATCCAGTATGTGCTGCAGACCGAGCAGCAGAAGAACTACGCGCAGCAGATCGCCTACGGCCCGGTGAACCGTGCTGCCGTCCCGCTGGTGGATGCCGCGCGCCGCAGCAACATGCCCACCGACGAGGCCAACCTGGCCGGCCAGGTGGCGATGAACGCGGCCTTCTGGGCCGACCATGGCGAGCAGCTGGAGCAGCGCTTCAACGCCTGGGCCGCCAAGCAGTAAGCCTTCCCAGTGTGCGGTCCCGCCCGCACTTTCAGGCCACCTTCGGGTGGCCTTTTTTATGGGCGGATGAGCCGGAGCTGCGCCCGCGATCAGGCTTCGCCTGCGCGAACCGGAGACCGGTGCCTTCGATGTTCGCGAGCAAGGACCAGGCGTCCCCCTCGGTCCTGCAGATGGGCCTGGCATTTCTTGTAGGAGCGAGCTTGCTCGCGAACCAGGCCCGGTACGGTCGGGAACGGCTCACGGACAAGGTCCGCTCTTGCCGGAACGCGGGTCGCTCGCCCACAAAAAAGCCCATCGGGGTCGCCGATGGGCTTTGGGGTCACGCGGGATAACGGATCAGGTCGCCAGGCTCAGCGATGCCGACTGCTGCAGCGAGCGGCCCTTGGTTTCCGGCGCCCAGGCCAGGCAGATGAAGAACGCCAGCAGGGTGATGGCCGCACCGATCAGCAGGGTGGCCTGCAAACCGATGGACTCGATGCCGATGGGCATCAGGTAGGTGCCGGTGGCCGCGCCGATGCGGCTGAAGCCGACCGCTACGCCGACGGCGGTGGCGCGCACGGAAGTGGGGAACAGCTCGTTCGGGTAGATCCACTCCAGGATGCTCGGGCCGCCGGAAACGAAGGCGTAGAAGGCGAAGGCGCCAACGATGAACCAGGCCGGCGCGTCCGCCCACAGGCCCAGGGCAAGCAGCGGCAGCGCCATCAGCGCGAAGGGCACCACCACCATGGGCCGGCGACCCCAGGTTTCCACCAGCTTCAGCGCCGGGATCACGCCGATGGCGAAGAGGATGGCGATCATCAGCTCGCCCAGGGTCGAGGAGTTCTCGCCTTTGATGCCGGCGGTGAGCAGGATCATGCTGCCGAAGGTGTAGAGCACGTACTGCGGGGTGATCTGCGCGAAGTAGAGCATGCCGCACATGATGGTGCGCTTGAGGTAGCCGCCCGAGGAAATCATCTTCAGGTCGCTTTTCCACGAACGATGACGGCCGCCGTCGTTCAGCTCGGCGACGTCCGCCGGGGTGATCACCACGTCCTTGTCGTAGACCAGCTTGATGACCTTCTGCGCTTCCTCGATGCGCCCCTTGCTGGCCAGCCAGCGCGGCGATTCCGGGATACCCCGGCGGATCAGCACGACGATGATGCCGACCACCGCGCCGCTGAACAGCATCCAGCGCCACAGCGAGTGGTCACCGGTCCAGGAGACCATCAGGTAGCCGACGATGAAGGCGGTCATGGCGCCGCAGGACCACGCCAGGCCCGACACGCCGATCATGAAGCCGCGCCGTTTGGACGGAGTGAATTCGGTCAGCAGCGAGGTGGCGATGGGGTAGTCCGCGCCCACGGCCAAGCCGATGACGAAACGCAGCACGATCAGTTGCCAGGCTTCGGTGACGAAGGCCGACAGGCCGCAGGCGATCACCAGCACGGTGAGGTCCAGGGCGTACATGGTTTCCCGGCCGATGCGGTCGGTGATGGCGCCGAACACCGTCGCGCCGAAGAAGATGCCCAGCAGCGAGGCGGCGCCGATCAGCCCGGTTTCCACCGAAGTGGCGGCGATGTCCTGGCCGAAGCCGATCAGGGCGATGCCGATCAGGCTGAGGATGTAGCCGTCGAGGAAGGGGCCGCCGCAGCAGGCCAGCAGCAGTTTCCGGTGAAATTTCGATACCGGGGAATGTTCAATGACATCAAACACGCTCATGGGTACAACCTTTGTTGAATTTATAAGTGGCCGGGCAGGCAGCTTTCTGGAGCCGGCAACGGGCGGCAGGAGCCCGTTTTCGTCGGCCGGCAAGGGGGAGGGAGAGGGTGCAGGGGGAGGCCCGGACGGACAATTCACCCAAGGTAAGAAGTGCAGCGATGGCGCCTGTACGATCGTATGAGCGGCGCTGCTGAGGGGCTCAGCGCGTGCTGGCCTGTTGCAGCAGCAGATGCACGGTGGCGCAGCAGCCTTGCCCGGGCAGGTGGGAAACCTGCAACTCGCCGCCGATGCTGTTGATCAGGTGCTGGGCGATGTTCAGGCTCAGGCTGTTGCGGGCCGGGTTGCGCGCGGGGTAGTCGCGGGTCAGTTCGGAAAGGGAATAGGCGCGCATTTCGCGGCGTTTGCTGCCCGGCAGCCCCTCGAGGGTGATGCGCACGCCCATCTGCTGCTGCTTCGGGCTGGCGGCGATGCGCAACTGGACGCTGCCGTCGTCGGTCAGGTCGATCACGTACAGCCCCAGGTGCCGCAGGGCTTCGCGCAGGGACTTGGCGTCGACCAGCAGGGATTGGCGCGAGCGACTGTCGGCCTCCAGTTTCAGCGGCAACTGTTTCGGGTCGGCCTGTGTGTGCAGGGCGTCGAGCACCTCGGCGGCGAGCTCGTCCAGCCGCGTCGGCAGCAGGGGGACTTCCTCCTGGGCGATGAGCGCACGCTTGAGCGAGGCACCGTGGACCTTCAGTTCCTCGAGGATCGCCAGGGCCTGGTCGCGGTTCGTGGCGTTGGGCTGCGCGAGGGTTTCGGCGAGCGCCTCGATACGCTCGTTGAGATGCGTCGTCGCGCTGGTGAACAGGTCGGTCAGTTGCTGGTGCGCCAGTTCGCCGGCTTCGGCGCGGCTGCGCAGATCATTGAGCTGGTCGTAGCGCTCGGTGATGTCGGTGCTGCAGCAGATCATCCCGAGCAGGTTGCCGTCGCCGTCGCGGTAGGGCGTGCCCCAGTGGTGCAGTACGCGGCGCTGACCATGGACGGTGAGCTCGATGTCCTTGCTGAAGGACTGCTCCTCGGTGATTGCCCGTTGCAGGAAGCGCAGCATGTTGCGTGCGTCGCCGGGCGGGTACCAGTCCACCTCGGTGGTGCGGGTACCGAGCACGTCTTCCAGTTCTGTCTGATACAGCTCGAGGTGCGCCGGGTTGGCGTACACCAGGCGCGCCTCGGTATCACGGACATAGAAAGCGGCCGGCAGGCTTTCCACCATGGAGCGCCACAGGGGGGCTTCACCTGTGTCGGCGCCCGCGTCATGGGTATGACTTGCCGGTGCCGCGAGATGGTTGCGGCGGGCGAAGTCGATCAGCTCCAGCATGCTGGAGAGATTGAGCTTGCTGCGCATGCGCGCCCGGTAGGTGCTGACGGACTTGTCGCTGATGGTCAGCTCGTGGGCGATCTCCTGGTTGCTGTAGCCGCTGGCGAGCAGGCTGAGCACGCTCAGTTCGCGGTTGGACAGCGAGGCCACGCGCTCGGCATCGTTCTCGTGCAGGCTGCCGCGGTGCACGCTGCCAAGCATGTCGGCGGGGAAGTAGCTGTGTCCGCGCAGGACCACTGCCAGGGCCTCCTTGAGCCGGTCGACGTCCTGGTGCTTGCTGACGAAGCCCGAGGCGCCCACCTGCAGGAAGCGGCCAACATAGTGTTCCGAATCCTGGGTGCTGTAGCCCAGGATGGGCAGCGTCCTGCCCCGGCTGCGCAGGCGCGAGATGACGTCCAGGCCGGTGAGCTGCGACAGGTCGATGTCGATGATCAGCAGGTCCGGCGCCAGGCGTGTGGCCAGGCTCAGCGCCTCCAGGCCGTTGCAGGCTTCGCCGACCACGCTGTGACGCTCCGCCTGCAGCAGCGTGCGCAACGCGTAGCGGGTCATCGGGTGTTCGTCCGCGATCAGTATCCGCGCCATGTCATCCCCCAGGTTTGCCCTTCACTCTAGGGCATGGCTACCGCACGCGTGTAATCATTTTCCTACAAGGCGTGACTGGCTTTCGCATCGTCACTTCGCGATAGCCGGCAAAGAATGCCCATCAAGCCCCATCACTTTCCCTCAGGTGACCATCATGAGTCGCGCTCGCATCGTCAGGACTGGCGCCATCGCCAGCCTGCTGGGTGTCGCTCTGGTACTGGCCGGCACCGGCTACCTGGCCTGGAGCCTGGTCGTGCAGCACACCGCCGAACGGCTGGAGACGCTGGCCAGGCTTGCTTCCCAACGGGCGGACGACACCTTCGCCCAGGCCGCCGCGATGCTGCGCGAGTTGAACCGATCGCCGTTGCCGCCCTGTTCGGCTGGAGGCATCGAGCAGATGCGCCTGCTGGCCATCGACACGTTGGCGGTGAAGGCGGTGGGCTACGTCGAGGAAGAAGTGTTCGCCTGCAGTTCCTGGGGCCTGGTCGGCCGCCCGGCGTAGCGCTGGCCGGAAGACTTCCGCACCCGCGAAGGCATGGGCGTGTCGATCAACGTGCAGCCCTTCGTGGCGTCGGCCAAACCCATGCTGGCGCTGCGCGATGCGGCGTTCAACCTGCTGATCGACCCCGAGCACTTCCTCGAAACCTCCCTCGCGCCCGGCGTCAGCCTGGCGCTGGGCACGCCGGCTGGGCACTGGCTGGGCACGCCGGCCGCCGGCTTCGCCCAGGTCCTCTCGCGCATCCACAGCGAGCCGCACACCGCACTGCGGGACGGCTACCTCTATACGCGGGTCAACCACGGCAACTGGCAGACGGTGGCTGCCGTCAGCCGCGAGGAGCTGGTCCGCGACCTGTGGCGCGAACTGCTCATGCTCACGCCGCTGGGCCTGCTGCTTTCCGGCCTGTGGTGCTGGGTGGTCGCACGCCGCGTGCGGGCCTACCTGTCGCCGCTGGCAGTGCTGACGCGGGCGGTGGCGAGCGGCGAATTCACCGCCTTCTACCAGCCCATCCTCGATCTGCGCGACGGCCGCTGCATTGGCGCCGAAGCGCTGGTGCGCTGGCGCCGCGCGGACGGCTCGGTGGCCATGCCCGACAGTTTTCTGCCCCTGGCCGAATCCAGTGGAGTGGTCGAAGCGATCACCGCGCAGGTGATCTCCATGGTCTGCCGCGAGCTGGGGAACAGCCTCGCCTCGGGGGCGTTGCAGCACGTGTCGATCAACCTCTCGGCGCTCGACGTGGCGAGCGGGAACTTCCTGCCGCACCTGGCCGAAGCACGGCAGCAGGCGTGCATCGCGGCCGGCTGCATCTGGCTGGAGGTGACCGAAAGCAGCCTGTTGAGTATCGACGCGGCGCACCGGACACTGGCGCAAAGCCGTGAGGCGGGCCATCCGATCGCCCTGGATGACTTCGGCACCGGCTATTCCAGCCTGCAGTACCTGCGCCGCCTGCCGCTGGACCTGCTGAAGATCGACCGCTCCTTCGTCCAGTCGCTGTCGGCCGGTGCGCCTTGCCCGGTGACCGACCACACTATCGCCATGGCCCGCCAGCTGGACCTGCTGATGGTGGCCGAAGGCATCGAGACCGACGAACAACTGCAGTACCTGCGCCAGCGCGGCGTGCAGTACGGCCAGGGTTGGCTGTTCGGCAGGGCGATGCCGCTGAACGAATTCCTCGCTTACGTCGCCGGCCAGGCCTGGCTGGCGGCTTCATGACTTCCAAACCCTGACAACAGGATGATCACCATGAAAACCTCCCTGCTGCTGTTCTGCCTGCTCAGTGCCACCCCCGCAATCGTGCTGGCGGCCGATACCGTCACCACGGTCCCGGTGCACTTCGCCCAGGGCGCGAGCAGCACCACCATCAAAGGCAGTTTCAAGGGCTATGACACGGTCCTGTACACCCTGTCGGCAAAGGCCGGGCAACACATGAAAGTCGGCGTCAGCGGCAGCAGCAATGCCAACTTCAACCTCTTCGCACCGGGCGCCAAGCCGGGAGAGTCGACGGCACTGGGCAGCGGCGCCGTCGGTCAGGACTGGAACGGCGCGCTGCCGGCCTCGGGGTCCTACAGCGTGCAGGTCTACCAGATGCGCGCCAGCGCCCGGCGCGGCGAAACGGTGAACTACAGCATCCGCTTCGCCATCGAGTGACACCGGGGCCGCCTTCCGGGCGGTTCAGGGCTTCTCGGCCCAGGTCGCCAGGAAGGTGGGCAGGAAGCGGTCCACCACGAAGCGGGGGTTTGGCTGCTCATCCTCGATGAAGCCTCTGAGGAGGAAGCCGGCTTCCAACTGGCCGCCGATCTGCTCGGCCAGGCTGTGGCCGAATACCAGGGCCTCGCCGCGCTCCTGCCTGGCGCTCAGCGTTTCGGCCGGCAGGTCGCGCAAGTCGGAGTAGGGCAGCTTGAAGCGCGGGCGGATCAGCCCTTGCTCGGCCAGCGCCGGGTCGCGCTCGCCGATGAACACCACCGGGTTGTAGAAACTGCTGAGCAACCGCCCGCCGCTGCGCAGGGTGCGGAAGCACTCGTGCCAGATGGGTCGGATATCTGGCACATAGAGGTTGGAAATCGGGTGGAAGATGCAGTCGAACCAGCCGTCGGCGAAGGCCGACAGGTCGCGCATATCGCCCAATAGCGTCTCCAGCTGCAGGCCATCGCGGGCGGCGACCTCACGGTCCCGCGCCAGTTGTTCCGCGCTGGCGTCCAGCACCGTTACCAGCGCCCCGGCGGCCGCCAGCACCGGGGCCTGCTGGCCACCGCCGGAGGCGAGGCAGAGTATGCGCTGGCCGCTGACATCGCCCAGCCAGGCCGGAGGCAGTGGAGAAGGCGTGAGATGCACCTGCCAGTCACCTCGCCGGGCAGCCGCCGTGACCTCCGGCCCGACCGGCTGGCTCCATGGCCCCTGCTGGCGGGCCTGGCGGTCCCAGGCGTCCTGATTGTGCTTGAAGATATCGATGGGCATGAAGACTCCTCTAGGAACTCTTGTTGCCGCGCAAGGCCAGCGCGGCCACCGCGCAGGCCAGCAGGGCGATAAAGGACAGGTAGAACGCATCACCATAGGCCATGATGAATGCCTCGTGGCGTATGTGCGCGCCCAGGCGGGCAAGGGTTTCGGCCTGTGCCGGCAGCCATTCGTTGAGGGTGAAGGCGCTGCCGGGATCACCTTGCAGGCGCTCCTGCAAGGCGGGCGAGAAGAGCGTCACCTGCTCGCCGATACGTTCGGAATGGAAGCGCTCGCGCTGCGAGACGATCTGCGTCAGTGCCGCCGTGCCGACCGCGCCCCCCAGGTTGCGCAGCATGGAGAACAGCGCCGAGGCCGAGCCGGCTTCCTGCCTGGACAGCCCGGAGACCGCCAGCACCGACAGCGCCACCATGATGAAAGGCTGGCCGATGCCACGCACCACCGTCGAAGGAATGATCACGTTGGCCGCGCTGTCGGCGTCCAGGTGCGCACCCAGATAACAGCCCAGGGCCATGATGGCGAAGCCGCTGGCGACCATCAGCTTGGGGTTCAGCCAGCGCATCAGGCGCGGCATCAGCGGTGCCAGGAGCAACTGCACGAGGCCGTAGGCGATCAGGCTGACGCCGATTTCGCGGGCGTTATAGCCATGCAACTGGGACAGGTAGTTGGGCACCAGGAACACCAGCCCGAAGGTCGCCGCGCCGAAGATGAACATCGCCGCGCTGGCCACGCCGAAGTTGTAGCCCGCCAGCAGGCGCAGGTTGATGAACGAGCGTCGACCGAACAGCTGCGTGCAGATGAACAGCAGCAGTGCGATCACGCCGATGACCAGCATCCAGACGATGAAGTCGGAGCCGAACCAGTCCTTGCGACCGCCTTCCTCCAGCACGATCTGGATCGCCCCCAGGCCGACGATCATGCTGGCGATGCCCAGCCAGTCGCCATTGCGCAGCTTCTGCAGTTGCATCGCTTTCGGCTCGATCGCCCAGGCCACGGCGGCGAGCAGCAACACACCGGGGATCAGCTGCAGGTAGAAGATCCAGCGCCAGCTGTAGGCGTCGGTGAGCCAGCCGCCGATGGAGGGCCCGGCAGCCTGGGCGACGCTGTTGGACAGGCTGAACAGGGCCATGCCCATGGCCACTCGCGAGGCAGGAAGCTCGGTGATGATCAGCTGGAACGACAGCGGGATCAGCACGGCGCCGGCCGCGCCCTGGATGACACGGATGGCGATCAGGGTGGCGAGGTTGGGCGAGAACGAGCAGGCCACCGAGGCGGCCAGGAAGATCGCCGAGCCGACCAGCATCACCCGGCGCAGGGAGAACACCTCCACCAGCCAGGCGGTCAGGGGGATCATCACGATCTCGGCGACCAGGTAGGCCGTGGAAATCCACGAGCCTTCCTCGAAGCTGGCGCTCAGCGAGCCCTGGATTTCCGGCAGGGCGGCACTGGTGACGTGGACGTTCATGCCCGCCATGAAACAACCGAACAAACCGCCGATGACCGCGACCCAGGCCTTCAGCGAAGTCTTTTCCGCGTCACTGGTCATGCCGCTGGGCCTCGCTGTGCTGGCGCGTATCCACTTCGGCGATCACCGACATGCCGGGCAGGATCGGCACCTGCTGGCGGGCGCCGGGGTCGAGGGCGATCTTCACCGGGAATCGCTGGACGATCTTGGTGAAGTTGCCGGTGGCGTTGTCCGGCGGCAGCAGGGCGAAGAGGGCGCCGGAACCGGGTGAGAAACTCTCGACGCGGCCGTGCAGCACTGCCTGGGGAAAGCTGTCCACGCGCACCTCCACCGGCTGGCCGGGGCGCATCCGGCGCAGCTGGGTCTCCTTGTAGTTGGCCTCCACGTAGGACTGTTCCACCGGCACCAGGGCCAGCAGCGGCAAACCGGGCGTCACGTACTGACGCTGGCGCACGCGGCGCTGGCCGACCACGCCGGCGATGGGCGCGCGGACCAGCGTGTCTTCCAGTCGGCTTTCCGCCAGGGCCAGGCTGGCGTCCGCCCCGGCGGCCCGAGCCTGCTGCTGTTGCAACTGGGCGACGGCCTGTTCGCGGCTGGCCTGGAGCACGCTCAGGCGGGTGCGTTGCCGGCTGGCCGCGGCCTGGGCACCGCTGAAGGCCGAACGCGCGCGGGCAAAGTCGGCGGTCACGCTCTCCAGGCGCTGGTCGCTCGCGGCCTTCTGCGCCACCAGGTCGCGGTAGCGCTGGAAGTCCAGCTGCGCGCGCTGGCGTTCGGCACGAGCGCTGTCGATATCGGCGTCGGCCTGGTCGATCAGCGCCTTCTGCTCCTTCAACTGTGTATCCAGCGTCACCAGTGCGGCCTGCTGCGCGGCGATGGCGGCGCGGGCCTCGGCCTGTCGCGCCAGCGCCTGTTGCACGCGGGCCTGGTAGTCGCGCGCCTGGATGCGTACCAATGGGGTGCCGGCGGTGACGTGCTGGTTGTCCTCCACCAGTACCTCGGCGACGTAGCCGGAGACTTTCGGGCTGATGGTGATCCAGTCGGCGCGCACATAGGCGTCGTCGGTTTCCTCCAGGTAGCGGCCGATGCCAGCCCAGTAGAAGCCATAGCCCAGCGCGACGGCGGCGAGGAGGCCAGCGCCCAGCCACGTCAGGCGGCGTTGGCGGCGCTTGCGGTTGAACTGTGCGGCCTGTTCGGCGGCGTTGGCTTGCGGGTCATCGACGGCAATGTTCATCGTGCGGGTTCCGTAGAAGAGAGGATGCGCCTGGCAGGTACGCCGGCCGGCGAGTCCTGCCAGCCGCCGCCAAGGGCGCGGAAGAGTTCGATCTGGCGCTCGACCAGTTGCCGGTCGGCCTCGGTCTTGTCCGCTTCGAGGCGGACCATGGCGCGTTCGCTGTCGAGTACGTCGAGGAAGTCCAGCGCGCCGGCCTGGTAGTTCACCTGCGCCAGGCGGTAGGCGTTGCGGCTGCTGTCGAGCGCGCCGGCCAGGGCTTCGCGGTGGCCGGTCTCGCCGCTGTAGCGGGCCAGGCTCTGACGAACTTCCTTGAGCGCCACCAGCGCCTGCTGTTGGAAGCGGGCAAGCTGCTGGCGTTCGTGGGCCTGGGCGCCTTCGAGGCGGGCATGGGTGACGAGCAGGTTGGGAAAGCTCCAGCTGATCAGTGGCCCGACGGCATAGGTAATCGCCTCGTGGTCGCCGAGGTCATGCAGGCGCTCGGCGGAGGAACTGATCGATGCGCCGAAGGACACGCTCGGGTAGAAGTCCGCCTGGCGCACGCCCACTTCATGCCCGGCGGCTGCCAGCGCGCGTTCGGCGGCGCGGATGTCCGGGCGGCGTTGCAGCAGCGCCCAGCCATCGCCAACCGGCAGTGCCTGGCTCAGTTGAGGCACGCTCTGGCAGTCGCTGACGGCCGCCGGCAGTTGCTCCGGTTCGCTGCCGGTGAGCACGCCGAGTTCTTCCAGCGCGGCCTGGTGTTCGGCCTCCAGGCGCGGCAGCAGTGCACGGGTCTCCTCCAGCAGGCTGCGCACGCGATCCACTTCCAGATCGGTAGCCAGCCCGGCCCGGCGCTGGCGGACCGTGAGGTCAAGGCTGTGCTCCACGGTCGCGACCGAGTGCTGCTGAATGGCCGCCCGCGCGGCGTAGGCGCAGGCATTGGCAAAAGCGCGGGCCGTGTCGGCCGCGACGTTGACGCGCAACTGGTCGTGGGCGGCCTGGGCGGCCTCCGCGTTGGCCTGGGCGGCCTGGATCGACTGGCGCACCTGGCCCCAGAGGTCGAGCTGGTAGTCCAGCGCGAACCCCGGCACCTGGTTCCACTGCGCGCCGGCGCGGTTGCCGGTGGCCTTGGCTTCGGTCTGGTCGTCGCTGGTGCGGCCGTAGAAGGTCTGCCAGCTCGCCGTGGTGCTGGGCCAGCGTTGTGCCCGCGCCTGGCCGAGCAGGGCCAGCAGCTCGTCGACGTGGGCGAGGGACGCTTGCAGGTCCTGGTTATGCTGCAGGGCCTGGACGACCAACTGGTCGAGTTGCGGGTCCTGATACAGCCGCCACCAATCGGTGGGCGGCTCCTGCGCAGCGGTACCGCTGGCGAGCGCCTGCCAGTCGCCGCCAGCGGGCGGGTGGATAGCAGGCGCCTGATGTTCGCTGACCGCCGAACAGCCGCCGAGCAGCAGGCCGGCACAAGCCAGGGCGAGCAGCGAATGTCGCGGGTTGGGGGAGGGTATGGGCATGTCGGGGAGTCCCTTTGCTTCGGACTCCCGCAGGTTAGGGACTCAGCCGGCGCGGCTCTCTCGCACGGCCGACAACCAGCCTCGCGAAAATGACAGGCTGCTCAGCGGCGGACCGCCTGGTAGTGGCTGGGCGACTGCCCGAGGATGCGCTTGAAGGTCTGCGAGAAGGCGCTCGGACTCTGGTAACCGTGCTCCAGCGCCACTTCCAGCACCGAGGCGCCGGCGATCAGGCGCTGCAGGCTGAGGACCATGCGCACGCGGGTGCGCCAGTCGCCGAAGTTCATCCCCAGTTCGCGCTGGAACAGGCGGGCGAGGGTGCGGCTGCTCATGTTCAGTTGCTGCGCCCAGTCCTCCATGCCGGTTTCGTCCGCCGGTGCGGCGATCACCGCGTTGCACAGCCGCAGCAGGCGCGGGTCCCGTGGCATGGCAAGGTGAATGGCGACCGTTTGCGCAGCGTCCATCTCCACCAGCAGCAGTTCGTGCAGGCAGCGGCGGCGGTGCTCGTTTCCGTCGCCGGCCTGCACCGCACTGGCGGCAACCAGCAGCTCGCGCAGCAACGGCGTTACCGCGATCAGCTGGCAGCGCTGGCCGCCCCAGGGCCAGGTGGAAGCAGGCATGAACAGGGTGCGCATGCGGACACTGCCGAACATGCGGATCTGGTGCTCGGTACCCGGCGGCACCCATAGCGCGTGCCCGGCCGGCACCACCCAGCTCTTTTGCGCAGCGCCCACCAGCATCACGCCGGAGATCGAGTGGATCAGCTGCGCCTGGGTGTGGCAGTGCGGCAGGATTTCCTCGCCATCCTGGTGGTCATAGGCCAGCGCTTCGAGGGAGAGGGCGCAGGTCATGGGGCGTGGCCTGCGCGGCGGGTGGGAATGTCGAGCGGTTTCATGCGGGGCTCCTGGGGGAGTCTGCATTCTAGGTGAAATACTTGGCTGATTTTAAGCGAGTCATGGCTGTTATCGGGTGTTTTCAGCAATAAATGATCGAAAGATGAGTGATTGCTAGAATTTCCGGAAGGCTGCCCGCTTCAGTGAGAAGAAACGTAAGCCGAGGCTTCCTGCGCCGGTGGAATCGCGAAGTTCTCCCGCATTCGCTGTGCCTCCGCCAGGGGCGTGCGGCCGAACAGGCGCTTGAACTCGCGGTTGAACTGCGAGGCGCTGGCGTAGCCGACGGCCAGGCTTGCCGCCTGCGCGGTCATGCCCTGGCGCACGATCAGCAGCCGCGCCTGGTGCAGCCGTGTGCACTTGAGGTACTGCATGGGCGAGGTGCGGGTAATGGCCTTGAAGTGGCTGTGGAAGGACGGAACGCTCATGCCGGCCTCGCTCGCCAGTTGCGGCAGGTCGATGGGCTGCGCGTAGCTCGTGTGGATGCGTTGCAGGGCCCTGGCGATGTTGCCGAAGCGGCCACGCATGGCCAGCGCTGCGCGCATGGCATTGCCCTGCGCGCCGGTCAGCACGCGGAAGTACAGCTCGCGCAGCAGGGCCGGCGCGAGGATCGTCGCCGCCAGCGGATCGCCCAGCGTTTCGAGCAGGCGCAGCACGGACTGCGTCAGCGCCGGGTCCATCGGGCTGGAGAAGAGGCTGCGCGGAGCGTCCTCGGCGGGCGGTCGGCCCAGCTGAAGGCTTTGCTGGTCGATCTGCAACATCAGCTCGGCAGCGAGCTGGAAGTCCAGGTGCAGGTAGATGGCCAGGAGCGGGCGCTCCGGCGTGGCGTCGGTTTCCATGGTAAAGGGCACGGGCACCGCGACGGCCAGGTAGTGCTGCTCGTCGTAGAGGTAGGTTTCATCGCCGAAATAGCCGCGCTTGCAGCCCTGGCAGACGATCACGATGCCGGGGTCGTAGAGCACCGGGGTGCGCGCCAGCGGTCGGTTCGAGCGGAGCAGCCGCACGCTCGGCAGCGCGGTGAGGTTGTAGCCTTCCTGGGGAGCCAGTGCGGCGAGCAGGTCGGCCATGCGCGCCTGATCGGGGAGGCTGGCTTGGATTTCCGTTCTCATAGAATCAGGCAATAAAGTCAGAGTTTGAGGTCTGCGGGATGGCGATGATGCTGAGTATTGTGCACTCAATTTCCCAGCAACGGAGTCACCCCATGTCACCTCTCAAGAATCTGCTGATCACCGGCGCCAGCAGTGGCTTCGGCCGCGCATTGGCCCGCGAGGCACTCGCTGCCGGACATCGCGTGGTCGGCACGGTGCGCACCGAGCAGGCCCGCGCCGAACTGGAAGCACTGGCGCCCGGGCAGGCCTTCGGCCGCCTGCTGGACGTGACCGATGTCGACGCCATGCCGGGCCTGGTCGCGGAGATCGAGGCCAGCGTCGGCCCGCTGGAGGTGCTGGTGAACAGCGCCGGCTACGGCCACGAAGGCATCCTCGAGGAGTCGCCGCTGGAGGCGATGCGCCGGCAGTTCGAGGTGAACGTCTTCGGCGCCGTGGCGATGATCCAGGCCGTGCTGCCGCACATGCGCCGGCGCCGGCGCGGGCACATCCTCAACATCACATCCATGGGCGGCTACATCACCATGCCGGGCATCGCCTACTACTGCGGCAGCAAGTTCGCCCTGGAGGGCATCAGCGACGCACTGGGCAAGGAGGTCGAGGGTTTGGGCATCGCGGTGACCGCCGTGGCGCCGGGGTCCTTCCGCACCGATTGGGCGGGGCGCTCCATGGTGCGCAGCCCGCGTTGCATCGCCGATTACGACGCACTGTTCGACCCGGTGCGCCAGGCGCGGCAGGAAAAGAGCGGCAAGCAGCTGGGCGACCCGGCGAAAGCCGCACAGGCGATGCTGGCGGCCATCGAGGCGCCGGTACCGCCACGGCATCTGTTGCTGGGCAGCGACGCCCTGGGTCTGGTGCGGCAGAAATTGTCAGCCCTGCAGGACGAGATCAGCCACTGGGAAGCGCTCACGCGCTCCACCGACGGCTGAGCGGCGCATCAGTACCCGGCGTTGCGTTCTTCGGGGCGCAGCGTGAGGACTTCGTAGCCGGTGGCAGTCACCGCGACGGTGTGCTCGAACTGCGCGGAGAGCTTGCCGTCGAGGGTGACCACGGTCCATTCGTCCGCCAGGGTTTTCACCCCGGAATGCCCCTGGTTGAGCATCGGCTCGATGGTGAAGGTCATGCCTTCCCTGAGCACCTGCCCGGTGCGCGGGCGGCCGAAGTGCAGCACCTGGGGCGCCTCGTGCATCTCGCGGCCGATGCCGTGGCCGCAGTACTCCTCGACCACGCTGTAGCCGTGCTGGCGGGCGTGCCGCTCGATGGCGTGGCCGACGTCGCCCAGGCGGGCGCCGGGCTTCACCGCGCGGATGCCTTTCCACATGGCTTCGTAGGTGATTTCCACCAGGCGCCTTGCGGCTGGCGAGACCTTGCCGATCAGGTAGGTCTTGCTCGAATCGGCGATGAAGCCGTTCTTCTCCAGGGTGATGTCGAAGTTGACGATGTCGCCGTCCTGCAGGCGGTCCGCCGCGGAGGGAACGCCATGGCAGACCACCTGGTTGCGCGAGGAATTGAGCACGTAGGCGAAGCCATACTGGCCCTTGCTGGCCGGCCGCGCCTGCAGCTCATCGACGATGTAGCGCTCGACCCGGTCATTCACTTCCAGGGTCGTCATGCCTTCCAGCGGCAGGCCATCGACGAAGCCGAAGACCTTCGCCAGCAGCCGGCCCGATTCGGCCATCAGCGCCAGTTCCGCCGGAGTCTTGGTCACTTGGCGCCTCCCGCGGCGGCGTACTTGACCCCGGCTTCCTGCAGTTCGCGGGTGACGATCTCGTTGAAGCTCAGGGTCGGCTCCAGCTCGCAGAGCATGCCGATCTTGATCCAGAACGCCGCCTGGGCGTTGATCGACCGGCAGGCCACGGAGCTGGCGCGGCGCAGTTGGTCGTGCAGGTCGTCGTCCAGGTTGATGATGCCCATGATTCTCCCGCCTCTCTCGGAGGTAATTCGCTATGAAGCATAACAAAACATATATGCATCATATTGATCGAGGCGAGGGAATGCAAAACCGGCGGCTCAGCCGGCCTTCGAGACAGGCTCCGCCAGCGGCTGGGCCAGGGCGATCGCGCCATCGCCAGCCAGCTCCGCCAGTTGCTCGGTGGCCAGCCCCAGCTGCTCGGCCAGTACCTGCGCGGTGTCCTGGGCGAACATCGGCGGCGCCAGGCGGTAGGTCGGCGGCGAGGCGGAGAAGCGCGCCGGGTAGCCGAGCAGGGTGACCGGGGTCCCGTCCTGCCGGGTCAGGGTCTGCAACAGGCCGCGGGCCTGCACCTGCGGATCGGCGAGGGCCTGCTGCAGGTTGTTGATCGGCCCGCCGGGCACACCGGCCTTTTCCATGGCCGCCAGCAGGTCGGCGGCGCGCCAGCCGGCGATGCTTTTCGCCAGCTCCACTTCCAGTTCCCGGCGGTGCTCGCTGCGTCCGGGGTTGCGTGTGAAACGCGGGTCGCTGCCGAGGTCATCGCGGCCGAGCAGATGGCACAACGCCCGGAACTGCCCGTCGGAGCCGCACGCCACGAGGATGTAGTCATCGCTGCAGGCGAAGTCACGGTAGGGCACCACGTTGGGGTGGGCATTGCCCAGTCGCTGCGGGACCTGCCCGCTGACCAGGTGATTCATCGCCTGGTTGGCCATCAGCGATAGCTGGCTGTCGAGCAACGCGCAGTCGATGTGCTGACCTTCGCCGCTGGTGTGCCGATGGTTCAGCGCGGCGAGAATCGAAATGGTCGCGTACAGCCCGCAGAACAGGTCGCTGACCGGCAGGCCGACCTTCAGCGGCCCGGCGCCGGGCTCGTCGTCGCGGCGCCCGGTGATGCTCATCAGACCGCTCATGCCTTGCACCAGGAAGTCGTAGCCGCCGCGCCCGGCGTAGGGGCCGGTCTGGCCGAAACCGGTGACCGAGCAGTAGATCAGCTTCGGGTTGAGTGCCTTGAGCGCGGCGTAATCCAGGCCATAGCGCGCCAGGGTGCCGACCTTGTAGTTCTCCACCAGCACGTCCGCGGAGGCGGCCAGACGGCGCAGCAGGTCGGCGCCGTCGGGGTGGCCGAAGTCCACGGCGATGGCGCGCTTGTTGCGGTTGGCGCAGAAATAGTAGGCGGCATCCCAGGTGGGGCTGCTGTCTTCCAGGAAGGGCGGGCCCCAGGTGCGGGTGTCGTCCCGCCGGCTGGGGCGCTCCACCTTGATCACGTCCGCGCCCAGGTCGCCGAGGATCTGCGTGGCCCAGGGCCCGGCAAGGACCCGCGAAAGGTCGAGGACGCGCAGGCCCGAGAGCGGGCCCTGCGGGGTGGCTTGGGTGTTGCTCATGCTGTTCTCCAGTTCGCTGCGGGGCTTCAGTGCAGGTCTTTGCCGCGGGTTTCGGGCATGCGCACGAAGGCCACCAGGGTGATCAACGCCATGACCGAGACGTAGACCAGGAACCACTGTTCGTGGCCGCGGCTCTGCAGCCAGGTCATCAGGTAGGGCGTGGTGCCGCCGAAGATCGCCACCACGAGGTTGTACGGCAGGCCGATACCCAGGGCGCGGATGTCGGTGCTGAACAGCTCCGACTTGATCGCCGGGGCGATGGCCGAATACAGGCCGTAGAGCAGCAGACCGAACAGCTCGACGGCGAGGATCGAGGTGAACGAGGCGCTCATCGAACGGACCACCGGATACAGCAGCGCGGCGTAGCCCAGGGCGAAGACGATCAGCTGCGGGCGGCGGCCGATGCGGTCGGACAGCCAGCCGAACAGCGGCTGGGAAATCATGAACACCACCAGCGCCAGGCTGCTGGCGGCGTAGGCGGTGCCTGGCTCCACGCCGAGGGTGCGGATGGCGTGCACCGGCAGGTAGCTGACGAACAGGTAGAAAGCGAAAGCCCCCAGCAGGCTGATGCCGACCAGGCGTTTCACCGCCTGCGGATGCTCGCGCCAGAGGGTGCGCAGTGGCTGCTCCATGCGCTGGCCGCGACGCTGTTCCTGGCCCTTGCGGAAGGCCGCGGTCTCCTCGACGCCGTGGCGAATGCAGAAGCCGGCGAGACTGCCCAGGCCGCCGATGAAGAATGGAATGCGCCAGCCGAAGTCGATCAGCTGGTCGCGGCTCAGCCATTGGCTCAGCACCCAGGCCAGGCCCGAGGCGAACAGCAGGCCGAGGGCGATGCTGGCAAAGAAGAAGCCCGAGTACAGCCCGCGCTGGCTGGCCGGCGCCGATTCGGCGAGGAAGGTCGCGGCAGCGCCGTACTCACCGCCGACCGACAGCCCCTGGACCATGCGTGCCAGCACCATCAGCACGGGGGCGGCGATACCGATGGTGGAGTAGGTCGGCATCAGGCTGATCAGCAGCGAGGGCAGCGCCATCATCAGGATGGTCAGGTTGAGCGCCGCCTTGCGCCCGGCGCGGTCGTTGAAGATGCCGATCAGCCAGCCACCCAGCGGGCGCATGGCGAAGCCGATGGCGAACACCGCGAAGGAGGCGAGCAGGGCGGTGGTCTCGTTGTCCGAGGGGAAGAACTGGTGGCTGAAGTAAAGCGCGAAGGCGGTGTAGACCGTCCAGTCGAACCACTCCACGGTATTGCCGACGCTGCCGGCAATGATGGTGCGCCAGGCGATGGGGCGGGCGCTGGTGGCGCTCCCTTGCGTTGCGGCACTCCGCGATGGGCTGAGTGTGTGGGCCATGGGTGTTCTCCATTGTCATTGTTATGAGAAGCACGGTGTGCCGCCCGTGGGCGGCACGGGTCAGGCTGCGGGCAGGTGGCGACGCAGGAAGGCGAGGCTGTCGCCGCTCTCGCGCAGGGCGGCACGGCCGATCACCGGCTGCCAGTACGCCTCGCTGCCGAAGTCGGATCGCCAGGCATAGAGGCGCCGGGTGTAGAGCTGCAGGTCGCATTCCTCGGTGACGCCGATGGCGCCGAGGACCGCATGGGCAATCCTGCAGATGCGCACCGCGGCGCTTGCGCAACGGGCCTTGGCCACGGCCGCCGGGATACCTTGGGGCCAGGTCGCCCCGCGCAGCGCCAGTTGCGCGGCCATGCGCGCGGCGAAGACTTCCTCGGCGAGTACGCTGAGCTGCTGCTGGATGGCCTGGAAAGCACCGACCGGCTTGCCGAACTGCTGCCGGGTAGTGGCGTAGTCCAGGGTCAGCTGCAGCACCCGTTCGGCGGCACCGGCGATCAGCGCCGCGCTGTAGCCAGCGCCCAGGGCGCTCCAGTCCTTGGCCGAAGACAGCCGTTGCGCGCGTTCGGGCAGGCTGGGCCAGAAGAGTTCCTCCGTGGCGCTGGCGTAGACGCCGTCTGCCCGACGCTGCGCGCCATGTACCGGCAACAGCCAGGCGCCTTCCGGCAGCGCCGCCAGCACCCAGTCGGCCTGCGCGGCAAAAGGCACCGAGTGGCAGCGCAGGCCGTGGCCGACAGACTCGGCGTTCGCAAGCGCGATGGGGCCCTCGGGAAGCGCAAGGCCTTCCTCGGCCAGCGCCAGGCGTACCCACCAGGTGCTGGCGAGCGGAAGCGGGAGTGCCGCGCCACCGGTGGCGAAGAGCAGGTGGCAGGCGGTTTCCGCGCAGGCTGCCGCGCCGCCGAGTTCCTCGGGCAGCAGCAGGTCGGCGAAGCCGTGTTCGGCCAGGGAACGCCACAGCCCGTTGGCGGGTTCGCCCAGGTCAATGCCGCGTACGCGCTCGGCGGTGACTTCGCCGTCCAGCCACTGGCTGAAGGCGTCGATGATCAGGTTATCGAGGCTCATGGGGTTTCCTATCGCAGGCCAAGGCCGCGGGCGATCACGCCGCGCAGGATTTCGCGGGTGCCGCCGCGCAGGGAAAACACCGGGGCCGTGCGTTCCAGGTAGGCCAGGGTGCGTTGCAGCAGGTGCGGGACGGCGGCGCCTTGCACCGCGCCCAGCAGGTCGCCGAGCAGGGCCGGGATGGACTGCTCGAAGCTGGTGCCCAGGTCTTTCACCAGGGCGGCTTCGACCACCGGGCTGCGGCCATCCGCCAGTTGCGCGGCAAGGCTGACCGACAGCGCACGCAGCACCATCAGCTCGCTCAGCAGTTGTCCCAGCAGCCGCTCGTGCCCCGGTTGCGGCTGATCGCGCAGCCAGGTCAACCAGGCGTCGAGGAGGGCGATGCTGGAGTAGATGCGCTCCGGCCCGCTGCGCTCGAAGGCGAGCTCGGCGGTAACCTGCTTCCAGCCGTCGCCTTCCTCGCCGACCAGCGCGTCGGCCGGCAGTTGCACGTTGTCGAAGAACACCTCGCAGAAGTGCTCGGCGCCAGTGAGGTCGCGGATCGGGCGGATGCTCACGCCCGGCAGCGACAGGTCGACCAGCACCTGCGACAGCCCGCGATGGCGGTCCTGGGCGCTGCCGGAGGTACGCACCAGGGCGATCATGTAGTGGCTGTGCTGGGCGTAGGTGGTCCAGATCTTCTGCCCGTTGAGCAGCCAGCCTCCAGCATTGGGCTCGGCGCGGGTGCGCACGCTGGCCAGGTCCGAGCCGGAGTTCGGCTCGCTCATGCCGATGCAGAAGAACTGCTCGCCACGGCAGATCGCCGGCAGGTGCAGGCGCTTCTGCTGCTCGCTGCCAAAGCGCAGCAGCAACGGGCCGCTCTGGCGGTCGGCAATCCAGTGGGCCGCCACCGGCGCACCGGCGCAGAGCAGTTCCTCCACCACCACGAAGCGCGCCAGCGGGTCGAGGCCGGCGCCGCCGTACTCGCGCGGCAGGGTCAGGCCGACCCAGCCGCGCTCGGCCAGGGAGCGGCTGAAGCCGGCGTCGAAGCCTTGCCAGCTGCGCGCCCGAAGATCGATGGGATAGTCCCCCAGGCGCTCGGCGAGGAAGCGGCGCAGCTCCTCGCGCAAGGCCTCGTGCCGGGCCGGCAGTGCGCGAAAGTCGAGAGCTTCGAGCATCAGCCGGCGCTCCGCTCGGGGCGGCCGGCGAGCAGGCGCTTGACCTGGTACTCCATCACCGTCTCTTCGCGCTGGTTGAGTACGAAGACGCGGGAGGTGACCACGGCGCGGTTGTGCCTGGAGGTCGGGCGGACTTCGTCGATCTCCACCACGGCTTCCAGGGTGTCGCCCACCAGCACGGGGCCGCGCACGCTCTTGTGCAGTTCCAGCAGGGCCAGGCCGGTGCCTTGCAGCATGGTCTGCATGAGGATGCCTTCGATCAGGCTGTAGCTCAGCGCGGCAGGCACCGGGCGGCCCTGGATCGCGCCGTTGAAGGTGCTGTCGATGAAGATCACCTCGGTCTGCCCGGTGACGCCGATGAAACCGATCAGGTCGGCCTCGGTGACGGTCCGGCGAAAGGTGCGGAAGCGCTGGCCGGCTTCGATGTCCTGCCAGTAATAGCCTTGCCCGAGGGCGATTTCATTGCGTGCCATGCACCACTCTCCTGTTGGGATTGTTGTCGTCGAGTGGGGTCAGGCTATGGTCAGCGTTCGTACTCATCCAATATTATTTGGAGAACGATTGATACATTGGGAGTATCAGTATGGAGCTGCGCCAGATTCATCAATTCCTCGCCCTGGCGGAAACCCTGAACTTCCGCGAGGCCGCCGAGCGCCTGCACATGTCCCAGCCGCCGCTGTCGGTGTCGATCCGCAAGCTGGAGGAGGACATCGGCCTGCCGCTCTTCGAGCGCACCACGCGGCAGGTGACTCTCACCGAGGCGGGCGAGGCGGTGCTGCCGGAGCTGCGCAAGGCTCTGCTGCACCTGCAGCAGGCGCGGCGCTACGCGCTGGAGGCAGGGGCGGGCGAGCGCGGGCAGCTGACGCTGGGCTCGGTCGGGTCGGCGACGCTGTCGCTGATTCCGCGGCTGATCCCCGAGTTTCGCCGGCGCTATCCGGGCATCACGCTGGAGCTGCGCGAGCTGCCTTCCAGCGGCGTGCTGGAACTGGTGGAGAACGGCCGCGCCGACATCGGCCTGGTGCGCTTCCCGCTGCCGCAGTCGACTCCGCTCAAGCTGATTCCGCTGGTGTGGGAGCCGATGATGCTGGTCGTGCCGCAGGACAGCCCGCTGGCGTCGAGCGGGCGCACCGCCGTGCACCTGGCCGAGGTCGCCGATCAGCCTCTGATCGACTATCCGCACACCGAAGGCCTGCACTACGTGCTGTTGCAGCTTTGCCAGGCGGCCGGTTTCGTGCCGAAACTGGTGCATTCCACGACCCAGGTGCAGGCCGCCATCAGCCTGGTCGCCTGCGGGCTGGGCGTGGCCCTGGTACCGGCGCTTCATGCGCGCAATTCATCGGCGCCGGTGCGCTTCCTGGAGCTGGAAACACCTCGCCAGGAGCGCACCGTCGCGCTCGCCCTGGTGTACAACCCGGACAACGAAAGCCGCGTGGTGCGGCAATTCCGCGATGTGGCGCTGGAGTTGCTGGCGACGGAAGGGCAGCCGCGCGGTTGACGCTATTTCCCGCAGCGATCCGATCGACTCAAGGGGATGGCTGGGGCGACTCCGCCTCCGGCATTTCGCGCAACAGGTCGACCAGCGCGCGGGCGCAGGCGGGCAGGGCCTCGCGGTCGCGCAGCAGCACGCTGCGTTCGCGGACGACCCAGGGCTCGTCCAGCGACAGTATCCGCAGGTTCATGGTGCGGCTGTGGCGCACGGCGGCCGTTTCCGGGATGACGCCGATGCCGACCCCGGCCTCGACCATCCGGCAGATCGCCTCGAAGCTGGCCACCTGGATGCGCAGGTTGAGCTCGCCACCCATGCGGTCCACCCGCTCGCGCAGGAAGCTCTGCAGGGTGCTGCCTTCGTGCAGGCCGATGTGCGGGTAATCCAGGGTATCGGCCAGGGTCAGGCGGGGCAGGGCGCACAGCGGGTGGTCGGGGGCCACGGCCAGCACCAGCCGGTCGGTGCTGAAGTGGACGATCTGCAGGCCCTCGGCACGCACCGGGCCGGCGACTATGCCCAGGTCCGCCGAGCCATCGAGGATGGCGCGGACGATGTCGCGGTTCAGCCGTTCCTGCAGGTCGACACTGACGCCGGGGCGTTCGGCGAGGAAGTCCGCCAGTACTTCGGGGAGAAACTCGGTGCACGCGGTGGTGTTGGCGAAGATGCGGATATGCCCGACCTGGTCGCCGGCCTGGCCGCTGAAGTCGCTCTTCAGGTGATCCACCTGGCGCAGGATCAGCCGTGCGTGCTGCAGCAGGCGCTCGCCGGCGGGGGTCAGCTCGACCCCGCGGTTGTCCCGGTACAACAGCCGGCAGTCGAGCTGCCCCTCCAGTGCCTTGATCCGCGCGCTGGCGGCAGCGGCGGAAAGATGGGCGCGGCGGGCGCCCTGGGTGAGGCTGGGGGCTTCGGCGATATGGATGAAGAGACGCAGGTCGGCGAGGTCGAAATGCATGCAACGGGTTCCCGCTAGGCTTGGGGATAGGAGTGGCGTTCGTTTCTGCTTAACGCTGGATTATGAAAATGTGGATTCGCCGAACGCAAGCCCTTGTTGCATCCTCGGCTCATCCACTCTGCCAAGAGGTCACCCATGAGCGATTCGCCGTACGCCGACTGGATCGGCCGTTCCCAGGAACGCGAGGAAGAATTGAGTGCCGTGCTGGTCCGCCGTCTGGCCGTGACCCTCGCGGAAGACGTACCGGCCGCAGGCGAGGCGCTGCCGCCGCTGTGGCACTGGATGTTCTTCCAGGACGAGGTGGTCGAGCCCGGCCTGGGCGCTGATGGCCATCCGGCGCGCGGTGGCTTCCTGCCGCCGGCCGACGGGCGCAACCGCATGTGGGCCGGCGGCCGCCTGGAGTTCCATGAGCCGCTGCGTGTCGGCGGGATGGCGAAGCGCACCACGACCCTCCTCAACGTCGAGGAAAAGCACGGCCGCACCGGCTCGCTGCTGTTCGTCACCCTGCGCCATGAATTCCACCAGGACGGCCGCCTGGCCTTCAGCGAGGAACAGGACATCGTCTACCGCGAACCGACGCCGCCCCGGCTCTCCAGCGGCGACGCGCTGCCGGCCGGCGACTGGAGCGAGGCCGTCGAGCCGACACCGATCCTGCTGTTCCGCTATTCCGCGCTGACCTTCAACGGCCACCGCATCCACTACGACTGGCCCTACGTCACCGAAGCCGAGGGCTACCCCGGCCTGGTGGTGCACGGCCCGCTGATCGGCACCCTGAACCTGCGCGCGTTCTGCCGCGCCAACCCCGAAGCACGCCTGCGCCGCTACGCCTACCGTGGCTTGCGCCCGCTGATCAGCCCCGAACCTTTCACCGTCGGCGGCCGCCTGAATGGCCCCGGCAAGGCCGAAGTCTGGGCTGGCAACGGTGCCGGCATCGCCCAGCGCGGCGAAGTGGAATTCGACTGATCGCACCCCGGCGGTGCCCTCCCAACAAGAAAAGAGCAAAGGTGATTCGATGACTTCCACCCCCGAAGAACTCCAGGCCATCCGTGAAGGCGTACGCGCCCTGTGTGCGGAGTTCCCCGCCGAGTACTGGCGCCGGATCGATGAAGAGAAAGGCTTCCCCGAGGACTTCGTCCGCGCCATGACCGAAGCCGGCTGGCTGTCCGCGATGATCCCGGAAGAGTACGGCGGCTCGGGCCTGGGCCTGGCCGAGGCCTCGGTGATCCTGGAGGAGGTGAACCGCTGCGGCGGCAACTCCGGCACCATCCATGGGCAGATGTACAACATGTTCACCCTGCTGCGGAACGGCAGCGCCGAGCAGAAGGCCTACTACCTGCCCAGGCTCGCCAGCGGCGAGCTGCGCCTGCAGTCCATGGGCGTCACCGAACCCACCACCGGCACCGACACCACCAAGATCAAGACCACCGCCGTGCGCCAGGGCGACAAGTACGTGATCAACGGCCAGAAGGTGTGGATCTCGCGCATCCAGCACTCCGACCTGATGATCCTGCTGGCTCGCACCACGCCGCTGGCCGAGGTGAAGAAGAAGTCCGAAGGCATGTCGATCTTCCTCGTCGACCTGCGCGAGGCCATCGGCAACGGCCTGACCGTGCAGCCGATCGCCAACATGGTCAACCACGAGACCAACGAGCTGTTCTTCGACAACCTGGAAATCCCCGCTGGCAACCTGATCGGCGAAGAGGGCAAGGGCTTCAAGTACATCCTCGACGGCCTCAATGCCGAGCGCACCCTGATCGCCGCCGAGTGCATCGGCGATGGCCGCTGGTTCACCGAGAAGTCCGCGCAGTACGCCCGTGACCGCGTGGTGTTCGGCCGCCCGATCGGGCAGAACCAGGGCGTGCAGTTCCCCATCGCCGAGGCCCATATCGAGATCGAGGCCGCCGACCTGATGCGCTGGCGCGCTTGCCAGGAATACGACAGCGGCAAGAACGCCGGCGCCGCCGCCAACATGGCCAAGTACCTGGCGGCCAAGGCCAGCTGGGAAGCGGCCAACGCCTGCCTGCAGACCCACGGCGGTTTCGGCTTCGCCAACGAGTACGACGTCGAGCGCAAGTTCCGCGAAACCCGCCTGTACCAGGTGGCGCCGATCTCCACCAACCTGATCCTGTCCTACGTGGCCGAGCACCTGCTCGAACTGCCGCGCTCCTTCTGACGAACCGGGACGACAAGCGATGAACAATACCCACGCCCTGGCCGAATTCCTTGCCGGCCTGCGTTACGAAGACCTGCCCGCGGCAGTGGTCGAGTACACCGAAGAACTGTTCCTCGACTGGCTCGGCTCGGCCCTGGCCAGCCAGAACCGCCACCCGATCCCGCTGTTCCAGCGCTATGCCCAGCGCATGGGCCCGGCCAGTGGCAAGAGCCGCGTACTGGTGGATGGCAGCTCGACCTCCGCGTACTTCGCCGCGCTGGTCAACGGCGCCAGTTCGCACCTGGTGGAGCAGGACGACCTGCACAACAGCTCCGTGCTGCACCCGGCCACCGTGGTCTTCCCGGCGGCGCTGGCGGCCGCGCAGGAGCTGGGCAAGTCCGGCCGCGAACTGATCCTCGCCAGCGTCGCCGGCTACGAGGCGGGCATCCGCATCGGCGAGTTCCTCGGTCGTTCGCACTACCGCATCTTCCACACCACCGCCACGGTCGGCACGCTGGCCGCCACGGTAGCGGTGGGCAAGCTGCTGGGGCTGGACAGCCGCCAGTTCGTCAACTGCCTGGGCAGCGCCGGGACCCAGGCCGCCGGCCTCTGGGAATTCCTGCGCGACGCCGCCGATTCCAAACAGCTGCACACCGCGAAGGCAGCTGCCGACGGCCTGCTCGCCGCCTACCTGACGGCCGACGGCCTGACCGGCGCGCAGAACATCCTCGAAGGCGAGCAGGGCATGGCGGCCGGCATGTCCAGCGACGCCGACCCGAGCCGTCTGGTGGACGGCCTGGGCACCCGCTGGGCGCTCTGCGAGACCTCCTACAAGTTCCACGCCTCCTGCCGCCATACCCATCCCGCCGCCGATGCGCTGCTGGGCCTGATGCAGCGCGAAGGGCTGGCGCACGGCGATATCGCCAAGGTCACCACCCGCGTGCACCAGGGCGCCATCGATGTGCTCGGCCGCGTGGTGGTGCCGCAGACGGTGCACCAGGCGAAGTTCTCCATGGGCACCGTGCTGGGGCTGATCGCCGTGCACGGCAAGGCCGGGCTGGTGGAATTCGAGGAATTCTCCCTGGGAGACGCCGAGGTCGCGGCCTTCCGCGAGAAGGTCAGCATGCAGCTCGATGCGGAAGTGGACAGTGCCTACCCGCGGCGCTGGCTTGGCCGTGTCGATGTACTGACCACCGATGGCCGCCAGCTGCACGGCGCCATCGACGAGCCCAAGGGCGATCCGGGCAACGGCTTGAGCCGTGCCGAACTGGAAGACAAGTTCCGCCGCCTGCTGGCCTTCGCCGGCCAGCGCAGCGAGGCTGAAGCGGATCGGCTGGTGCAGGCCAGCTGGCGGCTGCACCAGCTGTCGAACCTCGACGACTTCCACTGAAACAGACTCGCGGGCGGCTCGGCCGCCCGATCCCACCGAATCGTAGCGTCGGCCACCCGGCCGGCGTCTGGAGTTGCCCATGAGTTCGCGTCCCCTCGACGGGATTACCGTCGTCAGCCTGGAACACGCCATCGCCGCGCCGTTCTGCACCCGCCAGTTGGCCGACCTCGGCGCCCGTGTGATCAAGATCGAACGCCCCGGTGTCGGCGACTTCGCCCGTGGCTACGACGAGCGCGTGCGCGGCCTGGCCTCGCATTTCGTCTGGACCAACCGATCCAAGGAAAGCCTGTCGCTGGACCTCAAGCAGAAGCCGGCGCAGGCCGTGCTGGAGCAACTGCTGGAAACCGCCGACGTACTGGTGCAGAACCTTGCGCCGGGGGCCGCCGCGCGCCTGGGCCTGTCGTTCGAAACGCTGCACGAGCGCTTCCCGCGCCTGATCGTCTGCGACATTTCCGGCTACGGTGAAGGCGGCCCCTACGAGCAGAAGAAGGCCTACGACCTGCTGATCCAGAGCGAAAGTGGCTTCCTCTCGGTCACCGGCGGGCCGGGGGCTGACGAGATGGCCAAGGCCGGTTGCTCCATCGCCGACATTTCCGCCGGCATGTACGCCTACAGCGGCATCCTCTCAGCGCTACTGCTGCGTGGCCGTACCGGGGAGGGCAGCCGCGTCGAGGTGTCGATGCTCGAAGGCATGGCCGAGTGGATGGGCTTCCCCATGTACTACGCCTTCGAAGGCCAGTCGCAGCCGCCGCGCGCTGGCGCGGCCCACGCCACCATCTATCCCTACGGGCCGTTCCCCACCGGCGATGGCGGCAGCGTCATGCTCGGCGTGCAGAACGAACGTGAGTGGAAGCTGTTCTGCGAGATCGTGCTGCAGCGCCCGGAGTTGGCGGCCGATCCGCGCTTCACCGCGACCAGCCTGCGCGTGGCCAACCGCGATGCCCTGCGCGAGTCGATAGTCGAGGCCTTCTCGGCCCTGGGCGCCGAGCAGGTGGTCGAACGCCTGGAGCAGGCGCAGATCGCCAATGCCCACGTCAACGACATGCGTGGCCTGTGGCAACACCCGCAGCTGGCCGCCCGCGACCGCTGGCGTGAGATCGACAGCCCGGCGGGCCGCCTGCCGGCGCTTTTGCCGCCGGTGACCAGCAGTGCCTATGCACCGCGCATGGGCGCTGTGCCGGCTTTAGGTCAGCAGACGGATGACCTGCTGCAGGAACTGGGTTATACCCCCGGTGATATCCAGCGCCTGCACGAGCAGGGCGCGGTATGACCCAGGAGAACCCAATGATTCATGCAAGCCCGGCGGATTCCATCGCACGAACCGCGCTGTTCGTTCCCGGCAGCCGCCCGGAGCGTTTCGCCAAGGCCCTGGCCAGCGGCGCCGATGCGGTGATCGTCGACTTCGAGGACGCTGTCGAGGCGTCGCTCAAGGCCCAGGCCCGCGACAATCTGGAAGCCTTCCTCGACGCCAACCCTCAGGCCCGCGTGCGGGTGCGTGTGAATGCCGCCGGCGATCCGGAACAGGCCGCCGATCTTGAACTGTGCCGGCGCCTGCCGGGCGTTATCGGCATCCTGCTGCCCAAGGCCGAGCGCGCCATGCAGGTGCGCATTGCCGCGTCCTGCGGCAAGCCGGTCTGGCCGCTGATCGAGAGCGCCCGTGGCTTGCTGGCACTGGGCGAAATCGCAGCCTGCGAAGGCGTGGAACGCCTGACCTTCGGCGGCCTCGACCTGGCGCTGGATATCGGCATGAGCAGTGGCACCCAGGCGGCCGCCGTGGTCTACGACCAGGTGCGCCTGAGCCTGCTGCTGCATTCGCGGGTGAACGACCTGCAACCGCCGCTGGATACCGTGTTCCCGGCGTTCGACGACGCCGAAGGCTTCGCCGCGACCATCCGCCATGGCCGCGACCTCGGCCTGCTCGGCGCGCTGTGCATTCATCCCAGGCAGGTGGGCGTCGCCCATGCGGCGCTGGCCCCGAGCGCCGACGAGCTGGACTGGGCGCGCCGCGTGGTGGCGGCCGCCGAGAGCGGCGCGGCGGCCTTCCAGGTAGACGGGCAGATGGTCGACGCGCCGGTGCTGGGCCGCGCCCGGCGGTTGCTGGCCAGCGCCGCCGACTGACAACGCCTCCAACAGGGGCAAACAGGCGCCGGTCTTCCAGGTTGCCGGCTACGGTCTGGCCCGCGAGCTGTTCGTTACCCTGCAGGAGCTCGGGGAAGCGCTCTGAATCTGTCGCCAGAACGGGACAGGGCCGCGGCACGATAAAAAGGCGCCCGGGCCTCAGTGATGCTGTCGAAACTGATCTAGTTTCAATGGAGGGGAGCCGGTACCCGCACCGGCTCCGCGAGCAGGACGGCGCCGCGTTCGCGCGCGCCGCACGCCCCTCATCCCTGGTGACGACCGCATCATGGCCTCCCCGAAGAAAACTCCCGGCAAGAAAACTGGCTCCCCCGAGCCCGCCACGCCGTTCCATTCCCGTGACGAACGCCTGCACATCGGCCAGCGCCTGCGGCAGAAATCCCCCCGCGAGGCCCACGGCCAGTGGAAGGCTCCCAGGCGCGGGCGCGCAGCATCGACCAGCCGCCGATCCTCTACAAAATGCTGATGGAGGAGGAATAGTCGCGCCCAGCAGGCGGGTTCATGTCAGCAAGGTTCAATGGGATCGACGGCGGCAGCCCCAGCGGACTGCTCCTGTCGCCTGAGCACTTCTCCAGCAAAAGAGCATGCACATGGAAGCATCCGGCAAGAAAATGACCCTGACCGGGCTCACTACCCTGGTCGCGGTCAACATGATGGGCTCGGGCATCATCATGCTGCCCACCAGCATGGCGCAGCTGGGGGCCATCTCCCTGCTGTCGTGGATCATCACCGCCGTCGGTTCGATGGCCATCGCCTACTGCTTCGCTCAGTGCGGCATCTACTGCCCCCGCTCGGGCGGGATGTCGGCCTACACCGAGGAGGCCCACGGCAAGTCGGCGTTCTTCCTCTGTTCCTATCTGTATTTCCTGTCGCTGGCCATCGGCAACGTGGCCATCGCCATCTCAGCGGTGGGCTACCTGACACCCTTCATTCCCTGGCTGGGTACGGGCGCCATGCCGCTGTTCGTCGGCACCGTCGGACTGATCTGGCTGACCACCCTGGCCAACTTCGGCGGCCCCAAGGTGACCGGGCAGATCGGCTCGATCACCGTGTGGGGCGTGATCATTCCGGTGGCGGGGCTGTCGATCATCGGCTGGTTCTGGTTCGACAGGCAGGTGTTCGACGCCGCCTGGAACCCGAACAACATCGCCATGAACGATGCCATCACCCAGAGCATCCCGCTGACCCTCTGGGCCTTCCTCGGCATGGAGTCGGCGGCGCAGAACTCCGATGCAGTGGAGAACCCCAAGCGCAACGTGCCGCTGGCCTGCCTGCTGGGGACCCTGGGCGCGGCGGTGGTCTACGTGTTGTCGACCACGGTGATCATGGGCATCGTGCCGAACCCCGAGCTGGCCAGTTCCAGCGCGCCGTTCGCCTTCGTCTATGCGCAGATGTTCAACCCGATGGTGGGCAATATCATCATGGCGCTGGCGGTGATGGCCTGCGTCGGCTCGCTGCTGGGCTGGCAGTTCACCCTGGCGCAGACCGCCAAGGTCACCGCCGACCAGCACATGTTCCCGCGTCTGTTCAGCAGGGTGACGCTGCTCGGCGCGCCGATCCTCGGGTTGGTGGCCAACGCGGCGCTGCAGAGCGCCATGGCCGTGTCGACCATTTCGCCCAATGCGTCGGAGCAGTTCGGCAAGCTGGTCAGCCTCGCGGCGGTGACCAACATCGTTCCTTACATCACCGCGCTGTCGGCGCTGCTGGTGATCATGCAGAAGGCCGGCGTGACCGGTTACCCGCACCATCGCAATGTGGCGGCGCTGCTGGTTGCCATGGCCTACAGCTTCTACGCACTGTACGCCTCGGGGATGGAAGCGGTGTTCGGCGGCATGCTGGTCACGGCGGTGGGCTACCTGATGTTCGGCTACATCGCCGACCGCTTCATCGATCCGCAGGCGAAGCTCAACGTGGAGGGTCGGCCATGAAACGCTGGTTCCCCCGCGTCATCCTCCTGCTGGCCGGCGTGTTGCCGCTGGCGGCCCCGGCCCAGACCCTGGAGCGCATTCGCAGCAGCCACACCCTGAACCTGGGCTACCTGCCGGAGCGCCCGCCGTTCTCCGCCAGCGAAGCCGAGGTCGCCGTCGGCTACGGAATCGACCTGTGCCAGAAGGTGGCTGACCAGTTGCGGACCCTGCCGGGCCTGGCGCAAATGCAGGTGCGCTTCGTCCCGCTGGATGCCGACAAGGCGCTGGAAGCGGTGCAAGCCGGCGGCGTCGACCTGCTCTGCAGCCCGATGGCGGAAACCCTGAAGCTGCGCCAGCGCCTCGATTTCTCCCTGCCCGTATACACCGCCGGGCTGGGCGTGGTGGTGCGCAAGGATGCGCCATTCTTCCTGGTCCGCTCGCTCAACGGTGAGGTGGACCAGAGCGGGCCGACCTGGCGCGCCACGCTCAATCGCGGCCTGGCGGCCTATACCTTTGCGGTACCCGGCAATACGCGAGTGGAAACCTGGGTGCGGGAAAAACTGCGCCTGCTCAAGGTGCTGGCGACCGTGCAGGCGGTGGCAGGCCCGGCGGAAGGCCTGGAAGCAGTGGCTGCCGGCAAGGCCGACGCTTTCTTCTACGACCAGATGACCCTGCGTAGCCTGGTGGAACGCAGCCCTGGCAAGGCCAACCTGATGGTGCTCAGTCGCCGCTTCGAGTTCGCCCCGGTTGCATTGGCGATGCCGCGCGGCGATGGGGACTTCCGCCTGCAGGTGGATACCGCGTTGAGCGAGCTGTACCGCTCCGACGCCTTCCTGCCCCTGTACAGCAGGTATTTCGGCGCGCCGAGTGAGCTGGACCAGAACCTGTTCAAGGTCTATTCGCGGCCGTAGGCCGGGCGGGATTGCAGGCGGGCGCTTCGGTGCCCGCTTGCGCTTCAGGGTTGAGCGAGCAGGTGGGCGTTGCTGTCGATCAGTGTCTGCGCGACCTCCACCAGGCCATTGATGGCGAACTGCACGCCCATGCACACCAGCAGGAAGCCCATCAATCGCGAGATGGCGTCGATGCCGGACTTGCCGGTGGCCTTCATGATCAGGTCCGAGGCGCGCAGGCAACCCCAGAGGATCAACCCGGTGCAGAGGAAAATCAGCGGCGGCGCGACCAGGATCACCCAGTGCGGGAAGCTGGTGCTGTGCTTGATGCTGGCCGCGGAGCTGATGATCATCGCGATGGTGCCGGGCCCGGCAGTGCTGGGCATGGCCAGCGGAATGAAGGCGAAGCTGGTGCGCTCGGGCAGGTCCTCGCGGGCGTCGGGGGAGGGCATGGGCGCGGGAAACAGCATGCGTCCGCCGATGATGCAGAGGATGCCGCCCCCGGCGATGCGCAGCCCCGGAATCGAGATGCTGAACACCCCCATGATGAACTCGCCGATGTAGTAGGTCAGCGTCATGATGATGAACACGTAGCAGGCGGTGAGCAGCGCCTGCTGGTTCTTCTCTTCGCGGCTGAACCCCTGGGACAGGGCGAGGAACAGCGCGACCGTCGTCGGTGGATTGATCAGGGGCAGCAAAGCGAGCAGCCCAAGTAGGATAGCGTCGAACAGACTGCTCATGGCCGGGCGTTTCTCCAGTGGCGGAAGGCTGAGGGAAGTCTAGGTGCGAATCCGCCGGTGGCGCGGAAACTATCATTGCTGGATCGACGCTGGCGGCAGGGCCGCTGATCTACGCTGTACGACGATAAGGTTGCCGCTTCGCTTGGCCATTTGTCGTTTCGCCAGGAGCCATGTCCCCGATGTCCGAAACCCCATCGCGATCCCGAGCCGGCTTCGACTGGCAGCGCTGGCTGCCTGGCCTCGTCACCCTGCGCCATTACCAGGCGGGCTGGCTACCCAGGGACCTGGCCGCCGGCCTGGTGCTGACCACCATGCTGGTGCCGGTGGGCATTGCCTATGCCGAAGCTTCCGGCGTGCCGGGCATCTACGGACTGTACGCGACCATCATCCCGCTGCTGGCCTATGCGCTGTTCGGGCCGAGCCGGATTCTGGTGCTCGGCCCCGATTCGGCACTGGCCGCGCCAATCCTCGCGGTGGTGGTGCAGTACGCGGCGAGCGACCCGCAACGGGCGATCGCGATTGCCAGCCTGATGGCGCTGGTGTCCGGTGCGGTGTGCATGGTTGCCGGCCTGCTGCGCCTGGGCTTCATCACCGAACTGCTGTCCAAGCCGATCCGCTATGGCTACATGAACGGCATCGCGCTCACGGTGCTGATCAGCCAGTTGCCCAAACTGTTCGGCCTGAAGGTCGACAGCGAGGGACCGCTGCGGGATATCTGGCACCTGGGCCAGGCGCTGCTGGAGGGGCGCGCCAACTGGACCAGCTTCGCCGTGGGCGCCGGCAGCCTGGGGCTGATCCTGCTGCTCAAACCCTACCAGCGCATTCCGGGCATCCTCATTGCGGTGGTCCTGGCAACGCTGGCGGTCAGCCTGTTCGACCTCGGCAGCCATGGCGTCAAGGTACTGGGTCAGCTGCCGCAAGGGCTGCCGTCGCTCGCCTTCCCCTGGGTGACCGATATCGATCTGCTGGAAGTGGTGCTGGGCGGGGTCGCGGTGGCGCTGATTTCCTTCGCGGACACCAGCGTGCTGTCGCGCACCTACGCCGCCCGACTGAAAAGCCCGGTGAACCCCAACCAGGAAATGTTCGGCCTCGGCGTGGCCAACGTCGCCTCCGGCCTGTTCCAGGGCATTCCCATCAGCAGCAGCTCCTCGCGCACTCCCGTGGCCGAAGCGGCGGGATCGAAAACCCAGCTCACCGGCATCATCGGCGCGCTGGCGGTGACCCTGTTGCTGCTGGTGGCGCCGAACCTGATGGAGCATCTGCCCAACAGCGCGCTGGCTGCGGTGGTGATCGCCGCCGCGCTGGGCCTGTTCGAGTTCGCCGACCTGAAACGCATCTACCGCATGCAGCCCTGGGAGTTCTGGCTGTCCATCAGCTGCTTCGTCGGTGTCGCGGTGTTCGGTGCCATTCCGGGCATCTGCATCGCGGTGGCGATCTCGGTGATCGAATTCCTCTGGGACGGCTGGCGGCCGCACCATGCGGTGCTGGGCCGGGTCGATGGCGTGCGCGGCTATCACGACGTAACGCGTTACCCTGACTCCCGGCGCGTTCCCGGCCTGGTGCTGCTGCGCTGGGATGCACCGCTGTTCTTCGCCAACGCCGAGCAGTTCCAGAACCAGGTGTTGGCGGCGCTGGACGAGTCACCGACGCCGGTACAGCGACTGGTGATCGCCGCCAGCCCGGTGACCAGTATCGACGTGACCTCCGCGGACATGCTCGCCGAGCTGGACAAGGCGCTGGAGCAGCGCGGCGTCGAGTTGCAGTTCGCCGAGATGAAGGATCCGGTGAAGGACAAGATGAAGCAGTTCGAGCTGTTCGAGGGCCTGGGCGAATCGGCGTTTCACCCGACGGTGGGCGCTGCGGTGGATGCCTACCTGGCCGACTCCGGCGTGGACTGGAAGCCCTAGGCGGCGCGGGCCCGCGCGCGACGCCCGTCAATCCATATGAGCATGCCGCTGGCGTAGAGCGACACGGCGAGGAACAGTGCCATGCGGATGGCGAAGGCGCGATAGACATCCTGGCCGCCGGCGCTGTCCGCCACCGATTGGCCGAGCAGAATCAGCATGGTGGTCAGGCAGCTGACCCAGTACGCCGGGCTTTTTCGCGTAGCCACGGCGGCGTACAGGCGACGCCCTTGCCAGAGGGTGAACAGCAGCACCCAGAGGAAGAACATCCACAGGTGCACGAACAGGCTCAGGGCGCTCCAGACCAGGATTGCCAGCACGCCTGCCAGCAGAGTGGAGCCGATCAACTCCCGGCTGGCGTGGCGCGCACGGGTTTCCCCGGCCTGCTGGCCGAGGCTCACCGACTTCATGATCAACGGCATGAAGCGATCCGGCGCAATGATCGCCAGCAGGAAGGCCGGCATCACGATCAGCGTGGCGCGCAGGGCGATCCAGCCGACGTCCTGCTCGTTCGGCAGGGGTGGGGCAGGGGGGGAAGGCGCATTGCTCGGCTCCGGGAACAGGGCATGGGCCACTGCGGTGCTCAGCACGGCGAGGAGCATTCCCTTGGCCAGCGCTTCGACCACCGACAAGGCCAGGGTGAAATCGCTGGTGCCGGCGGCGGCGATCATGGTCAGGCCGATGACCAGCAGGTTCGCCAGCAGGCCATTGCCTCCGCGCAGCGCATAGCGGAATACGCAATACAGACCGACGCCGACCAACAGCACACCGCTCAGGGGCGCGTGGCGGAGCAACGGGATCAGCAGCAGGCCGATACCGCAGCTGAGCATCACCAGCACCGCCAGCGCCGGAGCCGCCTTGAGCGGCAGGGCCTGGGTGCGCATCGCCAGCAGGAGCACCGCAAGCACGGGGGCGAGGAACGGAACCGGCATGCCGATTCCGTAGCTTGCCGCCAGGCACAGCGCCGTGCCCCAGGCCAGTCGCAGCGCGCGGCGGCGACGCAGCTCGACTGGCTTCAGCTCAGTAGGCATAGCTCAGCCAGCTCATGAGCCACATGAACACGCGGCCGAGCAGGTTCAGCGGATTGCCTTCGCTGGGCAGCGCCATGACTTCGGCCTGGCCACCCACGCGCAGGCCAGCCGGGCTTTCCAGCTGGTCACGGTCCAGCTCGACGATCACCGGGAAGCGTTGCGCCGAGCGCAGCCATTCGCGGCTGTTCTGCACCGTCGGCAGCGAACCCGGCGGCGTGCTCTGGCCGACACTGACCCCATATCCGATGCTGCGGATGCGACCCTTGAGCAGTTCACCGGGCAGCGAATCGAGCACCACCAGCACCGGTGTGCCGTTGCGCAGGTGACCGAGGTTGTTCTCGGTCATGTCGGCGCTGATCCACAGGTCGTGGATGGCGATCAAGGTCATCACCGGGCTGCCGGGGCCGACGTAATGACCGACGTCGGTGCGCAGGTCGGTGATCAGCCCGTCCGAGTCGGCGTGTACCCGGGTGCGGTCCAGGTCCAGGCGTGCCTTGGCGACGTTGGCCGTGGCGCTGCGCAACTGGGCGTTGTCTTCTTCGTGACCGCCTTGCTGCTCGCGGGCGCGCTCGACTTCGGCGCGCGCCGCTGCCACCTGGCTGGCCGCCTGCTCGCGGGTCGCCTGCGCGGACTCCAGCCGGCGCACGGAAACCGTACCGGGGTCTTCCTGATAGAGCCGTTGCAGACGCTCGGCGTCCTGCCTGGCCTTGCGTTCGTTGGCCTGGGCGGCGGCGAGCGAGGCCTGGGCTGAATCGATGCCGGCGGTGCTTGCGCCGATCTGCCGGCGCACCGTGTCCAGGTCCGCCTCGGCGCGCTGCAGTGCGATGCGGTATTGCTCCTGGTCCAGCTCGAAGAGCACGTCGCCCTTGCGCACTTCCTGGTTGTTTCCCACGGCGACGCGCTTCACCTGGCCAGCCACCTCGGCACTGACCGGGACGACGTACGCCTGCAGGCGCGCCTGCTGGGTGTAGGGCGTGAAGCGGTCGGCGAGCAGGTACCAGACCAGGCTGACGACGATCAGCAGCAATACCAGACGCATGCCGCGATCCGGTGCGGACTTGCCGGGAGCAGGAGGCGAGGGTGGTGCCGGCGGCATAGCGGGGGTGTCGCTCATTTCGGGCTTCCTTGATCCTTGGCGGCCGGGGAGGGCTCATCGAGCAGGTCGCCCCAGTCGGTGCGTTGTTGCATCTGTTGCCGGGTGGCGGAGTCGATCGGGGCGCGCAGGCTGTCCCAGCCGCCGCCGAGCGCCTTGTACAGCGCCACCAGGCTGCTGACCGCGTTGCCGCGGCTGACGAGATAACCATCCTGCTGTTGCAGCAGCAGTTGCTGGGCATCGAGTACGCGCTGGAAGTCAGCGAAACCTTCGCGGTATTGCGAGCTGGCGAGGCTCAGCGAACGCTGTGCCGCCTGCGAGGCCTGTTCGCGGATGCCGGCGCTCTGCAGCGAGCGCACCAGGCCGCTGGCGGCGTCGTCGGCTTCGCGCGCGGCGTTGCGCACGTCCTGCTGATACAGCTCGATCAGTTGCTGCAGGCGCGCATCTTCCACGCGCACGGCGTTCTTGCGCCGGCCGTAGTCGAAGGGGTTCCAGATCAGGCTCGGGCCGGCGGCGAGGTTGAAGCTGTCGGGCAGGTTGCTGGCCGAGACGAAGCTCCAGCCGAGGCTGCCGATCAGGCTCAGCGACGGATACAGGTCGGCCTCGGCGACGCCCACCAGCGCCGACTGCGCGACCACCGCCTGTTCCGCGGCGCGGATGTCCGGCCGGCGCTGCAGCAGGCTGGCCGGCACATCCTGGAGCATTGCGCCATTGGGCATCGGCAACTGGCCGTGGCGCGCGAGCAGCTCCGGCATATCGCCTGGCGGGCGGCCGAGGAGGGCACAGAGAATGTTGCGCAGGGCGTTCACCTGGTTCTCGAATTCGGGAATGGTCGCCTTCGTCGCCAGGTACTGGGTGCGTGCCTGCTGCCAGTCCAGTTCGTCGTTTTCGCCGTGGCGGAACAACCGCTCGGTGATTTCCAGGCTGCGCTCCTGGCGCTTGGCGTTCTCGCGGGCGATGTCCAGGCGCGCCTCGGCGGTGCGCAGGCCGAAGTAGGTATCGGCGACCTGCGCGCGCAGCAGCACCATGGCGTCCGCGTAGTTGGCCTGGGAGGCGAAATACACCGCGTCAGCCGACTCGATGGCGCGGCTGAAGCGGCCCCAGAAGTCGATCTCCCAGCCGATGTCGAAGCCGACGCTGGATTGCCAGAACACTGAATCCCGCGCGCTGGGCGCGCCGTGCTGGTTCTGCTTGAGGTAGAGGCTGTCGGCGCTGATCTGCTGCAGCTGCGGGTAGCGCCCGGTCTCGGCGATGGCCAGTTGCGCGCGCGCCTCGGCGATGCGCAGGCCGGCCACGCGCAGGCTGGTGTTGTGCGCGTCGGCCTCGGCGATCAGCGCATCCAGGGTCGGGTCGGCGAAGACCGTCCACCAGCGGCTGAAATCCGGAGCAGCCGCACGGTGGCCGGCCTGGTCCAGCAGCGGCGTGCTCCAGTCGTTCAGCCACGGCTGCTCCGGTTTCTGGTAGTCCGGGCCGACCTGGGTGCAGCCACCCAGCAGGGCGGCGAGGATCAGGGTGCAGCGTCTGGCGCGCTCTGGCATGGCGATCCCTGGGTCATTCGGACGGAGTGGCGGGCTTGTCCATCTTCGGTACCTGCTGGTCCACCCATTGCCAGAACAGCTTGTAGGTCACGGCGAGGATCACCGGGCCGAGGAACAGGCCGATGATGCCCTTGACCACCATGCCGCCGAGGGCGCCGATCAGCACCACCGGCATCGGCACGTCCACGCCACGCCCAAGCAGCAGTGGCTTGAGTACGTTGTCGGCGAGGCCGGCGACGAAGATGTAGATGGCGAACACGATGGTCGTACCCGTGAAGCCTTCGGTACTCAGCACATAGATGATGACCGGCAGGGTGACCAGGGTCGCCGGCGCCTGGGCGATGCCCAGCACCAGTACGATCAGCGCCAGGATGCCCGCGCCCGGGACGCCCTTGATCACGAAGCCGATGCCGATCAGCAGCATCTGGATGAAGGCGATGCCGATCACGCCCAGCGCGACTGCGCGAATGGTGGCGGTGCACAGCGCGGAGATGTGCAGGCCGCGTTCCGCGCCGGAAATCCGCAGGGCGATGCGCTGCGAGGCAATGGTGCCCATCTCGCCGAAGGCCATGATGATGCCGGAGATGATGATCGCGCCGATGAACAGCAGGAAGGCGCCGCCGGCGCTGGCAGCGGCGCCCAGGAGCATGCGGCCGGCGTCCTTGAGGTTGGGCATCAGGCTGCGCAGCACATCGCTCAGGCTGTTGGAGGCGGCCAGCCAGAAGTCATAGACGCGCGGGCCGATCAGCGGCCACTCGGCCACCGAGGGCGAGGGCGCCGGTACGCTCAGGGTGCCGCTCTTGAGGACGGCGCCGACGCTGTCTACGGAGTCGGCAATGGACGTCGCCATCAGGTAGATCGGCGCGATCAGGACCAGCAGCACGAAGAGCACGATCAGCGTCGCGGCATGACCGTCCTTCAACCCGGTGCGCACCTTGACCCAGCGCAGCACCGGATAGAGGGTGACCGCGAGGATCACCGACCAGAGCATCAGTTCGAGGAACGGCTGGAACACCTCGAAGGAAAAGATCACCAGGGCGGCGACCAGTCCGGCCTTGATGAGTATGTCGAGCATGCCCTGGGAGAGGGCTCCATCGAGCTTGAATCCTGGTTGCATGGCTTTTCTCCTCAGGCGGGGCGGTCATTGCGCTGATCAGCGCCTGGTTGGGGTTGCTCGGGTTGTTGTGCCGCGGCGGGCGTGACACCGGCAAGTCCGCTGCCATCGTCGGCGAAGCGGCCGCCGGGTTCGTCGTCGCGGCCCTGGCGGTGCAGTTCAAGCAGCGACTGCACTTCCTGCAACTGGTAGCGGCGCACCCAGGCGGCGGCCTGCTCTTCGCTCACGCCCAGTTCGATGAAGGCGCGGCGACCCATCTCCAGGCTGGAATGGAAGGTTTCGCGTACCGGATTGGCGCCCCGGTCGAGCAATTGCAGGACCTGCTGGCGGTTCAGCGCGCGAGAGATCACGCGGGTCTTGGGGTAGAGGCGGGAGAGGGCGTCCACGGTGTTCAGGTTGATCTGCGGATCGTCGGTGGCGACTATCACCAGTTCCGCCTCGCCGACCTTGGCGGCGTGGAGGATTTCCGGGCGCGTCGGATCGCCGTAGTACACCGGCACATGGCCTTCCTCGGTCTGGCGAACGATGGCGTCCATCGAGGTATCCAGCGCCACCACCGATACACCCTGGGCCTGCAACAGATTGGCGACCACCCGGCCCATGCGGCCCATGCCGGCTATCACCACGCGCGGTTCGTCGCTCACTTCCGGCGGCCCATCCGGCACCGCGGCGGCGGGCGCATCGCCGCGCAACTGGCGGGCCAGCGCCATCATCACCAGCGGCACCACGGCCATCGACAGGGTGATGACCAGTACCAGCACGTCGTGCACCCGCTGATCCAGCAGGTGGTGATCCAGGGCCAGCTTGAACACCACGAAGGCGAACTCGCCGCCGGACGCCAGTACCACGCCAAGGCAGAGCGCCTCGGAACGTTGCAGTCCACCCGTGAAGCGCCCGAGACCGAACAGCAGCGGAAGCTTGATGCCGACCAGCAGCACCGTCAGGCCCAGTACCAGTAACGGCGCATCGACCAGCAGACTGAGGTCGGCAGTCATGCCCACGCCCACGAAGAACAAACCGAGCAACAAGCCCTTGAGCGGCTCGATCTGGGATTCCAGTTCATGGCGGAACTGCGACTCGGCCATCAGCATGCCGGCGAGGAAGGCGCCCAGCGCCATGGACACACCCACGTGCTCCATGATCCAGGCGGTGCCCAGCACCACCAGCAGCGCGGTGGCGGTGGAGAGCTCGCGCAGCCCCGAGCCGACCGCCCAGGCAAACACCGGGCGCAGCAGGTAACGGCCGCCGATCACCACCACACCGATACCGACAGCCACCGTCAGCAACGGGCGAATGCCTTCGTTTGACGGATCACCGCTACCGGCCAGCAGCGGCACCACGGCGATCAGCGGAATGGCGGCGATATCCTGGAATAAAAGAATGCCCACGGCCAACCGGCCATGGGGCTTGCCCAGTTCCTTGCGCTCGGCCAGTACCTGCAGGCCGAAGGCGGTGGAGGAGAGCGCCAGGCCCACGCCCAGTACCACCGCAGCGGCAGGCGACTGGTCGAACAGCAGGAAGGCGATCAGCCCGAGCGCCAGAGCCGTCAGCCCCACCTGCAGCGACCCTACACCGAACAGCGAGCGCCGCATCATCCACAGGCGGCGCGGGGAAAGCTCCAGGCCGATGATGAACAGCAGCATCACCACGCCCATCTCCGAGAGGCGGCTGACGTTCTCTGGATGGCTGACCAGGCCCAGAATGGACGGACCGATGAGGATGCCGGCCAGCAGATAACCCGGCACTGCGCCCAACCTCAGGCGTTGCGCCAGGGGTACGAGAATGACGACCGTCAGCAGGAAGATTACCGTCGCCTGCAGCAGGCTCCCGTCATGTGGCATTCATCAGCCCTCTTGTGATTCCTTGCGGGCCTCTTGGCCCTGTCGATATTGCCCGGCGGGTGCTTGTCCCGCCGGCTGCATCCTGGCGGCCACGACACCCCGCTCCCAGGGCTTCTCTGGGGAAAGAGAGCAGGGGGCTTGCATCTGCTACTGCGCCGTTCAGGCACTCGCCTCGCACAGGCCACGCGTCGTGGATGGCTTGGCAGGCGCTGATCGGTGTGGAATGAGTATGGGTGATCCGCAGCTTTTTGCCGGCCGGCGAGCTTAAGTCGGCATCACCTGTCGGAAAAGACAAATCCAGCAGATTCAAATACTTACGAGGGGTGAGGAAAACTAGAGCTTCCAGATCGGGCCGTAGCTGCCAAAGCAGGCATTCGACAGCGCCTGCGGGCGCACGCCGTGGGTTTCGTACCCGCCGAACTCGTTGATTTCCAGGGTCAGCTGAGGCGTGAGCTCCTTGCCGCTTTTCAGCCGAACGCTGTCGAACACCTGCAGCTTCTTGCCGGTGTTGACCACGCTGGTTTCCATCCAGGCATCGGGCGTGCTGCCTTCATCCAGGCGCGCCAGAAGTGCGTTGTAGAGCGGCAGGTAACGACCATCGGGAGCCTTGCAGTCGATATTGATCTTCTTCACCAGGGCTTCGGCCTCGGCGGAACTGAAATACAGGCGGCTGCCGAAATTACGCTGCAGCCTGTCGACGTAGCTTCCCTGGCCGTCGTGCGTCACGGCCGTCGCCTGCGGTTGCGGGGAAAGGTCCGCAAGGCAGGACTGCCGGCTTTTATAGAAGGTGTGGGAAACGCGGATACCCGTGGGCTTGTAGATCGCCGACGTGATCAGCACATCGCCATTTGCGCTCAGGTGTTCGCCATCGGGAACGTAATCGCCGCCATTGCCCCAGACACCGTCCGGGAGGCCGTTTGGCCACTCGGTGCAAGTGGCTGGCGAAGTATCGCGACGAAGCTCGTAGAGGTGGCCCTGGAGAAAAGCCACCTGGGTTTGGGCGTGGACGAAGAACGAAATCAGTGACAGGCAGGATGCAGTGAGCAGTCGAGTCCGATTCAAGAAGCGTCTCCTGGTTGCCCATCGGAGTTCCGGCAGGCCGTATGCACAGAAGAATAGTCGGGCTCGTGCCAAATGCTTTCGAAGTTGTCGGGGGATGCTCGCGGGGAAATGGCGTTGACCAGAATGGATCGCTGAAGGAGCAGTTGGAGAATTGGTGGGGAATGCGGAAATAGCAGACAGCCCTGGATAACGACCCATCGGTCTATCTGTAATTTAACATAATATACATTATGCGAAGCCTAAGGGCTGAGAAGCGGCACCACTGCTGTCGTATTCAGTTAAATATGCGAAAAATCACTTAAAAACTATAAAGCCTTTTCTATCAGTGGCTTATGAAAGCTATTTCGCCTAGAGCTACAAGGTTTTCTAGCTTTTACCTGATCACCTATGGCCAGTTTGTCATCCTCATCTCACGGCTGTAGTCGTGCTGCAGTTCCACTGCTGGCGGCAAACGTCGGACCATCAATTCCTCGGAAGTGATCAATCTACGAACTACGGAATTAAAGAGCTAAACCACGAGATAGCGCCCTTGTACAGCTTTAGTGTGGACGACGCCACAGCGCCGCTCTCCGACTCCAGGCCTCGACCCAACCCGTCACGGCGATTGCCCGAAGCTCAAGCGCCGCGGCTGGCCTTCACAGTTCTCCGCGAAAGACCGTGTTGGCCTTGAGCCTTGGGTACAGAGCGCGAGCGAGAACGCGCCTTATGGCTCAAGGTAAAAGCCCTTCCGGTCCTACTGGGGAAATGCGCTGGAAGGAGCTTTGCTATCGGCTAGCTGATCGTCGGCTCGAGCCGCTGATTGCGACACGGGCTGATGTCAAATGAGCCCTATAGAGCTACACTCTATAGGGTTCTTTTTGGAGGTGAGATGTTTACAACATGAATCGCCCCGGCTTTCCTAG
>NZ_JYOA01000018.1 GCF_000955805.1 Pseudomonas sp. 21 | reverse complement strand
GGTGCGGAGTCTGCCCTGTAGGAGCTGGCCATGCCTGCGACAGCCCAGGCGGCGAAAGACCGCGGGCGAAGCCCGACGGTACGTCAGCCCATGTTCACCAGTCGATGAGAGCCGCGTCCAGCAATGCCGGCAGGGCGATACCTGCCGCGCTGGCGAGGGCGAAGTCGCGCTCGGCATGCAACGGGCCGGGAGCGGGATTGATGTGCAGCACGGTGGCGCCGGCGCGCCAGGCCATCTGGGGGATCTCGGCCGCCGGGTAGACCACGCCGGAGGTGCCCACGGAGATCAGCAGGTCGCAGTGCTCGGCGGCCTGGAAGGCGTGGTCGAGGGCGTCCATCGGCAGGCTTTCGCCGAACCACACCACGCCGGGGCGCAGCGGGCCGCCGCAATGGGCGCAGGCCGGCGGCGGCACGCGGCGGCCTGCCTCAGGCTCATCCGGTACCGGCAGCGCTGCTTCGGGTTCGCGCTGGCAGTCGAAGCAGCGCGGGCGTTCCAGTTGGCCGTGCAGGTGGGTGACGTCGTGGCTGCCGGCGCGTTCGTGGAGATCGTCGACGTTCTGGGTGATCAAAGTGAGCTTCGGCACCTTGTTCGCCAGCGCGGCGATGGCCAGGTGCGCCGGGTTGGGCTGCGCGCGGTGGACAACGCTGCGGCGCCATTCATACCAGCCCCAGACCAGCGTCGGGTCCGCGCGGAAGGCTTCGGCGGTGGCCAGGGAGGCGGCGTCGAAGCGCTGCCAGAGCCCGGTGAGGCGGTCGCGGAAGGTGGGAATGCCACTCTCGGCGGAAACCCCCGCACCGGTGAACACCACGACGTGGCGGGCTTTGCGCAGCGCATCGAGCAACGCGGAATCGAGGATCATTGCGGGGCTTCCTGCGGCGTCGGCGCACTTTCCAGGCGATTGCGCCCGGCGGCCTTGGCGCGGTACAGCGCGCGGTCGGCGGCTTCGATGAGGGCCTGTGGGCTGCTGTCGCTGCCAGCGGGCAGGGTGGCGATGCCGATGCTGGTGGTGATGCGGCCCAGCGGGCTGCCGGCGTGGGTGAGGTTGGCGCCCTGCAGGCGCTGCATGAACTGCTCGGCCACGGCCAGGGCGCCGTCGGGGCCGGTGTTTGGCAGGATCACCGCGAGTTCCTCGCCGCCGTAGCGCGCCGCGAGGTCGGCGGGACGCCGCACACTGTCGGCGAGGACGCGGCCGATGCGCCGCAGGCAGTCGTCGCCGGCCGGATGGCCATAGGTGTCGTTGAAGCGCTTGAAGTGGTCCACGTCTATCAGCAGCAGCCCCAGTGGCGAACGTTCGCGGTGGGCGCGGCGCAGTTCGGCGATCAGGTGGTCGTCGAAGCTGCGGCGGTTCTCAAGGCCCGTGAGCGGGTCGCGCGAGGCGAGCACTTCCAGCTGCCGGTTGGCCCTGAGCAGGTCTTCGCGGGCGTCGCGCAGCAGGCGTTCGGTGCCGATGCGGCGCTGGATGGCGAGGATCAGCAGGCTGCCGATGACCACGATGACCATCAGCAGGCCGAAGGCGATGGCCACCGTGCGCAGGGCGTCGGCGGCCCAGGCGGCGAGGGCTTCGTCCTTGCCCAGGGCGACCGAGGTCACCAGCGGGTAGCGCTCGTTCTTGCGGAAGGCGTAGATGCGCTCGATGCCGTCCAGCGAGGAGGCGAAGGTCGCGCTGCCGACCGTGGCGTTCTCCAGGTACTGGGTGAAGATCGGCGAGCGCGACAGCACACGGCCCATGTCGCTCTCGCGGAAGGGGTAGCGCACCAGCACCTGGCCGTTGCTGGTGGCCACGCCGATGGCGCCGGTCTTGCCGATGTCGATCTTGCCGAACAGGCGGAGGAAGTCCTGCACGCCGAGGGTGGCGACTATCACTCCGGCGAAGTTGCCCTGGGCGTCGTTGTAGCGACGGCTGACGGTGATCACCCAGACGCCGGTGGCGCGGCTGTGGATCGGTTCGCCGATATAGGCGTCCAGCGAGGGATTGTCGCGGTGGTGGATGAAGTAGCCGCGGTCGGCGCTGTTGGCGCCGGGCGGGAAGGGGCCGTTGGACGTCATCAGCCAGTTGCCCTGGGCATCGTAGATGCCCACGCCGTTGAGCTGCGCGAGCAGGTGTTGCTGGCTCCGCACCAGGTCATTCAGCCGCTGCAACTGGGGCGCGCCGCGTCCCTCGTGCTCCAGGCGTTCGGCCAGGCCCAGCAGGAGCATGGAGCTCTGGGTGACGATGCCCTCGACGTAGGTGTCCAGCGCCTGGGTGAGGTTGAGGTTGTGCGTGGTGGTCTCCGCCAGCGTGCGCTCGCGCGCCGACCACAGCTCCCAGGCGGTGGCGGCGGCCACGGCGAGGCTGATGATCGACAGCAGGAGGATGGCAAGGCGGATGTCGCGTTTCACTCTGGCCTCGTTGGGTCGGTCCCTGGTTGCCGCGCGCGGTGGGTATCGCCCGGCCGAGTGCAGGGAGACGTCGGCCGCGCGCGCCGGGTTACGTGTCGTTCGTCAGACGCCTGGCATGCCGCTGAGTTGCACCCGGTTGCGACCTTTCTGCTTGGCCACGTACAGGTGCTGGTCGCAGCGCGCGAGCAACTCGCGCGGCTCCTGTAGCCCGTTCTCGTTGGCCATCGCCGCGCCGAGGCTGATGGTCAGGTGGCGCAGGCTGTCGGGCCGGTAGAAGTGCTCGATGCCCAGGCTCGCCACCTGCTCGCGCAGCCGTTCGGCGACGCAGCGCAGGTCTTCGGCGGAGGTCGCCTCCAGCAGGATGGCGAACTCCTCTCCGCCATAACGATAGACGTTGGCGCGCCCGCCGCGCAGGGTGCCCACCAGGCTCTCGGCCACCTGGCACAGGCAGCGGTCGCCGGCCTGGTGGCCGTAGTGGTCGTTGTACGGCTTGAAGTAGTCGATGTCGGCCATCAGCAGGGCGAAGGGCCGGCCGTGGGCGCGCATGCCGTGCCAGCTCTCGTTGAGCTGCAAGTCCAGCGAGCGGCGATTGCCCACGCCGGTGAGCCCGTCGGTGGCGGCCAGCTCCTGCAGGCGCAGGTTGAGCGCGGCCAGCTCCGCGCGCTGGCGGCGTTCCTCGAGGTCGGCGAGGAAGGCCTGGCGCACGCCCTTGATGTTGGTCCAGCTGATGAACAGGCTGAACAGCGCGATGGGCAGGTAGACCAGGGTAAAGATCAGCAGCGGCTTGGCGGCCCCGTCGTGGATCAGCCAGACGTTGTAGAGAATGATCGCCGAGATGATCGCCGACACCAGCGCAATGCCCTTGAAGGAGTAGCGCACGCCCAGGTTGCCCAGCAGGATGAACACCACCGAGGCGTAGAGGAAGAAGGGCACGTCCGGCGAGGCGCTGCGCTTGAGCAGCTCGAACCAGGCGATGGTGGAGACGATGTCGTGCACCGGCATCAGCAGGTCCATCACCAGCACGCTGCGGCTGAAGCGGAACACCAGGAAGATGTTGATCAGACCGACGAGGCTCAGGGCCGTGCGCAGGAATAGCGATTCCTTCGCCATATCCGGGATCAGCAGTGCGTCGGCCAGGACGTAGGAGTCATAGGCGGCCATGGCGATGAAGTTGATCGCCAGCAGGAAGCGCCGGTAATGCTGGACCACATACGCCTTGTAGGCATCCTGCAGGCGCGGTGGAATTCTCCCCTGGTACTGCTGCCGGGGAGGTGCGGCGGGGAACTCGGGTGCGGTCATCGGAAGTGGGAGCCTGTGTCTGCCATCCAGGGCGAATGCTGGCCAAGGGCTAGAGTAGGGTGCGGCAACTTCGCCGTCCAGCGGGGCGATGCATGGGCTGTACCAAAACTTCGGTCGCTGCAGATTGGCCCTGTCACCAGCGTCGCTAATGGATCTTTATAGGGGGCCAATACGGCGGCATGATGACCGCCATCACCTGCTGTCGAGGCCTTGCATGTACGTACCTGCGCATTTCGAGGAAACCCGCCCGGACCAGCTGCACCGGCTGATTCGCGACTATCCCCTGGGCATCCTGGTCACCGGCCATGACGGCCTGCTGGACGCCAACCACTTGCCGTTCGAGCTGGAGCTTTCCGGCGAGAAGCCGCTGCTGCGCGCCCACGTCGCCCGCAACAACCCGGTCTGGCAGGAGGCTGCCGGCGAGGAGGTGCTGGTGATCTTCCGCGGCGAGCATGCCTACGTCTCGCCCAACTGGTACCCGAGCAAGCACGAGGCGCACCGCCAGGTGCCGACCTGGAACTACCAGGTGGTGCATGTGCGCGGCCGTCTCAAGGTCATGGATGAGGAGCGTTTCGTGCGCGGCGTGGTCGGCCGACTGACCCGCACCCACGAGGCCGGCGAGGACAAGCCGTGGAAGATGAGCGACTCCACCCCGGAATTCATCAGCGGCATGCTGGCCAACATCGTCGGCATCGAGGTGGAAATCAGCGAGATCGTCGGCAAGTCCAAGCTCAGCCAGAACAAGGAAGACCGGGATCGGCTGGGGGCGGCTGAGGCGCTCGACCAGCGCGGAAGCACCGCGCTGGCCGGGGCCATGGTCAGCTCGAAGGACGTGAAGCGATAACCAGGATTCCAGGCCGGTTGTAGGAGCGAGCTTGCTCGCGAACCGCCTTGGCAACGGAACTGCCGGGGAATCCGTTCGCGAGCAAGCTCGCTCCTACAGGAAGACCCCGAAAAGTTGGCACGGATCAGAAGCCGCCCAGCAGATCGTGCGAATCCAGCAGGCGCCAGGCGATTTCCGGGTTCTTCTCCAGGCCCCGGCGAATCGCGGCGGGGATGGCCTGGCGGGTCTTGCGGCACAGGCCCGGCTGCTCGTCGAAGCCGAATTCGATGCCGCGCATGCTGCGCACCTCGTTGAAACCGGGGGCGATATGCAGGCGGATGCCGAGCTGGTCGAACAGTTTCTGCTGCAGGCGCTCGAGGTCGGCGAGGTCCTTGAGGTTCTCCAGACGCTCCAGCAGGCGCTGCTCTTCATGCCGGGTCAGCAGGAGAATGCGCAGGTCGGCGCCGGGGTCAGCCAGCAGCCGCTCCCGGTCGCAGTCGCAGGCACCGGGTGGGCATTGCTGGCGGAGTGGGGGAGTGGTGGGCATGTTTCCGATCATAGCGGGGGATCGGGGAATTGCGCAGGGGGGACTGTAGGAGCGAGCTTGCTCGCGAACCCTGCTCTCGCAGCGGGGCTTGTTCGCGAGCGAGCTCGCTCCTACGAAAAGCGGCTCAGTGCGCCGGCTTGCGAATGGTCTTGAGCAGGTCTTCCGGGCTGATCTGCCCGACGATGTTGCTTACGCCTTCGCTGCCCGGCTGCGGCAGGCCGAGGATGTGGCCCTTGATCTTGCCGATCACGTGCATCTCGCACGGCTTGCAGTCGAACTTCAGGGTCAGCACTTCGTCGCCGTGGATCAGTTGCATCGGCTGCACCTTGGTGCGCACGCCGGTGACGCCCTTGGCCTGTTTCGGGCACAGGTTGAAGGAGAAGCGCAGGCAGTGCTTGGTGATCATCACCGGCACTTCGCCCGTTTCCTCGTGGGCTTCGTACGCGGCATCGATCAGTTGCACGCCGTGGCGGTGGTAAAACGCGCGGGCCTTCTCGTTGTACACGTTGAACAGGAAGGACAGGTGCGCTTCCGGGTACACCGGCGGCGGGTTGGTCTCGGCCTTGCGGCCGCCACGCGGGTGGGCCTGCACGCGGGCCTCGGTCAGCGCCTCGATGGCCTCGCGGCGCAGCGACTTGAGCTGGGAATTGGGGATGAAGAACGCCTGCGGGGCGTCCAGCTCGATCTGGTCGGCGTGGTACTGGGTGGTGCCCAGCTGGCCGAGCAGGTCGTGCAACTGGTCCAGCGCCTGTTCCGGCTTGTTGGCGACGCCGAACGGGCCGTCCAGGGCGACGCTGGCACTGACGCCTTCCTCGCTGGTGGCGGTCAGCTCCAGGCGCTCTTCACGCAACCTGGCGACCCACGACAGGCCGACGCGACGTTCGGCGGAAGTCTTCTGCAGCGCCTGCTGCCAGTTGTGGTCGAGGTTGCGCGACAGCGGGTGGTTCGGGCGCAGGCGGTAAAGGCCTTCCGGCATCTCGTTGGGCTCGACGCGGTAGCGGTAGCGCTTCTCGCCGTCTTCCTCGAACTCGCCCTTCGGCTCGGCAATGTTGGCGCGGAAACCGACCACTTCGCGCTTGACCAGCACGTTGAGGCCGTCGCCGTTGGACAGCGGGTCCTTGGTCACCACCAGCAGGTCGCGCTTGCCGACCTTTTCCACGGTGCCCACCGGCAGGCCGGTGAAGGTCGGCGAGTCGAAGGCGCCGATGTCGATCTTGCGGTCGCTGACGAAGTAGTCGGTGCTGCCGCGGTGGAAGGTCTTGTCCGGGTCCGGCACGAAGAAGTGGTCGGTGCGGCCGCTGGAGGCGCGGGCCAGGTCCGGGCGCTCGGCGAGGATGCCGTCCAGGCGCTGGCGGTAATAGGCGGTGATGTTCTTCACGTAGCCCATGTCCTTGTAGCGCCCTTCGATCTTGAAGGAGCGCACGCCGGCGTCCACCAGGGCGCTGAGGTTGGCGCTCTGGTTGTTGTCCTTCATCGACAGCAGGTGCTTCTCGAAGGCCACCACGCGGCCCTGGTCATCCTTCAGGGTGTAGGGCAGGCGGCAGGCCTGGGAGCAGTCGCCACGGTTGGCGCTGCGGCCGGTCTGGGCGTGGGAGATGTTGCACTGGCCGGAGAACGCCACGCAGAGCGCGCCGTGGATGAAGAACTCGATGGCGGCATCGGTCTCGTCGGCGATGGCGCGGATTTCCTGCAGGTTCAGCTCACGGGCCAATACCAGCTGGGAGAAGCCGGCCTGGTCGAGGAACTTCGCCCGGCCCAGGGTACGGATGTCGGTCTGGGTGCTGGCGTGCAGTTCGATCGGCGGGATGTCCAGTTCCATGATGCCCAGGTCCTGCACGATCAGCGCGTCGACACCGGCGTCGTAGAGCTGGTGGATCAGCGCGCGCGCCGGTTCCAGCTCGTTGTCGTGGAGGATGGTGTTGATCGTGGTGAACACCCGCGCGTGGTAGCGGTGGGCGAACTCCACCAGCTGGGCGATATCGCTCACTTCGTTGCAGGCATTGTGCCGCGCGCCGAAGCTCGGGCCGCCGATGTAGACGGCGTCGGCGCCATGCAGGATGGCCTCGCGGGCGATATGCACATCGCGGGCAGGGCTGAGCAGTTCCAGATGGTGTTTGGGCAGGGACATGGTTTCTTCTTTATCAGGCATGGCACGGGCAATCGCGCATTGTACCGGTCAAACGTCGCGCCGGCATCCGTGGCGTGCCGGACGGTGCGCAGCCGTATGCCTGTAAAGAACGGGGCGGCCGTTTCCAGCCGCCCCGGGTGGCTCAGTACTCGAACCGGTAGCCCACGTTGGCGTGGTTCTGGTCGAAGTTGTCGCCGTCGCGGTAGCCCACTTCCATGAACAGGCTGTGGCCTTCGGCAAGGCGCGTGGAGACGCCCACGGCCGCTTCGCGCCAGCCGCCACTGAAGTCCGAACTCTGCTTGGGCGTTCCGTTGATCCGGTAGCCGATGTCGTCGGCCATCAGTTCGCGAACGTAGCCGCCCTTCAGGTACACCTCGGACTTGTGTTTCGCATTGCTCAGCTCGTAGCCGACGATGCCGCCGGCGCGGGCCAGCAGCGAGTCGTAGTCGTCGTAGTGGATCTTCAGGCCGTTGCTGGCACGCGAAGAGAAGCCGCCCTGGTCGGTGTAGACCAGTTGCGCCTGGGGCTCGACGAACCACTGGCTGTCCTTCTCGCGGTGCAGGGTGAAGCGTTTGCCGGCTTCCAGCGAGACGGAGTAGCCGTCGCTGCTGCCGGAGCTCTTCACGCGGTTGCCCTGGGTGTCGTTGACGCTGAAGTTGTTCTTCAGGTGCGCGGCCTTGAGCACGGCGTCGATGTAGAAACCGTTCTCGTGCAACCAGGTGCCGTAGACGCCGATGTGCGTGTTGCGCGCGCCGCCACTGCCTTCGTCGAAGCTCTGCTCGGCTTCGGTATGGCCGATCATTGCACCGACGAACAGATCGCCGCTGCTGACTGGTACGCGGCGATCCACGCCCAGCTGGATGCCCTGGTAGCTCAGGCGGTATCCGTCGAAGTTGCTGCCGGCGAAGGAGTGCAGGCGACCGCCGTTGGTGCGCAGCCAGACGTTGCCGTCGGTGTCGCGCTCGGTGTAGCGCAGCTCGCCCATGCGCTGCAGCAGGGTCTGCATGTCGAGGTAGGAGAGCAGGTAGTTGGTGTGCACCTGCGCGTGGAAGGCGCGAGTGGTCGAAGTGCCGGGACCCGGGGCCGGGCCGGGCGGTGTCGGTGCGATCGGGTCGCCGGGTTCGATCGGGCCGGGCGGGGTCGGGTCGACCGGAGGTGTCGGGTCAACGGGAGGCGTGGGGTCTACCGGCGGGGTCGGATCGACCGGAGGATTCGGGTCCACCGGCGGCTGCGGGTCGACCGGGTCGGTCGGACCCGGATCCACTGGCGGCGCGCTGTAGCCATACAGTTCCCAGTTGTCCTCTTCGTTCTTGCGCAGGGCGTAGGTATTGCCGCCCAGTTCCACCAGCGCGCCTTCGTAGAGGCCGAACTGGCCGCTGCCGCCGTTGGTTTCGATGATCTCGATGCGCTCGTCACCCAGGGTGCTCTGCGAACCGTCGTTGGCCACCAGGACCGAATGGCTGCCGGTGCTGCCGTCGGTGCCCGTGATGGTCAGCTTGTCGGTCAGCTGGTTGACGATGTCGGTGTAGAAGTGGAACGCCCCGGCACCGCTCAGCGAGCCCAGCTGCAGGCTGCCGTAGTGCTCGGGCTGGTGGGCGGCAAAGCCGTTCTGCCAGGACTCGCGGCTGTTGAGGTAGATCTGCGAGTTGTCCTGCAGGTCCAGCGCCGTGAGGTTCGACGTGGCGTAGTGGCTGGCCTCGCTGCTGTTCTTGTCCAGCAGGAACCAGCGCGAGCCCTTGAGGTTGAGCGTGGCGCTGCTGACGCTGCCATCACTGGCAACGGTGCTGTCGGTCACCGCGCGGCCCACCAGTTCGCTGTTCTCGGCGTTGAGCGTGAAGCTGCTGGCGAACACGCCATCGGCGCTGTTCTGGCTGGCGTTGACGTTGAGCAGGCTGCGCCCGTCCTGGGCGGTGGCGCTGCTGTTGGCGAGGTTCAGGGTGGCGTCCTTCACCGCGTCGGCGACGTTCATGATGCCGCTGTTCTGCCCGTCACTGGTTCGCCCGGCGAGGCCTCCAACCTCGATCAGCCCGGCGGTGCCGGTGGCGCCGTCGAGGTGCGCCATGTCGGTGTCGGTCAGGTTGATGACCTGGCCGCCTTCGACACGATCACCGTTGCTGGCGAGGCTGTAGCCGTTGGCGAAGGAGTAGCGGATCGCGCTGGCGGCAGAGGTGATGCTGTTGCGCACCCCAGCCACCAGGGGCGTGAGGGTGATCTTCGCGCCGTCCCCCATGGCCCGCAGGCCGGCGGAGTCCTTGCCTTCGGTGGTGATGTCGGTCTTGCCGTACACCGTGACCTCGGAGTTGCCGTACTGCGAGCCGGCGTGGCCGGTGCTGTCGGCGGGAGCGCTGGCACTGCCGCCACCCAGTGAGCCGGCGGCCAGTCCGTGGGACTGGCCGGTGCCGGTGGTGTGGATCACCGTCTGGAAGTCCTGGTGTTGCTCGCTGTTGATCGTCACCTGCGAGTTGCCGGTGGCCCAGGCGCCGATCTCGTTGGTGCCGGCGGTCTTGATCCGCAGGTGGCCGCCGTCATAGCCAGTGGCGGTGACGCTGGAGTGGTTCAGCGCGAACAGCGCGTTGGCGCCATAGCGACTGTTGCTGCCCTGGTTGAAGTCGCCGCCCATGAAGGTGATCGACGAGTTCTTCGTGGCGTAGAGGCCCACGCCGTTGCTGAAGCCGGTGCCGTTCATGTCCACCAGATCGAGGGTCACGGTGCCGTTGTTATTGGCCTCCACCGAGCGCTGGCTGGACTTGTTGGTGACCGTCAGCACATAGGGCGCGCCATCCTTCGAGGTCATGTCGATGGTCCCACCATTGGCGGCGAACAGGCCCTTGCCGCCGGCGATGGTCAGGTTCGCGTTGCCGTTTAGCTCGGCGCTGGAAGTAGCGCCGTCCACGTACATCGCGCTTTTCGGGCTGTTGTAGCCCGAACTGGTCGAAGTGGCGGTGAGGTTGCCGTTGAGCACGAAACGTCCGCCGCCGGTGACGGCGATGCCGTTGTAGACGTACTTGCTGTTGGCGTTGGTGTTGCTGCCGTAGTTGTAGGTGATGTCACCGTTGACGGTGACCAGGCTGTTGGCGCCCTTGATATCCAGGGTATTGCCATCGACCTTGCCACTGACGCCAGTCAGCACCAGGGGCGAGCCGCTGGGGCCGGTCATGGTGATGATGGCGCCGTTGCTCACGGCAAAAGTCTTGATGGTGCCGACCTGGGTGAAGTCTTCGTATTGGCCGCTCTGGTTGGCGGTGTAGCGCTGGTCGGTTTCGGTGACGCTGTTGGCCGCCGTTGCGGTGGCCACGGCCAGCGGGCTGGCCAGCAGAAGCATCAATGGGGTGTTCTTCATCACGGTTTCCTACCGCCTCTCGGCGGGATGGGTGAAGAGAACCCGGTTGCGCAGTTTCCGTGTGCCGCACCAGGGGTTGCCTGGCGTGAAGGGGTGGGGCGGTGGGTTTCAGTGGTGGTGTCCTGGCACTGTGAGTCACTCACGGGAGTTGGTAGCGGCGGCGATTGTCGACTACACGGCCTGGGCCCGCCCTTGAGCTATGTCAGAAGGTTTTCGAATCCGCCATGGGTATTGAGAAACGTCATGACCAGGCCAGATTGCGTCTGACCTGAATCAGTACGCACCGGCCCTGGAACTGCGCAATGCAGCCGTGCAGAGGGCAGGGCGGTGCCCTTGCAAAACTGCAAAGCGACCCTGCAACCCTGTCTATTCCGCGCTTTGCGGGCATGAATCAAGATTCGTTCGTCCTTTCGGAACACCTCCCCCACTTTCAAGGAACCGAATCATGAACGCCAAGAACTCCCTGCTCGCCGCTTCCCTCGCCCTGGCCATCGGCAACGTCTTCGCCGCCGGCAACCCCACCGTCGAACACAACACCCAGGCCTTCCTCGAGGCCCTGGAAGCCGGCAAGGGCCAGCCGCTGGAAACCCTCTCGCCGAAAGACGCCCGTGCCGTGCTGACTGGCGCCCAGGCTTCGGTGAAGGTCGATCTGTCCGGCACCCAGGTCAGCGAGAAGACCGTGCAGACCGAGGTTGGCCCGGTGAAGCTGACCATCGTCCGTCCGGCCGGCGTGAAGGGCACGCTGCCGGCGTTCATGTACTTCCACGGCGGCGGCTGGGTGCTGGGTGACTACCCGACCCACGCCCGCCTGATTCGTGACCTGGTGGTGAACTCCGGCGCCGTCGCTGTCTACGTCGACTACACCCCGTCTCCCGAAGCGCATTACCCGGTGGCGATCAACCAGGCGTACGCCGCAACACAATGGGTCGCCGAGCACGGCAAGGAGCTCAACGTCGACGGCAAGCGCCTGGCCGTGGCCGGCAACAGCGTCGGCGGCAACATGGCCGCGGTGGTTGCCCTGATGGCCAAGGACAAGGGCACGCCCAAGCTGCGCTTCCAGGCGCTGCTGTGGCCGGTGACCGATGCCAGCTTCGAGACCGGCTCGTACAACCAGTTCGCCCAGGGGCACTTCCTCACCAAGCCGATGATGCAGTGGTTCTGGGACAGCTACACCACCGACCCGAAGCAGCGCGCCGAGATCTACGCTTCCCCTTTGCGCGCCACCACCGAGCAGCTCAAGGGCCTGCCGCCGACCCTGATCCAGACCGCCGAATCCGACGTGCTGCGTGACGAAGGCGAAGCCTACGGTCGCAAACTCGACGCCGCCGGTGTGGCTGTCACTTCCGTGCGCTACAACGGAATGATCCACGACTACGGTCTGCTCAACGTGGTCAGCCAGGTGCCGGCGGTCCAGGCCGCCATGCGCCAGGCCGGTGAAGAGCTGAAGGTTCACCTGCAGTAATCCGCTTACCTCCCTCGCCGCGAGGCGGGGGAGGCCACTTCTCTGGAGGGAACCCACATGAACCAGACCACGCAGCAAGAATCCGTCACCCTGATCATCCGCCACCGCGCCCGCCCCGACAGCGTTGCCGCCTATGAGGCCATCCTGCGCGAGCTGACCCGCGCCGCCAGCGAGTTCCCCGGCCACCTGGGCGTGGATGTGATGCGCCAGGGGGACCATTTCACCTCGGTGCTGCGCTTTGCCAGCGCCGATGAACTGCAGGCCTGGCTCGACTCGCCGCAGCGCCGCGAGCTGATCGAGCGTGCCGACCCGCACCTGATCGACGGCGAGCAGAAGGAACTGCACCGCGCCCACGAGTTCTGGTTCACCGCCCCGGACAACCCGCAGAAGCAGCCGCCGCGCTGGAAGCAGGCCGCAATTTCCTACCTGGTGATCCTGCCGCTGGTGATGCTGGTGCCGCAGCTCTGGCGCCCGCTGTTCACGCAAATCCCGCTGCTGGGCGGCTTCGTGCCGGCCAACATGCTCATCGTCGCGACCATCGTCCTGCTGGTGGTCTACGTTTTCATGCCACGGGCCACGCGCCTGTTCTCCGCCTGGCTCAACGCCCGCTGATCGAAAGAGGAACTTGCCCATGTACGCCGACCTGATCCTGACCAACGGCCGCTTCCACACCGTCGACCGCGAGAAACCCGAGGCCACCGCCGTGGCCATCGCCGACGGCAAATTCATCGCCGTGGGCACCGAGGCGGAGGCCATGGCCTTGCGCGCCGGCGCTACCCGCGTCATCGACCTCAAGGGGCGCACTGCGATCCCCGGCCTCAACGACTCGCACCTGCACCTGATCCGCGGCGGCCTGAACTACAACCTCGAACTGCGCTGGGAAGGTGTGCCGTCCCTGGCTGACGCTCTGCGCCTGCTCAAGGAGCAGGCCCTGCGCACGCCGTCGCCGCAGTGGGTGCGCGTGGTGGGCGGCTGGAACGAATTCCAGTTCGCCGAGAAGCGCATGCCGACCATCGAAGAGCTGAACCAGGCGGCGCCGGACACTCCCGTCTTTGTCCTGCACCTGTATGACCGCGCGCTGCTCAACCGTGCCGCGCTGCGCGTCGTCGGCTACACCAAGGACACGCCGAACCCGCCCGGTGGCGAGATCGTCCGCGACAGCAACGGCGAGCCCACCGGCATGCTGGTGGCCCGGCCCAACGCGATGATTCTCTACGCGACCCTGGCCAAGGGGCCGAAACTGCCTTTCGAGTACCAGGTCAACTCCACCCGCCAGTTCATGCGCGAGCTGAACCGCCTGGGCGTGACCAGCGCCATCGACGCCGGCGGCGGCTTCCAGAACTACCCGGACGACTACCAGGTGATCGAGCAGCTGGAAAAAGACCACCAGCTCACCGTGCGCATCGCCTACAACCTGTTCACCCAGAAGCCCAAGGAAGAACTGGCCGATTTCAAGAACTGGACCAGCAGCGTGAAGTACGGGCAGGGCAGCGACTTCCTGCGGCACAACGGTGCCGGTGAGATGCTGGTGTTCTCCGCCGCCGATTTCGAGGACTTCCTCGAACCGCGCCCGGACCTGCCCGGCAGCATGGAAGCCGAGCTGGAGCCGGTGGTGCGCCACCTGGTCGAACAGCGTTGGCCGTTCCGCCTGCACGCCACCTACGACGAATCCATCTCGCGGATGCTCGACGTGTTCGAGAAGGTCAACCTGGACATCCCGTTCAACGGCCTGCACTGGTTCTTCGACCACTGCGAGACCATCTCGCCGAAGAACATCGAGCGGGTGAGGGCGCTGGGCGGCGGCATCGCCATCCAGGACCGCATGGCCTTCCAGGGCGAGTATTTCGTCGACCGCTACGGCAAGCAGGCTGCCGAGGCCACGCCGCCGATCAAGCGCATGCTGGCCGAAGGCGTGCCGGTGGGAGCCGGCACCGACGCCACCCGCGTTTCCAGCTACAACCCCTGGACTTCGTTGTACTGGATGGTGAGCGGCAAGACCGTCGGCGGCATGGAGCTGTACCCCGAAGGGCTGTCCCGCGCCACCGCGCTGCAGCTGTACACCCACGGCAGCGCCTGGTTCTCCAACGAACAGGGCAAGAAAGGGATGATCAAGGTCGGGCAGATGGCCGACGTGGCCGTGCTCTCGGCGGACTACTTCAACGTGCCGGAGGAAGAAATCAAGACCATCGAATCGGTGCTGACCGTGGTGGACGGCCGCGTGGTGTTCGGCAGCGGCGACTTCGAGCGCCAGGCGCCGACGGCGATCCCGGTGCTGCCGGACTGGTCGCCGGTGGCCAAGGTCCCCGGCCACTGGCGCCCGCAAGGCCCGCTGCAGCAGGCCGTACACCAGTGCGCCGGCTCCTGCGGCGTGCATGGCCACAGCCACGAACGCGCCCGGCAATCCAGCGTGCCGGTGAGTGACTTCCAGGGCTTCTGGGGCGCTTTCGGCTGTTCGTGCTTCGCGTTCTGACGAGGCAAAGGTCCGGTCCGCAAGGACCGGATAGCGATCGCGGACGGAGTCCGCTCCCACGTACCGGGTGACATCGATGTTCATCCTGCGCGCAGGAGCGGATTCGGTCCGCGATGATTCCGCGCTCGGTCTGTCGCAGGCATGGCCAGCTCCTACAGACTAGCGCTGTGCTTCCCGTGTAGGAGCGGGCCATGCCCGCGAGCCGAGGACAAAGTCCGCGCTCAGAACCCCACCAACTGCCCCACGGCCTGCGCCTGCGGATCATCGCTGCGGCTCACCAGCGCGTAGTTGTAGCCACCCTGGCTCCAGTAACGTGCCAACAGGTCGCCATCCGTGCGCTGCCCTTGCGGCAACATCTCATGGCGCGGGCCCGGCGGGCGGATGAAGAAGGTCAGCCGGCGGCCCTGGCCATCTTCGTAGATCACCAGCGCTGCGGCCCCCTGTTCCGTCGCCAGCAGACGCGCGCCGACGGTCTTCAAGCCAACCTGTTCCAGCGCCGGTGGTGGCACCGCATTCTTCAGGTAACGGGCCAGCCAGCCGTTCAGGTCTCGGCCATCGCGCAGGTCGAGCCCGTTCTGGCTGGCATCGGCGAACAACCGGTAAGCCTGCACGGCGTCCTGCATCGGCAGCATGCCGCGCATCATCGCGTCGCCGCGCATCTGCCAGCCGCCCATGCCGCCAACGCCCAATGCAATCAGCAAGGCCGCTGCCGTAGCGAGGCGCGAGCGTCTCCGCTGCTGGATCTGCCGGCGAATCCGCGCCGGGTCCAGTTGTTCGGGAATTGCACTACGCGCCTGCCCGGCAAAGGCCGCGCGCAGTTGCTGCGCATCCTGTCGCCAGCCTTCGACGCGGCGGGCGTCGTCCGGGTGCGTGGCGAGCCAGGCTTCCACCCACTGGCGGCGCGCCGGGTCGAGCTGGTCGTCGATATAGGCGTGCAGATCGCGCTCATCGGGAATGCGTTCGTTCATTTCAGTACCCGCAGAGAAGGTGTCGCCGCCTGTCCTTCGCTCAACGCGCGCAGCGCCGTGCGGGCGCGCGACAAGCGGGACATGACGGTGCCCATGGGAATGTCCAGTGCCTCGGCTACTTCGCGGTAGCTCAGGCCTTCCACGCTGACCAGCGCCAGCAGCGCGCGCTGCTCGGCGGGCAGGCGCTCGAAAGCCTCCAGCGTCGAGCGTGCGCTGACGATGTCCTCGGGCGATGCGCTCACCGCGCTGTCCGCGCCGAACAGGCTGAGCAGGCGCGCGTAGCGCTTCGCGCGGCGCTGCCCGTCGATGAAGTGCCGGTAGAGGATCGAGAACAGCCAGGCGCGCAGGTCGCCGTCGTCGCGGCGGCCGGTCCAGGCCGACAGCGCCTTCTCCAGCGTGGCCTGCACCAGGTCGTCGGCGCTGCTCGCGCTGCGGGTCAGCGACAGGGCGAAGCGCCGCAGCCGGGGCAGCAGTTCGCGCAGTGAATGGTCGTCCAGTGAATGCATCGGGGCGCCGGGAGTGGGTGGGTTCGAGCGAGAAAGACGACTGCGGCGGCGATCTATTCCCGCCCTGCGAAAAAATAATTCTTTGGCAGGGGGCGGGAATAACCCGGCGCACGGTGCGTCGTACCGGCTCAACGCATTCAGCCTAAGCCTGAGGAGCTGGAAATGACAGAAACACCCACACCCAACGTGCCCCTGCGCCTGGCCGCCATCGGCGCCGTGGTACTCGGCGTGGCCGCCATCTTCGCCTACGTCGCCGGCTGGCTCGACCCGCAGCGCCTCACCCCGGACAAGGTCATCAACACTCTGGAGCACAACGGCGGCGTGTACCCCGGTTACCGGCGCAACCACGCCAAGGGGCTGTGCGTGATCGGCCACTTCGACAGCAATGGCGGGCTGGCCGATCTCTCGCGCGCCAGCCTGTTCTCCGTCGGCCGCGTGCCGGTGGTGGGGCGCCTGGCCATTCCCGGCGGCAACCCCAAGGCCAGCGACGGCGCCGCACCGATCCGCAGCCTGGCGCTGCGCTTCCTGCCCAAGGATGGCCAGGAGTGGCGGACCGGCATGAACGCCATGCCGGTCTTCGTCGTCCGCGACGTCGCCAGCTTCTTTGCCCTGCAACAGGCCACCGCGCCGCAACCGGGCACCGGCAAGCCCGACCCGGCCAAGGCGGGCGCCTTCTTCAAGGCGCACCCCGAGACCGGGCCCTTCCTGCAATGGGTGAAATCCTCCACACCATCCTCCAGCTACGCCAACAGCGCCTACTACGGCCTCAACGCCTTCTACCTGGTGAACAAGGACGGCAAGGAGCAGCCGGTGCGCTGGTCCGTGCAGCCTGAAGCGCCGGTCGAACCGCTGGCCGCCGACAAGCGCGGCGACGCCGATTTCCTCGCCGACGAACTGGCCCAGCGCATTGCCGCCGGCCCGTTGCGCTGGCGCCTGCAATTCACCCTCGGCGAGCCCGGCGACAGCACCAGCGACGCCACCCAGGCCTGGCCTGCCGGCCGTCGCACGGTGGATGCCGGCGAACTGGTGATCGAGCGCCTGCAGCCGGAAGTCGGCGGTGACTGCCGCGACGTCAACTACGACCCGCTGATCCTCCCCGACGGCATCCGCGCGTCCGACGACCCGCTGCTCAGCGCGCGCTCGGCCGCCTACTCGGAATCCTTCAACCGCCGCACCCGTGAGCAGGCCCAGGAGACCCACTGATGAAACCGACTTACTTCCCACTCTCCCTGCGCGTGCTGCACTGGCTCATGGCGGTGCTGGTACTCGCCATGCTGCTGATCGGCCTGGGCATGGTCGCCAGTGTTTCTCCGCGCCATGCCGCGCTGGTCGCCATCCACAAACCCCTGGGCGCCGCGCTGCTGGTACTGGTGCTGCTGCGCATCCTGGTGCGCCTGACCCACCGCATCCCCGCGCTGCCCAGCAACATGCCCGGCTGGCAACGCAGCGCCGCGCATCTCTCGCATCTCGCGCTCTATGGCCTGCTGCTGGCCCAGCCGCTGGTGGGCTGGACCATGCAATCGGCCGGCGGTTACCCGCTGGTGCTGTGGGGCGGCTTCGAACTACCGGCGCTGGTCGCGCCCTCTGTGCAGCTCCACGCCATCCTGCGCAGCGCCCACAGCGTCATCGCCTACGCCTTGCTGGCGACCATCCTCCTGCACCTCGCCGCCGCACTGTTCCACGGGCTCATCCGCCGCGACGAAGTGCTTCCGAGCATGACTGGCGCTCCCATGCCGCGTACCACTTCCTCGGGAGAACGGCCGTGAAGCGATTGCTCGCCGTGGCTTGCCTCGTCACCTCCTGCGCGGCCCTCGCCGCGCAGGACGCACCACCCGCCAAGCATTATCACTTCGGCCAGAAGCTCGACATCAAACGCGTGGTGCAGGCACCGGACCTGGGTTTTTGCGGGATTCGCGAGGTGAAGATGATCTACGAGGACAGCTCCGGGCAGCGGCATACGCTGCGTTACCCGGTGTGGGGGCAGGGGTGTGGGAACGAAAACTGAGGGTGAGTAAGGCGCCAAACCGGCGCAATACCCTGTACAACCCTGTCCGCATTTGCCATCTCACGGTGGCAAATGCCAGCTGCAGGCGTGGCTAGCTGGTTCGCTTAGTTGGCAGTGCAGAAACTTTGCCCAGGAGCTTCACGCCCAAAGCAATGCAATAAGAAATGCAGCAGAACATGAAGGCATAGAACAGGTTGAACGTCGGCCGGCTATCCATCAGCAGGCTCAACAGCAGGTGACCTTTTCGATGAGCGGATGACCCGCCAGGCTCAGCGAATCCGCTAGAGAACGAGTTACACGGCAAGAATGAAAAACTCAACAGCGTACAGGCGGCCGCAAGCAGCCAAGAGGCGGTCGCAACGCTGGCACCGTTACGCTGTCTGTTGAGCTCTTCGCCACTGTAAACCCCCAGGAGCAGGAAGCAGAAAATGCCCAAGGCGGTGAGTGGAATCCCCAAGGTGAGAGCCAGCGATTGCCAACTATCCAGCCAGAATCCGTCAGTGCAGGTAAAAGACAGGAGTTCGGTTCCGGCTCTGAACATCGCACCATCGGCCGTTGGTAGCAGCCCGATCAATGACAGGACCAGAAAGTTGGTGGCAAGAAGGAGAAGACTGATTCTTCCTATAGGCATGCCGAGTCCTTGGCGAATGGGTGGGAAACCGCAGGCGCAGCAGAATAGATCATTTCCTCTGTGCCGGAACAGGATGCAGATTCAGCGGTTCCGGGCCGGGCGCGCGGAAGACAGGGTTTTCTGGCGTCTCGCCATCCGTACTTTGTGCACCGTCTCCACAAACGGCGTGACGATCAGGCTCCACAACGACGAATACTTCGCATCGTCATGTTCCCCAGCGCCGAACTGGATCGGCTCCGGTGTGCGCTGGGTGACGTAGAGCGTGCCGAACAGCCAGTCCCACAGCGACAGGTTGATGCCGAAGTTCCTGTTGAAGTGGCGGGGCGCGTCGCTGTGGTGGATCTGGTGCTGGGCGGGGCTGTTCACCACGTGTTCGAGCACCGGCCCGAACGATAGCCACACATGGCTGTGGCGCAGGTTCGTCGCCAGCACGTTGAACAGCAGGATCAGGTAGGTCACACCGAACAGCGTATAGGCGCTGACCTGCCCGCCACAGAGGTACCAGAAGGTGCCGGCGTAGGCGCCCAGGAGCACGGTCCCGGCCAGGTTCGCCGCCAGCTTCTCCACGAAGTGCACGCGGCTCGCCGTGATCGGTGTCAGCACTGCCGCCGAGTGATGCACCTTGTGGAAGGCCCAGAGCCAGCGCGAGTGGAAGGCCCGGTGCACCCAGTAGTTCTTGAAGTCGCTGACCAGGAACACGCCCAGCCCATAGAGCAGCGATAGCCCGAGGTTCTCGCCCACTTGTGGCCGCGCGCCCCACAGGTGGGTGAAGAAGGCGATGTAGTCGCCCGAGCGCAGGATGTAGGGATCAACCAGCCCGACAACGGGCACCAGTAACACCACATTGAGAATGCCGCGCAGCAGGTAGTAGCGGTAATCCAGCAGGGCCGAACGATGTAGATTCACCCGTGCGCCGCCGATGAACTGCCAGAACGAGGTCGCCTGCGTCAGCCCACGCTGCTGGCGGAAACGGAACAGGGTGTAGGCAATGGCGTAGGAGCACAGCAGGAATACCACACCGACGCGGCCGCTGAGGTCGAAGAGGCCGGCAATCTGGTTGCTCACCGGCTCGATGACGAGGGTGGCCAGGTGGTGGTAGAGGTGCGAGAGGTCAGGCATGGGGAGTTATGCGTCGCTTGGCTCTGCACCCAGAATATTTGTGCTGTGGCAGTTGCGAAAGGGGAAAAGCAGTTCGTTTGGACAAGAGGGCTGCAGGAACTCAGACGAAAACCCTGTGCTCTGCTTGATTTCATCCCTTGATGAGACGACCGCAATCGGCCAGAAGCAGACGTTGAACACAGCACATGTATAGGGCTTGTGCTTCACTCGCCAACTGGTCACCGCTTCTCGCTTGTCGGTAAAGAGATGTCCAACTTAGTCCGAATCACCTTGCTGCTTCTCGCGTGCGTCATTGGAGGCTCATTCGCACTCCTCGGCGTAACGTTCACTTTTGCTGTAGAGCCACAATCCTCACGGATCGCCATTGCTGCCTGGGTGGCGATAGGCGTCGTGTTCAGCCTTCCTGCCTGGCTTCCGGCCGTTGTCCCAGCTCGTTTGAACCGGCTGCATGTCTCGGTGCGGCGTGTTTGTGCGATCTTGCTGTGTTTCCCCGCTCAGTTGTTTGCATCCACCGTCGTCAATCAACTCGGTCGAATGCATAAAGCAATCCAGCCATTCTCCTTGAGGGGATGTCTCTGACATCGGCCTGCCTGTTAGCACTGGCGCTACTTCTGAAAAGTGATGTCTTGTGCTTCATTTCCTGGTGGCGAAAGCCAAAGCTGACGCGCTGACTGTTGTCAGTGTGTGGGGCCGCTATGGGTCGATAGCTGCCTCTCGTCAGCGGCAGCTAACCGGGACATGAAGCAGGTTAAAGATTTGGAGGAAGCAGAAAAAGGCCTCGATTGCCGCAATAAGAGCAAACGCAAAAACAAATACAGGTGCAAATGATGACTTGGTATGCAGCACATATCGTTATGCAGATATCTTTGAATGGCCGAAACGATGTCATAGCTTGGGAAAATATAGTTCTCGTGGAGGCCCCCACTGAATCGCCCCTAGTTTCGT
>NZ_JYOA01000017.1 GCF_000955805.1 Pseudomonas sp. 21 | reverse complement strand
TACGAAACTAGGGGCGATTCACGCCTGACAAAGTGCAGGTCTATTTTGCCGACGAGTCACGTTACGAAGTGGTACCCATCGGCGAGCTTACTCCAATTCGCATTGAGGCTCTGGAAAAGCCCGAAAAGCCTGACGCATTAGTGGCTAGCGAAGAGGCTTGGCAGCAGGCAAGACTTAGATTCGATCAGGTAGTTAGATATTTGCAGGGGGCTCGTGATAAGAGCGCTCTGTCATTGCTCGCAAAAAAAATGAATGTCAGCGAACCCCGAGCTTATCAAATTGTTCAAAAATATGATGAAGATGAAGGGCCTAGTTGTATGCTTTCTAGCCGTAGAGGTAGGAAGGTTGGCGCAACGCTTGTTCTTAGCTCGGTAGAGTCTGTCATAAGGGAAGCCATTAAAACTGAGTGGAAGGGACCAGGAACAACTCACCGAAAAGTGTGGAAGCGTGTAAGAGAGCTCTGCGTCACAGCAGGTTATCCCGTGCCGTCCGTTAATACTGTAACCGCGCGAATCAATCTTCTAGGAGAGCGAGAGAAAGAGCGCAGGAGATCTGGGTCGAAGAGCACAAATGATACCTTTCAGGCGCGCCCTGGTGTGAATCGAAGGACAACGCCACTTGCGGTATTGGAGATGGATCACTGTGTTGTTGACTGCATCATTGTGGATGAAACAACCAGGCGTCCTCTTTGTCGTCCATGGGCGACTATAATCATAGATCGATGCACCAGGATAGTAATGGGGTTTTATCTTTCTATTCATCACCCTGACTCCTTTAGTGTCGCAATGGCGATCACACACGCAACCTTGACAAAAGATAACTGGCTATCACTATTAGGGGATGAAGACCTGGATTATCCCTACTATGGAGTTCCTGAAAAAATTTGCATGGATAATGCGAAGGAATTCGTTTCAAAAGTCCTCAAGCGCGCAGCTGAAAAACACCGAATTAAGCTCGCTTGGCGGCCTTTTGGCAAGCCATGGTATGGCGGAACCATTGAAAGGCTGAATGGAACGCTCAACATGTCTTATATACATTTTCTACCAGGAACCACGCTCTCCGACGTTAAGCTTCGCGGGGAATATGATAGCTCGAAGGAATCCTGTCTGACTTTTTCCGAATTTAGACTTTGGTTCTCTCGTTGCATTCAGCAATACCATAACGAAAAGCACCGAATTCTAGGCATGACGCCGCACGAAAAGTGGATGGAATGCTTTTCTGAAGGAGGTAAACTTTCGCATCCTGCATTGGTAGATGACGCAAAAGGGTTTGCTCTGGACTTTATGCCGGAGAAGCGTCGTGTCGTTAGTCGTGATGGTGTAAGTCTTAATTCGTTCAAATATTGGTGTCCTGCGCTGTCGCCTTACATATGTCCGGGAAAGCGGCGGGTCGTTAAATACAATCCAAATGCTCTCAAGGTTGTTTGGGTTCAAGTTGATGGTGGGCGTTATATTGAAACACCATTCGCAGACTTGACCATTCCCGATCTATCAATTTCCGAGCGAAAAATTGCTATTGGTCAACTGAAAGAAAAGTCCGAGTATCAAGGTGCCTCACGCGCGCAAAGGCAGTCACTAGTAATTCGACAGTCAGCGAAGAATAGGGATCTAGTGGCTGGGGCCCAGAAAAGCACTAAGCGGATGCGAAAAGCGGTTGAGAATGCACAGCAGACGAAATTTTCAGAGAGCGTAAGTGCCATTCGGCCGGCGGAGCGCTCACAGCCTGGCGAATCCGGCATGGATTATACGAAACCGCCAAAAAAGTTCGAAGTCGATCTTTGACGGAGTAACCATGAGTGACTTGTCGCATGTAATCGAAATGAGGCGCCACTTAGTGGATGCAGATGCGGAAGTAAGGATCCGGGCGGTCCAAGAGGATGTCTGGATTAATTATCCGACCGCCGACCATGTGGTTCGTTTGGCGGGCAGCCTCTTGAAAATGCCGACAAAGACACAGGCTCCGTGCCAATTGGTATATGGCGCTCCTGGGATGGGGAAGACCACTCTCTACACTAGGCTCCAAAAGCTATACGGATTCTCGGTCGAGGCCAGTGCGCGCGTTGCAAGTCTGAGCCTGACTGAGGAGAGTGGCGGGGTTTCCAATAAAGATTTTACCCGCCTAGTCGTGCGCGCGCTCACTGCCAACAACATCAGCGACCCTAAAGTTCCAGACGAGACGCTGTTAAATTGCATTCGCCTGTTGAATGTCAGAATGCTATTGATCGATGAATTGAATGAAATACTGAACTGCTCTGCAAGAGAGGCTAGGAAAAATCTAAGTCTATTGAAGAAGCTCTCTGGGGCCCCTTTCAGCATTTCCATCGTTGCGCTGGGTACAGATGAGTGTGAAAGCGCAATAGCTTACGAGAAGCAAATGGCTCGCCGGTTTGAGCGGTTGTGCCTGGCGCCTTGGTATGAGAGTGACCAATTGCGTTCGTTTCTTGCTAGTTACGAATCAACGTTTCCTTTTCGGCTACCATCAGGTCTCTCCTCGGAAAGTTATGTTAAATACCTTATAAAAGAATCACACGGGGTTCTGGATGACATGGTAAAAATTATAATTAACGCAGCGGTATGGGCGATAGTAACAGAGAGCGATCGGATTACGTTGGAAATCCTCAAGCAGGGTAAAATTCGACCGGTGTATTGATGTCATGCCTGATTACTCTCTTGGTGAGTCTATGTCTTCCTGGCTGTGTCGAAATGCATTTGTGGCCACGGAGGAATTGGATCTAGATAAGACGATGAGCTTAAGGCGGGTCCTTCAGGAACGAGCGCTAGTGGGAGATGTTGACTTTGGATATTCTGCAGTTGAACTTGGCGAAATATCGAGGCTGACGGGCGCGGATCCTTCAAAGATAATCCAGGATCAGGGTTTGCATGAGGATTGGGGGCTACAGGATAATCTTGCGAGAATTTCATTCTGCCCCGCATGTGCTCGCGAAGCTGTCAAAAATTTTTGCTTTCCGATATGGAGAAAGCGTTGGTCTTACTGCTGGGTCGCTGCCTGCGAGCGGCATCGCCAGGCTTTGGTGACTTTGCGCGGGCAATATCGCCCGATTAACTTGCTTAATCGAGCGAGTTGCACCTTCAGATTTCTAGTGGATGGCGGTGGTGCGGCGCATATTTCCACCAAGGCTAAGCCATCAGTTCAATTGGGATTTATTGATGCACAGGTCTGCCTCGCATTGAAAGCGCAAGAGCATATTGAGGATCTGTACTTTTCGAGCGCGGATCCATCCAATCACATGCGGCTGTTAGCGATTAGGGATTTCTGTGATTTATTATTGAGACCTTTTCGAAAGGGTAGGGATGAACCTACGTTCATATATGAAATGGCGCGACACACATTCGGAAAAATTCCGGGAGACTGGGCTAATCATCGTGGGTGGGATGATTTTCCGGGTATCGAACTGGCTAGCCAGTTGACCTGTGCTCACACACGCCTGTCGGCCATGGCGGTTGCGGCTTATATCTTTCGCCTTAATGGTGCGCTGGATAAGTGGCAAGAGTTATCAGGCTTGGGGCGAGAGTTGGGAGTTTTAATTCCGACGAACAGGGCATGGTTGTATGCAGCAGCGTCCGGTGAGCCGAATTCCCCTCCAAGGGAATGGCATGTTAGACGGGTAAGGTCGTACTCGGTAGATATTGGTCGGGAATTGATTGAAATGATAAACGAAGCATCAGCATTAGGTTATGCCTCGGGCATCGTGGCGGCTGGAAAGACTATGTTCTTACCGTCAGGGGGGCGTAAGGGTCGCTGAAATCTTAGGGGATATAGCTCTCGTGAGCCCGTAGTGCCGATAGCCCAAAATACTCTATTATGTCTCGATACTTCCAGTCGTTATCTTTAGCCCACTCAGACATCCCGAGCCGGAAGCTTCTCGTGGTGAGTCGCTCAGTTATCCCGGCTTCTTTTGCCATGCTCTTCAGTAGAGTGCTAATGCTACTAAGCGGCTCAAGACTTAGGCGTCCCCATCTATCAATTTGAACAAATAAGGGACCTTGCTTGATTTGCGAAGCCACAAGCCATTCTTGAATTGCAGTAACTAGGCACATGTCCTCCGTGCAAGGGATGAAAGTTATTTTTTCACGATTCTGATTCTGTTCGTAAATAGTCACTCCTTTGCCGTTCTGAATGTCAATATGCTCTACTCTTAATTGGCGCATGTCGCGACTTTGCATTCCGCGCCAAAATCCCAATAGCAGTAGTGCTCGGTTTCGCAAAGCCCTCAATACGTTGGGATGATCGTCTGCCCCTAAAGCGCGTTGGAGCGATTCTTCTTGATGGCTGACAAGTCGTTTAAGCATCTTGACGTCGAGTGGTGTCGTGACGCGATCGCTAGACTTGGCTAGGCGTTTTAATTCTCTAAGAGCAGTGGTTATTCTGTGGGAGCTGGTGGGGTCTGGAAAGGAAAAATCCCGGTGCCAAGTCGCAAGAGCAGTAATTCGCAGGCTTATTGTTGCTACTGTATATTTTCCGGCCATCATTGAAATGTAGTGAAGGACATCAAATTCGGTAGCTGGAAGGCGGAGTTTACAGGTGTCTCTATAATAATTTACAGCATGAAGATATGCCTTCTCCGTTGCCGCCGAACGCTTATCGAAAGCCAGTGCGTAGCGTCGCCTAGCAGCTGGTATGACTATCCCTTGCTCTTTCATTGCACCTCCTTTTTCGTATCTGGTTGAAAATTCTATGTATTTTCACCAATGAGCGGTGCTTGGGAGTGGTATTCACGCGGAGCTTTAGAAACTCTAGTATTGGTAGAATGGAGCGTCAAAAATTATGAGCTCACGTACAGGAGGCACTCATTTCGAGTGCGGCAGACTAAAGTCCTCTGAGTGTTTAGAGGTTCTCGGCCATGGATCAATGGCGTCGGCGGTCAGGTGTCAGGCTATCCTTGCTAAGGGTGGGCTTGCTTTATCAGTAATGATTCTTATGCCTGTCGTGTCTCCGAACTTTTTGATGCGTCAGCTTGCGTATTCAGCGGTAATGCAAGTAGGTGTGCGGCGCGGCTGTTCAGCAGGGTGCCTGCTTGGAAGTACCCCATCACAGTGGGGATAGAGCGATGTTCAGTCATGGCCATGACCTCGCCGAGGGGGACTCCCTGACGTCCAGCCTCACTGACAAAGCCTGAACGCAAACTGTGCGCAGCCCAATCTCCAGGCAGGCCGGCCAGCACGGCGCGACGCTTCACGATGCGCGCTACCTGGTCACCAGACAATTCATCAGTACCGACGCGCCCACCCTTGTACACCCGACGGAAGAGTGGCCCCGTAGTAGCCGGTGCCGCTGCCAACCACTCGGTCAATGCTTGTGCTGCCGAGCCGCGCAATGGCAGTTCGCGGCGCACTCCCTCGGTTTTGGTCTTGGTTGCCCCTAGGGCGTACAGCCAGGTGTCCGCGTCCAGCGGGCGCACGTCGCCAATCTGCAGTCCCACCACTTCCGAGCGGCGCCGGCCGCCGCCGCTCCAGGCCAGCAGAAGAAGGGCGCGATCGCGTAGGCCACGCACCCCGTCGGTACAGGTGGCGAGCATCGCTTCAAGGGGTTCTCGCACCGCCGCGGTTTTCTTGCGCACGCTGACGCCCTGGCGGGACTGCGCCTTGCGCGCCTCGCGCAGCAGCGTTTTCACCGCCGCGCTATCGGTCGGACTTGGCCAGCTCTTCAGATCATGCCATTTGGCGAGCACCGCCAGGCGATGGCGCACGGTGTTGTAGCTCAACGGCCCGGGCTTGGCCTTGACACCGCTCTCCACCAGAGCAGCGTCCAGTGCCGGCGGCAGTAGCTGCTGCCAGTCTCCCTCCACCGGTCGAGCCAGATGATCGACGAGGAACTGTACGGCTACCGCTTCCGGGAGGGCGCCGTCCTCCAGGTGCCGGCGATAGCGCAGTTGCAGCCAGCCTGCCCAGTAGGCGAGGGCGCTGCGGTAGCTGCGTACGGTATTGGCGGCGGTGCCGGCCGCCACGAAGGCTGCTGCTGCGGCGCGGGCCTCGGCGTCGAGACGATCAACGGCCAGCGGGGCGATTTCACCGTGCAGGGGTAGTATCGTATTATTCATTACGTTCAACGTATTAAAAAATAGATTAATATTAAATAAGGTCGGATAACATTTGTTTATCAGACCTAATATAGCCGGAGGCAGGCCATGGCGGTAGGCGTAGCGGAACAGGCGGTATTTGCCGCCGCGGATGCGGTCCTTGAACGCGGGGAGCGACCGACCGTGGAGCGCGTGCGCCTGGAATTGGGTCGCGGCAGCCCGGCGCGGGTGGGGGCGCTGCTCGATCAGTGGTGGGCGCAGTTGGCCCAGCGCCTGCGCGGCGAAACCCGCCTGCCGGCGTTGCCAGCGGATGTCTCGCAAGCCTTTGTCGCGGTTTGGCAGCAGGCGGTGTTGCTCGCCGATGGCGTTGCCGAGCAGGCGTTCGCGGAGCGGCGCGTGCTGCTGGAAACCGAACGGCTGCGCGCTGCCGCCGTGGAGAACGAGAGCCGCCAGGCCGAAGCTCAGGCGCGCCAGCAAGTCACCGCGGCCCAGGCCGCGCAGTACATGGCGGAGACTCGGCTGGCCGACCTGGAGCGCTTGCTCGAGCAACAGCAGGCGCAGTTGCACGAGTGGCAGGAACGCAGTGCGGTGTTGAGCGAGGAGCGTCGCGTCGCCCTGCAGGAGTCCAGCACGCTGCGCCAGGCGCTGCAGGGCGTGCAGCAGCAGCTGAGCCAGGAGCGTGAGGCGACAGCGGCCTACGTCCGCGGTGTCGAGGACCGCTCGCACCAGGAAGTGGATCGCGCGCGGGAGGAGGGTAAGGTAACTACCGTGCAACTGAAGGCTGCCAACAAGCAATTGGAGCAATTGCGTCAGCGATTAGATCGCGCCCTGGAGCAGCTCCGCCAGGCGCAACAAGTGGCCGCCGTGGAGTCGGCGCGTGCAGCGACGCTAGCACAGCAATTGAAGCCGGCACGCACTAAGCGAGCTCGCACCTCGCAGCGAAAGCGGCCAAAAGTCGACGCCGCGGTAGAGTCATAAGGCGAATTGGATGGCACCGTGGTCCCGCTTCCTTTCTTATGCGCGATCGCATGGTAATCCAAAAGAATCCTATAGATTGTAGTCCTTTAGGGCTCATAAAGGCCTCATCGTTCCTTTTGCGGAAATTGCAAAATGGAACTGACGACTGCGTTTGGACGGGCCCTAAAAGACATCCGAAGGAAACGGGATCTCACCCAAGAGGACTTCTCGACAGTTAGTAGCCGTACGTATCTCAGCACTTTGGAGCGTGGTCATAAGGCGCTTACGATAGAGAAGCTAGAGCAATTAGCCGGCGTTTTGGGTGTCCATCCCACAACACTGCTCATCGCAGCTTATCTACAAAAAGAACCCTCGTTGGACGGTAGAAAGATATTAGATCGAGTCGCTGCAGAGCTTAGCGAACTGGCTCTTGATGGCTGATAGCTCTGACTAGCGGCAGCTACCGACCCATAGCTGACCTACACAGGGTGCCCGTCCAGGCTACGTTCTTCCCACCAGTCCCAGGTCTTGAGCCCTTGGCGGGCTACGCGGCGACCAAGGAAGCCGAGTGTTTCGCTGCCGAGGGAAGAGGATTTCCGATTCACAATCCAGAAGTCAGTCAGCTTTGTCTTCTCGTCATTCAGAAGGTCCGCGATGGTTCGGCCGTTGATGTGACTCAGCGCCACACCATGGCTGCCCACGCATTAAAGCGCTCCTCGAGTTCTTCTCCGTGATCAACCCAGAAAGTGTTATCAATCCGCAGGGCTCGAGCCAGGTTGTTCGGTGCCGTGTTGATGCGTTCAGCCAGGCTCTGCTCCAGCAGAGCTTGAGTGTGGACGTTGGTGGAGCCGTAGCCGAGCTTTTCGGTATGCATTTTCTGGTATTCAGGCCGTAGGGAAAGATTGATGAATTTTTCGGCGGCCAATTTGTTCTTGCTGCCCTTGGGGATTGCCCAGGAGTCGATGTCGTAGATGCTGTCTTGCCAGAGGATCTTGATATTCGCCCCGGACTCTTGGGCGGAAAACACCCGGCCGTTGAATGCACTGGTCATCGCCACATCGCCACTGGCCAGGTATTGCATGGGTTGGGCGCCAGCTTCCCACCATTGAATGCTGCTCTTGATCTCGTCAAGTTTGCGGAATGCCCTATCGACGCCTTCCTTGCTGGAGAGTGCCTTGTAGACTTCCGCAGAGGGAACGCCGTCTGCTATTAGTGCAATCTCAAGCGTGTACTTGGCGCTCTTGTGCAGACTTCGTTTTCCCGGAAATTTCTTCAGGTCCCAAAAGTCTGCCCAGCCGGTGGGTTCCACTTTAAATTTGTCTGCGTTGTAAGCCATCGCAGTCGACCAGACCAATACACCTGCCCCGCATTGCGAAATAGCTCCCGGAACAAAGTCTGTCGCCTCACCGATGTTCGATTGGTCCAGCGTTTCGAAAAGTCCCTCTTCGCAGCCGGTGATCAATTCTGCGCCGCCGACTTCCACTACATCCCAATTGACACTTTGAGTATCGACCATGGCTTTGATACGGCCCATCTCGCCATTGTATTCCGTCGCCACGACGGTAGTTCCCGTTTCTTTTTCATAGGGCTTGTAGAAGGCTTCGGTTTGAACCTGTTTCGCTACGCCGCCGAACGAAACGACAGTGATTTCATCGGCCAGCGCCGCAGAAGTTGCCGTGGTGAGAAGAAGAGTTCCGAGAAGACTTGCTTTCATGCTTACCTCTGGCGTTTCTTGCTTTGATTATTAAACGGCGCGCGGCGAAGTGCCGGGGCTGGTTACCGTGGGCAACTCACATGAATCGTTCTTGATGTGGCATTAATCAGTCAGTGACCTGTAGAGGGGCCGCCACGATACCGGACGGCTTCCCCTGTCATTTCACACGAGCATCGGCAAGAACGCAGAGCATTTCGAACATCAGCGTGGCGGCATTCAGTGCTGTCATGCCGGAGGGGTCCAGGTCCGGAGCTACTTCAACCACATCACCGCCGATGAGATTGAGGCCCTTCAGCCCCTTGATCAGACGCATCGCTTCGCGCATAGAAATCCCCCCCGCCTCGGGCGTGCCGGTACCCGGGGCGAACGCGGGGTCGAGCCCGTCGACATCGAAGGAGACATAGGTTTGCCCATCGCCGACGACTCGTCGCACTTCCTGGAGCACTCCGTCCACGCCAAGCTCATCGAACTCTTCGATGAAGATAACGCGCATACCGCACTCGAGGCTGTAGTTCGGCGTACCGGAATGCTCGGATCCTCGAATCCCGATCTGTATCGTGCGATGAGGGTCCAGCAGGCCGTCCTCGACTGCGCGGCGGAACGGGGCGCCGTGGAAGAACTTCGAGCCGTACAGACTATCCCAGGTATCCGTGTGGGCATCGATGTGCACCATGCCGATAGGCCCGTTCTTGGCCAGCGCCTTGAAGATCGGATAGGTGATCGAATGGTCACCGCCGACGGTCAGCGGCATGATGTTTCTTGCACAGACTTCCTGGTAGTACTTCTCAATGCACGCGTGAGCGTCCTCGATGTTGTACATGCGCTCCAGATATACGTCGCCCAGGTCACGAATAGTACAGAGCTCAAACGGGGCAATGCCTGAAGCATGGTTTCGGGTACGCATGAGACAGGATTGCTGGCGGACGCCGCGTGGGCCGAGGCGTGCTCCGGGCTTGAAGGAAGTACCGCCATCATAGGGAACTCCGATCAGGCCGATATCGATGCCATCGAGTGACTCCGCGACAGGCGCACGCATGAAGCTGGCGATTTCGTTGAATCGCGGGCGCTTCTGCGGGTCGTAGGCGGCTCCGTCGGCAAAATTGGTTTTGAACTTCGAGTCAGGCATAACCACCTCTTTCGCCCGCAGGACGGATTGCGGAACATATGTTGTTAGTGTGTTGGGTTGTCTGAGTAACTTGTTCGCCTCAAGGGTTTTGGCGGCAAAATACGGTTACGCCTTTGATTTAAACAGGCGTGAGCTGAGGGGTAAATTCATCAGAGTAAAACCTAATGTTAATCAGATTATTAATGTAATATTATGCGAGCTCTGTGATTTTTGGATATCATCGGAGGCGACGTGCTGATTGGCTTTCCGAGGTGATTGGTGAAGGAAAATATATATAATATTCGCCTGTTGAGAGTCTTCGTTGCAGTGGTGGAGCGAAAAGGCTTTTCTGCGGCGCAGCAAGATCTGAATATGTCCACGCCGGCCATAAGCAATTACATGAGTCAGCTGGAAATGCAGCTTGGAATGCAACTCTGCAACAGAGGGCGCGCTGGTTTCAGTCTGACGAGCAAAGGGCAGTTGATATTTGATGAGGCTAAGCGTTTATTGAGTCAGATCGATGGCTTCGAGAACTATGTTCTGGAGTTGAAGGGCGAGTTGAGAGGGGCTGTGACGGTAGGCATCCTTGACTCGATGCTCACCGACAAGCAAGTCAATATCGTTGACTTGCTGGGGAATTTCGCCTCGAAGCATCCCAAGGTCCACGTCAATCTGAAGGTTCTGAATCCCTTCGAACTGCAGAGGGAAGTGCTGGAAGGTAAGATTGACCTTGCCATCGGTTCATTGCCGACCAGGATGAGCGGGCTGAAGTACATAGAGTTATATGTCGAACAGCATTGGCTGTACTGCAGCGATCGGCATGAGCTGTCCAAAGCAACGAACCTTTCGCCTGAGATTGTCAGGGACAATGCTTTGCTCAATCGAGGCTACTGGTCCAGCGCCGAAGCCATGCGGCACGGCTTCAAGGATTGCTCCGCCACGATAGACAGCATGGAGGCTGCGCTGATTCTGGTGCTGTGCGGAAGTTACGTCGGCTATCTTCCTGATCATCTGGCCTTGCAGTGGGAGCAGCAGGGGAGGCTGTTCAGACTGCTCCCTGAAACGTTTGGATATCGGGCTGAATTTTCGTTGATCATGAAGAATGGGCGCAGTCGCGAACCGCTCATTCAGGCTTTCAGAGACGAAATGGATAAGCTTTATATCAACGACATAAGTTGAGGAAGCACGCGGCTCGAAGTTACCGATCGCTCGGAAAAGGTGCTTGAGCCGCTCGCTGAAGGCCGTTTGGCTGGCCCATTCAAGGGCTTATGAGGGGGTCTGTACTGACCTGAACGTTCTGCGAGGATCGGCTGCCTTTGCCGATTGACCCATGTCGCGTTGACGCTCCGGCTCCGTGCCGTGTGCTATTCCAGGTAGTGATTGACCTCTACCCAATGGCAGGGCTTGCAGCGGTATGGAGGGTGAGGGGCGCTTCGACTTCAGCTTCAGCGTGCTTCCCTACTTCCTGCTGACCCTGGTGTCCGTTTCGTTGGGCCCGCTGTTGTATTCCGTGGTCAAAGGCAGCAAGCGGAATGGCGGTAAATTCGGCCATCAGTAAAGGACTGCTACCGACCCATAGCGGACGTGCACTTCTAGACTATTGGGATTGCCCATTGGCAGCGTTGCATGGTCCCCAACCAACCAGACGCTTGTCATTCATCGCTCTTATTCTCTCTCATCGCGCCGTTAATAACTCTCAGGGCTCCTTGACCTTAAAGCTAACTTTAATCTTAGGGTTCCGCACAGACACCGCCAACTGAGTCGGTGCACAGATGCTGCCTCCTCTGGCGGAGCCAGCCCAACACGCGGAGACCTTCGATATGAAACCTGTTTCACTTGCCCTTGCTTGTGGCCTTCTTAGCGCCGCCATAGCGGTGCCTTCCTGGGCTTCACAACCAACCGATCCAGCGGCCGCCCAGGCCGCCACGACGATTGCCGGGCAAGTCATCCCTGTCGTGAAAGGGGGATTGTACGATCGCTACCACTCCAACCCGCCACTCTCGGTGATTGCTCAGGAGGCTCCGGATATCGACCTGAGCTGGTTCAAGACCCTGACAAAGACCAAGGTCGACATGGGCTTTGAGTCCTATTCCCCGAATTTCTATTACAACAACAGCCGGGTCACCGTGGTCTTCACAGCCGATCTGGACAGACTCCGGGGTCTGATGCCCGCCAAGGTCCTGGAGCAGGTGCAGCCACTACAGATCTGGCCTGGCCGAGGTCTGGTGGCGCTGACTGCCTACGCCTATCACTACTGCGACAACGACAGTTACAACGAAATTGCCTTGTCCATCGTCACCAACAAGCCAGGCCGCAGCAACCTGGGGCCCATCAGCCTGATCAGCCAATCGATGAGCAGGGACCTGTGGGGGTATGTGTTGAAGCTGCCGGTCAACACCGAGCTGGCCAGAGTGCGCGGCGTGGTCGGCTACAACCTGCCCAAATGGCTGACACCTATCGACTATCGTGAGACGGACAAATCGGTGGTGGTGAGCATCAGCGATAGCCAGACCGGCAAGGTCGACGTGACCCTGGAAACAGCGAAGCTTGCTGATCTGTCGCAGGACGTCGAACTGGTCACCAACAGTTTCACTAATCTCGATCACAAGGCAGAGCTCAGCTACGGCTATGCGGTCTCCCGGCAGCTGCACCATGCCTCCACGACAAGTTCGGACGCCGTCAAGCTGAGCCTGAGCGACGGCAGCCTGTCGACCTACATCAAGTCACTGAAACTGGGGTCGATGCTGAAGTACGAGTATGTGCCGCAGTTCCAGAGTGCCTTGTATGCGCCGGCACCGCTGCAGACGATGCTGCCGCGCGATTGAGTGTTGCGGGTTCCCAGGGCCAAGTGAGGAAATCGCATGCAGACCATCTTGGGCGCCACCGGCCAGATTGCGGTGGAACTGGCGCGAGAGCTTAACCGCGCCTATACAACAAATCTGCGACTTGTGAGCCGCCGACCTGAGAAGGTCAACGACTCCGACTCCCTGGTGCCGGCCGACCTGCTTGATGCCGGCCAGGCTGCCAGGGCGGTAGAGGGTAGCAGCATCGTCTACTTCACTGCGGGCCTGCCGCCGGATACGCGGCTGTGGGAAGAGCAGTTTCCAACGATGCTCAAGAACGCGCTGGATGCGACCCGAGCGGCAAAGGCCAAGTTCGTCTATTTCGACAACACCTACATGTACCCGCAGGATGGCCGTGTACTGACCGAAGCATCCGTATTCGAACCCGTAGGCCGCAAAGGCAAGGTGCGTGCTGCGATGGCGTCGATGGTCCTGCAGGAGGCGGCACGGGGCGAAATCCCCGTCGTTATCGGACGAGCCCCCGAGTTCTACGGTCCTGACAAGACGCAGAGCATTACCAATACGTTGGTCATCGACAAGATCAAGTTGGGCCAGACGCCGCGAGTGCCGGTGCGCGACGACACCCGGCGCACGCTCATCTGGACTCCCGACGCGAGCCGCGCGCTGGCGGCCTTGGGTAACGCCGCGGACACGTTCGGGCAAACCTGGCATTTGCCCTGCGACGATGATCGCCTGACCTACCGACAGATCGTGGCGTTGGCATCCGAACTGGTCGGTCGTGAGCCCTCTTATCGAGTGCTCGGCAAGTGGACTTTGATAGCCGCCGGCCTGCTATCCCGGCAGGTCCGCGAACTTCGCGAGCTACTGCCGCGCTATGAGCGCGACAACCTGTTCGACTCGGCGAAATTCAAGCGGCGCTTCCCGGAGTTCAAGGTGACCACTTATCGCCGAGGGCTCGAGCAGCTCTTTGCAGAATCCAGCCCGAATCCGTTTGAAAGGTAAACCGTCATGCCCCGTCGCATTCTCCATGTCGTCTCCAACGTGGCTCACTTCGACAATCCCGACGAGCCAACCGGCTTGTGGCTGTCGGAGCTCTCTCACGCTTACGACCTCTTTGCTGCCCAGGGCTACGAGCAGCGGTTGGTAAGCCCCAAGGGGGGAGCAATACCTCTGGAGCCACGCTCACTCAAATGGCCGAACGCCGATGCCTCCGCTAAACGTTGGTTGGCTGACCCCGCCAGCATGGCGTTGCTCTCGCACACCGCCTCGCCGGGAGAGTTATGCGGCAAGGATTTCGATGCGATCTACTTCACCGGCGGTCACGCCGTGATGTACGACTATCCGGATGATGAAGGGCTGCAGCGACTCGCCCGCGAGGTCTATGAGCATGGAGGCATCGTTGCCTCCGTATGCCATGGCTATTGCGGCCTTTTGAACACTCGGCTATCGGACGGCTCGTTGCTCGTCGCAGGGCGACGCGTGACCGGCTTTACCTGGATGGAAGAGATCCTGGCAGGGGTGGCTAAACAGGTGCCTTACAACGCCGAGGAAGAGATGAAGCGACGTGGCGCCCGATTCGAAAAGGCGCTGGTTCCCTTTACGCCGAAGGCTGTGGTGGATGGCCGCCTGGTGACAGGGCAGAACCCTCAGTCAGCCAAGGTCACTGCCAAACGGGTCATTTCAGTACTGAGCGCCTGAAGACAACCAATTGTTGGCCCTGGAGACCCGATGAACCCTCAGATGGGTTTTGCTCCTGGAATAACCGAACAGCGGTGCGTGGTAGTCGGACGCGCAATTTCGGAGGTAACGCTGCCGCTGTGATTGACGCGAAGGAGGCTCCGCATGGTGGCGGTCGTTCGTGCATCGGACGGCACGCTGCGGAGCAGCCAGTACAAGGGGCGTAGTGGTATCGCTGCAGAGTCAGTCTGGGTCGATTTTCGCCTCTCGTTCCGGCCGACGGATGGAATAACGCTCCCGGCCACAGCACGTGTGCAGGCGCCGGTTCATCGATCTACACATAATCCGGAGACACGAACATGGGATACGTCACGACCAAAGATGGTGTCGAGATCTTCTACAAGGATTGGGGCCCCCGGAACGCCCCAGTCATCCACTTTCATCATGGCTGGCCGCTCAGTGCCGACGACTGGGACGCCCAGATGCTGTTCTTCGTGGCGAACGGCTTCCGAGTCGTTGCTCACGATCGCCGCGGGCATGGACGATCGAGCCAGGTGTGGGATGGACATGACATGGACCACTACGCTGACGACGTGGCCGCGGTAGTCAATCACCTTGGTAGCCAGGGGGCGGTACATGTGGGCCACTCGACCGGCGGCGGAGAGGTCATCCACTACATCGCCCGTCACGGCGAGGACCGTGTGTCCAAGGCCGCGATCATCAGCGCGGTTCCTCCGCTGATGGTCAAGACCCAGAGCAATCCTGGCGGCCTGCCCAAGGAGGTGTTTGACGACCTTCAGGCCCAGCTCAAGGCCAATCGCGCCCAGTTCTATTACGACGTTCCGGCCGGGCCGTTTTACGGTTACAACCGCCCCAATGCGAAGACCTCTGAAGGCATTATTTGGAACTGGTGGCGCCAGGGCATGATGGGCTGCGCCCAGGCCCATTACGACGGAATCGTAGCCTTCTCGCAGACGGACTTCACAGAAGATCTCAAGGGAATCACCATTCCTGTGCTGGTGATGCATGGGGATGACGACCAGATCGTACCCTACGAGGATTCCGGGCCGCTTTCAGCAAAGTTGCTCAAGAACGGGACTCTCAAAACCTATTCTGGCTTCCCCCACGGGATGCCAACCACCGAAGCTGAGACAATCAACGCAGACTTGCTGGCGTTCATTCGCGGCTAACCGCGCCAGGGAGCCAGGTATTTCTGGCTCCCTTCCTTTCCATGGGCGCGACGGCATGGCGTTCCGTTTAATTAGCCGTCGGGGCGAACGTCAGTGCCTTTAACCCGAACATTGCTCCACGAGTGCGAGGACCGCAATCTCAGCCCCATTCGTTCGCTTCTGGCCAATTTCTGCCGCTGGCGAGGGCGGCTACCGACCCTTAGCAGACATACGGTCGCAATGTCGCTGCTCAGCTAGAAGCGAGCAGCTCGTATCGCCATGGAGGGCTCCCGCAATCGCCACCGCGACCAGTACACTTGCCCGAAGGACAAGCCGCACAATGTGCCAAAACGGGTGCCAACCGCCGCACCCTGTCCATTCCCAACAGCCCGCCCAGTACCGGCAGCCTACCGGCGGATGCCGCTCCGTTGTTGGCGCGACAGGAGATATCCTCTGCGGCCGAAAGCCTGAATCCGGTCAGCGGCAGCGCCTGGCCCATGCCGTTGGAGTAATCACTGTCCAATGGCTTTGGATTCGGCGGGGTGAACGCGGGCGTTCTTTTCCGGCGCTGGGGTTGAGCCGTGCGTCCCGCATCCTGTACGAGCTTTTCGCGTTGTACAGCTTGCCAGGGCGTCGACCGCGTGCGTTTACAGCTGCAAGGCGCCGCGCAGCAGCAATCGCAGCTTCTGCGCGCTGCGGGCCGGACTGCTTCCCAGGGCTACGATGGGCACTCCCCCAGCGGCGTTGGCAATGTCCTGCGCCGCTTCGCCGATCAAGGCCAGTGGGCATTCAATCGCCATCTGTAATCGCTCCAGGCGTTTGATTGCATCGGCCGGCAGGGCAACGTGGGCGAGCAGCACCAGCGCGGCCGGCTGCATCGCCGCGCAGACCAGCGGCAATTCGTCCAGCGGCGCCCCCGGCGCCAGGGGCTGGACGCGCAGGTCGTCACCCCCCAGTAGCAAGCCGGTGGCCAGCAATTCGAATTCCTGCGTCGTCCCGGCCGCATCGGCGAGCAGTACGCCGGCGCCGAGCGCGCGGCTCATCTGCAAGCGGAGGAGGACGCGGGCGCGCAGGAAAGCGTCGAGGAACGCCCACTGGCTGCGGGCGCCAAAGGCATTGAGCGTCAGCAGGGAACGCCACAGCGGCAGGAGGATGTCCTCCAGCAGTGTGGCGCTGGGAAAGATGCTGTAGGCCTGGCCGTAGAGCCTGTCGAGTTCGCTCTGGTCGAACGTCGCCGTGGCTCGGGAAAACGCCTCGCGCCACTGCAGGCGCTCATCGTCGGGCTGGGCCGGCTCTTGTCGCTGGCGTTGGGCGAGCAACTCGCCGATCTTGCCGACCGCCATGCCCCGGCCCGTCCACAGCAGGATGTCCTGGATGGTCTGCAGATCCTGCGGGGTGTACAGACGGTGCCCGCCATCGGTGCGCAGCGGGCTGACCAGACCGTAGCGGCGTTCCCACGCCCGCAGGGTCACCGGGTTGATGCCGGTGAGGCGCACAACCTCGCGCATGGGCAGCAGATCGCTGGGGTCGATATCGGAGAGGTCGTTCATGGCGCGGCCAGGCGGCGAAGGAGCCAGGATTGTAAACCAGCGGCAAGGTTTGTGGCCGAGCTAGGCAGTACCCGGTGGCCCGACTACCCTAGGCGGATCGCAGTGAACCGGATAAACAACCCATGATCAACGCCAAGCTCCTGCAACTGATGGTCGAAGCCTCCAACGACGGCATCGTGGTGGCCGAGCAGGAGGGAGAGGACAGCATCCTGATCTATGCCAACGCGGCCTTCGAGCGCCTGACCGGGTTCGCCGTCGACGACATTCTCTATCAGGACTGCCGCTTCCTGCAGGGCAGCGAGCGGCACCAGGCTGGGCTGGCTGTCGTGCGCGAAGCGATCCGCGCCGGGCAACCCTGCCGCCAGGTGCTGCGCAACTTCCGCAAGGACGGCACCCCGTTCTGGAATGAGCTGTCGATCACGCCGGTGCGCAACGAAGCGGACCAGCTCACGTACTTCATCGGTATCCAGCGCGATGTCAGCCGAGAGGTCGCGGCTCAGGAGCGCGTCCGCGAGCTGGAGGTCGAGGTCGCAGCGCTGAAGAGCCGGCTGGCCGCGTTGAACCCCGGCAACTGATTATGTCCGCGAAAAATTGTACAACTCTGCTTGATTTGTACAATTAATGCCGTAGGCTTCGCTTATACCTGTACGAAAGTTAAAGGTTGTACAGGATTTGCCGGAGCTCACCATGTCGTTGTTCCTGGAATCCTTCGCCAACTGCTTTGCCTCGCTGGACGCCGCCAGTCTGCACCGACTGGACGACCTTTACAGCCAGGACGTGTGCTTCCAGGATCCGCTGCACCGGCTGGACGGCCTAGCCGAGTTACGCCGTTACTTCGAGTCGCTCTACGCCAACGTGCAGGAGCTGCGCTACGACTTTCACGGCTTCGATGAGGTCGATCAGGGGCACGGCTACCTGCGCTGGACCCTGTATTTTCGTCATCCGCGCCTGGCGGGCGGCAAGCTGATCGCTGTGGAAGGTTGCAGCCATCTGCGCTGGGGCGAGCGGGTGGACTTTCATCGGGACTACTTCGATGCCGGCGCGCTGCTTTATGAGCATCTTCCGGCCATGGGTGGCGTCATCGCCTGGCTCAAGCGGAGGTTGGCATGAGCCGCCTCTGGTTGACCGGAGCCAGCAGTGGCATCGGCGCAGCGCTGGCCGAACGGCTGCTCGCCGAGGGCCACAGCCTGGCCGTGACGGCACGCCAGGCCGCACCGTTGCATGCGTTGGCCCAGCGGCACGGAGCGCGCGTATTGGTAGTGCCTGGCGACATCGCGGAGGCCGCTCAGGTGGCCGACATTGTCCGCCGGATCGAGCAGGCCTGGGGGGCAATGGACCGCGTGGTGCTCAATGCCGGGACCTGCGAATACCTTGAGCCTGGGGAGTTCGACGCGGCTTTGGTGGAGCGCGTGGTCAGGACCAATGTGTTGGGCGCCGCGCTTTGCATCCAGGCGTGCCTGCCGCTGCTGCGCCGGGGCGTCCGACCGCACCTGGTGGTCGTCGGCAGCGCGGTGACCTGGCTGGCCTTGCCCCGCGCCGGTGCCTACGGTGCGTCCAAGGCAGCGCTGCGTTACCTACTGGAATCGCTGCGCATCGACCTGGCGGGCGAGGGCATCGATACGACCCTGGTGACCCCCGGCTTCGTGGATACGCCGCTGACCCGGCGCAACGATTTCCCCATGCCCATGATCTGGCCGGTGGAGCGTGCCGCCGAGCATATCACCCGGCGTCTGGAGTCCCGCCCGCTGGAGATCGCCTTCCCGCGCGGCTTCACTCTGCTGCTGCGGCTGCTGGGTGCGCTGCCCTCGAGCTGGCGTCTGGGCCTCGGGCGACGGCTCGCACGGCGCCCCGCGGAGGCCTGAAGCATGCGCATCGCGATCATTGGCAGCGGCATCTCCGGCCTCACCTGCGCGCATCTGCTGGCGCGCGCCCATGAGGTCTGCGTCTTCGAAGCTTCCGACTGGATCGGTGGCCACACCCACACCGTGGATGTCGACTGGCAGGGCCAGCGTTACGCCGTGGACACCGGTTTCATCGTCTTCAACGACTGGACCTATCCTAGCTTCATCCAGTTGCTGGATCGCCTGGGCGTCGCCTCGCGGCCGACCCAGATGAGCTTTTCCGTGCACGATCCGGCCACCGGCCTGGAGTACAACGGCCACGACCTCAACACCCTGTTCGCCCAGCGGCGCAATCTGCTCTCGCCCGGCTTCTGGGGCATGTTGCAGGACATCCTGCGCTTCAACCGCGAAGCGCTCGAAGACCACGCCGAGCAGCGCATTCCACTGACGCTGACGCTGGGCGATTACCTGCGCGCCGGCAGCTATGGCGATCGCTTCATCGAGCATTACATCGTGCCCATGGGCTCGGCTATCTGGTCGATGTCGCGCACCCGCATGCTGGATTTCCCGTTGCAGTTCTTCCTGCGCTTCTTCGCCAACCATGGCCTGCTGTCGGTGAACAACCGGCCGCAATGGCGGGTCGTGGAGGGCGGCTCGCGCAGCTATGTGGCGCCTTTGACGGCGGGGTATCGCCAGCGTATCCGCCTGAACTGCCCGGTGCATCGCGTCAGGCGCGACGCCCAGGGCGTGGAGATATACAGCGCCGCGGGTAGCGAGCGGTTCGACAAGGTCGTGTTCGCCTGCCACAGCGACCAGGCCCTAGCTCTGCTGGAGGTGCCCAACGTGGATGAACAGGCGGTGCTCGGGGCTCTCGGCTATGCCAGCAACGAAGTCGTACTGCATACCGACAGCCGCCTTTTACCGCGGCGTCGTCGCGCCTGGGCGAGCTGGAACTATCACCTCGGCGGTCCGGAGCATACGCCCGCCGCGCTGACGTACAACATGAACCTGCTCCAGGGCATTGAGGCCCCGGTGACCTTCTGCGTCAGCCTCAACCAGACGGAGCACATCGACCCGGCGAAGGTGCTGGCCCGCTTCGACTATGCCCATCCGCAATTCAGCCTGGAGGGCATCGCGGCCCAGGCGCGGCGCGGCCTGCTGCAGGGCCGGTTGCACAGTTATTTCTGCGGTGCCTACTGGGGCAACGGCTTCCACGAAGACGGAGTGGTTAGCGCCCTGGAAGTCGCCGGCCATTTCGGGGAGCGGCTATGAACAGCAGCCTGTGCCGTGGCTGGGTGGCGCACCGGCGCCTACTTCCTCGAGAGCATGCCTTCCGCTATCCGGTGGGCATGATCCTGCTGGATCTGGCCGAGCAATCGTCTCTGATGCGGCTCTCACCGTTGTTGCGGGCTTCGCGTTTTGCTCCGCTGAGTTGGCGGGAGAGTGATTACCTGCCGGCATGGACAGGGCAGAGGATGCCGCTGGAGGAGGCGGTGCGCGCACTACTGCACGAGGCGCTGGGAGAGGCGCCCATGGGGTCGATCCGACTGCTCACCCAACTGCGTAGCTGGGGGATGTGGTTCAACCCGGTGAGCTTCTACTTCTGCCACGACCGTGAAGGCCGGCTGGCCGCGATCCTCTGCGAGGTGCGCAACACGCCCTGGCGCGAGCGCTTCCACTACGTGCTGCCGGTGAAGCCCGGCGCGCCCCAGGAATTCGCGGTGGCCAAGGCCTTCCATGTCTCGCCGTTCCTGCCCAGGGAGATGGAGTACCGCATGCGCTTTCACCTCGATCAGTCCCGCGTGCATGTGCAAATGGAGAACTGGGGTGACGGCCGCCGTGTGTTTCAGGCCCAGCTCGATCTCCACTTACAGCCGCTGGACCGTGCATCGCTGCGGCGGCATCTGCTGGCATTTCCCTGGATGAGCCTGCGCACCGTTGCAGCCATCTACTGGCAGGCGTTGCGCCTGCTGTTCAAGCGCATCCCTTTGCACGACCACCAGGCGAGCGACCACCGCCTGGGTGTCGGCCACCGTGCCGTCGAGGAGCCCGACCATGTCAGAACCGACCCTGAGCGCCGATAAGGCCAGCACCGCCGCGCCCCTGGCCGGCAACCTGTTCCGCCAGGCGGTGATCGCCCGCCTGCGCCAACTGCGGTACGGATGGCTACAGGTGCGGCGTGGCGACAGCCTGCTGGACTTCGGCGACCGGCTCAGCCCCTTGTGCGCGGTGATCGACGTCCATGACGACGCCGTGTGGGGGATGGTGGCGTGCAACGGTTCGATTGGTGCGGGGGAGGCTTACATACAGGGTTACTGGAGCAGCCCTGACCTGGCGCTGGTCACCCGACTGTTCGTCGCCAACCTGGACGTGCTCGACTCGATGGAAGGCGGCCTTGCCCTCTTCGCCAGACCGGCGCTGCGTCTGCTGCACTGGCTCAACCGCAACAGCCGCAGCGGGTCGCAGCGCAATATCCGCGCGCACTACGACCTGGGTAACGACCTGTTCGAGCGCCTGCTGGACCCGACGCTGATGTATTCCTCGGCGGTGTTCCAAAGCCCTTCGCAGAGCCTGGAACAGGCGCAGTTGAACAAGCTGGACGTCATCTGCCGGAAGCTCGATCTGCAACCGCAGGATCATCTGCTGGAGATCGGCACCGGCTGGGGCAGCCTCGCGCTGTATGCTGCCACCCATTATGGCTGTCGTGTGACGACCACGACGCTGTCGGAGCAGCAATACGCCTGCGCCCAATACCGCATCCGCGAATGCGGCCTGGAGGACCGCGTAACCCTGCTGATGCAGGATTACCGCGAGTTGCGTGGGAGCTACGACAAGCTGGTGTCCATCGAAATGATCGAGGCAGTCGGTCATCGCTACCTGCCCGACTACTTCCGTCGCTGCGCTGCCTTGCTCAAGGACGACGGGCTGATGCTGCTGCAGTCCATCACCATCCGCGACCAGCGCTACGAGCAGGCGCGGCGGTCGGTGGACTTCATCCAGCGCTACATCTTTCCCGGCGGCGCGCTGCCCTCGATCACCACGCTGCTGCAGACCGCGACGCAGCACACAGCGCTCAACCTCGTGCACTTGGAGGATTTTGCCGGGGACTATGCGCTGACCCTGCGGCATTGGCGCGACAACCTGCGGCAGGCGCGCGCCGAGTTGATGGAGCTGGGCTATGACGAGAGCTTCCAGCGCCTGTGGGAGTTCTACCTGTGCTATTGCCAGGGCGGCTTCGAGGAGCGCGCCATCGGCGTAGCGCATCTGCTGTGGGCCGGGCCTGCGGCGCGCAAGGCGAGCCTGGCGGATCACCTGGACGCCTGATGCACCGGCGCCTGCCCCTGCTGGCCAACGCGATCTGGCTGCAGCTTGGCTGGTGGGGTTGTGTGCTCGGGGCGCAGCGGCCCGTGCTGTTGGGTGTGGTAGCGCTCGGGCTGCTGGCGCACCTGGCGTTGTGTCGGCGAAAAGTGGAGGAGGGCATCGCGGTTTTCGGCGTAGCCCTGGCCGGTTGCGTGCTGGATGCGACGCTGGGTTGGCTGGGTTTTTTCGATTTTCACGAGGCCTTGTTGCCAGCCTGGCTGGTCCTGCTCTGGCTGGTGTTCGCCAGCGGGTTGCGCCACAGCCTGGCCTGGGCCGCGCGACCGGTCTGGCGCGGCGCCTGCCTGGGCGCTCTGGGCGGGCCGTTGGCGTATTGTGCGGGCGCACCGCTGGCAGGAGTGGGCCTACCCCTGGGCATCGCGTGGTCGGCGTTGCTGCTGGCGCTGGTGTGGGCGGCCGCGCTACCGCTGATGCTGCGCTTCGCGCTTGGCCGGTGAGCGTCGGCAGCGCTCGGAGCAATAAAGCACCTCATCCCAACAACGTGCCCAGCGCCGCCGCCAGGTGAAAGGGCGGCTGCAGACGGCGCAGATCTTTTGCGGCAGCACCGATTTCCTCATAGCGCCTGCCCCGCATCCAGGCGCGCGAGCAGTGCCTCGCCGTGTTGCCACAGGGCCAGGCTGCGTTCATCGTCCATGCGTTGCAGGTTGCGATAGGGCATCGACAACCGCGGATTGTTGCCGAGCCGCTCGCGGTGGCGCATGAGGAAGTGCCAGTACAGGGCATTGAAGGGGCAGGCATCTTCCTCTGTCGCCTTGTCGACCCGGTAACGGCACGAGCCGCAGTAGTCGGACATCCGCTGGATGTACCGCCCGCTCGCGCAATAAGGCTTGGAGCCGAGGTAGCCGCCATCGGCGTGCATCACCATGCCCAGCGTGTTGGGCAGTTCGACCCAGTCGAAGGCATCCAGGTACACGGCCAGGTACCAGTCACAGATGGCCGGGGGCGCGATGCCCGCCAGCAAGGCGAAATTGCCTGTGACCATGAGTCGCTGGATATGATGCGCGTAGCCCAGCTCCAGGGTCTGGCCGATCGCCTGGGCCATGCAGCGCATGTCCGTTTTGCCGGTCCAGTAGAACGTCGGCAGTGGGCGGTGATTGCCCAGCACGTTGAGCTGGGCGTACTCGGGCATGCGCAGCCAGTAAATGCCATGCACGTACTCGCGCCAGCCGACCAGTTGGCGAATGAAGCCCTCGGCCGCGTTCAACGGGACCCGTCCCTGGCGATAGGCTTGCTCCACATCCTCGCCAAGCTGACGCACCTCCAGCAACCCGATGTTCAGCGCGGCGCTGATGCGGGCGTGGAACAGGTAGGGCTCGCCTTCGGCCATGGCGTCCTGGTAGTCACCGAAAGCTGGCAGGGAGAACTCCAGGAAGTGCTGCCAGAGCTCCTGTGCCTGGGAGTGGGTCACCGGATAGTCGAATCCTTCCAGGCGACCGTAGTGGTCGCTGAAGTGCGCGCCGACCAGGGTCATTACCTCGCGGGTGGTGTCGTCCTGCCCGAAGCGCGCCGGAAACGGGCCTCGCAGCCCGCGCGGCAGCGGTTTGCGGTTCTCCGCGTCGAGATTCCAGGTGCCACCTACGGGGTGGCCGTCGGGCTCCATCAACAGTCCGGTGCGCCGGCGCATCTCCCGGTAGAAGTGCTCCATGCGCAATTGTCGACGCGCCCCGGCCCAGCGCGCGAATTCCTCGCGGCTGCACAGGAAGCGGCGGTCTTCGTGCCAGCTCAGCGGCACCGCGCTGTCTCGCAGCGCCTGCTCCAGCCGCCACTCGCCGCATTCGGTGAAATGCACCTGCGGTTCACCCAGAGCGGCATGCCAGCGTTCGACTTCGCCGGCGATGCTGCCGCTGTTGTCGGGATCGTCCAACGTCACGTAGATCACCCGCCAACCGCGCTCGCGCAGCGCCTGGGCGAAGTGGCGCATGGCGCTGAAGATCAGCACGATCTTCTGCGGATGATGGGGCACGTAGCGTGCCTCCTGATTCACCTCGGCCATCAGGATCGCGTCCTGGGCGGGGTCCAGCGCCTCGAACAGCGAGAGCTCGAAGCTCAACTGATCGCCCAGCAGCAGACCGAGCCGGCGTGGCTTCTCCATCATTCGCGGCGCTCCAGCGAAAGTGGCACACGAAGCGGCGCAACGGCTGTCGGATGTGAAGCGCAGATCTCGTCGTGGACGCAATGCTGCACCAGCTCGCAGGGTAGCGACGCCCATTCGGCCAGCACTGCACGTACCTCGGTGGTCGAGCGCAACTGCAGCACCTGCTCGCGTTCGCCGCGAATCGGCCGCAAACCCTCGGCCAGGCGCGCCTGCAGCACATAGAATCCGCCCTCCAGCGAAATCACTTCGATAGCCTGGATATGCCCGGCCGTGGCGGCCTGTGCGAATTCCTGCAACGTCATGGAGTACTCCTGGCCGGCACGGCCGTCGGAATAAAGGTGTGCGCCTGCCTCAGCTTCTGCTGGGATCCGCGGCGCCCTCTCGGCGGAAGAACAAGGTCACCTGCCCGAGTTCGACACCGAACTTGCGCATGCTGGAGCGGTTGATCAGCGTGTCGTCGTCCATGAGGTACATCCAGTCGTCGAAGCTCACTTCCCAGGTGGTGCCGTCAACTTCCAGGTTCAGGCGGTAGCGCCAGCGCAGTGCGTTGCCGGCGACTTCTCCGGTGGCTTCGCCCACCACGTCGGCGGCGCGTCCCCGCCAGCGTCCGGTGCCGTCGGGGGTCAGGGTCCAGACGCGCTGCTGGCGCGTACCGTCGCTGTAGAGGAAACGCTCATCGAGGATCAGTCGCTCGCCTTCGCGGCGGCTGGTGATGTCCACCGCGAAGCGCTTGACCACTTCGCCCGAGGGTTTCTGGAAGATGCCCCAGGCTTTCACCGGGCCGGCGAAGAATACCGGCAGGTCCAGGCTCGGGCGCTCCTTGGCATAGTGTTCGACGCCGACATTGCCGCAGCTGCCCAGCAGCAGGCTGGCGATGATCAGGAACAGGCGCATCGTGAGGTTCATGGTTGCTCTCCGCTCAGGCCCAGCAGGTCCCGGCGCAGTTCGGGATTGCGCGTGCGCGGGTCCAGCCAGATGGAAAAGAACGCCCGGGCGAAGCGGGCGTCGCTCACCGCATGGCGAAGCCTGCCGTCGACATAGAAGCGGCAGCCCACGCCGGGCAGATAGACCCCGGTGATCCGTTGCCCGGGCTGCACATCGACGAAGGCCTGGCGCATCTCGCGTGCCCAGCCCGCCAGTTGGGCTTCGTCGTCGCTGCCCAGGCGGCGCATTTCGTCGAGGCTGGCCTGCACCAGGGTGTCCTGCGACAGCGCGCGCCGATAGACCAGCTCCAGCGCGAAGGCCTGCGCCCAGCCTGAGAGTGCGCCGGCGCTCCAGAGATGCGCCTCGTACACCACGAAGCCGAGCCAGGTGAACTGGCCCTGACCAACCTGCGTGGCTCCCGGGATTTCGTTGCGCCAGTCGGCGCTGCCCGGCGAGGCCCACAGACCACAGAGTAGGGTGAGTGCCAGACAGAGAGAAAAGGGACAGGTCGGAACGCGCATGACATCGGCCTATGAATACTGACCTTAATATTTGTACAAAAAATACAATATGTATAGATAATGGATGAATGGCCGCTCTGGCTTTCTGCCCCAGGGGTAAGCACCGGGTGCGAGCGCCCCAAACCGACGTTCACAGCACTGCTACCAGGCATGACGGAACCCTGTGCATACAACTCTTGCGTAGAATTGTGTGCATAAGTTGATTTTTGTATAGATAATGTCGCGCTCGCTCATTCCGCCAGTGCGCGCAATGATTCCCCAGTCTGCCGATAACCACGCCATGGCCCACGATCTGTCCCTGACCCGAAACCAACGCCTGTTGCGCAGCGCGTGCATTGCCGGCGCCCTGTGCGGCGCCATCGGCCTGTTCGCCTGGAGCGCCGGCTGGCTTGGAGCCGACCGCCTCACCAGCGCTCAACTGATCGATCGGATGGAGGCCAACGCCGGCGTCCACCCCGGATACCGCCGCGCCCATCCGCGTGGGATCTGCTTTAGCGGCTATCTCGAAGTGAGCGGCGACGTGGCGCCGCTGTCGCGGGCAGCGCTGCTGCGAGCAGGGCGGGTACCGGTGCTGGGGCGGCTCTCGGTAGGCGCGGGAAATCCCCATGCCGCGGACACCAGCGTACCTGTGCGCAGCATGGCGCTCCTGCTGCGCCAGCCCGATGGCCAGCAGTGGCGCATGGCGATGAACAATCCGCCGGTGCTCGCGGTACGCACGCCGGAGGATTTCTACGAGCAACTGGGTGCCATGCGGCCGGACCCGGGGACAGGCAAAAACGACCCCGTGCGGGTCAAGCAATTCTTCGATGCACACCCCGAAAGCGCCGAGTTTCGTGCCTGGGCGGCCGCGTACCGGCCGAGCGACAGCTTCGCCAGCACGGCGTACAACAGCATCAACGCCTTCGTCCTAGTCGATGCGCAAGGTCAGCGCCATGCGGTGCGATGGTCGATGGTGCCGCAACTGGCCGCTACGCCACTCGGCTCTCAGGGCGTGGCTGACGATGCCTTGCAGCAGGACCTGCTGCAGCGTCTGAAGTCCGGCCCGCTGCGCTGGACGTGGCGATTCACCCTGGCGGACAGCGGTGATGCGGTGAACGATCCGACCCATGCGTGGCCTGCCGAGCGCACGCAGTTGGAAGCCGGAAACCTGGTGATTGAGCAGGCGCGCGCACAGCTGGAAGGCGACTGCTACGGCTTCAATTTCGACCCGCTGATCCTGCCCGATGGCGTGGAGCCCAGCGGCGACGCCATCCTGCGCGCACGCTCATCGGCCTATGCACAGTCCTATCGGCGCCGGACCTTCGAAGGTCAGCCCGCCAGCCAGCAGCCGGGAGATCAACCGTGAAAGCGCCTGTCGATTCCTTCCATCCGCTGCTTCGCCTGCTGCATGGCTTGATGGCTTTGCTGGTGATTGCCATGTTGTTCATCGGCGTTGCGATGGTTGCCAGCGTCGGCGGCAGCCAGCCCCAACTGGTGGCGTGGCACAAACAGATCGGGTTGGCCTTGCTGGTGCTTCTGCTCGTCCGCCTGCTCGTGCGCAGCGTCACGGCGCGTCCGGCCCTGCCGGCATCCGTGAATACCTGGCAGCGTCACCTGGCCGGCCTGGTACACCTTGCGCTGTATGGTCTGCTGATTGCGCAACCCTTGGTCGGCTGGGCCATGCAAGGCGCCGCGGGTTATCCGCTGCGCTTGGCGGGCTGGCACGTGCCGCCGCTGGTCGATGCCAATGCGGACCTTTATGGCCTGCTCCGCTTCGCCCACAGCTGGATAGCCTACGGTCTCTTCGCCTTGATCCTTGCGCATGCCGGCGCCGCGCTGGTTCATGCGCTGCTGCATCGCGACGGTGTCTGGCAGAGCATGTGGCGGGTTCGCTCCAGCAAGGCGTGCGACAGCTGAGCAGCGCCAGCACGTCTGTCGGCCAGCAATCCCGGCGCGGGAGGTCGTCCGCTATCGAACTGAGGCGAAGCCGACAGCTGATTGCCGGCAGCCGCCTTCAATGGACCTGCTGGCTGCGGTATTCGCCGGGCGTCATGCCTGTCCAGCCCTGAACATATGCACGGTCAGCCCCGTAAGGGCGCAGGCTATCAGTACCTGAATCACACCCCGCTTGTAGCGGAACAGGGCGATTGCGGCTGCCAGGGCGATCAGCGCCGAGGGCCAGTCAAAATGCCCCTCGAACCCGGTGGGCCAGAGCACGTGGTAGCCGAAGAACAGTGCCAGGTTCAGGATCACACCCACCACCGCAGCGGTGATACCGGTGAGCGGCGCCGTGAACTTCAGTTCGTTGTGCGTCGACTCCACCAGCGGCCCGCCGGCGAGGATGAACAGGAACGATGGCAGGAAGGTGAACCAGGTGACGAGGCTTGCCGCGACAGCGCCTGCCAGGAATGGATGGTCGGCGCCGAACATCGGCTGGACGTAGCCCCCCACGAAGCCTACGAAAGCCACCACCATGATCAGTGGCCCCGGTGTGGTTTCGCCCAGGGCCAGGCCGTCGATCATCTGGGTTGGAGACAGCCAGCCGTAGTGACCGACTGCGCCCTGATAGACATAAGGCAACACAGCGTAGGCGCCACCAAAGGTGAGCAGTGCCGCCTTGGTGAAGAACCAGCCCATCTGCGTGAGTGTCCCGTGCCAGCCGAAAGTGGCCGTCAGCAGCCCCATCGGCAGCAGCCATAGGGCCGCGCCGACCAGCAGCAGTTGCAGCAGGCGTGCCCAACGGAACCGTGCGTGATCGGGAGTAGGGGTGTCGTCATCGATCAGGGCGGGTCCGTAGCCGGCTTTGCCTGCCTGGTGCCCCCCGCCGATAACGAACTTGGTTGGCAGTAATCGACCACCCATGTAACCGAGGAGGGCAGCTCCCAGGACGATCAGTGGGAAGGGGACGTTCAGCGCAAAGATCGCGACAAAGGAGGCTGCAGCGATGGACCACAACCAGCCATTTTTCAACGCGCGTGAACCAATACGGTGGGCGGCGTGGACGACAATGGCGGTCACTGCTGGTTTGATGCCGTAGAAGAGGCCGGCCACGACCGGTACTTCGCCGAAGGCGATGTACACCCACGAGAGACCGATCAGGATGAACAGCGATGGCAGCACGAACAGCGCGCCCGCTATCACTCCGCCCCAGGTGCGGTGCATCAGCCAGCCGATGTAGGTGGCCAACTGCTGAGCCTCGGGGCCAGGCAACAACATGCAGTAGTTGAGTGCATGCAGGAAGCGCCGCTCGCTGATCCAGCGCCGCCGCTCGACTAGCTCCTGGTGCATGATCGAAATCTGCCCGGCGGGGCCGCCGAAGCTGATGAACCCGAGCTTGAGCCAGAAAAGGAAGGCGGATAACAGTCCAACCGGCCTGGCGTGATTCGCGGTGGTATCGGTCGCGTCCAGGTGTGTTTCAGCCATTACTCTTTTCCTCACTCGCAAACGCGATAAGCAAACCGTCGAATACGCCGGCAGCCGCCTGCAGGAGCAAGTCATCGTCAGTGATGCTCTCGCGCAGCCCCGCCAGTACACGCTCAATGCCGGAAGCTTCAGCGGGCTGGGCACCGCCCACGTCAAGGTAATGCACCAGACCGGCCAGACGACCGAGTCCGGGGGCTTCTAGCTGGAAGCTCTCCTGCAGTGTTTCGAAGGTGACGCGCGGCCCGTTGTGGGTGAACGTGGCACCATCAAAATCGAAACCCAGAGCATCGTTCGGGCAATCACCAGGCGACTCCAGCCAGAGAATTTGCGCATCCGAATCGATGAATCTGCGAATCAACCAGGCACTGGCAAGCCGATCCACCCATGGACGGCGGCGGGTTGCCCAGCGGCGGCCCTGGAAGTCCGCGCAAGCTAACCGCTCGATGGGGATCTCGCGAGCGCTTGGCTCATCGGGTGACAAGGCACGGCTGATGGCCGTTTCCAGGTCTTTCAATGCCAGGTCGACCTGTTCCCTTGCGTCACCTGAGAAGAAGTCGATGGCAACGATCTGTCCGAAGCTCTTGCGCAGCTTCCTGACCTGACGTGCCGTTTGCAGAGCGTTGTCGGGAGAAATCTCGGCATGGCACGCCGAGATTTCCTCGCGAAGCTTGATGTACTCCTCGGCGCGATCAAATAGAGCGGCAAAGCGCTCGGCAGGCTCCTGGACAGAAAACAGAAGGGCAGTGCCGTTGATGGCCAGGACGTCACGCTCGATGGCCTCCAGCGCGGCGCGTCCCGCCTCCTGATCAGGTAGCAGGTAGACGCCATCGCGCAGGACAGCAGCTCCACAGCCTTTCAGGGCTCGCCAGGCGCGCATGCGTTCGGTGGCGTTCGCAGTAGGTAATCCGAGTACCAGTAGCAGCCAATTCATCTATAGAGATCACAACAAAAATTGTTTGTATCTCTACAGTAGCAGTTTGCACATGTACGTAAAGTGAGACCTAGTGCGGCAACGAGGTGGTAGGGCGTTATCGGATCGGGTCAGGGGTGGTGGAACGTCCGCTCCTGGCAGGTTGCTGTCTCTGACGAGGGGCTGCTACCGACCCATAGCGGACGTCTTTGCTTCTCTCTAGGCGACCCGCATCGCATACGCGATGGCGGGTTGGGCGAACGAATTATGAGTGGGATAGGGAGGCTGATAACACCGTGTGGTGGGGGATATTTGCAAGACGCTCACCAGGTTGCAGATAAATGATCCTAACGGGGCGCCCTATAGGCGCCCCGTCGGTCAGAGGGTAGATTTTCAGAACTTCACCTTAATACCTAGTACGCCTTCGTAGCTGCGGCCTTCTCCATCGAGCGATTTCTGGTATCCCAGTGAGCCGGTGACGCTCGTCCTGTCGTTAAGCTGGTAATCCACGCCCAGGTTCAGTTCGCCCCAGGTGCCATCCATGTCGGTGCCGAAGGGGATATAGCCGTTGGCCGAAGAGAACTCCGTCTTGGCCTTGCCCTCGAACTCATGCCAGACGCTCGGACGTACCCAGGCGTTGGTGCGATGGATCTGCCCTTTGTCGTCCGTGCGGAACCAGTCCTTGTCGATCCGCACGCCCAACCGGCCGGTCAGGGAATCGACGTCTTCGAAGCGGACATCGGCGGCATCGTCATGGGCGTCGTCGAGTTTCAGGCGGCTCGCGATCACCTGGGCCTGGGGCTCGAGGTGGAGCGTCTTGTCGCGGTTGAGCTTGAGCGGGTAGCCGGCTTCCAGCGAGGCCGTGACGCCATGCCCGCGTGTCTTCAGCGAGTAGGCATCATTGGCGCGGGCCTGCATGTCGAAGCGGTTCAATTGTAGTACGCCATCGAGGTACCAGCCTTTGGAGCCGAAGTGGGTCCAGTAGCCGCCTATGCCATAGGAGCGCAGGGTATCGTCGCCGGCGCCCTGACCGTCGGTGTGATCGACGTTGCCCTTGATGCGCCCGGCCTGCAGTGACAGCCCTGCCTGGTCCGTGCTGCCGTCGGTGTCTTCGTTGCGATAGAGGTCGGCGCCGACCTGGAAGGCCTGGATGTGGTAGTCGTAGTCTGCGCCGCTGGGGAGGCTGTCGCGGCCTTTCTGGTAGATCAGCCGGCCCCAGCCGAGCGAGGGGCCGTAGGTGTCGGTATCTTCGCTGGGCAGTGGATCAGTGGCGTTGCGCCGCTCCTCGCCGACGCGTTCGTGCAGGGTGTCGACCAGGGCACGGCTGTAGCTCAACGCCATGGCGGGGAGGGCGCTGTACAGCGAGGTCTCTGCACGGTAATTGGGGATTTGCGGTGTTGGCGCAGGGGTGTCTGGTGTGACCGGGTCAGTAGGTGTCACAGGGTCCGCCGGATCAACTGGATCGACCGGATTGGCTGGGTCGACGGGATCAACAGGATCCACCGGGTCCACCGGATCGACGGGGTTGGCGTCCGTCGTCGAGCGCAGGTACCAGGCTTCGCCGTTGCTGTCGTCGAGGCTTGAGCGATGCAGCGTGTACTCATACGGGCCGGCCTTGACCCGGTTGAGCAGGTGGAAGGCGTCCGCTTGCGTGGTGCCCCCGTTGACGGCGTCTACCACCTTGATGCCGTTGCCCTCGGTCAGCGCGCCGGGGCCGCCCGCATTCTTGATGCGCAGGTTGCTCTCGCCGGTGGCCTTGCCGCCATCGATCACCAACTGGTCGGACGGCGAGTCGTCCTTGTACAGGTAGGTATTCAGGGCAATGGTGCCGTTGGCGCCGTGGTAGTCATTGGCGGTGAGCCGCTTGTAGCCACCCTCGGAACTGAAGTCGATCAGGCTGGATTCGTTGTGCAGGCTGCTCAGGTTGGAGTCACCGGTGAGCTGCCAGAGGCTGGTGTCGCGCAGGGTGACGTCGGAGTGGGCGCCGCTGGCGGTTTTCGCCGTACCGGTGACCACGGAGGATGACAGGTCCAGGCGCGCCTGGCCGGCAGCATCCTGGCTGCTGCCGATACCTTGCCACTGGCCAGTGCCCATGTCCGGAACGCTGGTGCCATCGCTGGCCACCGAGCTGTCCACGTTCAGCCATTGGCCGCTGCCGCCGGCGAGGCTGTGGCTCAGGGCGATGTCCGCGACGCCGGCCGTGGCGATAGTGGCACCGTCGCGGTTGCCCAGCGTGGCCTGGTCCATGCGTACCTGCCCGGGGAGCGCATCGGTGCCTTGCACGTAGAGCGCCGCCGATTGCCCGCCGTGGGCGGCGACCACGACAGACTAGGCGTCGACGCTGCCACCCTGGCGGGCCACCACGCCGTGGCCGAAATCGCCTTGGGTATTCACGCTCACTCCGTCCAGGCGAGCGCTGGCGGTGTTGTTGGCGAACACGCCAGTGGCCTGTTTGCCTTGCGTGCTGACGGCGCTGTTGCTCGCACTCAATGCTCCGCCGGATTCGGCCCGCAGCCCGTGGGAACCCATGCCCTGGGTGGAGATGCTGCTGTCCTTGAGATCCAGCGTTGCGGTCTCGCTCTTGTACTGCCGGCTGACCATGGCTCCGCTGGCGTGATCTCCCAGTGTCTGCACCGTCACGTGGCTGGCGCTCAGGCCGACCGTGCCCGGCTTGCACCCCGCACTGCTGCTCTTTATGCGAGCCTGCGGCCCCTTAGGCGCTGCGCCGTACGTGCGCCGACACGACGTCGTACGCCTCGCGCTCGCCGAGGTTGTTGGCGAGCGCGGTCAGCGTGTCGGATGTAGGTCTAACCAGCTACCGTCGGCATGATGTTCTTGACAGTGAGCTGAACGAAACGCTCTCGATACCAGTCATGCCACCAACGGGAGTGATGCTTGCCTACTTGGGATTTACGACGCTGAAGTTCAGGGTGCTGCCAGAGGTGGGCTACGCTTTTCTGCGAGCAAGCCGCGCGTAGGACACAAGGATGAGCCGCATCGTTATAGCCGATCCGCACCCGTACATTCGTGAGGCGCTACATCAAAGGCTCGAGCGCTCCGGTCACGAGGTAGTCGGCATCTCTGGCGACGGACGGGAATCGCTGAGTCTAGTGCAACGCCTGCAGCCGGACTTAGTGATCCTTGACCTGGATCTGCCACGTCTTGGCGGGCTGGAGCTGCTGCGGCGGTTGCGCGCAGAAAAGCCCCACCCAAAAGTGCTCGTCTTTACCAGCCTGTCAGGTGCGCACTATTACGAAGCAAGTCAGCAGGGTGGCGCAGCTGGCTTCGTCCACAAGGACAGCGTAGGCGTTCGCCTCTCGCCATAAGCGGACGCTCCAACCAATGTCAGAATCTGAGCTGATATCGCAAGTAGAGCGACAAAATGAAGTTCGTCTTCGCTCTGAGCACTAATAGCGACCGTGCTTTAGGCACGTCTAAATGGCCTTTGTGTAGGCTTGAGCGAACATTTCGACAGCCGCATCTAGCCGCTCTTTGCTAACTACCAGGGGGCTGCTGCAGTCTAGGCTGCCAACCGCCAGCAGAAGGAACTGTATAGCTGCTTGCTCGGGCTCTGGGCAGCGAGCCCAGCGGGACAGGGCCTTTGCCAGGTAGCGCTGATACGGCAGAAAGCGCTGCCGCCAGCGTTTATGTGCAATCCGGTTCGAACGCAACACCATTTGAGTAAGGGCGTGAGAGGCAGTGTGTTGGTTCTGTAGCAGCAGCTCATGTGCGGCTCTCTCCAGGCAGACGCGCAGTCCGCCTCGGGCCTGGATTGGCAGTCTCGGCTCTGGAAGTTGCTCCAGCCAATATTCGATCACTGCGCGGTAGAGCTGTGCCTTGTCGCTAAAATGGGCGTAGAGCGTTGCCTTGGTCACACCAGCCGAATCGGCTATGGCCTGCATGTTCGCATGGTCGAAGCCGAGCACCATGAACACCTCGCTCGCGGCCTGCAGCATGGCTTGTCGACGCTTGTCACGGCGCAAGTCCTTGGCGGTTGGCTGGTCCATATTCAGACCTTCCAGCGCCGGAACAACAGGCTGGCATTGACGCCGCCAAAGCCGAAGCCATTCGACAGGGCATAATGTAGGGGCATTTGCCGGGCAGTCAGAGCGACCAGATCGAGGCCTTCAGCGGTCTCATCGGGAGCGGTGAGGTTGAGCGTCGGCGGTACGACCTGATCACGCAGGGCCAGCACGGTGAAGATGGCCTCGACGCCACCGGCAGCGCCAAGCAGATGTCCCGTGCTGGATTTGGTCGAGGTGATCGCCACGCCCGATCCACTGCCGAACACCGCGCGGATGGCAGCCAACTCTCCACGGTCGCCCACTGGCGTTGAGGTGGCGTGGGCATTGATATGTTGCACTTCACTGGGGCCGATACCGGTCTGGCGTAACGCCTGTTGCATGGCGCGGCGGGCACCGTCGCCATCTTCAGGGCCGGCGGTAAGGTGATAGGCATCGGCACTGGTGCCGTAGCCGATCAGCTCGGCCAGCGGTTGTGCGCCTCTTGCCAGGGCATGTTCCAGCGACTCGATCACCAGTAGCCCTGCGCCTTCGGCCATGACGAAACCGTCGCGGTCGCGATCGAACGGGCGTGATGCTTCGTGAGGACGATCACTGTAGCCGCTGGACAGCGCCCGCGCCGCGGCGAAGCTGCCGAGCGTGACGCGATCGATGGCAGCTTCGGTACCGCCGCACAAGGCGATATCGGCCTCACCGCTACGAATCAGTCGGGCTGCGTCGCCGATGGCCTGCGCGCCGGCGGCGCAAGCGGTCACCGGTGCTCCGAGCGGCCCTTTGAAACCATGCCGGATGGAGACCTGGCCGGCCGCCATGTTGGCCAGGAACGATGGTGCGGTAAAAGGGGAAAGGCGCCGTGGGCCGCGTTGATCGGTGATCCGTACGGCCTCTGCAATGGCGCCGAAGCCGCCGACTCCTGACGCAATAATTGTCGCGGTGCGCTGGCGTTGCGCTTCGTTCGTCGGCCGCCAGCCGGCCTGTGTCAGGGCTTCCTCGGCAGCGACCAGGGCGAACTCGATGAAGCGATCCATCTTCTTGCGCTCCTTGGCGGGGATGTAGCGCTCGGGATCGAAACCGGCCTTTGGATCGTCGGCAATGCCGGGCACCTGCCCGCCAACCGCGCTGCCGGTGCCTTCGCTCAGCTCGACCGGTAACGTACGGATGCCCGAGTGGCCGGCCAGCAGGCGTGTCCATACCGTCTTGCTGCCACAGCCCAGAGGGCTGACGATGCCCAGGCCGGTAACGACGATGCGTGTGCTGTGTTCTCTGTGCATGGTGTGGTCTCGTACGTGAAGACATTAATCAGCCGAGGCCGAAGGTCTTGCGCAGGCCCGAATCGACTGGGCCCGCCGGCATGAAGCGACGCAGGCGTCTGAGCAGGGTGGCCTCGCCTTTGGGGGTATGGCGCATTTTCCACGCGCCCAGGGCAGCCTCGACGATGGTCGCGGCGACCGCATCGGGCAAAGGTGCCTTCTGCACGTTCATCTGGATGGCCTGGGAGACGGTTGCCCGCTCGCTGTCGTAGGCGGCGATGTGCAGGGCGGTCTGTGGCGCGTTGAGGTCGAGGCTGGTCTTGGTGAACGAAGGTTCGACCAGCGCGATGCGGATACCGAAGCGCCGCACCTCGTGATCCAGGGTCTCGGACAAACCTTCCACGGCATGTTTGGAGGCCGAGTACAGGCCCATGTAGGGCGCCGGTAGGAAGCCGAGCACAGAACTGACGTTGACGATGCGCCCGCTGCCTTGCTTGCGCATCTGTGGCAGTACCGCCTGGGTGACGCGCAGGGTGCCGAAGACATTGGTGTCGAACAGCGCCTGGGCCTCGTCGATGGCGGTTTCCTCCGTCGCTCCGAGCAACGTGGTACCGGCATTGTTGACCAGTACGTCGATGCGCCCGGCCTCCGCGATCACATGATCGATACTGTGGCGAATCGAGTCTTCGTCACGGATATCCAGCTGAATCAGCTCGACGCCGGGGATGGCCTGCGCGGTGGCCGGGTTGCGCACGCTGCCGAACACGCGACAGCCGCGTCGGGCGAACTGTTCGGCCGCCGTGCGACCGATGCCTGATGACACGCCGGTTATGACGACCACTGGGGAATTGGACATGGCAGTTACTCTCGCTCAAGTAAGGGGCGGTTCATGCAGGTTTTGCCTGCGCGAGTGGTTCGTGGGGGATAGGGCGGATGCCGAACCAGATGGCGTACATGGCCGGCAGGAACACCAGGGTCAGCACGGTGCCGGCGAAGGTGCCGCCGATCAGGGTGTAGGCGAGCGTGCCCCAGAACACCGAATGGGTCAGTGGGATGAACGCCAGGATCGCCGCCAGCGCGGTGAGGATCACCGGCCGAGCACGTTGCACGGTGGCTTCGACCACGGCGCGGAACGGATCGAGCCCCGCCGCCTCGTTCTGGCGGATCTGCCCGATCAGGATCAGCGTGTTGCGCATGAGGATGCCGGACAGCGCGATCAGCCCGACCAGCGCGTTGATGCCGAACGGCTGCTGGAATAGGATCAGCGTCGGCACCACACCGATCAGCCCCAGCGGGCTGGTGAGAAAGACCATGATCATCGCGGCGATCGAGCGCACCTGCAGGATGATGATGACCAGCGTGACGGCCAGCATGATCGGGAACAGCGGCAGCATGGCCTTGCTGGCTTTGCCCGACTCTTCGATGGAGCCCGCTTGCTCGATGCGATAGCCGCTCGGCAGCCTGTCGATGATAGGTTGCAACTGCTGGCTGATGGCGGCCGACACGTCTGGCGGTTGGAGGCCTTCGGCGATATCGCCACGCACGGTGATAGTCGGCACACGATCCCGCCAGCGCATGATCGGCTCTTCCATGCGCACTTCCACTTCACCCACCTGCGACAGCGGAATGCGCTGGCCATTGGCACCGGCCAGGGTGAAGTCCATCACCCGCGCCGGGTCGAAGCGGATATCGCCGGCAGCGCGGGCCATGACCTGCACCGTGCGGATGTCTTCGCGCACGGCGGTGACGGGCACGCCGCTAAGCAAAAACTGCAGCTGCTGCGCGACGGTACTGGAGGTCAACCCCACCGCCTGCAGGCGATCCTGCTGCAGATTGAAGTGCAGCGTGGGGACACGGGTGCCCCAGTCGGTATTGACCGTGCGCATCAGCGGGCTGGCATCCATCACCTGCTGTACCTCGGCGGCTATTTCGCGCAGACGCTGTGGATCCGGGCCGGTGACCCGGTAGGCCACCGGATACGGCGAGTAGGGTCCGAACACCAATTGACTGACACGCACCTGCGCCTCGCTGGCCAGCCCCTCGGCAATCGCCTTGCGCAGGCGATGCTTCAATGCCTCGCGCTCATCCGGGTTGTCGGTACGCACGACGATCTTGGCGAACGACGGATCCGGCAGTTCCGGGCTCATGGCCATGAAGAAGCGCGGTGCGCCCTGGCCGATGTAGGCCGTGACGATCTTCGCCTCTGCCTGTTGGGCCAGCCAGGTTTCGACTTTTTCCGCAGCAGCGCTGGTCTGGAGGATCGAGGTGCCATAAGGCATCTGTACTTCGACCATCACTTCGGGGCGGTCGGAGATGGGAAAGAACTGTTTCTTGACCAGCGCCATGCCGAGTACGGCCGTCACGAACAGCCCGACCACGGAGCCTGCGACCAGCCATTTGTGGGCGATCACCCTGCCCAGAATCCGCCGAAATCGGTTGTAGCGTGGGGTGTCGTAGATGGCGTCGTGACCGCCCTCGACCTTCTTGATCGCGGGCAGCAGCTTGACGCCGAAGTATGGCGTGAAGATCACCGCGACTAACCAGGAAGCGATCAGCGCGATGCCGACGATCCAGAACATGTTGCTGGTGTATTCGCCGGCCGTGGAGCGGGCGAAGCCGTTAGGCATGAAGCCGACGGCAGTGACCAGGGTGCCGGAGAGCATCGGCGCCGCTGTGTGGCTCCAGGCGTAGGCGGAGGCTCGCACGCGGTCGTAGCCTTCCTCCATCTTCACCACCATCATCTCGATGGCGATGATCGCATCGTCCACCAGCAGGCCGAGAGCGAGGATCAGCGAGCCCAGGGTGATGCGGTCGAAGTTCTTGCCGCTGGCGGCCATCACCACGAAGACCATCGCCAGGGTCAGCGGCACCGCCACCGCGACCACCACGCCGACGCGCCAGCCCATGCTGACGAAGCACACCAGCATGACCACCAGCAGCGCGACGAAGAACTTGATCATGAACTCGTCGACGGACGCGCTGATGTTGACGGCCTGGTCGGTGACCTTGCTCAGGCTCATGCCCAGCGGCAGTTCGGCATTGATCTGCTGCACCTCGTCGTTCAAGGCCTTGCCCAGGTCGAGCCCGTTCCAGCCTTCACGCATGATGATGCCGAGCAACAGGGACGGTTCGCCGCCGTTGCGAATCAGGAAAGTGGCCGGGTCTTCGTAGCCGCGCTTGACCGTGGCGACATCGGAAAGCTTCAGGGTGCGGCCTTGGGCGATGATTGGAGTGTCGCGGATCTTCTGCAACTCATCGAAGGCACCGTCCAGACGCAGGAACACGTCGGGGCCGCGGGTTTCCACGGAGCCGGCCGGGGTCAGGGCGTTCTGCCCGTTGAGCGCGGCGAACACGTCCTGAGGGCCGATACCCAGGGTGGCCAGGCGCTCGTGGGAGAACTCGACGAAGATACGCTCGGCTTGCTCGCCGATGATGTTGACCTTTTTCACGCCGGGTACATGCAGCAGGCGCTGACGCAGGGTCTCGGCGTCGCGCACTAGGTGGCGCTGCGGCTCGCCCCTGGCTTTGAGTGCGAACAGGGCGAAGGTGACGTCCGAATACTCATCGTTGACCAGCGGGCCGATCACCCCGGCCGGCAGCGTCTTGGCCTCGTCACTGATCTTCTTGCGCGCCTGGTAGAACTCCTCGGGCACCTCCGAGGGCGGTGTGGTGTCGAGCAGCGACAGGGTGGTGAAGGCCAGGCCCGGGCGGGTATAGGTTTCGCTGCGGTCGTACCAGCGCAGCTCCTGCAGACGCTTCTCGATCTTCTCGGCGACCTGATCCTGCATTTCCTGGGCGGTGGCGCCCGGCCAGGCGGTGACGATGGTCATGACCTTGATGGTGAAGGCCGGGTCTTCGGCCCGCCCGAGCTTGAAGAAGGCGACCAGCCCCGCCAGGGAGATCAGGCAGACCAGGAACAGGGTGACGGAGCGCTCGCGCACGGCGAGTGCGGAGAGGTTGAAACGACCTTCGCTCATGGCTGGCCTTCCTCGGTTGCCGCCACGGTGGCCGGCTCGGCCAGGCGAACGGCTTGGCCGTCGCGCAGCAGGTGCGCGCCCAGGGCGACGATCTGGTCGCCTAGCTTGATCGCGCCGCTGATGCGGGCGCTCTCATCGTCCAGCGACTGAACGCTGACGGGCGTCCATGCAACCTGCGTCGGCTCTCCGCGAATCATCCAGATGCCAGGCCCGTTGCCGGCGTCGTACAGCGCGGCGATGGGCACCTGCACTGCACTTGGTGAAACGGTTTGCGACTCGCTGATTTGCACGGTGATGGTGGTGCCCAGCGGCGCGTTGGCCAGCTCGCCTTCGAGCACGTAGCGCGCCTCGAAGGTGCGGGTCTGGCGGTCGGCGACATCCGACAACTGGCGCAGCCGGGTGGCGACGCTGATGTCTTGCCTACCGAAGAGCCTGGCCTCAGCACTGGAGCCGACTGCCGGGCGCAAGGTTTCCGGCAGTTGCACCAGCGCTTCGCGTGGACCGGCATGTGCAAGCCGTACCACGGCCTGGCCGGCGCTGACTACCTGGCCTGGCTCGGCCAGGGTTTCCATGACGATGCCGTCGGCATCGGCGAGCAGTTCGGCGTAGAGGGTGGCGTTACCGGCAACCTTGGCTTGGGCCTCGGCTGCACTCAGTTGCGCGCGAGCCGCATCCGCCGCTGCCTTGTACTGGTCGTAAGCGGACGCGGAAACGGCACCAGTCCCGCGTAGCGCACGGTAACGAGCCTCGTCATCGCTGGCCTGCTGAGCCCGTGCCCGCGCTGCGGCCACCGCCTCGCGCTGCGCATGGGCAGCGAGTTGCAGATCGACTGGATCGAGACGCAGCAGAACCTGGCCACGCTTGACGGTCTGGCCGGTATCGACCAGGCGTTGCAACACCTTGCCGGACACGCGGAAACCCAGATCGCTCTGCACCCTGGCCGCGACGATGCCGGTGAAGGCGCGCGATGTAGCGGTTGCCGACTGGATGGTGGTGACGCGGACCAGTGGCGCGTCAGTGCGGGGATCGGGGGGCGTCTGGTCGCTGCAGGCGACCAGCACGAACGGCATCACGCCGACCAGAGTGGACAGAAGGAGGTTGCGCCGGCGCATGAGGAACCCGTTGCGAAGTCGTAGGGAGCCTCACTTTGATTCGCGTGACCAATTTAGTCAATAGTCACTAATCAGGGTGACAGACTGCGCAACACCAGGCTGGACAGCAGGGCCGGCGCTTCATCGGTGGTTTCGAGCCCGTACTGGAGCAGCAGCGGGTTGAAATAGGGGCGCATGATCAGGTGGATCGCGCGGGTGGTTTCGTCCAGTGGCGTCTTGCGCTCGAAGTCGCCGCTCTGCCGGCCCTGCTGCAGGATCTCGCGAAGGGTCTGCTCGATGAAGCCTTCGTAGAGCAGGGTTGCCGGCCAGCGCCCGGAGGCGGCGGAGGCGGCGATTTCGTAGAGTTTGCGATCCTGGAAGAACAGCCGCAGGCAAGCTTCCACCAATGCCTTGAGCATGCGCCGCAGCTTCTCCGGCGGGCTGTCCACCTCATCGATGGCAGCATTCACCTCGGTCTGTATCTGCTGCAGGCAGTTCGCGCAGATCATCTCGCCGATGGCCTGCTTGGACTCGAAGAACTTGTAGATATAGGCCTTGGAAAAACCGATGGCCTTGGCCAAGTCGGAAACCGTGGTCTTCTCGTAGCCATACAGGCGGAAGTGCTCGGTCGCCGCTGCCACGATCTGATCACGCACCTCGTGATCCACCGGACCACGTGCTGCAACTTTGGGGGAGGGGGTCTTGTTCATGGGGGATAGCCTACAGAGCGGCAGGGTGATAGACAATTAGTGACCAAAATGTATTATGGTCACAGTTTCTGCAGTCTCCTCCCTTGCCCTGGAAGAACATCCCATGCCGTCGAAGCGACTCCTCGTTGTACTGATCAGCACCGGCCTGGTGGCAGGCTGCGCGGTTGGCCCCGATTACCAGCGTCCGGAGATATCCCTGTCCGAGCGCTTCCTGGGACAGAACACGGTCGAGCAACGGCCTGTGAGCTCTACGGCCTACTTGGTCGATTGGTGGGCAGGCTTCGGCGACCCACAACTGACTCGCTTGGTAACGCTCGCCCTGCAGCAGAACCTGGATCTGGCCCAAGCCACCGCACGTATCGCCCAAGCCCACGCCGGCCTGGGTGCGGCCAATGCGGCACTGTTGCCGTCCGGCTCCGTCAACGGCCAGGCAGCGCGCGCCTACCAATCGGTGGAGACGCCGTTGGGCCAGGTACTCGATTCCACGCCAGGGTTCGACCGCTATGGCAACAGCTACGAAACCAACCTCGGCGCCAGTTGGGAACTGGATGTCTTCGGTGGTCTGCGTCGTGATCGCGAGGCGGCACTTGCGCAATACCAAGCCTCGCAAGCGGGAGCCACTGCTACGCGACTCGCCATCGCAGCGCAGACCGCCGACACCTACATCAGCATTCGCGGCCTGCAAACCCGTATAGCCGTGGCGCGTCAGCAGGTGAAGACGCAACAGGAGCTGGTGGCCACCATCGAGTTACTGCAAGGCCAGGGGCTGGCTGCCGAATTGCAGGTGCATCAGGCCCGCGGCGCACTGGCTCAGGTAAGCGCCTCGGTGCCGGTGCTGGAGGCCGGCTTGGATGCTGCGATGAACGCTCTCGACGTGCTACTCGGTGCGCAACCTGGCACGCATCGCGCCGAGCTGGCCGGGAGTGAGGCCATTCCGGTGACACCGCAGATCGCTGCGAGCGGTACGCCTGGCGACCTGCTGCGTCGCCGGCCCGACCTGATCGTCGCTGAGCGCCGCCTGGCTGCTTCGAACGCCCGCATTGGTGCGGCCATTGCCGAGTACTACCCGAAGTTTTCGCTGAGTGGGCTGATCGGCAGTGCCACGTCGGTGTCCGATGGCAACCTGTTCAGTAGCGGCGCCAGCCAGATGAGTGGTGTGCTGGGGCTGCGTTGGCGCCTGTTCGACTTCGGCCGTATCGATGCCCAGATCGACCTGGCCAAAGGGCAGGAAGCCGAGCAACTGGCGGCCTACCGCCTCGCCGCGCTGCGCGCTACCGAGGACGTGGAAAATGCCTTCTCGGCACTGGTCAAGCGTGAGCAGCAGGCCCGTGTGCTGGAGCAGGGCGTGGACTCGCTCAGCCGCGCGCGGCAGGCATCGTTCGAGGCTTACCAGCAGGGTGTCGTCAGCCTGATCGAAGTGTTGCAGGCCGATGAAAATCTGCTGCGTGCTACAGATGCCCGAGCCCAGGCGCAAACCGAGTCGGCCCTCGCTGGCGTCGCGGCATTCAAAGCGTTGGGCGGTGGCTGGAAAGCGCCCGAGGCGCTTGCGGCCAAGTGATTGCAATGCTGTATCAGGTAGTTGCTTTGTGCTGATCTTCAGTAACTAGTGATAGCGATGCCGACAGTCCGCTATTGGCCGATAGCTGCCTCTCGCCCGCCAATTCCCACAGCGTTGCTGATGGCAGGGTTTCGCAGGGGACTCCCGCGTCCGCTGGGGTGCAATAGGCTGGCTGACGCAGGCGCTGCGCAAGAATGCGTCAATTGGATCTGTAGTGAGAAATTGAGCGCGGCCAGGGCGCGTTCTTATCGTGGGTGCGTCGGACAGCGGTCCGGCGCACAGCTCACTCTTACCGTGTGCTGCGGGCACCGGCAGGTGTCGGCGGGCGAGGGGGTGAGGTGGACTCAACTCTGGAGTTTCAGCTCATGCACGATAACAACAAGAATGCCGGAGCCGGCGGAGCCATCCCCAGGAATAGCCTGTCGAAAGGGCTCAGCAGCCGGCAGATCACCATGATTTCCATCGGCGGCGTGATTGGCGCGGGGTTCTTCGTCGGTTCCGCCAGCGCCATCATGGCCGCCGGCCCCGCCGTGCTGGTGTCGTTCGGCGTCGCGGCGGTGCTGGTGGTGCTGGTCATGGGGATGCTCGGTGAACTGGCGACCGCCAATCCCGACTCGGGGTCCTTCTCCACCTATGCGCAGAACGCCCTCGGACGCTGGGCTGGCTTCTCCATCGGCTGGCTCTACTGGTGGTTCTACGTGCTGGTGATCCCGCTGGAGGCCATAGTCGCGGCGGACATTCTCGGTGGCTGGCTCGGCCTGCCGTCGATGCTGATCGGCGTAGCGCTGATCGTCGCACTGACCTTCACCAACATCCTCAGCGTGAAGAACTTCGGCACGCTCGAATACTGGTTCTCGCTGATCAAGGTGGTCACTATCCTGGCGTTCATCGTCCTCGGTTTGAGCGCCATCGCCGGGCTGCTGCCAGGCAGTTCCGCGAGAGGCCTGGAACACCTGTGGGCCGATGGCGGGTTCGCCCCGACCGGGCTGCCGGGCATGGCTTCGGCGCTGGTGCTAGCGCTGTTCAGCTTCACCGGGATGGAGATCGTGACCATCGCTGCCGCCGAGTCGGAGGACCCGCGGCGCAACATCCACAAGGCGATCCGTTCGGTGGTCTGGCGGATGCTGATTTTCTACTTCGGCTCGATTTTCGTGATCGTCAGCCTGGTCGCCTGGAACTCCCCGGCGTTGGCCAACGGCTCCTTCCAGTCCGCGCTGGAAGCGATGAACGTGCCGGGCGCCGCCACTATCGTGCAAGCGGTCATCCTGGTCGGCGTGGCCAGCACGCTGAACTCGGCGATCTTCACCGCCTCGCGCATGGGTTACTCGCTGGCTACCCGCCGCGATGCGCCACGCTCCTGGGCGCACACCACGCAGCAGGGCGTGCCGCGGGTTTCGGTGCTGTTCGCCAGCGCCGGGGCTCTGGTGCTGCTGGTGGCCAACTACACCTTGCCACAGAGCGTGCTGGTGCCGCTGATCGCCACTATCGGCACCATCGCCCTGGTGATGTACCTGGTGATCGCCGTCAGCCAGGTGGTGCTGCGCAAGCGCGCCATTACCCGAGGCGAGCAGCTGCGGGTGAAGTTCCCGCTGTTTCCGGCGCTGTCGTACCTGACCATTGCTCTGATCGTCGCCTTCCTCGGGCTAATGGCAGTGGTGCCGGGGCACCAGATGGAGCTGCTGGTTTCCTCGATCCTCACCGGAGGGCTGATCGTAGTCGGCTGCTGGTTGCAGTATCGCGACCGCAGCCAGGCCGGGAGCGCGGCTGAACTGAGGTCGCCTGCCTGAGTCGGCAGGGCCGGCGCTGCCAGGCGCCGGCCCTGTGCGTCTGTCTGCGTCGGTGGAGCAGGCGTTGCGAAATTGAGCGCAGGGCCTGCGTCAATTAACTTGGCGGGAGCTCGCGGCCAGCTGCCGCTCACTTCGCTCCAGGTCGTTCTGACGGCCCTTCGCACCGCCTGCCAGAGTTCTCCATGTCCAGCGTCGATTCCTCCACCATCTCCGCCCGCAACCTCGCGGCCTGCCGCCTGACCTTCCTGCTTTCCGGTGCCGCCATGGGGGCCTGGGCGCCGCTGGTGCCCTATGCCCGCGAGCGCGCCGGTATCGAGGATGCCCAGCTCGGCCTGCTGCTGCTCTGCCTGGGCTGCGGCTCGATGGTGATGATGCCGCTGGCCGGTTGGGTGGTGTCGCGAATCGGCTGCCGGCGCACGATCTTCCTGGCCGCCAGCGCGGTGGCGCTGAGCCTGGCGTTTCTCGCCTCGGCCTCGTCCTTCCCGGCGCTGGTGGCGTTCCTGCTGCTGTTCGGCGCTGCGGTCGGTACCGCCGACGTCACCATGAACATCCAGGGCGTGATAGTCGAACGAGCCTGCGGGCGTTCGATGATGTCCGGCTTCCACGGGCTGTTCAGCCTGGGCTGCATTCTCAGCGCCGCCAGCCTCAGCGCGCTGCTGTGGCTGGGCGCCTCGCCGCTGCAGGCTGTTTGCGGGCTGCTGGTGGCCGGCGCGCTGGTACTGGTGATCTATGGCAATGCGTTGCTGCCCTACGGCGAGGGCGGCGCGAGTTCGCCGTTCATCCGGCCTTCCGCAGAGGTCCTGCTGCTCGGTGGGCTGTGCTTCATCGCCTTCCTGGTGGAGGGCGCGCTGCTGGACTGGAGCGCGGTGTTCCTCGCCACCGCCAGGGACGTCGACAAGGCCCAGGCCGGCCTGGGCTACGCCTTTTTCTCGCTGACCATGGCGGCGGGGCGGCTGTGCGGGGATCGCATTGTCAATCGCCTGGGGGAACGCGCCGTGCTGGTCGCCGGCAGCCTGCTGGCCATCACCGGAATGGCCCTCGCGGTATTGTTGCCACACTGGTACTTCGCCCTGTTGGGCTTCGTGCTGGTGGGGGCGGGGATTTCCAACATGGTGCCGGTGTTCTGCACCCTGGCCGGCCGCCAGCGGCGCATGTCGGTGGGCATGGCGATCGCCGCTATGACCGGCATTGGCTATCTGGGGATTCTGCTGGGGCCGGCGCTGATCGGCGGCGTTGCCCACTTGGCGAGCCTGAGCCTGGCGCTGGCAGGCAGCGCCGGGTTGCTGCTGATCGTGGTCGCCTGCGCGCCCTGGATGACCCGCAAGCGCGCAGTCTGAGGCCGGCGGTTCCATCGCTCAAGATGACGCACTAGACTGAGACATACTGCGCCGGCCACTGTCGGACGGCGCCGCGATAGGCGCCGCCAATGGACAAGCAGGAATTCCTCCCAGAGAACCTCCGCATCCTCAGCGAGAGGGCAGGCACGGTCACCGACATGTGTCGGCGGATCGGCATCAACCGCCAGCAGTTCAACAAGTACCTGGCCGGCACCCACGCACCTTCCAGGGCCAACCTGCGAGCCATCGCCAGCTTCTTCGGGCTCAACGAGGAGGTGCTGTTCAGCGCGCCGAACGATTTCCGCTCGATGATGGATGGCGGGCATTTCCACCTGTTCCGCAGCCTGGTGCAGTCCCCCGCCATGCAGCTGTTCATCGGCGAGATGCTGCGCGCGGGTGGCGGCGCAGAGTTCGCCGGCATCTACGAGCGCTACCACTATTCGTCGATCTATCCGGGGCAGATCCTGCGTTCAATCTTCTGCCTCTACGAGCGCGACGGCGTGCTCATGCACTACTACGTGGAGCGCTTCCCCAGCCTGGATGGCACCGGCAAGGTGGATTACCGCTTCAAGTACCATGGCCTGAGCTTCCTGCTGGCGGGGCGAATCTTCTCGGTGGATTTCGAGACCATCCAGAAGAACGAGATGACCTTCAGCAACCTGGCCGCGGTGAGTCGCAGTTCGCGCAAGTACATCTTCGGCGTCACCAGCGGCATCGCCGCGACCATGATGCGCCAGCCGGTGGCAGCGAAGGTCGCCATGTGCTTCGTCGCCAAGGGGCTGATCAGGAAGGAGCACATGCAGCGCGCCACCGTGCTGGCGCCCAGCGATCCCTCGATCCCCCGCGAGGTGCTGATCTACCTGAACTCCGGGAACACCTCCATCGATTCGGCGTGACCTCGGCTAGCCATTCGCATGTATTTCACAGAGTGCGTCAAGGTGCGTCAAGTTAAGCACATTTGAGAAATTGAGAGACGCACGCCCTCATCGTACTTTTCTCCCACAGGGCGGGATTCTCGCCCTGCCGATGACGCAGCCCGACCGTTGCCTCAACCGACGCCTTTCGCCCCGCACCACGCCAGCAGGGCCGGGCGCCCGGCAGGACGGCTGAGCGTGCGCATCCAGTGGCTGCCGCCAGCCAGGCTGCAGCCTCCTCGATCAGGCAGATCGCAGATGGTGCTTTCTGGCTTCGCGCCAGGGCCAGGCTGCGCCAACAAGAAAAGGTGAATGTGATGGCTGAGTGGATCAAGAAGGCGAAGCCGACCGGGCAACAGGCCGCCGCCAACGACAAGCTGAAGGCAGACGTATCGAACATCCTGCTGGACATCGAGAAGCGCGGCGATGCGGCGGTGCGTGAGCTGTCGGTGAAGTTCGATGGCTGGGACCGCAGCGACTACCGCCTGAGCGAGCACGAGATCGAACAGTGCATGGCCAGGCTGACCGACCGCGAGCGCGACGACATCCTCTTCGCCCAGGCCCAGGTGCGCCGCTTCGCCGACGCCCAGCGCGCATCGATGCTCGACTGCGAGATCGAGACCATTCCGGGCGTGGTGCTCGGCCACAAGCATATCCCGGTCAACGCTGCCGGCTGCTACGTGCCCGGCGGCAAGTACCCGTTGCTGGCCTCGGCGCACATGTCCATCGTCACCGCCAAGTCCGCCGGCGTGCGCAACATCGTCACCGCGGCGCCACCGTTCCAGGGCCAGCCTGCGCCCTACATCGTCGCTGCCCAGCACCTGGCTGGCGCGGACGCTATCTACTGCCTGGGCGGCATCCAGGCGGTGGCAGCTATGGCGATCGGCACCGACAGCATCGACCCGGTGGATATCATCGTCGGTCCCGGTAACGCCTATGTTGCCGAAGCCAAGCGCCAGCTGTTCGGCCGCGTCGGCATCGACCTGTTCGCTGGCCCCACCGAAACCCTGCTGATCACCGACGATAGCGTCGACGGCGAACTCTGCGCCACCGACCTGCTGGGCCAGGCCGAGCACGGCAAGGATTCCCCAGCGGTGATGCTGACCACCTCGCGCGCGCTGGCCGAGGACACGCTGAAGGAAATCGCCCGCCTGCTGGAGCTGCTGCCCACCGCGGCCATCGCCGGCGAAGCCTGGGAAAACTTCGGCGAGATCATCCTCTGCGAATCCTTCGAGGAGATGGTGCGCTACTCCGATGAATACGCCTCGGAGCACGTACAGATCATGACCCGCGACGACGACTTCTTCGTGAAGAACCTGAGCAACTATGGCGCGCTGTTCGTCGGTCCGCGCACCAATGTCTCCTATGGCGACAAGGTGATCGGCACTAACCACACGCTGCCGACCAACAAGGCCGCGCGCTACACCGGCGGGCTTTGGGTCGGCAAGTACATCAAGACCTGTACCTACCAGCGCGTGCTGACCGACGAGGCCTCGGCGCTGATCGGCGAATACTGCTCGCGCCTGTGCCTGATGGAAGGCTTCGTCGGCCACGCCGAACAGGCCAACCTGCGCGTGCGCCGCTACGGCCACAAGGATGTGCCCTTCGGCGAGCCGGCGCTCTGAGCCCTGCCGCCACAATAACGCTGCAAGTGAACGTGCGAAGAGTACGTGTGAGCCGGGGTGTTCCGGGGCTGGGGCCTGCGCCGGCTCACGCTACCCGCGGGGCGCTTCGGCGCTCCGCGGTTTTGCGCAGCATTCCACCACCCAGCCTGGAGATCCAGCCATGCCCAGCCTGACAACCGACATACCGGCGAAGCCGCGTTTGCGCGCCGGCATGATCGGCGGTGGCGAAGGCGCCTATTTCGCCAGCTACCACCGGGCCGCCATGCGCCTGTGCAACCGCTTCGATCTGGTAGCCGGTGTGTTCTCCTCGTCGCCGGCGAAATCGCAGGAAGCGGGCAGGGCGCTGGGCATCGACGTCGAGCGCATATACCCCTCGGTACAGGCCATGGCGGATGCCGAGCGCGGCCGTCGGGATGCGATTGACGTGGTCGTGGTGGTGACGCCCAATCACCTGCACTTCGAGGCCTGCCAGGCGTTTCTCGCCGCAGGTATCCCGGTGATCTGCGACAAGCCCCTGGTCAATCGCCTGGACGAGGCTGACCAACTACTGGAACTGGTTCGCCGGCAACCGACCTTCTTCGGCGTCACCTACACCTACCTGGGCTATCCCATGGTCCGTGAGGCGCGCAGCCGCATCCGTGCCGGCGAGCTGGGAGATATCCGTTTCGTGCAGGCCGAGTACCTGCTGGAGTGGCTTTGCCAGGGCACCGAGGGGCTGAGCGACAGCCTGGCCTGGCGCGGCGACATGGCCAAGGCGGGGGCGACCAGTGTGGTCGGCGACGTCGGTACCCATGCCCTGAGTCTTATGGAATTCGTCACTGGCCAGCGCTGCCGCAGGCTCAACGCGAATCTTTCGACGAAGGTCCCGGGCTGGCCGATGGACGACCACTGCGTCGCCCAGCTTGAGTTCGACGGCGGCGCCGACGGCCTGATGTGGCTGAGCTTCGCCGCGCCCGGCCACCGCAACGGGCTGAGCCTGAAGGTGGTCGGCAGCAAGGCGTCGCTGGAGTGGCGCCAGGAAGTGCCGGAGACGCTGCATGTCAGGCCGGTGGACGAGGCCGAACGGATCTACCGGCGCGGCCAGGCGGATAATTTCCCCCATGCCCGCGCCAGCTGCAGCCTTCCTGCCGGCTGCAGCGAGGGCTATCTGGAAGCGCTGGCGGTGCTCTACGCGGATTTCGCCGATGCCATGGCGACGGACGATCAGCAACCTGGCATCGGAAGTGCACTGTTTCCGGGGCTTGTCGAGGGAGTGAGAGGCGTGCAGTTCTGCCATGCCTGCCTGCAATCGAGCCGGGAGCGCTCGTGGGTGGAGCTGCCCAGCGCCGAATCGGAGTGAAGGGAAGGTCAGTTTTTTAGAAAGATGAGTGCCTGCAGGACCGAGGAGCGAGTCCGCAGCTACCAACCAACGGCTTGTGGCCTGCGGGCCAACTAGTCTTCAGCTGTGCTACGGAATTGTTGAAAACAAGATGAACAAGAGAAACAACAACCTGGTCACTCCACGCATTCGCCGGGCGCGCATCGCCACCTTCGCGGGCTTCATGATGATCGGCGCCATGATGTACATCTGGTCCACCGGCGTGACGGCCTTCCGCGAACAGATGGGCCTGTCGGGCAGCCTCGGCGATGTGGACTTCGGAATGATCGCGCTGAGCATCGGCGTCGGCGCCGCCATCGGCTGCATCGCCGTGGGGCGCTTCGTCGATGCGTTCGGCGCGCGCAAGGTCATCTACGCCACCGCCATTGCCTATCCGCTGTCGATCATCCCCATGGGCTACATCAGCCACTTCTGGTTCGCTGTCACCTTTGGTGGCGTGCTCGGGTTGTTCCGCGGTGCCATCGATACCGCGCTGAACTCACACGGGGTGCAGGTCGAGCGCTTCTACCAGCGGCCGATCATGTCGGCCTTCCACGCCTTCTATTCCTTCGGTGGCTTCCTGATCGGCATAGTCGGCAGCTACTTCGCCAGTCACTACACCAGCAGCGCCGCGGTGCCGTTCACCGTGCTTGGCCTGGCGATGCTGCTGATCGGCCTGGTCACCGGGCACTTCCTGCTCGACAAGGGCGAGGCGCCGGCCCAGGACATGGCCGTTGCCGCCAGTGATGCGGCGGGCCCGGCCAGCTCCGTACGGAACTGGCAGATCATCCTGATCATGGTCGGCTTCGGCATCCTGCTGCTGGGCAGCATCATCGGCGAAGGCGCGGTCTCGGACTGGGGCCAGGAATACGTACGCCGCCAGCTCGGCACAAGCGCCTCCGAGGCCGGCCTGGCGATCACGGTGTTCATCGGTGCGCAGTGCTTCAGCCGGGTCGTCGGCGACCGCATCGCCGAGCGTATCGGCGCGGCGCAGATGGTTTTCTGCAGCGGCCTGGTGGCGGTGGCCGGTCTGCTCGTGACCATCATCGGCGGCACGCCGCTGGCGGGGTTGGTCGGTTTCGGCCTCTATGGCCTGGGGCTGGCCTGCATCGCCCCGCTGATGCTCTCCAGCGCGGGGCGCAAGGACCCGGCTCATGCCGGTCGCAACATCGGCATCGTCAACGGCATCGGCTACTCGGGGATGCTGGTGGGGCCGGCGGGCATCGCTGCGGTGGTCAACTATTTCGGGCTGAGCTACCTGCTCTATGCACCGCTGATCCTGCTCGGCCTGCTGGCGATCTTCAGCCCGCTCCTGATGCGCGCCCACGTGTCATCGCCGGCAGGCAGCGGGGCGTCAACCTCACTGCCTGCGCACTAGCGGTGGCTAGTCGAGCTTGCGGGTGGAAGTGCGTACCACCAGCTGGGTCTGGAAGATCTTGCGCTTGGGCTCGTCGCCCTCGGCGGGCGGTGTGTTGAGAATGTCCACCAGGAAGCGCGCGGCGTAGACACCTTTTTCCACCAACGGCTGGCGGATGGTGGTCAGGCCGGCATTGCCGGCCTCGGCGATATCGTCGAATCCGATCACCGACAGATCGTCCGGCACCTTCATCTGCAAGGCCTGCGCGGCACCGATAGAGGCGAGCGCCATGACATCCGAGCAGGCCACGATGGCGGTGGGAGCGTACTGGTTGAGCAGGCTGGTGGCGGCCGCCTGGCCCACCGTCGAGTCGAAGCCGCCGGCCTCGAAGACATGAAGATCGCTGAACGCCAGGCCCGCTTCCTCGGCTTCCTCGATATAGCCGGTGAGCCGCTCGCGCACGATCATCTCGGTGGACGACTTGAAGCGCTTGAAGTCCACCTCGCCACGGTGGTTGTCGGGGTTGAGGCGATCGACGATGACGCCGATCCGCCGGTGTCCCAGCTCCAGCAAGTGGCGCATCTGCTGCCGGGCGGCGCCGCGGTCGTCGATGCCGACGTAATGGGCGCCGTCGATCATCGGCGAGTCCACCACCACGTAGGGAATGCGCTGCTGGATCACCGCCCGCACCATCGGGTGGTCGTCGGGCATGGTCGGGATGATCAGGCCATCCACCAGGCCACGCACCGCCAGGCTGGTGTTGCCGGGCTTGCCGTCTTCCTTGCGGATGCGCTGGTTGTTCAGCGGGAACAGCGTCAGGGCGACGTTGGACAGTTCGCCGATCTCGCCGATGCCGCGCAGCAGGGCGATCATCGAGGGATCAGCGAAGGCGTAGGACAACTTGTCCATCACCATCAGGCCAATGGCGCCGACCTTACCCGAGCGCAGACTGCGCCCCATGATGTTGGGTCCCGGATAGCCGAGCTGCTCCGCCACCGCGAGGATGTGCTCGCGCTGCGCCGCCGACAGCTTGCCGGGCTTGTTGTAGGCATAGGAAACAGCCGGCTGGGAAACCCCGGCGGCCAATGCCACGTCCTTCATCGAAACCATCGTCACACTCTTCAGCCACTTCCGTGGCGCTCATTCCTGTTCGGCCCTGGCGGCTTGTGCCTTGCCCGGGCCGCGAAGTCCCTGCGCGATCATAACGCACCTGAGGGCCGGGTATCGGCCGCAAAGCGGCGCCGGCCTGCCGAATCTGTCACCCAAGTCGTCACCTGAGAAAAGGAGTGAAACCGTGAGCACACTACTGGAAAGCGCCTACGCGACCCTGCTGCCGGCCTTTGCCGGGCTGGAGCTGGATGGCGCCGTCCGCGACTTCCTCACCAGCGGCGGCTGTTCGCTGCTGCTGGGCGAGACCCGCGCGGAATACCTGGCGCGGTCGATGTCGGCCCAGCGCCAGGGCAGCGAGAGCCGCGAGCAGTTCAGCCAACTGGTCGCCCAGGCCCGCGAACTGGCCGGGCAGGACCTGCTGATCGCCGTGGATCAGGAATTGGGCGGCATCCTGCGCCTGCACCGGCTGGTTCCCGCGCTGCCCAGCGCTGCTGAGGCCCGCACGCTGAGCACGCAGGAGCTGGCGCGGCAGGCGGCGTCGGTCGCCGAGTCGGCCCGAGCCATGGGCGTCAATCTGTTCCTGGCCCCCATCGTCGATGTCGTCACCGGCGAGAATCCCTGGTTGCAGAATCGCACCCTGGGAACCCGGGCAGAGGATGTCAGCCGTGTGAGCGGTGCCTACGTCAACGGCGTGCAGCAGGCCGGTGTCGCCGCCGTCGCCAAGCACTTTCCGGGGTACCCGGTGACGCCGCTGGACCCGGCGGTGGAAGAGGCGATCGTCGAGTGTTCGAGGGAAGAGCTGCAGCCCACCTTGGGCGTGTTCGCCGACCTGATCGCGGGCGGAGTGCAGGCCATCATGGTCGGCCCGGCGCTGGTGCCGGCACTGGATGCACGGGAACCTTCCAGCACATCGGCGACCACTGTCGGGCTGCTGCGGGATGAAATGGGCTTCACCGGGCTGATCGTCTCCGATGACCTGGACGCACCGGGCATTCACCGTGGCCGCTCCATCGAGGCGACCGCCGTGGCGTCGATCAGTGCCGGTGCCGACCTGCTGCTGCTTTCCAGCGAGGCGGGTCTGGACTCGGTCGCTCGGGCGCTGGTCGAGGCAGTGGAGAAGGGCGAGATGACCGAGGCACGCCTGCTGGATGCGGCGCGGCGGGTAAGGGCGCTGGCAGCGCAACTGGCATCGGCCAGGGGCTGAAAAAGCTGCGTTGCACTGCCGGTGGCTGTGGCAGTGCAACGCAGAAAGGATGCTCGGTCAGGCCGATTCGGCAGGCAGGGTCTGGTGCAGGGCGCAGGTGTCAGTCTTGTGCGCCAGGCCTTTCTGGATCATGTCGGCGGCTTTCTCGCCAATCATGATGCACACCGCGTTCGGGTTGCCCGACACCAGCGTCGGCATGATCGAGGCATCGGCGACCCGCAGGCCCTCGACCCCGTGAACCCGCAGGTCAGGCCCCACGACCGAACCCGGATCGGTACCCATGCGGCAGGTACCCGCCGGGTGCAGCGCGGCATGGGCCTGCTCCAGGCAGAACTTGCGCATCTCCTCGCGGTTGCGCACCTCGTTGCCCGGCACGTGGCGTCGGGCAATGAAGGGTTTGAACGCCGCCTGGCGCATGATCTGCTCGCCGACCATACAGCCATCGGTGAGCGCCTCGATGTCGTACGGGTCGGAGAAATAGTTCGGCACGATGCGCGGCGGCAGGCTGGTGTCGGCCCCGCGCAGTTCGACGTAGCCACGCGAGCGCGGGCGAATCTGCCCCAGGTTGAGGGTGCAGCCGTTGCCGCCGGGCACCGAGTCGACGCCTTCCTCGATGCCCGCGCCGACCACCATGAAGTACTGCACGTCCGGGGTTTCCTGGGTGTTGTCGCCCCACCAGAAGGCGCCGCCCTCGATCAGGTTGGAGGCCGCCGGGCCGTTGCGGAACAGGGCGTACTGCAGGCCGGCCATGGCCTTCCAGAACGGCTTCTTGTACTTGTCGTAGCTGTGCGGGCCGGTGAGTTCGTAGACCAGCGAGATCTCGATGTGGTCCTGCAGGTTCTGGCCGACGCCGGGCAGGTCGCTGACGACCTCGATGCCGTGCTCGCGCAGGTGCTCGGCCGGGCCGATGCCGGAGAGCATCAGCAGGCGCGGCGAGCTGATGGCGCCGGCGCTGAGGATGATTTCCTTGTTGGCGAAGATCTGCTGGCGGTGGCCGTTCTCGATGAACTCGACGCCTTTGGCGCGGTTGCCCTGCATGAGGATGCGCTCGACGCGGCAGCCGGTGCGGACCGACAGGTTGGCGCGACGTTTCGCCGGGGCCAGGTAGGCGCTGGCGGCGCTGCTGCGCAAGCCGTTCTTCGCGGTGATCTGGTAGAGGCCGCAGCCAGCCGGATCGCCGCTGTTGAAATCGGCGTTGTAGGGCAGGCCGAACTCCTGGCAGGCCTTGAGCCAGACCTTGGTCAGCGGGTGGATGTAGGGCACGTCGGAGACCCCCAGCGGGCCGCCGGTGCCGTGCACCTGATTGCTGAAGCGCTCGTTGTCCTCGGCCTTGCGGAAGTACGGCAGCACGTCCTGATAGCCCCAGCCCGCGGCGCCCTGGGCAGCCCAGCCGTCATAGTCCTGGGGCACGCCGCGGATGTAGATCATCGCGTTCACCGAGCTGCCGCCACCGAGCACGCTGGCCTGGACCATGGTCGGTTTTTCCGTGCGCGCCTGGTCGTCACGGGGTTCCCACTCGTAGCGCTTGAGCAGCGGGCCCTGGGCGGTCTTGTAGTAGGCGCCGGGGATGTGGATGTAGGGGCTGCGGTCGCGCGGGCCTTCCTCGAACAGCACGACGGAGGCGGAAGGGTCCTCGCTCAGCCGCGAAGCGACGGTGCAGCCGGTGGAGCCGCCGCCGATAACGATGTAGTCAACCATGAAAGCTCTCTCAGCCTGGTGGCGGAATGGGGTGGGGATCATCGGCTCAGCAGGCGTTCGAGCAGCGCCTTGAGCTCGCTGGCCACCGCGTAGCTGTCCTGCTGCTGTTGCCTGCGGCAGAACAGCTCGCAGCTCCACCAGCCCTGGTAGCCGGTGGAGAGCACGGCGTCGGTCCAGGCCTGCAGGTCGAGCGTGCCCTGGCCGGTGGGGACGTCGCGCAGCACCACTTCGTCGGGAATGCCGCCGGCGAAGGCCAGCGAGTCGCAGACGTGCACGCCGTAGAGGTGGCGCTTGTCCATCTTCGCCACGTCATCCGGGGTGTCGCCGGAGGTGTGGCAGTGCCAGAAGTCGATGACCACCTTCAGGTTGTCGCGCTCGCTGCGATCGAGCAGTTCCACCTGGTGGTCGATGCCGCGCAGAGGGGTCCAGGACAACGCTTCCAGATACAGGGTCAGGCCGAAGCCCTGCGCCAGATCGGCCAGGCGCCGCAGGTTGTTGGCCGTCAGCAGCTTCTGTTCGCGCAGATCGGTGCCCAGCAGGCCGGCATAAAGCTGCGAATGGCCCTGGCGCTCGAAGTCGCGTACCGCCTCGACGTTGATCGGCCCGGTGAGCACCTGCACGCCCTTGGCGCCCGCCGCCTGGGCCAGGGTGAACAGCGCCTCGGCCTCGGCGAACAGCGCGTGCTCCTCGGCGCCCTGGCGTTCGATGTTCGCCAGGTAGCCGACGCCGGGAATATCCAGATCGCCCAGCAGGTGCTTCAGCTCGCCGTGGGTGAAGCCGGCGTCCAGGTAGCTGGCGATCTTCAGGCCCGATGCCTCCAGCGCCTGCAGGCCGAGACGGCGGGTGATGTCGACATCGGTGGCCAGGGTGCCGTGGCGCGAAACAGTCGAGTGCAGCGCCATCGTTTGCCCGGAAATGTTCATCGTGATTCCTCTTGTTCTCTTGAAGGACGATCACTGATCGTCGCTGGTTGCCGGGTGCAGGAAGCCGTGCGCCACGCGTAGCGCGTTGGCCGCGATGGTGAGCGCGGGATTGACCGCAGCGGAGGAGGGGAACGAGGAGCTGTCGACGATCCACACATTGCTCAGGTCGTGCATGCGGCAATCGCGGTTCAGCACGCTGCGACTGCTGTCTTCGCCCATCACTGCAGTGCCGCACTGGTGGGAGTTGGTGCCGATGCCCATGCGCTCGGTGAGCACCAGCGGGTAGCCCGCCGAGCGCATCAGCGCGGTGGTCTTTTCCACCAGCTGTTCGTGGGCCTGGAGGTTGTTGGGCGTCCAGAACACCTTGATCGCATCGCGCACGGTGTCGTACTCGACGCGGTTCTGCGTCGTGGGCAGGTCTTCCGATGTCAGGTAGAGGTCAACGCTGTGGTCGGTGAGGTAGCGCGACACTGTCTTCGGCACCCAGGGACGCATGCCGGAGATCATCGGCTCGCGGATCTTGCCGAGCATCTGCACGTTGCCCAGGGGGAACATGTTGTGGCGGGTCGGCAGGTACCAGTCATTCAGCGCCAGGGTCTTCTGGAACATCACCTCGTTGCGCCGGCGCGGATCGACTGCCACCAGAAAGGTGCTGTTGTGCACCATGTAGTTGCGCCCGAGCTGCCCCGAGCTGTTGCCCAGCCCGGCAGGGTGTTGCTCGCTGGCGGAGCGCAGCAGCAGGGCCGCGGTGTTCACCGCGCCGCAGGCAAGCACGAAGCGCCCGGCCTGAATGCGTACCGGCTTGCCGTCGCGGGTGGCCGCGGCCTCGGTGACCTGGCTGCCATCCTCGCTGGTCAGCAGCCGCTCGACCTTGGTCCGGTTGAGCAGACGCATGTTGCCGCGCTGCAGAGCAGGGCGCAGGGCGGAAAGTTCGGCGTCGCCCTTGGCGTCCACCAGGCACGGGTAGCCGTCGCAGGTGGAGCAGAGCACGCAGGGGCGGTCCTCGCCGAAGTCGACCGCCGCCGGCATTGCGAAAGGCTGCAGGCCCTCGCGGCGCATGGCGGTTTCCAGCGCGCTCAGCGCCGGGTCGTGCTGCAGCGCCGGCCACGGGTAGGGTTGCGAGCGCCAGGGCTCGGTCGGGTCGGCGCCGGCGTTGCCGTGCACCTTGTATAGGGCCTCGGCTTCGCAGTAGTACGGCTCCATTTCCGCATAGCTCACCGGCCAGGCTGGCGACACGCCTTCGGCATGGCGGATTTCGCCGAAGTCGGCCTCGCGGAAGCGCGGCAGCATGGCGCCGTAGAATTTGGTATTGCCGCCGACGTAATAAAAGACGCCGGGGGCAAAGGGTTTGTTGTCGGCATCCAGCCATTGCTCGGCATTGCGGTAGCGACCTTCGCCGAACACCGCCTGGGCGCTCCAGTTGTGGATCTCGCGCGGCAGGAAGTCGCCACGCTCGATCACCACCACCGAGAGTCCCTGGTTGCGCAGCGCATAGGCGAAGGTGGAACCGCCCATGCCCGAACCGATGATCGCCACATCGCACGTCACCAGCCCGCTTTCATCAGGCTCGACCAGCGACAGGGTGCGCCGGCTGGCCGGCGCCCCCTGTTCCGGTCGCTGCGCTGAATGAGTCGAAAACAGCAGATCGCTCATCAGAGCCTTCCTCACCTCTTACAGGTGTTGTTCGGAGTTGCGCAGTTCCCAGTACTCATCCTGACGCTCGTCAGTGATGTACTCGGGGATCGGGAAGTCCCACCAGCCCGGTACCCAGGGCCCGGCCGCGTCGCGGTCGGTGGGTACTTCGATCAGCACCGGCTCGTTGCACTCCAGCGCCTGCTTGAGGATAGGTTCCAGGTCCTCGGGGCGTTCCACGCGCCAGGAGCGCAGGCCGAAGGATTCGCCCATGGCCTTGTAGTCCGGGGAGTAGGGCTCGCCGTCCGGGGTGTTGAACTCGGTGCCGATGTGGCGGCTGGTCTGCTTGCGCTGGCCACCGCGGATCGACATGTATCCGGCGTTGTTCTGGATGATGAACACCACGGGGATGCCGTTGGTCTTGCAGATGGCGATTTCCTGGTTGGTCATCAGGAAGTCGCCGTCGCCGAGGATGCACACCACCGGTTGGTCCGGCGCCGCGAGCTTGGCGCCGATGGCCGCCGGCACTGCCCAGCCCATGGACGAGAAACCGCCCGAGGTCAGGTGGGTGCGCGGCTGGTAGACCGGGAAGGTCTGCTTGACCGCGCCCTGGGTGTTGCCCGAGCCGACCACCACGATGGTGTCGCGCGGGAACACCTTGCGCAGGGCACCCAGCGGGCGTTGCGAGGTGAACGGGAAGCGGTCGGAGTCGCGGCGGGTGGCCAGCTTCTCTTCCCACTCGGTCTGGCGGGCTAGCAGGTCCTTCATGTAATCGCTGCGGTCCACGCTCTGGCCCTTGAGGGCGTCGGCCAGGTGCGCCAGCGCGTACTTGGCGTCGGAGACGATGCCCACGGTCACCGGGTAGTTCTTGCCGATCTCGTGCGGGTCGATGTCGATGTGGATCAACCGGCCCGGTGGGATCGAGAAGGTGACGCCCTTGGCGTAGCTGGAGGACGACCAGTCGGTGAAACGGCAGCCCACGGCGAGGATCACGTCGGCGCTGGAGGCCATCGCGTTGCCGCACAGGGTGCCGGTCTGGCCGACGCTGCCGGCGAACAACGGGTGGTCCTCGGGGAAGCCGCTCTTGCCGTTCCAGGTGGTCACCACCGGGATCTGCCACAGCTCGGCCAGGGCCAGGACTTCGTTCCAGGCCTCGCCGGTGATCACGCCGCCGCCGATCACCATGACCGGGCGTTTGGCCTCGCGCAGCACGTCGGCAGCCTTGGCCACCGCAGCCGGGTCGGGGAAGACCTTGCCGACCGGGGTGCGCTCCTCGATGGCGTGCAGGTTCACCTCGGCGGCTTCGGCCTGCACGTCCATCGGGATCTCGATGTGCACCGGGCCGGGGCGGCCGGTCATCATCGAACTCCAGGCGCGGTGCATGATGAAGGGCATCTCTTCAACGCGGGTGGCGACCCAGTGGCGCTTGGAGACAGCCTCGGCGATCTTCGGGAAGTCGTTGTCGGTGTAGCGCTCCAGTTCCTGCAGCAGACCATGGCCGCGCATGTGGGTGGGCGGGCCGCCGGTGATCAGCATCAGGCTGGTGGAGTCGGTGAACGCGGTGGCCATGCCGATCACGGTGTTGCTGGCGCCGGCGCCGATGGAGGTCACTGCGGCCATGGGCTTGCCGCTGACGCGGTAGTAACCGTCGGCCAGATGAACGGCGCTCTGTTCGTGGAAGACCTGGATGAACTTCAGCTTCGACTCTTCTTCGAGGAAGGCGTCGGTGAGGGTCCAGATGCCGTGGCCGGGAATCCCGGCGACGTACTCGACGCCGTAGTTCTTCAGGGTTTGGGCAACCACTTGGCTGCCGGTCAGTTTGGGCATGTCGATGCTCCTTCAGGTGGTCGGTGATGGCTCAGGCGGGCTTGCATGCGGCCCAGCTCAGGCCCTGCTTGGTCAGGCGGCGGATGTTCGGGTCGGCGAGGTTGCTCGTGTCATGGCCGATGGAGTGGTAGAAGACGCGCCCCTCGCCCCAGTTGCGGACCCAGGCGACCGGGCTGCGGTGGCCCTTGAGCCAGGGCATCGGGTTGCCGTCGAAGGTGGTTTCCGCCAGCACGTGGAGGTTCGGGTCGACCTGCATGTAGTACTGCTCGGAACGCACCTCGAAGTCCTCCACGCCCTGGGTCACCTCGTGCTCGCGGTCGATGAAATTGACCATGTACGGATGTGGGTAGCCCTCGCCGGCGGGGTGTTCGAGGAACGAGCCACCGAGCACGAAGTGGTACTTCAGGCTGGCGCGGAAGGCCGCCCCGGCGCCGTGCCAGGCGGCCAGGCCGGTGCCGCTCTCGATGGCTTCGAGCAGGCGGTTTTCCTGGGCGGCGGTGAGGGTCTCGGTGGTCACCGCGTTGTTCCAGCCGATGACGATCAGGTCATAGCCGGTGAGGTCGCGGTCGAGGGTGAAGATGTCGGTCGATTCCTCGACCTGGAAGTCGAGCTCGGCGAACAGCTCGCGGGCCCAGGCGGCGATTTCGTAGGGGAAATGGCCGGGCCAGCCGCCATACAGGTAAAGGACACGGGTCACGGTTGGTTACCTCCGGTGTTGCTGTTTTTGCGAGAGCCGGCGGCGAGCTCCGGGCAGGGGAGTGCCCGGAGCGCAGGCGGCATTGCGCTGGTTGGTTGTTCTCGTTGGTTTTCTTGAGTGGATTCAGGCGGCGCGGTGGCTGCCGCGGCCTGGGATCGAGGTGCTCTCCTGCGCCTTGGCTGCGCAGAGCGCGGCGTTCTGCGCCGGTGCGATCACCTCCGGGTAATCGGAGAGCGCAGCGGCATCGGGCAGGAAGACGAAGAAGTGACCCGCAAGGGCGTGCCGGGAGGCCGCGGGTTGCGAGCTGGACTGGCCGGCATGCGGGGTGGAGCCGCACGGGTCATGAAGGGAGCTGGCCATGGTTTCACCTCGATCTTGTTTTTGGCGTGGCGTAATCGGCTAGGGGTTATACGTATAACCTTAATTTCACATTACCACCGGCAGAAGTCTTGTCAATACCAGGCGTCGACCAAGGCGATGCCAAGCCTGGGGCGCGGCTTCCAGGCTGTATTCGGTGGCTGAAAGATGAGCCTTCGAATCGCTCGAAACGCATTTTGTCGCTTTTGGATATGTCGCCATATCCGCCGATAATGCGGCTTGTAGGCGAAATCTGAGAGGCGGTGCCGATGCTCTACGGGAATTCTGACCATTTGGTCACTGCGCCGGTTTCCTAAAAACGACTCTGCTAAACAAGCCCATTGACAAGCCAGGCGGTGGTGATAGCTTCGAAAGAAACGAGTTATACGAATAACTCGATAACAAGACACGAGCGAGGTACCCACCCATGAACACGAATTCCGGCCCGCTGGCGGGCTCGATCATCGAGGGAGTGGCGTCCAGCGGCCTGCGGGCCGACCTCGCCACCGTGCGGGCCGGCGGCGTTGCGCCGGCCGTGTCCAGCCACGTCCTGCGGCTGCGGCTCTAGCCCACTTTCTTCGCATTCCAACACTGCCGGTCAGCCGGCCGAATCGACGCTCGACCGGGCCATCCAGGGCCCCGGCGAGCCCGTACCTGGTCGTTTCATCGCTTCATCCAAAACCTACAAGACAGGAGCAACACAGGTGAAAACACACAAGCCAGCGAAGGGGCATGGCCCCGTCAATCCAGGCAGGTTCTGCGCCTGCATCGCCTTGCTCGGCGCGGCGCTGGGCGCTTCTGCCGCGATGGCCGAACAGCGTCTGGAGGTACTGCACTCCTGGGTCTCCGACAGCGAGGTGAAGGCGGTCACCGTGATCAAGCAGAACCTTGCTGCCAAGGGCGTGACCTGGGTCGATTCGGCCGTCGGCGGCATGAGCGGCAGCAATGCCCAGCAGGCGCTGCGGGCGCGGGTGACCGCAGGTGATCCGCCGGCTGCCATGCAGTTCCTCGGGCACGAAGGGATGATCTGGGCCGAACAGGGCATGCTCGCCAGCCTTGATCAGGAGGCCAAGGCCAACCAGTGGGACGCCGCGGTACCCGATCCCCTCAAGCCGTTCCTCAAGCAGGGCGGCGAGTGGAAGGCGGTGCCGGTCAACACTCACCGGCAGAACTGGCTGTGGGCCAACGCCAAAGCCTTCGAGAAGGCCGGGGTGAAGCCGCCGCACACCTGGGACGAGCTGATCGGCATGGGCGACAAGCTGCGTGCGGCCGGCTACGTACCGCTGGCGATCAGCGATGAGCCCTGGCAGATCGGCATCGTCTTCGACGCGATCCTGATCGACCTCTACGGCGCCGACTTCTACAAGAAGACCGCCATCGACCTGGACAAGGACGCCCTCGGCAGCCCGCAGATGGTCAAGGTGTTCGACACCCTGCGCCAGGTGCGTGGCCTGGCCGACAACAACTTCCCCGGCCGCGACTGGGCGGTGGCCACCGGCATGGTGATCAACGGCAAGGCGGCCATGCAGTTCATGGGCGACTGGGCCAAGGGCGAGTTCCTCGCCAAGGGCATGAAGCCGGGTAGCGACTTCCTCTGCCTGGAGACCCCCGGCAAGGAGATTTCCTTCCAGTTCGTGATGGACACCTTCGGCATGTTCAAGGTCAAGGACCCGGCGGTGCAGAAGGCCCAGGTGCTGCTGGCCGACGTGACCATGGACAAGAAGACCCAGCATGACTTCAGCCTGATCAAGGGCTCGATCCCGGCGCGTACCGATGTCGATATCTCCGACTACGACAGCTGCGGCATCAAGGCTGCCGAGGACCGCGCCACGGCGCTCAAGTCCGGCGCACTGGTCGGCGCCATGACCCATGGTTTCGCCAGCCAGGCCGAATTCGCCAACGTGTTCCAGGATGTGGCGAGCAAGTTCTTCGTGACCGACATGAGTTCGCAGGATGCGGTGAACATGCTGGTCCAGGGCATCGATAACTCGCGGTGATCGTCATGCAAGATACTTCCCTGAAGTCGCCTCGCGCCCTGGTCGAAGTGGAAGCGGGAGTGGCCGAAGTCGGCCGCTCCACGCCACCTTCCGGCGCACGGCGCTGGCTGGCCCGGCACCTGCCGAAGCTGGTCCTGGCCCCCAGTACCTTCGTGGTGCTGATCGCGGTCTACGTCTTCATCGCCTGGACGGCGTGGATTTCCCTGTCCTCGTCCAAGGTGGTGCCCATTTACGACTTCGTCGGCCTGGAACAGTACGTGCGCCTCTGGGCAACTGAGCGCTGGCACACCGCGGTGGTCAACTTGTTCGTCTTCAGCAGCCTGTTCCTGATCGGCGCAGTGCTGATCGGCCTGCTGCTGGCGATTCTGCTGGACCAGCGGGTGAGGGCGGAGGGCGCATTGCGGGCGATCTATCTGTACCCGATGGCGCTGTCCTTCATCGTCACCGGCACCGCCTGGAAATGGATTCTCAATCCGGGGCTGGGCATCCAGAAGGTGGTCAACGACCTGGGTTGGGACAGCTTCGTCTTCAACTGGATCGTCGACCCCCGCTACGCCATCTACACGGTGGTGATTGCCGGTATCTGGCAGTCCTCGGGGTTCGCCATGGCGGTGTTCCTGGCGGGGTTGCGCGGCATCGACAACTCGATCATCAAGGCCGCGCAGATCGAGGGCGCGAGCCTGCCGCAGATCTACTGGCGGATCATCGTGCCGATGCTGCGGCCGGCCTTCCTCAGCGTCGTGGTGCTGCTCAGCCACATCGCGATCAAGAGCTTCGACCTGGTCCTGGCGCTGACCAACGCCGGCCCCGGCGGCTCTACCGAATTGCCGTCGACCTTCATGTTCGCCGCCAGTTTCCGCCGCAACCAGCTGGGCGTGGGCGCGGCGAGCGCAATGATGATGCTGATGACCGTCGCCGCGATCATCGTGCCTTACCTCTACTCGGAACTGCGAGGCCGCCGCGATGAGCACTGACCTGCAAGGCTTCTCCCGTTACCTGGGCGGGCGCCTGTTCATCTACCTGGCGCTGGTGCTGGTGGCGCTGGTCTACCTGATGCCGCTGTGGGTGATGCTCGTCACCTCGGTGAAGGACCTCGATGAGATCTACAACGGCTCCTTCATCGGCTTGCCGCAGCACATCACCTTCGAGGCCTGGGACAAGGCCTGGTCCAGCGCGTGTATCGGCACCGAGTGCGTCGGGCTGCGCGGCTACTTCCTCAACTCGATCCTCATGGTGGTGCCGGCGGTGGCGCTGTCGACACTAATCGGAGCGCTGAACGGCTACACCCTGACGAAGTGGGAATTCAAGGGCGCCAATGTGCTCTTCGGCCTGCTGCTGTTCGGCTGCTTCCTGCCGTTCCAGGCGGTGCTGCTGCCGATCGCCCAGTCGCTGGGCTATCTGGGGCTGGCCGGATCGATCAAGGGTCTGATCTTGGTCCACACGGTCTACGGCATCAGCTTCACCACGCTGTTCTTCCGCAACTACTTCATCGGCCTGCCGGGTGATCTGACGCGCGCCGCGCTGGTGGATGGGGCAGGGTTCTTCCGCATCTTCTGGAGCATCATGCTGCCGGCCTCGATCCCGATCATCGTGGTCTCCTGCATCTGGCAGTTCACCCAGATCTGGAACGACTTCCTCTTCGGCGTATCCTTCACCTCCGGCTCCAACACACCGATTACGGTCGCGCTGAACAACATCGTCAACGTCACCGCCGGCCGCAAGCAGTACAACGTCGACATGGCTGCCGCCATGGTCGCTGGCATTCCAACTCTGGTCGTCTACATCCTGGCGGGTCGCTACTTCGTGCGTGGCCTGACCGCTGGCGCAGTCAAGGGGTAAAGAACTATGGCAACTCTTCAGATCGACGGCGTGAGCAAGAGCTACGGCGACCTCGATATTCTCAAGCGGGTGGATATTTCCATCGATCCGGGCGATTTCCTGGTGCTGCTCGGCCCCTCGGGCTGCGGCAAGTCCACACTGCTCAACCTGATCGCCGGGCTCGACGACATCAGCGCCGGGGAGATCCGCATCGCCGGCCAGCGGGTGAACGAGCTGTCGCCCAGGGATCGCGACATCGCCATGGTGTTCCAGTCCTATGCGCTGTACCCGACCATGAGCGTGCGCGAGAACATCGAGTTCGGCATGAAGATCCGCAAGGTCCCGGCGGCCGAGCGCGCCGAGGCAGTCAAGCGGGTCGCCGCGCTGCTGCAGATCGAGCCGCTGCTGGAGCGCAAGCCTTCGCAGCTCTCCGGCGGTCAGCGCCAGCGCGTAGCCATGGGCCGTGCCTTGGTGCGCAACCCCAAGTTGTTCCTGTTCGACGAGCCACTGTCCAACCTCGACGCGAAGCTGCGGGTCGACATGCGCACCGAGATCAAGAAGCTGCACCAGCGCCTGGGCACCACCATCGTCTACGTGACCCACGACCAGATCGAAGCCATGACCATGGCCACCAAGGTCGCGGTGATGAAGGACGGCTACGTGCAGCAACTGGCCGACCCGGAAACCATCTACGACACGCCGGCCTCTGTGTACGTGGCGCGCTTCGTCGGCTCGCCGGCGATGAACATCATCCCGGCCAGTTTCCGCCTGACCGACCGCGGCCCGCAGTTGCTGTTCCGCAAGCCGGACGGCAGCACGGTGAGCCTGGGTGACGTGCACATTTCGGACGAGACCGCACGGCAGTATTCCGGCCGCGATGTGCTGGTGGGCATCCGCCCGGAAACCTTCCGCAGCGTGACGGCCGGGCAGCCCGGCGCCTTCGACGTGGATGTCGAGGTGATCGAGCCGACCGGACCGGACACCCTGGCCTTCTTCACCCTCGGCGGCACCGAGGTGATCGCCCGCCTGGAGCCGCGCAGCGTGCAGTCCGGCCGTAGTGCCTGCCTGAGCGTGAACATGGAGAAGGTGGTGCTGTTCGACCGCGACAGCGAGAAGCGCATCCAGTAACCCAGTAAGCAACACAGGGCCCGCCAGGGATGGCCGGCACCGTTACCCAAGCAGACCGAGGACTCAAGTGATGTCGCTTTCCGAATCCGAACTTGCCTGCCACCTTAGCTTCGCCCAGGAGCTTGCCGATGCTGCCGCTGCGCAAGTGCTGCCGTACTTTCGCTCCACCTATGAGCTGGAGAACAAGGACGCGGGGCACTTCGACCCAGTGACTACAGCGGATCGTGCTGCTGAAAGATTGATGCGCGAGCTGATTGCGCAACGCTATCCGGACGACGGCATCCTGGGTGAAGAGGAGGGCAGGGTAGTCGGCCGTTCGGGACGTCACTGGGTGCTGGACCCCATCGATGGCACTCGGGCATTCATCACCGGGCTTCCCCTGTGGGGTGTGCTGGTGGCGTTCAACGACGGCAACCGTCCGCTCGTGGGCGTGGTCGACCAGCCCTTCACCCGCGAGCGCTTCTGCGGAAATGGCGCGCGGGCCTGGCTCAATGGCCGCGTGATTGGCTGCCGTCCCTGCGATCGCCTGGAGCAGGCAAGCATCATGAGCACCAGCCCGGAGAACTTCGCCACTGCCGGGCACCAGCAGTCCTTCCAGAGGGTCGCCGGGAGGGTGCGCATGACCCGCTATGGCGGTGACTGCTACGCCTTCTGCATGGTCGCCCTGGGGCAACTGGATGCGGTCATCGAGCCTGCCCTCAAGCCGTACGACATCCAGGCGCTGATCCCGATCATCGAGGGGGCGGGCGGCGTCGTCAGCACCTGGGAGGGTGGCGACGCGCAGCACGGCCGTGCTGTCGTGGTAAGCGGGGACCGGAGGCTTCATGAGCAGATCCTCGCGAGCCTGGCCGGTGGCTGAGCCGCTTGCCAACTGATTTCAACTGTTGCGCCTCGGTGCCCGAGCAGGGCCCGGGACGGGGCTCACGGTCTGGCATAGGTTGTCGGCAGCCGGTCCGGGAGCCCTTTTTTCTGTCGTCAACGCGGTAGCCCGCGTCATATCCAGAGGTGCTTGCGATGATATCCATGAAGGACGTAGCGCGTGCCGCGGGCGTTTCACAGCCAGCGGTCTCCTACGCCTACAGCGGCTCGCCAAAGGTATCGGCGGCGCAGCGTGAGCACATCTTCGCGGTCGCCGAGGAGCTGGGCTATCCGGGACCCAACCTGCGCGCGCGCAGCCTGCGCTCGGGGCGTATCGGCGCCATCGGGCTGATCGTCATGGACCAGCTGTCCTACGCCATCGACGACCCCTGGGCCACCGCACTGCTGCGCGGCATCAGCAATATCAACGAACTGTCCAACGTCGCCCTGACGCTGTTCCCCATGAACAGCCGGCGTCTGGAAGAAGATGGCCAGGGCGGCGACGTACACATGGCGGTGCGCGGCCTGGTGGACGGGCTGATCATCTCGACCCTGCCGGACGATCATCCGACCATCCAGTACCTCATCAAGCGCAAGATCCCCTTCGTCGTGGTCGACTCGCCACGCATCGAGGGCGTGCCCTACGTGGGGATCGATGACCGTGGTGCCGCGCGCGAACAGATGCGCCACGTGCTTGGCCTGGGCCATCGGCGGATAGGCATTCTGCTGGAGCGCCTCAAGCCTGACGGCTATCGCGGCATGGTCGACGAGAGACGCTACAACCGCTCCACCGAAATGATCGTTCGCGAGCGCCTGACTGGCTACCTGGAAGAGGCCGCCACGGTTGGCCTGCGCTTCGAGGACCTGCACGTGATCGAAGCCGGCGGCTTCGATACCGTGGTGGGCAAGGCCGCCGCCGAGACCCTGCTGCGCAAGCAGGAAGTGACGGCGGTGGTCGCCTGCTCGGACGTCATGGCGTTGTCTTGCCTGGCAGCGGCCCAGTCGCTGGACGTCGCCGTGCCGGGCGATGTCTCTGTGGTCGGTTTCGACGACATCCCGGAAGCGGCCGAGAAGGGGCTGACCACCATCCGCCAATCGCTATTGGAAAAGGGCGAGTGCGCGGCGAGGTTCCTTACCGATCTGCTGCATTCGCCTGAGTCCAGAATGCTGCCGCCGAAGGTAAAGATCTACCCGACCAAGCTGGTCGTCCGGACTTCCACGTCCCAGCCCAAGGCGTTTGACGGCGGATAGCGGCCGTTTGCTGACATTGGTGAAAGGCCGCAATCGACCCAAAGCGGACTATCAAAAACACCATCCGGCTGCCAGCGCAGAGATAATTCCTAGTACTTCCTGGGCTCGACCAAAGACGTGCACTAGGATTGCAACGCCCACGAGAGTGGCATCGAGGACGTTGGTCGGCTCCGATAGCGGAAAGCTCATTCAGGGAGGATGACAATTGAAGACCAATAAGTGGTTGGCGATGACATTGGCCTGCTCATTTGCGACAGCCACCAATGCCGATGAGCTTTACGAGTTCTTCTCCATCGAGTGCATCCCGGAGCTTCGCACGTTGCGGGTGTCGTCGGTGGCCATCTGGAACATCCAGGAGCAGATTTGGCCAACTGCGCCTATTCAAGACGACCGGGCCAAGTGGCTTAAGGCGAATTGGACGCGTCACGTGCACGCTCTGCAGAGGCTGGAACGTGAGCGAAATCTGTATGTGTTTGGCCAGATGTATGGGATGGCGCAGGGCGATCCGATTCAATGCTCGCTATCAGGGGTGCACATCAGCATAGATTCGCAAAAGATAGAGCGCCCAGATGACGAAATGAAAGAAGTCACTCGGGGGAATCCACGAATAGTTGCAAGCTGGGCCAATGGGAAGGAGGCGTTCAGCACTTACCTTGCTCCAGGGGATGATCTGCAGGTATCAGAAGGCGAGAACGCCTTGACGATCCTGCACTGCAAACCGGTGGATGACGACTCGCCTGAGATTCAAGAAAAAATGCATCGCTGCGTAGAACGGTTCGAGCTGCCCAACGCCAACTGATCCTTCCAAATGCTGGCCTGCACCTAGCTTTGAGTTTCCACTAAGGTTCGATTGCTGCTCCTGGCGGGGGGCAGCTACCGCCCCATAGCAGTCATTGCAATCAAGGAGACCGGACAATCCTCCCCTCATGAATTTCTTTCACGAATACCTCTAACGTGTCGGCGTCCCGCTCAAGCTGGCTAGCCATCGCTCGTAGCTCATCCCTTAAAGCCGGGACAACCGACGATAGTGATATAAGGCGATCTGCAACAGCTGCATTATTGAACGAGGTCGTGCGCAGCGCTGTGAGCATCTGTTTCTCAACTCCATTCATTGCAATGCAGCTATGCCTCCGTCCTGCACACGCTCTGCCAACGACCGTAAGGTCGCTGCATTCTTGCGAAGCAACTCGATAACCTCTATCACCTCGCCACCTAACCCAGGCGGCAACTCCAGGACTGCCCGTTCCAGCACTACCGCCGCCGCTTCGCCCTGAAACGAAAGCTCAGCCAACGTAACCCGAACCTCCTCTGTAGATCGACTCCGAGACATCACGCGCTCCTCGTTATCACTTCAGTTAACCCTGCTTGTAACCATAGCCCCTGTCAGCAGCGGCGGAAAACGACTCAAAACGCACTCTCATTTACACGCATCCTGCAGGCTAGCCTCTTGGCCTGTGCAGTAGCACCTCGCCCCTAATCGAGACGTAACCTAGGGCTGAAGCAACTCCCCTCGAAGAATCGTGATCTGCTTAGGTGCATCAATGCTTACTCGAATTTGGTTAGGGTTCGAGGTTGAATTGATTTGGATAGTGATGCCGTTACGCATAAGTTCTTGGAATAAGATTTCGGCATTGGTGCCTGGCTCAATGATCAACCGGATTTGCTCGCCATCGCGGCGATTTAGGCCCAGAAATCCCATACGAACATCCTTCTTAATTGAGGGAGCCAGATAATGCTGATGTCAGCTTAGAGCATGAAGAGAACTGGAACGAACGTCGGACTATAGGGCAGGCGCGGGAGGGCAGCCATGAGCGACAGCTTCGCGCTGCTGCTTTACAACATCTGTTATCAACCCAAGGCGGACTATGAAGGTGAGGAAGCGCGTGATGGCCGATTTTCCATGTCCGCCAAGCGCGAGAGCGAGGGCTTGAGCCATTCCAAGTTCGCTTGCAGTGTCTTCTGAACGATCTCTTGACTCCACACAGGCACACCTGGGTTGAGCCTGTAGTGCACCCAAGTAGCATCCCGTTTAGATGTGAGAAGGCCGCAGCGAACCATGTGGGCCAGATGACGGCTAACCTGAGGCTGGATCATTCCCATGGCGTGCATCAACTCCAACACGCAGAGCTCACCCTCGTGGGCAATTAACAAAAGCGTGCGGGCGCGCCCCTCAAGGGCAAGGCATTGGAAAAGCGGATGCAGGGCGATAGTCGAATCTCCCGTCTCGCATAGCTGGATCAAGACCAGAGAGTAGAACCAAACCACCTCGATGTCCGCTTCTGGCCGGAAGCGGACAAATCCTGTCTAAGGAACGGCTGCATCAACCCGTTCGGCGTGCACGCCCGCTGTGCTGCGTTCATCCTGGCTGCGCCCCATCGTTGATGGTCTGTCGATGTTCGCCTGCACATTGACTCGCGGACTCTCATGCGAAGGTTCGTCGCTGGCACGGATCGTACCGGCCTGGGCGGCCACCGCAGCTGCGACGGCAACGGTCGGATTCATGCTGTCGACCATGGAGCTGGGAATGAGGATGGTGGTTCCGCGCTCCTTGGTGGTCTCGTAGATGATGTTCATTGCGCGCAACTGCAGGGCCGTAGGCTGGCCGGCATAGATCGTGGCTGCTTCCACGAATCGTCCGGCGATTTCCGCTTCTGCGGAGCCCAGGATGATTCGCGCCTGCTTCTCGCGTTCGGCCTGCGCCTGGCGTGACATGGCGTCCTGCAATGCCACCGGGATGGCCACGTCGCGGATCTCCACCGAGCCAACGGTGACACCCCATTCCTGGGTCTTTTCACCAATCTCGCGGCACAACTGCTGATCGGAGCTGCGTCGATCGGATAGCAGCGCGGCCAGCATCGACGAGCCGATCATTTCCCGCAGAGAGGTCTGTGCTACCCGGTCGATGGCCTGCCGGTAGTCGGTGATAGCCAGTGCCGCTTTGCGGGCGTCGTGCACGTGCCAGAAGATGATGGCGTCGACGTTCACCGGCACTGTATCGCGGGTCAGTGCCTGCTCGGCATTGAACGCCGTGGTCTGGATTCGCTCGTCGATCACAGCGACGACGCTGTCCAGGACCGGAATGATCATGAACAGTCCGGGGCCGCGCACGCCTTGCAGGTTGCCTGCGCGCAACACGACGAATTTCTGCCAGGTATTGGCCATCTTGAGGGACAGCGAGACGACCAGTGCGCACACCAGCACAACGATGCCCACAACCGAGTGGCCAAGGTAGATGAGGACGGCACCGATGGCCGTCAGAACCATGACGATGAAGAGGGTGATGGGGTTCATGGTGTCCTCCCGCATTCAAGCGCAACGCTCATTTGAAGATTGCGCCTGAGGCGTTCGTCTGTCTGTGCGCTAGACCACTGGAGCAATCCGCTGGGAAGGTCCCCGCGAGCACTGCCGGTCTTTGTGAGGGGTTAAGCGCGCTTGCGTACCGACGCCAGGAGTTGCGACCTGCCATGGTTGCATTCCGTCAACACCGAGCTGGCCTGGCGTTTCGGTACGTCCTGGCGATTAGCAGTGATCGGTTCACCAGAGGTCGCCATGAAAAAACAACCGGGAACAGTTCCGGACAGCCCGTCGCCAACCGGTGGTGGTGTCAGGCCCACACTGCCGGGCGGTGAATATGGCTCTCCCGCCGAGCGATATTCATTTCGAGATCGCGACAAGAAGCAGCCGCCGCTGCCGCCCTCGGTTAATCCGGCTGAAGAACCATCACAGGCTCCGCCCAAGCCTCCGGTCGATCCCTCGGAGGAGTAGTCCCCACCGAGCGTGCGATGGCGCACGGAGGGCCATCCTGACGCTGTTGTTCGTCGGCTGCCCGGAGTCGCCCGCTGCGTCGTCATGTGCCAACTCAGACCAGGCTGATGTCCATGTGCGCACCGACTCCGGGCGCTCTTTCGATGACTTCGAAGGCGCGCAGGGTTTCGCGCGCCGAGTGGGTCTCGGCAAGCAGAACGACATTTCCTGGCAAGAGGGTGTACCCGAAGGGATGGTCGTCCTGGCTGACGTTCGCCGAAGCGCCGATTGCTGCGCCCGCCAGCCCTCCCACGACAGCACCCCAGCCCAGCAATTCAAGTAGCGGCGAGCCGCCGAAGAGGCCTGCCCCGGCGTTCGTCATCGCGATTGCGAACAGCACACTGACCAGCAGGCCGAACAGCGTCCCTACGGCAACGCCCTTGATGACTTGCCTGAAGGGGCGCCTCTTCGCGCGCAGGCGCCCGGAGGGCACCAGTTCCTGGTTGTCGAATATGCGCACTCGGTCCAGACGAATGCCTAACCCCAACAGGTCCTGTTTCGCGCAATCGGCCTGTGATCGTCGGGTGAACACACCTGAGACCTGATGGCAGTAGTGGGTCATGGTTGCTCTCCTGGAGTGCGACTTTTCGAACCAGTTTCCAGCATCCGCGAAGCCAATGCGTCGGTCCGTCTGTTAACGCACGTACCGGTGCCCGTTATTGGGTGACCAGCGCAAGTGGGCTACCGCACCGACAACCTGGTGAAAGGTTGTCATTGTCGCTCCCTCCACACTCTGCAAGGTGCAGGAGTGGGAAGCGCGGCGAGGCGACCATGAACCAGACAGGCAAGCAAGGCCCCCATGGCGGCGCCGCTGAACCCAAGGGGAAGACTCATCCGCAAGGCAGACGCAACGAAGCGCCGCGTTTGCCGGGCTCAGATAACTACTCCAATCCGAAGACCAGAGCGGAAGCGGTACTCCAGCAATCGCTGGAGGTCGATTCTGCTGGAAATCCGACCTATCGACCGGAGAAGGGCACGAAGCCCGGCCGCGCCGGAGATGTTCATGACCAGTGATGCGCCATCGATGGATGACTACAGAAAACGCAGTGTGGCGGCGGGTCTGCGGCGCCAATGGCGGCATGCGGTGATTCTCTGCAGGAGGGCATGGCGTCAGCTGTCCATGACGACACACCCTGTGCCGCAGGCCAATCGCCAGATCAGGGTGAAAGAAACGCCGGTGGTTCGGCGCAGGCCGCGTCGTTGATCGTGCAGCTGCCGGTTACGATGGAGGTCACCAGAGCCCATGAACAGATTGTCACTGATCGCTGCCGGGAAAATGCTCGACACCTGGCTTCCGGGTTACTCATGCGCACTCTCTCGGTCCGCCATGGGCTCCATCAGCCTTCAGCTCATGTCCTTGCTGCAGGGGGAGGGGATTACGTTCGTGGGCATCGGCCAGCATTGCCTGCAAGGCGCGCAAGCGCTGAGAACGCTCAGTCAATCGTTGCAGGGAGAGCTGGCCCTCGTCTTCACCCCGCCTGCAGAGGAAGCACAGGTTCCGGCACGCAGAGTTACCGAGGATGAGAGCCTGGACTTCGAGTGTCAGTAGCCGTCGATTGCAATCAGGGCTCCTCCTCACCACCAGGCGTCCTTCGTTCCAGGAGCGCACGAAGAGTGCCCTCGAGCGTTGCGAGGTCCCATGGCTTGGCCAGGAACGTCGAGTTCTCGAGCGGCTTTCTGCGCTCCGGCCCATTGAGTCCCGAGGTGATCACGACGGGCGTCGAGGGACAGTGCCGCAGAGAGAGTCTGGCAACGTCGTAGCCGTCGAGCAGCCCGACCATCTGAATGTCGGTGATGATCAGATCCACCCGCGTGTCCGGCTGCTTCAGGTACTCGATTCCATCTTCGGCGCTGGAGAAGGCGGTGACCTGCGCGTCGAGAAGATTGGCCAGGATCTGCGTCATCAGAATGCGGACGGTCAGCTCGTCCTCCAGCAGGAGGATGTGCGGTGAAATACTGCCCATGTCGTTGTCATCCAGTCCAGGTTGCCAATGCTTGAAAGCTCCCGTGGGACAGGGAGCGCTCGGCTATGTGATCCTCTGCTGGTGTGCGGGCGCCCATCATGGCTTGCCTCCAGTATCCCCGGGCAAGCTCGGCGCCTGGTCTTCCGCACGGGCTGATGTGGCCGCGGTTTCCTCCGGCAACGTGGCCTCTATCTGATGCGGCGCCTCCACTCCCAGTTCCTCCAGCATGGGTAGCAACTCGGTGCAGAACTGCTGCAACTGGGTCTCGGAGAGCGCCGCAAAGCCATGGGCGAGGATGTAGCGGGCGATCACATCCTGCGGACTGTCCGGCGTGAACGCCGATTGCGCGATCAGATGGCGCAAGTCCTCGTAGAACCGTGCATTGATGTCGTTCGATTCCATGACAGTCACCTCTTCAGCGGACTAGCGAATTGCCCTGAGACGTATCGGCGCTCGGGGGCTGGACGTGCATTCGATGCATGGAACGGAACCAGCGTTTCCTGTGGGGGGAGGCAATGACACAGGCCATTGATTAGACGACCTGCCTTTCATTGGAATAGTGCGATAAGAATGATCAATGCGCCTGGCAGGCACCGAGCCGAGCCTCAGGCGGCCCTTAAGTGCGCAACCGCACCGACGTCGTAGTCCTGGTCTGCGAAGGTTGGAGTCAGGTATGCCCCACTTCAGGAGCCTCCGGGTACCGACATAGGGGGCCTTTTCTGTACGTGCCACCCTGGCGCTCGTGTCGACCTGCCAGGTTTCCGCCGCACTTCCGGAGCATTGCCATGATGTCGCTCCATTTCCGGGCCTTGCGCCGCGGCCGATCGAAGCCTCCTTGGGACAGTCTGGTACCGGTTCGCGAAGAACTCTTCGGCATCGAACGGCTCGAACAGCACGCGCAGAGCCTGGCCCTGGCACAACAAGTGACGGATACGCCAAGGCGTGTACTGCCGTTGCATGTGCGCCTGGATGACAACGCCCGTGTCCTGCTGGCTGCCTACCGGGCCAGCGCTGTCGAGTTGGAAAGGGGCAATGGTGTGGTACCGGCTGCCGAGTGGCTGCTGGACAATTACCACATCGTCGAAGAACAGATCCGTGAGGTCCGCGACGACCTGCCGCCTGGCTACTACCGGCAGTTGCCCAAGCTCGCCGATGGACCGTTCGCCGGCTACCCACGGGTCTTCGGCCTGGCCTGGGCCTTCGTGGCGCACACCGACAGCCACCTCGATGTGGAGCTGCTGCAGCGCTTCATCCATGCCTACCAGCGAGTCCAGCCACTGACCATCGGCGAACTGTGGGCGGTGGCGATCACCCTGCGCATCGTCCTGATCGAGAACCTGCGGCGCCTGGCCGAGCAGATCAGCGCCGGCCGCATAGCCCGTGCCGATGCCGATGCCCTGGCCGAGCGCCTGCTCTCGCCAGGGCACGCTCGCTCGGCGCTGGAGGCGGATATCGCCGCGCGCTCGACTGGTCCGCTTTCCGAGGTGTTCTCCGCCCAACTGGCCAAACGCATGCGCGACCAGGACCCGCGCACGACACCGACACTGGGTTGGCTCGAAGAGCGCCTGCACGAACAGGGCGTCAGCGTCGAAGCGGCGGTCCAGCATGCGCAGCAGCGCCTGGGCGCCTCCAATGTCACAGTGCGCAATGTGATCACCAGCATGCGCCTGATCTCCGATATCGACTGGGCACAGCTGTTCGAGAACGTCAGTCTGGTCGACGCGCGGCTGCGCGACGGCAGCAACTTCGCTGCCATGGACTTTCCCACTCGTAACCTCTATCGCAGCGCCATCGAACAGTTGGCGCGCGGCTCTTGCCTGGACGAGCTCCAGGTGGTCGATCACGCCCTGGAGGCTTGCCGTCAGGCTGTGGCCGATCATTCGGAAGGTGAAGACCCCCGCCGTGAATTCGATCCCGGATTTCATCTGATTGCTGAAGGCCGCCCGACGCTGGAGCGCGCCATCGGCTTCAGCCCGACGCTGCACCTGCGCCTGAATCGCTTCAGCGTGCGCCTGGGCATGGGCGGCTACATCGGTACCATCGGCCTGCTCAGCCTGGTGCTGCTGGGATTCGTATTCCATCTGCTGAATCAGCCTGCGCCCTCCTGGGGCTGGATGCTGGCCTTCCTGGCCTGCCTTTGCGTTCCGGTGACCGAAGTGGCCACGGCACTCATCAACCGCTTGGTGACCTGGAGCTTTGGCGCGATAACGCTGCCTGCGCTGGAACTCCTGGCCGGCGTGCCACAGGCGTTGCGCACCGTGGTGGCGGTGCCGACCTTGCTGACCACTGAGGCCGATCTGCTGGAGCAGATCGAGCGGCTGGAGGTCCACCATCTCGCGGGTATCGGCGGTGACCTGACCTTCGTGCTGATTCTCGATGGCGTCGACGCGCCACAGGAGATCCTGCCCAGTGATGCACCGCTGCTCGCTGTTGCGGCTGCGGCCATCGACCGCCTGAATCGGCATTACGGCCAGGGTCCCGGCGGCCAGCGCTTCTTCGTGCTGTTTCGCAGGCGCTGCTTCAACCCTGCCGAGGGCTGTTGGATGGGCTGGGAGCGCAAGCGCGGAAAGTTGCATGAACTGAACCGGCTGTTGCGCGGCGCCACCGATACCAGCTTCGTGGCGATTGCCGGAGAGCCGCCGCGAGTGCCGAGCGAGGTACGCTTGGTCATCACCCTCGACGCCGATACTCGCCTGCCCCGCGAGGCGGCCCTGCGCCTTATCGGCAAGATGGGCCACCCGCTGAACCAGCCGCGCTTCGATGCCCTGCAGCAGCGAGTGATCAACGGCCACGCGGTACTCCAGCCGCGGGTGACGCCATCGCTGCCGATGGGCGGGGAGGGCTCGTTGTACCAGCGCGTCTTTTCCGGCCCGGCAGGCATGGACCCCTACGCGGCGGCGGTGTCGGACGTTTATCAGGATCTGTTCGGTGAAGGCTCCTTCACCGGCAAGGGGATTTATGACGTCGATGCCTTCGAGCGCGCGATGGCCGGCCGGGTCGCGGACAATCGACTGCTCAGCCATGATCTCTTCGAAGGCATCTTCGCCCGCGCAGGGCTGGCGTCGGATGTCGAGGTCGTCGAAGAGTCGCCGTCGCGCTTCGATGTGGCGAGCAGGCGTATGCACCGCTGGACCCGCGGCGACTGGCAGCTATTGCCGTCGATGCTCGGCCACTGGCGCGGGCCGCAGGCGATGCCGTTGATCGGCCGCTGCAAGATGCTCGACAACCTGCGCCGGTCGCTGGTCGTGCCCTTCGCCCTGGCCAGCCTGCTGCTCTGCTGGTGGCTGCCATTGCCGCAGGCACTGCTGGCCGCGACGTTGGTCATTCTGACCCAGGCGATCCCGCCGTTACTGCCGATCTACTGCGCGTTGCTGCCAGCGCGCTCCGGTGTTCGATTACGCAGCCACTTCGCCATGCTCGGCGCCGACTTCCGTCGTGCGTTGCTGCAGATCCTGCTGTCGCTGGCCTTTCTGCCAAACGATGCCTGGAGCATGGTCGATGCCATCCTGCGCACGCTTTGGCGGATGTACGTCAGCCAGCGCAACCTGCTGGAGTGGACCACTGCCGCACAGTCCTCACGCAAGCCGCGCCCTGGCTGGCTCGGCAGCTATCGGCAGATGGCCGGCGGGACGGCCCTCGCCGCATCGGCCGGCATCACCGGGTTGGCATTGCAGCCGGCGAACTGGTTGCTGATCCTGCCATTGACCCTGCTCTGGTTGAGCGCGCCTCTGCTCGCGTTCTACAGCAGCAAGCCCACGCAGCCGTCGCGTCGTTCGGGCCTGGAGGAGGATGACGCAACCGCACTGCGCCTGTGCGCACGGCGAACCTGGCGCTTCTTCGAGACCTTCGTCACGCCGGCGGACAATCTACTGCCGCCGGACAACTTCCAGGAGCAGCCCAGGCCTGTGCTGGCTCACCGCACCTCGCCTACCAATATCGGCCTCTACCTGCTGTCCGCGGTGGCCGCTCGCGATTTCGGCTGGGCCGGCGGCCTGCAGACACTGGAGCGCCTGGAGGGCACCCTGGCGGTGCTGGAGAAGCTGCCGCGCAGCCACGGCCATTTCTTCAACTGGTACGGAACCCGCGACCTGCGAGCCCTCGAACCGAGGTACCTGTCCTCGGTGGACAGCGGCAACCTGGCTGGGCACCTGATCGTGCTGGCCAACGCGTGCGAGGAGTGGCGCGCCAGCCCGCTGGTGGAGGAAGCCCGCCAGGGCCTGCTCGACACCCTGCACCTGGCACGGCAAGCCGTCGCAGCGCTGCCGCTGGCTGAAGATGTCGGGTTGCTGCAGGTGAAGGACGACGTGCGGGAGATTCACCGGGCCCTCACCGGCCCACAATCGCTCGACGCCTTGCTGCCCGCCCTTGGGCACCGCGCGGAAAAGGCCGTGCGTTGCGTCGCGGGCCTCGCGCCGGCTGGCGAGGAGGTCGGCGACCTGTCGTTCTGGTTCGACGCACTGCGCAGGGCCTTCGCCGAGCACAGCCGAGACCGACGGCATGGCGATGAAAAGGCATTGGACCGACGCCTTCAGGCCCTGGCCGATACGGCGCGCCGGCTGGCTCTGGAGATGGATTTCGGTTTCCTGCTCAACCAGGAGCGCAAGCTGCTGTCCATCGGCTATTGCGTGGACGACAATCGCCTGGACCCCAGTTGCTACGACCTGCTGGCCTCCGAGGCGCGCCTGGCCAGCCTGTTCGCCATCGCCAAGGGCGATCTGCCGACCCGCCACTGGTTCCGCCTGGGCCGCACGGCCACGCCGGTGCCCGGTGGCTCGGCGCTGATCTCCTGGTCCGGCTCGATGTTCGAGTACCTGATGCCCTCGCTGGTCATGCGGGCGCCGGCCGGCAGCCTGCTGGAGCAGACCAACCGCCTTGTCGTGGCGCGGCAGCAGGCCTACGGGGCCGCGCTGGGCATCCCCTGGGGCATTTCCGAATCGGCCTACAACGCCCGCGATCTGGAATTCACCTACCAGTATTCGAACTTCGGCGTGCCGGGACTTGGTCTCAAACGCGGATTGGCCGAGAACGTAGTCATAGCGCCCTATGCCACGGCGCTGGCGACCATGGTCGATGCGCAAGGGGCGCAGCGCAATTTCGATCACCTGACGGCTGTCGGTGCGCTCGGCCGCTATGGCTTCTACGAGGCTCTGGACTTCACCCGCTCACGCCTGCAGGACGGGGAAAGCGTCGCCATCGTCTGCAGTTTCATGGCCCACCACCAGGGCATGAGCATCGTCGCCATCGCCAATACCCTGCAGCACGGGCGCATGCGCTGCCGCCTGCATCGCGAGCCGATGATCCAGGCCAGCGAACTGCTATTGCAGGAGCGCGTCCCGCGCGATGTGGCGCTGGGGCATCCCCGCGCCGAGGAAGTAACGGTAGCGCCCAGCGACACCATTGCCGATGCGTCCACGCTGCGCCGAGTCGATGCAATGCTCGATGGGCCGCCGATCACTCATCTGCTGTCCAACGGCCGCTACGCATTGATGCTGACTGCCAGCGGTGGCGGCTACAGCCGCTGGGGAGATATCGCAGTGACGCGCTGGCGCGAGGATGCCACCTGCGACGACTGGGGCAGTTTCATCTTCCTGCGCGACCTGCAGAGTGGCGCACTGTGGTCGGCCACGGCGCAGCCTGGCGGACAACCGGTTGAGAATGGCGAGGTACTGTTCGACGAGGACCACGCCGAGTTCATCCATCGCGACGCCGCGCTGCTGACCAGCCTGGAAGTACTGGTGTCCGGCGAGGACGATGGCGAGGTGCGGCGGGTGTCGCTGACCAATCATGGTCGCCGCGCACGCGAAATCGAACTGACTTCCTATGCCGAAGTGGTGCTGGCAACGCCGGCAGCCGATGGCGCGCATCCGGTGTTCTCGCGGATGTTCGTGCAGACAGAATACCTTGCCGAGTTCGGCGCCCTGGTCGCCACGCGACGCCTGCGCTCGCCGGACGATCCGTCGATCTGGGCGGCCCATTTCGCAGTGGTCGAGGGCGAGTTGATCGGCGAGACGCAGTATGAGTCCGACCGCGCCCGCTTCCTCGGCCGTGGCCGAACCCTGCGGGAGGCGCAGGCAGTTCTGGGCCACCGTGCCCTGGGCAACTCCCAGGGCAGCGTGCTCGATCCGATTTTCTCCCTCCGCCTGCGCCTGCGGGTGGCGCCTGGCAAGGTTGCACGGGTGGCATTCTGGACACTGGTAGCCAGTACCCGGGAAGCCTTGCTTGACCTGATCGACAAACACCATGAACGCAACGCCTTCGAACGCGCCAAGACCCTGGCCTGGACCCAGGCCCAGGTGGAATTGCGCGACCTGGGCATCGATGCCGAGGAAGCCGCCGATTTCCAGCGCCTGGCGGCGCCGATTCTCTATGCGGATTATCGCTGGAGGGCACCGCAGGAAGCCCTCCGGCGCGGCGCAGGGCGCCAGTCCGGGCTCTGGCCGCTGGCGATTTCCGGAGATTTGCCGATCGTCCTGTTGCGCATCGACGAAATCGACGATCTGTCGCTGCTGCGGCAGCTCCTGCGCGCCCGCGAGTACTGGCGGATGAAGGGCCTGGACGTTGACCTGGTGATCGTCAACGAACGAGCCTCGTCCTATGTCCAGGATCTGCAGACCGCCATCGAAACCGCCGTACGCAGCAGCCCCTCGCGTCAACGCAGCGAGGGCCAGGCCTCGCGCGGCGCCGTGTACACCTTGCGCGCCGACCTGATGACCGTGGAGGCGCGGGAACTGCTGAACGCCGTGGCGCGGGTCAACCTGATGGCGCGCCGCGGCTCCATCGCTGCCCACCTGGGGCGTCTGCCGCCGGCCAAGCCGCGGCCGTCTGCCGCCCGGCATGCACCGGCGGCCTTGCCGCTGCTGCCCGCGACCGAGGGAGCGAGCAGTGATGAGCCGCTGGAGTTTTTCAACGGGCTGGGCGGCTTTGCGCTGGGCGGGCGCGAGTACAACATCATTCTGAACAATGGCCACACGACCCCGGCGCCGTGGATCAATGTGATCGCCAATCCAGCGTTCGGCTTCCAGGTCTCTGCGGAAGGCAGCGGCTACACCTGGGCCGGCAACAGCCGGGACAATCAGCTCAGCCCCTGGTCCAACGACCCGGTCATCGATCCTGCAGGTGAGGCTTTCTACCTGCGCGACGAAGACAGTCTGGCATTGTGGGGCGTTACCGCCCGGCCGATCCGCGACGCAGGCTTGTACCGCGCCGCCCATGGTTTCGGCTACAGCCGGTTCAGCCACACGGCCCACGGTATCGAGGCGCAACTGCTGCAGTACGTGCCGCTGGATGACCCGCTGAAGATATCGCGGCTCACACTGCGCAATACCTCCGGCCGGCCGCGCCGGCTATCGGTGACGGCTTACGTGGAATGGGTACTGGGTACCGCGCGCGGAGCCTGTGCCCCTTTCATCCTGACTGGGGTGGATGTCGACAGCGGCGCGCTACTGGCACGTAACCCGTGGAGCATCGCTTATTCCGAGCGGCTGGCTTTCGCCGACCTGGGCGGGCGGCAGAGCAGCTGGACCGCCGATCGCGGCGAATTCATCGGCCCTGCCGGTAGCCTTTCGGCTCCTCGGGCGCTACTCGGCGCCGCGGCGTTGTCGGGCGCCACCGGCGCTGGCTTCGATCCTTGCGCTGCCCTGCAATGCATCGTCGAGCTGGGTGTCGGCGAGTCCGTGGAAGTGCTGGCGTTGCTGGGGCAAGCCGGATCGGACGAAGAGGTTCGTGGTCTCGTGGAGCGATATCGCAGCATCGATCTCGATGCGGTATTGGCCGATGTGACACGGCACTGGCAGCAGCGGCTGGGCACAGTCCAGGTGCGCACGCCTGATCGCGCCATGGACCTCATGCTCAACGGCTGGTTGCTCTACCAGACGCTGGCGTGCCGCATCCATTCCCGTTCGGCGTTCTACCAGGCCAGCGGTGCTTATGGTTTCCGTGATCAGTTGCAGGATGGTCTGGCGCTGTCGTTCGCCTGCCCAGAGCTGACCCGCCACCACTTGCTGCGGGCCGCCGGGCGCCAGTTCGTCGAGGGCGATGTGCAGCACTGGTGGCTGGAACAGACGGGGCAGGGAGTGCGCACGCGAATCTCCGATGACCGGGTCTGGTTGGCCTATGCCTGTGCCAGCTATATCGAGTCATCCGCGGACCTTGCGGTGCTCGACGAAATGCTGCCTTTCCTCGAAGGGCCACAGCTGCATCCTGGCGAGAGCGATACGTTTTTCCAGCCGATGCTTGCGGAGGAGAGCGCCTCGCTGTTCGAGCACTGCGCTCGTGGCCTGGACCAGTGCCTGGAGATGGCCGGCGCCCACGGCCTGCCACTGATGGGGAGCGGAGACTGGAACGACGGAATGAACCGTGTGGGCGTCGGCGGGCAGGGCGAAAGTGTGTGGCTCGGCTGGTTGCTGTTGCATACCCTGGAGCGCTTCGGAGCGCTGGCCGAGGGGCGTGATGAGGTGCGGTGCGTGCGCTGGCGGAAACATTCGGCGGCGCTGCAGCTGGCCTTGGAGGAGCATGGCTGGGATGGCCAGTGGTATCGCCGAGCGACTTTCGACGACGGCACCTGGCTCGGTTCGGCGGCCAGCGACGAATGCCGGATCGATTCCATCGCCCAGTCCTGGGCGGTGCTTTGTGGCGGCGCGAATCCCGAGCGCGCAGCCACTGCCATGGCTTCGCTGGAGCGCTGGTTGATCCGTCAGGATGAGGGGTTGGCCTTGCTGTTCACTCCACCCTTCGATCAATCGCCGCGCGATCCTGGCTACATCAAGGGATATCCGCCGGGCCTGCGCGAGAACGGCGGGCAATACAGTCATGCGGCGATGTGGAGCATCCTGGCGTTTGCCCGTCTCGGTGAGGGCGACAAGGCGGCCGGGCTGTTCTCCCTGCTCAACCCGATCAACCATGCACGTACCGCAACAGAGGTGGAGTGTTACAGGATCGAACCCTATGTCGTCGCGGCCGATGTCTATTCCGTTGAACCCCATGTCGGGCGTGGTGGCTGGAGCTGGTACACCGGCTCCGCTGGCTGGATGTACCGTGCGGGGGTGGAAGGGATTCTGGGGCTCCGGCGCGAGGGTGCAAGTCTGCTCATCGATCCGTGTATTCCGCTGGACTGGCCGGGGTTCGACGCCAGCGTGACGGTGGATAGTTGCCATTACAGCATCGTCGTGGCCTCGGCCGGGACGCACTGCCGCGGCATCCAGCGTGCGCTTCTGGATGGCCTTTCACTGGTCTGCGGCGAAAGCCCGGTGCGGGTGCCGCTGGCGGTTGGCGAGCATCGCCTCGAGCTGTTCCTGTAAACTCGTGTCACTCCGCCGCATGGCCTGGACGACGGGGAACGTAGGGTAGCAAACGGTCGGTTTCCGCCTTCACCACCGCGTAACACTCGCAGCTCAATGCCTCCAGGCGCGGGCGGTCCAGCACGGTGATCCGCCCCCGGCTGTACTCGATCACACCTTGCTTCTGCAGTTTGCCGGCCGCTTCTGTGACGCCCTCTCGCCGTACACCGAGCATGTTGGCGATGAGCTCCTGGGTCATGATCAGCTGGTTGCCGGGCAGGCGATCGAGGGACAGCAGCAGCCAGCGGCAGAGTTGCTGGTCGATGGAGTGATGGCGGTTGCAGACTGCCGTCTGGGCCATCTGAGTGATCAATGCCTGGGTATAGCGGAGCAACAACATGAGCATGTCGCCGTGGCGACTGAACTCGTCCTTCATTCGTTGCCCCGCGAGCCGGTAAACGCTGCCGGCGCTTTGCACGATAGCGCGGCTGGGGGTGCTCTCGCCGCCCATGAAGACGGCTATACCGACCAGCCCCTCGTTACCGACCACGGATATCTCGGCCGATGCACCACTTTCCATCACGTACAAAAGCGAAATGATGGAGTCGGTGGGGAAGAACACGTAACGCATCGCATCACCGGGTTCGTAGATCACCTTGCCCAGTTCCAGGCGTTGCAGCTCCAGATGGGGGAAGAGGCGTTCCTGAACCTCTCGGGGGAGTGCGGCCAGTAAATGGTTCTGCGCGGGGGAGGGAGTCTCTCGCATGGCGGCCTCCTCACGGGGCGTATCGCGACTATTCAAGCATACAATTTCAGGCCTTTGCCGGTGGTGCAAAGTTCCCTATCGCACAGACCGGGCTCCTATTTGCGCGCAGCCTGGAGCTTGCGGCGGCGGATGCTGATTTGGCGCCTTGTACGACCCTGTCATCGCATCGTTCCAGGGTGGGCGTGAACATTAAAGATCGCGATTACTGCGGTATTTACGAGCCATAACGGCATAGTCGCCGATGACCATTCCTGCCCCGGCCGGGCGCAGATAGGCTCATCGGGAGTGACAACTGCAACTCCGAGGACGAAGGCCTTGGCGGCCTCAAGGAAATCGTGCTGGATTCGCAAAGTGGGCAAGTTGCCTGTGCCGGGCTGTCATTCGGCGGAATCCTGGAGATGGGAGAAAAACTGTTTGCAGTTCCATGGAGGCGGGATACGGCGAACAAGCGCTTCGTGCTTGACGTCGATCTGGACCGCCTGAGCAGCGCGCCGGGGTTCGACTAGGATAATTGGCAGGACATGCAGCATTCGACATTGGGCGGGAAATACCTAATCATTATCATTATGAAGCCGCGCCAGTCGAAGCTCCCAGCTTCTGATTGATTGTGCCTGGCCGTGCCCTGCCTTTTTTGCTAAATTGAAGCCGGCCAGATGATTCTTAATCAGCGGATTGGAAATATATTCGAGATTGACTGGATATTGGCCCGCTTGAGTGAGTCCATGATCACGGCGACACATTCAAGTTGTTGTCTGATTCTGGCGAGACTCTCCCTATTCGTGGAGGATTCGGAACTGACTTCTTCTGCCACAAGATCATTTATCGCCTGTGTCAGGCAACTGCTTGCAATATTAAGGCTTTGCCCAAATCGCTTTTCTTTCATGTCGAATCCCCGCTATTTTCCTGAGAATCGCATGGCTTGAGCCCAATGAGAGACCCCGCAGTTAGCGGGGTCTGGGGATTTCACAGTACTTTAACCTGCTCGGCCTGGTCACCTTTAGGGCCAACGCCCACCAGGAAGCTCACGCGCTGACCTTCATCCAGTGACTTGAAGCCTGGAGTGTCGATTTCTCGAAAATGGACGAATATGTCCGGCCCCATCTCGGGGGTAATGAAGCCAAAACCTTTTACTGCGTTGAACCATTTTACGGTTCCATTCTGACGAATAGCCATGATGATCTCCACGGGAATGGCTGCAGAGTGAAGTGGCCGAGGAGATGGGCGTCATGCATCAAGACGGAGCCGCTAAACACGGCAGAGGAATTAAATTATACAGCGAGCGGGGAGGTTTGCAGGGATTTTAAGATTAATTTTGATTATTCGGATGAATGGTCTGCTGGATGAGCATCGATATTATGTATTTCATGATTTTTTATTTGGTCTTTCTGTTTTTTTGACTTCTCTGAGATGTTGGGTAGAGGTTTTGATGGTCGCAGTTGCGGGGATGTTTCCCTAATGGGTGAATCGCCCCTAGTTTCGTA
>NZ_JYOA01000016.1:181-5230 GCF_000955805.1 Pseudomonas sp. 21 | reverse complement strand
CACTCGTGAATTCGAGAGTTTTAGCTCATTAAATTGAGCATGCGATTGCTGAGCCAAGTTTAGGGTTTTCTCAAAACCCAAGCAGTATTGAACTGAAGAGTTTGATCATGGCTCAGATTGAACGCTGGCGGCAGGCCTAACACATGCAAGTCGAGCGGATGATGGGAGCTTGCTTCCGGATTCAGCGGCGGACGGGTGAGTAATGCCTAGGAATCTGCCTGGTAGTGGGGGACAACGTTTCGAAAGGAACGCTAATACCGCATACGTCCTACGGGAGAAAGCAGGGGACCTTCGGGCCTTGCGCTATCAGATGAGCCTAGGTCGGATTAGCTAGTTGGTGGGGTAAAGGCCTACCAAGGCGACGATCCGTAACTGGTCTGAGAGGATGATCAGTCACACTGGAACTGAGACACGGTCCAGACTCCTACGGGAGGCAGCAGTGGGGAATATTGGACAATGGGCGAAAGCCTGATCCAGCCATGCCGCGTGTGTGAAGAAGGTCTTCGGATTGTAAAGCACTTTAAGTTGGGAGGAAGGGCAGTAAGTTAATACCTTGCTGTTTTGACGTTACCAACAGAATAAGCACCGGCTAACTTCGTGCCAGCAGCCGCGGTAATACGAAGGGTGCAAGCGTTAATCGGAATTACTGGGCGTAAAGCGCGCGTAGGTGGTTTGGTAAGATGGATGTGAAATCCCCGGGCTCAACCTGGGAACTGCATCCATAACTGCCTGACTAGAGTACGGTAGAGGGTGGTGGAATTTCCTGTGTAGCGGTGAAATGCGTAGATATAGGAAGGAACACCAGTGGCGAAGGCGACCACCTGGACTGATACTGACACTGAGGTGCGAAAGCGTGGGGAGCAAACAGGATTAGATACCCTGGTAGTCCACGCCGTAAACGATGTCGACTAGCCGTTGGGATCCTTGAGATCTTAGTGGCGCAGCTAACGCGATAAGTCGACCGCCTGGGGAGTACGGCCGCAAGGTTAAAACTCAAATGAATTGACGGGGGCCCGCACAAGCGGTGGAGCATGTGGTTTAATTCGAAGCAACGCGAAGAACCTTACCTGGCCTTGACATGTCCGGAATCTTGCAGAGATGCGAGAGTGCCTTCGGGAATCGGAACACAGGTGCTGCATGGCTGTCGTCAGCTCGTGTCGTGAGATGTTGGGTTAAGTCCCGTAACGAGCGCAACCCTTGTCCTTAGTTACCAGCACGTTATGGTGGGCACTCTAAGGAGACTGCCGGTGACAAACCGGAGGAAGGTGGGGATGACGTCAAGTCATCATGGCCCTTACGGCCAGGGCTACACACGTGCTACAATGGTCGGTACAGAGGGTTGCCAAGCCGCGAGGTGGAGCTAATCCCATAAAACCGATCGTAGTCCGGATCGCAGTCTGCAACTCGACTGCGTGAAGTCGGAATCGCTAGTAATCGTGAATCAGAATGTCACGGTGAATACGTTCCCGGGCCTTGTACACACCGCCCGTCACACCATGGGAGTGGGTTGCTCCAGAAGTAGCTAGTCTAACCGCAAGGGGGACGGTTACCACGGAGTGATTCATGACTGGGGTGAAGTCGTAACAAGGTAGCCGTAGGGGAACCTGCGGCTGGATCACCTCCTTAATCGAAGATCTCAGCTTCTTCATAAGCTCCCACACGAATTGCTTGATTCACTGGTTAGACGATTGGGTCTGTAGCTCAGTTGGTTAGAGCGCACCCCTGATAAGGGTGAGGTCGGCAGTTCGAATCTGCCCAGACCCACCAATTGTTGTGGTGTGCTGCTGATCCGATGGGGCCATAGCTCAGCTGGGAGAGCGCCTGCTTTGCACGCAGGAGGTCAGGAGTTCGATCCTCCTTGGCTCCACCATTAATCGTCGAAAGCTCAGACATGAATGTTCAGGATGAACGAACATTGATGTCTGGTCTTTGTGCCAGAACTGTTCTTTAAAAATTTGGGTATGTGATAGAAGTAGACTGAATAATCTCTTTCACTGGTGATTATTCAAGTCAAGGTAAAATTTGCGAGTTCAAGCGCGAATTTTCGGCGAATGTCGTCTTCACGTTCGAGACAATAACCAGATTGCTTGGGGTTATATGGTCAAGTGAAGAAGCGCATACGGTGGATGCCTTGGCAGTCAGAGGCGATGAAAGACGTGGTAGCCTGCGATAAGCTTCGGGGAGTCGGCAAACAGACTTTGATCCGGAGATCTCTGAATGGGGAAACCCACCTAGCATAAGTTAGGTATCTTGCACTGAATACATAGGTGTAAGAGGCGAACCAGGGGAACTGAAACATCTAAGTACCCTGAGGAAAAGAAATCAACCGAGATTCCCTTAGTAGTGGCGAGCGAACGGGGATTAGCCCTTAAGCTTCTTTGAATCTAACAGAACGCTCTGGAAAGTGCGGCCATAGTGGGTGATAGCCCCGTATGTGAAAGGTTCTTTGAAGTGAAATCGAGTAGGACGGAGCACGAGAAACTTTGTCTGAATATGGGGGGACCATCCTCCAAGGCTAAATACTACTGACTGACCGATAGTGAACCAGTACCGTGAGGGAAAGGCGAAAAGAACCCCGGAGAGGGGAGTGAAATAGAACCTGAAACCGTATGCGTACAAGCAGTGGGAGCCTACTTTGTTAGGTGACTGCGTACCTTTTGTATAATGGGTCAGCGACTTATATTCAGTGGCGAGCTTAACCGTATAGGGAAGGCGTAGCGAAAGCGAGTCTTAATAGGGCGTTTTAGTCGCTGGGTATAGACCCGAAACCGGGCGATCTATCCATGAGCAGGTTGAAGGTTAGGTAACACTGACTGGAGGACCGAACCCACTCCCGTTGAAAAGGTAGGGGATGACTTGTGGATCGGAGTGAAAGGCTAATCAAGCTCGGAGATAGCTGGTTCTCCTCGAAAGCTATTTAGGTAGCGCCTCACGTATCACTCCAGGGGGTAGAGCACTGTTTCGGCTAGGGGGTCATCCCGACTTACCAAACCGATGCAAACTCCGAATACCTGGAAGTGTCAGCGTGGGAGACACACGGCGGGTGCTAACGTCCGTCGTGAAAAGGGAAACAACCCAGACCGTCAGCTAAGGTCCCAAAGTTATGGTTAAGTGGTAAACGATGTGGGAAGGCTTAGACAGCTAGGAGGTTGGCTTAGAAGCAGCCACCCTTTAAAGAAAGCGTAATAGCTCACTAGTCGAGTCGGCCTGCGCGGAAGATGTAACGGGGCTCAAACCATACACCGAAGCTACGGGTGCATCGTAAGATGCGCGGTAGAGGAGCGTTCTGTAAGCCTGTGAAGGTGAGTTGAGAAGCTTGCTGGAGGTATCAGAAGTGCGAATGCTGACATGAGTAACGACAATGGGAGTGAAAAACTCCCACGCCGAAAGACCAAGGGTTCCTGCGCAACGTTAATCGACGCAGGGTTAGTCGGTCCCTAAGGCGAGGCTGAAGAGCGTAGTCGATGGGAAACAGGTTAATATTCCTGTACTTCTAGTTACTGCGATGGAGGGACGGAGAAGGCTAGGCCAGCTTGGCGTTGGTTGTCCAAGTTTAAGGTGGTAGGCAGAGATCTTAGGTAAATCCGGGGTCTTAATGCCGAGAGCTGATGACGAGTCATCTTTCAGATGATGAAGTGGTTGATGCCATGCTTCCAGGAAAAGCTTCTAAGCTTCAGGTAACTAGGAACCGTACCCCAAACCGACACAGGTGGTTGGGTAGAGAATACCAAGGCGCTTGAGAGAACTCGGGTGAAGGAACTAGGCAAAATGGCACCGTAACTTCGGGAGAAGGTGCGCCGGCGAGGGTGAAGGATTTACTCCGTAAGCCCATGCCGGTCGAAGATACCAGGCCGCTGCGACTGTTTATTAAAAACACAGCACTCTGCAAACACGAAAGTGGACGTATAGGGTGTGACGCCTGCCCGGTGCCGGAAGGTTAATTGATGGGGTTAGCGAAAGCGAAGCTCTTGATCGAAGCCCCGGTAAACGGCGGCCGTAACTATAACGGTCCTAAGGTAGCGAAATTCCTTGTCGGGTAAGTTCCGACCTGCACGAATGGCGTAACGATGGCGGCGCTGTCTCCACCCGAGACTCAGTGAAATTGAAATCGCTGTGAAGATGCAGTGTATCCGCGGCTAGACGGAAAGACCCCGTGAACCTTTACTGTAGCTTTGCACTGGACTTTGAGCCTGCTTGTGTAGGATAGGTGGGAGGCTTTGAAGCGTGGACGCCAGTCTGCGTGGAGCCATCCTTGAAATACCACCCTGGCATGCTTGAGGTTCTAACTCTGGTCCGTTATCCGGATCGAGGACAGTGTATGGTGGGCAGTTTGACTGGGGCGGTCTCCTCCTAAAGAGTAACGGAGGAGTACGAAGGTGCGCTCAGACCGGTCGGAAATCGGTCGTAGAGTATAAAGGCAAAAGCGCGCTTGACTGCGAGACAGACACGTCGAGCAGGTACGAAAGTAGGTCTTAGTGATCCGGTGGTTCTGTATGGAAGGGCCATCGCTCAACGGATAAAAGGTACTCCGGGGATAACAGGCTGATACCGCCCAAGAGTTCATATCGACGGCGGTGTTTGGCACCTCGATGTCGGCTCATCACATCCTGGGGCTGAAGCCGGTCCCAAGGGTATGGCTGTTCGCCATTTAAAGTGGTACGCGAGCTGGGTTTAGAACGTCGTGAGACAGTTCGGTCCCTATCTGCCGTGGACGTTTGAGATTTGAGAGGGGCTGCTCCTAGTACGAGAGGACCGGAGTGGACGAACCTCTGGTGTTCCGGTTGTCACGCCAGTGGCATTGCCGGGTAGCTATGTTCGGAATAGATAACCGCTGAAAGCATCTAAGCGGGAAACTAGCCTCAAGATGAGATCTCACTGGGAACTTGATTCCCCTGAAGGGCCGTCGAAGACTACGACGTTGATAGGTCGGGTGTGTAAGCGCTGTGAGGCGTTGAGCTAACCGATACTAATTGCCCGTGAGGCTTGACCATATAACACCCAAACAATTTGCGTGTTGTACGGTGAAGACGTAACGAACCGAAAGTTCGT
>NZ_JYOA01000016.1:0-145 GCF_000955805.1 Pseudomonas sp. 21 | reverse complement strand
GCCACGAGCGTCCATAAAGAATTGCTTGACGACCATAGAGCGTTGGAACCACCTGATCCCATCCCGAACTCAGTAGTGAAACGACGCATCGCCGATGGTAGTGTGGAGTTTCTCCATGTGAGAGTAGGTCATCGTCAAGCTCCTA
>NZ_JYOA01000015.1:80075-80418 GCF_000955805.1 Pseudomonas sp. 21 | reverse complement strand
TACGAAACTAGGGGCGATTCAGACATCCGGTTTTTCGCTTAGGCGAAAAATACCCTCGTTGAATTGGAGTTTCAGGGGTTGAGCGACATGGATGTCGCGAGAGCGGCGATGGGCCAGGGACGGCCCTTCGCCGCGGGCCCCTGAAACTCCGAAGAACCGAGGGTACTTTTCGCGAAGCGAAAAGCCGGATGGAAGGGCGAGACCTTTTGGTTCCTTTGCGGGGGGCGGCCATCCGTCGTTTGCCAAAAGGGACTCGCCCGAGGGGGCGAAACAAGAAGTCAACGCGCACGCCAAAGCGGCGCAGAAACACCGAATCTAAAAGCCCTTGTAGGAGCGCGCCATG
>NZ_JYOA01000015.1:0-80064 GCF_000955805.1 Pseudomonas sp. 21 | reverse complement strand
GGGCATGGCCCGCTCCTACAATCGAGGCCTCGCCCAGCGACGGGGCGAGCAGAGCGACGGGGCGAGCAGAGCGATGGGCATCGCTCCGCTCCACACCATCCTAGGCACCACCCTCCAGCCGGGCACTCAACTCCGGCCACTGCCGATACGGCATCCACAACACGCCTTGCCACCTCAACACCGACAACGACTCCGTCGGCCCGCGCAACATTTCCCGCATTGGTTCGCCCAGGTCGGTGTGGTGCTGGTTGCGCAGCGTCGGAATCACCTGCTGCGACAACCACTGCCGCACGCTGCGATTCTCCGGATGGAAGTATTGGATCAACGCGGCATAGGCGCCCGACTCGCTGATCAGCAGCTCATCTACGTATTCGCCATTGCCATCGCGCACCCAGGCGCGGCGGAACTGGTCGTCGTCCAGGTTGCGCTCCACGCGCTCGGCCAGATAGGGCGAGCCGATCAGCCGGCCCAGGTCGTGGGCGCAGAACCAGCACAGGTCTTCCAGCAGCACGGCGCGTAGCAAGCGCTTGTGGCGGATGAATTCGGTGGGGATCAGGACCTCTTCAGACATGGCGCACCTCCGGGAAAGAGGGCTAAGAGGGCGGGTACAGCGAAGCGCCTTCGGGGCGAAGGCTGGGGGTGAAAGGCATATCCATTACCTCTGTGTGATGTGACCAGCTTTCTTAGGGCTGGGTGCCGGGAGCTAAGAAACCCCACACAGAGGGCCGGACGTATTCCCCTTTCGGGTCTTGTATTAGCCCACTCCCGGCGTCGCAGAGGTTTTTCGAGGACGAATGAATCCGGCGTGCTCAAAAAAGCCGCTCAACTTTCGGGAGCGGTCAGGCCGCTGTGTGACAGGCGTTTCTTAGGCGCCGGGCGAGAGGGTAGGGGGTTGGTGAAACTGGGTCAATATTTAGTTTTTGCGCGGCTAAACTTCCCTACTCCTTGGGTTTAATTTTTTTAATAAGCTCTAGTATGAGTTCTTGTGCGTTAATTGGATAGGAGTCTGAGCTTATATTTGATATGTCTTTTGGGCTAAATATTCTGCTTGCAATTTCGGATTTTAGTTTGTGCTGCTCGTCAATTGGGAGGGAGGCTATAAAAGGATTTACCGCCTTGAGGTCTAGCGAGGTTTGTAGGTGCGAATATTGTTGTGATCTGTGTTTTGATGATTCTCTTGCAAGATATGCAGAAGGGACGGACAGAATTAACGCAAGAGCAATTCTGAATGCGGAGTTTTCCAGTTTAAATGTTTCTGTGGTCGTCTCCCAGAATGAGTAGGCTACGATGCACGCAATTGCGAACATGCAAAATATTGAGGAGTATCTCAGCATGTCGGCCGAAAATTTTTCCTTCTCTGCGCTCTTTTCATAACTTCCAGCTACAGCTGTTCCAGATATGGTGCCTACGAGTTTGTTTATTTGATCCTCTTTTTCGCGGAGTTCTTCCTCAGTCTTTACATAGAGTTCTTGTGCTTTTTTGAGTTCAAGGGATACATTGTCTTCGAGGTTTTTAGTCGCTTCTGAGATTTTCTCTATATTTATTAGATTCTCTGAGATTAGCTTCTTATGGCGCTCGTCGTGCATTTCGTGGTCATTTTTTAGCGAGGCGAGCTCTTGCCTGATTCTGCTGAGGCTCTGAGCCAGATTTAAGTCGTTTTCGATATCTGCGCTATCTGGAGGTGCAATGCCTTTTGGAGAAAAAATGAAGGTTGTCTTTTTGTTATGTATTAGTTCTAATAATTCTTTAGATAGTTGATTTATCGTTGCTAGTACGGCTGAATTGGAATTCTTTGTTTCAATGTCTGCGATGTTGGAGAGATTTGCAGAAATGTTGGCAATATTTGAGATTACTTGTCCTCTGAGGGATGGTGCGAGCGTTGGGGAGTTATAAAGCTCTATAGCGTCTGTGAAGTGCTTGATGTTTTCCGTAAAGGTGCTGCTTAGTGATTTTCCGTTCAGTTCTTTAAAGAGAGTTTCTGCTGATTTGTGAATCTCTCGGATCAGCTCTTTTTCCAGATCTTCTTGATTTTTCATTTTGTCACTCATAATAAAAAGCCCCGCACAAGGCGGGGCTTTTGTCTTTCTATCACTGCCCCAAAAATCCATTTCGGTCTACAGTGTTTCTAATGGTCTTGACTTGCGGTCTTGCTACTACTTCCGTCAGTCCCAGCTCAGCGCGCCGCCGGTCTGGTACTCGATCACGCGGGTCTCGAAGAAGTTCTTTTCCTTCTTCAGGTCCATGATTTCGCTCATCCACGGGAACGGGTTGCTGGTGCCCGGGTATTCCTCTTTGAGGCCGATCTGGGTCAGGCGGCGGTTGGCGATGAACTTGAGGTAGTCCTCCATCATCGCCGCGTTCATGCCCAGTACGCCGCGCGGCATGGTGTCGCGTGCGTATTCGATCTCCAGCTGGGTGCCCTGGAGGATCATCTGGGTGGCCTCGTCCTTCATCTGGGCATCCCACAGGTGCGGGTTTTCGATCTTGATCTGGTTGATCACGTCGATGCCGAAGTTCAGGTGCATGGATTCGTCGCGCAGGATGTACTGGAACTGCTCGGCGGTGCCGGTCATCTTGTTGCGGCGGCCCATGGAGAGGATCTGGGTGAAGCCGCAGTAGAAGAAGATGCCTTCCAGGACGCAGTAGTAGGCGATCAGGTTGCGCAGGAACTGGCGGTCGGTCTCCGGGGTACCGGTTTCGAACTTCGGATCGGAGATCGAGCGGGTGTACTTCAGGCCCCAGGAGGCTTTCTTCGCGACCGAAGGAATCTCGTGGTACATGTTGAAGATTTCGCCTTCATCCATGCCGAGGGATTCGATGCAGTACTGGTAGGCGTGGGTGTGGATCGCTTCCTCGAAGGCCTGGCGCAGGATGTACTGGCGGCACTCGGGGTTGGTGATCAGGCGGTACACGGCCAGCACCAGGTTGTTGGCAACCAGGGAGTCGGCAGTGGAGAAGAAGCCGAGGTTGCGCATGACGATGCGGCGTTCGTCTTCGCTGAGGCCGTCCTTGCTCTTCCACAGGGCAATGTCGGCGTTCATGTTCACTTCCTGGGGCATCCAGTGGTTGGCGCAACCATCCAGATACTTCTGCCAGGCCCAGTCGTACTTGAAGGGTACGAGCTGGTTGAGGTCGGCGCGGGCGTTGATCATCTGCTTGTCGCCGACTTGTACGCGGGCGGCGGAGCCTTCGAGATCGTCCAGGCCTTCCTGGATGTCCAGGGCGTCGAGGGCCTGCTTGGCACGGGCTACGGCGTCGGAGTCGTTGGCGGATACGGCGCGTGCTTCTTCGACGGAGCCTGCGGCGTCGGCGTCGAGTTTGTCAGCGTTCTGCGCAGCGGCCTGGGCGACGGCCGGGGCGGCCTTGGCTTCGGTGGCGTCTTCTTTGTCGAATTCGTCCCAGCTCAGCATGGGGGTCCTCTCCTGGTGGGCCGCTCTGTGGCGGCCTGGTGTCTGGTTGCGTGATGGGTGCACGCTAAAGCTCGAATTTGCGGGGAGGGATCAAGAGCCCCTCTCCCTGACCCTCTCCCTGAAGGGAGAGGGGACTGTGAAGCTGCGGAGTTCTGGCGGTGCCTCGGGGCGAGGCCGCGCTAGGCGCCTGGTAGGTCGGAGCCCCTGAGCGTACGACTGTACGTGATGGGGGCCGACCTGCCGGGCAACGACGCGCGGACCGTTCCGAGGACCGCTTACTCCATTACTGGCAGGCTTCGCAGTCCGGATTGTCGATGGAGCAGGCTTGCGGAACCGGAGCCGGTTGCGGCTCGGCAGCGGCGGCTTGCAGGCCATCGTTGCCACCCGCGGACACGGCGTTGAGCTTGCCGGTGTTGATGGTGGACTTCTCGGTGCTGGTGGCGGCCAGGGCACGGAGGTAGTAGGTGGTTTTCAGGCCACGGAACCACGCCATGCGGTAGGTCACGTCCAGCTTCTTGCCCGAGGCGCCGGCGATGTAGAGGTTCAGGGACTGGGCCTGATCGATCCACTTCTGGCGGCGGCTGGCGGCGTCGACGATCCACTTGGTCTCGACTTCGAAGGCGGTGGCGTACAGGTCTTTCAGGTCTTGCGGGATGCGCTCGATCTGCTGCACGGAGCCGTCGTAGTACTTCAGGTCGTTGACCATGACCGGGTCCCACAGGCCGCGCGCTTTCAGGTCGCGAACCAGGTAGGGGTTGATCACGGTGAACTCGCCGGAGAGGTTCGATTTCACGTACAGGTTCTGGTAGGTCGGCTCGATGGACTGCGATACGCCGGTAATGTTGGCGATGGTCGCGGTCGGCGCGATGGCCATGATGTTCGAGTTGCGGATGCCTTTCTGTACGCGGGCACGGACCGGAGCCCAGTCGAGGGATTCGGTGAGGTCGACGTCGATGTACTTCTGGCCACGGGCTTCGATGAGGATCTGCTGGGAGTCCAGCGGCAGGATGCCCTTGGACCACAGGGAGCCGTCGAAGGTCTCGTAGGCGCCACGCTCGTCGGCCAGGTCACAGGAAGCCTGGATGGCGAAGTAGCTCACCGCTTCCATGGACTTGTCGGCGAACTCGATGGCAGCGTCCGAGCCGTAGGCGATGTGCTGCAGGTACAGCGCGTCCTGGAAGCCCATGATGCCGAGGCCAACCGGGCGGTGCTTGAGGTTCGAGTTGCGAGCCTGCGGGACCGAGTAGTAGTTGATGTCGATAACGTTATCGAGCATGCGCACGGCGGTCTTCACGGTCTTCTCGAGCTTGGCGGTGTCCAGCTTGCCGTCGACGATGTGGTTGACCAGGTTGATCGAGCCCAGGTTGCAGACCGCGATCTCGTCCTTGTTGGTGTTCAGGGTGATCTCGGTGCACAGGTTCGAGCTGTGGACCACGCCCACGTGCTGCTGCGGGCTGCGCAGGTTGCACGGGTCCTTGAAGGTCAGCCACGGGTGCCCGGTCTCGAAGAGCATGGAGAGCATCTTGCGCCACAGGTCTTTGGCCTGGACGACCTTGAACACCTTGATCTTGTTGTACTCGGTCAGGGCTTCGTAATACTCGTAGCGCTCTTCGAAGGCCTTGCCGGTCAGATCGTGCAGGTCCGGTACTTCGGACGGGGAGAACAGGGTCCACTTGCCGTCGTCGAAGACGCGCTTCATGAACAGGTCCGGAATCCAGTTCGCGGTGTTCATGTCGTGGGTACGGCGACGGTCGTCACCGGTATTCTTGCGCAGCTCGAGGAATTCCTCGATGTCCAGGTGCCAGGTTTCCAGGTAGGCGCAGACGGCGCCCTTGCGCTTGCCACCCTGGTTCACGGCGACGGCGGTGTCGTTCACGACTTTCAGGAACGGAACCACGCCCTGGGACTTGCCGTTGGTGCCCTTGATGTAGGAGCCCAGTGCGCGCACCGGAGTCCAGTCGTTGCCCAGGCCGCCGGCGAATTTCGACAGCATGGCGTTGTCGTGGATCGCGTTGTAGATGCCCGACAAGTCGTCCGGCACGGTGGTCAGGTAGCAGGAGGACAGCTGCGGACGCAGGGTGCCGGCGTTGAACAGGGTCGGGGTCGACGACATGTAGTCGAACGAGGAGAGCAGGTTGTAGAACTCGATGGCGCGAGCTTCACGGTCCTTCTCTTCGATGGCCAGGCCCATGGCCACGCGCATGAAGAAGACCTGCGGCAGTTCGAAACGGATGCCGTCCTTGTGGATGAAGTAGCGGTCGTACAGGGTCTGAAGGCCGAGGTAGGTGAACTGCTGGTCGCGCTCGTGGTTGATCGCGGCGCCCAGCTTGGCCAGGTCGTAGCCCTTGAGCTTGCTGTCGATCAGCTCGAACTCGGAGCCCTTCTCGACGTAGGCGGCCAGGGCCTTGGCGTAGAGGTCGGCCATCTCGTGGTGAGTGGCGCTCTCGGCGACGCCCAGGAAGCCGAGGGCTTCGGCGCGCAGGGTGTCCATCAGCAGGCGGGCGGTGACGTAGGAGTAGTTCGGCTCGCGCTCGACCAGGGTACGGGCGGTCATCACCAGGGCGGTGTTGACGTCCTTCTCGGCGACGCCGTCGTACAGGTTCTTCAGGGTTTCGCGTTCGATCAGGCTGCCATCGACTTCGGCCAGGCCTTCGCAGGCTTCGCGGATGATGGTCTGCAGGCGGCCCATGTCCAGCGGCTGGGTGCTGCCGTCGGCCTTGGTGATGCGGATGCTCGGGTGCGGCTGGGCGATGTCGCTGGCCACGCCTGCGGTCTTGCGCTCGTTGGCGCGGGCTTCGCGGTAGATCACGTAGTCGCGGGCGACTTTCTGCTCGCCGGCGCGCATCAGGGACAGTTCGACCTGGTCCTGGATCTCTTCGATGTGGATGGTGCCACCGGAGGGCATGCGGCGCTTGAAGGTCGCGGTGACCTGTTCGGTCAGGCGGCGCACGGTCTCATGGATGCGCGACGAGGCGGCGGCGGTGCCGCCTTCCACGGCGAGGAACGCCTTGGTGATGGCTACGGTGATCTTGTCATCGGTGTAGGGAACTACGGTGCCGTTGCGCTTGATCACGCGCAGCTGGCCGGGCGCAGTGGCGGCCAGATCCTGTGCGGATTCGGCGGCCTGCGGCGCGTTGGCCTGCGGGTTCTCGCGAGTGGTGTCGATTTGCATGGGTGGTTGTCTCCACGTTCTCGTAATTTGGTGTGTTGCTGACGCCGGGGCGCCGTTGCGAAATAAAGAGCAAAAAGAGCGGTCGCCCGCGATTGCAGCCGCAAGCTGGAATTCTTCTGGAACAGGGGGGATGACCCGAAGCGCCTCCCTGGCCCAACTCGGGTGCCGGCTTTACGGGCCGGGACCACAATACCTAGTGGTGTTGAACGTTACGTTGCAACACCCGTACCGCATTTCCATCGACATGAATCGCTCCTTGCGGGCAGGGCCGCCTGGCACCTCAGTACGTCTGGAATACGTTGTGGTGGAACCGGAGGAGCCGTGGAACAGGCTCGGGATTTCGACTTTCTTCTTGTGTCCGGTTCGTGGTGGCAACCCCAAGATGTAGGGGTATACCGCAACGGGGATACAAGATAATGCGCTATGGGGGTGTTTGCAAGGCGGGGCGACGGGGAAAAGCTGTGGATAAAATGTGCATGGAATGTGGGTGAAGCGGGGTAACTCGCGCTATCCCTGATGCTGTCTGCCTTTCACCGTTCGTCGTGGTTGGTGAGAGATTTTTCACACGCATCGGAGGGGCTGTGCGGGAAGGAACACTACCACAATATGTAGTGTTTCTCACCGCGCAGACCTTGACCTTTTCGCGCAATGCCTGCTTACGCCGGTGGCGTGCCGCAGCGCCGGCAATCTGGCTACAATGCCGGCCGCTTTTGCGGGCTCTCTACAGTTACTCTCTGTTAGTTAAGAGTGCCCGCGCTCGCTCATGGCGCATCAGGAGGCAAGGTGGAACAAGAAGCGCGCATTCTCATCGTCGAGGACGACCAGCGACTGGCCGAGTTGACCCAGGACTACCTGGAGAGCAACGGCCTGGCGGTGTCCATCGAGTCCCACGGCGGCAGGGCGGTGGAGCGGGTGCTGGCCGAGCGGCCGGACCTGGTGGTGCTCGACCTGATGCTGCCGGGCGAGGATGGGCTGTCCATCTGCAAGCGCCTGCGCCCGGACTATGACGGGCCGATCCTGATGCTCACCGCGCGCACCGACGACATGGACCAGGTGCAGGGCCTGGAGATGGGCGCCGACGACTACGTGTGCAAGCCGGTGCGCCCGCGCGTGCTGCTGGCGCGCATCCGCGCCCTGCTGCGGCGCAGCGAGCCGGCCGAGGCTGCCGCGGTTGTGGGCGGCAAGCGCCTGACCTTTGGCAAGCTGGTGATCGACAATGCCATGCGCGAGGCCTGGCTGGACGAGCAGACCATCGAGCTGACCAGCGCCGAGTTCGACCTGCTCTGGCTGCTGGCGGCCAACGCCGGGCGCATCCTCTCCCGCGAGGAAATCTTCAACTCCCTGCGCGGCATCGAGTACGACGGCCAGGACCGTTCCATCGACGTGCGCATTTCGCGCATCCGTCCGAAGATCGGCGACGACCCGATGCACCCGCGCCTGATCAAGACGGTGCGCAGCAAGGGCTACCTGTTCGTCGGGGAGCTCTGAGCCGTGAGCGCCGTGCCACCGTTCCCCGAGCTGCACGGCGAGCGCTTCCGCCTGCGCGCCTTCACCGATGCCGACCAGCCGGCGGTATTTCGCGCGCTGTCGCACCCCGAGGTGATCCGCTACTACGGCGTCTCCTACGCGACGGTGGAGGCCACCCGCGAGCAGATGGAGTGGTTCGAGCGCCTCCATAGAGAAGGCAGCGGTATCTGGTGGGCGATCTGCCGGCCGGAGGCGCCGGAGGAAGTCGTCGGCGGATGCGGCTTCAACAAATGGCTGCCGGCCCACCGGCGCCTGTCGCTGGGCTACTGGCTGCTGCCCGAGCACTGGGGACAGGGTGTGATGAGCGAATGCCTGCCGCTGATCTGCCGCCACGCCTTCCGCGACATGAACGTGCACCGCATCGAGGCCGAGGTGGAGCCGGAGAACCTCGCCAGCGGCCGCCTGTTGCTGCGCCAGGGCTTCACGCTGGAAGGCCGGCGCCGTGAGTGCGAGGTGAAGGACGGCGCGTTCCTCAGCCTGGATTACTACGGGTTACTCGCCCCGGCGGCCGAGTCCCATCCATGAAATCCATCTTCCTGCGCATCTACGGCGGCATGCTGCTGACCCTGGTGGCCGTTGCCGCGCTGGCCGTGCTGACCCTGCACCTGGTCAACGACGTGCGCGGCGAGCGCTACCGCGAAGACCTGGCGCGCGGCACCTTCCGCCTGATGGCGGACGAGCTGCTGCCCATGAGCGAGGTGGATCGCAAGCGTGCGCTGAGCCAGTGGAGTCGCCTGCTGGGCATTCCGCTGAAACTCACCAGCCTGGACGCGCTGGGCATGGAAGGGCGTAGCCGGGCGCGGCTGATGAACGACCAGGTGCTGGTGCAGGCCGGCGCGCCCCATGAAGTGAAGGTGATGACCCAGGTGAGCGCGGCTGAAGGGCTCATCCTCACTGGCGAGGTGGAGCAGGTCAGCGAGCAGCTGGCGCGCGCCACCATCTACCTGCTGATGGACGAGCTCAAGCGCTACCCGGCCAGCGAGCAGCCCTATCACCTGGCGCGCATCGTCCGCGACAAGCGCTTCGGCTTCGAGGTGCATTTGCTGCGCCTGAAGGAGGTCGACCTCGACGACGACCAGAGCCGCCGGGTGGAAGAGGGCGATACGGTGATGGCGCTGGGCAAGGGCGGCGATTCGATCCGCGTGCTCTCGGGCATCCTCGACACGCCCTGGGTGCTGGAGCTGGGGCCGATCTACCAGATGAACCCGTACCCGCCGCAGTTGCTGACGATCATCGTGGTCGTCGCGCTGACCCTCATCGGCCTGACCTTGTACCTGCTGATCAGCGGGCTGGAGCAGCGCCTGCGCGGCCTCGAATCCGCCGCCACGCGCATCGCCCGCGGCAGCCTGGATACCCGTGTGGAAGTGCGCGGCGCAGACTCGGTGGGGCGCCTCGCCGGGGCCTTCAACCACATGGCCGAGCAGTTGCATCTGTTGCTGACGGTGCAGCGCGAGCTGGTGCGCGCGGTGTCCCACGAGCTGCGCACGCCGGTGGCGCGGCTGCGCTTCGGGCTGGAGATGATCGAATCCGCCGAGACCGACAAGGCGCGGCGCAAGTACATGGAGGGCATGGACGGCGACATCCAGGACCTCGACCAGCTGGTGGACGAGATGCTCACCTACGCGCGCCTGGAGCAGGGTTCGCCGGCGCTGAGCTACCAACGCATCGAATTGGGCGCGCTGGTGGAGCAGGTGGTGTCGGAGATCGCGCCGCTGCGTCGGGAAATTACCGTCACCTGCGAGCCGGGATCGCTGGTGCCGTTCGACCAGGGCAGTTGGATCGAGGCCGAGCCGCGCTATCTGCATCGCGCCCTGCAGAACCTGATGACCAATGCGTTGCGCTACGCCGAAGGGCGGGTGCGGGTGAGTTACCGGGTGAGCGTGGATCGCTGCCAGGTGGACGTGGAGGACGACGGCCCCGGCGTGCCGGAAGCGCAGTGGCACCGGTTGTTCCAGCCGTTCTTCCGTGCTGACGACAGCCGCGCGCGGGTCACCGGCGGGCATGGGCTGGGGCTGTCCATCGTGCGGCGGATCATCCACTGGCACGGCGGCCGCGCGCAGATTGCCAAAAGCGAGGTGCTGGGCGGCGCATGCTTCACGCTGCTGTGGCCACGCCGCCAGGCGCCGAAGGTCGAAGACAGTATTTGACCTTGGAGTCAAAAAATGCAGAATGCTGCGGTGCCATCACGGGTGGATGGCAGTCACCGCATCACTCTGCATTCCTTCCCTCGGGTAAACAGTCTTTCGAGATCACTCTCTCTTAGGGGGTATTGCAGAGTCACCGGTATCGTTATGTAATTTTTGCTATAACGAGCGCTTGCAGGCACGGCGGGCGGGCCGGTCAGCGACAGGCCCGCGCAGGGTTTCAGGCAGGAACACCGAGGATCACATGGGACGCTTTGATCACTGCAGTCGCCTTCACGCCGGCCACCAGGCCCAGCTCGCTCACCGCGTCGCGGGTCACCACGGCAACCACTTCGGTGCCACCGGGCAGGCCCAGCACCACCTCGGCATTCACTGCGCCGTCGGTGACCGATTTCACCGTGCCGCTCAGGCAGTTGCGGGCGGACAGGCGGATGTCCTCGGCTTCGGTCATCAGCATCACCCAGGGTGCCTTGACCAGTGCGATGACGTCCTTGCCCTGGGCCAGGCCCAGGCTCTTCACACTTTCCTCGGTGACGATCGCCACCAGTTCGCTGCCGCCGGGCAGGGCGACCACGACTTCCGCATTCACCGCACCGTTGCGCAGCTGCTTGACGCTGCCCTTGAAGACGTTGCGCGCACTGACCTTCATGAAATGACTCTCCTGGACCGATTTGAATGGCCGGCTCGTCGCCGGACGTAACACGGGGCTGAACCGAGTTTATAGACCAGTCCTGACGATCTCACGCTTGAAAACAACAACCCACTGGAGCATCACGATGAAACACCGCTTCGCAAGTCTTTCCCTGCTGGTCGCTTCCTGCTTCACCCTGCACTCGGCCCTGGCCGATGAAGTGCAGGTCGCCGTGGCCGCCAACTTCACCGCGCCGATCCAGGCCATCGCCAAGGATTTCGAGAAGGACACCGGCCACAAGCTGGTCGCCGCCTACGGCGCCACCGGCCAGTTCTACACCCAGATCAAGAACGGCGCGCCGTTCGAGGTCTTCCTCGCCGCCGACGACACCACGCCGAAGAAGCTCGAGGAAGAGAAGGAAATCGTCCCCGGTTCGCGCTTCACTTATGCCGTGGGCACCCTCGCGCTGTGGTCGGCGAAAGACGGCTACGTCGATGCCAAGGGCGAGGTGCTGAAGAAGAACGAGTACAAGCACCTGTCCATCGCCAACCCGAAAGCCGCGCCCTACGGCCTGGCCGCCACCCAGGTGATCGACAAGCTCGGCCTGAAGGACAAGGTCGCCGGCAAGATCGTCGAAGGCCAGAACATCACCCAGGCCTTCCAGTTCGTTTCCACCGGCAACGCGGAGCTGGGCTTCGTGGCGTTGTCGCAGATCTACAAGGATGGCAAGGTGACCAGCGGTTCCGCCTGGATCGTCCCGGCCGACCTGCATGACCCGATCCGCCAGGACGCGGTCATCCTCAACAAGGGCAAGGACAGCGCCGCTGCCAAGGCGCTGGTCGAGTACCTGAAAGGGCCGAAGGCCGCTGCGGTGATCAAGTCCTACGGTTACGAACTCTAAGCCTTCAAGGAATAGCGATGCCCCTCACGCAGGAGGATTTCCTGGCCATCCGGCTCACCGTCGAGCTGGCCGCCCTGAGCACCCTGATCCTCCTGCTGATCGGCACGCCGATCGCCTGGTGGCTGTCGCGCACCCGCTCCTGGCTGAAAGGTCCGCTGGGAGCGGTGGTGGCGCTGCCACTGGTGCTGCCGCCGACGGTGATCGGCTTCTACCTGCTGATCACCATGGGCCCCAACGGCTTCATCGGTCACGCCACCGAAAGCCTGGGCCTGGGACGGCTGCCGTTCACCTTCGCCGGGCTGGTAGTGGGTTCGGTGTTCTATTCGCTGCCCTTCGTGGTGCAGCCGTTGCAGAACGCTTTCGAGGCGATCGGCGACAAACCGCTGGAGGCCGCGGCGACGTTGCGCGCGAGCCCCCTGGACACCTTCTTCTCCGTGGTCCTGCCGCTGGCGCGGCCGGGCTTCATCACCGCCAGCATCCTCGGCTTTGCCCACACGGTGGGCGAGTTCGGCGTGGTGCTGATGATCGGTGGCAACATCCCGGGCAAGACCCGCGTGGTGTCGGTGCAGATCTTCGATCACGTCGAGGCCATGGAGTACGCCCAGGCGCACTGGCTGGCCGGTGGCATGGTGATCTTCTCCTTCTTCGTCCTGCTGGCGCTCTATGCGAGCCGCCGCAGCCGTTCGGCCTGGGCCTGAGGTGGGCATGTCGCCAGAGCTTTCCGTGCGCGCCATCGAAGCCCGTTTCCAGATCGCCTATTCGGGCTTCAGCCTGGACGTCGACCTGCAGTTGCCGGGCAAGGGGGTGACCGCGCTGTTCGGCCATTCCGGGTCCGGCAAGACCACCTGTCTGCGCTGCGTGGCGGGCCTGGAGCGCGCGCCGCTCGGCCGGCTGGTGGTGAATGGCGAGGTCTGGCAGGACAGCGCCAGCGGCGTGTTCCTGCCGCCGCACAAGCGCGCGCTGGGTTACGTGTTCCAGGACGCCAACCTGTTCGAGCACCTGTCGGTGAAGCGCAACCTCACCTATGGCATGAAGCGCGTGCCGCGCGACCAGCACCGCGTGGAGCTGGAGCAGGCCACCGAACTGCTGGGCATCGGTCATCTGCTGGAGCGCATGCCGGGACACTTGTCCGGTGGCGAACGCCAGCGCGTCGGCATGGCCCGCGCGCTGCTGACCAGTCCGCGCCTGCTGTTGATGGACGAGCCGCTGGCGGCGCTGGACCTCAAGCGCAAGGCGGAAATCCTGCCGTATCTGGAGCGCCTGCACGACGAACTGGATATCCCGATCCTCTATGTCAGCCACTCGCCGGACGAAGTGGCGCGGCTGGCCGACCACTTGGTGCTGCTCGACCAGGGCAAGGCGATTGCCAGCGGCCCGGTGATGGAAACCCTGGCGCGCACCGACCTGCCGATTTCCCACCTGGAGGATGCCGGCGTAGTCATCGATGGCCACGTGGTTTCCCACGATGCTGATTACGGTTTGCTCTCGGTTTCCCTGCCGCACTGCGAGCAGCGCATCCGTCTGGCCCACACACCGATGGACAGGGGCAGGGCGCTGCGCATCAAGGTACAGGCGCGGGACGTCAGCCTGAGCCTGGAGCCGGCGGCGCACAGCAGCATCCTCAACGTGCTGCCGGCGACCGTGGTCGAAATCGTGCCGACAGACAATCCGGCGCATCGGCTGGTAAAGCTCGACGTGGCCGGCACGCCGCTGCTGGCGCGGATCACCCGCTTCTCCCACGACCAGCTCGGCCTGCACGCCGGGCAGGCAGTATGGGCGCAGATCAAGTCGGTGGCCCTGCTGGCCTGACGCAACTCTTTGTAGGAGCGAGCTTGCTCGCGAACAGCCGCGGCAGAGGAAGGCTCTGGTGCGACGAAGGTTCGCGAGCAAGCTCGTTCCTACAGAAAGAAAAAGGGCGGCCACTGGCCGCCCTTCCTGTTTCATTCCGCGTCTTACAGCAGCGGGATGGTGTAGCTGACGATCAGGCGATTCTCGTCCTGGTCACGCTGGCTGGGCACGCCTGCGGTGGTGGTGGCCGGCAGGCCGCTGCGCATGGCGGCGTTCTTCCAGGCCAGGCCCAGGCCCTTGAAGGTGCCTTCCGGGACGACGTAGCCAAGCGCGATATCGCGTTCCCACTCGCCCTTGTCACCTTGCTTGGTGTCGATGTTGTCGGCGTTCAGGTAGAGCACGCTGAAGGTCAGGCCCGGTACGCCGAGGTCGGCAAAGTCGTAGGCGTAGCGACCGATCCAGGTGCGCTCGCCGGCGCGGTTGAATTTCAGCAGCTGGGCGTCGGAGATCAGGTAGGTGCTGGTGCCCTCGCCGTCGCCGCGGTTCAGGTAGGGGAAGTCACTGTCGCCGGTCAGCACCTGGTAGCCGGCGCCGATGCTGTGGCCGCCCAGGGCGTAGGTGAACATGCCGCTGTAGACGTTGTTGTCGACTTCGCCCTTGAGGCTGTTGCCGCCGTAGTAACCACTGCTGACGTAGCCGTCTGCGCGGCCGGAGGCGCTGCCGTTCTTGCCGTCGGAATCGCTGATGAAGACGCGGATGTCGGACTTCAGGGTGCCCGGACCGATGCCCCAGTTGTGCACCAGGCCGAGGTAGTTCTGCTTGTAGAAGTTGTCCAGCTCGCCGTAGTAGTACGACAGGGTCAGGTTCTTGGTCGCCTTGTAGTCGCCACCGGCGAAGTAGAACTTGTTGCTGTCGCGGGAGCTGGCGGAGCTGCCGTTGGCGCCGGCGATGGACATGCTGCGCCAGTCGGTGGAGTTGCGGCCCTTGGTGTGGGTCAGCTGGCCGCCGGTCAGGGTCAGGTTGTCGATGTCGGTGGAGGTGACCTGGCCACCTTCGTAGGTCATCGGCAGCAGGCGGGCGTCGTTGTAGACCACCACCGGCAGCTTGGGCTGCAGGGTGCCGTAGCGGAATTCGGTCTTGGAGATCTTCGCCTTGGCGGTCATGCCGAGGCTGCTGAATTCGTCGACAGCGCTGCCGTCGCTTTCCAGCGGGAAGATGGTGCCGGGCTGGCGGTCGATGCCGGCCTTGCCGGACTTGCCGCCGCCGTCCAGGCGCACGCCGAGCAGGCCCAGGGCGTCGACGCCGAAGCCCACGGTGCCCTGGGTGAAGCCGGAGGAATAGTTGAGCATGAAGCCCTGGCCCCATTCTTCCTGCTTGCTGGGCGAGGCGGGGCCGTTGCGGTTGTCGGTGTTGATGTAGAAGTTGCGCAGGGTCAGGCTGGCCTTGCTGTCTTCGATGAAGCCGCCGGCGTGGGCCGATTGCGCGATGAGGCCGAGCGAGCTGGCCGCAATGGCGAGCGCCAGGGTGTTTCTGGTCATTACGTTTGCTCCGATGGTCATTTCTTTTTGTGGGGACCCCAAGAACCAGACGTTGCCGTTTGGCTGTATATGATTCTATATACCGCTTGACCTGCTGACGATTCCTCCGAAGGCAAAATCAGAGGATCAAAGGAGGTACGGGGACGTCTGGACGGCGTGCATGACGCCAAATTCTGACTTTTAAGTCAAGACTTTCCGGCGTGTCTGTCAGTCGCAGCGATCAGGCGCCGCCCTCGCTCGAAGGAATGGCCACCAGGCTCAGCAGGCGCGAGTCGAGCAGGCTGAACTGCCCGTCGATCTCCTTGCCGTGGTGCCATTCCTCCGACAGGTCGGTGAGCAGCCGCAGGCGTGCGTGGCCACCGGCGGACCAGCTCAGCAGCTCGGCATGCTCGAAGTAGAAGCGTTTGCGCACCAGCGGGAAGAGCGCCTTGAACAGGCTCTCCTTGAGGGAAAAGGTGAGGGTGACCTGCAGCGCCGCCTGCTGCGGATCGAGGCGCGCCAGTTCGTCCGGCGTGAGGATTTCCGCGGCCAGTCGCTCCGCTCGTGCGGTTTCCAGGCGGTTCTCCACGTCCAGTCCGAGCCCGCGCCAATGGCTGTCACGGGCGGCTATTGCCGCGGCCCAGCCGTCGCCATGGGTGATCGAGCCACAGAAGCCGGCCGGCCAGACCGGCGCACGTTCCTCGTCAGTGCCCGGTACCCAGTCCGTCGAGCCTGCGGCCAGCAACGCTTCACGGGCGCAGAGGCGACCGGCCAGGTACTCGGCCTGGCGCTTGGCAACGGAACGCTGGATGTTGGCCGGCGCCTCGACCCGGCTCAGGGAAAAGTCCCCGGCCTGCAGGCGCTGGCGGTCGAAGCGGGTGCTGCGCAACTGAACACCGGCCAGGGGCGTGGGCAGGGGCCAGTCGGCGTCGAGTGGAGTGCAGAAGTCGGGGAGGGCGGTCATGGGAACATTCTGCCGCGCCAGAACGTGGCTCACCAGTCACGCGGCACTTACATTCGTTTGCAAACCTTCACCAAAGGCGTACGGATTCGTCTGACAAGCTTTGTCACACTGCGCGCCGCGTTCCCAAGGGGACGCAGGTGAGGTTGTTGTTGGAGTGCCGCCAAGGCGGGCTCTGACCTTTGACACTTGATTGAGTGCGGGAGCCCGAATGGGCTCCCGTTTTTTATTGCCCGGCGTTTTTACGCGCCCTCAGGCTTCACGTCGAAGATGTCCTTGAAGAACGCCTGCAGGTCCGCCCAGGACTTCTGGTCGGCGATCTTGTCGTAGCCCACGTCCAGGCCGTGGCCCTTGTGCTTGTCGGCGTCCGGGCTGGTGAAGCTGTGCTTGGCGCCGGGCTGGATGACCAGCTTGTAGTCGGCCTTGGCGTTGTCCATCTCGGCCTTGAAGGCGTCGACGCTTTCGGCCGGCACCAGGGTGTCGGCGCCGCCATGCTCGACCAGGATCTTCGCCTTGATCGCCCCCGGCTGTGCGGGCGTCTGGGTCGCCAGCACACCGTGGAAGCTCGCCACACCGGCCAGCGGCAGGCCGGCACGGGCCATGTCCAGCACCACCTTGCCGCCGAAGCAGTAGCCGATCGCGGCGATCTTGCTCGGGTCGGTCTGCGGTTGCTTCTTCAGCAGTTCCAGCCCGGCCTGGAAGCGCGCCTTGGCGACATCGGCATTCTTCAGCGCCTCGGCCATGAAAGCCTTGGCGTCGTTGGGATGCTCGGTGTGCTTGCCTTCGCCGTACATGTCGATGGCCAGGGCGCTGTAGCCCAAGGCAGCGAGGTCACGGGCACGGCGCTTGGCGTAGTCGTTCAGTCCCCAGAATTCGTGAACGACGATGACGCCGGGGCGTATGCCGGATTTGGCATCGTCGTAGGCGAAGTAGCCGATCATTTTCGTTCCATCAGTGGATTCGTAGGGAATTTCCTGGGTCTTGATCGCAGCGGAAGCGCTGGCCGCAAAGGCGAACAGCAGCAGGGCGGTGAGCAGGCGCATGGTGACTCTCCTGAGCGGGGAACCTTGACGATAGCCGTTGAGGCGGAAAACGCTCGTGCAGAATGCACGCAGCCGCTCAAGGGCGCGGTTGTTGGTCGAAAGATAGAACGTCGGACGAGTGAAAAGTCAGACGGCGTCGTCTACCCTTGCGCCCATGTCCTGACCCGCGAAGCGATAGGCCGATGTTGGACCTGAGCACCTGGAATCTGACCATTCCCCAACGCGGCCCGGCCGCGACCATTTCCACGGCGAAACTCGGCCGTGACTACGAGAGCCCGTATTTCCGCCGCAGCGCCGATGGCGTGGAGTTCTGGGTGCCGGTCAATGGCGCCCATACCAGCGGCAGCGAATATCCTCGCACCGAATTGCGCGAAACCAAGGCTGACGGTCGTCTGGTGACCTGGCGCTACCCGTTGGCGGACAACCTCATGGTTGCCACCCTGCGCGTGGAAGCGGTGCCTTCCAGCCGGCGCATGGTGATCGGGCAGATCCACAGCAACGGTAGTGGCAGCGCCGAGGCCCTGCCGCTGGTCAAGCTGGTCTACCAGCAGCGCCTGGACAAGGCGCGGGTACAGGCGCTGGTTCGCGATCGGCCGGACGACATCACCACGCGCACCTATACCGTCTATGACGGCATCCCCCTGGGCGATACCTTTACCTACCGGCTGGGCGTGTCCAGCAGCGGGGTGCTGAGCGTGCAGGTCGAGGACGGCCAGGTCAGCCAGCAACTGGATACGAAATGGGCCTACCAGGGCCTGTACTTCAAGGCAGGTCTCTACCTGCAGGACAATCGCGGGCCCGCCAGCGAAGGCGGGCGCGCCACCTTTACCGATCTGAGCATCCGACACCAATGAAGACTTCCTCCATCGCGCGCCGCGCTTCCCTGGCCTTGTCCCTGCTGCTGCCGGCGGCACTGGCGCAGGCCGCGCCGGGCGACGATTTCGGTTCCTGCCTGAACCGCCTGCAGGGCGCGGCCCAGGCCAAGGGCGTCAGCGCCGCCAGCTTCGCGCAGTTCACCCAGGGTCTGCAGCCGGACATGACCGTGCTGCCGCTGCTGGACGCCCAGCCCGAGTTCACCACGCCAATCTGGGACTACCTGGCCGGGCTGGTGGACGACCAGCGCGTCGCTGATGGCAAGGCCCGCATGGCCGAGCACGCCGACCTGCTGCGCAAGGTTGCCGCGCGCTATCAGGTCGACCCGGCCACGGTGGTCGCCGTGTGGGGCGTGGAGAGCGACTATGGCCGTATCACCGGCAAGCGCCCGTTGCTGGTTTCGCTGTCGACGCTGTCCTGCTACGGGCGGCGCCAGTCGTTCTTCCAGGGTGAATTCATCGCCACCCTCAAGCTGCTGCAGCAGGGCGATATCCGCGACAGCGGCATCACCGGTTCCTGGGCGGGCGCCTTTGGTCAGACGCAGTTCATGCCCTCGACCTACGCGCGCATCGCCGAGGACTTCGACGGCGACGGTCACCGCGACCTCGTGGGCAGTACCGCTGATGCCCTGGCGTCCACCGCCAACTACCTGCGCAAGGCCGGCTGGCGCGAAGGGCAGCCCTGGGGCTACGAGGTGAAACTGCCGGCCGGCTTCGATGCGGCACTGGCCGGGCGCACCAAGCGCCGCGCGCTGTCGGACTGGACCAGCCGCGGCGTGACGCGCATCGACGGCAAGCCGATCCCGAGCATCGACTCCAAGGCGGCGATCCTGCTGCCGGCCGGCGGCAATGGCCCGGCCTTCCTGGTACTGCGCAACTACGACGCGATCTATTCCTACAACGCGGCGGAAAGCTACGCACTGGCCATAGCCTTGCTGTCTGATCGACTGCGCGGCGAGCCGGGCCTGCGCACACCCTGGCCGACCGACGATCCCGGCTTGAGCCGGGCACAGCGCAAGGAGTTGCAGGAGCTGCTGATCCAGCGCGGCTACGACATCGGCCAGCCTGACGGCATGATCGGCGACGTGACGCGCAAGGCGATCCAGCAGGAGCAGACCAAGCGCGGAATGACACCGGCGGACGGACGCGCAGGGCAGAAAATCCTGAAGGCGCTGCAGGGCGCGCAGTAAGTTCGTCCCGGCCAGGCAAAGCCCCGGCCTGCGCCGGGGCTTTGCCTGTCTGCAGGAGCGGGCCTGCCCGCGGTCGCGCCACGGGGGCTCCTACATAGGCGGAATTTTCCTTCAGCCACGTCGTTCAGCATTGGTTCAGCAGTCCGACAGGTTCGGTTCAGTGCCCCCCTCGTAACCTACTCCCCGTCAACACATTACAGACATCCTTGACGGGAGACTCCCCATGAAAACCATGAAGAAAATCGCCCTCGCCACCGCCATTCTCGGTGCCAGCGTCGCCGCGACCGCAGCCAGCGCCGCCGACACCTTCGTCGGCATGACCTGGGGTGAAACCAGCAACAACATCCAGAAGTCCGACGCGCTGAACCGCAACCTGGGCAACCCGAAATTCGACAGCGTGATCAACAACAGCGGCACCTGGGGCGTGCGCGCCGGCCAGCAGATGGAGCAGGGCCGCTACTACGTCACCTATGAAAACGTCTCCGACACCGAGAACGGCCTGAAGCTGCGCCAGCAGAACCTGCTCGGCAGCTACGACGCCTTCCTGCCGCTGGGCGACCAGGGCACCAAGCTGTTCGGCGGCGGCACCGCCGGCCTGGTCAAGCTGGAACAGGACTCCAAGGGCTACAGCCGTGACAGCGACGTGGGTTACGCCATCGGCGCCCAAGCCGGTATTCTCCAGGAACTCGGCAAGAACGCATCCGTAGAAGGCGGCTACCGTTACCTGCGTACCAACGCGAGTACCGAGATGAGCCCGCACGGTGGTGGCAAGGTGGGATCCCTTGACCTGCACAGCAGCTCCCAGTTCTACCTGGGCGCCAACTACAAGTTCTGACCGGTACCGCAACCGGGCCCCGCGTGGCCCGGTTGCCTGACTCAGGGAGCACGCGCATGAAACTGCTGGTGGTGGAAGACGAGGCGCTGCTGCGCCATCACCTGTATACCCGGCTCGGCGAGCAAGGCCATGTGGTCGATGCCGTCGCCAACGCCGAAGAGGCGCTCTACCGCGCCAGCGAATACCATCACGACCTGGCAATGATCGACCTCGGGCTGCCGGGCATGAGTGGCCTGGACCTGATCCGCGAATTCCGCAGCCAGGGCAAGACCTTCCCCATCCTCATCCTCACCGCCCGCGGCAACTGGCAGGACAAGGTCGAAGGCCTGGCCGCCGGCGCCGACGACTACGTGGTCAAGCCCTTCCAGTTCGAAGAGCTGGAGGCTCGCCTGAACGCACTGCTGCGCCGTTCCAGCGGCTTCGCCCAGTCGAGCATCGAAGCCGGCCCGCTGGTGCTGGACACCAACCGCAAGCAGGCACTGGTCAATGGCGAATCGCTGCAGCTGACGGCCTTCGAGTACCGCATCCTCGAATACCTCATGCGGCATCACCAGCAGGTGGTGGCCAAGGAGCGCCTGATCGAGCAGCTCTACCCGGACGACGACGAGCGTGATCCGAACGTCATCGAGGTGCTGGTCGGCCGGCTGCGCCGCAAGCTGGAGAGTGCCGCGCAGTTCAAGCCGATCGATACCGTGCGCGGCCAGGGCTACATCTTCAACGAGCTGTGTAAATGATCCGCTCGCTGCGGCTGCGGCTGATGATCGGTGCGGCGATTCTCGCCGTGCTGTTCATGGCGGCGCTGCTGCCGGCTCTCCAGCGTGCGTTCAGCATCGCCCTGGAGAACGCCATCCAGCAGCGCCTGGCGGCGGACGTGGCGACCCTGGTGTCCTCGGCGCGCATCGAGGGCAATGTCCTGAGCATGCCCGAGCACCTGCCGGTGGAGGATTTCAACCTCCCCGAGTCCAAGTTGCTGGGCTTCATCTACGACCAGTCCGGCAAGCTGGTATGGCGCTCCACCTCGGCCCAGGACGAAAGCGTCGATTACTCGCCCAAGTACGATGGCCTGATCGACGAGTTCACCCGTATCCGCGACGCCACCGGCCAGGAGTTCTTCGTCTACGACGTGGAGATCGATCTCCTGGGGGGCAAGCGCGCGGCCTACAGCATCGTCACCATGCAGCCGGAAAGCGAGTTCCGCGAGCTGGTCAGCGGCTTCCGCGACCAGCTCTACCTGTGGCTGGGTGGCGCGCTGCTGTTGTTGTTGGGCCTGTTGTGGCTCGGCCTTGGCTGGGGCTTTCGCTCCATGCGCGGCCTGCGTTCGGAGCTGGACCAGATCGAGACCGGCGACCGCGAGCGCCTGAGCGACGATCACCCGGCCGAGATGTTGCGCCTGACCGATTCGGTGAACCGCCTGCTGGAAAGCGAGCGTGCCCAGCGCGAGCGCTATCGCAACTCCCTGGGCGACCTTGCCCACAGCCTGAAGACGCCGTTGGCGGTGTTGCAGGGCGTCAGCGAAACCCTCGCTGACGAGCCGAAGAACCGTGAGCAGGTGCAGGTGCTGCAGACCCAGATCGAGCGCATGAGCCAGCAGATCGGCTACCAGCTGCAGCGTGCGACCCTGCGCAAGAGCGGTCTGATCCGCCACCGCGCGGCACTCGACCCGCTGCTGGACACCATCGGCGGCGCGCTGGACAAAGTCTACCGCGACAAGCGCGTGAAGCTGGAGCGGGATATTGCGCCGGGATTTTCCCTGCCGCTGGAGAAGGGCGCCTTGCTGGAGATGCTCGGCAACCTGCTGGAGAACGCCTACCGCCTGTGCCTGACCACGGTGAAGGTCAGTGCGCGCAAGAACGGCCGGATGTTCGAGCTGATCATCGAGGACGATGGCCCCGGCGTGCCGGCCAGCCAGCGCGAACGCATCCTCAAGCGTGGCGAGCGGCTGGACACCCAGCACCCCGGCCAGGGCATCGGCACGGCGGTGGTGAAGGACATCATCGACAGCTACGACGGCGAGCTGGCGCTGGAGGATTCCGAACTGGGCGGCGCTTGCTTCCGGATTCGCCTGCCGGGTTGATCGAGAGTCGGCGGGGATCAATTTCGCGAGCAAGCTCGCTCCTACAAAGGGCGAATCCGGCACAGGGCTGATCCTGCAGGAGCGAGCTTGCTCGCGAACACTCATCGCACCGCCTCCCGATGCAGGGAGCGCGCCTTCGTCTCACTCCCCCTGCTGCGCCCGATACGCCCCTGGCGTCAGCCCCGTCCATTTCTTGAACGCCCGGTGGAACGCCGAGGGCTCGGAGAAGCCGAGCTGGTCGGCGATGTCCTGGATCGAGTGCTCGTCGCGGCCCAGGTAGTAGATCGCCAGGTCGCGGCGCAGCTGGTCCTTCAATTCCTGGAAGTTCGGCCCTTCTTCCCGCAGATGGCGGCGCAGGGTCTGCGGGCTCATGTGCAGTTGCGCAGCAACCTGCTCCAGGTCCGGCCAACTGCGGCAGTCGCGGCCGAGCAGGCGGCGGATCTGGCTGGTCAGGCTGTCGCCGCCGTCGGGGCGGGCGAGCAGGTCGGCGGGCGAATCCTTGAGGAAGTGCTTGAGCGTGCGCTCGTCCTGCAGCAGCGGCATGTCCAGATAGCGAGCCTGCAACAACAGGCTGGTGCTGCCGGCAGCGAAGCGACGAGGGCAGGGGAACAGCAGGTCGTACTCGGCCTGGTGCTCGGGGGCCGGGTAGCTGAAGGTGGCTTCCTCCAGGCGGATGCGCTGACCGATCAGCCAACTGGCCAGGCGATGCCAGATGAGCAGCAGGCTCTCGGCGAGGAAGTGGTCCGGGTCGCGCAGGTGGGTCTCGTCCAGGGTCAGGCGGGCGCGGTCGCCGTCGCGCAGCAGTTCGATCCGAGGTGCCTCGGGAAACAGTCCGTAGAACAGCGCGCCACGTCCCAGTGCCTTTTCCAGCGTGCGGCAGTGGATGATCGCGTTGCACATCATGGCGAAGGTGCCACGCTTGCTGGGCATGGCGCCGAAACCCATGTACTCGTCGTCGAGCACTTCCCACAGGCGTTGCATCAGGCAGCTGAACTGCGACGGATCGATCCGTGCGCGGGGCTCGTCGAGGATGGCCGGGGCGATGCCGGCGTCACGCAGCAGGGCTTGGACATCCAGCCCCTTGCGCTGGGCCCCATGGACGGCGGCGCGGACGAAATGGCTGGCAATGGTGCGTTCACGCATGAGCGGTCCTTGTTGTTCTGTCCGCAGGTCCGAAAGAACAGTGCGGCAAACCCGATCGAACCTGATCGGAGTTCTACAATCTACGGTACGAAGGCCGTGGCGGATACCCGCCAGAGGGCGGGAAACCCGCCAGCGAGGAGGCGGGTTTCCGCCAGATTCGGCGCCTTCCGTGCCCTGCCTTTTTAGGGAAGCCATTGAATTTAAAGGGGTTACATATTTTTTAAAGGTCTGGCACAGCACTTGCGATAGGCGAGCAAGGCCTGCCGTCTGGCATGCCCTGAAAACAAATTCTCCCATTGCAGGGAGATAACGCGTTCGGTCTTGCGCCTCCTCCGGAGCGCAGGCCCAGAGGACAGAGCTGCCATGACCAAGCAACCCTTCTACAAAAGCCTGTATGTGCAGGTACTGATCGCCATCGCCATCGGTATCGCACTTGGCCACTTCTACCCCGACACCGCCAAACTGATGAAGCCGCTGGGCGATGGCTTCGTCAAACTGATCAAGATGGCCATCGCGCCGATCATCTTCTGCACCGTGGTTACCGGTATCGCCGGCATGCAGAGCATGAAGGCAGTGGGGAAGACGGGCGGCATGGCGCTGCTGTACTTCGAAATCGTTTCCACCATCGCGCTGATCATCGGCCTGGTCGTGGTCAACGTCGTCCAGCCGGGTGCCGGCATGCACGCCGACGTCGCCACGCTGACCGCCGAAATGAACAAGAACGCGGCGCTCACCGGCTTCATCGCTTCGGGCGAGAAGCAGAGCACCATCGACTTCTTCATGAACGTCATCCCCAGCACCGTGGTTGGCGCCTTCGCCAACGGTGACATCCTGCAGGTGCTGTTCTTCTCCGTGCTGTTCGGCTACGCGCTGCACCGCCTGGGTGACTACGGCAAGCCGGTGTTCGAGTTCATCGATCGCATCACCCACGTGATGTTCAACATCATCAACGTGATCATGAAGGTCGCGCCCATCGGCGCCTTCGGTGCCATGGCCTTCACCATCGGCGCCTACGGCCTCGGCTCGCTGGTGCAGCTGGGTCAGTTGATGCTGTGCTTCTACATCACCTGCCTGCTGTTCGTGCTGATCGTGCTGGGCGGCATCGCCCGCGCCCACGGCTTCAGCATCCTGCGCTTCATCTCCTACATCCGCGAAGAACTGCTGATCGTGCTGGGCACCTCGTCCTCCGAATCGGCCCTGCCGCGCATGATCGCCAAGATGGAGAAGCTGGGCGCCGACAAGAGCGTCGTCGGCCTGGTGATCCCGACCGGCTACTCGTTCAACCTGGACGGCACCTCGATCTACCTGACCATGGCCGCCGTGTTCATTGCCCAGGCGACCGACACCCCGATGGACATCACCCACCAGCTGACCCTGCTGGTCGTGCTGCTGATCGCCTCCAAGGGCGCCGCCGGTGTCACCGGTTCGGGCTTCATCGTGCTGGCTGCCACCCTGTCTGCCGTCGGCCACCTGCCGGTTGCCGGCCTGGCGCTGATCCTGGGTATCGACCGCTTCATGTCCGAAGCCCGCGCCCTGACCAACCTGGTCGGCAACGGCGTGGCCACCATCGTGGTCGCCAAGTGGTGCAAGCAGCTGGACGAGAAGACCTTGTCCGCCGAACTGGCCGCCGGCCCGGGCAATTCCGCGGAGCTGCAGCCCTCCTGACGGGTTTCCCAACGAGCAATTCGGCCCGGTGAACGTGAAGCGCCGGAGCCTTTCCAGCCCGCTCATTTGAGCGGGCTTTTTTATGGGCGGGTGAAAAGCCGCGGCTCTTCGTAGGAGCGAGCTTGCTCGCGAACGGTTTCCCGGCAGCTTTGGAGGTGGGCGGGTTCGCGAGCAAGCTCGCTCCTACAACTGTGCCTTGGCCGCGTGCAGGGGATACTGGGCTTTGCACAGGAACTGCCGGCGCGCGTAGGAGCGGACTCTGTCCGCGATTGGCCGGAGGGTGTGTATCAACGAGAAGGGCGCACGCAAAAGCGTGCGCTGAAGAAGCGCAAAGGAGTCAGAGAATGATCTTGTCCTTGAGCTTCTCCGCCGCCTGCTGCAGCGCCTGGATGACCCGTTCCTTGTCGTAGTTCTGCACGTTGTTGGTGTCCAGGTACATGGAGAAGCCCGGCACTTCATGCTCGACAAAGCTGGGGTTGGAGCCCAGGTCGCGGCGGAAGTCGACCACCTGGTAGATCTGCACCGGCTTGCTGAAGCCCTTCACGGCGATCTGGCCCTTGTCGCGGCACATCAGCACGTCTTTGACCAGCGAGTAGGTCTCGTGGCTGATGAGGATCTCGCCGGCTTCGGCCGCGCTTTCCAGGCGGCTGGCGAGGTTCACTTCGCGGCCGATGATGGTGTAGTCCATGCGCGTGTCGGCGCCGAAGTTGCCCACGGTGCAGTAGCCGGTGTTCAGGCCCATGCGCACTTCCAGCGGCTTGGTGATGCCCTGGGCGCGCCACTGCTGGCGCATGACCTTCATGTGCTTGCGCATGGCCACGGCCATGGACACGGCGGCCACGGCGTCCTTCTTCGCGCCCTGGGTGGCCGGGTCGCCGAAGAACACCATCACGCAGTCGCCGACGAACTTGTCGATGGTGCCGCCGTACTTCAGGGCGATCTTCGACATCTCGTTGAGGTAGTTGTTGAGCATGTCGGTGAGGGCTTCGGCCTCGAGTTCCTCGGACAGCTCGGTGAAGCCCTTGATGTCGGAGAAGAACACCGTGAGCTTCTTGCGCTGGGTTTCCAGGCGCACCGTGCGCTTGCCGCTGAAGATCGATTCCCACACCTGCGGCGACAGGTACTTGGCCAGGTTGCTGGCCAGGCGCGCGGCCTTTTCCTGCTCCAGGGTGATGTCCGAGCGGGCCTGGGCCAGGCGCAGCCCCTGCTGGTGCACGAAGAAGGCGGTGATGCAGATGTACAGGGTGGAGAACAGCACGCTGACCAGCGCGACGATGCTCGGCGTCTGGCCCTTGTAGGCCGGGGCGATCAGCGCGGCGCTGAGTACCGCGGCGCTCAGCGCCACCAGCAGCGCCAGGCCCAGGGAGCGCAGGCCGCCGATGATCAGCGCGGAGAACGCGAGGATCAGCACCAGCATCAGGCTGGGGACCTCGGAGAAGCCCAGCAGCGTGGTGGCGATGCCGGCGTGCAGGGCGTCGATGAACAGCAGCACCAGGCGGGTGCGTTGCGGGTTGTCGCGCTTGAAGCGGCGGCTGATCTGTTGGGCCAGGTGCGGGTAGAGCAGGGCGTACGGGATCATCCAGAGGATCTCGTAGCCGAAGTACCTGGCGAAGGTGCCGGCGGTGATGGTCGCGGCGATGGCGATATAAGCCAGCACGCGGGAATGGTATTCGCGCAGAGGGGCGGGTGTGAGCGGACTGCTGGAGCGCTCGAGAACATTAGGCTTCATGCGCAAGAAACTTCCCTGGTGCGCGTAGGCTCGTGGCCGATTGCGCGTCTGATTTTGGGAGGAATCTTATTCCATGCGCAGCCCCCGGGCCAGCGGCGGTTCGCCACTCTTCGTCGCGGACCGCCGGTCGCTTCGGGACCCTCAGGCCATCGTGCCGTCGGGCTTCTGGTAGATCGAGCGGCGCGGCTGGGCGAAGACCCGGCGCAGCATGGGTTCGAAGAACTCCAGGGGCAGCACTTCGCCGTCCGGATCGAAGGCGGCGGCGTCGTAGCGCGCACAGAACTCGATGGTCTGCTCGAACTGCGTGTGGTCCTTGAACTGCTCGCGCAGGTGCCGGTCCAGGCCCAGGTGATGGAAGAAGTAGTAGCCCTGGAAGATCGCGTGCTTCTCGATCATCCACAGGTTCTCGTCGCTGACGAACGGCTTGAGGATGGCCGCCGCGATGTCGGCGTGGTTGAACGAGCCGAGGGTGTCGCCGATGTCGTGGAGCAGGGCGCAGACCACGTACTCCTCGTCGCGGCCGTCGCGGTGGGCCAGGGTGGCGGTCTGCAGCGAGTGGGTCAGGCGGTCCACCGGGAAGCCGCCGAAGTCGCCGTCGAGCAGGCGCAGGTGGGTCATGATCCGGTCGGGCAGAAGCGCGGCGTACTGGCCGAAGTCCTTGGCGATGATCGCCCAGTCCTCGGCGCTGCCGTCTTCCATGTGGGTGAAGTTGGCGCGTGCGTTCATCAGGCTGTGCTCTCTTGTGATTGTCATGGCTTGTCTGGATGGCACGGGTCCAGTCTAGAAGCCTGAGGCGCGCGCGGTAGTGTCCGTGCAGCGCCAGCGGGGTGTCCCGATGGGCGCGAATGGTGCGGTATTCATGCGACGGAAGCGGGCTTCGGGCGCGGAGACGGCAAGCCCTGTCGCGTGAGCGAGATCATCTGACGCCTGTCGGACCAGATGGCAGTCGCTCGTCATGTGTCTACTCTGTATCGAGTTTGCCAATCTCGACTGGGTTCAAGCGGACAGGGGGGCTCATGGAAAGCGTGCCTATGCGAGCGAAGATGGAAGGGGTAGCCAACCTGGTGGCCCGTGGGATTCTTACCCTGGAATTCGAGCAGATACTCGAGCATATCTACAGGCAAATTGTGCGGCCGGGCGATGTCGTCATCGATATCGGCGCCCATCGCGGCCGGCACCTGAAACCGCTGCTGCAGTGCATTGGTACCGAGGGCAAGGCAATAGCATTCGAGCCCTTGCCCTTTGCTTTCGAGCAGTTGTCCGCCGACCTGCCTGTCGTCAATCTGCAACTCCACAACCTCGCTCTGTCTGACAAGGTCGGGACGTTCAGTTTCACCTATGCCCAGGGAACGCCGGAAGAGAGCGGCCTCGTTCAGCGGGTATTCAATGCACCAGAGCTGGCCAAGCCGACGCTCATCCAGGTCAATGTCGATTGCCTGGACAACTACACCCGGCAGCTGGAATCGGTTGCCTATATCAAGATCGATATCGAAGGGGCGGAGATAGACTGCCTGCGTGGAGCCACCGACGCTCTGTCACGCCTGCGCCCGATCTTCTCCATCGAGTATGGCTCGCTGGCGTTCAAGGCCTATGGGCATACCGCCGGGACCTTGTATGACCTGGCGGCAGACAACGATTACGTCTTGTTCGATATCTTCCTGAACCGGCTGGATCAGCGCTCGGACTGGCTCGAGGCCGTGGACTATCTGTGCTGGGACTTCTTTCTGGTTCCTCGGGAGATGGCCGACAAGTTCGCCGAACTGTCTCGCTCGGCCGGCACGGTGCCTTACCAGAGCAGCATGCCTGCGGCACCTCAGCAACTTCTGGAGTCGTCGGTGGAAATCTCACTGCGCGCGGAACTGGAGCGGGTTCAAGACGCGCAGCACCAGTTGCAGCGCGAGAACCGACGGTTGCTGGAGGAGCTGGCCCTGCTGAAGGGCTCGACCAGCTGGCGCGCCACTGAGCCGTTGAGAAAGGTACTTTCCGCCTTGCGACGTTAGGCCCTGCGCTGAAACCGAGGGGCGCACCGGCTGCTCGTTCGGCCGATGCCCTCGGTAAGGTGTGGTAGCGGCGCTGTTTGGCCGCTGCCTGGCGGGTCATGGGTTCTGCGGGTCGTGCCCCAGCGACTGCAGAAACAGCGAGAACAGCTCCGGCTGCGAGGAAATGTCGAGCTTGTTGTAGAGGTGGCGGCGGTGGACCTTGATGGTCTCCGGGGAGATCGCCAGGCGCTCGGCCATGGCCTTGGAGGAGTAACCCCGGAGGATCAGCCGGGCGATCTCCAGCTCGCGCTCGGACAGCACACCCGCACCGAAGTGGCTCAGGGCGTCACGTACCTGCACTGCCACGCCGTCGCTGGCGCCTGGCAGCAGTCGCTGGCTGCGTTGCTGCCAGTGCTGCTGCATCAAGGCCAGTACCCAGGGACAGAGCATCGCCAGCAGGCCGGTCTGCTCGCCGTCGAACAGCCTGCGCATACCCAGTGAAAGCGACAGCGCGCCCTGGCCGGGCAGTTGCAGGATGAACTGCACCTCGTCCTCCAGCACGTTGTCGTGGAAGTAGCTGAGGAAGTACTCGCTCTGGCGGAACTGGTCCGGGGCGATTTCCTCCAGCCGGTACAGCCCGCTGGACACGCCTTCGCGGCAGGCCTGGTAGAACGGGTCGAGCTGGAACAGACCATCGAGGTAGATGGCCATGGCTGCCGGCCCGGCGGTGGGCTCGGCATCGTATTCCTCCAGCGCCACCGGAGTGCCGCTGGCCGGGTAGAACATCGCCAGGGCGTTATCGAACGGCAACCACTGGTGCAGCAGCAGGACCAGTTGCTTCCAGAAGCGCGGCTGGCCGATCTGCTCGATGGCGCGGCCGAGGTTGGCGTGCATGCCGACTTCGCGGAACAGGTTGTGCATCCGGGGGGATTCTCTGAGAGGGGCGGAGGAGTCGGCCCACGGTTTCCTCCTTTTAACCCGTCGCCGTCAAGGGGGCGTAACCCCAAATGGTGATTGGCCGCCCCTCTCGCCATGCCCAGACTGCACCCCACGCAGCGCCCCGCTCAGAGGGCGCATCAAGGTCTTCGTTCCTGCCTCAGCCACCAATAACAACACGAGGAAACAACGATATGAGCGCTTCCCCTGCGCCAGCGAGCGCGCTCAAGCCCAGCCTGGGCGTGCTCGACGTAGTCGCCATCACCGTCTCGGCGGTCACCCCCGCCAGCTCCGTTTTCGTCATCGCTCCCTTCGCCATCCAGCAGGCCGGCAGCGGCGCCTTCCTGGCGTTCGTCTTCGCCGGGTTCCTGGCCCTGATGTTCGCCTGGTGTTATGCGGAGCTGGGCCGGGCCCACAGTTCCGCTGGCGGCGAGTATGTCTACGCCAAGCGCGTGTTCGGCGGCCTTGCCGGCTACGCCACCTTCCTCACCGTGCTGGTCTCGCTGCTGTTCATCCCGCCGGTACTGGCGACGGGCGCGGCGACCTACCTCAACAACGCCCTGGGGACGAATTTCGACACCCAGACCGTCGCCCTGGTGATAGTCGCCGCCAGCTACGTGCTGGGCATCCTCAACATCCGCGTGAACGCCTGGATCACCGGCGTGTTCCTGCTCTGCGAAGTGGCGGCGCTGCTGGTGATCGTGGTGCTCGGTTTCGGCCACGTCAGCCAGCCGGTGAGCGTGCTGGTGCAGCCGCAGCACATCGACGGCGGGATACTGGCCGCCGCGCCCTGGGCGCTGGTGATCGGCGCCGTGGGGACCGCGCTGTTCTCCTACAACGGTTTCGGCGGCGCGGTGCTGCTGGCCGAGGACATGAAGTGCGGCGGGCGCAATGTGCACCGCGCGGTGATCTGGTCGCTGGTGCTGGTGGTGGCGATCGAGATCGTCCCGCTGACCGCACTGCTGCTGGGCGCGCCTTCGCTGCAGGACATGATCGCCAGCCCCGACCCGGTCGGTTACCTGCTCACCGCCCACGGCAACGAAACGCTGTCGCGGCTGGTCAGCGCCGGCATCTTCCTCTCGGTGTTCAACGCCATCGTCGCCATCGTCATCCAGGTCGGCCGGGTGATCTTCAGCAGCGGCCGCGACGAGTTGTGGACGCCGTTTATGAACCGCGCCTTCACCCGTATCCATCCGCGCTGGGAGTCGCCGTGGATCGCCACGCTGTTCCTCGGGGTGCCCTCGGCGGCGCTGAGCTTCAGCTCGAACCTGGAAGAGCTGACCTCCTTCACGGTCCTGCTGCTGGTGATGGTCTACCTGGTGGTGGCGCTCTGCGCGCTGTTCAGCCGCGTGCTGCGCCGCGACCGTGAGCACCCGTACCGCATGCCGCTGTGGCCGTTGCCGGCGATGCTGGCGGTGGTCGGCGCCGGCTACCTGTTGCTCAACCTGCTGATGGACGCTTCCTCGCGGGACGTCATGATCATTGTCGGGATACTGGCCGTGTCGGTGATTCTCTACAGCACCTACGGCAAGCTCAGCCCGGCCTTCCAGAAGCTCTGAAACCCTGCTCGACAACCAAGGAGACAGCATGCGCGCTCGTCAACTCGGCATCACCCTCGGCCTGGGCACGCCCGGCGAGTTCAACGCCATCACGGATGTTCCCGGCATCCGTGTCGGCCACAGCACCCTGATCGGCGAGCGCGAGGGTCGCGCCGTACGCACCGGGGTCACGGTGGTCCAGCCGCGCGAGGCGGCGGCACGCCAGCAACCCTGCTTTGCCGGCTGCCATGTGCTCAACGGCAATGGCGACGCCACGGGGCTGGAGTGGATTCGCGAGGCGGGCCTGCTGACCACGCCCATCGCCATCACCAATACCCACAGCGTGGGCGTGGTGCGCGATGCGCTGATCGCCGCCGAGCATGCCGAGTTGGCAGACCCGTCCGTCTACTGGTGCATGCCGGTGGTGATGGAGACCTACGACGGGCTGCTCAACGACATCTGGGGCCAGCACGTCGGTGCCGAGCAGGTGTGCGAGGCGCTGGCCGCGGCCGAGTCCGGCCCGGTGCGGGAAGGCCCGGTGGGCGGCGGCACGGGGATGATCTGCCATGAGTTCAAGGGCGGCATCGGCACCTCTTCGCGCAAGCTGCCGGCGGAGCAGGGCGGCTGGACCGTGGGCGCACTGGTGCAGGCCAACCACGGCCAGCGTTGTGAGCTGCGGGTGGATGGCTACCCGGTCGGCCGCCACCTGGGCGACTTGCCGTCGCCCTTTGCCGAACAGGGGACGCCGGGTATGGGCTCCATCGTGGTGATCCTCGCCACCGACGCGCCACTGCTGCCGCACCAGTGCCAGCGCCTGGCGCAACGCGCCTCGCTGGGGATCGCCCGCACCGGCGGCGGGACCGACGATTCCAGCGGCGACATTTTCCTCGCCTTCGCCACCGGCATCCGCGACCTGCCGCCGGCGGACTACGGGCGCAAGAACCTGCCGTTCGCCACGGCGCTGGAGATGGTCAACAACGACCACATCTCGCCACTGTTCGCCGCGGCGGCGGAGGCGGTGGAGGAGGCCATCGTCAACGTGCTGCTGGCCGGCAAGGACATGCGCACCGATGACGGCGTGCTGGTGCCGGCGCTGAGTGGGGAGCGCTTGCTGGCGGCGTTGCGCGAGGTCGGTTGGAAGGGGGAGCGCTAACCAGCGGTGCTCGGTGGCTGGGTGTCCCCTGTAGGAGCGAGGGGGACGCCTGGTTCTTGCTCGCGAACGGGATTTCCGGCCGCTCTGGCGTTGGGCGGGTTCGCGAGCAAGCTCGCTCCTACAAGTTAAGCCGTGCCATGAAAAAAGCCGGAGCTGCTGGGCAGCTCCGGCTTCTTCGTTTGGGTAGGAGCGGACTGCGTCCGCGATAGGTCCGTATCGCGCGGGAGCCATCGCGGACAGCGTCCGCTCCTACGCCGCGCCCATCTCTGGCGGCACGGCTCCCCGATCAGTTCGGGGTGTAGATCTGGTCGAACACGCCACCGTCGGCGAAGTGGGTCTTCTGCACGGTGCGCCAGTCGCCGAAGGTCTTCACCACGGAGAAGAAGTCCACCTTCGGGAAGCGGTCGGAGAACTTGGCCAGCACTTCGGGGTTGCGCGGGCGCAGGTAGTTGTTCGCCGCGATGGTCTGGCCCTCGTCGGACCACAGGTACTTCAGATAGGCCTCGGCTTCGGCGCGGGTGCCTTTCTTGTCGACCACCTTGTCGACCACGGCCACCGGCGGCTCGGCTTCGGCGGAGACGCTCGGGTAGACCACTTCGAAGCCGCCACGGCCGAACTCGCGGGCGATCATCTCGGCTTCGTTCTCGAAGGTCACCAGCACGTCGCCGATCTGGTTCTGCATGAAGGTGGTGGTCGCTGCGCGGCCGCCGGTATCCAGCACCGGAACGTTCTTGAACAGCTGGGCGACGAATTCCTTGGCCTTGGCTTCATCCGCGCCGTGCTTCTGCGCGTAGCCCCAGGCGGAGAGGTAGGTGTAGCGGCCGTTGCCCGAGGTCTTCGGGTTCGGCACCACGACCTGGATACCCGGCTTCACCAGGTCGTCCCAGTCCTTCAGGCCTTTCGGGTTGCCCTTGCGCACGATGAACACGGTGGCGGAGGTGAAAGGCGCGCTGTTGTTCGGCAGGCGGGTCGCCCAGTCCTTGGGCACCAGGCCGCCATTGTCGGCCAGGGCGTCGATGTCGGTGGCCTGGTTCATGGTGATGACGTCGGCCGGCAGGCCGTCGATCACGGCGCGGGCCTGCTTGCTGGAACCGCCGTGGGACATCTGGATGGTGATCTTCTCGCCTTTGTCGGCCTGCCAGTGTTTCTGGAAGGCGGCGTTGTAGTCCTTGTAGAAGTCACGCATCACGTCGTAGGAGACGTTGAGCAGGGGTTGGGCGGCCTGGGCGGCGGAGGCCAGGGCAAGGCCGGCGGCCAGCAGCGAGGCGCTGAACAGACGTTTCACGAGCAGTTCCTTTTGGCAGTGTTGTTGGGTGTCGATTATGCCGACAGGTTATATGGCACTTAAATACTTAAAGGCTATTTGCTTATGCGGGGACCCTCTTCCCGCGAAGCTTTTCTGCGCCGCGCTACTGCGCATGCCACGAAGTGGACAGTTGCCCGGCAGCCTAGCAGGCCGGCCGGGCAATGACTGCTCCGGCAGTCATCATTCCAGCCCGCTGACTTCCAGCTCCTTGGGGTACTCGACGCTGAACTTGAAGGTAGTGCTGCGCTTCTCGCCCGGTTTCAGCTGCCAGTCCCACAGCAGCTTGCCATCGTCTTCGCGCTTGGCCTCCTGGCCTTCTGGCTCCAGCAAGGCGACCTTGATCTGCTCGTTGCGCGAGACCGGCAACTGGTCCTTGAACTGCAGGCGCTGCTCGGTCTTGTGGTTGTTCTGCGCGTCGATGCGAAACTCGTAGGTGACGCGCTTGCGACCGCCGGTGAGGCCGGTGTAGTCGGTGTAGCGGTTGACCAGCTTGCGCTTGATCGACATCGCCTCGTCGCCGCCCAGGGCCAGCTCGAAGGTCTCGCCCGGCATCACCGCGCGCAGCTGGCCGCTGGCGACGAAGGTGTTGCCCAGGTAGGTATTGAGCGTGCCGGGCAACAGCGGGTAGTCGCTGGCATTGCGGGTGTCGGCCTGCAGGTACGCGGCTTCGCGCAGCGACGGCGTGGCCAGGTAGCGGAAGGTTGCCGGCAGTTTGAACTGGGCGATGGACACCTTCTGCGAGCTGCCATCGCTGTTCAGCGTGGCGCGGGTCGGAATATGGAAGGAGGCGCTGGTGGTGGCACCGCTGACTTCGGCGACGGCCACGGGCATCTCTTCCAGCGAGCCGGCCGCGGCCATCTCGTCGGCGGCGAAGCGCTGGGCCTTCTTTGCCTCCATCGCCATCATCGGTGCGGCGGGCGCGGGCATGGCGCTGGAGTCGAGCATTTTGCGGCGGTCCATGGCGGTATCGACGATCCATGGCGACAGCGCCGGCACGCTGCTGCCCAGGTTGGGGCGGGCGGTGGACAGGGTGAGGTCGACGTCGGTCCAGTCCTCGCCGCTGCTCTGCCGGACGATGCCCTGGTAGGTCATCTCGATCTTGTCTTCGCCGTCGCGCAGGCGGGCGTCGTAGGCCGGGCGCCAGGAGGCGTCGTAGAGCGTGTAGCTGAGCTGCAGGCGGACCTGCGCGGGCTTCTCCAGCGCCACGCGGAGGATGGCTCGCTTGTAGTGGGTGCCGTCGCCGGCCAGGTGGCTGCGCTGGCTCTCCAGCTCCTGCTTGCGCTGTTGCAGTTCCTCGCCCTGCTGGTCGAGCTTGCGTTGCTCGTCGAGGATGCGGCCCAGGTTGCCCTCGCTCATCTGCAGCAGGTTCTTCAGTTCGTCGATGCTCGGCAGTGCCTGGTTCTTGCCCGGCTTGGTGCTGCTGGCCTGGATGTCGGCGAGGAACTGCTTCTGGTTTTCCAGCACGCTGCCACGGTCGCTGATCTCGCGTTCCTGCCGCTCGATGTCGCGCAATTGCGCGTCCAGCTGTTGCAGGCGATTGTCCTCCGAAGGCGGCGATACCTGCGGCGCGCTGCTGACGTCGAGCAGGGTCGCGGCAGCGCTGGCGCTGAGCGAGGCCTGCAGGCTGTTGTCGTCGATGCGCAGGGGCAACTGCTCCAGGGCGATCTCGTGCTGGCCGGCGGGCAGCTGCAGGGTGGCGGTGCGGGTGACGATGGCGCGGTCGGTGTAGACGGTCACCGCGCTGATGCGGCTGTCGGCCACCTGCGCCGCGGCCAGCAGCGAAGGGCTGGCCAGCGTGCCGGCCATGGCGAGGATCAGTGGGTGGAATCGAAAGGGCATGTGCTCACCTCGCGGCCTGGAAGGCGGCCGGCGCTGCGGAACGCCACCATGGCGTCCGTCCATGCTGCTTGTGACGAAGGGGGCGGTGGAAACGGGTTGAGTGCGGGTGAAGTGTTGCCGCCATGAGCGACGAGCGGTTAACAGCGGTCAGCGTGGGACGGCGTCGTCCGTTCGGGGGAACAGTGGATTGCCGCAGCGCGAGCAGAACGCCGCTTCGGCCTCGTGGTTGGCCTTGGCGCAGGCCGGGCAGGGCTTGTCCAGTTGCCCTGGCGGGCGCTCCGGGCGCATGGCGTTGTGCAGCTCGGCGCTGAAGATGCCGGTGGGCACGGCGATGATCGAGTAGCCGGTGAGCATCACCAGGCTGGCGATGGCCTGGCCCAGCGGCGTCTTCGGGGTGATGTCGCCGAAGCCCACGGTGGTGAGCGTGACGATCGCCCAGTAGATGCCGCGCGGGATGCTGGTGAAGCCGTGCTCGGGGCCTTCGACCACGTACATCAGTGAGCCGAACACCGTCACCAGGCTCATCACCGAGACGAAGAACACGGTGATCTTCTGCCGGCTACCGCGCAGCGCGGTGAGCAGGAAGTCGGCCTGGCGCAGGTACTGGCGCAGCTTGAGGATGCGGAAGATGCGCAGCAGCCGTACCACGCGCACCACCAGCAGGTACTGGGCGTCGGGGTAGAACAGCGCGATGACGCCGGGCAGCACCGCCAGCAGATCGATCAGCCCGTAGAAGCTCAAGGCATAGCGCAGGGGCTTGGGCGAGCAGTACAGGCGCAGCAGGTACTCGATCAGGAACAGCCCGCTGATGAACCATTCGACACCGCTGAGCAGGCTGCCGAATTGCTGGTGGATGCGTCCGACGCTGTCGAGGAAGGCCACCAGCAGGCTGGCGAGGATGAACACCAGCAGCGCACTGTCGAAGCGTCGTCCGGCGATGGTGTCGGACTGGAAGATGATGACGTAAAGGCGCTGGCGCCAGCTTTGGGTGTCGGCCATGGATGAATCCGCGGAACGGGTTCAGTCACCTTAGCCGATATGCGGCGGGGCGGCTGGTGCCGCCCCGCCGGGAGGATCAGGCTCGCTCGGTCGCCTGCTGCTCGTCCACGTCGCCCTCGGCGATGCACGCCGCAGCGGTGAACAGCACGTCGGTGGAGGAGTTCAGCGCGGTCTCGGCCGAGTCCTGGAGGATGCCGATGATGAAGCCGACCGCCACCACCTGCATCGCCACTTCGCTGGAGATGCCGAACAGGCCGCAGGCCAGCGGGATCAGCAGCAGCGAGCCGCCGGCCACGCCGGAAGCGCCGCAGGCGCAGATCGAGGCGACCACGCTGAGCAGGATGGCAGTGGGCAGGTCCACGGCTATCCCCAGGGTGTGCACCGCCGCCAGGGTCAGCACGCTGATGGTGATGGCGGCGCCGGCCATGTTGATGGTCGCGCCCAGCGGGATCGACACCGAGTAGGTGTCCTCGTGCAGGCCCAGGCGTTCGCACAGTTGCAGGTTGACCGGGATATTGGCCGCCGAGCTGCGGGTGAAGAAGGCGGTGATGCCGCTCTCGCGCAGGCACAGCAGGACCAGCGGGTACGGGTTGCGACGGATCTTGGCGAAGACGATCAGCGGGTTCACCACCAGCGCCACGAACAGCATGCAGCCCAGCAGCACGGCCAGCAGGTGCAGGTAGCCGATCAGCGCATCGAAGCCGGATTCGGCAATGGTGCCGGCCACCAGGCCGAAGATGCCCAGCGGGGCGAAGGCGATGACCACGCGGACGATCAGGGTCACGCCGTTGGCCATGTCATCGAGCAGGTCGCGGGTGGTCTGGCGGGCGTGGCGCAGGGCAATCCCCAGGCCGATGGCCCAGGCCAGGATGGCGATGAAGTCCGCCTCCAGCAGTGCCTTCACCGGGTTGGTGGTGACGCTGAACAGCAACGAGCGCATGACTTCGCCGATACCGCCGGGCGGCGCCAGCTCGCTGGTCGGTGCGCTCAATACCAGGGTGGAAGGGAAGGTGAAGCTGGCGATCACCGCGACCAGGGCGGCCGAGAAAGTGCCGAGCAGGTAGAGCAGCAGGATCGGCCGGATGTGGGTGCGCTGGCCCTGCTTGTGGTTGGCGATGGAGGCCATCACCAGCACCAGCACGAGCACTGGCGCCACGGCCTTCAGGGCGGAGATGAACAGCTTGCCGAGCAGGCCGACCGCCGCCGCGCCTTGCGGCCAGAGCACGGCGAGGGCGATGCCGCAGAGCATGCCGATGAAGATCCGCAGGACCAGGCTGGTGCGTTTGAGCCGCTGCAGGAGGGTGGGAGTTGGAAGCGTCATGACATCTTTCGCTGCAGGAAGTGGGATCGCCCCGGCGGGCCGGGCGCGAAAGGGCGCGGATTATGCCGTCTGATGCCGGGAAATGCGCGGTTACCCGTCGATTGATCGGTCAGGTTTGCTTCGGCAGGTGTCAGGTCGCAGTCTGGACGGCCGCGTACGGACCGGCATTGATCCATGCCGGTCGCGCCGAGAATAACCGAGGAATCAGCCGAGGTCGGCGAAGGCTTCCGGGTCCAGGTCGAGGCCGGCGACCCGCTGCACGGCGCCGCGCATGGTCACCTGGAAGTCGTCTTCGACGCGGATTTTCAGTAGGCCGCCGGCGAGTCGCAGGTCAATCTGCTCGTCACACAGGCCCAGCCGGCGCGCCACTGAAGCGGCGGCGCAGCTGCTGGTGCCCGAGGACAGCGTGTAGCCGGCACCGCGCTCCCAGATCTCGACGCGCAGCGCATCGCGGGACAGCCACTGGACGAACTGCACGTTGGTACGGCGGGGGAACAGCGGGTGATTTTCCAGCAGCGGACCGAGGCGGCAGGCCAGCTCGCGGCTGGTCTGCTCGACGAAAACCACGCAGTGCGGATTGCCCATGGAAACGGCGTTGATCTTCAGCGATTCGCCGTCGACTTCCAGCGCATGGTTCAGCGCCTCGGGTGCGTCGATCAGCAGCGGAATCTTCGCGCAGGCGAACTCGGCGCGGCCCATGGACACCTCCACGCTGCGGCCCTCGTCGAACACCTGGCTGGTGACGGTACCGCCGGCGGTGACGATGTCGAACGGCTGCCCGGCGACCAGCCCGCAATCCCACAGGTAGCGGGAGAAGATGCGCAGGCCGTTGCCGCTCTTCTCCGCCTCGGAGCCGTCGGGGTTGAGGATGCGCAGACCGAAGGCGGCATCCGTGTGGTTCGCCACCAGGATGCCGTCGGAACCGATGCCGTGGTGGCGGTCGCAGACGCGGCCGATTTGCTCGGAGGTCAGGGCGAACGGTGCGTCACCGGCATAGACGAGGTAGTCGTTGCCCAGGGCCTGGTATTTCACGAAGTTCATCGGTGCGATCCGTCGCCGGAAGAGGGCCCCCGACTATACACGCGGGCCGCTGTTTTCCCTTTGCGGATCGTGCAGCAGCGCTTCCAGCGCGCGCTGGCCGAGGATCACCAGCCAGCAGGCGAGAATGAAGGGTGCAGTGAACGCGGGCAGGCCGACGAGGGCGAAAGCCGGTTGCAGCAGCACCGCCAGGAGGATGCCGCACAGTGGTGCCAGGGGGCTGCGAAAGCGCAGCGACAGGGCGATACCGGCCAGCGCGCCGTTCAGGCCGAGCAGGCCGGCCTGCGCTGAGGCGGGCGGCAGCTCGAACAGCGGCGCCACGGCCAGTGCGCCGACGGCGCCGGCCAGTGCCCAGAAGGCGGCGCGGCGATCCGCCAGCAACAGGCCGAGGGCGATGGTCAGGCCGGCCAGTGGTTCGCCGAGGAAGATCACTTCGCCGAAGCCCAGTGCGGAGGAATCCAGCAGTGGGCTCACCGCACCACACGACAGGCAGGCGGCACCGGCCGCCGGCGCCAGGCCGATGGCCTTGCCCAGCGCGCTGGACACCCAGCCCAGCAGCACGAAGGCCGAGGTATAGGCCGGCACGCCGAAGCGCCGGCGCGACTGCCGCAGCAGCACGGCCTGCACGGCGACGCTGGTGAGGATGGCGGCGATGGTCAGCATCACCAGCCCCAGCGACCACTGGAACAGGAAGGGCAGCAGCAGGCCGATGAGGATCGGGTTGTAGTCGTGCAGGCCGGCGTCGATGTCCGCTTGCGGCTCGCGCACGAAGCGCGCGGTGAGCGGGCCGAGCAGGGCGCCCAGCAAGGCGCCGGGCAGCAGGTGCGGCGCGGACCAGGCGATGGTCAGCAGCAGGATCAGGCCGAAGCGTGCGTCAGCCTGCAGGTAGATCTGGCCGAAGCCGATCAGCCGGGTGCGGAGCTGATGTTTCCAGGATTGGGGATTCAGGTGCATGGGGGTACAGGGCAGGTTAAATGGGGCTCCGCAGCGCTTCGGTAGGTGTGGGGCATCGTGGCCCCATCGACGAGCAGTGCGTGAGCATTCTGTGACGCCGCCATACGGGGCCGCGCCACGGGGTTGGAAAAAGAAAAGAGGCTGCCGGCGGGATCGCCGCCAACAGCCTCAAAGTTCCATGGCCAGCATTGGGAGTTGCTGCGTGGGGGCCATGGACCGACAAGCATTCGGTGTTCATGTTTCTGCTGCTGAAGCACTCAGTAGCAAGGTCAAACCCGGACGGACGGGGACGCGGCCCCGTATTCCCGGCCCCGTCCGTCCGGGAGTGACTCGGTGCGGAGGCACGCGCGTTGGCGTGGCTCCTGAACTCGGTTGCCCTCTCCCCAGCCCTCTCCCGCAAGCGGGAGAGGGGGCTTGAGCGGCAGAAGGCGGAACACCGGAGTCACTGGCGGCGCCGAACTGCCCCCTCTCCCTTCAGGGAGAGGGTTGGGGAGAGGGACTCTCAGGCTTGCATCAAACTTCCAGCGCCGGCGCCACCGTCTCGATCCGCAGCATGTTGGTGCTGCCCGGCTGGCCGAAGGGCACGCCGGCGGTGATCACCACGGTGTCGCCACGGCGCGCCATGCGCTGGGCCAGGGCGATGTCCAGGGCGGTGGAGCAGATCTCGTCGACGTGGGCGAGTTGCGCGTTGACCACCGAATGGACGCCCCAGGCCACGGTCAGGCGGCGGGCGGATTTGAGTTGCGGCGTCAGGCTGAGGATCGGTGCCTTGGGCCGCTCGCGGGAGGCGCGCAGGGTCGAGGCGCCGGACTCGGTGTAGTTCACCAGCACGGCCACCGGCAGGATGCGGCTGATCCGGCGGATCGCGCAGCTGATGGCGTCGGACACGGTGGCGTCCGGCTCCGGGCGGTTGATCTCCAGCGTCGCCTGGTAATCCGGCTCGGCTTCGACCTGGCGGATGATCTTCGCCATCATCTCCACCGCTTCACGCGGGTACTGGCCCGAGGCGCTCTCGGCGCTGAGCATCACGCAGTCGGCACCTTCGCTCACGGCGTTGGCCACGTCGGTCACTTCGGCGCGGGTTGGCGCCGGGGAGAAACGCATGGATTCGAGCATCTGCGTCGCCACCACCACCGGGCGGCCGAGCTGGCGGCAGACCTGGATGATGCGCTTCTGGATGCCCGGCACGCTTTCAGCCGGCATCTCCACGCCCAGGTCGCCACGGGCGACCATGATCGCGTCGGACAGGCGGGCGATGGCTTCGATGGACTGCACCGCCGAAGGCTTCTCGATCTTGGCCATGAGGAAGGCCTTGTCGCCGATCAGCGCGCGGGCTTCCTCGATGTCTTCGGGACGCTGCACGAAGGACAGCGCCACCCAGTCCACGCCCAGCTCCAGGCCGAACGTAAGGTCGCGGCGGTCCTTGGCGGTCAGCGGGCTGAGCTTGAGCACGGCTTCGGGGACGTTGACGCCCTTGCGGTCGGACAGCTCGCCGCTGTTCATCACGCGGGTCTCGATGGCATCGCTGTGGGCATTGAGCACCTGCAGGCGAATCTTGCCGTCGTCGAGCAGCAGGCTCATGCCCGGTTCCAGCGCCTGGATGATTTCCGGGTGGGGCAGCATGACGCGCTGGGCATCGCCCGGTGCGTCGTTGAGGTCGAGGGTGAAGGTCTGGCCCTTCTCCAGCTGGACTGCGCCCTCGGCGAAACGGCCCACGCGCAGCTTCGGCCCTTGCAGGTCCATGAGGATGCCGATGGGGTAGTTCAGTTCGGCTTCCACTTCGCGCACCCAGGCGAAACGCTGGGCGTGGTCGCTGTACTCGCCGTGGCTGAAGTTCAGGCGGAACAGATTGGCGCCGGCTTCCACCAGGGCTCGGATGTCGTCGCGGCTTTTGATCGCTGGGCCCAGGGTCGCGAGGATTTTTACTTTCTTGTCAGGAGTCATTTGTCGTTCTCGAGGACCAGGATGGCGCGGAAGTCGTTGACGTTGGTGCGAGTCGGCTTGGTGACTACCAAATCGCCCAGTTCGGCGAAGAAGCCGTAGCCGTTGTTGTTGTCGAGCTCGTGCAGCGGGTTCAGGCCGGCCTTGAGGGCGCGGCTGTAGCTGCAGGGGCTCATCAGGGCACCGGCGTTGCTTTCCATGCCGTCGATGCCGTCGGTGTCCCCCGCCAGGGCCCAGATGTTCGGTTCACCTTTCAGGTCGGCGGTGAGGCTGAGGAGAAACTCGGCATTGCGTCCGCCGCGGCCATTGCCGCGCACGGTCACGGTGGTCTCGCCACCGGAGAGGATCAGGCACGGCGCCTTCAGCGGCTGGCCATGCTTGCGGACCTGCCGGGCGATGCCGGCGTGGACCTTGGCCACCTCGCGGGACTCGCCTTCCAGGTCGCCCAGGATCAGTGTCGGGATGCCGGCGGCTTCAGCCTTGGCCGCCACCGCGTCGATGGCATGCTGGGGCGTGGCGATCAGCTTGAAGTGGCTGCGCGACAGGCATTCGTCACCGGGCTTTACCGTTTCCGAGCGCGGGTCTTCCAGCCAGGCGCGCACGTTCGCCGGGACTTCGATGGCGTAGCGCTTGAGGATCGCCAGCGCGTCGGCCGAGGTGGTCGGGTCGCCCACGGTGGGGCCCGAGGCGATCACCGTGGCCTCGTCGCCGGGCACGTCGGAAATCGCGTAGGTGTACACGCTGGCCGGCCAGCAGGCGCGGGCCAGGCGACCGCCCTTGATGGCGGAGAGGTGCTTGCGCACGCAGTTCATTTCGCTGATGGCGGCGCCGGATTTCAGCAGCGCCTTGTTCACGCTGCGCTTGTCATCGAGGCTGATACCTTCGGCCGGCAGGGCGAGCAGGGCAGAGCCGCCGCCGGAGAGCAGGAAGATCACCCGGTCGTTTTCGGACAGGCCGCTGATCAGTTCCAGTACGCGACGGGCAACGCGCTCGCCAGCGTCGTCCGGCACTGGGTGCGAGGCTTCCACCACTTCGATGCTGCGGCACTGCGCTCCGTAGCCGTAAGGCGCGACCACGAGCCCCTGGACGTCACCATTCCAGTGCTTCTCGGCGACTTCGGCCATGGCTCCGGCGGCCTTGCCGGCGCCGATGACGATGGTGCGGCCACCTTTATCGGTGGGCAGGTGCTGCGCCAGTACCTGGGCCGGGTGCGCGGCGGCAATGGCGGTGTCGAACAGCTCGCGCAGGAAGGCGCGTGGGTCCAGGCTCATGACAGGCTCCCGTGATTCTTGTTGTGGTGTATCCATGGCTCAATCTCCTTGGCAAAGGAGACTCAGCGATGGATTCGAACGCCCCGGCCGGCAAGGCCGTGATTCCCACCGGCCGGGTGTTCGAGTCGCTTTGCAGCATGGCGGGCGACGCCACTCCCATAACCTCGCCCGTCACCTTGCTCTGGCTGGCGCTTCTTCAGTCCTTGCGGATGGAGAAGTTGGCCATGTGCTCCAGGCCCTTGATCAGGCCGGAGTGGTCCCAGTTGCTGCCGCCGATGGCCGCGCAGGTGCTGAACACTTGCTGGGCGTTGGCGGTGTTGGGCAGGTTCAGGCCCAGTTCGCGTGCGCCGGCCAGGGCCAGGTTGAGGTCCTTCTGGTGCAGGCTGATGCGGAAGCCCGGATCGAAGGTGCCCTTGACCATGCGGTCGCCGTGCACTTCGAGGATGCGCGAGGAGGCGAAGCCACCCATCAGCGCTTCACGCACCTTGGCCGGGTCCGCGCCATTCTTGGCGGCGAACAGCAGGGCTTCGGCGACGGCCTGGATGTTCAGGGCGACGATGATCTGGTTGGCCACCTTGGCGGTCTGGCCATCGCCATTGCCGCCGACGCGGGTGATGTTCTTGCCCATGGCCTGGAACAGCGGCAGGGCGCGTTCGAAGGTGTTCGGGCAGCCGCCGACCATGATGCTCAGCGAAGCGGCCTTGGCGCCGACTTCACCGCCGGAAACCGGGGCGTCCAGGTACTGTGCGCCGGTGGCCTTGATCTTCTCGGCGAAGGTCTTGGTGGCAGTGGGGGAGATCGAGCTCATGTCGATCACCACCTTGTTCGGGCCCACGCCCTCGGCGATGCCGTCCTTGCGGAACAGCACGTCTTCGACCTGCGGGGTGTCCGGGACCATCACGATGATGAACTCGGCTTCCTGGGCGACTTCCTTCGGGTTGGCCAGGGCGACGGCGCCGCCGCTGGCCAGCTCGGCCGGAGCGGCATCGTGGTGGGTGGAAACGAAGATCTGGTGACCCGCTTTCTGCAGGTTCAGTGCCATGGGCAGGCCCATGATGCCGGTGCCGATGAATCCGATTTTGGCCATGAGGAACTCTCCTGGTTGTTCTTGTTAGGCTGGCTGGCGCGGTGCGTACCCACCGCGCCGGCCGGCGAATCAGATGACGTTGTGGCTCTTCAGCCAGCCGAGGCCGGCTTCGGTGGTGGTCTTGGGCTTGTATTCGCAGCCGACCCAGCCGCGGTAACCGATGCGGTCCAGGTGGTCGAACAGGAAGCGGTAGTTGATCTCGCCGGTGCCTGGTTCGTGGCGGCCGGGGTTATCGGCCAGCTGCACGTGGTTGATCGAGGCGAGGTTCTTCTCGATGGTCCGCGCCAGGTCACCTTCCATGATCTGCATGTGGTAGATGTCGTACTGCAGGAACAGGTTGGCGCTGCCGACCTTCTCGCGGATGTCCTGGGCCTGCTGGGTGGTCTGCAGGTAGAAGCCGGGAATGTCGATGGTGTTGATCATTTCCATGACCAGCTTGATGCCCGCGGCTTCGAGCTTGCCGGCCGCGTACTCCAGGTTGTTCAGGAAGGTGTTCTCGATGGTCGCGCAGTCATGGCCCTGCGGACGGATGCCGGCCAGGCAGTTGACCTGGGTGTTGCCCAGGACCTTGGCGTAGGCGATGGCCTTGTCGACACCGGCGCGGAATTCCTCGACGCGGTCCGGGTGGCAGGCGATGCCGCGCTCGCCTTTCGACCAGTCGCCGGCGGGCAGGTTGAACAGCACTTGCTCGAGCTGGTTGGCGTCCAGGCGGGCCTTGATCACCTCGGCCTCGACGTCATACGGGAAAAGGTACTCGACGCCGCTGAAACCGGCGCGTGCGGCGGCTTCGAAGCGATCGAGGAAGTCCACCTCGGTGAACAGCATGGACAGGTTGGCGCAGAAACGGGGCATGGGGTCACTCCTGTTGAACGGGTGGTGCGTGGTGCTCGGCTTCTTCTTGAAAGAGAGCAGGGGGTGGGGGACTCCCCGCCAGGAAATGTCCACCCCCAGCTCCTCCCCGGAGGGAGGAGTCGTTCGGTTCTATCAGTCCAGCAGCGAGATGGCGGTAGGCGCATCGATGCCTTTCAGCGCCAGCTCTTCGAACTCGTTGACCGCGTTGATCTCGGTGCCCATGGAGATGTTGGTCACACGCTCCAGGATGACCTCGACCACCACCGGTACACGGTGCTGCTGCATCAGCTCGCGAGCCTGGGCGAAGGCCGCGCCGATCTGGTTCGGGTCGGTCACGCGGATCGCCTTGCAACCCAGGCCTTCCACCACGGCGACGTGGTCGACGCCATAACCGTTGAGCTCCGGCGCGTTGACGTTTTCGAACGCCAGCTGCACGCAGTAGTCGATGTCGAAGCCGCGCTGTGCCTGACGGATCAGACCCAGGTAGGAGTTGTTCACCAGCACGTGGATGTACGGCAGGTTGAACTGCGCGCCGGCGGCCAGCTCTTCGATCATGAACTGGAAGTCATAGTCGCCCGACAGCGCGACGACCTGGCGGCTCGGATCGGCCTTGACCACGCCCAGCGCTGCCGGAATGGTCCAGCCCAGCGGGCCGGCCTGGCCGCAGTTGATCCAGTGGCGCGGCTTGTAGACGTGCAGGAACTGCGCGCCGGCGATCTGCGACAGACCGATGGTACTGACGTAGCAGGTGTCCTTGCCGAAGAACTCGTTCATCTCTTCGTAGACGCGCTGCGGCTTGACCGGCACGTTGTCGAAGTGGGTCTTGCGCTGCAGGGTGCGCTTGCGCTCGCGGCAGGCTTCGACCCAGGCGCTGCGGTCCTTCAGCTTGCCGGCGGCTTTCCACTCGCGGGCCACTTCGAGGAACACGTCCAGGGCGGAACCGGCGTCGGAAACGATGCCCAGGTCCGGGGTGAACACGCGGCCGATCTGGGTCGGTTCGATGTCCACGTGGACGAACTTGCGGCCTGCGGTGTAGACGTCGACCGAGCCGGTGTGACGGTTGGCCCAGCGGTTGCCGATACCCAGCACCATGTCCGATTCCAGGACGGTGGCGTTGCCGTAGCGGTGCGAGGTCTGCAGACCGCACATGCCGGCCATCAGCGGGTGATCGTCGGGGATGGTGCCCCAGCCCATCAGGGTTGGGACCACCGGCACGCCGGTCAGCTCGGCGAATGCCACGAGTTTGTCGGATGCGTCGGCGTTGATGATGCCGCCGCCAGCGCAGATCAGCGGGCGCTCGGCGTCATTGAACAGGGCCAGGGCTTTCTCCGCCTGGGCGCGGCTTGCCTTGGGCTTGTTGACCGGCAGCGGTTCGTAGGCGTCGATGTCGAATTCGATCTCGGCCATCTGCACGTCGAACGGCAGGTCGATCAGCACCGGGCCGGGACGGCCGCTGCGCATTTCGAAGAAGGCCTTCTGGAAGGCGTAGGGCACCTGGCCCGGCTCCAGCACGGTGGTCGCCCACTTGGTGACCGGCTTGACGATGCTGGTGATGTCCACCGCCTGGAAGTCTTCCTTGTGCATGCGCGCACGGGGAGCCTGGCCGGTGATGCAGAGGATCGGGATGGAGTCGGCGGAGGCCGAGTACAGGCCGGTGACCATGTCGGTGCCGGCGGGGCCGGAGGTGCCGATGCACACGCCGATGTTGCCGGCGTTGGTGCGGGTGTAGCCCTCGGCCATGTGCGAGGCGCCTTCCACGTGGCGGGCCAGGACGTGATCGATGCCACCGAGTTTCTTCATGGCCGCATACATGGGGTTGATGGCGGCGCCCGGTACGCCGAAGGCGGTATCCACGCCTTCGCGACGCATGACGAGTACGGCAGCCTCGATTGCTCTCATTCTGGCCATATTTTGTTCCTCGGTTCTTATACTGATTGTGTACAAAAGTTGAGGCGATTCTAGGCAGGCAATTCGACGAAGGTCAAGACGGGTTGTATACGGGGGACTGAGTGGTCATTTTCCATGGAAAGCCTTCTATTTCGGGGCTTTCACGAAAAAGCTGAACGCAGGGTCAAACTATCGTTTGAAAAAATGTATACAAAAATAGATGTGAATTGTCCTTTTAGGTTGCTTTGGGTGAGACCTTCGGCTACTAGATTGCGTACAGATTTCTGATACGCGTGTGCGCAGCTTTGATCTCTGCGCGCGGCGTTGCCCCGGCTTATCCACCTTGATCTGTCTTATCAACTTGAAGAGGAAAACCTCATGACCACCCTGAGCCTGGAAACCGCACTGGACATCACCCGTCACGCCCTGGTGGCCAGCCGCGAGCTGTCCACCGCGCCGCTGACCATCGCCGTGCTGGATGCTGGCGGACACCTGCTGAGCCTGCAGCGCGAGGACGGCGCGAGCATGCTTCGCCCGCAGATCGCCATCGGCAAGGCGTGGGGCGCGGTGGCGCTGGGCAAGTCGTCGCGCGTGCTGGCGGCGGACGCTCAGCAGCGACCGTCGTTCATCGCCGCGGTGAATACCCTGGCGCAAGGCAACGTGGTGCCGGCGCCGGGTGGCGTGCTGATCCGCAATTCGGCCAACGAAGTGATAGGTGCCATCGGCGTCAGTGGCGATGCCTCGGACATCGACGAGCAATGCGCGATCCGTGGCGTGCAGGCGCTGGGCCTGGTCGCTGACGCGGGCTGATCGAAGATAGGGAAGGGCGCGCGTTCGTCGCGCGCCTGGCCGAATTTGTAGGAGCGAGCTTGCTCGCGAACCGCCAAATGCGCCGGATGTATCAGGTGTAAAGCGGGTTCGCGAGCAAGCTCGCTCCTACATTTCTGGCTTCAGATCGACAACGGCCGCAAACGCCCCTGCGGCTTGGGCTCGGCGCCGTTGTCCGGCGCGGTGCCGCGCAGCACCAGGCGGGTAATGGTGTCAGTGGCCGCCTCGAAGTCCGCGTCGCTCAGGCTGGTCTTGCCGGTGACCATGGAGATCTGCCAGTCGAAGTCGGCGTAGGTCTGGGTCGCCGCCCAGATGGTGAACAGCAGGTGATGCGGGTCCACCGGCGCGAGCAGGCCGCGGTCGATCCAGCTCTGCAGGCAGGCGATGTTGCGCTGCGCCTGGGCGTTCAACTCATCCAGGTATTCCTTGGGCAGGTGCGGTGCACCGTGCATCAACTCGCTGGCGAATACCTTGGAGGCGTGCGGCAGTTCCTGGGAGATCTTCACCTTGGAACGGATGTAGGCGCGTAGCGCCTCGCTCGGCTCGTCGTCCTCGCGGAACGGCGCGGAAGCCTGCAGCAGCGGCTCCACCACGCTTTCCAGCACGCAGCGGTAGAGGTTTTCCTTGGACTGGAAGTAGTAGTAGACGTTGGGCTTGGGCAGCCCGGCGCGAGCGGCGATGTCGCTGGTCTTGGTCGCCGCGAAACCCTTCTCGGCGAATTCTTCGCTGGCGGCGCGAAGGATGAGGCGACGGTTACGCTCGCGGATGCTGGTCATTGGCTGGTCTTCTTTCTTTTATTGCTGTTGTCACAGAACAGAGCCGGGCATGGTAGCACCGGGCTCTTGAGCCCCTCAACTCGGGGCTGTCGTGGGGACTGACGTGCAGTTTCCTGACTCTCGAGTCGGTTTTGTGTGTACAGCGACGGCGTTCTAGGGTATTTCTAGCGCACTTTCGTTCGGCACCTGCCATCCGGAACTGCCCACTGCCCATGTCCGATTCCCAGTTGGTCGACCCCTTCGGTCGACGCATCACTTACCTGCGCCTGTCGGTCACCGACCGCTGCGACTTCCGCTGCACCTACTGCATGAGCGAAGACATGCAGTTCCTGCCGCGCGACCAGGTGTTGAGCCTGGAAGAGCTGGAAGCCGTCGCGGACGCCTTCATTGGCCTGGGCGTGAAGCGCATCCGCATCACCGGCGGCGAGCCGCTGGTGCGCAAGGGCCTGACCGGCCTGCTGGCAAGACTGGGCGCACGCCCGGAACTGGACGATCTGTCGATCACCACCAATGGTTCGCAACTGCGTGAACGTGCGGCCGAGCTGCGTGCTGCCGGCGTGCGCCGTCTGAACATCAGCCTCGATTCGCTGCGTCGCGAACGCTTCGCCGCCTTCACTCGCTCCGACAAGCTGGAGCAGGTGCTTGACGGTATCGACGCCGCCCGCGATGCCGGCTTCGAGCGCATCAAGCTCAATGCCGTGGTGCAGAAGGGTCGCAACGACGACGAAGTCTGCGACCTGGTGGCCTTCGCCCTGGAGAAGGGCATCGACATCAGCTTCATCGAGGAGATGCCGCTGGGCAGCGTCAGCAGCCACGAGCGCAAGCAGACCCTGTGCAGTAGCGACGAAGTCCGCGCGCAGCTCGCCGAGCGCTGGCAGCTGCTGCCCACGCCGGAGCGCAGTGGCGGTCCGTCGCGTTACTACCGCATCGACGGATACGCCAGCCGGATCGGCTTCATCTCCCCGCACAGCCACAACTTCTGCGGCGACTGCAACCGGGTGCGGGTGACCGCCGAAGGCAAGCTGGTGCTGTGCCTCGGCCATGAAGGCGCGCTGGACCTGCGCCAGCTGCTGCGCGAGCACCCCGGCGACGGCGCACGCCTGCGCGAAGCATTGATGCAGGCGCTGCAGCTCAAGCCCGAACGCCATCATTTCGAAGCCGATCAGCAGGTGCAGGTGCTGCGCTTCATGAGCATGACCGGCGGCTGAGTTCGCCACGACGGGCGCCCGGCCCGCCGGACAGAACAAAAACAACAGGCAACAAGGAGAGTCGTTTGAAGCTCAAGGCATTCTGCTGCGCGCTCGCCAGCATTTTTTCCAGCGGTGTTTCAAGTGCCGCCATGGCGCAGACCTACGTCGTCGGCGTCGAGAACCTCGCGTTCGCCCCGCACTACAGCACCGATGCGCAGGGCAATTACCAGGGCTTCGCCCGCGAGGTGCTGGACCTGTTCGCCGGCACCAGCGGGATCACCCTGGAATATCGCCCGCTGCCGGTGGATGCGCTGCTGCCGGCGTTGCTGTCCGGCCAGGTCGATCTCAAGTACCCGGACAACCCCGCTTGGGCGCCCGAGCAGAAAGCCGGGAAAACCCTGCGCTACAGCCAGCCGGTGACCGAGTACGTCGACGGCGTGCTGGTGGCGCCGGAGCGGCTGGGGCAGGGTGTCGGTGCCTTGAAGCGGCTGGCGCTGGTGGATGGCTGGACGCCGCGCGGTTATGAGCAGCCGGTGCAGTCCGGGCAGATTGCCCTCGCGCCCAGCGCCGACCTCAAGCAGATGATCCATGCCGCGCTGAAGAAGCAGGCCGATGGCGCCTACTTCAACGTAGTGGTCGCCACTTTTTACCTGGACAACATCCGTGCGAAACCGGGGGCGCTGGTGTTCGATCCTTCGCTGCCACACACGCGGGGCGCCTTCCACCTGTCCACGCTGAAGCAGGGCGAGCTGGTCGAGCGCTTCGATCGCTTCCTCGTCGACCACGCCGGGGAGGTGGCCGCGATCAAGGCGAAGTACGGCGTCGAGGCGAGTCTCGATTCCGAGCACCTGGGCGTCGAGCAGTGGAAAGTGGATTTCCTCGAGCGCCAGAAAGCGAAACAGAAGTCGCCGTGAGCCGCCTTCTTCCCTAGAATCGCCGCTGCCGTTTGCGCGCCAGCCGTAGGGAGGATGAAGTGCGCCGCGCTTTGTTCTTCCTTCGCTGCCATTCCCTGCCGGAGCCGGCATGAGCGAACTCCGCATTCCCCTGCGCGAGGGTGTGCTGGTCTGCCCCGGTTTCCGCATCCAGGCCCAGCCAGCGCCTTCGTTGGCGATCGATGGCGACCTGCTCTGGGCGCTGGAGCAGCCGCAGTGGTGTCCGCTGGCCGTGTCGCTCGAGGAGCGGGACGGCGCACAGTGGATCACGCCGTTGCCGCTGGCGCGGCAGGCCGGTTTCGACCCGCAGCGGGTGATCGGCTGGCGCGATGAGCCGGTGCGCATCGAGCAGCCTGAAGAGGTCGAGGATGCCGAGGCCGCTATCCACTGGTGGCGCGGCGGGACCGTCGAGGATGTGCGCGGGCGCATCAGCCATCATCCCTGGGGGCGCCTGCTGCGCCTCGAAGGTCCGGGCATCGGTCCGGAGCACATTCTCTTTCCCCGCGGTCATGCCTGCCTGTACCTGGGCCATCTGGACGCCGACTGGCGCCAAATACGCTTCGAACTCTTTTCCTGAGTCGGCATCAGACTAGATAGCGGCCCTGCGGTTGCCGCCGACATGGCGGGAGCGTCACGGTCGGTTGTCTCGCGTGCGAGCGGCCTGCACCTCCTGCTCAGTGCATGCAGTCCATGATGAGGTGACCCAGAATGACCATAACAAGACGGGTAAAGAGCCTTGCAGCAGTCCTGGTGTTCGCGCAGTTGGGTGTTGTTGCGGAAGTCCCGTTGGCTCAGGCCGCCATGGTTGGCACCGGCGAAGTGCTGCAGGCACAGCAGCAACAGGTCGACCGCGAACAGTTGTTGAAGATGCTCGATGACCAGGGCGTGCAGAAAAAGCTGCAGTCCATGGGCGTCGAGCGCAGCAAGGTCGAGCAGCGCATCAAGAGCCTGTCCAATGAAGAGCTGGCGCAGTTCAACCAGCAGCTGGACCAGGCCCCCGCTGGCGGCATCATCGGCATCATCCTGTTGTTCCTGCTGATCTTCGTGATCACCGACCTGCTCTGTATCACCCATATCTTCACCTTCGTGAGGTGCCAGCGTTGAAGCGCTGGGCCATGGCCGCCGCGTTTGCGGCGGCCGTGGCACTCGGTGGCTGCGCGCAGTCGCCGACGTTGCCATCGAGCGTGGAGGCGTTGCCGGAGCGGGTGGAACTGAGTGATGTGCAGTTCTTCCCGCAACAGGAATTTCAGTGCGGCCCGGCTGCGCTGGCGACCATGCTCAATCAGCGTGGCGTGCGGGTGACGCCGCGGGAGCTGAAGGACCGGGTGTTTATCCCCGGACGCGAGGGCAGCCTGCAGGTGGAGCTGGTGGCGGCGGCGCGGGAGAAGGGCATGCTGGTCTATCCGCTCAAGCCGCGCCTGGAGAACATCCTCAGCGAAGTGGCGGCGGGCAATCCGGTGCTGATCCTGCAAAACCAGGGGCTGGACTGGCTACCGGTCTGGCACTTCGCGGTGGTGGTCGGCTTCGACCGCAATCGCCATGAACTGATCCTCCGCTCGGGCATCACCGAGCGCCTGGTGATCGACTTCACCGCCTTTGACGTGACCTGGAAGCGCAGCCAGCGCTGGGCGGTACTGACCGTGCCGGCCGATCGCCTGCCGGCGACGGCGGAGCCGACGGCCTGGTTGAGAGCGGCCCACGACCTGGAAGAAACCGGCCAGCCGGCATTGGCGGAGCAGGCCTACCGCACTGCGACCAGGGCCTGGCCGCAGGAGTCGCTCGGCTGGTTCGCCCTGGCCAACGCGCGCTACACCGACGGCAGTCTCGGCGATGCCGAGGATGCGCTGCGCCGCAGTGTTGGTGCGAAGCCAGCGTTTGCGGCTGGCTGGTTCAACCTGGCCAACGTGCTGGGTGAGCGCGGTTGTGCGCAGCAGGCCGGCGCAGCGGCGAGTTGTGCGCGACGCCTGGCGCCGGACGATGCGCGCTTCTCGCAGAAGATTGGCAGTGCGGCCGCGGCAGGTGACAGTTGCCAGGCGGTGCCGGCCTGCCCGGTGAACTGAGGCGCACAGGTTTCCTGAACCCAGGCGGGGAGGGCGTGGCCTGACCCGGCAATGTTCCAGCGAGGTGCTTGGCATGGCCAGCGAAAAACCACCGGCACGCAGCGGCGCCCGTGCCAAGCAGAGCGCGTCGAGCACCAAGAAGGCGGCGCCTCGCAATGCTTCCCGCAGCGCCAGGGCTGGTAGCGATACGGCCGACGAGCTCTCGGCCGAAGAGCGCCGCAAGGTCGAGAAGAGTCAGCCGCCCCGCCCGCTGGTGCTGCACGAAGTCATCCGCCTGCAGGGCAATCACGAACTGGAGCGCACCCTGGCGGCGCTCTGGTGGTCGGCACTGGCTGCCGGGCTGACCATCGGGCTGTCGCTGATGGCCATGGGGTTGTTCCGCGCGCGTCTGCCGGACCACGACATGGCGGTGATCACCAGCAGCCTTGGCTATCCGGTGGGCTTCCTGGCGATCATCCTCGCGCGCCAGCAACTGTTCACCGAGAACACCCTGACGGCAGTGCTGCCGGTGATGAGCGAGCCCACGCTGGAGAAGTTCGGCCAGTTGCTGCGCCTGTGGTCGGTGGTACTGCTGGGCAATATCGTCGGCGCGCTGCTGTTCGCCTACGGCATGCTGCACCTGCCGATCTTCGACACCAAGGCGGATCAGGCTTTCCTGGAGATCGGTCGCGAGGTCATGGAGAACGACCATTGGCAGATGTTTTCCAAGGGCATCGTTTCCGGCTGGATGATCGCCACCATGGTCTGGCTGGTGCCGGCGGCGGAGAACGCCAAGGTGTGGATCATCTTCCTGGTCACCTACCTGATGGCGCTGGGCAGCTTCAGCCACATCGTGGTCGGCACCTGCGAGGTGGGCTACCTGATGTTCGCCGGGGAAGTGGGGTTGGCGCCATTCGTCATCGATTTCGCCTTGCCGACGCTGCTGGGCAATATCGTCGGCGGCAGTCTGATCTTCGCGTTGATGAGCCATGCCCAGGTGCGCAGTGATACGTCGTCGCCGGAGAAGTCCCCGAAAAGAAAAACGGCGCCCTGAGGCGCCGTTTTTTCGTGCGGTGTGAAGCGAGGCGTCAGATGCCCAGCTTGTCGCGCATGGTGTAGTACCAGGCACCGATCGCGGAGAACGGAACCTGGAACATGCGGCCGCCCGGGAAGGGGTAGTGCGGCAGGGTGGCGAAGGCGTCGAAACGCTCGGCCTGGCCACGCAGCACTTCGGCCAGCAGCTTGCCCGCGAGGTGGGTGTAGGTCACGCCGTGGCCCGAGCAGCCCTGGGAGTAATAGATGTTGTCGCCGATACGGCCAACCTGCGGCAGACGCGAGAGGGTCAGCAGGAAGTTGCCGGTCCAGGCGAAGTCGATCTTCACGTCCTTCAGTTGCGGGAAGACCTTGAGCATCTTCGGACGAATGATTGCCTCGATGTTCGACGGGTCGCGCGCACCGTAGACCACGCCACCGCCGAAGATCAGGCGGTTGTCGCCGGTCAGGCGGTAGTAGTCGAGCAGGTAGTTGCAGTCCTCGACGCAATAGTCGGTCGGCAGCAGGGACTTGGCCAGGTCGGCGCTCAGCGGCTCGGTGGTGATCACCTGGGTGCCGCACGGCATGGACTTGGAAGCCAGCTCCGGCACCAGCCCGCCGAGGTAGGCGTTACCGGCCACCACGATGAACTTGGCTTTCACGCGGCCCTTCGGGGTGTGCACGACCGGGTTGGCGCCTCGGTCGATCTTCACGGCAGGGGACTGCTCGTGGATCACGCCGCCCAGGGATTCCACGGCTGCGGCTTCGCCCAGGGCGAGGTTCAGCGGGTGGATGTGGCCGCCGCTCATGTCGAGCATGCCGCCGACATAGCTGTCGGTGCCGACGACTTCACGGATGCGCTTGGCGTCCATCAGTTCCAGCTGGGTGTGGCCGAAGCGCTCCCACAGCTTTTTCTGCGACTCCAGATGGCCCATCTGCTTGGCGCTGAGGGCCGCGAACACGCCGCCGTCCTTCAGGTCGCACTGGATGTTGTACTTGGCGATACGCTCGCGAATGATGCGGCCGCCTTCGAAGGCCATGTCACCCAGCAGCTTGGCCTGCTTGGCGCCGACGGTGCGTTCGATGACGTCGATGTCGCGACTATAGCTGTTGACGATCTGGCCGCCGTTGCGGCCCGACGCACCGAAGCCAACCTTGGCGGCTTCCAGCACGGTGACCTTGAAACCGTTTTCCAGCAGGAACAGGGCGGTCGACAGGCCGGTGTAGCCTGCGCCGATCACGCAGACATCGGTTTCCACCTCGCCTTGCAGTTCAGGACGGGCCGGGACCGGATTGGCCGAAGCTGCGTAATAGGAAGAGGGGTAGGAGGTGTGCGGCATAATGCACCTGTGTTTGTTATTTTTTACGAGATGTGCGGATGCTACCTGAGTCGAATCAGACCGGCTAGTGCCCGTGCAAAATAATTTACGGACGGTCGAACATAAAAAAATTCACTTTTTCAGTGGCTTAGCTGAAAAAAGTGCTTGACGCTCTAAAACGATCGCGTAGAATGCGCCCCACACGACAGGCACATAGCTCAGTTGGTTAGAGCACCACCTTGACATGGTGGGGGTCGTTGGTTCGAGTCCAATTGTGCCTACCAAACATAATCGCTTCGGCGATTTCAGAAAGGGCGACCCGAAAGGGTCGCCCTTTTTGTTTTGCGCGTTTTTCGGTGTGTTGGGAAGGCTCGGCCTGATCTGCAGCCGCAAGGCGGCGCGCCTGCGGGTGCTCGATCGCCCGTTCCGGTGTCGTTCATGGTGTTAGCTGGCCGGCTTGGCCTGGCGGCGCCTGGCGGCGCCTGGGTGTGTTCGATCGGTAGTCTCTCCTTCTTATACAGGCTCACGGACCCGCTGCGCGGAACTCGCGCTTTCCGCTGTGCGCTTGTGGGGTGCCGCTGCAAGTCTTGCGGCTGCTCCGTGCTGGCGAGGCGGTGAAGGGCTTTGAGCTGGGGGGGGGGGGGGGGGGCGCTTGGGCGGTCGCTAATTCATCGCGCTTCTGCGCTCGCTGTAGGTTTCGTACTGCCGGCACTTCTGCTCAGCGTTGGCAAATGCCTGATCGGGTGTCTGATCTCCGTGGTAGCCGAAGCGCACGAAATACCTGACGACCACCTGGGTATCCGCGTCGAGCTTGGCGCTGCCATCGTGAACGGCCGCTATCGCCTGCTGTTCGGTCTTGCCCTCGTTTCGGTACAGGGCTCCCGCGCGGGCGAACAGGCCGATGCCGGTGCAGAAGTCGGAGGCTTGGGCGCCGGCGGCAAGAGGCATGAGCAGGAGCAATGCTGTGAGCGTTTTCATGTGGCCTCACTGAGCCTGCGATTTCATTCTGCCTCTAAGTATGGAGCCTGCTGCGGTCTTCTGCTCGTGCTGCAGGGGGTGTGACGAAGCCTTTCTCGTTCAGGGCGTGCGTATGCCAGGCCTGTCCAGGTTGTTGGTGATGGCATGAACAAAAAACGCCCGATGCAGTGCATCGGGCGTTTTGCTATCGGTGGCTTTCGAAGCCGGGGCCGCCGCCGTGGCCGCCGTCTCCGTGGTTGCCGCCACCGCCGTGGCTACCTCGACCAGGGCCGCCGAAGGGCGGGAAGAACGGCCAGCAGCCGGAGAGCAATACTAAGGTGGTGAGCAGGGCGGCTTTGGTCAGCTTGGACAACATCGATACACCATAGGACATGAAAAAATCGGCGCGAAGTAGACCTGCCGGCGGCTCCGGTGTCTCGAAGAATTTGGTATCGGCAAGGTAAGTATTGTGTCGGCGCCGATGCATTGCCGGCGATTCATGGAGTGGGGTGTGCTGGTGGCGCTAACGAGAAGCCCCGCACCTGGAGAGAGCGGGGCTTCAAGACGGCAACTCAGGGGGTACGAGCAAGCCGGTCCTTCGGCTGCGCTGTGAATATAGCTCCGACCCAGCGTCCTTCCAGTGGTTGGGGCATCAGGCGTCGTCAGTGGCGCTTGGCGCTGGATGGGCGGTCCGGTAGGGTCGCCTTCGTTGGCTTTCGGGCGGGTGGCTGGCCCGCGGAATTGCAGGGAGGGCTGCTATGGTTTCCCTTGGCGTGTGCTCGGAGGTGGTGATGGGTGGTCTGCGATCCTGGTTGTTGCTCGGCGTGTTGTGGATGCCGCTACCGGCGTTGGCGGAAATGCAGGTGATCTGGCCGCAGGGGTGGGAGGTTTCGCGTTCGCCAGCTGATGCGACGGCTGATGCGCCTGTGGTTCGTCAGCGTGGGGTGCGCATGGCGGAGGATGGCTCCCAGGACCTGGTCATGGAGGTCACTCGCAGTCGGCTCGGCTCTGCCGCCAAGGTCAGTGTCGAGAATGTCATCGTTGAGATGCGCAAGGCGCTGCAGAAGGACTTCATGCGCCAGGGGTTCCAGGCGGCGTGCAGCAAGCCGCTGGATGCGAAGCTGGGTGGGCTGGCGGGGCTGGAAGTGCATTGCGGCATCAGCCAGAACGGCACCGAGGTGCTCAAGCAGACAGTGCAGGTCGCGTTGGGTGATGGGGCGGCGTACTCGCTGACCTATGCGGCACCATCGGAGCGCTATGCGGCGCTGATGGCGGAGATCGAATCGGTGAAGGCGGGCATCAGTCTGAATTGAGCGCTGCTTTTATATGGCCGGCAGAAAAGCAAAAGCCCCGCTCATGCGGGGCTTTTTTCGTTTTCAGGTTCAGGCAGCGATAGTGGCCTGCACTCGCTGGATCACCGCGCTCAGCGGTGCCTCGCCCTGGTATTGCTGAGGGTAGAGGCGTTCGGTGTGCTTGGCGATGCCGTGTTCGTTCACCAGGGTGAAGCTGAAGCCGTGCTTGCGCTTGGCCTGAATGACGCAGTTCAGAGGGGCGAAGGCCGCCGAGAGGGTGCGAATCGCCTCCTGGATTTGCAGGGAGGTTTTCATTGTCTTGTCTTTCCAAATAGGTAACGGTCCTATGACCGTCGAAATCGTCAAAAGCTCCGGGTGCGATCTGAGAATGCAGAAAACGTATGACCGGAATATGGCAGCGATTGGAAACTTGGGGGTCTGTTCGCGTCAGGCTGCGATGTTGGGTGAAAGCAGGGTGTCTGACGTGGGGCGCTGATCGCTCGGGCAAATGTTCCTGGCGCGGTTGGCGTGCTCTGGAATCGATGCGGAGGATGCGCTGGCCGTGGCCCTGTAGAACCCAGCTTCTGCCCTGGATCAGGTAGGGAGTGCTGGGAGGGGCGACCTTGGGTTTGGTGTTCGCTGGGGGCGATTATAAGGATTTCTGCTAACGATGGCTAGTTTTTATACAGCCGTCGGTCAGTTCCCCGGTAGGGAGGGCAGAAATTCCGCGGAGCGGGAGCGCTCCGCGGAAGATCGGTCTTACTGCAGCCAGGATTCCACGGTGTCGCCACCGTATTGTTGTTTCCAGGCTTTCAGGGTCTTGTGGTTGCCGCCCTTGGTCTCGATGGTCTCGCCGTTGTGCGGGTTCTTGTAGACCTTCAGTTGGCGGGTGCGGCGCGGCTGCTGTGCTGCGACCGGCTCGGTGGAAGTCTGTGGGTCGAGAATGTCGATGACATTGCGCAGGTTCATGCCGTACTGGTCCATCAAGGCTTGCAGTTGATCCTTGAACTCCAGTTCTTTTTTCAGGCCGCCATCGCTCTTGAGTTTCTCGAGCAGGGCGAGTTGTTCCTGGAGTTTGCGCTCGGCTTCGCGGAATTCCGCAAGTTTGGACATCTGGGTGCTCCCGTATGCAGGGTGATTAGTACGGCGCGATTCTGTGTTCTTATGATTGTTCGCGTCAACTGAATATATGAATTGTTGCGATTGGGAAAACACACTTTAAATGTTAAGGGCGCATGAAGGGTTGGTCGATTAATTGATCGGTGAGGGATAATCCATGGGCGAAGGGGCGCGGCGGGATTTTTCGTCGTTCAATAATCCCTGTGAAACCTGTGTGCTTTATTGTGGTGCGTTGCGTGCGAGTGCTGGATGAATAACGAGATAGTGCAATACCGAGTCAATGATTATGAACTGACGTGCCAGGTTGCCGGGCAGGGCGTGCCGCTGCTGCTGGTGCATGGGTCGCTCTGTGACTTCCGCTACTGGCAGGGGCAAGTCCAGGCGTTGTCTGCCCGTTATTGTGTGGTGGTGCCCAGCATGCGCCACTATTTTCCCGAACAATGGGATGGCGCGGGGGCGGGTTTTACGACGCAGCAGCATGTCGATGATTTGCTGGCGCTGCTCGATCAGTTGCCGGGCCCGGTTCATCTGCTGGGGCATTCGCGGGGTGGAAATATCTGCCTGCGGGTGGCGCTGGCGGCTCCGCAGAAACTGCTCTCATTGACGCTCGCCGATCCCGGTGGGGACTTTGCCGATGATGTATTCGCCGGGGTGAATATCGAGGCGCCGGTGTCTCCCGTGGAGCGCAATCAGTTTCGTCAGCAGGCGCTGGAGATGATTCGAGCGGGGGCGGTGGAAGATGGGCTGCAACTCTTTGTCGATACTGTCAGTGGTGCAGGGGTCTGGTCGCGGTCTTCCCGGCAATTCCGCGAAATGGCGACTGCTAATGCCATGACATTGGTTGGGCAGGTCGCGGATCATCCCGCGCCTATAAAGCATGAGCAGATCTCGCAGTTGCAGTTGCCGATATTGCTGATCGGCGGGGCGAAAAGCCCGGAGCCGTTTCCGCGAATCATCCAGGCATTGCAGGCGACGCTTGTGGATGCGCGCTCGGTGACGATTCCCGGTGCGTCCCACGGCATGAATGTGATCCGCCCGGCGTCCTTCAATCGCGCTGTGCTGGAATTTGTCGATCAGTACTGAGCGAAGTCAGGCTCTGTGCTCGTCAGCTTGCGCAACTTGCAGTAACATCCAGCGCCCTGTCCGCTATTGTTTGCGATCAGGTTTTCGATTTCTTCCAGTGATCTACGTCCGCGCGCGAAAGCGCAGGGTGCCGACAAGGCGCCTGCCACTGTGAGGCAGGCCTGCCCGGCGGGCGACGCTTACTGGCACATCCCAACCCATGTGGCCTTTCGTAGGGGTCACCACTAGGAGAGGAGGCGCCATGCCCATCATTACTCTTCCCGACGGTAGTCAGCGTTCCTTCGATCATCCGGTCAGTGTGACCGAGGTCGCGCAATCCATTGGTGCAGGCCTGGCGAAAGCCACCCTGGCCGGCAAGGTCAACGGCCGTCTGGTCGATGCCTGCGACATCATCGACAGCGACGCGACCCTGCAAATCATTACCCCGAAGGACGAGGACGGGCTGGAAATCATCCGCCACTCCTGCGCTCACCTGGTGGGCCATGCGGTCAAGCAGCTGTACCCGACCGCCAGGATGGTCATCGGCCCGGTGATCGACGAAGGCTTCTATTACGACATCGCCTTCGAGCGCCCCTTCACCCCGGACGACATGGCCGCGATTGAAAAGCGCATGGCCGAGCTGATCGAGAAGGACTACGACGTCATCAAGAAGATGACGCCGCGTGCCGAAGTCATCGAGACCTTCAAGGCTCGTGGTGAGGAGTACAAGCTGCGCCTCATCGACGACATGCCGGACGAGAAGGCCATGGGCCTGTACTTCCACGAGGAGTACGTGGACATGTGCCGCGGCCCGCACGTGCCGAACACGCGCTTCCTCAAGGCCTTCAAGCTGACCAAGATTTCCGGCGCCTACTGGCGCGGCGACTCGAAGAACGAGCAGCTACAGCGCGTCTACGGCACCGCCTGGGCTGACAAGAAGCAGCTGGCTGCCTACATCCAGCGCATCGAGGAAGCCGAGAAGCGCGATCACCGCCGCATCGGCAAGCAGCTCGACCTCTTCCACCTCCAGGAAGAAGCGCCGGGCATGGTCTTCTGGCACCCGAACGGCTGGACCGTCTATCAGGTGCTCGAGCAGTACATGCGCAAAGTGCAGCGCGACCACGGCTACGTGGAAGTCCGTACTCCGCAGGTCGTCGATCGCATCCTCTGGGAGCGCTCTGGCCACTGGACCAACTACGCCGAGAATATGTTCACCACTTCGTCGGAAAGTCGCGACTTCGCGGTCAAGCCGATGAACTGCCCGTGCCACGTGCAGATTTTCAACCAGGGCCTGAAGTCCTACCGTGACCTGCCGCTGCGTCTCGCCGAATTCGGCGCCTGCCACCGCAACGAGCCGTCCGGCGCGCTGCACGGCATCATGCGCGTGCGGGGCTTCACCCAGGACGACGCTCACATCTTCTGCACCGAAGAACAGGTGAAGAAGGAAGCGGCCGACTTCATCAAGCTGACCCTGCAGGTCTATTCGGACTTCGGTTTCAGCGATGTCTCCATGAAGCTGTCCACTCGTCCGGCCAAGCGTGTCGGTTCCGAAGAGCTGTGGGATCGGGCCGAAAGTGCGCTGGCCGACGCTCTGAACGAGTCCGGCCTGGAGTGGGAATATCAGCCGGGCGAGGGTGCCTTCTACGGCCCGAAGATCGAGTTCACCCTGAAGGACTGCCTTGGCCGTAACTGGCAGTGCGGGACCCTCCAGTACGATCCGAACCTGCCGGAGCGTCTGGATGCCAGCTATATCGCCGAAGATAACAGCCGTACCCGTCCGGTCATGCTGCACCGCGCGATCCTCGGCTCGTTCGAGCGCTTCATCGGCATGCTGATCGAGCACTACGCCGGCCTGTTCCCGGCCTGGCTCGCACCGACCCAGGCGGTGGTGATGAATATCACTGACAAGCAGGGCGAATGGGCCGAAGAAGTGGTGCGTCAGCTCGAGCAAAGCGGATTCCGTGCCAAGTCTGACTTGAGAAACGAGAAAATTGGCTTTAAAATCCGCGAGCATACTTTGCTCAAGGTTCCCTATCTGTTGGTTATCGGTGATAGGGAAGTTGAATCGCAGGCCGTCGCCGTACGTACGCGCGAAGGGGCAGACCTCGGCTCGATGCCGGTCGCCCAGTTCGCTGAGCTGCTCGCTCAGGCGGTTTCCCGGCGTGGTCGCCAAGACTCGGAGTAATCATTATTAAGCGTGAAATGAGACAGGATAAGCGGGCTCTCCCGAAACCACCGATCAACGAAAACATCACCGCCCGTGAGGTGCGTCTGATTGGTGCTGACGGTCAACAGATTGGCGTGGTCTCCCTCGACGAGGCCCTCCGTCTAGCCGACGAGGCCAAGCTGGACCTGGTGGAAATTTCTGCTGATGCGGTGCCCCCTGTCTGCCGCATCATGGACTACGGCAAGCACCTCTTCGAGAAGAAGAAGCAAGCCGCTGCTGCGAAGAAAAACCAGCACCAGCAACAGATCAAAGAAATCAAGTTTCGTCCAGGGACGGAAGAAGGGGATTACCAGGTAAAACTACGCAACCTGGTACGTTTCCTTAATGAAGGGGACAAGGCCAAGGTATCGCTTCGATTCCGTGGTCGTGAGATGGCCCACCAGGAGCTGGGCATGGAGCTGTTGAAGCGGGTCGAAACCGACCTCGCCGAGATCGGCACCGTGGAACAGCATCCAAAGCTGGAAGGACGCCAGCTGATGATGGTCATCGCTCCCAAGAAGCGTAAATAACCTCCCGGGCACTGGCAGGCCTGATGGTTATCAGTTGTTAACGAATGCGGAGTACCAAACATGCCAAAGATGAAAACCAAGAGTGGCGCCAAAAAGCGCTTCAAAGTGACTGCTGGTGGCATCAAGCACAAGCACGCTTTCAAGAGCCACATCCTGACCAAAATGACCACCAAGCGTAAGCGTCAGCTGCGCGGCACTTCGATGCTCGCTGCTTCCGACGTTCGCCGTGTAGCGCGCTCCCTGCGTCTGCGTTGATTTCTGGTAGAGGATAAATAAATGGCTCGTGTTAAGCGTGGCGTAATTGCCCGTCGTCGTCACAAAAAGATTCTGAAGCTCGCAAAAGGCTACTACGGCGCGCGTTCGCGCGTGTTCCGTGTTGCCAAGCAGGCGGTAATCAAAGCAGGCCAATACGCCTACCGCGACCGTCGTCAGCGCAAGCGTCAGTTCCGCGCTCTGTGGATCGCTCGTATCAACGCTGGTGCTCGTCTGAACGGTCTGTCCTACAGCCGTCTGATCGCTGGCCTGAAAAAAGCTGCCATCGAGATCGACCGTAAGGTCCTGGCCGATCTGGCTGTGAACGAAAAAGCGGCGTTTACCGCAATTGTCGAAAAAGCGAAAGCCAGCCTGGCTTAAGCCCCGCGACAGTTACCGGATCTTGGTCCGGACGTAACGTCACCGATAGGGGAAGAGCCTTACCGCTCTTCCCCTATTTTGTATCTGGAGTTGGTACATGGAAAACCTGGACGCGCTGGTCTCGCAGGCCCTGGACGCCGTGCGAAACACCGAAGACGTCAACGCCCTGGAGCAGATCCGGGTTTACTACCTCGGCAAGAAGGGCGAGCTGACTCAGGTCATGAAGACCCTGGGCGACCTGCCGGCCGAAGAGCGCCCCAAGGTCGGTGCGCTGATCAACGTCGCCAAGGAAAAGGTTCAGGATGTGCTGAACGCCCGCAAGGCCGAGCTGGAGGGCGCCGCCCTCGCCGCCAAGCTGGCAGCCGAGCGCATCGACGTGACCCTGCCGGGCCGTGGCCAGTCCTCCGGCGGTCTGCATCCGGTCACCCGCACCAAGGAGCGCATCGAGCAGTGCTTCACCCGCATCGGCTATGAAGTGGCCGAGGGTCCGGAAGTCGAAGACGACTACCACAACTTCGAAGCGCTCAACATTCCGGGCCATCACCCGGCTCGTGCCATGCACGACACCTTCTACTTCAATGCGAACATGCTGCTGCGCACCCATACCTCGCCGGTACAGGTCCGCACCATGGAAAACCAGAAGCCGCCGATTCGCATTGTCTGCCCGGGCCGCGTGTACCGCTGTGACTCCGACCTGACCCACTCGCCCATGTTCCACCAGGTCGAAGGTCTGCTGGTCGATGAAGACGTCAGCTTCGCCGACCTCAAGGGCACCATCGAAGAATTCCTCCGCGCCTTCTTCGAGAAAGAATTCTCCGTCCGCTTCCGTCCGTCCTTCTTCCCCTTTACCGAGCCTTCGGCGGAAGTCGACATCCAGTGCGTGCTTTGCAGCGGCAAAGGCTGCCGTGTCTGCAAACAGACTGGCTGGCTGGAAGTCATGGGTTGCGGCATGGTCCACCCCGACGTGCTGCGCATGTCCGGCATCGATCCCGAGAAGTACCAGGGCTTCGCCTTCGGCATGGGTATCGAGCGTCTGGCCATGCTGCGCTATGGCGTGAACGACTTGCGCCTGTTCTTCGACAACGATCTGCGGTTCCTCGGCCAGTTCCGCTAGCCCGCACGACCGTCAACGCATTTAGGAGAGCAGGATGAAATTCAGTGAACAGTGGCTGCGGAGCTGGGTAAACCCGCAGGTATCCCGTGACGAGCTGGTAGCTCGTCTGTCCATGGCCGGCCTTGAGGTCGATGCCGTGATCCCGGTTGCTGGCCAGTTCAATGGCGTAGTCGTGGGCGAAGTGCTGTCGACCGAGCAGCACCCGGACGCCGACAAGCTGCGCGTCTGCCAGGTCAGCAACGGTTCGGAGACCTTCCAGGTCGTCTGCGGCGCGCCCAATGTGCGCCCAGGCCTGAAGATCCCCTTCGCCATGATCGGCGCCGAACTGCCGGGTGACTTCAAGATCAAGAAGGCCAAGCTGCGCGGCGTTGAATCCAACGGCATGCTCTGCTCGGCCAAAGAGCTGGAAATCAGCGAAGAGAACGCCGGCCTGATGGAGCTCGCCGCGGATGCTCCGGTGGGCGCCAACGTCCGCGATTACCTCGAACTGGACGACGCTTCCATCGAGATTGGTCTGACCCCGAACCGGGGCGACTGCCTGTCCCTGACCGGCCTGGCTCGCGAAGTCGGCGCGCTTTATGGCGCCGAGGTCAAGCCGGTCGTGGTCAGCGCCGTTGCTTCGCAGATCGATGAAGTGCGCAGTGTTGAGCTGCTGGCTCCCAAGGCCTGCCCGCGCTACCTCGGTCGCGTCGTCCGCAACGTCGACCTGAGCAAGCCGACCCCTCTGTGGATGGTCGAGCGCCTGCGCCGTTCCGACATCCGCAGCATTGACGCCGCCGTCGACATCACCAACTACGTGATGATCGAGCTGGGCCAACCAATGCATGCCTTCGATCTCGACGAGATCAAAGGCGGCGTACGCGTACGCATGGCGGAGGAGGGCGAGAAGCTCGTCCTGCTCGACGGCCAGGAAGTCACTCTGCGTGCCGATACCCTGGTGATTGCCGACCACGAGCGCGCTCTGGCCATTGCCGGCGTGATGGGTGGCGAGCACAGCGGCGTCAGCGCCAAGACCCGTGATCTGTTCCTGGAAAGCGCCTTCTTCGACAACATCGCCGTCGCTGGCAAGGCTCGCTCTTACGGCCTGCACACCGATGCCTCGCACCGCTTCGAGCGTGGCGTGGACTCGCAGCTGGCTCGCCGCGCCATGGAGCGTGCCACCGAACTGCTGTTGCAGATCGTCGGCGGCGAAGCTGGCCCGATCGTGGAGGCCGTCAGTGAGGCCGACCTGCCCAAGGTCGCCCCGGTCAGTCTGCGTGCCGAGCGCGTTACCCAGATGCTGGGCATGACGCTGGAAAACGTCGAGATCGAGCGTCTGCTCACCGCCCTGGAGTTCGACGTCCAGAAAGCCGGTGCCGATACCTGGACCGTTGGCGTACCGAGCCATCGCTTCGACGTCTCCATTGAAGTTGACCTGATCGAAGAACTGGGTCGCCTGTACGGCTACAACCGTCTGCCGGTGCGCTACCCGCAGGCACGCCTGGCGCCAAACACCAAGTCCGAGTCGCAGGCCGAACTGCCGGCGCTGCGCCGCCTGCTGGTCGCCCGCGACTACCAGGAAGCCATCACCTACAGCTTCATCGATCCCAAGCTGTTCCAGTTGTTCCACCCCGGTGTCGAGCCGCTGATGCTGGCCAACCCGATCTCCGCCGACATGGCCGCCATGCGCGCCTCGCTCTGGCCGGGTCTGGTGAAGTCCCTGCAGCACAACCTCAACCGTCAGCAGACCCGCGTACGCCTGTTCGAAAGCGGCCTGCGCTTCGTCGGTCAGCTGGAAGGCCTGGTGCAGGAAAACATGCTCGCCGGTGTCGTTTGCGGTGCCCGTCAGCCGGAAGGCTGGGCCAACGGTCGTGAGAATGTCGACTTCTTCGACGTCAAAGCCGACGTCGAAGCGCTGCTGGGTAACGCCGGCGCCATCGAGGCCTTCACCTTCTCCCCGGCGGAACACCCGGCGCTTCACCCGGGCCAGACTGCCAAGATCGAGCGTGATGGCGTGCTGGTAGGCTACCTGGGCGCTCTGCACCCGGAACTGGCCAAGGCGCTAGACTTGGATCGACCGGTCTACGTCTTCGAGCTGGTACTGGCCGAAGTGGCCAAGGGCCGCCTGCCGAAATTCAGCGAACTGTCGCGCTTCCCCGAAGTGCGCCGTGACCTGGCCCTGATCGTCGATCTGGATACTCCGGCCGAGTTCGTGCTGGCAAATATTCGCGAAACGGCGGGCGAATGGCTGACAGATCTCAGGTTGTTTGACGTCTACCACGGTAAAGGTATTGATCCGCTTAGAAAAAGCTTGGCCGTTGGCTTGACCTGGCAGCATCCATCACGCACTCTTAATGATGACGAGGTGAACGCGACTACGCAGAATATCGTCGCCTCGCTGGAACAAAGGTTCAACGCCACGTTAAGGAAGTAGCGTATGGGGGCTCTGACGAAAGCTGAAATTGCTGAACGTCTGTACGAAGAGCTGGGCCTGAATAAGCGGGAAGCCAAGGAGCTGGTGGAGCTCTTCTTTGAAGAGATCCGCCAGGCGCTGGAGCATAACGAACAGGTGAAGTTGTCGGGTTTCGGCAACTTCGATCTGCGCGACAAGCGCCAGCGTCCCGGACGCAACCCCAAGACGGGAGAGGAAATCCCGATCACAGCCCGGCGCGTCGTCACCTTTCGTCCAGGGCAGAAACTGAAGGCCAGGGTTGAGGCTTATGCTGGAACCAAGTCATAACGACGAGCTGCCCCCCATTCCGGGCAAGCGCTACTTCACTATCGGTGAAGTGAGCGACCTTTGCGCGGTCAAGCCGCACGTGCTGCGGTACTGGGAACAGGAGTTCCCGCAACTCAACCCGGTCAAGCGAAGGGGCAACCGGCGCTACTACCAGCGCCAGGACGTGCTCATGATTCGCCAGATCCGCGCGCTGCTCTACGACCAGGGCTTCACCATCGGCGGCGCCCGTCAGCGTCTCACCGGCGACGAAGCCCGCGATGACGCCACCCAGTACAAACAACTGATCCGGCAGATGATCGCCGAATTGGAAGATGTGCTGCATGTGCTGCGCAAGTAACTGAAAAAAATGAAAAAAGCACTTCTCCAAAGCAAATGCTTGGGGTATAGTGCGATCCGCTTCTGAGGGAACTCAAAAGCAACGTCGGGGCGTAGCGCAGCCTGGTAGCGCACTTGCATGGGGTGCAAGGGGTCGAGTGTTCGAATCACTCCGTCCCGACCAAATTCTTGAGGCGGCTCAAATACTTACAGTGTTTGGGCCGTTTTCATTTCTGGACTGCGCAAAACCGGCGCAATATGCGCGCAAAACTAGCGGGCAAATTCGCTGATATCCAAGTCCGGAATCGCATCTGACCAGACCACTTCGGCATGGTCCCGCTGATAGTTCTTCGTCATCTCTGCGCTGGCATGCCCAGCGATCTTCTGGCCATCTTTCCCGGCCTTCTTATACAAATGCAGCGACAGGGCCCTGATCTCATGGAACCCCGGCATCTCTTCGTCTTTCCATCCTGAATAGCAGGCTGCAGCGTCTCGCGCTTCCTTGAATGCCCTGGACAGATAGCGCTCATCGATCTTCGTCCAATGCTCCTTTCGGTCAGCAAGGCCTATCTTCCGATCCGGTCGCCGATGAATCAGAAAAGGGGAGGGGACGCCATCGTTACAGCGATCCAATACATCCTGCAATTCGCGGGTAACGCGGAAGCGGATCAGACTCACTCAGGTCCTTTTTCTGCTCCGGTGAAAGGCAAGAGGCCGTAACCGCATCCCAGGTGTAGCCAGTCGCACAATGGGTGCCAGAGCGGTCGATATAGCTAAACGGCCCCATCAGCCGGTCGAACTGGTCGTAGTAGGCGCAGGTGTACCGCGTGTCGTTGACCTTCGAGACGAAGTGACCGTGGTAAGGATGAAGTGTCGAAGTACCCACGATGACGCATGAGGCCAGTGGGGTGGACGCGGCGGAGTTCGAGACGGGCGCGTATTTCCAGTAGTAAGTCCCGTCCGTTGTGTTGACGGTCTCTGGTGCGGTGCCGGGGTCCTTCTTTTGAATCTTGGTGTTGTCGTCCGACATCACCCAACCGACGCCCGCGATGGCTCCCGAAATGGCGGCGCTCATCGCCAGCTGGCCGGCGTTGGTCTTAAGGCCGGCCTTCAGTTTCGAGCCGATCTCGCTGACCGGGATGGTGACCTTGGGTTTGACGGTGACGGGGGTCTTCGCAGCAGAGCCGCCCATCCAGCCCTTGCGCTCGGCTTCAAGCAAAAGGTCAGCATTGGATTTCGACGGTATGTAGCCGGTAGGGCGGCATTCGGTGCACGGTGTGGATTGGCAGAGACTGATTTTCCCCAGCTCGCGACGGGACCAGCAGACAGAGCAGTCGCAGTCCAATGGATGCGGCCGGTGCAGGTATTTGCTCGGAAGCATCGGCGGGCACCTCCCCTTCGAAGCTCTGTTGAAGGCGGAAGACCAGTTCGGCGTTCAGGGAGCGCAGGGAAGCTTCGGCGGCTTGCTCGACCTGGGAGCGCAGGGCTGGAGGCATACGCAGCTTGAACTGGGAGAAGGACCGGGCGTCATTCATCGTCGTAATCCCCTTGGCAGAAGATCGACTTACCCCGGTCGAGGTCGCGGCGGATTTTGTGGAGGTTGATGACGCGGCGGCGGCCGATCTTGGCGGTCGGCACGGTCTTGGTTTCAACCCAGCCACGCACCACGTCTTCCGTTATGTCCTCCAGGCCGAGCATCTGCGCGAAGACCGCCTGGGAGCAGAACGGAGCAGTGCGGAAGTCCGTGACTTTCTCCATCGCACCTGTGACGGTGAACCCCACTATTCCAGACTCTTCCATGGTTTTGCCCTATAATAAAAATCACACTTACTGAGTAATATCTACTAAGTAAGGTAACCATACATCTAGATTGCTGCTGAGTACAATCTACTAAGTAGAATATTTGGGCATGATAAAAGATCGCCTTATAACCTTGTTCAACAAGGAGCGGACAAGCGTCTGGTTCGAGAAGGAAACCGGTATTGATCGTTACCGGTGGGGAAACGTGCGCAATGGAAAGGCACGGATTACAGATGCCGAGATTGAGGCCGTGATAGCCCTTTTCCCCCAGTACGCTCTATGGCTGGTGACTGGAGAGGTCGCGCCCGAAAGCGGCCAAACTAGCCCCTCATACGATGAGGCCCACCGAAACTTGGCCGGACAAGACGCGGGATAGAGATTACCGAGAAAGTCGCTAGGCGTTGGTTTGCCCGAGAGAAATCCGCCAGGAAGAAGTGACGTCGAAATGACGGATTACGGCTTGTAACAACATGCATAAGGTGATGGGGATGCGCAGAGAATAGATGCAGATCTCTACTTTCAGGATTTTCTTATTGGCGCTGGATGCACCATGCATAAGGTCTGGCTCAAAGTTTATTTGCCTACCAACACGGCCTCGAATAGAAAGCACCATATTGCTCTAAATAAGTTCACGCCATTAACTTGCAGGCGCAATCAATAAATAACCTGTTGATAGATGGCCGGGTTTGTTCGTGCGCAAAGGAAAATTTCGAACTCTGGAGTTTATACGCTAGATCAAGCGAGACTCACTTTTTCATGACAGTAGATAGAGCGCCGAGCTCAGCTGTGAGGTGCTCTATCCAGTCGAACTTTGTGCGAAGCTTGTCTGAGGTCTCTGTGTTTGGTTTATAAGCTTAGTACATCTTTTATCTCATGCTGGCATGCCCTAGGGAGGTCCAGGGAGGTAATTTCTTTAGGTACTTTAAAAGTGGCCGTATAATGGCGATATGAAGCTGTAGCCGATAATATAAACTGAAGGAGTGCATATGTTTTTTGGTTTGGGGCGGAAGCCACTTCTAGATTTTCTACGTAATCTGACTCCGCAAATTCTCATGTTGACTGTCGCCCTGGTGGCAGGCAGTAAATTGAACTTTAATAAATTTGATCTCAGTATCTATGGGGTTGTGCGAACGCTTCCGTTTGCAGCCTGTTTATTTGTTTTCATCGCCGCCCTTTGCGCAAATTTTTCAACATTAATTGAAGACACGCTTGAGGCGTACACGAAGGGAATGCAGCCATCTAGGAGTAAAAAGAAAGGATTTGCTGGAGTAATGGAGATGTGGGTGGATGTGTGGAAGAATCACAAGCTAGTGCTTTTTAATGTTGTGCTTATGAGTTTTGTTGCTGAGATTGCAATAGTGGTAGTCACATTTATTGCATTGCAGGGAGCACTGTCAAGTCCTTTTTTGGCGAAGTGATGTTGTATGTCTTTTGTGGGGGCTGTTATTGAGTTGCCCCCCCAATGGTTGCCTAACAATAAAATCGATTCCGAATGTCGAGATGGAAATATGCATTTGCTCAATGAAGTACTTTCGAGAGCGCGGCCTGGCTTATGCTTTCGGTAGATCAGGTGGATACGATAAAAATTATAGGCCGTAATAGTCTGGCTTTGTTATTCCTGAATCTTCCCAATATGCCTCTACTGAAGAATAGCCAGCCGGTGGATGAATCCATCCTCGCTCTTCAGGTGTATAAGCAAAGTCGGCATAGTGGTCCGGTTCGATCGGCTGGGGCGTGATCTTTCCTAAGTAGCTGTAGAAAAGGTGGTTGATAGAGCACTCATACACTTTTCCGCGAAGCTCACTCCAGCGAGCATCCTCATCGAAATCCTCCTCAATCAGCGACTCACAAACCCAGCCATAAATTTCGATCTCGGCATCATCAATTGATCGTCCCAGTGTTGAGAAGTGCTCTTTAGTATAATACTGCTGTGAATCAATTCTAACGCCAAGATCCACATAGCTGTTGTGTACGATTTCCAAAATGAGGATGAAAAAATTCCGGCAAGCGGAAACGATATCCGAACTTGGAACTGGCTCTCGGGACTCGGTTGTTCGAAATTCATATCTGGCAGTTCCTCGATGGAAGACACCCCCTCTAACGGGGTATTGACCGCCATGCAGATGAGCATTGCGCAGATCCAGGAAGAATTTTGCTATAGAACTGTCTTTTAGAGCTTTCCGATGCTTCGAATACCAATCCTCGAAGCCCTCTACATGCTTGAATTGTTGCAGAGCAAGTGTTGAAGTTCGCGACGAAGCCAAAAAGGCGCTGAGGTAACATTCAAATTCAAATTTGCTGCTACCGGCCTTTGCCATCTTGCTGAGGAAAAATTCGGCCTCGGCAATTTTTTGCTCTACTACATCAAAATCATGATCCATTGCTTGTTCCGCTCCTGTTCTTTTACCAATAAATACTACATTTCGGCTCGGCGTGGAATGAGAGAGCGACTACTCAGCATCCTTGCGAGGAAGAGCCTCAAAGCCAAGGGGCTGGAGCAGCTAAGCGGCATCAATCGAGAACTCTGGTGCGCGCTTAGGTGTGGATTGAGGCGCGTTAATGAGGACGATATAACGGTTCGCGTCGAGATCGCACCTGAGTACCCTCTGTGGATGGCCACCGGCAAGATCGTGCCCGATGCAGGACAATCCGGTCCCGAGTACAACGACGCCAATGAAAATTTGCCCAAACCCAACGCCGGATAGTGCTGGCAGGGAAGGCAGCACGGCGTTGATTCAGAAGGGGTAACAGCACCTCATCATTGAGCGGCTGCTATAGCGGAATACCCTGGCCGCCCGCCTCACCTTGCGACCAATGACGATTGCTGTCTCGGGATGTTGAGAAGGGTGAGTTGTATACTTGTACAGTGCATTAGCCATGCATTTGATATCTACCGAATGCAGCGCTATCGCAACTCCCTGGGGCGTGCAGACTTCGATGCCGCGTGACATAAAACACCGCTTATCCTTCCCGGAAGCGTCTACCGCATCGGGTAAGCTCTTCCTACGTGGCAGCTAGTTAGTCTCAGAGCAAACCACACACCGAGAGCACTCCCATGGCCAACGTTCATCTGTTCCGCAACGTATATGAAGGCTTCGAGACCCTCATCGACCCGAGCGTCTCGGTGAAGAACTCATGCACCAGCTGCGCACGCAAGGACTCAATGTATCCATCGCTGGCGTCCAAGGCCGTCAGGAAAAAGTCGCAGTCGAGGCAGCGGATGGAATCCGCTTGCTGCGTGAAGAGCAGGCCACCATCAATGATTGTCCGCCCTAAAATCTCGCAGTCGATGAAATCCCTCTTCCACATCCCTTCAGAAAGTAGGACTATCTGCTGGCACAATGATGGTGCGATACGACTCAAAGGACTGTGTGCAGATGAAAGCCAACTGGGGTGCTCCTACCGATGACGCTAGACGCAAAGACTGGCGGTCCCGAGTAGTATTTTGGCAATGCCGATCCAGGCTGCCCCCGTTACTCTCCTCAGCCTGTGCCCAATACCTCACTTGGTCCATTTTCCGAGCGCTCAAAGACTTTTGGCCTCCGGCAACTCTTTGCTGCAAGCAAAGGAGCAGGCAGAAAGCCAGGTGGAGCGTACGTGCAACGAGCCCACTTTACGCCTCAGAATTTCTTTCCCCGTCGGCCTCCTGTATTTTAGAAATACGGTTCCATGCCAATTGAAAAGGTTGAGATAAATGGCAACTCCTCGATTGCGCTCTCATCTAAGTGAATTCAAGGAATTCACGGTCGACGCGGCGCTCCTACGTGAATTAGGCGAACGCCTAGTTGGAAAGCCCCACGTCGCGCTTTCAGAACTGGTGAAGAATAGCTATGACGCCGATGCCACTGAAGTAGTAATTACATTTGGAGAAGACAGCATAACTGTGACAGACAATGGCACAGGGATGAGCTCGTCGGACTTTATTGACTACTGGCTTAGAGTGGGAACTATACATAAGCAACAAAACACTACTACGAGTAGGGGGCGTACCGTTACAGGCTCTAAAGGAATCGGCCGTTTATCTGTGCAATTTCTAGGTGAGCAGCTAGAGCTAGTGTCAAGAAAGCAAAAATCAAATGCTTTTTATGCAGCTGTAGATTGGCCAAAAAATATAGATGCAGGTGATCTGATAAAAGCTGGTGCGCATGTAGGTGATGCTGATCCAGATATCCTTATCGGTGGGAAGTTCCGCCATGGGACTAGCGTAACAATAACGGGACTCAAGCAGGTCTGGGGGCGTCAGGAGTTACGTGATCTAGCTAGAGAGCTCTGGTTCCTACAGCCGCCGAGTATGCTTGTACGCTCCTTATCTGCTAAAGATAAATTTAATATATCTCTTCAAGGTGTTCCGGAGGAGATTGAAGAGACTTTCTCGGAGCAAATGGAACAGGCTTTCGAAAACTGGATAGCAGTGATTGAAGGGGAGTTGAAAGGCGGTAGGAGTGGAAATAAGGCTAGTGTAACTGTTACTTTCAAGAATGGGGATGCGTACCCGGCTTCATATAAGGTAGATGGAAATTTTCTTGATGCTGCAAAATTTAAGATATATGTATTTAAGCTTTCTGGAAAACAGTCTGGCGGTGTAGAGGTTACTGCGGCAAGAAAATACTTTAGAAGGTATGGTGGGGTTCACGTATACGATAACAATTTTAGGCTCCCGTTCTATGGTGGCGAAGAGCAAGATTGGCTTGGGCTAGAGTACGATCACTCGCATCGATTAAATAAGTCCACATTGCTTCCCGCGGAATTTCAGGTTTCCAGTGGGTTAAACGACCTTCCCACTAATGGACGCATATTTGGTCTTGTCCAAATATCAACTTCGCATGAGCGAAGTGTTGCTGCGCAGAGAGAAGTTCGTCGCGGGAGCTACCTGAATGTCCAGGTCACCCGGGATAGACTTATCGACAATGGCGCATTTAAACAGCTTGTCGATACTGTCCGGTGGGCAATAGATTTTTACGCCATGCGCTCTTACGAGCGACGACAGCAGGAGAAGCTTACAAAGCTTCTAGAGGTTCCTGAGACCGAAGAAAAAACGTCAGAAATTAAAGAACAACTCTTTCAGATTGCTTTGAGTGCTCCGCCTCCAGTTGCAAGGCAAATTGAAATAGTATCCGAGCGCTTTCAAGAGCTTCAGGATCTCGAAGAACAACGAAAAAACGCTCTTAATGCAGAGCGTGTTCTGCTTGCGGCGCTCGCTACTACAGGTATGGCAGCATTGGCAATGGAGCATGAGCTCCAAAAAGAGTTGGTTATATTGAATGGCATTCGCGATCAGCTAAAATTAAAGCGCGCGTCTATAAATGAAGCGAAAATTGTTGAGGCGCTTGATAAGTGGGCTGAGCGCACGACAAGAGCGAGAAAATTATTCTCCCCGCTGATGAACGAGTACGATCGCGAAAAAAGAAATAAATATCGCGCATGTAAGGTTATAGATCAGATTGTTAAGAACTCTGAAGCGGTCATGCGAGACGTTTCTGTAGAGGTTCAGGTTCCAGCAGATTTGAAACTCCCAGAGGCAACATTTGCTGCATGGAACGCAATTTTTCAGAACGTCCTCATCAATGCGGTTAATGCAATGATTGGGTCTAAGGTTCGGAAGATTGAATGCACAAGTGTTTCTGAGCGGCAACATCATGCCATTTATATTCAAGATACGGGCGCTGGTGTCAGGCTTCACGATAGCTCTGATCTGTTTAAGCCATTTGTTCGTAGACTAGAAATACCAGAAGAACGGAAAAGCTTAGGGTTAGGCGGTATGGGAATTGGGTTGACCATAGTGAAAATGGTGGCTGATTCATTGGAGTGTCATGTCTCCTTTGTAGAGCCAGCCCCCCCATTTAAGACCGCGTTTAAAATTGAGTGGAGTGACGAATGAATATTGTAATACTGGATGATGACACCCCTCGAGCAGAATCTTGGGTTGATTCTATGCGCACAAGTATTGGTGGCGATGGACACAGTGTTACAGCGTTAAGTGTTCCCGAGGTAAGTGAGGTCATTTCATCTCTGCACAAGAGCAGATATAGTGCCCGCGAGGGAGAATATAAAACGGTCGCGCAGCTAGATGAAGTCGATCTTTTGATCGTGGATTATGATCTTCTGGGGTTGGATACAGAGGGAACATCGGCCTGGTCAACTGGAGCAGAGGTCGCGTATGCAGCTCGATTGATGTCCTTGGTCGGTCCGATAGTCGTTGTCAATCAGTATGGTACAAATTCATTTGATCTGACAATGCGTAGGACTTCTCCGTCATATGCTGATTTAGATCTTGGAAGTAAGCATGTTACTAGCGCTGAGCTATGGAGATCTTCTGACTTCACTGAGTTCAGGCCTTGGCATTGGCCAAATCTTCTTGTTGAGCCGGTAAGATTTAAAGATCTTTCCAACTTCATAGAAGCTAATATTGATAAGTCCATTATAGAAACGCTCCAGCTTAATATCGAGGATTTTGATTCTCCTCGATATATCCCCCATGAACTTCTTGCTAGGTTAGGCCTTCTTCCAGACAAGAGCATAACCTTCAGAAGCCTCCTCACAGGACGTCGGGGGGAGGGAAAACTTCAGCCAAACCCTATTAGTGTTTTTAATATCTTAGAGAAAGATGCAAAAATTATTGAAAAGTTACCGAATAGAAATCTTGCGAATTTGGCAGCTGCCGTGCTTTCTCACTGGATAGAGAGGCTAATTCTTCCGAATCAGGAGCTTATCTGTGATGCTCCACATTTAGTATCCCGATATCCTTGGGTCTTGGAAAATTACAAGGATGAATCGGCCTGGCGCAAAATATGCGACTTGCACGAAGTGCATGGTTTAGTGCCTGATTTAGAGAAGTTTCGAGTATACCCAGAATGCCTAGTGAGCCGGCCGGCCTATTGGGGGCAAGAGGTTAAAGGTAGCATCAAGCGTCCGGTTGACTTTTCGATACGAGACATCCCCAACCTCGCATTTTGCGAAGATGCTTCGCGTTTTGTCGATAAGTCGAGCTGCAAAAGCTACCCCAGCGACCTGCAGTCATTCGATAGAGAGCGTTGGGTTGTCGATGAATTATCAGCTGGAGGTGAAAAAGTTAATTATGAGCCTCAAGCCTATCTGCTAATGTAATAAGTGGTGCCTCATGAATAAGGATGTCGCGCAGGTAATAGTGAAACTTTTGGGGAAGTTGCACGAAGCGAGCTCTAAAGCATTTGCATTACATGCAAGTCTTAGTGGTTGCAGAAAATTTATGGAGGACTACGCAGAGGCGCATGATAGTCAGATATTTTTCTCCGGAGAGCATACATACGCTCTGAATGCAAAGCTTATAAATTTTCTGACAAAAAAGAAAAAGGGTTCTGAGACGCCGTATTATCTTGTTGATCTGGAGCCCAGTGAAGGGTGGATAAAATTGCTTCGCTTGGTGGTTACGAAGCATGAGCATATAAATGCGGAGGTTGTATATTTAAAGTCTGATGAGGGAGGAGACAAATCTTTTGGATTTCGCTACGAGCATCCGGAAGTTTTTCCAAAGGGTACTCCGGGTTATGATAAACACGCTTTCTTTCATGTCCAGCAGATAAAAAGGACGACCATAAACGGGGTGGATATAGAGCTCCCTGGTTCGATTGAGTGGTTCCCTACCAGTACTCCTACGTTTTTCATGCTTGCGAATTGCGATCATGAGTTGATTCTATATGCGATACATTCAGCATGTGGTTGGGAGCCGTTGGAAGATCTTAGAGTTGAAAGTTTTGCTCATCGAAGATTTTTGCTGAGATCGGATGATGCATTTCTAGAGTATTCTGCATCTATATGAGTGCTGATGGCTTTTTAGCTGCACCATTCAAAAGATGAAGTCTGTAAAGCAAAAAAATACGCGCCCGGAGTTGTTAACTCGGAGGTTGCTTCACCGCCTAGGAGTGCGCTTTCGTTTGCACGGAAAGGACTTGCCGGGTACTCCAGATATAGTCCTTCCTCGGCATCGAACGGTTATTTTCGTTCATGGGTGTTTTTGGCATCGTCATGCTAATTGTAGGTACGCAAGCACGCCCAAGACTCGGCAGCATTATTGGTTGCCAAAGTTCTACGCCAATGTCGAAAGAGATTTGAGAAAAACGGCCCAGCTTGAAGCGCTGGGCTGGAGAGTGCTTGTCGTTTGGGAGTGTGAGACGCGGGATTTGAATCGTCTTGAGGGACGGCTCAGGCAGGACTTTTCTCTGCCTTCTTCAGCGAATCTATCTCTTCGAGATGGCGCTGAATACTGAGACCGATAATTTCTCCCAGTCGGACGGGAACTGCGTTTCCAATCATGCGACCAACGGCCTTGAAGGTAATTTGCTCGGGGGGCATGAATTGATAGGTTTCCGGGAACGATTGCAAGGTCGCAGCCTCTCTCAGGGAGATGGCGCGATTCTGCTTGGTGTCATAGTGCCCGAAGCGACCATTACCAAACCCATAGCACAGTGTCGTCATGGTCGGTCCCGGTTCGTCATGGCGCATCCGACCGTAAACGCTTGGATAGGTCTTGCCAGACGCCTTGCGGTGACAATCGGCTCGCAGCCACTCCGGCCAATCCTTCCAAGTGCCACCCGGTTTCGAGCGTTTGATGCGCTCGAGGTTGGTCGGATTGAGTGTAGCTGCGCGGTGTAGCGGATCGCGTGGGTCGCACTCTCCCGCCGCAAGTCTGGGGAAGTGACCAATCGCTGTTTCGACGGTCACAGGCTCACCGACATGGGTTTTCGGAATCATGCTGATAGGGCCCAGCTTCGACGCAAGCAGTACATGCCGGCGACGCTGTTGGGGAAGCCCATAATCCACGCAGTGAATCGTTCCCGCCCAGATGCTGTAGTCCTCGTTTTCGAGGGCTTTTACGAAGTCGTGGTAGACCTTGTGTTTGGTCACGTCAGGCACATTTTCCATCGTTACTAGCTCAGGCTTGATGCCTTTGATGAGCTTTTCGAAGGAATATAGGAGAGGCCATTTACGATCGGTGCTTGTGTCACGACCTTGATTGTAGGTCGAAAACGGCTGACAAGGAGCACAGCCAGCAAGAAGCTTGATTCGGTTGGGACGATACCAGGCAGCTACGTCCTCAATCTTGGCGATCTCTACGCTTTCAGCTACGAACTCTGCGCCATTGTTCGTTTTGTAGGCGTATTCGCAGTTGAGATCAATGTCGTAGCCTGCGCGTACGCTTATGCCGGTCTTGAGCAGGCCTGCGGTCAGCCCGCCGGCACCGCAGAAAAGATCAACGGCGTCAATGTCATGCATGGGAATAGCCTCCTAACGGAGGTCATTCTATCCGGTTCAGGACAAAAGATCGAGGTCGAGTACTGAAAATTTATACATGCTTTTTGGCTGCCGCAAGGGTGGCCTTGAGCTCCTCAAGGCTTAACCAATGCCTAGTGGCATGGACGATGCGGTGACAGTTCGCGCATAAAAGGGCGAGGTCATTGAGGCGGGTTTTCTGGCCTGGCTGCAAGGTATGGAGCGGCTGGATATGGTGAACGTCGATCACGCCAGCGCCTGCCTTTCCGTACTGCGTCTGAAAATCGAACTCACAGGCTTCGCATGCGAGCTTCCCATGCTTGGCTAGGGCTTGCTTCTTCTTGCGCTCGACGAGCTTCCGGCAGCGTTCTCGCACGCGATGCAGGCGCGTGAGCACCTTTCCTTCTGCTGCTTCGTGAATTTCAGGTTCGTCGAAACCTTGCAGCGGATGATCGAATTGGTCGTCCATATCGACCGCACTGCGAATTCCTACGACTACCGCTGCTAGCTTTTCCGGTGATCCCGCAAACTCTTTCCAGACCACCTCCTCATCCTTGTTTCCTTTGGCGAGCCCCGTCTTTCCTTCGCTGGTGTAGTCAGGGTCCCAGCGGCAAAAATTCCCCAGCTTCATATAGACGCCGTTCGGGTTTCGAAAGCTAGCCGAGGAGCTAATACCGAGAGCTAATCCCATCTTGCCGAGAAACTGTGATAGTTCTTGTACTTCCGCATGTTGCTTGGATGGTAGTGATTTGCGATGACGTAGATATAGGTCTAGAGCGAGAATGAGCTCATCACGAGACCAGGATGGATTGGCTTGAGAGCTGTTTGAGTGAGATTGGTCGATATGAGCATCTTGGGGCATGGGGGCTGTACGCAGGAAGGTTGACTGCTCCGATAATAGCAGTTTGCACTCGTCGAATATGGATCGGCGAGGTGCGGAATGGGTGCAAGAAGGTTGGAGTTGAAGGATGCCTTATGGGGGGAAGATGAGCTCATCATCTGCATGCGACGCGTCGCTTAGACGGGCGAAGTCGCGGCTGCTTCATGCGATCACTATGAGGCGTTCTGAGCGTTGGTGCTTCACGCTTTGGAGTCGCTTCATTCGCATGCGGGACCGCGGAGTCTGTTTGAATTGTGGAAGTGGCCAGCAAGTCGAGGCGCATCATATTTTTCGTAAGACGATATACCCGGCTGGCCGATTCGAGCTCGGAAATGGGGTGGCACTTTGCAGAAAGTGCCACTGGTATCTCCATGAAAAATTCAATGGAAAGCCGGTGGAGGGAGAGTCGCTCAATGCTCGAGGGGGAGATGATCAGGATGAAATTGCATTTCTGTATGGGCTTCTCGTCGACGATGCGAAAAAAAACGGTCTGGATCAGGATGAGTTCTATTTCATTAGTGACGAAATGCTTGCGTTCTTTAATGGCTGGCAGGGCTATGAGGTCTTTGCCGAATCCTCATGCATGAGTCAGCTCAGGAAGGCGCATGAGATCTGGAGGAATATGCCCAGTGAGTGGTATCGAAATGTGGCAGATGATCTCCTACGAATTCTTATGATGGCCGACCTCTCAAGGGGTGAGGGGGCTTAGAGAGCGACTCCTCATAAGTTTCCAGGGCGCGCAAAACGCTCTCTACAAGTCCCGGTCTCACGTTTGCGAGTGGTCTAAAATTCGCGATATTGTCTAGAGTTGAAATGTGAATTTCACTAGGTAGATCAATAACTTGCCTTGGTCTCATGCCCTGCATGGGGTGCAAGGGGTAGAGTGTTCGAATCACTCCGTCCCGACCAAATTTTCTTAAGCGGCTCAAGTGCTTACGGTGCTTGGGTCGTTTTCGTTTCTGGCCACTCGCAAAACTCCCGCAAAATGCACGCAAAACTAGCGGGCAAATGCGCTGATATCGAGATCCGGAATCGCATCTGACCAGACCACTTCGGCATGGTCCCGCTGATAGTTCTTCGTCATCTCTGCGCTGGCATGCCCAGCGATCTTCCGGCCGTCTTTCCCGGCTTTCTTATACAGATGCAGCGATCCGATACATCTCGCCTGATGCCACCTCTCCAGGAGCAAAGTGAATAGATCCCTTCCGCAGAGCCTCTATTTTGATAGCCGTCGCGGGTCCTATAGATACAGGCGGGCCGCTGATGGAATGCGGTTTCAGTTTGGCAAGGATCGCCTCAAGGCAGTTGGCGCTGCCAAGCAACTGAATCCCACCTTCATGGAGGGTGCCGACTGAATCGCCCCTAGTTTCGT
>NZ_JYOA01000014.1 GCF_000955805.1 Pseudomonas sp. 21 | reverse complement strand
CCGGGGGTTTTGCTTTTGCGCGTGGAAAAGGACGCCGCTCGACATGGATACGTTGATTTCAACCCTCATTCTGCTGGGCGTCCTGAGCCTCAGCGTCGGCCAGTTGCTTGCCTTCTTTCTGTTGCTCACGCGAGCAGGGCCAGCTGCGCTGCTCGCACTGATCATCCCGGGCTTCGGCTTCTTTCTCGGACGCCGGCACGGCATCTATAAATGGCTCCTGCTGCCGTATCTGGTGTGCATGGGGTGCTTCATCGCGGCCATGATCATGGCCGGATGAGCCTCGCGACGAGCCTGCGAGACGTCGGCTCAGGAGCTGCTCGACTCAACAATAGGTGCTCTAGAACGGTCATTTCAGCGTGAATTCCGCCATTCGGGAGGCGCCATTCTTGCTGTTACAAAACCTCTGCCGCAGCACTGATGGCATTTCATCCAACTGTCACATTCACGTCATAGAGTCTTCATGCGGCCTGACGATACTGGCCCCCGTTCCATCCAACCCCATTCTCCTCAAGGAGCAAGGCATGAAACTCAAGCGTTTGATGGCGGCCCTGACTTTTGTCGCCGCAGGCGTAGGCACCGCCAGTGCGGTGGCCGCGATCGATCCGGCTCTGCCGGACTACCAGAAAGCCAGCGGTGTGTCGGGTAACCTGTCGAGCGTCGGTTCCGACACTCTGGCCAACCTGATGACCATGTGGGCGGAAGAGTACAAGCGCCTGTACCCGAACGTGAACGTGCAGATCCAGGCCGCCGGTTCCTCCACCGCGCCGCCGGCTCTGACCGAAGGCACCGCCAACCTGGGCCCGATGAGCCGCAAGATGAAGGACGTCGAGCTGCAGGCCTTCGAGCAGAAGTACGGCTACAAGCCGACCGCTGTTCCGGTTGCCGTGGACGCCCTGGCCATCTTCGTGCACAAGGACAACCCCATCAAAGGCCTGACCATGCAACAGGTCGACGCCATCTTCTCCTCCACCCGCCTGTGCGGCGGCAAGTCGGAAGTGAAGACCTGGGGTGACCTGGGCCTGACCGGCGACTGGGCCAACAAGCCCGTGCAGCTGTTCGGTCGCAACTCCGTTTCCGGCACCTACGGCTACTTCAAGGAAGAAGCCCTGTGCAAAGGCGACTACAAGCCGAACGTGAACGAGCAGCCGGGTTCGGCTTCCGTGGTGCAGTCGGTCAGCCAGTCCCTGAACGGCGTCGGCTATTCCGGTATCGGTTACAAGACCGCTAGCGTGAAGACCGTTGCCCTGGCCAAGAAAGAAGGCGGCGAGTTCATCGAAGACAACGAGGCGAATGCCCTGAACGGCACCTACCCGCTGTCGCGCTTCCTCTACGTCTACGTCAACAAGGCGCCGAACAAGCCGCTGAACCCGCTGGAAGCCCAGTTCCTGAAGATGGTGCTCTCCAAGACCGGCCAGCAGGTTGTCGTGAAAGACGGCTACATCCCGCTGCCGTCCAAAGTCGCCGAAAAAGCGATCAAGGACCTGGGTCTGTAATCAGCCTTCAAACCGGGCGGAGATCCCCGCCCGGCATGGGCTGACGCTTACTCGACCGAGCCCGCCAGCATGGCTCTGCTGGTGGGCTTTGTCGCGTCACTTCCATGTCATCTTTCTGTCATACAGAGCCGCTAGGGTGTCACTCCATGAACGACATGGCCAACTCCCCGATGACTTCTTCTCTCCCCGAGCGGATCGATTTCAATACGCCTGCCCTGCAGCGCAAGCGCCGTATCCGAGCGCTCAAGGATCGACTGACCCGTTGGTACGTCCTGGTCGGCGGTCTCGCCGTGCTGGCTGCCATTACCCTGATTTTCTTCTACCTCGCCTACGTCGTGCTGCCGCTGTTCCGCGGCGCCGAACTGGAGACCCGCGAACCCCTGGCTCCCGCCTGGCTGAAGACGGCCCAGGCGCCGCTGCTGCTGAGCATCGAAGAGCAGAACATGGTGGGCATGCGCGTCGCCGCGAACGGCGAGGTGGTGTTCTTCGACGCCAAGAAAGGCGACGAGATGGATCGCGTTGCGCTGAAGCTGCCTGCCGGCACCAGCGTCACCTCCATCGCCGAGGACCAGCCGGGTCACCCGACCGTCGCGCTGGGTCTGTCCAACGGCCAGGTGCTGGTGTTCAAGCACAACTACAAGGTCACCTACCCGGACAACAAGAAGACCATCACCCCGCACATCGACTATCCCTACGGCGAAGCCGCGATGAACCTGGATCCCCAGGGCCGTCCGCTGGAGCACGTGGCGATCGTCTCGGGTGATGACAGCCTGTTGCTGGCCGCGTCCACCGGCAGCGAGATGCTGCTGCTCGGCCTGACCCAGCAGGAAAACATGCTGACCGGCGAAAGCACCCTGCAGGAAGAGCGCATCAACCTGCCGCAGATCGCCGATCCGGTGAAAGCCATTTACATGGACCCGCGCAAGCAGTGGCTCTATGTCCTCAATGGCCGTGCCCAGGCCGACGTCTTCGACCTGAATACTCACCAGCTCAACGGCCGCTACAAGCTGCTGGATGACGCCTCCGCCGAAGTGACGGCCAGCAGCCAGCTGCTGGGTGGCATCTCGCTGATGGTCGGCGACTCCAAGGGCGGCATCGGCCAGTGGTTCATGGCCCGTGGCGAAGATGGCGAGCCGCGCCTGTCCCACGTACGTGACTTCAAGCTGGGCGACCAGCCGATCTCCAGCATCGCGCCGGAGCAGCGCCGCAAGGGCTTCCTGGCCCTCGACAAGCAGGGCAACCTGGGCATCTTCCACAGCACCGCGCACCGCACGCTGCTGGTGGAGAACGTCGCATCGTCTGCTGGCCCGATGGCCTTGTCGCCGCGCGCCAACCGCCTGATCGTCGAGCAGGGTGGCGAGCTGCGTCGCTTCAGCCTGAGCAACCCGCACCCGGAAGTGTCCTTCAGTGCGCTGTGGGGCAAGGTCTGGTACGAGAGCTACGACAAACCGTCCTACGTCTGGCAGTCCACCGCCGCGACCACCGACTTCGAGCCCAAGCTGAGCCTGTCGCCGCTGACCTTCGGTACACTGAAGGCCGCGTTCTACGCGATGATTCTCGCCGCGCCGCTGGCTATCGCCGCCGCCGTCTATACCGCCTACTTCATGGCTCCGGGCATGCGCCGCAAGGTCAAGCCGGTGATCGAGCTGATGGAGGCGCTGCCGACCGTGATCCTCGGCTTCTTCGCCGGCCTGTTCCTCGCGCCGTATGTCGAAGGCCACCTGCCGGGCATCTTCAGCCTGCTGCTGCTCACGCCGCTGGGCATCCTGGCCGCCGGCCTGATCTGGAGCCGACTGCCCGAGCGCATCCGCCTGAGCCTGCCGGCCGGCTGGGAAGCGGCGATCCTGATCCCCGTGGTCCTCGCCACCGGCGCCTTCGCCCTGTGGATGAGCCCGCACCTGGAGACCATGTTCTTCGGCGGCGACATGCGCCTGTGGATCAGCCACGACCTGGGCATCACCTACGACCAGCGCAACGCCCTGGTAGTCGGCCTGGCCATGGGCTTTGCGGTGATCCCGAACATCTTCTCCATCGCCGAAGACGCCATCTTCAGCGTGCCGCGCAGCCTGACCTACGGCTCCCTGGCCCTGGGCGCCACGCCCTGGCAGACGCTGACCCGCGTGGTGATCCTGACCGCCAGCCCGGGCATCTTCTCCGCGCTGATGATCGGCATGGGCCGCGCCGTGGGCGAGACCATGATCGTGCTGATGGCCACCGGCAACACCCCGGTCATGGACGTGAACATCTTCCAGGGCATGCGCACTCTCGCGGCGAACGTCGCGGTGGAAATGCCCGAGTCGGAGGTGGGCGGGACTCACTACCGCGTGCTGTTCCTTTCGGCACTGGTACTGCTGTCCTTCACCTTCGTGATGAACACCCTGGCAGAGCTGATCCGTCAGCGCCTGCGCAAGAAATACGCGTCGCTCTAAGCGCCGCCCGACGAGGCTAGTTCCGTGAAACAGAAACAGGAATCCGTCAAAGCGTGGTTCGCCAGCGGTTCTCCCTGGGTGTGGATGAACGCGGGTGCAGTGTCCATCGCCGTGATCATGACCATCGGCCTGCTCGCCGTGATCGCCGTGCGCGGTCTCGGCCACTTCTGGCCGGCGGACGTGATCGAGGCGACCTACACCGTCCCCGGTGAAGCACCCAAGACCCTGATCGGCGAAGAAGTGCAGATCGAGCAGGTGCCGCGCGAACGTCTGCGCGGCGCCGGTCTGCCGGTGCCGGACAATGGTCCGGAGTTCATGACCCGCGAACTGCTCAAACTGGGCAACCGCGACCTCTACGGCAGCGACTTCTCCTGGGTGATCGGCGAATGGCTGACCGACCGTCGCCACCCGGCCGAGCTGGTGACCCTGGAGCGCCGCGAGTGGGGCAACTTCTATGGCTACCTGCTGAGCGTGAAGGAAAACGGCAAGGTCGTCGCCGAAGGTCCGGCCGCCATGGCCGAGCTGCAGACCCGTCTCAAGCGTGTCGATGAGCTGTACACCAAGCTGTATCAGCTGGAAAAGAAAGACATCGGCGGCATCAACCATGGCCTGGAGCGCCTGCGCCTGAAGGAACGTGGCCTGCAGCTGAACAACAAGCTGGATGCCACCGCCGAGGCCGATATCGCCGCCGGCCGCGCCGAGCTGAACGCCCAGTACAAGGTGCTGGAAGAGCAGCTCAACGGGCTGCACCAGGAGTTCAACCGCGACAGCATCGTCATGCGCGATGCCACCGGCAAGGAAACCGAAATCAGCGTCGGCAAGCTGGTGCACGCCTACCAGCCCAACCAGATGGGCGTCGCCACCAAGCTGAGCTTCTACTTCAAGAAGCTCTGGGAATTCCTCAGCGACGACCCGCGTGAAGCCAACACCGAGGGCGGTATCTTCCCGGCCATCTTCGGCACCGTGATGATGACCCTGGTGATGGCCGTGATCGTCACCCCGTTCGGTGTGATCGCCGCGGTCTACCTGCGCGAATACGCTCGCCAGGGCCTGCTGACCCGGATCATCCGCATCGCGGTGAACAACCTCGCAGGCGTTCCGGCGATCGTCTACGGCGTGTTCGGCCTGGGCTTCTTCGTCTACGTGCTGGGCGGCTCGCTCGACCGGATGTTCTTCCCCGAAGCCCTGCCGGCGCCGACCTTCGGCACGCCGGGGCTGTTCTGGGCCTCGCTGACCCTGGCCATCCTCGCGGTGCCGGTGGTGATCGTGGCCACCGAGGAAGGCCTGGCACGCATCCCGCGGGCCACCCGTGAAGGCTCCCTTGCCCTGGGCGCGACCAAGGCCGAGACCCTGTGGAAAGTGGTCCTGCCGATGGCCAGCCCGGCGATGATGACCGGCCTGATCCTCGCCGTGGCCCGTGCCGCCGGCGAAGTGGCGCCGCTGATGCTGGTGGGCGTGGTGAAGCTGGCTCCGGCGCTGCCGGTGGACGGCAACTACCCGTACGTGCACCTGGACCAGAAGATCATGCACCTGGGCTTCCACATCTATGACGTCGGCTTCCAGAGCCCGAACGTCGAGGCCGCGCGCCCGCTGGTGTACGCCACCGCGCTGCTGCTGGTGATGGTGATCGCCCTGCTGAACTTCTCGGCCATCGCCATTCGTAACCGCCTGCGCGAAAAGTACAAGGCGCTGGAAAACTGATTCTGCAGGCGGCGGGCTGTGCCCGCCGCCAAGCCTCCCAAGGAGACTGAACATGCAACATGAAACCGCATCCCACGGCATCGACATCGGCGCGCTCGGCCGCGGCGACCGCCAGGGCATGAACCTGGAAAGCGAGACCGTCGCCCTCGAAGTGCCCGGCCTGAGCCTGTTCTATGGCGAGAAGCAGGCACTGTTCGACGTCAGCATGAACATCCCCAAGCAGCGCGTGACCGCCTTCATCGGCCCGTCCGGCTGCGGCAAGTCCACCCTGCTGCGTTGCTTCAACCGCATGAACGACCTGGTCGACGGTTGCAACGTGAAGGGCGAGATCCTCCTGGACAGCCACAACATCTTTGCCAAGAACGTCGACGTCGCCGAGCTGCGTCGCCGCGTCGGCATGGTGTTCCAGAAGCCCAACCCGTTCCCCAAGAGCATCTACGAGAACGTGGTCTACGGCCTGCGCATCCAGGGCATCAACAAGAAGCGCGTGCTCGACGAAGCCGTCGAGTGGGCCCTCAAGGGCGCCGCTCTGTGGGACGAGGTGAAGGATCGCCTGCACGAATCCGCCCTCGGCCTCTCCGGTGGCCAGCAGCAGCGCCTGGTCATTGCCCGCACCATCGCCGTGGAGCCGGAAGTCCTGCTGCTCGACGAACCCTGCTCGGCACTGGACCCGATCTCCACCCTGAAGATCGAAGAGCTGATCTACGAGCTGAAATCCAAGTTCACCATCGTCATCGTGACCCACAACATGCAGCAGGCCGCGCGCGTCTCCGACTACACGGCGTTCATGTACATGGGCAAGCTGATCGAGTTCGGCGATACCGATACCCTGTTCACCAACCCGGCCAAGAAGCAGACGGAAGACTACATCACCGGTCGCTACGGCTAGTTTCGCGGTATTGCGTGCGCGGTAGAACTTCCCGGAGAACATCACAAGCCAGCGGCCCGGAGCCTGCGGCTTTCGCGGAGCGAACATGATCAACAAAGAAAGCCTCACCCACCACATCTCGCAGCAGTTCAACGCCGAGCTGGAAGATGTGCGCAGCCATCTGCTGGCCATGGGCGGCCTGGTGGAGAAGCAGGTCAACGACGCCGTCAACGCGCTGATCGACGCTGACTCCGGTCTCGCCCAGCAGGTGCGCGAGATCGACGACCAGATCAACCAGATGGAGCGCAACATCGACGAGGAATGCCTGCGCATCCTCGCCCGCCGCCAGCCGGCTGCCTCCGACCTGCGCCTGATCATCAGCATCTCCAAGTCGGTGATCGACCTCGAGCGCATCGGTGACGAAGCCTCGAAGATCGCCCGCCGCGCCATCCAGCTGTGCGAGGAAGGCGAGTCGCCGCGCGGCTATGTCGAGGTGCGTCACATCGGCAACCAGGTGCGCAAGATGGTGCAGGAGGCGCTGGACGCCTTCGCCCGCTTCGACGCCGACCTCGCGCTGTCGGTGGCGCAGTACGACAAGACCGTCGACCGCGAATACAAGACCGCCCTGCGCGAGCTGGTCACCTACATGATGGAAGACCCGCGGGCGATCTCCCGCGTGCTCAACGTCATCTGGGCCCTGCGCTCGCTGGAGCGCATCGGCGACCACGCGCGCAACATCGCCGAACTGGTGATCTACCTGGTGCGCGGCACCGATGTCCGCCACATCGGCCTGACCCGCATGAAGGAAGAAGTGCAGGGCACCGCTGGCAAGGCCGACAAGGCCGAATAAGCCAGACGCCCGTACCAGAACGAACCCGGCCCGCGCGCCGGGTTCGTCATTTTATGGCCGGGCGGTCCCTCACCAATGGCATGTAGCCACCCGGCAAGGCTATCCTTCGCCCTATCGTTTTCGGGAGATGCCGATGGGCAAGGTCAGTGTGCTGGTGGTGGATGACGCTCCGTTCATCCGTGACCTGGTGAAGAAGGGACTGCGGGACCATTTCCCCGGTCTGCAGATCGAAGAAGCGGTCAACGGCCGCAAGGCGCAGCAATTCCTCGCACGCCAGGCCGTGGACCTGATCCTCTGCGACTGGGAAATGCCCGAGCTGTCGGGCATCGAGCTGCTCACCTGGTGCCGCGAGCAGGACAGCCTGAAGACCACGCCCTTCATCATGGTCACCAGCCGCGGCGACAAGGACAACGTGGTGCAGGCCATCCAGGCCGGCGTCTCCGACTTCATCGGCAAGCCGTTCTCCAACGACCAGCTGGTGAGCAAGGTGAAGAAGGCGCTGTCGCGTGCCGGCAAGCTGGAAGCCCTCGCGGCGCAGGCACCGCAGCGCAGTCTGGTCGGCTCCATGCCCAACGACTCCCTGGCCGCCCTTACCGGTGGCAAGGCCGAAGTCGTGCGCCCGGCGGCAACATCCCCAGCACCTCGCGCCGCTCCGGCTGCTGCGGCACCGGCGGGCGCCGCTCCGGCCGCGCGTAGCGGCGCCAAGGGCCAGCAGGGGCAACTGCGCCTGCCTTCGGCGAACCTGCCCTGTGTGATCAAGGCGCTCAGCCTCAAGGAAGCGCTGCTGGTGGTGAAGCGCGGAACGCCGCTGCCGCAGGTACTGGAAAGCGCCGTGCTCGACCTGGAAGAAGACAGCGATGTCGCTCGCCTCAACGGCTACCTGCATGCCGTGGCGGCGCTGGAGCCCAAGCCGGATAGCGAATGGCTGCAACTGACTTTCCGCTTCGTCGACCGTGATCCACAGAAGCTCGACTACCTGTCGCGCCTGATCGCCCGCGGCAGCACCCAGAAGCATTACGTGCCCGGAGCCTGATCCGGTTACAAATGGGCCGACCGGTGGGTAGTACTGCTTCACAGGCCGACCGGCGGCAGGTCGCGACGCAGGGGCGACGCTGCTAGTCTTGCCAGCGTCGCCATACCTATAACCAGAGTCGACATGCTAGGGCGCAGTATCCTCCTGTGTGGTCTATTGGCCGCTTCCGGGACGGCTTCGGCCGTGACCATCTACAAGTACACCGACGCCAACGGCGTGGTCACCTACACGGACAAGGCCGTGGCGGGTGCGGCTGTCTTCGTTTTCCGCGACCGCATGGTCGAGCACCTGGAAGAACAGGTGAAGCTGGAGACCAGGAAGCACGCCGGCGGTGAGACGCTGCAGGTGCGCAACGACCTGTATGCGCCCGTGGAAGTCGAGCTGAGCGTGACCGGCGTACAGAATGCCGTGGGCGCGCCGGAGCGGCCGATCCGCTGGGTGCTGGCGCCGCGCAGCTCGATCCGCCTCGCTACCCTGGCCCCGCTCGACCCCGCCAAGCCGTTGCGCTACAAGCCCAAGCTGCGCTACGCGCTGGGTGATCCGCGCCCGACGCCCTTGTCCTACCAGTACGCCTTGCCCTGGGTGGGGGGGCCGTTCCGTCTGACCCAGGGCGCCAACGGCCGCTACAGCCACTTCACGCCCAAGGGTCGCTACGCCATGGACATCGCCATGCCGGTGGGCACGCCGATCATCGCGGCTCGCGGCGGCACTGTGGTGAAGATCGAGAACGGCCAGAGCGGGCGGGGCAAGAATCCCTCCGGCAACTTCGTGCGGGTCCTGCACGACGACGGCACCATGGGGGTGTACCTGCACCTGATGCGCGGCTCGGTGCTGGTGCACGAGGGCCAGCGCGTCGGCACCGGCACGCCGCTGGCGCAGTCGGGCAACACCGGCAACAGCAGCGGCCCGCACCTGCACTTCGTGGTGCAACGCAACGTCGGCCTGGACCTGGTCTCGATCCCCTACGACTTCTCCCAGCCGGTGGATACGCTGCCGAATTTCGCGGTGGTCCGGGAGCACTGAGTTCAGCGCGGCGTCCGTGCAGGAGCGAGCTTGCTCGCGAACCCGCCCGGCTCCGGCGCATCGTCAAGCACTGTTCGCGAGCAAGCTCGCTCCTACGAAGAGCCAAAGAAAAAGGCTGCCCGAGGGCAGCCTTTTTCATTCAGGGGCAACAGGCTCAGTCGAGCTTGACCACCTTGGCGAGGACGATCTTCGGGCCTTTCATCTTCTTCACGATGATGCGCAGGCCTTCGGTATCCAGGACTTCCTCTTCCTCCGGCACGCGCTTGAGCGTGTCGTAGACCAGGCCGGCGAGGGTGTCGGCCTCGATGTGATCCAGGTCGATGCCCAGCAGGCGCTCCAGCTTGAACAGCGGGGTATCGCCACGCACCAGCAGCTTGCCGGGCTGGTAGGCGACGATGCCGCGCTCGGCCTTGCGGTGCTCGTCCTGGATATCGCCCACCAGCACTTCCAGCACGTCCTCCATGGTCAGGTAGCCGACCACCTTGTGGTCGGCTTCCTCCACCAGCGCGAAGTGCGAGCCGCCCTGGCGGAACTGCTCCAGCAGACGCGCCAGCGGTAGGTGCTTGGTGACCATTTCCAGCGGGTGGGTCAGCTCGTCGAGATCGAAGGACTCCGGCAGGCTGTCCAGCGTGGCCAGGGCCAGCAGCAGGTCCTTGATGTGCAACAGGCCGATGAACTCGTTCTTCTCGCTGTCGTACACCGGGTAGCGGCTGTACTTGTGGCGGCGAATGGTGGCGAGGATGTCATCCAGCGGCGCCGTGCGCTCGAGGTAGACCAGGTCCTCGCGGGAGTTGGCCCAGTCGGCGACTTCCAGCTCGCCCAGCTCCACCGCCGAAGCCAGCACGCGCATGCCCTGGTCACTGGGGTCATGGGCACGGCTGGAGTGCAGGATCAGCTTGAGCTCGTCGCGGCTGTAGTGGTGCTCGTGGCGCGGCCCCGGCTCTCCTTGCCCGGCGATCTTGAGGATGGCGTTGGCACTGGCGTTGAGCAGCCAGATGGCCGGGTACATGGCCCAGTAGAAGAGATAGAGCGGCACCGCGGTCCACAGCGACAGCAGCTCCGGCTTGCGGATCGCCCAGGACTTGGGCGCGAGCTCGCCGACCACGATGTGCAGATAGGAAATGATGAAGAACGCGGTGAAGAACGACACGCCGCGGATGACTTCCTCGGAGTGCACGCCAATCGCGGCCAGCAGCGGCTCCAGCAGCTCGGCGAAGGCCGGCTCGCCGACCCAGCCCAGGCCCAGCGATGCGAGGGTGATGCCCAGCTGGCAGGCGGAAAGATAGGCGTCGAGCTGGTTGTGCACCTTGCGCAGGATGGTGCCGCGCCAGCCGTGCTGGTTGGCGATGGTCTCCACACGGGTGGAGCGCAGCTTGACCATGGCGAACTCGGCGGCGACGAAGAAGCCGTTGAGCACGACGAGGAACAGGGCGAACAGGATCAGGCCGAAATCGGCGAAATAAGTGAGGAAGTTGCTACTAGGGGAAGGGTCCATGGTTCTGTTGGTTTGCAAATGGACGGACAAGAATGCGGTTCAGCGGGCCCGGCTGGCAAGCCCGCTCATGCAAGAGCCGAAGTGGAGGCCTGCTATGCGCGGCTCTCGACCTGTTGCGGCGGGAAGTGGCAGGTGAAGCTGCTGCCCTTGCCCGGGACGCTGCTGATGTCCAGGGTGCTGCGATGGCGCAGCAGGACGTGCTTGACGATGGCCAGGCCCAGGCCGGTGCCGCCGGTGCTGGCGTTGCGGCTGGAGTCGACGCGGTAGAAGCGCTCGGTCAGGCGCGGCAGGTGCTTGGGATCGATGCCGATGCCGCTGTCCTGCACGGCCAGGTGCGCGCCCTGTTCGTCGCCCCACCAGCGGATGCGGATCTCGCCTTCGTCGGGGGTGTACTTCACGGCGTTGAACACCAGGTTGGAGAAGGCGCTGCGCAGTTCTGCCTCGCTGCCCTTGAGTTTCACCTTCGAATCGGCTTCCAGGCTGATGCGATGGTTGCGCGCGCCGGACAGCGCCTGGGCGTCGTTGCGGATCGACAGCAGCATCAGGTCCACCGCCACCGGCTTGTTGTCCGCGGGGTAATCGGTGGCTTCCAGCTTGGCCAGCAGGAGCAGGTCGTTGAGCAGGTTCTGCATGCGCCCGGCCTGCTGCTGCATCTGCTGCAGCGCGCGGGTCCAGCGCGGGTTCACGTCCTCGACGTTGTCGAGCAGCGTCTCCAGGTAGCCGGCGATCACCGTCAATGGCGTGCGCAACTCGTGGGAGACGTTGGCGACGAAGTCCTTGCGCATCTGTTCCAGCTGGTGGACGCGGGTCACGTCGCGCACCAGCATCAGGTGCTCGCCGGCGCCGTAGAGGGTGATGTGGAACTGCAGGCGCAGGTTGTCGTTGATCGGCGAAGAGAGCTCCAGCGGCTCGCGGTAGTCCTCGCCCTCGAAGTATTCCTTGAAGCGCGGATGGCGAACCAGGTTGGTCACTGGCTGGCCGCCGTCCTGCGGGCTCTTGAGGCCCAGCAGGCGCTCGGCGGACTGGTTCCACCACTCCAGGTTACCGTCGCGGTCCAGCAGGATCATGCCGTCGCGCAGCGCCGCGGTGGATTCCTGCATGCGGTCGATCACTGCCTGCAGGCGCCCGCGGGCGCGCTGGTTGCGCCGCTGCAGGTGGTAGATGCTGTCGAACACCTCGCCCCACAGGCCGTAGCCATCGGGCGGAGCTTCATCGGGCTGGTGGTTCTTCAGCCACTTGTGCAGGCGCAGCAGCTGCCAGGTCGACCAGCCGAGGTAGGCGGCCAGCGCCACGGCGATGGCCCAGCCGTACTGGCCGGTGATCAGGCCGAGCAGCGCGCCGGCGGCTACGACTAGCAGCAGGTGGCGTATCAGCACGCCACTCCAGTTCTGGGTCACGAAATTCCGTTCCTTGTGCCCGGCGAGTCGGTGTCGACTCGATCAGCTTTTGGTCGAGAAACGATACCCGGTGCCGCGCACGGTCTGAACCAGATTTTCGTAGACCTCGCCCAGGGCCTTGCGCAGACGGCGGATATGCACGTCGACGGTGCGCTCCTCGACGTAGACGTTGCCACCCCAGACCTGGTCCAGCAGCTGGCCGCGGGTATAGGCGCGCTCCTGGTGGGTCATGAAGAACTGCAGCAGACGGTATTCGGTCGGGCCCATATCGGCGGGCTTGCCGTCGATGGTCACGCGGTGGCTGATCGGGTCGAGCATCAGGCCGCCGACTTCGATCGGCGTCTCGCTGTCGCCGGCGCCGGTGCGGCGCAGCACGGCCTTCAGGCGGGCAACCAGTTCGCGCGGGGAGAAGGGCTTGGTGATGTAGTCATCCGCGCCGACTTCCAGACCCTGGATCTTGTTGTCCTCTTCGCCCTTGGCGGTGAGCATGATGATCGGAATGGCCGAGGTCAGCTCGTCGCGCTTGAGGCGGCGGGCCAGTTCGATGCCGGAGGTGCCCGGAAGCATCCAGTCGAGCAGGATCAGGTCCGGCTTGCGGTCGACGATCACCGCGTGTGCCTGCTGGGCGCTGTCCGCCTCCAGGCACTCGTAGCCGGCCATCTCCAGGGCCACGGCGATCATTTCCCGGATCGGAGCTTCGTCATCGACGATGAGGATTGTCTTGCCAACCATGCTGAGGCCTCAGAATTTCTGTAATGCGCCGCATTAGATAACGGAAATATTTCATGAATGTGACACCGCGATGGTAGCTGAGCCTCGTGCCAGAGCGCTCGTCTATGCTCACTGGGTCGCCACGCGTTTACCGCGCGGCACAAGCGGAACCCACCGGCCCGGTCGGCGGTGTGCCCGGCAGAGAGCCTGCCGGAGTCTTGCGATGACGGTAGTGAGTGCGTTGACGACGTCGCCCTGGCCGGCCCTGCCTGCAATCCCGCCGCCTTTGCGTCGATGCTCGCGCCGTTTCCACCTCACCAGAGGAGAAGCGTTATGAAACTGCTATTCCCGGCCCTGGCACTGGGCCTGATGCTGCCCGCGATGTCTGCCCTGGCCGCCGGCCCCGGCATGGAGAAGAACGGCATGCTGGTCGATGCCAAGGGCATGACGCTCTACACCTTCGACAAGGACAGCGGCGGCAAGTCGATGTGCAACGGCGGCTGCGCGCAGAACTGGCCTCCGCTGATGGCCGTTGCGGATGACAGCGCCATGGGTGACTGGACGCTGATCAAGCGTGACGACGGCAGCGCCCAGTGGGCCTACAAGGGCAAGCCGCTGTACACCTTCGTGCAGGACAAGAAGGCTGGCGACATGACCGGTGAAGGCAAGATGGGCGTCTGGCACATGGCCAAGCCGTAAAGCGGTTTGTAGGAGCGAGCTTGCTCGCGAACCTGGCCTGGCACCTTGGGTGTCCAGCGGGTTCGCGAGCAAGCTCGCTCCTACAGGGTTTGCCTCAGCGCAGGGCGAAGTCCAGCACGGTGCCGAGGAAGATCGCCAGCCCCGCCCAGTGGTTGTGCAGGAAGGCCTTGAAGCACTTCATCGGCTCGCGGTCGCGGGTCGAGTGGAATTGCCAGGCGAAGCAGCCCGCCGCCACGGCCAGGCCCAGGTAGTAATACAGGTGCATGGCCAGTTTATTGCCGGCCAGGACCAGCAGCAGGAGCATCAGCCCCTGCAGGCTCAGGTTGATCACCCGGTCGGCGTCGCCGAAGAGGATCGCCGTGGACTTCATGCCCATCTTCAGGTCGTCTTCGCGGTCGGTCATCGCGTAGTAGGTGTCGTACGCAACCGTCCACAGCACGTTGGCGAAGAACAGCAGCCAGGCCACCGCCGGCAGCGTGCCGCTGGCCGCGGTGAAGGCCATCGGGATGCCCCAGGAGAACGCCGCGCCCAGGACCACCTGCGGGTAGTAGGTGTAGCGCTTCATGAACGGGTAGAGCGCCGCCACCGCTGCGCCGCCGAAGGACAGCCAGATGGTCTGCGCGTTGGTGCACAGCACCAGCAGGAAACTCAGCCCCAGTAGCGTGAAGAAGGCAATCCAGGCCTCGCGCACGGTGATTTTGCCGGTCGCCAGCGGGCGCGCCTTGGTGCGTTCGACATGGCCGTCGAGCTTGCGATCGGCGAAGTCATTGATCACGCAGCCGGCCATGCGCATCAGCACGGTGCCGAGGACGAAGATCACCAGGTTCTTCACGCTCGGCACGCCGCCGCTGGCCATCCACAGCGCCCACAGCGTCGGCCAGAGCAGCAGGTAGATGCCGATCGGCTTGTCCATGCGCGTCAGCTGGATGAAGTCCCAGGCGCGGGGATGCAGGCGGGCAAGGGGTTTGATCAGGGCGACGAACATGGCGGCCTCCGGAAAACGATCCGGGAATTATACGGGCTGTTGTTCCACCCGGTGCCACAGTGACGGCAGGAAAACCTCGGCGACCAGCACGCCCAGGCCGTCGCGGCTGAAGCAGGAGCGGCGGCCCCAGAGGCGCTCGGCGCGAACGTCGGCCGGCAGGCTGGCGGCCGGGTAGCGGCAGACTTCGATGGGGCCGCGCTGGAAGGCGCGGTCGCTGAACAGCAGCTCACCCAGGGAGCGCGTGCCGAGCAGGCGCAGGTCGAAGCCTGAACCTTCCAGCGCCGAGCGTGCGGCGACGCTGCGGGCGAATACCCAGGGCGTGCCGTGGCCTTTCAGGTAGACCTCGCGCACCCAGCCCTGGCTGCCGTCCGGTACGCCCAGCGCGGCGCACTCGTCGGTGCGCAGGCGGTGCCAGCCCTCGGCCAGTGGCTGCACGGCGAAGTTGTCGCCGGAGAGGGCCGTCAGCCGGCGCGTCAGCGAGCCTTCGTCGAACAGCCAGTCCACGACCTGGGCGGCGGGAGCGGGGTGCAACTGGGCGGAGGTGAGCCAGCGGGGCGGGTGGATCAGGGCGGCTTCGGGCACGGCTTCGACTGCGGTTGGCCAGGGACGCGGCAGCTTAACATGGCGCCTTTGCGCGGCCGATTGCGTTGTCCGCAAGAGTGCATTACGCCAAACCCCACCAAAGGTTTGGCCGGCCGCCCGGCGTTTTTCATGGGGCTTGCGCCGCAAGCCCATCGCCAGTACAAAGCCGGACATTGGATGCACCGACGTCCAAGCGACAAGAACATGAGGGTGATAGCTGATGAAGAAGTGGCAGTGCGTGGTTTGTGGCCTGATCTATGACGAGACCAAGGGTTGGCCGGAAGAGGGCATCGCCGCCGGTACCCGCTGGGAAGACGTGCCGGAAGACTGGCTGTGCCCGGATTGCGGCGTCGGCAAGCTGGATTTCGAGATGATCGAAATCGGCTGATCCCGCCCGGATCGATTCCCGCGACGGCGGCCTTCGGGCCGCCGTCTGCGTTTGCGCACCCCGCAAGCCCGCGCCTGACGCGGTAGACTGGAGGCGCGCCGGGTTGACCCTGTTGACGGAGCCCGGCGTCGCGCCCGCCGTTGGCCGGTGCGCGCCGATACGTTAGCTTCACCGGGCAATCGCAGGAGGGCTTTGCTGATGCGCAAATGGCAATGCGTGGTCTGTGGCTTCATCTACGACGAGGCACTGGGCCTGCCGGACGAGGGCATCGCCCCCGGCACGCGCTGGGAAGACATCCCGGCGGACTGGGTCTGCCCGGATTGCGGCGTGGGCAAGATGGACTTCGAGATGATCGAAATCTCCTGAGAATCCATCCTTGACCGGGCTGCGCGTCGGCATAACTGCGTTGGAAGCGAACTCGGAAGCCACTTGTGGCTAACGCACTTTAGTGCGGCCCCGGAGGGGCGAGCGGAGCGAGTCATGCTCATGTACTGAAGTACACTCCGCTCCCTCGCTCGCTTCCGCCTTGTTCTGCTCTGGCTCGCCAGGTCCTGAATGGATTCTGGGTGACAGAACTAACATGCGGCGGCTTCCGCGCCGCCATTCCGTCTTTACGCTGTGGCGATTTTGAGGTGAGAGAGTAATGAGCGAAAACGCACCGCTGGTGATCATCGGAACTGGCCTCGCCGGCTACAACCTGGCCCGCGAGTGGCGCAAGCTGGACAGCGAGACGCCGCTGCTGCTGATCACCGCCGACGACGGTCGCTCCTACTCCAAGCCGATGCTCTCCACCGGCTTCTCCAAGGACAAGGACGCCGACGGCCTGGCCATGGCCGAGGCCGGCGCGATGGCCGACCAGCTCAAGGCGCGCATCCTCACCCATACCCGTGTCACCGGCATCGACCCGGGCCACCGGCGCATCTGGATCGGCGAAGAAGAAATCCACTACCGCGACCTCGTGCTGGCCTGGGGCGCCGAGACCATCCGCGTACCGGTCGAGGGCGATGCCCAGGACCTGATCTTCCCGATCAACGACCTGGAAGACTACGCGCGCTTCCGCAGCGCCGCCGCCGGCAAGCGCCGCGTGCTGCTGCTGGGCGCCGGCCTGATCGGCTGCGAGTTCGCCAACGACCTCTCCAGCGGTGGCTATCAGCTCGACGTCGTGGCGCCCTGCGAGCAGGTCATGCCCGGCCTGCTTCACCCGGCTGCCGCCCAGGCAGTGCAGCAGGGGCTGGAAGGCCTCGGCGTGCGCTTCCACCTCGGCCCGGTGCTGAACAGCCTGGTGCGCGCCGGTGATGCACTGGAGGCGCATCTTTCCGATGGCCAGGTGATCCCCTGCGACCTGGTTGTTTCTGCCGTCGGCCTGCGCCCGCGCATCGACCTGGCCGCCGCCGCCGGGCTGGACATCAACCGTGGCGTGATGGTCAACCGCGAGCTGCGCACCTCCCACGCCAATATCTACGCCCTGGGCGACTGCGCCGAAGTCGATGGCCTCAACCTGCTCTACGTGATGCCACTGATGTCCTGCGCCCGCGCACTGGCGCAGACCCTGGCCGGCAAACCGACGCCGGTGACCTACGGTGCCATGCCGGTGACCGTGAAGACGCCGGTGTGCCCCCTGGTGGTGTCGCCGCCGCCGCGTGGCAGCGAGGGCGAATGGCGGGTGGAAGGCTCTGGCCCGGACCTCAAGGTGCTGTGCCGGGATACCGCCGGTCGATTGCTCGGATATGCGCTAACCGGGGCCGCCGTGAGCGAAAAACTTTCCCTGAACAAGGAGTTGCCGGTACTACTGGCGTGACAGGCGTCGCCAATGGCGTTTTTGCCTTGGGAAACGGCCCGCAAATTGTCAGACGATACTGGCGTACCAGCCGGCGGCGTGCCATTCTCCCCCCGTCTGCCGCAGCCTAGAGCCTGTACGGCAAGCCTGCGGTGCTTTGGGCGCTGTTGGGAAGACAGCACGGACACAACAACAACAAACCGTCAAAGAGGCATTTATGCGTAAACCAGAACTCGCCGCCGCGATCGCCGAGAAGGCCGACCTCACCAAAGAACAAGCCAACAAGGTGCTGAACGCGCTGCTGGATGAAATCACTGGCGCGCTCAACCGCAAGGACAGCGTTACCCTTGTCGGTTTCGGTACCTTCGTTCAGCGCCACCGTGGCGCCCGTACCGGCAAGAACCCGCAAACCGGCCAGCCGGTCAAGATCAAAGCCAGCAATACCGTTGCCTTCAAACCGGGCAAGGCGCTGAAAGACGCCGTCAACTGATCGCGTCTGACCCGGAGCCAGAGCGGCTCCGGGTTGCCTCCTCCAGTTACATAATCCCTCCAAAAGACCGGATGTAGTCCGTTTTCAAACTGGCTACAATGCGCAGACTTTTGTCTCGAACGTCGAGGTTTGTGCATGAAATTCCGTCTACTCCTGTGGATGCTCGGTCGCCTGATGGCCAAGGCCAGTCGCGAAAATCCGGCGTTCCAGAAGCAGCTCGAAGGCAAGGACCTGGTGTTCCAGCTCCACACCCTCGACGGCAAGGTTGCCCGCCACTACATCGTCAAGGACCTCAAGGTCAGCGCCCGTCGCGGCACCCATCCGCAGCCGGCCTTCGCGCTGGGCTTCAAGGACGGCGCCTACGGCTTCGCCACCATGACTTCGAAGAACCCGCAACTGGCGTTCATGCAGGGCATCCAGAACAAGGACATCCAGATCCAGGGCAACCCTGGCCTGGTGATCTGGTTCCAGGGCCTGGTGAAGTACCTCAAGCCGAAGAAGAAGGCCGCGCCGGCGAGCGACAAGAAAGCCGCCTGAGGCGCTTTCGATGAGCAGAAAAAAGGCCCCTGACGGGGCCTTTTTCATGGGGCAATGAAAGCGATTGTAGGAGCGAGCTTGCTCGCGAACCCATAGCGCCGAGCGATTCCGGTTCGCGAGCAAGCTCGCTCCTACAGAAGATAGAGCGGTTTCGCTCAGTGGCCGGGATTGAACTGGCTGGCCAGCTCGCGCAGCACCGCTTCGGCGTCGAGTACCTTGCGCACGGCGTCTTCCGCCTTCTCGCGCGGGATGTCCAGGCGATCCAGCAGGTCCTGCGGAATGTCGGTCTCCGGGCCGCTGCCGATGCCGTGGTTGCGCAGCAGGCGGGTGGCCAGGCAGACCAGGTTGGCGTAGGCCGAGCAGTCGCCGGCGTAGGACGGGTCGTGCTGGAAGCGCAGGGCGGTGTAGATCTCTTCCGGCATGTCCCAGGTGCGCATCAGCCAGGCGCCGATCTGCTCGCGGGTGATACCCAGCAGGTGCTGCTCGACGAGGTTGTGCTCGACGTGCGGGTTCACTTCCAGGTGCCGGCAGATCAGCGAGAAGTGCGGCGGGAAGATGTGCGCCAGGACCAGGTAGCCGATGCTGTGCAGCAGGCCGCCGAGGTAGGTCAGGCCGGCTTCCGGGCGCTCGGCGCGCGGCACGGCGCGGGTCAGTCCCTCGATCACCGCGGCGGTGTAGATCGCCTGGTGCCAGTAGGGCGTGGCGTGCTGCGGCTGGTCCTTGGGCAGGCTCAGGGTCTTGCCCAGGGCCAGGCCGAGAGCCAGGTTGATCACCAGGTCGAAGCCCAGTACGCGGACGATGGCGTCCTCCACCGAGCGGATCTTGCCGGGCGCGGCGTAGTAGGGCGAGGCGGCCCAGCTGACCACCTGCGCGGCCAGTGCCGGATCGGTTTCCACCACGCCGGTGATGTCGTCCACCGTGGCGTTGGGGTCCACGCGCAGCTTGATGATCTTCTGCGCGGTTTCCGGCAGCGGCGGAATCTCGATGGTTTCCTCGAGGCGCTGCTGGATGCGGCGGGCGGTGAACGCCTGCACGGCCTGGGTGATTTCCTTGCGGTCGTCGTCCGGGCGGTCGAGGTTCGGCCGGATCGACTCCAGCGCCACGCCGAAGCGCGCCGCGCTGGCTTTCTCCAGCAGGCTACGGAAGGACGCGGTGGGAATCTCCAGCAGTGTGCCCGGCGTGCCGGACTCGACCAGCAGCTGGGGTTCCTGCAGCAGGCGCTCGTCATACAGGCACGGCGAACTGGTCAGCGGCGGCAGCGCCGGCAGGCGGCCGAGCTGGTGCTTGCCGAGCATGCGCTCCAGGCGGTCAGGCTTGACCGCCACCAGTTTGCGCCCGGTGAGTTCGGCCAGGCGATTCAGGTCCAGTAGCTGGCTTTGCGGGAACAGCACCAGCAGGGTGCCGACGGCATCTTCCAGCAGGCTGGCCTGCACCCGGCGCGTGGCCGGAAGCGTGGTGACATCGCAGACTTCGCGAGACGGTATGCCCAGCTTGGCGAGCAGCTGCAGGATGACCTCGGGGGCCTGCGAGGAGTCGGATGGGGCGCGTGCGGCGTCGCTCATGAATGTGATCCGGTTATCAACGGCTGGGTCGGAGTATAACCACGCAGTCAGCGTGACCGAGCAGTCAACCGACCGATGAAAGTGAAATAGATCACACTTGTCCGTATTGCTGCCCGTGTCTCAGCCAGCGTGCCAGCAACGGGCTGACCGATTGCGGCCAGTGCGCCAGCAGGGCCTGGGCGGCATCGCGCACCGCCGGCAGGAGGTCGGCGTCGCGCATCAGGTCGGCCACCTTGAATTGCAGCAGGCCGGTCTGGCGGGTGCCAAGCATTTCGCCGGGGCCGCGCAGTTCCAGGTCCTTTTCGGCGATGACGAAGCCGTCGCAGGTCTCGCGCATGATGCCCAGGCGCTCGCGGCCGATCTGCGACAGCGGCGGGTGGTAGAGCAGCACGCAGTGGCTCGCCGCGCTGCCCCGGCCGACACGGCCGCGCAGCTGGTGCAGCTGGGCCAGGCCCAGGCGCTCGGGGTTCTCGATGATCATCAGGCTGGCGTTGGGCACGTCCACGCCGACCTCGATCACCGTGGTCGCCACCAGCAACTGCAGCATGCCTTCCTTGAAGGCTTCCATGACCACGGCCTTGTCCGCCGGCTTCATGCGCCCGTGGATCAGGCCCACGCGCAGTTCGCCCAGCGCCGAGGAGAGTTCCTCGTAGGTGGTTTCCGCGGCCTGGCAGGTCAGCTCTTCGGATTCTTCGATCAATGTGCACACCCAGTAGGCCTGGCGGCCTTCTGCGCAGGCGGCGCGCACCCGCTCGATCACTTCGATGCGGCGGCTGTCGGCCACCAGTACGGTGTTCACCGGCGTACGGCCGGGCGGCAGCTCGTCGAGGATCGAGGTGTCCAGGTCGGCGTAGGCGCTCATCGCCAGGGTCCGCGGAATGGGGGTGGCAGTCATGATCAACTGGTGCGGGCAGAGCCGACCGTCGACGCCTTTCTGGCGCAGGGCAAGGCGCTGCTGCACGCCGAAGCGGTGCTGCTCATCGATGATCACCAGGGCCAGGCGCTTGAACTTCACCTCGTCCTGGAACAGCGCATGGGTGCCGACGATCATCGGCGCGCCGCCGGCGATCTGTTCCAGCGCGCTGGCGCGGGCCTTGCCCTTGAGCTTGCCGGCCAGCCAGGCGACTTCGATGCCCAGCGGCTGCAGCCACTTGGTGAAGTTGAGGAAGTGCTGCTCGGCGAGGATCTCGGTGGGCGCCATCAGCGCCACCTGGTAGCCGGCTTCCAGCGCCTGCAGGGCGGCGAGGGCGGCGACCACGGTCTTGCCGGCACCGACGTCACCCTGCACCAGGCGTAGCATGGGTTCGGGCTGGGCGAGGTCGTAGGCGATTTCCGCGCCGACTCGCTGCTGCGCGCCGGTGGGCTTGAAGCCGAGGTTCTTCAGGTACAGCGCTGGCAGCCGCTTGGCCGGCGGCAGCTGCGGCGCGGCCTGGGAGCGCACGCTCTCGCGCAGGCGCTGCAGCGACAGCTGGTGGGTCAGCAGTTCTTCGAAAGCGAGGCGATGCTGGGCCCAGTGGCGGCCTTCGGCGAGTTCTTCCAGGTCGGCGTCCGGCGGTGGCCGGTGCAGGTAGCGGATGGCTTCGTCCAGCGGGCCCAGCCGGTAGTCGCGGGCCAGCTCGGCCGGCAGCCAGTCCGGCAGGCTCGACGGGCCCAGGCGCGCCAGGGTCTGCTCGCTGAGCTGGCGCAGGCGCTGCTGGGTGAGGCCTTCGGTGGTCGGGTAGATCGGCGTCAGCGTCTGCTCCACCGGCGCCGCGGCGGCGTCGGTGAGGGAGCGGTATTCGGGGTGGTAGATCTCCAGGCCCGAAGCGCCGGGGCGCGCTTCGCCGTAGCAACGAAGGTGCGTGCCGCGCTTGAGGTTTTCCTTCTGCGCCTGGCTGAAGTGGTAGAAACGCAAGCTCAGCACGCCAGTCCCGTCCTGCAGGCGCACCAGCAGGCTGCGACGCTTGCCCATCACCACGTCGGCGCCGGAGACCACGCCTTCGACCACCGCATCCTGCCCCGGGCGCAACGCGCCGATGGGAGTGATGCGGGTACGGTCCTGGTAGCGCAGCGGCAGGTGGAAGAGGATGTCCTGGAGGTTCTCCAGGCCGACCTTTGCCAGCTTTTCCTCCAGCGCGGCGCCTACGCCCTTGAGCGCGGTGACCGGGACATTAGACAGATCGGTCATGCCGGCTCGGCTTCACCCTTGACGGTCGGCTTGGCGACCGAACAGAGGCGGATCGAGTCGGCCAGCACCTCGATGGCGCGCGGCCGCGGGAAGCTGGCGCGCCAGGCAATGGCGACGGTGCGGAAGGGCACGGGCGCGCTGAACGGACGCACTTCCAGCACGCCCGGCGCGTAGTGGTGGCTGTCCACGGCAGAGAAGGGCAGCACCGACACGCCCAGGCCGGAGGCGACCATGTGGCGAATGGTTTCCAGCGAGCTGGATTCCACCGTGGTGTGCTTGTTTTCGCTGCCCTTGTGAGTCGTCGGGCAGGCTTCCAGGACCTGGTCGCGGAAGCAGTGGCCCTCGCCGAGCAGCAGCAGGCTCTTGTCGTTGAGCAGTTCCGGGTCGATGGTTTTCTTCGCGGTCCATTGATGGTCCGCCGGCATCAGCACGTAGAAGGGCTCGTCGAACAACTGCAGGGTCAGCACGTCGGCTTCCTGGAACGGCAGGGCGATGATGATCGCGTCCAGTTCGCCGGTGCGCAGCTTGTCGCGCAGGATGTGGGTGAAGTTTTCCTCGATGTACAGCGGCATCTGCGGGGCGACCCGGTGCAGCTGCGGGATCAGGTGCGGGAACAGGTACGGGCCGATGGTGTAGATCGCGCCGACCTTGAGCGGCGAGGTCAGCTGGTTCTTGCCGGCCTGGGCCAGTTCGCGGATGCCCTGGGCCTGTTCCAGCACCTTCTGCGCCTGCGCCACGATGCCTTCGCCGACCGGGGTCAGGCGCACCGCGCTCTTGCTGCGTTCGAAGATCAGTACGCCGAGCTCGTCTTCCAGCTTCTTCACGCCCACCGACAGCGTCGGCTGGCTGACGTGGCAGCGCTCCGCGGCGCGGCCGAAGTGTTGCTCCTGGGCAAGCGTGACGATGTAGCGCAGTTCGGTAAGGGTCATGGCGACTAAGTCCGTTGAGGTGGCCCAAGCATAGCGGCTGCACCGCCGCGAACCAACCGCGCTAAACTGCCGAGCTTTGATTCGCGGAGCCAAGCATGAGCAAGAGCACCTTCCCCAGCCTGATGATCGTCGGTTGTGGCGACGTTGGCAGTCGCCTGGGGCGCCAACTGGCCGCGCGTGACTGGCGTGTCCACGGCCTGCGTCGCACCATCGCCGCACTGCCGCTGGAAGTGCTGCCGGTGGCGGGTGACCTGGGCCAGCTGGAGTGCCCCGATTCCTGGCCGATCGGCAAGCTCGATTACCTGGTGTACTGCGCCGCCGCGACCCAGCACGACGAAGCCGGTTATCGCGCGGCTTACGTCGAAGGCCTGCGCAACACGCTCGGCTGGCTGCAGCAGCGTGGGCAAATGCCCAAGCGCCTGTTGTTCGTCTCCAGCAGCGGCGTTTACGCCCAGCGCGATGGCGAGTGGATCGACGAGACCTCGCCGGCCGAGGCCGAAAGCTATTCCGGCAGCGTGATGCTCGAAGCCGAGCAGGTGGCGCTGCAGAGCGGCATTCCCGCCAGTGTCGTGCGTCTCACCGGCATCTACGGCCCCGGCCGCGAGTGGCTGCTCAAGCAGGTGCGCGAGGGCTACCGCGTCGCCAGCGAGCCACCGCTGTACGCCAACCGCATTCACGCCGAGGACTGTGCCGGCCTGCTGGCGCATCTGCTGGAAGCCGATCGCAATGGTGTTGCTCTGGAGGCCTGCTACCTCGGCGTCGACAACGATCCCGCCGCGTTGCATGACGTGGTCGCCTGGCTGCGCGAGCACCTCGGCGTGACCCACTGGGCCGACGAGCAGACCGTGCGCCGGGCCGGCAGCAAGCGCTGCAGCAACGCCCGCGCCCGTGCGCTGGGCTGGGAGCCGCGCTACCCGAGCTTCCGCGAAGGCTACGCGGCGATCCTCGCCGGCAAGCAGGACTGAGATGGACGCCAACCGGCTGCTGGCGCGCCCCTGGTTGCCGGGGGTGGAGTTGTTCCACGCGGACTTCTCCGGCCAGCCGTTCGGGCGTCATAGCCACGATGCCTTCGCCATCGGCGCCATCCTGCAGGGCGCCGGCGGCTACCAGTGCCGTGGCGCGCACCACGTGCTGCCGGCCGGTACCCTGTCGCTGATGAACCCGGAGGAGCCACATACCGGCAATGCCGAGTCCGAGCGGCTGGTCTATCGCATGCTTTACATCGAGGAGTCGCGCCTGCTCCCGCTGCTGGGCCGCAAGCAGTTGCCGCGCGGCTTCCAGGCGCTCAATCCGCACGATGACGGTCAGGTGGCGGAGGCGCTGCGGCGCGTCGCCACGGAGTTCGAGCGCAACGACGCGTTGGCACTGGAAAGCGAACTGTTGGCGCTGCTGGAGCTGGTATTTGTCCGCCACGGCGGCATGCGCCCGAACGCTTCGGCATCGCGCGATGGCAGCGTCACCGCCAGGTTGCGGGACTACCTGGAGGCGCATTATCGCGAGGCGGTCAGCCTGGAAGCCCTCGCCGCGCTGTTGCAGCGCCATCCGCGCCACCTGATCGAAGCCTTCCGCAACGCCTACGGCGTGCCGCCGCACACCTACCTGCTGCAGCGACGCATCCGCGAGGCCAAGCGCCTGCTGGTGGCCGGCGAGAAGCCGCTGGACGTCGCGCTGGCGCTGGGCTTCTACGACCAGGCGCACTTTGCCGGCACCTTCCGCCGCTTCACCGGCGTCACGCCCGGACGCTTCCTGCACACCACGCGCACCTGACTTTCTTCCAAGACCGGCGACCCCCGACGCTTCCAGACTGCGCGACGCCGCTATCCGGGAGATCGTCATGTTCGCCGCCTTCGCGCTGGTCGCCAGCACCCATTTTGCCGCCCTGCTGTCGCCGGGGCCGGATTTCTTCCTGCTGATCCGCGCCGCTTTGTTGCGCGGCCGCCGTCATGCTGATGGCTGCGCAGCGGGCATCGCCCTGGCCAATCTGGCGAGCATGCTGCTGGTGTTGTTCGTGCTCGGCCTGCTACCTGAAGTGGCCAGCCACGGACTGCGGGTGGTTCAGCTGCTGGGGGGCGCCTACTTTGTCTGGCTCGGCACGCAGGCGCTGCTGGCGCGTCGGGAGCTGAACATTCCCACGGAGCCGGGCGAGCAGCGGAGCGGGGGATTTCTGCGGGGGATGCGCGAAGGCCTGCTGGCCAGCAGCCTGAACCCCAAGCTGCCGATCTTCTACACCGGGCTGTTCGGCGTCCTTGGCCAGTTCCACCTGCCGGCCTGGGCGCTGGGCGCCTGTGTGTTGTGGATGGGCGCGGTGGTGCTGCTGTGGGACATGGCGCTGGTGCGCCTGCTGGATCGCCCGCGCTGGCGCGGCTGGCTGAAGCGCCGGGTCACGGCGCTGGACCGCCTTTGTGGCGGCCTGTTGCTGGCGCTGGGTAGCTGGCTGCTGTGGAGCGGGCTGCGTTGACTGAAGTAGTCGAGCACGCCGGCCCGCCCACACGGATCAGTCGCGCTCAAGGGTCCAGACCTTGTTGCCGGGCGCGTATTGCGGCATCTCGTCGGACTGGGCGCGGTTCACCGCCTCGAACAGCTCCAGCTTGTCGCCGTCACGCTCGAACAGGAACTCGCGGCCCTGCTGGCCTTGTTGCAGCCAGATGCTGTCGTTGTCACCGCTCATGGCGGCGCAGTCGCCGGCCAGGCACAGCGCGTAGCGGTCGAAGCCGGGCATGCCTTCGAGGCTGCCGTTGGCGGCGAACTTGACCTTGCTGCCCTTGCCTTCGCCTTCCTCGATGATCCAGGTGCCGTTCAGGTAGGCGGCGTAGAGGGCGTTCTCGAAGGTGCTGCCGGCCGGGCTCTGCGCGGCGGGCTGCTGCTTGGGACGCAGGAAGCGCTGCTCGGGCCAGTTGTCGCTGCCCACCTGCACCAGCTCCTTGCCGTCCAGCTCCAGGGATTCCTGGTTGCTGCCGTAGAAGTCGACGCGGTAGTGCTTGGGATCTTCGGCGGTCAGCTGGCCTTCGCCGAGCTCGAAGCCGTTGCTGAAGGTGGCCTGGCTGGCCTTGGTGTCCAGCTTCCATTCCAGGTTCGGGCCGTAGGCCAGCAGCGCCTCGCGCAGCTTGCCACCCTTGCCGGCGGCATCGATGGCGGCCTGGTTGACCCAGACGCCGGAAGGGTCGGACGGGGTGCCGGCGCAGCCGGTGAGCAGGCCGATCAGGGCGCTCAGGATCAGGGCGCGACGCATGTTTGCTCCTTGCAGACAAAGGAACGGGGAGAGGGTCTGATGTCGTTTCGCCGTGAGCCGCGTTGCCGCGTCAAATCACGCCAGGCTAGACGCGGGGCGACGGTAATGGCGCTCCCTTACCTAGCCCCGCAACGACGCATGGCGTGATTTGACGCACAACCCGAAGGGACGGGCCGCATTTTGCGCAGCGCTTCGTTACTCATCGTTCATTTGGAATGACCAAACCACACGATTCGCGCCTCGCCCTGCGCAAAATGCGGCTCCGTCGCGGCCACGTCGAAACGACATCAGACCCTCCGAGGGCCCCGTAGGTTTTTCGCAGCGCTTATTCCAGGACGACGATGGCGTCCATCTCGACCTGGGCGCCCTTGGGCAGGGCGGCGACGCCGATGGCGGCGCGGGCCGGGTAGGGCTGGACGAAGTACTTGCCCATGATCTCGTTGACCTTGGCGAAGTGCGACAGGTCGGTGAGGAAGATGTTCAGCTTGGCGACGTCGTGCAGGTAGCCGCCGGACGCTTCGATGACGGCTTTCAGGTTCTCGAAGACCTGGACGGTCTGCTCTTCGAAGCCCTCGACCAGTTCCATGGTTTTCGGGTCCAGCGGGATCTGGCCGGAGACATAGACGGTGTTGCCAGCCTTGATCGCCTGGGAGTAAGTGCCGATGGCGGCCGGGGCTTTGTCGGTGTGGATAACGGTCTTGGTCATGTCGACTCCTAACGGGGTGGGATCAGCTGCGCATGCGGGTGATGCGGATCACGCCCTTGAGCGCGCGCAGCTTCTTGATGACGCGGGCCAGGTGCACACGGTCGTGCACGCTGACGACGAGCTGGACCACGCTGATGCGACCGTCGCGCTCGTCCATGCTGATCTTCTCGATGTTGCCGTCGGCGGCGTTGACGCTGGTCGCCAGCAGGGCGATCAGGCCGCGCTGGTGTTCCAGCTCGACACGCAGTTCGACGTTGAATTCGCCGGTGACATCCTTGGCCCAGCTGAGCTGGATGCACTTTTCCGGATTGTGGCGAATTTCGCTGATGTTCCGGCAGTTCTCCAGGTGCACGACCATGCCCTTGCCGGCGGACAGGTGGCCGACGATCGGGTCGCCCGGGATCGGCGTGCAGCACTTGGCGTAGCTGAGCACCAGGCCTTCGGTACCGCGGATCGCCAGCGGCCCTTCGGCGCTGGGCGCCTGTTCGCCTTCGCTGGACAGCAGGCGGCGCGCGACCACGTAGGCCATGCGGTTGCCCAGGCCGATCTCTTCGAGCAGGTCCTCGAAGACTTCCATGCGGTACTCGTTGAGCACGCCCTGGATGCGCTCCTGCGGGATCTTCTCCAGGTGGCTGTCGAAGCCGGCGAGGGTCTTGTTCAGCAGGCGCTCGCCGAGGTTGATCGACTCGGAGCGGCGCTGCAGCTTGAGCGCGTGGCGGATGTGCGTGCGCGCCTTGCCGGTGACCACGAAGTTGAGCCAGGCCGGGTTCGGCCGGGTGCCCGGCGCGGTGACGATTTCCACTGTCGCACCGCTCTGCAGCGGTTCGGACAGCGGCGCCAGGCGGCGGTTGATACGGCAGGCGATACAGCTGTTGCCGACATCGGTGTGCACCGCGTAGGCGAAGTCGACGGCCGTGGAGCCCTTGGGCAGCTCCATGATGCGGCCCTTGGGCGTGAAGACGTAGACCTCGTCCGGGAACAGGTCGATCTTCACGTTCTCGATGAATTCCAGCGAGTTGCCGGCGCGTTGCTGCAGTTCGAGGATGCCCTTTACCCACTGGCGGGCGCGGGCATGGGTGCCTTTCTGCGCTTCCTCTTCACTGGACTTGTACAGCCAGTGCGCGGCGATGCCGTGGTTGGCCATCTCTTCCATCTCGCGGGTGCGGATCTGGATTTCGATGGGCACGCCGTGCATGCCGAACAGCGTGGTGTGCAACGACTGGTAGCCGTTGGCCTTGGGAATCGCGATGTAGTCCTTGAAGCGGCCGGGGAACGGCTTGTACAGGTTGTGCACGGCGCCGAGCACGCGGTAGCAGGTGTCAACCTTGTCGACCACGATGCGGAAGGCGTAGACGTCCATGATCTCGTTGAACGCCTTGCGCTTGCCGCGCATCTTCTTGTAGATGCTGAACAGGTGCTTCTCGCGGCCCAGGACCTGGCCTTCCATGTTTTCGCGGGCGAGGCAGTTGACCAGCGATTCCTGAATCTTGCCGACGATCTCGCGGCGGTTGCCACGAGCCTTCTTCACGGCCTGGCGGATGCGCTCGGAGCGCATCGGGTGCATGGCCTTGAAGCCCAGGTCCTCGAATTCCACGCGCATGCTGTGCATGCCCAGCCGGTTGGCGATGGGTGCGTAGATTTCCAGGGTTTCCTTGGCGATGCGCCGGCGCTTCTCACCGGACAGCACTTCCAGCGTGCGCATGTTGTGCAGGCGGTCGGCCAGCTTCACCAGGATCACGCGGATGTCGCGCGCCATGGCCATGGCCATCTTCTGGAAGTTCTCGGCCTGCGCCTCGGCCTTGGACTCGAAGTTCATCTGGGTCAGCTTGCTGACCCCATCCACGAGTTCCGAGACGGTCTCGCCGAACTGCGCGGTGAGCGCTTCCTTGGCGATGCCGGTGTCCTCGATCACGTCGTGCAGCATGGCCGCCATCAGGCTCTGATGGTCCATGTGCATGTCGGCGAGGATATTGGCGACGGCGAGCGGATGGGTGACGTAAGCCTCGCCGCTGCGGCGGCGCTGCCCGTCATGGGCCTGCTCGGCGTAGTAGTAGGCGCGGCGGACCAGGTTGACCTGGTCCGGGCCCAGATAGCTCGACAGACGATCGGCGAAGGCATCTATGCTCGGCATGGGTTCACCCCCTGCCGAGCGGTACGTCGCAGTGCACCGATTCGTCGGCCGGACATCGACTTACAGGGCCTCGTTGTTGGCCTCGTCTTCGAAGGCAGCGAACAGCGGTTCTTCTTCAACCACGTCCTCCAGCAGAACGATTTCGTTGTCGATCAGGCCGGAAGCGATTTCACGCAGGGCAACGACGGTGGGCTTGTCGTTTTCCCACGGTACCTTCGGCTCTTTGCCGCCAGTGGCCAGCTGACGCGAACGCTTGGTGGCGAGCATGACCAGCTCGAAACGGTTATCGACGTTGTCCAGGCAGTCTTCAACGGTGACGCGGGCCATGGTGTTCCTCGTTACTAAAATGTAGGCCCGGAAAATGCCGGGCGGACTGGGTAGTCTAAAAAATCGCCAATCTTTATGGAAGTGCCTTCTCTCGGCGACTTCAGGCCAACAGGCGTTGCAGCAGCTCGGTGTGACGTTGCTGCTGGGCATCCTGACGGAGCTGGCGGGCACGGAAGATCGCCTTGAGGTCTTCCAGCGCGTGGGCGAAATCGTCGTTGATCACCAGGTGATCGTATTCCACATAGTGGCTCATTTCGCTGACGGCTTCCTGCATGCGCCGCTCGATCACCTCGTCGCTGTCCTGGCCGCGGTTGGTCAGGCGCTGGCGCAGGGCTTCCTGGGTCGGCGGCAGGATGAAGATCGACTGCGCCTGGGGCATCAGCCGGCGCACCTGCTGCGCGCCCTGCCAGTCGATCTCCAGGATCAGGTCGTTGCCTTCGGCGAGGGTCTTCTCGACCCAGCGCTGGGAGGTGCCGTAGAGGTTGTCGAAGACCTGCGCGTGCTCGAGGAATTCATTGCGCTCGAGCATGGCGCGGAAGGTGTCGTGGCCGACGAAGTGGTAGTTCACCCCGTCCACTTCGCCCGGGCGCATGCCGCGGGTGGTGTGGGAGACGGAGACGCGCACGCTGGGCATGGCGTCGAGCAGGGCCTTGACCAGGCTGGTCTTGCCGGCGCCCGACGGCGCGGAAACGATGTACAGGGTGCCGGACATGGCGCTTTCCTGGAGTTGCGGTGGATGGGGGCCGGATGCGTCCGGCTTACTCGATATTCTGGACCTGTTCGCGCATCTGCTCGATCAGGACCTTGAGGTTGACCGCAGCCTGGGTGGAGCGCGGGTCGAAAGCCTTCGAACCTAAGGTGTTGGCCTCGCGGTTGAGTTCCTGCATCAGGAAGTCCAGGCGCCGACCGGCGGCGCCGCCAGCCTTGAGCACGCGACGTACTTCGGTGACGTGGGTGGTCAGGCGGTCCAGTTCCTCGGCGACGTCGCTCTTCTGCGCCAGCAGGACCATTTCCTGCTCCAGGCGCTGCGGGTCGAGCTCGGCTTTCATCTCGGAGAAGCGGTCGAGCACCTTCTGGCGCTGGTTGGCGAGCATTTCCGGCACCAGCTGGCGCAGGTTCGCCACGTCTTCCTGCATGGCTGTCAGGCGCTCGTCGATGATCTTCGACAGCTCCGCGCCTTCGCGGGCGCGGCCGGCCTTGAGCTCGTCCAGAGCCTGGGTGAAGGCGGCCAGCGCGCTGGCGTTGAGCGCCTGCGGATCGGCGGCGTCGCCCACCAGTACGCCGGGCCAGGCCAGCACGGCCAGCGGGTCGAGCGGGGCGGGATTCCTGATCAGGTCGGCGACGGCCTCGGCGGCGGCGACCAGTTGCGCGGCGCGCTCGCGGTCGACCTGCAGCGCCTTGCCGGCGTTTTCCTCGTTGAAGCGCAGGGTGCATTCCACCTTGCCGCGCGACAGGCCCTGGCGCAGCGCCTCGCGCACCGCGCCTTCGAGGTCGCGGAAGGCTTCGGGCAGGCGCAGGTTGGGTTCGAGGTAGCGGTGGTTGACCGAGCGCAGCTCCCAGCTCAGGGTTCCATGGGTGCTGGCGCGCTCGACGCGGGCGAAGGCGGTCATGCTGTGGACCATGGAGTCACCTCTCTGAATGGGCTGGAAAAACGGCCGACAGGTCGTCGGAAACCGGCAATTGTACCCCAGCGTAGCGCGCCGCAGCACGCCGGCGGTGGTTGCGCCCGTCCGCTGGCCTCTATAATGGCGGACATTCCCCCGCCAGTAATCTGTACAGGATGCCTCCATGAACCGTCCCAGTGGCCGCGCCGCCGACCAACTGCGCCCGATCCGTATCACCCGCCATTACACCAAGCACGCCGAGGGCTCCGTGCTGGTCGAGTTCGGCGACACCAAGGTGATCTGCACCGTCAGCGCCGAATCCGGTGTGCCGCGCTTCCTCAAGGGCCAGGGCCAGGGCTGGCTGACCGCCGAATACGGCATGCTGCCGCGTTCCACCGGCGAGCGTAACCAGCGTGAAGCCGCGCGCGGCAAGCAGGGTGGCCGCACCCTGGAAATCCAGCGCCTGATCGGCCGATCCCTGCGCGCTGCGCTGGACCTGTCCAAGCTGGGCGAGAACACCCTGTACATCGACTGCGATGTGATCCAGGCCGATGGCGGCACCCGCACCGCTTCCATCACCGGCGCCACCGTGGCGCTGATCGACGCCCTGGCCGTGCTGAAGAAGCGTGGCGCGCTCAAGGGCAACCCGCTCAAGCAGATGGTCGCTGCCGTTTCCGTGGGCATGTACCAGGGCGAGCCGGTGCTGGACCTGGACTACCTGGAAGATTCCGCCGCCGAGACCGACCTGAACGTGGTCATGACCGATGCCGGCGGCTTCATCGAAGTCCAGGGCACCGCCGAGGGCGCGCCCTTCCAGCCGGCCGAGCTGAATGCCATGCTGGAGCTGGCGCAGCAGGGCCTGCGCGAACTGTTCGAACTGCAGCGCGCCGCGCTGGCGGACTGATCCGCACTCGATACCCAACGGCAAGGAGCGAAAGGATGAGCGACGAAGTACCGGTACAGCAGGTTCAGCCGAGCCAGGAAGCCCGCCAGTGGGCGATGTTCTGCCACTTCGCCGCCTTCCTCGGCTTCATCTTCCCCTTCGGAAACCTGCTCGGGCCGCTGATCGTCTGGCAGATCAAGCGTGAATCGGACCCGTTCGTGGACCGCCAGGGCAAGGAAGCGCTGAACTTCCAGATCACCGTGAGCCTCGCGGTCGTGGTCAGCTGCCTGCTGATGCTGGTGGTGATTGGCTTCTTCCTGCTGGGGCTGGTGAGCATCGGCGCGCTGGTGCTCACCATCATCGCCGGGATCAAGGCCAACGAAGGGCTGGATTATCGCTATCCCTTCACCTGGCGCCCGCTCAAGTAGGCGCTGGGCTCCAGGTACGAAAAAGCCGGCTCGAAGCCGGCTTTTTTCTGTCCGCCTTGCGACGGCACGACAGGACTCAGATGCTCAGGGTCCAGTCGTAATCGACGATCAGCGGCGCATGCTGGGAGAAGCGCGGCTGGCGCGGCAGCTTGGCGCTGCGCACGAAGCGGCGCAGACCCGGCGTGAGGATCTGATAGTCGAAGCGCCAGCCCAGGTTGAGCAGGTCGGCCTGCTCGCTGTCCGGCCACCAGCTGTACTGGTCGCCTTCGCGGTTGACCTCGCGCAGGGCGTCGACGTAGCCCATGGTGCCGAAGATCTCATCCATCCAGCCACGCTCCGGCGCCATGAAGCCCGGCGATTGCTGGCATTCGCGCCAGTTCTTCACGTCCAGCTTCTGGTGCGCGACGTACAGCGAGCCGCAATAGATGTATTCGCGGCGCTTGCGGCGCTGCTTGTTCATGTACTGGGCGAAATCGTCCATGAACTTGAACTTGTGGTTCAGGTTCTCGTCCCCTTCCTGCCCGGTAGGCAGCAGGAGAGTGGCGATACTCACCTTATCGAAATCGGCTTGCAGGTAGCGCCCGTAACGATCGGCCATCTCGAAACCCAGGCCGCTTATGACAGCCTTGGGTTGCAGACGACTATAGATTGCGACGCCGCCCTGACTGGGCACTTCGGCATCGCAGGCGTACAGGAAGTAGCCATCCAGTTGGTAGGATGGGTCATCCAGATCGAAAGCGGAGGCGCGGGTATCCTGCAAGCAGATCACGTCGGCATTCTGGGCTTGCAGCCAACTGAGCAAACCACGCTCGGCTGCAGCCTGAATACCATTCACGTTCACACTGATGATCCGCATAAATGGCCCCCAAAATCACGTGTGTGTATGATACCCGAGCTCAAACGGTTTAGCTAAATTCATACCGGCCGGTTCTCTCCCATGCAGCCATATCAACGCGATTTCATCCGCTTCGCCATCGAGCGCGGCGTTCTTCGTTTCGGCGAATTCACCCTCAAGTCCGGGCGCACCAGTCCGTACTTCTTCAATGCCGGGCTGTTCAACACCGGCGTTGCGCTGTCCCAGCTGGGTCGTTTCTACGCCAGCGCGGTAGTCGACAGCGGCATACCTTTCGACGTGTTGTTCGGCCCGGCCTATAAAGGAATCCCGCTGGCGGCCGCTACAGCCATTGCGCTGGCGGAGCAGCACGGCCGCGACCTGCCCTGGTGCTTCAACCGCAAGGAAGCCAAGGACCATGGCGAAGGTGGCACGCTGGTCGGCGCGCCGCTGACCGGCCGCGCGCTGATCATCGATGACGTGATCACCGCCGGCACTGCGATCCGCGAGGTCATGCAGATCATCGACGCGCAGGGGGCCCAGGCCGCCGGCGTGCTGATCGCGCTGAACCGCCAGGAGCGCGGCAAGGGCGAGCTGTCGGCGATCCAGGAAGTTGAACGGGACTTCTCGATCCCGGTCGTAAGCATTGTCTCGTTGGAGCAGGTGCTGGAGTATCTGGCCGGTGACGGGCAGCTCAAGCAGCATCTCGCGGCCGTCGAGGCCTATCGGGCGCAGTACGGTATCTAACCGGAACAAGGGTGTCGGGCATGGCCAAGCAGGGTGCTTACCGCTACAGGGTGTTGATGGGGCTTCTGGGGGGCATGCTCGCAGGCCAGGTGATCGCTGCCGGCAAACCGGTCGCCAGTCCCGGCGGTGCGGTCGAGATGTACCGTTACGTCGATGACCGGGGCATTACCGTCATCGACCGGCTGGGCGTACCGCCGCAGTACATCGGCAAGGGCTACCAGGTGCTCAACGACCAGGGTCGGGTGATCCGTGAAGTGCCGCCAGCGCCGACCGCTGCCGAGATCGAGCAGCGCAAGGCGGATGCCGCGCGCGCCAGTTCCGACCAGCAACTGATGCGCATGTACACCAGCGTGGAGGACGTCGACCGTGCCCGCGATCGCAAGCTGGCCGAGCTCGACGGGCTGGCCAGCGTGGCCAAGGGCAACCTGCAGTCGCTGAAGACGCAGCAGGCCAACCTGCAGGCCCGCGCCGCCGATCAGGAACGCGCCGGGCGCCAGGTGCCGGATGACCTGGTCGCGCAACTGAGCAACCTGCGCAGCGATGAGCAACGCCTCCAGCAGGACATCGCCCGCTATCAGCAGCTGCGCACTCAGGCGCAGAACAGCTTCGCCGCCGACCGGGCACGTTTCGCCCAGATATCCGGCGGCAACTGAGGCAGACGTTCGCCGCGCTTACTGTTGCGGCGAGACGCGCTCGAATTCGTTGATCTTCCCGCGCAGCCAGTCCGGCAGGGGCTGGCTCGTCCGGTCTTCGCCGGCATAGGCGTAGATCAGCTCCCCCAGCGTCAGCAGGGTTTCATCACACCAGATCGACACCTGGAAGGTCAGGCTGCTGCGGCCCAGTCGACTGACGCGCACGCCCAGTTCCAGCCAGTCGTCGAAGCGCGCGGGCGCCAGGTATTCCAGGGTGGTCTTCACCGCGAACAGGTCGCCGCCGCCGCGCAGCAGGTCAGCCGGGTAGCTCACGCCCAGGTGGCGGTAGTACTCGGTGGTGGCGACATCGGCATAGGTCAGGTAGTTGCCGTTGAAGACGATGCCCTGCGGGTCGACCTCCGACCAGCGCACGCGCAGACCGTGGAAGAAACTGAAGTCGTTGCGGGAAACGGGGGACGCGGCCATGCAAAATCTCCTGAAGACCTGTTCGAGGCAGGACGTCCATCAGGCTGAAGCGGCCTCGAACAGACAGAAAAACACCCGCGAGGATCGCTCCTGGCGGGTGTCCCTTGATCAGCGCTGCTTGCGATTGGTGATCAGGGTGCCGACGCCGCTGTCGGTGAAGATTTCCAGCAGCACGGCGTTGGGGACGCGGCCATCGATGATGTGCGCGCTGGTCACCCCGCCTTGCACCGCTTCCAGGGCGCAGCGGATCTTCGGCAGCATGCCGCCGTAGATGGTGCCGTCGGCGATCAGTTCGTTGACCTGCTCGGTGGTCAGGCCGGTGAGGACCTGGCCCTGCTTGTCCATCAGGCCGGCGATGTTGGTGAGCAGCATCAGCTTCTCGGCCTTCAGCGCCTCGGCCACCTTGCCGGCCACGAGGTCGGCATTGATGTTGTAGGACTCGCCATTGGCGCCCACGCCGATCGGTGCGATGACCGGAATGAAGTCGCCCTGTACCAGCATGTTCAGCAGGTCGACGTTGACCCCGGTGACTTCGCCCACGTGGCCGATGTCGATGATTTCCGGCTTGGTCATCTCCGGCGTCTGGCGGGTGACGGTGAGCTTCTTCGCACGAATCAGCTCGGCGTCTTTCCCGGTCAGGCCGATGGCGCTGCCGCCGTGACGGTTGATCAGGTTGACGATGTCCTTGTTCACCTGGCCGCCGAGGACCATCTCCACCACGTCCATGGTCTGCGCGTCGGTGACGCGCATGCCATCGATGAAGTGGCTCTCGATCGACAGGCGGCTGAGCAGGTCGCCGATCTGCGGACCACCCCCATGGACCACCACCGGGTTGATGCCGACGGCTTTCATCAGCACCACGTCGCGGGCGAAGCTGTTCTTCAGCTCGTCCGTTTCCATGGCGTTGCCGCCGTACTTGATCACCAGCGTCTTGCCGACGAAACGGCGGATATAGGGCAGGGCTTCGGCAAGGACGCGGGCAACCTGGGCAGCGTCATCGCGGCTCTGGGTCATGGTGGGCTCCGGCATAGTGCTACAGGGTCAGAAGGGCAGGCTGAGGGCGGGGTCGACCGCTTTCAGCTGGGTGCGGAACACTTCCTTGATGCGTTCCAGTTCTTCCTGGGAATCCGCCTCGAAACGCAGGACCAGCACCGGAGTGGTGTTGGACGCGCGAACCAGGCCCCAGCCTTTGGGGTAATCCACACGCACGCCGTCGAGGGTGGTGAGGTTGGCTTCACCCCACTGGCCGCGGGCCTGCAGTGCCTCGATCAGGGCGAACTTGCCCTCATCGGTGACGGTGATGTTGATTTCCGGGGTGGAGATGTCCATCGGGAACGCGGAGAACACGCGCTCGGCGTCGCGCTTGTCCAGGCTGATGATTTCCAGCAGGCGCGCGGCGCTGTAGATGCCGTCGTCGAAGCCGTACCAGCGTTCCTTGAAGAAGATGTGGCCGCTCATCTCGCCGGCGAGCAGGGCGCCGGTTTCCTTCATCTTCTTCTTGATCAGCGAGTGGCCGGTCTTCCACATTACCGGACGGCCGCCGTAGCCGCTGATCAGCGAGATCAGGCGACGGGTGCATTTGACGTCGAAGATGATGTCGGCGCCCGGGTTGCGCGAGACCACGTCCTTGGCGAACAGCATCAGCAGGCGGTCGGGGTAGATGATGGTGCCTTCGTTGGTCACCACGCCCACGCGGTCGCCGTCGCCGTCGAAGGCCAGGCCGAGGTCGGCGCCGGTCTCTTTCACCTTGGCGATCAGGTCTTCCAGGTTCTCCGGCTTGCCCGGGTCCGGGTGGTGGTTGGGGAAGGTGCCGTCGACGTCGCAGTACAGCGGGATCACGGTGCAGCCCAGGGCTTCGATCAGCTGCGGGGCGATCACGCCGGCTACGCCGTTGCCGCAGTCCACCACCACTTTCAGCGGCTTGGCCAGGGCGATGTCGTCGCGGATCTGCTGGAAGTAGCGCGGCAGGATGTCGACCTGCTGCACGCTGCCCACGCCGGAGGCGAGGTCGCCATTCTGGATGCGCTCGCGCAGGGCCTGGATCTGCTCGTTGGCCAGGGTCTCGCCGGCGACGACGATCTTGAAGCCGTTGTAGTCCGGCGGGTTGTGGCTGCCGGTGAGCATCACGCCCGACTTGCCTTCCAGGACGTTGGCCGCGTAGTACAGGACCGGAGTCGGTACCATGCCGACGTCGGTGACCTGGCAGCCGCAGTCGAGCAGGCCCTGGATGAGGTGCTGGACCAGTTCGGGGCCGGACAGGCGGCCGTCGCGGCCCACGGAGACGCACGGCTCGCCGCGCGCAAGGCTTTCGGAACCGATCGCACGGCCGACCCAGTAGGCCGTCTCGGTGGTCAGGGTGTCGCCGACCACGCCACGGATGTCGTAGGCGCGGAAGATGCTGGCGGGCAGCTGCGGGGCTTTAGGCGTGCTCATAGCGGTTGTTTGCTCCAATCCCAGGAGATCCTGGTCTTCATCAAGAATGTCGATGTCCAGAATGTCGGTGTTCTGGAATAGCGGATCGACCAATGGTGTTTCGGTGGCAGCGGCCGGGGCGCTGGCAGCGGCGACAACCGGAACCGGCTGGACGGCGGCTGCAGGCGCGGCGGGGGCGCTGGCACCAGGTGTTTCGGTCTTGCGGCGCGGCTGACGGGCCAGCGCCTGAGCCAGTGCCTGCAGGCTCGGCAGGCTCAGCTCAGGAGCTTTGGCAGTGCGTTGGCCGGCGAGTTCCTGAATGAACTGCCCCAGGGCCTGGGCATCCTTGCTGACCCGGCGCTGCATCGCACTTTGCGCAAGATAGAGGCCGAGCAGGCCGCCCACCAGTGCCAGTAGCGCGGCGATACCCAGCATGGTTTGCGAGTACAGCGGATTGGTGATGGTCGGGCCGGGGGTGAAGCTCAGCTTCCAGTTCGGGTTGCCGCTGGCGATGCTGAGCGGCGCACCCTCACTGGCCTGGCCACGCTGCAGCAATACCTGCGCCGGCGAGTTGCCGAACTGCTGGGAAAGCTGCAGCTGGCCGATATCGGCAGACATCGGCGGCAGGCTGCCGAGCAGGCGCTGCAGGTCGACGACCAGCAGCAGCGAACCCTGGATCAAATTGTCCGCGCCACGCAAGGCGGTGGGGCTGTAGACCAGCCAGCGGGTGCCGACCTTGTAGGCTTCCGGCGCCACGGCCTGGCCGCTTTCGACGCGGTGCAGCATGTCCAGCGCGGCATAGTTGAGCGGGCCGGGGCGGGACGTGTCCTGAACGGCCTGGCCGCTGGCGTTCAGGTGAACGTCCACCAGCCCGTCGAGATGGCCTTGGGCCAGTGCCTTCTCCAGCGCGGCGATGCGCGTCGGATCATTGCTCTGCAAGGTTGGCAGCAATTGCGAGTTGCTCGCCATGGCGCGGCTGTCCGCGGCCAGCAGGCTGAGCGACTGGCGCAGCGCGCCGGCCTGGCTTTCCGACCAGGCGCTGCTCAGTTGTGCGATGTGAGCCTTGTCCGCCTGACCGAACAGGCTGAACCACAGCAGCGCGCCGGCCGCCGCCACGCCGCCGACGGTGAGGACCAGGGCGGGCAGCAGTGGCTTGAGGTCGACCTTGGCCGCCGGCCCCTTGACGGGCTTCTCCGCCGGCACGAGTTCCGGCAGTTCGGCGCTGTCCTTGGCAGTGCGTTGGAAAAGTTTCATGCAACGTCTCCTCGGCGATTCATCCTGAAAAGAGAAAGGGTCAATGGCTGCCGGAATGACCGAAGCCGCCGGCGCCGCGCTGGCTCTCGTCGAAACTCTCGACCAGCTCGAAATGCGCCTGCACCACGGGCACCAGCACCAGCTGGGCGATGCGCTCGCCGATGGCGATCTTGAAAGCCGTCTGGCCGCGGTTCCAGCAGGAGACCATCAGCTCGCCCTGGTAGTCCGAGTCGATCAGGCCGACCAGGTTGCCCAGCACGATGCCGTGCTTGTGGCCCAGGCCCGAGCGCGGAAGGATCAGCGCGGCCAGGCCCGGATCGGCGACGTAGATGGACAGGCCGGTGGGGATCAGTACGGTCTGGCCCGGCTCGAGGACGCAGTCCTCCTGAAGCATGGCGCGCAGGTCGAGGCCGGCGGAACCCGGAGTGGCGTACTGCGGCAGCGGGAAGTCGCTGCCCAGGCGGGGATCGAGGATCTTGGCTTGCAGGGAATGCATTGAGTTCTCAGTGTTGATTGATGCGTTCGGCGATGAAGGCGATCAGCTGGCGGGCAATCTTGCCCTTGCTGGTCTGGGCGAACGCAGTCTTGTGCAATTCGCGGTCGATGACCGTGATGGCGTTCTCTTCACTATTGAAGCCGATGGACGGATTTGCCACGTCATTGGCGACGATCAGGTCGAGATTCTTGTCCTTGAGCTTGCGCGAGGCGTACTCGAGCAGGTTCTCGGTCTCCGCGGCGAAGCCGACGCTGAAGGGCCGGTCCTCGCGCAGCGAGAGGGTGGCGAGAATGTCGGGATTGCGCACCAGCTGCAAGAGCAGGCCGTCACCGGTGGTGGGGTCTTTCTTGAGTTTCTGCGTGGCGACCAGCTCCGGGCGGTAGTCGGCCACGGCGGCGGAGGCGATCAGGATGTCCGCCGGCATTGCCGCTTCGCAGGCCGCGAGCATGTCGCGGGCGCTGACCACGTCGACGCGGCTCACGCGGTCCGGGGTTGGCAGGTGCACCGGACCGGTCACCAGGGTCACACGAGCGCCGGCTTCGGCGGCTGCTTCGGCCAGGGCGAAGCCCATCTTCCCGGAGCTGTGGTTGGTGATGTAGCGCACCGGGTCGATGTTTTCCTGGGTCGGCCCGGCGGTGATCAGGATGTGCTGGCCGGTCAGGGCCTTGAACTCGAAGCAGTCGGCGGCCAGTTGCGCCAACTCTTCGGCCTCGAGCATGCGCCCCGGACCAACGTCGCCGCAGGCCTGGCTGCCGGCGGCGGGGCCGAAGAAATGCAGGCCGCGCGAACGCAGCAGCTCGGCATTCACCTGGGTGGCCGGGTCGCGCCACATGGCCTGGTTCATCGCCGGCGCAAGGGCGACCTGCGCGTCGGTGGCAAGCACCAGGGTGGTCAGCAGGTCGTTGGCCACGCCCTGGGCCAGGCGCGCCATGAGGTCGGCGGTGGCGGGGGCGATCAGCACCAGGTCGGCCCAGCGGGCCAGTTCGATATGCCCCATGGCCGCTTCGGCGGCGGGGTCGAGCAGGTCCAGGTGTACCGGATGGCCGGAAAGGGCCTGAAGGGTGAGCGGGGTGATGAACTCGCGGCCGCCCTGGGTCATCACGACACGCACCTCGGCGCCCTGGTCGCGCAACCGGCGGACCAGTTCGGCGCTCTTGTAGGCGGCGATACCGCCACCGACGCCCAGAACGATGCGTTTACGATAGAGCCGCTGCATAGGCCAGCCTTAAATACGGAAATGGATGACGCGCGCTGAAGCCGATGACGCCTCCCCAGGCCTCCGGCTGCGCGCAGCGAGGGGGCTAAGATAGCACAGCGCCTGCGCCGGAACAGCGGGCGGACCAGACCTGGGAGGTTGCGTGAGAATTCTCGATTGGCCTGTGTCGGAACGCCCCCGGGAGCGCTTGCTCGAACAGGGGGCGGCGAGCCTGAGCGATGCCGAATTGCTGGCCATCTTCCTGCGCACCGGTGTCGCCGGTTGCAGTGCCGTCGACCTCGCGCGCCGGCTGCTGGTCGAGTTTGGCAGCCTGCGCGCGCTGCTGGAGGCCGATCTCGAAGCGTTCTGCCGTCATCGCGGGCTGGGGCCGGCCAAGTTCACCCAGCTCCAGGCGGTGCTGGAGATGGGGCGCCGGCACCTGGCCGAGGACATGGGCCGTGGCCCCGCTCTGGAGAGCCCGCAGGCGGTGCGCGACTTCCTCAAGGCACGGCTGCGCCACGAGCCCCACGAGGTGTTCGCCTGCCTGTTCATGGACAACCGCCACCGCATGCTGGACTTCGAAGTGCTGTTCCGCGGCTCCATCGACAGTGCCAGCGTCTACCCCCGGCAGATCGTCAAGCGTGCCCTGGCGCACAACGCCGCGGCGCTGATCCTGGCGCACAACCACCCCTCCGGGATCGCCGAGCCGAGCCAGTCCGACGACCTGCTGACCCGTCGCATCGTCGAGGCGCTGGCGCTGATCGACGTACGCGTGCTGGATCACTTCATCGTCGGCGACGGTGAGCCGCAATCCATGGCCGAGCTGGGGATGCTGTAGCGCGCTACAGCTGCACCTTCGAGAAGTCCTGGCGACCGAACGGGCTTACCAGGTAGCCCTTCACGTTCTGGCGGGTCAGCGCCGAGGCGGTCGGGTGCGCCAGCGGCAACCACAACGCCTGGTCGTGGATGATCTGTTGCGCCTGGTGGTACAGCTCGCTGCGCTTGGCCTGGTCGGCCACCGCCTTGCCCTGGCTGATCAGGCCGTCGAGCTTCTCGTCGCAGTAGCGTGCGAAGTTGAGGCCGGATTTCACGCTGGCGCAGGAGAATTGCGGGGTGAGGAAGTTGTCCGGGTCGCCGTTGTCGCCGGCCCAGCCCATGAACAGCAGGTCATGCTCGCCGGCCTTGGCGCGGCGGATCAGCTCGCCCCATTCGATCACGCGGATCTCGGCCTGGATGCCGATCTGCGCCAGGTCCGCCTGCAGCAATTGCGCGCCGACGCTGGGGTTGGGGTTGAGCAGGCTGCCGGAAGGGCGGGTCCAGACGGTGGTCTTGAAGCCGTCCTTGTGTCCGGCTTCTGCCAGCAGGGCGCGGGCCTTGTCCAGGTCCCGCGGGTAGCCGGGGATGTCCTTGGCGTAGCTCCAGGTGTTGGGCGGGTAGACGCCGTCGGCGACGGTGGCGCTGCCGGCGAACACGCTCTTCAGGTAGCTGCCCTTGTCGAAGGCGAGGTTGATCGCCTGGCGCACCTTGGGGTTGTCCAGCGGCGGGTGCTGGCTGTTGATGCCGACGAAGGCGGTCATGAACGCCGGGGTCTGTTCGACCTTGAGCTCGGCGCTCTTCTGCGCGGCCTCGACGTCCAGCGGCTTGGGCGACAGGGCGATCTGGCATTCGCCGCGCTTGAGCTTCTGCAGGCGCACGCTGGCGTCCGGGGTGATGGCGAACACCAGGTTATCCACCGCCGGCTTGCCGCCGAAGTACTCGGCGTTGGCGCTGTAGCGCACCACGGCGTCCTTCTGGAAGCGCTTGAAGACGAAGGGCCCTGTGCCGATCGGCTGGGCGTTGAGCTTCTCCGGGGTGCCGGCCTTCATCAGCTGGTCGGCGTACTCGGCCGAATAAATGGAAGCGAAGCCCATGCTGAGCATGGCCAGGAAGGTCGCGTCCGGATGGTTGAGGCTGAAGCGCACATGGTGCTCATCGACCTTCTCCACGGCCTTTACCAGGCTCGGCAGCTGCATCGACTGGGCATGGGGGAAACCGCTCTGGGCGACCTTGTGCCAGGGCTGGGCCGGGTCGAGCATGCGCTGGAAGCTGAACACCACGTCGTCGGCGCTCAGCGCGCGGCTGGGCTTGAAGTAGTCGGTGTGGTGGAAGGCTACGCCGTCGCGCAGCTGGAAGTCATAGGTCAGGCCGTCATCGGAGACCTTCCAGCTTTCGGCCAGGCTCGGCACCACTTCGCCCTTTGCCGCGTCGAAGTCCACCAGGCGGTTCATCAGCACATCGGCCGAGGCGTTGGTGGTGGTCAGCGAGTTGTACTGGACCACGTCGAAGCCTTCGGGGCTGGCTTCGGTGCACACGCTCAGCGAGGCGGCGCTGGCGAGGGCGGGGGAAAGAAGGAGGGCGAGAAGGGCAAGACGCATGACGGACTCCGTGTAAGCTGGCAAGATGCCCATCCGCGAGGCTGGGCGGGTCATGCAAGGCTGTTGGCAGCCTCGAAGGAGCTACCCTAGACCAAGCCGCTGCCCGTCACAACGATGACAAGCGACGAACGGCACCAGTGCCGCGGCCCGCGGGGGCTGGCGTCGGCTTTTCCGAGTCATGCTTTCCCTTGCAGCGTGAAGTGACTTTCTGATATAAAGCTGCGCTCTTTTCTGGGGCCCTGCCTGATCCTGCGACTCGATCGCGGCGAAGCGGCAGTTAAGACCCCGGTGAAACTGAGAATCCTATTGAGTTAAGCAGCCAACCCATGCCGGGTTTGGCATGTGGTTTACAGAGGGCTGAGCCATGTCGAGAGTTTGCCAAGTGACCGGTAAGGGTCCGGTTACCGGGAATAACATTTCCCACGCACACAACAAAACCCGTCGCCGTTTCCTGCCGAACCTGCAGCATCACCGTTTCTGGGTTGAATCCGAGAAGCGCTTCGTGCGTCTGCGCGTTTCCGCCAAAGGCATGCGTATCATCGACAAGCGTGGCATCGAGGCCGTTCTGAACGACCTGCGCGCCCGCGGCGAAAAATTCTAAGGAGCTGCAGTCATGCGCGAACTGATCCGTTTGGTGTCCAGCGCCGGTACCGGCCACTTCTACACCACCGACAAGAACAAGCGTACCAAGCCTGAGAAAATCGAGATCAAGAAATACGATCCGGTTGTTCGCAAGCACGTGATCTACAAGGAAGCCAAGATCAAGTAATTGATCTTCGCCCTTGTGAAGAAACCCGCCCTCGTGGCGGGTTTTTTCTTGCCCGCGGTTTCTCACGGAACCGCGGGCACAAAAAAGCCCGCCGATCGGCGGGCTTTTTCATGTTCGGTGGATCAGGCCTTCTGCTCGAAGATCACGTAGACCTTGCGGCAGGGCTCCAGCACTTCCCAGGTGCCGCTGAAGCCGGCGGGGATGACGAAGCGGTCGCCGACGCGCACGGTCTTGGCGCCGCCATTGGCGTCACGGATCACCGACACGCCCTGGAGAATCTCGCAGTATTCATGCTCGGTGTAGCTGACGTTCCAGTGGCCCGGCTCGCCTTCCCAGATGCCCACGTTGAACTGGCCGCAGTCGCTGGCGTAGTGGTTGCGCACGTTCTGCGCCGGGTCGCCCTTGATGATGCGGTCCGGAGCGGGGCGGTAGTGTTCGGGGGCGGTGGTGGCCTGGGCGAAATCGACGATCTGCTCGACGTTCATGGCGGTCTCGGTTCTTTAGAGTTGTTGGCGAGAGTGCGTGCGGGCACGCGCAGCGCTGTTGGATATTTACTCCGAAGCGGCTGTCGGAAAACCATCAGCCGACGAATCAGGGCAGTCTATGTTTAATAAAACGAACGTGACAAGGCCATTTGGCCGCTTAGTGTAAAAAATATTGAAAATTGGCGGCCTCCGGTTTAGGGTTGCCAACAGCATGCGTTTGCTCCGCCTTGCGGAATATTTGACAGCGCGCCCGCCGGGCGCCTGCACCTGATAAGTACATTAATAAGAGGACACGTTGTCATGGGTACCCTCACTCGCGCCGATTGGGAAGCTCGCGCCAAGGACCTGAAGATCGAAGGCCGCGCCTTCGTCAACGGTGAATACGTCGACGCCGCATCCGGCGCCACCTTCGATTGCATCAGCCCTGTGGATGGCCGCTTCCTGGCCAAGGTCGCCAGCTGCGATCTGGCCGATGCCGAAAGTGCCGTGCAGGTCGCCCGTGCCGCCTTCGATTCCGGCTCCTGGTCGCGCCTGGCCCCGGCCAAGCGCAAGAAGGTCATGATCCGCTTCTCCGAGCTGCTGCTGGAGAACGCCGAGGAACTGGCCTTGCTGGAAACCCTCGACATGGGCAAGCCGATCAGCGACTCGCTGAGCATCGACGTGTCCAGCGCCGCCAACAGCCTGCGCTGGAGCGGCGAGGCGATCGACAAGATCTATGACGAAGTGGCCGCCACCGCCCACAACGAACTGGGCCTGGTTACCCGCGAGCCGGTCGGCGTCGTTGCCGCCATCGTGCCGTGGAACTTCCCGCTGCTGATGACCTGCTGGAAGCTCGGCCCGGCGCTGTCCACCGGTAACTCGGTGATCCTCAAGCCTTCCGAGAAGTCCCCGCTGACCGGTATCCGCATCGCCCAGCTGGCCATCGAGGCCGGCATCCCGAAAGGCGTGTTCAACGTCCTGCCGGGCTTCGGCCACACCGTGGGCAAGGCCCTGGCCCTGCACATGGACGTCGACACCCTGGTGTTCACCGGTTCGACCAAGATCGCCAAGCAGCTGATGGTCTACGCGGGCGAATCCAACATGAAGCGCGTCTGGCTGGAAGCCGGCGGCAAGAGTCCGAACATCGTCTTCGCTGACGCGCCGGACCTGAAAGCCGCTGCTGAAGCCGCTGCCAGCGCCATCGCCTTCAACCAGGGCGAAGTCTGCACCGCCGGCTCGCGCCTGCTGGTGGAGAAGTCGATCAAGGCCGAGTTCGTGCCAATGGTCGTCGAAGCCATCAAGGCCTGGAAACCGGGCAACCCGCTGGACCCGGAAACCAACGTCGGTGCGCTGGTCGACACCACCCAGATGAACAACGTGCTGAGCTACATCCAGGCTGGCCACGACGACGGCGCCAAGCTGGTGGCTGGCGGCAAGCGCACCCTGGAAGAGACTGGCGGCACCTACGTCGAGCCGACCATCTTCGACGGCGTGACCAACGCCATGCGCATCGCCCGTGAAGAGATCTTCGGCCCGGTGCTGTCGGTCATCGAGTTCACCGATGCCGAAGAAGCCGTACGCATCGCCAACGACACTCCGTACGGCCTGGCCGCCGCGGTGTGGACCAGCGACCTGTCCAAGGCCCACCTGACCGCCAAGGCGCTGCGCGCCGGCAGCGTCTGGGTGAACCAGTACGATGGCGGCGACATGACCGCTCCGTTCGGCGGCTTCAAGCAGTCCGGCAACGGCCGCGACAAGTCGCTGCACGCGTTCGACAAGTACACCGAGCTGAAGGCCACCTGGATCAAACTCTGATCCTCGGCTGAAGCAGGTCGGCCCCGATCCAGGGGCCGGCTCTGACAAAGAGCCACACCCGCGGCCGGGTTTCCCTCAGGGAAACCCGGCCGCTGTGCATTGCGCATCGGGCACCCTCGCGCCTGGCGTGCGCTCCGGATGGAACGGGAGAAAGACAATGCGTTGGGGTCCTTATTTTGCTGTGTGTGCTGCCGTGATCAGCATCGGTCTGGCCCTGGGCCTGACCATGCCGCTGGTTTCTCTGCGACTGGAGGGCTGGGGTTACGGCAACTTCGCCATCGGCGTCATGGCGTCCACGCCTGCGGTGGGCGTGCTGTTGGGCGCAATGATCGCCGGCCGCCTCGCCGCGCGGGTCGGCACACCGCTGCTGATGCGCATCTGCCTGATTTCCGGGGCCTTCTCGGTGGGCCTGCTGGCGCTGCTGCAGAGCTATCCGGTCTGGCTGATCCTGCGCCTGCTGATCGGCGTCCAGCTGACCGTGGTGTTCATCCTCGGGGAGAGCTGGATCAACCAGCTGGCCATCGAGAAATGGCGTGGCCGCCTGGTCGCCCTGTATGGCACCGGCTATGCACTGAGCCAGTTGTCCGGCCCGGTGCTGCTGACCTTCATCGGCACCGCCGACGACCGTGGTTTCTGGTTCAGCGTCTGCCTGCTGGTGGGCGGCTCCCTGCTGCTGCTCGGCCGCACCGGCGCGCCCAAGGTCGACCCGCACAGTGCCAACGGGCGCGGGCTGTTCAGCTTCTGCGCCCAGCTTCCGGCGATTGCCTGGGCGGTGGTGCTGTTCGCCGGCTTCGAGGCCATGATCCTCACCCTGCTGCCGGTGTATGGCATCCAGCAGGGCTTCACCCAGGCCGTGGCACTGGCGATGGTCAGCACCGTGGTGGTCGGCGATGCGCTGCTGCAACTGCCCATCGGCTGGCTGGCCGACCGCATCTCGCGGCAGACGCTGTTCAAGGGCTGCGGCATCGTGCTGCTCCTCAGCAGCCTGGCCATGCCGCTGCTGCTGCACCATAGCGCCATCTGGCCGGTGCTGGTGCTGTTCGGCGCCAGTGCGGGCGGGTTGTTCACCCTGTCGCTGATTCTGATTGGCGAGCGCTACCGTGACGACGCGCTGGTGCGCGCCAATGCGCACATCGCCCAGCTCTGGGGCATCGGCTGCCTGATCGGGCCGCTGGCCACCGGCGCGGCCAGCCAGTGGATAAGCGGCCATGCGCTGCCGCTGGTGATGGCGCTGGGGGCTGCGGGCTTTGTGGTGCTGGTGTCCTATCGCGGCTTGCCGCCGGTGATGCGCGCGACCGACGCCGAGCTGCAGCAGGAGCGCTCCTAGAGCATCTTCTCCAGCCCAATGGCGCCGGCGATCCACGCGTTGAGCCGGCGCCAGGCGTTGCCCGGCTCACGCTCCAGCGCCACCAGCTTGCCGCCGCGTTCCTCGACCCAGACCAGCTTCGGCGGGTCGCTGTCCGGCGCGATCTTCACCTGGTAGCTGACGCTGGGCGACATGCTCGCCAGCGCCAGGCGGCGCACCTGGTCGGCCAGTTCCGGGCTGTCGACGATGACGCCGACCTCGGTGTTCCACAGCACCGAGCGCGGGTCGAAGTTCAGCGAGCCGACGAAGACCTTCCGCTGGTCGAACACCGCCGCCTTGCTGTGCAGGCTGGCGCTGCTCGATCCCCGCACCATCCACGGTGCACCGGACAGGCGCTGGTCCGGGTCGGCGCGCAGCTCGTAGAGCTTCACCCCGTGCTCCAGCAGCTCCAGCCGATAGGGCGCGTAGCCGGCGTGAACGGCGGGTACGTCGGTCGCCTCCAGTGAGTTGGTCAGCAGGCGCACGCTGACGCCGTTGTCGGCGCGCTGGGTCAGGTACTCGACACCGGCGCTGGTCGGCACGAAGTAGGCCGAGACCAGGATCAGTTCCTTCGACACCCCGTCGAACAGCGGCTGCAGCTGGGTGCTGAGCAGGTACTCGCCCTTCGGATCGCCGTGGTCGAGGACTTTCAGCGGGGTGTCCCAGACCGCCTTGCCCGGCGCCCAGACCAGGTCGTCCAGCCAATCCTGCAGGTGTGGGCGATCGCTGTTGCGATTCAGCCGGGCGATGTAGCTGGAGCTCTTCACCCGCTCTTTCGCCAGGTAGTGGTCCAGCTTGCGGCGCATGCGGCTGAGTTCGTCGAGGTCCGGGTCGCCCCACAGGTAGTCCTCGATGGGCCGGCTGATGCGGCTGTTCCAGTACTGGTCGAAGCTCTGCCCCAGCGACTGCGCCACCGGGCCGACGCCCATCAGGTCGAGGTCGCTGAAATTCATCTCGGCCTTGGCGTCGAAGTATTCGTCGCCCAGGTTGCGGCCGCCGACGATGGCCACGCTGTTGTCCGCCAGCAGCAGTTTGTTGTGCATCCGCCGGTGTTGTTCGGAGAGGTTGAACAGCCGCCCGAGGTTGCGCGTGATGCCGGTGCTGCGGCCCAGGTGCAGGGGGTTGAACAGGCGCACCTGGATGTTCGGGTGGGCGGCGAGGGCACCCAGCTCGTAGTCCCAGCCGTCGCTGCTGGTGTCATCGATCAGGATGCGCACGCGCACGCCGCGGTCCGCCGCGTGCAGCAGTTCGCGGATCAGCGCGCGGGTGGTGAGGCCGTCGTGGACGATGTAGTACTGCACGTCGAGGCTGCGCTGGGCCTTGCGGATCAGCTCGGCGCGGGCGAGGAAGGCGTCGACGCTGGAGGCCAGCAGGTGGAAGCCGGATTGCCCGGGATGGGCGGCGGCCTGTTCGCTGATCTGGTTGTCCAGCCGCGTGCCTTGCACTGGCAGCACGTGCGACGGCTCGGGCGGCGGCGCGCTGGCGCAGCCACCCAGTGCCAGCAGGATCAGCAGGAGCAGGCGTGGAAACAAAGGGACTCTCCGACAAGCCCGCCGGTGACGGGCTGCGGAAGATTCTAGCCGCTGGATCGCCGTGGCGGTCAGCCGCCGAGGGTTTCCTTGAAGCGGTACCAGGCCATGCCCAGGGCCAGCAATGGCGAGCGCAGCAGCTTGCCGCCGGGGAAGGTGATGTGCGGCACCCTGGCGAACAGCTCGAAACCGCTGCCCTGCTGGCCGGCGATGGCCGCGGCGAGCAGCTTGCCGGCCAGGTGCGTGGCGTTCACGCCGTGGCCGGCATAGGCCTGGGCAAAGTACACGTTGGGCTGGTCGGGCAGGCGGCCGATCTGCGGCAGGCGGTTGGCGCCGATGCCGATCATCCCGCCCCACTGGTAGTCGATGCGCAGGTTTTCCAGGTGCGGGAAGACCTTGAGCATCTTTGGTCGCATATACGCGGCGATGTCCGCCGGGTCGCGCCCGGAGTAATGGCAGGCGCCGCCGAACAGCAGGCGGTTGTCGGCGGAAAGGCGGTAGTAGTCCAGTGCCACGCGCTGGTCGCACACGGCCATGTTCTGCGGCAGCAGCGCATGGGCCTGTTCGGCGGACAGCGGCTCGGTGGCGATGACGTAGCTGCCGGCAGGCAGCACCTTGCCGTCGAGGTAGGGATTGAGGCGGTTCTGGTAGGCGTTGCAGGCGATCACCAGGGACTTGGCGCGCACGCTGCCCTGGGCGGTACGCACGCGCACTTCGCTGCCGTAGTCGATGCCGGTGACGGCGGAGTTCTCGAACAGCTTCACGCCCAGGCTCTGCGCCGCGGCGGCTTCACCCAGGGCGAGGTTGAGCGGGTGCAGGTGGCCCGAGCCCATGTCCACCATGCCGCCGACATAGAGGTCGGAGCCGACGATGGAGCGCATCTCCTCCTTCGGCACCATGCGCAGTTCGTGGCGATAACCGAGGCTCTTCAGTTCATCGAAGTCTTCCTGGAAGCCTTCGACGTCGGAAGGCTTGTTGGCCAGGTCGCAGTAGCCCCAGGTCAGGTCGCAGTCGATGGCGTACTGCTCGACGCGGCGGCGGACGATTTCCACCGCCTCCAGGCCCATCTGCTTGATGGCATGGACGCCATCGGCGCCGATCACCGGCTCGAACTGTTCCAGGCCGTGGCCGACGCCGCGGATCAGTTGGCCGCCGTTGCGGCCGCTGGCGCCCCAGCCGATCTGGTGGGCTTCCAGCAGGATCACCGAGAACCCGCGCTCGGCCAGTTCGATGGCCGTGTTCAGCCCGGAGAAGCCACCGCCGATGATGCACACGTCGGCCCTTTCCTCGCCGGCCAGGGGCGGTACTTCGAGGCGCCGATTGACGCTCGCGGCGTAGTAGGACGGGGCGTGGCGGTCGGTGTGCACCGGCTGGTGAACGCGGGCGTTCATGTGCGATATCCTGATTTTTGTGTTGTTAAAATTTTACGCAGGATAAACGCCGACTTCCCGCCCAGCCAATAGGCAGCGGCGCAAAAAGCGTCGGGAAGTCGTAAATAAACTCGATGAGCCTGCCGGGAACGGCGGGGAACCAGTCGGGCTTTCTAGTCCGGCTATTTAGTCGGGGATGGGCAGGGTGAGGCTTTCCTTCACCTCTTCCATCACGATGTAGCTCTTGGACTCGCGGACGTGGGGCAGCTTGAGCAGGATGTCGCCCAGCAGCTTGCGGTAGGAGGCCATCTCCGAGATACGCGCCTTCACCAGGTAGTCGAAGTGGCCCGACACCAGGTGGCACTCCAGCACGTGGGGCAGCTTGAGCACCGAGCGGCGGAAGTCCTCGAAGGTGTCACCGGATTTGTAGTCCAGGCTGATTTCGACGAACACCAGCAGGCTCGCTTTCAGGTACTGCGGGTTCAGCCGGGCGTTGTAGCCCATGATGATCCCCTCGCGCTCCAGCCGGCGCACGCGCTCGGTGCACGGCGTGGTGGAGAGACCGACGCGCTCGCCCAGTTCGGTGAAGGAGATGCGACCCTCTTCCTGCAGGATGCGCAGGATGTTGCGGTCGATTTTGTCCAGTTCGCGGCGGCTTTGGTGCTGGGTTCTCATGGGAAAGACTCTGGGATGAGCTTTGGGGGAATGTCGGCAATATAGTCGGTTGTGCAGGGAATATCACTGGCATCCCTTGAACTTCCCGCGCCGGGCGGCCAGCCTGTAGGCCAGAGTTCTGCCGTTTCCGGCTGCAATCGTGTGTTTTTTCCGGAGCCTTCGCATGTCGTTCCCCCGCCTGCGCACCGTCCTCCTGCTGCTGTTGCTGCTCCTGGCACTGGCGGTCGGCGCGGTGTGGCTGGCGGTTCCGCGGCTGCTGGCGAATGCCGGGGTGAGCATCGAGCAGTGGCAGGGCCTGAGCGTTTCGCGACAAGGGCTGACCCTGGAGCAAATGACGCTTCAGCGGCAGACAGCCGATGGCGCGCGGTTGGCCATCCAGTTACGCGAGGTCCGCGTTGGCTGGCCCGAACATGCCGACGGCCGCTGGCGCCTGAAGGAGCTGGCCGCCGGCAGGATCGATGTCCGCCAATGGCCGGGAGAGAGGGCGGAAGACGAGGACGCTGCCCTGCCGGACCTGGCGCAGCTCAATCGCTGGCTGGCGCTGCTGCCCGGGCGGCTGGCGCTGGAGCAGGTTTTCCTCGAGTTGCCCTGTGCCCGCGAACAGCGTTGCACCCTCAACGGCAGCGCCCACTGGCAGCAGATCCAGGGCGGCGCCGCGGCCCTGGGCGGCGAGCTGCGCCAGGGCGGGCAGCAGCTTGCCTTCAATGGCCTGTTGCAGCCCGGCGACGGGCAGTGGCGCCTGCAGCTGGACAGCTTCCTCGATAACGAACAGCTGCTGTCGCTGGATTCGACCTGGGCGCCGGGCGCCCGCCAGCTCAGCGGCAGCCTTGCCAGCCCCGCCGTGCCGCCGGTGCAGGCGGTGCGCAACTGGCTGGGCATGTGGTTGCCAACGCCGAACCTGCCGTTGCCGATCCCCGAAGCCGGGCGCCTGCGCCTGAGCTGGGACACGCAATCGGCGGGAGACGCTGCCTGGCCTGACTGGCCCGGCCTGCGCGATGGCCGCGGCAACATCGATCTGTCCCTGCAACTGCCGCAACCCTGGCCGCTGCCGGGCCTGGGCAACCTGCAGGGCGACCTGCGGCTGATCGCCAACGGCAGCGGTGCCGGCTGGCGGCCCTCGGTGCTCAGCGGTGATCTGCGCCTGTCGGACCTCTACGGCGACTGGCTGCAGGCGCTGCCAGTCGGCCTGCGCCCGGCACGACTGACCCTGCATATGGAACCCGGCGTGGACGAAGAGGCCGGTAGTGTTCGCGCTGACCTGCACGCTGTAGGCGCTGCCGACCTGCGCCTGCGTTCCCGCGTGGCGTTGCTGGAAGCGGTGCCGCTGGCGCTGCAACTGATGGACTCGCGGCTGGAGGGCAAGATTCCGCACCTGGAAATGGCCGGCCTGCGCGGCGACAACAGTCGTATCGACCTGAGTTTCGACGGCCGCCTCGATCAGCAGTCGGCGAGTTTCAACCTGGCCGATGGCGCGCAATGGCAGGTCGGCACGCTGAGCGGCCCGCAGTTGCTCAAGGCCAGCAAGCTTGCCGTCACGCTGGGCAAAGGTGTGTTGGGCCTGGGGTACGCCAGTGATGCGCCGGCCACCCTGCAACTGAATGCGCCGTTGAAACTGGCCGTGGGCGAGCTGCGCCAGTCCCACGTCAAGCCGCTGTCCTGGAATGCCCTCGGGACGCTGGCGGCGAGCCTCGACAGCCAGCAGTTCAAGGGCCGCCTGCTGAACAGCGGCGGGCTGAATGCCGAAGTCGATCTGAACAATTCCGCCAAGCAGGGTGTTGCGCTGGTTGCGCGCCAGCCGGAGTTCTTCCTGCGCACCGGCAACCCGCTGGAGAAGTCACTTGGCGACTGGCCGGCGCTGCTCAGCCTGAACAACGGCAAGGCCAGCTTCGACCTGAACTGGCGCCTGCCGCCGGGCGCTGAGCCGCAGGGTCTCGAGCTGAACCTGCGCGGCAGCGGACTGGAAGGCGTCTACGACCGCAGCGAGGTCCATGGCCTTGACCTGCAGGCGAAGGTTTCCCTGAAAGGCTCGCAGCTGGAGCTGCAGTTGCCGCAGGTGAAAGTCGCCTCGCTCAACCCCGGCGTGACCCTCGGCCCGCTGTCGCTGCAGGGCAACTACAAGGGCTCGCTGGACGCGCCGCTGGCCGGGCGGGTCGACTGGCAGCAGGCGGAGCTCGGTTTGTTCAACGGTCGTGCATGGCTACCGCCGGGGGCTGTGGATCTTTCCGCGCGCCGCGAGGGTCTGACGCTGAAGCTGGAGGGGCTGGCGCTGGAGGCGATCCTCGCGGCGTATCCGGCGGAAGGTCTGTCCGGCAACGGCATCATCGACGGCAACCTGCCGCTGGGCCTGCACGAGGGCAAGCTGGTGATCCGCAATGGCGAAGTGGCCGCGCGGCAGCCGGGTGTGCTGCAGTTCCGTTCGCCGAAGATCCAGTCGCTGGGCCAGAGCAACCCGGCCATGCAACTGGTGGCCACCGCCATCGATGATTTCCGCTACGACAAGCTGAGCAGCCGCGTGGATTATGATGAATCCGGCAAGCTGCTCCTCGCCCTGAGCCTGAGCGGGCGCAATCCCGAACTGGAACAGGGCCGGCCGATCAACCTCAACGTCAACCTGGAGGAGAACGTGCCCAAGCTGCTCACCAGCCTGCAACTGAGCGACCGGGTCAGCGACACCATCCGCAAGCGCGTGCAGGACCGCCTGCGCAACGACCCGGCCGCCGCACCATGACCGCAAGGAGAACCCCGATGCGCCTTCGCGCCGTTTTACCCTTCCTGCTCCTGGCAGGCGTCGTCCAGGGCTGCACGCCCACCGTGCAGCTGGCCGCGCCCAAGGAGCCGATCAACATCAACCTCAACGTGAAGATCGAGCACGAGATCTATATCAAGGTCGACAAGGCGCTCGACGGCATCATCAATGAGAACAGCGGCCTGTTCTAAAGAAGGAGCCTTTGCATGAGATTGCACCGCAAACTGGGCGTCGCGCTGGTCGCCCTCTGCCTGAGCCTGCCGGTTATGGCCATGAGCCTGGAGCAGGCGATGTCCGCGCTGGGCGGCGCCAAGTCCCAGGGGCTGGTCGGCGAGCAGGCCGACGGTTACCTGGGTGTCGTGAAGAACGGCGGCGATGCCGCCGATGTCGCCGCGCAGATCAACGCCGCGCGCCGCGCCGAGTACCAGAAGGTCGCCAGCCAGAGTGGCGCCACCCTCAAGGACGTGGAATCCCTGGCCGGCAAGAAGGCCATCGAGCGCACCCCTTCGGGGCAGTACGTACAGGTCAATGGCCAGTGGGTGCGCAAGTAAGCGCGCCAAGGGGATTTCCCTGCTCGCCGTCGCTTGCGGCGGCGAGTCCGGGGAGCTGCGGCGGAAGCAGGTAATTCCCGTCGGCAAATGCTCTGGCGCGAGAAGTTCTGGTCAATCCCATTCCGTTCGCTATTTCCTCTGGATCTGGCGAAATTCTCACCAGATCCTCGACCCTTCGGTCTCGGGTGAAAACGCCGTAATCCTGGTGGATGTCCCTCCGTGAAAGCCGCTTTTGCCAGGAATTTTCGTCAAATACCGCATAGCAATCAGTGAATATCGCTGAGCCTGACTTCCTATACTGCGCGCATCTACGTTCAGAATAAGAAACGTCTGCGCCCCTGGCGCGACGTAGGAGGCAAAGATGCGCGTTCTGGTGCTTGGCAGCGGTGTGATCGGTACCGCCAGTGCTTACTATCTCGCCCGTGCCGGCTTCGAAGTGGTCGTCGTCGACCGCCAGCCCGGCCCGGCCCTGGAAACCAGCTTCGCCAACGCCGGCCAGGTGTCGCCTGGCTATGCATCGCCCTGGGCCGCCCCGGGTATTCCGCTGAAGGCCATGAAATGGCTGATGCAGACCCACGCTCCCCTGGCCATCAAGCTGACCGGTGACCCGAGCCAGTACACCTGGATGTGGCAGATGCTGCGCAACTGCAACGCCAAGAGCTACGCGGTGAACAAGGAGCGCATGGTTCGCCTGTCCGAGTACAGCCGCGACTGCCTCGACGAACTGCGTGCCGAGACCGGCATCACCTACGAGGGCCGCTCCCTGGGCACCACCCAGCTGTTCCGCACCCAGGCCCAGCTGGACTCGGCCGCCAAGGACATCGCCGTCCTGGAAAGCACCGGCGTGCCCTATGAAGTGCTCGACCGCGCCGGCATCGCCCGCGTCGAGCCGGCCCTGGCCAAGGTGGCGGACAAGCTGGTCGGCGCCCTGCGCCTGCCCAACGACCAGACCGGCGACTGCCAGATGTTCACCACCAAGCTGGCCGAGATGGCCAAGGCCCTGGGCGTGGAATTCCGCTTCGGCCAGGACATCCAGCGCCTGGATTTCGCCGGCGACCGCATCAACGGCGTCTGGGTCGATGGCCAACTGGTCACCGCCGACCGCTACGTGCTGGCGCTGGGCAGCTATTCGCCGCAGATGCTCAAGCCGCTGGGCATCGACGCCCCGGTCTACCCGCTCAAGGGCTACTCGCTGACCGTGCCGATCACCAACCCGGACATGGCGCCGACCTCGACCATTCTCGATGAGACCTACAAGGTCGCGATCACCCGCTTCGACCAGCGCATCCGCGTCGGCGGCATGGCGGAAATCGCCGGCTTCGACCTGTCGCTGAACCCGCGTCGCCGCGCCACCCTGGAAATGATCACCACCGACCTGTATCCGGAAGGCGGCGATGTCAGCCAGGCGGAATTCTGGACCGGCCTGCGCCCGGCTACCCCGGACGGCACCCCGATCGTCGGCGCCACCCGCTACCGCAACCTGTTCCTCAACACCGGCCACGGCACCCTGGGCTGGACCATGGCTTGCGGCTCGGGTCGCTACCTCGCCGACCTGATGGCCAAGAAGCGCCCGCAGATCAGCACCGAAGGCCTGGATATTTCCCGCTACGGCTCTGCCTCGGAGGCCCACGATGGCCATCCTGCGCCTGCACACTAATCAGCGGATGAGCCAGGTCGTCGTCCACAACGGCACGGTGTACCTCGCCGGCCAGGTGGCAGATGACCTCTCCGCCGGAGTCGAGCAACAGACCCGCGAAGTCCTCGCCAGCGTCGAGCGCCTGCTCGACGAGGCCGGCACCGACAAGTCGCGTGTCCTCTCGGCAACCATCTACCTCAAGGACGTCGCCGCCGACTTCGCCGGCATGAACGGCGTCTGGGACCAGTGGGTCCCGCAGGGCTGCGCCCCGGCGCGCGCCACCGTCCAGGCGGCGCTGTGCTATCCGGAGATCCTCGTCGAGGTCTCCATCGTCGCTGCACTGCCCTGACCGTTTTGCGTGGCCCGGCCGGAGCGCCGGGTTTTTTTCGTCCGTCGTTTTTGTTCCAACCACCATAAGAGAGCCTCGCCATGCGTCCCGCCCGTGCCCTGATCGACCTCGCCGCCCTGCGCCACAACTACCGCCTGGCTCGTGAAGTCACCGGCGCGCGAGCGCTGGCGGTGGTCAAGGCCGACGCTTACGGCCACGGTGCAGTGGTCTGCGCCCGCGCCCTGGAAGGCGAGGCCGACGGTTTCGCCGTGGCCTGTATCGAGGAAGCGCTGGAGCTGCGCGAAGCCGGCATCCGCGCGCCGATCCTGCTGCTCGAAGGCTTCTTCGAGGCCAGCGAACTGGAGCTGATCGACGCCCATGATTTCTGGTGCGTGGTGCACTCGGCCTGGCAGCTGGAGGCCATCGAGCGTGCCCGCCCGAGCAAGCCGCTGACCGTCTGGCTGAAGATGGACTCGGGCATGCACCGCGTCGGCTTCTTCCCGCAGGACTACGCTGCCGCGCTGGCGCGCCTGAAGGCGCTGCCCCATGTGGCCAAGGTCGTGCTGATGAGCCACTTCTCCCGCGCCGACGAGCTGGACTGCCCCCGCACCGAGGAGCAGGTCGCCGCTTTCCAGGCCGTGCGCGAAGCCGCGGGCCAGGGTCATGAGATCAGCCTGCGCAATTCCCCCGGCATCCTCGGCTGGTCCGAAGTGCCCAGCGACTGGGTGCGCCCCGGCATCATGCTCTACGGCGCCACTCCGTTCGAGCAGACCCATCCGCTGGCGGACCAACTGCGCCCGGTGATGACCCTGGAATCCCAGGTCATCAGCATCCGCGAACTGCCGGCCGGCGAGCCCGTCGGCTACGGTGCGCGCTTCATTGCCGAGCGCCCGGTGCGCGTCGGCGTGGTTGCCATGGGCTACGCCGACGGCTATCCGCGCCACGCGCCGGACGGCACGCCGGTGTTCATCGACGGCAAGCCCAGCCGCATCATCGGCCGTGTGTCCATGGACATGCTCACCGTGGACCTGACCGACCTGCCGCAGGCCGGCCTGGGCAGTCGCGTCGAACTCTGGGGCCCGAACGTCCCCGCCAGCCAGCTGGCTTCCCTGTGCGGCAGCATTCCCTACCAGCTGTTCTGCAACCTCAAGCGGGTCCCGCGGGTCTATAGCGGCGAGTGACGGATACCGCCCGTAAAGTTTGCGCAGGATCGTCGGGCGATCTGTTGTAAATACTGAACGGTGTTGCCATGATACGTGGCACTTGGAACCCGCTCGGCTCAAGCCGCTGCGGGTTCTGCCTTTCAGAGCCTGCCTGATCACAAGAATAAGGAGGACCCCACCCTTGGACGTCGGTGCTCGTCTGCAAGCCATCCGTAAGCTCAAAGGTTTGTCCCAGCGCGAACTCGCCAAACGGGCGGGTGTGACCAACAGCACAATCTCGATGATCGAGAAGAACAGCGTCAGCCCCTCCATCAGTTCGCTGAAGAAAGTGCTGGGTGGTATTCCGATGTCCCTGGTCGAGTTCTTTTCCCTCGATCTTGAGCAGAGCAGCAACACTCCTGTGGTCTACAAGGCAGACGAACTCAGCGACCTGTCCAGCGGCTCGATCATCATGAAGCTGATCGGCAAGGACTACCCCAGCCGTGCCATCACCCTGCTCGACGAGACCTATCCGCCGGGCTCCGACACCGGTGACGACATGTACGCCCACGAAGGCGAAGAGACCGGCGTACTGGTCGAAGGCCGTCTGGAACTGACCGTCGGCGACGAGACCTTCGTCCTCGAATGTGGCGACAGCTACTATTTCGACAGCACCAAGCCGCACCGCTTCCGCAATCCGTTCGAAACCCCGGCACGACTGATCAGCGCGACCACACCGGCAAATTTTTGAACAGCCGGTAGGACCGGCCAGATCAGCTGCGACCTAATGCCGCAAAGCCCGGTAAGAAAGCACGGCGAGGTGGCGCAATGGTTTCGAGCTTCGAAGCTTTGCCGTTATACTTGCGCCCGCTCGCGCGGCCCGAGACTGTGACTGCACCGCGACCGGGCGTGATAAGCCACGATGAGGGTGAAAGGGTGAACCTGATTAGAAAAATCCTGGCAGCCCAAGCTGCCGTACTGGCCCTGTGGGCAGTGAGCGTTCAGGCCGCGACCAACGATGACGCCATTGCCAAGCGCCTCGAACCTGTCGGCAAAGTCTGCGTCCAGGGCAAGGAATGCGAAGGCGTTGGCGCCGTAGCCGCTGCTGGCGGTGGTGGTGCTCCGCGTTCGGGCGAAGAGATTGTCGGCAAGGTCTGCACCAACTGCCACGGCAGCGGCCTGCTGGGCGCACCGAAAGTCGGCGACAAGGCTGACTGGGGCAAGCGTGCGAAAGAGCAGGGCGGCCTCGACGGCCTGCTGGCCAAGGCCATCTCGGGTATCAACGCCATGCCGCCCAAGGGCACTTGCGCTGATTGCTCCGATGACGAGCTGAAAGCTGCGATTCACCACATGTCCGGCCTGTAACAGCCGACCTGTGCGAAAAAGCCGCCCAAGGGCGGCTTTTTCATGCCCGCGATTTGTCACCTTGTGAGTCGCGGGAGCAACTTTTGCGTAATACCGGTCCAAACTCCTGTCGTTGACACGAATCAGGAGGAACGTCTGGTGCAATCCTGCTCGATCGAAACTGCCGTCGAACAACTGCTGCAACGCCTGGATGGGCACATCCGCCTCGGTCTGCCGCTCGGGCTGGGCAAGCCCAATCAGCTGGCCAATGCGCTGTACCGGCACATGCGCGAGAACCCGCGCCGACAGCTGACGCTCTACACCGCGTTGTCGCTGGGCCGCCCACAGGCCGGCGGCGAGCTGCAGCGGCGCTTCCTCGAACCCTTTGTCGAGCGCATCTACGGCGACTACCCGGAACTGGACTACCTGCACGACCTGCGCAGCGGCAACGTGCCGGAAAACATCCGTGTCGAAGAGTTCTACCTGCAGCCCGGCAGCCTGCTGGACAGCGCCCCGGCGCAGCAGAACTACATCAGCTGCAACTACAGCCACGTGGCGCGCGACATCAACGCCAAGGGCGTCAACGCCGTCGCCCAGCTGGTGGCCCGCGACCCGGCGCGGCCGGGCAAGCTGAGCCTGGCGTGCAACCCGGACATCACCCTCGACCTGCTACCGATGCTGCAGCGTCGCCGCGCGGCGGGCGAAACCATCGTCATTATCGGCGTCGTCCACGACCAGTTGCCGTACATGCCCGGCGACGCCGAGGTGGACGAGGATTTCTTCGACCTGCTGGTGGATGCACCGGGCGACAGCAGCACGTTGTTTTCCACCCCCAACCTGCCAGTGGGCCTTCAGGACCACTGCATCGGCCTGCACGCCAGCGCCCTGGTGCGCGACGGCGGCACCCTGCAGATCGGCATCGGTTCCATGGGCGATGCCCTGACCTCGGCGCTGCTGACCCGCCAGCGTGACAACGACGGTTATCGTGCGCTGCTCGACAGCCTCGACTCCACCGCCCGCCACACCGGGCTGATCGAGCGCGACGGTGGGCTGGGCGCTTTCCAGCACGGGCTGTATGGCTGCAGCGAGATGTTCGTTCCCGGCCTGCTGGCCCTGGCCGAGGCGGGTGTGCTCAACCGCCGGGTAGCGGCGCGCCCCGGCGCCGCACCGACCGAGCCGGGCGTCTGGCTGCACGGTGGCTTCTTCCTTGGCCCGCAGGCCTTCTACCGGCGCCTGCGCGAAATGCCCCGCGAGGAGCTGGCCGGGATCGGCATGACCGGCATCGGCTTCGTCAACAACCTCTACCGCGACGAGGAGCTCAAGCGCGAGCAGCGTCGCGACGCGCGTTTCATCAACAGCGCCTTCACCGTCACCCTGCTGGGCGCCGGCGTGGCCGACCAACTGGAGGACGGCCGGGTACTCAGCGGCGTCGGCGGGCAGTACAACTTCGTCGCCCAGGCCCATGAGCTGGAGGGCGGACGCTCGATCCTGATGCTGCGCAGCTGGCGCGAATCCGAGGGCGAGCTGAGCTCCAACATCGTCTGGAGCTACGGTCACACGACCATTCCCCGGCATCTGCGTGACATGGTGGTGACCGAGTACGGCGTTGCCGACCTGCGCGGCCGCAACGATGCCGAGGTGATCGCCGCCATGCTGTCCATCGCCGACTCGCGCTTCCAGGACGAGCTGATCGCCCAGGCCCAGGAGGCTGGCAAGCTGCCGAAGGATTTCGAGCTGGACCAGCGCTATCGCGACAATACCCCGGAGCGCCTGCGGGACGCGGCGCGACAGCATCGTCATCTGCTGCCGGAGTTCCCCTTGGGGTGCGACTTCACCGAACAGGAGCGCGAGTTGTTGCGCGCGCTGGGTTGGCTCAAGAGCAAGCTGAAGCTGAGCGAGATTCTCGAGCTGGGCAAGGCGACTCTCGATGCGCCGGCGCCGGAGGCCTACCCGGCGCATCTGGAGCGCATGGGGCTGGCAAATCCGGATGGGCTGCGCGAGGAGCTGTACCAGCGCCTGGTGCTGGCCGGCCTGAAAGCCAGCGCCGAACAAACCTTGTAGGCGCGAGGGGGCGCCATCGTTATGGCTTGCGAAGCTCTCCGGGATGGCAACGGCGCCGTGCGGTTCGCGAGCAAGCTCGCTCCTACAGGACATGCCAGGTCCGTCGAGCGGGCATGAAAAAAGGCGGGCCCTGTCGGTGCCCGCCTTTTTTGTACGGCGCAGGATCAGTCTTCGAGGAACTCGACCTGACCGTTGGCCAGCGACTTCACGCGAGCCAGGGATTCCACTCGGAAGCCTTCGCTTTCCAGCAGGGCGCGGCCTTCCTGGAAGGACTTCTCGATGACGATGCCCAGGCCGGCGATGCTGGCGCCCGCCTGCTGGATCAGGTCGATCAGCGCCTTGGCGGCATGGCCGTTGGCGAGGAAGTCGTCCACCACCAGCACGTGGTCGGCGGCGGTCAGGTGCTTGGCCGAGATGGCGATGGTGCTTTCGGTCTGCTTGGTGAAGGAGAACACCTTGGAGATCAGCAGGTCGTTCTTCAGCGTCAGCGACTGGAACTTGCGGGCGAAGATCACCGGGATGCCCAGCTCAAGGCCGGCCATGATCGCCGGGGCGATGCCCGAGGCCTCGATGGTGACGATCTTGGTGATGCCCTGGTTCTTGAAGCGTTCGGCAAACTCGTGGCCGATCTGCTTCATCAGCGCCGGGTCGATCTGGTGGTTGAGGAAGGCGTCTACCTTGAGGACCTGTTCGGAAAGAACGATGCCTTCGCTGCGAATTTTGTCTTTGAGAGTGTTCACGGGGGTGCTTCCGGAGCGGCTGTCGCTGATGAAGCGCGTAATTCTACAATGCCCGTGGGGTTCTGCGCGACGTTCCGACCAATGCAATTGCTGATCAGGTGGACAGTTTTTCGATGGGCGGAAGTGCAAAGATCACTTGTCGGGAGATACCTGCCTGGGCTTTGCCCTCTCCCTAACCCTGGCTGCGCGCCCCGCTCCGAAGGGAGAGGGGACTGGTTCGGTGCAGGATCAAACTGATGTGTCAGCTGGCACGGGCGGCTCCCTCTCCCTTCAGGGAGAGGGCGGGGGAGAGG
>NZ_JYOA01000013.1:111757-152739 GCF_000955805.1 Pseudomonas sp. 21 | reverse complement strand
ACGAAACTAGGGGCGATTCAGCTGACGCCACCTTGGATGCGCTCACACATTGCGTCGGCGCTATCGATGAAATTCGTCTTATTCAAACGAAGCATGATCACTGTGCGCCCCTCGGGCACCGCGCCGATTGGCGGAACCACGAAGATCGTGATCTGGGTGTAGATGGCAATCGCAATGATAGCCGCGGCGACAAGGCCGATAATTTTCTTCATGAGACCTCCTTGTCCTCAGTAGGGGCATTCTGCCATCGCAGATTGCTTTGCCGCTATAGGCTAGCGGCCGGTACCTACCTGAAGTCGCGCTCTCGCTACCAGCAAGAATACTGAGCTAAATTTTCTAGGCCCATTCGAGGGAGGGCCAACTGACCTTTTTGCCCAGGGCACAACTGTGAGGTGAACAATCAGCTGAGGAAGGGCCTAATCGTGGAAGATCGCGATCTGGAGCTTATGGAGGCGGCAGTCACCGCCTTTCTGTGTCTTGTGCCTGCATTGGCAGAGCAAATTGAACAGGGCGTTCCCGCAGGTTCGACAAGAGCTGAGCGGGACTTACACCGGCAGCAAAAGGGATGGGCGGAGCTCTGCCATTCTGCGCATCGGACTGGCGTCGATCCGATGGAATACGCCAGGCAGGTCGTAGCCGTGCATAGGCAAGATCAACGAACGCGAAGCCTCAACTGAGGCCGTCCATCTGAAGTGGTGGGCAATTGATGCCTATCAGGGGGCATGCTGCTGGAGCGGCACTTGGTCTCGGCAATCTTGAGACTGTGGCCGAAGGAACGGCTCATCTGTTATCCCCTGAGTCGCCGTCTTGAAGCCCCGCTACTCTCCAGGTGCGGGGCTTCTCGTATGGGCCTTTTTATCGCTTCCTTATATAAGGAAGCGCGTCCTTGCACCCCATGCATGGGGTCACTTTCAAAAAAGTGAGTAGGAATGTGAGTAGGTTGTTGGGTGCTCTTTAGCAGAACTCGGTAGCTAAAGGCTTTCAGCTGTATTTTCGAGTCCGGCTCCGGGCACCATCTTCGTCTTTCCTGATTCGTCGCAGATCGCATGGCCGAATCGAGGTGAGCGCTCCAAAAAAGAAACCCGGCCAAGGCCGGGTTTTTTATTGCTCGCTCATTCAGGCTCCGATATTGGCAATTGAGCGCAGCTTCGCGCCTGCCTTGACGATACGGCGCTGGCGCAGCGGCTCGGCGGTTTCGTAGAAGTTCTGCAAGGGAACCTCTGCCTTGAAGTGGTCGGCATCGTGCTCCTGCAGCGGGCCGTACTCGGTAGCAAGATCACGACGAATGCGGCCTACCAGGCTGGTCAGCAACTCTTCGTTGCGCTGCTCTTCCAGACGCACCACGCGACAGGCGATATGTTCGCCCGCATCCTTGCTCAGCGTCATGATCAGATTGCCGTCCGGTCGAGCGGTGAAGCTCACGTCGAAATCGGAGAAGACCTGGCAAAGGTATTGGGCGGCAGGTAGACGGTCGATTGGCATGGTGTCGTCCTCGGCAGTGAATGGGCGGTTCCTTCCCTTTCATTGCAGGGTGCATACCAATCTGGTGGAAATAAAAAGTCTTTTAAAATCAGATATTTGTAAATGTTGACCGTTTCGCTTGCCATGCAGCTTGCATGGCAAGGCGCAAATGCCATGGCATTTTGCACGACTGATGATTTCAGTGCGGAATAGGCTGGTGTCGGGAGGAGTCGGCTTTCGCCTTGTGCTTGGGCTTCTGCAGGCGGGCCCGGCGCATCGGTACTCGAAGGATGGCCCACAGCGTAACCACTGCCAGCAGGACCCAGCCGAAAATCATGAGCGTGACGAACGTGCCTGGATTCATATCGATATCCTCACCCCTCCCTAAGGGTAGTCCACCGTCATCGGTGCGCTGTCCTTTCGGTTGAGCGGCATTGCTTCCCGTAGGTTCCATTCAATGGCTTGTCGTGCCGACGGGTATCTGGTATCTGTATGTATATACAGTATTCGGAGAAAGGACATGCAGCAAGCCATTCTTGAAGTCCGAGATGTCGTACAGCCTGGCGGAATGACCGGCGCCGCGGCGCTTCATACCTACATAGTCCGTGCATGTGGCGAAGGTATGACGCAGGCGGGTATTCACGACTGCGACCTGCTGCTGGTCGATCGCTCGGAGCTGGCCGCTCCCGGTGAGATTGTGGTGGCTGCGCTCAACGGTGAGGCGCTGATCCGTCGCCTGGCCATTATCGACGGTTCATTCGCGCTGCAGGCGGCGAGCGATGGATATCCGACGCTGAAAGTCGAGGAGGGCGATGAGCTCTCAATCTGGGGAGTGGTGCGTCAGCGGCTTTCAGGAAGCGACGTTTCGCAGGGCGCCAGGGAGTAGAGCTGGTGCAGGATGCTGACCATTTGCCAGTAACTTCGAGAACTAAATCGGGGCCTTGATGGTCAGATGCGCGTGCCACGGGTTTCGCAAGTCCTGACAAGTGTCGTGCAGCTTGCAATCCGGGGCATTGTAAGGCGGGCGCAGCCTGATTAGACTGCGCGCAACTCGCACCCCTGTCCCTCTCGAAGGACTCCCATGATCAAGAAATGTCTGTTCCCGGCCGCCGGCTACGGTACCCGCTTCCTCCCGGCCACCAAGGCCATGCCCAAGGAAATGCTGCCGGTGGTGAACAAGCCGCTGATCCAGTACGCCGTTGAAGAGGCGCTGGAAGCCGGTCTCGGTGAAATCGGTATCGTCACTGGCCGCGGCAAGCGCTCCCTCGAAGACCACTTCGACATCAGCTACGAGCTGGAGCACCAGATTCGCAACACCGACAAGGAAAAGTACCTGGTCGGTATTCGTCGCCTGATCGACGAATGCACCTTCTCCTACACCCGTCAGGTCGAGATGAAAGGCCTGGGTCATGCCATCCTGACCGGCCGCCCGCTGATCGGTGACGAGCCCTTCGCCGTTGTGCTGGCGGACGACCTGTGCCTGAACCTCGAGGGCGACAGCGTCCTCAAGCAGATGGTCAAGCTGTACAACCAGTTCCGCTGCTCCATCGTGGCGATCCAGGAAGTGCCGCCGGAAGAGACCAACAAGTACGGTGTGATCGCCGGCGAGATGATCCGCGACGACATCTACCGCGTGAACACCATGGTTGAGAAGCCGAAGCCCGAAGACGCGCCCTCGAACCTGGCGATCATCGGTCGCTACATCCTGACTCCGGATATCTTCGACCTGATCGAGCAGACCGAGCCGGGCAAGGGTGGTGAAATCCAGATCACCGACGCGCTGATGAAGCAGGCTCAGGACGGCTGCGTTCTGGCGTACAAATTCAAGGGCAAGCGTTTCGACTGTGGTAGCGCCGAGGGCTACATCGAGGCGACCAACTTCTGCTACGAGCACCTCTACAAGACTGGCAAGGCCTGGTAATCCGGGACCTTTCCGTTCTTTGAGAAAGCCACCTTCGGGTGGCTTTCTTGTTTTCAGGCCTGCATCGAGCGTGGGATCGGCATCGCTTCCGAGCCTGGACCGAGCGGCTGGCCGTAGCTGAACTCGACGTAATTTCCGGCCGGGTCACGCAGGCCGCAGTAGTAACCCACGGGGTAAGGTTCTTCTCGTGGCGCCCAGATCAGGCAACCCGCAGTCTCGGCATCCTTGGCGATGCGGTCGACCTCGTCGTGAGTGTCCACGGCGAAGCCGAAGTGGCTGTAGTCATCGCTTGCCAGGTGGCGTTCCTGGCCGCCGGGCATGATGACGAAAATGAAGCTGTGTTCCTTGCCGGGCTCTGCCATCCAGACGATGCGCGAGCCCTTGCCTTCGCGCTGGTGAATGATGCGCATGCCGCAGAAGCGCTCGTAAAAGGCAATACAGGCTTCAAGGTCAGGTACGTGCAGGGCCAGGTGGGTCAGGGATGGGCGCATGGCGAATCCTCCTTCGGCAGCGGCTGATGGCAGGATAGGTCAGGCGCCATGAGGTATGCTGCCCGACATATCCAAGCGGAGAACCATGATGTCTTTCGATTTTGACCTGTTCGTCATCGGTGCGGGTTCCGGCGGTGTGCGCGCCGCGCGCTTCGCTGCCGGCTTTGGCGCCAAGGTGGCCGTGGCGGAAAGCCGCTACCTGGGCGGAACCTGCGTCAATGTCGGTTGCGTGCCGAAGAAGCTGCTGGTGTACGGGGCGCACTTCCATGAAGACTTCGAGCAGGCCGCCGGATTCGGCTGGACCCTAGGCGAAGCGAGCTTCGACTGGAAGACACTGATTGCCAACAAGAACCGCGAAATCCACCGGCTCAATGGCATCTACCGCAACCTGCTGGTGAACAGCGGCGTCTCCCTGCTGGAAGGCCATGCCAAGCTGCAGGATGCGCATACCGTGGAGGTCGACGGGCAGCGCTTCAGCGCCAAGCACATCCTCATCGCTACCGGCGGCTGGCCGCAGGTGCCGGATATTCCCGGCAAGGAACACGCGATCACCTCCAACGAAGCCTTTTTCCTCGAGTCGCTGCCGCGCCGGGTGCTGGTGGTCGGCGGTGGTTACATTGCCGTCGAGTTTGCCGGCATCTTCCATGGCCTGGGCGCACAAACCTCTCTGCTGTACCGCAAGGAGCTGTTCCTGCGCGGCTTTGACCGCAGCGTGCGCGAGCACCTGCGCGATGAGCTGAGCAGAAAGGGTCTGGACCTGCAATTCAACAGCGACATCGCTCGCATCGACAAGCAGGCCGACGGCACCCTGGCGGCCACCCTCAAGGATGGTCGCGTTCTTGAGGCGGACTGCGTGTTCTACGCCACTGGCCGCCGTCCGCAGTTGGACAACCTGGGCCTGGAGAGCGTCTCCGTGGAGCTGGATGACCGTGGCTACGTAAAAGTGGATGAGGCTTACGGCACGAGCGAGCCGTCGATCCACGCCATCGGCGATGTGATCGGTCGTGTCCAGCTGACCCCCGTGGCGCTGGCGGAAGGCATGGCGCTGGCGCGCAAGCTGTTCCGCCCGGCGGAGTATCGCCCGGTGGACTACAAGCTGATTCCCACGGCGGTATTCAGCCTGCCGAACATTGGTACCGTTGGCCTCACCGAAGACGAAGCGCGTAGCGCCGGGCACAAGGTGAAAGTCTTCGAGAGCCGCTTCCGGCCGATGAAGCTGACGCTCACCGAAAGCCAGGAAAGAACCCTGATGAAGCTGATTGTCGATGCCGACAGCGACAAGGTGCTGGGCTGCCATATGGTGGGCCCGGATGCTGGGGAGATGCTCCAGGGCATCGCTATTGCGCTGAAGGCCGGGGCGACCAAGCGCGTGTTCGATGACACCATCGGCATCCACCCGACGGCCGCCGAGGAATTCGTCACCATGCGCACGCCGGTCGGCGCCTGACGACGAAGGTGGCAACAAAAAGCCGGTGCAGATGCACCGGCTTTTTTGTGGGCATCAGACCGTCAGTTACTGCGCTCCAGCGAGGCGTGGCCGTCTTCCTGGCGTTGCGAATAGCGCTGGGCAAGCACGGCACAGACCATCAGCTGGATCTGGTGGAACAGCATCAGCGGCAGCAGGATCACGCCCACGGTGCTGCTGGCGAACAGCACCGAGGCCATCGGTACGCCGGTGGCCAGGCTTTTCTTCGAGCCGCAGAAGATGATGGTGATCCGGTCCTCCAGGGGGAAGCCCAGCCAGCGTCCCAGCAGGTTGGTAGCGACCAGCGCCAGTGCCAGCAGCACGCAGCAGGCGACGACCAGGCCGGCCAATGCCGGCAGCGGAACCTGGTGCCACAGGCCCTGGATGACCGCAGCACTGAAGGCGGTGTAGACCACCAGCAGGATCGAGCCCTGGTCCACATAGCGCAGCACCGGCTTGTGGCGTTCAACCCAGGCGCCGATCCACGGGCGCAGCAGTTGGCCGGCCACGAAGGGCACCAGCAGTTGCAGGGTGATCTTGCCGATGGCATCCAGCGTCGACATCCCGGTATCGCCATGGGCGCCGATCAGCAGTTGCACCAGCAGCGGGGTGACGAACACGCCCAGCAGGCTGGAGGCCGATGCGCTGCAAATGGCCGCCGGGATGTTGCCTCTTGCCAGCGAAGTGAAGGCAATCGCGGATTGCACGGTGGCGGGCAGGGCGCAGAGGTAGAGCATGCCCAGGTACAGGTCCGGGGTTACCAGGGGCGACAGCACCGGCTTGAGCGCCAGGCCGAGCAGGGGAAAGAGGATGAAGGTGCAGGAGAAGATCAGCAGGTGCAGGCGCCAGTGGGTGGCGCCGGCGATGATCGCCTGGCGCGACAGCTTCGCACCGTGGAGGAAGAACAGCAGCGCGATGCCCAGGTTGGTGATCCAGCCGAAGACGACGGCAGCGGTGCCTTCGCAGGGCAGCAGGCTGGCAACGGTCACGGTGGCGATCAATGCCAGGGTGAAGTTGTCGGGGAGCAGGCGTGGGCGAGCCATGGGCACATCTCTCATCGTTGTTGTGTGTGAAAGACCGCTAGGGTCAGGCTCGCACTCTAAGCCCCGGGGGGTGTGCCGGCTAACGCCAGAAAGCCAGCTTATGTCGCTGAAAGGACAGTTTCGGCACCCTGTACGTGTAGATCGACGGAGCACACGCTGACCATGCCGCGCATACGCTGCGCTATTACCTCGGCACGGTAGCGCGGCAGGGTGTTCACTCGCAGGGCGATGTCCATCCAGTCCTCCCGGCGCGAGGACTCGACCTCGGCCGGGACGTGGCCCTGGAGTGCGAACTGGTTCAGCAGGCGGCAGAGGATGTCGGCATCGATTTCGGCGCGGATCAGGTAGCGCACGTCGGCGGCCGTTTCGGTGGGAACCGGGCGGTCCCGTTGATCCAGGGGGAATTCGACGAGATGGAGAGCAGGGAGCGTCATGACGGCTGGCCGGTGCAGGAGAGGTGACGGATATTCTGCGGCCCGTGCAGGGGATTTATTTGCCTGTTTTTGGCCATGAGACGGGAATGTATGCATTAATGATTCTCCGAATTTGTCCAAGGCGAATCATTTATGCCCGTTTCACTGGATGCCCATGACCGCAAGATCCTCGCCCTGCTGCAGGAGGAGGCCACTCTTTCCACGGCGGAGATCGCCGAGCGCATCGGCCTGTCCCAGTCGCCGTGCTGGCGGCGGATTCAGCGGTTGAAGGAAGAAGGGGTGATCCGCAAGCAGGTGACCTTGCTGGATCGCAAGAAGATCGGCCTGAACACCCAGATATTTGCCCAGGTGAAGCTCAACGCCCACGGGCGCAATCATCTGACGGATTTCGCGCAGGCCATGGAGGCGTTTCCCGAGGTGCTGGAGTGCCATGTGCTGATGGGGGCCGTGGACTTCATGTTGCGCATCGTCACGGAGGATGTGGAGGCGTATGAGCGCTTCTTCTTCGAGCGGCTGTCCCAGGTGCCGGGGGTCCAGGAGATCAACTCCATCGTGGCACTCTCGGAGATCAAGTCCACCACCACGCTGCCGCTGCCGCGCGGCTGAAGGGCGCCGGGGAGGCCGGCGCCCGGGGCGATCAGACGCCGCCCAGGTAGTCCATCTTGCCGACTTCCACGCCGTTGTGGCGGAGGATGTCGTAGGCGGTGGTGATGTGGAAATAGAAGTTCGGATTGACGAAGCCGAGCAGGAAATCCGAGCCCTTGAAGCTGACTTCGCGGGTGCGCAGCTTCAGTTCGATGGTGCGGTCTTCGGCGCCTTCAAACTGCTCGGGCTTGAGGGTCTTGAGGAACTCGACGGTCTTGGCGATGCGTGCCTGCAGCTCGTCGAAGGTCGTTTCGTCATCGGCGTAGCTCGGCACTTCCACGCCGGCCAGGCGCGCGCCGGCACCCTTGGCGGAGTCCGAGGCAATCTGCACCTGGCGCGCCAGGGCGAACATGTCCGGGGCGAGGCGGGCGTTGATCAGGACGGAAGGATCGATGGACTTGGCTTCGGCGTGGGCGGCAGCCTTGGTGAGGATCACCGAGAGGTTGCCGAGCATGCGGATGAAGACCGGAACGGAAGCCTGGTAGATCGAGAGGGACATGCTGCGTACTCCAGACAGATAAAGGTAGGCTCGTCACAGCGGGACGGCTGTCGGAGTCTACTGCTGGCGCTTGCCTCTGTCGCCAGGCTTCAGCGCCTGGCCACTTTCGGCGCCGGGCAGCGGTCGGTTTCGATCGGGCCGACGTAGGGGTTGCCCCAGCCCATGACGCAACCAACCATCTGGTTGCGCTGGCGTTCCCAGACTTCCACCGGGTACTGCTTGCTCCAGGCGGTGAACAGCTGGCGGTCCTGGTTGGACAGCCTCAGGCCGTAGCGGTCGCTCATGTAGAAGTAGGTGCGGGCGATCATGCCGCGAATCTGCGGGCGCGGCATGGCCTTGCGTGCCTTGAAGTCCACGACCATCGGGCAGGCGCCGTACTGCGAGGGCTTCTGTTGCAGCCAGCCGAAGCTGAAGTTGTTCCGATCACCGTTCACTTCACCGATGCTCGGCACCAGGTTGTGCAGGTCGGCCTCGGCCTTCTGGTACACCCGGTCATTGCGCGAGCAGTTCTTGCGCCCGCCGCTCTGCCAGCACTGGCGCTGATGGCCGATCACCCAGGCGGGGACGATGTGTTCCCACTCGATGCGCGAGGCCCGGTTGGCATTCTTGCGCGGGGTGTAGCCGCAGCTCTTCAGGTCGACCTTGGTGCCGTTGTAGCGGCAGCCGCAGTAGAACTCCACCGATTGGCGGGCATACAGCTTGCGCCCGACTTTCTTGGCTTCCTCGAAGGTGCGCGGGGCGGCGGCGGAGGCGACGGTGGGAATGGCGAGGATCAGCAGCAGGGTCAGGCAGCGTCCGAACATGAGGCGTTCCTTACGAAAGTCGCTGCATCTTACTGATTGAGAAAGAAATGCCAATCGTGGCAATGGAATGGCAAGGGGCGATTGCCCGGATGGAGGCGATAGTTGGGCCGCTGTGCCTTGCGCCTGCCGGGAACGCTTCGCAACAGGCCTGCTCTACCTCTCCTGATGCTTTAGAAGAGTTACCTATCTTTTTGTTTTTAAAGGATAAAATAATCTATAAATGACTTTAAGAGTCAACGCTATCAGGTTGTTTCAGCAAAGGATGAGGCAATCGTTTGAGGAAGGACCGCAACGCGGCACGTAAGAGTGCTTGATTCGCATATTCAACATTATAAAGCGTCATTATCGTTATGATTTATAACGATTTATCGCAGCGTCCTGCACTGAGCGGCGAGGCTTGGTAAGCTGGAGCCTTTCCACTATTCGGGAGATCGCCATGCTCGGTCTCAGAGTCGTCGGGGCCATCGCCTGTTGTGCCCTGGCGTTACCCGTCTACGCGCAGCAGTTTTCCACGCAGCCAAGGCAGTCCCAGCAGAACTACCAGGGTCAGCCCCAATGGCAGCAATCGCCGCCGGTGATCCAGCGCATATACATCAGTCCGGGTGCGAGCGGCAGCGTGGAGAGCTCCTCCAGCTGGCAGCGCAATGACGGTTATGGCGGTGTGCAGGTGCCGCGCGGCTACGGCGAGACGCGCTCGGGCACGGTGATCATCGACCAGGGCAGCGGTGGCATCCGGCAGAGCATCGAATACCCCAACGGCGCGGTCTATCCGCGCGGCAATGGCTATTACCAGCAGCAGTAGGCCGGATCAGTCGATCAGGTCGTCACGGGTCAGGCGGGATTTGCGCAGGCCGCCGTGGCTGTAGAACAGCCCGGTATCGCCACGCCAGTGGAAGAGTGTCGCGAGAAACGCGGAGCTCACCCGGCCCACATCCCAGCTACGGAGTTTGCGGTAGGCCCAGAGCCAGCTGTCGTCGGAGGAGGAGTCGCTCATGGAATCGTCCTTGATTCGGCAAGCGGGAAAAGTGCAAGGGACATTAGTGCGCCGGGTGGGCCTTCGCAAGTCGCTGCTCCCGCAACCGCGACCTGCGAAAAAGCCCGCGCGTTCAGGCGGTGCTGACCGCCTTCGATTCCTCGACGTACTCCTTCAGCCAGCGCAGGACTTCCACAGCGTCCCAGCGGCTGGGATCGAACATGGCGTAGGCCTGGCCCTGGTAGCCCACCACATCCAGCGGCCGGTGATAGCCGGCGCGCTGCATCAGGGCCTCGATTTCCGCGAAACACACGTTGAAGTGGGTGCGGCTGAAGGGCGTCTTGCCCTCTGTGACCAACCCCTCCAGCAGCAGTTCCGACACGGCCTCGCTGACTTCCTCGATGGCCATGTGGTTCACGGTGTATTTCAGCTGATGGATGCTCACCATCGTGTGCTCCTCAATGGGGGTCTGGCCCATGCTCTGTGATCCGAGGTGATCGACGTAAGCCAATGGACTGTGGCCTTTCGTCGAGGTTTAAAAAATTTTCGCAAAATACTGTATGCATGAACAGTATTTTCTCCTAGTATCTCTCTCGCGGTCTGACAGAAACCCTGAAGTGCCCGTCGCCACTGGCCTGGCGGGCACTCTTCGAAGAACAGGAGCGATGGCGATGCTGCAGAAACTGATGCTTTGCGCAGGTGTGGCGATGCTGGCGGGCTGTGCCCAGCCCCAGGCGGACGTCCCGCGCGCCAATGGCGCCTACCTCATCATCGAGGGCAAGGAGGCCTGGGCCGTGCTGGTGGCCGACGGCAAGCGCATCGAGGAGCGCGGCACGGTGCGCGATGCCATCCGCCTGCCGAAGGAGCGCTCGTCCATCGCCGCCAGCTACGTGATCGACACGCCCAACTGTGGCCGTCTGCAGTGGCTGACCGAAGGCGAGGGCGACTCCACCGTGCGCCTGTCTTCGCGGGGCGAAGCGGACGACCTGTCGAGCTGCCAGATCAGCGATGGGCTCAGCCGCGTCTGGACCGCGCTGGACTATTCGAGCTGAGCTCCAGTCTCCAGAGAATGCGCTCTCCAAAAAAATGTTTCGGCCGACCCTCGCTTCACGTTTTTTTCACACCGCGGGGCAGAGGATGAAAACCAGCTAAAGGATTAGCTCCCCATCGAAAAGCCCGCTTGATTGCGGGCTTTTTATTGCCTGTCGACCAAGGTCGGCTCGCCCGCCTGACGCTGCGCGGCTAAGGTGAAACTCCAAGGAAAAGGCGGAGATAGAGATGCAGCGCGTTCTTGCAGAGCGACTTTGGATTGCCCTGGGCGGCCAGGCCGAACGCCTGAGTCACCTGGCCTTTCGCAGCGAAGGCTCCCTGCCTTCGGCTTTCTTCGTCACCGAACTGGCCGCCGCCAGTATCGCCAGTGCGGGGCTGGCGCTGGGCGAATGGCTGGAGCCGGATTCCGGCGCCGCCGCGTCGCTGGTCCTGGACCGCCGGCTGGCTTCCTTCTGGTTCTCCACCTCCTTGCGTGCTCAGGGCTGGACACCCCCCGACCTGTGGGACGCCATTGCCGGCAACTACCGCACCCGCGACGGCTGGATTCGCCTGCACACCAACGCCCCGCACCACCGCGCCGCCGCCCTTCGGGTACTCGGGACCGACAATGATCGTGATCGGGTTGCAGGTGCCGTGGCGAACTGGGACGCGGGCGAGTTGGAACTCGCGATCGTGAAAGAAGGCGGCTGTGCGGCCGAGATGCGCTCCTGGGAGGCCTGGAAACAGCATCCGCAAGGCATCGCCGTTGGCCGCGAACCCCTGGTATTGCGCGATCTCCAGCTGACGTCGGCGCCTTCCCTGGATATCGAGATCGACCGCGAGCGCCCGCTGGCCGGCGTGCGCGTACTGGACCTGACCCGTGTGCTGGCCGGGCCGATCGCCACCCGATTCCTCGCCGGATTTGGCGCCGAGGTCCTGCGGATCGATCCGCCGGACTGGGATGAGCCCGGCGTGGTGCCGGAAGTCACCCTGGGCAAGCACTGTGCGCGCCTGGACCTGCGCCAGCCTGCGGGCCGCGAACGCTTCCAGGCGCTGCTCGCCAGCGCTGACGTGCTGGTGCACGGCTATCGGGCCGATGCCCTGGATCGCCTGGGGTTCGGTGCCGATGTACGGCGGACGATTGCGCCGGGGCTGGTGGATGTGAGCCTGAATGCCTATGGCTGGTCCGGCCCCTGGAGCGAAAGGCGCGGGTTCGACAGTCTGGTGCAGATGAGCAGTGGCATCGCCGAGGCAGGGCGCGCCTGGCGGGGTGAAGACAAGCCTGTACCGTTGCCGGTGCAGGCGCTCGATCACGCCACCGGCTATCTGATCGCCGCAGCTGCCTTGCGCGGGTTGGCCGAACGTCGGCGTAGCGGCCGTGGGAGCCGTTGGCGCCTGTCACTGGCGCGTACGGCGCAATGCCTGCTGGAGGCGGGAGTTTCGTCGGTGGGGTCGCTGGAGCTGGCGGCGGAGACAACCGCCGATCTGGCGCCGGGAATCGAGACGACACCCTGGGGGCACGCGCGGCGCTTGCGTCCGCCACTGCAGGTCGCGGGTTCGCCGCTCTACTGGGAAATGCCGGCTTCCGAGCTGGGCTCGTCACCGGCAGCCTGGCAGCCGGTCAGCCTCGACTGACCTGGAACGCCTCGCCGGTGGCGAAGAAGGCGCCGCCGGCCTGGTAATGAATCGTGCGCAGCTCGTCGCTGGGGAAGTGCCAGCGGCCATTGGAGAAGGCGCGCTCATCGGCGTAGGCGGCGACCACTTCTGCGATGAACAGGTCGTACTTCTCCTGGTTGTGCGGCTCGCTGATCACCTTGCATTCCAGGTAGGCCACGCAGCCATCGACGATCGGCGCCTCGACCTGCTTCGCACGGGAAGTGCGGATGTCCAGCTGCTCGAACTTGTTGCCCTCACCGCCGTTGCTCGAGCCCACCGCCAGGGTCAGCTCAGCCTGCTGGCGCGTCGGCAGCTGGATGACGAAGGCGCCCGAGCCTTCCACCAGGTGGCGCGACCAGGTGTTGCGGTCCAACACCAGCATCAGCTTGGGCGGATCGAAGTCCAGTGGCATGACCCAGGCGGCGGCCATGACGTTGGCGACGCCTTCATGCTCGCTGGTGACCAAGGTGCTGGGACCGTGGTTGAGCAGCAGGTAGGCCTTGTTCAGCGGCACGTCTTTCAGGTGGTTCATTCAGGGGTCCTCAGGGGCGGATCAGAGCAGCAGGCCGTCCACCGGCCTCAGCGGTTCGGGCAGGTCGGTCTCGCCGAGTATTTCCAGTACGGCGATTTCAATGTTGCGGCTCATGGCGTCCAGCGGCAGGTCGTTGGGTTGGGTGTCGAACGGGTCGGCAATCTGGTCGCCCAGGGCGTCCAGGCCGAAGAAGGTGTAGGCCAGCACGCATACCGCCAGCGGGGTGAACCAGCCGATGCTGTCGACCAGGCAGAAGGGCAGCAGGAAGCAGTAGACGTGCACGATGCGATGCAGCATCAGGATGTAGGGGTAGGGAATCGGTGTGTTGCGGATGCGCTCGCAGCCGCCCAGCACGTACGACAGGCGGGTCATCTGCTGGTCGATGGCGGCCAGGGTGATATCGCCGGCGCCGCTGGTGCGCCCGCGGTCGGCAAAGCGCTGGCCGAGGCTGGCGAGCAGGACGTTTGTCGGGCTGCGGCTGGCGGCCAGGAGGGCGGCCTCTTCACCGAGCAGCCGGCGCACGTCTTCGCTTTGCGGGGTGCCGCGCAGCTGGTCGCGCAGGGCATAGGTGAAGGCGATCAGCTGGTTGCCCAACTGGCGACGGCCATCGCTGTCCAGTTCCGGCAGTAGCGAGCGGGTCTGCCGCGCCAGGTTGCGGGTCACGATCAGCAGTTCGCCCCAGAGCGTGCGTGCTTCCCAGAAACGCTGGTAGGCGACGTTGTTGCGGAAGCCGAGGAAGATCGCCAGCGTCAGGCCCCAGAGGGTGAACGGCGTGGAGGTGATGATCACCTTGTAGTGGTAGAGCGTGCCGTGGGTGGCCACCACCAGCGAGCTGAGCAGCACCGTGTAGAGCACCTTGCGCCAGATGGCCGGGATGATCGATCCCTTGAGGGAGAACAGCAGGACCCAGAGTGTCGGGGTTTGCGGGCGGAGGATCATGCGGCGGCATCCGGTGGGGCGGAGCGCGCATGATAGCCGAGATGAAGGCTTGGGCGATGTGTCGCGGAGGGGGACCTTTGCAGGAGCGGGCTTGCTCGCGAACCGGCCCCGTCGCGAAGCGGTTCGCGAGCAGGCTCGCTCCTACAGAAGCAGGGCCTAGCCTTGCTGGTACAGCTTCACGATCGCCGAGAAGTCCAGTTGGCCGTTGCCCTGGTTGCTGAAGGTCTGGAACAACTGCTGGGCCAATGCGCCAAGCAGCACCGGCTGGCGAATCTGCCGCGCGGCTTCGCTGGCCAGGCCCAGGTCCTTGAGCATCAGGTCGGTGCCGAAGCCGCCAGTGTAGCCGCGCGCCGCCGGTGCGCCGGTGAGCGGGTTGTTCACTTCCGAGCTCCAGCAGCGGCCGCTGGAGGTGTTGATGATGCCGGCCAGCACTTCCGCATCCATGCCCAGCTTCACGCCCAGGGACATGGCTTCCGCCACGCCGATCATGGAGATGCCCAGCAGCAGGTTGTTCGCCACCTTGGCCACCTGGCCGTTGCCGGCGCCGCCGCAGTGCACGATGTTCTTGCCCATGGCGGCCAGTACCGGGCGGGCCCGGTCGAAGTCGGCCTGCTCGCCGCCGACCATGAAGGTCAGAGTACCGGCCGCGGCGCCAGCGGTGCCGCCGGAAACCGGCGCATCGAGCATCGGGTTGCCGTGCGCCAGGGCAGCCGCGCTGACCTCACGGGCATTCAGCGGGTCGATGGTGGACGAGTCGATCAGCAGCACGCCGGGTTGCACGTTGGCCAGCAGGCCGTCGTCACCGAGGAAGACCTGCTTCACGTGGGCGGCGGCGGGCAGCATGGTGATGATCGCCTCGACATCGTCGCGCGCCACTTCGGCGGGGGATGCCAGGGCGCGGGCGCCAAGGGCGACGGCCGCTTCCACGGCCGCAGCGGAGAGATCGAAGACGCTCAGGTCGAAGCCGGCCTTGAGCAGGTTGGCGGCCATGGGGCCGCCCATGTTGCCGAGTCCGATGAAGCCGATGCGCATGGGGTGATCCTCTTCTTCTTGTTCGGGGCGCCCGGTCGATCAGGCGCGAATGGAGGTGCCCGCCCGCGTGGTGCCGGGTCCGGACCAGCATCCTTGCTGAAGTCCGGGTCGGCTCGGGGCGAGCGGGCGGGCAGGCTTTTTTAAGTGATCACTTGAGGTTGATGGTGGTGTTCACCGCGCCGCCGACCTCGTTCTCGTCGAACCAGCGTTCGGTGACGGTCTTGGTCTGGGTGTAGAACTGCACCACCTGCTTGCCGTACGGGCCCAGGTCGCCCAGCTTGGAACCGCGCGAGCCGGTGAAGGAGAACAGCGGCACTGGCACCGGGATCGGTACGTTGATGCCGACCTGGCCGACATCGATCTCTTCCTTGAAGTGCCGTGCGGCGGCGCCGGAGCGGGTGAACAGCGCGGTGCCGTTGCCGTTGGGGTTGGCGTTGATCAGCTCGATGGCCTCGTCGAAGGTCTTCACCGACACCACGCAGAGCACCGGGCCGAAGATTTCCTCGCGGTAGATGGTCATCTGCGGGGTGACGCCGGAGAACACTGTCGGGCCGACGAAATTGCCCTTGGCGTAGCCGGCTACCTGCGGGTTGCGGCCGTCCAGTTCCAGCTTGGCGCCTTCCTGGGTGCCGCGTTCGATCAGGCCGCTGACGCGGTCCAGCGCCGCGCAGGAAACCAGCGGGCCGACGTCGGTGTTGGCCTCGGTGCCGCCACTCACTTTCAGGGTCCTGGCCTTGGCCACCAGGTCGGGAATCCACTCGTGGGCTTCGCCTACCAGGATTGCCACTGACAGCGCCATGCAGCGTTGCCCGGCGGCGCCGAAGGCCGCACCGGCAATGGCGTTGAGGGTCTGCTCCTTGTTGGCGTCGGGTAGCACGATGGCGTGGTTCTTCGCGCCCATCATGCACTGCACGCGCTTGCCGGCCAGGGATGCGCGGTTGTAGACGTGGGTGCCGACACGGGTCGAGCCGACGAAGGAGACCGCCTTGATGTCCGGGTGGTCGCAGATAGCGTTCACCACATCCGGGCCGCCATGGATGACGTTGAGGACGCCCGGCGGCACGCCGGCTTCATGGGCCAGTTCGACCAGGCGCATGGTCACCATCGGGTCCTGCTCGGAGGGCTTGAGGACGAAGGTATTGCCGGTGGCGATGGCCATCGGGAACATCCACAGCGGGATCATCGCCGGGAAGTTGAAGGGGGTGATGCCGGCGCACACGCCGATGGGCTGCAGGATGGTGAAGGTATCCACGCCGCCGGCCACGTTGTTGGCCAGCTCGCCCAGCTGCAGGTTGCCGATGGCGGAGGCGTGCTCGACCACTTCCAGGCCACGGAACACGTCGCCTTCGGCGTCGGGCAGGGTCTTGCCCTGTTCGGCGGTGAGGATCGCCGCCAGCTCCTTCATGTTCTCGCGGATCAGTTGCTGGTACTTGAGGAAGATGCGCGCGCGGGCGCCGATGGGCGTCTTCTTCCAGGTCTTGAACGCCGCCTTGGCGCTGGCTACGGCGCGCTCGACTTCCTCGGCCGTGGCGAAGGGCACGCGGGCAAGGACTTCCTGGGTGGCGGGGTTGATCACGTCGCGCCATTGGGTGGTGGCGGACTCGACGGGCTTGCCGTCGAGGAAGAGTTTGACGGTCGGGACGGCAGTTGCAGTCATCGGGGTTCTCCCAGCCTGAAGGCTTTCTTGTTGTCTGGAACGATCCTAGCAGTGCATTTTTGATGTGCTCAATGAGGTGATGTGCAAGTATGCTCTGCGTTTTTGCACACACCACCCGCGCTGAGGCTGATATGGACTGGGACAACCTGCGGTTTTTCCTCGAGCTATCCCGTGCCGGCAAGCTGACCGTCGCCGCCCGGCGCCTGGGCGTGGACCACACCACGGTCGCCCGTCGTCTGCAGGCTCTGGAGAAGAGCATCGGCGCCCAGCTGCTGGTGCGCGAGCCTGCCGGCTATCGGCTGACCGAGGCCGGCCACGGGCTGTTGCCCCAGGCCGAGGCCATGGAAAGCGCGTGCAAGGTGATCGAGAAACGCCTGGCCGGCGCCGAGGACAATCTCTCCGGCAAGGTGCGCATCGGCGCCACCGAGGGTTACGGCTCGACGCTGCTCACCTCGCAATTGGTGGAGCTGAACCAGCGTCACCCGCACCTGGGCGTGGACCTGCTGGCAGTGCCGCGCGCGCTGCAGCTGTCGCGCCACGAGGCGGACATCGTCATCACCCTGGAGCGCCCCGGCCGCGGGCCTTACATCATTACCCGGCTGACCGACTACGTGCTGCGCCTCTACGCCTCGAAGGGCTACCTCGCCGAGCGTGGGCCGATCCGCAATCGGGACGACCTGCGCGAGCACGCTCTGGTCGGCTACGTCGACGACCTGCTCTACAGCAAGGAGCTGCAGTACCTCGACGAGATCGGCCGGCCGCTGCACATGGCGCTGCGCTGCACCAGCATCCTCGCCCAGCAGCGCGCGGTGGCGGAGGGCGCCGGGCTGGCGATCCTGCCGGCGTTCGCCGCAGCCGAGGACCCGTCGCTGCAGCCGGTGCTGGCGGGGGAAATCGAGTTCGTACGGACCTTCTGGATGCTGATGCCGACCGAGCTGAAGGACATCGCGCGGATGCGCACCACCTGGGATTTCCTGCGGGAAAAGGCCGAAGGCAGTCAGGACGTCCTGATGGGCCGCACAAAGTAAGCGGCGCCGGCCGGTCGGCCCGTGCGGCAGAGTGACAGTTTCAACAGCAAGGGGCCCGCCAGGAACGCGCGGGAACCGTTTGAGGAGAAGGAAGCATGGCTGAAATCATTCCGCTGTCGGTGGAGCTGGAACAGCAACTGGAAGACCTGCAACAGCAAGGAAGGGTGCTGCTTCAGCTGGCGCCCGAGTTGCCTCCCCATGAGGTGGTCGCGGCGATTACCCAGTATGTGCGAGATGCAAAGGCGCAACAGCGCGAGGTGGACGATGACGCGGTGTTCGCCCTCGGCGCGCTGCTGGGGCGGCAGTTCGTGCGGGGGCTGGGCTGGCACTGGGGCGACGTCACCTGGGACGAGGACCCCGAAACGGCGGCCATCGGCGTGCTCAACCCGGATGATTCGCTGTTCAACAACCCGATCGGCTGGGTCAGCCAGGCGCTGGGCAGCGAGGGCGGCGTGACGTTCATGCTGAGCTACAACATGATCCAGGCCAATGAGACTCCGGTCTTCGAGCCGGGGAGCGCCACCGGACTGTATTGAGCAGCAGGGGATGGGCGTGGCCCATCCCCTGGCGATCTGCCGTTGCGCCGGGCTGGTGCAACGGTTCCCGCATCACGCTCGCTTGAGTACCAGGGTGAGGATGTCGTAGCTGGCCACCAGTTCGCCGAGCTGGTTGGTCACTTCCACGTCCCAGGCCACCACGCCCTGCGGCTCGCCCTTGGGGCTCTTCTTGCCCTGGTCGATCTTGCGCTTGCAGGTCAGGCGCGCCTGGATGGTGTCGCCGATGCCCACCGGGTTGATGAAGCGCAGGGTGTCCAGGCCGTAGTTGGCCAGCACCGGGCCGACGCCGGGCGAGACGAACAGGCCGGCCGCCGCGGAGAGCACGAAGTAGCCGTGGGCGATGCGCTTGCCGAACTGCGAATCCTTGGCCGCCAGCTCGTCGAAGTGCATGTAGAAGTGGTCGCCCGACAGGCAGCCGAAGTTGACCAGGTCCGCCTCGGTGACGGTACGGCGGTGGGTCAGCAGCGATTCGCCGATCTTCAGGTCGTCGAAGTGGCGGCGGAACGGGTGCACCTCGGTCTCGTAGACCTGGGCGCCGCGCACGTATTCGCCGGTGACGGCCATCAGCATGGTCGGCGAGCCCTGTACCGCAGTGCGCTGCAGGTAGTGCTTCACCGCGCGCAGGCCGCCCAGTTCTTCACCACCGCCGGCGCGACCCGGGCCGCCATGCTTGAGCACCGGCAGCGGAGAACCGTGGCCGGTGGATTCGGCGGCGGACTCGCGGTCGAGGATGTGCAGGCGGCCGTGCAGCGCGCCCATCACCGGGACGACTTTCGCGGCGACCTGCGGATCACGGGTGATCAGGCTCGCCACCAGGCTGCCCTTGCCGCGGGCGGCGAGGGCGACGGCTTCGTCGATGTCGTCGTAGGCCATCAGGGTGGTCACCGGACCGAACGCCTCGATGTCGTGGGCGCCGCCTTCGGCGTGCGGATCACGGCTGCGCAGCAGGGTCGGGGCGAAGAACGCGCCTTCGGTCACGCCGTCGCCGCGCGGGGCGAAGCCGTCCTTCGCGCCGAAGACCAGTTCGCTGGTTTTCAGCAGGGCTTCCACGCGCTCGGCGACGTCGGACTGCTGGGCATGGGAGGCCAGGGCGCCCATCTTCACGCCTTCCACCGACGGGTCACCGACCACCACCTTGGCCAGGCGGTCACGCAGGCGTTCGGCCACAGCGTCGATGTGCTTGGCCGGGACGATGGCGCGACGGATGGCGGTGCATTTCTGCCCGGCCTTGACGGTCATCTCGCGGGCCACTTCCTTGACGAAGAGGTCGAACTCTTCATCGTCCGGGGTGACATCCGGGGCGAGGATGGCGCAGTTCAGCGAGTCGGCCTCGGCGTTGAACGGCACCGAGTTGCGGATCAGGTTGGGGTTTACGCGCAGCTTGGCGGCGGTGTCGGCGGAGCCGGTGAAGGTCACCACGTCCTGGCCCTGCAGGCGGTCCAGCAGGTCGCCGGTGCCGCCGATGATCAGCTGCAGGCTGCCGGCCGGGAGCAGTCCGGACTCATGCATCACGCGCACGGCGGCTTCGGCGATGTAGCTGGTGGCGGTGGCCGGTTTGACGATGCACGGCATGCCGGCGAGGAAACTCGGCGCGAACTTCTCCAGCATCCCCCAGATGGGGAAGTTGAAGGCGTTGATGTGCACGGCGATGCCGCCGCGCGGCACCAGGATGTGGCTGCCGGCGAACTTGCCGGTCTTGCCCAGCGGCATGGCCGGGCCTTCGTGGACGACGTTGCCCGAGGGCAGCTCGCGACCGCCGACGCCGGCGTAGGCGAACAGGGTGCCGGCGCCGCCTTCGATGTCGATCCAGCTGTCGGCGCGGGTGGCGCCGCTGTGGCGGGAAATCTCGTAGAGCTGTTCCTTGCGCTCGGTCAGGTACAGCGCCAGGGCTTTCAGGCGCTGGGCGCGCTGCTGGAAGTCCATGGACATCAGTTCCTTGAGGCCCTGCTCGCGGGCATGGGCGACGGCTTCGGCGAAGTCCAGCGCCTCCTCGTGAGTGCGCGCCACGGCCTGGCCATTGAGCGCGCTACGCAGCGCCTGGGCGCCGTGCTGGCCGACCCAGCGGCCGCCGATGAAACTTTGCAGGATAGGCTCTTGGGCCATGGTTGTTGTCCTCCGGATCGCTACGCAAGGGGACCGGCTGCTGCCGGTGACCGCCGCGCCGGATGGGCGTCGGCGGCGCATTCTTCATTGGCGGTACGAGGCCGCCGGATTAGGTCCGCCAGGGGCCTTGTGGGCCGCTGGCGGTGGAACGTGAACGACTCTTCGTGGGGCGTGGCCGATCGCGGACGGAGTCCGCTCCTACCCAAGGCCGATCCCCGCGTAGGAGCGGACTCCGTCCGCGATCGATGTCGCCGCCACGCTGGCGTCGATCGGTTCGCGAGCAAGCTCGCTCCTACAAAGATCTGGATCAGAGCTGGTCGAAATCGAGGACCACCTTGTCGCTGATCGGATACGCCTGGCAGCTCAGCACGTAGCCCGCTGCCACTTCGTAGTCTTCCAGGGCGAAGTTGCTGTCCATCTCCACCTCGCCGGATACCACCTTGCACTTGCAGGTCGAGCACACGCCGGCCTTGCAGGAGTAGGGCAGTTCGGCGCCGTGCTCGTTGCCGGCGTCGAGCACGCTGACGCTGTTGCGGGCCAGCTCGAAGGACAGCTCGCGGCCATCGCTGATCACGGTGATCTGGCTCTTCGCGCTGTCGATGGCGGCGGCAGCCTGGCGTGCTTCGCGCTTGCTCTCGCTGCCGGCGGCGGCGAACAGTTCGAAGTGGATGCGTTCGGCTGGCATGCCGTTGCCCTTGAGCTGGTCGCGCACGGTCTCGGTCATCGCCTGCGGGCCGCAGATGAAGGCGGCGTCCAGGCTCTTCACGTCGAGCCAGCGGCTGAACAGCTGGCCGCACTTGTCGGCGTCGATGCGGCCGTTGTAGAGGTCGACATCCTGCTGCTCGCGGCTGAACACGAAGATCAGGTTCAGGCGCTGCAGGTAGCGGTTCTTCAGGTCTTCGAGCTGCTCGCGGAACATCGCGGCGTTGCTGGAGCGGTTGCCGTAGAGCAGGGTGACGCGGCTGTGCGGCTCGGTTTCCAGGGTGGTCTTGACGATCGACAGGATCGGCGTGATGCCGCTGCCGGCGGCGACCGCCAGGTAGTTGCCGTGGCGCGCCGGGTCCAGTTCGACATTGAAGTGGCCGGCCGGCGGCATGACTTCCAGGCTGGCGCCGACCTTCAGCGTCTCGTTGGCGTAGGCGGAGAAACGCCCGCCCGGCACGCGCTTGATCGCCACGCGCAGCTCACCGTCGTTGACGCCGCTGCAGATGGAGTAGGAGCGGCGCACTTCCTCGCCGTCGAGCTGGGTGCGCATGACCAGGTGCTGGCCGTGCTGAAAGCGGAAGCTGTCGGCCAGGTCTGCCGGGACGTCGAAGGCGATGGACACGGCGTCGCGGGTTTCGGCGCGCACTTCCTTGATTTTCAGGCTATGGAACTTGCTCATTGTTCTTCTCCGGCGGCGGCGCCGCTCAGATGCACTTGAAGTAGTCGAATGGCTCGCGGCAGTCGATGCAGCGGTACAGCGCCTTGCAGGCAGTGGAGCCGAACTGGCTGAGCTGCTCGGTGTGCAGGCTGCCGCACTGCGGGCAGCGCACTTCCGGGGTCTCGCCAAGCAGGCTGCGCTTGCTGGTGCTGCCGGCCGGCGGGGCGATGCCATAGTCGCGCAGCGCCTGGCGGCCGCTGTCGCTGATCCAGTCGGTGGTCCAGGCCGGGCTCAGGCGGCGCTCCAGTTGCGGCGCGGCGAAGCCGGCGTGCTCCAGGGCGTGCTGGATGTCCTGCTCGATGACCTCGGTGGCCGGGCAGCCGGAGTAGGTGGGGGTGACCACCACGTGCAGGTGCCCGTCCTGCCAGTCGAGCCCGCGCACGATGCCCAGCTCGACCACGCTGACCACCGGCACTTCCGGGTCCATCACCGCGCCGAGCACGTTCCAGGCGCGGCTGAGGTCATCAGCCGTGCCGGCGCGCGCGCCGCGGTCGCTGGTAATCAGCTCACCAGGTCGCATCGGGGTAGGCCCGCTGGAGGAACTGCATCTCGGCCAGGAGAATGCCCAGATGCTCGGTGTGCAGGCCGCGGCGGCCACTGAGGTAGAAGTTCACCGCAGGCTCGGGCAGCGGCAGGGTCGCGGCGGCGAAGATGTCGGCGACCTTGGCTTTCCATGCGGCGGCGAGTTCTTCCGGGTTCGGCGCGATGCCTTCGGCGAACAGGCGCTGTTCCACTTCATCCGCGTTGCACAGCTCGACGGTAAAGCGCCACACCTGCGGGATCGCCGCGAGCATGCGCGCATGGCTCTCTTCGGTGCCGTCACCCAGGCGCTGCACCCATTCGGAGGAGCGACGCAGGTGGTAGGTGACTTCCTTCAGGCCCTTGGCGGCGATGGCGGCGATGCGCTCGTCGCTGGAGCTGCTCAGGGCGTGCAGCACGTGGAAGTGCCAGGCGTCATAGAGGAACTGCTTGGCGATGGTCACGGCGAAGTCGCCGTTGGGCTGCTCGACCAGCAGGAGGTTGCGGAAGGCGCGTTCGTCGCGGCGGAAGGCGAGGGCGTCGGCGTCGCGGCCGTCGTCCAGCAGTTCCACGGCGTACTCGTACCAGTTGCGCGCCTGGCCTACCAGGTCGAGGCCGACGTTCATCAGCGCCAGCTCTTCTTCCAGGGCCGGGGCGTGTCCGCACCATTCGCACAGGCGCTGGCCCTGGATCAGGGCGCTGTCGGCGAGGCGCAGCAGGTATTCGATCTTGTCAGAATTCGGGTTCATCGCACGCGATCTCACATGTGGCCGACTTCGGGCGGCAGCTCGTAGAAGCTGGCGTGGCGGTAGACCTTGTCCTGCGACGGATCGAACAGCGGGTCCTTCTCGTCGGGGGAGGAGGCGGTGATCAGCGCGGAGGGCACGACCCACAGGCTCACGCCTTCGTTGCGGCGGGTGTACAGCTCGCGGGCGTTCTCGATGGCCATGGCGGCGTCGGCGGCATGGACGCTGCCGACATGCTTGTGGTTCAGGCCGTGTTTGCTACGGACGAACACTTCAAAAAGGGTCCACTCGGACATGGCTTCTCTCTCCTCGCGACTCAGGCGGCGTCTTTCTTCTGTTGTTGTTTGCGGGCGTAGGCGACCGCGGCTTCGCGGACCCAGGCGCCGTCTTCGATGGCTTTGCGGCGGGTGGCGACGCGCTCGGTATTGCACGGGCCGTTGCCCTTGAGCACTTCGTAGAACTCTTCCCACTGGATGTCGCCGAAGTCGTAGTGGCCGCGTTCCTCGTTCCACTTCAGGTGCGGGTCCGGGGCGGTGCAGCCGAGCAGTTCCAGCTGCGGTACGGTCTGGTCGACGAAGCGCTGGCGCAGTTCGTCGTTGCTCTGCCGCTTGATCTTCCAGGCCATGGACTGGGCGCTGTTGGGGGAGTCGGCGTCGCTCGGGCCGAACATCATCAGCGCCGGCCACCAGAGGCGGTTGATGGCGTCCTGGACCATGTCCTTCTGCGCCTGATTGCCGTGGCGCATCATGGTCAGGAGGATTTCGTAGCCCTGGCGCTGGTGGAAGCTTTCTTCCTTGCAGATGCGGATCATCGCGCGGGAATAGGGACCGTAGGAGGTGCGCTGCAGCACCACCTGGTTGACGATCGCCGCGCCATCCACCAGCCAGCCCACCGCGCCCATGTCGGCCCAGTTCAGCGTCGGGTAGTTAAAGATGCTCGAGTACTTGGCCTTGCCGCTGTGCAGCTTGGCGATCTCGGCGTCACGGTCGGCGCCCAGGGTCTCCATGGCGCTGTACAGGTAGAGGCCGTGGCCGGCTTCGTCCTGGATCTTCGCCATCAGCTGCAGCTTGCGCTTCAGGGTCGGCGCACGGGTCACCCAGTTGCCCTCGGGCAGCATGCCGACGATCTCGGAGTGGGCGTGCTGGGAAATCTGCCGGATCAGCGTCTGGCGGTAGGCATCGGGCATCCAGTTCTTCGCCTCGATCTTGATCTCGGCATCGATCTTTTCCTGGAAGGCGCGTTCTTCCGGCGACATCTCGTCCAGCGCCTTGATGCGCTTCACGCCGGTCTCAACCAGTTGTGCGTACATGCTGTGTCTCCAGCCTTTTGTCTTGTTCGTGGGACGGCCTTGGCCATGGCTGTATTTTTAAATGATACAGAAATGAATGTCTAACACTAAATGATGTGTCGTAAATGGATTGTGTATCGCTTTGGCGGGATTTTGGGGGAAGGCGGGCGCGCAAAGGAGCACGTTTCACCGAAAAAGTCGGTAAAAAGTGAGTATTGTGCAGGGATTTGTCGAAATTCTGCGGCGTATTTGTCTGGGCGTGAATGGCGCCTGCCATTCGCCGGAAAGATGACAAAGTGATACGCAAATTAATTTTTAAGAATGAATCATATGTGGTGGTTCGAAGGGGCTGTAGGAGCGAGCTTGCTCGCGAACGCTTTCCCGGCGGCTCCGACGCTGGGCGGGTTCGCGAGCAAGCTCGCTCCTACAGTAAAGCCACGGGGATCAGGCCTGGACGATCACCTGGAAGCCGCCAAAGATCATGCGCTGCCCGTCGAAGGGCATGTCGCTGAACTCGGTCTTCATCCGTGGGTCCTCCATGAACTTCTTCATGCCCGCGTCACGCGCCTCCTTGCTGAGCCAGGTGATCCAGGAGAACACCACGGTTTCGTCTTCCTTGAGCTTCACCGCCATGGGGAAGGAGGTCACCTTGCCCTCGGGCACGTCGTTGCCCCAGCACTCGACGACGCCCAGCGCGCCATATTCCCTGAACATCGCCGCCGCCTTTTGCGCCACCTCGATGTAGCGCTCGCGGCGCGCGGTGGGTACCGGTACGAGGAAGCCATCGACATAGTTCATCGTTCATCTCCTGCGGGTGGGCGGACGGCCGGATGCCGCCTGCCTTTGAGGAATAGTCGAAGGGCAGGGTGAAGGATCGACAGGCAGGGAGGGCGGGGCGACGGGTGGTAGGAATGGTGGGCTACTCCGGAGCTGGGGAGGGGTGCAATACGTGGCGACGAAGTTGGGCGCGTTCGCGAGCAAGAACTGGGCGTCCTCCTCGCTCCTGCAGAAAGCAGAAAGCCCCGCCGAGGCGGGGCTTTCAGTCACACAGGCCAATCAGCCCTTGGGCCGATTGTCATACACGTGGCAGGCCTTGCCTTCCGAGCGCTTGAGGCTATGGGATGGCTGCACCAGCACGCGGGCGCTGACGCCGATGTGGGTCTTGATCTGCTTGCCCAGCTCGCTGCCGATGGCCTTCTGCTCGTCCGCCGACAGGTTCTGCTGGTCGTGGCGCAGCTCGACGTGCACGTCGATGCAGTCGAGGTTGCCGTTGCGGTGCAGGTGGATCTCGTAGCACTCGGCGAGCTGCTTGATCTTCAGCACCTGTTCCTCGACCTGGGTCGGGAAGACGTTGACGCCGCGGATGATCAGCATGTCGTCGCTGCGGCCGGTGATCTTGTCGATGCGCCGCATCGGCCGCGCGGTGCCCGGCAGCAGGCGGGTCAGGTCGCGGGTGCGGTAGCGGATCATCGGCAGCGCTTCCTTGGACAGCGAGGTGAACACCAGCTCGCCGTACTGGCCGTCCGGCAATACCGCGCCGGTCACCGGGTCGATGATCTCGGGGTAGAAATGGTCTTCCCAGACGGTCGGGCCGTCCTTGGTCTCGGCGCATTCCATGGCCACGCCCGGGCCCATGATTTCGGAGAGGCCGTAGATGTCCAGGGCGGTGATGCCCATGCGCTCTTCCACGGCGCGGCGCAGTTCGGCGGTCCACGGCTCGGCGCCGAAGATGCCCAGGCGCAGCTTGAGGCTGTGCGGGTCGACGCCCTGGCGCTCGATCTCGTCGGCGATGTTGAGCATGTAGGACGGGGTGACCATGATGATGTCCGGCTGGAAGTCGCGGATCAGCTGGACCTGCTTCTCGGTCTGGCCGCCGGACATCGGGATCACGGTGCAGCCCAGGCGCTCGGCGCCGTAGTGCGCGCCCAGGCCGCCGGTGAACAGGCCGTAGCCGTAGGACACGTGCACCTTGTCGCCCTTGCGGCCGCCGGCGGCGCGGATGGAGCGCGCGACCACGTTGGCCCAGGTGTCGATGTCGTTCTGCGTGTAGCCGACCACCGTGGGTTTGCCGGTGGTGCCGCTGGAGGCGTGCAGGCGCACGATCTCGTTCTGCGGCACGGCGAACATGCCGTAGGGGTAGTTGTCGCGCAGGTCGTTCTTGCCGGTGAAGGGGAACCTGGCGAGATCGTCCAGGGAGGTCAGGTCGTCCGGGTGTACGCCAGCCTCGGCGAAGCGCTTCTGGTACAGCGGGACGTTGTCGTGGGCGTGCTTGAGGCTCCAGCGCAGGCGCTCCAGCTGGTGCTGGCGCAGCTCGTCGACACTGGCGGTCTCCATCGGGTCAAGCAGGGCACGTTCGGCATCATGGTACATGTTCATGGGTTCACTCGATTTGTTCTTGTACGCCAGCCCGTAAGGGGGCTGCGAGTGTCATGGGAGCAGCATAACGCCCCCGTTCGCGGAAGGATTCGAACCCCTGCCAGAGACTTTGCTCTGTCTGCCAGCCGGTGCACTTGGCGACTGGCGGTGCGGGGTCCGAAGCTCCCTTTGGATCAGATTCGCTCGATGATCAGGGCGATGCCCTGGCCGACGCCGATGCACATGGTGCACAGGGCGTAGCGGCCACCGCGTTCCTCCAGCTCATGCAGGGCGGTGGTGACCAGGCGTGCACCGCTCATGCCCAGCGGATGGCCGAGGGCGATGGCGCCGCCGTTGGGGTTCACCCGTGCGTCGTCATCCTTCAGGCCCAGCTCGCGCAGCACGGCAAGTCCCTGGGCGGCGAAGGCTTCGTTGAGTTCGATCACGTCCATGTCGTTCAGCGACAGGCCGGCCAGCTCCAGCACCTTGCGGGTCGCCGGCACCGGGCCGATGCCCATGATCCGCGGCTCGACGCCAGCGGTGGCCATGGCGACCACGCGGGCGCGGGCCTTCAGACCGTGGCGCGCGGCGGCGGCCGGGGAGGCCATCAGCAGCGCACAGGCGCCGTCGTTGACGCCCGAGGCGTTGCCGGCGGTGACGCTGCCGTCTTCGCGGAACGGCGTGCCGAGCTTGGCCAGTTGCTCCAGGGTGGTGTCGCCGCGCGGGTGTTCGTCCTGCTCGACCACCTTGGCCGGGCCTTTGCGCTGGGGAATCTCCACCGGGACGATTTCCTTCGCCAGGCGGCCGTTGGCCTGGGCGGCGGCGGCCTTGTGCTGGCTGCGCAGGGCGAAGGCATCCTGGTCTTCGCGGCTGATGTTGAACTGCTCGGCGACGTTCTCGGCGGTTTCCGGCATGGAGTCGATGCCGAACTGCTTTTTCATCAGTTTGTTGACGAAGCGCCAGCCGATGGTGGTGTCGAAGATTTCCGCACTGCGGCCAAAGGCCTGCTCGGACTTGCCCATCACGAAGGGCGCGCGGGACATGGATTCCACGCCGCCGGCCAGCATCAGCCCGGCCTCGCCGCAGCGCAGGGCGCGTGCGGCACTGCCCACGGCGTCAAGGCCGGAGCCGCACAGGCGGTTGAGCGTGGTGCCGGGTACGGTGACCGGCAGGCCGGCCAGCAGCGAGGCCATATGCGCGACGTTGCGGTTGTCCTCGCCGGCCTGGTTGGCGCAGCCGAAGATCACGTCGTCGATAGCGCTCCAGTCCAGCTCCGGGTGGCGCTGCATCAGGGCCTTCATCGGGATCGCCGCCAGGTCGTCGGCGCGCACGCCGGACAGGGCGCCGGCGTAGCGGCCAATCGGCGTGCGCACAGCGTCGATGATCAGGGCGTCAGTGAGGTCTGTCATTCGGAGGTCTCCTGCGCCAGCACGGTGCCGCGCACTTTGTAGGATTTGCCGTGGAACAGGGCGATCAGCTGGCCCTGGGAATTCTCGATGCGCACGTCGTAGTTGCCGGTGCGGCCGCTGCGGCTCTGCTCGAAGGCGCTGGCGATCAGTTCGTCGCCTTCACGGGCCGGCGCCACGTAATCGATGCTGCAGCCGATGGCGACAGTGGCGTCGTTGTAGCTGTTGCAGGCGAAGGCGAAGGCCGAGTCGGCCAGGGTGAACAGGTAGCCGCCGTGGCAGGTGCCGTGGCCCTGGATCATGTCTTCGCGCACACGCATCGACAGCTTGGCGCTGCCCGGGCCGGCATCCAGCAGCTGGATGCCCATGCGGCGGGTGGCCTGGTCGCGCTCGTACATGGCCTCGGCGCAGTCGCGGGCCAGACGGGTGGCGTCAGTCATGAAAGGTTCTCCCCTCGGCATGCAGGCGGCGCAGCAGCAGGGACGGGCGATAGCGGTCCTCGCCGTAGGCGGTTTGCAGGTTGTCGAGTACGCGCAGCACGTTGCCGATGCCGATCTGCCCGGCCCAGGCCAGCGGGCCCTGCGGGTAGTTCACCCCGGCGCGCATGGCGAGGTCGATGTCAGCGGCGCTGCCGACGCCTTGCAGCACGGCGTCGGCGCCTTCGTTGGCGAGCATGGCGACGGTGCGCAGCACGGCGAGGCCGGGCGTGTCACTCAGGCGGCTGGCGGCGATGCCGGCCTTCGCCAGCAGGGCGACGGCCTGGTCCAGCGCTTCGGGCGTGGTGTCCGCCGAGCAGGCAATGCCCAGGCGCGAGGCCTTGGGGTAATCCAGCGCGAGGTCGATCAGCACCAGATTGCGCAGGCCGTCTTCCTTGGCGCGCTGGCTGGCGAGACGGCCATCGGACAGTGCGATTACCGCATCACCGACACGCAGCAGGCCATTGCCGGCGCGCTGGACGATCTCGATGCCGGCGTCTTTCAGGCGAAGCGCCAGTGGTTGGGCGACGCCCAGGTCGCCCTCCAGCACGCAGGCGCTGACAGGCGAGGCGCTGCTCAGGCTGGCCGGCTGCGGGCGCTCGGCGCCTTCGGCGTAGTCATAGAAGCCGCGACCGCTCTTGCGGCCAAGGCGGCCGGCGTCCACCAGTTCCTTCTGGATCAGCGAGGGCTGGAAGCGGAAGTCGCCGTAGTAGGCGGCGAACACCGAGCAGGTCACGGCGTAGTTGACGTCGTGGCCGATCAGGTCGGTCAGCTCGAAGGCGCCCATGCGGAAGCCGCCGGCATCGCGCATCAGCGCATCCAGCGTCGCGCAGTCGGCGGCGCCTTCCTGCAGCAGGCGCAGGCTTTCGGCATAGAAGGGGCGCGCCACGCGGTTGACGATGAAGCCGGGGGTCGATCTGGTGTGCACCGGCTTCTTGCCCCAGGCCAGCGACGTGGCATACAGGCTGTCGGCCAGCGCCGGATCGGTGGCGAGGCCGGAGACGATTTCCACCAGCGCCATCAGCGGCGCCGGGTTGAAGAAGTGCATGCCAACCACCTGCTGCGGGCGTTTGAGGCCGGCGGCGAGGCTGGTGATGGACAGCGAGGAGGTGTTGCTGGCGAGGATGCAGTCTTCTGCGCACAGCGCTTCCAGTTGCTGGAACAGGCCGCGCTTGACCTCCAGGTTCTCGACGATCGCCTCGATCACCAGCTTCGAATCGGCCAGCGCCTCGATGGCTTCCACCGGTTGCAGGCGGGCGACGATGGCGCTGCGAGCTTCGGCGGCCAGCTTGCCTTTTTCCACCAGGCGGCCGAGCTGGCGGTCGATGCCGTCGATGGCCTGGGCGGCGGCGCCGGGGCGGTTGTCATAAAGCTTCACCGGATGGCCGGCCTGGGCGGCGACCTGGGCGATACCCGCGCCCATGGCGCCCGCGCCGATGACTGCGACTTTTGCGTCTTGCTGAAGTGCGCTCATCGATCAGCGGCCCTTGAAGCTGGGGGTGCGTTTTTCCATGAAGGCGGACACACCCTCGCGGTAGTCCTCGCTGCGGCCGGCCAGGCGCTGCAGGTCGCGCTCCAGCTCCAGCTGCTCGTCGAAACTGTTGTTCAGGCTGGCGTTGAGGCTGCGCTTGATCAGCGCCAGGCCGTAGGTCGGCTGGGTGGCCAGATGACGAGCGAGCTTGAGGGCTTCCTCGCGCAGGTTGGCGTCATCCACCACCTGGTAGATCAGGCCCCATTGCTCGGCCTGCTCGGCGCTCAGGCGATTGCCCAGCAGCGCGAGCGCCTTGGCGCGGGCCATGCCGACCAGGCGCGGCAGGGTCCAGGTGCCACCGGAATCGGGGATCAGGCCGATCTTGCAGAAGGCCTGGATAAAGCTGGCCGAACGCGCCGCCAGCACCAGGTCGCAGGCCAGCGGGATGTTCGCGCCAGCGCCGGCGGCGACGCCGTTCACCGCGCAGATCACCGGCAGCGGCAGGTCGCGCAGGGTGCGGATCAGCGGGTTGTAGAACTGCTCGATGGATTGGCCCAGGTCAGGCGCCTCCGCGCCGGGTGCGACATTGCGGTCGGACAGGTCCTGGCCGGCGCAGAAGCCGCGGCCTTCGCCGGTCAGCAGCAGGACGCGGGCTTCCGGGTTCTGTCGGACCTGCTTGAGCGCCTCGCGCACTTCGCCGTGCATGGCGGCGTTGAAGCTGTTCAGCTGCTCCGGGCGGTTCAGGCTGAGGAGGGCGACGCCGTCCTCGATGGAAAACAGGATGTGCTCGAAGTTCATGGGCGGGCTCGCTCCATCAATAGGCAGGCTTCTGCCAGACAAAAGGGGGGATTCGCTCAGCGGCCCTGGCTCTATTGGCCAAGGAAGGCTGGCTGGCGCTTTTCCTGGAAGGCACGGATGCCTTCGTCGCGGTCGGCGGTGCCGGCCAGCAGGGTGAAGGCGTGGCGCTCGAAGCGCAGGCCGGTCGCAAGATCGGTGTCCTGCGCCTTGAGCAGCGCTTCCTTGGCCAGGCGCACGGCCAGCGGCGCCTTGGCAGCGATGAGCTTGGCGATCTGCAGGGCACGTTCGACGGTGAATTCGGGCTGGGTGACTTCGCTGACCAGGCCGGCGCGCTGGGCGTGGCGGGCGTCGATGGCTTCACCGGTGAGCACCATCTGCATGGCCAGCGGCTTGCCCACGGCGCGCAGCAGGCGCTGGGTGCCGCCGGCGCCGGGCATGATGCCGAGGTTGATTTCCGGCTGGCCGAAGCGGGCGTCTTCCCCGGCGATCAGGATGTCGGCGTGCATGGCCAGCTCGCAGCCGCCGCCCAGGGCGAAGCCGTTGACGGCAGCGATCAGCGGCTTGGAGAAGGCGGCAATGCACTGCCAGTAGCCGACGCGGGGGTCGTTGAGGATGCCGACCAGGTCGCGCTCGGCCATCTCCTTGATGTCGGCGCCGGCAGCAAAGGCCTTGCGGCTGCCGGTGAGCACCACGACGCGGGTCTCGCTGTCCTGCTCGGCGGCGTCGAGCTCGGCGGCCAGCTCGCCGAGCAGTTCGGTGTTCAGGGCGTTCAGCGCCTCGGGGCGCTGCAGGGTGATCAGGCGGACGCCTGCTTCAGGCATCTGAACGGCAAGGGTGCGAGGCATGACATCGTCCTCAGGCTGCACGCACGGCTTCATGGCCGGCTGGTATTGGAATTATGGGAGGCAGGCGTTGCCCGTCTCCGGCCTTCTCGCAGTATAGGCCTAAAGCGATACGAAAAAACAACTACGAAAGTTGAATCGTGTGTCTAAAATATTTCTGCGGGTGCCATGGGGTGAGTGCGAGTCAGCGGTCAGGAACTGCGCTCATGCTGCGTATTTACTGGTTTTATAAGCCATTTTTCCATCCCATCGGCGTCTGCCGAAAGTGATACGTCAGATTTCGATTGGAGGCTTCAGCTTTGATGTGATACAAGATTTGAAAAAGAACAAATCGCTTTGTGCGGTGACGTCGGAGTGCCGGCGGTGCCGCAGGAGAAACTGATGCCCTGCTACAGCCTCGAAGGCGTGCGCCCGGTCGTTCACCCGACTGCCTATGTCCACCCCACTGCCGTGCTGATCGGCGACGTCATCGTCGGTCCTGGCTGCTATGTCGGCCCGCTGGCGGCGCTGCGCGGCGACTTCGGGCGGATCGTCCTCGAAGAAGGCGCGAACCTCCAGGATACCTGCGTCATGCACGGCTTCCCGGACAGCGACACCGTCGTCGAGCGCAACGGCCACATCGGCCATGGCGCGGTCCTGCACGGCTGCCGTATCGGCGAGGACGCCCTGGTGGGGATGAATGCCGTGGTGATGGACTACGCGCAGATCGGCGCGCGCTCCATCATTTCAGCTGCCGCCTTCGTCAAGGCCAAGTTCGACTGCCCGCCGCAAAGCCTGGTGATGGGGGCGCCGGCCAGCGTCAAGCGCAGCCTCAGCGACGAAGAGGTCGCCTGGAAGCGCCGTGGCACCGAGGAGTACCAAGCCCTGGCCAGGCGCTGCATCGAAAGCCTGGTGGAATGCCAGCCGCTGGCGGAAATGGAAGAAGAGCGCCCGCGCCTGGGCGATTCCGGTTTCCGGCCCAAGGCAGCGGCAGGGGTAGGGAAGGGCGCATGAGTACTGGGGTTCGCTCCAATGGCCAGGCAGTGCGGCGGGCAGGTATAGTCGCCGCTCCTTCGCCTGCGCACCGTGCCATGACCGCTCTAGCACCGCTGAATCAGCTGATCAATCGCTTCCAGGAACAGACGCCGATCCGCGCCAGTTCGCTGATCATCACCCTGTATGGCGATGCCATCGAACCCCACGGCGGCACCGTCTGGCTGGGCAGCCTGATCAATCTGCTGGAGCCGTTCGGCATCAACGAGCGGCTGATCCGTACCTCGATCTTCCGCCTGACCAAGGAAGACTGGCTGACCGCCGAGAAAGTCGGCCGGCGCAGCTACTACAGCCTGACCGGCACTGGCCGGCGGCGATTCGAGAAGGCCTTCAAGCGCGTCTACAGCTCCAGCCTGCCGGCCTGGGACGGCTCCTGGACCCTGGTCATGCTCTCGCAGATCGCCGCCGACAAGCGCAAGCAGGTCCGTGAGGAGCTGGAATGGCAAGGCTTCGGCGCCATTTCGCCGACCGTCATGGCCTGCCCGCGTGCCGACCGCAGCGATGTCATGGCGACCCTGCAGGACCTGGACGTGGCCGACGACTGCATCGTCTTCGAAACCCGCGCCCAGGACGTGCTGGCTTCCCGCGCCATGCGCATGCAGGTGCGCGAGAGCTGGAAGATCGACGAGCTCGGCCAGCACTACAGCGAATTCATCCAGCTGTTCCGCCCGCTCTGGCAAGCGCTGCGCGAGCAGGACCAGCTGCGCCCGGAAGACTGCTTCCTGGCGCGCACCCTGTTGATCCACGAGTACCGCCGGCTGCTCCTGCGTGACCCACAATTGCCCGACGAACTGCTGCCGGGCGATTGGGAAGGGCGGGCGGCGCGGCAGTTGTGCCGCAACATCTACCGACTGATCCACGCCAAGGCCGAGGACTGGCTGAACCGCAACCTGGAGACCGCCGACGGCCCGCTGCCGGACGTCGGGGAAAGCTTCTATAAGCGTTTCGGCGGATTGAACTGACAGGAGTTGGCGTGAAAAATGCCTCTCGTTTTGCAACGCTGCGGTTGCAGGGCGGGGACAGCGTGGTGCGATCCTTTCCAATGGAACGGCGCCGCGAACGATGACGACAGGCCCATGAGGCCGTCGCTGAATAACAACAAACAATGCGTGTGAGGCTTTGCAGGTCATGAATTCTTCATCGACATTGAGGGATGACGCTTTCGAGGCGTGGCTGGGACAGGTCAACCGGGCGTGCGGTCGTTTCGATGCGCGCACCCTCGGCCCCCAGTTCCATGGACGGTTGCGCGAATACCAGGGCGGTGCGATCAAGCTTTCCGTGGTCGACATGGCCCAGGTGCACCTGTACCGGACCAGCAAGGAAGTCGGCACCAGCGCCGGCGGCCACTACTACGCGGTGTTCCAGCTCGAAGGGCGCTCGCGCCTGGAGCAGGGCGACAACCGCGTTGAGCTGTCGCGTGGCGACATCAGCCTGATCGACGCCAGCCGGCCCAGCGACATGACCTACCTGGAGGAGTCCCGGCAGCTCTCGCTGATCCTGCCGCGCCAGGTGATCGAGCGCGGCCTGCGCATGTCGGAAGTGACCTGCGCGTCGAAGATCCCCGCCAGCTCGCCGATTGCCGTGCTCGCCAACCGCCTGATCGTCGAGACCAGCCAGCAGGAAAGCCTCGGCATGCTGGAAAGCGAAGCGACCCTGGACGCCCTGGTGACGCTGCTGCGCCCGGCGCTGGCCAGCCACGACGTCGAGCAGGACAACCACGAACGCATGTTCCGCAAGGCCACGGTCTTCATCGACCAGCACATCGGCGCCGAAGAGCTCTGCCCCGAGCTGATCGCCCGTGAAGTGGGCATCTCGGTGCGCGGCCTGTACCGCATGTTCGCCAAGAAGGGCCTGGTGGTGGCGCAGTACATCAAGAACCGCCGCCTGGACTTCTGCGCCGAAACCCTGCGCAACGCCCAGTTCGAGCAGAAGCTGTCGGCGCTGGGCTATGCCTGGGGCTTCTCCGATTCGAGCTATTTTTCCACGGCGTTCAAGGGACGCTTTGGCGTATCGCCGGGCGAATACCGCAAGCGTTACGCGAACTGAGCTGGAACGCGAGTAACGTTTCGATCATATGTACCGGCCTCCCTCTCCCTAACCCTCTTCGGCGCAGGCTGAAACCGATGCGTCAGCCGGCACGGACGGCTCCCTCTCCCTAACCCTCTGCGTGAAGGGAGAGGATACTGGATCGGCGCAGGCCGAAACCGATGTGTCAGCCGGCACGGACGGCTCCCTCTCCTAACCCTCTCCGTGAAGGGAGAGGTGACTGGATCGGCGCAGGCTGAAACCGATGCGTCAGCCGGCACGGACGGCTCCCTCTCCCTAACCTTCTCCCTGAAGGGAGAGGAGACTGGATCGGCGCAGGCTGAAACCGATGCGTCAGCCGGCACGGACGGCCCCCTCTCCCTTCAGGGAGAGGGCGGGGGAGAGGGTTGGAAATCGCGCTGGGTTTTCCATGAAGGGGAGCCTCTCCATGTTCACCGCATCAGCGGTGCAATCGCCGTATTGCCGGCCTGTCGGCGCGGATCGCGGATAAGTTACGTTCCGACGAAAAGCGCGCGTACTTTTCCCGCTACCTTGGCACTCCCGCCAACACGTCTGGCACAGAGGAAAAGACCCTCCCGAGCGCCGCTGGCAACAATCACCTTCGATGACGCGCGCCATCCGGCCGCAAGCTGTACTCGAAGGTGATTTCCCGATGTCCCGCAACAAGCTCCGATTCGGCGCCCTCGGCCTGCTGCTGGCCGGCGCGCTGCTGCAACCGGTCCTGGCGTTCGCCGGGGACTGCCCGGCCAGCGATGCCCAGCAGGGCGAAACCGTCTTCGCCCGCGACTGCTCGATCTGCCACACCGCCAAGGCCGACGGCCCCGGCATGATGGGCCCGAACCTGCATGGTGTGGTCGGCCGCATGGCTGGCTCGCTCGCCGGCTTCAGCTACTCCCAGGCAATGAAAGGCAAGGGCGCGGCCTGGTCGCGTGACAACCTCGACGCCTTCGTCAGCCAGCCCCAGGCCGCCGTGCCGGGAACCTACATGCCCTTCGCAGGCCTGGCCGACGCGGCCGAGCGGCGGGCGCTCACCTGCTGGCTGAGCCAGCAGCACTGATATTCCAGGAGAGACCATGAACGTCACTGAAATCCTGCCCAAGGTCGCTGACTTCCTGCAGCGCAAGCACGGCTGCTTCATCGACGGCGCCTGGGTGGTGCCCGAGGGCGCCCGCACCGACGTGCTCAACCCGGCCACCGGTAAAGCCATCTCCAGCGTCGCCGACATCGATACCGACCTGCTCGACCGCGCGGTGAAATCCGCCCAGGCTTCGTTCAAGTCCCGTGTCTGGGCTGACCTGCGCCCGGCCGACCGCGAGCGCATCCTGCTGCGCTTCGCCGACCTGGTGGAAGCCAACGGCGAAGAACTGGCCCAGCTGGAAACCCTCAGCCAGGGCAAGTCGATCAACATCGCGCGCATGCTGGACGTGGGCGCCACCGTCGAGTTCATGCGCTACATGGCCGGCTGGGCGACCAAGATCGAAGGCCAGTCGCTGAACGTCTCCATCCCGCTGCCACCGGGCGCCAAGTTCACCGCCTACACCCGCCGCGAGCCGGTGGGTGTGGTCGCCGGCATCGTGCCGTGGAACTTCCCGCTGATGATCGCGGTATGGAAGCTGATCCCGGCCCTGGCCACCGGTAACAGCGTGGTGATCAAGCCCGCCTCGGAAACCCCGCTGACCGCCCTGCGCCTGGCCGAGCTGGCCTTCGAAGCCGGCGTGCCGGCAGGCGTGTTCAACCTGGTGACCGGCGATGGCCCGCGCATTGGTGGCGGCCTGGCCAGCCACAAGCTGATCAACAAGGTCTCCTTCACCGGCTCCACCGCAGTGGGTCGCAGCGTCGGCCTGGCCGCCGTGCAGAACATGACCCGTTTCGCCCTGGAACTGGGCGGCAAGAACCCGATGATCGTCCTCGCCGACGCCAACATCGACAACGCCGTGCAGGGCGCGCTGCTGGGCGGCCTGCTGAACAACGGCCAGGTCTGCGCCGCGGCGTCGCGCTTCTACGTGCATCGTTCGCGCTACGACGAATTCGTCGAGAAACTGGCTGCTGCCGTTGCCGGCATGAGCCTGGGCGAGGGCATGGACCCGACCGCGCAGATCAACCCGCTGGTGTCCGCCAAGCAGCAGCGCAGCGTGCTGGACCATATCGCCCGCGCCGGCGAGCAGGGCGCGCGCATCGTTTGCGGTGGCGAGCAGGTTGGTGGCAGTGGCTTCTACGTGCAGCCCACCGTGCTGGCGGATGTGACCATGCAGATGGCCGTGGCCCGTGACGAAGTGTTTGGTCCGGTGTTGGCGGTCCTGCCGTTCGACGACGAAGACCAGGCCATCGAGATGGCCAATGACAGCGAATATGGTCTGGGCGCAAGCCTGTGGACCAACGACCTGTCCAAGGCGATGAACCTGGTCCCGCGCATCGAGTCCGGTACCGTGTGGGTCAACGCCCACGTGCTGCTCGACCCGAGCATGCCCTTCGGCGGCGTCAAGCAGTCGGGCATGGGCCGCGAGTTCGGCCGCGCCGTGGTCGAGGCCTATACCGAGATCAAGTCGGTGTGCATCGCGCACTGATTGATAGTGAGAGCAACACCCTCGTTTAGCAGCGGGCCTTCGGGCCCGTTTTTTTGCGCCTGGATCAAGCCTGTAGGAGCGAGCTTGCTCGCGAACTGCCCTGCCACAGTGCTGCCGGCTGTTCGCGAGCAAGCTCGCTCCTACGAAGAGCAGAGGCGTAGGGCGAATAACCTGGAACAGGTTATCCGCCGGCTACTCGGCGGATAACGCTGGCGCGTTATGCGCCCTACGGTCCTACCTGGAGCGCTGGGCGCGGCGGTCAATGCGCCGGCAGAATCCGTCCGCGGCACTCGCCGAAGCCGATGGACGCATGCCCCTCGCGGCGGCAGCGAGCGCGCAGGATGATCTCGTCGCCGTCTTCGAGGAAGCGCCGCTCCTCGCCGTTGCCCAGCACCAGCGGCTGCTTGCCGCCGCCGGTCAGCTCCAGCAGGCTGCCGAAGCTGTCCGGCGTTTCGCCGGACAGGGTGCCGGAGCCGAACAGGTCGCCCGGTTGCAGGCGGCAGCCGTTGACGCTGTGGTGCGCGACCATCTGTGCGACGGTCCAGTACATGTTCAGCGTGTTGCTCAGGGCAATGCGCTCGGGCGCCTGGTGCTCGCGACGCATGCGTGCGGTGTGCAGCAGGACTTCCAGTTCGATGTCCAGCGCGCCGCGCTGCTGGTCGCCTTCGTCGTACAGGTACGGCAGCGGCTGCGGGTCGCCTTCCGGACGGGCCGGCTGGGCGACGCGGAAGGGTTCCAGCGCCTCCGCGGTGACCACCCAGGGCGATACCGTGGTGGCAAAGCTCTTCGACAGGAAGGGGCCGAGCGGCTGGTATTCCCAGGCCTGAACGTCACGTGCGGACCAGTCGTTGAGCAGGCAGAAACCGGCGATGTGGCCGGAGGCCGCGTTGATCGGAATGGCCTTGCCCTGGTCGTTGCCCTGGCCGATCCAGATGCCCAGCTCCAGCTCCAGGTCCATCCGCGCGCAGGGGCCGAACACCGGCACGTCGAGGCCGGCGGGCAGGGTCTGGCCGTTGGGGCGGCGCACTTCGGTGCCGGAGGGTACGACGGTGGAGGCGCGGCCGTGGTAGCCGATGGGCACGTACTTGTAGTTGGGCAGCAGCGGGTTGTCCGGGCGGAACAGCTTGCCGACGTTCTTCGCGTGGTGGATGCCGACATAGAAGTCGGTGTAGTCGCCAACTTTTGCCGGCAGGTGCATGCGGCACGCGGCCTGGGGCTTGAGCAGCGCGGCGCCGAGGTGCTCCATGCGCTTCTGTTCGCCGCTGCCTTCGCTGAGCAGGTGGATCAGCGCGTCGCGCAGGGTGCGACGCGCGGTGCCGCCGAGGGCAAAGAAGGCATTCAGGCTGTCGCCGCTGGCCACCAGCGCGGCCTGGTGCGCGGCACCATGGAAGAGGCCGGTCTCGCAGGCGGTCTTCAGGTCGAAGATGTAGTCGCCGATGGCCACGCCGCCACGGGGCGAGTCACCCGGCGGGCTGAACACGCCCAGCGGCAGGTTCTGCAGGGGGAAGTCCGGGTGGCCGTTGGCCGATTCGATCCAGCTTTGTGCGTTAGGGGTGACACTCATTTCAGTGCTCCGAAGAAGGGGCGAAGGTCTTCTGCATGCCGCTCCAGCAGCTGTCGTAGTCAGGCTGCAGTTGCGGGCAGTCGAGGGCGAAGCGGCTGGGGCGCAGCACGCGGCCGGTCTCGAACATGAAGGCCATGGTCTGGTCGATCTTGTGGGGTTTGAGGTCGGCGGCAATCGCCTGCCGTGTGGTGGCGTTGTCCGGGCCGTGGGCGCTCATGCAGTTGTGCAGCGAGGCGCCGCCGGGGACGAAACCGTCGGCCTTGGCGTCGTACACGCCCTGGATCAGGCCCATGAATTCGTTCATCAGGTTGCGGTGGAACCACGGCGGGCGGAAGGTGCTTTCGGCCACCATCCAGCGCGGCGGGAAGATCACGAAGTCCATGTTGGCCATGCCGTGGGTGTCGCTGGGCGAGGTCAGCACGGTGAAGATGGACGGGTCCGGATGGTCGTAGCTGATCGACCCGAGGGTGTTGAAGCGGCGCAGGTCGTACTTGTAGGGGACGTTGTTGCCGTGCCAGGCGACCACGTCCAGCGGCGAGTGATCGAGCTGGGTGGCCCAGAGCTCGCCGAGGAACTTCTGCACCAGCTGCACCGGGCCTTCGACGTCCTCGTAGTGCGCCACCGGGGCGAGGAAGTCGCGCGCATTGGCCAGGCCGTTGCTGCCGATGGGGCCGAGGTCGGGCAGGCGCAGGGCGGCGCCGTGGTTTTCCGCCACATAGCCGGCGGCCTCGGCGTCCAGCAGCTCGACGCGCAAGCGCATGCCGCGCGGGATCACGGCGATCTCCAGGCTGTCCAGTTCCAGCACGCCGAGCTCGGTGACCAGGCGCAGGCGGCCGGCCTGGGGCACGATCAGCAGCTCGCCGTCGGCATTGAAGAACACCCGGCTCATGGAAGTGTTGGCGCGGTAGGCGTACAGGCTTACGCCGCTGCAGGCCTCAGCCACCGCGTTGGCGGCCATGCATAGCAGGCCGTCGACGAAGTCGGTAGGCTCCTGCGGGATCTCGAAGCTGTTCCAGCGCAGGCGATTGGGCGTGACGGGGCCGAGGGTGGTGCCGGTGATCTGCCGCTCCAGGCGCTCGAAGCGCGGGTGCGCGGCGGACGGCCGGATGCGGTACAGCCAGGTGCGCCGGGCCTCGCTGCGCGGGACGGTGAAGGCGGTGCCGGAGAACTGCTCGGCGTAGAGGCCCAGCGGCACCTGCTGCGGCGAGTTCATGCCCACGGGCAGGGCACCCGGCAGGGCCTCGCTGGCGAATTCGTTGCCGAACCCGGATTGGTAGGCAGGAGAGGCGGTCATGGCGGTTTTACTCTTGTTATCGTAATTGAATTACGATTAACGTAATTTCGTGTCGACGGGCCGTCAAGTCCGTCTGGGAGTTCCTTTAAGTTGAAGACCATGAACGACGCAGAAGACTCCGTCCCGACGAAGGGCGCAAAGGTGCAGTCCGCCGAAGTCGGCACGCAGATCCTCAAGGCCCTCGCGGACCTCGCGCCGAGCACCTCGCTCAAGGCCTTGGGCGAGTACCTGGACATGCCGGCGGCCAAGGTCCACCGCTACCTGCAGGCGCTGATCGCCAGCGGTTTTGCCGAGCAGGACCCGCTGACCAACCATTACGGCCTGGGACGCGAGGCGCTGTATGTCGGCCTGGCGGCGATACGGCGGCTGGACGTGGTGAAGGTCGCCAGCCCGGCGCTGGCCGAGTTGCGCGACCAACTGGGGCAGACCTGCTTCCTCGCCATCTGGGGCAGCCACGGGCCGACCGTGGTGCAGGTGGAACCGGCGCAGGGGATGGTCACGCTGGTCACGCAAGTGGGCTCGGTGCTGCCGTTGCATGGCTCATCCACCGGGCTGGTGTTCGCCGCCTGCAAGGATGGGCTGGAGGAGGGCGCGGACCTGACGGTGCTGGCGAGCATTCGCAGCGAAGGCCTGCATGCCGTCCACGGCCTGCTGATGCCGGGGGTGAATGCGCTGTCGGTGCCGCTGTTCAAGACGGGCCGCGAACTGGCTGGGGTGATTACCGTGGTCGGCTCGCAGGCGAGCTTTGCCGCCGAAGTTCACGGCGAGGCGGCGCGGACCTTGCGGGTGGTAGCTCGGGAGATCAGTTTGCGAATGGGGGGAGAGGTTTGAAATCGTTCAACCCGGGAGTCGAAGTGTAGGAGCGCGCCTTGCGCGCGATCGCGGGCATG
>NZ_JYOA01000013.1:43234-111741 GCF_000955805.1 Pseudomonas sp. 21 | reverse complement strand
TGCCCGCCCAATCCGTCCCGTTCACCAGCACATCACTCTGCGCCTGCGCGGCGCGGACCTTGCGGGTGGTAGCTCGGGAGATCAGTTTGCAGATGGGGGGAGAGGCTTGAAATCGTTCAACCCGGGAGTCGAAGTGTAGGAGCGCGCCGTGCGCGCGATCGCGGGCATGGCCCGCTCCTACAGGTGTGCGCGGCAAGCCGGCATGACCGCATCACGGTTGCTCCATGCCCGCCCAATCCGTCCCCTTCACCAGCACATCGCTCAGCGCCTGCGCGGCGCTGGAGAGCTTGTGCTCCGCCAGGCAGAACAGCCCGACGCGGCGCTCGATGCGTGGTTGGTCGAGCGCCACGCAGCGCGCCCCCAGTTCCTCCATCTGCTGCCGGCACAGGCGCGGCACGGCGCTGACGCCCAGCCCTTCGGCCACCATCCGCCCCACGGTCACCAACTGATGGCTTTCGAACGCCACCGGCAGTCGCCCCTGCAGCTGGTCTTCCAGCAGCAAACGCACGGCGGACGGGCGCTGAAGGGTGATGAAGTGATCTTCCAGAAGCTGGTCCCAGGTGATGGTCGACTCACCCGCCAGCGGCGAATCGGCCGGCAGCACGGCGACGAAGCGGTCGGTGTAGAAGGGCGTGAAGGACAGCCCGTCCAGGCTGTCCGGCTCCAGGGCGATGCCCAGTTCCACGCGGCGGTTGCGGACCATCTCCAGCACCTGCTCGTTGATCACGTCGTGCACCGCCACGTTCACCCGCGGGTGACGGTCGCGGAATGCGCGCAATACGGCGGGCAGCAGGTTGCCGGCGAAGGAGGGCATGGCGGCGATGGAGACCTTGCCCAGTTGCAGGGTGAAGTGCTGATGCATCACTTCCTCCGCGTTGTCCCAGTCCGCCAGCAGGCTGCGGGCCAGCGGCAGCAGGGTCTCGCCCTCGGGAGTCAGCGCCACGCTGCGGGTGGTGCGCACCAGCAGCTGGCCGCCCAGGGATTCTTCCAGGCTCTTGATCGCCAGGCTCAGCGCCGGTTGCGACAGGTGCAGGCGCTCGCAGGCCTGGGCGAAGCTCAGGCTCTGGGCGACGGCGAGGAAGGCGCGCAGTTGCTTCACGGTCATTTATAAAAATGCCAAATCAATCGATTGGAAAAACAAACTTAACAAATCAGTCTGTGCCGGTGAAGCTGCATTCGCTCTCTGACCACTGAGTCGGACATTCCAAATACAAGAGGCAGCAGCAACATGGCAGGACTCGACAAGCGTGTAGGCAGTTACGAGGAAGCCCTCGCCGGGCTCACCGACGACATGACGGTACTGGCGGGCGGCTTCGGTATCTGCGGCATCCCGGAAAACCTCATCGCGCAGATTCGCAAGCTGGGCGTGAAGGGCCTGACCGTGGTTTCCAACAACTGCGGCATCGACGGCTTCGGCCTCGGCGTGCTGCTGGAGGACCGGCAGATCCGCAAGATGATCGCGTCCTACGTTGGCGAGAACGCGCTGTTCGAGCAGCAGCTGCTGTCCGGTGAGCTGGAGGTCGAACTGACCCCGCAAGGCACCCTGGCGGAAAAACTCCGCGCCGGCGGCGCCGGCATCCCGGCCTTCTTCACCGCCACCGGCTACGGCACCCCGGTCGCCGATGGCAAGGAAGTGCGCGAATTCGATGGCCGCCATTACGTAATGGAACGCGCCATCACCGGTGACTTCGCCATCGTCAAGGGCTGGAAGGCCGACCACTACGGCAACGTCATCTACCGCCACACCGCGCAGAACTTCAATCCCATCGTCGCCACCGCAGGCCGCATCACCGTCGTCGAAGTGGAAGAGATCGTCGAACCGGGCGAGCTGGACCCCACCCAGATCCACACCCCCGGCATCTACGTCGACCGCATCATCCAGGGCTCCTTCGAAAAGCGCATCGAAAAGCGCACGACTCGCTAAGGATCGGCTGCGCGTCGGCCTGGCGGCGTTGGATTTGAAACGAGGCCTGCTCATTTAGGGCATCTGAACTCCGCGTCCTCGTTTCAAATCCGCCTAGCCAGTCGCTAGCTCGCTCGATCTTCAACCGCATTGAACAAGAGAAGAGATTCAGCCATGGCACTTACCCGCGAACAGATGGCTCAGCGCGTGGCGCGCGAGCTGCAGGACGGCTTCTACGTGAACCTGGGCATCGGCATCCCGACCCTGGTCGCCAACTACGTGCCCGAGGGCATGGAAGTGATGCTGCAATCGGAAAACGGCCTGCTCGGCATGGGCGCGTTCCCCACCGAAGACAGCGTCGACGCCGACATGATCAACGCCGGCAAGCAGACCGTGACCGCCGTGAAGGGCGCATCGATCTTCAACTCTGCCGAATCCTTCGCGATGATCCGTGGCGGCCACGTCGACCTCACCGTGCTCGGTGCCTTCGAGGTGGACGTGCAGGGCAACATCGCCTCCTGGATGATCCCCGGCAAGCTGGTGAAAGGCATGGGCGGCGCCATGGACCTGGTGGCCGGTGCCGACAACATCATCGTCACCATGACCCACGCTTCGAAGGACGGTGAATCCAAGCTGCTGGACAAGTGCTCGCTGCCGCTGACCGGCGCCGGCTGCATCCGCAAGGTCCTCACCGACCTGGCCTACCTGGAGATCGAGAACGGCGCCTTCATCCTGCGCGAGACCGCGCCGGGTGTGAGCGTTGCCGAGATCGCCGAGAAGACCGCCGGCCGCCTGATCGTGCCGGACGATGTGAAGGAAATGACCTTCTGATCTGCTTTTCGTAGGAGCGAGCTTGCTCGCGAACCGGCCTGTACACGAAGCAAGAGCGTTCGCGAGCAAGCTCGCTCCTACAGCAATGGCCAGCTTTGGAGTGAAACCCATGCAAGACGTAGTAATCGTTGCCGCCACCCGCACCGCCATCGGCGCCTTCCAGGGCAGCCTGGCGAACATTCCCGCCCATGAACTGGGCAGCCTGGTCATCCGCTCGCTGCTCGAACGCAGCGGCGTGAAGCCGGAGCAGATCGACGAAGTCATCCTCGGCCAGGTACTCACCGCCGGCGCCGGGCAGAACCCCGCGCGCCAGGCGTCCATCGGCGCCGGTCTTCCGGTTGAAGTACCCGCGATGACCATCAACAAGCTCTGCGGCTCGGGCCTGAAGGCGCTGTTCCTCGGCGTCCAGGCGATCCGCTGCGGCGACGCCGACGCCATCATCGCCGGCGGCCAGGAAAGCATGAGCCTCGCACCCTATGTGCTGCCCAAGGCCCGTACCGGCCTGCGCATGGGCCACGCAGAGCTGCAGGACACCCTGCTGCGCGACGGCCTGATCGACGCCTTCAACGACTACCACATGGGCATCACCGCCGAGAACCTGGCGGAGAAGTTCGGTATCAGCCGCGAGGCGCAGGACGCGTTCGCCGCGCAGTCCCAGCTGAAAGCTGCCTCGGCCATCGAAGCCGGCCGCTTCAAGGACGAGATCACCCCGGTGCTGATTCCCCAGCGCAAGGGTGAGCCGCTGTCCTTCGACACCGATGAGCAGCCGCGCGCGGGCACCACCGCCGAATCCCTGGGCAAGCTCAAGCCTGCCTTCAAGAAGGACGGCACCGTCACCGCCGGCAACGCCTCTACCCTCAACGATGGCGCCGCCGCCGTTCTGCTGATGAGCGCCGAGCGCGCACGCAGCCTGAACCTCCCGGTTCTGGCACGCATCCAAGCCTATGCGAGCAGTGGCGTCGACCCGTCGATCATGGGCATCGCCCCGGTAACCGCGACCCGCAGCTGCCTGGAAAAGGCCGGCTGGAGCCTCGACGATGTCGAGCTGATCGAGGCCAACGAAGCCTTCGCCGCGCAGGCGCTGTCGGTCGGCAAGGAACTGGGCTGGAACGCCGGGAAGGTCAACGTCAACGGCGGCGCTGTCGCCCTTGGCCACCCGATCGGCGCCTCGGGCGCCCGTGTGCTGGTGACCCTGCTCCACGAAATGCTCCGCCGCGATGCGAAGAAGGGTCTGGCGACCCTGTGCATCGGCGGCGGCCAGGGTGTCGCCATGGCCCTCGCTCGGGACTGACGAGCGCGCGACCAACGACCCATTGGCGAGCGCCGGGTTGCATGTACCCATGCAGCGCCGGCAGGCGGGATGGTAGGTGGGCACACCGACAGACGCACATCCTGCCGCGGTTTTCGGCGTCCCCCGGCGCCGGCAAACCCTTGCGTCACCGCTCGGCCCCACGCAGGCCGGGCGGTTTTTCATTCCAGGACGGGAATTGCCACAAGCCCCGTTCGACGATGAACCATTACAAGAACAACGAGGTAGACCGTTATGACTTCCCACGTGCACACCCCCGGCACTGCCGTGCAGGACAGCCGCTCGGCGCGCTTCGCCATGGCCTGTTCCAACTGGGCCGAGCGCTGGTTCCCCGACTCCTGGGTCTTCGCCGCGCTCGCGGTGCTGATCGTCAGCGTTGCCGCGCTGGCCATCGGCGCGCCGGCCACGGAGACCGCCAAGGCCTTCGGCGACGGCTTCTGGAGCCTGATTCCCTTCACCATGCAGATGGCCTTCGTGGTCATCGGTGGCTATGTCGTAGCCAGCTCCGGCCCGGCCTCCAGGCTCATCGACCTGTTCGCGCGCGTACCGAAGAACGGCCGCTCGGCGGTCGCCTGGGTCGCGCTGATCTCCATGCTCGCCTCGCTGCTCAACTGGGGCCTGTCCCTGGTGTTCGGCGGCCTGCTGGTGCGGGCGCTGGCGCGTCGCGAAGACCTGAAGATGGACTACCGCGCCGCCGGCGCTGCCGCCTACCTGGGCCTGGGCGCCGTATGGGCGCTGGGGCTGTCGTCATCCGCCGCGCAACTGCAGGCCAACCCGGCCAGCCTGCCGCCGTCGATCCTGGCGATCACCGGTGTCATCCCGTTCACCGAGACCATCTTCCTCTGGCAGTCCGGCGTCATGCTGCTGGCCCTGGTGCTGGTATCGCTGGTGATCGCCTACATGACCGCACCCGGCGCCGCCAGCGCCCGTGACGCTAAGGCGTGCGGCGTGGACGTCAGCTTCACCCCGCCGAGTGCGCCGAAGGCGACCCGCCCGGGTGAGTGGCTGGAGCACAGCCCGCTGCTGATCCTGATGCTGGTGGCGCTGGCCGCTGGCTGGCTGGTCCACGAGTTCAGCACCAAGCCGGCGATCACCGCGATCTCCGGGCTGAATACCTACAACCTGCTGTTCCTCATGGTGGGCGCGCTGCTGCACTGGCGCCCGCGCAACTTCCTCGATGCCGTGGCCCGCGCCGTGCCGACCACCACCGGGGTGCTGATCCAGTTCCCGCTGTACGGCTCCATCGCGGCGATCCTGACCACCGTGAAGGGCGGCGACGGCTCCACCATCGCCCACCACATCTCCACCTTCTTCGTGCAGATCGCCTCCCACGACACCTATGCGCTGCTGATGGGCGTGTACTCGGCGGTGCTGGGCTTCTTCATCCCGTCCGGCGGCGGCAAGTGGATCATCGAGGCGCCCTACGTGATGCAGGTGGCCAACGAGCTGCAGTACCACCTGGGCTGGGCGGTGCAGATCTACAACGCCGCGGAGGCGCTGCCGAACCTGATCAACCCGTTCTACATGCTGCCGCTGCTCGGCGTACTGGGTCTGAAGGCCCGCGACTTGATCGGCTTCAGCTTCGTCCAGCTGCTGGTGCACATCCCGCTGGTGCTGTTCCTGCTCTGGGCACTGGGCACCACCCTGCAGTACCTGCCGCCGGTCCAGCCGTAACCACGCAGTCGGCCCCGACGGCAAAAAGCCCGGATGTCTCGCGACATCCGGGCTTTTTCTTCGGCACGGGCTAGCCCCGGCTGACTTCCACTGCGCCGAGGGCTCGTCCGTCGAGGTCTGCGCCGCTGAGTGGCGTGGCGTCCTGGTCGAACACTTCGCGCAGCCAGTCGCTGACCGCCTGGAAGCGACCGATGCGGCCGGCGTCGCGGTGAGCGAGCAGCCAGATTTCCCGCACGACCACCGCGCCGGAGAGGCGCACCAGACCTTCGCGCTCGCCGAGGAAGCAGGGTAGCAACGCCATGCCCAGACCGCTTTCGCAGGCATGGATCAGCGTGGTCACACTGCTCGCGCGCAGGGCGAAACTGGCATCGGGAACGAAGCGGCGCAGCCAGCACATCTCCGGGGTGTCATCCAGGTCTTCGCCGTAGCCCAGCCAGGGCTGCTGCGGCCATTGCTCGGCTGGCACCTGGGCGAAGGGCGTGGCGGCGTAGATGGCGAAGCCGATGTCGGCGACCTTGCGCATCACCAGTGCCGCGTCTTCCGCCGGGCGCGCCAGGCGCAGGGCGAAGTCGGCCTCGCGCCGGGTGAACGACAGCGCGCGGTTCGCCGGGATCAGCTGCAGTTGCAGGTTGGGGTAGGTGCGCGCCAGTTGCGGCATGTGCTGCACCAGCCAGTGGCTGAAGAGGAAGTCCACCGCCGTGATGCGCACCGAGCCGTTGATGGCGCTGGCTTCGTTGCGGGTTTCCAGCAGCATGCTCTGCACGTCACCGAGGATGCGCTCGGCATAGCCGAGGAAGGCCGTACCGGCATCGGTGGCCTTGTAGCCGGCATTGTCGCGAATGAACAGGCGCGTCTGCAGCGCACTTTCCGCCGCCACCAGGCGCCGGCTCATGGTCGAGGGGTCGACGCCCAGCGCGCGGCCGGCGGCGCTCATGCTGCCGTGGCGGGCGAGGGCGAGAAGGATCGGGATGTCGTTCCAGTCGAAGTTCACGGCGATTGCCTCGCGAGCGTCAGAAGTGCACGTCGGCGGCCGGAACCACCTTGGCGCGCGGGCCGAAACTGCTGATGCTGCCCAGTACCGCGTTGTGGTGCGCGCTGATCTGCGCGGCGCTGAGCACGGCGTTGTCGACGGTGGAGTGGGCATCGCCCACCAGTGTCACGCCGTAGCCCTGGGCCAGGGCGCGACGGGTGGTGGTGTCGACGCAGTAGTCGCTCTGCAGCCCGCAGATTACCAGGTGGTCTACGCCGCGGGTCTGCAGCAGCTCGGCCAGGTCGGTGCGCAGGAAGGAGTCCGGGGTGGTCTTGCGCACCTTCAGGTCGGCGTGATCGGTGAGCAGACGCGTTTCCAGCTGCCAGCCGGCGCTGCCATACTGCAGGTCATCGTCCTCGTGCTGCACCAGCACCACCGGCACGCCGGCCTCACGCGCCGCGCGACTCAGGTCATTGATGCGCTGCAGCACATTGTCGATGTCGAAACAGGCGTAGTCGCCGGTACACAGGTCGGACTGGACGTCGATGATCAGCAGGGCGGTGCTCATGGCGAGCGTATTCCTTTCAAGAGAATGGCAAAGGTCGAGTGGAGCCAGGAATGGTAGCCGGCCTGCTGGCGTGGGCCAATGCCGGCAAGCGTTTGCTGCCAAAGCCGTATTTCCCTTTGCCGTGCCTTCGGCGATGGTGGCGACCCTGAACCGGACCGGATGCCGATGAACAGCCTTCCCGCCAAGACCCTGACCCTCGCCAACGGCCTGCGCGCCACCGTCATCCAGGTTCCCGGCGCCAGCCGCGCCGCCGCGCTGTTGCGGCTCGCCCGTGGCAGCCACGACGAGCCGGAAACCTTCCCCGGCCTCGCCCATTTCATCGAGCACCTGCTGTTCCTCTGCGGCGAACGCTTCGTCGAGGGCGAGCGGCTGATGCCCTGGGTGCAGGCCCGCGGCGGGCGTCTCAATGCCAGTACCCGCGCGCGGCAGACCGATTACTTCTTCGAGGTGCCCGCCGACGATCTGGGTGACGGACTGGCGCGGCTGGTGGACATGCTGGCGCGGCCGCTGCTGGATGAGTCCGTGCAGGTCGCCGAACGCGAAGTGCTGGAAGCCGAATTCCTCGCCCGCGGCCGCGATCCCGACACCCTGATCGACGCCGCGCTGGCGCTGGCGGTGGCGCCGGGGCACCCGCTGGGGCGCTTCGTGGCGGGGCGCCGCGACAGTCTCAAGGTGGAAAGCGCCGAGTTCCAGAAGGCGCTGCGTGACTTCATCCGTTCCTGCCAGGTCGGCGGTGCGCTGGAGCTCTGGCTGCAGGGGCCGCAAACACTGGAGGAACTGGCGGCATTGGCCGAGCGCGAAGCCGCTGTGTTCCCCTCCGGCGCGCTGGCCGATTGCACCAGCGACGAGTCCCTCCTGCCGTTGGCGGGGCAGGAGCTGAAGCTGCGCATGCCCGGTGCGCCGCGACTGGTCCTGGGCTTCGCCCTGGATGGCATGGCAGGCGAGGGCGGTGCGTCGCTGGAGCAGTTGCAGGGCTGGCTGGCCGACGAGGCGCCCGGATCGCTGCTGGCCTGCCTGGGGCAGAACGGACTGGCCGACAGTGCCCGCGCGCGCCTGAGCCGTTTCGCCAGCGGTCAGGCGTTGCTGCGGTTCGATTTCGAACTCGCCGAAGCCGCCACCGCCGATCTCGTGGAATCGGCCTTCTTCTCCTGGCTGGAAGCGCTGCGCAAATTGCCGGCCGATATCCTGGCCGCCGCTCCTGTCGATGAGCCCGTCGGCGCCCTGGAACAGCTGCAACGCCGCGCGGGAAGCGCCAATCCATCGGCATGGCTCGGCCAGCTGGTAGCACCGCGCATGATCCGCCTGATCGCCTGCGAGGCGGTGATCGGCGAGTCGCTGACCTCGGCCGGCTTCATCCTCGATGTCGCCCGTAGTCCGCAGCGCAACATCGAACCGCTGCGGGGCGAGGCGTGGTCCTTCGCGCCGACGCAGGCCGCCACGCAAGCCGAGCCCGCCGCCCTTTACCTGCGCTGGCGCTTTCCTCAGACACCAGGCCGGCAGGCATTCCTTTGCGCCCGGCAAGCGCTGCGGCCGTTGGCTGGCGCAGCGCGGCACGAGGGCGCCAGCCTGCGCCTGGAGGCCATGGAAAGTGACTGGACGCTGATGCTGTCGGGGGCAAGGAACCACCTTGCCGAGCTGGCCGAGTGCGCGATCCACGCGCTTCAGCATCCCGCAGCGGCTTTGCTGGGGCAGGGCGCGCGCCTGCACGCTGCCGAACGCCGGCGCCGCGAAGGGGAAATGCCGATCCGCCAGTTGCTCGATCTGCTGCCGCAGATGCTGGCCGGTGACAGCGATGCATCTCCGGACTGGTCCGCCGCCCATTGGGACGACCTGACCCGTGGCATCGAGCTGCCGGACACCTTGGCCGGCTACTCGACCACCAGCGCGTTGCCGCCGCGCAGTGGCCCGGCCGGCCGGCATCGCCAGGTGCTGGAACTGCCGGGCGAGGCGGCGCTGTTGCTGTTCTGCCCGCTGGCGTCCCGCTCGGCGGCGGACGAAGCCGCGTGGCGCCTGCTGGCCCGCGTGCTGGAGCCGGCCTTCTTCCACTGGCTGCGCGGCGAGCGGCAACTGGCCTATGCGCTGTACTGCGGTTTTCGCCAGGTAGGCATGCGCCGTGGCATCCTCTTCGCCGTGCAGTCGCCGTTGCTGTCGGCGGTGGAGTTGCAGGCCGAGGTCGACAGCTTCCTCTACCGCCAGGGCGAAGCCCTGCTGCGGATCGACCCGCAACGGGTCGACGCCCTGCGTGCCCCGCTGGCCGCCGAGCTGGCGCGCGCGCCGGGCGACTTCGCCGAGCGCCTGCACCAGGCCTGGAACGACCAGTTGGCCGGCGTCGGGCCGTCGCACCGCGAGGCCATGGTCCAGTCCCTGGACAACCTCTGCGCCACCGAACTGCGCGCCGCGCATTCAGCGCTCAGCTCCGCCCAGGGCGGTCACTGGCTGCTGCTCAGCCACGCCTGACGTCGTACTTTTGACCCCGGGTGCCGTCCGCAAGGCGGTGCCACGGCCGACTTTTGCCTTACGTCCGGTGTGCTGGCCCAAGGTATCTGCCCGGCGGTCGCGACTCCCCGCGACCATCGCTGCGCGCCCGAGGTAGCGGTAGTCGCAGAGCCTTGCGCAGCGCTCCCGCAAGACCCCTGCAAGGCCCGTGGAACCAGCGCGAAAGCAGCGTATGGCAAGGCCCCGGGCGTTTCGATAATCGCCTCCGACACGACTGAGCCGCAGTCGATCCCCCCTCGGAGAGCGCCATGAACAAGAACAAGATCGCCGTCCGCCGCCAGCTGCTGCCGCTGGCTTTCGCCACCCTTGCCGGGCCGGCTTGCGCCGATATCACGCTGTACGACAAGGACGACACCACCTTTTCCACCGATGGCTACTTCAATGCCTTCTATGTGAACAGCGACGTCGACCGTAACGGCGAGACCTACGACCGCCGCCAGTCGCGGGTGAAGATGGGCTTCCTGCCGAACTACATCGGCTTCAACTTCGGCAAGAAGATCGACGGCCTGACCCTCACCGGGCGCTCCTCGTTCTGGGTGACCATCAACGACAGCGAGCAGGACGGCACCGACACCGCCATCGACGTCCGCCAGTTCTACGGCAATGTCGCCGGCGACTGGGGCGAGGTGCTGATCGGCAAGGACTTCGGCCTGTTCTCGCGCTCGAACATCTTCCTCGACGAACTGCTCGCCGGCTTCGGCAACGCCAGCGATACCCTCGGCCTGGTGGACGGCAAGGGCGTGTCCTTCGGCAACATCGGCACCGGCTACCCGTACCCGTTCCCGACCTCGCAGATCACCTACCGCAACAACAACCTGGTGGATGGCCTGCACATCGCCGTCGGCATCATGGACCCGATCGACACCAACCAGATCGACAAGGACGCCAGCGACGGCCTCGACGACAAGGCCTACCAGGACAACCCGCGCTACGAGAGCGAGATCAGCTACCAGTTCGACGTCGGCGGGGCGAAGATCTACAGCTGGGTCAACGGCGCCTACCAGACCTCGAAGAACACCAACGACGAAGTCGACAGCGTGACCTCCAAGGGCCTGGGCTACGGCCTGCAGGCGAAGATGGGTGGCTTCTCGCTGACCGGCTCGGGCTTCACCGCCAAGGGCATCAACCCGTTCTTCACCAACAACGCCGGTGAAGCCGCGCTGCGCGAGGTGGACAGCCGCGGGGTACTGCTGCAGGGCTCGTACAGCTGGGGCAAGAACCGCGTGGCGCTGTCCACCGGCGAGACCCGCGACGACGGCAACGGCCTGGGCAGCGCGGCGGACTACTCGACCAAGGGCATCGCCTACTTCCGCACCATCAACGACAACCTGAAGCTGGTGGCCGAGTACAACGTCTACGAGATCGATGGCCGCAAGGGCTCCACCGTCAGCGAGGACACCGACACCTTCGCGGTGGGCGCCGTCCTCAACTGGTAACTGCGCAAACTCCTTTGGCTCCATTTCGGCGGGTCGGCACAGCGTGTCGCCCGCCTTTTTTCTTCACCTCAAGGAAGGCTCGTCATGATCGGATCGTGGAGCGCGCACGCGCAGACTTACCTGCTGGTTCTGTCCATCGCCACCACCCTGGTATTCGCCTTGCCCATCTTCCTGGTGCCGCTGCTGTGGGCGCGGGTGATGCAGTGGCAGTTGCCGGAACACACGGATCTTGCGGTGTATTTCGGGCGCTGCCTGGGGGCATTCATCCTCATCGTCGAAGCCCTGATGCTGCGCGCGGCGCTGACCGGCGAGGCGCTGGCGACCACCTTCGAGGTGCTGGCGGCGGTGGCGGGGTTCATGGTGGTGGTACACCTCTACGGCGCGTTGCGGCGTATCCAGCCGTGGACGGAGACGCTGGAGACGGGGTTCTACGCCGGGATGCTGGTACTGACGTTGCTGTTCTGGCCGGTGGGCTGATGCCGGACGCCGAAGCCAACCTGTAGGAGCGGGCCATGCCCGCGAACGGCCGGCAGGGCCGGCGTTTCATGCCGTTCGGTACATGACGGGAAACGCCGGCATCAACCTGTAGGAGCGCCCCACGGGCGCGATCGCGGGCATGGCCCGCTCCTACAAATATCCCGCTACTTTCGGATAGACCCGCCGCGACCCAAGTAGCATGGGGCGCGCCCCGGCCGCTTCGTAGAATGCCAACGTCGATATCCTGACTGGGCGTACGCCATGCACGAAACACAAGGAGTCGTTCGCGGCATGTCCGATGCCCGCGACGTCGAGGCGGTCGCCCAGGACCTGGCGCGCCAGCTGATCCACCCCAACCTCGGCTTCGTGCTGTTCTTCTGCTCCGCCGAATACGACCTGCCGGCGCTGGCCGCCGCGCTGGAGCAGTACTTCGGCGGCATCGACCTGGCAGGTTGCACCACCGCCGGCGAGATCACCCCGCAGGGCTATGGCCGTGGCTGCGTCACCGCCGTGGGCTTCGACCTGCGCAGCTTCGCCATCTCCTGCGCACTGGTGGACGAGATGGAACGCTTCAGCCTGATCGACGCGCAGCAGATGGTCGAGTCGCTGGTGGCGGACTGCCGCAGTGCCGGGCTGGCGCCGATCAAGGACCACAGCTTCGCCCTGACCCTGCTCGACGGTCTGTCCAGCCGCGAGGAAGTGGTGCTTGCCGCACTGAGCGCGGCGCTCGGGGCCATTCCGCATTTCGGCGGCTCGGCCGGCGACGACAACCACCTGACCCACACCCACGTCTACTACCAGGGCCAGTTCCACACTGGCGCGGCGGTGGTGGTGCTGTTCAACACCTGGCTGGACTTCGAGGTGTTCACCACCCACCACGTGCTGCCCAGCGAGGAGAAACTGGTGGTCACCCGCGCCGACAGCGACAGCCGCCGCGTGCTGGAGCTCAACGCCGAACCGGCCGCCCTGGAGTTCGCCCGTCTGGTCGGCGTGCCGCTGGAGCAGCTGGATTTCTCGCTGTTCCCGGCACACCCGCTGGCGGTGCGGGTGCGCGAGCAGTACTACGTGCGCTCGATCCAGCAGGTCAACGACGACCTCAGCCTGACCTTCTACTGCGCGGTGGAGAACGGCATCGTCCTCACCGCCATGAGCACCGGCCCGTTGCTGCCGGGGCTGCAGGCGCAGTTCCAGCGCCTGCATGAACGCCTCGGGCCACCGCTGCTGACCATCGGCTGCGACTGCTTCCTGCGGCGCCTGGAGCTGGAGGTGGCCGGCGATACCGAACCCACCGCCGAGTTTCTCCGCAGCCAGCAGGTGATCGGCTTCAACACCTACGGGGAACAATTCAATGGCATGCATATCAACCAGACCTTCACCGGTGTCGCCATTGGCCGTCCTCGGGGCACCGCCGGAGGCTGAGCTGCGCGCGCGCATCGATGAGCTGCAGCGCGACAACCACAAGCTGCAGCGGATCAATGCGGCGCTGATCGAGCGGGTCGAATCGGCCACCTCGCGGGGCGACAACGCCTACGGCGCCTTCCAGCATTCGGTGGTGCTGGCCGAGCAGGTGCGCGAACGCACCGATGCGCTGAGCGAGGCGATGGTCGAGCTCAAATCCAGCAACCAGTTGCTCAGCGATGCCCGCCTGCGCGCCGAGACCGCGCACCAGTACCTGCTGGACGCCATCGAGAGCATCTCCGATGCCTTCGTGCTGTTCGACCCGCAGCAGCGCATCGTCCTGTACAACGAGCGCTTCCGTGCGTTCTGGGCGCAGACCCGCGCCCGTGTCGGCGCTGGAACGCGGCTTGCCGAAGTGCGCCGGCTGGCGCAGAGCAGCGGGCTGATCGTCGAGGAACAGCGCAGCAGCGATGACGAGCACACCCTCTATCGGCTGCGTAACGACCGCTGGGTGCGCGTCACCGAGCGGCCGACCCGCGACGGCGGGCTGGTGGTGCTCTACAGCGACATCACCGAGATCAAGCAGAACGAGATGGCCCGCCGCGAGCAGGCGGTGGCGCAGAAGTCGCACCTGCTGCAGCGCGCCGTGGACAACCTGTCCCAGGGCGTCGCCATGGTCGGCGCCGACGGCGCGCTGGAGCTGTGGAACCGGCGCTTCCTGGAGCTTTGCGGGCTGGCGCCGATCGAGGCGCACCGGCCCTTCGCCGAGGTCATGGCCGACAGCGAACTGCCGCTGCTGACCCCGCGCAGCCGCCCGCGCAAGGGCGAGGCGGAAGGGGTGATCGAGCAACGCCTGTTCGACGGGCGCATGCTGGAAATCCGCACCCACGCGTTGCCCACCGGCGGCTTCGTCAACACCTTCACCGACATCACCGAGCGCTACCGGCATGCCGAGGCGCTGCGCGAAAGCGAGCGCTGGATCCGCCTGATCACCGACCAGGTGCCGGCGCTGATCGCCTACCTGACTGCCGACCTCGACTACGACTTCACCAACAAGGTCTACGAGGAGTGGTACCGCTGGCCCAGCGGCTCGATGCTCGGGCGCAACCTGCGCGAGGTGCACAGCGCCGAACACTGCCAGCGCCTGGAACCGTACTTCGAGCGCGCGCTGTCGGGCGAAAGTGTCACCTTCGAGATCGCCGAGACCAACCTGGCCGGGCAGGAGCGCTACATGCAGCGCTCCTACGTGCCCAACCGCCAGGCCGACGGTACGGTGAGCGGGCTGTTCGTGCTGATCCGCGATATCACCGAGCGCCGCCGCACCGCCGAGGCGCTGCACCAGGCGTACCAGAACCTCGAACAGCGGGTGCGCGAACGCACCGCCGAGCTGACCAGCCTCAACGACCAGCTCAAGCGCGAGATCGACGAGCGCAGCCAGGTGGAAGGGCGCCTGCGCGAGGCCAAGCGCGAGGCGGAGCAGGCCAACCTGTCGAAGACCAAGTTCCTTGCCGCCGTCAGCCACGACCTGCTGCAGCCGCTGAACGCCGCGCGGCTGTTCACCAGTGCCCTGCAGGAGCGCAGCGGCGAGGCACTGGTGCGCAACATCAGCCAGTCGCTGGAGGACGTCGAAACCCTGCTCGGCACCCTGGTGGACATCTCCAAGCTGGATGCTGGGGTGATCAAGCCGGACATCGCCTCGTTCGACGTCAGCGAACTGCTCGGCAACCTCGCCGCCGAATACCGCCAGGTAGCGGCCAGCGAAGGCCTGGCGCTGGACTTCGTACCCTGCGGAGCCCAGGTGCGCAGCGATATCCAGCTGCTGGCGCGGATCCTGCGCAACCTGCTGACCAACGCCATCCGCTACACGCCGTCCGGAAGGGTACTGCTGGGCTGCCGGCGACGCCGGCACAGCCTGTGGATCGAGGTCTGGGACACCGGCGTGGGCATCGCCGCCGACAAGCTCGGCGAGATATTCCAGGAGTTCAAGCGCGGCGATGTGCAGCGCCTGCACCAGGACCGCGGACTGGGCCTGGGCCTGGCCATCGTCGAGAAGATTGCACGCATGCTCGGCCATCGCATCCAGGTGGAGTCCGAACCCGGCAAGGGCTCGCGCTTCGCCATCGAAGTCCCGCTGGCGCGCCGTGTGGCCCGCAGCGCGCCGGAACCAGAGCGTACCGCCGATGATCTGCTGGAGCGCCTGCGCGGTTCCCGCGTGTGGGTGCTGGATAACGACGCCTCGATCTGCGCCGGCATGCGCACGCTGCTGGAAACCTGGGGCTGCCAGGTGGTGACGGCGCTGTCGGAGGAAGACCTGGCGCGGCAGGTGGACAACTTCCACGCCGAATCGGACCTGCTGATCGTCGATTACCACCTGGACGATGGGCTGAACGGCGTCGATGCAGTGGCCTCGATCAACGCCCGGCGCGGCACGCCGCTGCCAGCGCTGATGATCACCGCCAACTACAGCAACGAGCTGAAGCTGCAGGTCCGCGAGCTGGGGCACACCCTGATGCACAAGCCCGTGCGGCCGATGAAGCTGAAGACCGCGCTGTGCCATCTGATCGATAGCGCTCGTTAGCGGCTCCGGCCCCGCGTTGATCGCGGCAGACTGCGGCATCTCTCCTGTAGGAGCGAGCTTGCTCGCGAACCGCCCAACGCGGAAACATCGTTCGCGAGCAAGCTCGCTCCCACGAAAAGCTCTCGTTCAGGTCGATAGCGCTCGTTAGCGGCTCCGGCCCCGCGTTGGTCGAAGCAGATTGCGGCATCTCTCCTGAAGGAGCGGGCCATGCCCGCGANNGCGCGCATGGCGCGCTCCTACCGGGATACTCCGTCGCTGGATGGACCTGTAGGAGCGAGCTTGCGCGCGAACCGCCCAACGCGGAAACATCGTTCGCGAGCAAGCTCGCTCCTACGAAAAGCTCTCATTCAGGTCGATAGCGTTCGTTAGCGGCTCCGGCCCCGCGTTGGTCGAAGCAGATTGCGGCGTCTCTCCTGTAGGAGCGGGCCNNNCCCGCGATCGCGCGCATGGCGTGCTCCTACCGGGATACTCCGTCGCTGGATGGACCTGTAGGAGCGAGCTTGCTCGCGAACCGCCCAACGCGGAAACATCGTTCGCGAGCAAGCTCGCTCCTACGAAAAACTCTCGTTCAGGCGCGCTGGGCGGCAGGGGCACGCACCTTGGCCAGCAGGATCAGCGCGATCCCGCCCAGCACCGCCAACGAGACCAGCGCCAGGCGCAGGCTGATCGCCTCGCCCAGCAGCGCGGCGCCGGAGAGGGCGGCGAGGATCGGTACGCTCAGCTGCACCGACGCGCCCTGGATGGCCGACAAGCCCGGCAGCGCGCTGTACCAGATCGCATAGCCGATCCCCGACGCCACCGCGCCGGACAGCACGGCATAGACGATCCCCAGCGTGTCCACCCGCAGGTCGGTGTGGAAAAACGCCGCCAGCAACGCCGCAAAGGCAATGGCGCGCACGAAGTTGCCCGTCGTGATCGCCAGTGGATCGCTGCCCTTGCGCCCGAGCAGCGAGTACAGCCCCCAGGCCACGCCGGACAGCAGCATCAGCAGCGCACCGGCCAGCGGCGGGGCGCTGGCGCTGGGCAGCAGCTGGACCAGCAGCCCGCCGAGGGCCAGCAGGAAACCCAGCAGCGCCTGGCCCTGCAGTCGCTCGCCGCGCAGCAGACCGACCAGGATCATGGTCACCTGTACCGCGCCGAACAGCAGCAGTGCGCCGGTACCGGCATCCAGTTGTACGTAGGCGTACGAGAAGGCGGCCGCGTAGACGAACAACGCCGCTGCCGCGCGCCAGTTACCGCCTTCGCTGGCAACGCGGCGGCGCAGCTTCAGCAGCAGGGCGAGCATCAGCGCGCCCGAGAAGATTCGGATGCCGGTGAAGCTCACCGCGTCGATGCTGGTGGCCTTCAGGGCCAGGCGGCAGAGGATGGAGTTGCCGGCGAAGGCGATCATCGCCAGGCCGGTAAGGCTCAGGGTGCGGGTGGAGGGCATCGAGTGGTTCCCGGTAGCGGTCGCAACGGCACTTTATGAAGTAGCGGGCCTCGCTTCAACGACGAAGGTAGGCGGCAAAGTCGATGTCGCCCGCGCAGAGGATGGCCTGCACGCGGTTGTGTACCTTCAGCTTGCGCAGGATCGCGGAGACGTGGGCCTTCACGGTGGTTTCGGCGATCTCCAGGTTGTAGGCGATCTGCTTATTGGATTCGCCCTTGGTCATCCTTTCCAGCACCAGCAGTTGCTTGCGGGTCAGCGCCTGCAGCAGTTCCGGCGGGATGCTGTGGTCTTCCTGGCCACTGCGGCGCGGCGAGGATTTCTGCGTGCGGATGATGTCCGACGGCAGGTAGACGTTGCCGTTGAGAATCTGCTCGATGGCCTCGGTCATCTGCACGCGCGGCGACGACTTGGTGATGAAGCCCACCGCGCCGTAGGTGATGGCCTGCAGGACGACCTGCTTGTCCTGCTCGGCGGAGACGATCACCACCGGGATGGTCGGCGCCTCGTTGCGCAGGCTCATCAGGCCGTTCAGCCCATGCATGCCGGGCATGTTCAGGTCGAGCAGGATGAGGTCGAGATCGTCGTGTTCCTGGGTCAGGTCCAGGGCGCTGTCGAGGTCGGCGGTCTCCATCACTTCGCTGCCGGGGAAGCCGTCGGCGATGACGTTGTGGATGGCTTCGCGGAACAGCGGGTGATCGTCGGCGATCAGGATCTTGTACATGGCCTACACCTCGTTGTTGTCGTTATGGGTGGCGAGCGGCTTGCGGTCGCAGGCTACTACAGGTGTCACGGAAGCAGGTGTCACGGAAGCGGTTGCGGTTGTGCGTCCTGCAGGGGCAGTCCTGCCTGTTCCCAGGCGTCGATACCATCACGGTACCAGTAGAGGCTGGCATAGCCCAGCGCGTGCGCGCGGCGGATGGCGTTCCAGCTCATCCAGCAGTCGGAACGGCAGTAGAACACCAGCGGCCGTGCGGTATCGCCCTCGGTGAGATGGGCGAGATTCCGCTCCAGGTAGGCCTGCCATTGCGGCTCCAGGGTGCCGGTACCGACATTGGCCAGCCACAGGCTGCCGGGCAGGTTGCGGTGCTTTTCGTCCTCGACGAACTGGCCATTGAGAAAGGTGCGACGGTAGACGTCCACCAGCCGGGTCTGCGGGTCGCGCTCGAGCAGCGCCTGCAGGGCGGGGGTGTCGAGGGTGGTGGCGTGGTCGGCGGAGGGCGGCGTGGGGCTGCGGTACTGGGCCTGGCGGTAGCCGTCGGCGGAAAACAGCGGCGCGTCCTCGGCCTGCGCAGTCGGGAGCGCGAGGACAAGGCTGAGCAGGCACGCGGCGAGGCAGCCGCTCACGTGGCCGTACAGGGCAGTGGCAAGGCGAGGCATGGCGGTATCTCTGATAGTTCTTCTTGTAGTGGCCATTAGATGCCGGCGCTGCGGCTTTGGAAATTCGACGTCCGGAGGGGCGAACCAGTACCAAAGTAGGAGATTTCACCCCTTGCGCAGGGCGGCGTGCTGCGGGTTGAAGGTCAGCACGGCAAGGCCGGCGAAGAGCAGTGTCAGGCCCAGGCAGACGCCGCTGGCGAGCAGGTTGAAGCGCTCGTACAGGGCGAAGCGCACCAGCTCCACGGCGTGGCTGAACGGGTTCAGCGCGCACAGCCAGTACAGCCACTGGCTGGCCTCGCGCATCTTCCACAACGGGTAGAGCGCGGAGGAGAGGAAGAACAGCGGGAAGATGACGAAATTCATCACCCCGGCGAAGTTCTCCAGCTGGCGAATGCCGTTGGACAGCAGCAGCCCCAGCGCCCCCAGCAGCAGGGCGGCCAGCAGCAACGCCGGCAGCGCGGCGACCAGCCCCATGGGCGGCGGCTGCACGCCATACAGCCAGGCGATGAGCAGGAAGGCGTAGACCTGCAACAGCGACACCAGCGCGGTGGCCAACAGCTTGCTGGCGAGCAGGAAGGCACGCGGCAGCGGGCTGGTCAGCAGCACGCGCATGCTGCCCATCTCGCGGTCATAGACCATCGACAGCGAACCCTGCATGCCGTTGAACAGCAGGATCATGCAGCACAGCCCCGGCACGATGTAGGTCTCGTAGGTGACGTAGGTGTCGTACGGCTCGATGATCGAGATGCCCAGCGCGGCACGGAAGCCCGCGGCGAACACCAGCAGCCAGAGCAGCGGGCGCACCAGTGCGCTGAGGAAGCGCGAGCGCTGCAGGACGAAGCGCAGCCATTCGCGCACGACGATGCCACACAGGCATTGCCAGTAGGCCGCGGGGCCGAGGCGTGGGTTCTCCAGGGCGCTCATGCGCAGGCCTCCAGGCGGGTCAGGCGCTCGAAGGTGCGCTCCAGGTTGCCGGCGTCCGGTGCGCAGATGTCACGCGCCTCGCCACGGGCGACCAGGCGGCCGCGATCGAGCACCAGCAGCGCATCCTCGTCGCGCACCTCATCCAGCAGGTGAGTGGTCCAGAGCACCGCCAGGCCATCCTCGCGGCACAGTCGGCGCACATGGTTGTTGAGCGCCTGGCGCGCCGCCGGGTCGAGGCCGACGCTGGCTTCGTCGAGCAGCAGCAGGCGTGGCCGATGCAGCAGCGCGCGGGCAATCTCCACGCGGCGGCGATGGCCGCCATTGAGCGCGCGGACCTTGTCGCGACGGCGTTCCTGCAATTGCTGGCGGGCCAGCTCGGCATCGATCCGTTCGTTCGCCACGCTGCGTGGCAGGCCGTGCAGGGCGGCGTGGTAGCGCAGGTTCTGCTCCACGCTCAGGTCCAGGTCCAGGGTGCTCTGCTGGAACACCACGCCGAGCTGGCGCAGGGCCAGGCGCGGCTGCTGGCGCAAACTGTAGCCGAGCACGTCGATCTCGCCCTGCTGCAGGTCGTAGAGGCGGGTGAGCAGGGCGACCAGGGTGGACTTGCCGGCGCCGTTGGGCCCCAGCAGGGCGGTGAAGCGCCCGGCGGGCAGCTCGAACTCCAGGCCGTCGAGGGCGCGGCGCGGGCCATAGGAGAAACCGAGGTCGCGGACCGTCAGCGCATTCATGGCGTCACCACCACGCCCCACGGATAGCGGCCCACCTTGATCGACTTGGTGACCTTGCGCGAGGCTACGTCGATCACCGAGACGTCGCCGCTGACGCCGTTGGTGGCCAGCAGGGTCTTCTCGTCCGGTGTAAAGGCCAGGTGCCAGACGCGGCGGCCCACCAGCAGGTAGTCGAGGACTTCGAAGGTCTTCGCATCCACCACCGCCACATGGTTGGCCGGGCCGAGGGCGACAAAGGCGAGCTTGCCGTCGTTGGTCAGCTGCACGCCCACTGGCTGCACCTTGTCCGGGTGCACGCCCTGGATGGCGAAGCGCAGGGTCTTGAGGATCTGGCGGCTGGCGGTGTCGACCACGCTGACGGTGCCGCCGATCTCCGCCGAGACCCACACCTGCGAGCCATCGTGGGTGAACTCCGCGTGGCGCGGGCGCTGGTCCACCAGGGTGCTGTCCACCAGCTTCTGGGTCGAGGTATCGATCCAGTGCAGCATATTGGTGGTCTCGCTGGTGTTCACTGCCCATTTGCCATCCGGGCTCACCGCCATGCCTTCGGGCTCGACGCCGACGTCGATCTGGCCGAGCACCTGGGCGGTCTGGGTGTCGACCACCGTGACCAGCGCATCGTCCTCGTTGGAGACGTAGAGCCAGCGGTCATTGGGGTGCAGGGCGAACTGCTCGGGGTCGGCGCCGGAGGGCAACTGCTTGACGATCTTGCGGGTGGACAGGTCGATCACTTGCACGGTGTCCGAATCGCTGGCGCAGACGTACAGCAGCTTGTGGTCGTGGGACAGCGCCAGTCCGCGGGGACGCTTGCCCGTGTCGATGGTGCCGGTGACGGCCAGCGTATCCAGGTCGATGACGCTGAGGTTGTTGTCCTTCTCGTTGGACACGTAGGCGGTGGCGGCGAAGGCCGTGGGTACCAGGCCGAGCGCGAGGCTCAGGCAGGAGAGGGCAAGCAGGTGGGGCATGGGCAGGTTCCTCATGAAATGTTCTTGTTATGGCTTCGCGTCGGCGAGGTGGCACTGGCTTTCCGGTGCGTCGAGGCCGAGGCTGTCGAGTTCGCTGGCGGGGTGCAGGAAGCCTTCCTGCGGCGAGGTGCTGACCAGGGCGCGCGGTTGCACCAGCGGGATCGGTTGGCGCAGCTGGCCGTCCCAGGGGCGGAAGCCGAGCTTGTAGCCCTTGAAACCGTCCAGCGGCAGGTCGGGGGACAGCGACAGCTTGCGGATCGCCATGGGGTCGGCGTCACGCAGGCGGGTGACGGCGCTGGCGATGCTGCGCACGGCGATCCAGGCGGCGAAGTCGCGGTCGTTCATCCAGCGCCCGGCGTGTTCCTCGAAGCGCTTTTGCAACTGCGCGGCGCCGTAGGTTTCCACGGTCTTGTGCCAGCCGGTGGCGACCAGCCCCTGGGTGCCGGCGACCGGGCGCGGCAGCCAGGTGTTGTAGGGCACGTACTCGCCGAAGTCGCCGTGTTCGTCGGCCACCAGCACGGCGTCGTAGTCCTCGCCGGACTGGGTGAACAGCGCCATGTCGGCCTGGGCGCTGCGGCGCTGGTCGTTGTCGAAGGTGAAGGGTTTTTCTTCGACTATCTTCGCGCCGAAGCGCTTGGCCGAGCGGCGCAGGGCGCTGGCGTACAGGGCGTCTTCCGGGCGCTGGCCGACGATCAGCAGCCAGCGCGTCCACTTGCGCAGCACCAGGAACTGGGTGAGGGCGTCGGTCAGCATCAGCCGGCTGGGCAGGGTGTGCAGCACGTTCGCCGCGCACTGGCTGGCGCGCAGCTCGTCATCGGCGGCGCCGGCGTTGAACAGCAGGCTGTCCGGCAGCGCGGCGGCCAGCTGGCGCAGGGTGTTGGCAGGAGCGTTGACCACGAACAGGCGCAGGCCGGCATCGTGCAGGCGTCGGGCTTCGGCCAGCAGCTTTTCAGGGCTGTCGGTACGGGCGGCTTCCAGGCTGTAGCGGTGCTTGAGGAAGCGCCCGGTGCTGTTGCTGTCGGTGATCGCCAGCTCCGCGCCGCGCAGGCCGGCGTCGGTGGGCTCGGGAATGACGTTGGACAGCAGCGGGCCAGGGTCGGGCGTGTAGCCCAGGTAGCCGATGCGCACTTCCAGCGCGGGGGCGTCCTCCGCCCGCGCGTCGAGGCTGAAGGCGGCGGCGCAGGCAACCGCGAGCAGATAGGCCACGCCGTGCAGGACGAACTGGCGCATGGGGCGACTCCTTTTCTGGGTCGACAAGTTCTTGTGCGGCCAGCATAGGAAGCGCCAGGGGTGCGGCAAATATGCAGAAAGTAGCGGTTGGGGCAGTACCAAGGTAGTAGGTTGCGCGCCGCACCTGCGGCCTAGGATGGCGCTACAAGAACCAGAAGAGGAGCGTCGCCATGCGTATCGCCGTCACTCTCGTCCTGCCGATCCTGCTGATGCTCAGCCTGTTCGGCTTCGATTTCCTCTATACCCGCAACGGCTACCTGCCGGCGGCGGAACTGCGTGCGCCGGCGGCCCCGGTTGGGTGCTTCGCAAGCTGTCGCGGCGCTCCGTAGGTTTCCGCCTTCAGCGCCGGTAGAGGATCACCGCCGCGCGCAGCTTGCTGCGGCCGAAGCGGCTCATCTGCTCGAACTCCACGTGGCTCACCGGGATGTGCTGGCAGTCCAGCGGCTGGCGGTGCTGGCTGTGGTCGACGTCGGGGTCGTGCAGGTAGACGAAATCCTCGTCGCAGTCGGTGACCACCACCCAGTGCGGTGCCTTGGAGCGGGTCAGCCGGTAGCTGCTGATCAGCACCATTGGCTGACCGCCAGCCTCCAGCGCGCTGTCGATGTCCAACTGGCTGAGCAGCAGTTGCTCCACGTCGCTGCGAGCCAGTTCGGCGGCGAAGTCCTCGTGGACCAGGCGCATGACTTCGCGCTTTTCCTCGCTGCGTACGCCATCGAGGAACAACGGGCCATCTTCCGACAACTGCAATTGCACGCGGAATCCCCGGCGGTGCGCCGCCAGCGCCAGCCCTTGCGGGCTGCAGCCACCGTGGCCGGCGGTCATGTAGATGGTGGTCGCCTCGCGCCACAGGCGCAGCTCCTCGCTGCGCTCCAGGCGGCGCCTGGGCTCCAGGGCAGCCATGGCCATCAGCAGCGCCGAGGGGCCGCAGGTGAACTCGGTGGTCTGTCGGTAATAAGGTACGTGGCGGTGGGTGCGCTCGTTGATGTGGCGGATGCGCTTCTCGAAGCGCAGGGCTTCGCTATGGTCCTCGTAGTAGTCGCGCACCGTGGCGAACGGGCGGTAGCCGTTGCGCTCGTAAAGGGCGATGGCGCCACGGTTGTCCGGGCGCACTTCCAGGCGCAGGTAGGCGCAGTCGTTCTCCAGCGCCTCGGCTTCGGCGCGGTCCAGCAGCTTCTGGCCCAGGCCGATGCCGCGGGCGCGCTCGTCCACGGCAATGGAATACAGCCGCGCCAGCGAAGTTCCCTGGTGGAACAGCACCAGCGCGTAACCCAGCAACTGGCCGTCGGATTCGGCGACGGTAAGGCTGGCGTGGGCGCGGGTAATCATCCACTGGAAGTTGCGGCGGGACAGGCGATCCTGTTCGAAACAGCGGTTTTCCATCTCGACCAGGGCTTGCAGGTCGTCGGCTGAAGCGGCGCGGAACTGGAGTTTCATAGGGTAAGCATTCGTTAATCCGGGGGGCGCACCTTGTCGGGTGCTGGCTGCGAACGGGCGTAGCGTCGTGCGGTCGAAGCTCAACAAGTATTGTCCCAGGGGCAGGGCGCGGCAAGCGCGCCAGCCAGCTTCGGAGGTGTCGTGAGCAAGCTGTTCATCATCGTGGAACGCAAGGAAGACTGGGCTTCGTACTACCCCAGCGAAGACGTGGTCACCGCCCAGGAGTACCTGGAGATGCCCATCGACGACGACAACGGCAAGCGCGTGCAGGTGATCAACCTGTGCCGCAACTACAAGTACCTGGGCCATGGCTATTACTGCTCGCTGCTGGCCGAAGCGCGCGGGCACAAGGTGATCCCGTCGGTGCGCAGCATCAGCGAGCTGGCGAAGAAGTCGCTCTACAGCCTGGCGCTGGAAGACCTGGAGAAGACCCTCGACAAGGCGCTGGCCGACCATCCCTACGGCAGCACCGATGGCTTCACCCTGACGCTGTATTTCGGCCGAACCGACATCGAGCCGCTGCAGGACCTGGCGCGCCAGCTGTTCGAGGCGCTGCCATGCCCGATGTTGCTGGTGGAGTTCCGCAAGAACCGCGGATGGCATATCGAAGGGGTGAAGCCGGGGAACATCCACAAGCTGCGCGAGGACCAGGAGGAGCAGTTCGCCAACGCGCTGGATGGCTTCAGCCGGCAGATCTGGCGCAAGCCGCGTTCGCGCAAGCAGTACCGCTACGACCTGGCGATCCTCCACGACCCGGAAGAGGCCTTCCCGCCGTCCGACCGCAAGGCGCTGAAGAACTTCATCCGCATCGGCCGCAGCCTCGGCATCGATGTCGAGCTGATCGAAAAGAAGGACTACTCGCGCCTGGCCGAGTACGACGCCTTGCTGATCCGCGAGACCACCAGCGTCAGCGACCACACCTACCGCTTCGCCAAGAAGGCCGAGAGTGAGGGCATGGTGGTGATGGACGACCCGGTGTCGATCCTGCGCTGCACCAACAAGGTCTACCTCGCCGATTTGCTGCGCAGTCACAAGCTGGGCATGCCGGCCACCGAAATCCTCTACAAGGACAACCCGCAGGAGCTGGAGAAGGTCGGCGAACGCCTGGGCTTTCCGCTCGTGCTGAAGATCCCCGACGGCAGTTTCTCCCGCGGGGTGATCAAGGTGGGCAATCGGGAGGAGTTGCTCAAGGCCAGCGCGGAACTGTTCGAGCGCTCGGTGCTGCTGCTCGCCCAGGAGTTCTTCTATACCGAATATGACTGGCGGATCGGCGTCTTGAACCAGAAACCTATATTCGCCTGCCAGTACTTCATGTCCAAGGGGCACTGGCAGATCTACGACCACAGCCCTGAGGCCCAGGAAGTGAGCGGTGATTTCCGCACGATGGCGGTCCACGAGGCGCCGCGCAAGGTCGTGGAGCTGGCGGTGAAAACCGCCAACCTGATCGGCGACGGGCTCTACGGCGTGGATTTGAAGCAGGCGGGTGAGCGGGTGGTGGTGATCGAGGTGAACGACAACCCGAACATCGACTGCGGGGTGGAGGACGTCTACCTGGGGGACGACCTCTACAAGCTGGTGCTCGAGGAATTCGTGCGGCGCTTGGAAGTCAAGCGGCGCGGTCGCGGGTGGTGAGATCGATTCGGCATTGACCCTATAGGAAAACGGTCGATGGGCTGCGTCAATATATTGCTAGCGTTACAAATTGGAGCGCCAACCGACTGTTTTTTAAAGTTTTTCAAAATAATGGCGCCAAGGAAGGGAGCATGCTCGAGGCAGCCACGAATCTTCGTCGCCTGCTGGTGGTCGATCCATGCGACGACTGCCGCAGGCTTTTACCCGGACTACGGGCAGCAGGGTGGGAAGTCGACAGCTGCGAGCTGGATAACGCCGGCAATCGCGGTTGTGACGTCGGCCTGCTGCGCCTTCAACCTCGGCATCTCGAACGCCGGGAGTCCGTCAAGGAACTCATCAGCCGCAGCGGCACGGAGTGGATAGCCGTGCTCAGCCCGGATGTTTTGCCGCTCAATGAGGTGGGCGATTTCGTCAGCGAATGGTTCTTCGATTTCCATACCTTGCCCTTCGATGTGGCGCGGGTGCAGGTCACCCTCGGTCGGGCCTTCGGCATGGCGCGCCTGCGCGGGCGTGGCAGCGTGCACAGTGACGATCACCAGCACGAGCTGCTGGGCGAGAGTCGCGATGTGCGCGAGCTGCGCAAGCTGCTGGCGAAGTTCGCGCCGACCGAGTCCCCTGTGCTGATCCGCGGCGAAAGCGGCACCGGCAAGGAACTGGTGGCGCGCACGCTGCACCGTCAGTCGCGCCGGGCGGTCAGGCCATTCGTGGCGATCAACTGCGGGGCGATGCCCGAGGCGCTGATCCAGTCCGAGCTGTTCGGCCACGAGAAGGGCGCGTTCACCGGGGCGCACCAGCGCAAGATCGGTCGCTTCGAACAGGCCAACGGCGGCACGCTGTTCCTCGACGAGGTAGGCGACCTGCCGCTGGAGTTGCAGGCCAATCTGCTGCGGGTGCTGCAGGAGAAGCAGATCGAGCGTGTCGGCGGCAGCCAGCCGATTGATGTCGATGTGCGGGTGCTGGCGGCGACCCACGTCGACCTGGAACAGGCGATTCGCGCCGGGCTGTTCCGCGAGGACCTTTACTACCGGCTCAACGTCCTGCAGGTCTCGACTTCGCCGCTACGCGAGCGCAATGGCGACCTGGCGTTGCTGGCCAATCACTTTGCCCACCTTTACAGCGTCGAGACCGGCCGCCGCCCACGGCGCTTTTCCGACGATGCGCTGGCTGCCATGGCCGAGCATGCCTGGCCGGGCAACGTGCGTGAGTTGGCCAACCGCGTGCGCCGTGGCCTGGTGCTGGCCGAGGGCCGACAGATCGAGGCCCGCGACCTGGGCCTGGAGCGCGAGAAGGGCCGCTCGGCGCACCTGCCGCTGGTGACTCTGGAGGAGTACAAGCTGGGTGCCGAGCGCCAGGCCATGTGCGATGCACTGGCCCGGCACGGCGACAACCTCAGCGTGGCGGCGCGGATGCTGGGCATTTCGCGGCCGACTTTCTATCGCTTGTTGCACAAGCATCAGTTGCGCTAGGGCGGGAAACCGGTCGGGGCGGGAACGGACGTGGATCCGTTACCCGCCGCGTTACGGTGGACTCGGATAGGGCGTTTCATGCTGGCGCAGGAGCGGACTCTGTCCGCGATGCTGTCCGGCGCGATTGCAACCTGTCGCGGACGGAGTCCGCTCCTACGTACAGGTGACTATCTCTGGAAAAGACAAAGGCCCCGAAAGGGGCCTTTGCGTTTGGACAGCCGAGCCGTCAGAAGTAATACGGGAATTTCACGCTGAAGCTGAAATCCGGCGCATCCGGCGAGATGCCGATGGACAGGTTCGGCACGATGGTCAGGTTGGGGCTCCACGCGTAGGTCAGGCCCCAGTTGAAGTACGCCGCGTTGGCGTCGCTGCCGGTGACGGTGGTCCAGTCGCCGCCGTCGGCCTTGATCTTGCTCTTCTGGGCGATCAGGTCGGAGAAGGAAAACGACATGCTGGTCTTCTCGTTGAGGGCGAAGGCCACGCCCGCACCGATCTGGAACCAGTCGCCGAGGTCGACCTTGCCTTTCTGCTTCACGCCCTGGGTGGGGCTGATGTCGTCGAAGGACTCCTCGAGGTTGTAGGTGTAGGAGAAGCTGCCGAACAGCACGGCCGGGTCGACGGTCTTGACCAGCGAGATGCCGGGGGTGACGGACCAGACGCCGTTGCCGGTGGGCAGGGACTCGGGCACGTTGAGGTTGTCGTTGTCCGAGGCGCGCTTGAGTTTGATGCCGTAGGGTTCCTTGCCGGTGGGAGCCTTGATCCGCAGGCTGACCACCGCGTCGGGGCGCGATTCGGTTTCGTCCATGAACTTGTAGGCGATGCCGAAGTTGACGTCGCCCAGGGTCGGGTCGCGGGTGACCTTCTCGTCGGTGGACTGCGCCGTGGAGTTGCCGGCGCCGGCCGATTCGAAGGTGCTCTCGCGGTAAACCACGGGGGCGTTGATGTCGAACTGCCAGCGGTTGTTCCAGTTGTAGCGGCCGGTGAGGTCCAGGGTCCAGTTATCGGCGTTGATGTTGTCCACGCCGATGTTGCCCAGGAAAATCGTGTCCAGCGCCAGGAAGCCGTTGAGGATCAGCTGCTTGGTGTCGTAGTGGGTGTAAGTGATGCCCGTCTCGAAGCTGAAGGCGCCGTTGCCGAAGAAGCCGCTGGCCTCGTCGTAGAGGTTCTCCACGCTCTTGGGCGGACTGGCGTCGTCCTTGAGCGATTCGCCGTAGGAGCTGCCGCTGGAGGCAACGGTGTTGCCGGTTCCGGGCGGTGTCGGCTTGCCGGTCGAGGTGACCAGGCGCTTGGGCTGGACGGGTGCGGCCGGAGCTTCCTCGACCTGCCTGACTCGCTGCTCGAGCACCATCAGGGCCTTCTGCTGGGCCTCATAGCGCTGCTTCAACTCGAGCAGTTCCTGTTTCAACGTCTCCACCTCGGCTTCCGTCGCGGCGGCGGCGAAGGTCGAGGGGAGTAATGCGGATACACAGATTGCAGTTCCTAGCGATAGCGATCGGTGCATGGCGCGCTGTCCTTCTTGTAGGTTGGACCTCACAGTCGCACTGGAGCGTAGATCACATACCCATGGTGCGAAGCCCTTTGAGTTGGTCGAGATTGCAGTCCAGCGCTCCAGACGACGGAAGGTTGTTTTTCAGTACCACGCTGAGCTGTGCCAGGTTATTGACGGCATTATTTCCACCGACCATCTGCGCGGCCTGGAGCAGCCCGCCGGCAGCGAGTTGCTGCATGGCGGCACCCTGACCGTTGGCGTTGATCGCCATCTGCACGCCGCCGTTGCTCGGTGACACGCTGACGGTACCGGCCGCATTGCTGGCGGTGACCGGGGTGGAGTCCAGCGGCGTTCCCTGCGGGGCCGCTGCAGGCGGGGCCTGGTTGGCTTCCTTCACGTCGATGCTGACGTTGTTGGAGGCGGTGTTGTAATCACCTGCGGCGCGAACGCTCTGGGTAACGCCCTGGGTCTGGTTGAGGCCGGCTCCGCCGGTGACGGTGCCGGTGCCTGCGGCCGGTGCCGCGCCGCTGCCTTTCTCGTCGATGGTGGTGACGTAGAACTGCGGCTTGATGGTGGATTCCTGGATCTGCATGCTGACTCTGGCGCCGATGTTGTCGCCCACGGCGTTCTTCCAGGTACTGCTCATGACGACGCCGAAGCTGATGACCCGGCCCGGCATCACGTATTTGCCGCGCAGCTGGGCCAGTTCCTGATCCTTCAGCTCGATCGGCTTGAAGACACTTTCCGCCTGGACCGGCAGGCAGGCCACTATGCAGGTGGCGGCAAGCAGCGGGATCACTTTCATTAGGGTTCTCCCCGGAAGGATTCCTGCCTTCCATTCTTGTGCGGTCTTAGAGGAAGTCGCTCTGGATAAAACCGAATTCCATGAGCTCTGCATCCTTGACCGGGCTGAACGCATTGATTCGGTCCCTGGCCGTCAGAGGGTCGGGCGGGTTCATCAGGGCGTTGGCCTGTTCGTAGCCCGGACCGATGACGGCGAAGATGATGCCGTTCCAGCCTTTGAGAAAATCTTCCTGGGTGAAGCGCTTGTGGCCCAGCACCGGGTCGCCGATATAGACGTAGCCTTTATAGGCACGCTGCATCACGACGAAGTGTTTGTAGCCACGGATATCCATCAGCACTATCACCGGGATCGTCAGCTTCTCCAGAGACGCCGGCGGGATTCGGTACCCGCGTGCGCGCATGCCGATGCCTTCGAGGTACGTCTTCATGTCGAGCATCGAAAAACCCTGCGTGCGCACCAGGTCCGGGTCGGCCCGGACCAGCATCCCCTTGATCACGAATTCCTCGTCCACGTCCAGCGCGTAGGCCTGTCGGAGGATCGTCGCCAGCGCGGCGGCGCCGCAGCTGAAGTCGGTCTTCTGCTGGACCAGGTTGCTGAACTTGCGCTCGCGGATGCTCTCGACGTGCTTGTAGGCCATCGACCCGCCGGGAAGGATGGCGAAGGGGAGTTGCGCGGCCTGCGTCGTGAGGCTGAAGAGGGCGAGCAAAAGCAGGGCGGACGTACGCATGATCGTGACGCCTTGGGGTGGCTTGCGGAGAAGGAGGCTCCGTTGCCGGAGCCTCCAGGTGCTACGCCGTTTCGCTTACAGGCAGGATTTGCAGCCTGCGGCGATGGACAGCGAGTTGCTCTGCTGGTTGCCTACGCCAGCCGCAACGTTCGCGCCCAGGTTGCCCGACACGTTGTTGAGCGAGCTGTTGATGGAGGCATCGTTGCGCACCGGGTCTTTCCAGCCGGTGGGGATCAGCACCTGATAGGTGGCCTGGCCTCTGAGATCGACAGTGCCAGCTTCGACGAAGAACAGCGGGTCCTTGTCGGTTTTGCTGCCACCGCTGTTACGGCTGTCGTCATGCCCGCCACGGCCCGACTCGTCGACCACGTAGCCTGCACCGGCTCCCTTGTAGGTGCCATGGGCGCTGAAGGTGGACCGCAAGGTTTCCTTCTCGTAGGTCAGGAAGGCCACGTTGCCCACGGTGTTGCCACTGGAGGTCTGGGTGGCGCCACTGTAGGAGTCAGCACTACGACCACCGGACACGGCGGCTGCCATGTCGTTTTTCTGCTGGTTGTAGTTGCCCGAGGCGATGTTGATGCCGATGTTCCCGGAGGAGTTGCTACCGGAGTTGTTCAGCGAAGCCTTGTTGGTGGTGGAGAAGTTCCAGGCCTGGTTGTCCGCGTTGTTCTGGGTCACTTCAGTCGACGCATAGGCGGTACCGAAGATGAATTTCTCATCGGCAGTCGCCAGGGCGGCGGCGTTGGCCTGTTGGTTCATATCGCCGGCGGCGACGTTGACGCCCACGTTCCCGGATGCGTTCCCCAACGATCCGTCGACTGTCGCGGTGTTCTTGGTGCCCATGTTCACCACGGTGTTGTCGCTGCTTTCCTGGGTGTCTTCCACCGTTGCGCTGGCGCCTGCTTCGATCCGTGGGTCCTTGTAGGGATCGTACGGGGGCTTGGGTTGATGTTGCTCATGACCGTGGCCATTGTCGTGGCCGTGACCATGCCCGTTGTTGTTACGGTTATCCGCGTGCACTGCTACAGCCATGACCGCTGCAACAGCGAAAACCAGAGGCTTCAGAGCCATTCTTGGTTTCATGGTGTATCTCCTTTGCTTCGTTTGGCGTGTTTAGTGTTATTGGAGTTGGCTTGGGTCAATCCGCGACCCGGATGCTCAGGGTGTTGGCAATGCGATTGCCGACCCCGGCGCTCTGGCTCATCTGCACGACACCCCGGCTGCCGGCAAAGGCCTGGTCGCTGGTGACGACCTGCCGGCTACCCGTGGTGGAGTCCTTCGAGCCTGAGTTCACTGGCAGCGCGACGTTCTGCTGGGAAAGCACGCTGTCATCGACGCTCTGCGGGATGGCGCTGACGCTGATCCGCATGGCGTTCACTTGCTGGTTGGCAGCCCCGGCGGCCTGGTTCACGCCCAGTGCGCCGTTGCCGTTGGTGAAGGCGTTGCCGGTGATGCTGGCGGACGCGGCCTGGTTGAGGTCGACGCTGGCGTTGACTGCCTGGCGGAACTGGGTGGTGGCCTGGGCATTGCTGCCGATGGCGATGGCGCGGCCGTTGGCCTGTTGCTGGGAGTCGCCGGCGGCCTGGTTCACGCTGGCGACACCTCGGTAGTTGCGCACGGCGCTGTCGATGCTGGCGTTGTTGACCGTCGAAGGATCGGCGGCCAGGGCCGTGACGCTGCAGAGCAGGAGAGGAAGAGCGAGCAGGCGGGCGTTCATCTCAGCGGTCCCCCGTCAGCATGCGCAGGGGCGAAAGTCCTTGCTGGACGGTGCGGTTCACCGAGTTGGATATGCCGGCGCCACCTCCAGCCGCGCCGGCCCCCATGCTGTTGCCGTTGAGGGACTGGTTGGCGCCGTTGTCCATGCCCACCAGCTGGCCGCCGGGCAGGATATGCCGCTGCAGGCTGGAGCCGCTGGTGACGCCGGCGAAATCGCTGTCGCTCAGCTCGGCGTTGCCGGTCTGGCGCACAATCTGCTCGGAGATGTTCGGGTTGACGGTGATCGGGTTCGGGTCGGGAATGTCGGTCGGCCGGGTGGCGACGCGTGGCTGCACCTGGCGCTGCAGGACGATGGTGCCGTCGCCGGCTTGAGCGAGCGGACACAGCGGGACGCTGGCCGCGCCGCAAGCGAGCGTGACGAGAATGCCGACTATCCGTGAGTCGATGTTCCCCATGATGGCGGTTCCTTCTTGGTGCGCTGAGCCCTAACCAGCGGTACCAAGGTGGAGCAGGGGCCGTGCCGCTTTTAATCAGCTATTGAGAATCAATGACATGGCGTAAGGCCACGTGAGCCATCACGGAGCGGATGTCTCGGCGTTGATACAGAACGATCGTACGAAAGCCCCGCGCGGCCCCTAGAACGGGGCTCGTCTCACGGGAGAAGCGAATTCTGTTGCGAGCCTGATACACAACTTTGGGTGGGAAGGCCCGAAGCATGGCCCGTCGGCGTTTGCGGCGTTTCGAGTGTTTCGGTTCGTTAACAGAATTGGAGGATTTGTAGCCTTTCTGGTACTTGAGTGCAGCAGGCTTTTCAATGAATTAGGCATTTTGCATGATGGCGCGAACCCACCCGGATCACGGTTGTCTGCATCTTCCTGGCGACGAAAGGCAGCTCGAAATTGCCGAACTGCCAACGCCTGCTCTGCCCGCGCCGTGGAAGAGAAATTTTTGTGAATTTCGTAGCGATCTGCGGGCAATGCATTAGCATGCCGACGCCGCTGCGGCGCTTGGGCGCCAGGGGCAGGCAGCGGGACAAAATCATTAGAAACGTGCGAGCCAGCGTGCCTCGCGGGGGAAAGTAGTATGGATCTGTGGAGCGCCTTTCAGGCCTTCATCCTTGGCGTGGTCGAGGGGCTTACCGAGTTCCTGCCGATCTCCAGCACCGGCCACCAGATCATCGTGGCGGACCTTATCGGCTTCGGTGGCGAACGTGCCGAAGCCTTCAACATCATCATCCAGTTGGCGGCCATCCTGGCCGTGGTCTGGGAATTCCGCCGCAAGATCCTCGAGATCGTCGTCGGCCTGCCCACCCAGCGCAAGGCACAGCGCTTCACCCTCAACCTGCTGATCGCGTTCTTCCCAGCGGTGGTCCTGGGCGTGACCTTCGCCGACTACATCCATCACTACCTGTTCAACCCGATCACCGTGGCCGTGGCTCTGGTGGTGGGCGGCGTGATCATGCTCTGGGCGGAAAAGCGCCAGCACGTGGTCCACGCCGAAACCGTCGACGACATGACCTGGAAGGAAGCCCTGAAGGTCGGCTGCTGCCAGTGCCTGGCACTGATCCCGGGCACCTCGCGCTCCGGCGCGACCATCATCGGCGGCCTGCTGTTCGGCCTGTCGCGCAAGGCGGCCACCGAGTTCTCGTTCTTCCTGGCCATGCCGACCATGGTCGGCGCCGCGGTCTACTCGGGTTACAAGTACCGCGACATTTTCCAGCCCGCGGACCTGCCGGTATTCGCCATCGGCTTCGTCACCTCGTTCATCTTCGCCATGATCGCCGTGCGCGGCCTGCTCAAGTTCATCGCCAACCACAGCTATGCGGCCTTCGCCTGGTACCGTATCGTGTTTGGCCTGCTGATCCTGGCGACCTGGCAGTTCGCCCTGATCGACTGGAGCAGCGCCAAACCCTGATCCGATAGCGAGTGAACGTGGAAAAGAACGGAACCATCAGCCGCTGGGACGATGACAAGGGCTTCGGCTTCATCCGTCCCCAGGCCGGCGGCAAGGAAGTCTTCCTGCACATTTCCGACTTCCGTGGCGACCGTCGCCCGGAAGCGGGCGACCAGGTCCGCTACGTAGAAGGCACCGGCAAGGACGGTCGTCCGCGCGCCGATCATGCCCGCCTTGCCGGGCTGGCCATCGATACCCCGGCGATTCGCCGCAAGCCCGCCGCGACAGCCACTCGCGAACGGGTTCGCAGTGGCCGCGAAGTTGCCTTCCCCAGTGCGCCAAAGCGCTCTCTGGGCAAGGCGCTGGGGGCCCTTGCAGTGCTGCTGGCGCTGCCCCTCATCGGCTCGGTGCTCTGGCTGAAGGACGCTTACTTCGTCTGGTTCCTGCTGCTCTATCCGGTCTTCAGTGTCCTGGCGTTCTTCGCTTATTGGCGTGACAAGCGCAGCGCCGAGCGCAACGACTGGCGTACCCCGGAGCAGAGCCTGCACCTGCTGGAACTGCTCGGCGGCTGGCCGGGTGCATTCCTCGCCCAGCAGCTGTTTCGCCACAAGACCCGCAAGCTGTCCTTCCAGCTGGTGTTCTGGGCCATCGTCGCGCTGCACCAGCTGTTCTGGATCGACTGGCTCAGCGGCGGCCGTCTGCTGAGCTGGATCGGCGCACTGATGGGCCTGGGCGCCAACCCGGCGTAAGCGGCGCTCCCATCCAGGGGCTGGCGCTTCGTCAGACCGGCCAGTCGTCCTTCGAGAAGCCTTCCTGCAGATAATCGAGCAGCGCTCGCACCGCTGGCAGAATGCCGCGCCGGTGCGGATACACCGCCTGCAGGTAGGCCTCCGGCTCGCTCCAGGCGGGGAGCACGCGCACCAGCCGGCCATCCTCCAGCTCCTCGGTGCAGTAATGCAGCGGCAGGAGCGTCACGCCCAGTCCCGCCAGCGCCACGTTCTTGCGCAGGTTGAAGTCTTCCACCGCCAGGCGCGCCTCCAGTGCCACTTCCTTCACCTCGCCCTGTGGGCCGGTCAGCTTCATGTGCACGCGGCGATCGTTGTCGATGGCGCCGAGGACGGGCAGGGCGGCCAGGTCCTCCGGTGCACGCAGCTTGACGCCCTTGAGCAGTGACGGTGCTGCCACCAGCGCAGTCTTGGCCAGGCGCAGGCGTCGCGAGATCAGCGACAGGTCCTCATCCCCCGGTGCGCGCACGCGTAGCGCGACGTCGATGCTTTCGTTGAGCAGGTCGACGCGCCGATTGGTCAGCATCAGCTCCAGGTTCACCTGCGGATAGGCGGCGAGAAAACCGGGCAGCATCTCGTTCAGCGAGGTTTCCGCCAGCGCCACCGGGCACGACAGGCGCACTCGTCCACGCGGTTCCGCGCTCAATTGCGCCGCGACTTCATCCGCCATCTCGGCTTCCACCAGCATCGCCTGGCAGTGCCGGTAATAGCGCTCGCCCAGGTCGGTAAGCGCCAGTTTGCGCGTGGTGCGCTGCAGCAGACGCACATCCAGGCGTGCTTCCAGTTCCGCTACGCGCCGCGACAGGCGCGACTTCGGCAGGCCCAGCAGGCGCCCGGCAGCGGCGAAGCCGCCGGCTTCCACCACCTTGGCGAAATAGAAGAGGTCATTGAGGTCCTGCATTGGATTGTCCTGCTGGTGAGACGAATCATTGCATTTTTGCCGACTTATCGAAGATTGGCTACATGCGTAGTCTTGCCTCCAACGACGAATTCCTCCGCCAACCCACTTGGCACCTTTCCTGGAGAACACACATGAAACTGCTGCACATCGATTCGAGCATCCTCGGCGACAACTCCGCTTCCCGCCAACTGAGCGCCGAACTGGTCGCCGCCTGGGCCGCCGCCGAGCCGGGCGTAGAAGTCACCTACCGTGACCTGGCCGCCGACGCCATCAGCCACCTGTCCTCCGCCAGCCTGGTGGCCGCCGGTACCCCGGCCGAACTGCGCGACGCTGCGCAAAAGCACGAAGCCGCCCTGGGCGAGAAGAGCATCGAGGAATTCCTCGGCGCCGACGCCATCGTCATCGGCGCACCGATGTACAACTTCTCCATCCCCAGCCAGCTGAAGGCGTGGATCGACCGCATCGCCGTCGCCGGCAAGACTTTCCGCTACACCGAGAACGGCCCGGAAGGCCTGGCAGGCGGCAAGAAAGTCATCATCGTCTCCACCGCCGGCGGCATCCATGCCGGCCAACCGAGCGGTGTCGCCCACGAGAACTACCTCGAACTGGTGCTGAATTTCCTCGGCATCACTGACATCGAGGTCGTGCGTGCCGAAGGCCTGGCCTACGGTGACGAGCCGCGCCGCAACGCCATTGCCGGGGCCCAGGCAAGCATCGCCAGCCAGTTCGCCGCCGCCTGATCGCTGCCTGCAGCAGAAAAAGCCCCGCCCATGCGGGGCTTTTTCGTGCCTGGGCGGTACCGCCTGTCTGCGGGCACGGAGCGAGTCTCACTGGCGCGTACTATGCAGAGGTTCCCTCCAGGCGGCGCCCGGTGGCCTCTGCATTCACCAACAAGCCTCGCGGCGCCTGATCTGGAGACAAATCGGAGCGAACTGCACCATGGCGAGGCGCCTGTTCTGGTTCCTGCTGCTCGTTACCTTCAGTACCGCGAGTTGGGCGGCACAGGGCTGGAATGTGGGTTTTCACCGCCTGCAGGTGAGCGACCCGCTGGACCAGCAGCCGATGAAGGCCATCGCCTTCTACCCCACGCGCGCGCCCGAACAACCCCTGCACCTGGGCAATTTCATCCTCGATGTCGCCTACGAAGGGCAGACCGCCAACGGTCGCTTCCCGCTGCTGGTCATGTCCCACGGCAACTACGGCACACCACTGGCCCACCGCGACCTGATCGAGGCGCTGGTGCGCAAGGGCTTCGTGGTGGTGACCTTGCTGCACCCCGGCGACAACCTGCATGACCACAGCCGTCTGGGCGCCAAGAGCAACCTCTATGGGCGGCCTCTGCAGGTGTCGGAAACCATCAGCGCCGCGCTGCTCGATCCCAAGGTCGCGGCCATTGCCGACCCGCGCAAGGTCGGCGTGATCGGCTATTCCGCCGGTGGTGAAACGGCTCTGATCCTGGCCGGCGCCCAGCCGCGACTGGAGCGGCTGATCAAGTATTGCCAGGAGCGCCCGGACGACGCCGACGCCTGCAGCGAGAAAGGCGAGGTACGCGCCGATCGCAACGACCTGGTACCCATGGCTGATCCGCGCATCGGCGCCTTGCTGCTGCTGGCGCCATTGAGCCTGATGTATGGCGTCCATGAACTGGAAGACGTGCAGGTGCCGGTGCTGCTCTACACCGGCAATGAGGACCGGATCCTCGACTGGAAGAAAAACGCCGGCGCGCTGGCTCGCAAACTGCCGCAGCAGGCAGACCTGCGGGTGCTGGATGGGGCAGGGCACTTCGTCTTCATGTCGCCCTGTTCGGAAGAAGAAAAGGAAGCCACGCCGGACCTGTGCACCGACACCCAGGGCCTCGATCGCCAGGCCATCCACCGTGACCTGGCGGCCTCGGCGGCGGAGTTCTTCGACGTCAGCCTGGGCAGCGCGACGATGCAGACGTCGGGGCGCTGATTCCCTTGCCGATGCGAGCTTGCTCGCGAACCGATCGCCCCGCTGCGGACCTGAAGACATCGCGGACAGAGTCCGCTCCTACGCTTAAGCGAGCCGTGTACGGCTTGTGTGGGAGCGGACTTCGTCCGCGATTGCTTTCCGCCAGCGCGGAAACATCGGCAGGGTGCTGTTCGCGAGCAAGCTCGCTCCTACAAGGAATCCCGATAAGAATGCGTCCAAGAAAAAGCCCCGCACAGGGCGGGGCTTTTTCATCTGGGCAGGGGAGTGATCAGACGATCACGCCCTGGCTGCGCAGGTAGTCATCGTAGGTGCCGCTGAAGTCGGTCACGCCGTTTTCCGACAGCTCGATGATGCGGGTGGCCAGGGAGGACACGAACTCGCGGTCATGGCTGACGAAGATCAGGGTGCCCGGATAGTTTTCCAGCGCCAGGTTGAGCGACTCGATGGACTCCATGTCCAGGTGGTTGGTCGGCTCGTCCATCACCAGCACGTTCGGGCGCTTGAGGATCAGCTTGCCGAACAGCATGCGGCCCTGTTCACCACCGGAGATCACCTTCACCGACTTCTTGATGTCGTCGTTGGAGAACAGCATGCGGCCGAGGGTGCCGCGCACCAGTTGCTCGCCGCCCTGGGTCCACTGGGCCATCCAGTCGAACAGGTTGTAGTCGTCCTCGAAGTCCTCGGCGTGGTCCTGGGCGAAGTAGCCCACGTCCGCGCTGTCGGTCCACTTCACTTCGCCGGCGGTCGGCGCCATTTCGCCGACCAGGGTGCGCAGCAGGGTGGTCTTGCCGATACCGTTGGGGCCGATGATGGCGATGCGCTCGCCGGCTTCCACCTGCATGCTCAGGTTCTTGAACAGCGCGGTGCCGTCGAAGCCCTGGCTGACCTTCTCCAGGGTCACCGCCTGGCGGTGCAACTTCTTGTGCTGCTCGAAGCGGATGAACGGGCTGACGCGGCTGGACGGCTTGACCTCTTCCAGCTGGATCTTGTCGATCTGGCGCGCACGGCTGGTGGCCTGCTTGGCCTTGGAGGCGTTGGCCGAGAAGCGGCTGACGAAGGTCTGCAGCTCGGCGATCTGGGCTTTCTTCTTGGCGTTGTCCGACAGCAGGCGCTCGCGGGCCTGTTCGGCCGCGGTCATGTACTCGTCGTAGTTGCCCGGGAACAGGCGCAGCTCGCCGTAGTCCAGGTCCGCCATGTGGGTGCAGACGCTGTTGAGGAAGTGACGGTCGTGGGAAATGATGATCATGGTGCTGTTACGCGCCGTGATGATGTTTTCCAGCCAGCGGATGGTGTTGATGTCCAGGTGGTTGGTCGGCTCGTCGAGCAGCAGCAGGTCCGGATCGGAGAACAGCGCCTGGGCCAGCAGCACGCGCAGCTTCCAGCCGGGGGCGACGGCGCTCATCGGGCCGAAGTGCTGGTCCAGCGGAATGCCCAGGCCCAGCAGCAGCTCGCCGGCGCGGGATTCGGCGGTGTACCCATCGAACTCGGCGAACTGCACTTCCAGCTCGGCCACGGCCATGCCGTCTTCTTCGCTCATCTCCGGCAGGGAGTAGATGCGGTCGCGCTCGGCCTTGACCTTCCACAGCTCCTCGTGGCCCATGATCACGGTATCGATCACGCTGAAGTCTTCATAGGCGAACTGGTCCTGGCGCAGCTTGCCCAGGCGCACGCCGTTTTCCAGCATGACCTGGCCACCCGAGGGCTCCAGCTCGCCGCCGAGGATCTTCATGAAGGTGGACTTGCCGCAACCGTTGGCGCCGATCAGGCCGTAGCGGTTGCCGTTGCCGAACTTGACGGAAACGTTTTCGAACAGCGGCTTGGCGCCAAACTGCATGGTGATATTGGCGGTGGAAATCAACTGACTGACCCTTGGCTGGACATGGTGCGCGCCGGGCGCTGACGGCGCGGGCGGGCAGGGAAGGCGCGGTCGTCGAACGAGACCGACAGGCGCCTGGCAAAGCCGCTCATTATGCCACGACCAGGCCCAAGCTGCATGCTTTGCCACTGCAGCGCCCGATCTGCGGGCATAGGTCGACATCCGACAGTTGAAACCCCCCATTGTCCTGCATCAGAATTCGGTGTTCAGAATTCTGGTGGGGGCTGTATGAAAATCCTAAACGCTCAACATTCGCTCAGGCATTACCTGGAGCAGGTCAGCGGCAAGCTGATCACTGTGGTCTCGGCCTCCGCCAGCGAAACCGAGTCACTGATCGAAACCCTGGTGGAGAAGGGCAATCGCCTAGACCTGCTGGTGGGCACCATCAACTCGTTCAGCTCGCCGGACTTCATCGATTTCTGCGTCCGCGATGCCGGTACCAGCGTCAGCCTGCACGTGGACTTCCGCGCGCAGAACAGCGTGCACTGGAAGCTGATCCTGATCGAGCCGGACGTGGTCGTGCTGGGCAGCGCCAACTTCACCGAAATCGGCCTGAGCCTCACCCGTGACACCTGCACCGTGATCCAGGATGCGGCGCTGTACACCGAGTACCTGGCACGCGTGGCCGAGATCAAGGGCATGGAAGGCGTGGTGCCGGGTGAGGATTCGCCGGCCTTCGACGAGCAGTTGGAGGAATACCGCCAGAGCCACCGCCGCGTGCAGGCGAGCCTGGCGCGCAGTGCGCAGTACCTGGACGGCGAGAGCTGGCTGGGCGACGAGACCAACCAGAGCATCCCGCTGTTCATCTGGTACAGCGATCACTCCGACGATTCCGAAGAGAAGGCCGAGGCCTTCCTGCACGCCAGCAGCGATGGTGTCGACTGGGACGACGTGCGCGAGTTCTTCACCTATGAGTGCGCCGAAGGCGTGCTGCCCTACGAAGAGGGCGACATGGTGCTGACCGCGCGCTGCAACGGCACGCACATCGGCTTCTACACCTTCGACCGCATCCTCTACCGCGACGGCACCTACTACATCTACTCCTACCGCAAGAAGCGCTACACCCAGCCGTTCAAGCTGGAAGACGCCAAGGAGCGCCTGAAGGACGTGATTCCGGAGTGGTACGAGGAAATGCGGACTTCGCTCAACCGCCACGACATCAATAGCGTGGTGCGTTAGGCAAGCCATTCATCGGCGCACAGCCTGCGACCCGACGGTCGTGCGCTGTGCGACTTGGCATTCTGCACGATGATGGCTAGCATCCTGCCAGTATCTCGACGTCGCATGCTGCCGTTGCGTGAGACCGTCAGAAACCTGTCAGGAGGCAATGGATCATGCCGCAAATTCCCCCCGATGAAGTCCCTGTCCGCCGCCGCATGCGCTGGCATTGGCGGCTGTTGACGCTGAAGATCTACATCCTCTCGGTGTTCCTGCTGGCCTGCATGCTGGGCGGCAGCGCGATGCTGTTCCTCAATGTGCTCAATGACACGCTCGAACCGGCCCAGCGGCTTGGCTCCTTCGCGGCCGGCGCGCTGATCCTGCTGCTGTGCTTCCACATCCTGCGCATGGCGCTACCCCCGACGCCCTGGCTGCAAAGGCGCCGCTCTCTGGAGTAGGCCGCCTGCCTGGAACGAGGCGACGCCGGAATGAAAAACGCCCCGTGGCATCGCTGCCACGGGGCGTTTTCCTTCGAGCCTGATCAGGTCATCAGAAGATGTTGACCGGGTACTCGACGAAGACGCGCACTTCGTTGCCGTCGTCGTTGTAGGAGCGGGCGTCGTTGGACACGCGCAGCCAGGAGCCGCGCAGCTTGACCGACAGGTCCTTGGCCGGGCCGCTCGGTACGACGTACTTCAGCTGGTTGAAGATTTCGCGCTCTTTGCCGTTGCTGGTCTCGGCGGTCTTGATGTTGTCGCCGTAGACGTAGGCCACGGTGTAGCTCAGGCCGGGTACGCCGTACTCGGAGAAGTCCAGGCTGTAGCTGCCCTGCCAGGAACGCTCGTCCTCACCGTTGAAGTCCGACCAGTAGGAGTTGGCCAGCCAGATGGTGGTGCCGCCGTCGCCCAGGCCGCCCTGGTTCTGGTACCAGCCGTAGTTGTAGCCGGAATCGCCGTTGTTGCGCTGGTGCGCGATCATGAAGGTGTGGACGCCGATGTTGTAGGCGGCCGACAGGCTCCAGATGGTGTTCTTGGTGCCATCGATGCCGTGGTCGGCAGCGAAGTCTTCGTTGACGCGGGTGCGGTAGCCGTTGAAGTCCAGGGTCAGGGACTGCTTGTCGGCCACCGGGATGACGTAGTTCAGGTTCATGTACTGCTTGCGAGCGACGTCTTCGCTCTCGTAGCCGTACAGCGAGCCGCTGAAGTTGTCGGTGAACTTGTAGCTGCCGCCGAACACGTCGATGCGCTTCAGGCCGCCGCTGTCACGCCCTTCGGCGCTCTTGCGGGTTTCCGAGGTGAAGCGGCCGACGTTCAGTTCCAGGCCTTCGATCTCCTTGGAGGTGATCAGGGTGCCGGTGAAGCTTTCCGGCAGCAGGCGGGAGTTGTCGTAGCTCAGCACCGGCAGGGCCGGCATCTGGTCACCGTACTTGATCACGGTGTTGGAGAAGCGAGCCTTCACCGCACCACCGGCGCGAGCCAGGTCGTTGGCCGCTTCGCCGCTGTCGCCCTGCTTGAAGAAGTCGATGCCGGCAGCGCCGCTCTTGCCTTGGCCGCCATCCAGGCGCAGGGCGTACATGCCGAAGGCGTCAACGCCGAAGCCCACGGTGCCCTGGGTGAAGCCGGAGGTGAAGGTCGCGGTAGCGGCCTGGCCCCACTCGGCCTTGTCGTCGCGGCCGTGCTTGTAGTCACGGTTCATGTAGGCGTTGCGGAAGAACAGGTCCAGGTGGCTGTCTTCGGTGAAGCCCTTGGCGGTGGACTGGTCATCGGCCATGGCAGCGGTCGACGCGAGGATCCCCAGTGCGAGCAGACTGATCCGGTGGTTCAGCATCTTGATTTCCTTAATGGTGCAGCGCCAGCGAACAGAAAGAAAAAGCTCTCCGCCCCGTAGTGCGTGAACGGGGTAGGTGGAGTCCTGTGCTGGCATGTTCTTTTGGTTGTATTCGGGGCGTGGTCGCCCCGGCGCCGCGGGATGATAACAGAGGATCGAACTTTTTCGTCCAGGCTCTGTCATGCGGATGTCATGATGACCTGATCAACGGCGATGGCTCCCGGATCACGGGCGCTCGAAGGCAATCAGCGCTGTTGCGGTTTAATGCCGCGCCGCGCCGCTCAGGACTGCTGATAGGACCGCTGATAGAGCCACAGGCTGAGTATCAGCCCGCTGAATGCGGCGAGTGCGGCGCAGAGGAAGATCGAGCCGAAGCCGAAGCCGTTGGCGACGGCGCCCATCAGCGGCCCGGTGACCCCCAGGGACACATCGATGAACAGCGAATAGGCGCCCAGCGCGGCGCCACGGTTGGAGGCGGGTACCAGCCCCACGGCTTCCACGCCCAGTGCGGGGAACACCAGGGAGAAGCCGAAGCCGGTCAGCGCCGCGCCAGCGAGGGCGATCCAGGGCGTTGGGGCGGTCCAAAGCAGGAGCAGGCCGAGGCTTTCCACCGACAGGCAGGCGATGGCGACACGGAAGCCGCCGTGACGGTTGATGGCGTTGGCGAACAACAGGCGCGCGCCGATGAAGCAGCCGCCGAAGGCGGTCAGGCAGTAGACCGCGTCCTTCCAGCCAAGGCTGGCGTAATAGAGCGTGATGAAGGTGGCGATGGTGCCGAAGCCGATGCCGCCCAGCGCCAGGCCCATGCCGTGGGGGAAAACCCGGCCGAGTACATGGTGGAAGGGCATGCGCTCGCCATGCACCAAAGCAGCGGCACGCTTGGGCCAGGCCAGAGCGAAGCCGAGCGCGGCCAGCAGGACCACGCTGCCGCCCAGGCTGGCCAGGCCGAGCTGGCCGACCATCAGCACGCCCAGCGGCGCGCCGATGGCCAGGGCGCCATAGCTGGCGATGCCGTTCCAGGAGATGACTTTTGCGGTGTTCGCCGCACCGACACGGTCGATGCCCCAGGCGATCGAGGCGCTGCCGACCAGGCTTTCCGAGGTGCCCAGCACCAGGCGCGCGGCCATCAGCAGGCCGAGGCTGATCCACGGCAGGCCCTGCATCGCCCAGGAGCCGAGCATCAGCGCACCACTGCCGGCGCAGCCGAGCATGCCGTAGAGCACGGCGCGCTTGGGGCCGAGAGTGTCGATGACCTTGCCGGCGTACGGACGAGTCAGCAGGGTGGCCAGGTACTGGATGCTGATGACCAGGCCGGCCATCACCGAGCCGAACCCCAGGTCGCTGTGCACGTAGCCGGGGAGCACGGCCAGCGGAATGCCGATGGTCAGGTAGGCGATGAAGGTGAACAGGACGACGGACACCACTTGCAGGGTGGATGCGGTGGAGCGGGTCTGGGCAGGCATGTGCAGCAGTTCGGTACGGCGGGTGGGTGCTACATGATGGACCGCCGTGGGCATGTAGGAAAGCTAGCTAACGAACTACCTTTCAGGTCCGGCGTGACGCAAACCGATCGCGGACGGAGTCCGCTCCTGCGCTCCGGTCCGCGCACTGCCTGTAGGAGCGAGCCTGCTCGCGAACCGCTTGGCACGGGGCCGGCCGGATGAATCCTTCGCGAGCAAGCTCGCTCCTGCGAAAATCGGGTCAGGCGCGGCGGAAGAGGGTGGGGTAATCGATGACCAGGCCGTCATCATCCACCGTCAGGAGGGCCTGAAAGTTCGTGCCTTCCAGGTTTTCGTACCGGTAGTGAGTGGCGTCGATGCGCGTATAGCCCTGGCGCATCCGCACCGGCTTCAGCTTCGGTGCTTCCAGGTACGCCACCGTCAATTCGCGGCGATCGCCGTTGGCCAATTGCAGGCGGCGGATCGGGAAGGTGTTGGTGAAGGGCGACGGCCAGATGTCGATATCCAGGCAGCCGTCCAGTTCACCCAGCAGCTCGCCGCTACCGCTTCGCCAGTGGCCTTCGCCATCAGTCAGCAGGTGAAGCTGATGCGCACCGCGCTCGCTCTCGACGGAGAAACGCGCCTCGCGCAAGCGCCATTGGCTGTCCCACTCCAGTTGGTACTCCAGCTGATAGGGCGGCCCGCCAGCCTCGTCGATGGCGCGCAGTTGGCTTTCTGCGCGGCCGTCACCCACTTGCAGGGACTCCCAGCTGGAGGTCGGAGCGTGCCACAGGCCTTCCCAGTTCAGCGTGCGCATCAGGGCGCCTCCAGCACGAGGCCCAGGCGTTGGCGCTTGGGCAGGCGGGCGACCACCAGTTGGTGCGAGCGGGTCAGTGCTTCGCGCAATTCGGCGTCGCCCATGGGGTAGGGGCGTTGCATGGAAATCCAGAAGGCTCGCGCCAGATAGGGCGCCGGGCGGATGCCGGGGCGGTCGACGTAGCCCAGGAACAGCTCGGGGCCGACCTTGAAGGCCACGCCGCCGTTGCCGCTGTCGAGAAAGTCGAGGATGGCGAACATCTTGTTGCCGGCCACCGAGAACACCCGGTTGCTGCCCCACTTGATGTCTTCGCGGGCGCCGGGCAGCGCCAGGCAGAAGTGGGCGATCTGTTGCGGCGTCATAAGTCGCGGTTCCCTCAGTCGCGGAAATAGACCTCGACCAGATGGTAGCCGAACTGGCTTTTCACCGGCCCGTGAACCACGCCGACCGGCTTCCTGAAGATCACCTGGTCGATGGACTTCACCATCTGGCCGGGGCGTACCTCACCCAGGTCGCCGCCGCGCTTGCCGGAGGCGCAGGTGGAGTGCTTGCGCGCCAGCGCGGCAAAATCCTCGCCCTTGGCCAGGCGCTGCTTGATCTGCTCGGCTTCGGCGGCGGTCTTGACCAGGATGTGGCGGGCCATGGCGACGGGCATTGGTTGTGTCCTTGAATGTAAGCGTCTGGGCGGCATTGTACGGCAGCAGTGACGCAGGTCGCATTTCGCGATGGGTTGCATTGTCTGGCCTGGGGGCGCTCCATAGAGTCAATAAGCAAATTCCTATTTATTGGGCGCCGCTTACAGACGGCGTCCGCCGCCACCTTGCGTACGGATGCAGTTCAATGGATATCCAAGCGATGCTCAAGATCCTGGCCACCCAGGATGGTTCGGATCTTTACCTCTCCACCGGTGCTCCGCCTTGCGCCAAGTTCAACGGGGTCCTCAAGCCCCTGACCAGCGAACCGATGAAGGCCGGCGACGTCGCCCGCATCGGCTACGGACTGATGGACGAGGAGCAGCGCGCGGAGTTCGACCGTGAACTGGAGATGAACCTGGCGATTTCCGTCGCAGGTGTCGGCCGCTTCCGTATCAACCTGTTCAAGCAGCGCAACGAAGTGTCCATCGTGGCGCGGAACATCAAGCTGGATATCCCGCTGTTCGCCGACCTGAACCTGCCGGAAGTGCTGCTCAAGGTGGTGATGGAGAAGCGCGGCCTGGTGCTCTTCGTCGGCGGTACCGGATCGGGCAAGTCCACCTCCCTGGCGGCGCTGATCGACCACCGCAACCGCAACAGCGGCGGCCACATCATCACCATCGAAGACCCCATCGAGTACGTGCACCGGCACCGCAAATCCATCATCAACCAGCGCGAAGTGGGCGTGGATACCCGCAGCTTCCACGCCGCGCTGAAGAACACCCTGCGCCAGGCGCCGGACGTGATCCTGATCGGCGAGATCCGCGACCGCGAGACCATGGAGCACGCCCTGGCCTTCGCCGACACCGGCCACCTGGCGATCTCCACGCTGCACGCGAACAACGCCAACCAGGCGCTGGACCGCATCATCAACTTCTTCCCCGAAGAACGCCGGCCGCAGCTGCTCAACGACCTGGGCAACAACCTCAAGGCCTTCGTCTCCCAGCGCCTGGTGCGCACCCAGGACGGCAAACGCCGCGCCGCGGTGGAGGTGCTGCTGGGCACGGCGACCATCAGCGACATCATCAAGCGCGGTGACTTCAGCTCGATCAAGGAGATCATGGACAAGTCCCGTGCCCTGGGCATGCAGACCTTCGACCAGGCGCTGTTCGACCTGGCGGTGGAAGGGGCAATCACCGAGGAAGAGGCGGTGAAGAACGCCGACTCGGCGAACAACCTGCGGCTGAAACTCAAGCTGTACAAGGACAACCCGGGCAGCGTCGGCAGCACTGCCACTCCCGCGGCCGCCAAGCCGGCCGCGCAGGCTCCGGCGCCAGTCGCTCCCCCGGCGGCCGCCCAGCCAGTGGAGGCCTCCAGCTGGGGGCTGGAACTGGCGCTGGAAGAGATCGAGGCGGAAGACGCCGAGAAGCCTGCCGGGGCGTAGGGGCGGACTCCGTCCGCGATCGATTCCCGGCCACTCCGATGGGCCAGGAGTTTGGGCAACCCTATCGCGGACGGAGTCCGCTCCTACGCTCCTCGGTGAGCTCGGTGCTTACAGCAGCGACAGCGGATAGCTGATGATCAGCCGGTTCTCGTCGAAGCTGTTGGTGCTGCCCCAGTCGCGGCGCATGGTCGAGTTGCGCCACTTGACGTTCAGCGTCCTGAAGATGCCGCTTTGCACGGTGTACGCCAGCTCGCTCTCGCGGCCCCATTCGCTGCCGTCATGGGTGCTGGCGTTGTGCACGTTGTCGCCATGGATATAGCGGTTCATCAGGGTCAGGCCGGGAATACCGAAGGCGGCGAAGTCGTAGTCATGGCGCAGTTGCCAGGAGCGCTCCTTCGCGCTCTCGTAGCTGGCGTTGTAGCTGTCGTTGGCCAGGGTGCCGCCGCTGGTGCCGTTGACGCGGAACCACTCGTCCTCGCCCATGACCTTCTGCAGGCCGAGGTAGAAGGTGTTCGCGCCGTACTTGGCTGAGAACATCCCGGAGAATGTCCGGTTGTCGAGGTCTCCGGCCTTGGCACTGCCATCCTCCTTGCCCCAGAAGTAGCCGATATTCGCACCGAGCACCCAATTGCCCAGCGGCTGGCTGTGCTGCAGCTGCAGGTATTGCTGCTGGTAGATGTCCTTCAGCTGCGCATTCCACAGGCCGACCAGCGTGCGGTCGCCGTTGAAGCGGTATTCGCCACCGGCGAAGTTGAAGCGATCCGAGGTATAGGCGGGACGGCTGAACAGCGACATGTCTTCCATGCTGGCGTCGTTGCGCGGGCTGTTCTGGCGGAACTGGCCGCCGTAGAGCGTCAGGCCGTCGATCTCTTTCGAGGTGACCTGGGCGCCCTGGAAGGTCTGCGGCAGCGAACGGCCGTCGTCCGAGCGCAGGATCGGCAGTACCACCATCCATTCGCCGGCCTTGAATTCGGTGTTCGACACCTTGGCCTTGCCGGCCACCGCCAGGCGGCCGAAGTCGTCGGCGGGGCGGCCGTCGTCGTGGGTGGGCAGCAACTGGGTGCCGGCCGTGCCCTTGCCGCCGTCGAGCTTCAGGCTGTACAGCCCGAGCACGTCCAGGCCGAGCCCGACGGTGCCCTGGGTGTAGCCGGAGCGGGCATCGAGGATGAAGCTCTGGGTCCATTCCTCGGCCTTGTTCTGCCGGGCGTCGCCGACGTAATTGCGGTTCATGTAGAAGTTGCGTAACAGCAGGCTGGCCTTGGCGTCTTCGAGAAAACCGCCGTCCTCGGCATGGGCCGCGAAGGGCAGGGCGGGTAGCAGGCAGGCGCTGATGGTGAAGTGAGGCAGGAGGCGGAGCATGGGTGTTCCCTCGGCATTCTTGTCGTTGTTCGGGGCGAGCGGAGACCTCCGCGCGGCTCTGTCGGGAGCGGCGGATGGGGCTCAAGACGGTCAGCGAGTGCGGATCAGGCGATCAGCCAGGCGCAAAGGGAATGCGAGGACGAGTACGAAGGAAGATGGCGGGTGGGGTGCACGCGCGCGGGCGTGCCAGGGGGAGCGTGAGCATGTGAACGGACCTTTCTTATAGTTGTTGGCGCCGCATCGGGGCGGCGGCTGGGGCCATAGTGGTGGTCCGTGAAGGCTCGCCGCAATTCGCCCGAGGCGTAATTGTTCGCTGTTCGAACATGAATTAACCAAATGGAACATTTATCCGCCGACATTGCGGGTAGGATGCCTGCAACAACGCCGTGCGGGACTCGTATCGCCCGGCTTTCCAGCGGACCCGCGAGGTGTTCCCGGCGCGGCGCGGCGGATTCTTTCTCCGGTGCGTCCTGCTAGGCTGTCCTGCTCTCCAGGTTGGCTCCGCGTCAGCCGCATCCGCCTATTGAATCCGTGAGTCGATGAGTACCAGCCAATCGCCGTTGTCCGGCGTCCACCAGCCCTTCAAGGGCATCCTGCTCATCGTCCTGGCGACCTTCCTGTTCTCCAGCCACGACGCGCTGTCCAAGTACCTGGCGAGCATCTATCCCATCGTCATGGTGGTGTGGGCGCGCTATGTGGTGCACACGCTGCTGATGGCGGGCATCTTCCTGCCGCGCGCCGGCCTCGCGGTGCTGCGGACCCGCCATCCGTTCCTGCAGACACTGCGGGCGCTGTGCCTGCTGGGTACCAGCTTCCTGTTCACCACGGGACTGCAGTACATCCCGCTGGCCGAGGCGACCTCGGTGAACTTCCTCGCGCCGCTGCTGGTGACGGCGTTGTCGGTGCCGCTGCTGGGCGAGCGGGTCAGTTTCGGCCAGTGGGCGGCGGTGCTGGTGGGGTTCGCCGGCGTGCTGGTCATCGTCCACCCCGGCGGCGACCTGTTCACCCCGGCGGTGCTGCTGCCGTTCGGCTCGGCGCTGTGCTTCAGCTTCTACCAGTTGCTGACCCGCAAGCTCAGCCAGGTGGACAGCCCGACCACCAGCAACTTCTTCGCCGGGCTGTGCAACACCCTGATCGTCAGCGCGCTGGTGCCGTTCTTCTGGCAATGGCCGGGGCTGGTCCACGGGCTGATGATGCTGGCCCTGGGCACCTGCGGGATGACCGCGCACCTGTTCCTGACCCAGGCCTTCAAGCATGCCGCGCCGGCGCTGCTGGCGCCGTTCAGCTATTGCCAGATCGTCTTCGCCGGGCTGCTGGGTTTCGTGATCTTCGGCCATACGCCGGAGCCCTCGGCGCTGCTGGGGATCGCGGTGATCTGTGGCAGCGGGCTGGCGGCGGCGTGGTTGCAGAGCCGCAAGGGGTAGATTCCAATCTGTAGGAACGGGCCATGCCCGTGACAGCCCTGGCGCCGAAGCTGCCGGGAGCGCGGACTTTGTCCGCGATCGCGGGCGTGGCCCGCTCCTACACGCACTTCTTCATTCGATTTCGAAGAGGCCATGGCGGATCGGCCCGACCTGCAGGCGCTGGCGTACGTCGTCGTCGATGCGCGGGTCGTCCGGCTGGTACAGCTTCACCTGGCGATAGGCGCTGATGCGGTTGATCTCCGGACCCAGGTATTCCCAGACCACGCGGGTGCAGGCCGGGGTGCGCCGGTCGCCGCTGGAGACGCCGGTCTTCAGCCCGTTCAGGCGGGTGATGCGGCTCTTGAAGCTGGGGATGAGGATGGTCTGGCTCATCTCGTTGACCGTGAGCGACTCGTAGTCCATCAGGAACACCCGGTCCTGCAGTTGGAAGGCCGCGCCCAGGTAACGGCAGCGCACCCAGTCCTCGGCCTGCACATCGGTGCTGCTGGAGCGCTCCTGGCGTTCCTGGCGCTCGAACAGGAAATTGCCGTCCTGCTCGTACAGGTGCACCAGCGACAGCAGGATCGAGCCGGGCACCGACATGCAGTTGGAATACTCGAAGTAGTAGCCGCAGTAGCGCGACAGGTTGCCCGCGTGGTCGCGCAGCGGGCGGAGCATTTCCAGCAATGGATCGTCGCGCTGCGCGTTGGCCGGCGAAGTGCCGCGTGCGCCGATCAGGCGGGCGAACTGTTCCGGCGGCAGTTGCAGCTCGTAGTCCTCGACGCCGAAGAAGTCACCGATGCGCTTGAGGTTGTACGCCGTGGGCTGGCTCTGCCCGCCGAGGTACTTGTTGAACTGCGCGCGGTTGATCGCGAGCTTGCGGCAAACCTCCGAGATAGAGCGGTAGTGAGCGCAAAGCAGCTTGAGGTTGGGGCCGAGGTTTTCGGACATTCGTGCCAGGTCCAGGTGATGCGACTGGCGCAATTATAGCGTCAGGTAGCATCAATTCGTAGCAAGCCGCGAAATTGTTTCGCGAGGCTTCGGGCGCAACCATGCGCCCCCAGTGAGCGGGCCAGCCCCAGGCCCGTGCTCCCACAATAACAATCGAGGCCCCAGCACATGCTCGACGCGATCAACGATTTCCTCTCCGGGAAAGTCCTCATCGTCCTCATCGTAGGACTCGGCGCGTATTTCACCATCCGCTCCCGTTTCGTCCAGTTCCGCCACTTCGGCCACATGTTCGGCGTGTTCAAGGAATCGATCCGCGGCCAGTCCGGCCAGCTGAGTTCGTTCCAGGCCCTGATGCTGAGCCTCGCCGGCCGCGTGGGCGCCGGTAACATCGCCGGTGTCGGCATTGCCGTGACCCTCGGTGGCCCCGGCGCCGTGTTCTGGATGTGGGTTACCGCACTGGTGGGCATGTCCAGCAGCTTCTTCGAGTGCACCCTGGCCCAGGTCTACAAGCGCAGCGACGGCAACGGCCTGTACCGCGGCGGCCCGGCCTACTACATCCAGCACGGCCTGAAGCTGCGCTGGATGGCCATGACCTTCGCGGTCCTGCTGCTGGTGACCTACGGCTTCGCCTTCAACGGCCTGCAAGCCTTCACCGTGACCCACTCGCTGCAGAACGCCTTCGACATCCCGGTCCTGTACTCGGGCATCGCCCTGGCCGTGCTGCTGGCCATCGTGTTCTTCGGTGGCATCCAGCGCATCGCCGCCGTGTCCGACCTGCTGGTGCCAGTCAAGACCCTGGCCTACATCGCCGTGACCCTGTACGTGATCGCCACCCAGATCGAGCTGGTGCCGGGCATGCTGACCACCATCGTCAAGAGCGCCTTCGGCCTGGAACCGGCCTTCGCCGGCCTGCTGGGCAGCGCCATTGTGATGGGCGTGAAGCGTGGCGTGTTCGCCAACGAAGCGGGCCTGGGCAGTGCGCCGAACGTGGCCGCAGTCGCCGCCGTGCGTCACCCGGCCTCCCAGGGCGTGGTCCAGGCATTCAGCGTGTTCCTCGACACCTTCGTCATCTGCACCTGCACCGCGCTGCTGATCCTGCTCTCGGGCTTCTACACCCCCGGCTTCGAAGGCGACGGCATCACCCTCACGCAGAACTCGCTGGCCGCCGTGGTCGGTGACTGGGGCCGGATCTTCGTCAGTGTCGCGCTGTCGCTGTTCGTGTTCACCTGCATCACCTACAACTACTACCTCGGCGAGAACGCCCTGCAGTTCATCGTCGGCCGCAGCCGCTCCGCGCTGATCGCCTTCCGCGTGCTGGTGCTGGGCCTGATCCTCTGGGGCTCGATGCAGAACCTGGGCACCGTGTTCGCCTTCGCCGACATCACCATGACCTGCCTGGCCTTCGTCAACCTGGTGGCCCTGGCGATGCTGATCAAGACCGGCCTGCGCGTGATGCGCGACTACGACGAGCAGCGCCGCGCCGGCATCGAGCGCCCGGTGTTCGACGCCAGCAAGTTCGCCGACCTGGACATCGACCACGACGCCTGGCGCGACGCGCACAAGATCAATTCGACCGCTCCGGCCCACGGCAGCCTGCCTGCCCAGGGCTGATCCTGCCTCGGACCAAGGTCTGACACGCAAGGCCGGGACTTCTCCCGGCCTTGCGGTTTATCCTGTGAACTTTCCTACAAGAGCACTGGCATGCGTCGCGTGAAGAACCTCTTCGTCCTCTATACCGGCGGCACCATCGGCATGCTGCAGACCGCCGAAGGCCTGGCGCCGGCTGGCGGTTTCGAAGCGCGCATGCGCGAACAACTGCAAGGCCACGGCGAGATTCGCCTCGACTGGTCCTTCAGCGAACTGCAACCGCTGCTCGACAGCGCCAACATGACCCAGGCCAACTGGCTCGCCATGCGCGACGCCATCGTCCATGCGGTGGAGCAGGGTGGTCATGATGGAGTACTGGTGCTGCACGGCACCGACACCCTGGCTTACAGCGCTGCCGCGCTGTCGTTCCTGCTGCTGGGCCTGGACGTCCCCGTGGTGTTCAGCGGCTCCATGCAGCCGATGGGCGCGCCGGGCAGCGATGCGCCGGCGAACCTGCTGGGCGCGCTGAAGGCACTGGAATCCGGCGTCGAGCCGGGCGTCTGGCTGTATTTCAACGGTGCGATGATGCACGGCGCCCGCGTCACCAAGCTGCGCAGCGAGGCGTTCGATGCCTTCGCGGTATTGCCGCGCGAGCGCAAAGGTGAGCGTGCGACGGTGCTTCCTGGCGAACTGGATTACCGCCAGCCGCGCCAACCGGTGAACCTTGCGGTGCTGCCGCTGTTCCCCGGCCTGCGCGCCGAACACCTGCGCGCGCTGCTGGCCAGTGGCGTGCAGGCTCTGTTGCTGGAGTGCTACGGCAGCGGCACCGGTCCGTCGGACAACGAGGAGTTGCTGGAGGTATTGCGTGAGGCACACGCTCGCGGCGTGGTGCTGGCGGCGATCAGCCAGTGCCCGCAGGGCCACGTGGTATTCGACGTCTATGCCGCCGGCAGTCGCCTGCGCGATGCGGGCCTGGTGTCCGGCGGCGGCATGACCCGCGAAGCGGCGCTGGGCAAGCTGTTCAGCCTGATCGGCAGCGGTCTGGCGCCGGCCGAGACTCAGCGCCTGTTCGCCCTCGACCTGTGCGGCGAACGCGTCGACTGATCGACCGGTCGATTTACCGACAGGAAGTGCGCCCCGCTCAGGGGCGCGACTCTTCCACCGGCACGTTGAGCACCTCGCGTACCAGCATGGCGATGCTGCTCACGCCCATCTTTTCCTTGATCTTGGTGCGGTGCACATCGACTGTCTTGACGCTGATGTTCAGCTCGCGGGCGATGACCTTGCTGGCCTTGCCGTCCACCACCATCATCAGGATTTCCCGTTCCCGCCCGGTGAGCAGGTCGAGCTTGTGCTGCAGGTTCTGCTTCTGCTCCTGGCCCGCGTGCACCTGCACCGCGCTTTTCAGCGCCGCCTGGATGCGATCGAGCATCTGCTGCGGGTTGTAGGGCTTCTCGACGAAATCCAGCGCGCCGTTCTTCATCGCCTTCACCGACATCGGGATATCGCCATGGGCGGTGACGAAGATGGTCGGCAGGGCGATGCCCTTGTCGTTGAGCATTTCCTGCAGCTGGAAGCCGCTGGTCTCGGGCATGCGCACGTCGAGCACCAGGCAGGCGGGGAGTCTGGGGTCGTATTCGCGCAGGAACTCCTCGGCGCCGCCGTAGCACAGCGATTCGATGCTGACCGATTCGAGCAGCCAGGCGAGGGAGGTGCGCAGGTCCTTGTCGTCGTCGACGATGTAGACCACGGGTTTTCTAGCATCCATCAGGCGTTGCCACTTTCTTTTTTATCGTTGTAGAGCTGCACGTAGGCCGCGTACGCCGGGCTTTGGTCCGGTCGCCGCAATGGCATGTCCCGGAGCATACCCATAGTCGGCGATGCTGACGATAAAGAAACCACCTACATGACTAGCGGCCACCACCCTCTGGCGTGGTAATCGTCTGAATGTTTCGCACCTTGGCGCTGCCCTACGCTGGCCCCCTACAAGAAAGGCCGGGCGTGCCGGCCACTCCAGCACAAGGGGCGAAGAAATGGCCAATACCCTCAGCCAGACCCAGATCGACTTCCGTAACGCCATGGCGCAGCTGCCGGCGGCGGTGAACATCATCACCACCAACGGCCCGGAAGGCCGCTGCGGCATCACCGCCAGCGCGGTCTGCTCGGTCACCGATTCGCCGCCCACCGTGCTGGTCTGCGTCAATCGCGGCAGCGCTACCCACGATGTGTTCCGCAGCAACGGCCACCTGTGCGTCAACGTGCTGTGCGGCGAGCAGGAAGAGCTGGCCAAGCACTTCGCCGGGATGACCAAGGTGTCCATGGAAGAGCGCTTCACCTGGGATCTCTGGGATGACGGCTACGCCGGCCTGCCGGTGCTGCGCCAGGCGCTGGTCAGCCTGGAAGGGCGCATCAGCGACTGCAAGGAAGTCGGCTCGCACACCGTGATGTTCGTCGAGCTGGAAAAGGTCGCAGTGCGCGAGCGCCAGGACAGCCTGGTGTACTTCAACCGCGTGTTCCATCGCGTCGACCGCGAAGCCGAGCGCTGCGCGAGCTGATTCCCTGATGACCCCGAAAACAACAAGAACGAGGTGACAACGTGACCCTGAAGATTTCCCAGACTGCCGACATCCAGAAGTTCTTCGAAGAAGCCAGCGGCGCCTTGAACGACCAGGGCAACCCGCGGGTGAAGAACCTCGTCCTGCGCATCCTGCAGGACACCGCGAAGCTCATCGAAGACATGAACGTCACCCCCGACGAGTTCTGGAAGGCGGTGGACTACCTCAACCGCCTCGGCGCGCGCCAGGAAGCCGGGCTGGTCGTGGCCGGCCTGGGCATCGAGCACTACCTCGACCTGCTGCTGGACGCCCAGGACGCGGCGGTGGGCATTGAAGGCGGCACCCCGCGCACCATCGAAGGCCCGCTGTACGTGGCCGGCGCGCCGCTGTCCGAAGGCGAGGCGCGCATGGATGATGGAAAAGACGCCGGCACCGTGATGTTCCTCTCCGGCCGCGTGTTCGACCTCGACGGCAAGCCGCTGGCCGGTGCCGTGGTCGATCTCTGGCACGCCAACACCAAGGGCACCTACTCGTACTTCGACAGCACCCAGTCCGAATTCAACCTGCGCCGGCGCATCGTCACCGACGCCGAGGGTCGCTACCAGGCCCGCAGCATCGTGCCCAGCGGCTATGGCTGCCCGCCGGACGGCCCGACCCAGGAGCTGCTCAACCAGCTCGGCCGCCACGGCCAGCGCCCGGCGCACATTCACTTCTTCATTTCCGCGCCGGGGCATCGCCACCTGACCACGCAGATCAACCTGGCCGGTGACCAGTACCTGTGGGACGACTTTGCCTACGCCACCCGCGACGGGCTGATCGGCGAGGTGCGTTTCGTCGAGGACGCGGCTGCCGCCAAGGCGCGCGGTGTGGAAGGGCGCTTCGCCGAGATCGAGTTCGACTTCCAGCTGCAGCAGGCCGTCAGTGCCGGCGCCGAAGATCGCAGCAATCGCCCCCGCGCGCTGCAGGACGCCTGACGCTGCACCTGTAGGAGCGAGCTTGCTCGCGAACCCTCCCTGCGCCGGAGCGGCCGGGAAACGCGGTTCGCGAGCAAGCTCGCTCCCACGAAAAGCCTGCAACCGACTGCATCCGCGACGCTCCGGCGCCGGGCTGTCGCGGGCATGGCCCGCTCCTACATGCCAGCCCCTGTAGGAGCGGGCCATGCCCGCGAACGGCGGACAAGGTCCGCGGTGACCAACCGCGCCCGTGTCAGCCGCGCCGCTCCCGATGCATCAGCCAGAGGAAGTACGGGCAGCCGATGAACGCCGCCAGCAGTCCCGCCGAGACTGGCCAGGGATAGGCGATGTTCCGCCCCAGCCAGTCCGCCACCACCATGATCAAGGCTCCGGCCAGCGCGCTCAGCAGCAATTGCGGCGCGGCGCGGCGTACGCCCAGGTGGCGGGCGATGTGCGGGCCGATCAGGCCGACGAAGCTCAGTGGGCCGACGATGATGGTGGCGGTAGCGGTCAACACGGCAGCGGTCAGCAGGATTGCCAGGTGAGCCCCCCGCAACCGCAAGCCCAGCGCGGTGGCGGTGCCGTTGCCCAGGGTCAGCAGGTCCAGCGGGCGAGCCAGCAGCAGGCTGATGCCGATCATCAGCGCTCCGACGACCAGGCCGGTGCTCGCGGACGTTACATCCACCTGATAGGTCGATCCGGTCATCCAGCTCATCATCGCCGTCATGCGCGGGTCGCCGCTGGCCAGCAGCAGGGTGCTCAGCGAGTGCAGCAAGGTGGTCAGGCACACGCCGGTCAACAGCAGCCGCTCGGCGTTGAAGGTCTTGCGCCAGGCGAACCACAGCAGCAGGCCGAGGGTCAGCAGCGCGCCGATGCTGGCAGCCGGCACCATGTAGGCCTGCGGCTGCGGCATCACCAGGAACAGCACCAGCACGGCGATGGCCGCGCCGGACGTGGCGCCGAGGACTTCCGGGCTGGCCATGGGGTTGCCGGTCAGGCGCTGCACCAGCAGGCCCGCCACGGCGAGCATGGCACCGGCGGCGAGCGAGCCGAGCACGCGCGGCAGGCGCCATTGCGCGATGGCGTCGCTGAGCCCGGCGTCGCCCCAGTGCCAGCCGTTGGCGTCTACCGCGAAATAGATCGCCGGCAGCGTCAGCAAGGCGAGCAGGATGGCCATGCCGATGATCAGCCGCCACGGATACTCCCGCTGCGGCCTGGCCGGCGCCGGGCGCGGGACGATGCCGCCGCTGCGCTGACGGCTGAGCAGCCACAGCAGCAGTGGCACGCTGAAAATGCCGGTGAGGATGCCTGCGGGAATTTCCCCGGCGAAGCGCGACAGTTCGCGGGCGATCTGGTCGACCACGCAGAGCAGCGCAGCCCCCAGCAATGGTGCCCAGATCAACCGCTGTTTGAGCGTGCGCGCGCCGCATAGCCGGGCAATGGCTGGCGCGGCAAGGCCGACGAAAGCCAGCATGCCCACGGCGCTGGTGACGAACGCGCTCAGCGCCACGGCCACGGCGAGACCGAGCACGCGGGTGCGGCGCAGGTTGACGCCCACCGCCGCCGCGCCTTCGTCTTCCAGGCCCAACGCGGCCAGCGGACGCACCATCAGCAGGGCAATGACCATGGCCACCGCCAGGCGCGGGGCGAGGTAAAGGGCACCGTCCCAGCCGCTCTGGTTCAGCGAGCCGGCCTGCCAGAGCAGCAGGTCGATCAGGTAGTCGTGGTTGAACAGCACCAGCAGGGCGTTGAGCGACACGCAGTAAAGGCTGATGACCATGCCGGCGAGGATGAAGCGCAGCGGCGACAGGGTGCGGCCCCAGGCGAAGGCGAACAGCAGACAGGTCGCCAGCGCCGCACCGGCCAGGGTGACGGCTTCCAGGCCATGCACGAGCAAGGTGGGAGCGAAGATGGTGGCGGCCGACAGGGCGAGGTTGGCGCCGGCGGACACACCGAGGGTCACCGGCTCCGCCAGCGGGTTGCGCAGAATCTGCTGGAACAGCGTGCCGGCCAGGGCCAGCGCGGCCCCGGCCATCAGGCTCACCGCCAGGCGCGGGAAGAAGCTGAAGTGCAGCAGCACCTGGCGCACATCGTCCAGGTCCGGCGACCACAGCGCCTGCCACCAAAGGTCGCGGGGCAGGGCGCCTTGCAGGCCATGGAAGACCAGCAGGCCAGCGAGGATCGCCAGCAACAGCGTGCAGATCGCCGGACCCAGCGGCAGGCCGTTGCGCGGGGCCGCGAGGCCGAGGGTCGATTCAGGCATGGGCGATCTCCGTGGCGCTGTCCAGGTAGGCCGCGATGCGTTCGGCGAGGTCGAGCACCGAAGCGGCGCCGGCGTAGGGGTAGAAGCGCTGCAGTGTCAGGGTATGGCCCTGGCGCACGGCGGGCAGGTTGGCCCAGAGGTCGTTGGGCTGCCGCAGGCTCTGCAGACGCGCGGAGGTGGTGGGGATGTCGACGTAGACCAGGTGCGCGTCCGGGCGCTCGGCCAGCCGCTCGATGCTGACCATGGCCAGCCCCACCGGGCCGACCGGTCCCTGCCAGGCATTCTCGACGCCGAGGCGGTCGAGCACGTCCTGCACCATGCTGTTCCTGCCGTAGACGGCCGCGTGGCGGCCATCCTGGTTGAGCACGGCGACGCATACCGGCGGCAGCGCGCGGTTCGCCAGCTTCGCGCGCAGTTCGGCCAGGCGCTGCTCGCCCGCGCTGATGTAATCGGCGGCGACCTGTTCGACGCCCAGCCGCCGCGCCAGGTCGTTCATGAAGTCGGTAGTGGCTTTCCAGGCGCCCTCGGGCGCGGGGTAGATGGCGACCTTTTCGGTCGGCGCAATGCCGTTGAGTCGTCGCTGCAAGGTCGGGGTCATCGGATCGCTGAGGATCAGTTGCGGTTGCAGTTGCTGGATCAGTTCGAGATTCGGTTCCCAGTACGGGCCCACGTCACGCACGCTGTCGGGCAAGGCCAGGGTGGGCATGCGCACCCGGTAGTAGCGGTCGTCGGAAATCGCCAGGGGCGGCACACCCAGGGTCAGCAGTGTCTCGGCGGCCACCCAGTTGAGCGCGACGATCCGCGTCAGGCGCTCGCCGGCAAAAACCGGCAGACCGGAGGCGCAGGCCAGCCCGCCGATGGCGAGGCCCTGCAGCAGATGGCGACGGGTGAGGGACATGCACTACTCCTCGCTTGAAACGACAGGCTTCTGAAACAACAGGCTTCTGAAACAACAAAGGGCTCCCTGCGAACAGGGAGCCCGGCGAAGCGGATGGCGACGGGTGCGGCCGCCGCCATCGACCGGCTTACCAGCTGTACTTCACGCTGGTCATGACGGTGCGGCGCAGGCCCGGGTAGCAGGAGATCGGGCTGTCGCAGGTGGCGGCGTATTCCTCGTCCAGCAGGTTCTGCGCGTTCACCGAGAGGGTCACGTTCTTGTTCAGCGGGTAGCTCACGCCGGCGTCGAACAGGGTGTAGTTGTCGACGTGGTAGGTGTTGGCGTTGTTGCCGTAGAGCGAGCCGGTGTAGCGCACGCCGCCGCCGATGGAGAGGCCGTCGACCGCGCCTTCGTGGAAGGTGTAGTTCAGCCAGCCGTTGGCCATGTGCTCGGGCACGTTGGCCGGGCGGTTGCCCTCGTTGGCGTCGTTGCTCTTGGTGATCTTGGCCTTGGTGTAGGTGTACGAGGCCAGCAGGTCCCAGTTCTGGTCCAGCTTGGCTTTCAGTTCGGCCTCGATGCCGCGCGAACGCTGCTCGCCGGTGGCCTCGCTGAAGCCGGTGGGCACGCCGTTGGCGTTGAGCTGGTTGGTGAGGATGTTTTCCTTGGTCAGCTCGTAGGCGGCCAGGGTGATCAGCAGGGTTTCGTCCGGCTGGAACTTCACGCCCGCTTCGTACTGGTGGGCTTCGCTGGCCTTGAAGGCGCTGCCGTCGGAGCTGATGCCGGTGTTGGGCACGAAGGACTCGGAATAGCTGACGTAGGGCGCCAGGCCGAAGTCGGTCAGGTAGGTCAGGCCGACGCGGCCGGTGAAGGCGTTGTCCTTCTGCATGCTGTGGGCGCCGACGTGGTTGTCCAGGTCATTGCGCACATAGTCGTAGCGGCCGCCGGCGGTGAGGATCCAGTGATCGTCGAACTTGACCTGGTCCTGCAGGTAGGCGCCGATCTGCTCGATGTTCTGGTCGTAGTCGATCGCCTGGCCGGCGAGGGTGGTGCCCTTGGTCGGACGCGGCACGCTCTGGCCGTACACCGGGTTATCCAGGTTCAGCGACGGGCCCAGGGTACGCCAGCGGGCGATATTGGCGTCCTGCCAGCTGTAGTCCGCGCCCATCAACAGGGTGTGCTTGAAGGCGCCGGTGTCGAAGTTGGCCTGCAGCTGGTTGTCCAGGTTGAAGGTGTCCATGTGCTGGTCGAAGCGATCCGCGGTGCGGATGATGTTCCGACCGACCTGCAGCTGCGGCAGCAGGTTGGCGAAGATCAGGTCGACCTGGCCATAACGCGCGTTCTGGCGGAATTCCCAGGTGTCGTTGAGGCGATGGCGAAACTCGTAGCCCAGGGTGTACTGGTCCTGGTCGAAGTGGTTGTAGTTGTGGTCACCGAGCAGGGTGCCGGTGGGGTGGCCGTTGACGCTGTAGTCGAAGATCGAGCCGGAGTTGCGGTCCCGCAGGAAGTCGGTGAGGACGGTCAGGCTGGTGTCTTCGTCCGGCGCCCAGGTGAAGGACGGGGCGATGTAGTAGCGGTCGTCCTCGACCTCGTGGCCGTCGTCGTATTCGGCCTGGGTGTTGGCGTCGCGGGCCAGGCCCACCACGCGGTAGAGGAACTGGTTCTGGTCGTCCAGCGCGCCGCCGAGGTCGAACTGGCCCTGCTTGCGGTCATGGTTGCCGCCAGTCAGTTCGACTTCGTTGATGTGGTTGGCGGTGGGCTTCTTGCTCACGCGGTTGACGATGCCGCCAGCGTCGCCCAGGCCGAACAGGCTCGAGGACGGACCACGGACCACGTCGATGCGCTCGAAGGCATAGGGCTCGCTGCGAAAGAAGGCGTAGCTGTTGTTCTGCTGACGCAGGCCGTTGAGGTAGTCGCTGGTGGCCTGGGCGTTGAAGCCACGGATGTACATCCAGTCGAAGCCTTTCGGGTCCAGGCCATAGGCTTCCACCTTGACGCCGGGCACGTAGCGCAGCGCTTCGGTCACGGTCTGGGCGCCCTGGGCGTCCATCTGCTTGCGGGTGATCACCGAGATCGACTGGGGGATTTCCAGCAGCGGGGTGTCGGTCTTGCTGCCGCTGTTGGAGGTGCGCGGCACGTAGCTGTCTTCGCCTTCGACGGTGCCGGTGATGACCTGGGCGGACATGTTCAGGGTGTCGCCGCTGGCGGAGTCGGCGCCCAGCAGGGTCACGCGGCTGCCTTCCACCTGGTACTTGATGCCGGTGCCCTGCAGCAGGCGCTCCAGCGCCTGGGCGGGCTCCATCTCGCCGCGCACGCCGGGGGCGCGCAGGTTCTGCACCTGGCTCTGGTTGAAGACGATCTGCAGGTTCGACTGCGCGCCCAGGCTGGTGAGGGCGGAAGCCAGGGACTGGGCCGGGATGTCGATGCGAACCGGGGCGGCCTCGACGGCGGAAGCCGCCAGGACCATTCCCAGGGCGGTGGCGCGGACCAGGCGCGCCAGGGGCTTCACCTTGTGCCGGGGTTGCAGCGCAGTGCGGGTGCGACTCACTTGTTTAGCTCCTATGATCTTAATGCAGTTTCTAATAAGAATGATTCAGCTTTATGTGACGCGCCGGCTGGAAAAAACCGGAAAAATCCGTTCGATCTTTTTGTTGCTGAGTGACGGCTCGCTGGAAAGGGCGGCCATCCGGGCCGCCGGCCGTCAATGCATCGCCATGCCGGAACCGCCCCGCGGCGCCGCGGCGCGATGGTCCTGTATCTCCACGATCTGCCCGGCGCTCATGCGCAGCAGGCGGTCGGCGACCTCGAAATAGCGGTCGTCGTGGGAGATCACGATCAGCGTCTTGCCTTGGGCGCGCAGCTCGGGCAGCAGCTCGGTGTAGAAGATGCGGCGGAATTCCGGGTCCTGGTCCGCGGCCCATTCGTCGAACACCAGCACCGGGCGTTTCTCCAGCCAGGCCTGCACCAGCGCCAGGCGCTTGCGCTGGCCGGTGGAGAGATCGGTGGTGGAGAACTCCTGGCCCTCAAGGCTGACCTTGTGGGCGATCTCCAGGCGCTCCAGGTAGCGGCCGGCTTCGGCCGGGATGTCCTGGCTGCCCTTGAGCAGGTCCTCGAAGAGGAAGTAGTCGGCGAAGATGGTGGTGAACAGCTGCCGGTAGTCGTCGCGGCTGGCGTCGCCGACCGCCGCGCCGTTGAGCAGCAGCTCGCCGCTACGCGGGGCGTAGAGGCCGAGCAGCAGCTTGATCAGGGTCGTCTTGCCACAACCGTTCTCGCCGGCGATGAAGAGGATTTCGCCACGGCTGACCTTGAGGTTCAGCGGGCCGACGCCGAAGCCACGGGTGCCGTCGTCGCTGGGGTAGTGGTAGGCCAGGTCGCGCAGCTCGATGGACTGGAACTCCAGCGGCTGGCGGCCGTCTTCCGCCAGCAGCAGGTTCGGCTCCGGCGAGGAGAAGCGCACCGACAACTCGGCGATGCGGCGGAACGCGACCTGGGCGCGGGTCACCACCGGCAACTGGCCGATCAGCCCTTCCAGCGGGCCTTTCATATACAGCAGGACCAGGATGAAGCCGGACAGCGTCGCCTGGTCGGTGCTCGGCCACAGCGACTGGTAGGCCAGCGCCACACCGATGACGATGAAGAACAGCGTGGAACCGAAGCCCTTGGCGACGTTGAACAGGTTGATCGAGCGCAGCTGGATGTCGCAGATCTCGTCGGCGGTGCCCTGCAGGCGCTCGCTGTAGTGCTGGAAGCGGCGCGGACGGCTGATGCGCAGCTCCTTGGCGCCCTCGGCGATGGCGCGGTAGTGCTTCTGCAGCTCGTCTTCCTTGTCCCGTGCCTCGAAGAACCCCTTGATGCCCTTGGCCCGCGCGACGTACTGCACGGCGCTGCCGACGACGATGGCGATAGCGGTGGCGAGGAACATCGGCGGCGACAGCCAGGCCAGGTAGCCCAGGCAGCCGAGTGTGGTGGTCAGGGCCACCGCCAGTGGCGCGAAGGCGAAGGCGAAGTCGCTGATGGTGTCGATGTCGTGGGTCAGCACCGGGATCAGCCGATGGCTGCGGTAGCGCTCGATCTGCTCGATGGGCGCGGAAATGATCTTGCTGCCCAGGTCCTTGCGCAGCCGTGCGATCACGTGCTGGCCGACGTAGTTGGTGCCCATGTCGGAAATGATCGAGCCCAGCAGCGCCAGTGCGCACAGCCCGGCGAAACCCAGCAGTAGGCCGGCGGGCATGCCGCCCTGGGAGTGCAGGCTGTAGTTGATGGTGGCGAGCAGCGCGGTGATGGCCGAGCCGCCGAGAATCCCCAGCAGGGTGGCGGCGGTCAGCGGCAGCCAGTGCGGTCGCAGCAGTTTGAGCATTTCGCGCAGGGCGCTTGGAGCGGGTGTTGGCATCGTCTTTTCCTGGCCCCGGCCTGCCAGAGGGCAGGCCGCACAACGGGACGAGACGGCGCGCGAATCAGGAAATCATCGGCAAATCCGAATCGTTCCTATCAAGACGAACGAGCAGGAAGAAAACTGAAGAGAATTTGCGAAACTTTCGCAAGTAGGAAGGGCGCGTAGGGTGGGGCGCTTGGTCGCGGCCTCGTTCAGGAGCGGGCGCCAGGTGTTGGAGTCCTGCGGATTCCGTCTCGTTGGAGTTCGCGAGCAAGCTCGCTCCTACAGTTGCACGCTTCGCCCACGGATAGCCGTGCGCCAGCCATGTTCTGCCCGGACCTTGGGTTTTTTTGTAGGAGCGAGCTTGCTCGCGAACCCGCACGGCACGCCGCTACCCGGCCTGCCCGCGTGGCGAGTATCAGAGCTGTACGTAGCGGCTGGCGAGAACCGTGCGGCCCTGGTTGTCCTTGCGCAGTTCCAGCGGCAGGACCTTGGGCAGCGAATCCACCAGCGCCTGCAGGTCGTCCGTGCGGTAGATGCCGCCGATGCGCATGGCGGCGACCGTGGCGTCGTCGAGGAACACCGGCTGCTTGAGATAGCGGTTGATCAGCGGGATGGCCGATTGCAGGGTCAGGTCATCGATCACCAGCTTGCCTTCGATCCAGGCGATGGCGCCGGCGGGGGCGACCTGGGCAAGCTCGATGCGCTGGCTGCCCTGGCTGTAGCGCGCCTGCATGCCCGGCGTGAGCTGGGCGCTGTTGCCATCGACGCTGTCGGGCGGGCTGACCACCACCGAGCCTTCGAGCAGGGTGACCAGCATCTGGTGCGGGTCGGTCCAGACGTTGAAGCGCGTACCGGTGACCCGCACGCTGCCATTGTCGGTGTAGACGGAGAAGGGCTGCAGGGTGTCGTGGGTCACCCGGAAATACGCCTCGCCGCCGCTTTTCAGCCAGGCACTGCGGCGGTCGCGGAAGTCGGCGAAGAACAGTTGCGAGTTGCTGTTGAGCTCGACTGTCGAGCCGTCGGCCAGTTCCACCTCGCGTGCGCCAGGCTGCGCGGCGTAGTAGCCGACCTTCGAGGGCAGCCAGCCGGCTGACCAGCCTGCCGACCACACCGCGCCCATGGCCACCAGCACCCCAGCGGCCACGGCGGCGATGCGCTTGCCACTGCGTGGACGGCGAGTGCTGCGCGGGCGGGCGCCTCCCAACGGTGTCGGTGCTATCGGCATGGGTGCGACTCGCGGAGTCGGCGGCAGCAGTTCCGAGAGTTGCCAGATGTCCAGCATCGCCTGGTACTCGACCTCATGCCGCGCATCGAGCGCGAGCCATTGCGCGAACTCGGCGCGCTCGGCATCGCTGCACGCTTCGTCGTGCAGACGCGCGCACCAGTGCGCGGCTTCGGCGCTGATGCGGTCATCGTCGAGCGGGGAGGGGGAGCTGGTCATCGGGAATCTCGGTAAGGCCGTTTGCGGCCGATATCACACTTTCTTTTCGTCTTGATGCGAGTGATTATAAATAAGCCTGACTCGGACTGTCAGCAGGCGCCTGCAGCCTCGACTGTTTTCATAGGATGCCCGACGGGGTGGAAAGCGCGTTCATCCGGTATTACAAGGAACTGGTCCTGTACCTCAATCGCAGCCTTGGCGACCGCCAGGCGGCTGCCGATCTGACCCAGGAGGCCTTCCTGCGCCTGCTCGACCGCAAGGGTGACGAGCATATCGAACAACCCCGCGCATTTCTCTATCGCACGGCGGTCAATCTCAGCATCGACCTGCACCGACGCGGCCGCGTGCGCCGCACCGAAGAGCTGGAAACCCTCGACCGCGAAGGCTGCCTCGACGAACGCTGCCCGCAGGAAGAAGCCAGCCGGCAGCAGCAGCTGCAATTGCTCCAGCGTGCCCTTGGCGAGCTGCCCGAAAACTGTCGCCGCGCCTTCGTGCTGCGCAAGGTCGAAGGCTGCAGCCACGTCGAGATCGCCGAAACCATGGGCATTTCCCGCGACATGGTGGAAAAGCACATTGTCAACGCGATGAAGCATTGCCGGCTGCGGCTCAAGGCCTGGAGCGGGCAGGGCTGATACCGGTCGCTGCCTATCGCCTTTGGTTCGCGAGCAAGCTCGCTCCTACAGGGAGAGCCTGGCCGCTCTTTGTAGGAGCGAGCTTNCTCGCGAACCGCACGGCACATTACCGATCTTGTCCTTCCACATTTACATACACAGACGTACGGCCTGCGCCGGGATTTAGTCCCACGCGGCCCGCGCGTGATTTCCTGCACTTCATGCCCGCCGTCATTCTGAAATTTCCATGACTTAGTGAGAATCATTCTAAATTTCCCGAGGCCTGTCTCGTCTCTCCAGATAACGCGCTATCGACAGCGCAAATCATGGGCGACACGCAGGAGCGAGCGCCGACCGCCGGATGGCGGGGCGCTCCGGGCAGAGCAGTAAGCCGCCGACTCCTGCGCGGTCAAGCCCCACGGCCATCGCGACACAGGACATTGGCACCATGACCCAGATGATCACCCCGACCTACGACGTGCTCGGCATCGGTTTCGGCCCCTCCAACCTGGCGCTGGCGATCGCCCTGCAGGAGCAGGCGCGACGCGAGGGTCGCCACTACCATGCGCTGTTCCTCGACAAGCAGGCGGATTACCGCTGGCACGGCAACACCCTGGTGGCGCAGAGCGAGCTGCAGATTTCCTTCCTCAAGGACCTGGTGACCCTGCGCAACCCCACCAGCCCGTACAGCTTCGTCAATTACCTGCACGCGATGGGCCGGCTGATCGACTTCACCAACCTGGGCACCTTCTACCCGTGCCGCATGGAGTACAACGACTACCTGCGCTGGGTCAGCGACCAGTTCGCTGAGCAGCGCGTCTGCGGCGAGACGGTCAGCCGCGTGGAGCCGGTGCAGGGCCCGGACGGCGTCGAGCTGGTCAAGGTGCTGTCCACCGACGCCCGCGGCCATGAGCGCTTCCGCCTGGCGCGCAGCGTGGTGGTGAGCACCGGCGGCACGCCGCGCTTCCCGTCGGCCTTCAGCCACCTGCGTGACGACCCGCGTGTGTTTCACCACGCCCGTTACCTGGAATGCATGGCCAAACAGCGCTGCAACCAGAACGAGCCGATGCGCATCGCGGTAATCGGCGGCGGGCAGAGCGCGGCGGAAGCCTTCATCGACCTGAACGACAGCTTCCCCTCGGTGCAAGTCGACATGGTCCTGCGCGCGGCCGTGCTCAAGCCGGCAGACGACAGCCCCTTCGTCAACGAAATCTTCGCCCCGCGCTACACCGACCTGGTGTTCAACGAGCCCAAGGCCGAGCGCGAGAAGCTGATCCAGGAGTTCCACAACACCAACTACTCGGTGGTGGACCTGGATCTGATCGAGCGCATCTACGGCATCTTCTACCGCCAGAAAGTGGCCGGCGTGGACCGCCATGCCTTCCTCTGCCGCCGCAATGTAGAAGCCGCCAAGGCCGACGCCGACGGCATCGAGCTGACCCTGCGCGACAGCGCCACCGACGCGGTGGAAACCCACCGCTATGACGCGGTGATCCTCGCCACCGGCTACGAGCGCAAATCGCACCGCGAACTGCTCGCACCGCTGCAGGACTACCTGGGCGACTTCGAAGTGGGCCGGGACTACCGCGTGCTGGCCGACGAGCGCCTACATGCCGGCATCTACCTGCAGGGCTTCACCCAGGACAGCCATGGCCTGAGCGACACGTTGCTATCGGTGCTGCCGATGCGCGCGCAGGAAATCGCCGCGTCGATGTTCGAACACCTGCCACCGCACGAGGCCGCGCACAAGCCGACGCGCCCGCTGACCGCGGAAAGCGCGTGATCCGCCGGCCCGGAAGCGATTTCCGGGCTGACTAAATTTCTGCCGACCCTGCTCGTCATACGGGCGGGGTCGTTGCATTCACGAAAGGGAACCCACCATGACGCCCAGTTTCTCGCTGCCGCTGCCTGATGGCCGCAAGCTCTCCGCCGACCACGGCACCCAAGGCCTGACCCTGCTGCTCGACGGCCAGCCGCTGCTGAGTGCGCAGCGCGAAGGCGAGTGCTGGCAGCTGAGTTCCGCGCCGACCCTGGAGGCGCTGTGGGCGCTGGCCTACTGGACCTTCGCTGGCGATGCGCAGAGCGAGCGGGTGCAGTTCGCCGCCGCCAACTTGCCCGCCGAAGCGCTCGAAAAAGGCCTGGTGAGCCGCGATGAAGTCGGCGGACGCCTGCAGATCGAGCGCGCCGCCTTCTGGCAACTGCCTGCTGCCTGGCACAAGGGCATCGCCAGTGCCGATTACCCGCAGGTCTATCGCATGAGCAGTGGCCGCCGTCATCCGCTGCGTGGGCCCAAGCCGCAGGGCGAGGTCTATCGCCGCTTCGATGCCAAGCTGGGCCAATGGATTTCCCTGCGCACCCTGGACATCGAGCTGGACCTGGAGCGTTTCAACCGCTGGCAGAACAGCCCGCGCGTGCTGGAGTTCTGGCAGGAAGGCGGCACCCTGGAGCAGCACCGTGCCTACCTGGAGAAAGCTGCCGCCGACCCGCACACCACCACGCTGATTGGCTGCATCGATGACGAGCCTTTCGCCTACTACGAAGCCTACTGGGCCAAGGAAGACCGCATCGCACCGTTCTACGAAGTCGGCGATTACGACCGGGGCATCCATATGCTGGTGGGCGAGGAATCCCATCGCGGCCCGCACAAGGTGGAAAGCTGGATGACCGCGCTGGTGCACTACCTGCTGCTGGACGACCCGCGCACCCAGCGCATCGTCGCCGAGCCGCGCGCCGACAACGCGAAGATGATCGGCCACATGCAGCGCCTGGGCTTCTGGCGCGAGAAGGAGTTCAACTTCCCGCACAAGCGCGCCGCGCTGATGGTGCAGAGCCGGGAAACCTTCTTCGAGCGCTGCGCCCTGTGCTGACAGAGGTTCCCTGCATGAGTGAGGGCTGCCGGTGATCGCAGCCCTGGCGCCGCTGTATTTCGGCGAGTTCGCCAGTTATCGCGAGGTGCTGGTGACCCGCGAGGATCCGCGCCCCTCGATACCGGTCCGCGCGTTGCTGGAACGGGAGATGCTCGACAGCGTGCTGCGCCGCTTCGACCCGCCCCATGCCGAGGGCGACCGGCGCGCGCTGGCTTCGCAGTGGTCCAAGTGGTACCTGGTACGCCTCATTCCGCCGGTGGTGGCTGCCGCGCTCGTGCTCGGTCGCACGCTGCCGCTGGCGTTCGATGACGTTGAAGTGGTGCTGGACGCCCAGGGCATTCCCCAGGCGTTCAAGCTGCCAGGGGAGGGCGGGCCTTTCGCCGCGCCGCCGGGCGACCCGTTCCAGCGCTTCGCCCATTTGCTGGAAGGCCACCTGCAACCCTTCATCCAGAGCCTCGCCACCGAGGCGCGCCTGTCGCCCAAGGTGTTGTGGAGCAACGCCGGCAACTACTTCGAGTGGTTCATCGGCGAGATGGGCAAGCTGCCGCCGCTGGCCCCGATGCTGGGCCACGGCCGCGAGCTGCTGGAGACCGAGCGCCGTCCGGACGGCACGCGCAATCCGCTGTTCAAGCCGATCCAGTATGTCGAGGTGTCCTGCGCGCAGCGCCCGGACGGGCTCTGGCGGCAACGCCGGACGTGCTGCATTCGCTACCGACTGGGCGCCATCGGAAACTGCGACAATTGCCCGCTGATCGACGAGCCGCCGGCCGAGCTGAGCGATCTTTAAAACCGACGTCTGCGGATGCCTTGTTCGCGAGCGGGCAGGCGCGATACATCGTTTCCCTGTAGGAGCGGGCCCTGCCCGCGAGCGGCGTTTCCGCTCACACGGGGATCAGGGTGGCGCAAGAACGTAGGATGGTGTGGAGCGCAGCGATACCCATCGATATCCGCGCACCCTGTAGGAGCGCCCCATGGGCGCGA
>NZ_JYOA01000013.1:0-43227 GCF_000955805.1 Pseudomonas sp. 21 | reverse complement strand
CATGGCCCGCTCCTACAGGTGTTCGTGGGATTCAGCGCAGGTAGCTGATCGGCGACCCATCCACCGGATTGCTCAGCACGCCCATGGGAATGCCGTAGATGTCTTCCAGCGTGTCCCCGCGCATCAGCTCGGCGGGCGAGCCCTGGGCCAGCAGGCGGCCGCCATGCAGGGCGATCAGGTGGTCGCAGTAGCGTGCCGCCATGTTGATGTCGTGCAGCACCACCAGCACGCCCAGGCCCAGCTCACGGCTGAGTTCGTGGACGCGGGAAAGCACTTCGACCTGGTGGGCGATGTCCAGCGCCGAGGTCGGTTCGTCCAGCAGCAGGTAGCGACTGTTCTGCGCCAGCAGCATGGCCAGCCAGACGCGCTGGCGTTCGCCGCCGGAGAGTAGGTCCACCGGGCGGTCGGCGAAGGCCTGGGTGTCGGTCAGCTCCAGCGCGCGGTCGATCTGCTTGCGGTCTTCGCCGGTCACGCGGCCCAGCGCGCCATGCCACGGGTAACGGCCGAAGGCGACCAGTTCGCGCACGGTCAGGCCGTCGGTCTGCGGCAGTTGCTGCGGCAGGTAGGCGACCTGGCGCGCGAAGTCGCGGTTGCCCCAGTCCTGCAGCGGCTTGCCGTCCAGGCGGATGCTGCCGCCGCTGGCCTGTTGCTGGCGTGCCAGCAGCTTGAGCAGGGTGGACTTGCCCGAGCCGTTGTGGCCGATCAGCCCGATCATGTTGCCGTCGGCCAGCTGCAGGCTCAGCGGTTGCAGGAGTGTGCGACCGGGGACGCTGAAACTGACATTTTCCAGTTCGAACATGGGGTCATCCATCAGGGCGGCAAGGCCGGAAAAAGCGGGAGCCCGACTCTAATCCAATCGCTAATGGTTATCAATTTTCCAAGGCCACGCGGAACCGCCCGATCGCTTGCCTGTCACTGTCCGAAAGCGCATATGATTCAACGCTGTAATTGATCGGATGGGTCCATGGAGTCTGCTGTCGAACGCTACAAGCGGCTGCTTGCCGAAGCTCTTGCGCGTTATTTCCCCCGTACCACCGAATACCTGCGCGCCGAGCGAGAAGCGGCGCAGCCCCGTGGGCGCGGCAAGGCCAGGAGCAAAGCCAAGGCGCCAGCCAAGCGCACCGCAAAAGCCAGGAAGGAGGGTGACGCGCCTGCGCCCAAGCGCCCGCGTGCACCGGCCGCGGCCGGCATCTACGGCACCGCCAGCGCTCCGGACGAGCAGCACGCCCTCGACATGCGCCAGCGCGTGGCCCAGGCGGCCGCCCACGGGATCGTCAGCCTGCCGTCGGACGAGCAGTGGGCAATGATCCTCGCTCCCGAACCGCTGACCCGCATCTTCGCCGGCGCGGGCTCCGGCAAGTCGACGACGCTGGTCCTGCGAGTCGTCTATATGCTCTGCCACCTGGGCATCGATGCCGAGAAGGTGACGGTGATTTCCTTCACCAACGCCTCCTGTACGCAGCTGCGCGAGCAACTGGTGAAGGTGCTTGGCTACTGGAGCCATCCGTTCGACGCGGCGCAGGCGCGGCAGTGCGTACGGACCTTCCACTCGGCGATGGGCACCCTGGCGAAAGTCGCGCTGAAGAACCCGCGCTGGTTCGAGCAACTGGACGAGCGCGCTCCAGCCGACGAACTGGACAATCCACTGCTCGCCGGCCGCCTGCGGCCGGCCCAGCAGCGCTTGCTCAAACAGGTCTATCAGCAGTGCTACGCCGAGCAGCACGAATTCCGCGTGCGGGTGCATCAACTGCTGGAGCTGCCGCCACCGCCCGAGGCAGGGGAAGACGGCAAGCCGCCCCGCATCGGCAAGGCGCCACTGGATACTTTCAAACTGCCGGGTGAGTTCATCGCGCTGCCGCTGTTCGAGGCCTTCCATGCCCAGTCCGGCTTTATCGAGAGCATCGGCCTGCGCATCGACCAGCTGCAGCCGAAGAAGCTCGGCTGTCCGCCGCGCGAGCGCCAGTTCATCGAGGCGCTGCAGCTGTTCTGGGCAGCCTTCGACACGGCCTTGCAGGAGCAGGGCCTGCTGACCTTCAACCTGGCTTTCCAGCGCCTGACCGACCAGCTCGGCGACGGCAAGCTGCCAGCCGAAGCCCTGGCCCCCTTCCAGCACCTGCTGATCGACGAGTTCCAGGATGTCTCGCCGCAGATCGTGCAGTGGCTGCAGGCGCTGCACCGCGACCTCGCCAAGCGCGGCGAAGCCGTCAGCCTGATGGCCATCGGTGATGACTGGCAGTCCATCTACGCCTGGCGCGGCAGCTCGCCGGAGCTGTTCATGGACTTCGACCGGCACTTCCCCAGCAAGGGCCGGCGCAAGAGCCGCGTGCTGCTGCTGGAGACCAACTACCGCAGCATCGACCCGGTGATCCGCGACGGCGAACGGGTGCTGGTGGGCGTGGCGAACAAGCAGGCCAAGACCTGTCGTGCCTTCAAGTCGGCGGAAGCGGGCGATCACGGGGTGAAGCTGGTGCAGCGCTTCGATGCGCGCAACAACCTGCCGCTGCTGCTGGAGGAGATCCGCAAGCAGTGCGAGCACGTTGCCGCGCGCGGGTCACGGGAGAAGACCGCCGTACTGCTGCTCAGCCGGCGCAATGAAACCCTGCAGACTATCCTCGGCGAGCTGGACCGCAAGTTGCCGGTGAAGGGCATGACCATTCACCGCGCCAAGGGCTTGCAGGCGGAAGTGGCGATCATCGTCGACGACTGCGCACCGCCGGAGAAACACCCGCTGCGCAGCGCGCTGTACGCCGCCTCGGGCTTCTTCGCCAGCAGCTATGACCAGGCCCAGCAGGACGAGCAATTGCGCCTGGCCTACGTGGCGATCACCCGTGGCGTGAGCCGGGTGTTCTGGTTCACCCGCAAGGCCCAGGGGCCGACGGCGATCCTGGCCATGCGGCGCAACGTGGAAGCGGCCCCCGCCTGAGCCTGGCGGTAAGCATCAGTCGTCGCGGGTGAGGACTTCCAGCAGTTCGATCTCGAACAGCAGGTTGGAGTTGGGCTGGATGTGCGCGCCGACCTGGCGCTCGCCGTAGGCCAGGTGCGCGGGCACGAAGAGCTTGCGCTTGCCGCCGACCTTCATGCCCATCAGGCCCTGGTCCCAGCCCTTGATCACCCGGCCGGTGCCGATCACGCACTGGAACGGGCGACCCTTGTCGTACGAGGAATCGAAGACGGTGCCGTCTTCCAGGGTGCCCTTGTACTGGGTGGTGATCAGTGCGCCCTTGACCACGGCCTTGCCGTCGCCGACGACGATATCTTCGATCTGCAGTTCGTTGCTCATGGGCATTCTCCTGATGCGCTGGCGGCCTGTTGCCGTGAGGGCGAGCGTTGTCGCAGGAAAGCACGGTGAAGGCAAGCCCTGGTGGCGGCCCGCATCCAGTCCGACCGTCCGTCGCAAACCCCGCGCGGGGCGGGCAGTTCAGCGAATCCGGGCAATGCTCAGCCGGCTGGGTGGCACGCGCCGCCGGGGTCGGCAACCAACCCAACCAAGGAGATCGCCATGCATCGCATCAACCACGGATTCCTCGTCGGCTTCATCGTGCTCGGCCTCAGCGCCTGTGCCGGGATGGACGGCGGGGGCAGCGGCGGCGCCGGCGCGCCGGGAGAAATGGAGATTCGCACCGGAGTGGTCGAGCAGGTCACCGAGACCCAGGTACAAACCAACCACGACACCGGTGTGGGCGCCATTCTCGGGGGGCTGGGAGGCGTCGCGCTCGGCAGCCTGATCGGTCGCGGTACCGGGCGCGACGTGGCGATGATCGCCGGGGCGCTGGCGGGCGGGGTGGGTGGCAACTATGCCGAGCAGCGCCAGTACGACAAGCCCCAGGAAGCCCAGCAGATCATCGTGCGGATGAAGAGTGGCGTGCTGGTCTCGGTCACACAGCCGGTCAATGCCGGCCTGAAACCCGGCACCAGGGTCTACATCGAGGGGCAGGGGGCGGGCGCCCGCGTGGTTCCCCAGAACGACTGAGTCAGACGGCCAGTTCCCGCAGGATCCAGTCGCGGAAGCCCCTGACCCGCGGGTCGTCCGCGCTGGCCAGCGGATACACCAGGTTGTAGGCGTAGTCCTCGGCGACCCGCACGCCCAGGTCGAACGGCTGCACCAGCAGACCCTGCTCCAGTTCGCGGGCGACCATGGCGTGGTCGGCCAGCCCGACTGCGCCGCCCTCCAGCACCGCCTGCACCACGTGGCTGGTGTCCTCGAAGGTAACGCAGCCGCTGGCGTCGAAGTCCTCTACGCCGGCCGCCGCCATCCAGCGCGACCAGTCCGGCCAGGGCGCGCCTTCCGTTTCACACACCACGTGGCACAGCGTGTGGGCCTGCAGGTCGCGTGGCTCGCGCAGGGGCGGGCCGTCCTCCAGCAGGCTCGGGCAGCACACCGGGACGATCTGGGTATCGAACAGGCGCTCGGCCTGCAGGCCGGGGTAGCGTCCGCTGCCGAAACGGATGGCCAGGTCGATGTCATCGACGGCGAAGTCGCGCAACTCGTCGCTGATGTCGAAGCTGAGTTTCAGCCCCGGATGCAGCGCCCGGAACTGCGGCAGGCGCGGCAGCAGCCAGTGGGTGGCGAAGCGCGCGGTGAGCGAGACCCGCAGCTGTTCCGAGGTGCGCGCCAGTCGCCGCGCCCGCACCGTGGCGCGGTGCAGCAGGCCGAGGGATTCCGCCGCCGCTTCCAGCAGCAAGGCGCCCGCCGGGGTCAGCTGGATGCTGCGGCTGGTGCGCACGAACAGGCCGAGGCCGAGCTGGTCTTCCAGTTCCTTGATCTGGTGGCTGACCGCCGCGGGCGTGAGGCCGACTTCTTCGGCGGCGCGGGTGAAATTCAGGTGGCGGCCGGCCGCCTCGAAGGTGCGCAGCGAGCGGATACCGGGAAACGAGCGGCTCATCGATCTTCAAATCCTGCTTGATGATCCGTCGAGAAATACTCGTTTCTCCTCGCTTCGTCAAAGGCCGATAGTGATCTCACCCTGATGTTGAATTTGAAGATCACCGAGCAGAGGAAGCCACGCCATGTCAGCCGCCATCCATCCCTACATCACCCAGCGCAACGCCCAGCCCGCCAGTGCCGACGACCTCGCACCCCTGGCTTTCGCCGGCTACGCCCACTTCACCGCCATGCAGGTGCGCGGCGGCGGCATCCGCGGCCTGGACCTGCACCTGGAGCGTCTGCGCAACGCCTCGCAGCGGCTGTTTGGCCAGAGCCATGCCGACGAGGAAATCCGGGCGGCCCTGCGCGCCGCGCTGGAGCAAGCGCCGGGCGATACTTCGCTGATGGCCACGGTCTACTCGCCCGCCGGGGAATTCACCGTCGCCGGCCCCGAGCACCGCCCCGAACTGCTGGTGCGCACCGCGCCGCCGTCGGATGGCCCGCAGGGACCGCTGGCCCTGGCCATCGCCGGACACGAGCGGGTGCTGCCGGAGATCAAGCACGTCGGCGAGATCGCCAAGACCTGGTACCTGCGAGAGGCGGTAGCCGCCGGTTTCGACGATGCAGTGTTCACCGATCACCGTGGTCGCTTCAGCGAGGCGACCATCTGGAACCTGGCATTCTGGGACGGTGAATCGGTGATCTGGCCGCGGGCGAAGATGCTTACGGGCACCACCATGGGCATCCTCCAGCGGCAACTGGACAAGCTTGGCGCGCGGCAGTCGTCGCTGAGCATTGACCAGCAGGACTTGCCGCGACTTGCCGGGGCCGTGGTGATGAACTCCTGGACGCCGGCTGTGCCGGTGAGCCGCATCGGTGACGTGGATATCCCGGCGGCGCCGGAGTTCGTCGAGTTGCTGCGCAGCGCCTTCGAGGCGGAGCCTCGCGTGCGGCCCTGAGGATTCGGCGGTTCGCGAGCAAGCTCGCTCCTACAAGGTCGCGCTCATGGCCTTTTGTAGGAGCGAGCTTGCTCGCGAACAGGACCTCAATCCAGATGTGCAGCAAAACCAGTGGCCTGAGGATTGATCTCCTCGCGCAGGGTCAGCGCGGGAATCTGGTAATCACCGCCATTCTGCCGGCGGAAGGGGATGGGAGCCGTGGTCTGGAGCGTGTCCAAACGCTCGGCCAGCTCCCGTTCGATCTGCGCGTAGCGTTCGGCATCCACCCGGCTGGTGCGATACACCAGGTACGGCGGCAGCACGTCGAAGCCGGGGTAGTACAGCACGCCGTGATGGATCGGGAAGAGCAGGTCGTCGATCGGGCCGTTGATGCCGCGCGAGCTGTAGTGCGACTCCCAGCCGCCGGTGGTGACCACCAGCATGGCGCGCTTGCCGGCGAGGTTGCCTTCGCCATAGCGGTCGCCCCAGCGGGCATCGGAGTGCTCGCCGACGCCATAGGCGAAACCGTAGGCGTAGACCCGCTCGAACCAGCCCTTGAGGATTGCCGGCATGCTGAACCACCAGAGCGGGAACTGCAGGATCACGGTGTCGGCCCAGCGCAGTTTTTCCTGCTCGGCGGCGATGTCCGTGCTCTGCCGCCCGGCGGCGTAGGCGCGCTGGGAGTCCAGTGACGGGTCGAAACGCGCTTCCGGATCGCGGTCGAGGCTGTCGGAGGCGTCGATCGGGGCCTTCCAGTTCATCGCGTACAGGTCGGAGACCTGCACGGCATGTCCGGCGGCCTGTAGGTGGCGCACGGCGAAGTCCTTCAGCGAGCCATTGAGCGAACGGGGTTCGGGGTGGGCGTAGACGATCAGTACGTTCATGAATGCCTTCCTGTGAGTCATCCGGTGAAAGGGGATGGGCGCAGGATGCGGATTGCCGGGGTATAGTGGAAATGAATATCCGGTATCCCAGGTATATCAATGAATAATCTGCGCAGGCTCGATCTGAATCTGCTGGTCACCCTCGACGTGCTGCTGCGGGAGCACAATGTCACACGCGCCGCCGAGCAGCTGAACTTTTCCCAGCCCTCGGTCAGCGTGCACCTGGCCAAGCTGCGCGACATCTTCGACGACCCGCTGCTGCTGCCCGGCCCGCGCGGCATGCGCCCGACGGCGCGGGCGGAATCCCTGCGCGAACCCCTGCGCATTGCCCTGGAGGCGCTGGAGCAGGCGGTGGCGCCGTCAGCGCCGTTCGATCCAGCCCTGGCGGACAACACCTGGCGCATCGCCGCGACGGATTACGGCGAATCCACCATCCTGCTGCCGGCCTTGAGCGCCATTCGTGGCAGCGCGCCGGGCACGCGTCTGGCGCTGTTGGAGTTGTCGCCGCCGCGGATCGCCCGGCAGGCGGAGCAGGGCGATATCGACCTGGCGTTCCATACCAGCGAAGGTAGCCCGCCGGGCATGCGCCGCCGTACGTTGTTCAGCGAGCGCTACGTGCTGGCCGGACGCGCCGGGCACCCGAAGCTCAAGCGCAAACCGTCCCTGGCGCAGTTCTGCCAGCTGGAACATGTGATGGTGTCGCCCGATGGCGGCGGCTTCAGCGGTGTGACCGACGAGACGCTGGCGGCGGCCGGCCTGAGCCGGAAGGTGGCGCTGTCGGTGCCGCATTTTCTCTTCGTCATCTCGGCGCTCGCCAGCAGCGATCTGGTGGCCATGGTGCCGGCGCGGCTGGTGCGGGACAACGCGGCGCTGCGAGTGGTGGAGGCGCCGGTGGAGGTACCGGGTTACGAGATGTCGATGCTCTGGGACGAACGCTCGCACCGCGACCCGGCGCATCGGTGGTTGCGCGAGCAGATCGCCGCGTCAGTCTGAGCGTAAATGCCCTTTTGTAGGAGCGAGCTTGCTCGCGAACCGCCCAACGCCGAGCTCGCCGGCGAGTTTGTTCGCGAGCAAGCTCGCTCCTACAACCTGGCCCGGTGCCTCAGGTCACTGCCCAAACCGCGTCTGCAGCAGATAGCGCAGCGAAGCCTCCAGCGTCTGCCCGTGACTCATGCCGTCGAAGGCGTGGAACCGCGCCTGCATGCCGGGCACCTTGCCCACATTTTCCACCAGTTGCTGGGCGGCGCGCGGCGCGCTGGGGGTGATGTCCTCGCGCGGCTTGAAGGGCTCCTTGCCACCGCGCATCAGTAGCAACTGCGCAGAATGCCCGGCCAGGCGTTGGGCAAAGCCTTCCTGCTCCTGGAGGATGGCGCCATCCCCCCACCACAGCGAAGGGCTCGCAGGAGCATAGAAGCTGAACTGCTGCGGCCGGGTCAGCAGCGCATGGAGCGTCAGCAGGCCGCCGTAGGAGTGGCCCCAGAGGGTCTGCTGCGAGCGGTCGATGGGCGCCTGGGCTGCCACTGCCGGCAGCATCCGGTCGCGCATCAGGTCAAGGAAGGCATCGGCGCCGCCGCTGGGATCGCCGGTGAGCGGGTCCTTCTGTTCGGCCAGCTGCGGGCGCGGCGGAGTGTAGTCGCGGGTACGACCGGCGCGGTCGATGCGCAGGGGCGTCTGGTAACCCACGGCAACCAGCAATGGCGCCTTGCCGTTGTTCAGGTCGCTGAGCAGCTTTTCGTCCAGCGCACCGACGGCGGCGTTGCCATCGAGCATCCACACCACCGGAAAGCCGGCGGCCGGAGCAGGGTGATGCGGGCGGGCGATCCACAGCTGGTAGTGACGCTGGCCGTCGGCGGAGTCCAGCTTCAGCTCGCTGAAGCGGTAGGGCAGGTCGCTGCGTTGCAGCAGGATCGTGTCCATTTTCTGGTCAGGGGCAGGCGCGGCGTGCGCTGCCAGCCCCGGCACGGCGAATGCCAGTGCCAGGGCCAGGAGGCGAAATCTCATCAGGCGTTTCTCTAATCAAAACGACGCGGTGAGGCTGGTGTACAGCGTGCGGCCCGGTTCGTTGTAGGTGGCAGCGCCGGCGCCCTCGATGTTCGCCACGCCCTGGGCGTTGCCCTCGCGGAACAGGCGCTTGTCGAAGACGTTGTCCACCCCGGCGGTGAAGCTCAGGTTCTTGGTGAACACGTAGGTGCCGCTCAGCCCGGCGATGGCGTAGGGCGAGAGCTGGTTGTTGGCGCTGCCGGTAACGCGGTCGCCGTGGTAGTCGTACTTCTTCGGCGTCTGCTTGCCGTACCAGGCGACGCTGGCCTGCAGCGACAGGGCGTCGGTGGTCTGCCAGTCGAGCATGGAGTTGAGGGTGTACTTGGGCGTCACCGAGAGCACATCACCGGTTTCCTTGTTTTTCGACTGCAGCATGTAGGTGAAGTTGTTGCTCCACTTCAGCTGCTCCATCAGCGGGATGGTCAGGGTGCCTTCGAGGCCTTCGACCAGCGCCTTGGGTACGTTCTCCCACTGGTAGATCGCTGCGTTGGCGTAGCTGCCGCTACCGCCGCTGGCCTGGTCGATGGGCGACAGGCCCGACTCGATCTTGTTCTTGTAGTCGTTGCGGAAGTAGGTCAGGCCGGCGATCAGACCGTTCTGGTTGAACTCGATGCCCAGTTCCTTGTTGACGCTGGTTTCCGCCTTGAGGTCCTCGTTACCCTGCAGGTAGCAGCTGGTGGTCTGGCCATAGCAGCCCTGGCCGCGGCTGTAGAGCAGGTAGTCGGAGTTGAGCTGGTACAGGTTCGGCGCCTTGTAGGCGCGGGCGATGCCGGCCTTCAGGGTGACGCTGTCGGTGAGCGCGTGGGACAGGTTCAGCGACGGGCTGAAGTTGTCGCCGACGATGTTGTGGTGGTCCCAGCGCAGGCCCGGGGTAAGCATGGTGCCGGGCAACACTTCGATGTTGTCCTCGGCGAACAGCGAGAAGATCTGCGCCTGCGAACTGGTATCGCGGTCGGTGCTGGTCAGCCCCGGCACCGAGCCGCCTTCGCTGGTGGTCTGGGTGTTGGCGCTGGGGTCGTCGAGCTTCTGCTGCACCCACTCGCTGCCCAGGGTCAGGGTCTGGTCGCGCCAGGCGTGCAGCGGCAGGTTCACTTCGCCGTGGGCGGTCAGGTCGCGCAGGGTGGCGGTGTAGAAATCGGTGTTGCTGAAGATGCCCTCGGTGCCGCCGGCCAGGCCTTCGTTGATGCGGCTGTTGCGGGTCTTCTCGTACTGCAGGTAGGCCATGGAGCTGCCGAAGTCCCACTCGCCGCGGTGGGTGATCGAATAGTTCTCGCGGTACATGCGGTTGGTCTCGTGACCGAGCATGGACTTCACGTTGGCGTTGCTGTTGGTGTTCTGGGTGTCGCCGGTGTAGATGTTGCCCTGGCGGCTGAAGCCGGCTTCGAAATCCAGCGTCTGCTCGGGCGTCAGGCGCCAGCTGAGCAGGCCGTTGACGTCCTTGTTGCGCACGCCTTCGCGGCCGGCGGGAAGGGTGCCGACCTGGTTGCCGGTGCGGTTGGATTCATGGCCGGCGTTGATGTCCCAGTCGTCCGAGTCGGTCTTGGCGACGTTGCCGTACACGCGGTAGCTCAGGGTGTCGGTCAGCGGGCCGTTGAGGCCGAAGGTCATGCGCTGGGTGGCGCCTTCGTCGCTGTGCTGCGGGAAGTTGCTGTAGACGGTGACGTCGCCGTGGGTTTCCTTGCCGGCCTGCTTGGTGATGATGTTCACCACGCCGCCCGCCGCGCCGTTGCCGTAACGCGCCGCCGCCGGGCCGCGCAAGACTTCGATGCGCTCCACCTGGTCGGCCGGCACCCAGTTGGTGTCGCCGCGCGAGTCACGCTCGCCGCGCCAGCCGTAGCGCACGGCGTTGCGGCTGGAGACCGGCTTGCCGTCCACCAGGATCAGGGTGTTCTCCGGGCCCATGCCGCGGATGTCGATCTGGCGGTTGTTGCCGCGCTGGCCGCTGGTGGAGTTGCCGGTCAGGTTGACGCCCGGCATGGTGCGGATGATCTGCGACAGGTCGCTGGCCGGCGGGCGTTTCTTGATGTCCTCGGCGGTGATGATCGACACGCCCGGCATCTGCTTGGCTTCCTCGGCGGCGGTGGCGACGATGGTCTCGCTGTCGAGTTCGACAGGCTCGGAATCGGCGCTGGCAGCCTGCACGGCGAAGGACAGCAGGCAGCTGGAAAGCAGCAGGAAGGGCGGAAGGAACTGCATCGGACGGGACGACATCGGTGATCTCCGGCAACTGAAAGATCGACAAATGATAATGACTGCTATTTGCCAGTAAAGCGCATTAACTTTCTAAACACTTGCGGCGCTTTGTTGGGCCACTGCAGCGGGCAGCAACAGGTGCAGGCAAAGCCCCGACTTGCCGTCGGCACTGCCGTTTTCCGCCCATAGCCGCCCATCCGCCAGCTCGATGCCGCGCCGGGCGATGGCCAGGCCGAGGCCGAAGCCGCTGGATTCGGACGGTTGCAGGCGCTGGTAGGGCTGGAAGATGCGCTTCAGGTCTTGCTCGGCGACGCCGGGGCCATCGTCACTGACGCACAGGTGCCAGAACCCGCCTTCGCGCCAGCCGTCCAGGCGCACCCTGCCGTTGCGCGGGGAGTGGCGGATGCCATTGCGCAGCAGGTTCTCGATGGCCTGGGCGAAGCTGTCCAGGTGCACCTGCACCACGCAGTCGGTGCCCAGCGAGCAGGGCAGGCGTTCGACGTCCCAGCCACTTTCGAAGCAGGCGTCCTCGCGCAGCGCTTCCCACACCGAGAGCACCAGCACCGGCTCACGTTCGAGTTGCGGGCGTTCGGTGTCCATCCAGGCCAGGTCGAGGGTGTCTTCCAGCAGGCGCTGCATGTCGTTGATCTCTCGATCCAGCCGCTCGCGCAATTGCCCCGCCGGCAGGTCGCTGTCGTGGGCGATGCGCAGGCGCGCCAGCGGCGTGCGCAGTTCGTGGGACAGGGTGCGCAGCAGCAGTCGTTGCTGGGCAAGGCTGTGGCGCAACCGCTCGGCCATGTGATCGAAGGCCAGTGCCAGCTCGCCCAGCTCATCGCGGCGATTGGCCAGTGGTGTGCCGGGCATCTCGCTGTCCAGATCGTCGGCCCGCAAGGCGTCGGCACGGGCGCGCAGGCGATTGAGCGGCAGCACCAGGTGGCGGTAGATCAGCAGGCCGAGGAGGGCGGCGAGCAGGGTCGGCACCACGCCGTGGCTGAACAGGTGCGTCCAGGGGGTCAGGCCACCGGGCAGCAGTCGCTCGGGCAGTTGCATGACCAGCCGGCCGCGTTCGGGATGCTCGGGAAACGCGATGCTGACGTAGGGCAGTTCATCCTGCAGGCGTCGGCTCATCGGCCAGTCGAGCTTGCGCATGAAGGTCAGGTGGCTGGATTCCTCCGCCGTCAGCGGCGTGGTGCCCAGGCTCTGCAGGTGCTCGCCGATCACCGCCACCCAGGTGTCTTCGGCAGCGGCGAGCTCCTGGCGGAAACGCTCGACGCCTTCGGCGCCGTGCTGCTCGAAGACCATTTCCGCCTGCTCGGCATAGCGCGCAAGGTAGTCGCGATCGGCTTCGCCCAGGAAGTAGGTGCTGCGCTCCAGCGACAGGCCCCAGGTCCAGATCAGCCAGGTCAGCAGCAGGCAGAAGCCGACCTGCAGCGCGGCGATCTTCCATAGCAGGGGGTGGCGACGCATCAGTGGCGTTCCGCGTCCACCAGGATGTAGCCCTGGCCGCGCACCGCCTGGATCTGCACCTGCTGCGCGCCGATGGCGGCCAGCTTGCGGCGCAGGTTGCAGACGTGCACGTCCAGCCCGCGGTCGAGGCGCGTGTACGCGCGGTGCAGCACGCTCTGGTAGAGGAAACTCTTGCTCAGCGCCTCGCCGGCGTGGGCGTTCAGCGTGGCCAGCAGGCGATACTCGGAATGCGTCAGCCCTGCGTGCTCACCGTTGCGGGACACGTCCTGCAGTTCATCGTCGAACTCCAGCGAACCCTGCGGGCGAGGCACCTCGCGGGCACGATCCAGGTTGGCCCGGCGCAGCAGCGCATCGATGCGCGCGTCCAGCTCCGCCAGGCTGAAGGGCTTGGGCAGGTAGTCGTCGGCGCCACGGGTGAAGCCGGTGATGCGGTCCTGCTCCGCGCCAAGGGCGGACATCAGCATGACCGGCGTAGCGCGATGGCTGCGCAGGGTGTCGAGCAGGAAAAGGCCATCGACGCCGGGCAGCATGATGTCCAGCAGCACCAGGTCGAAGTCGCTCTGGTGAACGGCTACGAGGCCCTGGTTACCGTTGGCGCAGGTGGTGACAGAAAAGCCGCGCTGACAGAAATGGCGTTCGAGGTCCAGGCGAAGACGGGAATCGTCCTCCACCAGTAGAAGCGAAGGGGACACGATAAACCTTGATGAGAGTTTCTTTGATGCGAATGTTTAGCATTTGCAAATATCTCATCTCTCCCGGTCAGAAGGCAATGGCAATCTGCCGCGAGGCCTTCAGACCCAGCGTCGCACCCGGCCGCAGAAGGCCTCGAACTCCGCACCGAACAGCTCGCGCAAGGCTCTTTCCTCGGGGCGGATCTGGAATCGGCCGATGTACAGCACGAAGGCGGCGACACCGAGCACCGCCAGTGCGGACCCGAGGAACACGCACCAGCCCAGCAGGATGATGGCGAAGCCCAGGTACATGGGGTTGCGGGTGTGCCGGTAGATGCCGGCGACCACCAGGGACGAGGCGCTCTCCGGTTTCAGCGGATTGACCGTGGTGCGTGCACGGCGGAACGACGCCACGCCCGCCAGGCATACCGCCGCCCCGGCCAGCACCACCAGCAGGGCCAGCCACAGGCGGCCGCCCAGGGGCGCAATCGGGCGTACCGCCAGCCACATCAGCAGGCCGCTGATGATCGCCACCAGGGGCGGGGGAATGCGGTGTTCCAGCCAATCCATGCTCGGTCTCCGGGCCCGTGCGGCCAAATCCAGTGAGCTGCCAACACTAGCCCAGATTGCCGTCCTCAGCGCGGCCGACGCACCGCGCGGACCTTGCCGCTGTTGCCGCCGCCACAGTAGAAACGCTCGGCGCCGTCGGCTTCCAGGCCGGAAACGTGCACGCCCTCGGGCATGTCCAGTTGCTCCAGCACCTCGCCGGACTGCGGGTCGATGCGGCGTAGCTCGCTGTAGGTCGACTCCGGCTCCCAGGTGCCATGCCAGAGTTGTCCTTCGACCCAGGTCACGCCGGTGACGAAACGATTTGAATCAATCGTACGCAGGACTTCACCGGTTTCCGGGTTGATCTGGTGAATCTTCCTGGCGCGGTACTCACCAACCCAGAGCGAGCCTTCCGCCCAGGCCATGCCGGAATCGCCGCCGTTGCCCGGCGCGGGAATGCTGGCCAGGACCTTGCCGCTGGCCGGGTCGATCTTCTGGATGATGCTTTCGCCGATCTGGTAGAGGAACTTGCCGTCAAAGGCCGTACCGGCGTGGGCCGGAACTGCGATCGACGCTTCCAGCTGGCCGCTGGCGGGGTCCAGCCGCTGCAGATGGTCACCGGTGGCGATCCAGACGCGCTCGCCGTCCCAGGTCACGCCAGCGACGGTCTCGACGCCGGGGTATGGGCCGTATTCCTGGAGCACTTCTGCGGGAGCTTGCTTGTAGCGAGTCATGGTTTGGCCCTGCACGTTGTGGGTGGGAGGCTTGAGCCTATTCAGGCGCCGAAGGGCGCGGGGAGTAACAAGGTCGTCGCGAATCCGGGGGCTGGCGGCAACGTCCAGCGCCGTGCCCGGCCCTGGCCCAGCGCCTGTACCCGTTCGGCTCTGGCCAGTGTTTCGAGCGCGCGCTGTACGCTGCGCTGGCTGCTGCCCAGCGCCATGGCCAGGGCCGAACTGGACCAGGCTTCGCCATCGCTCAGCAAGGCCAGTACGTCGGCGTGGGAGTCCTCCAGCGGCGGCGCCAGGACAACCAGGCTGGTGGCCATTTCGGGATACAGCGCGTACCCGCGTGGCGTCGCCCCGATTCGCGCCAGTGGCTGCAGCAAGCGGCGCAAGCGGCCCATTTCCACCCGCAGGCGCGCCCGGTGGGTTTCGTCCGGGTGGCGGGTGCGGAACACCCGGGCGATCAGGTCTGCGCGCGATACATCGCCGGGCCAGGCTTCGGCCATCGCGCGGGCCAGGGCAAAGAGCACCGGCCGGCTGCCCAGCGCCACCGAGCCGAAGCGGCTGCGACAGGCGTCCACCACCAGGGCGTCGGAGCCAAGCAGGCCTTCCACTTCCGCCAGCGACAGCAGGCGTGCCGCTTGCGGCGAGATCAGCCGTGCGGCCGGTGCATCCAGCAGTTGCACGGCCTGTTCGACTTCGGCGCACAGGGCCGGAATGCCGGCCTCCCTGGCGGCCTGAGCCGCGGCCCGCAGCGCCGTTCGCGCCTCGGCGGCCCGTGCCCGGCGCACGGCAAGGCCCGAGACGATGAGCCAGTGCACGGCACGCAGCGGCGCCGGGATGGAGCTGGGATCGAGCGCTGCCAGCCGACCGTCCGCCTCGTCAAGATGGCCGACCAGCAGCGCTCGGCGAATCAGCACATAACGCGCCTGGGCGGCGTTTCCCGTGTCGCCGTGAGCTTCCAGGGTCTTCGCGGCGTTTTCCATCGGCTCGGCCGGCCAATTCAGTTCGCGGCTGGCCAGCGCCACCTCCGCCTCGGCAACCCGGCAGCGCGCTCGCTCCATCGGCTCATGGGCGCCAAACGCGCGGACGGCGCGGCGGAGCAGGGCTCGGGCGCGGGGATAGTCGTTCAGTTGCGCCATGGCAATGCCGCGCAGGGCGAGCGCCGGCGGGTCTTCGCGCAGTGCCACGCGGTTCAATGCGCCCAGCGGATCGCCCGCTGCCAGCGCGCGGGCAGCCGCGGTGATCAGCGAATCCATGGAAATCCCGCCACCTTTGTCACTCCCGTCGACGTCGGCCCGCTGCCTAGTCTAAGCCATGCCCACCGAACCGCCGCTGGCGGAGGAGAACTGCCATGACTGCCCATTCCATCGGTACCCGCGAAGAATGGCTGGCCGCACGCCTGGAGCTGCTGGCCGAGGAAAAGGCGCTGACCCGGCGCAGCGACGAGTTGGCCCGCAAGCGCCAGGCGCTGCCTTGGGTATTGGTCGACAAGGACTACCGCTTCGACACCGAGCAGGGCCCGGCGAGTCTCGCGGACATGTTCGCCGGCCGTTCGCAGCTGCTGGTCTACCACTTCATGTTCGGCCCGGACTACCGCGCTGGCTGCCCGTCCTGCTCGAACATCGCCGATGGTTTCGATGGCTATGCCACTCATCTGGCGAACCACGACGTGAGCTTGCTGGCGGTCTCCCGCGCGCCGCTGGAGAAGCTGCTGGCGTACCGCCGACGCATGGGCTGGCGCTTCCCCTGGGCGTCATCCCACGGCAACGGCTTCAACTACGACTTCAATGTGTCCTTCACCGAGGCGCAGCAGCGCGGCGGGGAAGTCGACTACAACTTCCGCCGCGAAGGCCCGGCCAAGGGCCCGGCACCGGCCCCCGTCGTGGAAACCGCCGCGTGCTGTGGCACCGATGTGGCGACTTTTACCCGTGATCTGCCCGGCATGAGCAGCTTCGTTCGCGAAGGCGAGCGCATCTATCACTGCTACTCCACCTACGCCCGCGGCCTGGATGCGCTCTGGGGCCTGTTCCAGTGGCTCGACCGCGCGCCACGGGGGCGCAACGAGCAGGGCATGTGGTGGCGCCGGCACGATGAATACTGACGCTCACACGGGCTTGCGATAAGCCGGCCGCAACCTCGCCAGCAACGCTGCCGCCAGGTCCAGCGCCGAGCACAGCAGGAAGTAGAGCAGGGCGACGAACAGGAAGACTTCCGTGGGGTGCACCATCACCCGGTTGCTCACCTGGGTGGCGACGAAGGACAGCTCGCCCACGCCGATCACGTAGGCCAGCGAGGTGTCCTTGATCAGCGAGACCCACTGGTTGAGGAACGATGGCAGCATGATCGGCAGCGCCTGCGGCAGGATCACCAGGGTGAGTACCTGCCATGGGCGCAGGCCCAGCGCGCGGGCGGCGTCCCACTGGCCCTTGGGCAGGCTTTCGATACCCGCGTGCACCGAGTGCGCCAGATAGGCCCCGCCGATCAGCGACAGCGCGCAGACCACCGTGCCCAGTGCCGGCACGTCGATGTGCAGGACGATGGGCAGCAGGAAGTAGACCCAGAAGATCAGCATCAGCACCGGGATGGCGCGGAAGAAACCGAGGAACGCCACCAGCAGCAGGCGCGGCTTCCCGCCCAGTACCGACAACGCGATGCCCAGTGCCAGGCCGATCACCGCCGAGGCAAGGCCGGAGGCCAGCGCGAGGATCACCGTGAGCGCCGCGCCGCCCAGCGGGCCGTCCGGGTAGGCGCCGATGAGGAAATAGGACAGGTTGTCCGAGATCACCGAGACATCCATGTCAGGCCCCCTGGCGATAGCGGCGGGTCTGCTGGATCGCCTGGCCCAGCGCCTCGATCAGCGCGATGGCGCCGATGTACAGCAGGGTGGCGATGCCGAACGCCTGGAAGGTCTTGAAGGTCTGCGTCTCCACCTGGCGTGAGGCGTAGGACAGCTCCGCGAGGCCGATGGCCATGGCCAGCGAGGAATTCTTCAGCGCATTCATGTATTGCCCCATCAGCGGAGGCAGCGCAGTGCGCAGCGCCTGCGGCAGGATCACCCAGCGCCACACCTGCAGCGGGCGAAGGCCCAAGGCCATGCCGGCTTCACGTTGTGGCGCACTGACCGAGGCAATACCGGCGCGGAATTCCTCGGCGATGAACGCCGTGGTGTAGAGCGTCAGCCCCCAGGCGGCGGCAAGGAACTCGAAGGACGGCCACGCCAGCCAGCCCAGCTCATGGGGCGAGTTGAGCCAGAACACCAGCTCCTCCGGGAGCAGGGCGGGCACGCCGAAGTACCAGAAGAACAGCTGTACCAGCAGCGGCGTGTTGCGCAGCAGCGCGAGATAGGCCCGCGCCGGCCACGACAGCCAGCGCGACTTCGCCTGCCGGGCGATGGCCAGCGGCGCGCCGAGCAGGGTGGCGATAACGCAGCAGAACAGGGAGATACCGAGGGTCAGCAGGAAGCCGTCGAGCAACCAGCGCAGGTAGGTCGGGGCGAGCAGTTCGCCGAACATGTCACGAATCCATCAGTGGAAGAAACGGACACGCCCCGGCGAACCGGGGCGTGGGATGGTGCGGAGTGGGGCGCGGATCAGCTCTTGTCGCCGATCTTGTACAGGCGGGCCAGCGGGGTCTTGGTGTCCGGGCCGAACCAGGTGTCGTAGATCTTCTGCGCCTGGCCCTGGGCTTCCAGCTCGGTGAGGCTCTGGTTGACGAACTCGGCCAGGGCCTTCTCGCCCTTGGGAATGCCGACGCCGATCAGGTCGTTGGAGATGGTGAAGGGCGGGACTTCGTACTTGTCCTTGTCCGGCACGTTGGCCAGCAGGCCGATCAGCTTGGGGCCGTCCTGGGTGATGGCCTGGACCTGGCCATTGCGCAGGGCGGTGAAGGCGAACGGCGTGTCGTCGTAGGCGATGACCTTGGCGCCGGGGAATTTCTCCCGCAGCACGCCTTCGTTGACGGTGCCCTTGTCGACGCCGACGCGCCATTTGTTCAGCTGGTCAGGGCTGTTCAGGGTGCCTTTCCTGACGATGAACTGCTGGCCCGAGGAGAAGTAGGGAATGCTGAAATCGACCTGCTCGGCGCGCTCGGGGGTGATGGTGAAGTTGGCCAGCACCAGGTCGACCTTGTTGGCGGTCAGCAGCGGGATGCGGTTGGCGGGGTTGGTCGGCAGCACCTGCAGCTTGACGCCGAGCTTGTCGGCCAGCGCCTTGGCGTAATCCACGTCGAGGCCTTCGATCTGCTTGCTCTTGCCATCGACGAAGCCGAACGGCGGGTTGCTGTCGAACGCGGCGACGCGCAGCACGCCGGCCTTCTTGATGTCGTCCAGGCGGTCGGCGTGGGCCAGTCCGGAGAGGACAGCCAGGGCGAGGGCGGTAACGGCAGTGAGTTTCTTCATGAACATCCAGCTCCTTGTCGGGCCACGCTCGTGTGACGGGGTCCCGGAATGATCGAGAGCGGGCGCTCGAGGGTGGGAGAAGCCCGCTGTAGAGCGGCGGGGGTCGCCCGCCGGCGAGGCCGAGTGTGGCAGCGCGCCGGGGTAGCGGAGAAGGAATGAATTCGTCTATCTAATAACCGGAAGAAATATAAAGTAACCGGTTAGATAACCATTTCCATGAATATCACATGAGCGTGGGAGCGGACTCTGTCCGCGATTGCTACGCCCCAGGCACATCGGCAGGCCGTGAAGAAATCGCGGACAGAGTCCGCTCCTACCGCACGCCGATCTCGCGAAATTGCACCTGTAGGAGCGAGCTTGCTCGCGAACGGCCCAGCCGCTGAGTCGCCGGGAACTTCGTTCGCGAGCAAGCTCGCTCCTGCAAAGGGCAGAAGCTGTCAGGGCTTCCAGCGGGCAGCGCTGATGTCGACGGCGCGGGGCAGGATGCGTTCGGCGAGGAACAGGTCGGCGGTGCGCTGTTGCGCGGCGATGTCGGTGTCGTCCAGCGGGCGGATCGGCGAGGGAGGGCGGTGCTTGAAGGTTTCCGCGATCACTTCCGGGGAGAGGCCGGTAACACGCGCCATGATCGCCACGCTGCCGGCTTCGTCGCTGCGGGTCAGGGCTTCGGCCTGGTTGAGGCTGTCCAGCACTTGGCGGATGAACGCGGGATTCGCGCCAGCGTACTCCCGGCTGGACAGGTAGAACGGCCCGCTCAACCCCACCTCGGAACCATCCGCCAGGAGCCGCGCGTTGCCGCCCAGCAGCAACGCCGAGTACCACGGGTCCCAGATCGCCCAGGCGTCCACCTTGCCGCTCTCGAAGGCGGCGCGGGCATCGGCCGGCGTCAGGTACAGCGGCTGGATGTCCTTGAGGCTCAGGCCTTCCTTCTGCAGCAGGCGCAGCAGCAGGTTGTGCGAGCTGGAGCCCTTCTGGAAGGCCACGCGCTTGCCCTTGAGTTCTGCGACGCTGCGGATCGAACTGCCCTTGGGCACCACCACGGTTTCCGCCTGCGGCTTGGGCGGCTCGACGCCGACGTAGAGCAGGTCGGCGCCGGCGGCCTGGGCGAAGATCGGCGGGATGTCGCCGGTGGAGCCCAGGTCCAGGCTGCCGACGTTCAGCGCTTCGAGCATCTGCGGGCCGGCGGGGAATTCGATCCACTGGATGTGCGTCTTCGGGAAGCGCTTTTCCAGCAGGCCATGCTCCTTGGCCAGCACCAGGCTGACCGAGGCCTTCTGGTAGCCGATGCGCAGTTGTGCCGGGTCCTGCGCCTGGGCGGCGCCGGCCACGACCAGCAGCATCCCGGCGAGCAGTCGATGAAGCAGCTTCACAGGCTCATTCCTTCCAGTCGTGGGAGGGTTTTTCCCAGAGGTTGATCCCGCCTTCCACCGCGTGGCGATCGATCTCTGCCAGTTCTTCCGCGCTGAAGACGAGGTTGTCCAGGGCGGCGACATTCTCGACGATCTGCTCCGGACGGCTCGCGCCGATCAGCGCGGACGTCACGCGGGTATCACGCAGTACCCAGGCCAGCGCCAGTTGCGCCAGGCTCTGGCCGCGGCGCTGGGCAATCTCGTTCAGCGCGCGGGCGCGGCGCAGGTTGTCCTCGGACAGGTGCTCCGGCCGCAGCGAGGCGCCGCCCGGCTGGTTCACCCGAGCATCAGCCGGCACGCCGTTCAGGTAACGGTCGGTGAGCAGCCCCTGGGCCAGCGGAGTGAAGGCAATGACCCCGGCGCCCAGTTCGTCGGTGGTGGCCAGCAGGTCCTTTTCCACCCAGCGGTTGAACAGGTTGTAGGCCGGCTGGTGGATCAGCAGCGGAACCTTCCATTCTTTCAGCAGCGCGGCCAGTTCTGCGGTCTTGCCGGCGGAGTAGGAAGAGATGCCGACGTACAGCGCCTTGCCCTGTTGTACGGCGCTGGCCAGTGCGCCGGCGGTTTCTTCCAGCGGCGTGTCCGGGTCGAAGCGGTGCGAGTAGAAGATGTCCACGTAGTCCACGCCCAGGCGTTGCAGGCTCTGGTCGAGGCTGGAGAGCAGGTACTTGCGCGAGCTGCCGCCCTGGCCGTAGGGACCGGGCCACATGTCCCAGCCGGCCTTGGTGGAGATCACCAGTTCGTCGCGGTAGGCGGCGAAGTCCTCGCGCAGCAGGCGGCCGAAGTTGATCTCGGCGCTGCCGTAGGGCGGACCGTAGTTGTTCGCCAGGTCGAAGTGGTTGATGCCCAGGTCGAAGGCAGTGCGCAGCAGGGCGCGCTGACGCTCCAGCGGCACGCTGTCGCCGAAGTTGTGCCACAGGCCGAGGGAGAGGGCGGGCAACACCAGGCCGCTGCGGCCGACGCGACGGTAGGGGACGCGCTGGTAACGGTCGGGGTGGGCGAGGTAGGTCATATCGTCTCCGTAAAAGCCGGGCCAGCTTGGTCACCGGCCCGCAGGTCATCGAGTCAGCGGGTGTAGCGATTGGCCGGGCGCTTGAGCCCGAGGTGGTCGCGCAGGGTGCTGCCGCTGTAGTCGCGACGGAACAGTCCGCGACGCTGCAGTTCCGGCACCACGAAGTTGGCGACATCTTCCAGCCCGCCCGGCAGGTGCGGCACCAGTACGTTGAAGCCGTCGGCGGCGCCGCCTTCGAACCAGGCCTGGAGCTCGTCGGCGATCTGCGCCGGCGTGCCGATCAGGCTGTAGTGCCCGCGCCCGCCGGCGATGCGCCGGCCCAGCTGGGCGAGGGTGAGGTTCTCGCGTCCGGCCAGTTCGGTGAGCAGCAGCTGGCGGCTGCGCTGGCCGCTGTCGGTCAGCGGCAGTTCGGGCAGCGGGCCATCCAGCGGGTAGGCGGAGAGATCGAAGTTGCCGAGCATGCGCGACAGCAGGGCGACTCCGACCTGCGGCTCCACCAGTTCCTGGAATTCCTCGAATTTCTCCTGCGCTTCGCTCTGGCTCTGGCCAACCACCACGAACATGCCGGGCATGATTTTCAGCTCATCCGGCGTGCGGCCGAACTTGCCCAGGCGGCCTTTGAGGTCGCTGTAGAAGTCGCGGGCGGCAGCCAGTGAAGTCTGCGCGGTGAACACCACTTCGGCGGTCTGCGCGGCCAGCTCGCGGCCGGTTTCGGAGCTGCCGGCCTGGACGATGACCGGGCGGCCCTGGGGCGAGCGCGCCACGTTGAGAGGCCCCTGCACGCGGAAGTGCTCGCCTTCGTGGTTCAGCACGTGCAGCTTGGCCGGGTCGTAGTACTGACCGCTGGCCTTGTCGCGGGTGAAGGCGTCGTCTTCCCAGCTGTCCCACAGGCCAGTCACCACTTCATGGAACTCCCGCGCGCGGGCGTAGCGCTCGGCGTGGCCGAAGTGCTCCTGGCGGTTGAAGTTCAGCGCCTCGGCAGCAGCGTCGGAGGTCACCAGGTTCCAGCCTGAGCGCCCGCCGGAAAGGTGGTCCAGCGAGGCGAACTTGCGCGCCACGTGGTAGGGCTCGTTGTAGCTGGTGGTCACGGTAGCGACGAGGCCGATGCGCTCGGTCACCGCCGCCAGCGCCGAGAGCAGCGTCAGGGGCTCGAAGTGATCGGAGCGCGCCATGCGGCTGGCAATATCCGCCGTGGGTGCGGCCACGCTGTCGGCAACGAAGACGGCATCGAACTTCGCCGCTTCGGCCACTTGCGCCAGGCGCTTGTAGAGGCGGAAGTCGAGGCCGCCGTTGGCCGGCACGTCGGGGTGGCGCCACGCCGAGACGTGGTGACCGGTGGCCATGAGAAAGGCGCCTAGGGAAAGGGTGCGTGTCATGTCGGGTTTCCTGTGTGTCCGTTGGGAGGACGCAAGGCGGCGTGGGTGTTGTTGTCGGCGGCGCCGGGGCGAGCCGGCGCCGCTTGCTTCAAGCGATCAGAAGTCCTTGCGCAACTCGACGCCGAAGTAGCGCCCGTCGTCGCGCGGCACCATGCGGTAGATGTAGCTGCCACCGGTGGCCAGCAGGGGCGAGTAGGACTTGTCGGTGAGGTTCTTGCCCAGCAGGGCGACGCGCCAGCCGTCGTTGTAGTCGGCCAGGGCGATGCTGGCGCCCCACAGGCCGTAGGCGCCCTGGATGGTGTCGGGGTTCTGGCTGAGGTCGTACTGCACCTTGTCCTGCCAGCTGTAGTCGGTGCCCAGTTCCACATCCAGGCCGTTGTCCAGCGGGATGCTGTAGTCGGCGCGGACGTAACTCTTCCAGTCCGGCGAGAAGGGCAGCGGCTTGCCATCGACGTTGCAGGCGGCAGCGGCGCCCGCCGGGCAGGCGAAGCTGTCGATGCGTGCCTTGGTGTAGGCAACGGCGCCGGAAAGCTTCAGCTGGCGGGTGGCCTGGTAGCTGAAGTCCAGCTCGGCGCCCTCGGTCTTCACCTTGCCGGCGTTGATCAGGCGGGTCACCACCTGGCCGGCGACGGTGTCGTAGAAGTTCGCCTGGTAGTTGTCGTAGACGGTGTGGAACACCGCCAGGTTGGCGGTCAGGCGGTTGTCCAGCGCGGTGGCCTTCAGGCCGGCTTCCCAGGAGTTGGAAGTCTCCGGCTTGAGCGCCTCGGTATCGCGCGGCTGCATGTTGAAGAACACGTTGTACGCCGGGCCCTTGTAGCCGCGCGAGTAAGTGACGTAGCTGGTGAGTTGTTCGCTGAGGTCGTACTGCAGGCCGAGGCGGCCGGACCAGCCGTCCTCGTCGGTGGAGCCGGAGCTGGACGTGGACGGCTGGATGCCGGTCACCGCCGTGGCCGAGGTGGAGCGCCGGCGATGGTCGTATTCCAGGTCATCGTGGGTGTAGCGCAGGCCGGCGATGCCACGGAAATCCTCGGTGAAGTTCAGCGTGCTCTCGCCGAATACCGCGTAGGTGTCGCTGCGCGTGCCGTAGTCGGCCACGCCGGTGTTCTGCGCAGTGGTGGAGGTCACCACGCGGCGGTAGGTCTCGTCGTCCACGGCGTGCATGTAGTACAGGCCGCCGACGTATTCGAGGAATTCACCCCTGGGCGAGGCCAGGCGCAGCTCCTGGGAATACTGGTCGTAGTTCAGCTCGCCCTTGTCGTGGGAGCTGGGAATGCTCGCGGTGACCTGCGAAAGCCGGTCGCCATCCTGCCACTGGGTGTTGTCCCAGCCCCGCCAGGCGCTGATGGACGTCAGGGTGTAGTCGCCCAGGTTCCAGTCCAGCTGCGCCGACAGGCCCTTGTTGGTGTCGTCGACGTGGGTGCGGTAGTCGCTGTTGATCTTGCGGTTGTCGCTGTCCGGCGTTACCGGGCGCAGGGCGCTGGTGAAGGCTGCGCTGCTGGAGCTGGTGATGACGCCACTGGGGCTGTCGTCATTGCCCTTCATGTAGTCGGCGATCAGCGTGACCTTGAGGTCGTCGTTCGGGGTCAGCTCGAACTTGGTGCGGGCGCCGGCACGGTTGTAGCCGTTCACCTCGTGGCCGTTGTAGACGTTGTCGACGTTGCCGTCGTAGCTGCCCAGCAGGGTGGTGACGCTGGCCTTGAGCTTGCCGGGGATCAGCGTGCCGCCGATGCCGAAGCGGGTGCGGTTCTCGTTGCCGCCGCCGAAGTGCGAGTAGTCGATGTAGCCGGTGGTTTCGTCCGGCACCTCGCGGGTGACCACGTTGAGCACGCCGGCCGAGGCGTTCTTGCCGAACAGCGTGCCCTGCGGGCCGCGCAGCACTTCGATGCGTTCCACGTCGAGCAGGTCCAGGGTCGCCTGGCCGGGGCGGCCGAGCACCACGCCGTCGATCACCGTCGACACGCTGGGCTCGACGCCAGGGGAGGTGGAAATGGTGCCCACGCCACGGACGAACAGCGAGGTGTCCTTGTTCGAGGCGCCGGTGCGGAAATTCAGGGTCGGCACCTGCTGGACGATGCTCGACACGTTGTTGCGGTTGTCGCGCTCCAGCTGTTCGCCGTCGATCACCGAGACCGCGACCGGGACCTTCTGCAGCGACTCTTCGCGGCGGGTCGCGGTGACGGTCACTGCCTTGAGCGTCGGTGCCGAGTCGGCGGACCGGGTGTCGCCGCCAGTGGCTTCGGCTGCCTGCACGCTGCAGGCCAGCGCCCCGATCACGCTGGCGATGCCCAGGGCCAGCGCGCTGCGTCGACCCGTGAATTGCGGACGGCCGAGCGTCCCCCGTTGTTGCGATTGCATAGCCACTCCTTCGTGCCCTGGTCCGCCCTCGGTTCTCTTTGCCGGGGCGCCTTTTTCTGCGGGACTGTCACGAGCGCTCGCTCGTGCGAGTGGCTGGGATCGTTGCGGACAGTTTGTGTTGTTAGCGCTAACATCGGCGAGTATCCTGAATTGCCAGATAGATCGTCAAATAATTAAAAATTACGTTTATATTCCTGAAATACAGAAACAGGAGCGCCGAATTGGCCAACCAGACACCGCGCAAACGCCGTGGCGCAGGGCGCGTGACGCTGACCGCCGTGGCACAGCTGGCGAGGGTTTCCGCCATCAGCGTGTCGCGCTACTTCAATCAGCCGGCGCAGTTGTCGGATGACCTGCGCGAGCGCATCGGCGCGGCGGTGGAGGAACTGGGCTACGTGCCCAACCAGGTGGCTGGCGGGCTGGCGTCGGCGCGGGGCAGGGTGGTGGGGATGGTGGTGCCGAACATTTCCGGACCGATCTTCGCCGACACCATCCAGGCGTTCAGCGACACCCTGGCCGCCCACGGCTACCAGTTGCTGCTGGCCTCCAGCTACTTCTCCGAGGACAAGGAAGAAAGCGCCGTGCGCGCCTTCCTCGGCTGGAACCCGGCGGCACTGGTGTTGACCAGCCATTTCCATACGCCGGCCACCGAAAAGCTGATCGCAGCGGCGGATATGCCAGTGGTGGAGGTGTGGGACTACCAGCCTGGGCGCGCGCCGATCCAGGTCGGTTTTTCCCACTACCAGGTCGGCGTGGATGCCGTGCACTACCTGCACGGCAAGGGCTACCGGCGAATCGCCTTCGTGCAGAACAGCGCGCCGGGAGACTTCAGCGCCCTGGACCGACGCGACGGCTATGCCGATACCTTGCGCGAACTGGGTGGCGAGCCCTGGATGTTCGTGCCCACCGAAAGTGCACCCTTCGAGGCTGGGCGGCAGGCCATGGAAGCATTGATGGCCAGAGGATCGGAACGCCCCGAGGCGATCGTCTTCGCCAACGACAACCTTGCCGCCGGCGGCCTGCTGGCCGGCCAGCGCGCCGGATTGAAGATTCCCGAGGATTGCGCGGTGCTGGGCTTCGGCGACTACCCCTTCGCGCCGATGCTGCTGCCGAGCCTGTCCACCATCAAGCCGCCGGCCCGCGAGATCGGCGAGATCGCCGCGCTGCGCGTGCTGCAGTCGATCGGCGCGGTGCCGCTGGAGGGCGTGGCGGAACGACTGAACCTGCTCGGTTGCCGGGTGCTGGAACGCGAAAGCGCCTGAACCCCGCAGCCTGCCCATCCGCTGCAGGAGCGAGCTGGCTCGCGAACCGCTCAACTGCGGCGCCGCCGGGATACTCGTTCGCGAGCAAGCTCGCTCCTACGAAATCTCAAGCGCGCCTACTTGGCCAGCAGGTCGATCACTTCCTGGTCGCTGAGCTGATGAAAGTCCCGGTAATGGTCACCCACCGCACGGAACGGCGACGGCGTGTCCAGGCATACCAGCGCATCCACCTCATCGCGCAGTTTCTGCACGGTTTCCGCGGGGCCGACCGGCACGGCCAGCACCACCTTGTGCGGATGCTGCGCACGCAGGCACTTCAGGGCGGCGCGCATGCTGCTGCCGGTTGCCAGGCCGTCATCGACCACGATCAGGTCGCGGTCCTCCAGTTGCGCCGGTGCCTTCACGCCGCGGTAGAGCACCCGCCGGCGCTCCAGCTCGCGGATTTGCTCCAGCACCTGCTGCTCGAACCACTCCGGCGGCGGGTCGAAACGCTCGAGCATCTGCTCGTCCACCACCCAGTTCGGTTCGGGGCCGTCGACGATGGCGCCGAGGGCGAACTCCTCGTTGCCCGGCGCGCCGATCTTGCGCACCAGCAATACATCCAGCGGCGCGCCCAGCGCCCGGGCGATCTCCCTGGCGACTGGCACGCCACCGCGGGGCAGGGCGAGGACCAGCGGGTTTTCCAGCGGCATGTCGCGCAGGGCCATGGCCAGCGCCACGCCGGCATGGCGACGGTTGGTGTATTGCACTGAGGGCATCTGAACCTCCTTTCGCGAGTCACAGCAGCGTGTCCAGGGGCAGTGGCCGCTCGCGGATGCGTTTCCGATTGGAGGTTAGACGGACCTTTCGGCGCCTGCGACCTGCCGGAAAGCGATGCCGCCCGCCCGGCCCGGATGAACCGGGCGCGCACGGGTCTGCTGTGGGGTGTGAGCCGAAACCCTATCGAAGGTTCAGGTATTGCGCCTGAACGGTCGCCGGTTCCCTGTGCACGGCGTTCCGGTTGAACGTCGGGATGCCCAGTCACTGCTAGTGGCAAGTCCTCCCAGGAGAGGCGCCGATGAATACCCATGTCACCCGGCTCGCCGCGCCAGGCGAGATTTCCGCCCAGCGAACCGTCACCCGGCACCTGACGTTGCTCACCCTGAACCTGATCGGGGCGGTGGTGGGGCATATCGGTTCGCTGTTCTCCTGCTGCGCGCCCCATCGCCGGGCATTCTGCATCGAGCAAATCGCCCATTCGGGCATTCTGCTGCTGGCGCCGTGCGATCACCTGCCAGGCGAGCGGCTCTGCGGCGGGGCTCGGGCCTCCAGCGACAAACAGGCGTGGAACTTGCTCGGCTTCTGCACTCGATAGCCCATATTGCAGAGCCCCAGCTCGACAAGGGAGAGACGCACATGCAAGCACACGACAACAAGATGGTGCTGGTCCTCGAGGAAACGCCCGAACAACTCCAGCGCCTGGAAGAGCATCTGCTCGGACAGGGACACGCGGTGCTCAGCGCCCTCAGTGAGGAAGAAGCCATCGAGCATCTGGTGTCGTCTTCGGTCATCGACCTGTTCCTGATCGACGAGCAGCTCACCGGGCCACTGACGGGAGCGGCGCTGATCGAAGCCTGCCTTCCGCTGCGTCCGCGCATGCGCGTACTCGTGCTCTCGCCCTGGGCGGAGCAGGGCGAGGAGGGTGCGCCTTACCCCGTGTTGCCCAAGTCGGCGGACCTCGACGAACTGGAAGGCGCCATTCAGCGCACGCTGCTCAGTCCGCCCGTGCAGCCCTGGATGCTGAACTAGACTCCTGCGCACAAAGGCCGTCCGATCCGCGGAACGGCCACCTTCACCGGGGAGCAAGCACCATGCACGCCTACCTGATCCGCTACAGCTGCAACGGCCAGGCCATGAGCACCGTGCTGCGACAGGAAAGCCTGAGTCGCGAGCAGGCACAGAAATTCGTCAGCGCGCTGCATGGCCCGCTCGGGAACGATTCGCGCTCGGATATCCAGGTAAGCGAAGTGCTCTGCACTCAGTGACCGGGGCGCTCGCCCAAGCCCCGATGAGCCGCTGCCCATGAAAAACGGCGCCGATCCTTCGGCGCCGTTTTCGTTCTTGCGGGGGAAAAACGATTGGCAGTGAGCCGGCGAGTGGCGGAACGCCTCGCCGGCTCGGGATCAGTGGCCGCTGTGGCTACGCTGACCTCCCTTGCGGCCCGCGTCGGATGCGCGCGCCGGATCATTCTTGAAGTTGCCGCCACTGTGCTGGCCGCCTTTCCTGCCGGCTTCGGAAGCACGCTGGGGGTCTTCTGCAAAGTTGCCTTTACCGCCTCTATGTTCGGCCATGGGAACTACTCCGTGGGAAATGTCCGTGGAAAATGAATAGGCGAATGCCGTGCATTCCCTTCATCCGAAACATATCGCGCAGGGGTGTTCGACTCTTTTTCAGAACGATCCGTCATCGCTGCGGCGCAAAGCCGTTATATGTAAAGGCTTGCCGCTGGTCCGGGGTGCTTTGTTGTCGAACCCGGAGAGTTTCAGACGACTCGCTTGCGCAGTCGGGCGATCAGCTTCTGCCGCTGTTCGCTGTCGGCTTCCCAGACCTTGCCGTCCAGTGCATGGCAGATCAGCCAGATTTCCTCGTTGTTGAGCATCACCGCGCCGCCTCCAGATTCCGCCCGGCGCTTGCGATACGCGGCCTGTTTCTCGGCGTTGGTCATGGCGCCTTCCTTGCGAGGGCGGCCTTTGCGCGGCGCTTCGAAGGCGTCGCGCGTGGCTTTGTCCTTGGCGTCTTTCATCCTGGCTCCTGTCGGACTGGTAACGCGTTACTGTGGTCTGGATGCCTTTATGGTAACGCGTTACCCATCATAGCCGTTGCCGCAGGCCTCGCCAATCGTCGGACCGCGGAGTAGGAAAGGTAAAACCGGGCTATTCCTGCAATGCTCACCCACAAGCGCATCTACAAGGACGGGAGGCTGCCGTGGAACGACTGCGAAAGGTGCTGATGGCCTCGGCTTTCAACGAGACCTGCGTCGTTCAGGTGCTGCGTGAAGCCGCACTCAAGGCCGCCACTCCCGATACGGCAACGGCGCTGATGGCGGCTGCGTTGTTGCTGGAACACGACGCCGAAACCCTGCTTCACGCCGCCCACCGGATCGACCTCGTCCTGCACCATTCACCTGCCGAAGGCGGCACGATCTCCCTGGTCGTGATGGACTGAGGCGCTTGCCGATGGCCTGGCCATCATTCTCTTTGAACCGCCGACGCCGACGCCCGGTCAGTGCTTGAAACACAGCCAGAAACCCGGAGGCGCCATGCAGGACGAATCCCTGACAAAGCGGTACCACGTCAGCTTTGTGAGAGAGGGGCGAGCGTTCGAGTTCGAAGCCGAAGACGAGTCCATGAGCGAAGCGCGGGCGTGGAGCCATGTGGCGCGCCACCTGCACATCCCGACCCACGACCTGCGCGGCTACCAGAAGCGCTACCACAGCATCCGGCGCAGTGTGGAAGCGCACAACGTGCAGGACGTTTCCTTTCGTGTCGCGGGGGCTGGCGACTAGCAAAACACCTCTCTCGCCATGCTCGATCAGCCATTGCACGGTCGTTCTGCTTCCCTGGCGGCGCCGACCTGCAGAAAAGGCTGGAGCCAGAGTAACCCCCGATCACTCGGGGGCTCGGTCGAACGCTCTGGATTGGGCCTCAGGCCGCCGCTTCCCCGGTTTTCTCACGCCCGGCGCGCACGTCGAAGGCGCCGCCCGTGAGCACGCCGTCCACCGTCACGCGCCCCTTGCCAGGCAGCAGCGGGAACACCAGCTCAGCGAAGCGATAGGCCTCTTCCAGGTGCGGGTAACCTGACAGCACGAAGCTGTCGACCCCCAGCGCGGCATACTCCAGCAGCCGCTCGGCAACGGTTTCCGGATCCCCCACCAGTGCCGTGCCGGCGCCGCCGCGCACCAGGCCGACACCGGCCCAGAGATTGGGTGCCACTTCCAGCTTGTTGCGATCACCGCCATGCAGCGTGGCCATGCGCTGCTGACCGACCGAATCCATCTTCGCGTAGTTGGATTGCGCGGCAGCAATGGTGGCGTCATCCAGATGACTGATCAGCTCGTCCGCAGCTGCCCAGGCCTTGTCGTTGGTCTCGCGGACTATCACGTGCAGGCGTACGCCAAAGCGCACCGTGCGCCCCAGGCGCGCAGCGCGTTCGCGCACGTCGGCGATCTTCTCGGCCACGGCGGCAGGCGGCTCACCCCAGGTCAGGTAGGCATCAACATGCTTGGCAGCGAGGTCGTGGGCGGCGGGGGAGGAACCACCGAAGTACAGCGGCGGGTATGGCTTCTGCACGGGCGGGAAGAAGTTCTGCGCGCCGTTGACCTTCAGATGCTTGCCCGCGAAATCCACGGTTTCACCTGACAGCAGGCGACGCCAGATGGTCAGGAATTCGTCCGAAGCGGCGTAACGCTCATCATGATTGAGGAAAACACCGTCTGCCTCCAGTTCGGTGCTGTCGCCGCCAGGGACGACATTGAGCAGCAGGCGACCACCGCTGGCCTGGTCCAGGGTGGCGGCCTGGCGCGCCGAGGCGGTGGGGTTGCCCAGCGAAGTGCGCAGGGCCACCAGCAGCTTGATGCGCTGAGTGACCGGCACCAGGCTGGCGGCGGTCACCCACGGATCGAGGCAGCTGCTGCCGGTCGGGATCAGCAGGCCGTCATAGCCGAGCTGGTCGGCGGCCACGGCGATCTGCCGCATGTAGTCGTTGGTGGCCGGGCGGCCGCTGCTGGAATGTCCCAGGTAGCGGGTGTCGCCGGAAGTCGGCAGGAACCAGAAAATATCGAGACTCATGGAGTGTCCTCGTTGCCATCGTCGAAAGGGGGGCGTCGCCCCGTCGGTGCACGCGTGGCAAGTCGTTATTGGAATCCGGGCCCGGCAGCCGTCGTTGTCGGTGCGTTTGGTCAGGCAGAAGGGAAGAGGGCGGCTGCAGGGCGGGCACTGCACGGCAGCAAGGCCTGTGCCAGGGCGGGGGCCACGGTTTTCGCGCCTCTGAAGGCAAACGAGCTGTTGCTCAAGCAACATCACTGTTGATTCGCTGTTGCCACGGAAACACTTAGTACTACGAAAAAGGCATTAGGTTATGCCTTCCGGCGATTTGTCCTGCGCGGCGCGACCGATCAGGATAGGCAATCGTGATTGAAAGCCCCCGCGGATCAAGGAACACAGCAAGCGATGAACGACGCCAACCGACTGAACGAGAATGGCCCGGTGAACTGGCAACTGGCGCAGATCGTCGAGGACCTGCGTGGCGCACGCAATGAATGGCGTAGCCGAACGGGCCGCCACCCGGAGCAGGGCGGTCGCGAGCTGCCTTCGCGCCAGTCCATCGAGGAAGTGGTGGAACGCCTGGCCAGCGCGCTGTTCCCCATGCGCCTGGGCCCGAACGACCTGCGCGAAGAGAGCGAGGACTTCTTCGTCGGCCACACCCTGGACGCCGCGCTGAATGCGCTGCTGGTACAGGCTCGCCTGGAGCTGCGCTACAGCGCGCGGCAGCGCGGTGACCTGGTGGACAGCCGGATCGATGAGCATGCCGTGGTGCTGGTGCGTGATTTCGCCCGCGCGCTGCCGGAAATGCGCAGGCTGCTCGACGCCGACGTACTCGCCGCCTACCAGGGCGACCCGGCCGCACGCAGCGTCGACGAGGTACTGCTGTGCTACCCGGGCGTGGTGGCGATCATTCACCACCGTCTTGCGCATCACCTGTACAACGCCGGCCTGCCGCTGCTGGCGCGGATCATCTCGGAGCTGGCGCACTCGGCGACCGGCATCGACATCCACCCCGGCGCGCAGATCGGCAGCAGCTTCTTCATCGACCATGGCACCGGCGTGGTCATCGGAGAAACGGCGATCATCGGCAAACAGGTGCGCATCTACCAGGCAGTGACCCTGGGCGCGAAGCGCTTCACCTCCGACGAGACCGGCCAGCTGCACAAGGGCGAACCGCGCCACCCGATCGTCGAGGACGAAGTGGTGATCTACGCCGGCGCCACCATTCTCGGCCGCGTGACCATCGGCAAGGGCTCGACCATCGGCGGCAACGTCTGGCTGACCCGCAGCGTTCCGCCGGGCAGCCAGGTCAGCCAGGCCAGCCTGCAGCACGATGAGAGCCGCTGCGGAAAGGACTGACCTGGAGAGCCTGCGGACACGCAAAGCGAAGCGGGGGAGTTGACAGCTCTCCCGATCCTTCAGCAGTATCCGTCAGACATTTCGCGCAACGGCATTTCCATGTTCCCCATCGTCAACCACTCGCTTTCCGCTTCGGGCCTCCTTGCCCGGGCCTGCGCGTGCGCTGTCGTTGCGAAGAAATCGAAGAAACAATCGCTCATTTGACCGGGGCGCTGTCCCGTCAGATGGGCTGACAGGACACAAGGCGCAAGGTCGAACTCTCCCTCCCGCTTGATTCCCGCACCCTCCCTGACGGCGACCCGACGGTCAGCCAACAGGAGTTTTGCATGTCGAATTTTCGTGGGATCTGGGTGGCGCTGGTCACTCCCTTTCGTGATGGCGCAATCGATTACCCGGCACTGCAGGGGCTGGTGGCGCAACTGCTGGAGCAGGGCGTCGCGGGTTTCGTGGTCTGCGGCACGACCGGCGAGGCGGCCGCGCTGAGCCATGAAGAACAGCTCGAAGTGCTCGATGCCGTTTTGCAGTGGGTGCCTGCGCGGCAGGTGATCATGGGGCTGGCCGGCAACAACCAGCGCGAGCTGCTGGCGGCTCTGCAGGACATCCAGCGCCGCCCGGTGGCAGGCGTGCTGGTGCCGGCACCGTATTACATCCGCCCATCCCAGGCCGGCCTGGAAGCCTTCTTCCGCACCGTAGCCGACGCCGCCAGCGTTCCGGTCGTGCTCTATGACATCCCTTACCGCACCGGCGTGCGCATCGAGCGCGAGACGCTGCGGCGCATCGTGCGTCACCCGAACATCGTGGCGATCAAGGACTGCGCGGGCGATGTGGAAACGACCCTGGCGCTGATCGCCGATGGCCAGGTATCGGTGCTCACCGGGGAAGACCTGCAGCTGTTCACCAATCTCTGCCTGGGCGGCGCCGGGGCGATCTCGGCGTCACCCCACGTTCGCGCCGATCTCTATGTGCAGATGTGCCGGGAGATGGAGGAGGGCGACGTGAATGCTGCGCGCCGTACTTTCTTCCGCCTCCTGCCCTGGATGCAGGCCGCTTTCGCCGAGCCGAACCCGGCGGCGGTCAAGGGGGCGCTGGCCATGCAGGGACTGATCGCCAACGAGGTGCGCGAGCCGATGCAGGCCTGCACGCCGGCGACCCTGGAGCGACTGAAAGGCGTTCTGGCGGGCTTGGCCGACTAGGCGCTGGCCGATACTTTCGCCGCGGATTTCCTGCGCGAAATCCTGCGTGGAAGTCGGTTCGGGATTCTCCGGTAACGCGTTACCGTTAATAGCCTCGAAAAACGGTAACGCGTTACAATAAATATCGCGCCTTAGTACCACCGCACGCCTGGAAGGCCCGCGCCACGGGCACTTTGATTGGTCTTGAGACTCACCACAGCTCCAGCCCGGTCACAAGTGAAACATCCCCAAGCAGGATCACATGATGTCTCCTGTCAGTCCTCACGGCCGGGTAATGACGATCAGCAGGTTGTTTTCCCGGAACACCTCGGCACCCGGCGGAATCCATGACGGAACCACGCCCGCGGACATATCCAGCACCATCCCGACCGGACCTTTCGCCGAACGCTGGGCCAGCCATCGCCCGACATTCTCCGACGTCACCTTTCGATCCTCGGCGTCCGCATAAGACAGGCCGTACTGAAGCTCGCCCTGCACATCGAGCAGGGTCACGTCGCTGCGATTCAGCCGCCACGCCAGTGCCGACGCAGCTCCCAGCTCGTTGCTCAGTAGACTTGTCGAACCCTTCAGCTCGCTCAGATGCCGGGCGATGAACTGGTCGGGCATCTTGTTATCGACCACGGACAAGGGCATCGCCGCCGGCAGCAGGGCGACCAGCACCCACAGCCCCAGTGCCGGCGCGAACCAGTGGCGCGCCGGGCGCATCCACTGGGCGAAGCCACAGACGGCCCATGCCGCGCAGACCAGCAGCGCCAGGGCCAGCTGCAGCGGTTGACCGATGTAAAGCGGATGCACGATCTGCACGATGCCCAGGCCGAGCAAGGCCAGGCAACCCGCCGCCAGGTTGAACAACCCGTTGCCTCGGATTGCGAACACATCCCTTTGCCGCAGCTTGTCGACCAGCGTGTTGGCCATCAGCAGGGCCAGCGGCACGAAGCAGGGCAGGATATAGGTCGGCAGCTTGCCCTTGGCGAGGCTGAAGAACAGGAAGGGCATGGCGAACCAGAGCGCCAGGAACGCGCCGCGGCGCTCCTTTTTCTCGCGCCAGGCGCGCCGCAGGCTGGGCACCACGAGCATGGCCCAGGGGAGGGCGCCGGCGAACAGCATCGGCACGAAGAACCAGAAGGGCGCGGCGTGCTGCGCCTTGGCCCCGGCGAAGCGGCGGATGTGCTCGTTCCAGAAGAAGAACTGCCAGAAATCCGCTTCACGCCGATGCACTGCAAGCACCCACGGCAGGCTGAGCAAGACGGCCAGCAGAACTGCGAGCGGCCCGCCCTTGAGCAGCTCGCGCGAGCGCTGTTGCAGGATCGCGTAGGGCGTCACCACGATCACCGGCAGCAGCCAGGCCAGGAAGCCCTTGGTCATGAAGCCCATGGCGCAGGCCACGCCGAGCAGGCACCAGCCGGCCCAGCGCTCGCGCGGGCTTTCACCCTCCAGGGCATACCAGGCCGAGACCAGGCTGAGCGTGATCCAGAGGGTGAGCTGCGGATCGATGTTGGCGTAGCCGGCCTGTCCGGCGACGAGCCCGTAGCTCATGTAGAGCAGGCACGCCGTCCAGGTCTTCCAGGGGTCGTTCCACAGGCGGCGGGCCAGTTGGAATATCAGCCCCAGGGTGGCGGCGGTTGTCGCGGCGGAGGCGATACGGGCACCGAACAGGTTGTCGCCGAAGATCGCCTGGCCGATGGCGATCAGCCAATAGCCGCCGATGGGCTTTTCGAAGTAGCGCAACCCCATGAAGTGCGGAGCGACCCAGTTGCCGCTGTGCAGCAGTTCCTGGGCGGCCTGGGCGTAGCGCGTCTCGTCGGGTATCCAGAGCCCGTGCCACCCGAGCGGCACCAGGAAGCACAGCAAGAAGGCGAGCAAGAGGGCGGGATAGGCCACGGCGGGCAGGGCGCGGCCGGCAGTGGTTGCGGTGCGGCACACGGATGGGAGCGTGAGGTCGCTCATCGGCTCGGTTCCTCGAAGGTCTCATGGACGTTCATTGGCGTGAGCGATGAGGTTACGAGGCGAGACTTAGCTGAGGCTGAGGGCCGGCCGCAGACGCGCAGGAAATACTGCGGCAGGGCGGATCAGGTCGTTGCCGGGAACCGGAGCGTAACGCACAGCCCGGAGCGTGCCGCGCTGTCCGAATAATCCAGCTCGATACTGGCGCCGGCCCGGCTGGCGATCGTCCTGACGATGGACAGGCCAAGTCCGGAGCCGATTTCGTCACTGCCCGGCACCCGATAGAAAGCATCGAAGACCCGCTCACGCTCGGACTCGGGAATGCCCGGACCGGTGTCCCGAACCTGCAGGACAACCCTCTCGCCCTGGCGCTGCACCCGAAGGTCGACCCTGCCGCCGGCGGGGGTGTAGCGCAGGGCGTTGTCGACCAGGTTCTTGACCAGGGTCTGCAGGTCCAGCTCGTTCGTCACGATCTCGCAGTCATCGCCCTCCACGCCCAGGTCGAGCTGCTTCTTCTCGGCGACCGGCAGGAGCTCCTCGAGCACGCCGCGATAGACCTTGTGCACGGAGATCCGCGAGCGTGCCGTGGCGGGGGATGACTGCGCGCTCGCCAGTGCCAGCAACTGATCGATGAGATTGCGGCCCCGCTCGATGCCTTGCCTCAGCTTGCCCAGGCGCTCACGGGCGAGTTCGGACATTTCTGTGGCCGACAGGCGTTCCGCCTGCAGCGACAGCGCGGTCAGCGGAGAGCGCAGCTCGTGGGCCGCGTCGGCGACGAACCGGCGCTGGGCCTCCATGGACTTACCGACACGCCCGAGCAGGCGGTTGATGGCGAGCGCGAAGGAGCGGACTTCGGTGGGCAGGTCGCGCGCATCGATTGGGGCCATGTCCTGCTCGTCCCGTTGATCGATCTCGGCCGACAGTCTCGCAATGGGGCGGAACAGCTTGCGGATCAGGTCCGCCACGACCAGCAACAGGACGGGAATCAGGATCGCGAAGGGAATCACGCCTCGGCGCGCGCTTTCACGGGCATCGCGGTCGCGACTTTCCGTCTCCTGGGCGATGGCGATGCGTTGCCCCAGCGCGGTGGTCCTGACCAGCACGCGGAACTCTTCGCCACCAACGCTGACGGTCGAGAAGCCATCCCGCAGGTCGCCGGGAAGGGGCAGCGGCAGGCTGCTGTCATTCGGCTCAGGGGCGATGGCGCTGTCGGCCAGGTACTGCACGATAACCCGCGTTTCCTCGTTGTCCCCGGCAATGGCCGGCGCACCGGTAGGGTAGTGCGGCCTCATCTGTTGACGCTCCACCAGCGTGGCAACCTGCTTCAGTGTGTTGTCCTGCATCTCCAGCGCTTCCTGGTAGCCCGCCAGGAAGGCGAAGACACTCGCGAGCAGGGCGACGATCAGGATGGTCGCCGAGAGCGCCAGGGAAAGGCGGAACTGCACGGACTCCCTCAGTCGCCTTTGGAAACCATCCATCCCATTCCCCTTACGTTCCTGATGACCTGGGCTCCCAGCTTCCTGCGCAGCGAATGGATCAGGAACTCGATGGCGTTGCTCTCGACCTCATGGCCCCAGCCATAGATGCGGTCTTCCAGTTCGCTGCGCGAGAGAATGGCGCCGGGTCGGATCAACAAGGCCTGGAGCAGGCTGAACTCGCGGTTGGACAGTTGCACGTCGCTGGCCTGGGCGCTGCTCGCCAGCTTTGCCACCGGGTCCAGCGAGACCACACCGTTGCTGAGAATGGGCGACGCGGCTCCGCCCTTGCGACGCATGATCGCGCGCATGCGTGCCAGCAGTTCGGCCATCTCGAAGGGTTTGAGCAGATAGTCGTCGGCGCCGCCGTCCAGTCCTCTCAGGCGGTCTTCGAGGCTGTCCCGCGCGGTGATGATGACCAGCGGGACGGGGTTGTCCTGCGAACGGATGCTGTCGAGCACGCTCAAGCCATCGCGGCCCGGAAGGCCGAGGTCGAGCAGCACCTGGTCATAGGCCTGGGCGCTCATGGCCGATAGCGCGGTAAGGCCGTTGGTGACCCAGTCGACGGCGTAACCGGCATCCTTGAGAGCACCTTCGACGGCGTCGCCGATCATGGGGTCGTCTTCGACCAGCAGTATTCGCATGCTCCAGCCCCTGCCTCCCGAATGCGTGCCGCACGGCAGCCGCTCCGGCTGCCGTGCACTGGAAATGTCTTCAGACGATAGCCCTGAATAGGCCCGCCGGGCATCAGGATTGGCGCTGCCCCTGCAGCTGGTCGAAGGTCTTCATCAGGTCATCCATGGCCGCCTTGCAGGCCGCCTGCTGCGGAGTGCTGTCGCGCAGTGCATCGAGTGCGCGGTCGATGGCCTTGTCGAGAGCGTGCCAATCGCTGACCGCGCGCGGCTTGATCCCGGCCTCGGCGCTGTCCCAGGCCAACTCGAGGTCCTTGATGCGGGCTTTGCTTTGTTCCAGCTGGTTGCTGTCGACGAGGGAGGTCACGTCGGCTGCGATGCTGCGGAACTCGGAGAGGTCGCCAAGCTGGGTCGCCGCGCGCGGGCTTGCGCTGGACTGCTGGCCGGCGCCCGCCCTGGGCTCGTCTGGCTTCGAACATCCGGCCGCCAGGCCGAGCAGGGCGATGGCGCAGGCGAGCGCGACTTTGCAGGCGACTTTCTTGAAGTAGGTCATGGGGTATTCCTTGAAAATGGGTAGGCGTTACTGGGGGACGCGCTGACTGCCGTTGGCGCCGAACTGGGCGAACGCCACCAGGATCAGGATCACGCAGAGGAAGATCGCGCTGGTCCAGGTGGCGCCCATGCCGAGGCCGCCATAGGTCTTGGCCTGGGTGAGCAGGTCACCCAGCGAGGCGCCGAAGGGGCGGGTCAGGATGTAGGCGATCCAGAAGCTCGGAACGGCGTTCGCACCGAGCTTCCAGGCGAGGAAGGTCGCGGCGAGGAGGGCGCCGAACAGGCAGGCGCCCACGGTGAAGCCCATGCTCAGCGCCTCGGTCGCGAGATCCCCCGCGGCGGTGCCCAGGGCGAAGGTGCAGAGCACGGTCGTCCAATAGAACAGTTCGCGTCGCGGGGTGACGATTTCCTGGATGGAAAGGTTGCGCTCGACGGCGAACCAGACGCCGAAGTTGATCGCCAGCAGGCCGGAGAACACAGCGGTGCTGAGGTACAGGCTGACGTCCAGCACGTCGGTGAGAATGTCGGTCACCTGGGTGCCGAGGATGCTCACCACCACGACCGTCAGCCAGTAGATCCAGGGCGTGTAGGCGCGGGTGCGCAGCTGCAGGGTCAGGGCTACGGCCAGCAGGGCAGCCATGGCTGCCGTGGTGATGCCCAGGCCGAGGCCGGCATCCACGGCGAGGAAGTCGGCGAAGGTCTCGCCCACGGTGGTGGACATGATCTTGATGACCCAGAAGGCCAGCGTGACCTCCGGGACCTTGTTGAGCCAATAGGCTTTTGTGCTGGGATTCATGGCGAGGCTCTCTCGGGCAGCGCTTCAGGTGGCGTGGAAGAGAGCCTACGGGGCGAAACTTAGCTGAGACTGAGGGCGCGCCGGTCTGTCGTGAAGGCGTGGGCGGCGCCGCTGACGAGGATGTGGACGCGCGCCCCTGGCTCGGGGCAGTCCATGGCCGGCACCCGGACCGGAATCGTCAGTTCGTCTTCCGACAGGGGCGCCTCGAGCTGGACCATCACCGTGCACTTGTCGCCGCCAAAGTCACTGCCCACCACGACGCCGTAACAGCCGTCCGTACTGCTGGGGAACAACGTGCTGCGGCTCAGGTGGAGCTGCTCGGGGCGCAGCAGTATCTGCGCGTGCCCGTTGAGTGCGGCACTGCCCGCGATCACATTGCCCAGCGCACAGCGGGCCCAGCCGTTGCTGACATGGGCGCGAAACACCAGGGCGTCCCCCAGGAACGCGGCGGTTTCCTCATCGACGGGACGCAGGTAAAGGTCCTTCGGCGCCCCCGCCTGCACCAGGCGACCCTGGCGAATGACCGCCAGTTGATCGCCAAACGACAGCGCTTCCTCCTGGTCATGGGTCACCAGAATAGCGGTGACGCCGGCATCGCTCAGGACTTTCGATACCGCCTTGCGCATGGAGACGCGCAGACCGCTGTCCAGGGCAGAGAAGGGCTCATCGAGCAGCATCAGTTTCGGGCTCTGCGCCAACGCCCTGGCCAGCGCGACACGTTGCTGCTGGCCGCCGGACAGTTCGTGGGGCCAGCGGGTGGCCATGGCCGCGTTGAGCGAGACCATCTCCAGCAGTTCCTGTATTCGCCGATCGCGACTCTCCATCCCCCTGGGCAGGCCGAAACCGATGTTCTCGGCCACCGACAGGTGAGGAAACAGCGCGCCGTCCTGCGGAACGTAACCGATGACCCGCCGGTGCGCCGGGACGAAGGTGCTGTCACTGGCCAACGTCACCCCGTCGAGCGTGATGGTTCCCAGGTCGGGCACCTCGAAGCCGGCAATCAAGCGGAGGAGGGTGGTCTTGCCCGAGCCCGACGGGCCGACGATCGCGGCACGACCGCCGCTTGCCACGGACAGGTTGAAGTTCTCGATCGCTGCATAGGCGCCAAAGAACCGGGAGACGGACTTCAGTTCGAGCGTGCTCATCGACCTGCTACTCGCTTGGATTGGTGGTAGAGAATCCCGGTCAGGGGGAGGGACAGCAGAATCATCAGCAGGGCGTATGGCGCCGCCGCGGCGTAGTCGATTTCGCTGGTTTTCGACCAGAACGCGGTGGCTAGCGTCGAGGTGCCGCTGGGCGACAGGAGCAGCGTTGCAGTGAGCTCGTTGACGATGGCCAGGAACACCAGGGCCACGCCCGCTGCGGCCCCCGGTGCGGCAAAGCGGACGGTGACGCCCCACAAGGCCTGCATTGGCGTACGCCCCAGGCTGCGGGCGATGTTCTCCAGTTCGACAGGCGCCTGGGCGAGGCCTGCGCGCAAGCTGACCAGGGCCCGCGGCAGGAACATCAGCACATAGGCCAGCAGCACGGTGAAGACGGTCTGATACAGCGGCTGGGCGAAGCGGATCGTGACGCTGACCAGCGCCAGGGCGATGACGATCCCGGGCAGCGCGCTGGCCACGTAGTTGCTGCCTTCGAGCAGGCGCTGGAAGCGGCTCGGCGCCCGGACGGAGATCCAGGAGATGGGAACGGCGGCAACGGTAGTCAGCAGTGCTCCCGCCGCGCCCAGCAGCAGGGTCTGGCCCAGACAGTTCAGCAACTCCTGCGAGTTCCAGACCGAGACTCCCCCAGCCTTGAGCCACTTGCCCAGGGTAATCAGCGGGACGCCCAGAGAGGCTGCGGTGAACACCACGCAGAGCGTCAGTACCAGCGCCGAACACTTCCAGCCCAGCCGGTACTGCCGGGGTGAACGCGGGCTGCCAGCGCCAATCCGCGCATAGCGCGCGGAGCCCCTCGTCGCCGACTCCAGGCTCAGCATCATCAGGCAACCCAGGGCCAGGACACCGGCGAGCATGTTCGCCGCCGGGCCACTGAAGGAGGACTGGAACTGATCGAAAATGGCGGTGGTAAAGGTGTCGAAGCGAATCAGTGCGAACAGCCCGTATTCCGCCAGCAGATGCAGCCCCACGAGCAGTGCGCCGCCCCAGATCGCAACGCGCAGCTGAGGCAGCACCACCCGCAGGAATACCTTGAGCGGGCGATCACCCAGCGACTCGGCGACATCCTCCAGAACCGGATCGAGCCGCCGCAGCGCCGCGGCGGCCGGCAGGTAGATGAAGGGCGAGTAGGCGATCACCGAGACCAGTACCGCCGGGAACAGCCCGTGAATCGAAGGCGCGAGGCTGATCCACGCGTAGCTATGGACGAACGCCGGGATGGCCAGCGGAGCCACCACCAGCAACGACAACAGACGTCTTCCCACCAGGTTGGTGCGCTCGGTCAGCCAGGCCATCGCGATGCCGTGGAGCACGCAAAGCGGAACGGTCAGCACGACAAGCAGCAGCGTGTTGCACAGCAACTCCGCGACCCGCGGGCGGAACACCAGCCTGGAGATCAGCGGGATTCCCGCCTGGACGCCGGCGGTGGCCACGAAGACCAGGGGGAGCAGGGCGAATGCCGAAATCAGCAGTGCTGCCCCCAGCACCCATAACTGCCCTGAACCGTTTCGCCAGCGACGTAGCGTCGACAGCCGCAACTTGCTCCTGGTATCGAGGCGCGAATCCGGCCCGAACTGTTGCGCCGTCACTTAGAGCAGGCCCGCCTGGATCATCAGGTCCACGACTTTCTGGCTGTCCAGCCGGGAAGCGTCGATGACCGGAGCATCCAGCTGCTCCAGTGGGACCAGTTTCGGGTTGGACGGCGCACCATCGCCGACCGCGTACTCGAAGGAGTTGCCGTCACGCAGAATGGCCTGCCCCTTGGGGCCGGTGATCCATTGCAGGAACGCCTGGGCGTCCTTCTGGTGCTTGCTCGAAGCCAGGACGCCGCCCCCGGACAGGCTGATGAAGGCGCCGGGGTCCTGGTGCCTGAAATAGTGCAGGGCGGTATTGCCGCTGTTCTCGCCGGTCCGGGCCTGGTCGCCGAAGTAGTAATAGTGATAGATCACGCCGGAGTCGATCTGGCCGGCGTTTACCGCCTTGAGCACAGCGTTGTTGCCCCGGTAGTTCCGGGCACCGGATTTCAGTGCCTCGAGCCAGTCGAGCGTCACGGCTTCGCCCTTGAGCTCCAGCAGAGCGCCGACGATGGCCTGGAAATCAGCTCCCGCCGGAGACGCGGACCAGCGACCGATCCACTGCGGCTCAGCCAGTTCCAGCAGCGATTTGGGCAACTCGGATTCCTTCACCCGGTCCCTGTTGTAGACAAAGACGGTGGAACGGGCGGCAATGCCGACCCAATGACCCTGAGCGGTCCTGAACGGCGCAGCGACCTGGGCGATGGTAGCCGGGTCGACGGGAGCGAAGAGTCCGGCGTGATCGACGAGCATCATCGCCGGGGAGTTCTCGGTCAGGAAGACATCGGCCGGCGAAGCCTTTCCCTCCTGGACGATCTGGTTGCCCAGCTCGATATCGTCGCCCTTGCGCAGGGTGACCTTGATCCCGGTATCGTGGGTAAAACCCTCGCTCCAGGCTTTGGTCAGCGACTCATGCTGGGCATCGTAGACCACGATTCCGTCGTCATCCGAGGCCGCCAGCGTCGATTCGGCACCCAGCAACGCCGCGCCTGCGATCGCAACCAGGATGGCCAGCGAGGCTCCGCACAATTTCATCAACCGCCGCTCCAATCAATGCAGTCCATACGACGCGCAAACCGCTGCGTCTGTTTGAGAGTGGCGGCGATATTCGCCTGAAGGCTGTTAAGAAATTGTCGTTCTCATTTGATGAGCTGTAGCCCGGGTGGCGGTGACGGAGTTTGCGATCGATCTGAATCTGCCGGGTGCAGCGTTCACCGCACGCACTCAAATGATCGAACGCACCGGCGGCAAGCTCGCAGCAGCGAATCACCAAGCCAAGTTTGATGCAGGACGATGCCAGAGGGATTCGCGGGCAAGGTTGGCGCCGGAGAAACTGAAGCGCATGCGCAGTCGAGTACGAAGTGGCCGCGGGAAAACAGCCAACAGCGAAATGGACAGCTCAGGGCGGCAAAACAGCCGGTTCGACAGCTTGGATTTGTCGTATTCAGTTAATTTTAATAATCAATATCTTGTTGATTTTAATAGGGAAAAATAAATACGTCTTCGCTGGGAGAGGGCATCTTGCTTTAAAAATTGCATTTAGCTGAATTTTTGCTTTGATTATTGCAATTAGCTGATCAGCAGTTTCTGAATCGCCCCGGCTTTCCT
>NZ_JYOA01000012.1 GCF_000955805.1 Pseudomonas sp. 21 | reverse complement strand
CGTGACCGATGGTGCCGACGTTGACGTGCGGTTTGTTACGTTCAAATTTTTCTTTAGCCACGAGAGTAACCTCTTACTAAAAGAGCTGAATCAAGCTTGTTTTTTGGCCAGAGCTTCGACGACGTTCGCCGGAGCTTCAGCATACTTGGAGAATTCCATGGAGTAGCTAGCGCGACCCTGGGACATGGAACGCACGTCGGTTGCATAACCGAACATCTCGCCCAGCGGAACCTCGGCACGGATAACCTTACCGGAAACCGAGTCTTCCATCCCCTGAATCAGACCACGACGACGGTTCAGGTCACCCATCACGTCACCCATGTAGTCCTCAGGTGTCACCACTTCCACCTTCATGATCGGCTCCAGAACCTTGCCGCCGCCCTTCTGGGCCAGCTGCTTGGTCGCCATGGAAGCAGCGATCTTGAACGCCATCTCGTTGGAGTCGACGTCGTGGTAGGAACCATCGAAGACGGTCGCCTTCAGGCCGATCAGCGGATAGCCGGCAACAACGCCGTTCTTCATCTGCTCTTCGATGCCCTTCTGGATGGCCGGGATGTATTCCTTCGGAACCACACCGCCCACGACTTCGTTGGTGAAGACCAGGCCTTCAGTGATGTTGCCCTTGTCGTCCACGTCCGGAGTCGAGAAGCGAATCCAGCAGTGACCGAACTGGCCGCGACCACCGGACTGACGAACGAACTTGCCTTCGATCTCGATGTTGTCCTTCGAGATGGTTTCGCGGTACGAAACCTGCGGCTTGCCGATGTTCGCCTCAACGCCGAATTCACGCTTCATGCGGTCGACGAGGATGTCCAGGTGCAGCTCACCCATACCGGAGATGATGGTCTGGCCGGTTTCTTCGTCGGTCTTCACGCGGAACGACGGGTCTTCCTGAGCCAGCTTGCCGAGGGCAATGCCCATCTTCTCCTGGTCAGCCTTGGTCTTCGGCTCAACAGCCACCGAGATTACCGGCTCCGGGAAGTCCATACGCTCGAGGATGATCGGCTTCTCGATGTCGCACAGGGTGTCACCGGTGGTGACGTCCTTCATGCCGATCAGAGCAGCGATGTCGCCAGCGCGTACTTCTTTGATCTCGTCACGCTGGTTGGCGTGCATCTGCACCATACGACCAACGCGCTCTTTCTTGCCTTTCACGGAGTTGATAACGGAGTTACCGGACTCCAGAACGCCCGAGTAGACACGAACGAAGGTCAGAGTACCTACGAACGGGTCGGTGGCGATCTTGAATGCCAGAGCCGAGAACGGAGCATTGTCGTCGGCAGGACGATCGTCCTTCGGAGCTTCGTCGCCGTCGTCAATGTGATCCGGGTGGATACCCTGGATAGCAGGGATCTCGGTCGGAGCAGGCAGGAAGTCGATGACGGCGTCGAGAACCAGGGGCACGCCCTTGTTCTTGAACGAAGAGCCACAGACAGCCGGTACGATTTCGCAGGCGATAGTACGCAGACGCAGGCCAGCCTTGATCTCTTCGATCGACAGCTCACCCTCTTCCAGGTACTTGTTCATCAGCTCTTCGTTGGCTTCGGCAGCAGCCTCGACCATGTTGTTGCGCCACTCGGTGGCCAGCTCAACCATATCGGCAGGAATTTCTTCCTCACGATAGGAAGTGCCCTTGTCGTCTTCGTTCCAGTAGATGGCCTTCATCTTCAGCAGGTCAACCTGACCCTGGAAGTCATCTTCTGCACCGATGGCCAGCTGAACCGGAACCGGGGTGTGACCCAGGCGGTTCTTGATCTGACCGACGACGCGCAGGAAGTTGGCGCCGGCGCGGTCCATCTTGTTCACGTAAACGATACGCGGAACGCCGTACTTGTTGGCTTGACGCCATACGGTTTCGGACTGCGGCTCAACGCCGGAGGTGCCGCAGAACACAACGACAGCGCCGTCCAGTACGCGCAGGGAGCGCTCAACTTCAATGGTGAAGTCTACGTGGCCGGGGGTGTCGATGACGTTTACGCGGTACTTGTCGTACTGGCCGCGCGAACCTTCCCAGAAGGTGGTGATCGCAGCGGAGGTGATGGTAATACCACGCTCCTGCTCCTGCACCATCCAGTCGGTAGTGGCAGCGCCGTCATGCACCTCACCCATCTTGTGGCTGAGACCTGTGTAGAACAGGATCCGCTCGGTGGTGGTGGTCTTGCCCGCGTCAACGTGGGCACAGATACCAATGTTCCGGTAGCGGTTGATTGCTGTGTTACGAGCCATAAAGCCCTCGCAGAAGTAGTGTTGCCGTAATTAGAAGCGGTAGTGCGAGAACGCTTTGTTGGCCTCGGCCATACGGTGTACGTCTTCACGCTTCTTGACAGCGGCGCCTTTACCTTCAGCGGCGTCCATCAGTTCGCCAGCGAGACGCAGAGCCATGGACTTCTCGCCACGCTTGCGGGCGAAGTCCACCAGCCAGCGCATGGCCAGTGCATTACGACGGGACGGACGTACTTCGACCGGAACCTGGTAGGTAGCACCGCCAACACGGCGGGACTTCACTTCGACCAGCGGAGCGATGGCGTCGAGTGCTTTTTCGAAGAGTTCCAGGGGGTCGCCTTTACCGCGCTCTTTGACCTTGTCCAGAGCACCGTAAACGATACGCTCGGCAACGGCTTTCTTGCCGCTTTCCATCACGTGGTTCATGAACTTCGCCAGAATCTGGCTTCCGTATTTCGGATCGGCCAGGATCTCACGTTTGGCCGCTACACGACGTCTTGGCATTGATAAGCCCTCAAACGGTCTTCAGGTAATCCGGGACTCGATGCCCGACCTTACTCTTATCGACTCAGCAAATAGGAAAACAAAATTACTTCGGACGCTTCGCGCCGTACTTCGAACGACCCTGCTTACGGTCTTTGACACCGGAGGTGTCCAGCGAACCGCGCACGGTGTGGTAGCGAACACCCGGAAGGTCCTTTACACGACCGCCGCGGATCAGCACTACGCTGTGCTCTTGCAGGTTGTGGCCTTCACCGCCGATGTACGAGGAAACCTCGAAACCGTTGGTCAGACGAACACGGCACACTTTACGCAGTGCGGAGTTCGGCTTCTTCGGGGTGGTGGTGTATACGCGGGTGCATACGCCGCGACGCTGAGGGCAGTTCTGCAGGGCAGGAACGCCGCTCTTGTCTACCAGGCGCTTGCGCGGCTTGCGCACCAGCTGGTTGATAGTTGCCATCTATAGCTCCACTGATTGTCTTACGACACTTAAAAACGAAAATGGGCAGAGCATGCGCCCTGCCAATTTTCGGGGTACAAGATACTAAAGAGCTTACGGATTCCAGTCAAGACAAAGCCCCGGTTGTCAAGACAACCGGGGCTTTGTTTGAGGCTTAGTTACCGCTCAGGTTGAGCGCTTCGGCCAATGCTGCTTCGGCCTCGCTCGCGCTCACACGCTGCGGTTTGCCGAGTTCGCGCTGACGCTTGCGCTCGCTGTGGTAAGCCAGACCGGTACCCGCCGGGATCAGACGACCCACGACCACGTTTTCCTTCAGGCCGCGCAGGAAGTCGCGCTTGCCGGTGACCGCTGCCTCGGTGAGGACGCGAGTGGTCTCCTGGAAGGATGCCGCCGAGATGAACGACTCGGTGGACAGCGAGGCCTTGGTGATACCCAGCAGAACGCGCTCGTACTTGGCCGGGAACTTGTCCTGGGTACCCAGCACTTCGTTCTCTTCCAGCACGTGGACCAGTTCGACCTGGTCGCCCTTGATGAAGGACGAATCGCCCGACTCGGCCACTTCGACCTTGCGCAGCATCTGGCGCAGGATGGTCTCGATGTGCTTGTCGTTGATCTTCACGCCCTGCAGACGGTAAACGTCCTGGATCTCGTTGACGATGTACTTGGCCAGCGAGCTCACACCCAGCAGACGGAGGATGTCGTGCGGGTTGCTCGGGCCGTCGGAGATCACTTCACCACGGCTCACCTGTTCACCTTCGAACACGTTCAGGTGACGCCACTTCGGAATCAGCTCCTCGTACGGATCGCTACCGTCGGTAGGGGTGATGACCAGGCGGCGCTTGCCCTTGGTTTCCTTGCCGAAGGAGATGGTGCCGCTGATTTCCGCCAGGATCGAAGGCTCTTTCGGACGACGAGCTTCGAACAGGTCGGCAACGCGCGGCAGACCACCGGTGATGTCGCGGGTCTTCGAGGTTTCCTGCGGGATACGCGCGATAACGTCACCGATACGCACTTTCGCGCCATCGTTGAGGTTGACCAGCGCGTTCGCCGGCAGGAAGTACTGGGCCGGTACGTCGGTACCCGGCAGCAGCAGATCCTTGCCAGCGGCGTCGATCAGCTTCACGGCCGGACGGATGTCCTTGCCGGCAGCCGGACGATCCTTCGGATCCATCACTTCAATGTTGGTCAGACCGGTCAGTTCGTCGGTCTGGCGCTTGATGGTGATGCCCTCTTCCATGCCCACGAAGGCCACGGTGCCGTCCATCTCGGTGACGATCGGGTGGGTGTGCGGGTCCCACTTGGCGACGATGGCGCCCGGGTCGACCTTGTCACCTTCCTTCACGGAAATCACCGCACCGTACGGCAGCTTGTAGCGCTCGCGCTCACGACCGAAGTCGTCGGCCACCGCCAGCTCACCGGAACGGGAAACCGCTACCAGGGCGCCGTCGGCACGCTCTACGTGCTTCAGGTTGTGCAGGCGAATGGTGCCGCCGTTCTTGACCTGGACGTTGTCCACGGCGGAAGTACGGCTGGCCGCACCACCGATGTGGAAGGTACGCATGGTCAGCTGGGTACCCGGCTCACCGATCGACTGGGCAGCGATAACGCCGACAGCCTCACCGATGTTCACGCGGTGACCACGGGCCAGATCGCGGCCGTAGCACATGGCGCAAATGCCATGACGGGTTTCGCAGGTGATCGGCGAACGCACAACGACTTCGTCGACGCTCATCTGCTCGAGGAAATCGACCCACTTCTCGTCGATCAGGGTGCCGGCTTCGACGATCACGTCGTCGCTGCCCGGCTTGAACACGTCACGAGCGATCACACGGCCGAGTACACGCTCACCCAGCGGCTCTACCACGTCGCCGCCTTCGATGTGCGGGGACATGACCAGGCCATGCTCGGTGCCGCAGTCGATCTCGGTCACGACCAGGTCCTGGGCCACGTCGACGAGACGACGGGTCAGGTAACCGGAGTTCGCGGTCTTCAGTGCGGTATCCGCCAGACCCTTACGAGCACCGTGAGTGGAGATGAAGTACTGGAGTACGTTCAGGCCTTCACGGAAGTTCGCGGTGATCGGGGTCTCGATGATGGAGCCGTCCGGCTTGGCCATCAGGCCACGCATACCGGCCAGCTGACGGATCTGGGCCGCGGAACCCCGCGCACCGGAGTCCGCCATCATGTACATGGAGTTGAAGGACTCCTGGTCGACCTGCTTGCCTTCGCGATCGGTCACCTTCTCTTTCGAGAGGTTGGCCATCATCGCCTTGGAGACTTCGTCGTTGGCCTTGGACCAGAGGTCGATCACCTTGTTGTACTTCTCGCCCTGGGTTACCAGGCCGGAAGCGTACTGGCTCTCGATCTCCTTCACTTCCTCGGTGGCGGCATCGATGATGCGGGCCTTTTCGTCCGGGATGACGAAGTCGTTCACGCCGATCGACACACCGGAGATGGTCGAGTAGGCGAAGCCGGTGTACATCAGCTGGTCAGCGAAGATGACGGTGTCCTTCAGACCCACCACGCGGTAGCAGTGGTTGATCAGCTTGGAGATCGCCTTCTTCTTCATCGACTGGTTGACCACGTCGAAGGGCAGGCCGGCCGGGACAACCTGGAACAGCAGCGCACGGCCGACGGTGGAGTCGACGATACGGGTGTTGGCGGTCAGGGAGCCGTCTTCGTTCTTGATCTTCTCGTTGATGCGCACTTTTACGCGGGCGTGCAGGGACACCTGGCCGCTGCGGTACGCGCGGTCAACTTCCTGCAGGTCTGCGAAAGCCATGCCCTCGCCCTTCGCGTTGATCGCTTCACGGGTCATGTAGTACAGACCCATTACCACGTCCTGCGACGGAACGATGATCGGCTCGCCGTTGGCGGGCGACAGAATGTTGTTGGTCGACATCATCAGCGCGCGCGCTTCCAGCTGAGCCTCGAGGGTCAGCGGAACGTGCACGGCCATCTGGTCACCGTCGAAGTCGGCGTTGTACGCGGCGCAGACCAGCGGGTGCAGCTGGATGGCCTTACCTTCGATCAGTACCGGCTCGAACGCCTGGATACCCAGACGGTGCAGGGTCGGCGCACGGTTCAGCAGTACGGGGTGTTCGCGGATGACTTCGGCGAGAACGTCCCACACTTCCGGCAGCTCGCGCTCGACCATCTTCTTGGCAGCCTTGATGGTGGTGGCCATGCCACGACCTTCCAGCTTGCCGAAGATGAACGGCTTGAACAGCTCCAGGGCCATTTTCTTCGGCAGACCGCACTGGTGCAGACGCAGGGTCGGACCTACGGTAATTACCGAACGGCCGGAGTAGTCCACGCGCTTGCCGAGCAGGTTCTGACGGAAGCGACCCTGCTTGCCCTTGATCATGTCGGCCAGGGACTTCAGCGGGCGCTTGTTCGAGCCGGTGATGGCACGGCCACGACGGCCATTGTCCAGCAGGGCGTCGACGGCTTCCTGCAGCATGCGCTTTTCGTTGCGCACGATGATGTCGGGAGCAGCCAGGTCGAGCAGGCGCTTCAGACGGTTGTTACGGTTGATCACGCGGCGATACAGATCGTTCAGATCCGAAGTCGCGAAGCGGCCGCCATCCAGCGGAACCAGCGGGCGCAGGTCCGGCGGCAGCACCGGCAGGACAGTCAGCACCATCCACTCGGGATGGTTGCCGGAGCCCTGGAAGGCTTCCATCAGCTTCAGGCGCTTGGACAGCTTCTTGATCTTGGTTTCCGAGTTGGTCTGCGGAATCTCTTCGCGCAGGCGGCCGATCTCGTGCTCCAGATCGATAGCGTTGAGCAGCTCGCGAACGGCTTCCGCACCCATGCGGGCGTCGAAGTCGTCACCGAACTCTTCGAGGGCTTCGAAGTACTGCTCGTCGTTCAGCAGCTGACCCTTCTCGAGGGTGGTCATGCCCGGATCGATTACCACGTAGCTCTCGAAATAGAGCACGCGTTCGATGTCACGCAGGGTCATGTCCAGCAGCAGGCCGATACGGGACGGCAGGGACTTCAGGAACCAGATGTGGGCGACCGGCGAGGCCAGCTCGATGTGGCCCATGCGCTCACGGCGCACCTTGGCCAGCGCGACTTCGACGCCGCACTTCTCGCAGATCACACCGCGGTGCTTGAGGCGCTTGTACTTACCGCACAGGCACTCATAGTCCTTCACCGGGCCAAAGATCTTGGCGCAGAACAGACCATCGCGCTCCGGCTTGAAGGTACGGTAGTTGATGGTCTCCGGCTTCTTGACTTCGCCGAAGGACCAGGAACGGATCATCTCGGGCGAGGCCAGGCCAATACGGATGGCATCGAACTCTTCGATCTGACCCTGGTTTTTCAACAGATTAAGCAAGTCTTTCAAGGCCTTTCCTCCTCACGGACCCGGTGCGACCGGCCTTGACCAGCCGCACCGTTTGACGTCACGTGTTATTCGGTTTCCAGTTCGATATCGATGCCGAGCGAGCGGATCTCTTTGATCAACACGTTGAAGGACTCGGGCATGCCGGCCTCCATGCGGTGATCCCCGTCCACGATGTTCTTGTACATCTTGGTACGGCCGTTCACGTCGTCCGACTTCACGGTCAGCATTTCCTGCAGGGTGTAGGCGGCACCGTAGGCTTCCAGCGCCCAGACCTCCATCTCCCCGAAACGCTGGCCACCGAACTGCGCCTTACCACCCAGCGGCTGCTGGGTAACCAGGCTGTAGGAGCCGGTGGAACGTGCGTGCATCTTGTCATCGACCAGGTGGTTCAGCTTGAGCATGTACATGTAACCAACAGTGGTCGTACGCTCGAACTGGTTGCCGGTGCGGCCGTCATACAGACGCATCTGGCCACTCTCCGGCAGGTCGGCCAGCTTCAGCATGGCCTTGATTTCGCGCTCCTTGGCACCGTCGAACACCGGGGTAGCCATGGGCACGCCGCCCTTGAGGTTGTTGGCCAGAGCGAGGATCTCGTTATCGTTCAGCTCGTCCAGGCTTTCCTGGCGGCCGCCGATCTCGTTGTAGATCTCGTTCAGGAACACACGCAGCTCGGCGATCTTGCGCTGCTCTTCGAGCATGCGGTTGATCTTCTCGCCCAGGCCCTTGGCCGCGAGGCCCAGGTGGGTTTCGAGAATCTGACCGACGTTCATACGCGACGGTACGCCCAGCGGGTTCAGAACGATGTCGACCGGAGTGCCATGCACGTCGTGCGGCATGTCTTCGACCGGCATGATCACCGAGACCACACCCTTGTTACCGTGGCGGCCTGCCATCTTGTCGCCCGGCTGGATGCGGCGCTTGATAGCGAGGTAGACCTTGACGATCTTCAGTACGCCCGGAGCCAGGTCGTCGCCCTGCTGCAGCTTGCGCTTCTTGTCTTCGAACTTGTCGTCCAGCATCTGACGGCGGTCGCTGATGTAGGCCTGGGCCTTCTCCAGCTGCTCGTTCAGAGCGTCTTCCGCCATGCGCAGCTTGAACCACTGGCCGCGCTCGAGGCCGTCCAGGTACTCGTCGGTGATCTCTGCGCCTTTCTTCAGGGCAGGACCGCCGTCGGCCTTGGCGCCAACCAGAGCGGAACGCAGACGCTCGAAGGTTGCGCCTTCGACGATGCGGAACTCTTCGTTCAGGTCCTTGCGGATCTCGTCCAGCTGCATCTTCTCGATGGACAGGGCACGGCTGTCGCGCTCCACGCCATCACGAGTGAAGACCTGTACGTCGATGACGGTACCCTTGGTGCCGGTCGGCACGCGCAGGGAAGTGTCCTTCACGTCGGACGCCTTCTCACCGAAGATCGCACGCAGCAGCTTCTCTTCCGGAGTCAGCTGGGTCTCGCCTTTCGGGGTGACCTTGCCGACCAGGATGTCGCCAGCCTGTACTTCGGCGCCGACGTAGACGATGCCAGCTTCGTCCAGCTTGTTCAGCGCAGCCTCACCCACGTTCGGGATGTCCGCGGTGATTTCTTCTGGGCCGAGCTTGGTGTCACGGGCAACGCAGGTCAGTTCCTGGATGTGGATCGTGGTGAAACGATCTTCCTGGACCACGCGCTCGGACAGGCAGATGGAGTCTTCGAAGTTGAAGCCGTTCCAGGGCATGAACGCTACGCGCATGTTCTGACCCAGAGCCAGCTCACCCATGTCGGTGGACGGACCGTCGGCCAGGATGTCGCTGCGCGAAACCTGATCACCCTTCTGCACCAGCGGACGCTGGTTGATGCAGGTGTTCTGGTTGGAACGGGTGTATTTGGTCAGGTTGTAGATGTCGACGCCGGCTTCGCCAGTCTCGACTTCGTCGTCGTTAACACGAACCACGATACGGCTGGCATCGACCGAGTCGATTACACCACCGCGACGTGCAACCACGCAGACACCGGAGTCACGGGCGACGTTGCGCTCCATGCCGGTACCTACCAGCGGCTTGTCGGCGCGCAGGGTCGGCACAGCCTGACGCTGCATGTTCGAACCCATGAGTGCACGGTTGGCGTCGTCGTGCTCGAGGAACGGAATCAGCGAGGCAGCGACGGAAACGACCTGCTTCGGCGATACGTCCATGAGGGTGACGTCTTCCGGCGCCTTCACAGTGAATTCGTTCAGGTGACGTACGGCAACCAGTTCGTCAATCAGCTGGCCTTTTTCGTTCAGGGTCGCAGACGCCTGAGCGATGACGTGGTCAGCTTCTTCGATTGCGGACAGGAAGACGATGTCGTCGCTGACCAGACCTTCCTTCACCACGCGGTACGGGCTTTCCAGGAAGCCGTACTTGTTGGTGCGGGCGTAGGTGGCCAGGGAGTTGATCAGACCGATGTTCGGACCTTCAGGGGTTTCGATCGGGCACACGCGGCCGTAGTGGGTCGGGTGTACGTCACGAACCTCGAAGCCCGCGCGCTCACGGGTCAGACCACCTGGGCCGAGCGCGGAGACGCGGCGCTTGTGGGTGATCTCGGAGAGCGGGTTGTTCTGGTCCATGAACTGCGACAGCTGGCTGGAACCGAAGAACTCCTTGATCGCGGCAGCCACCGGCTTGGCGTTGATCAGGTCCTGCGGCATCAGGCCTTCGCTTTCGGCCATCGACAGACGTTCCTTGACCGCGCGCTCAACACGCACCAGGCCAACACGGAACTGGTTCTCGGCCATCTCGCCGACACAACGGACACGACGGTTACCCAGGTGGTCGATGTCGTCGACGATACCTTTACCGTTACGGATGGCAACCAGGGTCTTGAGGACCTCGACGATGTCTTCCTTGCTCAGGACGCCAGCGCCTTCGATCTCGGTACGACCGATACGACGGTTGAACTTCATGCGGCCGACGGCAGACAGGTCGTAACGCTCGGCACTGAAGAACAGGTTGCCGAACAGGGTCTCGGCAGCTTCCTTGGTCGGCGGCTCGCCGGGACGCATCATGCGATAGATCTCGACCAGCGCTTCCAGTTGGTTGCTGGTGGAGTCGATCTTCAGCGTGTCGGAGATGAACGGACCGCAGTCGATGTCGTTGGTGTACAGCGTTTCGAGACGCGCAACCTGGGCCTTGGCGATCTTGGCCAGGGCATCGACGGTCAGCTCGGTGTTGCACTCAGCGATGATCTCGCCGGTAGCCGGGTGCACGACGGCCTTGGCCACGGTACGGCCAATCAGGTAGTCGAACGGCACTTCCAGCTGGCTGATGCCGGCCTTCTCGAGCTGGTTGATGTGACGTGCGGTGATACGGCGACCCGCTTCAACGATGACCTTGCCGGCAGCATCCTTGATGTCGAAGCTGGCGATCTCGCCACGCAGACGCGACGGCACCAGCTCCAGATTCAGGGTTTCGCCCTTGATCTCGTAGACGTTGGTGTCATAGAACGCGTTGAGGATTTCCTCGGTGCTGTAGTTCAGCGCGCGCAGCAGTACCGAAGCCGGCAGCTTGCGGCGACGGTCGATACGAACGAACACGCAATCCTTCGGGTCGAACTCGAAGTCGAGCCAGGAACCGCGGTAAGGAATGATGCGAGCGGAGTACAGCAGCTTGCCGGAACTGTGGGTCTTGCCACGGTCGTGGTCGAAGAACACACCCGGGGAGCGGTGCAGCTGGGAAACGATGACGCGCTCGGTACCATTGATGATGAAGGTACCGTTCTCGGTCATCAGGGGGATTTCCCCCATGTAGACTTCTTGTTCCTTGATGTCCTTGATCGCTTTGTTCGACGACTCCTTGTCGAAAATGATCAGGCGCACTTTCACACGCAGCGGGACCGCGAAGGTCACACCGCGCAGCACGCATTCCTTGACATCAAAGGCCGGCTCGCCCAGACGGTAGCCGACGTATTCCAGGGCAGCATTGCCGGAATAGCTGATAATCGGGAAAACGGACTTGAAGGCCGCATGCAGGCCGATGTCTCGAACCTGGTCCTTGCTCGCGCCGGCCTGCAGGAATTCGCGATAGGAATCCAGCTGGATGGCCAGCAAATACGGCACATCCATGACGTCCGGCAACTTGCTAAAGTCCTTGCGGATACGTTTTTTCTCAGTGTATGAGTAAGCCATCAGCGTTCCCCAGCTTGGTCACCTGCTTGATTGGCCTCTCCCGCGCGGGGAGCAGCCCAAAATCGTGCAAACCCTTGGTTTGCGCCGCCAGTCGTGGCGGGATTTTCACGTTATGGAGGGGGCACCCACGGCACCCCACCCATAACGGAAAAAGGCCGGTGGCATTTGCCACCAGCCATCAGCCTGTCGCTTAACGCTCGGGCTGTCGACGCAAGGTACGAACTTACTTGAGCTCGACCTTGGCGCCTGCTTCTTCCAGGGCTTTCTTGGCAGCTTCGGCTTCTTCTTTCGAAGCGCCTTCCTTGACCACGCCCGGGGCGCCGTCAACGACAGCCTTGGCTTCTTTCAGGCCCAGGCCGGTCAGTTCACGAACGACCTTGATCACGTTCACTTTCTTGTCGCCAGCTTCGGCCAGGACGATGGTGAACTCGGTCTGCTCTTCAGCAGCGGCAGCAGCCGGGCCGGCAGCAGCAACGGTAGCGGCAGCAGCGGTAACGCCGAACTTCTCTTCCATCGCCTTGATCAGTTCAACGATCTGCATGACGGACATTTCGGATACGGCGGAGATGATGTCTTCGTTGGTCAGAGCCATGACTCTAATTCCTGTATTGGGTGACGGCCTCAGGCCATCGAATTAAACAAAAAAGGTTGAAAGGAGATGCCGAGCCTTAGGCTGCGGTAGCTTCTTTCTGATCGCGAATTGCCGCCAGAGTACGAGCCAGCTTGCTGGTAGCGCCTTGGATCACGCTCATCAGCTGTGCAACAGCTTCGTTGTAGGTCGGCAGGGTCGCCAGCACGTCGATCTGATTGGCTGCGAGGAACTGACCCTCGAACGCGGCCGCCTTGATCTCGAACTTGTCCTGACCCTTGGCAAACTCCTTGAAGATACGAGCGGCAGCGCCCGGATGTTCGTTGGAGAAAGCAATCAGGGTCGGGCCCTTGAACACGTCGTTGAGCACTTCAAACTGAGTGCCTTCAACGGCGCGCTTGAGCAGGGTGTTACGTACGACTTTCACGTACACACCAGCTGCGCGGGCCTCTTTACGGAGTCCGGTCATAGCGCCGACAGTCACGCCGCGTGCATCAACCACGACAGCGGACAGACCGGCTTTGGCAGCCTCGTTGACTTCAGCGACGATGGCCTTCTTGTCTTCGAGTTTAATTGCCACGGGTTTACTCCTGGATGTTACCGATTCGTCCAGCCGGAGCCGGACGGCGTTTTGGTGTCTGATTCGGTAAACGAATCGGGAGCACCATCTGCGTAGGCTTGAGAGGATCGCCTCCCGGGTTTAAGGCTTGCGCCGCCTACGGTCTTGGATAGCCCCCGCCAGGCAGGGACCCCAATACCTGCGAGCAGTGGGCGAACCCACTACTCGACTTAGTTCATCAGCCTTCCAGCGAAGCCTGATCGATCTGCAGACCCGGGCCCATGGTGGTGCTCAGGGTTACGCGCTGAACGTACACGCCCTTCGAGGAGGACGGCTTCAGGCGCTTCAGATCGCTCAGCAGCGCTTCCACGTTCTGTTTCAGCTTGACCGGCTCGAAGTCGATCTTGCCAACGGAAGCGTGGATGATGCCGTTCTTGTCGGTACGGAAACGTACTTGACCGGCTTTGGCGTTCTTGACAGCGGTAGCGACGTCCGGAGTCACGGTGCCGACTTTCGGGTTCGGCATCAGACCGCGCGGGCCCAGTACCTGGCCCAGCTGGCCAACAACACGCATCGCGTCCGGGGAGGCGATAACGACGTCGTAGTTCAGGTCGCCGGCTTTCATTTCGGCAGCCAGTTCGTCCATGCCAACCTTGTCTGCACCGGCAGCCAGGGCAGCTTCAACACCAGGACCCTGGGTGAAGACCGCAACGCGTACGGATTTGCCGGTGCCGTTCGGCAGAACGGTGGCACCACGTACGACCTGGTCGGATTTACGCGGATCAACGCCCAGATTGATGGCGATGTCCACGGACTCCTTGAACTTGATGGTCGACAGCTCGGCCAGCAGCTTGGCGGCATCTTCGAAGCCGTATTGCTTGCCTGCTTCGATCTTCTCGGCGATAGCCTTTTGACGCTTGGTCAGCTTAGCCATTACACACCCTCCACGTTCAGGCCCATGCTGCGCGCGGAGCCAGCAATGGTGCGTACGGCAGCGTCCAGGTCAGCAGCGGTCAGGTCAGCCTGCTTGGCCTTGGCGATCTCTTCCAGCTGAGCACGGGTAACGGTGCCGACTTTCTGAGAGTTCGGACGAGCGGAACCGCTGGTGATGCCGGCTGCTTTTTTCAGCAGGACGGCGGCGGGGGTGCTCTTGGTTTCGAAGGTGAAGCTACGGTCGCTGTAAACGGTGATGATCACAGGAGTCGGCAGACCCGGCTCTTGGCCTTGGGTCTTGGCGTTGAACGCCTTGCAGAATTCCATGATGTTCACGCCGTGCTGACCCAGAGCCGGGCCGACGGGCGGCGACGGGTTGGCCTGGCCGGCCTTAACTTGCAGCTTGATATAAGCCGTGATTTTCTTAGCCATTTGCTACTCCAAATGCGGGTCAAGCGCCCTGACGGGCTCCCCGGTTGCTATCGCGTTTATCCCAATGACGACAAAACCCCGCAGCCTAGGGCTGCGGGGTATGGGATTCAGTGTGCCAGTTAGACTTTCTCTACCTGACTGAACTCCAGCTCTACCGGAGTAGAGCGACCGAAAATGAGCACAGCGACCTGGATGCGGCTCTTTTCGTAGTTAACTTCTTCGACGACGCCGTTGAAGTCGGCAAACGGACCATCGATGACGCGAACGGTCTCGCCCGGCTCGAACAGGGTCTTCGGCTTCGGCTTGTCACCGCTATCGGCGACACGACGCAGAATGGCATCAGCCTCTTTATCGGTGATCGGCGCCGGCTTGTCGGCGGTACCACCAATGAAGCCCATGACACGAGGAGTATCCTTGACCAGGTGCCAGGTACCCTCGTTCATCTCCATCTGCACCAGGACATAGCCCGGGAAGAATTTGCGCTCGCTCTTGCGCTTCTGGCCGTTCCGCATCTCCACGACTTCTTCGGTGGGGACGAGAATCTCACCAAACCCATCTTCCATGCCGGCCAGTTTGACCCGCTCGATCAGCGAGCGCATGACATGCTTCTCGTAACCCGAGTAGGCATGCACAACGTACCAACGCTTAGCCACGGAACACCCTTAACCTACAATCATGGAAACCAGCCAACCCAGCAGGGAGTCGAGCCCCCAAAGCACCAGCGCCATTACCAGCACTACTGCCACTACGATCAGCGTGGTCTGAGTTGTCTCTTGACGAGACGGCCATACAACCTTGCGAATCTCGGCGCGAGCTTCTTTAGCCAGAGTAAAGAACGCACGCCCCTTGACGGTCTGCAGCGAAACAAAGCCCGCAACAGCCGCCATCACGAGGATACCGAGAACGCGATAGAAGATCGGTTGCGCGGAGTAATACTGGTTGGCAACCACAGCCACCACCACCAGCACTGCAACCACAAGCCACTTCAAGAGATCAAGACGCGACTCTTTGGCTTCTACCTTCGCATTCATCTGCTAGGAATCCCGTTTAAAGAAGTGCCAGATCTTGATAAATCTGGCAGGCCAGGAGGGAATCGAACCCCCAACCTGCGGTTTTGGAGACCGCCGCTCTGCCAATTGAGCTACTGGCCTAGAACAAAGTCAGGCCGACCATTATGCCGGCCTGAGAGGGAAAGATCAATCGATTACTCGATGATCTTGGCAACCACGCCGGCACCAACGGTACGGCCGCCTTCGCGAATCGCGAAGCGCA
>NZ_JYOA01000011.1:91526-168031 GCF_000955805.1 Pseudomonas sp. 21 | reverse complement strand
TCGATGCTCAGCTGAGCGACCGGCGGGGTGGTGTCCACGTCGTAGTGGCGGCTTTCGGTAACCGGCGTGATGTTGCCGGCCGCATCGCTCGCGGTCAGGGTGGCGACGACTTGATGTGCAGCGTCGGCCGCCAGGCCAGCGCCCGGAACATTGATGCTCCAGTCGCCCTTGGCATCGATGGTGCCGCTGTAGGTGACGCCGTTGACGACGACCTTGACGATATCGCCAGCACGGCCGCCCGTCGAACCGCCAGTGATGGCCTGGTTCTCCTGGGATTCGGCCAGGTTGACCACGTCGTCGCCGGCAATGACGTGAATGCTCAGCGTCGGCATCTGCGGGTCGATGGCCACGGTGTACGGGTGATCAGCTACGACGCTGGCGGTGTTGCCGGCCACGTCATGGGCGATCAGGGTGGCGTGGATATTGGTGGCCTTGGCCAGGTCGGAGCCGGCCACCTCCACGCTCCACTTGCCATTGGCCGCTACCGCAGCGCTGTAGGTGGTGCCGTTGAGCTTGAAGCTGACGATGTCGCCTTCGCGGAATTCGCCGGTCGCCTTGCCGCTGATGGTCTGCGGCACCTTGGACTCTTCGATGTTGAGGACGTTGTCCTCGGTCACCGCGTCGATGGTCAGTTGCGCCACCGGCAGGATGGTATCCACGCGGTAGCCGTGATCGGCAACGATATTGCCAGCGTTGCCCGCTGCATCGTGCGCCACCAGGGTGGCGTGGATATTGGTTTCCGCCGCCAGGTCAGCACCGGCGACTTTCACGCTCCAGGTACCATCGGCGGCTACGGCGGCGCTGTAGTCATGGCCATTGAGCGTGAAGCTGACGATGTCGCCTTTCTGGAACTCGCCCTTGGCCTGGCCGCTGATAATTTGCTCTTGGGTGGACTCGAACTGGTTGACGATGTCGTCACCGGCGACCACATCGATGGTCAGTTGGGTGGACTTCGGGTCGGGCCCGGAGGTGTCGATCACGATCGGCAGAACGGTCGGCTCACTCTGGTTGCCGGCCGGGTCAGTGGCGGTAACGGTGATGTCGTTGTTGCCTTCAGGCAGCGGCTGGGTCGGAGTCACGGACCAGTCGCCGTTCTCGTCGGCCCTGGTGTGAATCTCTTCGCCGGTCGGGAAGGTGACGGTGACGTCGGCCCCCGGCTCGGTCTTGCCATCGATAGTCGGCTTGGTATCGCTGGTGATGTCATCGCCCTTGATGCCGGTGTCGGAATCCGGGTCCAGCCAGGCGTCCGGCGCCTTCGGAGGCGTGGTGTCGATCTCGATCGGCAGAACGGTCGGCTCACTCTGGTTGCCGGCCGGGTCGGTAGCGATAACGGTGATGTCGTTGTTGCCTTCAGGCAGCGGCTGGGTCGGAGTCACGGACCAGTCGCCGTTCTCGTCGGCCTTGGTGTGAATCTCTTCGCCAGTCGGGAAGGTGACGGTGATGTCGGCACCCGGCTCGGTCTTGCCGTCGATGGTGGGCCTGGTGTCGTTGGTGATGTCGTCACCCTTGACGCCCGAGTCGGAAGCTGGGTCCAGATGGGCCTCAGGGGCGGCGGGCGGGATAGTGTCGACAACGAAGTCGATCACGTGGACCGGTGCGCTGGGCTTCTCGCCCGGCACCTCCTGGGTAACGTCAATGCTGTGGCCGTCGTCGCTCAGGTCCGTCGTGGGAACAAAGTCCCAGTGGCCATCCGGATTGACGGTGGTGCTGCCAATTTCGACGCCATTGTCGATGATGTGGATGACCGCGCCCGGCACGCCATCGCCGGAGATGGCCGGACGGTTGTCGTCGGTGACGGCACCCTCGCTCAGGTCGCCCTGGATCGGGCCGACATGATCGGTGACCTTGATATTGGTCGGCTCGGGGCTGGTCTTGTCGTGATGCTTCTTATCGTCCTTGTTGTGCTCGTGGTACGCGTACGCGCCACCGGCCAGTGCCGCGGCGCCGGCCAGCAGCGGCCACAGCAGGAAGCCCGCGGCATCATCCATCTCGCCGTTGACCAGGGGAGCTGCGCCCAGGGAATCGCCGCCCAAGGCGATCGGGGCGGACTCGCCGTCAGCCATCACCAGGTGGCCGTAGAAGCCTTCGCCGTCGGTACGCACGTACGCGTACAGCTGGCCGTCTTCGGATACGCCATAGAGCTGGCTGTCCATGCCTTCGGCAAAGAAGCCCTGGATGGTCAGGTCGGGCTTGTCACTGCCTTCGAACGAGACTTCCAGGTCATTGCCAACCCGCTTGACCGTGACGTTTTCCGGAGCCACGGTTTCATTATCGACCTGCAGCAGGTATTTGGTGCCTGCATGCGCTTTGATTTTGCCGCCGTTCTTGACGACAACTTTTTTGGCCGCGCCTTCGGAAACGGCGACGAGGCCGATTGTTTCGATTGCCATTTTCTATCCCACCTCGGGAGTGATACGAATTTGTACGGTGGGAAGCTTAATTTTCTAGGGTTCGGGAAAAGATCAGACCGCTCCGGCAACGGTACTGAGATTTCCGATCAGACTGTAGGCCGTCTGAAAATTCACTCCAGCGGGGGGAGCAGGCAGGAAAGAATGTCGGAGCTGAGCACTCCTGTGAGAACGCCGGAAGCACCGACCTCTTCTTTCAAGATGGGTGAGCGTGGCCGGAATAGACTCGCAGCCGTAAGAAAAAGGCAAAAAAAAAGCCCGCCAAGTGAGGCGGGCTTTTTATGAAGCGCTTGTTTACGCTTCAACACCAGTTAAGGCTGGTGCTTGAATATGGTGGGTCGTGTAGGATTCGAACCTACGACCAATTGGTTAAAAGCCAACTGCTCTACCGACTGAGCTAACGACCCAAGTGTTGGTCGGGGTAGGGGGATTCGAACTCCCGACATCTTGCTCCCAAAGCAAGCGCGCTACCGGACTGCGCTATACCCCGTTTGAAAGTTGGCTCCGCGACCTGGACTCGAACCAGGGACCCAATGATTAACAGTCATTTGCTCTACCGACTGAGCTATCGCGGAACGACGAACCTTTCAATCTCCTCTACTTTCTTCCGGCTTCACCGGATTCCCGTATCAGAGGCGCGCCATTTTACGTATATCGAAACGCCTGTCAACACTCTGATCCAAAAAGTTTTTCTCTGCTTTGCAGGGGGCCGGGCTGATTGCTATATCTGCATGGAAAAACTCGAGTGATCCACCGCGGGTGCAAACGGAACGATCACGCACAGGATGGCCATGAGCAACAAGGACACCCCACCACCCTCCCCCATCGCCAGCCGGATGATCCAGCCGCGTTTCGGCGAACTGGTGCAGGGCTGCCGCCAGTTGGCGATGAATCACCTCGCCGAGCTCCTGGGTAATGTCTTCGCCCAAGTGGACGACACGCTCTTCGAATGCGCCGAGAAAGCCGAGAACAACCAAGTCCAGGCTCTGTTCTTCGACGCCATGCGCGAAGTCCGCCGCGAGCGGCCGAACCTCGAGCGTTTCTATCACCAGCGCATTGCCCAGGGCCTGAGCGACTTCCTCGAAGGCAAACTGCCTCTCACGGAGCCACTGGAAGAGCTGGACATGGACCAGCTGACCCTGGTGGGCAACGAAGAATATGAAGAAACGCTGCTGGTGACCAACATGGTCAACCAGGTGCGCGCCCACTGCGCCCAGCAGCTGTTCGCGCTGGACCAGCGCCTGGCGCTGCTCAACAACGGCAGCAAGCTGGGCGAGGAGCGCAACCCCTTCGGCCCGCAGGCCATTGCCCAGGCGTTCCGCGACACCTTGGCGCGCAGTGTCTTTCCGCTGCGGATCAAGACCATCCTTTATGTGCTGTTCGATCAACAGGTCATGCAGCATCTGCAACCTTTGTATGAACAGCTGAACAAGCGCCTGGCCGACGGCGGTGTCCTGCCCAACCTGAAGTACCGCCCGCAAGGGCAGCGCCAGGCTTCCCCGCCCCCGCCGCGCCCGACTGTGACCGAGAAAAACACCGCGGCGACGGACGACGGAGCAGCAACACCACCGCCCTACGCCAGCGGCGACATGCCGGATATGCCACCGGGCGACCGCAATGCCCTGTTCAGTGGCCTCGCGGTGCTGCTTGCCGAGCACCGCCGGCGCGGCCACAAGGCCACGCTGTTCGGCAATACCCAGAGCATCGTCAGCTTCGGCCCGAGCTCGGCCACCACGACCTACAGCGCCAACGAGCTGCTGGAGGCGCTGAACCGCCTGCAGCGCGAGTCTGCCCACGAACTGGCCCACCGGCTGCGCCAGCCGCAGCCGGTCGATGCGCTGAAGGCCGACCTGCAGCGCCAGCTGGAAGCCGGCAGCGCACAACCGAACAACACCCGGTTGACCGATCAGGAAGCCGACGTCATCGACCTGGTGGGCATGGTCTTCGACTTCATCCTCGATGACGAGAACCTGCCCGACAGCTGCAAGACCACCCTTTCCCACCTGCACACGCCCTTCCTCAAGGTGGCGCTGCTGGACAAGCAGCTGTTCACCCAGCACCACCACCCCGCGCGCAAGCTGCTCAACGCCATGGCCCAGGCCGGCGTGCTGTATGGCGGCGAGGGCGAGGAGCGCGCCCTGTTGGCGAAGATGCACTGGGTGGTCGAGCGGGTGATCCAGGATTTCGTCGGTGACCTGTCGCTGTTCGACAACCTGCTGGGCGAGTTCAACGAGTACGTCACCAATCTGCGGCAGAAGGTCGAGCTGCGCGAACGCCGCGCCATGGAGGCCGCCCGTGGCCGCGACCGCCTGCTGGCCGCCCGCGAGCACGCGCTGGACGCCATCGCCCGGGTGACACAGGACCGCGACCTGCCAGAGCTGGTACGCAACTTCCTGGAAATGAGCTGGTGCGATGCCCTGACCTTCATCGTGCTACGCAGTGGTGAGCACAGCGACGAATGGAAACGCGCCTGCGAAGTGGGAGAACAGCTGGCCTGGAGCGTGACGCCGCTGGATGCTGCCGGCCGCGATCATCTGCAAGCGATCCGCCTGGCCCTCCTGGAGGAGCTGCGCAAGGGCCTGGAGGTGCTGGGCGGTTATCACGAGGACGGCATCCGCCGGCTACTGCAGGATCTGGTTGCCTGCCAGCATGCGATCCAGGCACAGCAGCCGCAGATCGCGGCGCAACTCAAGCAGGAACTGCCGGAGAGCCCGCTGGGCGCCATGCTCGGCGCCGAAGGCCATACTCTGGTCAAATCCAACGGCGAGGCGTTGTCCGAGCGCGTGCGGGTACTGATGAAGGAACTGAGCCACCTGGAGTTCGGTACCTGGTTCGAATTCAGCGACACCACGCCAGCGCGCAGGCTCAAGCTGTCGTGGTTCAGCCCGACCACGCGCAATTACATGTTCGTCGACCACACCGGGCAGCGGGTGGCAGTCAAATCGATAGTGCAGTTGGCCCAGGAAATGGAAGCGGGCAAGGTCCGCCTGGTACCGACGGAACAGTCCGCCCCGCTGATGGATCGTGCACTGAGTGCGATCTACCGCGTCCTGCAACGCCTTACTTCCGGGCGCAGCCCGGCACAGACCTGAAGGAGCAGTCGATGAGTGAACGTCGCCAGCATAGCCGGCAGCAGACCGGGCTGACCGTGGAAGTCTTCGACCGCCACTCCGGGCGCAGCCTGGGCCGGCTTGCCGACCTGTCCGCCGAAGGGTTCATGCTCTGCGGCGTGGACGTGCCGGAGGCCGATTCGGTCTGGGAATGCCATCTGGTGCCGGCGCCGCCGCTGGACGAGATCGGCGAAATCCAGCTCGGCGCCGATTGCCTGTGGAGTCGCGCCGGCACCGACGGCCAACTGGGCTGGGCCGGTTTCCACATCATCGATATCGCCGAGGATCAGGCTGAGCTGATCGAGCAACTGCTGGTCCTGCTCGGTGGCGCTCGCGAGACCGGCTGATCACCGACATCCCTGCGGTACGCGAGCAAGCTCGCTGCTACGGTAGAGCCAAAGAAAAAGCCCGCCAATTGGCGGGCTTTTTCGTAGGGCACCGATCAGGAGAAGACGATCTCGTCGTTCTCGACCTTGGCGTGGATCTGCGTGCCAGGGTTGAACCTGCCGGCCAGGATCAGTTGCGCCAGCGGGTTCTCGATCCAGCGCTGGATCGCGCGCTTGAGCGGCCGCGCGCCATACACCGGGTCGAAACCGACCGCGATCAGCTTGTCCATGGCCTCGTCGCTCAGCTCCAGGCTCAGCTCGCGCTCGGCCAGGCGCTTGCGCAGGCGGCCCATCTGGATGCGAGCGATACCGGCGATCTGCTCGCGGGCCAGCGGCTCGAAGACCACTACCTCGTCGATCCGGTTGATGAATTCCGGCCGGAAGTGCGAATTCACTGCATCCATGACCGCTGCATACTGGGCTTCACGATCGCCCACCAACTCCTGGATCTGCGCCGAACCGAGGTTCGAGGTCATCACCACCACGGTGTTGCGGAAATCCACGGTACGACCGTGGCTGTCGGTCAGGCGGCCGTCTTCGAGCACCTGCAGCAACACGTTGAAGACGTCCGGATGGGCCTTCTCGACTTCGTCGAGCAGCACCACGGAGTAAGGCTTGCGGCGCACGGCCTCGGTCAGGTAGCCGCCTTCTTCATAGCCGACGTAGCCCGGGGGGGCACCGATCAGGCGGGCCACGGAGTGCTTCTCCATGAACTCGGACATGTCGATGCGCACCAGCGCTTCCTCGGTATCGAAGAGGAACTCGGCCAGGGCCTTGCACAGCTCGGTCTTGCCCACCCCGGTCGGGCCGAGGAAGAGGAACGAACCGCTGGGGCGATTCGGGTCCGCCAAGCCGGCACGAGAGCGGCGCACAGCATTGGAAACAGCGACGACTGCTTCGTGCTGGCCAATGACGCGCTTGTGCAGCTCGTCCTCCATGCGTAGCAGCTTTTCGCGCTCGCCTTCGAGCATCTTGGACACCGGAATGCCAGTCCATTTGGCGACGACTTCGGCGATTTCCTCGTCGGTCACCTTGTTGCGCAGCAGCTGCTTCTCGGTCTGGCCGTGCTGGTCGACCATCTGCAGGCTGCGCTCCAGGTCCGGAATGGTCTGGTACTGGATGCGCGCCATGGTTTCCAGGTCGCCCTTACGGCGTGCGGTCTCCATTTCCTGCTTGGCCTGCTCGATCTTCTGCTGGATCTGCGCGGAACCCTGGACTTCGGCTTTCTCCGATTTCCAGATTTCCTCGAGGTCGGCGTACTCGCGCTCGAGCTTGGCGATGTCCTCTTCCAGCTTGGCGAGGCGCTTCTTGGTGGCCTCGTCGTCTTCCTTCTTCAGCGCCTCGCGCTCGATCTTCAGCTGGATCAGGCGGCGATCCAGGCGATCGAGTTCCTCCGGCTTGGAGTCGATCTCCATGCGGATGCGGCTGGCGGCCTCGTCGATCAGGTCGATGGCCTTGTCCGGCAACTGCCGGTCGGTGATGTAGCGGTGGCTGAGCTTGGCCGCGGCGATGATCGCGCCGTCGGTGATGGTGACGCCGTGGTGCACCTCGTAGCGCTCTTTCAGGCCGCGCAGGATGGCGATGGTGTCTTCCTCGCTCGGCTCATCCACCAGGACTTTCTGGAAGCGGCGCTCCAGGGCGGCGTCCTTCTCGATGTACTGGCGGTACTCGTCCAGGGTGGTGGCGCCGACGCAGTGCAGCTCGCCACGGGCCAGGGCCGGCTTGAGCATGTTGCCGGCGTCCATGGCGCCCTCGGCCTTGCCGGCGCCGACCATGGTGTGCAGTTCGTCGATGAACAGGATGATCCGGCCTTCCTGCTTGGACAGCTCGTTGAGCACGGCCTTCAGGCGCTCCTCGAACTCGCCGCGGAACTTGGCACCGGCGATCAGCGCGCCCATGTCCAGCGCCAGCAGGCGCTTGTCCTTCAGGCCGTCGGGCACTTCGCCGTTGACGATGCGCTGGGCCAGGCCTTCGACGATGGCGGTCTTGCCGACGCCAGGCTCGCCGATCAGCACGGGGTTGTTCTTGGTGCGACGCTGCAGGACCTGGATGGTGCGGCGGATTTCGTCGTCACGGCCGATCACCGGGTCGAGCTTGCCGTCCTCGGCGCGCTTGGTCATGTCGACGGTGTACTTGTCCAACGCCTGACGCGACTCTTCGACGTTGGGGTCGTTCACCGCCTCGCCGCCGCGCAGGTTGGTCACGGCGTTTTCCAGGGCCTTCTTGGAGACGCCCTGGCCGGTCAGCAGCTTGCCGAGCCTGGTGCTGTCATCCATGGCGGCGAGCAGCACGAGTTCACTGGAAATGAACTGGTCGCCCTTCTGCTGGGCCAGGCGGTCGGCCTGGTTGAGCAGGCGCGCCAAGTCCTGCGACAGATTCACGTCGCCGGTGGGATTCTGGATCTTCGGCAGCGTGTCCATCTCCTTATTAAGAGAGGAGCGCAGCGCGGGAATGTCGAAGCCGACCTGCATCAGCAGGGGCTTGATGGAGCCGCCCTGCTGATCGATCAGCGCGGACAGCAGGTGCACCGGCTCGATGGCCGGGTGGTCATGTCCGACGGCCAGGGACTGGGCGTCGGAGAGTGCAAGCTGGAGCTTGCTGGTCAAACGGTCGATTCGCATGAGGGTCGTCCTTCCTTTCTAGAGCGGGCCGGAGCGATGAGTGCCCCTGGTCACGACTAACCCGCCGGGATGCCAGATAGATAAGGTCGATTTTGGTCGGTTCAAGCCATTTGGCCATGACACCCGTCAGTTTGTGCCTTCGGAAGGCCCTCCGGAGCGGAGCTGAACCTGTAGGAGCGAGCTTGCTCGCGAATCTTGCCTGACACAAAGGTATCCAGCGGTTCGCGAGCGAGCTCGCTCCTACAAACAGGCTGTCAGGCCAGCCAGATCAGGCTGGCGAGGCGACCGGTGCGGGAGCTGCGACGGTAGGAATAGAAGCGCTCGGTGTCGGTGAAAGTGCAGAAATCCCCACCGTAGATGGCGGTCACACCTTTTGCCGCGAGGCGGATACGCGCCAGTTCATGGATGTCGGCCCTGAACTTGCCGGCGTTGGCGCTAGGCACGAAGGCGCGTGCGGCTTCGGCGTGGCCCGCCAGGAAGGCTTCGCGCACTTCCGGACCAACCTCGAAGGCCTGCGGACCGATCGACGGCCCCAGCCAGACCAACAGCTCTGCCGGTTCGATACCCATGGCATCCACGGTCGCCTCCAGCACGCCACCGGCCAGCCCGCGCCAGCCGGCATGGGCCGCGGCGACGCGAGTGCCTGCTCGGTCACAGAACAAGGCAGGCAAACAGTCGGCGGTCATGATGGTGCAGGCGATGCCAGGAGTATCGCTCCAGCTGGCATCCGCGGTGGCGACGACGGACGGATCAGCCTCGACCACCTCGATACCATGCACCTGGCTCAGCCAGGCCGGCTGGCAACCCAGCTCGGCGGTCAGGCGACGACGGTTCTCGGCCACCGCGGCCGGCTCGTCGCCGACATGGTCACCGAGGTTGAAGCTGTCGAAAGGCTCGGCGCTGACGCCGCCAGCACGGGTAGTCACGCAGGCGCGGACGTTCGCCGCAGCCGGCCACTCGGGCGTCAGCCAGGGGTTCATACGAAGGACTCGTTGTCCTGCCGCAGCAGGCTCAGCAACCAGGTGAAGTCATCCGGCAGCGGCGATTCCCACTTCATGCGCACGTGGGTGGCCGGGTGGTCCAGCTCCAGGAAGCGCGCGTGCAGCGCCTGGCGCGGGAAATCGCGCAGGGATTCGATGAGGGTCGGGCTGGCACCCGGTGGAATGCGGAAACGCCCGCCGTAGGTGGGGTCGCCCACCAGCGGATGGCCGATGTGCGTCATATGGACGCGGATCTGGTGGGTACGCCCGGTTTCCAGCTTCACCCGCGTGTGAGTGTGCGCGCGGAAGCGCTCCAGCACGCGGTAATGGCTGATGGCGACCTTGCCGGTCTCGATTACCGCCATCTTCTGCCGTTGCACACCGTGACGACCGATGGGCGCGTCGACGGTGCCCCCGGCGACGATGACACCGGTGACGATGGCCTCGTAGATGCGGCTGACCGAGCGCGCCTGCAACTGCGCGACCAGGTTGGTGTGGGCCTCCAGGGTCTTGGCTACCACCATCAGGCCGGTGGTGTCCTTGTCCAGGCGATGCACGATGCCGGCGCGCGGCACGTTGGCCAGGTGCGGCACGTGGTGCAGCAGCGCATTGAGCAGGGTGCCATCCTGGTGGCCGGCGGCGGGGTGAACCACCAGGCCGGTCGGCTTGTCGATGACCAGGATGTGGTCGTCTTCGTAGACGATGTCCAGCTCGATGTCCTGGGCGACCCATTCACCCTGGGCCTCCAGCTCGACATCCAGTTCCAGGCGCGAGCCGGCATGGACAATGTCGCGCGGACGCAGCACGGCGCCGTCGACCTTGAGACGGCCGTCCTTGATCCAGCCAGCCAGGCGGGAGCGGGAGTGGTCGGAGAAGAGCTGGGCGGCGACCTGGTCGAGACGCTGACCACCGAGGTCGAACGGCACTTCTGCCGCGAGTTGGATCATATTGGACATGACTGGACACGAAGGGCGCGCGGCCTTTTGGTTCGGCTGTGCGCTGTGGTTAAATACGGGGCCTTTGTCCCAGGGGTATCCCTGGGGCGCCAATCATAACAGACGGTTGCGGCCGCGACAGCCGACCGTCCAGGGACGCAAGCCGCCATGCAAGTGAAACACCTGCTGCTGATCGCCACCCTCGCCTTCGTTACCGCCTGCTCCTCCAAGGGCGAGAAGGTGGATGAGAACCTGAGCGAAAGCCAGCTGTACCAGCAGGCCCAGGAAGACCTCAATAACAAGAGCTACACCAACGCCGTCTCCAAGCTGAAGGCGCTGGAGTCCCGCTATCCGTTCGGCCGCTATGCGGAGCAGGCCCAGTTGGAACTGATCTACGCCAACTACAAGAACATGGAGCCCGAGGCCGCCCGCGCCTCCGCCGAGCGTTTCATCCGCCTGCACCCGCAGCACCCGAACGTCGACTACGCCTACTACCTCAAGGGCCTGGCCTCCTTCGACCAGGACCGCGGCCTGCTGGCGCGCTTCCTGCCGCTGGACATGACCAAGCGCGATCCGGGCGCCGCCCGCGATTCGTTCAACGAGTTCGCCCAGCTGGTCAGCCGCTACCCGAACAGCCGCTACGCCCCGGACGCCAAGGCGCGCATGATTTACCTGCGCAACCTGCTGGCTGCCTACGAAGTACACGTCGGCCACTACTACCTCAAGCGCCAGGCCTACGTCGCCGCCGCCAACCGCGGCCGCTACGTGGTCGAGAACTTCCAGGAAACCCCGGCCGTCGGCGATGGCCTGGCGATCATGGTCGAGGCCTACCAGCGCCTGGGCCTGAATGACCTGGCCGACTCCAGCCTGGAAACCCTGAAGGCGAACTACCCGGACAACCCCAGCCTCAAGGATGGCCAGTTCGTTCCGCGTGAAGACGAAGCCGACAACCGCTCCTGGCTGGCCAAGGCCACCCTGGGCCTGATCGAGACCAACGACGCCCCGCCGCACATGGAAACCCAGGCATCCAAGGACGTGATCAAGCAGTACGAGGACGCCGAACAGCAGATCCCCGCCGAGCTCAAGCCCGAGAACCAGAGCGACGTGGAAGAGGAACAGCACGAGTCCGAAGGCAACGCAGGCAGCAGCGACCGCTCCTGGTTCAGCTACATGACCTTCGGCATCTTCGACTGATACCGGCAGGTACGAGAAAAAGGGAGGCTTCGGCCTCCCTTTTTACATTCGGGCGAAACATGGGCGCTTTTACCCACGGTCTGGCGGGCGCGCGCACGGGCTCACTGTGCGCCGCCGCGTGGCTTGGATAAACTGCCGCTCTTTATGCACAAGGGATTGCCATGACCCGTCTGCTGTTCTGGATCGCCCTCTTCGCCTTCGGCTGGTGGTTGTGGCGCAAAACTACCCGGCCGGCCCGCCCTGTCGAGAAGCCCAAGGGCGACGACCCGGCCGCGCCGATGGTCCGCTGCGCGCAGTGCGGCGTGCATGTGCCGCAGACCCATGCCCTGCAGGACGAAAGCCAGTGGTACTGCAGCCGCGCGCACCTCGAACAGGACCGCGCCGACCGTGGTCGCTGAAGGCATCTCGCTCACGGGGCAGGGCCTGCGGGTCCTGCGCCTGTACCACCTGTACCGACTGACCATCGGGCTGGTGCTGGTGCTGCTGATCTCCAGCAGCCTGGACGATGAGCTGCTGAAGCTGTCCCACCCCGAGCTGTTCCACGTCGGCTGCTGGATCTACCTGGTCCTCAACATCCTGATCGCGGTGCTCATGCCAACACCGCGACAGCTGTTGCCGATCTTCCTCCTGGCGGCGCTGGACATACTCCTGCTCAGCGCCCTGTTCTATACCGCAGGCGGCATTCCCAGCGGCATCGGCAACCTGATGGTGGTCGCCGTGGCCATCGCCAACGTCCTGTTGCGGGGCCGCATCGGCCTGCTGATCGCCGCCATCGCCGCCATCGGCCTGATCTACCTGACCTTCTACCTGAGCCTCAGCCAACCCACAGCCATCAATCACTACGTGCAGGCAGGCGGGCTGGGCGCCCTGAGTTTCGCCTCGGCCCTGCTGATTCAGGCCCTGGCACGGCGCCAGCAGATCGTCGAAAACATCGCCGAGCAGCGCGCCACCACTGTGGCCAATCTGGAGGAGCTCAACGCGCTGATCCTCCAGCGCATGCGCACCGGCATCCTGGTGCTGGGCGACCGCCACCGGGTACTGCTGGCCAACCAGAGCGCCACCACCCTGCTGGGCGGCCACGACCTGCCCGGCCATTCACTGGCCGAGTACAGCCTGCAGCTGGTCTCCAGCCTGCAGCAGTGGCAACAGAATCCCGCCCTGCGCCCGCCGAGCCTGCAGCCCACGGAGTCCGGCCCGACCGTGCAGCCGAGTTTCATTCCCCTGCGCCGCGACAATGAACAGCACATCCTGATGTTCCTCGAGGACATCTCGCAGATTGCCCAGCAGGCCCAGCAGCTCAAACTCGCCGCCCTGGGCCGACTCACCGCGGGCATTGCCCATGAGATCCGCAACCCGCTGGGCGCCATCAGCCATGCAGCGCAGTTGCTGCTGGAGTCCGAAGAACTGGACAAGCCCGACCGGCGCCTGACACAGATCATTCAGGACCAGTCTCGGCGCATGAACCTGGTCATCGAGAACGTCCTCCAGCTGTCGCGCCGGCGCCAGGCCGAGCCGCAACTGCTGGACCTGAAGTACTGGCTGCACCGCTACGCCGGCGAGATGCGCGAGAGCCTGCGCGAAGGCCAGCAGATCCACGTGGAAACCGGCCAGGGCACCGTGCAGACGCGCATGGACCCGCATCAGTTGACGCAGGTACTGACCAACCTCGTGCAGAATGGGTTACGGTACAGCACTCAGAAGAACGGCACCGGCCAGGTGTGGCTGCGCCTGTTCCGCGACAGCGAGACCGACCTGCCCGTGCTGGAAGTGCTCGATGACGGTCCCGGCATCGCTGCCGATCAGCGGGGGAAGCTGTTCGAGCCGTTCTTCACCACGGAAAGCAAGGGCACCGGCCTTGGCCTGTACATCTCCCGCGAGCTGTGCGAAAGCAACCAGGCCCGGCTGGACTACAAGACGCGTGACGAAGGCGGCAGCTGCTTCCGCCTCACCTTCGCCCACCCGCGCAAACAAAGCTAAGAAGACGCAAAGAGCATGAGCCGTCAAAAAGCCCTGATCGTCGACGACGAACCCGACATCCGCGAGCTGCTGGAGATCACCCTCGGCCGCATGAAGCTGGACACCCGCAGCGCCCGCAACGTCAAGGAAGCCCGCGACTTCCTGGCCCGCGAGCCCTTCGACTTCTGCCTCACCGACATGCGCCTGCCCGATGGCACCGGCCTGGATCTGGTGCAGTACATCCAGCAGCGCCACCCGCAGATGCCGGTGGCGATGATCACTGCCTTCGGCAGCCTCGACACCGCGGTGCAGGCCCTCAAGGCCGGCGCCTTCGACTTCCTGACCAAGCCGGTGGACCTTGCCCGCCTGCGCGAACTGGTGAATTCCGCCCTGCGCCTGCGCTCGCCGGAAGCCGAGGAAGCGCCGGTGGACAGCCGCTTGCTAGGCGATTCGCCGCCCATGCGCACACTGCGCAACCAGGTGGCCAAGCTCGCCCGCAGCCAGGCGCCGGTGTACATCAGCGGCGAATCCGGCAGCGGCAAGGAACTGGTGGCCCGGCTGATCCACGAGCAGGGCCCGCGCGAGACCCAGACTTTCGTGCCGGTCAACTGCGGCGCCATTCCGTCCGAACTGATGGAAAGCGAGTTCTTCGGTCACAAGAAAGGCAGCTTCACCGGTGCCGTGGAAGACAAGCTCGGCCTGTTCCAGGCGGCCAATGGCGGCACGCTGTTCCTCGACGAAGTCGCCGACCTGCCGCTGCCGATGCAGGTCAAGCTGCTGCGCGTCATCCAGGAAAAGGCCGTACGAGCCGTAGGCGGCCAGCAGGAGGTAGCGGTGGACGTGCGCGTCCTCTGCGCGACTCACAAGGACCTGGCCGCGGAAGTGGCCGCTGGCCGATTCCGTCAGGACCTCTACTACCGCCTGAACGTCATCGAACTGCGCGTTCCGCCGCTGCGCGAGCGCCGCGAAGACATCCCGCTGCTGACCGACCGCGTGCTCAAGCGCCTGGCCGGAGACAGCGGACTGGCTACCGCGGCAGTCAGCGCCGACGCCCTGGAGAAGCTCAAGAGCTACCGTTTCCCCGGCAACGTGCGGGAACTGGAAAACATGCTGGAGCGCGCCTACACGCTCTGCGAGGACGATGTCATCCAGCCTCACGACCTGCGCCTGGCCGAAACCGGCACGGCGGACGGCGGTGGTGACGCGAGCCTGGCGCAGATCGACAACCTCGAGGATTACCTCGAGGACATCGAACGCAAGCTGATCATGCAGGCGCTGGAAGAGACGCGCTGGAACCGTACCGCCGCGGCGCAGCGCCTGGGGCTGACCTTCCGCTCCATGCGCTACCGCCTGAAGAAACTGGGGATCGACTGATCCCCGGCCGTTCTCAGACGATGGGCGTCGCCACCAGGCGCCCTGCCGGCGCATAGGGCGCCGCCTGGATGATCGGCTGACGCTTCTGCATCAGGTCCGCCAGCAACTGGCAGGACGCCGGCGCCAGCACCAGGCCATTGCGGTAATGCCCGGTGTTCAGCCACAGCCCCTGATGACCGGGCACCTCGCCAATAAAGGGAATACCCTGCGGCGAGCCCGGACGCAGCCCCGCCCAGTGGTTTACCGGCTCCATCCCCGCCAGCGCGGGAATCAACTCCTCTGCCGAGGTGCGCAAACTCTTCAGCGCTTCTTCCGACGGCGTCTTGTCGAAGCCGGCATGCTCCAGCGTGCTGCCCACCAGGATGTGCCCGTCGCGACGCGGAATCGCGTAGCGACCTTTGGCCAGTACCATGCTGGAGAGGAAGTCCGGGGCGCAGCGGTAAAGGATCATCTGTCCCTTTACCGGCTCAACCGGTAGCTCAAGCCCCAGTTTCGCCAGCAGCTCGCCGCTCCAGGCGCCGGCCGCCAGCACCACCGAGTCGGCGGTGAAATCCCCCTGAGCAGTGCGGACCCCCTTCACGCGCTCACCTTCCTGCAGGAAGCCGGTCATCTCGACCTGCTCCTGCACGCTCACATTCGGCAGCTGTACAAGCGCCTGGCGAAGCGACTTGGCCAGGCGCGGATTGCGCACGTTGGCCACGCCGGACATGTAGACCGCGCGCTCGAAACCCTGCCCCAGCACCGGGACAGCCTCATGCACCGCGCCGATCTCCACTTCCGAAAGCGGGCGGCCGTGGGCCTTGGCCCACGCCAGCGCTTCGGCCTGGTCGTCCAGGTCCAGCCAGTAGAGCCCAGTGACATGCACTTCCGGATCGAGCCCGGTATCCGCGAGCAGGCGTGCGCCCAGTTGCGGATAGAAGTCCTGCGACCAGTGGGCCAGGTTGGCGACCGCCGCGCTGTAGCGCCACGGATAGAGCGGCGAGACGATGCCGCCGCCGGCCCAGGATGCTTCACGCCCGGTCTCGCCCTTTTCCAGCAGCACCACCTCGGCACCCGCCTGCCCGAGAGTCCAGGCAGTCAGCATGCCCACCACTCCACCGCCCACCACGATCATGTCCGGCATACCACGCCCCACATCACAGGAAAATCAACGGCCCATTGCCGGCCGCACACTATACCGGGCAAGGACCGTCGACGGAGCAAGACGGAAGTCGGTGCGGCATCGGACCGCTCCTACAGCGCCTTTGCCACTCGCTGACAGGCACAGGGTTGCCGGCGCCCAATACTTCCCGCTCCTCAACTGCCCGGAAGCACACCATGGCCAGGGAACCATTCATCATCGGGGAGCCGGGCTTTACCCTCGTCGAACTGCTGTTCACCCTCGCGATACTCGCGATCGCACTCTCCATCGCGGCCCCCAGCTTCAGCGAACTGCTGCACAACCAGCGGGCAAGCGCGGCCACCCAGGACCTGCGCAACGCCCTGGACTTCGCCCGTGAATCGGCCGCGCACAGCGGACAACCGATCAGCATCGCAGCGGCCGGCGACGACTGGGCCTCCGGCTGGGAGGTTTTCGCCGACTCCGGCAATAGCGGCGTCCGCGCCCCACAGCAACTTCCGCTCGCGGCCCACGGCCCCCTGAGCGGTATCAGCATCCGTACCGACAGCACCTCGCGGCGCTACCTCCACTTCACCCCGCGCGGCAATGCTATCCAACCCAACGGCGCCTTCCATTCCGGCACGCTGACGCTCTGCGGCGCGGGCAGCACGAGTTATCACATCGTGTTCAACAAGGCCGGGCGCATCCGCACCGAGTCCGGAAACACCGAGGACTACTGCCCCCGCTGACCGACTTCTCACGCCTTGCGCGACGGGGTTCACAGAACCTCGGAAGACATGACCGAACGTCCCCCTAATACGAACGGTCATCTATAGAAAAAGGACATTTCCCACACGACTAGGCAACATCGCCGCTATCGAAAATGTGAGGAATGCGTCTATGTCGCGCCCCAGGGAATCAGCAGGGTTTACGCTGATCGAGTTGATGGTCGTGGTGGCGATCGCCGCCATCCTGGCGACCATCGCCATACCCAGTTTCCGCACCTTGATGCTGAACAACCAGATCTCCAGCCAGACCAATATGGTGATCGGGTTGCTGCAATCGGCGCGCAGCGAAGCCATTACCCAGCGCAGCATCGTGCGCGTCTGCGGCAGCAGCGACGCAGGCCTCAACCAGGCCAACTACAGCTGCAACAGCAACAGCTGGGAGGCCGGCGCCATCGTTTTCCGCAGCCCTGACGCCACGACGACGTCGGTCGCGCAGGCTGCCGTGATCCGCGTGCTGCCGCCCAATACCAGCGGTCTGACCCTGCGCAGCAGCGGCTCCCTGACCTTCAATCCGAACGGCACCCTGACCACGGCAGCGACGCTGCGGGTCTGCGACGCGCGGGGCACGGCAAGCTCGCGCGCGGTGACTCTCAATATCGCTGGCGTCGCCACCAGCGGAGCGAATGGAACATGCCCATGATCCGGCGCCGCGAGGGCGGCTTCACCCTCATCGAAGTGCTCATCGCCCTTCTGGTTCTGGCCATCGGCCTGCTGGGCATGGCCTCGCTGACCATGACCAGCCTGCAAAGCAACCAGGGCGCCTACCTGCGCGGCCAGGCCAGCATGCTTGCCTATGACTACGTGGAGCGGATGCGTGGCAACTCGGCCCAAGCGCTGCTGGCCACCTCCCCCTATGTAATCAGCCTGACCGCCGGCGCCACCCGGACCAACCCGGACTGCCGCACCAAGACCGCTGGTTGCACGGCTTCGGAACTGGCCAACCAGGACATCTTTGACTGGTGGGGCAACCTGCAGGCCGCGATCCCCGGCTCCGGCGTCACCGTCACCAAAGCGAACACCAATGAGTACCAGGTCGTCATCAGCTGGACCGAGTCCGACGCACAACAACACAGCACCGGCTCTCAGGCTCAGAACTTCACGCTGCGGGTGAACCTATGACTACCAGGCAATATTCCTACTGGCAGCGTGGCCTGTCGATGATCGAACTGATGGTGGCGCTGCTCCTCAGCACCCTGCTGCTGCTGGGCGTTCTGCAGATGTTCAGCAACAGCTCCGCATCGGACAAGACCAGCAGCGCGCTGACCCGCGTGCAGGACAGCGGCCGGGTCGTCCTCGACCTGGTTTCCATGGATGCTCGCCGCGCAGGCTATCAGGGCTGCCAGCTGCCAAGCAGCGTCGTGACCCTCAGCAATGGAGTCCAGTTCCCTCGCGACGCGGTCACCACCACCAACGGCGTGAGTACCAGCGTGAGCTTCAACTACGCGACGACCACCACCACCGCGGTGGCCATGCCCGGCGTCAACAAGACCTGCACCAACCAGACGCTCTACCTCTACTCCGTCACCTACAGCAACTGCGCCAACGGCACCTCGATCTGCATGAACTCCAGCACCAGTGGCGGCAACCAGACGGTGGTCGATAACGCCACCATCACCGCCGTCACCCTGGGCTTCGAGTCGGGAGGCAAGGTCGTCTGGAAATCCGCCGGCAGCATCAGCGCCGCAGAAGCCCAGAGCGCCGATCGCGTGCAGTTGAGCATCACCGCCATCGACGCTACGCAGAACATTTCCCGCAACTTTACCGGCACCGTCGAGCTGAGGAACCGGCTATGACTTCATCCAAGACCCAACGCGGCATGGCGCTGCTGGTCAGCCTCGTGCTGCTGCTGATCCTCACAGTGCTGGCCATTGCCATGGCCAGCAATTCGACCCTGCAGCAACGCATCTCGGCCAACGCCCAGCAACAGAACATCGCCTTCCAGGCAGCGGAAAGCGGCCTGCAGTTCTGGGTGACCCGGTTCGCCCAGAGCGGCGTCGCCCCCACCAACGGCACCTCCTTTGCGGTGGAGCCAACGTCGGGCAACTCCGGTTCGGCGCAGGTGAATCTGAACGCCAGCTTCATCGAATGCGCCAAGTTCATCCCGGCGCAGAGCCTGAGCGTCGCTGCCGGCACCCTGACCTACACCTGCTACCAGGTGAGCAGCCAAGCCAAGGCCTGCAAGAACCTGAACAGCTGCAACGTCACCAGTTCGGACGGCCAGGCGCGTGCACTGCATCGCCGCAGCTACATCCAGGCTACCCACCTCTAATCGCATCAGGTGCATAGAATGAATCGTCCACACTCCTTCCTCCGCAGCCTGATGAGCGGTGCCCTGCTGACCACAGGCATAGCCTGCGCGACCCTCAGTTACGCCGACGACACCGAAATCTTCTTCGGCGGCCAGTCCATCGACCAGAACGTACGGCCCAACGTGCTGTTCGTGCTGGACAACTCCGGCTCCATGGCCTGGCGTACCGACAGCAACAGCAACCCTTCGCGTGGCCAGCAATCGCGGATGACCCTGCTCAAGCAGGCGTTCTCCGACATCATCCAGAACACCAGCGGTATCAATGCCGGCCTGATGGTGCTCAACGGAGACAACCGGCTGCTTTATCCGGTGACCAACATCGACTCGGTGCTGCCGAGCTCCGCGACCCAGTACGCCGGCAGCCCGGAGATCGGCCAGGGTAGCGACGATGCCACCCAGAACATTGCCAACAGCACCGGCGATATCGGTGAGTCCAGCCTGCCCATGGGTTACACCAGCACCACCACGACGGTGGTTGGCACGCCGAACTCGACGCTGGTGCAGAACGATGCCTTCTTCATCGTCACCCAGAGCGGCACGGACTACGCGTGCCGGATGCGTACCTCCGGCCTCAACCGCCCGAGCAAACCGGTCTGCACCAACGGCAACATGACCGAGCTGAACATCAACTCGACCAACAACAGCAACTACCAGACGGCGCTGTTCGACTTCCGCTCGCTGGGCGTCCCGGCCAACGCGACCATCCAGAGCGCCTACCTGGTCCTGGTGCCGACCAACACCAACCGGTCCGCACCACCGACGATGAACGTGAAGATGGAGCTGTCGAAAACGCCGGCAGCCCTGAACGACAACAGCCCGGTAGGCACCAGGACATTCAACGCTGCGACGGCCACCGCCTCCAGCTGGATCAACGGCAACGCGGCCCAGGTCGACATCACCAACCAGTTGAGGGCATTGCAGAGAACGGCGCCCGCCACCAGTGACATTGGTGACGTGGTGATGAGTTTCCGCGCGACCCAGGCGGCTGACTACACCTTCTGCGCCCGTAGCTGCGGCAACAGCGCCCCGGCGCTGGTGGTGAACTACTCCAGCACCTCCACTGTGGCGCAGACCCGGATCGGCGCCCTGCGCTTCCAGAACCTGGGTATTCCGCAAGGAGCGACCGTCACCAAGGCGGTGCTGTCCTTCGTTCCGGCCACCTCCAACAGCGACCCCGTGACCTTCCGGATCAAGGGTCAGCTGGTGAGTGACGCCACCACCTTCTCTGCCACCGAGAACCTCCCGGCGCGCGCCTCCACCTCAGCCTACCTCGACTGGGCCGCTCCCGAATGGACGGCACAGAACCCGCCCGTGCCAGTCGAAGGCCCGGACATCAAGAACGTGGTGCAGCAAATCGTCAACCAGGGTGGATGGTGTGGCAACAACTCCGCCGCCATCATCCTTACGCCCCAGAGCGGCTCCGGTTCACGGACAGCCACCAGCATCGAGGGCGGTATCGGCCTGCAGCCGTCACTGACGGTGACCTACACCGGCGGCAGCGGCGGCTGCCTGAACCCGATCATCGAAACCCGCGTCACCGACGCCAAGAACGACGGCTTCGAAACCGCCCCCGGGCGCAACTACTACACGCCGACCCTGGGCGACAACACCCTGCCGCTGAACTCGGGCTCCATCGCCGCACGCTACGAGAACCTGCCCGTCAACCAGGGCGCCACCGTGCTGGATGCCAAGCTGTTCATCACGCCGAACAACACGGTCGCCGGCCCGAACGTCAGCACCTCGATCAGCTTCGAGAACACCGACAGCTCTCCGGCCATGCAGGCGAGCAGCGGCAACATCGGTTCGCGTAGCAGCACCTCCGGGGTCAGTTGCACCATCAACAACACCAATGGTGGCTGGACCGCCGGCACCAGCGTCGCCTGTGGCGGCCTCGCCTCTTCCCTGCAGACGGTGTTCAACCGCAGCGGTTGGGCACCCGGTAATGCGCTCACGGTATTCATGACCCAGAGCGCGAACTCCAGCCTCAACGCCCAGGCCTATGAGAGCAACCCGGCGCAGTCCCTGCGCCTGCGCATCAAGCTGGCCAACGGCGGCATGACCACCAGTCCGTTCACCGTGCGCAACCAGCTCAACAGCCTGGCGCAAACCATGACGGCCAATGGCAATACGCCCATCGTACCGACCCTGTATGACGCCGTGCAGTACCTGCGTAACGGTGCGGACGGCTATGCCAGCCCCATCAACAGCGCCTGCCAGACCACCCACATGGTGTTGCTGACCGACGGCCAGGCCAACCAGAACACCACGGCCGCCAAGAACGGCATCGCCGCGCTGGCCGGTGCCTGTACCAGCGACGCCAGCGACGACGGCGAGAAGTGCGCACGCACCCTCGCCAGCTGGATCGCTGCCAACGACCAGGCCTCCAGCATCGATGGCGACAACCAGGTGACCACCCACACCGTGGGCTTCGCCCTGGATGCCAGCAGTGCAACCGATAGCGCCAATATCAAGAGATTCCTCGCCGACCTGGCTTCGCGCGGCGGCGGCTCGACCTATACCGCCACCACCGCTGGCGACCTGTCCAAGGCGTTCAACGACATCATCCAGCAGGTCCTCGCCACCGACAGCACCTTCGTCAGCGCCAGTGCCCCGGTGAACACCTTCAACCGCCAGGACAACAAGGACGAGCTCTACTTCTCGGTATTCAAACCGCAGGAGACCGACACCTGGCCAGGCAACCTGAAGCGCTATCGCCTGGACACCGCCACTGCACAGATCGTCGATGCGGACAACACCGCCGCCGTGGACCCGCTCACCGGCTTCTTCAAGAGCTCCGCCCGCAGCTTCTGGAGCTCCAGCGCCGATGGCAACAACACCGCCAATGGTGGTGCGGCATCCAACCTGCCGGACGCGGCGACCCGCTCGCTCTATACCTTCATCGGCTCCTCGCCCAGTGCGGCGGTGAACCTGAACCAGAACAACTACCTGCTCAACACGGCGAACACCACCATCACCAACGCCAAGCTGGGCATCAGTGACGCCAACGACACTGCAGCTCGTACCGCGGCGATCAACTACATCCGCGGCCTCACCGCTGCCGGCGCACAGCGCAAGGGCGTGGGCGACCCGCTGCACTCCTCGCCGCGCCTGGTCACCTACGCGTGCAACACCTATACCGACAGCACCTACAAGACCTGCAGCAGCGAAGACCAGAGCGTGGTCATGTCGACCAACGAGGGCTACCTGCACCTGTTCAACACCAGCAACGGCCAGGAACAGATGGCCTTCATGCCCGAGCCCCTGCTGGCGCATGTCCCGCAGCTGGCCGCCAACCTGAAGTCGACCAGTGCCAAGCCGCGCTCCTATGGCATGGATAACACCGTGACCCTGTGGGTGAACGACGCCAACAAGAACGGCGTGCTCTACGGCGGCCTCGACCCCAGTGCCGCCACGCCGGCCCTCCTCACCGGGCTCAACCCCGGCGAGTTCGTCTACGCCTACGGCACCATGGGCCGCGGCGGCCGTGATATCTACGCGCTGGATCTTACCGACCGCTCCAACCCGAAACTGCTGTGGCTGATCAAGGGCGGCACCACCACGGGCTTCGAGCAACTGGGCCAGACCTGGTCTGCGCCAATCAAGACCCGTATCAACGTCAACGGCACCATCACCGACGTACTGATCTTCGCGGGCGGCTACGACCCGAACCAGGACAACGTCAGCACCCAGACCGCCGACGTCATGGGCAACGCCATCTATATCGTCAACGCTCGCACCGGTGAGCGCATCTGGTCTGCCAGCAAGACCACCGGCACCCTGCGTCTGAGCAAGATGAACTACAGCATGCCGTCCGCCGTACGCGTCATCGACCTGCAGCAGAACACCGACGGCACCCTGGCCAACGATGCGAACCAACTGGCCGACCAGTTCTTCGTCGGCGACATGGGCGGCCAGGTCTGGCGCTTCTACATCAACAATGGCAGCAGCGGCTCCGGCCTGGTGACTGCCGCCGGCAGCAGCAACGACGGCGTGTTCGCCAACGTGGTTCCGGCCGACACTGTCGACACCACCGATGCCCAGCGCAAAGCCAAGATCCGCCGGTTCTACAACGAACCGGACGTGGCCATCGTCAACGTCAACGGGACCCTGGTACTGACAGTCAACATCGGCTCCGGCTACCGCGGCCACCCGCTCAACAAGCTCACGGAAGATCGTTTCTACTCCTTCCGCACCCCGGTGCTGACCAAACCTTCCACCAGCGAGAGCACCCTGACCGAGAGCAGCCTCTACGACGCTACCGCCAACCTGATCCAGGCCGGCACCGCCACCGAGAAAGCCGATGCCACCACCGCCTTCAGCGCTACCTCCGGCGGCTGGATGATCAAGATGAACAGCGCTGGCGGGGAAAAGGTCCTCACCCGCTCCCTGACGGTGAACGGCTACCTCTACTTCAACACCTACGAGCCCACGGCAGCCGCCAACTCCTGCCAGGCCAGCGTCGGCGTGAACCGTTCCTACGTGGTGCACCTGGCGGATGCGACTCCGGTCAGCACCACGGGCAACTCCACCTCGCCTTCGGCCCGCTATAACGTGGTCAAGACCACCGGCCTGCTGCCCGACCCGACCCTGGTCAGCATCGGCGGCACCAGCTTCGTGATCAACGGCACCCAGGTGAGCAAGCCGCCGCAGCTGAACCTCAACGAGTACTACTGGATTGACGAGGACAACCTTTGAGCATCAAGGCCAGCAAATCCCAGCAGGGCTTCACCCTGCTGGAACTGATGATCGCCGTCGTGGTGGTGGGGATACTCGCCGCCATCGCCCTTCCTTCCTACACGGCCTACGTGCGCCGAACGGCATGTGAAGACGCCAAGGGCACCCTGACCGGCGCCGCCGGGCTGCTGGAAAGATTCCGCGCCCAACAGAACACTTACAGCAACGCAACGCTGGGAGCTTATGCGCAGAGCCCCGTTGACGGCGGCGCGGTCTTCACCATCGCTGTCGCCATCGACAACACCGGCACCAGCTACGGCCTGACCGCAACGCCCGTGAATGGCGGCGTATTGGCAGGTCGCGGCACTATTACCCTCACCTCCAACGGTGTGCGCGGAGGCTCCGGAGACCTGGCCGGCGCCTGGGGCAGTTGCCGAGGCCTCTAGGTCAGATACCGATAATAAAAAACCCGCCTTGGCGGGTTTTTTATTATCGGCGTAGCAGGCGCGGTCAAATCGCCTTCACCCGCAACTCCTTGGGCATCGAGAAAGTGATGTTCTCCTCGCGCCCATCCAGCTCCACCTCGGGCTCCGCTCCCCAGTCACGCAGTTGCTGGATCACGCCGCGCACCAGCACTTCCGGAGCCGAAGCGCCAGCGGTGATGCCGATGCGCTGCACGCCATCGAACCACTCCTTCTGCATGTCCTCGGCGCCGTCGATCAGATAGCCGGGGGTGCCCATGCGCTCGGCCAGCTCGCGCAGGCGGTTGGAGTTGGAGCTATTGGGGCTGCCGACTACCAGTACCAGGTCGCACTGGTCGGCCAGTTCCTTCACCGCATCCTGGCGGTTCTGGGTGGCGTAGCAGATGTCGTTCTTGCGCGGCCCCATGATCGCGGGGAACTTTGCGCGCAGGGCGTCGATCACTTTCGAGGTGTCGTCCATCGACAGGGTGGTCTGGGTCACGAAGTGCAGCGCTTCAGGATTGCGCACTTCCAGCGCGGCCACATCGTCCTCGTCTTCCACCAGGTAGATGGCGCCGCCGTTGGAGGCGTCGTACTGCCCCATGGTGCCCTCCACTTCCGGATGGCCTTCGTGGCCGATCAGGATGCATTCGTGGCCGTCGCGGCTGTAGCGCACGACTTCCAGGTGCACCTTGGTCACCAGCGGGCAGGTAGCATCGAAGACTTTCAGGCCGCGGTTCTCGGCTTCCTTGCGCACGGCCTGGGAAACGCCATGGGCGCTGAAGATGACGATGGTGTCGTCCGGCACCTGGTCGAGTTCCTCGACGAACACGGCGCCGCGGTTGCGCAGGTTTTCCACCACGAACTTGTTGTGCACCACTTCATGGCGCACGTAGATCGGCGGGCCGAAGACGTCGAGGGCGCGGTTGACGATCTCGATCGCCCGGTCGACGCCGGCGCAGAAGCCGCGGGGATTGGCGAGTTTGATTTGCATGGTGGCCTCGGGTGCTACGCAAGCCGGCCCACGAGGGGCCGGTAGGAATACTTCGCCTCAAGCGCAACGGCCCGCCAATGACGGGCCGCGCAGTCGGTCAGGCTGGTTGTACGTCGATGATATCGACTTCGAACGCGAGCGTTTTACCGGCCAGCGGATGGTTGAAGTCGATGGTGACGTGTTGCTCGTCGAACTCTTTGACGACGCCCGGCAGCTCGGTCTTGGCGGCATCGTTGAAGATCACCAGCAGGCCTTCGGCCAGCTCCATGTCCTGGAACTGGTCGCGCGGCATCACTTGCACATTGGCCGGGTTCGGCTGGCCGAAGCCATTTTCCGGCTCGATGGTCAGGGTGCGCTTGTCGCCGGCCTTGAGGCCGAACAGCGCCTGCTCGAAGCCCGGCAGCAGGTTGCCGTCACCGACCTTGAAGGTGGCCGGCTGCTTGTCGAAGGTGCTGTCGACGACGTTGCCGTCTTCGAGCTTCAGGGCGAAATGCAGGGTGACTTGGGAATCACCACCAATACGGACATCAACCATTGGCGGTCTCTCCGGAATTTTTCGATTTGAACATGTCCAGCGCCAGCATGATGGCGCCGACGGTGATGGCGCTGTCGGCCAGGTTGAAGGCCGGGAAGCGCCAGCGGTCCTGCCAGTGCACGAGGATGAAGTCCACCACGTGCCCCAGGACCATGCGGTCGTACAGGTTGCCCAGCGCGCCGCCCAGCACCAGGGCCAGGGCGATGGCCAGCCAGGTCTCACCGCGCTTGAGGCGCTTGAGCCAGACCACCAGCACGACGCTGACCACAATGGCGATCAGGGCGAACAGCCAGCGCTGCCAGCCCGAGCTGTCGGCCAGGAAGCTGAACGCGGCACCGGTGTTGTAGGCCAGGGTCCAGCTGAACAGGTCGGGAATGACCACGATCTGCTGGTACATGGTCAGTTCGGCCTGGAAGAAGGCCTTGGTGACCTGGTCCAGGACGAACACGACCACGGTGATCCACAGCCAGGGCAGGCGGCCGAAACGATCGGCGTTAGGCATAGTGACGCACCTCGCCCGCGCCTTCGATGTTCTCGACACAACGGCCACACAGTTCCGGGTGCGCGGCATTGCTGCCGACGTCGGCGCGGAAGTGCCAGCAACGGCCGCACTTGGCATGGGAGGACTTCACTACCTGCAGCTTCAGGCCCGGCAGTTCGCTTTCGACCGCATCGGCCGGCGCATCGGCCAGCGGAGCGACGGTGGCGGCGGAGGTGATCAGCACGAAGCGCAGTTCGTTGCCCAGTTTCTCCAGGCGCTTGGCCAGGGAGTCTTCGGCGTAGAGGGTGATCTCGGCCTGCAGGTTGCCGCCGATGGTCTTGGCGCTGCGCAGGTTCTCCAGTTCCTTGTTCACGGCGGCCTTGGCAGCCATGACTTCGTCCCAGTAGGCACGATCCAGCTCGGCGTCGGCCGGCAGCTCGGAGAGGCCGTCATACCAGGTGCTGAGCATCACCGATTCGGCGCGCTCACCCGGCATGAAGCTCCAGATTTCCTCGGCGGTGAACGCCATGATCGGGGCGATCCAGCGCACCAGGGCCTCGGCGATGTGGAACAGCGCGGTCTGGCAGGAACGGCGGGCGACGCTGTTTTCCTGGGTGGTGTACTGGCGGTCCTTGATGATGTCCAGGTAGAAGCCGCCCAGCTCCTGCACGCAGAAGTTGTGCACCTTGGAGTAGACGTTCCAGAAGCGGTAGTCGCGGTAGGCCTCTTCCAGCTCGCGCTGCAACTGCAGGGCGCGGTCGATGGCCCAGCGGTCCAGGGCCAGCAGCTGGTCGTTGGGCAGCAGGTCCTTGGCCGGGTCGAAGCCGGACAGGTTGGACAGCAGGAAGCGCGTGGTATTGCGGATACGACGGTAGGCGTCGGCGCTGCGCTGGAGGATCTGCTGGGAAACGGCGATCTCACCGGAGTAGTCGGTGGACGCGACCCACAGGCGCAGGATGTCGGCGCCCATGCTGTCGATCACGGTCTGCGGCACCACGGTGTTGCCCAGGGACTTGGACATCTTGCGGCCGGACTCGTCCACGGTGAAACCATGGGTCAGCAACTGGCGGTATGGCGCGTGGCCGTCGATGGCGCAGCCGGTCAGCAGCGAGGAGTGGAACCAGCCGCGGTGCTGGTCGGAGCCTTCCAGGTAGAGGTCGGCGGCCGGTCCGCTGGCGTGGCCCAGTTCGGCGTGGGAGCCGCGCAGCACGTGCCAGTGGGTGGTGCCGGAGTCGAACCAGACGTCCAGGGTGTCGTTGATCTTGTCGTACTGTGCGGCTTCATCGCCCAGCAGTTCGGCGGCGTCGAGCTTGAACCAGGCTTCGATGCCTTCTTGCTCGACGCGCAGGGCCACTTCTTCCATCAGCTCGACGGTGCGCGGGTGCAGCTCGCCAGTAGCCTTGTGCAGGAAGAACGGGATCGGTACACCCCAGTTGCGCTGACGCGAGATGCACCAGTCCGGACGGCCGGCGATCATGCCGTGCAGGCGCGCCTGGCCCCAGTTGGGGACGAATTCGGTCTGGGTGATGGCTTCCAGCGCGCGCTCGCGCAGGGTGGCGCCGGTCTGCGGCTGCTTGTCCATGCCGACGAACCACTGGGCGGTGGCGCGGTAGATCAGCGGGGTCTTGTGGCGCCAGCAGTGCATGTAGCTGTGGTTGATGGCCGCGTGCTTGAGCAGCGCGCCGACTTCGTCGAGCTTGGCGACGATATTCGGGTTGGCCTTCCAGATGAACTGACCGCCGAAGAACGGCAGGTCGGCCACGTAGACGCCGTTGCTCTGCACCGGGCTGAGGATGTCGTCGTTGACCATGCCGTACTGCTTGCAGGTACGGAAGTCGTCCTCGCCGTAGGCCGGGGCGGAGTGAACCACGCCGGTGCCGGCGCCCAGCTCGACGTACTCGGCCAGGTAGACCGGCGATAGGCGCTCGTAGAACGGATGGCGGAAGCGGATCAGGTCCAGCGCTTCGCCTTGTGCGGTCGCGATGACCTGGCCATCCAGGCCATAACGCTGCAGGCAGGATTCGACCAGTTCTTCGGCCAGCACCAGCAGGCGCTCGCCGGTGTCGACCAGCGCGTAGGTGAATTCGGGGTGGACGTTCAGCGCCTGGTTGGCCGGGATGGTCCAGGGGGTGGTGGTCCAGATGACGATGGCGGCCGGCTTGGACAGGCTGGCCAAGCCGAAGGCGGCGGCCAGTTTGCCTTCGTCTTCCACCGGGAAGGCGACGTCGATGGCGTCGGACTTCTTGTCGGCGTATTCAACCTCGGCTTCAGCCAGGGCCGAGCCGCAGTCGAAGCACCAGTTCACCGGCTTCAGGCCCTTGAACACGAAGCCCTGCTTGACCATCTCGGCGAGTGCGCGGATTTCGCCGGCCTCGTTGGAGAAGTTCATGGTCTTGTAGGGATTGTCCCAGTCACCCAGCACACCCAGGCGGATAAAGTCGGCCTTCTGCCCTTCGATCTGCTCGGCAGCGTACTCGCGGCACAGCTCGCGGGTCTTGTCCGCCGGCAGGTTCTTGCCGTGGGTGGTCTCGACCTTGTGCTCGATCGGCAGGCCGTGGCAGTCCCAGCCCGGCACATAGGGCGCGTCGTAGCCGGCCAGGGTCTTGGAGCGGACGATGATGTCCTTGAGGATCTTGTTGACCGCGTGACCGATATGGATGCTGCCGTTGGCGTAGGGCGGGCCATCGTGCAGGATGAATTTCGGGCGACCTTCGCCAATCTTCCGCAGCTTCTGGTACAGGCCAATGTCGTTCCAGAGCTTCAGGGTCTGCGGCTCGCGCTGCGGCAGGCCGGCTTTCATCGGGAAGTCGGTTTCGGGAAGGTTCAGAGTGGCTTTGTAATCGGTCATCTCAGGGCCTGTTCAGGATCTTCAATCAAGCGGTTGGCCCAGCCAGTAGGCCCGGGCGGCGGCGATGTCGGCGAGGATGGCCGCCTTGAGTGCCTCGAGCGAGGCGAAACGCTGCTCATCACGCAGCTTCTGGTGGAACGTGATATCCAGGTGCTGGCCGTAGAGATCGCCAGCGAAATCCAGCAGATGCACTTCCAGGTGGGGCCGGCCATCGCCATTCACAGACGGCCGGGTGCCGATGTTGGCCACCCCGTTCCGGCGCTGACCAGCCACCATCGTGCTGACCAGATAAACGCCGTTGAGCGGCGCCTTGCGGCGCTTGAGCTGGATGTTCGCGGTGGGCGAACCCAGCGTGCGACCCAGCTTCTGCCCGTGCAGCACGCGGCCGCTCAGGCGGTAGGGACGACCCAACAGGCGCTCGACCATGTGCAGGTCGCCGTCGGCCAGGTCCTTGCGGATACGCGAGCTGCTCACGCGCATGCCGTCGACTTCCACCGTGGTCGCGGCTTCGACAGTAAAGCCCTGCTCCGCACTGGCATTGACCAGGAAGGCGAAGTCGCCGGAGCGGTCGCAGCCGAAGCGGAAATCGTCGCCCACTTCCAGATGGCGAACCCGCAGGCCTTCCACCAGCACCTGGCGGACGAACTCGGCGGCCGACAGCTCGCGCAGGCGGCGGTTGAAGGCCAGGCAGAGCACGAAATCGACGCCGTACTGGCGCAGCAGTTCGAGCTTCTCGCGAAGGCGCGTCAGGCGCACCGGGGCGGCATCGGGAGCGAAGTATTCGCGCGGCTGCGGCTCGAAGATCACCACGCAGCTGGGCACGCCCAGCTCCAGCGAACGCTCACGCAGACGCCCCAGGATCGCCTGGTGGCCGAGATGGACGCCGTCGAAATTACCGATGGTGGCGACACAGCCCCCGGACAGGGGCCGCAGGTTGTGAAGGCCTCGAAGCAGCTGCATAGCGCGCGTATTGCTCAGAAAGTGGTCGATTATACCTGCACCCGTTGCCATGCGACAGGCAAAATGCCGTCGCCGCAAACGGATGCAATGCTTTGCCCGGCGAAGGTTACAGCACCGCGCGGCGGGAAAAGTCCCGCAGGCGGAAGCCCAGGAGCGCCAGCATACCGAAATAGGCGACCACGCCGGCCACCACCAGCGCACCCAGGCGCACCAGGCGAATCGGCATGCTGCCCTGATCCCAGGCCGGCATGAAGTGCATCATGCCGATCAGCACCGCGCACATCACCAGTACAGATACGACTAATTTGGCAATGAACTTGCCCCAGCCTGCCTGCGGCTCGAACAACTGCTGCTTGCGCAGTTGCCAGAACAGCAGGCCGGCGTTCAGGCAGGCCGCCAGGCTGATCGCCAGTGCCAACCCCGCATGCTTGAGCGGACCAATGAACACCAGGTTCATCAACTGGGTGGACACCAGGGTAAACAGCGCGATCTTCACCGGCGTCTTGATGTTCTGCCGCGCGTAGAAGCCCGGCGCCAGCACCTTCACCAGGATGATGCCGAGCAGGCCGACCGCGTAGGCAACCAGCGCATGCTGGGTCATCAGGGCGTCGTGGGCGCTGAACTTGCCGTACTGGAACAGTGCGACCGTCAGCGGCTCGGCGATCACCGCCAGCGCCAGCGAACACGGCAGCACCAGCAGGAAGCACAGGCGCAGCCCCCAGTCCATCAGCCGCGAATACTCGTGGCGGTCGTCGCTGGCGTAGGTCTTGGCCAGCGACGGCAGCAGGATGGTGCCCAGCGCCACGCCGAGCACGCCGGACGGCAGCTCCATCAGGCGGTCGGCGTAATACATCCACGACACCGAACCGGCAACCAGGAAGGAAGCGAAGATGGTGTTGATGATCAGCGAAATCTGGCTGACCGAGACGCCGAGGATCGCCGGGCCCATCTGCTTGAGCACGCGCCAGACGCCGGAATCGCGCAGGTTGATGCGCGGCAGCACCAGCATGCCGATCTTCTTCAGGTGCGGCAGTTGGTAGAGCAGCTGCGCCAGGCCGCCGGCCAGCACCGCCCAGCCCAGCGCCATGATCGGCGGGTCGAAGTACGGCGTCAGGAACAGCGCGAAGAGAATCATGCTGATGTTCAGCAGGGTCGGCACGAAGGCCGGCACCGAGAAGCGATTCCAGGTATTGAGGATCGCCCCCGCCAGCGAGGCCAGTGAGATCAGCAGGATATAAGGGAAGGTCACCCGCAGCAGCGAGCTGGTGAGTTCGAACTTCTCCGGCGAATCGACGAAGCCGGGCGCCGTTACCCAGATCACCCAGGGCGCGGCGAGCATACCCAGCGCGGTGACCAGCGCCAGGATCAACGTCAGCAGGCCGGACACATAGGCAATGAAGGTACGGGTCGCCTCCTCGCCCTGCTGGGTCTTGTACTCGGCCAGGATCGGCACGAAAGCCTGGGAGAACGCGCCCTCGGCAAAGATCCGGCGCAGCAGGTTGGGCAGCTTGAAGGCGACGAAGAAGGCGTCGGTCGCCATGCCGGCGCCGAACATGCGAGCGACTATCGTGTCGCGCACGAAGCCGAGCACCCGCGAGATCATGGTCATCGAGCTGACCGCGGCCAGCGACTTGAGTAGGTTCATAGCGTCCAGAACTGGTAGAATGGCCGCCCCTGCAGGGTGCAGCCCTGGCCTAGAGCGATTGCTCGACCGCCAGGCGAAGCGCAGCAGTGTAGGGCCGCGGGGCGAATAAATCACCCCATCCGCCGGACAGCGTGCGCCCGTCGCACCACTCGTCGGAGGCCGTGCATACCCTTGACAAGGCCCTGATGCAACGGCATTATTCGCGGCCTTAATTTATTCGCAACATCCCAAGTTTTTTTCGAGGAGCTCGACGGTGGCCAACACACCTTCCGCCAAAAAACGCGCCAAACAGGCTGAGAAGCGTCGCAGCCACAACGCCAGCCTGCGTTCCATGGTTCGTACCTACATCAAGAACGTAGTCAAAGCAGTCGACGCCAAGGACCTGCCGAAGGCCCAGGCCGCTCTGGTTGCTGCTGTACCGGTCATCGACCGTATGGCTGACAAAGGCATCATCCACAAGAACAAGGCCGCTCGCCACAAGAGCCGCCTGAACGCCCACGTGAAGGCCCTGGCCACCGCGTAAGCGTTCCGTTCTTGAAAAACCGGCCCCAGGGCCGGTTTTTTATTGCCTGCGATTTGCCTGCCTGACACTTATCCACAGGGCGGTTTTCTGCAGGCAAAAAGAAAGGGCGGTCACCCGCCCTTTTCTTTTTTACTTCTCAGGCCACGGCATGATCGGAATCGCCGTCACCGCATTCTGCGGACTGCCTTCGATCACCCGGTCGCTGTAGACCAGATAGACCAGCGCATTGCGCTTCTTGTCGAAGAAGCGCACCACCTGCATGGTCTTGAACACCAGCGACGTGCGCTGCTGGAAGACCACCTCGCCATCCTTGAGCTCACCGGCGAAACGGATCGGCCCAACCTGACGACAGGAGATCGATGCCTCGGCGCGATCCTCCGCCAGCCCGAGCCCGCCCTTCACACCACCAGTCTTGGCGCGGGACAGGTAACAGCTGACGCCCTGCACCTTCGGGTCATCGAAGGCCTCGACAACGATCTTGTCGTTCGGCCCGACCCACTTGAAGACAGTGGACACCTCACCAACCACGTCGGCCCGCGCCAGCGCCGGCAGCAGCATCAACGCCGCTATCAATCCCTTGCGCATGAAGAGTCTCCTCAGACGAGCACCAGGTTGTCGCGATGCACCAACTCCGGACCATCGACATAGCCCAGCAGACCCTCGATGGCATCGGTCGGCTGACCGATGATCTTCTGCGCCTCGAGAGCACTGTAGTTCGCCAGGCCACGAGCGATCTCGCGACCCTGCTGATCCACGCAGACCACCATCTCACCGCGACGGAAGCTGCCCTGCACGGCTTTCACACCGACCGGCAGCAGGCTCTTGTGATCCTGCGACAGCGCCTTCACCGCGCCATCATCGAGCACCAGGGTGCCACGCATCTGCAGATGACCAGCCAGCCACTGCTTGCGCGCAGCCTTGCGGCTCTGCTCGGGAGTCAGCAACGTACCGAGACGCTCACCCACACGCAGGCGGTCCAGCACGCGCTCGATACGACCACCCACGATGACGGTGTGCGCACCGGAGCGCGCAGCGAGACGAGCCGCGCGCAGCTTGGTCTGCATGCCGCCACGACCCAGAGCACCACCAGTGCCGCCCGCCACCGCATCCAGGGCAGGATCGTCAGCGCGAGCCTCGAAGATCAGCTCAGCATCGGGATTGTTGCGCGGATCGGCGTCGAACATGCCGTCGCGATCAGTGAGGATCACCAGCAGGTCAGCCTCGACCAGGTTGGCCACCAGCGCCGCCAGGGTATCGTTGTCGCCGAAGCGGATCTCGTCGGTGACCACGGTGTCGTTCTCGTTGATCACCGGGATCACGCCGAGATCGACCAGCGTGCGCAAGGTGTTGCGCCCGTTCAGGTAGCGCTTGCGGTCGGACAGGTCGTCATGGGTCAGCAACACCTGCGCGGTCTGCAGGCCATGCACGCCGAAACTGGACTCCCAGGCCTGCACCAGGCCCATCTGCCCCACCGCGGCGGCAGCCTGCAGCTCGTGCATGTCACTAGGTCGGGAAACCCAACCCAGGCGACTCATGCCCGCCGCAACGGCGCCCGAGGACACCAGCACCAGCTCGACGCCCGCGCAATGCAGCGCGACCATCTGCTCGACCCATACCGCCATGGCATCACGATCCAGACCGCGACCATCGGCGGTCAGCAACGCACTGCCAATCTTGACTACCCAGCGCTTGGCGCCAGTGACCTTCTCACGCATACCCTCAACCTTAGAAGTCAGGCTTCACACGTTTCATCCGGACCGGCGGGCGCCGCCCCGATCAAGGCACGTAGAAGATTTCCGGCCCGTCGCCGTCGTCTTCGTCATCCTCGAAATCATCGTCATCCACATCGTCGACATTCTTCAGGCCAGAGCGACGCAGTGCACGGGCGTCGTCCAGGGCCTGCAGACGGGCGCGGGCCTCGTCTTCGATGCGCTGATCCAGGGCCGCCAGGGCTTCGCCATAGGCCGGCTCTTCCTCGATGCGCAGGGTGCGCTCGTCGAGGTACTTCATGATGTCCTGGCTCAGCTTCTCGGTGCCTTCGCGCTCCAGGGCGGAGATCACGTAGACCGGACCTTCCCAGCCCAGGCGCTCGACCACAGCCTGCTTGCGACGCTCCTGCTCCTCGGGCTCGAGGACCTGGTCCATCTTGTTCAGCACCAGCCAGCGATCACGCTCGGTCAGCGCCGGGCTGAATTTCTCCAGCTCGTGGACGATGGTTTCCGCGGCATCGGCCGGATCGCTTTCGTCCAGCGGCGCCATGTCGACGATGTGCAGCAGCAGGCGGGTACGCGCCAGGTGCTTGAGGAAGCGGATACCCAGGCCGGCGCCTTCGGCAGCACCCTCGATCAGGCCGGGAATATCGGCGACCACGAAGCTCTTGAAGCGACCGACGCTGACCACGCCCAGGTTCGGCACCAGGGTGGTGAAGGGATAGTCGGCGACCTTCGGCTTGGCAGCGGATACCGCACGGATGAAGGTGCTTTTGCCCGCGTTCGGCAGGCCGAGCAGACCGACGTCCGCCAGCACCTTCAGCTCCAGCTTGAGGTCACGCGCATCACCCGGCTTGCCCGGAGTGGTCTGGCGCGGAGCACGGTTGGTACTGGACTTGAAGCGGGTATTACCCAGACCGTGCCAGCCGCCCTGGGCCACCATGATGCGCTGACCAGCAGTGGTCAGGTCACCGATGATTTCCTGGGTGTTGGCATCGATGATGGTGGTACCGACCGGCACGGGCAGGACGAGATCGTCACCCTTGGCGCCAGTGCAGTCCTTGCTGCCGCCGTTCTCGCCACGCTGGGCGTCGAAACGACGGGTGTAGCGGTAGTCCACCAGGGTGTTCAGGTTCTCGTCGGCCTCGAGATACACCGAGCCGCCGTCGCCACCGTCACCGCCGTTGGGACCGCCTTTCTCGATGAACTTCTCGCGGCGGAAGCTCATGAGGCCGTTGCCGCCGTCACCGGCTTTCACGTGGATGGATACTTCGTCGACGAATTTCATTGCGAACGCCTCCCGCCGAGCCGGCGGGTTGAAAATAAGAAAAGGAGCATAGGATACAGCCAAGTCCGCGCAAACGCCCGAACCGACAGCACCTCGCCTGGAAACGCCAGAAACAAAAAAGCCCCGTCGCGAGACAGGGCTTTTTCAGTGAGAGCTCGCTTAGGCAGCGACGACGCTTACATAGCGACGGCCAAAGGCGCCTTTCACTTCGAACTTGATCACGCCGTCGACTTTAGCGAACAGGGTGTGATCCTTGCCCATGCCAACGCCGTAGCCAGCGTGGAACTGGGTACCGCGCTGACGCACGATGATGTTGCCTGCTTTCACAGCCTGGCTACCGAACAGCTTCACGCCAAGGCGTTTGCTTTCTGAGTCGCGGCCGTTGCGGGTACTACCGCCAGCTTTTTTGTGTGCCATGAGTCAATTCTCCTAAAACAGGAAGCAGCCCTAAAAAGGAATTAGGCCTGGATGCCGGTGATTTTGATTTCAGTGAACCACTGGCGGTGGCCCTGACGCTTCATGTGGTGCTTGCGGCGGCGGAACTTGATGATGCGCACTTTGTCGTGACGACCGTGGGAAACCACTTCTGCGGTCACTTTCGCGCCTTCTACCACCGGCAGGCCGATCTTGACGTCATCGCCGTTGGCGACCAGCAGGATGCGATCCAGGTTGATCGCTTCGCCGGTGGCAACGTCGAGTTTTTCGACCTTGAGGAATTCGCCTTCGGTGACTTTGTATTGCTTGCCACCAGTAACAATTACTGCGTACATCTGGATGTCTCCGTTAGACCTGCTCACCCGACGCTTTATAGAAAGAGGAATCGGTCGGCATGGCTGCATGGGGCCGGAAAGGACGCCCGTGCAATTGCGTAAGGCAGGATATGCCAGGGAAGTTCGGGGCCGCGATTCTACGCAAACACTCGGCGCGGATCAAGCCCCATGGGGCCTCGCCTTGACAGGTCTTCCCCGCGGCACCTAGCATGCCGCGCAATCTACGAGGAGCGCTGTCTTTAATGCAACCCCAGGCTTTCTATCGCGTGGTGGCGGACGACTTCACCGCCGTCGACGGCATCATCCGTCGCCAACTCACTTCCCGCGTTCCCCTGGTGGAAAAGATCGGCGACTACATCATCTCCGCCGGCGGCAAGCGCCTGCGCCCGCTGCTGGTGCTCCTCTCGGGCAAAGCCCTGGGCTATTCGGGCGATGACCTGAAGCTGCTGGCCGCCACCATCGAATTCCTGCACACCTCCACCCTGCTGCACGACGACGTGGTCGACGCCTCCGGCCTGCGCCGCGGCCGCGCCACCGCCAATGCCCAGTGGGGCAACGCGCCGAGCGTGCTGGTGGGCGACTTCCTCTATGCGCGCTCCTTCGAAATGATGGTCGAACTGGGCTCCATGCCGGTCATGCGCATTATTTCCCAGGCCACCCGCGTGATCGCCGAAGGCGAAGTGCTGCAACTGTCCAAGGTCCGCGACGCCAGCACCACCGAAGAAACCTACATGGAAGTCATCCGCGGCAAGACCGCGATGCTCTTCGAAGCCTCCACCCACAGCGCTGCCGCGCTGGCCAACGCCCAGCCGGAGCAATCCGAGGCGCTGCGCCTGTTCGGTGACGCCCTGGGCATCGCCTTCCAGTTGGTGGACGACCTGCTCGACTACCGCGGCGACGCCGCCAGCCTGGGCAAGAACGTCGGCGACGACCTCGCCGAAGGCAAGCCCACCCTGCCGCTGATCGCCACCATGCGCGACGGTACCCCGGAACAGGCTGCGCTGGTGCGCAAAGCCATTCAGCAGGGCGGCAGCCAGGACCTGGAAGGCATCCGTGCCGCCGTGGAAGCCGCCGGCGCGCTGGACTACACCGCCAACCTGGCCCGCGAGTACGCCGCCCGCGCCGTCGACTGCCTGAAGGCGCTGCCGGACAACGAATACCGCGCCGCGCTGATCGAGCTGGCCGAGTTCGCCGTCGCCCGCACGCACTGATCCGCCGTTTCGCCAAAGCCCGCCCCGGTTCGCCGCGGCGGGCTTTTTGTTGCCTGTCCGTTGATCGGGAACAACAGATCGTCGCCCGCGCGAAATTTTTTCCAATTCAGGCTTGCTATTGAGATAATAAGAATTATTCTCATTAAACGGTCTGCACGGAGGAACACGCCATGACCTACATGATCGACGCCTGGCTGGATCGCCCGCACCCCTACCTGCGCATCCTGCATCGGGACACCGGGGAAGTCTGCGCGGTGCTGGAAGAAGAGGCCCTGGACGAGTTGCGCGAACAAGGCGGCCTGGAGCTGTCCGAACTCAATACCAGCGAACCGCTGGTGCTCAAGGAGCTGGTGCGCAACCTGTTCCTGTTCTGTTACGCCCGCGCGCTGCGCTAGTCGACCGCAACCACGGCTGTAGGAGCGAGCTGGCTCGCGAACGACCCTTGCAGCGGTGCCGAGAGGTTCGCGAGCAAGCTCGCTCCTGCAAAAAGCGGGTGCAGTGCAAGGATTGCGGCGGCGCAGGACGCGCCGTCGGTGCTCCGCCGCCCGGGAGGCGGATGCACAAAGGGGCGCCGGAGCGCCCCTTTTCCTGCGCAGCCGCCAGGGATGGCACTGCGCAGCGAACGGTCGGGAATCAGAGGATTTCCAGCAGCTCGACGTCGAACACCAGCACGCTGTGCGGCGGGATGCTGCCGACGGCCTGGCCGCCATAGGCCAGCTCGCTCGGCACGTGCAGGCGCCATTTGCTGCCGGCGTTCATCAGTTGCAGGGCCTCGACCCAGCCGGCGATCACACCGCCCACCGGGAATTCGGCCGGCTGGCCGCGCTCGTAGGAGCTGTCGAAGACAGTGCCGTCGACCAGGGTGCCGTGGTAGTGGGTACGCACGGTGTCTTCGCGGGACGGCTTGGCGCCTTCTCCGGTGGTCAGCACTTCGTACTGCAGGCCGGACGGCAGGACAGTCACGCCTTCGCGCTTGGCGTTCTCCACCAGGTACTCGCGGCCGACGGCGGCGGCGGCTTCGGCTTTCGCCTGGGCTTCGGCCTGCATGCGCTCGCGGATCACCTGGAAGCTGGCGGACAGGGCTTCGCCCGGAACGCGGCTTTCGGCGCCGGCGTAGGCGTCGGACAGGCCGGCCACGATGGCGTCGAGGGTCATGCCCGGAACCGGGTTCTCGCGCAGCTGGTCACCCAGCTGACGGCCGATGCCGTAGCTGACGCGGGCTTCGTCGGTGGAAAGGTTGAGTTCGCTCATGGCGGCGCTCCGCTGGGGGTTCAAAAAAGGGCCGCCAGCCTAGCACAGATGCACCGCCTCCCCCACCGCGCGAGCCTCGCGCAGCACGCCACGCAACAGCCTCAGTGCAACGGGATGGTCACGCCGGCGCCGATGTCGCGCTCGTCGTCCATGCCGCACATCTCGTCATGCACCACCGCGTGCACCAGATGGAACGGGACATTGGGCAGCGCCTTGAGCACCTCCCGCGCATGGGCGACCGAACGCACGCTGATGACGTGCCCGGCCTCGTCCTGGACCGGATAGAAGCGCGCGCCCATGCGTGCCTCCAGCACGTAGATATCGCCTTCGAGCGACACCAGGTTGATCTCGTCGATGTCGCCGGCGACGGAACGGCTGGTCAGTTCCTGCAGATTCATGTGCTGCACCTCCTGCGGATTGATCCACGCCAAAAGTCTTGACCAGCTGGCGCCTACCGCAAGCCGAAAACGCAACCGCCCGTCCGTTTTGCAACGGCCGGGCGGCGAGGATGAAGCCGTAAAGCCTCAGTGGTCGTGGCGCGTGGCCTTGTCCAGGTAGCCCATGGCGAAGGCCGAGAGGACAAAGGTGAGGTGCATGATCACGTACCACATCAGCTTGTTGTCTTCGATGTTCTTGGCGTCCATGAAGATGCGCAGCAGGTGGATCGAGGAGATCGCCACGATGGAGGCGGCCACCTTGTTCTTCAGCGAACTGGCGTCCATCTTGCCGAGCCAGCTGAGCTTTTCCTTGCCTTCATCGATGTCCAGCTGCGACACGAAGTTCTCGTAGCCGGAGAACATCACCATCACCAGCAGGCCGCCGACCAGCGCCATGTCGATCAGCGACAGCAGCACCAGGATCAGGTCCGCCTCGGCGATGCTGAAGATGCTGGGCAGGATGTGGAAGATTTCCTGGAAGAATTTGATGGTCAGCGCCAGCAGGGCCAGCGACAGGCCGATGTAGATCGGCGCCAGCAGCCAGCGCGCGGCGTACAGGGAGTTTTCGACGAATCGTTCCATGGTGCTCGCAGGTGAAATCCAGGGAAAAATGGGCCGCGGCAGTATAGCGGATGGCTTTTGCGAGTTACCCCGGCTTTCTATGGATAAATATGTCTGTGGATAAATAGGCGGGCAGCCACGGTATGAAACCGTAGCAACCAGGCGCCCCACGGGCTTCAGCGGATTGTGCAGGGCCTGCGCAACCAGCCGTCAACCTTCGGGGCGGAACTGGAAATTGCCGACATGGCGCGAGCGCTCGCCGTTCAGGCGGCGCAGTTCGCCCTGCAGGTGCAACTGCCAGATGGGGGGATCGTCTGCCACGATGTAGCCCTGCTGGGCCAGGCAGTCGGAAATCGCCTCAAGTACGCCTTCGGCCACGAAAGGCCCGCAGAACGGGCCCTGCGCCTTGATGGCGGTGGGCTGCGCGCCGGACATGCCGGCAGCGCACAGCAAGGTCCAGAGTCCATTCTCTCCGGCCAGCGGCCTGATCTCGCACTCGATGCGCGTGGTCAGCCCCAGACAGGGGCGGATAAGGCAGAGGTTACGCGGCATGGCGGCACCCTCGCGGTTGTCCTGAGATTGAGACTACACCCAGGTTCCGACACGCGAAAGTGCGGATTTATCCGGCTATCTTGCGGGCAACGGCGTGAAAATGGCGCCGGTGGAATGCCCCGGCCGGCGCCTTGCCCTGACCGTGTTCAGTCGGCGTCTTTCTTCCTGCGGGCGCGCTCTTTCTCCACAGGAGCCTTGTCCGCCGGCATCTTTTCCGCCTTCGGCTTGCTGGCGGGCTTGGCGGCTGCGGGCTCCTTGGCGATTTTTTCCTTCTCTTCCTCGTCCATGCCCAGCTCGGAGATTTCCTTCAGGCGCTCGACGACACGGGCGTTGACGCTGCCCTTGGGGAAGTGTCCCTTGGCATCCGGCGCACCGGCCGGCTCGCCGACCAGCAGGCTCAGCGCCTCGTCGGCCTGGCGCACGGCGTAGATGTGGAACTGGCCGTTGCGCACCGCCTGCAGCACGCGCTCGTCGAGCATCAGGGTGGCGACGTTGGCGCGCGGGATGATGACCCCCTGCTCGCCCGTCAGGCCACGGGCCTCGCAGAGGCGGAAGAAGCCTTCGATCTTCTCGTTGACCCCGCCGACCGCCTGCACTTCGCCGAACTGGTTGATCGACCCGGTGATGGCGAAGCATTGGCGCAGCGGCGTGCGCGACAGGGCGGAGATCAGCGTGCAGACCTCGCCCAGCGAGGCGCTGTCGCCGTCCACGTAGCCGTAGGACTGCTCCAGGGCGATGCTCGCGGAAATCTCCAGGGGGAATTCCTGGGCGTAGCGGCTGCCGAGGTAGCCGGTGAGGATCATCACGCCCTTGGAGTGGATCGGCTGGCCGAGGTTGACCTCGCGCTCGATGTCGACGATGCCGCTGCCGCCCGGATAGACGGTGGCGGAGATGCGCGCCGGCATGCCGAAGGCGGAGTCGCCGACTTCCAGCACGGTCAGACCGTTGCACTTGCCCACCGCGGCGCCTTCGCTGTCGATCAGGATGATGCCGGCGAGGATGTCGTCGAGAATCCGCGCCGACACGCGGCCGGTGCGGGTTTCCTTGGCCTTCAGGGCGCGCTCGATGTGGCCCAGGTCGGTCACTTCCTGGCCGGCCAGCTGGCGGATGAAGTCCGCTTCGCTGACCAGCTGGAACAGGTCGCCGATGCGCGCCGAAAGACGGCCCTGGTGTTCGGCCAGGCGGGCGCTGTAGGTCGCCAGCCGCGCCACGGCTTCACGGGTGAGCGGCGCCAGGCCCTCTTCCGAGGTGCGGGTCTTGAGCAACTGGGCGAACTGCTCGAGGCTGTCCTCGGCGAGCGGGATGTCCTCGTCGAAGTCCACCAGCACGCGGAACATCTCCTGGAAGTCCGGGTCGAGGTCCTGCAGCGTGTAGTAGATCTGCCGCGAGCCGATGATGATCACCTTGATGTTCAACGGGATCACCTGGGGCGTCAGGCTCATGGCGGTCAGCCGGCCGAGCTCGGCCAAGGGCGATTCCATCTTCAGCTGGCGCGACTGCAGCGCGCGCTTGAGGGCGTCCCAGACGAACGGCTCGCTCAGCAGCTTTTCCGCCTCCAGCACCAGGAAGCCGCCGTTGGCGCGGTGCAGCGCACCGGGGCGCAGCTGGCGGTAGCTGGTGTAGAGCGCGCCCTGGTCGGAGGCATACTCGATACGGCCGAACAGGTTGTCATAGGTCGGGTGCGACTCGAACACCACCGGCGCGCCGCTGGTGGCGTGGTGGCCGATTGCCTGGTTCGGCGCGTACTGCTCCTCCAGGCCCTGCTTGCGCTGCGGGTCGGTGCGCTCGGCATCCACCAGCTGGTCGACCACGGTCTTCAGCAGGTTGAGCTGCATGGCCTGCAGGTAGGCGCTGACCCCGGAGTTGTTGTTGTACTTTTCCACCAGCGGCGCCAGCAGCGGCTGCAGCGCCAGGGTGATGGTTTCCTCGTTGAGCTGGCGCAGTTGGTTGCTCGACTCGCGCTTCCACTGCGGCAGGCTGGAAAGCTCCTCGTTGAGGTGCTCCTCCAGGTCGGCGATGTCGGCATGGAAGCGCTCGCGCTCCTCCTCCGGCAACTGGGCGAACTCGGCCTCATCCAGGGCCTTGCCGTCCTTCATCGGGGTGAAGGCGATGTTGGAGCTGTCGCGGTACAGGGCGACTTCCTTATCCAGCGCCAGGCGCTCGACGGTGTCCAGGGCCTTGTCGTAGCGCTGGTTGAAGGCGCGGTCGATGGCGCTCTTCTTCTGCTGGTAGGCCGGGTTCTCGAACACCGAGGGGAAGGTGGACAGCAGGTTGTCGATCAGGTGGTCGATATCGGTGCCGAATTCGGCGGCGCTGCCCGGCGGCAGCTCGATCACGCGCGGCTCGCGCGAATCGTCGAAATTGTTGACGTAGACCCAGTCGGCCGGCGTCGGCAGGCGCTTGCCCTCGGCCTTCAGATAGCGCTGCACGAAAGAGAAGCGGCCGGTGCCCGGCTCGCCCATGACGAACACGTTGTAACCCGGACGCGGCATTGCCACGCCGAACTGCAGCGCCTCGACCGCGCGCTCCTGTCCGAGCACGCCCAGGAAAGGCTCCAGTTCTTCGGTGGTCTTGAAGGGAAACTGTTCGGGGGTGAAGGGGCGGGTCAGTTCATCGGGCGCCAGGCGCAGGCCGGCAGCAACGGAATCGGGCATTGGAGGTCCTTGCTTCGGGCGGCGCGAGGCCGCGGAGATTCGTCCGCATTCTCGCGCCGCCCGCGCGCCACTGGCAAGGCAGTATTGGTGACAGTTTCAGTCCACCGCATCGGCGCAACGCAGGCAGTGCTCGGCGGCCGGCAGCGCGCGCAGGCGGCGCTCCTCGATGGCCTCGCCGCAACGCGCGCACTCGCCGTAGGTGCCATCAGCCAGGCGCAGGCGCGCCAGGCCCACCAGGCGCATGCCCGCGTCCGCTTCGGCGAGCAGGGCGCGCAACACGTCGTCGTTCTGCCGCTGCTGGGCCTGCTCGGCGAAGTCCGGCGAATGGCTGCGACCGAGGTCGCGGCGAATAGCTTCGGCGCGTTTGGAATACTCGGCCGCCAACTGGTCCAACGCTGGCCGTGGATCGAAATCGACCATGACTACTTCCTCGCAAGGGGAACTGATTGAAGTGTGGTCGGTTCCAAGACTTCCGCCGCTGATGCCGATCAACTGCCGGTCATCCAGCCGCTCCCGGCCGGGTTCGGCCATACTGGCTGCGGCAGCGGTTGCCTTGACACCCGCAAGGCATTGGAGAAAAGCTCTGACCAGGCGCTGTTTTGCTGTCAGCGACTGTTCAACGGTCCCCGACCTCAAAAAGAGAGAAAAACGATGAAAAGGATTCTGCTCGGTACCCTCCTCGCCACCGCCTCCCTGAGCGCCCTCGCCGACGCACCCGGCAGCGACGGCTGCGGCTGGGGCAACATGCTGTTCAAGGGCCAGCGCGGCACCGCCACCCACGTTCTGGCAGCCACCACCAACGGCACCAGCGGCAACAACACCTTCGGCATGACCACCGGCACCAACGGCTGCCACACCAACGGCGCGCTGACCTACGGCGGCAAGCCGATGATCGTGCTCAGCAGCATGATGGACGAGCTCTCCGAAGACATGGCCAAGGGTGACGGCGAAGCGCTGACCACCTACGCCGTGGTGCTGGGCGTGAAGCCCGAGGACCGTGCGCACTTCGCCCAGGTCACCCACGAGCACTTCGCGCAGATCTTCAACAAGTCCGACGTTACCGCCGAGGACGTCTATGCCAACACCCAGGCCGTCCTGAAGCAGGACAGCACCCTGGCCAAGTACGCCGAACAGGCCTGATGGCCAACGCGAGCCCGCCGCCTCCCGGCGGGCTCATCCTTCCCCTCCAGCAAGTCCACTCGATGCTCAAACGCCTGTTGCCCTGGATGGCGCTGTGCGCCTGCACCCCACTGCTGGCTTCGCCGGCGATCGCCCCACAACGCTTGCAGAGCCTGGCCGACGAGCCCTACTGGCTGGCCCTGGGGCACTACGAACACGCCAAGCTCGGTGGCTGGCGCAGCTTCGTCGACGACCCGAAGTTCTTCCTCGCCAAGGACGGAGACCGCCATCCGGAATCCGAACTGGCCGCCACCGTGAAGGCCCTCTACGCCCCGGCGAGCCTCGGCGACAAACACGCCCAGTGCGTCTACCCGGCGCGCACCCGCTGGCTGCGCCAGCAGTTGCAGCTCGATGACCTGCCGACGGTGGAGTGCAAGGAGTTCACCACCTGGTACCAGGACATCAACCCGCACAGCGCCGTGCTGGTGTTCCCGGCCGCCTACCTGAACAGCCCGTCCTCGATGTTCGGCCACACCCTGCTGCGCATCGACCAGGCCGACGTCGACTCCGACAACACCGCCCTGCTCAGCTACGCGCTCAACTTCGGCGCCTACATCGAGGGCATGGACAACAGCATCCTCTACGCCTGGAAGGGCCTGATGGGCGGCTACCCCGGCCTGTTCGCCCTGGTGCCCTACCGCGAGAAGCTCTCCGAATACAGCCGACTGGAGAACCGCGACCTCTGGGAATACCGCCTGAACCTCACGCCGGAAGAAACCGCGCGCATGGTCGAGCACGTCTGGGAGCTGAAGCAGATCCGCTTCAAGTACTACTTCTTCGACGAGAACTGCTCCTTCCGCCTGCTCGAACTGCTGGAGATCGCCCGCCCCGGCACCGAGCTCACCGACCACTTCCCGATCACCGCCATCCCCACCGACACGGTGCGCGCGGTGAAGGACGCCGGGCTGATCGACCGCGTGGACTATCGCCCCTCCCGCGAGCGCGAACTGCTGGCCCGCGGCGAACCGCTGAGCCACGACGAGAAAGTGCTGGCCCGCCACATCGCCGACGACGACAGCCAGCTGCAGAGCCCCGCGTTCGCCGCCCTGCCCGCCGACCGCCAGGCGCTGGTGCAGGACACCGCCTTCCGCCTGGTGCGCTACCGCGCCACCGGCCAGGAGCGCGACCAGTCCACCGCCTCGCGCAGCTACAACCTGCTCAAGGCGATCAACCGCAACCCGCCGCCGGCACTGGAGGTGGAACGCCCCGGCCAGCCGGAGAACGGCCACGAATCGCGCACCTGGCAGATTGGCGCCGGCAGCCGCGACGGCGAAGCCTTCGCCCAGTACGGCCTGCGCATGGCCTACCACGACCTCGACGACAACGCCTACGGCTTCCCCCTCGGCGCGCAGATCGAGATCGGCCAGCTCAAGCTGCGCCAGTACGAAGGCAACCGCTGGCAGCTGCAGCAACTGGACCTGGTCACCATCCGCTCGATGACGCCACGCAACGAGCTGCTGAAGCCGCTGTCCTGGCAGGTCGCCGGCGGCTGGGAACGGGTGATCGGCAAGCACAGCGACAACGACCACGACACCCTGGTCGGCCACCTCAATGGCGGCGCCGGCGGCAGCTGGAAGCTGACCGACGACCTGCAGGCCTACGCCCTCGGCACCGCGCGCATCGAGAACAACCAGGACTTCGCCGCCACCATCGCCCCGGCCATGGGCTTCGATACCGGCGTACTGTGGAGCAACCCGCTGGGCAACCTCAGCCTGGAAGGCAAGGGCGACTACTTCCACAACGGCGAAGTGCGTCGCACCCTGAGCTTCGGCCAGCAGGTGGAACTGGGCCGCAACCTCGGCCTGCGCCTGTCAGCCCAGCGCGAGTTCAGCCATGAAGCCAGCCCGCGCAACGAAGTGATGCTGGAGCTGCGCTGGTACCACTACTGACCGGGGAAGGCGCGCTGCGGCCAATGCCACGGTGCGCCTTTGCCGGCGTCACTGCAGATAGGCCGCCACTTCTTCCGCGCTGAGGAAACGCACCAGCTCCACCGACGGCTGATGCGCGTCATGCAGCCGGTCGGCGAAGCCCGACCAGGAGCGCGACACTCCCTCTGCGGTATCCAGCGCAATCAGCACGCAGCGGCCGTGCTTGCGGCTATTGCTGCGCAGCGGCGCCTCGCCCCATGCCCATGCCAGGCTGTTGACCATCTCGCCCTTCTCGAAGGCGAAGGCCTGCAGCCACAGGTACTGCGCACTGTCTTCCCTGGGTACTTCGGCTGCCAAAACCGGTGCTGCTACCTGTAACCCGAGCCGCTCGCCGTGGGCGGCCAGCAGCGGCTGAAGCAGGGAGAACGCATGGAAATTACAGTTGATGCCCTGCGCACTCACCACCAGACCACTGCGCGTCGCGGGCAGGACCACCACCAGCTCGTCTTCGTAGGTCAGCGCCGCCGCATGGTCGAGGAAATGCAGATTCTCGAAAGGCAGCGTGGTGTTGGATTTCACCATGGCGTCGATAGAGTGCAGGAGCTCGCCATGGGCCAGGAAGTCGCGGTGATTTTCCCGCGAACGCATCAGCATGGTCATCAGCGGCAGCACCAGCAGATCGACCGCCGGATGCACACTATCGACCAGCAACGACTGCGCGGGCGTCAGGCTATCGAGTCGCTCGCGGGCCTGCCGGGCAGCGGCCTGAGCTTCCTCGTCGTCCTCCAGCGCTTCGTCAGCGCAGTATGGGCGCAGCACCGCGAGCGCACGCCCCAGAACCTCGAGCACCGCGGTGAAGGCAATACGCGGGCTGGCGCCGCCTTCCACCCAACTGCCGCAGAACAGCGCCAGCAGCGACGCGCGATTGAGGTCGAGCTCGGGAAACAGCGTCGCGCACTCGGCGAGCATCTTGTCCGCGCGGGGCGTGCCCAGGGTGTCGCGGTACAGCTCGCGGACATCGGGCCGGCGGACGAAGTCCTGCGCCTCCACCCGATCCTCCGGCGTATTCACCGGCTGCCGCAGGAACTCGACCAGCGACTCCGGAAGGCCCGTCGCCAGCGTCATGCTGCGTCTCCGCCAAGCTGATATTCCGCGACGCCTTGTTCGGCAAACCACTGGATCACCGCCTCGCGCTGCATCACCCGCGCATGCACCGGCGCATTCCCACCGCCGGTCAACAGCCGGCCAAGGTCGCAACCCTGGTCGCGCAGTTGCTCCAGCAACCCGACATCGCCGCTGCGCACCGCGTGCGTCAGGGCCAGGCGTTGCAACTCAGGCTCACCGGCAATACGTCCCTGCTCCAGTGCCGCACGCCAGTCGCGTACCAGCGGCCGCAGCGAACTCTGCAGCAGCTGCGCCAGCGCTTCGCCTTCCGCACCCGAGGCGGCCAGCTCATCCAGTGCTTCGAGCAACTCCTGCCCGGCATCCGCGCCCTCGGCGAACGGGTCCTCGTCGAAGCCCAGCAGCGCAAACAGGCCATACAGGTCGTCGGCCACCCGGGTCAGTGCGTCCTCATGCAGACGCAGCGGCCAGGCTGGCGGCAATGCGCGACTCCAGGCGTAGATGGCGCCGAACTCTTCCGGCTCGACGCAGACATACACCCGCTCCAGGTACTCGAAACCACCGATGGGCAGGAAGCCCACGCGGCCATTCCATTCCTCGCCATTCTCGCCGGCAACGTCCTCGGCGCACTCCTGCTCGTGCTCCAACCAGCCCCACAGGTCGCGGTAGCCGTCACTGTCCGGGTAGAACAGCTCATTGAAGGAATAGGGATGCAGGTGGCCGTCGTAGTCCACGCACAGCTCATAATCCAGCCGACCACCGAAGGAGCAGCGCCACAGGGCGACCAGTTCGGGCGGCAGCGGGCTGCCCAGGCGTTGCTCGACCTCGGCCAGTTGAGCATCGCTGATCGGCGGCTGCGCGTCATGGATGAGGCGTCCGGCGAACCAGGCCAGGCGGTGCTCGCGCAGCAGTTGCTGCTGGGCAGTCGTCAACTCAGGCATCCTGGTCCTCCCGGCGCAGCGCATCGCGCGTACTCATGAGGGCGACACCCAGCTGGTTCAGCCCGCGCCAGCGCGCCGGGTTGCCCGCGTCAGGATGATCGACCGCCAGGCCGATGCCCCAGATGGCATCCACCGGGCTGGCCTCGACCAGCACGCGATCGCCGGTGCCCAGCAGGAACTCGCGCAGGGCCGGGTTCTGCCCGAACTTGGCATGGTTGGCGCGGGTGACGATGGCCAGCCGCTCGGCATTCCAGGCTGCATCGTCGAAGCCGCGGATCTCGCGGCCGATGGACTTCGCCTCGGCCGGCGTGCGCGCGGCGAGAATCCGTGCCAGCGCCGCCTCGTCACCGAACAGCCGGGCCTTGCCGGCCATCATGTAGTGCTCGGCGCTGGCGTAGGTCACTCCGTCGATCTCGAAGTCCACCTCGAACCACTGGCTGAAGCAGCTCTTGTCGACTTCCACGGAGTGCTTCGGGCGATGCCCCCAGAAGTACACGTACTTGAACGCTTCGCCCGCCTCGATGCGTCGACACAGCTGCTCGACACTCATCGGTTCTTCCATGATCGGCTCCTTGCCGCGACCGCAAAACGCCGATTCTAGCGCACCCCGTCGGTGATGCCGGGCCAATCCAGGCCGAAGCGCGCCAGGTACTTGCGCAGGCGGTCGGCGTCGTTGGGATTCTGCTTCTCCTGACGCGAGACAGCGAACAACTGGCGGCCGGCGTCGGACAGGCTGCGTGCCTGCCGGCAGACGTCGATCACCGCTTCCAGTTGCAGGCGGTCGAACAGGTCCAGCGCCTCGGCGCCCTCCCCCAGCAGACGATCCAGCAGGCTCTGGGCCTGGGTCGCGCCCCAGGAGCGGCGCAGCCGGCCGATCTCCTCCTCCACCAGTACCTCATCGATCCGCCCGCTGTCAGCCAGGGTCGCCATGCGCGTGATGGACGCCGACAGCTCGCGGAAGTTGCCGCTCCACAAGGCCTGCGCCGAGTTGGCGAAAGCCAGGTAGCGCGTGCGCGCCTCGCGGTTGAAGCGCACCAGGCGGCCCTGCTCGCGGGCGTGGCGCTCCAGCTCGAAATCGATGTTCGGCTCGATGTCCTCGCGGCGCCCGGCCAGCCCCGGCAGGTCGAAGGTCCAGAGGTTGATGCGGGCGAACAGGTCCTCGCGGAACAGCCCCTCGGCCACACGCTCGCGCAGGTCGCGGTGGGTGCCGGCGATCAGCTGGAAGTCGCTGCCCACTTCTCGGTCCGAGCCCAGCGGGAAGAAACGCTTCTCCTCGATGGCCTTGAGCAGCATGGCCTGCTCGTCCAGGCCCAGTTCGCCAATCTCGTCGAGGAACAGCATGCCGCCGTCCGCCGCGCGCAACAGGCCTTCGCGGGCGTTCTGTGCGCCGGTGAAGGCGCCCTTGATATGGCCGAACAGCGCGGACATGGCGCCGTCACCGCGCAAGGTCGCGCAGTTCACCTCGACGAAACGGCCCTGGAACTGGTGCCGCGCACGCTTGAGTTCGTAGACGCGACGGGCGAGGAAGGACTTGCCCGCACCGGTCGGGCCGATCAGCAGCATCGGCGCACGGGAACGCCCGGCAACCCGCTCGATCTGTTCGATGGAGCGGTTGAATTCGGCGTTGCGCGTGGCGATGCCGGACTTGAGGAAGGCCAGGCTCTCTTCCTGCTCTCGGCGGAAGCGCGTGGCGATGCGGTCGTACCGCGACAGGTCGAGGTCGATGACGGCCACCGTCCCTTCCGGCTGCCGAGCCTCGTCCTTGCGCCGCGACGGCGAGGCCTGCACCAGCCGCGCCGGCAGGTAGCGCGCTTCGGTCAGGAGGAACCAGCAGATCTGCGCGACGTGGGTCCCGGTGGTGATGTGCACCAGGTAGTCCTCGTGTTCGGTATCAAAGCTGTAGCCACCGACGAAATCGTGCAGCGCGCCGTAGACCTCCTCGAAGTCCCACGGGTTGCGCAGCGCCATGGGCTGCAGGCGCACCTCGGTCTCCGGGGAGACGAGCCGCACGTCGGCGGCAATGCGCTCGGCCAGCCCGAGATCCCGCGCGTCCAGCCCGTGGATTAGTTCCAGGCGGTCAATCAGCAGGTCCTGCTGCTGGCACAGGCCAACCGTGGGCCGCCACTTCTGCCAGCGCGCCGCGCCCTTGCCGACGCGATCCAGGGTCGAACCGAGGAAGCCGATGGCGACCGTTTTCTTGGCGTTCATTCCTTATCCATCAAGATAAATAACGATCCCAGGATATCCATAAAAACCGTTAGCGGCCAATCCAGAACATCGACAAGTCGCACTGCAAATAAAATTAAATTGTTATTTATCAATCAGTTACAAGAATCGAGGACAAACCGGAAGCAAACCTGGCACGCCCCTCGCTATATCTCACTTGACCGCATCGCTGATGCAGCCCACGGGCAGGGACTTCCACTCCCGCCGGTGCCCGAGCCCACCCCTGGTGTCGGCTTCGTGCATGCCGCTGCAGCAGTCACGGTCGATGGCGCGGTAGCTCAGCCCGGTAGAGCACTCCCCCGAGGGGAACCGTCGCAGGTTCGAATCCTGCCCGCGCCGTTCGATAGCTCAGTCCGGTAGAGCAGCCATCGAAGGAATGGCCTGTCGCGGGTTCGACTCCCGCTCGAACACTGCCCTGTCAAGGCAGCTACTCATGAACGCAACACCCCGCCGGTGGGCGACGGGACAGGCGCAGAGAGGCCAGGAAGGCCGGATACGCCAGGGACCCGAAGCCACCGCCGGCCCGCCCGGTACAAGGACCGGGCCCGCGACAAGGCAAGTGCTGGCCGATGGATTCGGCGCCATGGACAGGATGTCCGCAGCACCTGGCTCTCGCAGGCCCCCGCCTCGCCACCCGACGGGCCGGCGAACACCGGCACCCAAGGACAAGAGAAAGAAGGAAGAGAGCAATGAAACTGCTGAAGCGCTTTACCGTGAAGAAGAACGAACGCGGCCTGCTGTACTCCGAGGGCGATTTCCTGGCGATCCTCGAGCCGGGCATCCACCGCCACCTGGACCTGTACAACCGCCTGAGCGTGGAAACCTTCAGCCTGAACACCCCGCTGTTCGAGCACCGCCTGGCCGGCTACCTGCGTCAGTCGGAGCCGGCACTGGTCGAACGCTACTTCACCCGCATGGACCTGGCCGAGAACGAGGCCGGCCTGCGCTTCGAGGACGGCGTGCTGGCGGAAATCCTCGCACCGGGCAGCCGCCGGCTGTACTGGAAAGGCCAGACCGACCAGCGCCTAGAGCGCATCGACCTGAGCCAGGAGTACCGCGTGGCTCCGGCGCTTTTGCAGCAGATGCAGGGCAACCTGCGCGGCCGCAGCGTGATCGGTGTCGAAGCGCTGCTGGTGACCCTGGTGCCGGCCTACCAGGTTGGCGTGCTGAAGGTCGACGGCGCGGTGGTCGAGTTGCTGCCGGCCGGCCAGTTCGGCTTCTGGCGCTACAACCGCCAGGTGAGCGTGGAGCTGATCGATACGCGGATCCAGGCGCTGGAAGTCAGCGGCCAGGAAATCCTCACCCGCGACAAGGTGAGCCTGCGCCTGAACCTGGCCGCCAACTGGCGTTACAGCGACGTGCTGACGGCTTTTTCCAGCCTGTCCAAGCCGCTGGAGCACCTCTACCGCGAGCTGCAGTTCGGCCTGCGCGCGGCGGTGGGCACCCGCTCGCTGGATGAGCTGCTGGAGAACAAGCAGCTCATCGACGACTCGGTCAGCGCCTACCTGAAGGAGCGGCTGCCGGGCACCGGTATCGAGGTCAGCGGCCTGGGTGTGCGCGACATCATCCTGCCGGGCGAGATGAAGACCCTGCTGGCCCAGGTAGTGGAAGCGGAGAAGGCTGCGCAAGCCAACGTGATCCGTCGTCGCGAAGAAACCTCGGCGACCCGCTCGCTGCTGAACACGGCCAAGGTGATGGAGGACAACCCCACCGCCCTGCGCCTGAAGGAGTTGGAAACCCTGGAGCGGGTAGCCGAACGAATCGACCGCATCTCGGTATTCGGCGGCCTGGATCAGGTATTGAATGGACTGGTAACGCTGAAGCAGGCCTGACCAGGGCCTGCCTCGCGCAGGAGTCGGCACCATGAAGAGCAACAAGCAACGCCGCCGGGAAATTCGCCAGGCGCGCGAGCAACGCAAGGCGAAGAAGGCCATGCCAGTCAGGCAGCCTTCGAGCCAGGCCGCTCCGCCCGGCAGCGTCCCGGTCAACCGCTCGAGCCTGGCGCCCTACAACAGCTACGGCGACCCGCTGTTCGTGCGCCGCGGCTGGTACGAGGACCAGCAGTTCACCTGCCACGACTGCGGCGCCGAGCAGACCTGGACCGCCATCCAGCAAAAATGGTGGTACGAAGACTGTCAGGGACAGGTGTACTCCACGGCGATACGCTGCCGCGCCTGTCGATTGAACAAACGAATTCGCGATGGCCGGGCACAGCCCGCTGCCGGCCAACTCGCCACGCAACAGAAGGGAATCGAAACATGAACACCAAGACCTTCCAGCTGCTGGAAGTCGCCAACGGCAAACCGATCAAGCTCTGGACCCAGGGCGTGCCGGTGGAAGACGACGCCAGGCAGCAACTGATGAACACCGCGAAGATGCCCTTCATCTTCAAGCACCTGGCCGTGATGCCGGACGTGCACCTGGGCAAGGGGTCGACCATCGGCAGCGTGATTCCCACCCAGGGCGCCATCATCCCGGCCGCCGTGGGTGTGGATATCGGCTGCGGCATGATCGCCGCGCGCACCTCGCTGGTGGCCTCGGACCTGCCGGATAACCTGCACGGCCTGCGTACCGCCATCGAGAAGGCCGTGCCCCATGGCAAGACCTTCGGTCGCCGCGACCAGGGCGCCTGGGAAGACGTGCCCGGGCACGCCGACGACGCGTGGCGCGCACTGGCCGGCCGTTTCAAGGTGATCACCGACAAATACCCGAAACTGGAGAAGACCAACAACCGCAAGCACCTGGGAACCCTGGGGACCGGCAACCATTTCATCGAGGTCTGCCTCGACGAGGCCAACCGCGTCTGGTTCATGCTGCACAGCGGATCGCGCGGTGTGGGTAACGCCATCGGCAACCTGTTCATCGAACTGGCCCAGGCCGATATGCGCCAGCACATCGCCAACCTGCCGGACCGTGACCTGGCCTACTTCGAAGAAGGCAGCCAGCACTTCGACGATTACGTGGAAGCCGTGGGCTGGGCCCAGGACTTCGCCCGGCAGAACCGCGAGCTGATGATGCGCGCGGTGATCGCGGCAGCGCGGCAGGTGATCCGCAAGCCGTTCGAAGCCAGCCTGGAGGCGGTGAACTGTCACCACAACTACGTGCAGAAGGAACGCCACTTTGGCGAAGAGGTACTGGTAACGCGTAAAGGCGCGGTGTCCGCGCAGAAGGGCCAGCTCGGCATCATTCCGGGGTCGATGGGCGCCAAGAGCTTCATCGTCCGCGGCCTGGGCAACGAGGAGGCGTTCTGCTCGTGCAGCCACGGCGCCGGGCGGACCATGAGCCGCACCAAGGCCAAGAAGCTGTTCAGCGTCGAGGACCAGGTGCGCGCCACCGCCCATGTCGAGTGCCGCAAGGACAAGGACGTGATCGATGAGATCCCCATGGCCTACAAGGACATCGACGCCGTGATGGACGCCCAGCGCGAGCTGGTGGAAGTGCTGCACACCCTGCGCCAGGTGGTCTGCGTGAAAGGATGAGGTGAAGACATGCTGCAACCCATGGAAAACCGGCGCACGGAGGAGCTGCGCGCCCGCCTGGAAGAGGCGGGCTGCGTCTTCGACTTCCGCGTGCTGACGCTCGACCCGACCGCCACGCCTGGCGAGGTGGAACATCGCCAGGCGTTGCAGATGCTGTTCGAGACGATCAACGAGCGCGCACGCCTGTGGCGCCTGCAGCTGATCGCAAAGGACTCGCGCTATGCCAAGCAGCCCTGGCCGGACCTGACGCCGGAGCTGGACCAGGCCCGTCCGCAGGCGCTCACCGTCGAGGCGATACGCGAGCTGGGCCTCGACGACGGCCCACTGTGCCGCGCCTTCCGCAATCCGCCCTACGGCACCCGGCTGCAGGTGGCGGACTTCCGCGAATGGCTGCAGGCACTGCGGCTGCACCCTGACGAAGGCTTGCAGGTCCTCGACTGGGTTGGCGACGGCGATGCCGAACCCCATCGCAGCCACTGGAGCAGCTACTTCGACGACGGCAAGGAATGGTGGGGCATCTGGTGCCTCACCCTGTACAACCCGCGACGACGAACATTGTCCGCGCTGGCCGCCAGCGCGACGGATTGAGCAAGACCAAGGAATCGAATTCATGAACAAGGAAGAGCGCCACCCACTCCCCGACGCCATGCGCGAGCGAGTACTGGAGGAACTGACAAGGCTGGAGCAGGAGCGCAACGTCACCGTGCTCTACGCCTGCGAATCGGGCAGCCGCGCCTGGGGCTTCGCCTCTCCGGACAGCGACTACGACGTACGCTTCGTCTATGTGCAGCAACCGGACTGGTACCTGCGCGTGGACGAACCGCGCGACGTGCTGGAGCGCCCGCTGACCGACGAGTTGGACCTCAGCGGTTGGGAATTGCGCAAGGCGCTGCGCCTGCTGCGCAAATCCAACCCGACGCTGCTGGAGTGGCTGGACTCGCCGCTGGTGTATCGCAGCGAATCCACGGCAACCCAAGGCCTGCGCCAACTCGCACGGGACTTCTACTCGCCCGCTGCCGCACGGGCGCACTACCTGTCGATGGCGAAGAAGAACTTCCGTGGCTACCTGCAGGGCGAGGAGGTTCGCTACAAGAAGTACCTCTACGTGTTGCGCCCGCTGCTGGCAGTGCGCTGGATCGACCAGGGCCTGGGCATGCCGCCGATGGTCTTCGAGACACTGATGCAAGCAACGCTCGACGATGCCGCGCAGCGCGCCGAAGTCGAGGAACTGCTGGTGCTCAAGCGCCAGGCGGTCGAGGCCGAATACGGCCCGGCACGCCCGGCCCTGCACCGGCTGATCGAGCAAGAGCTGCAACGCGCGGAAAACCTTGGCGCACCCCGCGGCGGTTGCCACGACACGGAGCGCCTGGATCGCTTCCTGCGCGAGCAAGTGAGGAAACACGAAAGATGAAAAGGGACCTGATCGAACTCGACGGCGCCGAAGGCGGCGGGCAGATTCTGCGCAGTGCGCTGAGCCTGTCGATGATCACCGGCAAGGCGCTGCGCATCGTCAATATCCGTGGCCGGCGGTCGCGGCCGGGGCTGCTGCGCCAGCACCTGACGGCCGTGCGCGCTGCAGTGGAAATCTGCGGCGCGGCGGTGGAAGGCGACGAGCTGGGCTCGCGCAGCCTGACCTTCCGCCCCGGCGCGATTCGCGGCGGCGACTACCGCTTCGCCATCGGCAGCGCGGGCAGCGCCGTGCTGGTGCTGCAGACGTTGCTGCCGGCGCTGCTGTACGCCGATGGACCGAGCAGCCTGGCGATCAGCGGCGGCACGCACAACCCGCTGGCGCCGCCGGCGGATTTCATCGAGCGCAGCTGGTTGCCGCTGCTGCGGCGTATGGGTGCGAAGGTGGACTTCGAGCTGCTGCCCCATGGCTTCATGCCGGCCGGCGGTGGCGAACTGCGGGTACGAGTGGCACCCGGCGAGTTGCAGCCGCTGCATCTGCCGGAAGCCGGTGCCGTGCTTTCGCGTTCGGCTCGCGCCCTGCTGGCGGCCATTCCCGGTCATGTAGGGGATCGCGAATTGGAGAAGGTGAAGCGGCATCAGGATTGGCACGCCGCATCTGCCCAGGTCGTCCGCCTGCCGGAAGACCAGGGGCCGGGTAACGCCTTGCTGCTGCAGGTGGAGTGCGAGCAGTTGACCCTGGTGTTCTGCGCCTTCGGGCAGTCCGGGGTCAGCGCCGAACGCGTTGCCAGCCAGGCGCTGCGCCAGGCCGATGACTGGCGCCGCAGCGGTACCAGCGTCGAGGAGCACCTCGCCGACCAGTTGCTGCTCCCCATGGCGCTGGCCGGCGGCGGCAGCTTCACCACGCCAGTATCGAGCGATCATCTGCTGAGCAACCGCACAGTGGTCGAAGCCTTCCTGCCGGTGCGCATCGACTGCGCGCCATGGGCAACAACCGGCCAGCACATCCGTATCACGCCTGCTTGACGCTTTTCTCACCATACGCCGGATAGAGTGCCGTCCCATAACCCTACCCGGCGCGTGTGCCCGCCTCCCCGGCACACGGGAGTCTCCATGGCGCCACGCGCCGCCCTCGTCCTGCTCTGCGCCGCGCTGCTCGCCGGCTGTGAAACCACCCACGAAACCCTCATCGCCCAGGGCTATCCGCCGGCCTATGCCGATGGCTACGACGACGGTTGCGGCAGCGGTCGCCAGGCGGCCGGCGCCATCACCGGCGAATTCCGCAAGGACGTGCCGCGCTACCTGGGTGAGGCAAAGTACGCCCTGGGCTGGAACGACGGCTTCCAGCAATGCCAGGCCATGCGCGTGAGCCAGGAACGCCAGCAGTACGAAGAACAGCGCAACAGCGATCGGGACCGTGACTGGGAACAGCAGAAGGACCGCGCGCTGTCCCACGCCCTGCGCGGCAACTGACCGCTGCGGCAACCATCCGCACCTGCCCGCGGCCGCGCGCTTGATTTCGGTCAAGCCGGCCCTTCGTCCCATCGCCTCTCCTTGAACTCAGAAGAAACCAAAGCCTGAGACAAGGAGACTCCACATGCAGCCCATCAAACTGGCCCTGGGCAGCCTGCTGCTGGCCGTGAGCACGGCGGCGGCGCAAGCGAACGCCGACGTCCTGCGCGACAACGCCAACAACATCTTCAAGCCCATCCCCGAGCAGGCCAGCGACAAGCTCGACCCCAACCAGATCGAACTCGGCCGGCAGCTGTTCTTCGAGCCACGCCTGTCCGCCAGCCACGTGATCAGCTGCAACACCTGCCACAACATCGGTACCGGCGGCGCCGACAACGTGCCCGCCTCCAGCGGCCATGCCTGGCAGAAAGGCGCGCGCAACTCGCCCACCGTATTCAATGCCGTGTTCAACATCGCGCAGTTCTGGGATGGCCGCGCCAAGGACCTGGAGGAACAGGCCAAGGGCCCGGTGCAGAACCCGGTGGAGATGCACAACACGCCGAAGAACGTCGAGGCGACGCTGCGCAGCATGCCGGAGTATGTGGCCGCCTTCGAAAAGGCTTTCCCCGCCGACAAGCAGGCGGTCAGCTTCGACAACATGGCCCGTGCGCTGCAGGCCTTCGAGTCGACCCTGATCACCCCGGACTCGCGCTTCGACCTCTACCTCAAGGGTGACGACAATGCCCTCGACGCCAAGGAGAAAAAGGGCCTGCAGACCTTCATGAGCTCGGGCTGCATCAGCTGCCACAACGGCGTGAACCTGGGTGGCCAGGCGTATTTCCCGTTCGGGCTGGTGAAGAAACCGGACGGCAAGATCCTGCCCACGGGCGACAAGGGCCGCTTCGAGGTGACCAAGACACAGAACGATCAGTACGTGTTCCGCGCCGCGCCCCTGCGCAACATCGCGCTGACCGCGCCGTACTTCCACAGCGGACAGGTCTGGGACCTCGAGGAAGCGGTGGCGATCATGGGCACCGCGCAGCTGGGCAAGCAGCTCAACGCCGAGGAAGTCAGCGATATCGTCGCCTTCCTCAAGACCGCCACCGGCAAACAGCCGAAGGTGGAATACCCGCTGCTGCCGCCAAGCACGGCGACTACGCCCAAACCGGTGGATTGAGCGGATCGACGCCGAGCCTGTAGGAGCGAGCTTGCTCGCGAACAGCTCCGCGACAGCAGTGAGAGGTACGCGCCAGCTTCGAGAGGTTCGCGAGCAAGCTCGCTCCTACAAGGGCAGCCGATACAACGGCTGAAATGAAAAACGGGCCCATCGGGCCCGTTCTTCATGTTGGCGGAGCGATCAGACGACGCCCTGGGCCAGCATCGCGTCGGCGACCTTGACGAAGCCGGCGATGTTGGCGCCCTTCACGTAGTTGATCCGGCCATTCTCCTCGCCGTAGGCGACGCAGGCATGGTGGATGTTCTGCATGATGCCGTGCAGGCGCTGGTCCACTTCGCCGGCGGTCCACAGCAGGCGCATGGCGTTCTGGCTCATCTCCAGGCCGCTGGTGGCGACGCCGCCGGCATTGGAAGCCTTGCCCGGTGCGTAGAGGATGCCGGCCTCGAGGAAGATATCCACGGCCTCCAGGGTCGACGGCATGTTCGCGCCTTCGGCCACGCAGACGCAGCCGTTGGCCAGCAGGGTGCGCGCGTCGTTGGCGTCCAGTTCGTTCTGGGTGGCGCAGGGCAGCGCGATATCGCAGGCCAGCGCCCACGGACGCTCACCAGCGATGAAGCGCAGGCCGGGGCCGGTCATTTCGCTGAGACGGCCGCGACGGACGTTCTTCAGCTCCATGACGGCTTCCCACTGCTCCAGGGTCAGGCCCGCTTCGAAGAACAGGGTACCTTCGGAATCGGACAGCGAGATCACCTTGCCGCCCAGCTCCATGACCTTCTGCGCGGCGTACTGGGCCACGTTGCCGGAGCCGGAGATGGCCACGCGCTGGCCGTCAAAGCCGCTTTCGCGGGCCTTGAGCATCTCCTGGGCAAAGTACACGCAGCCGTAGCCGGTGGCTTCCGGGCGGATCAGGCTGCCGCCGTAGGACATGCCCTTGCCGGTCAGCACCGAGGTGAACTCGTTGGACAGGCGCTTGTACTGGCCGAACAGGTAGCCAATCTCGCGGGCGCCCACGCCGATGTCGCCGGCCGGCACGTCGAGGTCAGCGCCGACGTGGCGGAACAGCTCGCTCATGAACGACTGGCAGAAGCGCATGACTTCGGCGTCGCTCTTGCCCTTGGGATCGAAGTCCGAGCCGCCCTTGCCGCCGCCCATGGGCAGCGAGGTCAGGGAGTTCTTGAAGACCTGCTCGAAAGCCAGGAACTTCAGCACGCCCAGGTTCACCGAGGGGTGGAAGCGCAGGCCGCCCTTGTAAGGGCCGATGGCGCTGCTCATCTGGATGCGGAAACCGCGGTTGACCCGCACTCGTCCGGCATCATCCACCCAGGGTACGCGGAACAGGATCGCGCGTTCGGGCTCGACGATGCGTTCGACGATGCCGGCCTGCAGGTAGTGCGGATTGGCTTCGAGGAAGGGCCAGAGGGAGCGCAGCACCTCTTCCACCGCCTGGTGGAATTCGGGCTGATCGGGGTCGCGCCGCTTCAGGCGCTCGAGGAACGAGTCAACGGATTGCGTCATGTCTACACCGGTACTTTTCTGATTATGTGATGCTTTTTGCCGGCAGACTCTAACAATCCACGCCGCCCCGAGATAGTGCAGCGTGACGCTTTTATGAATCTTTATGGTGCAAAAATATAAATTCCACGCCTGCCGGACCGGCAGAAAAGCAGATTCTTGTATACAAAATCAATAGGTAGTTGCACTCAACAATTTATCCAACCAGGACGCCCACGATGCTCGCACGCCCGCTCGCGCTTCTCGCCGCCCTCACCTGCACCCTCGCCCTGCCCGCCTTCGGCGCCATGAAAATGGGCGATTTCACCGAGTCCGGCGCGCTGGTCGTGGCCGACACCTTCAGCAGCGAAGTGATCCACAAGTCGAACTTCAGCACCGACGACCTGCAGCGCATGACCCGGCAATTGGAAGAGCAGCAACGCACGCTGCAAGAGCAGGCGCGGCAAATCGACACACTGCAGCGCCAGCTGGAAGATCAGCGCCGCACCCTGGACGACCTCAAGCGCAGCCGCTGAATAAGACACAGAAATGAAAACGGGGCCCGAAGGCCCCGTTTTCAATCGGAAGCGGCTTACGCCAGCTTCTTGTAGCGCACGCGGTGCGGCTGGGAGGCCGCGTCGCCCAGACGCTTCTTGCGGTCGGCTTCGAACTCGGTGTAGTTGCCTTCGAAGAAGGTCACCTTGCCGTCGTCCTCGTAGGAGAGGATGTGGGTCGCGATGCGGTCCAGGAACCAGCGATCGTGGGAAATCACGATGGCGGCGCCGGGGAAGTCCAGCAGCGCTTCTTCCAGCGCACGCAGGGTTTCCACGTCGAGGTCGTTGGACGGTTCGTCGAGCAGCAGGACGTTGCCGCCCTGCTTCAGGGTCAGGGCCAGGTGCAGACGGCCACGCTCACCACCGGAGAGGTCCTTGACGAACTTCTGCTGGTCGCCACCCTTGAAGTTGAAGCGGCCGACGTAGCTGCGCGACGGAACTTCGTAGTTGCCGATCTTGATCTGCTCGAAGCCGTCGGAGACCTGCTCCCAGACGGTCTTGTTGCCTTCGAGCACTTCACGGCTCTGGTCGACGCTGGCGATCTGCACGGTTTCGCCGATCTCGATGGTGCCCGAGTCCGGTTGTTCCTTGCCGGTCAGCATGCGGAACAGGGTCGATTTACCCGCGCCGTTGCCGCCGATCACGCCAACGATGGCGCCCTTGGGAATGGCCAGCGACAGGTTGTCGATCAGTACGCGCTCGCCGTAGCCCTTGGTGACGTTGTGCAGCTCGATGACCTTGTCGCCCAGGCGCGGACCGGCCGGGATGTAGATCTCGTTGGTCTCGCTGCGCTTCTGGAATTCCTGCGATTGCAGTTCTTCGAAACGCTGCAGGCGAGCCTTGGATTTGGACTGACGAGCCTTGGCGCCCTGGCGTACCCACTCCAGTTCGGCCTTCATGGCCTTGGCGTGGGAGGCTTCCTGCTTGGCTTCCTGGGCCAGGCGGTTGGCCTTGGATTCCAGCCAGCCGGAGTAGTTGCCTTCGAACGGGATGCCCTGGCCACGGTCCAGCTCGAGAATCCAGCCGGCGACGTTGTCGAGGAAGTAACGGTCGTGGGTGATCGCTACCACGGTGCCCGGGAAGTCGTGGAGGAAGTGTTCCAGCCAAGCGACGGAGTCGGCGTCCAGGTGGTTGGTCGGTTCGTCCAGCAGCAGCATGTCCGGGGCGGACAGCAGCAGGCGGCACAGCGCCACGCGGCGTTTCTCGCCACCGGAGAGGTGCTCGATCTTCGCATCCCAGGCCGGCAGGCGCAGGGCGTCGGCGGCGACTTCCAGCTGACGCTCCAGGTTGTGACCGTCGGAAGCCTGGAGGATGGCCTCCAGCTTGGCCTGCTCGGCGGCCAGTGCGTCGAAGTCGGCGTCAGGCTCGGCGTAGGCGGCATAGACCTCGTCCAGGCGAGCCTGGGCGGCCTTGATCTGGCCAACGGCCTCTTCGACGATCTCGCGAACGGTGGCCTGCGGGTCGAGCTTGGGCTCCTGCGGCAGGTAGCCGACGTTGATGCCCGGCATCGGACGGGCTTCACCTTCGATCTCGGTGTCGACGCCGGCCATGATGCGCAGCAGGGTGGATTTACCCGCGCCGTTCAGGCCGAGCACGCCGATCTTGGCGCCGGGGAAGAACGACAGGGAAATGTTCTTGAGGATTTCACGCTTGGGCGGCACGACCTTGCCGACCCGGTGCATGGTGTAGACGTATTGAGCCATGGATACCTGACTTCTGGGATGAATTGTGATCGGGATGGCCGGAACGCACGATGGCAGGTTCCGGGACGCCGGCTCACTGGCCGGAGCGGCAGCGCTCGAACTCTCGCGAGCGGGCTGCCGGCGGGCGTGAACGGCCGATGGACGGCCCTTCGCGCGGGACTCTGCGGGGATGTACTTTATGCGTCGAACTTTTCGCTGCACATCACGCGCGCGTGCGGCAAAGCTACCGGAATGAACCGGGAAGGGCAAACGACGCTCGTCGGCCATACTGGCACTTCGCCGCCTTTCCGGGCATCCTAGCCTGCGCCGAATTCAGCCGTATCGCCCCAGGTCCCTAAGTCCTTGTCTATTTTCCCCCGTACTCCTCCGGACGCCCTGGCCAGGCCTGGCCGCGTGGCGACCCGGACCGCGCTGGTGCTGCTGGTGCTGTTCATGCTCGGCCTGCTGGTCTGGCAGCTGCACCAGGAGTTCCGCAGCCAGGAGCGCTTCGAGCGTGAGCGGGTGGTGCTGCACGGCGAACAGATGGCCCAGCGGATCTCCCTGACCCTGGAACTCAAGGCCGTGGCGGCACAGGCCCTGCTGCAGCAGGAACAGGACCGCGAGCACGGCGATGTCCACGCACCGCTGATCGCCGGCCTGAAGCACATCTACCCGTCCTTCCACAGCCTGGTCCGGCTGGACGCCAGCGGCGCGCCCGTGCGCGACTCCGCCAGCGGCATCAAGGACGTCGCCTTCATCGAGGCCTTGCGCCAGCGCAGCACGCAACAGGCCTATCACTATGCCTTCAGCGAGGAGAACGGCGGCCACTTCTATGTCTGGCTGAAGGCCACCGAGCCGGGCGAAGGCGACAGCGTCATCCGCCTCGACGAAAAGGTCGCCCGGCGTGGCTGGGCGGCGCAGATCCGCCCCGAGTCACCGGACTGGATCCTGGTCGACGACGTCCAGCAGAAGGTCCTCGGCCGCTCCAGCGGCTATCGTCCCGGCCCGCTGTCCGCCGCCTCGCCACTGGAACAGGCACGGAGCCTGGACGGCCTGGACATCCAGAACACCGACTGGCAGTTGCACCCGCAATTCGACGACCGGCAGATCCGCGCCACCCTGTTGCCGCGCCTGGGCGGCGAGCTGGCGCTGCTGCTGGTTCTGGCGGGCATCGCCGGCGCCGCCCTGCTGCGCCTGCAACGCGAACAGCAGAACCTGCGCGCGCTGACCGTGGAGTCGCAGCAGAACCTGCGTCAGGCCGCGCAAGCCCTGGGCGCCATCGACGAGCGGGTGCTGGTGACCCGCACCGACGGTCGCCTCGCCTACCTCAACCCACAGGCCGAGCAGCTATTCGGCATCACCGCCGACAAGGCCGGCGAACATCACCTGCTGGAGCTGCTGCCCGGCCTGGGTGGCCTGCTGCAGGGCGGCGATGCCGCGGCGGACAACGGCTCCGAGCTGGTACGCGTCAACGATACCGGCCAGGCCCGGCTGTTCGCCGTCAGCCAGCATTCCCTGGACGACAGCCCGCTGTCGCCGGAGCAGACCTGGGTGCTGCGCGGCAACCTGCCCCAGGGCGGGCAGGTCTGGGTGCTGCGCGACGTCACCGAGGAACAGCAGGCGCTGCACATCCTCGAAGAGACCCGCCGGCGCTACCAGGACATCTTCGACGGTGTCGGCGTCGCCCTCTGCGTGCTCGACCTCTCTGCCCTGCGCCAGGCCCTGGTGGACCTCAACCTGCGCCGGCAGAGCGACCTGCGCGAGTGGATCACCTCACAGCCCGAGCGTCTGCCCTGGCTGCTGCGCCAGGTGCGCATCACCGAGATCAACAATGTCGCCAAGCGCCTGATGGGCGTGGGCACCACCGAGCAGGCCTGGCAGATTCTCATCGGCGGCGCCGGCATGCGCCCGGACGGCGTGCGCAGCAAGGTGCTCGAAGCCGTGCTGCACGGCCAGGGCATGGTCGAGCTGGAAGCCTGCATCCATACCCGCCAGGGCGAACAGCGCCACCTGTGGCTGCAATTGCGCGTGCCGGAGATGATCCAGGACTTCCACGCCGTCACCCTGAGCCTGTCGGACATCACCAGCCGCAAGCAGGTCGAACTGTCGCTGATCGAGCGCGAGAAGTTCTGGTCCGACGCGGTGCGCGCGGTGCCCGACACCCTCTACATCCACGACATCGCCGCGCGCCGGGTGATCTTCAGCAACCACAACCTCGGCCACCAGCTCGGCTACAGCGGCGACGAACTGCGCGAGATGGGCGAGCGCTTCTGGGAGAAGGTGCTGCACCCGGACGACGTCGAGTACTACTGGCGCGTGCGCAACCTGCAGCAGGTGGTGGGCGACGGCCTTTTGCTGGACAGCCAGTTGCGCTGGCGCCACCGCGACGGCAGCTGGCACTGGTTCGATATCCGCGAGCAGGCCTTCACCCGCGACGCTTCCGGCCGCGTGGCGCGGCTGATCGGCGTGGCCAAGGACATCACCGACACCGTCGAGGCACACAACTCCCTGCGCGAGAGCGGCCGTCGCTACCGCATGCTCGCCGAGAGCATCAGCGACGTGATCCTCTCCACCGACGCCCAGGTCAAGCTCAACTACATCAGCCCGTCGATCCACCAGGTGCTCGGCTACAGCCCCGAGTGGGTGCTGGCCAACGGTTTCCAGCAGGTGGCCGCCAACCCGGCTCAGCTGGAGCGCCTGGATGAACTGCTGAACCGCGTGCAGGGCGCCATCGGCGAGCCCAAGCGCCTGGCCGAACTGCGCGAGAGCGCCGAGCCGCAGCTGTTCAGCCTCGACTGCCTGCACGCCGACGGCCACAAGATTCCCGTGGAGCTGCGCATCGCCCTGATGTGGGACGACCACGGCCGCTTCGAAGGCCTGCTCGGCGTCGCCCGCGACGTGAGCCAGCAGCGTCGCGCCGAGCGTGAGATGCGCATGGCGGCGACGGTATTCGAGCACTCCACGGCGGCGATCATGGTCACCGATCCGGCCGGCTACATCGTGCAGATCAACGACTCCTTCAGCCGCCTCACCGGCTATTCCGCCGAGGAAGTGCTGGACCAGCTGCCGCGCCTGCTCACCGCCGACCGCCAGGAAGCCAACCAGCTCAAGCACGTGCTCGAAAGCCTGCGCAAGAGCGGCAGCTGGGAAGGCGAGATCCTGCAGAAGCGCAAGAGCGGCGAGCTGTACCCGAGCTGGGTCGGCATCACCGCGGTCCACGACGAGGAAGGCGACCTGGTCAGCTTCGTCTGCTTCTTCAGCGACATCAGCGAACGCAAGGCCAGCGAGCGGCGCATCCACCGCCTGGCCTACTACGACGCCCTGACCCACCTGCCCAACCGCACGCTGTTCCAGGACCGCCTGCACACCGCCCTGCTGCAGGCCGAGCGGCACCAGCAGTGGGTCGTGCTGATGTTCCTCGACCTCGACCGCTTCAAGCCGATCAACGACTCCCTCGGCCACGCCGCGGGCGACCGCATGCTCAAGGAAGTGGCCGAGCGCCTGAGCCATTGCGTCAGCGACGACGACACCGTGGCGCGCATGGGCGGCGACGAGTTCACCCTGCTGCTGCCCGGCCAGAAGGACCGCGAGAAGGCGCTGCGGCAGGCGATCCAGGTCGCCGAGCAGATTCTCTCCAGCCTCGCCCGCCCCTTCACCCTGGAAGGGCGCGAATTCTTCGTCACCGCCAGCATCGGCGTGGCGCTCTCGCCGCAGGACGGCGCCGAGCTCAGCCAGTTGATGAAGAACGCCGACACGGCGATGTACCACGCCAAGGAAATGGGCAAGAACAACTTCCAGTTCTACCAGGCCGAGATGAACGCCCGCGCCCTGGAACGCCTGGAGCTGGAAAGCGACCTGCGCCGCGCCATCGAGCTGCACGAGTTCGTCCTGCACTACCAGCCGCAGTTCACCGGCGATGGCCGTCGCCTGACCGGTGCCGAGGCGCTGCTGCGCTGGCAGCATCCCAAGCGCGGTCTGATCCCGCCGGCGGAGTTCATCCCGGTACTGGAAGAGCTCGGTCTGGTCGCCCAGGTCGGCGACTGGCTGCTGGAGCAGGCCTGCCTGCAACTGCGCGCCTGGCACCGCGACAAGGTGCGGGTGCCGAAGATTTCCGTGAACCTCTCGGCCCGGCAGTTCGCCGACGGCCAGTTGGGCGAGCGCATCGCCGGCATCCTCGAGGACACCGGGATCGCCCCGGCGTGCCTGGAGCTGGAGCTGACCGAAAGCATCCTGATGAGCGACGTGTCCCAGGCCATGCAGATACTTCAGGGCCTGAAGCGCCTGGGCCTGGCGATTGCGGTGGACGACTTCGGCACCGGCTATTCCTCGCTCAACTACTTGAAGCAGTTCCCCATCGACGTACTGAAGATCGACCGCAGCTTCGTCGACGGCCTGCCCCATGGCGAGCAGGACGCGCAGATCGCCCGCGCCATCATCGCCATGGCCCATAGCCTGAACCTGATGGTGATCGCCGAGGGCGTGGAGAGCCACGAACAGCTGGACTTCCTGCGCGAGCATGGTTGCGACGAGGTGCAGGGCTTCCTCTTCGGCCGCCCGGTGCCGGCGGACCAGTTCGCCGCGCTGTTCGCCAGCAACGCGTTGTTCCTGCTGGGCTGACCCATCGGCTCGATGTTCGGCTTTGCGTAGGAGCGGGCTCCGTCCGCGATGTGCCACCGGCCAGCTCGGAGCCGCCGGGGATCGATCGCGGACGGAGTCCGCTCCCACACACGCCGCACCGCCTCCGCAAGCGCCAAGCTGCTCGCAAATCCACCGATCCGCCGCCTTGAACCCCGCTTGTCAGCCACATGACCGCCTTTCATGTGCCAGCACCGGCGCCTTGGGTTAGAATGCGCGCCTTTCCCCCAGCACCCGATCCTTAAGAGGACCGCCATGTTCAGCCGTGATTTGACCCTCGCCCGCTACGATGCCGAACTCTTCGCCGCGATGGAGCAGGAAGCCCAGCGCCAGGAAGAGCACATCGAGCTCATCGCCTCCGAGAACTACACCAGCCCGGCGGTGATGGAAGCCCAGGGTTCGGTGCTGACCAACAAGTACGCCGAAGGCTACCCGGGCAAGCGCTACTACGGTGGTTGCGAGTACGTCGACGTCGTCGAGCAACTGGCCATCGACCGCGCCAAGGAACTGTTCGGCGCCGACTACGCCAACGTCCAGCCGCACGCTGGCTCCCAGGCCAACGCCGCCGTCTACCTGGCCCTGCTGTCGGCCGGTGACACCATCCTGGGCATGAGCCTGGCCCACGGCGGTCACCTGACCCACGGCGCCAGCGTTTCCTCCTCCGGCAAGCTGTACAACGCCGTGCAGTACGGCATCACCGACGCCGGCCTGATCGACTACGACGAAGTCGAGCGCCTGGCCGTCGAGCACAAGCCGAAGATGATCGTCGCCGGCTTCTCCGCCTACTCCCAGGTCCTGGACTTCGCCCGCTTCCGCGCCATCGCGGACAAGGTCGGCGCCTACCTGTTCGTCGACATGGCCCACGTGGCCGGTCTGGTCGCCGCGGGCGTCTACCCGAACCCGGTGCCGTTCGCCGACGTGGTCACCACCACCACCCACAAGACCCTGCGCGGCCCGCGCGGCGGCCTGATCCTCGCTCGCAAGAACGAAGAGATCGAGAAGAAGCTGAACTCCGCTGTCTTCCCGGGTGCCCAGGGTGGCCCGCTGGAGCACGTGATCGCCGCCAAGGCCGTGTGCTTCAAGGAAGCCCTGCAGCCCGAGTTCAAGGCCTACCAGCAGCAGGTCCTGAAGAACGCCCAGACCATGGCCAGCGTGTTCATCGAGCGCGGCTTCGACGTGGTTTCCGGCGGTACCCAGAACCACCTGTTCCTGCTGTCCCTGATCAAGCAGGACATCACCGGTAAGGACGCCGACGCCGCCCTGGGTCGCGCCTTCATCACCGTGAACAAGAACAGCGTACCGAACGACCCGCGCTCCCCGTTCGTCACCTCCGGCCTGCGTATCGGCACCCCGGCCGTGACCACCCGCGGCTTCAAGGAAGCCGAGTGTCGCGAGCTGGCCGGCTGGATCTGCGACATCCTCACCAACATGGGCGACGAGTCCGTGGTGGACGGCGTGCGCGAGAAGGTCAAGGCCATCTGCGCCAAGTTCCCGGTCTACGGCGCCTAAGCCCGAACCGCGAACCGCGAAACGAAAAAGCCCGGCAGATGCCGGGCTTTTTCATGTCTGTCGCTCACAGAACTCAGGCTGAACCTGTAGGAGCGAGGGGGACGCCATCGTTATTGCTCGCGAACAGATTCCAGCCGGGCGTCCGTGATAGGCGGATCGCGAGCAGGCTCGCTCCTACGAAAAACCCACTGCGCGCCGGTAACACCAATAAAGTTTCGCAGGGCGCATGACGCGCCAGCGTTATCCGCCTCGGGCCGCCGGCGGATAACCTGTTCCAGGTTAATCGCCCTGCACAGGGATACGCCCCGCAAAAGGACGGGCTAGGGCTGCCCGCCTGATTTCTGCTCCGGCTGCACCGGCACATCCCGCAAGTCGTTGAGTCGCCGCACCAGCGTCTCCGCCTCCGCCTGGGTGGCAAAGCCCTTGAGCATCACCTGACCATCGGTCACCACCCGCGTCACTTTCGGCAGCAGGCGCAGTTGCCCGTCGATGACTACCGCCAGGGCCTTGCCCTGCTCTTCCTCGGTCAGCCTGGCCAGGCGCTGGCTGGCTTCGGGGGTGAAGCGCACGCGCACCGCCGGCTTGCCGTCGGCCACGCTGGCCAGTTCGGCCCGCTGCACGTCGCGCTGGGTCAGGACGGGATGGGTCTCCAGCAGCACTGCCTTGCCCTGCGGGTCGGCCAGGGTGCGGGTGCTGGCCGTGGGCTTCTCGGCCAAGGCGTGGACATCGAAGGTGTGCTGCGGCGCGGACGGCGGCGCACCGGCGCAGGCGCCCAACAATGAGGCGAGGAGGATCGGAATAGAGCGTTTCATCGACTGCGAATCGGACAGAACGGCCCGCTCGGGCCAGGGTTATGAAGGATCAGACCACCGTCAGCGCACAAGTTGCACTCCCTTGGTCGGCGCCCGCGACTAAGCTTGCAGACGAACGGATGCTGGCGGTCCGGTCAGAAATTCTCCGGCTCAGGGCAAGCTGGTATCATGCGCGCCTTTTGCCGGTCACAAGAAAAGGCGCAGGGCCCACCTGGGCATGTACCTTGCTTTTCCCGGCCAGAACGATAACGGCGCAAGAGCGTCACGGGGAGCCAAACATGCTGGAAAAGCTGTTCCAACTCAAGGCGCACAACACCAATGTGCGCACCGAGATCCTGGCGGGTATCACTACCTTCCTGACCATGGCCTACATCCTTTTCGTCAACCCGAGCATCCTCGGCGAGACGGGCATGGACAAGGGCGCGATCTTCGTGGCGACCTGCCTGGCCGCCGCCATCGGCTCGGCGGTGATGGGCCTGATCGCCAACTACCCGATCGCCCTGGCTCCCGGCATGGGCCTGAACGCCTTCTTCACCTACACCGTGGTCCTGCACATGGGCCACACCTGGCAGGTGGCGCTCGGTGCGGTGTTCCTCTCCGCGTGCATGTTCTTCGTCATCTCGATCTTCCGCATCCGCGAATGGATCATCAACAGCATCCCGCTGGCGCTACGCTCGGCCATTGCCGCCGGCATCGGCCTGTTCCTCGCACTGATCGCGCTGAAGGAATCGGGCATCGTCGTCGCCAACCAGGCCACCCTGGTAGGCATGGGTGACCTGGCCAAGCCGGCGCCGCTGCTGGCGATCCTCGGCTTCATCCTGATCGTCGCCCTGGAGGCCCGCCGCGTGACCGGCGCGGTGATGATCGGCATCCTGGTGGTAACCTTCATCTCCATCGCCATCGGCGTCTCCCAGTTCGGCGGCGTGGTATCGATGCCGCCGTCGCTGGCGCCGACCTTCCTGCAGCTGGATATCAAGGGCGCGCTGGACATCGGCCTGTTCAGCGTGATCTTCGCCTTCCTCTTCGTCGACCTGTTCGACAACTCCGGCACCCTGATCGGCGTAGCCAAGCGCGCCGGCCTGATGGGCAAGGACGGGCACATGCCGAAGATGGGCCGCGCGCTGATCGCCGACAGCTCCGCCGCCATGGTCGGCTCGCTGCTGGGCACCTCTACCACCACCAGCTACATCGAGTCGGCGGCGGGCGTTTCCGCCGGTGGCCGCACCGGTCTGACCGCCATCGTGGTCGCCGTGCTGTTCCTGCTGGCGCTGTTCTTCGCCCCGCTGGCGGGCAACGTGCCGGCCTTCGCCACCGCGCCCGCGCTGTTCTTCGTCGCCGTGCTGATGGCCTCGGGCCTGGCCGAGATCGACTGGGACGACCTGACCGTCGCCGCCCCCGTGGTCGTGACCGCCCTGGCCATGCCGCTGACCTTCTCCATCGCCAACGGCATCGCCTTCGGCTTCATCACCTGGACCGCCTGCAAGCTGCTGTCCGGCCGCTTCCGCGAGCTGAACCCGGCACTGGTCATCCTGTCGATTCTTTTCGTGATCAAGCTGGGCTGGTTCAACGCCTGATCGTTTTCCCGCGGCAGGGGCATCCTCGGCGATGCCCCTTCACGCCGCCGCCTCCACACGAGTTACCCGCCCCATGAGCAGTCCGCGTTTCGATCCGTCCCACTACGACAGCCAACTGGCCGACAAGGCCGCGCGCCTGCGCGAGCTGCTGGCGCCCTTCGCCGCGCCAGAGCCGGAGGTGTTCGACTCGCCCCGTGAGCATTACCGCCTGCGCGCCGAGTTCCGTCTGTGGCGCGAGGGCGAGGCACGTCACTACGCGATGTTCGAGCAGGGCGACAAGCACACGCCGATCCTGATCGAGGAATTCCCTATCGCCAGCCAGCGCATCAATGAACTGATGCCACGCCTGAAGGCCGCCTGGGCCGAGCCGACGCTGGGCCACAAGCTGTTCCAGGTGGAATTCCTCACCACCCTGGCGGGCGATGCGCTGATCACCCTGTGCTACCACCGCCCGGTCGACGCGGCCTGGCAGGCCGCCGCCGAGAAGCTGGCCGCCGAGCTGGGCGTGAGCATCGTCGGTCGCTCGCGCGGCAAGCGCCTGGTGGTGGGCCGTGACTACGTCAGCGAGGAGCTGACCGTTGCCGGCCGTACCTTCCGCTACCGCCAGCCGGAGGGCGCCTTCACCCAGCCCAACGGCGAGGTCTGCCAGAAGATGCTCAACTGGGCGTACGAAGCCCTGGGCCAGCGCGAGGACGACCTGCTGGAGCTGTACTGCGGCAACGGCAACTTCACCCTGCCGCTGGCCACCCGCGTGCGCCAGGTGCTGGCCACCGAGATCAGCAAGACCTCGGTGAACGCCGCCCTGGCCAACCTTTCCGACAACGCCGTGGACAATGTCACCCTGGTGCGCCTCTCCGCCGAGGAGCTGACCCAGGCGCTGAATGAGGTGCGCCCGTTCCGCCGCCTGGCCGATGTCGACCTGAAGTCCTACGCGTTCGGCAGCGTCTTCGTCGACCCGCCGCGCGCCGGCATGGACCCGGACACCTGCGAGCTGACCCGGCGCTTCGACAACATCCTGTACATCTCCTGCAACCCGGAGACCCTGGCACAGAACATCGCCCAGCTGCACGAGACCCACCAGGTCAGCCGCTGCGCCCTGTTCGACCAGTTCCCCTACACGCACCACATGGAAGCCGGCGTGCTGCTGACCCGCCGCTGAGGCCCGGTCGCTCAACCGCATGCCGCCCAACCAAGGGTTGGGCGGCGCGCCACCGCGAGGCGGCTACGCTTGCGGGACAATGACAAGAGGCACGTCCATGTCCCGCCTGATCCTTCCCCTGCTCTGCCTGCTGCTGGCCGCCTGCGCCGGCACCGACCCCGCCAGCATCAGCGTCTCCCCCGCCGCCAACGGCCGGCAAAGCACCTTCTTCATCCAGGCGGTACGCGCACAGGGCCACCGCGAGGACCTGGAAGATCGCTTCGATCTCGCCGTGCGCCGCGCGCTGGAAGCCAAGGGCTACCGCTATCAGGAAAAGTCAGGGGAGCTACGGGTGATCTATGCCGTCGGCCTGGATAGCCAGACCGGCATCGTGCAGCGCCCGGTGGTGACCGGCGCGGGCGTGATGACCCAGACGCAGATCACCGACCAGGAACAGGCGCGCCTGGCGCTGCAGATTCTCGACGAGGCGAGCGGACAGGTGCTCTATCAGGCGCAGGTGGCGCGCCAGCTGCACGATCCGAAGATCACCCAGCAGGCCGTGGACGAAGGCATCGCCCGCCTGCTGAAGGATTTCCCCGCCCATGCGGGGCAATGAGGATCAGCTGTAGTTCGACGGCGACTTGCGCACGAACTTGATGCTGTACTTGAAGTCGGCCTTGCGCGTGACGCTGATGGCGCGGCGGGTGACAGTGTCGATGGTGATGTTCCAGTTGCCGGTGCTGGGCACCTTGATCTTGGCCGGGAACCGGTCGAACGCGCCGCCGTGGTAGACGTGGCGGCCGCCATTCTTGAAGCTGCGGAAGGCGGCATCGGTCATCAGGCGGATGTTGCAGGTCATGGAGCATTCGATGACGACCAGGTCGCCTTCGTTGAGGTGCTCACGTTGATGTACGAACTTCATGCTGGCTCCGCCTTGCTTCTACCGCGAAATCAATACGATAGCACGGAGCGGGGGTAACCCGGCAGCGCTGCCGCCGGCAGGCCGCGCCGCCTATCCGAAGCTCACAACCCTTCGAAGTCTGCCTTGCGCTCCTCCGGCTCCTCCGGTTCGCGCACCACCACCGCGCGATTGCGCGACTGCCGCTCCAGCCAGTAGAGGGCGAAGATCGCCAGCGCCGAGATCACCCCGCGGTAGACCACGCCGGCCAGTTGCGCGTCCCACTCCATGCCGCCTTCGGTCCAGGCAATCAGCAGGCGCGACAGCGTCAGGGTCAGCTGCACCAGGATCACCAGGATCAGCGCCGGCCGCACCAGCAGGCGACGACGCAGGGCAAAGACGAGGAACAGCGCGAGGGCGAACTGGTGGCCGCCATAGAAGACGCGAGCGTCGCTCACCGACGACGGCTCCATCAGCAGCATGCCGCTGAGGTTGGCCATCTCATAGGGGCGGATCCAGTAGAGCAGTCCCAGGCCACCCCAGACCAGAGCCTGGACCAGCAGGACGAGACGGGCGAAGAGCATCCGATTTCTCCTTGGCCATGCAGCCATTGCCGAGCGTCCTGACCTGCGACCGGGAGTCGCGGACGCACCACCGATCAGCTAAAGACCCCGCACGGCGCGGCAAGTTCGGGCAAGCGCGTCATATGGGGAAACAAACACCGGGTGGGGGCTGAAGACGCTCGGGAGTATGCTCGGTCGCGTTCGTATTTCGAGGTTCCAACCATGCGCACCCTGCTTCTGCTCACCGCCCTTGTCGCCGGCGCCGCCCAGGCCGCCGAGCCGCTGACCATCGACGTGCACCGCGATGCCAACTGCGGCTGCTGCAAGGACTGGATCAAGCACCTGGAAAGCAACGGTTTCACCGTCAACGACCACGTCGAGGCGGACATGAGTGCAGTGAAGACCAAACTTGGCGTGCCTTACAGCATGGGCTCGTGCCACACCGGCGTGATCGACGGCAAGTTCGTCGAAGGCCACGTGCCGGCGGCCGACGTCCTCAAGCTGCGCGAGCGTGCCGATCTGGTCGGCGCCGCCGTACCGGGCATGCCGATGGGCTCGCCGGGCATGGAAATGGGCGACCGGCACGATGCCTACCAGGTAGTCGGCCTGAGCAAGACCGGCCAGCGTGAAGTGCTGGCGGACTACCCCGCGCACTGACCTTGCACCGAGGCACTCCCTCACCCCTGAACGCTGGTGGAGGTGGGATGGGGCTTCCGACGCGCGGGGCACTCTCCAGGTTCCCGCGCGGCAATGCTCCGCGAGCCGGATGGGGTGAGGGACTCCACACGAAAAGGGCGACCATCGGGTCGCCCTTTTCATGCCGGCGGCTTTTATTCGGCCTTGGCCGGCAACAGGCCGTCGGCGCGGAACATCGCCTTGATCCCGCGCACAGCCTGGCGCAGGCGGTCGCGGTTCTCGATCAGGGCGAAGCGCACGTGGTCGTCGCCGTAGTCGCCGAAGCCGATGCCCGGCGACACCGAGACCTTGGCGTCCTGGAGCAGCTTCTTGGCGAACTCCAGCGAGCCCAGGTGAGCATAGGGCTCGGGAATCTTCGCCCAGATGTACATGGAGGCCTTGGGGTTCTCCACCATCCAGCCCGCCTCGTGCAGGCCCTTCACCAGCACGTCGCGGCGCTTCTGGTACTGCTCGGCGATGTCGCGCACGCACTGCTGGTCGCCTTCCAGCGCGGCGATGGCCGCTACCTGCAGCGGGGTGAAGGTGCCGTAGTCGTGATAGCTCTTGATCCGCGCCAGGGCCGAGACCAGCTCCGGGTTGCCGACCATGAAGCCGATGCGCCAGCCGGCCATGTTGTAGCTCTTGGACAGGGTGAAGAACTCCACCGCGATGTCCTTGGCGCCGGGCACCTGCATGATCGACGGGGCTTTCCAGCCGTCGAAGGTGATGTCCGCGTAGGCCAGGTCGTGCACCACCAGCACGTCATAGCGCTTGGCGAGGTCCACCACGCGCTCGAAGAAGTCCAGCTCCACGCACTGCGCGGTCGGGTTGGAGGGGAAGCCGAGGATCATCATCTTCGGCTTGGGAATCGACTCGCGAATCGCCCGCTCCAGCTCGTTGAAGAAATCGATCCCCGGCACCAGCGGCACCGAGCGCACCTGCGCGCCGGCGATCACCGCGCCATAGATGTGGATCGGGTAGCTGGGATTGGGCACCAGGATGGTGTCGCCGTGGTCCAGGGTGGCCAGCATCAGGTGCGCCAGGCCTTCCTTGGAACCGATGGTCACGATGGCCTCGGATTCCGGGTCGATCTCGACCGCGTAGCGGTCGCGGTACCAGTGCGAGATGGCGCGGCGCAGGCGCGGAATGCCACGGGAGGTGGAGTAGCCGTGGGTGTCTTCGCGCTGGGCGACCTGGCAGAGTTTCTCGACGATGTGCGGCGGCGTGGCCCCGTCCGGGTTGCCCATGGACAGGTCGATGATGTCCTCGCCACGGCGGCGGGCGGCCATCTTCAGCTCGGCAGTGATGTTGAAAACGTAGGGGGGCAGGCGATCGATGCGCGCAAAGCGACGAGCTGAACGGGGTTCAGTCATGGTGTCCTCTGATGAACGTAGGCGCCCGGAACCGTCCGAGCGACGCCGGCCACTGCGGTGGCCTGGAAAGCACGGTGCTGTGACCGGCGCTTTCTTGTCGGCGAACATATAGCTCGCTAGGCTGGCTGTCGAGTTTTTCTTTGCGCCGCTCAAGGGCGGCATCTGGAGGCCCATGTCCGCGCAACAGTACTGGCAGCTCGACGTCTTCGCCGACCAACCGCTCACCGGCAATGGCCTGGCGGTATTTCCCGACGCCCGCGGCATCCCCGCCCAGACCCTGCTGGCGCTGACCCAGGAGCTGCGCCAGTTCGAGTCGATCTTCCTGTTCCCGTCCGCCACGCTGGACACCTACTCGGCGCGCATCTTCACCGTCGACGAGGAACTGCCCTTCGCCGGTCACCCGGTGCTGGGCGCGGCGGCGCTACTGCACCACCTGCACCAGCGCGGCGAAGAGGAATACTGGACGCTGGAGCTGCCGGCCAAGGCGGTGAAAGTCGCCACCCGCCGGCGCGGCACCGGCTTCCACGCGGAGATGAACCAGGGCGCCGCCGACTTCGGCAGCGTGCTCGACGATGATGCGCGCCGCTGGTTCGCCGAAGCCTTTTCGCTGAGCGCCAGCGATCTGGCCGACTACCCCGCCGCCGTGGTCAGCACCGGCCTTCCCTACCTGCTGCTGCCGGTACGCAGCGAGGCTCTGGGCCGCGTGCGCCAGCGCACGGATCTGGCAGCCGAGCTGGCCAAACTCAACGCCGCCTTCGTTTTCGTTCTGGATGTGGATAATCGCGAGGGCCGCACCTGGGACAGCGCCGGGATCATCGAGGACGTTGCCACCGGCAGCGCCGCCGGCCCCGTTGCCGCCTACCTGGTGGAACTGGGCAAGGCACGCCGCGGCGAGCTGTTCCAATTGGCCCAGGGCCGCTTCGTCGGCCGCCCCAGTCGGCTGGACGTGCAAGTCGGCCAGGACGATGAGGTCCGCGTTGGCGGCGACGTACAACTGCTCGCCCGCGCCGAACTGCTGCACCGTTTCGCCTGACGACCGGGCTGGCGGTCAGCCCCACCCGCGACAACACTGAATCCACCTGTCAGATGGAGATGCCGCCATGCAATGGCGCAAAGGACGACGCAGCGACAACGTAGTGGATGCCCGCGATGACTCCGGCGGGGCGGGCGGCGGCGGAGGCATGCGCATCGGCGGCCGCGGCCTGAGCCTGGGCGGCGTGGCCATCGTGGTGGTGATCGGCCTGCTCTCCGGGCAGGACCCGATGACCATCCTCGGCTCGCTGCTCGGCCAGATGGATGTTTCGCAGCAGGCGCCCAGCCGGCCGACGCAAGGCAAGCCGGCCACCGGCAACGATCCGCAAGTGGAGTTCGTCCAGTCGATCCTCGGCGACACCGAGGACACCTGGGGCGAGATCTTCGCCCGCAGCAACCAGCAGTACGAACAGCCCAAGCTGATCCTGTTCAACGGCGGGGTGAATTCCGCGTGCGGCTTCGCCTCCTCGGCGGTCGGCCCGTTCTACTGCCCGGGCGACCACCGTGTGTACCTCGACCTCGGATTCTTCCGCGAGATGGAACAGAAGTTCTCCGCCGCCGGGGACTTCGCCCAGGCCTACGTGATCGCCCACGAAGTCGGCCACCATGTGCAGAACCTGCTGGGCATCTCCGCCAAGATCAACGCCGCCCGCCAGCGCGGCGCGCGCATGGAGGGCGCCAACGGCCTTTCGGTGCGCCAGGAATTGCAGGCCGACTGCTTCGCCGGCGTCTGGGCCAACCACGCCCAGCAGCGCCTGAACTGGCTGGAGCCAGGCGACGTGGAAGAGGCGCTGAATGCCGCCAACGCCATCGGCGACGACCACCTGCAGCGCCAGGCACGCGGCACGGTAATGCCCGACTCCTTCACCCACGGCTCGTCCGCACAACGCGTGCGCTGGTTCAAGATCGGCTTCGAAAGCGGCGCGCCGGGCAAGTGCGATACCTTCAAGGCGCAGACGCTGTAACGCTTGCTCCGCATGAACACCTTGTAGGAGCGCGCCATGC
>NZ_JYOA01000011.1:0-91513 GCF_000955805.1 Pseudomonas sp. 21 | reverse complement strand
CATGGCCCGCTCCTACAGGCTGTGGCTGAGTACATGTAGAAAGCTTGCCGGATCAACGGGTTTTGGCAGGAAATCCAGTACGTTCAACGACGCCTCGAAGAGGTCCTCCCCAAGATCAGTCCGCGCTGACAGCATGATGATCGGCAGGAAAGTGCCGGACTCGTTCAACTTCTGGATAAATGCCCGCCCCGGTCCGTCACGCTCCAACCCCAGGCCACTAATCAGCAGATCGATAGCCGCTTCTTCCCGCTGGATGCGTCGCAATGCCAATGCGGCGCTGCTGGCAGTCAGGCAACGCAGGTTGGCCCGTTCGATCAGGCGGCGGGTTCGGGCCAGCACCGCACGGTCGTCATCCACCAACAGCACCACGGGCCGCCTGGGCGCACGCGCCGTTATATCGCGCAGAGCCTGAAGCTCCTCGTCATTGAGGACAACGCGCTTGGACATGGGCGCAATACTACCGATAGAGGCCAGGTGACATCATTCTAGATGACGAACAGCCGGAATTCCTGCCGGACCAAGGTTTGGCGATAGACGTATAAAAAAGGGCCGCAACGAGTGCGGCCCTGGAAATACGCCGGCAGTGCCGGCGTCGTGGGATATCAGCCCGCCTTGGCGAGGCCGGCCTGACCGAGGCGTTCGGCTATCTCGCCGAGGATCGCCGGGTCGTCGATGGTGGAAGGTGGCGCATAGTTCTCGCCGTCGGCGATCTTGCGCAGCACGGCGCGCAGAATCTTGCCCGAGCGGGTCTTGGGCAGGCGCTTGACCACTACCGCGCGCTGGAAGCAGGCCAGCGCGCCGATGCGCTCGCGCACCAGCGCCACCAGCTCGCGCTGCAGGTTGGCCTCGGTCGCCTGCGCGCCATCCTTGAGCACCACCAGCCCCAACGGCACATGGCCCTTGAGGTCGTCCTGCACGGCGATCACCGCACACTCGGCGACCGCCTCGTGCAGCGCCAGCAGCTCTTCCATCTCGCCGGTGGAAAGGCGGTGGCCGGAGACGTTAATCACGTCGTCGGTGCGGCCCATGATGTAGACGAAGCCCTCCTCGTCCACATAGCCGCCGTCGCCGGTGTGGTAGTAGCCGGGGTAAGTCTTCAGGTACGCCTGCAGGTAGCGCGGGTGGTCGTTCCACAGCGTCTGCGCGCAGCCGGGCGGCAGTGGCAGGGCAATGACGATGGAGCCCTGCTCGTTCGGCCCGAGCAGCCGGCCCTCGTCGTCCACCACCTGCACGTGGTAACCGGGCACCGCGCGGTTGGTGGAGCCGGCGCGCAGGTCGTGGTCGCCCAGGCCGGTGCAGGGCGCGGTCACCGGCCAGCCGGTCTCGGTCTGCCACCAGTGGTCGTGTACCGGCTTGCCGGTGAGTTCCTCCAGCCAGTGCTGGGTGCTGCTGTCGAGTTTCTCGCCGGCCAGGAACAGGTGGCGCAGCGAGCTCAGGTCGTAGCGCCTGAGCAGTTCGCCTTGCGGGTCCTCCTTGCGGATCGCGCGGATCGCCGTGGGCGCGCAGAACAGGCTGTTGACCTTGTGCTCCTCGATCACCCGCCAGTAACTGCCGGCGTCGGGCGTGCGCACCGGCTTGCCCTCGTAGAACACCGTGGTGCAGCCGTTCATCAATGGCCCGTAAACGATCAGCGAATGACCGACCACCCAGCCGACGTCGGAAACACCCCACCAGACATCCCCCGGCTGCAGGCCGAAGATGGTCGGCAGCGCGTAACTCAGCGCCACCGCGTGGCCGCCGTTGTCGCGCACGATGCCCTTGGGTTTTCCCGTGGTGCCGGAGGTGTACATGATGTACAGCGGGTCGCCACTGGCGACTTCCACCGGGTCGGCCGGTTGCGCATGGGCCAGGGTTTCGCGCCAGTCGAGGTCGCGGCCGACCTGCAACTCGGCCATCGCCTGCGGGCGTTGCAGCACCAGCACGTGAGCCGGCTTGTGGGTGGCCAGTTCCAGGGCCTTGTCCACCAGCGGCTTGTATTCAATCACTCGCTCGAACTCCAGGCCGCAGGAGGCGGTCAGCACCAGCTTGGGCCTGGCATCGTCGATGCGCAGCGCCAGTTCGTGGGGCGCAAAGCCGCCGAAGACCACCGAGTGCACCGCACCGAGCCGGGCACAGGCGAGCATGGCCATGGCCGCCTGGGGCACCATTGGCATGTAGATGATCACCCCGTCGCCCTTCTCCACCCCCAGCGCGCGCAGCGCGCCAGCCAGGCGTGCGACTTCATCGCGCAGCTCCAGATAGCTGAAGCGCTGCTGGGTCGTGGTCACGGGGGAGTCGTAGATCAGCGCGGCCTGGTTGCCGCGGCCCAGTTCGATCTGCCGGTCGAGGGCGAGGTAGCAGGTATTCAGGCGACCATCGGCGAACCAGCGGTGGCTGCCGTCGGGCAGGGCTTGCAGGGTTTCCTGCGGCGCGCGGTACCAGGCCACGCGGCCGGCCTGCTCGGCCCAGAAGGCGGAAGGCTCCGCGATGGAGCGGTCATGGGACTGCCGGTAACTCATCGTCACTGCCTCTTATTGTTGTTATCGAGGTCGAACAACGAGTATGGACGGGGATCGCCACCCCACCATCAACCTTTGGTCGTAGTCCTGCCGCGCGCCCCGGCAGTAATGCTTTGCAGGATTTTTCAGCGAAGCGGCGCAACGGCGGACGGGACGCTCTGGCACGATGGCTGGAGGTTATTCCGGCAGCGCCGCCACCGCATGTCGGCGACCACAAGTCGCACCCGCTGCCGCCATGTGACAGGACTACACTGAGAGTCCCTTTTCACCTGACAGCACAGGGGTGAGCACTGTGAACATCCTCGTCCGTCCGTCCCGCTTGCGCAAAGACCAGCCGTGGGAAGTCTGCCTCGACCAGCAGGCCGTGGGCTTCCGCAGCGAACTCGAGGCGCGCAGCTTCGTCGCTACCCTCGAAGCACGCCTGAAGGCCCCGCACCGACTACCCGAGCTGGTGCAGCGCGCCGCCAGCTGATCAGGCCGCGCGTTCGCTGATCTGCCCGCTCAGCCAGCCGAGCACCGCGGCCACCAGGCCGCAGACGGTGATGACCACCGCCATCGGCAGTGCCGAGCCGTCGTGCAATGCACCGACCAGCGCCGAAGCGCCAGCCGCGACAGTGAACTGCAGGCTGCCCATCAGCGCCGAAGCGCTGCCCGCGTGCCGACCCTGGCTGGCCATGGCGCAGGCCGACGAGTTGGGCATCAGGAAGCCCAGGCTGGCGATGGCGCCGAACAGCGGCACCAGCAGCGGCCACAGGTGTTCAGGCTTGGCCAGGGTGATCGCCAGCAGTGCCACGCCGCAGCCGAAGTACACCCACACCGCCCGGCGCAGCCAGAATCCCGGCCCGCGATAGCGCAGCAGCCGCGCGTTGACCTGCGCCATCAGGATGAAGCCCGCGGCGTTACTGCCGAAGATCCAGCCGTAATGCTCGGCCGGCACACCGTAGAGTTCGATGAAGACGAAGGGCGAACCGGCGATGTAGGAGAACATCCCGGCAATGGCGACCCCGCCGGTGAGCGCATAGGTGATGAAGGAACGGTCACGGAACAGCGCGCGATACTGCTTCAGAGCGCCGCGCAGCGGCGGGCGCGGCCCGCTCGGGATGGTCTCCGGCAGCCACAGCGCAATAGCGCCGCCAGCCAGGGCGCTGAACAGCGTCAGGGTGTAGAAGATCGACTGCCAGCCGGACAGGCTCAGCAGCAGCCCGCCGCCCAGCGGCGCGAGGATCGGCGCCAGGCCCATCACCAGCATCAGTTGCGAGAAGGCCTTGGCGGCGGCAATCGGGTCGCACAGGTCGCGCACCACAGCCCGCGAGATCACCATTCCCGCGCAACCACCCAGGGCCTGGACGAAGCGCGCGCCGATCAGCCATTCCAGGTTGGGCGCGAAGGCGCAGGCGAGCGACGCCAGGGTGAAGATGCTCACCCCCAGCAGCAGCGGGATGCGCCGGCCGATGCGGTCGGCCAGCGGGCCATAGAGCAGCTGGCCGATGGCGAGGCCGGCGAAGTACGCCGACAGGCTCAGCTGGATGTGTTCGACGTCGGTACCGAAGGCCTGCGCCAGCGCCGGGAAGCTGGGCAGGTAGAAGTCGATGGCCATGGGCCCGAAGGCGCTGAGGGCGCCGAGGATCAGCAGGATGCGGAGGTTCATGGATCACCTGGTCACACGCCTCCGCCGAAGGACGGCTGAAGCCGCGGGCAGGCAGGTGTGGCTAACGGATTGGTGCGCAATGATGGCGCGGCGAAGCCATGCATTGTGGCGTTCACCAAAAAATTAGCAAGCTCCCTAAGCAACTCCCGAAACAAAGGGAGAAGCGGGTCCGGCCGCGCCGGCCGAACCCGCTTTCGCATCAGCCTTCGTGCGCACCCTCTGGCTCGGGCTTGGCCTTGCTCTTGCGGCCGCTGAGCTTGTCGGCGGCCGACTCCACGAGCATGTAGAACATCGGGATGAGGAAGGTCGCCAGCAGGGTCGCGGCGAGCATCCCGCCGATCACCCCGGTGCCGATGGAGTGACGGCTCGCGGAGCCGGCGCCGGTGCTGATGGCCAGCGGCACGCAACCCAGGATGAAGGCCAGCGAGGTCATCACGATCGGGCGGAAGCGCAGCTTGGCCGCCTCCAGCGCGGCTTCGACCGGGCCCATGCCCTGCTCTTCGCGGCACAGCACGGCGAACTCGATGATCAGGATGGCGTTCTTCGCCGCCAGGCCGATCAGGGTCACCAGGCCGACCTGGAAGTAGACGTCGTTATCCAGCCCGCGCAGCCAGATCGCCAGGATCGCTCCGAACACCGCGAAGGGCACCGCGGTGACCACCGCCAGCGGCAGGGTCCAGCGCTCGTACTGCGCCGCGAGGATGAGGAACACCAGGATCAGGCCGAAGATGAACGCGGTACTGCCCGAGCCCTGGGTCGCCAACTCCTGGTAGGCCGAGCCGATCCAGGCCAGGGTGTAGTCCTGCCCCAGTACCTGGTTGGCCACTTCCTGCATCGCCGCCAGCGACTGGCCGGAGCTGTAGCCCGGAGCCGGGCCGCCGAGCAGCTTGGCCGCCGGGAATACGTTGAAGCGTGCGTAGGAGTCCGGACCGAGGATGCGCTTGACCGAGACCAGGGTGGTCAACGGCACCAGGTCGCCCGTGGACGACCGCACGAAGACCTGGCTCAGGTCGTCCGGCTTGCGGCGGAACTCCGGCTCCGACTCCAGGGTGACCTGCCAGGTGCGCCCGTAGAGGGTGAAGTCGTTGACGTAGTAACTGCCGAAGGTGGACTGCATGGCGGTGAACACGTCGTTGATCGCCACGCCCAGGGAGCGCGCCTTGGTGCGGTCCAGGTCGATGTAGTACTGCGGCACGTTGGCGTTGAAGGTGGTATTGACCCCCGCCAGTTCCGGACGCTTGGCCGCGGCGGCGAGGAACTTCATGGTCACCTCTTCCAACTGCTCGGAGGTGCCGCCACTGCGATCCTGGATGTAGGCTTCGAAGCCGCCAGTGGTACTCATGCCGGTGATCGGCGGCGGGTTGAACGACATCACCACGCCGTCTTCCTGGCCCGCGCCCATCTTCATGAATTCATGGGTCAGGTTGCGCGCGTCCAACTCGGGAGTGGTGCGCTCCTTCCAGTCCTTGAGCGGTACGAAGGACACCCCGGCGTTGCTGCGCGTGCCGAAGGTCAGGATGTCGAAGCCGGCGAAGGTCACCACGTCCTGCACCGCCGGGTGCTTCATCAGCTCGTGGGTCACATCGCTGGTGAGTTTCTCGGTACGGGTCAGCGAAGCCGCCGGCGGCAGGAAGTAGGCATTGAGCACGTAGCCCTGGTCTTCGTCGGGGACGAGCGAGCCGGGCACCCGGCCGAACAGGATGACCAGCAGGGCGATCATCCCGCCAAACAGCAGCAGGCCGAGCGCCGCGCGCTTGAGGAAGAACTGCACGCCGGCGCCATAACCATTGGTGGCGCTCTCGAACATGCGGTTGAACCAGCGGAACGGCGCGGCCGGCTCCTTGTGCTCGGGCTTGAGGATCAGCGCGCAGAGCGCCGGCGAAAGCGTCAACGCGACGATGCCGGAAATCACCACCGACACGGCGATAGTGATCGCGAACTGTTTGTACATCTGCCCGGCCAGGCCGCCGAGGAACCCGACGGGAATGAACACCGCGCAGAGCACCAGCACGATGGCGACGATCGGCCCGGTCACTTCCTCCATCGCCTTGATCGCCGCCTCCTTGGGTCCGAGCTTCTCGGTTCGCATCACCCGCTCGACGTTCTCCAGCACCACGATGGCGTCGTCCACCACGATGCCGATCGCCAGCACCATGCCGAACAGCGACAGCAGGTTGATGGAGAAGCCCATCAGGTACATGCCGGCGAAGGTGCCGACCAGCGAGACGGGAATCGCCAGCACAGGGATCAGCGTGGCGCGGATGCTCTGCAGGAACACGAAGACCACGACCATCACCAGGATCAGCGCCTCGATGAAGGTGTGGATCACCTCCTCGATGGAGACCTGCACGAAGATGGTGGTGTCGTAGGGAATCTTGTAGGTGATGCCCTGGGGGAAGCGCTTGGCCATGGCGTCCATGTGGTCGCGCACGGCCTGGGCGGTATCCAGCGCGTTGGCGCCCGGCTGCAGGTAGATACCGAAGGCGGCGTTCTGCTGGCCGTTCAGGGAAGTCACCAGGGAGTAGTCCTGCGCCCCCAGCTCGACCCGCGCCACGTCCTTGAGCAGCAGGCTGGCGCCGGTGGAGTCGCTGCGCAGGATGATGCTCTCGAACTCCTTGGGATCGGTGAACCGCCCCTGGGCGGTGGCCATGTAGGTGAAGTCCTGCGGCTCCTTCATCGGCTGCTGGCCAAAGCTGCCGGCGGCGAACTGCGAGTTCTGTTCGCGGATCGCGCTCGCCACGTCCGAAGGCGTCATGTTGTATTGCGCCAGCTTGTCCGGCCGCAGCCAGATGCGCATGGAGTAGTCCTTGGAGCCGAACTGGCTGACGTCGCCGACGCCGGGAATCCGCTTGAGGTCGTCGATCACGTTGATCAGCGCGTAGTTGCTGATGAAGATCGGGTCGCGGGAGTTGTCCGGCGAGAACAGGGTCACCACCTGCAGGATGTCGGAGGACTTCTTCTCCACCTGCACGCCCTGCCGACGGACTTCTTCAGGCAGCTTGGCCAGCGCGGCCTGCACCTTGTTGTTGACGTCGATGGTGGCCTGGTCAGGGTCAGTGCCCACCTCGAAGTACACGGTCAGGCTCATGGCGCCACTGCTGTCGGAGTTGGACAGCTGGTAGATCATGCCCTCCACGCCGTTGATTTCCTGCTCCAGCGGAGCGGCCACGGTTTCGGCAATCACCTGGGAGCTGGCGCCGGGGTACGCGGCGGAAACCGACACCTGCGGCGGTACGATTTCCGGGTACTGGGCGATGGGCAGCGCTCGCATGGCAACAAGGCCCGCGAGCAGGATCACGATGGAAATCACCATCGCGAACACAGGACGTTCGATGAAGAAGCGCGAGATCACGATGGGCGCTCCTTAGGACTGTGCCTGGGCGGGTTGCGTCGCGGGCGCCTCTGGCGCTGCCTCGCTGGCTTTCACCGGCTGATCCGGTTTCACCTTGGGGATGCCTTCGACGATCACGTGGTCGCCGTCGTCCACGCCGGCATCGATGATCCAGCGGCCGTTCACGGTCTTTGAGGTGGTCACCTGGCGCACGCGGGCAAAGCCGTCCTTGTCCACCACGTAGACGAAGGTGCCGCGCGGGCCCTGGGCCAGAGCACGCTCGGGCAGGGTCACGGCGTTGCTCTGGGTGATGCCGGTGATCAGGATGCGCACGAACTGGCCGGGGATCAGCAGGTTATGCGGATTGGGCACCACGGCGCGGGCATTCACGGTGCCGGTGCCGGTGTTGACGAAGCTGTCGGTGAAATCGACGACACCTTCGATGGGGTACTTGCTGCCGTCGCCAAAACGCAGCTCGGCAGTCAGCTTGCCGTCCTTGGGCAGGATGTAGCGTCCGCTCTTCACGCCGTCGTTCATCTGCGCGGCCTGGGTGTCGGGATAGGCGAAATTGACGTACACCGGGTCGAGCTGGGTGAGCTTGGTCAACAGGCTGGAGTTCGGATCGCTGGCCGCGACCAGGCTACCTTCCGAACGCACCTCCTTGCTCGCCATGCCGGAGATCGGCGCGGTGACCGTGGTGTAGTTCAGGTCGATCTGCTTGGCCTGGACGTTGGCCTTGGCAGCCTCGACGTCGGCCTTGGCCTGTTCGAAATCGGAGACGTAGCGATCCAGTTCGCTTTCGCTGGCGAAGCCCTTGGCCTGCAGTTCGCGGATACGCTTGAGGTCACGCTCGGTCTGCCGGTAGCGCGCCTGGGTCTGCGCCAGCGAGCCCTTGGCCTGGGCCAGCGCAGCCTGATAGGGGCGCGGGTCGATGCGGAACAGCACCTGGCCTTCCTTCACCGGCCGACCTTCCTCGTAGGTGCGACGCTGCAGGATGCCGCTGACCTGGGCGCGCACTTCTACTTCGCGGTAGCCGGCGGTCCGCGCGGCGTATTCGAACGTCAGGGGTACCGGTGCGCTCTTGGCCACTTCGACTGTCACTGCCGGGGGCGGAGGCGCTGTCGTAGCCGGTTTGTCTTCGGCCTGGGCCCAGGCAGCGAACAGGACTGGCAACCCAACGACGACAAACGCGGCGGGCAAACGACGGGCAAACGGCATGTAACCTCTCCATGGAAATGACTGACGGCGGAACCCCAAGGGACGACGACGGTGTGGCTTTTACCTGCGTCAGTGTCTGTAAAGCACTGTTAGCGCAATAAAATCAGTAAACTGGCTGTCACCCAGTGATCCTAGCCTGTATACCAGCAAGCGCCATGCGAAGAACTAAAGAAGATTCGGAACGAACCCGTCAGACGATTCTCGACTCGGCTGAAGGCCTTTTCTTTGCGAAAGGCGTCTCAAATACGAGTCTGGAAGAGATCGCGCGCGCCGCTGGCGTTACCCGCGGAGCGGTGTACTGGCACTTCCAGAACAAGGCGCACCTGTTCAACGACATGCTCAACCAGGTCCGCCTGCCGCCCGAGCAACTGGCGCAACGGCTGTCCGGTTGCGACGGTCACGACCCGATCGAATCGCTGTTCCAGCTCAGTGTGGAAGTGGTCGAGAACCTCGCCCGCGACGAGCAGCGGCGGCGCATCCTCACCATCCTCCTGCAGCGCTGCGAGTTCACCGATGAACTGCGCGACGCCGAGGAGCGCCACAACCAGTTTGTCCGGCAGTTCATCGAGCTTTGCGAGCAGCTGTTCAACCGCGAGGATTGCCGCACGCGGCTGATGCCCGGCGTGACGCCCAAGATTGCCTCGCGCGCGGTGCACGCGATGATCTTCGGCCTGCTCAGCGACTGGCTGCGCGACCCGGCCCTGTTCGACCCACTGCAGGAAACCCGCGAACTGTTCGACGCCGTGTTCCGTGGCCTGGTGCGCGACTGGCACCCGGCACAGGCGTAAGGGCCGGCGGAACGCCGGCCCGGCGGGGATGAAACCTCAGGCCGCCTCGGCCTCGTAGCCTTCCTCGCGGATCGCCGCGAGGATCGCGGGTTCGTCCAGTCGGCTGGCGACGCGGACTTCACCGGCGCCCAAGTCGACCTGCACGTCCGCCGCGGCGTCCAGCGCCTGTACCGCCTGGGTGATGGCCCGCACGCAGTGGCCGCAACTCATGCCTTTGACAGTGAAGGTATGCATGGAATCTCTCCTCTGATGGGTTGAAGCATTGGATGCAGTCTCGACCTTGCCACCGTGGCAAGGTCAAGCCTCTCGCGTTGCACTCGTCTTGCACTTGTCCTACGTCAGGCTCTCAGCCAAGCTGCGGAAACAGCTGACTCGTCGGAGAACGCCATGCGCCGTTCCCTTTTAATCGCCGCCGGCTTCGCCGCCGCCCTGCCCTTCGCCGGCCTGCCTTTGGGTGCCTGGGCCGATGGCATGCCCGAGGAGCCCTCGGCGCCGCCCGTGCCCACTTCCCCGGCCACGCCACCAAGTACGCCCGGCTCCTGGCCGGTGCCCGACGCCCAGCCGGTGGCCTATGCCGTGCTGATCGTCAGCCGCGAACGGCTGGATACCGGCACCGCCTGCGACATCGACCTGTATGTGCAGGACGAAAAGGTCTCGCGCCTGCAACCCGAAGGCGAAATCGCCCTCAACCTGCCGCCGGGCGAGGTCTCCCTGCGCCTGCAGACCGCCAACTCCGGCCTCTGCCGCAGCGGCATCCAGCCGCTGCGTGCCCAATCCGTGCAGCTCCATGCCGGCGAGGTACGCAAGTTCCGTATCGCCAACAGCGAGAGCGGGCTGTATCTCATGCCGGTCTCCAGCGGCGGCTGATCCCGGCCTCGGCTTTGACCTGCGGCAAGCTGGCAGCGAACGAGGGTTGACCTTGCCCTCGTGTCAAGGTTGATGCTATCGGGGAACTTCAGGGAGAAGCCCCATGAACAGCGCCAGCCCCATCGAACTTGACCTGCCCGTTTCCGGGATGACCTGCGCCAGTTGCGCAGGCCGGGTCGAGCGCGCCCTGCGCAAAGTGCCCGGCGTGCAGGACGCCAGCGTCAACCTCGCCAGCGAACAGGCCCGCGTGCAGCTGGCCGGCCCATCCGGCGGTGACACCCTGCCGGCGCTGGTGGCTGCCGTCGAACAGGCCGGCTACCAGGTACCCGCCCACAGCCTGGAACTGGCCATCGAAGGCATGACCTGCGCCAGCTGCGTCGGCCGTGTCGAGCGCGCCCTGAACAAGGTTCCCGGCGTGCGCTCGGCCAGCGTCAACCTGGCCAGCGAGCGCGCCCATGTCGAACTGCTCGGCGCGCTGGACACCGCCACGCTGATCGCCGCCGTCGACAAGGCCGGCTACAAGGCCCGCCCCATCGAACCCGATCAGCCCGCCGTGGACCCGGCCGTGGCACGCCTGGCGCGCGAGCGCTGGTGGCTGGCTGCTGCCATCCTGCTGTCCCTGCCGCTGGTGCTGCCGATGATCGGCGACTGGTTCGGCCAGCACTGGATGCTGCCGGCCTGGGCGCAATTCCTCCTCGCCACGCCCGTGCAGTTCCTTATCGGCGCGCGCTTCTACGTGTCCGCCTACAAGGCCGTGCGCGCCCGCAGTGGCAACATGGACCTGCTGGTCGCCCTCGGCACCAGCGCCGGCTATGGCCTGAGCCTGTACCTCTGGTACGCCGCGGCTCCCGGGCAAATGCCGCACCTGTACTTCGAAGCCAGCGCCGTGGTCATTACCCTGATCCTGCTCGGCAAGTACCTGGAAAGCCGCGCCAAGCGCCAGACCGCCGCCGCCATCCGCGCCCTGGAAGCCCTGCGCCCGGAGCGCGCCACCCGCGTGCGTGACGGCGTAGAGGAGGACGTCGCCATCGCCGAACTGCGCCTGGGTGACGAAGTGCTGGTGCGTCCCGGTGAACGCTTCCCGGTGGACGGCGAAGTCCTCGCCGGGCAGAGCCACGCCGACGAAGCCCTGATCACCGGCGAAAGCCTGCCGGTGCCCAAGGACGTCGGCGATCCGGTCACCGGCGGCGCCATCAATGGCGAAGGCGTGCTGCGCGTGAAGACCACCGCGCTGGGCGGCGAGACCGTGCTGGCGCGCATCATCCGCCTGGTGGAAGACGCCCAGGCGGCCAAGGCGCCGATCCAGAAGCTGGTGGACAAGGTCAGCAACGTGTTCGTCCCGGTGGTGATCGGCATCGCGCTGGTCACCCTGGTCGGCTGGCTGATCGCCGGCGCCGGCTGGGAACAGGCGCTGATCAACGCCGTGGCCGTGCTGGTCATCGCCTGCCCCTGTGCCCTTGGCCTGGCCACACCGACCGCGATCATGGCCGGCACCGGCGTGGCAGCCAGGCACGGCATCCTGATCAAGGACGCCGAAGCCCTGGAAGTCGCCCACGCCGTGACTGCCGTGGCCTTCGACAAGACCGGCACCCTCACCTCCGGCCAGCCGCGCATCACCAATCTCGCGGCGCAAGGCGACGAGGCCGAAGCCCTGGCCCTGGCCGGCGCCCTGCAACGCGGCAGCGAGCATCCGCTGGCCAAGGCCGTGCTGGATGAGTGCGCCGCGCGCGGGCTGAGCCCCGCTGCCGCCGAGGCTACCCAGGCGCTCACCGGGCGCGGCATCCAGGGTCGCGTGGGAGACCGCCTGCTCGCCCTGGGCAACCGGCGGATGCTCGACGAAGCGCAACTGCCACCCGGCGGGTTGGCCGACTCCGCCACGCAGTGGGAAGCAGAGGGCCGCACCTTGTCCTGGCTCATCGAGCGCGAACCGCACGCCCGCGTAATCGCCCTGTTCGCCTTCGGCGACAGCCTCAAGGAAGGCGCGAAAACCGCCATCGACGCCCTGCGCGAACGCGGTATCGGCAGCCACCTGATCACCGGCGACAACCGTGGCAGCGCCAAGGTCGTGGCCGATGCCCTGGGCCTGGACGATGTGCACGCCGAAGTACTGCCCGGCGACAAGGCCGCCGTGGTCGGCGCGCTGCGCAAGGAAGGGAAAGTCGTGGCGATGGTCGGCGACGGCATCAACGACGCCCCGGCACTGGCCGCCGCAGACGTGGGCATCGCCATGGGCGGCGGCACCGACGTCGCCATGCACGCCGCCGGCATCACCCTGATGCGCGGCGACCCGCGCCTGGTTCCGGCGGCGCTGGACATCTCCCGGCGCACCTACGCGAAAATCCGCCAGAACCTGTTCTGGGCCTTCATCTACAACCTGGTGGGCATCCCGCTGGCCGCCTTCGGCCTGCTCAACCCCATGGTCGCCGGCGCGGCGATGGCCGCCTCCAGCGTCAGCGTGGTGAGCAACGCCCTGCTGCTCAAGCGCTGGAAGCCACAGGATCAGAAATGACCTTGCCGCCCCCGAACCATCGGGGGCGGCCGTTCAAGAGGAATCGGCATGAACATCGGCGAAGCGGCGAAGAAGAGCGGCCTGACCGCGAAGATGATCCGCTACTACGAATCCACCGGCCTGCTCGCCCCCGCCGGCCGCAGCGCCAGCGGCTACCGGCACTACAGCGAGCAGGACCTGCACACCCTGGCCTTCATCCGCCGCTCGCGGGACTTCGGCTTCTCCCTGGAGGAAGTCGGCCACCTGCTCGCCCTCTGGCAGGATCGCCAGCGCGCCAGCGCCGACGTCAAGGCCCTGGCCGCCCGGCACATCGACGAACTCAACCGCAAGATCGCCGAACTGAGCAGCCTGCGCGACACGCTGCAGGAGCTGAGCGACCACTGCCAGGGCGACCACCGGCCGGACTGCCCGATTCTCAAGGACCTGGAGTCGGGGACGTGCTGTCACTGATCTGCTTTTCGTAGGAGCGAGCTCGCTCGCGAACAGAGCCTGCTGCGACGCTGAGCCGGTTCGCAAGCAAGCTCGCGCCTACAGGTAAGGGATGCTCCCTAGGCGTTCGCCACCGCGCGGCGCCGCCATAGCGAGGCCGGCAGCACCGTCACGGCGAGGCCGATGAAGACCAGCACGCAGGCCATCCAGTCCTGGGTGGTGAGGTCTTCGCCGAGGAACAGCCAGCCCGACAGCAGCCCGGACACCGGCACGGCCAGCGCGAAGGGCGTGACCTGGCTGGCCGGGTAGCGGCGCAGCAGGAAGCTCCACAGGCCGAAGCCGACGGTGGTGGCGAGGAAGGCGATATAGAGCAGCGCGCCAGCGCCGGTCCAGTTGATGTTCAGCACGGCGTGCTCGATGGCTTCCGGACCTTCGAAGATCCACGACAGCACCAGCAGCGGCAACGGTGGGATCAGGCTGACCCAGCTGATCAGGCGCAGCATGTCACTGGCGCCGGAGCGCTTGGTGGCGATGTTGGAGAAGGCCCAGGCCAGAGCGGCAGCGATCACCAGCAGGAAGGCCACCAGACTATCGCCCATGGGGCGCTCCAGGCCGATCAGCAGCAGGCCGCCGGCAGCCAGCGCCAGGCCGATCAGAGCGCGCGCGCTGGGACGCTCACCGAGGAAGGCGGCGGCGATCAGCACGGTGAAGAACACCTGGCTCTGCAGCACCAGCGACGACAGGCCTGCCGGCATGCCGATGTGCATGCCGACGAACAACAGGCCGAACTTGACCACGCCCAGCAGCACGCCGATCTGCACGATGCGCCAGAACGCTGCCGGCAGCGGACCACGCAGGAAGATCAGCGGCAGCGCTGCCAGGGCGAAGCGCAGGGCGCAGAACAGCAGAGGCGGGAAGTCATGCAGGCCGACCTTGATCACGACGAAGTTGACACCCCAGATCAGGGTGACCAGCAAGGCGAGGAGGACGTGGCGAAGGGGCATGTCAGAGCGCTCGGGGTGGGATGAAGGAAAATTACCAGTCCACGCCTGAAATGTATGGATACAGTTGCGGCCTTACAGTTTTCCGGGCAGCTCTCGGTAGTCCGTGGAGAAGGGTTTTGTAGGAGCGGAGCTAGCCCGACCTACCCTCCATTCCGCGCTCCTTACGCCCGAGAACACCCCGAACGCGGGAAAGGGCTCTGAGACGTCGCGGACGAATCCACTCCTACGAGAACGGGAGCGACGGCGCTGACCTGTAGGAGCGAGCTTGCTCGCGAACTGCCTAATGCCGGAACCGCGTCGGAAAATCTGGTTCGCGAGCAAGCTCGCTCCTACAGGGGCTCGATACGTAGCTTCGGCCAGCGCACCGGCCAGTTCTTGGCAGCGAGGCGTGCGCGGTAGATGTCTGGCTTGCGGCGGAAGTGCTCGGTAGGCCGGACGCGTAGCGCCCGGATATCGTCGATGCCCAGTGGCGCCAGCAATTGCAGGGACTCGTCGCTCAGCCGAACGGCCACAGCGGTACAGACTTCTGGCCAATGGCACATTGCGTCGGCGCAATCGCGGTAGGGCGAATCGCCGTTGCGCAGATGCATCCGCGCCTGGTTACGCACGGACCAGGGCACGCCGGGGCAGGCTTCCTGCAACCGGCGCTCCCAGGCGTAATCCGCCTCGGGCTCCAGGCAGTCGGCAGAGAAATACAGCACGTCGATATCGCTGAATGGCGTGGGTTCGTTATAGCCATGCAAGGCGTCCCACACGGCATTGCGCACGAAACCCGCCGCAATCCAGGCGCCCGCCGGGCCGTGATCGCGCACCACGCGCAGCAGGTGCAGGCGTTCGGGTTGCCCGGCGATCAGTGCAAGAAGCTCCGACTCGCCGGGCAATGGGCTCAGGCCTGCTCCCACGGCGGGGGCGGCGGCTCGTCGCGTTGCTGCGGGGCGTCCTGGGCGGCACGGCCGGCTTCGCGGCGTTCCTGCTCGCGCATGGCCTCGGCAATTTCCCGCAGCACCGAATCCACGTCCGCCTCGTCTTCCGGATCATCGAAGTGCCCGGTCAGCGGGGTGTCCGGCTGCAGCTTGCCGTCCTCGTAGAGGGCCCACATTTCCTTGGCGTAGTGGGTGTACTTGAGCTCCGGGGCGAAGCGGCCGAAGTAGGCGGCCATGTTGCCCACGTCGCGCTCGAGCATGCGGAAGGCGTGGTTGTTGCCGGCGGCGTCCACGGCCTGCGGCAGGTCGATGATCACCGGGCCGTCCGGGCCGACCAGCACGTTGAATTCCGACAGGTCGCCGTGCACCAGGCCCGCGCAGAGCATCATGACGATCTGGCGGATGAGGAATTCGTGGAAGTCGCGGGCCAGCTCGGGCTCCATCACCACGTCGTTCAGGCGCGGCGCGGCGTCGCCCTCTTCGTCGGCGACCATCTCCATCAGCAGTACGCCGTCGAGGAAATCATAAGGCTTGGGTACGCGTACCCCGGCATTGGCCAGGCGGAACAGCGCAGCCACCTCGGCGTTCTGCCAGGCGTCTTCCTGTTCCTTGCGGCCGTACTTGGTGCCCTTGGCCATGGCGCGGGCCTGGCGGCTGTTGCGTACCTTGCGGCCTTCCTGGTACTCGGCGGCCTGGCGGAAGCTGCGCTTGTTGGCTTCCTTGTAGACCTTGGCGCAGCGCAACTCGGCGCCGCAGCGCACCACGTAGACCGCTGCTTCCTTGCCGCTCATCAGCGGGCGCAATACTTCATCGATCAGGCCGTCTTCGATCAACGGCTCCAGGCGTTTCGGGGTTTTCATCAGGCTTCCTGGCGTACCTCTCTGGGGCGCTGCGCTCCTTATACGGCAATCCTCGACAACCGCCCAGCGCGATCAGGGTTCAGGCGGCGTCAGCTCGATGCTTTCCACCACCGCATCTTCCAGCCGCTGCAATTCCAGCCCCAGCGCCTCGTCGCTGTCGGCGTAGCGCTGGGCGATGTTGGCGAAGCCTTCGGCGACCTCGCCGAAGGCTTCGGCCACGCGCGGGTCGAACTGGTTGCCGGCGCCGGCCTTGATGCGCCCGGCGGCCTCCTCCGGGGTCAGCGAGGTGCGGTAGGCGTGGCGGCAGGTGAGTTCGTCATAGCAGTCGATCAGCGCCAGCATCCGCGCACCCAGGGGAATCTGCTCGCCGGCCAGGCCCTCGGGGAATCCGCTGCCGTCCCAGTGTTCGTGGTGGCTGTAGGCTATTTCCTTGGCGAATCGCAGAAACTCCGCCGGCGAGCCCAGCTTGCGTTCGGCTGCCGCCAGGGCGTCGCGACCGACGGTGGTGTGGCTCTCGAGGATCAGCCGGTCGGCCTCTTCCAGCTGGCCGGGGCTGTGCAGGATACGGTCGGGCACGGCGACCTTGCCGATATCGTGCAGCTGCGCCGAGCGCACCAGCAACTCGATGTTCTCCACCGACAGCTCGGCGGCGAACTCGTCGTGCAGGGACAGCGCACTACCCAGCAGGCGCATGTAGTGCTCGATTCGCACCAGATGGTTGCTGTGAGGGTTGTCGCGCAGGTCGCAGAGGGTCGCCATGGCTTCCAGGGTGGCGTCCTGGATGGCCTGCAGTTCGCGCGCGCGGCGGCGCACTTCCAGCTCCAGGTATTCGCTCTTGTCGCGCAGGAAGTCGGAGTTGGCCTTGAGGTTCAGGTGGGCGCGGATGCGCGCCAGGGTGACCGGCGGGCTGATCGGCTTGGTCAGGTAGTCCACCGCACCCAGGTCCAGGCCCTTCTGTTCGTCGGCGGCGCTGACCATGCCGGTGAGGAAGATCACCGGGATGTCGCGGGTCAACGGGTCGGCCTTGAGCTGGCGGCAGACTTCGTAGCCGTCCATCTCCGGCATCATGATGTCGAGCAGCACCAGGTCCGGGCGCGGGTCGCTCTGCATCAGGCGCAGCGCCTTCGGCCCGCTGGCGGCGACACGCACCTGGTAGCGGTCCATGAGCAGCTCGCTCATGAGCATCAGGTTGTCGGGCTGATCGTCCACCACCAGGATCATTTCCTGCTCCGGGCGGTCCAGCATGCTATCCATTGCAACTCCTCGCATCGGTCAGATTCGTGACATGCCATTGGGGGATCGGACCACGGCCTTGCCCGCGTGTTCATACCCCGCCTTTCCATATCCGCCCGGTCATATACGGATGTCGCGCTCCCTCGCGAGATTCACCAGACTTTCCAGGGCCCGCTCGAACTCGAAGCGCCGCACGCTCGTGGCGATGCCCTCGTAGCCCTCATTGAAGACGCTGCGCAGCAGGCTTGCACGCTCGCCGAGCAACCGCCCGGCGCGCGGATCGTCCGCCGCCAGCAGGTGCGCCAGGCGCCGACAGACCTGTTCCACCTCGGCGTCGTTGCCGCTTTCCAGCAGCGCCGGTGCCGCTGCGGCCGCCGGCAGCACGGGCACCGGCAGCGGTTCGTGGCTGATGTTCTGCAGGCTCAGGCTGACCGAGTCATCCACCCGTCCCATGGGCAGCCGGCACCAGAACAGGCTGCCGCGGTTCGGCTCGCTCTCCACCCCGACGCTGCCGCCCATCGCCTCCGCCAGCTTCTTGCAGATCGCCAGGCCCAGGCCGGAGCCGCCATAACGGCGGGTGATCGAGCTGTCCGCCTGCTGGAAGGATTCGAACAGGCGCTCCTGCTGCGGCTCGGTGATGCCGATGCCGGTGTCGCGGAAGGCGAAGTACAGCTGCAGGCTGTCTTCGTCCTCGTCTTCCAGGCGGACGATCAGCACCACCTCGCCCTGCTCGGTGAACTTCAGCGCGTTGTTGCCGTAGTTCATCAGGATCTGTCGCAGGCGCAGCGAATCCCCCACCACCTGGGCGGGCACCCTTGGGTCGATCTCGCAGCGCACCGCCAGGCCCTTGCTCGCCGCGCGGATGTTGAACAGGTCGAACAGCTCGCCGAGCAGGCGCTCCAGGTCGAAGCCGATGTGCTCGAACTCCAGCTTTCCGGCTTCCACGCGGGACAGGTCGAGGATGTCGCTGATCAGCTCCAGCAGGTACTGGCCCGAGCCCTGGATCTTGCCCAGGTAGTCCACCTGCTGCGGGTCCAGGGTGGTTTCCTGGAGCAGGTGCGCCAGGCCGATGATGATGTTCAGCGGCGTGCGGATCTCATGGCTCATGTTGGCCAGGAAGTCGCTCTTGAGTTGCGCGGCCTCTTCCGCGAGGTCGCGGGCCTCGGCCAGCGCCAGCTCGGTGGACTTGCGCGCGGTGACGTCACGGCTGACGCCCACCAGACCGAGCAACCGCCCCTGGTCGTCGTGGAAGGCGCTGCGCAGGGTATCGAAGAGCACCCGCCGACCATCGGGATAGACCACCCAACCTTCGCTGGCGAAGGGCTCGCTCTCGGTCAGCGCCTGGCGGTCGCGTTCCTGGCGTCCGGTGCCGGCGGCACGGCTGAACATCTGCTGGTCGCTGCGCCCGACTATGTCCTCCGGCGCGCGCCCCAGGCAGTCGGCGAACGCCTGGTTGACTCCCAGGTAGCGGCCCTGGGTGTCCTTGAACCAGATCGGATCGGGGATCGAGTTGATCAGTGCCAGCAGCGTGCTGCGCTGGCGCCGTTCCTCCGCTTCGGCGCGGGCGCGCTCGGCCACCTGGATCGACAGCCGGCGGTTCCACACCAGCACGAAGGTCAGCAGGGCGAGGAAACCCACCACCCACGGCCAGGCGATCTGCAGCAGGTTCATCCAGTCGAAGACATCCAGCGACGGCAACCAGCGCGCCTGGATCGCCTCCTGCTCGTTGCGGGTAATGTTGCCCAGCGCGCGGTCCAGCAGCGGCACCAGAGGCTCCAGCGCCTTGCGCGTAGCAAAGCGTACCTGGCTGTTGCCCAGCCCGCTGTCGCCGCGCACCTCCATGTTGGACAGGCTGAGCTGCTCGATCAGAAAAGTGGTGGTGATGAGGTTGCCGACATAGGCATCGGCGCGCCCGGTGGAGACCGCCTTGAGCGCGCTGGGGGAATCCTCCACCAGCACGAAGTCGATCCCCGGCACCGCCTTGGTCAGCAATTCATGGACGGCATAGCCCTGCTCCACGGCCACGCGGCGACCGGACAGGTCGTCCAGCGTGCGGATGGTGCTGTCGCGCCGGGCGAAGATCAGGCTGCTGGTGGTGACGTAGGGCTGGGTGAAACTCAGGAAATGCTGGCGTTCCTCGGTGGCCGCCATGGACGGCAGCAGGTCCACCTCGCCGGCCTTCACCGCGGCCAGCACCTCTTCCCAGGTGTTGTACAGCACCGGCTGGACCTTCATGCCCAGGCGCTCGGAGATCAACTGCAGGTAGTCGGCGCTGATGCCGTGGAACTGGTCGAACTCGTCGATCACCTCGAACGGCGGCCAGCCGGCACGGAACAGGCCGACACGGATCGGCTCGTGGGCTGAGATGAAGGCTCGCTCCTGCTCGCTCAGCGCCAGGCTCGCGGCACGGGTCTGGGCACTCAGCGCGAGGAGCAGCAGAAGGCAGCACAGGCAGAATCGGCGCAAGGGCATGGGATCTTCTTCAGGGAATACCCAGCAAGCGTAGCCCCTGCCGCCGCGCTTCGAGTTTGAAAACGCGATGCGGATTGCTGCACTTCGTGTCGGGACGGACAATCGCCCCAACAGCCATTGCCCCGGAGAGCGGCCATGACGACTACCCGACTTGACCCCGAGCGCTGCTGGCAGGCGGTCTGCGAGCGCGATGAGCGCTACGAGGGGCGCTTCGTCTTCAGCGTGCGCTCCACCGGCGTCTACTGCCGGCCGAACTGCCCGGCCCGCCGGCCATCGCGGGAGAACGTGGCCTTCCACGCCGCGCCCGAAGCGGCCGAGGCCGCCGGCTTCCGCCCGTGCAAACGCTGCTCGCCGCGCGGCCCGAGCCCGCGCCAGCAGCTCGACGCGCTGGTTGCCGCGGCCTGCGAGCTGCTCGACAAGGCCGAGAAGCCCCTGACCCTGGACGAACTGGCCAGCCGCATCGGCCTCTCCGCCTCGCACCTGGCCCGCGCCTTCAAGGCCCGCACCGGCCTCACGCCCAGAGCCTGGGCGGAATCCCGCCGCGAGCAGCGCCTGGCCGCGGCCCTGCCGCAAGCTCGCTCGGTGCTCGATGCCGCATTGGAGGCCGGCTACTCCGGCACCCGTGCCCTGTACGAAAGCGCCACGCCGCTGAGCCCCGGGCAACGCCGGCAGAAAGGCGCCGGCGAGCACCTGCGCTACGCCATCGCGCCCTGCCCGCTCGGGCTGGTGCTGCTGGCAGCCACCGACAAGGGCGTCTGCGCCCTGCTCTTCGCCGACGATGCCGGCGAACTGGAACGCCAGTTGGCCGAGCGCTTCACCGCCGCCGAACGCCGCCGCGACGACGCCGGCCTGGGCGACTGGCTGCGCGAGGTGATCACCCAGCTGAAAGAACCCGAACAGGCCGCGCACCTGCCGCTGGACCTGCACGGCAGCGCCTTCCAGCTGCGCGTCTGGCGTGCCCTCACGCGCATTCCCAGCGGCGAGACGCGGCGCTACGGCGAGCTGGCGGAGGAACTGGGCACGCACCCGCGCGCCATTGCCCGCGCCTGCGCCAGCAACAACGTCGGCCTGCTGGTGCCCTGCCACCGCGTGGTCGGCGGTAGCGGCGAAGGCGGCTATCGCTGGGGGCTGCCGCGCAAGCGCGAACTGCTGCGCCGCGAGGAACGTGCCGCCGGTCAGTCCAACGAGCGGGAATGAACCCGGTCACGCACGGCGCGCAGGGGCGCCGTGCTATGGTTCCAGCCTTTCCCTGCACCGTCCCAACACCATGGATTTCTGGCCCCTGATCACCCGCCTGGGCGACAGCTCCCTGCTGGCGCCTGTCGCCGTGTTCGTCTTCTGCTGGCTGGCATATCGCCGAGAGCCCGCGAAGGCCGGGCTGTGGCTGCTGCTGTTCGGATTCTCGACCGCGCTGGTGGTGGGTTCGAAGCTGGCGTTCATGGGCTGGGGAATCGGAATTCCGAACCTCAACTTCACCGGCATCTCCGGGCACAGCATGCTCGCCGGTGCCGTGCTGCCGACGCTGGCCGCCCAGCTCTTCACCTCGCGCCGCGCCGGCCTCGCCGCTGCCGCACTGGCGGCGGTGGTTGCCGTGCTGGTGGGACTGTCCCGGCTGGCGATCCACGTGCATTCGCCGGCCGAGGTCTACGCAGGGCTGGCGCTGGGCCTGGGCACCAGCGCAGCCTTCCTCGCCGCCACCCGTGCGCAGTTGCCGGCCTTCCATCCGGCCGCCCTGCTGCTGGTCGTCGCGCTGGCTCTCGGGCAGACGGCCACTGGTGTGCGCGCTCCGACGCACCAATTGCTCGAGCGCATCGCCGCGCACCTGGCCGATCGTGACCAGCCGTTCCAGCGCGGCCAATGGGGCGGCCAGCCGGACGTCTGACCCTGTCTGTCGTTCGGTTTTCCGAACGAGGAATCCGGGAAAATCCGGATATCCGAATGACGGGGGACTTTTCGAGCACCGCCGCTCGAAAAATAATTGTTTAAATTCAAATAGTTAAATAAAAAAGACAGCCTTGGCACGGAGCCTGCTCTGCTCCACCTCGAACATGCGACCGGCCTGGAGTGAGCCTCGTCGGCGCAGGACTGAATAACAAACACAACCAGTCGAGGTAGTCTCCATGCGTTTCGCACCCCGTGCGTTGGGCGTCGCCATTGTCGCGGCCCTGCTCGCCACTCCCGTCGTCGCCGAAGAACTCACCGGTACCCTGAAGAAGATCAAGGACTCCGGCACCATCGTTCTCGGCCACCGTGACGCCTCCATCCCCTTCTCCTACCTCGGCAGCGACCCGCGTCAGCCGGAAGGTTATTCCCACGACCTGCAGATCAAGGTCGTCGAAGCCCTGAAGAAAGAGCTGAACGTTCCTGACCTGAAGGTCCGCTACAACCTGGTGACCTCCCAGACCCGTATCCCGCTGGTGCAGAACGGCACCGTGGACATCGAGTGCGGCTCCACCACCAACAACCTCGAGCGCCAGAAGCAGGTCGACTTCTCCGTCGGCATCTTCGAGGTCGGCACCCGCCTGCTGACCAAGACCAGCTCCGGCATCAACGACTTCCCGGACCTCAAGGGCAAGAACGTGGTGACCACCGCCGGCACCACTTCCGAGCGCCTGCTCAAGCAGATGAACGCCGACCAGAAGATGGGCATGAACATCATCTCGGCCAAGGACCACGGCGAGTCCTTCCTGATGCTCGAATCCGGCCGTGCCGTGGCCTTCATGATGGACGACGCGCTGCTCTACGGTGAAATGGCCAAGGCCAAGAAGCCCGACGACTGGCACGTGGTCGGCAAGCCGCAGTCCTACGAGATCTACGCGTGCATGGTTCGCAAGGGCGACGCGCCGTTCAAGAAGGTGGTCGACAAGGCCATCTCCGACACCTTCGCCTCGGGTGAGGTCAACAAGATCTACGACAAGTGGTTCATGCAGCCCATCCCGCCGAAGAACCTGAACCTCAACTTCCCGATGAGTGATGAGCTCAAGAAGCTGATCGCCAATCCGACCGACAAGTCTGCCGAGCAGATGTAACGGTCGCGCGCGGCTGCGCCCACAAGGCGTAGCCACGCGGGGGATCGGGAGCGCAAGCCATGCGCTCCCGGCCCAACTTCCAATCTGACGATGCCGGAACACCCGCTACCCGCGGGTGGCGGGCGGCCTTGCGCCCGCATCCGGCCCCGTACCGTACCAAGCCACCGTGCAAAGCAATCGAGGGGAAACCCGTCATGGATTACAACTGGGACTGGGGCGTGTTCTTCAAGTCCACCGGGATCGGCGACGAACGCTACCTGGACTGGTACATCACCGGCCTGGGCTGGACCATCGCCGTGTCGCTCGCGGCCTGGGTCATCGCCCTGGCGCTCGGCTCGCTGCTGGGCGTGATGCGCACCCTGCCCAACCGCTGGTTGTCGGGCATCGCCACCGCCTACGTGGAGCTGTTCCGCAACGTGCCGCTACTGGTGCAGCTGTTCCTCTGGTACTTCCTGGTGCCGGACTACCTGCCGCAGCCGATCCAGGACTGGTTCAAGCTGGGCATCGCCCCGGAAACCTCGGCCTTCATCAGCGTCGTCGTGTGCCTGGGCCTGTTCACCGCCGCGCGGGTCTGCGAGCAGGTGCGCACCGGCATCCAGGCGCTGCCCAAGGGTCAGCTCGCCGCCGCCAGCGCCGTGGGCTTCCGCCTGCCGGCGGTGTACCGCTACGTGCTGCTGCCGCAGGCCTTCCGGATCATCATTCCGCCGCTGACCTCGGAATTCCTCAACGTCTTCAAGAACTCCTCGGTGGCCTCGCTGATCGGCCTCATGGAACTGCTGGCGCAGACCAAGCAGACCGCCGAGTTCAGCGCCAACCTGTTCGAGGCCTTCACCCTCGCCACCGCGATCTACTTCACCCTGAACATGAGCCTGATGCTGATCATGCGCATGGTCGAGAAGAAAGTCGCTGTGCCGGGCCTGATCTCCGTGGGAGGTAAATGATGGACTTCAGCCAGATCGTCCCCGCCCTCCCCGGCCTGTGGGAAGGCATGATCACCACCCTGCAGCTGATGGCGCTGGGTGTGCTGGGCGGCGTGGTGCTGGGCACCATCCTGGCGCTGATGCGCCTGTCCAGCAGCAAGCTGCTGTCGAACATCGCCGGCTTCTACGTGAACTACTTCCGCTCGATCCCGCTGCTGCTGGTGATCACCTGGTTCTACTTCGCGGTGCCCTTCATCCTGCGCTGGATCACCGGCCAGGACACCCCCGTGGGCGCGTTCACCTCGTGCCTGGTGGCCTTCATGATGTTCGAGGCGGCCTACTACTGCGAGATCGTCCGCGCCGGCATCCAGGCCATCCCGAAGGGCCAGATCGGCGCGTCGTATGCGCTGGGCATGACCTACGGCCAGTCCATGCGCCTGATCATCCTGCCCCAGGCGTTCCGCAAGATGACCCCGCTGCTGCTGCAGCAGAGCATCATCCTGTTCCAGGACACCTCGCTGGTGTACTCGGTGGGCCTGATGGACTTCCTCAACGCCGCCCGCTCCCGTGGCGACATCATCGGCCAGCCCCATGAATTCCTGATCTTCGCCGGTCTCGTCTACTTCGTCATCAGCTTCGCCGCGTCCCTCTGCGTGAAGCGCCTGCAGAAAAGGTTAACCGTATGATCTCCATCGATAACGTCAGCAAGTGGTACGGCGACTTCCAGGTTCTCACCGACTGCAACACCCAGGTCGCCAAGGGTGAAGTGGTGGTGGTCTGCGGGCCGTCCGGCTCGGGCAAGTCGACCCTGATCAAGTGCGTCAACGCGCTGGAGCCCTTCCAGAAGGGCGACATCACCGTCGACGGCACCTCCATCGCCAACCCCAAGACCGACCTGCCCAAGCTGCGCTCGCGGGTCGGCATGGTGTTCCAGCACTTCGAGCTGTTCCCGCACCTGACCATCACCGAAAACCTCACCATCGCCCAGCGCAAGGTGCTGGGGCGGAGCAAGGAAGAGGCGATGGACAAGGGCATGAAGCTGCTCGACCGCGTCGGCCTCAAGGCCCATGCGCACAAGCACCCCGGCCAGCTCTCCGGCGGCCAGCAGCAGCGCGTGGCGATCGCCCGCGCGCTGGCCATGGACCCGATCGTCATGCTGTTCGACGAACCCACCTCGGCGCTCGACCCGGAGATGGTCAACGAGGTGCTCGACGTGATGGTCCAGCTCGCCCACGAAGGCATGACCATGATGTGCGTGACCCACGAGATGGGCTTCGCGCGCAAGGTCGCCGACCGGGTGATCTTCATGGACCGCGGGCAGATCGTCGAGGACTGCCCGAAGGAGGAATTCTTCGGCGACCTGCAGAACCGCGCCGAGCGCACCCAGCAGTTCCTCGCCAAGATCCTGCCGCACTGATCCCGCTGTTGTTCCACCCGAGTGCCCGGGTTCGCCGGGGCACTCAACCTCACCGCAAGCACAAGAATAAATAAGGAAGTTCCATGCGCGTGTTCCACTTCAGCAAGCTGCCCCTGGGCGTCGCGATCCTCGCGGCGAGTTCTTCGGTGTTCGCCGTCACCCTCGACGGCGGCGCGGTCGCCTCCCCCGACCAGTACGGTGCGAAAGTCGCCGCCGAGATCCTCAAGAAGGGCGGCAACGCCGTCGACGCCGCGGTCGCCACCGCCTTCACCCTCGCGGTCACCTACCCCGAGGCCGGCAACATCGGCGGCGGCGGTTTCATGACCCTGTACGTCGACGGCAAGCCGTACTTCCTCGACTACCGCGAGATCGCGCCGAAGGCCGCGACCAAGACCATGTACCTGAACGAGAAAGGCGAGGTGATCGAGAACCTCAGCCTGGTCGGCGCCAAGGCCGCCGGCGTGCCGGGTACGGTGATGGGCCTGTGGGAGGCGCACAAGCGCTTCGGCAAGCTGAAGTGGAGCGAGCTGCTGACCCCGGCCATTGGCTACGCACAGAGCGGCTTCAAGGTCGCCGACCAGCAGTACCAGTACCGCCAGGACGCCATCGCGCTGTTCAACGGCAAGACCAACTTCGGCGACTACTTCGGCACCATGAAGCCGGGCGAAGTGTTCAAGCAGCCGGAACTGGCCAAGACCCTGGAACGCATCGCAGGCAACGGCCCGGACGATTTCTACAAGGGCGAGACCGCCAAGCTGCTCATCGCGCAGATGAAGCAGGATGGCGGCCTGATCACCGCCGACGACCTCGTCGACTACAAGGCCCAGTGGCGCGAGCCGATGCGCATCGACTGGCAGGGCAATACCCTCTACACCGCGCCGCTGCCCAGCTCCGGCGGCATCGCCCTGGCCCAGCTGATCGGCATCAAGGAACAGCGCGCCGCCGACTTCAAGGGCGTGGAACTGAACTCCGCCAAGTACATCCACCTGCTCTCGGAGATCGAGAAGCGCGTGTTCGCCGACCGTGCCGACTACCTGGGCGACCCGCAGTTCTCCAAGGTGCCGGTGGCCCAGCTGACCGACCCGAAATACATCGCCAAGCGCGCCGGGGAAGTGAATCCGGACGCCATCTCGGCCACCGAGAAAGTCCGCCCGGGCCTGGAACCGCACCAGACCACGCACTTCTCCATCGTCGACAAGGACGGCAACGCCGTCAGCAACACCTACACCCTCAACTGGGACTTCGGCAGCGGCGTGGTGGTCAAGGGCGCCGGCTTCCTGCTCAACGACGAGATGGACGACTTCAGCTCCAAGCCGGGCGTGGCCAACGCCTTCGGCGTAGTGGGCAGCGACGCCAACGCCATCGAGCCGGGCAAGCGCATGCTCTCCTCCATGAGCCCGAGCATCGTCACCCGCGACGGTCATGTCAGCCTGGTGCTCGGCACGCCCGGCGGTTCGCGGATCTTCACTTCGATCTTCCAGGTGCTGAACAACGTCTACGACTTCCACCTGCCCCTGGAGAAGGCCGTGGCCGCGCAGCGTGTGCATCACCAACTGCTGCCGAAAGACACTATCTATTACGACGCGTACGCACCGCTCACCGGCAAGGTCGCCGACGAGCTCAAGGCCATGGGCTACACCCTGGAAGACCAGGGCTGGAACATGGGTGACATCCAGGCCATCCGTGTGAACGGCAACGCCCTGGAAACCGCCTCCGATCCGCGCGGCCGCGGCGTCGGGCTGGTGGTCAAGCAGTAGGGTCTGTTGGTGCTTCGTCGCGGCCGCGACGGAGCGAATTTTGCGCAGGGCAAGGCGCGAGGAAGAAGCATGGTTATTACATCCGAACGACTGATTGAACGCCGCTGCGCAAAATCCGCTCCGTCCCTTCGGGTTGCGCGGCAAATCACGCCAGGCGTCGTTGCGGGACTAGGCAAGGGAATGGCCATTGCCGGCGTCCCGCGTCTAGCCTGGCGTGATTTGGCGCAGCAACGCGGCTCGCGCCGAAACACCAACAAACCCTAAGCCCGCGAGCGCGCACCGTGTGGTACCCGAGCCAGTCCATCGCCGCCCCCCGGCGTTGGGCTGGCTCGGCCCCGGCGACTGTGCTGCAATGCGCTTCCAGCCCATTGCCGCCGCCGCTCACCGTGAAGCCACGCCTCGTGCGCAACTACCTGTTGCCCTTCCTGCTGCTCCTGCTCACCCTGGGCTTCGGCTACGGCGGCTACCTGATCAGCGAAGGCGCCGGCACCCGCAGCCTGATCGAATCCGGCGAGCGCCAGTTGGAGCTGCACGCCCGCGGCGTGGAAAGCGAGATCAGCCGCTACACCTACCTGCCCAGCCTGCTGGAACTCGAAGGCAGCGTCAGCCGCCTGCTGGTAGACCCGACGCCGCTGCACCGCGACCGCGTCAACCATTACCTGGAAGGCCTCAACCGCCGCGCCGGCAGCCGCGCCGTCTACCTGCTGGACACCTCCGGCCGCGTGCTGGCCACCAGCAACTGGCAGGACGCCGACAGCTACCTGGGGGAAGACCTGTCCTTCCGCGCCTATTTCCAGGAAGCGGTGAATGGCCGCCCCGGCCGCTTCTACGGCATCGGCAGCACCACCGGCGAGCCCGGTTACTACCTCGCCCACGGCCTGGTGCATGGCGGCAGGATCGTCGGCGTGGCGGTGGTCAAGGTGCGCATGGAATCCCTCGAGGAGCGCTGGGAGAAGGCGCGCCTGCAAGCCTTCGTCAGCGACGAGAACGGCATCATCATCCTCTCCAGCGACCCCGCCCTGCGCCTGAAGGCCGTGCGTCCGCTCAGCGACCAGGACAAGGAACGCCTCGCCCGCAGCCTGCAGTACTACTGGTGGGCGCTCAACGAATGGCAGCCGCTGTCGCGCCAGCCACTGGGCGACGGCGTCGAGGAAATCAGCTTCCCGCCCGGCGAGCACGCCGACAGCCACAAGCCGCTCAGCTACCTGATGCAGACGCGCCAGCTCAGCGACACGCCGTGGAACTTCACCCTGCTCACCCCGCTGGCCGACCTGCGCCGCGAAGCGCTGATGCACGGCGTGCTGGCCGCCGTCGGCTTCGCCCTGTTCGCCTTCCTGCTGATCGCCTGGAACGAGCGGCGCAAGGTCATCGCCACCCGCCTCGCCGCCCGTGAGGCACTGGAGCAGGCCAACAACGCCCTGGAGCGCCGCATCGCCGAGCGCACCGCCGACCTGCGCGCCAGCAACCAGCACCTGCGCGAACAGATCCGCGAACGCCGGCAGGCCGAGGACACCCTGCGCAAGGCCCAGGACCGCCTGGTGCAGGCCGGCAAGCTGGCGGTGATCGGGCAGATGTCCACCAGCATCGCCCACGAACTCAACCAGCCGCTGGCGGCACTGCGCACCCTGTCGAGCAACAGCGTGCGCTTCCTTGAGCGCGGCAAGCTCGACGTCGCCAGCAGCAACCTCGAAGCCATCGCCGAGATGGTCGACCGCATGGGCCGCATCACCGCCAGCCTGCGCGCCTTCGCCCGGCGCGCCGACGACCACGGCCAGGCGACCTTGAGCAAGGCGGTGGACGCCGCCGTGATGGTGCTGCAGGGGCGGCTTTCCGAAGTGCCGGTGATCCTGCACCGCGACTACCCCGATGCGCACCTGGCCATCGACCAGACGCGCCTGGAACAGATCCTGGTCAATCTGATCGCCAACGCCCTGGACGCCATGGGCCCGCAAGCCGACCGCCAGCTCTGGCTGGAAGGCCGCAGCGAAGGCGACGGCCACTACCGCCTGGTGGTGCGCGACAACGGACCCGGCATTCCGCCGGATGCCCGCGTGCACCTGTTCGAGCCCTTCTTCACCACCAAGCCCGGCGAACTCGGCCTGGGCCTGGGCCTGACCCTTTCCGCCAGCCTCGCCACCGCCGCCGGCGGTTCCCTGGGCGTGGCCTACCCGGAAACCGGCGGCACCGCGTTCGAGCTGCACCTGCCGCTGCTGCCCGCCCTGGAGACACCCGCATGAGCGATCCATCCCTGCGCGTCCTGATCGTCGAGGACGACCCGCACGTACGGCTCGGCTGCCAGCAGGCGCTGGCCCTGGAGGACATCGAGACCGACAGCGTGGGCAGCGCCGAGGAAGCGCTGAAGAAAGTCGGCGCCGACTTCCCCGGCATCGTCGTCAGCGACATCCGCATGCCCGGCATGGACGGCCTGCAATTGCTGGAAAAGCTCAAGGAACGCGACCCCAGCCTGCCGGTGGTGCTGATCACCGGCCATGGCGACATCGCCATGGCGGTCAAGGCCATGCGCGACGGCGCCTATGACTTCATGGAGAAGCCCTTCTCCCCGGAGAAGCTGGTCGACACCGCACGCCGCGCCCTGGCCCAGCGCGCGCTGACCCGCGAAGTCAGCCAGCTGCGCCGCCAGCTCGCCGGCAAGCAGGCCCTGGAAAGCCGGCTGATCGGCCGCTCGCCGGCCATGCAGGCGCTGCGCGAGCTGATCGCCAACGTCGCCGACACCTCCGCCAACGTGCTCATCGAAGGCGAGACCGGCACCGGCAAGGAACTGGTCGCGCGCTGCCTGCACGACTCCAGCCGGCGCCAGCCCAAGCCCTTCGTCGCGCTCAACTGCGGCGGCCTGCCGGAAAGCCTGATCGACAGCGAAATCTTCGGCCATGAGGCCCACGCCTTCACCGGCGCCGGCAAGCGCCGGATCGGCAAGATCGAGCACGCCGACGGCGGCAGCCTGTTCCTCGACGAGATCGAGAGCATGCCGCTGAACCTGCAGATCAAGCTGCTGCGCGTGCTGCAGGAACAGCAGCTGGAACGCCTGGGCTCCAATGAACTGATCCGCGTGGACTGCCGGATAATCGCCGCGACCAAATCCGACCTCGCCGTCATGGGCCGCGAAGGCGCCTTCCGCAGCGACCTCTACTACCGCCTCAACGTCATCACCCTGAACCTGCCGCCGCTGCGCGAACGCCGCGAAGACATCCTGATGCTCTTCGAGCACTTCCTGCAGCAGTCCTCGCTGCGCTTCGACCGCCCGGCGCCCGCCATCGACAACGCCACCGCCGCCACCCTGATGGCCCACGACTGGCCGGGCAACGTACGCGAACTGCGCAACGTCGCCGAACGCTTCGCCCTCGGCCTGCCGGTGCTGGCCGGCGGCAACCTCGGCCCGGACGCCGGCGAGCCGCGCTTCGCCGAAGCCGTGGAAGCCTTCGAGAAGAGCCTGCTGTCCACCGCCCTGGAACGCCACGCCGGCAACCTCAGCCAGGCCGCCCACGCCCTGGGCATGGCCAAGACCACGCTGTTCGACAAGGTGAAGAAGTACGGCCTGAAGGGCGAGTGAGCCACGCCCGCGAACCTGCAGGCTAGCTCCGTGATGCCCCGTCGCGTAGGAGCGGACTCTGTCCGCGATGGTGTCCAGCGCGATTCGGACCAATCGCGGACGGAGTCCGCTCCTACATTCCCGCTGGGGCCGGAATCACCTGCAAGGGCCGCTCCCATTGATCTGCGCCGTCCGGTCCCGGACACTACCCACCTTTGAACCGGCCGCACGAGCGGGAGCCACCATGTCCACCCAAGCCGAAACCCTCTGGAACCAGCTCTGCGCCGACGCCGGCGTCGACCCGCAGCAGCGCATGGCCGCACGCCAGGCCGTCCTCGCGGACAGCAGCGCGCTGGACGCCACCGTCTACCGCCCGGACGACAACGACCCGGACGCCGAAGAACTGGACATGGGCGACGCCAAGGTCCTGTTCCTCGGGCCCTTCGAAGCTCCCGTCGAATGGGACGCCGCCGAGCGCGAAGACTTCTTCGACGACGCCGACCCGGCGCTGTTCTTCAGCGTCCGCATCGAATGCGAAGCCCAGCCGGGCACCTCCGCGTTCTTCGTCCCTGAGGTGGGCGACTACCTGGCGGTGATGGACGGCGGCAAGATCCAGATGTACTTCCTCCACGACTGGCGCGAAGACGAAGACGGCTGCACCTGCGTGCTGATCCGCGACGATATCCAGCTCTGACGCCCCGCCCGACCAATGAAAAAAGCCCGTTCAACCGAACGGGCTTTTTTGTCGGCGCGCGGAGCGCCTTCAGCGGTTGGCCGACAACTGGTCCTGCTTCATCTTGCTGGTGTCCAGGTGCAGCAGGCCGAACGCGGTGCCATAGAAGATGTTGCCGTTGGTATCGACCTTGATCGGCGCGTACATGCCGTTGTAGATCGGGTCGCTGCCCTCGCGGATGGTCAGCACGGTCTTGCCGGTGTCCAGGTCCATGCCGATGTGATAGCGGTCATTCCAGGCCTTGCTGAAATAGCCGTCGATCAGCGCCATGTGGCCTTCGCCGGAAATCATCGGCACCACGGAAATCGACGATACGTCGTTGCGGCCCCACAGCTGCTTCCACTCATGGGTCTGGCTGTTCCAGCGGAAGCTCGCTGCGCCCAGTGGCCCCGGACGCGTCGCGCCGAGCAGGGTGCTGACGTAGTAGGGGCTCGGGTCGAGGGTCTTCTCGTCGGCGCTGCGGATGTTGTTCACCACGAAGGCGTAATCGCCGTACACGGCCACCGACTGCTCCGACTGCACCGTATCGGTACCGGGGATCTCCACCTTGCGCTGATCGGCGATGCGCGGGCTGGCGGTGCCCGGCTTCTGCTTCCAGCCGGCGGGAATCTGGTCGCGCCAGAAGGCGACCATGCTCATGTTCTTCGCGCCGTCGGTGATCACCACCAGCTTGTCTTCATCGGGCCCGAAGCCCATCAGCGTCGGCGTGGCACCGGTGCCGTCGGCGATCTTCGGTGCCGGCATGCGGATGCCGCGCTCATAGCCTGCCTTCCAGGCCCCGTGGGCTTCGTCGTCGTGGATCTTGCCGTCGCTGTCCACCACCAGGCGATACATGGTGGTGTTCGAGGCGACGTAGATCGCCCCGCCGTTGGCTTCCGGGCCAGTCGCGAAGCTGTTGAGGAACAGCTCGTCATTGCCGGCCACTGCGTAGGTGTCGATCACCTCCAGCGTGTCGCGATTCAGCGTGATGATCTTGCCGCCCAGCGTGTTGACCACGATGAAGCCGTTGTAGCTCATGCTCATGCCGAACAGCATGTCACCGGGGAAGCGGGTTCCGCGCTTGACCTTCTCGTTGTCGAACAGGTTTGCGGGAATCGCGCTGGCCTTACCCAGCTTCATCGCCGAGTCGGCCCGTTTGGGATCGACCTGATCGATGCGGAATACCTGGCGGGCATTGCAGCCGACGAAAGCATCTTCACGGGTCAGCAACGCGTAGACCGAACCATTGAGTGCCTGGTCCGAGGCCGCGCTGAGCATGCGGTTCGGCTGCGTCTTCATGTAGTCGAGCAGGCCCTTCTCGTCCTTCGCATCGAGGAACTTCTGCACCGCCCGGGACTGATCGACGCGCTGCTGGGCAGTCACGGGCGTGTAGTTGGGCAGCTTGACCGGAATATCGGCACGCGCCAGCTCGGTGAGCTTGCCGCCCTCCAGGCTGACCTTGCGCAACGCAAAGCCCGACCACCAGAAATACACCGGCTTGCCGTCCACTGTATCGGAGAAAATCGGCAGGCCCACGCCTTCGCCGGGCAGGAACTGCACCGAATCGGGCGTGACGTCGTAGGCACCACGGGCCACCGGGAAGCCGACGCTGTCGGTGGCGCCATCGTTCCAGTGCGTCTGGTTGTTATAGGACTGGGCGAGGTACGGATTCTGCGCAGGCCACGCCGGTTCGGCGGCGTGGGCCAGGCCGCCGCACAGGGCGAGCGCAATGGAGAACGGAAGCAGACGAAGGGAAGGCATGCAACGACGGGACATCGACGGACTCCTGCGAATGAGCGGCGCCATGGATCACTTCGGAAGGGCGAGCGCCGACGGACCGAATCACCGTACGGGTGCTGCAAACGGGTAGTGACCACCCGAATCAGGGAGCAGAGCGGAAAACGACACGTCCGGTCGCGCGGAGACATTCGTCCGTCAGACGGCTGCCTTCATCAGGCTCGCGAAGCAGCACGCCTCACGCTGCCGGGAGCAATCCCGATGCAGCGCTTGAACGCCCGGCTGAAGGCCGCCTCGGACTGGTAACCGAGGCGCTCGGCCAGTTCCGCCACTGCGATCTCGCGCTCCTGCAGCCAGCCCAGCGCCACGTGCATGCGCCAGCGGGTGACGTACTGCATGGGCGGCACGCCGACCCGCTCGGCGAAGCGCGCGGCAAAGGCCGAGCGCGACATGGCCGCCGCCTCCGCCAGCGCCGGCAGGCTCCAGTCCCGCGCCGGCTCGCGATGGATCAGGCTCAGTGCGCGGCCCAATTGGCGATCCTGCAGGGCGCCGAGCCAGCCCGACTGGGCAGCGGGGTCCTGCTCGATCCAGGCGCGGATGGCCTGGATCACCAGGATGTCGGCCAGGCGGGTGATCACCGTCTCACCGCCGGGGCGCATGGCCCTTGCCTCGTTCTCCATCAACTGCAGGGTGCTCATCAGCCAGTCGCGCTGGCCGGGGTCACGCACCCGTGCTTCCAGCACGCGCGGCAGCAGGCGCACCAGCTGCAACGCGGCGGGATGGTCGAAGCGCACCGCGCCGCAGATCATCGCCGTCGGCTCGCCACCGCCGCCCTGGCGCAGCACCTCATAACGGTCGCTGGCGTAGGCGCGCGGCAGGTCGAACAGCCCCGCCGCCGTCTCGCCCGGCGAACTCACCAGCCGGTGCCCTTCGCCATGGGGTACCAGCACCAGGTCGCCCGGCGCCAGCCGGCGTGGCGAGTCGCCCGCGGCCTCCAGCCAGCATTCGCCAACGGTGAGCACGTGGAACATCAGGCACTGCGGCATGGCCGGCAGGTCCAGCCCCCAGGGTGCGGTGAACTCCGAGCGGCAGTAGAAGGTGCCGCTCATGCGCAGGAAATGCAGGGCCTCGCCCAGCGGATCGGTAGAGGCCCAGGCATCGGTCAGGTCGGGAACGGAAGCGGTGTTCATGCCTTCGAGACTGGCCTTGCGGAACGGCATCGTCCAGCACTTTTGGACGAATGAGCATAAAGCGACGACTTCCTGGCATTAACCGTCCAACACCTCAGCTGCAGACTGAACCCAGGCCAACGAACCCACGGCGGGCGCCGCGGGACGGCCAAAGCGAGGACACTGCCATGATCACCGTAATGGGAGCCACCGGCCGCACCGGTTCGAGAATCTGCCAGACCCTGCTGGATGCCGGCGTGCCGGTACTTGCCCTCGGCCGCAACGCCGAACGCCTGGAAGCGCTGGCCAAAGCCGGCGCGCGGATCGCCGTGGGCGAGCCGGACGACGCCAGCTTCCTGAGCGACGCGTTCCGAGGCGCCGACGCGGTCTACACCCTGCTCGCCTACGGGCCCGACACCGAGGACTACCGCCAGCAGCAGGCCGCCCAAGGGGAAGCGATTCTCCAGGCCATTCGCGCCAGCGCTGTGCGCCGGGTGGTATTCCTCAGCAGCGTGGGCGCCGAGGTGGCCTCCGGCACCGGGCCGATCATCAGCATGCACGACCAGGAGCAGCGCCTGCGCCAGCTCCCCCCGGAAGTGAACGTGCTGATGCTGCGCTCCGGCGCGCTGTTCGAGAACCTCTACGGCGCGCTGGAGATCGTCCGCGCCTACGACTGCTACAGCGATGCGGTGGCGCCGGATGTGCCGGTGCCGATGGTCGCTACGCAAGATGTCGCCGATGCCGCCGGCCAAGCCCTGCTGGACCGTAATTGGCGGGGCGTGCTGACCCGCGAAGTACTCGGCCAGCGCGATATCAGCTATGCCGAGGCGACGCGCCTGCTCGGCAAGGCCATTGGCCGGCCCGCATTGCCCTACGTTCAGGTGTCGTCGGAAGAACTGGAGGGCGCCCTGCAGGAGGCCGGCTATTCCGCCAGCGTCGCCGCCTGCTACGCGGAACTGGGGGAGGCGATCAGCAGCGGCCGCGTACGCGCGCAGGAAGTCCGCTCGCCACGCAATACCACGGCGACGCCGTTCGAGGACTTCGCCGAGGACTGGGCCAAAGCCTATCGGGCCTTGTCGTAAAGCAAGGCCTTCAGTCAGAACTAAACAATTTCCTACAAATTTCTCAGAGGCCTCTGATGAATTCGGCGTTGGTCCGCTGTCTAGAGTATTCGCCCATTTCCATTCAGCCGGACCAACCGCCATGAGCCACGCTCCCGACAGTCTCTGGGTCGATGTGGAGACCTGGTCTCCCTACCGCCCACAACGCATCCTCCACGGCCGCATCAGCCTCGCCGACTTCCAGGCCCTGCGCGCCGGCCATGCCCCAGCCGAAGTACGCCTGGGGAACTGCCAGAGCCGCCACTGCCCCACCGGCCCGGTACAGGACCTGTTCCTCAGCGGCACGCACATCCTCAATGTCACCCCGACCGAGCGGGTGGCCTGAAGGACGAGGGCTGGAAACTCAGGGGGGATAGTCCCACAGCCCATTCAGAGGAACCTGACAGAGACCGCGTGGGACGGACGTTAAGGTTTGCCACCTTTTCCCACCTTCAGCGGAGCAGCGTGGCAATGAACGAACATCTCAAGGTCGAAGTCGTGGTTCGCGCGCACAACCGCGAGTCTTCGGTCCTCCAGGGCTGGATCAGCCAGGGCGACTACAGCGCGCTGTGCGCCGGCGATGCGCCTTTCGTGGTGCGCATGAATGACTGCCAGTCGGACATGGGCCTGCTCGAACGCCCTGAAGACATCTACGTGCGCAGCGCCTACATCCTCAGCATCGAACTGCTCGACCGCCTGCCCACGCGTCAGTCGGCCATGCCACGGTAGACGTAGGTCATTGGCCGCGGGCCCGGCAGGTAGTCCTGGATCAGTTCGCGCAGGTGGAAGCCGCCGGATTCGATCAGTGCCGGCATGTCGCGGTCCAGGTGGCAGCCGCCGGCCAGCGGCCTCCAGACCGGCGTCAGGCGGTGCTGCCAGGCGCGCACGCCCGCATCCGGCGCCAGGCCATGCTCGCAGAAGAGGAACTCGCCACCGGGCTTTAGCACCCGGCGCATTTCCTTCAGCGCCGCCACCGCATCGGGGATGCTGCACAGGGTGAAAGTGCAGACGATGCTGTCGAAGCTGCCGGCGTCGGCACGGATCTGCCCCAGTTCCAGCGCCACCATTTCCACCGGAATGCCGATGGCCTCGGCACGGCTGCGGGCGAGCTTCTGCATTTGCGCCGCCGGGTCGACGCCGACGATTGTCGACACTTTCGCCGGATCGTAGAAGGACAGGTTCAGGCCGGTGCCCATGCCGATCTCCAATACCCGGCCGCGGGCACGGGGCACCAGCAGCGAGCGCTGCTTCATCACATCGCCCATGCCACAGGCGAAGTCGATCAGGCGGGGCAGCACATAGCGATCATAGAGTTGCATGGGCGATTCTTCCGTCGTTTCCCCGATCCTAGCGGGCCTGCAGCGCGCCGGCACAGCGGCCGACGAGGGGATATCCGCCATTCTCGCGCACCATTCTCCCGTGCACCGGCCCCAGCGAGCCGCCCGGCTCGGCATAACCAACGGTCCCCATTAGACGATTGTCGACAATTCATCAGATCTCGATTGACCAGACGGCTCTACGGGGGTAGCTTTCGCCGCACATCAAGAAGATTGTCGACACCATGAGCGATAACCTGATTCTGCCCACCCCTGCCAGCGACGACGGCGAGACCCTGTCGGAACACGTGTTCCGCAAGATCCAGTCGGCCATCGTCAAGGGCGACATCGCCCCCGGCAGCAAGATTTCCGAGCCGGAGCTGGCGCGCACCTATGGCATCAGCCGGGGCCCGCTGCGCGAAGCGATCCACCGCCTGGAAGGCCAGAAGCTGCTGGTGCGCGTGCCGCACGTCGGCGCCCGCGTGGTCTCGCTCAGCCACGAGGAGCTGCTGGAACTCTACGAGATCCGCGAATCCCTCGAAGGCATGGCCTGCCGCCTGGCCGCCGAACGCATGACGCCGGCCGAGATCGACGAACTGCGCCGGGTGCTCGACACCCACGAGCGCGACGAGGCCTTCCAGGCCGGCCGTGGCTACTACCAGCAGGAAGGCGACTACGACTTCCACTACCGGATCATCCAGGGCAGCGGCAACCGCACCCTCACCCGCATGCTCTGCGGCGAGCTGTACCAGCTGGTGCGCATGTACCGCCTGCAGTTCTCGGCGACGCCCAACCGGCCGCGCCAGGCCTTCGCCGAACACCACCGGATTCTCGATGCCATCGCCGATCGTGACGGCGAACTGGCCGAGTTGCTGATGCGCCGTCACATCGGCGCCTCGAAACGCAATATGGAGCGCCACTACCTGGACGCCCAAGCCAAGACCGCCAACGAACGAGGTGAACAATGAGCTACAAGACCGCCGGCCAACGTTTCCGCGAAGCCCTTGCCGAAGAAAAGCCGCTGCAGGTGATCGGCGCGATCAACGCCAACCACGCGCTGCTGGCCAAGCGCGCCGGCTTCAAGGCCATCTACCTCTCCGGTGGCGGCGTGGCGGCGGGTTCCCTCGGCCTGCCGGACCTGGGCATCAACACCCTGGATGACGTGCTCACCGACGTGCGCCGCATCACCGACGTCTGCGACCTGCCGCTGCTGGTCGACATCGACACCGGCTTCGGCCCCAGCGCCTTCAACATCGAGCGCACCGTGAAGAGCCTGATCAAGGCCGGCGCTGCCGCTGCCCACATCGAGGACCAGGTCGGCGCCAAGCGTTGCGGCCACCGTCCGGGCAAGGAGATCGTCTCCGTCGATGAAATGGCCGACCGCGTGAAAGCCGCCGCCGATGCCAAGACCGACCCGAACTTCTTCCTCATCGCCCGCACCGACGCCATCCAGGCCGAAGGCGTGGACGCCGCCATCGAGCGTTGCCTGCGCTACGTCGAGGCCGGCGCCGATGCGATCTTCGCCGAAGCCGCCTACGACCTGCCGACCTACAAGCGCTTCGTCGATGCGCTGAACGTGCCGATCCTGGCCAACATCACCGAGTTCGGCGCCACCCCGCTGTTCACCCGCGACGAGCTGGCCTCGGTCGGCGTGGCCATCCAGCTCTACCCGCTGTCCGCCTTCCGCGCCGCCAACAAGGCCGCCGAAGCCGTGTACACCGCGATCCGCGAGGAAGGCCACCAGCAGAACGTGATCGAGCTGATGCAGACCCGCGCCGAGCTGTACGACCGCATCGGCTACCACGCCTTCGAGCAGAAGCTCGACGCGCTGTTCGCTGCCGGCAAGAAGTGATTTCCCGATCGTTCGGGCCCGGCCTGAACGAATCGTAGGGTGCATAACGCCCCAGGCGTTATCCACCCTTGGCTATGACGGCGGATAACGCTTCGCGTTATCCGCCAAACCAGATTCGAACCGACCGCACGGCCCATGCCGGCGGAACAAGAACAAGCAACCGGATTTGATGAGGAGACACGCGATGAGCGCTACCGCAGAAACCACCACCGCCTTCAAACCCAAGAAGTCCGTGGCCCTGAGTGGCACCGCCGCTGGCAACACCGCCCTGTGCACCGTCGGCCGCACCGGCAACGACCTGCACTACCGTGGCTATGACGTACTGGATTTCGCCAACCGTTGCGAATTCGAGGAAATCGCCCACCTGCTGGTCCACGGCAAGCTGCCCAACGTCGCCGAACTGGCCGGCTACAAGGCCAAGCTGAAAGCCCTGCGCGGCCTGCCCGCCGGCGTGAAAGCCGCCCTGGAAACCCTGCCGCCCTCGGCGCACCCGATGGACGTGATGCGCACCGCCGTGTCCGTGCTCGGCTGCCTGTCGCCGGAGAAGGACGACCACAACCATCCGGGCGCCCGCGACATTGCCGACAAGCTGATGGCTTCCCTGGGCTCTGCGCTGCTCTACTGGTACCACTTCAGCCACAACGGCAAGCGCATCGACGTCGAGACCGACGACGACTCCATCGGCGGCCACTTCCTGCACCTGCTGCACGGGCAGAAGCCGCGCGAGTCCTGGGTGCGCGCCATGCACACCTCGCTGAACCTGTATGCCGAGCACGAATTCAACGCCTCGACCTTCACCTCCCGCGTGATCGCCGGCACCGGCTCGGACATGTTCTCCTGCATCGCCGGCGCCATCGGCGCGCTGCGCGGCCCGAAACACGGCGGCGCCAACGAAGTGGCCTTCGAGATCCAGAAGCGCTACGACAACCCGGACGAAGCCGAGGCGGACATCCGTGCCCGCGTCGAGCGCAAGGAAGTGGTGATCGGCTTCGGCCACCCGGTCTACACCGTGTCCGACCCGCGCAACAAGGTGATCAAGGAAGTCGCCCACCAGCTGTCGAACGAGCAGTCCAACACCAAGATGTACGACATCGCCGAGCGCCTGGAGACCATCATGTGGGACATCAAGAAGATGTTCCCCAACCTCGATTGGTTCAGCGCCGTGAGCTACCACATGATGGGCGTGCCCACCGCGATGTTCACCCCGCTGTTCGTCATCGCCCGTACCGCTGGCTGGTCCGCCCACGTCATCGAGCAACGCATCGACGGCAAGATCATCCGCCCGAGCGCCAACTACACAGGCCCTGAAGACCTGAAGTTCGTGCCGCTCAAGGACCGTAAATAACCATGAACACCAACTACCGTAAACGCCTGCCCGGCACCGCACTGGATTACTTCGACGCCCGCGAGGCGGTCGAGGCGATCCAGGCCGGCGCCTGGGACAAACTCCCCTACACCTCCCGCGTACTGGCCGAACAGCTGGTGCGCCGCTGCGAGCCGGCGGACCTGACGGCTTCGCTGGAGCAGCTGGTCTACCGCAAGCGCGACCTCGACTTCCCCTGGTACCCGGCGCGCGTGGTCTGCCACGACATCCTCGGCCAGACCGCGCTGGTCGACCTCGCCGGCCTGCGTGACGCCATCGCCGAGAAAGGCGGCGATCCGTCCAAGGTCAACCCGGTGGTACCGACCCAGTTGATCGTCGACCACTCGCTGGCCGTGGAAGCCGCCGGCTTCGACCCGGACGCATTCGAGAAGAACCGCGCCATCGAAGACCGCCGCAACGAGGATCGCTTCCACTTCATCGACTGGACCAAGACCGCGTTCAAGAACGTCGACGTGATCCCGGCCGGCAACGGCATCATGCACCAGATCAACCTGGAGAAAATGAGCCCGGTGATCCAGGCGCGCGGCGGCATCGCGTTCCCCGACACCTGCGTCGGCACCGACTCGCACACCCCGCACGTGGACGCCCTGGGCGTGATCGCCATCGGCGTCGGCGGCCTCGAAGCCGAGACCGTGATGCTCGGCCACCCGTCGATGATGCGCCTGCCCGACATCGTCGGCGTGAAGCTCACCGGCAAGCGCAAACCCGGCATCACCGCCACCGACATCGTCCTGGCGATCACCGAGTTCCTGCGCAAGGAACGCGTGGTCGGCGCCTACGTCGAGTTCTTCGGCGAGGGTGCAGACAGCCTGTCCATCGGCGACCGTGCGACCATCTCCAACATGTGCCCGGAATACGGCGCCACCGCCTCGATGTTCTACATCGACGGCCAGACCATCGACTACCTCAAGCTCACCGGCCGCGAGCCCGAGCAGGTGGAGCTGGTGGAGAACTACGCGAAGACCCTCGGCCTGTGGAGCACCGCGCTGGAAACCGCCGAGTACGAGCGCGTGCTGGAGTTCGACCTGGGCAGCGTGGTGCGCAACATGGCCGGCCCGTCCAACCCGCACCGCCGCCTGCCGACTTCGGCACTGGCCGAACGCGGCATCGCCGACGAAGCCAAGCTGGAGTCCGGCCGCGTCGAGGAAGCCGAAGGCCTGATGCCCGATGGCGCGGTGATCATCGCCGCCATCACCAGCTGCACCAACACCTCCAACCCGCGCAACGTCATCGCCGCCGGCCTGGTGGCGAAGAAGGCCAACGCGCTGGGCATGATCCGCAAGCCGTGGGTGAAGACGTCGTTCGCTCCCGGGTCGAAGGTCGCCAAGCTGTACCTGGAAGAAGCCGGCCTGCTGCCGGAGCTGGAGAAGCTCGGCTTCGGCATCGTCGCCTATGCCTGCACCACCTGTAACGGCATGTCCGGCGCGCTGGACCCGGCGATCCAGAAAGAGATCATCGACCGCGACCTCTACGCCACCGCCGTGCTCTCGGGCAACCGCAACTTCGACGGGCGTATCCACCCCTACGCCAAGCAGGCCTTCCTCGCCTCGCCGCCGCTGGTGGTCGCCTACGCCATCGCCGGCACCGTGCGCTTCGACATCGAGCAGGACCCGCTGGGCACCGACAGTCAAGGCAACCCGGTCACCCTGAAGGACCTCTGGCCGTCGGACGAAGAGATCGACGCCATCGTCGCTTCCAGCGTGAAGCCCGAGCAGTTCAAGCAGGTCTACATTCCGATGTTCGACCTGGGCAGCGTGCAGGAAGCCGAAAGCCCGCTGTACGACTGGCGCCCGATGTCCACCTACATCCGTCGTCCGCCGTACTGGGAAGGCGCGCTGGCCGGCGAACGCACGCTCAAGGGCATGCTGCCGCTGGCGATCCTGCCGGACAACATCACCACCGATCACCTGTCGCCGTCCAACGCCATCCTGCTGGACAGCGCGGCCGGCGAATACCTGGCGAAAATGGGCCTGCCGGAAGAGGACTTCAACTCCTACGCCACCCACCGCGGCGACCACCTGACCGCCCAGCGCGCCACCTTCGCCAACCCGCAGCTGGTCAATGAAATGGCCGTGGTCAACGGTGAAGTGAAGAAAGGCTCGCTGGCCCGCGTGGAACCGGAGGGCAAGGTGATGCGCATGTGGGAAGCCATCGAAACCTACATGAACCGCAAGCAGAACCTGATCATCGTCGCTGGCGCCGACTACGGCCAGGGCTCGTCCCGCGACTGGGCGGCCAAGGGCGTTCGCCTGGCGGGCGTGGAAGTGATCGTCGCCGAAGGCTTCGAGCGCATCCACCGCACCAACCTGGTGGGCATGGGCGTGCTGCCGGTGGAGTTCAAGCCGGGCACCACGCGCCTGACCCTGGGCCTGGACGGCACCGAGACCTACGACATCAAGGGCGACGTCTCGCCGCGCTGCGACCTGACCCTGGTGGTCAACCGCCGCAACGGTGAAGTCGTCGAGGTCCCGGTCACCTGCCGCCTGGACACCGCCGCCGAAGTGAAGGTGTACAACGCCGGCGGCGTGCTGCAGCGCTTCGCCAAGGACTTCCTGGAAGGCGCGGTAGCGTGATGTAACTCCGGCACGCCCCGCGGCGTGCCGGATCGAACCCTGTAGGAGCGGGCCATGCCCGCGACCTTCCTCCGCGCGGGGATTTCGCGGGCATGGCCCGCTCCTACAACTGATCTGTCAGGACGTACCCCATGCCCCACGTACCCCAAGTGAAGATCCCCGCCACCTACATCCGCGGCGGCACCAGCAAGGGCGTGTTCTTCCGCCTGCAGGACCTGCCCGAGCGTTGCCAGGTGCCCGGTGAAGCCCGTGACCAGCTGTTCATGCGCGTGATCGGCAGCCCCGACCCGTACAGCGCGCACATCGACGGCATGGGCGGCGCGACCTCCAGCACCAGCAAGTGCGTGATCCTGTCGAAAAGCACCCAGCCCGATCACGACGTCGACTACCTCTACGGGCAGATTTCCATCGACAAGGCCTTCGTCGACTGGAGCGGCAACTGCGGCAACCTCTCCACCGCCGCCGGCTCCTTCGCCATTCACGCCGGCCTGGTCGATCCCTCGCGCATCCCGGACAACGGCACCTGCGTAGTGCGTATCTGGCAGGCGAATATCCAGAAGACCATCATCGCCCACGTGCCGATCAGCAACGGCCAGGTCCAGGAAACCGGTGACTTCGAACTGGACGGCGTGACCTTCCCCGCCGCCGAGATCGTGCTGGAGTTCCTCGACCCGTCCGACGATGGCGAGGACGGCGGCTCGATGTTCCCCACCGGCAACCTGGTGGACGACCTGGAAGTGCCCGGCATCGGCACCTTCAAGGCGACCATGATCACCGCCGGCATCCCCACCATCTTCGTCAACGCCCAGGACATCGGCTACACCGGCGCCGAGCTGCGCGAAGCGATCAATGGCGACCCCGAGCAACTGGCGCGCTTCGAGAAGTTCCGCATCGCCGGCGCCCTGCGCATGGGCCTGATCAAGACCCCTGAAGAAGCCGCGACCCGCCAGCACACGCCGAAGATCGCCTTCGTCGCGCCGGCGAAGAACTACGTCACCTCCAGCGGCAAGGAAGTCCAGGCCGGCGACATCGACCTGCTGGTACGCGCGTTGTCCATGGGCAAGCTGCACCACGCCATGATGGGCACCGCGGCCGTGGCCATCGGCACCGCCGCCGCCATCCCCGGCACCCTGGTGAACCTCGCCGCCGGCGGTGGCGAGCGCAGCGCCGTGCGCTTCGGCCACCCTTCCGGCACCCTGCGCGTGGGCGCCGAGGCCAGGCAGGTGAACGGCGAGTGGACCGTGACCAAGGCCATCATGAGCCGCAGCTCGCGCATCCTCATGGAAGGTTGGGTACGAGTGCCGGGCGATTCGTTCTGAGCGCTCGCCCTACCCGTAAAGTACAAGGCCCGCATCAGCGGGCCTTGTCGTTTCAGGTCACGCAGGAGCGGATTCATCCGCACAGCGTTCCCTTGTAGGAGCGGGCCGCGCCCGCGATCGCGGACAAGGTCCGCGTTGCCATGAACGCACCGTGCCGACAGGTTGAACGGGAATCCCATGCAGCGGCGCCTACCGGCGCATTCGCGGGCATGGCCCGCTCCTACAGGGTAGGCAAGCGTGAAGAGTGAGCCGGCGTGTCAGGCGACGAAATCGCCCTGCAACTGCTCCAGCAGCACCTGGATGCGCGCCAGACGCACCGTCGGATCGCCCATTTCCAGCAGCACCTGCTTCTGGTCGCGCTCGAAGGGCAGCAGGTAGGCGAGCTGGCAGGCCAGTTCCTGCTGGCCGTTGACCTCGCCCCCCATCTCCAGCGCCGAGACCATGGGGTGCATGGACAGCGCTTCGAGCAGTGCGGCGAGGTCGTCGTGTTCCTTGGTCAGCGGCCGGTCCGGCTGCTCGTCCAGCCACGCCACTTCAGCCACCGTCAGCTGGTCCGTCTGCACATTGGCGGAAAGCACACGAAAGCGCCGCCCGCCCTCGACCCGGATGCCCAGCAGGCCGTTGGACTGCTGCTTCCAGTCCTTGATGTGTGCTTCGCAGCCAACCAGGCTGTAGCGCTCCGGCGCATCGCCGACTTCCTCGCCCTCGACGATGGCCACCACGCCGAACCCGCCGTTCTTCTTCATGCAGCGGCCGATCATGTCCAGGTAGCGCGCCTCGAATATCTGCAGGTCGAGGCGGCAGCCGGGGAACAGCACGGTATTGAGGGGGAAGAGCGGGAAACTCATGGGTACTCCATTGGGCAATCAGGCGATCAGTGCTACCGCCAACGGTAGCAGCACAGCGGTGGCCACGCCCATCAGGCTCATCGCCAGGGCGGCGAAGGCACCGCATTCCTCGCCCTCCTGCAGGGCGCGGGAGGTGCCTACGGCGTGGGCGGTCATGCCCAGCGCCATGCCTTGCGCAGCCGGATGGTGGATGCCGAAGCGGCGCAGCAGTTCCGGGCCGAGGATGGCGCCGAGCACGCCGGTGATCAGCACGAACACCGCCGCCAGCGCCGCCACGCCGCCGATCTGGCTGGCCACCAGCATGGCGATGGGCGAGGTCACCGACTTGGGCGCCAGGCTCATCAGCAATTCGTGGTCGACGCCGAACAGCCAGCCCAGGCCGATACCCAGCGCGGTGGCGAACAGCCCACCAACCAGCAGGGTGATCAGCGTCGGCCAGAACAGCTGGCGGATGCGTTTCAGGTTGAGGAACAGCGGCACCGCCAGCGCGACGGTCGCGGGGCCGAGGAGGATGGTCAGCACCTTGGCGCTGTTGCTGTATTCCGCGTAGTCGATGCCGCAGGCCAGCAGCACCGCGATGACGATCAGCATCGACACCAGCACCGGCTGCAGGAACACCCAGCGCGTGCGCTCGTAGGCGGCCAGCGCCAGCTGGTAGGCGCCGAGGGTCACGCCGACGCAGAACAGGGGATGGTGGATGACGGAGTCGAGCGCGCCTTGCCAGTCGAACATCACGCGCCCTCCTTCTGCTTGCGCTGGCGGTCGATGAGCTTCTGCATCAGCCAGCCGGCGAACACGAAGGACACCAGCAGCGACAGCGCCAGCGCCCCGGCGATCGCCCAGAAGTCCGCGGCGATCTGCTTCGCATAGGCCATCACCCCCACCGCCGCCGGCACCAGCAACAACGGCAGGTAGCGCAGCAGCGAAGCGGCCGCCTCGTTCACCGGCTTGCTCACCTCGCCGTTCCACACCAGGAAGGCGAACAGCAGCACCAGCCCAATGATCGGGCCGGGGATCATGTGCAGGATGAGAGCATTCAGGCCCGTGCCGAGCAGTTGGAACAGCACCAGCCAGGTCAGGCCGCGTAGCAACATCAGGGAACATCTCCAGCGCAAGGAGCCGCCATTATGCCCGCCCGGCGCCCGCTATGGCTCGGCATTCGCCCAAAGCATGAATGCCGCTGCGGCTTGACCGGCCGCGGACCCCATGCTGATCTGTTGTCGGACTCTTACGCAGGCCGCACTAGAAGAACAACGATATCCCCGGAGGAAACATGGCATTCGTACCCGTAAGCGCACTGAAGGACTACATCGGCAAGGACCTGGGCCATTCGCAGTGGATCACCGTCGATCAACAGCGCATCAACCAGTTCGCCGAGTGCACCGAGGACCACCAGTTCATCCACGTCGACCCGGAGAAGGCGAAGAAGACGCCCTTCGGCGGCACCATCGCCCACGGTTTCCTGTCGCTGTCGCTGATCCCCAAGCTCTGCGAGGGCCTGCTGGTCCTGCCGGAGAACCCCAAGATGGTGGTCAACTACGGCCTGGACAGCGTGCGTTTCATCCAGCCGGTACCGGTGGATTCGCGCGTGCGCCTGCAGGTGACCATCACCGACATCACCGAGAAGAATCCCGGCCAGTGGCTGATCAAGGCGCGCTGCACCCTGGAGATCGAAGGGCTGCCCAAGCCAGCCTACATCGCCGAATCGCTGAGCCTGTGCTTCGTCTGACGGATCGGGCACAACGCTGAGAAAAAAGCCCGCGTCCGCGGGCTTTTTTACGTCACACTCAATCTACGCCCCACCGTCGATTCGAGAGTCCCGATGCCACGCCAACTCCTGCCCTTGAGCCTCGCCCTGCTCCTGACCGCCTGCGGCGAAGGCGAACCGCTGACGCCCCCGGACGCCCGCCTGCCCGACGGCGCGCGCTACCGTGGCGAGCTGGTGAACGGCCAGCTGCAAGGGCCGGGTCGGCTGGACTACAGCAATGGCGCCTGGTACGAGGGCGGCTTCGACAAGGGCCTGCAGAGCGGCCAGGGCAAGTGGAACGACGGCAACGGCACGAGCTACGAAGGTGAGTTCCGCGACGGCCTGTTCGACGGTCGCGGCCGCCTGCAATATGCCGACGGCAGCTTCTACGAAGGCCAGTTCAAGCGCGGCGAATTCGACGGCGAAGGGCGGATTTCCCAGGGCGGCACCACCTACAGCGGCGGCTTCCGCAAGGGGCGTTACGAAGGCCTGGGCAGCCTCGAGCAGCCCGATGGCACCCGCCATCAGGGTGCCTTCGCCAGGGGCGAAGCCAACGGCGAAGGGGCTCGCCGCGACAGCCTGGGCAACCAGTACAGCGGCCCGTTCAAGAACGGCGTGCTCGAAGGCAAGGGCATCTTCCGCGACGACGCGGGCGACCAGTACAGCGGCGAGTTCCGCAACGACCAGTTCGACGGAACCGGACGCTTCCAGAACGCCGACGGCGATGTCTGGTTCGGCCGCTTCAAGGCCGGCGCGCTGAGCGGGCCGGGCGAGTTCATCGGTGCCGACGGCAGCCGCTACCGGGGCGACTTCCGCTTCTGGCGCTTCGACGGCCAGGGCACGCTGACCCGCGCCGATGGCCAGGTCTACACCGGCGGCTTTGCCCGTGGCGAATACTCCGGAGAAGGCACCCTCACCCGCCGCGACGGCAGTGTGCAGAAAGGCACCTGGAATGCCGGCCAGCTACGCCAGGACGCCGCTGGCAAGCGGCTGCCCAACCCTCTGGAAGTGGGCCTGCTGGAGCAAGGCGCGCTGCTGGACAAGGCGCTGGCGGCCGTCCCCGCGTCCACGCCTGCGATCGAGCTCTACGGCGTCAGCCTGGGCGGCGACGGCAAGCAGAGCGTGTTCCTGCGTGAGGCCGACTACGTCGCCAACCTGCTCGGTAATCGCTTCGGTGCGCGCGGCGTGGTACGCCTGGTGAACCACCGCGATCACCTGGCCGACCGCCCCATGGCCACCCGCGAAACCCTCGCCCGCACCCTGCGCACCATTGCCGAGCGCAGCGGCCCGGAGGACCTGGTGTTCATCTACCTGACCAGCCACGGCTCCCATGACCATCAGCTGGTGCTCGACATGCCGGGCCTGAAGCTCGACGACCTGCCGGCCAGCGAGCTGGCCACGCTGCTCGCCCCGCTCAAGGACCGCTACAAGGTACTGGTGATCTCCGCCTGCTACAGCGGCGGTTTCATCCCCGCGCTCAAGGACGACAAGACCCTGATCATGACCGCCGCGCGCAGCGACCGGGTGTCCTTCGGCTGCTCCGAGGAGGCGGACTTCACTTACTTCGGCGATGCGCTCTTTGCCAAGGCCTTCCAGCAGACCGACGACCTCCGGCAGGCGTTCAAGCTGGCCAGCGCCACCGTGGCCCAGCGCGAGAAGGAGGAAGAGTTCGAGCCATCGGAGCCGCAACTCTGGGCACCGGAAGCGGTCATTACTCGCTGGCAGGCCCTGCGTGCACAGCAGTCGCACGGAGCCCTGGCGCTCGGCAGCAACGATGCGCAGGCAAAAGGACAAGGCGACAACTAAGCTGGAAAGTGTGTCAGAGGGGAAACACAGATGTACTCGAAACCGACGAATATCCTGCTAGCTGGCGCCACCGGCCTGACCGGTGAGCACCTGCTCGACCGCATGCTCAACGAACCCACGGTCAAGCGCGTCATCGCCCCGGCCCGAAGGAAGCTGGCGGAGCATCCACGCCTGGACAATCCCATCGGCCCGCTGGCCGAGCTCATCCCGCACCTGGTCCAGCCGGTGGACACGGTGTTCTGCTGCCTGGGCACCACGCTCAAGGAGGCCGGCTCCGAGGAAGCTTTCCGCAGTGTCGACTACGACCTGCCGCTGGCCCTGGGCGAGCGCGGCCTGGCCCTCGGCGCGCGGCACTACATCGTGGTCAGCGCGCTGGGTGCGGACAGCAAGTCGTCGATCTTCTACAGCCGGGTCAAGGGCGAACTGGAAGATGCCCTGCGCCAGCAAGGCTGGCAGCAACTGACCATCGCGCGGCCGTCACTGCTGCTGGGGCAGCGCGAGGAAATCCGCCTCGCCGAACTGCTCGCCGCGCCCTTCTCGCGCATCCTGCCGGGCAAGCTGCACGGCATCGAAGCCATCGCCCTGGCCCGCGCGCTCTGGCGCCTGGCGCTGGAAACCGGCAAGGGCACCCGCGTCGTCGAATCGGACGAATTGCGCAAGCTCGGCAAGTAACCACCATCCTCCCCGGCCTTCGCGAGACAGCGCACCCTGTAGGAGCGGGCCATGCCCGCGAAGGCGCCGGCAGGCGCCATTGCAGGGGAGTTGCCATCCAGCCGGTCCGCATCGTGCGCGCATGTGGGCGCGGACTTTGTCCGTGATCGCGGGCGTGGCCCGCTCCTACAGGTAACCCCTGCCGGCCGGGTACACGGGCGCCAGCGTCGGAGCGGGGCTAGTTCCCGCCCCACACCTGCAGGCCAACCCCCAGTTCCGCGGCGATCGACAGCGGCAGCAGCAAGGTATCCAGTAGCGCACTGCCCGGCAGGTCGAGGCCGGGATAGGCCGGCGCGTCGGTGCCAAAGTGATCCTTCGGGCAACAGCCGCCATTGAGCGAATACCAGTCCAGCCGGGTGCCGGCGTAGATCAGCGGATCGCCGGGGCGGCTGTCGTTGAGGGTCTTCACGGTGGCGCAGCCGCCCAGTTGCAACAGCAGCAGGGCGGCGAGGAGCTTATTCGTCACTGACAAGATGGTGTTCGCCCCAGCGCGGCAGCATGTCCTGGGGAATGCCCAGCTGATTGAGGATGCGCGCGACGACGAAGTCGATCAGGTCGTCCACCGTCTGCGGCTGGTGATAGAAGCCCGGAGCAGCCGGCAGGATCACTGCGCCCATATTGGACAGCTTGAGCATGTTCTCCAGGTGGATGCTGGAGAACGGCGCCTCGCGCGGCACCAGGATCAGCTGGCGGCGCTCCTTCAGCGCCACATCGGCGGCGCGTTCGATCAGGTTGTTGCAGGCGCCGGTGGCGATGGCCGAGAGCGTCCCCGTCGAGCAGGGCACCACCACCATCGCACTCGGTGCGCCGGAGCCGGAGGCCACCGGGGCCATCCAGTCTTCCTTGCCGTACACGCGGATCTGCCCCGGCGCGGCGCCGGTGTATTCGCTCAAGAAAGCCTGCATCGCCTGCGGCTTGCTCGGCAGGGTCACGTCGGTCTCGGTGGCCACCACCAGTTGCGCGGCCTTGGAGATGAGGAAGTGCACCTCGCGGTCTTCCTGCACCAGGCAGTCGAGCAGGCGCAGGCCGTACTGGGCGCCCGAGGCACCGGTCATGGCGAGGGTGACGCGTTCGGCTCCGGCCATGCTCAGCCCTCCAGTGCCTGGGCCAGCTTGCCGTGCAGGCCGCCGAAGCCGCCGTTGCTCATGACCACCACCTGGGTGCCCGGCGTGGCGATGGCCTTCACGCCCTCGATGATGGCTTCCAGCGAGTCGCACACTTGCGTGGGCACGGTGGAGCCGGCGACGGTGGCGGCCAGGTCCCAGCCGAGGTTCGGCGGGGCGTACCAGAACACGTTGTCGGCCTGCACCACGGACTCCGGCAGGCCGTCGCGGTGGGCGCCGAGCTTCATGGAGTTGGAGCGTGGCTCGACCACGGCGATCACCTTCGCATCACCGACGCGCTTGCGCAGGCCGTCGAGGGTGGTGGCGATGGCGGTCGGGTGGTGGGCGAAGTCGTCATAGATGGTGATGCCCTTGACCTCGGCAACCTTCTCCATGCGTCGCTTGACGCTCTTGAAGGCCGACAGCGCGGCGCAGCCCAGCTCCGGCACCACGCCGACATGGCGGGCCGCCGCGAGGCAGGCCAGGGCGTTGGCGACGTTGTGCTGGCCGGTCAGTTCCCAGTCCACGGTGCCCTGGGGTTTGCCGTCGAACAGGACTTCGAAGTGCGAGCCGTCTTCGCTGAGCAGGCGCGCCTGCCACTGGCCGCCTTCGCCGGTGGTCTGTACCGGCGTCCAGCAGCCCATGCCGATCACGCGCTTGAGCGCGGTTTCGGAGGTGGGGTGGATGACCAGGCCTTCGCCGGGGATGGTCCGCACCAGGTGGTGGAACTGCCGCTCGATGGCGGCCAGGTCGGGGAAGATATCCGCGTGGTCGAATTCCAGGTTGTTGAGGATCGCCGTGCGCGGGTGGTAGTGGACGAACTTGGAGCGCTTGTCGAAGAAGGCGCTGTCGTACTCGTCGGCCTCGACCACGAAGAACGGCGTGCCGCCCAGTCGCGCGGAGACGCCGAAGTTCTGCGGCACACCGCCGATCAGGAAGCCCGGGCTCATGCCGGCATGCTCCAGCACCCAGGCCAGCATGCTGCTGGTGGTGGTCTTGCCGTGGGTGCCGGCAGCCGCCAGGACCCAGCGGCCCTGCAGCACGTGGTCAGCCAGCCACTGCGGACCGGACACATAGGGCAGGCCCTTGTTGAGGACGTATTCCACGGCGGGGTTGCCGCGCGACAGCGCGTTGCCGACCACCACCAGGTCCGGGGCCGGCTCCAGGTGCGCGGGGTCGTAGCCCTGCATCAGCTCGATGCCCTGGGCTTGCAGCTGGGTGCTCATGGGCGGGTAGACGTTGGCGTCGGAACCGGTCACGCGGTGGCCCAGCTCCTTGGCCAGGACGGCCAGCGAGCCCATGAAGGTGCCGCAGATGCCGAGGATGTGGATATGCATGCAGACTCCTGCAATCAAGCCTTTCCAGGCGCTTCGAATGGGCGGCAGAGTAGCACAGCGCGCCCCCGCGCGGCCGGCCGCCGGGGCATCAGACGACGAGGTGGGGAGACGGTTCCCGGTGAGCAGCGAAAGCCGTCACAGGCAAGGACCGTAGGATGGGTGGAGCGAAGCGATACCCATGCGGTTTCAGAGCCCGGCTCCAGCTTGCCAGGCGCTCTGTCCCCTCACCCCAGCCCTCTCCCAGAGGGCCAGGTCAGGGAGAGGGAGCGGAGCACCGCCCAACCACCGAACGATCCGGGCATCCGTTCGCGAGCAAGGGCTAGGCGCCCCCCTCGGTCCTACGAAGAGCAGCCGGGGCGCAGGCTTGTTGTAGGAGCGAGCTTGCTCGCGAACCGCCAAGGCTCAGACCTGCCGCCGCAACCCATGGCGATTGAGCTTGCGGTACAGCGTGTTGCGGCTGATGCCCAGCTGCTGCGCGGCGCGGCTGACGTGCCAGCGCTGCGCTTCCAGGACGGCCAGCAGCGCGTCGCGCTCGGCGGCGCCGAGGGTGTCGCCGCCCTCCTCGCTCACCGGTAACGCAACAACGGCGGGAGCCGAAGTACGGCGCAGGTCCGGCGGCAGGTCGGCCATCTGAACCCGCCCGCCATCGCATAGCGCGCAGAGCGTGCGCAGCACGTTGCGCAGCTGGCGCACGTTGCCCGGCCAGGGAAAGTCCAGCAGGTGCCGGCGCACGTCGTCGTCCAGTCGCACCGCGCGGCCCTTGCTCTCCTCGGCCAGCAGGTGATCGAGCAACGCACCGCGGTCATCGCGCTCGCGCAGCGGCGGCAATGCGACGACCAAACCGTTGAGGCGGTAGTAGAGGTCTTCGCGGAACTGCCCGGCGGCCACCAGCGCTTCCAGGTCGCGGTGGCTGGCGCTGATCAGGCGGATGTCCACATCCTGCGGCTCGCCGCCGATGGGCACTACCTGGCGCTCTTCCAGCACGCGCAGCAGGCGGGTCTGCAACGCCAGCGGCATGTCGCCGATCTCGTCGAGGAACAGCGTGCCGCCGTCGGCCTGCTGCAACTTGCCGCGCATGCCCTCCTTGCGGGCGCCGGTGAAGCTGCCTCCGCGGTAGCCGAACAGTTCGCTCTCGATCAGGGTCTCGGGGATCGCCGCGCAGTTCAGCGCGACGAAGGCCTTGCCGGCACGCTCGCCGCCCAGGTGCACGGCGCGGGCGAAAGCTTCCTTGCCGGTGCCGGTCTCGCCCTGCAGCAGCAGCGGCACGTCGTGGGCGTAGACCTTCAGCGCGCGGCGGAAATCATGGGCCAGTTGCGGATCGTCGATGCACAGCCCTTTCGCCAGCGGCGCACGCGGCAGCACCGGCGCGGCGGCGATCGGACGCTGGCCACGCAGCAGCGCATAGAGAGTGCGGCCAGCGTGGGTGCGCAACGGCCAACTGGCATTGGGCTGCGGGTCGGCGCGGCTGAACAGGTCGTCCAGCCGGCAATCGAAGAATTGCTCCAGGGAGCGCCCAATGAGGCTGTCCCGGCGGCTGCCGAGCAGGTTGATCGCGCTCTGGTTCGCCGCGCGGATTCGCCCGTCAGCGCCGAAGGCCAGCAGGCCTTCGCTGAACAGGCCGAGGCCGTCCGGTTGCAGGTGGAAGCGCAGCAACCACTGGTCCTCGAAATGCCGCAGGAAGTAGCAGCTCTCGATGGCCTTGGCCGACAGGTTGACCAGCGCCATGGTGTGGAACTGGCTCTGCCGCGACACGTCGCGGCGCGCGGAGGAAACGTCGAGCACCGCCAGCAGTTCGCCCTGCGGGTCGAACACCGGGCTGGCCGAGCAGGTCAGCCCGGTGTGGCGGCTGCGGAAGTGTTCGTCCTGGTGGATGGTCAGCGCCTGGCGTTCCACCAGGCAGGTACCGATGCCGTTGGTGCCCTCGCGCGCCTCGCTCCAATCCGCGCCCAGCCACAGCCCGGCCTGCTCGAAGGTGCGGCGCTCGGCGGCTTCGCTCACGCAATTGAGAATGACGCCACGGGAATCGGTGAGCAGCACCGCATGGCCGGCGCCGGAGAGCTGCTGGTGCAGGCTGTTCATCTCGCCGCTGGCGATTTCCAGCACCTGGCGATGGTGCTCGCGGACTTCGAGCATGCGCGCATGTTCCAGCACCGTCGGCGCCATGGGTTGCGCCGGGTCGAGGTGGTACTGCTCCAGGCAGCGCATCCAGGAGCGGGCGATCGACGGGTCCGCACCGGGTGCTCCGGCGCGGGCCTTGCCCTCGGCCACGGTCATGACCTGGCGGGCGTGGCGGCTCAAATCGTTGGCGCGCATTCTTGTTGTTCTCCGCTTGGGGGACGGGGAGGCAGCCCCGGATTCCTGCGACTGTTTGTCAGACAATTCGCCGAAACGCAGGACAGCATCCCCCACGCGCCACCCCAATGCAACGCCTGTCCGACCGTCAGGTCACGACTGTCACGAATACGGGACAAAGTGTCACCCAGCCCTGTGCCAGGGCCGTTACAGGGCGATTTCCGGCGCCCGGCTCGATTCGCCGCAACCCAAGCGGCGCGGGGCTTTCACTGGCATGGCCCGGCCCTTGCTCTACGCTTGTTCAACGTCCTCCCCAACAAGCACAAGACCCAGGAGATCCGACCATGCGTTATGCCCATCCCGGTAGCGAAGGCGCCATCGTTTCGTTCAAGGCGCGCTACGGCAACTACATCGGCGGCGAGTTCGTCCCGCCGGTGAAGGGTCAGTACTTCACCAACACCTCGCCGGTGAATGGCCAGCCCATCGCCGAATTCCCCCGCTCCACCGCCGAAGACATCGACAAGGCGCTGGACGCCGCCCATGCCGCCGCCGACGCCTGGGGCCGCACCTCGGTGCAGGACCGCTCGCTGGTACTGCTGAAGATCGCCGACCGCATCGAACAGAACCTGGAACTGCTGGCCGTCACCGAGACCTGGGACAACGGCAAGCCGGTGCGCGAAACCCTCAACGCCGACATCCCGCTGGCGGCGGACCACTTCCGCTACTTCGCCGGCTGCATCCGCGCACAGGAAGGCAGCGCCGCCGAGATCAACGACAGCACCGTCGCGTACCACATCCATGAACCGCTGGGCGTGGTCGGGCAGATCATCCCGTGGAACTTCCCGCTGCTGATGGCCGCGTGGAAACTCGCCCCGGCCCTGGCCGCCGGCAACTGCATCGTGCTCAAGCCGGCCGAGCAGACCCCGCTGGGCATCTGCGTGCTGATGGAACTGATCGGCGACCTGCTGCCCAAGGGCGTGCTCAACGTCGTCCAGGGCTTCGGCAAGGAGGCCGGTGAAGCGCTGGCCACCAGCAAGCGCATCGCCAAGATCGCCTTCACCGGCTCGACCCCGGTGGGCTCGCACATCCTCAAGTGCGCCGCGGAGAACATCATCCCGTCCACCGTGGAACTGGGCGGCAAGAGCCCGAACATCTACTTCGAAGACATCATGCAGGCCGAGCCGACCTTCATCGAGAAGGCCGCCGAAGGCCTGGTGCTGGCCTTCTTCAACCAGGGCGAGGTTTGCACCTGCCCGTCCCGCGCGCTGGTGCAGGAGTCCATCTACCCGCAGTTCATGGACGTGGTGATGAAGAAGGTGAAGGCGATCAAGCGCGGCGACCCGCTGGACACCGACACCATGGTCGGCGCCCAGGCCTCGCAGCAGCAGTACGAGAAGATCCTCTCCTACCTCGACATCGCCCAGCAGGAAGGCGCGCAGATCCTGGTCGGCGGCTCGGTCGAGAAGCTCGATGGCAACCTGTCCACCGGCTATTACATCCAGCCGACGCTGCTCAAGGGCAGCAACAAGATGCGCGTGTTCCAGGAAGAAATCTTCGGACCGGTGGTGGGCGTCACCACCTTCAAGGACGAAGCCGAAGCACTGGCGATTGCCAACGACACCGAGTACGGCCTCGGCGCCGGCGTCTGGACCCGCGACATCAACCGCGCCTACCGCATGGGCCGCGGCATCAAGGCCGGCCGCGTGTGGACCAACTGCTACCACCTGTACCCGGCGCACGCCGCCTTCGGTGGCTACAAGAAATCCGGCGTGGGCCGCGAGACCCACAAGATGATGCTCGACCACTATCAGCAGACCAAGAACCTGCTGGTGAGCTACGACATCAACCCGCTGGGCTTCTTCTGATTGCGCGCTGCTGATTGACCCCGCCCGGCTCGCCGGGCGGTCTCCCCCGAATCGATCTTTGCGCGGCCCACGGGCCGCGCTTTTTTATGCCCGGAGAAAACAGGAAGAGTGCTCTTGTAGGAGCGGGCCATGCCCGCGATCCGTATGCAGGCCGCCGGCATAGCCGGCGATCGCGGGCATGGCCCGCTCCTACATGCGAATGCTCAGCTCGCGTCGCTGCGCCACTGCCGCGGGCTCACGCCGAACCAGCGGCGGAAGGCGCGGGAAAAGGCGCTGGTCTCGGAGTAGCCGAGCAACGGCGCCAGCTCGGAAATCGGCCGTTGCGGCTGACGCAGATAATGCAGCGCCAGCTCGCGGCGGGTATTTTCCACCAGTTGGCTGAAGCTCAGCCCGGCCTCGCGCAGGCGGCGCTGCAAGCCCGCGGTGGTGAGTTCCAGCTGCTCGGCGATCAGCTCCAGCGAGGGCTCGCCGTCACTGAGAGCCAGGCGAATCTGCGTGCCGGCATCTTCGACCAGGTTGGGCGCACCGCCCTGCTCGCCCAGGCGGCGGATCACGTCCTGTACCAGGAACAGCAGGTTGGCGTCGCGCTCGGGCATCTGCCGGCCATAGAGATCACGCTTGGGAATCAGCATCGAGTTGCAGCCGCGCTGGAACAGCACCGGCGCGTCGAACACCCGGCCATGTTCCTGCCAGCCTTCGGGCCGTGCATGCTCGAAACTCACCGCACGGGGCGCCCACTCGGGGCCGAGCGCGTGGCGCATCAGGTTCAGCGCCATGCCCAGGGTCAGCTCGGCGTCCTGGCGGCGATCGAGGATCGCGCCGTGGCGGACCTGGTAGTCGAAGCGATAGCACTCGCCGCAATCCACCAGGCGGATCAGGGTGTCGTGCTGGTGATAGGGGAAGGCGGCGGCGAAGTTCTTCAGCGCGTCCTCCAGCGTCTCCGAGCACAGCCCGACGTAGCCCAGCAGGCCCAGTTCGCGCGGGCGGAACTGCTCGCCGTAACGCAGCCCGAAGTTGTCACAGCCCGACTGTCGCGCGGCTTCTTCCAGCACCTGGCAGTAGTTGGTCAGCGCCAGGCTCAGGGTCGGATGCAGCAGGCGCTCCGGGTCGATGCCGGCGCGGCCGAAGACGCGATCGATGTCGCCGCCCTGGTCGCCGATGAAGCGACCCAGGCCGCTGGCGGCGGCGGACAGCACGCCGATGTTGCTGGCCAGGGGCAGGCTCAGGCCGGATGGGGAAAACAGGGGCTGGCTCATGTCGGTTACCGATCTTGTTTTGAGACGCGCAAGGCACAAGGCTCCCGGAAACAAGGGAACGAATAAACAAAGCAATTCCCGTGCCTCGCCATGCATTACCGATCAGCCGGACACGGCGCCACGCCTGGCCTGCAGCTGCCACAGCACGGGGCAGGCAGGCGATTTCCGGCACCAGAAGCGAGCACCGGGTGACGTGTGGGGCAATGGGTAACAACCAGTTGACCCTGCACGGCGAAAGCCGGTTCCAGCGGTCAAGTCTTGCACGGCGGTGCGCCACTACCATCGAAGCTCAGGTATCCGTCCACGCCCCTGCGGCCCGCCCCACTGCGGCCTATCCCTTGCGGAGAGAGGAATAACAACAATGAGCGCATCACAACTCAAACCAACGCTTGGCACCCTGCACCTCTGGGGGCTCGCCGTGGGCCTGGTGATCTCCGGCGAGTACTTCGGCTGGAGCTACGGCTGGGCCGCCGCCGGCACCCTGGGTTTCCTCGTCACCACGCTGATCGTCGCGGTGATGTACACCTGCTTCATCTTCAGCTACACCGAGCTGACCACCGCCATTCCCCATGCCGGCGGGCCGTTCGCCTACAGCCTGCGGGCGTTCGGCAAGACCGGCGGGATGGTCGCCGGCATCGCCACGTTGATCGAGTTCGTCTTCGCCCCGCCGGCCATCGCCATGGCCATCGGCGCCTACCTCAACGTGCAGTTCCCCGGCCTCGATCCGAAGTGGGCGGCCACTGGTGCCTATGTGATCTTCATGACCCTGAACATCCTCGGCGTGAGCATCGCCGCCACCTTCGAACTGGTGGTGACCGTGCTGGCGGTAGCCGAGCTGCTGGTGTTCATGGGCGTGGTGGCGCCAGGCTTCAGCTTCAGCAACTTCGTGCTCAACGGCTGGGCCGGCTCCGACGTGTTCGGCTCCACCGCCATGGCCGGCATCTTCGCCGCCATTCCGTTCGCCATCTGGTTCTTCCTCGCCATCGAGGGCGCGGCCATGGCTGCCGAGGAGGCGAAAGACCCGAAACGCACCATCCCGCGCGCCTACATCGCCGGCATCCTGACCCTGGTGACCCTGGCCATCGGCGTGATGATCTTCGCCGGCGGCGTGGGTGACTGGCGCGCCCTGTCGAACATCAACGACCCGCTGCCACAGGCGATGAAGGCCGTGGTCGGCAACAACTCCACCTGGATGCACATGCTGGTGTGGATCGGCCTGTTCGGCCTCGTGGCGAGCTTCCACGGCATCATCCTCGGCTACTCGCGGCAGTTCTTCGCCCTCGCCCGTGCCGGCTTCCTGCCGCGCAGCCTGGCCAAGCTGTCGCGCTTCCAGACCCCGCACCGGGCGATTCTTGCCGGCGGCGCCGTGGGCATCGCGGCGATCTTCAGCGACGGCCTGATCAGCCTGCAGGGCATGACCCTGACCGCGGCGATGATCACCATGAGCGTGTTCGGCGCCATCGTCATGTACATCATGAGCATGTTCAGCCTGTTCAAGCTGCGCCGCAGCGAGCCGGACCTGGAGCGCAGCTTCCGCGCGCCGGGCTACCCGGTGGTGCCGGCCATCGCGCTGGCCCTGGCGCTGGTGTGCCTGGCCGCCATGCTCTGGTTCAACGGCGTCATCGCCTCGGTGTTCCTGGTGCTGATGATCGGTGGCTGCTCCATCTGCAGCATCGTCATCAGCCTCAACCGCGGCACCGATGCATCGTTCGCCAGCCAGGGCTGAGGAGTAGCGCCATGTCCGGATTCGTCCACAGCGTCGGTGGCCAGACCTGGCGCTTCGACAGCCTGCGCGAGGTGATGGCCAAGGCCAGCCCGGCGCGCTCCGGCGACCGCCTCGCCGGGGTCGCCGCCGGCAGCGATGCCGAGCGCGTCGCCGCGCAGATGGCGCTGGCCGACATCCCGCTCAAGCACTTCCTCGACGAGGCGCTGATTCCCTACGAGAGCGACGAGGTCACCCGGCTGATCATCGACACTCACGATCGCCAGGCCTTTGCGCCGGTCAGCCACCTCACGGTGGGTGGCCTGCGCGACTGGCTGCTCGGCGATGCAGCCGACGAAACCAGCCTGCGCGCCCTGGCGCCGGGCCTGACGCCGGAGATGGCGGCGGCGGTGTCGAAGATCATGCGCGTGCAGGACCTGGTGCTGGTCGCGCAGAAAATCCGCGTGGTCACCCGCTTCCGCAACACCATGGGCCTGCGCGGGCGCATGTCCACGCGGCTGCAACCCAACCACCCCACGGACGACCCGGCCGGCATCGCCGCCAGCGTGCTCGACGGCCTGCTCTACGGCAACGGCGACGCCATGCTCGGCATCAACCCGGCCACCGACAGCCTGCAATCGATCTGCACGCTGCTGGAGATGCTCGACGCGATCATCCAGCGCTACGAGATTCCCACCCAGTCCTGCGTGCTCACCCACGTCACCAGTTCCATCGAGGCGATCAACCGCGGGGCGCCGCTGGACCTGGTGTTTCAGTCCATCGCCGGCACCGAGGCCGCCAACGCCAGCTTCGGCGTGAGCCTGTCGATCCTCCAGGAAGGCTACGAGGCCGGGCTGTCGCAGAAACGCGGGACGCTCGGCGACAACCTCATGTACTTCGAGACCGGCCAGGGCAGCGCGCTATCCGCCAACGCCCACCACGGCGTCGACCAGCAGACCTGCGAAACCCGCGCCTACGCGGTGGCGCGGCACTTCAAGCCGTTCCTGGTGAACACCGTGGTCGGCTTCATCGGCCCGGAGTACCTGTACAACGGCAAGCAGATCATCCGCGCCGGGCTGGAAGACCACTTCTGCGCCAAGCTGCTCGGCGTGCCCATGGGCTGCGACATCTGCTACACCAACCACGCCGAGGCCGACCAGGACGACATGGACATGCTCCTGACGCTGCTGGGCGTGGCCGGCATCAACTTCATCATGGGCATCCCCGGTTCCGACGACGTGATGCTCAACTACCAGACCACCTCCTTCCACGACGCGCTCTACGCGCGCCAGACGCTGGGCCTGCGGCCGGCGCCGGAGTTCGAGGCGTGGCTGGAGCGCATGGAAATCCTCCGCCAGCACGATGGCCGGATCGAAATGGCCGGCCAGCTTCCCGGCGCCTTCCGCCACGCGCTTGCGCAACTGGCCTGAGGGCCAATCGCCTGAGGAGTTTTCGATGAGCGACAGCTTCACCCCCAACCCCTGGCAGGAGCTGCGCCGGCTGACCTCCGCGCGCATCGCCCTGGGCCGCGCCGGCACCAGCCTGCCGACCGGCGCGCAGCTGGATTTCCAGTTCGCCCACGCCCAGGCGCGTGACGCCGTGCACCTGCCGTTCGACCGCGATGGCCTCGCCGCGCAACTGGCCGAACGCGGCCGCGAGACGCTGCTGCTGCATAGCGCCGCCGACGACCGCGACACCTATCTGCAACGCCCCGATCTCGGCCGCCGCCTGAGCGAAGATTCGGTAGAGATCCTGCGCCGCCATGCCGACCGCCATCCGCAAGGCTACGACCTCGCCGTGGTGATCGCCGACGGGCTCTCCTCACTGGCCGTGCAGCGCCACAGCCTGCCCTTCCTCGAACGCATGGAGGAACAGGCGCGCAACGAGGGCTGGAGCCTGTCGCCGGTCGCACTGGTGCAACAGGGCCGGGTCGCCGTGGCCGACGAAGTTGCCGAGCTGCTGCGGGCGAAGATGGTGGTGATCCTGATCGGCGAGCGCCCCGGCCTTTCCTCGCCGGACAGCCTCGGCCTGTACTTCACCTGGGCGCCGAAGGTCGGCCTGAACGACGCCTACCGCAACTGCATCTCCAACGTCCGACTGGAGGGCCTGAGCTACGGCCTCGCCACGCACCGCCTGCTCTACCTGATGCGCGAGGCGTGCCGCCGGCAGCTGTCGGGAGTGAACCTGAAGGACGAGGCGCAGCTTCCGGCACTGGAGGGCGACAGCAGTGGAGTGCATGGCAATTTTCTTATCAGTGGTTGACTCATCGGCGGCTGGCCAGACCGCCCACAGCGTGAACGCGACCACATGCCGCGCAGCGCGCCGCCGTCTTTAAGAATCGTCTTAAATCGCCTCTGCCGCTCGCCGCGATAAAAACCACGCCATCAAGGACCGTGCCCCTGGCACGAAAGGAAGCACCAGAACACGGCGCTTCATGTCGATGGCGAGAAGATGGATTCACCCAAGACTCAGTTGCACGCCCCTGCATGTCCCCAACGGGTTCAGCACGGTTTCACCCTGATCGAAGCGATGGTGACCATCGCGATCCTGGCGATTCTGCTGGGCATCGCGGTGCCCTCCTTCGACCTGCTGATCAACCGCAATCGCGCCCAGAGCACCAGCAAGCAACTGGTCGCGGTATTGCAGTACGCCCGCGCCCAGGCGCAGATCGGTCGCCAGCCGGTGCAGGTGACGCCGCAGAGCAGCGGCGACTGGACCTCCGTGCTGAGCGTGGGGCGACTGCGCGGCGGTGAACTGGAGGGTCACCGGGAGATCGAGTTACGCAGGACCCGTCTCGACGATTCCGGCAATGTGCTCGTCACCCAGGAGCAGGCGGGGTCGCTGGCATTCGACGGCAACGGCATCGCCATGGGCAGCGGCAGCTTCCCGCGTGTCTTCACCCTGACCGCCGGCCGCTACTCGAGCAAGGTCTGCCTGCAGCGCGGCGGAGCGGTGGCCCCATGCGACTGATACGCCGATCCCCTGTGGCCCAGCGGGGCTTCTATCTGATCGAGGTCATGGTCGCGGTGATGCTCACCAGCGTCGCCCTGCTCGGCATGCTAGCCCTGCAGAGCCGCTCCATCGCCTACAGCCACGATAGCCAGCAGCGGCAGAACGCCCTGCTGCTGGCTGCGGACCTCGCCCGCAGCATCCAGGCCAATCGCGAGGCGCTGGTCAGCAAGGGCAAGCTCACTGCGGACGCGGCCTACCTGGTCCCGGCCGGCACCGGCTTTCCCAGCCTGGGCAGCGGCCAGAGCTGCGCCACCAGCGGCCTGGGCAAGTCGGACAGGGCCCGTCGTGAGCTGGCCTGCTGGGTCGAGCAGTTGCGCCTGAAGCTCAACACCGACGATGCGCTGTTGAGCGACGCCACCTTCATCTGCCCCAGCCGCGACGGCAAGACCTGCGACGCCAGTTCGCGCCAGCCGCTGCTGCTGATCCAGCTGGCCTGGCACAGCCGCAATTGCCAGGCCGGCAGTCCGACCACTGCCGACGATGACGACGCCGCCTGCCTTTCCGGCAGCGATGGCGGTGGCGTCGAGCGCTATCGCCTGAGCTTCCAGCCATGACCGCGCACCGCCAGACCGGCCTGTCCCTGATCGAACTGATGGTCGCCATCGCACTGGGCGTGATGGTGCTGTTCGGGGTGCTGCAGATTTACCTGTCAGGCAGCGACAACGCTGCCTTCAATCACGCGCAGCAGCAGAACCAGGCCAATGCCCGCTTCATTCTCGACCTGCTGCAGCGCGAGAGCGGGCGTGCCGGCTACAGCGCCTGGGTGCGCCACGCCACTGCCGCCGATGACCAGCAGTACGACTTCGTCATTGACCGCGAGGGGCCCTTTCCGGCCCTGACCGACTCAGCCACCGGGTGCACCTTCGACGCAGGCAAGGGCACCAGCCTGGATGCCGGCGGCCGCGGCCTGTGCCTGCGCTACCAGCGCCCTCAGCGCAGCGAGGCGCAGGTACACCAGGATTGCACCGGCGCTCCCCTCTACAGCGATGACGATGCGGGCAACCCGCAGGTGTTGGTCAGCCACCTGCGCCTGGTCGACGGCGAGCTGCTGTGCAAGACCAACAACGCCCTCTCCACCGGCGAGGTCGCCCTGGCCAGCGGCATCCACGACCTGATGTTCGCGGTCGGCTCGACCAACCAGCTCCGCGCCGGCCTGGTGCTCACCTCCAGCCGCGCGCTGCTGTCCGAGAACTGCACCTACCAGGACCCGCTGAACCCCGCGACGACGCAAAGCACCGGTGCGCGCGGCCTGTGCAACGCCTTCACGCAGACGCTCTACCTGAGGAACCAGCCATGAACCGGCAACGTGGCCAGACCCTGCTGATCGCCCTGCTCCTGCTGCTGGCGCTGAGCATCCTGACCCTGGGCAACCTGCGCAGCGGCCTGCTGCTGGACAACAGCCTGGCCGAGTCCAGGGACTACCAGGCGGCGCTGGGTGGCGCCGACTCGGCGATCAGCGAAGCCCTCGACCGGACCCGCTACAGCCCGTCGATGGCCGTGGGCGAAGCCGACACCTGCATCAGCACCGCGCAGAACCAGCAAGAGGTGTTGCTCTGCGACCGGCTCTGGCTCGAACCGGAGAACGCCGCCAGCAGCGCACTGCTGACCCGGGCACGCACCTACCGGGGCAACGACCTGGCCACTCCCGACCAACTGGCTGAACTGAGCAGCGCGCCCCGCTGGTACGTTGCCGCGCAATGCGAGAGCCGCTCTTCCAGCGGCCTGTCCGACTGCCTGGCGGGCAGCGGCACCTTGCTGCTGCAGATGAACGCGCTCTCGACCGGCATCACCGACCAGGCCCTGGTCCGACTTCAGGAGTACGCCCGTGTCCAGCGCTGACAGCTTCCACTCGCCGTCCCGCCGCGCCGCGCTGGCCAGCCTGGCGCTGCTGTTCGCCTGCACGGGAGCCCGCGCCGCAACGCCCAGCCAGGCACCGCTGTTCCTGGTGGAAGGCGTCGCCCCCAACCTGATCGTCACCCTCGACGACTCCGGCAGCATGACCAGCGCCTACACCCCGGATGGCATGAGCTCCTACAGCATCGCCAACCGATCCACCGCCTACAACCCGATGTACTACAACCCGGACATCACCTACGAGGCGCCGTGGAAGGTCACGTTCAGCGGCGGCCGGATCGTCAGCGAGCGCTACACCACGAGCTTCGACAAGGCCTACTACGACGGGTTTCTCACCAACCAGACCGGCACCGTCGACCTCGACCGGAATACCGGCAACGGCTACAGCCAGAACGCGACCCAGGCGGTCAACAGCACCGACAGTTACCAGCGCTACGCCCACTACTACCAGTTCGATGCGTCCTGCCCGCACGCGCGCAATGTGGCCACCAGCAGCCTCAGCGCCGTGCAGAACTGCGCGGCGGACTCGTCGTTCACCAGCGCCAGCGCCTGCACCCGGACCTGCTTCACCCCGCACTGGGTCACCAGCGCGGAGGAGAAGCAGAACTACGCCAACTGGTTTTCCTTCTACCGCACCCGCCAGCTTGCCACGCGCACCGCCGCCAACCTGGCGCTGTTCGACCTGCCCGAGCACATCCGGGTGACCTGGCAGGCGCTCAACAGCTGCTACAACACCAACTTCAGCATGAGTTCCACGGCCTGCGGCAACCAGACGCTCGCGGCCTTCGCCGGCCAGCACAAGGCCGACTTCTTCAACTTCACCAGCCGCCTGGCCGCCAGCGGCGGCACACCGCTGGGTACGGCGCAGAACCGGGTCAACAACTACCTGAGCAACACCACCGCCTATAACCCCTATGCCCGTGTGCCGGGCAGCACCCGCGACGTAAAGACCGAGTACGCTTGCCGGCCCAGCTACCACCTGCTGATGACCGACGGCTTCGGCGATGGCTCCGGTGGCAGCAATGCAGACGGCACCGCGCGAACCCTGCCCGACGGCACGGCCTTCGCCGCGACGGCGCCCTACCAGGACAAATGGTCGAACACACTGGCCGACAACATCTTCCTCGGCTGGGCCACCGATGCCCGCACCGACCTGGACAACAAGGTTCCGCCGCGCTTTCGCGACGGCAACGACTACTGGAATCCGAAGAACGACCCAGCCACCTGGCAACACGTGGTCACCTACACCGTAGGCCTGGGGCTCGGCCCGACGCTGAAGTACCTGCAATGGGACGGCGACACCTATTCCGGCTCCTATCCGCGACTGCTCGATGGCACCAGGAGCTGGCCGAACCCCAGCGCCAGCACCAGCCTCGACGGCATGACCGTCACCGCGAACGAGGGCAAGGTGGCCGCGCTCTGGCACGGCGCGCTGAACTCCCGCGGCGAGTTCTTCAGCGCCGACTCCACCAGCGAACTGGTCAAGGCCTTCCAGGCGATCGTCAGCAGCATCTCCAGCAACCAGTTGGCGGTGGCCGCCGCGGGCGCCAGCTCTACCTCGCTGAGCACCGACACCCATCTCTACCGCGCCAGCTATCAACCTACCGACTGGAGCGGCGACATCCTGCAATACCGCCTGGACGCCAACGGCAATGCGCAGGCGAATTCCGCGCTGTCGTTCCGCAACCAGCTCAACCTGCGCGCGCCCGCCAGCCGCAGCATCTACACCAATACCGCGCCGGACAGCGCCAAGGGCAACCTGCAGGCCTTCACCTGGAGCCACCTCGCAGCAGAACAGCAGCAGATGCTCGACCGCGCACCGGGCACCCAGCGCGAGGACAAGCTGGGGGCAAAGCGCGTCGCCTGGCTGCGCGGCGATCGCAGTGACGAAGGCAACACCTTCCGCGCCCGCAACCACCTGCTGGGCGACATCATCTACTCCTCGCCCGTGGTCGTCGGCGCGCCGTCGTCCGTCACCTACTACCTGGAGAAAGCCTCCGGTGCGACCGGCTACGACGCGTTCCGGCGGGCCAACGCCAACCGCGAAAGTCGTCTCTACGTCGGCGCCAACGACGGCATGCTGCACGCCTTCGACGAGACCGGCCGGGAACGCTGGGCCTTCATTCCCGCCGCCGTGTACGGGCAGCTCAACTACCTCTCCGACTCCAACTACGCCGCGCGCTCGGAAGAGGAAAACACCAACAGCCTGCACCGCTTCTACGTCGACGGCAGCGCGGTCACCCGCGATGTCCATTTCGATGGCAGCTGGCACACCGTACTGGTCATGGCGCCCGGACGCGGCGGCCGCGGTCTGTTCGCCCTGGACATCACCGACGCCGACGAGCCACGCCTGCTCTGGGAGTATGCCGGCAGCGCCAGCAGCGAAAACGACAAGGACATCGACTTCGGCTACGTACTCGACCGCCCGGTGATCACGATCGCCGACGGTGTTGCCTATGTGCTCACCGGCAACGGTTACGACACCGCCAAGGGCTACTCCCTGTCGATCCGCCTGGAGGACGGGCGCATCAGCGCCGCCAGCGAGTCCGCCGCCGGCGACGGCGAGGTGGGCAGCACGGTCGCCTGGACTCACGCCGCCAGCCCCGGCGAACTCGCCCAGCGTTACTACGGCAGCCTGCAGGGCCGGCTCTACCGGCAGGCCGGCCTCGACCTCGCGTCCAGCCTGCTCGCCAGCATCCCCGCCAGCCGCAGCCAGCCACTGAGCGCTGCCGCCGAGGTCACCCAGCATCCACGTGGCGGACAACTGGTGATCGCCGGCACCGGCAAGTACTTCGAGGGGGGCGACAAGGAAGGCGCCGCCAGCCGCCAGTCCCTTTACGGCTTCTGGGACCAGACCGACTACCTCGCCCACGTCGAGGGCGCCGGCGCCCCTGCAGCCCTGACCAGACTTGCCGACCTGCAGGCTCAGACGCTGAAACAGGAAACCGTCGCCCACAGTGCCGGCACCAGCGAAGTCCGTCAGCTGAGCAATACCACCGTGGCCTGGGACAGCAGCGGCAAACGCGGCGTCGGCATCCGTGGCTGGTACGTCGACCTCGCCGATGGCGAGAGGGTCCTTGATCAGCCCTTCATGCTCGGCGACGTGTTGTTCGTCACCATCGGCCAACCCAACGCCGACCCCTGCAGCGCGGGTATCACCTACTGGCTGCTGGCAGTGAACCCGAAGACCGGTGGTGCACTGGACTTCAACGTGTTCGACCTGGTGGGCGACGGCTCCTTCAGCGAGACCGCCAGCGGCGTGCGCATCGACGGCCCGGTGACGCGCATCGGCGACAGCCTCTACACCCCCGAGGGCAACCGTCTTCCCGTACAGCTGTTCAACCCGGTGAACCAGGGCCGCTTCAACTGGCGGATCATGAACTACAACCTGCCCGTGAGTTACCCATGAAAGCCCTGCCCCCAGCGCCTGCGCCGCACCTCACAAACGCCGGCGGATTCACCCTGGTCGAAATGATGGTGGTCGTTTCCATCCTGGCCCTGCTCGCCGGCATCGCCATACCCAGCTACCGCCAGTTCGTCCTGCGCGCCAACCGCAGCGAGGCCCAGAGCCTGCTGCACGACGCCGCCGCCCAACAGGAGCGCTACCTGGCGCAATACAGCAAGTACACCGACGATCCCGCGAAGCTGGCGTTCACCTACCCGCTCACGGCCGACGGCAAGCGCCTCTCGACCAGCCAATTGTACGAACTGGCCGCCGAGTATCCCGACGGCGATATGCGCCGCTACCGGCTGACCGCCCAGCGAAGGGGCGCCCAACTGCGCGATCCGGACTGCGGCGACTTCACCCTGGACGAACACGGCACCCGCGGCGTGAGCGTGGGCAGCGTCGACAGCTGCTGGCGTTGATCAAACGCTCGCTTGGATTGCGCTTTCAACAATTTCTGGTGCAGCATCGGACCAATGGCTATCCGCTGGCATAGCCCCTGCATTGCCATACCAGCCCATTCACCTCCCGCCGAGGCCCGCTTATGCGCATCGTGCAAGCCACGCTCGACCATCTCGACCTGCTCGCGCCGCTGTTCGTCAAATACCGCGAGTTCTACGGCATGCTCCCCTACCCCGAGTCCTCGCGGAAATTTCTGGAGAAGCGCCTGCGTCGCAAGGAATCGGTGATCTACCTGGCCCTGCCGGACGACGACGACAGCAAGCTGATGGGTTTCTGCCAGCTCTATCCGAGCTACTCCTCGCTGTCACTCAAGCGCGTGTGGATCCTCAACGACATCTACGTCGCCGAAGAGGCCCGCCGCCAGCTGGTCGCCGACCATTTGCTGCAGACCGCCCGACAGATGGCCCGCGAGACCCAGGCCGTGCGCATGCGCGTGTCCACCAGCGTCAACAACGAAGTGGCGCAGAAGGTCTACGAGTCCATCGGTTTCCGCGAGGACAGCGAGTTCAAGAACTACATCCTGCCGATCAGCGACGACCTGAACTGACGTTCCGGTAAAGGCCGCAGACCGGCCCGCTGGCATCGGCGGGCCGGGCGCATTAAAGTGCCATCATCGGAATCGCCGCGGCCTCCGCATGAAGGGATCCCATGCGTATTTCCCTGCTCGTTCTGCGCACCGCCTGTCTCTGTCTCGCCGTCCTGGGCGCCAACGGCCAGGCCCAGACCCTGCGCGTCGCCACCCTGGAATGGGCGCCCTACGTCGGCAGTGACCTGCCGGGCAACGGGCTGGCCAGCCGCATCCTCAACGAAGCCCTGGCGCTCAACGGCGACAAGGCGGAACTGGTCTTCCTGCCCTGGCAACGGGCCCTCAACGAAACCCGCGAAGGCCGCTTCGATGCACTGATGCCGGCCTACCTGTCGCCAGACCGCAGCCAGGACTTCTACACCTCGATGCCGCTGCTGGACTCCCAGCTCGGCTTCTTCCGCCGCCGCGACCGCGCCCTGCCGATCAACCCGCGCGACCTCGACACCCTGCGCCCCTACCGCATCGGCGTGGTGCGTGGTTACGTCAACCAGGAAGGCTTCGACGCCGCCGACTTCCTCAACAAGGACGTGGTCAGCAGCGACTGGCAGAACCTGGAAAAACTCCTGCGCGGGCGCATCGACCTGGCCGTGGTGGACCGCTACACCGGCTACCAGTTGCTCAGCCAGAACGCCCCGGCGCTGCGCGAGCAACTGGAGTTCGTCGACCCGCCGCTGGAGGTCAAGCCGCTCTACGTGCTGGTGCCGAAGAAGCGCGCCGAAGGCGAAGCCCTGGCCGCCAGCCTCGATCGCGGCCTGCGCACCCTGCGCCGCAGTGGCCGTCTTCAGCAACTGATCGCCGAGGCCCATCTGGAAAGCGCGATGAACACCCGCGAAGTCGCCGCGCATCCGCTGGCCGAGCAGTTGCCGGCGACCAGCGATCGGCACGGGGCCGCCCTGGCGCCCCGGACGACAACGGACCTGCTGAGCTGGCAGGCGAGCCTGCTCTGAGGTGCCAGAGGGCCCTGCCCCGGCATTTGTCACAAGGCGTTGCCGCGCTCACAGCGACAGGATTTTCACGCAGAAGCTGTAATATCCTCCCGCGGACCTCCGTCGCAGGATTCGACGGAGCGCGCCCCCGGCAGCCCGGCCGCGCCTTATAATGGGCGGCCCGGCCGTTCACCTTGTTGTCAGACAGGCTTCTCATGGAATTCAACCCGATCGACCTGATTCTCCACCTCGACTCCTACCTGTCGCTGGCGGTAGCCAACTATGGCACCTGGATCTACGCCATCCTCTTCCTGGTGATCTTCTGCGAAACCGGCCTGGTGGTGACGCCCTTCCTGCCGGGCGACTCCCTGCTCTTCATCGCCGGCGCCATCTGCGCCACCGGCGGCATGGACCCGTGGATGCTCGGCGGCCTGCTGCTGCTCGCGGCGATCAGCGGCGACAGCACCAACTACGTGATCGGCCGAACCCTGGGCAAGCGCCTGTTCAGCAACCCGAACTCCAAGGTCTTCCGCCGCGACTACCTGGACCAGACCCATGCCTTCTACGAGCGCCACGGCGGCAAGACCGTGACCCTGGCGCGCTTCCTGCCTATCGTGCGGACCTTCGCCCCCTTCGTTGCCGGCATGGCCTACATGCCCTATGCGCGCTTCCTGTTCTTCAGCGTGGCCGGCAGCATCGCCTGGGTCGGCGGCCTGGTGACCCTGGGCTTCTTCTTCGGCAACGTGCCGTTCATCAAGCAGAACCTCTCGGTGATGATCGTCGCCATCATCGCCTTCTCCCTGGTGCCCATGCTGATCGGCTTCATCCGCCACAAGCTGCGCCCCTCGGCCAAGGCCCAGCCCGGCGAGCACTGATCCGCCCATGTGGTCGTTCAGCGCCTGGCGCCGCCGGCGCTTCCTCGCCCGCTATCCGCTCGAGCCCCAGCTGTGGGCGCAGGTGCGCCGCCACCTGCCGATCCTCGACGGCCTGAGCGAAGAGGAGCTGCGCCGGCTCGGCGAGCGGGCGCTGCTGTTCCTGCGCGACAAGCGCCTCTCGCCGCTGCCAGGCATCGAACTGGACGACTACCGCCGCCTGCTGCTGGCCACCCAGGCCGAACTGCCGCTGCTGCACCTCCCGGACCTGAACTGGTACGGCGGCTTCCATGAGCTGGTCCTGTATCCCGACGACTTCGTCAGCCCGCAGAAGCACCGCGACCCAGCGGGCGTCATGCACGAGTTCGACGACGAGCGCGCCGGCGAAACCTCGCTGCAAGGCCCGGTGATCCTCGCCTGGCCCGGCGTGGAAAGCGGCGGTGGCTGGGAAGCCTACAACCTGGTGATCCACGAACTGGCACACAAGCTCGACATGCTCAATGGCGACGCCAACGGCATGCCACCGCTGCACCGCGACATGCGCGTCGCCGACTGGGCCGCCGCCATGCAGGCCGCCTACGACGACCTGAACCGCCAGCTCGACCACAACCCGCAGGCGCACACCGCCATCGACCCGTACGCGGCGGAGAATCCGGCCGAGTTCTTCGCCGTCACCAGCGAGTACTTCTTTACCGCTCCGGACCTCCTTCAGGCGGCCTATCCCAAAGTCTATGAGCAGCTTTCGCTGTTCTACCGGCAAGATCCGCTCTCGCGCCTGCACAAGCTTCAGGCCGAGCACCCCGAATATCAGGAAACTCGGGCGCACTAGGCGATGTCTGTGGCTTGGACACGGCAATCTGCCTATAATCCGCCGCACTTTTTCGGCCCGACCACTATCTGGAGTCGTCCATGAGCTACAGCAGCATCCCGGCTGGCAAAGACCTGCCGAACGACATTTACGTCGCCATCGAGATCCCGGCCAACCACGCGCCGATCAAGTACGAGATCGACAAGGACACCGACTGCCTGTTCGTCGACCGTTTCATGGCCACCCCGATGTTCTACCCGGCCAACTACGGCTTCATCCCGAACACCCTGGCCGACGACGGTGACCCCCTGGACGTGCTGGTCGTGACCCCGTATCCGGTCGCTCCGGGCTCCGTGATCCGCGCCCGTCCGGTTGGCGTGCTGAACATGAGCGACGAAGCCGGCGGCGACGCCAAGCTGATCGCCGTACCGCACGACAAGCTGACCGTCCTGTACAAGGACGTGAAGGAATACACCGACCTGCCGGCCCTGCTGCTGGAGCAGATCAAGCACTTCTTCGAGAACTACAAGGATCTCGAGAAGGGCAAGTGGGTGAAGGTCGAAGGCTGGGGCGACGCCGCCCAGGCTCACGACTACATCACCAAGGCCGTTGCCGCCTTCCAGGCCAAGTAACGGTGGCGCGGATTATCCGCGCCACGAAAAAGCCCCGCCACGGCGGGGCTTTTTCATGACCGGGATTAGGCTTTTCGTCCCGACTTTGCTACCATCTGCGCCCCGCGAGCAGCTCACTGCATCGCCACAGAATCAAGGCGGTCCGCCCTACCAGAAGTAAGGTTGGACTACCCCCTGAAAGCCGGCCACAAGCCGGCTTTTTTATTGCCCGCGATAATCTGCCCATCCCTCCTGCCAGCCGCGCGCTATTGCACCAGCAGCTTCCTTCACCGCCAAGGCATTCGAGCGCGCTACCGCGTCCCGGCACTTTTCCGCCCCCTGCAGTGGCAGGCAAGTCTTTACCAATCCGCCTCCAACTGGATAATGGCCACCCGCCACTAATCAGACCACCACAGCGGCAACCCCGGTATCGAGCTTTTGCCGCAAGGGAACCTGGACAGGACCCGAGGAATGGAAATGGAGCCCAACATGACGCAGCAGGATCTTCCCCTCCCCACCGCCCCCTCCGCGCCGGCACCCGCCAGCAAGGTCGCCTCGCTGGTCGCTCGGATCATGACAGGCCTGGGGGTCGTCCTTGGCCTGATGTGGGCACTGATCACCTACGTAGTGCCCGACCCCAGCGTCTTCGGATTCAGCTTCATCAACTGGAAGAACGTCGTGCTTCTGGTAAGCACTTTCACCGTCCTGGGCGCCCTGTCGATCAGTTGGCAGATGCGCAACCTGCCGGCAATGCTGCGCGGCTCGATGCAATTTTTGCTGATTACAGGGCTATCGGCGATCTTCTTCATCCTGGGCACCGAGTACGCCAAACCCTCCTTCGAGTTCGCCAAGGTGCAATCGAAGATCGTGGAGAACGAAGGTGCCAACCTGCTCGGCAAGCGCATGGAGGTGCTGGACAATGTGCGAGTCGAGCTGTCGGGCTGCGAGAACATTGGCCGCCTGCCGACCTGCACCTTCGAACTGACCAACCTGGATGTCGACAGGGACTTCCGCTTCGACGGGGCCACTCGCCTGTTCGATGAGACTGGCGGTCCGCTGCAACCCGCCAGCATTCGGGTCGGCCAGGTCGAGGACTACTATGGGTCGCAGTTCCAACTGGTCCGCAATGTCCCCACCCGCGCCACGCTCACATTCCAGCGCGCGAACGACAAACTGACCCGCACTCCCGCCATCAAACTGGTGTTCAGCAACCGGAACAGCGAAACCCAGATCCTCAAGTTCACCGACGTCGCCCTGCAGTAATCTCCGAGTGGGAACCCCCTGGCCCGAAGGCGTCGAACACGGCGCCAGACCGCTCGCCGGCCAATGCGCCGCTGTCACGAGGCAGGCATAAGATCGGATCATTCCCTCCGCGGTCCGCTGCCATGACGCGCCCTTCGTTCCTCCTGCTCGCCCTGGTGCTTACAGCCCCTGCGCTTGCCCATGCGCAAGCGGCTGACTGGAAGCTCGCCAAAGACGAAGACGGCGTGAAGGTCTACCTGAGCGAGGTGCCCGGTTCACGCTACAAGAGCTTTCGCGGCGTGACGCTGGTGAAAGCCGACGTCGCCACGCTCGGCCACCTGCAGGAAAACCTGCGCGTCTCCTGCGCGTGGCTCTACGCCTGCGCGCAGATGCGCCTGCTCAAGTACAGCGACGAAGCCATCTGGGTCTACCTCGATACCAAACTCCCCTGGCCCGCCGCTCCGCGCGACCTGGTGTTGAAGGTGAGCACCGAGGAAACTCCCGACGGCGGCATGATCCGCCACCTGCAGGCCGCGCCGGACTACATCCCACAGGTGAAGGACCGTATCCGCGTGCCCAGCGTCTCCGGCACCTGGCAAATGGTCCCCAAGGGCCCGAAGCTCACCGAGGTCACCTACGAAATGCGCGGCGAGCCTGGCGGCAGCGTGCCGTCCTGGCTGGCGAACCAGTTCGTGGTGGACGCTCCCTTCGAGTCGCTGCGCATGCTGAAACTGGTGGCGGAGCACCAGGGCGTCCGCGACGGCGGCTACTAGGGCAGCCTGCCGGAAGGCGCCGACCGAGGCGCTTGCACGGACATCCGTCAGATGACCGAAGATTTGCCCGCAAAGCCCGTCTCTGCTAGTGTCGCGAGGTTTCCGAATACCCCCGCCGAGATGTCCGCATGGCCCGCAAGAAAGCTTCCCTCGACTTCGAACAGTCCCTCGCCGAGCTGCAAACGCTGGTGGAGCGCCTGGAAAGCGGCGAGCTGTCGCTGGAGGACTCGCTGGGTGCCTTCGAGCAGGGCATCCGCCTGACACGCGACTGCCAGGCAGCGCTGACCCAGGCGGAGCAGAAGGTGCAGATCCTGCTGGAACGCGACGGCGAGCTGAGCGAAGCGCCCTTCGATCCGGAAGGCGAAGACGCATGATCGCCGCGTACCAGGCGCGCTGTACGGCGCGTGTCGATGCTGCGCTGGAGAAACTCTTCGTCGCCCCCCGTGAAGAACTCACCCGTATCTATGCCGCCATGCGCTACAGCGTGGTCAACGGCGGTAAGCGCGTGCGTCCGCTGCTGGCCTACGCGGCCTGCGAAGCCCTGGGTGGCGAGGCCGAACGCGCCGATGGCGCGGCCTGCGCGGTGGAGCTGATCCACGCCTATTCCCTGGTGCACGACGACCTGCCGGCGATGGACGACGACGACCTGCGCCGCGGCCAGCCGACCACCCACATCGCCTTCGACGAAGCCTGCGCGATCCTCGCCGGCGACGGCCTGCAGGCGCTGGCGTTCGAGGTGATCGGTAACGCACGACTCAATCCGCAGGATGCCCAGACCCGTCTGGACATGCTGCTGGCCCTGACCCGCGCCGCCGGTTCCGCCGGCATGGTCGGCGGCCAGGCGATCGACCTGGAGTCCGTGGGCCGCAAGATCGACCAGGCGGCGCTGGAAACCATGCACCGGCACAAGACCGGCGCGCTGATCGAGGCCAGCGTGCAGCTCGGCGCCCTGGCCAGCGGCCGCGCCAACGCCGATGCGCTGGAAGCCCTGCGCCGTTACGCCGAGGCCGTGGGCCTGGCGTTCCAGGTGCAGGACGACATCCTCGACGTGGAAAGCGACACCGCCACCCTCGGCAAGACCCAGGGCAAGGACCAGGCCCACGACAAGCCGACCTACCCCGCGCTGCTCGGCCTCGACGCCGCCAAGGCCTATGCCCTGGCGCTACGCGACCAGGCACTGGCCGCGCTGGAAGGTTTTGGCGACAACGCCGAACCGCTGCGCGCCCTCGCCCGCTATATCGTCGAACGCCGCCACTGATTTCCCGGCACGCGCATTGCGTGTGCAAATCCCGTGAGTCACCCATTGCGATGACCGCTTGCCGGTGCTTCACTGCATCACAGGGATTTCGTATACCATATCCGACAATAGCCACCTGACCGGACCGCATCGTGCCGCTACGCAACGCCCCCAACCTGGGTATCGTCCCCTCCGCCTCGGAGACCATCGCCAAGCACCTGCGCGAAGCGATCATTTCCGGCCAGATGGCGGAACACGAGCCGATCCGCCAGGACGACATCGCGCAGATCTTCAACGTCAGCAAAATCCCCGTGCGCGAGGCGCTCAAGCGCCTGGAAGCCGAGGGTCTGGTGGAGTTCCAGCGCAACAAGGGCGCGCTGGTGACGAAGATTTCCGAGCCGGAACTGGCGCAGATGTTCGAGGTGCGCGTGGTCCTGGAAGTCCAGGCACTGCGCCTGGCGATCCCGAACATGAGCGCACAGACCTTCGCCCGTGCCGAGAGCATCTGTGCCGAGTTCGTCGGCGAAGATGACATCGGCCGCTGGGCCGAACTGAACTGGGAGCTGCACGCCTGCCTCTACGAGCCGGCACAGCGGCCGTACCTGGTGGGGCTGATCCGCTCGATCCACGACAAGGTGGAACGCTACCTGCGCCTGCAGATGAGCATGTCCGACGGCAAGGAGCGCGCCGACCACGAGCACCACGACATCCTCGACGCCTGCCGTGCCGGCAACGCCGACCTTGCCGCGCGCCTGCTGGAAGAGCACATCAACGGCGTCTGCCGCACGCTCTACGAGCACCTGCCAAACCGGCCGACGCCGAGCTGATCGAAAAGTACCGCTGTGCCGATTTCATCATCGGCCCGGCGGAAAACCCTCAAGCCCCGATTCCCGCCCCGCGCCACCCTAGGGTCAACGACAAGACACCCCAGGGGGCAGCATGAAACGCATCCAGGTTCTCGATTCCCACACCGGCGGCGAGCCCACGCGCCTGGTGCTCGAAGGCTTTCCCGATCTGGGCAAGGGCAGCATGGCCGAGCGCCGCGCGCTGCTGGCCAGGGAGCACGACAGCTGGCGCGCCGCGACCGTGCTGGAGCCACGCGGCAGCGATGTGCTGGTCGGCGCGCTGCTCTGCGAGCCGGTGGACCCGAGCGCCTGTGCCGGGGTGATCTTCTTCAACAACACCGGCTACCTGGGCATGTGCGGTCACGGCACCATCGGCCTGGTGGTCTCGCTGGCGCACCTGGGGCGCATCGGCCCCGGCACGCACAAGATCGAGACGCCGGTGGGCACCGTCGAAGCGACGCTGCATGACGACCGCTCGGTGAGCGTGCGCAACGTCCCCTCCTATCGCTACCGCAAGCAGGTTCCCGTCGACGTGCCCGGCCATGGACGGGTACACGGCGACATCGCCTGGGGCGGCAACTGGTTCTTCCTGATTGCCGAGCATGGCCTGCGCGTCGCCGGCGACAATCTCGATGAGCTGACCGCCTACACCGTCGCCGTGCAGAAGGCGCTGGAAGACCAGGGCATCCGTGGCGAAGACGGCGGGCTGATCGACCACATCGAACTGTTCGCCGACGACCCCGACGCAGACAGCCGCAACTACGTGCTCTGCCCCGGCAAGGCCTACGACCGCTCGCCCTGCGGCACCGGCACCAGCGCCAAGCTGGCGTGCCTGGCCGCCGACGGCAAGCTCGCCGCAGGGGCCGCCTGGCGCCAGGCCAGCGTAATCGGCAGCCAGTTCGAAGGGCTCTTCGAGTGGGTCGGCGAGCCGGCCGAAGGGCGCATCATCCCGACCATCCGTGGCCGCGCCAACATCAGCGCCGAAGCCACCCTGCTGCTGGAAGAGGACGATCCCTTCGCCTGGGGCATCCGCCCGTGAGCGACGCGGACGTCATCGTCATCGGCGCCGGCATCGTCGGCGCCACCTGCGCCCACGCCCTTGCCCGTCGCGGGCTGGACGTGCTGGTGCTGGACGCGCGCCTGCCCGGCGCCACCGCCGTCGGCATGGGCCACCTGCTGGTGCTCGACGACAACGCCGCCGAACTGGCGCTGAGCAACTACTCGCTGCAGCGCTGGCGCGAGTGGGGCCACGACATGCCCGCCGAGTGCGCGTACCGCAGCAACGGCACGATGTGGCTGGCAGCCAATGACGAAGAAATGGCCGAAGCCGAGCGCAAGTACGCCGTACTGCGCGAGCACGGCGTCGCCGCCAAGCTGCTGAACAGCGCCGAGCTGCAACAGGAAGAGCCCGAGCTGCGCAACGACCTGCACGGCGGGCTGGAGATCACCGGCGACGGCATTCTCTACGCCCCGCGCGCCGCCGCGTGGCTGCTGGATTCGGCACTGAAACCGATTCGCCAGCGTCAGGCGAAAGTGGTGGAAATCGACGAACCCCGCGTGCGCCTCGACAACGGCCAGTGGCTGAGCGCCAAGGCCATCGTCCTGGCCAACGGCATCCAGGCCGGCGAATTGTGTCCCGGTCTGCCCATCGAGCCGAAGAAGGGCCACCTGCTGATCACCGACCGCTACCCCGGCAAGGTGCGCCGCACCCTGGTCGAGCTGGGCTACGTGACCAGCGCGCACAACGCCAGTGGCCCCTCGGTAGCCTGCAACATCCAGCCGCGCCCCACTGGGCAGCTGTTCATCGGCGCCTCGCGGCAGTTCGGCACCACCGACCCGCAGGTGGAAGGCTGGATGCTGGCGAAGATGCTGCGCCGCGCCGTGGACTACATGCCCGGCCTGGCCCACCTCAACGTGATCCGCAGCTGGGCGGGCTTCCGCGCCGCCAGCCCGGACGGCATGCCGCTGGTGGGCGAACATCCACAGCGCCCTGGCCTGTGGCTCGCTGTCGGCCACGAAGGCCTGGGCGTAACCACCGCGCCAGGCACCGCCGACCTGCTCGCCGCGCAGCTGTGCGACGAGCCCTTGCCGCTGCCGGCCGAACCCTATTCCCCGCGCCGTTTCCTCGGAGCCACCGCCCATGCCTGAGTTGATCCTCGATGGCCGCCCGCTGCGCGTCGCCGCCGGCACCACGGTGGCGGCAGCGCTCGCCCAAGGCGGCGACGGCACCACCCGCACCTCGGTCAGCGGCCAGCGCCGCGCGCCGCTGTGCGGCATGGGCGTCTGCCAGGAGTGCCGGGTGAGCATCGACGGCCAGCGTCGCCTGGCCTGCCAGACCCTGTGCCGCGACGGCATGCAGGTGGAGACGCGCCCATGATCGCTGTGGCCGATATCGTCATCATCGGCGCCGGGCCGGCGGGCCTGTCCGCCGCCCTCGCTGCCGCGCCGAGCGGCGCCAGCATCGTCATCCTCGACGACAACCCGCTGCCTGGCGGGCAGATCTGGCGCGACGGGCCCACTGCGCACCTGCCGCGCGCCGCCGTCGAACTGCGCGAGCAGGTCGCCGCCTGCGCCAACATCAAGATTCACAACGGCACGCGCGTGGTCGCGCTGGCTGGCGAGCGCGGCCTGTTGCTGGAAGACTTCGAACGCGGTTGGCGTCTGGAATACCGCAAGCTGATCCTCTGCACCGGCGCCCGCGAGCTGCTGCTGCCCTTCCCCGGCTGGACGCTGCCCGGTGTCACCGGCGCGGGCGGCCTGCAGGCGCTGGTCAAGGGCGGCATGCCGGTCGACGGGCAGCGCCTGGTGATCGCCGGCAGCGGCCCCTTGCTGCTCGCCAGCGCCGCCACCGCCCGCGCCAACGGCGCGAAGATCCTGCGCATCGCCGAACAGGCGTCCTGGCCGGCGCTTGCGCGTTTCGCCCTGAAGCTGCCGCGCTGGCCGAACAAGCTGCTGCAGTCCTTCGGCCTGTACGACCCGGCCTACCGCGCCGACAGCCATGTGGTCGCCGCCCTGGGTAGCGCTCACCTGGAGGGCGTGCGCATCAACCAGGGCGGCAAGCTGAAGGAAATCGCCTGCGACCGGCTGGCCTGCGGCTTCGGTCTGATCCCCAACGTGCAACTCGGCCAGGCGCTGGGTTGCACGGTGGACGACGGCGCGATCCGCGTCGACGCCTGGCAGGCAAGCAGCCGCGAGGGAGTCTACGCCGCGGGCGAATGCACTGGCTTCGGCGGCTCGGAGAAAGCCCTGGTGGAAGGCCGCATCGCCGGCCACGCCGCCGTGGGGGAACACGACCGCGCCCGCGAACTCTGGTCACAGCGCCAGCGCTGGCGGGGCTTCGCCGACGCACTGAAACGCGACTTCGCCCTCGGCCTGCATCTGAACCAGCTCGCTCAACCGGACACACTCGTCTGCCGCTGCGAAGACGTGCCCTACTCGGCGCTCGTCGGCAAACCGGACTGGACCGCCGCCAAGCTCGCCAGCCGCTGCGGCATGGGCGCCTGCCAGGGCCGCGTGTGCGGTGCGGCGGTGAAGCAACTGTTCGGCTGGCAACCACCGGCGCCGCGCCCGCCCTTCAGCCCGGCGCGGGTGGAAACCCTGCTGCAGCTCGCCGACGACTGAAGGGACCCGCCATGGCAGGGAATGCTCAGCTCAAGCAGAAGACGCGCAGGCGATGACCATCCGGATCGAGCGCGGTGAAGGTGTAGCCGAAATCCATCTGGGTCGGCGCCTGGATAATCTCAACGCCGTGCTGCTGCCAGTCACGGTGCAGTCGCAGTACGTCGGCGTGGCTCTGCGCGGGGATACCCAGCTCGCTGCCACCAGCCTGCCCTACGGCGTTCGGCTGCACACCAGCGCGAGTCCAGAGGCCGAATTTCAGGCCATTGTCGAAGACGAACAAGGCGAAGGTCGCGCTGTTTTCCACCGGGTCGCGCTGCAGCAGCTCCGCGTAGAAACCGGCGCTGCGCTGGGCATCGTCGACGTAGAAAATGATCATGTTCGGGCTGACCATGGAAAACTCCTTGCTGTTGAATGAACCGGCTTCGTTGCCGGTCATCGCAGGCTATGGCGTACCCGTGTCAGTTTCCGGCAGCAGTCATTCACTGCGCGGGGATGTCGTGCCTCGCGTACCAGTCCTTGAGCAACGCCTGCCGCTGGCGCGGGTAGCGCTCCGCCAGGCTGCTGACCTGCTCCATGCGGTCGAGCCGAAAGTGCCGCAGGTCCTGGCGCAGCTCGCACCAGGCCATCACCACGCGCACCTGCTCGAAGTAGCCCAGGCCGAACGGCCAGACCACCCGCTCGGTGAACTGTCCGCCGGCATCCCGGTAGGCGAACTGCAGCTTGCCCTGCCGGCGAATGCTGTCTCGAACCTGGCCCAGCAACCCGTCCGCCACTCGCTCGGATGGCCGGCTACCCACCAGCAGCGCATTGCTCTCCAACTCCAGGCGCAGGTTGGCCGGCAGTACCGAGCCGACCTTCGCCAGCACATCCCGCGCCGCCGATACCAGGCCCTGGTCGCCATGCCGGCTCACCCAGCGCATGCCCAGCACCAGCGCCTCGATCTCCTCCAGCGAGAACATCAGTGGCGGCAGCTCGAAACCGGGGCGCAGCACGTAGCCAACGCCGGCCTCACCCTCGATATGGGCGCCCTGCTGCTGCAGGGTGGCGATGTCGCGGTACAGCGTGCGCAGGCTGATGCCCAGCTCATCGGCCAGTTGCCGGCCCGACACCGGAAGACGATGGCGCCGCAGTATCTGCAGAAGGTCGAGCAGCCGCTGGGCTCGGGACATGATGATCACTCGAAGGCTAATGTCGGCCGACTAGTCCAGCACGCCGAGGCCCGGCCAACAACCGCAACGTCGTCTGCTCTCGCCCCAGCCGCAGCGATGCCCTTTCCCACAACCTGATTGCCCCGTATCCTCGCGATGTTCCGACAGCCGACTCGCCTCCCGATGCACGACCTGATTCCCCAGGGCGCCCGCGACCTGGACAGCCTGCTGCAGACCCTTGCGCAGATTTCCCCGCTGCTCGATGCCATGCCCGGCGTGGTGTTCTTCATCAAGGACACCGCGGCGCGCTACGTGCTGGTCAACCAGACCCTGGCGCGGCGCTGCGGCGTGAAGGATGCCCGCGAGCTGCTCGGGCGCACCGCCGAGGAAGTCTTTCCCTCGCGCTTCGGCCCGATCTACACCGAGCAGGACCGCCGCGTGCTGGAAACCGGTGGCCAGCTCAGCGACCAGCTGGAGCTGCACCTCTACCCCGGCCGGCTGCCGGGCTGGTGCCTGACCCACAAGCTGGCGCTGCGCGATGCGCAAGGCGTCGTGATCGGCATGGCGGGGATTTCCAGCGACCTGCAGGCGGCGCAGTCCACGCACCCGGCTTACCAGCGCCTGGCCGCGGTGGACGCCTACATCCGCGAGCACTTCGACAAGCCGATCAACCTCGCCGAGCTGACCGAGCTGGCCGGCCTCTCCGTCGCCCAACTGGAGCGCCACTGCAAGCGCATCTTCCAGCTCACCCCGCGACAGATGATCCACAAGGCGCGCCTGGGCGCGGCGACCCGCCTGCTGGGCGAAGACCTGCCAATCACCGAGATCGCCCTGCGCTGCGGCTACACCGATCACAGCGCCTTCAGCCGGCAGTTCCGCGCGCTGACCGGGCTGTCGCCGACGCAGTATCGCGAGTCGCAAACCGCACCCAACTGACGAGCACCTGCCCGCTCGCTGCCCCGACCAGCACCGATGCTCCCTGCACGAGCGCCCCATGGGCGCGATCGNNGGCATGGCCCGCTCCTACAAGTTGAATCCGCCTCGAATCATCATCCGTGCGTGGGAGCGGACTTCGTCCGCGATCGGTATCCGCCGCGCAAGAGCATCGCGAATAAACCCGTGCCGACAAGGTCGCGCCCGCTGCGCCACCGAGTGCTCCCATACGGGGCAACGAAACACGTTCCTGCTTCATTTGGTAACAGCGCCCGGAACCCGCCTACAGTTAATTCGGAAGGCTCCCAGTAACCAACCCCGCGAAAACCGGGCTTTGCGACCCATGGGTCACACCCGAGTGATTTCTGGCACATGCCTTGCTCTAAGAAATATCGTATACGAAATCCATAATACAAAAATCGCTGCACAACACTGACTCAGAGAGGCCCCCATGAAATTCACCCGAATTGCTCTAGCCCTCACCGCTGTGTTTCTCGTCGGCCAGGCCCAGGCCGACAAGCTCGACGACATCATCGAATCCGGCAAGCTGCGCTGCGCCGTGACCCTGGACTTCCCGCCCATGGGTTCGCGCGACGCGCAGAACAACCCGGTCGGGTTCGACGTGGATTACTGCAACGACCTGGCGAAAGTCCTCGGTGTTACCGCCGAAGTCGTCGAGACGCCGTTCCCGGACCGCATCCCCGCGCTGGTGTCCGGTCGCGCCGACGTGATCGTCGCCTCCACTTCCGACACCCTCGAGCGCGCCAAGACGGTCGCCATGACCATCCCCTACTTCGCCTTCCAGATGGTGGTACTGACCCGCGACGACACCGGCATCACCAAGTACGACGACCTCAAGGACCGCCCGGTGGGCAATACCAGCGGCACCTATGAAGCCATCGCCCTGGAGAAGGACGTGAAGAAATGGGCCGGCAAGGGCAGCTTCCGCGCCTACCAGAGCCAGAACGACACCATCCTCGCCGTCGCCCAGGGCCACATCGACGCCACCGTGGTGACCAACACCGTCGCCGCCTCCACCCTCAAGTCCGGCAAGTACAAGGGCCTGAAGGTCGTCGGCAACGCCCCCTACGTGATCGACTACGTCTCGCTGGCCGCCGCGCGCAACGAGTACGGCCTGATCCACTACCTCAACCTCTTCGTCAACCAGCAGGTCCGCACCGGCCGCTACGCCGAGCTGTACGAGAAGTGGGTCGGCGGCGCCCCGGTCGATCTCACCGTTCCCCACGTGTACTACTGACGGCGGGCGCAACATGTCTTCGATGCAGGCTTCACGGGTGCGGGACTCACGCCTGACAGGGCGGGTCCTGATGGGGGGTAGCGCCGAAGGGGCGCTACTCCATGCCGACACCGGGCTGAGCTTCTGGGGAGGCGTCGAGCCTTTCACGGGCGAGGTCATCGACCGCCACCATCCGCTCTCCGGCAGCTTCCTGCCCGGGCGGGTGCTGGCGATTCCCAGCGGACGCGGCTCCTGTACCGGCAGCAGCGTGATGCTGGAAATACTGCTCAATGGCCATGCGCCGGCAGCCCTGCTGCTGGCCGAGCCGGACGAGATCCTCACTCTGGGTGTGCTGGTGGCGCAGGCGTTGTTCGGCCGCTCCATCCCAGTGCTGTGCCTGGGGCACGAGGGTTTCGAGCAGTTGTCCGCAGGCGGCTGGGCCCGTGTCGAAGACGGACAGGTAACACTCACCGCCGAGCGCCCTGCCGATGGCTGGCAGGGCGTGATGGCCAGCGATGCCGGCCCGTTGCCGGAAGGCCTGGCGCTCACCGCCGGCGACCATGAACTGCTCGATGGCCAGCACGGCAAGGCCGCCCAGGCCGCCATGCAGATCGTCCTGCGCATGGCCGCGCTGCAAGGCGCGAAGGACCTGCTGGACATCGCCCAGGCGCACATCGACGGCTGCATCTATACCGGCCCCGCCAGCCTGCGCTTCGCCCGCCAACTGGCGGACTGGGGCGGCCAGGTGCGGGTGCCGACCACCCTCAACTCCATCTCCGTGGACCACCGCCGCTGGCGCGAGCTGGGCGTCGACAAGGCCTTCGGCGAGCCTGCCGCCGCGCTGGGCGATGCCTACATGGAGATGGGCGCGCAGATGAGCTACACCTGCGCCCCCTACCTGCTGGACAGCAAGCCGAGCCTCGGCGAACAGGTCGTGTGGGCCGAGTCCAACGCCGTGGTGTACGCCAACAGCGTGCTCGGCGCGCGCACCCTGAAATACCCGGATTACCTCGATATCTGCATCGCCCTCACCGGCCGCGCGCCGAACGTCGGCAGCCACCGCGACGAGGGCCGGCTGGCCGTGCTGCGGATCGATGTCGAGCTGCCAGCCGAACACGACGAATCGATTTTCCCGCTGCTCGGCTACCACATCGGCGAGCTGTGCGGCTCGCGCATCCCGGTGGTCGACGGCCTGCAGCCGCTGGCGCCGGACAGCGACGCGCTGAAAGCCTTCGGCGCGGCCTTCGCCACCACCTCCGCCGCCCCGATGTTCCACATCGTCGGCGTTACGCCGGAAGCGCCGGACGTCGCCAGCGCACTGGGCGGCAAGGCACCGCAGCAACACCTGCGCGTCACCCCGGCGGACCTGATTGCCTCCTGGCGCGAGCTGGACCACGCGGCAGAACCCAGCGTGCAACTGGTGTCCCTGGGCAACCCGCACTTCTCCGCCAGCGAGTGTGCCGAGCTGGCCAGGCTGGTCGCCGGGCGCCGCAAGCATCCGGACGTCGCGCTAGTCGTCGCCCTCGGCCGCGCGGTGCAGGAGAAGGCCCGCGCCGCCGGCGACGTGAAGGTGCTGGAAGACTTCGGCGCGCAACTGCTCAACGACACCTGCTGGTGCATGATCGGCGAGCCGGTGATCCCGCCGGCCTGCACCACGCTGATCACCAATTCGGCGAAGTACGCCCACTACGGTCCGGGCCTGGCCGGGCGCCAGGTGCATTTCGGCAGCCTGGCCGCGTGCGTCGAGGCGGCCTGCAGCGGGCGCGGTGACGCTGGTGTGCCGAGCTGGCTGAGCGAGGGGGTGCGCTGATGTTCAACTACAGCTTCCACTGGCGCTCCGCCTTCAAGGCCCTGCCGGACATGCTCGGCGGCGCCTGGGTAACCCTGGAAACCGCCGCGCTGTCGATGATCCTCGGCGTGCTCATCGCCCTGCTGCTGACCGTCATGCGGCAGATGAAGAACCCGCTGCTCAAGGGCTTCGCCGACACCTGGGTATCCATCGCGCGCAATACCCCGTCGCTGTTCCAGATCTACATCCTGTACTTCGGCCTGGGCTCCTTCGGCCTGCACGTCAGCTCCTGGGTGGCGCTGCTGGCGGGGATCACCTTCAACAACGCCGGCTACCTCGCGGAGAACTTCCGTGGCGGCCTCAAGGCCGTGCCGGACACCCAGATGCGCGCCGCGCGTTCGCTGGGCATGAGCGCCTTCCAGGCGTACCGGATGATCATCGTTCCGCAGCTGCTGCGCATCGTCTATTACCCGCTGACGAACCAGATGGTCTGGGCGGTGCTGATGACTTCGCTGGGCGTGGTGGTGGGCCTGAACAACGACCTCACCGGCGTGACCCAGGACTTCAACGTGCGCACCTTCCGCACCTTCGAGTACTTCGCCCTGGCCGCGGTGCTCTATTACATCATCGCCAAGGTCATCGTGGCGGTCGCCCGCCTGTTGAGCTGGCGGCTGTTCCGCTACTAGGAGAAGCACGCATGTTTTCCACGAGCTTCACCGTCAATGACCTGATGTTCCTGCTGCAAGGGGCCTGGGTCACCGTCAAGCTGACCGTCGGCGCCATGCTCATCGGCACCCTCGCCGGCGTCGTGCTGGGCTGGCTGCGCGCCACCCTGCCGCGCGCCACGATGCCGGTCGGCTGGTTCCTCGACATCTTCCGCAGCGTGCCGCTGCTGATCCAGTTCGTGCTGTTCAACTCGCTGAAAAGCATCGTCGGCCTGAACTGGAGCGCCTTCACCGTCGGCTGCCTGGTACTGGGCGTGTACGCGGCGGCGTTCTGCACCGAGATCATCCGCAGCGGCATCCTCGCCGTCGGCCCGAACATCCGCCGCGCCAGCCGCTCGCTCGGCCTGACCTACTGGCAGGACCTGCGCTACATCGTGCTGCCGCTGGCCGCGCGGGTGGCCTTCCCCGGCTGGCTGAACCTGGTGCTGGGGGTGATGAAGGACACCGCGCTGGTCATGTGGATCGGCATCGTCGAACTGCTCCGCGCCTCGCAGACCATCGTGACGCGCATCCAGGAACCCTTGCTGGTGCTGTGCATCGCCGGGGTCATCTATTACCTCATGAGTTGGGTCGTGGCGCGCCTCGGCGCCCGGCTGGAACAAAGGTGGCAGGAAAATGATTGAAATCGACAACGTGCACAAAGCCTACGGCGATCTGGAAGTGGTCAAGGGCGTCAGCCTGACCGTGAAGAAGGGCGAGGTGGTCTCGATCATCGGCGGCTCGGGGTCGGGCAAGTCCACCCTGCTGATGTGCATCAACGGCCTGGAACCGATCCAGCGCGGCAAGATCCGTGTCGACGGCATCGAGGTCCACGCCAAGACCACCGACCTGAACAAGCTGCGGCAGAAGATCGGCATCGTCTTCCAGCAGTGGAACGCCTTCCCGCACCTGACCGTGCTGGAGAACGTCATGCTCGCCCCGCGCAAGGTGCTCGGCCTGTCCAGGGAAGAAGCCGAGGCGATGGCGGTGAAGCAGCTCAAGCACGTCGGCCTGGGCGACAAGCTCAAGGTGTTCCCGCAGAAGCTCTCGGGCGGGCAGCAGCAGCGCATGGCGATCGCCCGCGCGCTGGCCATGTCGCCGGACTACATGCTGTTCGACGAAGCCACCTCGGCGCTCGACCCGCAACTGGTGGGCGAGGTGCTCGACACCATGCGCCTGCTCGCCGAAGAGGGCATGACCATGGTCCTGGTGACCCACGAAATCCGCTTCGCCCGCGATGTGTCCGACCGCGTGGCGTTCTTCCGCGAAGGCCTGGTGCACGAGATCGGCACGCCGGACCAGGTGATCGTCAACCCGCAGCGGGCGGAGACGGCGGAGTTTCTGAGGTCGGTGAACTGACAAGAGCCCCTCTCCCCCAACCCTATCCCTGAAGGGAGAGGGTTGGGGGAGAGGGAAAAAACGGGCCGCGAAAGAACCAGGAGACAGACATGCGTTCGAGCAAGATCATCCACGTCGTCAGCTGCCACGCCGAAGGCGAGGTCGGCGATGTCATCGTCGGCGGCGTCGCCCCGCCGCCGGGCGACACCGTGTGGGCGCAATCGCGCTTCATCGCCAGCGACAACGTGCTGCGCAACTTCGTCCTCAACGAACCGCGCGGCGGCGTGTTCCGCCATGTGAACCTGCTGGTGCCGCCGAAAGACCCGCGCGCACAGATGGCCTGGATCATCATGGAGCCGGCGGACGTGCCCCCCATGTCCGGCTCCAACTCGCTGTGCGTCAGCACCGTGCTGCTCGACAGCGGCATCCTGCCGATGCAGGAGCCGCAGACACGCCTGACCCTGGAAGCCCCCGGCGGCCTGATCGAGGTCGTGGCCGACTGCAAGGACGGCAAGGTGCAGCGCGTTGAAGTACGCAACCTGCCCTCCTTCGCCGACCAGCTCGATGCCTGGATCGAAGTGGAAGGCCTCGGTTCGCTGCAGGTGGACACCGCCTACGGCGGCGACAGCTTCGTCCTCGCCGACGCCCATGCCCTGGGCTTCACCCTGCACGCCTCGGAGGCCGCCGACCTGGTCGCCACCGGCCTGAAGATCACCCAGGCGGCGAACCAGCAACTGGGCTTCAAGCACCCGGAAAACCACGACTGGGCGCACATCTCCTTCTGCCAGCTGACCGCGCCTGTCGAAAGAAAAGAGGGCGTTCTGCACGGCCGCAACGCCGTGGTCATCCGCCCCGGCAAGATCGACCGTTCGCCCTGCGGCACCGGCTGCTCGGCGCGCATGGCGGTGCTGCATGCCAAGGGCCAGCTGAAGGACGGCGAGCGCTTCGTCGGCCACTCGATCATCGATTCCCAGTTCCACTGTCGCATCGACGGGCTGACCAGCGTCGGCGGCAAACCGGCGATCCACCCGCGCATTTCCGGCCGCGCCTGGATCACCGGCACCCACCAGCACCTGCTCGACCCAAGCGATCCCTGGCCTGAGGGTTATCGACTCTCGGACACCTGGCCCAACGGTTACTGATTTCCCCCTTTCAACCCTGATTCGCCGCGTAGCGGCACCCGACGACGAAATGCTGCGGGATTTCCCTCAGATGTTTCGTATACGAAATACGACAATTGGAGAAAAACATGAGCAAGAAGGTCAATTGGAGTGGCGTTTTCCCCGCGGTGACCACTCAGTTCAACGACGATTTCTCGGTCAACCTGGAAGCCACCCACAAGGTGATCTCCAACCTGGTGCGCGACGGCGTCTCGGGCCTGGTGGTGTGCGGCAGCGTCGGCGAGAACACCTCGCTGTCCATCGAGGAGAAGATGGCCGTCACCGAGGTCGCCAAGGATGCCTCCGGCGGCCGCGTGCCAGTGATCTGCGGCATCGCCGAGTTCACCAGCCATGGCGCCTCGCAGGTGGCCAAGGCGGTGCAGAAGGTCGGCGTCGACGGCATCATGGTGATGCCCGCACTGGTCTACTCCTCCAAGCCCCATGAGACCGCCGCGCACTTCCGCAGCGTGGCCACCAGCACCGACCTGCCGGTGATGGTCTACAACAACCCGCCGATCTACAAGAACGACGTCACCCCGGACATCCTCATCTCCCTGGCCGACTGCGAGAACATCGTCTGCTTCAAGGACAGCTCCGGCGACACCCGCCGCTTCATCGACGTGCGCAATGAAGTGGGCAACCGCTTCATCCTCTTCGCCGGCCTCGACGACGTGGTGCTGGAAAGCATCGCCGTGGGTGCCGAAGGCTGGATCTCGGGGATGTCCAACGTCTTCCCGCAGGAAGGCGAGACCATCTTCCGCCTGTGCAAGGCCGGCCGTTACGAAGAAGCCATGCCGATCTATGAATGGCTGATGCCGATCCTCCATCTCGACGCCCGTCCGGACCTGGTGCAGTGCATCAAGCTCTGCGAAGAGATCGCCGGCCGCGGCACCGCCCTCACCCGCCCGCCGCGCCTGGCGCTGCAAGGTGCGGATCGCCAGCACGTGGAAACGATCATGGCCAAGGCACTGGCGAATCGGCCGAAGCTGCCGGATGTGGGGCTCTGAGCCGAGTCGTACCGAGTGCCCGGGGCAACCCTCTCCCCCGCCCTCTCCCTGAAGGGAGAGGGAGTGTCCGAGCAAGATGACGCTCCACCGCTCTCCTGACTCAGTGGAATCAGGAGAAGCACTCCGTTGCGCATCACGCTGAACCAGTCCCCTCTCCCTTCAGGGAGAGGGTTAGGGAGAGGGGCCTTTGCTCCCGCACAAAGCCCACCGGAGACTATGGAACCCATCCCATGACCGCCCAGAACTTCATCGCCGGCCAGCGCGTCGGCACCGGCAGCATCCGCCTGCAGAGCCTCGACGCCAGCACCGGCGAAGCCCTGCCCCGCGAATTCCTCCAGGCCACCGAGGCCGAAGTCGACGCCGCCGCCCGCGCCGCCGAAGCCGCCTTCCCGGCCTACAATGCGCTGTCGCCGGAACGCCGCGCGCAGTTCCTCGACGCCATCGCCAGCGAACTCGAAGCACTCGGCGACGATTTCATCGCCATCGTTTGCCGCGAGACAGCCCTGCCCGCCGCACGCATCCAGGGCGAGCGCGGCCGCACCGCCAACCAGATGCGCCTGTTCGCCAAGGTGCTGCGCCGTGGCGACTTCTTCGGCGCGCGCATCGACCGCGCCCTGCCCGACCGCCAGCCGCTGCCCCGGCCGGACCTGCGCCAGTACCGCACCGGCGTCGGCCCGGTGGCCGTGTTCGGCGCCAGCAACTTCCCGCTGGCCTTCTCCACCGCCGGTGGCGATACCGCCGCCGCGCTGGCCGCCGGTTGCCCGGTGGTGGTAAAGGCCCACAGCGGCCACATGGCCACCGCCGAGTTCGTCGGTGAAGCCATCGTTCGCGCCGCCGAATCCACCGGCATGCCGGCCGGCGTGTTCAACATGATCTACGGCGCCGGCGTCGGCGAGCCGCTGGTCAAGCACCCGGCGATCCAGGCGGTCGGCTTCACTGGCTCGCTCAAGGGCGGTCGCGCACTGTGCGACCTGTCCGCCGCGCGCCCGCAGCCGATCCCGGTATTCGCCGAGATGAGCAGCATCAACCCGGTGCTGGTCCTGCCCGCCGCACTGGAAGCGCGCGGCGAGAAAGTCGCCCGCGAGCTGGTCGATTCCGTGGTGATGGGTTGCGGCCAGTTCTGCACCAACCCCGGCCTGGTGATCGGTATCGCTTCGCCGGCCTTCAGCCTGTTCACCGCCAACCTGATCGCCGAGATCGGCCAGCGCCCGGCGCAGACCATGCTCAACGCCGGCACGCTTAAAAGTTATGCAAAGGGCGTTTCCCGTCTGCTTACCCACCCCGGCCTGCGCCACCTCGCCGGGCATCCGCAGGAAGGCAAGCAAGCTTTCCCGCAACTGTTCCAGGCCAAGGCCAGCCTGCTGCTGGAAGGCGAGGAGCTGCTGCAGGAAGAAGTCTTCGGCCCGACCACCATCGTCGTCGAAGTGGCCGATGAAGCCGAACTGCGCCGCGCGCTGGACGGCCTGCACGGCCAGCTCACCGCCACGCTGATCGCCGAACCGGACGACCTCTCGCGTTTCGCCGCCCTGGTGCCGGTGCTGGAGCGCAAGGCCGGGCGCCTGCTGATCAACGGCTACCCGACCGGCGTGGAAGTCTGCGACGCGATGGTCCACGGCGGGCCGTACCCGGCGACTTCCGATGCACGCGGCACATCAGTCGGCAGCCTGGCCATCGACCGCTTCCTGCGCCCGGTGTGCTACCAGAACTACCCGGATGCGCTGCTGCCGGATGCACTGAAGGACGCCAACCCGCTGGGCATCGCGCGGCTGGTGGAGGGCGAGACGACCCGCAGCGCGGCGACTCGCTGAGGGTTCGTCGGCGCGGGAGTGAACTGTCGGCCAGTCCCGCGCCGATGCTCAGCCCCGGCCTTGCGCCGGGGCTTTTTTATGCGTTCGATAGTGGGACTCCCGTAGGAGCGGACTCCGTCCGCGATGGTCTCATCACGCACCGGAACCCATCGCGGACAAAGTCCGCACCTACAAAAGCCGCGCCGTGCAGCGCGCTCGTAGGGCGAATAACGCGCCAGCGTTATCCGCCATCGAACCAACGGCGAATAACCTGTTCCAGGTTATTCGCCCTACGCGTTGGGCAGGCGTGAAGGCCAGCCGATCTCGAACTATTCCAGCAGCGCGCGCAGATCGGCATACAGCGAATCGCTGATCGCCACGCCCTCTTTCAGGCTGCGCTCACGCGCGGCGAAGCGGCGTTGCGACGGCAGGCGCGCGCCCATGTTGACGATGGACTCGAACAGCGTCTCCGCCCGCGCCAGATGCTGCGGGGCGTCCGCGCCGAGGAAGCGCGCCGGGTCCAGCGCGATCAGCAGTTCGCCGTGGTGTGGCGAGGACTTGGTGCCCTCGTCGAACACCGAGGACTCGGCACTCGTCAGGTCGCCGATCAGCGGGCCGGCGATCAGCTCGACCATGGTCGCCAGCGCCGAGCCCTTGTGCCCGCCGAAAGTCAGCATGGCGCCATCGAGCACGGCGCTCGGATCGGTGCTCGGGTTGCCCTGCGCATCGATACCCCAGCCCAGCGGAATGGACTTGCCCTCGCGCTCGTGCAGCTGGATTTCACCGCGCGCCACGACCGTGGTGGCGAAATCGAAGACATAGGGATTCTGCCCGACACGCGGCCAACCGAAGGCGATGGGGTTGGTGCCGAACAGCGGCCGCGTCCCGCCCGCGGGCGCCACATAGGCCTGGGCCGGCGTAACGGCCAGGGCGACCAGGCCGTGGGCAACGATCCGCTCGATCTCCACCCACAGCGCCGAGAAGTGCACGCAATGGTTGACCGCCATCGCGGCGATCCCCTGGCTGCGCGCCTTCTCCACCAGCTTCGGCAGCCCGAGGTCGAAGGCGCACTGCGAGAACCCGCCCTTGGCGTCCACCCGCACCAGTGCCGGAGCCGGTTCAGACAGCTCCGGCACGGCATCGAGCGAAACCTTGCCGGCGCGCGCCGTATGGATACAGCCCAACAGCCGCCAGACGCCGTGGGACGTGCAGCCATCGCGTTCGCCCGCCAGCACCGTCTCGGTCACGCCCTGCACATGGGGCTCGCTGAAACCGTGATGGCGCAGGATCGCCTCGGACAATTGACGCAGTTCTTCCACAGTCACATGGGTCACAGGCTTCTCCTTAGACGGAAAGGGTCGTTAACAGGCCCCCAATCAGGAACCTAATCGTCCCACTGTGCTGGGCAGAGGCCGGCGACGCTTGTGCCTAATCGCCATGCCGGATGACGAAAGCGGCACAGGCCAACACATCAGATAAATCCCACGCATCAATGCGTAGTGACTAAATGGTTGGAAGTGATCGGTTAAACGAAGGTGACAGCCTAGGCATCGACCGCTTTTCGCCTAAGCACCACCGCTACTGGCGTTGCGGGTCATATAGCGAATCTCGGCTTGCCCAATATCCGTATTACCGGGCGAGAAACACGCGCCACAACCACGATCGGAACAAGAATCCGGGCACGCGATACAAGCACTTGATTCTTAAAACCCAGCAAAATAGAACTGTGAGTTTATGAATAATATTGTAGGGAACACTCATAACATCTTTTACTCCCTGGACGACGCCATCGACAACGAATCGAGGCCGGCGTATCAGGGAACTGGCGTTACCAGCT
>NZ_JYOA01000010.1:773918-793474 GCF_000955805.1 Pseudomonas sp. 21 | reverse complement strand
TTCTTTTCTACTCAATCGCTTGTGCTTCAGCGAAGGAAACCTTCTCGTCAGCGGGAGGCGCATTCTACAGCGATCAAACTCGCTGTCAACCACCTCGGTGATCTTCTTTTCAGTGAGCCGCCGGAGCAGCCAATGAAGAGCGGCAAGTGAACCACCTGCCTGATCACCACCCTCATCTCCGAAGCTCTGTAAGTACTTGATTTTCAAGTTCTTTCAGCGCTTCGTCGCTGGGAGTGGTGCGCATTATAGGGAGTTTAAATCGGCCGTCAACGACTAATTTAAACTTTCTTCAGTTAGCCGCCAGGCGGCCCCGTAGCGACGGTAGGCGACGAGCCACGGACGGAACCCGCAAAAGCAGCAGGCACAGGCCTATGGCCGCATAGATCGCCCAACGCTCCAGATCGGATCGTACGACCCACAGCATATGCAGCAATCCCAAACCGAGGATGACATATATCAGGCGATGCAGTTTCTTCCAGCCTGTCCCCAGCTTGCGCATGCTGTAGCGATTAGAGGTCAGCGCCAGGGAGAGAAGCCCAAGGAAGGCAATGAACCCAACGATAATGTAAGGCCGCTTGCGCAATTCGACCCCCAGCTGCGCCCAGTCCAACCCCAGGATGAAGACGGCATATGCCCCCAGGTGCAGCACTATATAAGTGAAGCACCACAACCCCAGTTGGCGACGGACCTGCACCCAACCGCCCCAGCGAGTGATCTTCTGCAGCGGCGTCATCGACAGGGTAATGAGCAGCAGAATCAACCCGCCCTGCCCCAAGCGATCTACCAATGCCTTGCCCGGGTCCGGACCGAGAGCGAAGATCCACGCCTGGTACAGCCAATAGAGCGGCGGGAGCAGCGCAGCCAGAAACACGCCGGCCCGCCAGAACGGATAGCGCATCAGTAATCCTTCCTCAGGTCCATGCCCGCATAGAGCGAAGCGACTTCATCGGCGTAGCCGTTGAACATGAGGGTAGGACGAACATTGGGGCTGAATAATCCACTGGGCAGGCGCCGCTCACGCGCCTGACTCCAGCGCGGATGGTCCACGGTCGGGTTGACGTTGGCATAGAAGCCGTACTCGTCGGCCGCCAGGCTTTGCCAGGTGGTCTTCGGCTGCTCTTCGACAAAGCTGATCCGAACAATGGACTTGGCGCCCTTGAAGCCATATTTCCACGGCACCACCAGGCGAAGCGGCGCGCCGTTCTGGTTTGCCAGCACTCGCCCATACATGCCGACTGCCAGTATCGCCAACGGATGCATTGCCTCGTCCATACGCAGCCCTTCCACATAGGGCCAGTCGATCAGCGCGAAGTTGGACTGCACACCCGGCATGTCCTTGCGGTCCACCAGGGTTTCAAAGCGCAGGTATTTCGCCTTGCTGGTCGGCTCTACTCGCTTGATCAGCTCGGAGATCGGGAAACCGATCCACGGAATGACCATCGACCAGGCTTCGACGCAGCGCAGCCGGTAGATGCGCTCCTCCAACTGGTAAGGCTTGATGAAATCCTCGAGCGCGTACTTGCCGGGCTTGCCCACCTCCCCATCGATAACTACGGACCAGGGCTCGGTCTTCAGGGCACCCGCATTGGCCGCGGGATCGCCCTTGTCCGGGCCGAATTCGTAGAAATTGTTGTAGGTGGTCGCGTCCTTGAACGGCGTGATGGCTTCATCTTTTACCGTGATCGCATCCCAATGGGTCGCGGAGAGCTTGTCCGTCAGCCAGGAAGGCGTCACAGCTTCAGCCACATCGGCGTAGCGACCGCCCTCGGCAAGGCTCAGTCGCGGCAGTCCAGATAACGCGGCAGCCGCCATCGCACCACCGAGAAAGCGGCGACGGGAGAGGTAGAGGGATTCGGGAGTGACTTCCGATTCGTGGCAATCGGAAAGGCGGGACGACTTGATCAGCATGACGGGCTCCGCAACAACTGGCTGTATGCGCCAGTAGACTGCGGAGCCCGCTGGAAATTACACGGCAGGCGGCTGCTTGCGACGGCGCAATTGCAACAAGTATTGCACCGGGCCGGAGGTGGCGTAAGCAAGGAACAGCAGGAGCAGGATGCGCGGCGGGTCGGTGAAGACCACGGCGAATGCCAGCACCACCACCAGGATCGCCATGAACGGCACGCGGCCACGCAGGTCGAGATCCTTGAAGCTGTAGTACTTGATGTTGCTGACCATCAGCATGCCGGCGGCAGCGACCATCAGTGCAACCAGCAGGGAAACCTTGGCGCCCTGCACGTCGAAGTCGGCGAACGCCCATACCGTACCGGCAACCAGCGCCGCGGCCGCCGGACTGGCCAGGCCGATGAAGTAGCGCTTGTCAGCCTTGCCCACCTGGGTATTGAAGCGCGCCAGGCGCAGCGCGGCACCCGCCACATAGATGAAGGCGACCATCCAGCCGACCTTGCCCAGACTGCTCAGCGCCCATTCGAAGGCAACCAGCGCCGGTGCGACACCAAAGGCGACCATGTCGGACAGCGAGTCGTACTCGGCACCGAAGGCACTCTGGGTGTTGGTCAGGCGGGCCACACGACCGTCGAGACCGTCGAGGACCATGGCGACGAAGATGGCGATGGCGGCGTTGGAGAAATCGCCGTTCATGGCATTGATGATGGCGTACAGGCCAGTGAACAGTGCCGCGGTAGTGAACAGGTTGGGCAGCAGGTAGATGCCGCGATGACGAACCTTGCGACCTTCGGCGTCATGCCCCTCTTCGATGTGTTCATCGATGGGCAGCAGACTTTCTTCGGTGTCGGAAGCCTTGTTCGGCTCCTCGTGACCTTCACTCATGGACGATTCCTTGAGAACTCGTTGAGGCTGAGATTCGCCGGGGCACGCTACTGCGCAGACTCACCCGACGCCCTCGCTTTATACCAGATCACCGCCCCTAAACGAAAAAACGCGGCAAGCGCCGCGTTTCTTCGTTTGTCGAAAGGACCTTAGTTCTTGGTCTTGTCGACGATCTTGTTCGCGGCGATCCACGGCATCATGGCGCGCAGCTGCTCGCCAATGACTTCGATGCCGTGAGCGGCGTTGTTACGGCGCTTGGCGGTCATCGACGGGTAGTTGGTGGCGCCTTCGGAGATGAACATCTTGGCGTATTCGCCGTCCTGGATGCGCTTCAGAGCGTTGCGCATGGCCTGACGGGATTCAGCGTTGATCACTTCCGGACCGGTCACGTACTCGCCATATTCGGCGTTGTTCGAGATCGAGTAGTTCATGTTGGCGATGCCGCCTTCGTACATGAGGTCAACGATCAGCTTCAGTTCGTGCAGGCACTCGAAGTAGGCCATTTCCGGAGCGTAACCGGCTTCGACCAGGGTTTCGAAACCAGCTTTCACCAGCTCGACGCAACCGCCGCACAGAACGGCCTGCTCGCCGAACAGGTCGGTTTCGGTCTCGTCCTTGAAGGTGGTTTCGATGATGCCGGTACGGCCACCGCCAACGCCGCAGGCGTAGGACAGCGCGACGTTCTTGGCATTGCCCGAAGCGTCCTGGTAGATGGCGATCAGGTCAGGGATGCCGCCGCCCTTGACGAACTCGGAGCGAACGGTGTGGCCCGGGGCCTTCGGCGCGATCATGATCACGTCGAGGTCAGCGCGCGGTACGACCTGGTTGTAGTGGATGGAGAAGCCGTGGGCGAAGGCCAGGGTAGCGCCCTTCTTCAGGTTCGGCTCGATCTCGTCCTTGTACAGACGGCCCTGGAACTCGTCCGGGGTCAGGATCATGACCAGGTCGGCAGCGGCAACGGCTTCAGCCACTTCGGCGACTTTCAGGCCGTGGTTCTGAGCCTTGGCAACGGAGGAAGAACCCGCACGCAGGCCGACGGTGACGTCGACGCCGGAGTCTTTCAGGTTGCAGGCGTGGGCATGGCCCTGGGAGCCGTAACCGATGATGGCAACTTTCTTGCCCTGAACGATGGAGAGGTCACAGTCTTTATCGTAGAAAACGCGCATTTGGGTAATCCCCTGTCAGTTGGCCTCGTGGGCCGTATTTCAAATCAGATGCTGAGAGTCTTGTCGCCACGGGCAATGCCGGTGACGCCGCTGCGGACAACTTCGAGGATCGACGCGGTGCCGATGGCCTGGATGAAGCTGTCCAGCTTGTCGCTGGTGCCGGCCAGCTGCACGGTGTAGACGCTGCTGGTGACGTCGACGATCTGTCCGCGGAAGATGTCGGTGGTGCGCTTGACCTCGGCACGCTGAGCGCCGGTCGCCTTCACTTTCACCAGCATCAGCTCGCGCTCGATGTGCGCGCTCTCCGAGAGATTCACCAGTTTTACCACCTCGATGAGCTTGTTGAGGTTCTTGGTGATCTGCTCGATGACTTCATCCTGACCGGCGGTGGTCAGGGTCAGGCGCGACAGCGTCGGGTCCTCGGTCGGGGCGACGGTCAGGCTTTCGATGTTGTAGTTGCGCTGGGAGAACAGGCCGACGACGCGGGACAGCGCGCCGGGTTCGTTTTCCAGCAGCAGGGAAATGATGTGTCGCATGATCAGGTACGCTCCGTCTTGCTCAGCCACATGTCGCGCATCGCACCACCGCGGATCTGCATCGGGTAGACGTGCTCGCTGGTATCGACCTGGATGTCGAGGAAGACCAGGCGATTCTTCATCGCGAAGGCCTCTTCCATCATCGGTTTCAGGTCCTTCAGGTCGGTGATGCGCATGCCGACGTGGCCATACGCTTCAGCCAGCTTGACGAAGTCCGGCAGCGATTCCATGTAGGAGTGCGAGTAGCGGCTGTTGTACTGCATGTCCTGCCATTGGCGGACCATGCCCAGCGCACCGTTGTTCAGGTTGACGATTTTCACCGGCAGGTCGTACTGCAGGCAGGTGGACAGCTCCTGGATGTTCATCTGGATGCTGCCTTCACCGGTCACACAGGCGACGTCGGCGTCGGGGAAGTTCAGTTTCACGCCCATAGCGGCCGGGAAGCCGAAGCCCATGGTGCCCAGGCCACCTGAGTTGATCCAGCGGTTGGGCTTGTTGAAGCGGTAGTACTGCGCCGCGAACATCTGGTGCTGGCCCACGTCGGAAGCGACGAAGGCATCACCATTGGTGACTTCGCAGAGGGTCTCGATCACGGTCTGCGGCTTGATAATGCTGCCGTCGCCCATGTTGTACGGGAACAGGCCGCGGGTGCCGCGCCATTCTTCGATCTGCTTCCACCAGGCAGCCTGGGCTTCCTTGTTCGGGGTCTCGCCGATTTCCTTGAGGATCGCGCCCATTTCGGTCAGGACGCTGTCCACCGGGCCGACGATCGGGATGTCGGCCTTGACGGTCTTGGAGATCGAGGCCGGGTCGATGTCGACGTGGATGATCTTGGCGTTCGGGCAGAACTTGGCGGCGGTCTCGCCGTTGATCACGCGATCGTCGAAGCGCGCGCCGACAGCGAAGATCACGTCAGCGTGGTGCATCGCGAGGTTCGCGGTGTAGCTGCCGTGCATGCCGAGCATGCCGACGAACTGGCGATCGGTACCCGGATAGCCACCCAGGCCCATCAGGGTATTGGTGACCGGCACATTGAGCATGCGCGCGACTTCGGTCAGCGGCTCGGCAGCATTGCCCATGATCACGCCACCACCGGCGTAGATGATCGGGCGCTTGGCGGCCAGCATCATCTCGGCGGCCTTGCGGATCTGGCCGGAGTGACCACGGACAGCCGGGCTATAGGAGCGCAGCTTGACCTTCTTCGGGTAGTTGTATTCGAACTTCTGGGTCGGGTCGCCCATGTCCTTCGGAATATCGATCACCACCGGGCCGGGACGGCCGGACTGGGCGATATAGAAGGCCTTCTTGATGACTTCGGGGATTTCCGACGGGTGCTTGATGATGAAGCTGTGCTTCACGATCGGACGGGAGATACCGACCATGTCGGTCTCCTGGAAGGCGTCGGTGCCGACCATGTTGCTCGCCACCTGGCCGGAGATCACCACCATCGGGATGGAGTCCATGTAGGCAGTGGCGATGCCGGTAACGGCGTTGGTCGCGCCGGGACCGGAGGTCACCAGCACCACGCCCGGCTTGCCGGTGGCGCGCGCATAGCCGTCGGCCATGTGGGTGGCGGCCTGCTCGTGGCGAACCAGAATATGGGTTACTTCGTTCTCTTTGAAGAGAGCGTCGTAGATATGCAGGAGGGCACCGCCCGGGTACCCGTAGATGTACTTAACGCCTTCGTCACGCAGGGAGCGGACGACCATTTCAGCGCCGGATAAAAGTTCCACGTTGTCACCTCTAGAACGCTATATACGGAAACCCCCAACGTGGGGGACCGACTTGGATGGCTGCCCGGCAGACATGGGCGAATGTAATCGCCGGCTACGTCGACTGCCGATTGAGCAGAACCTGGAGACACTCCTGTTTGTGTTACGGAGAGCCTCCACCCAGCGCGAGGTAACGCGAAACAGGGTGAAACTTTGCGGCGCGGGTAGCACCTCTTGTCTGCCGAGTAAAACCAGCTTGCGGCCGGCCCACTGCAGCGAACCTTGGATTCTTCTGAAACGAAGCGGCCAAGTCAAGCCATATATGGCTTTGAATGAAGCGGGGATGTGAACTTTCTCAGAGTGAATAAGCGCACGTTTTGGTTATAGTTACCGACAGACTCCGCATCCCAAGGATCGACAAAGCATGCGACGGACGATTTTCCTGGGCAGCCTGCTGCTCGCACTGGCCCCAACCGTGATGGCCGCGCAGGTCTACAAGTGGGTCGATGCCCAGGGCATCACCCATTTCGGCGCGCAGCCGCCGGAAGGCGCCGATGCCGCCACAGTGAACACCAATGCAGCGCCGCCAAAGGCCAGCAGCAATTTCCCGCCGCCTGCCGCCGCCAAGCCGGCGCTGCCGCCCAGCGCGGACGAAAAGCAGAAGGCCGCCGACGAGAAGGTGCGCCAGGAAGTGGCGCAGCAGGAAGCCGAGCGAGTCCAGCAATGCGAGAAGCTGCGCGCCGATGTAGCCCAACTGAAGAACAACCCGCGCGTCCGCGTGGACGATGGCAATGGCGACCTGCGCCGGATTACCGAAGAGGAACGTCAGGGGCGCATAGCGGCCAGCGAAAAGAGCATTCGCGAGAACTGCAACTGACGCCCGCTCAGGGCGTCGGGCTGATCAGCTGATCGAAGGCGCCGAGCGCTTCCAGCAGCGCCGCAACGCGCGCGCCTTCACTGGCATACGCCATTTCCGCAATGGCGCGGATGCCCGAAGCGCCGGGCAGATCCGCGCCGCTCTCGATGATCAGTTTCATCCGCGGCAGGAAGATCCACTGCAGCCACTCCTCCAGCGCCAGGGTATCCACGCAGAAGGGCTCGGTGCTGGACAGCCTGTCCGTCGACGGGCTCTCCACTCCCCACATGCCGATCGCACGCAGCTCCCGCTCGATCAGCAGCAACTGATCGGCGACCGCCAGCACGCGCGCGTCCATTACAGGGTCACCTTGGCTTTCTGACGTGCTTCGGCGGCGCCGGCAGCATTGCCCTGCTGGTCACGGCACTTGGCGATCAGGTCCCACAGGCTGGCCTGCATGGTCGGACGACCGTTGGCCAGCGACAGGCCACGCAGCGCCACTTGTTCGGCTTGCGCGGCATCGCCCTGGGCCAGCCGCACCTGGGCCAGCTTGTAGAGCACCTGCGGCTCGCGCGGAGCGATGCGCTGGGCACGTTCCAGGCTCGCGGCAGCGCCGTTCAGATCACCACCACCCTGCTGCTGCGAGGCGGAGGTGAGCAGCGCCAGCACCGGCCCATCCAGTTGTTCGTCCGCCGACAGACCGGAGTTGCTCGACGGAATGCCGGACGGCCCCTGGTAGGTACGGCCCTGGCTCGACGGAACGGCTTGCTGGGTCTGGTACGCCGGCTGCTGGTAGGTCTGCGACTGGAAACCACCATTGGAGGTGATGCCGCCACTGGTGGAGATCGGCTGCTGCGAGGAATAGCTCGAGCCGGTAGCCCCCGCAGACGTGGTCATCGGCGAGGTGCTGATCGGCGCGGCGCCGGTCTGTGCCGGGAAGGTCTGGATCGGCGCCATGCCGGCATCCTGCGGGACCATCACGGTAACACCGGAGTCACCCTGCGGGATGCTCTGGCCGGCACCGGCACGCACCGGCGCCTGGGTGTTACCACCGCTGCGGCCGACGCGCTCCGAGTTGGAGACCGAGGTACCGGAGTCCTGCACGGGAATCGCACCGTGCTGCGGGGACGCACAACCGGACAGAAGCGCCAGAGTCGCCGACGCTGCAAACCAAGCTTTTCTCACTTCCAATCCTCTTGCATCAGTTCAACCAGCCGCGCACCCAGTCCATGACTTCGCCGGCCGGCGTCTGGTTTCCGCAACCTGCGCCCAGCGCAGGCTCGCTTCCACGAATATAAGGCATCTGCACTGCACCCGGGCAATTGGCGTCAGTGCCCTGCCCGGTATGCGGATCGACCCAGGCCTGCACGACATTATCCGGCATCGGCATATCCAGCGGCGCCGGATTGGCCTTGCGCATGAAGCTGGTCCAGATCTGCAGCGCACCGGTGGCACCGGTGAGCGGCGTCTTGCCGTTGTCGTCGCGACCGATCCACACCACTGCCAGCAGGTCCTGGCCGAAACCGGAGAACCAGCTGTCGCGGGAATCGTTGGTGGTGCCGGTCTTGCCCGCCAGGGTCAGGGACGCCGGCAGCTGGTTGTAGACGGAACGACCAGTGCCCTCGCGCATCACGCGCTGCATGGCGCTCTGCAGCAGGTAGATGGCGCCCGGATCGAAGCGTTGCTGGACCTGGAACGGATAACGCTTGAGCGGCTGCCCGTCGGCCGCCAGCACGCTGCGAATGCTGCGCAACGGTGTATTGAAACCACCGCTGGCGATGGTCTGGTACATGGTCGCGACCTGCATCGGGCTCAGCGCGCCAGCCCCCAGCAGCATCGACGGATACGCCGGCCAGTTCGGCGACACGCCAAGGCGCTCCAGCGTCTTCAGAACGTTCGGCACCCCCAGGTCAAGCCCCAGCCTGGCCGTGGACAGGTTCAGCGAACGGGCCAGCCCCTGGTAGAGGAAGATGGTGCCGTTGGCGGTGCCTTCATAGTTCTTCGGCGTCCATACCTGGCCATCCTTGCCCTTCACCTGGAACGGCTGGTCCTGGATGTAACTGGTCAAGGTGTACTGGCTCGGCTTCTCAAGCGCGGTCAGGTAGACCGCCGGCTTGACCAGCGAACCGATCGGCCGAACGGCATCGACGGCGCGGTTGAAGCCAGCGAAGCGCGGGTCGCGACTGCCGAGCAACGCCTGGATCTCACCGGTCTCCGGGTTGGTCACGACCATCGCGGTTTCGGTTTCGGCGACGCCCTTACGGCCTTCGAGACGCTTGAAGGTCTCGCTGACGGCGGTCTCGGCCTTCATCTGCAGAATGGGGTCGAAGCTGGTGAAGATACGTAGGCCTTCCTCGGTCAGGTCCTCGTCGCGGTAATCCTCGCGCAACTGGCGTTTCACCAGATCGAGGAATGCCGGGTAGGAGCTGTTGGCCATGCTGCCCTGGCGAGTCACACCCAGCGGCGTCTGCTTGGCGGCGGCCGCTTCGTCGGCAGTGATCACGCCCTGTTCGGCGAGCACGTCGAGCACCACGTTGCGACGCTCCAGCGCACGCTCGGGGTTGCGGCGAGGGTTGTAATAGGAGGGCCCTTTCACCATGCCGACCAGCAGAGCCACCTGCGGCAGCTTGAGCTCCGACAGCGGCTGGCTGAAGAAGTACTGGCTGGCGAGGCCGAAGCCGTTCACCGAGCGCTGGCCGTCCTGGCCGAGGAATACTTCGTTGAGGTAGCCCTCGAGGATTTCGCGCTTGTCGTAATGCAACTCGAGCAGCATCGCCATCATGGCTTCGGTGAGCTTGCGCGACAGGCTGCGCTCGTTGGTCAGGAAGAAGTTCTTCACCAACTGCTGGGTCAGCGTACTGCCGCCCTGGCGCAACTGGCCGGCGCTGGCGTTGACCCAGACGGCGCGGGCGATGGACTTGATCGAAACCCCGTGGTGGGTCCAGAAATCACGGTCTTCCACAGCGACCAGGGTGTCGATCAGGTACGGCGGCACCTGGTCGAGCTTGATCAGGATGCGGTCTTCATTGTGCGCCGGGTACAGGCCGCCGATCAGCAGCGGTTCCATGCGCGCCACAGCAAGGTCGCCACCGTTGGCGCGGCTCAGGCCGGCCACATAGTCGCCAGAGAAGCGCACGCGAATGCGCTGCGCAGGCTCGGCCCCTTCATAGAACTGGAAGCCGCGGGTATTGAGGTCGACGGCGTTGCCGGCCACCGACACCGCGCCCGGCCCTGCGACCGAGGTCTCGCGGCGATAGCCCAGCGCATCCAGCTCACGCAGGAAGTCGTCCTTGCCCAGTCTCAGGCCGACGAACAGCTCCAGCGGCCGGGCGTAGACCTTGGCGGGAATGGTCCAGCGCTTGCCGGAGAATTTCTCCTGGACAACCGCATCGAGGTACACGGCAAAACCGGCCAGCACCACCACGCCAACCAGACCGAGCTTGAGAGCCCAGCCCAGCCACTTGCGCATGGCAGGCGACGATTTGCCGCTTTTTTTACGAGGTTTGGAAGATCGGGGACGCGTCATGGCGGCGCATTATACGTACTTTATCCACAGGAGACAGACGCCGCTCCAGCGGGCGTCCGGGCTTGATGCGAACTGCCTGGCATCTCGCGAAGTCAGTAGTCGCCGAGCTATGACCCCACGATGGCCATTTGGTTGCCGGTCGGCCGCAGAGTTTGCAGCTGCCGGCCCAGCCGCCATAATGCCTGCCTTCAGAAATTCGACCGGAAAGGACATCACGTGAGCCAGACCTTACTCGCAGCCCTGCAGAACCCCGCCCTCTTCCCTCATCCGGTCGACGGCTTCCGGGTCATCGAAACCCACATCTCCTGGGTGCTGCTCACTGGCTCCTACGTCTACAAGATCAAGAAGCCGGTGAACTTCGGCTTCCTCGACTTCACCGACCTCGCCAAGCGCAAGCACTTCTGCGAGGAAGAACTGCGTTTGAACCAGCGCCTGACCGAAGGTCTGTACCTCGAAGTGATCGCCATCACCGGCAGCGAGTCCGCGCCGCAGCTGAACGGCGAAGGCCCGGCCATCGAGTACATGATCCAGTGCCGCGAATTCCCGCAGACCCAGTTGCTCAGTGAAGTGCAGGCCCGAGGAGAGCTGGGCGCGGAACACATCGACGGCCTGGCCAAGCAGATCGCCGACTTCCACCTGCGCACCCCGGTTGTCCCCACCGAACACCCGCTGGGCACGCCGGAAGCCTGCATGGCGCCCGTGCGGCAGAATTTCGAGCAGATCCGCCCGATGCTCTCCGACAAGGCCGACCTGCTGCAGCTCGATGCCCTGGAGGCCTGGGCCGAATCCAGCTTCGAGCGCCTGCACGGCGTCTTCGAGCAACGCAAGGCGAACGGTTTCATCCGCGAATGCCACGGCGACATCCACCTGGGTAATGCCGCGATCATCGATGGCAAGGTCGTGCTGTTCGACTGCATCGAGTTCAACGAGCCATTCCGCTTCACCGACGTCACCGCCGACTACGCCTTCCTCGCCATGGACCTGGAAGACCGCGGCCTGAAATGCCTGTCGCGGCGCTTCGTCAGCCAGTACCTGGAATACACCGGCGACTACCAGTCCCTGGCCCTGCTGAACTTCTACAAGGCCTACCGCGCCCTGGTCCGCGCCAAGATCGCGCTGTTCAGCCTGGCACACCAGACTGACGCCGTGCAGAAGGCCGCTACCCTTCGCCAGTACCGCAACTACGCCAACCTGGCGGAGAGCTATAGCGCCATTCCCTCGCGTTTCCTCGCAGTGACCGTCGGCGTTTCCGCCGTCGGCAAGAGCCAGGTCGCGCTGCGCCTGGTAGAAGCACTGGGTGCCGTGCGCCTGCGCTCGGACGTGGAGCGCAAGCGCCTGTTCGGCGAACAGAAGGCCGATCAGCAGGGTCAGCTCAAGGGTGGCATCTATGACGCCGAAGCCACCACCGCGACCTACCAGCGCCTCAACGAACTGGCCGTGGACATTCTGCGTGCCGGCTACCCGGTCGTGCTGGACGCCACCTTCCTCAAGCGCAAGCAGCGCGCCGCCGCCTGGGAGATCGCCGAGGAAACCGGGGTTCCGTTCCTGACCCTCGACTGCCACGCACCGGAAGCCGTGATCGCCGGCTGGCTGGCCCAGCGCCAGAACGACGGCAACGACCCGTCCGACGCCACCCTGGATGTCGTCCAGGCGCAACTGGCCAACCGCGACGCCCTCAACGCCGAAGAGCAACAGCACAGCAAGCGCGTCGACACTCCGGACGCCGCCAGCCTCGACGCCCTGGTCGCCAGCATCCGCCAGCGCCTGCCCGGCCTCTGATCCACCGCCTGTCGGCCGGAGTCGCCCCGCGCGGCGATCTCCGACCGATGGCGACGCCGCACAGCCAGCCTTCGACGACGACAACGCCCTGCCCCGCATTCTCGGCGATGTCACAAAGCCACGCTTTTCCCAGTCACCGCTACACTTCCTCCTGAGTGTCCGGCCGCTACGAGCAGTTCTCGGCCCCTTCAAGACCTGACACCCATCGCGCCCATCGCAAGGACAGACGATGAACGACGAACTGCTGCACCTGAAGAACCTGGGCAAGACCTCCGCTCAATGGCTGCATGCCGTGGGCATTCACAGCGCCAGCGACCTGCGCCGCCTGGGGGCGGTCGGCGCTTATCGGGCCGTGCGCGCACGGGGATTCCGCGCCTCGAAAGTGTTGCTCTATGCCATCGAGGGCGCCTTGCTCGATGTGCACTGGAACGACCTGCCACCCGCGCACAAGGCTGCTCTTCTTGGCGAGCTTGAGACATTTCCCGCGCGTAACAAGAGCTAGCTCACACGCTCTGTGTGAAAATGTTTACGCAAGGTACCTGTCCGCTTATGGTTTCAGGGCCCTTCGTGCGCCCTCGACCGTCGCCATATCAAGGAATTACGGCCATGTACCTACTCGGTGAACAACCCGCCTATGCCGATCGACTGATCAATCGGCTACAGGGCATCCCGGCGCAACTGCTCGCCGGCCTTGAGCCCGCAGGCGAAGCTATCCGCCTGGAGCGCTCCGACGATCTGGAAGGCGAGTTGCCCGGCAAGCACCTGTTCCTCATCGAGAACGGACTGGTCCATGCCCTGGTGGATGAGCGCCCGCTGTTCTACCTGCAGGAAGGCGACCTGGTCGGCCTGCGCCAAGGCATCGAACTGCCGCCCTGCCGCTATGTCAGCGAAGAACCGCTGTGCCTGATTCCCTATTCGCGCAGCGAAGTGTTCCGCCATATCCACAGCCATGAGCAGCGTCAGGAGCAGTTCCTGCACTACCTGATCGGCCACACTGCGCTGCTGTCGGATGCCCTGGCGCACCTCAAGCAGCCGGAGATTCGCCCGGCCACCGGCTTCCAGCACTTCGCCGCCGGCGCCCAACTGATCCAGCAGGGCGACGACGCCGAGCACGTGTTCATCATCATCGAGGGCCACGCCGAGGCCTTCGTCGACGGGCAGAAGGTCGGCGACGTGCAGAAGGACGAGATCTTCGGTGCCATGGCCGTGTTCACCCGCGAGAAACGCAGCGCCTCGGTGATCGCCAGCGAGCCGTGCACCGTGATGGTGATCCCCAAGGACCAGTTCCTCAGTCTCATGCAGAGCAATCCGCGCATCGCCCACAGCCTCATCGAGGGCATGGCGCGGCGCATCGACCTGCTGAACAAGGAAGTCACCCAGCTGCGTCTGCAACGCCAGGCCGACTGATCTGCTTTCGCTCGAAAAGCCCGGCCCAGCGCCGGGCTTTTTCGTTTGTGCGGGGGGTATTTCGCGGGCGAGAAAAAATCTGCAGAAAAGAGGTTGACTCTCAAATGATAATGATTATTATTGAGTCATCTGGTCGCGAGGCCAGATCGATAACCTCAAGAGACCACGCAGTCGGACTCTTCAGATTATCTCCTCATCAGGCTAATCACGGTTTCGACCCGGCACTTTGCCGGGTCTTTTTTTTGCCTCGATTTTTCCTTCACGCAGAGCACTCCTGCCCACCGAAAAAATCTTCGGATCGGTGGAAGAAAAGGTGTTGACTCTCAAATGATAATGGTTATTATTACAACCACTGGCTGCGAGGCCAGTTGGATAAGCTCGAGAGACCACGCAGTCGGACTCTTCAGATTATCTCCTCATCAGGCTAATCACGGTTTGGACCCGGCATTTTGCCGGGTCTTTTTTTGCCCGCGATTTCTGCGGCGACCGCCATTCCCGCGGAAACGAAAAAGGGGCCGTACGGCCCCTTCACTACTTGCCGCGCATCTGCGCGCAATAATCCGTTGGCGGCTGTGCCGGCGTGTACCAGACGAAGTCTGCCTGCGCCGGCGCCACCGCCCTGCCAACTTCGGCCAGCATCACTACCTGCAGCCCTTGCGCTGCGTCCAGGTCCTGCAGGTGCAGCGGAACGCCCAGGTCGCGGCGCGCATGGAAGCTGCCAGCAATCAACAAGGCAGGTTCAGGCGCCGTCTTGAAACGCTCGGCCAGGCGCCGGTCGCGCTGCTGCTGGACCGCCAGCATCGCCGGGAGCTGACTGTCCGGCAGCAGGCCGCAGTGGGAATCACGGATATCCTGCAGCAACGCATCGCGCACCGGAGCAGCCGTAGAGGCTGGTCCCTGCAATTGGGGCTGATTCCGGTAGATGTCCATGATTTCGCTGCGATCCAGGTTGGCCGCCAGCAGGGGCGTCGGCTGCTTCACCAGCCAGGTCAGCAGCGGACCGTAGTGCGACCAGTCCCAACCTGGCTGCCAACGCAGCGCACCGATCAGGTCGCGCGGCATTTCGCCCTTCGCCGCTGAAGATTGCACCGCAGTGACGGCGCTCTGCTGATCAGGGTTGAGCATCTCCAGCAGTACGCTGCCGCTCGGACGCCTCTCGGCCAGCGCGCGCACCAGCCAGAGTTCGAGTGCATGGTGATCGGGGTTGTCGTGCTGCTCGCCGACTATCACCCGCGGTGCGGCAGCCAGTCGTTCGAGCAGCTGTGCTGGCGAAAGCTGTTCACCGCTACGCAGATCGCGGATTACGCCCAGTTCGGCACTGTCACGCCCTTCCGGGCTCTGCCAGACCGGCAGCGGCGGCGCAGCCACTTGGCCCTGGCAGGCAGCGAGCAGCGTCAGCAAGGGGACGAGCAGGACCTGCTTCATAACGACTCCTTTCAGCGCGCGATGATCAGCGGATGGCCGCGTTCCGGGTGCTCCTGCACCAGTACATCGAGGCCGAAGACGGCACGCAGCGGCTCGGCCTGCAGCACTTCGTGCGGCGTGCCGAGCAGATGCGTGTGCGCCTCGTGCAGGAGCAACAGGCGATCACAGTAACGCGCCGCCAGATTCAGGTCGTGAAGGATGACCAGCACCGCCGCACCGCGCCCGGCGAAATCGCGCACGGCCTGCAGGGTGGTGTGCTGGTGCAGTGGATCGAGCGCCGAAGTCGGCTCATCCAGCAGCAGCACCTGCTCCGCCCCGCCCGGCCACAGCTGTGCAAGCACACGGGCCAGATGCACCCGCTGGCGTTCGCCACCGGAGAGCGCCAGGTAACTGCGCCCAGCCAGGTGCGAGGCATCGGCAGCGGCCATGGCTTCGCGGATGATTTCCTCGTCGCGCTGGCGGCCACTGTCGTGGGGCAATCGCCCGAAGCCCACGACGGCCTCGACGGGAAACGCAAAATTCAGCGAGGACGATTGCGGTAGCACGGCCAACCGACGTGCGCGCTCGGTGCCTTGCCAGGAGTCCAGCGGGCGACCATCGAGGCTCACCGATCCACCGGCCAGCGGCAGTTCACCATTCATGGCGCCGAGCAGGGTGCTCTTGCCTGCGCCGTTAGGACCGAGGACACCGAGCACTTCGCCCGGATGCAGTGTCACGCTTACATCCTGCAGGACGGTCTGGGCGCCGCGCTTCACCAGCAGCTTGTCTGCGCACAGCATCAGGAACGCCCCCGGATCAGCAGGTAAAGGAAGAATGGCGCCCCGATCAGCGCGGTAACGATGCCAATCGGCAGCTCTGCCGGCGCCAGCGCCAGCCGTGCGATCAGGTCGGCCAGCAGAAGCAGGATCGCGCCGCCGAACATTGAGGCGGGCAGCAAGACCCGGTGATCAGGGCCGACGATCAGGCGCAACAGGTGCGGCACCACCAGACCGATGAAGCCGATCATCCCCGCGGCGGCCACCGCCGCTCCGACACCCAGCGCGGTGCACAGGATCAGTTCGACCTTCAGCCGCTCAACGTCGAAGCCCAGGTGCCGCGCTTCGGATTCGCCCAGCAGCAGCGCATTCAGTGCATTCACCCGGCGCGGCAACCAGCAGGCAACCAACAGGGTAATCAGCAGCAGCGGCCACAGTCGCGGGTAACTCGCGCCATTCAGGCTGCCGAGGTTCCAGAACGTCAGCGTGCGCAGGGTGGCGTCGTCGGCGAGGTAGGTGAACAGGCCGATCAGCGCGCCCGCGAGCGCCGTCAGCGCGATGCCGGCGAGCAGCATGGTCGCCACGCTGGTCTGGCCGTTGTGACGCCCCAGGCGGTAGACCAGCGCCGTCACCAGCAGGCCACCGGCAAAGGCACATGCGGACAGCAGGTAAGGCGCGAAAGCCTCGGGCAGCCCACCGAGGGATGCACCAAAGACAATGGCGATGGCCGCCCCCAGCGCGGCGCCGCTGGAGACCCCGATCAGGCCGGGATCGGCCAGGGGGTTACGGAACAGCCCCTGCATGGCCACACCGGCCAGCGCCAGCACGCCACCGGTAGCGATACCCAGCAGGGTACGCGGCAGGCGGATCTGCCCGACAATCAGCTCAGCCTGGCCGAGGCCGTCAGCGGACACTGGCAACCCGACCATGTGCGCCAGCGCGCGCAGGGTATCGCCCAGCGGCAGGCTCACCGGCCCGAGAGCCAGTGAGAGCCAGACGACCAGCAGCAGGAGGAAACCAAGGAGCAGGAACAGCGGTCGAGCGGTAACGATCCGGGTCAAGGACGACTTTCCGTGTTCAGGGTCTGCGCGGAAGGATAAAAGGCCCGGGAGAGGCTAGCCAGCCCGTCCGGGATGCGCGGCCCCAGACCACCGACCAGCAGGGTCGGATCGAGCACCAGCACGCGACCGTCACGCAGCGCGCTGGTCGCGGCCAGTCCAGGGTTCTGCCGGATCAGTGCGGCGCGTGCCTTGTCACCGTCCAGGGCGCGGTCGCTGAGTACCACCACCTGCGGGTTCAGCGCCGTGAGGGCTTCGGTCGACAGCGTCTTGTAACCGGTGTGGGTCGCCAGATTGCGGCCGCCGGCGTGCTGGATCAGCCAGTCGCCCGAAGTCTCCTGCCCCGCGACCAGCAGGTTACCGCCGGCATGCCCGACCAGCAGGACGACGCCGGGCGCGGCTTGCGCGGACTGGGCGGTCTTCACCCAGGCGCCCTGCGCGGCGAGACGCGCATCGAAGTCCGCCTCGGCCTGCCTGGCCTTCTCCGGCGCACCGAGCAACTCGCCCAGACGCTGAAGAGTGTCGTGCACGGTCTTCTCGTCAGCCTTGGCCGATAGCGTCTCGACCCGCACCCCAGCGGCAAGCAGTTGCTGCAGCACCGGTGGCGGGCCCATTTCTTCGCTGCCCAGCAGGATGTCCGGCTTCAGCGCGAGGATGCCTTCAGCGGCGAGCTGCCGCTGGTAACCGATCTTCGGCAATGCATGGAGCGATGCCGGGTGCAGGCTGGTGGTGTCGACGCCCACCAGCCTGGCTTCGCCGCCCAGGGCGACGACCCATTCGCTCAGCGATCCACCGGCGCTCACCCAGCGCTGCGGCAACGAGTCGGCCAACGCACTGGTGGCAGTCAGGCAGAAACCGGCGAACAGCGCGCGTGCAGTCATGGAAGTCTTCATGAGCCGCCCCTCAGCGTACCGGGAAGGATTCGGCGAGCTCGCGCCAGCTCTGCAGTTCCGGAACGCCCGGCTTGCGCGCACCGAACACCTGCAGCACCAGCTCGCCATTGGCATCGAAGGCTTCCCAGCTGGTAACCACGCCATCGCTGCTGGGCTTGCGCACGCGCCACAGTTCGACCACGCCCGGCGTCTTCAGGTGCAGGTTGAACAGCGGGTCGAGGACGTTGAACCAGTCGTCCATCCACTTGAGGTTTTCCACGGTGCCGGTGTGGATCTGGATGCAGTGGGCGTTGCCGACGAAGAGCATGATCGGCAACTGATTGGCCCCCGCCGCCTCCAGCAGGCGCGGCAGTTCGGCAGTGGCCAGCGGCTCGGCCCACTCGCGGCCGGCGAGACGCAGCGCCTGGGTGCGCTGGACTTTGTGCTTCTTCAGCAGGGCGAAGAAGTGGTGGGTGTCCTTCAAGGCCGACCAGCCTTCGCGCAGGGCGGCGACATCGATTTCACCGTCGGCCAGCGGCGCGGCCTTGGGCTCCAGCGGGATCAGGTCGAGGGAGGTGCCCTGCTCGGCGGCGGTGAAGCTGCGCACCAGCGGCTCCCAGGCCGCGAGGTCACTCTGCTCGGTGAGGAAGACCTTGTGCACGGCAGTGCCCTGGCGGTCGAATACCTGAATGCTGCGCTGGGTGCCGTGGGCGGTCTCTTCGCTGATGGCGAAGGCGCTGGCCCAGCCGCCGAGGAACAGGCGCAGGTCGATGTCAGGGGAGACCACCAGCCCCATCTGGCCGTTGGCAGACACGGTCACGTCGCGGTACGGCCCCTTGCGCTCATGCACGCAATGCTCATTGCGCGTCAGCGCCATGATCTGGCCCAGCTCACCCAGCGCCGGCAACAGCTCGGCCCAGTCGGTGCGCAGGCGCACGGCATCCACGCCCAGGCGGCTGGCAGCCAGCTCGGCTTCGCTCACCGCCAGGTGTTGCGCCGCATCGCGGGCGCGCAGGCGCGGTTTCTCGGCGCGCAGGGTTTGCCAGGCGCGGTACAGCTCGGAGGCCGGCGCAGTCAGGGTCGTCATCGCAGAATTCCTCGTTCGAAAGGTGGCCTGCCGCGGTGCGGCGGTATAAACGAACCTTGCCACAGGAAAATCAGGAAATCTATTTGATAATTATTTGCATTAAATGTCAGAGAGGCTTAAGGTCGGCGCCGCTTTCGCTGGCACGGCGCCAGCTCAGCCCTTCTTCAGCACACGGAAGTGCACCCTCTTCCGGTACCGCCCCGCGGGCGCGGATAATGTATGCCTCGTGATGCCGTACCTGGATGGAAGCCCCGGATGATCCTGCTCTGCGCCCCGCATGACCTGGCCGAAGGCCAGAGTCGGGGCTTCAAGGCCGCTGGCCTGAATCTCTTCGCCGTGCGCCGCCTGGGCCGTGTCTACGCCTATCGCAACCGCTGCCCGCACCGGGAAATCCCACTGGGCTACGACGCCGAGCAGTACCTCGATGCCAGCGGCCGCCTGTTGCAGTGCGGCCACCATGGCGCGCTGTTCCTGATCGAGACCGGTGAATGCATCCAGGGGCCGTGCCTGGGGGATGTGCTGGAGGCATTGCCCTGCCGCGAGGATGAGCAGGGCATCTGGCTGGCGATGTAGGAGCGGGCCATGCC
>NZ_JYOA01000010.1:656736-773913 GCF_000955805.1 Pseudomonas sp. 21 | reverse complement strand
TCGCGCCCATGGGGCGCTCCTACAACAACACCTTCAGCGGCCGCTCCAGCCAAATCTCCCGGGTATCGATCCGCGCGCCATACGCCAGCACCTCCACCCCGGCGTTGTGCGCCTCCGCCAGCGCGGCGGCGTAGGCCCGGTCGATTTCCACCGCCGGGCGAACCGCCTCGATATCCGACAGATTCACCGCGTACAGCAGCACCGCACGCATACCCTCACGCGCCAGCGCCGCCAGCTCGCGCAAGTGCTTGGCACCACGCTGGGTAACGGCATCGGGGAAGGCGGCGACCGAGGTTTCGTCGAACCCCAGGGTCACGCTTTTCACCTCCACGTACACCGGTTTGCCGGCGTACATCAGGCGGAAGTCCGCCCGGCTGTTCTCCTGCCCGTAGGCGACTTCGCGGCGCAGTTCGTCGAAGCCGGCCAGCTCGGTCACCGTGCCGGCCAGCAACGCCTCTTCCACCAGACGATTGGCCCGCCCGGTGTTCACGCAGGCCAATCTCCCCTGTGGAGTCTCCACCAGCTCCCAGGTCCCCGGCAGCTTGCGCTTGGGGTCATCGGAGCGGCTGAACCATACGCGGCAACCCTCGCTCATGCAGTTGAGCATCGAGCCGGTGTTCGGGCAGTGGATGGTCAACTGCTCACCACTGGCGGTCTCGATGTCCGCCAGGAAGCGCTTGTAGCGTTTGATCAGGCGCGCCTCTTCCAGCGCCGGTTCGAAACGCATCAGGGACGCCAGGTCTTCAGGCCGCGGGCGATGCGCTCCACCGCCTGCTGCAGGCGCTCAACGCTCTGGGTGTAGGCGAAACGCACATGGTGCGAAGCCTGGTAACGCCCGAAGTCGATGCCGGGCGTGAAGGCCACGTGCTCGGTCTCGATGAAGTGCTGGCAGAAGGCGAAGGCGTCACCACCGAAGGCGCTGATATCCGCATACAGATAAAAGGCCCCCTCCGGCTCCACGGCGATACCGAAGCCCAGTTCACGCAACGCAGGCAGCAGGTAGTCGCGGCGGCGGCGGAACTCTTCGCGGCGCTCTTCGAGGATCGCCAGGGTGGCCGGCTCGAAGCAGGCCAGCGCGGCGTGCTGGGCCATGCTCGGTGCGCTGATGTAGAGGTTCTGCGCCAGCTTCTCCAGTTCGCCCACCGCCTCGGGCGGCGCCACCAGCCAGCCCAGGCGCCAGCCGGTCATGCCGAAATATTTGGAGAAACTGTTGAGGACGAAGGCCTCGTCATCCACTTCCAGCACGCTGGGCGCGTCGATGCCATAGGTCAGGCCGTGGTAGATCTCGTCGACCACCAGGTGGCCGCCACGCGCCCTGAGGGCCGAAGACAGCGCGGCGAGCTCATCCTTGTGCAACAGGGTGCCCGTAGGATTCGCCGGCGAGGCGGCCAGAGCGCCTACACTGTCCTGATCCCAGTGCCGTGCGATGAGTTCCGGGGTGAGCTGGTAACGGCTCTCCGGCCCAACCGGCACCAGTTGTGCGGCGCCTTCCACCAAGCGCAGGAAATGGCGGTTGCACGGGTAGCCCGGATCAGCCAGCAACCAGTGCTTGCCCGGGTCCACCAGCAGGCTGCTGGCGAGCAGCAGGGCGCCGGAGCCGCCGGGCGTGACGAGAATGCGTTGTGGATCGATCGACAGGCCGTAGCGCTGGGCGTAGAAGCCGGCGATGGCTTCGCGCAGCGCCGGCAGGCCACGTGCGGCGGTATAGCGCGTGTGACCATTTGCCAAGGCCTTCTGCCCGGCCTCGACGATAGGCGCGGCGGTAGTGAAGTCCGGCTCGCCGATTTCCAGGTGGATGACGTCGTGGCCCGCGGCCTGCAGCTCGTTGGCCCGCGCCAGCAGCGCCATGACGTGGAAGGGTTCGATGGCGCGGCTGCGCGCACTGAAGGTGGTGGCCATGGAATATTCCGAACTTTGCGACAGAGCCGGGATTCTAACAGGCCACTGATGAATTCTGGGCAGCCACGCCTGCAATGCGCGGCTTCCGGGAACTTGCAGGCTTCGTCTGGCGAACGCCGACGATTCTGCTCAGGTTTGCAGAAAACCCCACTGGCGATGACCGGTGGGTCGCCGGCCTGGCGATCAGGTCATGTGCGGGTACTGGCAGGCTCGATAACCGGGAGTAGCATCGCGGTTATCGTTCTGGTAAGTTCGCCCGCTGCGAGCGCGGGGCCGGCGGTGCCGGAGAGGGACCATCCGCGAGAGGATTAGCGAGAGTGAGAGGCGGTCATCCATGCCCACCAAAGCAAAGCAACAGAGCAGCCAACTGATTCGTGGCTTCGAGCCCTACCAGGAAACCAAGGGCGAGGAGTACATGAGTGATCGCATGCGCGCGCACTTCACCTCCATCCTCAACAAATGGAAAGTTGAGCTGATGGAAGAAGTGGACCGCACCGTGCACCACATGCAGGACGAAGCGGCCAACTTCCCCGACCCGGCCGACCGGGCCAGCCAGGAAGAAGAGTTCAGCCTCGAGCTGCGCGCCCGCGACCGCGAGCGCAAGCTGATCAAGAAGATCGACGAGACCCTGCAACTGATCGAAGACAACGACTACGGCTGGTGCGATTCCTGCGGCGTCGAGATCGGCATCCGCCGTCTGGAAGCCCGCCCCACCGCCACCCTGTGCATCGACTGCAAGACCCTGGCGGAAATCAAGGAAAAGCAACTGGGCTCCTGAGTCTGGTTGATCCCGAACGGGGCGCTGCGGCGCCCCGTTTCGTTTCCGCGTTTTATAGATAGTCATCCAGCCGAGAGTTTCCATGCCCGCCTCCCGCTACGTCGGACGCTTCGCCCCCACGCCCAGCGGCTACCTGCACTTCGGTTCGCTGGTGGCGGCGGTGGCTTCCTACCTGGACGCGCGCGCCGTGGGGGGAAAGTGGCTGGTACGCATGGAAGACCTCGACCCACCGCGCGAAATGCCCGGCGCCCAGGCGGCTATTCTGGAGACCCTCGAACGCTACGGTTTCGAGTGGGACGGCCCGGTGGAGCGCCAGAGCGAGCGGGGCAACGCCTACGCCGCCCAGGTCGAACAATGGCTGCGCAGCGGCCTCGCCTATGCCTGCACTTGCTCGCGCAAGCAGCTCGAAGGCAGCAACGGCATCTACCCCGGCACCTGCCGCGACGCCCAGCATGACTGGCACGGTGACGTCGCCATCCGCATCCGCGTGCCGGAGCTGGACTACCGCTTCATCGATCGCCTGCAGGGCGAGTTCCACCAGCACCTGGGCCGCGACGTGGGCGACTTCGTCATTCGCCGGCGCGACGGGCTGTTCGCCTACCAACTGGCGGTGGTGCTGGACGATGCCTGGCAGGGTGTTACCGACATCGTTCGCGGCGCCGACCTGCTGGACAACACCCCGCGCCAGCTCTACCTGCAGGAACTGCTGGGCATCGCCGCCCCGCGCTACCTGCACGTGCCGCTGATCATCCAGCCCGATGGTCACAAGCTCGGCAAGTCCTACCGCTCGCCGCCACTGGAAGCCGACCAGGCCGCCCCGCTACTGGTGCGCGCGCTGAAAGCGCTGGGGCAGAAGCCGCCCGCCGAGCTGCTGCATGCTTCGCCGGGCGAGGTGCTCGCCTGGGGCATCGGCCATTGGGACGCCGGCGCCATCCCCCACAGCCTGACGCTGGAAGACGCACAGCTCTAGACTGGTCGTACAGGGCACCTGCACGAACTGTTTTTTGTAGGAGCGAGCTTGCTCGCGAACCTGGTTCTGCGGCGGGGGCCCATTCGCGAGCAAGCTCGCTCCTACATGGCTTGCGACCGCTCGGTGCCAGACAAGGCCGGCAGGCGGCTTGCCGGCAACTGTGCGCACAGGTAGCCTGCCCGCCGAACCAAGAGAGAGACGACATGTACATCTACCGACTGGTGTTGCTCCTGGTCGTGGGCATCTACCTGTTCTCACCGGCCATCATGGACTGGTGGATCGATCCCCACGGCGCCTGGTACCGCCCGTATCTGCTGTGGCTGATCCTGATCGTCGTCACCTTCATCCTGCAGAGCCAGCGCGATGCTGACGAGCTTTAGCCTCACCCAGCTGATCCTGATCAGCGCCTCCTACCTGATGGTCCTCTTCGGTGTCGCCTGGATCACCGAGCGCGGCTTCATTCCGCGCCGGCTGGTGCGCCATCCGCTGATCTACACCCTGTCGCTGGGCGTGTACGCCAGCGCCTGGGCCTTCTATGGCACGGTCGGCCTGGCCTACCAGTACGGCTACGGCTTCCTGGCGATCTACCTGGGCGTCTCCGGCGCCTTCCTGCTCGCGCCGGTGCTGCTCTATCCGATCCTGCGGATCACGCGGGCGTACCAACTGTCGTCGCTGGCCGACCTGTTCGCCTTCCGCTTCCGCAGCACCTGGGCCGGCGCGCTGACCACGCTGTTCATGCTGATCGGCGTGCTGCCGATGCTGGCATTGCAGATCCAGGCGGTGACCGACTCGATCAGCATCCTCACCCGCGAATCCGAGCCCAACCGTGCGGCGCTGGCGTTCTGCGCGCTGATCACGCTGTTCGCCATCCTCTTCGGCGCACGCCACATCGCCACCCGCGAGCGTCATGAAGGGTTGGTAATGGCGATCGCCTTCGAATCGCTGGTGAAGCTGGTGGCGCTCTGCTCCATCGGCCTGTTCGCCCTCTATGGCGTGTTCGGCGGACCGGACGGCCTGGAAGTCTGGCTGCTGCAGAACCAGGAAGCCCTGAGCACCCTGCACACCCCGCTGGCCGAAGGGCCGTGGCGCACGCTGCTGCTGGTGTTCTTCGCCTCGGCCATCGTCATGCCGCACATGTTCCACATGACCTTCACCGAGAACCTCAACCCACGCGCGCTGCTCAGCGCCAGCTGGGGCCTGCCGCTGTTCCTGCTGCCGATGAGCCTCGCGGTGCCGCCGATCCTCTGGGCCGGCCTGCACCTGGGCGCCTCGACCAACCCGGAGTACTTCACCCTCGGCCTGGGCATCTCGGTGGACAGCCCGGCCCTGGCGCTGACCGCCTTCGTCGGCGGCATCTCCGCCGCCAGCGGCCTGATCATCGTGATGACCCTGGCGCTCTCGGGCATGGTGCTCAACCACCTGGTGCTGCCGCTCTACCAGCCGCCGGCCGAAGGCAACATCTACCGCTGGCTGAAATGGACCCGCCGCGCGCTGATCGCCGCGATCATCATGGCCGGCTATGCCTTCTACCTGCTGCTGGGCGCCGAGCAGGACCTGTCCAACCTGGGGATAGTCTCCTTCGTCGCCACCCTGCAGTTCCTTCCCGGCGCGCTGGCCGTGCTCTACTGGCCGACCGCCAACCGCCGCGGTTTCATCGCAGGTCTCGTGGCGGGCATGCTGGTGTGGGGCGCGACCATGCTCACCCCGCTGGTCGCGAACCTGCAGAGCATCTACGTACCGATGTTCAACTCGCTCTACGTGCTCGACGACACCACCTGGCACCTCGCAGCGCTCGCCTCACTGGCGGCCAACGTGCTGGTGTTCACCCTGGTCTCGCTGTTCACCGAAGCCAGCGATGAAGAGAAAGGCGCCGCCGAAGCCTGCGCCGTCGACAACGTGCGCCGCCCACAGCGCCGCGAGCTGATCGCCGTCTCCCCGCAGGAATTCGCCAGCCAGCTGGCCAAGCCGCTGGGGGCAAAGACCGCCCAGCGCGAGGTGGAACAGGCCCTGCGCGACCTCCACCTGCCCTTCGACGAACGCCGCCCCTATGCCCTGCGCCGCCTGCGCGATCGCATCGAAGCGAACCTCTCCGGCCTGATGGGCCCGAGCGTGGCGCAGGACATGGTGGAAACCTTCCTGCCCTACAAGGCCAGCAGCGAAGCCTATGTCACCGAGGACATCCACTTCATCGAGAGCCGCCTGGAGGACTACCACTCCCGCCTCACCGGCCTGGCCGCCGAACTCGATACCCTGCGTCGCTACCACCGCCAGACCCTGCAGGATCTGCCCATGGGCGTCTGCTCGCTGGCCAAGGACCAGGAAATCCTCATGTGGAACCGCGCCATCGAGGAACTCACCGGGGTCAGCGCACAGCGCGTGGTCGGCTCGCGCCTGGCCGCCCTGCCCGATCCGTGGCGCGGCCTGCTGGAAGGCTTCATCGACGCCCCCGACGAGCACCTGCACAAGCAGCGCCTGACCATCGAGGGCCAGACTCGCTGGCTGAACCTGCACAAGGCGGCGATCGAGGAGCCCCTCGCGCCCGGTAACAGCGGCCTGGTACTGCTGGTCGAAGACCTCACCGAAACCCAGTCCCTGGAAGACAAGCTGATCCACTCCGAGCGCCTGGCCTCCATCGGCCGCCTGGCCGCCGGCGTCGCCCACGAGATCGGCAACCCCATCACCGGCATCGCCTGCCTGGCGCAGAACCTGCGGGAAGAACGCGAAGGCGATGGCGAGCTGACCGAGATCAGCGGGCAGATCCTGGAGCAGACCAAGCGCGTCTCGCGCATCGTGCAGTCGCTGATGAGCTTCGCCCACGCCGGCGGCAAGCAGGTCGCGGCCGAGCCGGTGTGCCTGGCGGACGTCGCCCAGGAAGCCATCGGCCTGCTGTCGTTGAACAAGCGCAGCGTCGACGTGCAGTTCTTCAACCTGTGCGATCCGGAACACTGGGTGGAAGGCGACTCCCAGCGCCTGGCCCAGGTGCTGATCAACCTGCTCTCCAACGCCCGCGACGCCTCCCCGCCCAACGGCGCGATCCGCGTGCGCACCGAAGCTTCCGAGCAGACCATCGACCTGATCGTCGAGGACGAAGGCAGCGGAATACCCAAGTCGATCATCGACCGCCTGTTCGAGCCCTTCTTCACCACCAAGGACCCGGGCAAGGGAACCGGCCTGGGGCTCGCTCTGGTCTATTCGATCGTGGAAGAGCATTATGGGCAAATCACCATAGACAGCCCGGCAGACCCGGAACGCGAATGCGGAACCCGCATCAGCGTCACCTTGCCGCGGCATCCTGGCCCGACGGCCGAGCAGTAAACGAGCACGTCGAGAGAGCTGAATACATGGCACATATCCTCATCGTCGAAGACGAAACCATCATCCGTTCCGCCCTGCGACGATTGCTCGAGCGCAACCAGTACCAGGTCAGCGAGGCTGGCTCGGTGCAGGAGGCGCAGGAGCGCTACAGCATCCCGTCGTTTGACATGATCGTCAGCGACCTGCGCCTGCCCGGCGCACCCGGCACCGAACTGATCAAGCTGGCCCAGGGCACCCCGGTGCTGATCATGACCAGCTATGCCAGCCTGCGCTCGGCGGTGGACTCGATGAAGATGGGCGCGGTGGACTACATCGCCAAGCCGTTCGACCACGACGAGATGCTCCAGGCCGTGGCGCGCATCCTCAAGGATCGCCAGGAGAACCGTAACGCTCCCGCCGAATCCCGCGGTAACGCCAAGGCCGCCGAACGTAGCAGCGGTAACACCGCCGCCGCGGATGGCGATATCGGCATCATCGGCTCCTGCCCGCCCATGCAGGAGCTCTACACCAAGATCCGCAAGGTCGCGCCGACGGACTCCAATGTGCTGATCCAGGGCGAGTCCGGTACCGGCAAGGAACTGGTTGCCCGCGCGCTGCACAACCTGTCCAAGCGCACCAAGGCGCCGCTGATCTCGGTGAACTGTGCCGCGATCCCGGAAACCCTGATCGAATCCGAACTGTTCGGCCACGAGAAAGGCGCGTTCACTGGCGCCAGCGCGGGTCGCGCGGGCCTGGTGGAAGCCGCTGACGGCGGCACCCTGTTCCTCGACGAGATAGGCGAACTGCCGCTCGAGGCCCAGGCTCGCCTGCTGCGCGTGCTGCAGGAAGGCGAGATTCGCCGCGTCGGCTCGGTACAGTCGCAGAAGGTCGACGTCCGTCTGATCGCCGCCACCCACCGCGACCTGAAGATGCTGGCCAAGACCGGCCAGTTCCGCGAAGACCTCTATTACCGCCTGCACGTCATCTCGCTGAAGCTGCCGCCCCTGCGTGAACGCGGCGCCGACGTGATGGAAATCGCCCGCTCCTTCCTGGCGCGCCAGTGCTCCCAGATGGGGCGCCCGGCGCTGACCTTCTCCCACGAAGCCGAACAGGCCATCCGTCACTACCCCTGGCCGGGTAACGTGCGTGAGCTGGAGAACGCCATCGAGCGCGCAGTGATCCTCAGCGAAAGCCAGGAAATCCCTGCCGACCTGCTGGGCATCGACATCGAGCTGGACGATCTGGAAGACGACTTCGGCGATGACGGCGACCTGCGCCCGGCCAACAGCAGCGCCAGCAACCACGAGCCCACCGAGGACCTGTCGCTGGAGGACTACTTCCAGCACTTCGTCCTCGAGCACCAGGACCACATGACCGAGACCGAGCTGGCCCGCAAGCTGGGTATCAGCCGCAAATGCCTGTGGGAACGCCGCCAGCGCCTGGGCATCCCGCGCCGCAAATCCGGCGCATCGGCTGACTCGTAAGACGTTTCATACTGTTACCGGAGACAAGCTCCGTAACAAAAGCCGGGTTCATCGGTAACGGAAACCCGGCTTTTTTGTGCCTGCCGCTTGGGGGGCAATCCTCGCAAACCCTTGAAAAATAAGGATTCGCAAAAGTTGGCACGGCATCTGCTTTGTTATTGGTACAACAACAATAACAAGCACGACCATTCACAATAAGAACAAGACGAAACGACTCCAGCACAACAAAAACAAGATCGCGGAGGCGCAGCTAACTGATTCTTTTGGAGAAGGGTAGCCGTCGGGACCAGTCCCGCAACCAGTCAAGAAGAATAAAACTGTCTTGAGGCAGCACGCAAAACTGGTTGGATCGAAAGATCATTGCTCACTCAGCGACCAAAGCAATCCGTTTGCTATTGAACACCTTCCAAGTGTGGAAGGTTCCCCGAAGCAGGTAGCTTTGAGGGTCGGGTCTACAAACAAAAACAACAAGCCCGGTAATCATAATAAAAACAAAGCACGCACCTATTTGGGGGGGAGCCTCGGCTCCCCCAGTAGCTTTCGCTACACTCTCCCGCTCTCTCCCCGCAAGTCCCTTTCTTCAGTTTTCTTCATCATCCCACCCCACGATGCTAGAATCGCCGCGGCGCAGACGGCATTCGATTTGCTGCCATTTGTTTCAAGGCAGCGGCAGACACCCGCTATCCTCCAGGAAACGCCGTAATCAGGCGGCTTGCCGAGACCTGCGTATGCCATCCATACACCTATTCCCGATAGTGCACACATGCTGAAAAAGCTGATCCAGTCCATCCGATCCCCACTGCGCCGTCCGCGCGCTGTCCGCACTACTCCGGAAGTCGTTGGCAATCATCAGCACTCGCTGCGGCGGGAACAGTTCAGCAGGAACGCGGTGAACGTCGTGGAGCGCCTGACCAAGGCCGGCTACCAGGCGTACATCGTCGGCGGTGGTGTTCGCGACCCGCTGCTGGGCATTCCGCCCAAGGACTTCGACGTGGCCACCAGCGCCACCCCCGAGCAGGTGCGTGCCGAATTCCGCAACGCGCGGGTGATCGGTCGCCGCTTCAAGCTGGTCCACGTCCATTTCGGCCGAGAGATCATCGAGGTCGCCACCTTCCGCGCGAACCATCCGGTCACCGAAGACGACGACACCAACAACGCCCATGCGTCCCGCAACGAGGCCGGCCGCATCCTGCGTGACAACGTCTACGGCACCCTCGAAGACGACGCCCAGCGCCGTGACTTCACCATCAATGCTCTGTACTTCGACGTCACCGGCGAGCGCATCCTCGACTACGCCCACGGCGTACGCGACATCCGCAATCGTCTGATCCGCCTGATCGGCGATCCGGAGCAGCGTTACCTCGAAGACCCGGTACGGATGCTGCGGGCCGTGCGCTTCGCCGCCAAGCTGGACTTCGAGATCGAGAAGCACAGCGCCGCGCCGATCCGCCGCCTGGCGCCGCTGCTCAATGAAATTCCTTCGGCGCGCCTGTTCGACGAAATCCTCAAGCTGTTCCTCAGCGGCAAGGCCGAACGCACCTTCGAACTGCTCAACGAGTACGAACTGTTCGCCCCGCTGTTCCCGGCGAGCGCCAAGGCGCTGAAGGAAGACCCCGAGTACGCCGGCAAGCTGATGCGCCAAGCCCTGGCCAACACCGACGAGCGCATTCGCCTGGGCAAGCCGGTCACCCCGGCCTTCCTGTTCGCCGCACTGCTCTGGCCGGCCCTGCCCGCCCGCGTACTGAAGCTGCAGGACCGCGGCATGCCGCCGATCCCGGCGATGCAGGAAGCCGCCCACGAGCTGATCCTCGAGCAGTGCCGCCGCACCGCGGTGCCCAAGCGCTTCACCATCCCGATTCGCGAGATCTGGGACATGCAGGAGCGTCTGCCGCGCCGCCAGGGCAAGAAGGCCGACCTGCTGCTGGAAAACCCACGCTTCCGTGCCGGCTACGACTTCCTCCTGCTGCGCGAGAGTGCCGGCGAGGAAACCGGTGGCCTCGGCGACTGGTGGACCGACTACCAGGAAGCCAGCGACGGTGAACGCCGCGGCATGATCCGCAACCTGGCCAGCCAGCAGGAAGAAGGCGGCGCCGCCGCACCGCGCAAACGCCGCCGTGGCGGCAGCAACCGTCGTCGTCGCGGCCCGCGCACCGAAGGCGCCAGCAGCGAATGAGCGAGCGGGCGTACATCGGGCTCGGCAGCAACCTCGCTGAGCCACGCCAGCAGCTGGAAGCCGCGCTGAAGGCGCTGTCGCAGGTCCCCGCCACCAAGGTGGCGGTGGTCTCCCCGCTCTACGCCAGCGACCCGCTGGGCCCACCGGACCAGCCGCGCTACGTCAATGCCGTGGCCGCCCTGGATACCGATCTGGAACCACTCGCGCTGCTGGACGCCCTGCAGACCATCGAGCTGGAACAGGGCCGCGTCCGCAAGGACGAGCGCTGGGGGCCGCGCACCCTCGATCTCGATATCCTGCTGTTCGGCGAGCGCCTGATCGACGAGCCGCGCCTGAGCGTGCCGCACTATCACATGCACGCCCGCGCCTTCGTGCTCTACCCACTGGCGGACCTCGCCCCGCAACTGCGTTTCCCCGACGGGCGCACCCTACCCGAGCTGCTCGCCGCCTGTCCGTTCAGCGGCCTCGAGCGCCTGTCCTGATGCATGCTGCGCCCCAGGCGTGGGGCGCACTGGCAGTAACGCCGTAACAGTCCGGTAACACCTGCAATTGACTTCGCCTTTTTCGATCCGGACTATAGGGCCCCGTTTGCCCCTGCCCGGCGCAGAACCGAGGACACTTTCATGCCTGATGTCACCCTGACCACCCTGCAAGGTCTCAAGCAAAGCGGCGAAAAGATCGCGATGCTGACCGCTTACGATGCCACTTTCGCCCACACCGCCAGTCTGGCCGGTGCCGAAATGCTGCTGATCGGTGACTCCCTGGGTATGGTGCTGCAAGGTCACGACAGCACGCTGCCGGTGACCGTCGAAGACATGGCCTACCACACCGCCGCCGTGAAACGCGGTAACAAGGGCGCGCTGATCGTCACCGACCTGCCGTTCGAATCCGGCACCTCGCTGGACCAGTTGCTGCGCGACTCAGTGAAGGTCATGCAGGCCGGCGCCCACATGGTCAAGCTCGAAGGCGGCGCCTGGCTTGCCGAGCCGATCATTCGCCTGGCCCAGATGGGCATCCCGGTGTGCGCACACCTGGGCCTCACTCCGCAGGCCGTCAACCTGTTCGGCGGTTTCAAGGTCCAGGGCCGCCAGGAAAACCAGGCGCGCCAGCTGCGCGCCGACGCCATCGCCCTGGAGCAGGCCGGCGCCGCCGTGCTGCTGCTGGAGTGCGTACCGTCCTCCCTGGCGAAGGAAATTACCGAAGCCGTGAAGATCCCGGTCATCGGCATCGGTGCTGGCGCCGACACCGACGGCCAGGTCCTGGTGATGCACGACATGCTCGGCCTGTCGCTGTCCGGCCGTTCGCCGAAGTTCGTGAAGAACTTCCTCGAAGGTCAGCCCGACATCCAGTCTGCCTTCGCTGCCTACGTGAAGGCAGTCAAGGACGGCACCTTCCCCGGCCCGGAGCACGGTTTCGCCTGATGAATACAGTCAAGACAGTCCGCGAGCTGCGCGCCGCCGTGGCGCGCGCCCGCAGCGAAGGCAAGCGCATCGCGCTGGTGCCGACCATGGGCAACCTGCACGCCGGCCACGCCGCGCTGGTGACCAAGGCCAGCCAGCGCGCCGACTTCGTGGTGGCGAGCATCTTCGTCAACCCGCTGCAGTTCGGCCCCAGCGAAGACCTGGACAAGTACCCGCGCACCCTGGCGGCGGACCAGGAGAAACTGCTCAAGGCCGGCTGCCACCTGCTGTTCGCCCCCACTGTCGAGGAAATGTACCCCGACGGCATGGAAGGCCAGACCAAACTGCATGTCACCGGTGTCTCCGAGGGCCTGTGCGGCGGCAGCCGTCCGGGCCACTTCGACGGCGTCGCCACGGTGGTCTGCAAGCTGTTCAACATGGTCCAACCCGACATGGCGCTGTTTGGCGAGAAGGACTTCCAGCAGTTGGCGGTCATCCGCAAGCTGGTGCGCGACCTCAACCTGCCGATCCAGATCTTCGGTGAACCCACCGTGCGCGCCGAGGACGGCCTGGCCCTGTCGTCGCGCAACGGTTACCTCACCGAGGAACAGCGCGCCGTCGCACCTGTCCTGCAGCGCACCCTGAAGCAACTGGCCGAGCGCATCCGCCAGGGCGAGCGCGACTTCCCCGCGCTGCTGTCCGAGGGCAGCCAGCAGATCGAAGCGGCCGGCCTGCGCATCGATTACCTCGAGGCCCGCGAGTCCGCCGGCCTGCGCCCGGCCACGGCGCAAGACCATCAGCTGGTGATCCTGGTCGCCGCCTTCCTGGGCACCACCCGGCTGATCGACAACCTCGCCTTCCACATCGACTGATTCCCCGCCCAACACCCGAATTTTCGCCTTGAAGCCACGCCAGTCGTGGCCTTGAGCGACTTCGGGTGCTCGGGCATACTCGCCCCGCTCTCCTCGACCAGAAGAAAAACAGGAGCCACGCCATGCAGAGCATCATGCTCAAAGCCAAACTGCACCGCGCCGAAGTCACCCACGCCGTGCTCGACTATGAAGGCTCCTGCGCCATCGACGGCGAATGGCTCGATCTCGCCGGCATCCGCGAGTACGAACAGATCCAGATCTACAACGTCGACAATGGCGAACGCTTCACCACCTATGCCATCCGTGGCGAGGAAGGTTCGCGGATGATTTCCGTCAACGGCGCGGCCGCCCACAAGGCCAAGGTGGGTGACCGGGTGATCATCTGCGCGTACGCTCAGTTTAGCGACGCCGAGCTGGAAGGCTACAAGCCGCGCATGCTGTACATGGCGCCCGGCAATGAACTCAGCCACACCAGCAACGCCATCCCGGTTCAGCTCGCCTGAGCCACTGGGAAGGTTCGGAACCACCGGGCCTCCCCAAGTTCCAAAGCCTCGTTAAACACGCACGTCTTACCCGAAGGTACGTCATGGAACACCACCTCACCCCGCTGGATGCCACCAAACTGGCAAGCTGGCAGGAATTGGCCACCCACCGCCAGGATCTGCAGAACTTCACCATGCGCGAGGCATTCGCCGAGGACCCGGAGCGTTTCAAGCGTTTCTCCCTCAGCGCCTGTGGCCTGTTCCTCGATTTCTCGAAGAACCTGATCCGCCAGGACACCCTCGACCTGCTGGTGAAGCTCGCCGAGGAAGCCAGGCTGGGCGAGGCCATCCAGTCGATGTTCCGGGGTGACGTGATCAACGCTTCCGAGCGCCGCCCGGTGCTGCACACCGCGCTGCGCCGGCCCATCGGCGACAAGGTGCTGGTCGATGGCGTCGACGTGATGCCCGAGGTGCACCGTGTTCTGCACCAGATGACCGAGCTGGTTTCTGCCGTGCACAACGGCCTGTGGCGCGGCTACACCGAGAAGCCGATCACCGACGTGGTGAACATCGGTATCGGTGGCTCCTTCCTCGGTCCGCAGCTGGTCTCCGAAGCGCTGCTGCCCTTCGCCCAGAAAGGCGTGCGTTGCCACTACCTGGCGAACATCGACGGTAGCGAATTCCGCGAGATGACCGCCAAGCTCAACGCCGAGACCACGCTGTTCATCGTCTCCTCGAAGTCCTTCGGCACCCTGGAAACCCTGAAGAACGCCCAGGCCGCCCGCGCCTGGTACCTGGCCCAGGGCGGCAGCGAGGCGGAGCTGTACCGCCACTTCATCGCCGTTTCCAGCAACAAGGAAGCCGCATCGGCATTCGGCATCCGCCCGGAAAACGTCTTCCCGATGTGGGACTGGGTCGGCGGTCGCTACTCGCTGTGGTCGGCCATCGGCCTGCCAATCGCCATGTCGGTGGGTATCAACAACTTCAAGGAGCTGCTGTCCGGCGCCTACAGCATGGACCAGCACTTCCTGACCTCGCCGTTCGAGAAGAACATCCCGGTGCTGCTGGGCCTGCTCGGCGTCTGGTACGGCGACTTCTGGGGCGCGCGCAGCCACGCGATCCTGCCCTACGACTACTACCTGCGGAACATCACCGACCACCTGCAGCAGCTGGACATGGAGTCCAACGGCAAGAGCGTGCGCCAGGACGGCACCCCGGTGTCCGCCGGCACCGGCCCGGTGATCTGGGGCGGCGTAGGCTGCAACGGCCAGCATGCGTACCACCAGCTGCTGCACCAGGGCACCCACCTGATCCCGGCCGACTTCATCGTCCCGGTGTCCAGCTACAACCCGGTGGCCGACCACCACCAGTGGCTTTACGCCAACTGCCTGTCGCAGAGCCAGGCCCTGATGGTCGGCAAGAGCCGAGCTGAAGCCGAAGCCGAGCTGCGCGCCAAGGGCGTGGACGAAGCCGAAGTGCAGCGCCTGGCGCCGCACAAGGTGATCCCGGGCAACCGCCCGAGCAACACCCTGGTGCTGGAGCGCATCAGCGCCCGCCGACTGGGTGCGCTGATCGCCATGTACGAGCACAAGGTCTACGTACAGAGCATCCTCTGGGGCATCAACGCCTTCGACCAGTGGGGCGTGGAACTGGGCAAGGAGCTGGGCAAGGCCGTCTACGGCCGCCTGGTCGGCAGCGAGGAAAATGCCGCCGAGGACGGCTCCACCCAGGGCCTGATCGACTTCTTCCGCGGCCGTCACCGCGGCTGATGGCGAAACGGACGGGGGCGCACCTGACCTGCGCCTCCGTCCGCTTCCTAGCGGCAGAAGCGCTGCCGAAACTCCCCGGGCGTCACGCCCAGCGCCTGCACGAAGGCGCGCCGCAGGTTGTACTCGTTGCCAAAGCCGGCGTGCTGCGCCACGCGCTTGAGCGACGACTCCCCCGCCTCCAGCAATTGGCTCGCCTTTTCCAGACGCAACTCCAGCAACAGCTTCGCCGGCGTCATGCCCATCTCCGCCTGGCAATGCCGATGCAGGGTGCGCGATGACATGGCCATCTGCGCCGCCATCTCCTCGACATCGAGGGCCTCCGCCAACCGTTCCCGCAGCCACTCCACCAGGCGCTCCATGTGCCCGCCCGGCGGCGCCTGCTGCGCCAGCAGCTCGGCACTGAACTGGCGCTGGCCGCCAGGACGGCGCAGGTACATCACCAACCCACGGGCAACCCGCAGCGACAGGTCGCGGCCGTGGTCCTCCTCCACCAGACTCAGGCACAGGTCCATCCCGGCCGTCACACCGGCGGAGCTGTAGAACTTCTCGTCGCGGACGAACAGCGAGTCGTGCATCACCCGCAAGCGAGGAAACAGCCGCTGTAACAGTTCGGCGTAACGCCAGTGGGTAACCACTGGGCGCCCCTCCAGCAACCTCGCCTGTGCCAGCAGAAAGGCCCCGGTGCACACCGAGCCGCAACGCGCGGCGTGGATTGCGGCCTGCGCCAGCCAGCTCGCGACCTCACCTTTCTGCAGGACCGCCTGCACCCCATGGCCGCCAGCCACCAGCACGGTGCAGCCGGCCGCCTGCTGCGGTTCTGGCAGGGCCCTGGTCACCAGTTCCAGTCCGGTGCTGGAGCGAACCAACCCGCCAGCGGGCGATATCGCCTCGAGCAGGTAGGCGGGACGGGCAGCAGCCGGCAGGTGCTCGTCCACAGCCGAGAAGACATCGGCCGGCCCGCTGGCATCGAGCAACTGGAAGTCCGGGAAGACCAGCAACAGGACACGGTGAGGAGCATTCATCGGGGCGAATCCCTGGCAGCGATTGGCAGATATTCATCCATCAGCGTCAGAAGTGACAGGCGCATCGCCGGCAGGATGGAAATCCCCTCCCCGGAGACGGCCATGCGCACTTTCCTGCTGTTCCTCATCCTGCTGCTCTGCACTCACGCCGCCCAGGCCGACAATGAGGCGCTCGCGCCTTATCACCCGCGCTTCGGCCGCGAGCGCCCGGTCATCGCCGTCGTCGCACAGAACCGCATGACCGAGCTCACGGACTACGTCGTCCCGCTCGGCGTGCTGCGCCGCTCGGGCGCAGCGCAAGTGCTCGCCCTTGCGACGGAACCCGGGCCGGTGCAATTGATGCCAGCCCTGCGACTTCAGCCACAGGCCACGCTGGAGGAATTCGCGCAACGCTTTCCACAGGGTGCCGACTACCTGATCGTGCCCGCCGTGCACGACAGCCAGGACCCCGTCCTGCTGGCCTTCATCCAGGCGCAGGCCGCGCAGGGCGCGACTATCGTCGGCGTCTGCGATGGCGTCCTGGTGCTGGGCAACGCAGGGCTGTTGCACGGCCGACACGCCACCGGTCATTGGTACTCACGCAAACAACGCCTGGAGGACTACCCCGATGCCCACTGGGAGGAGAATCGCCGCTATGTAGCGGACGGCAAGGTCATCACTACCTCCGGTGTTACCGCTGCGTTACCGCTGTCGCTTGCACTGGTGCAGGCCATCGCCGGCAAAGCCAGGGCCGCCACGCTCGCTCGTGAGTTCGGCGTACAGGACTGGTCGCCGCGGCACGACAGCCAGCGCTTCAGCCTCGGCGCCAGCGGCTACCTGACTGCCGCCGGCAACTACCTCGCCCTCTGGAACCACGAGGTCTTCAGCGTTCCCCTGGAGCCAGGCTTCGATGAAGTCAGCCTGGCACTGACAGCGGATGCCTGGGCGCGGACCTTCCGATCAGAAGTACGGGGCAGCGCCGCACACTCCGTCAGCAGTGCCGGTGGCCTGCTGTTCCTGCCGGACGCGCCTGGCGACCACCCAGTATTGCCGGGACGCGGCGCCACGGCGATCCCGGCGCTCGACAGCACACTCGACGCCATCGCCCGGCGCTACGGCGAATCGACCCGGCGCCTGGTCGCCGCCCAGCTGGAATATGTCTCCTCTGAACGATCCGGCGCGGTGGCGCGTCGAAACAACATGGACAACCCTTGAACCCGCCTGGCCTTGGATGCACCCTTGGGGCATCTCGGCTCAACAACAACAAGGATTCCCCATGTACGAGATCAGCCTTCACCCCGTGCCGGAGGCCGTACGCAAGCGTGCCTACCTCGACAACGACGCCTACCAGCGCCTCTACCAGCAGTCGGTGGATGACCCGGAAGCCTTCTGGGGCGAGCAGGCCAAGGCCTTCCTCGACTGGTTCAAGCCCTGGCACTCGGTGCACCACGGCGACCTGGCGAAGGGCCAGGCCACCTGGTTCAAGGGCGGCCAGCTCAACGTCACCTACAACTGCATCGACCGCCACCTGGAACAACGCGCCGAGCAGGTCGCGATCATCTGGGAAGGCGACAACCCCAGCGAATCCGCCAACATCACCTACCGCAAGCTGCACAGCCATGTCTGCCGCCTGGCCAACGTGCTCAAGAGCCGCGGCGTAGGGAAGGGCGACCGGGTCTGCATCTACATGCCGATGATCCCCGAGGCGGCCTACGCCATGCTCGCCTGCGCGCGGATCGGCGCGATCCACTCGGTGGTATTCGGCGGCTTCTCCCCGGACGCCCTGCGTGACCGCATCAACGATGCCGACTGCCGCACCGTGATCACCGCCGACGAAGGCGTACGCGGCGGCAAGTACGTCCCGCTGAAGAGGAACGTGGAGAAGGCCCTGGCCGACTGCCCGAACGTCTCCACCGTGGTGGTGGTCGAGCGCACCCAGGGCGAGATTCCGTGGGTCGAAGGGCGTGACATCTGGTATCACGAGGCGCTACGCGAAGTCAGCGAAGACTGCGCCCCCGAGCCGATGGACTCCGAGGACCCGCTGTTCATCCTCTACACCTCCGGCTCCACCGGCAAACCCAAGGGCGTCCTGCACACCACCGGCGGCTACCTGCTGGGCGCGGCCATGACCCACAAGTACGTGTTCGACTACCACGACGGCGACATCTACTGGTGCACCGCGGACGTGGGCTGGGTCACCGGCCACAGCTACATCGTCTACGGCCCGCTGGCCAACGGCGCCACCACGCTGATGTTCGAGGGCGTGCCGAATTACCCCGACGCCTCGCGCTTCTGGCAGGTGATCGACAAGCACCAGGTGAACATTTTCTACACCGCGCCGACCGCGATCCGCGCGCTGATGCGCGAGGGCGAAGCCCCGGTGCAGAAGACCGATCGCAGCAGCCTGCGCCTGCTCGGTTCAGTGGGCGAGCCGATCAACCCGGAAGCCTGGGAGTGGTACTACAACGTGGTGGGCGAAAAGCGCTGCCCCATCGTCGACACCTGGTGGCAGACCGAGACCGGCAGCATCCTGATTACCCCGCTGCCCGGCGCCACTGACCTCAAGCCTGGCTCCGCCACCCGCCCCTTCTTCGGCGTGCAACCGGTGCTGCTGGATGAGCAGGGCAAGGAAATCGATGGCCCCGGCTCCGGCGTCCTGGCGGTCAAGGCCAGCTGGCCGAGCCAGATCCGCAGCGTCTACGGCGATCACCAGCGGATGATCGACACCTACTTCAAGCCCTACCCCGGCTACTACTTCACCGGCGACGGCGCGCGACGCGACGAGGATGGCTACTACTGGATCACCGGCCGCGTGGACGACGTGATCAACGTCTCCGGCCACCGCATCGGCACCGCCGAGGTGGAAAGCGCGCTGGTGCTGCATGACTCGGTCGCCGAGGCCGCCGTGGTCGGTTATCCGCACGACCTCAAGGGCCAGGGCATCTACGCCTTCGTCACCACCATGAACGGCATCGAGCCCAGCGACGCGCTCAAGCAGGAACTGCTGGCCCTGGTGAGCAAGGAGATCGGCAGCTTCGCCAAGCCGGAAATGCTGCAGTGGGCGCCGGGCCTGCCCAAGACCCGTTCGGGCAAGATCATGCGGCGCATCCTGCGCAAGATCGCCTGCAACGAACTGGAAAACCTCGGCGATACCTCGACCCTGGCCGATCCCAGCGTGGTCCAGGGGCTGATCGACAACCGCCTCAACCGTTGACGCACGCTACAGGCCAAGGGTGCAAAGATGCTAGGTTTAAAGAACAGACCTGTCGTCCTTGCCCCGAGGCCTGCCCGCCGCAATGGAAACCGTCCGCCGTCATATCGAAAGCCAGGTACTCAGCCTGACCGGCCTCGCCCTGGGCGGGGTCGACTTCGAGTCGCCCAAGGGCGACCCCGGCCTGTTCGGGCCGGATTCCGTGAGCTGGAGAGTCCACGGTGACTTCAGCTCGATGCTCATCGGCGGCATCAGTGCCCTGCTCCTGCAGATGCTGCATCCGGCCGCCCTCGGCGGCGTCTGGGACCACTCCAACTTCCGCGCCGACATGCTTGGCCGCCTGCGCCGCACCGGTCAGTTCATCTCCGCCACCACCTATGGCTCGCGCAATGACGCCGAGAAGCTGATCGAGCGTGTGCGGCGAATCCACGACAATGTGCACGGCACGCTGCCCGACGGCACCTCCTATGCGGCCAGCGACCCGGACCTGCTGACCTGGGTGCACGTCGCCGAAGTCAGCTGCTTCCTCGCCTCGCACCTGCGCTACCTGAACCCGGATCTTTCCGGCGAAGAGCAGGACCGTTACTACGACGAGATCGCCCTCATCGCCGAGCGACTCGGCGCACGCGATGTACCTCGTTCCCGCGCGGAGGTAGCCGCCTACCTGAAACGCATGCGACCGCAGCTTCGCTACGACGAACGCACCCGCGAGGTGGTCAGCGTACTGTTCAACGCCCCCGCCCCGAGCTTCCTTGCCAAACCCTTCGGCATGCTGATGATGCGCGCCGGCATCGACCTGCTGCCGGACTGGGCCACGGATCAGCTCGGCCTGAGCCTGGGCAGCCTGCAACGGCAACTGATCCGCTCCAGTGTGAGACGCAGCGTGCCACTGCTGCGCTGGGCGGTACGCAACGGCTCGCTGCACCGCGCACGCCGGCGCATGGGTTTACCACCTCTGCGCTGAAGCGTGACCACCCGGTTCGGAGGGTGGTGAGCCGGCGGCGGGCGTGCAACCATGGCCGTTCGCTGCGGCCTCGCCGCTTCCGACAGAGGATTCGTGTCATGCAAGAAGTCGTCATCGTCGCTGCCACCCGTACCGCCATCGGCAGCTTCCAGGGTTCGCTTTCCGCATTGCCGGCCCATGAACTGGGCGCCGCGGTCATTCGCAGCCTGCTGCAACAGACCGGCCTGGACCCGGCAAGGGTCGACGAGGTGATCCTTGGCCAGACCCTGACCGCCGGAGCCGGCCAGAACCCGGCACGCCAGGCCTCCATCGCCGCCGGCCTGCCCGACAGCGTACCGGCGATGACGGTGAACAAGGTCTGCGGCTCCGGCCTCAAGGCACTGCATCTGGCGACCCAGGCGATTCGCTGCGGCGACGCCGACATCATCATTGCTGGCGGCCAGGAAAGCATGAGCCTCGCTCCCTACGTCATGCCCGGCGCCCGCACCGGCCTGCGCATGGGCCACGCCAAACTGGTCGACAGCATGATCCAGGATGGCCTGTGGGACGCCTTCAACGACTACCACATGGGCATCACCGCCGAGAACCTGGTGGAGAAGTACAACATCAGCCGCGAGGAGCAGGACGCCTTCGCCGCCGACTCGCAGCGCAAGGCGACCGCGGCCATCGAAGCAGGCCGTTTCAAGGCCGAGATCACCGCCATCGAGATTCCCCAGCGCAAGGGCGAACCGCTGCGTTTCGACACCGACGAGCAACCGCGCGCCGGCACCACCGCAGAATCCCTGGCCAAGCTCAGACCGGCATTCAGGAGGGACGGCAGCGTCACCGCCGGCAATGCCTCGACCCTCAATGACGGCGCTGCCGCTGTACTGCTGATGAGCGCTGCCAGGGCCGCCGAACTGGGCCTGCCGGTACTGGCCCGTGTTGCCGCCTACGCCAACGCAGGCGTCGACCCGGCCATCATGGGCATCGGCCCGGTCTCGGCCACCCGCCGCTGCCTGGAGAAAGCTGGCTGGCAGCTAGCCGACCTGGACCTCATCGAAGCCAACGAAGCGTTCGCCGCCCAGGCGCTGTCCGTGGGCAAGGAACTGGGCTGGGATGCTTCGAAGGTAAATGTGAACGGCGGCGCCATCGCCCTCGGCCATCCCATCGGCGCATCGGGCTGCCGCGTGCTCGTCACCCTGCTGCACGAGATGCTCCGCCGCGATGCGAAAAAAGGGCTCGCGACGCTCTGCATCGGTGGTGGGCAGGGCGTGGCGCTGGCTCTGGAGCGTTGACAACCGCCGACTAGCTGCGCAGGTTTCACTCTGTACGGCAAGTCTCCGCGCACGCTGGCAGGGCGACGCCCTGCCAACTTGATTCCACGCATGCTTTCAGTCCTACGCATAGGAATATTCCGTAGGTGCTTGAACAACTGGTCTATCTTCAAGATCAATGCGCGCAGTTATTCGGACTCAGGGAGTCAAATATGAAGAAGCGTGTGGTGCTGATCGAGGACCACCCCGCAATGCGTCTGGCGATCCGCTCGTTGCTGGAGCAGGATCCGCAGTTCGAGGTAGCCCGTGAAGCGGCCGATGGCCATGGCGGGCTGGATGCCGTGCGCAAGGAACGCCCCGATCTGGTGATACTCGACCTCAACCTGCCCGGCATGGACGGCCTCGACCTGCTGGCGCGCATCCATATCTTCGACGAGAACATCCGCCTGCTGGTGCTGAGCTCGCAAGATGAACGCCTGTACTCGAGCAAGGTCGAAGCGGCGGGTGCGCATGGATTCGTCAGCAAGAACAAGGACACCAGCGCCATTCTCAATGCGGCGCGCATGCTGGTTTCGGGCTATCGCTGCTTCCCGGAAAAAGCCCTGAGCATCGACAAGAACACCGACCCGGTAGCCAGCCTCACACCTCGGGAGCTGGTCGTGTTGCGCAGCCTGGTAAGAGGCATGAGCAACAAGGACATTGCCGAGGAGTTGTTCCTCAGCCAGAAGACCGTCAGCACCTACAAGACGCGCATTCTTGAGAAGCTGAACCTGGAAAGCCTCGTGGATCTGGTCGAATTCGCCCGCACCCATCGCCTGAATGACTGACAGAACTCACTGAAAACCGCGTCCGAAGGCGACTATCGAATCGAAGAATCACAGCCGTGCCATACTCCTGTAGCACGTCACGACGGAAACGACTCTCGCCATGCCCAAAGGATTGAAACGCGCCATCGGCGCGGTAGTGCTGTTGGTCCTCTTCTATTGCCTGCTGGGTTTTCTCATCCTGCCCGGTGTGGGACTGCGGATAGCCAACCAGCAACTGGCCCACTACTCGACCGTTCCGGCACGCCTGGAACGCATCGAGTTCAACCCGTTCAGCCTCGAGCTCACCCTCTGGGGCCTGCATCTGGGTGCCGATGGACAGGAGCAGGTACGCTTCCGTCGCCTTTACGCCAACCTCGAACTCGACAGCCTGTGGAAACGCAGGCTGCACCTCGCCGACGTCGAACTCGACGCACCGCACACCGAACTGCTGTTCGCCGAGAACGGCACGCTGAACCTGAGCAAACTGTTCAAGCTGCCGCCCAGTGAGCCGGCCCCCGCCCAGGAAGAACCCAGCAATCCCTTCCCACTGCGCATCGACCGTATCCGCCTCGCCGAAGGCAGCCTGCACTTCCTCGACCGCCGCCCCAGCGAGCCGGTGGAGTTCGTCTTCGACCCGATGGGCTTCGAGCTGCACAACCTCAGCACCCTGCCTGAGGACGGCGCCGAAATGACCCTGGTCGCCACCGGCCCCCACGGAGGCAAGCTCGACTGGAAGGGCGACCTGAGCATCGTGCCCTTCACCTCCAAGGGCAGTTTCACCCTCGACGGCGTGCCGCTGAAGGCCTGGTGGCCCTATGTGCGGGACAACGCGCCGCTGAACCTGAACAACGGCATCCTCAGCGTGGCCTCCGACTACCACCTGGACCTCTCGAAGGGAACGCAACTCCTGCTGGACAAGGCCGCCATCAAGCTTCGCGACCTCGACCTCAGTTCCCCCGAAGGCAAACCACTGGCCAAGCTCGCCACCCTGGATGTCGCGGAAACCACCCTGGACCTCGTCAAGCAGGAAGTGGTGGTCGGCCAGATCCGCAGCCAGGGCCTGGAAGCCTGGGCGGCGCGGGAGAAGGACGGCCAGTTGGACTGGCAGAAGCTCTTCGCCAACTTCAAACCCTACAAGCGCCCCGAAGAGCCCACGCCGCAAGCGCAGGCGGCTCCCGAGCCAGCGCCTGCCACAGAGGCAGCAGCGGCAGCCGACAAGGAGCAGAACGCCTCGACTGACCAACCGCAAGCCCAGCCCGGCACCCCGACCAGGACGGCCCAGGCCGAGCCAGCCAAACCGGCCGCTCCGTCCCAGCCAGAAACCAGGCCCGGAGCCAAACCCGCCGAAGCCGACAAGCCTGCGCAGACCGCTGAGCAGAGCAAACCGGCCGAGCCACAGAAGCCATGGCATGTGGTTTTGCGCGACACGCAGCTGCGCGGCTACAAGGCGCACCTGGCCGATCGTGCCCCGGGTAAACCGGTGGCACTGGAAGTCGGCCCGCTGGACCTCGACCTGCAGAACCTCGACAGCGGCCTGACCTCGCCACTGCAGCTCAAGCTCACGACCGGCCTCGGCCCGCGCGGGCAGATCGAAGCCAGCGGCCAGGTCATCCCCAACCCGGTCAGCGCCAAGCTGAAGGTTTCGACCCGCGACATCGACCTGCGCGTCGCCCAGGCCTACATCGATCCGTTCATTCGCCTGGAACTGCGCAGCGGCCTGCTGTCCAGCGATCTGGACGTCGACCTCAAGGGCACCGAGCCACTGGCCTTCAGTGTCACCGGCAGCGCCCAGGTGACCCAGCTGCACACGCTGGACACCCTCAAGAGCCGCGACTTCGTCAAATGGACCAAGCTGACCCTCGACGGCCTGGCATACAGGCACGGCGACAGCCTGGTGATCCAGACCGTCTCGCTGGAGGAGCCCTACGCGCGCTTCATCATCAACGAGGACCGCAGCACCAACGTCAGCGAGCTGCTCATTGCGCAACCGCAATCCGCCACGTCCACCGCGAGCAAGGGCAGCGCCTCGGGCAGTAACAGCAAGCCGCTGGGCATCCGTATCGGTGGCGTGAAGATCAACAACGGTTCGGCAAACTTCGCCGACCTGACCCTGCGCCCGGACTTCGCCACGGCCATCCAGCAACTGGCCGGCGAGATCGGCACCATCGACAACCGCAATCCGGCACCGGCTTCGGTGGACGTGAAGGGCAAGGTCGACAAATACGCGCCGGTCACCATCAAGGGCAGCCTCAACCCGTTCTCGCCCCTGGAGAAGCTGGACATCGCCACCAGCTTCAAGCGCGTCGAGCTGACCACCCTCACGCCCTACTCCGGCAAGTTCGCCGGCTACCGCATCCGCAAGGGCCGGCTGAACCTGGACCTGCACTACCAGATCACCCAGGGCAAGCTCAAAGCCGACAACAAGGTACTGGTGGAACACCTTCAGCTGGGCGAGAAGGTCGACAGCCCGGACGCCGTGGACCTGCCGGTGAAACTGGCGATCGCCCTGCTCAAGGACGCCAACGGCAACATCGACATCCAGTTGCCGGTGGAAGGCGACCTGAACAACCCGCAGTTCAGCGTCATGCCCATCGTCTGGCAGACCCTGCGCAACCTGGTCGTGCGCGCCGTGCAGGCGCCGTTCAACTTCATCGCCGGCCTGGCCAGTGGCGGAGGCGGGCCGGACCTGAGCAACGTCGTGTTCGCCCCCGGTTCCAGCGAACTGGATGCCAGCGCCCAGGGCAATCTCGACAAGCTGGCCGAAGCCCTCAAGCAGCGGCCGGCGCTGAAGCTGGAGGTCGAGGGTGTCGCCGCAGCCTCCAGCGACGGCCCGCTGCTGGCCGACAAGCGCCTGCAGCAGGAATACCAGAAAAACTACTACAGCATGTTGCAGCGCCGCGGCGACAAGGTGCCCAGCGATGCGAGCCAGTTGGAGGTGCCGCAAGACCTGCAGCCGGTCCTGCTCGAAGGCGTCTACCGCGCACGCCTGAAGAAGCAACCGCCGGCAGAATGGCAGCAACTGAGCAAGGACGAGCGCTCGGCGAAGATGCGCCAGGCCGTGCTCGACTCCTGGAGCGACAGCCAGTTGCTGCTGCGCAAGCTCGGCCAGGAGCGCGCAACGCAGATCAAGGACTACCTGGTCGCCAAGGGTGGCCTGGGTGACGACCGCATCTACCTCATCGACGTCAGCTTCGGCGAAGCGGAGAATGGTGGCAGTGTGGCCACCCAGCTTCACCTCGATAGCGAATAAGGAGTCGTTCGATGAAAGCCCTGACCTGGATGTCCTGCGCCCTGCTGCTTTGCGCGGCGGGCGCCCAGGCGGAAAGCATGCGCTGCGGCAGCGCCCTGATCAACGCCGGCGACCGCGCCTGGGAGGTCGAGCAGAAGTGCGGCGCGCCGGATCACCGTGACGAAGTCGGTTACACCCTCGGCGGTTACGATCACCGCGAATACCGTGTCGAGGAATGGGTCTACGGCCCGCGCAATGGCACCAGCTACATCCTCACCTTCGAAGCCAACAAGCTCAAAAGCATCGAGTTCAAACGCAATTGAAGACGCCCCTCGTACTGCGCCTGACGGCCCTGTTGCTGCCCATCACCTTCACGGTCATTGATGCACAGGCCGCCAGCCTGCGCTGCAACAGCAAACTGATCAGCACCGGCGACGCCACCAGTGACGTACTCAGCCGTTGCGGCGAGCCTGTGGACCGTTCGTTCCTGGGCTACAAGCAAGTACCGGGTGAGCGCTATGGCGAAACCATGGAAGTGGCCGTGGAGGAATGGATCTACGGCCCCTGGAGCGGCATGCTGTATTTCGTGCGCTTCGAAGGCAACCGGCTGAGCGACATCAAGAGCAAGCGCAGCGGCAACTGACAGCCGTGGTGGCGGGTGCTAGTCTCGCCGCCACTCAAGCACTCACGCCATTCGGGCCAAGGACCGGTCGCCATGGTTATCGTCCCCGCCGAGCACCCGCTGGACTGGAAGAAACCTCCCGTCATCACGCTGCTGCTGATCGTCATCAACGTCCTGATCTACTTCGGCTACCAGGGTGGCGACAGCACCCGGCGCGAAGAGGCCGTGCGCATCTACCTCGAACAGGATCTGCTCAGCCATGAGCGGCCACTGTTCAGCGCCTCACTGGAACGCCGCGACCGGTTGGAAGCCGAACAGCAGCGCGCCCTCGAAGCCCTGCCCCGCCAGCGGTTGGCCTGGCTGATACTCTCGGACCTGGAATTCGGCCACGAACTGCGCGCCCTGCCCGCCTTCCAGCAGGACGCCACCTGGCAGGCCTCGCGCCTCAGAGCCGAAACGGCGCGCGACCAGACCAGCAGCCTGCGCTTCGGCTTTGTCCCCGAGCGTTTCACCGTGCTGGGCCTGTTCGGCTCGATGTTCCTCCATGGCAGCTTCTGGCATCTGGCCGGCAACATGGTGTTCCTGTTCATCTTCGGCTTCGCCCTCGAAGCGGCGCTGGGCCGCGCGCTCTATCTGGGCCTCTACCTGTTCAGCGGCCTGTGCTCCGGCCTGCTGTGGTGGGCGCTCGATCCTTCCTGGGTGCCAGGCATCGGCGCCTCGGGCGCGATTTCCGGCCTGATGGGCATGTACATCGGCGTCTACGGCCTGCGGCGTATCCAGTTCTTCTACTGGCTCGGGCCCCTGATGGGCTACCTCAAGGCGCCGGCGCTGTGGATCCTGCCGCTGTGGCTGGGCAAGGAACTGTTCGGACTGGTCCGTGCCGCCGACCACGTGAACTACTACGCGCACATCGGCGGCCTGGTTTCCGGTTTTCTCGCCGTCTGGCTACCGCGCAAGCTGGGGCGCATGCCGGTGGACGAGGCTTACCTGAGCAAGGAAGACCCGGACGCCCCGTTCAAGCGCGCCCTGGCGTCGCTGGACGAACAGATCGGCCGCTTTGCCCTCGACCAGGCCGCTGCGCGCGGCCCGGAGCTGCTGCGGCAGTTTCCCGGGCAACCGGTGCTGGTCGAGCGCCTCTACGGCGTAGCCAAGGGGAGACAGGACCGCGCACTGATGAGTGAAACCCTCAAGCACTTGTTCGCCCTGCCGCCTTCCGCGGCAGCTGATGCGCTACTGCGCCGCCTCGCCGAGGAAAGTGCCGCCAGTGACGCCGGGCTGCTGGCCCACCCGGCGATTCAATTGCATCTGTTGCGCAAACTGCTCCAACGCAATGAATCCGCCCAGGCGCTGAACTGCTGGCGTCGTCTGTCGCGCTCCGGCCAACTGCCCGAACCGCTGCCGGGCCTGACCCTGCAACTGGCCAAGCAGATGGGGCAGAAAGGCGACCTGCAGGCCGTTCGCGAGCTATCGCGCTTCCTCCGCCAGCACTACCCGGAAGCCGATCCAACCCGGCAGCTGACGATCTACCAGCAGCATCTCGCGCCCTGATCCGCCCATGAAAAAGCCCCGCCGGCAAACCGGCGGGGCTTGGGTCATCCCTGTGTTCGGGCGCTACAGACGGTGGCTGAAATCACGGACTTCCTGTTCCGCTTTCTCGCGGGTCCAGCCATAGCGCTCCTGCAGTTTACCCACCAGGTATTCGGCGTGTCCGTCCGCCGCCTGCAGGTCGTCGTCGGTGAGCTTGCCCCACTTCTCCTTGAGCTTGCCGGACAGCTGCTTCCACTTGCCTTTGATGACGTCAGTGTTCATGGCGATCCTCCTGTTCGAGGCGGGATGGGGAAAGGTGGCTGGAGACCAGGGCTCGCCGGCCTTACTCGACCGACTTCAGGCCGTCAGCCGATACGGCCTTGACGCCCTTGATGTCCTGGGCGGTCTTCACCGCCAGTTCCTTCTCGGCATCGGTCTTGACGTTGCCGGACAGGGCGACGACGCCCTTGTTGGTCTCGACCTTGATGTTGGTGCCGCTGATGTCCTTGTTGGCGATCAGCATGGATTTCACCTTGCTGGTGATCCAGGTATCGGAAACCGCCTCTTCGGTTTTCTGAACTGTCTCGTTGGCGGCCAGAGTCGTCGGCTGGGCGAACACCGAGTTGGCGAACGAGAAGCTCAGGGCGGTTGCAGTGGCAGCGGCGAGAGCCAGTTTATTGAAACGTTTCATGGCGGTTTCTCCTGAATTATTGGAAAACTGCGGCCCGTGCCTGGCAGCAGTTGCACTAGGACTATCGCAAGCCCTGTGCCAGCTTCCATAATTCATAAAAACACTTAAGAATCAATATCTTAAACAAATAACGGAAACGCTCTTCGCTTGCAGTTTGCAAAACCGGCCGCTGCGCTTCATGCAGCCTGCACGATCAGGTCCCGGAACTTCGACCCAACTTCGCGAGCACGGCCTCGAGTTGCACCACCTCCCCCATCTGCTCGAACGCCGGATAGCGCTGACGAATGAAGGCCAGCAACTGCTGCGCGGGCTCCACCTGCCCCAGCTGTTCGGAGAACGCCCGTGCCGCCATCAGGTAGGCGCGAGGAATGCCGGGGTACTCCGGGAAACGCTTGTGCAGGTTGCGCAGCAGGCTAAGCCCCTCGCGGGCCTTGTGGCGCTCGATCAGGACCTCGGCGATACGCTCGCACACGCTCGGGTCTTCCGGCAGGTAATCGGCCTGCAACTGCCGGGCATTGAGGAAGGCACTGGCAGCAAGCTGCGGATTGAGCCGGCTGGCCAGGCCCAGATAGTGCGGCAGGTGGTTCAGGCATTCGGCGCGCTCGTTCAGGGCGAAGAGCAACTGGTGATAGCGCTCGTTCAACTTGAGGTCCTGGCGACCTTCGCGCAGGGCGGCGACCAGGATCTCCAGGGCGGCACCGCTCTGCCCCTCCTTGACCCGCACCTCCGCCTCGGCCAGCGCCTTGCGGCGGTGCCACTCCGGCGCTGCAAAGCCGGCAGGCGCGTCTTCCCCGGCGGAAACGTAGCCCAGCTCGCCCTGATACTGGAACACGGCATAGCCCATCATGACGCACATCACCACGGCGAAATAACCCGTCAGCCCCGCGACCACCGGGACCATCACCACTCGGGGCAAGCCGTTGGAGAGCAGCCAGCCGACGTAGGTGGGGGATTGCCAGAGGATGAACAGAAACACGCAGAGAATCAGGTAACGCCAGCCCATGGCTGCTATGACCTGGCCCACTTCACTGGGGCTGAGCGCGGCGCCCAGACTCTTGTCCAGGGACAACCGGATGATGCTCGCCGGGAGCACCAGCATGAGGCCGATGTTGGCGGCCCAGTAGATGGCCTCGCTGTGGAAGTCGGCCGCCAGCCACAGCAGGATGAGGGCGATCAGGAACACCGCCAGTTGCTGGAAGAAAGTCCGCAGGCTGTCGGCGCTGAAGGCTTCGATCAGGCCCGGGGCGTCCTGGCCGCCAAAGCTCGCCGCTTCGATCACGCTGTGCAGGTACTTGGTGGCCACGCTGAGCAATGCGACCCAGAGCACGATCATGGCCGGCATGAATACGCAGGCCAGTGCCAGCAAGGCGCAGAAGGCCAGCGGTCCGGCCTGGAAGCCGTAGGCGAAGAATTTCGGCAGGCGCTCCCAGAAGGGTTGCGCTGTATTGGCTGCACCGAGGAAGCGCAGGTGGCCGCGGCACAGCGGGCACGACGGTGCATACTCCGGCGCGTCGGCGTTGAGGGGAATGCAGCAGTCGCCGTAATGACGCTCGCAGGGCTGGCAATGCCAGGTCGCGGGCTGGGCACTGTGGTAGTGACAGTAACGCTTGTCCATCTCGGGGCATCCTTGGAGCGAGATCGGCGAATAGCGCATTTTCAAGGCAAAAAAAGAGGGCCCGCAAGGGGCCCTCTTTCATTTCACCGGTTGCTTACACGCCAGAGGCTTCAGCAGCGGCTACGTCCTTGATGGACAGCTTGATGCGGCCACGGTTGTCCACGTCGAGAACCAGGACTTTGACTTCCTGGCCTTCCTGCAGAACGTCGGTGACCTTGTCGATGCGCTTGTCGCTGATCTGCGAGATGTGCACCAGACCATCCTTGCCCGGCAGGATGTTGACGAAGGCACCGAAGTCCACGATGCGCTCGACCTTGCCGACGTAGATCTTGCCGATCTCGGCTTCCGCGGTGATACCCAGGACGCGCTGCTTGGCGGCCTCGGCAGCTTCCTTGGTTTCGCCGTAGATCTTCACGCTGCCATCGTCCTCGATGTCGATCGAGGCCTTGGTCTCTTCGCAGATGCTGCGAATGGTGGCGCCGCCCTTGCCGATGACGTCGCGGATCTTGTCGGTATCGATCTTCATCTGGATCATGGTCGGAGCGTTTTCCGACAGCTCGGCGCGCGGGGCGGCGATGATCTGGTTCATCTGGCCGAGGATGTTCAGGCGAGCTTCCAGGGCCTGGCCCAGGGCGATCTCCATGATCTCTTCGGTGATGCCGTTGATCTTGATGTCCATCTGCAGGGCAGTAACGCCCTTGTCGGTACCGGCGACCTTGAAGTCCATGTCGCCCAGGTGGTCTTCGTCACCCAGGATGTCGGTCAGGATGGCGAACTTGTCGCCTTCCTTCACCAGGCCCATGGCGATACCGGCAACCGGCGCCTTGACCGGAACACCGGCGTCCATCAGAGCCAGGGAAGCACCGCAGACCGAAGCCATGGAGCTGGAACCGTTGGACTCGGTGATCTCGGAAACGACGCGGATGGTGTAGGGGAACTCGTCCTGGGTCGGCAGCATGGCAGCCACGCTGCGGCGTGCCAGACGGCCGTGGCCAATTTCGCGACGGCCAGCGCTGCCCATGCGGCCACACTCGCCTACCGAGAACGGCGGGAAGTTGTAGTGCAGCATGAAGGGGTCTTTGCGCTCGCCTTCGAGGGTATCGAGCAGCTGGGCGTCACGGGCGGTGCCAAGGGTGGCCACGACCAGAGCCTGGGTTTCGCCACGGGTGAACAGTGCCGAACCGTGGGTCTTGCCCAGTACGCCGACTTCGATACGCAGCGGACGAACGGTGCGGGTGTCGCGGCCGTCGATACGCGGTTTGCCGTTGACGATGTTTTCGCGAACGGTGCGGTATTCCAGCAGGCCGAAGACTTCTTTGACTTCACCCGCGGAGAACTGGCCTTCGCCTTCACCGGCAAACTTGGCGACGATCTGCTCGCGCAGGGCGTCCAGGGCCGCGTAACGGTCCTGCTTGACGGTAACGGTGTAAGCCTCGGAGATGGCAGCACCGAACTCGGCCTTGATGGTGTTGACCAGGGCGGTGTTTTCGACCGGAGCGGACCAGTTCCAGGTCGGCTTGCCGGCTTCGGTTGCCAGTTCGGCAACGGCACGGATGACGGCCTGGAATTCTTCGTGGGCGAACAGAACGGCGCCCAGCATCTGGTCTTCGGTCAGTTCGTCGGCTTCGGATTCAACCATCAGCACGGCGTCGGAGGTACCGGCCACGACCATGTCGAGGCTGGAGCTCTGCTGCTGCTCGTAGGTCGGGTTGAGGATGTAGCCGATTTCCGGGTGGAAGCCAACGCGGGCAGCGCCGATCGGACCGGCGAACGGAATGCCGGAGATCGCCAGGGCGGCGGAGGTGCCGATCATGGCAGCGATGTCCGGATCGGACTTCTTGTTGGTGGAAACGACGGTGCAGACAACCTGCACTTCGTTCATGAAGCCTTCCGGGAACAGCGGGCGGATCGGACGGTCGATCAGGCGCGAGGTCAGGGTTTCCTTCTCGGAAGGACGGCCTTCACGCTTGAAGAAACCGCCGGGGATGCGGCCGGCTGCGTAGGTTTTCTCCTGGTAGTGCACGGAGAGCGGGAAGAAGCTTTTGCTCGGGTCGGCCTGCTTGGCGCCGACAACGGTGCAGAGCACGGTGACGTCGTCCATGGTGACCAGGACGGCACCGGTGGCCTGGCGGGCGATGCGGCCAGTCTCGAGGGTTACGGTCGACTGACCGAACTGGAATTTCTTGGTTACCGGGTTCACGGTTTCTCTACCTTCTCTTTAGTTGCCTTGGGGGAAATTGTGGAAATGCCGGGAGTCGGACCCGAATTCATTCCCTATAAAAGCGAGAAAGCCGGGAGCCAGAGCCGATGAGCGGTATGAACCGCCCATCGACTCCGGACTCCCAGCTTCCCACTTCAGGCTTGCCGTCTTAGCGACGCAGGCCCAGGCGACCGATCAGGGCGCTGTAACGAGAGGTGTCCTTGCCCTTCAGGTAATCCAGCAGCTTACGACGCTGGTTAACCATACGGATCAGGCCACGACGGGAGTGGTGGTCTTTGCCGTTGGCCTTGAAGTGGTCCTGCAGCTTGTTGATGTTGGCGGACAGCAGTGCAACCTGCACTTCCGGGGAACCGGTGTCGCCTTCAGCTTGCTTGTACTCGTTAACGATCTGGGCTTTTTCTTGGACGCTCAGTGCCATGATGGGGCTTCCTCTGAGGTAACAGGCCAGGGACTTCTCCCTGTGTTCATAGTAAGAGGAGTGACCGTGCCTGCTGACAGCCACCCTCGGTTTCGGCCTTACGACCGAATCAGTCGACGCGGCGCCAGGCGCCCGTCTTCGACCACTTCACCGATTCCGATGAAGCGACCTTCGTGATCCTGCACCCGCAGCATGCCGAACTTCGGCATATCAGGGGCGCGAACCGGCTGACCATGCAGCCAGTAATAGGCGCTGTGCTCCGTGAGCTGCAGCAGCGGCCAGTGTTCCAGGCCGGCATCCACCGGCAACAGGAAGCGGTCGAGGGCTTCGTTGCCACCCTCGGCATGGACTTTCTCGAGTTCCTCCAGCGTCACCGACTGGTTCAGCTGGAAGGGACCTGCCTGTGTCCGGCGCAGGGCGGCGACGTGTGCGCCACAACCGAGTTCGCGGCCAAGGTCTTCGACCAGGGTGCGAATGTAGGTGCCCTTGCTGCAGGAAACGGCCAGGGTCGCACAGGGCGACTCGAACGCGAGCAAATCCAGGCGCGCAATAGTAACAGAACGCGCTTCGCGCTCCACTACCTCTCCCGCACGGGCCAGCTTGTACAGCGGCTGACCATCCTTCTTCAGCGCCGAGTACATCGGCGGCACCTGCTCTATGTCGCCACGGAAGCGCGGCAACAGGGCCTCGATGGCTTCCCGACCAGCGGTCACTTCGCGCTGCTCGACCACCTCACCCTCGGCATCGGCGGTGGTGGTGGTGACACCGAGCTTGGCAATCGTCTCGTAGGCCTTGTCGGCATCGAGCAGGTACTGGGAAAACTTGGTCGCTTCGCCGAAGCACAGCGGCAGCACGCCGGTGGCCAGCGGATCGAGGCTGCCGGTGTGGCCGGCCTTCTCGGCATTGAGCAGCCAGCGCACCTTCTGCAGCGCCTGGTTGGAGCTCATGCCGAGCGGCTTGTCGAGAATCAGCACACCGTTGACCGCACGGCGAATGCGTTTCACCTGGGCCACGCGTTACTCCTCGGAATCGCCGCCGCGACGATCGGCGGCCACCGCGCGTTCGATCAGCGCCGACAGCTCGGCACCGCGACGGATGCTGGCGTCGTAGCTGAAGTGCAGTTGCGGCACGGTGCGCAGCTTCATCGCCTTGCCCAGCTGCATACGCAGGAAGCCTGCGGCATCGTTGAGGATGCTGGTGTTCTGTTTCACCACTTCGGCGTTGTCATCCTGCCCCATCACGGTGACGTACACCTTGGCATGGGACAGGTCACGGGCCACGTCGACGCCGGTGATGGTCACCAGGCCGAGACGCGGGTCCTTGATTTCACGCTGGATCAGCAGCGCCAGTTCGCGCTGCATCTGGTCGCCGATACGCTGGGTACGGCTGTACTCTTTGGCCATTTTCCTAACCTGCTTACCCGAGCCGTGAGGCTCCAGCATCAATTACGGGTTTGAATTCGACCGGATGACTAGGCGGGAAGACGAAGACAGTGCTCCAGCACGGCAAGGCTTCCCAACGACGTCATACGGTTGAAGGCGAATCCGTATAAGCGGCAAACGCCCGGGGCAGCTGGTTAGCTGGCCCGGGCGCTGCGTTCACGCTCGAATACCCTTACAGAGTACGAGCGACTTCGACCTTCTCGAACACTTCGATCTTGTCGCCGACGCGGACGTCGTTGTAGCTCTTCACGCCGATACCGCATTCCATGCCGGCACGCACTTCCGAGACGTCATCCTTGAAGCGGCGCAGGGATTCCAGCTCGCCTTCGAAGATGACCACGTCGTCGCGCAGTACACGGATCGGACGGTTGCGGTGCACCAGACCCTCGGTGACCATGCAGCCGGCGACCGCGCCGAACTTCGGCGAGCGGAACACGTCACGCACTTCGGCGATGCCCAGGATGTTCTCGCGAACATCGCTGCCGAGCATGCCGGTCAGGGCTTTCTTGACGTCTTCGATGATGTCGTAGATCACGTTGTAGTAACGCATGTCGAGGCCTTCGGACTCGACGATCTTGCGCGCACCAGCGTCAGCACGGACGTTGAAGCCGAACAGCACCGCGTTGGAGGCCAGCGCCAGGTTGGCATCGGACTCGGTGATACCACCGACGCCGCCACCGACCACGCGAACCTGCACTTCGTCGTTGCCCAGGCCGCTGAGCGAGCCCTGCAGGGCTTCCAGCGAACCACGGACATCGGACTTGAGGACGATGTTGAGGGTCTTCTTCTCTTCCTGGCCCATGTTCTCGAAGATGTTTTCCAGCTTGCCGGCGTGGGCACGGGCCAGTTTCACTTCGCGGAACTTGCCCTGGCGGAACAGAGCGACTTCGCGGGCCTTCTTCTCGTCGGCAACCACGGTCATCTCGTCGCCGGCGTCCGGGGTGCCATCGAGGCCGAGGATCTCGACCGGAATGGACGGACCCGCTTCCTTGATCGGCTTGCCGTTCTCGTCGAGCATCGCACGGACGCGGCCGTAGTTGACGCCCACCAGGACCATGTCGCCCTGACGCAGGGTGCCATCCTGGACCAGCACGGTGGCTACCGGGCCACGGCCCTTGTCCAGACGGGACTCGACCACCACGCCGCGGCCCGGGGCCGACGGAGTGGCTTTGAGCTCGAGCACTTCAGCCTGCAGCAGTACGGCTTCGAGCAGCTCGTCGACGCCGGTACCCAGCTTGGCGGAGACGTGAACGTACGGTGCATCGCCGCCCCACTCTTCCGGAATAACGTCCAGAGCGGCCAGGCCGTTCTTGATGTTGTCCGGGTTGGCGTCGGGCTTGTCGATCTTGTTCACCGCGACCACGATCGGCACGCCAGCCGCTTTCGCGTGCTGTACGGCTTCCTGGGTCTGCGGCATCACGCCGTCGTCCGCTGCCACCACGAGGATGACGATGTCGGTCGCCTGGGCACCACGGGCACGCATCGCGGTGAACGCGGCGTGGCCAGGGGTATCGAGGAAGGTGACCATGCCGCGGTCGGTTTCCACGTGGTAGGCGCCGATGTGCTGGGTGATGCCACCGGCTTCGCCAGCTGCAACCTTCGCACGACGGATATAGTCAAGCAGCGAGGTCTTGCCGTGGTCGACGTGGCCCATGACGGTCACGACCGGCGCGCGGGAAACCGCCTCACCTTCGAACCGCAGGGATTCGGCCAGTTGCTCTTCCAGGGCGTTCTCGCTGACCAGCTTGACCTTGTGGCCGAGCTCTTCGGCGATCAGCTGAGCGGTTTCCTGGTCGAGGACCTGGTTGATGGTCACCGGGGTGCCCATCTTGAACATGAACTTGACGACCTCGGCACCCTTCACCGACATCTGGGCAGCGAGATCGCCCACAGTGATGGTCTCGCCGATATTCACTTCACGCACAATCGGTCCTGTCGGGCTCTGGAACCCGTGCTGGTTACGCTTCTTCAGCTTGCCCTTGCCACGGCCACCGCCGCGACGGCCAAAGCTGTCGTCGTCGTCGCCAGCGCTGCGCACGACGCGCGGCGCAGTGGTCTTTTCCTTTTCCTTGATCGACGGGCGATGCTGGGCATGCTTGCGATCACGGCGCTCGTCCTCTTCGTCACGCTTGGGCGCGCGCCGCACTTCTTCCTTCTTGCGGTCATCCGCAGCAGGAGCGGCACCGGCCGGAGCAGCAGGAGCAGCAGCCGGAGCAGCGGCACGCGGCGCCTCGGCGGCGGCCGGAGCGGCAGCAGCAGGAGCGACATCAGCGGTCTGGCGAGCGGCGTCCGCCTGACGGCGAGCCTCTTCTGCAGCGGCGCGCTGGCGGGCCTCTTCCTCGGCCTTCACACGTACGGCCTCTTCAGCGGCACGCTGCTCTTCCAGCTCGCGCTGGCGCTCGGCTTCAAGCTCTTCAGGATCGCGCTTGACGTAGGTCTTCTTCTTGCGAACCTCGACGCTGACGGTCTTGCTGCCAGCAACCCGAATGGTCGAGGTGGTCTTGCGTTGCAGGGTGATCTTGCGCGGCTCATCCGCGCGATCGCCGTGGCTGCCCTTCAAGTGGGCCAGCAGCGCTTGTTTCTCGCTGTCGGTCACTACCTGCTCGGCGTTGTTATGCGGCAGACCCGCTTCGCGCATCTGCTGCAGCAGGCGCTCTACCGGCGTATCGACCGTCTTGGCCAGTTCTTTCACCGTGACTTGCGTCATGCACTTCTCTCCTCAGGCCGCGAATGCTTACTCGAACCAATGGGCCCGGGCGGCCATGATCAACTTGCCGGCACGCTCTTCGTCCATGCCGTCGATGTCGAGCAGATCGTCAATAGATTGCTCGGCAAGATCTTCACGGGTGGTTACACCGCGCAGCGCCAGGTCCACGGCCAGCTCTTTGGTCATACCATCGAGGCTGAGCAGGTCTTCGGCAGGTTGTGCGTCGGCAAGTTTTTCTTCAGTGGCGATGGCTTTGGTCAGCAGGCGATCCTTGGCGCGCGAGCGCAGCTCGTTGACGATGTCTTCGTCGAAGCCGTCGATGCTGAGCATCTCTTCCATCGGTACGTAGGCGATTTCTTCCAGGGTGGTGAAGCCTTCCTCCACCAGTACCTGGGCGAGCTCTTCGTCGACATCCAGCTCGTCGACGAAGCGCTGCAGGATGTCGCCAGTTTCAGCCTGCTGTTTGGCCTGGATATCGGCCTCGGTCATCACGTTCAGGGTCCAGCCGGTGAGCTGGCTGGCCAAACGGACGTTCTGGCCACTGCGGCCGATGGCCTGTGCCAGGTTGTCCTCGGCGACGGCGATATCCATGGTGTGGGTATCTTCGTCGACGATGATCGCCGCCACTTCGGCCGGGGCCATGGCGTTGATCACGAACTGCGCAGGGTTGTCGTCCCAGAGGACGATGTCCACACGCTCGCCGCCCAGTTCGCCGGAGACGGCCTGGACGCGGGAACCACGCATACCGATGCAGGCGCCCTGCGGATCGATACGCTTGTCCTTGGAGCGAACGGCGATCTTGGCGCGCGAACCCGGATCACGGGCAGCGGCCATCACGTCGATCAGTTGCTCGGCGATTTCCGGTACTTCGATGCGGAACAGCTCGATCAGCATTTCCGGCGCGGTACGCGACAGGATCAGCTGAGGGCCACGGTTCTCGCTGCGGATTTCCTTGAGCAGGGCACGCACGCGGGTGCCGACGCGGAAGGTTTCACGCGGGATGATCTGGTCGCGGGCCAGCAGCGCTTCGGCGTTGTTGCCCAGATCGACGATCACATTGTCGCGGGTGACCTTCTTGACGGTGCCGGAGATGATCTCGTTGACCTTCTCGCGGTAGGCGTCGACCACCTGAGCGCGCTCGGCTTCGCGAACCTTCTGCACGATGACCTGCTTGGCGGTCTGTGCGGCGATGCGGCCGAACTCGATGGATTCGATCTTCTCTTCGATGACCTCGCCGGCTTTCATGCCGGGGTGCTCTTCCTGCACGTCTTCGACGGTCAGTTCCGATGCCGGATTGGAGTAGTCCTCGTCTTCGACGATGGTCCAGCGACGGAAGGTTTCGTAGTTGCCGTTGGCGCGGTTGATTTCCACGCGCAGGTCAACCTCGTCCTCGAAACGCTTTTTGGTCGCGGTCGCCAGAGCGAGCTCCAGCGCTTCGAAAATCACGCCAGGCGGTACACCCTTCTCATTGGATACCGACTCAACAACCAGCAGTACTTCTTTGCTCATCGTACGCCTCGCCTTTCAATCCATTGGAATCCGCGCTCTGGCGGCTCACTCAAATCGGGGAATGATGTTGGCCTTGTCGATCGAGTCGACCGGCAGCAGGTATTCATGGTCATCCACCAGGACCACCACATCCTGCTCCTCCACACCACGGAGAATGCCCTGAAAATTGCGACGCCTTTCGAAGGGCGTGCGCAGCTTGATCTTCACCTGCTCGCCGACGTAACGGGCGAACTGTTCGAGTGTGAAGAGCGGCCGATCCATGCCGGGCGACGACACCTCCAGGGTGTACTCGCCACTGATCGGGTCTTCCACGTCGAGGATGCCACTGATCTGACGACTGACGATTTCGCAGTCATCGACCAGGATGCCTTCGGCACGATCGATATAAACCCGGAGCAGGGAATGGCGACCTTGGGAAATGTACTCCAGGCCCCAGCACTCATAGCCGAGCGCTTCTACTACAGGGGCCAACAAGGCCTGCAACTGTTCTAGCTTGCTCGACACCTGATCGCCTCGCGTATGCTGTAGAAACAAAAAATGGGCGAAACGCCCATCCCTTAAGGACCGCCCTGATCTGGCGGCGCGGACTGTCCAGCTAGCAAAAAGCCCCTTAAAAGGGGCTCTGCCAAACTGGTTGCGGGAGCTGGATTTGAACCAACGACCTTCGGGTTATGAGCCCGACGAGCTACCAGACTGCTCCATCCCGCGTCAAAGCTGGTGCGAAATTATACGGTTGAGCCCCTTGAAGGTCAACCGAAACTCCGAAACGACAAGGCCCGCACTGCGGGCCTTTCGTATATGGTACCGAGGAGGGGACTCGAACCCCTACAGCCTATGGCCACTACCACCTCAAGGTAGCGTGTCTACCAATTCCACCACCTCGGCAAAAAACTTGCCTGCTTACTTCTGCTCAGGAGCCGCCGGAACGTCGCCGTTACCGCCTGCAGGGGCTTGAGGCTGCCCTTGCGCGCCCGGCACATCGCTAGCTGCCGGAGCTTGTTCCTGCTTCTGCTCCATCACTGCCGGATCAGGTAGTCCAGCGTGACGAATTATATCAGCTTTTTCTTTAGCAAAATACGCTAAACCCAAGCTAGTAATAAAAAAAACTGCAGCCAGCACAGCAGTGAAGCGACTCAGGAAGGTAGCAGAACCCTGACTACCAAATACAGTACCCGAAGCGCCAGCACCGAACGACGCACCGGCGTCGGCACCCTTGCCTTGCTGAAGCAGGACCAGCACAACCAGACCCAGCGCCATCAGCAGGTGAATCACGATTACAACTGTTTCCAGCATCTTCAGTTTCCTGCGGCGCGACAGATCGCACCGAACTCATCTGCATTCAGGGAAGCTCCACCAATGAGCCCCCCATCGATATCCGGCATGCCGAAAAGCTCGACAGCGTTGGCAGCCTTGACACTGCCGCCGTACAGGAGACGAAGACCGCGAGCCACCTCTGCGTTTTCCGCCGAGATCTGCGCACGAATCGCCGCATGTACTTCCTGGGCCTGCTCGGGAGAAGCGGTCAGCCCCGTCCCAATCGCCCACACCGGCTCGTAAGCCACAACGGCGCGGGAGAAAGCCCCGACACCGAGATCTTCGATCACCGAGCCCAACTGGCGCCCGACAACCTCAAGAGTCTTGCCCGCCTCACGCTGCTCGCGGGTCTCACCCACGCACAGGATCGGAACCAGGCCACACGACTGAGCCGCTGCAAATTTGCGACTGATCGCACCATCGCTTTCGCCCAGGATCAGGCGACGCTCGGAGTGACCAACCAGCACCAGGGAGCAGCTCGCATCAGCCAACTGGCTGGCTGCGATCTCGCCCGTCAGGGCACCCTGCATCGGCTCAACCGCGCAATTCTGCGCACCGACGGCAACCGCCTTTCCATTCAGACCTTGTACGACCTGACTGATGTACAAACACGGCGGGAAAACCGCCACATCGACACCCGTGGGGAGAGCCAGTTGACGCAGGCCTTTGATCAGCTCCGTTACGCTGGAGCGGGTACCGTGCATTTTCCAATTACCGGCCACCAAGGGTCGACGCATGCTGTACCTCGCTGAGCAAAGTGGGCGCAGATATTACTCGACGCTTCGGGAACTGACAAGAGAAATCAAGCACATACCTCTGTAACGACTTTTGCCAGCTGCTCGGCATAGGCGCGAACGCGAGCCTCTTCGTCACCCTCGACCATCACCCGAACCAGCGGTTCGGTGCCGGACTTGCGCAGCAGAACGCGGCCGCGGCCGGCCATTTCTTCTGTCACCCTGGCGCAAGCCTCCTTCACCGCCGGATGCTCCAGCGGGTCGACGCCACCACCAGCGAAGCGCACGTTGATCAGCATCTGCGGGCACTTGCGAATGCCCATGCGCGCCTCGGCCAGGTTCTGGCCACGGGTCTTGAGCGCCATCAGCACCTGCAACGCCGCGATGATCGCATCGCCCGTGGTGGTGTGCTGGTAGCACACGACATGGCCGGAATTCTCGCCACCCAACTGCCAGTTGCGCGACTGCAGCTCGGACATCACGTAGCGGTCGCCCACCTTGGCGCGGGCGAAGGGAATATGCAGCTCCTGCAGGGCCAGTTCGAGCCCCAGGTTGCTCATCAGGGTCCCGACCACGCCACCATGCAGCTTGCCGCGATCGAGCATGTCACGGGCGATCAGGTAGAGAATCTCGTCGCCGTCGACGATGGTGCCGGTATGGTCAACCATCATCACCCGGTCGCCGTCGCCGTCGAAGGCGATACCGATATCCGCATGATTCGCCAGAACAGCGTCCTGCAGCGCCCCCATGTGGGTGGAGCCACAATGGTGGTTGATGTTCAGGCCATTGGGCTCGGCACCGATGACGAACACTTCGGCACCCAGCTCGCGAAAGACGTTGGGGGCGATCTTGTAGGTCGCGCCGTGGGCGCAATCCAGCGCGATGCGCAGACCGGCGAAACTGGTGTTCGAGGGCACGCTGCTCTTGCAGAACTCGATGTAGCGGCCTGCTGCGTCGTTGATCCGCGAGACCTTGCCCAGACGAGCGGACTCGACCACGGTCATCGGAGCGTCCAGAAGCTCCTCGATGATCAGCTCGACCTCGTCGGGCAGCTTGGTACCCTGACCGGAGAAGAACTTGATGCCATTGTCGTCATGCGGATTGTGCGAGGCACTGATGACGATGCCGGCCTCAGCATGGAAGGTGCGGGTCAGGTAGGCGATTCCGGGAGTCGGCATGGGGCCCAGCAGCATCACGTCGGCACCGGCGGCAGACAGGCCAGCCTCCAGCGCGGATTCGAACATGTAGCCGGAAATCCGGGTGTCCTTGCCGACAAGCACGCGGCACTTGCCCTGCTGACGGAAGGCCATGCCCACAGCCCAACCCAGCTTGAGCACGAAATCCGGCGTGATCGGCGGAGTGCCTACGCGCCCGCGAATTCCATCGGTGCCAAAATACTTCCTGCTCATGCGGGCATCCCCTCTTCCGTTGCACTTTCCACTGCGTGAATCATTCGAACCACATCCACGGTCTCGGCGACATCGTGGACGCGGATAATGCTGGCTCCCTTGGCGACCGCAAGGGCGGCCAGCGCCAGGCTGCCATAGAGACGCTCACCCACCTCGCGACCGAGCGCGCGTCCGACCATGCTCTTGCGCGAGACACCAACCAAAAGCGGGCACCCCATGTCCATCAACCTGTCCATCTGCCGGAACAGATTCAGGTTATGACTCTGGGTCTTGGCGAAGCCGAAGCCAGGGTCGATGACAATCCGCTCGCGGGCAATGCCCACGGCTTCGCACAGCGCGATGCGCTCCTCAAGGAAGCCACGGACTTCCTGAAGGATATCCGGGTAGCGCGGGTCGTCCTGCATGTTTCCCGGCTCGCCTCGCATGTGCATCAGACACACCGGGAGCCCCGTATCGACGGCAGCATCCAGGGCGCCATCGCGCTGCAGGGAGCGCACGTCATTGATCAGCCCCGCGCCGAGACGAGCCGTCTCGCGCATGACGGCCGGGGTGGAGGTATCCACCGAGATCACCACATCCAGCTCGCGAGCGATGGCCTCGACCACCGGAGCGACGCGCTCCAGCTCTTCGGTGGGCGAAACCACACGAGCGCCCGGACGAGTCGACTCACCGCCGATATCGATCAGCGTGGCGCCCGCCGCGACCATCTCCGCCGCATGACGCAACGCCGCATCGTGCTGGTTGAAACGCCCACCGTCGGAGAAGGAATCAGGGGTGACATTAAGAATGCCCATGACGTGCGGGCGGCTTAAATCAAGAACCCGGTTGCCGCAAGGCAACCGGGTCGAGTGGTACAACGAACTCATTCAGTGCTCTCAGTGTTCGCCGGCGGGCCCGCCAATCGGGTTTTCCTGGCGACCTTCATCGCGCGGCGAGGCGGCGTTGCCGGAGGAACCGGAGTTGCCACCCTGCCAGTCACGCGGTTCGCGCGGGGTGCGGCCGGCCATGATGTCGTCGATCTGATCAGCATCGATGGTTTCGTACTTCATCAGCGCATCAGCCATCATGTCGAGCTTGTCGCGGTTCTCTTCCAGCAGACGCTTGGCGGTGCCGTAGCAGTCGTCGATGATGCGGCGCACTTCCTGGTCGATCAGCTTGGCGGTCTCACCCGAAATATTCGAGTGCTGCCCACCGGCGCTACGGCCGAGGAAGACCTCGCCCTCCTCTTCCGCGTACATCAGCGGACCGAGCTTCTCCGACAGGCCCCACTTGGTCACCATGTTCCGCGCCAGCTGGGTGGCCCGCATGATGTCGTTGGAGGCGCCAGTGGTCACGCCCTCGAAGCCCAGGGTCATCTCTTCGGCGATACGGCCACCGAACAGCGAGCAGATCTGGCTTTCCAGAGCGCGCTTGGACAGGCTATAGCGATCCTCTTCCGGCAGGAACATGGTCACGCCCAGGGCGCGGCCGCGCGGAATGATGGAAACCTTGTAGACCGGGTCGTGTTCCGGAACCAGGCGACCCACGATGGCGTGCCCGGCTTCGTGGAATGCGGTGTTCTTCTTTTCCTTCTCGGACATGACCATGGTCTTGCGCTCTGCGCCCATCATGATCTTGTCCTTGGCCAGTTCGAACTCACGCATATCGACGATGCGCTTGTTGGAGCGGGCAGCGAACAGCGACGCCTCGTTGACCAGGTTGGCCAGGTCGGCACCGGAGAAGCCAGGGGTACCCCGTGCAATCACGGCCGGATCGACGTTGTCGCCCAGCGGGACCTTGCGCATGTGCACTTTCAGAATCTGTTCGCGACCGCGGATATCCGGCAGGCCGACCACCACCTGGCGATCGAAGCGGCCCGGACGCAGCAGCGCGGGGTCGAGCACGTCCGGACGGTTGGTCGCGGCAATGACGATAATGCCGTCATTCATCTCGAAGCCGTCCATCTCCACCAGCAACTGGTTGAGGGTCTGTTCGCGCTCGTCGTGACCGCCACCCAGTCCGGCGCCACGATGGCGGCCAACGGCGTCGATCTCGTCGATGAAGATGATGCAGGGTGCGTGCTTCTTGGCCTGGTCGAACATGTCGCGAACGCGCGAGGCGCCCACGCCGACGAACATTTCCACGAAGTCCGAACCGGAAATGGTGAAGAACGGCACCTTGGCTTCGCCGGCAATCGCCTTGGCGAGCAGAGTTTTACCGGTACCGGGCGGGCCAACCATCAGCACGCCGCGCGGAATACGACCACCCAGGCGCTGGAACTTGCCCGGATCGCGGAGGAACTCCACCAGCTCGCTGACTTCTTCCTTGGCCTCATCGCAACCGGCGACGTCGGCGAAGGTGGTCTTCACCTGGTCTTCCGACAACAGGCGGGCCTTGCTCTTGCCGAAGCTCATCGGGCCACCGCGGCCACCGCCGCCGCCCTGCATCTGCCGCATGAAGAACATGAAGACCGCGATGATCACCAGGATCGGGAAGCTCGCTACCAGCAACTGGGTCCAGATGCTCTGCTGCTCGGGCTGCTTGCCCTCAACAACGACATTGTTGTTGACCAGGTCGCCGATCAGGCCGTTGTCCTGGATCGCCGGGCGGATGGTCTTAAAGGTGTCACCATCCTGGCGCTTGCCGGTGATGACATAGCCGTCGACGGTCACGCGCTCGACCTTGCCGTCCTTCACCTGCTGGATGAAGTCGGAATAGTTGAGCGTCTGCGGCTCGCTCGGGCTGGAGAAGTTGTTCATCACGGTGACGAGTACCGCCGCGATGATCAGCCACAGAATCAGGTTCTTTGCCATGTCGTTCAATTGACTACCCTCTGAAGCCGGCTCCGCCCTGGAAACCGCTTCTCACGACGGCCAGACTCCTTCCGGCCAAAATTACTACACAACGCCCGCCGCCAGGCAGGCGCCGTCTGTAACCCTTTATGAACCCCGGCTTTCACCGGGACAAGCAAAACCTGCAAGGCATTGACCAGAAGCCTGCCCAATCATTCCAGTCTAGGCGCCGCGAAAGCCCCGTGCGAGCAGATACTGCTCCCGCGAACGGTCGCGGGACGACAGCGGTTTGCGCATCTGCACCTTCTCGAAGTTCTCGCGAACCATCTTGTGGTAAGCGTCGAAACCCTCACCCTGGAAAATCTTGATCAGGAAATCACCGCCCGGACGCAGCACACGGGTGCACAGGTCCAGGGCCAGCTCGCAGAGGAACATCGCACGAGGCATGTCCACGGCGGGCAGTCCACTCATATTGGGGGCCATATCGGAAATCACAAGGTCTACCGGATTTTCTCCGATGGCCTCGAGCAACTGGGCGAAGACCTCGTCCTCGGTGAAGTCACCCTGGATGAAGGTGACGTCCGGAATACTGTCCATCGGCAGGATGTCCGACGCGATCAGGGTGCCCTTGTCACCGATTACCCGGCTGGTGACCTGGGACCAGCCGCCCGGCGCCGCGCCGAGGTCGACCACGGTCATGCCGGGGCGCAGGATGCGATCCTTCTCCTGGATTTCCAGCAGTTTGTAGCTGGCGCGCGAGCGATAGCCGTCGCGCTGTGCCATCTTCACGTAAGGATCGTCGAAATGTTCTTTCAGCCAGCGATGGCTAGTCTTGGAACGGGCCACGTATTACCTCGTCTGAGCGGCATCCCGGTAGTACCGAAACTCGGGTAGAATATCCGCCTTTTTCCCAGGGGTCAGATTATGGCGCTCTCTCAGGAGCAGAAAAAGCAGTTCAAATCTATCGGGCATCACCTGAAACCCGTATTGACCGTTGCTGAAAACGGTCTTTCGGAAGGTGTAATGGCCGAGCTTGAGCGTGCAATCAACGATCATGAACTGATCAAGGTGCAGTTCCGCATCACGGAACGCGACGACCGTCGCGCGCTGATCGACGAACTTTGCAAGAACGGCAGCTGCGAGCTGGTTCAGGCCATCGGCAAGATGGCGCTGATCTATCGTCGCAATCCCAAGCCGAATAAGAACCTGTCGAACATCAGCCGCTTCAGCGGTCTCTGACAGTCAAGACCGGCAACGCGGAGCCGGCAAGGCTCCGCCGCGTCAGTTCCGCTCGTTCCGCCCCGGCGCCGGCTGCAGCACCAGCAGCAGACCGCACAGCGCCACCACCAGGTAGTTGAACAGCAGCCAGCGCTGAGCGTCCGGCGCTACCTGGCGCACCACGAAATAAGCCGCCGCCATCACCAGTACGGTGAGCAGCAACTGCCCCCGCGTTTCACGGGTAAAGGCAGCGAATCCGCGCGCCTGCCAGAGCACCAGGGCCTGCAGCAAGCCGCAGAATCCGGCGAATCCCAGCAGCAGCGGCTTCAGGCCGTCGGCGACAGTCTCCACCAGCAGTGGCGCCAGGCCGATCTTGTCCAGCGCCGGCAACACCACGAACTGAAGCAGCCAGAGGCCGCCGACCCAGAAAGTCTGGGCCAGCAGCCAGCTGATGGTGCCTGCGTTCTGGGATTGCCGATCAGGCGTGGCGGACTTCAACGATCTCGTACTCGACGTCGCCGCCCGGAGTCTTGACCAGAACGGCATCGCCTTCGGTCTTGCCGATCAGCGCACGGGCGATCGGCGAGTTGACCGAAATCTTGCTGTTCTTGATGTCCGCCTCGTCGTCGCCGACGATCTGGTAGGTCACCGTCTCGTCGGTTTCGACGTTGGCGATATCGACGGTAGTACCGAAGATCACCTTGCCGCTGTGCGGAATGGTGGTCACGTCGATGATCTGCGCGTTGGACAGCTTGGCCTCGATGTCGCGGATGCGAGCCTCGGACATGCCTTGCTGCTCACGAGCGGCATGGTATTCGGCGTTTTCCTTGAGGTCGCCCAGTTCACGCGCCTCGGCGATGGCCTGGGTGATCTGCGGGCGCAGAACGGTCTTCAGGTATTTCAGTTCTTCTTCCAGGGCGCGAGCGCCCTGGACGGTCATTGGAAATTTGCTCATGCGTTGATCCCTGCATGGAGATCCTGCAGACGGCGAACGGTCTTCTCGGGACCGAACTTGAGCGCCTCACAGATCGCCTGGCCCGCCGCAATGGTGGTGGTGCAGTAGATCTTGTGCTGCAGGGCGTTACGACGGATGGAGTACGAGTCAGCGATGGACTGGCGACCCTCGGTGGTGTTGATGATCAGGGTGACTTCGTCATTCTTGATCATGTCGACCACGTGGGGGCGACCCTCGGTCACCTTGTTCACGCGACGCACCGGCAGGCCGGCAGCCTCGATCACCTTGGCAGTGCCGGCAGTGGCAACCACCTCGAAGCCCAGCGCGACCAGATCGCGGGCGACCTGAACGGCTTGCGGCTTGTCGTCCTCGCGGACGCTGATGAAGGCGCAACCGGCGTTCGGCAGGATTTCGCTGGCGCCCAGCTGGGCCTTGGCGAATGCCTCACCGAAGCTGTCGCCGACACCCATCACCTCGCCAGTGGACTTCATCTCTGGGCCGAGGATCGGGTCGACGCCGGGGAACTTGGCGAACGGGAACACCGCTTCCTTGACGCTATAGTACGGCGGGATCACCTCCTGGGTGAAGCCGACTTCGGCCAGGGTTTTGCCAGCCATGACGCGGGCCGCAACTTTCGCCAGCGACTCGCCGATGCACTTGGAGACGAACGGCACGGTACGGGACGCGCGCGGGTTCACCTCGATCACGTAGATGTCCTCGCCCTGAACGGCCATCTGCACGTTCATCAGGCCGACCACGCCGAGCTCCAGGGCCATTTTCTTGACCTGCTCGCGGATCTCGTCCTGGATGTGCTGCGGCAGCGAGTACGGCGGCAGCGAGCAGGCGGAGTCACCGGAGTGCACGCCGGCCTGTTCGATGTGCTGCATGATCGCGCCGATCACCACGGTCTCGCCGTCGCACACCGCATCGATGTCGACTTCGATGGCGCAGTTCAGGAAGCGGTCCAGCAGCACCGGGCTGTCGTTGGAGACCTTCACGGCTTCACGCATGTAGCGCTTGAGCTCTTCTTCCTGGTAGACGATTTCCATCGCGCGGCCGCCCAGCACGTAGGACGGGCGCACCACCATCGGATAGCCGATGTTCTTCGACAGCTCCAGGGCCTGGTCTTCGCTACGCGCAGTGGCGTTGGCCGGCTGACGCAGGTTCAGGCGCTGGACCATCTGCTGGAAGCGCTCGCGGTCTTCGGCGCGATCGATGGCGTCCGGGCTGGTACCGATGATCGGTACGCCGGCTTCTTCCAGGGCGCGGCAGAGTTTCAGCGGGGTCTGGCCGCCGTACTGCACGATGACGCCCTTGGGCTGCTCGACGCGGACGATTTCCAGCACGTCTTCCAGGGTCACCGGCTCGAAGTACAGGCGATCGGACGTGTCGTAGTCGGTGGAAACGGTTTCCGGGTTGCAGTTGACCATGATGGTCTCGTAACCGTCTTCACGCATGGCCAGCGCGGCGTGTACGCAGCAGTAGTCGAACTCGATGCCCTGGCCGATGCGGTTCGGACCGCCGCCCAGGATCATGATCTTGTCGCGAGTCGACGGATTGGCTTCGCACTCTTCCTCGTAGGTCGAGTACATGTAGGCGGTGTCGGTGGCGAATTCGGCGGCGCAGGTGTCCACGCGCTTGTACACCGGCAGCACCTTGAGCTTGTGGCGATGGTTGCGCAGGTTCTTCTCGGTCACACCCAGCAGGGTGGCCAGGCGCGCATCGGAGAAGCCCTTGCGCTTGAGCTTGAGCATCAGGTCGCGGTCGATGGCGGACAGACCCAGGGTCTTTACGCGCTCCTCGTCCTTGACCAGGTCTTCGATCTGCACCAGGAACCACTCGTCGATGCGGGTCAGGTCGAAGACTTCGGCGATGCTCTTGCCGGCGCGGAAGGCGTCGGCGACGTACCAGATGCGGTCGGCATTGGGCACGGTCAGCTCGCGCTTGAGGATGCTCTCGGCTTCCGGGTTGCTCAGGTCGAGCTTCGGATCGAAGCCGGTGGCGCCGACTTCCAGGCCGCGCAGAGCTTTCTGCACGGACTCCTGGAAGGTGCGGCCGATGGCCATGACTTCACCCACGGATTTCATCTGGGTGGTCAGGCGGGCGTCGGCTTTCGGGAATTTCTCGAAGGCGAAACGCGGGATCTTGGTGACGACGTAGTCGATCGCCGGCTCGAAGGACGCCGGGGTGCGACCGCCGGTGATGTCGTTCTGCAGCTCGTCGAGGGTGTAGCCGACAGCCAGCTTGGCGGCGATCTTGGCGATCGGGAAGCCGGTGGCCTTGGAAGCCAGCGCCGAGGAACGCGATACGCGCGGGTTCATTTCGATCACGACCATGCGGCCAGTGTTCGGGCAGATACCGAACTGCACGTTGGAACCGCCGGTTTCCACGCCGATCTCACGCAGCACCGCCAGCGAGGCGTTGCGCATGATCTGGTATTCCTTGTCGGTCAGGGTCTGTGCCGGCGCGACGGTGATCGAGTCACCGGTGTGTACGCCCATCGGGTCGAAGTTCTCGATGGCGCAGACGATGATGCAGTTGTCCTTCTTGTCGCGGACAACCTCCATCTCGTATTCCTTCCAGCCGATCAGCGATTCGTCGATCAGCAGCTCGTTGGTCGGCGACAGGTCCAGGCCACGGGTGCAGATTTCCTCGAATTCTTCGCGGTTGTAGGCGATGCCGCCGCCGGTGCCGCCCATGGTGAAGGACGGACGGATGATGCACGGGAAGTTGACCTTCTCGAGCACGCCGTAGGCTTCTTCCATGGTGTGGGCGATGCCCGAGCGCGGGCAGGCCAGGCCGATGTCACGCATGGCCTTGTCGAAGCGCGAACGGTCTTCGGCCTTGTCGATGGTGTCGGCGTTGGCGCCGATCATTTCCACGCCGAACTGTTCCAGAACGCCATGGCGCTCCAGATCCAGGGCGCAGTTCAGAGCGGTCTGGCCACCCATGGTCGGCAGCAGCGCGTCAGGGCGCTCCTTCTCGATGATCTTGGCGACGGTCTGCCACTTGATCGGCTCGATGTAGGTGGCGTCGGCCATGGCCGGGTCGGTCATGATGGTGGCCGGGTTGGAGTTCACCAGGATGACACGGAAGCCTTCTTCCTTCAGGGCCTTGCAGGCCTGCGCGCCGGAGTAGTCGAACTCACAGGCCTGGCCGATGACGATCGGGCCGGCGCCGAGGATCAGGATGCTCTTGATGTCTGTACGCTTGGGCATGGGACTCTCGTTGCAATATTCAGGAAAGGGTTGCGCTGGCCAGCTTCACGCCAAAGCCGACGAACAGGGCGCCGACGCCGCTCGAGGCGCCGGCAGCCAGCCGTTGCCGCCGACGGAACCAGGCCGCCAGACGCACACCGGAGAAAATCAGGAAGCTCAGGTACAGGGCGCTGATGATCTCGAGGATCGTGCCCAGCACCAGGAACGACAGGCCGGGATAGGCGTAACCCGGGTCGACGAACTGGATGAAGAAGGAGATGAAGAAGAGGATCGCCTTGGGGTTGGACAGGCTCAGCAGCAGCGCCTTGCGGAACGGCTGGTTGACGTCCACTTCCTTCGCCGGCGCGGCCGCCGCTTCCAGCGGGTGACGCAACTTCTGCCAGCCACCGCGGAGCATGCCTAACCCTAAGTAGAACAGGTAGGCGGCACCGACGTACTTCAGCCCCAGGAACAGCATCGGCTCAGCCTTGAGGACCGAGGCGATACCCAGCGCCGACAGGAACATCAGGATCGCATCGCCCAGGAACACCGCGCTCGCCGCCCGGTAGCCCGAGGCCACGCCGCGCTGGGCGGCGGTGGCGAGGACGAACAGCGAGTTCGGCCCCGGCAGCAGGACGATGAACAACGTACCCAGGACGTAGGTCCAGAGGTCGGTGATTCCCAGGGTCGGCATCATCTTCTTTCCCTCTTCCGTCTCTCTCGAAAACAGCCGGGACTCAGCGGCGCTCGGCCATCGCCGCGATGAAGCGGTCGAACAGCGGAGCCACGTCGTGCGGACCCGGGCTGGCTTCCGGGTGACCCTGGAAGCTGAAGGCCACCTTGTCGGTGCGCTCGACGCCTTGCAGGGTGCCGTCGAACAGCGACTTGTGGGTGGCACGCAGGTTGGCCGGCATGCTCGCCTCGTCCACGGCGAAACCATGGTTCTGGCTGGTGATCATCACCACGCCCGAATCCAGGTCCTGCACCGGGTGGTTGGCGCCATGGTGGCCGTGGCCCATTTTCACAGTCTTGGCGCCGGAAGCCAGGGCCAGCAGCTGGTGACCCAGGCAGATGCCGAAGATCGGCGTCTCGGTGTCGAGGAACTCGCGGATCGCCTGGATGGCGTAGTCGCACGGCTCGGGGTCGCCAGGGCCGTTGGAAAGGAAGATGCCGTCCGGGTTCAGGGCCAGCACTTCGCTCGCCGGGGTCTGTGCCGGCACCACGGTCAGGCGGCACCCGCGGGCGACCAGCATGCGCAGGATGTTCAGCTTCACGCCGAAGTCATAGGCGACTACGTGGTACGGCAGGTCGGCGGCGGCGATTTCCGGATGGCTGTCGGTTTCCAGGTTCCACACGCTGGAGCGCCACTCGTACTTCTCGGTGGAGGACACGACTTTCGCCAGGTCCATGCCCTTCAGGCCCGGGAAGCCGCGCGCCAGTTCGAGGGCTTTTTCCTCGGTGGCGTCGTCGCCGACCAGGATGCAGCCGTTCTGCGAACCCTTCTCGCGCAGGATGCGGGTCAGGCGGCGGGTGTCGATGCCGGCGATGGCAACGGTGCCGTTCTCTTTCAGGTAGTCCGGCAGGGACTGCTTGTCGCGCCAGCTGCTGGAGAGCAGCGGCAGGTCGCGAATGATCAGGCCGGCGGCCCAGACCTTGTTCGACTCGGCATCTTCGGGCGTAGTGCCGGTGTTGCCGATGTGCGGGTAGGTCAGGGTAACGATCTGTTGGGCGTAGGAAGGATCGGTAAGGATTTCCTGGTAGCCGGTCATGGCGGTGTTGAACACCACCTCTCCGACGGTCTGGCCGTCGGCGCCGATGGCTTCACCGCGAAAAACGCTGCCGTCGGCAAGTGCAAGTATGGCTGGCTTAGTCAAGAAGACCTCCCGTAGTTCAAGCCTGGCTGGGCGTGCGCAGATTGTAAAAAAGCGGGATGACATCAGAAGAAGTCATCCCGCTTTTTATGTGATCATGCTGCGCTACTTTTAGTGGACACACTAAAGCTGTAGTTTACAGAAATGCGACATCATGGTCCACCTTTTGCACGACGTACGGCCATGCCACTCAGCGAAGGCCGAGTACGTCCTGCATGTCGTACAGGCCATTGGCCTGCCCTTCCAGCCATTGCGCAGCACGCACAGCGCCACGCGCGAAGGTCATGCGGCTCGAGGCCTTGTGGGTGATCTCCACGCGCTCGCCGTCCGCGGCGAACAGCACGGTGTGATCGCCCACCACATCGCCAGCACGCACAGTGGCAAAGCCGATGGTCTCGCGCGGGCGAGCGCCGGTCTGGCCTTCACGACCATAGACAGCCACTTTCTCCAGGTCACGACCCAGCGCGTTGGCGACCACCTCACCCATGCGCAGCGCAGTGCCGGACGGAGCGTCGACCTTGTGGCGGTGATGTGCTTCGAGAATCTCGATATCCACATCGTCACCCAGAACGCGAGCGGCGGTATCGAGCAGCTTCAGGCAGAGGTTCACGCCGACGCTGTAGTTGGCTGCGAAGACGATCGGGATGTCTTTCGCCGCTTCGTTGAGCAGTTCCTTCTCCGCCGCGGAGAAGCCCGTGGTGCCGATAACCATGGCCTTGCCGGCCTTGCGGCAGACTTCCAGGTTCTTCAGGGTCACGGTCGGGTGGGTGAAGTCGATCAGCACATCGAACTCGTCGACCACCTTGGCGAGATCGCCCGACAGCGGCACACCGATACGGCCCAGGCCGGCCAACTCGCCCGCGTCGGCGCCCACCAGGGTGCTGTCCGGGCGGTCCACCGCTGCAGTCAGGCCAGCGCTGCCGCCGGTCTGCTGCACGGCCTCGATCAGGGTCTTGCCCATGCGCCCGGCGGCGCCCATTACGGCTATACGTCGCATATAAAACAGCTCCAAGCTAAAAAGGCCCCGGGCGATTCGCACCGCCGGGGCCCTGCATCATAGATCGTCGAAGAAGCGCTTCATGCCCTCGAACCAGCCACTGGCCTTGGGCGAGTTGGAAGAGTTGCCCTGCAGGGTGCCACGGAACTCTTCGAGCAGCTCGCGCTGACGCTTGTCCAACTGCACCGGCGTCTCCACCACCACGCGACACATCAGGTCGCCGGCACCGCCGCCGCGCACCGGGGCAACGCCCTTGCCGCGCAGACGGAACAGCTTGCCGGTCTGGGTGCCTTCGGGAATCTTCAGCTTCACGCGACCATCCAGGGTCGGCACTTCCAGCTCGCCACCCAGGGCAGCATCGGCAAAGCTGATCGGTACTTCGCAGTACAGGTGCTTGCCGTCACGCTGGAAGATGTCGTGCTCGCGCACGTTCACCACCACGTACAGGTCGCCCGCCGGACCACCATGGGCGCCGGCCTCGCCTTCGCCGGTCAGGCGGATGCGGTCGCCGGTATCGACACCAGCGGGTACCTTCACCGACAGGGTCTTGTGCTCTTCCACACGACCCTGGCCGTGGCAGGAGCCACAAGGGTCGGTGATCATCTTGCCGCTGCCATGGCAGCGCGGGCAGGTCTGCTGCACCGAGAAGAAGCCTTGCTGCATGCGCACCTGGCCGATACCACCGCAAGTGGTACAGGTGACCGGCGTGGTGCCGGGCTTGGCGCCGCTGCCGCTACAGGTCTTGCAGCCGACCAGGGTCGGAACGCGGATGGTCACGGTAGTGCCGCGAACCGCGTCTTCCAGGTCCAGGTCCAGGGTGTAGCGCAAGTCGGCGCCACGGGCCGGGCCGCCACGGGAACCACCGCGGCCGCCAGCGCCACCGAAGAAGTCGCTGAAGACATCACCGAAGATGTCCGAGAAGCTCGCCCCACCAAAGCCCGCACCGCCGCCACCCATCTGCGGGTCGACACCGGCATGGCCGTACTGATCGTAGGCCGCGCGCTTGCTGGCGTCGGACAGGACCTCGTACGCCTCGTTGGCCTCCTTGAATTTATCCTCGGCCTCCTTGTCGCCGGGATTGCGGTCCGGGTGGAACTTCATGGCGAGCCGGCGATAGGCCTTTTTCAGGTCCGCTTCGCTGGCGCCGCGCTCGACACCCAGTACCTCGTAAAAATCACGTTTGGCCATAACTTTCCTGCACTCTGAAAACCGTTCCCCCAGACACGCCAACGCGGGAGCAAGCCCCCGCGTGACGTTTCATGCGCACCGACACGCTGGTCGGTGCGCCGGAGCGGAAGCAAGCACGCGGCTTACTTGTTCTCCTTGACCTCTTCGAACTCGGCGTCGACGACATCGTCGCCAGCCTTGTCGTCAGCGGCCTCGCCCTGAGCGGCAGCACCCGGCTGCGGCTGCTCGGCGTACATCTTCTGCGCCAGCGGGGTGGATGCCTGGGACAGCGCATTCATCTTCGCTTCGATCTCGGCCTTGTCGTCGCCCTTCACGGCAACTTCCAGCTCGCCGAGAGCCTTCTCGATGGCAGCCTTCTCCTCGGCAGTGGCCTTGTCGCCAGCCTCGGTGACCATCTTGCGAGTGGCGTGGACCAGCGCGTCACCCTGGTTGCGGGCAGCGGCCAGCTCCTCGAACTTGCGGTCTTCCTCGGCATTCGCCTCGGCGTCGCGGACCATCTGCTGGATCTCGTCCTCGGACAGACCGGAGGAAGCCTTGATCACGATGGACTGCTGCTTGCCGGTGGCCTTGTCCTTCGCGCCGACATGCAGGATGCCGTTGGCGTCGATATCGAAGGTCACTTCGATCTGCGGCACGCCGCGCGGAGCCGGCGGGATGTCGGCCAGGTCGAACTTGCCCAGCGACTTGTTCTGCCCGGCTTGCTTGCGCTCGCCCTGCAGCACGTGGATGGTCACGGCGCCCTGGTTGTCATCGGCAGTGGAGAACACCTGCGACTTCTTGGTCGGGATGGTGGTGTTCTTGTCGATCAGCGCGGTCATCACGCCACCGAGGGTTTCGATACCCAGGGTCAGCGGGGTGACGTCGAGCAGCAGCACGTCCTTCACGTCGCCGGCCAGCACGGCGCCCTGGATCGCAGCACCCATGGCAACGGCTTCGTCCGGGTTGACGTCCTTGCGCGCTTCCTTGCCGAAGAACTCGGCAACGGTCTTCTGCACCAGCGGCATGCGGGTCTGGCCGCCGACCAGGATCACTTCGTCGATCTTCGACACGTCCAGGCCTGCGTCTTTCAGCGCAACGCGGCACGGCTCGATGGTGCGGGTGACCAGGTCTTCCACCAGGGATTCCAGCTTGGCGCGGGAAACCTTGACGTTCAGGTGTTTCGGGCCGGAGGCGTCAGCAGTGACGTACGGCAGGTTGACGTCGGTCTGCTGGGTCGAGGACAGCTCGATCTTGGCCTTCTCGGCAGCTTCCTTCAGGCGCTGCATGGCCAGCGGGTCGCCCTTGAGGTCCATGCCGGATTCTTTCTTGAACTCCTCGACGAGGTAGTCGATCAGGCGCAGGTCGAAGTCTTCACCACCGAGGAAGGTGTCACCGTTGGTGGCCAGCACTTCGAACTGGTGCTCGCCGTCGACTTCCGCGATCTCGATCACGGAAACGTCGAAGGTACCGCCGCCCAGGTCGTAGACGATGATGGTGTGGTCACCCTTGGCCTTGTCCAGGCCGTAGGCCAGCGCGGCCGCGGTCGGCTCGTTGATGATGCGCTTGACGTCCAGGCCGGCGATGCGGCCGGCGTCCTTGGTGGCCTGACGCTGGCTGTCGTTGAAGTAGGCCGGAACGGTGATGACCGCTTCGGTGACCGGCTCGCCCAGGTAATCCTCGGCGGTCTTCTTCATCTTCTTCAGGACTTCGGCGGAGACCTGCGGCGGAGCCATCTTCTGGCCCTTGGCCTCGACCCAGGCGTCGCCGTTGTCAGCCTTGACGATCTTGTACGGGACCATCTTGATGTCTTTCTGTACGACGTCTTCTTCGAAACGACGGCCGATCAGGCGCTTGACGGCGTACAGGGTGTTGGTCGGGTTGGTCACGGCCTGGCGCTTCGCCGGCTGACCGACCAGGATTTCACCGTCGTTGGCGTAGCCGATGATCGACGGGGTGGTACGAGCGCCTTCGGCGTTCTCGATGACCTTGACGTTACCGTTCTCCAGGATGGACACACAGGAGTTGGTGGTCCCCAGGTCGATACCAATGATTTTGCCCATAGTTCACTCTCCAGAAATTAGATTCCGCGCTGACCCTGTTGCGGGTCTTTGGCTCGGTTGATTACCCAGATGGGGACCGGGTGGTGGATTTCAAGCCTTCTCGTCGATCGAAGGCGGAGTTTGTTCCGGTGCCTTGCTGACCACGACCATGGCCGGACGCAGCAGGCGACCATTGAGCAGGTAACCCTTCTGGAACACCTTGACCACGCTGCCCGGCTCGAGGCGGATGCTCTCTTCCATGGCCATGGCCTGGTGGTGTTCGGGGTTGAACGGCTCGCCGTGCGGGTCGACCGGCTCGAGGTTGTAGCGCTTGAGGGTGTCGTGGAACATCTTCAGCGTCAGTTCGATGCCTTCGCGCATCGGCTTGATCACTTCGTCTTCCGGGTTCGACATCTCCAGCGCGCGCTCGAGGGTATCGACGATCGGCAGCAGGTCGCCGGCGAATTTCTCCAGGGCGAACTTGTGCGCCTTCTCCACGTCCTGCTCGGCACGGCGGCGGACGTTCTGCAATTCGGCGACGGCGCGCAGGCTCTGGTCCTTCGCCGCGGCAACCTGTTCTTCCAGTTCCAGCACGCGGGCGTTCAGGTCCCCGGTAGCGCCGATGTCCGGCTGCTCGTTGAACTGGGAATCCTGAGTCTGTTGTTCGTCAGACATGCCACTCTCCTAAAAAAGAAAATAAGCCTTTGAAAACAAAGCGAACCCTATGGTCCGCGGCTCTGCCGTGTATATGGGGTGCGTTTTTTTTACTTCAAGGGCCTTGACCCCAAGGACCAACCAGCAGGCGACAAGGGAGAATTGCCAGCCGCAAAAAATACTGTATAAATAAACAGACCTTTCTGCGGAGCCGCCGCCCATGCTGGTTCATCTGTCCGTGCACAACTACGCCATCGTCGAGCACCTCGATCTCGAGCTCGCCGCCGGCATGACCGTGATCACCGGCGAAACCGGCGCCGGCAAGTCGATCATGCTCGACGCCCTCGGCCTCGCCCTGGGTGACCGCGCCGACAGCGGCGTGGTACGCCCCGGCTCCGACAAGGCAGACATTCTCGCCAGCTTCGATGTCAGCGCGATTGCCGAGGCCCGCGACTGGCTCGCCGAGCGCGACCTGGAGCAGGACGGCCCGTGCATCCTGCGCCGGGTGATCACCGCCGAAGGCCGCTCCCGCGCCTATATCAACGGCACGCCCTGCCCGCTGGGCGACCTCAAGCACCTGGGCGAACTGCTGATCGACATCCACAGCCAGCACGAACACCAGTCGCTGCTCAAGGCCGACACCCATCGCCGCCTGCTCGACGAATTCGCCGGCAGCCAGGACCTGGCGCGCCAGGTGCACCTCGCCGCGCAACGCTGGAAGCAGACCCGCCAGGAGCTGGACCGCCTGTCGCGCAACGGCGACGAACAACGCGCCCGCCACCAGTTGCTCAGCTACCAGCTGGAGGAACTGGAAAACCTCGGCCTGGGTGATAACGAACTGGAGTCGCTGGAGGCCGAACACAAGACCCAGAGCAACGCCGGCAGCCTGATTGCCGCCTGCCGCCAGGTCGTCGAATTGTGCAGTGAAAGCGATGCCGGCAACGTGCTGTCCGCGCTGACCTCCAGCCTCAACCGCCTCACCGCCTTCCCGAGCCAGCCGGCTGCATTGGGCGAAGCGGTGAACCTGCTGTCCAGCGCGCAGATCCAGGTGGAGGAAGCCATCGGCGAGCTGAACCGCTTCGTCGACCACTTCGACGCCGACCCTCTGCGCCTGCAGCAGCTGGAAGAGCGCATGGACGCCATCTATAGCCTCGCGCGCAAGCACCGCGTGCAGCCCCACGAGCTGCAGGATCTGCAGCAACGCCTGCTGGACGAACTGGAGGCGCTGAACGCCGACGACGAAGCCGTGGAGCGCCTGGGCGACGAACTGGCCGCCTTCGCCCGCCACTATCAGGAGAAGGCCGACGAACTCCGCCAGATTCGCCGCGACGCAGCCCCGAAACTGGCCAAGGCCGTGGAAGTTGAAATACAGCGCCTGGGCATGCCCGGCGGTCGTTTCGCCATCGAGTTGCGCGACGCCGCCTCCGACGAGCCGCAGATGAATGGGCTGGAGCAGCTGGAGTTCCTGGTCAGCGCCAACCCCGGCCAGCCGATGAAAGGCCTGGCCAAGGTCGCTTCGGGCGGCGAATTGTCACGCATCAGCCTGGCGATCCAGGTGATCACCGCCCAGACCTCGCGCATCCCCACGCTGGTCTTCGACGAAGTGGACGTCGGCATCGGCGGACCCACCGCCGAAGTGGTCGGCCAGTTGCTGCGCCGCCTCGGTGATCGCGGCCAGGTGCTCACCGTCACCCACCTGCCGCAGGTTGCAGCCCAGGGCCACCAGCACCTGTTCGTGCACAAGGACCGCGACACCAGCGAAACCCGCACCGCCGTGGCCAACCTGAAGAAGGCCGAGCGCATCGAGGAAATCGCCCGCATGCTTGGCGGTGTGGACCTGACCAAGGAATCCCTGGCCCACGCCCGCAAGATGGTGGATTCGGCCGTACAAGGCTGATCCCCCCCCAAGCACCTTGGCCCTCTTGTAGGAGCGAGCTTGCTCGCGAACCGCTTGGCACTGAGGCAACCGGGCAACTTGTTCGCGAGCAAGCTCGCTCCTACAAAAGAACCGCACAAACGAAAACGGCGACCCGAAGGTCGCCGTTTCTGCATCCGCGTGCGCTTATTTCTTCTTGCGCACGTAGAGCACCAGGTTGTGATCGACGAGCTCGAAGCCGCGCTCCTTGACGATCTCCTTCTGGCGTTTCTCGATTTCCGAGTCCATGAACTCGATGACTTCGCCGGTATCGACGCAGACCATGTGGTCATGGTGACCGCTGTCGGCCAGTTCGAAGACGGCATGACCGCCATCGAAGTTGTGGCGCACCACCAGGCCGGCGGCTTCGAACTGGGTCAGGACGCGGTAGACGGTGGCCAGACCGACGTCTTCACCCGCCTCCATCAGCGCTTTGTAAACATCCTCTGCGCTCATGTGGCGCTGCTCGGCGGAATCGAGCATCTGGAGGATCTTGACGCGCGGCAGTGTGACCTTAAGTCCGGCTTTGCGCAGTTCGCTATTTTCAACCATGTGTGCTTTCTCGGCGCGGAATGCTTCGCAGCATCTCTCAATACAGGTATGATCGGGATTTCGTCGCTCAGCCAAGATAGTGGAAGTCACCCCTTGATGCAAAACGCCAAGCTCATGCTGACCAGTCTCGCTTTCGGGCTGGGACTCGCCGCACTCGCCGGTTGCTCGTTCCCGGGGGTCTACAAGATCGACATCCAGCAGGGCAACGTTGTAACGCAGGATATGATAGACCAGTTGAAGCCCGGAATGACCCGGCGCCAAGTGCGGTTTATCATGGGCAACCCCCTGATCGTGGACACCTTCCACCCCAATCGCTGGGACTACCTCTACAGCATCCAACCCGGCGGCGGTCAGCGCCAGCAGGAGCGCATGAGCCTGTACTTCGGCGAAAACGACCAGTTGGTCGGCCTGAATGGCGACTTCATGCCCGGCGTCAGCCGCGACGAGTCGATCCTCGGCAAGGAAGGCACCCCGGCTACCACGCCGTCGCAGCCGACCCAGCAGCAGCCCGAACAGCCCAAGGAAGAACCGGCCAAGCCCGGCTCCGTGGAAGAGCAGATCCAGAAGGAAGTCGACCAGGTGGAAACCGTGCCGATCCCGACTCCGGAACCGCTGGACAAGAATCCGCAGTAAGGGATTCGCTCCAACGAAAAAGCCCGGCCAGTGCCGGGCTTTTTGTTGCCTGCGATTTCATCGCACGGCAATCAGCATCGCACAGGGGTCAGCCGCGCGCCGCCTTGGCCCGTGCGGCCCGCTGCTTGCGCACTTCCTTGGGATCGACGATCAGCGGACGGTAGATTTCCACCCGCTCGCCCTCCTCCAGCACACGCTCCTCGGGCGTGGCCACCGCCTTGCCGAAGATACCCAGCGGGCAGCCCTGCACATCCAGGCCGGGAAATTGCGCGACGATGCCCGACAGCAACACCGCCTCGCGCATCCGCGTGCCGCGCGGAACACTCAGGCGCAGCAGCACCTGCTTCTCCGGCAACGCGTAGACGACCTCGATGGCGATGCTCGCGGATTCAGCCATGCAACTGCTTGGCGCGTTGGCAGAAGGCATCGACCATGGTGTTCGCCGCCTGGGTGAACAGCGGGCCGAGGGTGGCTTTCACCAGGGCGCCGGCATAGTCGAAGGTCAGGTCGAGGGAAATCTTGCAGGCCTTGTCGCCCAGCGCCTTGAAAGTCCACACGCCATGCAGCTGGGTGAACGGGCCTTCCTCAAGGTTCATCTCGATACTCTGCCCCGGCACCAGCACGTTACGGGTGGTGAAGCGCTGGGTGATGCTGCCCTTGGCCACGGTCAGCTCGGCGCGCATGGCGGTATCGCTTTCCTCCAGCACGGTGGAGGCGGAACACCAGGGCAGGAACTCCGGGTAGCGCGCCACATCGTTGACCAGGTCGTACAGCGCCTTCGCCGGATAGGGCAGCAGCGCCGAACGCTGGATATGCGTGCTCATAGACGTCTCGCTTGGTTGTAGGGCGTTTCATACGCCCGCTGCTCAAAAAAACAGCGCGCATTGTCCGAGATTAGCCACACACCCTCAAGCTTGCATGCCGTCGCATGCTGTCCCGATAGCGGCGCGGCGAGCGACTCCCTATAATGCGCGGCCTATGGCTAAACAGAAGAAACACCCTTCGGGGACCATCGCGCAGAACAAGAAGGCTCTGCACGACTACTTCATCGAGCAGCGCTTCGAGGCGGGCGTCGCCCTGGCCGGCTGGGAAGTGAAAAGCCTGCGCGCCGGCAAGGCGCAGCTGGTGGACAGCTACGTGCTGCTCAAGGATGGCGAAGCCTGGCTGCTGGGCAGCCACATCACGCCGCTGACCACTGCCAGCACCCACGTCATCGCCGACCCGGTGCGCACGCGCAAACTGCTGCTGCACAAGCGCGAGCTGGGCAAGCTGTTCGGTGCCGTGCAGCAAAAAGGCTACGCCTGCGTCGCGCTGTCGATGTACTGGAAGAAGCACCTGATCAAGTGCGAGATCGCACTGGCCAAGGGCAAGAAAGAGTACGACAAGCGCGGCACCGAGAAGGAGCGTGACTCCGACCGGGAAATCCAGCGCGCCATCCGTCACGGCAAGGACGACTGAGCCCCTACGCGCCCTCCTGCGAGGGCGCGTTGCCGGTCAAGCGTCCACCGCGCCCTGGCGCCGCTGTGCCCGTTGCAGGCGCAGTTCCTTCGCCTGCACCTCGGCCAGCACTTCCTGCACGTAGTCGATGTGTCGCTGGGAAATCTCCCGCGCCGCTTCCGCGTGCCCGCCGATAATCGCTTCGTACAACTCTCGGTGCTGGCGCATCAGCTGCTCGCGGGTTTCGTCGCGCTGCGCGTACATCCCGCCGATATTGGTCACCACGTTGCGCTTGAGCAGGTCGAACAGCCCGCGGATGGTGTGCAGCAGCACAGCGTTGTGGCTGGCCTCGGCGATGGCCAGGTGGAAGGCTGCGTCTGCCGCGCCCTCTTCCGCACGGCTCACCTTTCCAACACGCTGGTAGCAATCCTGCAGCGCATCGAAGGCCTGCTTCAGGCGCTGATGATCCACCTCGGTCGCGCGCTGCGCCGCGTAGTAGGCACAGGAGCCTTCCAGGGTGTGGCGAAATTCCAGCAGATCGCGCTGCGCCTCCGGGTTGCTTTCCAGCAGGTGCAGCAATGGATCGCTGAACATCGAGCCCAACCCCTCGCTGACATAGTTGCCACCACCCTGGCGACTGACCAGCAACCCTTTGGCGCCGAGCTTCTGGATCGCCTCGCGCAGTGAGGGCCGCGATACGCCGAACTGCTCGGCCAGCACGCGCTCGGCTGGCAGCCGCTCGCCGGCCTTGAGAGTGCCCTCGAGGATCATCGCCTCCAGCCGCTCGACGATGTCGTCCGACAAACGGCGCTGCTTGACCTGACCAAAACTCATCTTCGTGAACTCCCTCGCCCTCTCACCCTGAGCCGCGCTCCAGGCGCGCCCAGCACAGCGCGCGGCAGCCTACCCAGTGGCGCCGCCGGCAACAAGACCAACGCACGCTCCCGAGCGCCCTCGACAAAAGTCGCAGAGCAGCAAATTGACACGCCGCCAGCAGGGCTTTTACCCTGAGCGCTCGGCTTTGTAAATTGGTCTTACCAATTTACCGGAAGTCGGATTGCACGACAACAGGTTCACAAAAACTTAAGCCGCGATCAGTCGACCGTCTGCCCATGCGCCACAAGCGCACCGGAATCGCCCGACCGGCAACCAGGCCCTCCACCCAAAAACAATTAGGGAGCCAACACAGATGCAAACCTGGCAGCAGATCTATACCCCGCTCGGCAGCCTCGGCCTGTCCGCGCTGGTCGCCGTCATCCCGATCGTGTTCTTCTTCCTCGCCCTCGCCGTGTTCCGCCTCAAGGGCCACGTCGCCGGCAGCATCACCCTCGCCCTCTCGATCATCATCGCCATCGCCGCGTTCGGCATGCCCGCCGACATGGCCATCGCCGCTGCCGGCTATGGCTTCGCCTACGGCCTGTGGCCGATCGCCTGGATCATCGTCGCGGCGGTGTTCCTCTACAAGCTCACGGTCAAGAGTGGCCAGTTCGAGGTGATCCGCAGCTCGGTGCTGTCGATCACCGGCGACCAGCGCCTGCAGGTGCTGCTGATCGGCTTCTCCTTCGGCGCGTTCCTCGAAGGTGCGGCCGGCTTCGGCGCGCCGGTGGCGATCACCGCCGCCCTGCTCGTCGGCCTGGGCTTCAACCCGCTTTACGCCGCGGGCCTGTGCCTGATCGCCAACACCGCGCCGGTCGCCTTCGGCGCCCTGGGTATCCCGATCATCGTCGCGGGCCAGGTCACCGGCATCGACGCCTTCAAGATCGGCGCCATGACCGGCCGCCAACTGCCCTTCCTGTCGATCCTCGTGCCGTTCTGGCTGGTGTTCATGATGGACGGCCTCAAGGGCGTGAAGGAAACCTGGCCGGCCGCCCTGGTCGCCGGCGGCAGCTTCGCCATCACCCAGTACTTCACCTCCAACTTCATCGGCCCGGAACTGCCGGACATCACCTCCGCCCTGGTCAGCCTGATTTCCCTGACCCTGTTCCTGAAGGTCTGGCAACCCGCCAGCGAGCGTGAAGTGGTCGCCGCCGCCGGCGGCGCCGCTGTCCTGGGCGGCAACGGCCCGCGCAGCGCCGAGCCGACGCCCTACAACTTCGGCGAAATCCTCAAGGCCTGGTCGCCCTTCCTGGTGCTCACCGTGCTGGTCACCATCTGGACCCTGAAGCCTTTCAAGGCGCTCTTCGCTCCGGGCGGCGCGCTGTACAACCTGGTGTTCAACTTCGCCATCCCGCACCTGGACCAGCTGGTGGTGAAGACCGCGCCCATCGTCGCCAACCCGACGCCGATTGCCGCCGTGTTCAAACTGGACCCGGTCTCGGCCACCGGCACCGCGATCTTCCTCTCCGCCGTGATCTCGATGTTCGTCCTGCGTATCAGCGCGAAAACTGGTCTGACCACCTTCAAGGAGACCCTGGTCGAGCTGAAGTGGCCGATCCTCTCCATCGGCATGGTGCTGGCCTTCGCCTTCGTCACCAACTACTCGGGCATGTCCACCACCCTGGCGCTGGTGCTGGCCGGCACCGGCGCGGCGTTCCCGTTCTTCTCGCCGTTCCTCGGCTGGCTGGGTGTGTTCCTGACCGGCTCGGACACCTCCTCCAACGCCCTGTTCAGCTCGCTGCAGTCCACCACCGCGCACCAGATCGGGGTCAACGACACCCTGCTGGTGGCCGCCAATACCAGCGGCGGCGTGACCGGCAAGATGATCTCGCCGCAGTCCATCGCCGTGGCCTGCGCCGCGACCGGCATGGTCGGCAAGGAATCCGACCTGTTCCGCTTCACCCTCAAGCACAGCCTGATGTTCGCCGCCCTGGTGGGTCTGATCACCCTGGCCCAGGCCTATATCTTCACCGGCATGCTGGTTCACTGACCGTGCGCTGATCGGCTGCGCGTCGGCGATACTGCGTTGGAAATGGCCTCGGGATGCTCACCTACAGTTGTAGGCTCCGCTCCCTCGGCCATTTCCGCCTTGTCTCGCTCTAGCTCGCTCGATCCAACACTTTTCTCTCAAAACGGAAGAGCCCAATGATCATCTCTGCCTCTACCGACTACCGCGCCGCGGCCCAACGCAAGCTGCCGCCGTTCCTCTTCCACTACGCCGACGGCGGCGCCTACGCCGAGCGTACCCTGCGCAACAACGTCGACGACCTGGCCAACATCGCCCTGCGCCAGCGCGTGCTGAAGAACATGTCTGAACTGAGCCTGGAGACGAAGCTGTTCGACGAAGCGTTGAGCATGCCCATCGCCCTGGCCCCTGTCGGCCTGACCGGCATGTATGCCCGCCGCGGCGAGGTGCAGGCAGCCCGCGCGGCGGCTGCGAAAGGCATTCCGTTCACGATGTCGACGGTGTCGGTCTGCCCCATCGAGGAAGTCGCCCCGGCCATCGACCGGCCCATGTGGTTCCAGCTCTATGTGCTGAAGGATCGCGGCTTCATGCGCAACGCCCTGGAGCGCGCCAAGGCCGCCGGCGTGAAGACCCTGGTATTCACCGTCGACATGCCGGTGCCCGGCGCCCGCTACCGTGACGCCCACTCCGGCATGAGCGGCCCGAACGCGCCGCTGCGTCGCGTCTGGCAGGCCATGACCCACCCACAGTGGGCGCTTGACGTCGGCCTGCTGGGCAAGCCCCACGACCTGGGCAACATCTCCAAGTACCGCGGCAACCCCACGGGCCTGGCCGACTACATCGGCTGGCTGGGTGCCAACTTCGACCCGTCCATCTCCTGGAAGGACCTGGAGTGGATCCGTGAGTTCTGGGACGGCCCGATGATCATCAAGGGCATTCTCGATCCGGAAGATGCCAAGGACGCGGTGAAATTCGGCGCCGACGGCATCGTCGTGTCCAACCACGGCGGCCGCCAGCTCGACGGCGTGCTCTCCAGCGCCCGCGCCCTGCCGGCCATCGCCGATGCCGTGAAAGGCGACCTGAAGATCCTTGCCGATTCCGGCATCCGCAACGGCCTGGACGTGGTGCGCATGATTGCCCTGGGCGCGGACACCGTGCTCATCGGTCGCGCCTTCCTCTACGCCCTGGCAACCCACGGCGAAGCCGGCGTGAAGAACCTGCTGGACCTGTTCGAGAAGGAAATGCGCGTGGCCATGGTGCTCACCGGCGCCAAGACCATCGGCGAAATCAGCCGTGATTCGCTGGTGCGCGAATTCGGTCGATAACAGCTTTTCCTGTAGGAGCGAGCTTGCTCGCGAACCTGCCAGCCCCGTGCCCACCCGGTTCGCGAGCAAGCTCGCTCCTACAAGTGAACGCACACCTTGGTGCGTTCGAATCCAAAAGAACACCGATGGGCCGTCCAGCGGTCCACGCTCACCGATGATGACTGGAGCCGCCATGAGCCTCCCTGCCGCTTTCCTCGACACGGTAGAACACCTGATCCCCCGCGAGCGCCGCTTCGACGATCCGCTCTCGACCCTGGCCTTCGGCACCGACGCCAGCTTCTACCGGCTGATCCCCAAGCTGGTGATCCGCGTCGAGAGCGAAGACGAAGTCGCCACCCTGCTCAAGGCCGCCCACGCCAATCAGGTGGCGGTGACCTTCCGCGCCGCCGGCACCAGCCTCTCCGGCCAGGCCGTGAGCGACTCGGTGCTGCTGGTGCTGGGCGACAACTGGAACGGCCGCGATATACGCGACGGTGGCACGCAGATTCGCCTGCAGCCTGGCGTCATAGGCGCCCAGGCCAACGCCTGGCTGGCACCCTTCGGCCGCAAGATCGGCCCGGACCCGGCCTCGATCAATGCCTGCAAGATCGGCGGCATCGTCGCCAACAATGCCAGCGGCATGTGCTGCGGCACGGCGCAGAACAGCTACCACACCCTGGCTGGCATGCGCCTGCTGCTGGCCGATGGCACCCTGCTGGACAGCGAGTTGCCCGACAGCCTCGCGGCTTTCCGCGAAAGCCATGGCGCACTGCTCGAGCAGCTCGCCGAACTGGGTCGGCAGACCCGCGCCAACACCGAACTGGCCGCGAAAATCCGCCACAAGTACCGCCTGAAGAACACCACCGGGCTGTCACTCAATGCCCTGGTCGACTACGACGAGCCGCTGGATATCCTCACCCACCTGATGGTCGGTTCCGAGGGCACCCTGGGCTTCATCAGCGCAGTGACCTACGACACCGTGCCGGACCACCCGAACAAGGCCAGCGCGCTGATCGTCTTCCCCGACGTGGCGACCTGCTGCAAGGCCGTGACCGTGCTCAAGCAGCAGCCAGTGTCCGCCGTGGAGCTGCTGGATCGCCGCAGCCTGCGCTCGGTGGAGAACATGCAGGGCATGCCTGTCTGGGTGAAAAGCCTCTCCGAAGGCGCCTGCGCGCTGCTCATCGAATCCCGCGCGGCAACCCAGTCGCTGCTGCACGAACAGCTCGCGCAGATCAGCGTTTCCATCGCCGGTTACCCGGTGGAGAAGCAAGTCGACTTCAGCGAAGACCCGGTGGTCTACAACCAGCTCTGGCGCATCCGCAAGGACACCTTCCCGGCCGTCGGCGCGGTACGCGAGACCGGCACCACGGTGATCATCGAGGACGTCACCTTCCCCGTCGAACAGCTGGCCGAAGGCGTGAACCGCCTGATCGAGCTGTTCGACAAGCACGGCTACGACGAAGCCATCCTGTTCGGCCATGCGCTGGAAGGAAACCTGCACTTCGTCTTCACCCAGGGCTTCGAGTCGCCTGAACAGATCGCGCGCTACTCGGCCTTCATGGACGACGTCGCGCACCTGGTCGCCGTGGAATACGGCGGCTCGCTCAAGGCCGAGCACGGCACCGGGCGCAACATGGCGCCCTTCGTCGAGCTGGAATGGGGCCATGACGCCTACCAGCTGATGTGGCAGTTGAAGCGCCTGCTCGACCCCACCGGCATCCTCAACCCCGGCGTGGTGCTGACCGACGATCCGCAGCTGCACCTGAAGAACCTCAAGCCGCTGCCGGCCGCCGACGAGATCGTCGACAAGTGCATCGAGTGCGGCTTCTGCGAGCCGGTCTGCCCGTCCAAGGGGCTGACCCTCAGCCCACGCCAGCGCATCGTGATGTGGCGTGATATCCAGGCGAAGCGCCGCGCCGGCATCGACACCACCGAACTGGAGCGCGACTACCAGTACCAGGGCATCGACACCTGCGCCGCCACCGGCCTGTGTGCCCAGCGCTGCCCGGTGAACATCAACACGGGCGAACTGATCAAGAAGCTGCGCGGCGAAGAAGCACAGCATGCCGGCACCGCCACCTGGCTCGCGCGCCACTTCGCCACCGCCCTGAAGGGTGCAAAGCTCATGCTGCACGCCGCCAACGGTGCGCGCATGGTGCTCGGCGCGCCGCGCCTGGCTCGCCTCAGCGCTTCCATCAGCCATGCCAGCAAGGGCCGTGTGCCGCAGTGGACGCCGGCCATGCCGCAGCCCGTGCGCCTCGCAGCCACATCGCAGCCGGTGGATAACGGCAGGCCGCGCGTCGTCTACCTCACCGCCTGCGTGTCCCGCGCCATGGGCCCGGCGGCGGCGGACGAGGAGCAGATGCCGTTGATCGAGAAGACCCGCCAGTTGCTGGAGAAAGCCGGCTACCAGGTGGTTTTCCCGGACAACGCCGACAACCTCTGCTGCGGCCAGCCGTTCGCCTCCAAGGGCTACAAGGCGCAGGCCGACGCCAAGCGCGACGAGCTGCTCGCCGAATTGCTGCGGGCCAGCCGCGGCGGCCTCGACCCGATCTACTGCGACACCAGCCCCTGCACCCTGCGCCTGGTGCAGGAACTGGCCGACGACCGGCTGAAGATCTACGACCCGGTGAAGTTCATTCGCACCCATCTGGTCGAGCGCCTGGACTTCCAGCCGCAGGACAAGCCAGTGGCCGTGCACGTCACGTGCAGCACCCAGCACCTGGGCGAAAGCCAGGCGCTGATCGACCTGGTCAAGCGCTGCACCCGCGAGGTGGTGATCCCCGAGGGCATCCACTGCTGTGGTTTTGCCGGCGACAAGGGTTTCACCACGCCCGAGCTGAACGCGCACTCGCTGCGCACGCTCAAGGACGCGGTGCAGTATTGCGAAGAAGGCGTCTCCACCAGCCGCACCTGCGAGATCGGCCTGTCCGCCCATGGCGGCATCGACTACCGCGGCGTGGTCTACCTGGTGGATCGCGTGACCCGCGCTCGCCCGTCAGTCGGCCTGGCTTCTGGCGCCTAGCGTTCCGCTGGTGTCCGCCGCCCCTCCAGGCGGCGGACACCTTCTCCCCGCTCATCCCCGGCTTTCCGGCCCGTTTCCACGGGCCGCTCCAGTCTCACGGCCTTAACACCTCGTTAAGCGAGCGCTGTCACCCTCTGCCCTAACCGGATCACGCCAGCTATCCTGCTGCACAGGCCGGTGGAGGGGACCAAGATGAGAATCCTGTTGGCAGAAGACGACCAGTTGCTGGGCGATGGCATTCGCGCAGGGCTCGGTCTGGAAGGCGACACCGTGGACTGGGTGAGCGATGGCGTGGCCGCCGACCAGGCGCTGGCCACCGATGAGTTCGACCTGTTGGTCCTCGACCTCGGGCTGCCGCGCAAGGACGGCCTGGAAGTGCTGCGCGGGCTGCGCCGCCGCGGCGACCTGACGCCCGTGCTGATCCTCACCGCTCGCGACAAGGTGGCCGATCGCGTGGCCGGTCTGGACGCTGGCGCCGACGACTACCTGACCAAACCCTTCGACCTCGACGAACTGCTCGCCCGCGTCCGCGCCCTGACCCGCCGCCACACCGGCCGCGCCGCGCCCCTGCTGCAACACGGCGAACTGGCGCTGGACCCGGCCACCCACCAGGTCAGCCTGTCTGGCTCACCAGTGGACCTGGCTCCGCGCGAATACGCGCTGCTGCGCCTGCTCCTGGAGCAACGCGGCAAGGTGCTGTCCCGTGCCCGCCTGGTGGAAGCTCTCTACGGCTGGGACGGCGACCTGGAAAGCAATGCCATCGAAGTCCATATCCACCACCTGCGGCGCAAGCTGGGCAACAGCCTGATCCGCACTGTGCGCGGCATCGGCTACGGCATCGACCGCCCCGACGGCGCCGCACGAGCTTGAGCAGCGGGCCGCGCCGCGCCGGCTCCATCAGCCGACGCCTGCTGCTGACGCTGATTGGCGGTGTTTCCGTGCTGTGGCTGGTCGCCGGCCTGTTCACCTACCACCTGACCCGCGAGCAGGTGAACCGCCTCTACGACCAGGACATGATCGACTTCGGCCAGGCCGCCCTGAGCCTGATCGATGTCGCCGACGCGATAGATCCGCAGTCCAGCGACGCCATGGAAATCCTCGCACGCAGCCGCAAGGCCATCGAAGGGCTGCCGCTGATCCGCCGCGAGGCCACGCTGGGCTATGCCATCTGGTACCGCGGTCAGCCGCTGCTGGCCACCCACAAGCCGCCCAAGGGGATCGAGGCGCAGCCGCCAGGCTTCTCCGACCTGCTCAGCGGCGGGGTCAACTGGCGCGTGCTGCAAATGGCCACGACAGGCACCGACGAAGTGCGCATCTGGGTCTTCGAGGACCTGCACTACCGCCACAAGACCCTGCACCTGCTGCTGTTCAGCGCCCTTTTCCCGTTGCTGCTGGCCCTGCCGCTGTTCGGCGTGCTGGTCTGGTTCGGCGTTCGCCAGGGCCTGGCGCCGCTGCGCGGCCTGATCGAACAGGTGCACCAGCGCGGCGCCCACAGCCTCCACCCGCTGGCCCTGAGCCGCGCACCGGTGGAGGTGCACAGCCTGGTCAACGAACTGAACCTGCTGCTGGAGCGCCTGCATTCGGCGATGGAAGCCGAGCGCCGGCTGACCAGCGACGCCGCCCACGAAATCCGTACGCCGCTGGCCAGCCTGCGCACCCACGCCCAGGTGGCGCTACGCTCGTCCGACCCGGCCGCCCACGCCCACGGACTGCAGCAGGTCAGTCGCAGCGTCGAACGGATCAGCGCGCTGATGGAGCAGATTCTCCTGCTGGCGCGGCTCGATGCCGAAGAGCTGCACGAAATCTTCGCCCCGGTGGACCTGCGCCTGCTGGCCGAAGACACCATCGCCGATCTCGCGCCGCAGGCCATCGACAAGCAGATCGAGCTGACCCTCGATAGCCAGGAGGTCACGCTGCGGGGCGTAGCGGCGTGGCTCGGGCTGATGCTCACCAACCTGGTCGGCAACGCCCTGCGCTACACCCCCGATGGCGGCCGCGTGGCCGTCAGCCTGGAGAGCGCGAGCGACCGACTGACCCTCTGGGTGCGCGACAACGGCCCCGGCGTGGCGCCGGCCGAACAGGCGGCGATCTTCACCCGCTTCTACCGCAGCCCCAGCGTCGCCAGCAGCAGCGGCAGTGGGCTGGGCCTGCCCATCGTCAAGCGCATCGTGGAAATCCACCACGGACGCATTTCCCTGCACGAAGGGCTGGACGGCCGCGGCCTGGGCGTCTGCGTCGAACTTCCAACAACCGCCGGGCCGATTCTCTGAACCCCGCGTGAATCGTGGCAGTCCACCCTGTACGGCCCGCCCGTTCGGTCCGCGACAACGGTCAAGTTGACAGGAGTACTGCCATGAAACGTGCCGCCCTGCTCATTACAGCCGCCCTGCTGGCGTCGCCGGCTTTTGCCGCCGACCTGTGCAGCGACAATCTCCAGAAAGTCGACGATGCGGTGAAAACCGCCACCAACAACACCCAGGCCCAGGAGCAGGCCATGCGCCTGCAGGAAAAAGCCGCGCAGGCCCAGGCCGACGGCAACACCAAAGCCTGCATCGCGCAGACCGAAAAGGCCCTGCAACTGCTGAAGAAACACAGCGGTGACGGTGGAGCCAACGGTTGACCGCCCTCGTGGCGGTCGGTCGTTGGCCGGCCGCCACCCATAAAGCCGGCGAAGCCTTTGGCATTCGCGAGGCCGCAGTTCGTTCCCCCGCCCTGCCCGCTCCCTAAGATGTAGCGATTCCCGACCACAAGAACCACAACCGGAATCGCCATGCCCGTCACCCGCCTGCTCATCGCCAACCGTGGCGAGATCGCCATCCGCATTGCCCGTGCCGCCGCCGAGCTGGGCATCCAGACGCTGGCAATCTTCGCCGAGGACGACGCCACCTCGCTGCACACGCGCCAGGCCGACCAGGCCGCCGCCCTGAAAGGGCGCGGCGCCAGCGCCTATCTCGACCAGCAGCAGATCATCGACATCGCCCGGACCCAAGGCTGCGATGCGGTGCATCCGGGCTATGGCTTCCTTTCCGAGAACGCCGGCTTCGCCCGCCACTGCGAAGACGCCGGGCTCACTTTCGTCGGCCCTTCGGCGGACGTGCTCGACGTGTTTGGCGACAAGGCCCGCGCCCGCGACCTCGCCCGTGATCACGGCGTGGCGCTGGCCGCCGGCAGCAACAGCGCCACCTTGCTGGAAGACGCCGAACGCTTCTTCCGCGAGCTGCCCGCCGGCGCCGGCATGATGATCAAGGCCCTCGCCGGCGGCGGTGGACGCGGTATGCGCGCGGTGCGCAGCATCGAGGAAATCACCGACGCCTACGCCCGTTGCCAGGCCGAAGCCCGCGCGGCCTTCGGCGATGACCGTCTCTACGTCGAGCGCCTGATCCAGCGCGCCCGCCACATCGAGGTGCAGGTGATCGGCGACGGCCGCGTCGTCAGCCACCTGGGGGAGCGCGACTGCACCCTGCAGCGGCGCAACCAGAAGCTGCTGGAGATAGCCCCCAGCCCCAACCTGCATCCACGCCTGCGCGGTGCCATCCTCGCCGCCGCGGTGCGGCTGGCCGAAGCCGTGGACTATCGCGGCCTGGGCACCTTCGAGTTCCTGCTGGACGAAGACAGCGGCGACTTCGTGTTCATGGAAGCCAACCCGCGCCTGCAGGTGGAGCACACCATCACCGAAGCGGTGACCGGCATCGACCTGGTGCAGGCGCAACTGCGTATTGCCGCCGGCGCCAGCCTTGCCGAGCTGAACCTGACCCAGGCCGAGATTCCCGCGCCGCGCGGCCATGCCCTGCAACTGCGGATCAACCTGGAAAGCCTGGCCAGCGACGGCACACCCCACCTCGCCTGCGGTACCCTCAGCGCCTACGAGCCGCCCAGCGGCCCCGGCCTGCGCGTGGATGGCTACGGATACGCCGGCTACCGCAACAGCGCCGGCTACGACTCGCTGCTGGCCAAGCTGATCGTCCACGGCAACGGCGGTTATCCGCAGCTGGTACAGCGCGCCTACCGCGCGCTCTGCGAATTCCGCCTCGAGGGCGTGGCGAGCAACATCCCGCTGCTGCTCAATCTGCTGCGCCAGCGCGCGGTAGCGGACAACCAGGTCACCACCCGCTACATCGAAGAACACCTGCCCACGCTGCTGGGCGCTCAGGAGCACGCGCACCCGCATCGCTTCTTCAGCCACGCTGGCGTATCCGCGCAAGCCCAGCGCAGCAGCGAAGCGCCAGCCGGCTGCATCCCGCTCGCCGCACCCGGCGCGGGCGTGCTGGTCAGCCTGAGCGTGGCCACGGGCGACGGCGTTGCCCAGGGCCAGACCATCGCCGTCGTCGAGGCGATGAAGATGGAATTCGAGGTGAAAGCCAGCGCCAGCGGAATCGTCCACAGCCTCGCCGCCACGCCCGGCGACAGCCTCGGCGAGGGCGACCCGCTGCTGTTCGTCGAGCCAGCGGACATCCAGGCGCAGGACCATGAAAGCAGCGCTGCCATCGATCTCGACGCCATCCGCGCCGACCTCGCCGAAGTCCTCGAGCGCCACGCCATCGGCCTCGACGAACGCCGCCCGGACGCCGTCGCCAAGCGCCATCGGATCGGCAAGCGCACCACCCGCGAGAACCTGGCCGACCTGCTCGATGACGGCAGCTTCATCGAGTATGGCGCCCTGGCAATCGCTGCCCAGCGCCGGCGTCGCAGCGTCGACGACCTGATCGCCAGTAGCCCTGCCGACGGCCTGGTCAGCGGCCTGGGCAGCATCAACGCCGCGCAGTTCGGCGACGAAAAGGCTCGCTGCCTGGTGCTGGCCTACGACTACACGGTGTTTGCCGGCACCCAGGGCGTGATGAACCACAAGAAGACCGACCGCATGCTGCACCTCGCCGAACAATGGCGCATCCCGCTGGTGCTCTACGCGGAAGGCGGCGGCGGGCGTCCGGGCGACACCGACTTCGTCGGCGTGGCCGGGCTGGACAACATGAGCTTCGTCGGCCTGGCGCGGCTCTCCGGGCTGGTGCCGCTGGTGGGCGTGGTCTCCGGCCGCTGCTTCGCCGGCAACGCTGCCCTGCTGGGCTGTTGCGACGTGATCATCGCCACCCGCGATACCAGCCTGGGCATGGCCGGCCCGGCGATGATCGAAGGCGGCGGCCTGGGCAGGTTCGCCCCCGAGGAAGTCGGCCCCAGCGACGTGCAGAGCGCCAACGGCGTGATCGACGTACTGGTGGAAGACGAAGCCGAAGCCACGCGCATCGCGCGCCAATACCTCGCCTACTTCCAGGGCGACAGCGCCGACTGGCAGTGCGCCGACCAGCGCCTGCTGCGCCACGCCGTGCCGGAGAACCGCTTGCGCGTCTACGACATCCGCCAGGTCATCGAGCAACTGGCCGACAATGGCTCGGTGCTGGAGCTGCGCCGCCACTTCGCCGCCGGCATGATCACCGCGCTGGTGCGCATCGAAGGCAAACCCTTCGGCCTGATCGCCAACAACCCTATGCACCTGGGCGGCGCCATCGATGCCGAGGCCGGCGACAAGGCCGCGCGCTTCATGCAGCTGTGCGACGCCTTCGACCTGCCGATCATCTCGCTGTGCGACACCCCCGGCTTCATGGTCGGCCCGGAAGCGGAGAAGACCGGCACCGTGCGCCACGTCTCACGCATGTTCGTCACCGCCGCCAGTCTCAGCGTGCCGTTCTTCACCGTGGTGCTGCGCAAGGGCTACGGCCTTGGCGCACAAGCCATGGCCGCTGGCAGCTTCCACTCCGCGCTGTTCACCGTCGCCTGGCCCAGCGGCGAGTTCGGCGCCATGGGGCTGGAAGGGGCGATCCGCCTGGGCTACGCCAAGGAACTGGGCGCCATCGAGGACGCGCAGGAGCGGCAGAAGCTGTTCGACAAGCTGGTCGCCGCCGCCTACCGCAACGGCAAGGGGCTGAACATGGCGAGCTACCTGGAGATCGACGACGTCATCGACCCGGCCGACACCCGCCGCTGGTTGCTGCGCGGCCTGGCATCGACGCCCAAGCCCGCACCGCGCCAGGGGAAAAAGCGTCCACTGATCGATACCTGGTAGCACATGGGTTGAGCTGCTCGCCCGATCCGCTAGAATGCGCGGCGTCATTGGGGAGTAGCCGACCGTTCGACGAACGGGGGCGACGTCAACACACTTGGCCCACAGGCCATGGCGTCGTCAGCAGCTTTGCCTGGCAAGACCTTTGACCACGTGATCTCCGCAACGGCCGGGGAGATGCGTGGTCATGGGTACTTACACCGGCCGGGAGCTTCACCGTGATGCCCCCCCCCTCTCTTCGCTCCATCCCTCTGGAGCTGCGCGCATGCTGACCTTCATCCTCGAACTGCTCGGCATGCTGCTGGTGATCCTGATCGCCGCAGAACTCTTCACCAACGCGCTGGAACACTTTGGCGAGCGCCTGGGCATCTCCGAAGGCGTCACCGGCTCGCTGTTCGCGGCTATCGGCACCGCCCTGCCGGAGACCCTGATCCCGCTGCTGGCCCTGTTCGCCGGCACCAGCGACGTCAACCTCAACGAGGAAGTCGGCGTCGGCGCCATCCTCGGTGCACCGCTGATGCTCTCCACCTTGTCGACCTGCCTGATGGCGCTCGCCGCCTGGCGCGCTCGCGGCCTGTTCGGACGCATCCGCCCCGAGCGCACGGGAATGCAGCGTGACCTGAACTTCTTCCTGGTCGCCTTCAGCTTCGCCACCATCGCCATGTTCGTCCCGGCTGAACTGCGCTCCGCGCGCGTCGCCCTCAGCGTACTGCTGGTGCTCACCTATATCGGCTACATCACGCTGACCATCCGCGCCTCGCAAAGCCTGGTGGAAGACGGCCACGGTACCGAGGCCGACCACCACATGTACCTGTCGCGCATCGGCCTGCCGACCAACCTCGCCACCATCCTGCTGCAGTTGCTGCTGGGCCTGGCGCTGCTGGTGCTGGGCGCCAAGGGCTTCATCCATGGTGTGGAAGGTCTGTCGCACATCCTGGGTATTTCCGCGCTGCTGCTGTCGCTGCTGATCATTCCCATCGCCACCGAACTGCCGGAGAAGATCAACAGCATCCTCTGGGTACGCCGCGGCAAGGACACCCTGGCCTTCGGCAACATCAGCGGCGCCATGGTCTTCCAGGGCACCCTGCTGCCCGCCATCGGCATCCTGCTCACGCCCTGGCAGCCGCGCATCGAAGTGCTCACTGGCGTACTGGTGACCCTCGGGGCTGCGCTCTGGCTGCGGATCAACGCCCAGCGCGGCGGCCTGCCGATCTGGGCACTGATGCTCAACGGCGTGCTGTATGCCGCCTATCTGGGTATCACCTTGTCACGCTGACGCAGACGGCTCATTGCCTACACTGACAGTCCGGGCTGCCGTTTCGGCGGCAGCCGCACGACTAGCGATACGCCGAAGGAGTGAGCATGAAAATCCTGGTAGTCCTGACCTCCCACGACCAGCTCGGCAGCACCGGCAAGAAAACCGGCTTCTGGCTCGAGGAGTTCGCCGCGCCCTACTACGTGTTCAAGGATGCCGGCGCCAGCCTGACCCTGGCCTCACCCAAGGGCGGCCAGCCGCCGCTCGACCCCAAGAGCGACGAGGAAGGCGCGCAAACCCCGTCCACCCTGCGCTTCCGCCAGGACAGCGACGCCCAGGCCGCGCTGGCCAGTACCGTGAAGCTCAGCGAAGTGAAGGCCGACGACTACGACGCCGTGTTCTATCCCGGCGGCCACGGGCCGCTCTGGGACCTGGCCGAGGACCGCACCTCGGTGGCGCTGATCGAAGCCTTCCACTCCAGCGGCAAGACTGTCTCCGCCGTCTGCCACGCCCCGGCCGTGTTCCGCCACCCGCGCGGGCTCGACGGCCGCCCGCTGGTCCAGGGCCGGCACGTCACCGGCTTCTCCAACAGCGAAGAGGACGCCGTGGGCCTCACCGACGTGGTGCCCTTCCTCGTCCAGGACATGCTCAAGGCCAACGGCGCCCGCTACAGCAAAGGCCCGGACTGGCAGAGCCACGTCGAGGTCGACCGCGGTCTGATCACCGGGCAGAACCCCGCGTCCTCCGAGGCCGTTGCCGAAGCCGTGCTGAAATTCCTGAGCTGACAACACCTTGCGCCGCCCCGGGTGGCTATCGGGGCGGCTTTCCCGTACAATCGCCAACGACCTTTCAAGGTTTTGGGGCCGATTAGGATTCGACGCCGGTAACAAAACTCGAGGGGCATGCCGAGTAGGTGACAGTTCTCGTAAATCAGCTGCCACAACTTTATAGTTGCCAACGACGACAACTACGCCCTAGCAGCCTAAGTGCCGCTAGCAGACCCTAGGGGATGCCTGTAAACCCGAAGATTAGGTCTGTCATATAGAACAGGATCGCCGCCAAGTTCGCTGTAGACGTAACGGCTAAAACTCATACAGCTCGCTCCAAGCGCCCTGCCACTCGGGCCGCGAGGAGTTAACCTAATAGAGATGGCTAAGCATGTAGAACCGACAGCGGAGAACTGGCGGACGGGGGTTCAAATCCCCCCGGCTCCACCAAATCCAAAGAAAAAGGCGCTGAGCCTCAAGCCCAGCGCCTTTTTTCTTGCCCGCGATTAGCCTAGAGCGTCAGGAAACCCAGCCGCGGCGTCAGCGGTTCGGCGCGCTCCTCCGCTACTCTTTCCACGCACGGTTTGCGCAGGCGCAGGCGTTCGGCGCTGCAGAGCAAAGGGCCATCCTCGTCTGCGGCACCGAAGGGGTCGTCGATCAGCACGCCCTTGATCAGCCCCTGACGGAACAGTTCGCGGATGGTGAAGAGATTGGCTTCGCGGGGGCCGGCAAGATCGCCGATGGATTTGAAGTCGGTTTCCGTGAGCTGGCTGAGCACGGCGCTCAGCTGGGCCTGGGAGGGTTTGCGACTCATGGGGTACTCCGGGATGAAGCGGGGGCAAGCATGACTATCGGGGGCAAATGTTAACGCTGTATTAGCAGGCGAGCAGGCCGACTTTGGTCGGCCCGTCGGAAGAGTCTTCCGAATCAGTCTCGGGAGATGCCCATTTCCAGCAACGCGAGACGCTCTTCGAGAGCCGCAATACGGCCTTCCAGTTCGACCAGACGGCCCTCGTCATGACCACCGCCGTCGCTGCGCTCGCTGGAGGCGCGAGTGCCGCTGGCAGCAATGGCGGCCTCGCGGTCTTCCTCGGTACCCAGCAAATGCATGTAGCGGTCTTCACGCTGGCCGCTCAGACGCTCCAGTTGCAAGGCCATGCCTCGGCCGGCGAGGCGTTCGAGCTGGTGACGGACTTCTTCGGTATCGTCGAAGTCGTGCATGCGCTGGCTACGAGTGAGCAGTTCGTTGAGGGTCTGCGGGCCGCGCAGGAACAGCAGGCCGAGCAGGATGACCTGTGGTTTGACCAGCTCCAGTGCCTTGTCCAGACGCTGCTCCCAGCGGTCGGCACGGCTGCCCATGACCAGGCGGGTCATTTCGCGCCCTTCCAGATGACGCAAGGACTGGCCGACCTGGCCAGGCGTGAGGTTCATCACCGGGTCGCGGCTGGTCTTCTGGTTGCATGCGGTAACCAGTGCGTTGAGGGTCAGCGGGTAGGCTTCGGGGGTGGTGAGCTGTTTTTCGATCAGGCACCCGATAACGCGGGCATCCGTTGCACTCAGGGGTTCGAAGTCTGTGAGGGTGTCGAGCGACTGGCTCATGGCGGTATCCGTCGGAGGGAACCGCCCTAGCCTAGCCGTTTACGCAGCGTTTGGCAGCCTCAGGCGGCACCGGCAAGACGACGGTTCAACGGTCGTTCAATGACCGCCCAGTGCGAGAACGATGCCGCCAGCTCCTGCTCGCGCCCCTGCGCATCACGCCCCAGCGTGCGCCGGGCGAGGTCACCGGTGAACCAGTTGGCGGTATTGGCTGCGACAACGCGCCCTTCGCCATTCACCACCAGGGCTTCGTGGCCCATCTGCATCAGGCTGCCCAGCAGCACCCCCTCGAACTCGTGCAGGGCGATGTCGGCAGCGGCGACACCGATGAAGCGACCATCCACCTGGATCGGCACGGAGAAGGCGAGGATGTACAGGTCGGTGCCGTAGAGGTCGACGAAGGGTCCGACTACCGAGGGCTGGCCGCTGGCACGCGGGCGGGAGAACCACGGCATGTTGAGGTAGTTGTAGAAGCTCTCGCTACGCCGGTTGAAGTTCAGGCTCATGGGCACGACCTTGTCGCCGCGGCCGTGGTACCACCACTCCAGGTACATCTCCTGGTCGACCAGCTCGCCCGGCTCGATCACCACGCCGGTACCGTGCAGGCGAGTGCCATCGTCGGTGAGGTCGTGCTGGATGCGTGGGCGCAGCGCGCCCAGGTCCTTCGAGGACGGACGCTTGCCCTCCTCGGCCAGCTCGCGCCAGATCGCCACGACTTCGCCCGCCAGCTCGTCGAGGCGCTGGAAAACGTTACGGATGGAAGCGTCGATGCGCTGGGCGCAGCACTGGAGTTCATCCGTGGGTTGCTCGCTGGACATGACCGGTGGCCTCGCTGTTCTTGTTTTCACTCGGGCCAGAGCGGCCCGCTGTATCTGCCTGGTGAATCACTTCGCACGCTTGAATTCGTCCGCCCGGAAGGCAGCAAGCGCTGTGCCAGTCAGCCATCGTCGGCCAGTAGGCTGAGGCGCAGGTTGATCAGCCGCTTGATGCCTCGGGTGACGTGGGCTTCAGCCAGCGCGCCGGCCAGGTTCGAGTCGCCGGCGCTGATCGCTTCGAGAATGGCGCGGTGTTCCTGTTCGATGGTCGCCGTACCGGGAAATCCTTCCACCGGCAGCCACAGCCATTCGCCGATTTCCGCCTGCAGGCGTGTCTCCGCGTGGGTCAGGCGCACGGACTGGGCGGCGACGGCAATCTCGATATGGAAGCGCGCATCGGCGCGGCGCTGTTCCTGCCGGGTGGTGGCGCTGGCCAACGCCTCGAGGTACTGGGCGATGCGCGCCTGCTCATCGGACGTCGAGCGCTGGGCGGCCAGGCGTGCGGCAGCACCGGCGATGGCGACATGTTCGTCGCCCAGGTCGCGCAGCTCCAGCGCACTCATCTGGCGCAGCTGCCCCAGCAATGCCTCCTCCGAAGTGTGCTGTGGCGAGCAGACGAAGCTGCCGCCGTTGCGCCCGCGGCGCGTCTCGATCACGCCGCGTTCGCGCAGCTCCGCCAATGCATCGCGCAGGGTCACGGTGGCGACGCCGAACTGCATCGCCAGCTCGCTTTCGCTGGGCAGTTGCTCGCCTTCGGCGTAGAGGCCGAGGTCGATCATTTCCACCAGCCGACGCGCGACTTCCTCGGTGCGCCCTTCCTGGCGCAGGCGCATGAAACTGGCGGGGCGGACTTTCCTGAATTCGTTCATAGGCAGCAGTGCGAGGGGCGCGGAAGCGTCCTGCGCGGAATATTCCTGTTCTGGCGTCGAGGGCGAAGTCTACCGGCAGACCGGCTGCGGCTTCGCGCAAAGCTATGTCTCCATAGTTTTAAATCGCTTTCCGGACTTTCAGCAAGGTCTTTTGCCACGAAAACCCCTTTCAAGCGCTCGTTTTTCGACCTGTATTGGCAACCGAAAAAACATAAGATATGGTTTCAAATGTATTTGTCAGCGACGGTCCGCAGGCCGTCTCCGCCAACAACAGCAAGAACGAGGAGCGATACGCATGAGCCAGCCAACCCGCGCCGAATGGGAAGCCCGCGCCAAGACCCTGAAGATCGAAGGCCGCGCCTTCATCCAGGGCGAATACCTTGCCGCCGCCTCCGGCGACACTTTCGATTGCATCAGCCCGGTGGACGGCCGTCTGCTGGCCAAGGTCGCCAGCTGTGACGCCGCCGATGCCGAGCGCGCCGTGCAGAGCGCCCGCGCTACCTTCGACTCCGGCGTCTGGTCGCGCGAAGCACCGGCAATCCGCAAGGCCGTGATGATCCGCTTCGCCGCCTTGCTGGAAGAGCACGCCGAGGAACTGGCGCTGCTGGAAACCCTGGACATGGGCAAGCCCATCGGCGATTCGCTGAACGTCGATCTGCCGGGCGCCGCCGACTCCCTGCGCTGGAGCGGCGAGGCCATCGACAAGGTCTACGACGAAGTGGCCGCCACCTCCCACGATCAGCTCGGCCTGGTCACCCGTGAGCCGGTAGGCGTGGTTGCCGCCATCGTGCCGTGGAACTTCCCGCTGATGATGGCCGCCTGGAAACTCGGCCCGGCGCTGGCCACCGGCAACTCGGTGATCCTCAAGCCGTCCGAGCGCTCGCCGCTGACCGCCATCCGCATCGCCCAGCTGGCCATCGAAGCGGGCATTCCCGCTGGCGTGCTGAACGTGCTGCCGGGCTACGGCCACACCGTCGGCAAGGCCCTGGCGCTGCACATGGATGTGGATACCGCGGTGTTCACCGGCTCCACCAAGATCGCCAAGCAGCTGATGGTCTATGCCGGCGAGTCGAACATGAAGCGCGTCTGGCTGGAAGCCGGCGGCAAGAGCCCGAACATCGTCTTCGAGGACGCGCCTGACCTGCAGGCCGCCGCTGAGTCCGCTGCCGCCGCCATCGCCTTCAACCAGGGCGAAGTGTGCACCGCCGGCTCGCGCCTGCTGGTGCAGAAGTCGATCAAGGCGAAATTCCTGCCGCTGGTGGTCGAGGCGCTCAAAGGTTGGAAAGCCGGCCACCCGCTGGCCCCGGAAACCAACGTCGGCGCCCTGGTCGACGCTCGCCAGCTGGAGCAGGTGCTGGGCTACATCCAGGCCGGCCAGGACGAAGGCGCGAAGATCCTCACCGGCGGCAAGCGCGTGCTGGAGGAAACCGGTGGCACCTACGTCGAGCCGACCCTGTTCGACGGCGTGAGCAACGCGATGAAGATCGCCCGCGAGGAAATCTTCGGCCCGGTGCTCTCGGTCATCGAGTTCGAGGACGCCGAGGAAGCGATCCGCATCGCCAACGACACCCCGTACGGGCTGGCGGCGGCAGTCTGGACCCGCGACATCTCCAAGGCTCACCTCACCGCGCGCGCCCTGCGTGCCGGCAGCGTGTGGGTGAACATGTACGACGGCGGTGACATGACCGCTCCCTTCGGCGGCTTCAAGCAGTCGGGCAACGGCCGCGACAAGTCGCTGCACGCCTTCGACAAGTACACCGAGCTGAAGGCGACCTGGATCAAGCTGTAACGCGATCCGGAACACGAGAGGTTTGGAGCAAGACGGCGCGCGGCTGATGCCGCGCGCCGAACAATAACAACAACGCTTTCCGTTGCACCCGATTGGCTGCCGACGCGAAAACCTCAGACAGGACATCCACGATGAACAGCTCGATCCAGCCAGGCGCCGCCCTGGACCGCGACGCGGAGCAACTCCGCGCGCTGGGCTACACCTCCAATTTCGAACGCAGCATGACCCTCTGGCAGAACTTCGCCCTGGGCTTCACCTACCTCTCGCCGGTGGTCGGCGTGTACACCCTGTTCGGCCTGTGCCTGGCCGCCGGCGGCCCGCCGATGTTCTGGTCCTACCTGCTGGTGGGCATCGGCCAGATGCTGGTGTGCCTGATCTTCTGCGAGGTCGTCTCGCAGTTCCCCATCTCCGGCGGCGTGTATCCCTGGGCGCGACGCCTGGTGGGCAAGCGCTGGGCCTGGATGGTCGGCTGGATCTACTCGGTGTCGCTGTGCGTGACCATCGCCGCCGTGGCCCTCGGCGCCGGCCCGTACATCGCCACCCTGCTCGGCTTCGAGTCCACGCCGGTGACCAACACCTTCGTGGCCCTGGCGCTGACGGTGATCGCCACCCTGCTCAACCTGTCTGGCACCAAGCTGCTGGCCCGCGTGGCGATGTTCGGCTTCATCTGCGAGCTGCTCGGCGCGCTGGTGATCGGCACCTACCTGCTGATCTTCGAGCGTCACCAGCCGTTCTCGGTGCTGTTCAACACCTTCGACATCCGCATCGACGGCAGCTACTGGCCGGCCTTCCTCACCGCCTCGCTGGCGGGGATGTTCCTCTACTACGGCTTCGAGGCCTGCGGTGACGTCGCCGAGGAAACCCCGAACCCCAGCCGGCGTATTCCGAAGGCCATGCGCATGACCATCTGGATCGGCGGTGGCGCAGCCATCTTCGCCGCCCTGGCGCTGATCCTCGCGGTACCGGACATGGCGGCGGTGATCTCCGGCACAGATAAAGACCCGATGACCACCATCCTCGACAACGCCTTCGGCGTGACCGGCGCGCGCCTGGTGATGGCGGTGATCATCGTCTCCTTCGTTTCCTGCGTGCTCAGCCTGCAGGCCGCCGCCAGCCGCCTGCTGTACTCCTACGCCCGCGACGAAATGGTGATGGGCAGCGGCCTGCTCAAGCGCCTGTCGCCCAACACCCACGTGCCAGTGGCCGCGCTGATCGCCTGCGGCGTGATCCCGTCCGTGATTGTCTGCGCCGGCTTCTACCTGCAGAACGCCATCGCCATGGTGGTGAGCTTCGCCGCCATTGGCATCTACCTGTCGTTCCAGATGATCGTCGGCGGCGCCCTGTTCGCCCGCCTGCGCGGCTGGAAGCCGAGCGGCGCCTTCACCCTGGGCAACTGGGGCTGGATCGTGAACATCCTGGCGCTGACCTACGGCGTGCTGGCGATCATCAACATGTCCTGGCCGCGCACGCCGGATGCACCCTGGTACCTGAACTACGGGATCATCCTGGTGGGCGGCATCGTGATCGTCCTGGGCCTGGCCTACATGACCCTGTTCCGCCCGTACGACAAAGGCACCGCTCCCCACGGGGATGCTTGGAAGCTGCATCAGCAGTAAGCGTTCGAAGCGAAACGAAAACGCCCGGCAGGAAGCCGGGCGTTTTTCTTTCGGTCAGCCTGTCAGCCAGCCACCCGGGCATAGAGCTGGCTATAAGCCTCCCCCATCCCCCTGGCGGTGAAGGTGCTCAGGAACCGCTCCCGCGCGGCGCGTCCATAACGCTCCGCCAGGGCCGTGTCGTCCCACAGCGTCTGCATGGCATGGCGTAACGCGGCGGCATCCGCTGGCGGTACGACGATGCCAGTCTCCTCATGCTGGTTGATGAAACTGGTGCCGGTGCCGATCTCGCTGCAGATCAGCGGCTTGCCCAGCATCGCCCCTTCCAGCAGGCCGATGCCGAAGGCTTCGGAGCGCAGGTGCGAGGGGAAGATCACGCCGTAGCAAGCCCACATTAGGTCGATCTTCGCCTGCTCGCTGACCTGCCCCAGGAAATGCACGTTTTGCAGACCTTGCTCTTTGGCCATCTGCATGAGCTCCTGCTCCATCGGTCCGGCACCGACGATCAGCAGTGGCCAGGGAGCTGACTTCATCGCTTCGAGCAGGTAGTGCAGGCCCTTGTAGTAGCGCAGCACGCCCACGAAGAGGAAAAAGCGCTCGCCGAACTGACGGTGCAATCGAGCGACCTCGGTGACATCCGGGCGTGGATAAAGGTCCTGCTCCAGGCCGATGGGAATCGCACAGGCCTTGTCCTCGTAGCGCTTCAGAACGGAGGAGCTCTCCAGGTAATTGGGGCTGGTGGCCGCAATCGAATCCACCCGCCCCAGGAACGCCCGCATCAGCGGGCGATAGAGTTGCAGCAGCACCTTCTGCCGGACGATGTCGGAGTGGTAGGTCACCACACTCGGCTTGCCCAGCCCCTTGAGGAGATGGACGAGATCCATGAAAGGCCATGGGAAATGGTAGTGAATGACATCGGCCTGCTCAGCCAGGCGCGCAAACGCGCCCAGCGAGGACCAGGAAAACCCAGTCGACGCGATATGCAGATCCTGCCTGGCCTGGACCAGCCGGAAGCTGGACGTTGTAACCGGCTTCATCGGCTCCTTCGCGAGCGACAGCACAGTGTTCTGGCAGCCCTGGATCGCGGTGGCGTGGGTCAGGTGTCGAATGAACATTTCGACACCGCCGTATTGTTCCAGACCGAAGGTCTTGTAGAAGTGCAGGACCTTCATCGCGATCCCATCCCGCTTGCACAGGATGGCTGCTGCCCGACTGCCGACGCGCAAGGGGGATGAGCGCTTCCCGAACCGAAGAACATCACGCCCGCCCCGCACCATTCACGCGGCGATAGAAGCCCCTGACCGCCAGTGCCGCTCCGGACGAAAGCGAAAAAAGCAGGAGCGACGCAACCGATACCAGCCAGCGCGGACGAAACCAGCACAGAAGATACTTGTTGATCAGCAGGTCCGAGTAACGAAGCGCCTTCTGCAGCGAGGAGCGTTGCGTGCGCAGCACCTGCTGGTCCTCTTCAGTCATCACCGAGCCTGGAATGTAGGGGGCGCTGAGAAAGCGGCCAGGTGGTTCGATGCCGAGGTTCTGCCAGTCGTGGAGCTCGAAGTTGTCCACCAGCAGATCTTCCCAGGCGCTGAACAACCGGAAGCTGGTATGGGAGATATGCTCCAGATCGAGATCGAGGCCATTGCGCTGGGCAAAGTGCAGAAACAGCGCCTGTTCCGGCAAGAGTCGGAAAGAGGTGTAGCCCTGGAATGTCCCTAGCGGGTTGGTCCGCGGCCCCGCCGCTCTGAGAACGAAACTCTCCGACAGCTGGCTGACATCCCAGAGTTTGCGAAGATCTTGCGTGCGCCCGAACTGTACGGTGTCGGTCAGATGGAACAGGTAGGGAACCTTGCAGGGGTTGCGCAGGAAAAGGTTGGAAACCCCGATGCGCTCGTCGAACAACTCAGCGTCGGCTCCATTCCCCATGCGCGACAGCACAGCGTCGCTATGCATCACATGGTCCGTTCGCAACTTCAGGCAATAGTCGCGCTCGACCAGCTTCAGACCATTGGTCATGGTCGAGATCAGCTTGTTGACGTTATTGACGTTGCCATTGACGTCATCGAAGTGCGAAGCAGAGCCATCAGCAACGAACACAACGCCGTCGTAGGCCGGCCGACGGCCCAGATCGGTCGTCGACAACACGATCTGTGCTTCGGGCAGGCAACGGCGCACCGACTCGATGGCGCGCCCGGCAATATCCACCCCACGGTCGGACAACGGCCCCTGGAGCAGAACGGTCAGTTGCCGGGAGGTGATACTCATACTTTTCCGTTGAGCTTGTCAGCCAGCATCAAGCTCAGCGCAACGACAGTGACCGTGGGGTTGCGCGAACCGCAACGGGGGAACACCGCCGAGCCGACGACATACACATTGTCCGCACCGCGCAACTTGAACTCGGGATCGACCACGGTACGCGGCCCGTTGCCCATGCCGAGCGTCCCGACCAGATGGTGGGTGCCAAACCAGTTGTTGTAATGCCTTGTCTCCCCCGACTTGAGCGGGATGGCTCCGGCGGCCGCGATCTTGGTATAGATCTCCTCCACGACCCGGTCATACACACCCTTCTTGCGGTGATAGGCCGAGCTATCGAGCGAGATCTTGCCGTCCTTGTAACCAATGGCGACATCCCACTCCGGCGGAATTTCCAGCAGGATGAAGAGCGCCAGCGTCGATCCGACACCACGAATGGCCCCTTCCAGCTCCCATTGGTTGATCTTTTCCAGATCAATCGCATTGCTCAGAGCCCAATCACCTACCGGTGTCATCAACCCCAAGGTGGTGTACTCGACACCCTCAAGCTCGCCCGACAACTCCGGAATGACGATCTGCGCAGCCGTGCTGAGCTCGTGGTAAGGCAATGTCGATCCCGGCAGGATGCAGGTGACCTGGGCAATCGCGTGATCCTGATAGTGGTGCCCCATCAGATGCGCCGGGGTACTCTCCGGTAAATTGCTGCGCAGCAGCAGCTTCATCGATTCGACACCATGGGCAGCCACGACCACGCGATTGAAGCCGATGCTGAGCGGCCCCGACTCCGTCGTGCACAACGCCTCCACAGCCTTGCCATTCTCGAAGCGCAGGGAGTCGACCATTACCCCATTGAGTACACGGGTATCGGTGCGCAGATGCAGGGACCGAGTCTTGGCGTCCATCGGACAAAGCTCGCAATCCCCGGCCCCCATGCAGGAGCCCTGGCCATTGGAGTTATCTCCGGTGAGGTTGTGCGACTGAGCGCCGATGTAGGCGGCGGGGAAGTACGGTTCGAGTTCCTTCCGCCATTTGCTGACGCCCTTGATGGCCGCACGTGCATTACGCCCGTCGGGGTCCTGCGGGTCGGCGCAGATGCGCAGCAGTCCTTCGGCCTTGTCATAGAAGGGTTTCATCTCAGCCATGCTGAACGGCCAGGCGAAAGCCCCTGCGCGGTCGGCAAAGACATTCTCGCTGAGCCGGAAGCTCAAGCCCCCCCAGTGATTCGAGCAGCCCCCATCGACCAGGATGTACTCCGACCAACAGTCCTTGCCGATCTTTTCGGGCTTGTTGAACGGAAGGGCCGAGGCATACGCATCGCGAATCTTGGCGAAATGGCGATCAAACCCCTCCTTCTTCAAACGCTGGTCGAAGGCCTGGCGCCGTTCGAAAATATTGAACTTCTCGCCGCGCTCGACAATCAGCACGTCGCCATCCAGTTCGCTGGCAACTGCGCGGCCAGCGAAACCATTACCGATGATCAGGGTATCGACAAACATGTTTATTCTGAAACTCGGAAGAAGCCGGGGACACCGTGCTGGCGAGATGCGGCGTCAGCAACGAAGAGATGACGGTTGGGGTTGATCAGCTGCCCCATCAGCGCCATGCGATCGGCCTCGGTGACTTTTCGCGAAAGGATCTTGAGCAGCATCTCCTGGGAAACAAGCTGAAGATTCAGATGCTTGTTTTTCAGGACGAAATTATGCGGATCGAAGCGACGGGCATCGGCATTGCTCACGACCTTGGTGATCGCGTGGCCCGCAAGTCCGCCGGAAAGAATCAACAGCCCGGAAACGAATGATCTGCGTCCTATATTTTCCATTTCGGTACTCGCTTAAATCCCGTTTCGCCTGCTGAGTCGACGCATGGCGAATCTTGCCAGTGCACGCACCATCGCGAAGGGCAACTTGAACAGCGGAAGGCGCTCGACGAATTTCTCGGTGCCCGCAGAAAGGAACAGCATGTTGGTCTGCAGCGAACCAGACGACTCCCCTCGTGTTTCGGGCAGGACATTAAACGCCGCGTTGCTGGCGCGCAGATAAAGCGGCAGCTGCACGCGCGCGACCCTGAAGGCCAGCTTCCGCTGCTGCGCTGGCGGCAACATGTAGAAGCAGGCCGCCAGCTTGGCAATGAAGTCCTGGCCGGTCTCAAGTCGGTGCTGACCGAAGTCGACAACCAGCCAGCCCTGATCGGCAGAACCGACCTGTTCGGCAATTCGGTTGGTGTCGAGAATGACCTTGCCATCGGTGATGCTGCCCTTCGCATGCACGAAGTCATCCAGCTGGAAGGCCCTGCATTCGCCCTCGCTCCCCGAGGCAACCGGCAGGTTGTAGAAGCTGTCCACGGCAACGATGCTGCTTCTGGCTGCACTCTGCGTCTGGATGGCGTCCAGCATCTGCACCAGCTCACGGGTATTCGTCGGACCAGCGTCACGAGCGACTACAAATACGTTCACGGTTCGGTCCTGGCATAACGATCAAAGGGCGTCGAGTTGTGGATGCTGCGCAAGCACTCCCTGAAGCTGGTGAAGTAGAAGAACTTCCCGTTGTTCCGGTACAGCGACAAGGCGGACAACAACACCCCCGGCAGAGACAGGGAGCGATTGTGGAAGTATTCCTGCGGGCTCTCGAAGAACCAGGTCTGCACCGTGCGTTGCTTGATCATGCTGCGGATAGGCCAGCAATCGACGATGAAGTTGTGCTTGGCATCGGCAGGGTCCTTGAGGAACCGCTGTTCATACTCCAAGCGCAGGCCGTCCGGTAACTGATCGAGCAGCACCAGCTTTTCGAAATCACTGATGAACTGCCTGACCGAAGCCAAGTCATTACGGAACGACGAATGCCGTATCAGCGTACTGATCAGTCCGACCCAGCGCCGCGCTTTGATTTCCTTCAGCCCGGTGGGAATAGCGGCAGCCGTTTCGTCAGTAACGTACTTGCTGGCGAATTGCTGGAGCCTGGCCAGTGCGGCGGCGGTGGTCATCCGCAGCAGGGGCTTCTTCGGCAACAGCGAAAGATTGTTGGGCGATGCAGACTTGATCGAACCATTGGCAGTCTCGATGAAAGCCGTGGATCCCAGTACTGCTCTCGAGGTCACCGTCTGCGTGATGCCATACGGATTCACGCGAGTGGGAACACCGAGTTTCGAACTGCGGATGCCGTGCTCGATATCTTCGTACTCGACCCACAACAGCGACTCATCGAGCGGGCAACACTCCCAAACCTCCTTGCGACAGATATAGAGGCTGCCGGTAGGGTAGGAAATATCGTTGTTGTAGCGGATCGGATTGGCGAAGCAGAAGCCCGAGCGCTCGAGTTCGGTGAAGGTGGACGGTGCGACAGTGACGGCACTCTGACTGGTGCGATGCAGACCTTTGATGCCGCCGCCCATTTCACTCACTGACATGCCCAGATCGGAATAGCGACGCGGGTACAGGCAGACGCGGTTATCGAAGAACAGGCTCTGCAGCGTCATCAGCGGATAACGGGGGCCGAAGCGACGAACCATCTCGCCGAAATGACTGGGCAGGAACACGCGGTCGTGCAGGATCACCAGGTTGTTGTAGCGAGCCTCCTGGGCCAGGCGATTCTTCTTTTTGCAGATCTGCACGGGAGGCGCGGTAATGTCCTCACCGACGATGCGCACTTGATCGAAGTAACGGAAGTTCTTGCCGGGTGTACCGCAGAGCAGGATTTCCTTGTTAGGGATATCCAGTTCGAGAATGCGCTGCACGACGGCGTTGAGCACGGTGGCATCTTCCGGGCCGACCGGCAGGCCAAAGGTCCAGCTATCGAGGTCATCATCGGCCTCTGCCGGCAACCGGGCCACTTTCCGGTAGGTGACACGGGTCGGGCTGCGCTCGACGCAGGTCAGCGCCCCAGTGAAGTAATCGCGATCCAGATAGCTTTCCTGCGGCACATCCTCGACCAGCGTCAGGGTCTTCCCGACCTCCAGGAAATGCGCCGCATCCCATAACAGCAAAGGCGCCAGTGGCGAGTCGCTCTGCAGCCCATAGAAGCAATACGAGCCAGCCCCATAGATATCCAGCGGCCGTTTCGCGGCATGCACCTTCTTGACCGTGACGTTCGGACTGCGGTCCTTGAAAGCCCGGAAGGAGATCAACTGCTCGCAGTCTTGCGTAACGTCCAGATCGGCGGGAATGGCGCGAAGCTGCTTGGGCAGCAGATAGCCCAGCTTCGCATCATGTTGGAGCTGAATCGTCTTCATGCTTCTACGAGATACTTGTCGTTCAGTGCACCAGGAATCTTCACCACAACGGTGACGGCATCGGAAAGCGCCTTGAAGGCCGTGATGTCCCCCGGCTCAAGCACGATGATCTCGCCGGCGCCCCAGGTCTTGCCGCACATCTCGACTTCGCCGGAGAGCACCAGGGTCACCTCGGTGGCGATCTTGTGGTAATGCGCGGCCTCGGCATCACCTTCCTGATAGGGCTTGACCGCGACTTCGCAGGCCTGGGTACTGAATGCCGTGGGGGTGAAACCACCGACGAACCAGCCCTTGACCATGTCCTTCAGGTTGGCGGAATTCATCGGGCACCTACTGTTTCGAACGCGTGCAGCTGATGGGTGTTCTTCAGCGGATGGTACTGGCTGGGCTCGACACGGAAGGTGCCGATCTTCTTGTGCAGCAGCACCAGCTCATTGAGCGCCGGAGCGATGTAGAAGGCATCATTCACCTTGGCGTCCTTGCGGATCATTTCCTTCACCGCCTCGACGAACACCGCGCCACGATCGAACCAGTACAGACCCGCCACCGCGTGGTTGCTGATCGGGTTCTTCTCGGCTGCCTCGGTGACGTAGCCCTCGGCATTCATGCGCACGAAGGAATAACGCGGGTGCAGGGACTTGAAGACCACCACGCCAGCGTCGCACTGGTCGTTGCGGAAGCCGCCGATGATGTCGCGAAGCGAACCGTCGAGCAGCTCGTTGCAGTTGATGATCAGCAGCTCGTCATCGTTGTCGATGCTTTCCGCTGCCAGCAGCGCGGTGCAGGCAGCGCCCATGGTCAGTGCCTGGACAGCCTGTACGGAGGCGACCGGGGTCATCTGCTGCAGCATGTTGCGCAGGTGGTACTTGCTGACGTCGTCCTTGGGCAGCATGCAGATGATGCGCGCGGGCTCAAGGGCGAGACAGTTCTCCACCAGGTGCTGGATCAGAGGAATGCCGTCACGCTCGGAGAGGTAATCGGGGTAGCTGCTTTCGGCCTTCACCGAGGCACCTTCGCCACCGGCGAGCAGTACGATGTTCAGTTTGCGCATGATCAGGCCTCCAGCCGCTCTTGCCGCTGTGCTTCGATCTGCTCGATGCGGCGGGTGATGTTGTCCAGGTTGACGTCGGCCACGTCCTCGACGACCAGCACATGGGCTCCCGAAGCGCGGGCGGCACGAATGCCGTTCTCGTTGTCCTCGACGATCAGGCACTCATCGGGCGACAGACCGAAGGACTGGATAGCCTTGGTGTAGATGTCCGGTGCGGGCTTGGGACTCTTGACGTCCTCGTTGGACAGCTTCAGGTCCAGGTACTGGTCCAGGCGGGCCTTGTCCATCATCACCTCGACGGTGTTGCGGATGGAGTTGGAAGCCACGGCCAGCTTGTAGCCACGGTTCTTCAGCGAGGACAGGGCGTACTGGTGGTTGAAGGTGGGCTTGCACTGCGAGTAGACGATTTCCATCGTGTACGCCTGCTTCATCTCGTTGATGAAGTTGTGCAGTTCCACCGGCAGGTCATGCTCGACGCTGAGCATGTTGAGCTTGCGCGAGGTCGGCAGCCCGTCGTAGGTGGTCAGGTGGTCATGGCGGCTGATGGTGTGGCCAAACAGGTTGAGCGCCTTGTTCAAAGCCTCGTAGTGCCAATCCTTCGCTTCGATCAGCACACCGTCCATGTCGAAAATCACAGCTTTGATCATGAGATCATTCCTTGAAGAAAGAGCGAGCGGATTCGGGCAGGTCGGTGCACAGCGTCAGATTCGCAGCACCCTGGAATTCGGCCAGCAGCTGCCACAGCGGCAGTTGCTCGCGACCATGCAACTCGGAGGAGACGACGCAGACTTGCTTGCCACCGGCCAGCAGCTCGGCCAGCTGGTCTCGCGAGTACCACTCGCGGCCGAAGCTATCCAGCCAGATGCCATCGGATTCTTTCAGCCACGCGGGGACCGGCTCGACCTCGCTCAGACGCGTATAGGTGCAGACGCCGCTGGCGAGGTAGCTGCGCATGTCCGGCACCGCCATGTCGAAGACGAACCAGTTGCTATGGCCGTGGGCCTCGAACGTCGCCTTGAGCGGCTCGCAGAGGCCATCGGCCTTGATGTTCATCGCCAGCGGCAGGTTGCGCCCGGCCATGATCCGCAGCAGATCGTCCAGGGACATCTCTTCGCCGTTGGGCATGTCATGGGAAATGACGAGCCGGCCAGCGACGTCGCGCACGTCGGTCTCGGTGCCGAATCCCAGGTCGAAGGAGCGATCGAAGGCGACCTTGAGGTTGCGCTCGGACCGCTCCAGCCAGTAACCGCGATGACTGATGATCTGCATGATCAGCGACCCGCCGTGGCTGCCTGGCTGACCGGCAGGCCGAGGAACAGGTCGAGGTCCGCGGGAATGCCCAGGCCATACATGCCAGCGCCTTCGGAACCGATGCTGTAGTGCACGATGCGGGCGTCGTCGCCGATCATCTCGTTGTAGGCCGGTGCTACGTAGAATTCGCCGTTCACCCGCAGGTTCTTGTCGAACATGGACTCGATCGCGGCGATCAGCTCGCGGCCGCTGCGGAAGTTGTAGATGCCCACGGTGGCTTCGTCGGAAATCACTTCCTTCTCGATGACACGGTCGATGCGACCTGCATCGTCGAAGCCGACGAAGGACCATTTCGGGTCATCCGCCTTCATGGTCATGATCAGGCCGTCCGCCTGCTGCTCTTCCATGGAGCGCAGGTAGTCATTGATGTCGATGTCCACGTACTGGTCGCTGTTGGCGATCATCACCGGGTCATCGGCGTTGATCAGTTCCCTGGCGGCGTACACCGTGCAGGCGGCGCCTTCGGTGAGACCGTCGAGCTCGACGATGGCGCAGCCCGGCGCCCAGGCCTGCAGCTTCTCCTGCAGACCATAGGCTTCTACGTGTGCCGCCTGGCAGATGAAGATGAAGCGGTGCTCGCAAGCCGGCGTGAGGTTGTCGATCACCACCTTGATCATCGGCACGCCATGCACCGGAATCAGCGGCTTGGGGTACTTGTATCCTGCGACCGCGAAACGGCTACCGGCGCCGGCCATGGGAACTACTATGTTGAGCATCTGCTTTTCCTTCACTTGCGCAGGATGAATTCGTCGTATGCGTCCATGACTTCGTTGGCCGGGCCGAGCATCTGCACGCGCCCGTCCTTCAACCAGCACACTCGACTACACATCTCTCTGATACGGCCTGAATCGTGGGATACGAACACCACGGTCTGATTGCCCTGAAGCATTTCGCGCATGGTGGCCTCGGCCTTTTCGCGGAAATGCCCGTCACCGACGCTCAGGACCTCGTCCAGCAGGATCACGTCGGGACGCGAATACTTGGAAATGGCGAAGCCCAGGCGGGCACGCATTCCCGTGGAATAACTGCGCACCGGCAGCCCGGCCGAGCCGCCCAGTTCGGCGTAGTCGAGAATCTCGGCGGTCAGCTCGCGCATGCGTCTGCGGCTCATGCCCATCAGCATGCCGCTGAGCACGATGTTGTCGCGCGCGTCCAGGTTGTCGTCGAAACCCAGCTGCAGGTTGAGCAGCGAGACGCTCGCAACCGAGGAAACCAGGCGCCCACGCGTCGGCTGGTAGATTCCCGCCAGTACGCGCAGCAGGGTGCTCTTGCCGGCGCCATTGCCGCCCACCACGCCAAAGGTCTCGCCACGCGCGACCGAGAAGGAGATGTCCTGCAGCACCATGGTCTGGCGACGGGAAAACAGGCGCAGGCCGTTGCGGAAGTTCAGCGACAGGCCGTCGACTGTCAGTGCGGCAACCTCGGTCATTTGCTCAACGCCATGGCATAGGAATTGCGGTTGCCGGCAACGAACAGGACGGCCAGCACGAACAGCGCCAGCGCGCCGCAGAAGAGAGCGAAGAGATCCCCGAGGACGGGCGCGCGACCGTACATCAGCACCTCGCGATACTGCGAAAGCAGCAGCGCCAGCGGATTGAGATCCAGCAGGAGATGGAACTGCGGCGGGATGTTGTCCTTGGAATAGAACACACCCGATCCGAACATCAGGAACTGCAGCCCGGAGGAAATCAGGATGCGCACATCCGGCAGGAATGGCGTCAGGCCCGCGACGAAGACGCCGCAGCCGGCCGTGATGATCATCTGCACGAACATGATCAGCGGCAGGTACAACCACAACCAGGACGGCGTAAAGCCGATGACGCACAGCAGCCCCAGGAGCAGAGCGACCACCAGCGACTCCTTGACCAGGTCCTTGAAGATCGAGGTCAGCGGGAATATCAGCGGGTCGACCCTGCAATGCTCGAGAATGTGTTTCTTCTCGTAGATGGCATCGGTGCAGTTCATCACGCTCTTGTTGAACCAGGTCCAGAACGTGACGCCGATGATCAGGAACACGGCGAAGTTCTCCACCTGGATACGCAGCAGATGGCCGAACACGGTGTAATAGATCACGAGAAGGATCAGCGGCTCGATCAGCCACCAGGCGAAGCCCAGGCGCGTCCTCGTCGACTCGGACTTCAGTCCGAGGCGCGCTCGCTCTACCGATATCTGGATAGCGGACCAGATATCGTTTCCTCCCCCTAGCTGCAAACGCACAACACACCCTCACACTTTTTCAAGGCCGAGCGATCCCGCTCCAGTAGAAAGCGCATTTCGCGCGCTCCGGAGTTGTCGAACTCAAGGCAAAGTTTCCCGCACGACCTCAGCAGGCCGGCGGAGATACCCCATATTCCTCAGCGCAAAACGCGCCGAAATCCTTCTGCAAATGCCAAAGCAGATGTACCTCTGCTGGTTGCCCTGGCCTGTACCCGAGCTTGCGGGTGCCGCCCGGGAGGCCGGACGGACAAGACAGGAACAAGGTGGCAAAAGCTCGTGCATGACGATCCGCAACAAGGCTGCCGATCACCATTCTGCTAAACCGATTCGAGAGGCGCCCAGGTGTTGACGACCAGGCGTAGACGGAGGGGTTTTCAGTCAAGCAGTCCCTTACGTCCCGAAAACAGCGAAGCGCGCCACATCAATGTGACAATTTCGTGAAACATCAAAACAACAATGGAAAAGTAGGAAAATTCCCATTGATGGCACAATGATAAGCTGCGGAAAACGCTCACAGGTAGGGAAAATTACTGTGCGTTCGTCGGCAAATATTTCATGAAGCGCAAAATTCAGCCTGGGAAGCACGTTTTCGGAGAATCTGTCGTTCACCGATGATCCCCAGAAAACCAGCAGGATAAGACACATATCGACGAAGTTACTGAAATTTAATGAAACCTTAAGGTTCAGTTACCTCGTCGAATCTGTGCGGCATCCAGCCACACCCCTAAATTCCCAGCGTGCCCGCAAGGAATTCTCAGGCCGGAACTTTTCCTCCCGACCATTGGCGCTCACCACCGCCTTTCTGCTCCATCCATTGCTTCAGCGAACGCGTCGGCAGGTCAAAATACTCCCGCGTACGGGCGTAGCCATGCCCGCCCATACGGCCGATGGCGTCGAGGCCGAGCTGGTCGATGTAGAGGGTGGCCGGGTCGATCAGGTCGTCGCGTACGTGGGCCATCAGCACTTCGCCGAGGATGATCTCCCGCGACTGGCCGATGGACAGCGCCATCATCCGCCGGCACTCCAGCGCCACCGGCGCCTCGCCGATGCGCGGGCAGCCGACGCGGGTGCCGGGGATGGCGGTGAGGCCGGCGGCGACCAGTTCGTCGAAGCCCGGCTCGAACGGCACGGCGCAGACGTTCATGGCTTCCACCAGCGCGTCGGAGACGATGTTCACGGTGAATTCCTGGTTCTGCCGGATATTCAGCGTGGTGTCCTTGGGGCTCAGGTCGCTGTAGTTCTCCACGCCCAGGGCGAGGATCGGCGGGTCGGCCGAGAGGGCGTTGAAAAAGCTGAAGGGCGCCGCGTTGGCACGCCCCTCGGCGTCGATGGTGGTGACCAGGGCAATGGGCCGGGGCACCACGCTGCCGATGAGGATCTTGTATTTCTCGCGGGCGGAGAGCTGCTGGAAGTCGAAGCTGAGCATGGGGTGATCCTTCACGGGGCAGTTGGCGCGTGCGCGTCGAGCAGCGGTGCGTCGGCGCTGTACGAGTCGGCAAAGGGAATCGCGGAACGGAACAGCGTGCGCCATGGCGGGTTGCCGAAAGCGCGGTCGGCGTGGTGCTGCATCTGCTTCTGGAACAGCGCGTCGGCGCGGCGTTGCAGGTCGGCGTAATCGACACCGATCACCTGGCCACCCTGCATCACGCTGCGGCCGTCGATGAAGCTGGCGATGCAGTCGTCGCCGCGGCCGGCGGTGAACAGGTTCTTCAACGGGTCGAAGAACGGCCCCTGATGGAAGTCGCCGAGGCGGAACACGGTGATGTCCGCGCGAGCGCCGACGGCGAGGCGGCCAAGGTCATCGCGGCCCAGCGCCTGGGCGCCGCCGAGGGTGGCAGCGTTGTACAGATCAAGCATGCGCGTGTGCTCGGCATCGCCCTCCTTCACCCGCGCGATGTTCAGGCCCTGGCGCAGGTTGTCGAGCATGTCCGCCGGGAAGGTGTCGGTGCCCATGGCGAGGTTGATACCGCGCGCGCGATAGGCGCCGAAGGAATCCAGCGCATCGCCTTCGCGGGCAAACACCACCGGGCAATGCACCAGGCTGGCACCGGTATCCGCGAGGCGCTGCAACTCGTGTTCGCCGCTGTGCAGGATGCCGTGCGGCAGCACGCTGCGCGGGTTGAGCAGGCCATAGCGGTCGAGCCACTGCAGCGAGGACGTGTCGCGCAGGCGGCGCACCAGCTCCACTTCGTAGCGCGACTGGCAGCAGTGCAGGCGCAGGGGTGCGTTCAGTTCGCGCTGCACGGCGGCGGTGCGTTCCAGCAGCGCGGGTGTGCAGGTTTCGATGCGGTCCGGCAACAGCGCACCGCGCACCAGACCGTCGTGGGCACCGTCGAAATCGCGGAAGAAGCGCTCGGCTTCCTGCAGCCCGGCAAGGCCGGCAGCTTCGTCCCAGTGCTGTGCGGAGCTGCCGTCGGCGCGGGCATAGGTCATGCCGCTCATGTAGCAGGGGCCGAGGTAGGTGCGCAGACCGAGCTCGCCGGAAAGCGCAGCGACCCCGGCGAATTCGTCGTAGTGCTCGGCCCAGCGCCGGTAGTACATCGAGGTGATCGGCATGGCGGTGGTGATGCCGTTGCGAATCAGCTGGGTGAAGGCGTAGCGGTACTTGAACAGCTCTTCGTCCGGGCTGTAGCACTCGCTCGGCCCGGCGCGCAGGTAGTCCTCTGACCAGACGCGGCCCATGTTCCACTCCGCGCCGTTGTCCAGGGTGAGCACGGTGGAGTCGAGGTCGCCGAGGGCATCGAGGTCGATGAAGCCGGGGCCGATCAGCGCGTGACCGTAGTCGATCCACTGGCTGACTTCGCCGGGAAAGCCGCGGCCGACGAAGACGATCTTCCCGCCCTCGAACACCACTTCGCCGTGGCGCCACAGCACATGCTGGCGGCCATCGAAGCCGACCACGAAGCTGGCTTTCAGGCCGATGTGTGGAGCACTCACAAACGCGACTCCACGAGGCGACCCTGCTCGGCGACCAGCCTGCCGGCCTTGAATACCTGGCGCTGCGCCGGGCGTGCAACCACGGCTTCGCCGAGGGTCTGGACCGGCAACAGGAGGAAGTCTGCCGGCGCGCCGACTTCAATGCGCGCCGGCTCGCGCCCCAGTGCGCGAGCGCCATTGGCGGTGGCGGCAGCGAACGCGGCAGCAAGGTCGTCGTCCTTGCACAGGTCGAAGCGGAAGGCTAGGAACATGGCGCGTTCGAGCATGTCTCCGTTGCCCATGGGCGACCAGGCATCGCGGATGCCGTCGCTGCCCAGGCACAGGTTGACGCCGGCTTCGCGCAGGGCGAGGAACGGCGGGACCGGGGTATCGGCGGGCGCGGAGCTCATCAGGGAAATGCCCAGTTCGGAGAGTCGCTCGGCCAGCGGCTCGACCTGCTCCCAGGGCGCCATGCCCAGGCAGTAGGCGTGGCTGATCATGACCTTGCCTTGCAGACCGTGGCGCTCGGTGTAATCGGCGATACGGGCGATCTGCCAGAGACCCAGCTCGCCCTTGTCGTGCAGGTGGATGTCCACGCCGCGACCGAATTCCACAGCGAGGCCGAAAACGATGTCCAGCTGGGCGATGGGGTCGTCATCGATGCCGCAGGGGTCAAGGCCGCCGACGTTCTCCACGCCCAGTTGCATGGCTTCGCGCATCAGTTCGGCGGTGCCGGGGCGGCTGACCAGGCCAGTCTGCGGAAAGACCACGAACTGCATGTCGATCAGGTCGGCGTAGCGCTCGCGCAGCGCCTGCATGGCGACGACGTGGCGCAGGCCCAGCTCGGGATCGATGTCGACGTGGCAGCGGAAGGTCAGCGAGCCGCGGGCGATGCATTGCTCCAGCAGCGCGCCGGCACGCTCGGAGATCGGTGCTTCGATCTCGCGCAGCACGCGGCGCTCGTTGGCGATGTAGTCCTTGAGCGTGGGACCGGCGCTGTTGGGGCGCCAGGGCTGGCCCCAGAGGGTCTTGTCCAGGTGGCAGTGGCTTTCCACCAGCGGCGGCACGAGCAATTGGCCGGCGCCGTCGATGTCGCCTGGCTGGATGTCGGCACCGCTTGCCGGGCGGCGCTCGGCGATACGGCCATCACGAATGAGGAAGTCTTCCGCGGCGTTGCCCAACGGACGGATATTGCGCAGCCAGTAGCTGTCGGTCATGGGGACCTCGATCTTGTTGAAAACGTAGGGCGGATACCCGCTTGCGGTGATCCGCCGATGAGCTCGTCGACGCGTGCTCCGGGCTCAAACTGGTAGGAGCGAGCTTGCTCGCGAACCGCACAACATCAGTGCCATTCCGGAGTCTGTTCGCGAGCAAGCTCGCTCCTACGAAGAGCAGTCCGGCGCGCAGCCGGGTCAAACCATCAGCCCTTGAGCTTGGACCAGATGCGGTCCTGCAGCTCGCGGGATTTGTTGCTGCATTCCTTTTCCAGGCGCAGGCGCTGTGCGTAGTCCTCGGGCATGTTGATCGCGTCCATGACCTTCCACTTGGCGTCAAGCAACTGGTCGGTCTGGATGCCATTGGAATAGGCGATGGCGTTGGTCACCGCGGCGGCGTTTTCCGGTTTCATCATCCAGTTGATGAAGACCTTGGCGTTCTCCGGGTGTGGTGCGCTTTTCGGCACGGCGAAGTTGTCCTGGAAGGAGGCCACGCCCTCGCGCGGGTAGACGTACTTGATGGTGCTTTTCTGCAGCGTGGCGCGGGCGGTGGAGCCGTTCCAGTTCTGCATCAGCACGACTTCGCCGGAGGCCATGCGGTCCACGGTGTTGTCCGAGCTGTACATCTTCAGGAAGGGCTTCTGCTTCTGCAGCAGCTCGAGGATCTTCTTGGCGTCCTGCGGGTTCTCGGTGCACTCGTCGACATTGAGGTAATGCGCGGCGGCATTGATCAGGCTGCTCGGGGTATCCAGCGCGGCGACCTGGCCCTGCAACTCCGGACGCGGTTCGAAGAACTCCTTCCACGAATCGTCCAGCTTGCCACCCGGCACCCGCGCGCTGTCGTAGGAGAAACCGGTGGTGCCCCACAGGTAAGGCGCCGAGTACTTGCGGCCGGGGTCGAAGCCCGGGTCGCGGAACGCCGGTTTGACGAACTGGAAGTTAGCCAGCTTGGGCGTATCGATTTCCAGCAGCAGGTCCTGGTTGATCAGTGTCTGCATGATCGAATGCGACGGCACGATCACGTCGTATGCCGCACCGCCGGCCTGCAGTTTCGCCAGCAGGGTTTCGTTACTGTCGTAGCCGTCCATGGTGACCTTGATGCCGGTCTCCTTCTCGAACTTGGCCAGCAGTTCCACCGGGTAGTAGTCGGTCCAGTTGTAGAAGAACAGCTGCTTGGGCTCCTCGGCCTGGGCAACGCCCGCGGTCAGCAGGGCGAGGGACAAACCGGCAAGGCCGTGACGCAGGGCATTCAACTTCATAGGGCTCTCCGAAAAGCTAAAGGTCAGGGTCGGCAGTCGTTATCAGGCGTCCGGTTTGCCGCGCTGGCCGAGCCAGTACGACAGCACCACGAGGACGATGGAAATCACCAGCATGAGGGTCGAGATGGCATTGATCTCGGGCGTCACCCCGGCCTTGATGGCCGAGAAGATGTAGACCGGCAGCGTCGTCGAGCCGGGGCCGGCGACGAAGAAGGTCATGATGAAATCGTCGAGGCTGACCACGAACGCCAGTACCGCGCCGGACAGCACCGCCGGCCATAGCAGCGGCAGCGTCACCCGGCGAAACACCTGGTACGGGCTGGCGTAGAGGTCGCCGGCGGCTTCCAGCAGGCTCTTGTCCAGGTCGTTCAGGCGCGCGCGGATCGGCAGGTAGGCGAACGGAATGCAGAAGCCGACGTGGGCGACGATCACCGTCATCAGGCCGAGCTTGATGCCCAGCGACATGAACAGCAGCAGCGTGGCAACCGCGATGACGATCTCCGGCAGGATCAGCGGCAGGTTGATCCCGCCCTCCACCATCCGCCGCCCGTAGAACGGCCGCGAGGTCGCCAGCGCCGCCGCCAGGGCGATCGCCGTGGACAGCACGGTGGCGAAGCCAGCGACCACCAGCGAGTTGAACGCGGCGGCCTGGATCGAAGGGTTGGCGACGATCTTGCCGTACCAAGCGAAGGAGAATTCGGTCCACACCGTGGCCGAGCGGTTGGCGTTGAAGCTGTAGGCGATCAACACGAAGATCGGCAGGTACAGGTACGCCAGCACCAGCAGGCTGGTCTCGCGGGTGCCGGGGAGTTTCTTCAGGTGCTGGGCAATCATGCGGAAGCTCCCAGGTGGACGGCCTTGGCGGCGCGGCGGCTATAGAGGGCGAACGCGATCAGCGCGAGCAGCATGATCGCCAGCAGCAGGAACGACAGCGAACCGCCCAGCGGCCAGTTGCGCGCAGTGCCGAACTGCTGCTGGATCAGGTTGCCGATCATCAGCGTCTTGCCGCCGCCGAGGATCGCCGGGGTGATGAAAGCGCCCAGGCTCGGCACGAACACCAGCAGCGAGCCGGCGATCACACCGGGCATGGACAGCGGCAGGATCACCCGGCGCAGCGCCTTCCAGCGGTTGGCGCCGAGGTCGTAGGCGGCCTCGACGAGACGCCAGTCGAGCTTCTCCAGGGTCGAGTAGATCGGCAGGATCATGAACGGCAGGAAGCTGTAGACCAGGCCGACGCAGACCGCGAAGTCGTTGTACAGCAGGGTGATGCCGCCGGCCTGGGGGAACAGCGCGTTGACCGTCTGGGCGATCCAGCCATGCTCGCGGAGGATGATCAGCCAGGCGTAGTTGCGGATCAACAGGTTGGTCCAGAACGGGATGGTGATCAGCAGCACCATGAGGTTGCGCGAGCGCTCGCTCAGGCTGGTCATCCACAGCGCCACCGGGAAGCCGAAGAGGAAGCACAGCAGCGTGGTGCCGCCGGCCTGGAACAGCGAGCGCAACAACGCCTGGGCATAGACCCAGTTGAGCTCCAGGTTGCCGTCGAAATCCTCCTGGAAGAACAGCTGCACGTAGCTCTGGATCTGCCAGTCGGCGTGCCAGTCGACGCCGCCGTAGAGGTTGCGCGGCAGCAGGCTGATGTAGCCCATGATCGCCAGCGGGATGGCGATCAGCCCCAGCAGCGTCAGCGCCACCGGGCTGAGCAGCAACAGGCGTCGAGTAGTGGGCGACTCCTTCATGCTCAGGCCTCCATCAGCAGGCAGGCCTGGGGCGGCAGATGCACCGCCACGGCCTCGCCGACGTCGCGGGCGCGGCCGCCCTCGTTGCTCTCGCGCAGGGTGATCTGCGAAGCGTCGGGCAGGCGGCAGCGATACAACGTGGCGGTGCCGACGTACATCACCGTCTCGATCACCGCGCGCAGGTGGTGCGGCTGCGAGGGGTCGACCAGCTTCGAGCGTTCCGGGCGGAAGGCCAGTTGCACGCTGGCGCTGCTCAGGCCGGCCGGCAGCTCGCAGGGGATCTCCGCGGCCATGGCGTTGGGGTGGAAGCCGCCCTGGCGCATCTGCCCGGGGAGGAAGTTGATGTCGCCGATGAACTGCGCGACGAAGCGATGCGTCGGGCGTTCGTAGATCTCGTTGGGCGTGCCGATCTGCATGATGTTGCCGTGGGACATCACGGCGATGCGGTCGGACAGGGTCAGCGCTTCTTCCTGGTCGTGGGTGACGAAGATGAAGGTGATGCCCGCCTCTTCCTGCACGCGCTTGAGCTCGACCTGCATTTCCTTGCGCAGCTTCAGGTCCAGCGCGGACAGCGGTTCGTCGAGCAGCAGGACCGAGGGCTTGGGCGCCAGCGCTCGGGCCAGGGCGACGCGTTGCTGCTGGCCGCCGGAGAGTTCCGCCGGCTTGCGCCGAGCGAGGTGTTCCATCTGCACCAGCGCGAGCATTTCCTTCACCCGTTTCGGAATCTCCGAGCGCTGCAGCCCCTGCATCTCCAGGCCGAAAGCGATGTTCTCGCTCACCGACATATGCGGGAACAGGGCGTAACTCTGGAACACGGTGTTGATGCGGCGGCGGTACGGCGGCAGGTCGTTGACCCGCTCGCCGCCGACGAGGATGTCGCCGGAGGTGACGTTCTCGAACCCGGCGATGCTGCGCAGCAGCGTGGTCTTGCCGCAGCCGGACGGCCCCAGCAGGGTGAAGAATTCGTTATGGGCGATGTCGACCGACACTTCATTGAGGGCGGGAGCGACATTGGGATCATCGGTGTAGCGCTTGCTGACCCGACGCACCTCGACTGACGACGAGTGATTCATTTTGGTGCATTCCTCTTGTTTTTGTATGCAATATTTGAATGCAATCTAGAAATAGCTGATGTATTTTTCTTCTGCAACTGGTTTTGCACGGACGGTTTTGCGGCATCCTTTGAAGGGTCAAGCAAGAGGCGGAGTCGCTCATGACGGAGAAGCACCCCGAATCCACGGTGGAACGCGTCTACCAAGGGGTTTACGAGGCGATCAGCAAGCGCAGCCTGCGCCCGGGCATGAAGCTCGGCGAGGCGGCATTGGCGGATTTGTTCAAGGTCAGCCGCACTTCGGTGCGCGCGGCGCTGAAACATCTGGAAGCGGATGGGCTGGTATCCAGCGCGCTCAACAAAGGTGCGTGGGTGTCATTACCCAGCGACGAGGAGATCCGCTCGCTGTTCGAAACGCGGCGGCTGATCGAGATCGGCATCGTCAGCGAACTCTGCCGGCGCGCGGACAGCGCGATCATCCAGGACCTGCGTGACCACGTGGCGCTGGAAGAGGCGACCCATGACCACGACCATGCGCGATTCGTCCACCTGCTCGGCGAGTTCCATCTCAAGCTCGCGGCAGCGCTGAACAATCCGGTGCTGTTGGATTTCTTCCGCAAGCTGATCGAACGCGCCTCGCTCTACGCCACCACCCTGGACGACGACCAGCACGAGACCTGCCGCGGCAACGAACACCAGAAGTTGATCGAGTACATCGAAGCGGGCAACCAGGCGGCAGCCATCGAGCTGACCTGCATGCACCTGAACGCCATCGAACAGGCGATCATCAAGGCGGCGGGGAACCTGAAGGCGGATTACCACCCGCTCAAGCATCTGATTGGCGGCTGAGTAACGCCACGCCGCTTTTGTGTAGGAGCGAGCTTGCTCGCGAACAGAAGCCCCCAGCTGACGCCGAAGCTCGCCACCGCACCGGGCGGCCCTCTCCCTTCAGGGAGAGGGGACTGTACGGCGCGAGCGTTGAAAACTGGCGTTAAACGAGAGCGCTGGTTCGCGAGCAAGCTCGCTCCTACGAAGCGCCAAACAAAACGCCCGGCATTGGCCGGGCGTATGCATTCAGGCGGTCGGGCCGCCCGTGATGCGATCGAAGCCCCGGCGAATCTCTTCTTCAGGCAGGTTGTCACCGATGAAGACGATCACGCTCTCGCGCTGCTCGTTGCCCTTCCACTCGGTGTCCCAGTCGAAGCCATAAAGCCGCAGCACGCCCTGGAACACCAGGCGGCGCTCCTCGCCGGCGATGTTCAGCACGCCCTTGTAGCGCAGCAGCGAGTTGCCGTGCCATTGCAGCAGGTCATCCATGAACTCGCTCAGGCGTTCGATATCCAGCGGGTTGTCGCTGCGCAGCACCAGGGTCGTGATGCGGTCGGTGGTATCCGCCGCCGGGCGCACCGGGCGCAGCAACGGGCGCAGGCCAACGTCGGCATTGAGGTTGAAGCCGCGCACGTCGAGCAGGCGTTCCAGTTCGATGGCGCCATGCTCCACCGCGTGGATTTCGGCGCGCCGATTGATGCGCTGCAGGCGCTCGACCAATGCTTCGTATTGCTCCGGCGACACCAGGTCGCGCTTGCTCACCAGGATGCGGTCACCGAAGCCGACCTGGGCCTGGGCGATGGCTTCCTGCAGGTGACGGTCGGCGTTGGCGGCATCCACCAGGGTGATGATGCCGTCGAGCAGGTAGCGCTCGCGCAGGGTCTCGTCGACGAAGAAGGTCTGCGCCACCGGGGCCGGGTCGGCCAGGCCGGTGCACTCGATCACCAGGCGGTCGAAATCCAGCTCGCCGTTGTCGCGTCGCTCCAGCAGGACATAGAGCGCACGCTCGAGGTCGCTATTGATGGTGCAGCAGACGCAGCCGTTGGACAGCGTAGTCACCTGCACCGCGTCGTCGCCGAGCAATTGAGCGTCGATGGGCGTCTCGCTGAATTCGTTCTCGATCACGGCGATCTTCAGGCCATGCTCGGCCTTGAGGATGTACTTGAGCAGGGTGGTCTTGCCGGCCCCGAGGAAACCGGTGAGAACAGTCACCGGAATCTGCGGCACGCTTGCGGAATCGGTCATGGGAACATCCAGGCAATCGGAAAAGAAAACGGGCCGCGATCGCTCGCGGCCCGCATTTCTACTAATGAAACGTCGGCGAGGCAGGCGAGGCAAGGCGCCAGTGGCCGGAAAAAGCGGAGTCTACTTCAGTAAATGAGCATTTTTCCGGCCACTGGCAACGCAGCATCGGCCACGCAGCCAGTTTCATCGCATCAGCAGCAGCGGATCGGCCTTCCCTTGCCGCCACCGTAACGCGCCTCCTGGCGCTCGCGGAAGAACTCTTCGTAGGTCATCGGAGTCTTGTCCGGGTGCTTGTTCTGCATGTGCTGAACGTAGGTGTCGTAATCGGGCATGCCGACCAGCATGCGCGCGGCCTGCCCGAGGTACTTACCCATGCGGCTGAGGTCGTTGAACATGATGTTCCTCCGTCAGGCGTCCGGGATCGGCTGGAACGGAGCTTCCTTGTCGGTGCGCTCCTTCTTGGTCCAGGCGCTCGCGCCTACCTTGATCGCGTACACCAGCACGCTGAACACCACCAGCAGGAACAGCACGGTGAGGCCGGCGTTGATGTAGGCGTTCATCATCACGTGCTGCATCTGGCCGATGTCCTTGGCCGGGGCGATGATCTGCCCGGCGTCCAGGCCGGCGGAGTACTTCTTGCCCAGGGCGATGAAGCCCACGGCCGGGTTGCTGTCGAACAGCTTGATCAGGCCGGCGGTGGTGGTGCAGATCAGCAACCAGGCGGCCGGCAGGGCGGTCACCCAGACGTATTGCTGGCGCTTCATCTTGATCAGCACGACGGTGGAGAGCATCAGCGCGATGCCGGCGAGCATCTGGTTGGAGATGCCGAACAGCGGCCACAGCGTGTTGATGCCACCCAGCGGATCGACCACGCCCTGGTACAGCAGCCAGCCCCACAGCGCGACGCAGCCGCCGGTACCGATGATGTTGGCGGTCCAGGATTCGGTCTTCTTCAGCGCCGGGACGAAGTTGCCCAGCAGGTCCTGCAGCATGAAGCGCCCGGCACGGGTGCCGGCGTCCACCGCGGTGAGGATGAACAGCGCTTCGAAGAGGATCGCGAAGTGGTACCAGAAGGCCATGGTGTTCTCACCCGGCAGCACCTGGTGAAGGATGTGCGCGATACCCACGGCGAGCGTCGGCGCACCACCGGCGCGGGCCAGGATGGTGGTCTCGCCGATGTCCTTGGCGGTCTGGGCCAGCACTTCCGGGGTGATGGTGAAGCCCCAGCTGCTGACGGTCGCGGCCACGGCGGTGACGTCGGTACCGACGACAGCCGGCGGGCTGTTCATGGCGAAGTAGATGCCCGGCTCGATGACCGAGGCGGCGACCATCGCCATGATGGCCACGAAGGACTCCATCAGCATGCCGCCGTAGCCGATGTAGCGGGCGTCGGGCTCGCGGTTGAGCAGCTTGGGCGTGGTGCCCGAGGAGATCAGCGCGTGGAAGCCGGAGACGGCGCCACAGGCGATGGTGATGAACAGGAACGGGAACAGGCCGCCCTTCCACACCGGGCCGGTGCCGTCGGTGAACTGGGTCAGGGCCGGCATCTTCAGCTCCGGCGAGACGATCACGATGCCGATGGCCAGGGCGATGATGGTGCCGATCTTGAGGAAGGTCGACAGGTAGTCACGCGGCGCCAGCAGCAGCCAGACCGGCAGCACCGAGGCGATGGCGCCGTAGGCGATCAGCATCCAGACGATCTGCACGCCATGGAAGGTGAACACCGGGGCCCACTCGGGGCTGGCGGCAATCTGGCCACCGAGCCAGATGGAGCCCAGCAGCAGGATGATGCCGACCACGGAAATCTCGCCGATGCGGCCCGGTCGGATGTAGCGCATGTACACGCCCATGAACAGCGCGATCGGAATGGTCGCCAGCACGGTGAACATGCCCCACGGGCTTTCGGCCAGGGCCTTCACCACGATCAGCGCGAGCACCGCGAGGATGATGATCATGATCAGGAACGCGCCGAACAGAGCGATGGTCCCCGCCACCTGCCCCATTTCCTCGCGGACCAGTTCACCCAGGGAGCGCCCGTTGCGGCGGCTGGAGATGAACAGAACCATGAAATCCTGTACGGCACCGGCCAGCACCACGCCGGCGATCAGCCAGAGCGTGCCGGGCAGGTAACCCATCTGCGCAGCCAGTACGGGACCGACCAGCGGGCCGGCGCCGGCAATGGCAGCGAAGTGGTGACCGAAGAGGATGTGCTTGTTGGTCGGGACGTAGTCCAGACCGTCGTTGTTGAGGACCGCAGGGGTCGCTCGGTTGGCGTCCAGCTGCATCACCTTGGTGGCGATGAACAGGCTGTAGTAGCGGTAGGCGACCAGGTAGATGGCAACCGCCGCGACGACGATCCACAGTGCGTTGATGGCTTCGCCGCGACGTAGTGCCACGACTCCCAAGGCAAATGCACCGACTATCGCCACCGCCAGCCAGGCGAGGTGACGTAGCAGGCTGTTGTTATTGTTCATAGCGAGGCTTCCGACAGTTTGAAGGCGAGAATTCGCAGAAAAATTCTAGTCTTTTCCAGCGACCCATTCATACGACCTTAGTCTAGGGCGATTACGCGCTTATTGCCGGAGGTCAACGCGCTCGACCGCAGGGTCAGGAAATGAAAAGGCCCGCCTGAGGCGGGCCTTTGCGGCACAACGGTCGGTCAGGCCGGCTGCTTGGCGTACTGCGCCAGCGTCTGGTCACGGCTCATCACGGCCAGGGTGTTGTTCAGCACCTGTTCGCCAGTGGCGTCCTTGGAAGTGAAGATCTCACCGAAGTGCTGCTGGGTGACCTGGGCGAAGTGCGCGCGGTCCTGGGTCGGGATGCCGAGCAGGACCGCGTAGGCGTCCAGCGCCTCGCCGTGGCCCTGGGCCATGTTCTCGGCGATGTTGTCGAGCATGCCGTTCATGGCGAAGATCGAACGGCCACCGTATGAAATGCGCTGGCTGGCATCGCAGCCGTTGGTGCCGGAGGTCAGGCCGAAGGTGGCGTTGCCCGAGGTGCCGTTGGTAGTGGTGGCCAGCAGGTGCGGGAACAGGCCGCGCTGACCGTCGAAGACCATGTTGCCCCAACCGCAGCCCTTGCCGCTCTGCCCGGCTTCATCTGCGTGCGCTGCCAGGCTGGCAACGCTGATAACCCCAAAAATCAGACCCTTGATGAGTTTCTTGTCCATGCTCTGCACTCCGCAGTTGTAGTGGTTAAACGCACATGGAGCTTTGGCGAGGGTCCGCAGGCTGTCAAACCCGCGGGGGCTGCGTCTGACGGACGAAACGTCAGCAATCGGCGTACGACACGTCGGCGATTGCTTACGTCTATAGTGAGGCGAAGCAGAAACGGCCGGAGAGCCACGACATGACTGACGATCACGACGAGCGCCGGCGCTTCCAGCGCATCGCCTTCGACGCCGGCACCGAGATCAGCCAGGGCGACCTGCGCTGGAAGGTGACGCTGCTCGACCTGTCCCTCCAGGGCCTGCTGGTGCAGCGGCCGGAACACTGGAGCATCGTCGCCCAGGAACCGGTGCAGGTGCGCATCTACCTGGGCTTCGACGTCAACGTCTATATGGAGGCCGACCTTGCCTGGGAGCGCGAAGGCCTGCTGGGCTTCAATTGCCGGCACATCGACCTGGATTCCATCAGCCACCTGCGCCGCCTGGTGGAGCTGAACCTGGGGGACGAATCGCTGCTGGAGCGGGAGCTGACGCTGCTCAGCGAGCATTGAGCGGCCGTGCCTGCGGGCAGACGATCGCGGACAGAGTCCGCTCCCACGCTCGGCTCAGCATTTTCGTGGGAGCGGACTTCGTCCGCGATTGCTCATCAGCCACGCTGAAGCGAATCTATTCGAACAACGCATCCAGCGCCTGCTCCAGGCGCGTTACGGCGATCACCTGCAGGCCCGGCGGCGACTCCTTCGGCGCGTTGCCCTTGGGCACGATGGCGCGCTTGAAGCCGTGCTTGGCCGCTTCTTTCAGACGTTCCTGACCGCTGGGCACCGGCCGCACCTCGCCGGACAGACCGACTTCGCCGAACACCAGCAACTGGTGATCCAGTGGGCGATTGCGCAGGCTGGACATCACCGCCGCCATCAGCGCCAGGTCTGACGCCGTCTCCAGAACCTTCACACCGCCGACCACGTTGAGGAACACATCCTGATCGTAGGTCGGGATGCCGCCGTGACGGTGCAGCACCGCCAGCAGCATGGCCAGGCGGTTCTGGTCCAGGCCCAGGGTCACGCGGCGCGGGTTGGCCAGGTGGCTGGTGTCCACCAGCGCCTGAACTTCCACCAGCATCGGCCGCGAGCCTTCCCAGGTAGCCATGACTACGCTGCCCGGCACCGATTCCTGGGCGCGGGTGAGGAAGATTGCCGACGGGTTGGACACTTCCTTCAGACCACGGTCGGTCATGGCGAACACGCCCAGTTCGTTCACCGCGCCGAAGCGGTTCTTCACCGCCCGCAGCAGGCGCAGGCGGCCGTCGGATTCACCCTCGAAATACAGCACGGTGTCGACCATGTGCTCCAGCACGCGCGGGCCGGCCAGGGAGCCCTCCTTGGTGACGTGGCCGACCAGGAAGATCGCCGTGCCGCTCTGCTTGGCGAAACGCACCAGCAGCGCCGCACTTTCGCGCACCTGGGCGACGCCGCCAGGCGCGGATTGCAGCTGTTCGGTGAAGATGGTCTGGATCGAGTCGATCACCATGACCTTGGGCTGCTCCTGGCGCGCCGTGGCGATGATGGTCTCGATGCAGGTCTCGGTCATCACCTTGAGCTTGTCTTCGGGCAGGCCCAGGCGGCGGGCGCGCATGGCGACCTGCTGCTGGGATTCCTCACCCGTGACATAGAGCGCCGGCAGGCGCGTGGCGATGTTGCAGAGGGTCTGCAGGAGGATGGTGGACTTGCCGATGCCGGGGTCGCCGCCGATCAGCACCACCGAGCCGTCGACCAGACCGCCGCCGAGGGCGCGGTCCAGCTCCGCCGAGGCGGTGGAGAAACGCGGCATCTCCTCGACGCTGACTTCGGCGAGGGTCTTGATGTTGGCCTGCTGGCCGGCCCAACCGCCCCGGCCGGAGCTGGAGCCGCCGCCGGAACCGCCAGTGGGCGTCGTATCGATGACGGTCTCGACCAGGGTGTTCCAGGCGCCGCAATCAGGGCACTGGCCGGCCCATTTCGGATAGGTGGCGCCGCACTCGGTGCAGCCGTACATGCGCTTGGCCTTGGCCATGAGGGACTTCCGTCGAATACAAAGTCCGCATCATAGCCAATCAGGCCAAGCGCTTCAGCCCGCCAGGCGGCGGTACTGGCTTTCCATATCGTGCTTGAGGCTTTCGCGGCGCATCAGCAGCGAGGCCAGGGTGCAGTCGGGACGCTCGATGCCCTCCTCCACACGCCCGATGCGCTGGTCCAGCAATTCGTACTGCAACTTCATGCGAACCAGACGTTCCTGGGCGCGCAGGACTTCGACGTTACGCTTGGAGGGCTTGGTGACGGACTTGCCAGAGGACGAAATGGCTTTACGCATGGCGGTGGCACCGGTTGGAAAAGGATGACAGGAGCCTACGCCTCGCTCCGCCCAACACCCTTGACTCTGGTCAAGCTCAACCGGATCGCTTGAGCAGGTCGGAAATCTCGTCCTTCAGCGCCACGCGCTGCAGCTTGAGGGAGTTGAGGGCGAGGTCGTCCATCGCCTGTCGGCCGTCCTCGATGTCGTAGATCCTCTTGTCCAGCTCTTCGTAGCTGGCGGCCATGCGGGTGAAGTTCGCGTCCTTCCCATGCAACCGGGTCATCAGGGCCTTCTGGTCTGGGAATTCGCGGGACAGGGGATGATGCTCGAGCGGCATGGCGGGCCTCCTTGTTGGGATGAATGGGAGTTTATGGCTTGCCCGGTAAGCCTAGACCACGGCGCGATGCCGCCCACCGCCGCCGGTCATGCCGTTGGAATTGACCGCGGACGGGGTGTTCAGACGGCGACGGGCCGCTAAACTGCGCCTGTCCCCCTCTATCTTGCGTAACAAGGAGTCTGTGCATGAGTCTGCTCAACGAATTCAAGGCCTTCGCGGTCAAGGGCAACGTGGTCGACATGGCCGTCGGTATCATCATCGGCGCCGCCTTCGGCAAGATTGTTTCGTCCTTCGTCGGTGACGTGATCATGCCGCCCATTGGCCTGCTGATCGGTGGCATGGACTTCTCCGACCTGGCGATCACGCTCAAGGCCGCCGAGGGCCAGACACCGGCGGTGATGCTGGCCTACGGCAAATTCATTCAGACCTGCCTGGACTTCATCATCGTAGCCTTCGCCATCTTCATGGGCGTGAAGGCAATCAACAAGCTCAAGCGCGAAGAAGCAGTGGAGCCCAGCGCCCCGCCGGTGCCGAGCGCCGAAGAAACCCTGCTGACCGAGATCCGCGACCTGCTCAAGCAGCAGAACAACCGCGCTCCCTGAGCCGATCGCTGATCGGGCCCGGCGTCAGGCCGGCGGCGTCAGCAGCACACGGCCGATGCGCCGTTCGCTGACGTCTGTCACCTCCAGGCGCCAGCCGCCCAGCTCCAGCGTGTCACCCTTGGCCGGCAAGCGGCCAAGGTGCTTGAGTGCCAGCCCCCCGAGGGTCTGGTACTCCGCCGTCGGGCGGGCGTGGAAGCCGACCCGTTCGGCCAGCGCCGACAGCGTCACTGCACCGTCCACCCGGTAGGCACCCGCCTCCACCTCGATGTCCGTACCGGACACCTCGCTGGCGTCCGGCAGCTCACCGGCGATGGCTTCCAGCACGTCGGTCATGCTCAGCATGCCCTCGAAACCACCGAACTCGTTGACCACGAAGGCCAGGTGGGTCGAGGCCTCGCGCATCAGCTCCAGCGCGCCCAGCACCGTGCTGCTGTCCGGCAGGCTCAGCGGCTCGCGCAGCAGCGGCAGGATGTCCAGCTCGCGGCCCTGCAACAGGGCGGAGAACAGCTCCTTCTTGTGCACATAGCCCAGCGGCTCATCGATGTTGCCTTCGCGGATCACCAGCAGACGCGAGTACGGCGACTCCAGCAGCGCACGGCGGATGTTCTCCGGGCTGTCGGCCACGTCAACGCGATGCACGCGCTGACGGTCGATCATCACGGCCTTCACCGGGCGCTCGGCCAGGCCCAGCACACCACTGATCATCACCCGTTCGCGGCGGTGGAACGGCGCGTCTCCGCCGTCGTCCGGCCCCACCAGGTCGGCGATGTCTTCGCCCACCTCGTCGGCGTCGACCTTGCCGCCCATCAGGCGCAGCACGGCGTGGGCGGTGCGCTGGCGCAGGCCACGCTGGCCGCGCTGGCTCTTCTGCCGCTTCCAACGCACCAGCTGGTTGGCCATCTCGATCAGCAGGCTGAAGCCGATGGCGGCGTACAGGTAGCCTTTCGGGATGTGGAAGCCCAGGCCTTCGGCAGTCAGGCTGAAACCGATCATCAGCAGGAAGCCCAGGCACAGCATGATCACTGTCGGGTGTTCGTTGACGAAGCGCGTCAGCGGCTTGCTGGCGACCATCATCAGGCCGATGGAGAAGATGACTGCGATCATCATCACCTCCAGCTGCTCGACCATGCCCACGGCAGTGATCACCGCGTCGAGGGAGAACACCGCGTCCAGCACCACGATCTGCGCGACCACCGGCCAGAAGGCCGCATAGACACGCTTGCCGTTGGAAGTGTGCACGCGGCCTTCCAGGCGCTCGTGCAGCTCCAGGGTCGCCTTGAACAACAGGAACAGACCACCGAACAGCATGATCAGGTCGCGGCCGGAGAAGCTCTTGCCGAGCACCTCGATCAAGGGTTCGGTGAGCGTGACCAGCCAGGAAATGCTCGCCAGCAGGCCCAGGCGCATCAGCAGCGCCAGCGACAGGCCGATCAGCCGCGCGCGGTCGCGCAGGTGCGGCGGCAGCTTGTCCGCAAGGATCGCGATGAAGACCAGGTTATCGATGCCGAGCACCAGCTCGAGCAGGATCAGGGTGAGCAGGCCGAGCCAGGCCGTGGGGTCCATCAGCCATTCCATGCCGACTCACCTCGCTGGGTGCGCGCCATGGCAGGCCGGGAAGCGGCATCCGCGAACGCGGGTGCCGGGGGAGGTTCGCCGATCACGGGCTCTACGGGGGTAGGCACCGGGGTCGGCTTCGTACTTTGACTGTCCATCGAGGTCCGAAAAAGAGGAAACGGACGCTTATCCTAAGGGCAAAGGCGGCCAGTCCTCAGCGGACAATCTTTTCAAAATCTATCGAGCGATACTTACCAATAGTTTTCCACGGCGATCTGGCCGGGCTTGCGCGTCAGCGCAAGGCTCATGCCACGGGCCTTCAGCACGGCGCGGGTGTCCTCGATCATCTGCGGGTTGCCGCAGAGCATCACCCGCGAATGTTCCGGGGTGAGTTCCAGACCGGCGGCGCGTTCCAGCTCGCCGTTCTCGATCAGCGTGGTGATCCGCGCGTTCAGGCAACCGGGCACCTGCTCGCGGGTGACCACCGGGATGAACTGCAGCTTGTGGATATGTTCAGCCAGGTGTTCCATCGCGCCGAAGCTGGCGATCAGGTCGCGGTAGGCCAGTTCCTTTTCCTCGCGGGCGCTGTAGACCAGCTTGATGGTCTCGAAGCGTTCCCACACCTCGAAGTCCTGCAGGATCGACAGGAAAGGCGCCAGGCCCGTGCCGGTGGACAGCAGCCACAGGTCGCGGCCATCGGGGAAGCGATCAAGGGTGAGGAAACCGAAAGCCTGGCGATCCACCAGCAACTGGTCGCCGACGCGCAGGCGGCTGAGTTCGCTGGTGAATTCGCCGCCGGGAACGACGATGGAGAAGAACTCGAGGAAGTCGTCGTGGGGCGCCGAGACCATCGAGTAGGCGCGCCAGACGATGCTGCCGCTGGGCTTGTACACGCCCAGGCGGGCGAACTGCCCGGCGCGGAAGCGGTAGCCGCTGTCGCGGGTGGTGCGCAGGGTGAACAGGCTCGGGGTGAGCGTCTGCACCTCCACCAGGGTCTGGCGGGTGAACTTCTCTTCGCTGGCGGTCATCGTCCGCTCCTTTGCAGGCAACGGCCCATTTTCCCGTATTCAGGGCGATAGAAACACCCGCAAGGCTTGTGGCTATCCACGCAGATCGCCACAAGCCTGCTCCAGATCACTGCCAGGGGATCAGTGCTTGCGGTTCACCACCTGGGCGGCGCGCAGCACATCGGTGCCGATCTCGCCTTCGAACTGCTTCCACAGCGGCTGCATGGCGGTGCGCCAGGCTTCACGCTCTGCCGGCGTCAGGGCGATGATGCGCGCCTTGCCGTTGGCCACCACATGGTCACGTTCCTTCTGGTTCAGCGCCTCGGCGTCCTTGTTCACCTCGACGGTGACCTCTTCGATGATGCTTTCCAGCTGGGTGCGCACCGGGTACGGCATGCTGTTCCAGAACTTCTGGTTGCTGATCACCATGTAGCTGAGCACACCGTGGTTGGTCTCGGTGATGAACGGCTGCGCGGTATCCAGCTTCTGGCTGCCGATGTTCGACCAGGTGTTCTCGGTGCCTTGCACCTTGCCGTCCTGCAGCGCCTTGAGGGTCTCGGCGAAGGGCATCTTCACCGCCGTGGCCTCGAGCAGACCGAACTGGGCATTGATCACCGAGGACGGCTGGATGCGGAAGGCCAGCCCCTTGGCATCGGCCGGTGCGCGCAGCTCGCGGTTGGCAGAGAGCTGCTTCATGCCGTTGTTCCAGTAGCCCAGGCCGTAGATGCCCGAGCGCGCCATGGAGTGCAGCAGTTCACGGCTCTTGTCACGCTTCTGGAAGCGCTTCACCGCCTCCAGGTCGTCGAACAGGAACGGCAGGTCGAAGACTTCGAGCTGCTTGGTGTAGCCCTCGAACTTCGACAAAGACGGCGCCAGCATCTGCACCTTGCCGTCCTGCAGCGCCTGCAGTTCGTCGGCATCGCCGAACAGTGTGGAGTTGGGGAACACCTCGACCTTCACCTGGCCGGCCAGGCGCTCTTCCACCAGCTTCTTGAACAGCAGCGCGCCGCGGCCCTTGGGCGTGTCATCGGCAACGACGTGGGAGAACTTGATCACGATGGGCGCATCGGCGAAGGCCGGTTGGGCCACGAGGAAAAGGGCGGACAAGGCCACCCCGAGCAACGACTGGTACATCGATATCCTTATGCAATGGCAATAGCCCGGCGCGCGAACGAGCGTCGCGTGTCGAGGATTCGTGAAGACTTGGAAGAGTGGCCGTCGGTCGGCGGAGCGCAGCTCCGGGATCGGGCCCTACCGGGTCGCATGGACCGCCCGGTTATTATTGGGAGGCCGCCGCGCAGCGATGGAAAGACGACAGCGGGCGGATAGGTCATAATTTTTCGGTATAACGCCGCCCTGCACAAGCAGATGATGGCCAACTGCTTCTCAGTTTGATGACAATCTCGTTGCAATCAGCCTCGTCTCATTGCGACTTCCAGCTTCATCCGTTCTCAGCCCTTCTTCGTTCGAGAGTCCCATGCCCGTCCTCGCCAGCCCCTTCGCCCAGCTCGATCTGGTCCGTCACCCCGAACAGCGCGAAGACCCGCTGCAGGCCTTCGATGCGGCGGACGAATACCTGCTTGCGCACCTTCACGAACAAGGTGTCGGCGCGGACAGTCGGGTGCTGGTGCTCAACGACAGCTTCGGCGCACTCGCCGCCAGCCTCGCGCCCCACGTGCGCCTGACCAGCAGCGGCGATTCGCACCTGGGCTTCATCGCCCTTGAGCGCAACCTCGAACGCAACGGCCTCGCCGAAGCGCCGCTGACCTTCGTCCCCGCCAGCGAAACCCCGCAGGGCCCGTTCGACCACGTGCTGATCCGTGTGCCCAAAACCCTCGCGCTGCTGGAAGAACAACTGATCCGCCTGCACGGCCAGCTCGCGCCGGGCGCGAAAGTCGTCGCCGCCGGCATGATCAAGCACCTGCCGCGCGCCGCCGGTGACCTGCTGGACAAGTACATTGGCCCGATGCAGGCCTCGCTGGCGGTGAAGAAGGCCCGCCTGCTGGTCGCGACCGCCGAACAACGCCCCGCCCCCGCGTCGCCCTACCCCACGCGCTACCGCCTGGAGAAACCGGCACTCACCCTGGTCAACCACGCCAACGTGTTCTGCCGCGACGGCCTGGACATCGGTACCCGCGCCTTCCTCCCGCACCTGCCGCAGATCCATCACGCTGTGCGCGCAGCGGACCTGGGCTGCGGCAACGGCGTGCTGGGTATCGCCTTCGCCCTGCTCAATCCGCAGGCCAAGCTGACGCTGGTGGACGAGTCGTACATGGCCGTGCAGTCCGCACAGGAGAACTGGCAGGCGGCCCTCGGCGACCGGCCTGTGGATATCCATCCCGACGACGGTCTCGCCAGCCAGGCCGCCGACTCCCTGGACCTGGTCCTGTGCAACCCGCCGTTCCACCAGCAGCAGGTAGTCGGCGACTTCCTCGCCTGGCGCATGTTCCAGCAGGCCCGCGCCGCGCTGGTCACCGGCGGCGAGTTGTGGATCGTGGGCAATCGCCACCTGGGCTACCACGCCAAGCTCAAGCGCCTGTTCCGCGGCGTGGAGCAGGTGGCGGCAAATCCGAAATTCGTGGTGCTGAAAGCGACCAAATAAGCGGCCGGGATTGCTCCGGCCGGCGCGCCGGAGCAGCATGGATCGCCCCCACCCGGATGCGCGCCATGACCGCACAAGAAGCCGCCCCACTCTCACCGGAACTGATCCGCACCGCCGATGGCGTCAACCTGGCACTGCGCCGCGTGGGCCCGGCGGACGGCGTGCCCGTCGTGCTGACCCACGGCACCTTTTCCAACCATCGAAGCTGCCTGGGGCTGGCCGACTACCTTGCCGGGCAAGGGTTCGCCTGCTGGCTGTTCGACTGGCGTGGACATGGCGACAGTGAGCGCAACGGTTTTATCCACAGCTTCGATGATGTCGCCGAGCAGGATGTGCCGGCGATTCTCGATGCGGTGAGCCAGCGCAGCGGGCAAACGGCGCTGCACTGGATCGGCCATTCCGGCGGCGGACTGATCGTCGCCATGTGGGCGGCGCGCCATCCCGAACTGGCGCAGCGGCGGCTGCGCTCGATGGTGCTGATCGGCTCCCAGGCCACGGCGGCCGGGGCCAGTCTTTCTCATCGGCTCGCCGTGCTCGGCTACGACTGGCTGCTGCGCTGGCGACGCGTCGCGCCCAGCCGGGCGAAGAGTGTGGGGCCGGAAGCGGAGAGCGCACGGCTGATGCGCCAGTGGTGCCAGTGGAACCTGCGGCGGCGCTTCGATTCGCTGGCGGGGTTCGACTATCTGGCCGGACTGGCGAACGTCGATCTAGCGGTGCTGGGCGTGGCGGGTAGCGGCGATACCTTCATCGCTCCGGTTGCCGGGTGCGAGGCGCTGGTTAAAGCGTTTGGTGGCAACGACGCGAAGCTGGAGCTGTTCGGGCTGGCGACCGGCGCGCGAGAGGATTACAGCCATAACCGCCTGCTGCTGTCGCGCAATGCCAGTCAGGAAATCTGGCCGCGTATCGCGCAGTGGCTGGAACAGCGCTGAAACCGCAAGTTCGGCGCTGCCGGGGTTCGCGAGCAAGCTCGCTCCTACACAGAGCGCGCCCTTGCATACCTGTAGCACCGTAGGGCGCATAACCTGGGACAGGTTATCCGCCGGCATCTGCTCGGCGGATAACGCTGGCGCGTTATTCGCCCTGCGACTGGCCGCGCATTGCCCAGTGGCTGAACACACACCTGCAGGAGCGCGCCATGCGCGCGAT
>NZ_JYOA01000010.1:627393-656730 GCF_000955805.1 Pseudomonas sp. 21 | reverse complement strand
CATGGCCCGCTCCTACAGGTTTAGTGCGGCCGGAGTGTCGACATCGCGCAGTACACCCGCATCAGCAACTTCAAGGGTGATGCAACGATCTCGATTCGCCTGCACCACCGCCCGGGCACCTTCATCACCAGTGAGCTGCGTCAGCTCCGGCCAGAAGTCGCGACCGAACAGCACGGGGTGCCCACGCTGGCCATCGTGAAGCGGGAAGAGGATGGCCGAGGGGCTGGCCGCTGCCGTTAACGCACGCAGGGTTTGCGGGGCGATCCACGGCATGTCGCCCAGCAGGATGGCAACCGCCTGTGCCTGAGAGTCGATCAGCGACGCCGCACCGGCCGCCAGGCTGTGCCCCATACCGAGCGCCGCATCCGGGCTATGGATAACCCGGCAGTCGGCGGGCAGGTGGAAATCCTCCGCCCGCTCGCCGTCACGCAGAACCACCCGGACTTCATCGAACACCCCCAGCGCGCGTTCGACGCTATGCGCCAGCAGGCTACGCCCTTCGGGCAGGGTCGCGCGGCGCTTGTCCGAGCCGAAACGCGAGCCCTGGCCGGCGGCCAGGACCAGCGCCACGACCGTCACAGCGCCTCGCGGGCGATGCCGCTGCGGGTACGCAGGATGTCGGCGAGCACGGCCAGGGCGATTTCCGCCGGGGTCTTGCTGCCGAGGTTGAGACCGATGGGGGCATGCACGCGCGCCAGTTCAGCGTCGTTCAGGCCGCCGATGCGGTGCAGGCGCTCGCGGCGCTTGTCGGAGGTGGTGCGCGAACCCATGACGCCGATATAGAACGCCTCGGTGCGCACGGCCTCGAGCATCGCCAGGTCGTCGATCTTCGGGTCGTGGGTCAGGGCGACCACGGCGGTGTCCGCGTGGCAGCCACCATTGGCGATGAAGATCGACGGCAGCTCGCGGCGGATTTCGATGCCGTCCAGCACCACGCCATCCAGCGCCTCTTCGCGGGGATCACAAAGGATCACCTCGAAACCCAGGCCCTTGCCGAACTCCGCGCAGAAGTGCGCGACGCTGGAATAGCCGGCCAACAGCAGACGCTGTGCCGCACCGACGCGCAGGCGAACGCTGGCTTCGTCACGCTCCACGCGCGGGCCGTGCTCGTGGTCGTCACTCAGGCGGCGGCTGCCGTCCTGCAGGTTCACTTCGCGCAGCAGGCGGCGCTGGCCGAGCAGCGCCGACTCCAGTTCGCGCAGGTGGGCCTGCACGTCGCAATCGGGCGCGAGGTTTTCCACCAGGACGTCGAGGATGCCGCCACAGGGCAGGCGGATATTGCTGCGGGTATCGGTGCCGTCGCCGTAGCGCACGACGACGACCGGCTCGCTGAACTCGCCTTCGGCGACACGTTCGAGGAAGTCATCCTCGACGCAGCCGCCGGACAGCGAGCCCACCCACTGGCCGCTGGCGTTGACCGCCAGCAGCGAGCCCGGCGCGCGGGGCGCCGAGCCGTAGGTGAAGAGCACGCTGCACAGCCATACACGCTGCCCGACATTGGACCACTGGAGCGCCTGCCGGACTACTTGCAGATCGAGATGCTGCACGACTCACTCCGCTTTGAGTTGAGCGACCTGTTGTACGCCCATGTCGCCCGGCAAGCCACCCCAGGCCTGGCGCAGGTAGTTGATCAGGTCGGTGAGCTGCTCGTCACTGAGCTTGTCGGCGAAGCCCGGCATCGGCTGCATGCGCTCGAAACCGGTGAACTGCTGCTCGCGGATGCCCTCGACAATGACCTTGGCCAGGTTGCGCGAATCGGCCAGGCGCAGGGTGGTGTTGCCCTGCATGGCCACGGCGATGTGCGGCTTGCCCTCGCCGTCATTGCCATGACAGCCGGCGCAGACGTTGAGGTACTGCTGGCGGCCACGCTTGGCGCTGTCGCTGAGCTTGTCCTCGGCCACGGCCTGGACCACCTTGGCCTGCGGCGGTTGTTCACCGAGCAGGTAGGTGGACATGGCAGCCAGGTCCTCGTCACCCAGGTGCTGGGTGCTCAGGTGCATCACCGGGAACATCTCGTTGAACATGCTGCCCTGCGGGCTCATGCCGTGCTTGAGGAAGCCGGTGAGGTCGGCGCTGGTCCAGCCACGCTCGGCCAGGTCCTGGGCCAGCAGGCTCGGGGCGCTGTAGCCGTTGAGCAGCCCGCCGGTCAGGCGCTTGTCCTGCTGCAGGGCACCGATCTGGTTGCGCGGGGTATGGCACTCGCCGCAGTGGCCGAGCACTTCCACCAGGTACTGGCCGCGCTTGTAGGGTTCGCTCTTGCCCTCGGCGTTTTCCAGCTGGACGCTCTTGCCGTAGAGCATGTTCCAGCCGCTCAGGCCCAGGCGCACGTTGAACGGGAAGCCCAGGCTGGTTTCCGGCGCGGCGCGGTGCACCGGAGTCTGGCTCATCAGGTAGGCGTAGAGGGCATCGCTATCCTCGCGCTTGATGAGGTGGTACGAGGTGTAGGGCATGGCCGGGTAAAGGTTGGCGCCTTCCTTGCGCTTGCCCTCGGTGAGGGCGGCGAAGAATTCGTCAGCACTGTAGTTGCCGATGCCGAAGTCCTTGTCCGGGGTGATGTTGCTGCCATAGATGGTGCCGAACGGCGAGTGGATCGGCAGGCCGCCGGCGAACGGCGCGCCGCCCTCGGCGGTGTGGCAGGCCATGCAGTCGGCGGCGCGGGAGACGTACTCGCCGCGCTTGATCAGGTCCTGGTCAGCGGCTTGTGCGCCGACCGCCAGGCCGAGGCCGACAGCCAGCGCGAGGCCGGAAAGAATGCGCTGCATGCTCAACCCTCCTTGACCAGGCCGAGATCGGTCAGCACTTCACGGGTGGCGTCGTAGTAACGCACGTACCCGGTGCAGCGACAGATGTGGTGGCCGAGGCTCGCCTCGATGGTCGACTCCAGCTCGCTCTTCCTCAGCGGCTGGCGCTGGGCCTTCTCCACCAGCACGGTGGCGGCGTTGACGAAGCCCGGCGCGCAGTAGCTGCACTGGAAGGCGAAGCGGTCGACGAACTTCTGCTGGATCGGGTTCAGTTCCTTCACCGAACCGTCTTCCTCACGCTTGGCGTGGCCCTCGATGGTGCGCACTTTCTTGCCTTCGAAGTAGTGCGCGCCGGTGATGCAGGTGCGCACTTCCTCGCTGGTGCCGTCGGGGTTGTCGACGATCACCACGCAGGCATGGCAGATGCCCTGGCCGCAGCCCAGGCGCGAACCGGTGAGGTTCTGGTATTCGTGCAGGTAGTCGATCATCGGCAGGTCCTCGGGAACCTCGACCGGACCGACGGTTTGACCATTCAAGGTCAGGTTGAGCGGACGGTTAGCCATGGAGGGCCTCCTTGATGCGAGCGGGGGTGATGGGCAGGTCGCGGACGCGCTTGCCGATGGCGTGGGCCACGGCGTTGCTGATGGCGCCGACCACCGGGATCATCACCACTTCGGCGATGCCCTTGGACGGGTCGCTGGGCGAGAGCGGCGGAAGGATTTCCGAGCTCTGCTGCCAGACGGCTACGTCTTTCGCCTTCGGGAGACGGTAGCGGTTGAAGTTCCAGTCGCCCTCGCCCGGGCCACCCTCGTACAGCGGCATGTCTTCCAGCAGCGCATGGCCGATGCCCATGGCGGTGCCGCCTTCGATCTGGCCTTTCACCAGTTCCGGCACCAGCACGCGACCGCACTCGATCCAGCTGTGGTGGTTGAGCACGCTGACTTCGCCGTTGCCCTTGTTCACCTTCAGCTCGACGATAGTCGCCACCGGGCTGTAGTAGGTCACGGCGGCGTTGTTCAGCTGCACCGGCGGATAGGCCACGTTCTGGCGATCCAGCAGGTGGAAGCCGGCGCTGTTCATCTGCGCTTTCTTCACGCTGGGTGCGCCGTCGCCGTATTTCACCGCCAGGGCGTCCAGCGGCAGGCGGTCGCGCACGCCGTCGATGACGTAGTCGCACTCCGCCCAGCTCCAGCGGTTGAAGCCGTGGACGGTGGCGCCGGTGACCAGGCCCTTCTCGTGGGCGACCTGCGCCAGCTCGGCGAACGACAGCGGCTGCAGGCCGTTGGCGGTGAGCTTGCCGTCGACCCAGTGGGCGTCCTCGCGGCGCACCACCAGCGGGTTGGCCGCGCCGTTGAACGGGCCGCGACGCCAGATTTCCAGGGCCGCCGGCCACAGGCCGTGGTTGAACAGCACGCGCGCCGCTTCGCGGGTGGCGTGGCTGAAATAGTAGGCCGAGTTGGTCGCCGACGACGCCGAGGCGTACTTGCCGACCCAGCGCGGGTTGCGCAGCTTCTCGTCCTGGGTCGGCTGGCTCATGGTGTAGGGGTCTTCACCGCTGAGCAGCTGCAGTTCCGGCCACTCGGTCTCGGCGGTCTTCATCTCGTCCGCCGGTTTGCCGAGGAAGTCGGCCACCACCAGCGCCTGGGAGGTGGACATCCCGGTGCCGATTTCGATGCCGATATGGCGCATGTGCACCTTGCCAGTCGCATCGAACTCGATGCTCGCCATGGGCGCTTCGGAGCCGGTGCCGAAGTCCTTCTGGCAGATGGCGAAGCCGACGCCGTACCAGTGGTCCGGGTCCTTGGCATCCATCTCTTTCTTGCGCGCGTCGCGGGTCTTCCACCACTCGTGGGCGGCGGCCTTGTCGAGGATCTCGTGCAGGCGCAGGGCACCGGCAGGGATCGCGCCCTGGGTGTTCTTCATGCCGGACTTGAGCGCGTTGACGCGGCGCAACTCGATGGCGTCGACGCCCAGGCGGCCGGCGATCTCGTCCACCATCATCTCGGTGGCGGCCATGCTCTGCAGGGTGCCGTAGCCACGCATGGACCCGGCCTCGACGGCACGGGAATGGTAGGCAGTCACCTGCAGGTCGTTCTGCGGCATGTAGTAGATCGACTGCGCAGCGGTGGCGCCCACGGCGGCCACGGACGGGCTGTAGTTGATGCGACCGCCGCCGTCCACGCTCATCTCGGTGCGGAAGATCTTGAAGGTCATGTCCTTCTTGTCCACCGCGAGCTGGTAGCGGATGTCGAACGGGTGGCGCTTGATGCCGCTCTGGAACTGCTCGTAGCGGTCGTTGGCCAGGCGCACCGGTACACCGTTGCCGTACAGCGCAGCCAGGGCCGCGTAGTAGACGAAGATGTTGTGGTCCTTGGAGCCGTAACCCACGGTGTAGCCGGGGTGCATGTTCAGCTTGGCCAGGCCGAAGCGCGACGGGGAGATCATGTGCGCCGTCTCGTAGGCCGCTTCGAACGGGCACTGGGTGGCGACCACGAAGTGCAGGGTCTTGCTCGCCGGGTCGTACCAGCCGTTGCCGTTGTCCGGCTCCATGGCGGCCGGCTCGATGGACGGGGTCTTGTAGCGTTCGTCGAAGACCAGCCAGTTCTCCGGCGGGTTTTCGATCTGGTCCTTGATCTTCTGCGCGTAGAACAGGCCCTGCTCGGTGAGGTCACCGTGCTGGTTGGGCTGCTGGTTCCACACCGGTTTGCGCTCGCGGATCATCGGGAAGAGGATCGAGTCCTTGAGGCTGGAGAACTCGTCCGGATCGGCCGAAGTCGCCCCGCCGACGCGCACGTAGCGGAAGCTGCCGTAGGGGTCGCCCTGGTACAGCGGGGCCTGCGCGCCGTAGCGGATCGCCTTGTCGTTGAACTTCATCTTCAGCTTGGCCTGACGGAAGCGCTCGAAGTCGTTCCAGATCAGGATGGCCACCGGGTGGCCGATGAACATCGGCACCTTGCCGCGCGGCAGCAGCGGGTCCGGGGCGTGGGCTTCGGGGAAGACGATGCCGTCCTTGTCCAGGTCCTCGGCGGTGACGATGCGGTCGGGCTGCAGGTCAGCGCCCAGCCAGGCGAGGTCGATGCCGTCGAAGATGCGGTCGGCCTTGATGGTCTTGAGCAGCATGGCGTGGCCCTGCTGCTGCGGCCAGCCGGGCATGTCCCTGGAGCGGATGTCGCGGGCGAACACCTTGTTGCCGCAGACCTTGGAGAGCGCGTCGTTACGGAAACGCGCCTTGCCGTCGTGGCCCATCCACTGCTGGGGTGAGACGGTGACGGAGTTTTCCATCAGGGCAGCGAAGGCCCGGCTGCCGAGCGGCGCCATGGTCACGCTGACACCGGCAATCAGCCCGCCTTGCAGGAAGGCGCGCCGGGAAATATCACGGTTGGACATGGTTCATCCTCTGGACGGTGAAGGCCCGCCCATGTCGTTTTTTCTGTGCTGGAGAGAGTTCGGAGGCCGCGGAATCGCGGGCGTCTCGGGGATGGCGCCGAAGGAAAGATCCTGCAGTAAAACCTGACTCTTCTGTCAACTTTAACGCACCTCAATAGTGCGAAGCAAAGTCAATCGGGCAGCTTGTCGCGGCGATGAAAATTTTAGTCGACAGGTCGAGACTATTCGCCAATTGCGGGTTTCGCCGACGACAGGCGTAAAAGTGTTACAGCGTGCTACGCTGCGCAGCCCTTGCTTAGGCTCCTAACAAAAGCACTTTCCATGACCGCCGAAGCCACGTCCCTGCTGCGTCACCGCCCCTTCCTCGCCTTCTGGCTGGCCCGCGTCTGCACCGCCAGCGCCTTCCAGATGATCACCGTGGCCATCGGCTGGCACATCTACGAGCTGACCCACAACGTGCTCGACCTCGGCCTGGTGGGACTGGTGGAGTTCACCCCGCGCGTGCTGTTCATGCTGCACACCGGCCACGTCGCCGACCGCTACGACCGCCGGCGCATCGCCTCGCTCTGCCAGATTGGCCAGGGCCTGATCGCCGTGGCGCTGGTGATCGGCGCCAGCACTGACAACGTGACCCGCGAGATGATCTTCGTGATGGCCTTCCTGCTGGGCACTGCACGGGCCTTCGAGATGCCGACCACCCAGGCGCTGTTGCCGAACATCGTGCCCACCGCGCTGTTCCCCCGTGCAGTGGCGGCATCGGCCTCGGCCATGCAGGCGGCGACCATCGCCGCGCCGGCCTTCGGCGGCTTCCTCTATGCCTTCGGCGCCTTCTGGGTCTACACGCCCACCGCGGTGCTGTACTTCATCGCCTGCACGCTGGTGCTCACCCTGCCCAAACGCCAGGCGCCGGCGGCGCAGGGCAAGGCGACACTGGAATCGCTGCTGGCCGGCATCCGCTTCATCCGCAGCCGCCCGGATATCTTCGGCGCCATCTCCCTGGACCTGTTCGCCGTGCTGCTGGGCGGCGCCACCGCGCTGCTGCCGGTGTTCGCCAAGGACATCCTGCTCACTGGTCCCTGGGGCCTGGGCCTGCTGCGTTCGGCCCCGGCGGTGGGCGCGCTGCTGATGTCGTTCTGGCTGGCGCGCTTCCCCATCGAGCGCAACGTCGGGCGAATCATGTTCGCCGCCGTGGGGGTGTTCGGCGTCACCACCATCGCCTTCGGCCTCTCGACGTCCTTCTGGTTCTCCCTGGCGGTGCTGGTGGTACTGGGCGCGGCGGACATGATCAGCATGGTCATCCGCGGCGCCTTCGTGCAGCTGGAAACCCCGGACGAGATGCGCGGACGGGTCAGCGCGGTGAACGGCCTGTTCATCGGCGCCTCGAACCAGCTGGGGGAATTCGAATCCGGCCTCACCGCCCACTGGCTCGGCACCGTGCCGGCGGTGGTGCTGGGCGGTGTCGGTACGCTGGTCGTCACCGGCGCGTGGATGAAGCTGTTCCCCACCCTGGCCAAGCGCGACAAGCTGCACTGATCACCGACGCCCAACCGTACCTGTAGGAGCGAGCTTGCTCGCGAACCCATTCACTGGCGACTCCCGCGTCAGGCCGGTTCGCGAGCGAGCTCGCTCCTACGAAGAGCACAAAAAAATCCCCCGCGGGAAGCACCAGCGAGGGATGTGGGAACGGGCGCCGCGAACAACGCCCGGATGGGATCGGTTGCGCGAAACTAGTGCGGGGTACCCAGCCCCGCCGCACTCATGAACAGGCGCATCAGCCAGGCCGCGACGCCCAGGCCGGCGACGCTCAGCGCCCAGATCAGCACCAGCCAGCCCAGCCGCTTGCGCAGCGGCGCCTTTTCCTGCTCCTCGTGAGTCATGCCGCGCACCTCTAGTGATAGCCGTCGCCGTGCTTCACCTTGCCGCGGAACACGTAGTAGCTCCACGCGGTGTAGACGAGGATGAAGGGGATGATGAACAGCGCGCCCACCAGCATGAAGCCCAGGCTCTGCGGCGGCGCCGCGGCGTCCCAGATCGACATCGACGGCGGGATGATGTTCGGCCACAGGCTGATGCCCAACCCGCTGTAGCCGAGGAAGATCAGCGCCAGGGTGAGCAGGAACGGCTTCACGTGGTCATTGCGCGCCACCGAGCGCAGCAGGCCGTAGAAGGTCAGCAGCACCAGCAGCGGCACCGGCAGGAACCAGAACAGGTTCGGCAGGCTGAACCAGCGCTGGGCGATGTCTTCGTGGGCCAGCGGGGTCCACAGGCTGACGATGCCGATCACCGCCAGCAGCACCAGCGCCAGCGGCCTGGCCAGGTCATGCATGCGCTCCTGCAGGCGCCCTTCGGTCTTCATGATCAGCCAGGTGCAGCCCAGCAGGCTGTAGGCCACGACCAGGCCGAGGCCGCAGAACAGCGGGAACGGCGCCAGCCAGTCCAGCGAGCCGCCAGCGAAGGCACGGTTTTCCACCGGGATGCCCTCGATGAAGGCACCCAGCGCCACGCCCTGGAAGAAGGTCGCCACCAGCGAGCCGATGATGAACGACTTGTCCCACAGGTGACGCTTGTTGGCCCGCGCCTTGAAGCGGAACTCGAAGGCCACGCCGCGGAAGATCAGCCCGACGAGCATCAGGATCAGCGGCAGGTACAGCGCCGAGAGCACAGCCGAATAGGCCACCGGGAAGGCGCCGAACAATGCCGCGCCGCCCAGCACCAGCCAGGTCTCGTTGCCGTCCCAGACCGGCGCGACGGTGTTCATCATCACGTCGCGGTCGGCCTCGTCCTTGAAGAACGGGTAGAGCATGCCTATCCCCAGGTCGAAGCCGTCCATCACCACGTACATCATCACGCCGAAGATGATGATGATCGCCCAGATCAGCGGAAGATCGATTCCCATGGCTCAGTTCCTCCCCGCGTCAGTGCTGTCATCGTCGTCAAACCCCTCTTCGGTGGCCGACAGCGGCCGCGCAGCGGTACGTTTCTGGCCAGCGCCGCCATGGCTGGTCTCGCGACCTTCGTGGGTGACCGGGCCCTTGCGCACCAGGCGCATCATGTAGCCGATGCCCACGCCGAACAGGCTGAAGTACACCAGCACGAACATCACCAGGGTCAGGCTCATCTGCGCGACGCTGTGGTTGGACACTGCGTCCGAGGTGCGCATCAGCCCGTAGACGACCCACGGCTGGCGACCGATCTCGGTGGTGAACCAGCCGGCGAGGATTGCGATCAGGCCGGACGGCCCCATCCACAACACCAGATGGAGGAACGCGCGGCTCTCGAACAGCTGCTTGCGCCAGCGCAGCCAGACGCTCCACAGGCCCACCAGGATCATCAGCAGCCCCAGGCCGACCATGATGCGGAACGACCAGAAGATGATGGTGGAGTTGGGCCGGTCGGCTTTCGGGAAGTCCTTCAGCGCCGGGATCGGCTCGGTCAGGCTGTGGTTCAGGATCAGGCTGCCGAGTACCGGAATCTCGATCTTGAAGCGGGTTTCCTCGCGCTCCATGTCCGGCCAGCCAACCAGTATCAGCGGCGTCGGGCCGCCTTCGCTGTTGTCCCAGTGGCCTTCGATGGCGGCGATCTTCGCCGGCTGGTGCTTGAGGGTGTTCAGGCCGTGGGCATCGCCCACCATCGCCTGGATGGGCGCCACGATCAGCGCCATCCACATCGCCATCGAGAGCATCTTGCGGATCGCCGGATTATCGCGGCCGCGCAACAGGTGCCAGGCCGCCGAGGCGCCGACGAAGAAGGCGGTGGCGACGAACGAGGCGATCGCCATGTGCAGCAGGCGGTAGGGGAAGGACGGGTTGAAGATGATCGCCAGCCAGTCCACCGGCACCACGATGCCATTGACGATTTCGTGGCCCTGCGGGGTCTGCATCCAGCTGTTGGAAGCGAGGATCCAGAAGGTCGAGATCAGCGTGCCGATCGCCACCATCACCGTGGCGAAGAAGTGCAGGCCGGGGCCGACGCGGTGCCAGCCGAAGAGCATGACGCCGAGGAAGCCGGCCTCCAGGAAGAAGGCGGTCAGCACTTCGTAGGTCAGCAGCGGGCCGGTGACGCTCCCGGCGAAGGCCGAGAAGGCGCTCCAGTTGGTGCCGAACTGGTAGGCCATGACGAGGCCGGAGACCACGCCCATGCCGAAGTTGACGGCGAATATCTTCGACCAGAAGTGATAGAGGTCGCGGTAGACCTCCTCATGGGTCTTCAGCCACAGGCCTTCGAGCACCGCCAGGTAGCTGGCGAGGCCGATGGTGATGGCAGGGAAGATGATGTGGAAGGACACGGTAAAGGCGAACTGGATCCGGGCCAGGTCGAGCGCCTCTAATCCGAACATGACGATTCCTCTTCAGGCTGACGCCAACCCCACGGAAGGGTCGGGCACCGTACCTTGCGCATGCGCAGGGCGTTCTTGCGTGATGTCTGTGTTTCTGACCACCGATCTCTCGTCGGTTCGGATTTCTTTCGCCGCTCAACCAGAATGGACCAGCATCCGCATTGACGCCGCTCAAGAAACTGCATCGATCTTACGCGCCCGCCCCCCGCAGGCTGGAGTGGTGGGTTGCCGCGCGACGGGGTGTCGCGCGACAGCTTGTCTCAGGGCAGGCCACGACCTTCCATATGAACAAAATCGAATATGAAAATGAAAAATTAATATTTTATTGGAATAACAAGTCCGGGTAACTTTCGCTGCAACCGCTGCCGAGTGAGCCGCGGAAAAAGAATCCACCGCCCGTACGAAGGCCCCATCCCGGCCGGCCCGGACGCCAGCGGTCATCTGCCCCACAAGGACATCGCAATGAAAAAGCTGCTGCTTCTGACCGCCCTCGCCGCCGCCTTCAGCACCACTGCCTTCGCCAACGAGAAGCTCGTTGTCGCTGCCACGCCGATCCCCCACGCCGAGATCCTCGAGCTGATCAAGCCGACCCTGGCCAAGGAAGGCGTGGACCTGGAGATCAAGGTCTTCACCGACTACGTGCAGCCCAACGTGCAGGTCGCCGAGAAGCGCCTGGACGCCAACTACTTCCAGACCAAGCCGTACCTGGACAACTTCAACTCCGGCAAGGGCACCCACCTGGTCACCGTGACCGGCGTGCACGTCGAGCCCTTCGGCGGCTACTCGAAGAAGTACAAGTCCATCGACCAACTGCCGGACGGCGCCACCGTCGCCCTCCCCAACGAAGGCAGCAACAGCGGCCGTGCCCTGCTCCTGCTGCAGAAAGCCGGCGTGATCAAGCTGAAGGACCCGAGCAACGCCCTGGCCACCCCGAAAGACATCGCCGAGAACCCCAAGCACCTGAAGTTCAAGGAACTGGAATCGGCCCTGCTGCCGCGCGTGCTGGACCAGGTCGACCTGGACCTGATCAACACCAACTACGCGCTGGAAGCCAAGCTCAACCCGGTGAAGGACGCACTGATCCTCGAAGACCGCAACTCGCCCTACGTGAACTACCTGGTGGCGCGCCCGGACAACAAGGACAGCGATGCGCTGAAGAAGCTTTCCGCCGCCCTGACCAGCCCGGAAGTCAAAGCCTTCATCGAGAAGAAGTACAACGGCGCCGTGGTACCGGCCTTCTGACCCGTCGCCCGGCCGTGCGCCGGGCGCAACGACTCCCACGCTGGGCGCGCCCTTGGCGCACCCGCTTCAACGCCGGTGGGCAGGTTCCACCGGCGTTTTTCTTTCCCAAGGACTTGCCATGAGCGACCACGCCAAAGGCCCCTCCACCCGCGCCGTACATGCCGGCCACGATGCCGACCGACGCATGGTCACCCGCGCCAAGAGCCAGCCGATCTACCAGAGTTCGGTGTTCGTCTACGACTCCCTGGAGCAGGTCGACGACTTCCTCGCCGGCAACCCCGACAACTACATGTACACCCGCATCGGCAACCCCAACCACAGCGCCGTGGAAGAGCTGCTGCGCGAGCTGGAGGGCGGCGAGGACGCGCTGTTCTCCGCCTCCGGCATGGCGGCCATTTCCGCCGCGCTGCTGGGCGTGCTCGGCGCCGGCGACCACCTGATCGCCAGCCGCGAGCTGTACGGCACCACCCAGAGCCTGATCGAGAAGGAGCTGGCGCGCTTCGGCATCGCCTCCACCCTGCTCGACCTCAACGACCTGGCGGCGGTGGAAGCAGCAATCACCCCGACCACGAAGCTGATCTACACCGAGACCGCCTCCAACCCGCTGGTGCGCGTGAGCAACATTCCTGCGTTGGCCGAGCTTGCGCGCCGCCACGGCCTCAAGCTGCTGGTGGACAACACCTTCCTCTCGCCGGTGCTCTACCAGCCGCTGCGCGATGGCGCCGACCTGGTGGTCCACAGCACCACCAAGTACCTCAACGGACACAGCGACGCCATGGGCGGCGCGCTGGTCGGCGATGCGCAGTGGATCGCCGCCGCGCGGCGTTTCCAGATCAATGCCGGCGGCAGCGCCAGCCCCTTCGAGAGCTGGCTGAATTTCCGTGGTGCGAAAACCCTCGCGCTGCGCATGCGTGCGCATTCGCAGAACGCCCAGGCACTGGCCGAAGCCCTGGAGGCGCACCCGCAGGTGGAGCGCGTCTACTACCCCGGCCTGCCCTCGCACCCGGACCACGAACTGGCGCAGCGGCTGTTCCGCAAAGGCCACTCGGGCATGCTGAGCTTCACCCTCAAAGGCGGTCTCGACCAGGTCGACGCGCTGATCGGCGCGCTACAACTGGCCGAGTTCGCGCCCTCGCTGGCCGGTGTCGCCAGCAGCATCACCCACCCCGGCAAGACTTCGCACCGCGCGCTGTCCGCCGGGGCCCTGACCGCGCTGGACATCCACGACGGCACCATCCGTGTCTCGGTGGGCATCGAGGACAGCGAGGACATCGTCCGCGACTTCCTGCAGGCGCTGGACGCGCTGTAAGAGCAGAAGGAGATTCCCCATGAATGCACCCCACGCGCCGCTACCGCTGCTGACCTTCCCCGACGCCGACAAGAGCCCGCTGAGCATCCGCGCCAAGGCGCTGGTGTTCTTCGACCCGCGCTCCCATGAAGTGCGCGACGAGGTGGAGCGCCTGGCGCCGTTGCCGCAACCGGTGCTGATCCACGGCGAGACCGGCACCGGCAAGGAACTGCTGGCCCGCCACATCCACCGCGCCAGCGAGCGCCCCGGCCTGTTCGTCGCCGTGAGTTGCAGCGCGCTGAGCCGCAACTACGCCGACGCCGAGCTGTTCGGCTATGCGCCGGGCGCGCACAACGGCCCGGTGGGCAGCCGTGCCGGCTGGTTCGGCTCGGCCAACGGCGGCACGCTGTACCTGGACGAGATCGCCGACCTGCCGCTGTCGCTGCAACAGAAACTGCTGCGCGTGCTGCAGGAGCGCGAAGTGCTGCGCGTCGGCGCGCGCGAGCCGGTCCCGGTGGACGTACGCCTGGTCGCCGCCACCAGCATCGATCTGGGGCAGGCGGTGAAAGCGGGGAAATTCCTCGAAGGGCTGCAGCAATACCTGCACGACGGCAACCTCACGCTGCCACCGCTACGCGAACGCATCGGTGATATCCAGCCGCTGGCCGAGTACTTCCTCGGCGTGCATGCGCAACGCCTGGAACTGCCGGTGCCACAGATCGCCACGGATACGCAGCGGGCCCTTGAAGGCTATTCGTGGCCGGGCAACATCCGCGAGCTGGAGAACGTCATCCACTTCGCCCTGCTGGTCAGCCCGGACGAGGAGATACTCCCGGAGCACCTGAACTTTTCAGGTGGCGTAGCGGGATCCGATGGCGTAACGACAGTGAGCGATGAGGCGCTGGAGCGTCTGGCGCGCCAGCCCGGCGTCGAAGCGCAGCTGCGGGCGCTGCTGCAACGCCTGGAGCACGAGCGCGGCTGAGTGGCCGCGCTGTAGTCGCCAGCGCGACCCGAAGGGCCGCGCACGGGCGACAGCATGCAACTGGGGATCTTACTTGGTGGCGGTGTTCGAGTGAGCGACCACCGGGGTGCACGACGGGTTGGTCAGCTTGGCCGGATCGGTCAGCAGGCCCGGCATCATGCGCGAGGTGCAGTTGAACACGCGGCCTTTGGTGGTGGTGGCGACGTAGGAGAGTTCCTGGCCACCCAGGGCGTCCGGCTGACCGGCCTTGACGTCGCTGACGACCAGCTCGTCGGAGGAAGCCAGACCGATCATCTGAGCGGTAGCGGCTTGCAGCGGAACGATGGCCTGGTTGGTGGTCATGGTCTGGCAGCCAGCCAGCGAAGCGAAGAGTGCAGTGGCAATGGCGATGCGTTTGAAGTCCATCTCGAGATACTCCCTGTTGGTGGTTTTTTGTCCTGCCGGGGGAGACTAACGGAATCGGCAAGTCAATCGCCATAGCCGTTTCACAAGTTTTTCACGAAATATTGCACACTCGTTCAAGTTTCCGGACTGGAACCCGCTCTACATCGGGAACTGTGCTAAGTGACGACCTGTCTCGCGCGGGTAACAGCCGTTTATCGCTTCAAAGCCAGAGCCGGCGCTGAACCGTTTCACCTTTGGCGACGAATGGTCGCAGTGAAAGGCCGTGCCGACTCGCAGGTCGGCAGGAGGGAATCCTGAGCAGGAAGTCAAAATCAGGACTATTACCCACAAACATCGAACAAAGCAGCTCCATCGACCACATCAATACCGGTCATCAAGACCATTCACTTCTTTTTGTCACAATGTTCAGGGAAAATGGCTACCAGGCAGTCGGGACCCATTTTCCCCGGCGCCATTGGAGATCATCGTGACTTTCGCCGCTCTTGCTAACTTTTTCGCCGCCACCGCTTTCCTGACCGCGCCCGCGAAGGCCGATCCGGAACGCCGTGAGATCCGTGAGGCGAAAAAGAACCGCCGCAAGTAAAGCAGTACCCGCTCCGCTCGGCCCTTTTGACAGGGCCGGCGGCGGGACCATCGGTCCCGCCGATTGGCCTTTTCGGGCTCAATCGTGTTTTCATTGAATGCTTGTTCAAGGAAAATCTCGAGGGACCCCGCCCGTTTTGTCCGCTGCACAATCCCCCCCGTCCGTAACACCTTCACCCGCCATGCGCATGAACCCACCGGTCTTCTACGGTGCGGCCGCGCTGATCCTGCTCTTCGCCCTGATCGTCATCAGCCAGCCCCAACGGGCCGGTGAATGGCTGCTTGCCGCGCAGTCCTGGGCCGCCGACAGCGTCGGCTGGTACTACCTGCTGGCGATGACGCTGTACCTGATCTTCGTGGTGGTCACCGCGCTTTCCGGCTACGGAAAGATCAAGCTCGGTGCCGACCACGACGAGCCGGAATTCAGCTACCTGTCCTGGGCCGGCATGCTGTTCGCCGCCGGCATCAGCATCACCCTGTTCTTCTTCTGCGTATCCGAGCCGCTGACCCACTTCGCCCAACCACCGCAAGGCGAAGCCGGCACGCCGGAAGCGGCGCGCCAGGCCATGCAGCTGCTGTTCCTGCACTGGGGCCTGCACGGCTGGGGCGTGTTCGCCCTGGTGGCAATGGCCCTGGCCTACTTCGCCTACCGCCACAACCTGCCGCTGGCGCTGCGTTCGGCGCTCTACCCGCTGATCGGCAAGCGCATCAACGGCCCCATCGGCTACGCGGTGGACTGCTTCGGCATCATCGCCACGGTGTTCGGCCTGGGCGCGGACATGGGCTTCGGCGTGCTGCAGCTCAACGCCGGCCTCGACTTCCTCTTCGGCGTCGCCCACAGCCACCCGGTGCAGATGACCCTGATCGCGCTGATGATGGGCGCGGCCATCCTGGTCGCCGTGTCAGGAGTCGACAAAGGCATCCGCCTGCTGTCGGACATCAACATGCTGCTGGCCTGCGCGCTGCTGCTCTTCGTGCTGTTCGCCGGCCCTACGCAGCACCTGCTCAACACCCTGGTGCAGAACATCGGCGACTACCTCGGTGCCCTGCCGACCAAGAGCTTCGACCTCTACGCCTACGGCCAGGACGGCAGCGACTGGCTGGGTGGCTGGACGGTGTTCTACTGGGCCTGGTGGATCGCCTGGGCGCCCTTCGTCGGGCTGTTCATCGCGCGCATCTCGCGCGGGCGGACGATCCGCGAGTTCGTCTTCGGCGTGCTGTTCATCCCGCTGGGTTTCACCCTGGCGTGGATGTCGATCTTCGGCAACAGCGCGCTGGACCAGGTACTCAACCATGGCTTCAGCGAGCTGGGCCGAGTCGCCATATCCGATCCGTCCATGGCGCTTTACCAGATGCTGCAGAACTATCCGGCCAGCCGCGTGGTGATCGCGGTGACGGTGCTGGTCAGCTTCGTCTTCTTCGTCACCTCGGCGGACTCCGGCACCGTGGTGCTCTCCACGCTCTCCGCCCACGGCGGCAGCGCCGACGACGATGGCCCGAAGTGGCTGCGGGTGTTCTGGGGCGTGGCCACGGCGCTGGTCACCGGTGGCCTGCTGTTCGCTGGCAGCATCGATGCGCTCAAGTCAGCGGTCGTACTCACCTCACTGCCCTTCTCGCTGATCCTGCTGCTGATGATGTGGGGGCTGCACAAGGCGTTCTACCTGGAATCCCAGCGCCAGCGCGCGCGCACCCACTCCCTGGCGCCGCCGTCAGCCAAACCGGGCGGTTGGAAGCGGCGCATCTCCCAGGCCGTGCACTTCCCCACGCGGGACGAGGTGTACCGCTTCATGGTCGACGTGGTCAGCCCGGCGATTGCCGAGGTGTCCCAGGTGTTCCGCGAGAAGGGCCTGCTGGTGGAGTCCGACCTCGACCTGGGCAACCTGGAGCTGGTCCTGGAAATCGGCCACGGCGAGCAGCACACGTTCCTCTACCAGGTGTCGATGCGCGGCTACTTCACCCCGTCCTTCGCCCGCGCCGGCATGGGCGGCCTGCACCTGAAGAACCGCCGCTACTTCCGCGCCGAGGTGCACCTTTCCGAAGGCAGCCAGGACTACGACCTGATGGGCTACAGCAAGGAGCAGATCATCAACGACATGCTCGACCAGTACGAGCGGCACCTGCAGTTCCTGCATCTGGTGCGCTAGGTTCGGACTTGCGCATGCCCTTGCAGGAGCGAGCTTGCTCGCGAACGGATTCACCGGCAGCGCCAGTGTTGGGCGGTTCGCGAGCAAGCTCGCTCCTACAGACTGCGTATCTCTCGGTATGGGGAGCAGATAATGAAAAAGGCGCCCGCAGGCGCCTTTTTCACATCACGGCGAAGGATCAGCCGCGGGTGCCGCTCAGCACCTTGCGGTAGAACAGCACGCAGATCGCCACGAAGACCACCAGGCCCAGCCACTGCGCAGTATCCTCGAAGCCCTCGCCGACCAGTGCCAGAGGCGTGGCGGAACCGGTGGTGCCGATGATGGCGGCGAGCAGGATGCCCATCAGGCTCTCGCCGACGATCAGGCCCGAAGCCAGCAGCACGCCACGGCGCTTGGGCTCATCGGAGAATTTCTCCACCTCCTTGCCAGCCGCCACCGCGCGCTTGGCCAGCGCGATCTCCAGCAGCCAGCCGATCACCGCGCCGACCACCAGGGTCATGCCGATGGTCGGCGGCAGGTAGATGCCCAGGCCGACGGCGAGCACCGGCAGGCTGGCCTTGCCGGTGCGGCGCAGCAGTACGTCCACCAGGATCAGCGCGATGCCCAGGGCCACGCCGATCAGGATCATGTTCCAGTTCAGCGCGTTGTGGAAAATCCCGCTGGCGATGGCGGTCATCAGCGTCGCCTGCGGTGCAGCCAGCGCGGCGTTCGGGTCCATGCCCTCGCGCGGCAGGGCGCCGGTGAAACCATAGGCGTTGAACAGCAACTCCAGCACCGGCGGGATCACCAGCGCACCGACCAGGCAGCCGACGATCAACGCCACCTGCTGACGCCACGGCGTGGCGCCGACCAGGTAGCCGGTCTTCAGGTCCTGCAGGTTATCGTTGGAAATCGCCGCGATGGCGATCACCACCGAGGTGGTGAACAGCGCCAGGGCGATGGCCAGCTTGCCGCCCTGCTGGTCGAGGAAGCCGGTTTCCAGCGAACCGACGCCCAGGATAAGCAGCGACACCAGGATCACCGCGATGATGCCGATGCCGGAGATCGGGCTGCTCGACGAGCCCACCAGGCCGGCCATGTAGCCGCAGGCGGCGGCGATCAGGAAGCCGAAGAAGAAGGCGAAGATCACACAGACCGCCACCAGTCCCCAGAAGCCGAAGCCTTGCAGGTCCGGCGCAGCCTCGCCAAGGAAGTAGGAGAAGACCACGAACAGCGCCACCAGCAGGAAGCCGGCGATGGCGACGATCCACTGTGCGGAAAGGTCCTGCTCGGTGCGCAGGTCGCTGACTTCGCCACGGCCGCGCACAGCGCTGAGCGACGACCAGACACCCTGCACCATGGGTTTGAAGAGGGTGGCCAGGGTCCACAATGCGGCGATGCCGATGGTGCCCGCGCCGAGGAAGCGCACCTGGCTGCTCCACAGTTTGGTGGCCAGCTCCGGCAGGCTCTGTCCGGCGGCCAGAACGCTGTTCACCGAGAGCAGCGGCACGGCCACGCCCCAGGCGATGACCACGCCGATCAGGATGGCAATGCCAGCGGTGATACCCATCAGGTAGCCGGCGCCCACCAGCGCCAGGGAGAAGCCGGTGGAGAGGCGGAACGCCGCCTGCCCGGCGGTGAGCCAGAAGCTGAAGCCTTCGGCGAGCACCTTGAAACCGCTGCTGAGCAGACTGAACGCGGCGGCGACCACGCCCCCGGCGAGGATGTCACGCAGCCCCGGTCCGCCGGCTTTCGCCGGCTTGCCGGCCTTTTCCTCTTCCTCGTCCTGGCTGCCGACACGCAGGATCTCCGCTGCGGCCACGCCTTCGGGGTACGGCAGGCTGCTCTGCACCACCATCACCCGGCGCAGGGGAATGGTGTAGAGCACGCCAAGGATGCCGCCGATGGAGCAGATGGCCGCGGTCTGCCAGAACGGAAAGCCGCTCCAGTAGCCGATCATCAAGAGGCCCGGAAGGATGAAGATGATCGAGGACAGGGTGCCGGCCGCCGAGGCCTGGGTCTGCACCATGTTGTTCTCGAGGATGTTGGAGCCGGAGAAGTAGCGCAGCACGGCCATGGAAATGACGGCCGCGGGAATCGACGAGGCGAAGGTCAGGCCGACCTTGAGGCCGAGGTAGACGTTGGAGGCGGTGAACACCACGGTGATCAGCGCGCCGAGGATCAGGCCGCGAACCGTCAGCTCGGCGAGGTTGGACTCGTCGGGAATCCGTTCTTGCATGTAGGCAGTCTCTTCATAAAGCGGAACTGCCAAAGCGTAGGACAGTGCGCCAGCCGCCGCGACCCAGAATGGCGACGAATGCGGTCTGCCGTGCGGCTTTGTTGCCGCAAGTCAGGGAGATGACGGGAAATTCCAGGCTGTTGCCGAACCTGTAGGAGCGAGCTTGCTCGCGAACGGACTCCCCGATGAATTCCGAGTTATGCGGTTCGCGAGCAAGCTCGCTCCTACGAACAGCCTGTCAGGACCGTAGGGCACATAACGCCTGAGGCGTTATCCGCCCTACGGCTCGCAAAGGCCTCAGAACGGCTTGTCGCCGAGAATCGTCGCCCGGTGCATCACCCGTCGCTGCGGGCGGTAGTCGTCCACCGCGTAGTGCTGGGTCACGCGGTTGTCCCAGAAGGCCACGTCGTTCTCCTTCCAGCGCCAGCGCACGGTGAACTCCGGACGGGCGAAGTGGGCAAACAGCAGGTCGAGGATGGCGCGGCTTTCCGCCGGCTCCAGCTCGTTGATGCGGGTGGTGAAGCCGTCGCTGACGAACAGCGCCTTGCGCCCGGTGACCGGGTGCGTGCGGATCACTGGGTGGCGGCGCGGCGGGTTCTTCCTGCGAGCCTCCTCCAGGCGCGCGAGGTCTGCGTCGGTGGCGCCGAAACGTTCCTGGGGGAAGGACTTGCTGATGTCGTGGGTCGCAGTAAGGCCGTCGAGCAGTTGCTGCAGCGGTTTCGACAGCGCCTCGAACGCCGCGATGCCGCTGGCCCACAAGGTGTCGCCACCGTAGGGCGGCAGTTGCTTGGCGGCCAGCACGGCGCCCAGCGCCGGTGTTTCGAGGAAGGTCACGTCGGTATGCCAGATGGCATTGTCGCGCACGTCGGTGACGGCGGTGTCGAGGACGATGACTTCGCGCTGCTCGGGAGAGCTGGGGTAGATCGGGTGGATGTGCAGGTCACCGAAGCGCGCGGCGAAGGTTGCCTGCTGGGTCGGCGTCAGCGGCTGGTCGCGGAAGAACAGCACGTGGTGATCGAGCAGGGCCTGCTCGATCTGGCGCTGCGCCGCGTCGTCCAGCGGATCGGCCAGGCGCACGCCGGAAACGATGGCGCCCAGGGCCGGGCTGATGGGTTCGATGCTCAGGGTGGTCATGTTCGTGTTCTCTCGTGAGGTTCACGGGGAAAGGCGGCTTGGCTGCCCTCTCCCCCGCCCTCTCCCTGAAGGGAGAGGGGGTCTATTCGGCGTGTTCGGATATTCCGGAGCAGTCCTGCATTCGCAGTACCTTTCCGGGTAGCAGAGGCACTCACCTCCGCTCAGGACCAGTCCCCTTTCCCGCTCGCGGGAAAGGGTTAGGGAGAGGGGCCTTCAACTCTCGGCCTCATCACTCCCAGGAAGCGAAGCGCTTCTGCAGCCAGCGCAGGCCCAGTTCGAAGCTCAGCGCGATGGCGGCGATCAGCAGGATGCCCAGCACCACCACGTCGGTGGCGAGGAACTGCGCAGCGGACTGCACCATGAAGCCCAGGCCGCGGTTGGCGGCGATCAGTTCGGCGGCGACCAGGGTCGACCAGCCCACGCCCAGGGCGATGCGCAGGCCGGTCAGGACATCCGGCAGCGCGCTGGGGAGGATGACGTGACGCACCACCTGCAGGCGGCTCGCGCCCAGGCAGCGCACGGCCTGGATGCGCGACTTGTCCACACGGCGCACGCCGGCGGCGGTGGCGATCAGCAGCGGCGCGAACAGCGCGAGGTAGATCAGCAGCACCTTGGACAGCTCGCCGATGCCGAACCAGATGACGATCAGCGGCAGGTAAGCCAGCGGCGGCACCGGGCGGTAGAACTCCACCAGGGGGTCGAAGGCCGCGCCCACCAGGGGGTTGAGGCCCATCAGGATGCCCAGCGGAATAGCCGTCAGCACCGCGGCGCCCAGCGCCAGCAGCACGCGCAGCAGGCTGGTACCGATGTGTTGCCACAACGACGCATCGACATAGCCTTCGGCAAGCAGACGCTGGAAGGCTTCCACCAGTTGCTCCGGCGCGGGCAGGAACAGCGTGTCGACCCAGCCCAGGTGCGTGGCCAGCCACCAGAGCACGAAGACGCCGACGATGCTGCCGGCGGCGGCCCAGCGGCGGTAATCGCGCGGCACGCTGCGGGCCGTCGGCGCGGCGGCCGGGAGTTTGGCGGCAAGGGTATCAGTGGGCATGCTCGGCCTCCGGTTCTTCCAGGAACTCATCCAGCAGGAGTTGGCGCAGGCGCGCGAATTCCGGGTCGGACTTGATCGAGCGCACCGGTTCGCCAGCGGCGTAGCGGCGGGCAAAGTCCAGCGGCAGGCGCTTGACGATGCGCGCCGGCGGCCCGTCCATCACCACCAGGTCGGTGGCGAGAAACAGCGCTTCATCGACGCTGTGGGTAATCAGGAACAGACCCTTGCCAGTCTTGCGCCACAGGTCCAGGGTCAGCACCTGCATGCGCTCGCGGGTCAGTGCGTCGAGGGCGCCGAAGGGTTCGTCGAGCAACAGGAAGTCCGGCTCCACCGCCAGCGCGCGGGCCAGGCCCAGGCGTTGCCGCTGGCCGCCGGAAAGCTGCGAGATGCGGTAGTCCGCGTGCTCGCCCAGGCCCACCAACTTCAGTACTTCGTGGGCACGGGCATTGCGCTCAGCGGCGCCAACGCCACGGATGCGCAGGCCCAGCGCGACGTTGTCCAGGGCGTTGAGCCAGGGCATCAGCGCGTCATCCTGGAACACCACGCCGCGCTCGCCACCGGGGCCTTCGAGAGTCCGGCCATCGATCTGTACGCGGCCGCTGTCCGGCGCCTGGAAGCCCGCCAGCACGTTGAGCAGGCTGGACTTGCCGCAGCCCGACGGGCCGAGCACCACCAGGGATTCACCCTTGGCCAGGCTGAGAGTGAGGTCCTGCAACACGACGCGCTCGCGTCCGCGCTGCTGGAAAGTGAGGCTGACCGCCTCGGCCGTCAAACGGCTCATGTTCTGCCCTCCGTAGGGTGAGAAGAAATGCGTGGCTCGCACTTTTCGCTTTTCGTAGGAGCGAGCTTGCTCGCGAACACCGGCTGGCACTGAAGCTCGGGGCGGTTCGCGAGCANNNNCGCTCCTACGAAGAGCAACTCGTCAGCGCTGGCCGACCTGCACGCTCTCCGCCTGGCGCACGTATTCCGCGCTGACGTAGGGCGAGTAGTCCTTGAGTACCGAAGGCACGCGCTTCTGCTCTTTCAGGAAGGCTGCGGTACCGGCGATGTCCTTGGCGGTGCCGCCACCCAGCAGCGCGGACGACAGCTGCGCCTGGGATTCGGGGAAGGCGGAGCCGGCCAGCAGTTCGGGCACGTCCTTCGGATCGGCGCCGGTCAGCTTGGCGATCTTCTTCACCTGCTCGGAATCGGCGGTCCACTCGGCCTTGTGCGCGTTGTAGTCGGCGAAGGCGTCCAGGCTCACGCGGGCGAACTTGGCGATGATTTCCGGGTGCTTCTCGGCGAAGTCCTTGCGCGCTACCCAGACCTCGAAGGTCGGTGCGCCCCACTGGCCGACTTCGGCGGCGTCGGTCAGCACCTTGCCGGACTTCTTGATCTCGCCCAGGGCGGGCGACCAGACGAAGGCGCCATCGATGTCGCCCCGGCGCCAGGCGGCGGCGATCTCGGTGGGGTTGAGGTTGACGATCTTCACCTTGGTGGGGTCGATGTTCCAGTGCTTGAGCGCGCCCAGCAGGCTGTAGTGCGAGGTCGACACGAAGGGGGTGGCGATGGTCCTGCCGACCAGGTCTTCGGGCTTCTCGATCTTGCTGCCGTTGCGCACGACCAGTGCCTCGGCGGCGTTGATCTGCGCGGAGACGATGAAGGCCACGATCGGCAGGCCGCGCGAGGTGGCGGCTGCCAGCGGGCTGGAACCGAGGTTGCCCAGTTGCACATCGCCCGAGGCGATGGCGGCGACCACTTCCGGGCCGCTGTTGAAGCGGCGCCAGTCGAGCTTCTCGCCGATGACCTTTTCATAGGTGCCATCGGCCTGCGGAACCTTGGTCGGGTCGATGCCGGTCTGGTAGCCCAGGACGATGTCGGCGAACGCGGCGCTCTGGAAGGACAGGGCAGCCGCAACAGCGACGCCGGCCACGGCACGGCGTACGAAACGAGGTTTGTTCATGGTGTTTCCTCTGAAGGTGACGGCGGTGCCGGCCTCACAGAGGGGACGGACCACGGGACGGGGTTCGATGACTTGATTCGGGTGTCCGGTGGTCCGGTAGAGCTAGATTACCGATATAAAAAACTTCGAATAAATAATTTTTAGTTCTTAACTTATGAGCGCCAGCGCTTGTCTCGATCCGGCTACAGGCCCCGTGGCACGGCGCCTCAAGTGGCGCCAGCGAGCACACGGGCGCGAGTGCCCTCCTGGCGCAAGCCGACTTGTACCGCCTGTTGCGCTACCGCGGCGGTTTCCGCCACCAGGGTCGCCAGGGCGGCGCTGCGGCTGAAGCTCAGGCCGTTGCCCGCCGCCTGGGCGGACTCGAAGGCCACCGCCGACTGCTCGGACAGCCGCAACCCCAGCGCCAGCAGCCGCTGCAACTCCCCCGCCGCCGCCCGCGCCGGCAGGTTCTCGAAGGCCTGCACGGCAAGGCCCAGGGCGATGTTCGCCTGCAGCAGCGCGGAGAGGCTGCCGCGCAGCTGCGCGCGGGGCGTCCACGGCAGACCGGGCGGCAGCAGGATGTCTTCGGGATGCAGGCGCACCTCGTGGCAATGCAGCAGGCCGCCGCCGCTGGGCTCGAAGCGGTCCAGCCCGTTGCGATCCGCCGGCAGCGCGGCGATCAGCAAACCCTCGCTGGGCGCATGGCGCGCCGAGATCAGCAGCCAGTCCACCGCCTCGGCGCCGAAGCAGTCATGGCGGCCGCCCTGCAGCAGGAAACCGCCGCGCCGATGCTCACGCGCCAGCAGGCGGCTTTCCTGGTGATCCACCGCCTCGCCCCACAGCCATTCGCGCTCCACGCTGAGCGGCAGCAGGCGCTCGCGCTGCTCGGTGCTGCCCAGCAGCAACACGCTGGCCAGTTGCAGGTGATGCAGGGCGAACAGTCGCGCCAGGGTGCCATCGCGCTCGGAGAGATCGCGCAGGGTCTGCAGCACCTCGTCCCAGCCGGCGCCGCGTCCGCCGTACTCGCGCGGCACCGACAGGGCCAGCAGGCTGGACGCGCGCAGGGCATCGCTCCAGCGCTGGGTGGGAGGCAGTTGGGAAAGCGTGGAAAACGGTACCACCAGGCTCATGCACACCTCGGCTCGAAGGGTGATCAGTGGCCTGGGCGAATGGCGCGCGGGTGTACTGAAAGGGAGGAGAGTCAAAGAAGAACGGCCTCCGAATGGAGGCCGTTTCATACCCTAGCGAATCGCGCGAGACGCGCGAAATAACCTTTCGGGCTTAGCTCATGCCGCGAGTCAGACGGCTTCCTTGCGCCGCCACTGCGGCAGGCCGATCAGCACCACCGCGCTGATGATCACCGCCATCGCCAGGGATTCCGCGAGGCCGATGTGCTCGCCGGCGAACACCACGCCGAGCATCACCGCCACTGCCGGGTTGACGTAGGCGTAACTGGTTGCCGCGGCCGGGCGCACGTTGGCCAGCAGGTACATGTAGGCACTGAAGGCGATGATCGAGCCGAACACCACCAGATAGGCAAGCGCCCCCCAGCCGGCGGCCGTAGGCATCTGCTCCAGGCGCTCGCCACTGAGGAAGCTGCCCAGCAGCAGCACGCCGCCGCCCACCAGCATTTCCACCGCGCTGGCCATGGCGCCGCCGGGCAGGTCCAGGCGCCGGCTCCACACCGAGCCGAAGGCCCAGGTCGCCGCCGCGAAGATGATCAGCGCCGCGCCCGCCGGGCTGCCCTGCAGGTTCGAGCCGAGGTTGAGCAGCACGATGCCGAACAGGCCCAGGGCGATGCCGGCCCACTCCAGCGCGTTGGTCCTGTTGCCGAAGAAGCGCCCGAACACCAGGGTGAACAGCGGCACGGTTGCCACGGCCAACGCCGCCACACCCGAAGCCACTCCCCAGTGCTCGGCCACCGTCACCCCGCCATTGCCGCAGCTGAGCAGCAGGATGCCAATGGCGCCCGCCGACAAGCACTGCTTGAGGCTCGGCAGCGGAGCACCGCGCCAGAGCATCCAGGCGAACAGGATCGCCCCGGCGATGATGAAGCGGCAGCCGGCCATCAGCATCGGCGGCCAGGACTCGACGCCGATGCGAATCACCAGGTAGGTCGAGCCCCAGATGAAGTAGAGGGCGAAGAAGGCAGCAATCAGGGTCAGTGAGACGCGGGCTCTGGGCATGGGCATCGTGGTCATGGGTGGGGCTCGACAAGGCAGGCAAGGCGCTTCATTTTATGCAGGTCAATCGCCCTGGATAAGGCACAGACAACGCCATTACGGGCATAACACTTTTCATTCGATGGATTTTCGCAAGCCCTGCCGTCGAATCAAAACCGGAGTCATTTCATGGACAAGTACGACCGCGCCCTGCTCGCCGCCCTGCTGGAAGACGGCCGCCTGTCCTTCGCCGAACTGGCCCGGCGCATCAACCTCTCCCCTCCCGCCGTGGCCGATCGCGTGGCGCGCCTGGAGGCCGAAGGGGTGATCACCGGGTACCACGCCAGCGTAGACCTGTCGAAGTTGGGCCGCTCGATACAGTGCCTGATCGAGATGCGCCTGAACGACCACCGCAGCAAGAGCATGCTCGACCCGCTGCTGGAAATCCCGCAGATCATCGACTGCTACCGCATCACCGGCGAAGCCTGCGTGATGCTCAAGGTGGCGGTCAGCTGCACCCAGGAGCTGGAGGAGTTGATCGACCGGCTCGCCCAGTTCGGCACCAGCAAGACTTCGCTGGTGCTTTCCACGCCCTTCTCGCGGCGAATCCACCCGGGAATGTTGCAGGGCGGCTGAGCTGCGCATCTAGAACGAAATTGCGTCCTCCCCCAAACGACAGCCTCTCCCTGCAGGAGCGAGCTTGCTCGCGAACCGCCCGAGCTTCGGAGTGGGCCGATGTTCGCGAGCAAGCTCGCTCCTACAGGCCGCCCGGCAGTTTCGTAGGTCGCATAACGCACCAGCGTTATCCGCCACTCCCCTATCGGCGGATAAAAAAAGGCGGCGCCGCTCGCGCGGTGCCGCCTGAAGTCACGGAGTTGCTACATCGTGGGACCGAAAGACATCGGTCCCGCTGTATTGGATTACCGTTCGATGATCGCGGTCACACCTTGGCCGCCCGCGGCGCAGATCGAGATCAGCCCGCGCCCCTTGCCGGCGGCATCCAGCAGCTTGGCCAGGTTGGCGACGATGCGCCCGCCAGTGGCGGCGAACGGGTGGCCGGCGGCCAGCGAACTGCCCTTCACGTTGAGCTTGCTGCGGTCGATGGAGCCCAGCGGCGCGTCCAGCCCCAGGCGCTCCTTGCAGTAGTCCGCGTCTTCCCAGGCCTTGAGGGTGCACAGCACCTGGGCGGCGAAGGCTTCGTGGATTTCATAGAAGTCGAAGTCCTGCAGCGTCAGGCCATTGCGCGCCAGCAGGCGCGGTACGGCATAGACCGGCGCCATCAGCAGGCCTTCGTGGCCGCCGACGAAGTCCACCGCCGCTGCTTCGCCATCCTTGAAGTACGCCAGGATCGGCAGGCCGCGCGCCTTCGCCCACTCCTCGCTGGCCAGTAGCACCACGGAAGCGCCATCGGTCAGCGGCGTGGAGTTGGCCGCCGTCAGGGTGCCGCGCGAGCCGCGCTCGAACACCGGCTTGAGGGTGCCGATCTTCTCCAGGTTGATGTCCGGACGCAGGTTCTGGTCGCGCACCAGGCCGCGGAACGGCGTCATCAGGTCGTTCTGCCAGCCCTCGTCATAGGCGGCGGCCAGCTTGTGGTGACTCTCGAAGGCCAGCTTGTCCTGTTCGTCGCGCGGGATGGCCCAGGTCTGTGCCATCAGCTCGCAGTGCTCGCCCATCGACAGCCCGGTACGCGGTTCGCCGTTCTTCGGGATGTGCGGCATCAGGTGGCGCGGGCGAATCTTCAGCAGGCTCCTGATCTTCTCGCCGTTGGACTTGCCGCGGTTGGCTTCCAGCAGGATCTTGCGCAGGCCTTCATTGACGCCGATCGGCGCGTCGGAGGTGGTGTCCACGCCGCCGGCAATGCCGCAGTCGATCTGCCCGAGGGCGATCTTGTTGGCCACCAGGATCGCCGCTTCCAGGCCGGTGCCACAGGCCTGCTGGATGTCGTAGGCCGGGGTTTCCGGCGCCAGGCGCGTGCCCAGCACGCATTCACGGGTCAGGTTGAAGTCGCGCGAATGCTTGAGCACCGCGCCGGCGACTACCTCGCCCAGGCGCTCGCCGTGCAGCTTGTAGCGCTCGATCAGCCCGTCCAGCGCGGAGGTCAGCATCTCCTGGTTGCTCGCCGTGGAATACACGGTATTGGAGCGGGCGAAGGGAATACGGTTGCCGCCGACGATGGCGACCCGGCGCAGTTGGGTCATGCAGAGCTCCTGAGAATGAGCGTTGAAGTGCGGTCAAGGCTAACCTTAGCCGCCTGTGTCGCATTGGCCGCCCCGCCGTTGCGCAGGTCAGCGCGGTCAATTGCGCCGAACCCGCCGCTGCGTAGAGTGGTCAGCACTTCAGAGACCCTGTGCAGGAGCCCGTTCCATGACCGATCGCTACATCGCCTTCGCCAACTCCAACGTCGGCCGCCGCCTGGTCGGAGCCCTCGGCCTGCCCGCGCCGGTCCGCCTGGAGCGCTGGAGCGCCGGGCGCACGCGGCCGGTGGACGGGGCGCTGCTGCTCGGCGGCGAGGGCAACCTGAACGAGGCGGTGCTGCCCTTCGCCGAGCGCCTGACCGATTCGATCTTCGCCTTCAGCGACGGCCAGTACGGCCTGCCACGCTGGACCGCCGAGCACGGCCCCAAGCTCAAGGCCATCGTCTTCGATGCCAGCGGCCTGACCCGTTTCGAGCAGACGATCGAACTGCGCACCTTCTTCCAGGGCGCCCTCAAGGGCCTGGACAAGTGCCCGCACGTGGTGATCCTCGGCCGCGCGCCGGAATCGATCAAAGACCCCATCGCCGCCAGCGTGCAGCGCAGCCTCGAGGGCTTCAGCCGCTCCCTGGGCAAGGAAATCCGCCGCGGCGGTAACGTGCAGCTGGTGTATGTCGGCAAGGGTGCCGAGGACCAGCTCGAAGGCGCATTGCGCTTCTTCCTCTCGCCCAAGAGCGCCTACGTTTCCGGGCAAGTGGTGCGCCTGTCCGCCTATGACAAGCAGGTGCAGGACTGGAGCCGCCCGCTGGTGGGCAAGCGCGCACTGGTGACCGGCGCCGCTCGCGGTATCGGCGCGGCCATTGCCGAGACCCTCGCCCGTGACGGCGCCGAGGTGGTGCTGCTGGACGTGCCGCCGGCCAAGGATGCTCTCGACGCCCTCGCCGCGCGACTGGGCGGCCGTGGCGTGGCGCTGGACATCTGCGCCGCCGACGCCGGCGCCAAGCTGGTGGAAGCACTGCCCGAAGGCGTCGACATCGTGGTGCACAACGCCGGTATCACCCGTGACAAGACGGTCGCCAAGATGAGCGAAGCCTTCTGGAATTCGGTGATCGAGGTGAACCTCAAGGCGCCGCAGGTACTGACCCAGGCACTGCTGGACGCCAACAAGCTGCACGACGACGGCCGCGTAGTGCTGCTCGCCTCCATCAGTGGCATCGCCGGCAACATGGGCCAGACCAACTATGCGGTGAGCAAGGCCGGCCTGATCGGCCTGGCGCAGGCCTGGGCGCCGGCGCTGGGCAAGAAGGGCATCAGCATCAACGCGGTGGCGCCGGGCTTCATTGAAACCCAGATGACCGCTGCCATCCCGCTGACCATCCGCGAGGCCGGCCGGCGCATGAACTCCATGGGCCAGGGCGGCTTGCCGCAGGACGTCGCCGAAGCCGTGGCCTGGTTCGCCCAGCCGGGTTCTGGCGCGGTGAGCGGCCAGGTGCTGCGGGTTTGCGGACAGAGCCTGCTGGGCGCCTGACCGCATTCCCCTGTAGGAGCGGGCCAT
>NZ_JYOA01000010.1:537344-627385 GCF_000955805.1 Pseudomonas sp. 21 | reverse complement strand
TCGCGCCCATGGGGCGCTCCTACAGGTCAGCTCCGAGTCTGTCGGCGCGCGTAGCAGCGGACCTTGTCCGCAATCCCACCGACAGACCGGCTGCTCAGCTCCGCGCCGCGATCAACTCGCGGAATTCCTCCGCGCTCACCCGGTGGTCGCCATCGCGGTCCGCGCGCACGATCAACGCCGGTTCCTGGGTCATGAACTCCGCCTGGCTGACCTTGTCGTCACCGTCATGGTCCGGCCAGGCGATGGCATTGGGCGAGACGTTCACGCTGGGGTTGGGTGGGGTCACTTCCTCGCGGGTGAGCAGGCCATCCTGGTTGCGATCCAGCCGGTGGAACATGCGCACGCGCATGGCGGACAGGTCCTGGGCCTCGATGAAGCCGCTGCCATCGCGGTCCAGGCGGGAGAACGCCGTCTCGCCCATTTCTCCCGCCCCTGCGTGCTGAGCGCTCAGCAGCAGGCAGGTGGACAACAGCAGGGTCTGGCGGATTCGGCTTTGCATCGGACGTACCTTGGCGGGAATTGACCGGCAAAGCCTAGCCAGAGGCGGACTCGAAACGGTTCGATCACTCCACCGGCGGTTGCGGGCGGCCGCGTCGGCGGAACTCCACCGGGGTCTCGCCGACCCAGCGCTTGAAGGCGCGGTAGAAGGTGCTGGGCTCGGAGAAGCCGGTGCGTTCGACGATGACCTCGATGCGTTCGTCGGTCTTGAGCAGCAGTTCCTTGGCCAGGCGGCAGCGGTAGTCGGTGACCAGGTCGTTGAAGCGCACCCCGGCCATGGCCAGGCGCTCGCGCAGGCGGCGGGCCGGCATGTCGAGACGGGCAGCGACCTGCTCCAGCGTCGCGCCGCCATCCACCAGCAGCACGCCGATCAGCTCGCGCACCTTGCGCACCAGGTCCAGCCGTTCCACTTCCGCCAGTTGCCGGCGCGCCAGGGATTCATGCATGCGCAGCAGCTCGGGCGCGGCATGGCGCGAGGGTTTCTCCAGCACGTCGGCGTCGAACACCAGCGCATAGCGATCAGCACCCAGCACCGCCGGGCAGCCGTAGACCTCGCGGTAACGCTCAGCGGGCGCGCCCACCTCGTGCATCAGCTGCACTTCCTGAGGCTTGAAGTCGCCTTCGGTGAGGGCGTGGAACAGGCGCACCACTGCACCGGCGAGCATCTCGGGGAAGTGCCGGTTGGTCCCGGCGGTATGGCCCAGCAGCAGCACGGCCTTCTCGCCCTCCACTTCCAGGCGGGCGTTGAGGGTGTCGGAGAGCAGGCGTACGTAGCGCAGGGCGTGGCGCAGGCCTTCGCCGAAGGTGGCGCTGGAAAGGAACAGGTATTCCAGCAGCAGGCCATGGAATGCGGGCAGGTGGCCGGCCAGATAGAGGCCAACGTGCTCTTCGCCGCACTCTTCGGCGGCAGCCTTCCAGAACAGGTTCTGTGCGCTGTGGGGGAATCGTCCGGCAGGCAGGCTGCCGGCAGGCAGGCCGACGCGAGCCAGCACGCGGTCGGGGTCGGTACCGCTGGCGCGCAGGGCGTCGATCACCGGGCGCATCAGCGCCACATCGTCGGTCAGATCACGCATGGTGTTTTTTCTAGTTATCCATGAGGCGGGCCCATCTTAGGCAGCTTTCCTATCGCCCCTCAAGAGAATCAGGAACAAGCGTGCGGGAAATATCCGAGCAATCGGACGGTCACATTGACTTGCCTGCCGCGCGCCGCGTTGCCACGGCCAATGCCCGCGCCTGAGCGGCGGCTAAGCTGACTGAATGCCCCTCAGGAGATACCCGATGCCCCGCGATTGGCTTGACCTGTCCGCCCCACCTGCCCTCACCGGCCTGTTCGCCCGCGCCGCCGTGCGCCGCGGCGTGCGTGGCCGCAGCCTGCCGACACGCGGCCTGCGCTGCCCGGTCACGGTCGACCCGAAGCACCTGGAGCGCTACCGCAAGGTCTGCGGCTTCCCCGACAACCACCTGTTGCCGCCCACCTACCCGCACATCCTCGCCTTCGGCCTGCAGATGGGCCTGCTCACCGACGCGAGCTTTCCCTTCCCCCTGCTGGGCCTGGTGCACCTGGAAAACCGTATCAGCGTGTTACGCCCACTGGGCGGCCTGGGGCCGTTCAACGTCAGCGTACGGGTACAGGACCTGCAACCCCACGAAAAGGGCGTGACCTTCAGCATCATCACCCAACTGCATGACCAGCTCGGGCTGCTCTGGGAGGGCGACAGCCGCATCCTGTTCCGCGGCATGCGCCTGGACGGCACACCGCCTGCGCGCGAAGAAGCGGCCGAGCTGCCACTGGAGCAGATCGACGCCTGGAACTGCCCGGCGGACATCGGCCGGCGCTACGCCCGTGTGGCCGGCGACTACAACCCGATCCACCTGTCCGCCGCCAGCGCCAGGCTGTTCGGTTTCCCCCGTGCCATCGCCCATGGTCTGTGGAACAAGGCGCGCAGCCTGGCCGCCCTGGGCGAGCGCCTGCCGATGGCCGGCTATCGGGTCGACGTGCGCTTCCAGAAGCCGGTGCTGCTGCCGACCCAGGTCAACCTGCTGGCCAGCGAGCCGGCGCCCGCCGGACAGTTCAGCCTGCGCGGCAAGGACGGCCTGCCGCACATGGCCGGCAGCTGGAGCCCGCTGGACGTTTGACGCGCCAGGCTTGAAGCTATGGGGCTCACGTTGGAGCCCCATCTGCATGAACCTCGAAGCCATCACCGCGCGCCTGCACGCCATCCGCGACCACAACGACTGGAGTCGCTTCCATAGCCCGAAGAATCTGGCCATGGCGGCCAGCGTGGAAATGGCCGAGCTGGTGGAAATCTTCCAGTGGCTGCGCGAAGACGAATCGCGCCAGCTGCCGCCGGAGAAACTCGCCCACGCCGGGCAGGAAGTCGGTGACATCATCCTTTACCTGCTGCTGATGTGCGCGGAACTGGGCATCGACATGGAGCAGGCGGTGCTCGCCAAGCTGGCCGACAGCGAGCGACGTTTCATCGAGGGGGGCGCCAAGTGAGCGACGCCCCGAAGACCGGCGACCGCCATTTCGACGAACTGGCCACGCGCTTCGCCGAGAAGATCTACGGCGGCGCCAAGGGCGCCATCCGCCTTGCCGTACTCCAGGCCGACCTCGCCGAAGCGCTGCCCGATCGCCCGCTGCGCGTGCTGGATATTGGCGCGGGGCTGGGCCACATGTCGCTGTGGCTGGCCGGGCGCGGCCATGACGTCACCCTCGCCGAGCCCGCCGCGCCGATGCTCGAAGGCGCGCGCCAGCGCTTCGAGGACGCCGGCCTGCAGGCCAGCTTCATCGCCGCACCGTGGCAGGACCTGCTCGGCCAGCTCAACGAACCCTATGACCTGGTGATCTGCCACGCCGTGCTGGAATGGCTGGCCGAGCCGCTGGCGATCCTGCCCGTGCTGCATCAGCTGACCCGTGCCGATGGCTGGCTGTCGCTGGCCTTCTACAACCGCGACGCGCTGATCTACCGGAACCTGCTCAAGGGCCACTTCCGCAAGCTGCGCAAGAATCGCTTCTCCGGCGAAGGCCAAAGCCTGACCCCGCAGGAGCCGCTCGATCCGCGCGTACTGGAGGCCGCCATGGCCGGACACTGGAACATCGAGGCGCGCAGCGGCGTGCGGGTCTTCCACGACTATATGCCGGTGGAGTTCCAGCACAAGGCCGAACCGATGGACCTGGTGGAGATGGAACTGCAATACCGTCGACATCCCGCCTTCGCCGGCCTCGGCCGCTACCTGCACTGGCTGTGCCGGCCGCAGGATTAGGCGCATAGTTGCCACTGCGCACGCCCGTTGAAGTGAGCGTGCGGGAGTCCGTCATGCCGCGTTACCCGTTGATCCTGCCGCTGCTCGCCGCCCTGGCTGCGTGCCAGAGCCCGAATCCCTACAGCAATACCTCGCTGCCGATCCCGCCTGCGCCCGCGCAGGCCGCCAACCCGGGACTCGATCCTGGCAGCTATCCCGCGCCACCGCTGGACTACGGCCAGTACCGTTCCTGGAGCTGGGCCAGCGGCACCGGTTTCGGCGGCCCCTTGCAGGACGCCGTCAGCGAAGCCCTCGACCAGCGCGGCCTGCGCCCGGCACGCTCGAATGCCCCGGCGGACCTGACCGTCAGCGCACAGCTCTCCAGCGAACAGCGCACACGACAAACCACCGATTACTACAACGGCGGCTACTACGGTGGCTACGGTCGCTGGAACGATCCCTGGTACGGCGGCTACGGCGCGTCCTACCCGGTCACTCGCACCTACGTCGTCACCGTCAGCGTGGTGCACATCACCCTGTTCGACGCGCGCAATAACCAGCAGGTCTGGAGCGGCAGCGCCGAGTATGAGGACGGCAGCAACCAGAGCGACCAGGCCCGTGCACTGCGCGAAGCCGCGTGCAAGGCCATGGACGGCTACCCGCCGGGCTGACCGCCGGCTGGCCGGAAAAGTTTCCGCCCGGACATCTCCTGCGACCACGCGCAGCCCCTCTGCCGCTTGCCTTTGCGCGGACTCTGCGCTTGGATGAAAGCTCTGTCAGGAGTATTCCCACCATGATCCGCCGCTTACTGTTACTGGGCCTGATGCTCGGCCTCGCCGCCTGCGAGACCACCAGCGTCAGCCGCGACTACGACACCACCCGCGACTTCTCCCGCTACCTGACCTGGAGCTGGGCGCAACCGGCCTTCGAGTACCGCCCGGACGACCCTCGCATCAAGAGCGACCTGACCGAGCAGCGCATCAGCGACGCCATCGCCGGCGAATTCGACCAGCGCGGCCTGCGCCAGGCGCAGGGCGGCAACCCCGGTGACGTGAAGCTGCGCGCCTACCTGATCGTCGACCAGCGCCAGGACCAGGTCACCACCTACACCGGCGGCTACTGGGGCGGTTACTGGGGAGGCTACTGGGGCCCGCCGCCCATGGCCGAGAGCCGCACCGTGACCTACAAGGTCGCCACCATCCAGGTCGACATGCTCGACGGCAAGGACGGCAAGCTCGTCTGGCGCGGCAGCGGCGAGCAGATCATGCGCAGCAGCCCGCCGACGCCCGCCGAGCGCGAAGCGGCGATCCGCGAGACGGTGCAGAAGATCATCGCCCAGTACCCGCCGCACTGACCGGCCCGACCATGACACGGGAGAACGCGTGAACCAGCCCGCCCTGCAACACCGCCCCGCCCTCGCCGACGACCTCGCCGAGGTGGTCGGCTTTCCCCAGGACGCCGACGAACTCTTCTACTGCTACCCCAAGGCGAGCTGGCCGCTGACCATCGGCCAGCTCGCCGCCGCCATGGCCGAACGGCGCAGCAGCAGCGTGGCGCTGCTCGATGGCCGGGTCGCCGGCTTCGCCAACTTCTACCAGTGGCAACCCAACGATTTCTGCGCGCTGGGCAACATGATGGTTGCCCCCTGGGCGCGGCAGCACGGCGTGGCGCAGTACCTGATCGAGGTCATGGAGAATCTCGCCCGCGACCAGTACAAGGCGCAGGTCATGAAAGTGTCCTGCTTCAACGCCAACACCGCCGGCCTGCTGCTTTACGCACGCCTGGGCTACAAGCCGCAGGGCATCGTCGAGCGCGCCGATCCGCAAGGCCGGCGTATTGCCCTGGTCCAACTGGAGAAAGCCCTTGTCCACCCCTGAGCCCCAGCGCGTGCTGATCATCGTCAGCAGCGGCCCGAGCACTCCGGCGCGCTGCGCCGCGCCCTTCTATACCGCCACGTTGCTGGCGTGCATGGACGCGAAGGTCACCCTGTTCCTCAGCGGTGAAGGCACGCGCCTGGCCTTCCAGGACATCGCCGACAAGCTCTACGCCGCCGAAGATGGCGAGCCCATCAGCCACTTCATCCAGCAGGCCAAGGAAGCCGGCGCGCGCCTGTTGATGTGCCGCGCACCGGGCATCGCCATCGATGAAAGCCGGCTGATCGAGGAAGTCGACGAGATCGCCAGCGGCGGCGAGCTGGCGCGGATGATCCTCGAATACGACCGGGTGCTGACGCTGTGAAGCTGCACGGCCTGGAGTTCCCCGACGACCTGCTCTACGCCCCCGACTACAACCTCTGGCTGCGCGAGGACGAAGACGGCGCCGTCACCCTCGGGCTCACTGCATACGGCTGCGCGGTCTACGGGCAAATCTTCGCCTTCACCCCCAAGCGCGATGGCTGGCACATCGACTGCGACCGCAGCTTCGGCGTGGTGGAGTTCGCCAAGGCCGCCTCCTCGGCGCGCAGCCCGCTGGACGGCACCGTCCTCGCCAGTAACGAAGCCGTGGTGCGCCGACCGGCGCTGATCAACCAGGACTGCTACGGCGAAGGCTGGATGGTGCGCCTCAAACCCAATGACTGGGCCGCCGCCCGTGGCCGCTTCCTGCAGGGCGAAGCCGCACTGGAGGCCTTCGTCCAGCGAATGCTTCTGGATAACTTCGACCCCGACGACGACGGGGTCCAGGCCCTGCGCCCATGAGCCGGGCAGGCCTGAGCCTCGCACTGCTGCTCGGCCTCCTCACCAGCCCGGCACTGCTCGCCGATCAGCCGACGCAGGACGGCTTCGTCTACCTCGATCAGGTGCTGAAGTCCGCACGCTATGACGTGCGCTACGCCGGCGCCGATAACTTCGTCGGCGAGCCCATCGACGGTTACCAGAAGGCGCGGATCATCCTCACGCGCGAGGCTGCCATCGCATTGGCTGCGGTGGAAAAGGACGTTGCCCTCAGCGGCCTGGCGCTGAAGATCTTCGACGGCTATCGCCCGCAGCGCGCAGTGAATGACTTCCGTCGCTGGGCCGCCGACCCGCAGGACGTCCGGCAGAAAGCCCGCTACTACCCGCAGCTGGACAAACCCGCGCTGTTCCGCGACGGCTACATCGCCAAGCACTCCGGGCACTCGCGCGGCAGCACCGTCGACCTCACGCTGGTGGATTCGAATACCGGGGAAGCGTTGGACATGGGCAGCCCGTTCGACTTCTTCGGGCCCATCTCCCATCACGGCACCGCGCTGGTCAGCGTGCAGCAGACGCGCAACCGCGAGACGCTGCGCCAGGCCATGCTGCGGCACGGCTTCGAGCCGTACAGCGCCGAGTGGTGGCACTACACCCTCAAGGCCGAGCCTTACCCGAAGACCTACTTCGACTTCCCGGTGCAGTGAGGGCCGCGGCCGTCCCTGGCCGTGGTGGATCAGTTGTCGTGCCGGGTGTTCTTGTGGGCCGGCTTGGTGGCGGAGATCGCCGCTGCCTTGGTCTTGCCCTGGGTATCCTTGGAGTGCGCCACGGAGGATGTCGCCTGGCCATGGCCGTTGCTGTCGTTCTTCTCGCTGCCGTAGTGATTGCCGCTCAGGCCGTGGTCGCGGGTGGCCTTGCCGGCATGTTCGCCGCCATCATTCGCGCCATTGCTGTTGCTGCCGTGGTTACCGCCGGCATCGCCCTTGCCACCACCGTGGCCGCCGCCATTGCCACCGCCGTTACCGCCTCCATTTCCGCCGCCATGACCACCCCCGTCGCCCTTGGCATAGGCCGAACCGATAGGCGAGAGGTCGGCAGGCAGCAAGGCTGTCGTGCCGAGTGCGACTGCACAGGCTACTGCAACAACCAGGGACATTTTCATCTTCTTGTCGCCTCCATGGGCGGGCTTGGGATATCTCTATGACCCTGCCGCAAGCCTCGCCGTTCGCGGCCTGCCGACGAAATGCCAGCACGCAGGTACCAACTCGGCCGCTGCCGAAGTGGTGCAGCAACAGCTACGCTGAGCCAGACAGGACTCTCAACAGGGAGGCAATCAGCCCATGTCACGACTCAACACCCTGCTGGCGGCAGTCATCGGCGTTACCCTGCTGGGCACAAGCCCGTTGCTGATGGCCGATCCGGGAAAGAGCAAAGGACACGACAAAGGCGGCCAGCACGGCAATCAGGGTAACCAGGGCAACAACTGGCAGGGGGGCGGTCCGAGCATCGACATCGGCGGCGTGCAGGTCATCCTCAACGACAACCGCAATTACTGGAGCCCCGGCGCGGCGCTGCCCCCCGGCATCCAGAAGAACCTTGCCCGCGGCAAGCCGCTGCCACCGGGCATCGCCAAGAAACTCGACGGCCGCCTTGTCGGCCGCCTGCCCCACTACGACGGCTACGAATGGCAGCAGGCCGGCACCGACCTGCTGCTGGTGACCATCGCCACCGGCGTCATCTACGAAGTGCTGCAGAACGTGCTGGATTGATCTGCCCCCTGCAGGAATGGCCCATACCGCGATCGCACCCAAGGGACGCTCCTGCAGGATCACCCGGAACTCCGCCCGCCGGATCATTCTCCAACCCTCGCCCCCACTGCCGCACCGCTGGAGTTTCCGCATGACCCCGCAAGCCCCCGAATTCGACGGCCAGCGCTGGAGCAACGCCGAAGAAGACCGCATCGAAGTCGTCGCCGCCGATCCCCGCTGGCCCCAGCGCTTCGCCGAGGAAGCCGCCGCCATCGCCAAGGCAGCCAGCCTGCCCGGCCTGGGCATCGAACACATCGGCAGCACCGCCGTTCCGGGGCTGGACGCCAAGCCGATCATCGACATCCTCCTGCTGCCGCCGCCAGGCAGCGACCTGCACCAACTGATCGAACCGCTACAAGGACTCGGCTACCAGTACTGGGCCGAGAATCGCGACACCTCGCGGATGTTCTTCGTCAAAGGCATGCCGCCGCTGGGCAGCGGGCGCACCCACCACGTCCACGTCATGGAGCTGAGCGACGCCTCGCGACGCCTGCTGTTCCGCGACTGGCTGCGCACCCACCCCGACGACGCACGACGCTACGCGCAGGTGAAGCACGAATTGGCGACGCGCTTCCCCACCGACCGCGACGCCTACACCGAAGGCAAGGACGAGGTCGTCGCGCAGATACTCGGCCGCGCGCTCAACCCGCCGGAGCACCACCGCGACCGCGATGGCGACGCCGGCCACGGCAGTGAAATCCAGGGGCCGGGCCGCCGCTGAAGAACGCCACTCGTTAATCCGCCGTTAATCCAGGCAGCCGAAGCTCGGGGCTCCCCTCAGGAGGAAGTCCCATGCTCAAGCTCTCCGTGGTCACCTTCGCCTGCTTCACCCTGGTCGGCTGCGCCGACTCCCCGCACTTCAGTCACTTCAGCGCCATCGAATCGCCGGTACGCGAATCCTTCGGCGAAGACAACCTCGAACGCCAGCCCACCCGCGTGCGCCTGCAAAGCGACGATTATTCGGCGCAGCAACAGCGGATGATGTGGGGCCAGTGAGGCCGCAACACCTCGGCAGACCGCGCCAGCGGCTGCCGATTGCGCTATAACGGGCGCTCCCCCAGGGCACAGGAATGGACACCATGGCCTTCGACTGGCACAGCGACCCGATCACCCGGCAAACCCCGCTGGATGCCCACTACCGCAACACCCAGAACGTCCGCCGCTTCATGACCCAGCACTGCGGCGACGGCTTCCATTTCGACCGCGCCTTCATGGCCTGGATACGCAGCGGCGCGCCAGCAGACATGGGCGCAGTGGTGGATGAGTGGCGCCGCCGGAAAGGCCTCGCCATTGGCTGAACACGCCGAGAGCCAACAATGGCGTGGCCGTGTGGTGGCCCGCTAGAATCCGCAGAGCACTCACCCCCGGACACCGCCATGAAGAAATGGATCTTCCTCGCCGCTCTCGCGCTGCTCGCCTGGCAATACATGGACAACCCGAACTGGCAGTCGCGCTTCTTCCGCCCGGCGCCATCGTCCGTCAGCGCGCCCCTTGCGCCCAGCGAGCCCGCCACAGAGTCCGTCGCGACGCTCGAAACCAGGCCGGAGCCCACGCTCAGCGTGCGTTGCGATGGCCGCCAACACTGCTCGCAGATGACCTCCTGCGCGGAGGCCAAGGCCTTCCTGCGTAGTTGTCCGGGCATGAAGATGGATGGCGACCACGACGGTATTCCCTGCGAAGACCATCTGTGCCGCATGTAAGGATGGGAGGCGCTACAAGCCACCACCCAGCCACAGCGTGAACTGACCGTCGCGTACGGCCAGCGCCTGCCGCACCACGCTATAGCGCAACGGCAGCACACCGCCGGTGCTGACCTTCAAGTGATCGGCCAACGCCAGCACTTCCTCGAAGGAAGCTTCCGGCAGGTACTTGTTGAAGGAGAAACTCTCCCGGCCGATCAGCACCTGCACCGCATAGACGTCCTGCCCGACCGGATCGTAGGCCAGCAGCCCCTGCAACTCGATGCCCGCCGGCAGCCGGAACAGCGCCCTCACCAGCAGCAACGAAACACCGGGCGCCACCTCCGCCGCCGTCGCCAGAGGTACCAGGAATGCGTCCTCGCGAACGCCGTCCTGCCAGCGCCACAGGTCGCTCAGTTCCAGATGCTCTTCGGTGAATTGGTCCAGCCTGACCATGGCGCTCGCTTCAGGAGTGGTTGTCGTTTCCGGCAGATACCCCGAGGTCGGGTTTGAACTGCTCCACCTGAGGCACGACGTCACCCCAAAAAATGGCCAGGGTAATACTTGAACTGAAAGTGAATGCCCGCCCACCAGCCAGGGGTGTTATCGCTCGCATACTGAATGAATGAGTCAACAACGAAAAGCCCGGCAGCCCGGGTTACTCATCGCGAGTGAAGGACGTGAATTCGTCACCGGGCCGCCTGGCTGGAATCCTCGAGGTACAGGAGAAAGGCATCGTCAAGCTCGACCTGAGCCAGGCCGCCGATCTCATTGGTCGCCATGTCCTCGTCGAAACCATCTGCGACTCCGAGACAATCCCCGAGGAACTGTTCTGGCACAACATCCAGTCGCTGATGGTGCTCGGCTCCGACGGGGCAAACGCTCGCGAAGGGTTGATGCCCGAAGAGGGAATCTTGATCTGCTGAAAGGAAGTGGCGGAAGGCAGTGAGAGTCGAACCCGTTTTTTGGCGTGGTCGTTGATGGGCTTTTTTGGTCAACACCAGTGAAATCGGGCCTTCCAACAAAGCCATATGGGGCATTGGTAGCAAGTGCCGGCAAGTGATTTCGACACTTTTTCGACGCACAATGGAATGGCCTTGCTAGGCTAGCTGGGCCAGACAGGCTTCTATGAGAAGGTTAGCTCTCTTTAAGGGCTGATGAGGCCGAGAGCCACATGCGGTCACTCCAGGAAATTCTCTCGGAAATTGCGACAGTGCCTGACGTCTTCGGGCCTCAGATGGTCTCCTTTCACTATCGAAACGTCTGGGGTAACTCTTCTCTGTATATAGACAGCCGCTGGACTGGCCTGCAGAATACTAAACTTGCGCAGATGAGCGTGATGCTTTATTAGTTGCTTTTAGCTTTGATTAAGTCTGTTCCGCTGATTAATTAATTAAACATGGAAGAAACATGATTGATCTCGGCGGTGTTGATTTCGTAATTAATATTTCGGGAATCCCTAGAGATGAGCTAGAGGCGTACTCCACAAGATTGCTTGATGACTGGGAGGCATATATAGGGAAGACACTGAGCCTTTCGGATTATTCGCTCGCCCTGGATATTGAAGAGGGCTCGATCAAAGGAATGGCGAGAATTGGTGTAGGCCTTAGCGTTCTCTATATAGGCATTGGAAATTATGGATCGTTTATTTCTGGAGTCAAAACCATATATGGACAAATAAGTTCTGCAACCGAGTTCTTGTCATCACGTGCCTCTGCGCCATTTCCTTCTGAAAATAAGCTTAAAGTTAAGCGAAATGGCGGGTCGCTAGGTCAACTGAAGAAGCTTTTTATTAAAGTTCAGCGGGGAAAAATAACAGCTGATCAAGCGATGGTTGAGGCTGAGAAGCTTTTTGGTGAGGACGCGAAGTCAACTCCTGGATTCATGGGCAGTCTTAAAGACTCGATTAATGATACCAAGCTGTTTGGACAGCAAATACCCCTGCCATTTCCTTTAGTTGATTTTGAGCAAGAAGTTTTTGTTGTTGAGGAACCATCAAAGCGCCAATCTGTTCCTCGTCCACCAAAACCGGAAGCCCCAATAAGTCATCAGTTTCGAATAGAAATTTGGCGAGAATCAAAAAATGAAAAACGCAAAGTCCGTGTTATGGAACTTTGACGTCGAGGCTATATGGTTTTTGAAACGTAAGCTCTCTGACTGACGGGCTATAGGTCCTTAGCTTCTATGTTTCTGTTTTCTATCACATGCTGCTCTGGTGACTTATATAGGGCTGAGCGGCTCACACTCCCTTTGAATCCTAATTTTTCTTTGAAGTAGAACGTAAAGGCTTTAATTACTTCCTCGGGGGCTCGAGGGTCAAGTAGTATGCGCTTTATAAGCTTGTGAGGTTCTATTTTTATAGATATCCCATTGCTCTTCGTGTCTCGCTTCTCGTTTGGTGCGAACAACACTACCCTCCACTCAGTTTCGTGACTGAATGCCTCACGCTTCACATATAAAATATCAATTGCTCTTGAGAGCTCGAATGATAGCTTTAAGTCTTCAGCGATTCTTTTTGTTGTTTCGTTGATCTCCTGTTGACTCCTGTAGTTGACCTCTCTGAGCCTATATCTGTAGCCATTTTCATCGCATGCTGTACGTAGTGCATCTCTCAGGCTGCTTTCGGTAGTCGATATTCTAACTCCTAGTCCGTGCTGCGAGTAAATTCTCCACATAGCGTCAGATATTGGATTTCTCGCCCAGCACTGTGCAAAAACAGCATGGTCTTGCGAGTGTTTTAAGCGCTGTTCATAAGGATCGTCCCAAGAGCTTGGCTTGGCGAAATATAACTCTTCCTTTTCGAATAGTTGAACCACATGAGAGAAGTTCATGATTCTGTAAAGGTGTTTCTCTCCCGACATTTCTTTTTACCGTCCTGTTGGTAGGTTGTTTCTTCTTAATCACTCTGCTTGGGTAAAACTAATTTTCGCAGGCTTCCGCTTTTTTCGTGGCAGTTCGCTCGGAGGGGTTGTTCTGATGTTGCTGCCACCAGAACTGGCACTGGGAAGATTCAAATCGTTTTTCCTGCTCCGCTCGGGCTCGCTCTGCCTGCAATTGAGCAAGCTGTACAGCGCGTCGCTGTTCTCGCGCCTCTTCCTCGGCCGCCGCTCGCCGCTGCATTTCTACCTGCGCGCGTCTGGAGTCTTGCTCGGCTTGCTGCATGGTCTGCTGCGTATAGGCGGCGGCTTCGTTGAAGGCCGCCTTGATGCGCTGTTCCTGGATGTAGTCGTAGAGAAGTTTCCCGCCCCATAGACCGCCGACGATGATGACCGCAGCCAGAATGATGGCGTGGCTGGGGTCCATGGGGGTGTGGGCGTGGCGAGGTGGCGCGGCTTGCCGGCCTCGACGTTCGTTGCGATCGTCGATTTCCTCATCCATGTCGAAGCTCAGGCTTTTGAGCTGATCGTCAATCTCGCGCTTTTCCATGCACGTTGGGTCCTTGCTTGCTGGCGGGCTCAAGGTTTACGTGGGTCGATTCTAACCGGCATGTAGGATGATGGCATCTTGAATGCACGATAGTGCTGAAACGCCGTTAACAGCCTTGTGGCGTCAGCTCCCTCTGCCATGTTGCAGCGACTAGCAGCCGCAACATGGAGTGGAGCCATGAGCTACCTCGTACTTCAGCGTCACGCGAATGAGCAGATTCTGCTGACCGCGAATCCGGATGTGAGTGATGAGGACCTGATTCGGCACATCAGGGAGCAGGGGATTGCGGTCTGCGTTTCGCGCATCGCCCCAAGACGGTGAGCATTGCGATCAGCACGCCGGACCATCTGCTGGATGTGCTGACGCTGGGTCCGATCAGGGACTTTCGTCACCTGCTCGATACCGGGGAGGATCACGAGTGCTAGTATGTTTTGGCAAATTTTGCCATTCCCGAGAGACTGGTCCCATGAGCACGATGAACATTTCCCTGCCGGATACGCTCAAGAGCTTTGTCGATGAGCAGGTCAGCCAGCGTGGTTACGGCACCAGCAGCGAATACGTGCGCGAGCTGATTCGCAAGGATCAGGACCGTCAGCGTCTGCGCGGCCTGTTGATCGCCGGCGCCGAGTCGATGCCTGCGGCACCTGCCGATAGCGACTACTTCGAATCGCTTCGCACGCGGGTGCGTAAGGCTCGTGGATGAAGGCGAAGATCGTCATTCCACGCGTACTCGCCAATCAGGACGTTGAAGCAGCTGTCGATTACTACCTCAGCGAAGACGCCGAACAGGCTGCTCTGGGGTTTGTCGATGCCCTAGAAAAGGCATACGCCCATATAGCCCGTCACCCTGCCAGCGGTTCATCATGCTACGCCCATGAGCTGGATTTGCCGGACCTGCATTGCTGGCCGCTCAAGCGCTATCCCTACCTGGTGTTCTACGTCGAGCGCGACGATCACATCGATGTGTGGCGCGTCCTGCACGGCATGAACGACATCCCGTCCTGGATGCAGGCTGGCGAGAGCGAAACGCACTGAACGTGCTTCGACACTTCTTCGACACCGACGTCGAAGCGCCTTCCCGGGCCGAGCCGAAAGCCTAGAGCCACGCGGGCTGTAGACGGGGGAAGTGGCGGAAGGCAGTGAGAGTCGAACTCACCCAGGAACGGCTGCCGTCCCCCACCGGGTTTGAAGCCCGGCCACGCCACCGGGCGTGATTGCCTTCCCTGGTCAGAAGCCGGCTGCGCGGATGCGGCGGCAAAAGCGGGAGCCCGGATGTTGCCACTATTGCCATGACCGATGCCAGCGCAGCGATGCCGCAGTGAGAACCGGGAAGCCCGATAAATCCCGCGCAGCGCGGCAATGATATTCTGGCCAATCAACATCAAAAGGCCACTTATTCGCCAGAAAAAGGCGGCGAAGTGTCTGCCCATGCTCTAACCTCGCTAGCAGCAACCCAGGGAGCTCCGCGGCATGAAGCCCACTCTACCCATCCTCGAGATTTCCCCGCACCAGGGCATCGGCCCGGTCTGTCTGGGCGACACGCGAGCCATGGCGCGGGACGCGCTGGCCGCCGTGGGTTTCCCGCTGGAATCGTCCAACGGACCGACGGACTATTTCTGTCAGGCCGCGATCCAGACCGAGTGCGACGAGCAGGGGTTCATCTGGTTCATCGGCCTGTCCCAGAGCGAGCAGTACCTCGCCCGTTACCAGGGCGTGAATGTGTTTGCGCTGGCGGCCGGCGAGCTGTTCTCGCTGATCGCCTCGGCTGACGACTCCGGTGCGCACGAGTTCACCGACAGCGAGTACCTGTTTCCCGGGCAGATCATCACGCTGTGGGACGCGGACGAGCAGTACGACCGCCAGGGCAATGAGACGCGCCCGGTCTGGGCTCAGGTCGGCATCGGCAACTCCGACTACGTCGAGGCGGTCTCGGCCCTTTGACCCATGAGCGGACTTTGCAGCGCCGGGGACTCTATGCTTGTCCTGCACGCTGACAAGGGAACGCCATGCTGAACGTGAAACTCACCAGGGCGCTGCTCTGGCTGGTCATCCTCATTCTCGCCATCGCCGTGCTGGCACTGGGACTGCGGGTCGCCGCGCTGCGCAACATTCCGCCACTGGAGCCCTGGCACACCTGGGTACCGGAGGACCTGCACAGCGACGCCATCGACCGCACCGACTGGGGCGGCTACCTGGCCGCCGAGGACAAACTGATGCAGGCCATGCGCAAGGAGATGGCGGCCAGCCTGCAGCCCTTCGAGCGCGTCGCCTACAACCGCTACTTCGACCAGAGCCAGGTCTACCCCGGCCACTTCGCCACTGACTGGAATCGCTCCTATGAGATGCGCCCCGACGGTGAAGTGCGCGGCGCGGCGGTACTGCTGCACGGGCTGACCGATTCGCCCTACAGCCTGCGCCACCTGGGCGAGCACTTGCGGCAACGGGGATTCGTGGTGATCGCGATCCGCATGCCGGGCCATGGCACCGTGCCGGCCGGGCTCACCAGCGTGGACTGGGAGGACTGGATGGCCGCCACCCGGCTGGCCGCGCGTGAGGCCTCTGCACAGCTACCCAAGGGCGCACCACTGCTGATGGTGGGTTTCTCCAACGGCGGCGCGCTGGCGATGAAGTACAGCCTGGATGCGCTGGACGACCCGAGCCTCGCGATGCCGAAACAGCTGGTGCTGATCTCACCGATGATCGGCGTCACCCGCTATGCGCAATTCGCCGGACTGGCGGGCTTGCCGGCGCTGCTACCGGCCTTCGCCAAGGCGGCCTGGCTGAGCGTGCTGCCGGAGTTCAACCCGTTCAAGTACAACTCCTTCCCGATCGCGGCGGCGCGCCAGACGGTGGAGCTGACTGACTCCGTGCAGGCCAGCCTGGAGAGTGCCAGCCGCAGCGGCAGACTCGCCCGCCTGCCGCCGATCCTCACCTTCCAGTCCCTTGCCGACAGCACCGTCAGCACCCCGGCGGTGATCGGCAACCTCTACGACCGCCTGCCGGACAATGGCAGCGAACTGGTGCTGTTCGACCTCAACCGCTCGCTGAACTACGGCCCGCTGCTGCGCCCGGAAATGGCCACGCTCGGCGACCGCCTGCTGCCCGAGCGCGAGCGCAATTACGACCTGACCGTGATCTCCAACAGCACACAAACCAGCCAGACCAACGCCCTGCACACGCCAGCCCATAGCCAGCAGCAGGAAAGCCTGCCACTGGCGATCAGCTACCCGTCGGACCTGTTCTCGCTGTCCCACGTCGCGCTGCCCTTCCCGCCCGACGATGCGCTCTATGGCCAGCATCCGCAGGCCGGCGAAGACTTCGGTATCCACCTGGGCACGCTCACGCCCCGCGGTGAACGCGGCGTGCTGATCGTCGGGCTGGACCTGTTCCAGCGGGTGACATCCAACCCGTTCTACGACTACCTCGTGCAACGGGTGGACCAGGTGTTGCCGGGGCGTTGACGCCGCGCCTCGGCCTCGCGGTTGCTGCCGGAATCCATCAGGCAGAAGCGGGGCCCTGCGCCAGAGCCGAATCCTCCCTGATCCGCCGCTCATTGCCGAAGCGGCGGGTGAAGCCGATGCGGTCGAAATATTCCAGCAGCTGGATACAGCGCTTGCGGCCTATGCCGATGCGGTCGCGGAAGGCGGCGGCGCGGATGATGCCGGTTTCGTCACGCAGGTGCAGGGCGTGGCCGGCGAGTTGGCGCAGGGTCTGTTCGGGGTAGAACAGGTCCTTCACCACCTGGTGCAGCTGGCCCAGGCGGGCGAGCTTGCGTAACAGCAGGCGCACGTCGCCCTCCTCTGCCTCAAGTTCCCGGGCGAGGTCGCGCACCCAGGGCGGATCGAAGGCGCCGGCCAGCATCAATGGCCAGAGGCGCTCGCGCAATTGTTCGTCGGCTTCGCCCAGTTGCACGCGGTGATCGGGCAGGTGCAGCCAGGGGCCACTGCTGTCCACGCTCCTCGTCGCCAGCAGGCTTTCCAGCAAGGCGATGAAGACCGGTCGTTCGAGCTGCGAGAAGGCGTAGCGGCGCAAGCGGTCGCGGTCGGGGCCGAGCTCATCGGGGGCTTCGGCGTGGAAGCGTTGCAGGGCGTCGAGCAGTTGCTGCTGCAGCGCAGACCAGCGTTCGGCGGCGAACAGCCGTGCTCCGAGCCGTGTATGGATTTCGACCCGTTCGCCAGGCAGTTGCCAGCCCGCGCGCGGGCGGTTGAACTGGCGCGCCAGCAGCGCAGGATCGAGGCCATTGCTGGCGTGCGCCAGCAGGGTTGGCAAGGCGCTTTCGAGGCTGTCGCCCTGCAGCGCACGCAACTGCTCCATGCGCTCCGGGCTGCGCCGGTTGCGCGCGGGGGCGAAGGGGTCGAGCACGCGGCCGCCGCCCAGGGTGCGTTGCGCGGACTGGTCGCGCAGCACCAGGTGGTCGCCATGCACGGCATGGCTGGGCGCGTTCAGCACCAACTGCGCGAAGGTGCGCTCGCCGGGTTGCAGGCGTTCGCCTTCGAGCAGCGCTACGCGGCCGGTGACGTCCTGAGCGCCGAGGTGCACATGCACGGGCGTCCAGTGAGCGAAGGCGCGGGTTTCGCTGGGCAGCAACTGCAGGTCGATATCGATGCGCGTGGTGGGTGCATGCAGTTCCGGGGCGATCAGCCAGTCGCCGCGGTGAGTCTTGTCGAGGCTCAGCCGCTCGCCGGCGATATTCACCGCCACCCGCTGGCCGGCATGGGCCTGCTGTGCTTCGCGGTTCTGCGCATGCAGGCCGCGCACGCGAACACGGCGGGCGGCGTTGCCCAGCAGCAGTTCATCGCCGACATTCACGGTGCCGGCAAAGGCCGTTCCGGTGACGACGACGCCAGCACCGCTGACGCTGAAGGCGCGGTCCACGGCCAGGCGGAAGCCACCGGTTGCCGCGCGCTGGTCGGTCTCGCGGGCGGCGTCGGCGAGAGCCTTACGCAACGCCTCGACTCCCTCTCCGCTGACGCTGGAGACCGGGAAGATCGGCGCGTCGGCAAGTGGCCCATGCGCCAGTAGCTCACGCACTTCCGCAGCGGCCTGTTCGACCCGTTCGCCCGAAACGCGGTCGGCCTTGGTCAGCGCAACCATGGCCCGGCGGATGCCGAGCAACTGGACGATGGCGAGGTGCTCGCGGGTCTGCGGCATTACGCCGTCGTCGGCTGCCACCACCAGCAGAACCAGGTCGATGCCGCTGGCGCCGGCGAGCATGTTGTGGACGAAGCGCTCGTGACCGGGCACATCGATGAAGCCGGTGAGTACGCCGTCCCCAAGGTCGGCATAGACGTAGCCGAGGTCGATGGTGATGCCACGCTCGCGCTCGGCAGGTCGGCGGTCGCCGGCGATGCCGGTGAGGGCGCGCAGCAGCGAGGTCTTGCCGTGGTCGATGTGCCCGGCGGTGCCGACTATCACGCCTCGCCCTCGGCGAGCAACGGCAGTTGCGCGGCGAAGCCGGGCTCGTCGTCGAGCTGGCGCAGGTCGAGCCAGAGCGCGTCGTCATCGATGCGGCCGAGCACCGGGATCGGCAGGCAGCGCAGGCGTTCTTCCAGGTCCAGCAGCGCGCGGCCGCGCTGGCGTTTGGGCTGGTTCGGACGCAGGCACAGCGCGGCGCTGGGCAACCGCGCGACCGGCTGGGCGCCGCTGCCGATCATGCCCAGCGCATCCACGGCGCTGACGCTCCAGCGGTCGCCGAGCAGCGCAGCGAAGGCCGGCGCAAGCCGTTGCGCCTGGGTACGGATCTCGGCCTGTGGCCGGCTGAGCAGACGCAGGCTGGTAAGGCGCTCGGCAAGGCGGTCGGGGTCGCGGTAGAGGTTGAGCACCGCTTCCAGCGCGGCAAGGGTGAGCTTGTCCACGCGCAAGGCGCGCTTGAGCGGGTTCTTCTTGATTCGCCCGATCAGTTCCTTGCTGCCGAGGATCAGGCCGGCCTGCGGGCCGCCGAGCAGCTTATCGCCGCTGAAGGTAACGATGTCGGCGCCGTCGCGCAGGGCCTCCTGCACGGTCGGCTCCTTTGGCAAACCCCAGCGAGTGAGATCGACCAGGGTGCCGCTGCCCAGGTCCTCCAGCAGCGGCAAACCATGGGCGTGGGCGATCTGCGCCAGTTGCGGAGTGGCGACGCTGGCGGTGAAGCCCTGCACGCTGTAGTTGCTGGTGTGCACGCGCATCAACAGGCCCGAGCGCGGGCCGATGACGGCTTCGTAGTCCTTGGCGTGGGTGCGGTTGGTGGTGCCGACCTCGACCAGCTTCACGCCGGCGCGGGACATGATGTCGGGGATGCGGAAGGCGCCGCCGATCTCGATCAGCTCGCCGCGGGAAATGATCCCTTCCTTGCGCGCGCCCAGGCTGTTGAGCGCCAACAGCACGGCGGCGGCGTTGTTGTTGACCACGGTGACGGCTTCGGCGCCAGTCAGCTCGCGGATCAGCCCGGTGATGAGGTCGTCGCGGTCGCCGCGCTTGCCGGTGGCCAGGTCGAATTCGAGGTTGAGCGGATAACGGGCGGCCAGCGTGATCGCTTCGATGGCCTCTTCCGGCAGCAAGGCGCGACCGAGGTTGGTGTGCAACACGGTGCCGGTGAAGTTGAACACCCGGCGCACGCGGCTGGCATGGTGGGCGGCGAGGCGTTCGCCGGCGCGGCCGGCGAGCACGGACTCTTCCAATTCGACGGCGGCCAGTTGGCCGTGGCGCGCGGGGTCGCGCAGTTCGTCGAGCAGGTCGCGCAGGGTCTTGAGCAGGGCCTCGCGGCCATAGCGCTGCTGCAGCGGCTGGCAGGCCGGGCTGCGCAGCAGGCGGTCGATGGAGGGCAAACGTACCGAGGTCATGGACGAACCTTGTGCAGGGGACGAGGGCTGGAGTCAGTGTAGGGCGTATAACCGTTCGCGGTTACACGCCGACAGCTTCGGCACCGGGCCGGCGGCGGATAACGCGTTCCGCGTTATCCGCCCCAGGTGGTTTCCTACGAGGAGCCGCCCGGAGCCAGCAGCAGGTTCGGTGCGGTGCGCAGGTAGCCGTCTTCGGCGAGGCGGATGTCCAGCGCGAGGCTGGCCAGGTCGTCCGCCTGGGGCTCCGCGTGCTTGTCGTGCTGCAGGTAGAACTGCTTGAGGTAGGACTGGCAGCCGGGGCAGGTCTCGGCCTTGAGCGGTGCCTGGTCGCTGGCCACGCCTTCGCGCTGCAGCGAGTAGTAGGCCAGCCCCTTGCTCTCGGCACAGTGGCTGCACTTCACGCGCACGTAGTGCCATTCGCAGGAGCACAGCGAGCAGGCCAGGTAACGAAGCCCGGCATGCTTGCCCTGGCTGCGGATCATCCCCGCCACCGGCGGTGCGCCGCAGGCCGGGCAGAGTGTTTGGCTGTCGGTTTCCACCAGGGTGTCTTCCGGCAGTTGCAGCAGCCACTGGCTGAAGGCGACCTGCAGTACGGCGCCGAGGAAGGGCACCAGCGCCGGCGGCAGCAGGTCGAACTGGCCGTTGAGCAGGCCCAGCGCCCAGGCCTTGCGCTGGCCGGAATCAGCGCTGCGCAGGACCTTCAGCGCTTCGACCACGGCCGGGTTGGCAGTGAGCTCATAGGCGTCGAGGAAAGCATCCAGCAGCGGCAGCCACGCACCTTCGCGTACCAGTACTTCGTAGGCCAGCGGCGGCATGCGGTGCTCGCGGCTGCGGGCCAGCGCAGCCGCGTCCGGCGATTGCAGGAACAGCTTGCGGTCGAGCAGCGCCTGCTGCGTTTCGCAGACGCCGGCGATCAGTTCGAGGTAGCCCTGCAGAGGATTGCCCGGTGCCAGTTCACGCAGGCGCGCGGCGCGGCGGGAGAGCAGGTCGGGGGACGGCAGGTTGAACAGCGGGGGGATGTTGGCGGCAGCTTCGATCTGCCCGGGTTCGAGAATTCGGCCTGACACGCAGGACTCCTTGTTGGGTTCGGAGCGGGGCCTGAACAGCCCCTCTCCCTAGCCCTCTCCCTTAAGGGAGAGGGGATGGTTCGTGCCGACGGATGCACTGACCTCAGCCGGCGGCTACGTCGACGGTCAGTGGCCCTTGCCCTTGTCCACGTCCTTGAGCCAGGCGGCGTGGTGCTTGCGCGCCCAGCCACGGCTAACCCAGCCGTAGAGCATGGCACCCATCGAGCCCTTCACCCAGATGCCGGCGTAGATGTGCACCAGGATGCTGCAGATGAGTACGAAGGCGGCGAAGGCATGCAGCAGCGAGGCGATGCGGATGAGGTCGATGCCGAACAGGTGGCTGAAGTACGCCCGCCACATCACGAAGCCGGTCACCAGCAGCACCAGCATGCACAGCAGCAGGGTCCAGAACAGCAGCTTCTGCCCGGCGTTGTAGCGGCCCACTTCCGGGAGGTTTTCCTCGCGGTTGGTGACCACGTCGCGCCATTGCTTGAGCCATTGCACATCGCGCTTTTCCACCAGGTTGTGGTGGGCGAAGCGGATCACCAGGCCGAGGAAGAACAGGAACATCGCCACCCCGAGGAAGGGATGGAGAATGCGCGTCCATGGGCCGCCGCCGAACAGGTTGGTCAGCCAGAACATGGCCGGGTGGAACAGCGCCAGCCCCGAGAGGCCGGCGAGGAAGAACAGGATAGCCACCATCCAGTGGTTGCTCCGTTCGTTGGCGTTGTAACGCTGGATATCTTTTTTCATGTCGTCGGGCTCCTTGCTGCCCTAATCCACCGTCCTCGCGAGGACGGCGGAAGTCAGTCAGCGGGGATCGCGCGGATCGTAGTCATGCACCGAAGGGTCGACCTTGTGCACCGGCGCCTGCGGGTCGGGTCCGTCTTCCTCGTCCTCTTCGACCCGGTTGGGGCCGATGCGGGTGTAGTGGAAGAACCCGGCCAGCACCACGCCCGCCATGGCCAGCAGGCCCAGCGGCTTGGTCAGGCCTTTCCACAGGCTGACCATCGGGCTGATGGCCGGCTTGTCGGGCAGGCCGGCGTACAGCGAGGGCTGGTCATTGTGGTGCAGCACGTACATGACGTGCGTGCCGCCCACGCCTTCAGGGTCATACAGGCCGGCGTGCTCGAAGCCACGGGATTTCAGGTCTTCGATGCGCTCGGCGGCATGCTCCTTCATGTCCTCCTTGGTGCCGAAGACGATGGCGCCGGTCGGGCAGGTCTTCACGCAGGCCGGCTCCATGCCCACCGCCACGCGGTCGGAACACAGGGTGCACTTGTACGCCTTGTGGTCCTTCTGCGAGATGCGCGGGATATTGAACGGGCAGCCGGTGATGCAGTAGCCGCAGCCGATGCAGTGGTCCTGGTTGAAGTCGACGATGCCGTTGGCGTACTTCACGATCGCGCCGGGGCTCGGGCAGGCCTTCAGGCAGCCGGGCTCCTCACAGTGCATGCAGCCGTCCTTGCGGATCAGCCACTCCAGGTTGCCGGCCGGGTTCTCATGCTCGGTGAAGCGCATGACCGTCCAGGACTGGTCCGTGAGGTCGATCGGGTTGTCGTAGGTGCCGTGGTTGTGGCCCACCTCGTCGCGCAGCTCGTTCCATTCCGAGCAGGCGACCTGGCACGCCTTGCAACCGATGCACTTGGACACGTCGATCAGCTTGGCCACTTCCTGCTCGTGGCGCACCGAGGGTGACGGCAAGGTCGTGGCGGAGCGGGCGTAGATGTCTTGACTACTCATGCTTCACCTCACGCCTTTTCCACGTTGACGAGGAAGGACTTGAACTCCGGCGTCTGCGTATTCCCATCGCCCACGAAGGGGGTCAGGGTATTGGTCAGGTAGCCGTTGCGCGCCACGCCCGAGAAGCCCCAGTGCAGGGGGATGCCCACGTGGTGCACGGTCTGGCCGTTGACCTGCAGCGGACGGATACGCTTGGTCACCACCGCCACGGCCTTGATGAAGCCGCGGTTGGAGGACACCTTCACGCGGTCGCCGGCCTTGATGCCGAGCTCCTTCGCCAGCGCCTCGCCGATCTCGACGAACTGTTCCGGCTGGACGATGGCATTCAGGCGGCAATGCTTGGTCCAGAAGTGGAAGTGCTCGGTGAGCCGGTAGGTCGTGGCGGCGTAGGGGAACTCCTTCGCCGTGCCGAACAGCTCCATGTCGTTCTTGAACACCCGCGCCGCAGGGCTGCTGATCGCCTGCGGGTTCTTGTGCAGCGGGTTGACGCCAATCGGCGTCTCGAACGGCTCGTAGTGCTCGGGGAAAGGACCTTCGGCCATCTTGTCGACGGCGAAGAAACGCGCCACGCCTTCGGGGTTCATGATGAACGGGTTCATCCCCGCTTCCGGCGCCGAATCGGCCTTGAAGTCCGGGATGTCGGTGCCGCCCCACGCCTTGCCGTTCCACCACACCAGACGCTTCTTCACCGGGTCCCACGGCTTGCCGCTGACATCCGCCGAGGCGCGGTTGTAGAGGATGCGCCGGTTGGCCGGCCACGCCCAGGCCCAGCCCAGGGTCTGGCCCATGGCATAGGGGTCGCTGTTGTCGCGCCGGCCCATCTGGTTGCCCTGCTGCGTCCAGGAACCGGCGAAGATCCAGCAGCCGCTGGCGGTGCTGCCGTCATCGCGCAGCAGCGCGAAGGCCGGAAGCTGCTCGCCGGCTTTCGCCAGGACCATGCCGTTGTTCGGGTCGATCAGGTCGGCCAGCGCCTTGCCGTTGTACTCCTTGGCGATCTCTTCCGGAGTCGGTTCGTCCGGCGTCAGGTACGGCCAGTCGAGCCCCAGGATCGGGTCGGGGAAGGCGCCGCCATCCTTGCGATAGGCCGCCTGCAGGCGATGCAGCAGGCCGCTCATGATGGCGATGTCGGTACGCGCTTCACCCGGTGGCTCGGCGCCCTTCCAGTGCCACTGCAGCCAGCGGCCGGAGTTGACGATGGAGCCATCTTCCTCGGCGAAGCAGCTGGTGGGCAGGCGGAACACCGTGGTCTGGATGGACTTGGTGTCGACGTCGTTGTGCTCGCCGGCGTTGCGCCAGAACTCGGAGGTTTCGGTGGCCAGCGGGTCCATCACCACCATCCACTTCAGCTTGGCCAGCGCAGCGCTGACCTTGGCCTTGTTGGGGAACGAGGCGATGGGGTTGAAGCCCTGGCAGAAGTAACCGTTGACCTTGCCCTGGTACATCATGTCGAAGTAGCGCAGCACGTCGTAGCCGGCGCCGGGCATGTCCAGCTTGGGCAGCCAGTCATAGCACCAGTTGTTTTCCTTGGTCGCGGACTTGCCGAACCAGGACTTCATCAGGCTGACGTGGAACTTGGGATAGTTCTGCCAATAGGACAACTGCCCCGGACGCAGCGGCTTGGACGTGCGCTTGGCGAGGTAGGCGGTGAAGTCCTGCTCGGCATCGCCGGCCAGGGTCATGTAGCCGGGCAGCGAGTTGGACAGCAGCCCCAGGTCGGTCAGCCCCTGGATGTTGGAGTGGCCGCGCAGGGCGTTCATGCCGCCGCCGGGCATGCCGATGTTGCCCAGCAGCAACTGGACCATCGCGCCGGTGCGGATCATCTGCGCGCCCACCGAGTGCTGGGTCCAGCCCAGGGCGTACATGATGGTCATGACCTTGGTCGGCGCCGCGGTGGTGGAAATCTCTTCCCACACCTTGAGCATCATGTCCTTGGGCGTGCCGCAGATGTTGCTCACCACGTCCGGCGTATAGCGGCTGTAGTGCTGCTTCATCAGGTTGAACACGCAGCGCGGGTGCGTCAGGGTCGGGTCGACCTTGGCGAAACCGTCCTCGCCGATTTCGTACTGCCAGGACGACTTGTCCGGGTAGGTGCGCTTCTCCGCGTCGTAGCCGTTGAACAGGCCGTCGTCGAAGCCGAAGCCTTCCTTCACGATGAAGGAGACGTCGGTGTAGTTGTGCACGTATTCCTTCTGGTACCTGTCGTTTTCCAGCAGGAAGTTGATCAGGCCGCCGAGGAAGGCGATGTCCGTGCCGGTGCGGATGGGCGCGTAGTAGTCGGCCACCGAGGCGGAACGGGTGAATCGCGGGTCGACCACCAGCAGGCGCGCCTTGTTGTGCGCCTTGGCTTCGGTCACCCACTTGAAGCCGCACGGGTGCGCTTCAGCGGCGTTTCCGCCCATGATCAGGATCAGATCGGCATTCTTGATGTCGGTCCAATGGTTGGTCATGGCTCCACGGCCAAACGTCGGGGCAAGACTTGCCACCGTCGGGCCGTGTCAGACACGCGCTTGGTTGTCGAACGCCAGTACGCCGAGAGAACGAACCACCTTGTGGGTGATGTAGCCGGCTTCGTTGGAAGACGCCGACGCGGCCAGGAAGCCGGTGGTCAGCCAGCGGTTCACCGTCTGGCCCTGGGCGTTCTTCTCGATGAAGTTGGCGTCGCGGTCTTCCTTCACCAGCTTGGCGATGCGGTCCAGCGCCTCGTCCCAGCCGATGCGCTTCCACTCCGACGAACCCGCTTCGCGAATCTGCGGGTACTTCAGGCGGTTGGGGCTGTGGACGAAGTCGAGCAGGCCGGCGCCTTTGGGGCAGAGCGTGCCGCGGTTGACCGGGTGATCGGAATCACCCTCGATGTGGATGATGTTCTGCGCAACGTTCTTCGCCGCATCACCCTGGCTGTACAGGAGGATGCCGCAACCGACCGAGCAGTACGGACAGGTGTTGCGGGTCTCGACGGTGCGCGCAAGCTTGAAATGGCGGATCTGGTCGGCGAATGCATCCGGGGGTGCCATCCCGAGTGCCGCCAGGCTCGATCCTCCAAGGCCCACGGCGCAGACCTTGAAAAATTGCCGACGGTTCATATCCATCGTGCGTCTCCTGATCAGGCAGCGTACGTCCGGTGCATGGCCGGACCCTTGCTGCTTAAAAGATAGCCAAGCGGGCGCAATGCGCCAGCTTTGAGCGGGGCAGACCATGCACGCCGGCGGTTTGCGGCGCATTGACGCGCGTCAGTACGTCACTCAGAACGCACTGCCAAGTACCCCCAAATGGGCAATGGGCGGGTAGGCGCAGGAGATACTGTCGCCGTCGGGGCGACAGGCGGATTGCGCGCGCTCCGGCTGCAGGGATTCATGCAGCCCGAGCAGCGCCACGCCGATGAGGGCAGCGAGCAGGTAATGGCGCGCGTGTCTTGTTCTTATCGCTTTCATGACGACCTCCGTCACTTCAGCCTGCGATCGGGGCCTTGCAGCCCTGCCATGGGTTTCAGTCTGGAAGCTGTGGCGCTCCTGTCAACCGAAGCGCTTGACCGAAATGCCCGAACGGCACGGCAGCCGGGCCGTTAACCGCCCCACCGCCAGCCCGTTAGGGTGGCAGGACCTGATTGCCCAAGAGCGCTTCCATGTCGTCCGCCGCCTCGCCCTACCCTCACCTGCTCGCCCCACTCGACCTGGGCCCGATTCAACTGCGCAACCGCGTGGTGATGGGCTCGATGCACACCGGCCTGGAAGACCGCCTGTGGGACTTCGGCAAGCTCGCCGCCTACTACCGCGAGCGGGCACGCGGCGGTGTCGGGCTGATCATCACCGGCGGCTTTGCGCCCAACCGCGAAGGCTGGCTGCTGCCGCTGGGCAGCAGCCTCACCAGCGGAATGCAGGTGCCGGCGCACCGGCGCCTGACCCAGGCGGTGCACCGCGAGGGCGGGCGCATCCTGCTGCAGATTCTCCATGCCGGACGCTACGGCTATCACCCGCTGGTGGTCTCGGCCTCGCCGGTGAAGTCGCCGATCAGCTGGTTCGCCCCGCGCGAGCTCTCCGAGCGCGGCATCCTGCGCACCATTGCCGCCTTCGTGCGCTGCGCCAAGCTCGCCCACGCCGCCGGCTACGACGGCGTGGAGATCATGGGCAGCGAAGGCTACCTGCTGAACCAGTTCCTCTGCCCGCGCACCAACCAGCGCCAGGACCGCTGGGGCGGCGACCTGGGCAACCGCATGCGCCTGCCGCTGGAGATCGTCCGCCGCACCCGCCGCGCGCTGGGCGAGCGCTTCGTGATCAGCTACCGCCTGTCGCTGCTCGACCTGGTGGACGGCGGCAACAGCTGGGATGAGGTGCGCACCGTGGCGCGAGCCCTCGAAGGCGCTGGGATCGACCTGCTCAACACCGGGGTCGGCTGGCACGAATCGCGGGTGCCGACCATCGTCACCTCGGTGCCGCGCGCCGCCTTCGCCGACGTCACCGCGCGCCTGCGCCGCGAACTGCGCGTGCCGGTGATCGCCAGCAACCGCATCAACACGCCGGAAGTCGCCGAGCGGCTGCTCGCCGAGGGCCACGCCGATCTCGTCTCCATGGCCCGGCCGCTGCTGGCCGACCCGCAGTTCGTGGAGAAGGCCGCCGCCGGGCGCGCGGACTCGATCAACACCTGCATCGCCTGCAACCAGGCCTGCCTGGACCACGCCTTCGCCAACCGCCGCGCCAGTTGCCTGGTCAATCCACGCGCAGCCTTCGAGACCGAGCTGCGCTACCGCAAGGCACGCGTTCACAAGCGCATCGCGGTGATCGGCGCGGGGCCGGCCGGGCTGTCCGCCGCCTGCGTCGCCGCCGAGCGCGGGCACCGGGTGACTCTGTTCGAAGCCGCCGGGGAGATCGGCGGGCAGTTCAACCTGGCCAAGCGCGTGCCGGGCAAGGAGGAATTCCACGAGACGCTGCGCTACTTCGCCGTACGCCTGGGCGAACTGGGTGTCGAGGTGCAACTGGGCCGGCGCATCCGGCGCGGCGAACTGAGCGGCGAGTACGACGAGGTGATAGTCGCCACCGGCATCCAGCCGCGCACGCCGTCGATTCCCGGAATCGGCCACGCCAAGGTGCTCAGCTACCTCGACGTGCTGCGCGGCGCAGCGGTGGGCGAGAAGGTCGCACTGGTCGGCGCCGGCGGCATCGGCTTCGACGTCGCCAGCTTCCTGCTGACCGAACGCGACGGCCCGCAGCCGCTGGGCGAGTGGCTCGGCCAGTGGGGCATCGACCTGGACAACGCCACCGGCGGTGGGCTGATTCCGCCAGTCGCCGCCGCCCCACGGCGGCAACTCTGGCTGCTGCAACGCAAGGCCGGCCAGCCCGGCGCCGGGCTGGGCAAAACCAGCGGCTGGGTGCACCGCGCGCACCTCAAGCATCACGGCGTGCGCATGCTGGGCGGCGTGGAATACCTGCGCATCGACGATGACGGCCTGCACCTGCGCATCGACGGCCAGGAGCAGTGCCTGGCGGTCGACAACGTGGTGATCTGCGCCGGGCAGGAGCCGCTGCTGGAACTGCAGCCGACGCTGGCGGCGCAGAACCTGCGCTACCACGTCATCGGCGGCGCCAGCGTGGCGCGGGAGCTGGATGCCAAGCGGGCGATCCGCGAGGGTGCAGAGCTGGCGGCGCGGCTGTAATGACGTTATCCAGGATGCTCTGGCGTGGCCGGAGGCCCATCACGGACGGCGTCCACTCCTGCACCAGGTTCAGCATGTGGGTAGGAGCGGATTCATCCGCGATCGCTCGAGGCGGCGCTGGAATCCGATCCTGGGCTCGCGCCCATAGGCGCTCCTGCAGGTCCGAGCAGTCACCCCTCCAGCAACACCTTGATCGCCTGCAGGTCGCGCTCCACCCACTGCGCATCGCGCTCGAAGGTGGCGTCGTCCATCTGCGGCTGGCGCAGCAGGGTCAACTGCAACTCGCAGCCATCGCCGTTGGCGATCAACCGCAGCGGGATATGAATGGCCGGCGCCTGTTCGGGCAGCACGTCGTGGTCGAGCACGCCGAACCCATTGCGCGGCGAGAAGCGCACGCGCATGGGGCCCTGGGGCGTCTGCGCCAGCCAGAGATCACCTTCCAGCGGTTCGATGGAGCTGCACAACCCTGAAGCCCAGTAGGGGAAGTTCGTCGGGTCGGCGAGGAACTCGTAGGCAGTATCGCGCGGCCGCTCGATGCGGACGCTCAATACGCGGGAAGCGCGGGTGGTCATGGTCGGGACCTCCATCGGGGCGGGAGCGATGCTCCCGACTGGTGCATACTACGCGGCTAACTATTCTCGATCGACCGCAGGCCAGCCCTTCGCTGCCCTGCTAGCCGACCCTTTCCGGAGTTTCCCATGCCTACGCCACCCTGGTGGTTGTTCGTCCTGCCGCTGATCGCCGGCGCCTGCCTGCCACTTCAGGCCGGCATCAACGGCCAGTTGGCCAAGCAGGTGTCCAGCGTGCTGGCCGCCGCGCTGATTTCCTTCTTCGTCGGCATGCTCGGCCTGCTCGCGCTGACCCTGGCCAACCGCGAATTCCCCAGCCTCGCGGCGATGCGCGGGATGCCCTGGTGGCAGTGGTGCGGCGGCTTCCTGGGGATGTTCTTCATCTTCATCGCGGCCTTCGCCGCGCCGCGCGTCGGCGCACTGATGTTCATGGTGCTGGTGCTCGCCGGCCAGCTGGGCATGGCGCTGGCGCTGGACCACTTCGGCTGGGCCGGTTTCAAGGAAGCCCCAGTGAGCGCCCTGAAGATCGCCGGCATGGCCGCCATCGCCGTTGGCATCTGGATGATCCGCAAGGGCTGAATGCCATCCGTCTACGCTGAGCACGGATGGCTCACCCGCAGGAGATTTCCATGGCCGATATCCAGGTGATCCTGGTCGACGAACACGACAACCCGACCGGCACGATGGAAAAACACCAGGCCCATCATCTCGGGCTGCGCCACCGTGCCATCTCGGTCTACGTGTTCAACCGCGCCGGTGAACTGCTGCTGCAGCGCCGCGCGGCGGGCAAGTATCACTGCGGCGGGCTGTGGAGCAACACCTGCTGCGGCCACCCCTACCCCGACGAATCCGCGAAGCACGCTGCCGAACGCCGGCTGCGCGAGGAAATGGGCGTACAGGTCGAGCTGCGCAAGCTGTTCGAGTTCAGCTATCGCCTGGAACTGGCCAACGGCATGACCGAGCACGAGTACGGCCACCTGTTCGGTGCCGTCGACGAGCAACCGCCGCACCCCGATCCGGAAGAGGCCGACGACTTCCGCTACGTCGCCCTGGCCGAGCTGGAAGCGGAGATGGCCGCGCACCCGGAGCGTTTCACGCCCTGGTTCCTCATCTGCTACCCGACCTTCAGGGACTATCTGCGCGATAACGGCGGAATCGCCGCCCTGTAGGGCGCCCTGCTGTTCGTCGCCGCCCTGTTCGTCGAAAGCCCGAGAAAATCTGCGCGCCGGCCACTATGATGCGCGCCTTCGCGCTACCGCACCGACTTGCCGCCATGAGAAAACCACCGCTGATCGCCAACGCCGAACTGGACCGCCTGGAAACCTGGGCGAAGTACACCTCGGGCCTGTGCAAGGACTGCAACGCCACCTGCTGCACCATGCCAGCGGAGGTGAACGTCAACGACCTGATCCGTATCGGCGTCGTCGATGAATTCGAGCGCGACGAACCGGCGAAGAACATCGCCAAGCGCCTGCTGAAGGAAGGCGTCGTCGAGCGCTTCAACCAGAAGAGCGGCATCTTCACCCTGACCCGCACCAGCAACGGCGACTGCTACTTCCTCGACCGCAAGACCCGCCTCTGCACCGTCTACACCAAGCGCCCGGACACCTGCCGCAACCACCCGCAGGTCGGCCCGCGCCCCGGCTACTGCGCCTACCGCAAGAAGACCGGCTGAGCGCCCAGGGCGCCTTCTGCCTTTCGTAGGCTCGCGAACCTGCAAGGCAAGCTGCTCCGCGGTTCGCGAGCAAGCTCGCTCCTACAGCCCCTGAGGTGGCTCGCTATACTGCGCGCCAGCTCAGGAGCCCCTCATGAATTCCCTGCTCGAAGCCTGGCGGCATTCGCCAACCCACCGCCGTGTCTGGGCGCTCGCCGCGCCGATGATCCTCTCCAACGTCTCCGTGCCGCTGGTCACCCTGGTCGACAGCGCGGTGATCGGCCACCTGCCACACGCGCACCAGCTGGGCGCCGTGGCCGTCGGCGGCGGGCTCTATACCCTGCTGGTCGGCGTACTGGGCTTCCTGCGCATGGGTACCACCGGCTTCGCCGCCCAGGCGGCCGGGCGTGAAGACGGTGGAGCGCTGCGGCGGATTCTCGGTCAGGGCCTGCTGCTGGCCCTCGGCCTCGCGCTGCTGCTCAGCCTGCTGGCGGTGCCGCTGACCGGCCCCGCGCTGGAGCTGATGCGCCCATCCCCCGAGCTGGACGTGCTGGCCCGCGAGTTCTTCCACATCCGCCTGTTCGGCCTGCCGGCAGCGCTGGCCACCTACGCGCTGGTCGGCTGGTTCCTCGGCACGCAGAACGCCCGCGCACCGCTGGCGATCCTGCTGACCACCAACCTCATCAACATCGTGCTCAGCCTGTGGTTCGTGCTAGGCCTGGGCTGGGGCGTGGCCGGCGCGGCAAAGGCCGCGGTGACCGCCGAATGGGGCGGCGCGCTGCTCGGCCTGGCGCTGACCCGTGGTGCGCTGTTGCGCTTCCCCGGCCTGCCGGACTGGTCACGCCTGCGCGCCTGGGCCAGTTGGCGGCCGCTGCTGATGGTCAACCGCGACATCTTCATCCGCAGCCTGGCGCTGCAGGGCGTGTTCTTCCTGCTCACGGTGCAGGGCACGCGCCTGGGCGACGCCACAGTGGCGGCCAACGCGCTGCTGCTCAACGGCCTGATGGTCACCGCCTACGCCCTCGATGGCCTGGCCCACGCCGTGGAAGCGCTGTGCGGCCACGCCATCGGCGGCCGCGACCGCACCGCCCTGCGCCGATCGCTGGTGGTCGCCTGCGGCTGGTCGCTGATCGCCAGCCTGCTGTTCGTCGCCTTCTTCAGCGTCTTCGGGCACCTGTTCATCGCCCTGCAGAGCGACATTCCGGAAGTGCGCGCCACCGCCGACCAGTACCTGCCCTACCTCGCCTGCCTGCCGCTCATCGGCATGTGGAGCTACCTGCTCGACGGCCTGTTCATCGGCGCCACCCGCGCCCGCGAGATGCGCAACGCGATGCTGCTGGCCTGCGCCGCCAGCCTGCCGCTGGGATTCGCGCTGCAGGGCTGGGGAAATCACGGATTGTGGCTAACCTTCCTATGCTTCATGTTGCTGCGCGCGCTGGTCCTCGCCGGCTACGCGTGGCAGCTGACACGCCAAGATGCCTGGCAGGCGCCTGCCAGCCCCTGACCTGTTGAGGAGATGCCATGCCGGCTTGTCCCATTCCCGTTGACGAATCCCTGCGTCAGCAGACCCTGGATGAGATGAACCTGCTCGACACCCCGGCCGAGCATTACCTGGATACCCTCGTCCAGCTGACCCAGGACCTGGTGAAGGTCGATACCGTGCTGATCAGCCTGATCGACCAGGAGCGCCAGTGGTTCAAGGCCCGCGTGGGGCTGGACGCCAGCGAAACCACGCGCGACGTATCCTTCTGCGGCTATGCGATCCTCGGCGAGGACACCCTGCTGGTGCCCGACGCCACCCTCGACGAGCGCTTTGCCGACAACCCGCTGGTGCTCGGCCCGCCTTACATCCGCTTCTACGCCGGGCGACCGTTGCGCGCCGGCAACGGCCAGGCCATCGGTACCCTGTGCATGGTCGACCCGCGTCCGCGCAGCATGACCGAGGCGCAGCAGACCAACTTCCGCGACCTCGCCACCCTCGCCGAGGGCTACCTGCAATTGCGCACGCTGATCCAGAGCAACCGCGACCTGCGCGTGGAAATGGACCGCGAGCAGCGCAAGGCCCTGCTCGACCCGCTGACCCAGCTGTGGAACCGTGGCGGCCTGCACACCTTCCAGGACCGCGAGTGCCGCCTGGCGCGGGAGAGCCACGTGCAGCTCGGCGTGCTCTACGCCGACCTCGACCACTTCAAGGCGATCAACGACCAGCACGGCCACGCCGCCGGCGACCTGGTGCTCTGCGAATGCGCCCGCCGCCTGCGCGCCGCGCTGCGGCCGGACGACCTGCTGGTGCGCCAGGGCGGCGAAGAGTTCGTCGCTCTGCTGAAGGTGAAGGACGGTGAGGAGCTGCAGCGCATCGCCGAGCGCGTGCGCGAGCTGATTGGCCACGAGCCGGTGCAACTCCCCTGCGGGCCGTTGCCGGTCAGCCTGAGCATCGGCTGCACCCTGCTGGCCGGCGAGGAGCCTGTCGACCAGGCACTGGAACGCGCCGACGCCGCGCTTTACAGTGCCAAGCAGGCCGGGCGCAACCGGGTGGTTTTCCACGCGTCGTTGGCCCAAGCCTGAATCCCCAATAAGAAGGCCCCATCCGAGGAAGCCTCCATGGCCCAAGCCATTGCCGCGTACCTGCACTACCTGTCGATCTTCATCCTGTTCGCCCTGCTGGTGCTGGAGCACCAGCTGTTCCGCCTGCCGCTGGACCTGTCGCGGGCGCGCAGCCTGGTCATCGTCGACCTGGCCTACGGCGCCTGCGCCGGTGTGGTGCTGCTGACCGGCGCGGCGCGGGTGGTGTGGTTCGCCAAGGGGACGGACTACTACCTGCACAACAGCCTGTTCCACGCCAAGATCGGCCTTTTCGTGCTGGTGGCGCTGCTGTCGATCCTGCCGACCATGACCTTCCTCAACTGGCGCAACGAGCTCAAGGCCGGGCGTGTGCCGGCGCCCAGCGAGCGCCAGGCGAAGCTGGTGATCATGACCATCCGCGTGGAGCTGCTGGCGCTGATGATCCTGCCGCTGCTGGCGAGCCTGATGGCACGCGGTTTCGGGATGATCGGTTGAACTGCGGATAACGCCGTCTGGTCTGCCAATTTCCTACAAGCAATGGAGACCAATCCGATTCAGGCGCCGTTCTGATCGGCGGATGCTCCTGTGCAGTTGCAACTGCTGCAGGCCCCTTACATGTTCCGTCCCCTTCTCACGCTCATCCGGCGCGCTTCATCCCCGGCCCTCTTCCTGCTTGCCACGGCCCTGGGCGGCTGCGCCAGTGACGAATTCACCCTGGAGGCCGACCTGCCCGGCGACTTCCAGCTGGCAGGCGACGCCGAGTACACCCAGTCCGCCGGCAACAGCTGCCCGGGTGCGACAGGGCAGAACCTCAGGCATCGCCTGTTCAATACCCCGGGGCATGCAGCGCGACCGCAGCGAGTGAGCTTCCAGGTGCCGCTGAGCACACGGGCCGAAGGGTGCGTCCTGCAGCTCAGCCGCATACAGATCCAGCTCGACGGCGAGTCCGCCGTCCACCCCAATGACGCCGTGCAGCCGGACCTGGCCGTCGCCATCCTGACAGTCCGGGAGCACCTGCCGGCGAGTGTCTGGGAGCCGCCGCGCAAGGGGGCAATCATCTTCGACGGCCAATGCCGCTGGCTGCTCCCGCCGACCGGGGCCGGCACCACCATCGAGCGGCGACTGCAATGCAGCGCCTCGGACCTGCAAGGCCGCTGGTTCGACGCCACGCCGGGCGGTACGCTGCGGCGCAGTGACCTCGCGGGGCGTACCGTGCGCCTGGCCATCGGTGCGGCACCCGACGTACCCGCCACTGTCACCGCCTCCGGCCAATAACCCCTCTCAACTGGTCGGCGGCAACAACTGCGCCAACCGCCTGCGCAGGGCCTCGATCTCTCCCGGCGCGGGCTGCAGGTGGAAGCGCTGGCGCAGGACTGCCAGCAGCTCATCCGCGTCAGCGATGCTGGACTGCTCGACATCACCTTCCGCCGTCCGCCGGCTGAATTGCCCGTTGAACAGTGACAGCCGCTCGCCCTCCTCGCTGAGCGCCACGCGCAGGGAGTTGCGGAACACGCTCTGCGGGTAGGTCGAGGTGTACCAGTTGCGCATGCCGTAGTCGGCCCAATGCTGCGCCTCCAGGGTGAAGCGGTACAGCGTCTGCCAGCCGGACGCCGAGCGCGTGGCCATCTCCAGCTCTTCGTCGACCGCACCGCTGATACGCCAGCCACCGGGCAGCTCTTCGTTCACCCGCAGCGGCAGGGCATTCGGCGAGGCCGGGCCGCCGAAGCCGATATCCACCAGGTGCGGCCCTTCAGGCAGGTCGATGCGCAGCAGCAGGTGCGTCTGCGGCGTCAGTGGCGCATCCGCCGGCAATCCCCAGCGCACCCGTGCCACCAGCAAGGTCACGCGGTAATCCAGGCTGGCCAGAAGGCGGGCGAACAGGCTGTTCAGCTCGAAGCAGTATCCGCCGCGTCGATGTTCGACGACCTTGGCGAACACCGCGTCCGGCTCGATCAGGATGGGCCGGTCGAGCAGCACGTCGAGGTTCTCGAAAGGCAGGTGATGCAACGCCGCGACGATCATCTGGTCGAGGTTTTCCAGCGTCGGCGCGGGACGTTCCGGCGACAGGCCGAGGCGCGCCAGGGTCGCGTCGAGCTGGGCAGCGCTGAAGGGGGTGAGCGGGGTCATGCGAATCTCCTTTCGCGAAGCATCAATGGCGGTGGCCAGCGGTCGGCTCGGGGATCACCAGCGGGCCGCAGTGCTCGTCGCTGACGATCACTGCCAGCAGGCGGGCGGGCTCGCTGGCGCTGGGGTTTGCGGCAAACAGGTGCAGCTCGCGACTGGGCTCGAACCAGCTCTGGCCCGCGCTGTAAGTCTGCGCCGGCCGGCCCTGCATCTGCGAGCGCACCTGACCACTGAGCACGATGGCGATCACCGCGCCGGGATGGCGGTGCGCCGGGGTATAGCCGTTGGGCGGGAAGTCCACCTGCAGCGTGGTCACGACCTTGCCCGGCATGTCGGCCAGGGGCTCACAGGACAGCCGCTTCACCTGGGTGCTCGGCCGCGCGCCGGCCGAAGTCCCGGCGTGGCTTTGCGCAAGGCTGGGCAGCGGCCGTGACCAGGGCTTGCAGAGCAAAGCGCCAGCGGCGATGGCCGCGACCAGCACCAGCCCGGCGCCTACCTCACGTCGCGATGCAAAAGTCACGGCGAGGCTCACGTCGGCACGCCCTCCAGGCGGAAGCCCGGCTGCCATCCCAGACGATGGCGCGCCCTCGCCGAGCTGACTTCGATGTCCTGTTCGGCAATGTTGTAGGCGCCGTGCCCGCCCCACTCCAGCGCCAGCAGCGCGGCACGGGCGGCATCGTCCACATGCACGGCCAGCCTCGGATCCGCCGCATCGGCTCCCGTACCAGGCCCGTAGAGTCGGCCGTAGCGCAACACGATGCCCTCCATCGGCCGTGCACCGAGTACCGCCTCTTCGAGCGCGGCGACACCGCCAACACTGATGGCGCGCGGGCCTTCGGCGCCCAGGTCCAGCGGTTGCTCCTCCTGCAACGGCAACTCGCCCGCCGCGTAGGCCCAGGCGATGCTCTGCGCCACCATGCGCTCGACGCCAGCGGCGAGGGCCGCCGCTACCAGGTTGGCGGTGCCTTCGCGGCGAACGCGCGCGTTGCGCGGTTGGGCGGCGGGCATCCGGGCGGGGTCGAGGCCAGCCGGCAGGTCGGTGAGCTGGTGGATCACCCAGCGCGGCTGGAACGCCAGCATGGCAGCCCTCAGGGCTTGCGCGTCGTAGACATCCAGCACCAGCGCCCGCGCCCCGGTGGCTTCCAGGGCGGCGGCTCGCTGCGCGGAGCGACTGATCGCCAGCACCTGGTAACCACGCTCCAGCAGCATCGGCAGCAGACGCTGGCCGATGGCACCGCTGGCGCCGGCGAAGAAGACTTTCATGCACATGGGAACCTCGAATCGGTTGGCAGGGACCTGTCGCCACTCTAGTGATGCGATGCCCTACCCCACAGTGCCAAGATCAGTCAGAACGACTGGGACATGATTGGCGAACCTTGATCCATGTCCACGCAATGTCACGCTCATCGTCTATAACAAACGGCTCAATACCCCGATCCTTAGGAGTCGCCATGAGCCAAGTCTTCGATGTTGCCGTTGTTGTCGGCAGCCTGCGCAAGGAATCCCTGAACCGCAAGATCGCCAAGGCATTCGCCGCCCTGGCGCCGGCCAACCTGAAGCTGGAAATCGTGGAGATCGGCGACCTGCCGCTGTACAACGAAGAGCTCGACGTGGGCACCCCGCCCGCCAGCTACAGCGCCTTCCGCGAGCGCATCGGCCGTGCCGACGCGGTGCTCTTCGTCACCCCCGAATACAACCGCTCGGTGCCCGGCGTGCTGAAGAACGCCATCGACGTCGGCTCGCGCCCCTATGGCAAGAGCGCCTGGAACGCCAAGCCCTGCGCCGTGGTCAGTGCATCGCCAGGCGCCATCGGCGGCTTCGGCGCCAACCACCACCTGCGCCAGTCGCTGGTGTTCCTCAACATGCCGGTGCTGCAGCAGCCCGAAGCCTACCTGGGCGGTGCCGGCGGCTTCTTCGACGAGGCCGGCAAGCTCTCCGAGAAGACCCAGCCCTTCCTGCAGAGCATCATCGACGCCTTCGCCGGCTGGATCGAACAGAACCAGCCGCGCTGATCGTTCACGGCGCCGGCCTGCGCCGGCGCCCTCTCCCGCCAATCTGTGCAACCGGTCGCAGGCTTCCAGGCGAGGCCCGATTACAGCCATAACAGCTGGCTGCCTCCTGCCCCGCACGCCATGGTTCAGGGCCGATTCCCATGCCTTGACCGATCATGTCGCTGCGCCTCATCGCCCTCTGTGCCTTCGCCCTGCTCGCTGCCTGCAGCTCCCCGCCGGTGAAGAAAGACGTCCACGGCGAGGATTTCAGCTCCGGCCAGTTGCTGCAGAGCGACGCCAACCGGGCCGCCAACCTGGCCATGCGCGACAACCTGGAAAGCCTGTCGCTGCTACTGGACAAGCTCTACAAGCGCAACCCACGGGAATGGAAGAAGACCGGCGCCGCCAGCCGCGATGAGGCACACAAGGCGGTGATGGACGCCATCACCGGGGACAGGCCACTGGCCGGGCTGAAAGAGCAGAAATCCGTCGCCGTGCTGCCCCTGGCTTTCGACGCCAGCTTCACGGGCGACCGCGCCGGCACGCTGATCTACGGGTTGGGCAGCATGCTGATGGAGCTCTACGGCGGCACCACGACCCAGCACCTGCTCAGCGGGCTGGACTCGCAGAAGACCGCCAATGCCGCCTGGAACATCGAGGTAGCTGCCTGGTTGCTGGCCAGCCGCGAAGACGCCCAGGGGCAGCCCCTACTGCTATCGAACGAGATCAGCGAAAAGGGCCGCAACCTGTCCTTCGAGCGCGAGTTCGGCCGCATCGCCGGACGCCTGGAGCTGCTGGCGCAGATGACCAACGAAAGCCTGCGACGCAGCGGCATCAACTATGTGCAAGGCATCCTCGCCGCGCCGATCATCGGCCTGGTGCAGTTCATCCCGCTGGATGCCGCCACGGCGGCGGCATCGCAGTAGCGGCCTAGTCTTCCAGCAGGCGCGCCAGGCGCTGGCGCAGGTAACGGTTCTCCGCGCGCAGTTCGTCGACCTCGTCCAGCAGGCGCAACGCCAGGGCGATGCCCGGCCAATCCAGCTCGAACTCGCGGCGCAGGCGCACGGCACGGCGCACCACGCTGACCGCCTGGTAATCGAAGAGCCAATGCCCGGCGCGTTGTTCGCGCGGCTCCACGATGCCCACCTCGACGATCTCGACGAGCACGTCGCGGGGGAGGTTCACCGACTGGCAGAGCTCGTCGAGGTCCACCACCATCACTGTCGTCGTCATGCGCGTTTACCCCATTCGGCACGGGGGTCGAAGGCCGCCTTGGCAGCCAGTTCTTCCCAGAGTTTGCGGGTCGCTTCGTCCGCCGTCTTCGGCATCACCACCTTGAGCACGGCGTAGAGATCGCCGGCGGCGGCATCGCCCTTGTTCGGCAGGCCCTTGCCCTTGACGCGCAGGCGCTGACCGGCCTGGCTGTTGGCCGGGATGCCGAGGTTGATCCGGCCGCCCAGGGTGGGCACTTCCACCTTGGCGCCAAGCGCCGCTTCCCACGGCGCCACCGGGACGGTGACGATGAGGTCGCGGCCATCGACATCGAACACCGGGTGCGGTACCAGGCGAATCACCAGGTACAGGTCGCCCGCCGGCCCGCCGTTGACGCCTGGCGCGCCCTGCCCCTTGAGACGGATGCGTTCGCCGTCGGCGGTGCCCACGGGGATCTTCACGTTCAGCGTCTTGTTCTGCGGCGGCAGCTTGCGACCGTACTCGTCGTAGCTGGGCAGGCTGAAGCTGATTGGCCGGCTCTCGCCGGAGAGGGTCTCCTCGAGGAACAGCGGCACTTCCATCTCGATATCCTGGCCACGGTGCTGGCGCGGTTGGCGGGCGCCACCGAAGCCGCCCTGGGGGCCGCCGGCGCGGGCGCCGAAGATCTGCTCGAAGAAGTCGCTGAAGTCCTGCTCGTGCCCTGGCGGCGGGCCATCGAAGCCGCCACGCGGCTGCCAGCCGGGCGGCGCCTCGAACTGCGGCCCCTGCGGGCCGTAGCGGCGCAGTTCGTCGTACTCGGCGCGCTTTTCCGGGCTCTTCAGCACTTCGTAGGCCTCGGAGACTTCCTTGAAATGCGTCTCGGCGTCCGGCTCCTTGCTGACGTCCGGATGGTACTTGCGCGCGAGCTTGCGGTAGGCGGTCTTGATCGCCTTGTCGTCGGCGTCGGGTTCGACCCCGAGCGCCGCGTAATAGTCCTTGAATTCCATCGGTAGCGGTCACTCCTCACATGCGTTGGACCTGTCGGCGCCTGGGACACGGGGGAATCGCACGGGCAGCCGGAGCCGCTGCGCGCACTGCGAGGCGAACAGGTGGAAAAAACAGGTTTCTGCGATAACAGATGGAGTCGCGGCACCCGCTTTTCAACACTGCCTGCAAGCCTAGACGCTGATCCTGCATCGGGTCTGCCGGGACGACTTGATGCCGGTCATGGCATAGTCACCTTCCCCACTTCCTCACCTACCCTGCAGGCCATGAGCGCGCCCACCGATTCGTTCCGCCAGCCGCTGGACCCCAGCCATGAGCTGCCGATCTATCGGCAACTCTATGAGCGCATCCGCGACGCCATCACCCGTGGTGCACTGCGGCCGGGCGAGCGCGTGCCGCCGGTGCGCGGGCTGGCCGGCGAACTGGGCGTGGCGCGCGGCACGGTGGAGCTCGCCTACCAGTTGCTGACCAGCGACGGCTATCTGCTGGCGCGCGGTCCGGCAGGCACGGTGGTCTCCCCGCAACTCGCCGGCCGCACCGAGAGCGCACCGCCCGTGGCCATCGCCCCGGCGACCGTGGAACGCAGCTTGCCCGGCCTGATTGCCCACGGCCCGGCCCTGCGGCCTTTCCAGCTCGGCGTGCCGGCGCTGGACGCCTTCCCGCGCGCGCTCTGGTCGCGCCTGTGCGCACGCCGCCTGCGCCAGCAGAGCGCATCGATGCTGGCGTACCCGGAACCCTGCGGCTATGGCCCGCTGCGCGAGGCGGTGGCGGGCTACCTGAGCATCTCCCGTGGCATCGCCTGCGACCCGGCACAGGTATTCATCTGCGCGGGTTACCAGGGTGCGCTGGACCTGATCAGCCGCACTTTGCTGGAGCCCGGCCAGCGCTTCTGGCACGAAGACCCCGGCTACCCGCGCGGCCGCGAACTGCTGCGCCGGGCCGGCGGCGTGCCGGTGCCGGTCGCGGTGGATACCGATGGCCTGCGCGTGGAGGACGGCATCGCCCGCGCGCCGGACGCGCGCTTCGCGTTGGTCACCCCCTCCCAGCAGAGTCCCACCGGCGTCGCCCTCAGCCTGCCGCGGCGCCTGGCCCTGCTGGACTGGGCTGCCAGCAGCGGCGCGTGGATAGTCGAGGACGACTACGACAGCGAGTACCGCTACGCCGGCTTCCCGCTGCCGGCGCTGAAGAGCCTCGACCGTGCCGGCCGCGTGCTCTACACCGGCACCTTCAGCAAGGTGCTCTACCCGGCGCTGCGCCTGGGCTATCTGGTGGTACCGGCGGAGCTGGTGGAAGACTTCGTGCGCGCCCAGCAGGTATTCACCTCGGGCTGCGCCGAGCTGCTGCAGGCGACCCTCTGTGACTTCATGCAGGAAGGCCATTTCGCCCGCCACCTCAAGCGCACCCGCACGCTCTACGCCCAGCGCCGCCAGTGGCTGCGCAGCGCGCTGGAGGATCGCCTCGGCGAGCGCCTGCGCTTCGCCGACACGCCCGGCGGCCTGCACCTGATCGGCGCGCTGGACCAGGATGACCTCGCCGTCGCCCGCCGCGCCCACGCGGACGGTCTCGGTTTGCAAGCGCTGAACGCCTGGTGCGTGGAGGCCAGGCGCGAGCCGGCACTGCTCATGAGTTTCACCAACGTCACCGACGAGCAGCTCGCCGGACGCCTGGCAGAGCGGTTGGCGCCATTGCTGGGCTGAAGGCTCCCCGCGTTCGGCGCGCAGTCCCGTTCGCGAGCAAGCTCGCTCCTACGCAGAGCGCGCCGGCCAGGGCTGTAGGAGCGAGCTTGCTCGCGAACCAACCGCATGCGCCTGAGACCCAGCCTGACACGTGTCACAGGGCAACTGACGCGCTTGCCGGGCGGAGTCGCACCGAGCGGCGGTCAATACCTCCGATGGCAAAAATTGACTGACAGGCGACGTTGACCGAGGTCAATTTTCCTACGGACAATACCGTTAGATTCCCACAACATCTTGTTGTCTTGAATAAGTCGAGACACAGCATGTTGTGGAATCAAGCCAATGCCCCTGACACGGACCGCCCCCCTTCCCGCCAGCCTGCGCAAGCGCAATGGCAACGCCGCAGCCTTCGACCCGAGCAAGATCGAACGCGCCATCGCCGCCGCCGGCGAGGCCAGCGGCGAGTTCTCCGCGCCCCACGCACAGGAGCTGACCCGCCGCGTGCTGGCGCGCCTGCCGGCGCAGAACGATCTCGACGTGGAACAGCTGCAGGACGTGGTCGAGCGCGCCCTGATGGAAGCCGGCCACTACCCCACCGCACGCGCCTACATCGTCTACCGCGAACGCCACGGCCGCCTGCGCCGCGAGCGCAAGACGCTGGTGGACGTCGCCGCCTCGATGAACGAATACCTGTCGCGGGAAGACTGGCGGGTGCGCGCCAACGCCAACCAGGGTTACTCCCTGGGCGGGCTGATCCTCAACGTGTCGGGCAAGGTCACCGCCAACTACTGGCTGGACGAGGTGTACAGCGAGGGCATCGCCGTCGCTCATCGCGAGGCGGACCTGCACATCCACGACCTCGACATGCTCGCCGGCTACTGCGCCGGCTGGTCGCTGCGCACCCTGCTCAGCGAAGGCCTCAACGGTGTACCGGGGCGGGTCGAGGCCGGGCCGCCGAAGCACCTGTCCAGCGCGCTGGGGCAGATGGTCAACTTCCTCGGCACGCTGCAGAACGAGTGGGCCGGCGCCCAGGCGTTCAGTTCCTTCGATACCTACCTCGCGCCCTATGTGCGCAAGGACGGCCTAAGTTACCAACAGGTGCGCCAGGCGCTGCAGGAGTTCATCTACAACCTCAACGTGCCGTCGCGCTGGGGCACCCAGACGCCCTTCACCAACCTGACCTTCGACTGGGTCTGCCCGGAAGACCTGCGCGAGCAGATTCCCTACGTCGGCGGCGTGGAAATGCCCTTCGCCTACGGCGAACTGCAGACGGAAATGGACCTGATCAACCGCGCCTACATCGAGGTGATGCAGGCCGGCGACGCCCATGGCCGGGTGTTCACCTTCCCGATCCCGACCTACAACATCACCCACGACTTCCCCTGGGACAGCGACAACGCCACGCGCCTCTTCGAGATGACCGCGCGCTACGGCCTGCCGTACTTCCAGAACTTCCTCAACTCGGACATGCAGCCCAACCAGGTGCGCTCCATGTGCTGCCGCCTGCAACTGGACGTGCGCGAGCTGCTCAAGCGCGGCAACGGGCTGTTCGGCTCGGCGGAGCAGACCGGCTCGCTGGGCGTGGTGACCCTCAACTGCGCGCGCCTGGGCTACCGCCATCGCGGTGATCTGGCCGGGCTCTACCGCCAGCTGGACTACCTGCTGGAGCTGGCCTTCGACAGCCTGGAAGTGAAGCGCAAGGTCATCCAGCAGCACATGGATGCCGGGCTTTACCCCTACACCAAGCGCTACCTCGGCACCCTGCGCAACCACTTCTCCACCATCGGCGTGAACGGCCTGCACGAGATGGTGCGCAACTTCACCGACGACCGCGAAGGCCTGCACACCGCGGCCGGCCGGCAGATCGCGCTGGAGCTGCTGGACCATGTACGGGCGCGGCTGGTGCGCTTCCAGGAAGACAGCGGCCACCTCTACAACCTCGAGGCCACGCCGGCCGAAGGCACCACCTACCGCTTCGCCCGCGAGGACCGCAAGCGCCACGCCGACATCCTCCAGGCCGGCACGCCGGACGCGCCCTACTACACCAACTCCTCGCAGTTGCCGGTGGGCCTCACCGACGATCCGTTCGAGGCGCTGGAGCTGCAGGACGCCCTGCAGTGCAAGTACACCGGCGGCACCGTGCTGCACCTGTACATGGCCGAGCGCATCTCCAGCGCCGAGGCCTGCAAGACCCTGGTGCGCACCGCCCTCGGACGCTTCCGCCTGCCCTACCTGACGGTAACGCCGACCTTCTCCATCTGCCCCGTCCACGGCTACCTCGCCGGCGAACACGAGTTCTGCCCGAAGTGCGACGAAGCCGCGTTGCAGAAAGCCGCAGCCGGGAGTTGCTGCGGCGGCTGATTACCCATTCCTTCATCCACGCAAAAGGAGCACCACCGATGACCGCCAACCAACTGCCCGAAAGCCAACGCCAGCGCTGCGAGGTGTGGACCCGCGTGATGGGTTATCACCGCCCGGTGTCGGCCTTCAACGCCGGCAAGCAATCCGAGCACCGCGAGCGCCGCCACTTCCGCGAGACGCGATGAACGCAACCCTGAGGGTCGGGGGCCTGGTGCCCCTGACCACCCTCGACTACCCCGGCCTGCTCGCCTGCGTGCTGTTCTGCCAGGGCTGCGCCTGGCGCTGCCGCTACTGCCACAACCCGGAGCTGATTGCGCCGCGCGGCGAAGAGGAAATCGGTTGGGACGACATCCTCGCCTTCCTCCGCCGTCGCCAGGGCCTGTTGCAGGCTGTGGTGTTCAGTGGCGGCGAGGCGACTCTGCAGAACGCGCTACCGGAGGCCATGGCCAGCGTGCGCGAGATGGGTTTCCGCGCTGGCCTGCACAGCGCCGGCATCCGCCCGGAGTCCTTTGCCCGAGCACTGCCCCAGGCGGACTGGGTGGGGTTCGACGTGAAGGGACTGGCCGAGGACATGGACGCCACTACCGGTGTGAAGCGCAGCGGACGAGCCAACTGGCGCAGCCTGGAGCTGTTGCTGGACAGCGGCGCGGACCACGAATGCCGGACGACCGTGCATTGGCAGTTGTTCGACCTGGAGCGCCTGCGCCGGCTGGCAACGCAGTTGCGCGGCATGGGTGTGGAAAACTTCGTCGTGCAACTGGCCCGCAGTGGGCGGCAGCTCGATCCGGAGCTGATCGCCACGCCCGCGCCCCATGGCGCACCTGATCTCTGGCGAGAGCTGCACGCGCTGTTCCCAAGCTTCGAACTGCGCGACGCGTGAACATCCGTACCTCCTGACGCTCGGCATTCCCCTGTAGGAGCAGACCACACCCGCGATCGCGCGCATGGCGCGCCCCTACGATTCAACTCCGCCTCAAGCGCTTTCGCAGGAGCAAGAAAAAAGCCCCGCCGAAGCGGGGCTTTTCATCACATCGACAGCCGATCCATCAGGACGACAGGTAAGCCGAGCGGGTCAGCCCCAGGCGCAGCGCATCAAGGTACTGGGTGCGCTCGCGAACGGTGAGCTTGGCCCCGGCGACCTTGTCGCGGTAGTGGGTCATCAGCTCCTCGGGCGACAGGTGCACGTAACGCAGCATGTCCTCGATGGTGTCGTGGGTCTCGATGCCGGCATGGTAGAAGCTGCCGTCGGCGTTCTGGTAGACGTTCACCGAGTCGGTGTCGCCGAACAGGTTGTGCATGTCGCCGAGGATTTCCTGGTAGGCGCCGACCAGGAAGGTGCCGATCAGGTAGTCCTCGCCTTCCTTCACATCGTGCACCGGCATGCTGGTCTCGATGCTCTGCTCGTCGACGTACTGGGTGATCTTGCCGTCGGAGTCGCAGGTCAGGTCCTGCAGTACCGCGCGGCGGGTCGGTTCCTCGCCCAGGCGGTGGATCGGCAGGATCGGCAGCACCTGGCCGATGGCCCAGGTGTCGGGCAGGCTCTGGAACACCGAGAAGTTGCAGATGTACTTGTCGGCCAGCTTGTCGTTCAGCTCGTCGAGCACCTGGCGGTGCGAACGCTGGTGCGCCTTGAGCTGGTTGTGCAGGCGGCGGCAGATGGCGAAGTAGCATTGCTCGGCCAGGGCCTTCTGCGCCAGGCTGATCTTGCCCTCGGCGTACTGCGCGGCGGCGTCGCTCATGTAGTGGGTGGCGCGCCAGTAGGTCTCGGTGACCATCTCGGCGTCGGTCGGGCCGAGCAGGTCGGCCAGCCACTGGACGATCTCCGGCTGTTCGGCCAGGTCGGTGATCTTCGGCACTTCGTCGTTGTGGCGCTCGACGTCGGTCACCTGGGTGATCAGCACCGCGTGGTGCGCGGTCAGTGCGCGGCCGCTCTCGGAGAAGATGTGCGGATGCGGCAGGCCCTGCGCGTCGCAGAACTCTTTCAGCATGCCGACCACCACACCGGCGTAGTCGTCGATGTCGTAGTTGATCGAGCTGGCGTTGCGCGAGTGGGTGCCGTCGTAGTCCACGCCCAGGCCGCCGCCGACGTCCACGTGGTCCACCGGCAGGCCGAGGGCACGCAGTTCGCCGTAGTAGCGGATGGCTTCCTTGAAGCCGTGCTGGTAGTCGGCCAGGTTGGCGATCTGCGAGCCCATGTGGAAGTGCAGCAGGCGCACGCCCTGGTCCAGGCCGGCGGCGCGGAAGCGCTCGACCACCGACAGCAGCTGCGCGGCGGACAGGCCGAACTTGGCCTTCTCGCCACCGGTGTCGGCCCACTTCGACGATGCCAGCGAGGACAGGCGCACGCGCAGGCCGACCTGGGGCAGCACGCCGATCACGGCGGCTTCCTCGATCACCAGCTGCACCTCGGATTCCTTCTCGATCACGATGAACACGTTGTGGCCGAGCTTCTGCCCCATCAGCGCCAGCTTGATGAACTCGCGGTCCTTGTAGCCGTTGCAGACGATGGTGCCGCCCTTGGGCGCCAGCGCCAGCACGGCCATCAGCTCGGGCTTGGAGCCGGCCTCCAGGCCGATGGAGACGTTCTGCGTGGCGATGATGCTTTCCACCACCGCTTCCTGCTGGTTCACCTTGATCGGGTACAGCGCGGTGTAGCGGCTGCTGTATTCCAGGCGCGCGATGTTGGCGTCGAAGGCACCGGTGAGCTTGCGCACGCGGTCCTGGAGGATATCCGGGAAGCGCACCAGCAGCGGCAGCGACAGGCCCGCCTCGCGCAGCTGCTCGACCAGCCCGTGCAGATCGATCGGCTGGGCATCGGCGCCCTGCGGGCGAACTTCCACGTTACCGGCGTCGTTGATGGCGTAGTAGCCAGCGCCCCAGTGGCGAATTCCGTAGATGCTGCGGCTGTCTGCCACGGTCCAGTTGCTGCCGTCGTCTTTGCGGGTCCGTCTAGCGGCCATGCGGGGTGGTCTCCTCAATTTGCGCGAATGTGTGCAGGCGCCCGCCCGGCGTGCGGGTGAGTCGTCAGGCCTGGTGGTGTAAACCTAGCCGGGCCTCGTGACGTTGCCGTGTTGACCGCCGGGGTTGGCGGTAAGTTTAGGAAAATCCGACGACACGCCCAGGGCGCGCCGATAAATCTCCCATCTAGGGAAAGGGCTTGCCGGCCATGCGCACGACGCGCATCGCCTGGAACCCGTTCTCGACAGGGGAGAGTCGCTTGCGACAGAAGACGGCTCAGCCGCCGGATTTCTTCGCCTTGAGGCCGCGCTTGGTCAGCTCTTCGAGCAGCAGGTCGACGTGGTCGCCCTGGATCTCGATGATGCCGTCCTTCAGCGCGCCACCCGTGCCGCAGCGTTTCTTCAGCGCCGTGGCCAGGTCCTTCAGCGCATCGGCCGCCAGCGGCACGCCGGTCACCGTGGTCACGGTCTTGCCACCGCGGCCCTTGGTTTCCCGACGCACGCGAGCGATGCCATCGCCGGCCGGAATCTCGGCCTGCTTGCAGATGCACGCGCCAATGGGCTGATTGCAGTCCGGGCAATGCCGGCCGGAATCAGTGGAATAGACGAGCCCGCCGAGGGCGGACAGGGAGGATGCTTTCTTGACCACCGGGCGTTTCCCCAGGATTGGCCTCTTCGGGCCAGGTCAACGAATGGCCGGCTGGCGCCGACCGCGACGCCCCACTCAGGCAGGGGCTGCGCAATTCCCGGCGGAGGACCCTGCCGGAAAGGTCGCGCAATTTAGCAGCATTGAAGGCAAATGCTAAGACCGAAAATGCGTCATTGATCGGTGGTTTGGCGACATGGGACGCGATTCGGGGTGAAGGGTTGCCTGTAGGAGCGAGCTTGCTCGCGAACAAACCCCACAGCGGGGCTCAGTTCGCGAGCAAGCTCGCTCCTACGAAAAGCAACCCGACGTCAGAAGCTGACCAGGTACTTGCGCAACGCCGCCAGCGAATCCGGGCAATACAGCGCACCCGCCCTGGCCTCGGCCAGCGCCTGGTGAGGGTCGATGAATTTCGCTTCCAGCACCTCTTCGGGCTGCAGCTTCAGCGGCGCATCGGACACGGCGGAGAACACCGCGCACCACAGGCGGTTGTCCGGCTGGTCGAAGAAGAAGGTGCCGTGGGCACGCAATTCGACGCCAGCGATGCCCAGCTCTTCTTCCAGCTCGCGGGCGGCGGACTCCGCATAGCTCTCGTCAGCCTGCACCATGCCGCCGGCGGCCGGGTCCCAGTAACCGGGGTAGACCGCCTTGCTCAGGGTGCGGCGGTGCACGCACAGCTCACCGGCGGAGTTGAACAGCAGGATGAAGGTGCCGCGGCCGATCAGCCCGCGCGCACGCAGTTCGGCGCGCGGCAGGCTGCCCAGCAACTGGTCGTCTTCGTCGACCCAGGCGATCTTCTCGGCGTCCGAAGCCGCCCGGTGGGCGGCCTCCTTGCGGCTGATGCCTTCCATCGATCAGCCCTGGGCCAGCAGCTGGCGCAGGTCGATGATCGCGGCGTTGGCGCGGGAGATGTAGTTGGCCATCACCAGCGAGTGGTTGGCCAGCACGCCGAAGCCGCTGCCGTTGAGGACCATCGGGCTCCACAGCGGCGCCTCGGCGGCCTCCAGCTCGCGGATGATCTGGCGCACGCTGACGGTGGCGTTCTTCTTCGCCAGCACGTCGGCGAAGTCCACCTCGATGGCGCGCAGGATGTGCGACAGCGCCCAGGCCTGGCCGCGGGCTTCGTAGAACACGTTGTCGATCTGCATCCAGGGAGTTTCCTGGATCACTTCCTCGACTTCCGGCGCCTGGCCGGGGGTGACCGGCTGCATCGGCGTGATGTTGGTGTTCAGCTTGACCCGACCGACGCTGGCCGAGAGGCGCTGGGACAGCGAGCCCAGGCGGGTGGAAACGTCACCCAGCCAGTTGTTCAGGCTGTCGGCGCGGGCATAGAACTGCGCGCCGGCCGGATCGGCGGAGAGACGGCCGAGGTAACGGTCCAGGGACTTGATGCCCTCGGCGTATTCCGACTCGGAGGACGGCAGCGCCCAGCTCTTGTTGTCGAAGTTGAAGCGCGGCTCGGCGCGCGCCAGGTCGGCGTCCTCGGTGGACTGCGACTGGGAGCGGGCGAAGTCCTTGCGCAGCGCGCGGGACAGGTCGCGCACCTGGACCAGGGCGCCGTATTCCCAGCTGGGCATGTTGTCCAGCCAGACGCCCGGCGGGAAGATGTCGTTGGACAGGTAGCCGCCCGGTTTGTTGAGCAGCGTGGCGACCACTTCCTTGAGGGTTTCCACCGTGGTGTAGCCCACCACCATCTGCCGGCCGGCACGTTCGGCGGCGGCCTGGGCGTTCTGCTGCACGGGGAACAGGTCCGGCTCCTGGCTCCAGTACCAGCCGATCGCGCCGCAGATCACCAGGTAGACGCCCAGCAGACCGCCGAGCACGCGGCCCAGCCAGGGGCCGCCGAAGTAGGCGCGCGCGTCGTCCACCGAGTCGTTCACGCGATCACGTACGGAGCCGCGTTTCTTCCAGTTCCACATGGCAAGTTCCTTGATGTCCCGAATTCGAAGATAGCTTGGACCCGCAACCGGCCCCAGGGTGCCGGGATTTTAGGCCTCACTGCGCAAGCATGCCGCACGCAGGCGGGTCAGCGCAGCCTACCCTGCGCATGGTGCTAGGTAATGGTGCGAATTACAAAGCTTGAGATGTTTGACCGAAGGCACTGTTATTGCCATCAAGGATTGGTAGCATAGGGCCATCAGTGTGTATCACGGCGGAAACATATTCGCCCCGCTGGCCGCCGGTACGGCCCTATAAAGAAGCGCGCGATGACCGAGCTCGACGATCCATCCCTCGACCGCCTCAAGCATCACTTCGCCCAGCGGGTGATCCACCAGGCCCGTCACCTGCTGGAAGTCTGGCAACGCCTGTCGCGCTCGGAGTGGAACAGCGCCGGTACGGCGGAACTGGCCGAGGCCTGCCTGCGCCTGCAGCGCTACGCCGAACGCTTCGAGCAGGCCGAGCACGCCGACCTGGCCAAGGCCATCGACCAGTGCCTGCGCGCCGTGCAGGACAACCGCGGGCGCCTCTCCAGCGAGCTGATCACCGAACTCAACCACCTGATGCAGCGCCTGTCGCGCACGGGCCTGCGCCACGGCGACCAGTTCGAGCAGACCCACCTGCCGCCGCTGCGCAAACCGGTCTACCTGGCCCTGCAGGATCAGGAGCGCGCCGAGCGCCTGGCCCAGCAGCTGGAGTTCTTCGGCATGGCCGCGCAGCCCTGCGAGCATGCCAACGCCTTCCGTGCCGCCATGGCGGACCGCCATCCGGCAGCCATCGTCATGGAAATCGACTTCGGGGGCGGCCAGGGCCTGGCCCTGGCCGACGAAGCCCAGGCCGGCCTCAAGCAGAAGCTGCCGGTGCTGTTCTTCAGTCACGAGGAAACCGACACCCCGACCCGCCTGGCCGCCGCCCGCGCCGGTGGCCAGGACTTCTTCAGCGGCGCCCTGGACGCCTCCGGCCTGCTGGAGAAGATCGAAACGCTGACCCGCGTGGCCCATTACGAGCCGTTCCGCGTACTGATCGTCGATGATTCCCGCGCCCAGGCCGCGCACACCGAGATGGTCCTCAACAGCGCCGGCATCGTCACCCGCGCCCTCACCGCGCCGCTGTCGGTGATGACCGAGCTGGCCGAGTTCCAGCCGGACCTGATCATCCTCGACATGTACATGCCCGAGTGCCTGGGCACCGAGCTGGCCAAGGTGATCCGCCAGCACGAGCGCTACGTCAGCGTGCCGATCATCTACCTGTCCGCCGAGGACGACCTGGACAAGCAGCTGGACGCCATGAGCGAGGGCGGCGACGACTTCCTCACCAAGCCGATCAAGCCGCGCCACCTGATCGCCACCGTGCGCAACCGCGCCGCCCGCGCGCGCAGCCTGAAGGCGCGGATGGTGCGCGACAGCCTGACCGGCCTGTACAACCACACCCATACCCTGCAGCTGCTGGATGACGCCCGCTTCCGCGCACGCCGCGAGGAGCGCCCGCTGACCTTCGCGATGCTCGACATCGACCACTTCAAGCGGGTCAACGACACCTACGGCCACCCCATGGGCGACCGGGTGATCAAGAGCCTGGCGCTGTTCCTCAAGCAGCGCCTGCGCAAGACCGATCACATCGGCCGCTACGGCGGCGAGGAATTCGCCGTGGTGCTGCCGGACACCGATGCCGCCTCGGCGCACAAGGTGCTGGAGGAAATCCGCCAGCGCTTCGCCGAGATTCATTACCCGGCGCAGCCCCACGACCTGTCCTGCACCTTCAGCTGCGGCATCGCCGAGCTGGGCGATGAGATGGACATCAAGACCCTCGCCAAGCAGGCCGACGAGGCGCTGTACACCGCCAAGCACGGCGGCCGCAATCGCGTCGAGGTCTTCAAGTAACACCCCGCAGTGGCGGCGCGGCGCTCTGCCGCGCCATTTCCCGACCGAATGCTGGCACCGTGTCATCAGCCAGTAACGAAACTGCAATAGGTTCAGGGCTCGCCGTTTTTCGCTGTCGGTCGAGACCTGCCATGCGCCTCAAGCTGCTCACCAACCTCAATACCTTCCTGCTCCTGCTCGTGTGCCTCGCGCTGGGCGCCACCCTGTGGTGGTCGCAACGCGCCCTGGAGCGCCCGTTCACCTTGATGGACCGCTACCTGGAACTTTCCCAGGGCTTCGAGCGCAAGGTCGCGCAGAACATCCAGGCGTACCTCGCCAGTGGCGACGCGCTCAAGCAGAAGGCCGCCCAGCAAGGGCTGGACGAATTGGCCCAGGAGCTGCCGCAACTGCCGGACAGCCTCGGCCAACTGCTCGGCCAGCGCCTCGACGAGCTGCGCCAGTTCAGCGGCAACCAGTTGCTCGCCGCCGGCAAGCTGGCCGGCGATCCACAGGGTCTGCTGCTGCAGGCCGAGCGCGACCTGCTGGCCGCACTGGACCAGCTCGGCACCTATGCCGACGCCAGCCAGAACCCCGCCGCCGCCGAGTACCGCACCCCGCTGCTGCAGGCCGGCCTGCACCTGACGCGCCTGGCCCACGCCCGCGCCAAGCTGGTGGAAAGCGGCAACCCGGCGCTGGCCGAGGACCTCCAGCGCGAGCTGGAAGCCCTGCGCCAGCTGGCCGAACGCATCGACGCCCTGCCGCTACTCGGCGTGCTGGAGCAGCAGGCCTCCGCCTCCGACGACTTCGCCGCGATGATGGGCCTGGAATCCCAGCCGGCCGCACAGGCGCAGAGCGAGGATCGCGGCGTCACCCTCAAGCGCGACCTCGCCAGTGTTCTGCGTCGCTACCCCGACGAACTGGACCGCACCCGCCAACTGGTCGCCCAGCGCCAGGAGCTGGCCGCCGCCACTGCCCAGCGCCTGGGCGCCGTGCAGCAGGCCCTGGCGACTCTGGAGCCGCAGGTACGCGAGGAGCGCTCGAAGATCCAGGCACAGGTACGCGTCATCCAGGGCGCGCTGATCGCCCTGATCCTCGCCACCGCGCTGCTCATCGACACCCTGCAACGCCGCCTGGCGCGCGTGCTCGGCCAACTGGTCCCGGCGCTCTCCACCTGGGCCCGTGGCGACTTCGCCAAGCCCATCGACCTAGCCACCCGTACCCGCGACCTGGTGGAGCTGCAGGAGTCGCTGAACCGTCTGCGCGACTTCCTCGGTACCCTGGTCGGCACCATCCACCAGCGCGCCGAGGAAGTGGCCGGCAGCAGCCGCGCCCTGGCCGAACTCAGCGGCGGCCTGCACGCCGGCGCGGAACGCCAGGCCAGCGACACCGGGGAAATCCGCGACGCGCTGGGCGACATGGAAGCGGCGATCCAGCAGGTGGCCGGCGACGCCAGCCAGGCCGCCTCGGCCAGCCATGCCGCCGGCATGGCCGTCGAGCAGGGCCAGCAGGTGATCGGCAACAGCCTGAACGGCATGCGCGCGCTGGTGGACGAAGTGCAGAGCAACGCGCAGGCCATCGAGAACCTGGCGGAAGAATCGGCCACCATCGGCAATGTTCTGGGAGTGATCCGCTCCATTGCCGAACAGACCAACCTGCTGGCCCTCAACGCCGCCATCGAGGCCGCCCGGGCCGGCGAGCAGGGTCGTGGCTTTGCGGTCGTCGCCGAAGAGGTCCGCTCACTGGCACTGCGCACCGCCGGTGCCACCGAGGAAATCCAGCAGCTCACCGCACGCCTGCAACAGGCCGCACGGCAGTCGGTGGAAGCGATGCGCAGCCAGGTCGAGCACGCGGAAGTGACCGCCAACCAGGCCGGTGCCGCCGAGGGCGCTCTGGACGAAGTGGTCGGTGCCATCCGCACCATCGCCAGCATGGCCGAACGCATTGCCGAGAGTTCCGCCCAGCAGAGCGGCGCGGTCAGCGAGATTCGCTCGCACAGCGAACGCATCCACGAACTGGGCAGCCAGAACCTGCGCCTGATCGGCCAGGGCCGCAGCCAGGGCGAGCAACTGCAGGAACTGGGCGGTGCGCTGCATACGGCGGTGCGGGCGTTCCGCGTCTGAGCCCGAACCTGGGGACGCAGGCGCTGGGGCGATTCGCGAGCAAGCTCGCTCCTACAGGGGCGCTCTTCGTAGGAGCGAGGGGGACGCCCAGTTCTTGCTCGCGAACGCTCTTCAGGCCGAGCTCAACGCTCGCCCAGCTTGTGCCGCGCCGCGTACAGGCAAACCATCTCCATCGCCAGGGTCGCGCCGGCCAGGGCGGTGATTTCGGCGCTGTCGTAGGGCGGCGCGACTTCCACCACGTCCATCCCCACCAGGTTGATGCCGCGCAACGCACGGAGGATTTCCAGTGCCTGGTGCGAACTCAGCCCGCCGCAGACTGGCGTGCCGGTGCCCGGTGCGAAGGCCGGGTCGAGGCAGTCGATGTCGAAGGTCAGGTACACCGGGTTGTCGCCGACCCGCGCACGGATACGCTCGGCGATGGCTTGCGGCGAGTGGCGATGGACTTCGCGGGCATCCAGCACCTGGAAGCCCATGACGTCGTCGTTGGTGGTGCGCAGGCCGACCTGCACCGAGCGCGACGGGTCCACCAATCCCTCGCGGGCCGCGTGGTAGAACATGGTGCCGTGGTCGATGCGCTGGCAGTCTTCGTCGGGCCAGGTGTCGCTGTGCGCGTCGAAGTGGATCAGCGACAGCGGGCCGTGCTTCTTCGCGTGGGCCTTGAGCAGCGGGTAGCTGATGAAGTGGTCGCCGCCCAGGGTCAGCAGCGCGCAACCGGCATCGAGGATGCGCGCGGCGTGGGCTTCGATGACCTCCGGGGTTTCCTGCGGCACGCCGTGGTCGAAGGAACAGTCGCCGTAGTCGATCACCGCCAGGTGGTCGAAGGGGTCGAACTCCCAGGGGAAGTGCCGGGCCCAGGCCATCTGCACCGAGGCGGCACGAATCGCGCGCGGCCCGAAGCGGCTGCCGGGACGGTTGGTGGTGGCGGTGTCGAACGGCACGCCGCTGACCACCAGGTCCACACCGCGCAGGTCACGGCTGTAGCGACGGCGCATGAAGCTGGTGATGCCGGCATAGGTGGATTCGGCAGCGGTGCCATACAGGCTGTCGCGGGTGATGGCCTGGTCGTTGTCGTTTGCGAGATCCATGGCGTCCTCTTGTTCGTTATCAGGTGATCACGGTATTGGGTGTAGGAGCGCGCCATGCGCGCGATCGCGGGCGTGGCGCGCTCCTACAGGGAGATTCGGGCTCAGCTACGGGTACGGAACGCCGACCACAGCCGCGTGCGGTCGCGCTGTTGCTTGAGCGTCAGCAGCTGCTCGCCGAACAGCTTCTGCCGCATGGCCGCCGGCGGGTAGATATCCGGGTCGCTGGCCACATCGGCGTTGAGCAGCGGCGTCGCCTTGAGGTTGGCGTTGGCGAAGTACAGGGTGTTGGTCAGCTCGGCGATGGAGTCCGGGCGCAGCATGAAGTCGATGAAGGCGCGGGCTTCCTGCGGGTGGGGGGCGTCCACCGGGATGGCCATGGTGTCGAACCAGATCAGCGTGCCTTCCCTGGGAATCCGGTAGATCACCTCGAACGGCTTGTTCGCCTGCTTGGCCTGCGCGGCGCCCATCAGCGCATCGCCGGTGTAGGTCAGGGCGACGCACAGCGAACCGTTGGCCAGGTCATTGATGTGCTTGCCGCTGGCGATGTAGCGCACGTTGGGTTGCAGCTTGCCCAGCAGTTCACGGACCTGGGCGAGGTCGGCCGGCTCGGTGCTGTAGGGCGACTTGCCGAGGTAGTTCAGCGCCACGCTGATGACTTCCTGGGGCGAATCGATCAGCGAGATGCCGCAGTCGGCCAGGCGGCTGGCGTACTCGGGCTTGAACAGCAGGTCGAGGCTGTCCAGCGGCGCATCGGGAATGCGCTTGAGCACTTCGTCCTTGTTGATCGCCAGGCCCACGGTGCCCCAGGTGTAGGGCACGCCGAAGCGATTGCCCGGATCGATGGCGGCGAGTTTTGCCAGCAGTTCCGGATCGAGGTTGGCGAAGTTCTTCAGTTGCGCATCGCCCACCGGCTGCACGGCCTTGGCCTGGATGGCGCGGGCCAGCCCGCTGCTGGCGGGGAAGACGACGTCGTAGCCGCTGCGGCCGGTCATCAGCTTGCTGTCGAGTACTTCGGCGCTGTCGAAGGTGTCGTATTTGACGCGGATGCCGGTTTCCTTCTGGAAGCGCTGCAGCGCGTCGGCGCCGACGTAATCCGCCCAGTTGTAAAGGTTGAGCACCCGCTCCTGCGCCTGCAGGGGCACGGCCAGCGCCACGGCCAGCGCCGCGAGAGTCGCCCGGAAGAACACACGCATGATCATCGCCTCGGAGTTGTTGTGGTTATGGGGCGAGCATGGGGCGGGCTTTACTTTGTAAAAATACAAAGTTAATTACTTTGGCATTTCATCAGAACAATGTTTGAGGACGACCATGCTCAGCCAATTGCGCGATCTCGACCTGCAGCTGCTGCGCCTGTTCGTCACGGTGGTCGAATGCGGCGGCTTCAGCGCCGCACAGGGCGAGCTGGGATTGAGCCAGCCGAGCATCAGCATCCAGATGGCCAAGCTGGAGACGCGCCTGGGCTACCGCCTGTGCGAACGCGGCAAGGGCGGCTTCCGCCTGACGCCCAAGGGCGAGCACCTGTTGCAGGCGACGCGGCGGCTGTTCCTGTCCATAGAGGACTTCCGCGACGAGGCGCGCGGGGTGGCCGACAAACTGCTCGGCGAGGTGCGCATCGGCCTGTCGGAAAGCCTCGAAGAGAGCGTGCTGGCGCGGCTGTCCGATGCCATCCGGCGCTTCCGCCAGCGCAACGAGGCGGTCACCCTGGACCTGCTCACCGCCACGCCCGCCGAACTGGAGCGCCTGCTGCTGCAGGACCGGCTGCACCTGGCGGTCGGCTACTTCGCCGGAACCCAGGCCGCGTTGCAGCACACCACCCTGTTCATCGAACCGCAGGGACTGTACTGCGGCGCCGGCCACCCGGCCTTCAAGGAAAGGAAGCCGACCCGTGACTCGCTGGCCGACGCCGACCAGGTGCTGCACCCCTACCGCTTCATCGCCGCCGACGAACCGTTGCAGACCAGCCGCAGCAGCGCACGCTGCGAGCAGGTGGACGGCAGCCTGGCCTTCATCCTCTCCGGCGCGCACATCGGCTATCTGCCCCGGCACGTCGCCCAGCCCTGGATCGAACGCGGCCAATTGCGCGAACTGCTGCCCGGCGAGTTGGGCTTCGACGTAGCCTTCAGCCTGACGCGACATCGCGGTCGCCATCCCGGCGACGCCGAACAGGCTTTCGTCAGCGACCTGCTGGCAGCCTTCGGCCAGCACGCGGCAGATTGACGCAGGAGCAGCAGGGGAACCCGACCGCTCTGGCGCAGTCCCAAGCGGCCGATCACTTCTTGTGACAGCTCGTCGGGCATCGCCTCGGGCTGCGCCGGAAGCTTTCCGCTATCATGCCCGCCACCCCTGTAGTCCGCGAGATGTCCATGCGCCGCCTGCTCACCCTGCTCCTGCTCCTCGTCGCCCTGCCCGCCTCCGCCGGCCTGTTCGACAAACCCGCCGACAAGGGCGGCTTCGCCGTCGGGCAACCGGCCAAGGGCGACTTCCTGCCGGTGGCCGAGGCCTTCCGCGTCAGCGTCGAGGACAGCGACAGCCAGCAGGTGAAACTGCGCTTCATCAATGCCGACGGCTACTACCTCTACCAGCACCGCTTCAGCTTCAAGGTCGAGCCCGCCGACAGCGGCGTGAGCGTCGGCGAAGTGAAGCTGCCGCCGGGCAAGCAGCACCACGACGACTACTTCGGCGACACGGTGGTCTACTACGCCATCACCGACATCGACGTGCCGCTGGTCAACCCGCAGCACAAGCCCTTCACCCTGGTGGTCAGCTACCAGGGCTGCGCCGACAAGGGCCTGTGCTACGCGCCGGAAACCACCCGCCTGCAGATCGCCGACGGCCAGGCCGCCAGCGTCGTGACCGGCCCTGCCTCTTCTGCCGCCAAGTCCGCCACCGCATCCGGCAACCCGCTGGCCAGCCTGCTGGGCGACCACGAGCCGGGCAAGATCAAGAAGCTCGGCCGCGCGCTGGCGATCTTCTTCCTGCTGGGCTTGGCGCTGACCTTCACCCCCTGCGTGCTGCCGATGCTGCCGATCCTCTCCGGCGTGGTCCTGCGCGGCCGTCCGGGCGGCATGCGTGGCCTGGCGCTATCGCTGGCCTACGTGCTGCCAATGGCGGCCTGCTACGCGGTGCTCGGCACCCTGATGGGCCTGTTCGGCGCCAAGCTCAACCTGCAGGCGATGCTGCAGTCGCCCTGGGTGCTGATCCCCTTCGCGGCGTTCTTCGTGGTCTTCGCCGTGGCCATGTTCGGCGTGTTCGAGATGCGCCTGCCGGGCTTCCTGCGTGAACGCCTGGACAACATGGCGAACAACACCCGCGGCGGCTCCATCGCCGGCGCGGCGACCCTCGGCGTGCTCTCCAGCCTGCTGGTGTCGCCCTGCGTCACCGCCCCGCTGGCCGGCCTGCTGCTCTATATCAGCAGCACCGGCGACGCGGTGGGCGGCGGCCTGCTGCTGTTCTCCCTGGGCCTGGGCATGGGCACGCCGCTGGTGATCTTCGCCGTCGGCGGCGGGGCACTGCTGCCCAAGAGCGGCGCCTGGATGAACGGCGTGCGCAACGTCTTCGGCGTGATGCTGCTGGCCGTGGCCATCTGGATGCTCGAACGACTGGTCTCCGGCCCGGTGGCGCTGACCCTCTGGGGCACCCTGGCCGGCGGCGTCGCCCTGGCCATCGGCACCCTCGAACTGGGGCCGAAGAAGCCGCTGCAGCGCCTCGGCCAGCTGTTCGGCCTGATGCTGCTGGTCTACGCCGTGTCCGCCTGGACCGGCGCCCTGCAAGGCGAATCCGACCCACTGCACCCGCTGGGTCGAAGCGGGCAACGCGTCCACGCCGGCCCGCCCAGTTCCACGCCCGGCGACTGGCAGAACATCACCACCACGGCGCAGCTCAACGCCGCGCTGGCCAGCGCCCAGGCCGCCGGTCGCCCGGTGCTGCTGGACTGGTACGCCGACTGGTGCATCAGCTGCAAGATCATCGAGCGCCAGGTGCTGCCGGCGCCGGAAGTCCAGTCGCAACTGCCCGGCTTCGTGCTGCTGCGTTTCGACATGACCGCCAGCACCGAGGAGCAGCGCGCCCTGCTCGACCGCTACAACCTGTTCGGTCCGCCGGCGCTGCTGTTCTTCTCGCCCAAAGGCGACGAATGGTCGGACCTGCGCATCATCGGCGAGACCGACGCCGCCACCCTCGCCGACCGCCTGAAACAGGCGGGAACGCGCTCCTGATCACAGTTTGATTGCAATGGTTTTGCCGTAATCAGCTGGCAACATGCTGACATCTACGGCAAAACCCGCATGACTGGACAGTCACGCCGGCTTTCCGGCATAGTCCCGCCCTATCTTTATCCCGCCAAGAACAAGGACTACAGCATCCAGATGGCGACCTTACTGGTACTGCACGGGCCCAACCTCAACCTGCTGGGCACCCGCGAGCCCGACAAGTACGGCTCCGTCACCCTTGAGCAGATCAACCAGGACCTGGAGCGCCGCGCCCGCGAGGCCGGCCACCACCTGATGCACCTGCAGAGCAACGCCGAGTACGAACTGATCGACCGGATCCACGCCGCACGCAACGAAGGCGTGGACTTCATCCTGATCAATCCGGCCGCTTTCACGCATACAAGTGTCGCTCTACGTGACGCATTGCTCGCAGTGAGCATCCCATTCATCGAAGTGCACCTCTCCAACGTGCACAAACGTGAACCTTTCCGGCATCACTCCTACTTCTCCGACGTGGCGGTAGGGGTGATCTGCGGTCTGGGCGCCACAGGCTATCGCCTGGCCCTGGAATCCGCCCTCGAACAACTTGAACGCCCGTGACCTCACCTGGGAGAGCGAACACTGATGGACATCCGTAAAGTCAAGAAACTGATCGAACTGCTCGAAGAATCCGGTATCGACGAACTGGAGATCAAAGAGGGCGAAGAGTCCGTACGCATCAGCCGTCACAGCAAGACCGCCGCCCAGCCGATCTACGCTGCTGCCCCGGCCTACGCCCCGGCCCCGGCCGCCGCTCCGGTCGCTGCCGCTGCCACTGCTGCCCCGGCCGCTGAAGCCGCCCCGGCTGCCCAGAACCTCGCCGGAGCCGTGCGCTCGCCGATGGTCGGCACCTTCTACCGCGCGGCCTCGCCGACCTCCGCCAACTTCGTCGAAGTCGGCCAGAGCGTGAAGAAAGGCGACATCCTCTGCATCGTCGAAGCCATGAAGATGATGAACCACATCGAGGCCGAGACCAGCGGCGTGATCGGTCAGATCCTCGTGGAGAACGGTCAGCCGGTCGAATTCGACCAGCCCCTGTTCACCATCGTTTAAAGCGCGGGGAGCCTGCGATGTTGGAAAAAGTACTGATCGCCAACCGCGGCGAAATTGCGCTGCGCATCCTGCGCGCGTGCAAGGAGCTGGGCATCAAGACAGTGGCCGTGCACTCGACCGCCGACCGTGAGCTGATGCACCTGTCGCTGGCCGACGAAGCGGTCTGCATCGGTCCGGCCCCGGCCGCGCAGTCCTACCTGCACATCCCGGCGATCATCGCCGCGGCCGAGGTCACCGGCGCCGTGGGTATCCACCCCGGCTACGGCTTCCTCGCCGAGAACGCCGACTTCGCCGAGCAGGTCGAACGCTCCGGCTTCACCTTCATCGGCCCGAGCGCCGACGTCATCCGCCTGATGGGTGACAAGGTGTCCGCCAAGGACGCCATGAAGAAAGCCGGCGTACCGACCGTACCGGGCTCCGACGGCCCGCTGCCCGAAGACGAAGAAACCGCGCTGGCCATCGCCCGCGAGGTTGGCTATCCGGTGATCATCAAGGCCGCCGGTGGCGGTGGTGGTCGCGGCATGCGCGTCGTGCACAAGGAAGAAGACCTGATCAAGTCCGCCAAGCTGACCCGCACCGAAGCGGGCGCGGCCTTCGGCAACTCGATGGTCTACCTGGAGAAGTTCCTGACCAACCCGCGTCACGTGGAAGTCCAGGTCCTCTCCGACGGCCAGGGCAACGCCATCCACCTGGGCGACCGCGACTGCTCCCTGCAGCGCCGTCACCAGAAGGTGCTGGAAGAAGCTCCAGCCCCGGGCATCGACGAGAAGGCCCGCGCCGAAGTGCTGGCCCGCTGCGTCCAGGCCTGCGTGGAAATCGGCTACCGTGGCGCCGGCACCTTCGAGTTCCTCTACGAGAACGGCCGCTTCTACTTCATCGAGATGAACACCCGCGTGCAGGTGGAGCATCCGGTGTCGGAGATGGTCACCGGTATCGACATCGTCAAGGAGATGCTCAGCATCGCCTCGGGCAACAAGCTGTCGATCAAGCAGGAAGACGTGGTCATCCGTGGCCATGCACTGGAATGCCGGATCAACGCCGAAGACCCGAAGACCTTCATGCCGAGCCCCGGCAAGGTGAAGCACTTCCACGCACCGGGCGGTAACGGCGTGCGTGTGGATTCGCACCTGTACAGCGGCTACGCCGTACCGCCGAACTATGACTCGCTGGTGGGCAAGATCATCACCTACGGCAAGGACCGCGATGAAGCCATGGCGCGCATGCGCAATGCGCTGGACGAGCTGATCGTCGATGGCATCAAGACCAACACCGAGCTGCACAAGGAGCTGGTCCGCGACAAGGAGTTCTGCAAGGGTGGCGTGAATATCCACTACCTGGAGAAGAAGCTGGGCATGGACAAGCACTAAGTCCTGCCTTGCCTCGCTCCACCACAAGGGCTGCCTCTGGGCGGCCCTTGTGCTTTGCGGCCCCTGCCCGCTGGCATGGCAAGGTGCCGTGCAGTAAGCTTGCCGCCTTTATCTGCGGGCCGCCCAGGCGGTCCGTTGTCTTTTCCAGCTCCATCCCGGCACGATCGAGGTACCGCCCCATGCCCTGGCTTCAAGTCCGACTCGCCATCACCCCGGATCAGGCGGAAACCTATGAAGATGCGTTGCTGGAAGTCGGCGCCGTCTCCGTGACCTTCATGGACGCCGAAGACCAGCCGATCTTCGAGCCGGACCTGGGCACCACCCCGCTGTGGAGCCACACCCACCTGCTCGCGCTGTTCGAGGCCGACACCGACGAGACGGCGCTGATCGCCCACCTGTCCCTGCTCACCGGCGGCGAACTGCCGGAGCACCAGATCGAGCGCATCGAGGACCAGGACTGGGAACGCAGCTGGATGGACAACTTCAAGCCGATGCGCTTCGGCCGCCGCCTGTGGATCGTCCCCAGCTGGCACGACGCCCCGGAACCGGAAGCGGTGAACCTGCTGCTCGACCCGGGCCTGGCCTTCGGCACCGGCACCCACCCGACCACCGCGCTGTGCCTGGAATGGCTCGACGGCCAGGAACTGGCCGGCCAGCAGGTGCTCGATTTCGGCTGCGGCTCGGGCATCCTCGCCATCGCCGCACTGCTGCTGGGCGCCGAACAGGCGGTGGGCACCGATATCGACCCGCAGGCGCTGGAAGCCTCGCGCGACAACGCCTCGCGCAACGGCATCGACCCGGCGAAATTCCCCGTTTACCTGCCCGCTGATCTGCCGAAGGAACAAGCGGACGTCCTGGTGGCGAACATTCTGGCCGGTCCGCTGGTCACATTGGCAGAACAGCTCACCGGCCTGGTGAAATCCGGCGGGCTGCTGGCCCTCTCCGGCATCCTCGCCGAACAGGCCGAGGAAGTGCGCGCCGCCTATGCCGGCGCCTTCGACCTTGACCCGACCGCCGAGCGTGAAGGCTGGATCCGTATCACGGGCCGCCGCCGCTGACTGCCCGCCACCAAGGGCTTGGGTTAGACTAACCGCCAGTTTTTTCCGCCGGACCGCCGCATGAGCGACAGCTTCATCACACAGTGCCCCCATTGCCAGACCCGTTTCCGCGTCAACTCGGCGCAACTGGGCGCGGCCAGCGGTGCTGTGCGCTGCGGAACCTGCCTGAAGGTCTTCAGTGCGCCGCAGAACATGGTCGGCGAACCGACCCAGGTTCCAGTGCCGGCTGTCACGGCGGCACCGCCCGCCGAAGCACCGAATCCGGCCCCGGAGCCAGTCGAGCCACCGGCGCCGCCGAAGGCCCCGGAGCCCATCGCCGTGGCGCCAGTTCCCGCGCCGGCCTTCAACACCTTTTCCCCTGAAAAGCCCGCCGCACCGAGCACCCCCGGTACCGCCACCCTCGGCTGGCCGCTGGCCCCCCATGCCGCGCGGCACTCCAGCGATGTAGCGGAAAAGCCCGCCTTCACTGAGTCGAAACCGGCACCGGTTGCCGAAGCCGCTCCGGCCGTCGCCGCGACCACGGTGATCGCCCCGGCGGCGACCGTGACCAGCGAGCCCCCCAAACCCCTGCCTGCGCCGGCGGCCGGAAAAAAAGACGAGACGCTGTGGATCCATGACGATCTCGATCTGGACAGCCTCAACCTCGACGAGGAACTGGCCAAGCTCGACGAGTTCGAGCTCTCCCAGGAATTCCTCAGCATCGACCGCGCGCCGCGCCCCAGCGAGGCCCTGCAGACCCGCCAGGAAGAGAAGCGCGACCCGCACGACGAGCGCTGGGCCGAAGCCCTGATCGAAGAAGAACAGAAAGGCACCAGCCGCGCGTCTCGCCAGGAACCCAGCCTCGGCCAGTTGCCCGCCGACGAGCCGGAAGAGCCCCCTGCCAGCGCACGCCTGGTGGCCGACAAGGAATCCGAGCCGGAGCAGCCCGAGGAAGAGCCCGCGCACGAACCGCGCATCGACCCGGCCCCCCTTCGCGTTGAGCGCGACGACGAAACACTGCCCGCCTTCAGCGCCCGCCGCGATGACGACGAACCCGACGCCGAAGACGATGAGGACGAGGAGCCGCCGCTGGCCGACCCGCGCGGCGACAACCGCCGCGCCGAACCCGGCCTGCACGATGGCGGCCTGCACGACCTGAGCGACGAACCGCTGCAACTGGACTGGCAGAAACCCAAGAGCCACTGGGGCCGTCGCCTGTTCTGGCTGCTGCTGGTATTGCTGGCACTGGCCGGTCTCGCCGGCCAGTACATCGCCTATCACTTCGACGAACTGGCCCGCCAGGACCAGTACCGCCCCTGGTTTGCCCAGGCCTGCCCGGAGCTGGGTTGCACCCTGCCGTCCAAGGTCGACGTGGAGCAGATCCGCAGCAGCAACCTGGTGGTGCGCAGCCACCCGGACTTCAGCGGCGCGCTGGTGGTGGACGCGATCATCTACAACCGCGCGAACTTCTCCCAGCCCTTCCCGCTGCTGGAAATGCGCTTCGCCGACCTGAACGGCCAACTGATCGCCAGCCGCCGCTTCAAGCCCAGCGAATACCTCTCCGGCGAGCTCGCCGGGCAGAGCGAGATGCCGCCGCAGACGCCGATCCACATCTCCCTGGACATCCTCGATCCGGGCCCGAAAGCGGTGAACTACAGCCTGAGCTTCCACTCGCCGGAATGACCCGGCGAGTAGCTCAAAGCGCCTGAGAGCGCCAGTTCCGCTCGTCTTCCTACCTTGGGTGCTAAGCCCGAAGCTGTTCAGAATTTATCCAAAATCGCCTTTATCCGGTCATCGAGAGCGGGTATCATGCCCTCCCTTTTTTGCTAGCACCGGTGGCAGGCCCCGAAACGCATCCGCGAGTGGTACAACGCGCGGCGCCTCGGTGTTCCCGCCCCATTGACCATGGAAATCCAGTCGGTGGTACGCATCGGCTCCTACACACTGCCCAACAGACTGATCCTGGCCCCGATGGCCGGCGTCACCGATCGTCCGTTCCGCCAGCTGTGCCGCCGCCTTGGCGCCGGCATGGTGGTATCGGAGATGGTCACCAGTGACGTCCGCCTGTGGAACAGCCGCAAGTCGCGCCTGCGCCTGCAGCACGACAACGAAGATCAGCCGCGTTCGGTGCAGATCGCCGGCGGCGACCCGCAGATGCTCGCGGAAGCTGCCCAGCGCAATGTGGAGCTCGGCGCCCAGATCATCGACATCAACATGGGCTGTCCGGCGAAGAAGGTTTGCAACAAGGCCGCGGGTTCGGCGCTGATGAAGGATGAACGGCTGGTGGCCGACATCCTCGAGGCGGTGGTCGCGGCGGTAGAGGTTCCCGTCACCCTGAAGATTCGCACCGGTTGGGACCGGTCGAACAAGAACGGTGTGACGGTGGCGCGGATCGCCGAGCAGTCGGGCATCCAGGCGCTGGCGGTACACGGCAGGACCCGTGCCGACCTCTACACGGGCGAAGCGGAGTACGAAACCATCGCGGCGATCAAGCAGGCGGTTTCGATTCCGGTCTTCGCCAACGGTGATATCGATTCACCGCGCAAGGCACGGCAGGTATTCGAACAGACGGGCGTGGACGCCCTGCTGATCGGCCGCGCCGCCCAGGGCAATCCCTGGATCTTCCGCGAGATCGATCATTACCTGAGCACCGGCGAGCTATTGCCGGCGCCGAGTCTGCACGAAGTGCAGAGCATCCTGCTCGAACACCTCGCTGCATTGCATGCGTTTTATGGGGAGGAAATGGGTGTGCGCATTGCCCGCAAGCATGTGGGCTGGTACCTCGCAACCCAACCGGGCGCGGCGGAGTTCCGCGCCCAGTTCAATCGTTTGCAGGACACGGATGCACAGAGCGCCAGCGTCAGGCAGTTCTTCGCCGAGCGCCACAATAACGGAGATGGGGTGGCCGCATGACAACGATGACCGAGACATTAGTGAGTGGAATGACACCCGTGAGCGACAACGCCAACCTTAAACAGCACCTGACCACTCCGACGCAGGAGGGCCAGACCCTCCGCGACAGCGTGGAAAAGGCACTGCATAACTATTTCGCCCATCTCGAAGGGCAGCCGGTCACGGACGTGTACAACATGGTGCTTTGCGAAGTCGAAGCGCCGCTGCTGGAAACCGTCATGAACCACGTGAAGGGTAACCAGACCAAAGCCTCCGAACTGCTGGGGCTGAACCGCGGGACCCTGCGCAAGAAACTCAAGCAGTACGATCTTCTCTGACAGGTGGCAGGCGCGGGCCCGCGACCGCAAGGTCAGCCGGGCCCACGCCTGACACGCGAAAAGCCCGAAGCCTTTGTGGAAGCCGTTATGACCGACCAAACCACCCGCCTGCCCGTCCGCCGTGCGCTGATCAGCGTTTCCGACAAGACCGGCGTCGTCGATTTCGCCCGTGAGCTGGCAGCCCTCGGCGTGGAGATCCTCTCCACCGGCGGCACCTACAAGCTGCTCAAGGACAACGCCATCGCCGCCGTGGAAGTGGCCGACTACACCGGCTTCCCGGAAATGATGGACGGCCGCGTGAAGACCCTGCACCCGAAGATCCACGGTGGCATCCTCGGCCGTCGTGACCTCGACGGCGCGGTCATGCAAGAGCACGGCATCAAGCCGATCGACCTGGTGGCGGTCAACCTGTACCCGTTCGAGGCGACCGTGGCCAAGGCCGACTGCGACCTGCCGACCGCCATCGAGAACATCGACATCGGCGGCCCGACCATGGTCCGCAGCGCGGCGAAGAACCACAAGGACGTCGCCATCGTGGTCAACGCCGCTGACTACGCCGGCATCGTCGGCGCCCTGAAGGCCGGCGGCCTGACCTATGCCCAGCGCTTCGACCTGGCCCTGAAGGCCTTCGAGCACACCTCGGCCTACGACGGCATGATCGCCAACTACCTGGGCACCATCGACCAGGCGCGCGACACCCTGTCCACCGAAGACCGCGGCGCCTTCCCGCGCACCTTCAACAGCCAGTTCATCAAGGCGCAGGAAATGCGCTACGGCGAGAACCCGCACCAGAGCGCGGCGTTCTACGTCGAGGCGAAGAAGGGCGAGGCCAGCGTCTCCACCGCCATCCAGCTGCAGGGCAAGGAACTGTCGTTCAACAACGTGGCCGACACCGACGCCGCGCTGGAGTGCGTGAAGAGCTTCGTCAAGCCGGCCTGCGTCATCGTCAAGCACGCCAACCCGTGCGGCGTGGCCGTGGTTCCGGAAAACGAAGGCGGCATCCGCAAGGCCTACGACCTGGCCTACGCCACCGACACCGAGTCGGCCTTCGGCGGCATCATCGCCTTCAACCGCGAGCTGGACGGCGAGACCGCCCAGGCCATCGTCGAGCGTCAGTTCGTCGAAGTGATCATCGCCCCGAAAATCTCCGAAGCCGCCCGTGCCGTGGTCGCTGCCAAGGCCAACGTGCGCCTGCTGGAGTGCGGCGAGTGGCCGGCCGAGCGTGCGCCGGGCTGGGACTTCAAGCGCGTCAACGGCGGCCTGCTGGTACAGAGCCGCGACATCGGCATGATCACCGCCGATGACCTGAAGATCGTCACCCAGCGCGCCCCGAGCGAGCAGGAAATCCATGACCTGATCTTCGCCTGGAAAGTCGCCAAGTTCGTCAAGTCCAACGCCATCGTCTACGCCAAGGCGCGCCAGACCGTCGGCGTCGGCGCCGGCCAGATGAGCCGCGTGAACTCCGCCCGCATCGCCGCCATCAAGGCCGAGCACGCCGGCCTGGAAGTGAAGGGCGCGGTCATGGCTTCCGACGCCTTCTTCCCGTTCCGCGATGGCATCGACAATGCGGCCAAGGCCGGTATCACCGCGGTGATCCAGCCGGGTGGTTCGATGCGTGATAACGAAGTGATCGCCGCTGCCGACGAAGCCGGCATTGCCATGGTCTTCACCGGCATGCGCCACTTCCGCCATTAAGGTGGGTCGGACGCGCTGAAGCAGGCATCTGCTGCGTTGCCCGAACGTTCCCCAATGCTCATTGCCAGTAGGCAACTCCGCTTGGTGAACGCTCGGGCGCCTTGCATCTACCCGCTTCACCGCGCCCCTTGAGATCGGTTCGTGAAGAGCGAACCGGTCATAAAGAATTCGTAGCCTGGGTCGGGCGGCGCTCCGCGAGCGAAGCGATACCTGGGAATCCGGCAGGTCCGGAACTGTTCAGGAGAACTCCAATGAACGTACTCATCATCGGTAGCGGCGGTCGCGAGCACGCGCTGGCCTGGAAGGTCGCGCAGGATTCGCGCGTGCAGAAGGTCTTCGTCGCGCCGGGCAACGCCGGCACCGCCACCGAAGCCAAGTGCGAGAACGTCGCCATCGACGTGCTGGCCCTGGAAGAGCTGGCCGATTTCGCCGCGAAGAATGTGCAACTGACCATCGTCGGCCCCGAGGCGCCGCTGGTCAAAGGCGTGGTCGACCTGTTCCGCGCGCGTGGCCTGGACATCTTCGGCCCCACCGCTGGCGCTGCCCAGCTGGAAGGTTCCAAGGCCTTCACCAAGGACTTCCTCGCGCGCCACCAGATCCCCACCGCCGACTACCAGAACTTCACCGAAGTCGAGCCGGCGCTGGCCTACCTGAAAGAGAAAGGCGCGCCCATCGTGATCAAGGCCGACGGCCTGGCCGCGGGCAAGGGCGTGATCGTCGCCATGACCCTGGCCGAAGCCGAGGAAGCCGTGCGCGACATGCTCGCCGGCAACGCCTTCGGTGACGCCGGCTCGCGCGTGGTGATCGAAGAGTTCCTCGACGGCGAGGAAGCCAGCTTCATCGTCATGGTCGACGGCCAGAACGTGCTGCCCATGGCCACCAGCCAGGACCACAAGCGCGTCGGCGACGGCGACAGCGGCCCGAACACCGGCGGCATGGGCGCGTACTCCCCCGCTCCGGTGGTGACCGCCGACGTGCACCAGCGCGTGATGGACGAAGTGATCTACCCGACCGTGCGCGGCATGGCCGAGGAAGGCAACGTCTACACCGGCTTCCTGTATGCCGGCCTGATGATCGACAAGAGCGGCAAGCCGAAGGTCATCGAGTTCAACTGCCGCTTCGGCGACCCGGAAACCCAGCCGATCATGGTGCGCCTGGAAAGCTCCCTGGTGCTGCTGGTCGAGGCCGCCCTGGCCAAGGCGCTGGACAAGGTCGAAGCCACCTGGGACCCGCGTCCCACCGTGGGCGTGGTGATCGCCGCGGGCGGCTACCCGGGCGACTACGCCAAGGGTGACGTCATCGAAGGCCTGGACGAAGCCGCCAAGCTCGACGGCAAGGTGTTCCACGCCGGCACTGCGCTCAAGGACGGCCAGATCGTCACCGCTGGCGGCCGCGTGCTCTGCGCCACCGCCATCGGCCCGACCGTCTCGTCGGCCCAGGAACAGGCTTACCGCCTGGCCGAGAAGATCCGCTGGAACGGCAGCTTCTACCGCACGGACATCGGTTATCGCGCCATCGCTCGCGAGCGCGGCGAAGGCTGATCCGACGGGCGGAGGCGTCCCTCGTCGGACGCCTCCGCCGCACCGGTCCCCGCGTGCACGGGTGGATTACGGCCTTCAGCACACTTGGCTATAATCCGCCCACTCACTACCGAAGGGACTTCGCCGTGCGTCGGCTCTGGACTGCCACAGGACTCCTCGTCAGCTTGCTGCTGGCCGCTCTGGTCTGTCTTCCGACCTACGCGGCAAGCCAGGATCCCGGCTGGTCCCAGCTCCACGACAGTGACGCCCGCCTGCAGCTGCAGGACGTGATCTCCCCGCGCTACCGCACCCTCTTCAGCCCCCTCGACATCAACGACCTGCACGCCCCCGCCGGCCCCGGCGCGACCTGGCTGCACTTCCGCCTTCCCGCCAACGACGAGCCCCAGCAGCTGCGCCTGTTCGCGCCGAGCCTGGACAGCTTCGAGATGTTCATCCTCGACGGGCAGAAGGTCCTCGAGCAGAAGAGCGCCGGCAACCTCTCCCCGGTACAGCGCCCGTTGCTCAACAGCGACCTGGTGATCCCGCTGCGCACCGCCGCCGAGCCGCTGGACCTCTACCTGCGCCTCGCCTCGACGATGCCGCTGCGGCCGAACATCAGCATCGAGTCCGCCGGCCAGCCGAGCAACGACCAGCGCCCGCTGCACTTCGGCGTGCTGATCGGCTGCCTGGCCATGCTGCTGCTCTACAACCTCGTGCGCTTCGCCTATACCCGCGTGGCCAGCGGACTGTGGCTGGCCGGCGTACACGCCAGCCTGCTGCTGGCCTGCCTCAACCTGTTCGGCCTGCTCAGCCCCTGGTACGGCAACAGCCAGTCGCTGCAACCGATGGCCGCCCTGGCCTGCCTGGTGGTGACGCTGTTCTGCGCGCTGGGCTATACCGCCAGCTTCTTCTCAGGCCTCAGCCCGCGCCTGCCGCTCAGGCGCCTGCTGCTGGGCGGCACCGCCGCGCTCGTGGTGCTGGGCGTCACGCTCAACCTGCTGTTCTCCCTGTCCGTCAGCAGCCTGGTCTACGGGCTGATCACCCTGGTGACCCTGGGCATGCTCGGCGTCGCGGTCTACTACTGGATCCACGCCTACCGGCCGGCGCGCCTGTTCGCTATCGGCATGGGGCTCTTCGTCGTGATCTGGTGCCTGTGCCTGCCGTCGCTGCTGGGCTACGTGGCGACCCGTGCCGAATGGCTTGGCAGCGGCCTGCTGGGGCTTTCGGCGGTGGTCGGCTTCCTGCTCAGCCTGGCCCTGGCCGAACGCCAGCGGAAAATCCAGAACGACCATTTCGCCGCCAGCCGCGTGCGCGCCGCCAACGTCGCCGAACTCAAGGCCAAGGGCGACTTCCTGGCCAAGATCAGCCACGAGATCCGCACCCCCATGAACGGCGTGCTGGGCATGACCGAGCTGCTGCTCGGTACCCCGCTCTCGGCCAAGCAGCGCGACTACGTACAGACCATCCACAGTGCGGGCAACGAGTTGCTCTCGCTGATCAACGAGATCCTCGACATCTCCAAGCTGGAGTCCGGTCAGATCGAGCTGGACGAGGTGCAGTTCGACCTCGGCGCGCTGATCGAGGACTGCCTGGCGATCTTCCGCGCCAAGGCCGAACAGCAGAAGGTCGAGCTGATCAGCTTCACCCAGCCGCAGGTGCCGCGCATCGTCAGCGGCGACCCGACGCGCCTGCGCCAGGCGGTACTGAGCCTGCTGGACAACGCCTTCAAGCAGACCGACGAGGGCGAGATCCTTCTCGTCGTCGCCCTCGACGGCCCGGCCGAGCGCCCGCGCCTGCGCATCGCCGTGCAGGACAGCGGCAGGCCCCTGGACAGCGCCGACCGCCAGGCGCTGCTCACCGCCGAATTGCACAGCCGCGACTTCCTCTCCGCCACCCGCATGAGCAGCCGTCTCGGCCTGATCATCGCCCGCCAGCTGATCCGCCTGATGTCGGGCGATTTTGGAATAGAGAGCGGCATCGAGAGCGGCACCAGCGCCGAAGGCGCGGGCAACCTGCTGTGGCTCAGCCTGCCGCTGGACCCGCAGCAGATCGACCAGGCCGGCGCCGATCTCGACAGCCCGCTGCAGGGCGCACGCCTGCTGGTGGTGGACGACAACCAGACCTGCCGCAAGGTGGTGGTGCAGCAGTGCAGCGCCTGGGGCATGAACGTCAGCGCGGTGTCCTCGGGCAAGGAAGCGCTGGCCCAGTTGCGTACCAAGGCGCACCTGCGCGAGTACTTCGACGTGGTCCTGCTGGACCAGGACATGCCCGGCATGACCGGTATGCAACTGGCCACCAAGATCCAGGAAGACCCCAATCTCAACCATGACATCCTGCTGATCATGCTCACCGGCATCAGCAACGCGCCGAGCAAGATCATCGCGCGCAACGCGGGGATCAAGCGCATCCTGGCCAAGCCGGTGGCCGGCTATACGCTCAAGGCGACCCTCGCCGAGGAGCTGTCGCAGCGCGGCCCGAGCGGCGTGAGCAACTACCTCTCGCCGACCAGCGAGCCGGTGTCCAACGTGCCGCCAAGCGACTTCCGCATCCTCGTCGCCGAGGACAACAGCATCTCCACCAAGGTCATCCGCGGCATGCTGAGCAAGCTCAACCTGCAACCGGATACCGCCAGCAATGGCGAGGAAGCCCTGGCCGCGATGAAGGCCACGCAGTACGACCTGGTGCTGATGGACTGCGAGATGCCGGTACTCGACGGCTTCTCCGCCACCGAGCGCCTGCGCGCCTGGGAAGCCAGCGAACACCGCCCGCACACACCGGTGGTGGCGCTCACCGCGCACATCCTCAGCGAGCACAAGGAGCGCGCGCGGCTGGTGGGCATGGACGGCCACATGGCCAAGCCGGTGGAGCTGTCGCAACTGCGCGAACTGGTGGCCTACTGGGTCGGCGAACGTGATCGCCGCCTGCGCCAGCAGCAGAGCGACGCGCTGCCCTCCTGACTCCGGTATTTCGCACGGTTTATCCCTTGGCGTAGGAGCGGACTCCGTCCGCGATTGGCCCCCGGTGCGATGCGGAATCGATCGCGGACAGAGTCCGCTCCTACCCATGAATCAAACACCGTGCCGGGTTGCCAGATAGCCTTGTAGGAGCGAGCTTGCTCGCGAACCCGCTCAACTCTGATGCCGCCGGCAAGTCCGTTCGCGAGCAATGACGATGGCGTCCCCCTCGTTCCTGCAGGCACGGATCAAATCTGAGCGTCCGCGATTGGTCCCCGGTGCGATGCGGAATCGATCGCGGACAGAGTCCGCTCCCACGTAACCTGATGGGCCGGACGGGCAATTGCCCCGCCGCAATGCCACCCACCGTCCCACCCGCTATGCTTTGCCCAGCCGCGCCCTCTCAATCCGGACGAGTCGTTCCCATGCAAGCGATGTTCAGCGTGTACCTGAAGATGCTGGTGCTCTATAGCCCCTTCTTCGTGCTCTCCTGCTTCATCAGCCTGAACCGCGGCTTCGCCCCGCGCGACCGCAAGCGCATGGCCTGGCGCGTGGCCCTGGCGGCGCTGATCGCCAGCGTGCTGCTGTACCTGTTCGGCCGCTACATCTTCACCCTGTTCGGCATCACCGCCGACGCCTTCCGCATCGGCGCCGGCTCCGTGCTGTTCATCTCCGCGCTGGGCATGGCGCAAGGACGCTCGGCAGTGCAGGCGGACAACGTGCAGCAGGATGTCACCATCGTCCCGCTGACCATTCCGATCACCGTCGGCCCCGGCACCATCGGTGCGCTGCTGGTGATGGGCGTGAACCAGGACTGGGAGCACAAGCTGCTGGCCCTGGCGGCGATCTTCCTGGCCTGCCTGACCGTCGGTGTGACGCTCTACCTTTCCGACAAGATCGAGAAGGTCCTCGGCGAGCAGGGCCTGATGATCGTCAGTCGCCTGATGGGGCTGTTCGTCTGCGCCCTCGCCGCGCAGATCATCATGACCGGCGTGCGCGGCTACTTCATCCCGCAATGACGCGCCCCTTTGGGGAGCGCCGCGCACCATTTGGCGTTTGGCGCACCAAAGCTGCGCACTGAAAAACCTCACCGATACGACAGAAAATCGCGTGCACCCCATCTGCGCCGAGGCTTTTGCCTGTTTGGCACGGATGCTGCGATGGCAGCTTCGATCCCGCCCAGGGATCGCCCCATTTCCGGGGAAGCTGCCGCCGACGGCAACTCCCCGCCCCTGGATAGCCAAGGAGGCTGCCGCGATGAAACGTCGTCCGCTGTTGAAAAGTACGCTGGCCGTGAGTGCCCTGCTGCTCACCGGTCTGTTCCCGTTCAGCACCCAGGCTGCCGAGACCATCAAGGTCGGCATCCTGCATTCGCTGTCCGGCACCATGGCGATCTCCGAGACCTCGCTCAAGGACATGGCACTGATGACCATCGACGAGATCAACGCCAAGGGCGGGGTAAACGGCAAGAAGCTCGAAGCCGTGGTGGTCGACCCGGCCTCCAACTGGCCGCTGTTCGCCGAGAAGGCGCGCCAGCTGCTGACCCAGGACAAGGTCGCGGTGGTGTTCGGCTGCTGGACCAGCGTGTCGCGCAAGTCCGTGCTGCCGGTGTTCGAGGAACTCAACGGCCTGCTGTTCTACCCGGTGCAGTACGAGGGTGAGGAAATGTCGCCCAACGTCTTCTACACCGGCGCCGCGCCGAACCAGCAGGCGATCCCGGCGGTGGAATACCTGATGAGCGAGGACGGCGGCGCCGCCAAGCGCTTCTTCCTGCTCGGCACCGACTACGTCTACCCGCGCACCACCAACAAGATCCTGCGCGCCTTCCTGCACAGCAAGGGCGTGGCCGACAAGGACATCCAGGAGGTCTACACGCCGTTCGGCCACAGCGACTACCAGACCATCGTCGCCGACATCAAGAAGTTCTCCGCCGGCGGCAAGACCGCGGTGATCTCCACCGTCAACGGCGACTCCAACGTACCGTTCTACAAGGAACTGGCCAACCAGGGCCTGGAAGCCACCGACGTGCCGGTGGTGGCGTTCTCCGTGGGCGAGGAAGAACTGCGCGGCATCGACACCAAGCCGCTGGTGGGCAACCTCGCCGCGTGGAACTACTTCGAGTCGGTGAAGAACCCGGAAAACACCAAGTTCGTCGCTGACTGGAAGGCCTACGCCAAGGCCAGGAACCTGCCCAACTACAGCACCGCCGTGACCAACGACCCGATGGAGGCCACCTACGTCGGCATCCACATGTGGGCGCAGGCCGTGCAGAAGGCCGGCAGCACCGACGTCGACAAGGTCCGCGAGGCCATGGGCGGGCAGACCTTCAAGGCGCCGTCAGGCTTCACCCTGACCATGGACAAGACCAACCACCACCTGCACAAGCCGGTGATGATCGGCGAGATCGAGGACAACGGTCAGTTCAACGTGGTCTGGAAGACCCCTGAGCCGATCCGCGCCCAGCCGTGGAGCCCGTTCATTCCGGGCAACGACAAGAAGCCGGATTACGCGGTGCGTAGTAACTGAGTGCCAGTCCGCAAAGTCCCTCTCCCCAACCCTCTCCCTGAAGGGAGAGGGAGCCGTTCGGCGCGTAGCCGATAGCACGGCGCGACCGGCCACTCCCGAGGCCGGCGGAACGTCCCCTCTCCCTTCAAGGAGAGGGGCAGGGAGAGGGCAAAACGCCCACACGGCTGCCCAGGGAATACGCCAATGCCCACTGCCTTGCTTCACCTTTTCCGTCACATCGCCATTGCAATGGCCACGCTGCTTCCACAGCTGGCCTTCGCCGGCCCCGCGCAGGACTTCGCCAGCGCCGACAACGACAGCCGCGCCAGACTGCTCGAACAATGGGCCGCCGCGCCCGATGCCGACCGCCTGCCATTGCTGGAAGCCATCCAGTCCGGCCGCCTCGCCGTCGATGCGCAGGGCCGTGCCTTCCTCCTCGGTGACGCCGGGCAATACCACCCCGCCGAGGGCGGTGCCGCACCGGTCGGCGAGCCTGACAAGCTGCGCCTGAACAACCGCCTGCGCGGCCTGGTGAACACCGCCATGGCCAGCCACCAACTGGTCGCCGACAGCGCCGAGGTACGCCTGGAAGCCGCGCGGCAACTGCAGAAAAGCGCCCGCCCGGCGCAGCGCACGCTGCTCGAATACCGCCTCAACGAAGAATCCGACGACAGCGTCAAGGCCGCGCTGCAACTGGCCCTGGCCAACCTGCAGCTGGCCGATCCGGCTCCGGCGGTACGTCTCTCCGCCGTGCGCCTGCTGGGCGAATCCGGCGATCCGCAGGCGCGCACGCGCCTGGAAAACCTGCTCGATCCCGCCGTCGAACCCGACGACTCGGTACGCACCGCCGCCGCCACCAGCCTCGGCCAGGTCAAGCGCCGGCTGCTGATGGGCGATCTGTTCGGCCAGGCCTTCAGCGGCCTGTCGCTGGGTTCGATCCTGCTGCTCGCCGCCCTGGGCCTGGCGATCACCTACGGGCTGCTCGGGGTGATCAACATGGCCCACGGCGAGATGCTGATGCTCGGCGCCTACTCCACCTACGTCGTGCAGCTGCTCTGCCAGCGTTACGCGCCCGGGCTGCTGGAGCTGTATCCGCTGCTGGCCTTGCCGGTGGCCTTCCTGGTCACCGCGTGCATCGGCATGGCACTGGAGCGCACGGTGATCCGCCACCTTTACGGCCGCCCGCTGGAGACCCTGCTCGCCACCTGGGGCATCAGCCTGGTGCTGATCCAGCTGGTGCGCGTGCTGTTCGGCGCGCAGAACGTCGAGGTGGCCAACCCGGCCTGGTTGTCCGGTGGCATCCAGGTGCTGCCCAACCTCGTGCTGCCGTGGAACCGCATCGTCATCATCGGCTTCGCGCTGTTCGTGCTGGCGCTCACCTGGCTGCTGCTCAACCGCACGCGGCTGGGTCTGAACGTGCGCGCCGTCACCCAGAATCGCAACATGGCCGCCTGCTGCGGCGTGCCCACCGGCCGCGTGGACATGCTCGCCTTCGGCCTCGGCTCGGGCATCGCCGGCCTCGGTGGCGTGGCGCTGTCGCAGGTCGGCAACGTCGGCCCGGACCTGGGCCAGAGCTACATCATCGACTCCTTCCTGGTGGTGGTGCTCGGCGGTGTCGGCCAACTCGCCGGCAGCGTGTTCGCCGCCTTCGGCCTGGGCGTGGCCAACAAGATCCTCGAGCCGCAGATCGGCGCGGTGCTGGGCAAGATCCTGATCCTCGCGCTGATCATCCTGTTCATCCAGAAACGTCCGCAGGGGCTCTTCGCTCTGAAAGGGAGGGTCATCGATTGATGAAAACACTCCTCTTCGATACGTCCGCTTGTCGTAGGAGCGAGCTCGCTCGCGAACCCGCCCAGCTTCAAGGCCGCCGGAAAATCCGTTCGCGAGCAATAACGATGGCGTCCCCCTCGTTCCTACAAGAAGCCGGGGAGATTTACTCGTGAACCAGCCACTCACCGTGACGGCCGCGCAGAAGGCCGGCCCGAAACTCACCGCCGGCCTGGTCGGCGCCGCACTCGTCGCGCTGCTGATCCTGCCGCTGCTGCACCTGCTGCCGGAAAGCAACGCGCTGCACCTGTCCGCCTACGGGCTGACGCTCACCGGCAAGATCCTCTGCTACGCCATCGTCGCGCTGGCGCTGGACCTGGTCTGGGGCTACGCCGGCCTGCTGTCCCTCGGGCACGGGTTGTTCTTCGCACTGGGGGGCTACGCCATGGGCATGTACCTGATGCGCGAGGCGGCGGGCGACCAGTTGCCCGCCTTCATGACCTTCCTCTCCTGGACGGAGCTGCCCTGGTACTGGGCCGGCACCCAGCACTTCCTCTGGGCGCTGTGCCTGGTGGTGCTGGCGCCCGGCCTGCTGGCGCTGGTGTTCGGCTTCTTCGCCTTCCGCTCGCGGATCAAGGGCGTGTACTTCTCGATCATGACCCAGGCGCTGACCTTCGCCGGCATGCTGCTGTTCTTCCGCAACGAGACGGGCTTCGGCGGCAACAACGGCTTCACCAACTTCCGCAGCATCCTCGGCTTTCCGATCACCGCGCCGGGCACGCGGGTGGCGCTGTTCATCGCCATCGTCGTGCTGCTGGCGGCGAGCCTGGCCATCGGCTTCGCCCTGGCGCGCAGCAAGTTCGGTCGGGTACTCACCGCCCTGCGCGACGCGGAGAATCGCCTGATGTTCTGCGGCTACGACCCGCGCGGCTACAAGCTGTTCGTCTGGACCCTGAGCGCCGTGCTCTGCGGCCTGGCCGGCGCGTTGTTCGTACCGCTGGTGGGCATCATCAACCCCAGCGAGATGTCGCCGACCAACTCCATCGAAGCCGCCGTCTGGGTCGCCCTGGGCGGGCGCGGCACGCTGATCGGCCCGCTGCTCGGCGCCGGCGTGGTGAACGGCGCGAAGAGCTGGTTCACCGTGGCCTTCCCCGAGTACTGGCTGTTCTTCCTCGGCGCGCTGTTCATCGTCGTCACCCTGTACCTGCCGCGCGGCATCCTCGGCCTGATCAAGCGGGAGAAAGAGCAATGAGAGCGGTCCCCCACCTGATGCTGGAACCGGCCTACGACCCCAACCGCGATCCGGGCGCCAGCCGCGATGCCATCGGCCTCGGGTCGAGCGCCAACGGCCAGCTGGACGTGCGCCACGGCACCATCCTGACCCTGGAAGACATCAACGTCAGCTTCGACGGCTTCAAGGCACTGCGTAACCTTACGCTCTACATCGGCGTCGGCGAGCTGCGCTGCATCATCGGCCCCAACGGCGCGGGCAAGACCACGCTGATGGACGTGATCACCGGCAAGACCCGCCCGGACAACGGCAAGGCGTACTTCGGCGAAACCCTCGACCTGACCCGCATGAGCGAGGTGGAAATCGCCCAGGCCGGCATCGGCCGCAAGTTCCAGAAACCCACGGTGTTCGAGGCGCTTTCGGTGTTCGAGAACCTGGAGCTCGCGCAAAAGACCGACAAATCGGTGTGGGCCAGCCTGAAGGCGAAGCTGTCCGGCGAGCAAAAGGATCGCATCGAGGAAGTCCTCACCACCATCCGCCTGCGCGAGTCGCGCAACCGCCCCGCCGGGCTGCTCTCCCACGGGCAGAAGCAGTTCCTGGAGATCGGCATGCTGCTGGTGCAGGAGCCGCAACTCCTGCTGCTGGACGAACCGGTAGCGGGCATGACCGACGCCGAGACCGAGTTCACCGCCGAGCTGTTCAAGTCCCTCGCCGGCCAGCATTCGCTGATGGTGGTGGAGCACGACATGGGCTTCGTCGGCAGCATCGCCGACCACGTCAGCGTGCTGCACCAGGGGCATGTGCTGGCCGAGGGTTCGCTGGAAGAAGTGCAGGCGAACGAGCAGGTGATCGAGGTCTATCTGGGGCGTTAGCCAGACGGCGGATGAAGCGTTCCGCTTCATCCGCCCTGCACCAGAGCCAACCCTAGGGCGCATAACGCGCAGCGTTATCCGCCGCAGCCGAATGCAAAGGAAACTCCCATGCTGCAAGTCGACAAGCTCCACCAATACTACGGCGGCAGCCACATCCTCCGTGGCCTGTCGTTCGACGCGAAAATCGGTGAGGTCACCTGCCTGCTCGGCCGCAACGGCGTGGGCAAGACCACCCTGCTGCGCTGCCTGATGGGCCTGGTGCCGGCCAAGGAAGGCAAGGTCAGCTGGGAGGGCAAGCCGATCACCGGCTTCAAGCCGCACCAGCGCGTACACGCCGGCATCGCCTACGTGCCGCAGGGGCGGGAGATCTTTCCGCGTCTCACCGTGGAGGAAAACCTGCTGATGGGGCTGTCGCGATTCAGTGCTGGCGAAGCCAAGGCCGTGCCCGAGTTCATCTACGAGCTGTTCCCGGTGCTGCGGGAGATGAAGCAGCGCCGCGGCGGCGACCTCTCCGGCGGCCAGCAGCAACAGCTCGCCATCGGCCGCGCACTGGCCAGCAAGCCGCGCCTGCTGATCCTCGACGAGCCCACCGAAGGCATCCAGCCCTCGGTGATCAAGGAGATCGGCGCGGTGATCCGCAAGCTCGCCCAGCGCGGCGACATGGCCATCCTGCTGGTGGAGCAGTTCTATGACTTCGCCGCCGAACTGGCCGACCAGTACCTGGTGATGTCGCGCGGGGAAATCGTCCAGCAGGGGCGCGGCGTGGACATGGAAGCCGAGGGCGTGCGAGGGCTGGTGACCATCTGAGGCGACGGCATTCTGCGCCGGTTCGCGAGCAAGCTCGCTCCTACAGGTCGGGCCTGCATGCTCTTTGTAGGAGCGAGCTTGTGACCCACAGGGATGTGGGGAATGCCGTTATCCGTAGGGAACGAATTCGGCCTCGCGAACCACGCCCGACGCCGAGACGACCTGTCACTGGCGCATGACGGCGGCCGGTGGCAAGCTGCCAGGCCCCGTATTCGTTTTTTCCGGAGTTCGACATGCCCCTCGTCCTGCGTCCCGCCGTCAATGACGACGCCGGATTCGCCGCAGTCTGCGTGGCCGCCGCCTATGCACAGTGGATTCCCAAGCTCGGCCGCAAGCCGGGGCCGATGCTGGATGACTACCACGCGATCATCGCCGAGGACCGCGTACTGATTGCCGAGCAGGGCGGCGTCCCCGTCGGCCTGCTGGTGATGCGCGAGACCGACGAAGGCTTCCTCCTCGACAACATTGCCGTGCTGCCCGAGTGCGCCGGCCAGGGCATCGGCCGCACCTTGCTGATCCATGCCGAGGAAACCGCCGCGCAATTGGGTTACGCGTCGTTGTACCTCTATACCAACGAGCGGATGACCGAGAACATCGAGCTGTACGCGAAGAACGGCTACCAGGAATACGCGCGCAAGGTCGAGAACGGTTTCCGCCGGGTGTACATGCGCAAGCAGCTGGGCTGAGCCGCGGCTCTCTGTAGGAGCGAGCTTGCTCGCGAACCATCGGTTTGACCGATGGTTCCAGCGTTAGCCTGATCATCCGTTCGCGAGCAAGCTCGCTCCTACAGTCGACGCACCGACATGGTGCGCAATGGTCGATAACGCACCGCAACCGCGCCGATACCTGACCGAACGGACAATCGCCTCCGTCAGCGCCAATCCCGTGCCATGCCTGAGCTGCACAAAGCCAGGCAGTGGCCGCGCACTATCCTGGCGCATTCCGGCACGCTGATTGCTCTGTCGTGTGCATCCTTCGTTTCGAAGCTGCCCATGAACGCACCGGCCACTCTCTTCCACCCTGCCTGGCACGCGGAGCTCGAGCTGGCCTATGCCTGCGTCGGCGACTGCACGCGCCCGGTCACGCGAAGGCATCGCGGCCCGTTGCGGGTGCAGAAGCACCTGTACGCGGAAGGGCCGCAAGTCTGCCAGCACATCGTCGTGCACCCGCCCGGCGGCATCGCCGGCGGCGACACGCTGACCCTCGATATCCACGCCAATCAGGACAGCTGGGTGCAACTCACCAGCCCCGGTGCCGCCAAGTGGTACCGCGCCGGCTGCCCGGCGAAGCAGCACCTCGGCATCCGCGTGGCGGCAGGCGCCACGCTGGAATGGCTGCCGCAGGAAACCATCGTCTATTCCGGCGCCCAGGCGGAGCTGACTACCTGCATCGATCTCGAAAACGACGCCCGGCTGTTCTACTGGGACATCGTCGCCCTCGGCCGCCCGGCCAGTGGCGAGCGCTTCGACGACGGCCACTTCGCCGCCGCGCTGGACATCCGCCGTGACGGCCAGCGCCTGTGGCACGAGCGCCAGCGCGTGACCGGTAGCGACCGCCTGCTCGACTCGCCCATCGGCCTCGCCGGCCATCCGGTGATGGCCACGCTGATCGCCAGCGGGCAGATCGACGCGGCGCTCATCGAAGCCTGCCGCGCCGTCCCCTGCCAGGGCCGCGGCAACCTCACCCAACTGCCCGGCCTGGTGGTCGCCCGCTGCCTTGCCCATGAGGCGCTGCACGCCCGCGCCTGGCTCACCGAACTCTGGCGCCGGCTGCGGCCCGCGCTGCTCGGCCGCGAGGCCGTTCCTCCCCGAATCTGGAGCACCTGAGATGGATTTGACCCCTCGCGAGAAGGACAAGCTGCTGATCTTCACCGCCGGCCTGGTCGCCGAGCGCCGCCTCGCCCGCGGGGTGAAACTCAACTACCCGGAAGCCATCGCGCTGATCTCCGCCGCGCTGCTCGAAGGCGCGCGGGATGGCCAGACGGTCGCCGACCTGATGCACTACGGCACCACGCTGCTGACCCGTGAACAGGTGATGGAAGGCGTGCCGGAGATGATCCCGGAGATCCAGGTGGAAGCGACCTTCCCCGACGGGACCAAACTGGTCACCGTGCACCAACCCATTGCCTGATCGCCCGCCCCGTGACCCAGGGGGCGGCGACAATGGCGGAGGAAGCGTTGCGCTTCATTCGCCCCACGAACCTGAGGAACCAACATGCTCATCCGCGACGCCAGCCAAGCCGACCTCGGCAGTCTGCGCGACATCTACAACGACGCCGTGCTCAACACCACCGCGATCTGGAACGAGATCGCCATCGACCTGGAGAACCGCCGCGAGTGGCTTGCGCTACGTGCGCAGCAAGGCTTCCCGGTGCTGGTGGCCGAGGACGGCGGCGAAGTGGTGGGCTACGCCAGCTACGGCCCGTGGCGCGCCTTCGACGGCTTCCGCGAGACGGTCGAGCATTCGGTCTACGTGCGCGCCGACCAGCGCGGCAAGGGCCTCGGTCCGATCCTGATGCAGGCGCTGATCGAGCGTGCCCGCGCCCAGGGCCTGCACGTGATGGTCGCGGCCATCGAAAGCGGCAACACAGCGTCGATCCGCCTGCACGAACGCCTGGGCTTCGTCACCAGCGGGCAGATGCCACAGGTGGGCCAGAAGTTCGGCCGCTGGCTGGACCTGACCTTCATGCAACTGATCCTCGACCCACGGAGCTCCCCATGATCCCTGGCGAATACGACATCCAGCCCGGCGAGATCGAACTCAACGCCGGCCGCCGCACGCTGGGCCTGACGGTGGCCAACAGCGGCGACCGGCCGATCCAGGTCGGCTCGCACTACCACTTCTTCGAGACCAACGACGCGCTACTGTTCGACCGCGACGCGGCTCGCGGCATGCGCCTGAATATCCCGGCCGGCACCGCGGTGCGCTTCGAGCCGGGGCAGAGCCGCGAGGTGGAGTTGGTGGAGCTGGCGGGCGAGCGGAAGGTTTACGGATTTGCCGGGCGGGTGATGGGGGCGCTCTGAGCTGAGTGCCACATAGAGCCCCTCTCCCCCGCCCTGGCTGCGCGCCCCGCTCTGAAGGGAGAGGGAGAAAGCAGCCCCAGCAATGAGTCAGCACAGTGCACCGATCAGCCCCCTCTCCCTTCAGGGAGAGGGTTGGGGAGAGGGCAAACCAGCGCAAGGACCGACCAAGGAGCCCCGATGAAGATCAGCAGACAAGCCTACGCCGACATGTTCGGCCCCACCGTCGGCGACCGCGTGCGCCTGGCCGATACCGACCTGTGGGTCGAGGTGGAAAAGGACTTCACCGTCTACGGCGAGGAAGTGAAGTTCGGCGGCGGCAAGGTCATCCGCGATGGCATGGGCCAGAGCCAGCTGTGCGCCGCGCAGGTCGTCGACACGGTAATCACCAACGCGCTGATCCTCGACCACTGGGGCATCGTCAAGGCCGACGTGGGGCTCAAGCACGGGCGCATCGCCGCCATCGGCAAGGCCGGCAACCCGGACATCCAGCCCGGCGTCACCATCGCCCTGGGCGCCAGCACCGAAGTGATCGCCGGCGAGGGCATGATCCTCACCGCCGGCGGCATCGACACGCACATCCACTTCATCTGCCCGCAGCAGATCGAAGAGGCGCTGATGAGCGGAGTGACCACCATGATCGGTGGCGGCACCGGGCCGGCCACCGGCACCAATGCCACCACCTGCACCTCCGGCCCGTGGCACATGGCGCGCATGCTCCAGGCCGCCGACGCCTTCCCGATGAACATCGGCTTCACCGGCAAGGGCAACGCCAGCCTGCCGCTGCCGCTGGAAGAACAGGTGCGCGCCGGCGCCATCGGCCTGAAGCTGCACGAGGACTGGGGCACCACCCCGGCGGCGATCGACAACTGCCTGTCCGTGGCCGACCGCCTCGACGTGCAGGTGGCGATCCACACCGACACCCTCAACGAATCCGGCTTCGTCGAAACCACCCTCGCCGCGTTCAAGGGCCGCACCATCCACACCTACCACACCGAAGGCGCCGGAGGCGGCCACGCGCCGGACATCATCAAGGCCTGCGGCTTCGCCAACGTGCTGCCCAGCTCGACCAACCCGACCCGGCCCTTCACCCGCAACACCATCGACGAACACCTGGACATGCTCATGGTCTGCCACCACCTGGATCCGAGCATCGCCGAGGACGTGGCCTTCGCCGAGTCGCGCATTCGCCGCGAGACCATTGCCGCCGAGGACATCCTCCATGACCTCGGCGCCTTCAGCATGATCAGCTCCGACAGCCAGGCCATGGGCCGCGTCGGCGAAGTGATCACGCGCACCTGGCAGACCGCCGACAAGATGAAGAAGCAGCGCGGCGCGCTGGACGGCGATGGCGCACGCAACGACAACTTCCGCGCCAGGCGCTACATCGCCAAGTACACCATCAACCCGGCGATCACCCATGGCGTGGCCCATGAAGTGGGCAGCATCGAAGTGGGCAAGCTGGCCGACCTGGTGCTCTGGCGCCCGGCCTTCTTCGGGGTGAAGCCGAGCCTGATCCTCAAGGGCGGCGCCATCGCCGCGAGCCTGATGGGCGACGCCAACGCCTCGATCCCGACGCCGCAGCCGGTGCACTACCGACCGATGTTCGCCAGCTACGCCGGCAGCCGCCACGCTACCTGCCTGACCTTCATCAGCCAGGCCGCGTTCGACCTCGGCGTGCACCACGAACTGGGCCTGCGCAAGGCCATCGGCGTGGTGCAGGGTTGCCGCAGCGTGCAGAAGACCGACCTGATCCACAACGCCTACCTGCCGCACATCGAGGTGGACGCGCAGAACTATCAGGTGCGTGCGGACGGTCAGTTGCTCTGGTGCGAACCGGCCGACGTGCTGCCGATGGCGCAGCGCTACTTTCTCTTCTGAAGAGCGGCTGTTCCGAGAACTGCGTCAGCTTGGCGGCTTCCATGATGGCCTCGTGATAGCTACCCTGCGTGCCCCCGGAAAAGAAGTCCGGGGCATATCTCAGGAGAGTCACGTGAAGTTCACCCGTATTGCCGCCGCCCTGCTCGCCACCGTCGCCATCGCCGGCTGCACCGGCACCCCGATGAAAACCCGGAGCTACACCCCCGATCAGTACACCGTGATCGGCCACAGTGAAGGCAAGGCCACCGGCATCATGCTGTTCAACGTGATCCCGATCCAGCAGAACACCCGCTTCATCCGCGCGCAGAATGCCGCGATCCAGGCCAAGGGTGGCGATGCGCTGATCAACACCCAGGTGCAGGAAAAATGGTTCTGGGCCTGGGTCCTGAATGGCTACACCACTACCGTTTCCGGTGACGTGATCAAGCTGAACAAGTAAGGCTCTGCCTGCTTGCGGACCGGTGTGCAATGCCCGGTCCGGCTCCTGCCCTTGCCATAAATCAAACTTTTCTCTGTCCCCCTCCCCACCGCGTGCCGATTGAGATTCGTCTTATTCGGCTGACTGAACGCCAGCTGAACAATGTGCCCACTGATCCAGAAAAGCCCTCACCGGCCGAGGATCCGGCGTGGCGCGACAGCTCGTGGCCATGCCGCCCCCAAGCAACTTCCAGTGACAGCAGGATACCGATCCGGAACGCTCCGATCTCCCGCCAGGACAGGCTTACACAGGCGCTGGAAACCCGCCCCGCATCGCGACATGGCGACGGGCGCAAGGAGGTTTGCAATGCGCTTTACCAAGACCCTTCTGGCCACGCATGTGGCCCTGGCCATCGCTCTTTTCGGACAGAGCCAGGCCGCACTGGCCGGCTGCACGACGACAGGAACGGAAACGACCTGCGACTCCACCACCTGGGACCCTCCTCCCAGCGGCACCACCAGCCTGGTAATCAACACCGGGACCACGGAGGGCAAGCTGGCGCCCATGCAAGGTTTCGGCATCTACGGCAACAACTCCGGAACCCGGTTCAACCTGATCGATGCGACCACGTCCATCACCACCGGCGGCAGCAAGGCCGACGCCATCCAGGTGAACAACGGCACCAACCACATGACCTTCGGCCAGCTCAACATCGTTACGACCGGGTCCTCCGCCGAAGGTATCAACGTCACGCGCAACACCAACGGCTCGAGCGTGACCGTGGGCGACAATGCAGTGATCACCACCCAGGGCATGGGCGTGAGGGCGAACTCCTCGCCCGGCGCGGGCTATACCAACAGCATCGTCATCGGTGAAGGGGCCACCATTACCAGCGCCGGGAATGGCGCCAACACCGAGTTCACCCTGGGCTCGACGGTCTATGAATACGGCGACGGCTATGCCGTCTATGCGGGCAACACCAACACCAAGGCCCTGGGCGGCGCGTCGGTGACCATCGGCGACAACAGCGTCATCACCTCCACCGGCAAGGACGCTCACGCGGTCTTCGCCAACAAGGGCGGTGTGATCACCCTGGGCAGCACCACCATCAGCACCATCAACGCCACCGAATCCACCAAGGGCAACGGCTACGGCATCTATGCCGAGGCCGGTGCCTATGGCGATGGGACGCGGGGCAGTCAGGTCTACCTGCAGGGTGACACCCAGGTCACGGTCAAGGACGGCAACTATGCGATCTACGCCAAGGGCGCCGATTCCAGCGTCGTGTCCGACAGCGCCAGGGTCTATGTCCTCGACAGCAACGCCGATGCGAACACCGTGAATCGCAAGGGTGTAGCCCTGTTCGCGGAGACCCAGGGCAAGCTCGACCTGAAGATGGCTGCCGGCTCCTACCTCAACGGCACCACCAGCACCGTCACCGATGGCGTGATCGACCTCGCCATGGACGGAGCCGCCAGCCAGTGGTTCATGACCGGCAACTCCAACCTCACCAACCTCTCGCTCACCGACGGCGCGCAACTGATCTACGATCGCCACGACGAGCACGGTGCCTACACCTACAAGACGCTGACCGTGGATGGCGACTTCAGCGGCGGCGGTCACCTGGTGATGAACACCTACCTGGGCGGCGACACCTCGGAAACCGACAAGCTGGCCGTCACCGGCAGCACCTCGGGCGAGACCCGCGTCACCGTCAACAACACCGACGGCCCCGGCGCCGAAACCCTGGAAGGCATCCAGATGATCACCGTCGGCGGCACCTCGGCCGGCGAATTCAAGTCAGACCGTGTCACCGAGGGCGGCTACGAATACGTGCTGCGTCGCGGCGGCAGCTTCGTCGGTTCCACCGGCCTGGATAGCGACTGGTACCTGACCTCGTACAAACCGACTGATCCCGATCCGGAGGATCCGCCGCCGGTTGATCCACCGCCAGTCGATCCACCGCCAGTCGATCCGCCGCCAGTTGACCCGCCACCGGTTGATCCGCCGCCAGTCGATCCGCCGGGCCAGGTCGACCCGACCCCGGAAGACCCCGATCCGGTCGATCCCGCACCGGAACAACCAGGCCCCGTGGACCCAGCGCCGAAGCCAAGCGACAGCGACCGCGTACGCCAGCCCGAAGGTGGCAGCTACACCGCCAACATCGCAGCGGCCAACACGATGTTCCTGCATCGCCTGCATGACCGGACCGGCAACCTGACCTACGTCGACCCGGATACCGGCAAGCAAGTCACCTCCATGCTGTGGATGCGCAACGTCGATGGCTCGACCCGCTGGGAAGACAGCACCGGCCAGCTCAAGACCGAGTCCAACCGCTACGTGCTGCAACTGGGCAGCGACCTGTACCGCAAGCAGACCGACAACGGTGACTGGGTACTGGGCGTGATGGCCGGCTACGCCAACGGCAACTCCACCACCCAGTCGCGCATCACCGGCTACCGCTCGCGCGGCGAGATCGACGGCTACAGCCTGGGCGTCTACGGCACCTGGTACGAGAACAAGGAAGACGAGAACGGCGCCTACGTCGACAGCTGGATTCTCTACAACGAATTCGACGCCGACGTGAAAGGCGACCAACTGGCCAAGGAGAGCTACGACCTCAAGGGCATCACCGCCTCCATCGAGGCCGGCAAGACCTTCGAAGTCGCCAAGACCGACAGCGCCACCTACTACGTGCAGCCCCAGGCACAGATCGTCTACATGGGCGTGAAGGCCGACAGCCACCGCGAGGCCAATGGCACCAAGGTCACCGGCAAGGGTGACGGCAACATCATGACCCGCCTGGGTGCCCGCGCCGCCGTGCGCAGCAACGAGGCTGGCGGCTTCGCCAACACCTACGGCGTGGAGCCCTATGTGGAGACCAACTGGATCCACAACTCCAAGGACTTCGGCGCGAAGATGGGCAGCACCAGGTTCGAGATGGACGGAGCCAGCGACATCTTCGAAGTGAAGCTCGGCGCCACCAGCAAGGTGAACAGCCGGGTCAATGTCTGGGGTGAGGTAGGCCACCAGTTCGGCGACAACGGCTACCGCGACCAGGCGGTGACCGTAGGCTTCAAGATCAACTTCTGATCCTGCCGTAAACCCGGGCCGCCGCACGCAACGTGCGGCGGCCTTCGGCATCCCCCTGCAGGAGCGGGCCAGGCCCGCGATCGCGCGCACGGCGCGCTCCTACAATTCTGGCCCGGCGCTGAACCTGGCAATTCGATCAACTTCTTCTCATCTGCCCGACCACCAAGCTCGAACTGCTATGCTCTTCAGCTCGATGAAAAAGGTGGACCCGCGATGACGGCGATGACTTCGCGACCGAACGAACGCCCGGGCATCTCGCCCGCGCTGGCTGCGTTGCGCGCCGCTACCCAAGAGCTGCATGCCGACCTCGACAGCCGCTCCCCGCTCACTTCCGCACTGACCCAGGCCGACTACCTCGACCACGCTGCCCGCGTGCTGGGCTGGATGCGCCCGCTGGAGCAGGCACTCTGGCCGCTCTGGCCGGACGCAGAAGATGCAGCCCTGCGCCAGGGCAAGAGCCAGTGGCTGGAAGACGACCTGCTGGCCGGCGCCCACGCCGAAGACCCCGTGGTCGACTGCCCCTGCGTACCCAAGCCGGTCTGCCTGGCCGAAGCCTTCGGCATCGCCTACGTCGCCGAAGGCGCGACCCTCGGCGGACGTGTGCTCTACAAGCGCCTCAAGACCTCCCTCGATCCCCTGCCACTGCGCTGGCTGCATGGCTACGGCGAGCAAACGGGCGAGCGCTGGGGCAGCTTCCAGCGCCTGCTGGCCGAGCACGTCACCACTGCCGAAGATATCTCCCGCGCTCAGGCTGCCGCCGTGTGCGCCTTCACCTCGTTCCGCGACTGGGTGATCGACGCCACACCCGCCCGGACGGTCCCGGCATGAGCGAGCAGGCCGTCACCCTCGCCAACTGCGAGGACGAACCCATCCATGTGCCGGGCGCGATCCAGCCCCACGGCGCGCTGATCGCCCTCGACGGGCAGGGCAACGTGCTCGGCTTCAGCGACAACCTCGGCACCCTGCTGGGCATCGCCCCGACGCTGGGCGAACCGCTGGCAGAAGCCGACGTCGGCCCGGGCGTGCTGGCGATGCTCGCCGAAGGGCTGGGCGAGGAAGGCCCCTGGGTCAACAGCGTGGAGGCGCGGATCAACCGGCGCTTCTTCGACGTGATCGGCCACAGCCACGACGGCGTGCGCTACCTGGAATTCGAGCGACGCGCCGCCGGCACCGCGTCCTTCACCACCTTCGCCCTCAACGCCCAGCGCCTGGTCAGCCAGCTGCAGTTGCGCAACGACGTCGAGAGCCTGCTGGTCAGTGTCACCGAGGAAGTGCGGCGGATGACCGGCTACGACCGCGTCATGGCCTACCGCTTCAACGAGGACGACTCCGGCGAGGTGGTCGCCGAATCCCGCCGCGAGGACCTGGAAAGCTACCTCGGCCAACGCTACCCGGCCTCGGACATTCCTGCCCAGGCGCGGCGCCTGTACCTGCAGAACCCGGTGCGGCTGATCGGCGATGCGGCCTACCAGCCGGTGGCCGTGCGACCCACGCTGAACCCGCGCAGCGGCAAGCCGTTCGACCTGAGTTTCAGCACCCTGCGCAGCGTCTCGCCGATCCACTGCGAATACCTCGCGAACATGGGCGTGCGCGCCTCGATGAGCATTTCCATCGTGGTCGGCGGGCGCCTCTGGGGACTGTTCTCCTGCCACCACATGAGCCCGAAGGTGGTGCCCTACCCGATCCGCATGTCCTTCCAGGTGTTCTCCCAGGTGTGCAGCGCCATGGTCGAACGCCTGGAACAGAGCCGCGTCAGCGAACTGCTGCGCCAGGCCTCCGAGCGCCAGCAGGCGCTACTGCGCCGCACCCGCGACTCCGATGACCTGCTCAGCGCCCTGTCGCGCCCCGGCGCCAGCATTGCCGACCTGCTGCCGTGCGACGGCGCAGTGGTGATGCTTGGCGGGCGCGCCAGCAGCATCGGCGGCGACTTCGAGGATCTGGCAGTGGCCATGGTCGCCCAGTTGCAACAGGACGACGAGCTGGACCTGTTCCACAGCGACCATCGCCTGGAACTGCCCGACGGCACGTACGACCCACGCTACTGCGGCGTCATGGCGATCCGTTTCCATCGCCAGGAGTCGGGCTGGATCGTCTGGCTGCGCCTGGAGCAGGTGCACCGCATCCGCTGGGGCGGCAAGCCGGAGAAGATCGTCAAGACCGGCCCCTCCGGAGCGCGCCTGACTCCGCGCGGCTCATTCGAAGCCTGGGAGGAAGTGGTGCGCGGGCGCTCCATGCCCTGGACCGGCATCGACCTGAGCATCGCCGAGAAGCTGCGCACCGAACTGGTGGAGCTGTGCCTGAACCGCGCCGGCGAGATCGACCGCATGCGCCAGCGCCTGATCGCCGTACTCGGCCACGACCTGCGCAACCCGCTTCAGTCGATCTCCATGGCTGCCGCGATGCTGTCCTCCAGCGACGTGCGCAACGCCGAACTGCGCCAGCACATCACCTACTCCAGCAGCCGCATGGAGCGGCTGATCAGCCAGATCCTGGAAATGAGCCGCCTGCAGAGCGGCGCGGGCATGACCGTGAAACCGGTGGCCGCCGACCTTTCGCGGCTGGTGCGCGATATCGTCCAGGAAACCGACGTGGCCTATCCGGGCTTGTCCATCGAGACCGCCATCGAGGAGGGCGTGCAGGCGCAGGTCGACCCGGACCGCTACCTGCAGGTGGTCGCCAACCTGCTGAGCAATGCCCGCCACCACGGCCGCCCCGGCCGCCCGGTGCTGGTGGAGCTGCGCCACCAGGGCGAGCAGGCGCGGCTGAGCATTCTCAACGAAGCCGAGGCGCTGGACGAGGCGCGCCTGGCCAACCTCTTCGAGCCGTTCAAGCAGGACGCTGGCGGCCATGGCCGCAACAAGAGCGGACTGGGCATCGGCCTGTACATCTCCCAGGCCATCGTCAGCGCCCACGGCGGCCGCATCGAAGTGGAACAGGCCGACGGCATCATCACCTTCAGCGTGCTGGTGCCGCTCAGGCCGAACGTGCCCTTGTAGGAGCGCGCCATG
>NZ_JYOA01000010.1:422298-537330 GCF_000955805.1 Pseudomonas sp. 21 | reverse complement strand
CATGGCCCGCTCCTACAGGAGACGCACCAACGAAAACGGCGCCCCAGGGGCGCCGTTTTCATAGCGGAGGGGAAGCACGTCAACGCAACTGGCTGTCCTTGCTGCCGCGGCGGTTGTAGCCGGCGTAGCTGGCCTGCTCCTTGTCGTGCTCGGCCTGGCAGTTCACGCACAGGCGCACGCCGGGGATGGCCTTGCGCCGCGCCTCGGGAATCGGCGCGTCGCACTCCTCGCAATGGGTCAGGCTCTCGCCCTTGGGCATCTGGTTGCGCGCCCGTGCGATGGCGTCCTCGATGGTGCTGTCGATCTGTTCCTGAACCGCTCCGTCGTTTGCCCAGCCGCTGGCCATGGCGACCTCCCGTGGAATAGTCGTGACTTCTGAAGATATGCAGGGCGACGGCAGTGATTGCAAGGGCGATGGCGCAGGAAGCGACGAGTGTGTCGCCGGGAAACCAGATACGTCTGATGGTCCGCACGGGCATGCCTGCCGAGAATCGGGAGACCTCTGACTGTCGGAACCCCGCCATGCGCCATGCCTGCACCCTGATCGCCAGCCTCCTGCTCGCCGGCCTGTTGCCGCGCGCCGCCAATGCCGACGCCGTGGATGCCAGCCTGCGCGACATGGAGCGCTACCTGCTGCTGTACAGTGCCACCGGCGACGACCGTTTCCTCGCGCGGCTGGATGGCCTCGGGCCGGGTTTCGAGCAGCAGCTGTCGCAGCAGAAGAATGCCGCCCACCTGCAGGACCTCTGGCAGCTTTATCGACAGGCCCTGGATCAGGTGCGTGCGGCTTACTCGCAGAAGGACGCGGACCTGCAGCACGCGGTGGCACAGACGCGGGAGGTGGCCGGGCTGTTCGACACCTTCATCCTCACGCGGAATCCGGCATCAAAGGGGCTTGAAGACGAGTTGCGCGAGCTGGCGCTGCTGGAGGCGCGGCGGGCCAACGGGCGCTTGCTGGGGAAGGAAAGCGAGGGCGATGCGGCACGCATCGGAGAGCTGCAGGAACTGATCGGCGAACGCCTGGCGGCATTACCCGCCGGTGCCAGCCGGGACTCCCTGCTCTCGCGCTGGAGCTACCTGCGCAAGGCGGAGAAACCCGAAGGCACTCTGCTCTATCCCTTCAACGCCCAGGTCGAATACCTGCTGGCGCATCTGCCGCGCAGCTGAGCGGCGCAGGAAAGAACAAAACAGAACAGGCGGTCCTACTCTTTGACTTCCATGTATTCGCGCGCCCAGATCTGGTACTCCTCGGGCAGCGTGTACTTCTTCGCCAGCTCCGAAGCAGTCAGGTCGGAGGCATGCACGCCGCGCTGCTCGCGCAGGCAGTCGTAGGTGGCCTTGATCGCGGCGAAGTAGGCGGCGTGGCCGTCGACCACGATGCGCACCCCCAGCTCGGCCAGTCGCGCGTCGTCGCGCAGCTCCGGGTTGCCGTAGGACACCAGCATCAGCGGCACGGACAGGTGGCGGGAGATGGCTTCCAGATGGTCGAAATCGCGGATGCCGACCATGCAGATACCGTCGGCGCCGGCAGCCTGGTAGGCCAGGGTGCGGCGGATCACGTCGTCCACTTCCAGCACTTCGGCGTTGGTGCGAGCAATGATCGCCATTTCCGAGTCGATGCGCGCTTCCAGTGCCGCGCGGATCTTGCCGACCCCTTCCTCGACCGGGATCAGGTCGGTGGACTTACGGCCGAACTGCGCGGGCAGCAGGGTGTCCTCGATGGTCAGTGCGGCCACGCCGGCGCGTTCCAGCTCGACGATGGTGCGCATGGTGTTCAGCGCATTGCCATAGCCGTGGTCGGCGTCGGCGATCACCGGCAGACGGGCGACGCGACCGATGCGGGTGGCCTGCTCGGTGAATTCGCTCAGGGTGATCAGCGCGAAATCAGGCGCCGCCAAAACTTGTAGTGAAGCTACAGAACCGCCCAGGATGCCCACTTCGAAACCCAGGTCGCCGGCGATGCGCGCCGACATGGGATCGAACACCGAAGCGGTGTGATAGCAGGCTGAAGAATTCAGTAAGGCGCGGAAATCCTTGCGCAATTCGTGGAAGGAGGCTCTGTGCATGGTGGGATCCAACTGCTAATACGGGGTGGGAGAACGAAAATCAGATAGTGGAAAACTCTTGTAGGAAAACTACAGGAACACAATGTAGCAAAACTACAAGCTACTCCCCAAGCCCTCTTTGCCACCATAGCCTTCCGACGGATACCCTGAATTTCGGCGAACACTCGCGTAAACTGCGCGGCCGTTTTTTCTCCGGACACTTGCGCACCATGTTCCCGACCACTGCGGCCCGCGCCCTGGGCATCGACTTCGGCACCTCCAACTCCACCGTCGGCTGGTGGCGCCCGGACACCGAACCGCTGATCGCCCTGGAAGACGACAAGATCACCCTGCCCTCGGTGATCTTCTTCAACGTCGAGGAACGCCGCCCGGTCTATGGCCGCCTGGCCCTGCACGAATACCTGGAAGGCTACGAAGGCCGCCTGATGCGCTCGCTGAAAAGCCTGCTGGGTTCCTCGCTGCTGAAAAGCGAGACCACCGTGCTGGGCAGCGCCATGCCGTTCAAGGACCTGCTGGGGCTGTTCATCGGCGAACTGAAGAAGCGCGCCGAAGTGGTTGCCGGGCGCGAGTTCGACTCCGTGGTGCTGGGGCGTCCGGTGTTCTTCGTCGACGACGATCCCAAGGCCGACCAGGAAGCCCAGGACACCCTGGTGGCCGTGGCGCAGAAGCTCGGCTTCAAGGACGTCTCCTTCCAGTACGAACCGCTGGCCGCGGCCTTCGACTACGAGCGCAGCATCCAGCGTGAAGAGCTGGTGCTGATCGTCGACATCGGCGGCGGTACCTCGGACTTCTCGCTGGTGCGCCTGTCGCCGGAGCGTCGCGAAGTGGCCGACCGCCAGGGCGATATCCTCGCCACCGGCGGCGTGCACATTGGCGGTACCGACTTCGACAAGCAGCTGAGCATCCAGGGTGTAATGCCGCTGTTCGGCTACGGCAGCAAGATGAAGAGCGACGCCTTCATGCCGACCAGCTACCACCTCAACCTCGCCACCTGGCACACCATCAACGCGGTGTACGCGCAGAAGTCCCAACTGGCGCTGCAGAACATGCGCTACGACATCGTCGACGCCACCGGCATCGACCGCCTGTTCAAGCTCATCGAGCAGCGCGCCGGCCACTGGCTGGCGATGCAGGTGGAAGCCAGCAAGATCGAGCTGTCCGACACCGAGCGCCGCGACATCGACCTGATGCGTATCGAAGCGGGGCTGGTTGCCGAGCTGAGCCGTGACCTGTTCGAAGGCGCCATCGCCCCGCTGCTGGAGCGCGTGCGCGGCAGCATCACCGAACTGCTCAATTCCGCCGACGTGGACCCGGCGCGGGTCGACAGCGTGTTCTTCACCGGCGGCTCCTCCGGCGTGCCGGCGCTGCGCCAGAGCGTGGCGGCCATGCTGCCCAACGCCCGCCACGTCGATGGCGACCGTTTCGGCGGTATCGGCAACGGCCTGGCCATCGAGGCGATGAAGCGCTACGGCTGAGCGGTCGCTCACTGACGGACCTGCCGCCATGCGCTAGTGTGGCGGTAATACCCCTCGCGCCCGGAGTCCGCCATGCGCACCCTCCAACTGACCAGCCTGCTGCTCCTGTCCGCCGCGCTCTCCGCCTGCGGCCTGGGCGAGACCGCCGCCACCGCGGCCACCACCGCCAACCTGCAGGCCCAGCAGGCGCAACAGGCCCAGCAGCAGATGCAGCAGCTCAAGCAGCAGATCGATGCGGCCAACGTGCAGAGCCAGCAGCGCCTGGACGATGCCCTGAAAGAGGCCCAGTGAGGCCTGCGTCCTGCAGATTTCTTGAACGCCGGATCATGGCCTAGGCTCCAAGTTGAGCGAGTGAGTTGCTCAACCAAGGAGAACACCATGTACAAGCGATCACTGCTGGCGCTGTTGGTACTGGCCTCGGTGGCGGGCTGCGCATCCACCAAGGTGCAGAACCCGGTCAACTACATCACCTTCCGCGACCAGCCGCTGGTGCGCAATGTCGAGAAGGGAATGAGCCAGGAAGAAGTCCTGAAGATCGGCGGCACCCCGTCGTCGACGCAGAAACGCCTGATGAAACCGGGCAGCTGCAACAGCTACATCCTCAGCAAGGACGGGCAGCAACAGCCCTTCTACGTGAGCTTCGATAGCAGTGGCCGGGTGGACGGGTCGGGGTTCATGACCTGTTCCGAGCTGGACCGCCACGAGCGTGATTACCAGCCGTGACGAAGGTCTGAGCGATGAAGAAAATGCCCTCGCCCGCTGGCGGGGGCATTTTCGTTTGGCGCCTTCCTCTGGCACCGCGCCACAGGCTTGCGCGGGGGTAGTTCCCTGCGTGCGGTGGCGGTCTATCATCCCTGCAGCCATCTCAGGAGCCGCCCATGAAATACCGCATCATCGAACTGCCCGCCTTCCACGTGGTGGGCATGGACTACCGCGGCAGCGCGCCGGGTGACAGCATCGGCCTGCTGTGGCAGCGCTTCCTGCCGCGCGAGCAGGAAATCGCGGCCAGCGCGACGGACAAGACCGCCTATGGCGTCTGCACCCAGCTGCCGGGCGGTGAGTTCCACTACATCGCCGGCCTGCCGGTGGACGCTGGCGCCGCCGTGCCCGAGGGGATGATGGGTTTCGAGGTGCCCGCGCAGAAGTACGCGGTGTTCACCCACATCGGCCCGGTCACCGCCATCGCCGACAGCTTCCAGGCCATCTATTCCAGCCTCTTGGCCCGCCACGGCCTGGAGCCGAAGAAAGGCGTGGACCTTGAACGCTACACCGAGCGCTTCCTGGGGCCGGAAGACCCAGCTTCTGAAACCGACCTCTACGTGCCGATCTACTAGGCCTGCCTTGTAGGAGCGCGCCATGCGCGCGATCGCGGGCACGGCCCGCTCCTACAGGCATGCCCGCCCTCCACCTGCCGCTTACTTGCGCTTGGCCGGCGCCGGCGCCTTCGCCGGCTGCTTCATCTGCTGCAGCAGCGCCGCGCACTGGTTGTCGTCCTGCTTGCTCGGGGCGATCAGCGCCAGCAGCGCCGCCGCCGGAGCCACCGCCACGCCGAGGGCGACCATCCCTGCGCCACGGGCCGCCAGCGGCAGCACATGCACACCCGCTTTCGGGTTCTTGAAGGTGCCCTGCACATAGAGCGGCGAGCGCAGGGAGAAGATACGCACGCCCTTGCTCTGCGGAGTGATGTCCAGGTCCAGCTGCTCGGTGGCAAAGTTGGCCATGCCATCCACCGTGATGATGGCGTTCTCGGTATCGAAGGCGAACACCCGCGGCTTGGCCAGGCCGTTGGCGATGCCCACGTCGGCAGCAGCGCAGTTGATCTTCACCTCGTCATCGCCGAACAGCTTGTTCACCACGTAGTTACCCACGTTGAGCCCGGCAATCTCCATCAGGCTGCGACTGATGCGCCCGTCATTGATCAGCAGCTTCATCTCGCCGTTGGCGCCAGCGAGGATGGTTGCTACCGAGTTGCCGGTGCCGCTGATGGCCGCGTCGCCGTTGAGCTCGCCGAAACTGGACTGCATCGGCGCGAAGCTGGGGAACAGCTCCTTGAGCTTGAAGCTGCGCGCCTGCAGCTGGACCTTGCTCTGCAGCGGCGTCTTGCCGCCGTCCAGGCGGATATGCGAATCCAGCGTGCCGCCGGCCACGCCGAAACGCAGCGGTTCCAGGGTCAGCAGGCCATCGTTGAGCACCAGGTGGGTATAGAGGTCGCTGATCGGCAACTTGTCGCTGTGCACGATGCGCTTGCCGGTGAACTCCACGTCGGCGTCCATCGCGCGCCAGCGGTCGGTGCGGAACTCTTCCACCGGCAGCACCTTGTCCGCCGGCTGGCGGGTGCTCTGGCCGCGCGCCTGCTTCTCCTGGTTGGAGTCAGCGCCGATCAGCGGGCCGAGGTCGGCCATGCGCAGCTGGTCCGAGCGCAGCTTGCCGGAGAGCTTGGGCCGTGGCTGGCGATTGACGAACACCAGGTCGCCATGCAGATCGCTGTCGCCAACCTTGCCGTTGAAGTTCTCGTAGTGGAACTGCGCGCCGGCCGAATCATGCAGCTCGGCCTTCAGGCGGCCGTCGGTCTCGTAGGCCGGCGTATCGGGCAGGGTCACGCCGGTAAGCGGGAAGAGGTTGGCCATGCTGGTGCCAGCCAGCTTCAGGCGCAGGTCCAGCGCGCCGAGGTTCAGCGGGTCGACCAGGGTGCCGACGATGCTCGCACGCGTGCTGCCGGCGGCGACGTCGGCCTGCACCGGGAAGGGCTTGGCGGCGTCCTGCAGGGCAAGCATGCCGCCGACCTTGCCCGAGCCGTTGAGCGGCAGCCCCTTGTACTGGCCCTTGAGCTTCCAGCCGAACACGTAGTCCTGCGTGCCGGCCTTGTCGCCCCCGGCCAGCGCCTTGCCCGCCAACTGGCCGAAGGGCACCGGCTTGCCGAGCGGGTCCACCAGCAGCTCGAGGCGGGTCTTCAGGCTCTGGTCATCGAGGGTGACGCTGCCCTTGTCGAAGCCGATCTCGCCGATATCCAGCTTCCACGGCGACGGCGCGGGCGGAGCGTTGGGGTCTTCGTCCTTCTTCGGCAGCTCGAAGGTCCAGGTCGCCCGCCCATCCGCGAGCCGCAGCAGGTCGGCGCTGGGGCGGGTGAGGACGATCTGCGGGATGCGCACCGTCTGCCACAACAGCGGCAACGGGGCCAGGCGGAACTCGACTTTTTCGAGACTCGCAAAGTTCGGCGCGCGCGTCTTGCCCGCCGCCCAGTCCGGATTGCCCAGGGTAATGTCCTGCGCGCTGAAGTGTGGCCACGGCACGTAGGCGCGCCAGCCGCCCTCCTCCGGCTCGGTGCGCCAGAACACCTGCAGGTCGCCATTGATGGCGAAGGGGCGCCCCAGCTCGGCCGAGACCTTCTCGTTGATGGTCGGCTTCACCCGGTTCCAGTCGAAGGTGGCAATGAACACCACCAGCGCGGCGATCACCGCGATGAAACCCGTGAAGCTCCAGAGGCAGATTCGTTTCCCGCGCGTCATACCTGAACTCCCTGCTGGCCGCGTCGGTGGAAGCAGCGACGTCCCCACGCCGCTGCCGGTCATCATCGGCCGCCTGAGCATGCCGGGCCGGCATTCTCCCTTGGCCTGTGGTCTTGGACCAGCATAGCGAGGTGATGGCTCCCGCAATCTGCACGGCAATTTTGCGCAACGACGCTGCCGGGCAAAAAAACCAAACTTTCCAGGCAGGGCACGACTCACACCCTTGTGACCCGAACCATGCCACGCGCCACCGTAGCGCCGGCCCGCCGCAAGGAGACAACTGATGAACCAGGCACAACTGACCGACGTCCAGACCCTGCGCCAGAGGGCGCGCCAGAACATCGAGGACGGCGCAGTGACCGAGGGCTACCATGCCGACCGCAAGACCGTACTGCGTCTTCTCAATGAGTCGCTGGCGACCGAACTGGTCTGCTACCTGCGCTACAAGCGCCACTACTTCATGGCCACGGGGCTGAAGGCCAGCGTTGCCGCCGCCGAATTCCTCGAGCACGCCACCCAGGAACTGCAGCACGCCGACCTGCTGGCCGAGCGCATCATGCAGCTGGGCGGCGAGCCGGACTTCAATCCCCACGGACTGACCGAGCGCTCCCACGCCGAGTACGTGGCCGGCGCCAACCTGCGCGAGATGATTACCGAGAACCTGGTCGCCGAACGCATCGCCATCGACAGCTATCGGGAGATCGTCGTCTACCTGGGTGATGACGACCCGACCACGCGCCGCCTGTTCGAGGAGATCCTCGCCCAGGAGGAAGAGCACGCCGACGACATGGCCGACCTCCTGCAGGACCTCAAGTAGCCCCTCGCCATCGCCCACATCGATGCCCGGCTCCGGCCGGGCTTCGTGCTTGCGCGCGTCGCCATTCGGCGAAAACCCGCATCCCAGAGCCGTTGAGCCACGGCTGACCAACAAATACATCGAATAAACGGATACTACAAATCGCGCCGATATCGCCCATCAAAGGCGTTGATAGAAGTCAATTTTTACAATCAACTATCTGATTTTATTGAATTTATTTAACAATCATCGACATCGATAGCGACTATCTCCCGACATCGTTTTCCAATCGATAATCCAGAACAGATACTGAGTCCGTGTCCAACGAACTCCCCACTCTTTCTGGAGCCGCATCATGAAACGCACCCTCGTACTTGGCTTTGCCCTCTCCGTACTTGCTGCCAATGCCGCTTTCGCCGGCTCCCAGCAGGAATCCCCTGTGATCAACGCCAGCCAGACCCAGATCCTGGTTCAGGAAGGCGCCGAACGTAGCCTGGGTCAGCAGCAGAAACTACTGGACGCGGCCAAGGCCCGTATCGCCGAAAACGGCTCCAGCCAGTCGGTCGATCGCCTGATCCAGAAAATGAACGTGGCCGAGAACGGCTCCAGCCAGACCGTCGACCGCCTGCACAAGCAACTGGGCGTGGCTGAAAACGGTTCGAGCAAAACCATCGACCGTCTGCACAGCGAAATGAGCGTTGCCGAAAACGGTTCCAGCAAATCGGTTGACCGCCTGCACAAGCAACTGGGCGTCGCTGAAAACGGCTCGAGCAAAACCATCGACCGCCTGCACAGCGAAATGAGCGTTGCCGAAAATGGTTCGAGCCAGTCGGTTGACCGCCTGCACCAGGCAATGAACGTCGCCGAGAATGGCTCCAGCCAGACTGTCGACCGCCTGCACAAGCAGCTGGGCGTAGCTGAAAACGGTTCGAGCAAAACCATCGACCGCCTGCACAGCGAAATGAGCGTTGCCGAGAACGGCTCCGAGCACACCGTGGACCAGCTGCACAGCAACATGGTCGCCGAGTCCGGTGGCGATACCGTCTTCGACGCCCACCTGAAGGCGTAACGCTCGAAGCAGTACACCGCAAGGTGAGAGAAAAGCCCGGCCCCGCCGGGCTTTCTTATCGCTGGAAACCCGCGAACCCCCACCCTCGATAACAGGCCAGCCGTGATTTGTAACGGCGTCTTGCCTGAAACCTCCTGAAACACGCCAGAAAGCACCGCCCTAGAGCGGTTTTCGTCGTTCCATCATTGACGGCGATAGTAGAAATTAGCCGGCTAAATAATCGACATCACTGATGCTCTGTATTACCCAGCATCGTTTTTAAATCGATTTATCCGAAGGGAAAATAACCCTGTAGCCAAAACATACCGCCCCCCTTTCGGAGCCACACAACATGAAACGCCAGATCGCCCTCAGCCTTGCACTCACTTCCCTGATGTCCGCCAGCGCCGTCTTCGCCGCCCCGGCCATCCTCAACAACGGCCCGCGCTCCCTCCCGCAACACGAACACCAGCTGCAGCAGAAGAGCGCTGAAGCCCGTGTTGCCGAGAACGGCTCCGACCGCACTATCGATCGCCTGCACAAGCAGATGGAAGAAGCCCGCGTCGCCGACAACGGTTCCGAGCGCACCATCGACCGCCTGCACAAGCAGATGGAAGAAGCCCGCGTTGCCGACAACGGCTCCGAGCGCACCATCGACCGCCTGCACAAGCAGATGGATGACGTCCGCGTAGCCGAGAACGGCTCCGAGCACACCATCGACAAGCTGCACAGCAACATGGTCGCCGAGTCCGGTGGTGACACCGTGTTCGATGCTCACCTGAAGCGTGTTTCCTGATCCAGACGCAATACGCCTGACAGGCGAAAGAAAAGCCCGGCATCCGCCGGGCTTTCTCATTTCTGCGTTAGCGCAATTCGCTCAGTGCTTCGTCTCGCCGGCATCCGGCTCGCCATCGGAACGGCCGATGCTCGCCGGCGCTTCCACCACCAGTTCCTCCGGCACCTCCTCGACGCGCGGGTCCAGCGCGGCAGCCATCGGGCTGACGGTATCGGGCATGGCCACGTGGTGCAGCGGCGCCTCGTCGACGCGGTGCACACCGGTGACGCGCTTGGGCTGCACCCAGAAGATCAGGATCAGCGCATAGGCCGACACCAGCATGTAGAACATGCCCGGGCCGAAGTGGCGCATCATCGCGCCGGCGAACAGCGGGCCGATGCAGGCGCCGACGCCGTAGGTGGTCAGCAGCATGGCCGACAGTGCCACCCGGCGCGACTGCTCGACGTGGTCGTTACCCAGCGCCACCGCCAGCGGATAGAGGGTGAAGAGCAGCATGCCGGTGACGAAACCGTTGGCCAGCAGCAGCGTATAGGGCAGTTCGATCAGCCCCCACATCGGCACGGCGGCCAGGCAGAGCAGCAAGGCGTTGGCGCGGATCAGCCAGCTGCGATTCACCCGGTCCGACAACCAGCCCAGCGGCCACTGTGCGCAGAAGCCGGCGACGATGCACATGCCGACGAAGAAGCTCGACTGCGCGGTGTCCAGGCCGTTGCGCGCCGCATACACCGGCGCCAGGCCGTAGAACGCGCCGACCATCAGGCCGGCAACGAAGATGGTGCCCAGCGACTGCGGCACGCGCTTCCAGAAGAAACCGATCTCCAGCGGCGCCGCCACCAGCTTGGCCGGGTGGACGCGGCGGGTCAGCGCCAACGGGATCAGGCATGACGAGAAGCACATGGCGACCAGCAGCAGCGGCTTGTAATCCAGCGCCGGGCTCAGCGCCAGCAGGCCCTGGCCGACCACCAGGCCGGCATCCACCGCCACCATGTAGCCGGCGAACACCTTGCCGCGCTGGTGCCCTTCGGCCTGCTCGTTGAGCCAGCTCTCGATCACCATGTACTGGTTCATCATCACCGCGCCCATCACGAAGCGCAGGACGATCCACACCTCCAGTTGCGAGACCAGCGCATGGATCAGCACGATCACCGTCGCCATGCCGGCGCAGGCCACGTACGAACGAATGTGGCCGAAGCCGGCGATCAGCTTGTGGCCGAACTTGCCGCCACAGACCAGGCCGAAATAGTAGGCCGCCATCAGGCCGCCGACCCACAGGTCGCTGACGCCTTCCTGGGTCAGGCGCAGGCCCATGTAGGTGGTGAACAGGCCGGAGCCGGCGAGCATCAGCAGCGTGGCGGTATAGAGCGCGGGAAAGGTGACGAGCGGGCTGAACATGGCGAGTCCGGCAGGCAAATGAGGAATTGGGGGTATAACGGCAAGGTTAGCCGTCCGCACATCGGACAGCGGTCGTGCGGCAAAGATCACATGGTTTGCGGCAGGCGAGCATTATGGCCGCCGGCCAGCGCGCCGGCTATTGGACCGATACCCGTTCGGATGCCTGAAACCATCCCTGCGGGCGCGCGTCCAACGCAGTACGTACCCGGAGAATCGCCATGCTGCTCCAGGACCTGAAACCCTTCCTGCTCTACTGCACCCTGATCAACTACGCCATCCTGCTGGTCTGGTTCGCCGCCTTTACCCTCGCCCACGACTTCGTCTATCGCCTGCACACCCGCTGGTTCTCCCTGCCGGTGGAGCGATTCGATGGCATTCATTACGGCGGCATGGCGGCCTACAAGATCGGCGTCCTGCTGTTCAACCTGGTGCCACTGCTGGCGCTGTGCATGCTTTCCTGAATCGATACGCCACTGGTGCGACATCATGACCGTCGATCGGAAAGCAACTTGTTGAAATTTATTGGAAATACTCGGGTCGTAGGGTGCGTGCAGTTTTCAGGAGAACACCACGTGAACCACGCAACCCGCAGCCTGCGAAAGACTCTCGACGCCGTCGCCGCCAACAACGAGGCCACGGCCCTGGAAGTCATGCGGGCAGTCGAACAGGTCCAGGATGATCTGCTCCGACAGAAGCTGCTCAAGTCCATCCATCACCTCAACCAGGACGCCGCCGACCTGCGGGCCCTGCGTGAGGACATCGCCTCGCCCATGACCCGCCGCGCCTGACTCGACTCAGGCCAGCGCGGGCTGTGTCGGCCGGCGATGAATCCAGATGCGCTTGAGCACCGTGGCGAACTGCGCCGACAGGCGACCGCTGTTGTAGGTCTGGCCGTAGCGCGCGGCAATCGCCTGCACGTCCTTCGACAGCTGCGCATAGCGGCGCGCCGGCAGGTCCGGAAAGAGGTGGTGCTCGATCTGGTGGCTGAGGTTGCCGGTGAGGATGTGGAACAGCGGGCCCCCTTCCAGGTTGCTCGACCCGCGCAGCTGGCGCAGATACCAGTGGCCGCGCGTCTCGCCCTGCACCACCTCGGGCGGGAATACCGCCGCCTTCTCGGTGAAGTGCCCGCAGAAGATCACGGTGAAGGTCCACAGGTTGCGCATCAGGTTGGCGATGACGTTGCCCAGCAGCACCGCGCCGAACGCGCCGGCGAACAGGCCGAGCAGCGGGAACACGACGTAGTCCTTGACCCACTGGCGACCGACCTTGGCGTTGAACTGGCGCAGCAGCGGGCGCAGCTCCTCCTTGCTCATCCGCCCCTTCACGTACTTGTCCAGGCGCAGGTGCTGCACCGCCACGGCGTACTGGAACAGCAGCGCCTGGAGGGTCACCCACAGCGGCTGCCAGCGGTAGAAAGGTTTCCACCTCTGCTCGGGGAACAGCCGGACCACGCCGTAACCGACATCGTCGTCCATGCCCAGCACGTTGGTGTAGGTGTGGTGCACATGGTTGTGCGTGTGCCGCCAGAAATCCGCGGGGCCGACGATGTCCCACTCGTAGTGCTGGCCGGAGAATTCCGGATCGTTCATCCAGTCGTACTGGCCATGCATGACGTTGTGGCCCAGCTCCATGTTCTCCAGGATCTTGCCCAGCCCGAGCAGAAAGGTGCCCAGCAGCCAGGTCGGCGGGAACCAGCCGGCCATCAGCAGCGCGCGGCCGCTCCAGCAGCAGAAGCGCACCGCCGCGCGGATACGGCGGATGTAGCGGGCGTCTTTCTCGCCCAGGTCATGCAGGGTGCGCTGGCGCAGGGCGTCCAGTTCGGCACCGAAGGCCGCCAGTTCGGCGGCGCTGAGGTCGCGATCTTCGCGCATGGGCATTCTCCTGAAGATCAGAGATCGACGGTCAGGTCGCCCTGGGGCGCACTGACGCAGATACGGATGGGCTGGCCGGGCTCGCTGAACAGCTCGCCACTGCGCAGGTCACGCACGCAGCCGCTGACCAGCGTGCAGGTGCAGCGGGTGCAGACGCCCTGGCGGCAACCATGTACCGGACGCAGGCCATGGGACTCGGCCTGCTCCAGCAGGCTGCGGCGGCTATCACCGGTCACCTGAAGCGCGCTGCGGACGAAGCGCAGGCTCACGGCCTTTGCTGGCTCTCGATCCTCCCAGGCCGGCGGGCTGAAGCTTTCCACCTGCAGGCTGCGGCTGCTCGTGCCCAGCGCCTGGCGCACGCTTTCGACGAAACCGCCGGGGCCGCAGGCGAGCACATGGCGGCCATCCAGGTCGGCCACATGATCGCGCCGGAAGCGTCCGGACAACTCGCCGTCCCGCGCGGCATCGCCGCTCAGCGCCCAACGCAGTTCGAGATTCGGGTATTGCCGCGCCAGTGCTTCCAACCCCACGACAAAAGCCTTCTGGCCGCGCTCGCGGACGTAGTGCAGCAACGTCACCGGGCCGCCGTAACCACGCGCCAGCGCCTCGCGGAGCAGACCGAGCAGGGGCGTCAGGCCACTGCCCGCGGCCAGCAGCAGCACGCCCCGGTCATCGGCCGGCCAGCTCAGCTCGCCATCCGGCAGGCCCAGCTCCAGCACGTCACCGACGCACAGTCGCTGCAGCAGGAAGGAAGAAATCCGCCCACCCGGCTGCAGCTTCACGGCGAACTCCAGGCAGCCGTCTTCGGCGATGCGCGTCAGGCTGTAGCTGCGGCTGTGACGCACGCCGTCGCGCTCGACGAACAGCTGCAGGTGCTGGCCGGGGCGCGCGCCGCGCCAGTGCGCATTGGGGCGCAGGCGCAATTCCAGCATGTCGTCCGCCACCCACTGCCGCGCCTCGACCCTCGCGTATACCCGCCGCAGCGACCAGCCACGGTTGCAGGCGCGCAACAGCGCATCGACGTCCGACTCGCGCAGCCACTGGCCGCGCACCAGAGCGCGCAACGGCGACAAGAGCGGCGAGACGAAGCGCAGGCCGGTGAAGGGAAACAGGGACATGGGCGAACACCAGACAGTAAACACGTGTTCACTTAAAATCGCATGCGCCGGACTTTTCAGTCAACACATGTTCACTGGAGCGCTCACGAACTTCCCAAACGCCAGGCGGCATTTGCTAGAGTGCCTGCGCCTTCGCCTTGGATAGCACCGCCGTATGTCCACTCCCCGTGCCGAACAGAAACAACAGACCCGCCTGGCCCTGATGGATGCCGCGCGCAGCCTGATGGACAGCGGCCGCGGCTTCGGCAGCCTGAGCCTGCGGGAAGTGGCGAAGACCGCAGGGATCGTGCCGGCGGGCTTCTACCGGCACTTCACCGACATGGACCAGCTCGGCCTCGCCCTGGTGGCCGATGTCGACGAAACCTTCCGCGAGACCCTGCGCGTGGTGCGCCGCAACGAGTTCGAGCTGGGCGGCGTGATCGAGGCCTCCGTGCGCATCTTCCTCGACGCCGTGACCGCCAATCGCACCCAGTTTCTCTTCCTCGCCCGCGAGCAGTACGGCGGCTCGCACCCGATCCGCCAGGCCGTGGGCGCCCTGCGCCAGCGCATCACCGACGACCTGGCCGCTGACCTGGCGCTGCTCAACAAGCTGCCGCACCTCACCGCCCAGGACATCGACGTGATCGCCGACCTGGTGGTCAAGACGGTGTTCGCCACCCTGCCCGAGCTGATCGACCCGCCGGCCGACAGCCTGCCGACGCACCTCTCGCCCCAGGCCAAGATCACCCAGCAGCTGCGCTTCATCATGATCGGCGCCAAGCACTGGACCGGGATCGGCTCGCGGCCCTGAGCTCCTCGCGCCTCAGTGGGCCCGACCTGTAGGAGCGAGCTTGCTCGCGAACAACTTCCGCAGCGGGGTCGGTTCGCGAGCAAGCTCGCTCCTACAAAGAGCCCTGTCGCCCCGCCTTGGTGCGCACCGTTTTCGTGCGCACCAATGTTGCGCACACGCACCATTCCTGATCGTTCGGACAACGCCGCCAGGCCGCGCCAGCGCTAGCTGAGGCCGACGCTGGCAAGCCCCTTGCTGTAGCACCGCCATTGCTACTGCCGGACGCTGCCATGCTGGTCATCCACCAACGAACCGCCCCCTGCGAACACTGGGACGCCGAGCTGCGCCTGAACTACGAGGCGCGCAGCAAGAGCCGCCTGCGCTGCTTCAGCACCACCGGTGAAGACGTCGGCCTGTTCCTCGAACGCGGCCAGTCGCCGCTGACCGATGGCGAATGCCTGCTGGCCAACGATGGTCGCGTGGTACGTGTCTGCGCCGCGCCGGAAAAACTGCTCCACGTCACCTGCGCCAATGCCCGAGAGCTGAACCGCGCGGCCTATCACCTGGGCAATCGCCATGTCGCCCTGCAGGTCGGCGAAGGCTGGCTGCGCCTGCTCGACGACTACGTACTCAAGGCCATGCTCGACCAGCTGGGTGCCACGGTGGAGGCCATTGAAGCGCCCTTCCAGCCGGAGCACGGCGCCTACGGCGGCGGCCATCACCACTCGCACCACGGCGAAGAGCAGTTCAACTACGCGCCGAAGCTGCATCAGTTCGGGGGTCGGTTGTGAGGCTCCGGCGCTGGGCTATTTCCCTCACCCCAGCCCTCTCCCTCAGGGAGAGGGGGCTGGTCGGTGTGCGTGGAAAGGTCGTCGCTCATGGCTGACGTTTTGAGCCTCTGGTCGCTGCTGCGCCTGGCCAGCCCCCAGTTGCCCATCGGCGGTTACAGCTACTCGCAAGGGCTGGAAAGCGCCATCGACCAGGGCCAGGTGAAGGACGCCGATGGCGCCCGCACCTGGCTCGTCGATCAATTGCACCTGAACCTCGCGCGCTTCGAAGGCCCGCTGCTGGCCGAGTTGCTGCGCGCCGCGCAAAGCGCTGACTGGGACGCCCTGCGCGACGCTGCCGGACGCCACCGCGCCAGCCGCGAGACCCGCGAACTGGGCCTGGAAAACCGGCAGATGGGTTTCTCCCTCGGCCAGTTGCTCGAAGCCCTGCCCGAGTTGGACGAGCCCGCGCGCCAATGGCTCGCCGCACAGCCCGAGCCCTCCTTCGCCGCCGCCTGGGCACTGGCCGCCCGCGCCTGGGGTTTATCCCCGGAACAGGCCCTCGGCGCCTGGTTGTGGAGCTGGCTGGAGAACCAGCTGGCGGTACTGATGAAGACCCTGCCGCTGGGCCAACTGGCCGCGCAGAAGCTCACCTCGCAATTGCTCCCCGACCTCGACAGCGCCTGCCAGGCCGCGCTGGAAAACGATCCCCACGGCGGCGCGCCCTTCGGTCTCGCGTTGGCCTGCATGAACCACGAAACCCAATACAGCCGTCTGTTCCGCTCCTAGGAGAACTGCCATGAACTCTCAACCTCTTCGCGTCGGCATCGGCGGCCCGGTGGGCTCCGGCAAGACCGCCCTGACCCTGGCGCTGTGCCGCGCCCTGCGCCAGCGCTACAACATCGCCGTGGTCACCAACGACATCTACACCCAGGAAGACGCGCAGTTCCTGGTACGCAATGAAGCGCTGGAGCCGGAGCGGATCATCGGCGTGGAAACCGGCGGCTGCCCGCACACGGCGATCCGCGAGGATGCTTCGATCAACCTCGAGGCCGTCGACCAGCTCAACCGCCGCTTCCCCGGCCTCGACCTGATCCTGGTGGAGTCCGGCGGCGACAACCTCTCGGCCACCTTCAGCCCCGAGCTGTCGGACCTGACCCTCTACGTGATCGACGTTTCCGCCGGCGACAAGATTCCGCGCAAGGGCGGGCCCGGCATCTGCAAGTCCGACCTACTGGTGATCAACAAGATCGACCTCGCCCCGCTGGTAGGCGCCTCGCTGGAAGTGATGGACCAGGACGCCTCGCGCATGCGCGGCGACAAGCCCTTCGTCTTCAGCAACCAGAAGACCGGCCAGGGCCTGGCCGAGATCATCACCTTCATCGAACGCCAGGGCCTGCTGAGCGCAGCCTGAACAGACCCACAGCCCAAGGAATGACCATGACCCTGCGTAAAGCCCTCTACAGCCTGGCGCTGTTCCTCACCCCGGCCGTGGCCTTCGCTCATCCGGGCCACGGCGACCACGGCCTGATCGCCGGCATCGCCCACCCCGTCACCGGCCTCGACCACCTGCTGGCGATGCTTGCCGTCGGCCTCTGGGCCGCGCAGCAGAAGGGCGCGGCGCGACTGGTGCTGCCCTGTACCTTCGTCGGCACCCTGCTGATCGGCGGATTGCTCGGTTTCGAAGGAATGCAGATGCCGTTCATGGAAACCGGCATTGCCGCTTCCGTGCTCGCGCTGGGCCTGTGCGTCGCGCTGGCCGTGCGCCCGCCGCTGTTCCTGGCGATGGGCGCCACCGCGTTGTTCGCCCTCGCCCACGGTGTGGCCCACGGACTGGAATTGCCGGACCTGAGCAGCCCGTGGCTGTATGCCGCCGGCTTCGTCGGCGCGACTGCCGCGCTGCATGCGGCGGGTTATGGTCTGGTTCGCGTGTTGCCGCAGGCAGCGGCGCCGCTGGTGCGCTTCGCCGGCCTGGTTTCGGCGGGTGCCGGCGCCTGGCTGCTCGCCGGCTGACTCACGCCCTGTAGGAGCGGGCCATGCCCGCGACAAACCCCGCTGCGGGGCCGTTCGCGAGCAAGCTCGCTCCTACAAAAAAGTCGGTGCATTGGAGGGCGCGTAGGAGCGGACTCTGTCCGCGATGCCTTCCAGCGCGCCGGGAATCTATCGCGGACGAAGTCCGCTCCTACAAGATCAAGAGCCCCACACCCTCTCTTCGGAAACCTCGGCAACCCAACCTCGGATCAGCCTTTGCGATGCACCGCAAACCCCGCCCACGCCTGGCTCACCGGCATGATTTCCAGGGTGTTGATGTTGATGTGCGGCGGCTGGTTCATGATCCAGTGGATGGTCTCGGCGATGTCCGCGGACTGGATCGGCTCGGCGCCGGCGTAGGTCTTGTCGTACTTCGCCTGGTCGCCGCCGAAGCGCACCAGGGAGAACTCGCTCTCGCACATGCCCGGTTCGAGGTTGGTGACACGCACGCCGGTGCCCTGCAGGTCGCAACGCAGGTTCAGCGAGAACTGCTCGACGAAGGCCTTGGTCGCGCCGTAGACGTGACCGCCCGGATAGGGCCAGTGGCCGGCGACCGAACCCAGGTTGAGGATGCTTGCGCCCGGGCCATGGGCGATCAGGCGCGGCAGCAGCAGGCGGGTGGCGTACATCAGGCCCTTGATGTTGGTGTCCACCATGGTGTCCCAGTCATCCAGCTCGCAATTCTGCGCCGGGTCGGTGCCCAGGGCGAGGCCGGCGTTGTTGATCAAACCACGCAGCTTGGCGAACTTCTCCGGCAGGCTGTCGACGGCGGCGGTCATCGCCGCGCGGTCACGCACATCGAGCACCAGCGGCAGTACGTCGGTCTCGGCGGAAAGCTCCTGGGCCAGTGCGTTCAGGCGCTCCTCGCGGCGGCCGGTAATCACCAGCGACCAGCCATCACGGGCAAAACGCCGTGCGCAGGCTTCGCCGAAGCCGGAGGTGGCGCCGGTAATGAACAGAGTGGGAGTGGTCATCGCAAAGTCCTCTTGCAGGGGCGCCGCCGTCACCGGTACCTGCCGGGGAATCGTACGGTGCGCGTTCTTGTCGGTCGGTCGAGCATAACAGCCCGAACCTGCCGCGTTGCGTTACAGCCGTGCTGGATAAAACCCGAACAGCCGCTTGAAAGCCCCATGGCTACGGGCCTGCCGCGAGTTGCACCCACCTTGTCCACAGGCTGCTCCACGGTTTTTGTGGGCAAGCGGAATCCGCTTTTCCCCCTGGACGATTTTCGAGCGCCCCGCTGCAAGGCCCGCCGCGGCTGCGCTGGAGAAGTTCTTCCCAAGGTTATCCACAGATCTTTCAACGGCTGGCGTGGACAACTATCGGAGGCGCGGAACTTTTCCGCGAAGCCGTAACTGTCCATCCATACAGGGGTTGCGGGGTGATCGAACAGAAATCGACCGACCTCGACGGCGCCTGCGGCCACGCGGCCTGGCGAGGTTCTCCCAGACGTTATCCACAGGCCGGCCCACAGATTCCTTGGATTAATCCACGGCAAGCAGCAGGCGCGCGGCGATCAGGTCTTCCAGTGCATAACCCACGGACTTGAACAGGGTGATCTCGCTGTCGTCCTGGCGTGCGCCGCGCCCCCGCAGGAGGTCGGCCAGCTGGCAGTCGATAGCGCTCTTATCGATCACACCTTCGCCCATCGGGATCAGCAGGTCGCCCGCCTCTTCCAGCGCACCTTCGCGGGTATCGACCACGATGCGTGCACGGCGCACGGCGTCGTTGTCGGTCTCGCGCATGGACGGCAGGAAGGCGCCGACCAGGTCGAGGTGGCAACCCGAGCGCAGCCAGGCGCCGTGGACGATAGGCTCGCGCGAGGTAGTGACGCAGCTGATGCAGTCCGCCGCCGCCACGCCACCGCGCAGATCAACACAGGCGTGGACGGGATAGCCTTCGTCCTGCAGCTGCTTCACCAGCGCATGCACCTTGTCTTCTTGTCGGCCCCAGAGGGCGATGTCCTCGTACTCGCGCACCGTGCAGTGAGCACGAACCATATGCGGCGCCAGGGTGCCGCTGCCGACGACCAGCAGCCGCCGCGCATCGCGGCGCACCAGGTAATCGGCGGCCAGCGCGGAGGTGCAGGCGGTGCGCCGGGCGGTCATTTCCGAAGCTTCGAGCATTGCCAGCGGGCGCCCGGTTTCGCCGTCGAACAGGCAGAACAGCGCGGCCACCGCCGGCAGGTTCTTCGCGCCGTTGTCCGGGAACACGGTGACCAGCTTCACGCCGATATCCTGCCCCGGCCGCCACACCGGCATGGTCAGTAGCGAGGCGTTTCCGGGCAGTTCATGGCAGCCACGCACCGGGGCTTCGCACTCATGGGCGAGGCCGATGCGCAGGGCTTCGATCAGTTGCGGATAACCCAGGCGCTGGGCGACGTCGGCGTTGGTGAGGAAGCGGAGGTCTTGCATGGAAACCCCACTGCGGGAAAGCGATGGATAACCGTAGGAGCGGACTTCGTCCGCGATGCTTCCCGGCGCGCCTGAGAACATCGCGGACGAAGTCCGCTCCTACGAAAGGCGGCTGCGTCAGTGCCCGCCCAGATACGCGTTGCGAACCTCCTGGTTGCCCAGCAGTTCCGCACCGGTGCCACTCAGGCGGATCTCGCCGTTGACCATCACGTAGCCACGGTCGGACAGCTTCAGCGCATGGTTGGCGTTCTGCTCCACGAGGAACAGCGTCATCCCGCTCTGCGCCAGCTCGCGCAGGGTCTGGAAGATCTGTTTCACCACGATGGGCGCCAGGCCCAGCGAAGGCTCGTCGAGCAGCAGCAGCTTGGGCCGGCTCATCAGCGCGCGGGCGATGGCGAGCATCTGCTGCTCGCCGCCGGACATGGTCATGGCGCGCTGGTTGCGCCGCTCCTTCAGGCGCGGGAAGAGGTCGAACATGCGCTGCATGTCTTCCTGGGCATGGTCCATGCCGATGGGGATGGTGCCCATCAGCAGGTTCTCCTCCACCGTCATGTCGGGGAACACCCGGCGCCCTTCCGGCGACTGCGCGATGCCATTGGAGGCCACGTAGTGCGCGGACTTGTGGCGGATGTCCTGGCCCTTGTAGAGGATCGCGCCGCCGGCCGCGCGGGGCTGGCCGAAGATCGACATCAGCAGCGTCGACTTGCCCGCGCCGTTGGCGCCGATCAGCGCCACGGTCTCCCCTTCGTTGACGGTCAGCGAGACTTTCTTCAGCGCCTGGATCGGCCCGTAGAACACATCGACCTCACGGAATTCCAACATCGGCGCCGTCATGCCAGCTCCTCTTCGTCTGCGCCGAGATAGGCGGCAATGACCTTGTCGTTGTGGCGAATCTCCTCCGGGCCGCCACGGGCGATGACCACGCCGTGGTCGAGCACGATGATGTGGTCGGAGATGTTCATCACCATGCCCATGTCGTGCTCGATCAGCAGCACGGTGATGCCGTGGTGGTCGCGCAGGTAGCGGACGATGCGCGCCAGCGCCTGGGTCTCGGCCGGGTTGAGGCCGGCGGCCGGTTCGTCGAGGCAGATCAGCTCGGGCCGCGTACACATGGCGCGGGCGATCTCCAGGCGGCGCTGCTGCCCGTAGGACATCTCGCCGGCCAGGCGGTTGGCGCAGTCCACCAGGTCCACCACTTCCAGCCAGTAGAAGGCGTGGTCCAGCGCTTCGCTTTCCGCACGCCGGTAGCCGGGAGTGTTGAGCACGCCGGCAATGAGGTTGCGGTTGACGAACATGTGCTGGGCCACCAGCAGGTTCTCCACCACCGACATCTCGCGGAACAGCCGGATGTTCTGGAAGGTACGCGCAAGACCCGCGCGGTTCACCAGGTGGGTGCCGCCGAACATCTTGTAGTAGAGGCGGTTGCCGAACTGCGCCGGGTTGACGAAGTCGCCGCCCTGGAACGGCTGGCCGAGCACCTTGATGACGTCGGTGGTACCGCCCTGGGTGTTGAGCAGGATGTTGCCGCCGGTGGCCTTGTAGAAGCCGGTGAGGCAGTTGAACACCGTGGTCTTGCCGGCGCCGTTGGGGCCGATCAGCGCGGTGATGGAGCCGCGTTCCACGTCGAGGTTGACGTCGTTGAGCGCCTTGATGCCGCCAAAGTGCATCATCAGGTGCTCGACGCTGAGGATCTTGTCACCGCTCATGGCGCCACCCCCTTGCGTACGGCGAAGCCCGAGCGGCTGATGCGGATCAGCCCGCGCGGACGCCAGATCATCATCAGCACCATGAGGATGCCGAACAGCAGCACGCGGTAGTCGGCGAAGCTGCGCAGCAGTTCCGGCGCCACGGTGAGGACGAAGGCGGCGATCACCACGCCCACCGTCGAACCCATGCCGCCCAGCACCACGATGGCGAGGATCAGCGCGGACTCGAAGAAGGTGAAGGACGACGGGTTGACGAAGCCCTGGTAGCTGGCGAAGAACACGCCAGCCAGGCCGGCGGTAGAGGCACCGAGCATGAAGGCCGAGAGCTTCACCAGCACATGGTTCAGGCCCATGGCGCGGCAGGCGATCTCGTCCTCGCGCAGCGCTTCCCAGGCGCGGCCGACCGGCATGCGGGTCAGCCGGTGCTTGATGTAGAGCACCAGCATGACGACCAGGAACAGGACGATGTAGATGAACAGGAACTTGAAGTTCTGGTTGTAATCGATGCCGAGGAACTCGTGGATCGGTGTCCCCCCCTCTTTGGCCCGGCGGCCGAACTCCAGGCCGAAGAAGGTCGGCGACGGCACCGGCATGCCGTTCGGGCCGCCGGTGAAGGACAGCCAGTTGTTGAGGATCAGGCGGATGATCTCGCCGAAGCCCAGGGTCACGATGGCCAGGTAGTCACCGTGCATTCGCAGCACCGGGAAACCCAGCAGCGCCCCCGCCAGCGCAGCGACGATGGCCGCCAGCGGCAGCACCGTCCAGAAGCCCAGGCCGAGGTACTGGTAGCCCAGCGCAAGACCGTAGGCGCCGATGGCGTAGAAGGCCACGTAGCCGAGGTCGAGCAGGCCGGCGAGGCCGACCACGATGTTCAGGCCCAGGCCCAGCAGCACGTAGATCAGCCCGAGGATGATCACGGTGAGCAGGTACTTGCTGGCGAAGAACGGGAAGATCACCGCGGCCACGATGATGATCGGAATGATCCAGCGCAGGCGCGTCTTGTAGCCCGGCGGCAGCACGCTGATGCCCGAGTCGGAGCTTTCGAAACGGTCCATGATGCGCAGGCCGGCGGGGGTCTGCAGGAACAGGCTGAGCAGCAGGCGGCCGAGCATCACCGCGCCGATCATCCAGGCCAGGCGGACCGGTTCGACCTTGAAGCTGTAGCCATCGAGCACGATGCCGACGATGGGGCCGAACACGATCAGGGCGATCAGCCCGGCGAGCACGGTGTCGACGAGGCTCTTCCTGATATCGATGCGCGCAGGTTTAGGCGCGGCTGAAGTCTGGGTTGCGGACATCATGCTTACACCTTCGATACCTGGGGACGCCCCAGGAGCCCTTGTGGCCGGAAGATCAGGATGGTCACCAGCAGGCCGAAGGCGAACACGTCCTTGAAGTCGGTGTTCACCATGCCCGAGAACTGCGCCTCGGCCACGCCCAGGATCAGCCCGCCGAGCATGGCGCCGGGCAGCGAGCCGATTCCGCCGAGCACCGCGGCGGTGAACGCCTTGATGCCGATGATGAAGCCCGCGTAGAAGTCGAAGGTGCCGTAGTTCATGGTGATCAGCACGCCGGCCAGCGCGGCCATGGCGGCGCCGATGACGAACACGTAGGAGATCACCCGGTCGGTGTTGATCCCCAGGATCGAGGCCATCTTGCGGTCCTGCTGGGTGGCGCGGCACATGCGCCCGAGCCTGGTGTACTGGATCACGTAGGTCAGCACCGCCATGCCGACGAAGGCGGCGATGAGGATGAACACCTTGGTGTAGGTCAGCTGCACGAAGCCTTCGCCGATGTGGAATTTGAAGGCGCCGTCGAGCAGGGTCGGCACGCCTTGCTGGCGCGGGCCCTGGGCCAGCTGCACGTAGTTCTGCAGGATCAGCGACATGCCGATGGCGGAGATCAGCGGAGCCAGGCGCGTGGAGTTGCGCAGCGGCTTGTAGGCGATGCGCTCGATCACCCAGCCATAGATGCCGGTGACGAAGATGGTGAAGACCAGCGTGCCGAGGATCAGCAGCGGGAACGACTGCAGGCCGAAGAAGGCGAGCAGCGCCAGGCCGACGGCGGAGAGGTAGGCGGAGATCATGTACACCTCGCCATGGGCGAAGTTGATCATGCCGATGATGCCGTAGACCATCGTGTAGCCGATGGCGATCAGGCCGTAGACCGACCCCAGGGTCAGCCCGTTGATCATTTGCTGGAGGAAGATACCGTCCACGATTGAGTACTCGCGCAAGCTGGGCAGGAAAGGCTGACGGCTCGCGCAATCACCGGCTCGTGACCAGCTGCGCGCGTTTCGTCGACCTGCGGGGAAGCCGGCGCCGCGGGTAGCGGCGCCGGCTGGGTCAGGCGGTTACTTCTTGAACGCGTCGAGCTGGTGGTACTTGCCCTTGTCGTCCCACTCGTAGACCACGTAGTCGGAGACTTTCAGGTCGCCCTTCTTGTCCCACTCCTTCTTGCCCATCACGGTCTGCACCGGGTTGGCCTTCAGCCAGGCGCTGGCCTTGGCCGGGTCGGTCTTGCCCGCGCCGTTGAAGGCAGCGGCCAGGGCCTGAACCGAGGAGTAGGCATAGAGGGTGTAGCCTTCCGGCTCGAAGCCATTGGCGCGGAACTTCTCCACCACGGCCTTGCCGTCCGGGATCAGGCGCGGGTCGGCGCCGAAGGTCATCAGCACGCCCTTGACGTACTGCGGGCCGCCAGCGGTGGTGACCAGTTCGTCGGTGACGATGCCGTCGTCGGACATGAACTTGGCGGTCAGCCCCTGCTCGCGCATCTGACGGACCAGCGGGCCGGCTTCCGGGTGCAGGCCGCCGAAGTAGACGACTTCTGCACCCGAAGCGCGGATCTTGGTGACCAGGGCGTTGAAGTCCTTCTCGCCACGGGTCAGGCCTTCGTAAAGCACTTCCTTCACGCCGCGCTTGTTCAGCTGCGCACGGGTGGCGTCCGCCAGGCCCTGGCCGTAGGTGTCCTTGTCGTGGATCACCGCGACCTTCTTGGCCTTCAGCACATCGACGATGTAGTCGCCGGCGACGATGCCCTGCTGGTCGTCACGACCGCACATGCGGAACATGCCGGAAAGGCCGCGCTCGGTGACCTGCGGGTTGGTGGAACCGGGGGTGATGGCGATGACGCCGGCCTCGTCGTAGACCTCCGAGGCGGGGATGGTGGAGGAGGAGCAGAAGTGGCCGACCACGGCGACCGCCTTGTCCTGGTCGACCAGGCGGTTGGCCACGGCCACGGCCTGTTTCGGTTCGCAGGCGTCGTCCGCCTTCACCAGCTTGATCTTCTCGCCATTGATACCGCCAGCGGCGTTGATGTCTTCCGCGGCCTGGCTAGCCCCACGCCAGTACTGCTCACCGAACGAGGCGTTGGCCCCGGTATGCGGACCTGCGACCCCGATAACGACATCGGCCTGTACTACGGAAGACACGCCCAGTGCGGTGGTTACCGCCAGAGCCAGAAAGCCTTTTCTGAAAATCTTCTGCGACATGGAGTTTTGCTCCTGAGGGTTTTTGTAATGGCGCGTTGTGCTTCTTGTTGGCGATTTCTCGTTTAAGCGATTCAGCGAAATATCGACAGCAAGCGGCGTGCCATTCGTTTTTGTTATTAACCAAGTCCTACAGCGAAAACAGCCCGAGCTGGCAGACATCAAGTGCTAGACACGTGCAACCCATTGAAAGAATAAGGTGCAACCGAACAGGCAGATGGGCGCAACCGATCCTCCCGTGAGCTGGCTTTTTCCAGCCACCACAGGCGCAACCCCAACCGTAACCGGCGCTGTCACCGAACTGCACATCCACGGTGCAGACCCGTCGGGGTAACGCACCATAAGAGGCTAGACCAAAGTGCAGCGAGCGTTGGTGGGTCAAACCGGGGCGGCGCGCGCCCCAGCTTGAACCGCCTCAGATCACCACCCGCAGGCATTGCCCGGCGTGATAAAGGGAGAAGCCGGCTTCGTACAGGCAGCTGCGCAGGCCCACGGCGGAGATTTCCTCCATCGGCCTCAGCGGCATCGGCAAGGCGCTGGCGTCACCGTCCAGCAGGAAGTCGGCAAAGGCCTTGCCCACCACCGTGCCGGTGGTGACGCCACGACCGTTGTAGCCGCTCATGGCGACCAGCCCCGGCGCCGGCTCGAACAGGCGCATGAGGTGGTCGGGGGTGAAGTCGATACAGCCGGTCCAGGTGAACTCCCAGTCCACCTTGCCCAGCCTCGGGAAGTAGTGCTGCTGGATGCGGTCGGCCCAGCTCTTCAGGAACCACGCCGGCTTGCCGGTGCCCTTGCCGAGGCTGCCGAGCAGCAGGCGGCCATCGGCGTCGCGGCGGATGCTGCTGAGCACCTGGCGGGTATCCCAGGAGCCCTGCCCGCCCGGCAGGATGCGCGCGGCTTCGGCGCCCTCCAGCGGACGCGAGGCAACCTGGTAGTAGTAACCGGGGAAGAAGGTGCGGCGCAGCTGCGTCCACTCGCCTTCGGTGTACGCGCTGGAGGCGATCACCACCTTGTCGGCGGTCACCACGCCACCGGCGGTGATCACATTCCACGCGCTGCCCACGCGCACCAGGCCAACCACCGGGGAATGGTGGTACAGCTCGCCACCCAGGCCGACAACCGCGCGGGCCAGGCCGCTGACGTAGGCCATGGGGTTGAGCGTACCGGCGCGGCGATCGAGTAGCGCGCCGGCGATCTTGTCGGTGCCACAGGCCTGTTCGCAGTCGGAGCCGGTGAGCAGTTCCACCGGCGCGCCACGACGCCCCCATTGCTCGCAGCGGCTGCGCAGGTCAGCCAGGCCACGGGCATTGTGCGCCATGTGCAGCGTGCCTTCGCGGCGCGCCTGGCAATCGATGCCGTGCTTGTCGATCAGGGAGAACACCAGCGAGGGCGCGTTGCCGAGCATGCGATTGACCCGCTGGCCGACCTCCGCACCCATGCCCGCTTCGATCTCGTCCGGAGGAATCCACAGGCCGGCGTTGACCAGCCCGACATTGCGCCCCGAGCCACCGTGTCCGGTGGTGTGGGCTTCCAGCACGCAGACCTTCTGGTCACGCTCCAGCAGATGCAGCGCGGCGGACAGGCCGGTAAAGCCCGCGCCGACGACACACACGTCGACCTTGCGATCCCCGCGCAGCTCCGGGGCTTCCGGGCGATCGGGGGTCAGGTATTCCCACAGACACTCTTGGCGAAGCGACATCCAGCGATCCTTCTACGCGAACCTTTGTGAATGACTCGGTGCAGCGGTTGGGCCCGCCGCAGGGCGCATAACGCGTCAGCGTTATCCGCCGCAGAGGGCTGGCGGATAACCTGATCCAGGTTATTCGCCCTACGGTGCTGTACAGCAAGCCCACATCGCGAGCCGAGGCCCTTGTGTAGGAGCGAGCTTGCTCGCGAACCGCATGACGCCGAAGTCCAGCCGGACTCCGTTCGCGAGCAAGCTCGCTCCTACAGGTGCCCATGGCCCCGGTGCCATCAGTCGAAGACTATGCCCTGCGCCAGCGGCAGTTCCCGCGAGTAGTTCACGGTGTTGGTCTGCCGACGCATATAGCCCTTCCAGGCGTCGGAACCGGACTCGCGGCCGCCGCCGGTTTCCTTCTCGCCACCGAAGGCGCCGCCGATCTCCGCGCCGCTGGGGCCGATGTTGACGTTGGCGATGCCGCAGTCGCTGCCCACCGCCGAGATGAAGGCTTCCGCCTCGCGCAGGTCGGTGGTGAAGATGCACGACGACAGCCCCTGGGGCACGCCATTGTTCAGCGCCACCGCGTCGTTGAAGTCCTTGTAGGGCACCACGTAGAGGATCGGCGCGAAGGTCTCGCTGCGCACCACGTCGCTCTGCTCGGGCATCTCGACGATGGCCGGCGACACGTAATAGGCGTCGGGGAATTTATCGGCCAGTTGGCGCTCACCGCCGAACACCACGCCGCCCTCGCCGCGCGCCTGTTCCAGCGCGCCCTGCATGGCCAGGAAGCTGCGCTCGTCGATCAGCGGGCCGACCAGGTTGCCTTCCAGCGGATGGCCGATGCGTACCTTGGCGTAGGCGGTCTTCAGGCGGCTGACGAATTCGTCCTTCACCGACTCGTGGGCGATCAGCCGGCGCAGCGTGGTGCAGCGTTGCCCGGCGGTGCCGACGGCACTGAACAGCACGGCGCGCACGGCCATGTCGAGGTCGGCACTGGGCGCCAGGATCATCGCGTTGTTGCCGCCCAGTTCGAGAATGCTGCGGCCGAAGCGGGCCGCCACGCGCGGGCCGACTTCGCTGCCCATGCGGGTGCTGCCGGTGGCGCTGACCAGGGCGACGCGCACGTCGTCCACCAGCGCTTCGCCAGCGCTGCGGTCACCAATCACCACCTGGCTGAGGTGCTCCGGCGCATCGCCGAACTTCTTCAGCGCACGCTCGAACAGCGCCTGGCAGGCCAGCGCGGTGAGCGGGGTCTTCTCCGACGGCTTCCACACCACCGAGTTGCCGCACACCAGCGCCAGCGCGGTGTTCCACGACCACACGGCGACCGGGAAGTTGAAGGCGCTGATCACGCCGACCACGCCCAGCGGATGCCAGGTCTCGCGCATGTGGTGGCCGGGGCGCTCGGAGGCGATGGTCAGGCCATAGAGCTGGCGCGACAGGCCGACGGCGAAGTCGCAGATGTCGATCATTTCCTGCACTTCGCCCAGGCCTTCCTGTGTGATCTTGCCGGCCTCCCAGGACACCAGTTCGCCCAAGGCGGCCTTGCTCGCCCGCAGCTCCTCGCCGAACAGGCGCACCAGCTCGCCACGGCGCGGCGCCGGCACCTTGCGCCAGGCGTCGAAGGCATGGGCGGCGCGGCCGATCTTCTGCTCCACCTCGGCGGCGCTTTCCAGGCGCACCGCGCCCAGGCGGCTGCCGTCGATGGGAGTGTGGATGACCTGATCGCCACCAGTGACCAGGCGGGCGTCGACGCCGAGGGATTCGAGCAGTGCGGAAATCATGCGGACTCCTGAATGGGTTCAGAACCAGTTGGAATGCCAGCAGTAATAAACGGCTTGCCTGGGCACAACAAACGACGTTTCCTATGCACATCATTCCGTAAATTCATGAACTGCCCGCCATGCTGAGCAAACGCCACCTGCCGTCCATGACCGCCCTGCAATGCTTCGAAGCGGTGGCGCGGCACCTGAGTTTCACCCGCGCCTCCGAGGAGTTGAACCTGACCCAGAGCGCGGTCAGCAAACAGGTGGCGCAGTTGGAGGAAATGCTCCAGCACCTGCTGTTCCGCCGCGTGCGCCGCCGCCTGCAGCTGACACCGGCGGGAGACCTGTACCTGGTGGAAGTACGCAAGATCCTCACCCAGGTGGAGATGTCCACCCACTACCTGCTGTCCTACGGCGGCGAGACCGAAGTGCTGCGCGTGGCGACGCCGCCGACCTTCGGCGCGCGCTGGCTGATCCCGCGGCTGAACGGCTGGCGCCACCGTCACCCGAACATCCACCTGGACCTGCGCCAGGAGCTGGAGCCCGGCGACCTGCTGCAATCGCGTTGCGATATCGCTTTCTTCTTCGGCGCCGGCACCCTGCCCGGCGCGGAATGCGTGGCGCTGTTCGGCGAAGAGATGGTGCCGGTCTGTTCACCGGCGATCCTGCCAGCGCAGCCGCTGAGCGACCCGACCCAGCTGGCGGACCTGGTCCTGCTGCAGAACGCCACGCGCCAGGAGGCCTGGCACGAGTGGTTCCTCAGCCTCGGCCAGCACAGCGAGCACAGCTACCACGGGCCGCGTTTCGACACTTTCTACATGTGCATCCGCGCCGCCCAGGCCGGTTGCGGCGTGGCGCTGCTGCCGCGCTTCCTGGTGGAAGAGGAACTGAGCGAAGGCAAGCTGGTGATCGCCTGGCAGCACGGGCTGGCAAGCCGCAGCGGGTATTACCTGGCGTACCCCGAGCATGCGGCGGCGGTGCCCAAGGTCAGGGCGTTCGTGGAGTGGATCGGGGAGCGGATGGAGGGGTGAGTTCCGTGCTGTCGGGGGCGCCCTCTCCCTAACCCTGGCTGCGCGCCCCGCTCCGAAGGGAGAGGGGACTGCCCGAGCGCTCGGACCGCACAGAGCTCAGCCAGCTGACTTCCCTCTAGCCGCGCAAGCCGAACGGCTCCCTCTCCCTTCAGGGAGAGGGCTGGGGAGAGGGAAAGCCCAACTCCCTACTCCCCGAAAACACCTAAACCAACAGGCTCCGATCAAACACAAACGCCCCATCCCCCTGCGGCGTAAAGCGCAGCACATGCTGCGGCCGGCCCATCGGCGGCTGGTGGCGCTCGCCGGTGTCCTGCACCCAGCCGGCCGCCTTCATCCGCTCCAGCCGCCCGCGCAGGCTGGAATGCTGGATTTCCTCGCCGATGGATAGCTCGAAGGCCTTCAGCGCCTCCGCCACGGTGAAGCGCTGCGGCAACAGGTGCAGCGGCAATGCGCTGTACACCGACTTGCTGGCCAGCCGCTCACAGGCCTGCTGCACCAGATGGGCATGGTCGAAGGGCAAGGCCAGGCGCTCGCCGCGCACGGCGTCGAGCGGCACGAAGTCGAGATCGTCGGCGACCAGTTCGGTCTCCGGCGCCACCAGCACGAGGTAGAACACGCTCAGCGACCAGCCACGTGGGTCACGCACGGCGTTACCGACCGTGGCCACCTGCTCCATGTAGGCCGGCTGTACCCGCGCTTTCTCGCGCAGCGCGCGCAGGGCCGCGTCGTCCAGGCCGTGATCCGCGCAGCGGCCATTGATCAGCACGCCGGGCAATGCCCATTGCCCCTCGAACGGCCCGTGGGCGCGACGGATCAGCAGCAGTTCCAGCCCGCGCTCGGGATTCAGGCGCAGCGCCACGATATCCACGGTGGCCAGCACTTCAGCGGTACTCATCGAAGCTCCTCGAATAGGTTTTCGCCGGGATAGATCCTGCGACTTATTTCATCACGTATAGAAAGCATCTTCCACTGCCAATCATTTCCGTTCTTTTTACTTGACGACTTATTTCACGTCGTGAATTATGTAGCCACGACAGACCACCGACGGTCAAGCGGAGGCTTCCATGAACCTGATCGCCAGCTTCGATGTAGACGCCCAGAAGGGCTTCACCCCGCTCTGCCCCAATGAGCTGCCGGTGCCCGGCGGTGACGCCATCGGCGGCGCCCTCAACCTCATGTCCGAACGCGCCAGCCTGCGCCTGGGCAGCAAGGACGCCCACACCCCGCAAGCCCCCTGGGTAGTGAGCGAGCCGGCACAGATGCTGCAGCCGCTGTCCCTGCCCAATGCCGACCTCACCTGGGTCAGCCACTGCGTGCCGGGCACGCCGGGCTTCGAGCTGCTGGACGAACTCCCCGAACCCATGGACTACGACTTCTTCATCTGGAAGGGCGTCGAACCGGACCTGCACCCCTACGGTGCCTGCTACCACGACCTGGCGGAACGGCGCAGCACCGGGGTGATCGAATACCTGCGGCAGAACGCGGTCAGCCATGTGCTGGTGGGCGGCCTGGCGCTGGACTACTGCGTGAAGACCACCGCATTGCAACTGCGCCGCGCCGGCTTCCAGGTGCTGCTGTACCTGCCGGCCTGCCGCGCCATCGCGGAAGAAACCGCCAAGGCAGCCTGCAATGAAATGCGCAGCGCCGGGGTCATCCTCTGCGCGGACGAGAACGAACTGGACGAGGCCCTCATGGGCATCAGGGAGAATTGATCATGGCCGAGAGCGTATTTGCCGAGAGTATCGTGCAGAACCTGCTGGACACCGACTTCTACAAGCTGACGATGATGCAGGCGGTGCTGCACAACTACCCCAACGCCGAAGTGGAGTGGGAATTCCGCTGCCGCAACGCCGAGGACCTGCGGCCGTACCTGGCGGAAATCCGCTACCAGATCGAACGCCTGGCCGAACTGGAAGCCACGCCGGACCAGCTCGCCTTCCTTGAGCGCATCCCGTTCATCAAGCCGGACTTCATCCGCTTCCTCAGCCTGTTCCGCTTCAACCTGCGCTACGTGCACACCAGCATCGAGGATGGTCAGCTCGCCATCCGCCTGCGCGGACCGTGGCTGCACGTCATCCTCTTCGAAGTGCCGCTGCTGGCCATCGTCAGCGAGGTGCGCAACCGCTATCGCTACCGCGAGGTGGTGCTGGAGCAGGTCGGCGAGCAGCTCTACCGCAAGCTCGACTGGCTCGCCGGCAACGCCAGCGAGGAGGAACTGAAGGAATTCCAGGTGGCCGACTTCGGCACCCGCCGGCGCTTCTCCTACCGCACCCAAGAAGAGGTCGTGCACATCTTGAAGCGCGACTTCCCCGGCCGTTTCGTCGGCACCAGCAACGTGCACCTGGCCCGCGAGTTCGACGTCAAGCCGATCGGCACCATGGCCCACGAATGGCTGATGGCGCACCAGCAGCTCGGCCCCAGGCTGATCGACAGCCAGATCGCCGCGCTGGACTGCTGGGTGCGCGAGTACCGCGGCCAGCTGGGCATCGCATTGACCGACTGCATTACCATGGACGCCTTCCTCAGCGACTTCGACCTGTACTTCGCCAAGCTCTTCGATGGCCTGCGCCACGATTCGGGCGACCCGCTGGTCTGGGCCGAGAAGGCGATCGCCCACTATCGCCGCCTGGGGATCGACCCGATGACCAAGACCCTGGTCTTCTCCGACGGCCTCGACATGCCCAAGGCGTTGCAGCTCTTCCGCGCATTGCGTGGCAAGATCAACGTCAGTTTCGGTATCGGTACCAACCTGACCTGCGACATCCCCGGCGTGGAACCGATGAACATCGTGATCAAGATGACGGCCTGCAACGGCCACCCCGTGGCGAAGATTTCCGACACCCCGGGCAAGACCCAATGCCGCGACGAGAACTTCGTCGCCTACCTGCGCCACGTGTTCAAGGTGCCGGTGTAACCCTTTTTCCGCTTTCCAAAGGAGCCCTCCAGATGAAAGACAGACAGGCCGCCATCGCCAGAGAACTCAACGTGCAGCCGCCCTTCCAGTCCGACGCCGAGCTGCAGGCCGAGATCCAGCGCCGCGTGCGCTTCATCCAGGACTGCCTGAAGGGTTCGGGGATGAAGACCCTGGTGCTGGGCATCAGCGGCGGCGTCGACTCGCTCACCGCCGGCATGCTCTGCCAGCGCGCCGTGGAAGGCCTGCGCGCCGACACCGGCAACCAGGACTACCGCTTCCTCGCCGTGCGCCTGCCGTACAACGTGCAGGGCGACGAGCAGGACGCCCAGGACTCGGTGGACGTCATCGCCCCCGACGAGCGCCACACCGTGAACATCGGCCCGTCGGTGCAGGCGCTGGCTGCCGAGACCCAGGCGCTGGAAGGCCTGGCGCCGGCCACCCGCGACTTCGCCCTGGGCAACACCAAGGCGCGCATCCGCATGGTCGCCCAGTACACCATCGCCAACGCCCGCGCCGGCCTGGTGGTCGGCACCGACCACGCCGCCGAGGCGGTGATGGGCTTCTTCACCAAGTTCGGCGACGGCGCCTGCGACCTCGCCCCGCTCACCGGCCTGGTGAAGAACCAGGTACGCAGCATCGCCCGCAGCCTCGGCGCGCCGGAGCATCTGGTGGAGAAGGTGCCGACTGCGGACCTCGAAGACCTCGCCCCCGGCAAGCCGGACGAGCATTCCCACGGTGTGACCTACAAGGAAATCGACGCCTTCCTGCACGGCCAGGAGGTCAGCCAGGAAGCCTTCGACATCATCGTTCGGACCTTCGAGAAGACCCGCCACAAGCGCGCACTGCCCACCGCGCCGTAAGCGAGCGGCAGCCGTTGGCGCGGTGCAGATCCCGCGCTGACGGCTCAGCTCTCGGTTATCAGTGCTGGGGAATGACGTAGCGCCAGATGGCGATGAAGTGCAGCAGGCTGCCGGCGATCACGAACAGGTGCCAGATGCCGTGCCAGTGGCGGAAGCGGCTGTCGTAGGCGAAGAAGATGATGCCGATGGTGTAGAAGGCCCCGCCGCCCACCAGCCAGGCGAAGCCCGCGCCACCCAGCGCGCGGTACAGCGGCCCGACCGCGATCAGCACGATCCAGCCCATCACCGCGTAGATGATGATCGACAGCACCCGCGCCTCGGTGCGTGGCTTGATCTCCTGCAGCATGCCGATCACCGCCATCGACCAGACGATGCCGAACAGCGTCCAGCCCCAGGGCCCCTTCAGCGTCACCAGGCAGAACGGCGTATAGCTCCCGGCGATCAGCAGGTAGATCGACAGGTGATCGAGCTTGCGCAGGATGACCTTCGCCCGCCCGCGCACGCTGTGGTAGAGCGTCGAGATGCTGTAGAGCAGGGTCAGCGTCGTGCCGTACACCGCCACGCTGACGATGCGCAGCGGCTCGCCCACCAGGCTGGTGGCCACCAGCAGCCAGATGCCACCCACCAGCGCCAGCACGGCGCCAATCAGGTGAGTCCAGGCGTTGAAGCGTTCACCGTGGTACATGAGTCCCCCGTTGCAATTTCAACCACGCCCACACCCTACCCTGCCTGTGTGAAATAAAAAGCCCGACCATGGGTCGGGCTTTTCGAATCACAGGCTTTCGAGCGAAAGCGGGATCACTTCACCGCCAGGGTGCCCTTCATCATGGCCGAGTGACCCGGGAAGGAGCAGAAGAAGGCGTATTCATCACCGGCCTTCAGCTTGGAGACGTCGAAGGTCACCGAATCCTTCTCGCCGGAGCCGATGATCTTGGTGTGGGCGATCACGCGGGTGTCGCCTTCTTTCACGTAGTTCTTGTCCAGACCGGCGGCCATGCCATCGGTCACTACGCCCTGCATGTCGGCGGCGGTGGTCAGGACCCAGTTATGGCCCATGACGTTCTTCGGCAGGCTGCCGGGGTGGGACAGGTTCACGGTGAAGGTCTTGCAGCTCTTGTCGACGCTGATGGCGTTGGTGCTGAACTGCATCTGGTCGTTGCCCTGGATGTCCACGGAGCATTCGGCGGCCAGCAGCGGGGCACTGAACAGGCCAAGCAGGGATACAGCGGCGAGTTTACGGAACATGACATGCCTCCTAGGCAGGTTGGGCGGAGAATCCTGAAGGGGAAGACTGCCCGAACGCGATCGGGGTTCCCCTGATCTGCATCAATGGCCATCGGCCACGAGCCAAGCTTCGAACTGTCTATCAGGTCGATCAGCAGGATCAACGAGGCAGAACAGCGCACCCCGCCTAGCATAGACCCCATCCCCCGGCCCAACAGGAGTTCGCGCCATGCACCGTCTTCCACTGTTACAAAACCTGCTCGCCTGCTACGCACTGGCGGCCTGTGCCGGAGGTTGCGGGCGCATGGAATTGGATTAGGATTTTTCGGGCTTGGTCGCTATCCAGACTGCCGTTACCCTGACGGCCAGCCAAACGAGGCAGCCAATCGAGGAAGCTCCATGACCTTGCGTTCCATCTGCGTATTCTGCGGCGCCAGCCCCGGCGCCACCCCGATCTACCAGGAAGCCGCCGAAGCCCTCGGCCGCCACCTTGCCGAGAACGACATCCAGCTGGTCTACGGCGGCGGCGCCGTGGGGTTGATGGGCATGGTCGCCAACGCCGCGCTGGCCGCTGGCGGCGAAGTCATCGGCATCATCCCGCAGAGCCTGAAGGACGCCGAAATCGGCCATAAGGGCCTGACGCGCCTGGAAGTAGTGGACGGCATGCACGCACGCAAGGCCCGCATGGCCGAGCTGAGCGACGCCTTCATCGCGCTGCCGGGCGGCCTGGGCACCCTGGAAGAGTTGTTCGAGGTGTGGACCTGGGGCCAGTTGGGCTACCACGCCAAGCCACTGGGCCTGCTGGAAGTGAACGGCTTCTTCGACCCGCTGCTGACCTTCCTCGACCACCTGGTGCAGGAGCGCTTCGTGCGCCAGCCGCACCGCGACATGCTGCAGCGCGCTGCATCGCCTGCCGAGCTGGTCGGCGCCCTGGCCGCCTGGAAGCCCCTCGCCGCGCCCAAGTGGGTGGATTGCACGCCAACCTGACACCGCGCTACCAGCAGCGCTCCGCAGCCGCACCACGGAGCCCGCTGCTGGTCAGCGTCAGCACCCCGCAGGCATCCGCCGCCATCGCCCCGACCGGCTCGGCCTGCAGGACATAGCGCGACTCATCCGGGCCACTGGCGAACCCGAGGTGGTAGAAGGCCTTCCCGGTATCACGTGGCGACTGGTCGAACGGCAGCGTTGCGCCGACGTAGCTGCCACGGCTGGTGTAGAAACGCTCCAGCGACTGCGCCAGCTCCACCAGGGACTTCTGCGCCTCCACCCGGTGCACCCGCTGGATATGCTCCTGGTACGCCGGCAGGGCAATCCCCAGCAGGATGCCGATCAGGGACAGGCAGACCAGCAGTTCCACCAGCGTGAAGCCGCCGGCGCGTTCGTTCATCGATGTCATTTCAACGAGACTCCCACCAGGCCTTTCGCCCGGAATCGCGAGGCAGATCGACCACCTGCCCCTGCGGACGGCCCTCACGATCCACGCCCAGGGCGCGCAGAGCACCGGCCGGATCGGATTGCAGCAGCGCGCTGCCGGACTGCTGCGCAGCGGCGCTGCCCGCCATGACGGCGCTCGGTAAACCGCCCGCCAACCGTTCACCGCTGCCGATATCCAGCACCACCGAAGCGTGAGCGAGCGGATCGCTGCAGGGGTCGTCTCCCGGTGCAATCAGGTTGAACAGCACCAGCTTCCCATCGCGAACCTGCGGCTGTTCCACCACGCGCGAACCATCCGCCGGCAAGTCGAGATACCAGCCTCGGGCGCCATCCTTGCCGGGGACTGGCAGAAGTTCCGGCCGCCCGACCATGGCCCTCCCATCGTCGAGCACGCCGTAAAGGCTTTCAGTCTTCGCCGAAGGCTCGTCGTCACCCACGCGGTAGAAGCGCCCGGTGCCGAACAACAATCGCACCTGCCCGCTACGGTCCAGCGCTGCCACCACCGGAGCGCTGATTGCCTGCGGACTCCCATCCGGCGCCAGCGCCCGGAACAATGGCTTGCCGGCCAGCGACGGTGGAATCGCCAGGTCACCCCCCGCATCGCCCGCCAGATCCACACGCCAGAGATTCCCGAGGCTGTCGCCCACATAGAGGCGATTGGCGGTTACGTCGCCCATGCTGCTGATCGCCGTTACCTGCCCCAGGTCGCCCGCCTCGGGCAGATGGATGCGCGTGAGCACACGACCATCCGCCGCATCGAGCAGCCAGATGTCTCCGCCAAGGCTTTCCGGGTCCCTGGCGCCGGAGGACACCGCCACGACGAACCGTCCCGATCCGAGAGCCATGAGGGCCGGCCGCCCCAGCGCGTAGCCGAGGTCGCGATGGCTGAACTCCCAGAGCACGCTGCTGGGCTGGACGCGTTCAGGGTCGGTCACGTCCAGCGCGAACACACTGCCTCCGCCGGCTCCGGTACTACCCAGCAGCAGGGTTCGCCACGCTCCTGCGATCCAGGCATTCCCCACCGTGGGCGACCCATCGACGTAATAGCGATGGGCATAGCCGGGATCGGCCAGCTCGCGAAGCTGCCCCAGCACAGCCGCCGGAACGTAGGCGAACAACTCGCGCCCATCGCGCGCATCGAAGCCATGCAGCATGCCGTCGTTGGCGCCCACCGCCACCAGCGGCGCACGCTGCCGGTAGAGCTCGCTGGCCAGGAACTCCCGGTAGCCGGCGCCCAACGGCTTGGGCAGCTCGCCGTAGGGCTGCGGGTCGTGCCAGGAGTAAGCCGGGCGCGAGCCAACGATGTCGCCCAGCCGGCTGGTACGCAGGCGGAACGGCAACGCACTGCCGGGCTCGCGCCGCTCCTGCAGGCGCGAACCGCGCAGGTAGCCGATCAGCGACTCGCCCTGCTCGCCCCCCAGCCTGCGCCGCTGTTCGTCGTCCAGGGCACTCCAGGCGAAGGGCATGCCCGCGCGCGCGATCAGCGAGCCATCCGCCCCTGCCCCGGCGGGCCGCACCGTGAGGATGTTGCGCGCGGCCAGTTGCGCTTCGCTCAGCTCATCCAGCTTCCGGGCGGCCGACCATTGCGGTGACTGCTCGCCCTCACGCCACAGCTGCAGGTCGCCACTCCAGCGCCGACCCGCCAGCAGGGTACTGAACCACTCGCCGGGGTTCGGACCGGCGCTGAAGTTGCCGATGCTCCTCGGTTCATCGTCGGCTGCACGGGCGAACACCTGTTTCAGCTCATCACGCAGCGGGTCGGGATCGGTGAGTTTCAGCAGGTTGGCCGGCCAACCCTCCGCGCCCCGCCACCCACTTTCCGGCAGCGGTGAAGTGCGCACAAAGGAGTAGCCACGAGGGATCGCAAAGCCGCCGTACTGGGTCGCCAACCACAGGGCGCTGCCCGGCCCGGCCACCTCACGGGAAGACGCCAGCCAGTAGGTGGCGGCGCTTTGCCGGCCGGGCAGGTCCGGGCGCAGGTCGCGCACATGGGCGTCATAGGCCAGGCCTGCCAATGCAAGTGACGCGGCGGAGCCTGCACCGCCTTGCATGGCTGTCACCTGCTGCGTCGCCTGGGCGACCGCGGGATCGTCGAGACGCAGCAGACTCGCGCCAGCTTCGCCCTCTCCCGCGCCCCCCATCCCGAGCATGGCGTTGCGCTGACAGGCGTAAGTGAGCGGGTCCGCATGGTCTGACTGATGGCGAAGGTAGTGTGTGGCTGCCTGCAACAATTCGCCCACATCGTCGAACGGCCTTGGCCGTTCCTCTTCGCCATGATTGAGAGTGACGATCACTCCAGTTGGCCGGTCGATGAACACGCCTGTCTGCGCCGACCACTCTTTCAGCGGGTTATCCCGCCCATCATCCCGCCACGGACCAACGAACTTCTGCGGCGCGCGCAGCACCACTCCCGTTTCGCGATCAGGCCTGCCGAAAAGGCTGAAGCGCAGTCGCCCGGCGTATTGCTGCAGTAAACCCTCGGGCTTGAAGTGTTCGCCATAGCGCTGGCAGTTGCGCTCCAGCTGGCCGGCAACGCAGACCTGCACGCGCACCGCGATCCGGTAGGTCGTCCCGGCCAATAGCGGCTCTCCGGGCGGGAGCTCCTGCGGCTCGCCGGGAAAGTCCGGGCTGCGCCCCAGCAAAAGGCTGCGTTCCTCTCCCGCGACACGCAGGTAGAGCGTCACGCCGGAGAATGGCGTGGCGCCCGCAACAGTGTCGAACGGCAGGCTTCGATCCGGGAAGGCGCCGTCCCGCTCCAGATTTCGCCCCTTCTGCAGCACCGTCAGCGCGACGCTATCGATGAAGCGATCGCCCCCGGTCAGCACGGAGCGATTCACATCGACCACCTGCGCCGTAGCCCAGTTGAGAAAATTGCCGCTCCAGGCCTGCCGACAGACATGGGCCAGTGCCGGGCCGACGGGCTGGAAATAGCGCTCCGTCTCGGCTTCGCCAGAACGGTAGGCGTAGCACTTGTCCGGGTCGAAATTGCCGAAGTACCTTTCGCCGGTGACGTAGACCGGGCTCGGATTGGCTGCCGCCGCCGTCGCCCCGTGGGCCGAGGATGGCAGCAACAGGATGTTGCCCGGAGCACCGCTGGCGATCTGCAGCGGCACCTGGCTGACCGGCGCAGCCGACAGCGCGCCCGCCAGCGTAGCGCCCAGCATCAGGGAACAGAGTCTTCCGAGCCTCACTGCCGCCTCCTTGCTACCGACTAACGGATGAAATAGATGCTGCTCAGCCGGACGCTGGAAACCGGCGCCCCCGAAGGCTGGCGACGTGCGCCGAAGCCTTCGGCGCGCACCTCGATGGCGACACCATTGGCCGAGACCCCCTTGCCGACTTCCAGCCCCTCGCTGGCCAGCCAACGCAGGAAGTGCAGCCGGTAAACCGGCTGCGCCGCGCTTTCGGAAAAGCCGCTGGCCATTCCTTCGGCAGCGTCGACAGAAGCCATGGGGCCGCCGTGTCGATAGCGCTCCAGTGCAGCCGTTTCCCCGGCGCGCAGCGCCGCTTCTGCTGCCTGGAACGCCATCTGCCGGTCACGCAGGTTGCCGGCCATGCGCTCTTCCAGCTGCACCATGCGCATGCCCGCCAGGCCGATAAGGGTGAGCAGCAACAGCATGACCAGCGCGACCAGCAATACCGCTCCGCGCTCGGGCCCATGGCGCATCGGCGACCTCCCGTTCATCGCGACGGATTGCGCAACGCGATGGTGCTGCTCATCACCAGACGCAGCCTTCGCTCCGCGTTCGGCGCGAGGGTGCGGCCGTCGAACTTCAGCGACGCTGGCGCCTCGTCGACCTCGCGGGTCTGGCTCTGCAGCAGCAGGCTGACGCGCACCGTGCGTACCCGCCGCCAGTCGCTGGCGGTCATTTCCCGCGCCGCCCTGTAGGCTGCCACCGTCTCGCTGCCCGCCCCTGCCACGCCATAGCGCAGGCTCATGCCGGCGACACCATTCACCAGCTCTTCGGTGTTCGGTTTGAATGAGGTCTGGCTGTTGTCGGTGACGAACAGCCCCGTCGTCCCATCATCGTTCCGGCGGACCCAGTAGATGGCGTAGCGATACCGATAGACCCGTGTCGCCGACGCCAGGAAGTGCTCCAGCGAGCGATCCGCCAGCAGGCCCGCCGCGCTCCCGGCATTGCGCAGCAGCAGGCAGGATTGCTGATCACTGAGCAGATAGAAGGCGTCCGCAACGCCGCCTCCCGCAGCCAGCACCAGGCGATTACCGGCAATCGATTTCGTCTCCAGAACCGGGTTGGAGGCATAGCGCAGCAGCACCGCATCGGTATTGGCCAGGCGTCCGTTCGGTACCCACGCCGGGGCTGCCATGCCACTGCCGAAGCCTTCGATGCCTGACTTCTCCAGCGTGTACTGGGCTACCTCGCTGCCAACCGCATTCACCAGCCCTCCAGGGCAGGCCCCCATGAAACCGGCGTTGCGCAGGTCCTGCGCAATGGCCTCCAGCGCGAAGCGGCCGGTCTCCTGCAACTCGGCCAGCGCGATACCACTCTGATAGCTGCGTTTGCTGCCGAGGACGACCTCGATGACGCCCGCCAGAAGCAGCAGGCCGAGGACCATGGCCACCAGCAGCTCGACCAGCGAAAGCCCGCGCTGGCGCATGTCAGAGCCCTGCCCGGTAGGCGAAGGTTTCCCAGGCATTGCCGGCCGCCCCCAGGCGCTCGTGCGCGCGCCGGTCACTCCAGCGCACGGCAATTTCCGCGTAATACAACGCGCCGCTACGGACCACCTGCACCGAGCCGCTACCCGCTCCACCGAGCGTCTCGCAGACATCGGCCTGCCACTGGCCGAGATCGAGTTGCGCCCGCGTCAAGCCTCCGCCATTCGGGCACCCAGCGGTCACGTCGACGAAGTTCGTGTCGTAGGCGCCGGCACGGGCGGCGTCGGGATTGGCGCGCAGCAGGTCGGCCATCTCGCTGGCCAGCCAGGACGCCTGGGAGCGTTGCAAGGCGCTGTAGCCGGCGGCGATACCGGCGTTCTGCAGCCCGGCCAGGCCCAGCAGGCCAATGCCGACGACAAGTACCGAGACCAGCACTTCCACCAGGGTGAATCCTTCGCTGCGCTTGCCTCCAGCCATGTCGATCGCCTCACCGCTGAAGAATGAGCCTCAAGGGTGCAAGGCGCAGCGCGGGGCGGTCAGCCAGACATTTGCTGGGAGATCGAGGGGAAAAGTCCGCCAGCCGAACGAGATCAGGCGTGCAACTAGGACGGCGTCCGAAGTACCGCGCCACTCATCCGGGCCGAAGCGCCATCGGTCCCGGCCAGGCTGTTCGCGCCGGGAAAAGAAAAGGCCACCTTGCGGTGGCCTTTTCTGGAGAACGAGCCGTCAGCTGTTCGCCGACTGCTGCACGATCACCGTCTGCGCCGGCATCGGTGCCGGGAAGTCGGTGCCCAGGGCTTCCTTGATGGTGCGGTTGGTGTCGAAGTAGACCTGCCAGTAGTTGTCGTTATGGCAGTACGGGCGCACCGCCAGCACCGGACCGACGAGGTTGAACTCGAGGATTTCCACATCCACCGGCGGATCGGTCAGCACGTTCGGGATCGCCGCGATGCGCTGCTTGAGCACGGCGACGGCGGCCGCGTAGTCAGCGGCGCCGGAGAGCTGCGCCTTGAGTTCCACGCGGCGGAAGGTGTTGTGGCTGAAGTTCTGGATGGTGTCGCTGAAGATCTTGTTGTTGCCCACCAGGGTCAGGACGTTGTCCGGGGTATTGATGGCGGTGGCGAACAGGCCGATCTCCTTCACGGTGCCGGTCACGCCGCCGGCGGAGACGAAGTCGCCGACCTTGAACGGCCGCAGCACGATGATGAAGCCGCCGGCCGCGAGGTTCGCCAGCAGGCCCGACCAGGCCATGCCGATGGCCAGGCCGATGGCGGCGATCAGTGCGGCGAGGCTGGTGGTCTGCACGCCGAAGTAGCCGAGGATGCCAACGACCAGGAGGATGTTCAGGGTGACGGTGATGAAGGAGCCGACGTAGCGCAGCACCGTCGGATCGACGCTCTGCTTGGCCAGCGCCTTTTCCACCAGGTTGACGGCGAAACTGATCAGCCAGCGACCGAGCACCCAGAAGAGAATGGCTACGAGAATCTTCACACCGAATGCGAGCGCGTACTGCGAAACCGTCGCCCACAGTGCGTTGATCTTCTCCGTACCCACATTGATGATGTTCGTATCTTCCATGGAAGCGCACCTGCGAGAGAAAGGGACCAGATGAACGCTAGCACGGCCCCAGCCGTTTGCTCGTCGCAGCGCGCAGCCCAGAGCCCTGCCGGGCTCCGGGCGCTATTCCACTAGCAATCGCCGGGCAGCGAAGCGATCCAGCGATTGAGCATTTCCAACCCCTCGCGGTGCACCAGGGTGCGGCCCAGCTCGGGCATCATGTCGCCCGGCTTGTCGCTGCCGACGCGGTAGCTGAGTACGGATTTGTCCGGGTTGCCGGGGTGGATGTCTTCCAGCCGCCCGCCCGTGCCGCCGCCCGCCGCCACCGGTGGCTTGCAGAGGCCATAGGCGATGGAGACCGGCGTGTGCGGGTCGAGGTGCAGGCCCGAAGTGCGTGCCGCGCCCTTGGGGTTGTGGCAGTGCGAGCAGTTGGCGTCGAGGTAGCTGCGCGCCTGTTTCTCCAGGTCCTCACCGGGACGCGGATGGCCCCACAACGCGTTCTGCGGCACCTGCGCCAGCGCCGGAAGGCCCTGGAGGAAGCCGCGCGCCTGCCAGTGCTGCAGCTGGTTTTCGCTGCCGCCGGCGTAGGCGAAGTCCTTGTTCAGGTGCCGCGCCTTGGGGCCCAGCGGGGCGATGCCGCCGCCCTTCTGCTCGGCGTGGCATTCGGAGCACTGATTGGCGTCCGGCACCATGTAGGTGAAGGCGGTCTTCTTGCCATCCTCGGCGGTCAGCTCCAGCGCCGGGCTGTCGCCGGCGAGCTCCAGGATCGCCTCGCTCTGGTCGGCATTCCACACGTAGGGCAGTGCCGCCCAGCCGTCCTTCTGTCGCACCAGCACACGGGTTTCCACCAGGCGGACCTTGCCCATGTCCAGCCCGGCCTTGGGGTCGCGGTCGTCCTGGCTGTTCTGCAGCAGGTTGCCCTGGGCGTCCCTGGGGTAATAGAAGGTCTTGGTCAGCACGGTGCCGACGGGGTAGTCGAAGCGGTCCTCGGCGTACTGCGCCGACTGGCCCTCGGGCATCCACACGGTGCGCAGCTTGTGTGCGTAGTCGGTGAACAGCGGGGTGTTGAGGTCATACGGCAGTACCTCGGCGGCCGGCGTCAGGTGGCCGTCCGCCAGGTGCAGCATGCCCCAGCCGCTGAGCTTTTCCGGGTAGTCGTCGCCTTCTGGCTGGTAGCGCGGCTTGCTCTCCTGCCCGCACCCGGCCACCGCGGCAGCCAGGGCGAGCGACAACAGGAACGAAGCGGGTTTCATCATGCCTTGTTGCCCTTCTCGCCGAGGCCGGCCTGTTCGATCTTCGGCAGTGGCTTGAGCTTGCACTGGTGGCTGCTCATGTCGGTGCTGATGTTCTTGTAGCCGTTGGGGCCGTCGACGTTGACGATGCCTGCGTTGCCGTTGTCGATGCAGATGGCCAGGGCTTCCGGAAGCTTGCCGTCGACCAGTTTCTTGTCGTTGAAGTAGCCGTCCCAGAGGATGTCCGGCAGGCGCCCGTTGAGACCGAACTTGGCGATCTTCAGGGCCTTGAGCTCCAGGTGGTCGGGGCTGTCGCCGCCCGGGCCGAAGGTGTTGCCGTGGATGAAGATGCCTTCGGGGTACGGGTCGAAGTTGGGCTGGGTGGCCTTGCCCGAATAACCGGTGCTGAAGTAGCTGCTGACGATGACGTTGGCAGTCTTGTGGTTGCCGATCTTGTTGTCGAAGATCTCCACGTCGTCGTTGGAGTTCACCACCACGCCCGAGCCCGCCGGCACGCTGGCCACCGGGGTGCCCTTGTGGCCGAAGTTCTCGTGGTTGTTGCCCTGCACATCGTTGTCGAAGACGCGGGTGCCGCGTCCCGGCTGCGGCAGGTTGGGCATGTTGAAGACGAGGATGCCGCCGGTATTGTCGGTGGCGACGTTGTTGTAGACGTCGGCGCCGATGGTGTTCTCGATCTCGATACCGGCGACGTTGCGCTCGGCGCGGTTGTTGCGCACGACCACGTTGCGCGACTGGCCGACGTAGATACCCGAGTCGGAGGCGCCGATCGCGACATTGCCTTCGAGCAACGTATTTTCGGTCTGCACCGGGTAGATGCCGTAGCCGCCGTTCTCGGTAGCCGGGCCGTTGGTCCATTCGGTGCGGATGTTGCGGATGACGATGTTCTTGCCACCGATGACCTTCAGGCCGTCGCCCTTGGCATCCTCGATGGCCAGGCTCTCGATGGTGAAGTCCGAGGCATCGACGAACAGGCCTTCGGCGCCGGCCTTCTGGTTCTTGAAGCTGAGGATGGTCTTGTCCATCCCGGCGCCGCGGATGGTCACGCCGTCCACCTTCAGGCTCAGGCTGCGGTCCAGGTGGTAGGTGCCGGCAGGAATGTCGATGACATCGCCAGCCTTGGCCTTGATCAGGCGCGCCTGCAGGTCTTTCTGGAAGTCGGCGCTGACGGCAGCGGTGGGCTTGTCACCTTCGCCGCAGGCGGCCAGGGCAACGGAGAGAGCGAGAAGAGAGAGAGTGGCGAGACGCATGGCGGGCTCCGGTCTTGTTTTTATGATATGGAACTATCGTACCAAATAAGGCCGAGAATACTCCTACATCCCGCGTCACGCCAGCCCTTCAGACACATCGCACTTTGATTGATTGACGTCAGGGTTTAGCGGTGGCGGATCGGGATGATCTGCGCTTCCAACCCAAGGAGTGCACGGATGAGCTTCATGCCCTGGAACGACGAGTTCGTGATCGGAATCGAGCGGATCGATGAACAGCATCGCTGGCTGGTCGACCTCACCAACGCGCTGTATGACAGCCTGAACGGCCCGGAGGGCGAGGGCCAGCCCATCGGCGAGCTGCTGGAGCAACTGGTGGAGTACACGATGAACCACTTCATCGTCGAAGAGGTGCTGTTCCAGCGCCTGGGCTACCCCGAGGAGGAGGCGCACCGGGCCGAGCACGACCGCTTCAACCGGCAGATCATCGACCTGCTGTACCGCCACGAGGATGGCGAAGTCGTTTCGGTCGAGGCCTTGGAGCTGCTCAAGTCCTGGCTGATCCACCACATCCTGAAGGTGGACAAGGCGTACGTGGGCTTCTTCATGCAAAAAGGCGTGACCGCTTAGCGGCCACGCCTTTCTTCGAAGCTCAACGCGGACGGATCAGCGCGGAATATTCGGCTGCCGCTTGGTGGTGCGCTTCTTGCCCTTGGCGTAGCCGGTGGCCTTGCCTTCCTCGGCCTTGTTCCACGGCTTGGAGCCGTTGCTGGCGCGCGGCGGCAGGCCGGTGTGCTGGGTCAGCAGCGGCTGGCCAGCCTTCTTGCTGCCGGCCGGGGTGGAATTCTTGCGGCGCGCGCTCTGGTATTCGTCAGTCTGCGGCTGGTAGGTCGGGATCAGGTGGTGTTTGCCGTTGCCGATCAGGTCCGCGCGGCCCATGCGCTCCAGTGCTTCGCGCAACATCGGCCAGCCCTTCGGGTCGTGGTAGCGCAGGAAGGCCTTGTGCAGGCGACGCTGCTGGTCGCTCTTGACGATGGTCACGCCGTCGCTCTTGTAGGTCACCTTGCGCAGCGGGTTCTTGCCCGAGTGGTACATGGCGGTCGCGCTGGCCATGGGCGAGGGATAGAACGCCTGCACCTGGTCCGCGCGGAAGCCGTTGCGCTTGAGCCACAGGGCGAGGTTCATCATGTCCTCGTCGGTGGTGCCCGGATGCGCCGCGATGAAGTACGGGATCAGGTACTGCTCCTTGCCCGCCTCCTTGGAGAACTTCTCGAACATGCGCTTGAAGGCGTCGTAGGTGCCGATGCCCGGCTTCATCATCTTCGACAGCGGGCCTTCCTCGGTGTGCTCCGGGGCGATCTTCAGGTAGCCGCCGACGTGGTGCGTCACCAGCTCCTTGACGTACTCGGGCGACTCCACGGCGAGGTCATAGCGCAGGCCGGAGGCGATCAGGATCTTCTTCACGCCCGGCAGGGCACGGGCCTTGCGGTACAGCTCGATGAGCGAGGAATGGTCGGTATTGAGGTTCTCGCAGATGCCCGGCCACACGCAGGACGGCTTGCGGCAGTGGCGCTCGATCTCCGGGTCCTTGCAGGCGATGCGGTACATGTTGGCGGTCGGGCCGCCGAGGTCGGAGACGACACCGGTGAAGCCCGGCACCTTCTTCATCTCCTCGATCTCGGCGAGGATCGACTCGTGGGAGCGGTTCTGGATGATCCGCCCTTCGTGCTCGGTGATCGAGCAGAAGGTACAGCCACCGAAGCAGCCACGCATGATGTTCACCGAGAAACGGATCATCTCGTAGGCCGGGATCTTCTCCTTGCCGTACAGCGGGTGCGGCACGCGCGCATAGGGCATGCCGAACACGTAGTCCATTTCCTCGGTGCTCATCGGGATGGGCGGCGGGTTGAACCACACGTCCACCTCGCCGTGCTTCTGCACCAGGGCGCGGGCGTTGCCCGGGTTGGTCTCCAGGTGCAGCACGCGGTTGGCGTGGGCATAGAGCACCGCATCGCTGCGCACCTTCTCGAACGACGGCAGGCGGATCACCGTGCGCTCGCGCTCCAGGCGCGGGTGGGCCAGCAACTGCACGACCTTGGCTTCGTTCGGGTCTTCCTGCTCGCCCTTCTCCTGCTCGATGGCGCAGGCGGCGGTGTCCTGGGTGTTCACGTACGGGTTGATGATCTTGTCGACCTTGCCCGGACGGTCGATGCGGGTGGAGTCCACCTCGAACCAGCCTTCGGGGGTGTCGCGGCGTACGAAGGCGGTACCGCGCACGTCAGTGATCTGCTCGACCTGTTCGCCGGCGGCCAGGCGCTGGGCGATCTCCACCACGGCGCGCTCGGCGTTGCCGTACAGCAGGATGTCGGCGGTGGCGTCCATGAGGATGGAGCGGCGAACCTTGTCCTGCCAGTAGTCGTAGTGGGCGATGCGGCGCAGCGAGGCCTCGATGCCACCCAGCACTACCGGGGTGTCGCTGTAGGCTTCCTTGCAGCGCTGGCTATAGACCAGGCTGGCACGATCCGGGCGCTTGCCGGCGAGGCCGCCCGGCGTATAGGCGTCATCGCTGCGGATCTTCTTGTCCGCGGTGTAGCGGTTGATCATCGAGTCCATGTTGCCCGCCGCCACGCCGAAGAACAGGTTCGGCTGGCCGAGCTTCATGAAGTCGTCCTTCGAGCGCCAGTCCGGCTGGGCGATGATGCCCACGCGGAAGCCCTGGGCTTCCAGCAGGCGGCCGATGATGGCCATGCCGAACGACGGATGGTCGACGTAGGCATCCCCGGTGACGATGATGATGTCGCAGGAATCCCAACCCAGCTGATCCATCTCTTCCTTGCTCATGGGCAGGAACGGCGCCGGGCCGAAACACTCGGCCCAGAACTTGGGATAGTCGAACAACGGCTTGGCGGCTTGCATCACGGGCACCGGGGTATCTCTAATAGGGATCGCGGAAAAACGCGGGCGCGGAATATAGCACAAAAAGTGTACAAATCCGACCAGCGAGCTCAGATTTAAGCGTCTGACGGTAGATTGCCAATGCCATCATCTGGCTATACTTCAGCCACTATCCGCAGTACGCCTGGCCATCCCGCCCAGGCCAGGGAGTGCCTGTCGTGCGTCGTGCCTTCGTGCTGTTGCTTACCCTGCTGTTCTGCCACACCGCGCTAGCCTTCGACCTGGACGACAAGGCCAGCGGCGCCTGGCTCAACGATCACCTCGAACTGCTGCAGGAGCGTGACGGGCCGCTGTCGCTGGAAGCCGTGCAGGCCAGCCACGACTTCGTGCCCGCCAACGGCCGCACCAGCGTCGGCCAGAGCCCCGATGGCTGGTGGCTGCGCCTGGACCTCGACCGCCGCACCTCGCCGCTGGGCGGCTGGTGGCTGGAGGTGGACGCGGTCAATCTGAAGGACCTGCGCCTCTACCTGCCCGACGAACGCGGCGTCTACCGGGAAACGCTTTCCGGCGAGGCCGTGCCCTTCGCCCAGGGCCGCGACCGTGACTACCGCCGCCCGGTCTTCCATCTGCCCGAAGGCACCGGCCCGGTGCGCGTCTATGCCCGCGTCTACGATCCGGCCGGCAACTCCTTCCCGCTGCGCATCTGGTCGCTGGACGATCTGCAGGACCACCGCGCCGATACCAGCCTGCTCCTCGGCTTCATCTACGGCCTGATCGCCGCGCTGCTGCTGTACAACTTGTTCATCCTGCTGACCCTGCGCGACCCGGCGTACTTCTGGTACGTACTGACCACCGCCAGTGCGCTGCTGTTCAGCTTAGGAATGAGCGGCCACGGTTTCGAGTACTTCTGGCCGGATCATCCGGTGCCCTGGTGGCTGGACCGCATCACCCTGCCCTCGCTCTGGGGCCTGTGCGTGCATCGCTTCACCATCACCCTGCTGCAGACCCGCCGCCACGTGCGCTGGTCGCACTGGCTGCTGAACCTGAACTGCGCGCTGTATGTGCTGACCATCGTCCTCGGCGCCCTGCACCTGCGTGGCGTGGCCGGCTGGATGCTGGTGGCGATCACCCTGATCGGCGTGCCGGCCGCGCTGGGCGGCGCCCTGGTGCGCTGGCGCCAGGGCTCGTTCCCGGCGTTCCTCTACCTGCTCGGCTTCGGCCTGGTCCTGACCAGCGTGAGCATTTCGGTGATGCGCGCCACCGGCGTGGTGCAGCCGTCGCCGCTGACCTCGTACATCTTCCCCATCGCCGTGGCCATGGAGTCGGTGCTGTTCTCCTTCGCCCTCACCTCGCGCATCCAGGGCCTCAAGCGCGAGCGCGCCCAGGCGCTGGAACAGGCTGACCGGGAGAAAAGCGCACGCCTGACCCTCATGCAGAGCGCCCAGCAGGACCTGGCCACCGCCGTAGCCGAGCGCACCGCCGAACTCACCCAGAGCAACCAGCTGCTGCGCGAGCGCGAAGTGCAGCTGCAGCACGCCGCGCACTATGACCCGCTGACCGGCCTGCCGAACCGCCGCTACCTGGTGGAGCACGCCGAGCACGCCCTGGCGAGCGCCCAGCAGAACGGCGAAACCCTCGCCCTGATGCTGATCGACCTTGACCACTTCAAACCGATCAACGACAGCCACGGCCACGACGCCGGGGACTTCATGCTGCAGAACGTCGGCAATCGCCTGCGCCTGTGCGTGCGCGGCAGCGACTGCGTGGCGCGCCTGGGCGGTGACGAGTTCGCGGCGCTGATCTCCGGCCCGGACGCAGAGGGGCACGCCAAGGAAATCGCCTACCGCATCCTCAACGAACTGGCGCGCCCGGTGAAGTTCGAAACGCTGGAGCTGCGCGTCACACCGAGCATCGGCGTGGCCATCTACCCCAGCCACGCGATGCAGTTCAGCAAGCTCTACAAGGCCGCCGACCAGGCGCTCTACGAAGTCAAGGGCAACGGTCGCGCGGCCTACGCCATGGCCAGCGAGGCCGCCGGCGAGACCAGCGAGCTCTGGCCGGAAAACGAATGGCTGGAAAGCGAAGACCGCGCCTGATCAGCTGCGGTAGCGGCGCGGCACGCGGGCGGTGACCTTGGTCAGCAGCTCGTAGCCGATTGTCCCGGCGTGGGCCGCCACCTCGTCCACCGGCAGGTTGGCGCCCCACAGCTCCACGCGGTCGCCCACGGCGGCATTGGGCAGGTCGGTCAGGTCCACCGCCAGCATGTCCATCGATACCCGCCCGGCCAGCACCGTGCGCTGGCCATCCACCAGCACCGGCGTGCCGCTCGGCGCGTGGCGCGGATAACCATCGGCATAGCCGCAGCTCACGGTGCCGATGCGCGACGGCCGCCGGGCCACCCAGGTCGCGCCGTAGCCAACGCTCTCACCGACTGCCACCTCGCGCACGGCAATCAGTTGCGCCTCGAGGCTCATGGCCGGGCGCAGGCCCAGTTCGGCGGCGCCGATGTCGGCGAAGGGCGTGGCGCCATAGAGCATGATGCCGGGGCGAACCCAGTCCATATGCGCGGCGGGGATGGTCAGCACCGCGGCGGAGTTGGCCAGCGAGCGCAAGTCGAAATCCAGGTCCAGCACACTGAGGAAACAGGCCACCTGGTCCTCGGTCAGCTCGTCGCCGCGCAAGTCGGCGTTGGCGAAGTGGCTCATCAGGTTCAGCTCGGCCACCTGCGGCGCCTGGCGCAGGCGCGGATGCCAGTCGCGCAGCGCCTCGGGCGAGAAGCCCAGGCGGTGCATGCCGGTATCCAGTTTCATCCACACATTGAGCGCGCTGGGCATCTGCGCGGCGAGCAGTGCCTGGGCCTGCTCGAGGCCTTGCACCGCTACGTCCAGGCGCAGCTGGGCAGCGATCAGGTATTCCGACGGCTCGAAGCAGCCCTCCAGCAGCAGGATGCGGGCGCCGGCATGCAGCGCGCGCACCTCGGCGGCTTCTTCCAGGCAGGCCACCGCAAACCCGTCGGCCTCGTCGTGCAGGCAGCTCACCACCTCCCGCGCGCCATGCCCATAGGCGTTCGCCTTGACCACCGCAAAGGCTTCACGCCCCGGCGCGCAGCGCTTGGCGACGGCGTAGTTGTGGCGAATGGCGGCTAGATCGACGTGGGCGACGAGCGGGCGCATGGCGGCCTCTGCAATGAAAACGGGCGCCTATCTTAAGGCGCCCGTCGGTCACGCGGAATGCGGCATTGCTACTCGTCTTCGAAGTTGTACATGCCGGGCGCAAGGTTCTCGAAGCGGCTGTAGCGGCCGAGGAAGGCCACGCGCACCGTGCCGATCGGGCCGTTACGCTGCTTGCCGAGGATGATCTCGGCAACGCCCTTGAACTCGGTCTCCGGGTGATACACCTCGTCGCGGTAGACGAACATGATCACGTCGGCGTCCTGCTCGATCGCTCCGGATTCGCGCAGGTCGGAGTTCACCGGGCGCTTGTTGGGGCGCTGTTCCAGCGAGCGGTTGAGCTGGGAGAGCGCCACCACCGGGCAGTTGAATTCCTTCGCCAGCGCCTTCAGCGAGCGGGAAATCTCGGAAATCTCGTTGGTCCGGTTGTCGCCGGCGGAACCGGGGATCTGCATGAGCTGCAGGTAGTCGACCATGATCATGCCGATCTCGCCGTGCTCGCGGGACAGGCGGCGGGTCCGCGCGCGCATTTCCGAGGGCGAGATGCCGGCGGTGTCATCGATGAACAGCTTGCGGTCGCTGAGCAGGTTCACCGCCGAGGTCAGGCGCGGCCAATCCTCGTCGTCCAGCTTACCGGTACGCACCTTGGTCTGGTCGATGCGTCCGAGCGAGGCGAGCATACGCATCACGATGGAGTCGGAGGGCATCTCCAGGGAGTACACCAGGATCGCCTTGTCGCTGCGCATCAGGGCGTTCTCCACCAGGTTCATGGCGAAGGTGGTCTTGCCCATCGACGGACGGCCCGCAACGATGATCAAGTCGGATGGCTGCAGACCGCTGGTCTTCTCGTCGAGGTCGGTGAAGCCGGTGGTGATACCGGTCAGCGCATCCGAGGTGTTGAACAGGTGGTCGATGCGGTCGATGGTCTTGACCAGGATGTCGCCGATGCCCACCGGGCCGCCGGTCTTCGGCCGCGCTTCGGCGATCTCGAAGATCCGCCGTTCGGCTTCGTCGAGCACTTCGTTGGCGCTGCGCCCCTCGGGGTTGAAGGCACTGTCGGCGATGTCGCTGCTGATGCCGATCAGCTGCCGCAGCGTGGCGCGTTCGCGGATGATGTTCGCGTAGGCCTTGATGTTCGCCACCGAGGGCGTGTTCTTCGCCAGCTCGGCGAGGTACGCGAGGCCGCCCACCTGGGACAGCTGACCTTCGCGCTCGAGCATCTCGGACAGGGTCACCACGTCGATCGGCTGGTTCGCTTCGGCGAGCTTGTAGACGGCGCGGAAGATCAGGCGATGGTCATGGCGGTAGAAGTCGCCATCGGACACGGCGTCGGAGACACGCTCCCAGGCGTTGTTGTCGAGCATCAGGCCGCCCAGCACCGCCTGTTCAGCTTCGATCGAGTGCGGCGGCACCTTGAGGGAAGCGGTCTGCAGGTCGTATTGCTCGGGGACGGTGATGTCGTTCATGGGCGCTTCGTGCGGGCTCTTCGTAGAAATTCAAAGGCGGAAAAAACAAAGGGCACGGTACCGAATTTCAGTACCGTGCCCGATGTTAGCGGACTGATTCGCCCATGCAAGATGTGCGAAACGTCCTAGCGACGGATCGCTTACTCGGCGACTACAACCACGTGCAGGGTTGCATCAACATCCATGTGCAGTTGCACTTCGATGTTGTATTCGCCTACAGCGCGCAGGGCGCCGTCGGGCAGGCGAACTTCGCTCTTTTCCAGCGGGTAGCCGGCAGCCGAAACGGCGTCGGCGATATCGCGGGTGCCGATCGAACCGAACAGCTTGCCTTCGTCGCCAGCGTGGGCACCGATGGTCACGATCAGTTCGGCCAGTTGGGCAGCACGAGCTTCAGCAGCGGCTTTTTTCTCAGCAGCGGCTTTTTCCAGCTCTGCACGGCGCTCTTCGAAAGCAGCGACGTTGGCAGCGGTGGCAGCAGTGGCTTTGCCCTGCGGCAGCAGGTAGTTACGAGCGTAACCGCCCTTTACGTTCAGCTTGTCGCCCAGGTTGCCCAGTTTGGCGATCTTTTCCAGCAGGATGACTTCCATTTGAGTCTTACCTCTTAACTTTTAACCTTCACCGTTCGCAGCTTTCTGGCGCTTGGCCAGTCGACCGCGAAAATCAAACAGACTGTCGACTACGGCGACAAGACAGATCACATTGCCCAGTACGAATACCAGCAGGTACAGCGGTGCCAGCCAGAAGCCCGGAAGCTTCTTCAGCGCGGCCAAGCCGTGCCCCAGTGCGATCCCGGCAAACAGCAGCGGGATCATGCACAGCGGCGCCAGCATGGTGGCCGCGGGCCCTGCGAAGGGCAGTGCCACAACGCCGACCAGCAGCGCTACAGCCGTGCCCGGCGACAGACGCAGTGCGCGGAACTCGCGGCCAAACCCTTCCGGGTTGAACAGTACTGCTTGCCAATAACGCGCCAGCATCAGGCACAACAGGCTGATCGTCTGCAGCGAGGCTGCCATCAGGCCGGTGATGGTCGGAACCATCTCCGCCTGCAGGGCGGCCATCTGTTCCGGCGAAAGCTTGGCTTCGGCCAGAACCTGCGGCAGGGCCTTGCCGAATGCATCGGCCAGACCTGCGACCAACCCGGCCGACACCGTGCTGAGCAGCAGCACGAACACCGCACCGAGCACAACGCTCGCCAGCATCACCTGGTTCCAGGACACCTTGCTGCGCAGAACCTGCGCCAGCACGGCACTACCCACCAGAACCAGACTCACGCTGGGGTCACCCAGGTACCACCAGGCCAGTGCCGGAAGCAGCGCCCAGGCCAGGATGCCAAAGGCATCGCTGGGACCACGGCGCAACAGCACCAGACTGCCTGCTGCGGCACCGAGCCAGAACAAAGGCTGCAGTACCGCGGCTGCGACGACCACCAGGGTCGCCTGCATGCGGCCTCGCATGACAAATTCAGCCAATGCGCGCATGCGATCTATCCATCAATTCCAGTCGACTGCCCGATCAACGGCCGTGGCTGTCGGTGTAGGGAAGCAGGGCCAGGTAGCGGGCGCGCTTGATAGCGGTCGCCAGCTGACGCTGGTACTTGGCCTTGGTGCCGGTGATACGGCTCGGAACGATCTTGCCGGTTTCGGAAACGTAGGCTTTCAGGGTGTTGAGATCCTTGTAATCGATCTCTTTCACGCCTTCAGCGGTGAAACGGCAGAACTTACGACGACGGAAGAAACGTGCCATGTGTGTGGCTCCTCAATACTGGTCCGGGATTACTCGTCAGCGCTGTCGCGGCTATCATCGCCGTCAGCGGACTCGCCCTCGTTCGATTCGGGACGCTCACGGCGCTCGCGGCGCTCGTTGCGGCTCTCTTCGGCCTTCAGCATTTCGGACTGGCCGGTAACGGCTTCGTCGCGACGGATGACCATGTTACGGATCACGGCGTCGTTGTAACGGAAGTTGTCTTCCATTTCTGCCAGGGCCTTGGCGGTGCACTCGACGTTCATCAGAACGTAGTGAGCCTTGTGCACGTTGTTGATGGCGTAAGCCAGCTGACGACGGCCCCAGTCTTCCAGACGGTGGACTTTGCCGCCGTCTTCTTCGATGGCCTTGGTGTAACGCTCGACCATGCCACCGACTTGTTCGCTCTGGTCCGGGTGAACCAGGAACACGATTTCGTAATGACGCATAAATGCTCCTTACGGATTGCAGCCTGCCGACAAAGCGGTCAGACAAGGAGTGAATGATTTTTTCCTTGCCGCTCGGAGGCACGCGCGAACGCCTGCCCGGACGACAAGGGCCGACATTCTAGAGAAGGGGGGAAGGTGGCGCAAGGAAATTGACGATTATTTGAACAATCGGCTTTTCGCAGGAGCAAGCTTGCTCGCGAAGCGTGCAGGCACGGAGCCAACGCCGTTCGCGAGCAAGCTCGCTCCTACAGAAGAGTCTAGGCGCCGGCCTTGAGCTGGCGCTGGCGGACGATCTCGAACAGGCACACACCAGTGGCCACCGAGACGTTCAGGCTGCTCACGCTGCCCTGCATCGGCAGCTTGGCCAGGTAGTCACAATGATCGCGGGTCAGGCGGCGCATGCCCTTGCCCTCGGCGCCCATCACCAGCACGGTCGGCCCGGTGAGATCGAGTTCGTAGAGCATCTGGGTGGCTTCGCCGGCGGTGCCGACGATCCACAGGCCGCGCTGCTGGAGCTTCTCCAGGGTACGCGCGAGGTTGGTCACGGCCACCAGCGGAATCACCTCGGCGGCGCCGCAGGCTACCTTGCGCACGGTGGCGTTGAGGGTGGCGGACTTGTCCTTCGGCACGATGACCGCCAGCGCGCCCGCCGCATCGGCGGTGCGCAGGCAGGCGCCGAGGTTGTGCGGGTCGGTCACGCCGTCCAGCACCAGCAACAGCGCCGGGCCGGCGGAGCGCTCCAGCAGCTCCTCCAGCATGTTCTCGCCCCACACCTGGCTCGGGCTGACCTCGGCGACCACGCCCTGGTGCACGCCTTCGGCCCACTCGTCCAGCTCCTTGCGGTCGCGCGTACCCACCGGCACGCGCGCCTGGCCGGCCAGCTCGACCAGCGCCTGGACGCGCGGGTCCTGACGACCTTCGGCCAGCCACAGCTGCTTGACCCGTTTCGGGTGATGGCGCAGCAGCGCCTCTACGGCATGGACCCCGTAGACCTGTTCCCACTGACTCATTTCTTCGCCTTACGCTTGCTTGCCGGCGCGCCGCCAGTGGCACCCGCCTTGGGCGCAGCAGAGCCCTTGCGGTGCTTGGACGGTTTGGCGGACCGGGCTTTCTGTTTCGAAGGATTGCGCGGCTTGCCCGCGGCGGGCGCGCCCTTGCCTTTACCGGCTGCCGGCTTGTTGCCGCCGACCTTGGCCTCTTCCAGCAGCGCCTTCTTCACTTCGCGGCTCTTGCGCACATCGGTATTGCCGAGCATTTCCTCGGCCTTGGCGAGCATTTCCGGGGCTACCGACGGCAGTGCCTGGACCACGCCGATCTTGCGCTTGCGCGGTTGCACGGCAACATCGGGAGCCAGATACGGATCATCCGCCACCGCACGAGGGCCCCGGGCCGGCTTGTCCTTGGCAACTGCGCTCCTGGGCGCCTTGCCTTTGGCAGCCTTGCCCTTGGCGACCGGTTCAGCCTTCTCGCCACGCTTCTTGCGGCCAATGGGCGCGCTGAGCACGTTGTCGGAAAGTTCGAAGTCGATCTTGCGCTCGTCCAGGTCGACACGCGCCACGACTACCTCGACGGTATCGCCGAGACGGAAGCTGCGACCCGTGCGCTCGCCACTCAGGCGATGGTGCACCGCATCGAAGTGGTAGTAGTCGCCGGGCAGTGCGGTGACATGCACCAGGCCTTCCACATAGATGTCGCTCAGCTCGACGAAGATGCCGAAGCCGGTCACCGCGGTGATCACACCGGGGAAGGTCTCACCCACGCGCTCGCGCATGAACTCGCACTTCAGCCAGTTGGTGACATCACGGGTCGCTTCGTCGGCGCGGCGCTCGGTCAGCGAGCACTGCTCGCCCAGCTGGGCCAGACGGGCTTCGTCGTACGGATAGATGCGCGCCTTCGGCATGCTGCTGGCGCCAACGCGCTGCACGTGCTCGGATGCTGCCTTGGAGCGGATCAGGCCACGGATCGCGCGATGGGTCAGCAGGTCCGGGTAGCGACGGATCGGCGAGGTGAAGTGGGTGTAGGCCTCGTAATTCAGGCCGAAGTGACCGGCATTCTCGGGGCTGTACACCGCCTGGCTCAGGGAGCGCAGCATCACGGTCTGGATCAGTTGCAGGTCCGGGCGCCCCTGGATGGACTCCAGCAGCTTCTGGTAATCCGCCGGGGTCGGGTCACCCTTGCCGCGATAGAGCGTCAGGCCCAGTTCACCGAGGAACTGGCGCAGGTTGTTCAGCTTCTCCTGCGGCGGGCCGTCGTGGACGCGGTACAGCGCCGGAATGGCGTGCTTCTCGAGGAACTTGGCGGTGGCGACGTTGGCCGCCAGCATGCATTCCTCGATCAGTTTGTGCGCATCGTTGCGCTGGGTCGGGCGGATCTCCGAGATCTTGCGGTCCGCGCCGAAGACGATGCGGGTTTCCTGGGTCTCGAAATCGATCGCCCCGCGCACGTGGCGCGCGCCGACCAGGACCTTGTACAGGTCATAAAGCGTATTGAGGTGCGGCACCACCGCCGGCAGCTGCTCCTTGAGGCGCTGGCCTTCGGGGCTATCCGGGGTTTCCAGGTATTGGCTGACCTTGGTGTAGGTCAGGCGCGCATGGGAATGAATGACCGCCTCGTAGAACTGGTAGTCGGTCATCTTGCCGGCCTTGGAGAGATTCATCTCGCAGACCATGGCCAGGCGATCGACCAGCGGATTCAGGGAGCACAGACCGTTGGAGAGAATCTCCGGCAGCATCGGGATCACGCGCTCGGGGAAGTACACCGAGTTGCCGCGCTTGGCCGCCTCTTCATCCAGCGCCGAACCGACCTTCACATAATGAGAGACGTCGGCAATGGCGACGAACAGCTTCCAGCCGCCACCTTTGCGCTTCTCGGCGTAGACCGCGTCGTCAAAGTCGCGGGCGTCCTCGCCGTCGATGGTGACGAAAGGCAGGGCGCGCAGGTCGACGCGTTTTTCCTTGTCCTTCTCCAGCACTTCGGGCTTGAGCTTGGCGGCTTCCTTCTCCACGGCCTCGGGCCAGGTGTGGGGAATGTCGTAGCTGCGCAGGGCGACTTCGATTTCCATGCCCGGCGCCATGTAGTCGCCGAGCACTTCCACCACTTCACCCTGGGCCTGGCGATGCACGCTCGGCCAGACGTCGATGCGCACCTGGACGAACTGGTTGTGCTTGGCCTTGCCGGCCTTGCCCGGCGGGATCAGCACTTCCTGCTGGATCTTCGGGTTGTCCGCCACGACCGTGCCGATGCCGCTCTCGTCGAAGTAGCGACCAACGATGGTCTCGTGGGCGCGCTCGACCACTTCGACTATCGCGCCTTCACGGCGACCACGGCGATCGAGTCCGGACACGCGCGCCAGGGCGCGGTCGCCGTCGAACACCAGGCGCATCTGCGTAGGGCTGAGGAACAGGTCGTCGCTGCCGTCATCAGGGATCAGGAAGCCGAAGCCGTCGCGGTGGCCGGCGATGCGACCGAGGATCAGATCGAGCTTGTCCACCGGCGCATAGGCGCCACGGCGGGTATAGATGAGCTGGCCGTCGCGCTCCATGGCGCGCAGTCGGCGGCGCAGTGCTTCTTCCGGCTCTTCGCCGGAGAGGCCGAGCTCGTCCATCAACTGGGACCGCGTCGCGGGGGCGCCGCGCTCGGCGAGGTGCGCCAGGATGAGTTCACGGCTGGGAATGGGGTTGTCGTATTTTTCCGCCTCGCGGGCGGCCTCGGGATCGAGGTTTTGCCAATCGGCCATTAAAGTGCGGTCACCTTATATATAGGGGTATGGTTCGCCATCTGCTTATTGAAGCGCGAAATCCGCCCGTCGGTCAGCTTCGGGCAAGAATAAATTTTTTATCGCATCAGGGGTTTACAAGCGAAAACGCTCTCCGTATAGTTCGCGCCCACAGCGTCAGACAGATGTTGTAACACGGAAACGATGAGTAATCATCGACTCCAGTGCCCAGGTGGCGGAATTGGTAGACGCACTAGGTTCAGGTCCTAGCGGTGGCAACACCGTGGAAGTTCGAGTCTTCTCCTGGGCACCACTTATTCAAGGATAAAGTCAGTCGCTGACAGGCTTTATCAGGCGGGTTCGGAACCCTGATAACCGAACGATAGACCGTCAGATGCAACCAAGGGTTGCATCACCGCAAGACGATGAGCGATCATCGCACCCCATGCTGAAAAGCATGCCCAGGTGGCGGAATTGGTAGACGCACTAGGTTCAGGTCCTAGCGGTGGCAACACCGTGGAAGTTCGAGTCTTCTCCTGGGCACCATCTTCAAACAAAAAAGCCGAGCACTGCTCGGCTTTTTTGTTTTCTGCATTTTCAAGAGTTCAAACCTTGCGCAGGAGCGGACTCCGTCCGCGATAGATTACCGGCAGCTCGGAGCCGGCCTGCTGCAAATCGCGGACAGAGTCCGCTCCTGCAAAAAAGCCAGCCCCATACGCACCTTCAAGCCTTGAACTGTCCCAGGCTGGCGCGCAGCTGACCGGCCAGCCCATCGAGCACTCGCCCACTACTGGCGGTCGCACTCACCGCTTCCGCGGCGCGACTTGCTTCAGCATGGATCACCTCGACCCGGCCGCGCACCGCCGCGGCACCGGCCGCCTGCTGTTGCGCCGAATGAGTGGCCGCCTCGATAGCGCCGTGCACCTCCTCCACGGCACTCTGCACTTCGCGCTGCAGCCGCTCGCTGTCCTGCAGCGTGGCCAACCCCTGCACCGCCTGCTCGCGAGCCTGCCCGATGGCGGCCACCGCCTCCCGCGCGCCTTTCTGCAGCGCACCGATGTGCAACTGGATATCACCCGTGGATTGCTGGGTCTTGCTGGCCAGCGCACGCACCTCGTCCGCCACCACGGCGAACCCGCGCCCACTCTCACCCGCGCGTGCCGCCTCGATGGCCGCGTTCAGTGCCAAAAGATTCGTCTGCTCGGCGATGCCATGGATCACCGAGAGCACCACCTCGATCTGCTCGCTCTGCCGCGCCAGGCGCTCGATCACGCCGGCGCCATTCTGCACGCGGGATTCCAGGGTCTCGATCAGGCCCCCCACCTTGCGAGCGATGGCTGCATTGTCCTGCGCCGCCTTGCGGATCTCACCGACCCGCGCCAACGCCGCCTGCATGGAGCGGCTTTCCATTTCCGCTTCCGCTGCCATGCCAGAAAGCGCCTCGAGACTGCCAGCCACCTCATTGCGCTGGCGGTCCGCCGCCGCCTCGGCACTGGCGCTGCGACTGGCCAGCGCGGCGATTTCACTCCCGGTCTGCTGCGCTACGTGCCCGGCCTCACGCACGATGGGCTGGAGCTTGTCGACGAAGCGGTTCACCGCTGTCGCCATCTCACCCAGCTCATCCTGGCTGTCCAGCCGAACACGCCGAGTCAGGTCACCCTCCCCGGCCGCCAGGTCATTCAGCGCCTCGACCAGCAGACGCAGACGATTCACCACGCGGCGACCGAGCACGATCGCCAGGCACAGCAATACGCCAAGGCCAACCAACAGCAACCCCATACCAATCCGCCAGCGCAGCGTGCCCGCCGCTTCCTCGATGGATGCCTTCGCGCCCTGACTCATGCCCTCCGCCGCCTGCCTCGCCGATTGCAGACGCGCTGTCAGCGCCCGGGCGCTGTCGGCCGCCGCACCGGCAAGGCTATCGCCCACCAGCTGATCGCCACCGGCGACCAGGGCGGAGAAGCGCTGGTCCAGCGCAGCGATCTGCTTCTCGATGGCATCGGTGGAAACCCCCAGGCGCACCGTGCCGATGACCACACCATTGGGGCTGATCGGCGCCTCGACGAGGAACACCGAGCTGTCATGGCTGGCCGCTTCCAGCACCTTGTCCAGGGCGCGCTCGCCCTTGCCCTTCTCCAGCAGCGCCTGGACCCGTGCATCCTCGCGATTGAGGTAGCGGGTCAGGTGCTGGCCCTGCGGATCGTCGTAGACCACGAAGAGCACGTTCGGATTGGCCTGGGCGCGCCGGGCATAGTCCGAAAGCAGCGGAGCATCGTTGTCCCACATGGCCTTGGGCGCCACGGCGGCCAACAGCTGCGCCAGTTCGGTGGCGGATTGACGCAGGCTCTGCTCCAGGCCCTGGCGCAACTCGCCCTGCTCTTCCTCCAGCCGCGCGGAGAGCGCCGAGCCCAGGCGCTCGCGGGTACGCGCGGAAAGATCATTCAAGCCGGAGGTCACTTCACGACCGGCCTGCTCCAGCTCGCCAGCCAGGCGTTGCGATTCGTTACCCAGGTGAACCCCCAGATCGCTGACCAGGCCATCGACAGTGCTACGGGTAAGCCAGAGGGCAATCGCCAGCTGCACCAGCAGCGCGACTCCCAGGGCGATGAAAGCGGGACGCAGCAAGCGACTGCGCAACAAAGACAGGACGGCGGACACGGCGGGCTTCCTCCGGACGTAACGGATGTCTGGCGCGAAAGGCGCCAATCCGTTTCACCAGCAAAGCGCGTGCCGCTACGCAAAGCCCAACCCCGGAAACGACAACGGGCCGCATGAGCGGCCCGTTGCAGTGTGCAGCCGAGGATCAGCCGAACGGATGGCGCAGGACGATGGTCTCGGCGCGGTCCGGACCGGTGGAGATGATGTCGATGGGCGCACCGACCAGCTCCTCGATGCGCTTGATGTAAGCACGCGCATTGGCCGGCAGGCCTTCCAGGGCCTGAACACCCACGGTGGATTCACTCCAGCCCGGCAGGTCTTCGTAGATCGGCTGCAGGCCGATGTAGCTGTCGGCGTCGGTCGGCGCGTCGGTCAGCAGTTCGCCGGCGGCATTCTTGTAGCCGGTGCAGATACGCACGGTTTCCAGACCGTCGAGGACATCCAGCTTGGTCAGGCACAGGCCGGACAGGCTGTTGATCTCGATGGCGCGACGCAGGATGACGGCATCGAACCAGCCGCAACGACGGGCGCGGCCGGTGGTGGCGCCGAACTCATGACCCACCTTGGCCAGGCGCGCACCGATGTCATCGAACAGCTCGGTCGGGAACGGGCCGGAACCCACACGAGTGGTGTAGGCCTTGGTGATACCCAGGATGTAGTCCAGGTACAGCGGACCGAAGCCCGAACCCGTGGCGGTGCCGCCAGCGGTGGTGTTGGAGCTGGTGACGAACGGGTAGGTACCGTGGTCGATGTCCAGCAGCGAGCCCTGGGCGCCTTCGAACATGATGTTCTCGTTGGCGCGGCGCAGGTCGTGCAGGGTCGAGGTCACGTCGGTCATCAACGGACGCAGCTCTTCGGCGTAGGCCATGCACTCATCCAGGGTCTTCTGGAAGTCGACGGCCGGTTCCTTGTAATAGTTCTGCAGGACGAAGTTGTGGTAGTCCAGCAGCTCGCCCAGCTTGGCGGCGAAGCGCTCGCGGTGGAACAGATCGCCCACGCGCAGGCCGCGACGGGCCACCTTGTCTTCGTAAGCCGGGCCGATGCCGCGACCGGTGGTGCCGATCTTCGCGTCGCCACGGGCCTTCTCGCGAGCCTGGTCCAGGGCCACGTGGAAGGACAGGATCAGCGGGCAGGACGGACTGATACGCAGGCGCTCGCGCACCGGCACGCCCTTCTCTTCCAGCTTGGCGATCTCGCGCATCAGCGCGTCGGGCGCCAGCACCACGCCGTTGCCGATCAGGCACTGCACGCCTTCGCGCAGGATGCCCGACGGAATCAGGTGAAGCACGGTCTTCTCGCCAGCGACCACCAGGGTATGACCAGCGTTGTGGCCGCCCTGGTAACGCACCACGGCAGCAGCCTGGTCGGTCAGCAGGTCGACGATCTTGCCTTTGCCCTCATCACCCCACTGGGTGCCCAGGACTACGACATTCTTACCCATAACTCTTGTCCCCTTGGAAGTTCGGTGCCGGCCGCGGCCGGCGGAAACTCGAAGTGGCGCGCCTCAGAGCGCAGCCACCTGCCAATTGCCATCGCGAGCCAGCAGTTGCTGGTCGCAGCCCGCTTCGGTAGCCGAAGCCGCATCCTGCCCGGGCAGCGCCTGCACCACGCGCACACCCTGACGGCGCAACTGCTGCACCGCCTGCCACAAGCCAGCCCCATCGGCCGGCGCCCAGACTCCGGTGCGCGGCTCGTCGAGCTGGGCGCGGCCGAGAGTGACCAGGGTCTTGAGGTCGGTAGAGAAACCGGTGGCCGGACGGGCACGGCCGAAATCGGCGCCAATGTCGTCGTAACGACCGCCCTGGGCGATGGACTCGCCAACCCCAGGCACGAACGCGGCAAACACCACGCCCGTGTGGTAGTGGTAGCCACGCAGCTCGCCGAGATCGAAGTACAGCGGCAGTTGCGGGAAACGCGCAGCCAGCGAGTCGGCGATGGCGGTCAGGTCGGCCAGCGCCGCCTGGACGTTGGCCGGAGCACCCGCGAGCACTTCGCGCGCCTGGTCCAGCACAACACGGCTACCGCACAGCTCGGCGAGCGCGCGGAGCATGCCGGCGAGCTCACCCGGCAGCCCCTCGGTCAGCGCTGCGACTTCATCCACGGCCTTGCGCTGCAGGGCGTCGAACAGCAACTGCTCGACCTCGCCAGACAAGCCGGCAGCCTGGGCCAGGCCGCGGTAGATACCGACATGACCAAGGTCCATGTGAACATCCGGCACCTGGGCCATTTCGAGCATGTCGAGCAGCAGGCTGATGACTTCGACGTCGCCAGCCGAACCAGTGTTGCCGTAGAGCTCGGCGCCCAACTGGATCGGACTGCGCGAAGTGGCCAGCGCACGCGGGCGGGCATGCAGCACACTGCCGGCGTAGCACAGGCGGTTCGGACCTTCGCGACGCAGGCTGTGGGCGTCCATGCGCGCCACTTGCGGCGTGATATCCGCACGGAAGCCCATCAGACGGCCGGATGCCGGATCGGTGACCTTGAAGGTACGCAGGTCCAGGTCCTGGCCGGCACCGGTCAGCAGGGATTCCAGGTATTCGATATGCGGGGTGACGACGAACTCGTAACCCCAGCGCTGGAACAGGTCCAGCACCTGACGGCGGGCTGCTTCAACGCGAGCCGCCTCCGGTGGCAGCACTTCTTCGATTCCATCTGGCAGCAGCCAGCGGTCTACCGTTGCCATGTCGCCTCTCTCCTTTTTTAGGCCGGGCGGCACTTCAATGAATGCAGTAAAGAAGGACGGTGCCGAGCAGCATGCTGCCCAGCCCGATGAGTCTCAGACTGCGGTCGCCAAGGCGTCCGAGCCCGCTCACGGCGTCGCGCCAACCACGCGGGTACAGGAATGGAAGGATGCCTTCCAGCACCAGCAACAGACAGAACGCCTTGCCGAATTCCTGCCACATGGCTCTCGTACATCATTCTCGCGGACGCAAAAAAGCCGGGATTTCCCGGCTGACCCATGATAACACGATTTCTCCGACGGGCGCTGCCGCCCGCCGGAGACTTTGACTTACGGTTTAGCTTTTTCCAGATAGCGGAAGAACTCGTTGCTCGGATCGAGCACCAGCACGTCCTTCTTGTCTGCGAAGCTCTCGCGGTAAGCCTTGAGGCTGCGGGTGAAGGCATAGAACTCCGGATCGGCAGCGTAGGCCTTGGCGTAGATCGCCGACGCCTTGGCATCACCGTCACCACGGGTTTCTTCCGATTCACGATAGGCCTCGGCCAGCAGCACACGACGCTGACGGTCGGCATCCGCGCGGATACCTTCGGCCAGCTCGCGACCCTTGGCGCGATGCTCACGGGCTTCCCGCTCACGCTCGGTGCTCATCCGCTCGAACACGCTGCGGTTCACTTCCTTGGGCAGGTCGATGGCCTTGACGCGAACGTCGACCACTTCGATACCCAACTCCTTCTGCGCCATGCGGTTCAACGAAGCGGTGATGTCGCCCATCAGCGCATCACGCTCACCCGACACCACTTCGTGCAGGGTGCGCTTGCCGAACTGGTCACGCAGACCGGCTTCCAGACGACGGGACAGACGCTCGTCGGCGATCTGCTTCATGCCGGAAGTCGCGGTATAGAAGCGCTCGGCATCGGAGACGCGCCACTTGGCGTAGGCGTCGACCATCACCGCTTTCTTCTCCAGCGTCAGGAAGCGCTGGGTCGGCGAATCCAGGGTCAGCAGGCGGCCGTCGAACTTGCGCACCGTGTTGACGTACGGAATCTTGAAGTGCAGACCGGGCTTCACGTCCGGCTCGACCACGCGACCGAAGCGCAGCATGACGGCGCGCTCGGTCTGCTGCACCACGTAGACGCTGCTCCAGACGGCAACAGCAACCACCACACCCGCGATGAGGGCGATCAGGGACTTGTTACTCATCAGCGGCTCTCCCGGGTACGCGTGTCACGCTGCTGCAGGTCGCTGGCGACCCGCGAACCGATATCCGGCGTGCCGCTGCTCGCGCTGGGCGCGGTGCTCGGAGCTGCCGAACCACGGCCATCCATCATCTTGTCCAGCGGCAGGTAGATCAGGTTGTTCTGACCCTGCTTGCCGGCCACCAGCACCTTGCTGGTCTGGCTCAGGACATCCTGCATGGTGTCCAGGTACAGACGCTGGCGGGTGACTTCCGGAGCCTTGTGATACTCACCGGCCAACTTGGTGAAGCGATCGGCCTCACCCTGGGCGCGGGAGACCACTTCATCGCGGTAGCCGTTGGCTTCCTCGATGATGCGCTGGGCCTGGCCACGGGCTTCGGGCACCACGCCGTTGGCGTAGGCTTCTGCCTGGTTCTTCTCGCGCTGCTCGTCCTCGCGGGCACGGATCACGTCGTCGAACGCTTCCTGTACTTCACGCGGCGCGGCGGCGCTCTGGATGTTCACCTGGGTCACCGTGATACCGGTCTTGTAGGTATCGAGGAAACGCTGCAGGCGATCACGCACCTCGGTGGCCATCTGTTCACGGCCCTCGGTGAGGATCTTGTCCATGGTGGTGGAGCCGGCCACGTGGCGCAGGGCGCTTTCGGTGGCGTGCTGCAGGCTCACTTCCGGCTGGTCGACGTTGAGCACGAAGTCCTTCAGGTTGCTGACCTTGTACTGCACGGTCAGCGGAACCTCGACGATGTTCTCGTCCTCGGTGAGCATCTGACCCTGCTTGCTGTAGGCACGCTCGCGGGTGACGTTCTCCTGGAACTTCTTGTCGATCGGCGGGAAGTAGATGTTCAGGCCGGGGCCCACGGTCTCGTGGTACTGACCGAAGCGCAGGATTACCGCCTGTTCCTGTTCGTCCACCACGTAGATGGCGTTGTACAGCCACAGCACGGCAAGGATCGCCAGGCCGATACCGAACAGACCGAGGCTACCGCCCCGACCACCGCCGCCACCGCCCGAACCATTGCCGCGCTTGGGTTTGCCAAAAATTCCGTTCAGGCTGTCTTGCAGCTTGCGGAAGGCCTCATCCAGATCAGGAGGGCCCTGGCGACCACCACCACGGCGTCCACCCCAGGGGTCCTGGTCGTTCTTGTTCGAGTTGTCACCCGGCTCATTCCAAGCCATAGCGCTCTCCATCTGATAACGCGAAAACGCGCCTACGGCGCGCCCACCTATGCTACCGAATGCCCCTTACGCTGCCAAAAACAGTGTGCCGGGCTTTATTGCAAAGTGTGTTGCGCAATGAACTCCGCCGGCTGCCAGCCTTCGCGGCTCACCATGCGGTTCAACTCGACACGCGGCAGGCGGACCTGCAAAACGGCGCGTCCTTGTTCGTCGTGATTCTCCGACTGTACCGCACCCAGCTCGAAGAACTGAGCCCGGAGTCGTCCCAGGCGCTGTGGCAGGCAGAGCGTTCCCACGAACATGTCCTCCCCCAGCAACTCGGAGATCGCTTGCTCCAGCAACTCCAGCCCGCGCGATTCACGCGCCGACAGCCAGACGCGGACCGGCTTGCCCAACTCGTCGCGCTGGATCATCGGCTGCAAGTCCGGCAGCAGGTCGATCTTGTTGTACACCTCGAGCATCGGCAACTCGTTCGCGCCGATTTCCTTGAGCACCGCCAGCACCTGCTCGATCTGTGCATCGCGATCCGGCTCGTGGGAGTCGATCACATGCAGCAGCAGATCGGAGTTGCTGGATTCTTCCAAGGTAGCCCGAAACGCCTCCACCAGCTTGTGCGGCAGGTGGCGAATGAAGCCCACGGTATCAGCCAGCACGATCGGACCGACGTCATCCAGTTCCAGACGACGCAGGGTCGGGTCGAGGGTGGCGAACAGCTGGTCGGCCGCATAGACCTCGGAAGTGGTCAGTGCATTGAACAGTGTGGACTTGCCGGCGTTGGTGTAACCCACCAGGGACACCGCCGGAATCTCCGCGCGGCGACGGCCACGACGAGCCTGCTCGCGCTGGCTGCGGACCTTTTCCAGGCGGGACTTGATCTGGCGGATGCGCCCACGCAACAGGCGGCGGTCGGTTTCCAGCTGGGTTTCACCCGGGCCACGCAGGCCGATACCGCCTTTCTGGCGCTCAAGGTGAGTCCAGCCGCGCACCAGGCGCGTGCTCATGTGTTCCAGCTGGGCGAGCTCCACCTGCAGCTTGCCCTCATGGGTACGGGCGCGCTGGGCGAAGATGTCGAGGATCAGCCCCGTACGATCGAGCACGCGACATTCGAGCGCTCGCTCGAGGTTGCGCTCCTGGCTCGGCGTAAGGGTGTGATTGAAGATGATCAGCTCGACCTTCTCGGCGTGGACGAGGTCGTGCAACTCTTCGACCTTGCCGCTGCCGATCAGGTACTTGGCTGAGGGCTGATGGCGCGAAATGCTGACGAAAGCAACCGATTCCGCGCCTGCCGAACGGGCCAGCTCCTGGAATTCCTGCGGGTCTTCGCGCGCCTCGGGGTCCTGACCTTCCAGATGGACCAGAATGGCCCGTTCCCCACCACCCGGGCGCTCAAAGAACAAGGCGGACTCCCGTCAAACGTTGCCCGGCTCGGCCGGTTGATCACCGGTGGGCAGGCGCACGGGGCGGCTGGGAACCACGGTGGAAATGGCGTGCTTGTAGACCATCTGGCTGACAGTGTTCTTCAGCAGGATGACGAACTGGTCGAAGGATTCGATCTGACCCTGCAGCTTGATGCCGTTGACCAGGTAGATGGAAACCGGAACGCGTTCTTTGCGCAGGGTATTGAGGTAAGGGTCTTGTAGCGAATGCCCTTTTGACATATGCCGCACTCCTTGTAAGGGTAAAAACTGATTTAGTAGTAGTCGAATTTGGCTTAACGCCGTCCTGAACCCCAAGGATAGACGGCCGGAATTAAGGTCTCGAGCCTATATGGAGACCGCCTCAAAGTATTTCAAGGCACGCGGCAAATTGTCGCTTGCCTGACTGTCCAACCAGTGTAGATCGCTCCAGCTGCGGAGCCAGGTGAACTGGCGCTTGGCCAGCTGCCGCGTGGCGATGACGCCGCGCTCCACCATCTCAGCGTAGGACAGTTTGCCCTCGAGGTAATCCCATACCTGTCGGTAACCTACCGCTCTTATGGATGGCAGGCCCACGTGCAAGTCATTCCTTGCGCGAAGGCGTTCGACCTCGGCGATGAAGCCCTGTTCCAGCATCTGGTCAAAACGTTGCGCGATACGCTCGTGCAACACCTGGCGCTGCAGAGGCGCGATCGCCAGATGAGCCACAGTATACGGTAATTGTCCACCGCCTTGCGCGCCGAGACCCGCATTTTCACTCGCCTGGCGCAGGCGGTGTGCAGTCATGGACATACCGCTCACGCGGTACACCTCGAGAGCTCGGACAAGTCGCTGGGGGTCATTGGGGTGAATGCGCGCCGCCGACTCCGGGTCGACGCGGGCCAGCTCTTCGTGCAGGGCACCCCAGCCTTCGGCGGCTGCCCAGGCTTCCAGTTCAGCACGCACGGCGGCGTCGGCACTGGGCATATCGGCCAGGCCTTCCAGCAACGCCTTGAAATACAACATGGTGCCGCCGACCAGCAGCGGAATCTTCCCTGCCGCGGTGATCTCGGCCATGGCTGCCAGGGCGTCGGCGCGGAATTCCGCCGCCGAATAGGCTTCGCTGGGGTCACGGATATCGATCAGTCGGTGCGGGAATTCCTCCAGCACCTCGCGCGGCGGCTTGGCGGTGCCGATATCCATGCCGCGGTAGATCAGTGCCGAGTCCACGCTGACCAGCTCTACCGGCAGCAGACGCGCCAGCTCCAGCGCCAGGTCGGTCTTGCCGGCGGCGGTGGGGCCCATGAGGAAAATGGCGGGAGGCAAGGACATCGGGAGCTCGTTATTGCGTACTGCTGAATCGATTGGCGCGCAGTTTACTGCACTTTCCTGAACGCAACCTTACGGAAATCAACGTCCGCGCAGGAACAGCTTGTCCAGCTCGTCGAGCCCCAGCTGCGTCCAGGTCGGCCGGCCGTGGTTGCACTGGCCGCTGCGCTCGGTCACTTCCATGTCGCGCAGCAGGCCGTTCATCTCCGGCAGCGTCAGGCGGCGATTGGCGCGCACGGCGCCGTGGCAGGCCATGGTGCCAAGCAGCTCGTTGAGATGCGCCTGGATGCGGTCGCTGGTGCCGTATTCCAGCAGGTCGGCGAGCACGTCGCGCACCAACTGGGTGGCCTCGGCCTGCTTGAGCAGCGCGGGAATCTGGCGGATTGCCAGGGATTCCGGGCCGAGCCGCTGCAATTCGAAGCCCAACCTGGAGAACCAGCTGCCGTGTTCCTCGGCACAGTCCGCCTCGCGTTCACTGACAGCAATGGACTCCGGCACCAGCAGCGGCTGGCCACGCAGGCCTTCACTGGCCATGGCGGTCTTCAGGCGCTCGTACATGATGCGCTCGTGGGCGGCGTGCATATCCACCAGCACCAGGCCGTGGGCGTTCTCCGAGAGGATGTAGATGCCCTTGAGCTGTGCCAGGGCATAGCCCAGCGGCGGCACGTCCTGGCTGCTTTCCGGCAGCGCTTGCGGCGCCTGGTCGGGCAGTGGGGCGAAATAGGCCTTGTAGGCGCCCTGGGCCTCCTGGATCGGCGGCATGTCCGGGCGCGTCGGCTGGTAGCTGTAGCCACCACCAGCGGAACCACCGGAAGACGCGCTCGGCTGCCAGGCACGCGCGGCGGCCGGGGCCTCCAGCACGGTCTCGGACAGGCGCATTTCGCCCTGCGGGCCGAACTCGCCGGCTTCCGCGCCGGTGGGGCGCGGCACGGTCAGGGTGGTCGCTCCCGGCGGCGCCAGCTGGTCGTCCGGACGCACTTCCGCCAGCGCCCGGTGCAGGGTGCCATAGAGGAAGTCGTGGACCATGCGGCTGTCGCGGAAACGCACTTCATGCTTGGTCGGGTGGACGTTGACGTCCACCACCGACGGATCGACCTCGAAGAACAGCACGAAGGTCGGATGACGGCCGTTGTACAGCACGTCGCGATAGGCCTGCCGCACGGCGTGGGCGACCAGCTTGTCGCGCACCATGCGGCCGTTCACGTAGAAGTACTGCAGGTCCGGCTGGCTGCGCGAGAAGGTCGGCAGACCGACCCAGCCCCACAGGTGCAGGCCGTTGCGCTCCACTTCGATGGGCATGGCCTGCTCGAGGAAGCCCGTGCTGCACACGGCACCTACGCGGCGGGCGCGGGAAGCCTCGTCCTTCGCCTCATGCAGCGAGAGGATGGTCTTGCCGTTGTGGCGCAGGTGGAAAGCCACGTCGAAGCGCGCCAGGGCCAGCCGCTTGATGACTTCCTGCAGATGATCGAATTCGGTCTTCTCGGCGCGCAGGAACTTGCGCCGCGCCGGGGTATTGAAGAACAGGTCGCGCACTTCGATGCTGGTGCCCACCGGGTGGGCCGCCGGCTTCACGGTGGACTCCATGTCGCGGCCCTCGACTTCCACCTGCCAGGCCTGTTCGGCGTCGGCGGTGCGCGAAGTCAGCGTCAGGCGCGAGACGGAGCTGATCGAGGCCAGCGCCTCGCCACGGAAGCCCAGGCTCATCACCCGCTCCAGGTCTTCCAGCTCGCGGATCTTGCTGGTGGCGTGGCGCGCCAGGGCCAGAGGCAGGTCGTCAGCGGGAATGCCGCTGCCATCGTCGCGCACGCGCAGCAGCTTGACGCCGCCCTGCTCGACTTCGACATCGATGCGTTTGGCACCGGCGTCCAGGCAGTTTTCCAGCAGTTCCTTGATGACCGAGGCGGGTCGTTCGACCACTTCGCCGGCAGCGATCTGGTTCGCCAGCCGCGGGGTCAGCAGCTGGATGCGGCGAACGTCACTCATTGCTGCGACGCCAGGGAGGTGCCCGGGATCTTCAGCACCTGACCAATCTTCAGCTCGTCGCTCTTGAGCGAGTTGGCGCTGCGGATCGAGGCCGTGCTGACGTCGAAGCGGCTGGCAACCATCGCCAGGCTGTCGCCACTGCGCACGACATACTCACGCGGGCCGGAAGCCAGCTGGCCGCCGTCACGCAGCGAGGCGATGTAAGTGCCCGGCGGCGGGGTCTGCACGAAGTACTGGCGCACGCCCGCGGCGATGGAACGCGCCAGCGCCTGCTGGTGCGAGCCGCTGGCCAGCTTGGCGGATTCGTTCGGGTTGGAGATGAAGCCGGTTTCCACCAGGATCGACGGAATGTCCGGGGACTTCAGCACCATGAAGCCGGCCTGTTCCACGCGGCGCTTGTGCAGCGGGGTGACGCGGCCGACGCTGGTCAGCACCTTGTGGCCGACGTCCAGGCTGGAAGACATGGTGGCGGTCATCGACAGGTCGAGCAGCACGCCGGCGAGCATCTTGTCCTTGTCGTCGAGGTTCACGCCGCCGTCGCCACCGATGAGGTCGGAGCGGTTTTCCGTGTCGGCCAGCCAGCGCGCGGTCTCGGAGGTGGCGCCACGGTCGGACAGGGCGAACACCGAGGCTCCGAAGGCGCTGCGGCTGGGCGCGGCGTCGGCGTGGATGGAGACGAACAGGTCCGCACCCTTCTTGCGGGCGATCACGGTGCGGTTGCGCAGCGGGATGAAGTAGTCGCCGGTCCGCGTCAGTTCGGCGCGGAAGCCCTTCATCTGGTTGATCTGCCGCTGCAGCTCGCGGGCAATCGACAGGGTGATGTTCTTCTCGTGCAGGCCGTTCGGACCGAGGGCGCCGGGGTCTTCACCGCCGTGGCCGGCGTCGATGGCAATCACGACGTCGCGCTTGCCGCCGCTGCTGGGCGCAGGAATCTTCGCCACCGACTGCGCAGGGCTGACCGGCGTGGCGGGCACGCTGGGCGTCGGCGTCGCGGGCACGTCCGGGGCGATATCGGCACCCTGGTCATAGAGGTCGACGACCAGGCGGTTGCCGTACTGCTGGTTCGGCGGCAGCACGAAGCTCTTGGGCGTGACCGCATTCTTCAGGTCCAGCACCAGGCGCAGGTCGGTGGGCGAGCGCTGGGCAGAGCGCATCGCGGTGATCGGCGTGTTGTTCAGCTTGAGCTTGTCGAGGGCGGCGGACATCTGCGCGCCGTTGATGTCGACGACGATGCGGTTGGGCGCACTCAGGGTGAACAGACTGTGCTGCACGGGACCGGACAGATCGAACACCAGGCGTGTGTTGTCCGGCGCGCGCCAGATGCGCACGCTCTTGATTTGCGTGGCGGCAGAAACCTCGCCGGCAAAGAATGCCAGCAGAACGGACACCCCGATAAACAACGCCCGAAGGCGCAACCCCCAACCCATCTTTTTTCTATGCTCCCGTGGCCAGGGCGGCACACCAGGCTTCGCCCCGTGTTCCGTGCGGGTCGAGGCGCAGCATGCGTCCGCCCGCATGCGGAACAATGGTAATGTCCATGTCGGCCTTTGGCAAAATGCCTTTGCCACGCTCCGCCCATTCGATCAGGCACAACGCATCGCCTTCGAAGTAATCGCGGATGCCGAGGAACTCCAGTTCCTCCGGATCGGCGAGGCGGTAGAGGTCGAAGTGGAAAGCACGCAGATCGCCGATTTCGTAGGGTTCGACCAGGGTAAAGGTCGGACTTTTTACCGATCCGCCATGGCCCAATCCCCGCAGAATGCCGCGCGACAGCGTGGTCTTGCCTGCCCCCAGGTCGCCGTGCAGGTAGATGACCCCGTGCCCACCGGTCGCTTTGGCAATCCGGCGGCCGAGATCGACCATGGCCTCTTCGCCGTCGGCGAACAGATTCAGTTCAGGCATGGGCACAACTCCTCGAGCAACTGACGAACGGCAGGAATCAGATCGGCGGCAGCCAGGCCGCGACCTTGCGTGCCGAGCGACTCGCCGGCGCGCGCGTGCAGCCAGACCGCCAGGCAAGCGGCATCGAAAGCCGGCAGCCCCTGCGCCAGCAGCGCACCGAGGATACCGGACAGCACATCACCCAGCCCGGCGCCCGCCATGGCGGGATGGCCGTGATCGCACAGCGACAGCCGGCCGTCCGGAGAAGCGACCAGGCTGCCGACGCCCTTGAGCACGGCCACGGCCTGATAGCGCTGCGCCAGGGCGCGCGCGGCTTTCGGCCGGTCGGCCTGGACCTCGGCCGTGGAAATACCCAGCAGACGCGCCGCCTCGGCCGGATGGGGAGTGATCACCCAGTCGCCGGACGGGCGAGCCACCCGTCCTTCGGCCAGCAGATTGAGCGCATCGGCGTCCCACACCTGTCGGCGCTCCAGGCTCGCTGCAGCGCTGACCAGCACGCGCCCCCAGCCTTCGCGGCCGACACCGGGGCCGACCACCAGCACATCGGCGCGCTCGGCGAGGCGCAATAACTCAGCAGAAGAGGAGACGCCGCGCGCCATCAGCTCAGGCCGGCGAGCCAGCGCAGCGGGTACATGGGCTGCGCGGGTCGCCAGGGAAACCAGCCCGGCGCCGCAGCGCAGCGCGCTCTCTGCGGCCAGCAGCACGGCGCCGCCCATGCCGGTATCGCCGCCGACCACCAGCGCGTGGCCGAACAGGCCTTTGTGCGCGGCCTTCGGGCGCGCAGCGAGAAGAGGCAGGGAAGCCGGAGCGAGTCGACGCGCCAGGCCGCTCTCGGGAAGCAGCGCAGGATCGGCATCGAGCCCGTCGAATACCAGTTCGCCGCACTGGTCGGGCCCCTGGGCGGTGAACAGGCCGAGCTTGAGGCCAATGAATGTCACGGTCAGGTCGGCGCTCACCGCGCAGCCCAACACTTGCCCGGTATCCGCGCTGAGGCCGGAAGGGATGTCCACGGCCAGGACCGGCAGACCGCTGGCGTTGATCGCCGCGATGGCCGAAGCATAGGGTTCGCGCACCTCGCCGCCGAGGCCGGTGCCCAGCAGCGCATCCACCAGCACGCCGCGCAGCTCGGCGCGGTCGCTCCAGGCTTCGATATCCACGCCGGCCGCGCGCGCCTCGCCATGGGCCGAGGCGGCGTCGCCAGAGAGGCGGGAGGCATCGCCCAGCGCCAGCACGCGTACGCGCCAACCGGCGCGCAGGGCCAGGGCGGCGACCAGGTAGCCGTCGCCGGCATTGTTGCCATGGCCGGCCAGCACGGTGACCTCGCCGGCATCCGGCCACTGGCGACGCAGCGCGCGCCAAGCAGCATGGGCAGCGCGGCGCATCAGCTCGAAGCCGGGCGTGCCGGCGGCAATCAGGCGCGCGTCGAGGTCGCGCACTTGCTGGGCGCTGTACAGATTCAGGGGCAGATCGTCGTGGGCAGTCATCGCTGTTCCGGGCGGCAGAATGTGTCGCCTTGGCGTACGGACGGGCCGACGCCGGCAAGGTCTGGCAGAATTATACGCACCCGGACTTCGGTTTCCCGCCTTCCATGCACGATTCAACGCTCGACTATGACGACCTCGCCCTCTCCATCAAGGACTGGGGGCGCGAACTCGGCTTCCAGCAGGTCGGCATCAGCGGGCTCGATCTCGAGTCCCACGGCGAGCACCTGCAACGCTGGCTGGAAGCGGGCTACCACGGCGAGATGGACTACATGGGCGCCCACGGCAGCAAGCGCTGGCGGCCGGACGAACTGGTCCCCGGCACCCTGCGGGTGGTGTCGCTGCGCATGGACTACCTGCCCGGCGACACGCACATGGCGCAGGTGCTGGGCGATGCCGAGAAGGCCTATGTCTCGCGCTACGCCCTGGGCCGCGACTACCACAAGCTGATCCGCAAGCGCCTGCAGCAACTGGCCGAGCGTATCCAGCAACGGATCGGGCCGTTCGGTTTCCGCGCCTTCGTCGACAGCGCGCCGGTGCTGGAGAAGGCCATTGCCGAGCAGTCGGGCCTGGGCTGGATCGGCAAGAACACCCTGGTGCTCAACCGCAAGGCCGGCAGCTACTTTTTCCTCGGCGAGCTGTTCACCGACTTGCCGCTGCCGGTGGATAAACCGCACGGCACGGAGCACTGCGGGCGCTGCTCGGCCTGCATGGACATCTGCCCCACCGCGGCCTTCGTAGCGCCCTATGTGCTGGATGCGCGGCGCTGCATTTCCTACCTGACCATCGAGTTGAAGGGCCCGATTCCCGTGGACCTGCGCCCGCTGATCGGCAACCGCGTGTTCGGCTGCGACGACTGCCAGATGGTCTGCCCGTGGAACCGCTTCGCCCGCGCCACCGACCAGGGCGACTTCCAGCCACGCCACAGCCTCGACAACGCTGCGCTGGCGGAGCTGTTCCTGTGGACGGAGGAGGAATTCCTCAGCCGCACCGAAGGCTCGCCGTTGCGGCGTGCCGGCTACGAGCGCTGGCTGCGCAACCTGGCCGTGGGGCTGGGCAATGCGCCATCGACCATCCCGGTGATCGAAGCACTGCGCGCGCGGCGGGAGTTCCCGTCGGAACTGGTGCGCGAGCATGTGGCGTGGGCGCTGGGCCGGCACGGCGCCTGAAGCTTTCCTGTAGGAGCGAGGGGGATGCCTAGTTCTTGCTCGCGAACACCTTCTGTCGCGGGGCTGGGTTCGCGAGCAAGCTCGCTCCTACAAAGAGCCAGCGGCTCAGACTTTGATGAAGTGCTCGCGGTAGTAACGCAACTCGGCGATGGACTCGCGGATGTCGTCCAGGGCCAGGTGGGTGTTGCCCTTCTTGAAGCCATCGCGCACCGAAGGCGCCCAGCGCGCGGCCAGTTCCTTGAGGGTGGAGACGTCCAGGTTGCGGTAGTGGAAGTAACCTTCCAGCTTCGGCATGTGGCGGTAGAGGAAGCGGCGATCCTGGCAGATGCTGTTGCCGCAGATCGGCGAGCTGCGCTTGGGCACCCACTTCTCCAGGAAGGCGAGGGTCATCGCTTCGGCTTCGGCCGCCGAGATAGTGCTTTCGCGCACGCGCTGGGTCAGGCCGGACTGGCCGTGCTGGCGGGTGTTCCACTCGTCCATGCCGGCGAGCAGCTCCTCGCTCTGGTGCACGGCGATTACCGGGCCTTCCTCGAGGATGTTCAGGTCACTGTCGGTGACGATGGTCGCCATTTCGATGATGACGTCCTTGTCCGGGTCCAGCCCGGTCATTTCCAAGTCGATCCAGATCAGGTTCTGCGGGTTCTGCATGATGGGGCTCCTCAGCTCAGCCCTCTAGTTTAGCGGGAAGCCGGCCTGCGCATGCTAAACTGCGGCGCGATTTTCCCTGTGGATACCCTATGGCCAAGCGTCACCTCACCCGCCGGCAGAGCTGGCGGATCGAAAAAGTCCAGGAAGAACGTGCTTCGCGCGCGGCAAAGCGCGAGTCACGCGCCCTGGAAGAACTGGAAGGCGGCGACCTCGGCCCGGAGCAGACCGGCCAGGTGATTGCCCACTTCGGTGTGCAGGTGGAAGTCGAGGCCCAGGACGGCGACGCCGCCGGCCAGGTATTCCGCTGCCACCTGCGCGCCAACCTGCCACCGCTGGTGACGGGCGACCAGGTGGTCTGGCGCCCGGGCAACCAGGGCATCGGCGTGATCGTCGCGCAGTTGCCACGCACCTCCGAGCTGCGCCGCCCGGACATGCGCGGCGTGCTCAAGCCGGTGGCGGCCAACGTCGATCGCATCGTCATCGTCTTCGCGCCGCGCCCCGAGCCCCACGCCAACCTGATCGACCGCTACCTGGTGGCCGCCGAACACGCCGGCATCAAGCCGCTGCTGCTGCTGAACAAGGCCGACCTGATCGACGAAGAGAATGCCCCCTTCCTCGACTCGCTGCTGGGCACCTACCGCGAGCTGGGCTATCCGCTGCTGGAAGTCTCGGCCGCCAACGGCCTGGCGCTGGACGCCCTGCGCGCCGCGCTGAACGAGCACGTCAGCGTGTTCGTCGGCCAGTCGGGCGTGGGCAAGTCGTCATTGGTGAACGCGCTGCTGCCGGGCGTCGACACCCGCGTCGGCGACCTCTCGGAGGTCACCGGCAAGGGCACCCACACCACCACCACCGCGCGGCTGTTCCACTTCCCCGCCGGCGGCGACCTGATCGACTCCCCCGGCATCCGCGAATTCGGCCTCGGCCATGTCAGCCGTGACGACGTGGAGGCGGGCTTCATCGAGTTCCACGACCTGCTCGGCCATTGCCGCTTCCGCGACTGCAAGCACGACCGCGAACCGGGCTGCGCGCTGCTCAAGGCGCTGGAGGACGGGCGTATTTCGCCGCAGCGGATGGCCAGCTACCGGCACATCCTCGCGAGCCTGCCGGAAGACGAGTACTAGACGAATACGCCAGACCTGTAGGAGCGAGCTTGTTCGCGAACAGCTTCTGCAGCGGGGCCGGTTCGCGAGCAAGCTCGCTCCTACAAAAAGCCCCTCGCCGATCCGAGGCGAAAACGTGAAGAAAAAGGCCAGCTGATCCGCTGGCCTTTTTCGTTTCCTACTGCTGCTTGTTCAGCTCGTCGAGTTTCAGCGTGCCGCCATCGTCGAACAGGTTGAGCTTCTGCTTGAGCTGCTCCGGCGGCAGCGGGTCGCCCTGCCCGGCTGCCGGCTTGGCCGGCGCGGCATTGGGCCCAGCCGGTGCTGCGGTGCCCGGAGCTGGCGGAGCCGCGCCGTCTGCAGGCTTGCCAGCCCCGCCGTCCTGCCCCTCGATGGCGCGCTGGGCCTTCTTGGTCAGGACGATGATGTCGATGCGACGGTTCACCGGATTCAGCGGCTGGTCGCGGTCGAACAGCGCCGAGGAGGCGTAGCCCACCACGCGCGCGATCTGGTCTTCCGGGTAGCCGCCGGCTTCCAGCGCGCGGCGCGCCGCGTTGGCGCGGTTGGCCGAAAGCTCCCAGTTGCCGAAGTCGCCATTGCCGGCGTAGGGCTTGGCGTCGGTGTGGCCGCTGATGCTTATCTTGTTCGGCACCTGCTGGATGGTCTCGGCCAGCGCCAGCAGGATGTCCTCGAAGTACGGCTGCAGGCGCGCACTGCCCAGGTCGAACATCGGCCGGTTGTCCGAATCGACGATCTGGATGCGCAGGCCGTCCTGGGTGATCTCGAAGAGGATCTGGTCCTTGAAGCGCTTCAGGGTCGGGTTCTCGTCGACCTTGTTCTGCAGTTCCTGCAGCAGCAGCTCCAGGCGCTCCTTCTCGACCTTCTCGGCGATGTCCTGTGCCTGCTGCTCGTTGACCTTGGCGTTCTCGTCCGGGTTGATCCGCGTCTCGTCGGCGTCCGGCTGGGCCTGGATCTGCGGATTCAGGGTCTTGTCCGGCGCCGGCGTCGGCGTGCCGCCCAGGTCGATGACGTAGGGGCTGGCACTCTCGGTGAAGCCGATGGGATCCTGGAAGTAGCCGGAGATGGCCTTCTTCTGTTCCGGCGTGGCCGAAGACAGCAGCCAGAGCACGAGGAAGAACGCCATCATGGCGGTGGCGAAGTCGGCGAAGGCGATCTTCCAGCCACCGCCATGATGGCCGGCGGCGTAGCGCTTGATGCGCTTGACGATGATCGGCTGGTTGTTATCCATGCGTCAGGCGACCTATCAGCGACCGCGAACGGCCTGCTCCAGCTCGCTGAAGCTCGGACGGTGCGCCGGCAGCAGCACCTTGCGGCCGAACTCCACGGCCAGCGAGGGCGGCATGCCGGAGGCGGACGCCACCAGGCAGGCCTTGATCGCTTCGTAGAGGTTCAGCTCTTCCTTGGCGTCGTGCTCCAGGGCGTTGGCCAGCGGGCCGACGAAGCCGTAGGCGGCAAGAATACCGAGGAAGGTCCCCACCAGCGCCGCGGCGACGTGGTGGCCGATCTCGGCCTGGCTGCCCTGGCCGAGCAGGGCCATGGTGATCACGATACCCAGTACCGCGGCGACGATACCGAAGCCCGGCAGGGCGTCGGCGACGCGGGTCACCGCATGCGCGGGGTGCTCGAGGTCTTCCTTGAGGCTGCCCAGTTCCATGTCGAACAGGCCCTCCAGCTCGTGGGGCGCCATGTTGCCCGAGGACATGATGCGCAGGTAATCACAGACGTAGGCCGTCATGCGGTCATCCTTGAGCACCGCGGGGTACTTGCTGAAGATCGGGCTGGCGGCCGGGTCCTCGACATCGGCCTCGATGGCCATCATGCCTTCGCGGCGGCTCTTGTTGAGCACTTCGTAAAGCATGCCCAGCACTTCCAGGTAAAAGGTGTGGGTGAAGCGGTTGCCGAACATCTTCGGCGCCTTCTTCAGCACGGTCATGAAGGTGCTGCCAGGGTTGGCCTGGAGGAAGGCGCCCAGCGCGGCGCCGCCGATGATCAGCACTTCGAACGGCTGGATGATGGCCGCGATCTTGCCGCCGGAGAGCATGTAGCCGCCGAGCACGCTACCCAGAATGACGATGATGCCGATGATTTTTGCCATGGGGACCGGACTGAAACTGTGAACAGAAAGGAGGCATGATTCCCGCCTCCCTGTTGTTATCGGAGATTTCGGGCAAGACTATAGGCCGAAAACACTAAAAACCAGTTCGGCGCCTCACGCATGCCTAAGCAAGTGCTTCATCCAGAGCGTCTCAAGGCCTGGCTAACCCAGCTGGAAGATCTGCCTTTGCCCGTTCCGCTGGAACAGCGCGATGACATTCGCCGGGCGCTGAACGACAGCCGCCGCTCGATCCGGGACATTTCCGAACTGCTGCAGGACGCGCCGACCCTGGCCTTTGCCATCCTGCGCGAGGCCAACCGCGCGCAGAGTGCACGGGACAATCCGGCGGAAAGCCTGGAGGTCGCCCTCAATCGCCTGGGCCTGTCCCGTGTCACTCAATTGCTCGACAGCCTGCCCGCGATGCCCGAGGCGCAGATGCCGCGAGCCCTGAGCCAATTGCTGCTGATCAGCCGCCATGCCATGCAGCAGGCGAGCGGCCTGTTCGCCAACCGCCTGGCGCGGCTCTGGCAGGAAATCCACTGGGGCAGCCTGTTCACCCTCGCGCCGCTGTGGGCGCTGGCCACCGCGAAGCCGGAGCTGATGGAGAACTGGCAGCGCCAGGTCTACGGCCTGGGCCGCTGCAGCAGCGAAGTCGAAGAGGAGCTGCTCGGCACTCCCCTGCTGCCCTTGTGTCGCGCACTGGCCGACAACTGGCGGCTGCCGGACTGGGTCGGCCAGGGCTACGCCCTGCTCAGCGACGACAAGCGCCTGCTGGTGCGCGCCCTGCACGTCGCCCACACCGAACACGAGCCGCTGGGCCAGCAGCAGCGCCTGGACGCCGATCCGGAACTGCAACGCTGGCTGACCCGCCCGGCCAACACCATCCTCCTGGCCAACAGCATCGCCATGGCCGCCCACCAGTCCTGGGGCGGCGTGCACATGCTGCGCTGGCAGCGCCTGACCAGCCTGTATCTGCAGATGCCGCTGGAAGAATTGCAGCAGACCGTCCACGGCCTCGCCGCGCAGAGCGCCCGCCGCCACGCCCGCCCACTGCTCTGGCACCCGGCGCAGGCGTTGCTCTGGCCCTGGGATGCGCGCCGCTGGCTCAACGGCCCGAAGGCCGAGGAGCCGGCCAAGGCGCCGGATACCCTCGCCGAATGGCGCCAGCACTGCACCCGCCTGATGCAGACGCCCAGCCCGTTCGGCAACGCCGTGCAATTGCTCGACTGCGCCAGCGACGCCCTGCAGGCCTGCGGGCTGCAACGCGGGATGATCCTGCTGGCCGACAAGGGCGGCAGCTGGCTGCAGGCGCGCCGGCACTTCGGCCTGGACGGCGAGATCGGCGACTTCAAGCTGGAAGTCGCCGCCAGCCCGGTGCTGCGCAAACTCCTGCAACAACCCGGACAACTGCGCCTGAGCCCGACCAACATGGCCGAGTTCTCGGCGCTGATTCCCGGCTCGCTGAAGGCGCTGCTGCCCAGTGAACACCTGCTGCTGCGCTCGCTGGGCAACGGCGCGCGGGTAGTCATGCTGGTCGTCTGCGACCGCAACGGCCGGCCGCTGGCGGACCTGCACGCCCAGGCCTTCGGCCGCACCGTGCAGTGCATCGAGCACGCGGTGAAGCAGATGGCGCGGGGTTCCTGATCCTTCGAAAGGTTTGCGCCCCGCCGCGTCCCCTTTAAACTAACCGCCCTCACGGGGTAGCCCAGGGCGCCTGCTCACGTTGCCTCCCCCCACCGTTCCCGCCGGGAGACTCCGACATGTCCGCCTTCTCCGCCCTGCCCCTGGTGATCGAACCGGCTGACCTCGCCAGCCGCCTCGACGCCCCCGAACTGATCCTGGTCGACCTGACCAGCGCCGCGCGTTATGCCCAGGGCCACATCCCCGGCGCCCGCTTCGTCGCCCCTGCGCGCACCCAGCTGGGCGGCACTCCGGCGCCCGGCCTGCTGCCGGCCAAGGCCGACCTGGAAGCGCTGTTCGGCGAACTGGGCCACCACCCCGATGCCGTCTATGTGGTCTACGACGACGAGGGCGGCGGCTGGGCCGGCCGCTTCATCTGGCTGCTGGATGTGATCGGCCACGACCAGTACCACTACGTCGACGGCGGCCTGCACGCCTGGCTCGCCGACGGCCTGCCGCTCTCCGAGGACGTCCCGGCGCCGGCCGGTGGCCCGCTGCCGCTGACCCTGCACGACGAACCCACCGCCACTCGCGAATACCTGCAGAGCCGACTGGGCGCCGCCGACCTGGCCGTCTGGGACGCCCGCAACCCCAGCGAGTACAGCGGCCAGAAAGTCCTCGCCGCCAAGGCCGGCCATGTGCCTGGCGCCGTCAATTTCGAATGGACCGCCGGCATGGACCCGGCCCGCGCCCTGCGCATCCGTACCGATATGCCGCAGATCCTTGAGGACCTGGGCATCACCAAGGACAAGGAAGTGATCACCCACTGCCAGACTCACCACCGCTCCGGCTTCACCTACCTGGTGGCCAAGGCCCTCGGCTATCCGCGGGTCAAGGGTTATGCCGGTTCCTGGTCGGAATGGGGCAACCATCCCGACACCCCCGTAGAGGTTTAAGGAATGTCGTTCAAAGATCGCCTGTTCATCCTCAGCCAGTACCTGCTGCCGCATCACCTGCTGTCGCGCCTGATCGGCTGCGCCGCGGAGTGCCGCGCGCCCTGGTTCAAGGACCGCCTGATTCCCTGGTTCGCCCGCCGCTATCGGGTGGACATGCGCGAAGCCCAGGTCGAGGACCTGCGTGCCTATGAGCACTTCAACGCGTTCTTCACCCGCGCCCTGAAAGACGGCGCCCGTCCGCTGGACGAAAGCGCAGGCGCGGTGCTCTGCCCCGCCGACGGCGCCATCAGCCAGCTCGGCCCGATCGAGCACGGCCGGGTGTTCCAGGCCAAGGGCCACAGCTACAGCCTGATGGAACTGCTGGGCGGCGACGCCGAGCGCGCCGCACCCTTCATGGGCGGCGAGTTCGCCACCGTCTACCTGTCGCCCAAGGACTACCACCGCGTACACATGCCGCTGGCCGGCACCCTGCGCGAGATGGTCTACGTGCCCGGCCGGCTGTTCTCGGTGAACCAGCTGACCGCCGAGCAAGTGCCGGAGCTGTTCGCCCGCAACGAGCGCGTGGTGTGCATCTTCGACACCGAGCGCGGGCCGATGGCCGTGGTGCTGGTGGGCGCGATGATCGTCGCCTCCATCGAAACCGTCTGGGCCGGCCTGGTCACGCCGCCCAAGCGCGAGCTGAAATCGTTCTCCTACGACGAAGCCTCCCGCGCGCCGATCCACCTGGAGAAAGGCGCCGAGCTGGGCCGCTTCAAGCTGGGCTCGACCGCCATCGTGCTGTTCGGCCCCGAGCAGGTCAGCTGGGCGGAAAACCTCGCCGCCACCAGCGCCGTGCGCATGGGCGAGCGCCTGGGTGGCGCGCGCCAGGGCTGACGCCCACTCTTATAAGGCGGGCGGCCAACGAGCCGCCCGCCAACGTTTTTCGCCTCATCGTGCCAGTTCCCTGCCATGAAACGCTTTCTGCACCTGATGGGCTGGCGTGCCAACGCCACCAGCCATCTCGAGAAATGGCTCTCCGCAATCGGAGCGCTGTGCGGCATCGCCGTCATCTACGCCGTCACCCACTGGGTCCTGCCCAGCGAAGCGGCCATCTGGGTCGTCGCCTCCATGGGCGCCAGCGCCGTACTGCTGTTCGCCGTTCCCCACGGTGCGCTGTCGCAGCCCTGGGCGGTACTTGGCGGCCAGGTCCTCTCGGCCATTGTCGGGGTGATCTGTCAGAAACTCTTTCCTGACCAGCCCTTCACCCCCGCCCTCGCCGTGGGCGCGGCGATCCTGGTCATGCACTACGCGCGTTGCATCCACCCGCCAGGCGGCGCCACCGCACTGGCCGCAGTCTCCGGCGGCCCGGCCGTGACCGCGCTGGGCTTCCACTACGTGCTCAGCCCGGTGCTGCTCAACGTGGTGCTGATCCTCGCCGTCGCCGTGCTGTTCAACGGGCTGTTCGCCTGGCGCCGCTACCCCGCGCCGCTGGCACGCCTGCCAGATTCGCCGAGGCTGCCGGCCGGCCCTTCCCCGGAAGACCTCTACCACGCGCTGCGCAAGATGGATTCGTTCATCGACGTGCAGTTCGACGACCTGCTGAAAATCCTCCAGCTGGCCCAGGAGCACGCCCAGGCGCAGCGCCTGACGCCGGAAGACATCCTGCTCGGCGCCAGCTACAGCAACGCTCTGAGCGGCGACGCCTGGGCCGTGCGCCAGGTGATCGACGACCACCCGGACAAACGTGGCCGCCAGGACCAGGTGGTCTACAAGGTGGTGGCCGGCGCCGGCAAGGGCAACACCGGCGTGTGCCGGCGCCAGGACCTGCTCGACTGGGCCGCCCATCCGGTGATCGCCCAGGGCGACGGCTGGGTGCGCAGCACCGCGCAGGACTCGGCGAAGAACGCCCTGCAACGACAGATCACAGGCGAAACGCCGCTGGCGTGACCTGTCCGCGCACCATCCGGGCGATGGGCTGCGGCGGGCGACGGATGCTGCTAGAGTTCGGAAAAAGCCGACAGTTATGACCAACCGGTTCGTACAACGAACCGGCTTGTGGAGAAACCATTCCCACCATGGACAACAGTCCCCAGCAGTTTCTACGCGTCCCCACACCGACGCACGAGAGCCTGAGCTTCTGCAACGCCAACACGCGCGAGCTGAAAAACTGGCTGGATCACCTGCCCAAGGCCAACCTCGGTGAAACGGCCCGCCAGCTCTACCAGGGGCTGATCGAACTCAACCAGCTCAAGCTGCCGGTCGAGACGCGCCTGCAATTGCTGGAACTGTTCCGCCCGGAAGTGCATTTCGTCTGCCATAACCTGGAGCGTCACTTCCTCAACCAGTCCATCGTCCTGGACGAGCGCCCGCGCAAGGTCGCCAACCTCTGCCAGGCACTGCAGAACCACCTGGCCATCGGCTACAAGCTGATTGTCGTGCGCGAAGCCTCGCGCTTCACCCGCGAGCGCGCCCAGGTCATGACCGCCGCCATCCAGCGCGCCATCCGCAGCCTCTGCGGGCCGCTGGTGCGCGCCTCGCAGCTGTACTGCCCGGTGCCGGAAAACCTCTGGCTGGAACTCCACCAGCTCTACCAGCTGGCCCGCCAGCACGGCCTGCAACACACCCCGGTGCGCGATGCACTGGCCCGCCAGGCCCAGGGGCTGTCCATCGAGCAGTCCTACCTGGTGGCGCTGATGCTCGGCTCGGCGCGCTGCAACCAGATGCGCCAGAACAACATCGCCCGCGTCGCCGAAGTCCTCGAAGGCTGGGCCGCGCAGGTGAAAGTGCAGGCCGCCGATGCGCCCTCCACCCTGTTCGTGGTGGTGCCGCAGGTAGATGGCCCACCGCGCTACCGCACCCTGTTCAAGGAAAGCGACCTCGCCGGCAGCCTGGGCATCGACCCGCAACCGCTGGTGGACGCGATCCGCGAATACCTGCTGCTGCCGCCGGAAAACCGCGCACAGGCGCGCCTGAAGGTGCCCGAGGGCGTCAGCGTCGACCTGCTGCAGCACCTCGCCGCCGCCTGGGGCGACATCGCCGAACGCACCTTCCACCGCACCCCCGGCCAGGGCCAACTGACCCTGTGCATCGGCATGAGCGCCCTGCATTACTTCCTCGCCGGCCGCAAGAACTTCAATGACCTGCTGAAAATCCAGGTGCAGGAGCAGGTACCGACCTTCAAGGCCGACGTGAAAGATGCCTGGTCCGGCGCCTTCGATGCGCAGAAGGTCAACGACTGGCAACCCGGCATGCCGCTCGAGGAGATCGAATACACCGCGCCACGTACAGCCGAAGACGCCAGCCTCGGCCTGGGCGCCGCAGCGGAAATCCCGCGCGACGACTACCCGGTTTACACGCTGAGCATCGTCAACCACAGCCCCGGCGGCTACTGCCTGACCTGGCCGAAGGACATCCCCAGCCAGCTGCAGGCCGGCGAGATCCTCGGCATCCAGGACACCCCGGAGCACAGCTGGAGCGTCGCCGTGGTGCGCTGGATCCGCCAGGTCCGCGGCGGCGGCACGCAGATGGGTATCGAACTGATCGCCCCGCTCGCCCAGCCCTGCGGCCTGCAACTGCTGCGCAAGACCGAGCAGGGCAGCCAGTACCTGCGCGCCCTGCTGCTGCCGGAGATCGCCGCGATCTCCCGCCCGGCCACCGTCATCACCCCGCGCCTGCCGTTCCAGGAAGGCAATCGCGTGCAGCTCAACCTGCAGGGCGACGAGCGCCGCGCCACCCTGACGCGCAAGGTCACCGCCACCGCCAGCTTCACCCAGTTCGAATACCAGGCACAGGATGCAGCCGGCGCGCCGAGCGATAAGCCCATCACAGCCACGAATGCTCGCGGCGCTGGCGGGGAGGAAGACTTTGACTCGCTGTGGAAGTCTCTGTAGATTCCGGAGGATTCCCTTTCGTCGCCTTTTTGCTGCCGTCCAGCACGGTATAAGCAGCCTTCCTCATGGCCAATGAAAAGAAAACCATCCGCCTGCTGATCCTGGAAGACTCGCAGAACGAAGCCGAGCGCCTGGTCAGCCTGTTCCGCAACGCCGGTCGTGCGACCCGCGTCCACCGCATCACCTCCAGTGAAGACCTGACGGACATCCTGCCCCAGGGCTGGGACCTGCTGATCGCCGCCCCGGAAGCCGAAGCGCTGGACCCCAGCGAAGCGCTGGGCGCCATTCGCCGCCAGGCCAAGGACATTCCCTTCATCCAACTGGTCAGCGGCACTGATTCCGATGCCGTGACCGAGGCCCTGGCCCTCGGCGCGCAGGATGCCCTGCCGCAAGGCGAGGACGAGCGCCTGATCCTGGTGGCCAACCGCGAGCTGGCCAACCTCGAGGAACGCCGTGCCCGCCGCTCCGCCGAAGTCGCCCTGCGCGAAGCGGAGAAGCGCTGCCAGTTGCTGCTGGACAGCTCGGTGGACGCCATCACTTACGTCCACGACGGCATGCACATCTACGCCAACCGCGCCTATGTCGGCCTGTTCGGCTACGAGGACGCCGAGGAACTGGAAGGCATGCCGATGATCGACCTGATCGCCGGCTGCGACCAGGCCAACTTCAAGGACTTCCTCAAGGGCTATCAGACCACCGAGGACAACGCCGACCTCGCCTGCAGCGGCATCCGCAGCGACGGCCAGGCCTTCGCCGCGCGCATGACCTTCTCGCCCGCCACCTATGACGGCGAGCCATGCATCCAGGTAGTGATCCGTGCCGAGTCCGACAACGCCCAGCTCGAGGAAAAACTCCGCGAAGTCAGCAGCCAGGACCTAGTCACCGGCCTGTACAACCGCGCCCACTTCCTCGACCTGATGGACAGCGCCGTTGAACGCGCAGTGACCGCCGGCCAGCCGGCCACCTTCGCCTACATGCAGCTCGACCGCGCGCAGGCGTTGCAACTGGACCTGGGCGTCGCCAGCATCGACCTGCTGCTGGCGGACCTGGGCAACCTGCTGCGCGGGCAGTTCCCCGAGCCGGCCCAGTTGGCGCGCCTGAGCGACGACGTGTTCGCCGTGCTGCTGCCGGGCGAAGCCCCGGAGCACTCCGCACCCCGCTTCAATTCGCTGCTCAAGAAGATCGAAGGCCACCTGTTCGACATCCATGGCCGCACCGCACAGGTCACCCTGTCCATCGGCACGGCCGGGCTGGACGAAAAGACCACCCGCGCCCAGGAAGTCATCGAACGCGCCCACCGCGGCGCCGACGAGGTCGCACAGAAGAACGGCAACGGCCTGAAGGTCTTCAACCCGGCCGATGAACTGGCCGCCGCCGCCTACCGCGGGGATATCAGCGCGATCATCCGCCAGGCGCTGGAGCAGAACAGCTTCCGCCTGCTGTTCCAGCCGATCATCAGCCTGCGCGGCGACACCCACGAACACTATGAAGTACTGCTGCGCCTGCTCAACCCGCAGGGCGAGGAAGTGCCACCGGCAGACTTCCTCAACGCCGCCAAGGCCAGCGGCCTGGCCGAGAAGATCGACCGCTGGGTGCTGCTCAACTCCATCAAGCTGCTCTCCGAGCACCGCGCCAAGGGGCACGAGACCAAACTCTTCGTGCACCTCTCCAGTTCGAGCCTGCAGGACCCGGAACTGCTCCCGTGGCTGAGCGTGGCACTCAAGGCCTCGCGCCTGCCGGCCGACGCACTGATCGTGCAGATCAGCGAACCGGACGCCATCGCCTTCCTGCGTCAGGCCAAGGTGCTGAGCCAGGGCCTGGCCGAGCTGCACTGCCAGATCGCGCTCTGTCAGTTCGGCTGCGCGCTCAACCCGTTCAACACGCTCAAACACATGAACGTCGACTTCGTGAAGGTCGACGGCTCCTACGTGCAGGACCTGAACGTCCCGGAGAACCAGGAAAACCTCAAGACCCTGATGGCCAGCCTGCACGCCCAGGCCAAGCTGACCATCGTCCCCATGGTGGAAAGCGCCACCGCGCTGGCCACCCTGTGGCAGGCCGGCGCCAACTACATCCAGGGCCGCTACCTGCAGGGCCCCAGCCAGGCGATGGACTACGACTTCGCCTCGGACGAGTAAGCGAATGCTCCGGCATCAGGGGTGATCCATCGCGGACCAGAGTCCGCTCCTACCCCCGGCCTGGGCGTAGGAGCGGACCCTGTCCGCGATCGGATTCGCTTTACGCCAAGCCATCCAGAACATGCGAAAACAAAAAAGCCGCCCTTCGGGGCGGCTTTTTCATTCTGCTGCGGATCAGAGACCGTCCACACCTTCGCGGTCACGGAAGCCGAGCAGGTACAGGATGCCATCCAACCCGAGGGTGGAGATCGCCTGCTTGGCCGACTGCTTGACCAGCGGCTTGGCACGGAAGGCCACGCCCAGGCCGGCCAGGCCCAGCATCGGCAGGTCGTTGGCACCATCGCCCACGGCAATCGTCTGCTCCAGTTGCAGGCCTTCCTTAGCCGCCAGCTCACGCAGCAGGTCGGCCTTGCGCTGGGCGTCGACGATGGGCTCGATGGCCACGCCGGTCAGCTGGCCGTCGACGATCTGCAGCTCGTTGGCGAACACATAGTCGATGCCCAGCTTCGCCTGCAGTTGCCTGGCGAAGTAACTGAAGCCACCGGAGAGGATGGCGGTCTTGTAACCCAGGCGCTTGAGCTCGGCGAACAGGGTTTCGGCGCCTTCGGTCAGGCGCAGCGAGGCGCCGATCTCTTCCAGCACGTCCTCGGAGAGACCCTGCAGCAGCGCCAGGCGCTCCTTGAAGCTGGCGCGGAAGTCCAGCTCACCGCGCATGGCACGCTCGGTGATCTCGGAAACCTGCTCGCCGACGCCGGCGGCCTTGGCCAGCTCGTCGATCACTTCGGCCTCGATCAGCGTCGAGTCCATGTCGAACACCGCCAGGCGACGATTGCGGCGGAACACCGAGTCCTGCTGGAAGGCAATGTCGACGTTCAGCTCCTGGGCCACGCTGAGGAACTCGGCGCGCAGGGCCACCGGATCGGCAGGCTCACCACGCACGGAGAACTCGATGCAGCCCTTGCCTTTGTCGGCCGGCATATCCAGCGGCATGCGTCCGGACAGGCGATCGATCTGGTCGATGTTCAGGCCGTACTTGGCGGTGATCGAGCTGACCCGCTGCAACTGCTCGGCGGTCACCCGGCGAGTCAGCAGGGTGACGATGTGGCGGGGCTTGCCCTGGCCACCGACCCACTGGCGGTAGTCGTCTTCCGAGACCGGCGTGAAGCGCACCTGCTGGTCGAGCTCGTAGGCCGTGAACAGCACGTCCTTGAGCACCGACGAGGCCCGCTCGTTATCCGGGATTTCCACCAGGATGCCGAAGGACAGGGTGTCGTGGATCACCGCCTGGCCGATATCGAGGATGTTCACGCCACCCTGCGCCAGTACGCCGGTAATGGCCGCGGTGAGGCCGGGGCGGTCTTCCCCGGTGATGTTGATCAGGACGATCTCGCGCAAGGCGCTGTCTCCGCCATGGAAAAAAGGCGGTCATTCTACCTGCTTTCACTGCCTGCGGATGCTCCGCTCGCCCACCGGCGAAGACGGCACCGCCGATCGGAATGCACGGCAGATCGACACGCCGCGCAGACTTTCGCCGCCTTGACAGCGCCTGCGGCGCTTTGCCCCCCGGTAGGGCCTCGTTATACTGCCCCGCATCTGCCCTAGAGAAGACCGAGCCCGCTGTGACCCGGCCCACCTCCGTCAAGCCCGACAATTTCTTCCTGCTGCTCTTCCACGCCCTGCGCCAGCGCCGCGTGCCGATTGCCCTGCGCATCGCTGTCCACAGCTTGCTGCTGGTGGCCACGGCCCTGGTGATCTACGCCTGCGTGATGGGCCTGCAGTTCAAGCAGGCCATGCAGCAGCAGGCCGACGCCCTCGGCCAGAGCCTGACCACGCAGACCGCGCAGTCGGCCACCGAGTTGCTGGTGTCCAACGACATCCTCAGCCTCAACGTGCTGCTCAACAACCTGACCAAGAACCCGCTGGTGGCCCACGCGGCCATCTACAGCGTGGACAACCGCATCCTTGCCGAATCCGGCACGCGGCCCAAGCAGGGCCTGCTGGGGGACGCCGAAGGCCTGTACTCCACGCCCATCACCTTCCAGGAGGTGATCGCCGGCCACCTGCGCATCAGCCTCGACATGCACCAGTTCGAGCAGCCGATGACGGTCAGCCTGCAGAGCATGGGCCTCATCAGCCTGATCCTGCTGCTGCTCACCCTGACCTTCGGCCTGCGCCTGGGGCGGCAGATTTCCACACCCCTGTTACAACTTCGCGTCTGGCTGCGCGATCCGGACGACAGCGCGCCGGGCGCCGGCCTGCAGAACGAGATCGGCGACCTCGCCCGCCAGCTGCAAGCTCGCCTGGCGCCAGAGAAGCCGCCGGCCCCCGAGCCGGTGGCCAGCGCCCCCGCGCCGCGCCCGAAAGCCCCGGCCAAGGCTGGCAAGCCCGCCGCCAGGGAGCCGGTACTGGAAGCAAGCGACGCCACTGACGAACACGAATTCGACGAGAACATCTTCTCCGACGACGAACTGCTCACCCCCGCCGCGCGCCGCAAGGCCGACGCGGACGAAGACTTCCCCGAGGAAGAGTTCGAGGCAGTGGCGGAAGAGGAAGCCGAAGACGAGATCGGCGTCGAAGAGGAAGAGCCCGAAGCCGAGCCGGAGCCGGTTTCCGCCGGCACCAGCGCCGTGCTGGCCGTACAACTGGGCGCCCAGGAACAGCTGCGCCGCCTGCCACGCGCCCGCCTGGTCGACCTGCTGCAGCGCTACCGCGACTGCCTGGAGCAGGCCGCGCGCCTGTACAAGGGCACGCTCTACACCCTCAGCGACGGTGGCAGCCTGATCCTCTTCCACAGCCGCGACCAGGACGAGGAATTCCTCACCAACGCCCTGTGCTGCGGCGAGCTGATGCGCGCCCTGGGCCATGCCCTGCAGATCGAAGTGGCCGACAGCGGTATTACCCTGCAACTGCAACTGGGCCTGGTGCTGGGCGAAGACGTCGCCGACCTGGAACAGGCCGAACTGCTGCAGGACGCTTCCGCCCAGGATGCCCTGGCCCTGAGCCAGCACAGCCGCAACCTGCTGCTGGTGGAGAAGTCCATCGGTGACGATGAAAAAGTCCGCGAGCGTGCACGTATTCGTCCTATCGCCAGCCCGGAAAATGCCTGCTGCGTGGAATGGCTGAAGGAACCCTATCCTTCCATGCTCGAACGCCAGCTCTCGCGCATGCGTGCCCTGCGCACGACCTGACCCCCCAATAGAAAGAGAGGGGGCCGCCTGGCCCCTCGTGGAAAGGATTCCATGACCACCCTGATCACCCACCCCCTGCCCGCACTCGCCGTGGGCCTTGCGCTCGGCTTGCGCCGCATCCCGCCGCGCCTGCTGCTGGCCGGCATGCTCGCCGCCTGCCTGCCCGACCTCGATGTGGTCGCCTTCAAGCTGGGCATTGCCTACAACGACGCCTTCGGCCATCGCGGCTTCAGCCACTCCCTGCTGTTCGCGGCGTGCATGGGGGTGCTCGGGGCGCTGTGCTGCCGCCTGCTGGGCAGCGGCCCGCTGAAGGCCGGCCTGTGGGTGGGGCTCGCCACCGCCTCCCACAGCGTGCTGGATGCAATGACCGACGGTGGACTGGGCGTTGCCTGGTTCTGGCCGTGGAGCGACCAGCGCTACTTCCTGCCGCTGCACCCCATCGAAGTCTCGCCCATCGGCCTGTCGCGCTTCCTCAGCCCGCGCGGGCTGGAGGTGCTGATCTCCGAGGCGCGCTGGGTCTGGCTGCCCTGCCTGGGCGTGGCGCTGGCTGGAATCGGCCTGCGCCGCGCGCTGCGTCGGAGCGCCTGACTCAGCGCTTGCCCAACTGCACCTGGAGTTGTTCCAGCAGGGGAGCTTGCGTGCTCTTCAAAGGCAGCTGCGCGCTGTAGCCCTGGAAGCTGCTGAACCGCGCCTGGTAATCCAGTTCGACCTGGAAGCGGTTGTCCCAGCCAGGCGAGTCCTCCGGCATCAGTTGATCGCAATCATGCAGGGCCTGTGGCGTCGCGCAGGGCTTGTAAGCCTGCGGGTAGACCTGGCGCTTCCACAGCACCCAGGGCGACAACGACAAACCGGCGAGGCTGTTGCGCCGCAGGTCCAGTTCCAGAAGTTGCAGCAGGCCGTTACCGCCCAGGTACTGGTGCTGGTAGTCGACCATCACCATGTCCACGCTGTGCCCCTGGTCGTTGAGCATCCGCGTGTGCGCCGCCCCATCGGCATGGGCGTTCAGGGTGAGGAATACCTGGTCGTTACAGCGAATCAGCCGGTCCCATAACAGCGCGCCGCTGGCGTTGTCTTCCCGGGACAGCTCCGCCACGCCGGCAGCGCTGCGCCGCAGGATACTGTGCGAGGCGAGGATCACCGGCACATGGGGATGCTCGTCGATGACGCTCTGCGCCCACACCAGGGTGGCCTCGGAGGGGCTCCAGTCCAGCGCCAGCAGCAGGAACGACTGACCGTAGCGCTGGAACAGGTGCACCTGGCTCAGGCCCTTGGGGTCGCTGCCGACGTAGGTGCTCTGCCAAGCGGCGCGCTCGGGGCCGAAATGATCCGCGAAGCGGTCGAGGAAGGAGCGACGATCATCCGTGCTGGCCTCCTCGTGCACGTCACGCTCGCCCGTGGCAATGCTGTAGGGCACGCCGCGCTCCTCCAGCGTACGCATGGCGCCACTGGCGGTCTGCCACTGGGTGGCAACGCCGGCGTTTTCCACCACGTCGCCCAGGTGCACCACCATCGGGACCTGCAGCACCTCGGCGTACCTGGCCAGCCAGAAGGTCTGCGCGAAAAACGCCAGCGCCGGCTGGTACGGCAGGTCGGGGAAGCGTTGCTCGCTGCGGAACAGGTGGCGCTTGCGGTGGTTGTTCTCCGCGTAGAACTGGGTATCGGGCAGCAAGGGCAGTACGAAGCTGCCGCCGCCGGACACGATTTCCAGCGGTGGCAACGGGTGCTGGCGGAAGAACGCCTGGTCCCGCTCGACCACATCCTGGGTATCGGAATCGCCGCAGCCGCCCAGCAGGAGGCAGCAGGCAAGCAGGGGTGTCAGTGCTTTCATCACGGCTTGTTGCCCACTCCGGGAAGGCGCAGCAGGCGGAAGGTGTCCTTGTCGAAACTGCCCTCGAACAACAGCTGGGAGGCCGCCGGCAGGGTGGCGGCAATGCGCTCGGCATCGCGCGCCTGGATCATCAGGTAGAACGGGCCGCCCTGCGCCGCCAACTGCTCAGGGCGATCGAGGAACCGGGGCTTCAAGTCGCGGTCGAGGTTGACCATCAGCTTGATCGCCTGCGCGTCCGGCGCCATGCCGTAGAGCACCAGCGGTGCGGGCTGTGCGTCGAGTTGGCGGAGCACTTCGCGGGAGAACGCCTGGCTGTCGTACAGACGGTGCTCCATCGGCTCGAAGACCAGGATGTAGCTGGCCCACAGCGCGAGCGCAGCACCCAGCGCCAGTGCTGCCGGCTGCCGCCAGCGCAGCGCGCCAAGAACCAGCAGCGCGGCGAGCACCACGATGCACACCGGCAAGCGCCATCCCAGCGCGGCAAGCTCCTGCGGATAACGCTTCCAGGCCAGCCACAAACCCGCTAGCAGCAGGACCGGCAAGACCAGCCACAGCACTCGCTGCAAGCCGCGAAGCCCCTGCGCCAGGCGGCTGCCGGCGACCATGAACGGATAGCTGGCAACAATGGCGGCCAGCGGCGCCAGCACGATGATGTAGCGGGCCTTCTTGGCCTGCGGCACCGACAGGCCGGCCATGACCACCAGCGCCGCCAGGGCGCAGCCTGCCACCAGACGGAACGCCGGCTCGCGACGACGCTGCCAGAGCAGCGCCAGCGCCGGCAGCGCAAGCGGGAAGGCCAGCGCATAGTTGCCCAGGGAACTGCGGAAGTAATACAGGGCATCGCTGGAGCCGGCGGAGCCGTCCAGACGACCGATCACCTGCATCTGCAGGACGTCCTGGACGAAAGCTTCGCCACCCGCCGAGCGCGCCAGGGCGATCAGCACAAAGACGCAGAGAATCAGCAGCGCCAGCGCACTCGCCGAGAAGGCGAACAGCGGCTTCCAGCGCCGGTCCAGCAGCAACTGGCTGCACACCATGCCCGCCGGCACCACCAGCCCCAGCGGGCCGCGCAGCGCGAAACCGGCCAGCAGCAACGGCAGCAGACGCAGCAGCAGGCCCGGCACGCCATGGCGTTCGGCGTGGAAGGCGACATAGAAGGCCAGCAGGCCGACGGCAGCCACCATCAGGTCAAGGGACACGGCTCGCGTTTCGCTGACGAAGGTGGCGGTCAGCAGCAGCGACGCCACGCTGACCAGCGCCCAGGAGCGCGAGAACGGAGCCACCAGTCGATACACAACGCCGGTGCAGATCGCCCCGGCGAGCGCAGTGGGCAGCCACGCGGTGAATTCGGTGACCCGGCCCAGCGGCAGCGACAGCAAATAGGTCAGGAAGGTCGAGGTCCCCGGATAATCCGGATAGGGCGCGCCGTAGGTGGTCGGGAACCAGCTCGGCCCATGGCGCAGCATTTCGCGCGCGAACAGCACGAAGCGCGAGTCGAAGCCGACGAAGGCATCGCCCTGCACACCGAGCAGGAACAGCACCAGCGCCGCCAGCATCACGCAAAGCGTCTGACGACTCAGGGCGGATTCCGCCTGAACACCGGGAATTTGAGGGAGTGAAGACACGCGCGAGTCTCTCGCAGGTTCCGCGCGGAAAACGTCCGGGCGCCATTAACCTGCACAAGCGCCCGTAGATACCACAGGGGCCGTCAAGAAGATGTCAAAACCGGCCACGGCAGAAGCAAAACGGCCCGCAAAGCTACGCTCTGCGGGCCGCGAATGCTGCGATCGCGCGGATCGGCCTAGAAGCGGTAGACCTCGACATCGGTGCGGATCGGCACCACCAGCGGGATCTTCGGCCCTTCTTCCTTGGGCTTGGCCGCCTGCTCGGTATTGGCCACTGCCGGCTTGCGCGGCGGCGCCGCCTGCTGCTCGGCAACCGCCGCGGCAACCGGACGCACGTCACGGGCCAGCTGCACGGACAGCTTGCGCAGCAGGTCGCCTTGCGCACGCACCTGGTCCTGCACGCTACCCGAATGCGCCTCTTCCTCGCGGAAGACGCGGCTGTCGCGCAGTTCGCCCTTCTGGTCGAGCAGGCGCCAGCGCGCCTCCAGCACTGCCGGCTCCTTGGGGCCGGAGTCCAGGCGACTGATGGTCAGCATGACCTGAACCTGCGGGGTGAAGCCGGGCTTCTCCGGGAACAGCGCCAGGCGGGTGCTGTCCAGCTCGCCCGAGAGCAGGCGCATCAGCTGCTGGCTGACGTTGGTCTCGAGGCTGCCGGCCCAGCGGGCTTCGGTAGACAAGTTGAGGATACCGTCGGCCTGGCGCTGGACCATGGTCTCGCGCTTCAGGTAATCGGCCAGGGACACCGGGCCGAGCAGAACAGCGACGCCGTTGTCACGGGTCGGGACAGGAACCGCGCCCGCGTCCAGCTGGTACAACTGGGTCGGTCGATTCACTGTACAGCCCGTCAGCCCAAGGAGGCTGACGAGGGAAAATAAGGCCAAGACGCGCCAAGCGCTCATCTGGTTCACCGTCATTCGCCGAAAATCGGCGCTACTTCCAACAAATTTCACTACAGCGTCAGGCAATACGCCGAGGCGCCAGTAGCCAAAGGGACGTATCATCCCTCAACCGGCGCCTCAGCTCCAGAGGCAGAATGTATCGAACCGCGTTTCAATCCTGAGACAGCGATTCTACCAGCAAGGCGTCCACTCGCTGGAAACCGCGCGGCAGTTTGTTGCCGCGACGGCCCCTCTCGCCCTTGTAGTGCTCCAGGTCGTCGCCCTTGAGCGAGAGCGTGCGCTTGCCCGCCTGCAGTACCAGCGTCGCGCCCGTCGGAAGAACAGCGAGATCGGTGAGGTACTCCTCGCGGCTAGCGACGCGGTCGCCCGGTACGCTGATGATCTTGTTGCCCTTGCCCTTGGCCAGCTGCGGCAGGTCGGACACCTTGAACAGCAGCAGACGGCCTTCGGTGGTCACGGCGGCGATCCAGTCCTGCTCCAGGTCGGCGACCGGCCGCGGGGCCATGACCTGCGCGCCGTTGGGCAGGCTGAGCAGCGCCTTGCCGGCCTTGTTCTTGGCCTGCATGTCCTCGCCCTTGGCGACGAAGCCGTAGCCGGCATCGGAGGCCAGTACATACAGGGCATTATCCTCCGGCAGCAGCACGCGATCGAAGGACGCGCCCGGCGGTGGTGTCAGGCGGCCGGTCAGCGGCTCGCCCTGGCCACGGGCGGACGGCAGTCCGTGGGCCGCCAGCGAGTAGCTGCGGCCCGTGGAGTCGATGAACACCGCGTACTGGTTCGAGCGGCCCGGCGCAGCGGCCTTGAACCCGTCGCCGGCCTTGTACGACAGGCCGGTGGCGTCGATGTCGTGGCCCTTGGCGCAACGCACCCAGCCTTTTTCCGAGAGCACCACGGTCACCGGCTCGGTCGGCATCAGCTCGGTTTCCGACAGGGCGCGGGCTTCGGCGCGGGCGACGATGGGCGAACGGCGGTCATCGCCGTAGGTCTCGGCGTCGGCGAGCAGCTCATCGCGCACCAGTTTGCGCAGCTTGGCGTTGGAACCCAGGATCGCCAGCAGCTTGGCGCGCTCCTTGGCCAGCTCGTCCTGCTCGCCGCGGATCTTCATCTCTTCCAGGCGCGCCAGTTGGCGCAGGCGCGTGTCGAGGATGTAGTCGGCCTGCAGCTCGGAGAGCTCGAAGCGCTGCATTAGGACCGGCTTGGGCTGGTCCTCGGTGCGGATGATGTGGATGACTTCGTCGAGGTTGAGGAAGGCGACCAGCAAGCCTTCCAACAGGTGCAGGCGCTTCTCGACCTTGTCCAGGCGGAACTGCAGGCGGCGGCGCACGGTGTCGGTGCGGTAGGTCAGCCACTCGCTGAGCACCTGGCGCAGGTCCTTGACCTGGGGTTTGCCGTCCAGGCCGATGACGTTCATGTTCACCCGGTACGAGCTTTCCAGGTCGGTGGTGGCGAACAGGTGGGTCATCAGCTCTTCGGCATCCACGCGGTTGGAGCGCGGGATGATGACGATGCGGGTCGGGTTTTCGTGGTCCGACTCATCGCGCAGGTCGGCGACCATCGGCAGCTTCTTGGCCTGCATCTGCCCGGCGATCTGTTCCAGCACCTTGGCCCCGGAGACCTGGTGCGGCAGCGCGGTGACCACGATGTCGCCGTCCTCGACGCGGTACACGGCGCGCATGCGCACCGAGCCACGGCCGGTTTCGTAGATTTTCTGCAGGTCGGCGCGCGGGGTGATGATTTCCGCTTCGGTGGGGAAATCCGGGCCCTGGACGTGCTCCATCAGGTCGATGACGGTGGCCTGCGGCTCATCCAGCAGACGGATACAGGCAGCGGCCACTTCGCGCAGGTTATGCGGCGGAATGTCGGTGGCCATGCCCACGGCGATGCCGGTGGTGCCGTTGAGCAGCAGGTTGGGCAGGCGCGCCGGCAGCACGGCCGGCTCGTCCATCGTGCCGTCGAAGTTCGGCACCCAGTCCGCGGTGCCCTGGCCCAGCTCGGACAGCAGGGTCTCGGCATAACGCGACAGGCGGGCCTCGGTGTAACGCATGGCGGCGAAGGACTTGGGATCGTCCGGCGCACCCCAGTTGCCCTGGCCGTCCACCAGCGGATAGCGGTAGGAGAACGGCTGGGCCATCAGCACCATTGCTTCGTAGCACGCCGAGTCGCCGTGGGGATGGTACTTGCCCAGCACGTCGCCGACGGTACGCGCCGATTTCTTGTGCTTGGAATCCGCGTCCAGGCCCAGCTCGCTCATGGCATAGACGATGCGCCGCTGTACGGGCTTCAAGCCGTCGCCGATGTGCGGCAGGGCGCGGTCCATGATCACGTACATGGAGTAGTTCAGGTAAGCCTGTTCGGTGAAGTCGGCCAGTGACCGGCGCTCCACGCCCTCCAGACTCAGATCGAGGGTTTCGCTCATGCGTGCCTCACGGTGTAGATCGCTGGCGCAGCACCAGGGTGCCGTCCTGCTGGGTGAAATCCAGTTGTCTGAGTGCGCTCATGCCGAGCAGCACTTCGTCGCCTTCCATGCCCGGCGCGATCAGCGCCGGCACATCGGTGAGGCGGATGTCGCCAAGCTGCAGGCTGGGCAGGCGCGTGCGCCAGCCCTGGCTGCGGCCGTTGGCGGTGTCCAGGGTGATCGGCAACCCGCGCGGCAGGCCGAGCCGGTCGGCCAGGCGCTGCGGCAGGGCTACCTGGGTGGCGCCAGTGTCGAGCATGAAGGTCACCGCCTCGCCATTGATCTGGCCGTCGGCCACATAGTGGCCGGCGCGATTGCCCACCAGCCGCACTTCCACGGTGCCATTGGCGCGAGTCGACTGCGGTTGCGGGTTGGGATTGTGCTGACGGGTTTCCCAAGCGCCGAAATAGTGGGTGGCGAGCAGGATGCCCGCGCCCCAGGCGAGGAACATCATGACCTTGCCGACCCGCTTGCCCGGTACTGCGTCGTTCATTTGCCACCGAGCCAGCCGCCGGCCGGCGCCGCGAAGCGCAGCACATAGGGGCGGCCATCGCCGTCGGCGCGGGCGTGTTCGCCGTTGTCCAGGCCGATCCAGGCGCCCTGCTCGTCGAGGATCAACGCTTCGGCCACGCCGTAAGGCAGGTCGTAGCGCCGTTCCGGGGCCAGCGCACCGGCGGCGAAGGACCAGCACAGCTCCTGCGCGCCGGTCCTGGCGTCACGGCGGCAGATCTGGTGCGCCAGGCGCTCCAGGGTGAACAGCTTGTCCTTGTACAGCGCGAGGTCGGAGAAATCGATCGGCAGCGCACGCTCTGCGCCCAGCTCCGGCGGCGGCAGCGCGGTGCCGCCTTCGCTGAGCATCACGCAGTTGCCATCGCACTTCCAGGTGCCGTTTTCATTGTGCACCTTGAGCAGGCCGCGACGCTGACGCTCGGCGGCCAGCCACAGCTGCTTGCCGTCGGCGCTGATGGCGATGCCTTCGTAGAGCGCATTGAACTCCATCAGCAGGCCACTGGCGCGAGCCTGGCGCAGCAGGTTCTGCGGCAACGGCAACCAGCTCGGCTCACCAACGGCGGGCAACAGCAGGACGGCGGCATACCCTTCGCTGACCACGTAGCGGTTGCCCGCCTGGTCGCAGCTGATGCCTTCGAAGTCCATGGCGCCGCCACGCAGCAGGCCGCCAATGCTGACCCGCGCGCGGGTCCCCCAGGACAGGCCGCTTTCCGGCGTGCCCGGCACCACGAAGGGTTCGGCGCTGGCCTGCCAGGCCTTGCCCGGCGTCTCGTCGATCAGCAGGCGATAGATGCGGTCGTCGTCGCGGTCGGACACCGTCCACATCTCGTTGCCGCACAGCGCGAGCCCGGAGAGGTTGCCACTGGGCATGCCTTCCACCGGGTGTTCCGCGACGAACTGCAAGGACGCCGGCGCCATGGGCGTGGCGAGCGGCGCAGCAGCCTTGGAGACCTGCTCGGGTGCCTGGGCGGCGACGGCAAGGCCGGCGCAAAGCCCAAGGGAGGCCAACAGCCAGCGCATCAGGCGATGTCCGCCAGGTTGCCCTTGGTTTCCAGCCAGGACTTGCGGTCGCCGGCGCGTTTCTTGGCCAGCAGCATGTCCATCATTTCCACGGTGCCCTCGGTGTCATCCAGGGTCAGTTGGACCAGACGACGGGTATTCGGATCCATGGTGGTTTCGCGCAGTTGCGGCGGGTTCATTTCGCCCAGGCCCTTGAATCGGGTGACCTGCGGCTTGCCACGGCGTTTCTCGGCGGCCAGGCGATCGAGGATGCCGTCTCGCTCGGCTTCGTCCAGGGCGTAGAAGACTTCCTTGCCCAGGTCGATACGGAACAGCGGCGGCATGGCGACGTAGACGTGGCCGGCTTCCACCAGTGGGCGGAAGTGGCGGACGAACAGTGCGCACAGCAGGGTGGCGATATGCAGGCCGTCGGAGTCGGCGTCGGCGAGGATACAGATCTTGCCGTAGCGCAGCTGGCTCAGGTCGGCAGCGCCCGGATCGACGCCGATGGCCACGGCGATGTCGTGGACTTCCTGGCTGGCGAGCACTTCGCCGCCGTCCACTTCCCAGGTGTTCAGGATCTTCCCGCGCAGCGGCATGATCGCCTGGAACTCCTTGTCGCGTGCCTGCTTGGCCGAGCCGCCGGCGGAGTCACCTTCCACCAGGAACAGTTCGGAACGCATCGGGTCCTGTCCCGCGCAATCGGCCAGCTTGCCGGGCAGTGCCGGGCCCTGGGTGATCTTCTTGCGCTCGACCTTCTTGCCCGCCTTGAGGCGGCGGCCGGCGTTGCTGATGGCCAGTTCGGCGAGCTGCAGGCCCAGCTCGGGATGGGCGTTGAGCCACAGGCTGAAGGCGTCCTTGACCACGCCGGAGACGAACGCGGCGGCCTCGCGGGAGGACAGGCGCTCCTTGGTCTGGCCGGAGAATTGCGGCTCCTGCATCTTCATCGAGAGGACGAAGGCGATGCGCTCCCAGACGTCTTCCGGGGCCAGCTTCACGCCGCGCGGCAGCAGGTTGCGGAATTCGCAGAACTCGCGCATCGCGTCCAGCAGGCCCTGGCGCAGGCCGTTGACGTGGGTGCCGCCCTGGGCGGTGGGAATCAGGTTGACGTAGCTTTCCTGCAGCGATTCGCCGCCCTCGGGCAGCCACAGCAGGGCCCAGTCGACGGCTTCCTTGTTGCCGGCCAGCGAACCGCAGAACGGCTCATCGGGCAGGCGCAGGTTCTCGGAGACCGAGTCGACCAGGTAGGAACGCAGGCCGTCCTCGTAGTGCCACTCGATGCGCTCGCCGGTGGACTTGTCCTCGAAGCTGACCAGCAGGCCCGGGCACAGGACGGCCTTGGCCTTGAGCACGTGCTTCAGGCGGCTGACGGAGAACTTGTGCGAGTCGAAGTACTTGGCGTCCGGCCAGAAGTGCACACTGGTGCCGGTGTTGCGCTTGCCGACGGTGCCGACGACCTCCAGGTCGCTGGACTTGAAGCCGTCGGCGAAGGTCATGCGGTACTCGTTGCCGTCACGCTTGACCCGCACCTCGACCAGGGTCGACAGCGCGTTCACCACCGAGATGCCCACGCCGTGCAGGCCGCCGGAGAACTGGTAGTTCTTGTTGGAGAACTTGCCGCCGGCGTGCAGCTTGGTGAGGATCAGCTCGACGCCGGGCACGCCTTCTTCGGGATGGATATCCACCGGCATGCCACGGCCGTCGTCGATCACTTCCAGCGAGTTGTCCTCGTGGAGGATCACCTGCACGCTCTTGGCGTGACCGGCGAGCGCTTCGTCGACGCTGTTGTCGATGACTTCCTGGGCCAGGTGGTTGGGCCGCGAGGTGTCGGTGTACATGCCCGGGCGCTTGCGCACCGGGTCGAGGCCGGAGAGAACCTCGATGGCGTCTGCGTTATAGGCGTTCTGCTGGGCCATGGGGTTCCTGCTTAATCAGTCGAAGAGGTGATGGCTTCAAAGTCGGAGAAATCCACGTCGCGCCACTGGCTGGACGGCACACCGGCAAAGGCCAGGAGCGCCGGCAGATGGCTGGCGAAGCGCTGGAAGCCGTGGTCGCCGCCGGATTCGATGCGCAATGCACCAGTCCGGTAGTAACGCTCGGCAGCGCGGTAGTCGAGGGTTTCGTCGGCGGTCTGCAGCCACACCTGGTAGCGCGAGCCGTCGGTGGGCGCGGGGACTTCAAGCTCCGCCAGCGCGGCGACGTGATCCAGGGTCAGTTCCCAGGTCTCGCCGCTGTAGTAGTTGGTCTGCGGGCCGAGCTGGCCGTCGAACAACCGGTGCGGCGCCACGGCCGGGTTGATCAGCACGGCCTTCAGGCCATGGCGCTCGGCCAGGTACGTCGAGTAGTAGCCGCCCAGGGAGCTGCCAATCAGCAGCGGCTGGCCCAGTTCGGCGACGGCGGCTTCCAGTTGCGCCATGGCCTGGCGCGGATGGTGGTGCAGTGCGGGCACGCGCAGCCGATCGGCCAGGCCCAGGCGCTGCATGGCAGCCGTGAACTGGCGCGCCTTCTGCGAGCCGGGCGAACTGTTGAATCCGTGGATATAGAGGAATGCGGTCATGGGCCGGGAGGCTACAAGCTGCAAGTGGCATGCCGCAAGTGGGTCGGCGTCGCAATGCGTTCGAAGCGTGACCGATCAATAGCCCTTGATGCTGTAATCGACTTCGAACTCGATATCGGTCACTCGCGAAACGCCGGTCTGCACTTCACCATCCGCCATGAGCCGCAACCAGCGGTAGCCCGGCGCCGGGCTGTCGACGCAGAAGTCCTCGCTGCCCGGAGTGAACTGCACGCAGGTCGACGGCGAGGCGAGCAGGCGTACGCCACCGCGCATGCGATCGATCTCCTGGTGCACATGGCCCCAGAGCAGGCAGCGCACGTTCGGGTGGCGGTCGATGACGGCGAACAGCCGTTCCGGGTTGTAGATGCCGATGCGGTCCATCCACTGGCTGCCGATGGACACCGGGTGGTGATGGAAGCTGATCAGCAGGTGCTTGTCCGGCGCGGCCTGGATGGCGCGCTCCAGCAACTGGATCTGCTCGATGGTCATCTGCCCCGGCACCGCGCCGGGAATGGTGGAGTCCAGCAGGATCACCCGCCAGGCGCCCAGGTCGATCACCGGGTCGAGCAGGTCGGTGCCGGCGGCGGCTTCGCGCATCGGCTCCATTTCGTCGTGATTGCCAGGGAACCAGCGGATCGCGGCGTTGATCGGCGCGGTGATGTCGCGGAAGCGCTGGTAGGACTCGACCGAGCCATCCTGGGAGAGATCACCCGTGGCCAGCACCAGGTCGATCGCCGGTTGCTCCTCACCCACCAGGCGGACGACCTGGGTCAGGCTGTCGGCGGTATCCATGCCCAGCAGCCGGCCATTCTCCTGCGCGAACAGGTGGCTGTCGGAAAGCTGGACGACCAGGACGGAATCGGAAGCGGTGGACTGGGTGGGCAAAACGCCTTCTCCTGTGAGGCGGGCGTGCGGGAATTCGTGACGAAGTATGGTGACAGGCGCCCCCCTGAGCAAACCGGGAAAGCGTCACAGATCACAGTTAGGGACACGAGTCTGCGATGGGCGGGCAGGATATCACGCACAGCCATGTCACATGGCCATCATCGCATTTTCAGCGTTGCAGCACCGGCTCCAGCTCGTGGCCGCAGGACAGGCAGTGGCTCAGCCATTCCCCGAGGAACTGGTTGAGCTGGTTCTTCTCATCCGGCTGGTGCATCGCCTGGTTCGGGTAGGGGTAGATCGCCAGCAGGCGGCGCGCCTGCTCGGCGCCGACCACTTCGGCCATGCGCGCGTCGTGGTACACCCGCACTTCCAGCTTGGGCGCCGGCAGCCAGGGCAGGCCCAGCTCCTGGCGCACCTGCAGCACGGTGGTGTAGGGGCAGGCTTCGATCACGTCCAGCGCCAGCACGCCGAGCAGCCGCTCGCCTTCGCTGAGCGCCACGCGGCGCGAGACCTGGGCCTCGCGCATTTCCGGCAGCAGGCGCATCAGGCGCAAGTAGTTCGCCTCGCAGGTCGCCTGCAACCCCGCCAGGTCGACGCGATAGCGCTCGCGCAACAGATTCACACCCATAACCCCCTGACCTCGGCGCGATTGAGCGCCAGCCATTGCAGGGCGAGCATGCTCGCCGCGTTGTTGATACGGCCGTCACGTACGGCCTGCAGTGCTTCCTCGAACGGCATGACGTGGACGCGGATGTCCTCGCCCTCCTCCTCCAGCCCGTGGATGCCCGAGGCGTTGCTGCTGTCGCAGCGGCCGACGAACAGGTGCACCAGCTCGTTGCTGCCGCCGGGCGACGGCAGGTACTGGGCGATCGGCCAGAGCGCGCCAAGGGTCAGGCCGGCTTCTTCCACCGCTTCGCGGCGGGCGACTTCCTCGGGCTCCTCGTCCTTGTCGATCAGCCCGGCGACCAGCTCCATCAGCCAGGGATTGACCCCGGCGTCCATGGCGCCGACGCGGAACTGCTCGATCAGCACCACTTCATCGCGCTGCGGATCGTAGGGCAGCACGCACACGGCATCGTGGCGCACGAACAACTCGCGCTTGAGCACCGGGCCCATGCCGCCGGCGAACTGGCGGTGCCGCAGGTGCAGGCGGTCGACCTTGTAGAAGCCCTTGAAGCACTGCTCGCGCTTCTGGATCTCGATGTCCTGGGGGCCTGGCTTGAACGTTTCCGACATCCCGTTCCACTCACTCTAGGTTGAACTTCGCGCCATCCTATCGCGCCGCCGGAGCAGGCGCAGCCTCTTTCGCGGGCCGCCGGGCGGCCGGTCTGCTGTGACCGCCGCACACTGCCGCCGTTCCGCCAAAGTGGTTCATACTCACCCGCCGAACCGGCAGCGCCGATGGCGGTCGAACCACTCCAATTGCCGGCGAACGTCAACGACAAGGATTCCCATGCGACTTCTGAAACTTGCCGCCCTGGGCAGCATCTGCCTGTTACTGGGGGCGTGCCAGGGTCTGTTCAAGCCCTCGCTCGACGAGCCGCTCACTGCGCGCCACACCGCTTTCGAACACGCGCAGCCGGGTTGCCAGGGCGAGCAATGCCCGCTGTTCAACCTCGATACCCTCAGCTTCGACGACGAGCCGGCGCTCAACGAAGCGATCAACGCCCAACTGCTGCAACTGGCCCGCGAGGGCGACGGTGCGGCCCCCGCCAGCCTGGATGTCTACGAGAAGCGCTTCCTCGATTCGGCACAGCCCGGCTGGAGCTCCTACCTGCAAGCGAAGATCCGCGAACAGCATGACGGTCTGGTGATCATCGAGCTGTCCAGCTATCGCTTCACCGGCGGCGAGTACGGCCAGCCCGGCCGTGCATTCATCAATTATGATCGACGCATCCACAAGGTGCTCACCCTGCAGGACATTCTTCTGCCCGGCCAGGAAGACAACTTCTGGAAGGTGGCGCGCATGGCGCACCAGGCGTGGATCCTGCAGAACAAGCTGGACGAGCAGGACCCGAACTTCTCGAAGAACTGGCCGTTCCAGCCGACCGAGCACTTCGCCCTGACCTTCGGCGCGATGACGCTCAAGTACGACATCGACCGCATCGCCCCGCATTCGGTCGGGCACCCGGAGCTGAAGATTCCGTACCCGCGCCTGAACGGTATCGTGAAGACCTATTACTTCCCCGGGCGCGGGGCGCAGTAAAGGTCCGGTTCGCGAGCAAGCTCGCTCCTACGAAGAGCACACTCGGCGTTACCGGCTACCTGTAGGAGCGAGCTTGCTCGCGAACAGCGTTACGCAGAAGTTCACAGCAGCCGGAAGCCCATCGCGGACAAAGTCCGCTCCTACGCCCGACCTGAGTGTAGGAGCGGACTCTGTCCGCGATTGCTCAAAGCAACCTCGAACTCCGCCCGCAAACCAAATCACGCCGAAGCTGGCACCTTGGCACCCACCCGCCCCAGCAGCAGCTGCAGCACACCCGCCACGACCAAAGCCGGCAGGGTCGCGCCCAGGTCCGGCTGGTAGTTCGCCAACAGGTGATACACCACCACACCACCGCCCCAGGCCAGCAGCGAGCCCCAGCGCAGGCCGTGGGGAATCGCGGCCGGCGCGCGGCGACGGAGGACGAAGTGATCGATCAGCACCACGCCGAACAGCGGGGCGAACACCGAGCCGATCAGCAGCAGGAAGTTCTGGTACTGCGCCAGCGGCGCGAACCAGGCGATCAGGGTGCAGATCACGCCGATGGCCAGGGCCAGCAGCTCGACCTTGAGCGGCAGCAGGATGCCACTGGAGACCGCCGCCGAGTGGATATCGGCGAAGGCCTTCTCCGATTCGTCCAGCAGGATCAGCAGCAGCGGGATACCCATGCCCGCGCCGGCCAGCGCCAGCAGTAGCGCGTTGGCATCGCTGCCCTGGGCGAACGCCAGGGTGTAGGCCACCCCCAGGCTCATCAGCCAGAAGCAGCCAATGAAGAAGCCCAGCGCCGCGCCGGTGAAGGTGTGCCCGGCGCGCTTGCCGAAGCGCGAGTAGTCGGCGATCAGCGGCAGCCACGACAGCGGCATGGCGATGGCGATGTCGAAGCCCACGGCGAAGGACAGCGAACCGTCGCCCGTCTTGGCCCAGATCGCCGCCAGATCGGCACGCTTGAACAGGTCGAAGGTCAGCCAGACACACGCGGCGAGCAGCAGCCAGATACCCCAGCGGCGCAGCACGCGACGCACGAAGGCCAGCGGGCCGGCCACCGCCAGCAGGGTCGCCAGCGCGCCGAACACCAGGGTCCAGAGGGCCGGGTTGGTCCACAGGCTGACTTCGCCGAAGGCGCGGGTGGCCAGCAGGCTGGCGGCGTCGCGCATGACGATGATCTCGAAGGCGCCCCAGCCGACCAGCTGCAGCAGGTTGAGCAACGCCGGCAGCGCGGCGCCGTGGCTGCCCAGGCTGAGCTTGAGCGAGGCCATGGCGGACAGGCCGGTGTCGGTGCCGATGACCCCGGCGCTGGCCAGCAGCAGCACGCCGACCAGGGTGCCGAGCAGGATCGCGCCGAGCGCGCCGGCAAGGCCCAGGCCCGGCGCCAGCAGGGCGCCGGTCTGCAGCACCATCAGGCCGATGCCCAGGGAGAACCAGAGGGAGAACAGGTCGCGCAGGCCGAGCACGCGCTGGGCGCTGCCCACGGCGGAAGTCGGTGAATAGTCGATGGCGGTAGTGGTCACGATGCGTGCAAGGCTCGAAGGTTGGATTAGGTTTTGTTGTTCTTTGTAGGAGCGAGCTTGCTCGCGAACTGTCCAGTTGCGGAGCCGCTGGCAAGCACCGTTCGCGAGCAAGCTCGCTCCTACAGGCGGCTCCCACCCTTGGTGCCAAGGGTGGGGAGCAACCGGTTACACCTGCTTGTAGATCACCGAGCCTTCGTCCTTGAAGCGCGCGGCCTGCTCCTGGAAGCCGGCCTCGATGACTTTCTGCTCATCGGTGAGGCCGTTTTCCCTGGCGTAGTCGCGGACTTCCTGGGTGATCTTCATGGAGCAGAACTTCGGCCCGCACATGGAACAGAAGTGCGCGACCTTGGCCGAATCCTTGGGCAGCGTCTCGTCGTGGAAGGCGCGGGCGGTGTCCGGGTCCAGGCCGAGGTTGAACTGGTCTTCCCAGCGGAACTCGAAGCGCGCCTTGGACAGCGCGTTGTCACGGATCTGCGCGCCCGGATGGCCCTTGGCGAGGTCGGCGGCGTGCGCGGCGATCTTGTAGGTGATGATGCCGGTCTTCACGTCATCCTTGTTCGGCAGGCCCAGGTGTTCCTTGGGCGTGACGTAGCAGAGCATGGCGCAGCCGAACCAGCCGATCATCGCCGCACCGATGCCGGAGGTGATGTGGTCGTAGCCCGGCGCGATGTCGGTGGTCAGCGGGCCGAGGGTGTAGAACGGCGCTTCGTCGCAGCACTCCAGCTGCTTGTCCATGTTCTCCTTGATCAGGTGCATCGGCACGTGGCCCGGGCCTTCGATCAGCACCTGGACATCGTGCTTCCAGGCGATGCGGGTCAGCTCGCCGAGGGTCTCCAGTTCGCCGAACTGGGCAGCATCGTTGGCGTCGGCGATCGAGCCCGGACGCAGGCCATCGCCCAGCGAGAAGCTGACGTCGTAGGCCTTCATGATTTCGCAGATTTCCTCGAAGTGGGTGTAGAGGAAATTCTCCTGGTGATGCGCCAGGCACCACTTGGCCATGATCGAGCCGCCGCGCGACACGATGCCGGTGACGCGCTTGGCGGTCAGGGGCACGTAGCGCAGCAGCACGCCGGCATGGATGGTGAAGTAGTCCACGCCCTGCTCGGCCTGTTCGATCAGGGTGTCGCGGAAGATGTCCCAGGTCAGGTCCTCGGCGATGCCGTTGACCTTCTCCAGCGCCTGGTAGATCGGCACGGTGCCGATAGGCACCGGGCTGTTGCGCAGGATCCACTCCCGCGTCTCGTGGATGTGCTTGCCGGTGGACAGGTCCATCACCGTGTCGGCGCCCCAGCGGATGCCCCAGGTGAGCTTCTCCACTTCTTCCTCGATGGAGGAGCCCAGCGCGCTGTTGCCGATGTTGCCGTTGATCTTCACCAGGAAGTTGCGGCCGATGATCATCGGTTCCAGCTCGATGTGGTTGATGTTCGCCGGGATGATCGCGCGGCCTCGGGCCACTTCGTCACGGACGAATTCAGGGGTGATTTCCTTCGGAATGCTCGCCCCGAAGCTCTGTCCCGGATGCTGGGCATCCAGCAGGCCGGCGGCGCGGGCTTCCTGCAGCTTCATGTTCTCGCGGATGGCGATGTATTCCATCTCCGGCGTGATGATGCCCTGGCGCGCGTAGTGCATTTGCGTGACGTTGCCGCCGGCCTTGGCGCGGCGCGGGGTGCGCACGTGGGCGAAGCGCAGGGCGTCGAGGCTGGCGTCGGCCAGGCGCGACTGGCCGAACTCGGACGTCAGGCCAGGAAGGATTTCGGTGTCGCCGCGCTCGTCGATCCAGCGCGAGCGCACATCCGGCAGGCCCTTGCGCAGGTCGATGCGCACGTCCGGGTCGGTGTAGGGGCCGGAGGTGTCGTAGACCATCACCGGGGCATTCTTCTCGCCGCCAAAGGCGGTCGGGGTATCGGCGAGGGAAATTTCCCGCACGGGGACGCGGATGTCCGGGCGCGAGCCGGTCAGGTAGACCTTTTTCGAGTTCGGAAAGGGCTGGGTCGACTGGCGATCCAGCTGTTCAAGGCGGGTGACGTTGTTTTTCTGGGTGCTCATCCTGGCTCTCCTGGGGTTGATTGCCGGGGAGAACCTGGGACGAGAGGAGCTGCTGGCTGCAGCGAAGGGACGCATCCCGAAGAGGGCTGGGGCCGGGGCGGAATGCGCCGCGGGATGCGGTCTTCTTGTTCCCTACGCGGGTGCTAACCCGATCAGGTTCAACGGGATCCGGAACTATCCGATCTCAGCCCCTCGCAATGGGGCACCCCGACAAGAACGCCCGCAGTCTAATCAAGTGTGCCGGGATAAGCCAACGCCGCCCGGCCGAAAACACGCAATTGCCTACGCGCGGCTACACTCCTGCCTCGGAAGGCTCGTACGAACGTGCCTTGACCGCCACCGGCGGCGACCGTAGCCTTGCCCCACCTCGCATCACTTTCCAGGATGAACGAATGCTGCGCAGACTCTCTCTGGCTGTCGCTGTAGCCGCAACGACAGGCTTTGCCTGGGCTGCCCAGCCCGCTCCGGCCGCTACTCCTCTGCCCACCAAGACGGACCTGATCAGCGTCTATAAAGATGCCGTCGACAACAACGCCGACCTCGCCGCCGCCCAGGCCGATTACCTGGCCCGCAAGGAAGCCGTGCCCCAGGCGCGCTCCGGCCTGCTGCCACAGATCAATGCCGGCGCCAGCACCGGGCAGACCCGCACTTCGCTGGATACCCCCAGCGCGACGCTGAACCGCAACACCGAGCTGCTGCAGGCGACCCTCAGCCAGCCGCTGTTCCGCGCCGACCGCTGGTTCCAGCTCAAGGCGGCGGAAAACGTCACCGAACAGGCCCAGCTGGAATTCTCCGCGACCCAACAACAATTGATCCTGCAGTCCGCCGAGAACTACTTCGGCGTGCTGCGCGCCCAGGACAACCTGGCCGCGAGCAAGGCCGAGGAAGCGGCATTCAAGCGTCAGCTCGACCAGTCCAACGAGCGCTTCGACGTCGGCCTCTCCGACAAGACCGACGTGCTCGAATCCCAGGCCAGCTACGACACCGCGCGGGCCAACCGCCTGGTGGCCGAGCAGCAGGTGGATGACGCCTTCCAGGCCCTGGTGACGCTGACCAACCGCGAATACAGCGCGATCGAAGGCATCCTCCACTCGATGCCGATCGTGGTGCCGGTCCCCAACGACGCCAAGGCCTGGGTGGACACCTCGGTCCAGCAGAACCTGCGCCTGCAGGCCAGCAACTACGCGGTCGATGCCGCCGAAGAGACCCTGCGCCAACGCAAGGCCGGACACCTGCCGACCCTCGACGCCGTGGCCCAGTACCAGAAGGGCGACAACGACGCGCTGGGCTTCGCCAACACCGGCGTACCGGGCGACCCGCACTACGGCAAGTACGTCGATCAGAGCAGCATCGGCCTGCAGTTGAACGTGCCGATCTATAGCGGCGGGCTGACCAGCTCCCAGGTACGCGAGTCGTACCAGCGCCTGAACCAGAGCGAGCAGCTGCGCGAAAGCCAGCGTCGCCAGGTGGTACAGGACGCGCGAAACCAGCACCGCGCCGTGAACACCGACGTCGAGACCGTGAAGGCCCGGCGCCAGGCGATCATTTCCAACCAGAGCTCGCTGGAAGCCACCGAGATCGGTTACCAGGTCGGTACCCGCAACATCGTCGACGTACTGGACGCCCAGCGTTCGCTGTACAACTCGGTGCGCGACTACAACAACAGCCGCTACGACTACATCCTCGACAACCTGCGCCTGAAGCAGACCGCCGGCACCCTCAGCCCGGCCGACCTGCAGGCGCTGAGTTCGTACCTGAAGCCGGACTACAACCCGGACAAGGACTTCCTCCCGCCGGACCTGGCCAAGGCCGCCGAGGCGCAGCTCAAGGCTGGCACGAAGTACTGATCCAGCCCCATGAAAAAGCCCCGCGATGCGGGGCTTTTTCTTTGCTCGTGCCGGTGGCTCGGCGCTATGCGAACCCGATCGCGGACAGAGTCCGCTCCCACGCCCGATCTGAGCGTGGGAGCGGACTCTGTCCGCGATTGCTCAATGCCAACGCCGGAATTCCACCCTTCCTCAATCCCGATACCCCGGCGAGACGCGATCCAGCATGCGCAGCAAGGCGGACCAGGCCAGGTCATAACCATCCGGATCGCTCAGCTCCCCTTCCGCCAGGGGGCGCGCCGGGGCGTTGAATTGTTGCTCGGTGTGACGGCAAACCTCCTCCGGCGGGATCACCAGCTCACCGCCGGCCTGGGCCGCCAGCTGGATGTCGCAGGCCTTCTCCAGGTAGTACATGCGCAGGAACGCCTGCTGCACCGTCTGCCCCACGGTCAGCAGGCCGTGGTTGCGCAGCATCAGGCCGTAGTGGTCGCCCAGGTCGCGCACCAGGCGCTCCTGTTCGTCCATCGACAGGGCGATGCCTTCGTAGTCGTGGTAGCCCAGGCGCCCGTAGAACTCCAGGGATATCTGGTTCAGCGGCAGCAATCCGCAGGCCTGCGCCGCCACCGCACAGCCGGCGCGGGTATGGGTGTGCAGCACGCACTGCGCATCCTCGCGGGCGCCGTGGATGGCGCTGTGGATCACGAAACCGGCGGGGTTGACCTTGTACGGCGACGGCTCCACCGCATGGCCGGACAAGTCGATCTTCACCAGGCTGGAGGCGGTGATCTCGTCGAACATCAGGCCGTAGGGGTTGATCAGGAAATGGTGGTCGGGACCGGGGATGCGCACCGAGATGTGGGTGAAGATCAGGTCGGTCATGCGGTAGTGCGCGATCAGGCGGTAGCAGGCCGCCAGTTCCTCGCGCAGCTTCCATTCCTCGGGTGAACAGGTGGCGCGGCTGGGCGCCTGCAGCGACGTCATGGTGCACTTCTCCTCAAGGCAAAAGACGCCGGGGCAGAGGCCCCGGCGTCACGGTCACGTTCTGGTCATTGCGCGGCCCAGGCGTTGAAACGCTCTTCCAGCTCCTCGCCGTGGTCGACCCAGAACTCATCGTCCATCGCCAGGCCCTGGGGCAGGTTCTGCGTGGAGGTCGGCACCCAGCCGGCGAGGTCGGACGGCAGGCGTTCGGCGGCCTGCTTGTTGGTCGGACCATACGCAATGTGCTTCACGTAGTCGACCTGGGCATCGGGCTGGTTGGCGAAGGCGATGAAGCGCTTTGCCGAGTCGACGTGCTGCGAGCCCTTGATGATCGCCCAGTAGTCCATGCCGTACAGGCTGCCCGGCCAGACCAGCTGCAGGTTGCGCCCGCCCTTGTAGGCATCGGCGATGCGCCCGGTGTAGGTGGTGGTCATCACCACGTCACCGGCGGCCAGCCACTGCGCCGGTTGCGCGCCGGCTTCCCACCACTGCACGTAGGGCTTGATCTGGTTGAGCTTGGCGAAGGCGCGATCGACGCCAGCCTTGGTGCCCAGCTCCTTGTAGACGTCCGCGGGCTTCACGCCGTCGGCCATCAGGGCGAACTCCAGGTTGTAGATGGCGCGCTTGCGCAGGCCACGCTTGCCGGGGAATGTCTTCACGTCCCAGAAATCGGCCCAGGACTGTGGCGCCGGCTTGAGCTTGTCCGCGTCGTAGGCGATGGCCACGCCCCATACCAGCGCAGCCGAGCCGCAATCCTTGGCGGCGTTGGGAATCAGCTGGTCCTTGCCGCCGATCTGCTGCCAGTCCAGCGGTACGAACAGGCCTTCATCGCAACCGCGCGCAAGGTCTGGCCCCTCGATCTGCACCACGTCCCAGTCGGCATGGCCGGTGTCGGCCATCACCTTGATGCGCGCCATTTCGCCGTTGTATTCGCTCTGGGTCACACCGACCCCGGACTGCTTGCTGAAGGGCTGGAAGAAGGCCGCGTCCTGGGCCTTCTGACCCGCGCCGCCATAACCGACCACCACCATGTTCTCGGCGGCCTGGGCGGCGCCGCAGCACAGCCCGAGGGCTAGCAGCAGCGGCGCGGCGGCGGTCTTGAGGAAGAAGCGTTTGTGGAAAGTGCTTTGACGCAAAGTCATCGGGCATACCCCCAGTCGTAGGTGGCAGCGGGCGCAGCCGGAATGGCTGCACACACGCGGGACGGGCGCGCCGGAACCACGGAGCAAGAAAGACAGGGCAGAGATGAATCGATTGCCAGCGGGTGGACCCGCCGTGCGAGGGGGGACCGTACGGGACGGTTCATGCGCCTCTCCTCTTGTAGTTGTTGTGGAGCACGTCGCGGTTGCCCCGGAAAACTCCGGGAGCGGCATCGAAACTACCCAGTCACTTTTAAAAAAACAAGTTGATTTTTTACTGGAGGTAAATTTCCATAGAAGGAACTTAAACAACATTTGCTTAGAAAACATTGCCCACCCAGGAGAAGCCGCCGTGTCCCAGGTCCGCCACTTCCAGCAATCCGCCCTGCAGTTCCAGTCCTACGGTGGGCAAGACATCGAACGCGCCGCCATCTGCCGGCTGATCGGCCCGGCCGACAGCGAAACCATGGGCGCCGGCCTGGCCCGTTTCGACGGCGTCTCCATCGAGTGGACCGTGCTCTACGACGAACTGATCGTGGTGCTCGAAGGCAACTTCCGCCTGCGCCTGGCCGACCAGGTGATCGAGGCCAAGCCGGGTGACGTGATCTGGGTCCCCGAACGCACGCCGCTGGCCTACGAAGGCGAGAAAGCCTGCGTGTTCTACGCCCTCTACCCGGTGGACTGGCAGGCACGCAACGCCTGAGTCCAACCTCCGGCCGCCACCGCGGCCGATGCTTCAACGCTGCACCACAACAAGAATCCGGAGTTGCCCGATGAGCCAGTTTCCCCACCTGTTCAGCCCGCTGCAGATCCGCGGCAAGGCGCTGAAGAACCGCATCATGTCCACCGGGCACGACACCTCGATGCCCACCGACAACCTGGTCAACGACCAGCTGGTGGCCTACCACACCGCCCGCGCCAAGGGCGGCGTCGGCCTGATCGTGCTGCAGGTCGCCGGCGTGCACGACAGCGCCCGCTACACCTCCCACGTACTGATGGCCACCGATGACGAGTGCATCCCCGGCTACCGGCGCATCGCCGAGGCGTGCCACGCCGAAGGTACCGTGGTGCTGTCCCAGGTGTTCCACCCTGGCCGGGAGATCATGGAATCCAGCGACGGCCTGCTGGCCGTGGCCTACGCGCCGTCCGCCTCGCCCAACGAACGTTTCCGGGTGATGCCCCGCGAGCTGAGCCAGGCGATGATCGACGAGATCATCCAGGGCTACGCCGCCGCCGCGCGCCGCCTGCACACCGCCGGTATCGACGGCGTGGAAGTGGTCGCCAGCCACGGCTACCTGCCGGCGCAGTTCCTCAACCCGCGGGTGAACCGCCGCAGCGACGGCTACAACGGCGACCTCGACGCGCGCCTGCGCTTCACCCGCGAAGTCATCGCCGCCATCCGCGCCGCCACCGACGAAGACTTCATCATCGGCCTGCGCATCTCCGCCGATGAACGCGACCCCGAAGGCCTCACCGAAGACGAATCGCTGCAGGGCGTGAAGGGCCTGCAGAACTCGCTGGACTACGTACACATAGTCGCCGGCACCTCCGCCTCCCTGGGCGGCGCCATCCACATCGTGCCGCCGATGGCCATCGAAGCGGCGTACCTGGCCAACGAGGCCGGCACCTTCAAGCGCAACCTGGACATCCCGTTGTTCGTCACCGGGCGCATCAACCAGCCGCAGGAAGCCGAGCTGATCGTCGCCCGCGGCCAGGCCGACGTCTGCGGCATGACCCGCGCGCTGATCTGCGACCCGCAGATGCCGAGCAAGACCGAAAGCGGCCACGTCGAGGACGTGCGCGCCTGCATCGCCTGCAACCAGGCGTGCATCGGCCACTTCCACCGCGGCTACCCGATCTCCTGCATCCAGCATCCGGAAACCGGCCGCGAGCTGATCTACGCCGAACGCAAGATGGCCGCCCAGCGCAAGCGCGTGCTGGTGGTCGGCGGCGGGCCGGCGGGCATGAAGGCCGCCGCCGTCGCTGCCCAGCGTGGCCATGACGTCACCCTCTGCGAAGCCACCGCCCAGTTGGGCGGCCAGGTCAACCTCGCCCAACTGCTGCCGCGCCGCGCGGAGTTCGGCGGCGCCTCCACCAACCTGCAGCGCGAGATGCAGCTGGCCGGCGTCGAAGTGCGCCGCAACACCCGTGTCGACCGCGCGCTGGTCGAGCAGGAACGTCCTGACGTGGTGATCGTCGCCACCGGCGCCAAACCCTATCGCCCGCCCTACGAAGAAGCCGGCGAACTGCAGGTGGTGGACGCCTGGCAGGTACTGCGCGGGGAAGTGAAGCTCGGTCGCTCGGTGCTGGTCACCGACTGGCGCGCCGACTGGATCGCCCCCGGCATCGCCGAGCGCCTGGTGCGCGAGGGCCACCAGGTGCAACTCGCCGTGAACGGTACCCACGCTGGCGAAAGCCTGCCGCTCTACGTGCGCGACCACCTGGCGGGCGAACTGCACCGCCTGGGCATCAGCATCACCCCCTACGCCCGCCTGTACGGCGTCGACGACAGCACCGTCTACCTGCAGCACACCGCCAGCGGCGAGCCGATGCTGGTGGAAAACATCGACACCCTCGTCCTCTGCCAGGGCCACCAGCCGGTGGACGAACTGGCCGACGAGATCGCCGACCTTGCCGAGGTCCGTCGCATCGGCGACTGCCTGGCGCCGCGCACGGCGGAAGAAGCGATCTACGAGGGGCTCAAGGCGGGCTGGGCGATCTGAGTCTGAAAAGGCACTCCCCTGTAGGAGCGGG
>NZ_JYOA01000010.1:337899-422279 GCF_000955805.1 Pseudomonas sp. 21 | reverse complement strand
CATGGCGCGCTCCTACAGGTCGACCCTAGCGTCGTCTGGCAAACCGGCAGGCCCACAGCCCCGGTGCATTGTTTAGAATGCCCCACGACGACATTCGCCAGGACCCTCGCCGCATGAGCCGCAAAGCCCCGCAGGAAGCACCCGCCAACGCCGAAGCGCAGTTCCTCGGCACCCGCATCCGCGGCCTGCGCAAGCGGCGCGGCATGACCCTGGCGGCGCTGGCCGAGCAGAGCGGGCTCACCGCGGGCTACATCAGCCAGCTGGAACGCAACCTGGCTTATCCATCGATCCCGGCGCTGTTCAACATCGCCCGCAGCCTGGGCGTGACCATCCAGTGGTTCTTCGCCAGCGAAGTGCAGGTCGACCCGGCGGACGCCGGCTACGTGGTGCGGCGCAACGCCCGCACCAGCGTGCATTACGAAGACGGCATCGTCGACGAACTGCTCAGCCCGCAGCCCAGCCGCCAGCTGGAAATCCTCCACTCGAAGTTCCCGCCCGGCACCTACAGCCAGCAGAGCTACAGCCATGAAGGCGAAGAAGCCGGCTACCTGCTCAGCGGCACGTTCGAGCTGTGGGTGGGCGAGCGCTACTTCCTGCTCAATGAGGGCGACAGCTTCAGCTACTCCAGCCAGGAGCCGCACCGCTACGGCAATCCGGGTGATGTGGACGCGGTGGTGCTGTGGGTGATTACCCCGCCGACGTTCTGAAGTCTCGGGGCTTTTCGTAGGAGCGAGCTTGCTCGCGAACCTGCCTGATGCCGTTGCTGCCGAAAGAGCGTTCGCGAGCAAGCTCGCTCCTACAGTCGAGGCACCGGGAAATTCTGGGTGAAGGTTTTGTCAGGCTCCGTTTCCCAGCTTTCAAGAACGGTACCATCCGGCTGACTCGGCGCTTGGCCCTACACCGAACGGCCCCCTCTTCCCCTGGAGAAGGGCTAGGGTGAGGAAAATCCGTCGCACCGAAGCCCGATCAACCCTTGATCAGTCGGCCCAGGCCATCCAGCAACCGTTCCAGCGCGCCCTGATTGGCCTTCATCACACCCAGCCCAGCCTCGGCCATGCGCTCGGCGCTGGCCGGCTCATCCCACAATGCCGCCACGGCCACCGCCAGCGAGGGCGCATCGGCCACTTCGCGCAGTGCGCCGACCTCGCGCAGTTGCGCGGCGATTTCCAGGAAGTTGAACAGGTGCGGGCCGGACAGCACCGGCTTGCCCAGCGCCGCCGGTTCCAGCAGGTTGTGGCCGCCATTGGGCACCAGGCTGCCGCCGACGAAGGCGACATCGGCCAGCGCGTAGAGGAACAGCAGTTCGCCCATGGTGTCCCCGAGCAGGACCTGGGTGTCCGCCGTGACCAGCTCGCCGGTGGAGCGGCGCTGGGTACGGAAGCCTTCGCGCTGGCACAGTTCGAACATCGGGCCGAAGCGCTCCGGGTGGCGCGGCACCAGAAGCAGCAGTGCGTCCGGATGTTTCTCCAGCAGTTGGCGGTGCGCCGCCAGGACGATTTCGTCTTCGCCGGCATGGGTGCTGGCAGCGATCCAGATCGGCCGCTGCTGCGCTTGCCACTGGCTGCGCAGGTCAGCGGCGCGCACCAGCAGTTCGGGGGCGATGGTCAGGTCGAACTTGATCGAACCGGTGACGCTCACGCAGTCCGGGTGCGCGCCAAGCTGGCGGAAGCGCTCGGCTTCGGCCTCGGTCTGCACGGCGATCCAGCTCATCTCTTCGAGCATCGGCCGGGTCAGCCCGGCGAAGCGCGCATAGCCACGCGCCGAGCGTTCGGACAGCCGCGCATTGGCCAGCGCCACCGCAATGCCGCGCCTGGCGCATTGGTGGATATGGTTGGGCCACAGCTCGGTTTCCATGATCACGCCCAACACCGGCCGCGCGCGGTCGAGGAAGCGCGCCGCCGCCCAGGGCAGATCGTACGGCAGGTAGCAGTGCTGCACCTGGTCGCCGAACATTGCGCGGATGCGTTCGGAGCCGGTGGGCGTCATGCAGGTGACGGTGATCGGCAGGCCGGGATGGCGCTGCATCAGCGCGCGGATCATCGGCGCGGCGGCGATGCTCTCGCCCACCGACACCGCGTGCACCCAGATGCCGCCGGGCTTGAGGTCCGGCAGGCCGAGGGCGAAGCGCTCGCCGATGCGCTGGGCATAGGCCGGCGCCTTGCGCGAGCGCAGGAACAGGCGCAGCGCGACCAGCGGCAGGCCCAGGTGGAACAGCAGGGTATAGAGGGTCCGGTTCATGGCGGCGGAGAGTAGCAAATTACCCGCCCGGCCCGCTGCAATTGGCGCATGAGGTGGGAGGCGCGTAGGAGCGGACTTCGTCCGCGATCGGCCACCGGCGCGTGGGGAAATCATCGCGGACAGAGTCCGCTCCTACGGAAACTGCTCAGACCGGCGCGGCGAGATGCTCCGCAAAGCACTCGCCCAGCCAGTTCGCCGCCGGCCCCAACGGCTCGTCGCGGCGCCAGACCAGCTCCACCACCAATGGCGGCGGCGTCCAGTCGCTGGCCAGCTCCACCAGCAGCGGCTGGTAGGCCGGGTACTGCGCCACGTGGGTCGGCAACCAGGCCCAGCCGAGGTCACGCATCAGCAGTTCGGCCATGGCGTAGAAGCTGTCGGCGCGCCAGACCAGCGGGCTGATCTGCTCGCCGCCGGGGTAATGGCTGTCCTGCGGGGCCATCAGCAACTGGCGATGCCGCGCCAGCTCGCGGCGGTCGGCGTAATCCAGCTTCGCCAGCTCGTGCCCGGCGCCGCACACGGTGACCATCTCGATGGTGCCCAACCGCTGCCGCTCCAGTTGCTCGGGCATGCCCTCGTGGTGGAACAGCAGGCCGAGGTCGGCGCGGCGTTCCAGCAGTTTGCGCGCCACATCGCCCTGGGCGCCGCTGGCCAGTTGCACCTCCAGGGTGGGGAATTCCTGCGCCAGCGCCTGCAGCCCGGAAAGCACCGGCTGGTAGGGCATCGCCTCGTCCTGCGCCAGGCGCAGCAACGGCTCGGTGCCGCGCACCAGCGCCAGCGCGCGACTTTCCAGGCGCTCGCACTGGCGCAGCACCTCGCGGGCTTCATCCAGCAGCGCCCTGCCCTCGGCGGTCAGCACCGGCTGGCGGCCGCTGCTGCGCTCGAACAGGGTCACGCCCAGGTCGCTCTCCAGCAGCGCGATGGAGGAACTCACCGCCGACTGCACGCGCTGGAGCTGCCGGGCCGCCGCCGAGAAGGAAGATTGATCGGCGACACTGACGAAGAGTCGCAACTGGTCCAGGTTCCACTGCATGGCTGCAACCCATCTCCAATTCAGATAGGTAATGACTTTATCCCATCATCCGGGAGACTAGAATGCCCGGCAGAATCGAACGTCAGCAGCGTGTCGCTCATACCGAGCGGCGTGTCGTTCCGGGGAGCACCCACCATGCCCGGCTATCTCTACCTCGCCATCGCCATCGTCGCCGAAGTCGTCGCCACCGCTTCGTTGAAGTCGGTCAAAGGCCTGTCCACGCCCCTGCCGCTGATCCTGGTGATCGTCGGCTACGCCATTTCCTTCTGGATGCTCACCCTGGTGGTGCGCAGCATCCCGGTCGGCATCGCCTACGCCATCTGGGCCGGCCTGGGCATCGTGCTGGTCAGCGTTGCGGCGCTGTTCCTCTACCAGCAGAAACTCGACACTGCCGCCGTACTGGGGATGTGCATGATCGTCAGCGGTGTGGTGGTCATCCAGTTGTTCTCCCGCACCGCCGGCCACTGACGCACCGTCGTCATCCGCCTTCTGCAGGAACGAGCTTGCTCGCGAACGCTCTCCCGGCAGCCCGGCGTCAAGCGGGTTCGCGNNNAAGCTCGCTCCTACAGGCCCGGGCCACCGCTGCGAAAGGCCGCCGGGTCTATCAGGCGTTATACTGCGCGCTTCGTTTTCCCCACGAGGCGTTTTCATGTCCGAATCCCTGAGCACCGACATCCTCATCGTCGGCGGCGGCATCGCCGGTCTCTGGCTCAACGCCCGCCTGCGTCGCGCCGGCTTTTCCACCGTGCTGGTGGAGAACACCGCGCTGGGCGGCGTGCAGAGCATGCGCTCGCAGGGGATCATCCATGGCGGCACCAAGTACGCGCTGCACGGCGCGCTGACCGGCGCCTCCGAAGCCATCGCCGACATGCCCGCCCTGTGGCGCGACTGCCTGGCCGGCACCGGCGAAGTGGACCTGCGCGGCGTGCGCGTGCTCTCCGACGCCCACTACCTGTGGTCCCCCGGCGGCCTGGCCGGCAACCTCACCAGCTTCTTCGCCAGCAAGGCAGTGCGCAGCCGCGTCGCCCAGGTAAAGGGCAGCGACCTGCCGCCAGCGCTGCAGGACAAAGCCTTCAAGGGCAAGGCCTACCGCCTCACCGAGCTGGTGCTGGACGTGCCCAGCCTGGTGGCGCGCCTCGCCGAACTGGCCGAGGACGGCCTGCTGGCCGGCGAACGCATCGAAGCCCTGCGCGAAGGCGACCAACTGGTCGGCCTGCGCGTAGACGGCCGCGAGATCCGCGCCCAGCGCGTGGTGCTCAGCGCCGGCGCCGGCAACGAGGCGCTGCTGCGCGAGCTGGGCCTGGAGCGCCCGGAAATGCAGCGCCGCCCGCTGCACATGGTGCTGGTCACCGCGCCGACCCTGAAACCGCTGTACGCCCACTGCCTCGGCGGCGGGCCGAAGCCCCGCGTCACCGTCACCACCCACCCGCTGAGCAACGGCGACTGGGTCTGGTACCTGGGCGGCGACATTGCCGAGGCCGGCGGCGTGGCGCGCAACGAGGCCGAGCAGATCGCCGAGGCGCAGCGCGAGCTGCACAAGCTGGTGCCCTGGATCGACCTTTCCGCCGCGCGCTGGGCCACCCTGCGCGTGGACCGCGCGGAGCCCTCGCAGAACAACCTGCTGCGCCCGGACAGCGCCTTCCTCGCCGAGGACGGCGCCCTGCTGGTCGGTTGGCCGACCAAGCTGGCCCTGGCGCCGAACTTCGCCGACCGCGTGCTGGAATCCCTGGAGAAGAGCGGCATCCGCCCGCAGGCGAACGCCGCCCTGCCGGGCCTGCCGCGCCCGGCCATGGCCCGCCCGGTGTGGGAGGAACTGCTCGGATGAAGACCCTGCATCACCTGCATCGCCCGCTGGGCAGCACCGGCCTGAACGTCTCGCCGCTGGGCCTGGGCACCGTGAAGCTCGGCCGCGATCAGGGCGTGAAATATCCCGCTGGCTTCCGCATCCCCGATGACCGCGAAGCCGCCGACCTGATCGCCCTGGCCCGCGAGCTGGGCATCAACCTGATCGACACCGCCCCGGCCTACGGCCGCAGCGAGGAGCGCCTCGGCCCGTTGCTGCGCGGCCAGCGCGACCAGTGGGTGATCGTCAGCAAGACCGGCGAGGAATTCGTCGGCGGCCAGTCGCAGTTCGACTTCAGCGCCTCCCACACGCGCCGCTCGGTGGAACGCAGCCTGCAGCGCCTGGAGACCGACTACATCGACCTGGTGCTGGTGCATTCCGACGGCAACGACCTGGACATCCTGCGTGGCACCGAGGTCTATGCGACCCTGGAGCGCCTGAAGGAAGAAGGGCTGATCCGCGGCTTCGGCTTCTCCGGCAAGACTGCCGACGGCGGCCTGCTGGCCCTGGAGCGCGGCGACTGCGCAATGGTCACCTACAACCTCAACGAGCAGGCGGAAAAGCCGGTGATCGACCATGCCCAGGCCCATGGCCGCGGCATCCTGATCAAGAAGGCCCTGGCCAGCGGCCACGCCACCCTCGCCCCCGGCGTCGACCCCGTGCGCGCCAGCTTCGAGCTGGTGCTGGGCCATCCCGGCGTCGCCAGCGCCATCGTCGGCACCATCAATCCGCTGCATCTCGCGCACAATGTGGCGATCGCAGCCGAGGTGCTCGACCGCTGATCGGCGGTCATGTGGATTACGTATTCCTGTGCCATGCTCCAACTCCCCCGGCGAAAACCGTGGACACAGAAACTGTCGCCAGCCGGCGATTCCCATGCAAAAGCCCCGGAATCGCCAAGCCTTTCAGGGAAAAATCCGGAAATCCTTTTGATTTTCGATGACACCAGGAACGGTGTCAGGCTGTCTAGGTTGTAGCGACCCCGTCAATGAACGATCGGCCGGACTGTCTCTCAGGACAGTCAGCGTTCGCGTCGGCGTCGCTTACCAAGGTAAGGACGCGCCAGCGCAACCCGGCGCCCTGTACGAGAAGGAAGCCCCCTATGCCCCGTACGCTCGCCCACAAGGACCCGACCGCCTTCAAGACCCTGCCGCTGCTGGTGGAAGCCAGCCCGGAAGGCCTCATTTACCAGACCCTCGGCAAGCCCCTGAACTTCGCCCAGGTCCTGGAAAAGCGCCGCCCCATCGAGATCAACGAGACTGAGCACTTCGTCACCGAACTGGCCAACCTCGGCGTCTCGGTGCGCCTGACCCTGAACTACCAGGGCCGCGACCACTGGATCCTGGTACGCCAGCGCCGCCTGGACCGTGGCGACACCGTGCTCAAGCTGATTTCCGGCTACGTGCCGGCCCATGAACTGAACCTGCCGCTGCTCACCGCGATCCAGGAAGTCGCCGAAGAATGCCTGGTGGAAACCGCCGACGGCTGGCTCGGCGGGCGCTTCGGCGACACCTGGCTGCCGACGCCCTACGAGGGCATCCTGCGCTACCGTGAGAGCAGCCACTTCTCGCTCACCCCGCTGTCCGGCGCCTCGCGCCCGGTGCAGGCCGGCGCGCTGCGTCTTCTGGAACGCCCGCAGGCCTATGTGCACCTGCCGACGGCTTCGCTGCAGCTGGTCTATGACCTGCGCATGGAGCTGCCCAAGGATGCCCGCGAGGTCAGCCTGTTCCACGTCGACGAGAAACTCGAAAGCGGCCCGCTGGTGGCGCGGCTGGACCGCCGTCGCCCGGACCTCTACCTGCTGCCGCTGGAACACGGCCAGCCGACCGGCGAGCTGTTCACCCTGAGCAAGGGCGAGCTGTGCAAGGCCAGCACCCGCGGCCTGTGGCTGTCGGAGAGCTTCGCCGGGCAGGATGGCTGGCTGGTGCGCGAGGAGCGCATCCGCTTCCGCGAATGGATGGAGCAGTGGCCGCCCGCCGCCGGCAATGCCGGCAGCGGGCGGCGCACGGCCTAAGGCCGTCACCTGATTCGGCCATCCTGACGGCCGGATCAGAACCTGACTCACTGTAGGAGCGAGCTCGCTCGCGAACGGTACACACCGGCCAAGCAGTCGTTGGGCCGGTTCGCGAGCAAGCTCGCTCCTACAACAGCTTCACTTCAGCTGACTGGAACTCTTGCCCAGCAACCGTCGCGCCACGATCAGCAGCTGGATCTGCTGGGTGCCCTCGAAGATGTCGAGGATTTTCGAGTCCCGCGCCCACTTCTCCAGCAACTCCTCTTCCCCATAGCCCAGCGCTCCTGCCAACTCGACGCATTTCAGCGTCACTTCGTTGGCCACCCGCCCGGCCTTGGCCTTGGCGATGGAAGCTTCCTTGGAGTTGGGCAGGCGGTTGTCAGCCATCCAGGCGGCCTTCAGGGTCAGCAGGCGTGCCGCTTCCCATTCGGCTTCCAGGCGGTACAGCGTCGCTTCGGCGTGACTGGCGCTGAGCAGCGGCTGGCGGTAGTCGAAGCGGCAACCAGCCTTCTTCAGCAGCTCGCGGGTGCGGTCCAGCGACGCCTTGGCCACGCCAATGGCCATGGCAGCCACCAGCGGGCGGGTGTTGTCGAAGGTTTCCATTACCCCGGCGAAACCTTTCTGCACGTCGATCTCGGCGTTGCCCAGCAGGTTGGCGGCCGGCACTCGGCAATCGGTGAAGCTGATGGAGGCGGTGTCCGAGGCCTTGATCCCGAGCTTCTTCTCCAGCCGGGTAACGGTCATGCCCGGCGTGCCCTTTTCCACGACGAAGGACTTGATCGCCGCGCGCCCCAGGCTCTTGTCCAGGGTCGCCCAGACCACCACCGCATCGGCACGAGCGCCGGAGGTGACGAAGATCTTCTCGCCATTGAGCAGGTAGTGATCGCCATCGCGGGTGGCGGTCGTGCGGATCGCCGCCGAGTCCGAGCCGCAACCCGGCTCGGTGATGGCCATGGCCGCCCAGGTGCCGGAGAAGCGCTTGAGCTGCTCCTCGTTGGCCACCGCGGCGATGGCGGCGTTGCCCAGCCCCTGGCGCGGCATGGCCAGCAGCAGGCCGGTGTCGCCCCAGCACATTTCCATCACGCCCAGGCAGGCGGAGAGGTTGCCGCCGTTCTTCACACCCTCCTCCGCGCCGGCCTTGCGCTTGCTGGCCGAGGTGGCGCCGACGGCGTCCGGCGAGCCGGCGTTCATGCCGTCCAGCAGCGCGGCCAGCAGGTCCAGCTCCTTGGGATAGGCGTGCTCGGCCTTGTCGTACTTGCGGGAGATCGGTCGCAGGTAGTTCTCCGCCACCTGGCGGGCCTGGTTCTGCAAGGTGCGGAATTTCTTGGGCGTCTCGAGGTACATGCAAGGCTCCTTACAGGTGCAGGCCGCCAGCCATCAGGCTGACGGCACGCAGGTCACGGTACCAGCGCTCGGCCGGGTGCTCCTGGGTGAAACCGTGGCCGCCGAGCAGTTGCACCGCATCGGTGCCAATCTTCATCGCCTTCTCGGCACACAGCAGCTTCGCCAGGTAGGCCTCGCGATGGAACGCCTGGCCACGCTCGGCCAGCGCGCAGGCGCGCCAGACCATCAGGCGCATGGCGTCCAGCTCGACGGCGATGTCCGCGACCATGAAGGCCACGCCCTGGCGATGACTGATCGGCTCGCCGAAGGCTTCGCGCTCGTTGCAGTAGGTGATCACGTAGTCCAGCGCGGCCTGCCCGGTGCCCACGGCCAGCGCACACCAGGCCAGCGCGGTGTGATCGAGGAAGGCCTGGTAGTCGAAGCGCTCGGCCGCCAGCCGCAGTTCGGCCGGGACCTTCACGCCCTTGAAGCGGACGCGCGCGGTGCCGGTGGCCTTCAGACCCATGGCCGGTTCGGCGCGTACTTCGACCCCCTTGGCGCGGGTATCGATAAGGAACAGCGCCGGGCCGTCGCCGGCATCCGCCGCAACAATCAGCTTCTGCGCATCCACGCCGCGCACGACCAGACATTTTTCGCCGGACAGCGTGTAGCTCGAACCACGCTTGCGCGCCTTGGTAGACAGCCGCAGTGGATCGGCCAGCAGTTGCGGTTCATTCACCGCGATGGCAATCAGCGGCGCCGCCTCTTCGCCAACGAACGCCGGCAGCCAGCGCGCCTGTTGTTGCGGCGAGGCCCAGCGGCGAATGCAGTTGGCCGCCGACAGCGGCACCAGCAGCGCAGCAGCCAGGCTCAGGTCGCCACGGGCGAGGGATTCGGCGATCAGCGCGTTGGTTACGACGGTGCGTTCGCCAGCCATGCCACCGTGCACTTCGCTGACGCCGTAGTGGGTCAGCCCCAGTTCCTGCGCCTGGGCCAGCAGCTCGAGGCTGAGAGTGGCCTTGGCGTCAGCCTCATGGGCGGCCGGGCGCAGCACTTCGGCGGCGAAGCCTTCGAGCATCTCCACCAGCATCTGCTGTTCGTCGGACAGGGACAGGTCGAACAACCCGTCCGGATCAGCCTTGCGCGGAGTCTTGGGCTGTTTGGCGGCGCGCTCGCTGGCCAGCCGGAAGCCGGTGCGGCTGCCACTGTAGAGCAGCCTTTCGAAAGGTTTGCGCAGCTTGAGTCGGTCCGGCCAGTCAGCCTGGGCGACACGGTTCAGCACGGCCAGGGCGCGGCCCTGCACGTCGGTGGTCATGGCATCTCGCTCCGCGGAGGGTGGATGCCCCGATCATGCGCTGCAAAATGCCACAGGGACCATGACCGCTTTGCCGTTGGTCACTGGCAGAGCGGTCAGTGGCGGGTAGCCGGGGTTACCTGGGGTCTGTAGGAGCGAGCTTGCTCGCGAACGGCCCCGCAGCGGGGGGTTGTTCGCGAGCAAGCTCGCTCCTACGAAAGGCGGTCCCTGCGAGAACGGCCCAGGCCCGCGCATCCAGGCAAGCGAAAGCAGATCAGCCCTGGTGGCGAATCTTCTCGACGATGGCGGTGGTGGAGCTGTTCTCCACCAGGCCCAGCACGCGGACTTCGCCGCCGTAGGCCTTGACGATGTCGGCGCCGACCACTTGCTCGACACCATAGTCGCCACCTTTCACCAGCACGTCCGGGCGGACTTCGGTGAGCAGGCGCTCGGGGGTGTCTTCGCCGAAGCTGACGACCCAGTCCACCGCGCCGAGGCCGGCGAGTACCGCCATGCGGCGGTCGACGCTGTTGATCGGGCGACCCGGGCCTTTCAGGCGGGTGACCGAGCCGTCGTCGTTGACCCCGACGATCAGGCGGTCGCCCTGGGCGCGCGCCTGTTCCAGGTAGGTCACGTGGCCGGCGTGGAGGATGTCGAAGCAGCCGTTGGTGAAGACGATCTTCTCGCCGTGGGCGCGGGCGTCCTCGATGGCCAGCAGCAGTTGGTCGAGGCTCAGCACGCCACGCTCGGAACCCTGCTCGCGCTGCACGGCGCGGCGCAGTTCCGGGGCGCTGATGGCGGCGGTACCCAGCTTGCCGACGACGATGCCGGCGGCGAGGTTGGCCAGGGCCACGGCCTGCGGCAGGTCCTCGCCGGCGGCGATGGCGCCGGCCAGGGTGGAAATCACGGTGTCGCCGGCGCCGGTGACGTCGAACACTTCGCGGGCACGGGCCGGCAGGTGCAGGGCGCTGTGGCCGGGGCGCAGCAGGGTCATGCCGTGTTCGCCACGGGTGACCAGCAAGGCGCCGAGCTCCAGCTCGGTCATCAGTTGCTGGCCCTTGGCGACGAGATCGGCCTCGTCGGTGCAGCGACCGACAATGGCTTCGAACTCGGAGAGGTTCGGGGTGATCAGGCTGGCGCCGCGGTAGATGGCAAAGTCCTTGCCCTTGGGGTCGGCCAGCACCGGAATGCCACGCTGGCGGGCGGCCTGGATCAGCGCCTGGTGGTTCTTCAGCGCGCCCTTGCCATAGTCGGAGAGCACCAGCACGCGAACCTGGTCCAGCAGCGCCTCGACGTCGGTGGACAGCGCCACGGGGTCGGTGCGGAAGGCTTCCTCGAAGTCCACGCGCAGCAGTTGCTGGTGGCGGCTCATGACCCGCAGCTTGACGATGGTCGGCTGGCCGGCGATGCGCTGGAAGCGGGTGGTCACGCCCACGGCCTGGAGGCTGTCGCTCAGGCTGTCGGCGGCTTCGTCGACGCCGGTGACGCCGACCAGGAAGGCCGGGGCGCCGAGGGCGGCGAGGTTCAGCGCGACGTTGGCGGCGCCGCCGGGGCGGTCCTCATGCTGCTCGACCCGCACCACGGGCACCGGGGCCTCGGGCGAGATGCGCGAGGTCGCGCCGTGCCAGTAGCGGTCGAGCATCACGTCGCCTACCACCAGCACGGGGGCCTGATCGAATCGGGGCATGGTCAATTTCATGGGAACTCCGCAGGTCGAAATCGCCGCGGATAATACCATAGCCGCCCGCTGCGACTTGCGCCGGGCACCGGGCGGTCACGGCATTCTCTAGGGGACTTTGCGAACCCAGAACAACTCGTGGCGGCGCACGGCCTTGCGGAAGAACTCGTCGTCGCCGGTGACCGGCCACTGGCGCCCGGCGAGCAGCCGCTGGATCAGCCGGCGCAGGCGTTTCTTGCCGGTGAGCGGGGTCTGCAGGTCGTGCTGCAGGGCCAGTGCCTGGGCCTTGTCGACGCGGGTCGCGGCGTCCAGTACCGGGCTCCACAGCGGGTCGGCCGGCAACGCCTCGATACAAGGTGGCAGGGCGATGCCGCCATCGGCCGGGCCCATGGGCCAGCGGTCGTTGTCGTGCAGGTGGTTGGCGTAGAGCAGCAGGGTCTGAGGCTTCCAGCTGCTGCGTTCGATCGCCTCCAGGGTGGCGCGGGTGGCGTGCACGTGGTCGGCGTGGGGGTCCAGCTCCGGGTGCGCGGTGAGGATCACTTCGGGGCGGATGTGCTCGATGAGCGTGGTCAGGTCAGCCACCAGGTTGAGCCAGGTCGGCGCGCCGTCGCTGTCACCCGGCAGCGCGAGCGGATTGAAGCCGCGCACGCTGCGGATGTCGGTCTCGCCGGACTCCTTCGAGCCGAACGCCTGGCTCGGCTCGGCCGCCATGGCGGGCAACTGCAGGCAGTAGTAGCCCAGCTGCACGCAACGCTCGGCCGGCACGCCACCCCAAAGCGGCGCGGCGATGCTGTCCCAGGTGCGCAGGCGCCCCTTGAGCCTGGCGGCCTCGGCCTTGCCCAGCCCGAGACGCTGGTAGTGTTCGGCCTCGATCTCACCCTGGGTCAGGGTGACGATCCAGGCCTCCGGGCAACGGCTGTACTGGCCGAAGGCAGCCAGTTCGGCGTCGTCCGCGTGAGGGGCGATGATCAACAGGCGCTGACGGGCGTAGTCGGGATTGTCGAAGGCATGCAGCACGCCCTGCTGCGCCAGCCGGCAATGGCGGCTGCGGATGCGCAGGTGCCCGGCACGCAGCGCTTCACCCTGGCCGGAAAGGTTGATGTAGCGCTTGCCGCTGACGCCCCGCTCGAAGTCCTGGCGGTCGTTCTCGACGCCTTCGATCACTACCTGCGGATCGAGCCAGCGGCCGAGCAGCGAGGCTTTCACCTCGATCTCCAGCACCAGGGTCTCCTCCCGCTCCGGCAACGCGCCGGTGGCAACGTGCAAGCCATGCGGGCCCAGGGATACCGGCAGGGCGATGGAGCCTTCGGGGAAGTCGTAGCGGTAGTCGTCGCGCGGGGAGTAGAACAGGTGATCGGCGAACCACGCCTCATGGGCGACCCAGCCGAGCAGCACGACCAGTGGCACGCTCCACCAGGGTGCGAAGATGCCCAGCAGGATCAGCGCCAGCAGGGCGACGAGCAGGACCGCGCGCTTCTTGCGGCGGTGCTGTTTGAGCAGATGCTGCTTGCGGGCGGTCATGTCGTTCTCCGTGGAAACCGATCGCGGACGCAGTCCGCTCCTACGCACGGGCCAAGGCACCGTACACGAACTGTAGGAGCGAGGGGGCGCCCAGCCCTTGCTCGCGAACGGTATTCCGCCTGGCACTGCCGTGTCATGCGGTTCGCGAGCACGCTCGCTCCTACGAAAAGCGGGGTCAGACCTGGAACACCGGCACGCGGTGGCACCAGCGGTCCTTGTACTCGCGGTCGGCGCGGCCGAAGGAGTAGCGCAGCGGCTTGCCCAGCGCCTCGGCCTCGGCCCAGGCCTCTTGCGTATTGACGAAGCTGAGCACGCTGCCGGGGCTGAACTCGCGGTTTTCCGGAGCCACGCCGCCGTTGATGTACTCGACGCTGACCCACTTCGGCGCTTCGACCCGGTAGAGAATCTGGATCGCCACCGGTTCGCCGTCCAGGCGCACCAGCGAGCCGCGCATGAAGTCGCGCATCAGACCGAAGACTTCGGCCAGCCGTGCCTTGCCCGGCACCTCGAACTCCCAGCGGCGCTGGAACAGGTCGGCATAGATGCTCGCCTGCTCCTCGGGGCTCAGCTCGCTCATGGGCTGTAGCACGCCGCCCGCTTCCTCCAGCAGGCGCTGTTCGCGGCGCTGGTTGTAGCGGAATTTCTTCGAGAAGTCGGCCGGCGCGCGATTCATCGCCAGTTGCTCGGGCTGCTCGCGGGCGTCGCTGACCTGCTCGCGGTTGAGCTCGGAGAGGTAGCGCACCTGATGGCGCAGTTCGATGCGCGCGCCCTCGGCGATAGGCAGGATGATCTCGGCATTGCCCAGGTCGAACAGCGCCTTCTTGCCTTCGCGCTTGAGCACGTCCTTGGACAAGGCCAGGTTGCGCCCCCAGGTCGGCACGGCGGCGCGCAGTTCATCGCCCTCGAACCACCCCAGGTAACGAACCGGGATTCCAGCCAGGGCCGCGAGCCGCTCGACCACATCCGGGTGGGTGGCGACGCTGCCGCCGAAGCGCTGCCAAGCAGCGGCATAGTCGGCCGCCGCAATGGGCGTCCAGCCGCGTTCGCGGAAGACTCGCAGACGGTTCAGCATGCCTGGCTGTTCCACACCTGCGTCATACCGGCTGCTCGACTGGCGCTTCCTCGCTGCCACCGACCGGGTCGTCGGCGAACTGGCGGGCGTGCAGGCGGGCGTAGTAGCCGTTCTGGGCGATCAGTTGGTCGTGGGTACCGCGTTCGACGATGTGGCCCTGGTCCATCACCAGGATCAGGTCCGCCGCCTCGATGGTGCTCAGGCGGTGGGCGATGACCAGGGTGGTGCGACCTTCCATGACCTTCTCCAGGGCGGCCTGGATATGCCGTTCGGATTCGGTGTCCAGCGCCGAGGTGGCTTCGTCGAGGATCAGCACCGGGGCGTCCTTGAGCAGCGCGCGGGCAATCGCCAGGCGCTGGCGCTGGCCGCCGGAAAGCATCACGCCGTTTTCGCCGACCTCGGTCTCGAAACCTTCGGGCAGGCGGTCGATGAATTCGCGGGCGAAGGCGTCATCGGCCGCCTTTTCCACCGCTTCGCGCGGCCGGCTGGCGAGGTCGCCATAGGCGATGTTGTTGAGCACGCTGTCGTTGAACAGGTTGACCTGCTGGGTCACCAGCGCGATGTGCCGGCGCAGGTTGCTCAGCCTGTAGTCTTCGACGTCGGTGCCGTCGAGCAGGATCTGCCCGTCGCTATGGTCGTAGAAGCGCGGGATCAGGTTGGCCAGGGTCGACTTGCCGCTGCCGGAGCGACCGACCAGCGCCACCATCTGGCCCGGCTCGACGCTGAAGTTCAGGTCGTTGAGGACCTTCTTCCCGGTGCCCGGATAGGTGAAGCTGAGGTTCTTCACTTCGAGTCGACCCTGTACGCGGTCACGCTCGATGGTGCCGTTGTCTACCTCGGGCTGCTCGTCGAGCTGCTCGAAGATGCTTTCGGCGCCGGCCACGCCCTTCTGGATGGTCGAGCTGACTTCGGACAGCTGGCGAATCGGCTTGGGCAGCAGGCCGGCCATGGAGATGTAGGCCACCAGGTCGCCGACGGTGGCATCGCCACGCAGCAGCAGCACGAGGTACAGCAGCACGGCCATGGCGCTGTAGATCACCAGTTGCAGCATCGGCGTGTAGATCGCCGAGGTCTTGTTCATGCGCAGGTTCTTGCTGGTGTTCTCGCTGGTCACGTGGCGGAAGCGTTCACGCTCGTAGGGCTCGCCGCCGAAGCTGCGAACCACGCGGTAACCCTGGATGGTCTCGGAGGACACATGGGTCACGTCGCCCATGGCGACCTGGATCTTCTTGCTCTGCTTGCGGAACTTGCGGCTGGCGGTCGTCACCATCACCGCGATGATCGGCAGGATGGCGAGCATCACCAGGGTCAGCTTCCAGTTCATCCACAGCAGCGAGAGGAACAGGAAGACCACGGTCATGCCTTCGCGGATCACCACCTTGATGGCATCGGTGGCCGCGCCGGTGACCATGGTCACGTTGAAGGTAATGCGTGAGATCAGGTGGCCGGAGTTGTTGCTGTCGAAATAGCGGTTGGGCAAGGTCAGCAGATTGTTGAACAGCGCGATACGCAGGTCCTGGACCAGCCCCAGGGAAACCTTGGCGATGAAGTAGTTGCCGAGGAAGGAGCCGACGCCTTGCCAGACGGCGATCAGCACGACCAGCAGCGGCACGGCGTAGAGCAGCGACAGGTCACGCAGCCAGGCCACGGAGGAATTGGGGAACAGCTTGGCATCCGGATGAGCCAGGCCGTCGACGAAATACTTGAGGATGCCCGCCAGCATCGGCTGGGTCGCGGCGAAGATCAGGAAGCCGATGATGCTGAGCAGGAACATCCCGATGTACGGACGCACATAGGACAGCAGTCGGAAGTAGATCTTCAGGCTCGAAGGAGCCTGGGGTTCTTTACCGGACATGTAGGAATCGCACGCTTAAAAGGTCGGCGATTATAACACAGCGCTCTCGTTTGCCCGGCGGCTGGGCTACTATAGCCGGCTATCGATTCAGGGACCCGTTATGCAAGACCTCGCTCTCTCCGCCTACGAAGCGCTGCGCGCCGGCGCCCAGGTGCTGGAAGCCGACAAGCATGGCGACAAGGTCCTGCGCCTGGCCGATGGCAACTTCCTGAAACTGTTCCGACGCAAGCGGCTGATCTCCTCGGCGGCGCTCTATCCCTATGCGCAGCGCTTCGCCGACAACACCCAGACGCTGCAGCGCCTGGCGGTGCCCTGCCCGCAGATCATCGCGGTTTACCGCATTCCCGATATCGCCCGCGATGCCGTGCACTACCAGCCCCTGCCGGGCGACACGCTGCGCCAGGTGATCGAAGCAGGCGAGGCGGATACGCAACTGGCGGCGCAACTGGGCGAACTGATCGCCGGGCTGCACGACCAGGGCGTCTACTTCCGCTCGCTGCACCTGGGCAACGTGGTGAAGACTCCCGAAGGCACCCTGGGCCTGATCGACCTCGCGGACATGAAGAAGCAGCGCCGGGCGTTGTCGCGCCAGCAGCGCAAACGCAATTTCGCCCACATGCTGCGCTATACCCAGGATCGCCAGTGGCTGCTGGCCGGCAATACCGACAGCCTTTCACAGGCCTACCTTTCTCACAGCCCGGTTCGTTGGCCGCTGGCCGAACTGCGACAGTTCCTCAGCTCGGCTCCATGACCGCCGGCCGCACCTGTGGCCAGCGCTCAAGACTCAACCCCAGCAGGATCACGACCCAGGGCATCAGCCACATGGCACGCGTGCGCTCCCACAGGCTGAACACGTCGAACTGCATGGCGACGCTGGAGAACACCCACAGCAGCATTACCGACAGGCCCAATGCCCGCGAGCGGCAACACCAGGCGCGGTAGCCGATCATGCCCCACAGCACCAGGAAAGCCAGCATGGCCGGCACGCCGTACTGGATGGCGGTGTGCACCGGGAAGTTATGCACACCGTTTTCATAAACGGCCTTCCCGCTGGTCACCGCATAGTCAGCCCCAAGCCCCACGCCCAGCCAGAAATGCTGCTGCATCTGCGGCCAGGCGCTACGCAACAGTTCGAAGCGCTCGGCGTCACCCCGTGCCATCAAGCCGGGCTCGACGACAACCAGGGTCGCGCCCCCCAACAGCAACAGCAGAGGCAGCAGTTTGGCGATCCGCCCCGGCACCAGACTGAGGCTGAAGATGGCAGTGACCATCAATGCCAGCAGGGCTCCACGGCTGCCACACAGCGCCACGTAAACCAGCGAAGCCGCCAACAGGAATACCCACGGCAGCTGCCGCCAGCCCCGGCGCGGCAACAGCGGCACGCACATGACAGTCACGAAGGCGATCGAATAGGCTGCCGCATTGGGGTTGTCGAGGAAGCCACCAAACCCCGTCAGCCGCCCTCCGCCATAATCTGGCGCGAACATCAGCGCCACCAGGCTGTAGAGGCCGACCACCAGCGCCAGCGACAGTATGGCCAGGCACAGCCGGCGCTCGTCCGCACGGGCCCAGAGCACCCAGCCGAGGATGAACAGCATGAACAGCGACACCATCTTCAGCTGGCCCAGCGGCTTTTCTGTTCCGGACCAGAGCAGCGAGAACACCGCCCAGCCGAACAGAGCCAGCAGGATCCAGATCTCCCGGCGGGCCCGCAACAGGTGCCCAAGCTCCTGGCGGCGGGCAATGCACAGCCACAGCGACGGCAGGTAGACGAACAGCGCGACCATCTGGAAGTAGAACTTCATGCTCGGCGTCAGCATTACGCCAGCGATGCTCCACAGCACCCCGATGCCGAGCATTGCCTCGGCAACCCGCCCCGTCCGGCACTGGCTCGCCCCCATCGGGGTCATCCGTGGGCACCAGGCACGCCAGGCGTGGGCAAACATTTCCTTCATCGACAAACTTCTTATTCCCGCCCGAACTTGAACAACAAATGGCGAACCCGCCGCAGGGTGGTGCGATTCCAGCGCCACGGCGGCAGCTGCAGCAGCAGCGACCAGGCGTAGCCCTTGTCACCGACCACTGACTGCTTGAGCGCCTTGTTGAGGATACAGGTCATGCCAGGGCCATAGGCCGGGTGGTCACGGTACGGCGCGACCGCCATCCGATCATAATGCAGCTGCTTCTTGTATGCCGTCCGCGACAGGTTGCCCTCATGGCGGCGGTAGCCGCTGACCACTTCCGGCAGGACTTCGACCCGGTAGCCCAGATGCGCGATCTTCAGACTCATCTGGAAGTCCTGGATGCGGATCTGCGGATCGTAGCCGCCAGCCCGGTCCATGGCCTCGCGCCGGTACATGGCCACGGTCGCGCCGATGGCGATGGCCTGCCCCAGCAACTCGTCGAAGCTGTACTGGCGCACGGCATTGCCTGGGCCACCCTTCAGGTGCTTGCCTTCGGCATCGATATAGACAGCGCGCCCGCCCAGGCAACCGACCTCGGGGTGCTCACGCAGATAGTTCGCCTGCAGGCTCAGGCGCCCCGGCATCATGATGTCGTCGGAGTCCGGGGTTGCCACCAGCTCGCCCCGCGCATGGCCCAGCGCCGTGTTGAGCGCGGCACTGACCCCCTGGTTGGCCTGGCGGTAGAACTGGAAGCCATGCTCCTGCTGCAGCGCCTGGATCATCTCGGCGCTGCGATCGCTGGACCCGTCATCCACTACGATCAGCTCGAAGTTGGGATAGTCCTGCCCAAGAATGCTCAGCAGTGTCTCTTCGATATAACGCTCGCGGTTATAGCAAGGCACCAGCACGGAAATCAGCGGGTATTCCACAGACACCTCAATAACCGGCAGATAGCGGCCACAGGTCAGAACCCCAGAGCCAGTCGCCAGCGCTCCAGCATACCGGGCTGCGGCCTCTCACGCAGCGGGACAGCCATGGCCCGGACAATCCTTGCCCCGATCTGGCTGAACCCGAAACCTTCCACTGCCAGCGCCCGGCCGGCTTCGGCAATGCGGGCCGCGCGCGGCAGATCGTCCCGCAGCAGCTGCAGCTTGCTGCGCAGTTGGGCGACGTCGCGGTACAGCACCACGTTGTGCATGTCCTGCAGGCCCAGCGCGCGGTTCTCCGCTTCACCCTGGTCATAGGCCAGCAGCACGCAGCCGCAGGCCATGGCCTCGAAATTCTTGATCATGTACTCGCCCATGCCGACATCCGCGCTGACAAAGAAGCGGATGCGGTTGAGCGTGTTCAGGTAATCGTCGCCCGAGTTGGTCTTGGTCACCAGCAGGTTTTCCACCCGGCCCAGCTCATCCAGCAGCGCCTTGCGGCCGCTGTAGGCCACGCTGCCGGTGCTACCGACGAAGGCCAGCTCGATATCCCGTTCCCGGCCCAGGTCGTGCAGCAGGTCCTGGTCGTACCCCTTGGGCACGAAGACCGCATCGAAGCCTTCCTGGCGCAGGCGCTCGCTGACCATGAAGCCCGAGCTGATCACTCTCGCCCAGGGCAGCCGGCGGTAGTGCGCGCTGAACTTCCCGGTGTACTTGCAGGGAATGTAGTTCTGGTAGGCGTCGTGCTCGAGAATGACCAGGTTGGGCACGCTGCGGATGAAGGCTGCCTGGCGCATTTCCTTCTTGAAGCGCAGGAAGAACAGGATGCGGTCGTACTTCGACACATCCACGTGCTCGCGGAAATACCGGCGCAGGTTGGCCTGCTCGTCGCTGCTCAGCCAGCGCAGGTCGCAATCGCAATGTTCGGCGATACCGTCATACAGACGGTCGAGAATGGCACGTTGTTCTTTCTGGACCAGGAACAGAACTTTCAAGACTCACCTTTGGCATCCCGGAGTGCGGGCAATCGAATTAACGTGCGTCCCGGGCCGGATACGGCAATCGCCCAGCTTCCATGCGCCCGCCCCTTCACCCTCCGCGAGGAAACGGCGACAAGGACAATGCGCCGCGAAGATTAGGGGACGCTGAACAACCCGGTCAAGACGATGGCCATCTCAGGATGCAGCAGGCAGGAGCTGGCTCTGACGGACGTTGTAATAGGTGCAACCCGCGGGGAGATCCTTGTTGACAAAGGACATCGCTCCAATGGTGACACCACTGCCAATCTCGAGTTCATCGGCGATGATGCAGCTGTGCGCACCGAGGCTCACATCGTCCCCGATCACCAGCGAGTAACGCGATAGCCCCAACGTCTTGATGCCCACCGTGGAGTTCTGCCGAATGAAGAAATTCCTGCCGATCTGCGCGTAGCCGGTGATGACCACTCCCGGCAGGTGAGCGATCCGGAAACCGGGGCCGATCTGCGCGGCAACGCTGATGTCCACCGCATAGCGACGGTTCAACTTGCGCTGCATGCGCAGCGCGTAACGACGGCGCATTCCGCCTTTGGCGTAAAGGAACTGGGCCAGACGAAACTGCAGCAGATAGCGCAGCACGTTGCTCTTGTAGGCGCGCTTCACGATGTTGCTGAACAGGCCAATGCGACTTCCGGGCTTCTTCTTGTTCGAAACTTCGCACTTCCAGCATTCGACCAGTTGCTGCAGATCCATCACGACCTCACTCGCAGACGTTTTCCACCCGCGGCTGCCATTTCTGCTTCGAGCAATGCATCCAGCTGGGCGGGTTCGACTTTCGGCACAACGCTGGCCGGTAATCGGCTGCCTTGCGACAGGTTGAATAGCCGCAGCGGATATCGGGGCGTGACCTTCTCGGCGACGATCCGGAAGCTGGGCAGGATGTAATCCTCGAAATCCTCGTCGAGGCTGCTGGGCAGGGCGGCCGCGCCGGTTTCGTAGAAGCGCCCGATGTTCTTGTTCAGGTCCATCCCGATGATGAATGCCTGACCGAAGCCGAGGTGGCAGGCCAGTTGCGTTGCGGCGTAGGGGATGGTGCGGCCGCCGAAGTAACCCTTGCTCATGTCGCGGCTGAAGCCAATGCGATTGGCCTTCCTGCGCAGCAGGGAAAACCCGCAGATCAGATCGGGATCATGGCGAATCGACCAGGCATAGGAGCGGTCGGAAAGCACGGCCATGCCATGGCGGCGGTTGACCCTCTCCAGCAGAAAGACATTCGTCCTCTGCGGCAACAAGGTCGGGTCATGACGATGCAGCGCCTGGAAACAGTTGAGGCTCATTGCCAGGTGCGTGGCGCTGCGCGCGCCGAGGCAGGCGAGGTCCGGGCGATCGCGCACGAATCCGGGGTCATCGCAGATATAGAAGAACGGCGTGATCTTCTGGTCGGCGCAGCGAACGATGGAGCCATTCATCGCGATGACCGGCCAGTCCGCATAGCGCGCCAGCGGGAACTGCCCGGCAGAAGGCCCGGAAGCGAGCAGGAACACACTCCCCTGGTATCGCCCACGGCACTCCCCGAACTCGGTGATGGGAATCTGCACACTCCCATCGCCCAGCCAGCGTCGACCACCTTCCAGTTTGAGTTCCAGCATTTGCAATCGCGCGCTCGTCAGTGAATCGCCAAAGGGCGCAACCAGCGTCCAGGCCAGTAAGAATGAAGGGAGAGCCGCAGGGCCGTCAGCGGGAGGGGGCGAGTAACGCCTTCACCAGCGGCAGACTCCAGAACTCCCGGCGCACGGCCTCATCGCAGAAGCGCGTCTGCAAACGCTGCTCCATCTGCTGCGCGCACATCACCCGCTGCTCGCGGTCCAGCACCGACAGGTGGCGCAGGCCTTCGGCCAGCGCGGCATCGTCGCCCAGCGGGAAGAGGATGCCCAGTCCTTCGACGATTTCCCCGGCACCGCCGCCGGAGGTCGAGATCAGCGGCACACCCGCCACCATCGCTTCCAGCAGGACCATGCCGAAAGGCTCGTGGTCGGAGGTCAGGGCGAATACGTCGAAAGCCTTGAAGTAGCGCTTGGCGTCCGGAACCTGGCCAAGGAACAGCACGCGGTCGGCGATGCCCAGTTCGCGCGCGAGGTCCTTGAGGTCCTCTTCCAGTCGCCCCTTGCCGAGGATCGCCAGCAGGCTGTTGTGCGGCAGGCGCGGCAGGGCGCGGGCGAAGCCGCGCAGCAGGGTGGCCTGGTCCTTGTCCGGATGCAGGCGGCCGACGTTGCCGACCACCCAGGCGTTGTCCGCCAGCCCCAGGTGCTGGCGCGCCGGATAGCGTTCGACCTGCTGGTCCCTGAGGGCGTCGACGTCGACCCGGTTGTAGAGCGTCTCGATGCGGTCCTGCGGCCAGGCCGGCAGGCAGGCACGGATTTCGTCGCGCACCGCATTGGACACGCCCAGCAGGCTAAGGCGCTCGGCGAAGAAGCGCGCGAACAGCTTGCGCCCCAGGCGCTGGAAATCACCGAAGCCATGGTGCACACCGATGATCGGCAGCCTGGTGCCGAGCATGGCGATCCAGGTCGGCTTGAAGCGGTGCGCGATGCAGAAGCGGAAATCACGGGAACGGGCAATCTCGCGCAGGTCGCGGATGGCCTTGAGCTTCAGCCCGCGGATGTCCCGCGAGCTGTAGTCGAGGAAGAGCACTTCGTCGCTGGCGCAACCGGCCACGACTTCCGGATCGGGCGCACCGGTGAGGAATACCGTGGTAACCCGGTAGCCAGTGCCGGCGAACAGGCTGGCGTACTGACGGGCACAGTCGAGGAACGGCCCGTCATAGCCGTGGCAGAACTGCAGGACGCGCGGTTCAGCCGAGCGAGTCATAGGGCTCCGCGCCGTCCTTGACCACGAGGATGTCCTGCATGATCAGGTACTGCAGGTCCGAGCCGTAGAACATGTTCAGGGCGTCGGTCGGCGAGCAGACCATCGGTTCGCCACGGCGGTTCAGCGAGGTGTTGAGCGCCACGCCGTTGCCGGTGAGCCGCTCCAGCTCCTTCATCATGTCGTAGTAGCGCGGGTTGAACTCGCGCTTGAGGACCTGGGCGCGGGAGGTGCCGTCCTCGTGGACGACTTCCGGCACACGGGTCTTCCACTCTTCGTTGACTTCGAAGGTGAAGGTCATGAAGGGCGCCGGGTGGTCGATCTTGAACATCTGCGGGCCGACGGTATCGAGCATCGACGGGCAGAAGGGTCTCCAGCGCTCGCGGAACTTGATCTGCGCGTTGATGCGGTCGGCCACGCCGGGAACGCTCGGGCAGCCGATGATCGAGCGGCCGCCGAGGGCGCGCGGGCCGAATTCCAGGCGACCCTGGAACCAGGCCACCGGGTTGCCGTCCACCAGCACCTTGGCGATCAGTTCGGACAGGTTGTCGATCTTGCGCCAGGTCGGCTTGGCCTCGTGACGGGCGCAGGCGGCGATGACGTCTTCGTTGCTGTATTCCGGGCCGAGGTAGACGTGCTCCATCTTCTCGACCGGCACGCCACGTTCCCAGGACACGTACGCGGCGGCGCCAACGGCGGTGCCGGCGTCGCTGGCCGCGGGCTGCACGTACAGCTCCTTGACCTCGGGACGGGCGATGATCTTCTGGTTGAGCTTGACGTTCAGCGCGCAACCGCCGGCGAAGGCGATCTTGCCGGTCTCGCGGATGATGTCGCCCAGGTAGTAATCCATCATCTCCAGCGACAGCTTCTCGAACAGAGCCTGGATGCTGGCGGCATAGTGGATGTAGGGATCGTCGGCGATATCGCCTTCACGTTTCGGGCCGAGCCACTCGATCAGCTTGGGCGAGAAGTAGTAACCCTTGCCCTTTTCCTTGTAGCGACGGAAGCCGATGACGTTGGCGTACTCGGTGTTGATGATCAGCTCACCGTTCTCGAACTTGGCCAGGCGGGAGAAATCGTACTTGCTGGCGTCGCCGTAGGGCGCCATGCCCATGACCTTGAACTCGCCGTCGAGCATGTCGAAGCCGAGGTATTCGGTCAGCGCGCCGTACAGGCCACCGAGGGAGTCCGGATCGTAGAACTCCTTGATCTTGTGGATCTTGCCGTTCTCGCCGTAGCCGAAGAAGGTGGTGGCGTACTCGCCCTTGCCGTCGATCCCGAGGATCGCCGTCTTCTCCTTGAAGCCCGAGCAGTGGTAGGCGCTGGAGGCGTGGGCCAGGTGGTGCTCGACCGGCTGGATCTTGGTCTTCTTCAGGTCGAAGCCCAGCTGCTGCAGGCACCACTGGATGCGCTTGTAGTAGCGCTTGTAGCGGCGATTGCCGAGCAGGATGGCGTCCAGCGCGCGGTCCGGCGCGTAGGCGTAGCGCTTGGCGTAGTGCCAGCGGGCCTTGTCGAAGATGCTGATGGGGGCGAAGGGAATGGCCACCACGTCAACGTCCGACGGCTTGATCCCGGCCTGCTCCAGGCAGAACTTGGCCGACTCGTAGGGCATGCGGTTCTTCGCGTGCTTGTCACGGACGAAGCGCTCTTCTTCGACGGCCGCGACCAGCTTGCCGTCGATGTACAGGGCGGCGGAAGGGTCATGGCTTACGGCGCCGGACAGGCCGAGGATGGTCAATGCCACAGGGTCTAGCCTCTTTCATCTGGGCGGGTGCCAGGCACCCGCGGTAAACGTTCGTCGAGCAGCCGGTGCAGTGCGCTGCCCTCTGGCCAGTTGCGCAGGAAGCGCGCACGGTCGCGGGCATAGGCGCGGGCGAAGCTCGCTTCTCGCGAGTGGCGCTGCATGGCATCGAGGTCGATCAACGACCATTGCCCGCCTTCGCCCTGCTCCTGCCAGAACAGGTTGTGCCCCTTCAGGTCGCCGTGGCTGATGCGCTCGCGCACCAGCGCCGCGAACAGTCTGTCCAGGGCCACAAGATCCGATTCCGGCGGCAGGCCGCCCCCCTCCGGATGGTCCAGGTAGGGTTTGAAACGGGCGATTATATCCTGACCGGCCAGGTAATCGGTAATCAGGAAGGCCGGCCCGCGCAGCCACAGCCAGCGGCGCTCGATCACCGCCAGCGGCTTGGGCGTAGCGATGCCGAGGAAGTCCAGGCGGTTGCCCTCGCGCCAGGAAGCCCAGGCGCGACTGGGGCGCCAGAAACGCTTGAACCAGTGCAGCAGGTTCTTGATGTTGTAGCGCTTGACCACCAGAGGCCGGCCATTCAGCTCCACGCGGGCGACAGTTGCAGCACCGCCGGTCTTGTAGATGTGTCCGCGATTGATGTAGGAATCCGGATCGGCCAGCAGTGGCTGCAGGCCTTCCTCTTCCTCGCGGCGCACCGCGCGCAGGCCGAACGGCCCCTTGAACACGCTGAACAGGCTGCAGTCGCGGGCGATCTTCTTCATCAGGTCGCCGACGCGCCAGCGACGAACCCTGGCGATTTCCTTCTGCAAGGCTTCCAGCGGTAGTGCGTGCTCGCCGTTGGCCAGCAGGTAGTGGATCAGCAGTTCTTCCAGGAACGGATCGAGGCTGGCCGGCAACTGGGCGAAGAACACCCCGAGGTTTTCCAGCACGTGCTTGCGCGACAGTGGCTGGCCAGGGGTTTCCGCGCGGATGCCGGCGCCGTCGATCAGGTACAGCTGGCCGGCGTGGCGCAGCAGGTTGTCCAGGTGCAGGTCTTCCTGCCACAGGCCCTTGGCGTGCATCCGGGCGATGGCAGTGAGCGCCTCGGCGATGACGGCGGCCTGGCCGTCGGACAGCAGCGGCTCGCCTTCCACGACGCGCCAGGCATCCCAGAGGCTCTGGGCGTTGTCGAGGAATTCGAAGAGCAGCCAGCCACCCTCGCCATCCTTCAGGCCGTCGGCCAGCAACTGCGGCGTGGTCAGGCCTTGCTCAGCGAGCAGGCGCACCCCGTCGAGTTCGCGCTGGAACTGCTTCGCGGCACGACCGCCGACCAGCAGCTTGGCCAGCACCGGGCGGCCGCGCCAATTGGCCGCAGCGACGTAACGCTGGCCGGGCAGGACGCGCAGCAGGCTGTCCAGGCGCAGCTCGGCCGGGCCGGCGCCGTCTTCCAGCTCGATGCGCAGGGGCAGCGACGGGGCGCGGCCGGCATCGCGCAGGGCAGACAGCCTCATGCGCGGTTTTCCTTCTTCTTGCGGCGCGCGCCCAGTCGGCGGTACCAGTCGTCGACTTCCGGGCCGCCGGAAGCGGTGCCCAGGTAGGCCGCCAGCAGGTTGCGCACGTCGGTCTCGCTCCAGTCCGGCGCACGACGCAGCAGCGGTTCGAGGTCGCGCACGCGGTCGCGCTGGCCGAACCACAGCGGGCGGGTCTTCTCCAGGTCGATCAGGGTCGCCTCGAAGGCGTCGTCGGTTTCGCGCAGGAAGATGTGCTTGGGATAGAAGCAGCCATGCATCTGCCCGGCCTCGTGCAGGCGACGGGCGAGCATGCCACAGGCACGCAGGATGGCCTGGCGGCGCTCGGCAGGCAGGTTCGACCAGCCCTGCAGCAGGCTGTCCAGGTCACGCCAGCCGTCCAGGGCACGGGTCATCAGGATTGCCCGGCGCTCGCCGCCGACCTGCCGCGCGCCGAAGAAGGCCGCCTGCATCGAGGGAATGCCGAGCTGGTGGTAACGCTGGATATTGCGGAACTCGCGGCTGAAGGTCGGCTCGCCGAGCGGGCGTTTCAGGCTGCGGGTCAGGTGGTTGCTCTGGCGCTTGAGGTAGTAGGCGGTGCCGTCCAGCTCCAAGCGGTACACGCTGCTCCAGCCGCCGCGCTCGGTGTTGGGCTCGTCCACGGCTTCCAGCTGCAGGGCCCAGAGGGCGTCGAAATCGGCCAGGGCATTGTTTTCCAGCAGGGCCTGGTCGCCCTCGGCAATGAAATCCTTCACTCGCGTCCCTCGAAGAAATGGACGATCTGTCGGACACGCTTCTTGTCCGACGCGTTCAATCGCTCGCGGCGCCGGTACAGCAGGTAGAACTGCAGGCGCTGCGTGTAGGAGAGGTGGTACTTGGCGACCTTGTCGAGGGTGGCCAGGTCCTTGCTGATGCGGTAGCGCAGCATGAAGCTGACCCAGAAATCACCGATCGGGCAATCGATGAAGTACACCGTGCCCTCCCCGTCCACCAGGATGTTGCGCCACTTCAGGTCGTTGTGGGTGAAGTGGTGGTCATGCATGGTCCGGGTGTAGCCGGCCAGCTGGCGCATGACGTGCTCGACCCAGGCGCGATCCTTCAGACGCGGATCGTCCTGCTTGGCCAGGGCATGCAGGTCCTCGGTGCCGACCAGCTCGCGGGTGATGATCGCGCCACGGGAGAAGCCACCGTTGACGCGCTCCAGGCCGTAGGCCACCACCTTCGCGGTCGGTATGCCCCACTTGGCGAACTGCTTGAGGTTCTGCCACTCGGCCTTCACCCGCGGACGCGGCAGGTAGCGGCGGAAGCCCTTGCCCGGCTTGCGGTAGCGCTTGACGTAATAGCGCACGCCGTCGCGCTCGATGCGCACGACGTCGGACATCGCATCCTTGGTAATGCGCTCGCCTTCGAGGGCGAACACGGCATCCAGGCTGCCGAAATCGGCGGCGAGATGCTGGTAGTCGGCTTCGAGTACCCAGCCGGCCATCAGAGCAGGTCTCCGTATCGTTGTTTGCGGTCGTAGAGCTTGGCCGCCTTGCGTTCCATCCACGCCAGCAGCGCGGCTTCCTCACGGAGGATGTCACGCAGCGGGCGCAGGAAGTAACCGCGCAGGAAGCGCAATTTGTCGCGGCGTGTAAGGCCGATGTCCAGCGCGGAGAAGTACAGCGCCGCCAGGTCCTTGTCGCGCCAGCGGCGCGGGGTGGCGGCGCGGGTCTGGGCGCGGTGCAGGTCGATGACCGACAGGCGCAGGTCATCGGCGCTGATCGGGCGGTCGGTGTGCAACAGGAAATGGCAGATGTAGCAGTCGCGGTGGTTGACCCCGGCGCGGTGCATGGTGCCGACCATCTTCGCCACTTCGGCGATCAGCGCGCGCTTCAGGCGCGGCTCGGGCGGCGCCTGCAGCCAGTCCAGCGAGAGGACTTCCAGGTCGGTCGTCGGCGCCAGCTCTTCGGTGATGATGAAGGAGTGCTGCGCGGCCGGATTGCCGCCGCGCTCGCCATAGGCCACCGAGGTCATGGTTGCCACGCCGGCCTGGTGCAGGCGCTCCAGGGCGCGCTGCTCCTGCCCCGCTCCGAGTACGGGGAGCTTGGCACTGAACAGGTTCTTGACGATCTCGCCCCAGCCGATGCCACGGTGGATCTTGACGAAGAAACCGCGCCCGTCGACTTCGGTGCGCAACGTGCGGCGGCCCTCCAGTTCGCGGTAGACCTTGCCCTGCAGGCGCTCGACTTCGGCGAACGGGTCCTTGCCGGCCCAGAGGGTCTTGAAGGGTTCTTTCAAATCCAGCTTCACGGCACAGCCCTATCTGTAAGAGCAAGCTTGTGACCCACATGGATGTGGGGAATGCCGGAAGCCGTAGGGAACGGCTCCGGCCTCGCGATTGGGGCGGCACGATCCATCCGGCTGTTCGCGAGCAAGCTCGCTCCTACGAGAGCCAAAGCGTTCATTCATGCCCCCGCAGGATCACGTCGGCCGCATGCTGCGGCATGCTGTAGAGATCGGCGCTGTCGGCGAAGGCCAGGCCGTTGCGCGACCAGTCGGCGCGCACGGCGTCGTCTTCCAGCATCTCCTGGAGCATGGAGTTCAGCCGCTCCTGCTCGAAGGGCGACGGCACCACACGACCGGCTTTCGCCTCGTCGATGTAGTGGGCATAGCCGCAGACATCGGTGACCAGCACCGGCAAGCCCGCGACCAGCGCTTCGAGCAGCACGGTGCCGGTGTTCTCGTTGTACGCCGGGTGGATCAGCAGGTCGGCGCCCAGCAGGAAGCGCGGGATATCACTGCGCCCCTTGAGGATCTGCACGTTGTCCGAGAGGCCCAGCGCCTTCACCTGCAGCAGGAACGGCTTGGGATCGTCCTGGCCGATGGCGATCAGGCGGGTGCGCTTGCGCAGCGAGCGCGGCAGCGCGGCCAGCGCCTTGAGGCTGCGGTCCAGGCCCTTGGTCTTGAAGCCGGAACCGATCTGCACCAGCAGCAGCTCGTCGTCACCCAGCTTGAACTCACGGCGGAATTCGGCGCGGATTTCGCCGGCGTTTGCCGGTGCCCGGCGGTCCTGGGCAATGCCCGGCGGCAGCAGGTGGAAGCGCGCCTCGGGGGTGCGGTAATGCTTGATGAACAGCGGCTGCTGGACTTCGGAGATCATCAGGATCTCGGTCTTCGATTCCGGCGCGAACACCGCGCGCTCGTAGTCGGCGAAGTGCTTGTAACGGCCCCAGCGACGGTAGAAAGCATTGCGCAGGGTCTGCGCCTTGTCCTCGAAGCAGCCGTCGGCGGCGTAGTACACATCCAGGCCCGGCATCTTGTTGAAGCCGATCACCCGGTCCACCGGCGAGCGCGCGAGGTCCGCGGCCAGCCAGGCGCTGAACTTCTCGTTGCGACGATGGTTGAACAGCGACTTCACCGGCGCCACGCGCACATCGAAGCCGGGCGGCACCTCGCCTTCCCAGATCGGCGTGTAGACGCGGATGGAGTGGCCACGTTTCTGGCACTCCAGGGCGATGCGCATGAAATCACGCTGCAGCCCGCCGAACGGGAAGTATTTGTAGAGGACGAAAGCCAGGGTCATCGAAGCGTCTCCGGGGCCAGCAGCAGTGCCTCCAGCTGGTTCGCCACGCGCTGGGGATTCAGGCGCGTGAAGCACAGAGGCTGTTCATGCCGCAGGTCGAACTGGCGCTTGTCTTCGGCCGTCGGCTGGTAGGTGCAGGTCTTCTGCAGGCAGGGCGCACAGGAGGGCCAGTCGCTGGCCAGGTGCACCTGCGAACGCCCGTAGGCGCCGGTCAGACCGGGGTTGGTCGGGCCGAACAGCGACAGCGTCGGCACATCCAGTGCGGCGGCCAGGTGTCCGAGCCCGGTGTCGACCGCCACGCAGGCGGAAGCGCCGGCCAGTACCTTGGCCATGCCTGCGAGGCTTAATCTGGGGAGCACGGAGGCGTTTTCCAAGCCTTCGGCGAGCCGTTCGGCGCGTTGCCGCTCGGCTTCGCTGCCCCAGGGCAGGCGCACCTGCCAGCCGCGCTCGCCCATGCGCTGGGCCAGCTCGCGCCAGTAGACCTCGGGCCAGTGCTTGGTCACCCAGGTGGTGCCATGCAGGAACACCAGGTAGGGCTCGCTCTCCACCGAGTCCAGCAGGCGATTGCGGTCCAGCCCGTAGTCGCCGGTGCCGGCGGGCAGCGGGTAGTCCAGCGCCTGTGCGAACAGCTGGCGCACGCGCTCGACAGCATGCTGGCCCCAGGCGACCGGATAGGTGCGGTTATAGAAGCGACTGGCCGCCGGCTCGCGGGCGGACTCCTTGTCCAGGCCGGCGATCGGCGTGCGACGGCGAGCGTAGCGGGTCAGCCAGGCGCTCTTGAGCAGGCCCTGGGCGTCGATCACCAGGTCGTAGTCGACTTCCTTCAGGCGGCGCTTGAAGCGGCTCCACTCGCCGCTCCTGAGGGTCTGCCAGAGGTTCTTGCGCCAGCGCCGGATCGCCACCGGGATCACCTGGGCCACGGCAGGGTGCCAGGCGGGAATCTCGGCGAAGCCCTCCTCCACCACCCAGTCGAACTGGATGCCGGGAATGGCGCGGGCAGCATCGGTCAACGCCGGCAGGGTGTGGATGACATCGCCCAGGGACGAGGTCTTGATCAGCAGGACCCTCATTCGGCGCTTTCCACATCCACCGGGTCAGCGACCAGTCGGTCCAGCGCTTCGATCACCGGGCGCGGCTTCAACTCGCGCAGGCAGTTGTAGTGGCCGAAGCGGCACACGCGATCGAAGCAGGGGCTGCATTCCAGGCCGAGGCGGACGATCTCCACGGCATCGGCCAGCGGCGGGGTGAACTGCGGCGAAGTGGAGCCGTAGACCGCCACCAGCGGGCGGTTCAGCGCGGCGGCCACGTGCATCAGGCCGGAATCGTTGGTGACCACGGCGCCAGCGCAGGACATCAGGTCGATGGCCTCGGACAGGGCGGTCTCGCCGGCCAGGTTCACCGACTCTTCGCGCAAGCCGGGGATCAGGCGCATGCGGATGTCTTCGCCGCCGGGATGGTCGTTCTTCGAGCCGAAGATCCACACCTGCCAGCCGGCGCGGATCTTCACCTCGGCGACCTTGGCGTAGTACTCCGCCGGCCAGCGCTTGGCCTCGCCGAACTCGGCGCCAGGGCACAGCGCCAGCACCGGACGGTCCAGGCTCAGGCCGAACTTGGCCAGCGCGGTCTCGCGGCTGTGCGGGTCGATGGCCAGGCGCGGCTGTGGATACGGCTGCGGCAGCTTCGCACCCGGCTCGTAGGCCAGGGCCATGAAGCGCTCGATCATCAGCGGGTAGCGCTCTTTATCCAGCGCGCGGATGTCGTTGAGCAGGCCGTAGCGCATCTCGCCCTTCCAGCCGGTGCGCTTGGGGATGCCGGCGAAATACGGCACCAGCGCCGACTTCAGCGAGTTGGGCAGGAGGATCGCCTGGTCGTACTGGCCCTTGAGGGTCTTGCCGATGCGGCGGCGCGAGGCGATGTCCAGCACACCGTGGCCGAGCGGGAAGCTCAGGGCCTGGCGCACCTCGGGCATGCGCTCGAGGATCGGCCGGCTCCAGTCGGGCGCCAGCACGTCGATCACGCAGTCCGGATGCTGCTGCTTCAGACACTGGAAGAGTGTCTGCGCCATCACCATGTCGCCCACCCAGGAGGGGCCTACGATCAGAATTCTCATGCCTTTTCCAGAAACGACCGGGGAGGCTCTCGCCTCCCCGTACTCCATTCATCCAGCCGTGTGGCGCGTGCCCTCACGGTCGGGTGCCGAGCATCGAATGCCGGCAGTCTAGCCCAGCGCACCTCGCGGCCGGGCGGATTTCGTCACTCCCTGTGACCTGGCGCAATGGCATCACGCGCCCAACTCCTGACCTCTGTATAGCCGCGCAGGCAACCGACAGCGCGGCCCACTCCGGCGAACATCATCCCGCCGGATGCTGGCTACTTCGAGGGAAATCGCAGCGAATCAGGTCAGCTCGAAGGCTTTCCACATCTGCATCACCATGCGCCGCTGCGCATGGAAGTGGTCGCCGCTCACCACGCCCGGCTGCTTCTGCAGGGACAATCGGTGCGCCGCCGCCCGGTAAGCCTTGTAGGCGTCCTGCAACTTCAGGACATCCTCGCCGGACATCAACCCGACCCGCTCCAGCGCTTCCAGAATCCGGATATTGTCGGTGAACTCCACCAGCTCCGGGTGCTGCCACGACCAGGCCAGGGCCGCGTATTGCACCATAAATTCGATATCGACGATACCACCGGCATCCTGCTTGAGATCGAACGGGGCCGCGGCCTCGAAGGCATTCGGCGCCGTACCGGCAGCGGTACTCTGGGTGCCGAGGTTGTCGCGCATCTTGGCGCGCATCTCGCTGACTTCCTTGCGCAGCTCGGCCAGGTCGCGCTGCTGGCCGATGACTTTCGCGCGGATCGCCTCGAAGGCCTTGGCCACCCGCTGGCAGCCCGCGAGCACGCGGGCGCGCACCAGCGCCTGGTGCTCCCAGGTCCAGGCCTCGCCCAGCTGGTACGCCTCGAAGGCGCGCAGCGAACTGACCAGCAGCCCGGAGGCGCCACTCGGACGCAGGCGCATATCCACCTCATAGAGCATGCCCGAGGGCGTCTGCGCGGTGAGGAAGTGGATGATCTTCTGCCCCAGGCGCGTGTAGAACTGCGCGCCGTCGATGGACTTCTCGCCATCGGTCTCGCACTGCGGGTCGCCGTCATGGATGAAGACCAGGTCCAGGTCCGAACCGTGGCCCAGCTCCAGGCCGCCGGACTTGCCGTAGCCGATGATGATGAAGTCCGGATCGCACGGCGTGCCGTCCACGCGAGTGGGCCTGCCATGGCGCTGCACCAGCTGGTCCCAGGTCAGGACGAGCACCTGTTCGAGGATCGCCTCGGCCAGCCAGGTCAGGTAATCGCTCACCTTCATTAAAGGCAGGGTGCCGGCGATCTCCGAGGCCACCACGCGCAGGGCATGGGCCAGCTTGAAGTGGCGCAGGGTTTCCATCTGCTGCTCGAGGTCGTCCTCGGGAATGCGCATCAGCCGCTCGCGCAGCTCGGCGCCCAGTTCGGCGGCCTGCGGCGGGCGGAACAGGCGCCCTTCGTTCAACAGCTCGTCAAGCAGGATCGGGAAGCGGGCAATCTGCTCGGCCACCATCGGGCTGGCCGCGCAGAGGGTCAGCAGGCGCTCCAGCGCACCAGGGTTCTCGGTGAGCAGCACCAGATAGGCGGAGCGCCGCGCCACCGCCTCGATCAGCGGCAGCGTGCGCTCCAGCAGCACGTCCGCCGGGCCGCGCTCGGCGATCATGTTCAGCAGCCGCGGCATGAAGGCATCCAACCGCTCGCGCCCAAGACGCTGCATGGCACGCACCTGGGTGCCATGACGCAAGTCGGTCAGGCGTTTCCAGGCCTGCGCGGGCTCGGTGAACCCGGCGTCGGCGAACTGCCGGCAGGCGGACTCCTCGTCCACCGCCTCTTCCCAGAGCGGAATCCATTCGCCACCGATGGTGGTGTCGACCTGGCCGTCTTCGTCCTCGTCCGGGTCGGCGATGACCTGGCGGAAATGCCAGTCGATGCGATCGCGCCATTGATTGGTGGCCTGGTGGAACGCCGACCAGTTGGCGAAGCCCATGATGAAGGCGACGCGGATTCGCTCGAGCTCGTCCTCCGGCAGCATCTGCGTCTGCCGATCGGCGATGGCCTGCAGGGCGTGCTCGGCGTAACGCAGGAATTCGTAGCCCTCGCGCAACTCGGCGACCACCTGCGGCGGCAGGTAGCCCTGCCCTTCGAGGATCGCCAGCACGCGCAGCAGCGGCCGCTGCTGCAGGCTGAGGTCACGGCCGCCATGGATCAACTGGAAGGCCTGGGCGATGAACTCCACCTCGCGGATGCCCCCGGCGCCCAGCTTGATGTTCTCGCTCATGCCCTTGCGCCGGACTTCCTGCTGGATCAGCTGCTTCATGGTGCGCAGCGCCTCGATGGCGGAGAAGTCCAGGTAGCGCCGGTAGACGAACGGGCGCAGCAGCTCCAGCAGGCGCTGGCCGGCTTCCTGGTCACCGCCGACCACGCGGGCCTTGATCATCGCGTAGCGTTCCCAGTCGCGCCCCTGGTCCTGGTAGTACTGCTCCAGCGCGGCAAAGCTGTGTACCAGCGGGCCGCTGGAACCGTAGGGTCGCAGGCGCATGTCGACGCGGAAGGCGAAGCCCTCGACGGTGATCGCGTCCAGCGACTTGATCAGCTTCTGCCCCAGGCGGGTGAAGAATTCCTGGTTATCCAGCGCGCGCTTGGCGCCCTGCGTCTCGCCACCCTCGGGGTAGCCGAAGATCAGGTCGATGTCCGAGGACAGGTTCAGCTCCCCCGCCCCCAGCTTGCCCATGCCCAGCACGATCATCTTCTGCGGCAGGCCCGAGCGGTTGCCGATGGGCACGCCGAACTGCTGGCAATGGCGCTGGTAGAGCCAGGCCAGGGACTGGTCGATGCTGGCGTCGGCGAGGTCCGACAGGTCGCGGCAGGTGCCCGCGAGGTCGCTGCGGCGACTCAGGTCGCGCCAGATGATGCGCACCTGCTGGCGCCGGCGGAAGCGACGCAGGCGGCGGCCCAGTTCGTCCTCGTCGGCGCAGTCGGCCAGCAGCGCTTCCAGCTGCGCACCCATCTCGCCGGGCTGCAGGGCACGCTCCAGCTCACCGGTCGCGGCCAGCTCCAATAGAAAGGCAGGATCGCGCTGGACCTGCTCGGCGACGAAGTCGCTGCCGGCCGTGACGCGGGAGAAATCGGCGTGCCGCTCGTCGGACCAGCTGTCGAAGCTGGCGATCTGCTCGGCGGAAAACGCGGCGATGGCGGTGCGGAAATTCTGCTCAGCGCGCTCGGCGAGAGGCTTGAGAGTAGCCGGCAAAGCGGCCAGGGACGGCAGGCTCATGGTCTATCCTGAGTGGTCGGCGAGGCGCCGGCATTCCTGTCTTTTCGCGCCCCTGTAGTTTTACTACTAACTTTTTCGAGGGGAGGGATGTATCCGCTGGCGATTTGTAGTAAAACTACAACCCGCCGGGCGTACCCCCGGAGCACTTCCAAGAATTCGCCGCGTCGCCCACGAGGTTGGCGCAGCTATCGGCAACGATCTACTGGCTTCCGATTCTGGAAGCCTTTCCGCCCTGGAGCAAGCCATGCAAGACCTCGATCCCGTCGAAACCCAGGAATGGCTGGACGCCCTGGAATCGGTTCTGGACCGTGAAGGTGAAGACCGCGCCCATTACCTGATGACCCGCATGGGCGAGCTGGCCAGCCGGTCCGGCACCCAACTGCCCTACGCCATCACCACGCCGTACCGCAACAGCATCCCGGTCACCCACGAAGCGCGCATGCCCGGCGACCTGTTCATGGAACGCCGCATCCGCTCCCTGGTGCGCTGGAACGCCCTGGCGATGGTGATGAAGGCCAACAAGAACGACCCGGATCTGGGTGGCCACATCTCCTCCTTCGCCTCCTCGGCAACCCTGTATGACGTTGGCTTCAACTACTTCTTCCAGGCCCCGACCGACGAACACGGCGGCGACCTGGTGTTCTTCCAGGGCCACGCCTCCCCCGGCGTCTACGCCCGCGCCTTCCTCGAAGGCCGCATCAGCGAAGACCAGCTGAACAACTTCCGCCAGGAAGTGGACGGCAACGGCCTGTCTTCCTACCCGCACCCCTGGCTGATGCCGGACTTCTGGCAGTTCCCGACCGTGTCCATGGGCCTGGGCCCGATCCAGGCGATCTACCAGGCGCGCTTCATGAAGTACCTGGAAAGCCGCGGCTTCATCCCCGCCGGCAAGCAGAAGGTCTGGTGCTTCATGGGCGACGGCGAGTGCGACGAGCCCGAATCCCTGGGCGCGATCTCCCTGGCCGGCCGCGAGAAGCTGGACAACCTGATCTTCGTCATCAACTGCAACCTGCAGCGCCTCGACGGCCCGGTTCGCGGCAACGGCAAGATCATCCAGGAACTCGAAGGCGTGTTCCGTGGCGCCGAGTGGAACGTCAACAAGGTGGTCTGGGGTCGCTTCTGGGACCCGCTGTTCGCCAAGGACACCGCCGGCCTGCTGCAGCAGCGCATGGACGAGGTCATCGACGGCGAGTACCAGAACTACAAGGCCAAGGACGGCGCCTACGTGCGTGAGCACTTCTTCGGTGCACGTCCGGAGCTGCTGGAGATGGTCAAGGACCTCTCCGACGAGGAAGTCTGGAAACTCAACCGTGGCGGCCACGACCCCTACAAGGTCTATGCGGCCTACCACCAGGCGGTCAACCACAAGGGCCAGCCGACCGTCATCCTGGCCAAGACCATCAAGGGCTACGGTACCGGTTCGGGCGAAGCGAAGAACATCGCGCACAACGTCAAGAAGGTCGACGTCGAGTCCCTGAAGTCGTTCCGCGACAAGTTCGACATCCCGATCAAGGATGCCGACCTGGAAAACCTGCCGTTCTACCGCCCCGAGGAAGGCAGCGCCGAAGCCAAGTACCTGGCCTCGCGCCGTGCCGCGCTGGGCGGCGTGATGCCGGTTCGCCGCGAGAAGAGCTTCCAGGTCCCGGTTCCCCCGCTGGAAACCCTCAAGGCCATGCTCGACGGCTCGGGCGACCGCGAAATCTCCACCACCATGGCCTTCGTGCGGATCATCTCGCAGCTGGTCAAGGACAAGGAACTCGGCCCGCGCATCGTCCCGATCGTGCCGGACGAAGCCCGTACCTTCGGTATGGAAGGCATGTTCCGCCAGCTGGGCATCTACTCCTCCGTCGGCCAGCTGTACGAGCCGGTGGATAAAGACCAGGTGATGTTCTACCGCGAGGACAAGAAAGGTCAGATCCTCGAGGAAGGCATCAACGAAGCCGGCGCCATGTCCAGCTGGATCGCCGCGGGTACCTCGTACTCCACGCACAACCAGCCGATGCTGCCGTTCTACATCTTCTACTCGATGTTCGGCTTCCAGCGTATCGGCGACCTGGCCTGGGCCGCTGGCGACAGCCGCGCGCACGGCTTCCTGATCGGCGGCACCGCCGGCCGTACCACCCTGAACGGTGAAGGCCTGCAGCACGAAGACGGTCACAGCCACCTGCTGGCGGCGACCATCCCGAACTGCCGCACCTACGATCCGACCTACGCCTACGAGCTGGCAGTAATCATCCGCGAAGGCTCGCGCCAGATGATCGAAGAGCAGCAGGACATCTTCTATTACATCACCGTGATGAACGAGAACTACGTCCAGCCGGCCATGCCCAAGGGCGCCGAGGAAGGCATCATCAAGGGCATGTACCTGCTCGATGAGGACAAGAAGGACGCCGCGCACCACGTGCAGCTGCTGGGTTCGGGCACCATCCTGCGCGAAGTCGAAGCCGCCGCGAAGATCCTGCGCGAAGACTTCGGCATCGGCGCCGATGTCTGGTCCGTTCCGAGCTTCAACGAACTGCGCCGCGACGGCCTCGCCGTGGAGCGCTGGAACCGCCTGCACCCGGGCCAGAAGCCCAAGCAGAGCTACGTCGAAGAGTGCCTGTCCGGCCGCAAGGGCCCGGTCATCGCCTCCACCGACTACATGAAGCTCTACGCCGAGCAGATCCGCCAGTGGGTTCCGAGCAAGGAGTTCAAGGTCCTGGGCACCGACGGCTTCGGCCGCAGCGACAGCCGCCGCAAGCTGCGCGACTTCTTCGAAGTCGACCGCCACTGGGTCGTGCTGGCCGCGCTGGAAGCCCTGGCCGATCGCGGTGATATCGAACCCAAGGTCGTGGCGGAAGCCATCGCCAAGTTCGGCATCAACCCCGAAAAACGCAACCCGCTGGACTGCTGAGGAGAGGCACGATGAGCGAACTGATTCGTGTACCCGACATCGGCAATGGTCAGGGTGAAGTGATCGAACTGCTGGTCAAGGTCGGCGACACCGTCGAGGCCGACCAGAGCCTGCTGACCCTGGAATCCGACAAGGCCAGCATGGAAATCCCCTCGCCGAAGGCCGGCGTGGTGAAGAGCCTGAAGGTCAAGGTGGGCGACACCCTGAAGGAAGGCGACGAGATCCTCGAGCTGGAAGTCGAGGGTGGTTCGGCTGCTGCCGAAGCACCCAAGGCCGACGCGCCGGCTCCGGCCGCCGAGGCTCCGAAGGCAGAGGCTCCGGCCGCTGCCCCGGCGCCGGCTGCCGCGCCTGCTGCTGGCGCCAGCGTCCAGGACATCCACGTCCCGGACATCGGCTCGGCCGGCAAGGCCAATGTCATCGAGGTCATGGTGAAAGCCGGCGACACGGTCGAAGCCGACCAGTCGCTGATCACCCTGGAGTCGGACAAGGCCAGCATGGAAATCCCCTCGCCGGCTTCCGGCGTGGTGGAGAGCGTGTCGATCAAGGTCGGTGACGAAGTCGGCACCGGCGACCTGATCCTCAAGCTCAAGGTCGCGGGCGCTGCTGCCCCGGCTGCCGCTGAACCCACTCCGGCTGCTGCACCGGCCGCTGCTGCTCCAGCCGCCGCTCCGGCACCGGCTGCCGCACCGGCCAAGGCTGCGGAAGCCGCTCCGGTGGGCGCGCCCAGCCGTGACGGCACCAAGGTTCACGCCGGCCCCGCGGTGCGCATGGTCGCCCGCGAGTTCGGCGTCGAGCTGGGCGAAGTGAAAGGCACCGGTCCGAAAGGCCGCATCCTCAAGGAAGACGTGCAGGCGTTCGTCAAGGAACAACTGCAACGCGCCAAATCCGGCCCGGCTGCGGGCGCTACCGGTGGCGCGGGCATCCCGCCGATCCCGGAAGTCGACTTCAGCAAGTTCGGCGAAGTGGAAGAAGTGGCGATGACCCGCCTGATGCAGGTCGGCGCTGCCAACCTGCACCGCAGCTGGCTGAACGTGCCGCACGTGACCCAGTTCGACTCGGCCGACATCACCGAGATGGAAGCCTTCCGCGTGGCCCAGAAAGCCGTGGCGGAGAAGGCGGGCGTCAAGCTGACCGTGCTGCCGATCCTGCTGAAGGCCTGTGCCCACCTGCTCAAGGAAATGCCGGACTTCAACAGCTCGCTGGCCCCCAGCGGCAAGGCGCTGATCCGCAAGAAGTACGTGAACATCGGCTTCGCCGTGGACACGCCGGACGGCCTGCTGGTGCCGGTGATCAAGAACGTCGACCAGAAGAGCCTCCTGCAACTCGCCGCCGAAGCCGCCGAACTGGCCGAGAAAGCGCGCACCAAGAAGCTCTCCGCCGACGCCATGCAGGGCGCCTGCTTCACCATCTCCAGCCTCGGCCACATTGGCGGCACCGGCTTCACGCCGATCGTCAACGCGCCGGAAGTGGCGATCCTGGGTGTCAGCAAGGCAACCATGCAGCCGGTGTGGGACGGCAAGGCCTTCCAGCCGCGCCTGATGCTGCCGCTGTCGCTGTCCTACGATCACCGCGTGATCAACGGGGCCGCGGCTGCGCGCTACACCAAGCGCCTGTCCGACCTGCTGGGCGATATCCGTACCCTGCTCCTGTAAGTGTTGCAAAGGCCGGCCCCGCGCCGGCCTTTCCTCTCGACGAGCACGCCACGCTCGTACTCTCCAGCCCTGCCGGACGGCGGGGCTTCTTTTTGTCCGGACCGGCGGTCACGCCTGGCTCCCTGCACTGCCTCAACTTCGATCCGTGACGGCCGATACAGTCTTGGCTTGTCATGGCCCCGTGCCTCATGCAAATCTTGCCAACGCCCATAGAAGTCGGGTGGGGCGAAGTACCCCATCCAGCACCCTGGAAATCTCCCGCGCATGAAGAGTCATCCCGATGCCGCCAGCCGTCAGGCGGCCGAGGTTGTCACGCAGCTTCCCGTCCCTTCGAGGCTCGGGATGCTGCGCTTCGAGCGCCTGAACGAACCCAGCTGGACCCTGCTGTTCCTCGACCCCGGCTGCGAACGCCAGATCGGCGTGCCGGCCCAGGACCTCTGCGGCCTCCTCGACGCCCCCTATGCCAGCCTGATGGAGCCCGAAGCGCGCCATCGCCTGCATGAGCAGGTGCAGCAGCAACTGCTCAAGGACGGCCGTTACCGGGTGCGCTACCTGCTTCACTCGCCGCGCGGCACGCTGAACGTGCTGGAGGTCGGCGAGTCCTTCCAGCAGCACGGCCGCCAGTTGCTCCACGGCTACCTGCTGCAGACCGAGGCGGACGAGCACGAAACCGAACTGGACCCGCGCCTGCTGGACCTGGAAGCGCAGAACATCCGCCTGAAGATGTCCCTGGAGATGTACCAGCGTTCCCAGGACGAACACCTGCAGCACCTGGTGCGCTCGCGCACCCAGCAGAACCTTATCGTGCGCCTGGCGCGGCACCGCTACCTGTCCAGCGACCCGCTGCTCGAAGCCGCGCAGCTGATCGCCCAGGCCGCCTGCGAGGCCTATGACGTGGCCCGCGCCGGCATCTGGCGCCTGCACCCGGACCATCGCCTGGAGGCGGTGACCATCTATCGCCGCGACACCGACCAGTACGAAAAGCCCCAGGACATCGACGCCAGCCACTTCCCCAACTACCTCGACGCGGTGCACAGCGGCCGCGCCATCGACGCGCACAACGCCCAGCAGGACCCGCGCACCCAGGAACTGGCCGCACGCTACCTGCGCCCGCAGGGCATCAGCGCCATGCTCGACGCCACCATCCGCGTCGGCGGCGAAGTGGTCGGTGTGCTGTGCCTGGAACACGTTGGCGAAGTGCGCATGTGGCAGAGCGACGAGATCGCCTTCGCCGGCGAGCTGGCCGACCAGTACGCCCAGGTCCTGATGAACCACGAGCGACGCAACGTCTCCAGCGCCCTGCACCTGTTCCAGCGCGCCGTCGAGCAGAGCGCCAGCGCCTTCCTGCTGATCGACCGCGACGGCCTGGTGGAATACGTCAACCCGAGCTTCACCGCCATCACCCAGTACGGCGCCGACGAAGTGCGCGGCCGCCGCCTGCCGGAGCTGCCGGCGCTGGCGAATCTCAGCGAACTGCTGTTCGACGCGCGCTCCACCCTGGTCACGCAGAACAGCTGGCAGGGCGAGTTCCGCAGCCGGCGCAAGAATCTCGAGCCCTACTGGGGCCAGCTGTCGCTGTCCAAGGTCTACGACGACAAGGGCGAGCTGACCCACTACATCGGCATCTACGAAGACATCACCCAAAGCAAGCTGGCCCAGCAGCACATCGAGAAGCTCGCCTACCGCGACAACCTCACCGGGCTGGCCAACCGGCACTTCTTCATCAACGCCCTGGAAGAACGCCTGCAGGTGGGCAGCGAGCATTCGCTGAGCCTGCTGCTGGTGGATATCGACAACTTCAAGCGGATCAACGACAGCCTCGGCCACCAGACCGGCGACAAGCTGCTGGCCAACCTCGCCCGGCGCCTGCGCAGCAGCCTGAGCGACAGCGCCACCCTGGCGCGCTTCGCCAGCAACGAGTTCGCCGTGCTGCTGGAAGAATCCGTCGCCGGCCGTGGCGAGAAGGTCGCCGCGCAGATCCTCGACGTGCTCGACAAGCCGCTGTTCGTCGACAACCAGCTGATCAGCATCACCGGCTCCGTGGGTATCGCCTACGCGCCGCAACACGGGCAGGACCCGCAAACCCTGATGAAACACGCGGGCCTGGCGCTGCACAAGGCCAAGGCCAACGGCAAGCACCAGGTGCAGACCTTCACCGAGGCGATGACCGCCGAGGCGAGCTACAAGCTGTTCGTCGAGAGTAACCTGCGCCGCGCGCTGGTACAGGACGAACTGGCGGTGCACTACCAGCCCAAGCTCTGCCTGCGCAGCGGCGCGCTGCTCGGCCTGGAAGCACTGCTGCGCTGGCAGCACCCGGAGAAGGGCATGATCCGCCCGGACCAGTTCATCAGCGTCGCCGAGGAAACCGGGCTGATCATCCCCATCGGCAAATGGGTGATCCGCCAGGCCTGCCGGCAGGTCCGCGAGTTGGCCGCCAAGGGCCTGGGCGAGCTGCACATGGCGATCAACCTGTCGCCCAAGCAGTTCAGCGACCCGGACCTGGTCGGTTCCATCGCCGCGATCCTCCACGAGGAAAGCATCCCGGCCTGCCAGCTGGAGCTGGAGCTCACCGAAAGCCTGCTGCTGGACGCCACCGACGACACCCGCCAGCAGCTGGAGCGCCTGAAGAGCCTCGGCCTGACCCTGGCGATGGACGACTTCGGCACCGGCTACTCGTCGCTGAGCTACCTGAAGAAATTCCCCATCGACGTGATCAAGATCGATCGCAGCTTCATCAAGGACATCCCGGACAACCAGGACGACATGGAAATCACCTCGGCGGTGATCGCCATGGCCCACAACCTCAAGCTGCAGGTGGTCGCCGAAGGCGTCGAGACCGCCGCCCAGCTGGCCTTCCTGCGGCGCAACCGCTGCGACATCGGCCAGGGCTACCTGTTCGACAAGCCCATCCCCAGCCACGACCTGTCCTCCAGCCTGCAGCGCTATCCCTGCCGCCCACATTGAGGCGCTCTGGCGCGGCGTGCCCGCAGCCAGTTCCGCAAGCGGTATCAAACCTCCCGCAAAGCAAAACAAACGCTGTAATCTTCGGCGAGTACCCGAGTCTATTGCCGCCCCTATTCGACAGGAGACGAATGCCATGACCCTGCGCTCGCAAATACTTGCCCACAAACTGGAACTGCCCAGCTCCGCCCAGGCCCTGCCGGGGCGTGAAAGCCCGATGCCGGTGCCCGAAGCGCATTACGTCAATGGCCACCCGCTGACGGCGCCCTTCCCCGCCGGCGTGCAGCAGATCGTTGTCGGCCTGGGTTGCTTCTGGGGCGCCGAGCGGCGCTTCTGGCAACAGCCGGGTGTGTGGGTCACCGCAGTGGGCTATGCCGGCGGCTACACGCCGAACCCGACCTACGACGAAGTCTGCTCCGGCCTGACCGGCCACAGCGAAGTGGTGCTGGTAGCTTATGACCCGCGCGAAACCAGCATCGAAGCGCTGCTGAAGGTGTTCTGGGAATCCCACGATCCAACCCAGGGCATGCGCCAGGGTAACGACACCGGCACCCAGTACCGCTCGGTGATCTACTGGTTCGACCAGGCGCAGAAAGCCGCCATCGACGCCAGCCGCGCGGCCTTCCAGAAGGAGCTCGACGCCAAGGGCTACGGCGCGATCACCACGGAAATCCGCGAAGTGCCGCCGTTCTACTACGCCGAGGCCTACCACCAGCAGTACCTGGCGAAGAACCCCAACGGCTATTGCGGCCTGGGCGGCACGGGCGTGTGCCTGCCGGCGTAAGCCCATACCTGTAGGAGCGAGCTTGCTCGCGAACAACCCCGCTGCAAGATCGGTTCGCGAGCAAGCTCGCTCCTACACGGGCACCTGGCTCATCCGTAGCGTAGGAGCGGACTCCGTCCGCGATCGGTCCGAGCCACACTGAACCGTCACGGTCACCCCCAAGAAAAAGCCCCGGCACTGCCGGGGCTTTTTTCATTCGGCGATCAGCCAGTCCACCTGGCTGCTGCCTTCGCTCTGCGCCAGCGTGTCCGCCAACCACGGCAACAGCCCGCGCAGCTCCTCGTCCAGCGGCCACGGCGGGTTGACGATGACCAGCCCGGAGCCGTTCAGACGGTCAGCCGTATCTGCCGGATGCACGCACAGCTCCACGCGAAGCATCTTCGGCGCCGAGCTTTTCTCCAGGCGCTGGTAGAAGCGTTTGAGCTGGCGGCGGTCCTTGATCGGATACCAGATGGCGACCACGGTCTGGCGCATGCGCCCAATGGCTTCGTCCAGTGCGGTTATGCAGCGCTCCAGGTCATCGGGCTGCTCGAAGGGCGGGTCGATCAGCAGTACGCCTCGCTTCTCGGCAACCGGCAGGAAGGCCCGCGGCAGCAGCCAGCCGTCGCCCTGATGCACGGAAATGCGGCGCTCGCCGGCCATGTTGGCCTTGAGCAGGCGACCGTCTTCCGGGTGCAACTCGTTGAGCATCACCCGATCCTGCGGGCGGGTCAGGCGTCGCGCCAGCTCGGGCGAGCCGGGGTAGAACTCCAGGCCGCCATCGGGATTGAGCGCGCGCACCACCTCCAGGTAATCCTGCAGCAACTCCGGCAGATCATCGCGCTCATGCAGGCGGCCGATGCCCGACTCCCACTCGCCGGTGCGGCTGGCTTCATCGCCCAGCAGGTCGTACAGGCCGATGCCGGAGTGGCTGTCGAGGTAGGCGAAAGGCGTGTCCTTGCGCGCCATCAGCGCGAAGATGCGGGCGAGGACGATGTGTTTCAGCACGTCGGCGTGGTTGCCGGCGTGGTAGGCGTGGCGGTAGTTCATGGATAGCGGACTCCTCAAGGCGCGCAGTTTAGGTCCTGGGGCGGGTGCGGTGCGAGTCCGCCGTCGCCGGGGCCCGCCGGGAGGCCGGGCGTTTTAGCCCTTTATCACGCTCATGGATGATTCTGTGCGCGCTTCATTCACCAGACTAGACTGCGCCGATTCCCACGGAGGTCGATCCATGTCCGAGACCCTGCTCAGCTCCCGCAACCTCGCTTTCGAACTCTACGAAGTGCTCGACGCGCAGGCCCTGACCCAGCGCGAACGCTTCGCCGACCACAACCGCGAGACCTTCGATGCCGCCCTGTCCACCGCGCGCGGCATCGCCGAAGAGCTGTTCGCCCCGCACAACCGCAAGAACGACGAGAACGAACCGCAGTACGTCGACGGCGGCGCGGTACTGATTCCGGAAGTGAAGCCGGCGGTGGACGCCTTCAACGAGGCCGGCTTCCAGAACGCCTCGCGCAGCTTCGAACAGGGCGGCATGCAGCTGCCGCACCTGCTGTCGCGCGCCTGCTTCGCGCACTTCCAGTCGGCCAACATCGCCACCTCGTCCTATCCGATGCTGAGCATGGGCGCCAGCCACCTGATCGAGACCTTCGGCAGCGACGAGCAGAAGCGCCTGTTCCTGCAGCCGATGATCGACGCGCGCTTCTTCGGCACCATGGCGCTGACCGAGCCCCACGCCGGTTCGTCGCTGGCGGACATCCGCACCCGCGCGGAACCGGCCGCCGACGGCAGCTACCGGATCAAGGGCAACAAGATCTTCATTTCCGGCGGCGACCACCCGCTGTCGGAGAACATCGTGCACATGGTCCTGGCCAAGCTGCCGGACGCACCGCCCGGCGTGAAGGGCATCAGCCTGTTCATCGTGCCCAAGTTCCTGGTCAACGACGACGGTTCCCTCGGCGCACGCAACGACGTGACCCTGGCCGGCCTGTTCCACAAGATGGGCTGGCGCGGCACCACCTCCACTGCGCTGAACTTCGGCGACAAGGGCGAGTGCGTCGGCTACCTCGTCGGCAAGCCGCACCATGGCCTGGCCTACATGTTCCAGATGATGAACGAGGCGCGCATCGGCGTTGGCATGGGCGCGATCATGCTCGGCTACGCCGGCTACCTGTACTCCCTGGAATACGCCCGCGAGCGCCCGCAAGGCCGCCCGGTGGATGCCAAGGACCCGACCTCGGCACCGGTCTCCATCGTCCAGCACACCGACGTGAAGCGCATGCTGCTGACGCAGAAGGCCTACGTCGAGGGCGCCTTCGATCTGGGCCTGTACGCCTCGCGCCTGGTGGACGACTGTGAAACCCTGCCCACCGAGGAAGAGCGCAAGCAGGCCCACGAGCTGCTCGACCTGCTCACCCCGATCGTCAAATCCTGGCCCTCGGAGTTCTGCCTGAAGGCCAACGAGCTGGCGATCCAGATCCTCGGCGGCCATGGCTACACCCGCGAATACCCGGTGGAGCAGTACTACCGCGACAACCGCCTGAACCCGATCCACGAAGGCACCCACGGCATCCAGTCTCTCGACCTGCTCGGCCGCAAGCTGGCGCAGAACAATGGCGCCGGCCTGAAGCAGCTGACCCGCCTGATCAACCAGTGCTGCGAGCGCGCCAGCGCGCATCCATCGCTGGACAAGCTGCGCGAGCCGCTGGAGCAACTGATGGCGCGCCTGTCCGCAACCACCCTGAGCCTGCTCGGCGACCTGATGCAGGGACGCGTGGCCCAGGGCCTGGCCAACTCCGCGCTGTACCTGAAGGTCTTCGGCCACGCCGTGATCGGCTGGCGCTGGCTGGAGCAGGCCATTCGCGCCGAGGAAGGCCTGGCGCAGATCCAGAAAGGCGGGGGCAATGCCGCCGACAGCGACTTCTACCGCGGCAAGCTGCAGGCCGCGCGCTACTTCCTGACCTGGGAAGTGCCGTCCTGCCACCACGACCTGGCGCTGCTCGAAGGCCGCGACGATACCTGTTCCACCATGCAGGACGCCTGGTTCTAGGCCCCCGCATGTCCCTTTCGCCCCGGTCACGTCCGGGGCTTTTTTATGCCTCGATGAAGGCCGCGCCGACGAGCGCGGAAGCGTCCCACAAGTTGCCGGAAGGCAGTCCAAAAAATTGAAGGAAACTTCCCACCACCAACACTGAACCAACTGACAGCGAGGCCCGAGGCAGATGCGGTTGAATGGCGCCCGCGCATTTTCCGCCCCTCACGACCATGGCCATGCAGACCGTCACCCTCCCGTCATTCCAGCGCCACTACCGGAACTTTCTTCCCCTACTCGCCATCGCCGTGGCCCTGGGCTGCACGCTCGTCCTGTTCAACACCGGCTCGACCGATGGCGGCAAACAGCGCGAGACAGCCCTTTCACCCCGCACCTCGCCGATCTACAGCGCACCCAGCACAGAAGCCTTCGAGCACGCCGACGACTACCTGAGGGAAATCGACAAGGCCATGACCGACGGTCTTGCCGTGCTGCGCGGTGGAGACAGCGGCTCGATCACCTCGCAGAGCCGCTACTTCAACGCACTGGTCAATGCCGGCTACGCGCAGTTCGGCTCGTCCTATTACGAGCCGCTGGGCAGCTGCGGCGTTTCCGGCAGCTCGGCCCGCCACCTCTGGCACACGCAGATTCGCGCCCTGAGCACCGACGCCGGGCAAAGCATCGCCGGCGAGGTCGCCAATGCCCGCGCCATCCTGCAACGGGACAGGCAATCCTGCCTGGACGCCGTCAGGATGCCTCTGGAAGAGGCACTGGAATGGGCGCCCACCGCACTCTCCGGGCTCAATCTGGTGCCCACCTGGCAAGGCAGTGCAGGCTGGCTCGAAAGCACCGCCGAACGGTCCTCAACAAACCTTTGACAGCCTTGTAAATCCGCAGGTTAGAATCGATTGGCATGCGGCCTGCATCCTGATCCCAAGTAGCGTCGCCACTCCCCTACTCCCCTGGAGGTCGACACCTTGGATGCCGTGGCCATCAACAGCTATTTCCTGATCGCTGCTGTGCTGATCGGCATGAGCATCCTGGTCAGCTCGCTGTCCTCGCGCCTGGGCATCCCGATCCTGGTCATCTTCCTCGCCGTGGGCATGATCGCGGGCACCGACGGCCCTGGCGGCATCGGCTTCTCCAACTACCCCATGGCCTACCTGGTGGGCAACCTGGCGCTGGCGGTGATCCTGCTGGACGGCGGCTTGCGCACGCGGGTGTCGAGCTTCCGCGTAGCCCTCTGGCCGGCCCTGTCGCTGGCCACGGCCGGGGTGCTGATCACGGCGGGCCTCACCGGCGTTGCCGCCGCCTGGCTGTTCAAGCTGAGCTGGATGGAAGGCCTGCTGATCGGCGCCATCGTCGGCTCCACCGACGCCGCGGCAGTCTTCTCGCTGCTCGGCGGCAAGGGCCTGAACGAGCGTGTCACCGCCACCCTGGAAATCGAATCGGGCAGCAACGACCCCATGGCGGTGTTCCTCACCGTCACCCTGATCGACATGCTCGCCCATGGCGAGAGCGGCCTGTCCTGGAGCTTCCTCTGGCACTTCCTGCGCGAGTTCGGCATCGGCTCCATCCTGGGCCTCGCCGGCGGCTGGCTGCTGCTGCAAGTAATCAACCGCATCCACCTGGCCAACGGTCTCTACCCGCTGCTGGCGATCAGCGGCGGCCTGTTGATCTTTGCCCTGGCCAACGCGGTGCACGGCAGCGGCATCCTCGCCATCTACCTGTGCGGCCTGGTGCTGGGCAACCAGCCGATCCGCTCGCGCCACGGCATCATGCACATGCTCGACGGCATGGCCTGGCTGGCGCAGATCGGCATGTTCCTGGTACTGGGCCTGCTGGTCACGCCCCACGACCTGTGGCCCATCGCCCTGCCCGCCCTGGGCCTGGCGCTGTGGATGATCCTCTTCGCCCGCCCGCTGTCGGTGCTGGTCGGTCTGTTCCCGTTCCGCGCCTTCCATGGCCGCGAGAAGGCCTTCATCGCCTGGGTCGGCCTGCGCGGCGCGGTGCCGATCATCCTCGCGGTGTTCCCGCTGATGGCGGGGCTGCCCAATGCCCAGCTGTTCTTCAACGTGGCCTTCTTCATCGTGCTGGTTTCACTGCTGGTGCAGGGCACCAGCCTGCCCTGGGCCGCCAAGCTGCTGCGCGTGGTGGTGCCGCCGGACCCGGCGCCGATCTCCCGTGCCGGCCTGGAAGTCCACCCGACCAGCGAGTGGGAGCTGTTCGTCTACCACCTGAGCAAGGAAAAGTGGTGCATCGGCGCCGCCCTGCGCGAGCTGAAGATGCCCGAAGGCACCCGTATCGCCGCGCTGTTCCGCGGCACCCAACTGCTGCACCCGTCCGGCAGTACCATCCTCGAAGCCGACGACATCCTCTGCGTGATCGGCCACGAGCATGACCTCTCGCCGCTGGGCAAGCTGTTCAGCCAGGCGCCGGATCGCGGTCTGAGCGCACGCTTCTTCGGCGACTTCGTCCTCGAAGGCGACGCCCAGCTCTCCGCCGTGGCCTCGCTCTACGGCCTGAAGCTCGAAGGCGTCGACGGCGAGCAGAGCCTGGGCCGCTTCATCGCCCACGAAATCGGCGGCCAGGCGATCATCGGCGACCAGGTGGAATGGAACGGCCTGACCTGGACCGTGGCCGCCCTGGACGGGAACAAGATCCGCAAGGTCGGGGTCAAATTCCCGGAAGGTCGTCCCGGTCCGGGACTCTTCCTCTGACCGCCCACCGGCGCCCGCTTGCGGGTGCCGGCCAGCCAGCACTACCCTCACTCCACTTTTTCCGCACGAGCCGCTGAACGCGACCATGTCATTCCTGCTGCGTACTCTCCTGACTGCCGTCCTCCTGGGCAGCTCGCTCACCGGCCTGCCCGCGCTGGCCGCCGATACCACCGTCCCCAGCGCCGAGAAGGTGCAGCAGAGCCTCGACGGCCTGGCCGACCGCAAGCTCAGCGATGCCGAAGCCAAGCCGGTCAAGGCCAGCCTGGAGAACACCCTGAAGCTGCTGGCGGCCAAGGATGACAGCGAGAAGCAGCTCAGCGAGCTCAATGGCCGCCTGGCCGATGCGCCCAAGCTGATCAGCGAGAACCAGAAGGCCCTCAGTCGCCTCAAGGGCAGCGCCGACAAGCCCGCCGCCCAGCGCTACGTCGGCTACAACGCCACCCAGCTGGAAATGCTCCTCAACGAGCAATCCACCCAGTTGGCTGCCTGGCAAAAGGAGATGATCGACGCCAAGAGCGAGATCCTCACCGCGCAGACGCGTCCCGAGCGCGCCCAGGCCGACCTGAGCAAGAACCAGACGCGCCTGCTGGATATCAACACCGCCCTCAAGGCCGGCAAGGAAGGCGCCAAGCCCCTGGCCGACGAGCGCCGCAATGAACTGCTCGCCGAACAGGCTGCGCTGACCGCGCAGAACCTGCTGCTGCGCAAGCAGCTGGCCGGCAACAACCTGCTGCTCGACCTCGCTTCCAGCCAGCGCGACCTGTTGGCCGAACGCATCGGCCGCGAAGAACGCGAAACCCTCGAACTGCAGGCGATGATCAGCGACAAGCGCCGCGAGCAGTCGGAGAAGACCGTCGCCGAACTGTCCAAGGACAGCCAGGCCGCCGGCACCGACAGCCTGCTGAGCCAGCAGAGCGCCGCCAACCTCAAGCTTTCCGACTACCTGCTACGTACCACCGACCGCCTCAACACGCTGACCCGGCGCAACCTGGAAGCCAAGCAGCAACTGGACAACCTGACCCAGGGCGAACAGGCCCTCGACGAGCAGATCAACGTGCTGCGCGGCAGCCTGCTGCTGGCCAAGATCCTCTACCAGCAGAAGCAATCGCTGCCGGTGATCAAGACCGACCAGGACCTCGCCGACGAGATCGCCGACCTGCGCCTCTACCAGTTCGAGCTCAACCAGAAGCGCGACGAGATCAACAACACCCAGGTCTACCTCGACAACCTGCTGGCCCAGCAACCCCAGGAAAGCATCACCCCGCAGCTGCGCCATGACCTCGGTGAACTGGTGGACACGCGCCTGGAGCTGATGGAGCGTCTCAACCACGAGCTGAACGCACTGCTCAACGAAGCCATCACCCTGCAGCTGAACCAGAAGCAGCTCAAGGAAACCAGCGACAGCCTGCGCGCCACTCTCGACGAGCAGATGTTCTGGATTCCCAGCAACCGCCCGCTGGACCTGTCCTGGTTCAAGATGACCCCCAGCCTGCTGCATCACCAGCTGGCCGAAGTCCCCTGGGGCTCAGGTGTAAAGGAGCTGTTCGAGGGCCTGATCGACCGCCCCTTCCTGTTCCTGCCGCTGCTCCTGCTGGTCGCCGGGCTGTTGTGGAAACGTCGCTTCCTCTACGACAAGCTCGAATCGCTGAACGACGACATCGGCCACTTCAAGCGCGACAGCCAGGCCCACACCCCGCTGGCCCTGTTGCTGGCGGTGCTGCTGGCGTTGCCCGGCACCCTGGCGCTGGCCATCGCCGGCCTCGCCCTGCTGCTCGACGCCCGCGGGCAGAACGCCACCCTGGGCAGCGCGCTGCTGGAGATGGCGCAGGTCTGGCTGGTGTTCTACACCGCGCACCGCATCCTGCGCCCCGGTGGCATCGCCGAGCGGCACTTCCACTGGAGCCAGGCGCAGGTCCAGTTCCTCGGCAAGCTGATGCGCCGACTGGGCCTGGTGGTGATGTCCCTGGTCGCGGTGGTCACCGTCGCCGAACACTCGCCGGCCTCGCTGGCCGATGACGTGATCGGCATTGCCGTGGTGCTGTTCGGCTACGGCGCCATGACCTGGCTGCTCGCCCAACTGCTGTTCAAGAGCCCCTCCAGCGAACGCCCGTCGATGATCAAGATGATCGTCGGCCTGGGCTTCACCGCCCTGCCGGTGGCGCTGTTCCTGGCCGTGGGCTTCGGCTACTACTACACCGCGCTCAAGCTCACCGACCGACTGATCGATACCCTGTTCCTGCTGATGTTCTGGATGGTGGTGGAAGCCACCTTCGTCCGCGGCATGGGCGTCGCCGCCCGCCGCCTGGCCTACCAGCGCGCCCTGAAGAACCGCCAGAACGCCCCCAAGGAAGGCATCGAGGGCACCGAGGTGGTCGAAGAGCCGACCCTGGGTATCGAGCAGATCAACGAACAGTCCATGCGCCTGATCCGCCTGGGCCTGCTGATCGGCTTCGTGGTCACCCTGTACTGGGTCTGGGCCGACCTGATCAGCGTCGTCTCCTACCTCGACAACGTGACCCTCTACCAGTACACCAGCGGCACCGGCGACGCGGCGTCCACCACGCCGATCAGCCTGAGCGACTTCCTCATGGCGCTGGTCATCGCCGCCGTGACCGTCGCCCTGGCGCGCAACCTGCCCGGCCTGCTCGAGGTGCTGGTGCTGCAACGCCTGACCCTGGCCCAGGGCAGCGCCTACGCCATCACCACCCTGCTCTCCTACACCATCAGCGGCATCGGCTTCGTCAGCGCGCTGTCCACCCTCGGGGTGAGCTGGGACAAGCTGCAATGGCTGGTGGCCGCGCTGTCGGTCGGCCTCGGTTTCGGCCTGCAGGCGATCTTCTCCAACTTCGTCTCCGGCCTGATCATCCTCTTCGAGCGCCCGGTGCGGATCGGAGACGTGGTGACCATCGGCACGCTGTCCGGCACCGTCAGCCGGATCCGCATCCGCGCCACCACCATCACCGACTTCGACCGGAAGGAAATCATCGTCCCCAACCAGACCTTCATCACCGGGCAACTGGTGAACTGGTCGCTGAGCGATACCGTGACGCGGGTGACCATCAAGATCGGCCTGGCCTACGAGAGCGACCTGCCGCTGGCGCGCAAGATCATGCTCGACGCCGCCCATGCCAACACCCGCATCCTGCGCGACCCGGAGCCGGTGCTGTACTTCACCACCATCAGCGCCAGCACCTTCGACTACGAACTGCGCTTCCACGTACGCGAGCTGGGCGACCGCAACCCGGCGGTGGACGAGACCCTCACGCGCATCGCCCTGGCCTTCCGCGAGGCCGGCATCGACATGGCCTTCAACCAGGTCGACGTGTTCCTGAAGAACTTCCAGGGGCAGGAAGCCCAGGTCATCGTTGGCCAGCAGCAATCCGCTGCCACGCCGGTGAAGATCGGCAGCGCCCCAGCCACCGACAAGCCCGGCGGCGACAAGGCCTGAGGGTGGACGCCTTCGGACAAGTCCGAGCACAATGCTCGGACTTGTCCGGAGTTAGATTGTGAAAAAGCTCGACGAACTGACCTTCGATAACCGCTTCGCCCGCCTGGGCGACGTGTTTTCCACCCAGGTCCTGCCCGATCCCATTGCCGACCCGCGCCTGGTCGTCGTCAGCCCGAAGGCCATGGCCCTGCTCGACCTCGACCCGAGCGAGGCGGACACCCCGTTGTTCGCGGACATCTTCGCCGGCCACAAGCTCTGGGAAGAGGCCGACCCTCGCGCGATGGTCTACTCCGGGCACCAGTTCGGTTCCTACAACCCGCGCCTGGGCGATGGCCGCGGCCTGTTGCTGGGCGAAGTGGTGAACGAGGCCGGCGAGCACTGGGACCTGCACCTCAAGGGCGCCGGGCAGACGCCGTATTCAAGGATGGGCGACGGTCGCGCCGTGCTGCGCTCGTCGATCCGCGAGTTCCTCGCCAGCGAATACCTCGCCGCCCTCGGCATCCCCAGCAGCCGCGCGCTGTGCGTGACCGGTTCCAGCACCACGGTATGGCGCGAGACCAGGGAGAGTGGCGCCATGCTGCTGCGCCTGGCCCCCAGCCACGTGCGCTTCGGTCACTTCGAGTACTTCTACTACACGAAGCAGGAAGAACAGCTGAAGACCCTCGGCGACTTCGTCCTGCGCGAATACTTCCCCGAGTGCCTGCAGGACGAGCAGCCCTACCTCGCCTTCTTCCGCGAAGTCGTCGAACGCAACGCGCAGATGATCGCGCTCTGGCAGGCCTACGGCTTCTGCCACGGGGTGATGAACACCGACAACATGTCGATCCTCGGCATCACCTTCGACTACGGCCCCTACGCCTTCCTCGACGACTTCGACGCCAACCACATCTGCAACCACTCCGACGACAGCGGCCGCTACTCCTTCAGCAACCAGGTGCCCATCGCCCACTGGAACCTCGCCGCGCTGGGCCAGACGCTGGTGCATTTCGTCGAAGTCGATGACCTGCGCGCCACGCTGGACCTGTTCCTGCCGCTGTACCAGGCGCACTACCTGGACCTGATGCGCCGTCGCCTGGGCTTAACCACGGCCGAGGATGGCGACCTGGAATGGGTACAGCGCCTGCTGCAGACCATGCAGAAAGGCGCGGTGGACTACTCGCTGTTCTTCCGCCGCCTCGGCGAGCAGGCGCCGGAACAGGCGCTCGCCGTGGTGCGGGAAGACTTCGTCGACCTCGCCGGCTTCGACGCCTGGGCCGCCGACTACCGCGCTCGCGTCGAACGCGAAGGCGGCAGCCAGGAAGAACGCCGCACGCGCATGCATGCCATCAACCCGCTCTACGTGCTGCGCAACTACCTCGCCCAGGAAGCCATCAGCGCTGCCGAACAGGGCGATTTCAGCGTGGTGCGCCGCCTGCACGAAGTGCTCAGCAAGCCCTTCGAAGAGCAGCCGGATGCCGAGCACTTCACCCGCCGCCCGCCGGACTGGGGCCGCCACCTGGAGATCAGCTGCTCCTCCTGAGGCGGTTATAAGCTCAGCCAAAAGCGATCTAGCGACGCCCCGGCCACATTGCTCCCGGTCATTGACCGGGGCCGGGCGGCGCTCGCATCCTCGGGGCTTTCTGCCACAAGGACGCTCGAACAATGAAACCGGAAACCCTGGCCATCCACGCCGGCTACAGCCCCGACCCGACCACCAAGGCCGTGGCCGTGCCGATCTACCAGACCAGCTCCTACGCCTTCGACGACACCCAGCACGGCGCCGACCTGTTCGACCTGAAGGTCGCCGGCAACATCTACACGCGCATCATGAACCCCACCAACGCGGTGCTGGAGGAACGCGTGGCCGCCCTGGAAGGCGGCGTCGCGGCGCTGGCGGTGGCTTCGGGGATGGCCGCCATCACCTACGCCATCCAGACCGTCGCCGAGGCCGGCGACAACATCGTCTCGGTGGCCAAGCTCTACGGCGGCACCTACAACCTGTTCGCCCACACCCTGCCGCGCTTCGGCATCCAGACCCGCTTCGCGCCGCACGACGACATCGCCGCCCTCGAAGCACTGATCGACGAGCGCACCAAGGCGGTGTTCTGCGAATCCATCGGCAACCCGGCGGGCAACATCGTCGACCTGCAAGCCCTGGCCGACGCCGCGCACCGCCACGGCGTGCCGCTGATCGTCGACAACACCGTCGCCACGCCGATCCTCTGCCGCCCGTTCGAGCACGGCGCGGACATCGTCGTGCACTCGCTGACCAAGTACATCGGCGGCCATGGCACCAGCATCGGCGGCATCGTCGTCGACTCCGGCAAATTCCCCTGGGCCGACAACAAAGAGCGTTTCCCGCTGCTCAACACGCCCGACCCGTCCTACCACGGCGTGACCTACACCGAAGCCTTCGGCCCCGCCGCCTTCATCGGCCGCTGCCGGGTCGTACCGCTGCGCAACACTGGCGCCGCGCTCTCGCCGTTCAACGCCTTCCTCATCCTGCAAGGCCTGGAAACCCTCGCCCTGCGCATGGAGCGCCACTGCGAGAACGCGGTGAAGGTCGCGCAGTACCTGCAGAACCACCCGCAAGTCAGCTGGGTGAAATACGCCGGCCTCGCCGATCACCCCGAGCAGGAACTGGCGCTGCGCTACATGGGCGGCAAGCCCGCGTCGATCCTCTCGTTCGGCATCAAGGGCGGGCAGGCAGCCGGTGCGCGCTTCATCGATGCGCTGAACCTGGTGGTGCGCCTGGTGAACATCGGCGACGCCAAATCCCTGGCCTGCCACCCGGCCTCGACCACCCACCGCCAGCTCAACGACGAGGAACTGCAGAAGGCCGGCGTACCGCGCGACATGGTGCGGCTGTCCATCGGCATCGAGCACATCGACGACATCCTCGCCGACCTCGCCCAGGCGCTGGACGCTGCCAAGGCGTGATCCCATGGCAACCGAGTGCGGCGCCATAACGGCGCCTCATTCGAGAACCAGTGGATGCCCGCAATATCTCTTTGCCATCATCTTGCAGACGCCCCATCGGCCTTTCCGTAGAATGCCGCCCAGCGCCGCAAGCCAGCGCACGACCACACCCAGCGACACGCCAGCGAACAGGGATCCAGTCCGCCTTCCCCTGCCCATTCCTTTCCGACCCGCCTTCCAGGCGCCGGCCGGCGGATAACTTTTTTCGCCCGTGACCATACGGTTCCGCCCGATCCTGCCGATAGGGCTTGGACGTGGTTCGCCACCCTGGCCCCCAACAAGAACAATCTCCGAACGGCCTGACTTCACACAACCTTTCCTGGAGATCGTCAATGAACAGCTGGATTTCCAACCTGAGCGTGAACCTCAAGTTGGCCCTGGGCTTCGGCCTGGTCCTCGCCTTCACCGCCATCCTCGCCATCGTCAGCTGGGTCGGCCTGGGCTCGCTGATCGACCGCAGCAACTGGATGAGCGATATCACCGAGCTGAACTCGCGCCTGACCAAGCTGCGCATCACCCGCCTGCAATACATGATCGCCGACGGCGCCGAGCAGGAAGCCGCCAACGTCATGTCCACCCTGGCCGACTTCAAGGCCCAGCAGCAGAAGCTGCGCGCCAGCTTCGTCAGCCCCGAGAATGTGCGCATGCTCGACCAGCTCGGCGGCATCATCGGTGACTACGAGAAGTCCCTGGCCGCCATGCGCGCCGGCTACCAGAGCGCCGGCATCACCCGCCGCACCCTGCAGGAGAACGCCGCCCGCGCCAACGAGCTGACCGCGCAGATCCAGCAGGACATCCTCAAGGCTCCGGCCGACGAAGAGCGCGCCACCCGCTTCCAGGCCATCACCGGCACCCGCGAAGACCTGTTGCAGGCTCGTTACGACGTGCGCGATTACCTCGCCACCGCCCTCACCAGCAACGGTGACGGCGTGACCCGCGGCCTCGACGAAAGCATCGCCGGCCTGCCGGCCCTGGAGAGCGTGCTCGGCGTCGCCGAAGCACAGTATGTCCAGCAACTGGGCACTGCCCTTCGCGCTTATCGCGACGCCGTCACTACCCTGCGCAGCAACATGGCCGCCATCGTCCAGGCGCGCAAGGAAATGACCGCCCAGGGGCAGGACATCGTCAAGATCAGCGAAAATCTCTACCAGCTGCAGCTGGATCGCCGCGACGTCGAAAGCGCCAAAGCCCGCAGCCTGCAGACCCTGTTCACCCTGCTCGCGCTGGTCCTGGGTGGCATTGCGGCGCTGATCATCACCCGCCAGATCACCCGCCCGCTGCAGGAAACCATGACCGTGGTCGACCGCATTGCCGCCGGCGACCTGTCGCAGACTGTCCAGGTCACCCGCCGCGACGAACTCGGCCGCCTGCAGCAAAGCATGCAGCGCATGAGCCAGAGCCTGCGCGAGCTGATCGGCGGCATCCGTGATGGCGTCACCCAGATCGCCAGCGCCGCCGAGGAGCTCTCCGCCGTCACCGAGCAGACCAGCGCCGGCGCCAACACCCAGAAGGTAGAGACCGACCAGGTCGCCACCGCCATGCACGAGATGTCCGCCACCGTGCAGGAAGTCGCGCGCAACGCCGAGCAGGCCTCCCAGGCCGCCTCCGCCGCCGACCATCAGGCCCAGGACGGCGACCGCGTGGTGAACAAGGCCGTGGAGCAGATCGAGCGCCTGGCCGAGGAAGTCGAACGCTCCGCCGAAGCCATGCAGCGCCTGGAGCAGGAGAGCGAGAAGATCGGCAAGGTCATGGACGTGATCAAGTCGGTGGCCGAGCAGACCAACCTGCTGGCCCTCAACGCCGCCATCGAAGCCGCCCGCGCGGGCGAAGCCGGTCGTGGTTTCGCCGTGGTCGCCGACGAAGTACGCGGGCTGGCCCAGCGCACCCAGCAATCCACCGAAGAAATCGAAGCCCTGGTCGCCGGCCTGCAGAGCGGCACCCGCCAGGTCTCCAGCGTCATGCTCGGCAGCCGCGAACTCACCGCCAGCAGCGTCGCCCTCAGCCGCCAGGCCGGCGAGTCACTGGGCGAGATCACCCGCACCGTCTCCAACATCCAGGCGATGAACCAGCAGATCGCCACCGCCGCCGAGGAACAGAGCGCCGTGGCAGAGGAAATCAGCCGCAGCGTGGTCAACGTGCGCGACGTCTCCGAACAGACCGCCTCGGCCAACCAGGAAGTCGCCGCCTCCAGCGTCGAACTCGCCCGCCTGGGTGGGCAGTTGCAGACACTGGTCAGTCACTTCCGGGTCTGATGTGCATGGGCCGACGCCCGACGTCGGCCCATCTTCGGAAAAGCAGTCAACGTACCGTTGAGATCGGACCTCAGAGGCTCCATCTTTGCTTCATAGCCTCTGGAGCCCCGTCATGTCCGATTCCCTGATCATCCCCTGCCCCAATTGCAACGGCCTCAACCGCGTGCCCGCCGCACGCGTGGGCGACTCACCCAGCTGCGGGCGCTGCCAGTCACCGATCGTGCTGGATACGCCGTTCGACCTCGACGAGGCCGGTTTCGCCGCCCAGGCCAAGGGCGACCTGCCGTTGCTGGTGGACGTCTGGGCCGACTGGTGCGGGCCGTGCAAGGGCTTTGCGCCGGTGTTCGAGCAAGCGGCGGCGCGGCTGTCGGGCAAGGTGCGCCTGGCCAAGCTGGACAGCGACGCCAACCCGAACCTCTCCACGCGCCTGGGGATTCGTTCGATTCCCAGCCTGATCCTGCTGCGCAACGGCCAGGAAGTGGCGCGCCAGAGCGGTGCGATGCCGCTGCCGCAGTTGCTCGACTGGCTGTCCCGCCAGGGCATCTGACGGCGAGCGTTTCGGTCAATCGGTGCGGTCATTGCCAGACCGCACACGCGGGCTAGGCTTGGGCAAAAAACCGGAGCACGCCCATGCCTTCCTACCCCGAAGACTTCATCCGCCAGCTCACCGAAGAACACATCGCCTTCGTCAAGCGCACCGGCCTCAAGGCCGAGGTGCTGGAGCCGGGCCACGTGCGCCTGCGCATGCCGCTCAAGGGCAACGAGAACCACATCCGCAACATGTACGCCGGGGCGCTGTTCACGGTGGCCGAATTGCCCGGCGGCGTGCTGATGCTGACCAGCTTCGATGCCCGGCGTTTCTACCCCATCGTCAAGGAGGCAGGCCTGCGCTTCCTGCGCCCGGCCGCCAGCGACGTGACCGTGGAAGCGCAGCTCAGCGAGGCGGAGATCGAGCGCATCGGCGAGGAAGCGACCCACCAGGGCAAGTCCGAATTCGTCCTCGACCTGCAGCTGAAGGACGAAGAGGGCAACATCGTCGCCGAAAGCCACGCCATCTATCAGCTGCGTAGTCGCTGAAGCCGGCCATTGCCCTGCATCAAGGTGAAATTTCCTACGTGGCGCGACAGTGGAAGCGCCACCAGAGGGAATCCACCATGTACCAGAACCTGCTCGTCGCCCACGACCTCAGCGTCGAGGCGGACATCGCCGTGCGCCGCGCCGCCCAACTGGCCCGCCAGCACGGCGCCCGTGTCTCGCTGCTGCACGTCATCGAGGAATTCTTCCCCGACCGCATGATGGACACCGTCCGCGAAGCGGCTGAAGTGGCATTGCGCGATGCAGCCCGCGCCAGTGACATCGCCGACTACCAGCTGGTGATACGCCAGGGGCGCGCCGCCAATACCGTGACCCAGGCGGCGCAGGAGCTGGGCGCCGACCTGCTGGTGATCGGTGCGCACCATCAGCAACTGCTCGAGCGCTTCGACGGCACCACCCTGGAGCGCATCGCCCGGCATTGCCGCGCGCCAATCCTGCTGGCAGTGGAAGAGTCCGCCGCGCCTTACACCAAGGCCTTGGCCGGACTGGACCTGTCGCACTGCTCCTGCCAGGCCTGGCGCGCCGGCTACCGGCTGCTCGCGCCCGACGCCGAGCTGCTGGCGCTCAACGCCTACCAGCCGGGCAAGAAGGCAGGCCGCGCCGACAGCCACCTGGAGACCCAGCGCGAACTGCTGCGCCAGGCGCTGCAGGATGAGCGCACGCAAGTGCCGGCTACAGGGCCGCAATTGCTTTGCGCGGTGCAGCAGGGCACGCCCCAGCAGGCGCTGGAAACGGCATTGCGGGAATGGACGCCAGACCTGCTGGTGCTCGGCAGCCGCAGCCGCGGCGCCATCGAGCAGGCCATGCTGGGCAGCTCGACGCGCTATTTCCTGCGTCGGCCACCCTGCGATGTGCTGATCAGCCAGTAAGCGCTCAGGCTTCCAGCAGACTGTGCAGTTCGACGAACTGCTGGGTCAGCTTGTGCCGGGGCTCGAGGAAGATCAGCGGGGTGCAGGCCTGGTGCGACTCGCGCATCTTCACCGAGCTCATCAGGTACACCGGCAGCACCGGCAGCTCTTCTTCCACCAGTTCATCCAGCAGTTGCTGCGGCAGGGTCGCGCGCGGCTGGAACTGGTTGACCACGATGCCTTCGACTTCCAGGTCCTCGTTGTGGTCCTCCTTCAGCTCTTCGATCTCCTGCAGCAGGCCATACAGCGCCTGGCGGGAGAAGCTGTCGCAGTCGAAGGGGATCAGGCAGCGATCTGCCGCGATCAGCGCAGAAACCGTGTAGAAGTTCAGAGCCGGCGGCGTATCCAGGTAGATTCGATCGTAGTCTTCCGAGAGCTCGTCCAGCAGTTTGCGCAGCTTGTTGATCTTGTGCTTCTGCTCGAGCTTGGGCTGCAGGTCGGCAAGCTCCGCGCTGGCGGTGACGATGTGCAGGTTGTCGAAGGGGGTCTCGTAGATGTCCACCTTGCCCTTGCGGCTGAAGGGGCCGGAGGCCAGCGTCTGCTTGAAGAAGTCGGCGATGCCCACGGGCACGTCGTCGCCGGTCAGGCCTGTCAGGTAGTGAGTGGAGTTGGCCTGGGCGTCCAGGTCCACCAGTAACGTCCGATAGCCCTCCGCCGCGCTCACCGCCGCCAGGTTGCAAGCGATGCTCGACTTGCCGACCCCGCCCTTCTGATTGAACACCACGCGTCGCATCAGCCATCCCTCCAGGAACATTCGAGTGCTGGGGGATTCTATGCAAAGCCCATGACAAGGGCGAGCGGAGTAGGCCCTGTATTTTATCTGTCGGACCACTTCCGACGAATCGCCAAGAAACCAGGAAAGCGAAGGGTAAAATGCCCTGTCTTCCGCACATCTTTGTAAGCAAAGGTTTGCCTGGCCCTACCTCGACCCGGATAATGCCGGCACTACGCCATAGCCCGTGCCGACACAGCTCTTGGTGGATCAAGGAAGACCATTCGCCCGCAAGGGCCAACAAGAGCTCTCAGCGTGATTCAATTCAATATCGACCAGTGGAGCGCCTGGGCCCCGGGTCTGTCCACGATTGCCGACTGGCAGAGTTGGGTACGGGAAGAACGCCTTCCTGACATCGCTACCCAACCGGATGTCGCCTTTCTCCCCGCCCTGCAACGCCGCCGCCTCAGCCCCCTGGCGCGGATGGTGTTCAGTGTCGCCTGGCCGCTGGCCGACGGGCGGCCACCGATGCCGCTGGTCTTCGTTTCCCGCCACGGTGAAACCGGCCGGAGCCTGGAACTGCTGCGCGAACTGGCCGTCGAACAACCACTGTCCCCGACTCAGTTCAGCCTCTCCGTGCACAACGCGGTGATCGGCCTGTGGTCGATCCTGAGACAGGACACCAGCGAAATGACGGCGATCGCCGGCGAACGTGACGGCTTCGAGCATGGCCTGCTGGAAGCCGCCGCGCTGCTGGCCGATGGCGCCCCGGAAGTCCTGCTGGTGGTGACCGATGAGCCGCCGCCGGAGCTGTATGCACCCTGGGTCGACGACGTCCCCTTTCCCTACGCCGTGGCCCTGCGCCTGCAGGCCGGCAGTGAATGGTCGCTGCAGCTCGCGGATAACGGCACGGCCCTTGCTCCGCCGTCCCACCCCAATGCCCTGAACCTGGTGCGCGCGCTGATCGAGCGCACCAGCCTGATCCACCACCCCTGGAAGAAGCGTCTATGGACCTGGCAACGCAACCACTGAGCAAGCGCGCCGACGCTTGGCCGTGGCGCCTGTTCGCCACCGGCCTGTGCTTCGCCCTCTTCGGTCTCGGCGGCCTGCTGCTGCGGGTGCTGGTGTTTCCGCTACTGGCACTTCTGCCCGGTGATGCGCAGCGCCGCCGCGCCCGCGCACGCCACACGGTGAGCCGGCTGTTCTGGTTGTTCGTGCAGATCATGCAGCGCAGCGGCGTGCTGACCTACGAAGTGGAAGGCATCGAGCGCCTGGGCCGGCCGGGGCAGATGGTGATCGCCAACCATCCCTCGCTGATCGACGTGGTGTTCCTCATCGGGCTGATCCGCGACGCCAACTGTGTGGTCAAGCAAAGCCTGTTCGCCAACCCCTTCACCCGTGGCCCGGTGACGGCGGCGCAGTACATCAGCAACAACGGCAGCATGGACATGTTCGATGAAGCCGTGGACGCGCTGCAGCAGGGCCAGACGCTGATCGTCTTCCCCGAAGGCACCCGCACCACGCCGGGCAAGGCCCCCGAATTCCATCGCGGCGCGGCGTCCATCGCCCTGCGCGGCGCCAGCGTCATCACCCCGGTGACCATCACCGTGACCCCGACCACCCTGACCAAGGCCGAGCCCTGGTACAGCATTCCCGCCCGCCGCGTGCACTTCCGGCTGCGCGTCGGCGACGACCTGGACCCACAGGTCTTTGCCAGCCAGGGCCCGGCCCCGGCTGCCTCACGCCGGCTCAATGCCTTCCTGCACCAGCATTTCACCAAGGAGCTCGCAAGAGATGAGCGATCTGCAACTGGAGATTAAACAGCTGATCATCGACGCCCTCGGGCTCGAAGATATCGGCCCTGATGACATCGGCGCCGAAGACGCGCTGTTCGGCGACGGCCTCGGCCTGGATTCGGTGGACGCCCTGGAACTGGGCCTGGCCATCCAGAAACGCTACGGCATCAAGATCGACGCCGATGCCAAGGACACCCGCCAGCACTTCGCCAACGTGGCGAGCCTGGCGGCCTTCGTGACCGCCCAGAAAGCCGCCTGAGAACGCCGACCATGCAAACCCGTGAGGACATCTACAACACCCTGCGCGACGCCCTGGTCGAACTGTTCGAACTGGAGCCGGAGCAGATCAGCCTCGACGCCAACCTGTACCAGGACCTGGAAATCGACAGCATCGACGCCGTCGACCTGATCGACCACCTCAAGCGCCAGACCGGCAAGAAGATCGCCGCCGAGGAATTCAAGTCGGTGCGCACCGTGGGCGATGTGGTCGAAGCGGTCTATCGCCTGGCCAACCCATGACACGCCTGGTCGGGCTCGGCCTGTTGCTGGCCGGGCTGCTCTACCCGTTCGCGATCTACTTCGGCATCGATCACCTGTCGCCGAAGTTCTTTGCGCTGCTGCTGGGCGGATTGTGGTTCGCCCGCAGCCTGGGCAGCGGGCAACGTCCGGGGCAGCGCTGGATGGCCCTGGCCGCCGTGGCCTTCTGCATCGCCCTGTGGCTGGTCAACGAGCCGCACCTGCTGCGCTGGTACCCGGTGCTGATCAGCGCCGGCCTGCTGTGCCTGTTCGCCCTCAGCCTGAAGTTCGGCCCGCCGCTGGTGGAGCGCCTGGCGCGCCTGCGCGAGCCTGAGCTGCCACCCCACGCGGTGCGCTACACGCGCCAGGTGACGCAGGTCTGGGTGCTGTTCTTCCTGGGCAACGGCCTGATCGCCGCGGCCCTCACGCTGTGGGCGCCGCTGGCCTGGTGGACGCTGTACAACGGCCTGATTTCCTACCTGCTGATGGGCGTGCTGTTCGCCGTCGAGTGGCTGGTGCGGCAGCGGGTCAGGAGTCAAGGATGAAACCGATTTCCCTCGCCCGGCTGCTGCCGGACCTGCCCGCCGAGCGCATCCTGGCACTGGAGCCGTCGCTGCCCGCCGATGATTTCGCGCAGCGCGTCTGCGCTGCCGCGGGCGCCCTGCGTCAACGCGATACGCAGCGCGTGGCGATCCACCTGGAAGACGCCGCCGAACTCGCCATCGCCCTCTACGCCGCCTGGCTGGCCGGCGCCGAAGCCGTGCTGCCGGCAGACAATCTTGCCCATAGCCGTGAACGCCTCGCGGCGCGGATCGACGCCTGGATCGGCGACCAACCCGGCGACCTGACGCTGGCCGAACTGAACGGCCCCGCGCTTGCACCCGCCGAACTTGACCTCGACACCTGCCGCCTGGTCCTGAGCACTTCCGGCTCCACCGGCGAGCCCAAGCTGATCGGCAAATCCCTGCGCCAGTTGAGCAACGAAGTGCAGGTGCTGGAAAACCTCTGGGGCGCCGAACTGGGCGCGGCCCACATCCTCGGCAGCGTCGCCGCGCAGCACATCTACGGCCTGCTGTTCCGCGTGCTCTGGCCGCTGTCCGCCGGGCGCGCCTTCCTTCGCCGGCAGATCGCCTTCCCCGAAGACCTGCAACGCCACAGCCTGGAACACCCCCGCTTTGCCTGGGTGGGCAGCCCGGCACTGCTCAAGCGCATGGGCGACAACCTCGACTGGCCGGCGCTGCGCCCGGTGGTGCGGGTGTTTTCCTCCGGCGGCCCACTGCCGGCCGAAGCTGGCGAGCTGCTGCACGAACGCCTCGGCCAGGCGCCGACGGAAATCTACGGCAGCTCCGAGACCGGCGGCATCGCCTGGCGCCAGGGCGGCCAGCTGTGGCAACCGTTCGAAGGCGTAACGCTGAGCCAGGACGAACACGGCGCCCTGCGCATCGAATCGACCTACCTGCCGCCCGGCGAAACCGAGCAGACCGCCGACGCCGCGCGCCTCTGCGCCGACGGCCGCTTCGAGCTGCTCGGCCGGCTGGACCGCATCGTCAAGCTGGAAGAAAAACGCATCTCCCTGCCGCAACTGGAAGCGGCGCTGGCGAAACATCCCTTCGTCAGCGAAGCCCGCCTGGGCGTGGTGCAGGAAAACCGCGCCAGCCTCGGCGCACTGGTCGCCCTCAGTGAGGCAGGCCTGCATGAGCTGCGCAACGGCGGCCGCCGCGCGCTGACCCAACGCCTGCGCGAACACCTTGCCGATCACTGCGAAGCGCTCGCCCTGCCGCGCCGCTGGCGCCTGCTGCGGCGCCTGCCGGGCAATGCCCAGGGCAAGCTGCCGCAAAGCCTCGTGGACGAGCTGCTGCACGCCCCGCGCAGCCGTGACCCCGAAGTCCTGGCGCACAGTGCAGTGGACGGCGAACAGCACTTCCAGCTGGAAATCCCCCTGGACCTCGCCTACTTCCCCGGCCACTTCCCCAAGGCGCCCGTGCTGCCCGGCGTGGTGCAGGTGCAATGGGCGCAGCAACTGGGCCGCCAGGTATTCGACCTGCCGCCGCGCTTCGGTGGCATGGAAGTGCTGAAGTTCCAGCAGTTGCTGCGGCCGGGCGATCTCTGCCAGCTGTCGCTGCGCTGGGATGCCGAGCGCGGCAAGCTGTACTTCGCCTTCACCCGCGATGAGGCGGCCTGCTCCTCCGGGCGCATCCTGCTGGGGGCCGACGCATGAGTGTGCGTCCGTGCGCGGTGATCCCCGTCTACAACCACGAGCACGCACTGCCCAAGGTCGTGGCCGAACTGCTCGCCGCCGGCCTGCCCTGCGTGCTGGTGGATGACGCCTCCAGCCGCGAGTGCGCGGTCGTCATGGACCAGCTCGCCGAAGCTCACGACACCTGGCTGGTGCGCCTGCCGGTGAACCAGGGCAAGGGCGGCGCGGTGATGGCCGGCCTGCGCGAAGCCGCGCGCCTGGGCTTCACCCACGCGCTGCAGGTGGACGCCGACGGCCAGCACGACCTGGGCAACGTGCAGCGCTTCCTCGACACGTCACGCGAACATCCCGGCGCGCTGATCTGCGGCTACCCGCAATACGACGCGAGCGTGCCCAAGGGCCGTCTCTACGCGCGCTACCTGACCCACGTCTGGGTGTGGATCAACAGCCTGTCGCTGTCGATCCGCGACGGCATGTGCGGCTTCCGCGTCTACCCGCTCACGCCCACGCTCCAACTGATCGACAGCACCCCGCTGGGCAAGCGCATGGATTTCGACCCGGAAATCCTCGTCCGCCTGGCCTGGCGCAACCAGCCGATGCAGTGGCTGCCGACCAAGGTGCATTACCCGCTGGACGGCCTCTCGCACTTTCGCCTGTTCCACGACAACGCGCTGATCTCCTCCATGCATGCGCGGCTGTTCTTCGGCATGCTCTGGCGCTCGCCGGCGATCCTCTGGCGCCGCCTGCGGAGTGCTGCGTGAGCGCGCAGCACTGGGCGCAGCAGCGCGAGCGCGGCAGCCTGCTGCTGATGCGTTTCACCGCCTGGGCGGCGCGCACGCTGGGCCGGCGCCTGCTGTCGCCGCTGCTGCACCTGATCGTGCTGTACTTCTTCCTCTTCGGCGCCCGTGCCCGCGGGGCCATCCGCGAGTACCAGCAGCGCCTGGCGCAGCACAGCGGTGACGCTGCGCTGCGGCCGACCACCGGCCGCGTGTTCGGCCAGTTCATGGCGTTCGCCGATGCCATCCTCGACAAGCTCGACGTCTGGGCCGGCCGCCTGGACCTCGCCAGCATCGAACTGAACGACCCGCACAACCTGCGCGCGCAGCTACGCAGCGGCCGTGGCCAACTGCTGGTGGGCGCGCACCTGGGCAATCTCGAAGTCTGCCGCGCGCTGGCCGAGCTGGGCGAAAAGGTGCGGATGAACGTGCTGGTGCACACCCGCCACGCCGAGCAGTTCAACCAGCTGCTGGGCGAGTCCGGCGCCAGCCGCCTGCGGCTGATCCAGGTAAGCGAACTGGACCCGGCGATCATGCTGCAACTGTCCCAGCGCCTGGACGCCGGCGAGTGGCTGGCGATCGCCGGCGACCGCATTCCGCTGCACGGCGGGCGCAATGTCGAGGTGGATTTCCTCGGTGCGCCGGCCGCCTTCCCGCAAGGCCCGTGGCTGCTCGCCGGGCTGCTGCAGTGCCCGGCCAACCTGATGTTCTGCCTCAAGCAAGGAGGCCGCTACCGCGTGCACCTGGAGCCCTTCGCCGAGCGCATCCAGTGGCGCCGCAGCGACCGCGCCGAGGTCCTGAAACACTGGACCCAGCGCTACGCCCAACGCCTGGAACACTACTGCCTGCGCGCGCCGCAGCAGTGGTTCAACTTCTACCCGTTCTGGAAAGCCCATGACGACAGCCACTGAAGCGCCGGTCTTCGGCCAAGGCCACCTGAGCATCGAACAGATCGTCGCCCTCGCCGAGCGCCGCGTCGAAAGCCGACTGGACGACGACGCCGAGTTCCGCGCGCGCATCGCCCGTGGCGCGCAGTTCCTCGACACCCTGCTGGACAAGGAAGGCGTGATCTACGGCGTGACCACCGGCTACGGCGACTCCTGCGTGGTCGCCGTGCCGCTGGAGCACGTCGAGGCGCTGCCGCAGCACCTGTTCACCTTCCACGGCTGCGGCCTGGGCAAGCTGCTCGACCCGCAGGCCACCCGCGCCGTGCTGGCCGCGCGCCTGCGTTCGCTGAGCCACGGGGTTTCCGGCGTGCGCCTGGAACTGCTGGAGCGCCTGCATGCCTTCCTCGAACACGACATCCTGCCGCTGATCCCGGAAGAGGGTTCGGTGGGCGCCAGCGGCGACCTCACGCCGCTGTCCTACGTCGCCGCCACCCTCGCCGGCGAGCGCGACGTGCTCTGGCGTGGTGAGCGCCGCAGCGCCGCCGAAGTCCACGCCGAGCTGGGCTGGCAGCCACTGGTGCTGCGCCCCAAGGAAGCCCTGGCGCTGATGAACGGCACCGCGGTGATGACCGGCCTCGCCTGCCTCGCCTATGTGCGCGCCGACTACCTGCTCAAGCTGGCCACGCGCATCACCGCGCTGAACGTCATTGCCCTGCAGGGCAACCCGGAGCATTTCGACGAGCGCCTGTTCGCCGCCAAGCCGCACCCGGGGCAGATGCAGGTCGCCGCGTGGATCCGCCAGGACCTCGCCATCGATGCGCCGACGCCGCCGCTGCACCGCCTGCAGGACCGCTACTCGCTGCGCTGCGCCCCCCACGTGCTGGGCGTGCTGGCCGACAGCCTGGGCCTGCTGCGGCAGTTCATCGAGATCGAACTGAACAGCGCCAACGACAACCCGATCATCGACGCCGAGGACGAACGCGTGCTCCACGGCGGGCACTTCTACGGCGGGCATATCGCCTTCGCCATGGACAGCCTGAAGAACCTGGTCGGCAACGTCGCCGACCTGCTCGACCGGCAGCTCGCGCTGCTGGTGGACACCCGCTACAACCACGGCCTGCCGAGCAATCTCTCGGGTGCGCCGGCCGACCGCGCGATGATCAATCACGGCTTCAAGGCCGTGCAGATCGGCGCCAGCGCCTGGACCGCCGAGGCGCTGAAGAACACCCTGCCGGCCAGCGTGTTCTCGCGCTCCACCGAGTGCCACAACCAGGACAAGGTGAGCATGGGCACCATCGCCGCGCGCGATGCCCTGCGCAGCCTGGAGCTGAGCGAACAGGTCGCCGCGGCGACGCTGCTGGCCGCGCAGCAGGGCGTCTGGCTGCGCTGCCACGAGGCCGGTGCGCGCCCATTGCCGGCACCGCTGGGCGGCATGCACGAACAACTGGCGCAGGACTTCCCGCCGCTGATCGAGGACCGCGCCCTGGAAGGCGAACTGCGCCTGTGCCTGGAGCGCATCCGTGCACGCCACTGGGGGCTCTATGCGTAAGGCCGGGGTACTGCAGGCCGAGGTGGATATCCTCGTGCCGTTCTTCGACGTCGACATGATGGAAGTGGTCTGGCACGGCCACTACGTCAAATACCTGGAAGTCGCGCGCTGCGCCCTGCTCGACAAGCTCGACCACAACTACGCGCAGATGCGCGAAGCCGGCTATGCCTGGCCGGTGATCGACCTGCAGCTGCGCTACGTGCGCGGCGCCCGTTTCGGCCAGCGCATCAGCGTGCGCGCCGACCTGGTGGAGTGGGAGAACCGCCTGAAGATCAACTACCTGATCAGCGACGCCGAGACCGGCGAGCGCCTGACCCGCGCCAGCAGCAGCCAGGTGGCGGTGGAAATCGCCAGCCGCGAGATGCAGATGGTCTCCCCGCCGGTGTTCATCGCCGCCGTGCAGCGCGCGCTGGAGGCCGAAGCATGTTGAAGCGCGCCCTGCTGGTCTGCGGCCTGCTGCTGGCTCCGCTGGCCCACGCCTTCGACCTGCCGCAACTGGCCGCGCAACTGGGCAAGCCGGCGGTGGTGCGGGGCGAATTCGTCCAGGAGAAACACCTGCGCTCCCTGCCGCAACCGCTGGTGAGCAAGGGGCATTTCGTCCTGGCCAAGCAGCACGGCCTGCTCTGGCTGCTGCAGACGCCGCTCAAGCAGGACTACCGCATCGATGACAAAGGCATCGCCCGGCGCGACGCCAACGGCTGGCAGCAACTGCCGCAACGCAGCGCCAGCGCACAACAGAACCGCCTGTTCCTCGCCGTGCTGGAGGGCGACAGCAGCGGCCTGCAACGGGACTTCGACCTCGCCCTGAGTGGCGAGTCGAACGACTGGAAACTGACCCTCACGCCACGCGCCGTGCTGCTCAAGCAGATCTTCGACAGCATCGAGATCGCTGGTGGCGAGCTGGTGCAGCGCATCGAGCTGCACGAAGCCCAGGGCGACCGCACCGTGCTGCGCATGACCAGCAGCCAGCCTGGCGACAGCCTGACCGATGCCGAGCGCGCCGACTTTGCCCGCTGAGCGGCCGCAGTGGCTGCCGCGCCTGGTGATCGCCGGGCTGCTGGCGCTGCTCGCCCTCGCCGCCTGGCAGTGGCGCCACGGCCCGCCGCTGAGCACCGACCTGCTGGAGCTGGTGCCCGGCAGCAGCCGTGACGCCTTGCAGAAGCAGGCCGAGCAGCGCATGCAGGAACCGCTCAACCGCGAACTGATCGTGCTGGTCGGCTACCCGGAGCGCGACACCGCCATCGCCCACGCCCGCGAGCTGGCCGAGCGCTGGCAGGCCAGCGGCCTCTACGAAAAGGTGCAGTGGGGCGTGCAGGCTGACCTGTCGGCACTGCGCGAACAGCTGCGCGCGGGTCGACTGGCGTTGCTCAGCGACGACGACCGCCGGCAACTCGCGGGCGAGCCCGCCGCGTTCATCCAGCAGCGCGTGGAACAACTCTTCGACCCGTTCTCCGGCTTCGGCCTGGTGCCCAACGACCAGGACTGGTTCGGCCTCGCCCTGCGCATCCAGCACCACCAGCCGCTACCTTCGAAGGTGCAGCTGGACATCGGCAGCGGCGCACTGATTGCCGAGGACGACGGCCGCAGTTGGGTACTGCTGCGCGCCCGCACCCGCGCCGATGCCTTCGACATGAACCTGCCGCGTGCAGTCGCCGCGCAGGTCGCCGAGGTGCGCCAGCAACTGGCCGCCGATGGCGGGCAACTCGTCGCCGCCAGCGGCCTGCTCTACGCCGCCGACGGCCAGCGCCAGGCCAGCCGCGAAATGACCTGGGTTGGCGGCGGCGCCGCACTGGGCACCCTGCTCCTGTTGCTGCTCGCCTTCCGCCGCATTCGCGCGCTGCTGGCCTTCCTGCCGGTGCTGGTCGGCGTACTGGCCGGCGCCACCGCGTGTATTGCGCTGTTCGGCAAGGTCAACCTGCTGACCCTGGTGCTCGGCGCGAGCCTGATCGGCGTGGCTTCGGACTACCCGCTGCACTACCTGTCCAAGGCCTGGACCCCCGGCCCTGACAAGGAGCATCCCTGGCAACCGTGGCGCGCACTGAAGCTGAGCCATCGCGGGCTGCTGCTGAGCCTGCTGACCAACCTGATCGGCTACCTCGCCCTGGCCTGCACGCCGTTCCCGGCGCTGACCCAGGTGGCGACCTTCTCGGTGGCCGGGCTGCTCGCCGCCTACCTCTGCGTGATCGGCCTGCTGCCCCTGTTGCTGCGCGGCGATGCCATCTCTCCGCAGCCGCTTCTGCTCGGGTTCGGCGAGCGCCTGATCCGCCTGCGTGAAGCACTGATCAAGCGCACCGGGAGCTGGCCACTGCTCGCCGTGGTGGCGCTGTTCTGCGCCGGGGGCCTCTGGCAATTGCAGATCAAGAACGACCTGCGCCAATGGCTCGGCAACAAGCCGCAATTGCTCGCCGAAGCCCAGGCCACCGCGCGCATCACCGGCTACCAGCCCACCAGCCAGTTCTTCCTGGTGCGCGCCGCCGACGAGACCCGGCTGCTGCAACGCCAGGCCGAACTGGCCGCGCGGCTGGACAGGCTGGTCGCCTCCGGGCAACTGAAGGGCTATCTCGCGCTCAACCAGTTGCTCGCCACCGCACAGCAGCAACAGCAGGCCCGCGAAGCCCTGCGCCAGCTGCCGCAACATTGGCAGGCGCTGCTCGACCTGGGCATCCCGCAAACCGCGCTGCAAGCCGAGCTGGATCAGCTGGAAAAGCTCCCGCAGCAATCCCTCGACCAGGCCCTGAAAGGCCCGCTGGGCGAACCCTGGCGGCCGCTCTGGCTGGGTACGGTGGATGGCGGCGTGGCCGGACTGGTGAGCCTGCAAGGGCTTTCCGATGCCGGCGTGCTGGCCGAGCAGGCGAAAGGCCTGGAAGGCGTGCAGCTGGTGGACCGCCTCGGCGAGCTGAACCGCCTGTTCGCCGCCACCCAGGTCAGCGCCACCGAACTCAAGCTGCTCTCCTGCGTGCTGATCTTCACCCTGCTGCTGAAACCCTTCGGTCCGCGCGGCGCCCTGCGCATCGTCCTGCTGCCGCTGCTGGCCGCGCTGTGCAGCCTCGCCAGCCTGGGCTGGCTGGGCCAGCCGCTGACGCTGTTCAGCCTGTTCGGCCTGCTGCTGGTGACCGCCATCGGCGTGGATTACACGATCCTGATGCGCGAACGCGTCGGCGGCGCGGCGGTGAGCCTGATTGGCGTGCTGCTGGCGGCCATCACCACCTGGCTGTCGTTCGGTCTGCTGGCGCTTTCCAGCACGCCGGTAATCAGCAACTTCGGCCTGGCCGTGGGGCTGGGCCTGGCGTTCTGTTTCCTGTTCTGCCCGTGGGCGGGTGAGCGCCACCGGGAAGGAGTCCGGGCGTGCTGACGGTCCTGTTCTGGCTGGCGATGCCGCCGCTGTTCGCCCTCGCGGTGATCGGCGGGCGCCACCTGCGCCTGCTGCCCATCGTCAGCCAGTTGCTGGTGGCCGGGCTGCTGCTACCACTGCTGTTCGTGGTGCTGCAGGGCCAGGGCTTCGAGGTGCGCACGCTGGTCACTGCGCCCTGGCTGCGGCCGCTCTACGACATCGGCTTCGCGCTGCTGCTGGGGCACATCCTCAGCGATGTGATCGACCTCGACGTCAGCCGCCAGAGCCTGAAGATCGCCCTGCCCAGCTTCGCCGTGCCGCTGGCCTGCGGCATGGCCAGCGCCTGGTGGTTGCTGGGCGTGCGCGAGGGCATGAGCGTGCTGGGCATCGGCCTGCTGTTCTCGATCACGGCGATCCCGGTGCTCTACCTGTTCCTGCGCAACATCGACTACCCCGAGGACGCCACGCGCCGGCTGATGCACGCGGCGGTGCTGATGGACCTGTGGTGCTGGAGCCTGTTCGGCCTGGCGCAGGGCAGCAGCGATCCGAGCCAACTGGTGTGGCCGCTGCTGGCGGGTGTCGCGCCGCTGCTGCTGCGCCTGCTGCGAGTGCGCCACGCGCTGGCCTACAGCCTGCCGTTCTTCGGCCTGATGGTCGCCTTCCAGCACTGGCATTTGAACACCCTGGTGTTCGCCATCACCTGGCTGATGGCCCAGGCTGCGGTGCGCCAGCCGTTCCGCCTGCCGGTTTCCCCGCAGGTGGCGCAGGCGCTGCAGAACTACCTGCTGGTGCCGCTGGTACTGGCCTTCGGCATCCTGCAGATCGATTTCCACCACGCGCTCTCCGGCTACTCCTGGCTCTACCTCGGTGCGCTGCTGGCGCTGCCGGTGATCAGCAAGCTCGCCGGCAGCTGGCTCGGCCTGCGCTGGGCGCTGCCGGGCGCCACGGGCGGACAGCTGTGGCAGGAAAGCCTGCTGCTGAACATTCGCGGGCTGACCGAGATCGTCTTCCTCAACCTGCTGTTCCAGCAGGGCCACATCGACTCGCTGCTGTATTTCAGCCTGCTGCTGATGAGCCTGTTCGCCACCCTGCTGCCCGCTCTCTGCGGCGTGCGTCGCCCGCACGCCACTCCCGTTTCCAAGGATCACGCCCCGGCAAGGAGCCCTTCTGATGCCCGCCCCTGAACTGCAACAACGCACCGTCGTCGTCATCGGCGCGGGCCCTTCCGGCGCCATCGCCGCCGCGCTGCTCAAGCGCAAGGGCCACGACGTGCTGGTGCTGGAGCGCCAGCGCTTCCCGCGCTTCTCCATCGGCGAGAGCCTGCTGTCGCACTGCCTGGACTTCGTCGAGGAAGCCGGGATGCTCGACGCGGTGCTGGCCGCCGGTTTCCAGACCAAGCACGGCGCGGCCTTCGGCTGGGGCGAGCGTTACACCGATTTCGATTTCCGCGACAAATTCACCGACGGCAAGGGCAGCACCTTCCAGGTCCAGCGTGCGCGCTTCGACCAGTTGCTGGCCGACCAGGCCGAATTGCAGGGCGTGGACATCCGCTACGAGGAGGAGATCGTCGCCGCCGACTTCGACGGCGCGTGCCCGCGCCTGCGTGTACGCCGCCTGGACGGCAGCGAGTACGAAGTGGAATGCGCCTTCGTGCTCGACGCCAGCGGCTACGGCCGCGTGCTGCCGCGCCTGCTCGACCTGGAAGCGCCGTCCGGCTTCCCGGTGCGCCGCGCGGTGTTCACCCATATCGAGGACCGCATCGACGCGCCGCACTTCGACCGCGAGAAGATCCTCATCAGCATCCATCCCGAAGAACGCGGCATCTGGTACTGGACCATCCCTTTCAGCGATGGCCGCACCTCCATCGGCGTGGTCGCCGAGGACCGGCACTTCGAAGGCAAGCTGGATGACCTGGACGCCTGCCTGAAAGGCTTCTTCGATGCCGCGCCGAACCTGCGCCCGCTGCTGAAGAACGCCGTGTGGGACACCCCGGCGCGCACCCTCGGCGGCTACTCGGCGAACGTGAAACGCCTCGCCGGGCCGGGCTTCGCCCTGCTGGGCAACGCGGCGGAGTTCCTCGACCCGGTGTTCTCCTCCGGCGTCACCATCGCCATGCGTTCCTCCAGCATGGCGGCCAACCTGCTCGATCGTCAGCTCAAGGGCGAGACGGTGGACTGGCAAGGCGATTTCGCCCAGCCGCTCAAGCGCGGCGTGGACACCTTCCGCGCCTACGTCGAGGGCTGGTACGACGGCAGCTTCCAGGACGTGATCTTCTACGAGAAGGCCGACCCGGAAATCCGCCGGATGATCTGCTCCATCCTCGCCGGCTACGCCTGGGACACGCGCAATCCCTTCGTCGCCGAACCGCAGCGCCGCCTGCGGGTACTTTCCGAAATCTGCGCCAGCCAAGGACAAGGACTGTCATGACCCGCCCCGCCTCCACCTACGTCGAAGAAACCCGTTTCGGTTTCTGGTTCCTGCAGAGCCACACCTGGCAGCACCACGTGCTGCGCGTGGCGATCAACGATCTCAAGCGCCTGGTCAGCTGGGACATCCCGCAGAACCCGGTGCTGCTGGACGCCGGCTGTGGCCAGGGTCGCTCGTTCCGTTTGCTGCGCGAGGCGTTCAGACCCGGCCGCATGATCGGCCTCGACGCCGACCCGCACAGCCTCGACTGCTCGGCCGTGGAAGCCGCGCGGGAGAATATCGAGGTGGAGCTGAACTGCGCCGACTGCGCCGACCTGATGCTGCCCTCGGCCAGCGTCGACATCCTCTTCTGCCACCAGACCTTCCACCACCTGGTGGAGCAGGAGCGCGCCCTGGCCGAGTTCTGGCGCGTGCTCAAGCCGGGCGGCTTGCTGCTGTTCGCCGAGTCCACCGAGGCGTACATCGATACCTGGGTGATCCGCTGGTTCTTCCGCCACCCGATGCACGTGCAGAAGAGCGCCGCGCAGTACCTGCAGATGCTCCGCGAGCAGGGCTTCGAATTCAGCGAGCAGAACGTCTCCTACCCTTACCTGTGGTGGAGCCGCTCGAAGGACTTCGGCCTGCTGGAACGCTGGGGCCTGCGCAAGGCCAAGCCGTTCGGCCAGCGCGAGGAGACCCTGGTCAACGCCGTGGTGCGCAAACCGCTGGAGAACCGCCCCGCATGATCCGCTGGCTGAGCCTCGCCCTGTTCCTGCTGCTGGCCGGTTGCGCCCAGCATGCGCCGCTGCCCTCCGCGTTGCCGCCCTTGGCGACGCCGTTGCAACTGCACATCCAGCGCGAACAGGCGAGCTCTTCCCAGGACTGGCTGCTGGTGATTCAACAGGAAGGTGCCGCCCTGCGCTGGTCGCTGATCGATCCGCTGGGCATCCCGCTGTCGCGGCAATTGCTGCGTGACGGAGCATGGAGCAACGACGGCCTGCTGCCACCCAATCCGGAAGCACGCGAGCTGTTCGCCGTGCTGCTGTTCGCCCTGACGCCGGCGGATCAGCTTGCTGCGCGCTATCAGGCCGCGGACTACCAGACGGACGGCGCCACGCGCCACCTGCAACAGCGCTGGCAGATCACTTACCGTTCGGCACAGGATTTCACCCTGCAAGCCGCCGACACCCGTTACCAGGTGACGCCCCTGAACACCGAGAGCGCCGCGCCATGACCGCCACCTACCTGAACGAGCTGGGCCTGATCTGTGCCCTGGGCAACGACCGCCGCGAAGTGGCCGCCGCGTTGCTCACTGGCGAATCCGCCGGGATGCAGGTGCAGGCCGGCTGGGTGCCGGGCAGGAGCCTGCCGGTCGGCACGGTGAAGGCGCGCCTGGCGGCCATTCCCGACAAGCGCCACGACACCCGCAACAACCGCCTGCTGCTGGCCGCCGCCACGCAGATCGACCCGGCCATCCGCGCCGCCATCCAGCGCCATGGCGCCGCGCGCGTGGCGGTCGTGCTGGGCACCAGCACCTCGGGCATCCAGGAAACCACCCAGGGCATCCGCCATCACACCCTGCATGGGCAGTTGCCGGAGGGCTTCCACTATTCGCACCAGGAACTGTCCGACCCGGCCGTATTCCTTGCCGAACACTATGAACTGGCTGGGCCGAGCTACGTGATTTCCACCGCCTGCACGTCCAGTGGCCGCGCGCTGCAAAGTGCGCGGAGATTGCTGAACCTTGGCCTGTGCGACGCGGTGCTGTGCGGTGGCGTGGACAGCCTGTGCGAGCTGACGCTCAACGGCTTCGGCGCACTGGAAGCGGTCTCCGACGAGCGCTGCAACCCGTTCTCGGCCAACCGCAAGGGCATCAACATCGGCGAAGGCGCCACGCTGTTCCTGATGACTCGCGAGCCATCCCGTATCGCCCTGCTCGGAGCTGGCGCCAGCTCCGACGCACACCATATTTCCGCCCCCGAGCCCGAAGGCCGCGGTGCCCGCGAGGCGATGCGCAAGGCACTGGCCGAGGCGAAGCTCGACGCCACGCAGATCGCCTACCTGAACCTGCATGGCACCGCGACCACCCACAACGACGCCATGGAAAGCCTCGCCGTGCAGGCGGAGTTCCCCCATGGCGTGCCGTGCTCCTCGACCAAGCCGCTGTCCGGGCATACCCTCGGCGCCGCCGGTGCGCTGGAAGCGGCGTTCTGCTGGCTGCTGTTGAGTGAGCACAACCCCGGCAACCGGCTGCCGCCGCAGCGCTGGGATGGCGTCGCCGACCCGCAAGTGCCGGCGCTGCAACTGGTCCGCGATGACGGCCCCGCCCTGCCGGCAAGCGGCCCGCGCTACCTGATGAGCAATTCGTTCGCCTTTGGCGGCAACAACATCAGCCTGATCCTGGGCGAGATGAGCAAGGATTCTGGAGTGACCCGATGATCGACTGGCCGATCGCCTCCCTGCTGCCCCACGCGGGCGACATGATCCTCATCGAAGAAGTGCTCGACTTCGGCGACGAGGACATCCGCACGCGCCTGACGGTGCGCCCGGGCGGCCTGTTCAACGAGGCCGACGGCAGCCTGCCGGCCTGGGTCGGCGTGGAGCTGATGGCGCAGAGTGTCGCCGCCTATGCCGGCTGCCAGGCGCGCGTGCGCGGCGAGCCAGTGGAGCTGGGCTTCCTGCTCGGCACCCGCCAGTACCAGTGCGACGTGGCGAGCTTCCCCGCCGGCGCGCAAATCACCATCCATGCCATCCGCACCCTGCAGGACGACAATGGCATGGGTGTCTTCGAATGCCACCTGGAAGGGCCGGGAATCAAGGCGCTGGCGCGCCTGACGGTGTTCCGCCCGCCAGAGGTCGCAAGCTATCTACAAGAACCTGCTGTGAAAGAGCCAAGCGTATGACTGACCCCATTCTGGTAACCGGCTCCAGCCGTGGCATCGGCCGCGCCATCGCCCTGCGCCTGGCCCAGGCCGGCTTTGACATCGTGCTGCACTGCCGCAGCGGCCGCGCCGAAGCCGACGCCGTGCAGGCCGAAATCCTGGCCCTGGGCCGCAGCGCCCGCGTGCTGCAATTCGACGTGGCCGACCGCGAGGCCGCGCGCTCCATTCTCGAAGACGACGTGGAAACCCACGGCGCGTATTACGGCGTGGTGTGCAATGCCGGCCTGACCCGCGACGGCGCCTTCCCGGCGCTCACCGAAGACGACTGGGATGCAGTGCTGCGCACCAACCTCGACGGTTTCTACAACGTCCTGCACCCGGTGATCATGCCGATGATCCGCCGCCGCCAACCGGGGCGCATCGTCTGCATCACCTCGGTGTCCGGGCTGATCGGCAACCGCGGCCAGGTCAACTACAGCGCCTCGAAAGCCGGCGTGATCGGCGCCGCCAAGGCCCTGGCCATCGAACTGGGCAAGCGCAGGATCACCGTGAACTGCGTGGCGCCGGGGCTGATCGATACCGCCATGCTCGATGAGCAGGTGCCGGTGGAGGAAATCCTCAAGATGATCCCCGCCCAGCGCATGGGCACCCCGGAAGAAGTCGCCGGTGCGGTGAATTTCCTGATGTCGGCCGAGGCCGGCTACATCACCCGCCAGGTGCTGGCGGTCAACGGAGGGCTGTGCTGATGAAGCGCGTGGTCATCACCGGCATGTCCGGCATCACGTCCCTGGGTTCGGACTGGGCGAGCATCGAGGCCAACTTCAGCGCCAACCGGAGCGGCATCCGCCGCATGGACGAGTGGGATCGCTTCACCGAGCTGAACACCCGCCTGGCTGGCCCGGTGCTGGATTTCAGCGTACCCAGGCACTGGACCCGCAAGCAGCTGCGCAGCATGGGGCGCGTCTCGCGCCTGTCGGTGGGCGCCGCCGAGCGCGCGCTGGCCGATGCCGGGCTGCTGGATGACGAATCGATCCGCGATGGCCGCATGGGCGTCGCCTGCGGCTCGTCCACCGGCAGCACCGACGAGATCAAGGCGTTCGGCAACATGCTGCTGAACTCGGTGGCCGATGGCCTCAACGCCAACTCCTACGTGCGCATGATGCCGCACACCACGGCGGCGAATATCAGCATCTTCTTCGGCCTCAAGGGCCGGGTGATCCCGACCTCCAGCGCCTGCACCAGCGGCAGCCAGGGCATCGGCTATGCCTACGAGGCGATCCGCTTCGGCCGCCTGCCGCTGATGCTCGCCGGCGGCGCCGAGGAGCTGTGCCCGACCGAGGCCATGGTGTTCGATGCGCTCTACGCCACCAGCCTGAAAAACGACACCCCGCAGCAGACGCCGCGCCCCTACGACAGCGGCCGCGATGGCCTGGTGATCGGCGAAGGCGCCGGCATGCTGGTGCTCGAAGACCTGGATCACGCCCTCGCCCGTGGTGCGCGCATCCACGCCGAGATCGTCGGCTTCGGCAGCAACGCCGACGGCCAGCACACCACCCGCCCGGAACAGTCGACCATGCGCCGCGCCATGGAGCTGGCCCTGGAAGACGCCAACCTGCACGCCGCGGCCATCGGTTATGTGAACGGCCACGGCACCGCTACCGAACAGGGTGATATCGCCGAGACGCTGGCCACCAGCGAGCTGTTCGGAAATCGCATGCCGATCAGCTCGCAGAAGAGTTTCCTGGGCCACACTCTGGGAGCGTGCGGCGCGCTGGAGTCCTGGTTCAGCATCGAGATGATGAACAGCGACCGCTACGTGCACACCCTCAACCTGGACGAGATCGACCCGCGCTGCGGCGACCTCGACTACCTGCGGGGCGAGCCGCGCGCGATGAGCCATGAGTACGTGATGAACAACAACTTCGCCTTCGGCGGCATCAACACCTCGCTGGTCTTCCGCCGCTGGCGCTGAGCCCTTTTCACCGTTACGCCCAACGACACTGCAAGGAGAGCAAACCATGTCCCGACTGATCCGCAGCCTGCTGCTGTGCGTGGCCACCGCGATGGCCGTCGGTTGCACCACCAAGCCCGTGGAGAACATCGACCAGAGCCTGCCGCCGGACAGCAACCGCACCTCGGTGCAGGTCCAGGCGGCGATCCACGATGCGCTGGAAGAGCAGAAATGGACCGTGCAGCAGGACTCCGGCAACGTGATCTACGCCGAGATCACCGTGCGCGAGCGGCACCACGCCGAAGTCAGCATCCCGTACAGCAGCCAGCAGTACTCCATCAAGCTGCGCAGCAGCAGCGGCCTGGACGAGAAGGACGGGCAGATCCACCGCAACTACAACAAGTGGGTCGCCATCCTCAACAACAAGATCCTGCAGAACCTGCACCTCGCCCCGCCGAGCAACTGATCCCCCTCATCGACAAGGAGTCGATCCATGCAACGCAAGACCCTCGGGCTGTTCGCCCTCGCGCTCTGCGCGGCCATTCCCGGCATCAGCCAGGCGCGCGACACCACCCTGCACCTGCCCTTCGACGACGTCGTCGCCGAGGCGGTGAAGACCGGCAAGCTGGATGGCAGCGTGAAGTTCTACCTGGCGGGCAACCCGGCGGGTGACAAGCTGAACGTGGTTCAGTCCGGGGCCATCACCAACAAGAAGACCAACGCCTTCAACAAGAGCGACGAGGAAGCCTGCCGCTGGGCGCTGCAATCGGCGCTGATCACCCTGCAGGACTCGGCGAAGAAGGCCGGCGCCACCGCCGTGACCAATATCGTCAGCTACTACAAGCGCAACGAGTTCAAGGACGCCAAGCAGTTCGAGTGTCACGCCGGGGCAGTCATCGCCGGCGTCGCGCTGAAGGCGGACTACGCCAAGTAAACCTCCCGCCCCGTCCCGCCGGCCGGGGCGCTTTCACGGAAGAAGTACATGCGCTACCTGATTCCGCTGCTGCCCATCGGCGCAGCGCTGCTGAGCCTTGGCTGCACCTCGGTGCAGGTCGAACCGCTGGCCCAGACCGATGCCGTGGTGTGCATCGAGAAGAACCCCAAGGTGATGGTCACGGACTTCGTTCCGGTGCTGCAGAGCGGCTTCGCCCGTCACGGCATCACCGCGCAGGTCTATGACGGCCAGCCACCGGCGGACTGCCGCTACCAGGTGACCTACGACGCCCGTCGCTCCTGGGACATGGCACCGTACCTGTCGACCGCCGAGATCACCGTGCGCGGCCCTTCGCGGGAACTGGTCGGCCACGCCGAGTACCACCTGCGGGCCAAGGGCGGCCTGTCGATGATGAAGTGGCAGGGCACCAAGGCGAAGATGGACCCGGTGATCGACGAACTGCTGGCCGGCACCCGTGTTGTCGCGGCAGCTTCCGCCGCTCCGGTGCGCAGCTTGGCGCAGCCGGCTGCCAACGAGACGGCGGGCCTGTCGCGGGACGAGCAGATCCAGGCGCTGCAACTGGAGAACCTCGACTACTCCGAGTACCAGCGACGCTACCAGCAGATCCTGCAGAGCACCGCGCCCTGAGCCTGCGACTGACCTGGCACCCTCAGCCGGCCCTGCCAGCCTGGACCTCCTGGGTCACCAGGTCGAAGAACGACTGCGCCAGGCGTGACGTCTCGTTGCGCCGCCGCACCAGCCACACCGAGCTGGTCGCGCCCGGATCGCTCAGGGTGCGATAGACCACGCCGTCCACCCGCGTCCGGCGGAACGACGCTGGCAGCATCGACACGCCAAGCCCCGCTGCCACCAGGCCGATGATGGTCATCGCCTCGCCCGCTTCCTGGGCGATGCGCGGACTGAAGCCGGCCTGCCGCGACAGCGCCATCAACTGGCTGTAGAGCCCCGTGCCGTAGCTGCGCGGGAAGAACACGAACGGCTCGTCCGCCAGCGCGGCGAACTCCAGCCCCTCCTGGCTGGCCTGCGCCAGCGGGTGGTCGGCACGCAGCACGGCTACCAGCGGCTCGCTGAACAGCTCCACGGCTTCCAGGGTTTCCGGCAGCGGGATCGGACGGATCAGGCCGACCTGCACGCGCTCTTCCAGCAGCGCCTGCACGGCCTGGCCGCTGCTCAGTTCCTGCAGGTCCAGGTGCACGTCCGGGTAGGCCTGGCGGAACGCGAGGATGGCGCGCGGAATGCTGGAGGTGAACGGCGCCGAGGCAGTGAAACCGACCTTCAGCTCGCCGATCTCGCCCTGGTGCGCACGCCGCGCCAGCAAGACGGCCCGATCCACCTGCTGCAAGACCTGCCGGGCCTCGTCCAGAAACAGCTTGCCAGCCTCGGTGAGCGCCACGCGGCGGTTGGTGCGCTCCAGCAGGCGCGCGCCGATCTCCTCCTCCAGCGCCTGGATCTGCTGGCTCAGCGGCGGCTGGGAAATCCCCAGTTGCTCGGCGGCGCGGCCGAAGTGCAGCTCCTCCGCCACGGCGATGAAATAACGCAGGTGTCGCAGTTCCATGTTTCCCCCTGCTGGAGCGCCGGTGTTCCGGGTTGGGTGGGAGCGGACTTCGTCCGCGATGGGGTGAGCCCCGTGCCGTGCGGTTCGCGAGCAAGCTCGCTCCTACAAGTTAACGACGGTGCGAGCCTTGTAGGAGCGAGCTTGCTCGCGAACCAGCCGTTGACCTGACGTCACAGGCGTTTGATTCGTAAAACGAATCAAACGTGTCGATTAATATATTGGAAATAATAAAGCCCGCTCCTTATCCTTTCCACACAAGCCCAATAACGACTACCAACCTGCTCCCTGCCTGGCCGCGCGGGTCCTTGCCGCCATTCCAGGCCCTCTGCTGTCATCTACCTGAGGTGTGTCGTGAGTCAACCTGCCCTGCGGGCTTTGCGGGAAGAACATCCCATGGCGGCCGAACTGGCCGTCGTACAAGAACCGGTAGCCGCCAACGATCCGGCGGAGGTACTGCCTGATCTGCGCGAAAGCGCGCGTGAAGCCAACCACGACGTGGTGCGCGCCGTCGAAGAGATCGAAAGCTACATCGAGAAAGGCACCCCGGCATTCATGCGCACCTCGCTTGCGCTGTTCTCCGGCGGCTTCGCCACCTTCGCCCTGCTCTACTGCGTGCAGCCGATGATGCCGGTACTGTCCAAGGCCTTCAGCCTGACCGCCGCGCAGAGCAGCCTGGTGCTGTCGATCTCCACCATCACCATGGCCTTCGGCCTGCTGGTCACCGGGCCGATCTCCGACGCCATCGGGCGCAAGTCGATCATGGTTGCCTCGCTGGTGCTCGCCGCCCTGTTCACCATCGGCAGCTCGCTGATGCCGACCTGGCACGGCGTGCTGGCCATGCGCGCGCTGCTCGGCCTGTCCCTCAGCGGCCTGGCGGCGGTGGGCATGACCTACCTCTCCGAAGAAATCCACCCACAGCACATCGGCCTGTCCATGGGGCTGTACATCGGCGGCAACGCCATTGGCGGCATGAGCGGACGGCTGATCAGCGGCGTGCTGGTGGACTACGTGAACTGGCACGTCGCGCTGGCCACCCTGGGCGTGCTCGCCCTGGCCGCGGCGCTGCTGTTCTGGCGCATCCTCCCCGAGTCGAAGAACTTCCGTCCCGCACCGCTCAAGCCGCGCCGGCTCATCGAGGGCTTCACCGGGCACTTCCGCGATGCCGGCCTGCCCTGGCTGTTCCTCGAGGCATTCCTGCTGATGGGCGCTTTCGTCACCCTGTTCAACTACATCGGCTACCGCCTGCTGGCAGAGCCCTACCACCTGAGCCAGGCCATTGTCGGCGTGCTCTCGCTGGTCTACCTGTCGGGCATCTACAGCTCGGCGTGGGTCGGCTCGCTGGCCGACAGGCTGGGCCGGCGCAAGGTGCTCTGGGCGATGATCGCGCTGATGCTCGGTGGCGTGCTGATCACCCTGCTGCAACCGCTGGCCCTGGTCCTGGTCGGCCTGCTGGTGTTCACCTTCGGCTTCTTCGGCGCGCACTCGGTGGCCAGCAGCTGGATCGGCCGCCGAGCCCTGAAAGCCAAGGGCCAGGCATCGTCGCTGTACCTGTTCAGCTACTACGTCGGCTCCAGCGTCGCCGGTACCGCTGGCGGTCTGTTCTGGCACCAGTACGGCTGGAACGGCGTGGGCCTGTTCATCGCCGGCCTGCTGGGCATCGGCTTGCTGGTGGCCCTGCACCTGGCGCGCCTGCCAGTGTTACCGCGCGACCTGCCCGCACTCAACAAGGCTGGGTAGTTTCTACACACACGGAAAATTGCATGCCTAAAAACGACATGGAACGGTCGTACAAAGACATTAATCTCAGATCCGACAACGCCTACCAGGCGGGCGTTGTAGGATAAATTCCCAACCTACGACTTAAGTCGTAACAGAATGTGGCGCGATCCTTGCGTTCATAATGTCGAACGACTTGTTGGAATCCTGAAACGGACCTCGACTCCCGCAGTACGCAATTCCCTCCGTAGTTGTAGGTAAAGCATGAGCAGCACCCCCTCTTCCGGGCTCTCCCAGGGCCTGCAAAATCGTCACGTCACGATGCTTTCGATCGCCGGTGCCATTGGCGCGGGCCTGTTCGTAGGCTCCGGCCACGCCATCGCCGAAGCCGGCCCGGCCGTCATGGTTTCCTATCTGGTCGCCGGCCTGCTGGTGGTCCTGGTGATGCGCATGCTGGCCGAAATGGCCGTCGCGCAGCCGGACAGCGGCTCCTTCTCCACCTACGCCGACCGCGCCATCGGTCACTGGGCCGGTTTCACCATCGGCTGGCTGTACTGGTGGTTCTGGGTCCTGGTGATCCCGCTGGAAGCCAACGCCGCCGCAGCCATCATCCACGCCTGGTTCCCCGGCGCGCCGATCTGGATCCTGGCCTTCCTGATCACCTCCGCGCTGACCGTGACCAACCTGTTCAGCGTGAAGAACTACGGTGAGTTCGAGTTCTGGCTGGCGCTGATCAAGGTCGTCTCGATCATCGCCTTCCTGGTGCTGGGCTGCGCGGCCATCTTCGGCTTCTCGCCCAACAGCGAAGTCTCCGGCATCGGCCACCTGACCAGCGAAGGCTTCCTGCCCAAGGGCTGGGGCGCCGTGCTCGCTGCACTGCTGACCACCATGTTCTCCTTCATGGGCTCGGAAATCGTCACCATCGCCGCCACCGAGTCCAAGGACCCTGAGCAGCAGATCACCCGCGCCACCAACTCGGTGATCTGGCGTATCGCGCTGTTCTACCTGCTGTCGATCCTGATCGTGGTCTGCCTGGTGCCGTGGAACGACCCGCGCCTGGTGAGCATGGGTTCCTACCAGACAGTGCTGGAACACCTGCACATTCCGTACGCCAAGCTGATCGTCGACATCATCGTCCTCGTCTCGGTAACCAGCTGCCTCAACTCGGCGCTCTACACCGCTTCGCGCATGATGTACTCGCTGAGCAAGCGCGGTGACGCACCGAAGATCGCCCAGGTGACCAGCGCCAGTCGCACCCCGGTGTATGCCGTGCTGCTGTCCACCGCCATGGCCTTCCTGTGCACCTTCGCCAACTACCTGGCCCCGGCCGAAGTGTTCAACTTCCTGCTGGCCAGCTCCGGCGCCATCGCCCTGCTGGTGTACCTGGTGATCGCCCTGTCACAGCTGCGCATGCGCAAGAAGCTGCTCGCCCAGGGCCACCAGCTGAAGCTGAAGATGTGGCTGTTCCCGTGGCTGACCTGGGCAGTGATCATCTTCATCGTCGGCGCCCTGGTGATCATGCTGATCCGACCGGACCACCGCATGGAAGTGGTCGCCACCACCCTGCTGACCGTCGTGGTGGTCTGCTCCGGCCTGCTGGTGTCCAACCGCCGCAAGGCCCAGCGCGCCGCCGGCCTGGTGGGCGACGCCGCGTGATGCGCCCTGATGGGGCTTGAGGCTCCATGAGGGAATGCAAAGCCCCGCTTCCGAGCGGGGCTTTTTTATGGCGGCATGATTGTTCTGCCGCCCAGACCGATCACGTAAGCCTTCGGCCCCTGTAGGAGCGCGCCATG
>NZ_JYOA01000010.1:159004-337886 GCF_000955805.1 Pseudomonas sp. 21 | reverse complement strand
GCATGGCCCGCTCCTACAGAGAGACACAAAAAAGCCCCGCAATCGCGGGGCTTTTTCAGTTCGACGCCGGGCTCAGTGATACTGCGCCGACAGCTCGTGCACCGCCTCGAAGAAGGCGCCGGCATGGGCCGGATCGACTTCCGGGGTCACGCCATGGCCGAGGTTGAACACGTGGCCATTGCCGTTACCGAAGGCGCCGAGGATGCGCGCGACTTCGGCGCGGATGGCCTCCGGCTTGGCGTAGAGCACCGCCGGGTCCATGTTGCCCTGCAGGGCAACCTTGTCGCCGACGCGGGCGCGGGCGCTGCCGATATCGCAGGTCCAGTCCAGGCCAAGCGCTTCTGCACCGGTATTGGCCATGGACTCCAGCCACAGGCCGCCGCCCTTGGTGAAGAGGATCACCGGCACGCGGCGACCTTCGTGTTCACGGATCAGGCCATCGACGATCTTCTGCATGTAGGCCAGGGAGAATTCCTGGTACGCCGCCGCCGACAGGCTGCCACCCCACGAATCGAAGATCTGCACCGCCTGCGCGCCAGCGAGAATCTGGCCGTTGAGGTAGCTGGTGACCGACTGCGCCAGCTTGTCCAGCAGCGCGTGCATGGCCTGCGGGTTTTCGTAGAGCATCGCCTTGGACTTGCGGAAGTCGCGGCTGGAACCGCCTTCGACCATGTAGGTGGCCAAAGTCCAGGGGCTGCCGGAGAAGCCGATCAGCGGCACGCGGCCGTTCAGCTCGCGGCGGATGGTGCGCACGGCGTCCATCACGTAGCCCAGGTCCTTTTCGGGTTCGGGGATCGGCAGGGCTTCGATGTCGGCCAGGCTGCTCACGACCTTCTTGAAACGCGGGCCTTCGCCGGTCTCGAAGTACAAACCCTGGCCCATGGCGTCGGGGATGGTGAGGATGTCGGAGAAGAGGATCGCCGCGTCCAGCTGCGGGTAGCGGTCCAGCGGCTGCAGGGTCACTTCGCAGGCCATCTGCGGGTTCATGCACAGGCTCATGAAGTCACCGGCCTTGGCGCGGGTGGCGCGGTACTCCGGCAGGTAGCGGCCGGCCTGGCGCATCATCCAGACGGGGGTGACATCGACGGGCTGCTTGAGCAGGGCGCGAAGGAAGCGATCGTTCTTCAGGGCAGTCATAACGGCATCCGGAAAAAAAGTGCGGGCATTTTCGCAAAGCCCAAACGAAAAGGCACGGCGGGTGCCGTGCCTTTTGTCCGTCGCGGCATTCTGCCGCAGCGATATGCGTGCTTTTTGTAGGAGCGAGCTTGCTCGCGAACAAAGCCCGCAGCGGGGCCAGGGTTCGCGAGCAAGAACCAGGTGTCCCCCTCGCTCCTACACGCCCAGTCTCAGACGCCCAGGTAGTCGAGGATACCTTCGGCAGCCGTGCGGCCTTCGAAGATCGCCGTCACCACCAGGTCGGAACCACGGACCATGTCGCCACCGGCGAAGATCTTCGGGTTGCTGGTCTGGTGCTTGAACTGCGAGGCGGCCGGGGCGATGACGCGGCCCTGGCTGTCGATTTCCACCTGGTGCTGGTCGAACCACGGCGCCGGGCTCGGGCGGAAGCCGAAGGCGATCAGCACGGCTTCCGCCGGGATGATTTCCTCGGAACCCGGGATCGGCTCGGGGCTGCGACGGCCACGGGCGTCGGGCTCGCCGAGACGGGTCTCGACCACCTTCACGCCTTCCACCTTGTCCTCGCCGACGATGGCGATGGGCTGGCGGTTGAAGAGGAACTTCACGCCCTCTTCCTTGGCGTTCTTCACCTCTTTGCGCGAGCCGGGCATGTTTTCTTCGTCACGGCGGTAGGCGCAGGTCACGCCTTTCGCGCCCTGGCGGATCGAGGTGCGGTTGCAGTCCATCGCGGTGTCGCCACCGCCCAGTACCACGACGCGCTTGCCCTTCATGTCGACGAAGTCTTCCGGCGACTTCTCGAAGCCCAGGTTGCGGTTCACGTTGGCGATCAGGAAGTCCAGCGCATCGTGCACGCCGGGCAGGTCCTCGCCGGGGAAGCCGCCTTTCATATAGGTGTAGGTGCCCATGCCCATGAACACGGCATCGTACTCATCGAGCAGTTGCTCCATGGTCACGTCCTTGCCGATCTCGGTGTTCAGGCGGAACTCGATGCCCATGCCGGTGAAGACTTCGCGACGGCGCGACAGCACCTGCTTCTCCAGCTTGAACTCGGGGATGCCGAAGGTCAGCAGGCCGCCGATTTCCGGGTTCTTGTCGAACACCACCGGGGCAACGCCGTTGCGCACCAGCACGTCGGCGCAGCCCAGGCCGGCCGGGCCCGCGCCGATCACGGCGACGCGCTTGCCGGTGGGCTTGACCTTGGACATGTCCGGGCGCCAGCCCATGGCGAAGGCGGTATCGGTGATGTACTTCTCCACCGAGCCGATGGTGACCGCGCCGAAACCGTCGTTCAGGGTGCAGGCGCCTTCGCACAGGCGGTCCTGCGGGCACACCCGGCCGCAGACTTCCGGCAGGGTGTTGGTCTGGTGGGACAGTTCCGCGGCGGCGAGGATGTTGCCTTCGGAGACCAGCTTCAACCAGTTGGGGATGAAGTTGTGGACCGGGCACTTCCACTCGCAGTACGGGTTGCCGCAGCCCAGGCAACGGTGGGCCTGGTCAGCCGCCTGCTGCGGCTTGAACAGGTCGTAGATTTCCACGAACTCGCGCTTGCGCTGGCGAAGAAGCTTCTTCTTCGGATCCTTGCGCCCGACTTCGATGAACTGGAAGTCATTGTTAAGACGTTCAGACATTTTCAGACCTCATCAAACTTCAGGCGCTTATTGCGGGTTGGCACGAGTGCTGGAGAGCAGGGAACCGAGGCTGGCGGCCTTCGGTTTCACCAGCCAGAACCGACGCAGGTAGTCGTCGAGGTTCTCCAGCAGATGTGCGCCCCACTCGCTCGCCGTTTCCGCCACGTACTCGACCAGCACCTTGCGCAGGTGGCTGCGCTGGGCTTCCATCGCCTCGCCGCTGATCCGCTGGATTTCCACCAGCTCATGGTTCACGCGGTCGACGAAGGTGTTGTCCAGGTCGAGGACATAGGCGAAGCCGCCGGTCATGCCGGAGCCGAAGTTGTAGCCGGTCTTGCCCAGAACGCAGATGAAACCGCCGGTCATGTATTCGCAGCAGTGGTCACCGGTGCCTTCCACGACGGCATGGGCGCCGGAGTTGCGCACGCCGAAACGCTCGCCCGCGGTACCGGCGGCGTACAGCTTGCCGCCGGTGGCGCCGTACAGGCAGGTGTTGCCGACGATGGCCGACTCCTGCGACTTGAACGGGCTGCCCTTGGGCGGGGTGACGACCAGCTTGCCGCCGGTCATGCCCTTGCCCACGTAGTCGTTGGCGTCGCCTTCCAGGTACAGGTGCAGGCCGCCGGCGTTCCACACGCCGAAGCTCTGGCCCGCAGTGCCCTTGAAGCGGAAGGTGATCGGCGCCTTGGCCATGCCCTGGTTGCCGTGGACCTTGGCGATCTCGCCGGAAATCCGCGCGCCGATGGAACGGTCGCAGTTGCAGATATCCAGTTCGTACTCGCCGCCCTTGGCACCTTCGATGGTGCCGCGGGCCAGGTCGACCATCTTCTCGGCCAGCAGGCCCTGGTCGAACGGCGGGTTCTTCTCGACTTCGCAGAACTGCGGCTTCTCGGCCGGGATCAGGTCGCTGCCCAGCAGCGGCGTGAGGTCGAGGTTGCCCTGCTTGGGCGTCTCGCCCGGCAGGATTTCCAGCAGGTCGGTACGGCCGATCAGTTCTTCCAGGCTGCGCACGCCAAGCTTGGCCAGCCATTCACGGGTCTCGCTGGCAATGAAGGTGAAGAAGTTCACCACCATGTCCACGGTGCCGATGAAGTGGTCCTTGCGCAGCTTGTCGTTCTGGGTGGCAACGCCGGTGGCGCAGTTGTTCAGGTGGCAGATGCGCAGGTACTTGCAGCCCAGGGCGATCATCGGCGCGGTGCCGAAGCCGAAGCTCTCGGCGCCGAGGATGGCGGCCTTGATGACGTCCAGGCCGGTCTTCAGGCCGCCGTCGGTCTGCACACGGACCTTGCCGCGCAGGTCGTTGCCGCGCAGGGTCTGGTGCGCCTCGGCGAGGCCCAGTTCCCACGGGGAACCGGCGTACTTGATGGAGGTGATCGGCGATGCGCCGGTACCGCCGTCGTAGCCGGAAATGGTGATCAGGTCGGCGTAGGCCTTGGCCACGCCGGCGGCGATGGTGCCCACGCCCGGTTCGGAAACCAGCTTCACCGAGACCAGCGCCTGCGGGTTGACCTGCTTGAGGTCGAAGATCAGCTGGGCGAGGTCTTCGATGGAGTAGATGTCGTGGTGCGGCGGCGGCGAGATCAGGGTCACGCCGGGTACGGCATAGCGCAGGCGGGCGATCAGGCCGTTGACCTTGCCGCCCGGCAGCTGGCCGCCCTCGCCGGGCTTGGCGCCCTGGGCCACCTTGATCTGCAGGACTTCGGCATTGACCAGGTATTCCGGAGTCACGCCAAAGCGGCCGGTGGCCACCTGCTTGATCTTCGAGCTTTTCAGCGTGCCGTAGCGCGCCGGGTCTTCACCGCCCTCACCGGAGTTGGAGCGGCCGCCCAGGCGGTTCATTGCCTCGGCCAGTGCTTCGTGGGCCTCCGGCGACAGCGCTCCGAGGGAGATACCGGCGGCGTCGAAGCGCTTGAAGATGGACTCCAGCGGCTCGATCTCGTCAAGGCTCAGCGGCTGCTCGACGGTCTTCACCTTGAGCAGGTCGCGCAGCATCGACACCGGACGGCTATCCACCAGCCCGGTGTACTCCTTGAACTTGGCGTAATCGCCCTGCTGCACGGCGGCCTGCAGGGTGTTCACCACGTCAGGGTTGTAGGCGTGGTACTCGCCGCCGTAGACGAACTTCAGCAGGCCGCCCTGCTGGATCGCCTTGCGGTTGTTCCAGGCTTCGTTGGCCAGCAGCTTCTGCTCGTTCTCGATGTCGAGGAAGCGCGCGCCCTGGATGCGGCTCGGGGTGCCCGGGAAGCACAGGCCGGTGACTTCGTCCGCCAGGCCGATGGCTTCGAACAGCTGGGCGCCACGGTAGGAGGCGATGGTGGAGATGCCCATCTTCGAGAGGATCTTCAGCATCCCCTTGGAGATGCCCTTGCGGTAGTACTTGAAGACCTCGTAGAGGTCGCCCAGCACTTCGCCGGTGCGGATCAGGTCGGCCAGCACCTCGTAGGCGAGGAACGGGTAGACCGCGGACGCGCCGAAGCCCACCAGCACCGCGAAGTGGTGCGGGTCACGGGCGGTGGCGGTTTCCACCAGGATGTTGGAGTCGCAGCGCAGGCCGGTCTGCACCAGGCGGTGGTGCACGGCGCCGACGGCCAGGGCCGCATGCACCGGCAGCTTGCCGGGGGCGATGTGGCGGTCGGACAGCACCAGCAGCACCTTGCCGGCGCGCACGGCTTCCTCGGCCTGGTCGGCGATGTTGCGCACGGCCGCTTCGAGGCCGACGGACTCGTCGTAGTTCAGGTCGATGTGGTGCAGGTCGAAGCCCGGACGCTCCAGGTTCATCAGGGTCCGCCACTTGGCCGGGGAGATCACCGGGGTGGTCAGGATCGCCTGGTTGGCGTGGTGCGGGGACTCTTCGAAGATGTTCTGCTCGATGCCCAGGCAGGTTTCCAGGGACATCACGATCGCTTCGCGCAGCGGGTCGATCGGCGGGTTGGTGACCTGCGCGAAGACCTGGCGGAAGTAGTCGTAGGGCGAACGGATACGCTTGGACAGCACCGCCATCGGGGTGTCGTCGCCCATCGAGCCGACCGCTTCCTGGCCCTGCTCGGCGAGCGGGCGCAGCACCTGGTCACGCTCCTCGAAGGTGACCTGGAACATCTTCATGTATTGCTTGAGCTGGTCGCCGTCGTAGCTGGCAACGCCCTGGTCGTCGTCCAGGGTGGCCTGGATGCGCAGCGCGCTCTGGCGCAGCCACTGCTTGTACGGGTGGCGCGACTTGAGGCGGTTATCGATGTCCTCGGTCTGCAGCAGCTGGCCGGTCTCGGTGTCCACCGCGAGGATCTGGCCCGGGCCGACGCGGCCCTTGGCGATGACGTCCTCGGGCTTGTAGTCCCATACGCCGATTTCCGAGGCGAGGGTGATGTAGCCGTTCTTGGTGGTAACCCAGCGGGACGGGCGCAGGCCGTTGCGGTCGAGCAGGCAGACGGCGTAGCGGCCGTCGGTCAGCACGACGCCGGCGGGGCCGTCCCACGGCTCCATGTGCAGCGAGTTGAATTCGTAGAACGCGCGCAGGTCGGCGTCCATGGTCTCGACGTTCTGCCAGGCCGGCGGAATGATCATGCGCAGGCCACGGAACATGTCCATGCCGCCGGTGACCATCAGCTCGAGCATGTTGTCCATGCTGGAGGAGTCCGAACCCACGCGGTTGACCAGCGGGCCGAGCTCGTCCAGGTCCGGCATCCACTCGTTGGCGAACTTGGCGCGACGGGCCTGGGCCCAGTTGCGGTTGCCGGTGATGGTGTTGATCTCGCCGTTGTGCGCCAGCAGGCGGAACGGTTGGGCCAGCGGCCATTTCGGCAGGGTGTTGGTCGAGAAGCGCTGGTGGAAGACGCAGATGGCAGTCTTCAGGCGCTCGTCGGAGAGGTCCGGATAGAAGGCGGCGAGGTCCGCCGGCATCATCAGGCCCTTATAGATGATGGTCTTGTGCGAGAAGCTGCAGATGTAGTGGTCGGCGTCCTCGGCGTTGGCCACGGAGGAGCGGCGACGGGAGCTGAACAGCTTGACCGCGAATTCCTGGTCGGACAGGCCTTCACCGCCGATGAATACCTGCTCGATCTGCGGCAGGCGCTCCAGCGCCAGGCGACCCAGGACGCTGGTGTCGATCGGCACCTTGCGCCAGCCGACCAGCTTCAGGCCGGCGCGCTCGATCTCGCGGTTCATGTTCGCGCGGGCGGCCTCGGCTTTCACCGGATCCTGGTTGAAGAAGACCATGCCCACGGCGTACTGGCCGGGCAGCTCGGTCGCGAAGGACTCCTTGGCCACGGCGCGCAGGAACTGGTCGGGCTTCTGGATCAGCAGCCCACAGCCGTCCCCGGTTTTCCCGTCCGCGTTGATCCCACCTCGGTGGGTCATGCAGGTCAGTGCTTCGATGGCGGTTTGCAGAAGTTCGTGGCTTGCCTCGCCCGTCATATGGGCAATCAGACCGAATCCGCAGTTATCCTTGAACGTCTCAGGATGGTACAGACCTGCTTTCATAGGGAACTCTCACCGGCAAAACTTTTATAAATTCCAGGGTCTGCTGACGTTTCGCCATCGCCCTGTTTCGCCGTGCAGGCTCGTTTCCCGCGCACCCTAAAGGCTCGGGCCGCATCTATCGTGCAGCGCCGCTTACGCCCCTGGTTCACCTGGAATGACCGTTCCGCGCGAGGTGCCACGTCTTACCCAACGTAGCGGCGGTTCCGGCCCTGGCCATGACGAAACGTCAGCAGACCCTCTTCAAGCACTTCGCCTGTCTACTCGCTCAAGCGGCGAGTTTCCGATAGGCAAAGGGAGGTCATTGTACACACGGGGAAAGCGACGTCACTGAATTTTTTTGACGCACTGCCGACACCCGATGTCGCATTTTTATAAGAATGCAGCAAAAGAAACAACCCAATAAAAAAGCCGAGCCCCAGGAAATGGGGCTCGGCTTTTTCAGTATTGCGACAGTGCGACCTTTCAGCGCGCCCCGGCGATGTCCTGCTGGATGCTGGAGAACGGCCGGGCCCAGGGCTTGGAAGCCTGGATCTTCGCCGGCAGCTTCTTGATCGCGGCCTGGGCGGCATTGCGGTCAGCGAAGTTGCCGTAGGTCACCACATAGAACGGCTTGCCCTGCAGGTTCTTGCGGAAGTAGCGGTAGTCGCCACCGCCCTGCTGGCTGATAAAGGCCTTGGCGCTGGCTTCGGAGCCGGTGCCCAGCACCTGCACGGAGTAGCGCGACCCGGCCTGGGACTGGTACCAGCTGCTGCCGCCGGCGCTGCCGGTGGCTGCGGCAGGCTTGCTGGCTGCGGTCGCTGGCTTGGCGCTGGCAACGGTGGCGGCAGGTTTGGGCGCTGCCGGCTTGGCAGCCTGGACAGGCTTGGCCGGTGCGGTGGCGGCCGGCTTGACCGGCTCCGGACGCGGAGTGGGCGCAGGAGTCGGAGCCGGCTGGATGGCAGCCTGCTGCTGGACGGGAGCCGCCGGCACCGGGTTCAGCGGTTTCGGGCCATTGTTCGCCAGCGGGGTCACCGGCGGCGCGGTGGTGGTCACGGTTGGCGGGATGGCGGCGGAAGGCATGCTGCCTTCGTCGGCATCTTCCTGGCCACCGGCCTGGGCCATGGGTTCGCGGATCACCGGCTGGCTTTCGCCTACCAGCGGCAGCGGCAGCGGCTGGTTGGAGCCAGCGAATTCCACCGACGGGCCATTGCCCTGGGCATCCGGCTGCGGCTGCGCGCTCGACTGCGGAGCAGCACCGCCACCCAGCGGCAGTTGAGACGACGTCTGTGCGGCAGTGTTGCTCGCGGTCTCCGGCTTGGTGGTCTTGCCCTGCATGAACCAGGCGGCGATGACGCCAATGGCAACCACGCCCAAGATGGCCAGATGCTTCTTCGGCAGCTTGAAGCCGGCACCGGCCGCCTTGCGCTCGCCGCTGCGGTCCGCCAGCATCGCTTCGATCATCGCGTCGCGGGCGGTCTGGTTGATGGTGCCCGGCCAGCCGCCGGATTGTTCGTGGATGTCGGCCAGCAGGTCGGCGGAGATCAGCTCGATGCCCTGCCCCGCGCCTTCCAGGCGCTGCGCGAGGTACTCGCGGGTCTCTTCCTCGCTGTAGGGCTGCAGTTCGATGGCGTGGAAGCGCTCCTCGCCTTCGGACAGCACTTCCAGGCGCGACAGCAGCTCGGGCTCGCCGAACAGGAAGACGTGCAGGCGCGCCTCGGAGTTGCCGGCGGCCAGCAGCAGGAGGACTTCCAGGGCGTCGTCGCGCAGTTGCTCGGCGTCATCCACCAGCAGATAAACGTCCTGCCCGGTAATCGCCAGTTGAGCCACCTTGGCGAGGATCGCCTCGATGCTGGTCTGGGTGATGCCCAGGCCTTGCGCGAGCTGGCGCAGCAGAGTGGCTTCATCGGTCACCGAGCGACCGGAAATCACCACGCTGGAGACGGCATCCTTGTTGGTGCTGGCCACCAGGGCCTGGCGCAACAGGGTCTTGCCACTGCCCAGCGGGCCGGTGACAGCCAGCAGCAGCTGGCTGTAACGCGCCAGGTGGTGCAGCTGGCCCAGTACGGGCTTGCGCTGCGCCGGGAAGAACTTGAAGCCCGGAACCCGCGGTGCGAACGGATCGTGGCTGAACTGGTAGTGGGCCAGGAAGGCCTCATCGGCATGCAAGCTGGACATGGGACCTCAGTGTTCTCCTGCCTGACCGACCAGTGCCTGGTAGTCAGCGCGCAGTGTTTCTTCCAGAATCTCACGGGGGAATTCGGCGGTCACGACCGCGCCCCCCAGCCCTTGGAGCAATACCAGACGCAGACGGCCATCGAGCACTTTCTTGTCAACGGCCATGTGCTCGAGAAAATGCTCGGCATTCATTTCCTGCGGCGGCACCACCGGCAACTTCGCCGCGGCGAGCAGGCGGATGCCCCGATCGAGCTCGGCCTTTGTCAGCCATCCCAGCCGATGCGACATCTCAAGTGCCATCACGGTTCCCGCACCCACGGCTTCGCCGTGCAGCCAGACGCCATAACCCATGTGCGTCTCGATGGCATGGCCGAAGGTGTGGCCCAGATTGAGGGTCGCGCGGACGCCGGTTTCCTTCTCGTCGGCGCCGACCACGCGGGCCTTGGCCGCGCAGGAGCGCTCGATGGCTTCGGTCAGCGCCGTCGACTCCAGCGCCAGCAGGTCGTCCATGTGCGCTTCCAGCCAGGAGAGGAAGGGCTCGTCGCAGATGAAGCCGTACTTGATCACTTCCGCCAGGCCTGCCGACAGCTCGCGCGGCGGCAGGGTCTTCAGGGTTGCGGTATCGATGACCACCGCCTGGGGCTGGTAGAACGCCCCGACCATGTTCTTGCCCAGCGGGTGGTTGATGCCGGTCTTGCCGCCCACGGAGGAATCCACCTGGGACAGCAGGGTAGTCGGCACCTGGATGAAATCGACGCCACGCTGGTAGCAGGCCGCGGCGAAACCGGTCATGTCGCCGATGACGCCGCCGCCGAGGGCGATCAGGGTGGTCTTGCGGTCATGGCGCGCGGTCAGCAGGCCATCGAAGATCAGCTGCAGGGTTTCCCACTGCTTGTAGGCCTCGCCGTCGGGGAGCACGACCGTGGTGACCTTGTAGCCGGCCAGGGTCTTCTGCAGTCGATCCAGGTACAGCGGCGCGATGGTTTCGTTGGTGACGATGGCTACCTGGCGGCCGCGAATGTGCGGCTCGAAGTAGCGCAGATCATCCAGCAGCCCTTCGCCGATATAGATCGGGTAGCTGCGATCGGCCAGATCGACGTTGAGTGTGCGCATGAAACCCCCAGGCAAGAAAGGGGACTAGGATACCGCAGATTGCAGCGCCGTTAATGGCGCTCCAGCTCACGCAGGCGCTCGATGATCTCCAGCACGACAAGACGCGGAGGCCGCTCGTCGGTTTCGATGATCACGTCGGCAATTTCGCGATAAAGCGGATCGCGCATCTGCATGAGATCACGAAGGATCTGCTCCGGATTGGGCTTCTGCAGCAACGGGCGATTCTTGTCGCGCGCCGTGCGGGAAATCTGCTGCTCGACCGAAGCGTGCAGGTAGATCACCTTGCCGCCACCCTTGAGGATGTGCCGATTGGCCTCACGCATGACGGCGCCACCGCCCGTGGCGATGACCATGCCCCCTTCATCGCACAGCTCGGCCAGCATCGCCTGCTCACGCTCACGGAAGCCAGCCTCGCCCTCGACATCGAATATCCAGGGGATGTTGGCTCCGCAGCGCTGCTCGATCTCTTTATCCGAATCTTTGAAGACGAGGTGAAGCTCTTTGGCGAGAAGACGCCCGATGGTGCTTTTACCAGCTCCCATCGGGCCTACCAGAATCAAATTGGACACGACATTGATCAACGGCCGATTGCAATGGCCTGATTATTCATGATCCGCGGGGTAAGGAAAACCAGCAGCTCGTTCTTGCTGTCGGTCACATAGTCGTTCTTGAACAGGCGGCCGATCATCGGCACGTCGCCCAGGAACGGCACCTTGGCCGTGGACTTGGTCTGGGTGTTGGAGAACACGCCACCGATCACGATGGTTTCGCCATCGTTGACCAGCACTTTCGCGTTCACCTCGTTCTTCTTGATCGGCGGTACGCCGTTCAGGGCGTTGGCGTAGTCCGGCTCGTCCTTGTTGACCTTCACTTCCATGATGATGCGGTTGTCCGGAGTGATCTGCGGGGTCACCTCCAGGGACAGCGCCGCCTCCTTGAAGGACACCGAGGTCGCGCCGCTGGAGCTGGCTTCCTGGTAGGGAATCTCCGAGCCCTTCAGGATCTTCGCGGTTTCCTTGTCCGAGGTAACGACCTTCGGCTGGGACACCACTTCGCCATTACCGGTTTTCTCCATCGCGTTGAGCTGGAGGTCCAGGATGGTGTTGTTGGTGGTGAAGCCGATGCTGATGCCCGAAGTCGGGGTGGCATTCGAAGTACCGAGGTCAACGAAGGTGTTGCCGGTGCTGTTGGTGCCGCCGGAGACGTCGAAGTTGCCATGACCGGAGAGCGAGCCGCTCCAGTTCACACCCAGTTCCTTGGTGTAGTCGACGTTGGCTTCGACGATACGCGCCTCGATCATCACCTGACGAACCGGAATGTCCAGCTGGGCAACGATGCGGCGCAACTCGTCCAGGCGATCCTGGGTCTGATAGGCAATGATGCTGTTGGTGCGGTCATCCACGGTGATCGAACCGCGGTTGTCGCCCTGTGCAGCCGCCGCAACGCCCGGAGCGCTAGCACCGCTGCCGGTAACGGAGCTGAACAGCTTGGCGATGTCCGCCGCCTTGGCGTAGTTCACCTGAATCAGCTCGCGACGCAGCGGAGCCAGCTCGGAGATCTGCTTCTGCGCTTCCAGTTCCTGGCGCTCGCGAGCCGCGATCTCGTCAGCCGGCGCGACCAGCAGTACGTTGCCGACCTTGCGCTTGTCCAGGCCCTTGGTCTTGAGTACCAGGTCCAGCGCCTGATCCCACGGCACGTTCTGCAGGCGCAGGGTGATGTTGCCCTGTACGGTGTCCGAAGCCACCAGGTTCAGGTCGGTGAAGTCAGCGATCAGCTGCAGCACCGAACGCACATCGATGTCCTGGAAGTTAAGCGACAGTTTTTCACCGGTGTAGGCGAAGGTGTCCTTCTTGCGCTTCTCGGCATCGTCCTGGGTCAGAGGCTTGATGCTGACGGTCATGCGATTGTCGGTCTGGTAGACGAGGTAGTCGTACAGACCGGTCGGCTCGATGGTGATGCTGGCCTTGTCGCCGACTGCGGATGCGTTGACCAGCTGTACCGGGGTAGCGAAGTCCTTCACGTCCAGGCGGACGCGCAGATTGTCCGGCAGTTGGGTACGCGGGAAGTCCAGGCGAATCTTGCCGCCCTGCTCCTGAATGTCCGGACTGACCGTCGGATCGGACAGGTCGATCACGACATTGCCTTCGCCTTGCTCGCCACGCTGGAAGTCGATATTACGAATCGCCTTTCCAGCCGGGACGTACGGTTTGGGCTGAGCGGGCTTGGCCGCTGGAGCTGCTGCCGGCGCCGCGGAGGCGTAGGAGCTGGAAGTCGCTGCGCCCGCACCCACCACGACGTACAGGTTCGAACCTTCCGCACGGGTGCTGTAGGGCACGAGAGTCGCCAGATTGACGATCAGGCGAGTACGGTCCTTCGCCTCGACCACGGTCAGGCTGCGGGCATTGCCCACTCCCAGCTCGCGATTCTTGCTGCCCAGTTTGTTCTGCACACCCGGCAGGTCCAGCGCGATGCGCGCCGGCTGCTCGATGGTGTAGCCACGCGGCGCAGCCACCGGCTCGTCGAAGCCCAGTTTCAGCTCCACGCGATCGCCCGGCAGCGCCGCCACGTCGACACTCTGCAGGTTCGCGGCCAGCAGAGCCGGCGCGAATACGGCCGCGAGCACGGAAATGCCGAGGCGGGAAAGCTTTCTATTCATCGTCTGAATCCGTCGTGCAGACTGCTGTTTGTTATCCATGTTCATCCCCGCCCTTAGGAGCGTTCCTTGAGAGTCAGACTGCGCGGACGCTCCAGCCAGCCACCCTCACCATCAGGAACGATTTCAATCACGTCGATCTTGGCTTCGTTGATCGCAACGATCTTGCCGTCGTTGCGCCCAAGGTAGTCACCCACTCGCACCCGATGCACCCCTCCTGCACCTTTCACGAGGGCAAATACCTGACTGTCCTTGGCCAGGGTGCCGACCATTTCAAAGGTTTCGATGTTGAAGCCTTCAAGGAACTGCTTGACCCGTGTTTCGTCGGGCTTGATGACTCTGTTGCCCTTCTGCTTGATCGCCAGGTCGATCTTCACCGGCGGCTGGAATGGGCTGCGCAGGGACGAAGCGCTATAGGTAAAGGCCTCATAGGTCTGGAACTTGGGCAGCGGCTCGATCGTCCCCTTCGGGCGAGCGCGGACTTCATCCATGTAACCCTGCAGGTCGGCAAAATCACTACCCGAACCACAACCGTTCAAGGTCAGGAGCAGGAAACTGCAAATGATCAGGCGCCCCCTCATTTCTTAGCTCCTGTCTTCGCTCCAGCCGCCGGGGCAGTAGCCTTCACGCCCTTGTCGTTGTACCGGTAGGTTTTCGCCAGGATGCTCATGCGCAGCTTGGAGGTGCTGTCCGAGCTCGCCGGCTTGATGTCGAAGTCATGCAGCGTGACGATCCGCGGCAGGCTGGACACGCCACTGACGAAGGTCGCCAGGTCGTGGTACCCGCCTACGACGCTGATCTGGATCGGCAGCTCGATATAGAACTGCTGAGTCACTTCCGGCAGCAACTTGATCTCTTCGAACTCCAGCCCGCTACCCAGTCCGGTGCGGGTGATGTCTTCCAGCAGACCGGGCACCTCGGTATCACTCGGCAGTTGACGCAGCAAGGCGCCGAAGGATTCTTCCATCTCCTTCATCTGCACCTTGTAGGCTTCCAGGTTCGCCGCCTGGAAGGCCTTGGTCGAGAACTGCTGCTTGAGGGTCTGTTCTTCCTCGCGATTGCGATCGAGCTGCCCCTGCAGGTCCTTCAGATGGAAGTTGTAGCCAAGCGCCAGAACCACGGCCATCAGCAGGATACAGGCGATGACCTTGACTGCCGCCGGCCAGGAACCAAGGTTGTTCAGGTCAAGATCGTTGATATCGACCTTGCGCAAGCTCTCCAGAGAACTGGCCAGACTCATTTCTTGGCTCCTTGCGGGGTACTCTGCTTGTCCTGCTCCTCGCTGCCGGGCTGGGTCTGCTGCACCGTCAACTGGAAGACGTTCGCCTGATCCAGGGCGCCCTGGGTAACGGCCTTCACTTCGGTCAGGTTCGGCGAAGTCAGCCACTCGGACGAATCGAGATTGCGCATGAGATTGGAGACGCGGTTGTTGGACTCGGCCGCGCCGGCAATGGCAATGGACTTCCCGGACATCTTCAATTCAGTGAAGAAGACGCCATCGGGCAAAGTGCGGACCAGTTGGTCGAACACCCGGCCGATGATCGGGCGGTTGCCCTGCAGGTCCTGAATGATCTTCATCCGCTCCAGCAGTTGCTGGCGACGGGTCTTCAGCTCACTGATCTCCTTGATTCGAGCATCCAGCACGGCGATTTCCTTGCGCAGGAAGTCGTTGCGCGCAGCCTGGTTCTCGATGGCAGAGTTGAAGTACTGATCACCCAGGAAAACGATCGCCCCGGAAGCCAGCAGAACGGCACCCAGGATCACCAGAAAGCGCTGTTTGCGCTCCTCGCGCAGCTGCTCCCGCCACGGCAATAGGTTGATGCGTGCCATCAGTCGAAACTCCTCATCGCCAGACCGCAGGCAATCATCAGCGCAGGCGCATCACTGGCCAGCGCACCGGCGTTGACCTTGCCGCTCAGCACCATGTCTGCGAACGGGTTGGCCACCAGGGTCGGAGTGCCGATCTTCTGCTGGATCAGGCGATCCAGGTCAGGGATGGACGCAGTGCCTCCCGCCAGCAGGATGTAGTCCACATCGTTGAACTGGCCGGCCGCGAAGAAGAACTGCAGCGAACGCGACACCTGCTGAACCACGGCGTCCTTGAACGGCTGCAGCACTTCGCTGTCGTAGTCATCCGGAAGACCGCCCTGCTTCTTGGCAAGACCCGCTTCCTCGACCGACAGCCCATAGCGACGCTGGATCTCCTCGGTGAGCTGACGCCCGCCGAATAGCTGCTCACGCGTATAGATGGTGCGGCCGTGGTGCAGGACGCTGAGCGTGGTCATGGTGGCGCCGATATCGACCACCGCAACTGTGAGCTCGTCGGCATTGCCACCCAGCTGGTCTCCCAGCAGACTGAACGCTCGCTCCAGCGCGTAGGCTTCGACATCGACGACCTTGGCCGTCAGGCCCGCGAGCGCCAGCGCGGCTTCACGCACCTCGACGTTCTCCTTCCGGCAAGCGGCGAGAAGAACATCGACGCGATCCGCGTTGCGTGCGGACGTGCCCTGCACCTCGAAGTCGATCGCGACCTCTTCGAGGGGATAGGGGATGTACTGGTCGGCCTCGATCTTGAGCTGATTCTCCAGCTCGTCGTCCGAGAGTCCGCCGTCCATCTCGATGGTTTTGGTGATGACCGCCGAGCCGGCAACCGCGACTGCAGACGTCTTCACTGCGGTCCGCGCCTTGGCGACCACACGTGACAACGCCTGGCCGACACCCTCCAGCTCAGCGATGTTCTTTTCTACCACTGCATTGGGCGGGAGCGGCTCGACAGCGTAGGCCTCTACTTTGTAGCGGCCTCCAGAGCGGCTCAATTCGAGAAGTTTGACCGAAGTCGAACTGATGTCTATCCCCAGCAGCGTGTTCGCTTTCTTATTGAAGAGCCCTAGCACGACTGATTTCCTATCAGCATCCGAGACTTACGGACGATTTATGTTTTTCCACATTAGATACCAGACTTGACAGCTTCGCAAATGGCTCGCCAGCAAAAAAACTGCTTATAATGTGATCAGCTTTTCCCTTTTTACCGCGCCATCCGCTTAACTCTTTCTTTTCCCTGGAAATCCAAGACCTTCCCGATGCGCCTGCTGAAGTTTCTGTGGTGGACCTGCGTCACCATTATTTGTGGAGTGCTGCTCAGTTTCAGCGGCGCCTATCTGTACCTCAGCCCGAACCTCCCGTCCGTGGAGGCCTTGCGCAACGTGCGGTTGCAGATGCCGTTGCGCGTGTACAGTGCTGATAACAAATTGATAGCAGAGTTTGGCGAGATGCGCCGAACGCCGATTCGATTTGCTGAAATCCCCCCGGATTTCACCCACGCACTGTTATCGGCTGAAGATGACAATTTCGCCAACCATTATGGCGTGGACGTCAAAAGCCTGATGCGTGCTGCCGCGCAATTATTGAAGACCGGCCACATCCAGACCGGCGGCAGCACCATCACCATGCAGGTGGCGAAGAACTACTTCCTCACCAACGAGCGAAGTTTCTCCCGCAAGATCAACGAGATCCTGCTCGCCCTGCAGATCGAGCGCTCGCTCACCAAGGACGAGATCCTCGAGCTCTACGTCAACAAGATCTACCTGGGCAACCGCGCCTACGGCGTCGAAGCCGCGGCGCAGGTCTATTACGGCAAGTCCATCAAGGACCTGAGCCTGGCGCAGATGGCGATGATCGCCGGCCTGCCCAAGGCCCCGTCGCGCTACAACCCGCTGGCCAACGCCGCACGCAGCCTAGAACGTCGCAACTGGATTCTCGAGCGCATGCTCAAGCTCGGCTTCATCGACCAGCCACGTTATCAGGCCGCCATCCAGGAGCCGGTTGGTGCGTCCTACCACGTCCAGACTCCGGAGCTGGCAGCCCCGTACATCGCCGAGATGGCCCGCGCCGAACTGGTCGGCCGCTTCGGCGGCGACGCCTACACCGAGGGCTATCGCGTCTACACCACGGTGCGCAGCGACCTGCAGGAAGACGCCAACACCGCCCTGCGCGAAGGCCTGCAGGATTACGACCAGCGGCACGGCTACCGTGGCCCCGAGACGCGCCTCCCCGGCAAGACCCGCGACGCCTGGCGCCAGGCTATCGCGCAGCAGCGCCCGCTGGGCGGCCTGGAACCGGCCATCGTCGTCCAGGTCGAGAAGAGCGGCGCCATGGTCATGACCCGCGACGGCAAGGAAGAAGCCCTGAGCTGGGACGGCATGAAGTGGGCCCGCCCCTACCTGAGCAACAACAGCATGGGCCGCATGCCCAGCCAGCCCAGCGATGTGGTGCAGGCCGGCGACGTGATCCGCGTACAGCGCAAGGACGACGGTTCGCTGCGCCTGACCCAGGTGCCGGCCGCGCAGAGCGCCCTGGTCTCGCTCAACCCTCAGGACGGCGCGATCATGGCGCTGGTGGGCGGCTTCTCCTTCGAACAGAGCAACTACAACCGCGCCACCCAGGCTCGTCGCCAACCTGGCTCCAGCTTCAAGCCGTTCATCTACAGCTGTGCGCTGGACAACGGCTTCACCGCCGCCTCGCTGATCAACGACGCCCCGGTGGTGTTCTACGACGAGTACCTGGACAAGGTCTGGCGTCCGAAGAACGACACCAACACCTTCCTCGGCCCGATCCCGATGCGCGAGGCGCTCTACAAGTCACGCAACATGGTGTCGATCCGCATTCTCCAGGCCCTGGGCGTCGACCGTGCACGCAACTGCATCAGCAAGTTCGGCCTGAACAAGGACGACCTGCCGCCGAACCTGTCCATGGCCCTGGGCACCGCGACCCTGACGCCCATGGAGATCGCCAGTGCCTGGACCGTCTTCGCCAACGGCGGCTTCAAGGTCGTGCCCCACATCGTGCAGCGCATTGAAAGCCGCGACGGACAGGTACTGTACCAGGCCAACCCGCCGAGCATTCCGCAGAACGAGGAACAGGTGCAGACGCAGGCGCAGCCACAACCGGCCGCTACCGACGCCTTCGGCAACGACGATCCGAGCCAGTCGAAGACCACCATCGAGCCAGCGGCCGCCGAGCGCGTCATCGATGCGCGCACCGCGTACATCATGACCAGCATGCTGCAGGACGTGATCAAGCGCGGCACAGGCCGTCGCGCACTGGCACTCAAGCGCGATGATCTGGCGGGCAAGACCGGCACCACCAACGAATCGAAAGACGCCTGGTTCTCCGGCTTCAACGCCGACTACATGACCACCGTCTGGGTCGGTTTTGACCAGCCGGAAAGCCTCGGCCGCGCCGAATACGGTGGCAACGTCGCCCTGCCGATCTGGATGCGTTACATGGGCGCGGCATTGAAGGACAAACCGTCGCACCTGCTGCCCGAGCCACCCGGCCTGGTCAGCCTGCGCATCGACCCGGTCACTGGCCGTGCTGCGCCTCCTGGCACCCCGGGCGCGTACTTCGAACTGTTCAAGAACGAAGACACGCCGCCGTCGATGAACGAACTGGCGCCCGGCAGCGCTCCCGGCAGCGGCATGCCGGCGGACGAAGAAGCGCCGATCGACCTGTTCTGACAGAAAGGCCCCTCCCCGGAGGGGCCTTCTCATTTTCGGGAATCATTCCCGACAAAATCATGGCATTTAGCCAAAGCATTGATTAATCTGGGCTTTGCGGCGGCGAACAACCCCAGGCGACCGACCCCATCCGGCACGTCAGGGGCTTCCCGCAGCAACTTCATCAGGAGTTTCGGATGCCGCGCCCCCTGTTTGGCTGGCTGTTCTGCCTGATCGCCCTTCTGCTCGGCGCGCCCCTGTTGCGCCTGCTCGCACAGCCACGCTCACTCGAGCCGGCGCCTGACCTCGTCTACCTGGACCAGGTGTTCACCGTGCTGATTGCCAGCGCCGGGCTGGCCGGGCTGTTCATCGCCTTCCTGCTGCACCTTGCCGGGCGAGTCCTGGCGGCACTGGTACTGCTCGTGCCGGCCATCATCCTTTGCGCGTGGCACCTGACCCACACCCATCTCGGCCCGGTTTCGCCCACGACGGAACAATACGAGTGGCTGCTGGCGGGCCTGGCGGTCTATGCGTTGACATTGGCGGGCACCCATTGGCTGAACCAGGGCGAACGCGGCCCGCGCAAATCGCTGCGCTACCTGGGCCTCGCCCTGCTGCTGCCGTGGTGCCTGGGGCTGTTCTACCTCGGGCGCCTCTACTACTGAGGCAGGTCGCGCCAGGTCAGGTAGACGCGCAGGTCGAACTCCAGCTGGTGGTAACCGGGCAGCATGTGCTCGCAGAGCTGGTAGAACGCCTTGTTGTGGTCGCGCTCCTTCAGGTGCGCCAGTTCGTGGACGACGATCATCTGCAGGAATTCGGGGGCCGCGTCCTTGAACAGCGAGGCGACGCGAATTTCCTTCTTCGCCTTGAGCTTGCCGCCCTGCACGCGGGAGATCGCCGTGTTCAGGCCCAGCGCGCGCTGCACCACGTCCAGCTTGTTGTCGTAGAGCACCTTGTCCACCGCCGGCGCGGTGCGCATGTACTGCTGCTTGAGGTCCATGGCGTAGCCGTACAGCGCCTTGTCGCTCTGCACGTCATGACGACCGGGATAGCGGCGCTCCAGGTACTCGCCGAGGCGGTCCTGCTCGATGAGCTGGCGCACCTGGTCCTGGAGTTGTGGCGGATAGGCCTGGAGATAGCGAAGCGGCTGCATGGGAAACGACTGGCGGAGGAAACGCCCGCCAGTCTACCGCATTCCCCGGTCAGGCCAGCGCACGGGTGCTGTAGGCCTCGGTGCGATAGGGGAAGGCGACCTCGCTGCGCCCCTTCAGAGCCGGGTGCGTGGCGATCAGTTCGTGAAGCTGCTCGGCGACGCGCCGCTTCTGCTCGTCGGGCAGCGCCGCGATAAAGCTCACCGACAGAGTGCGCGCGACAATCACCTGCTCTGGTGGGCCGATGTGCTGGTAGCTGAATTCGCGCAGGCGCAGGTCCTCGAAACGCGCGCCGGCAAAGGCACGGCGCCATTGCCCCGTGTGAAAGCGTGGCGTGCTGCCTTCGTAGCGCTCGAGAATGCGCGTCACCTGGGCGACCCAGTCGACACGCTCGTCGCGCACATTCCAGACCAGGCCAAGGTGGCCACCCGGCCGCAGCACGCGATGGATTTCCTCCAGCGCCCGCTCGTCGGCAAACCAGTGGAAGGCCTGGGCGCAGGTCAGCGCATCGATGCTTTCCGCCACCAGCGGCATCGCCTGGGCCGTGCCACTGAGCACCTTCACAGCCGGCAGAGCGGCGCTGAGCTGTTCCCGCATGGCCGCCACCGGCTCGATGGCAGTGACCTGCGCACCGGTGCGCAGCAACAGGGAGGTGAACTTCCCGGTGCCCGCGCCGAGATCGACCACTTCCTTGCCGTCGCCCATGCCCAGCTCCTCGCCGAGCCAGCCCAGCAGCTCGTCGGGATAGTCGGGGCGCCCGTGGGCGTATGCCTTCGCTTCACGGGAGAAACCTTCCTGCGCACTGCCATGTACATCCGTCATCGTGCCTCCAGAGCCGGCCCGGCTCGAGCACCAGCGCTCAGCGGAACCGGCAGGCCTTGCCGTCGAGATAGTTACGGTAGCAGCTGAGCAGACGCGATTCCTTGATACGGCAGCGTTTCTGCCGGCATTCGCTGGAGAACTCGAAGCGGCCACCATCCGGATCGGCGAGCTGGATGCGGATGGCCGGCCAGCCTTTCTTCGGCGCTTTCTCCGGCGTGCTGAGTACGCGGTTCTCGTTTTCCACCAGGGCAGCGCCCGCCTCGGCATAGTCGAAGACGAACAGCAGGGTGCGCGAGGTCTTCAGCGTGCACTCCTGGTGAGTCAGGCAGTTCTGTGCGTCCACCGGCAGGTCCACCGGCGGCTTGGGTGGCGGCGCGACAGGCGCGGCCGGACGCAGCGAACAACCGGCGAGAAGCGTCAGCAGCAGGAAGGCAAGCAAGGCACGCAGCATCGGCGATTTCCTTCTGGCGGATACGAAAGAGCCCCGCAGGGCGGGGCTCTTCAGGGACAAAGCCGGAGCGGGATCAGTTGATCTTCGCGGCCAGCTCACCCTTGGCGTAGCGCTGGAACATGCCTTCCAGGGTGATCGGCTTGATCTTCGAGGCATGACCGGCGGTGCCGAAGGCTTCGTAGCGAGCGATGCAGATATCACGCATGGCGACGATGGTCTTGGCGAAGAACTTGCGCGGATCGAATTCGCTCGGCTGCTCGGCCATCATGCGGCGGATGGCACCGGTGGAAGCCAGGCGCAGGTCGGTGTCGATGTTGACCTTGCGCACGCCGTGCTTGATGCCTTCGACGATTTCCTCGACCGGCACGCCGTAGGTTTCCTTGATGTCGCCGCCGAACTCGTTGATCACCTTCAGCCACTCTTGCGGCACCGAGGAGGAGCCGTGCATCACCAGGTGGGTGTTGGGGATACGCTTGTGGATTTCCTTGATGCGCTCAATGGAAAGCACGTCGCCGGTCGGCGGCTTGGTGAACTTGTAGGCGCCGTGGCTGGTGCCGATGGCGATGGCCAGGGCGTCGACCTGGGTCTTCTTGACGAAGTCGGCGGCCTCTTCCGGGTCGGTCAGCAGTTGGCTGTGATCCAGCACGCCTTCGGCACCAACGCCGTCTTCCTCGCCGGCCATGCCGGTTTCCAGGGAGCCCAGGCAGCCCAGCTCACCTTCCACGGACACGCCGCAGGCGTGGGCGAAGGCAACGGTCTGCTGGGTGACGCGGACGTTGTAGTCGTAGTCGGCCGGGGTCTTGCCGTCTTCCTTCAGCGAGCCGTCCATCATGACGGAGGAGAAGCCCAGCTGGATGGAGCGCTGGCAGACGTCGGGGCTGGTGCCGTGGTCCTGGTGCATGCACACCGGGATGTGCGGGAATTCTTCGATGGCCGCGAGGATCAGGTGGCGCAGGAAAGGCGCACCGGCGTATTTGCGGGCGCCGGCGGAGGCCTGCACGATCACCGGGGAGTCGGTCTTGTCGGCCGCTTCCATGATGGCGCGCATCTGCTCCAGGTTGTTGACGTTGAAAGCCGGAACGCCGTAGCCGAACTCGGCGGCGTGGTCCAGCATTTGGCGCATGCTGATGAGTGCCATGGTCTTCGCTTCTCCCAGAAGTCTGGCTCGGTGACACGAGCCCCTTAACTACATGTTTGGAAGCCTGCCGCAGGGGCAGGCCGTGTTCAAGTCTTCCGGCGCGTGCCGGACAATCGGCGCTCAGCGCGCCTTGCAACCACGGCCGATCAGGTCGTTGCTCTCGACCCAGTAGACCAGGCCCTGGTCACCTTTGATGCTCAAGCCGATCAGCCCGTCGCTATAGAAAGCGCCGGAGCCGCCGGGTTCCTCTTCCAGGTGATGAACCACGTCATCCTCACCCAGCTTCAGGTCGACGACCGACTTGCTGGGATCGACGTAGCGCCACCGCACCTCGGCTTCGCTGTCGCAGACCCAATGGTTCCAGCCGCCCTCCGCAGCGGACTTGCCGCCTGTCGAGTGACTGGAACAACCCGCCAGCAGCGCAAGCGCCAGGGCCGGGACGAGATAACGCAGCATCGGGCGACTCTCCTTCGGGCGGACGCGCCGCCGGATATCCAATGCACCAGATTGCCCGTCCCGCCGCAGGAACGCCAGTACCGCCTGCGCCGGGGCGCGGGCGGCACTGTCAGATCGTGATCCCGGCCACCAGGGCTTTGCCTCAGGGGCAATCCACCGGCTTCTGGTCGGGCGTCGGATCGCCGCTGCTCTGGCTCTCCACCCGTTCGCGGTTCTGGTCCGAAGGCACCATGACCGAGGGCGGGCTCATCACTTCACAGGTACTGGGGGCTCCACCGCTTCCGGCACAGCCGACCAGCACGAGGCAAAACGACAGCAAAGGGGTGACAGCTCGCATGACCGTTCTCCTTGGCATCCGTACAAGGCTTGTGACCCGAGGATGCCGCAGAGGTTTGCTTTACTGTCGCCCCGGCAGCGCGCCGGCTCAAGCCGTGGCGCGCTGTTCCAGCACTTCCACGGCCGGCAGGACCTTGCCCTCGACGAACTCGAGGAAGGCGCCACCACCGGTGGAAATGTAGGAGATCTGCTCGCCGATGCCGTACTTGTCGATCGCCGCCAGGGTGTCGCCACCGCCGGCGATGCTGAAGGCGCTGCCTTCGGCGATGGCCTTGGCCAGGGTCTTGGTGCCTTCGCCGAACTGGTCGAACTCGAACACGCCGACCGGACCGTTCCACAGGATGGTCTTGGAGGTCTTCAGCAGCTCGGCGAACTGGGCGGCGGTCTTTGGACCGATGTCCAGGATCATGTCGTCGTCGGCCACGTCAGCGATGTCCTTGACGGTGGCGACGGCGGTCTCGGCGAACTCCTTGGCAACCACGACGTCCACCGGCAGCGGAACGCTGACCTTGGCGGCGATGGCCTTGGCGGTCTCGACCAGGTCGGCCTCGTACAGCGACTTGCCGACCTTGTGGCCCGCCGCGGCGAGGAAGGTGTTGGCGATGCCGCCACCGACGATCAGTTGGTCGCAGATCAGCGCCAGGCTGTTCAGCACGTCGAGCTTGGTGGACACCTTGGAGCCGGCGACGATGGCGGCCATCGGGCGCGCGGGGTTGCCCAGGGCCTTGCCCAGGGCTTCCAGCTCGGCGGCCAGCAGCGGGCCGGCGGCGGCCACCTTGGCGAACTTGGCTACGCCGTGGGTGGAACCCTCGGCGCGGTGGGCGGTGCCGAAGGCGTCCATGACGAACACGTCGCACAGGGCGGCGTACTGCTGGGCCAGCTCGTCGGCGTTCTTCTTCTCGCCCTTGTTGAAGCGCACGTTCTCGAACAGCACGACTTCACCCGGCTTCACTTCGACGCCGCCCAGGTAGTCCTTGACCAGCGGCACAGCGCGGCCCAGGGCCTTGGACAGGTAGTCGGCGACCGGCTGCAGGCTGTTCTCTTCGGAGAATTCGCCTTCGGTCGGGCGGCCCAGGTGCGAGCAGACCATCACCGCCGCGCCCTTCTCCAGAGCCAGCTTGATGGTCGGCAGCGAGGCCAGGATGCGCGCGTCGCTCTTGACCACACCGTCCTTCACCGGAACGTTGAGGTCTTCGCGGATCAGTACGCGCTTACCTTGGAGGTCGAGGTCGGTCATCTTCAACACGGTCATGACAGTCAGTCCTGTAGGGGCTGTTTGATTAACGTTCAGTAGCGGCGACGTGCAGGAAGTGCCCTGCGGTGTCGAGCATGCGGTTGGCGAACCCCCACTCGTTGTCGAACCAGGCCAGCACGTTCACCAGGCGGGGGCCGGAAACGCGGGTCTGGCTGCCATCGACGATGGCCGAGTGCGGGTCATGATTGAAGTCGCAGCTGGCGTGGGGCAGCTCGGTGTACGCCAGCAGGCCTTTCAGCGGGCCTTCGGTGGCGGCCTGGCGCAGCACGCGGTTGATCTCCTCGGCGGACGTATCGCGGGAGACCTGCAGGGTGATGTCCAGGGCCGAGACGTTCACCGTCGGCACCCGAATGGCTTTGGCCTGGATTCGCCCGGCGAGTTCCGGCAGCAGGCGCTCGATGCCGCGCGCCAGCCCCGTGGACACCGGGATCACCGACTGGAAGGCCGAGCGCGTGCGGCGCAGGTCTTCGTGGTGGTAGGCGTCGATCACCGGCTGGTCGTTCATCGCCGAGTGGATGGTGGTGATCGAGACGTACTCGATGCCCACCGCCTCGTTCAGCAACTTGAGCAGCGGCACGCTGCAGTTGGTGGTGCAGGAGGCGTTGGACACCAGTGTTTCGGCGCCGGAGAGACCCTGCTGGTTGATGCCGAAAACCACGGTGGCGTCGATGTCCGCCTCGCTGGCCATCGGCTGGGAGAACAATACGCGCGGCGCGCCGGCCGCGAGGAAGCGCTCGCCATCGGCGCGGGTGTTGTAGACGCCCGAGCATTCCAGCACCAGGTCGACATCCAGGGCGCGCCAGTCGATAGCCTCGGGCTCGGCCTCGCGGAACACCTTCACGCAGTCACCGCCCACATGCAGGCAACCGTCTGCCACGCTCACCTCGCCGGGGAAGCGGCCGTGGGTGGAGTCGAAGCGGGTCAGGTATTCCAGGCTGGCCAGGTCCGCCAGGTCGTTCAGCGCGACGATGGAAAAGCCGGCCTTGGCGCCGCGCTCGTGCAGGGCACGGAACACGCAGCGGCCGATACGGCCGTAGCCGTTGAGGGCAACTCGGTAAGGGCGCTTGGACATTGTTATCCCTTGGTGATCTTCATAGGAGCAAGCTTGCCCGTGAGTCAAGCGAAGCGGTTCGCGAGCAAGCTCGCTCCTACAATGAAGCCTCGATCAGGCTTCGAGCAGCTCGGCGGCGATTTCCAGCACGTTCTCGACGGTGAAGCCGAAGTGCTCGAACAGCGCCGGGGCCGGGGCCGACTCACCGAAGGTGGTCATGCCGATGACGCGGCCTTCCAGGCCGACGTACTTGTACCAGTAGTCGGCGTGGGCAGCTTCGATGGCGATGCGCGCGCCAACCTGTACCGGCAGCACGGCCTGCTTGTAGCCGGCGTCCTGCTGGTCGAAGACGCTGGTGGACGGCATGGAGACCACGCGCACCTTGCGGCCTTCGGCGCTGAGCTTGTCGAACGCCTGCACGGCCAGGCCGACTTCGGAGCCGGTGGCGATCAGGATCAGTTCCGGCTCGCCGTCGCAGTCCTTCAGCACGTAGGCGCCACGGGCCACGTCGGCCAGCTGGGCGGCGTCGCGCGGCTGGTGCGGCAGGTTCTGGCGGCTGAAGATCAGCGCGGACGGGCCGTCGGCGCGCTCGATGGCGTACTTCCAGGCCACCGCGGATTCCACGGCATCGGCCGGGCGCCAGGTGTCCAGGTTCGGGGTCAGGCGCAGGCTGGCCAGCTGCTCGATCGGCTGGTGGGTCGGGCCGTCTTCGCCCAGACCGATGGAGTCGTGGGTGAACACGTACAGCACGCGCTGCTTCATCAGGGCGGACATGCGCACTGCGTTGCGGGCGTATTCCATGAAGATCAGGAAGGTCGCGCCGTAGGGGATGAAGCCGCCGTGCAGGGCCACGCCGTTCATGATGGCGCTCATGCCGAACTCGCGCACGCCGTAGAACAGGTAGTTGCCGTTGGCGTCGTCGGCGCTCACGCCCTTGCAGCCCTTCCACAGGGTCAGGTTGGAGCCGGCGAGGTCGGCGGAGCCGCCCAGCAGTTCCGGCAGCAGCGGGCCGAAGGCGTTCAGGGCGTTCTGGCTGGCCTTGCGGCTGGCGATGGTCTCGCCTTTCAGGGCAACGTCGGCGACGTAGGCGGCGGCCTTCTCGGCGAAGTCGGCCGGAAGTTCACCGGCAACACGGCGTTCGAACTCGGCGGCCAGTTCCGGGTGCGCGGCCTGGTAGGCAGCGAAACGCTTGTTCCATTCGGCTTCGCGGGTGGCGCCGTTATCCTTGGCGCTCCACTCGGCGTAGATGTCTGCCGGAATCTCGAACGGGGCGTGGTTCCAGCCCAGCGCGGCGCGGGTGGCGGCCACTTCGTCGACGCCCAGGGCGGCGCCGTGGCTTTCTTCCTTGCCCTGCTTGTTCGGCGAGCCGAAGCCGATGATGGTCTTGCAGCAGATCAGGGTCGGCGCGTCGCTCTTGCGGGCGGTGTCGATGGCGGTCTTGATCTCGTCGGCGTCATGCCCGTCGACATTGCGGATCACCTGCCAGCCATAGGCTTCGAAGCGCTTGGGGGTGTCGTCGGTGAACCAGCCGTGGACTTCGCCATCGATGGAGATGCCGTTGTCGTCGTAGAAGGCGACCAGCTTGTTCAGGCGCAGGGTGCCGGCCAGCGAGGCGACTTCATGGGAGATGCCCTCCATCATGCAGCCGTCGCCCAGGAAGGCGTAGGTGTAGTGGTCGACGATGCTGTGGCCGTCGCGGTTGAACTGTGCGGCCAGCACCTTCTCGGCCAGCGCCATGCCCACGGCGTTGGCGATGCCCTGGCCCAGCGGGCCGGTGGTGGTCTCGACGCCGGCGGTGTAGCCGTACTCCGGGTGGCCCGGGGTGCGCGAGTGCATCTGGCGGAAGTTCTTCAGGTCATCGACGGTGACGTCGTACCCGGTGAGGTGCAGCAACGAGTAGATCAGCATCGAGCCGTGCCCGTTGGACAGCACGAAGCGGTCACGGTCAGCCCACTGCGGGTTGCTCGGGTTGTGCTTGAGGTAGTCGCGCCAAAGGACTTCGGCGATATCCGCCATGCCCATGGGGGCGCCAGGATGGCCGCTGTTGGCTTTCTGCACGGCATCCATGCTCAGTGCGCGGATGGCGTTGGCTCGCTCACGACGGCTGGGCATCGCTGAATCTCCTGCGGGGCTGCTTCGAAAGATCGAAGGGAATGAAAAAAGGCCGGTATTTTCGCCCAGCCGGGCACCGCGGGGCAATGACAGATCGGCAGATGCCTGACACAGGGCACCGGTTTGACGCCACGAACTGATCAAAAACCACTCATCCGGCAATATCAAAACTTTTTGATACAGCCCTTGCCCACCCCGAATGCCATGACTAGACTGCGCAACCCATGAGTCTGCGCCTGCCCGAAATCCGCCACGACGATTGCGACCAGCTGGCTGCCCTGTGCAAGGCCGGCGGCGACCCGCTGCGGCTGAACGTCCTGCGGGTGCTGGCCAACGATTCGTTCGGCGTACTGGAGCTGGCGCATATCTTCGGCGTGCGCCAGTCGGGCATGAGCCATCACCTGAAGGTGCTGGCCCAGGCCGGCCTGGTCGCCACCCGTCGCGAAGGCAACGCGATCTTCTATCGCCGCGCCCTGCCCCAGGGCGAAAGCCTGGGCGGCACGCTGCACGGGGCGCTGCTCGAAGAAGTGGATGAACTGGCACTGGCCGATGACGTCAGCGCCCGGGTCGATGGCGTACATGCCCAACGTGCCGCCGTGAGCCGCGACTACTTCGCCCGTAGTGCGGAGAAGTTCCAGGCGACCCAGGACCTGATCGCAGGACTGCCGCAATACCGCGAAAGCGTACTGGCGTTGCTCGATGCACTGAGCTTCGCCGCCGGCGCCACGGCGCTGGAAGTCGGCCCCGGCGACGGCGGGTTTCTCCCCGAGCTGGCCCGGCGTTTCGATCAGGTCACGGCGCTGGACAACAGCGAGACGATGCTTGAAATGGCGCGGCAACGTTGCGCCAGCGATGGTTTGAACAACGTCCGGCTGCGGCTGGGCGACGCCCTGCAGGACGTCGACGACGCGGCGGACTGCGTGGTGCTGAACATGGTGCTGCATCACTTCGCCGCACCGGCGGAGGCCGTGAAGCAGCTGGCGCACCTGGTGAAACCCGGTGGCAGCCTGCTGGTGACCGAACTCTGCAGCCACGACCAGAGCTGGGCCCGCGAGGCCTGTGGTGATCTCTGGCTGGGGTTCGAACAGGAAGACCTGGCCCGTTGGGCCGACGCCGCCGGGCTCGCGTCCGGCGAAAGTGTGTACATCGGTTTACGCAATGGCTTTCAGATCCAGGTGCGGCACTTTGCCAAACCGGATTCGCGAAGCGTCCTCACCCACCGGTAAATGATAGGAACCGTTAGATGAGCGAATACTCAGTTTTCACCTCCGAATCCGTCTCCGAAGGCCATCCGGACAAGATCGCGGACCAGATTTCCGACGCGGTCCTCGATGCCATCATCGCCAAGGACAAATACGCCCGCGTGGCCTGCGAAACCCTGGTGAAGACCGGTGTCGCGATCATCGCCGGTGAAGTCACCACCTCCGCTTGGGTCGACCTGGAAGAGCTGGTGCGCAAGGTCATCATCGACATCGGCTACAACAGTTCCGACGTCGGCTTCGACGGCGCCACCTGCGGCGTGCTGAACATCATCGGCAAGCAGTCGGTGGACATCAACCAGGGCGTCGACCGCGCCAAGCCGGAAGACCAGGGCGCTGGCGACCAGGGCCTGATGTTCGGCTATGCCAGCAACGAAACCGACGTGCTGATGCCGGCGCCGATCTGCTTCTCCCACCGTCTGGTGGAGCGCCAGGCCGAGGCCCGCAAGTCCGGCCTGCTGCCGTGGCTGCGTCCGGATGCCAAGTCCCAGGTCACCTGCCACTACGAAGGCGGCAAGGTCGTCGGCATCGACGCCATCGTCCTGTCCACCCAGCACAACCCGGAAGTCAGCTACAAGGACCTGCGCGAAGGCGTGATGGAGCTGATCATCAAGCAGGTGCTGCCGGCCGAGCTGCTGCACAAGGACACCCAGTTCCACATCAACCCGACCGGCAACTTCGTGATTGGCGGCCCGGTGGGCGACTGCGGCCTGACCGGCCGCAAGATCATCGTCGACTCCTACGGCGGCATGGCCCGTCACGGCGGCGGCGCGTTTTCCGGCAAGGACCCGTCCAAGGTCGACCGTTCCGCGGCCTACGCCGGCCGCTACGTGGCCAAGAACATCGTCGCCGCCGGCCTGGCCGAGCGTTGCGAGATCCAGGTGTCCTACGCCATCGGCGTGGCCCAGCCGACCTCCATCTCGATCAACACCTTCGGCACCGGCAAGATCAGCGATGACAAGATCATCCAGCTGGTCCGCGAGCACTTCGACCTGCGTCCGTACGCGATCACCAAGATGCTCGACCTGCTGCACCCGATGTACCAGCCGACCGCGGCCTACGGCCACTTCGGTCGCAACCCGTTCGAAATGACCTACGGTGACGACACCTTCACCGCCTTCACCTGGGAGCGCACCGACAAGGCCGCCGCCCTGCGTGACGCCGCCGGCCTGTAAGACCCGGTAGCAGGAAAAGCCCCGCCTCGGCGGGGCTTTTTCGTTTCCGCACTCCCACAAACCCTCGCGAAGAATCCACACCCATCCCAGCGCCGGGCGCTGCTTCCCAGCCCTAGCCTTGCGGGTTTCCGCCACCCGGACGCTCGCCATGCCTCGCCTTGCCCTCGCCTTCCTGCTGCTCTTGTCCCTCCCCGCCAAGGCTTGTCCCGACGGGTCGGCCGAGCAGGCCTTCCGCCAGATCGACGCGCTCCGCGCACAACTGACGCAGTGGGATGACGCCTACCACCGCGACGGCAATTCCCCGGTCGCCGACGAACTGTACGACCAGGCCCGCGAGCGCCTGCGGCAATGGCAAGCGTGCTTCCCTCAAGCCCTTGTCGCTCCCGAGGATCCGCTGGCCAGCAGCGTCGGGGAGGTTCGCCACCCCTTCGTCCACACCGGCCTCGACAAGCTTCCCGACACCTCGGCCGTGCGCACCTGGCTGGCCAACCGCAGCGATCTCTGGGTGCAACCCAAGGTCGACGGCGTGGCGGTCACGCTGATCTACCGCAACGACCGCTTCACCCAGGCGATCAGCCGTGGCGACGGCACCCGCGGGCAGGACTGGACTGCCAATGCACAGCGGATTGCCGCAATCCCCAAGGAGTTGCCGGGCACGGGCAGCGAATGGGTGCTGCAAGGCGAGTTGTACTGGCGCCTGCCGCAGCATGTGCAAGCGCGAGACGGCGGTGTGGGTGCGCGCGGCAAGGTCGCCGGCCTGATGGCCCGCAAGGAGCTGGAGGACGAGGGCGCGCAGATCGGCCTGTTCGTCTGGGAATTGCCGGACGGCCCGCTGGCGATGCCCGAACGCCTGGAACGCCTGCGCCAGCTGGGATTCGGCGACAGCGCCGCGCTCACCGAAGCGGTTTCTGGCCTGCCCGACATAGAGGCCTGGCGCGAGCGCTGGTATCGCCAGCCGCTGCCTTTCGCCAGTGACGGCATCGTCATCCGCCAGGGCCGTCGGCCGCCGGGCAGGGCCTGGAGCGCACAGCCACCGGGCTGGGCGGTGGCCTGGAAGTACCCGCATCAACAGGCACTGGCCGAGGTGCGGCGCGTGGAGTTCAAGGTCGGCCGCAGCGGACGGGTGACGCCCATACTGCATCTCGCCCCCGTGGAGCTGGATGGGCGGACCATCCAGCGCGTCGGCGCCGGCTCGCTCAAGCGCTGGCGCAGCCTCGACATCCGCCCCGGCGATCAGGTCGCCATCGCCCTGGCCGGGCTGACCATCCCCCGCCTGGACGGCGTGGTCTGGCGCTCTCCGACTCGCCCCGAGATAGCCGCCCCCACCGAAGAGCAGTTCAACGCCCTCTCCTGCTGGCAACCCACCAAGGGTTGCGAGGAACAGTTTCTCGCTCGCCTGCAGTGGCTGAGCGGCAAGAACGGCCTGGGGCTGTCGGGCGTCGGGCCGGGCACCTGGCGGCGTCTGCACGATGCCGGACTGCTGGCGGGACTGCTCGACTGGATGACGCTGACCCCAGAGCAATTGAGCCAGGTGCCCGGCCTGGGCGAGCGCAGCGCCGCCAGCCTGCACCAGCAGTTCCAGTTCGCTCGTCAACGCTCGTTCGCGGTCTGGTTGCGCGCTCTCGGCGCCCCCGCTCCCAACGCCCATCCAGCGGGAAAAGACTGGTCCGCACTGGCCACCCGCAGCGCGGCGCAGTGGCAGGAGCAACCGGGCGTCGGCAAAGTCCGCGCGGCGCAATTGGATGCCTTCTTCAAGGCACCGGAGGTCGTGCAACTGCGCGAGCGGCTGCACGACCTCGGCGTCGCCGGTTTCTGAGCGCCTCAGCGCATCTGGAAGGCTTCCTGGTGGAAGTGGCTGCGCGGCATGCCCTGGCGGCGCAGGTCACGGCGCAGCAGTTCGGCCAGCGCCTGCGGACCGCAGAACCAGACGCTCGGCCAGCCCCCCTGCGCACCGGGTTGCAAGCCCAGGTCAGTCGCCTGCAGGTAGCCCTCGCTTTCGCTGTAATGCACACGCAGATCGATGCGCGGCAGCTTCGCGCACAGCTCACGCAGGCGGCCGGCGTAGATGGCGTCGGACGGTGAACGCACGCAATACAGCAACGTCACTTCCGGGCAGTCCTCCGGCCGCGCCTGTAGCGATTCGAGCCAGGCCAGGAACGGCGTGATGCCGATACCACCTGCGACCCACACCTGCCGCTCGCCCTTGTCGCGGCGGAAATCGAAGCGGCCGTAGGGCCCTTCCACCTTCACCGGATCGCCGACCTTCAGCGCATCCTGAAGGCGCTGTGTGTAGTCCCCGAGCGCCTTGATGCTGAAGCGCACCTCGCCATTGCCCAGGTCGCCGCTGGAAAGGGTGAAGGGATGCTGCCCCTCCAGGCGATCACAGGTGAGGAAGGCGAACTGCCCGGCGCGATGCTGCCAGCGCCCCTGCAGCTTGCAGGTCACTTCCAGCATGCGCTCGCCAGGGCGCTCGAGCGCGACCACGACGCCCTCATGGGTGCGCCGGCGGCCGATCTGCCCGGTAAGCGACCAGAGCGCGCAGAGGCTGCCCACAACGGCGCAGAACGCCACCAGCCAGCCGATCGGCTGCGTCCAGTACCCCGCCGGCGCCAGCACCACACCGTGGAAAGCGAGCACCAGGTAGACCACCGCGAGGGTTTTGTGGACGTAGCGCCAGAGGTGGTACGGGAAGCGCTGCCAGAGGGTGATGACCAGCATCGCCGCAAGCAGCCAGGCCGACCATTCGCCCAGGTCCTTGGCCGAGCCGCGGAACACATCGAGGAAGGTTTCCACCCGCGGCCCCTTGGCCGGCTTGGCGATGAACTCGGCAAGCAGCGGCCCGCCCAGTTCCATCAGGTAGTGCAGCAGGCTCAGCACAATGGCGAGGATGCCCGCCCACTTGTGCGCCCGGTACATGCGATCCAGGCCGTCGAGGGGTTTTTCCAGCCATACCGGGCGTACCGCCAGCAGCATGATCAGCGACATCAGCGCGAAGGCTGCGACACCGCTGAAGAGAATGGCCTGCTTGCGCAGAACCCAGATGTCGAACGTCGCTGGCGGGTCGATGAACAGGGCTAGGCCAAAAGTGGCCGCGACGGCCAGAAGTACGATCCAGATGAGTTTCATGAGTCCTCCTTGGGGCGCCGAAATCGCGGGCCCAAGCGGAAGCTGAAGGGTTCTTCTGAATCATCCCTTAATTTCGGACGGGGCTTTAAGTAGCCCTCTGCGATGCCATGACCCATGTCAAAAGCATTGTCGTTCGTTATGCTCGGAGAGTTCCCACAGACCAGTTAAATGCCATGCGCCTGCGAGTTCTGTCCGACCTCCACCACGAACACTTTCCCAACGGCCGCCGCGAACTGCCGCAGGCCGCCGCGGATGTTGTCGTGCTGGCGGGGGATATCCACGAGCACCTGCAAGGCCTGCACTGGGCGCGCGAGGAATTTCCGGACAGCGAAATCATCTACGTCGCCGGCAATCACGAGTTCTACCACTCCGACCTGCCCGAACTGACCCAGGCCATGCGCAACCTGGCCCGCGTGCTGGATATCCACTTCCTCGAGAAGGATGCGGTGATCCTCGACGGCGTGCGCTTCCTCGGCACCACGCTGTGGACGGACTTCCAGCTCTACGGCGAACGCGCTTGCGAACTGGCCTGCGAGCAGGCGCAGTTGCTGATGCCCGATTTCAGTACGGTGGATTACTTCATCCAACCCTTCACCCCGCAGATGAGTCGCGAACTCTGCGGTGTCAGCTGCGAATGGCTGGCAGCGGAGCTGGATCAACCCTTCGCCGGCCCGACCGTGGTGGTGACGCACCATGCGCCCAGCGACCGTTCGATTCCCTCGCACTACGTCGGCGACGCCCTGTCACCGGCCTTCGCCTCGAACCTGGAAGGCCTGGCCGGGCGCTGCGACCTGTGGATTCACGGGCATGTGCACGAGTGCCTGGACTATCGCATCGGCGCGGCGCGGATCGTCGCCAACCCTGGCGCCTATCCCGGCGAAGACAGCGGTTTCGATCCCTGTCGGGTGATCGAACTCTAGAACGGCGGCCCGACGCGTGGAGGCTCGCCAGGCGACAACTCACTGAAGAAACGCCAGATCTCAGCGGGCCCGTCCAACTGCGGGTCGACCCGGCCGAGCAGGCGCGGCGGCCGGTACAGCGGCTGCGAAACAAGGTGCCCGCCGCCGAACACCGTCACCAGTTCCACGGGCGGCCCGTCGCCGGCAGCCCAGCGCTGACGCTGCGTCCACACCGGGCCAGGCTGGGTCAGCTTGTCTACCTGCGGTTCGCCGCCCTGGCCATTGCGCCGCGCCAGCGCGAGGGCAGAGTCCTCGGCGGACAGCACGTTGCCGCGATCCCCGAAGCCAAACAGCGTGACCCGGCCACCCGCATAGGGATTGATCGGGTCCCGAGTGCCATTCATCAACAGCGCAGCCTTGGGCTGCTCGGCGGGACGGCAGGCATCGTTGTCCGTGCTCGGCAGGCTGGCAGCCACGGCCGCGACACCTTCGACCTTTTCCGGCGCCTCGGCGGCCAGGCGCAACGCCATCTGCCCGCCATTGGAGTAGCCGGTGACGAATACCCGCGCGGGGTCGACGCCGCGCTCACGCTGCAGGCTTTCGATCATCGTCGAGAGGAAGCCGACGTCGTCGATGTTCAGGCGCCGCGCGCTGTAGGAAGCAACCCGCCGACAGTCGTTCCAGTGCCCTTCGAAACCATCGGGATAGAGCACCAGGAAGCCATCGCGATCGGCCAGGGCGTCGAAGCGGTAGCCGCTGTCGCGGCGCATGCGCTCGCCGTTGCTCTGTGAGCTGTGCAAGACCACCAGCAGCGCCGGCCGCTCGGCCAGTTTCTGCGGCACGTAAAGGACATAGCTGCGGCGCCGGTCGCCCTGGCGCACCGAGGCATCCTCGCTGCTGCCGGTCAACACCGGTTGCAGCTTCAGCTCACCGGGCACATACCACCAGCCACCCACCAGCAGCGCCAGCACCAGCAGCGCGATAAGTGCCTGCACGATCCGCATCGCCACCCGCATACCGCCTCTCCTTGCCCGCCTGGCGGGCCTTGCGAGTCCCGGCCTTCTCCTGAGGCAATCGCGCGGGGGCAATTGTCCTGAGGCAGCCCCTCGCTACCCCGTCCATGGCAAACTCTAGCCGTTGACTCCAACGTCATAGTGTTTGGTAACCAAGGACTCCGAAAATGTTCCGAAGCTCTGCCCTGATGGCCGCCGTTCTCGCCCTCGGCTGCGCCAGCCCGCTGCTCGCCGCCGAGGCGTCCGGACAACCGCTGACCGGCTGCGCCGCCAAGCGCGCCGCCATCGAAACCCAGCTCGAACAGGCCAAGGCCCAGGGCAACGGCAACCGCGTCGCCGGCCTGCAGACCGCCCTGGAGAAGGTGAAGACCTATTGCACCGACGCCAGCCTCACGCAGGAGCGCAAGCAGAATGTGCTGGATGCGGAGAAGGAAGTCGCCCAGCGCGAAAAGGACCTGCGCAAGGCGATGAACAAAGGTGACGCCGAGAAGATCGAGAAGCGCAAGGACAAGCTGGCCGAAGCCCGCGCCGAGCTGGAACAGGCCAAGCGCGAGCTGGAGGAGTAATACCGGGGACCGGCCTGCGGCCGGTTCGCGGACAAAGTCCGCTCCTACAGAATCAGGCGCTGCCTTGGTAGGAGCGGGCCACGCCCGCGAAGGCGGGCAAGGTCCGCCACTGCTCCGCGCTTAGAGCGCGCGGAACTTCTTGTGGCAAGCCTCGCAGGCGTCTTCCACCGCGGCGAATTCCTTGCGCACGCCCTCGGGCGTCGGCGTGGCATTGCGGGTGTTTTCGCCCAGCGCGCGGACGGCCTGCTCGAAGGTCTTGGCGTCGGCCTGGAACTCCAGCTGGCGCTGCCAGATTTCCGCCTTGGCGCGGGTGTCGTCGCTTTCCACCTTGTCAGCCGGCGGCTGGGTCGTGGGGAAGTACTGCCAGGGCTTGTCGGCCAGCTCGCCCAGCTTGGTCGAGTTGGCCCGGAACTTGTCCGCGTCGAAGGGAATTCGACCGCGCAGCATGCCGCCCATGTCCTCGCTGGTCTTGAGCATTTCCTTGAACACCGCCTGGCGCTTGTACTCCGGCGAGTTGGGGTCCAGGCGATGGCAGCCGGCGAGCGCCGTGCCGGCGAGCAGCAGAACGAGCAGGGTCTTCAACTTCATGGGGGACTCTTGTAGGACGGCCAGACACGGAAGCGCCGGATTATCCGCCCCGTTCCCCGAATGATCCAGACCGCGTGCCGGTCGCTGCGGCCATCCGCCGCAGCGCCGCGCCATTCGTTCAGCTGCCGTTCAGACAGACTCGGGTCAGGCGGAGACGACGAAGATTGCGATGATCAGCGCCATGCCGAGGAACCACGCCAGCGAGCGCAGCATCGCCAGGTCGGCGATGTAGAAGATCAGGTAGAGCAGGCGGCTGGTGACCCAGGCGATGGCCAGGCGGTCGATGGTGGCGGGCTCGGCGTTGTTCACCAGGTAGGCGATGATCACCGCCGCGGCGAAGGCCGGGGTGACCTCGAAGCTGTTCATCTGGAAAGCGTTGGCGCGCTTGCGGTAGCCCTCCAGGCTGGCGAGGAAGGTGCGCGGGTCGTGGTTCTGCCGGGGACCGAAACCGCCGCCGGTGAACTTGGCGATGCTGGTGCCGACGTAAGGCAGGAAGATCGCGATCAGGACGCACCAGAAGGCAATGGGCATGGCGGGACTCTCGTCGAGGGGAAAGGCCGCAGCTTAGGCCATGGCCGCACGCCGCGTCCTTGACCGGCTTGGCGGTCTCGTCCGTAGCGCGAGCCAATCCTCAGAGCTTCATCACCAGCATGCCCACCAGCACCAGGCTGCACGCCGCCAGGCGCGGCAGGCCGAAGGGTTCCTTGAGGAAGCGCATGCCGAACAGCACCACCAGCAGCACGCTGGTCTCGCGTAGCGCGGCAGCCTCGGCGATGGAGCCCAGTTGCATGGCCCAGAGCACCAGCCCGTAGCTGAGCAGGACGCAGAAGCCGACACTGATACCCAGCTTCCAGTCGTTGATCCAGAACTTGGCAAAGGCGCGGGTGCGCCCGACCAGGGCTACCAGCGGGAACGGCAGGCCGGACAGCAGCGACAGCCACACCAGGTAGTCCAGCGGCTTGGGCCAGAGCTTGAGCGCGTTGCCGTCGGTCCAGGTGTAGCTGCCGATGCACAGGCCCATCAGCAGTACGGTGGGGTAGGCGATCCACGGCAGCTTCGAGCCGCCACCGCCCTTGAGCAGGAACAGCATGCCGACCGGGATCAGCAGGATGCCGAGGATCTGCTTGTCGGTCAGGTGCTCGCCGCCGAAGTAGAGAGTCAGTGCCAGCACCACCAGCGGCGACAGCCCGCGCATCAGCGGGTAGACCAGGCCCAGGTCGCCGACCTTGTAGGCCTGGATCAGCAGCACGCGATAGACCAGTTGCAACGATACGGCGGCCAGCAGCCAGGGCCAGACTTCAGCAGGGGGAATCTCGATCCACGGCAGCAGGAGCAGCGCGGCGGCCAGGCCGACCATGTCCATGCAGGCGACCACCAGCAGGCGATCGTTGCTGAACTTGACGAGGGTGTTCCAGGTGGCGTGCAGCAGGGCGGCCAGCAGCACCAGGGTAGTGGCGAGCACGAAAGCGAACTCCTGGTATAGACCAGGGCAATTCTACCCTGAGCCACCCCATGAGGGGCAAGCGCTGGCTGTTTCGGACATTTCCACCTGCCTCCTCAGCCATAACTGGCCTAGACTGGGCCTTTTCGCCAGCACGAGCCTCTGCCATGCCACGCCTGATCAAGTTCCTGACCGCTTACATCCTCGTCACCCTGCTCTCCGGCTGCGGCTACAACGCCATGCAATCCGGCGACGAAGGGGTGAAGGCCGCCTGGTCGGAAGTGCTCAACCAGTACCAGCGCCGTGCCGACCTGATCCCCAACCTGGTCAGCACCGTGAAGGGCTACGCCGCCCATGAAGCCAGCGTACTGACCCAGGTGACCGAGGCCCGCGCCAAGGTCGGCAGCACTACCCTGAATGCCGACCAGCTCGACGACCCGGAAGCGGTCAAGCGCTTCCAGCAGGCCCAGGGGCAGTTGAGCTCGGCGCTGTCGCGCCTGCTGGTGGTCTCGGAGAACTACCCGCAGCTCAAGGCTGACGGCCTGTTCAAGGACCTGCTGACGCAGCTCGAAGGCACCGAGAACCGCATCACTGTCGCCCGTGGCCGCTATGTGAAGGCCGTGCAGGAGTACAACGTGATGATTCGCCAGTTCCCGCAGGTGATCACCGCGAAGATCTTCGGCTACAAGCCCAAGGCCAACTTCAGCGTCGAGAACGAAGCCGCCATTTCCACCGCGCCGAAAGTGGACTTCGGCAACGCGCCGGCGCAGCCCGCACAATGACCCTGCCGCGCTGGCTGCTGGCCGCCCTGCTGCTGTGCTGGGCGGTCGTGCTGCAGGCGGCGCCGGTCGCCATTCCGCCGCTCAGCGCCCGCGTCACCGATCTCACCCAGACCCTCGATGCCGGGCAGCGCGCGCAGCTGGAAAGCCAGCTCGCCGGCCTGGAGCAACGCAAGGGCGCGCAGATCGCCGTACTGCTGGTCCCCAGCACCGGCGAGGACAGCATCGAGGACTACGCGGTACGCGCCTTCGAGCAATGGAGACTGGGCCGCAAGGGTGTCGATGACGGCGTGCTGCTGGTGGTTGCGAAGAATGATCGCACGCTGCGCATCGAAGTCGGCTACGGGCTGGAAGGCACCATCACCGACGTACAGGCCGGCCGGATCATCCGCGAACAGATCGTGCCCTTGTTTCAGAAAGGCGACTTCGCCGGCGGCATCCAGGCCGGCGTCGACAGCCTGATCGCGCTGATCGAGCCGCCCTCCGCCGCAACCAAGCCGGACGGCAGCGAAGACGAATTGCCACGTACCGGCCCGGCGGAAAACTACAGCGACGCCTACTCGAACCGCAACGCGACGGCCGGCGAGGAAATCCCGCCCACCCGCCTGGCAGCGCTGCTTGGCCTGCTGGTCGGTGTGCCGCTGCTGGGCATGCTGCTGCCGGTGTCCTGGATGCGCCAGCGCAGCATGGGCCGCTACCTGTTGTGCAGCGTGCTGGTGGGCGGCATCGCCGCTGGCGTGCTGCTGGTCAGCGAAGCCAATCCCGCGGCGCTGCAACAGCAGATGATCGGCGCCTTCTCGATCCCGCTGGTGCTGTACATCTTCTTCCTGCCGCCGATGTGGCTGACCATGGGCGTGCTGCAACTGCTCATGACGATCATCAGCTCGATCGGTCGCGGCGGGCGTGGGGGCGGCGGCGGTGGCGGGGGTTTCCGTGGCGGCGGTGGTTCCAGCGGCGGCGGCGGGGCCTCCGGCCGCTGGTAATCCAGAGCACTCAGAGGGCGGCGACGCCCTGCTCTTCCTCGCGGATCGAGCGCAGCACCTGGCGCTGCAGGTCGATGAACTCGGCGCTGGCGGCCATGTCCTCGTGGCGCGGGCGGCCGAGCTTCACGTCGAAGGTGGTCTTGATCCGCCCCGGCCCGAGCCCCATCACCACGATGCGGTCGGACAGGTAGACCGCCTCTTCCACGTCGTGGGTGACGAACATCACCGTCAGCCGGTGGGTTTCCCAGATGCGCGTGAGCAGCTCCTGCATCTGGTGGCGGGTCATGGCGTCCAGCGCGCCGAAGGGCTCGTCCATCAGCAGGATCTTCGGCCGGTATGACAGCGCCCGGGCGATCGCCACGCGCTGTTTCATGCCGCCGGACAACTCGTTCGGGTAGGCCTCGGCGAACTTCGTCAGTTTCACCAGCTCCAGATGTTCGTCGGCGACCTCGCGGCACTGCGCGCGGGACAGGCCGGCGGCCTTGAGGGCGAACTCGACGTTCTGCCGCGCGGTGAGCCAGGGCAGCAGGGTGTAGGACTGGAACACCACGCCACGGTCCAGGCCCGGCCCGGTGATCGGCACGCCGTCGACCTTCACGCTGCCGCTGTCGAACTCTTCCAGGCCGGCAGCGATGGACAGCAGCGTGCTCTTGCCGCAGCCGGAGGTGCCGACGATGGACACGAACTCGTTGTCCGCCAGCATCAAGTCGATGTTGCGCAGCACCTCACGGCGCTCCTTGCCGACCGCGAAACTCTTGTTCAGGCCGGAGATTTCCAAAGTCGCCATCAGTTGCGCCTCCGGTTGTAGCGGAACAGGACCTTCTCGCCGGCGCGCATGGCCTGGTCGGTGATCAGGCCGAGGAAACCGAGCAGCAGGATGTAGCCGATGATGGTGTCGGTCTGGAAGAAGCGCTGGGACACGGTGATGCGGTAGCCCAGGCCGGAGGTCGCGGCCACCAGCTCGGCCAGCACCAGCCAGGTCCAGGCCCAGCCGAGGCTGATCCGCAGGGCGTCCCAGATACCCGGCAATGCGCTGGGCAGGACGATCTTCAGGAGGATGCGGCGATCCGGCATCCCCAGCGTGCGACCGAGGCCGACGAAGTCCGCCGGCACGCGCTTGATCGCGTCCATCACCATCAGCACCTGCTGGAAGAAGGTGCCGATCCAGATGATGAGGAATTTCTGGAAGTCGCTGGTGCCGGCCCAGAGGATGGTCAGCGGGACGAAGGCGACGACCGGCATGTAGCGCACGAAGTCCACCAGCGGCTCGGTGGCGGCTTTCCAGAAGCCGTAGCAGCCGGCGAATACGCCGATCACGATAGACATCGCCGAGGACACCAGGAAGGCCACGGCGATGCGGTACACGCTGACCTTGAGGTCCGACCACAACGTGCCATCGGCGGCCAGCTTGAGCATGCGCGCCCAGACATCGCCGGGCGCCGGCAGGAAGATCTTCGGCACCGCGCCGCTGGCGCCGGCCAGCCACCAGAGCAGCGCCAACAGGACGAACACGGCGCCGCCGATGAGCAGGAAGTGGCGCTGCGCGATCGGCTTGCCGATGGTGAACAGCGGGTTGGATTTGCGGGCTTTCATGTCGGGCTCGTCGAACGGAGAAAGACGCGCGCCGGCTCGGGGCCGGCGCGCGGTGTATCAGGACTTCAAAGAATCAGAGCGCCTCGACGAAACGCGCGTCGATGGCCTGCGCCGGAGTGACCGGCTGCTGCAGGATGCCGGCTTCGCTGGCGGCCTTCTGGATGTGCTCGAACGAGCCCTTCTGGAAGGCGCCCTTCAGTTCGGCCTGGTTCTCCTTCACCGAGTAGAAGTGCACGCCGTCGAATGCGCTGGTCAGTTCGGACTCGTCGGCGCCCACGCCCTTGGCGATGGCGGCACGGCCTTCGGCGCTCTTCTCGTTGTAGTGCTTGAGGCCCGCTTCCCAGCTCTTGATCAGCGCCAGCACCTGGCCGGGACGCTCCTTCAGCACTTCGTCGCGCACCACGAACACGTCGCTGATGATGCCCGGGTCATCCGAGCCCTTGTACAGCAGGTTGACCTTGGGGTTCTGCTGTTTGGCGGCGGACAGGTAAGGCTCGTAGGTCACCGCGGCCGGGACCTGGCCGGCGATCAGCGCGCTGCCGGCGTTGGCGGCGGGCATCGGCACCGGCTGCACGTCGGCGATGGTCAGGCCGGCCTTGCGCAGGGCGCTGTGCAGGAGGATGTCGCTGGTGGTGCCTTCTTCATAGGCGACCTGCTTGCCCTTGAGGTCGGTCAGGGTCTTGATCGACGGATCGACGATCAGCGCGTCGGCGCTGGTGCTCTGGTCCAGCAGCAGGACGATCTTCACCGGCAGGCCGGCAGCGACCATGGCCATGGCGGTGTGGGTGGCGAGGTTCCCGCCGTCGATCTGGCCGCTGGCCAGGGCGGCGTTCATGTCCTTGTCTTCGGTGAAGTTGACCAGCTCGACCTGCTCCAGGCCGTTGGCCTTGAAGGCGCCGGCCTGTTCGGCGACGTACCACTGGCCGTAGCCCAGCCAGGGCTGCATGCCCATCTTGAAGGTGCCGGCCTCGGGCTTGGTGTCGGCCTTGATCGCGGCGGCGTGCGCGGCGCCGGCCAGCAGCAGGCTGGCGCAGGTGGCCACGGCCAATTGGCGCAGCGCGGTGGCGAAGGTGGTGTGCATGGTCTCTCCCCGGTCATTGTTTTGCAGGTGCATTCTTGATGAATGAAGCGCTGCTGGATCGGCGGGGAGCTTGCGTCGGCCCATGCCCGCCGTGGGCGGGCAAAGGCTCACATTCAATCGACGCAAATGCAAAGGTTTTCGCCGCAGTTCGGCTTGGCTCCGGGCACGCTGGCAATCACCTTGGCGAATCAGCCGTCAGGGCTGGGGAATGGCGTCGTCCTTGAACTGGTCCTTGATGTAGAGGATCTCGGTACGACCGTGCGGCGCTGGCTGACCGTCCGGGCCGATGTTGACGAAGACCATCTTGTCGACCGTGAGGATGCTCTTGCGGGTGATCTTGTTGCGCACTTCGCAGGTCAGGGTGATCGAGGTGCGGCCGAACTCGGTGGCGGTGATGCCCAGCTCGATGATGTCGCCCTGGCGCGCGGAACTGACGAAGTTGATCTCCGAGATGAACTTGGTCACCACGCGCTGGTTGCCCAGCTGGATGATGGCGTAGATCGCCGCTTCTTCGTCGATCCACTTCAGGAGACTGCCGCCGAACAGGGTGCCGTTCGGGTTGAGGTCTTCAGGCTTGACCCATTTGCGGGTATGGAAATTCATGGAAGCTCCTTCTTGGGAGGTTGCGCCTCGTGAGCGCGATGACGGGGAAAGCCCCGCCGGCTATGCAAGTCTGGACCCGGCCGGCACCAGGCACCCTGCCATGACTCAGAACCTGTTCAACATCTTGCGAGCTAGAGCAGAACAAGGCGGAAACAGGCTGAAAAAGCGGAGTTTACGTTCTGTAAATGAGCATTTTCATCGGACTCGCGCGCGAGCCTGTTTCCAACGCGGTTATGCCGACGCGCAGCAGATGTTCAGCCGAGCCCGGCTTCGGCGCGGTACCGCGCCGCCTCGCCGACCAGCCAGTCGCGGAAAGCGCCCAGGGTCGCCGACTCCACCTTGCGTTCGGGAATCATCAGGTAATAGGCATTTTCGCTCAAATAGGCATGTTGCATCGGCACGATAAGCCGTCCGTCGGCCAGCTCGTGCTGGATCAGCATCGGCGGGATCAGCGCCACCCCCATGCCGTGCATCGCCGCCTGGGCGAGCATGGAGAACAGTTCGTAGCGGGTGCCGCTCATGTCATGCGCCACGCTCATCCCCAGCGAACCGAACCACTGGCGCCAGGCGTAGGGCCGCGTGGTCTGTTGCATCAGCGGCAGCTCGGCGATCTGCGCGGCGGACAGCTCCCGCCTCCCACCCAATAGCTCGGGACTGCACACCGGCACCGGGTTCTCGTGCATGAGGAAGTTGGCGACCGTGCCGGACCACACGCCATCACCGAAATACAGCGCGGCGTCGAACTCGGTGTCGGCGAAGAGGAACGGCCGGGTGCGGTTGGTCAGGTTCACCGTGACTTCCGGGTGCAGGCGCTTGAAGTCCTTCAGCCGCGGCAGCAGCCATTGCGTTGCAAAGGTCGGCACGACGGCCAGCTCCAGCGTGCCGCCGCCTTGCTGGCCCATCACGGCCAGGGTGTCGCGCTCCACGGCGTCCAGGCGCTGGGCGACGCGGCGGCTGTAATTGAGCCCGGCCTCGGTCAGCTTCACCCCGCGCCGCGAACGGCGAAACAGTTCGACGCCGAGGAACTCCTCCAGCGTGGCGATCTGCCGGCAGATGGCGCTCTGGGTCAGCGACAGTTCGTCGGCAGCCTTGGTGAAGCTCTCGTGGCGGGCGGCGGACTCGAAGGCGACCAGCGCCGCGGTGGTCGGGATCTTGCGTCGCATCGAATGCCTCTTCGGAATATCGTGATGCGCAGAACTCCCCAGGAACGCCTGATATAGAGGCCATTCCGGCAAAAGTCGCATCAACCCTGCGATTACGGAGTGACAAAATAGCACAACAGCATGCGAATTAGTCGGTTGCCCGGCTTCCCGACGGCTGACTAGGATGACCCACACCGAGCCCGCCTAGACTTGTGCGGGTCTTTCACTGTCTGCGTTCGAGGTTCTCCATGGCGACCAAAGCAAGCTTCAACTGGGAAGATCCGCTGCTGCTGGATCAGCAACTCACCGAAGAAGAGCGCATGGTGCGCGACAGCGCCCAGCAGTTCGCCCAGGACAAGCTGGCCCCGCGCGTGCTGGAAGCCTTCCGCCATGAGCAGACCGACCCGGCGATCTTCCGCGAGATGGGCGAAACCGGCCTGCTCGGCGCGACCATTCCCGAACAGTACGGCGGCAGCGGCCTGAACTACGTGTGCTACGGCCTGATCGCCCGCGAAGTCGAGCGCATCGATTCCGGCTACCGCTCGATGATGAGCGTGCAGTCCTCCCTGGTGATGGTGCCGATCAACGAATTCGGCAACGAAGCCACCAAGCAGAAATACCTGCCGAAACTGGCCAGCGGCGAATACATCGGCTGCTTCGGCCTGACCGAGCCGGACCACGGCTCCGACCCGGGCTCGCTGATCACCCGCGCCAAGAAAGTCGACGGCGGCTACCGCCTGACCGGCGCCAAGATGTGGATCACCAACAGCCCGATCGCCGACGTCTTCGTGGTCTGGGCCAAGGACGACGAAGGCCAGATCCGCGGCTTCGTCCTGGAAAAAGGCTGGGAAGGCCTCTCCGCCCCGGCGATCCACGGCAAGGTCGGCCTGCGCGCCTCGATCACCGGCGAGATCGTGATGAACAACGTGTTCTGCCCGGAAGAAAACGCCTTCCCGGACGTACGCGGCCTGCGTGGTCCGTTCACCTGCCTGAACTCCGCCCGCTACGGCATCTCCTGGGGCGCCCTGGGTGCCGCCGAAGCCTGCTGGCACACCGCTCGCCAGTACACCCTGGACCGCAAGCAGTTCGGCCGCCCGCTGGCCGCCAACCAGCTGATCCAGAAGAAACTGGCCGACATGCAGACCGATATCACCCTCGCCCTGCAAGGTTGCCTGCGCCTGGGCCGGATGAAGGACGAAGGCACCGCCGCCGTCGAAATCACCTCGATCATGAAGCGCAACAGCTGCGGCAAGGCCCTGGACATCGCTCGTCTGGCCCGTGACATGCTCGGCGGCAACGGCATCTCCGACGAGTTCGGCGTCGCCCGCCACCTGGTCAACCTGGAAGTGGTGAACACCTACGAAGGTACCCACGACGTCCACGCGCTGATCCTCGGTCGCGCCCAGACCGGCATCCAGGCGTTCTTCTAAGTAGTACCCCGCGCTGGCCCGCCTCATCGGGAGAGCGAGCCAGCGCACGCTTTACCTCTCGCCCGAGAGGCCCCGGGGAGGACCGTGGAGTCCCCGCACTGCGCCCTCCCCGCCCCTATCCAAGCTGCAGGTGATTGCATGTCCGGCGCCCTTTCGCACATCCGTGTCCTCGACCTCTCCCGCGTTCTCGCCGGTCCCTGGGCCGGGCAGATCCTCGCCGACCTCGGCGCGGAAGTGATCAAGATCGAGCGTCCCGGCAGCGGCGACGACACCCGCGCCTGGGGCCCGCCGTTCCTCAAGGACGCCGACGGCCGCGACACCAGTGAAGCGGCGTACTACCTGTCGGCGAACCGCAACAAGAAATCCCTGACCATCGACTTCACCCAGCCCGAAGGCCAGCGCCTGGTGCGCGAACTGGCGGCCAAGGCCGACATCGTGCTGGAGAATTTCAAGGTTGGCGGCCTGAAGGCCTATGGCCTGGACTACGAGTCGCTGAAGGCGCTCAACCCCAAGCTGATCTACTGCTCGATCACCGGCTTCGGCCAGTTCGGCCCCTACGCCAAGCGCGCCGGCTACGACTTCATGATCCAGGGCCTGGGCGGCCTGATGAGCCTGACCGGCCGTTCCGACGCCGAGGAAGGCGCCGGCCCGGTGAAGGTCGGCGTCGCGCTGACCGACATCCTCACCGGCCTCTACTCGTCCACCGCGATCCTCGCCGCCCTCGCCCACCGCGACGTCAGCGGCATCGGCCAGCACATCGACATGGCGCTGCTGGACGTGCAGGTCGCCTGCCTGGCCAACCAGACCCTGAACTACCTGACCACCGGCAACCCGCCGCGCCGCCTGGGCAATGCCCATCCGAACATCGTGCCGTACCAGGACTTCCCCACCGCCGATGGCGACTTCATCCTCACCGTCGGCAACGACGGCCAGTTCCGCAAGTTCGCCGAACTGGCGGGCCACCCGGAGTGGGCCACCGACGAGCGTTTCGCGACGAACAAGGCGCGCGTGGCACACCGCGAAGTGCTGATCCCGCTGATCCGCCAGTCCACCGTGATGCGCACCACCGCCGAGTGGATAGCCGTGCTGGAACAGGCCAGCGTGCCCTGCGGGCCGATCAATGACCTGGCACAGGTGTTCGCCGATCCGCAGGTCATCGCCCGCGGGCTGCGCGTGGACCTGCCGCATCCTCTGGCCGGCACAGTGCCGCAGGTCGCCAGCCCGATCCGCCTGTCCGAGACGCCCGTGGAATACCGCAACGCCCCGCCAACCCTCGGCCAGCACACCCAGGAAATCCTCGAAGGCGTGCTGGGCCTGGACCAGGCCGCCATCGGCAAGCTGCGCGACGACGGCGTGATCTGACGTTCCTCTCCGAACAACGACGTCCCCGTAGGGCGGATAAAGCGTGCCGCTTTATCCGCCCTGCGACTGACAACCGGCACCTGCCCCCGCAGCGGCCCCGATCCCCGAAACGACGCCCGCGCCAGGGTTTTCACGGCCCCTGGCGCGGGCGCGGCGGGGAACCCGGGCGCGATCCAGTGCGCGAACGCGACCAAAAGCCTTTGGCTTGTCATGCGCCATGGCTATAATCCGCAAGCTTCAATAACGGCCGGCGCTGCCCGGTCGTTCCCGCCACCTGTCCGAGGGGCGCTGCAGCAGGTCGATTCGCTTCGGCTTGTCAGGCTCGGACGGGGCGCGTCACGGTCGGCAACCGCCGATCGCCAAACGCATCAACGGCGCCCATTCGCAGACAACGAATGGAGAGTTACGCATGAGCGCTGTCACGCCTGCCGGTTTCACCGACTTCAAAGTCGCCGACATTTCCCTGGCCGCCTGGGGCCGCCGCGAGCTGATCATTGCCGAATCCGAAATGCCGGCACTGATGGGCCTGCGCCGCAAGTACGCCGCCAGCCAGCCGCTGAAAGGCGCGAAGATCCTCGGCTGCATCCACATGACCATCCAGACCGGCGTGCTGATCGAGACCCTCACTGCGCTCGGTGCAGAGGTCCGCTGGTCTTCCTGCAACATCTTCTCCACCCAGGACCAGGCCGCTGCCGCCATCGCCGCCGCCGGTATCCCGGTGTTCGCCTGGAAAGGCGAGACCGAGCAGGAGTACGAGTGGTGCATCGAGCAGACCATCCTCAAGGATGGCCAACCGTGGGACGCCAACATGGTGCTGGACGACGGCGGTGACCTGACCGAAATCCTGCACAAGAAATACCCGCAGATGCTCGAGCGCATCCACGGCGTCACCGAAGAGACCACCACCGGTGTGCACCGCCTGCTCGACATGCTTAAAGCCGGCACCCTGAAAGTCCCGGCGATCAACGTCAACGACGCGGTCACCAAGAGCAAGAACGACAACAAGTACGGCTGCCGTCACAGCCTGAACGACGCCATCAAGCGCGGCACCGACCACCTGCTGTCGGGCAAGCAGGCCCTGGTGATCGGCTACGGCGACGTGGGCAAGGGCTCCGCCCAGTCGCTGCGTCAGGAAGGCATGATCGTGAAGGTCTCCGAGATCGACCCGATCTGCGCCATGCAGGCCTGCATGGACGGCTTCGAGCTGGTCTCCCCGTACAAGAACGGCCTGAACGACGGCACCGAAGCCAGCGTTGACGCCGCCCTGCTGGGCAAGATCGACCTGATCGTCACCACCACCGGCAACGTCAACGTCTGCGACGCCGGCATGCTGAAAGCGCTGAAGAAGCGCGCCGTGGTGTGCAACATCGGCCACTTCGACAACGAGATCGACACCGCCTTCATGCGCAAGACCTGGGCCTGGGAAGAGGTCAAGCCGCAGGTGCACAAGATCCACCGCACCGGCGCCGGCGACTTCGACCCGGCCAATGACGACTACCTGATCCTGCTGGCCGAAGGCCGTCTGGTGAACCTGGGCAACGCCACCGGCCACCCGAGCCGCATCATGGACGGCTCCTTCGCCAACCAGGTGCTGGCGCAGATCTTCCTGTTCGAGCAGAAGTACGCCGACCTCTCCGCCGAGAAGAAAGCCCAGCGCCTGACCGTCGAAGTACTGCCGAAGAAACTGGACGAAGAAGTGGCCCTGGAAATGGTGAAAGGCTTCGGTGGCGTCGTCACCCAGCTGACCCCGAAACAGGCCGAGTACATCGGCGTGACCGTGGAAGGCCCCTTCAAGCCGGACACCTACCGCTACTGATGTGCCAGAGGGCAGACGAGCAATCGTCTGCCCTCTTTGCCATTGGGCGTCACTGGAAACCTTGCATGGACCTGCAGGACAGCTACAACCAGGCCTGGATCTTCGCCGCCGGCGCGCACGCCGGACAGACGCTGACCGCCTCGACGCTGCCCTACGTGGTCCACCTGGCGATGGTGACCAACGAAGTGATGGCGGCCGACCGCGAAGCGCCCATCCAGCGCCTGTCGGAAACCGTCCAGATCGCCCTGCTTCACGATGTGCTCGAAGACACCCCGGTGCCCTTCGAGGAACTGCAGACGCGTTTCGGCGAGTTCGTCGCCGAGGGCGCCCAGTGCCTGAGCAAGATGGTGAATGGCGAGAAGCTGCCATTCGACATCTACCTCGAAAGGCTGGCGACCGGCGCGCCGCAGTATGCGATCGTCAAGCTGTGCGACCGGATCACCAACCTGCAGCCGCCACCCTCGACCTGGGCGCGGAGCAAGATTGCCGAATACCATGCTCAGTCGCAGCGCATCCTGGCCGTCCTCGGCCATGCGCACGAGCCCAGCGCCGAGCGACTGCGCACGAAGATAGACAACTACCGCCGTTACTTCTGAAGTCGACGGCACATGCCGGCAGCCACGCGATGACGCGGCGCCGAAGGAACGACCATGAGTCAGAAAGAACGCCGTTTCAGCTTCGAGTTCTTCCCCGCCAAGACCGAAGCCGGCCATGAAAAACTGCTGGCCACTGCGAGCCAGCTGGCCGCGAAAAAGCCCGACTTCTTCTCCTGCACCTATGGTGCCGGCGGCTCCACTCGCGACCGTACCCTGACCACCGTGCTGCAGCTGGACGGCGATGTGAAGGTGCCGACCGCACCGCACCTGTCCTGCGTCGGCGACACCAAGCCCGAGCTGCGCGCCCTGCTGGCCCACTACAAGGACGCCGGCATCCGTCGCATCGTCGCCCTGCGCGGCGACCTGCCGTCGGGCATGGGCATGGCCAGCGGCGAGCTGCGCTACGCCAACGAACTGGTGGAATTCATCCGCGCCGAAACCGGCGATCACTTCCACATCGAAGTTGCCGCCTATCCGGAAGTTCACCCGCAAGCGCGCAATTTCGAGGATGATCTGGCGAATTTCGTGCGCAAGGTCAAAGCCGGCGCCGACTCTGCCATCACACAATACTTCTTCAACGCCGACAGCTACTTCCATTTTGTCGAGCGTGCAGAGAAACTCGGTGTCAGCATTCCGGTCGTACCGGGTATCATGCCGATCACCAACTACACCAAACTGGCCCGCTTCTCCGACGCCTGTGGCGCGGAAATCCCCCGCTGGATTCGCAAGCAGCTGGAAGCCTACGGCGACGACATCGCCAGCATCCAGGCCTTTGGTGAGCAGGTCATCACCGACATGTGCGAACGCCTCCTCGAGGGCGGCGCACCCGGTCTGCATTTCTACACCCTGAACCAGGCTGAACCCAGCCTGGCGCTCTGGAACAACCTCAAGCTCCCCCGCTGAGGATCATTGCTCCGGGCTTACCGTCCGCGATCCCGGCCAGCGCAACGCCGGCGTATCGTGGACGGGGTGCTTCCAGCCATCGGCTGAGCGCTCGCCCCGAGCCTGAAATCACGCGCCCTCGAGCCGGCAGGTCGCCGGCCTACAGGAACCCCGCATGTCCTTTACTTCCCTCGGTCTCTCCGAGGCCCTGGCAGGCGCCGTTGAAGCCGCCGGCTACGCGCGCCCCACTCCCGTCCAGGAACGCGCCATCCCCGCTGTACTGCAAGGCCGCGACCTCATGGTTGCCGCCCAGACCGGCACCGGCAAGACGGGTGGCTTCGCCCTCCCGGTGCTCGAACGCCTGTTCCCCGAAGGCCACCCGGACCGCGAACACCGCCACGGCCCGCGCCAGGCCCGCGTCCTGGTACTGACCCCGACCCGCGAGCTGGCTGCCCAGGTGCACGACAGCTTCAAGGTCTATGCCCGTGACCTGCCCCTGAAAAGCGCCTGCATCTTCGGCGGCGTCGGCATGAATCCGCAGGTCCAGGCCATGTCCAAGGGCGTCGACGTCCTGGTCGCCTGCCCCGGCCGCCTACTCGACCTGATCGGCCAGGGCAGCGTCGATCTGTCCCGCGTGGAAATCCTCGTCCTCGACGAAGCCGACCGCATGCTCGACATGGGCTTCATCCACGACGTGAAGAAGGTCCTCGCCAAGCTGCCGGCCAAGCGCCAGAACCTGCTGTTCTCGGCGACCTTCTCCAAAGACATCATCGACCTCACCAACAAGCTCCTGCACAACCCGGAGCGTATCGAGGTCACCCCGCCGAACACCACCGTCGAGCGCATCGAACAACGCGTGTTCCGCATTCCGTCGGTACAAAAGCGCGCCCTGCTGGCGCACCTGGTGACCATGGGCGCCTGGGAACAGGTGCTGGTGTTCACCCGCACCAAGCACGGCGCCAACCGCCTCGCCGAATACCTGAGCAAGCACGGCCTGCCGGCCGCCGCGATCCACGGCAACAAGAGCCAGAACGCGCGCACCAAGGCCCTGGCCGACTTCAAGGCCAACGACGTGCGCATCCTGGTCGCCACCGACATCGCCGCCCGCGGCCTGGACATCGACCAACTGCCTCACGTGGTCAACTACGAGCTGCCCAACGTCGAGGAAGACTACGTCCACCGTATCGGTCGTACCGGCCGCGCCGGCCGTACCGGTGAAGCCATCTCGCTGGTGGCACCGGACGAAGACAAGCTGCTCAAGGCCATCGAACGCCTGACCAAGCAGCGCATCCCCGATGGCGACATGCTGGGCTTCGACCCCGACACCGTGCTGCCGGAAGTCCAGCAGCCCGAGCCGAAGGAAGCCTCCCAGCGCCAGCCGCGCAAGGACAAGGCCAAGCGCGGCGAGCGCAAGGACCGCAACAAGGACAAGCCGCAACAGCCACAGGCCGAAGAGCAGCAGAGCGCCGCTGCCAACGCCGAAGGTGAAGCCAGCGACGGCGACAAGCCGGCCGGCAAGCGCCGCCGTCGTGGCGGTCGCGGCAAGAAGAAGGGCGACGGCCAGGGCGGCGACGCTCAGCCGAACGCCAACGCCCAGGCTCGTGAGCCGCGCGAACCGCGCGAGCCCCGTCAACCGCGCCAGCCCCGCCAGCCGCAGGAGCAGCAGGGTCAGGGCCGCCAGCAGCAGGCCAAGCCGGCTCGCGCACCAAAGGCCGAGGCCAACGGTAACCGCGATCCGGAAGAGTTCCTCGACGACGACTTTGACAACTTCGGCAACCGTGCCGACTACGTCAGCCCGTTCCCGGACAAGGACCAGCAACGCGGCCAGCGCCGCCGTGGCGGTCAGGGGCAAGGTCAGGGCCAGGGCCAGGGCCAGAACCAGGGTCAGGGCCAGCAGCGCGCTCGCGGCCAGGGTGGTCAGGGCGGCGGCCAGGGCGGAAGTGGTCAAGGCCGCAGCCAAGGGCAAGGGCAAGGTCAGGGCCGTGCCGCCAAGAAGCCTAACGGCGGCAGTCGCCCCCAGGGCCAAGGCCAGGGTGGCAACGCTCAGGGCAAGGCCGGCCAGCGCAAGCGCGGTGGCAAGGCTCCGGCTTCGCGCATGAACGACGCCCCGCTGCGCGAGCCGAGCGAATACGGCGCCGCCAAGCCGACCCGCCAGCCGGTGGTGATCAACAAGCGCGACCTGGTTCGTACCGACCGCTTCCCGACGCCGGAGCAGCTGGAAGAGCTGGAACCGCGCCGCAAGACCGAGCGTCCCGCACTGCTGACCCGCAACCGCGAGTGATGCTGTAGAAGAAACCGCCCTCCGGGGCGGTTTCTTTTTGTCCGGGATTTGTCGCCGGTGCCCCCGTGACCGCAGGAGCGGACTCCGTCCGCGATAGGTCCGCATCGCGCCGAATGCCATCGCGGACAGAGTCCGCTCCTACCACAGCCATCCCTCGCCCCCGATCAAACACAAAAAAGCCGCCCGAAGGCGGCTCTTTCACGGCGACGAAAACCTCACAGCACCTGCCGCAGGAACGACTGCGCGCGCGCATCCTTGGGCTGGGCGAAGAACTCCGCCGGAGCGGCGTCCTCCAGCAGCTTGCCGTGATCGAAGAACAGCACGCGGTCGGCCACTTCGCGGGCGAAGCCCATTTCGTGAGTCACGCAGACCATGGTCATGCCTTCCACGGCCAGGGTCTTCATCACGTCCAGCACCTCGCCGACCATCTCCGGGTCGAGCGCCGAGGTGGGCTCGTCGAACAGCATCACCTTCGGCTCCATGCACAGCGCACGGGCAATCGCCACGCGCTGCTGCTGGCCGCCGGAAAGGCGCGATGGGTACTCATTGGCCTTCTGGCCGATGCCGACCTTTTCCAGCAGCGCACGGGCCTTGGCTTCGCGCTCGGCCTTGCCGCGCTTGCGCACGACTTTCTGCGCCAGGCACAGGTTCTCCAGCACGGTCATGTGCGGGAACAGGTTGAAGTGCTGGAACACCATGCCGACTTCGCGACGGTAGGCGTTGATGTCGGTCTTGGGGTTGGCGAGGTCGAGGCCGTCGATGCTCACGGAGCCGGAGTCGAACTCCTCCAGGCCGTTCAGGCAGCGCAGGAAGGTAGACTTGCCCGAGCCGGACGGCCCGATCACCACCACGACCTCGCCCTTGGCCACGCCGGTGGTGACGTCATCCACCGCGCGCACGACCTGCCCGCGGGTATCGAAGACCTTGGTCAGGTTACGGACTTCAATCACTTTGGCCGAGCCTCCGCTCCAGGCGCCCCGCCAGATGCGACAGCGGCAGGTTGATCACGAGATAGAGCGCGGCGACGCAGAACCAGATCTCGAAGGTGGAGAACGAGGTGGTGATCGCCTCGCGGCCGCTCTTGGTCAGTTCGGTGATGGCGATCACCGAGACCAGGGAAGTGTCCTTGACCAGGCTGATGAACTGCCCGGCCAGCGGCGGCAGCACGCGCTTGAAGGCCTGCGGCAGGATCACGTGGCGCATCGACTGCGCGGCGTTCAGGCCCAGGGAGCGCGCGGCTTCATCCTGGCCACGGGCGATGGACTGCACGCCGGCACGGACGATCTCGGCCACATAGGCACCGGTGAACAGCGCCAGCGCCGCCACACCGGCGAACTCGCGGGAGAGGTTCAGCACGGTGCCGATGAAGAAGTAGAAGATGAAGATCTGCACCAGCAGCGGCGTACCGCGCACCAGCTCGACGTAGAGCGTCGAGAGGTCGTGCAGGGTCGGGTTCTTCGACAGGCGGCAGAGACCGGTGAACAGGCCGATGAACAGGCCCAGTGCGCCGGAAACGAAGGAGATCCACACCGTGGTCCACAGGCCCCAGGCCAGCGGGCCGGCAGCCCAGTGGCGGGTCGCGCCGACGACATCACCCTCGGCGACATCGTCGTTCTCGGAGAACTGCAGGCTGTCGGCAGCCACGGTCAGCACCTGCTGCTTGCCGTCCTCGTCCACCAGGGTGACGCGGGCGTTACCGCCCTGATCCTCGATCTTCTCTACCCGCGAGACGCTGTCCGCACGCAGGGGTTCTTCGGCCTGGTAGGCGAAGTACTGCGGGACGCGGTTCCAGCGCCACTCGTAGGAAATCAGCGAAGTGGAGTACCAGAGGGCCAGGCCGATCAACAGCAGGATCAGTCCGGTCAGCCCGTGCCAGGGCCAGGTTGCGCGTTTCGTTCTAGTCACGAATCTCTACCGTGAAAATGCGAACGCGCAGGCCCAGGGCCTGCGCGTCGGGTCAACCAGCGTCAGACGTGGATTATTCCATGTCCTTGAGCCAGTCGGTGCTCTTGAACCACTTGTCGTGCAGGCGATCGTAGGTGCCGTCTTCACGAATCTGCTTGAGGAAGTTGTTGATGAAGTTGATCGAGTCGTAGTCGCCCTTCTTCAGGCCGAAGGCCAGCGGCTCGTAGGTGAACGGCTGGTCCAGGTGCACCAGCTTGCCCGCGCCGAACTTGCTCACGCCGACGACGTTGTAGGGCGAGTCGTAGATGAAGGCGTCGGCCTTGCCGTTGACCACGTCCATGACCGCTTCGGGCTCGTTGTCGAAGCCATGGTACTGGGCCTTGGACAGCTGCTTCTTGGCGACGAATTCGCCGGTGGTACCGATCTTGGAGGTGATGCGGTATTTCGCGTCGTTCAGGTCCTTGTAGGACTTGATCTCGCCTTGCAGTTCCTTGCGGATCAGCAGGGTCTGGCCGACCACGATGAAGGGATCGGAGAAGTTCAGGCGCAGGTTGCGTTCCTGGGTCAGGGTCATGCCCGAGCCGATCATGTCGAACTTGTCGGTGAGCAGGGCCGGGATGATGCCGTCATAGGCGGTGGAGACCAGCTCCAGCTTGACGTTCATGGCTTTGGCCATGGCCTTGAGCAGGTCCACTTCGAAACCGACGATCTGGCCACGCTTGTTGGTCATCTCGAACGGCATGTAGGTCGGGTCCATGCCCACGCGCAGGGTGCCGCGCTTGGCCGCTTCATCGATGGCGCCGGCCTGAGCCGCGCCCACGCTGACCAGGGCGCAAACGCCCATCACCAGCGATGCCAGGTACTTTTTCATCCCCATACTCCCAAGCAAGTGAAAGAACTTGTTGTTTTTTCCAGCGATCGAGCCAGGCGCGCCAAGGCATGCCGTGCGCGCAAAAGGTGCGAAGCGTACCCCATGCGGCGGATATCTCAATCTTTTCTGGATAGCTGGCGCAGGGTACCAGCAGCGGTGCGCGGGGAAAACAGGCTAAACCGCCACGTCTCCCCCATCCCGGGCGGGATGGGGGAGACGCAGGCTCAGGATTGCGCGGCGGGCAGCGCCATGGCGCCCTGCTCCGCGACCGGCGCCAGGGGCACCGCCGGGGCATGGGCATCGGCCTGCAGCGATTGCCGCCAGGGACCGATCCACTGTTCCTTGTCGCCCTGCCAGAGCGCCAGGTGCAGGCGCGACAGCGCCACCGGGTCGCTCAGCAGCGCCAGGCGGCGGTTGCCGTCGAGCTGCTCGGGGCCGGCTTCCAGCGCCTTCTCGACCAGCGCGGTGCGGGTCGCTTCGATGGCGGCGGACTGGCCGTGGCGGGCGGTACCCATGGCGCAGGCCAGGGCGTTCAGTACCGGGTCGACGGCGGAACGGACGAAGCCGTCCTTCAGCGCCTGCCAGCGGTTCTGGTAGGTGTACTCGTCGGTGGCACGCAATTCGCGCGGGGTGTCGTATTCCTCGGGAATGAGGAACAGCTTCTCGTCGCGCGAGGCCAGGCCCAGCTTGACCCGGCTGCTGATCACCGAGACCGGGATCGACAGCATCAGCGCGCCGACGATGGGCGACAGCCACCACAGGAAACGCGGGTTCAGCCACGCCACCAGCAACGCCCAGCACAGGCCCAGCAGGGTCTGCAGGCCATGGCGACGAATCGCCTCGCTCCACGGGGTGTCGTCGTCGTCACGCTGCGGCGACTTCCACTGGGCTTCCCAGCCGAGGAACGCAGCCAGCACGAAGCGGGTGTGGAAGAGCATGCGCACCGGCGCGAGCAGCACGGAGAAGAACATCTCCAGCAGCATGCTCAGGGTCACCTTGATCACGCCGCCGTAGCCCCTGGCGCCCTTGGCCCAGATCAGCATGACGCTGAGCAGCTTGGGCAGGAACAGCAGGGTCAGGGTGGTGGAGAACAGGGCGATGGCCTTTTCCGGGTGCCACTGCGGCCAGATCGGGAACAGCTGGCGCGGCTCGAGGAAGTACTGCGGCTCCATCAGCTGGTGCACCGCCAGCAACGCGGTGGACAGCACCAGGAAGAAGAACCACAGCGGCGCCGACAGGTAGGACATCACGCCGGTGAGGAACACCGCGCGGTGCACCGGGTGCATGCCCTTGACCAGGAACAGCCGGAAGTTCATCAGGTTGCCGTGGCACCAGCGGCGGTCGCGCTTGAGCTCGTCCAGCAGGTTGGGCGGCAATTCCTCGTAGCTGCCTTCCAGGTCGTAGGCGATCCACACGCCCCAGCCGGCGCGGCGCATCAGCGCGGCTTCGACGAAGTCGTGGGAGAGGATCGCACCGGCGAAGGAACCCTTGCCCGGCAGCGGCGCCAGGGCGCAGTGCTCGATGAAGGGTTTCACCCGGATGATCGCGTTGTGGCCCCAGTAGTGGGATTCGCCCAGCTGCCAGAAGTGCAGGCCGGCGGTGAACAGCGGGCCGTAGACGCGGGTGGCGAACTGCTGCATGCGCGCATAGAGGGTATCCATGCCCGACGCCTTGGGCGCGGTCTGGATGATGCCAGCCTCCGGGTTGGCCTCCATCAGGCGCACCAGCTTGGTCAGGCAGTCGCCGCTCATCACGCTGTCGGCGTCCATGACGACCATGTACTTGTACTGGCCGCCCCAGCGACGGCAGAAGTCGTCGATGTTGCCGCTCTTGCGCTTCACCCGGCGCCGGCGGCGACGGTAGAAGATGCGACCGAAGCCCAGGGCTTCCTTGCACAGCTCGATCCAGGCCTTTTCTTCGGCCATGGCGATATCGGGCTGGTTGGTGTCGCTGAGTACGAAGAAGTCGAAGCGATCCAGTTCGCCACTGGCCGCCACCGATTCGTAGGTCGCCCGCAGGCCGGCGAAGACACGCGGCACGTCCTCGTTGCAGATCGGCATGACGATGGCGGTGCGCGCATCGGCGGCGATCGGCTCGCTGCCCGCGCTACTGCCGGAGATGCGGTAGCGGTCGCGGCCGGTGAGCAGCTCCCAGAAGCCCATCAGGGCCGTCCAGAATCCCGCCGACACCCAGCAGAAGAGGATGGCGAAGAGCGCCAGCACGCCGAACTGGATGACATACGGCAGCACCTGCTCCAGGGTCTGCAGGAAGGTCTGGCGGTTGATCTCTTCGAGGTCGACGAAGGCCCAGCCCTGATAGGGCAGGATGCCTTTCATGTAGTAGGTGGCGACGCTGGTCTGGCCGAGCATGAGCAGGACCAGGATGAACCGGCGCAGCGAGCCGACCCGCTGCCAGCGCGCCTTGGGCAGGTCGCGGGAGGGCTTGGAGGGGTTGCTGCGTCCGGTCAGGCGGCGCCAGCCGCGCATGATCGGGTTGGTGCGCCAGGGTTCGGGAATCACCTTGGTGCGCTGGATCGGCGGCGCGGCCTTGAGGTAGGTGCGGCCGTTGTCGTCCATGCCCAGCATCTGCGCATCGTCGAGGTCCTGGCCGTAGCCGTGGCGCAGACGCGCACCGACCGAAGCCAGCGCAGCATCCTCACCCTCGACATCGCCAGCGAGCTGCTCGTGCAGCTCGCTGAAGGAACCGGCCCTGGCCAGCCGCTCACGCTCCTGCGCCGAAAGGGGCAGGTGCGCGAGGTAGTCGGCCACCGGCGCGGTGGTAGCGGTGGAATTATTCATCGGCAGGCAGCTGGTAGCTCCAGGTTTCGGAAATGGTCTGGCCGCCGTTTACCAGCGCAGCACGCATTTCCGTCGGCTTCTTCGGATCCTTGACCTTGATCCGCAGGGTCAGACGCCAGCCCTTGGTCACTGCGTTGTAGCGCAGTGCGTTTTCCTTCACCTCGGCATTGTCGTCGGTGCTCACCTGGGTGCTAACCGGGGCATCACCGGCCAGCGCCTTCAGGGTCGGGCCGACGAAATCGACGACCAGCGCGACGCTGCCATCAGGCTGACGGATCAGGTTCTTCTGCTTCACGTCGCCGACCGAGCGCAGGGTCTGCATGACCCAGGCGTTCTTCGCGTCGTGCAGGGCTTCCTCGTCCTTGGTCCAGCGCATGCGGTAGGCGAAGTCCAGCGGCTCGCCGGCTTCCGGGCGCTTCTCGGGGTTCCAGAAGGCGACGATATTGTCGTTGGTCTCATCCGGGGTCGGGATTTCCACCAGCTCGACGGTACCCTTGCCCCAGTCGCCCTGCGGCTCGATCCAGGCGGACGGACGCAGGTCGTAGCGGTCGTCCAGGTCCTCGTAGCGGGAGAACTCGCGGCCACGCTGCAGCAGGCCGAAGCCTTTCGGGTTCTCGACGCTGTAGGCGCTGACGGACAGGTGTTTCGGGTTGTTCAGCGGGCGCCAGATCCACTCGTCGTTGCCGGCATGGATCTGCAGGCCGGTGGAGTCATGCAGCTCCGGACGGAAGTTGTGCTCTTCCGACGGCTGGTTGGAGCCGAACAGGAACATGCTGGTCAGCGGCGCCAGGCCCAGCTTGCTCACCTTGTCGCGCAGGAACACGCGTGCCTTCACGTCGACCACGGTGTCGTTGCCCGGACGGATGGTGAAGCGGTACGCACCGGTCGCGCGGGGCGAGTCCAGCAGCGCGAAGATCACCAGGTGCTTGTCCTTGGGCTTGGGCTTCTCGATCCAGAACTCGCGGAAGCGCGGGAACTCTTCACCCGACGGCAGCGCGGTATCCAGCGCCAGGCCACGGGCGGAGAGGCCCCACCACTGGTCCTTGCCGATGATGCGGAAGTAGCTCGCCCCCAGGAAGGTGGCGATCTCGTCCTGCTTGTCCGGCGAGTTGATCGGGTACAGCAGGCGGAAGCCGGCGTAGCCCAGATCCTTGGTGGCATTGGCGTCGAATTTCAGCGAACCGAAATCGAAACGGGAGGGATCGTACTTGATCTCCTTGACGTCGGTTGCCGTGACTTCGTTGATCTTCACCGGGGTGTCGAAGTGCATGCCCTGGTGATAGAAGCTGATCTTGAAGGGGGTCTTCTCGTCGGCCCAGTAGGCCTTCTCGTTACGGAAGCGAATCTGCTGGTAATCGGCGAACTTCATTTCGCTGAATTCCGATGGCAGGTTGCTCGTCGGTGCGCTGTACTTCTCTGCAGCCAGCGCCTTGGCCTTTTCGCCAACGTCGTCGAGATTGAAGGCCCAGGCATGGGTAGCGCTCAACGCCAACAGGGCGGAGCCGACCAGTCCGCGAAGGATTTGGCGCGAAAGCGGTTGTTGAACGGAACGGAAAATCACGAGTCCCCCTCGTCCGTGAACACAAAACGATTAAAGCCAGCAAAGGCGATGCCAATCTGCTGGCGATTGAATTCCGACCCCAGTGAGCCTGAATGATTCCCCGATTCTTTCCACGGGTACTTCGGGCTCCCGGAGGCGCATTGTTCTAAGTGCATAAGCCCTAACCATCATCCCACGGCGATATGACAAGCTGCCGCGCGTTCAAGCCTCCAGTAGAAAGGTCACCGGACCGTCATTGACCAGGTGGACCTGCATGTTGGCGCCAAAACGGCCAGTGGCGACCAGCGGATGACGCTCTCGCGCCTGTTCCACGAGTAGATCGAACAACGCGGCGCCCCTTGCAGGAGGCGCCGCGCTGGAAAAGCTCGGTCGCAGGCCCTTGCGGGTGTCTGCGGCCAGGGTGAACTGCGAAACCAGCAGCAGGCCGCCACCGACATCGCTCAATGAAAGGTTCATTTTACCTTCATCGTCGCCAAACACTCGATAGTTAAGCAGCTTGTGCAACAAACGGTTGACCGAGTCTTCGTCGTCCTGGGGCTCCACCCCCACCAGGGCCAGCAGCCCATGGTCGATAGCACCGACGATTTCGCCGTCGACCTCGACGCGGGCGCCTCGCACCCGCTGGATCAAACCCTTCATTCAGCCTCCGGCGGCAGGTTCAGCAGGCGGCGGCCGATCTCGTTGGTGGCGCGCACCAGCGCATCGGTGATACCCGGCTCACCGGCCACGTGGCCGGCGTCGCGGACGATCTGCAGCTCGCTGTTGGGCCAGGCCTTGTGCAGCGCCCAGGCGTTGTCGAGCGGGCAGACCACGTCATAGCGGCCGTGGACGATCACTCCCGGCAGGTGGGCAATCTTGTGCATGTCGCGCAGCAGCTGGTCGGGCTCGAGGAAGCCGTTGTTGACGAAGTAGTGGTTCTCGATGCGCGCGATGGACAGCGAGCGGTGCGGGTCGGCGAAGCGCTCGACCACTGCCGGGTTCGGCCGCAGCGTGGCGGTACGCCCTTCCCAGGTGGACCAGGCGCGGGCGGCATGCATCTGGGCGATCTGGTCCGGGCCGGTCAGGCGGCGGTGGAAAGCATGCAGAAGGTCGTCGTGCTCGTCGGCGGGAATCGGCGCCAGGTAGTCTTCCCAGTAATCGGGGAACAGGCGGCTCGCGCCTTCCTGGTAGAACCAGCGGATTTCCTGCGGGCGACAGAGGAAGATGCCGCGCACGATCAGCGCCAGCACGCGCTCGGGATGGGTCTGGGCGTAGGCCAGCGACAGGGTCGAGCCCCAGGAGCCGCCGAACAGCACCCACTTGTCGATGCCCAGGTGCTCGCGGATGCGCTCGATATCCTCCACCAGGTGCCAGGTGGTGTTGTTCTCCAGGCTCGCGTAGGGCGTGGAGCGGCCACAGCCGCGCTGGTCGAAGGTGACGATGCGGTAGATGTTGGGATCGAAGAAGCGCCGCGACATGGCATCGCAACCGGAGCCCGGGCCGCCATGGATGAACAGAACCGGCAGTCCGTCGGGCGTGCCGCTCTCGTCCACATAGAGGACGTGCGGCGCTTCGACGGCCAGTTCATGGCGCGCGTAAGGCTTGATTTCCGGATACAAAGTTTGCATGGCTCGCTCCTGGATCAGTGCGTACGGTCGCTCCGGACCAGTAACCATCCTAGGGCCTGTCGCCACCTAATAGAAAGTCGCGTTGCCGCGGCGCGACTTCCATCGAAAGTCTTCGGCCCCCACGGTGTCGGGCATGATACTCGGGCCAGCGAAAAACCCATAAGGGAGTTAGTGAGCCATGCCACGGAAGTTGTTTCTTTCTCTATTCCTGCTGCTGTTCGCTCTGAGCGGCTGCGGCCGGGACGACCCGCGCGCGCAACTGGACGCCGCCGTCAAGCAATTGCAGGACAACCTCGAAGCCAAGAATAGCGGGGCCGTGCTCGAACAGCTGGCCGGCGATTTCCGCGCCAACGGCGAGTTCGACCGCGAGTGGGCCAGGCGCACCATGACGCTGATGTTCCTGCGCCACCAGCAGGTCAAGGTGATCCTGCTCAGCAGCGAGAGCCGGATCGACCCGACCCACGCCAACCGTGGCCATACCGACGCCCAGGTAGCGCTCACCGGCGCCGAGAACCTCATCCCCGACAGCGCCGGGCATTATTCCGTGAAGCTGGAATGGTGGCGCGACGGCGCGGAATGGAAACTGGCGAGGCTCGACTGGCAATGACTTCCCCCCTGCAACACCGCATCCGCGCCGCCGGCCTGCTGCTGCGCAACGACGAAATCCTGCTGGTGCGCCATGCAGTCGCCGGCGACGAGTACTGGATCCCGCCGGGCGGCGGCTTCGAGTCGGACAAGGACGAGTCCACCCGCGACACCGTGCGCCGCGAATGCCGGGAGGAAACCGGGCTGGCCGTGGAAGTCGGCCCGCTGGTCTACGTACGCGAGTTCGCCGAGCCGCTGGCCGGGCGCTTCCACATGGAGCTGTTCTATCGCGTCGACGCCTGGGATGGCCAGGTCAGCCTGGATAACCTGCGCGGCCTGGGTGGCGACGAGTTCGATATCCGCGAAGTCGCCTGGGTGCCGCGCCAGGAGCTGCCGCACCTGCCCTCCTACTACCCCGCCGAATTGCTCGACGATGTCTGGGAGCGCCTGGCCGAGGCGCAGCCACTGATCCGCCACCTCGGCCTGCAACGCTAGCGGCGTTACTGCACCGGTTCGCTGGTGGGCTTGGCGATGATCGCCTGCAGCTCGGCGGTCATGGGGAATTCCAGGTTGAGGTTCTTCGGCGGGATCGGCTGCTCGAACCAGCGCTGGTAGATGCCCTTGATTTCGCCCGAGGCGTAGAGATCGGCCAGGGTCTGGTTGACCAGCGCGAGGAACTGCGGATCGTCGCGGCGCACCATGCAGGCATAGATCTCCCGCGACTGCGGCTCCCCAACCACCACCCACTGGTGCGGATCGCGGGCCTTGGCTTTCTCGCCGTAAAGCAGCGCGTCATCCATGTAGAAGGCCACCGCGCGGCCGGACTGCAGCATGAGGAAGGCCTCGCCGTGGTCCTTGGCGCTGACCACGTTCATGCCCAGCTTGTGCTCGGCGTTGTAGGCCTTCAGGTAGCGCTCGTTGGTGGTGCCGGCAGTGGTCACCACGTTCTTGCCCTTGAGGTCGTCGAAACCCTGGATGCCGCTGTCCTTGGCGGTCAGCAGTTGCCCCTTCACGTAGATGAAGCCGTAGGAGAAGGCGACCTGCTTCAGGCGCTCGGCGGTGACGCCGGTGGAGCCGCACTCCAGGTCGACCGTGCCGTTCTGCACCAGCGGAATGCGCGTCTGCGAGGTCACCAGGTTGTACTTCACCGCCAGGTCAGGCTTGGCGAGCTTCTGCCGGATGCGCTCGACCACCTTGCCGGCCAGGTCCACCGAGTAGCCCATGGGCTGCCCGCTGTTGTCGCCCAGGTAGGAGAACGGCACCGAGGCGTCGCGATAACCCAGGGTTATCGTGCCGCGCTCGGCGACTTTCTTCAGCGTGCCGTCCAGAGCCTCGTCGGCCTGCGCCAGCGCGCAGACCAGGCTGGACGCCGCCAGCATTCCCAGTGCAAGTCGTTTCATGGGTGCGATCCTTCTTGTTGTTGTGAGTCGGGTTGAGGTTCAGGGCCGCGCGGCAATCACCGTGATTTCCACCAGCACCTGCGGGCGCGCCAGCAGCGCCTGCACCGTGGTGCGCGTCGGTGCGCAGCCTTCCGGCAGCCAGGCGGACCAGACGCCATTCATGGCCTCGAAGTCGGCCGCGATGTCCTTGAGGTAAATGGTCGCGCTAAGGATGTTCGCCTTCCCGGTGCCGGCTTCGGCCAGCAGCGCGTCGATCTTCGCCAGCACTTCGCGGGTCTGGCCCTGGATGTCGGCGGCCTGCCCGGGCACCTGCCCGGAGAGGAACACCAGCGAGCCGAAGACCATAGCGCCGGAAAGGCGGTCATTGGTGGCGATGCGTGTGAGTTGCATGGTGAGTCTCCAAATCCGATTGAATCAGCCGGCCAGTCGCGCGGGCGTCAGGCCGGTCGTGTCGATATCCGGCTGACGCCCGGCGATCTGTGCGGCAATCAGTTGCGCACTGCCACAGGCGAGGGTGAAGCCCAGCGCGCCGTGGCCGAGATTCAGCCAGAGGCCACGCGGCCCGCAGGCCCCCACCAGCGGCACGCCGGTGGGCGTGGCCGGGCGCATGCCGGCCCATTCGATGGCGGCGCCGTAGTCGCAGGCGTCCGGCAGCGTATCCGCCGCCTGCTGCCGGATCAGCGCCAGCCGCTTGGGCTCCAGGCGCGGGTCGAAGCCGACGATGTCGACCATGGCAGCGATGCGCAGACGCTCGCCGATGCGCGCATAGACCACCTTGCGGTCGTAGTCGGTGAGGCTTACTTCCAGCGCGCGGTCCTCGGCGCGGATCGGCGCGGTCAGGCTGTAGCCCTTCAGCGGATAGAGCGGCAGGCGCGGGCCGCCCGGCAGCAGCGCGGCGCTGCGGTAGCCGGCGGCGAGGACCACGTGATCGGCCTCGAAGCTCTGACTGCCCGCCTCTACTCCGGCCACGGCGCCGTTGCGCAGAATCAGCTTCGACGCCGGATGCCCGTAGATGAGGCGGCAACGGCCGGACGCCTGGAGCTGCTCGGCCAGTCGCTGGCAGAACAGGAAGCTGTCGGCGACCTCCTCGTCCGGCGTATGGATGCCACCGACGAAGGGCGCACGCGCCAGCGCCGGGTCCAGCTCGCGGCACTGCTGTGCCGAGAGCACGAATTGCGCGGAAGGATCGGACAGGTTCTGCCGCGCACTGCGGAAGCTGCCTTCATCGCGGAAGGCCACCAGCTTGCCGTTGCGCCGCCAGTCGAAGCCATCCAACCCGTCTTCGCGCCACTGCGCCAGCGTGCTCTGGCTGAACAGCGCAAGGCGCAGCAAATGCCTGGCATTGGCCTGGTTCACCGAGCGCCGGCAGGCCGCGGTAAATTCCAGCAGCCAGCGCCACTGCGCCGGATCCAGGCGCGGGCGCAGGCGCAGCGGCGAGTCGCCGCGCAGCAGCCAGCCCAGTGCCTGCTGCGGCACGCCGGCATCCGCCAGCGGTGCCACGTAGCGGTAGGAGAGCTGGCCGCCGTTGGCGAAGCTGGTTTCCAGCCCGGCCGCATCCCGCGCCTCCAGCACGCTGACGTCGAATCCTTCCTGGACCAGCGCATGGGCCGTGGCCAGTCCGACCACGCCCGCGCCGATGATGCAAACCCGCTGTGCCATTGCCGTCTCACTGCCAACCGATTCCAGCCCTCGACCTTAGGGCGGGGTGACAGGCGGCGAACAATGAATAAACATGGGCACCCCATAAACCAAGGTTATACCTTGGCGAATCCGCTGACGGAGGCAAGCCATGCGCCTGCGCCATATCGAAGTGTTCCAGGCCATCCGCGAGACCGGCTCGGTCAGCGGCGCCGCGCAATTGCTGCATGTTTCCCAGCCAGCGGTGACCAAGGTGCTGCAGCACGCCGAGCAGCAGCTGGGCTTCCCGCTGTTCCTGCGCGTACGCGGCAAACTGCAGGCGACCCCCGAGGCGCTGGAGCTGGAGCGCGAAGTCGCCAAGGTCACGGAAAGCCTGCAGGGCGTGCGCCGCCTGGCACAGAGCCTGCGCGGCCAGCCGGAGAACCGCCTGCGCGTGGGTGCCACGCCGGCGCTGGCCCTGTCGCTGCTACCGCCGGTGATCCGCGAATGGACCGACCGCTATCCGCAGAGCAGCTGCGAACTGGCAACCCAGCATTCCCGCGAGTTGATCCAGAACCTGCTGATGCGCGAGCTCGACCTCGCCCTGACCCTGCAGCAGACCGACCACCCCGGCCTGCGCTCGCAGCCCATCGCCAGCGGCCCGCTGGTGGCCCTGGCGCCACGCGGGCATTGGCCGGAGGATCGACTGGGCAAGGCGCTGACGCTGGGCGAACTGGCCGGCGAGCCGATGATCGGCCTGTCCACCTCCGACCCGCTCTCAGCACGTCTGGAAAGTCACCTGGCCAACGTCGAACCGCCACCGCGCGTGCGCATCGCGGTACAGACCTACGCACTGGCGCGCACGCTGGTGGAAGCCGGCACGGGATTGGCGCTGGTCGACCCCTTCACGGCACTGGGCGCGGTCAAGCAACTCACCGCACTGCGCCCGCTGTCGCCTCCGGTGAAGGTCACGCTCTACGCCCTGACCCGAGCCGATGAGACGCCGCCGCACACCCAGGCATTGTTGCTGGAAATGCTGGTGCGGCATGCCGAAGGGCAACTGGCGCAGCATCGCTTCGAGTAGTTTCCTGAGTGGCGCGAGCGAGCAGACCGGGCGAGGCGGCATCCTTCGTTTACAGTAGCAACCGATCTGCGCCCCTCTCCGCCCTTGGGGCGCCCCAGGACACCGTTGGACAAGAATCGACAAGGAAAGCCATGTCTCGCGAGAAAGCCGACACACTGCACGAACAAGCCATGACCCTGGACGACCAGGGCGATACCGAGGCGGCCCTGGCGCTGTATCTCCAGGTCATCGAGCTCGCGCCGGAGAAATCGGAAACCCATTACAACATCGGCCTGATCTACAAATACCGCGGTGACTGGCCCGCCTCGCAGCGCTACAACCAGCAAGCCGTCGACCTGGCGCCGGACGATGAAGCGGCCAACTGGAACCTCGCCATCGCCGCCACCGCGCTGCGGGACTGGGGCTGCGCACGGGCCGTGTGGAACCGCCGCGGGATCGCCATCGAGCTGGGCGACCAGCCGATCGAGGCCGATTTCGGCATGACCCCGGTACGCCTGAATGCCGACGAGAGCGCCGAAGTCGTATGGGCGCAGCGTATCGACCCGGTACGCGCCAGCCTGCTGAACATCCCCTACCCTGATTCGGGGTTCCGCCATGGCGACATCGTCCTGCATGACGGCGCCGCGGTCGGCTACCGCGAGAACCAGGGCCGTGAATATCCCGTGTTCAATGTGCTGGAGCTGTTCACTGCGTCCCCGCACAGCACCTATGAAATCGACCTCCGGCTCAGTTGCCCGGAGGACCTCGACGACCTGCAGCAACGCCTGGATGAGCTGGACATTGCCAACGAGTCCTGGTCGAAGAACGTGCGCGTGCTCTGCCGCCAGTGTTCGGAAGGCCATCCGCACGAGCACCACGATCACGAACTGGAGGAAGAGGAAAGCTGGCAGCAGGAGCAGCTGCTCGCCGTCGCGACCGCCGACGAAGCCGAACTGCGGGCAGTGCTGGTCGAATGGGCGAACGACCAGCGAGGCGTCGAGCACATCGAATGCACGCTGGAAGGTGTGCAGCCGTGAAGCGCCACCTCGGATGAAAAAACAGCCCCTGCCACAGCGGGGCAGCGCCGCCGGGATGCGTGGTCCGGCGGCGCCGCGCCGACAAGCCCCGGCGCGGCAGGAGGCTGTGTAAAACTCAGCGGCCGTAGCGCTCGCGGCCCCAGGCGATGAAGGTTTCCAGCATGCGCCGGAGCACCTGGGCGGTCGGTGCGGCGAGGTCTTCGCGGTAGGCGAAGGGCGCGTGCTCATCCATGTAGTTGCACTGCGCGAGTTCCAGTTGCACTGCGTGCACGTTGTCCAGCGGCTGGCCGTAGTGGCGGGTGATGTGCCCGCCCTTGAAGCGGCCGTTGAGGATGTGCCGGTAAGCCGGAGCCTCGGCACATACCGCGACCAGCCGCTCGGCCAGCTGCGAGTCACAGCTCGCGCCGCTGTTGGTGCCGATATTGAAGTCGGGCAGCTTGCCGTCGAACAGGTGCGGGATCACCGAGGCGATCGAGTGGGCATCCCACAGCAAGGCGTAGCCGAACTCGGCCTTCAGGCGTGCGAGCTCGTCGGCCAGGGTCTGGTGGTACGGCGTCCAGACTTCCTTGAGGTAACGCGCACGCTCTTGCGTGGAAGGCGCCTGCCCTTCCTTGAACAGCGGGCGGCCATCGAACAGGGTGTCCGGGTAGAGGCCGGTGGTGGCGGTGCTGTACAGCGGCTTGTCGTCGGCCGGGCGGTTGAGGTCGATGACGTAGCGCGAGTAGCCGGCGGCCAGCGTGCTGGCGCCCAGTTCTTCGGCAAAGGCGTAGAGCCGGGGGATGTGCCAGTCGGTGTCGGCCAGCTCGCGGGCCTCGTCCACCAGGCCGGCTTCCACGGCCGGCGTCAGGCGGATACCAGGGTGCGGCATGCTGATCAGCAGCGGCACACGGCCGCGTTTGAATTCGAGAACGTTATCCATGGGTAGCTATCTCCAAGACGGGCGAAGACGAGCCTGTAGGAGCGAGCTTGCTCGCGAACCGGGCTCCGCAGCGGGGCTGTTCGAGAGCAAGCTCGCTCCTACAAAGCCCAGACTCACAATTCTTCGCCGTGACGAATGACGCGCTTGGGCAGGTCGCCGCCGAGCCAGTAGGCCAGTTCGGCGGGGCGCTGGATGTCCCAGGCGATGAAGTCGGCGACCTTGCCCGCTTCCAGGCTGCCGTGGCTGTCGGCCATGCCCAGCGCCTTCGCGGCATTGAGGGTGACGCCGGCCAGCGCTTCTTCCGGGGTCAGGCGGAAGGCGGTGCAGGCCATGTTGAGCATCAGGCGCAGCGACAGCGCCGGCGAGGTGCCGGGGTTGAGGTCGCTGGCGATGGCGATGCTCACGCCGTGCTTGCGCAGGGCATCCATCGGCGGCAGCTGGGTTTCGCGCAGGACGAAGAAGGCACCCGGCAGCAGCACGGCCACGGTGCCGGCCTCAGCCATGGCGATGGCGTCGCTCTCGTCCATGAATTCGAGATGGTCGGCGGACAGCGCGCCGTAACGCGCCGCAAGACTGGAACCATGCAGGGAGGACAGTTGCTCGGCGTGCAGCTTCACCGGCAACCCCAGGCGCTTTGCAGCCTGGAACACCCGCTCGACCTGCTCCGGGGAGAACGCCAGGTGTTCGCAGAAAGCGTCCACCGCGTCCACCAGCCCTTCCTCGGCCAGCGCCGGAAGAATGCGGGTGCAGACCTGATCGATGTACTCGTCGGCGCGCCCGGCATATTCCGGCGGCAGCGCGTGGGCGGACAGGCAAGTGGTGCGTACCGTCACCGGCAGCTCCTGCTCCAGTCGGCGGGCCACGCGCAGCATGCGGCGTTCGCTGTCCAGGTCCAGGCCGTAGCCGGACTTCACTTCCAGCACGGTCACGCCGTCGGCCAGCAGCGGGCGGGCACGCTTGATGGCGCTGGCCAGCAGTTCTTCCTCGCTGGCCTCACGGGTGGCGCGCACGGTGCTGGCGATGCCGCCGCCAGCCGCCGCGATCTCGGCGTAGCTGACGCCGTTCAGGCGCTGCTCGAACTCGCCGCTGCGGTCACCGCCGAACACCAGGTGGGTATGGCAGTCGATGAAGCCGGGCGTGACCCAGGCACCGCCCAGGTCCGTGCTCTGCAGCGGGTGCTCGGGCAATTCGGCGCGCGGGCCGATCCAGGCGATGCGCTCGCCCTCGGTGATGATCGCGGCGTCCTCGATGATCGAGTAGCGCCCGCTCTTCATCGTGGCCGCATGGCAGTGCTGCCAGAGGTGTTTCATTGCAATCTCCCGATACTCGCGCCGATGCTTTGCAGCGCGGCGGGCTCACCCAGCAGTGCGGCGGCGCGGGCGATGTCCGGCGCCAGCCAGCGGTCGCTGTCGTAAGCCGGCACACGCTCGCGCAACAGGCTCCAGGCACAGTCGGTGCCGGCACCGAAGCGCTGCGGCTTGAGGAATTCGAAGGCCTGGGCGGCCAGCAGGTATTCGATGGCGAGGATCTGCGTGACATTGCCGACCACCTTGCCCAGCTTCAGCGCGGCGCTGGTGCCCAGGCTCAGGTGATCCTCCTGAAGACCCGAAGTGACGAAGTTGTCCACCACCGCCGGCTGCGCCAGCTGGCGGTTCTCGCCGGCCAGGGAGGCGGCGACGTACTGCACGATCATCATCCCCGAGTTGACGCCCGGCTGGCTGACCAGGAAGGCCGGCAGGCCACTGACCAGCGGATTGATCAGGCGGTCCAGGCGGCGCTCGGCCACGCCCCCCAGCTCGGCCACGGCGATCGCCAGCAGGTCGGCCGCCATGGCCACGGATTCGCCGTGGGGGTTGGCCTGGGACACCACGCGGTAGTCGTCCGGCGTACCCAGCACCAGCGGGTTGTCGGTGGCGGAATTCAGTTCGGTCTCGATCTGCTTCGCCGCGTGCTCCAGCTGATCACGGCAGGCGCCGTGGATCTGCGGCATGGAGCGGATGCTCAGCGCGTCCTGGGTACGGATACCCTTGCTGGCGGCAATCACTTCACTGCCTTCGAGCAGCGCGCGCAGGTTGGCGCCGACCTTCTGCATGCCCGGGTGCGGCTTGAGCGCGATGATCTCGGCGTCGAAGGCGTCGATCTGCCCGCGCAGGGCTTCGAAGCTCATGGCGCCGATGACGTCGGCCCACTGTGCGAGCCGCGTTGCGTCGTCGAGGGCAAGGCAGCTCAGGCCGGTCATGCACGGCGTGCCGTTGACCAGGCAGAGCCCATCCTTGGCGCCCAGCTGCACCGGCTCCAGGCCTTCGGCGGCCAGCGCCTGGAAGGCCGGAACGACCTCGCCGCGGTAGCTCACTTCGCCGATGCCCAGCAGCGCCACGCCGACGTGGGCCATGTGGGTCAGGTAACCGACCGAACCCTGCGACGGCACGCGCGGGGTGATGCCATGGTTGAGCAGCGCGACCAGCGCTTCCACGACGCGGCGGTGCAGTCCGGACTTGCCGTGGCTGTAGTTGGTGATGGCCGCGCAGATGATTGCGCGGGTCTGCTCGTCCTTCAGCGGCTCGCCGACGCCGCAGGCATGGCTGAGCAGGGTGTTGCGCGACAGCTGCGCCAGTTGCTCGCCCTGCAGCACCACGTTGCACAGCGCACCCAGGCCGGTGCTGATGCCATAGGCGCGCTCTCCCCGGCTGACGATGCGTTCGACGATGCCACGGGCGTTGTCGATGCGCGCCCAGGCGGCGGCCGACAGTTGCAGGCGCGCGCCGTGGCGCGCCACCGCGACCAGGTCCTGCCAGCGCAGCGGGCCGTTGCCGAGGGTGATGGTGGAAGAGGACGACATGCGGAGCTCCTGTAGGCGGGAAAGCCCCCTTCCCCGCCGGTGAATGGCGTTAGATCGCAGCGACGCGGCGCTGGACGAAGCGGTCGACGTACTCGTCGGCGGGCTTGTGCAGGATGTCGGTGGGCGCACCGACCTGGATCAGCTGGCCGTCCTTGAGGATGGCGATGCGGTTGCCGATACGCACGGCTTCATCGAGGTCGTGGGTGATGAAGACGATGGTCTTGTGCAGGGTCTTCTGCAGCTCCAGCAACTGGTCCTGCATGTCCGCGCGGATCAGCGGGTCGAGGGCACTGAAGGCTTCGTCCATGAGGATGATGTCGGTGTCCGCCGCCAGGGCGCGGGCCAGGCCGACGCGCTGGCGCATGCCGCCGGAAAGCTGGTGCGGGTAGGACTTCTCGTAGCCCTTCAGGCCCACGGTGTTGATCCAGTGCAGCGCGCGCTCCTGGCACAGCGCCTTGCTCTCGCCGCGGATCTTCAGGCCGTAGGCGACGTTGTCCAGCACGCTCTTGTGCGGCAGCAGGCCGAAGCTCTGGAACACCATGCTGATCTTGCGCCGGCGGAAGTTTTCCAGCGCCGCGGCGTCGTAGGCGAGGACGTCCTCGCCGTCCACCAGGATCTGCCCGCTGGTGGGGTCGATCAGGCGGTTGAAGTGGCGCACCAGGGTCGACTTGCCGGAACCGGAGAGGCCCATGATGACGAAGATTTCCCCGGCCTCGATGGACAGCGATAGGTCGTTGACGCCGACCACGCAGTCGGTGGCGGCCAGCACCTCGGCCTTGCTCTTGCCCTGGCGGATCATGGCCAGGGCCGCATCGGCCTTGGCGCCGAAGATCTTGTAGACGTTCTTGACCTGGATCTTGCTCATTTGCTGGCCTCATGGTGGCGCGAGCGGCCGTAAGCCTGGGTGATGCGGTCGATGACCACGGCGAGGATGACGATGGCGAGACCCGCCTCCAGCCCCTTGCCGACGTTGAGCGTCTGGATGCCGACCAGCACGTCCTCGCCCAGGCCACGGGCGCCGATCATCGAGGCGATGACCACCATCGACAGGGCCATCATGGTGGTCTGGTTGATGCCGGCCATGATGCTCGGCAGCGCCAGCGGCAGCTGCACGCCGAACAGTTGCTGGCGGCGGTTGGCGCCGAAGGCGGTGATGGCTTCCATCACCTCGCGGTCGACCTGGCGAATGCCCAGGTCGGTGAGTCGGATCAGCGGCGGCGCGGCGTAGATCACCGTGGCGAAGATCGCCGGCACCTTGCCCAGGCCGAACAGCATCAGCACCGGGATCAGGTACACGAAGCTGGGCATGGTCTGCATGATGTCCAGCATGGGCAGCAGCACGGCGCGGAAGCGATCGCTGCGTGCGGCGACGATGCCCAGCGGAATGCCGATCAGCACCGAGATGATGGTCGCGACCATCATCAGCGCGAGGGTCTGCATCAGCTTGTCCCACAGGCCCACAGCGCCCACCAGGAACAGCAGCCCGACGATCACCACGGTGGGCAGGATGCGCCGCGTGGCGTGCCAGGCGATGCCGGCGACGATGGCCAGCATCAGCCACCAGGGCGTCGCGCGCAGCACGCTCTCCAGGTTGACGATGGCCCACAGCAGGGTGTCGGAGATGTGGCGGAACACGTCGCCGTAGTTGGTGACCAGGGCATCGACCCAACCGTTGACCCAGTCGGCGATGGAGAAGGTGAAGCGTTCGGGAAACATGGCACGTACTCGTCAGGAGTGGGCATCACCGGGGAAGCAGCGCCTCCCCGGATTCGGCGGCGTCAGAGCGCAGCCTGGACCTTCTTCGCAGCGTCCTCGCTGACCCAGGTGGTCCACACTTCCGGGTGCTCCTTGAGGAAGGCCTTGGCCAGTTGCTCGGAGGTCAGTTTCTCCTTGGCCATCTTCGCCAGGTTCTGGTTCAACAGGTCGATGGGCAGGTTGACCTTCTCCAGCACGGCCACCAGTTCCGGGGCCTGATCGTGGAAGGCCTTCGACAGGCCGACCTGGATCTTCACGTCCTTGTTAACACCCGGCTCCTCCAGCTTCACCAGGTCGGCCTGGCCCATCAGCGGCGTCGGCGACCAGTAGTAGAAGAGAATAGGCTCCTTGCGCTTGTAGCTCGACAGCACGGCGGCATCCAGGGCCGGGCCGGTGCCGGGGCGGAAGTTGGTGTACTTGTCCTCGAGACCGTACTTCTTCAGCATCTCGGAGTTTTCCAGCTCGCAGGTCCAGCCGGCCGGGCAGTTGTAGAAGCGGCCCTTGCCCGGCTCTTCCGGATCGCGGAAGACTTCGGAGTACTGCGCGAGATCGGTCACGGCCTTCAGGTTCGGTGCCTTGGCTTCGATGTTGCGCGCCTTGTCGCCCTCGATCACGAAGCGCGGCACGTACCAGCCTTCGGTGGCGCCGACGATGGGCGCGCCCACGCCGACCACCTTGTTGGCGGCGGCGGCCTTGTTCCAGGCATCACTGCGGCCGATCCATTCCTCACTGAAGATCTGGATGTCGTTGTTCGCCAGCGCCTGCTCCATGGTGATGGAGTTGCCCGGCAGGCTGTCGGTTTCGCAGCCGTAGCCATTCTTCAGGATGATCTGCATGAGGTCGGTGAGCAGCATGCCGCTCTCCCAGTTCAGACCGGCGAACTTCACCGGCTTGCCACTCTCGCACCAGCCGGCGGCCTGCGCCGATGCCAGGGTGCCGCCCAGCAGACCGGCGGACAGGAACAGGCCCAGCAGCGTCTTCTTGGTGTTGTTCATCTGATGCTCCTAAACGTGAATGAGGTTGGGCAGTGCAAGGGCCGCGCATGCCTGTGGCCGCGCGGCCGGGCCGGTCTGTTCAGGTGCGGGCCGGCAGGATCAGCCGGTCCGGTACTGCCCGCGTGACGCGCCGGGCGACCAGGTAATAGAGAACGGCCGGAACCACGAGGCCGATGATCCAGGAGATATCCACGCCACCCAGGGCATCCACCAGCGGGCCGGTGTAGAACTTGGTGGAGATGAAGGGCAGCTGCACCAGCACGCCGATCACGTAGACGCTGATGCCGGGGATGTTCCAGCGGCCGTAGCGACCATCGGGGTCGGCCAGCGCCGGCACGTCGTAGTGCTCGCGGGTGACACAGTAGTAATCCACCAGGTTGACCGCGCTCCACGGGGTGAAGAAGGCCAGCAGGAAGAGGATGAAGGACTTGAACGCGCCGAGGAACGAATGCTGGCCCAGCAGCGCGATCAGGGTCGCGGCGCCGACGATCAGCAGGACGAACACCAGGCGCTGCACGCGGCTCACCTCCAGGTGGCCGCGGAAGCCGCTGATCACCGTGGCGATGCACATGAAGCTGCCGTAGGAGTTCAGCGTCGAGATGGTGATCTTGCCGAAGGCGATGCTGAAGTACAGCAGCGCGGCGACGGCGCCACTGCCGCTCAGGCCGACGATGTAGGCCACTTCATGGCCGGCGAACTGGCCGTTGGCACCGGCCGCGGCGAACACGCCGAAGATCATCGCCACTTGCGCGCCAATCACCGAACCGGCGCCCACGGCGAGGAAGGTTTTTACCGACGACGTCCTGCTCGGCAGGTAGCGCGAGTAGTCCGCGACATACGGCCCGAAGGCGATCTGCCAGGACGCTGCGAGCGATACCGCGAGCAGGAAGCTGCTCCAGCTGAAGTGGCGAATCTGCAGCAGCGCGCCGACGTCGGTCTGGCTCATCAGGCGGCTGAACAGGTAGACGAAGGCGATCACCCCGATGACGCTGGCGATGCGACCGATGACATGGATCACCCGGTAGCCGAGCACGGTCACCAGCACGATGACGCTGGCGAACATCAGGATGCCGACGCTGTCGCTGACGCCGAACAGCTGGCCCAGCGCCTGGCCGGAAAGCACCGTGCCGGTGGCGGTGAAGCCCAGGTACATCAGGCACACCAGCACGATCGGGATGGCCGCGCCGTAGACACCGAACTGCACGCGGCTGGAAATCATCTGCGGCAGGCCGAGCTTGGGTCCCTGGGCGGCGTGCAGCGCCATTACGCCGCCACCCAGCAACTGGCCGATGAGCAGGCCGATCAGCGACCAGAACACGTCGCCGCCCAGCACCACGGCCAGGGCGCCGGTGACGATGGCGGTGATCTGCAGGTTGGCGCCCAGCCACAGGGTGAACTGGCTGTAGAGCTTGCCGTGGCGCTCGGCCTCGGGGATGTAGTTGATCGAACGCACCTCGATCAGGGGTTTGGAGCTATCACTGGCCTGGGACATCGTTATTGTTCTCCCGACGGGATTCTTGTCTGTCGATGTACTGCTGCTTCACGGACCGGGCCGCCGCACCACGCCGTGCGACGGCCCTCTCCCTGGTCCTTGTTGCATCACTCACGGCTGCCTGGCCGCCGTAGGGCGCACAACGCGCCAGCGTTATTCGCCCTACGCGTGGCTAGCCGATCACTTGCCGGTGATCATCGGCAGGTTCAGGCCCTGCTCCTTGGCGCAATCAATCGCGATCTGATAACCCGCGTCGGCATGGCGCATCACGCCGGTGCCTGGGTCGTTGGTCAGCACGCGGGCGATACGCGCTGCAGCCTCGTCGGTGCCGTCGCAGACGATCACCATGCCCGAGTGCTGGGAGAAGCCCATGCCCACGCCGCCGCCGTGGTGCAGCGAGACCCAGGTGGCGCCGCTGGCGGTGTTCAGCAGGGCGTTGAGCAGCGGCCAGTCGGACACGGCGTCGGAGCCGTCCTGCATGGCTTCGGTCTCGCGGTTCGGGCTGGACACCGAGCCGGAGTCGAGGTGGTCACGGCCGATCACGATCGGCGCTTTCAGCTCGCCGCGACGGACCATTTCGTTGAACGCCAGGCCGAGCTTGGCGCGCTGCCCCAGGCCGACCCAGCAGATACGCGCCGGCAGGCCCTGGAAGCTGATGCGTTCCTTGGCCATGTCCAGCCAGTTGTGCAGGTGGGCGTCGTCCGGGATCAGTTCCTTGACCTTGGCGTCGGTCTTGTAGATGTCCTCGGCATCGCCGGACAGCGCGGCCCAGCGGAACGGACCGACGCCGCGGCAGAACAGCGGACGGATGTAGGCCGGGACGAAGCCGGGGAAGTCGAAGGCGTTCGCAACGCCCTCTTCCTTGGCCATCTGGCGGATGTTGTTGCCATAGTCGAAGGTCGGCACGCCCTGCTTCTGGAACTCCAGCATGGCTTTGACGTGCACGGCCATGGACTGCTTGGCGGCCTTGACCACGGCGGCCGGGTCGGTCTGCGCGCGGTCGCGGTACTGCTCCCAGGTCCAGCCGGCCGGCAGGTAGCCGTTGAGCGGGTCGTGGGCGGAAGTCTGGTCGGTGACCATGTCCGGGCGTACGCCGCGCTTGAGCAGTTCCGGGAGGATTTCTGCGGCGTTGCCCAGCAGGGCGATGGAGATGGCCTTGCCTTCGGCGGTGTACTTCGCGATACGCGCCAGGGCGTCGTCGAGGTCCTTGGCCTGCTCGTCGACGTAGCGGCTGGCCAGGCGGAAGTCGATGCGGCTCTGCTGGCATTCAATGTTCAGCGAGCAGGCGCCGGCCAGGGTCGCGGCCAGCGGCTGGGCACCACCCATGCCGCCGAGGCCGGCGGTAAGCACCCACTTGCCTTTCAGGTTGCCGTCATAGTGCTGGCGGCCAGCTTCGACGAAGGTTTCGTAGGTGCCCTGGACGATGCCCTGGCTACCGATGTAGATCCACGAGCCGGCGGTCATCTGGCCGTACATGGCCAGGCCCTTGGCGTCGAGTTCGTTGAAGTGCTCCCAGTTGGCCCAGTGCGGCACCAGGTTGGAGTTGGCGATCAGCACGCGCGGGGCGTTGGCGTGGGTCTTGAAGACACCGACCGGCTTGCCGGACTGCACCAGCAGGGTCTCGTCCTCATTCAGCTCCTTCAGGGTCTCGACGATCTTGTCGTAGCACTCCCAGTTGCGCGCGGCGCGACCAATGCCACCGTACACCACCAACTCCTTGGGGTTCTCGGCGACTTCCGGGTCGAGGTTGTTCATCAGCATGCGCAGCGGCGCTTCGGTCAGCCAGCTCTTGGCGTTCAGTTGGGTGCCGCGCGGGGCACGGATTTCGACGTCGCGGAATTTGGTCACGGAAGGCTCCTTCGCTTGCTCGGATCGTTAAGCCGGTGGGGGCTCTGGCGGTTCGTTCGACGGTTCCGAGAAGCTCGAAACCATCATGTCTATGCTTGTATGTACAAGTATAAGCAAAGCAAAGGCCAACCTTGGCTGACGCCGTACCTCGGCCGTCAGAAATTGATATCAAGATATTGATTTATAAGAATTAAAAGCGAAACCACGGCAGTCGGAAGCGGATGACGGAAAGGGCCGTCTGACAGACAATCGCACCAGAAGAAGGCTTCCATGCACCGTTTCGTTGCGTTCGGTAACACCGCTCGCTACGAAGGGACACAGGTTGTATAGACAAGCATTTTCCGAGCGGGGGAATGCCAGTCCGCAACGGCGATGTTCGCGAGCAAGCTCGCTCCTACAAAGAGCGCGGTGGTGGCCGGCCTGTAGGAGCGAGCTTGCTAGCGAACCAACGCCACACCCTTACTTCAACGCCGCATCTATTCTTCCCGCCGCCTCCGCCGACACCCACTTCGACCACAGCTCCCGGTGCTCGCGGAGGAACTTCGCCCGCACGTCCGCCACGTCCCGGTGATGCTGGGCCATGTCCGCCAGCAGCGCGTTGAACAGTGGCAACGGCAGCTCGACCTTCTCGAACACCTGCACCAGCTCCGGCGCCTTGTCGTGGAAGTCGCGGGACACGCCGATGCTGATCTTCGCCGGCAGCGAGCGCGATCCCTTGGGGGTGGGATCGTTGGCATCGGTCAGGGTCTTCCACGCCGCCTCGTCGAACGGCGGCTCCTCCAGCTGCACCAGCTTGAAGCGCCCCAGCAGCGGCGTCGGCGCCCAGTAATAGAAGAGCACCGGCCTGCCCTGGGCGATGGCCGAACTGATCGCCGCATCCAGCGCGGGGCCGGCTCCGGTGCGGAAGTTCACATAGCTGTCCGTCAGCCCGTAGGCCTTGAGCTTCTGCGTGTTGACGATCTCGCAGGTCCAGCCGGTGGGGCAGTTGTAGAAGCGGCCCTTTGCCGGCTCCTCGTCATCCTTGAACAGCGCCTTGTACTTCGGCAGATCGCTCACGGACTTCAAGTCAGGCGCGGAGGCCTTGATCCCTCGCTTGGCGTCGCCGTGCACCACGTAATCGGGCACCCACCAGCCTTCGCTGGCGCCCTTCACCGTCTCGCCCACTGAAAAGACCTGGCCGGCCTGTTCGGCCTGCTGCCACACGGTGCTGCGCCCGGCCCATTGCTCGCCGGTGACCTGGATATCGTTCTGCTTCAGCGCGTTCTCCATGGTCACGGTGTTACCCGGCACGGCGTCGGTCTGACAGCCGTAGCCCTTCTCCAGGATGAAGCGCAGCACCTCGGTGGTGAACATCCCGCTTTCCCAGTTCAGCCCGGCGAACACCACGGGCTTCGGGTAGGGGCAGGCGGCGAAGGTCTGCGCGCACAGCCCGAAGGCCAGCAGCAATGCGATCAGGTAGCGGTGAGCGGACATTGGGCGGCCTCCGGCACGTCGATGTCCTTAGGGTTTAGCCGCCGATGCCGGATTTGCCCACGACCATCGGACTGGAAATGCCACCGGCGGTGACATTCACTCCCTTCACGCACCACCGCACGCCACAGTGAAATGCCTAACCACGCGACCCGCGCGCCATGGCACAGCGATTGCTATACCTGTATATACAGGACCGATCCACGGTAACACTTTCACCGAACCCAGGATGCTGACATGTCCGAAACCCTGCTCCTGACGCCCGGCCAGTTCGACCTCGACCAGCTGCGCGCCATCTACCAGCACCAACCCGACCTGCAGCTCGCGGACGAATGCCGCGACGCCATCCTGCGCAGCGCGCAGACAGTCAGCCAGATCATCGCCGACCAGCGCACCGTCTACGGCATCAACACCGGCTTCGGTCTGCTGGCGCGCACCTCCATCGCCGAGGACCAGCTCGCCACCCTGCAGCGCAACCTGATCCTCTCCCACTGCACCGGCACCGGCCCCCTGCTGGACGACGCCAGCGTGGCGCTGATCCTGGCGTTGAAGATCGGCTCGCTGGCGCGCGGCTTCTCCGGCGTCGGCCTGCCGGTCATCGAGACACTGCTCAAGCTGTACAAGGCGCGGGTCTACCCGTGCATCCCGTCGCAGGGTTCGGTGGGCGCCTCCGGCGATCTGGCACCGCTGGCGCACCTGTCTTCGACCCTGCTGGGCGTCGGCCAGGTGCGCCATGAAGGGCGCATCCTCGAAGCCACCGAGGGCCTCGCCATCGCCGGCGCCGAGCCGCTGGTGCTGGGGCCCAAGGAAGGCCTGGCGCTGATCAACGGCACCCAGGTGTCCACCGCGCTGGCCCTGCGCGGGCTGTTCGCGGCGGAGAAACTGTTCATCTCGGCGGTGGTCGCCGGCAGCCTGACGGTGGAGGCGCTGAAGGGCTCGTTCGTGCCCTTCGATGCGCGCATCCAGGAAGTGCGCGGCCAGCCGGGACAGATCGCCGTCGCTGCGCTGTACCGCGAGTTGTTGCATGACAGCCCGATCAACCACTCGCACATCGACTGCAAGCGCGTGCAGGACCCGTACTCGCTGCGCTGCCAACCGCAGGTGATGGGCGCCTGCCTGGATCACCTGCGCTTCGCCGCGGGCGTTTTCCTGCGCGAGGCCAATGCGGTTTCCGACAACCCACTGGTATTCAGCGCTGACGGCGATGTTCTGTCAGGCGGTAACTTCCATGCCGAACCGGTGGCCATGGCCTCCGACGTGCTGGCGCTGGCGATCTCGGAGATCGGCGCGCTGTCCGAGCGGCGCATCGCCCAGCTGGTGGACCCGGCGATGTCCGGCCTGCCGGCCTTCCTGGTCAAGGAAGGCGGGCTGAACTCCGGCTTCATGATCGCCCAGGTCACCTCGGCGGCGCTGGCCTCGGAGAACAAGACCTGGGCGCACCCGGCGTCGGTGGACAGCCTGCCGACCTCGGCGAACCAGGAAGACCACGTGTCCATGGCCACCTTTGCCGCCCGCCGCCTGCAGGACATGGCCGCCAACAGCGCCGGTGTGGTCGCCATCGAACTGCTCGCCGCCGCCCAGGGCGTGGACTTCCACGCGCCGCTGCAAAGCTCGCCGCAACTCCAGGAAGTGCGCACGCTGATCCGCAGCCAGGTGCCGCACTACGAGCAGGATCGCTACTTCGCCCCCGACATCGCCGCGGCGCGGGCGTGGGTGGAGGATGGGGTGATGAGCCGCTGGATCGGTTACGCGCGGTTGTACGTCTGACCGGATGTTCGATGGCGTTTTACGCCATCGCGGGCATGGCCCGCTCCTACACGGAGCGGTGCCATTCACCCTGAAAAAGCGCCACTCCCGCATCTACCTGTAGGAGCGGGCCATGCCCGCGAACAGCGCCTGTAAGGCGCTTCTTCCGGGCCGTGGAATGATTAATGGGTATCGCTTCGCTCCACGCCATCCTACAAAAGACAAGGGCGCCCCGAAGGCGCCCTTTCTGTTCAGCGTGCTTCGAGTTCGATCACGCAGATATCCGCACTGCCCGCCACCTTCAGCCGCCACTCGCGCAGCGCACCATCGCCCTCGGCAATCAGCGTGTCATGCAGGCCCAACAGACCGGCGGCCTCGCCGTTCAGGCTGGCGTGAACCCCCTCGCCCACACTGAACAACAGCACCGTGGAAGCGCTGCTGAAGAAATGCGCCGCGCCGTCCACCTTCAGCCATTGCAAACGCGCCCGGTAGCGAGCGGGCGAATAGATCAGGTTGAAATCGCGGATCGCGCCGCCGAGCAGCGTGCATTCCACCGCGCTGGCGCCATCGAAGGCGAAAGCGTCGAGCGCTTTCAGAGCGCGGGAATCGACACCGTCGACCTTCAGCCGCATGCCCTCGCCTTCCAGCACGCTGATGACGCGCTGGTAGCCGCTGAAGGCGGAGAACGGCCCCGGCGCACCGACGTCGGCGATGGACACGCGCCAACCGAAACCCTCCAGGCCGTCGCCGGCATCGCGGACGATCTCGCGGGTGGTGCCCGCGCCGTTCTTCCAGGGCATCGCCGGGTAATCGGCGGCGCGCAGAATTCGCACTTCACTCATGAACTGAATCGTCCTTCCAGGCGGTAGCGCGAACCCGGATAGAGCAGGCGCGCGCTGGTGACGGTATTGCGTCCCGACCAGGTGCGCCGGCGGATCAGCAGGCACGGCTCGTGGCGGTCGACGGACAGCAGCTTGCATTCCTCGGGGCTGGGCAACACTGCCTCGACCACATGCTCGCCCTCGCTCAGCGGCGCAACCTGGGTGAGGTAGGCAAACGGCGTCTGCCCGGTGAAATCCTGCTTCAGGTAGTCCGGCGCCACGGCCGCGTTGACGTAGCGGTCCTCGATCTGCACCGGGATATCGTTCTCGTAGTGCACGATCACCGAGTGGAAGATGCGCTGGCCCTCGCGCACGTCCAGCGCCAGCGCACGCTCGGCGCTGGCCAGCTCTTCCACGAGACTGATCACCACCAGGTGATGCTTGTGCCCGCGAGCGGTGATTTCCTCGGCGATGTTCTGCACCTGGAACAGCGCGGACTGGCCCTTGGGCTCGGCGACGAAAGTGCCTACGCCCTGCATGCGCACCAGCAGGCCGTCGGCGGTCAGCTCGCGCAGCGCACGGTTGATGGTCATGCGGCTGACGCCCAGCTCGTCAACCAGTTCCGCCTCGGACGGCACACGGTGGTGCGGCGGCCAGGTGCCGGACTGGATCTGCTGGATGATCAGTTGCTTGACGCGGGCATACAACGGCGCGGGAATTTCCCCCATCTGCGCGGCGAGCGACGAACCCTCGGCGGGCGAGGTAGGCGTGGGCGATGCGGGCACGGGAAACTCCTTGTCGTGGCGACGGTGTTCTTTCTTTGGAGGGCGACTGCGGTCTGACTCCGGCATGTACCGGATTCGACCCGTGCATACAAGTCCTCTGACGACCGCCGGGTTGCCTTGCAGTTTACGGTCCCGGCAAACGTCTGTATATGTATATACAAACTCCAAGAAACCCGCGAGGACCTCCCGCATGTCCGTTCTGTTCGCCGAAACCGCCCTGCTGCCCACCGGCTGGGCGCGCAACGTCCGCTTCGAGATCGATGCCGCGGGCCTGTTCACCGCGATCACCCCGGACGCCAGCGCAGAAGGCGCCGAACGGGTTTCCGGGCCGCTGCTGGCGGGCATGCCGAACCTGCATTCGCACGCCTTCCAGCGCGCCATGGCGGGCCTGGCGGAAGTCGCCGGCAACCCCAACGACAGCTTCTGGACCTGGCGCGACCTGATGTATCGCCTGGTCGGCCGCCTGTCGCCCGAGCAGGTCGGCGTCATCGCCCGCCAGCTGTACATCGAGATGCTCAAGGCCGGCTACACCGGCGTCGCCGAATTCCACTACGTGCACCACGACGTCGACGGCCAGCCCTACGCCAACCCGGCGGAACTGGCCCTGCGCGTCAGCCAGGCGGCAGCGGATGCCGGCATCGGCCTGACCCTGCTGCCGGTGCTCTACTCCCACGCCGGCTTCGGCGGCCAGGCACCGAGCGACGGCCAGCGCCGCTTCATCAACAGCACAGACAGCTACCTGATGCTGATCGACGGGCTGCGCACACACCTGGCAGACCAGCCGCAGCAGGGCCTCGGCCTGTGCTTCCACTCCCTGCGCGCGGTGACGCCGCAGCAGATCGCCGAGGTGCTGGGCGCCGATTCCAGCGGTTGCCCGGTGCACATCCACATCGCCGAGCAGCAGAAGGAAGTCGATGACTGCCTGGCCTGGAGTGGCCGGCGTCCGCTGCAGTGGCTGTACGAGAACGTCGCCGTGGACGAGCGCTGGTGCCTGGTCCACGCCACCCATGCCGAAGCCGACGAAGTCACCGCCATGGCCCGCAGCGGCGCGGTGGCTGGCCTGTGCCTGACCACGGAGGCGAACCTGGGTGACGGCATCTTCCCGGCCGTGGATTACCTGGCCCAGCACGGCCGCTTCGGCATCGGCTCGGACAGCCACGTGTCGCTCAGCGTGGTGGAAGAACTGCGCTGGCTGGAATACGGCCAGCGCCTGCGCGACCAGCGTCGCAACCGCCTGTACGGACAAGATCAACCCATGGTCGGCCGCACCCTGTTCGACGCCGCCCTCAGCGGTGGCGCCCAGGCGCTCGGCCAGCCCACCGGTGAGCTGGCGGTCGGCAAGCGCGCCGACCTGCTGGTGCTCGACGGCGGCGACCCTTACCTGCAGACCGCCCGTGGTGACGCGATCCTCAACCGCTGGCTGTTCGCCGGTGGCGATCGCCAGGTGCGCGATGTGATGGTTGCCGGGCAATGGCGCGTGCGCGAAGGCCGGCACGCCCTTGAAGAGCAAAGCGCCCACGAATTCGCCGATGTGCTTCGCAAACTCCTGGATTGAGAGGTCCTTGTTGGATGGGACTAAATCTGTAGGAGCGAGCTTGCTCGCGAACAGCCCCGCTGCGAAGTTGGTTCGCGAGCAAGCTCGCTCCTACGAAGAGCAACAACGCCCCCAAGGGGCGTATTCTCATGGAGCCGCCGAACTCGAATCGGCTGCCCGCCAGATCAGGTCATCCGTCTGGTAGCCCCGCGCGTGGGCCAGTTCCAGCAACTTGTCCCGCGTCGCATCCGGCACCACCGGCTTGCGCGACAGCAGCCAGAGGTATTCGCGATTCGGGTTGCCCACCAGCGCAGTCTGGTAATCGTCATCGACGTAGAGCACCCAATAATCGCCCTTGGCGATACCGGGGAAAATCTTCGAGAAGGTGTTGTCGAATCGTACCCAGAGCTTGTCGGTGCGGCCCGGCACCTGCGCCTCGGCGCGGCCGGTGGCCTGGTCCCAGTCGCCATCCTTCGTCAGGCAGCGGTTGGTGACGGCGATGCTGGAGTCGGGCTGCAACTGGTAATGCGCTTCGGATTGCGTGCACTGGCGCTGGAAGAACATCGGCTTGCGCGCCAGCTCGTACCAGGTGCCCACGTAGCGCTCGAGGTCGACCTGCACGGTCTGTGGCAGCTGCTGGGCGGAGCCCGCGCAGCCACTCAGAACGGCGAGGCAGGCCAGCCAGGTGAGGGATCGAGGGGTGTATCGACGCATTCTCTCCTCCTTGGCCGCCTGCCCTGCCCGGGGGCTTACTTCAGGCCCTGGGCGGAGAACAGCAGCACCTTGTCACCGGCGTACTGGATGCTGATGAAGGCCTTGTCATCGCCCCACGTGCAGCTGGAAACGCCCAGTGCACCGGAGCATTCGGTGGGCTTGCCGAGCAGGCTTTCCACCTCGGCCTTGGTCATGCCGGTTTTGATCTTGGAATAGTTCTCCTGGTTCACTTTGCTGCAAGCGGCCAGGACGACACAGAACGCGACGAGCGCGAGGCGGCGGAAGGACATCGACAACTCCATTGTTTTGGGGGGCAGGCCAACAAGCTTGGCACAGGGCGACCGATTCGGCCGCCGGGTTGGAGTCAGAAACGTGAGCCAGGTTCCGTGAGGAACTGCGCTTCTTCAGCCGTGGAGTCACGGCCGAGGATGGCATTGCGGTGCGGGAAGCGGCCGAAGCGCTCGATCACCACCTGGTGCTTGCGTGCGTAGGCGAGGTAACCGGCGAAAAGCACCTTCTCGCTCTCGCTGGATTCGGCCTGCAACGCTTCGTACAGGCGCACGGCCTCATCCTGGCTGGCCAGGTCTTCGGCGTGCTCCAGCACGATGTAGACGAACACCCGCTCGATGCGCGGCAGCTGGCGGTCGAAACCGGCCTCCAGGCCCTGGCGCACCAGTTGCTGGGCGCGGGCGTCGCCGGCGTAGGCGCGCGGGGAATCGCGAAAGACCATGCGCGGCAACTGGTCCAGCAGCAGGATCAGCGCCAGCCAGCTCTGCGGCTCGCGCTCCCACTCCTGCAGACCGCCGTCCAGGGCCTGGCGCACCAGGCCGCCGAAACGGTTTTCCGAGTCCACGTCCTGGCAGCCACTCTTGCCGAACCACAGCGCGTTGCGCTGGGCGGCGACTTCATTGGCATCCAGCGCAGTGCCGAACCACCAGTCGAGCAGGATCTGCCAGGGCGCGGTGGTCATCAGCCTTCCTGGTGGTAGGCGGTGGCGCGCTCGACTTCTTCCTTCGAGCCCAGGAACACCGCAACACGCTGGTGCAGGCTGTCGGGCTGGATGTCGAGGATGCGCTGGCGGCCGTTGGTCGCGGCGCCGCCGGCCTGCTCGATGATGAACGACATCGGGTTGGCTTCGTACATCAGGCGCAGCTTGCCGGGCTTCTCGGGCTCGCGGGAATCACGCGGGTACATGAACACGCCGCCGCGGGTCAGGATGCGGTGTACGTCGGCCACCATGGAGGCGATCCAGCGCATGTTGTAGTTCTTGCCCAGCGGGCCTTCCTTGCCGGCCAGCAGCTCGTCGACGTAGCGCTTCACCGGGGCTTCCCAGTGGCGCTGGTTGGACATGTTGATGGCGAATTCGGCAGTGCTGGTCGGCACGGTGATGTTGTCGTGGGTCATCACGAAGCTGCCCAGCTCGCGGTCCAGGGTGAAGCCTTTCACGCCGTTGCCCAGGGTCAGGATCAGCATGGTCTGCGGGCCATAGATGGCGTAGCCGGCGGCGACCTGGGTAGTGCCCGGCTGGAGGAAGGCTTCCTCACGCAGGCTGTCGTTCTGGCTCAGGTATTCCTGCGGGCAGCGCAGCACGGAGAAGATGGTGCCGACCGAGACGTTGACGTCGATGTTGGAGGAGCCGTCCAGCGGGTCGAAGACCAGCAGGTAGGCGCCCTTCGGGTACTTGCCCGGAATCTGGTAGGGGTGGTCCATTTCCTCGGAGGCCATGCCGGCCAGGTTGCCGGCCCACTCGTTGGCTTCCAGGAGGATTTCGTTGGAGAGGACGTCGAGCTTCTTCTGCACCTCGCCCTGCACGTTCTCGGTCTCCATGCTGCCCAGCACGCCACCCAGCGCCCCCTTGGAAACGGCGTGGCTGATCTCCTTGCACGCGCGGGCCACCACTTCCACGAGGTGACGCAGGTCGGCCGGGGTGTTGTGACTGCGGGTCTGCTCGATCAGGTAGCGGCTCAGGGTAACGCGGGACATGGAAGACTCCAGGGGAGAAGATGGAAAAAATCAGGGCGCATTCTAGCGTGGAAACGACCGCGATGCCTCCTTGCGCAGAGGCTCGCCGACTGCTTGGAGCCCGCCGCGCACGGGCAGTTCCCCAAAGGCGACCGGCCCCGCGACCTTCGGCCGCGCGGCGAGCGGTCCACTGGAAGGAAAGCGGGGTGACGGCCGCAACCGCCCGTCACCCCGCAACGCTCTCCTCAGGCGGTCAGAAGTCCAGGCTCAGCGCCAGGTTCACGCCCTGGGCCAGGTCGTCGCTGCTGCGGTGCGCGCTGTAGCCACCGCGCAGCGAAAGCTCCGGGGTCAGCTTCTGGGCGAAGCCGATGGTGGCGCGCTGCAGGTGGCTCTGCGGGGTGTAGCCCTGCAGGCTGAAGCCGATGTCCGGCAGGCTGGTGAAGTTCATGCCGACATCCTGGGTGTCGTCGGCATACTCGCGCTCCACGGCGACCTCGCCGAACAGCTGGGTGTCCTGCGACAGGTCCAGCTTGCCCTGCAGACCGACGCCCAGGCGCCGGGAGTAGCGGTTCTGCTCGTCGAAGGCCAGCGCGGTGGAGCGGCCGCTGTCCTCTTCGTAGCTGTCCACTTTCACCCGCGCCCAGTCGGCGCTGACGAAGGGCGACAGGTGCCAGTTCTCGCCGCCCTGGGCGATGTCGTAGCCCAGGCGACCACTGAAGGCCAGCAGGCTGCCGTCGGTATCGGCCTTTTCTTCCACTTCGTGGTTGATGATGGTGAACTTGCGGTTCGCCTCATCGAAGTCGAGCTTGCCGCCGGTCACGGAGGCGTCAGCCCACCAGCGATTCTGCTGGAACTGGACGAACAGGCTGCCCAGGTAGCTGTTGAGCTTGTAGTCGGAGTCGTCGGAGCCCAGCTCCAGCTTCTGTCGGTAGAAGCCCAGCGAGCCGCCGACACGCCAGGCGTCATCGAGGCGGTAGCTGGTGCCCAGGGTCAGGTTGGCGCCGTAGCCGGAGCCGTCGGCCGCGCTGTCCTGGTCGTCGTAGTCCAGGTGCTGCGCTCCGCCAGTGACGAAACCGCGCCACTGGTTCACGCCCTGCCAGTTTTCCCAGTCCGCCAGCCACTGGCTGCGCAACTGGTCCTGGTAGGCGTTGTACGTGCCCAGGGCCATCTCCGGCAGCATGGTCGCTTCCCACGGGGCGGAGAGCACCGAGTAGGCATAGTCGGCGATCAGGCTCTGGCCGGCGATGGTCGGGTGCACGCCGTCGTTGAAAATCAGCTTGGTCGGATCGGGGTTGCTGCCGTGTCGGCCATACACCGCGTTCTCGGGGCAGCTGTTGCCGCTGAAGCAGGTGCCGATGAGGTTCTGGTCGGTGGCCAGGCCATAGGCGCCCGGGTTGGCCAGCACTTCCTTGAACATCGCGGGGATATTCAGCGGGATGACATTGGCGTCGGAGGCAGCCAGCTGGCTGACCAATTCCTCGTTGAAGATGCCCGACAGCTGGGTGCCGAAGGACTCCAGCGCGGTGCCATTGGTGGCAGGGGTCTGGCCGAGGTCCGGCAGCAGCCAGACCATGATGTAGCGCGCCCCGGCGTTGTGCAGCGCATCCACGCTATCCACCAGACGGCCGGCCGCTGCACGGGCCGTCGGGTCGTTGGTGATGCGCAGCTGGAGGAAGTCGTTGCCGCCGCCGGTGAGGTAGTAGAGCGCGTTCGGGTCGGCGCGGTTGTTCACCAGGTAGCCGTCGCGGGTGCGGCTGGTGGAGCCGGAGGTGACCACCGAGCCACCGGCAGCGGTGATCGAATCGTAGATCTGGTCGGTGCGGTAGCCGCCGACTGCCCAGTTGTTGCCGTCCACGGTGCCGGGGACCAGCGAGGTCGAGGGGTTCAGGTCGGTGCCACTGATACCCAGCTTGCCGCCCAGGATCATCGGCGCGGTGGGGCCGAAGATCTCGCCGCTGCCGTCCAGGTAGGTCGGGCCGACGCGGTTGGTGAAGCGGGTGCTGGCGCCGGCGGGGCCGCCGGCATCAGCGAACTGTCCGGAATCGCTCAGGCTGTCGCCGAAGACGACCATGGTGGAATACGGCGAAGGGGCTGCGGAGGCCTGCGTGGCAATGGCCAATGCGCACGCAGCCGCCAGCGGGGTGAGCGCCTTTCTGATCATTCTGCTACTCCATGCTTTGTTGTTATTTGGCAATCAGAACAACCAAGACAGTATCAGAATTTCTACAGGCGACACCCCTATCTTGCGGCGATCCGCGTCGATCAGCTCGCCTGGCGGTTACTCCGCAGCAGGCTCAGCGCCATCAGCGCGAGCAGGCCGACGCCCGCCAGCAGCAACGCCCACAGGCCGTAGCGTTTCCAGTAGGTATCGGCTTTCGCGACATCGGCGGGCAATTGTGTCGCCGGCGCCTGAAGAGTGCCCTTGAGACGCGCCTCGCCCATGCTCGCCAGGCGCTTGGGCTCGTAGCCGGGCACCAGGGTGGTCAGCGGCAGGCTGCCATCGCTGATGGTGCCACTGCCCACCGCCAGTTCGTAGGGCGCGCCGCCGCGGGCGAGGAACACCAGTTCGCTGGCGCGAACACCCACGCTCAAGTGCGCCGTCGAACCGCCGAGACCGCCGCCGCGCGAATCCACCTGCAGTCGCAGCTGGCCCAGGGTGGTGCCGGGCAGTTCCAGTTCTTCCTGGGTGATTTCGCCGCCCTGCCCCGGCAGGCGATACAGCACGCCGCGCGCCAGCGGCGACCACTGCACATTGCCGTCATGGCGGCCGGAGATCACCACCGGCGCCAGGGTGTTGTCCTGCTGCAGGGGAATCCGCACGCGCTCCACCGGCAGCGCCAGCGGCAGGCTCCAGCTGAAGTCGCCCTTGCTGTCAGCCTTGGCCTCCAGCGGCTCGGACCAGAGCATCGGCACCGGGCCGCTACTGCTGCGGCTGCCACTGAGCGTGGCGCCGACCAGTTGCGCGGCCTGCTCCGGCGACTCCCACCACAGGCGCAGGTAGCGTGCCGTCTCGCCGGGCAGCGCGATGTCGTTCTGCTCGATGCGCTGGCCGTTGAAGTCCAGCCGTGCCAGTTGCCCTTCGCCCAGGGAACGCCAGTGCTCCAGGTCGTCGCTGGCCTCGATGCGCAGGCGCTGGAAGCCGTCGCTGTCGGCCGTCCAGTCCAGCTGCAGGCGGTCCAGCGGCAGGTCGCCGGAACCGGTTTCCAGCAGCCAGCCGCGCAGTACCTGGGTCTTGTCCTGCGCGGGCGCATTCGGGGTGATTTCCAGGATGGTGCCGGTGGTGCTGCGGACGATCTTCAGGTTGTCGCCGGCGGTGCTGCCGGAGGCACCGCGCAGCGGGAAGATGCGCGCCTGCACTTCGCTGCGTACCTCCTTTTCGCTAGTTGAGCGGGTGCGCAGGCTGTAGGGCAGTGCCTCGCCTTCGGCGTTGAAGATGCGCACGTCGCGCAGGTCGCCATGGCGGGCGGCGAACAGCACTTCGATGGGCAGTTGCACGCGGTACCAGGGGCCGTTGCCGGACACCTCCAGCGGCACGCGATTGGCGAAGTCCGCCGGAGTGGGCGCGGCACTGGCCTGGTTACCCAGCAGGCATGCACCTGCGAGCAGAACGAGGGCATTGAGCTTCATGCGGAGGGTTGCTCCTGTTGCGGTTGCTCTTCGGGCACCGGCCGGCGCGGCGGCAGCGGCGCGAAGTAGCCGACGATCAGCATCAGCACGCCGACGCCGATGAAGGAAATGATGCGTTCCAGGCTGCCGCCGCTGGCGCGGTCGACGAGGAACAGCTTGATCACCACCACGACCAGCAGCACCGCGCCGACCAGCCAGAAATCGCGGCGGCCGCGCAGGTGCCCGGCGATCATCAGACCCAGGGCGATCAGCGCCCAGACGATGGACAGCCCGGCCTGCACCAGCATGGACTGGCTCAGGGCGTCGAACTCGAACGGCACGCCGCCCCAGTGGTGCGCGGTGCGGCACACGGCCATGGTCAGCAGGGCGAACAGCGAAGCGCCCAGCACCGCCTGCACCGGCAGGCGCAGGGTGGATTCGGCCACGCCCAGTTGCGGCAGGCCCAGGCGCGTCCACTGGAAGATCGCCGCGAGCACGATGAGCATGCCCAGTTCCAGCGGGTTCACCAGCGGCAGGTAGGGCAGCGGGTCGGCCGCGCCATTGCTGAACAGGTTGACCAGCCAGAACCAGCCCAGCAGCGCCAGGGCCACCGGGGCGGCCGCGATGGCGCGGTATTCGCGTTCAAAGGCCGCCACCGGCCACGGCAAGCGCGCGGCCCCGCCCATGAGGATCAGGAACAGGCTCGGCACCAGTGCCCAGCCCAGCCAGCGCCAGGCGTTGTAATGCTCGGCCAGGGCGAAGAACAGGTAGCGCAGCTCCAGCGCCAGCACGCCAAGGATCAGCCAGCAGCCCAGCACATGGGCCGCCTGTGCAGCACGGTGCGGCAGCAAGGCAGCGAGCCGGCGCAGGGTGAAGAAGTGCACCGCGAACACCGCCAGCCAGCCGAGCCAGCCCAGTTCGGCCAGCGGGTGGTATTGCAGGCTCCAGGCACTGGCCAGCGCCACCAGCGACACCGGCACCAGCGCCAGGCACAGCAGCGCCAGCGCGCGCCACTGCTCGCGGCGCGCCAGCAGCGACCACAGGCCGACGCTGATCGCCGCCACCAGCAGCGCCACGTGCTCACGCATCTCGCCAGGCACGAAGCGGGCAATCTCCCATAGCGCGGTCAATGCCCACCAGCCGGCGCCCCAGACCAGCAGCAACTGCGAAAGCTGCTCCAGTCCAAGGCCGCCCAGCGCCAGGTTACGCTCGCGCTCGCTGGCCCGGTGCAGGCGCCAGGCGCCGACCAGTGCGGCCATCGCCAGCACCGCTGGGGTCCAGAAGCCCATGTGCGCCAACGGCTTCAGGCCTTCGCTGGGCAGGTCGCCGAACAGCGCGGCGCCGCCGAAGAGGAAGGCAGCCGCGCCGATCACCTGCAGCACCAGGCCGAAGACGAAGGCCGCGCGCTGCTGCAATTGCAGGCTCAGCCAGAGGATCAGCAGGCCGCTGCCCGCCCACACCGCCGCCGCCGTTTGCCACGGCAGCACGAAGAGTACGGCGAGGTTGATGAAGGCCAGCCCGAGCAGCAGGACCACACTCAGGCCGAGCATCAGTCGGCGGTCGTCACGCACCAGGGAATCGCGCGCGGCGATCAGCATGGCGGCGATCAGCGCCAGGCCGATCAGCGAGGCTGTCACCAGCCCGCGCCAGCCTGAACCGAGCACGCCACTGCCCTCCTGCGCGCCCTGCAGATGCAGGAGGAACACCGCGCCGCCCAGCAACTGCACTGCAAACGCGCAAGCCAGGAAGGTACGCGAACGCAGGCGCAGCGCGGCGAACAGGGTCGCCAGCCCGGCGACAGCCCAGGCCATGGCCGTGCCGTCCGCGCCCAGCAGCAGGGGTGCGATCAGGTATAGGAACGCCAGGCCGAAGGCCGCCAGCACCGGGCGAGCGCTCGGCTCCCAGCTGCGCAGGAGGTGCGGATCGGCGTTTCGCAGGTTCCAGAAGCTGAACAGCAGCGCTCCGCCGAGCATCAGCGCGCCCAATGGTGCGCCTTCGAGCAGCGTCAGCGACTGCGGGTCGGCGCGCAGTTCGCCGAGGAAGGCCAGCGCCGCGCCCACTTGCAGCAGCAAGGCGAAAATCCGCGCCAGCGGCCGCTGCTGGCGCAGGCCGAGCCAGAAGATGCCGGCGCCTTCTACCGCCCAGGCGGCGGAGGTCCAGCGTGCGTCCAGCCCCAGCGGGATCGCCAGGGTGCCGAACACCACGCCCAGCGCCAGGCAGGTTTCCACCAGCAACAGCGCGCGGCCAGCGGTGCGCCCGGCCAGTAGGCGCGCGAGGACCATGTAGAACAAACCCAGCGCCAGCGCGCTGAACGCCGCGCCGAATTCCAGGTGCTGGATGATCCCGTACTGCAGGCCGAAGCCCACCAGCGGCGTGCCGAACAGGACAGTGCCGTCGACGTAGTCGGTCTGCCGCGCCGACCAGCGCAGCAGCGCCTCGCGGGAGTCATCCTCCGGCGCGCCAGCCGCCTCGCGCAGGCGGCGACGGGCGAACAGCAGGCCGATGGCGACGTAGGTGAGGAAGAACAGGATCAGGAACGGTTCGGTCGTTCCGAACAACTCCGGCTTGTACGACCGCAGCCCCCAGGCCAGGCCGATGCCGAAGGTGCCGAAGAAGCCGATAAGGTTGAGCATCCGCCAGGCCTTGAACCAGGCAATGGCGAAGATGCCGGCGTTGAGCAGGGCAAAGTAGCTGAACAGCGCGACATGGCTGCCGCCTCCGGTGGAAGCGAGGATCGGCGCGGCGAAACCACCCAGTGCGGCAGCGGCGGCAAGCCCCAGCGCATCCTGGAGGATGGCCAGGATCGCCGAGAACAGGGTGACCGCCACCAGCAGCACGAACCCGGCCTGCGGGTCGATCAGCACTTCGCCATGGTTCATCGCCGGGTACAGCTTGATGCTGGCGAATACCGTCAGGTAGAGCACGGCGACGCCGGTGCCCTGGAGGACCAGCGCATAGGCCGGACGCCGGTGACGCAGCCACCAGCCGAGTCCAAGCAGCGCCAGCGCGGCAGCGGCGGTGCCGAGGTACGGCCCCTGCGGCGGCAGGGTCATGCCTTCGGTGGCGTAGCGTAGCAGGAAGGCCAGGCCGAGGAACAGCAGCACCACACCGACGCGCAGCACGGTGTTGCCGCCCAGCAGCCAGTCGCGGGCGGCACCGAAGGCGCGGCCGAACAGGGAAGGAACGGGCGGTTGTGGTGGCACCGGCGGGGCGGCAGGAGCCGGCTGCGGCTGAACCGCGGGCGCCTCGACGCGGGCCTGGGTAGCCGGCCTTTCCATCGGCTCGAGCACCAGGTCGGACCACTCGACGGGCGCTTCCACCTGCGCGGCGGCCGCCGGGGCCGACGCCAGCTCGTTGGTGGGCAGCTCGATGTTCCACTCCAGATCGGAGGCAGCGGTTTCGCTGGCGGGAGTTTCGACCTCGGGCTCAGCCGCAACCGGCACAACCGGCAGGTCCGGCGCAACGGACTCGACACTGGCCGGCGGAGGCGTCTGCCCGGCCGCGCCTCGCTCCACCAGCAGCAGCCGCTCATAGAGGGCCTTGGTGCCCTGGTCGAAGCGCTCGCCAAAGGCCTTCAGCTCACCACGAAGGCTGGCGTTCTCCCGCTGCAGGCTGTGCAGCGCGAAGGCCTGCCCCAGCGCGAGGCCCATCACCGCGCCCAATACCGCCCCGGTGATCGACTCGCCCGCAGCGGCGCCGATGACCAGGCCGACCAGCATGAAAATCCATTGCATGCTTTCGAATCCTTGAGGTTCTGTGCGAATCCATCCCGATCCGGACGCGTACGCCCGGAGAGCTGAGTATATCGGCCCGGTTCCCTGGGCCGCGTCCACGATCTCACAGCTTCGAAGGATCAGACGTCAGAAGGTGGTCATTCGGCCACGCTCGGTGAAAAAGTCAGAAATTTCCTAAAGGGTGACACTCAGCTGTAGGAGCGAGCTTGCTCGCGAACCGCCCAGCCTCGGCGTCACCGGGTAACTCGTTCGCGAGCAAGCTCGCTCCTACAAAGAACAACGCTCCAGCGCGGAAGACGGCCAAAAAAAAGCCGGGCAGATGCCCGGCTTTTTTCGTGCGACTGGTCGAGTTAAACCTTGGCGCGCTCGTAGCGCTTGCGGTCGTTCTCGTTCAGCATCTTCTTGCGCAGACGGATCGACTTCGGCGTCACTTCCACCAGCTCGTCATCGGCGATGAATTCCAGCGCCTGCTCCAGGGTGAAGCGGATCGGCGGAACCAGGGCGATGACTTCGTCCTTGCCCGAAGCGCGCATGTTGTCGAGCTTCTTGCCTTTGGTGGGGTTGATCACCAGGTCGTTGTCGCGGCTGTTGATGCCGGCCAGCTGGCCTTCGTAGATCTCGTCGCCTGGGCCGAGGAACAGCTTGCCGCGGCTCTGCAGGGTTTCCAGCGAGTAGGTCAGCGCGGTGCCGGTGGCCATGGAGACCAGTACGCCGTTCTGACGGTTGGTCACTTCGCCGGCCTTGATCGGGCCGTAGTGGCTGAAGGTCGAGGTCAGGATGCCGGTGCCCGAGGTCAGGGTCAGGAAGTTGTTACGGAAGCCGATCAGGCCACGCGCCGGGATGGTGTATTCCAGGCGCACGCGGCCCTTGCCGTCGGGGATCATGTTGGTCAGATCGCCCTTGCGCAGGCCCATCTGCTCCATCACCGAGCCCTGGTGCTGCTCTTCGATGTCGATGGTGACGTTCTCGTAAGGCTCCTGCTTCTCGCCTTCGGCGGTCTCGATGATGACCACTTCCGGACGGCCGACGGCCAGCTCGAAGCCTTCACGGCGCATGGTTTCGATCAGTACCGAGAGGTGCAGTTCGCCACGGCCGGAGACCTTGAACTTCTCCGGGGAGTCGCCTTGCTCGACGCGCAGGGCCACGTTGTGCAGCAGTTCCTTGTCCAGACGGTCCTTGATGTTGCGGCTGGTGACGAACTTGCCTTCTTTACCGGCGAACGGCGAGTCGTTGACCTGGAAGGTCATGCTCACGGTCGGCTGGTCAACGGTCAGCGGCGGGCGCGCTTCGACGTTCTGCGGATCGCACAGGGTGTCGGAGATGAACAGTTCGTCCATGCCCGAGACGCAGACGATGTCACCGGCTTCGGCTTCAGCGACTTCGATGCGCTGCAGGCCCGAGTGACCCATGATCTTCAGGATACGGCCGTTGCGCTTGGTGCCGTCGTCGCTGATGGCCACGACCGGGGTGTTGGTCTTGACCTTGCCGCGGGCGATACGGCCGATGCCGATCACGCCGAGGAAGCTGTTGTAGTCCAGCTGGGAGATCTGCATCTGGAACGGGCCGTCGACGTCGACTTTCGGCGCCGGGACGTGGTCGATGATCGCCTGGAACAGCGCGTCCATGTTGTCGTCCATCTTCTCGTGGTCCATGCCGGCGATGCCGTTCAGGGCACTGGCGTAGACGATCGGGAAGTCCAGCTGCTCGTCGGTGGCGCCGAGGTTGTCGAACAGGTCGAAGATCTGGTCGATGACCCAGTCAGGACGCGCGCCCGGACGGTCGATCTTGTTCACCACGACGATCGGACGCAGGCCGGCCTTGAACGCCTTCTGGGTCACGAAGCGGGTCTGCGGCATGGGGCCGTCCTGGGCGTCGACCACCAGCAGTACGGAGTCGACCATCGACATCACGCGCTCAACCTCGCCACCGAAGTCGGCGTGGCCGGGGGTGTCGACGATGTTGATGCTGTAGTCGTTCCATTTCAGCGCGGTGTTCTTCGCCAGAATGGTAATGCCACGCTCTTTTTCCTGGTCGTTGGAGTCCATCACGCGCTCGTTTTCCGCTTCTTTGCGGTCGAGGGTGCCGGACAGGCGCAGGAGCTTGTCTACGAGGGTGGTCTTGCCATGGTCGACGTGGGCGATGATGGCGATGTTGCGCAGTTTTTCGATCACAGTGTCAGTCTCGATAGTGAATCTTCGGCTGCCGATTTCGGCAGCGGGGGCCGGGCCGTGGCGCGGCGGTGCAAAAGGTCAGGGCGTTAGCCTACGCACCCAATGTGTCGGGAGGTCGGTGGCGGATACTGCCGCCGAACAGTCCGGGCTGGCGGCGTTGATCCGCGCCTTTATTGCGGACGGTAAACACGCACATTGGTGTGCCCTTCGTTGACCAGGTGGTGGGCGTGCAGGCGACTCATCACGCCCTTGTCGCAATACAGGAGGTACTGGCGGTTGGGGTCCAGTTCCTTGAACTTGCTGTTGATCGCGTAGAACGGCATGGCCAGGACTTCGATGCCCTCGATGGCCAGCGGTTCATCTTCCTGGGCATCCGGGTGGCGGATGTCCACCACGATCTGGCCGGCCAGCACTTCGTCGACCATTTCCACCGCCAGGTCCTTGCCCAGTTCGTCGATCACGCGGTCGACGGTCATCTGGGTGGAGCGCTCCAGGGCGCGGTCGAGCACGGCCATGTCGAACTTGGTTTCTTCGTGGTCGACGCGGTGCGGCTTGGCCTGGGTGGTCGGGTTCACCGAGATCACGCCGCAGTATTCGGGCATGTGCTTGGCGAACTCGGCGGTGCCGATCTGCGTCGCGGTGTCGATGATGTCCTGCTTGTGGCTGACGATCAGCGGGCGCAGCACCAGGGTGTCGGTCACCCGGTCGATCACCGAGAGGTTCGGCAGGGTCTGGCTGGACACCTGGGAAATCGCCTCGCCGGTCACCAGCGCGTCGATCTCCAGGCGCTCGGCCACTCGGCTGGCGGCGCGCAGCATCATGCGCTTCAAGGTCACGCCCATGTAGCTGTCGTCGACCTTGGTGAGAATCTCGCCGACCACTTCCTCGAAGGGCACGCTGACGAACAGCACGCGCTGGGAACTGCCGTACTTCTTCCACAGGTAGTGCGCGACTTCCATCACGCCCAGTTCGTGGGCACGGCCACCGAGGTTGAAGAACACGAAGTGGCTGATCATGCCGCGGCGCATCATCTGGTAGGCCGCCACGGTGGAGTCGAAGCCACCGGACATCAACACCAGCACCTGCTCCAGCGCGCCCAGCGGGTAGCCGCCGAGGCCATCGTGCTGGGCATGGATCACGTAGAGGCGGTCGTGACGGATTTCCACGCGCACTTCCACTTCCGGGTTTTTCAGCGAGACGCCCGCCGCACCGCAATGCTGGCGCAGACCACCGCCGACGTAGCGCTCCACATCGATGGAGGTGAAGGGGTGCTTGCCGGCGCGCTTGCAGCGCATGGAGAAGACCTTGCCCGGCAGCTTGTCGCCGAAGTGGGCCTTGCACTTCTCCAGGATGTCGTCGAAGTCGCCCAGCGGGTATTCGTGCACTTCCAGGAAGTGGCCGATGCCCGGCGTGCAGGTCAGGCGCTCGATCATCTCGCGCAAGGCCTTGGGGTCGGTGACCCGGGTCTCGACCTCGAGGTTGTCCCACTCGCCCTCGACCAGCAGCTCGGGGTCGAGATCGCGGAGCACCGTGCGAATGTTCTTCGCCAGCTGGCGGATGAAGCGCTTGCGCACCGGCCGGCTCTTGATGGTGATTTCCTGGAAGACCTTGACGATGAGTTTCATGCGGATCGGGCGATTGCCATGGGACTGAAAAAAAGGGGCGGAATTATATCCGAAATTGCTCAAGACTTGAGCAGAAATCGGAGACTTTCTTTTTGGCGCACCAAAATGGACGCGCGCACCATGATGAAGCACCGAAACAGTGCACAATTATCGTGCATTTACCTGATTCCCTCGCCAAAGCCCCGGAAATCAGGGGCCCTGCCCGATAATGGGCACTGGCACGCAACTTGCTCTCTTGTGAGGCAGGTTGCCCTGGCGGAGTATTCCGGCCGGCATCACCCGATACTGGGGCACGAAAAAGCTCCCAGCTCTAATCCCTCCTGGAGGACAGCATGTCGTACAAGTCGCAACAACTGATCAAAGATCATGACGTGAAGTGGGTTGACCTGCGCTTCACCGATACCAAAGGCAAGCAGCAGCACGTCACCATGCCCGCCCGCGACGCGCTGGACGACGAGTTCTTCGAAGCCGGCAAGATGTTCGATGGCTCCTCCATCGAAGGCTGGAAAGGCATCGAAGCCTCCGACATGATCCTGCTCCCGGACGACAGCACCGCCGTGCTCGACCCGTTCACCGAAGAGCCGACCCTGATCATCGTTTGCGACATCATCGAGCCGAGCACCATGCAAGGCTACGAGCGCGACCCGCGCAACATCGCCAAGCGCGCCGAGGAATACCTGAAGTCCACCGGTATCGGCGACACCGTCTTCGTCGGCCCGGAGCCGGAGTTCTTCATCTTCGACGAAGTGAAGTTCAAGTCCGACATCTCCGGCTCGATGTTCAAGATCTTCTCCGAGCAGGCTTCCTGGAACACCGACGCTGACATCGAGACCGGCAACAAAGGTCACCGTCCGGGCGTCAAGGGCGGCTACTTCCCGGTACCGCCAGTCGACCACGACCACGAAATCCGTACTGCCATGTGCAACGCCATGGAAGAGATGGGCCTGGTCATCGAAGTTCACCACCACGAAGTGGCGACTGCCGGCCAGAACGAAATCGGCGTGAAGTTCAACACCCTGGTTGCCAAGGCTGACGAAGTTCAGACCCTGAAGTACTGCATCCACAACGTTGCCGACGCCTACGGCAAGACCGTGACCTTCATGCCGAAGCCGCTGTACGGCGACAACGGCTCGGGCATGCACGTTCACATGTCCATCTCCAAGGATGGCAAGAACACCTTCGCAGGCGAAGGCTATGCCGGCCTGTCCGATACCGCCCTGTACTTCATCGGCGGCATCATCAAGCACGGCAAGGCCCTGAACGGCTTCACCAACCCGGCCACCAACTCCTACAAGCGCCTGGTTCCGGGCTTCGAAGCCCCGGTCATGCTGGCCTACTCGGCCCGCAACCGTTCCGCCTCGATCCGTATCCCGTACGTTTCCAGCCCGAAAGCCCGCCGTATCGAAGCGCGCTTCCCGGACCCGGCTGCCAACCCCTACCTGTGCTTCGCCGCTCTGCTGATGGCCGGCCTGGACGGCATCCAGAACAAGATTCACCCCGGCGATGCCGCCGACAAGAACCTGTACGACCTGCCGCCGGAAGAGGCGAAGGAAATCCCGCAGGTTTGCGGCAGCCTGAAAGAGGCGCTGGAAGAACTCGACAAGGGCCGTGCGTTCCTGACCAAGGGCGGCGTGTTCACCGACGAGTTCATCGATGCCTACATCGAGCTGAAGTCGGAAGAAGAAATCAAGGTGCGCACCTTCGTGCACCCGCTGGAATACGACCTGTACTACAGCGTCTGATCCACGAATACCTATAAATAGCGACAGCATTAAGGCCTCCTTCGGGAGGCCTTTTTTATGGGCCGGAGAATCCGCTGGCGCCTGCGCCTGCGCCTGCGCCTGTAGGAGCGAGCTTGCTCGCGAATCGCACAGCACCGGAGTCAGCGGATAACTCGTTCGCGAGCAAGCTCGCCCCTGCAACGAAAGGCCGGTTTCAGATCCCGCCGTCCGCCGGCGCGCCCTGCTCCTCGTCGTCCTCGCGGCGCGACTTGCGCATGCGCGAGAGCTGCACGTTCAGGCGTGGCATGGAGAGCTCCAACCCGGCCTTGTCGAGTTTCTGCCGCAGGCGCAGGTTGAACGCCCGCTGTACTTCCCACTGGCGGATCGGCGCCGTCTTGAAACGGAAACGCAGGATCGCCTGGCCAGCGTCGAAGCTCTCGATGCCCTGGATTTCCAGCGGCGACCAGATCGCGCGGTTGATCGTGCGGTCGGTGCGCAGCTCGCCGGAGACTTCCTTGACCAGCGCCAGCGCGTCGTCGATCGGCATGCTGGCCGGCACTGGCCAGCGGAACATAGCGTAGCCGAACTGCCGCGAGTAGTTCTTGATGCTCTTGATCTCGCTGAACGGGATGGTGTGCACCACGCCGTCCAGGTCGCGCAGGCGCACAGTGCGGATGGTCAGGCCTTCCACCGTGCCGAGGTGGCCGCCGACGTCGACGTAGTCGTCGATGGACAGCGAGTCCTCGATGATGATGAACAGGCCGGTGATCAGGTCCGCCACCAGCGATTGCGCACCGAAACCGATGGCCAGGCCGATGACACCGGCACCGGCGAGCAGCGGAGTGACGTTCATGCCCATGTTCGCCAGGGCGACGATCAGGGCGATCACCGCAATGGTTACGAACAGCACGTTGCGGATCAGCGGCAGCATGGTCAGGGCACGGGCGTTGGCGCTCTTCTTGCCGCCCAGGCCGAGGCTGTGCTGCACGGCGGTGTCGGTGAGGATCCAGACCAGCCAGGCGACCAGCAGCGTGGTGCCGAAGCTGAACAGCTTGAGGCTGATCTGCGAGCCGTCGCCCTCGGCGAAGCGGATCAGCGACATGCCCCAGACGCGCAGGCCGATCTCCAGGAAGAACAGCAGGCTGGCGATGTGCAGCAGGGTGTAGCCGAAGCTCTGCAATTGCTCGATGTAGGGCGCATGGCGACGCGCACCGCGCCGGGCGGAGCGCTGGTGGGCGCGACGGATCAGGCCATTGATGGTCATCGCCACCACCGCCACGACGGCGCAGACCAGCGCACGGCGCAGGGCGTAGCTGCTGTCACCGGCCGTGACGATGGTGGCGAACAGCGAGATGCCCACCAGCACCAGCACCGGCAGGAACCAGATCGAACCGACCAGCTCCACCAGGTCGCTCAGGCCCCGGCGCTTGAGCCGGCGTTCCAGCGGCTGGTTGCGGATCAGGTGGGCGATGGGCCGGCGGAACTGCAGGACGAACAGCGCGGTGAGCAGCGCCGCGCAGATATTCGCCACCGAACCGACGAACAGCGAGATGTTCATGCCCAGGCTCTCGATGACGCGCGGGTCGTGCATCACTTCGCCCAGCGCCGCGAGGCTGCCGATCAGCCAGAGCGGGCGGAAGGCGCGGCGGCGCAGGATATCCAGCGCACGCATGCGGTGCGGGCCGCTGAGCAGCGACAGGGAGATCACACAGAGCGCGGAGAACAGCGTGCCGCACACCAGGGTGTAGGCGATCACCATCGCCACCAGCTTGCCCAGGGAGCTGGGCAGCACCACGGACAGGTAGACCGTGATCAGGAAGGCCACCAGCCAGGGGCCGAGCTTGCGCAGGGCGAACAGCAGCAAGTCGCGGGTCTTGGGGTGCTGCGGTAGCTCGCCTTCCAGACCGAAGCGCTTGCGCATGCGCCCTGCAACCCAGCGCAGGCCAAGGGCGACGCAGGCCCAGACGAGGATGACCAGGGCGAAATCGAGGATCATCCCCGGCCACTCCGCCAGCGACGGGGTGCGCGTGTCCAGTTCATAGCCTGCGCCCTGGAATAGTTCTGCCCAGCGCACCATCGGGCTGTTGGCGCCTTCGAACTGCTTCTCCAGGCTGCCCAGGGTATCGCCGATCAGGCCGAGCACGCCGCCCTGCTCCTCCGCACCCTTCTGCGTCGCATCGCGCAGCTGCTTGAGCTTCTTCAGCAGGTCGCCGCGCTGCTGGTCGTTCTCCAGGGTCTTGATCACCTGGTTCAGCGACTGCTCCAGCTGCGCGTCGCTGACCTTGGCCTCGCCACCGCCCGTCACCCCGGCCAGCGGCCCGGGAAGCGCTGCCAGCGCAGGCCCGGCGACGGACAAGCCGAGGCCCAGGCAGCACAACAGCAGCCACTGACGAAGCAGGTAACGGATCGGACTCACAGGCATACCCCACCAACATGGAAAATCACGCTTGCCCGCATCATACAGACGCCGGCGCCAGGCTCGGACCCGTCCCGCGCAGGAAAGGTCCTTCGACGAGCAGCAGCGCACAACGCGCGGCGCCCCGCTGAAAGACAATAGGCAACTTGCCAGCTGCCGTCGGCAGTGCAAGGCTTGGCAAGACCATCCGGAGATTCTTCATGCGCCTGATCCTCACCGCCCTGCTGCTCGCCGCCGCATTGCCTGCCAGTGCGCAGATCTACAAATACACCGACGCCAACGGCAAGACGGTGTTCACCAACCAGCCGCCGACCGATGTCGACGCCAAGCCCGTGGAGCTGCCGCCGACCAACACCGTCGGCCCGCAGGGCCCGGTCGCGGCACCCGCCGACAGCGGCACGGCGAGCCAGGCTGCCACGCCCTACGCCATTCTTGCGCTGAGCAACCTGCCGGACGACGAGTCGCTACGGCAGAACAACGGCACCTTCATCGTCAATGTCGTGGTGCAGCCCGCCCTGGCGGGCGGCCATCTGCTGCAACTGGTGCTCGACGGCCAGCCCTACGGCGCCCCGACCAGCAGCACCAGCATCGGCCTGCAGGAACTTGACCGCGGCGACCACACCCTGGCAGTCCAGGTGCTGCAGGGCAGCCGGGTGATCCAGGCCAGCTCGCCGGTGAGTTTCACCCTGCAACGCATCAGCACCAACAGCCCGCAACGGCCCAAGGTCCAACCCAGGACGGGCGGCTGACGATGCGCTACCTGGTGATGCTCCTGTTGTCGGCGCTGTTCTGCCTGTCGGCCAGCGCCGAGGTCTACACCTACATCGACAAGGAAGGTAATCGCGTCTTCACCGATCAGCCGCCGCGCGGCAACGCGCAGAAGCTGCAACTGGCGCCGATCAATTCCCAGCCAGCCTCGCCCAACGGCGTGCGCATGCCGCCGCCGCTGTACGCGCCGGCCACACCCGAGCTGCCGCCCGGCCCGCCGGCCTACCAGTTGCTACGCATCATCGTGCCGGAGCCCGACGCCACCGTGCGAGCCAATGACGGCGCGCTGATCGTCTCCGCCACCAGCGACCCGGCCCTGCTGCCCGGTCATCTCTACCGCCTGCTGCTGGACGGCAAGCCCGTGGGCGAGCCCGGCCGCAGCCCGGTGTTCCCGCTGAACAACATCGACCGGGGCACCCACCAGCTGTCCGTGGAGATCATCGACACCCTCGGCCGCACCATCGAGCAGACGCCCAGCCAGCCCTTCCACATGTTCCGCGTTTCCGTGGCCGAATCGGCCGATCTGGACACTTCCCACCCGCTCGCCGCCACCGACCGCTGACGCGGCGTGCGGGCAGACACAAACGCACCATATCGGTGCATGTGCCTGCACCACTTTCTATACTCTCCCCATTTCGGGTCACTTCCGCTGACCGGTTCGGTCGCCTGCGCACCGCAAATCAGCGCGATGCCGCGAAATACGCGTCTTTTCAGGGCCTGGTTTGCTTTTTGCATTTTCCCGCACAGTCTTGGGACATCTCTTACGCCATGCCTACAGAAACCCAGCTCCGCCTGTTGCTCGACAACCTCACCACGGCGGTGATCCTGCTCAATGCCGAGCTGCGCCTGGAGTACATGAACCCGGCGGCGGAAATGCTACTGGCGGTCAGTGGACAGCGCAGCCACGGGCAGTTCATCAGCGAGCTGTTCACCGAGTCGCCCGAGGCGCTGCAGTCGCTGCGCCAGGCGGTGGAAGAGGCGCACCCCTTCACCAAGCGCGAGGCCAGCCTGACCTCGCTGACCGGCCAGACCATCACCGTGGACTACGCGGTGACGCCGATCCTCGACCGCCGCGACACCCTGTTGCTGCTGGAAGTCCACCCGCGCGACCGGCTGCTGCGGATCACCAAGGAAGAGGCGCAGCTGTCCAAGCAGGAAACCACCAAGTTGCTGGTGCGCGGCCTGGCCCACGAAATCAAGAACCCGCTGGGCGGTATTCGCGGCGCGGCACAGTTGCTTTCCCGCGAGCTGCCAGAGGAATCGCTCAAGGACTACACCAACGTCATCATCGAAGAAGCCGACCGCCTGCGGAACCTGGTGGACCGCATGCTCGGCTCCAACAAGCTCCCGCAGCTCTCGGTGACCAACGTCCACGAAGTGCTGGAACGCGTCTGCAGCCTGGTGGAGGCCGAGACCCAGGGCACCATCCCGCTGGTGCGCGACTACGACCCGAGTATCCCGGACCTGCTGATCGACCGTGAGCAGATGATCCAGGCCGTGCTCAACATCGTGCGCAACGCCATGCAGGCGATCGCTGCGCAGAACGAACTCAAGCTGGGGCGCATCACCCTGCGCACCCGCACCCTGCGCCAGTTCACCATCGGCCACACGCGCCATCGCCTGGTATGCAAGGTGGAGATCATCGACAACGGCCCGGGCATCCCGACCGAACTGCAGGACACCATCTTCTATCCCATGGTCAGCGGCCGTGCCGACGGCACCGGCCTGGGCCTCGCCATCACCCAGAACATCATCAGCCAGCACCAGGGCTTGATCGAATGCGAGAGCCATCCTGGCCACACCGTATTCAGTCTGTTCCTGCCCCTGGAACAAGGAGTGCATTGACCATGAGCCGATCAGAGACTGTCTGGATCGTCGACGACGACCGCTCCATCCGCTGGGTACTGGAAAAAGCCCTGCAGCAGGAAGGCATGACCACCGTCAGCTTCGACAGCGCCGACAGCGTGATGAGCCGCCTGGGCCGGCAGCAGCCGGACGTGATCATCTCCGACATCCGCATGCCCGGCTCCAGCGGACTGGACCTGCTGGCGCAGATCCGTGAGGTGCACCCGCGCCTGCCGGTGATCATCATGACCGCGCACTCGGACCTGGACAGCGCCGTGGCCTCCTATCAGGGCGGCGCCTTCGAATACCTGCCCAAGCCCTTCGACGTGGACGAGGCCGTCTCCCTGGTCAAGCGCGCCAACCAGCACGCCCAGGAGCAGCAGGGCCTGGAAGCGCCAGCCAACCAGACGCGCACCCCGGAGATCATCGGCGAGGCGCCGGCGATGCAGGAGGTGTTCCGCGCCATCGGCCGCCTCTCGCACTCCAACATCACCGTGCTGATCAACGGCGAGTCCGGCACCGGCAAGGAACTGGTTGCCCACGCCTTGCACCGCCACAGCCCCCGCGCGGCCTCGCCGTTCATCGCGCTGAACATGGCGGCGATCCCGAAAGACCTGATGGAGTCCGAGCTGTTCGGCCATGAGAAAGGCGCCTTCACCGGTGCGGCCAACCAGCGCCGCGGGCGCTTCGAACAGGCCGACGGCGGTTCGCTGTTCCTCGACGAGATCGGCGACATGCCGGCCGACACCCAGACCCGCCTGCTGCGCGTGCTGGCTGACGGCGAGTTCTACCGGGTGGGTGGCCACACCCCGGTGAAAGTGGACGTGCGGATCATCGCCGCCACTCACCAGAACCTGGAAAACCTGGTGCGCGAGGGCAAGTTCCGCGAAGACCTGTTCCACCGCCTGAACGTCATCCGCGTACACATCCCGCGCCTGGCCGACCGCCGCGAGGACATCCCGGCACTGGCCCGGCACTTCCTTTCCCGCGCGGCGCAGGAACTGGCAGTCGAGCCCAAGCTGCTCAAGCCGGAAACCGAGGAATACCTGAAGAACCTTGGCTGGCCAGGCAACGTGCGCCAGCTGGAGAACACCTGCCGCTGGATCACCGTCATGGCTTCCGGCCGCGAGGTGCACATCGACGACCTGCCGCCGGAGCTGATGACCCAGCCGCAGGACAGCGTGCCGGCCGCCAACTGGGAGCAGGCGCTGCGCCATTGGGCCGACCAGGCGCTGGGACGCGGACAGTCGAACCTGCTGGACACCGCCGTGCCGGCATTCGAGCGGATCATGATCGAGACCGCGCTCAAGCACACTGCCGGCCGCCGCCGCGATGCCGCCGTGCTGCTGGGTTGGGGCCGCAATACCCTGACCCGCAAGATCAAGGAACTGGGCATGAAGATCGATGGCCCGGACGACGACGGCGAAGACTGAAATCCTTTCATGACAAAGGGGCCAGAAGGCCCCTTTTTCTTGCGCTGCGGTGCCAAGCCCCATGGCGCGGTGCCGGGCTGACCGATCACGGACGGAGTCCGCTCCTACGCAGTTGGCGAGCGTGTCATCGGCTGCAGGTGCGGGCCATGGCCGCCATCAACACCCAGTAAACCGGGTCACATCCCGGTAGCATTTACCCCCAGAACCTGTGGATAACACTGTGCACGGAACGGGGAAGGAACGTGCTACAGCCCAGAGCATGCGCGGTCTAGGGGTTTGCTCGGTTTCTGTGCAGGAATTTGCGGGTTGCCCACATCGGCTGTGCGCCTGCCTGTGGATAAGCTTGGGGCAAGCCGCTGCGCTTCACGGCCCACGCGGGTTTGCGCGGGCCGTACAAAAAACGCTCAGTCCATGGCGAAGCCGTGCTGACGCCAGGCTTCATAGACGGTCACAGCCACGGTGTTGGACAGGTTCAGGCTGCGGCAGCCAGGACGCATCGGCAAGCGTACACGCTGCTCCGGCGGCAGCGCGTCACGCACCTCTTCCGGCAGGCCACGACTTTCCGGGCCGAACAGGAAGGCGTCGCCACGTTCGTAAGCCACTTCATGGAATGGCTGCGAGCCCTTGGTGGTGAAGGCGAACAGGCGCGGCTGGCCAAGTTGCTCCAGGCACTCTTCCAGGCTCGCGTAACGACGCACGCTGGCGTACTCGTGGTAATCCAGCCCGGCGCGGCGCAGGCGCTTGTCGTCCAGCTCGAAGCCCAGCGGCTCGATCAGGTGCAGGCTTGCGCCCGCGTTGGCGCACAGCCTGATAATGTTGCCGGTGTTGGGGGGGATTTCCGGTTGAAAAAGGATTACGTGGAACATGCAGCGCTCCGAGCCTGAGAACGGCGGGCATTCTACCCCCGCCAAGGAGCAAATGCGGCCCAGGCCATGGCTGAAGGTGCTGGTTTCGCTGTGTGTGCTGGGCCTGCTGCTGGGTCTGATGCTCGGCCGCCTGGTGAATCCGCCGCACGAGGGACCGACACAGATCCTTGCCGTAGAGCCTTCGGCGAATGGACTGGTACTGACCCTGGACGAGCAGCCTGCCGTTCGCGCCGGTCATCTGGAGGGCGCACTGGCGCTGCAGATCGAAGCCGTTGCCACGGCGCAGCAGGGGCAACTGCGGATCGGCGATGCGCCGGTGCGCTGGAAGCTGGAGCCGCAAGGGAAAGGGGTTCTGCTGACGCTGCTGTCGACCCGGCGCCTGCAAGGGACCTGGGACAGCGCCGAGGCCGGGGGGCGCTGGCGCCTGACCATCAGCGCGCGGCCCGAATAAAAGCGGGGTGTTCCCGGCCTGCCTGGTCCGGGGCCCCGAAGCGGGAAGCGAAACCTCCGCCGGGAGGATCGCGGGCATAAAAGAGGGGTTTACCCGGCCTGCCTGTACCAGGACCCCTAACGGGTGCGAGGCTCGCCATGGCGCGCCTGCGGGCATAAAAAGGGGGCTTTCCCGGCCTGCCTGTACCAGGACCCCCGAACCGGCTGCGACGGCCACCGCTTCGGGCGGCACGCTCGCAAGATGTAAAAGAGGGGTTCCCCAGCCTGCCTGTACCGAGGCCCCTGAAATCGCTGTTGTCAGGGGTATTGCAGAGGGCGTGCCAAAACCGGCTCAGGGCTTTGCCGACGAGCTGAGGCGCGACACGAAAAAGCTCTAAAGGCCTTGCTGCATGCGGCTTGCAGCGTTTTTAACCCGATACCTGAAATACGCTGGCAGCGGCGCTCCCCTGGCATTTCCCGGCGGGTCGAATGCCGCCGCACCTGCGCCCTGCTAGTGCGCCTGCACCAAACTTGAACGCACTGCGCAGCAATTCCCTGTAGGAGCGAGCTTGCTCGCGAACAACCGTGGCACCAGCGCCACCGGCAAAAGCGCTTCGCGAGCAAGCTCGCTCCTACAAAAGAGCCCGCACATTTACCCACAACAAACTTGAGCAATTGCTGGAACAGTCTGTGGATAAACAGCTCAACGGCAGGCTGTGCATGGCCTTCGCATGGCTGTTCAAATTTCGTACAAACAAAATCCCAGGCAAAGAAAAAGGCGCCCGAAGGCGCCTTTTTTCCAACCGCTGCGATCACTGAACCGACGGGATCTCGCCGGAAGCCTGCATACGGGCGATTTCCTGCGCGTACAGCGCATCGAAGTTCACCGGGGACAGCATCAGCGCCGGGAACGAACCACGGACAACCAGGCTGTCCAGGGTTTCGCGGGCATACGGGAAGAGGATGTTCGGGCAGAAGGCGCCCAGGGTGTGGCTCATGCTGGACGCGTCCAGACCCTTGATCAGGAAGATGCCAGCCTGCTGCACTTCAACGATGAAAGCGGTTTCCTCGTTGTTCTTCACGGTCACCGAAACGGTCAGGACCACTTCGTAGAAGTCGCCGTCCAGCTGCTTCTGACGGGTGTTGAGGTCCATGGCAATGCTCGGCTGCCACTCCTGACGGAAGATTTCCGGAGCCTTGGGGGCCTCGAAGGAGAGGTCGCGCACGTAGATGCGCTGCAGCGAGAACTGCGGGTTGTTGTCTTGTTCGGCTGCGCCGTTGCTGGCTTGTTCAGTCATTTCGGGACCTTCTTGTGCATCGTTTCAGAATGAGGAATTACGCCGAGAGCAGCGTATCCAGCTTGCCCGCGCGTTCCAGCGCGTAAAGATCGTCGCAGCCGCCGATGTGGGTTCCGTCGATCCAGATCTGCGGCACAGAAGTCCGACCCGCCTTGCTGGCCATCTCGGCGCGCACGCCAGGCTTGCCGTCCACGGAGATTTCCTCGTAGGCGACACCCTTCTTGTCCAGCAGGGCCTTGGCGCGGATGCAATAAGGGCACCACGCACTGGTGTAGATCAAGGTCGACGACATCTCACTTCACCAGGGGCAGGTTGTCGCCACGCCAGCTGCCGATGCCGCCGGAAAGCTTGGCGGCGGTGTAGCCGGCCTTCTGCAGCACGCTGCACCAGGTGCCCGAGTGCTGGCCCATGCCATCGACCACGATGATGGTCTTGGCCTTGTGCTTGTCCAGCTCGCTCAGGCGGGCGTTCAGCTTGTCCGCCGGGATGTTCAGCGCGCCAACGATGTGGCCGGTGGCGAACTCCTTGGTCGGGCGGATATCCAGCACCACGGCCTGCTCGGCGTTGACCATGGCAGTCAGCTCGCGGGTGGACAGCGCGCGGCCGCCCTTGCGCATTTCGTGCAGGGCCAGCAGTACCAGCAGGATGACCAGGGCACCGACCAGCAGGTAGTGGTGGGTGGCGAATTCGATCAGACGAGGAAGAAACGAAGACATGCGCAGGACATCCAGACGTAAAAATGCCGGCCAGTATACACGCGCGTATCTGGCGGCTGAACCCTAGGGATCATGGCGTCTGTCGGCACCAAAAGGTAAAATGTGTGTCCTTTTCTGACCCCTATTCTCGGAAAGAGCCGTAACTATGACTGCAACGCCCAAACCGCTGGTCCTGATCATTCTGGACGGCTTCGGCCATAGCGAGAGCCCCGAATACAACGCCATCTATGCCGCGAAGAAGCCCAACTGGGACCGCCTGCTGGCCAGCCAGCCCAACGGCCTGATCTCGGGCTCGGGCATGGACGTCGGCCTGCCCGACGGCCAGATGGGCAACTCCGAGGTCGGCCACATGAACCTAGGCGCAGGCCGTGTCGTCTACCAGGACTTCACCCGCGTCACCAAGGCGATCCGCGACGGCGAGTTCTTCCAGAACCCCGTACTGACCGGCGCCGTGGACAAGGCAGCGAATGCCGGCAAGGCCGTGCACATCCTCGGCCTGCTCTCCGATGGCGGCGTGCACAGCCACCAGGACCACCTGATCGCCATGGCCGAACTGGCCGCCCAGCGTGGCGCCGAGAACATCTACCTGCACGCCTTCCTCGACGGTCGCGATACGCCGCCCAAGAGCGCCGAGCCCTCGCTGAAGCTGCTCGACGACGCCTTCGCCCGCATCGGCAAGGGCCGCACCGCCAGCATCATCGGCCGCTACTTCGCCATGGACCGCGACAATCGCTGGGACCGCGTCGAAGCCGCCTACAACCTGATCACCGACGGCACCGCCGAATTCACCGCCGAGACCGCCGTGGGCGCGCTGGACGCCGCCTACGAGCGCGGCGAGAGCGACGAATTCGTCAAGGCCACCCGCATCGGCGCACAAGTGCGCGTGGAAGATGGCGACGCCGTGGTCTTCATGAACTTCCGCGCCGACCGTGCCCGCGAGCTGTCGCGCGCCTTCGTCGAGCCGGGCTTCAAGGAGTTCCCGCGCCAGCGCGAACTGCACCTGGCCGAGTACGTGATGCTGACCCAGTACGCGGCGAGCATCCCGGCGCCCAGCGCGTTCAAGCCCGAATCCCTGGACAACGTCCTGGGCGAGTACCTGGCCAAGAACGGCAAGACCCAGCTGCGCATTGCCGAGACCGAGAAATACGCCCACGTGACCTTCTTCTTCTCCGGCGGCCGCGAAGAGCCGTTCGAAGGCGAAGAACGTATCCTCATTCCTTCGCCCAAGGTCGCCACCTATGACCTGCAGCCGGAAATGAGCGCACCGGAAGTCACCGACAGGATCGTCGACGCCATCGAGAACCAGCGTTTCGACGTGATCATCGTCAACTACGCCAACGGCGACATGGTCGGCCACACCGGCGTGTTCGAAGCTGCGGTGAAAGCCGTCGAGTGCCTGGATACCTGCGTCGGTCGGATTGTCGAGGCGCTGGACAAGGTCGACGGCGAAGCCCTGATCACCGCCGACCACGGCAATGTCGAGCAGATGGAAGACGCCATGACCGGCCAGGCGCACACCGCGCACACCTGCGAGCCGGTGCCCTTCGTCTATGTCGGCAAGCGCAAGCTGAGCATCCGCGAGGGCGGCGTACTCGCCGACGTGGCCCCGACCCTGCTGAACCTGATGGGTCTGGAGCAGCCCGAAGAGATGACCGGGAAATCGATCGTCACCCTGCTGTAATGGGTATCGATTTGACGGGAACGTGAGCCGTTTCCCGTCGGTCAGAGCAAACGCCCCACGCCATGCGGCCTGGGGCGTTTTTTTTAATGCCCGCCACGGGCATACTAGGCCGTCCAGACTTCAGGTCCCCGCCGCCCAATGCCTCGCGCCCTCCTCCCGCTGCTGCTGATCTGCCTCCTGAGCCCGCTCGCGGTCGTTGCCGACGAACGCGCCGACGCCCAACGTCAGCTGGAGCAGACGCAGAAAGACATCAACGAGCTGAAGAAGAACCTGAAGAACATCCAGGACGAGAAGTCCGGGGTACAGAAACAGCTCAAGTCCACCGAAACCCAGATGGGTGACCTGGAAAAGCAGATCAAGCAGATCCAGGACGAGATGAAGAAGAACGAGGAAGAGCTGCAGCGCCTCGATTCAGAGAAAAAAAAACTCCAGGGCGCACGCCTTGAGCAGCAACGCCTGATCGCCATCCAGGCCCGCGCCGCCTACCAGAGCGGCCGCCAGGAATACCTCAAGCTGCTGCTGAACCAGGAACACCCCGAGAAGTTCAGCCGCACCCTCACCTACTACGACTACATCAACAAGGCGCGCCTGGAACAGCTCTCGGCGTTCAACGAGACCCTGCGCCAGCTGAGCAACGTCGAGCAGGAAATCACCTCGCAGAAGGACGAGCAGGTCGCCCAGCAGTCGGCCCTGGAGGCCCGGCGCCAGGAACTGGCCGACGCCCGCAAGGCGCGCCAGGAGACCCTGGCCAAGCTCAACAGCGATCTGAAGGACGGCAGCAGCAAGCTCAAGGACCGCGAGCAGAGCCAGGACGACCTCAACAAGGTCCTCAAGACCATCGAGGAAACCCTCGCCCGCCAGGCCCGCGAAGCCGAGGAGGCGCGCCAGCGCGCCCTGGCCGCCGAGCGCGAGCGGGTCAAGCGCGAGCAGGAGCTGGCCGCCCGCGGCGAGAAAGCCGAAACGCCCTCCAAGCGGCCCGACTACAGCGGCCCGCTGGTTTCCAGCGGCACAGGCTTCGGCGGCGCCTTCGCTGCCACCAAGGGCAAGCTGCCCTGGCCGGTGGATGGCCGCGTCCTGGCGCGCTACGGCAGCCCGCGCGGCGACGACCCCCGCGCCACCTGGGATGGCGTGCTGATCGGCGCCAACGCCGGCAGTACCGTGCGGGCCGTGCATGGCGGCCGCGTGGTGTTCGCCGACTGGCTGCGCGGCTCAGGCCTGCTGGTCATTCTCGACCACGGTGGTGGCTACCTCAGCCTTTATGGGCATAATCAAAGTCTTCTGAAGGACGCCGGCGATACCGTCAAAGCGGGCGATCCCATTGCAACCGTGGGAGCCAGCGGGGGTCAGAGTACCCCGGCGGTGTATTTTGCCATTCGCCATCAGGGCCGCCCGGCGGACCCTTCGACCTGGTGTCGCACGCAGGGATAGGCGGCGATCACGCATTAGGAGCCAAACATGTCGCATGCTTTCCGTCTCACTACCCTGGCCCTGGCCTTGCTGCTCGGCGTCGGTGCGGTCCAGGCCGCCGACGCGCCGGCCGCATCTGCTGCGGCCAACGGCAAGGAGGCTCCGCTGCCGCTCGATGAGCTGCGCACCTTTGCCGAGGTCCTGGACCGGGTGAAGGCGGCCTACGTGGAACCGGTGGACGACAAGACGCTGCTGGAGAATGCCATCAAGGGCATGCTCAGCAACCTCGACCCGCACTCGGCGTACCTCGGCCCGGAAGAGTTCGCCGAGCTGCAGGAAAGCACCAGCGGCGAATTCGGCGGCCTGGGCATCGAGGTCGGCAGCGAGGATGGCTTCGTCAAGGTGATCTCGCCGATCGACGACACCCCCGCCGCCAACGCCGGCATCCAGCCGGGCGACCTGATCGTCAAGATCGACGGCAAGCCGACCAAGGGCCAGTCGATGAACGAGGCGGTGGACAGCATGCGCGGCAAGGCCGGCTCGCCCATCACCCTGACCATCGTGCGCGGTGGCGGCAAGCCGTTCGACGTCACCCTCAAGCGCGCCATCATCAAGGTGAAGAGCGTGAAGAGCCAGATGCTCGAACCGGGCTATGGCTACCTGCGCATCACCCAGTTCCAGGTCAACACCGGCGAGGAGACCGTCAAGGCGCTGTCCAAGCTGCGCAACGACAACAAGGGCAAGCTCAAGGGCGTGATCCTGGACCTGCGCAACAACCCCGGCGGCGTGCTGCAGTCGGCGGTGGAAGTGGCCGACGCCTTCCTCACCAAGGGGCTGATCGTCTACACCAAGGGCCGCATCCCCAACTCCGAGCTGCGCTTCTCCGCCGATCCGGCCGACCCGAGCGACGGCGTGCCGCTGGTGGTATTGATCAACGGCGGCAGCGCCTCGGCGGCGGAAATCGTCGCCGGTGCCCTGCAGGACCAGAAGCGCGGCATCCTCATGGGCACCGACAGCTTCGGCAAGGGCTCGGTGCAGACCGTGCTGCCGCTGAACAACGACCGCGCCCTGAAGCTCACCACTGCGCTGTACTACACCCCCAATGGCCGCTCGATCCAGGCCCAGGGCATCACCCCGGACATCGAGGTGGAACGCGCCAAGGTAACCCGCGAGAAGAGCGAGTTCGACGGCTTCAAGGAAGCCGACCTGCAGGGCCACCTGGCCAACGGCAATGGCGGCCAGGATCGCCCGACCGCTTCCGGCAAGCCGCCGGTGGATCGCCCGCAGGATGGCGACTACCAGCTCAGCCAAGCCCTCAGCCTGCTGAAAGGACTCAGCGTCAGCCGCGGCAACAACTAAGCGATGCGCCCGGCCCGGCTGCTGTTCGGCCTGTGCCTGGGCGCGCTGCTGTGCCTGCCGGTGGCCGCCGCGCCCCGGCCGGACGGCAGCAAGCCGCTGGTCAGCATCGTCATCGACGACCTCGGGCAGAACCTGGCGCGCGACCGCCAGGTGCTCGACATCTCCCCCGCCATCGCCCTGGCGATCATCCCGGACACGCCCCACGCCGCCGAACTGGCGCGCGAGGCGCATCGGCGCGGGCGCACCATCATGCTGCACATGCCGATGGACCCCGCCGGCGGCGACTACGCCTGGCGGCCGGAGCTGACCCAGGAAGAACGTGCGCGTCGCCTCGACGCCGCGCTGGCGAAGGTGCCCTACGTGCAAGGCCTGAACAACCACGAAGGCAGCCGCATGACTGCCGACCGCCCGGCCATGGCCTGGCTCGCGGCGGAGCTGCAGCGCCGCCACCTGTTCCTGCTCGACAGCCGTACCAGCGCCGCCACGGTAGCCGCCGCCGAGGCGCAGAAGATCGGCCTCGCCAGCCTGTCGCGGGACGTGTTCCTCGATGACGACCCGAGCGAAGCCGCGGTGATGGAGCAGATGCAGCGCGGCCTGGCACTGGCGCGCAAGCAGGGCACGGTGGTGATGATCGGCCACCCGAAACCGGCGACCCTGGCGGTGCTCAAGCGTGTTTTGCCGACCCTGAAAGCCCAGGGCTTCGAGCTGGTGAAGCCACCGCTGATGATCGCCGAGCGCGGCAACCGCGCCATGGCGGGGCATGGGCGGGATGGGATTTACCGATAGAGGTAGCCAGGATCAGCTTTCTGTAGGAGCGAGCTTGCTCGCGAACAGCGCCCGGCACCGAAATCCGCGGAAGCTGGGTTCGCGAGCAAGCTCGCTCCTACAACGATAAGCCGACCTTACAGGTAGTTATTGGTCGCCTGCTCGATGAAGCCATCGGCGCGCATCTCGTCCAGCGCCTTCTGCAACTTGGTCACCACCTCGTCCGGCGTGTCCTTGTTGATCGCCAGGTACAACTGCGCCTCATTGAAACGCAGCACGGTCTGCAGGCCGGACACGCCCTCCTGCTTGGCCAGATAGCGGCCCACCGGGTCGGTGGTGGCCCAGAGGTCGATTTCGCCGGTGGTCAGCTTCTTCACGTTTTCCTGATCGCGCAGCGCGTTGAGCACCGGGATGCCCTGGCTTTCCAGGTTCTGGCTGACGGCGTCGTTCTTGTAGGCGCCGAGCTTGTACTTGGCGGCGTCCTTGAGGTCCTTCACCTTGATCGAACTGCCCGGCGGCGCCAGCAGCACCCAGTGGGTCTTGGCGATCGGCCCGACCCACTTGAACAGCGGCACGCGCTCGGGCGTGTAGGTGGTGGAGAACAGCCCGTAGTCGGGCTTGTCGAGGGCCAGCTTGTACAGGCGATCCCAGGGGAAACGCAGGCTCAGGCTGTACTGGATGCCAGCGCGCTTGAACATCTCGCGGACGATGTCGGCGCTGATGCCGTCGATACCGTCATCACGGGCGAAGTTCTTGTCGTCCACCGCCATGTTGAAGGGCGGGAAGTTCTCGGTGAGCAGCACCATCTTGTAATCGGCGGGCAACTCGGCGCGGGCCGTGGCGGCCCCCAGCAACAGACCCAGGGTCAGGGTCTTGATCAGGACTTTCAGCATGGTCATACCGCTCGCTTGGTTATCGTTATTGGGCTTGCGGCATCCCTGCAGAGGGGACGGAATACTTCGCTCGTCTGCCTTCCGTGGCAAAACCGGCGCCGAGGGATGTCGGCGCCAAACACGAAGGCCGGCGAGTGGCCGGCCTTCGGGTGTTACAGGTAACTGTTGAGCACGTCGTCGACGAAACCTTCGGCGCGCATCTTGTCCAGCGCCGCCTGCAGCTTCTGCACCACGGCGTCCGGAGTCTCGCGGTTCAGCGCAAGGAACAGTTGGTCGCTGTTGAAGCGCAGCACGGTCTTCAGGCCGGTGACGCCCACCTGCTTGGCCAGGTAGCGGCCCGCCGGGTCGCCACTGGCCCACAGGTCGATCTGGCCGTCGCGCAGCTTGGCGGCGTTCTCCTGGTCACGCAGCGCCAGCACCGGCTCGAAGCCGTGCTCGCTCAGGTACTGGGCCATGGCGTCGCCCTTGTAGGCGCCGACGCGGTATTTCTTCGCTTCGTCCAGATTGTTCAGGCTGATCGGGCTGTCGGCCTTGGCCAGCAGCACCCAGTCGTCCGGGCCGATCGGACCGACCCACTTGAACTGGCTTTCGCGCTCGGGCAGGCGGGCGGTGACGAACACGCCGTAGCCGGGCTTCTCCAGCGCCAGCTTGTAGATGCGGTCCCAGGGGAAGCGCAGGGTCAGGCTGTACTGCACGCCGGCGCGCTTGAACATCTCCTTGACGATATCCACGGCGATGCCGTCGATGCTGTCTTCCTGGGCGAAGTTCTTGCCGTTGATGGCCATGTTGTAAGGGGGGAAGTTCTCGGTGAGCAGCACCACGCTGTAGTCCGAAGAATCCGTTTCAGCCCTTGCCGCGCCGGCCAGAAGCAGGCCGCAGCCTAGCCATGCGAGCAGAATGCGCTTCAGCATCGAGATATTTCCTGCGTATGACATTTCTGAGAAGGCGCAGAGCTTACTCGGAGAATTGACGCCAATAAACCCTATGAATGTGGCAATGGGACATGAAACCGCCAGTACCTTGACCAAAGCCTTCAGCTAGCAAGCTTCGTGCGCAGGAAGGGGATGCGGCCACCGGACGCAGGAGAGAAAGGCTCGCGATAGAGCCATCGGGCCGGGAGAACCCCGGCCCGGAAGGGTTCAGCGCACGACGATGCCGCGGCTGGCCAGGTAGGCCTTGGCCTCCGGCACGCTGTACTCGCCGAAGTGGAAGATGCTCGCCGCGAGCACCGCGTCGGCCTTGCCTTCGATGATGCCGGCGGCCAGGTGTTCCAGGTTGCCGACGCCGCCGGAAGCGATCACCGGAACGCCCACGGCCTCACTGATAGCGCGGGTCACGCCCAGGTCGTAGCCGCTCTTCACGCCGTCCTGGTCCATGCTGGTCAGGAGGATTTCACCGGCGCCCAGGCCTTCCATCTTCTTCGCCCACTCCACTGCATCCAGCCCGGTGGGCTTGCGGCCGCCGTGGGTGAAGATTTCCCAGCGCGGCGCTTCGCCGGGGCCCGACACTTTCTTGGCGTCGATGGCGACCACGATGCACTGCGAGCCGAAGCGCGCGGCGGCCTCGCCGACGAACTCGGGAGTGAACACCGCGGCGGTGTTGATCGAGACCTTGTCCGCACCGGCATTGAGCAGGTTGCGGATGTCCTGCACCGTCCTGACGCCGCCGCCCACGGTCAGCGGGATGAACACCTGGCTGGCCATGCGCTCGACGGTATGCAGGGTGGTGTCGCGGCCATCGACGCTGGCGGTGATGTCGAGGAAGGTGATCTCGTCCGCACCCTGCTCGTCGTAGCGACGGGCGATTTCCACCGGGTCGCCGGCGTCGCGGATGTTCTCGAACTTGACGCCCTTCACCACGCGGCCGTTGTCCACGTCGAGGCAGGGAATGATGCGTTTAGCCAGGGTCATGTCAGTGCTTCCCGTGGTTCAGCTCAGCCCTTGAAGGCGTCGCACAGTGCCTGGGCTTCGGCGACGTCCAGCGTGCCTTCGTAGATCGCGCGGCCGGTGATGGCGCCGACGATGCCCGGCGTGCGGGCGTCCAGCAGTTTCTGGATGTCGCCCAGGTTGTGGATGCCGCCCGAAGCGATCACCGGGATGCGCGTGGCGTTGGCCAGCGCGGCGGTGGCTTCGACGTTGCAACCCTGCATCATGCCGTCCTTCGCGATGTCGGTGTAGACGATCGCCGAGACGCCATCGGCTTCGAAGCGCTTGGCCAGGTCGATCACCTGCACTTCGCTCACTTCCGCCCAGCCGTCGGTGGCGACGAAGCCGTCTTTGGCGTCCAGGCCGACGATGACCTTGCCCGGGAATGCCTTGCACGCTTCGGCGACGAATTCCGGCTGCTTGACCGCCTTGGTGCCGATGATCACGTAGCTGACGCCGGCACGGACGTAGTGCTCGATGGTTTCCAGCGAGCGGATGCCGCCGCCGATCTGGATCGGCAGGTTCGGGTAGCGCTTGGCGATGGCGGTGACCACTTCACCGTTGACCGGCTTGCCTTCGAAGGCGCCGTTCAGGTCCACCAGGTGCAGACGGCGGCAACCGCCCTCCACCCACTTGGCGGCCATGGACACCGGGTCGTCGGAGAAGACCGTGGCGTCTTCCATCAGGCCCTGGCGCAGGCGCACGCAGGCGCCGTCTTTCAGATCGATTGCGGGGATGATCAGCATGGGTTGAACCTGCTCGAATCCAAAGATGAATGGGGGCGGGTCAGCTCTTCTCGAGCGCCCACAAGTCGCTTTCGATGCTCTCGAACCGGTCTTTCAGGTGAGATTGCACGTCGAAGATCGCCTTGTTGTAGAACAGCGGGCCGAACTCGCGCAGGAAGAAGTCCAGCGCCTCCTCGGCCTCGAAGGAACCGACGTCCAGCTCGAAACGGTCTTCGAGGAAACGCTGGATGGCCCGCGCCGCACTCTGGCGCTGGGCGCCATCGAGTTCGAGGATCGCCGGCTTGTCCTTCTGGCGTGCCATGGCTTACCAGCGCCCGTCCCAGGCGGCGAAGTTCTGCAGCAGCTGCAGGCCGTGGGTATGGCTCTTCTCCGGGTGGAACTGCACGGCGAAGCGCGAACCATCTGCCAGCGCGGCGGCGAAATCACGCCCGTAGTGGCCGCGGCCGACCACCTGGCGCGGGTTGCCCGCCTCGATGTAGTAGCTGTGCACGAAGTAGAAGCGCGCGTTGTTCGGGATGTCGTGCCACAGCGGGTGGTCGACGCCCTGCGCCACTTCGTTCCAGCCCATGTGCGGCACCTTCAGGTGCTCGCCGTCCTCGTGCAGGTCCTTGCCGAAGAAGCGCACCTGGCCGGGGAACAGGCCGATACAGTCGACGCCGTCATTCTCCTCACTACGCTCCATCAGCGCCTGCATGCCGACGCAGATGCCGAGGAACGGGCGGTCCTGGCTGACCTCGCGCACCAGGCTGTCGAAGCCCAGTCGCTTGATCTCGGCCATGCAGTCGCGGATCGCGCCGACGCCGGGGAACACCACGCGGTCCGCCTCGCGGATCACATTGGCGTCGCTGGTCACCAGTACGCGACCGGCGCCCACGCGTTCCAGCGCCTTGGACACCGAGTGCAGGTTGCCCATGCCGTAGTCGATGACGGCGACGGTCTGCATTACAGGCACCCTTTGGTGGACGGCATCTGGCCGGCCATGCGCTCGTCCAGCTCGATGGCCATGCGCAGTGCGCGGCCGAAGGCCTTGAACACGGTTTCGATCTGGTGGTGGGTGTTGTGCCCACGCAGATTATCGATGTGCAGGGTGACGTTGGCGTGGTTGACGAAGCCCTGGAAGAACTCCATGAACAGGTCCACGTCGAAGCCACCGACACTGGCGCGGGTGAACGGCACGTGCATCTGCAGGCCGGGGCGACCGGAGAAGTCGATGACCACGCGCGACAGCGCCTCGTCCAGCGGCACGTAGGCATGGCCGTAGCGGCGGATGCCTTTCTTGTCGCCGATGGCCTTGGCGAAGGCCTGGCCGAGGGTGATACCGATGTCTTCGACGGTATGGTGGTCGTCGATATGCAGGTCGCCCTTGCACTCGATGTCCAGGTCGATCAGGCCGTGGCGGGCGATCTGGTCCATCATGTGCTCGAGGAAGGGAACCCCGGTATCGAAGCGGGCCTTGCCCGTTCCATCCAGGTCGATGGAAACCTTGATCTGGGTTTCCAGGGTGTCGCGCGCGACGGATGCCTTGCGTTCGGCCATCACCAGCTCCACAGCTAACACTGCACGTAATTATAAGAAGGGGCGGCATTATAGGCGCGCCGGGCGCTGCGCGGCTATGGGCGGTGGTCGGCGCTGGCCGATAGTCCTACACTGCGCGGCTCGCCTTTCGAGGATTGCCCATGCCCGTCGTCGCCCAGCACCTGACCCAGCCCAGCGAGCAGGACCGCCAGGACCTGCTGAAGATCTACGCCGACGCGCCACAGTGGCTGCTGGCGCCCTTCGCCGACGCCGATGAGCTGGTCACCCGCGGGCTCGCCGAAGGCCGGCTGTTCACCGGGCGCTTCAATGATCGCCTGCTGGGCGCCGCCTGGATCGAGCGCGATGTCGACACCTGGCGGCTGTCTCGCCTGTGCGTGCGCCAGCTCACCCGCAACCGTGGCGTGGCCCGGCGACTGCTGGAGGAGGCACAACGCCTGGCCATCCTGCAGGGCGCTGCGCTGCAGCTGGTCACGGCTTCGGATCAACCGCAAGCCGCTGACTTCGCACGCCACCTCGGACTGACGCTGCAACCGGCCTGAACCGGGAACCGAGCGCAAAGTCCCCGTTCAAACCCCGCAATACCCGCACCTTGCCTTTCGGGCTGGGGTGCCGGTGCGTCATTGGTATACTTTCTCGCCATTCCATTCGCCGCCTGAACAAGGACCCGTCCATGAAAGCGTTCGGCAAAATCATCGGCATCGTTGCCCTGGTCCTGCTGCTGCTCATCGTCGCCGCCGGCTTTGTGCTGACCCATTTCTTCGACCCGAACGACTACAAGGACGAGATCCGCCAGCTCGCCCGGGGCAAGGCCAACCTCGAGCTCAACCTCAAGGGCGACATCGGCTGGAGCCTGTTCCCCTGGCTGGGCCTGGAGCTGCATGACACCAGCGTGGCGAGCCTGCAGACGCCGGACAAGCCGTTCGCTGATGCACAGCTGCTGGCCATGTCCGTGCGCGTGCTGCCGCTGCTGCGCAAAGAAGTGCAGATGAGCGATATCCGCGTCGAAGGCCTGACGCTTTCCCTGAACAAGGACAAGAACGGCGTCGGCAACTGGGAAAGCATCGGCAAGCCCGCCCAGCCGCCCGCCGGCAGCCCGCCCGCCGCACAACCGGCGCCCGCGCCGAGCGAGCCGGCCAAGTCCGCCTCCGGCGAAGGCCACCAGGCGATGAAGCTGGACATCGACAGCCTGAGCGTGAAGAACGCCCGCATCGACTACGCCGACACCCAGAGCGGCAAGAACTACAGCGTCGAAGGCATCGAGCTGACCACCGGCGCGATCCGCGAAGGCAGCAACATCCCGGTCAAGCTCAGCGCCTACCTGGGCACCAACCAGCCAGTGATCCGCGCGCGCACCGAACTGACCGGCAGCCTGCGCTTCGACCGCGCGCTCAAGCGCTACCAGCTGGAAGACGCCAAGCTCTCCGGCGAAGTCTCCGGCGATCCGTTCCAGGGCAAGACCGCCAACTACAGCGCCCAGGGCCAACTGGTACTCGACCAGGCCGCCCAGGTCGCCGAGTGGAACGGCCTGAAGGTCACCGTCAACCAGCTGCGCGCCCTCGGCGAGCTGAAGGCCCGCGAGCTGGATAAAGAGCCCAAGTTCGACGGCGGCCTGTCGCTGGCACCGTTCAACCTGCGCGAATTCCTCGAAGGCATCGGCCAGACCCTGCCGGAAATGGCCGACACCACCACCCTCACCAAGCTGGAGCTGGCCACCCGCGTCAGCGGCACCCGCAACAGCCTGGCCCTCAATGACATCAACCTGAAGCTGGACGACAGCGCCTTCAGCGGCAACCTCGGCATCGCCGACTTCGGCAAGCAGGCAATTCGCGCCCAGCTGTCCGGCGACAAGCTGAACCTCGACCGCTACCTGCCGGCCAAGGTCAAGAAAGCGCAGGACGCCACCAACAGCGCGCGCAAGGCCGAAGTCGACGCCACCGCGCAGAACGCCATCAAGGGCGACACCCCGCTGCCCAACCAGCCGACCCAGCAGGCCTGGAGCGACGCCCCGCTGCTGCCCATCGCCCGCCTGCGCGCGCTGGACCTCGACGCCGGCCTGAACCTCGGCCAGCTGACCCTGGACAAGCTGCCCATCGACAACGCCGTGCTCAAGCTGCGCGGCCAGGGCGGCCTGCTCAACCTCGACGACCTGCGCGGCGAGCTCTACGACGGCAAGTTCAACGCCACCGCCACCCTTGACGTGCGTCAGGACGTGCCGACCCTGCAGGCGAAGAAACACATCGCCGACGTACCGGTGGAACGCCTGCTCGAATCCCAGGGCCAGAAGCCGGCGGTCAAGGGCCTGCTGGACCTGGACGCCGACATCACCACCCAGGGCAACAGTCAAAAGGCCTGGATCGACAACCTCAACGGTACCGCGCACTTCGTCCTGACCCAGGGCGTGCTGCTCAACGCCAACCTCGAACAGCAGCTGTGCCAGGGCATCGCCACGCTCAACCGCAAGTCGCTGACTGGCGAGCATGGCGGCAAGGACACGGCCTTCCGCGAGCTGCAGGGCAACCTGGTGTTCAGGAATGGCGTGGCCAGCAACCCGGACCTCAAGGCCAGCATTCCCGGCCTGACCGTCAAGGCCGATGGCGACCTGGACCTGCGCGTGCTGGGCATGGACTACCGCGTCGGCGTCACCATCGAAGGCGACAAGAGCGACATGCCCGACCCCGCCTGCGAAGTGAACAAGCGCTATGTCGGCATCGAATGGCCACTGCGCTGCCGCGGCCCGCTGGAACTGGGCGCCAAGGCCTGCCGCCTGGACAAGGACGGCATCGGCAAGATCGCCGCACGGTTGGCCGGGGACCGGCTGAACCAGAAACTCGAAGAAAAGCTCGGCGACAAGGTCAGTCCCGAACTCAAAGACGCACTCAAAGGGCTGTTCAAGAAGTGACCCCGCAAAGCTTCAATTCGGCCGTGCTCGACTGGTTCGACACGCACGGCCGCCATGACCTGCCCTGGCAGCAGAACATCACGCCGTACCGGGTGTGGGTCTCGGAAATCATGCTGCAGCAGACCCAGGTCAGCACCGTGATGGGCTACTACGACCGCTTCATGACGGCACTGCCGACGGTGGCGGATCTCGCCAACGCGCCGGAAGACGAGGTGCTGCACCTGTGGACAGGCCTGGGCTACTACACCCGCGCCCGCAACTTGCACAAGACCGCGAAGACGGTGATGGAGCAGCACGGCGGAGAGTTTCCCCGTGTCGTCGAACAGCTCGCCGAGCTGCCCGGCATCGGCCGCTCCACCGCCGGTGCCATCGCCAGCATCTCCATGGGCCTGCGCGCGCCGATCCTCGACGGCAACGTCAAACGAGTGCTAGCGCGCTATATCGCCTGCGATGGCTATCCGGGCGAGCCCAAGGTAGCCAGGCAGCTGTGGGAAGCCGCCGAGCGCTTCACCCCGCAGGAGCGGGTCAATCACTACACCCAGGCGATGATGGACCTGGGCGCCACGCTCTGCACCCGCAGCAAGCCGAGCTGCCTGCTCTGCCCGCTGCGCGAGGGCTGCCGCGCGCACTTCCTCGGCCGCGAGACCGACTTCCCGGTATCCAAGCCGCGCAAGGCGCTGCCGCAGAAGCGCACGCTGATGCCGATCCTGGCCAACCGCGAGGGCGACATCCTGCTCTATCGCCGTCCGTCGACCGGCCTCTGGGGCGGCCTGTGGAGCTTCCCCGAACTGGACGACCTGGCCGCCCTCGACCCGCTGGCCCAGCGCCACGCCCTGCGCCTGGGCGAGCGCCGCGAGCTGCCCGGCCTGACCCATACCTTCAGCCACTTCCAGCTGGCCATCGAGCCCTGGCTGGTGCGCGTCGAGGACGCAGCCCCCGCCGTGGCCGAGGCCGACTGGCTCTGGTATAACCTCGCCACCCCGCCGCGGCTCGGCCTTGCCGCCCCGGTGAAGAAGCTGCTCAAACGAGCCGCCGACGTGTTGAACGCAGGAGAAATGTCATGACCCGACTGGTGATGTGCCGCAAATACAAAGAAGAGCTGCCCGGCCTCGATCGCGCACCCTATCCCGGCGCCAAGGGCCAGGACATCTACGAGCACGTTTCGAAGAAAGCCTGGGAAGAATGGCAGAAGCATCAGACCATGCTGATCAACGAGCGTCGCCTGAACATGATGAACGCCGAGGATCGCAAGTTCCTCAGCACCGAGATGGACAAGTTCCTTTCCGGCGAGGAATACGCGCAGGCCGAGGGCTACGTCCCGCCCAGCGCGTAAGCTCCGGTATTATTTGAAAAATTTTTTCGCGGCACGCTTGACACCCCTTCCGAAAACCCTTTTAATGCGCGCCACGTTGCCCAGGTAGCTCAGTTGGTAGAGCAGGGGATTGAAAATCCCCGTGTCGGCGGTTCGATTCCGTCCCTGGGCACCAAGCCTTCCGAAAAGCCCCTGAAATCGCGAGATTTCAGGGGCTTTTTCATTCCCGTCCGAACAAGTCACTCCCCCGCCCCGGCACGCCCCCGCGATTCGTATCGAATGCTTGCCTAAGTACAGTGTCTACTGGCACATAGCACACCGATCTTTCAGAATCATGACCATCCGGACGATTTCCACACTTTGAGTGGGATACCCTCCGGGAATCGATGTTTCGTAGCGGAGTCACTGTGCGCAAACTCATAAGCTGGTGGAATTCCCGGGGCAACCTGGTTTCTCTGTCTGCCCTTTTCCTGCTGGTGCCGCTGATCGGCCGCTATAGCCTTGGCTGGGGCTCCCCGCTGGGCTACCTGTCGGACCTGGCGCTCGGCACCCTGCTGGTCGTCGCGCTGCACAACCGACGACTGTTCATCGCGATTCCAGTGATGCTGGTCTGGGCGCTGTCGGTGATCGGCACCGCTGAACTGGTCAGCGCCGTGGGCCGCATGCCTGCGCCGGAAGACCTGCACTTCCTCGCCGACCCGACCTTCGTCGCCAACTCCACCGAGGGCGGCGGCCTCAACCACCTGCACCTGGCGATCCTGATCGGCGCCGGCATCCTGCTCTGCGCACTGCTCTGGCGCCGCCGCGAAAAGCCACTGCCGCGCTACGCCTACGCCCTGCCGGCCGCACTGCTGGCCGCCCACGCCGGCGAGCAGTACTTCCAGCCCAGCGATGCGGAGATGTGGAAGCAGTTCAACCTGCCGCACCAACTGGTCTCCCGCGCCGTCACCAGCGGCGAGATGGCCTACCAGGACTGGCGCGACCGCGACCAGCCGGAAGTCCGCCCGGACGTCACCGGCCTGACCCAGCACGATCTCAACGGCACTCCGCTGCTGGCCGGCCGCGGCCAGGCGAAGAACGTGCTGATCATCGCCATGGAAGGGATCCCCGGCGCCTACGTCGCCACCAACCGCGCCGCCCTGAGCAGCAGCTACGAAGAATCGATGATGCCGCGCCTGAGCACCTGGGCCGAGCGCGCCATGACCACCCCGGACTACGTGGTGCACAGCCACCAGACCATCCGCGGCCTCTACGCCATGCTCTGCGGCGACTACAGCAAGCTGGACAACGGCACGCCCAAGGGCGTCGAACTGCTGGGCAACCCGACCCGCGCCGCCGAATGCCTGCCGGCGCAGATGCACCAGGCCGGCTTCAGCACCCACTTCCTGCAAGGCGCCGGGCTGCGCTTCATGGCCAAGGACAAGGTCATGCCGGCCATGGGCTTCGACAAGACCCTGGGCCGCGACTGGTTCAAGAAGAAGCCCTACCTGGAATTCGCCTGGGGCATGGATGACAAGGCCTTCTTCGAAGGGGCGCTGGACTATGTCGGCCAACTGCGCCAGAAGAAGCAGCCGTGGATGCTCACCCTGCTCACCGTCGGCACCCACCAGCCGTACTCGGCCACGCCGGAATACCTGGCCAAGTACCCGACGCCGCGCCAGGCAGCCGTCGCCTACCTGGACGACGCCGTCGACGCCTTCCTCAAGGGCCTGGAAGAGAAAGGCGTGCTCAAGGACACCCTGGTGATCGTCACCTCCGACGAATCCCACGGCATCGACAACGTACGCCTTGCCTCGGCCTGGGGCCTGAACCTGATCCTTGCACCGGAACAGGCCGCGCTGCCGCCGGTGAAGGCCGGCGTCTATGGCCACGTCGATCTGGAATCCTCGGTGCTCGACTATTTCGCCATCAAGGCGCCGCAGGATATCGCCGGGCGCTCGCTGTTCCGTGAATACACCAGCGGCCGCGAGATGGTGTCCTTCACCAACGGCATGCAGCGTTACCACGACGGCAAGGGCAACTTCACCGAGTGCGACTTCCAGCAAGTCTGCCGGCGCTACAAGAGTGACGGTTTCATCGCCGACACCGCCAAGTTCGAAGGCCGCTTCAGCGGTCGCGATGCTCGCCTGATGACCGCCCGCGCGGACATCCTCGACCAGTCGGTGACCAAGGCGCAGTCGGCCCGCGAGTACCAGTTCGCGACCAAGGAGCGCATCCGCCTGAAGCCGCAGATCGACAACGAGTACACCGACAACCTGATCGGCGCGCAGTACCTGGAATTCCCGGCCAACACCCACACCACGGTGAGCCTGAAGATCCGCGCGATCCAGATGGACGCCAATGGGGCGAAAGTGACGCTCAAGACGCGCTCCTTCGAGAAGCCGGTGCCCATCGAGATGCCGGACTTCCCGCTGGTGAAACGCAACCAGCCGCTGGAAGTGACCTTCGGCTTCGACAACGAGGAAGCCCGCAAGGCCTTCTCCTTCCACCTGCTCGCCGAAGGCAAGGGCGTCATCGAGATCACCGATTTCCATGTGCTGACCCAGCCGCGCAAATCGACGATCAACGCCACCGAAGGCGGCGGCACGAGCCTGGCCGACGCGAACAAGCCGCTGACGATTCCGCGCCTGTCCGGGCACCCGAACCTGATGGCCAGCCAGCCGCCGGAATCCCAGGACGACATCACGCCTGCCGAAGCACTCGAAGATCCGAGCCCGCAGCTGCGGCAGATGATGCAGTAATCCCCACCGGCGGCCCCAGGGCCGCCGGACTTTTACTGGCCGGTCTAAACTGGCACTATCCGGCCCCCGCGCCATCAGCCGACGCCCTCATCCGGCGCAGCTAGTTCAGCACAGGCGACAACGCCGAGCGGCAATGCGACAACTTGCCACTACAGCCGACGACCGCGGCAGATGGGCGCTTGGCGCACTCCGGAGTGCGTGTTAGGTTGCCCCTCGCCAGGATGGCCCCGATTCTGCAGTGACCTGCTGCGAAAGCGTCCGAATAACAATAGAGGAGCCCCCAATGGCCACGGCCATACCCGCACTGGAAATCCGTAACCTGCACAAGCGTTACGGTGACCTGGAAGTGCTCAAAGGCATTTCCCTGACCGCCCGCGACGGCGATGTGATTTCCATTCTCGGCTCCTCCGGTTCCGGTAAATCCACGTTCCTGCGCTGCATCAACCTGCTGGAAAACCCCCACCAGGGCCAGATCCTGGTCGCCGGTGAAGAACTCAAGCTGAAGAAAACCAAGGACGGCTCGCTGGTCGCCTCGGACAACAAGCAGATCAACCGTCTGCGCAGCGAACTGGGCTTCGTCTTCCAGAACTTCAACCTCTGGCCGCACATGAGCATCCTCGACAACATCATCGAGGCGCCGCGCCGCGTGCTGGGCAAGACCAAGGCCGAAGCCACCGAGATCGCCGAGGCCCTGCTGGCCAAGGTCGGCATCTCCGACAAGCGCCACAGCTTCCCCGCGCAGCTTTCCGGTGGTCAGCAGCAGCGTGCCGCCATCGCCCGCACCCTGGCGATGCAGCCCAAGGTCATCCTCTTCGACGAGCCGACTTCGGCACTGGACCCGGAAATGGTCCAGGAAGTGCTTAACGTTATCCGCGCGCTCGCCGACGAGGGTCGCACCATGCTGCTGGTGACCCATGAAATGAACTTTGCCCGCCAGGTATCCAGCGAGGTGGTGTTCCTCCACCAGGGCCTGGTAGAAGAGCAGGGACCGCCGCAGCAGGTATTTGACAACCCGCAATCGGCACGCTGTAAACAATTCATGTCCAGCCACCGCTAACGGAGCATCACTGCATGAACAACTATAAGAAGATCGTTCTGGCTATCGCGGCCACCTTCGCACTGGGGAGCCAGGCCATCGCCGCAGACAAACTGCGCATCGGTACCGAAGGCGCCTACCCGCCCTTCAACGGCATCGACGCCAGCGGCCAGGTCGTCGGTTTCGATATCGAGATCGGCAAGGCGCTGTGCGCCAAGATGAAGACCGAGTGCGACGTCGTCACCTCCGACTGGGACGGCATCATCCCGGCCCTGAACGCCAAGAAGTTCGACTTCATCGTCGCGTCCATGTCGATCACCGACGAACGCAAGCAGGCCGTTGATTTCACCAACGCCTACTACACCAACAAGCTGCAGTTCGTGGCGCCGAAGTCGACCGACTTCAAGACCGACAAGGGCTACCTCAAGGGCAAGGTGATCGGTGCGCAGCGCGCGACCATCGCCGGTACCTGGCTTGAGGACAACATGTCCGACACCGTCACCATCAAGCTGTACGACACCCAGGAAAACGCCTACCTCGACCTGTCCTCGGGCCGCCTCGACGGCGTGCTGGCCGACAAGTTCGTGCAGTACGACTGGCTGAAGAGCGACGCCGGCAAGGACTTCGAGTTCAAGGGCGAGCCGGTGTTCGACAACGACAAGATCGGCATCGCCGTGCGCAAGGGCGACCCGCTGCGCGAGAAGCTGAACGCCGCTCTGAAGGAAATCGTCGACGACGGTACCTACAAGAAGATCAACGACAAGTACTTCCCCTTCAGCATCTACTGATGCACGTGCCGCGCCGCCCCTCGCCGGGCGGCGCGCGCCTTCAGGCGTGACTCCCCATGATTTTCGACCTGCACGGCTTTGGCGATCAGTTGATCGCCGGCACCTGGATGACGCTCAAGCTTTCGCTCGCCGCAGTCTGCGTGGGACTGGTCCTCGGCCTGCTCGGCGCCGTCGCCAAGACCTCGAAGAACGGCTTCCTGCGCATGCTCGGCGGCTTCTACACCACCGTGGTGCGCGGCGTACCCGAGACACTCTGGGTACTGATGATCTATTTCGGCACCGTGGCCGGCCTGAACGCCATTGGTGACCTGTTCGGCTACCCCGAATTCGCCCTCTCGCCTTTTGCCGCGGGCACCTGCGCCCTGGGCCTGTGCTTCGGCGCCTATGCCACCGAAGTCTTCCGTGGCGCGCTGCTGGCGATTCCCAAGGGCCACCGCGAGGCCGGCCAGGCGCTGGGCCTCTCCGCCCCGCGCATCTTCTGGCGCATCGTGCTGCCGCAAGTGTGGCGCGTGGCGCTGCCGGGCCTGGGCAATCTCTACCTGATCCTGCTGAAAGACACCGCCCTGGTTTCGCTCATCACGCTTGATGAAATCATGCGCAAGGCCCAGGTCGCCTCCAACGCGACCAAGGAACCCTTCACCTTCTACATGACCGCGGCCTTCATCTACCTGGGCCTGACCGTCTTCATCATGGCCGCCCTGCACTTCCTCGAGCGTCGCGCCGGCCGTGGCTTCGTGAGGAACGAGCTATGACCGATCTCGAGCTGATCCTCAAATGGCTGCCGAAGATGCTCCAGGGCGCCACCCTGACCCTGGAGCTGCTGGCCATCGCCGTGGTCGCCGGCCTGTGCCTCGCCGTACCGCTGGGCATCGCCCGCGCCTCGCGACACTGGTACGTGCGCGCCGTGCCCTACGCCTACATCTTCTTCTTCCGCGGCACACCGCTGCTGCTGCAGCTGTTCATCGTCTATTACGGCTTTGCCCAGTTCGAAAGCGTGCGCAAGGGGCCGCTCTGGCCGTACCTGCGCGATCCTTACTGGTGCGCCTTGCTGACCATGACGCTGCACACCGCGGCCTACATCGCGGAGATCCTGCGCGGCGCCATCCACGCCATCCCGGTGGGTGAGGTGGAGGCCGCCCGCGCACTGGGCATGTCCCGTCGCCAGGCGCTGTTCCACATCATCCTGCCGCGCGCCGCGCGCATCGCCATGCCGGCCTACAGCAACGAGGTGATCCTCATGCTCAAGGCCAGCGCCGTGGTGTACACCGTGACTCTGTTCGACATCATGGGCATGACTCGCACCATCATCGCGCGCACCTACGAGGCCATGCTGTTCTTCTGCCTCGCCGGCCTGTTCTACCTGGTCATCACCCTGCTGCTGACGCGTATCTTCCGCCTGCTGGAACGCTGGCTGAAGGTCGACTCCATGCAGGGCCGCTGACCGGCGCGCCACTCCCCCACGGGGTCGCTATAATGCGCGCCCCGTGGTTTTCCACCGCTTCGCACCATGCTCCCGAACGACACTCCCCTGACCGGCTCCGACCTGCTCCAGCGCTTCCAGGCACTGGATGGCTTCCTGCTGGATCATCAGGCGCTGTGGCGGCCGAAGCCCTTCACTGTGTTGGAGCTGGCCTGGGAGCGCGACCACCCCGAACTGGCCGCCTGGCTGCGCAGCCGCAGCCTCGAAGACGCCGACGCGGTGCACAACGCGCCCGAACAGCTCGACGCCCCCGCCCCCTTCCCTGCTTTGGCCGCCACGGCCGCAAAGCTGTCCGTCGTCGGCGAGCTCCCGGCAACGCCGCTGGGCAAGTTGCCGAACCAACTGACCGTCGACGTTCCCGGCCGCAAGTGGCAACAGATCGAAGCCTTCGCCAGCCGCCTGGAGTTCGCCGAAGCACCGCAGCACTGGCTCGACTGGTGCGCCGGCAAAGGCCATCTCGGCCGTCTGCTGGCGCGCGACGGCAAGCCGCTGCTGAGCCTGGAGTTCGACAATGCCCTGGTGGAAGACGGCCAGCGCCTGAGCGACCGGCTTCAGCTTCACGCCCGGCATCGCCAGCAGGACGTGCTCGCCCCGGACGCCCGCGAGCACCTGCAGGCCGGGCACACCGCCGTCGCCCTGCACGCCTGCGGCGACCTGCACGTACGCCTGCTGCAACTTGCCAGCACCCGGGGCTGCCGCCAGCTGGCCGTGGCGCCCTGCTGCTACAACCGCATCGATAGCGAGCACTACCAGCCGCTCTCGCAGGCCGCGCAAAGCTCCACCCTGCAGCTCTCGCGGGACGACCTGCGCCTGCCGCTCGCCGAAACCGTCACGGCTGGCGCCCGCGTGCGCCGCCAGCGCGACGGATCGATGGCACGGCGACTGGCATTCGACCTGCTGCAACGGGAAGTCCGCAGCAGCAACGACTACTTGTCCACTCCCTCCGTGCCGCCCACCTGGCTGGACAAACCCTTCGCCGACTATTGCCGAGACCTCGCCGCGCTCAGGGGGCTCGACCTGCCCGCTGGCACCAACTGGCAGGAACTGGAAGCAAGGGGCTGGCAGCGCCTGGCACAAGTCCGCAACCTCGAACTGGTACGCGGACTGTTCCGCCGCCCCATGGAACTGTGGCTGCTGCTCGACCGCGCGTTATTCCTCGAGGAACAGGGCTATCGCGCCACCCTGGGTGCCTTCTGCGCCACCCGAATGACCCCGCGCAACCTGCTATTGCTGGCCGAACGCATCTGAGACGGGCGTTCCAGAGCTTCACCCACAGACCCTGTGGATAACTCTGTTCGTAACCCCGGAAAAAACTCCCCTTCCTTACCGCCCAGACCGCCTCGCTGCGATCTGGTCATTTTCTGTACATATAAATTTAATCTTTAAAAAACAGCCAGTTACGACACTTCGTGATTGCTATCACATCTCATATGCAAATTGCGCCCTAAAGCTTTCCCTCTTGTGCATAAAGGCCTTCAGCGGTGTAGGAAATCAGCTATTCCTGTTGCCAATCCTGCCCCAATAGCGCTTCTTCGAACGGATTGTTGCGCAATCGCGACAATCGAATCTTGTCAATCGCTGCCTAGGCAGTATCATTTCGAAATATTTCTCTGCCTAAGCAGCTATCTGTTTTGACATGAATCACTACGACGTCGCGGACTTTCCGTTCAAAGGCTCCATCGGCCAGTTGCTGGGCGCCACCGCCATCCTCAAGGATCGCCTCCTGGACAAGCACCTGGCACACCTGGATATCACCGCCGCGCAGTTCAAGGTGCTGTTCTTCATCGGCAACGACCGCGCCAACACCCCGGCAGAGCTGTGCCGCGAGCTGTCCATCGACAGCGGTTCCATGACCCGCATGCTCGACCGTCTCGCACGCAAGGACCTGCTGCTCCGCGAGCCCTGCCAGCACGACCGCCGCAGCGTGCGCCTGAGCCTGAGCCCCGCCGGACAGGCCGTGAATGACGAGGCCCCACGCATCGCCGCCGCCGCCATGAACGAACTGGTCGGCGGCCTTTCCCGCGACGAACTGCAGACCCTCACCGGCCTGCTCGACAAGATCCTGCGCGCCCACGGCGCCGCGGCCCATTGCGCGGCGCAGGAGAAATGACCATGAACCACCTCCGCATTGCCCTGCTGCCAGCCGCTGTGTTCGCCGCCGTACTGGGACTCTCCGGCTGCGTCAGCTTCTCGGGCCTGGACACCAGCGGCAAGTCCGTCGATCCCGCCAGCCTGAAGGCTGGCGTCAGCCTCGACGGCACCCCGCTGTCTGCCGCCGCGTGGCCCAGCGAACGCTGGTGGACCAGCCTGGGCGACCCGCAGCTGGACAGTCTGATCGGCGAGGCCCTGCGCGGCACGCCCGACCTGGACATCGCCAGCGCCCGCGCCCGCCAGGCCATCGCTGCCGCGCAAGCGCAGGACGCAGCACGCATGCCCAGCGTCAAGGGCACCGCCAGCTATGCCGGCATCCGCGCACCGGAAAGCGTCATCCCTGCCCCCATGGGCGGTCGCTACTCGGCAGTGAAATACCTGTCGCTGAGCTTCAGCTACGACCTCGATCTCTGGGGTGGCCAGCGCGACGCCTGGGAGGCCGCCCTCGGCCAGGCCAACGCCGCCGTAGTCGACCGCCAGGCCGCCTCGATCACGCTCTCCACCAATGTCGCCCGCGCCTACAGCGATCTGGCCCACGCCTTTGTCGCCCGCGACCTGGCCAAAGACGAACTGGATCGCTCGCAGCACCTCTTCCAGCTCAGCCAGAAGCGCATGGACGCAGGCCTCGACAGCAAGGTCCAGCTGCAACAGACGCAGTCCCAGGTTGCCAGCGCCAAGCAGCAACTGGCCGCCGCGGAACAGGATATCGCCAGCGACCGCATCGCCCTGGCCGTCCTGCTCGGCCAAGGTCCGGATCGCGGCCAGGACCTGCAGCGCCCGCAGGTGCTCAAGCCCGGCGCACTGAGCCTGCCGTCGAACCTGCCGGCCGAGCTGCTGGGGCGCCGCCCGGACATCGTCGCCGCCCGCTGGCGGGTCGAAGCCGCATCAAAAAGCATCGATTCGGCGAAGACCGAGTTCTATCCCAACGTGAACCTCGGGGCGATGGTCGGCCTGGCCGCCCTGCACACCAGCGACGTGCTGAAGGCGCCGAGCCGGTTCTTCCAGATCGCCCCGGCCATCTCCCTGCCGATCTTCGACGGCGGACGCCTGCGCGCAAACCTCGCCGGAAAGGACGCCGACTACGACCTGGCCGTCGCCCAGTACAACAAGACCCTGGTCAACGCCCTCGGCGAGGTCACCGACGACCTTGGCAAGCTGCGCTCGCTGGAGCAGCAGATCGACGACCAGCGCGATGCCCGCGACATCGCCAAATCCAACTTCGACCTGGCCATGCGCCGTTACGGCGAAGGCGTTGGCAACTACCTCGACGCCCTCAGCGTGCAGCAGCAGCTGCTCCTCGCCGAACGCCAGCTGGCCAACCTGGATGCCGAGCGGATCGACCTCTCGGTGCAACTGATCCAGGCCCTGGGCGGTGGCTACCAGCCCGACACCACTTCCACTCCCGCCCCGCTCGCCCAGGCGAACGCGGCCGCCGCGCACTGAACGAGGCACCCGACATGAGCACCGCCACCCAAGAAACCCCGAACAGCAATCCCAAGCGCAAGCGCTGGCTGCTGATCCTGCTCGCCGTCGTCATCCTGGCCGGCCTCGCCAGCGTCGCCTGGGAAATCCTCTACGGCCGCTGGCACGAGGACACCGACGATGCCTACGTGAATGGCAACGTCGTGCAGATCACTCCGCAGATCACCGGCACCGTGGTCAGCATCGGCGCCGATGACGGCGACCTGGTACACAAGGGCCAGGTGCTGGTGAAGTTCGACCCCAGCGACGCCGACATCGCCCTGCAGCAGGCCGAAGCCAACCTCGCGCGCACCGTGCGCCAGGTGCGCGGGCTGTTCAGCAACGTCGACGGCTACAAGGCCGACGTGGCTACGAAGAAGGTCGCCCTGACCAAGGCCGAGGCGGACTTCAAGCGCCGCCAGCACCTGGCCAGCGACGGCGCTATCTCCCAGGAGGAACTGGCCCACGCCCGCGACGCCCTGGACACCGCCCGCAGCTCGCTGACCAACTCCGAGCAGCAGCTGGACACCAACCGCGCGCTGGTCGACGACACCGTGATCGCCTCGCACCCGGACGTCAAAGCGGCCGCCGCCAAGCTGCGCCAGGCCTACCTGGATGATGCCCGCGCGGTGATCATCGCGCCGGTCACCGGCTACGTCGCCAAGCGCACCGTGCAGGTCGGCCAGCGCGTGCAGCCGGGCGCCGCGCTGATGGCGGTGATCCCCCTGGACCAGGTATGGATCGACGCCAACTTCAAGGAAACCCAGCTCAAGCACATGCGCATCGGCCAGCCGGTGGAAATTCGCTCTGACCTCTACGGCAGCGAAGTGAAGTACTCCGGCACCGTCGACAGCCTCGGCGTCGGCACCGGCAGCGCCTTCTCCCTGCTGCCGGCGCAGAACGCCACCGGCAACTGGATCAAGATCGTCCAGCGCGTGCCGGTGCGCATCCGCATCAACTCCGAGGAGCTGGCGAAGAATCCGCTGCGTATCGGCCTGTCCATGGACGTCAACGTCAGCCTGCATGACCAGAGCGGACCCGCCCTCGCCCAGCAATCGCCGCACGAGCCGGTGTTCTCCACCGACGTGTACCAGGAGCAACTGGCTTCGGCCGACCAGCTGATCGAGAAGCTGATCCAGGCCAACCTGGCCGACGCCAACCACAGCACTGCCCAGCGCTGATCCGACGACTGTCATGAGCCAGCCCAACAGCAGCAGCTTCAGCCCGCTCAGCCTGGTCATGGCCACCATCGGCCTGTCGCTGGCGACCTTCATGCAGGTGCTCGACACCACCATCGCCAACGTCGCCCTGCCGACCATCTCCGGCAACCTCGGGGTAAGTTCCGAGCAGGGCACCTGGGTCATCACCTCCTTCGCGGTGAGCAACGCCATCGCCCTGCCGCTCACCGGCTGGCTGAGCCGCAAGGTCGGTGAGGTGCGGCTGTTCATTGCCGCCACCCTGCTCTTCGTGGTGGCCTCGTTCCTCTGCGGCGTTGCCCAGCAGATGGGCATGCTGGTGGGCTTCCGGGCCATCCAGGGCTTCGTCGCCGGGCCGCTCTACCCGATCACCCAGACCCTGCTGATCTCCATCTATCCCCCGGCGAAAAGGGGGATGGCACTGGCACTGCTGGCGATGGTGACGGTGGTCGCGCCCATCGCCGGGCCCATCCTCGGCGGCTGGATCACCGACAGCTACAGCTGGCCGTGGATCTTCTTCATCAACGTGCCCATCGGCCTGTTCGCCGCCATGGTCGTCTACCAGCAACTGCGCGCCCGTCCGGTGGTGATCAAGCATGCGCCCATGGACTACATGGGCCTGGCGATGCTGGTGGTCGGCGTCGGCGCCCTGCAGGTCGTTCTCGACAAGGGCAACGACCTGGACTGGTTCGAATCCGGCTTCATCATCGGCGGCACCGTCATCGCGGCGATCGCCCTGGCGGTCTTCGTGATCTGGGAGCTGACCGACAAGCACCCGATCGTCAACCTGCGACTGTTCGTGCACCGCAACTTCACGGTGGGAACCCTGGCGCTGGTCGGCGGCTACGCCGGCTTCTTCGGCATGAACCTGCTGCTGCCGCAGTGGCTGCAGACCCAGATGGGCTACACCGCGACCTGGGCGGGCCTGGCGGCCGCGCCGATCGGCATCCTGCCGGTGTTCCTCTCGCCGCTGGTCGGCCGCTACGCGAACAACTTCGACCTGCGCCTGCTGGCGGGGCTGGCGTTCCTGGCGATGGCAGCGACCTGTTTCATGCGCGCCGACTTCACCACCGAGGTCGACTACCTGCACATCGCACTGGTGCAGATGTTCATGGGACTGGGCGTGGCGTTCTTCTTCATGCCGATCCTGAGCATCCTGCTCTCCGACCTGCCGCCGGACCAGATCGCCGACGGCTCCGGCCTTGCGACCTTCCTGCGGACCCTGGCCGGCAGCTTCGCCGCATCCCTGACCACCTGGATCTGGAACCGCCGGGCAACCATGCACCACGCCTACCTGACGGAAAACCTCAGCCAGTACGACCCGGCCACCCGCGCCACCGTCGAACAGCTCGGCGGCCCCGGCCAGCACAGCGCCGCGCTGCTGGAACGGATGGTGGAAAGCCAGGCGTACATGATCAGCACCATCGACTACTTCACCCTGCTGGGCTGGCTGTTTCTCGCCATGCTGGTGATCATCTGCCTGGCCAAGCCGCCCTTCGGCGCCAAGCCCGGCGCAGCGACTGCCGGCGGACACTGACCAAAGCTGCGGATCATTCTGACAAATCAGTGGTTTACACACCGGGCGCCGTGACTATAATGGCGCCCCTCCTTGCCGGTATAGCTCAGCTGGTAGAGCAACTGACTTGTAATCAGTAGGTCCCGGGTTCGACTCCTGGTGCCGGCACCATCTTCAAAAAAGCCCGCAGTCATGCGGGCTTTTTCATTTCTGCCTACTATTCGCCTACTTCGCCAGGCAACATCAAATCGCCACACCTTAAACGGATTCGGTATTTTCCCTACACTGCTAGGGAACGAGTCGAGTTACTGCAAGTCCAAGCGCGTTTGGTTGTGCCCCTATTCGCGTCTGGACTGATGGCCCTATGAGTGGCACAACTCATTGTGTATCTTCTGCAGCGCCTGACTCCCGGTCGATTCCCGCTCAACACAACGACCGAGATCGGCGATGCTGCTTTAGGACGAATTTCTCAAAGGACACGATCGATGCTGATCCCTGTGATCATCTGTGGCGGCGCTGGCAGCCGGCTTTGGCCGGTATCTCGCGAGGCCCATCCCAAGCCTTTCATGGCACTGCCGGATGGGCAGAATCTGCTGCAGAAGACGCTGCTGCGAGCAACAGCTCTCGACGGGGTGACGGAAGTCATGACCGTCACCAACCGCGAGCTGTTCTTCAAGACCGAAGACGAGTACCGCAAGCTCAAGGCCAACGCAGGCTGCCTCAGCTACGTGCTCGAGCCCTTCGGACGCAACACTGCGGCGGCAGTAGTCTCCGCGGCGCTGCAACTGGAGCAGGCGCATGGTCCGGACGCCGTCATGCTGGTGCTTCCCGCCGACCACCTGATCAAGCGTACCGATGCCTTCGCCGATGCCGTCGCACGCGCCAGCACCCTCGCGTCCCAGGGCTGGCTGGTTACCTTCGGCATCCAGCCGAAGTATCCGGAAACCGGGTTCGGCTACATCGAGTGCGACAGCCATGCCCTGGAAGGCGGACTGCAGGTCAAGCGCTTCGTCGAAAAGCCGACGCAGGAAAAGGCCGAAGAGTACCTGGCGGCAGGCAACTACTTCTGGAACTCGGGCATGTTCTGCTTCCGGGTCGGCACACTGATCACCGAGATGCAGGCCCACGCGCCCGAAATCCATGATTCCGTCGCCCTGGCAATCTCCGGCTCCCGACTGGCGGAAGGGCCCGCCCACCGCTGCCTGACCCTCGATGGCGATCTGTTCGCGAAAGTTCCCGACATTTCGATCGACTACGCCCTGATGGAGCGGTCGGCAAAGGTCGCCACGGTTCCCTGCGATCTGGGCTGGAGCGACATCGGCTCCTGGAATGCCCTGAGTGAGCTAACCAGCGAAGATGCGGACGGCAACCGCTGCGAAGGCGAAGTCCTTGTGCACGGAGCCAACAACAACTACGTGCACAGCCCCGAACGCCTTGCAGCTCTTGTCGGCGTGCAGAACCTGATCGTGGTGGATACTCCCGACGCGCTGCTGATCGCCCACAAGGAACACACCCAGGACGTCAAGCAGATCGTTGCGCAACTGAAGAAGAGAGGCCACAGCGCCCACCTTCTGCATCGCACCGTGCACCGCCCCTGGGGTACTTACACCACGCTCGAGGAAGGCCACCGCTTCAAGATCAAGCGCATCGTGGTCAAACCCGGAGCATCGCTGTCGCTGCAGATGCACCATCACCGCAGCGAGCACTGGATCGTGGTCACCGGCATGGCCAAGGTGGTCAATGGCGAAAGCACCCGGATGCTCAACAGCAATGAATCGACCTTCATCCCCGCCGGGCACAAACATCGCCTGGAAAACCCCGGCGTGATCGATCTCGTGCTGATCGAAGTACAAAGCGGCGACTATCTGGGCGAGGATGACATCGTGCGCTTCCAGGACAATTACGGTCGCGCACCGAACTGAAGCCGTCCTGATACTGTGCCGGAGCCGCAACGGCCCCGGCGCAGCAGCGTCATTTCTTATTCGAGGCTCTTTCTGGAGCGACTATGTTTTCGATGTTCAGAAGTCTCTGGAACTACCGGAACTTCGTATTTTCTTCAATCAAGAACGAATTTGTCGTCAAGTTCTCCCGCAGCAAGCTCGGCAGCCTCTGGATCCTGATTCATCCGCTGGTACAGGTGGCCATCTATGCGCTGGTCTTGTCCAACGTCTTGGCCGCCAAGCTTCCGGGCATCGAAAACCAGTATGCGTACGCGATCTATCTGATGGCCGGCACCCTTGCCTGGAGCCTGTTCACCGAAGTGGTGAATCGCTGCCTCGGGGTATTTCTCGAACATGGGAACCTGCTCAAGAAGATCATGTTTCCACGCATCACATTGCCGGCGATCGTCGCCGGCTCCAGCCTGGTCAACAACCTCATCCTGGCCGCCGCCATCCTGGTAGTGTTCGGCATTCTCGGCCATTCGCTGTCGTGGACAACCCTCTGGCTGCTGCCCCTGACCCTCCTGGTGCTGGCCTTTGCCATGGGGATCGGCCTGGTCATGGGGGTACTCAATGTCTTCATCCGTGACTTCGGGCAGATTGTGCCAATCGTTCTGCAGGTGCTGTTCTGGTTCACCCCGATCGTCTACCCGAGCAATATCCTGCCGCAATGGCTCAAGGGCTACCTGGCCTTCAACCCGCTCTACCCGGTAGTCGACGCCTACCACGAAGTCCTTGTCTATGGACGCACTCCGGCGCTCGACTCACTGCTCGGCATCAGCCTCTCCAGCCTGCTGCTGCTGGGGTTGGGCCTCTTCATGTTCCGGCGCGCCAATGCCGAAATGGTGGACGCGCTATGAAACTACTCAGCGTCAACGATCTGGGCAAAGCCTACCGCTCCTACAGATCCGAGTGGCAGCGGGTCGCCGCCTGGTTCAACCTGCCAAGCCGCCCCGCCGATGAGCACTGGGTACTGAGGCACGTCAGCTTCGACATCAAGCCGGGCGAGGCCATCGGCATCATTGGCCAGAATGGCGCTGGCAAGTCGACCTTGCTGAAGATGCTGACCGGCACCCTCCAACCCACGGAGGGGAGTGTTCAGCGCAATGGCCGGATTGCCGCCATCCTGGAGCTCGGCATGGGCTTCAACCCGGAGTTGACCGGGCGCCAGAACGTCTACCATGCAGCCGGTCTCATGGGATTCAGCATCGAACAGATCGCCGGAGCGATAGACGAAATCGAGGCATTCGCCGAGATTGGCGAATACTTCGATGAAACTGTCCGCACCTATTCCAGCGGCATGCAGATGCGCGTGGCATTCGCCGTAGCAACTGCGTTCCGCCCAGAAATACTGATCGTCGACGAAGCACTCTCGGTAGGGGACAGCTACTTCCAGCACAAGAGCTTCGAGCGCATTCGCGAATTCCAGCGCCTCGGCACCACCTTGCTCATTGTTTCCCATGACCGAGGTTCCATTCAGGCGCTGTGTGATCGCGCCATCCTTCTCGAGAAGGGAACGATCATCAAGGATGGTGCGCCGGAAGAGGTGATGGACTTCTACAACGCCCTGATCGCCGAGAAGGAAAATGCCACGGTCACGGTCACCGAACTCGAGGATGGCAGCCGGCAAACCCGCTCGGGTACCGGGGAGGCGAGTGTCGATGAAATCAGCCTGCGCAATCATGCCGACAAGCCCGTCGAATACGTGACAGTTGGCGAGCCGGTACGGCTGTCGATCTGCACACGTATCAACAAGGATATTCCCGAACTCGTGGTGGGTTACGCCATCAAGGACCGATTGGGACAGACAGTCTTTGGAACCAACACTCACCACTTGGGCTGCGCACTTCACGACCTCAAGGAAGGCGAGTCGATACGTTACGGATTTACCTTCCCGGCGAACCTCGGTGTTGGGTCCTACTCGGTTTCGGTGGCCCTGCACACCATGGATACTCACATCGCCTGCAACTACGAATGGCGCGACCTCGCGCTGGTGTTCAATGTGGTCAACACCTCGAAGAAAGAATTCGTGGGGCTCTCCTGGCTTCCCCTTGATGTCGAGTGCAGCCGATGATTGGAACGTTCTACCGTGAGTTCGAAGATCGCCACCGCGGCTCCCGTGAACTGATCAAGACCCGTCTGAAGGCTTATCTGCCCTTCCTGGAGCCTCTGCAATCGCTGCACCCTGACCTGCCGGCTCTCGATATCGGGTGCGGACGTGGCGAATGGCTGGAATTGCTGCTGGAACTCGGGGCCCAGGCCCAAGGCGTCGATCTCGACGACGGCATGCTGCAGGCGTGCATCAAGCTGGACCTCCCGGCCCGAAAGGGCGATGCGCTGGCCACTCTGCGCGAAATGCCTGACGCCAGCCTGGCGCTGGTTTCCGGCTTTCATATTGCCGAGCACCTGCCTTTCGATCTGCTGCTGCAAGTCACCATCGAAGCACTCCGGGTGCTTCGTCCGGGCGGGCTGCTCATCCTGGAGACCCCCAACGCGGAGAACCTGGCGGTCGGCAGTCACTATTTCTACATGGACCCGACCCACGAACGCCCCATCCCCCATCTTCTGTTGAGCTTCGTCACAGAAAACGGCGGTTTTGCCCGCAGCAAGTTACTGCGCTTACAAGAGCCGGAGCAGTTGCGCGAAGCTGTTCAGGTACGCCTGATCGACGTCATCACCGGCACAAGCCCCGACTACGCTGTCATCGCGCAGAAAAACGCCCCGGAAGAACAGCTGGCGATCTTCCAGCCAGCTTTCGAGCGCGAATACGGACTCTCCCTCGATACCCTTGCGCAACGATACGACGATCGGCTGGCCGGCTCCATGCAGGCCCTGGAACAACGGATTGAAGCTGCCGACGAGCATACCCACCAAATGTATATGAACGCCGAACAAGCCCTCGCGTCATTACGGACTGAACTTCAGCCACTCTTCGATAACGCGGAGCAGAATCGCAGATTGCTGAGCGATATTCCTTCGCTGATGGAAAGCGTCGCGCAGAACCAACAGTTACTGATCGAGCTGCAGCAAGCACGCGAGCAACTCACTGCCGCGCTGACCAATGCTGACCACTGGTACGCCCAGGCACAACTTCATATTGCCCACGGCCGGACGCTGGAAAACAGCCTTTCCTGGAAAATCACCCATCCGCTGCGCGTCAGCAGCCTCGCTCTTCGCAATCCCGTCCGCCAGGCCAAGGCGGTATGCAAGCGAGGGCTGGTATCGTCGATGCGATTCGTGCTGAAACGCCCGGAAACGCGCCAGCGCGTGATGGCCCAATTGCGCAAGCATCCTCGACTCTATGAGCGCCTTCGCCGAATCGCTGGCGCTCACGGACTGGTGGGAAACGCTCCTGTCATCGCACCACAGAAGGCACGGGAAGTTGCCGCTGCGGATCTGAGCAAGATGAGCCCGCGGGCTCGACAGTTTTACCAGGAACTCAAGCAAGCCATTCGGGATAAGAGCAACGATTGATGCGCATCGTAGTCGACATGCAGGGAGCGCAAACGGAAAGTCGCTTCCGCGGTATAGGCCGCTATACCTTGTCCTTCACCCAGGCGCTGGTCCGCAATCGCGGCGACCACGAGATCATCCTGGCGCTGAGCGGGCTCTTTCCGGACACCATTGAGCCTATCCGCGATGCGTTTCATGACCTGCTTCCAGCGGACAACATCCGTGTCTGGAACGCCCCCGGTCCGGTCCAGGAAGTCCACGCCGATAACCAGGACCGCAGAGACGTCGCCGAACTGGTTCGCGAGGCATTTCTGGCGAGCCTGAAGCCGGACGTAATCCACGTCACCAGCCTGTTCGAGGGGTTCACCGACAACGCCGTGGTCAGCATTGGCCGCCTGGACACGATAACGCCGGTTACCGCGACCCTTTACGATCTTATTCCGCTGCTTAATCCGGACCAGTACCTCCGCCCCAACCCTGATTATGGGCGCTACTACGAGCGCAAGATCGGTCATCTGGGACGGGCTGCCGCGTGCCTGGCAATCTCGGAATTCGCCCGCAATGAAGGCCTGCAGAATCTGAGTTTCGCGGACGACGGCATCATCAATATGTCTACCGCCATCGAGGCGGACTTCCACCCGCTGGACATCTCCGAATCGACTGCCAATGCCCTGAAGCAGAAGTTCGGCCTGACGCGACCGTTCCTGCTGTATGCAGGCGGAGCCGACGAGCGAAAGAACCTGCCACGGCTGATCCAGGCCTTTGCTGCCTTGCCGCCACACCTGCGCACAACCCACCAGTTGCTGTTGGCCGGCAAGATCTCCCAGGTTGATCTCGAGCATCTGCATCATCATGCGCGACTGGCCAGCCTGGGCGCGGACGAGCTGATCTTCACGGGTTATGTGAGCAATCAGGAACTGCATCAGCTCTATAACCTCTGCCACCTCTTCGTATTCCCTTCCTGGCACGAGGGCTTTGGACTGCCGGCGCTGGAAGCAATGGCCTGTGGCGCTGCGGTCATTGCCGCCAACACATCGAGCCTTCCAGAAGTCATCGGGCGCGAAGACGCCTTGTTCGACCCACTGGATGTGCATTCCATCGCAGGCAAGATCGCCGAGGTACTGGAGTCGGAAGAGTTTCGAGCGGACCTGCAAGCCTACGGCCAGGAGCAGAGGAAACGCTTCTCCTGGGACAAGACTGCAGGGACCGCCCTGAAAACGTTCGAAAATCTGTATGCAGCCGCCCAGCAGGTCCCGCTCCCGGATCTCGCGCCACAAAAAGTACAGACTCGCCTGCTCGATGCTCTGGGATCGTCGAACTGCGTGGCACGCCTCACCGATCGGGATCAGGCCCTGCTGTGCATGGACGTAGCGCAGAACCACCCTTCTATCAATCGCATTCCACAACTGTTCGTTGATATCTCCGAGTTGGTTCAGCGTGACAGCGGCACGGGCATTCAGCGGGTTACAAGATCCATCCTGCGTGAATTGCTGGTCAATCCACCAGCGGGCTTCGAGGTCCGCGCCGTTCAGTCATCCCACGGCAGCGGTTGCTACCACTATGCCGACGGTTTCGTTCGCCAGCTCATGAACGATGACAACGGAGCCGCGGAGGACTCTGTCATCGAACCTCAGAGCGGTGATCTGTTCCTGGGGCTCGACCTGCAGCCACAAGTTATTCCCGAGTGCAGAGAGTATTACCGGCATCTGCGGAATATCGGCGTACAGGTGCACTTCGTGGTCTACGACTTGTTACCGGTACTCATGCCGCATGCATTCCCCACGGGTGCCAGCGAATCCCACGCTCGCTGGCTCGAGGTCGTGATCGAGAACGATGGTGCGATCTGCATATCAAAAGCGGTAGCCGATGAACTTTCCGACTGGATGTCCTCCCTGCGTTCGCCCGAGCGCAAACCTTTCGCACTGAACTGGTTCCATCTCGGGGCTGATATCGAGAACTCGATACCCACCCGCGGCCTCCCGGCAAATGCGGCGAGCGTACTGAAAAACATGGCGGCACGCCCAAGCTTCCTGATGGTGGGTACGGTAGAGCCACGCAAGGGGTATGGCCAGGCGCTGGCCGCCTTCGAGCAGCTCTGGCGAGAAGGGCAGGATGTCGCGCTGGTAATCGTCGGCAAGCGCGGCTGGGAAGTCGACTCCCTGGCGACAGCTCTCGAGAGGCATCCCGAGCAAGGCAAGCGCCTGTTCTGGTTGAGTGGCGTCAGTGATGAGTATCTTGAGCGGATCTATGCAGAGTCGAAATGCCTCCTGATGGCATCCGAGGGCGAAGGCTTCGGCCTACCCCTGATCGAAGCTGCAAGGCATCATCGCCCTATCGTGGCACGAGACATCCCTGTCTTCCGTGAGGTTGCAGGGGACCATGCGCACTATTTTTCCGGGACTTCCGCCGAACACCTTGCAGGCAGCCTTACCGCCTGGCTCGATCTGAACAAGGATGGCCTCGCACCAAGCTCGGAAGGCATTACACACCTGAACTGGGCACAGAGCGCCGAGCAGTTGCTCGATGCAGTACTGCCACCTGCACCTCGTCGCCCAACAGCAGAGTCAATCTCGACGCCCTCTGGATCAGGCAGACCGCTCGCCTTGGTCCTGGCGCCGTATCCCATCCGCAAGCCTCGCCATGGAGGACAACTGCGGACGGCCGCCATCTGCCAGCGCTTCCGCGAGCATGGCTTCGATGTACGGTCTATCGGCTTCTATCAGTCGGAAGCCTACAGGCACGATGAACTTTCTTCGGGTGACATCGCATTCCCCTCGCAAAGCCCGTATCGCCTTTACAAGGGCCGCAGCATTCCTGAGCTCTCCGACTTCCTGATGGCGTCCTTCGCGACCAAGGATGAACAGGCCTATCGGCATATTGCCGACAGCATCCACTTCCCAGTCGACGCCATAGTCGTTGAACAGCCCTGGTTCTACCCCCTGGCGAAACGACTGCAGGCTGAGGTTGCGTTCTGCAAGCAGGCACTCATCGTGTTCAGCTCGCAGAACATCGAAGCGCCCATGAAGCAGCAGATCCTCGAAGGTGCCGATCGCATCGTGGTGGAAGCCATTCAGGATATTTCGAGCCTGGAGCAAGAAGCGGCACACAATGCCGATCTGAGTGTAGCGGTAACCGACGAGGACGCTGACGTTCTGCGCACCTACGGCGCCGATGCTGTTCTTACAGCACCGAACGGTATCAATCCCTGGTCGGCCGACCCGCAGCTTCTGGAGCACTGGCGCGCCCGCCTGCCGCAGGCGCCGTGGCCGCTCTTCGTCGCCAGCGCTCATCCACCAAACTACACCGGCTTCATCGCCTCAGTCGGCGACGCACTGGCCTGCATTCCTCCCGGGTCGCGACTGGTGATTGCTGGAGGTGTCGGACCACATCTGGAGCGAATACTGCTGGCTTCACCCTGGGGGCAACTGAATGCATCTCGCCTGCAGATCCTCGGGGTACTCGATGATGACGACCTGATTGCTGTCAAGCATCTCGCGCATACCTTCCTGCTTCCCATAGGCGGTGGCGGCGGATCGAACATCAAGACTGCCGAGGCACTCTATTCTGGCAAGCCCGTGATTTGCACGAGTACAGCCCTGCGTGGGTTCGAGCAGTTCCGGGAGCTTCCCGGAATCTCCGTCGCCGACTCACCTCAGGCTTTCCAGGAACTCCTGCGGCACACACTGGCGCAGGACGGCTCCCCGAAGTCCGGACGAGAAGTCGACCGCAGACTTCGTCAGCGACTGACCTGGGCCGCCAGCCTTGCCGCGCTGCCTGAGCGTGTAAAAAACCTGCTGAATGAAAATTGGAAGGCCCAATGAGTATCTGGCTGGATATCACCACAACCCTGGCCTGGGGACGGCCGGCATTGGGCATCGTGCGTGTTGAAGCAGAAACCCTGCGACATTTCCTCAGTCTAGAGGATGATCAGGTGCGACTTTGCCGCTTTGAGCGAGAAAGCAGCACCTACCATGAAGTTTCTCGCGAGGAAGCTCTCGGGGCACTGGCTCGCCTCGATGCGGGCGGCCACGCGAGACCTGCCCAACCGGCAGCCATGCCCAAAGCGGCAGTGCCAGCGTCGGAGCCGCTGGAGGTTCGCCTTGAACGCTGGGGGCGTAATACCATCGCCAGGCTGCCGGGGCGCTACCAGCTAAAAGCCCGCCACTGGGCGCTCCAATGCCGGTCCATTGTCCGCAAGTTCTCCAGCTCGCAACCTCAAGCCACTGGCAACGTCCTGTCCGCTGTCACGGCAGCGGCGCGCGTACATCTCCAGCCAGCCTCACCATTCGACAAGGGCGATACCTACATTTCCCTGGGTATCGACTGGGATCAGAAGGACCTCTCGGTTCTCTACGCGCTCAAGAAGAGCCTTGAACTGAAAGTCATTCTGTTCTGCCACGATATCATTCCCATCCTGATGCCTGAGTACTGCGTACCGGGCGTACCCGAGAAGTTCCCGAGTTACTTTGCTGATGTCGCCTGGTGCGCCGATCTGATCCTGTGCAACTCGGAATGCTCACGAAATGACCTGTTGGACTATCTGCACAGCGTCGGTGCTCCTGTTCCGAAACTGGTCACCGTGCGGCTCGGAGGCGATATTCCGGCCTCTGCAACTCAGCCGCCATCTGCCGAGATTGCGGATTTACTAAACGAGCGCTACATCCTCTTCGTTTCCACGATTGAAGCTCGTAAAAATCACAAGGTCCTCTATAAGGCCTACAAGCGGCTGCTGTCTGCAGGACAAAAGGATCTCCCCAAACTGATCTTCGTAGGAATGCAAGGTTGGGGAGTCGACCAGCTCATTCAGGATCTGGAAGAGCCATCCATCCAATCCCACATACTTCGCCTGCAGAACGTTTCCGATAGCGATCTTGCCCATCTCTACCGGCATTGCCTCTTTACTACCTACCCTTCGTTGTACGAGGGCTGGGGAATTCCTGTCGCAGAGAGCCTGGCCTATGGCCGATTCTGTCTGGCATCCGATGCAGCCTCGATTCCAGAGGTAGGAGGCAACCTGATCGAATACCTTTCACCACAAGACGAAAGTGCCTGGGCAGAGCGGATAGCGTGGTACGTCAAGAACCCGCAAGCAGTTGAAAGTCGTCAGGAAGTCATCCGAAATGACTATCGTCCAGTGCGCTGGAGCGACACGGGGTCAGCCATTTTTCAATCCGCCGTCGCAGCACGAAATGCTGCATCGCAGAGCCCCGCTCATTCGGATTGATGGTATGCCTTGCGAGGCGGCACTACGCCCCTTGCAGGTCAATCCGACTGTACCAGGGACCTTCGCCTCTGCTATCGCGAAACAACTCTGAAAAGCCTCAGTCGGAGCTGCAATCCGTCGCAGCCCGATTGAATCGAGCCTCTCGCAGAGCCGCCCGTCCCTGAACGGCGTGAGCGATTCAGCCCGGTATCGAGACAAGGCATTTAACGTCTCGCAAGCATGCCGGGCTCAAGGTACGAACCACTGCCTCAAAGCCCGTCACGGCTCGCTTTCAGGCGGTTTGACAACATCCAGCGCACCCTCATCGGAAAGTGCTGGAGGAATGGTGTTTCACGTTGGCCACTCCGAAAATTCGGAGCTATGATCGCGCCTCTTGTGTATGGCAGGCTGCTTCCAGGTGCACGCCTCAAGTAAAGGAATAGGATACTGATGAAAGCTATCGTTACCGGGATCACTGGCCAGGATGGGGCCTACCTCGCTCAGCTGCTGCTGGAGAAAGGCTACAAGGTCTACGGGACCTACCGCCGTACCAGCTCGGTCAATTTCTGGCGGATCGAAGAGCTGGGCATTGAAAAGCACCCGAATCTGCACTTGGTCGAATACGACCTGACCGACCTTTCCGCCAGCATCCGCCTGCTGCAGACCACCGAAGCCACCGAGGTCTACAACCTGGCGGCACAGAGCTTCGTGGGTGTGTCCTTCGAGCAGCCGCTGACGACCGCCGAAATCACCGGTCTGGGCGCAGTGAACCTGCTGGAAGCCATTCGCATCGTCAATCCGAAGGTCCGCTTCTACCAGGCGTCCACTTCCGAGATGTTCGGCAAGGTGCAGGCCATTCCGCAGGTCGAGGAAACGCCGTTCTACCCGCGCAGCCCCTACGGCGTAGCAAAGTTGTATGCCCACTGGATGACCATCAACTACCGCGAGTCCTACGACATCTTCGGTAGCAGCGGCATTCTCTTCAATCACGAGTCGCCGCTGCGCGGCCGTGAGTTCGTGACCCGCAAGATCACCGACACCGTCGCCAAGATCAAACTCGGCAAACAGGACCGCCTCGAACTGGGCAACCTCGATGCCAAGCGCGACTGGGGCTTTGCCAAGGAATATGTCGAGGGCATGTGGCGCATGCTGCAGGCTGACAAGCCCGACACCTATGTGCTGGCAACCAACCGCACCGAGACCGTGCGCGACTTCGTGAGCATGGCATTCAAGGCCACCGCCGTTGACCTGGAATGGAAAGGCAGCGCAGAGGCCGAGCAAGGTATCGACGCCGCGACCGGCAAGGTGGTCGTCTCGATCAATCCGAAGTTCTATCGCCCGGCAGAAGTTGAGTTGCTGATCGGCAACCCCGAGAAAGCCAAGCGGGAACTTGGCTGGGAACCTACCACTACCCTGGAACAGCTCTGCCGAATGATGGTCGAAGCGGATCTACGCCGTAACGAACAAGGCTTCTCGTTCTAAGGGGATACGCATGCCAACCGCTCTGGTAACAGGCGCTTCGGGTTTCACCGGAAGCTACATGGTCGACGCGTTGAAGCAACGCGGGTTCTATGTAGTGGGCCTCGGCAGCGAGGCCACCCATGCAGATGAAACCCTGGCATGCGACCTGACTGACATGGCGGCCGTCCGGGCCGCCATTCAGAAGGCTCAGCCCGATTGGGTCATCCACCTGGCCGCACTCGCCTTCGTCGGCCACGAAGATCAGGAAGCATTCTACCGGGTCAACGTCTTCGGCACGCTCAACCTGCTCAGCGCTCTCGCCGAACTGGAGAAATCGCCGCAGCGAGTACTGATCGCCAGCAGCGCCAATGTCTATGGCACACCTGGCATCGAGGTCATCTCCGAAGACATCTGCCCTGCCCCAGTCAATCATTACGCCTGCAGTAAGCTGGCGATGGAGCACATGGTTGCGAACTGGTTCGACCGCCTGCCCATCGTCATAGCGCGCCCGTTCAATTACACCGGGCCGGGCCAGAGCGATCGCTTCCTGATTCCGAAGATCGTCAGCCATTTCGCACAGCAGAAGACCGTCATAGAGCTGGGCAATCTCGATGTAAGCAGGGATTTCTCGGACGTCAGGGATGTCGTGGAAGCCTATCTGCACCTGCTCGACTCCGATGTGCACAGCCGGAAAATCAACGTCTGTTCCGGCAAGGCTGTCGCGCTGCGCGAGGTGCTGACCATGATGGAAGACCTGGCCGGCTACAAGATCACTGTGCAGGTTAATCCTGCCTTCGTTCGAGCCAATGAAATTCCGGTCCTGCGCGGCAGCAACGAGGCCCTGGCACAGGCTACCGGCTTCACCCCCAGACACGACCTGAAGCAGACTCTGGAAGACATGCTGGCGGCGCAACGACAGGCTGCAGGCACCAGCACTTGATGAGGGTTGGGCTGGGCGCGACGCAGTGGGCCAGGGGAACCCTGGCAGGCCATCTGGATGGAATCGGCGTTTACACCAAGGCCCTATGGGAAAGCCTGCATCGCCATGAAGTCCAGCCTGGCTCCGAATTCACCTGCAAGACATACGCTTTCGGCAACCGCATGCCCGACTTGAAATGCGGCCGCCCTGAGATTCTGGCGAAGCATTTCCCTGTTCATGCGTTGTGCTCGACACTCTTTGGCGCTCCCCGTCGACAGTCTGAAGCACTGCGACAGCAGATCGATCTGTTTCATGCAACGGACCACCACATCCCTCGCCTTCGGGGGACGCCGGTCGTGGCCAATGTGATGGATCTGATTCCGTTGCTGCATCCTGAGTGGGTCGCCCCCCGGTTAAGAAGCGCCAAGAACTGGCTTTTCGGTCAAACCGTTCAGGGAAGCGATCACATCATCACGATCTCCGAGTACAGCAAACGAGACCTGATCGAACACCTCGGCGTTGCCGCCGAGCGAATATCGGTCACGCCCCTGGGAGTAGATCCGGTTTACTTCGAGCGAATCGAAGAAGCCGCGCTAATGCAGGTTCTGCAGGAGAATGCCCTGAGGCCTAGCTTCTTCCTCTGCGTCGGTACGCTACAGCCGCGCAAGAACCTCGAGCGGGTCCTGGCCGCCCACCAGAGTCTTCCGGCACATATTCGCAAAGCACACCCGCTGGTTGTCGTGGGACGCGCAGGCTGGAGAGCGGAAACGTTGATCCCGCAATTGCGCGCCCTCGAATCCAGAGGCGAAGGGCGATGGCTCGACTATCTTCCCCGCAATGGCGTGCTCGCATTGCTACAGAGCGCCAGTGCAGTCGTATTCCCCTCGCTCTATGAGGGTTTTGGGCTGCCAGTGATCGAAGCATTCGCAGCTCGCTGCCCCGTGATCACCTCCAACACCACGTCACTTCCAGAGGTGGCCGGAGATGCTGCGCTGCTGGTCGATCCGCTGGACGAATCGGCGATTGCGGCGGCCATGAATGAAGTGCTTGCCGCCCCAGACCAAACAGCTGCACGTGTCCAGCGAGGAATTCTGCGAGCGCGGACATATTCATGGGATGCGTGCTGCGATCATACTCTGGACGTCTATCGCCGCGTCATTCAGCAATACCATTGACAAGTCGGCGCGCCGCCCCGGAAGAAGTCTGCTTCGGTGACCTCAGCGGGGCGGTAGAGCCGGATTCCCATTCCTGAGAGCAACGATGGCGAAAAAGCGAGTCCTGCTGGTCAACAAGTATTACGCCCCATCCACCGGCGGAATCGAAACGGCCGTCAAGCAATATGCCCATTGGTACAGCGAGAGCGATCACGAGATAACCGTGCTGTGCTGTGCCAACGAGCGCATGATCCGCAGCCGGGAGGAACGGGTCGACGGCATTCGGGTGCTGCGCGCCGCATCGCTGGGAAACCTGTTGTCAGTTCCCCTGAGCTTCGCCTTCTTCTGGCACTTCCTGTTGCAGTCGCGCAGGGCCGATATCACCCATATCAACCTGCAGTTCCCCTCCGCCAGCCTGGCAATGTTCCTTGCATGCTGGCTGATCAAGGGCAAGACCGTGGTCAGCTATCACTGCGACGTCTACCGCCAGCGCTATCTCAAACGAATAACCTACCTGTTCGACCGCTTTGCCGTGCGCAATGCCGACCTGGTCATCACCGGCAGCCCGGCATTGCGCCAACATTCCGAGGTGCTACGCGACATTTCCCGGGAGATCTCACCCATTCCCTACACGGTGGACCTGCAGTACGTCGAGCAATGCCTGTCCCGCAGGGCCGAGCATGTCCTGCCCGAGCACTTTGAGCGGGAGGGATACTGCGTTTTCTTCGGCCGGCTGGTGAGCTACAAAGGCACCGAATCGCTGGACAGCGCATTTCGCCAGCTCATGGCCCGTGGAGCGCCCGTCAATCTGGTGGTGTTTGGAATCGGTCCGGAAGAACAGCGGTTCTGGAAGCTTGCCGAGGACTTCCCGGAGCGGATGCACTTCATCAATGACTTCGTCAGCGACGTCGAGAAATACCATCTCATCCGCAATTCGCGGATATTTCTCTTCCCGTCGGTCTATTACTCCGAAGCTTTTGGTATCGCGCAACTGGATGCCATGGCCTGTGCAAAGCCCGTCATCAACTGCTGGCTGCAAACCGGCGTGAACTGGGTTGCACCAAACGCCGAGGCCGCCGTCACGGTAGAGGCCGGCAACCCGGACAAGCTCGCAGAGGCCATCCTCGCCTTGCAGAATGACCCCTTGCAGCTGGCGGCCCTGGGAGAAGGAGCGCTGCAGCGCTGCAAATCGGTTTTCGCCGAGGACAAGGTCCGCGCTCGCTTTATCGAGCTGATCCAGAGGCTATGACGCGGCCAGTACAATCAACGACAAGTGCTTCACCAACTGGCTCGCCGGCCACAGCGAAACTGACTGACCAGTCATCCGCAAACAGGGTTGCCCGCCCGCGACCTAGACACTTATCCTGCGTCATATAAGCGATAAATAACTAATAAGAAGCAGGGGATGCCGCTTTGGAAAGACAGCATTCAGCGCTTGCCGTGTCTTACACAAGCCCCAACCGCCCAGCCAAGGTCGCCATTCTTCTGTCGACCTACAATGGTGCCGCCTACCTTCGCGAGCAGTTGGAGTCCTTGATTGCCCAGACATGCCAGGACTGGGTCATTCATGCCTCGGACGACGGTTCCAGCGATGCCACGCTGGAGATCCTCCACGAATACCAGCACCTCCTGGGGCCGGCTCGCCTGAAAATCCACGCGGGGCCACGCCAGGGATTTGCCGCCAACTTCCTTGCCTCTATCAGACGCGCCCGGGGCCAGGCCGATTATTTCGCGTTCTGCGACCAGGATGATCTCTGGCAGCCTGACAAACTCGAGCGCGGCCTGACATGGGCGGCCTCGCATCCGGCCAGCCTTCCCCTGCTGTACTGCTCCCGTACCCGATTGATCGACGCCAACGGCCTGGGCATCGGTTTCTCGCCGCTGTTCCGTCGCGCTCCCAGCTTCGCCAATGCCCTGGTGCAGAGCATTGCTGGCGGCAACACCATGCTGTTCAACGCCGCCACTGCGCAACTGCTCAGCCTGACGCCCGATCACCTGCCGATCATCTCCCACGACTGGTGGGCGTACATCATCGTGACCGGCTGCGGCGGACGCGTGAATTACGATGCACATCCGGCGATCAACTACCGCCAACACGGCAACAACCTGATAGGCTCGAACTCGAGTGTCAGGGACCGACTCGTTCGTCTCCAACGCATGCTCAAGGGGACGTTCCGACACTGGAACGACGTGAATCTGGAGGCGGTTTCCCATTTCAGGCAGCACCTGACCCACGAAAACCAGCAGATCCTCGAGTTGTTCGGCAGTGCGCGCCGCGCGCCGCTGTATCGCAAGCTGTCGCTGATCAGCCAGTCAGGCGTTTACCGTCAAACGCTTCCCGGCAACCTCGGACTGGTTGCCGCATCGCTTATGCAGAGGCTGTGACCCAATGACGATCCTCGTAACAGGCAGCGCCGGTTTCATCGGCGCCAACTTCGTCCTCGACTGGCTGGCTGGCCACGACGAAACCGTTGTCAGCCTGGACAAGCTGACCTACGCCGGCAACCGCGAAAACCTGGCAAGCCTCGACGGCGATGCCCGACATCATTTCGTCCAGGGCGATATCGGCGATACCCGCCTGGTTTCCCAGCTACTGGAACAACACCAACCGCGCGCCGTGCTGAACTTCGCCGCTGAGTCCCATGTGGACCGCTCGATCCTCGGTCCGGAAGACTTCATCCAGACCAACGTGGTCGGCACCTTCCATCTGCTCGAAGCCGTGCGCGCCTACTGGAACGCCCTCGAAGAACAGCGCAAGGCCGATTTCCGCTTCCTCCATGTGTCCACCGACGAGGTCTACGGCACTCTCGAAGCCAAGGCGCCGGCCTTCACCGAGCAGCACCCCTACCAGCCCAACAGCCCCTACTCCGCCTCCAAGGCGGCATCCGACCACCTGGTGCGCGCCTACCACCACACCTACGGGCTGCCGGTGCTGACCACCAACTGCTCGAACAACTACGGGCCGTACCACTTCCCCGAGAAACTCATCCCCCTGGTAATCCGCAACGCGCTCGCCGGCGAAACGCTGCCCATCTATGGCGACGGCCAGCAGATCCGCGACTGGCTCTACGTCAAGGATCACTGCAGCGCCATCCGCCGCGTGCTGGAAGCCGGCCAGGTGGGCGAGACGTACAACGTCGGCGGCTGGAACGAGAAGGCCAACCTGGAAGTGGTGCACCACATCTGTGACACCCTCGACCAGGCTGCACCGCGCAGCGACGGTCGCAGCTACCGCGAGCAGATCAGCTTCGTGAAGGATCGTCCTGGCCACGACCGCCGTTACGCCATCGATGCCACCCGGCTGGAGCGCGAGCTGGGCTGGAAGCCGGCGGAAACCTTCGAAACCGGCATAGCCAAGACCGTACACTGGTACCTGGACAACCAGGCCTGGGTCGAGAACGTCGCCAGTGGCGCCTACCGGGAGTGGCTGAGCCAGCAGTACGCATGAACGATATCCTGATTCTCGGCGCCAACGGCCAGGTCGGCTGGGAGCTGCAGCGCGCACTGGCGCCGCTCGGTCGCCTGACGGTCTGCGACCGCCAGCGCGGCAACCTGGAAGACCTCGACGGCCTGCGCCAGCTCATCGAGAGCGAGCGGCCTGCCATCATCGTCAACGCCGCCGCCCACACGGCGGTGGACAAGGCGGAAACCGATACCGAGCGAGCACAACGGGTGAATGCCGAAGCCGTCGGCCTGCTGGCCAGCCTGGCCGGCGAGCTGGATGCCTGGCTGGTGCACTATTCGACCGATTACGTGTTCGACGGCCAGGGCGAGCGACCGTTTCGCGAAAATGACCAGCCTGCGCCACTCAACGCCTATGGGCGCACCAAGCTGGCCGGCGAGCAGGCCATCCGCGAGAGCGGCTGCCGCCATCTGATCTTCCGCACCAGCTGGGTCTATGCCGCACGCGGCGCCAACTTCGCCAAGACGATGCTGCGCCTGGCAGCGGACCGAGAAGAACTGCGCGTCATCGCCGACCAGATCGGCGCCCCCACCAGCGCCGAACTGATTGCCGACGTCACCGCCCAGGTACTCGGGCAACTGCGCATTCATCCGCAGCCAGACAGCCTTGGCGGCCTCTACCACCTGGCGGCCGGCGGTGAAACCAGCTGGCATGGCTACGCCCGTTTCGTCATCGCAGAAGCCGCGCGCCTCGGGTTGCCGTTGCGAACCGACGCCGAACGTGTCGTGCCGATCATGACCCACGAATACCCGCTGCCCGCGCCAAGGCCCGCTAATTCCCGGCTCGATACAACCCTGCTCTGCTCGACTTTCGGGCTCCACCTGCCGGACTGGCAGTTCCACGTCCGGCGCATGCTGATCGAGCTGATCGGAGAGAAAGTCGCATGAAGCGCAAAGGCATCATCCTCGCCGGTGGATCAGGCACCCGGCTACACCCGGCCACGCTGTCCGTGTCCAAGCAACTGCTGCCGGTCTACGACAAGCCGATGATCTACTACCCGCTGAGCACGCTGATGCTCGCCGGCATCCGGGAAATCCTGATCATCTCCACCCCCCAGGACACCCCTCGCTTCCAGCAGCTGCTGGGCGACGGCCGGCGCTGGGGGCTGGAGCTCCAGTACGCGGTGCAGGAGTCCCCCGAGGGGCTGGCGCAAGCCTTCCTGATCGGCGAAGAATTCCTCGGCGACAGTCTCAGTGCCCTGGTGCTGGGCGATAACATCTACCACGGCCACGACTTCCAGGAGCTGCTGGTCAGCGCCATGCAGCGCGACACTGGCGCCAGCGTCTTTGCCTACCACGTGCACGATCCGGAGCGCTACGGCGTGGTGGAGTTCGACGCCCAGGGCAAGGCCATCAGCCTGGAAGAAAAGCCGGCCATGGCCAAATCGAACTATGCCGTGACCGGCCTGTACTTCTATGACCAGCACGTCGTCGAGATCGCCAAGAGCATTCGCCCGTCGGCCCGCGGCGAGCTGGAGATCACCGACGTCAACCGCGCCTATCTGGAACAGGGCGAGCTGTCGGTCGAAATCATGGGGCGCGGCTACGCCTGGCTCGACACCGGCACCCACGAATCGCTGCTGGACGCCAGCCAGTTCATCGCGACCCTGGAAAACCGACAGGGGCTCAAGGTCGCCTGCCCCGAAGAAATCGCCTTCCGCCAGGGCTGGATCAGCGCCGAAGAGCTGCAACGCCTGGCCGCCCCGCTTGCCAAGAGCGGATATGGCCTTTACCTCCAACGCCTTCTGACGCAAACGGTCTACTGATGAAAGTCTCTCCGCTGGCGATTCCCGATGTATTGCTGCTGGAGCCACAGGTTTTTGGCGACAGCCGAGGCTTCTTCTTCGAAAGCTTCAATCAACGAAAATTCGAGCAGGCCGTGGGCTATCCGGTCGAGTTCGTCCAGGACAACCATTCCCGCTCGGCCCGCAACGTCCTCCGCGGCCTGCACTACCAGATCCGCCAGGCCCAGGGCAAACTCGTGCGGGTAGTCCACGGCGAAGTATTCGACGTCGCCGTCGACCTGCGCCGCAACTCGCCGACCTTCGGCCGCTGGGTAGGCCAGGTACTGAGCGCTGAGAACAAGCTGCAGATGTGGATCCCCGAGGGATTCGCCCACGGCTTCGTCGTGACCAGCGAGAGCGCCGAGTTCCTCTACAAGACCACCGATTTCTGGGCCCCCGAGCACGAGCGCTGCATCGCCTGGGACGATCCCGAGCTGGCCATTGAATGGCCGATCGAGGCTGCCCCGGAGCTGTCCGGCAAGGACCGCCTGGGCGTCAGTCTGGGAGAGGCCGAGCTCTTCCCGTGATCCACAGGCCGCCCCCGGATGGCGGCCGGTTCGACCATAACGACAAGAAAGACGGAGATTCAGCGTGCAAGAGCGTCAACGGGCCATAGTCGTACTCGGCATGCACCGCAGCGGTACCAGCGCGATTGCCAGAGGCCTCACGACACTGGGTGTGGAACTGGGCGACAACCTGATGCCCGCGGCGCAGAGCAATAACGAGCGCGGCTTCTGGGAAGACCAGGAAATCGTCGATATCAACACCGATATCCTCAAGGAACTCGGGCACACCTGGCACTCGCTCAAGCCGCTGTCGACCGAATGCCTCGCCAGCTTCGACGGCTCCGAACTCCAACAGCGCGCGCTGAACTATCTGCGCGAATTCTTCGGTGACGCCCCGCTGTTCGGCCTCAAGGACCCGCGCATCTCGCTGCTGCTGCCCTTCTGGCTGCGCGTCTTCGAGAAGGCCGGTATCCAGCCTGCCTTCGTGCTGAGCCTGCGCCACCCCCTGAGCGTGGCGCACTCGCTGCACAAGCGGGACGGCTTTACCCAGGCCAAGAGCCTCTACCTCTGGCTCGACTACATGCTCCAGGGACTGCTGCACAGTCGTGGCCAGCGGGTCGCCGTGCTCAGTTACGACCGCCTGATGAGCACGCCGGCCGAGCAGATCCTGCGGCTCGCCGAGCAACTGGGCCTGCCCGCGCCCGCCGAGGGGGAACTGGCCGAATACATCGAAGGATTCCTCAGCAGCGACCTGCAGCACAGCCGGCTTTCCGCCGACGGCCACGAACTGGCCGAACAGGCACCGCGCGAAGTGATCGAGTGCTTCGACCTGCTGCGGCGCCTGGCCGATGACGAACTGGCCCTTGCCGGCGCCGAGGCGCAGCAGTGCATTGAGCACCTGCGCGAACACTGCCAGGCACTGCGTCCGACGCTGGAAGCGCTGCACCAGCAAGACAGCCTGCACAGCGAAGCCCTGCTGGAAGCGCGCGCCACCCTCGACAGCCTGCAATTCGTGATCGCCAAGCAAAACCTGGAGCTGGAGGACGCGCAGCAGCGACTGAACGACATTGCCCGCCTGACAGCCAACCTGGAACACAGCGAGTCGCTGCTGGCCAGCTCTCGGGCATCGCTCGAGGAGATTCACCGCTCGGCATCCTGGACCCTGACCAAGCCCCTGCGCTTCGTTTCGCGGCTGGCCCGGGGCCGGCGCGGCGAAGCGCTGGTCAGCCTGCGCAACTACCTGCATCAGGTCGGCCGCGCCATCTACTGGCGCATTCCCGCCGCCCAGCGCGAGCGACTGCTGCTGACCGCCTACCGCCGCTTCGGTTTCGCCTTCAACGGCCTGGGCCACTACGAACGCTGGAAGCGCCAGCTCGACCAGCAGGCACAACCCCAGGCGCACTGGGCGACCGAACTGACCGACATCTATCAGGTGGAACCCTGCGAAAGCCTCGAAGGCCGCATCGCCATTCACCTGCACATGTACTACAGCGACCTCGCCGAGGAATTCCGCGATTACCTCAGCCACATGCCGTTCCCCTATGACCTGTACGTCTCGGTCAAGGACGAGATCGGCCTGCGGGCCTGCAAGGCCATCTTCGCCAACCAGCCGAACCAGGGCAGCCTGCAGGTCGAGATCGTCCCCAACCGCGGCCGCGACATCGCACCGATGTTCTGCCAGTTCGGTGACGCACTGAAGCAGTACGACTACCTGCTGCACCTGCATAGCAAGAAGTCGCTGTTCAACAACGGCGCCACCGACGGCTGGCGCGAATACCTGTGCCAGAGCCTGGCGGGAAGCGAGCGGCAGATCCGCGCGATCTTCGAACTGCTGTCCTCCGGCAAGGCCGGCATCGTCTACCCGCAGAACTTCGAGCGCCTGCACTACGTCGCCAACACCTGGCTGGCCAACCGCGCCATGGGGCACCAATGGTGCCAGCGCCTGGGCATCACCGAAATCCCGGACGGCTATTTCCACTTCCCCGCCGGCAGCATGTTCTGGGCCTCGCGGCAGGCGCTGGCGCCGCTGTTCGAGGCAGGCATCACGCTGGAGGACTTCGCCGAGGAAGCCGGGCAGACCGATGGCACCTTCGCCCACTGCCTGGAGCGCCTGCTGGTGCTGACCAGCCAGAGCCAGGGCCTTGCGCCTGCCATCCTGCGCTGCCAGCACACCAACTCCTGGTCGGCCTGGCGCTTCGACAGCTATCTGGCGCGCAGCGAGCAGGATCTGCAGCGGCAGATTTCCAACCCCAACATCAAGACGGTCGCCTTCGATATTTTCGACACCCTGCTGCTGCGCCCGCTGCTCGATCCGGAATCGATCAAGCGCTTGACAGCCCAGCGCGTGGACAAGGGCACCGCGGAGAAGTATCTGCGCTACCGTGCCATCGCCGAGGCCCGGGCCCGGGAAAAAGCCGGCCGCGACATCACCACCGCGGAAATCTTTGATGAACTGGGGCGTCTGGCCGGTATCGAGAAGGGCACACTCCTGGCCCTGCGCCAGCGCGAGGAAGAAACCGAGTTCGCCTGCGTCACGCCGCGTCCGGAAAGCATTGCCCTGCTGCGTTATGCCAAGCGCCTGGGCAAGCGCGTGGTGCTGCTCAGCGATATGTTCCTGCCCCAGTCAGTGATTACCGCGATGCTGCAGAAATCCAGCATCCTGCAATGGGACAAGCTCTACATCTCCGGCGAGATCGGCGTTCGCAAAGACACAGGCCAGCTCTATGAACTGGCCCTGCGCGAAGAACAGTTGCAGCCGGAACAAATGCTGATGGTGGGGGACAACGAACGCTCCGACGTGCAGATCCCCGGCGACATGGGGCTGGGCCTGCTGCATGTGCTCAAACCCATCGACCTGGCCCGCGGGCTGCCGCACTGGAACCGTCTGGTGGCGAACGTCCACCGCCACGACGACCTCAGCGCCGAGCTGGCTCTGGGCCTGCTGCTGCGCCGCAACTTTGCCAAGATCGCCTTCGGCACCTTCCGGCCGACGGCCTTCTCCCAGGGTTCGGCCGAGCTGCTGGGCTACAACGTGGTCGGCCCGCTGCTCACCCATTTCGTCACCTGGCTGCGCGAGCGCGCCCAACACGACGGCATCGAGCGCCTGTATTTCCTCTCCCGCGAGGGCAAGCTGCTGAAGACCGCCTTCGACCTCTGGAACGAGCGCGAACCGGGGGCCACGTCCTCGCACTATCTGGTGCTGTCGCGCCGGGCGGTCAGTGTGCCGCGGCTGAAAGACTTCGACGATGTGCTGACCCTCGCCCGGCCCAACTACTTCTCCGGCACCCTGGAGAACCTGCTCGAAGCCCGCTTCGGTGTCACCCTCGCTGACGCCGACCTGCGCGACCTGGAAGCCCGCGGCCTGTGGAAGGCCCGACAACTGCTCGACATCGGCAACAACAATGTCAGCCACATCGAGCCGGTGCTGCGCCACCTGCTGCCGCGCATACTGGCCCAGGCCGAAATCGAGGCCCCGGCATTGCGCCGCTACCTGGAAGACTCGCAACTGACCGCAGGGGGCGCCGTAGCGGTCGTCGACGTCGGCTATTCCGGGACCATCCAGCGCCACCTGAACGCCTGGCTCAAGCACCCGGTCAACGGCTACTACATGGTCACCGACGAACTCGTCGACGCTTTCGCCGGCGAGGCCGGAGTATTTGCCGATGGGTGCTTCTCCGACCGTGTGTCCCGCGCAACCCGCGGCAACTGCAGCCTGTTCGATCAGAACTTCATGCTCGAGCAGTTGCTCAGCGCCGACGATGCCCAGGTCAATCACTATCGACTGGATACCGACGGCACGCCGCTGGCGCAGTATCAGGCGCTGGAGGATGAAGAACTGGCTGCCCGTGAGATCCGCCATCAGATTCAGAGTGGAGCCCTGGCCTACCTCGCCGATGTGCTGGACGTTCGCGCCACACTGCACGCAGACTTCCTGCCTCCGCGCGAACTGGCCAGGGATATCTGGTCCACCTTCAGCGAAAATCCCGACGAAGACGAGCGTCAACTGCTCAAGCGCCTGGTCCTGGACGACCACTATTGTGGTCGCGGCTTGGTCAGCTGAGTGAGCGAACGATAGGAACTGCGCGAACATGAGTACCAATCAGAACATCCGCTGGCACACCGGCCGCCTGAGCATCGAAGAACGCGCCACCCGCATGCGCCAGCAGCCGGCAACACTGTGGCTGACCGGCCTGAGCGGCTCGGGCAAGTCCACCCTGGCCTTTGCCCTGGAATATGCGCTGCATGAACTGGGCTACTCCGCCGTGGTACTCGATGGTGACAACGTCCGCCACGGCCTGTGCAAGGACCTGGGCTTCAGCCACGAGGACCGCACCGAAAACATCCGCCGGGTGGCCGAGGTGGCCAACCTGATGAACGACGCCGGGCTGATCGTCATCACGTCCTTCATCTCACCCTTCCGCCAGGATCGTGAGCAGGCGCGCCAGATCATCGGCGAACAACGCTTCCGCGAAATCCACCTGAGCACCGATCTCGCCGTCTGCGAGGAGCGCGACCCCAAGGGCCTGTACAAGAAGGCGCGCGCGGGAACACTGCCGGACTTCACGGGAATCGGCTCTCCCTACGAGGAACCGCTGGAGCCCTTCGAGCGCATCGACACCGACCGCCTCAGCCTCGAGGAAAGCGTGGGGCGCCTGATGAAACTGCTGCAACTGCAGCCCATCGAGCGCTGATCGGTGTAGCATCGGCGGCGGAAGCAACCGCATGCGATGTACGCCGCCTTGAACCCACACCTGACCCGCTGGCAATCGCTGGCCCTGCTGGCGCTCCTGCTCGCCCCGCTGCTCTGGCCACTGCACTTCTTCGCCGAGCGCTACTACAGCGAACAACTGGCCGAGCAGAACCAGCAGACCCTCGACCTCTACGTCGCCAACCTGCTGGGCACCCTGCGCCGCTACGAGGACCTGCCGCCGATCCTCGGTGAACTGCCGACCCTGCGCGCCGCGCTGCAAGCGCCGGAGAGCCTCACAGCACAGAACGCCGCCAACCTGGAGCTGCAGCGCATCCGCGGGCGTACCGGGGCGGACGTCATTTACCTGATCCAGGCGGACGGCATGACCCACGCTGCCTCCAACTGGGATCAGCCGGACAGCTTCGTCGGCCGCAACTTCGCCTTCCGCCCCTACTACAAGGAAGCGACACAGGGCCGACAGGGCCGTTTCTTCGGCCTGGGCACCACCTCCAAGCGACGCGGCTACTACTTCGCCAGCGACGTGCGTGACGGTGGAAAACTGCTCGGCGTACTGGTGGTAAAGGTCGACCTCGAACACATGGAGCAGCTCTGGGGCAATACGCCTGAGCAGTTGCTGGTGATGGACTCCAATGGCGTCGTCATCCTCTCGTCCAGCAACGCGTGGCGCTTCCACACCGGCAAGGAGCTCTCACCCGCCAAGCAACGCGAGATCGCCGAGAACATTCCCTACCCGGTGCTGCATCCAGCACCGCTGAAGATCGACCAGCGCCGCTGGATCAGCCAGAGCCGTCACCTGCCGGAAACCGGCTGGACGGTCAGCATCTATACCCCCCGCACTCAAGTCGACGCGCCGGTGCGCAGCGTCGTTCTGATCGGCGCAGCCACCCTGGTCGCACTGCTTCTGCTGCTGTCGCTGTTGACCATCAGCCGCCGCCATTACCTCGAGCGCATTGCTCTGGAGGCCCAGGCCAAGCACGAACTGGAACTGCGCGTGCAGGAGCGCACCCAGGAGCTGGAGGGTGCCAACACGCGGCTGCAGGAGGAAGTCAGCAACCGCGAGCAGGCCCAGCGCGAGCTGATGCACGCCCAGGATGAAGTGGTGCAGGCCGGCAAGCTCACCGCCCTGGGCACCATGTCCGCCAGCATCAGCCATGAGCTCAACCAGCCGCTGGCGGCGATCCGCAGCTACGCCGACAACGCCCGCGTGCTGCTCGACCACGAGCGCTACAGCGACGCCCGTGGCAACCTCGAGCAGATCGGTGAACTGACCGGGCGCATGGCCTCCATCATCGGTCACCTCAAGGCCTACGCCCGCGGCGCCCGCCGGGCGCCGGAGAACGTAGCTCTGCAACCAGCGATCAATGACGCCCTGGCCCTGGTCGCCCAGCGCCGCCAGGCGATGAACGTGGAACTGCTGCGCGACTTGCCCGACGCGGCGATCTGGGTGCAGGCCGGCGAGACGCGGCTGCGGCAGATCCTGTCCAACCTGATCTCCAACGCCCTCGACGCCCTGACCGAGAAGGGACTGCCAAGGCGCATCTGGCTGACCACCGAGCAGACGCCCGAGCGCATCATCCTGTCCCTGCGCGACAACGGCCCCGGCTTCTCCGAAGAGGCCCTGGCCCATGCCCGCGAGCCCTTCTTCACCACCAAGACCAGCGCGAAAGGCCTGGGCCTTGGCCTGGCCATCTGCGACACCCTGTTACGCACGCTGGGTGGACATCTTGAATTGGGCAATCACCCCGAGGGCGGCGCTCTCGTACAATTGCACCTGTTGCCGGGCATCCCCGGCGTGACCCTGACGCCGCAGGAGGAAACCCGCGCATGAGCTCGGCCGAGCCGTTCGACTCCACCACCCAGGTGCTGCTGATCGATGACGACCCACACCTGCGCCAGGCGCTCTGCCAGACCCTCGACCTCGCCGGTTTCAAGGTGGTCGCCCTGGGCGATGCGCGGCAGATCGATCCGCAGCAGGCGCGCGACTGGCCGGGAGTGATCGTCAGCGACATTCGCATGCCGGGCATCGACGGCCTCCAATTGCTTGAGCAACTGCACGCGCAGGATTCAGAGTTGCCGGTGATCCTGGTCACCGGCCATGGTGATGTACCGCTGGCGGTGAAAGCCATGCGCTCGGGCGCCTACGACTTCCTCGAAAAACCCTTCCCCAGCGACGCGCTGCTGGACAGCGTACGCCGCGCGCTCGATGTGCGCCGACTGGTGCTGGAGAACCGCAGCCTGCGCCTGGCGCTGACCGAGCAGAAGGAAGTCCGTGGCCGCCTGGTCGGCCAGTCCGCGCCGATGCAGCGTCTACAGCAGCAGGTCGCGTCGCTCGCCGCCATCCAGGCGGACGTGCTGGTCCTGGGCGAAACCGGCTCAGGCAAGGAAGTCGTCGCCCGCGCCCTGCATGACCTGTCGAGCCGCCGCAACGGCCCCTTCGTCGCCATCAACGCCGGCGCGCTGGCCGAGTCGGTGGTGGAGAGCGAGCTGTTCGGCCACGAACAGGGCGCTTTCACCGGTGCGCAGAAGCGCCGCATCGGCAAGTTCGAGTTCGCCAACGGCGGCACGCTGTTCCTCGACGAGATCGAGAGCATGAGCCTGGACGTCCAGGTGAAGCTGCTGCGCCTGTTGCAGGAGCGCACCGTCGAGCGCCTGGGCTCCAACCAGCTCATTCCACTGGATATCCGCATCATCGCGGCGACCAAGGAAGACCTGCGCCTGGCCTCCGATGAAGGCCGCTTCCGCGCCGACCTCTACTACCGCCTGAATGTCGCCAGCCTACGTATTCCACCGTTGCGCGAGAGGGGCGGCGACATCCTGCTGCTGTTCCAGCACTTTGCCGAACGCGGCGCGCAGCGCCATGGCCTGAACGCACGTCCGCTGGACTCGGCCCAGCGGGCGCAACTGCTGGCGCACGGCTGGCCGGGCAATGTCCGCGAGCTGCAGAACGCCGCGGAGCGCTATGCCCTCGGCCTGGACCTGGGGCTGGACGACAGCCACGGGCAGGCCACGGCCGCCACACCCGGAGCCGGGCTGAACGAGCAGGTGGAGTCCTTCGAGCGCTCGCTGATCGCCGCCGAGATGAGCCGCTCGCACAGCTCCCTGCGCAGCCTTGCCGAAGCGCTGGGCGTACCGCGCAAGACCCTGCACGACAAGCTGCGCAAGCACGGCCTGCTGTTCTCCGGCAGTGGCGGAAATTCCGCCGACGATGGCGACATCTGAGCAGAAATCCGCCGATGGCTTCGACTGCGACCAAGGGCGAGCAGCGCTGCTGGGCGCTCTGAAGTAGTCTTCAGCCCTGGCACACACCTTGCTCTGCGACACGGGTGCGATTGCCTTGTGCATCACATCTCGCGACGTGCCCGCCACGTCGCGCCCGCCGGGCCACGAACCCGGCGGTGTCCTTCGGGCTTCTGGCCATCTCGCGCCTTCGATTCGACAGGTGCATCGCCGGGTGCAGTGATCCTGCCCCGGCCAATTTTCCCCTTCCGCATCTTCGTTCAGGATTTTCCTACATAGCGATCCTGGGCCTCTATGCGCCTGCGAATCAAGCGCAACAGCGCGCCCTGCGCGGGCCTGCGAAATCGCCTGCCATTCAGCGGTCATGAAACCGCGCTCAAATCTTCACGAAATCCCCTCTAAATCGGGCGCTAATGCAAAACCTCTCCTATGGTTTATCCGGGGTGGGCAGAGCAGGAAGTACTGCCCGATACATTGGATAGCAAGCTATTGACCTGAATCAGGAGTGCCCCGCCAAGACGGGCGCTAAATAGCCTCACTCTCCAACTTCCTATAGGGAGATTCTTAAATGTCGCAAGAAAGCAGCCAAAAACTAAAGCTAGGCGCTTTGACGGCTCTTGTTGTCGGCTCGATGATTGGCGGGGGCATCTTCTCTCTCCCGCAAAACATGGCCGCCAGCGCTGACGTCGGCGCGATCCTGATCGGTTGGGCCATCACCGCGGTCGGCATGCTGACCCTGGCATTCGTCTTCCAGACCCTGGCCAACCGCAAACCCCAACTCGACGGTGGTGTATACGCCTACGCCAAGGCCGGTTTCGGTGACTACATGGGCTTCTCCTCGGCCTGGGGTTACTGGATCAGCGCCTGGCTCGGCAACGTCGGCTACTTCCTCCTGCTGTTCAGCACCCTGGGCTACTTCTTCCCGATCTTCGGCAAGGGCGACACCGTCTACGCGATAGTCGGGGCGTCGATCCTGCTTTGGGCCCTGCACTTCCTGGTACTGCGCGGAATCAAGGAAGCGGCGTTCATCAACACCATCACCACGGTGGCGAAGATCGTCCCGCTGTTCCTGTTCATCCTGATCTGCCTGTTCGCCTTCAAACTGGACATCTTCACCGCCGACATCTGGGGCAAGAGCAATCCTGACCTGGGCAGCGTGATGAACCAGGTGCGCAACATGATGCTGGTCACCGTCTGGGTGTTCATCGGCATCGAAGGCGCGAGCATCTTCTCCTCCCGTGCGGAAAAACGCTCGGACGTCGGTAAAGCTACCGTGATCGGCTTCATCACCGTCCTGCTGCTGCTGGTACTGGTGAACGTGCTGTCCATGGGCGTGATGACCCAGCCGGAACTGGCCAAGCTGCAGAACCCGTCGATGGCGCTGGTGCTGGAGCACGTGGTCGGTCACTGGGGCGCTGTCCTGATCAGCGTCGGTCTGCTGATCTCCCTGCTGGGTGCCCTGCTCTCCTGGGTACTGCTGTGCGCCGAGATCATGTTCGCCGCCGCCAAGGACCACACCATGCCGGAGTTCCTCCGCAAGGAGAACGCCAACCAGGTGCCGGCCAACGCACTGTGGCTGACCAACATCTGCGTGCAGGTCTTCCTGGTCATCGTGTTCTTCACCTCCGGCAGCGCCGATGGTGGCATGGACCCGTACACCAAGATGCTGCTGCTGGCCACCTCGATGATCCTCATCCCTTACTTCTGGTCCGCGGCCTACGGCCTGCTGCTGGCGGTCAAGGGCGAGACCTACGAGACCGACTCGGCCGACCGCACCAAAGACCTGATCATCGCCGGTATCTCGGTTCTCTACGCGGTGTGGCTGATCTACGCAGGCGGTCTGAAATACCTGCTGCTGTCGGCGCTGCTCTACGCGCCCGGCGTCATCCTCTTCGCCAAAGCGAAACATGAAGTGGGTCAACCCATCTTCACCAATGTCGAGAAGCTCATCTTCGCAGTAGTCGTGATCGGTGCACTGATCGCGGCCTATGGCCTCTACGACGGCTTCCTCACTCTGTAACTCCTGGAGACATCTCATGAGCACGGAAAAAACCAAACTTGGCGTCCATTCTGAAGCTGGCAAACTACGCAAAGTGATGGTCTGCTCGCCCGGACTCGCCCACCAACGCCTGACCCCGAGCAACTGCGACGAGTTGCTGTTCGACGACGTTATCTGGGTGAACCAGGCGAAGCGTGACCACTTCGATTTCGTCACCAAGATGCGCGAGCGTGGCATCGACGTCCTCGAAATGCACAACCTGCTGACCGAGACCGTCCAGAATCCCGAAGCCCTCAAGTGGATCCTCGATCGCAAGATCACCAACGACAGCGTTGGCGTCGGCCTGACCCAGGAACTGCGCGGCTGGCTGGAAAGCCTGGAGCCTCGCAAACTGGCGGAATTCCTTATCGGTGGCGTGGCCTCCGATGACATCCCGGAAAGCGAAGGCGCCAAGGCGCTGAAGATGTACCGCGACTACCTCGGCCACTCCAGCTTCCTGCTGCCGCCGCTGCCCAACACCCAGTTCACCCGTGACACCACCTGCTGGATCTACGGCGGTGTGACCCTGAACCCGATGTACTGGCCGGCGCGACGTCAGGAAACCCTGCTGACCACCGCGATCTACAAGTTCCACCCGGAATTCACCAACGCCGAATTCGAAGTCTGGTACGGCGATCCGGACAAGGACCACGGCATGTCCACCCTCGAAGGCGGCGACGTCATGCCCATCGGCAACGGTGTCGTCCTGATCGGTATGGGTGAGCGCTCTTCCCGCCAGGCCATCGGCCAGGTTGCCCAGGCACTGTTCGCCAAGGGCGCAGCGGAGAAAGTCATCGTTGCCGGCCTGCCCAAGTCCCGCGCCGCGATGCACCTGGACACCGTCTTCACCTTCTGCGACCGCGACCTGGTCACCGTCTTCCCGGAAGTGGTGAAAGAGATCGTTGCCTTCACCCTGCGTCCGGACGAGAAGAGCCCCTACGGCATCAACGTCCAGCGCGAAGACAAGGACTTCATGACCGTCGTCGCCGAGAGCCTGGGCCTGAAAAAACTGCGTGTCGTCGAAACCGGCGGCAACAGCTTCGCCGCCGAACGCGAGCAGTGGGACGACGGCAACAACGTGGTCTGCCTGGAACCGGGCGTGGTGGTTGGTTATGACCGCAACACCTACACCAACACCCTGCTGCGCAAGGCGGGTGTGGAAGTCATCACCATCAGCGCCGGCGAGCTGGGCCGGGGCCGGGGCGGCGGTCACTGCATGACCTGCCCGATCATCCGCGACCCGATCGACTATTGATCGATCGGCCCCCGATAAACGCGACTACCTCAACCAGAGCGCATTGACCTCACGAGGCGGCCCTTGCCAGGGCCGCCTGCCCCGCCAGCCACGAGCTGTACTGACGAGGGCCGAGATTGGATCCCACAAGGAGAAACACCATGGCTTTCAACATGCACAACCGCAACCTGCTCAGCCTGATGCACCACAGCACCCGCGAGTTGCGCTATCTGCTCGACCTGTCCCGCGACCTGAAACGCGCCAAGTACACCGGTACCGAGCAGCAACACCTGAAAGGCAACAACATTGCGCTGATCTTCGAAAAGACCTCGACCCGCACCCGCTGTGCCTTCGAAGTCGCCGCCTATGACCAGGGCGCCAACGTCACCTACATCGACCCGAACTCCTCGCAGATCGGCCACAAGGAATCGATGAAGGACACTGCCCGCGTACTGGGCCGCATGTACGACGCCATCGAATACCGTGGCTTCAAGCAGGAAATCGTCGAAGAACTGGCCAAGTTCGCTGGCGTCCCGGTGTTCAACGGTCTCACCGACGAGTACCACCCGACCCAGATGCTGGCCGACGTGCTGACCATGCGCGAGCACAGCGACAAGCCGCTGCACGACATCAGCTACGCCTACCTGGGCGACGCCCGCAACAACATGGGTAACTCCCTGCTGCTGATCGGCGCCAAGCTCGGCATGGACGTGCGCATCGCAGCTCCCAAGGAGCTCTGGCCGACCGACGAACACGTTGCCGCCTGCAAGAAATTCGCCGAGGAAAGCGGTGCCCGCATCACCATCACCGAAGACCCGAAAGTAGCCGTCAAGGGCGTGGACTTCATCCACACCGATGTCTGGGTATCGATGGGTGAGCCGGTCGAAGCCTGGGGCGAACGCATCAACGAACTGCTGCCCTACCAGGTCAACATGGACATGATGAAGGCCGCCGGCAACCCGCGCGTGAAGTTCATGCACTGCCTGCCCGCCTTCCACAACAGCGAGACCAAGGTCGGCAAGGAAATCGCCGCCAAGTACCCGAACCTGAAGAACGGCATCGAAGTGACCGAAGACGTCTTCGAATCCCCGTACAACATTGCCTTCGAGCAGGCGGAAAACCGCATGCACACCATCAAGGCAATCCTCGTATCGACCCTCGCCGACATGTAATGCCGGGCCGCCCCGGGGCCGCGCTCAAGCGCAGGCCCCGGGCGCGTTTCCACTCTTTCGGAGGTACTGAATATGCGTATCGTCGTCGCATTGGGCGGTAATGCCCTGCTGCGTCGTGGCGAGCCCATGACTGCTGACAATCAACGCTTGAACGTTCGGATCGCCGCCGAACAAATTTCCAAGGTCGCTCCCGGCAACGAGCTGGTGATCGCCCACGGCAACGGCCCGCAGGTCGGCCTCCTGGCCCTGCAGGGCGCCGCCTACGACAAGGTTGCACCCTACCCGCTGGACGTCCTCGGCGCGGAAACCGAAGGCATGATCGGCTACATGATCGAACAGGAAATGGGCAACCTGCTGCCGTTCGAAGTACCGTTCGCCACCATCCTCACCCAGGTCGAAGTCGACGCCAAGGACCCGGCCTTCCAGAACCCGACCAAGCCGATCGGCCCGGTCTATTCGAAGGAAGAAGCCGAAGCCCTGGCCAAGGAGAAAGGCTGGAGCATCGCTCCGGACGGCGACAAGTTCCGCCGCGTGGTCGCCAGCCCCCGTCCGAAGCGCATCTTCGAGATCCGCCCGGTCAAGTGGCTGCTGGAAAAAGGCACCATCGTCATCTGCGCAGGCGGTGGCGGCATCCCGACCATGTACGACGAATCCGGCAAGAAACTTTCCGGCGTCGAAGCGGTGATCGACAAGGACCTCTGCTCCTCGCTGCTGGCCCAGGAACTGTCGGCTGACATCCTGATCATTGCCACCGACGTGGACGCGGCCTACATCGACTGGGGCAAACCGACCCAGAAAGGCATCGCCCAGGCCCACCCGGACGAACTGGAACGCCTCGGCTTCGCCGCCGGCTCCATGGGGCCGAAAGTCATGGCCGCCATCGAGTTCGCCCGCGCTACCGGCAAGGACGCAGTGATCGGCTCGCTGGAGAACATCGTCGCCATCACCGAAGGCAAGTCCGGTACTCGCGTCAGCACCAAGAAAGCTGGCATCGAATACCGCTGAGTTTTGCCGCGGTAAAAAACGGGAGCCCTTCGCGGCTCCCGTTTTCATTCATGAGTCCTGCAGAATTCGCTCGGGAACTCGTCGCCTTCTTCCGACAAATCCTGGCGCGAGCGTGACTCGGCGGTCATCATCCTCGTCAGCTAAAGCATTCCGAATCACTAGAAGCCACGCCTGGCTTTGTGCCACCGGGCTGCCCCTCCATGGGCCACCGTCGTCCGGCGCGCAAGATGCACTTGCTGAAGGAGTTTCCGAGAGATGTCTCGACTACCGGTCATCGTTGGTTTTGGTGGATATAACGCGGCAGGCCGCAGTTCCTTCCACCATGGGTTCCGCCGCACTGTCCTCGAATCCATGGAGTCCGCCGCCCGCCAGGAAACCCTTGCCGGTCTCGCGGTCATGATGAAACTGGTCAAGGTCGTCGACGGCCAGTACCAGGACACCGACGGCAACAGCCTCGACCTCGCTGCCATCGAGCAGCGCTTCGAGCAGCAGATTCGCCAATCCACCCTGATCCGCCGCATCGAGCTGCAATACCTCGACGTCGACGCCGCGCACTGCCACAAGAGCCTGACCGTCAGCGCGGCCGGCGCTCCGGTGACCTTCACCACCCTGCGCAAGCAACTGCCCGAACCGCTGCCAGCCAACTGGTCGGTGGAAGAACTCGAAGGCGGCGAAGTCCGCGTCACCCTGCACGACAGCTGCGAATTCAAGGTCGACAGCTACCGCGCACTGCCGGTGAAGTCCGCCGGCCAGCTGCCCACCGGCTTCGAGCCGAGCGAGCTGTACAACTCGCGCTTCCACCCGCGCGGCCTGCAGATGTCCGTGGTCGCCGCCACCGACGCGGTGCGCTCCACCGGCCTCGACTGGCAAACCATCTGCAACGCCGTACAGCCTGACGAAATTGCCGTGTTCTCCAGCAGCATCATGAGCCAGCTGGACGAGAACGGCTTCGGCGGCCTGCTGCAGTCGCGCCTGCGCGGCCACCGCGTGTCGGCCAAGCAGCTGCCGCTGGGCTTCAACAGCATGCCCACCGACTTCATCAACGCCTACGTACTGGGCAGCGTCGGCATGACCGGCAGCGTCACCGGCGCCTGCGCCACCTTCCTGTACAACCTGCAGAAAGGCATCGACGTCATCACCACCGGCCAGGCCCGCGTGGCCATCGTCGGCAACGCCGAAGCGCCGATCACCTCCGAGATCATCGAAGGCTATGCCGCCATGGGCGCGCTGGCCACCGAGGAAGGCCTGCGCCACATCGAAGGCCGCGACGACGTCGATTTCCGCCGCGCCAGCCGCCCGTTCGGCGACAACTGCGGCTTCTCCCTGGCCGAGTCCGCGCAGTACGTGGTGCTGATGGACGACGCCCTGGCCCTGGAGCTGGGCGCCGACATCCACGGCTCGGTACCGGACGTGTTCATCAACGCCGACGGCTTCAAGAAGTCCATCTCCGCTCCCGGCCCGGGCAACTACCTGACCATGGCCAAGGCCGTGGCCGCTGCCGCGCAGATCGTTGGCGAGAAGAGCGTGCGCCAGCACAGCTTCGTCCACGCCCACGGCTCCAGCACCCCGGCCAACCGCGTCACCGAATCGGAAATCCTCGACCGCGTCGCTACCGCCTTCGGCATCGAGGGCTGGCCGGTCACCGCGGTGAAAGCCTTCGTCGGCCACTCCCTGGCCACCGCCAGCGCCGACCAGCTGATCTCCGCCCTGGGTACCTTCCGCTACGGCGTGATCCCCGGCATCAAGACCGTGGACAAGTTCGCCGACGACGTCTTCAAGGACCACATCGCCCTGTCCAGCAGCGATGTGCGCCGCGACGACCTGGAAGTCTGCTTCATCAACTCCAAGGGCTTCGGCGGCAACAACGCCACCGGCGTGCTGCTGTCCCCGACCGTCACCGAGAAGATGCTGCGCAAGCGCCACGGCGATGCAGCCTTCAACGACTACCAGGCGCGCCGCGAAGCCACCCGCAGCGCCGCCCGGCAGTATGACGAAGCCGCCACCCAGGGCCGCTTCGACATCATCTACAACTTCGGCAACGACATGATCGACGAGCAGGCCATCGAGATCAGCGACCGTGGCATCCAGGTCCCCGGCTTCAGCCAGGCCATTGCCTACAAGAAGGACGCGCGCTTCAGCGACATGCTCGACTGATCGCCGACGATGAACGAAAAAGCCGGGCAGATGCCCGGCTTTTTTGTGCATTTCGATTCACGCGGTGCTTCACGCCATTTGTAGGAGCGAGCTTGCTCGCGAACATATTTCCCGGTGGTTTCGGCGCTGAGCGGTTCGCGAGCAAGCTCGCTCCTACAAGGGAGAAAGAGCCTCCGGCCGCGCAGGAGCGGATTTATCCGCGATGGCCAGCCCACCGGCCCGGGGTCACAGTCAGTACGTCCCCTGCCCCACACCCAACTCGAGAATGCTCGCCTTGAGGTTCTCGAAGTCGTATTCGCTGAGCCCGACGTAATCCAGCACCAGCGCGCGCACGCTTTCCCACTCGTGGTCCTCGTCCTGGTTGCCCAGCACGCGGTAAGAGCCACAGATGTGCTCGGCCATCTTGAGGATCGCCAGCAGGTTCTTCAACTGGGTATCGCGGCAGTTGTCCTCGCTGAAGATCGACAGCGCATTGTGGTGGTTGGCGATGGCCTCGCAGACGTGCTCCGGCAGGCGCCAGGAACGCGCGGTGAAATAGCCGACCACCGCATGGTTGGTGTTCAGCACACGGTTCTCGGTGTCCACCACGCGGCGCTCGTCGCTCGCGCTGGCGTAAGCCTCCTCCAGCACCGCCATGTAGTGCGGGAAGCGCTTGAGCATCAGCGGGATGCCGCAGTTGTGGAACAGCCCCAGCGCGTACGCCTCGTCCACCGACTCGTAGCCGATGCGCTTGGCCAGGGTCAGGCAGCTCATGGCCACGTCCTGCGCGGTGTCCCAGAAGCGGTTGAGGGTAACGATGGTGGCGTCGGTCATCTCGCCCTTGATCGACTGGGCGTTGATCAGGTTGATCACCGAGCGGCTGCCCAACAGGTTCACCGCGCGCTGGATCGAGGTGATGCGGTTGGCCAGGCCGAAGAACGGCGAGTTCACGAGCTTCAGCAGCGCGCCCGACAGCCCCGGGTCCTGGCTGATCAGCTTGGCGATCGCCTTCAGGTCCGGATTGGGCATGAACTGCTCCATCTGCAGGTCAACCATGATCTGCGGCTGCGGCGGCACGCTGATGCCCTGCAGGGCCTGACGTATCTGTTCGGCGGAGAGTTCTTGAGACATGGGGCGCGCTGGGAAAGTTGACGGGGCGCACAGTTTACCCAGAGCCAAGGCTTCTGGAAGTGCTGCTTTTGATTGAACTTTCATCGGCGGCTGTGTCGGAACCTTTACACCCAAGCGGACGAAATGGGAGACAAGCCACATGAGCCAGACACTCAAAGGCAAGACCATCGCCATCCTGGTCACCGACGGTTTCGAGCAGGTGGAGCTGACCGGCCCCCGCGACGCCCTGGAGGAAGCCGGCGCCAAGGTGAAGATCCTTTCCGACAGCAAGGACAAGGTCCGCGGCTGGAACCACGACCAGCCGGCGGACAACTTCAAGGTCGACGGCACCTTCGAAACGGCGCGCATCGACGAGTACGACGCCGTGTTGCTGCCAGGCGGAGTGATCAATGCCGACCAGATCCGCAACCTCCCCAAGGCCCAGGAAATCGTGCAAAAAGCCGCCCAGGCCGACAAACCCATCGCGGTGATCTGCCATGGCGCCTGGCTGCTGGTCTCCGCCGGATTGGTCAAGGGCAAGACCCTGACCAGCTGGAACTCGCTCAAGGACGACATCAACAATGCCGGCGGCCACTGGGTCGACCGCCAGGTGGTCAAGGACGGCCTGCTCATCAGCAGCCGCAAGCCCGACGACATTCCCGCCTTCAACAAGCAGCTGATCGAAACGCTCGCCGCCTGATCCGATCAAAAGCCCGTGCGCCGCGCTCCGGCGGCGCACGCCGCTGCGCTATAATCCCGCTCTTTTGCCGGAGCCTTCCCCATGACCCTGCCCAGCCTGCGTCTGAAAGCCAACGCCGAGCGCCGCCTGCGCGCCGGCCACCTGTGGGTCTACAGCAACGAGGTGGACGTCGCCGCCACCCCGCTGAACGGATTCGGCGCCGGCGAACAGGCCATCCTCGAAATGGCCAACGGCAAGCCGCTGGGCATTGTCGCGATGAGCCCGAACAACCTCATCTGCGCCCGCCTGATCTCCCGCGATACCAAGCACGTTCTCGACAAATCGCTGCTGGTTCACCGCCTGAACGTCGCACTGAGCCTGCGCGACCGCCTGTTCGACAAGCCCTTCTACCGCCTGGTCTACGGCGACTCCGACCTGCTGCCAGGCCTGGTCGTTGACCGTTTTGGCGACGTACTGGTGGTCCAGCTCGCCTCGGCGACCATGGAGAAGCACCGCGACGACGTGCTTGCCGCCCTGCTGCAGGTGCTCAAGCCCAGCGCCGTGCTGTGGAAGAACGACTCCAGCGCCCGTGACGCCGAAGGTCTGGAGCGCTACGTCGAGAACGCCTACGGCGAAGTCCCGGAATGGGTCGGCCTGGAAGAGAACGGCGTGAAGTTCGAAGCCCCGGTGCTGGCCGGCCAGAAGACCGGCTGGTTCTACGACCACCGCATGAACCGCGCCCGCCTGCAGCCCTACGTACAGGGCAAGCGCGTACTGGACCTGTTCAGCTACATCGGCGGCTGGGGCATCCAGGCCGCGGCCTTCGGCGCCAGCGAAGTGATGTGCGTCGATGCCTCCGGCTTCGCCCTCGACGGCGTGGAGCGCAACGCCACGCTGAACGGCCTGGCCGAGAAAGTGGCCTGCGTGGAAGGCGACGTGTTCGATGCCCTGCGCGAGCTGAAGGCCGCCGACGAGCGCTTCGACGTGATCGTTGCCGACCCGCCCGCCTTCATCAAGCGCAAGAAGGACCTGAAGAACGGCGGGGCCGCCTACCGCCGCCTCAACGAACAGGCGATGCGCCTGCTGTCCAAGGACGGCGTGCTGGTCAGCGCTTCCTGCTCCATGCACCTGCCCGAGGACGACCTGCAGAACATCCTGCTGGGCAGCGCCCGCCACCTGGACCGCAACATCCAGCTGCTCGAGCGCGGCGGCCAGGGCCCGGACCACCCGGTGCACCTGGCGATCCCGGAAACCCGCTACATCAAGAGCCTGACCGTCCGCCTGCTGCCCAACGGCTGAGGCTGAGCGGCACGGAAAACGGGGCGCCCCCTGACAGGGAGCGCCCCGTTTTTCATTTCATCGGCGCAGGGCGAATCAGGCGGAACGCTTTATCCGCCGTCTCTGCAGCTGATTCCGCGGATGGCGGATAACGCCTGGGGCGTTATCCGCCCTACGCTCGACGGGGGCCAATCATTTCATCGGCATCAGCGAATCCGCTTCGCTGAGCACCGCCTTGCCGGTCTTGCGCTCGAACAGGCACAGCTCGCGGCCCGGCTTGCCTTTCATGTGCTTCTGCACAGAGGTCCCGCCGATCATCAGCGCCGTGTAGCCCACGCTGTCGTCGAACAGCACGGGCGCACCCAGCACCTTCTTGTTCTGCAGATGACTGAGCGCCAGGCAGGCTTCGCGCTGCTGCTTGTCCTGCGCCTGCCAGGCCGCGTCGGACGAGGCCTGCACACTGCCGGCGAAGACGGCGGCCAGCACGGCGATAGGAATGACTTTCATGGGGTTGCTCCTTCAACGAACGGGATCGAAAAGCGCCAATGGCCATTCAGACCACGCCGGGACGGCGAAAGTCTATGCCTTGTGCCGACCGCCAGCCTTTCCCTGGCGGCAAGGGCCGGCGTAGAATCCGGCTCATTCCTGCCATTTATCCCCCGGCGGGCCTGTGAGCCCCGGCCGAGCAGGCGGTGACCCCGCCAAGCCCCGCGCCGACCTCGCCCATGCAAGGCCATCTGCTGTTTGCATCCGGTGCGTACCGCGCTCACGATACGACTTAGAGTCTGCTCAAGGTCTCGCCGGCCAGCCCTACCCGCTGTACGCCGCCGCACAGAAGACCCGGATCGACTCCCACCGTGACCTGATGCGCAGGAACCTGTCATGCCCGATTACCGCTCGAAAACCTCCACCCACGGCCGCAACATGGCCGGCGCTCGCGCCCTCTGGCGCGCCACCGGGATGAAGGACGAAGACTTCAAGAAGCCGATCATCGCCATCGCCAACTCCTTCACCCAGTTCGTGCCCGGCCACGTGCACCTGAAGGACCTGGGCCAGTTGGTCGCCCGCGAGATCGAAAAACACGGCGGCGTGGCCAAGGAATTCAACACCATCGCCGTGGACGACGGCATCGCCATGGGCCATGACGGCATGCTCTATTCCCTGCCGTCGCGCGAGATCATCGCCGACTCCGTGGAATACATGGTCAACGCCCACTGCGCCGACGCCATCGTCTGCATCTCCAACTGCGACAAGATCACCCCCGGCATGCTGATGGCCGCCCTGCGCCTGAACATCCCGGTGGTGTTCGTCTCCGGCGGCCCGATGGAAGCCGGCAAGACCAAGCTGGCCAGCCACGGCCTGGACCTGGTGGACGCCATGGTGGTCGCCGCCGACGACTCCTGCTCCGACGAAAAAGTCGCCGAGTACGAGCGCAGCGCCTGCCCGACCTGCGGCTCCTGCTCCGGCATGTTCACCGCCAACTCGATGAACTGCCTGACCGAAGCTCTGGGCCTGTCCCTGCCGGGCAACGGTTCGACCCTGGCCACCCACGCCGATCGCGAGCAGCTGTTCCTGCGCGCCGGCCGCCTGGCCGTCGAGCTGTGCCAGCGCTACTACGGCGAAGGCGACGAGTCCGTGCTGCCGCGCAATGTTGCCAGCTTCAAGGCGTTCGAGAACGCCATGACCCTGGACATCGCCATGGGCGGTTCGACCAACACCATCCTGCACCTGCTGGCCGCCGCCCAGGAGGCCGAGATCGCCTTCGACCTGCGCGACATCGATCGCCTGTCGCGCAAGGTGCCGCAGCTGTGCAAGGTCGCGCCGAACATCCAGAAGTACCACATGGAAGACGTGCACCGCGCTGGCGGCATCTTCTCCATCCTCGGTGAACTGGCCCGTGGCGGCCTGCTGCACACCGACGTGCCGACCGTGCACAGCCCGAGCATGGCCGACGCCATCGCCGAGTGGGACATCACCCAGACCCAGGACGAGAAGGTCCACACCTTCTTCAAGGCCGGCCCCGCCGGCATCCCGACCCAGGTCGCCTTCAGCCAGAGCACGCGCTGGGACACCCTGGACGATGATCGCGCCGAAGGCTGCATCCGCAGCGTCCAGCACGCCTATTCCCAGGAAGGCGGCCTGGCCGTGCTGTACGGCAACATCGCCCTCGATGGCTGCGTGGTGAAGACCGCCGGCGTGGACGAATCCATCCACGTGTTCGAAGGCCGCGCGAAGATCTTCGAAAGCCAGGACGGCGCCGTGAAGGGCATCCTCGCCGACGAAGTGAAGCCCGGCGACATCGTGATCATCCGCTACGAAGGCCCGAAAGGCGGCCCGGGCATGCAGGAAATGCTGTACCCGACCAGCTACCTGAAGTCCAAGGGCCTGGGCAAGGATTGCGCCCTGCTCACCGACGGTCGCTTCTCCGGCGGCACCTCGGGCCTGTCCATCGGCCACGCCTCGCCGGAAGCCGCCGCGGGCGGCGCCATCGGCCTGGTGCAGGACGGCGACAAGGTGCTGATCGACATCCCCAACCGCAGCATCAACCTGCTGGTGAGCGATGAAGAACTGGCTACCCGCCGCGCCGAGCAGGACAAGAAGGGCTGGAAGCCGGCTCAACCCCGCGCGCGCAAGGTGAGCACCGCGCTGAAGGCCTACGCCCTGCTGGCCACCAGCGCCGACAAGGGCGCGGTACGCGACAAGGCACTGCTGGACGGTTGAGTCTGGTGGTGAGATGAAAAAGCCCGGCAAATGCCGGGCTTTTTTAATCCGCCGAGTGCGTCACGACTTGGGCGCCACAACGCAGCCATTCATTCCAGGCTTGATGCCGCGATCGGCGTCGCAGATGGTGCCCTCGATCTTCCAGCTGATGTTTCCCTTATCGGTAGAGGGCGTCATTTTCATGTCCAGTTGGGTGCCATTCGTTGCGGTCGCGCTGGTTGTCACGGAAATAACACCGGCTTTCACGCTGTAAGCGGAGACGTTGTCCGTCGCTACGACTGCCGGGATGCCGAATTCACCGCTGTTGCAGTCCTTCGGTCCACCGCTCTCCGCAATGCAGACACCCACCGATGTCTTTGCCCCGGAAAGCTCCGTCATGGCTGCCGCCGCCCTTGAGCGCGACGAATAATCCGAATACAGCGGCAGGGAAACCGAAGCCAGAATCCCGATGATTGCCACCACGATCATCAGCTCGATCAGGGTAAAGCCCTGTTGTTTGCGCATCGTCGTACCCTTCTGGATTGAGCCGGAAGCCTGGATGGCTCCGGATGCATTCCAGTGAAGCCACGCCGGCAGGCCGGAACATTCAGATGCGTCCGCGCAGCCTGTTGAAAATTCGGCACTTTTTTCCAGGGCGAAAGCCTCCGGGGTGCCGTTGCACGGAGGCGCCGTAGGAACCCGGCCTTCCCCATTCATCCCGACTTGCCTCATGGCACTGTGCGATCCCGCCTCGGGCCAGTAAAATCGCGCTCTTTTTTCCCGGACCGCCGCCCATGAGCTCCCTCGAGAACCCGTCCGCCGCCAAGGATCAGCCCGACCTGGTCTACGGCCTGGAAGACCGCCCCGCCCTGCCCATTGCCCTGCTCGCGGCGCTGCAGCACCTGCTGGCGATCATCGTGCCGATCGTCACCCCCGGCCTGCTGATCTGCCAGGCGCTGGGCGTATCGCCGCGCGACACCAACCTGATCGTGTCGATGTCGCTGGTGATCTCCGGCATCGCCACCTTCGTCCAGTGCAAGCGCTTCGGTCCGTTCGGCGCGGGGCTCTTGATCGTCCAGGGCACCAGCTTCAACTTCGTCGGCCCGCTGATCGCTGGCGGCGCGCTGATGGTGAAGAACGGCACCCCGGTGGAAGCCGTGATGGCTGCAATCTTCGGCGTGGTCATGGCCGGTTCCTTCGTCGAGATGGGCGTGTCGCGCATCCTGCCCTTCGTGAAGCGCCTGATCACCCCGCTGGTCACCGGCATCGTGGTGCTGATGATCGGCCTGACCCTGATCAAGGTCGGCCTGATCAGCATGGGCGGCGGCTTCTCCGCCATGGCCAATGGCACCTTCGCCAACGGCGAGAACCTGATGCTGTCGGGCCTGGTGCTGGCGATCATCGTCATCCTCAACCGCATCCCGGTGGTGTGGATGCGCAGCGGCGCCATCGTCATCGCCCTGGCCGTGGGCTACGCGCTGGCCGGCTACCTGGGGCGCCTGGACTTCACCGGCATGCACGAGGCGCCGGCCTTCCAGGTCCCGGTGCCGCTGCACTTCGGCCTGGGCTTCTCCTGGAGCCTGTTCATCCCGATGCTGGTGATCTACCTGGTGACCTCGCTGGAAGCCATCGGCGACGTCACCGCCACCAGCAAGATCTCCAAGCAGCCGGTGGAAGGCCCGCTGTGGATGCAACGGATCAAGGGCGGCGTGCTGGTGAACGGTGCCAACTCGCTGCTGGCCGGCCTGTTCAACACCTTCCCCAGCTCGGTGTTCGCGCAGAACAACGGCGTGATCCAGCTGACCGGCGTCGCCAGCCGCCACGTCGGCCTGTGGATCGCCGCGATGCTGATCATGCTGGGCCTGTTCCCCAGCGTCGCCGGGGTGATCCAGGCCGTTCCTGAACCGGTACTCGGCGGCGCGGTGATGGTGATGTTCGGTGCGGTCGCCGCTTCGGGCATCAACATCCTCGCCGGCACCCACCTGGACCGTCGCGCGCTGCTGATCATCGCCGTCAGCCTGGCGCTGGGCCTGGGCATCTCCCAGGTGCCGGAGTTCCTCGCGCACATGCCCCACGCGATCCGCAACGTGCTGGAATCCGGCGTCGCCACCGGCGGCATCTGCGCGCTGCTGCTGAACTGGTTCCTGCCCGAATCCGACGCCGCCAAGGCCTCGCACAACGGCTGATCCGCCACGACGCCACCCTCGGGTGGCGTCGTCGTTTATGCTCCCTGGCATGACCACTTCCCTGCGCATCGGCGTCATCGCCGACACCCATGGCCTGTTACGCCCCGAAGCGCTGGCGGCGCTGCAAGGCTGCGAGCGCATCCTGCACCTGGGCGACATCGGCCCCGCCTCGCTGCTGGATCAGCTCCGCGAACTCGCCCCGCTGGACGTGGTGCGCGGCAACAACGACAGCGATGACTGGGCTGACGCACTGCCCGAGACCTTGCTGCTGGAGTTGGGTGGGCTGCGGCTCTACCTGATCCACGATCTCAAGCAACTGGCCATCGATCCGCTGGCCGCAGGCATCGACGTGGTGCTGGCGGGGCATTCGCACAAGCCGCTGAACGAGATGCGCAACGGGGTGCTGTACCTGAATCCGGGCAGCGCGGGGCCGCGGCGGTTCAAGCTGCCGATTGCGCTGGCGATTCTGCAGATCGTCGACGGGCAACCCAGGGTGGAGATGGTTTCGCTCGTCTGAGAGCGTTCGCGAGCAAGCTCGCTTCGAACGGAGCAATGTCGTGGGGCGGATAATCTGCTCCAGGTTATCCGCCCCACGGACTGGTCTAACGCTGACCTTGTAGGAGCGCGCCATGC
>NZ_JYOA01000010.1:149166-158988 GCF_000955805.1 Pseudomonas sp. 21 | reverse complement strand
GGCCCGCTCCTACAGGGAGCCTCAAGGTTCGAGCAGTTGGATTGCCAATTGCGCCACTGCTTCCTGCCGCTCGGTCTGCTCCGTCCGCCGCTTGCCATTGAGACTCGACCACTCCGGATGCGCCCGCGCCTTGCGCAGCGCCTCGGGCAGCTTGCCCTCGCGCCACTGTTTGTCCTCGGGCGATTGCAGGTGGATCGCTTCCACCGCCGCATGCCCACGAGTCTGCAGGGCCGCCAGCAGTTGCCGTTGGCGCAGCGCCAGCAAGCGCAGCACGCTGTCATCCACGGACAACTCGCGGCTGCCCTTGAGCTTGCCCAGCAGGCGCTGACCGTAATGGCCGACGGTCTGCCAGGCGCCGCCGGCGATGGCGCCCAGCGCCGTTGCCGCGCCCAGCGTGAGGCCGCCGACCAGCAGATCGATCCCCGCCCCCGCCGCCGCGCCGGCCGCCACCCCGCCCCCCAGGCGGATGCCCAGCTGGCGCAGGGTTTCCGGGTTGAACAGGTCATCGCCCCAGCGGCCGTCCATCAATGGCAGATCAGCCGCGCGGGCGTCGTCCTTGCGGAAGGCATAGAGGCTGAGCAGCGCCTTCACGCAGCTGTCCTCGCGCTTGCGCACCTGGTTGCGCAGCGTCTCGGTGGCGGCGCGCACGGCAGCATCGCCGGCGGGCACCAGTTGGCGGCAGGCGGCGACATCCACCAGCAGTTCGGCAATCAAGCGCGCACCGGCTTCGCGGCGGGCGACAGCCTGGGCTTCGTGATCAGCCACCAGTCGATCCAGTTGCGGGCGCGCACGCTCCATCAACAGAGCAAGGCTTTCGTAGAGGCGGCGCTCACCGTCCAGCGGCGGCGCCACGCTGTCGAAGCGCACCAGCGCGTGCAGGCCGAGACGGGACAGCGCCTCGCGCCACTGCTCTTCGCGGTGCTGCGGGCTGGCGACGAAGTTGAGTACCGGCAGCAGCGGCCGGGCGCAAGCGGCGAGCACGGCCAGTTCGTCGCGGTACTTGGCCAGCACCGGCTCGCGGGCGTCGATCACATAGAGGCCCGCATCGGAAGCCAGCAGTTGGCGCAACACCTTGGCTTCCTGCTCGAAGCGGCCGCGGGCTTCGCTGCCGTCGAGGAAGCGCCGCAGTTTCTCCGGGCCATCCAGGCGCTCGCCGGGACGCTCAAGGCCGTCGAGGAAGTCGCGCAGGGCGATGGCGTCCTCCAGGCCCGGCGTGTCGTACAGCTCCAGCAGCGGCTCGCCGTCCACCGACAGGCGCGCGCCTTCCACATGCCGCGTGGTGCTGGGGCGATGGGAGACTTCGCCGAAACCGACATCACGGGTCAGGGTCCGCAGCAGCGACGTCTTGCCGACGTTGGTGTGGCCGACCACGGCCAGTTTCAGCGCATCAGTCATGCCCGGTCTCCAGCCAGCCCAGCGGGGATGCCGAGGTGTGCGGCAAATTCAGGCGCTCGATGCCGGCGTGCCAATCGCCCAGGCGCTCGGCGTCCAGCGCTTCGCCCGGCGGCGCTTGCAGCAGCCAGACGCGGGTGGCGGCGGCGCAGCGCGACAGTTCGGCGATCAACGCCAGGGTGCCGCGATCCGGCGAGCGGCGCGGGTCGCAGGCGATCACCAGGCGCGCTGGCGGGTAGCGGGTGAGTTGCTCCAGCAGGCGGCGACGCTGGGCGCCGTCATCGAGGTCGCCGGCGTTGGCAACGCTCTCTGGCAGCTTTGGCGGCCAGTTCGGCCTATCCAGCAACTCGATGGAGACCAGCAGCGCGCCATCGGCGGTGGCGGCAGGCAGTTGCGCCTGCGGTTCGACCAGCTCATCCGGCGCGGCATCGCTGACGCCCAGGCGTTCGCTGGCTGGCATCAGGCGTTCGCGCAGCAGGGCGTAGCCGGGCAGCGAGACATCCAGCGCCAGCTGTGCGCGCCCGCGCTTCCAGCGCCACAGGCAGAGCAGCCAGAGCGCGCCGCGCAGCAGCACGCCGTAGACGAGCAGGATGCCCACCAGCCAACCGGCCCAGGCGTGGCGCGCGTTTTCGCTGGCCACCAGGGCATCGCCGCTGGCGCGCACCAGGTCGGAATCCGGCTGGGGGAAGCCGAGCAGGGACGGCAGCGCGCCGAGGCTGTGGGTCAGCGCGATGAAGGTATCGCCACCGAGGATGGTGGTCTCCCAGACGAAGCCGTAGCGCCGCGTCGCCAGCAGCGCCAGCAGCACGCCCAGCGCGCTGCTCAGCGCGACGAACCACAGGCCGTGGACCAGCAGGCCGAGCGCCCAGCGGGTCAGCTTCTGCCGGTCCAGCAGCACCAGCAGCGCGGGCGCCAGCTGCGCCGCATGGGCATCGCGGGCGAGCTTGCCGCTCAGCCACAGCCACAGGCGCCCAAGCGCGCCGGCCGCCTCACCGCCGGCGAAGAAGGCCAGCGTCCAGCCAATGAGGGTAATGAGGTGCAGGCCGAGCAGGCTGGCCAGGGCCCAGAACACATTGACCGGGCGCTGTCCGTCGCCCAGCGCGGCGAAGGCCAGGCCGCCGCCGGTGAACAGCGCCAGGGCCAGCAGCAGGTAGATCGACAGGCGCGCTCCCTGGCTCCAGGTGCGCAAGGCGGCGCGCTGGCCATCGCGTTCGGCGAGCAGCAGCGCGCGGCTTTGCAGGCGCTGCGCGAGGTCGCCACCGCCGACGATGGCGCGGCGATTGGCCTCGCTGTCTTCCAGGGGACCGACCTGTTCCTCGCGCAGGCGCACGGCCTCGCACAGCCACAGGGATTGGAGGGCGGACTCGCTCACGGGTTCTCCGACAATCGGCATTCGCCAGCAAGGATAACCGCTGCTCGCCGTGGCGTCCCGGCGCTGCCGGTAACACCCGGTATCGTCAACCAAACCAAGGAGGGGCTCTCGCCGGGCGCGGGCGGGCTCAGACTCAGCGAATAGCACTGCCCCAATAAAAACAACAATGAGGCCTCGCCATGCTGCGCTCGCTGCTCAGTGCCTTGCCCCTGCTGCTCGCCGCCACCACCGCGGCGGCCGTGGAAACACCGCCGGTGCGCCCCTCCGACTGGGGCCCGGATACCCCGCTGATGCAGGCCGTGCCACCGCGCGTACTGGATGCCAGCGTCAGCGCCCGGCAATCCGCCAGCAACACCTCGCAACTGTGGATCAGCCAGACCGATTTCCGCCTGCACGACGACATCGGCTTCTTCATCCGCAAGATGCTGATCCAGATGAGCCCGGTGGCAGGCAGCAGCACGCCGCTGATGCTCGACGACCCGAAGTCCATGGTTGCGCGCATCCAGGCCGGGGACATCTTCGTCGCCGACGCCACCCTCGCCAGCCTGCTCAACGAGGAGCTGCGCAACGCCAACGCGCCGGTGCGCAACCTGAAGCTCAGCACCCGCGCCGATGGCCAGGAAGTCCACGGCGAACTGCTGCGCAAGGGGCGCTGGCGGCCGCTGCGGATGGTCACCGGGATCGAGCAGGCCGGGCCGCTGAAGGTGGCGCTGGTGCCGCAGCGGATCTTCGTCGACAACGTGGACGTCACGCCGTCGCTGAGCGCCGCGTCCATCGAGATGTCCGAGGTGCTGCAACTGCATACGGCGCACATGCAGCTGATCGGCAACCGCATCCTGGTCGACCTCGACGGCCTGTTCCCACCGCCGCGCCTGGACTTCACCGTGCGCAGCCTGAAACTCGCCGACGGCGGCATGGACCTGCTGCTGGGCAGCGAGCTGGCCGAGCTGAAATGGCCGCAGCTCAAGGCGCCGAAAAGCTACATGTTCATCGAGGGCGGCGACATCAAGATGGCGCGGACCATCCTGGTGAAGGCCTACGCGCTGTTCACCAGCCTGAGCCCCGACGCGCCGCTGTTGTTCAACCTCTACGACTACCGCCGCCAGCTGCAGTACGGCGAAATCCGCCTGCGCGAGGACGGCATGGTGCACATCGCCGTCTCGCCAGTGAAGGCACCCGCCCCGGAGGAGAAAGCCCTATGAGAACCCTCCTCGCTTCCCTGCTCCTGCTGGCGTTGGCCGGCAACGCCGCCGCCGAGAGCGCCATCGACCAGCAGCAGCGCGAACTGGGTGTGCTGCGCCAGGGCTGGTTCCAGCAGACGCCGCCGGCAGCGGAGTTCAAGGCCAGCCGGCCGGGCGGCCTGCGCGATTCCGGCCAGGACGGCGTGGGCATCCTGCTGAACAACGTGGATCTCTACTTCCAGGGCGGCATCGGCTTCCACAGCCCGCAGCTCAAGGGCTGGCTGGTGCCACTCAAGGCCGGCGAGCCCATCGACTTCGACCGCCCGCAGGACATGCGCATCAACGTCTCCGAAGGTGAGGTGATCCTAAGCCCCGAGCAGCTCGCCAACCTGTTCAACCAGCACATCCTCGATTACCCGCAGACCATGCTGCGCGGCTTCCGGCTGAGCGTCGAAGGCGACCGCCTGCTGGTGGCCGGCGAGGTCCAGCCGCTGGGCGTCGGGCCGTGGCTGCCGCTGCGGCTCTCCGGCACGGTGAAGCTCGACGGCGACAACCTCGACTACCAGCCCGACAGCGTGAAGGTACTCGGCGTGCCCAGCTACGGCGCCATGAGCCTGGTGGGCCTGCGCCTGGATTCGCTGGTGACCCTGGAGCGACCCGGCGCGGTGCTGCAGGACAACGTGATGCACCTGAACTACCACCAGGTCTTCCCGCTGGTGGGCATCGACGGCCGGGTCGAATCCAGCTGGCTGGATGCCAAGGGGCTGCACCTGAAGTTCGCGCCCAAGCCCGGCGCCGCTTCGCTGGCCTTCGAGCCGCCGCGCCAGGCAGGGCCGTCCTATATCTGGCTGCAATCGGGGGACCTGAAGATCTTCGAGATCCTCATCACCTACTCGCAGGTGCTGCTCAAGGCCGAGCGGCCCGAGCAGACGCTGTCGTTCAACCTCAAGGACTACCGCAAGGTGCTCTCCACCGGCATCACCCAGGTCAACGAGGACGGCACCTTCTTCATGCGCGTTCCGCCACCCGCCGGCCCCGCCGAGGGTGAGCGGCTGGTATCCTCTGGCACTGGGAGTTCCCACTGATGTTCAGCACTGGAGTCACGATGTCCGAAGCCCTGCCCCTGGCGATGATCGCCGCCCTTGCCGACAACCGCGTGATCGGCGTCGACAACCGCCTGCCCTGGCACCTGCCGCAGGACCTCAAGCACTTCAAGGCGATGACCCTGGGCAAGCCGGTGATCATGGGCCGCAAGACCTGGGATTCGCTGGGCCGCCCGCTGCCGGGCCGGCTGAACATCGTCGTCACCCGCCAGGCCGGGCTGCAGCTGGAAGGCGCGGAAGTCTTCACCAGCCTCGACGCTGCCCTGGAGCGCGCCGCCGAATGGGCGAAGCAGGAAGAAGCCGAGGAGCTGATGCTGATCGGCGGGGCGCAGCTGTATGGCGAGGCGCTGGAACGTGCCGAGCGGCTGTACCTGACCCGCGTGGGGTTGAGCCCGGCGGGGGATGCGCATTTCCCCGAAGTGGATGAAGCACACTGGCACCTGGCTTCGAGCATCGAGCATGACGCCGAGGGCGAGACGCCGGCTTATGCGTTCGAGGTTTGGGAGCGGGCCTGAGATTTTCAGCGCAAGTGCCCTCTCCCTGAAGGGAGAGGGAGCGGTTCGGAGCGAAATGAACACACTGTGCTCGCCGGAGACGTAAGCCAGTGCGCCTCACTCGGATATCCTCTCTCCCTTCAGGGAGAGGGAACGCCCAACTCGGAACCCACAATAAAAAACGCCGCCCCGGTTCCCGGCGCGGCGTTTTTCATTACCGGCGCATCAGAACGCAAAATGCTCCGCGTCCAGCCCCATCAGGCAGTCCGCCCCACCCAGCAGCGCCTCACGGTGCATGCTGGCACGCGGCAGGATGCGCTTGATGTAGAACTCCGCGCTGGCGAGCTTGGCGCGGTAGAAGTCCGCGTCGCCCTCGCCGGCCGCCAGCTTCGCCTGGGCCACGCCGGCGGCCTGCACCCAAAGGCCCGCCAGTAGCACGTAGGAGCAGTACTGCAGGAAGTCCACCGAAGTGGCGCCGATTTCCTGCGGGTCGCGCTGGCAGGCGGCGATGACTTCGCTGGTCAGGCTGCGCCACTCCAGCAGGCGTTGGCGCACGGTTTCTGCCAGGCCGGCCAGTTCGGTGCGGGCACCGGCGGCCTCGCAGGCAGCCGCCAGCTCGCCGATCAGCGCATTCAACTCCGTACCGCCATCGCCCAGCAGCTTGCGACGGATCAGGTCGAGCGCCTGGATGCCGTTGGTGCCTTCGTAGATCTGGGTGATGCGGCTGTCGCGCATCAGCTGCTCCATGCCCCACTCGCGGATGTAACCGTGGCCGCCGTAGACCTGCACGCCGAGGCTGGACACCTCCTGGCCAACGTCGGTGAAGAACGATTTCACGATAGGGATCAGCAGCGCCGCGCGCTTGCTCGCCGCCTTGCGAGCGTCGGCCTCGGGATGGCCGTGCTCCAGGTCCAGCTCCCGGGCGCAGAGCGCCGACACCATCCGACAACCCTCGGTCAGGGTCTTCTGGGTCAGCAGCATGCGCCGAACGTCCGGGTGGACGATGATCGGGTCGGCGGCCTTGGATGGCTCCGCGGCGCCGGTCAGCGCGCGCGATTGCAGGCGTTCGCGGGCATAGGCCAGCGCGCCCTGGCAGGAGCGCTCGGCGATGCCCAGCCCCTGCAGGCCGACCTGGAAGCGCGCGTCGTTCATCATGGTGAACATGCACGCCAGGCCCTGGTTGGCCTGGCCGATCAGCCAGCCGGTGGCGCCGTCGAAGTTCATCACGCAGGTGGATGCGCCCTTGATGCCCATCTTGTGCTCGATGGCGCCGCAGCTCAGGGAGTTGCGCGCACCCGGCGTGCCGTCGGCGTTGGCAATGAGCTTGGGCACGAGGAACAGGCTGATGCCCTTCACCCCGGCCGGCGCATCCGGCAGGCGCGCCAGCACCAGGTGGACGATGTTCTCCGACAGGTCCTGCTCGCCGCCGCTGATGAAGATCTTGCTGCCGCTGACCTTGTAGGAGCCGTCAGCCTGCGGCTCGGCACGGGTACGCAACAGCGCGAGGTCGGTGCCGGCCTGCGGTTCGGTGAGGCACATGGTGCCGGTCCACACGCCACTGACCATCTTGGCCAGGTAGTCGCGCTGCAGCTCCGGCGTGCCGTGCTTGTACAGCGCCAGCACCGCGCCCTCGGTGAGGCCGGAATAGACGCGGAAGGACAGCGAGGCGGCCATCAGCATTTCGTGGAAGCTGGCGGAGACCATCTGCGGGATACCCTGGCCACCGAACTCGGTCGGCCCGGTCATGCTCGCCCAGCCGTTGTCGCAGTACTGCTTGTACGCGTCGCGGAAGCCGTCCGGCGTGGTGACTTCGCCATTGAGCAAGGTCGCGCCCTGCTCGTCGCTGTTGCGGTTCAGCGGCGCGACTACTTCGCCGGTGTAGCGCGCGCCCTCTTCGAGTACGCCGTCGATCAGCTCGCGGTCGAGGCCGTTGCCCAGCAGCTCGCAATGGGCGCTGACGTCGAACAGCTCGTGGAGGACGAAGCGCATGTCGCGCAGGGGTGCCTGGTAACTCATGTTCAATGCTCCTGTTTCACGTCGGCGAAGCGGCCATTGGCGGCGGCCAGGCGCTCGATCAGCGCGGCTGGCTGCCAGTGCGCGCCGTGCTCGCCGGCCAGGTCACGCAGGCGCGCCAGCACGCTCTGCAGGCCCTGGGCATCGGCCCAGGCCATAGGGCCGGACTTGTCTTTCGGGAAGCCATAACCATTGAGGTAAACGGTGTCGATGTCGGCGCTGGTGGAGGCGACGCCTTCGTCGAGGATCTTCGCGCCCTCGTTGACCAGCGCCAGCAAGCAGCGCTCGAGGATTTCCTCGGCGCCGATGTCGCGGCGGGCGTAGCCCAAGCGCTCGGATTCGCGCACCACCAGGGCGTCCACTTCCGGGTCGTGCTCGGCCTGGCGGCTGCCCGGCTCGTAGTGGTAGAAGCCGTTGCCGCTCTTCTGGCCGAAGCGGCCCATCTCGCACAGACGGTTATCCACCTGCACGGTCGGCGCATCCTGGCCCTTGCCGGCCAGCTCGCGAGCACGCCATTCGAGGTCGATGCCGACCACGTCGAACATGCGGAACGGCCCCATGGCGAAACCGAAGCCCTGGATCGCCGCGTCCACCTGGTGCGGCAGCGAGCCTTCAAGGATCAATCGGCGCGACTCCTGGACATACTTCTCCAGCATGCGGTTGCCGATGAATCCGTGACAGTTGCCGGCCACCACGCTGACCTTGCCCATGCGCTCGCCCAGCTCCAGCGCGGCTTCGAGCACCGCGGGTGCAGTCCTGGCGCCACGCACGATCTCCAGCAGCTTCATGATGTGCGCCGGGCTGAAGAAGTGCAGGCCGAGCACCTGGGACGGCCGCGAGGTCACCGCGGCAATCGCGTCGACATCCAGGTAGGAGGTGTTGGAAGCCAGGATCGCCGAGGGTTTCAGCGCCGCATCCAGCTCGCGGAAGATCGACTGTTTGAGCTCCAGGTTCTCGTACACCGCCTCGATCACCAGGTCCACCTCGCGGATCGCCGCGTAGTTCGCCACCTGGGAGATGCGCGCGCGGCGACGGGCGGCTTCGGCCTCGTCGATGCGGCCCTGGCGCACATTATGGGCGTAGGTGTCGGCCACGGCGCCGAGGGCCTGGGCCAGCATCTGCGGGTTGTTGTCCAGCCACAGGACCTGCACGCCGGCGTTCGCCAGGCACATGGCAATGCCCCGGCCCATGGTGCCGGCGCCGATGACGGCGGCGCTGGCGATGCGGATGTTCTGGCTCATGTTGTTCCTCTTGTCAGCCTGAAACGCTCGTTTGAAGACCACTCACCTTAGGGAAGGCGGTACTATTTTTGAAATTTTGAGTTGTGATAAGTGGCATTCAGCCGATGAATATGAATACGTTCGACCTCAACCTGCTACGGGTGCTGGACGCGCTGCTGCGCGAGCGCAACGTTTCCCGTGCGGCGGAACGCCTGTCGCTGAGCCAGCCGGCGGTGAGCAACGCGCTGAACCGCCTGCGCGAGCTGCTCGATGATCCGCTGCTGGTGCGCGTGGGCCGGTCGATGCAGCCGACGCCCCGGGCGCTGGAGCTGGAAGCGCCGATCCGCGATGCGCTGCAACGCATCGGCCAGAGCCTGGCCGGCGGCGACACCTTCGACCCCGCGCGCAGCCGCCAGCGCTTCACGATGGCGCTGACCGACTATGTGGAAGCGCTGTGCATGCCGCACCTGCTCGAAAGTCTGGGTAGCGCTGCGCCGGGCATGGGCCTGAGCATCCAGCACCTGACACCGACGCTACCGGCGGAGGCGCTGGACAAGGGCAACCTGGACCTGGTGCTGGGGCGTTTCGAGGAACTGCCGGTACGCTTCCAGCGTCGGCCGTGGGCGAGCGAAACACTGCGCCTGCTGGCCCGGCGCGGGCATCCGCAGGTGGACGGCGGGATTGATCTGCAGACCTTCCTCGGTCAGCGGCACCTGTGGGTTTCCGGCGGACAGACCAAGGGCATGGTCGACCAGTGGCTGGCCAGCCAGGGGCTCAAGCGGGAGATCGCCTACACCACGCCCAACTACCTGCAGGCGGCGCACCTGGTGGCGACCACGGATTTGCTCACGGTGCTGCCGACGAGGCTGGCGGCGCATTTCGCCCAGTTGCTGCCGTTGCAGGTGCTGGAGCTGCCGTTCGACGTGGGGCAGTTCCACCTGGAGCTGGTGTACCTCGCCCAGCGCGAGCGGGATACGGCGTTGCAGTGGCTGGTCGAGCGGATCGTCGAGGCAGCACCGGAGTGACCGTGTAGGAGCGCGCCATGCG
>NZ_JYOA01000010.1:38515-149153 GCF_000955805.1 Pseudomonas sp. 21 | reverse complement strand
ATGGCCCGCTCCTACAGGGGAATGTCGTCGTTTGCCAATGCTACGAAAAACGCGCCCGGAGGCGCGTTTCGTGGGGATCAGAAGCGATCGCGAACGATCGTTTCTTCCAGCGGCAGCCGGCCGATGCGCGGCTTGGCGTCCACCGCCTGTTTACCGACGGCGATCATCAGGCCGATGGCGTGGTTGGCCGGCAGGTTGATCAGCTTGCCCACGGCATCGAAGTCGAAACCGACCATCGGCACGCTGTCCAGGCCACGGCCACGGGCCGCGAGCATCAGGGTCTGGGCCACCAGGCCGCTGCTGCGCATGGCTTCGTCGCGCTGGGTCTGCGGCTTGTCGCGGTAGTAGCCGTCGATGGCGCCGACCATATAGTTCTTCACCTCGACCGGGGCGCCGTCCCACACGCGTTCGGCATTCTTCTCCCAGCTATCGACCTGCGCGCAGACGATCACCAGCATCGAAGCCTCGGTCATCTGTACCTGGTCCCAACCGGCTTCGCGAATCTGCGCGCGCAGCTGCGGGTCGCTGACTTCCACCAGGCGCACGTGCTGCAGGTTGAAGGAGGTGGGCGCGAGCAGCGCCTGTTGCAGCAGGTCGTCCTTCTCCTCGCGGCTCATCACGTAGGAAGTGTCGAAACCGCGGATGGAACGGCGGCTGCGGATGGCGTCTTCGATCAGCATGGAAAATCCTCTGGCTGGCATGGGCGGGAATGGCGCGCATGGTAAGCCGAGAGGCGGCCCCGTTGCAGAGCGGCGTATCGATAATGTCTATCCGATGCCTCGATAGAACGAAGCCCGCCCGGACCGGCGGGCTCCGACGCGGAAGTCAGCTCTCCAGCGCTTCCACCGGCACCGCGCTGGCCTGGCGCTGCTTGGGCGAGGTGAAGCTCAGGTAGCCATCCTCGACCTTGCCGAAGCGCAGCAGGGCCAGGTCCAGCGCGTAGTTCTGGTAGAGCTTCCACGGCGTGCGGTCGCCCTGCTTGGGCATGCGGTCGGCGGCGCGCTGGATGTAGCCGGAGTTGAGGTTGAGGAAGGGCTCTTCCTTCACCGACCCGTCGGTCTGGCGCGGCGTGCACTGGCGCATGCCGATGGCGTCCAGGTGGTTGATCAGGCGACAGAAGTACTCGCTGGACAGGTCCGCCTTGAGCGTCCAGCTGGCGTTGGTGTAGCCGACGATGGCGGCGAGGTTGGGCAGGTCGCGCAGCATGATGCCGCGATAGCCCATGCTCTGGGTGACCTCGAAAGGCTTGCCGTCGATGGCCAGTTCCGCACCGCCGAACATCACCAGGTCCAGCCCGGTGGCGGTGACGATCACGTCCGCTTCGAGCAACTGCCCGGACTTGAGCAGGATGCCTTTCTCGGTGAAGCGCTCGATGTGGTCGGTGACCACCGAGGCGCGGCCCTGGCGCAGCGCCTTGAACAGGTCGCCATCGGGTACGCAGCACACGCGCTCGTCCCACGGCTTGTAGCGCGGGCTGAAGTGGCGCATGTCGAAATCCTTGCCCAACTGCAGGTTGGCCAGCTTGAGCATGAGTTTGCGCACCGCGCCGGGGAACGCCTTGGAAGCCATGAAGAAGATCATCTGCATGGTCACGTTGCGCGCCCGCGCCTGGCGGTACACCCACTTCTCCGGCAGGAAGTTGCGCAGGAAGTTGGAGATCGGGTCCTTCGCCGGCAGGGTGATCACGTAGGACGGCGAGCGCTGCAGCATCGTGACATGGGCGGCCTTGTCGGTCAGCGAGGGGATCAGCGTGACGGCGGTGGCGCCGCTGCCGATCACCACGATGCGCTTGCCGCTGTAGTCGAAGTTCTCCGGCCACAGCTGCGGGTGGATGACCTGCCCGGCGAAGCTTTCGCGACCGGCGAAGTCCGGGGTGTAGCCGGCGTCGTAGCGGTAGTAGCCGGTGCACATGAAGAGGAACTGCGCACTCATGCGCACGGGCTCCTCCTCGTCACCGCGCTGCACGACGAGGTTCCAGCGCGCGCTGGCGCTGTCCCAGTCGGCCTTGAGCACGCGGTGGCGGTAGCGCACCTTGTCCTCGACGCGGTACTCGCGGGCGGTCTCGCGGATGTAGTTGAGGATCGACGGGCCGTCGGCGATGGCCTTGGGGTCGGTCCAGGGCTTGAAGTTGTAGCCCAGGGTGTACATGTCCGAGTCAGAGCGGATGCCCGGGTAGCGGAACAGGTCCCAGGTGCCGCCCATGGCCTCTCGGCCCTCGAGGATGGCGTAGGACTTGCCGGGACACTGCTTCTGCAGGTGACAGGCGGCGCCGATGCCGGACAGGCCGGCGCCGATGATCAGTACATCCAGATGCTCGACGGACATGCAGTACCTCCTTGGCAACCTTCGACCAACAAGCGGGTATCAATGCCCCATCCTAAACCCCGCCCCCGCGCGCCATGCCCGGCCAATGGATGGGTATCCAGCGGTTTTCGCACTGCACATCCACCGTGGATAGACCACAAATCTAGCAACCCGCGACGCAACAGCTAACTTTAGATCCGCCAGCGTTACCAGAACGCCGCTCCCCGGACAGACTGCCGGGGCATGCCACCTGCAAGGACTCCTGCCATGGCAATCGCAATTACCGCAAAAACCGATCGATTCAACCTCTCCGTGGTCGGCGCCGACTTCATCAACGATTGCTGTTTTGGCGAGGACATCGCCACCTGGCTGATCGCCGAACTCCGGGCGAAGAACTTCACGAGCAGCACCCACTGCATGGAGGATTTCGGCTGGTACCACGACCTGTCCGACGACGTGCGAAACTATGATGTGTTCATCGGCGGAAACTCCGACGAGCTGCCGGATAACCCCAACTATGGCGCCTGGCAGATCATCGTCGAGCGCAAGCGGGGCCTGTTGAGCAAGCTGCTCGGGCGGGACAGGATCGTCCAGGACGAGCGAGTGATCGCCGCGATCCTGGAAACGCTGCGCAGCAACCGGTTCAGCGAGATCGAAACCGAAGAGGTCATGAAGTAGCTGCGGCGTCCAGCCAGGGGGCCGCGACCGCTCGCACGCTTCAATCCACGTTCAGGCTGCCCGCCACCCAGGCCTTCACCTCCCCGTAGCGATAGTCCTCCAGCGTCGCGTACCCCGGCAGTGTGCGCGCGCGCAGGCGAGTAAAGGCCGGCACGCTGATGCCGCAGAGGAAGCGCGTCACGCAGTCGGCGCTGGGGGCAAGACCTCGGGCGCTGCGGTACTTCTCCAGGAAAGCGGCGCAGCGATTGTGCAGCGACTGGCCGTCCAGCGGCGGCAGCGCGGCTGGTTCCGGCAGCCGGGCGACGCGGCCGGCGCAGACCGAGCAGTGCCCGCAGCGGCTCGGTGCCTGCTGGTCGCCGAAGTACTGGGCGAGACGCCAGCTCAGGCAGTCCGAGCTGCCCAGCAGATCGAGCATGGCGCCGATGCGGGCGATCTCGCTTTCCTCATGGCGCTTGAAGTAGCTGTGCAGCTCCTCGCTCAACTTATCCACAGTGAAGGACGCGTCGCGCACCGAGTAGACCTCGGTCATCTGCTTGCTCTCCAGTTCCACCCAGCCACGCTCCTGGAAGTAGTCCAGCGCCTTCACCACTCGCGCGCGCTCGGCGCCATGGCGACTGTAGAGGGTGTCGAAATCCAGGGTCGCCCAGGTCCTGGCCCGCGCCGAGGTGGTGAGGATGGCGTCGACGAACTGGCGACGCTCACCTTCGAAATGATTGAGCAGCTCGGTGGGATCCATATTCAGCTTGTAGCGATATTCGGCGAAATAAGAGAAACGCGGAGCGATGATGCCGCGAAGCTCCAACTGCACCAAAAGCGTCTTCAGCGGCAGCTGGCGGATGTTCGACTGGTCCGACAGCGGCAGCAGCATGGTTTCCCACTGGCCCCCCCCCTGATCTCCAGCCGCCTGGCGAATCTCCTCCAGCACGAAGCGAATGCCCTCGCGCTCGGGCGTGTCACCGTAGACGAAGTTCTCCAGCACGTTGAGGCTGTCCCGGTTGGCCAGCACCAGGCACTCCGAGCGCTGGCCGTCACGCCCGGCGCGGCCGATCTCCTGGCTGTAGTTCTCCAGCGACTTGGGCAGGTCGTAGTGCACCACCTGGCGGATGTCGCTCTTGTCGATGCCCATGCCGAAGGCGATGGTGGCGACGATGCAGTTCAGCCGGCCCTCCATGAAGCGGCGCTGGATGCCCTCGCGCTCCGGGTGTTCCATCCCGGCGTGGTAGGCGCAGGCGGGAATGCCGCGTTCGGCCAGGTGCGCAGCGACTTCCTCGGCGGTCTTCTGCTGGGTGACGTAGACGATGGCCGGCTGCCCGGCACGCTCGCCCAGCCACTGGACCAACCGCGCGCGGCGGGCAGCGCTGGCCACCGGCTCCACCTGCAGATCGAGGTTGGCGCGGTAGAAGCCAGTGGTGACCACGTCGGCCTCGGCGATGGCGAACTTGCTGCGCATGTCCGCGATCACCGTCGGCGTCGCGGTGGCCGTGAGCAACAGCACCTGGGGGATGCGGAACTGCTTCTGGTAGTCCGGCAACTTCAGGTAGTCGGGGCGGAAGTTGTGGCCCCATTCGGAAATGCAGTGCGCCTCGTCCACCACCAGCAGGGAAATCGGCACCTCGCTGATGAAGTGGCGGAAGCGCTCGTTCTTCAGGCGCTCCACCGAGATCATCAGCACCTTCAGCTCGCCGCTACGCGCGCGGGCCATGGTCTGCGCAGTCTGTTCGCGGCTCTGCGCCGAATCGACGCTGGCGGCGGCGATGCCGTGGCGGGCGAGGAAGGCGAGCTGGTCCTGCATCAGCGCCAGCAACGGCGAGACCACCAGGGTCAGGTGTGGCAGCAGCAGTGCCGGCAACTGGTAGCACAGCGACTTGCCCGAGCCGGTGGGGAAGATCGCCGCCGCCGAGCGCCCGGCCAGCACCGCGCTCACCGCCGCCTGCTGACCAGGGCGGAACTGGCGAAAGCCGAAGACGCGTTCGAGGGTGTCGTGCATGCGGATAACTCCTTTCATGGGCGTCCACCCAGCCTAGAAACCGTTTTTGTAGGAGCGAGCTTGCTCGCGAACCGGAGTTGGGCTGTTCGCGAGCAAGCTCGCTCCTACGAAGAGCTCCTCGGAGCAGGACCGCTCCCAGGCGCCAATGAAAAAGCCGCCCGAAGGCGGCTCTTTCCAGAACAGGCTCGCTTACAGCTGCGGGCCGGCGTTCTTGATGGCGTCGCTCACGTCGAACTTCTGGAAGTTGTCGATGAACTTGGTGGCCAGGCCCTTGGCAGCTTCGTCGTAGGCAGCCTTGTCTTCCCAGGTGTTGCGCGGGTTGAGCAGGACGGTCTCGACGCCCGGAACGGCCTTGGGCACGTCCAGGTTGATGATGTCCAGGTGCTCGGTCTCGGCGCCGATCAGAGCACCGCTCTGGATGGCGGCGATCACGCCACGGGTGGTCGGGATGTTGAAGCGCTTGCCGACGCCGTAGCCACCACCGGTCCAGCCGGTGTTGACCAGGTAGACCTTGGAACCGAAGGCCTTGATGCGCTTGATCAGCAGTTCGGCGTAGACGCCGGCCGGACGCGGGAAGAACGGTGCGCCGAAGCAGGTGGAGAAGGTCGACTTGATGCCGCCGCCCGAACCCATTTCGGTGGAACCGACCAGTGCGGTGTAGCCGGACAGGAAGTGGTAGGCCGCCTGCTCGTTGTTCAGGATCGACACCGGCGGCAGAACGCCAGTCAGGTCGCAGGTCAGGAAGATCACGGCGTTGGGCTCGCCGCCGAGGTTCTGCTCGGAACGCTTCTCGACGTTCTCCAGCGGGTAGGCCGCGCGGGAGTTCTGGGTCAGGCTGTCATCGGCGTAGTCCGGAGTGCGGTTGTCGTCGAGGACGACGTTTTCCAGCACGGCGCCGAACTTGATGGCCTTCCAGATGACCGGCTCGTTCTTCTCGGACAGGTCGATGCACTTGGCATAGCAACCGCCTTCGATGTTGAAGACAACGCCTTCGCCCCAGCCGTGCTCGTCATCGCCGATCAGGTAGCGGCTTTCGTCGGCGGACAGGGTGGTCTTGCCGGTGCCGGACAGACCGAAGAACAGGGTCACGTCGCCGGCTTCGCCGATGTTGGCGGCGCAGTGCATCGGCAGCACGTCTTTTTCCGGCAGCAGGTAGTTCTGCACGCCGAACATGGCCTTCTTCATTTCACCGGCGTAGCGCATGCCGGCGATCAGCACCTTCTTCTGGGCGAAGTTGAGGATCACGCAGCCGTCGGAGTTGGTGCCGTCACGCTCGGGCACGCACTCGAAGTTGGCGACGTTGAGCACCTGCCACTCTTCGCGGCCGGCCGGGTTGTACTGCTCGGGCTCGATGAACAGCGCGCGGCCGAACAGGTTCTGCCAGGCGGTGGCAGTGGTCATCTTCACGGCCAGGTAGTGGTCGTGGGCCGAACCTACATGGACGTGGGAAACGAAATGGTCCTGGGCGTTATTGAAGGCCTGGACACGGTCCCACAGGGCATCGAACTTGTCGGCCGGGAACGGACGGTTGATGGCGCCCCATGCGATGGAATCCTTGCTGCCCGGCTCTTCGACGATGAAACGGTCGGCAGGCGAGCGGCCGGTGCGGTGGCCGGTTTTCACCACGAGCGAGCCGTTGTCGGCGAGTTCGCCTTCGCCGCGGCGAATGGCTTCTTCAACCAGTTGGGCAACGCTGATATCGGTGTAAACGGCTTTGTTGGCTTGCGTCATGTGGGTCCCCGTCGGCCGAAGCCGAGTCCTCCAAACATTGCGTAGTGACTTCTGATTCCCACTACCGCGGAAAAAAGTCGCGGGATTATGCCAGAAAAGAAATGGCCAAGTGCAGCCTCTGATCTGGCGAGAGCGCCATTGGTTCGGCTATCGGACAGATAGAAGCGGTCAATGGCGGGTTTCTGACGGCGTCTGGCTACCGCCGCCCGAGAACAGCTGGGCAACGTCCGAACCGTCGAACTGGTAGCGCTGGTTGCAGAACTGGCAGTCGATGACGATCTCGCCATCCTCTTCGGCCAGCAGACGCTCGGCGTCTTCCTGCCCAAGACTGACCAGCGCATTGGCCGAGCGTTCCCGCGAGCAGCTGCAGCGGAACACCAGCGGCTGCGGCTCGAACAGGCGCACGTCGTCCTCATGGTACAGGCGGTGCAGCACGGTAGCGTTGTCCAGGCCCAGCAGTTCCTCGGCAGTGAGGGTGTCGGCCAGGGTGCTGACGTGCTGCCAGCTGGCTTCCCGCGACTCGGCGTCGCGCTGACGGTCGGCCGGCAGTTGCTGCAGCAGCAGGCCGCGGGCGCGGCGGCTGTCGGCGTTGAGCCAGAAGCGGGTCGGCAACTGCTCGGAGGTGGCGAAGTAGGTAGAGAGGCACTCGGCCAGGGTGGCGCCCTCCAGCGGCACGATGCCCTGGTAGCGCTTGCCGTTCTTCGGATCGACGGTGAGCGTCAGCACGCCATGGGGCATCAGTTCCGCCAGGCCGGCGGTATCGCCGATGGCATCCGCGTCGTAGCGGGCCAGGCCGCGCACTTCGCGGTTGCTGGAGCACTCCACCATCAGCAGCGGCACGGCGCCGCTGGAGCGCGCCTGCAGCACCAGCAGGCCGTCGAACTTGAGGGTGCCGCAAAGTAGCGCGGCCGCGGCTAGCATTTCTCCCAACAGCTGGGCGACCGGCTGCGGATAGGGGTGCTTGGCCAGCACTTCGGCATAACTGCGGTCGAGCTCCACCAGCTCACCACGAACATCGGTGTTGTCGAACAGGAAACGCTGACTTTGATCGATCTGAGACATGCTGGGCACAACGCTGCGATAGGCACAAATAAATGACAAGTTGATGGCAAAGGCCTATAAAGCGCGCTTTGTCGTATCCGGCAACCCGGAACCGTTGTCAGAAGGGGGAATCGATTTTATGGACAAAACCACGCCGTTCCAAGCCACCTGGTCCTGGAAGCCCTTCATCGCCTGCCACCTCATGGCCCTCGCCCTGCTCCTGCTGTGGCTCTGGGAGCCCACTCGCAGCGCGATGGACCTGTTCGATTTCAGCCTGTTCAGCCTGCTCAACCAGCCGCTGGCAAGCAACGAAGCCTGGCGCCTGACCTGGGCCGTGGCCAGCACCCGGCCGTTCGACCTGCTGGTCGGGGTGATCCTGCTGCTGCTGATGATCCGTGGCGACTGGATCTTCAAGGCCACCCAGGTCCGCGCGGCGACCTTCGGCTTCTTGTGCGCCGCCTTCGTGCTGGTGGTCGTGCGCATCCTCTACGCCAAGATCGCCCACAAGCTGGGCTGGCAGCACGCGAGCATTTCCAGCATCGCGCCGGATGCCGTGCGCCTGGAGCACTTCTTCCCACAGTGGGAAGACACGCCCTTCGAAGTGAAGGACGAATCCGCCCGCAGCTTCCCCGGCGACCACGCCTCGGTGCTGTTGATCTGGGCGCTGTTCCTCACCCTGTTCGCCCGCAACGCCCTGCAGTGGGTGGTGATCTGGGGCCTGGCGCTGCTGTTCATGCTGCCGCGCCTGGTAGCCGGCGCGCACTGGGGCCAGGACGACTACATCGGTGGCGTGCAGATGGCGCTGGTGGCCCTGGCCTGGAGCTGCTTCACCCCGTTCGCCGCCAAGGGCAGCGCCGCGCTGGTGCGCTGGACCGACCCACTGTTCCGCCTGGCCGCGAAGATTCCGCTGGTCAACCGCCTGAGCGTCATCGCGGCCTGAGCCGCGGGCCGGCGCCCGTCCGGCGCGCCGGCCATTGCTCTCGACGAGAGCATCGGGATAAATCCCACAGCGATCTTCCGCGTTTCGTCGTGGTCAATGGAGCATCATCGCTCCCCCCGACCGGAGCCCCTCCAGGAGTTCGCCCCGCCATGCTGATCGAAACCCGCGCCATCCTGCTGGACATGGACGGCACCCTGGTGCAGTCCACCGCCGCCGTGGAAGTCATCTGGAGCCTGTGGTGCCAGCGCCACGGCCTGCCGCCGGAGGCTGCGCTGTCGATCTGCCACGGCGTGCGCTCGCAGGACGTGATCGGCCGCATCGCGCCGCACCTGGACCTGGCGGAAGAACTGGCGTTCCTGCACGAACTGGAACTCGAGCACGTGGCGCAACCGTCCATCGTCGGCGGCGCCGACCGTTTTCTCGGCGCCCTGACCGGCCAGCCCTGGGCGGTGGTCACCTCCGCCAGCCGCGCGATCGCCCTGGATCGCCTCGCCATCTGCGGCCTGCCGCTACCGGATGTGCTGATCGGTTCCGATGACGTCAGCGCCGGCAAGCCGGACCCGCAACCCTACCTGCTCGGCGCCCAGCGCCTGGGCATGGCGGCGCGGGACTGCCTGGCCTTCGAAGACGCCCCGGCCGGCGTGCGGAGCGCGCTGGACGCCGGCTGCCAGGTAATCCAGATCGGCACGGGCAGCGCTTTCGATCCACGCGTGCGCGCCGTGGTGCCGGACTGGTCACAGCTGAGCCTGAAGGCCGCGAACGGCAAACTGCTGATCGAACTGCCCCCTCACTCCTGATCGCGGAAGCTGAACAACTGGCGGCGTTGCTTCTTGGTCGGCCGCCCGTCGGTCTGCACGCCCAGCGCGCCGGCCTTGCGCATTGCCGAAGCATCCTCGCGGCGCTTCACGCTGTCGGCGGTCTCTTCATAGAGCAACTGCGCCTCGGGCGCGCCACGGCGCACCATGGAGAGCGCCTTCACCACCACGGTGCGCTCGTCGAAGCCGGTGCGGATCACGTACTCCTCGCCGACCTTCGGCTCCTTGCCCGGCTTGCAGCGCTCGCCACGGCAATGCACCTTGCCGCCATCGATGGCTTCCTTGGCCAGGGAGCGGGTCTTGTAGAAGCGCGCTGCCCACAGCCACTTGTCCAGGCGGACCTTGTCGTCGTCTTTTTCGCTCACTTCACAACCTCGTCATGCGGGTCTGAGAGTGTACCCGCGCCCCGCTGGCGGGGCACAGGCGGCCTGACTAGAATGCCGGCAAACGCCGGGGACACCAGCCTTGAAGACTTTCGACCAGCTGTCGGTAATTGGTCTGCGCGAATGGATCGCCCTGCCCGAACTGGGCATGGTCGGCCTGCGCGCGAAGATCGACACCGGCGCCAGCACCTCCAGCCTGCATGCCAGCGACATCGTGCCCTTCGAGCGCGACGGGCAGAGCTGGGTGCGTTTCGTCGCCCACCTGGGTACCCAGGTGCAGCGCCGTCATCGCTGCGAAGCGCCGGTGGTGACGATGAAGACCATCAAGAGCTCCAACGGCCAGGCCCAGACCCGCTACGTGATCCGCACCCTGCTGGCGCTGGGCGACCGCGCCTGGTCGGTGGAATTCACCCTGGCCTGCCGCAAGACCATGCGCTACCGCGTGCTGCTAGGCTCCAAGGCCCTGGTCCACGGCCAACTGGTGGTCAACCCCGGCCTCACCTACGTGCAAGACAAACCCCTCATCATGGTTCCCGCCACCCTTCCAGGTGATCAATGAAAATTGCTGTGCTGTCGCGCAATCCGCGCCTGTATTCCACCCGTCGGCTGGTGGAGGCCGGGCAGCAACGCGGCCACGAGATGGTGGTGATCGACACCCTCCGCGCCTACATGAACATCGCCAGCCACAAGCCGCAGATCCACTATCGCGGCAAGCCGCTGGAAGATTTCGACGCGGTGATCCCGCGCATCGGCGCCTCGGTGACCTTCTACGGCTGCGCCGTGCTGCGCCAGTTCGAGATGATGGGCGTCTTCCCGCTCAACGAGTCGGTGGCCATCGCCCGTTCCCGCGACAAGCTGCGCTCGCTGCAACTGCTCTCGCGCAAGGGCATCGGCCTGCCGGTAACCGGTTTCGCCCATTCCCCCGATGACGTGCCGGACCTGATCGAGATGGTCGGCGGCGCCCCGCTGGTGATCAAGCTGCTGGAAGGCACCCAGGGCATCGGCGTGGTGCTCTGCGAGACGGAGAAGGCCGCCGAATCCGTGCTGGAGGCCTTCATGGGGCTCAAGCACAACATCATGGTGCAGGAGTACATCAAGGAAGCCGGCGGCGCCGACATCCGCTGCTTCGTGGTCGGCGACAAGGTGATTGCCTCGATGAAGCGCCAGGCCGCGGCCGGCGAGTTCCGTTCCAACCTGCACCGCGGCGGCAGCGCCAGCCTGATCAAGATCACCCCGGAAGAACGCATGACCGCCATCCGCGCCGCCAAGGTGATGGGCCTGCACGTCGCCGGCGTCGACATCCTGCGCTCCAACCACGGGCCACTGGTCATGGAGGTGAATTCCTCGCCGGGCCTGGAAGGCATCGAGACCACCACCGGCAAGGACATCGCCGGGGTGATCATCGAGTACCTGGAGAAGAATGGCGGGCCGCATCTGGCGCGGACCAAGGGCAAGGGGTGAGCCGGGGCTTTCGCGACGCATACGTTGCGCCGGCGAACGCCAGGACAAGGATGGCCTGGCAGGGGCCCAGAGAAGCACGTAGTCACGACAGGGATGTCAGGACGCTCTTCAGCACAACATGGGGCTTTGCCCTCTCCCCAGCCCTCTCCCTCAGGGAGAGGGTGAGCGGCTGCATGGCGGCCAGATCAGCATGAAGCACCGAGCCCCCGAAGCTCCAGCTCCAGCTCCAGCTCCAGCTCCAGCTCCAGCTCCAAGCTTCATTGCCCCGCGGAACCCTTCGCGAGCAAGCTCGCTCCTACAGTTTCCTCTGCAATAACCGGATGACAGACATGCCCGCTTCCCGCCCCCACGCCGAACTCACCTGGTCGCCCATCGAAGGCCGCGTCGCGCTGGTCGCACCGGCCTCGGCGATTGCCGAGGAGGTGCTGGAAGCCACCTTGCGCCAGCTGGAAGTCCAGGGCATCGACTACCACCTGGGCGAACACGCCGACGCGCGCTACCGCTACCTGGCCGGCACGCCGGAGCAGCGCCTGGAGGACTTCCACGCCGCCTTCGAGCTGGAAGATGTCAGTGCCGTCTGGTGCCTGCGCGGTGGCTACGGCTGTGGGCAACTTATTCCGCAGCTGGACTGGCAGCGCCTGAAGGCCGCCTCACCGCGCCCGCTGATCGGCTTCTCGGACATTTCCATCCTGCTCAGCGCCTTCCACCGTCAGGGCCTGCCGGCGATCCACGGCATGGTCGCCACCGGGCTCGGCCTGCAGCCGCTGAGCGCGCCCAATGAACAGCGCGAACGCCTGGCATCGCTGGCATCGATCAGCCATGTGCTGGCGGGCGGCCCCGGCAAGCTGGCGGTTCAGCACCTCGCCGGGCCGAAACTCGCCGTAGAAGGCCAATTGATCGGCGGCAACCTCACCGCGCTGGCCTGCATGGCCGGCACCGCGGGCGCACTGTACGTGCCGGATGGCGCGATCCTGATCCTCGAGGACGTCGGCGAGCCCTATTACCGAATCGAACGCAGCCTCTGGCAGTTGTTGAACAGCCTGAACGGCGCGCGCCTGGGCGCGATCTGCCTCGGCACCTTCACCGATTGCCCGCGCAAGGGCGTAGCCCACAGCCTGGAAGAAATCTTCGCCGAATATGCCGCGCAGCTGAGCGTACCGCTCTACCACGAGCTGCCCAGCGGTCACGGCGCACACAACAGAGCCTGGCCCTACGGGCGCCAGGCGGTTCTGGAAGGCAAATCCCTGCGCTGGGATTAGTGCGCGTCGCGCGGCAGCAGCAGGCCCAGCGGGAGGCAGACGCGCGCTTCCACGCCACCGCCCTCGCGGTTGCGCAGCTCGATGCTGCCGCCGTGCTGTTCGGCGATGCGCTTGACGATGGCCAGCCCGAGGCCGGTGCCCTTGCCGCCGCGCGCTTTGTCGCCACGGAAGAAGGGGTTGAAGATGTTCTCCAGCTCCTGAGGATCGACGCCCGTGCCGCGGTCCAGCACGCTGAGCACCACGTAGGGCGCGCCGCCGCCACCGGCGACGTGGGCCGCCACTTCGACCTTGCCGCCACCGTGGTTGAGGCCGTTCTCGATCAGGTTGCCGAGCAGGCGCTTGATCGATACGCGGCGGAAGCGGAACAGCGGCAGCGTCTCCAGGCACAGGCGCACACGGTTGCCGGCCTGGTTGAAGGCGTCGGCCACTTCGCGGATCAGGTCGGCGAGGTCACCCTCTTCCACCGGCTCGTCGCGGCCATCGCGGATAAAGGCGAGGAACTGGTCGAGGATGGCATCCATGTCCTCGATGTCGCGGACCATGTCTTCGACCATCTCGCGATCGCTGTCGGGCATCAGTTCCAGCGACAGGCGCAGGCGCGTCAAGGGCGTGCGCAGGTCGTGGGAGACGCCGGCCAGCATCAGCTCGCGCTCACGCCCGGCCTGCTCGACATCGTCGGCCATCTGGTTGAAGGCGCGGTACACCTCGGCCATCTCGCTGGGCGTTTCCTGCCCCAGCGGCAGGCGCACGCTGCGCCCCTTGCCGAACTCGCGGGAGGCGAAGACCAGGCGCTTGAGCGGCTGGCTGAGCTGCCGCACGAAGATCCACGCCGCCGCGGTGGACAACAGGCCGATGCCGAGGAACCAGCCCAGCACGCTCCAGATCTGCTGGCCACGCAGCGGGTGCGGATAGAGCGGTACGCCGATCCAGCCATCGCCCAGGGTCGGTGCGCGCACCCAGAGCATCGACGGATGGTGGATGCGCAGGCGCGTCTCGGTGTCGATGCCCAGCTCCATGCGCATCTGCCGCTGGAAGATTTCCGTGTACGGCCAGTGCACTTCCTCCGGCTGCCCCTGCTCGTGGGGCGCCCACTTCAGCCCGGCGGACTGGGCGATGGCCTCCCGCGATTTCTCGTCGGCCGCCCAGTAGGCGCGCACGGTCAGCGCGGCGCCATGGCTGTACTGGCGGTCGACCAGCATGTCTTCGTTCATCAGCAGGTAGACCAGGGTCAGCGCCTTGGAGAACAGCACGACGATAAGCACCAGCCAGAGGGTGCGGGCGAAGAAGCTTTGCGGGAACCAGAGGGGTGTTTTCAAGAACGGACTACCAGGGAGCACGAAGTGTAGGAGCGCGCTTGTTCGCGAAGCCGCATCGGCGCGAGGCATTGTTCGCGAGCAAGCTCGCTCCTACAGGTTGAATCACTTGCGCGCGGCGCCGTCCGGCACGAATACGTAGCCCACGCCCCAGACGGTCTGGATATAGCGCGGCTTCGACGGATCGGGCTCGATCAGCCGGCGCAGGCGGGAAATCTGCACGTCGATGGAGCGCTCCAGGGCGTCCCACTCGCGGCCGCGGGCCAGGTTCATCAGCTTGTCGCGGGTCAGCGGCTCGCGGGCGTGCTGCACCAGGGCCTTGAGCACGGCGAACTCACCGGTGGTGAGCATGTGCACTTCCTCGCCCTTCTTCAGCTCGCGGGTCGCCAGGTGCAGCTCGTAGTCGCCGAAGGTGACGATCTCGTCCTCGCCCGCCGGCGCGCCGGGCACCAGCGGCGCCTGGCGGCGCAGCACGGCCTTGATCCGCGCCAGCAGCTCACGCGGGTTGAACGGCTTGGCCAGGTAGTCGTCGGCGCCCTGCTCCAGGCCCGAGATGCGGCTGGTCTCGTCGCCCTTGGCGGTGAGCATGATGATCGGGATCTGGTTGTTCGACTCGCGCAGGCGCTTGCACGCCGAGAGGCCATCCTCGCCCGGCATCATCAGGTCCAGCACCACCAGCTGGAACAGCTCGCGGGCCAGCAGGCGATCCATCTGCTCGGTGTTTTCGACGGCGCGGACACGGTAACCCTGCTCATCGAGGAAGCGTTCCAGCAGACGGCGCAGGCGCGCGTCGTCATCGACCACGAGGATCTTTTCGCCTTCGGGCAGGGTGGCAGCGTTGCTCATGGAAACTCCCAGAATCTGATTCGGCGGGCATTATCGCCCAGCAGCCGCGCATCACGGCTTGTCCATTGTTAGCAGATTTTTCCCCGACCAGTCGCGCGCCCGGTGAAATTGTCGTGGGTATAATGCGGCGCTTTTGCGGCGGGGCGTTGTCATAGACGCCTGCCAAGCGCCACGGCGCGGCAGCCTAGCCCCGTATTTTGTTGGTTTCACTAGGTGGATTCATGGACAGCATCAACACCCGTATCGCCGAAGAGCTTTCCGCACTGCCCTCCGGCCGCGTTCAACCGCAGCAAGTCGCCGCTGCCGTCGCCCTGCTCGATGAAGGCTCCACCGTCCCCTTCATCGCCCGTTACCGCAAAGAAGTCACTGGCAGCCTGGACGACACCCAGCTGCGCATGCTCGAAGAGCGCCTGCGCTACCTGCGCGAGCTGGAAGACCGCCGTGGCGCGATCCTCGCCAGCATCGAGGAACAGGGCAAGCTGACCCCGGAACTGGCCCGCGAGATCAAGCTCGCTGATACCAAGACCCGCCTCGAAGACCTCTACCTGCCTTATAAGCAGAAGCGCCGCACCAAGGGCCAGATCGCCCTGGAAGCCGGCCTGGGCGAACTGGCCGACGCGCTGTTCGCCGACCCGAGCCTGACCCCGGAAAGCGAAGCCGCGCGCTTCGTCGATGCCGAGAAGGGCTTCGCCGACACCAAGGCCGTGCTCGAGGGCGCCAAGTACATCCTCATGGAGCGTTTCGCCGAGGACGCCACGCTGCTCGATCGCCTGCGCAGCTTCCTCAAGGACAACGCCACCCTGACCGCGCGCCTGGTGCCGGGCAAGGAAACCGAAGGCGCCAAGTTCAGCGACTACTTCGAGCACGACGAGCCGCTGAAGAATGCCCCGTCGCACCGCGCCCTGGCGATCTTCCGTGGCCGCAACGAAGGCATCCTGAGCGTTGCCCTGAAGGTCGGCGAAGAGCTGCCGGGCACCTCCCACCCTTGCGAAATCATGATTGGCGAACGCTTCGGCATCGCCAGCCAGGGGCGCGCGGCGGACAAGTGGCTCTCCGAGGTGGTGCGCTGGACCTGGAAGGTCAAGCTCTACACCCACCTGGAAACCGACCTGCTGGGCGAGCTGCGCGACGGCGCCGACCTCGAAGCGATCAACGTCTTCGCCCGCAACCTGCACGACCTGCTGCTGGCCGCCCCGGCCGGCCCGCGCGCCACCCTGGGTCTCGACCCGGGCCTGCGCACCGGCGTGAAGGTCGCCGTGGTCGATGCCACCGGCAAGCTGCTGGATACCGCCACCGTCTACCCGCACGTGCCAAAGAACCAGTGGGACCAGACCATCGCCGTGCTCGCCGCGCTGTGCGCCAAGCACCAGGTGGAGCTGATCGCCATCGGCAACGGCACCGCCAGCCGCGAGACCGACAAGCTGGCCGCCGAGCTGATCAAGAAATACCCGGCGCTCAAGTGCACCAAGATCATGGTCAGCGAGGCCGGCGCCTCGGTGTACTCCGCATCGGAGCTGGCTGCGAAGGAATTCCCGGAGCTGGACGTCTCGCTGCGCGGCGCCGTGTCCATCGCCCGCCGCCTGCAGGACCCGCTGGCCGAGCTGGTGAAGATCGAGCCGAAATCCATTGGCGTCGGCCAGTACCAGCACGACGTGTCCCAGCTGCAGCTCGCGCGCAGCCTGGATGCAGTGGTGGAAGACTGCGTGAACGCCGTGGGCGTGGACGTGAACACCGCCTCCGCCGCCCTGCTGGCGCGCATCTCCGGCCTCAACAGCACCCTGGCACAGAACATCGTCTCGCACCGTGACGCCAACGGCGCGTTCCGCACCCGCGACGACCTGCGCAAGGTCAGCCGCCTGGGCGACAAGACCTTCGAACAGGCCGCCGGCTTCCTCCGCGTGATGAACGGCGACAACCCGCTGGACGCCTCCGCGGTGCACCCGGAAACCTACCCGCTGGTGCAGCGCATCGCCGCCGACACCGGCCGCGACGTGCGCTCGCTGGTGGGCGACTCGGGCTTCCTCAAGCGCCTGGACCCGAAGCAGTTCACCGACGAGCAGTTCGGCCTGCCCACCGTCACCGACATCCTCAAGGAACTCGACAAACCCGGCCGCGACCCGCGCCCGGAGTTCAAGACCGCCGAGTTCCAGGAAGGCGTCGAGAGCCTCAAGGACCTCACCCCCGGCATGGTGCTCGAAGGCGTGGTGACCAACGTCACCAACTTCGGCGCCTTCGTCGACATCGGCGTCCACCAGGACGGCCTGGTGCACATCTCCGCGCTGTCGGAGAAGTTCGTCAAGGACCCGTACGAAGTGGTCAAGGCCGGTGACATCGTCAAGGTCAAGGTCATGGAAGTGGACATCCCGCGCAACCGCGTCGGCCTGTCCATGCGCATGAGCGACACCCCCGGCGAGAAGGTCGACGGCCCGCGCGGCGGCGGCCGCCCCGGCAACGGCGCGCCGCGTGGCGAGCGCAGCACTGCCCCGCGCCAGCAGGAGAAGGCCCCGGCGAACAACGCCATGGCCTCGCTGTTCGCCAACGCCAAGCAAATCAAGAAGAAGTAAGGAAGGTCCATGAGCGAGATGCCCGCCCGCGAGCTGATGATCAGCCGCTTCAGCGACACCCTCGGCGTGCAGCCGATCCGGGTCGCCGACGGCGAAGCCGAGGTGCTGCTGCCGATGGCCGAGCACCTGCGCAACCGCGGTAACGTCATGCACGGCGGCGCGCTCTTCACGCTGATGGACATGACCATGGGCCTGGCCTGCTCCAGCGCCCATGGTTTCGACCGGCAGAGCGTCACCCTGGAATGCAAGATCAACTACATCCGCGCGGTCGCCGAGGGCGAAGTGCGCTGTGTGGCGAAAGTCCTGCACGCCGGGCGCCGCTCGCTGGTGGTCGAGGCCGACATCCACCAGGGCGACAAGCTGGTCGCCAAGGGACAAGGCACCTTCGCCCAGCTGTAATTCGCGCCGCGACAACTGACCTATGCTGTACGCCGGAGCCCCGGATTTGCGGGCGCCGGCGCAGCGCCTCGATGAAGCCAGGCGACCACGCCGGTTGTGTTCTCCCCTTGTAGACCGCCCAGTCCACCCCCATAGTGGGGCGATTGCCGTGTGAAGGACTTCCAACTTGAGCGACCAACTTTCCCGCCGCCTGGCCCTGCTGGGCGATGCCGCCAACCTGTCCCTGCTCACCCAGTGCCTGCACGGTATCGAGCGCGAATGCCTGCGCGTCGATGAACGCGGCAAGCTCGCCCTGACCCCGCATCCGCGCGCCCTGGGCTCGGCGCTGACCCATCCGCAGATCACCACCGACTACTCCGAGTCGCTGCTGGAGTTCATCACGCCAACGTCGACCAGCGTCGAGAAGACCCTGGAAGAACTGGGTGAAATCCACCGCTTCGCCAGCGGCAAGCTGGACGGCGAATACCTGTGGAGCCCGTCCATGCCCTGCGAGCTCCCGGATGAAGAGACCATCCCGATCGCCCGCTACGGCAGCTCGCACATCGGCCGCCTGAAGTACGTCTACCGCAAGGGCCTGGCCCTGCGCTACGGCAAGACCATGCAGTGCATCGCCGGCATCCACTACAACTTCTCCCTGCCCGAAGGCATCTGGGAACTGTTGCGCCAGGACGAAGGCAGCGAGAAGAGCGCGCGGGACTTCCAGTCGCACCGCTACATCGCGATGATCCGCAACTTCCGCCGCTACAGCTGGCTGCTGATGTACCTGTTCGGCGCATCGCCCGCCCTGGACGCCGGCTTCCTGCGCGGCCGCCCCCACGGCCTGGAAGTCTTCGACGAGCACACCCTCTACCTGCCCTACGCCACCAGCCTGCGCATGAGCGACCTGGGCTACCAGAACAATGCCCAGGCCGGCCTGACGCCCTGCTACAACGACCTGGACAGCTACATCGACAGCCTGCGCCGCGCGGTGAGCACGCCTTACGCGCCGTACGAAAAGGTCGGCACCAAGGTCGATGGCGAGTGGGTGCAGCTCAACACCAACATCCTGCAAATCGAAAACGAGTACTACTCGAGCATCCGCCCGAAACGCGTCACCTACACCGGCGAGCGCCCGATCCAGGCGCTGATGGCCCGTGGCGTGCAGTACGTCGAGGCGCGCTGCCTGGACATCAACCCCTTCCTGCCGCTGGGCATCGACGTCACCGAAGCGCGCTTCCTCGACGCCTTCCTGCTCTACTGCGCACTCTCCGACAGCCCGCCGCTGGGCGGTTGCGAGTGCGGCGCGGCCACCAGCAACTTCCTCAAGGTGGTCAAGGAAGGCCGGCGCCCCGGCTTGAAACTGGAACGCGGCGGCCAGCAGATCGAAATGAAGGACTGGGCCAATGCCCTGCTCGACGCCATCGCGCCGATCATCGAACTGCTCGACCGCGCCAACGGTGGCAACCTGCACAGCGACAGCCTGGCGGAGCAGCGCGGCAAGATTGCCGATGCCAACCTGACGCCTTCGGCGAAGGTCCTGGCGGAAATGCGCGAGCGAGGCGAGAGCTTCGAAGCCTTCGCCCTCCGTTACAGCCGCCAGCATGCCGTGACACTGCACAACGAGCCGTTGTCGGTGCCGGAACAGGCGCGCTTCGAGAGCATGGCCAGCCAATCCCTGGCCGAGCAGGCGGAGCTCGAAAAGCAGCCCGAAGGCGACTTCGACACCTTCGTCGCCGCCTATCAGGCAAGCATCCTGGGCCTGCTCAGTGTCTGACGCTGCAAGAATTCGCTGACACACAGCTCATAGAGTTCTGATCGGCAACCTGCGAGGGCGAGGACGAGAATTCTCGCTCCCTGCGGATCGCACCCGGCCCAGCCGGTGCGATCCGCGCCAGACAGCGCAGGAAACCTTCCCATGTCCTCCCTTTCACCTCCCTGGACACTTCATCAGCTGGAAGCCGCCTACAAACAGGGCTACATCGAAAGCCTGCTCGGACGCGTACCCCGCTGCCCGAAACACGAAGTCCTCGCCGCCAGTTGGGAGTCAGGCTGGATGGACGCCCAACAACAGCGGCGAAGCCGGGAAGTCCGTACAGATACCCCCTGCGCTCAACCGCGCTTCGCTCCATTGATGAGCGCACGCATGCGGGCCAGCAGCGCCCGCTCGCCGCTGAGCCACCCGGATTTCAGCCTGAAAGTGCCGCCGATGACCGACCAGCTTCGCGAACAGCTGCATCGTTGCGCAGCCGCCCGGCAGAAAAAATCCACGCCGGTGCAGCTCCAGCTCCACACCCTCTATACACCTGTGCAATGGCGATGGCCCGGCCGGTAACTGCGCCGCCCGTCACCGTCAGAGTGTCTTCTCGAACACCTGGGAATTGCGCTGGTAGTTGTACAAGGACGCCCGCGCCGCCGGCAGGCGATCCACACTGCTGGGCTGGAAGCCGCGTTCGCGGAACCAGTGGGCGGTGCGCGTGGTGAGCACGTAGAGGGTCTTCAAGCCGAGGTTGCGCGCGCGCTGCTCGATGCGTTCGAGTAGGTCGTCGCCGCGCCCGCCGTGGCGATACTCAGGGTTCACCGCCAGGCAGGCCAGCTCGCCGGAGTCGGAATCGGCGATGGGATAGAGCGCCGCACAGGCGATGATCAGGCCCTCGCGCTCAACGATGCTGAACTGCTCGATCTCGCGCTCCAGCACCTCACGCGAACGGCGCACCAGGATGCCCTGCTCTTCCAGCGGGCGGATCAGTTCCAGCAGGCCGCCGACATCCTCGATCCCCGCTTCGCGCAGTTGTTCGAACTGTTCCTGGGCGACCAGGGTGCCGTTGCCGGTGCGGGTGAAGAGTTCGCTGAGCAGCGAGCCGTCTTCGGTGTAGCTGACGATATGGCTGCGCCGCACGCCCGCGCGACAGGCCTGGGCCGCGGCATCCAGCAACTCGCCCTGGTAGCTCGTCCCGAGGCGTTCCAGGTGCGCCGGCACCTGCTGCGGACGCAGCTCGCGCACCAGCTTGCCGGCGTCGTCCATCAGGCCGCGCTCGGCTCCGTAGAGAATCAGCTTGTCCGCACCCAGGTCGATGGCCGCGCGCATGGCCACGTCCTCGCAGGCGAGGTTGAAGATTTCACCGGTGGGCGAATAGCCCAGCGGCGAGAGCAGCACGATGCTGCGCTCGTCGAGCTGGCGGTTGATGCCCTTGCGGTCGATCCGCCGCACTTCGCCGGTGTGGTGGTAGTCGATGCCGTCGACCACGCCGATCGGTCGTGCGGTGACGAAGTTGCCGGAGGTCACGCGCATGCGCGAGCCCTGCATGGGCGAGGCGGCCATGTCCATGGACAGGCGTGCCTCGATGGTGATACGCAGGCTGCCGACCGCATCGATCACACAGCCCAGGGTCGGCGCGTCGGTGACCCGCAGGCCACGGTGGAAGCGCGGCGCCAGCCCGTGCGAGGCGAGGCGCGCCTCGATCTGCGGGCGCGAGCCGTGCACCAGTACCAGGCGCACGCCGAGGCTGTGCAGCAGCACCAGATCGTGGACGATATTGCCGAAATTGGGGTCTTCGACGCCCTCGCCGGGGAGCATCACCACGAAAGTGCAGTCCCGGTGCGAATTGATATAGGGCGAGGCGTGGCGCAGCCAGTTGACGTAGTCGTGCATTGCTTGAAAAGCCTGTCGTTCGAGTGGGCGGAAATCTGTCGGATGCGGCCGAAAGGCGGCCAGTGGCGGCGCGGTTATCGTCGTCGCATGCACATCGACAGGTTTCTCCTCTTGGATAGGTTGGGCCCGTTATCGGGGCGCTCTACAGGCAACTCTTCATCAACAGTCTCGCGGACGACCCTTACAGGCAGTAATGCCGGATCAGTCCGCGCAGCAATTCCACGGTGGGCTCGATGCGGTCGAGCTCGAGGTGTTCGTCCGGCTGGTGGGCGCAGGCGATGTCGCCGGGGCCCAGCACCAGGGTCTGGCAGCCGAGCTGCTGAAGATACGGTGCTTCGGTGCCAAAGGCTACCGCTTCCGCCGTGTGCCCGGTCAGACTTTCGGCCAGCCGCACCAGCTCGCTCTGCGCCGGTTCCTCGAACGGCGGCACGGCGGGGAACAGCGGGGCGTAGTCGATCTTCACGGCATGGCGTTCAGCAACCGGCTTGAGCCGCTCACGGATGGCCTGGCGCAGGGTTTCGGGCTGCATGCCGGGCAGCGGGCGCAGGTCGAATTCCAGCGCACACTGGCCGCAGATGCGGTTGGGGTTGTCGCCGCCGTGGATGCAGCCGAGGTTGAGGGTCGGCTGCGGCACGCTGAACTGCGGGTTGTTGAACTCCTGCTGCCACTGGCGGCGCAGCCCCTGCAATTCGCCCATCACCGCCTGCATCGCCTCCAGCGCGCTGCGCCCCAGGCTCGGGTCGGAGGAATGGCCGCTCTGCCCGAGGATGTCGATGCGCTCCATCATCACGCCCTTGTGCAGGCGGATCGGCCTGAGGTTGGTCGGCTCGCCGATCACCGCCGCACGCCCCAGCGGCCGCCCCGCTTCGGCCAGCGCGCGGGCTCCGGCCATGGAGCTTTCCTCGTCGCAGGTGGCGAGCAGGATCAGCGGCTGCTTGAACGGTTTATCCAGCAGCGGCAGTAGCGCCTCGATAGCGAGGGCGAAAAAGCCCTTCATGTCGCAGGAGCCCAGGCCGAACCAGCGCCCATCGCGCTCGCTCAGGCTCAGCGGGTCGCTCTTCCACAGGGCTTCGTCGTAGGGCACGGTATCGGTGTGCCCGGCCAGCACCAGGCCACCAGAGCCGCTGCCCAGGGTGGCGACCAGGTTGAACTTGCCCGGCGACACCGGCTGCATCTCGCAGGCAAAACCCAGGTCGACCAGCCAGTTGCCCAGCAGTTCGACCACCGGACGGTTGGACTGGTCCAGCGCAGGCTGGGTGCAGCTGACCGAGGGGATCGCGATCAGCTCGGCGAAGCGTTGTTTCAGCGGCGGCAACGGCATGGCTTTCTCCAGAAGATGGACTCCACTATGGACCATGCGGCGGTGCGGTAAAACCTCGCGGCGCCCGGCAGGAATGCCGAAGTCCTGTAGACTGCATGACTTTGAAGTCTTTTTCGCGCCCGTCGTTCCGTCCTTCCTACAACAGGTCGGGAATTCGGGCGCGGCCGCTCTGAACCGGACCCCCGCCATGCAGAAAGAAACCGAAATCAAATTGCGCGCCAGCCGCGAGACCCTCGAAGCCCTGCGCGATCATCCGGCGCTGAAGAAGCGCAACAAATCCGGCTGGGAGCCCCGCGAGCTGTTCAACCAGTACTACGACACCCCGGCCCGCGACCTGGCCCGCGCCCGCGTGGCGCTGCGCATGCGCAAGGACGGCGAGCAGTTCATCCAGACCCTGAAGACCCGCGGCCAGAGCGTGGCCGGCCTGTCCGAACGCAACGAGTGGGACTGGTACCTGGAGAAGAACAAGCTCGATATCAAGAAACTCGACGACCAGTGCTGGCCGGCCGCGCTGGCGGACCTGGACAAGAAGACCCTGAAGCCGATCTTCAGCACCGACTTCACCCGCCAGCGCGCCGAGATCGCCTGGGGCCGCGGCAAGGCCAAGGTGGTGATCGAGGCCGCGCTGGACCTGGGCAAGGTCATCGCCGGCAAGCAGGAAGAGGAAATCTGCGAGCTGGAACTGGAACTGCGCCAGGGCGAGCCCGAGGCGCTGCTGGAACTGGCCATCGAACTGGCCGCCGATCTGGCGCTGATGCCCTGCGACATCAGCAAGGCCGAGCGCGGCTACCGCCTGTTCGACCCGGCCAGCTACAGCATCCAGCCCGACACCCAGAAGCTGCTGCATGAAACCCCGCTGGACGGCGCCTTCGCTGCGCTGTCCTGGTCGCTGCTGGGCAGCAGCCAGCGCCTGGCCGAGCAATACCGTTTCAACGGCCACTGGAGCCTGCTGGAAAGCTGGCTGCAGCAGTTGGTCGACCTGCGCGCCCTGCTCGGCAGCCTCGGCCAGGCCGTGCCGCGCGCCAGCACCCGCGAGCTGCGCGCCGCCCTCGACGCGCTGATCGCCGACTGGCAGCCGCGCATCGAACAGGGTCGCCACGACGACGCCGTGCGCCAGCAGATGCCGGCCGCCTTCCGCGAGGAACTGGCCAACGTGCGCTGGGGTCAGTTCTCCCTGAGCACCTCGCGCTGGCTGCTGGGCAAGGCCTGGACCACCGAGCGCAACGAACGCGCCAACCGCCTGGGCGGCTCCGCCGTCGGCAAGTGGCTGCAGCGCACCCTGGCCGAAGAGGCCCAGGCCATGCCGCTGCAACGCGCCCAGCAACTGCCCGAAGTGCTCGCCGACCAACTGCCGCGCCTGCAGCGCATGCTGGTCTGGCTGCGCCTGGCGCGCGGCGTGCTGGAGCTGCCGGAAACCGACCGCCTGTACGGCGAACTGGCCAAGCTGCAGGAGCTGCTCGTCACTCCCGACGCCGAGGGGCGCCTGGATGCCCTCGCGGCCCAGGCCCATACTGTGCTGACCCTCAAGCCGTGGAAGGCGCTTTTGAAATAAGCTTCAGGCAATCGGCGGCGTACTGACGCCCATTGCAGGAGCGAGCTTGCTCGCGAACCCGACCTGGCACAGTGCCGACTCTGTTCGCGAGCAAGCTCGCTCCTACAGAAAGCTTCGCTGCAGCGCCGCACTGCGAGACCAACAGGAGTTCCGATGTCCGTCTTTGCCCCATCCGCCCAGGACCGCCCGCTCGACCTGGGCGACATCCTGCGCGAGCTGGTCACCCAGGGCCGCGTCGCCCAGGATGATGCCGAGCAGTGCCTGGCAATCCGCCGCAGCGCCGTGAAGAACCAGCAGCACCCGCTGGAATTCCTCGCTGCGCAGCAGGTCGCGGACCGCCAGCGGCCGGGGCATAAGCTGGACCTGGACACCCTGGTGCGGTGGCTGGCGGACTTTTCCGGGCAGCCCTACCTGCGCATCGACCCGCTGAAGATCGACGTCGCCGCGATCACCCCGCTGATGTCCTACGCCTTCGCCCAGCGCCACCAGATCCTCGCGGTCGCGGTGGCGCCGGATGAAGTCACCATCGCCAGCGCGCAACCCTTCGTACACGCCTGGGAGAGCAACCTCACCCACGTGCTCAAGCGCCCGATCAGGCGCGTGGTCGCCAACCCGGTGGATATCCAGCGCTTCACCGTGGAGTTCTACCGCCTCGCCAAGTCGGTGACCGGCGCCAGTTCACAGGACCAGAAGATCAGCGGCGTCGGCAACTTCGAACAGTTGCTCAACCTGGGGGCCGCCGACCAGGAGCCCGATGCCAACGACGCGCACATCGTCACCATCGTCGACTGGCTGTTCCAGTACGCCTTCCAGCAGCGCGCCAGCGATATCCATATCGAGCCGCGCCGCGAGCAGGGCACCGTGCGTTTCCGCATCGACGGCGTGCTGCACAACGTCTACCAGTTTCCGCCACAGGTCAGCATGGCGGTGGTCAGCCGCCTGAAGTCCCTCGGCCGGATGAACGTTGCCGAGAAGCGCAAGCCGCAGGATGGCCGGGTGAAGACCAAGACCCCCGAAGGCGCCGAGGTGGAGCTGCGCCTGTCGACCCTGCCCACCGCGTTCGGCGAGAAGATGGTGATGCGGATCTTCGACCCCGAGGTGCTGCTCAAGAGCTTCGACCAGCTCGGTTTCTCCCCCGACGACCTGCGCCGCTGGGAGAGCATGACCAGCCAGCCCAACGGCATCATCCTGGTCACCGGGCCCACCGGTTCGGGCAAGACCACCACGCTCTACACCACGCTCAAGCAGCTGGCGACCGACGAGGTGAACCTCTGCACCATCGAGGACCCGATCGAGATGATCGAACCCTCGTTCAACCAGATGCAGGTGCAGCACAACATCGACCTGACGTTCGCCAGCGGCGTGCGCGCCCTGCTGCGCCAGGACCCGGATATCATCATGGTCGGCGAGATCCGCGACCTGGAGACCGCCGAGATGGCGATCCAGGCGGCGCTCACCGGCCACCTGGTGCTCTCTACCCTGCACACCAACGACTCGCCCACCGCCATTACCCGCCTGCTGGAACTGGGCGTGCCCTACTACCTGATCCGCGCCACCGTGCTCGGCGTCATGGCCCAGCGCCTGGTGCGTACCCTGTGCCCGCACTGCAAGGCGCCGATGGAACTGCACGAGGAGGACTGGCAGGAAGTCACCCGTCCCTGGAACGCACCGCTGCCCACCGGTGCGCAGCAGGCCGTCGGCTGCCTGGAATGCCGCGACACCGGTTACCGCGGACGCGCCGGCGTGTACGAGATCATGCTGCTGACCGAGTCGCTGAAGGAACTGATCACCGCCGACACCGACCTCATCCCGCTGCGCCGCCAGGCCTTCAAGGAAGGCATGCGCAGCCTGCGCCTGTCCGGCGCGCAGAAGGTCGCCGCCGGCCTGACGACCATCGAGGAAGTCATGCGGGTCACCCCGCAAAGCGAGCAGAAGTAGGCCGCTGGTCAGGCGCCTTAGGAAAACTCCCCGGGCGCCTGCTGGACTTTCCTGCATGCCTGCCTGGCGCGCCGGTTACACTCGAACCACACACCCATTACCCAAGCAGACAAGGAGTCCCTCGCATGGAAATCGGCAGTGTTGCCCTGCTGTTCGTCATCCTCGCCATCGTCATCGTCCTCATGGGGTTCAAGGTCGTGCCCCAGGGCTTCGAATGGACCATCGAGCGCTTCGGCCGCTACACCGTCACCTTGAAGCCGGGCCTGAGCATCATCATTCCGGTGGTGGACCGCGTCGGCCAGAAGATCAACATGATGGAGCGCGTCCTGGACATCCCCCCGCAGGAGGCGATCAGCGCCGATAACGCCATCGTCGAGATCGACGCCGTGTGCTTCTACCAGGTGGTGGATGCCGCGCGCGCCGCTTACGAAGTCAGTGGCCTGGAAAACGCCGTGCGCAACCTGGTGATGACCAACATCCGCACGGTGCTGGGCTCCATGGAGCTGGACCACATGCTCAGCCAGCGCGACTCGATCAACGAGCGCCTGCTGCGCACCGTCGATGAAGCCACCGCCCCCTGGGGCCTGAAAGTCACCCGTATCGAGATCAAGGACATCAGCCCGCCGGCGGACCTGGTCGAAGCCATGAGCGGCCAGATGCGCGCCGAACGCCTCAAGCGTGCGCAGATTCTCGAAGCCGAAGGCCGCCGCGCCGCGGACATCCTCACCGCCGAAGGCAAGAAGCAGGCACAGATTCTCGAGGCCGAAGGCCTGCGCGCCTCGGCGTTCCTGGAAGCCGAAGCTCGCGAGCGCCAGGCAGAGGCCGAAGCGAAGGCGACCCAGGTGGTCTCCGAGGCCATCGCCCACGGCAACGTGCAGGCGGTGAACTACTTCGTGGCGCAGAAGTACGTCGACGCGCTGGGCAAGCTGGCCAGCTCGAACAACAGCAAGATCGTGCTGATGCCGCTGGAAGCCAGCCAGGTGATCGGCTCGGTCGCCGGCATCGGCGAGATCGTCAAGGCCACCTTCGGCGACACCAAGGGCCGGAGCTGATGGCTGCCTTTCTCCAGAACCTCGGTTTCTGGGACTGGCTGGGCCTGGGCATCGTCCTGCTGATCCTGGAAATCTTCGGTGCCGGCGGCTACCTGCTGTGGATCGGCATCGCTGCGGCGCTGACCGGCGTGCTGTCGTTCCTGCTGCCGGGGCTGGACTGGGTCTGGCAGTGCCTGGCCTTCGGCGTGCTGGCGATCCTCACCGCGCTGTACTGGTGGAACCACCAGCGCCTCAACAAGCGCCAGGCCGTCCCCTCCAGTCTCAACCGTCGCGGCAGCGAGCTGGTCGGCCGGCAGTTCGCCCTGCATGACGCCATCGTCGGCAGGCGCGGCAAGATCCGCGTGGGCGACAGTGTCTGGCTGGTCAGCGGGCCGGACCTGCCCGTTGGCGCTCAGGTGCGCGTGATCGGGCAGGATGGCGTCCTGCTTCTCATAGAACCTGCCTGAACCGCTCCTACCAAGAGCCCATGAAAAAGCCCGCCAATCGGCGGGCTTTTTCATTCAGGCGATACTCAGCTCGCGGCCGGCTGCGCCGGTGCACGGCGGTACGCCCAGACCATCAGCGCGATGCCGCCCAGCACCATCGGCACGCACAGCACCTGCCCCATGGTCAGCCAGCCCCACGCCAGGTAGCCCAGTTGGGCATCCGGCACGCGGACGAACTCGACGATGAAGCGGAAGATGCCGTAGCACAGCACGAACAGGCCGGACACCGAAGCGGTCGGGCGCGGCTTGCGGGTGAACAGCCAGAGCACGACGAACAGCGCCACACCTTCCAGCGCGAACTGGTACAGCTGTGACGGGTGGCGCGGCTCCGGGCCGCCAGTGGGGAAGATCATCGCCCAGGGCACGTCGGTCACCTTGCCCCACAGCTCGCCGTTGATGAAGTTGCCGATGCGCCCGGCGCCCAGGCCGATCGGCACCAGCGGCGCGATCAGGTCCATCAGCTGGAAGAAGCTCTTGTTGTTGCGCTTGCCGAACCACCAGGTGGCCAGCATCACGCCGATCAGCCCGCCGTGGAACGACATGCCGCCCTTCCACACCTCGAAGATCAGCGTCGGGTTGGCGATGTACTCGTCCAGGTTGTAGAACAGCACGTAGCCCAGGCGACCGCCCAGGACCACGCCACACGCCACCCAGAAGACCAGGTCGGAGAGTTTCTCCTTGGTCCAGGTCGGGTCGAAATCCTTCAGCTTGCGCGACGCCAGCAGCCAGGCGCCGCCGATGCCGATCAGGTACATCAGGCCGTACCAGTGGATTTTCAGCGGCCCGAGCGCTACGGCAACCGGGTCGATCTGTGGATAAGGCAGCATCCGCTTCTCCTAGCAGGAACTCAGATCAGAAAACTCAAGCCCACGCTGAACAGCAGCAGGGCAAACAAACGCTTCAGGACCTTGGCCGGCAGCCGATGCGCCAGGCGCGCCCCGATGCGGGCGAAAAACATACTGGTAACGGCGATGCCCAGCAGCGCCGGCAGGTAGACGAAGCCCAGGCTCATCTCCGGCAGCTTGTCGTTGTGCCAGCCGACGATGATGAAGGATATCGCGCCGGCGATGGCGATCGGCAGGCCGCACGCCGAGGAAGTCGCAACCGCCTGTTGCATGGAGACGCCACGCCAGGACAGGAACGGCACAGTCAGCGAACCGCCGCCGATGCCGAATATCGCCGATGCCCAGCCCACCACACTTCCGGCCACGCCCAGGCCGAAGCGTCCGGGCAACCCGCGTGCGCCCTTGGGCTGCAGGCCCAGCGCCATCTGGATCGACACCAGGATGGCGAAGGTGCCGATGATCTTCTGCAATACCGGGCCCTGGATCTTCGAAGCAGTGACCGCGCCCAGCGCGCTGCCGACCAGGATGCCGACGGTCATCCAGGCGAACACCGGCCAGAGCACGGCGCCACGGCGATGGTGTTCGAGGATCGAATTGATCGAGGTGAAGATGATGGTTGCCAGCGATGTGCCGACCGCCATCTGGGTCAGCACGTCGGGCGAGAAGCCATGGGCGGTGAAACTGAACACCAGGGCCGGGACGATGATCAACCCGCCGCCGACGCCGAACAGGCCGGCGAGCACGCCAGCGCAGGCGCCAAGCACCAGGTAGAGCACGAACTCCATGGGCAACCTCGGGCAACAAAGCGGGCATGGTAGCCGAAGGCACCCGGGCGCTCCAGCCACTCCGGGACATCGGCGGATGTTGATAGACTGCCGGAACACCACGGAGTTCGACCCATGTGCCTGATCGTCTTCGCCTGGCGCCCCGGCCACGCCACGCCCCTGATCGTCGCGGCCAACCGCGACGAGTTCTATGCCCGCCCGACCCTGCCGTTGGCAGCCTGGGAGGACTACCCCGGCCTCTACGCCGGCCGCGACCTCGAAGCCGGCGGTACCTGGCTGGGCGTGGCGCCGGAGGGCCGCTTCGCCGCCCTGACCAACGTGCGCGACCCCGGCCAGCCGGTCGGTCCGCGCTCCCGCGGCGAGCTGGTGGCGGCCTTCCTGCAGGGCCGGCAAACGCCCCTGGAGTATCTGCAGCAGGTCGCACGCCGTGCGACGGACTACAGCGGCTTCAACCTGCTGGTGGGCGACGGCGCGCAGCTCTGCTACTTCAATCCTCGCGTCGGCCCGCCAGTGGCTGTCGCGCCGGGTGTGCACGGGCTATCCAACGCCGCGCTGAACACCCCCTGGCCCAAGCTGCTGAGTGCCCGCAGCGGGCTGGAAGCTGCGCTGCAGAAGCCGGACACCGGCTCACTGATGGCGCTGCTGGCCGACAACCGCCAGCCCGGCGAAGCCGAGCTGCCGGACACCGGCGTCGGCCTGGCCACGGAGCGCCTGCTCTCCAGCGTGTTCATCGCCAGCCCGACCTACGGTACCCGCGCCAGCACCGCCCTGATCGTCCACGCGGACGGCCGCCGCGAGCTGCTGGAGCACAGTTTCGGCCCCAGCGGGGCGCGCCTGGGCGAAGTGGCCCTGTCCCTCTAGCAGGTGACGATGCAGTCGCGCTGGCGCTTGGCGCGGTAGAGCCCTTCGTCCAGGCGACGCAGCATCACCGACAGGTCCTCGCCGGGCTGCATCGCCGTCACCGAGAAACTGGCGGTGAGTTGGGTCGGCAACGAGACGTCGGCCCGACGCAGGCTCAGGCGCAGCCGCTCGGCCAGCTCGCGCGCCGCTTCGCAGGTGGTTTCCGGCAGCAGCACAATGAACTCCTCGCCGCCCCAGCGGGCGAAGCAGTCCTCCTCGCGCAGACGCCGCCGCACCACTTCGGCCACTGCCACCAGCACGCGGTCGCCCGCCGGGTGGCCGAGGCTGTCGTTGATGCGCTTGAAGTGGTCGAGGTCGAACATCATCAGCGAGCAGCCGTGACCATGGCGCTGCAGACGCTGCCATTCGGCATGCAGCTGCTGCTCGAAACGCCGGCGATTGGCGATCTGCGTCAGTGGATCAATTTCGGAGAGGCGCAGGGCGACGGCGGCCTGTTCGGCCAGCGCCTGGTTGGCCTGGCGCAAGGCTTCGGTGCGCTGTAGCACCAGATACTCCAGGCTCAGATTGAGCTGGTGCAGCTCGTGGTTCCTCTCCTGCAGCTCCAGCTCCGCGAGCTTGCGCTCGTGGATATTGCGGTGCGCGCCGATCATCCGCGTCGGCTTGCCCTGCTCGTCGAACTCGAAGAAGCGCCCGTGATCGCTGACCCACAGGTAGTTGCCGTCCAGGCAGCGGCAGCGGTACTCCTCGCGGTAGACGCCACTGCGCCCATGTACATAGGCATCGAAGGCGAACATCACGCGGGAGAAATCCTCGGGATGGATGATCTCGTGCCAGGTGGCGACATTTTCCGGGAGGCTGTCGGGGTCATAGCCGAGCATGGCGTACCAGGCCGGGCTGCGAGTGACGTGGTTGCTGCGGATGTCCCAGTCCCAGATGCCATCGCTGACGATGCTCAAGGCATAGCGCAGGGTGCGGGCGCTGGCGCCGGTGTCCGTGCATGGCGGCTGGTCGAGCTCTTCCATAAGCTGCGTCCTGGCCGGTGAGCCGGCCCTGTTACTTCATCTGCCCTGCGGTCATGCACGGATCCGCAGGTGGTTTTCACAAAGAGCTATTGCCGCGTCAGGCCTGGATAGTCGCAGCCGGGTTGATCACACGGCCCAGCCCAAGATTGCGCAGGGCCAGGTGCAGCGAGCTGTGGATAACCTGCGGGTTGTCGAAGGTCATCAGCTGGCTGAGCAGTTCGCGAGCCCTGGACAGGGTCATCTGGCGCAGCAGCCATTTAACCTTGGGCAAGTTCGTGGCGTTCATCGACAGGGAATCGAAGCCCATGGCCATCAGCAGCACGGCGGCCGCCGGATCGCCAGCCATCTCGCCGCAGATACTCACCGGCTTGCCTTCGGCGTGAGAATCATCGACCACCTTCTTCAGCGCCTGCAGCACAGCCGGGTGCAGGTAGTCGTAGAGGTCGGCAACACGCGGGTTGTTGCGATCCACGGCCAGCAGGTACTGGGTCAGGTCGTTGGAGCCGACCGAGAGGAAATCCACCTGGCGCGCCAGTTCGCGGGTCTGGTATACGGCGGCGGGGATCTCCACCATCATGCCGATCGGCGGCATGGGGATGTCGACGCCTTCGTCGCGAACCTCGCCCCAGGCGCGGTGGATCAGGTGCAGCGCCTCTTCCAGCTCGTGGGTACCGGAGATCATCGGCAGCAGGATGCGCAGGTTGTCCAGGCCTTCACTGGCCTTGAGCATGGCGCGCGTCTGCACCAGGAAGATTTCCGGGTGGTCGAGGGTGACGCGGATGCCACGCCAGCCGAGGAAGGGGTTGTCTTCCTTGATCGGGAAGTAGGACAGCGCCTTGTCGCCGCCGATGTCCAGGGTGCGCATGGTCACCGGCAGCGGATGGAAGGCGGAGAGCTGCTCGCGGTAGATGGCGAGCTGCTCCTTCTCGCTGGGGAAGCGGTCGTTGATCATGAACGGCACTTCGGTGCGGTACAGGCCGACGCCCTCGGCGCCACGCTCCTGGGCGCGCGCCACATCCGCCAGCAGGCCGGTGTTGACCCACAGCGGCATGCGATGGCCGTCCAGCGTCTCGCAGGGCAGCTCGCGCAGCGCGGCCAGGCCCTTGCTCAGTTCCTTCTCTTCGGCGACCACTTCGCCGTACTGCTTGACCAGCTGCGGCGACGGGTTGGTGTAGATCTCGCCGTGGTAGCCGTCGACGATCAGATCGATGCCGTCGACCTTGGAATACGGCAGGTCGACCGCGCCCATGACGGTCGGGATGCCCATGGCGCGGGCGAGGATGGCGACGTGGGAGTTGCCCGAGCCGAGTACCGAGATCAGGCCCACCAGCTTGCCCTCGGGCACTTCGCCGAGCATGGCCGGCGACAGTTCCTCGCTGACGATGATGGTCTGGTCCGGGTAGGTCAGCGTCTGCTTACGCTCTTCCTGCAGGTAGGCGAGGATGCGCCGGCCGATGTCCTTGACGTCGGAGGCGCGCTCGCGCAGGTAGGCGTCGTCCATCAGCTCGAAGCGCTGCACGTGCTCCATGACCACCTGGCGCAGGGCGCCCTGCGCCCACTGGCCGGTGCGGATGATGCGTTTGACTTCGAGGCCGATGGAGGCGTCGTCGAGCATCATCAGGTAGACGTCGAACAGCGCGCGCTCTTCCTTGCGCAGCTGGGTGGCCAGCTTGCTGGAGAGGTTGCGCATGTCTTCGCGGACCGACTCCAGCGCCTGCTTGAAGCGCTCGATTTCGGCCTCGACGTCGTCGATGGGTTTGTCCGGGACGACTTCCAGGTCGGCCGGCGGCAGCACCACCACGGCCTTGCCCACGGCCACGCCGGGGGCGCCGGGAACGCCGACGAACTTGGCTTCGCTGATGCCCTTGCCCATCTTGCCCAGGCCGCGGATCGAACCGGTGGCCTCGGCGTGGGCGATGACGCCGGCGAGCTGCGCACTCATGGTGACGAGGAAGGCTTCCTCGCCTTCGTCGAACTGGCGCTTTTCCTTCTGCTGCACGACCAGAACGCCCATCACCCGGCGGTGGTGGATGATCGGCGCGCCGAGGAAGGAGGCGTAGCGTTCCTCGCCGGTCTCGGCGAAGTAGCGGTAACGGGGGTGTTCGGAGGCGTTCTCGAGGTTCAGCGGCTCTTCGCGGGTGCCGACCAGGCCGACCAGGCCTTCGTTGGGCGCCATGCTGACCTTGCCGATGGAGCGCTTGTTCAGGCCCTCGGTGGCCATCAGCACGAAGCGGTTGCTCTCGGGGTCGAGCAGGTAGACCGAGCACACCTGGCTGCCCATGGCCTCCTTGACCCGCAGCACGATGATGCCCAGCGCCGCCTTGAGGTCCTTGGCGGAGTTCACTTCCTGGACGATCTTACGCAGCGTGTTGAGCATGGCGTGGGGGTCTAACTCCTTGAACTTCGTGCTAGTCGCGCGCCAGCAGGCGCGGTGCCAATTCCTTCAGGGCCCGGCGGTAGACCTCGCGCTTGAAGGTCACGACCTGGCCCAGCGGGTACCAGTAGCTCACCCATTTCCAGCCGTCGAATTCGGGCTTGCCGGTGACATCCATGCGCACCCGGCTTTCCTCGCCGGTCAGGCGCAGAAGGAACCACTTCTGTTTCTGCCCGATGCACAACGGCTGGCTGTTGGTACGCACCAGGCGTTGCGGCAGGCGGTAACGCAGCCAGCCCCGGGTACAGGCGAGGATCCTGACATCCTGCTCTTCCAGGCCGACTTCTTCGTTCAGTTCGCGGTACAGCGCTTCCTCAGGGGTTTCTCGGGCGTTGATACCGCCCTGGGGAAATTGCCAGGCTTCCTGGTTGATGCGCCGTGCCCACAGTACCTGTCCGACATCATTGCAAAGGATGATGCCGACATTGGGGCGAAAACCATCGGGATCGATCACGGCGGTACATCCTCGAAATCGCGTGTGCCCGCATTGTTCCACAAAGCTTGTGACAGCGGCAACGCGGGCTTCGGCGTCCTGTGCTGGGTGGGCAAAAGCCGTTACTCTAGGCGACTTTTCCGTATTGGCAACTGGCGGTAATTCATCGTGCGACTGGCTCTCTTCGATCTCGACAATACCCTCCTGGCCGGCGACAGCGACCACAGCTGGGGCGAATGGCTGTGCCAGAAGGGGCTGGTTGATGCCGGCGAGTATCAGGCACGCAACGATGCCTTCTACGCCGATTACGTCGCCGGCACACTCGACGTGTTCGCCTACCAGGCCTTCACCCAGGCCATCCTGGGCCGCACCGACCTGGCGCAACTGGCCGCCTGGCACCGCCAGTTCATGGAAGAGGTGATCGAACCCATCGTCCTGGCCAAGGGTGAAGCGCTGCTGGCCGAGCACCGCGCTGCCGGTGACAAGCTGGTGATCATCACCGCCACCAACCGTTTCATCACCGCGCCCATCGCCGAGCGCCTGGGTGTGGAGACCCTGATCGCCACCGAATGCGAGATGCAGGACGGCCTCTATACCGGCCAGACCTGTGGCATACCCTGCTTCCAGGGCGGCAAGGTGACCCGCCTGGCCCGCTGGCTGGAAGAAACCGGCCTGACGCTGGACGACGCCTACTTCTACAGCGACTCGCGCAACGACCTGCCGCTGCTCGAGCAAGTCGCCAACCCGGTGGCCGTCGACCCGGACGACACCCTGCGCGCCACCGCCATCGAGCGCGGCTGGCCGGTGATCAGCCTGCGCGGCTGAGCGCTCAGAAGGCCTTGTTGACCATCAGGTAGAAGATCGCCAGGAAGGCCAGGAACGCCGGCCAGCCCAGGGCGAACCACCAGCGCATATAGAGGAAGGCCTGCGGCGGCAGCGCCGTGCCTTCCCGGTGCGCGACTTCGGCCATGTCGCGTACGCGGATCTGCAGCCAGACCACCGGCAGCCAGCAGGCGCCAGCAAACACGTACAACCCCAGGCTCCACAGCAGCCAGCCCGAATCCAGCGGCCAGCCGGCCATGTGCGCCATGGCGATGCCGCTCAGCGGCTGGAACACCGCCGTGGTGGCGATGAACAGCCAATCCGCCGTGACCAGATGGCGGAAGGTGATGCGGATCGCTTCCAGATTGCCGCTGCGCCACGCGCGCCAGCTGTAGTAGGCCGAGCCCAGCCCGGTGCCGAACAGCAGTGTGGAGGACAGGATGTGCAGGGTCTTGAGCAGCAGGTAGAGATTCACGCGGCGGGCATCACACCGGCTTGCTGATCATCAGCACCAGGATGGCGACTACGCACAGCAGCGCCAGCACGAAGAAAGCCAGGCCGAACTTCCACTGCCGCGCCGCGCCCGCGGCAATCGGCTCGCCGCTGCTCTGCGCCGCCAGCGCCAGGTCGCGGATGCGCCACAGGCGGGTAGTGAACAGCAGCCAGAAGATAGTCGCGACGATCAGCAGACAGGCGCTGCCCAGCAACCAGGTCTGCCCCAGAGGCCAGCCGACGGTCTGCACCATGCGGTAGCCGGTGACCGGCAGGCTGGCGACGCTGCCGGCCACCAGTACCCAGCCGATCAGGCCGATGCGCTGCAGCGCATCGGCGATCACCCCGGCGTCGCCGCCACGCCAGCTGCGCCAGCCGTACCAGGCCAGGCCGATGATGGCCAGGAATGGCAGCACCGCGGCAATGCCGTGGAGGATGCGGAAGGTCTGCAGGCTTTCCATTTCAATTCCCTGTGAAGAAGGCGGCGTTCCGACAAGCCTAGCAGCTGTCGCGCCGCCTCTGCCCGATCCTCAGCCGAGGAACAGGCGGTAGGCCGGGTTGTCCGTTTCGTCCCAGTAGGGGTAGCCGATCTCTTCCAGCGCGGCCGCCACCAGGTGGCGTTCGTCTTCCGGCACCTGCAGGCCCGCGACTACGCGACCATCGGCGGCGCCGTGGTTGCGGTAGTGGAACAGGGTGATGTTCCAGCGGCCGCCGAGGCGGTTGAGGAAGTTGAACAGCGCGCCGGGACGCTCGGGGAACTCGAAGCGGAACACCTGCTCGCCCGAGACCCGCGGCGAATGGCCACCGACCATGTGGCGGATGTGCAGCTTGGCCAACTCGTTGTCGGTCAGGTCCAGCACCGGGAAGCCCTGCTCCTGCAGTTGCTGCACCAGCGCCGCGCGCGGGTCGTTCTCCGGGTGCGTCTGCACGCCGACGAAGATGTGCGCTTCGCTGTCGGTGTTGTAGCGGTAGTTGAACTCGGTGATCTGGCGCTTGCCGATGGCCTCGCAGAAGGCCTTGAAGCTGCCCGGACGCTCGGGGATGGTCACCGCGATGATCGCTTCGCGCTTCTCGCCCAGTTCGGCGCGCTCGGCCACGTGGCGCAGGCGGTCGAAGTTGATGTTGGCGCCCGAATCGATGGCGACCAGCGTCTCGCCCTTCACGCCTTCGCGCTCGACGTAGCGCTTGATCCCGGCCACCGCCAACGCGCCGGCGGGCTCGGTGATCGAACGGGTGTCGTCGTAGATGTCCTTGATCGCCGCGCAGATCTCGTCGGTGCTGACGGTGATCACCTCATCGACGTAGTCCTTGCACAGCTCGAAGTTGTGCTTGCCGATCTGCGCCACGGCCACGCCGTCGGCGAACAGCCCGACCTGCCCGAGCACCACGCGCTCGCCGGCGGCCATGGCGGCCTGCAGGCAGTTGGAGTCATCCGGCTCGACGCCGATGACCTTGATCTCCGGGCGCAGGTACTTCACGTAGGCGGCAATGCCGGCGATCAGGCCGCCGCCACCGACGGGCACGAAGATCGCGTCGATGCGGCCGGGGTTCTGGCGAAGGATTTCCATGGCCACGGTTCCCTGGCCGGCAATCACGTCCGGATCGTCGTAGGGGTGGATGTAGACATAACCCTTCTCTTCCACCAGTTTCAGCGAGTGCGCCAGCGCATCGGGGAAGGCATCACCGTGCAGCACGGCCTTGCCGCCACGGGCGCGCACGCCCTGGACCTTCAGCTCCGGCGTGGTGCGCGGCATCACGATGGTGGCCTTGATGCCCAGCTCGCGGGCGGCCAGCGCCACGCCCTGGGCGTGGTTGCCGGCGGACGCGGTGACGACGCCGCGGGCGAGCTCTTCCGGGCTCAGCTGCGCCAGCTTGTTGTAGGCGCCGCGAATCTTGAAGGAGAACACCGGCTGCAGGTCTTCGCGTTTCAGCAGAATCTGGTTGCCCAGGCGCTCGGAGAGCTGGCGGGCGGGCTGCAGGGGCGTTTCCACGGCAACGTCGTAGACACGCGAGGTGAGGATCTTCTTGACGTAGTGTTCGAGCATCGGAAGGGCTATATCGGCGGCTTTTCGAGGAACCGCGAGTCTACTCCAGCGGGCGCGGCGCGGGCCACCGAACAATCCGTGCGCAATCGACCATAACAGTTGCCCGGCGGCGCAACACCGGCGCGTCGTCGACCGCTATAATCCGCCCTTTCGACCATTCCCCCGGCGCCGTTGCGCCCATCCAGGTAAGAAGACCCTCGCCATGAACCAGGATCAGCTCAAGCAGGCTGTGGCCCAGGCCGCCGTCGACCACATCCTTCCGCACCTCGACAGCAAGAGCATCGTCGGCGTGGGCACCGGCTCCACGGCCAACTTCTTCATCGACCTGCTGGCCCAGCACAAGGCCGAGTTCGACGGCGCCGTGGCCAGCTCCGAAGCCACCGCCCAGCGCCTGAAAGGCCACGGTATCCCGGTCTACGACCTGAACACGGTCAGCGAACTGGAGTTCTACGTCGACGGCGCCGACGAGACCAACGAGCGCCTGGAACTGATCAAGGGCGGCGGCGCGGCACTGACCCGCGAGAAGATCGTCGCGGCCGTGGCCAAGGAATTCATCTGCATCGCCGACGCCAGCAAGCTGGTGCCGATCCTCGGCGAGTTCCCGCTGCCGGTGGAAGTCATTCCCATGGCGCGCAGCCACGTCGCCCGCCAACTGGTGAAGCTGGGCGGCGACCCGGTGTACCGCGAGGGTGTGCTGACCGATAACGGCAACATCATCCTCGACGTGCACAACCTGCGCATCGACAGCCCGACCCAGCTGGAAGAAGCGATCAACAACATCGTCGGCGTGGTCACCAACGGCTTGTTCGCCGCGCGCCCGGCCGACCTGCTGCTGCTGGGCACCGCCGAAGGCGTGAAGACCCTCAAGGCTTGACCCCTCAGGCGCCATCCGCCGGATGGCGCCTTCCAGAGACTCTGCTGCCGTCTACGCTGGGATGACCTCAAGCCCCAACGGAGACGCAGCATGGCCGCCAAATACCATCTGAAGAAGGCCAGCGATGGCCAGTTCCACTTCAACCTGCACGCCAGCAACGGTGAAATCGTCCTGACCAGCGAGCTGTACAAGGCCAAGACCTCGGCCGTGGACGGCATCGAGTCGGTGCGCAAGAACTCCCAGCGCGAAGGCGCCTTCGAGGTCAAGGTCGCCGCCAACGGCAAGCACTACTTCGTGCTCAAGGCCACCAATGGCCAGGTCGTCGGGCAAAGCCAGATGTACGCCAGCAAGGCCACCGCCGACGCCGGCGTGGCGGCGGTCAAGCGTTACGCAGCGGATGCGCCGATCAGCGACGACACCTGACAGCGCACCGTTTCGGTGAGCACTCCCGCACGCTCGCCCAACACGGCCGGCCATGCTGCCGGCCGTGTATCAGAAATGTTACAGTGGCGCGACACCCTCGGTCACTGACGCGTCAAATTCCGCCCATCTCCGGCGAACCGGCCTGCATCCTGCTTTCCTCCGGCGCACGCATCGAAGACCGATGCGATTCCAATCGACACAGAGGAAAGTGCCGTGTTCAAACCCTTAGCCGTTGCGGTCAGCCTGGGATGCGCCGCGTTTTCGATCGACGCCAGCGCCTACGAATACGGGGATTACGCCGAGGACACCCTCGACACCCTGATCAACGATTACCCCGGCCGTTACCGTGGCACCGCCAGCTTCGCCGGCGCCACCGCGCTCATGCAGTCGCGCCTGGGCTTCGGCTACCAGACGCAGATCCAGGACTTCACCTGGGCCGGCAACCGCAGTTCGCAGAACGTCATCGCCAGCGCCCCGGGCAGCAGCGGCCAGTACGTGGTCCTCGGCGCCCACTACGACACCTACTACGGCCGCCCCACCCTGCAGGGGCTGGACGACAACGGCTCCGGCGCTGCCGTACTGACGGAGATCGCCCGCAACCTGGGCGGCATCGAACTGGAGAACGGCCTGGAGGTGGTCGGCTTCGGCGCCGAGGAAGAAGGCCTGCGCGGCTCGCGCGCCTACGTCGCCTCGCTCACTGACGAACAACGCAGCAACCTGCTGGGCATGATCAACCTCGACAGCCTGATCACCGGCGACAAGATGTACGCCCACGCCGGCTTCAACAGCGTCGACAACCCCGCGCTGGGCGCCTACCGCGATCAGTTGCTGCGTATCGCCCAGGAGCTGAAGATCCCGCTGTTCACCAACCCCGGCCTGAACGAGGAATATCCCGCGGGTACCGGTTGCTGCAGCGACGGGGAAAGCTTCGAGGGCCTGAACGTCCCGGTGCTGTTCATCGAAGCCACCAACTGGGAACTGGGCGACCTGGACGGCTACGAACAGACCGACAACCCCGCCATCCCCGGCGGCGCCACCTGGCACAACCCAACGCTGGACAATGAGCAGGTCCTCACCGGCGCCTTCGGCCAGGAGCGCATCGACCAGCGCCTGCGCCACTTCTCGCGCCTGCTCACGCGCCTGGTGCTGGAGCTGACCAACGCCGACCTGCTCGCCTCCACCGCCTCCGGCGGTGCCATGGCGCGGCAGATGGAAGACCAGCTGCAACGCCAGCACCTGGCCCTGACCCGCCTGCACGACCGCCGCTGGCTGAGGCTGCTGGGCAGCTCACGCCCGGTCGGCAGCTTCGACGGCGCCGTTGGCGTGGAAGGTGAGACCACCCCCGAGAGCGGTTTCGACATGCCCGGCGACCCGCGCTCGCACCGCGCCGGCGTCAACCTGCTGGGTGATTATCGCGCCAGCGAGGCACTGACCGTTGGCGGCAGCCTGAGCTTCCAGCGCAGCCGCGACAACCTGGACCACAGTGCGCGACTGGAAGCGGAAACCTGGCAGCTCGGCCTCTATGGCCTGTTCAACGACGGCGGCCCGGCCTGGCTGGGCGGCGAGCTGAGCGCCGGCTACGCCGACTTCGACAGCAAGCGCTCGGTGTACCTGAAGGCGAACAACGGCCCGGTGCTGCTCGACCAGCGCATCGACGGCGACACCAACGCCTGGTTCTGGGGCGCGCGGGTCGACGGCGGCTACGACTTCGACATCGCCGGCATCAAGACCGGGCCGCAGGGTGGGCTCGACTTCGTGCACTACAAGATCGACGACTTCAACGAAGACGACGACCTGCGCACCGCGCTGGGCTACGAGAAGCAGGACTACGACTCGGTCGAAGCCAGCCTTGGCTGGGGCCTGCGCGGCGAGCTGCCACTGGGCAACCGCATGGCCGTGCAGCCCTATGCCAGCGTGCGCTGGGTGAAGGAGCTGGCCGACGGGCGCCTGGACGACATCGCGCTGACCGCCCTGGGCGATGGCCGCACCCGCGTCGCCGACCTGGGCGACGTGGACAAGGACTTCGGCCGCGCCCAGGTCGGCGCCCTGCTGGCCGTCACCGAGCAATTGGGCGTGTTCGCCGAGGCCAACTCGCGCTTCGCCCACAGCGAAGGTAGCCAGGCGTCCTACTCACTTGGCGTGCAGTGGCAATTCTGATCGAAGGAAAGCGAGGCGCCCTCAGGGTGCCTCGCGCTTCTTGAACACATAGAAGAGATTGGGCTCGCTGACCAGGTACAGCGTGCCCTGGTCGTCCATGGCGATGCCCTCGGCCTGCGGCACGCTGCGCCGCAAGCCCTGCATGCCGCGCAGCAGCGACAGCGAGCTGATCGGCTCGCCGTTCGCGCTCAGCTCCAGCACCAGCCGGGATTCGTCCGACAGCGCCAGCAGGTGTCCGCTGCGCTCGTCGTACTGCAGGCTGGAAAGATCGCGGACGAACAGGTTGCGGTTGTGCTTGAGGTCTTCCACCACATGCACCGCGGTGGGTTGCTCCGACTGCTCATAGGGGAAGCCGCGCACCTCGTAGATATGCACCGGGCTGCGCTCCTTGGCGACGAACAAGCGCTTTCCCTGCGAGTCGTAGGCCAGCCCCTCGAAGCCGCTGTTACCGCCGCGGCCCAGGGCCAGGGCGAGTTGCTGGGCGTCTTCGGCATGCAGTTCCTGCGTGTCATCGCGCAGTTCCACACGTAGCAGGCGCTGGTGGGTCTCGTCGGTGATCACATAGACGTTGCGGCTGATGTACTCGATGGCCTCGGTATCGCCGAAGCCGTGCAGGGCAATCCTGCGCAGCACCTTGCCTTCCAGCGACAGCTCGACCAGTTCGTTCTGCTTGTTGGTGACGGTGAAGAGGGTCTGCCGGTCCGGGTCATAGGTCAGCGCCGAGACGTTGTCCTCCAGCCCCTCGATCGGCTGCGCCTCCAGTACCACGCGGTAGTCGGGCAGCCAGAGGGACTGTTCCTGCCACTGCGCAGCATGGCGCCACTCGTTGAACTTGAACCAGGCGCGCTCGTAGACCCGGAAGCTCTGACCCAGAGCGAGCAGCGCGGCCAGGGCGAGCAGCGCCAGCAGCAGGAACAGGCGACGGGGTTTGAGCAGACGGCGCATGGAGGACTCTGGGTGGGGATGGCGTGGCAGAGTGACAGCAGCGCTTGAAGCCAAACTTAAAGGCCATCATCCGCTGCGGGCAGGCTAGAGTCAGGTTAGCGCAAGACTGTCCCATGTTGCTTTTGCAAGCGACTGCAAGAGGCGTATCGATGGCCCAGCACCTGCTTCCCGAACAACGCCAGCAGGCGACCCTGCATACCGTGGTACTGGCGACCGAAGTGCTGCACCACGCCGGCGTGCCGCGCCCGAAGCTGCTGGAGGGCAGTGGTATCGGCGAGGCGGACCTGCTGACGCCGGAAAAACTGATCACCCACGCGCAGGAACTGCGGGTGTTCGCCAACGCCCTGAACTGCCACCACGATCCGGCGCTGGGCCTCTACCTCGGCCTGCGCATGCATGTCTCGGCTTACGGCATCCTCGGCTACAGCATGCTGGCCAGCCGCACCCTGCGCGATGCGCTGCACCTGGCGCTGTCGTTCCCCGAGTTGCTCGGCACCTACTTCCGCCTGGCGCTGACGCCGCAGGGCGACGAAGTCCACCTGACCGCCGACGGCTACCGCTACGCGCCGGAGCTGACGGTGTTCAATACCGAGCTGTGCCTGACCTCGCTGCTGACGGTGATCCGCGACCTGCTCGGCGAGTCGGTACGCCCCCGCCGGCTACTGCTGGCCTATCGGCCGCCGCTGCACGCGGAGACCTACACCGAGCGCCTGGGTTGCCCGGTGGATTTCGGCGCGCCCACCAGCGCGCTGTGCTTCAGCCCGGCACTGCTGGACCGGCCCCTGCCGCTGGCCGATCCGGTCAGCTGCCACAACGGCGTGCAGCAGTGCCTGCGCATGAGCGGGATGCTCAGCGCCCGTGGCGATGTGCTCGACCAGTTGCGCCAGCACCTGGCCAGCCATCTGCAGGACACCGCCAGCCTGGACACCGTGGCGCGCCACCTGCACCGATCCACCCGCACCCTGCGCCGCCACCTGCAGCAGCAGAACACCAGTTATCAACAGGTGCTCGACGAGGTGCGCTTCGACCGCGCGCGGCAACTCCTCAAGGACACCGACCTGCCGATCTACCTGATCGCCGAACAGCTCGGCTACAGCGAGACGGCCAGCTTCCGCCATGCGTTCCAGCGCTGGAGCGGGGCGAGTCCGAGCCTTTATCGAGGCTGAGGAGAGGGGCGGAGCCAAACTCAAGCGCCCGAGCCGCCCAGTTCGCGAGCAAGCTCGCTCCTACAAAATCGACATCCCACTGACGCCCGAAATCCAGCATTGCAGGGCGCATTTTCAACTTGGCCTGATTTATCCCTTATTGGCCTGATCTATCGTTCTGCGCGTCCCGGCGCTTGGTCATTATCAATCCGCAGCTAGGTGAAACGGCCCTAGAAACCGTAAAACCTCAACAATAACAACTGCTTAACTGCATGGTACCAGCATGACCAGCGCGATCACCATCGAGCGGATATGCATGGAGTTCGGTACACCCGGACAAGGCCTCAAGGCCCTGGACGACGTGTCACTGGAAATCCGCGCCAACGAGTTCTTCACCCTCCTCGGCCCGTCGGGCTGCGGCAAGACCACCTTGCTGCGACTGATCGCCGGCTTCGAACAACCCTCCTCCGGCAGCATTCGCCTGTATGGCGACGCGATGGAAGGCCTTCCGCCCTTCAAGCGCCCGGTCAATACCGTCTTCCAGAGCTACGCCCTGTTCCCGCACATGACCGTGGCGGAGAACATCGCCTTCGGCCTGGAAATGCAGGGCAAGCAGCGCAGCGACATCGACGCCACCGTGCAGAAGATGCTCGACCTGGTGCGCCTGCCCGACGTCGGCAAGCGCCGCGCCGACCAGCTCTCCGGTGGCCAGCAACAGCGCATCGCCCTGGCCCGCGCCCTGGCCAGCCGGCCCAAGGTACTGCTGCTCGACGAATCGCTTTCCGCGCTGGACCTCAAGCTGCGCAAGGAAATGCAGATCGAGCTCAAGCGCCTGCAGCACGAGACCGGTATCACCTTCATCTTCGTCACCCATGACCAGGAAGAAGCCCTGACCATGTCCGACCGCATCGCAGTGATGAGTCGCGGCAAGGTCATGCAGATCGGCACGCCCACCGAGATCTACGAGGCGCCGGTCAACCGCCTGGTGGCCGACTTCATCGGCGAGACCAACTTCCTCGAAGGCGAATCCAGCGGTGACAGCGTGCGCCTGGCCGACGGCCAGCTGCTGCCGGCCGCCACCACCCTGCCTGGCAAGGTGACCCTGGCGATCCGCCCGGAGCGCACCGAGCTGGCGCAGGACGGCCAACTCGAAGGCGTCGTCGAGAACATCGTCTACGTCGGCACCGACACCGTGTACCACCTCAACGTCGCCGGTCAGGGCGGCTTCCGGGTCCGTCAGCAGAACCGCGACGGCGCCCTTTCCACCCACGCGCCCGGCGCGCGGGTGCGGGTCCGCGTTCCCGCCACCGCCATCCGGGTGCTGGCCGAATGAGTACAACACTACGCGCACAAGCGGAACGCAAATCGCTGTTCAATCGCCTGGCCCTGACCAGCCCGGCAATGATCATGCTGGTGGTGTTCCTCGTCCTGCCCCTGGGCATCATGTTCGCCGTGTCGATCCAGGCACCGGGGGACTACGGCGGCGTGAAGTGGGGCCAGCACACCGTCGAGGCCTACATCAACTTCCTCTGGGAACGCGACCTGGACGACAGCCTGGCGTTCAACGCCGACTACCTGGGCATCTTCCAGCGCTCGTTCTGGCTGTCGATCCTGACCACCCTGGGCTGCGTGCTGATCGGGTTCCCCACCGCGCTGTACCTGGCGCTGCAGGACGAACGCCGGCGCAACCTGCTGCTGTTCCTGGTCACGGTGCCGTTCTGGACCAACCTGCTGGTGCGGGTCTATGCCTGGATGCTGCTGCTGCGCAACGGCGGGCTGATCGACGAGGGCCTGCACGGGCTGGGCTTCTCCAACGCCTCCCTGGGCATTCTCTACACCGACAACGCGGTGATCATCGGCCTGCTCTACACCTACCTGCCGTTCATGGTCCTGCCCATCTACACCAGCCTGGAAAAGATGGACTGGCGCCTGGTGGAGGCAGCCTTCGACCTGGGCGCCAACCGCTGGAAGGCGCTCAAGCGGATCATCATCCCGCTGGCCATGCCCGGCATCGTCGCCGGCTGCATCCTGGTGTTCATCCCCTCGCTGGGCAGCTACATCATTCCCGAGCTGCTGGGGGGCGGTAAGTCGCTGATGATCGGCAACCTGATCCAGCTGCAGTTCGGCACGGCGCACAACTGGCCGTTCGGCGCAGCGCTGTCCTTCGCCCTGCTGGCCTTCGTGCTGCTGGCGATGATGATCTACAGCATGCGGTTCAAACAGGGCGCGTCGGGAGGTCATCCATGAAGTCGGCCAACCCGCTCTGGCGCTTCACCGGGGTCCGTCCCGCCGCCTGGTTGTTCTTCGCCTTCCTCTACATCCCGATCTTCGTGCTGGTGGTGCTCAGCTTCAACAGCGGCCAGTCGGCCACGCTGTGGGAAAGCTTCAGCCTGAAGTGGTATTCGGTGGTGGCGGACGACCCGGAGATCCTGCGCGCCGCGAAGAACTCGCTGATCGTCGCCACCCTGGCCACCGTCGTCGCCACCACCCTGGCTACGCTCGCGGCACTGGGCATGCGCGGTCGCTCGTTCCGCGGGCAGACGCTGATGAGTGGCGTGCTGGGCCTGCCGCTGCTGGTGCCGGAGATCGTCACCGCCGTGGCGACCCTGATGTTCTTCGCCTTCATCGGCCTGAAGCTGTCGCTGTTCACCATCCTGCTGGCGCACATCGTGTTCTGCATTCCCTTCGCCTACCTGCCGATCCGCGCCCGCCTCGAAGGCATGGACCCACGGCTGGCGGAAGCGGCGGCGGACCTCTATGCCTCGCCGTGGAAGACCTTCTGGAAGGTGACCTTCCCGCTGCTGACGCCGGGGATCGTGTCCGGGGCGATGCTGGCGTTCATCATCTCGATGGACGACTTCGTCATCACCTACTTCGTCGCCGGCGCCGGGGCCACTACCTTGCCGGTGTACATCTTCAGTTCCATCCGTATGGGGATTTCCCCGAAGATCAACGCCATTTCTTCAATAATACTGTTGATTTCCATCGCGTTCGTTGCGTTGTCGTACTACGTCGGCCAGCGTCGCCGCTGACCTCCTGCCGCCAAACAAAACAACATTGCAAGGAGCTTCACCGATGAAATTCCGCCGTACCCCCATCGCCCGCACGCTCGTCGCCGCCAGTCTGCTGCTGGCCGGCAGCGCCCATGCCGACGGCACCCTGCACTTCGCCAACTGGTCCGACTACTTCCCGCCGGAACTGCTGAAGAAGTTCGAGAAGGACACCGGCATCCACGCCACCCTGGACTCCTACGACAGCAACGAAACCCTGCTGGCCAAGCTCAAGGCCGGCGGCGGCGCCTATGACGTGGTCGTGCCGTCGGACAGCTTCATCGAGATCTTCGTCAAGGAAGGTCTGCTGCAGAAGCTCGACAAGGCGCAGCTGCCGAACCTGGCGAACCTGAAGGACAAGTTCAAGACCCTGACCTACGACCCGGGCCACGACTACTCCGTGCCCTACCTGTGGGGCACCACCGGCTACAGCTACGACAGCGCCAAGGTGCCGGGCGGCAAGCTGGATGAAAGCTGGAAGCCGTTCTTCGAGCCGCCGGCCGAGCTGAAGGGCAAGGTCGTGGCGCTCAACTCCATCGAGGAGCTGTATGCCCCGGCGTCCTACTACCTGGGCGTCGACGAGTGCACCGAAGACCCGAAAGAGGCGGCGAAGATCCAGGACCTGCTGCTCAAGCAGAAACCCATGCTGGCCATGTACAACAGCGACGGCACCATCGAGCGCATGGCCGCCGGCGAAGTCTCCATGCACCAGCAATGGAACGGCGCCTTCCACCGCGCCCATGCCCAGCGCGCCAGCCTGGTCTACGTCTATCCGAAGGAAGGCGTGCGCCTGTTCATCGACAACCTGACCATTCCCAAGGACGCCACCAACATCAAGGAGGCCCACGCCTTCCTGAACTGGATGATGCAGCCCGAGAACATTGCCCTGGCCTCGAACTTCGCCAAGTACAACAACGCGATCGAGGGCTCGGACAAGTTCATGGACAAGGAACTGTTCGACGACCCGGCGATCAACACCCCGGCGGACAAGCTGGATCGCCTGAAGCCCTTCAAGCTCTGCTCGCCGAAAGCGCTGCAACTGCGCTCCAAGGTCTGGACCAAGCTGAAGAAATGACCGGGAGGTCACCCGGCGCGGCGGTGCGCGCCGGGCGACCCTGACAGCCATTTTGGCCATTTCGATCCCTTTTTGACCCTTTGCAGGGTTCTGCCCGGTGACCTCGGTTGCTAGAGTCGGGCGGCTCGCGCAGGGAGCGGCTGGAAAGGCGGCCAGCCCCGGTGCCATCGACGATGGCGCAGGGATTTCCCGAGGGAACGCGAGCGCGTTATCCACAAGAACAAATGCCCCGAGAACGCCCATGACCAGCTTTTGCGTCACCCTGCAGCAAACACCCTCATTCCTCGCGCGTCGTCATCGCTGCGGCTGAGCCGCAAGCCGATGACTTCAGGACGGCCACCGAACGCCGCCCGCCCGCAAGACAACAACAATCGCGAGGATTCCCCCATGGCCAGCCAACACAGCGCCAGCACAGCTCACACCCAACAGGGCACCCCGGCCAACGCCGACGCCCGCCTGAAACGCGTCCTGGGCCTGCCCGCCCTGGTCTTCTTCGGCCTGGTCTACATGGTCCCGCTGACCATGTTCACCACCTACGGCGTGGTCACCGAAATGACTGGCGGCCGCACCGCCACCGCCTACCTGATCACCCTGCTGGCGATGCTGTTCACCGCCGCGTCCTACAGCTTCATGGTGCGCAAGTATCCGATCTCCGGTTCTGCGTACTCCTACACCAGCCTGAGCTTCGGCCCGGTAGTCGGCTTCCTGTCCGGCTGGTCGCTGCTGCTCGACTACCTGTTCCTGCCGATGATCAACTACCTGCTCATCGGCCTGTTCATGAACATCGCCTTCCCGGAAATCCCGGCCTGGATGTTCGTGGTCGCCTCCATTGCCCTGGTGACCGTGCTCAACGTGGTCGGCATCAGCCAGGTCGCCGGCATGAGCAACGTCATCGTCGGCGCGCAGCTGGTGTTCATCGTGGTGTTCGTGATCATGTCGATCAAGACCCTGGCCGGCGGCGCGGCGATCGACTTCAGCCTGCCCTTCGTCGGTGACGGCACCCAGCCAGGGTTCGCCCCGCTGATGGCCGGCGCCGCGGTGCTGTGCCTGTCGTTCCTGGGCTTCGACGCCGTATCCACCATGGCCGAGGAAACCCGCGACGCCCGCCGCGACATCCCCCGCGCGATCATCATCACCACCGTCATCGCCGGCCTGATGTTCACCCTGCTGGCGATCATCAGCCAGCTGGTGTTCCCCGGCAGCGTGTTCCAGAACGCCGACTCGGCAGCCAACGAAGTGATGCTCAAGGCCGGCGGCCAGTTCCTCGGCAACTTCTTCACCTCCGCCTACATCGCCGGCTGCATCGGCTCGGCGCTGGCGTCCCAGGCCTCGGTATCGCGCATCATCTTCACCATGGGCCGTGACGGCATCCTGCCGCGCAGCCTGTTCGGCACCCTGCACGCACGCTTCCAGACCCCGGTGGTGGCGATCCTGGTGGTCTCGGCAGTGTCCCTGCTGGCGGTCGTGCTGGACCTGACCACCCTCGCCTCGATGATCAGCTTCGGCGCGCTGGTGGCCTTCTCCGTGGTCAACCTGGCGGTGATCCGCACCTACCTGGGCGTGGAGCGCCGTCGCGGCGCGAAGAACGTCCTGCTGTACGGCGCCATCCCGTTCATCGGCCTGTGCCTGACCCTGTGGCTGTGGACCAGCCTCTCGCAGCTGACGCTGGTCGTCGGCCTGAGCTGGTTCGCGGTCGGCTTCGCTTACCTGGCGGTGCATACCGGCGGCTTCCGTCGCAAGGCACCGAGTGTGAACTTCGAGGAAAACGCCTGACGGCAGAGCTATCCAGAACCCAACGGGCGCCCGGAGGCGCCCTCAGGAGCGCGTGATGTTGACGATCTATACCGACGACCATCGCTTGCACCACGGTCAGCACGAGCTGATCGGCGGCCAGTTCACCCCCTGCTTCGAAAAGCCCAGCCGCGCCGACATGGTGCTGGACCGGGCCAAGGCGGTGAAGCTGGGCGACATCCAGGCCCCGCGCGACTTCGGCCTGGACCCCATCCTGAGGGTGCACAGCGAAGGCTTCGTGCGGTTTCTACAACACGCCTGGCGTGACTGGCTGGCCACCGGCCGCACCCACGACATGCTGCCGATCTGCTGGCCGACCCGCCGCCTGCGGCAGAAGGAACCGGACAGCATCGACGGGCGCCTGGGCTACTACAGCCTGGACGCCGGCGCGCCGATCACCGCCGGCACCTGGCAGGCGGTGCTCAGCTCGGTGAACGTGGCGATGACCGGCCAGGCCGAACTGGCCAAGGGCGCGCGCTCGGTGTTCTCGCTGTGCCGTCCGCCGGGTCACCACGCCTCGGCGGACTTCATGGGCGGCTACTGCTTCTTCAACAACGCCGCCATCGCCGCCCAGTCGATCCTCGACCAGGGCGCCAACCGCGTGGCCATCCTCGACGTCGACTACCACCACGGCAACGGCACCCAGGACATCTTCTACGACCGCGCCGACGTGCTGTTCACCTCGATCCACGGCGACCCGCGCTTCGAGTATCCCTACTTCCTCGGCTACGCCGACGAGAAGGGCCAGGGCGTGGGCGAAGGCTTCAACTTCAACTACCCGCTGGCCTCGGGCAGCGACTGGTCGGTGTGGAGCCTGGCGCTGCAGGCGGCGATCCGGCAGATCTCGGCGTACAAGCCGGACGTGCTGATCGTGTCGCTGGGCGTGGACACCTACAAGGAAGACCCGATCTCCCAGTTCAAGCTGGACAGCCCGGACTACCTGCGCATGGGCGAAGCCATCGGCAAGCTGGGCCTGCCGACCCTGTTCGTGATGGAGGGGGGGTATGCGGTGGAAGAGATCGGCATCAACGCGATCAACGTGCTGCAGGGCTTCGAAAGCATCGGTTAAGGGCAGTTTGTAGGAGCGAGCTTGCTCGCGAACGGTGGCAACCCGCTGGATAACCCGGCGTTTGCCAGGAGATGTTCGCGAGCAAGCTCGCTCCTACAGAAAAGCCAAAAAGCAAAAAAGCCGCGCCGGGGATGGGGTTCCCGGCGCGGCTTTTTTTCGAGCGTGGATTACTGGAGGATTTCCACGCGGTCCACGTCGATGTCGGTGGGCTTCTGCTTGTGGTGATCGACTTCACCGGTCAGGCGCACCTTGGTGTTCTCGGAGACCGAAGTACCCGCCGGCCAGTCCTCGTTGTCGATCTCGACCTGGATGCTGCCGGTGGCGTCCTTGAACTCGTAGTGCTCGCTGCTGATGCGCTTGGTGATGGTGCCTTCGAGTACGACCTTGGTGTCGTCGGCAGCGGCCTGGGCCTGCTTCACCGTGGTGATCTGGCCAGCGCTGGCAGCGGCGGGCTGGGCATCGCTGCCCGGGCCGGTATAGCCGCCAGCGGCGAAAGTGACGGTGGAGAACAGGCCAACGGCGGCGATCAGCGGGAGGTGAGTCAGTTTCATGGAAGTGCCTCCTGGGGCGTTTTCGATGGGTTCAGCTTAGGACCAATGACTGAAATCAGCCTGAATCCGGACTTAACCCAACCTTAAAGCCGCCGAAGCCCCTTTCCCCGACCCAGGTCAATCCACCTTGTCCGCCTGCGCCTCGCGCTTGAACACGTAGAACAGGTCCGGCTCGCTGACCATGTAGATGGTGCCCTGCTCGTCGATGGCCACGCCCTCGGCGCGCGGAATGCGGTCGTCCAGGCCGTTGAGCCCGCCGAGCAGGCTGATGAAGCTGATCGGTTCGCCCTTCTCGTCCAGCTCCAGCAGCAGGTGTGACTCCGCCGACAACACCAGGGTATGGCCGGTGCGCGGGTCGATGCTCAGCGCCGAGACGTTGGTCATCAACAGGTCGCTGGGCATCGGCTGCAGCGCACCGCTCAGGCTGGCCCCGCCATCGCTGGCGAGGCTGAACAGCGCCAGCGGGTCACGTTCCTGTCCCAGCACCAGGCGATGCTGGCGGGGATCCCAGGCGATGCCCTCGATGCCCTTGTTCTTCTTGCCGCGCGGACCGAGATCGAAGCTGGACAGCTTCGCGGTGCTCAGCTCGCGGGTCTGCGGGTCGACGTGGAAGATGGTCAACGAATTCTGGCGCTCGTCGGTCACGGCGATATTGCCGTTCTCCAGCACCGCCACGCCCTCGGGGTTCGACATGCCCAGCAGCGGGATCACCCGCAGTACGTCACCGGTGAGCGACAGCTCGGCCAGCAGCGGCTTCTTGCCGGTCACGGTGAACAAGGTGCGAGTCACCGGGTTGTAGGCCAGGTCGGAGGTCTCCTGCCCCTCGATACCCCCCTTGAGCGGCTTGGCCTGGATCACCGCCCGGTAACCGGGCAACCAGATGCTTTCCGAGCGCGCCTGGGCGCTGGTGTCCTGTTCGCGCAGCCAGAGGCGCGCGCGGTCATCCCAGTGGAAGCGGGACGTCAGGTAGCCGAGCACCACCAGGATGAACAGCAGGGCCAGCAGCAGCCAGCGAGGACGAAGGATGGACATGGTCATGACGACTCTTGTTGGTCAGCACGGCAAGGTGCCCCGCAACAAGCGAAGGCCGCACAAACGGCGGCCTTCGGCGGGACAACGAAGTTAAAGCACGCGGCTTTCGAATCGACTGGCGCCGGGAAGTTCCAGCACCACGTCGCTGCCGCTCTTGAGCGGGCCGACGCCGACCGGGGTGCCGGTGGAGACCACGTCGCCCGGCTGCAGCGAGAAGTGCCCGCAGATGTGCTGGATCAGCGGCACGATGGGGTTGAGCATGTCGCGGCTGTTGCCGTCCTGGCGGACTTCGCCGTCGATCACCAGGCGGATGCCGATGTCGGTCGGGTCCGGGAAGTGGTCCGCGCTGACGAAGGGCGCCAGCACGAAGGCGCCGTCGAAGGACTTGGCCAGCTCCCACGGCAGGCCCTTTTCCTTCAGCTTGGCCTGCACGTCACGCAGGGTCAGGTCCAGCGCCGGGGCGTAGCCGGAAATGGCGTCCAGCACTTCCTCGGCGCTCGGCTTGCGCGACAGCGGCTTGCCGATCAGCACGGCGATTTCCGCCTCGTAGTGCACCGAGCCACGGTCTTCCGGGATGGCGAAGCCACCGGCCTGCGACACGGTGCAGGAACCGGGCTTGATGAACAGCAGCGGCTCGGTCGGCACCGGGTTGTTCAGCTCCTTGGCGTGCTCCGCGTAGTTGCGGCCGACGCAGACCACCTTGCCCAGGGTGAAATGGATCGGGGTGCCATCGACGTACTGATGCTGGTAACTCATGACCGACTCCTGAACGCATGGAAGAGATGATCCGCACGGGGCTCGTGATCCCGCGCAGTTGCCCGCATCCTGCCGGCGCACGCGCCACTTCCCGTGGCGCTGACGTGCGAAGGGCCGGCCCCTCTATCCGAAGAGCCGGCCCTTCCAGATATGCTGCGACTTACTCGGCGAAGATCTTGCCGGGGTTCATGATCCCGTTCGGGTCGAACACCGCCTTGACCGCCTTCATGTAGCCGATTTCAGCCTCGGAGCGAGAGTAACCCAGGTAATCGCGCTTGGTCATGCCCACGCCGTGCTCGGCGGAGATCGAGCCGTTGTACTTCTGCACGGTCTCGAACACCCACTTGTTGACGGTCGCGCACTTGGCGAAGAACTCGTCCTTGCTCAGGTTCTCGGGCTTGAGGATATTCAGGTGCAGGTTGCCGTCGCCGATGTGGCCGAACCACACGACTTCAAAGTCGGGGTAGTTGGCTTCGACGATGGTGTCGATGTCCTTGAGGAAGGCCGGGACCTTGCTGACGGTGACCGAGATGTCGTTCTTGTACGGCGTCCAGTGGGAGATGGTCTCGGAGATGTACTCGCGCAGCTTCCACAGGTTCTGCAGCTGCTGCTCGCTCTGGCTCATCACGCCGTCCAGCACCCAGCCCTGCTCTACACAATGTTCGAAAGTCGCCAGCGCCTCGTTGGCCACTTCCTCGGTGGTCGCCTCGAATTCCAGCAGCGCGTAGAACGGGCAGTCGGTCTCGAAGGCCGGCGGCACGTCGCCACGGGCCATGATCTTGGCCAGGGCCTTGTCGGAGAAGAACTCGAAGGCGGTCAGGTCCAGCTTGCTCTGGAAGGCATGCAGCACCGGCATGATCGAATCGAAGTCCGGGGTGCCGAGGACCATCGCGGTGAGGTTCTTCGGCTGGCGCTCCAGGCGCATGGTGGCCTCGACCACGAAGCCCAGGGTGCCTTCGGCGCCGATGAACAGCTGGCGCAGGTCGTAGCCGGTGGCGTTCTTGATCAGGTCCTTGTTCAGCTCCAGCAGGTCGCCCTTGCCGGTGACGACCTTCATGCCGGCTACCCAGTTGCGGGTCATGCCGTAGCGAATGACCTTGATCCCGCCGGCATTGGTGCCGATGTTGCCGCCGATCTGGCTGGAACCCGACGAGGCGAAGTCCACCGGGTAATAGAGGCCGTGCTCTTCGGCGAAGGTCTGCAGCTGCTTGGTGATCACGCCCGGCTGGCAAACCGCGGTGCGGTCGAATTCGTTGAATTCGACGATCTTGTTCATGTAGTCGAAGGCCACGACCACTTCGCCATTGGCCGCGACGGCAGCGGCGGAGAGCCCGGTGCGGCCACCGGAGGGAACCAGCGCGACCTTGTGCTCATTGGCCCAGCGGACGATGGCCTGGACCTGCTCGGTGCTCTTGGGGAAGGCGATCGCCAGGGGTGCCGGGGCGAAATGCTTGGTCCAATCCTTGCCGTAGGTGTCGAGGGAATCGGCGTCTGTCAGCAGCTTCCCGGCATCCAGCAGGGGCTTGAGCGATTCGATCAGGGCGTCGCGGGTCATTGGAGGAACTCTCAAATGGTTCATGGTCGTCCTGAGAACAGCTCAGGTCGCAACCGGGCAAGGAAAAGGGAGAACATGCTAGCATACGCACCCCACGCAGATCGCCACCTGGCGCCAAGCTTGGCACCGGCCGGTCCGGCCTGAGCTGTTCAATTTCTCGCCACATCCCGGGACTACAGGTTCAAAGCAGATGAGCAAGACTTCTCTCGACAAGAGCAAGATCAAATTCCTTCTCCTTGAAGGCGTGCACCAGAACGCCGTCGACACCCTCAAGGCGGCCGGCTACTCCAACATCGAGTACCTCAAGACCGCACTGTCCGGTGACGAGCTGAAGGAAAAGATTGCCGATGCCCACTTCATCGGTATCCGCTCCCGCACCCAGCTGACCGAAGAAGTCTTCGACGCGGCCAAGAAACTGATCGCGGTGGGTTGCTTCTGCATCGGTACCAACCAGGTCGACCTGAATGCGGCCCGCGAGCGCGGCATCGCCGTGTTCAACGCGCCCTACTCCAACACCCGCTCGGTCGCCGAACTGGTGCTGGCCGAAGCCATCCTGCTGCTGCGCGGCATTCCGGAGAAGAACGCCTCCTGCCACCGCGGCGGCTGGATCAAGTCCGCAGCCAACTCCTTCGAGATCCGCGGCAAGAAGCTGGGCATCGTCGGCTACGGCTCGATCGGCACCCAGCTCTCGGTCCTGGCCGAGGCGCTGGGCATGCAGGTGTTCTTCTACGACACCGTGACCAAGCTGCCGCTGGGTAACGCCCAGCAGGTCGGCAACCTGCACGAGCTGCTCGGCATGTCCGACATCGTCTCGCTGCACGTGCCGGAACTGCCGTCCACCCAGTGGATGATCGGCGAGAAGGAAATCCGCGCCATCAAGAAAGGCGGCATCCTGATCAACGCCGCCCGTGGCACCGTGGTCGAGCTGGACCACCTGGCCGCCGCGATCAAGGACGAGCACCTGATCGGCGCCGCCATCGACGTGTTCCCGGTCGAGCCCAAGTCCAACGACGACGAGTTCGAAAGCCCGCTGCGTGGCCTGGATCGCGTGATCCTGACCCCGCACATCGGCGGCTCCACCGCCGAAGCCCAGGCCAACATCGGCCTGGAAGTGGCCGAGAAGCTGGTCAAGTACAGCGACAACGGTACCTCGGTATCTTCCGTCAACTTCCCGGAAGTGGCCCTGCCGTCGCACCCGGGCAAGCACCGCCTGCTGCACATCCACGAGAACATCCCGGGTGTGATGAGCGAGATCAACAAGGTGTTCGCGGACAACGGCATCAACATTTCCGGCCAGTACCTGCAGACCAACGACAAGGTCGGCTACGTGGTGATCGACGTCGACGCCGAGTACTCGGACCTGGCGCTGGAGAAACTGCAGCACGTCAACGGCACCATCCGCAGCCGCGTTCTGTTCTAAGCGCTGATTGCGGTAAAGAAAAAGGAGGCCTTCGGGCCTCCTTTTTTGTGTCTGACTCCGGCGCGTCGAACCGTGTGGGAGCGGACTCTGTCCGCGATTGGCGTCCGGCGCGATGTGGCGCGATGCGATGCGATGCGATGCGATGCGAAACCTATCGCGGACGAAGTCCGCTCCCACGCATATGCCAGCCCGGCATCAATCAGCCATCACTTCACAGTGACGGTGATCTGCTGCGACTCCACCGGCGGGTCGAACGGCACGTGGTTCTTGTCGCCCACCAGCAGTTGCAGGGTGTGCTTGCCCGGCGGCAGGGTCACCTGGGTCTCGGTCTGGCCCTTGCCGAAGTGTTTGATCTGGTCGGTCATCGGCAGCGGCATATTCATCGCCGGCTGCTCCTTGAGGTCGATCAGCAGGTGGTGGTGGCCGGTGGCCGGCGAGTCCACGCCAGCGGGCGCAACGCCCATGCCCTTGAGGCCGAATTTGACGGTGAAGGTCTTGTCCACCGTGGCACCGTCGGCCGGCTCGATGAAGTACACCTTCGCGCCTTCCGGAGCCGGGGTACGCGGGATATCGGCGGCAACGGCAGAGGTGCCGGCGAGCAGCGCGGCAAGGCCCAGGCAAGGCAGCAGGGTTCTCATGTTCTTCTCCTTCTACATGGAAATCGAAAGGCGAAGGACCCGCTCAGGCCGGCCCCGCCTCACGCATGGAACGCACAAGCATAGGCGCCAGGGCGCGAGGCTCAAGCAAAATAGTGCATCTTCGAGTGACGGCGAGCGCTCTAGCCCCCGGCTTCCAGCCCGGCCAGACAGACGGCGGCGGCATCCAGCTCTTCCTCGCTGAACACCAGCACGCCCATGCGTTTGAGGGCGGCAGCGGTGACACCTTCACCAGCGACCTTCTGGCCGCTGAAGCTGCCATCGTAGTTCTCGCGGTTGCCGCAGGAAGGGCTGCGCGCCTTGAGCACCGCCAGGCGGATGTCGTGGCGGCGCACCAGCGCCATGGCTTCCTCGGCGCCGAGCAGGAAGGCGTCGCTGACGTCTTCGCCCTCCACCGTCATCACCGGACGGGCGCGCTCCAGCACCGCCATGCCCTGGCCACCAGGAATCTCCGCCGGGGCGCGGGGCGTCGGCAGGCCACCGGCGACTTCCGGGCACAGCGCCACCACCCGCCCCTGGTCGAGCCAGCGCGATAGCAGGTCGAACGGCCCGTGCGCGCCGCCGTCGTAGCGGACGCGATGGCCAAGCAGGCAGCGGCTGACGAGAACCTTCTGCATAGGCGAATCACTCCCTTTTGGAAGGGGACAGACTAGCCGCTCGCCGTTTGCCGGTCACGCCGGGTAACGCAACTTTCATCGGCGCGTCTGTCGCAACAGGTTTCCGGCCCGCCGAAAGTCGGGTCCTTGAGCGGCGCGCCGATCGTCGGCACAGCGGTGAAACACAACCTTCGACGGGAACAGCCGCCCGGCACTGGCTGCCCGGCAAGCCGCCGCCCAGACTCGCGCATCGGCCAATCGCCATGGAGCCTCCCTCATGCCGCGTCTCTTGCTCTGCACCGCCACCCTCGCCGCGCTGTCCTATCTGCCGCTGGCCTTCGCCGAACTCCAGGCACTGGACAACGAGCACCTGGGCGCCGTCACCGGCCAGGACGGCATCAGCATCCGCGCCGACGTGCTCGCGCACATGGACAGCGTGGCGTGGAACGACGACGGAGGCAGCGTCTCGCTACGCAATGTGTTCATCGACAACGGATGCGTGAGTGCCGGCGATTGCCCCGACGGGCGTGGCGGCAGCCTGCCTTACGGCCCCGCGCAGCTGGGCCTGAGCCTGCCGATCTTCGGTGTCGAGCAGCCGACCCTGCAGGTAGACGTGGTGCAGGGCGCCGGCGGCCAGCAGCAACTGGCGCTGACCCTGCCCGACCTGACCACCATCAACCAGCAGCTCAATGCCAGCGGACTGCCGTCGCAGACCATCCGCCTGCGCGTGGCCGGCGATCTCTACGTGGGCGGCGGCAAGCTGGGGAGCATCGAAGTGCGCGACATCCAGGACATCAGCGGCACCCTGAAGATCTGGGGCCACTGACGCCCCCGGCGTTCAGCGCGGGGCGTCGCCGCGACGGCGGAACCAGCCGGTGAGCGACAGACGCTCGTGGGTGGCCGGCAGCACCTCGTGGGGGAACTCGCCGGAGAGGAACACCACCAGCCGGCCGGCCAGCGGCGGCAAGTCCAGTGTCCGTTCGTCGGGGAGGTACATGCGCAATTCGCCGCCCTGCGTCACCGCCCAGTCGCGGTTGAGGTAGAACACGGCGGAAAGGGTGCGGCGGTCATCGTCGCGGAAGCGGTCCAGGTGCTTCTGGTAGAACGCCCCGGGCGGATAGAGCGCGAAGTGTCCCTCGAAGTCTTCCAGGCCCAGGTACAGCGAACGATTGATCTGTTGGCGCAGCGCGTCCAGCGCCCCCAGGTAAAGGTCGCAGGCCTCCGACTGGCCGGGCTCGAGCCACTGGATGCGGTCACCGCGAATGCCTTCGCGCACCGCCTGCCCCTCACCTCGGCCGATGGCGGCGGAGGCCAGCTTGCCGGCCGCATCGCGAGCACGGCATTCCGTCGCCAGTCGGGCGATCAGGGCGTCGGGAAGGAAGGCGTCCTGCTGCGACCAGCCCTTGTCGGCGAGGTCGTCAACGATGCGTTGCAGGAGGGGGCCTTGCATGAATGGAGAAGGGGGGTCGAAATGCATGGCGTATTGTAACGTCTGGCGCCAGTGTCTCGACAAGCAGGGCAAGCCTTGCCGACAATAGCCCCCGGCGAGCGATCCCTGCCGCCCAAAAGGAGTTGCAATGCGCGTACTGCTGGCCCTCACCCTTCTTGTACTGGGCATGCCTGCCCTGGCCGACGACTACCAGCGCCTGTACCAGGCCGCGGGCTGGCCGGAACAGCGAGCGCACTTCAATGACGCCCTGCACGCCGCGCAGAAGCGCTACCAGGGCAACCTGCCGCCGGCGCTGTACCAGACGCTGGTGGACAACAGCAACCAGCGCTTCGCCCCCGCCGACATCGACCAGCGCGCCCTCAACGGCCTGCGCCAGAACCTGCCGGACAGCACCGCGGCGGTGAACTTCTTCGAATCCCCGCTGGGCCGCAAGGTCGCCGGCGCCGAAACCCTGGCCACCCGCAGCGACCAGTTGCAGAAGTACGCCAATGGCCTGCCGCGCCAGCAGGCCAGCGATGCGCGCAAGCAGATCGTCCATCGCCTGAGCCAGATTTTGCCGGCCCGCGAAGCCGGCGCCGAAGTCAGCCTGGCGCTGGCCAGCGTGGCCGCCGACAGCCTCAGCCAGATGCTCCCCGGCCTGCTCGGTGGTGGCACCACCCAGGGCATGCTCGAAGGCCAGCGGCAGAAGCTGATGAGCCAGATCGGCGCCGATCTCGACAACACCCTGCTGTATGTCTATCGCGGCCTGAGCGATGCCGAGCTGGGGCAGTTCGCCGATTTCAGCGAGTCGCCGGCCGGCCGCAATTACTACCGCGCCGCCCTGGCCGCCCTTAAGGCAGGATTATCGGTTTCTTCCAGCGGGCAGTGATCGGAAAAGACCTACCGCGCTTGAGGACCACTCCGAGGAACGCCCCTCCTAGAATGGCACCCGCTGTACAGAGGGTGGCGCCTGAGGATCATGGCGCAAGGAGTGTAGGGACACACCCTCGACCACAGCGGCCCCTTCCCCGCATCATCCCCGCTATGCCATTCGCTCACTGAGAAAATCGAAGTAACGCCTGCGTAGCGTTTCGCTCTCGTTCGCCAGGTGGTGTCGCGCTCCAGTGAGCAGCAGGCACTCGATCTTCTCGAACTTGTCCTCCAGCACCTTCAGGTTGTAGCGCCAGTCCACCGTCTCGTCGGCGTCGCCCTGCACCACCAGCAGGCTCTGCGCGCCGTGGCCGGCCGCCTCGATGCGCGGAATCCAGCGCGCCAGCGCGCCGACCCAGGCCGTGGGCAGGATCTTCGGCTGCAGCGGATCGCGGTCGCGCAGGAAGGAAAGGAATTCGGCGTCATTGGAGTTCTCGCTGAAGCGTCGCGGAATCGAATCCACGAACGGCCGCAGCAGCTGGTAGCTGAACTTCGACCAGCCCCAGGCCCGTGGTCGCACCAGCGGCGCCAGCAGGATAGTGCGGCCCAGTTCCGGGCGCGGCGCACCGGTGAGCAGGTAGTCCAGCAGAATCGCCCCGCCGGTGCTCTGCCCACAGAGATGCCAGGGTTGCGGCAGGTCCAATTCCTGGGCCTGGCCCAGCAGGGCGCCCAACACCACCTGGTATTCGGCGAAGTCGCCGATGCTGGCGGCGGCGCCACCCGACAGGCCGTGGCCCGGCAGGTCGCAGGCCAGCACCGCGAAGCCCATGCCCAGCGCCCAGTCGATCACGTGGCGGTACAGGCCCATATGGTCGTAGTAGCCGTGCAGCAGGACGACGGTTCCCCGCGCCAGCACCGGTCGCCAGTACTGCGCGGCGATCTGGTAGCCGCCGGCCTCGAAGGTGCCCAGCCGGCTCTGCAGGCCGGGGTGACGGGCGTGCAGGTCCAAGCCGTAGAAATGCTGATACAGCGCGATGCCGACCTCGTTCGCCTCTGCGGTCAGAGGTCGCAGCAGAGTGCGCAGCAGATCGGGCTGGAAGGCTTCAGGCATGGGCGTTTCGCTTCTGACAGGCGGGTGGAGAAAGGAGCGCGTGCAGCAGCGGGATATTCTGCCGCGCTCGCCCCCGTGGCAAGCTTGTCGGCTATCTTACCGACTCTGTCACTGGTCGCCGCCATGTCCACACGCCGAAAATCGCTGCTCACCTGGCTGATCGCCGCGCTCTGCCTGGGCGCGCTGCTCGCCACCTACTGGTGGTACGAAAACCGCTTCATCCGCCCGTTCAGCCAACAGCCGCAGCTGTTTTCCGGCGACCACCTGATGCTGCCCGCGCAACTGGCCGGCCCCGGCAAGATCCGCCTGGTGCACTTCTGGGACCCGGCCTGCCCGTGCAACGTCGGCAACCAGCAGCACCTCGCCGAGCTGATCCAGCGCTTCGGCCCGCAGGGCGTTGAGTTCTTCGCCGTGCAGAAACCCGGCAGCCGCGGCCACCTGCCCGACACGCTGAACGCCATGCGCGCGCTGGACTCATTGCCCGGCGCCGAGCAACTGCCCGCCAGCCCCGCCGTGGCCATCTGGGATGCCCAGGGCAAGCTGGCCTACTTCGGCCCCTACAGCGAAGGTGCGGTGTGCACCTCGGGCAACAGCTTCATCGAGCCGATCCTCGATGCCCTGGTGGGCGGCCGCCAGGTCCACGCGACCCACACCCTGGCGGTGGGCTGCTATTGCCCCTGGGATGGCGCAAAGCACTGAGCCGCATCAACGAAGACGATGGCCAATCCGTGACTACACTTGGATCGCCGGCCCATGAAGGGCCGCTCGCTACCAAGGAGCTTTTCGCATGCGTCTTCCTTCCGCCCTCGCCTTCTGCGCCGTTCTCTCCACCGGGCTTGTGCTGCCCCTGGCCGCCCACGCCGAAGATGCCCCCAACAGCAAACAGGTGATGGAGCAACACAAGCAGGCCATCAACAACCGCATCGCCGACATCGACTACAAGCGCAAGCGCATCGTCGAAGCCAACATGAAGCTCACCCCGCAGGAAACCGAGAAGTTCTGGCCGATCTACAACAGCTACCGCACCGAGGCGGACAAGCTGAGCAAGCAGACCCTGGCGATCATCATCGACTACGCCAACAGCTATAACACCGGCTCGGTCAGCAACGACGACGCGGCGAAGCTGCAGAAGCAGGTGCTGGAGCTGCAGGACGACCGTCAGGAGCTGAAGGAGAAGTACCTCAAGCGCATCGCCAAGGAAGTCTCGCCGCAGCGCGCCCTGCGCTTCCTGCAGGTCGAAGACCAGCTCGACGCCATGGCGCTGCTGGAAGTCAGCCGCGAAATCCCGCTGGCCGAGTAATCCTCAGCCTTCGGTGCCGCCCAGCAGGCGCTGGCGATAGCGCTCGGGCGGCACCGAATACCAGCGCTTGAACGCGCGATAGAACGGCGACAGCTCGGCAAAGCCGCAGGCCCGCGCCACCTCGCGGATCGCCTCGCCCTGCTCCAGCAACTGCGCGGCACGCTGCCGGCGCACCTCCTCCCGCACTTCCCTGAACGTCTGCGCCCGGCTCGCCAGGTTGCGCTGCAGCAGCCCCGGCCGCACGCCCAGCTCACGGGCGCAGCTTTGCAGGGTGCACTCCTCCTCCCCCAGCCGTATGGCGATCAGGTAGCGCAGGCGATTGAGCAGGTCGTTCTCGTCCAGCGTGCCCAGCTGTTCCCGCGCGTGCTCGGTGAGCAACTGGTGCAGCACGGGGTTGCCGGTGCGTGACGGCCGGGCCATTTGCGCGCGGTCGAACAGCAAGGCGTCATGGGGCTTGCCGAAGCTCGGCGTCAGGCCGAACAGCCGCCGGTGCTCGCTCAGCCGGCGCGGCTGCGGATGGCGGAATTCGATGGCCTGGACGCGGAATTCATCGTCGGTGATCAGCGCCAGCAGCTTGAGGAACAGCAGCATCAGACACTCCATCTGCTGGCGCAGGTTGCTGGTGCCCAGATAGTTGAGGTCGAGGATCAGCCGTACCTGCTCGCCCTCCTCGCGCATCTGCGCAGCGAAGCCGCCGGAGAGGATGTGCTGGAAGCGCAGGAAGCTGTGCAGCGCTTCGCGCAGGTCGCTGCTGGCCATCAGCAGGTAGCCGACCACGTCCAGCAGGCGCGGCTTCATCGCCTCCCCCAGGTGCAGGCCGATATCGGCATCGCCGGTAATTTCGTCAAGCGTCGTCCAGAACAAGGGGGCGTCGTCGTGCACCAGACGACCGCTCTGCGCCGGCGGCGGCAGGCGCACCTTCTGCAGCGCCTGGCGGTAGATATCGGTGGGGTCGAAGCCCAGCACCGAGAGCGCCTCGTACAACTGGCGGCGCAGGGTGGCGGACTGGGTCAGCGCCGGAGTGGCGGGGAAGTTCAGCTCGGGGGCGGCCATGGTCACTCCAGGGATTGACCTGAGAATTCCAGTAGCGAGACGTTTGGTCAATGAGCGACGAGCGGTATCCACTGCAAAATCGCCGCATAACAACAAGGAGTTGCCGCATGAAACGCACTTTGACTGTCCTCGCTGTCGTCGTCGCCGCTGCCGCGGCGGGCGCCGGCTGGTACCTGCACGGCAAGCAGCCGGTACGCGACGGACAACTGCCCCTGGCCGGTCTCGCCAGCGAAGTCACGGTTCGCTACGACGAGCGCGGCGTGCCGCACATCAAGGCCGGCAGCGAGGAGGACATGTACCGGGCGATCGGTTACGTCCATGCCCAGGACCGCCTGTTCCAGATGGAAATCCTCCGTCGTCTGTCCCGTGGCGAGCTGGCCGAGGTGCTCGGGCCCAAGCTGGTGGACACCGACCGCATGTTCCGCAGCCTGCGCATCCGCGACCATGCCGCCGAGTACGTGGCCAGACAGGACAAGAACTCTCCGGCCTGGAAGGCTCTGGTCGCCTACCTCGATGGCGTCAACCAGTTCCAGGACAGCCACCCGCGCCCGGTGGAGTTCGACATCCTCGGCATTCCCAAGCGCCCCTTCACGCCCGAGGACACCGTCAGCGTCGCCGGCTACATGGCCTACAGCTTCGCCGCCGCCTTCCGCACCGAGCCGGTGCTGACCTATGTGCGCGACGAACTGGGCGCGGACTACCTGAAGGTCTTCGACCTCGACTGGCATCCCGAAGGCGTGATGACTCCCAAGGCGTTGGCCGCCGCCGACTGGCAGGACCTGAGCGCCATCGCCCGGCTGAGCCACGCGGCGCTGGAGAAGGCCGGCCTGCCGCAGTTCGAGGGCAGCAACGCCTGGGCGGTTTCCGGTGGCCGCACCAGGAGCGGCAAGCCGCTGCTGGCGGGCGATCCGCACATCCGCTTCGCCGTGCCGGCGGTGTGGTACGAGATGCAGGCCAGCGCGCCGGGCTTCGAGCTGTACGGCCACTACCAGGCGCTCAACCCCTTCGCCTCGCTCGGCCACAACCTGCAGTTCGGCTGGAGCCTGACCATGTTCCAGAACGACGACGTCGATCTGGTCGCCGAGAAGGTCAACCCGGACAACCCCAACCAGGTCTGGTACCACGGCCAGTGGACGGACCTGAAAAGCGAGGAGCAGAGCATCGCGGTGAAGGGCGAGGCGCCGGTGAAGATCACCCTGCGCAGTTCACCCCACGGCCCGCTGGTCAACGACGCGCTGGGCACCGCCGCGGGCAAGACGCCGGTCTCCATGTGGTGGGCCTTCCTGGAAACGCAGAACCCGATCCTCGACGCCTTCTACGAGCTGAACCGCGCCGACACCCTGGCCAAGGCCCGCAGCGCGGCCTCGAAGATCCAGTCGCCGGGCCTCAACGTGGTCTGGGCCAACGCCCGCGGCGACATCGGCTGGTGGGCCTCGGCGCAGCTGCCGGTGCGCCCGGACGGGGTCAATCCGAACTTCCTCCTCGACGGCGCCAGTGGCCAGGCCGACAAGAGCGGTTTCTACCCCTTCAGCGAGAACCCGCAGGAAGAGAACCCGCCGCGTGGCTACATCGTCTCCGCCAACTTCCAGCCGGTGCCGGCCAACGGCCGCCCGGTGCCGGGCTACTACAACCTGCCCGATCGCGGCCAGCAGTTGAACAAGCGCCTGTCCGACGACTCGGTGAAGTGGGACCTGCAGAACAGCCAGGCGCTGCAACTGGACACTTCCACCGGCTATGGCCCGCGCTTCCTCAAGCCGCTGCTGCCGATCCTGCGTGAAGCCGCGGCGACCGACGAAGAGAAGGCGCTGGTGGAGAACCTGGCCAACTGGCAGGGCGACCATCCGCTGGATTCCGTGACCGCCACGGTGTTCAACCAGCTGCTCTACCAGGTGGCCGACGGCGCCATGCGCGACGAGATGGGCGACGCCTTCTTCGACAACCTGCTGTCCACCCGCGTGCTCGACGTGGCCCTGCCGCGCCTGGCTGCCGACGAGAACTCGCCCTGGTGGGACAACCGCAAGACCCCGCAGAAGGAAACCCGCGCCGATATCGTCAAGGCCGCCTGGAAGGACAGCCTGGCGCACCTGCGCGCCAAGCTCGGCCAGGACTCGAAGCAGTGGCAGTGGGGCAAGGCGCACACTCTCACCCACAGTCATCCGCTGGGCCAGCAGAAGCCACTGGACCGCCTCTTCAACGTCGGCCCGTTCGCCGCTCCTGGCGGCCACGAGGTGCCGAACAACCTCTCCGCCCGCGTCGGCCCGGCACCCTGGCAGGTGGTCTACGGCCCGTCCACCCGTCGGCTGATCGACTTCGCCGACCCGGCCCACAGCCTGGGCATCAACCCGGTGGGCCAGAGCGGCGTGCCGTTCGACAAGCACTACGACGACCAGGCCGAGGCCTACATCGAAGGCCAGTACCTGCCACAGCACTATGACGACAACGAGGTGAAGGCCAACACCAAGGGCATCCTGCGGCTGATTCCCGTCCGTCGCTGAAGCGCCCTCGACAAGATCCACCCGGAAATGAAAAACCCCGCCTCTGCGGGGTTTTTCATTGGTGCGATGTTGAGAGTGTTGCGGGAGATGCCGGAGCTCCCTGGCGCGATATTCCCCCTAGGGATAGGTCGGGGTGTTGTATTACGCGCCATCTCCCGCACGGAGTGCCATAGGCATCACTGAAGGTTTGCCGACGGCGCCGCCCGGTCCTGGTTCGGGGGGAGACCGGAAAGCGCTACCGAACGCTTTAAAGAGTAGTTCGCAATCCTCTGGGAGCGAGTCTTTCCTACCCACGGATTTTTCCGATAAGTCCCGATATTCCAAGCACTTCGGAATAACGTGTGAGCAAAAAAACACGGGCCACCCGAAGGTGGCCCGTGGTTCGACAATCGCCGGATACTACCGGCCGACAAGACGGCGTCAGGCGGTGGCTGTCGAACCCTTCTGCCAATCGGTCGCGTTGGACTCCATGGCTTCCTGGATCGCACGCTTGCGACGCTCTTCGGCCTGACGGGTGAAGTACCAGGCGAAGAAGGTGAACAGCGAAACGGTCAGCAGGATCAGGCTGGCGACGGCGTTGATCTCCGGCTTCACGCCCAGGCGCACGGCGGAGAACACTTCCATCGGCAGGGTGGTGGAGCCAGGACCGGACACGAAGCTGGCCAGTACCAGGTCATCCAGCGACAGCGCGAAGGACATCATGCCGCCCGCCGCCAGCGACGGGGCGATCATCGGGATGGTGATCAGCATGAACACTTTCCAGGGCTTGGCGCCCAGGTCCATGGCCGCTTCCTCGATGGACAGGTCCAGCTCACGCAGACGCGCCGACACCACCACCGCCACGTAGGACGAGCAGAAGCTGGTGTGGGCGATCCAGATGGTCACGATGCCGCGCTCCTGCGGCCAGCCGATCAGCTGGGCCATGGCGACGAACAGCAGCAGCAGCGACAGACCGGTGATGACCTCGGGCATGACCAGCGGCGCGGTGACCATGCCGCCGAACAGCGTGCGGCCACGGAAGCGCGGGATGCGGGTCAGCACGAAGGCCGCCAGGGTGCCCAGGGCCACCGAGGAGATCGCGGTGTAGCAGGCGATCTCCAGCGAGCGGAACACCGAACCGACCAGCTGCTGGTTGTCCAGCAGGCCGACGTACCACTTCACCGACCAGCCGCCCCAGACGGTCACCAGCTTGGAGCCGTTGAAGGAGTAGATGACCAGGATGATCATCGGCACGTAGATGAAGAGCAGGCCCAACACCAGCATGATGTTGGAGAACGACCAACGCTTGTTCATACCTTGCCCTCCAGCTCTTTAGCCTGGTTCTTGTTAAAGAGAATGATGGGGATAATCAGGATGGCCAGCATCACCACGGCAAGGGCAGACGCCACCGGCCAGTCACGGTTGTTGAAGAACTCCTGCCACAGCACCTTGCCGATCATCAGCGTCTCGGGGCCGCCCAGCAGTTCCGGGATCACGAACTCGCCCACCGCCGGGATGAACACCAGCATGCAGCCGGCGATGATGCCGTTCTTGGACAGTGGGACGGTGATCTTCCAGAAGCTGGTGAAGCTGCGCGCGCCGAGGTCGGACGCGGCTTCCAGCAGGCTCATGTCGTGCTTCACCAGGTTGGCGTAGAGCGGCATGACCATGAAGGGCAGGTACGAGTAGACGATGCCGATGTACACCGCGAAGTTGGTGTTCAGGATCGTCAGCGGCTCGTTGATGATGCCCAGCCACATCAGGAAGCTGTTGAGCAGGCCGTTGTTGGACAGGATGCCCATCCAGGCGTAAACGCGGATCAGGATCGCCGTCCAGGTCGGCATCATGATCAGCAGCAGCAGGACGGTCTGCATTTCCTTGCTGGCGCGGGCGATGGCGTAGGCCATCGGATAACCGATCACAAGGCAGAGGAAAGTGCTGATCGCCGCCATCTTCAGCGAGCCCAGGTAGGCGTCGATGTAGAGCGGGTCGTCCGTCAGCATCAGGTAGTTGCCCAGGTTCATCACGACCTGGAGGGTCTGGTCGGCGTACTGGAACACTTCGGTGTACGGCGGAATGGCCACGTCCGCTGCCGCCAGACTGATCTTCAGCACGATGGCGAAGGGCAGCAGGAAGAACAGGAACAGCCAGAAGAACGGCACACCGATCACGGCATGCCGGCCGTTCGGCAGGCGTTTCATGAGCGATTTGCTGATGTTCATGATTGCAGTACCACACCGCTGTCGTCGTACCAGCTGATGTAAACCGGCTGGTCCCAGGTCGGGCGCGCCACGTGGCGCTCGGCGTTGGCCATGAAGGCCTGGACGATGAAGCCGGAGGTCAGCTTGATGTAGTAAACCGAGTGACCGCCCAGGTAGGCGATGTCGTGGACGGTGCCCTGGGCGACGTTGAAGCCTTCGTGCTCGAGGTTTTCCGGCTTCTGCGCGCTGACCATGACCTTTTCAGGACGCAGTGCGTAGGTCATGCGCTTGTTCTCGGCACGGGTGCTGATGCCGTGGCCGATGTAGATCGGGTTTTCCAGCTGCGGGCAGGCGATGACCGCGTGGTCCTGCAGGTCTTCGACGATCTCGCCGTCGAACAGGTTGACGTTGCCGATGAACTCGCAGATCAGGCGGCTGGCCGGCGTCTCGTAGATGTCCATCGGGCTGCCGATCTGCTCGATGCAGCCCAGGTGCATGATGGCGATGCGCTGGGCCATGGTCATGGCCTCTTCCTGGTCGTGGGTCACCATCACGCAGGTCACGCCCACGCGCTCGATGATTTCGACCAGCTCAAGCTGCATCTGCGAACGCAGTTTCTTGTCCAGGGCGCCCATGGGCTCGTCGAGCAGCAGCAGCTTCGGACGCTTGGCCAGGGAGCGGGCCAGGGCCACGCGCTGACGTTGGCCACCGGAGAGCTGGTGCGGCTTGCGCTTGGCGTACTGGGTCATCTGTACGAGCTTGAGCATCTCGTCGACGATCTTGTCGATCTCGGCCTTGGGCAGGCCGTCCTGCTTGAGGCCGAAGGCGATGTTCTGCGCCACGCTCATGTGGGGGAACAGGGCGTACGACTGGAACATCATGTTGATCGGCCGCTCATAGGGCGGCAGGTCGGTAATGTCCTGGCCATCGAGGAAGATGCGACCTTCAGTGGGACGCTCGAAACCAGCCAGCATGCGAAGCAGGGTCGACTTGCCCGAACCCGAACCACCCAGCAGGGCGAAGATCTCGCCTTTCTTGATGTCCAGGGACACGCTGTCCACAGCCAGCGTTTCGTCGAACTGCTTGCTGACCCGGTCGATTTTTACCAGAACCTCTTTAGGCTTCTGGTCGCCACTCAAGGCTTTCTTGTAGGCACCGGAGGCTATTGCCATTACCACAACTCCCAAATCATAGAGGCCCGGCCCCCGCGGCCGGGCATGCTTGGTATTACAGGGCTGGCGCAGTTTACGTGCGCCGGAAAACCTTGCGAGAGGCTCTCCGACGCTCCGTGCCCGCGCGGACGGATTTGGGGAAAACCGTCTTACTTGCCCGACTTGATCTTGGTCCAGGAACGGGTCATGAGGCGCAGGATCTTCGGCGGCAGCTCATGCTGCACGAAGAGTTTGTCGAGAACCTCCTGGGATGGGTACACCTCAGGATTGTTGCGCACGGACTCATCCATGAATTCGCCAGCCTTGGGGTTCGGGTTGGCGTAACCGACGTAATCGCTGACCTTGGCGATCACTTCGGGTTTGAGCAGGTAGTTGATGAACGCGTGGGCCGCCTTCGGGTTGGAGGCATCCTTCGGCACGGCGAGGATGTCGAACCAGAGGTTGGCGCCTTCCTTGGGAATGGCGTAGGCGATGTTCACGCCCTTGCCGGCTTCCTTGGCGCGGTTGGCGGCCTGGAATACGTCACCGGAGAAACCGGCCGCAACGCAGATGTTGCCGTTGGCCAGGTCCGAGATGTACTTGGAGGAGTGGAAGTAGGTGACGTACGGACGCACCGCCATCAGCTTCTCCTCGACCTTCTTGTAGTCATCCGGATTGGTGCTGTTGGGGTCCAGCCCCATGTACTTGAGCACAGCCGGCATCATCTCGTCGCCCGAATCGAGGAAGGCGACGCCGCACTGGCTGAGCTTCTTCATGTTCTCGGGCTCGAAGAGCACAGCCCACGAATCGATCTTGTCGACACCCAGCACGGCCTTGACCTTCTCGACGTTGTAGCCGATGCCGTTGGTGCCCCACAGGTACGGCACGCCGTACTCGTTGCCCGGGTCGTTGGCCTCGAGCTGTTTCATCAGGTGCGGGTCGAGGTTCGACCAGTTCGGCAGCTGGCTCTTGTCCAGCTTCTGGAACGCACCGGCCTTGATCTGGCGACCGAGGAAGTGGTTGGACGGCACGACCACGTCATAGCCGGTGCGACCGGCCAGGAGCTTGCCTTCCAGGGTTTCGTTGGAGTCGAAGACGTCGTACACCGGCTTGATGCCGGTTTCCTTCTCGAAATCGGCGAGGGTGGTTTCACCGATGTAGTCCGACCAGTTGTAGATGTGGACGGTCTGCTGCGCCTGGGCCAGCGAAGTCAGGCCGAAGAGGGAGACTGCAGCGATCAGGGTTCTGCGGAAGGGAATGCGCACACGTGAGTCCTCTCGTTGTTTTTTACTACTTCAGTCGGTTGCTGCCGGGGTTTCGACGGCCGGTCCGTGGGTAGCGCCGAACCCTTCATCAGCACGAGAGCGCCAGGGCTTGCGCAGCCATTCCACCGATGGAAGCTGTTTGTTGCTGCCGGTAGCGGCGAGGGAGGGCACTCCCCCGCCGCTGTCCCGGACCATCCGCTGCCGCGTCAGGCGGCAGCGACTACCCGATTACTTGCCGGACTTGATGGTGGTCCAGCTGCGGGTCATCAGACGCTGGGTCTTCGCCGGCAGATCCGGGAAGGCGTACAGCTTCTTCATGGTTTCCGGAGTCGGATACACGCCCGGGTCGTTGCGGATCGCCTCGCTCACCATCGGGGTGGCCGCGGCGTTGCCGTTCGGGAACTGCACGACGTTGGTGATCTCGGACATGACGGCCGGCTCGAGCAGGAAGTTGATCCACTTCAGCGCGGCTTCCTGGTTCTCGGCATCCTTCGGAATGGCAACGGTGTCGAAGAACGCGCCGGCACCTTCCTTCGGAATGTTGTACTTCACAGTGACCTTGTTCTTGGCTTCTTCAGCGCGGGACTTGGCCTGGTAAACGTCACCCGAGTAACCGATGGCCACGCAGATGTTGCCGTTGGCGATATCGGAAATGTACTTGGAGGAGTGGAAGTAGGAGACGTACGGACGAATCTTGAGGAACAGCGCTTCGGCTTCCTTCAGCTCTTTCGGGTCCTGGCTATCCGGCTTGTAGCCCAGGTAGTGCAGGGCCGCCGGGAGCATTTCGGTCGGCGAGTCGAGGAAGCTCACGCCGCAGGCCTTCAGCTTCTGGATGTTTTCCGGCTTGAACACCAGGTCCCAGGAGTCCACCGGGGCGTTGTCGCCCAGCGCGGCCTTGACCTTGTCCGGGTTGTAGCCGATGCCGATGGTGCCCCACATGTAGGGGATCGCGTACTGGTTGCCCGGGTCGCTGATCTCCAGGGTCTTCATGATGTCCGGGTTCAGGTTCTTCCAGTTCGGCAGCTTGGACTTGTCCAGCGGCACATACACGCCCGCCTTGATCTGCTTGGCCAGGAAGGAGTTGGACGGCACCACGATGTCGTAGCCCGACTTGCCGGCCAGCAGCTTGGCTTCCAGCACTTCGTTGCTGTCGTAGACGTCGTAGACGACCTTGATACCGGTTTCCTTGGTGAACTTGTCGACCGTGTCCGGTGCGATGTAGTCCGACCAGTTGTAGACGTGCAGCACCTTGTCATCTGCCTGCGCCATACCAGCCACAGCGCCCGCCAGCGTTACAGCGAGCAGGGATTTGCCGAAGGTCTTGAACATGCGGGTAGCTCCGTTTGTTTTTTTGATGTTCCGGGTGGCGTGGACATCTCCTTCCGTCACCACCCGGTGAGCCTGGCCAACGCACAGGCGCAGTCTGTCAAAGGTCCGGTGAAAGACTCAAGACAGAACGGCTGCGGCGGTTTGATCGAGGCACTTGCGCGCCAGGGTGATCAGGTCATCGATCTGCGATTTCTCGATCACCAGCGGCGGCGAGATAATCATAGTGTCTCCCACCGCGCGCATGATCAGACCGTTGCGGAAGCAGTGCTCGCGGCACAGCATCCCGACACCCTTGCCTTCGAAGCGCTCGCGGGTCTTCTTGTTCTTCACCAGCTCCAGTGCTGCCACCAGGCCTACCCCGCGGGCTTCGCCTACCAGGGGATGGTCGGCCAGCTCTTGCCAGCGTTGCTGCAAATACGGTGCCGTTTCGTTCTTCACACGCTCGACGATCTTCTCTTCACGCAGGATGCGGATGTTCTCCAGCGCCACCGCAGCGGCTACCGGGTGACCAGAGTAAGTGAAGCCGTGGTAGAACTCCCCACCCTCATTCAGGGTATGGACGATCTCGTCGCGAACGATCACGCCGCCCATGGGGATGTAGCCGCTGGTCAGGCCCTTGGCGATCGGCATCAGGTCCGGGGCGTTGCCGAAGTACTGGCTGCCGAACCATTCGCCGGTACGGCCGAAGCCGCAGATGACTTCGTCGGCGATGAACAGGATGTCGTACTTGGCGAGGATCTCGCGGATCTTCGGCCAGTAGGTTTTCGGCGGGATGATCACGCCGCCCGCGCCCTGCAGGGGCTCGGCGATGAAGGCGGCGACCTTGTCTTCGCCGACTTCGAGAATTTTCTTCTCAAGCTGCTCGGCAGCCCAGACGCCGAACTCTTCCGGGTCCATGTCGCCGCCTTCGCCGAACCAGTACGGCTGGGCGATGTGCTCGATGCCGGGGATCGGCAGGTCGCCCTGCTCGTGCAGCGCCTTCATGCCGCCCAGGCTGACGCCGGCGACGGTGGAGCCGTGGTAGCCATTCCAGCGGCCGATGACCACTTTCTTCTGCGGCTGGCCCTTGATGGTCCAGTAGTGGCGAACCATGCGCAGCACGGTGTCGTTGGACTCGGAGCCCGAGCCGGTGAAGAACACGTGGTTCATGCCTTCGGGGGCGATGTCGGCGATGGCCTTGGACAGCTCCAGCACCGGCGGGTGGGCGGTCTGGAAGAACAGGTTGTAGTAGGGCAGTTCCTGCATCTGCTTGTAGGCGACTTCAGCAAGCTCCTTGCGACCGTAGCCGACGTTCACACACCACAGGCCAGCCATGCCGTCGAGGATCTTGTTGCCCTCGCTGTCCCACAGGTACACGCCTTCGGCCTTGGTGATGATGCGCGCACCCTTCTCGTTCAGTTGCTTGTAGTCGGTGAACGGAGCCAGGTGGTGATCGCGGCTGAGCGCCTGCCAGTGTTGGGTGTTGGCGCTGGTCTGGTTAGTCATCTTGATAAAACCTCTTCTCTAAGAAACACGGGGCCCGGCCACGCGCCGGACCCCACGCCGATCAGACAGAAAGCAGGAGGAACTCGCGCTCCCAGGAACTGATTACTCGCTTGAAGTTCTCGTGCTCGGCGCGCTTCACCGCGACGTAGCCCCGAATGAACTTGTCACCCAGGTATTTCTCCAGGGTCTTGCTGCCTTCCATGCATTCCAGGGCGGCCTCGATGGTCAGCGGCAGGCGCAGGTTACGCCGTTCATAACCACGGCCTTTGACCTGGGCACTGGGTTTGAAGCCTTCGACCATGCCGATGTAACCGCACAGCAGGCTGGCCGCCAGGGCCAGGTAGGGGTTGGCGTCGGCGCCGGCCAGGCGGTTCTCCACGCGGCGGTTGTCCGGGGTGGAATCCGGTACGCGCAGGCCCACGGTGCGGTTCTCCTCGCCCCACTCCACGTTCACCGGCGCCGAGGTATCGGGCAGGAAGCGGCGGAACGAGTTGACGTTCGGGGCGAACAGCGGCAGCGCCTCGGGGATCAGCTTCTGCAGGCCGCCGATGTGGTGCAGGAACAGCTCGCTCATGCTGCCGTCGGCGTTGGAGAAGATGTTCTTGCCGGTCTTGATGTCGACGATGCTCTGGTGCAGGTGCATGGCACTGCCCGGCTCGCCGGTCATCGGCTTGGCCATGAAGGTCGCGGCCACGTTGTGCTTGAGCGCAGCCTCGCGCATGGTGCGCTTGAACACCACGATCTGGTCGGCCAGGTCCAGGGCATCGCCGTGACGGAAGTTGATCTCCATCTGCGCGGTGCCTTCTTCATGGATCAGGGTGTCCAGATCCAGGCCCTGCAGCTCGCACCAGTCGTACATGTCCTCGAACAGCGGGTCGAATTCGTTCGCCGCGTCGATGGAGAAGGACTGGCGGCCGGTCTCCTGGCGACCGGAACGGCCGATCGGAGCCTGCAGCGGGTAGTCGGGGTCGTCGCTGCGCTTGGTCAGGTAGAACTCCATCTCCGGCGCCACGATCGGCTTCCAGCCTTTGTCGGCGTACAGCTGGAGCACGCGCTTGAGCACGTTGCGCGGCGACAGCTCGATGGGGTTGCCCAGCTTGTCGTAGGTGTCGTGGATGACCATCGCGGTCGGCTCGATGGCCCAGGGGACGAGGAACACGGCATTCTCGTCCGGGCGGCAGACCATATCGATGTCGGCCGGGTCCAGCAGGTCGTAATAGATGTCGTCCTCGACGTAATCACCGGTCACGGTCTGCAGGAGAACGCTCTCCGGCAGGCGCATGCCCTTCTCGTTGAGGAATTTCGCAGTCGGCGCGATCTTGCCCCGGGCGATCCCGGTCAGGTCGGCGATCATGCATTCCACTTCAGTGATCTTGCGTTCCTTCAACCAGCCACTGAGCTGGTCTAACTTGCTAGTCATAAAGACCTCAGGGTTTGAGAGCCCGGCCCCAACGCCGGACTCAGCGGTTCCCCGCCCTCTTGCTGCAGGCTTTGCCGAATGCCTGGAAGATAGCGAGATAGTTGGGGTTCGTTTCGACCTGCCATTCCGGGTGCCACTGCACCCCGACGGCGAAGGCCGCACCTTCGACGGAGAAGGCTTCAACCAACCCGTCAGGCGCCAGAGCTTCTACACGAAGGCCGGGCGCCAGACGATCAACGCCCTGGCCGTGAATAGAGTTGACCTGGAACTGCGAGGGTAGCCCGATACCGGCGAAAACGCCGCCCGGCTGCACATCGACGACGTGCCGCAGACCATACTGGATTTCGATCGGCTCACCGGCGGGTTCGCGGTGGTCCATGAAACCTTCGACTTCGTGCACCTTCTGGTGCAGCGAACCGCCGAAGGCGACGTTCATTTCCTGGAAGCCGCGGCAGATGCCCAGCACCGGAATCCCGGCCGCGACGGCGCGGCGGATCAGCGGCAGCGTCGTGCTGTCGCGCTCGGGATCATGAGGGGTGCCTGCAATGCTGGCGGAACCACTATAATGATGGGGTTCGACGTTCGACGCCGAGCCTGTGAAGAGCAGGCCGTCGAACGCGGCCAACATGTCTTCCTGGTCGATGGCATCGCCCAGGGAGGGAATGATCAAAGGAATGCCCGAGGCCCCGGAGATCAGCGCTCTGAGGTATTTGTCGCCAGCAACATGGTAGGGTTTGGAACCGATCTGCTTGATGCAGGCGGACACGCCGATTAACGGCAGGCGAGACATGGGACACCCGTGTTTGTAAGTGTTATGGGCTTGAGGCCGAGCTTAGCCTTGTTCATTTTTTTACACAATAGCCATGTAAAAAATCAAACACGCCCCACTGAACAGCCCGCCAGCAAAGGCTCTCCGCTCATCAAAAGCGGCTTGAAACGCCCCAAAAACGGCCCATCACGACCGATGCGCCCCACTTTGGTGCGACATTGACAACCCTTGCCAATTCGGATTGACTCACACCTCAGCTTTCGAATGATTGAAATTTTTAACAATAAAGGTGTGACATCATGTCGGTACCCCAGAGTGCCGTGTCGCTCGAAGAAGCGAGTGAGTTCCTGAAGGAACACCCCGAGGTCCAGTTCGTCGACCTCCTTATTGCAGACATGAATGGTGTGGTCCGCGGCAAGCGCATCGAACGCACCAACCTGCCCAAAGTCTATGAGAAGGGCATCAACCTCCCCGCCTCTCTCTTCGCTCTCGACATTACCGGCTCCACCGTAGAAAGCACCGGCCTCGGCCTGGACATTGGCGACGCGGATCGCGTCTGTTTCCCAATCCCCAACACCCTCTCCATGGAACCCTGGCAGAAGCGCCCGACCGCGCAGCTGTTGATGACCATGCACGAGATGGAAGAGCGCACGCCGTTCTTCGCCGACCCGCGTGAAGTACTGCGTCAGGTCGTACAGAAGTTCACCGACATCGGTCTGACCATCGTCGCGGCCTTCGAGCTCGAGTTCTACCTGATCGACCAGGAGAACGTGAACGGCCGTCCGCAGCCGCCGCGCTCGCCGATTTCAGGCAAGCGTCCGCAATCGGTCCAGGTCTACTCCATCGACGACCTCGACGAGTACGCCGACTGCCTGCAGGACATCATCGACGGCGCCCGCGCCCAGGGCATCCCGGCCGACGCCATCGTCAAGGAAAGCGCCCCGGCCCAGTTCGAAGTCAACATGCACCACGTTGACGACGCCCTGAAGGCCTGCGACTACGCAGTCCTGCTCAAGCGCCTGATCAAGAACGTCGCCTACGACCACGAGATGGACTCGACCTTCATGGCCAAGCCCTACCCGGGTCAGGCTGGCAACGGTCTGCACGTGCACGTCTCGCTGCTCGACAAGGACGGCAAGAACATCTTCACCAGCGAGGATCCCGAGCAGAACGCCGCGTTGCGCCACGCGATCGGCGGTGTGCTCGAGACCCTGCCGGCGTCGATGGCGTTCCTTTGCCCGAACGTCAACTCGTACCGCCGTTTCGGTTCGGCCTTCTTCGTGCCGAACGCACCGAGCTGGGGCCTGGACAACCGTACCGTCGCCCTGCGCGTGCCGACCGGAGCGCCGGAAGCGGTGCGCCTGGAACACCGCGTCGCCGGTGCCGATGCCAACCCGTACCTGCTGCTCTCGGCGGTACTGGCCGGCGTCCACCACGGCCTGACCAACAAGGTCGAGCCGGGCGCGCCGATCGAAGGCAACGCCTACGAGCAGCTGGAACAGAGCCTGCCGAACAACCTGCGCGATGCACTGCGCGAGCTGGACGACAGCGACGTGATGAACAAGTACATCAGCCCCGAGTACATCGACATCTTCGTCGCGTGCAAGGAGCATGAGATGCAGGAGTTCGAGTATTCGATCTCCGATCTCGAGTACAACTGGTACTTGCACACCGTATAAGTGGTAAACGAAACGCCGGCCCTCGTGCCGGCGTTTCCTTGTGCCTCTGGTACACCCGGGGAACTGCGACATCGCAACGGCGAGGAGGGGCGCTGTGGCGAGTCACATCCGTCGTTCCTTCCTGTCCGCGATGTCTCCATCCGCCCGCCCGGGCGCCATCGCGTCTGTCGTGTCTTTGCTGTCGCGCTATCGAGCGGCGAATGCCGCATCCGCTGATTACGTGGTTCATTCAGGGAGATCGCCAATGCCACGCCTGTACGCCTTGATTCTGATGCTGTTGTGCCCGCTGTCCGCCTGGGCCGACCAGGTCATCCGCGTCTACAACTGGAACGACTACATCGCTCCGGAAGTGCTAAAGGACTTCGAGAAAGACACCGGCATCCGGGTCGAGTACACGACCTACAGCACCGCCGACGAGGTCAAGAAGGCCCTGGAGAGCGGTGAGAAGTTCGACGTCGCCGTGCCGTCGCACAACGACCTGCCGGCGCTGATCCGCGACAAGCGCATCCAGGCGCTGGACTTCAGCAAGCTGCCCAACCGCAGCCACCTCGACACCCAGCTGCTGAGCAAGCTGGCCGCCGTCGACCCCAACAACCAGCACGCCGTGCCCTACCTGTGGGGCGCCGTAGGCCTGGCGATCAACGAACCCGAAGCGGAGAAGGCCTACGGCGGCAAGCTGCCCGACAGCTGGAGCGTGATGTTCGACCCGCAGCAGAGCCAGCGCCTGAAGGCCTGCGGCATGAGCCTGCTGGACGCTCCGGACGAAGCCTTCTCGGTGCTGATGAACTACCAGGGCCGCAACTTCGCCCGCAGCGCCCCGTCGCAGATCCGCCGCGCCGGCGAAGTACTCGCCGAACTGCGCCCGAACCTGCGCTACATCGACAGCGAGCGCTACATCCAGGACCTCAACGCCGGCAAGCTGTGCGTCGCCATGGCCTGGGTCGGCGACGCCCTGGGCGCGGCCAACGCCGGCCAGCCGGTGCGCTTCGTGGTACCTCAGGAAGGCTCGGTGCTGTTCATCGACAACCTGGTGATCCCCAGCGCCTCCGAGCATCCGGACCTGGCCCTGAAGTTCATCGATTACCTGATGCAGCCCAAGGTCGCCGCGCAGATCACCGCCGCCACCCTCTACCCCAACGGCAACAAGGACTCCGCGCAGTTCCTCGACGCCGCCCTGCGCGACCAGCCGGGCCTGTACCCGGACCAGGAGACCAAGCGCCGCCTGTTCGCCCTGGAAACCGCGCCGGAGAAGACCGCCCCGGTGATCACCGAAGTCTGGGCCAAGTTGCGCGACGGCGGCAGCTGACTTGCCGAGCACCCCGGAGCTGGCGTCCAATAGCCGCCCAGCTCCGGAGGTCGTCATGCCCGCCCCCTCTCCCACTCGCAAGCCCCGCGCCAGCAGCCAGGCACGCATCGCCGTGATCCTCGAGGCCGCCCGCGCCCTGCTGGCCGAGAGTGGCGCGGCGGGCCTGTCGATCTATGCGGTGGCCGAGCGCGCGGACATCCCGCCCTCCTCCGTCTACCACTTCTTCCCCAGCGTACCGGCCCTGCTGCAGGGGCTGACCAGCGACGTCCACGCCGCCTTCCGCGCCTGCCTGGAGCAACCCGTCGACCACGCCGCCCTGCGCGACTGGCGCGACCTCGCGCGACTGGTCGAGCAGCGCACCCTGGCCGTCTACGCCGAAGACGCCGCCGCGCGCCAGCTGATCCTCGCCAGCCACGGCCTCGCCGAAGTCACCCAGGCCGACAGCCAGCACGACGTGCAGCTCGGCCAGGCCATGCGCAAACTGTTCGAGCGCCACTTCGAGTTGCCGCCGCTGCCGCAGGACATCGAGGTGTTCAGCCTCGCCATCGAGCTGGGAGATCGCGTCTACGCCCTCTCCGTGCAGCGCCACGGGAAGATCACCGAGCGCCTGGCCGAAGAAGGCATGCGGGTGATCGACGCCTACCTGTCGCTGTACCTGCCACCCTGCCTGCCAAAACGGCCGTCGCTCCTGGGGTAATCGATTTTTATCCGACAAATATCCGGACAGACGCGCGAAAAATTTCGGCTACGCCCTTCTTAAACCGATTTTTATCGGATATAAATTCCCTCACCTGGAAACGCTTCGCCGCGCAGCCATGGCGGGCAACCTATACTGGCCCTCCTGCAAGGCTCGACGGCGACGATCTCTCGAATGACATAAGCCACTTCGCAGAATGGCTGGGGCGCAGCGATACCCATCGATGGATATCGGCCTTTCCTTCCGCGAAGCAACCATCAAGGACCGCCCCATGACCACGCTGACCAGCACTCCCCGCGCCGATGGCTTCCGCATGCCGGCGGAATGGGAACCCCAGACCCAGACCTGGATGGTCTGGCCCGAGCGTCCGGACAACTGGCGCCTGGGTGGCAAACCCGCGCAAGCCGCCTTCAGTGCCGTGGCCCGCGCCATCGCTCGCTTCGAGCCGGTGACCATCGGCGTCTCCGCCGGCCAGTACGAGAACGCCCGCGCCCAACTGGCTGACGCGGACAACATCCGCGTGGTGGAAATCAGCAACGACGACGCCTGGGTGCGCGACACCGGGCCGACCTTCGTCACCAACGACAAGGGCGACGTGCGCGGCGTGGACTGGACCTTCAACGCCTGGGGCGGCCTGGAAGGCGGCCTGTACTTCCCCTGGCACCGCGACGACCAGGTAGCGAGCAAGATTCTCGGCATCGAACGCTGCGACGGCTACCGCACCGAAGGCTTCGTGCTGGAAGGCGGCTCCATCCACGTGGACGGCGAAGGCACCCTGATCACCACCGAGGAATGCCTGCTCAACCACAACCGCAACCCGCACATGAGCCGCGAAGAGATCGAAGCCGTGCTGCGCGAGCACCTGGCCATCGACACCGTGATCTGGCTGCCGGACGGCCTGTTCAACGACGAGACCGACGGCCACGTCGACAACTTCTGCTGCTACGTGCGCCCCGGCGAAGTGCTGCTGGCCTGGACCGACGATCAGAACGACCCGAACTACGAGCGCTGCCAGGCCGCCATGCGCGTGCTGGAAACCGCCCGTGACGCCAAGGGCCGCCAGCTGACCGTGCACAAGATCATCATCCCCGGCCCGATCCACGCGACCGAAGCCGAGTGCGAAGGCATCGACCTGGTGATCGGCACCCAGCCGCGCGATCCGTCGATCCGCCTGGCCGGCTCCTACGTCAACTTCCTGATCGTCAACGGCGGCATCATCGCCCCGCGCTTCGACGACCCGGCGGACGCCGAGGCCGAAGCCACCCTCAAGCGCATCTTCCCCGAGCACGAAATCGTGATGGTGCCGGGCCGCGAGATTCTCCTGGGCGGCGGCAACATCCATTGCATCACCCAGCAGCAACCGGCGCCGCAGAAGCGCTGAGTCGCTGAGTCGCTGAAGCTGATTTGCTGAAGAAAAGGGCCGTCGCTCCCACCGGAACGACGGCCTTTTTCATTGGCAGGGGAATGCCTCTGTAGGAGCGAGCTTGCTCGCGAACCACTTCGCGACGGGACTTGTTCGCGAGCAAGCTCGCTCCTACAAAGAGCCCTCGTGCGCACCCATGAAAAAGCCGCCGCCTCTTGCGAGGTCGGCGGCTTTTTCGTTATCCCGCGAGAATTACAGCAGCGGGATGGTGTAGCTGACGATCAGGCGGTTCTCGTCCTGGTCACGCTGGGTCGCAGTGCCCGAACCGGTGGTCGGCAGCCCGCTGCGCAGGGCAGCGTTCTTCCAGGTGAAGCCCAGGCCCTTGAAGGTGCCATCCGGGATCACGTAGGCCAGGGAGATATCACGCTCCCACTCGCTCTTGTCGCCGTACTTGGTGTCGATGTTATCGCCGTGCAGGTACAGGGTCTGGAAGGTCAGGCCCGGCAGGCCGGCCTGGGCGAAGTCGTAGCCGTAGCGGACCTGCCAGGTGCGCTCGCCGGCGCGCAGGAACTTGCCGATCTGCACGTCAGTGATCAGGTAGGCAGTGGCGCCGTCGCCGTTGTTGATGAACGGGAAGTCGCTGTCGCCACTGAGCTGCTGGTAGCCGGCGCCGAAGCTGTGGCCGCTGACGGTGTAGGTGAACAGGCCGCTCCAGGCGCGGTTGTCGACTTCACCCTTGGTCACGCCGTTGCCGTAGTAACCGCTGGTGTAGAAGTTCTTGTCGTGGCCGTTCTTGCCATCATCGCTGCTGTGGAAGTAGCGCAGGTCGGACTTCAGTACGCCCGGGCCGATCGCCCAGTTGTGCTGCAGGCCGAGGAAGTGCTGTTTGTAGAAGTCCTGCAGGTTGCCGTAGTAGTACTGCAGCGTCAGGTCCTTGGTCAGCTTGTAGTCGGCGCCGCCGTAGTAGAACTTGTTGACGAACTCGCCGGTGCGCGCGTTGTTGGCGCCGGCGATGGACAGCCCTTCGTTGTTGCTGGAACTGCGGCCCTTCATGTGTTCCAGCTGACCGCCGAGCAGGGTCAGGTCCTTGAACTCGTTCGAGGTGACCTGGCCACCTTCGAAGGTCTGCGGCAGCAGGCGACCGTCGTTGTAGGTCACGACCGGCAGCTTGGGCAGCAGGGTGCCGTACTGCAGCACGGTGCTGGAAACCTTCACCTTGCCGGTGGCGCCCAGGTGGGAGAAATCGTCGACGGCGCGACCGTCACCATCGGTGGGGAAGACAGTACCGGAAAAACTCGAGCTGGTCGGGTTGTAATGTGTGCCCTTGCCGCTGTCCAGGCGCACGCCCAGCAGGCCCAGGGCATCGACGCCGAAGCCCACGGTGCCTTCGGTGAAGCCGGAGGTGTAGTTGAGCAGGAACCCCTGGCCCCACTCTTCCTGCTTGCTCGGCTCGGCGGTGCCGTTGCGGTTGTCGGTGTTGATGTAGAAGTTGCGCAGGGTCAGGTTGGCCTTGCTGTCTTCGATGAACCCACCGGCGACGGCGGATTGGGCGAGGCCTGCGGCAGCGATGGCGAGCGCGAGGCTCGATTGCGTGAGAGTGCGGCGTTTCATTGGAATTTCCCCATTTTATTGATCTTGGAAAGCAGGCCATTCAAGGCGACCACTGGCTCCAACGGAGCCCGACCGAACGGCAAGCAGCGGCCATGGCGTGTCAGGCACGCTCGGCATGCGGTAATTCGGCGGTGTACGGCGCTCCCCTAAGCGGGGATCGAGCGCAGGCAAGCAGGCGGGAGGGCAGCAGAAGAATGAAATGGCATGGATCGGATCTCGTGTCTTGTTGTTGTGGCAATGCGCGGGGCATGCATCAGTGGCTAGGCAATCCCCAGGCCAACCGGCCTTACCTGCCTGACACGCCCGCCATTTCCGACACTCGAAACAATCTGCAAGCAAATTCCCTCAGGAAAATCAGCGGAAAACCGCCACGAGCCCCCTTCATCCTGGCGGATAACCGCCATCCCCTTTCGCTGTCACGGCAACGCTGGGGGTCACGATAAAAGAAGCTCTATAAATCAAAAAAGAATTAATTATTACTATGTCATTTCTTTTTGGAATATATGATACACCTCTCAACGCTCCTTGCCTGCCCCCTCTGGAGGTACCTACAGCAGCGGACCATCTGTAGGAAATCAGCCGCGCGTTGCAGCTGCCGCGTCCGATCAGGACGAGCACGAAGGGCAGCACGAGTCGCTGCCACCCTCGCACCAAAGCCCGGCCAAACGAACGCCCCGGGAAGCCCGGACCGGCATCGATCCTTACCAGCGCATACCAAAGCGGGTGAAGTGGTTTGAGGCCTGGGATGGATTGCTGAGCGGTTTCTACCTGAGCGGGAAGCGGCCGGAATAATCGCCAGCAGGAAGAAAACACCCGTCCACGAAACAGGTGAGCCCGGCTGGTCACTCGGGGGAAAACACAAAAGATCGAGGTCATGAGGCGAAGAAATTCAGTCGAAAAGCCGACAGGCGACAGATCATGACGGACATCTTTTCCGCTTCGCCCCCCAACAACCTCCCTGCCAACTGACGGGGAAGATGGCTTGGACATGTGGACGGGACAATCACGTCGGGACAGCTGCGCGAGTTCAGGCCGAGCCGCAGAAACCTGTGGTCCGCGTCCTAGTTTTTAGGCGGCCTGCTTCCCACACGTGGGAGCGTACGGAAGGCACCTTCGGCAAATGACAGGCAAAAAAAACCCGCCGGCGCTGCAACGCGGGCGGGTTCGGGACCCTGTGCTAGGGGAAGGCCCCAAAGGAGAGCGGCGGAGTGGAGTCCGCCATAGGAGTGGTGCGTCCCCGCACCCGATGGCGGCGATGATGGCCACCAGCCGGTGCGGAGTCGATTCCAGCGATCCACCCATGGCTGTGGGAAAACTCCCCAATGCCGCGGGCTTTGCCGGGAAGTGCGGACCGCGATCAGTTGCCGCCGACGGCGGCGCTGGTGCTGATGATGTTGGCCGACGGCAGCAGTTGGCTGATGAAGCGGTTCCAGCGGGTGATGTTGGCCGGGCCGATGAACACCACGTCCTGCGGCTGCATGGCGAATTCCTTGGCCAGGGCGTAGGCGGTAGGACGCTTGGCTTCCAGGTGGAAGACCTGGGCCTGGAAGGTTCCCGGCGCGGTGCCGGCGACCGGTTCCGGGTTGCCACGGATCACGTAGACCGAGTCGCCGTCGGAGGTTTCCGGGGCCAGGCCGCCGGCATTGCCGAGCACTTCCAGCAGCGACAGGCCGGTGGTGCGGTAGGTGACCACCTGCGGACGTTCCACTTCACCGACCACGTAGACTTTCTTGCGGTCGTTGTAGGGGAGGTGGATCTGGTCACCGTTCTTCAGGTAGATGCCGGTCAGGGTCGAACCGGAGCGGTTCAGCGCGTCGACGTCGAGCACGTACTCGCGGCCATCACGCTTGAGCGTCAGCCCGGACAGATCCGCCTCGCCGGTGATCACACCCGCCTTGCTGACTGCCTGCACCAAAGTGGTCGGCGTGTTGTTCAACTCGACCTGCCCGCCGTTCTGGAAGGCCCCGGAAAGCACCACGTGCTGGCTGGCATAACGCAGCACGGTGACGTCCACCTGCGGGTCGACGATGCCCTTGTTCGCCAGCCGACGGGCCAGGCTCGTGCGCAACTGCGCCGGAGTCTGCCCTTGCGCGTGCACCACGCCGGCATAGGGGAAGAAGATGTTGCCGTCGGCGCCGACCACGCGACCGTTGGCTTCCATCTGCTGGGTGGAGCCGGGGCTGGTCAGCTCCGGGTGGTCCCAGACGGTGACCAGCAGCACGTCGCCGCCGCCGATCACGTAGTCCTCCTGCGGCGGGCGATAGTTCAGCAATTCTGGGGGCACACCGGGTTTGGCGGCGAACGCGGCCTCCTGGCGTTGCAGCACCTGGGGCGTGATGGGCACGAGGGTGATGTTCATCCCCTCTTTCTGTGCCTCGCGTTGGATATCGGAATCCGTCATGTGCTGACCGGGGGAGAACACGCAGCCTTGTAGCGCCAGACTGCCGACTACAAAGCTGAAAGCGAGCAGGTTTTTCATGGCAATCCTTCCTTGAAGCTTGTGTGGAAACTCAATAGGCATTGCGGTGTACGAAACCCTTGAACAGGGTCAGCAAGACGATCTTCAGGTCCCACCAGACGGACCAGTTCTCGATGTAGTCCAGATCGAACTCGATGCGCTTCTGCATCTTCTCCAGGGTGTCTGTTTCGCCACGCCAGCCGTTCACCTGGGCCCAGCCAGTAATGCCTGGCTTGACCTTGTGACGCAGCATGTAACGGCTGACCTGACGCCGGTATTGCTCGTTGTGCGCCACGGCGTGGGGGCGTGGGCCGACCACGGACATGTCGCCGAGCAAGACGTTGAAGAACTGTGGCAATTCATCCAGCGAGGTGCGCCGCAGGAAGGCGCCCAGCGGGGTGATGCGGCAATCGTTGCGCGAGGCCTGGATGACGGCGGCGCCGTCCTCCATGACCGTCATGCTGCGGAATTTCCAGACGCGGATGGGCCGGCCATCCATGCCGTAGCGGGTCTGGCGGAACAGCACCGGGCCACGCGAGGTGAGCTTCACGGCCACGGCGATGAACAGCATGGGCACGGCGATCAGCAGCAGGATCAGCGAGGCTAGCACCACGTCCTCGATGCGCTTGAGCACGGCGTTGGGGCCGTCCATGGGCGTGTCGAAGATGCTGATGGTGGCCAGCCCGTTGATGCTCTCGCTGCGCGCATGCAGCAGGTCGAACATGAACAGGTCGGGGATCAGGTAGACCGACACCGTGGTGTCGGAAAGTTCGCGGATCAGCTCGTTGAGCAGTGGCTCGCGGGACAGCGGCAGGGTCAGGTAGACCTTGTCGATCTGCCCCGAGCGGGCGGCGTCGATCAGCGCCAGGCGATCGCCTTTTACCGGTACCCGTTCGCCCAGCTCCATCTGCTGCGGGCGGTCGTCGTAGAAGCCGACCAGGCGCAGGCCCATCCAAGGGGCGGCGAGGATGGTCTCGGCCAGTCGCGCGCCGACTTCGCCGGTGCCGTAGATGGCCACATTGCGGCTGTTGAAGCCGTGGCGGCGGGCGACGCGCAGCAGCATGCGGATGGCCAGGCGATAGCCACCCATGATCAGCAACGCTGCGGCGAACCAGCCCAGGCGCCGGGGTTCTTCCAGTTCCACGTGGCGCAGCGAGATGTCCAGCAGCAGCACGGCGAAGAACGCCAGCGACCAGTACAGGGTGACACTCAGCGACTCACGCAGCAGCGACTCGCCGCGCCAGGAGCCGTAGAGCTGGTTCAGCTCGCCGAGCCAGTGGAACAGCATCACGCAGAGCAGCACCGAGACCCAGATCTGTGCATCCAGCACGCCATTGCCAGCGCCGAGCAGCACGACCCCGGTGAACACGATCACCAGGATGTCGCTCAAGCGGTGCGCCAGCGAGATCAGTGACTGGTGCGCACGCAGAATTCCTTTCGTCTTGTTGGGCATGATGGCCTCACGACTGCCGGCGTCGCTCCTGGCGCCGCTGCATCGCAGTCCGTTATCGGGCGCAGTGCCGGCCAGCCCTCCACGGGCTCGCCGGGTGCGGGTTCACTGTCGCTTGTCCAGCAGCAACTGCTGCAGGTAGCGGCCATAGCCGGTCTTGCTCAGGCGCTCGGCCTGCAGGGCCAGCAGCGTTTCGCTGAGCCAGCCCTGCTGGAAGGCGATTTCCTCCAGACAGGCGACCTTCAGTCCCTGGCGCTCCTCGATGGTCTGCACGAAGTGACCGGCCTCCATCAGCGACTCGTGGGTGCCGGTGTCCAGCCAGGCGAACCCGCGACCGAGCAGGCTGACGTGCAATTCGCCCAGCTCCAGGTAAAGGTTGTTGATGTCGGTGATTTCCAGCTCGCCACGGGCCGAAGGGCGGATCTGGCGGGCCATCTCCACCACGCGGTTGTCGTAGAAATACAGGCCGGTGACGGCATAGTTCGAGCGCGGCACGCGGGGTTTTTCCTCGATGGAAAGCACGCGGCCTGCGTCGTCGAACTCGACCACGCCGAAGCGCCCCGGGTCCGCCACCTGATAGCCGAACACGGTGGCGCCCTGGCTCCGCGCGGCGGCGTCGCGCAGGGTTTCGGTGAAGCCCTGGCCGTAGAAGATGTTGTCGCCCAGCACCAGGCACACCGAATCGTCGTCGATGAATTGCGCACCGATCAGGAAAGCCTGCGCCAACCCATCCGGCGAAGGCTGCACGGCGTACTGCAGGCGCACGCCGAATTGCTCGCCGTCACCCAGCAGGGCGCGGAAGTTCGGCAGGTCGGTAGGCGTGCAGATCAGCAGGATGTCATTGATGCCGGCGAGCATCAGCACCGACAGCGGGTAGTACACCATCGGCTTGTCGTAGATCGGCAGCAGTTGCTTGGACACGCCCAGGGTAATGGGGTGCAGGCGGGTGCCGGAGCCACCGGCGAGGATAATGCCTTTCATGATCTGCCTCCTTGCTTGGCGATCTGTTTGGCGTCGAAGCGCGCCAGGTAGTCCGAGCGCTCCATCAGAAAGCTGTCGATCAGGCTGGAGAGCCGCAGTGCGGAGATGTCCCAGGAGTAGCGCAGGACGTTCTCCTGCCCCAGGCGGCGCAGGTCCTCGCGCAGCTTGTGGTCGAGCAGCACGCGGCGCAGGGCCGCAGCGATGGCGGGCGGGTCGAGGGGGTCGAAGTACAGCACCGAGTTGCCCAGCACTTCGGGAATCGAGGCACTGCTGGCGGCCACCACCGGGCAGCCGCAGGCCTGTGCCTCCAGCGGCGGGATGCCGAAGCCCTCGTACAGCGACGGGAAAGCGAAGACGGCGGCGTTGCGGTACTGCTCGATCAGCTGGTCGTCATCCAGCCGGCCCAGCCAGCGCACCCGGTCGCCCTGCCCGCTCTGCTGCAGTTGCGCATCGACGAAGCTGCGGTTGGCGGCGCCGACGATGCGCAATTCCACGTCCAGCTCGCCGAGCATGCGGAACGCTTCGATCAGCCGGGAAAAGTTCTTGTGCGAGGCCGGCGAGGACACTGCCAGTACGTAGGGACGTTCGAGCAGCGTCGGCTCGAGGCCGGAGCAGAACTCGGCGGACACCGCATTGGCGATCACATGGATGCCCTTGGGGTCGACGCCGTAGTGCGAGGCGATTTCCCCGCGGGAGAACTCGCTGACCGTGACCTGCGCCAGCGAGCGGCGCAGCATCAGCGGGATCATCAGGCGGTACAGCGCGCGGAACTTCCAGGAGAAGCTTTCCGGGTGGCGCACGTAAGTGATGTCGTGGTGCGTGACGACCTGCCTCGAATAGGCAAGCGGCGCCGTGCTGCACAGCGAGACCAGCAGCGGCCGGCCGTGACGGGCCAGCCACAGCGGCAGGTCGACCTGCTCCCAGAGGTGCCCGCTGCGCTGGCCGATCTGTTCGACGCGAAGCTGGCTGGCGACTTCCGGGCGGAGGATTTCACCGGGCGGCGCGACGAAGTGGAGGTCGCTGCGCAGCCGCGCCAGCGACAGTGAAATCTGCTCGGCGAAGCGCTGCACACCACTCACTTGCTGGGTGAGAAAACGCGCGTTGATCACGATCATGTGGGTTCTCCGCGATGGAGTCAGCGCAACGACAGTTGCGGGGCCGACGCGCTGCGCACCAGGGTGGGCGACTCGTCGATGCGGATGCTGGCCTGGCAGTCGCCGCCCCCTGCGGGGCACTGCCAGGGCACCGGCCGGCCCTCGCGGCGAGCGATCCCTTCGACGGCGTCCAGGCGCCAGAGGGTGTCGCTGCTGCCGGGCTTGCTGGTGATGTTCAGGGTCTGCTCGTGGCCCAGGGTCCAGGCCACCAGGATTTCCTCGCTGGCCTTGGCGAAGCGCAGCAGATAGACGTTCGGGTCCTCGTTCGGCACGCGACCGACGAAGCGGTAGCGGCCGATGATGTCGGCGATGCTGGCCATCGCGTGGTAGGCCGGCTTGGGCTGTCCGCTGGCGGTGAGCAGGCCGAAGTTGTGCTCCATGTCCGTGCGGTCGATGCCGTCATCCACCAGGTCGTACCACCAGGCGCCCTTCACATTCGGCAGGCTGCGCACCAGCACGTAGGCGCGGGCCAGGTAGGCGGCCTGGCGTTCGCGGCTGATGCCGCAATCGCCTTCATGGGCCGGCCAGCTGAACTCGGTGAAGTACAGCGGGACCGATTTGCCGGCGGCGTTTTCCAGCTTCTGGTTGACGCCCTGGAACCAGTTCAGCCAGGCCTCGGGGGTGGACATCTCGCGCTCGCAGTACACCGAGGGATGCAGCGAGATACCGTCGACGACATCCAGCACGCCGCCACCGGCGATGCGCTCGGCGAAGCCCTGGCGAATGCCCTTGAGGGTGACGGCCCCGGCGAGCACCTTGGCCTGCGGGTCTTCCTCGCGGATCACCTTGGCGGCCGCGCGCACCAGGGTCAGGTAGTCGTCACTGAAGTCCTTGTCAGTGGCGTTTTCCGAGTCCCACTCGTTCCACACTTCGTAGAAGGCGACCTGCCCCTTGAAGCTGCGCACTACGTAGCGCACGTAACGCAGATAGCCCTCGCGGGAAGCGTCGTCACGCGGCTTGGCGTTGCCATAGAACTGGTTCTCGTTGCCCAGGATCAGCAGCGTGTCTATCCCTAAGCTGCGGGTACTGCGCAGCTGTGCGCGCCAGGCGGCGTCAATGGACAACACGCCGCGCTCGCGCTCGACGCTGGACCAGTAGGCATCGTCGCGGAACGACAGGATGCCGGCCTCTCGAGCCAGGCGATTGATGCCGTCGCGGTTGCCCGCGCGGATGTTCTGGTGGGTACTGGCGCCGACGATGAATTCCGGCGCGCCAAGGTTTTCCACCGGTGCCTCGTTGGCCAGGCTGCGCGGTGACTGCAGCAGGGTACCGATCAGCAACGTGCAGGCCAGCAGGCTGAGCATGCCGCCCTGCAGGCGCAGGGTGCGCGGCGCCGGTTGCGGCGCCGCCTCGCCGGGCAGGCGCAGGGCGCGGCCGATGGCCAGGCCGAGGAACAGGCTGGGAATCGGCGATTCGAGTACATCGCTGGTCCAGGCGATGAGCAGGATGCAGTAAGCGATGCCGAGCAACGCGCGGGCTTCGCGGCCGGGTTGGCGCTGCAGGCGCATCAGCATCGGCACCGCCAGCAGGTAGAGGGCGACGCCAGCCACGCCGAACAGGCACCAGAGGTAGAGCAGCGAATTGTCCGCCACCGCCAGTTGCTCGACGCCGAAGATCGGGAAGGCCGCGTAGGCGCTGCCGGTCATGCCCAGCCCGGCGCCGGTGTAGATCCAGCCGTTGTAGTCCATCACCTTGATCAGGTTCGGCCAGGTGTTGACCAGGCGATCCACCATCGAGCCCATCAGGTTGTCGCCGGTGGCAGTGGCCAGGTACGGGTCGACATGGCCGTACAGGCCGTACAGCGGCAACGCCAGCGCACCGAGCACCACCAGCAGGGCAGCCAGCAGGAACAGCAGGCGCTGGCAGCTGATGCTCATCACCAGCAAGGCGAAGAAGAAGGCGCCGGCAGAAGACTTGTTGGTGGTCAGCACGATGCCGACCAGCGCCACCAGGTAGATCAGCCCGCGCACTGGCAGCGCCAGGCGGAAGGAACCCAGGTACAGGCTGAACACCGCCAGCATCATCGCCAGGCTCGAGGACATCCGCGAGAAGCCGGCGATGCGGTCCAGACCATAGGCGCTCCAGGAACGGTTGCCGCTGATCTCGACGCCGCCCATGGAGTAGGTGTAACCCTTCCACGGCACGTTGATGCTGAGGTCCAGGGCGATGCCCAGCAGGGAAGCGAGCAGGCAGAAGAAGATGATCCAGCCCACGGCCTTGCGATGCATTTCCAGGTATTGGCCACAGAGCAGGCCGAACAGCAGTGGCGCGTAGATGAAGACGGAGAAGAAGCCGCTCTGGGATTCGGCGCCGTGCAGCCGGCCGAGCAGCAGCGAGGCTGCCGCGAGGATCAGCAGCAGCCACAGGCCGCGCTGCTGCGGACGGGTGAACAGCTCCCAGCCCACCGCGACGATGCAGGCCACCTTGGGCAGGTAGACGATGGCCGACAGGCCGGCCTGGTCGGTGTAGAAGCGCAGCGCGCCGTTGAAGGTCTCCACCAGCAGCAAGGCCACCAGCACCCCGAGCGCCAGCAAGGAGCGGTCGAAGGTCACGCGGCGGTCGACCTCAAAGCGTGGATACGGGGATTGCAGTTCCATGCTGGACTCCGCGGGTATGCAGGGTGTGGCGCAGGATGGCTTCGTATTCGTCGAGCATTCGTTCCAGGCTGAGCATCGGTGCCACGACTTCACGGGCGCGCGAGGCCAGGCGCTGGCGCAGCGCCGGGTCATGCACCAGGCGCTCAATGGCGTCTCCCAGCGAGTCGCTGCGGTCGGGCGAGCAGAGCAGGCCGTTGATTTCGTCCAGGACGATTTCCGTCAGGCCACCCATGCGCGAGGCGATCACCGGCAGGTGGTGGGCGCAGGCTTCCAGCGCCACCAGGCCGAAGGATTCCGGCGACAGGCTGGGCACCACGGCAACGTCGATCTCGCTGAAGAACTCGGCCGCCTTGCGGTAGCCGACGAAGTGCACGCGCTGGGGATCGGCGAGGGACTTCAGCTGGTTCACGTAGCGGCTGTCGCCCCGTCCGGCGATCAGCAGCGAGGCATCCTCGCCGCGCGCCTGGAACTGCTCGATCAGCCACTCGACGCCCTTGTTCGGGGTCAGCGCGCCGATGAAGCCGAAGCGCAGCGGACGACGCCCGTTGGCCGGCGGCGCGACGGGCACCTCCGCCATCGGCGAGCCGTTGTAGACCACATGGCTCTGGCTGCCGACGAAGTAGCCGGCGTCGAGCAGCGCATTGAGCTGGTAGCGACTGACGCCGACCACCGCATCGACTTCACTCGAAGCCGATGCGTGGGAGCGCCGCAGCAGCGCACAGGACGCGCACTGCTGCTCGCAGTGGCGGCCCTTGTTGAAGCGCACGCCGCGCGGGCAGGTCAGGTACTGGTCGTGAAGGATCTGGACCAGCGGCAGGCCGGCGTCGCGGATCGCATCCCAGGCGGAGATCGACCAGCCCGACAGGTTGTGGCAGACCACCACGTCCGGCTCGACCTCTTCCAGCACCTTCGCCAGCACATGGCGCATGCTCCGGTTGTAGCGATCCAGCCCGTGCCACGCGAGGCGCTTCAGCTTGCCGTGGCTCTTCTCGTCGAACGGCCAGTAGAGATTGCGCAGGCCGGCGCGCAGCACCGCCACACCGTTCAGCGTCTCGCGCTGCAGGCCCGCGTCCGGCCCGGTGCAGAGCACCTGCACGTCGTGGCCACGCCTGCGCAGGCCCTCGGCCATGTGCTGCAGCATGACTTCCGTCCCGCCCCCGATGTGCGGGGCGTAGAGGGTGTTGAGCAGCAGCACTCTCATAGCGGGTAGGCCCGGTTCATGCCGAGGCTGCCGGCCTCGCCATCACGGATCGCCTGCAGCAGCAGGGCCAGGCGGCTGGCGCGGCCGTGGCGGCGGGCGAAGAAGTGCAGCAGGCGGATGAACACCCAGCGGTTGAAGCGGTACATCAGCGGCGAGGTGACCCACAGGTTCTTGTCGAACCAGGCCTGGTTGCGCGCGGCGTAGTAGGCGCGCAGGTCGGAGCTGCCGAGCAGGTAGGTCTCGTAGATGTTGGAGGTGCGCTCCTTGATGTTCCAGGAGTGCTCCAGGTCGTCCAGGCCCGCTTCGGGCACCAGGTAGAGGTGCCCGCCGAGGGCGCCGATGCGGAAGGTGTACTCGGTGTCGTCGGCGTAGAGCACCAGGTCGCGGCGCGGCAGGCCGATGCGGCGGAACAGGTCGGCATGCCCGAGCAGGCCACCGTAGTAGGCGAACGGCAGCTCCAGCAGCGGCTGCGCCGGGCGCGGCTTCGGCTTGCCCCAGGGCGTGCGGCGCCAGAGCTTGTAGGGCAGCTGGCGGACATGGAAGCCGAAGTAGCTGGAGCGCGGCGGCGTGATGAAGCGGGTCGGCACGCCGGAGACGACGTCGGCCTGGTGGGTCGGGCGGAAGCCGAGCACGGCCGTGTTGTCGGCGCCATGGCGCAGTGCGCAGTCGATCAGGCGTTGCTTGAGCAGGGGGAAGGAGCCCGGCGTCGGCGCGTTGTCGTCATCCATCAGCCAGATGAAGTCGCAGCCGGTCTTCAGCGCGGCCTCGATGCCCACGGCGTAGCCATTGGCCGAACCGGTATTGCTGTCCAGCTCGATCACCTGCACGCGGTTGGGCCACAGCCGGAACAGCTCGTCCAGCTCCGCCACCGAGGCATTGCTGACGACAATGGCGCGGGTGATCTCCGGCTCGCGGAAGGCGCGTGCCAGCAGTTCCTGCAGGTAGTCCAGGCGATCGCCATAGGTCAGCGTCACCAGCACGGTCGATCCATTCATCTCGCCACTCCTCCTTGTACCTGGCCTTGTCTGGGTTGTGCGCCTCAGGCGCGCCAGCCGTCGTTGCCGCCCACCGCCGAGAGCTGGCTGAGCGGGACCCGGATGCGTTGTTCGCGTTGCAGCAGATTGAGCAGGATCAGGGCGCGTTCGGTGCCGTCGTCACAGAGGAAGATCGCCTCGACTTCGCATTCGCCTGAGCACTTCAGGCGCACCACCTGGCCTTCCTGGAAGCCGCTGGAGGGCCGCTCGGGCATGGCCGCCAGACGCTGGCGGATGCCTTCCACCAGCTCGTCGGCCACTGCCAGCGGCTGCGCGCCGAAGCTGACGATGCGCGCCACGCCACGGGTGGAGCGGATCGGGAACCAGTTGTCGTGCTGCTGATCGAGACGAATGAACAGGTAGCCTGGGAACAGCGGCTGCGGGCGGCTGCCCTGCTTCACCACCGGGCGGTAGCAGGAGAAGCCCTGGCGGCCGAGGTTCTCCTCGGCGCGCAGTTCCTGGTGCGGTTTGGTCTGGATCAGGTACCAGCGGTACTGCGCGGCTTCCAGGTCCACGCCAATCACAGCATTCATGACTCGTACTCCCCGAGGATGTCGGACGACGGAGCGGGTCGCTCCAGGGTGTAGCGGCCCAGCAACCGCTGCATCTCGTCCGGCGGGTTGAACATCAGCACGTCGATGATCGACAGGCTGGGGACGAAATCAGGGCTGAACTGCGGGTAGCTCAGCTCGTCCATGCGCAGGAACTGCAGCTCCAGGCCGTGGGCCTGGAACACGTCGGGCGAGTACAGGTGGCGACCGCCCTCCGGGTTGAGGTAGATGTCGCCGCCGCTCTGCTTCACCGCCTCGATCAGGCGCTGGTCGCGGCCGATGTCCTCGGCCAGCTCCAGCTCCGAGGCACGCACCATCGGCGTGTCGATACCGATGTAGTGGCAGATGCGACGGATCGAGTGCTCGGCGAAGTGCGACAGGTTGCGCTCGGGGTGCTCGAGGATTTCCTCCAGCAGCGGCATCACCTGCTCGTAGCACGGCGCGCGGTGGTAGGCATGGCGGATGGTATGCAGCAGTCGCCGGTTGCTCAGGTGCATCTGCTCGCTCAGCCTGCGTTCGTTGATCGCCTGGGTCTGCGAGCCCTGCTCCAGGGGGAAGCTGAACTGCCAGATCTTCCCGCCGACCAGCAGGCGATTGCGGTTGATCCACCCACGCCGGGTGTACTGCAGGCTGTCGCCGAGAATGAACAGGCCGCTCGCGGCGATCAGCTGGAAGTACCCCAGGTAGGGGAACAAGTACGGCTGCATGAGGCTGACGATATGGACCATGGCTGCATCCTTTCCCTAGATTCCCTTTTCAGTCCTTGGCGTCGTAGCGGTAGGCGTAGGCGCCGTAGTCGTATGCCGCCGTCGAGGCCTTGCGTTTCACACCGTTGAGAATCGCGCCCTGCAGGTGGATGCCGCTCTGCGCCAGACGCCGCCGCGCGGTGTCGATCTCGCTCGCCGGGCTCTGGCCGAAGCGCGTCACCAGCAGGCAGATGCCGCACAGCCGGCCGACCAGGGCGGCGTCGGTCACGGCGAGCACCGGCGGGGTATCGACTATCACCAGGTCGTACATCGACGAGGCATCGCGCAGCAGCTGGGCGAAGTTGTCGTGCATCAGCAGCTCGGACGGATTCGGCGCGGCGAAACCGCAGGAGATGAAGTCCAGCTCCGGCACCTCGGTGGGCAGGATCACCTCGCTCAGCGGACGGTGCGAACTCAGCGCATCCGACAGGCCGTGGCGCGGCGTCAGGCCGAATACCCGGTGCAGGTAGCCCTTGCGCATGTCGGCATCGATCAGCAGGGTGCGCAGGCCCGATTGCGCAACGATGGCCGCCAGGTTGCTGGAGACGAACGACTTGCCGGCGCCCGGCGCCGGGCTGGTGAGCATCACCACGTTGTTGCGTGCTTCGAGCAGCGCGAAGTGCAGGTTGGTACGCAAGCTGCGGATCGCCTCGTTGGCCAGGTCGCCGGGAGTCGAGGCCGCGAGCAGCTTGGGTGTGTGCCCGAGGATATCGCCCTTGCGCTCCTTCTCCAGGCGCTCCTGCTGCCGCGAGTAGGGAACCGCAGCGAGCACGGAGAGGCCCAGCTGTTCGATCGCCTCGGGATTCTCCACGCCACGGTAGAAGGCCTGGCGCAGGAACAGGATGCCGAGGGCGACGCAGAAGCCGAGCAGCGTGGCGAGCAGCACGATGACCTTGCGCATGGGCTTGGCCGGTTGCTCGACGTTGGCCTGGGCGGTGTCGATCACCCGCACGTTGCCGATGGTGCCGGCGCGGATGATGTCCTGCTCCTGGGCCTTGTTCAGCAGGCTGGTGTAGGTCTGCCGGGTGACCTGCATGTCACGGGACAGGCGCAGCAGTTCCTGCTGGGTGGCCGGCAGGTTCTGGATGCGTTTCTGCAACTGGGCCTTGCGGTCCTCCAGGCTGCCCATCTGCTTGTTCAGTGCCTGGTACAGCGGGTGTGTCGGCGTGTACAGGCGGTCGTACTCGGCACGCTTGAGCTTGAGTTCGGAAAGCTGGTTGTCGATGCCCACTACCTGGTCCAGCACACCGCGGGTCTCGACGCTGATATCGGCGGACTTGGCGGTGGTCTGGTAGGCGTTGTAGGCGTTTTCGGCGCGTTCCAGGTCCAGGCGCACCACCGGCAGCTGCGAGCGCAGGAACTGCAGGCGCTGGGAAGCTTCGGCGGAGCTGCGTTCGACGTTCTGCAGCACGTAGAGGTGGCTGATCTTGTCGAGGATGAGGTCAGCCCGCAGCGGGCTCGGATCTTCCAGGGTCATGTAGATGATCCCCGAGTCCTTGCCGGCCTCGACCACCTTGAGCAGCTTCTGGTAGTTCAGGGTGGTGGTCAGCAGGCGATTCTTGGCCACGATGAACTCGGTGCCGGGGCGCGCCACCAGTTCGTCCACCTCGATGCTGAAGCCCTTTTCCAGTACCGGCTTCTTCAGCTCACCGCGAAGGATCAGCTGGTCGTCGGCGTTGAGCAGGTGGTAGGCGTCGCCGCCATCGGCCACCAGGGTCAGCGGCTCGCCCAGGTACTCCTCGGGCACATCGAGGGAGAACACCTTGATCTGCTCGCCGCCCCAGCCATAGGAGCCCATGCCCAGCCAGGGCGCGGACAGGGCGTCGCCGGCCTCGGGCTTGTAGCGCCGCGCCAGGTAGTCACCGATGAGCGGCAGGTGCTTGGGCTTGGCGACGATATCCAGCTTGAGCAGCTCGACTGCCTTGCCGAGTACCGCGCGGGATTTCAGCAGCTCGATCTCGGTGGCGGCGATGGACACGGAGTCGGGGCGGTTGATCACCTCCGGCGTGCCGTTCAGGCCGTTCTTCTTCTGCTCGATCTGGATCATCGCGCCGGAGACGTAGATCGGTGTGGCGATCACCGCGTAGAAGAGCCCGAGCACGGCGAACAGCCCCGTGACGGCGAGGATCATCTTCTTGTGATCGAACAGCAGGCGCAGCAGGCCGGCAACGTCGATGCGGGTGTCCTGGAGCGTTTCCAGGGACGAGCGGGGCATGACACTCATGGACTTCCATCCTCCATTGAGGTGGCGCGGCTCAGCGCGCCGAAATCGGGTTCAGCCGCTTGAGCAGGTTGGCGCCGTGGTTGCCGATCAGCAGCAGGAAGGCCTGCACCTTGCGCATGGGCGACACGGCGGCCATGGACATCCGGCAGACCTGCATCAGGAAGTACTCGTTGAGCTCCTGGTTTCCCAGACGCTGGTAGTAGCGCGACAGGCAGTAGTAGGTGTGCAGGGTCATCTGCTGCTGCACGCGATCGGCCTGCATGGAGAAGATCCCCCCCTTGTGCACGCGGTAGGCGGCCGGGCGGATTTCCTCGATGAAACGGCCCTTGCCGAAGGCGCCCAGCAGCGACCACCAGCACAGGTCGACCATGCGCGTGGTGCGCAGCTCCTCGGGCATCTCGGTGAGGACATTGCGGAAGCAGGTGGTGAGGGTGGAGATCGGCCGGGCCTTCTGCAGGTCCAGGCGGCTGGCGTCGCGGCGGTACTTGCCGGTGAGCTGCCGGGGCTTGATCACGCCGTCCTCGTTGTAGGTGTAGGCGTCGTGGTAGGTAATTACGTAGTCCGGGTTCTTCTCCAGGAAGTCGACCTGGATCTGCAGCTTGCGCGGGTCGGTCCAGAAGTCGTCGCCCTCGCAGTAGGCGATGTAGCGTCCCCGGCACTTGCGGAACACCGGCAGGCCGTGGGACACGCCCTTGGAGTACTGGTTTTCCTTGTGGAAGATCGGCTTGATGATGTGCGGGTAGCGCGCCGCATAGTCGGCGATCACCTCGCTGGTGCCGTCGGTGGAGGCGTCATCGTTGACCAGCACTTCGATGCGGAAGTCGGTGACCTGCTCCAGGAAGCTGTCCAGCGTGCGGCCGATGTAGTTCACCTGGTTGTAGGCCAGGCAAACGACGCTCAGGAGAGGCTTCGGGTCTTCCGGCCAGTTGGAGAGGATCTGCAGCTCGGAGCGGATATCCATGTCTAGACACTCGGCTTGTGGGACGGTTTGAACAGGCGCAGCAAAGCCGGGGCAGAGCCCGCGCCCACGAGGAACAGGGTGATCAGGCCGCACACGGCCAGCGCCGCCAGCAACATCAGGCGCTCGCCCGAGCGCGCCAGCAGTGCGTAGAAGGGTTCGCTGAGCAGCAGGCCGGCGGCGCTCAGCGCGGCGATCTGCAGGGTGTCGCGCAGCCACGGGCCATGCAGGCCGGGAGCGAAAGCGTGGTGCACGATCGCCGGCCAGATCAGGAACGACACCAGGCGCAGGCCGAACCAGCACAGCGCCACGCCGAGCACGCCGTAGAGGTAGGCGCTGGCGATCACCAGCGGCACGGTCACCAGCGTGGAGATGACGGTGTACCAGACGTGCATGCGCAGCAGGCCGTGGGCGTACTGCAGGTAGAACTGGAAGCTGGCCACCGCCAGCAGGCCTGAGCCGAGTACGTACCAGGCCAGGATCGGCCGGCACCAACTGGCGGCCACGGCATCGCCGCTCCAGGCCAGAACCAGGTCATGACCATGAGCGGCGATCACCGCGACCATCGGGAACAGCAGCACGCAGACGAAACGGTTCGCCTTCAGATAGAGCTGCTGCATGTCTTCGTGGCGTTGTTCGGCGACCAGCACGGTCATGCGCGGCAGCAGCGACTGCGCCAGCGGATTGACCAGTGTGAGGACGCCGCCGGAAATCAGCGCCACCAGGGAGAAGTAACCGTACTGCTGCAATGGCAGCAGGTTCGACAGCAGGACCTTGTCCAGCTGGGTGAGCACGATCCACAGGCAGGAGGTGAAGGACATGCCCAGGGCGAAGGGCAGCACCGGGCGCACCGTGTCCCAGCAGAAGCGCGTCAGCACGCGCACGTCCATCCACAGGTAGGCCTTGCCGCCCAGCAGCAGCGCCTCGATCAGCGACACCGCGACCTGGAACTGGAAGAACACCAGCGGGTCCTGGCTGACCTGCGCCACCAGCAGCAGGCCGCCGAAGTAGCGCAAGGTGGTGATGAACACGTTCACCGCGTTGATGAAGCCGTGCAGCTCCTGCCCCTGCAGCGCGCTGCGGTAAAGGGTGGCGTACAGCCGCAGGGCCACCAGCAGGCCCATCAGGCTGATGCACTGCGCCACCAGCTCGGGCGAGAGCTGCTGCACGTTGAGCCACTGCCCGGCGATCCAGTTGCTGCCGCCCCAGACCGCCAGGCTGCTGAGGACGGTCAGCGGCAGCAGGATCAGTTCGAAGGAACGCAGCAGGCGGGCCTGGTGCTGGTCTTCGCCACTGAGGCCGCGGCCGTGGGCAACCTGGCGCACCAGCGCCGGCGACAGGCCCATGTCCAGCAACAGCAGCCAGCTCTGCAGCACCGCGAAGAAGCCGATCAGGCCGTAGGCCTCGGCCCCGAGATGGCCGAGGTAGAACGGCTGGATCAGGATGCCGATGACGATGGCGTACGCCTGCCCTGCGTAATTGATCAGGGTGTTGCGGACCATCGACAGCGAGCGTGCGGTGCGCATGATCGTCCCCTTACACCGCGACGGCGACGCGGCCGCTTTCCAGCAGCAGCACCTGGATCACCGCGCGCTGGATCTCCTGCGGCAGGCCCGGGTACAGCGGCAGACAGAGGATGCGCTGGCTCAGCTCGCGGGACAGCACTTGCGGCACCTGCGGGGCGAGGTAGTCGAGGGTATCCAGCGACGGGTAGAAGTACCGCCGCGGGTTGACCCCGATCTCGTTCAGCGCGGCGCGTACGCGCAAAACCTGGGCTTCGTCGCGCAAGCCGATGGGGTAGTAGCTGTTGTTCAGCCGGGCATGACTTTCGGTGACCTGCAGGTCGTAGTAGCCGCTGAGCGACGCGGTGTAGCGGGCGGCAATCTCCTCGCGCTGGGCGAGGATGTCGTCGATCTCGTCGAGCACGCACAGGCCCATGGCGGCGGAGAACTCGTTGAGCTTGGCGTTGATCCCCAGGCCGACGATCTGGTCGACGCCGGCGATGCCGAAGTTGCACATCAGGCGGATCTGCTTCGCCAGCTCGTCATCGGAGGTGACGATGGCGCCGCCCTCGATGGTGTGGAACAGCTTGGTGGCATGGAAGCTCAGGGTGGTGGCGTCACCCCAGGCCAGCACCGAACGGTCGCGGTAGCGCGAACCGAAGGCGTGGGCGCCGTCGTAGATCACTTTCAACTGGTTGCGCTGGGCCACCGCCTGAATATCCTCCACCGCACAGGGATTACCGAACACGTGGGTGGCGACGATGGCGGTGGTATCCGGCGCAAGGCTGGCTTCGATGCGCGCAGGGTCGAGGTTCCAGGTCCGCGCATCGATGTCGGCGAAGCGCGGGCGGATGCTCTCCCACTGCAGCGTGCTGCTGGTCGCAACGAAGCTGAAGGGGGTGGTCACGGCACTGCCGGTCACGCCCAGGGCGCGGTAGGCCACTTGCAGGGCGATGGTGCCGTTGTTGGTCAGAATCACATGGCGAACGCCGAAGTAGTCCTGCAGGCGCTCTTCCAGTTCCGTGACGAAGGGGCCGTGGTTGGTGATCCAGCCGGAGGCATAGATCTGTTCCACGTAGGCCTTGAACTTGTCCAGGTTGCCCAGGTAGGTCTTGGTCACATTGATCACGGTCGCATCCCTCAGTTGGATGGAAAGTCCTTTAGCTGTCGGGCCGGCGCGCCGCTCAACCCAACGCTGACAGCGCGAAGGGCGCGTCGTCCATGCCGGACTCCATGGGGTGCGCCGCTTGCGGCGCGCGGTTGGCCAGGTGCTCCTGCAGGGCCTCGATGACCCGGCCGCTGGCGTCGTTGTGGAACTGCCAGACGCCGTAGATGCGACTGTCGAAGGAGCGCTCGCTGCCCAGCATCGGGTTCGCCGCAAGACCGGAGCCCAGGCCGAAGCTGTAGAGCCCGGGGATCGGCCGGCCGGTGTGGTCGCGCAGGCAGCCGGCGGCATCGGAATCCAGCCCGCCCTTGCTCTCGCGCACTTGCAGCGGCTCGCCGTTGGCGCGGCGCAAGGCCGGCAGGCACGGCTGGTAGCCGATGGCCTGGACAAACACACCATCGTCGCTGCAGCACTGCTCCAGGCGCTCGCGCACGGCGGGTGAGCGATCTTCCAGGCACAGCAGCTCGACCTTCACCCGGGTGCCACTGACCACGCCGTTGGAGAGCACGTCGGTGCCGACCTGGTGGGCGCGGTAGCGCAGGCCGCCGGAGCGGTTGACCCGACCGGACACCGGGCAGACATCCATGCCCTCGTCCACCACGTAGCCGGCGGCGCGAGCTTCCTCGACGCTCTCGAAGAACAGGCGGATCGGCGCACGGTGCAGCAGGGTGATCTGCTCGAGGCCCAGGCAGTCCAGGGCACAGGCGAGGTTGTCGAGGATCGAGAAGGCGCTGTGGGAACCACCCACCACGGTGAAGCGGGTGCCCGGAGTCACCCGGTCGCCGAACAGCTCCACCAGTTCGGCGGCGTTCAGGCTCAGCAGCGCATCGGAGGAGTAGACCGTCGGGCCGTCATGGGACAGGTGCAGGTCCTGCTCGGCCAGGCTCCAGTTCAGGTACTCGCGGTTCTGCCGGCCGCCCAGGTTCATCACCAGCGAGCCTGCGTCGATCTGCGCGGTGTGGGAGCCGCTGCGCAGCGCCAGCTGGAAGCTGCCGTCGTCCAGTGCGGTGATCTTTTCGATACGCGTACCCAGCGCCACTTCGACACCCAGGTGCTCGGTGACGTAGCGCATGAACAGCGTCGAGGCATGCGCCAGCAACTCGCCCACCTGGGTGAGCATCGGCGCGCCGTGGGGATCGTTCTGCAGGGCGCGAAACGCCTGGGAATGCGCCAGCGGCGCAAAGATGGGCAACAACGCCGGATCGCGCAGACAGTCGAGGAACACATCGCCCACCGAGTTGGCGGTGATGTGGTAATCCCCCAACCGGCCACGGCCGACCGCCAGTGCAGCGTCCACGACCAGCAGGCCATCACGGGCGAGGCTCGCCAGCGCGCCGGTCTTGTAGGCGTTGAACAGGAAGCCCATGCCTGCCGGGCCGGCGCCGCCGACCACACAGGCATAGTTGGAACGAAGCGATTGCTCGGCCATCAGCCTTGACTCCCAGCGCGGCGGGGCGCGCGGCTCTCGTGAGGCCGGCGCTGTCGGCCGGCAGGGTGGCAGCGTTCGCGCCGGTATTCCGTCACTCTCGGCGCAGCCGCCGTCGCGCAGGCCCTCTTCAGGAAGGTCGCGGGAGTCAGTTCGGAATGGATGGCGAACGGCTGCGGAAGAACGTCGGCACGGCGCCGAAATTGCTGTTTCAGAAATGAAACGAATGCTGTCTGGCGCGGCTTAATTGCACGGGAAAGTTCATTTTTGTTACACCACAAGCGACCTCTTGAGAGAGGGGCATAACAAAATTTCGAACTAACGAAATCAGTTCGACTAAACTTTTTATTAACGCCTCGGGGATTGGCGTCAAACTTCCGCAGTTTCATCAGCGAAACACTTCCCGCCCGGGAAGCGCCGCTCTTTTTGCTTGTTTCGACGGCACTGAAAGTTCCGTCGTTTTCCATTGTTTCAGCGGCCATCGTCACTCACTCCAGTCCAGGAGGTGCTCTACGCCGGGCCAAATGAAAAGTTCGAAGACAAGGCTACCGCCCGAGTTCGAATGACCCGATTCGATTAACGACAATCAACTGTTCGTCCCTGGAGTGGCCGTTACTTTTCACTGGGCAAAGCTACCGCCCTTCGGCCAAGTTCCGAAAATCTGGAAAAACAAAAAGCAAAAATCCATCGCGCATCCGCAGCTAGGTGCTGACGGAAGTTGTCAGGCAGCGATAGGAAAGTGACAGGAAGAAGAGGTGGCAGAATCTTCCGTGACACACTGCTCGTGCGACTGCTCCCTGAGGTGTCTCATCCAGACACCACACGATATTGCTATGTGGATAGTAATAGTGGGGGGGGTGAAGGCATGTCAATGTAGGAAGCGATCCTACGTCAGGATTCCGACAAAAGGCAAATCAAGGTTTATAACTCATTGATTTACAAGGCGTCATAAACCCGACACAGGCCTTTTGACAGCAGAAACATACACCCATGCATCTGCGGCACGGCATTAGTCGGAAAGTATTAATACTGCCGCTGCAACGGCGCGGAGTGTTTCATCCCTGAACAATGCGGTCCTTGCCGGCGCGCTTCGCCTGATACAGGGCCGCGTCGGAACGGCTGTAGAGCGCGGAAAGATTCTGGTCATCGGGCTGTAGCAGAGTCAGCCCCTGGCTGATGGTGACGCTGAAGAAATGCTCGGCCTCGTTGAAGCGCAGACGCTGCACTTCCCGCTGAAGGCGCTCGCCGATCTGCCGTGCCATGTTCTCGTCGCAACCGGGCAGCAGCACGGCGAATTCCTCGCCGCCGATACGGCCGAACAGATCGCCGCGGCGCAATGCGCCAGCGCCGCTCTGGGCGATGCGTTGCAGGACCACGTCACCGACCTGGTGGCCATAGAGGTCGTTGATCTTCTTGAAGTCGTCCACATCCAGCAGCAGGAACGCCAGCGGCGTGGAGGTCGCCTTGCAGTCACGGAAGGCCTGCTCGGCGCTGTCGAAGAAGTAGCGGCGGTTGCTGCTCTGGGTCAGCACGTCGGTGGTGGCCAGGCGGTGCAGCTCGGTTTCCAGGTGCTTCTTGTCGGTGATGTCCTCGGCGATGCCGACGATCATCAGCGGCAGGCCGGCGTCGCTGTGCTGGCTGACGAAGCATTTGTCGCTGAGCCAGCGCACTTCGCCATCGGCGCGCAGGATGCGGTATTCGCGCTGCTCGATGGCACCGCGCTGCAGCACTTCCTGCAGGGTGCTCTGGGCGTAGTCCAAGTCATCGGGATAGATGCAGTTGCGCCACTCGTTGTAGTCCGCCAGCAGCAGCGCGGCGGAGCGGCCGAAGATGCGCTCGTACGCCGGGCTGACATAGACCATGCGCTGGGCCTGCCAGTCGAAGGCCCAGAGTACCGAGTTCACGCTCGCCAGCAGCGCGCTGAAGAGCTGCTCGCGCTCTTTCAGGCGCGTCACCTCGGCGCGACTGTGCAGCAAAGCCAGCAAGGCCTCTTCCTGATCGGCCGGCAATTTATTCTCATCCATGTATCAGCGTCCTCCCGCTCATTGACCGGGGCTATGACCGCAAACTACGCCAGGCTGCTGCAAATTAAACGAAAAGCCCGCCGAACGGCGGGCTTTTCTTGAGACGCATCTCTCAACGTCCTAGGACGCTTCCGCCATTCAGACGGCCGGGCGCAGGGAGTAGGTCTTCAGTTGCTCGGCGAACTCGCGCAGGGACTGGATGCCACTGGCTTCCGCCTCGTGCACCCACTGCTTGATCGCGGCGAGCATGTCGTGGCCGTTGGCGCTGGTTTTCACCCAGATCTGCTGCAGGGCCAGGCGCTTCTCGTAGATCACCTGCAGGGACTGGCTCTGCGCGAGCAGGTCCTGGATGCGCGCATGGTGGCGCTCTTCCAGCAGGCTGGTTTCACGCGAGAGCAGGCGCTTGGCGCGGCGGAACAGGTGGCGCACCGACTCGTCGGCCTTGGCCAGTTCCTGCTTCACCAGCGGGCCGATCACCAGCTTGCGGTACTGGGCCATGATCTGGAATCGGTTGTTGAGGATGGCCATGGCGGTATCCATGTCCAGGTTGCCCTTGCCTTCCACGCGGTGCGCGATGGGTGCCACGCGGGCCACCTTGGCCAGGCGCAGGAAGCTGAACACCTTGATCCAGGCCCAGCCCAGGTCGAACTCCCACTTCTTCACCGACAGCTTAGCCGAGTTCGGGTAGGTGTGGTGGTTGTTGTGCAGCTCCTCGCCGCCGATCAGGATGCCCCAGGGCACCAGGTTGGTGGCAGCGTCGCGGCATTCGAAGTTGCGGTAGCCGACGGCATGGCCCAGTCCGTTGATGACGCCGGCGGCCCAGACGGGGATCCACATCATCTGCACGGCCCAGACGGTCATGCCGAGCACGCCGAACAGGGCGAGGTCGATGATCGCCATCAGCACGATGCCGCCGATGGGGTAGCGCGAGTAGACGTTGCGCTCGATCCAGTCTTCCGGGCAGTTCTTGCCGTAGATACGCAGGGTGTCGGCGTTCTCCGCCTCCTTGCGATACAGCTCGGCGCCGGTGCGCAGCACGGTGCCCAGGCCCTTGTACACCGGGCTGTGCGGGTCCTCGGCGGTTTCGCACTTGGCGTGGTGCTTGCGGTGGATGGCGGTCCACTCACGGGTGTTCATGGCCGTGGTCATCCACAGCCAGAAACGAAAGAAATGCTGCAGCGCCGGATGCAGTTCGAGCGCGCGGTGCGCCGAGTAGCGGTGCAGATAGACGGTGACGCTGACGATGGTGATATGCGTCAGGACCAGGGTGACTGCCACCAGTTGCCACGGCGACAGGTCAAGGAAACCGTTGTACCACATAGGCGATACTGTACCTCGGAAGGGGGTAGAGCGACGCCCAGCTGGGCGTGCTGTACCGGGAAAAGACAGCCGCATTATCACCAAGCAGGTCCGGATTACCATCCGGTCTTTTAGATACGAATGTGGCCACGTGGCCATCATTTATACTGCACAGCCAATAAATCCAACCCACTACCGCATGAATCCACGCCTCAGCGCCCTGCGCATCAGCTTTCTATACCTGGTCGCCGCCACCCTCTGGGTCTGGCTGAGTGACCAGTGGTTACAAAATGTCCTGCTCGACCCCGCCTCGCTGGCGCGGGCGATGGAGCTGAAGAAGTACGGATTCCTCGCGGTCACCTTCCTCATGCTGTTCTTCCTGCTCTGGCGGCACTTTCGCCAGCAGTACGCCGCCTTCGCCGCGCTGGCCGACAAGGAGCAACGCCTGAGCCGTGCCTTCGCGGTGGTCGAGGACGGCATCTGGGACTGGGATCTGGAAACCCAGCGCGTCCACTACTCCTCCGGCTACGCCAACCTGCTCGGCCTGCCCCTGGAGCACCTGAGCGATGACCTGCTGCTGTGGGAAAACCGCCTGCACCCGGAAGACCGCGCACGCGTCCTGGCGCTCCACCAGGATTGCCTCCAGGGCCTGCGCACGCGCCTGGAGTGCGTCTACCGCATCCGCCACAGCGACGACACCTATCGCTGGGTACACAGCAGCGGTCGCCTGACCCGCGGCGAGGACGGCCGCCCGCTGCGCCTGACCGGCGTCAACCGCGACATCACCCACCAGCGCAGCAACGAAGACCACCTGCGCCAGGCCGCCGCCGTGTTCGAGGCGACACAGGAAGGCCTGCTGGTGACCGACGCGCGCGGGGTGATCGTGCACATCAACCCGTCCTTCTCGCGCATCACCGGCTACAGCGCCGAGGACGTGCTCGGCGGCCAGCCCTCTCTGCTCAAGTCGGGTCGTCAGGACGCCGCCTTCTACCAGCGCATGTGGAGCGCCCTGCACGAGAACGGCGTGTGGAGCGGCGAGATCTGGAACCGCCGCAAGAGTGGCGAGGTGTACCCGCAGTGGCAGCACATCCGCGCCGTGCGTAACGACGAGGGGGAACTGACCCACTACGTCGCGGTGTTCTCCGACCTCAGCAGCCTCAAGCGTTCGCAGCACGAACTGGACTTCCTCGCCCACCATGACCCACTCACTGGCCTGCCCAACCGCCTGCTGCTGCGCGAACGCATCGAACAGGCACTGGCCCGCGCCGAGCGCGAACAGGGCGGCGGCGCGCTGCTGAGCATCGACCTGGACCACTTCAAGCACATCAACGACAGCCTCGGCCACAACATCGGCGACCTGCTGATCCGCGCGGTGGCCGAGCGCCTGGAAAACTGCCTGGACGAACGCTGCTCCCTGGCGCGCCTGGGCGGCGACGAGTTCGCCGTGGTCCTCGAAAGCCAGCAGCCGCACCATGCCAGCAGCCTGGCCCAGCGCCTGCTGGAAGCGATGAGCGCGCCCTTCGAGGTCAACGAGCAGGTCATCTACATGTCGGTGAGCCTGGGCGTCAGCCTGTTCCCCGAGGATGCGCGCAACGTCGATCACCTGATGCAGCACGCCGACGCCGCGCTGTTCCAGGCCAAGGCCAGCGGGCGCAACCTCTACGCTTTCTATACCCCCGAGCTGACCGCCCGCGCGCGCTCCCACGTACAGGTGGAATCGGCGCTGCGCCACGCGCTGGACCACGACGAACTGCGCCTGTACTTCCAACCTGTGCACGACCTTGCCAGCGGCCGCATGGTCGGCGTCGAGTCACTGGTTCGCTGGCAGCATCCGCAACACGGGCTGATCGCCCCCGGCGAGTTCATCCCGGTGGCCGAGGAAAGCGGCCTGATCACCGCCATCGACGCCTGGGTGCTGGATCAGGCCTGCCGGCAGATGCGCCAATGGCTGGACGCGGGCATCGGCCTGGACTTTATCGCGGTCAACGTCTCCAGCCGGTTGTTCGGTCGCGGCGGCCTGGAAGAGCGCGTGGCCATGGCCCTGGAGCAGAGCGGGCTGGAACCGCATCACCTGGAGCTGGAAGTCACCGAAAGCGCCGTGATGGAGAACTTCGACCAGGCGCTGGAACTGCTCTGCCAGCTGCGCCTGCTGGGCGTGCACCTGGCCATCGACGACTTCGGCACCGGCTACTCCTCCCTGATGCGCCTCAAGCGCATGCCGGTGCACAAGCTGAAGATCGACCAGGGCTTCGTCGCCGGCCTGCCGGACGAATCCGAAGACGCCGCCATCGCCTGCGCGGTGATCGCCCTGGGTCAGAGCATGGGCCTGCAGGTGGTCGCCGAAGGCATCGAACGGCCCGACCAGGCCGCCTTCCTCCTCACCCACGCCTGCGATTTTGGCCAGGGCTACTGGTACGGCGCACCGCAGCCGGCCACCGAGCTGCTGGCACAATTACCGCGCGACCCCGCATGAAATCGCGCTAAAAACTTTCGGATATATAAAAATTCTTAAACAGTATTTTTAAGAATATCCAGCTCCTGCCTAAGATGCGCTCACACCGCACGCGCCGTAGGTGAAACGGCCGGTGGTAAACCCACTAGGAGCAGATACCCATGAGCGCAACCCTCCGTAGCCTGGACGGCCAGGACGAAGCCAACATCCTGCGTGAAGTGCAGAGCGCCCTGCGTGGCCTGCGTTTCGGCGCCGTCGAGATCACCGTGCACAACGGCCAGGTCGTGCAAATCGAGCGCAAGGAAAAATTCCGCCTGCAGCAGAGCCCCGGCAAACCTGCCTGAGCCAACGCGCCCCTTTATCAAGGGGCATGACTGGACCACCGGAGCGTCGCCATGACCACCCTGCCCCACCGGTACTGCAGCAGCCAGCCACGAATGCGTGGCTGAGATCGCCCCCCGAAAGACCCTGCCAAACAAACATAAAGAACTGCATTTTTTCAGGAGCTGCACATGTCCATCCGCCGTTTCGCCCTGGCCGCCCTCGCCAGCGCCCTCATCGCCGGCCCCGTATCCGCCGCGACCCAACTGCTCAACGTTTCCTACGACCCGACCCGCGAGCTGTACCAGGCCTACAACGCCGCCTTCATCAAGCACTGGAAGGCCCAGGGCGGTGACGACCTGACCGTGCAGCAATCCCACGGTGGCTCGGGCAAGCAGGCCCGCGCCGTGATCGACGGCCTGAAGGCCGACGTGGTGACCCTGGCCCTGGCCGGCGACATCGACGAACTGAACAAGCTGGGCAAACTGCTGCCCGCCGACTGGCAGGCCCGCCTGCCCGACAACAGCACCCCCTACACCTCGACCATCGTGTTCCTGGTGCGCAAGGGCAACCCCAAGGGCATCAAGGACTGGGCCGACCTGACCAAGCAGGGCGTGGAAGTCATCACCCCGAACCCGAAGACCTCCGGCGGCGCCCGCTGGAACTTCCTGGCCGCCTGGGCCTGGGCGAAGAAGGAATACGGTAGCGACGAGAAAGCCCAGGAATACGTGCAGAACCTGTACAAGCACGTTCCGGTTCTGGACACTGGCGCCCGCGGTTCGACCATCACCTTCGTCAACAACAACATTGGCGACGTGCTGCTGGCCTGGGAAAACGAAGCCTTCCTGGCCAAGAAGGAACAGGGCGGCGAGAACTTCGAGATCGTCGTTCCGTCCGTGTCCATCCTCGCCGAGCCCCCGGTGGCCGTGGTCGACAAGACCGTCGACAAGAAAGGCACCCGCAAGGTCGCCGAGGAATACCTGAAGTACCTGTACAGCGAAGAAGGCCAGCGCATCGCCGCGCAGAACTTCTACCGCCCGCGTGATGCCAAGGTCGCTGCCGAGTTCGCCAACCAGTTCCCGAAACTCAACCTGGTGACCATCGACAAGGACTTCGGCGGCTGGAAAGTCGCGCAGCCCAAGTTCTTCAACGACGGCGGCATCTTCGACAAGATCTACCAGGCGCAGTGATGCGCCACCCGCCCGGCCTTGCGCCGGGCGGCCCGATCCGTGCGGGCCGGTGCACAGCCCGTACGGAAGGAAAACCCCCGCCCCATGGCGGGGGCTCAACGCGTTCACGAGAAAGGACAGACAATGTCGCGACGCATCTCCCCGGTCATACCCGGCTTCGGGCTGACTCTGGGCTACACCCTGGTGTATCTCAGCCTGTTGGTGCTGATTCCGCTGGGGGCCATGTTCCTCAAGACGACCCAGCTCTCCTGGGATCAGTTCTGGACCATCATCACCGCGCCGCGAGTCATCGCCGCGCTCAAGCTGAGCTTCGGTACCGCGCTGATCGCCGCCCTGATCAACGGCGTGATCGGCACCCTGCTGGCCTGGGTGCTGGTGCGCTACCGCTTCCCGGGGCGCAAGATCATCGACGCGATGATCGACCTGCCCTTCGCCCTGCCCACCGCCGTGGCCGGCATTGCGCTCACCGCGTTGTACGCCCCCAACGGCCTGGTCGGGCGCTTCGCCACCGAGATCGGCCTGAAGATCGCCTACACCCCGCTGGGCATCACCCTGGCGCTGACCTTCGTGGTGCTGCCCTTCGTGGTGCGCACGGTGCAACCGGTGCTGGCCGATATTCCGCGTGAAGTCGAAGAGGCCGCCGCCTGCCTGGGCGCCAAGCCGCTGCAGGTATTCCGCCACGTGCTGCTGCCGGCGTTGCTGCCCGCCTGGTTGACCGGCTTCGCCCTGGCCTTCGCCCGCGGTGTCGGCGAGTACGGCTCGGTGATCTTCATCGCCGGCAACATGCCGATGAAGACCGAGATCCTGCCGCTGCTGATCATGGTCAAGCTGGACCAGTACGACTACACCGGCGCCACCGCCATCGGCGTGCTGATGCTGGTCGTCGCCTTCGTCCTGCTGCTGCTGATCAACCTGCTGCAGCGCCGCATCGAAACGCCTTGAGGAGCGCGCCATGAGTACCGCAAGCCTTTCCGCCGCGGCCGCTGCCAACGCTGCTCGCCGGGGTAATGTCTGGGGCCGCCGCGCCCTGATCGCGCTGGCCTGGCTGGCCTTCGCGCTGTTCCTGCTGCTGCCGCTGTTCGTGGTGCTGAGCGAGGCGCTGAAGCAGGGCTTTGGCACCTTCTTCGAGGCCATCCTGGAACCCGACGCGCTGGCCGCGCTGAAGCTGACGCTGATCGCCGTGGGCATTTCGGTGCCGCTGAACCTGGTGTTCGGCGTCGCCGCCGCCTGGTGCGTGACCAAGTTCGAGTTCCCCGGCAAGAGCATCCTGGTGACCCTGATCGACCTGCCGTTCTCGGTCTCCCCGGTGATCGCCGGCCTGATCTACGTGCTGCTGTTCGGCGCCCAGGGCTATTTCGGCGAGTGGCTGTCGGACCACGACATCCAGATCGTCTTCGCCGTCCCCGGCATCGTCCTGGCCACCCTCTTCGTCACCTTCCCCTTCGTCGCCCGCGAACTGATCCCGCTGATGCAGGAACAGGGCACGCAGGAAGAAGAGGCGGCGCGCCTGCTCGGCGCCAACGGCTGGCAGATGTTCTGGCACGTGACCCTGCCGAACATCAAATGGGGCCTGATCTACGGCGTGGTGCTCTGCACCGCGCGGGCCATGGGCGAGTTCGGCGCGGTGTCGGTGGTCTCCGGGCACATCCGCGGCGTCACCAACACCCTGCCGCTGCACGTCGAAATCCTCTACAACGAGTACAACCACGTCGCCGCTTTCAGCGTTGCCACCCTGTTGCTGCTGATGGCCCTCGTCATCCTGCTGCTCAAGCAGTGGAGCGAGTCGCGCCTGTCCCGCACCAAAGTCAAAGCTGACGATGAATAAGTGAGAGCCACGCCATGAGCATCGAGATCCGTAACGTCAGCAAGAACTTCAACGCCTTCAAGGCGCTGAACGACATCAACCTGGATATCCACAGCGGCGAGCTGGTCGCCCTGCTCGGCCCGTCCGGCTGCGGCAAGACCACCCTGCTGCGCATCATCGCCGGCCTGGAAACCCCGGACGTGGGCAACATCGTGTTCCACGGCGAGGACGTCTCGCAGCACGACGTGCGCGATCGCAACGTCGGCTTCGTGTTCCAGCACTACGCGCTGTTCCGCCACATGACGGTGTTCGACAACGTCGCCTTCGGCCTGCGCATGAAGCCGAAGAAGGAACGCCCGAGCGAAGCGCGCATCGCCGAGAAGGTCCACGAGCTGCTGAACATGGTGCAGCTGGACTGGCTGTCCGACCGCTACCCGGAGCAGCTCTCCGGCGGCCAGCGCCAGCGTATCGCCCTGGCCCGCGCCCTGGCGGTGGAGCCGAAGATCCTGCTGCTCGACGAGCCCTTCGGCGCCCTCGACGCCAAGGTGCGCAAGGAGCTGCGCCGCTGGCTGGCGCGCCTGCACGAGGAGATCAACCTGACCTCCGTGTTCGTCACCCACGACCAGGAAGAAGCGATGGAAGTCGCCGACCGCATCGTGGTGATGAACAAGGGCGTGATCGAGCAGATCGGCTCGCCGGGCGAGGTCTACGAGAACCCGGCCAGCGACTTCGTCTACCACTTCCTCGGCGACTCCAACCGCCTGCACATCGGCGGTGACGAGCACGTGCTGTTCCGTCCGCACGAGATCTCGCTGTCGCGCTCCGAAGTGGCCGAGCACCGCGCCGCCGAAGTCCGCGACATCCGTCCGCTGGGCGCGATCACCCGCGTGACCCTCAAGGTCGACGGCCAGGACGAGCTGATCGAGGCCGAAGTGGTGAAGGACCACGACAGCCTGACCGGCCTCGCCCGCGGCGAAACGCTGTACTTCAAGCCGAAGGCGTACCAGCCGGTGGCCAACATCTGACCCCGAGAGGCACCTGTAGGAGCGGGCCATGC
>NZ_JYOA01000010.1:0-38509 GCF_000955805.1 Pseudomonas sp. 21 | reverse complement strand
TCGCGCCCATGGGGCGCTCCTACAGGTTCGCGCCCTTCCTCGTTCTTCCGTATCCTGCCCCGGTCCCTCGCTGCCAAGGCCCGGCCATGTTCGACGCCCTCCCCTCGCACCTCGAACTGATCGTCCTCACCTTCCTCCTCGCCGGCCTGGTGAAGGGCGTGGTGGGTCTCGGCCTGCCCACCGTGGCCGTCGGGCTGCTCGGGCTGGTGATGCCGCCGATGCAGGCCGCCGCGATCCTGGTCGTCCCCTCCACCGTCACCAATGTCTGGCAACTCGCGGCCGGCCCGCGCTTCCTCGGGCTGCTCAAACGCCTGTGGGGCATGCTGCTGGGCATAGTCGTCGGCACGCTGGCGGTGGGCTGGCTGCTGGCGGGGGAAAACTGGCCGGCGGCCACGCCGTTGCTGGGCGTAGCGCTGATCCTCTATGCGCTGCTGGGGCTGTCGAACAAGCGCTTCAGCGTGGCGCCACGGCATGAACGCTGGCTGTCGCCGCTGATCGGCGTGATCACCGGCGGCGTCACCGCCGTGACGGGCGTCTTCGTGATTCCCGCCGTGCCTTTCCTGCAGGCTCTCGGCCTGGAGAAGGACGACCTGGTGCAGGCGCTGGGGTTGTCCTTCACCGTCTCGACGCTGGCCCTGGCGATCACCCTCAGCCAGCACGGCTCGCTGCTGCAGGCGGATGTGCTCGGCCTGTCGCTGCTGGCCCTGCTGCCGGCGCTGGCAGGGATGTACCTGGGCACCTGGTTGCGCTCACGGATCAGCCCGCTGGCATTCCGCCGCTGCTTCTTCGGCGGGCTGTTGCTGCTGGGCGCAGACCTCGCCATTCGCGGTATGTAATCTCGCGCCGGATTGCTTTTCTGTAGGAGCGAGCTTGCTCGCGAACCCAGCCCCGAGCGAGGGTTTGGTCGCGAGCAAGAACTAGGCGTCCCCCTCGCTCCTACAAGTGTTAAGCCCGCTCAGCTTCGTCCAGATGCCGCAGCAGGAAATCCCGGCTCGATTCGACGATTGTCTTCTGCACCTTCTCCGTCGCGACCATCCGCGCCAGCACCAGCGCGCCGACACACTGTGCCAGCAACGCCCAGGCGTCTTCCGCCGAACCCAGCACCTCCGCCCAGGCCTGCTGCAACTCCACCAGCGCATCCTCGGCGCTTTGTCGGACTGACTCGTCAGCGCGGGCAATCTCCGCGCCCAGGGCCGGAATCGCGCAACCGGCAGCCGAATCCTGCACATGGGTGACACTCAGGTAGCGCTTGAGCCCACGCTCCAGGCGCGCACGGTCGAGCACCTTGCCCTTCGCCGCGAGGCGCTCGACGCTCTGGCTCAGCTCGCGCTCGACGATGGCGGCGAACAGCTCGTCCTTCGAACCGAAGTGGTTGTAGAACGCCCCGCCAGACAGCCCCACGGCCTTCATCAGCCCGTCCACGCCGGTGCTGGCGAAACCGCCCTGCTTGGCGAGCGAGCCGCTGCTGTCGAGCAGGCGCTGGCGGGTTTCTTCCTTGTGGGTCGCTGAGTAGCGCATGGAGCGCCTCCGTCGAAGCGGTTGACGATGCGTCGAATATTAACATAACGTTCGTTTACCTAACGACCGTTTACCCACTTTTGCGCACCCCTGAGGAAACGAGAATGTCCAACAAGAAAGTCGTCCTGGTCATCGGCGCCGGCGATGCCACCGGCGGCGCCATCGCCCGCCGTTTCGCCCGCGAGGGCTACGTCGCCTGCGTCACCCGGCGCTCGGCAGACAAGCTGCAACCGCTGGTGGACGCCATCCGCGCCGAAGGTGGCGAGGCCCACGGCTTCGCCTCCGATGCCCGCCAGGAAGAAGCGGTGATCGAGCTGGTGGAAACCATCGAGCGCGACATCGGCCCCATCGAAGCCTTCGTCTTCAACATCGGCGCCAACGTGCCGTGCAGCATCCTCGAGGAGACCGCGCGCAAGTACTTCAAGATCTGGGAAATGGCCTGCTTCTCCGGCTTCCTCACCGGCCGCGAAGTGGCCAAGTGCATGGTCAAGCGCCAGCGCGGCACCATCCTGTTCACCGGTGCCACGGCCGGCCTGCGCGGCGCCTCGGGCTTCGCCGCCTTCGCCGGGGCCAAGCACGGCATCCGCGCCCTGGCCCAGAGCATGGCCCGCGAACTGGGGCCGATGGGCCTGCACGTCGCCCACGTGGTGGTGGACGGCGCCATCGACACCGAATTCATCCGCGAGAACTTCCCGCAGAAGTACGCGCAGAAGGACCAGGACGGCATCCTCGACCCCGAGCATATCGCCGACAGCTACTGGTATCTGCACAGCCAGCCCCGGGACGCCTGGACCTTCGAGCTGGACCTGCGCCCCTGGATCGAACGCTGGTGATCCACCCACAACGACAACAAGAAGAGAGCCACTCATGAGCAAATCCGTCGAGTTCTACTTCGACTTCGGCAGCCCGACTTCCTACCTGGCCTATACGCAGTTGCCGAAGATCTGCGCCGACACCGGCGCCGCGCTGGTCTATCGCCCGGTCCTGCTGGGCGGCGTGTTCCAGGCCACCGGCAATGCGTCGCCCATCGCCGTGCCGGCCAAGGGGCGCTACACCCTGATCGACATGACCCGCTTCGCCCGTCGCTATGGCGTGCCGATGAAAATGAACCCGCACTTCCCGATCAACACCCTCACCCTGATGCGCGCCGCCACCGGCATCCAGCTACGCCAGCCGGAACGCTTCGAGGGGCTGCTGGCCTGCGTGTTCAAGGGCATGTGGGTGGATGCGCTGAACCTGGGCGACCCGGCGGTGCTCGGCCCGTTGCTGGCCGAGGCGGGTTTCGATCCGCAGGCGCTGCTGGCGCTGACCGCCGAGCAGGAGGTGAAGGATGCGCTGAAGGCCAACACCGAGGCGGCCATCCAGCGCGGCATGTTCGGAGCGCCGACCTTCTTCGTCGGCAACGAGATGTTCTTCGGCCAGGATCGACTGGATTTCGTTCGCGAAGCCCTGGCGTAAAGCGGTTCGCGAGCAAGCTCGCTCCTACGAAAAGCGCACCGATGCAGCCCTGTAGGAGCGAGGGGGACGCCTAGTTCTTGCTCGCGAACATCACAGCGCAAGGACCGCCGAGCGACGCAGGCCGAAGAACTCCAGTTCGGCGAACAGCAGGACCACCAGCGCCTGGCCGATGACGAAGGCATAGCCCAGGGCGGTCGGCTGTACGTAGCCGGTCACCAGCAGGGCAACGCTCTCCACCACCCACAGCGCGTTCAGCGCGATCACGGCCCAGACTCCGCTGCGCGACAGCGCCGGCTGATTGGACATCCAGTAGAGCACCAGCGCCAGCGGCAACAAGACGATGCCGGCCACCAGCAGCAGGACGAACGGTAGGCCCAGCAGCTGGCCGAGCGGTTGTGCAGCCAGTGCCATCAACAGGCCCATGGCGCCGCCGGCCAGGGCGTCGGCCTTGAGGGTGAGACGAAGCAGCGGGGACGGTTGCAGCAGAGTCATGGCGAAGCTCCTTCAGGGATCGCCACCGGTTGGCGGCGTGTGGCTGAAGAATCCGCTCGGGACGTAGGTGCGTCGATTACCTGCCAGGTAATGGCCGTTACGGGGTGGGAGGTCTATCGTTCGATCCCATGAACACTCCAGCCATGAACAGCCCGGCCCAACCGGTCGGCGCCCTGCTCCGCCAATGGCGCCAGCGCCGCCGGCTCAGCCAGCTCGACCTCGCCTGCGACGCGGAGATTTCCACGCGCCACCTGAGCTTCGTCGAAACCGGACGCGCCCTGCCCAGCCGCGAGATGCTCCTGCACCTGGCGGAACAACTGGACATTCCGCTGCGCGAGCGCAACCGCCTGCTCAGCGCGGCGGGCTATGCCCCGGTGTATTCGGAGAAAGGTCTGGACGATCCGGCGCTGACCGTGGCGAAACAGGCCATCGACCAGTTGCTCAAGGCCCACGAGCCGAACCCGGCGATGGTGGTGGATCGCCACTGGAATCTGCTGGCGTCCAACCGCACGGTGGATATCTTCCTGCTCGGCGTCGACCCGGAACTGCTGCAGCCGCCGATCAACGTGCTGCGCATGAGCCTGCACCCCAAGGGGCTGGCACCGCGCATCCTCAATCTCGGACCGTGGAAGGCGCATGTGGTGGAGCGCTTGCAGCGCGACTACGAAGCCAGCGGCGACCCGGCACTGGCGGCGTTGCGCGACGAGGTGGCGGCCTATCCGGCACCGCCCTACGACGAGGCGGCCAGCGGCGACATGGTGCTGATCCCGGTGCAACTGCAGACGGAGCTTGGCGTGTGCAGCCTGATCGGCACCATCACGGTGTTCGGCACGCCGGTGGACGTGACGCTGTCGGAGCTGGCGCTGGAAACCTTCTTCCCCGCCGACCCCGACAGCGCCCGGATCCTGCGCCAGCTCAGCGGTACGGAGTGAGCTGAATCAGGCGGTCGCCTTCTTCTCGCGGATGCAGGTGGGGCCGGCGCGCTCTTCCACGGCGTGGCGCACTTCATCGCGCAGGCCCAGCAGGAAGGCCGCTTCGGCGGCGACGAACAGCGGGCCGACGATCAGCCCGGAGAGGTCATCGACGAACGCCGGCTTGCGTCCTTCGTACCAGTGGCCGACGAACTGGATGATCCAGCCCACCACGAACAGGCCGATCCCCCAGGCAAGCCAGGACGCCGTGGTGCCGGCTGCGAATGCGGCACCGATCCATAGCGACAGTGCCAGCAGCGCAGTCATCAGCAGGCCGAAGCGCAAGTCCAGGCGCAGGTAGAAAACCACGGAGGCCAGCGCCAGCAGCGTGGCTGGCGAGACCGGCAGCCCGGCCAGCTCGAAGCCGGGGCGCGACAGCAGGGTGGCGATGGCCAGCACGATCATCGGGATGCCGATGAAATGGCTGACGATGTTCCGCCGGTCACGGTGGTAGGCGGCATATTGGGCAAGGTGGTCGACGAGCGTTTTCATTGTTGTTCTCCCGCAAGGTACTGGCATCATGGCGATGTGCGCCTTGCCACTCTGTCAGCTAGCCGACATTGACCATGACCGACGCCAAGCCTTACCTCTCCGGCCTGCACGATGGCCGCTGGTTCCAGACCCTCCCCGAGGGCCTGCGCCAGGCGCTGTGCGACGCCGCCGTGGTGCGCCGCCTGCCCGCCGGCCAGCGCCTGTTCGCCCGTGGCGATGCGCCGTGCGGCCTGTATTGCGTGGTGGAAGGCGCGATGCGCGTCAGCGTGGTCGGCGAGACCGGCAAGGAAGCGCTGCTGGCGCTGGTGGAAGCGCCCAACTGGTTCGGCGAGATCTGCCTGTTCGACGGCCAGCCGCGCACCCACGACGCCTACGCCGAGGGCGCCACCGTCCTGTTGCAGGTTCCCCTGGCGCCGCTGCAGGCGCTGCTGGCGCTGCACCCGGAATACTGGCGCGACTTCGCCCTGCTGATGAGCCACAAGCTGCGCATCACCTTCGCCGTGCTGGAAGAGCTCTCGCTGCTGCCGGCCGCACCGCGCCTGGCGCGGCGCCTGCTGATGATCGCCGAGGGCTACGGCGAGTCGGCCACCGCCAAGCGCGAGCTGCACCTGCCCCAGGACCAGTTGGCGGCCATGCTGTCGCTGTCGCGGCAGACCACCAACCAGATCCTCAAGGAGCTGGAAGCGCAGGGCATCGTGCGCCTGAGCTATGGCGGCATCGAGATACTGGACCGCGAGCGCCTGCGCCAGGCAGCCCACGCCTGACTCTGGACGAGAGCCTCTAGAACAAAAGCCAGACGACTCTCGACAAGCTTCGATGGTCGCGCACGCTATTGCCCCGCTCTAATGCCCCCGCCGCTGCGCTGGCGCCGATAAGCCCGCGCCAGAGCGGCACCCAAATCCTCCGCAAGACAGCAAGGCGGCTGGCGCCTCACGCCGGCCGCAAGGGAATCCTATGCGCCTTTCGAAACTCCTCTGCGCCCTCGCCCTGACCGCTCCGGCCCTGGCGATGGCCGACGACAGCGGCCTCTACGTCGGTGGCGGCGTGACTCGCCTCGAGATCGACGACCGCTCCTTCGATGACCACGACAACAGCTACAAGCTGTACGCCGGCTACCGCTTCAACAATTACCTGTCACTGGAAGGCGCGGTGGTCGACTTCGGTGACATGAACGACGGCAAGAAGCACTTCGACGGCGAGTCGCTGCAAGCCAACGTCCACCTGGGCGTGCCCATTGGCCAGCGCATCCGCGTGTACGGCATCGCCGGCGTGCACGCCTGGCACGCCGACAACGACGCCGCCGGCAAGTCCGACGACGTGGACGCGCTCTACGGCTTCGGCGGCGAAATGGACGTGATTGGCGGCCTGGGTGTGCGCCTGGAACAGGAATACCTGGACGTCGGCGACATCGACCTCGACCAGACCACCCTTTCGGCCTACTGGCGCTTCTGACGCCCGTCCGCCCCGCAAAGCCCGGCGGAGGTTCGGCTCTCCCCAGAGCAGTCCTCCCCCTCCCGAACCCTCCGCCGGCACCGGTTCAGCTGCACAAATCACTCTTTCGGACGGTTGCAGCGGCGAGGTTCGCAGCTAGCCTAGGAATAGCTGCATTTCTGGCGCCAGAGAACACGCGCCCGGGCGAATCAGGCAGCTCACAATAACAAGAAGGACGCCTCCGCCATGTTCCGAAAGCTCGATGTCTATCGCGGTTTCCTGCTGTGCTGTTTCGGACTCCTCTCCCTCGCCGCCCAGGCCAACCTGCCCAGCGAGGAACTGCAATTGCAGACCCTGCAGGTCTATACCTGCCGCTCGATCAACAGCCTGTTGCTGCTGCGCGGCGAAGGCTTCCAGGAAACCCACGCCGCCCAGCTGGAGAAGGACCTGGCCACGCTGGACAATGCCGTCAAGGCCTACCCCAAGGCTGACGATGCCCTGCGCAAGGCCCATGCGGAGTTCGTTACCCAGATTCGCAATGGCGTTTCCTACGGCCCCAAGGAAGAAGACCTGCCCTGGCGCTACAACCAGGATCTGAGCCGCTCCCTGCGCGACCTGCTCAACCAGATCGAACGCTTCGTCCCCGCCACCGCCGACGCCAGCCAGATTCCGCTGTGGGAGCTGCCGGTGCGCGTGGAATACCTGGCCACCCAGTACCTGGGCCGCGCCTATATCAGCGGCCTGGAGCTGGCCCGCGAGCAGCCGCAGGAATACCTCGGCCAGGACGAGGGCGTGCTGGTGCCGTTGTTGACCCAGCGTATCGACCAGTTGCCCGACAGCGATGCGACCAAGAAACTGCGCACCCGCTGGGAGTACCTGAGCAAGGCGCTGCTGGACATGAACAGCAAGAGCAACAGCGGCGTCAGCGCCTCCGGCCGGCCCTGGGCGCCGATCATCGTCGATCGCAACGCCCGCGCCGTTTCCGGCCAGCTCATGCTGATCAGCCAGCAGTAACGCCTCAGGCCGGAATCGCCTCAGGCTCCGGCTCCGCCACGGGCACCGCGGGGGCGCTCTCCGCGACCGGGGGCGCCTGCATCTCGTCGCGGTCCAGGTCGGCGGCCCGGCCCACCAGCAACGGGTCCGGGGCGTGGGCGATCTTCTCGTCCTTGCCGGGGTAGTCCAGCGTGTGCAGGAAGTGCCGCAGGCAGTTGAGGCGCGCGCGCTTCTTGTCGTCGGACTTGATCACCACCCAGGGTGCATCGGCGGTGTCGGTGTGGAAGAACATCGCTTCCTTGGCCTGGGTGTAGTCATCCCACTTGTCCAGCGACTGGATGTCGATGGGTGACAGCTTCCAGTGCTTGAGCGGGTCGTCGCGGCGCGAGACGAAGCGGCGCAATTGCTCCTCGCGGCTCACCGAGAACCAGTACTTGAAGACCAGGATGCCGTTGCGCACCAGCATGCGCTCCAGCTCCGGCGTCTGCTGCATGAACTCCAGGTACTGGCGCGGCGAGCAGAAGCCCATCACCCGCTCGACGCCGGCGCGGTTGTACCAGGAGCGGTCGAAGAAGACGATCTCCCCGGCCGTGGGCAGGTGCTGGATGTAGCGCTGGAAGTACCACTGGCCGCGCTCGGCGTCGCTGGGCTTTTCCAGGGCAATCACCCGCGCGCCGCGCGGGTTGAGGTGCTCCATGAAGCGCTTGATCGTGCCGCCCTTGCCCGCGGCGTCACGGCCCTCGAACAGCACGACGACGCGCTGGCCGGTCTCCTTCACCCAGCTCTGCACCTTCAGCAGCTCGACCTGCAGCTGCTCCTTGAGATGCTCGTATTCCCTGCGCTGCAGCCGCTTGCGGTAAGGGTAGAAGGCCGGCAGTTCGGCGGACGTGGAGTCCTCGTTGCTGCCGCGCGGCGCCATGGCCACTTTCAGCGCGACCGGGCCCTGGCTCTGGGCGCGGATTTCCTCCGCGCCAGCGGTCATCGGCGGCTTGGCGGGAGCGGCGGCGGGCGCCCGGCTGGCAGTCTTGCTGGCACGGCGTACCGGGGGGGTTCTGCTGGTAACGGGCTCGGACATGGTCTCCTCCGGTGAGACATTGAGTGGTCAGGGGACTTCCCACTCTCTGCGCCAGCGGGGCGAGCCTTCTTGACCGACATCAATTCCATCGAGCGAACCCGTCTCAATCCAGCCAGCAACCGGCTACAGCCAGCCTTTGTACTTGAACCAGTAGTAGGGAATGATCGCCGAGATCACCATCGCCACCAGCGCCATCGGGTAGCCGGCCAGCCATTGCAACTCGGGCATGTGCGCGAAGTTCATGCCGTACACCGTGCCCACCAGGGTCGGCGGCAGGAACAGCACGGCGGCGATGGAAAACACCTTGATGATGCTGTTCTGCTCGATGTTGATCAGGCCCAGGGTAGCGTCCAGCAGGAAGGTGATTTCCCCGGCCATCTTCGTCTGGTACTCGCTGAGCGAGCGCACGTCGCGCTCCACCGACTTCATGCCCAGCTTCACCTCGTCGCTGATCCAGCCATTGCTGCCCTGGCGGAAGTACGACAGCGGCCGGCTGACGCTCAGCAGGCTCTCGTTGAGCTTGGACAGCAGCGAGTTTCCCCGCCCCAACTGCTTGACCACTTCCTGCAGGTCGGCCTTCTCGCTGGCCGGGCCCTCGCGGAAGATGCCGCTGCCAAGGCTGTCGAGTTGCTTCTGCACGTTCTCCAGCACGTCGGCGATACGGTCCACCACGCTGTCCATCAGGGTCACGAACAACTGGTCGCTGCGCCCTTCGCAGCCGCCGCGCTGGGTCCGCGTCTCGAAGGTGCGGAAGGCCAGCAGGTCGGTGTAGCGCACCGTCACCAGCCAATGCGGGGTCAGCACGCAGGTGACTTCCGAGGTGCTCGGCTTGTGCTCGCGGATACCGCCGACCACCGTGGTGGTCATGTACAGCGCGCCATTGCTCTCGTAGAAGCGCGAGGAGTCCTCGATCTCGGCCATCTCCTCCTGGGTTGGCACATCCACCTCGATGATCGACTCCAGCAGCCGCTCTTCTTCCGCCGTGGGCTGGAACAGGTCGATCCACAGGGTGTCCTTGGGCATGCCGTGGCACTCGTTGCCGTTGTGGCGCACCAGGCGGTCGCCGACCAGGGTGTAATAGGTGATCATGTCGCCCGACAATCCTTTACAGCCAGAAGTTGACCCGCAGGTTGGCCAACTTCCCGGCGCTTCACAAGTCCAGCGGAGAGCAATGTGATGACCGACGTAGACGACAGCGAAGAGTCCTTCGCCGAGGACACCCTGATCCAGGCCATCGAGAACCAGATCGACAGCGAGAGCCCGGCGGCCGCCCGCGCCGTGTTCAACAAGTTGACCCTGGTCGGCTACGAGCGCGAGGACGCCCTGCACCTGATGGCCCTGGTACTCGCCCACGAGATCGAGGCGATGCTGGCCGAGGACCGCCCGTTCAACGGCGAGTGGTACGAAGAGGCGCTGCGCGCGCTGCCGACCCTGCCCGACGGCACCGAGGCGTAACGGCAGCATCGTGAAATGAAACAGCGGCATAAGAGCGCTTGCCGAACCGGTCGGACTTGAGACTACACTGAGGCCTCATTGACCATCGGGAGTTAGGCGAATGGCTTTCACGAAAGAAATGGTTGAAGAACTGGACCTGCTGGCGCTCTACGACCTGGAGAACAGCCAGGCCGGGTTGAAAGTGCACCACGACGCTTCCGCCGAAACAGTGGCCGCCGCCGAACGGCTCCACGCCAAGGGCCTGATCGACAAGCAGGACGGCGGCTATCTGACCGGACTGGGGCTCGACGCCGCCGAGCACGCCCAGGTCCTGCTCGGCATCCTGCGCGGCTGACCTCAAGTTCCCCCGCGAGCGGGCGATAAACTGGCACACTTCCGAGCGCCGCATTTCCTGATGCGGCGCCGCTGGCCAGGCAGCAGTACGCCATGACGCTCACCCCCGAGATCCGCCCGGACATCGACGACGGCATCGACCGAAAGGTGCTGACGCAATTGCGTCAGCGCTTCCTGAAGGTCAATGCCGCGCGTCTGCAGCGGGCCAGCGAAGCGCTCTCCACGCGCCAGCAGCTGGTGCTCAAGCTGTTGCCGCTGCTGCTGGACGTGAACCACCCGCTGCTGCCCGGCTACGTTTCGGCCAGCACGCCCGCTGGATTGTCGAACTTCGTCCCGGACGACGAGCTCCTCGCCGAGGCCCAGCGCCTGACCCGCTCCTTCAGCTACAAGACCCGTCGCGGCAATCCGCCGCTGCCGATCCACGGGCTGTTCCTGATGGGCAGCCTCGGCACCGTCGCCCAGGCCGAGCAGAGCGACCTGGACCTGTGGGTCTGCCACGCCTCCGACCTCTCCGAGCGGGAGCTGGCGGAACTGCGCCGCAAATGCGAGCTGCTCGAACAATGGGCCGCCACCCAGGGCGCCGAGGTGCACTGCTTCCTCGTCGACCCGCAGCACTACACCCAGGGCGCCCGCGAGGCCCGGCTGACCTCCGACGACTGCGGCACCAGCCAGCACTACCTGCTGCTCGACGAGTTCTACCGTACCGCCATCTGGCTCGGCGGCCGCACGCCGCTGTGGTGGCTGGTGCCGGTCTACGAAGAGAACCGCTACGCCGAGTACTGCCAGACGTTGCTGAGCAAGCGTTTCATCCGCACCGAGGACGTCCTCGACCTCGGCCACCTGGCACGCATCCCGCCGGGCGAGTTCATCGGTGCCGGCATGTGGCAGCTGTTCAAGGGCATCGAGTCGCCCTACAAGTCGGTGCTCAAGCTGCTGCTCACCGAGGTCTACGCCAGCGAACATCCACAGGTGTCCTGCCTGAGCCTGCGCTACAAGCAGGCGATCTACGCCGGGCGCCTGGACGTGGAGGAGCTGGACCCCTACGTCATGCTCTACCGCCGCCTGGAGGAATACCTCAAGGAGCGCGGCGAAACCGAACGCCTGGAGCTGATCCGTCGCTGCCTCTACCTGAAGGTCGGCAAGAAGCTCAGCCGCCCGCCGCGCCAGGGCCACAAGAGCTGGCAGCGCAAGGTGATGGAGCGCGTCTCGGCGCCCTGGAAGTGGGACAGCCGCGCCTTCGCCCAGCTCGACAGCCGCAGCCAGTGGAAGGTCCGTCAGGTGCTGCTGGAGCGCCGTGCGCTGGTCAACGAACTGACCCACAGCTACCGCTTCCTCTCGCAGTTCGCCCGCCTGCAGCACGCCACCAGCGGCATCAACCCGCGGGACATGGGCATCCTCGGCCGGCGCCTGTATGCCGCCTTCGAGCGCAAGGCCGGCAAGGTCGAGTTCATCAACCCGGGCATCGCCCCGGACATGGCCGAGGACATCCTCACCCTCGCCCAATTGCCCGGCGGCGAGGCCGGCAAACCGCCGTACTGGGCACTGTTCAGCGGCAACCTGTCGTTGCAGGAAATGGCCGACTTCGCCCCGCTGCGCCGCGCCCGCGACCTCATGGAACTGCTCGCCTGGAGCCACCGCAACGGCGTGATCGACGCCACCACGCGGCTGTCCCTGCAACCGGGCGCCAGCGACCTCAGCGAATTCGAATTGCAGAACCTGCTGGGCAGCCTGCAGCAGGCCGTCCCGCTGCCGCTCAACGAAGTGCCGGAAAGCGCCCTGTTGCGCAGCGCGGTGCCCTCGCAGGTACTGCTGCTGGTGAACGTCGGCGTCGACCCGCTGCGCCAGCACAGCCAGATGAACGTGCACATGACCACCGAGCGGACCGACTCGCTCGGCTACTCCGGCGTGCGCGACAACCTGGTGCTGACCCTCGACCAGATCACCCTCAACAGCTGGAACGAACTGCTGGTCAGCCGCTATTCCGGGCCCCACGCGCTGCTCGACTGCCTGCGCGAATTCCTCAACACACTGCCCACCGACGCCCCGCCGCCGCGCCTGCTGGTGCGCTGTTTCTGCCGCAACCGCGCCACGGCCATCGCCCAGCGCGTGGAAGACCTGTTCCGCGACGCCCATGCGCAGCTCGCCAGTGGCAAGGGTGGGCGCTACCTGCTGCAGGTACGCCAGCATTTCCACCTGCTGCACCTGGTGCCGGGCAGCGTCAGCCACCGGGTGATCGAGGGGCTGCCGGCGTTGGTGGAACACCTGGGCGACACCCAGGACGACAGCGGCTTCCTGCAGCTGGACCGGCACGCGCTGGAAGGCGACGACCTTGCCATGATCCTGCCGCTGGGCCGGGCCAATACCGTGCAGGTGTTCTACCGCCTGGACGAAGGCAGCGCGGAAATCACCATCCTCGACGAGCGCAACGCCCTCTGGCGGCGCCGCCAGGAGTACGACACCGAGGAAGGCCTGCTGCTGCCGCTGCAGCGCTTCCTGCAGTCGGTGCAGTACCGCCGCAACGCCGTGATTTCGCTACTGGAAACCCAGGGACCGGTGGGGGCGGACATCCTCTTCTACGAAGTGGTGACCAATGGTCACCAGCGCGCGCAACGCATCGAGCGGCGCCACACGCCGCAGCCGCTGGAAGCGCTGCCGTTCTACAACGTGCAGGCGATCGTCGAGCCCGGAGAAGGCCAGCGCGCGCGCACCACGCTGTTCTGCAACCACCGCGAGTTCTCGGAACTGGAGTTCGGCAACGAGCTGTTCCAGGCCGTGGCCCGGCACATCCTGGACCGGCGCCGGGGGCAGGAGCGCTACCCCTGCTACATCACCGACCTGGACCTGTCGGCCATGCGCGAGGGCGGCGAACTGCAGACGGTACATTTCCTGCGCTACAAGCAGAGCCTGGAGCAGGCGCTGAACCGGGCGCTGGCCGAGGCCTGAAGGCCGGACCGGACGCCCGGGGAGGGAAAGTCCCGGAGGGGGAACTCAGCGATCGAAGTCGCCGGCCGCTTCGGGCTGGTATTCGACTTCCAGCAGGGTCAGCTTCAGCGTCTTGCCGCTGGGCGCCGGCCAGTCGATGCTCTGGCCCGTGGTCAGGCCCAGCAGCGCGGTGCCCACCGGGGCGAGGATCGATACCTTGCCTTCCCCGCCGACATCGGCCGGGTAGACCAGCGTCAGGTGGTATTCCTTGCCACTGCTTTCCTCGCGGCAACGCACGGTGGAATTCATCGTGACCACGCCCGGCGGAATCTCGTCGTGGCCGACCACCGTGGCGCGGGCCAGTTCGGCCTCCAGCGCCTCGGCCGCGGGGCCGTACTCATCCAGGCTGTCGAGCATGCGCTCCAGACGTTGCAGGTCGAGTCGGGTGACGGTGATGGGTGTCGTGGTCATGATGGTTGGCAGTCTCCTTACAGGAGAGCCCCGGACGCTCGCGCGCTCGGGGCCCTGGGTGTTCTGGCAGTAAATGCGTTCGGGAAGCGAACGCGCAATGAATTCCGAAAAAAGAAAAACCCCGCCCAAGGCGGGGTTTTCCCGGACACTAACACAGCACAGAAAATAAGCAACACCGACCAGTCACCACTTCGGCAAGTGGTTGTTTCGGCGCTTTTCGCAGTCCGCCAGGATCGCCCGGCGACGCTCGCCGTCCGCCTCGTTCCACTCCAGGATCTCGCCCAGGGTGCGACCGCAGCCGACGCAGACATCCGCGTCGTCCAGGCAGCAGCGCCGGCAGCAGGGCGAGGCGACGCTCGCCTGCGCGTCAGATGCCGGGGAAGTCGACATCCTCGCCAGCCTGTTCCAGCGTGGCGCGATTGAGCAGCGCGCCCAGCGGTTCGCGGGTGCTGTCGCAGATCCACAGCGAGCCGGATTCGTCGTAGTCGAAGTGGAAGCCGCCGGAGCGCGCCGCCACCCACAGCTGGCGCAGCGCCGGCTGGCGGCTGAGGATCAGCTGGGTGCCGTTCTCGAAGCGCACGGTCAGCACGCCGCTGGAGTTCTCCAGGTCCAGGTCCAGATCGCTGTCGTCGAAGGCGTCCTCCACCGTTACCTGTACGGCGTCCACCAGGTCATGGAAGCGGGCCTCGCTCAAAGTGCTCATGCATCGTCCTCGGGATCAGTCAAAGGCACCAGTTTACGCCGGTATTCGCCCAGACTCTGCCCCGTCCAGCGCCGGAATGCGCGGGCGAGCGAACCGGCTTCGCTGAAGCCCAGCAGGTAGGCGATGTCCGCCGTGTCCAGTGCCGGGTCGCGCAAATAGTGGAGCACCAGCTGCTGGCGGGTTTCGTCCACCAGTTGGCTGAACGACAGGCCGGTATCGCGCAGGCGGCGTTGCAGGGTGCGAGGGCTGAGGGCGAGCGTCAGCGACAGGCGCTCCAGGTCGGCGCCCTGCTCCGGCAACTGGCGCGCCAGCTCCAGGCGCGCGCGGTCGAGCACGCTGTCGCCCTTGTTGATCTCCACCAGCAGGCGCTCGGCGTAGGCATCCAGGGTGCGCTGCACCTGGGCGTCAGCCTGGCCGAGCGGCAGCGCCAGCAGGCGTTTGGGGAAGACCAGGGCATTGTCCGGCTGATCGAACAGTACCGGGCAGCGGAAGATGCGTGCGTGTTCGCTGACGTCCGCCGGGGCGCTGTGGCTGAAGCGCACTTCGAACGGCGCCTCGTCCACGCCGCTGACCCAATGGCCGAAGCTGACCCAGCCGGCCAGCGTCTCCTCGCTCATCTGCCGCTGCTGTTGCGGCAGCAGCGCCTCCCAGCAGTGCTTGACCAATGGCTCGCAGCCGGCACGCGGCGGCTCGTCGGCCAGCTCGACGCGGCCCAGGTTGCCCACCAGCGCGGCATAGCGCGCCTGGCGATGCAGGGCGTCGGAAAGGGTCGCGCAGCTCATGATCAGGTAGCCGAGTACGCCGTAGTAGCCGGGGCGCACCGCCTCGCCCAGGTGCAGGCCGAGGTTGGCGTCGCCACTCAGGCGTACGCCGGCGCCGACCAGCTCGAGGTAGGCACTGGCGGCGATACGCTGCTCGCGCTGGGCGAGGATCGAGGGCTCCAGGTGCACCGTCGCCAGCAGCCGCGCCGGCTCCACGCCCTGGCGCTGCAGATGCTCCACAAGGCCCTGCAGGTAGGCCACCGACACCGAACTGGGCAGGGGATCGCGATAGTCCATCGAGCTTTCCATTTTTTGCCCGCCATCATAGGGCCAGTGGCCCGCCGGGCGCGAGCCGCAAGCCCCGCAGGGCGGGAGCCGGCTCGCATAGGCAAGCCGGCGGGGGGCCGGTATACTCCGGCCCCATTGACGCTTTATTACAAGGATTCCGCCATGAAGCGACTGCTGCTTCCCTTCGTCGCGATCGCCCTGTTGACCGCCGCCATCGCCGGCTGCGGGCAGAAAGGCCCGCTGTACCTGCCGGACGACGAAAAGGCCAAGAACGAACACAGCAAGGACCGCTACGGTCTCTGAGGGCGTTCCCATGGACGCCTTCGACGTCCGCGGCGGGCTACTGCTCGCGGCAGACGTGCCAGCGTCGGCGATTGCCGAGCGCCCTGGCACGCCGCCCGGCGAAGCCGGCGACATCCCCGCCGGCTTCGTGCTCCCGCCCGCAAAGAAGGTGGCCTGCTGGCCGTTCATCCGGCCGGCGCCTATGGTTTCGTCATGAATTCCAACGACAACACCCGGGGCCGCGCCGCCGAGGTGCTGGCGGATAGCTCGGCCGCGCACGGGGTGCGCAGCCGCAAGAGACAAGAGCTGTTCGCCGGCGAAAGCCTGCTGCCGGACTGAGGCCGAGACGACGATGCTTCTGCGCTTTACCAAGATGCACGGGCTGGGCAATGACTTCATGGTCCTGGACCTGGTCAGCCAGCACGCCCACGTGCAGCCACGCCACGTCAAACAGTGGGGCGACCGCAATTTCGGAGTCGGTTTCGATCAGCTTCTGATCGTCGAGCCGCCGAGCACACCCGACGCGGACTTCCGCTACCGCATCTTCAACTGCGACGGTACCGAGGTCGAACAGTGCGGCAACGGCGCGCGCTGCTTCGCCCGCTTCGTGGTCGACAAGCGCCTGACCGCGAAGAAAACCATTCGCGTGGAAACCAAGGGCGGCATGATCGAGCTGACCATCGCCAACGATGGCCAGGTCACCGTCGACATGGGCCCGCCGCGCCTGGTGCCCGAGCAGGTGCCGTTCAAGGCCCAGAGCGAGGCGCTGAGCTATCCCCTGGAAGTGGACGGGCAGCGCTACGAGCTGGCCGCCATCTCCATGGGCAACCCGCACGGCGTACTGCGCGTGGATGACGTCGACAGCGCACCGGTGCGCACCCTGGGGCCGAAGCTCGAAGTCCACGAAAGCTTCCCGCAGAAGGCCAACATCGGCTTCCTGCAGATCGTCAATCCGCACCAGGCGCGCCTGCGCGTCTGGGAACGCGGCGCCGGCGAGACGCTGGCCTGCGGCACCGGCGCCTGCGCCGCCGCCGTCGCCGGCATTCGCCAGGGCTGGCTGCAATCGCCGGTACAGATCGACCTTCCCGGCGGACGGTTGTCCATCGAGTGGGCAGGACCGGGTCAGCCCGTTATGATGACCGGGCCCGCCGTGCGGGTGTTCGAAGGCCAGGTACGTCTATAACCGGGACGCTTATGACCGATACTCCGCAGGACCCCACCGTTACGCTCGAAGCCGAACAGGTCGCCGACTATCTTCGCCGGCACCCTGAATTCTTCGTCGACCATGACGAGCTGATCCCGGAGATGCGCATTCCGCACCAGCCGGGCGATGCCGTGTCGCTGGTGGAGCGCCAGGTGCGCCTGCTGCGCGAGCGCAACATCGAGATGCGCCATCGGCTGTCGCAGTTGATGGACGTGGCCCGCGACAACGACCGTCTGTTCGACAAGACCCGCCGCCTGGTGCTCGACCTGCTCGACGCCACCAGCCTGGAGGAAATCGTCAGCACGGTGGAAGACAGCCTGCGCCACGAGTTCCTGGTGCCCTACGTCAGCCTGATCCTGTTCAGCGACAACAACCTGCCGGTGGGCCGCTCGGTGAGCAGCGCCGAAGCGCACCAGGCCATCGGTGGCCTGCTGTCCGGCGGCAAGACCGTCTGCGGCGTGCTGCGCCCCCACGAGCTGGCCTTCCTGTTCTGCGAAAGCGAACGCGAGCAGGTCGGCTCCGCCGCCGTGGTGCCGCTGACCTTCCAGGGGCTGCACGGCGTGCTGGCGATCGGCAGCCCCGACCCGCAGCACTACAAGAGCTCGCTGGGCACCCTGTTCCTGGGCTACGTCGCCGAAGTCCTCGCGCGCACCCTGCCGCGCTTCTCCACGCCCCTGCGCTCGGTACGCTGACCTTCGCAACGCGGTAAGCTGCCAGCCTGGCTGTATCACTGGGAGCTTTCCGCGTGTCGCTCGAAGCCGATCTGGAATCCTATCTGGAACACCTGCGCAGCGAGCGCCAGGTATCCGTGCACACGCTCGACGGCTACCGCCGCGACCTGGCGCGCCTCGCCGCACTGTGCGAGAAATCCTCGATCAACGAGTGGTCGGCGCTGCAGGTGCGCGACCTGCGCCTGTTCGTCGCTCGCCTGCACCAGCAGGGCCTCGCCAGCCGCAGCCTGGCGCGTCTGCTGTCGGCCACCCGAGGGTTGTACCAGTACCTGATCCGCGAAGGCCGCTGCCGGCACGATCCCGCCGACGGCCTCGCCGCGCCCAAGGGCGCGCGCAAGCTGCCGCGCACGCTGGACACCGACCGCACCGCGCAATTGCTGGACGGCGGCGTCGAGGACGACTTCATCGCCCGCCGCGACCAGGCGTTGCTGGAGCTGTTCTATTCGTCGGGCCTGCGCCTCTCCGAACTGGTCGGCCTCGACCTGGAATGGCTGGACCTCAAGGACGGCCTGGTGCGCGTCCACGGCAAGGGCAACAAGGTCCGCGAACTGCCGGTCGGCCGCGCCGCGCGGCAGGCCATCGAAAACTGGCTGCCGCTGCGCGCCCTCGCCTCGCCGCAGGACAACGCCGTGTTTATCGGCCGCAGCGGCAAGCGCCTGACGCCGCGCGCCATCCAGCTGCGCGTGCGCGAGGCCGGCGTGCGCGAGCTCGGCCAGCACCTGCACCCCCACATGCTGCGACACTCCTTCGCCAGCCATATGCTGGAGTCTTCCCAGGACCTGCGCGCGGTGCAGGAGCTGCTCGGCCACGCCGACATCGCCACCACGCAGATCTACACCCACCTGGACTTCCAGCACCTCGCCACGGTCTATGACCAGGCGCACCCTCGGGCACGCCGCAAACCCGGAGCAGAAGAATGAGTATCCGTCTGGTCACCTTCGACCTCGATGACACGCTGTGGGACGTTGCCCCGGTGATGAACAGCGCCGAAGCCACCCTGCGTGACTGGCTGGCGGTGAACGCTGCACAGCTGGGGCCGGTGCCCATCGAGCACCTGTGGGCGATCCGCTCGCGGCTGATGGAGCAGGACCCGATGCTCAAGCACCGCTTGAGCGAGCTGCGCCGGCGCATCCTGTTCCAAGCGCTGCTCGACGCGGGTTATCCACAGGCCGAGGCGACGGAGCTGGCCGAAGCCGGCTTCCAGACCTTCCTGCACGCGCGGCACCAGGTGGCGTTGTTCCCCGAGGTGCACCCGACCCTGGAGCAACTGGCCAACCGCTTCATCCTCGGCGTGCTCACCAACGGCAACGCCGACGTGCGCCGGCTGGGCCTGGCGGACTACTTCCAGTTCGCCCTGTGCGCGGAAGAACTGGGCGTCGGCAAGCCCGACCCGCATCCGTTCCAGGAAGCGCTCAAGCGCGGCGGTGTGGCGGCGGGAAACGCCGTGCACATCGGTGACCACCCCAGCGATGACATCGCGGGGGCGCGCCGTGCGGGCATGAAAGCGATCTGGTTCAACCCCGCACGCAAGCAGTGGGACGGCGAAGAAGCGCCCAGCGCGATCATCCACAACCTGTCCGAGCTGCCGGATATCCTGGAAAAGCTCTGACGCATGGGCTTTTCGTAGGAGCGAGCTTGCTCGCGAACGGCGCTCCGGGCGGCGCTGAGACTCGGGGCGGTTCGCGAGCAAGCTCGCTCCTACATAACTGAACAATGCAACAAACGGACATGAAAAAGCCCCGCCGCTCCAGACGGAGCGACGGGGCTTTTCGTATTGCGTCAGATATCAGATAGGGCGGCTGCCGTATTTGCTATCCGGCTTCTTGGGCGGGTCGGCCACGACGTTCGGCTCGATCTCCTGCACCTTGCCGCCGCGAGTGAGGAACTCCTCCATCGCACGGGCCAGTGCATCACGATCCTTCTGCTTGGCTTCGACCGAGGGCAGTTCCTCTTCTTCCGCAGCGGCCTTGGCTTTCTTGCCACCGCCCTTGGGAGAAGGGGCTTCATCCCCATCGCCGCTGTCTGCTTCGGCGTCGCTGTCATCCGCTGCGGCGAGCTCCTCGCCATCGTCCTCGTCAGCGCCGTCCAGCTCGTCCTGTTCCAGTTCTTCGTCGCTCATCGTTCAACCTCTGTGGTGCTGCAAAGCACGTTAGTTATAGCCCAGCTGCGCGCTTTGACGAACGCCGCCGGAAAAAATTCATACAAGCTCGCCCTGCCAGGTCGCCACTATGCTGCGCGGGCCGCCGTGGTCACGGTGCTCGCCCAGATAGATACCCTGCCAGGTGCCCATTGCCAAGCCTCCCCCCTGTATCGGCAGCGTCAGCTGACAGCCCAGCAGGCTCGACTTGAAATGCGCCGGAAGGTCGTCCGGACCTTCGTAGTCATGTTCATAGCCGCGCTCACCCTGGGGCACCAGGCGATTGAAGAATCGCTCGAAATCGCGGCGCACCGAGGGGTCGGCATTTTCGTTGACCGTCAGCGAGGCGGAGGTGTGCTGCAGCAGCAGGTGCAGCAGGCCTACCCGGCACTTCGACAGTTCCGGCAACGCGGCCAGGATCTCGTCGGTGACCAGGTGGAAACCTCGCGGGCGAGGGCGCAGGGTGATGCTCTTCTGCTGCCACATGGCGGGCAATCCTTCCGTCGCTAACGGTGATGCGCGCGCATTCTAGCGTGCTGATCGAAAAAGCAAAGGGCGCCCGAGGGCGCCCTTCGTCGAACTTGCGCGAACCCTTACAGGTTGTAACCGCGTTCGTTGTGCAGGGAGAGGTCCAGACCCACGGTTTCCTCTTCCTCGGTGACGCGCAGGCCCATGACCAGGTCCAGGACCTTGAGGATCACGAAGCTGACGATACCGGTGTAGACGATGGTGAAGGCCACGCCCTTGAACTGGGTGAACAGCTGCGCGCCGATGTCGGTCACGGTGCCGAAGCCGCCCAGGGCCGGTGCTGCGAACACGCCGGTGAGCAGGGCGCCGACGATACCGCCGACCGCGTGCACGCCGAAGGCGTCCAGGGAGTCGTCGTAGCCAACGGCACGCTTGAGGCTGGTGGCGGCGAAGAAGCAGATCACGCCGGCAGCCAGGCCGATCACGATGGCGCCCATCGGGCCGCAGGTACCGGCGGCCGGGGTGACGGCCACCAGGCCGGCAACCACACCCGAGGCGATACCCAGGGCGCTCGGCTTACCGTGGGTGATCCACTCGGCGAACATCCAGCCCAGGGCAGCGGCGGCGGTGGCGATCTGGGTGACCAGCATGGCCATGCCAGCAGTGCCGTTGGCAGCAGCGGCGGAACCGGCGTTGAAGCCGAACCAGCCCACCCACAGCAGCGCAGCGCCGATCAGGGTGTAGCCCAGGTTGTGCGGCGCCATGGCAGCGGTCGGGTAGCCCTTGCGCTTGCCCAGCACGATGCACGCCACCAGGCCTGCGATACCGGCGTTGATGTGCACTACGGTGCCGCCGGCGAAGTCCAGCACGCCCCAGTCCCACAGCAGGCCGCCGTCGCCGCTCCAGACCATGTGGGCGATCGGTGCGTAGACCAGGGTGAACCACAGCGCGGTGAAGATCAGCATGGCCGAGAACTTCATGCGCTCGGCGAAGGCGCCGACGATCAGGGCCGGGGTGATGATCGCGAAGGTCATCTGGAACATCACGAAGATGCTTTCCGGGAACAGCGCCGCGGCGGAAGTCAGGCCGGTGCTGGTCAGGCCGCTGAGGAAGGCCTTGTCCAGGCCGCCGACGAAGGAAGCGAAGTTGACCACGCCCTTCTCCATACCGACGGTATCGAAGGCCAGGCTGTAGCCGTAGACGACCCAGAGGATGCTGATCAGCGCGGTGATCGCAAAGCACTGCATCATGATCGACAGGACGTTCTTGGCGCGCACCATGCCGCCGTAGAACAGGGCCAGGCCGGGGATGGTCATCAGCAGCACCAGGGCGCTGGAAATCAGCATCCAGGCGGTGTCACCGCTGTTCAGGACGGGGGCCGCAGCCTCGTCGGCCAAGGCCAGACCGGGCATTGCGAGGGGCAATAGGGCGCCTAGCCCTGCGTATTTGCGCAGAGTCATTGTTGTTTCTCCTGGGGCGTGGGGTTCGGTGTGGGCTTGGCTTAGATCGCGTCGGTGCCGGTTTCGCCGGTACGGATACGAATGGCCTGTTCCAGATTTACGACAAAGATCTTGCCGTCACCGATCTTCCCGGTGTTGGCGGCCTTGGTGATGGCTTCGATAACACGATCCAGCTGGTCATCGGCGATGGCGACGTCGATCTTCACCTTCGGCAGGAAATCGACAACGTATTCCGCGCCACGGTACAGCTCGGTGTGGCCCTTCTGCCGGCCGAAGCCTTTGACTTCGGTCACAGTGATGCCCTGCACGCCGATCTCGGACAGCGACTCACGAACGTCGTCCAGCTTGAACGGCTTGATGATGGCTGTGACTAGCTTCATGTAACTCTCTCCCGTGTTTTGGTGGACCCGCCCCAGGAAGAACGAACCCGGAGACAAGTCTAAGCGCAGTGTCTGGCTTTTGTAATGCGCCGGCCGCCCTACCTCAGCACTCCGACTGCGTTGATCGAAGCGATCCCCTGCCTCGCCTGCCGCACCGGAACTGCATCGGTGCACGCCATGTATGCCCCAAAGCATGAAGCTTGCCAGTTCGTGGAAATGCCCGTGCCATCAGGCACTTGGCGTAAAAGCGAGGTTTCTGGCGATTCGCCAGCGCCGCCCGGGCGCACCGAAAGCGCGCACGGCGAGCGGGCACACTGCTCAAAAAGCGTGCAACCCCGCGCGCCGCAGCCAGCGGCGGCTGCGTGATAGACTGCGCTCTGATTCAATCCGGAACCCATGAACCATGCTGCCGCCCAAAGCCTTCCTCGATGCCATCAGCCAACAAGCCGGACGCCTGTTCGGTGGCGAATCGCCCCTGCCGAAGGCCGAGCTGGAAGCCCAGTTCAAGGTTCTGATGCAGAGCGCCTTCAGCAAGCTCGACCTGGTCAGCCGCGACGAATTCGACAGCCAGATGGTCGTCCTCGCGCGCACCCGCGCCCGCCTCGAGGCGCTGGAAGCCAAGGTCGCGGAGATGGAAGCCCGCCTCTCCCCAGCCGATACCGCCGCCCCCGCCTCCGAAACCTGATCCCCGCCTGGCGGGCGGCATGCGATCCAGGAGTGATCCATGTCCCTCGCCATCGTCCATAGCCGCGCCCAGGTCGGCGTGGAAGCGCCCGGCGTTCTCGTCGAGGCGCACCTCGCCAACGGCCTGCCGTCACTGACCCTGGTCGGCCTGCCCGAAGGCGCCGTGAAGGAGAGCAAGGACCGCGTCCGCAGCGCCCTGCTCAATGCCGGCTTCGATTTTCCCGCCCGCCGCATCACCCTGAACCTTGCCCCGGCCGACCTGCCGAAGGATGGCGGGCGCTTCGACCTGGCCATCGCCCTGGGCATCCTCGCCGCCAGCGGCCAGTTGGCCGACGCTGCCGGGCTGGATGGACTGGAATGCCTGGGCGAACTGGCGCTGTCCGGCACTGTGCGCCCGGTCCCCGGTGTGCTGCCCGCCGCCCTGGCTGCCCGCGCCGCCGGCCGCGCCCTGGTGGTGCCGAAGGAGAACGCCGAAGAAGCCAGCCTCGCCAGCGGCCTGACCGTTTACGCCGTCGGCCACCTGCTGGAGCTGGCCGCGCATTTCAGCGGCCAGGAGCGCCTGCGTCCTTATGAGGCAAACGGTCTGATGCGGGTGACACCGCCCTACCCGGACCTGTCGGAAGTCCAGGGCCAGGCCGCCGCCAAGCGCGCGCTCCTGGTTGCCGCTGCCGGGGCGCACAACCTGCTGTTCAGCGGTCCGCCCGGCACCGGCAAGACCCTGCTCGCCAGCCGCCTGCCCGGCCTGATGCCGCCGCTGGACGAAGACGAGGCGCTGCAGGTCGCGGCGATTCATTCCGTCGCCGGGCGCGGACCGCTGACTCACTGGCCGCAGCGCCCCTTCAGGCAACCGCACCACACCGCTTCCGCGCCGGCGCTGGTCGGAGGTGGCAGCCGCCCGCAGCCGGGCGAGATCACCCTGGCGCACGAAGGCGTGCTGTTCCTCGACGAGCTGCCGGAGTTCGATCGCAAAGTCCTGGAAGTGCTGCGTGAACCATTGGAAGGCGGCGAAATTGTCATCGCCCGCGCCAACGGCCGTGTGCGCTTCCCGGCGCGCTTCCAGCTGGTGGCAGCGATGAACCCCTGCCCCTGTGGCTATCTCGGCGACCCCAGCGGCCGCTGCCGCTGTTCGCCGGAGCAGATCCAGCGCTACCGCGCCAAGCTCTCCGGGCCGCTGCTGGACCGCATCGACCTGCACCTCACCGTCAGCCGGGAAAGCACCAGCCTCGCGCCCAGCGGCCCGAGCACCAGCAGCGCGGAACTGGCCACTCAGGTCGCCGCCGCCCGCCAGCGCCAGCTCGCCCGCCAGGGCTGCGCGAACGCCTTTCTGACCTTGAAGAAAATGCACCAATATTGTGCATTGAACCCGGAAGACCAGGCCTGGCTGGAAAAGGCCGGTGAACGCCTGAACCTGTCACTGCGCGCCCTGCACCGGATTCTCAAGGTCGCCCGCACCCTTGCCGACCTGCAGCAGGAAGACCGCATTGCGCGCCCGCACCTGGCCGAAGCGCTGCAATACCGCGCAGGGCATTAACGCGGCGGGTCCTCGGTGATGGCGAGAAGATTCAGCTCGACCGTCGCATTCTTCGGCAACTGATAGACACCGACCGAAGTGCGCGTGTGCACGCCGGCCGCGCCCAGCACTTCGTACAGCACGGCTGAAGCGCCGTCGGCTACCTCGCTGTGCTGCGTGAAGTGCTCCGCCGACTGCACGAACACATTGAGTTGCAGCACCTTGCGCACACGGTCGAGGTCACCCAGCGCCTGCCGCAGCAGCGCCAGCGCCCGCATCACGCAGACCTTGGCGGCCAGTTGCGCATCGGCCAGCGACACCGCACTACCCGCCCGACCGGTGACGACGATTTCATCGCCAACCCGCGGAATCTGCCCACTCAGGTGCACCTGGTTACCCTCGATGAGGAACGGCACGTAGTTGCCACCGATCTTCATTTCACCGCTGAAGTCGTAGCCGAGTTCGGCGGCGATCCGTTCAAACGCAGCAGCGCGCGTCTCGCTCATAAGTGCTCCCTGATTGGTCTGTAGGTGATCAGCAGCGCCAGAACGGCCGCATCGCTTCCAGCTTCGCCTGCTCGCGGCTGATGCCGATGTCGCGCAGTTGCTCGTCGGAGAGTTCCAGGAGCTGCTTGCGGGTGCGCACGCGGCGCCAGAACTGCTGCCAGCGGCTTTCACCGTGCTCACGCGGCGCCACGCGGGTGCCCGGGATTTCCAGCAGTTCCTGTTGATAAAGGGTCAGCCGCACATCGCTCAGGCCGCTCATGTCGTCGCTCCTCCAGTCGGGTTCTTCGGACGTGGGACTAGCGTGGCGAATCGGGGAAAATCATTACAGATTCAACAAGGCAGAGTTTTTTCCATACAGACCTGGGCGAAATCGGTCTGAATGGCGTATTTTTTCCCGATCTGTACTACATCGAGCCGAATCGACCCGGCACGGGAGATCTGTCATGAAACGCTACGCGCAACTGGCCGCCACACTCGGCGAACGTATCGAGCAAGGCCTGTATCGCCCCGGCGACCGCCTGCCCTCGGTGCGCGCGCTGAGCGAGGAGCACGGCGTCAGCATCAGCACCGTGCAGCAGGCCTACCGCGTGCTGGAGGATGACGGCCTGGTGGAGCCGCGCCCCAAGTCCGGCTACTTCGTGCCGGAACGTCGCGAGCTGCCGCCGATGCCGGCGATGACTCGCCCGGCGCAACGACCAGTGGACGTTTCGCAGTGGGACCAGGTACTGGAACAGGTGCGCCGCGCGCCGGGCGGCGACTTCGTCCAGCTCGGGCGCGGCACGCCGGATATCGCCAGCCCGTCGCTCAAGCCGCTACAACGGGCGATGGTGCATGCCGCGCGCCGGACCGATCTGCAAAGCCTCGGCTACGAGGGCATCCAGGGCTCGCTGCCGCTGCGCGAGCAGATCGCCCGGCTGATGCTCGATTCCGGCTGCCAGGTGCCACCCAGCGAGATCGTCATCACCACCGGCTGCCAGGAGGCGCTGGCCATCACCCTGCGCGCCATCTGCGAGCCGGGGGACATCATCGCCATCGACTCGCCGAGCTTCCACGGCGCCATGCAGGCGCTCAAGGCGTATGGCCTGAAGGCGCTGGAAATTCCCACCGACCCCAGCAACGGCATCAGCCTGGAAGCGCTGGAACTGGCGATGGAGCAGTGGCCGGTAAAGCTGATCCTGCTCACACCCAACTGCAACAACCCGCTGGGCTACATCATGCCCGACGCCCGCAAGCGCGCCCTGCTGACCCTGGCGGCACGCTATGACGTGCCGATCCTCGAAGACGACGTCTACGGCGAACTGGCCTACGCCTTCCCGCGCCCGCGCAGCATCAAGTCCTTCGACAGCGACGACCGCGTGCTGCTGGCCAGTTCCTTCTCCAAGACCGTGGCGCCCGGCCTGCGAACCGGCTGGGTGGTGCCGGGGCGCTACCTGGACCGCATCCTCCACTTCAAGTACATCGCCAGCGGCACCTGCGCGCCGCAACCACAGATGGCGCTGGCCGAGTTCATCAGCGGCGGCCACTACGAGCCGCACATCCGCCGCATGCGCGCGCAGTACCAGCGCCACCGCGACCTGATGACCGAATGGGTCGGCCGCTACTTCCCCGAAGGTGCGCGGGTCACCCGGCCGCGCGGCGGCTTCATGCTCTGGGTCGAGTTCGACCCGCAGTTCGACAGCGTGCGGCTGAACCAGGAGCTGCGCCGCGACAACGTGCAGGTGGCGGCCGGCAACATCTTTTCCGCCTCGGGCAAGTACCGCAACTGCATCCGCATGAACTACTCCAACCGCGACCTGCCGCTGATCGAGGACGCCGTACGCAAGGTCGGCGCCTGCGCCAGGCGGCTGACTGCCGAGCTGCGCGAGCAGCAGGCCGAGCCGCTGCCGGCCTGAGGCGAAACATTTATCCACAGCCCGGCGCTGCCCCGTGGCCGCTCCCTGCTGTACCTTGGTTTCCTTTTGCCGGGCTCCTGCCTTGACCAGTCTGACCCTCGGCCCACTGGCCATTCCCCTGCCCCACGTCCTGCTCTACCTCGGCTTCTTCGGTGCGCTGCTGGCCGGCTGGCTGGCCGGGCGCAAGCGCGGCGCCAATCCCGAAGGTGCGCTGTTCGCCATGTTCCTCGGCGGGCTGCTGGCAGCCCGGCTGGCGTTCGTTGCGCGCTATGCCGAGCAGTACGCGGCGACGCCGCTGAGCATCGTGGATATCCGCGATGGCGGGTTCCTCGCGCTACCGGGCGTGGTCGCCGCCGCGCTGATCGGCGCGCTACTGGCCTGGAAGAGGACAGAGCTGCGTCGTCCGCTGGCCATCGCGGCCGTGGTCGGCGTGTGCCTGTGGGGCGGCGGCAAGGCCGTAACCTCGGCGCTGGACCGCAGCCAGCAGCTTCCCGAACTCACGGTGATGGACCTGCGCGGTGCCGCCGTGGACCTGCGCGCGCTGGATGGCCGGCCCATGGTGGTGAACCTCTGGGCCACCTGGTGCCCGCCGTGCCGTCGCGAAATGCCGGTGCTGGAGGCCGCGCAGAAGCAGCGCAGCGATGTGCGCTTCCTGCTGGTCAACCAGGGCGAGAACGCCGAGGCCGTGCAGCGTTTCCTGCGCGACCAGGGCCTGAGTGAAGGGGCCGTGCTGCTCGACAGCGGCAACCGCCTCGGCCAGCTCACCGGCTCCTACGGCATGCCCACCACGCTGTTCTACGACGCCCAGGGGCGCCTGAAGCACAGCCAGATGGGCGAGCTATCCGCCGCCAGCCTGGAGTACGGGCTGGGCCAGCTCAAGGACTGACCCACCCGCACTTCAGCGGAAGCGCCCGACCTCGTCGCGCAGGCCGGCGGCCAGGCTGTCCAGCTCGCGCACGGTCTGCGCCAGGTCGGCCACCACCTGACGCTGTTCGCTGTTGGCCTGGGCGATGCCCTGCAGGTTGCTGCTGAGCAGGGTCGCCGTGCGGCTCTGCTCCTGGGTCGCGGTGGTGATGGCGGCGAACTGCTCGCCGGCCGCGCTGCTCTGCTGGGAGATTTCCGCCAGCGCCGCGGCGACCTTCTCGTTCAATGCCAACCCGTGCTGCATCAGCTGGCTGCCCTGCTCGATGGTCTCGGTGGCGCTGCCAGTGTCCTGCTGGATGGCGCCGATCATCTGCGAGATTTCCGTGGTAGCGGCCTGGGTGCGCGCCGCGAGACTGCGCACTTCATCGGCAACCACGGCGAAACCGCGCCCCTGCTCGCCGGCACGGGCGGCTTCGATGGCGGCGTTGAGCGCCAGCAGGTTGGTCTGCTCGGCAATCGAAGTGATCACACCGACGATGCTGCCGATCTCCTGGGAGCGTGCGCCGAGGCGGCTTACCCGCTCCACGGTCTGCTGCAGCGCGCCGGCGATCTGCGCCAGCGAGGCAGAGGCGTCGTCCATGGACTGCAGGCCGATATGGGTCTGGCGGGTGTTCTCGCTGGCCATGCGCTCGGTGCTACGCATGTTGTCGGCGATATCCATCGAAGTGGCGCTGAACTCCTCCACCGCGCCAGCCATGCTGTTGATCTCGCCGGACTGCTGCTCCATGCCGGCATACGCGCCGCTGGAAAGGCCCGACAGCGAGCGCGAGCAATGCCCCACTTCCTCCGCTGCGCCGCGCACCCGCGAGACCATGCTGGAGAGCGCCTCGCCCATCTGGTTGAAGCTGCGCGCCAGGTCGCCGATCTCGTCACGGCTGGCAACCGACAGGCGCGCCCCCAGGTCGCCGGCGCCCAGGGCATGGGCCTGGCGCACCAGGTCGCCCAGCGGCCGCAGGCGACGCTGCAGCAGCCAGGTGGTGGCGATCACCGCCAGCAGCATGGCGATCAGGCTGCCCAGGGCCAACTGACCACCGACGCGCCAGGTCACCGCGCGGATTTCGTCCTTCGGCATGCTCGCCACGACAGTCCAGGGACCGCCGGCGAAAGGCTGCGCCACGCTGTAGAAATCATCCTGGTCGTCGCTCCAGAAGCGGCCGCGGCCGGGGTTGTCCAGCAGCTTGGCAAGGTTGTCGGCGGCGCGCTCGGGGTGGCGCGCGCCGGCCGGCGGCACCAGCCAATGGCGTTGTTCATCCAGCAACGCCAGCGAGCCGCCCTGGCCGAGGCGGAAACGGCCGAGGTTGTCGAACTGGCGCTTCTGCGCATCGGTGTAGTCGAAGCCGACGAACAGCACGGCGATCACCCGTCCGCTGCCGTCGCGCACCGGTGTGTACTGGGTCATGTAGAAGCGGTCGAACAGCAGCGCGCGGCCGACATAGCTCTCCCCGCGCATCAGCCGCGGGTAGGCCGGGCTGTTGTGGTCCAGCACGGTGCCCATGGCGCGGCTGCCGTCCTGCTTCGTCAGCGAGGTGGTGATGCGCACGAAGTCGTCGCCGTCGCGCACGAACACGGTAGCGACGCCGGCGGTGAGCTGGCGGAATTCGTCGACCAGGGTGAAGTCGCCGTTCAGGCGGGTGTCGCCCAGGTACAGCGCCGGCGCCTGCAGCGCGGCGACCGGCACGCGCTCGTCAGTGTGCGCTTTCAGGCCGGCGGCGAAGCGTTGCTCGAACAGCCCGGCAAGGCGCTGGGTGCTCTCGCGCAGGGTGCCGTGGAAGGTTTCCAGCTGGTCAGCCAACAGGCGCGCCTCGCTGGCGAGGTGTTCTTCGCGGGTGGTCAGGGTAGCGCTGTCTAGCGAGCGCAAGGCAAACAGCGTGCTGCCGCTGATCAACAGGATCAGGAGCACGGCCAGGGCCATCGCCAACTGCAGGGCGATGCGGGATCGGGGCTGGTTCATGTTTCGGGTTCTGCACGCAACGGCAGGCCGTCGCCCGTGGTGTGGGAGCGGCCCGCTTCGGTTCGAGGGGAATGCCGACGTTGTACGCCGGTCTGCACAGGCTATCGGCGGCCCGCGGAAATACTTGAGTCATTCACCCGGAATAGGCGTGGGACGGGGGTTCAGGCGAAGCGAGGGGGCTTCTCTGTGGGAGCGCGCCATGCGCGCGAACGCGGGCAAGGCGCGCTCCTGCAGGGGAACATCAGTGGCGGGATTGGCGCAGGAGCGGACGCTGTCCGCGATCAAGTCCGGCGCGATGCGAACCTATCGCGGACGGAATCCGCTCCTACCCAGGCACTACGCGCTTACTGGATCTCTTCCGGGGTGACGATCACCCAGTTCTTGTCGGCGGTGACCGGCTGGCCAAGCTTGGCCTGGGCTTCGGCATTCTTCTTGATCATGCCGTTGAGCTGGTCCATGTACTTGGCCTTGCGGTTGATCCACAGGTGCACGCCGTTCTCGGCGGTGCCGTTGAACAGCATGTAGCCATCGCTGCTGGGGGTGTCGCCGCCGACCAGGATGGGCTTCTTCCACTGGTCGATGTAGGTGAGGATCGCCGCCTGCTTGCCGGCCATCCAGGTCGCCGGGGTCCACAGGTAGGGGGTGATCTCCAGGTCCAGGTTGGCCTTGGGATCGTACTTGCCCTCGCTGATCTGCTTGCGCGCGGTGGTCAGCGCACCGCTCTGGCGATCCTTGAGCAGGGTGGTGACGCCGATGACATTCTCGGGCTTCACGTTGTAGCCGTACTTGGGATCGCTGGCCACCATGCGCACCAGTTCCTCATGGGCGGCGGTCATCACGTAGACCTCGATGCCGTTCTCCATCAGCTTGTTGTACAGCTCGGTCTGGCCGGTGAAGACCTTGGGCGGGTTGATCTCGATGGTCTTGACCACGTCGCCTTCGTAGTAGGTGCTGGGCACCGGCTTGCCGTACGCCATCAGCTCGTCGACGTAGCCCTTGAGCTCCTTGAGGGTGAAGCCGGAGAACACCTGGGCGACCCAGGGGTAGCAGACCAGGTCGTCGACCTCGCAAAGGCGGTAGTAGTAGCTGTTGAGGCTTTCCTTGTGGCCGTTGACGTCCTTGAAGGGGATCAGCTTGAGCGAGGGGTCGAGCTTCTCGCGGGTCAGCACGCCTTTCATTTCGAGGAAGGGCAGCAGCGATTCCTCGAGGTCGTAGCGATAGCTGGTGTTGTCCATGTCGAAGACCGCGAAGGCGCCCTTGTTGGCGTTGGCGGCGATCAGGGCGTCGAGTTGCTTGGCGGCGGGAGCCGGCCAGTGCTTCAGTTCGGTGGCGGCGAAAGCGGTGCTGGCGAGGCCGGCCAGGATCAGGCCGGCGAGCAAGGTACGCATGGGCTTCATGGAATTCCCCCGAGTGGTCTTGTGGGTATGGGGAAGGCCCACGGCGGGCCTTCACTGGACTAGTCCAGCAATGACCCTAGCAAAGCGCTGTTTCAGCTCTGCGACGGCAGCGACGTGAACCGTCGCGAAGGCGGCAGGACATATCCATGCGCGCCACGCGGCTTTGCCGGCAGCGACGGCTGGTCTAGTTCACTGCGCGACGCAGGCGACCGGGGGCGTCGCCGTAGGTTTCCTTGAACTTCTTGGTGAAGGCCGCCTGGGACTGGTAGCCGACCTGGGCGGCGATGTCGGAGAGGCTCAGCTGCGAGGTACTCAGCAGGCGGTAGGCCAGTTCCATGCGCACTGTCGTCAGCAGCGCCCAGGGCGACCGCCCCGCCACCTGGGTGAACAGGCGCGTGAAAGAGGCGCGGGACATGTTCGCCCGCTCGGCCAGGGACTCGATGGTCCATTCGTGGGCCGGGTCGTCGAGCATCGCCTGCCAGGCGCGGCTCAGGCGCCGGTCGGCGAGCAATGCCAGGGTGCCGCTGCTGGGGGCATGGTCCTGCAGGTAGACGCGCAGGATCAGGGTGAACAGCGCCGAGGACAACGCGTCGACCAGGAAGCGCGCACCGGCCTGGTTGCCGTCCGCCTCGCTGCGCAGCAGGCCGACCAGTGCGGCCACGGCATCGCCCAGTCCATTGTCCTGGCAGGACACCTTCAGGACGCTCGGCAAGGAGCCGATCAGCAGCGAGCCGCGCTGGTAATGGAAGCTGCCGCAAAGCATGTCCAGTTCGCCTTCGCCCGTGCCAAGGCGATGGACCGGCAACAGCCCCTCTTCGTGGACCTCCGGCGACTGCGCGGCCACCCGCGTGCCTGGACTGCGCAACAGGTGGGCTGCACCATCGGGAAGCACCAAGACCTCGCCGGCCTTGAGATCCAGGGTTTGTCCGTCGGGCATTTCCGCCCGGCAGCTGCCGGACAGCACCACATGGTACTGCGCCGTCCCCTCGGGCAAGGGCTCGTGGTCCAGCGCCCAGTCGCCGAGGAACCGGCAACGCAGGTCGAGACTGCCGCGCAGGCCGGCGAGCTGGATGAGGTGGTCGATGGAGTTCATGGGATTCCCGGCGAAGGCAGCGGCTGACAGATTATCCGCAGCGATGCGTCATTCGAAGTAGTCCACCACGGGCATCTGCATCGCCTGCATCTCGGCCTGGAGGAATTCGCGCAGCCGCCGCAGGCGCCCCTGGTCCCGGCGCGCGCGGGGCCAGACCAGGTAGTAACTCTCGCCACTGGCCACAGCGCTGGGCCAGGGCAGTGCCAGACGGCCCTGGTTGGCATCCTCGGCGACCATCACCAGGTCGCCGATGGAGACACCGTAGCCGCGGGTCGCGGCGACTATGCCCAGTTCGAGGGTATCGAATACCTGCCCGCCCTTGAGCGAGACCTGCTCCCCCAGGCCCATGCGCTGCAACCAGCGCCGCCAGTCGCGACGGTCGGGAGTGGGGTGCAGCAGTTCGGCGCCGGCCAGCCGCTCGGCGTCCCAGGAGCCGTCCGCCAGCAGCGCGGGCGAACCGACGGGAATCAGCCATTCGGGAAACAGCAAGGCGGCTTCCCAGTCCGGCGGGAAGTGCCCCGAGCTCAGCAGCACCGCGCAATCGAAGGGCTCATGCACGAAATCCACGCGATCCACGTCCATCCAGGCGCTGGTCAGCTGCACCTCGATATCGCTGTTCTGCATGCGGAACTTGCTCAGCCGCGCCAGCAACCAGCGCATGGTCAGGGTCGACGGCGCCTTCAGCCGCAGCACGCCCTCGTCCGCGCGCAGGCTGGCGCAGGCGCGCTCCAGCGCGTCAAAGCCGTCGCGCAGGCCGGGCAGCAGCATCCGCGCGGTTTCGGTCAGCTCCAGCTGGCGGCCGCGGCGCTGGAACAGGCGGCAGGCAAAGTGATCTTCCAGGGTCTTGATGTGCCGGCTCACCGCGCTCTGGGTGATCGCCAGTTCCTCGGCGGCGCGGGTGAAGGACGCGTGCCGCGCGGCAGCCTCGAAGGCGCGCAGGGCGTAGAGGGGCGGCAACTGGCGGTTCATGGCAGGCTCCGAAGGACGTCAGCATGAGTATGACTCATGGATGGCATCGCATTTTTCCTTTTGTGCCCGCATCCACGGGCGCCGGAGAATGGGGAACTATCCAACGATGCGGCGCCTGCCGCTTGCTGAGCCTGACTCATGAAACGCCTGTACCGTGACGAACTTGCCGCCCTCCTTCGCCTCGCCGGTCCGCTGATCGCAGCGCAGCTGGCCTATGTGGCCATGGTGTTCACCGACACCGTGATGATGGGCAAGCTCGGCCGCGAGGCGCTGGCCGCCGGCGGGCTGGGCGCATCGACCTACGCTCTTGTGTCGACCTTCTGTGTCGGCGTAGTGGCGGCCACCGGCAACCTGGTGGCGATCCGGCATGGCGCGAAGGACGCACGCGGCGTCGTGGAAGCAAGCCAGGCCGGCCTGTGGATCGGTGGCGCACTGGCGTTGCTGGCAGGGCTGCTGCTGTGGAACCTCGGGCCGATCCTGATCGCTTTCGGCCAGGCGCCGGAAACGGTCGCCGGCACCATGAGTTTTCTGCACAGCATCGTCTTCGCCCTGCCCGGCTACATGGCCTTCATGGTGCTGCGCGGCTTCACCAGCGCCATCGAGCGGCCGGGCCCGGTCATGGCCATCAGCCTGATCGGCGCGCTGGCCAACTTCGCCCTCAACTACGCCTTCATCGAGGGCCTGTTCGGCCTGCCGCGCCTGGGGCTGGCGGGAATCGGCATGGTCACCGCGGTGGTGATGAATGCGCTGCCGGTGATCTTCGCCCTGTACCTGCGCTGGCACCGGGCCTATGCGCCCTACCCGCTGCTGAAGGGATTGTCCAAGCCGGACCTCAAGGTGATCGGCGAATCGCTGCGGCTGGGCATTTCCATCGGCGGCACCTACGCCGTGGAGTCAGGCATGTTCACCGTGGCGACCCTGTGCATGGGGGTGATCGGCAGCACCGCGCTGGCGGCGCACCAGATCGCCATCCAGTCGGTGTACGTGGCCTTCATGGTGCCCATGGGGCTTTCCTACGCGGTGACCTTCCGCATCGGCCAGCACTACGGTGCCGGCCGGCTGGTCGAGGCGCGCCGCGCCGGGCGGCTGGGCATCGGCTTCGGCGCCAGCTGCATGTTCGCCTTCGCCGCACTGTTCTGGCTCGCGCCGGAGCTGGTCATCGGCCTGTTCATCGACCACAACGACCCGGCCAACCGCGAGGTGGTGCAACTGGCCGTCAGCCTGCTGGCCATCGCCGCATGGTTCGAGCTGTTCGACGGCACCCAGTGCATCGCCATGGGTGCGATCCGTGGCCTGAAGGATGCACGCACCACGTTCTTCGTCGGGCTGGCGGGCTATTGGCTGGTGGGCGTGCCGATGGCGCTGCTGCTGAGCTTCCCGCTGGGCTGGGGGCCGAGTGGCGTGTGGTGGGGATTGGCGTCCGGGCTGGCCTGCGCCGCCATCGGGCTGACCCTGGCCTTCGAAGCGAAGACCTCGCGCCTGCTGCGCCCGCGCTCGGCCGGCGCGGCCCTGGCTGTGCTGGCTGGCCGCTAGCTGACCGAGTCCTGCAGGCGCAGCGCGCGGTTGGCGCCGAACACCAGGAACCGCGCCAGATCCGCGAGCGGCAGCGGGCGGCTGATCCAGTAGCCCTGCACCTGGTCGCAACCGAACTGGCGCAGCTCGTCCTGCTGGGCGACGGTTTCGACGCCCTCGGCGACCACTTCCAGGTTCAGGTTGTGTGCCAGGTTGATCATGGCCTTCACCAGTTGCAGGTTCTCCGGACGCTCGTGCATGTCGCCGACGAAGCTCTTGTCGATCTTCAGCAGGGTGATGGGCAGGCTGCTCAGGTGCACGAAGGAGGAGAAGCCGGTGCCGAAATCGTCCAGCGAGAAGCGCACACCCAGTCGGCCGAGGGCCTGCATGGTCTGCTGGACCTGGTCGCTGCGACGCATCACGGCGGTTTCGGTGAGTTCGAATTCCAGCCACTGGGCGTCGACGCCGCGCTCGCGGATCAGGCGCTCCAGGGTCGGCAGCAGCTGGCTGTCCTGGAACTGGCGGAACGACAGGTTCACCGCCATGTGCAGCGGCGGAAGGCCACGCCCGCGCAACCACTGCATGTCGCGCAGGGCGCGGGAAATGACCCAGTAGCCCAGCGGCACGATCAGCCCGCTTTCCTCGGCCAGCGGCACGAAGTCGCCCGGCGTCAGCAGGCCGCGCTCGGGATGGCGCCAGCGCACCAGCGCTTCGAGGCCAACGATCTGCCCGCTGTGCAGGTCCAGGCGCGGCTGGTAGTGCAGCTCCAGTTCGTCGCGGCGCAGCGCCCGGCGCAATTCGCTTTCCAGGTCGGCGAGGCTGCGGGCGCCGCGGTTGATGCGTTCGTCGAAGATGTGGAAGGTGCAGCCCTGGCGCGACTTGGCCTGCTGCATGGCGATGTGCGCGTGCCACAGCAGCGGGTCGGCGGCTTCGCCGGCGCGGGCGTGGGCCATGCCCAGGCTGCAACCCAGCAGCAGGCTTTCGCCCTCGACCCAGTAGGGCTCACCCAGGGACTCGACTATCAGTTCGGCGATCTTCTCCACCCGTGCCGGGTCGCGACGGGTGTCCAGCAGCAGGGCGAATTCGTCGCTGCCCAGGCGGGCGATGTGGTCGCCGTTGTCCAGGTGCGCCTTCAGCCGCGCCACCACCTGCAGGATCAGGCGATCGCCGGCCTGGTGGCCGAGGGCGTCGTTGACGTGGCGGAAGTTGTCCAGGTCCAGGTGGCCCAGCGCCAGGCCGCGCCCCTCGCTCTCGCTCAGACGGGCGGCGAGCAGGGTCTGGAAGCCCTGGCGGTTGGCGATGCCGGTCAGCGGGTCCTGTTCGGCCAGGCTCTGCAGGGTGTTCTGCAACGAAGTGCGCTCACGCACGTAGCGCAGGGTACGGCGCAGGACTTCGACACTGAGGGATTCGGCCACCAGGTAGTCGGCGACGCCGACGGGCTCTTCCGCGGGCTCGCGCTCCAGCAGCAGGATCAGCGGCAGGTGGCACTGGTGGGCGGACGGCAACTTGGCGGGCGTGGCGAGCACCAGGCCGACCTGGTCCTCGTCGAACAGGGCGCTGGCGGCTTGCCAGGACGGGGCCGTGATCAGCGAATAGCCAGGCCCCAACGCGGCCAGATGCCCGCGCAGTAGCTGGGCCCACTGCGGCGCTTCCGCCAGCAGGAGCAGGCGCGTTGGTTCGACCGACGCTGCCAAGCGACCCCCATGTATCTTTGCAAGGGGAGAAACTCCAGACGCCATCCCTGCGCCCACTTCTCCCGGTTTTGAAGCGACGCCATCCGGACATCCCACGGATGTAGACGAAACTTCAGAGAAACTCTTAAGAGTTTTCTTCAAGTAATGCTGTCACAAGCCTAATACATGTACAGATTTATCCAAAACACATAAGTACGATCGTGTCACAGATCGCCGCTATTCCGAGCGGCACCCCGACGCCCGGCACGGCCTGCTAGAATACGCGCCCGCTTCACTACAGACCCCGCCTTCCTCATGTCCCGACTCAATCCCCGGCAGCAAGAGGCCGTGAACTACGTCGGCGGCCCGCTCCTGGTGCTGGCCGGCGCCGGCTCCGGCAAGACCAGCGTGATCACCCGCAAGATCGCCTACCTGGTGCAGCAATGCGGCATCCGTGCCCAGTACATCGTCGCCGTGACCTTCACCAACAAGGCCGCCCGCGAGATGAAGGAGCGTGTCAGCACCCTGCTGCGTCCCGGCGAAGGCAAGGGCCTGACCGTCTCGACCTTCCACAACCTGGGCCTGAACATCATCCGCAAGGAACACGCGGCGCTGGGCTACAAGCCCGGCTTCTCGATCTTCGACGAGAGCGATGTGAAGGCGCTGATGACCGACATCATGCAGAAGGAATATTCCGGCGATGACGGTCTGGACGAGATCAAGGGCTTGATCGGCAGCTGGAAGAACGACCTGATCCTTCCGGAAGAAGCGCTGGAAAAGGCGCGCAATCCCAAGGAACAGACCGCCGCGATGGTCTACCTGCACTACCAGCGCACGCTCAAGGCGTACAACGCGGTGGACTTCGACGACCTCATCCTGCAGCCGGTGAAGCTGTTCCAGGAGCACCCGGAGATCCTCGACAAGTGGCGCAACCGCGTGCGCTACATGCTGGTGGACGAGTACCAGGACACCAACGCCAGCCAGTACCTGCTGGTGAAGATGCTGGTGCAGCAGCGCGCGCACTTCACCGTGGTGGGCGACGACGACCAGTCGATCTACGCCTGGCGCGGCGCGCGCCCGGAAAACCTGATGCAGCTCAAGGAAGACTTCCCCTCGCTGAAGGTGGTGATGCTGGAGCAGAACTACCGCTCCACCAGCCGCATCCTCAAATGCGCCAACATCCTCATCGCCAACAACCCCCACGTGTTCGAGAAGCAACTGTGGAGCGAGATGGGCGAAGGCGACCCGATCCGGGTGATCCGTTGCCGCAACGAGGAGTCCGAGGCCGAGCGGGTGGCCATGGAAATCCTCACCATCCACCTGAAGACGCAGCGGCCCTACAGTGAATTCGCCATCCTTTACCGGGGCAACTATCAGGCGAAGCTGATCGAGCTGAAACTTCAGCACCACCAGATTCCCTATCACCTGTCAGGCGGCACCAGCTTCTTCGGACGCCAGGAAGTGAAGGACCTGATGTCCTACTTCCGCCTGCTGGTCAACCCGGACGATGACAACGCCTTCCTCCGGGTGATCAACGTGCCGCGCCGCGAGATCGGCTCCACCACCCTGGAGAAGCTCGGCAACTACGCCACCGAGCGCGGCTGCTCGATGTTCAACGCTTCCGGCGAGCTGGGCCTGTCCGAGCACCTGGACGCCCGCTACATCGAGCGCCTGCAGCGCTTCAAGCGCTTCATCGACAAGGTCCGCGAGCAATGCGCCGGCAGCGACCCGATCGGCGCGCTGCGCAGCATGGTGATGGACATCGACTACGAGAACTGGCTGCGGCAGAACGCGTCCAGCGACAAGATCGCCGACTTCCGCATGGGCAACGTCTGGTTCCTCATCGAAGCGCTGAAGAACACCCTGGAGCGCGACGAAGAAGGCGACATGACCATCGAGCAGGCCATCGCCAAGCTGGTGCTGCGCGACATGCTCGAGCGCCAGCAGGAAGAGGAAGAAGGCGCCGACGGCGTGCAGATGATGACCCTGCACGCCTCGAAGGGTTTGGAATTCCCCTACGTCTTCATTCTCGGCGTGGAAGAGGAAATCCTCCCGCACCGCTCCAGCATCGAGGCCGACACCATCGAGGAAGAGCGACGCCTGGCCTACGTGGGCATCACCCGTGCGAAGAAGAACCTGGCCATGACCTTCGCCGCCAAGCGCAAGCAGTACGGCGAGATCATCGACTGCTCGCCCAGCCGTTTCCTCGACGAACTGCCGCCCGAAGACCTGGTCTGGGAAGGCCTGGAAGACGCGCCGCAGGAGGTCAAGGTGGCCAAGGGCAATTCGGCGCTGGCGGATATCCGGGCGATGCTCAAGCGCTGAGTTCCCCGGTCAGCCTCGTGCCGGAACACCCTCTCCCCCGCCCTCTCC
>NZ_JYOA01000001.1:936381-993263 GCF_000955805.1 Pseudomonas sp. 21 | reverse complement strand
TCGCTGGCCGGGGGTTTTGCTTATTAGTGTAAGCAACCCGAATTCGGATGAGCGCCAAGGCGAACATCCAACCGAATTGCTTGACGACCATAGAGCATTGGAACCACCTGATCCCATCCCGAACTCAGTAGTGAAACGATGCATCGCCGATGGTAGTGTGGAGTTTCTCCATGTGAGAGTAGGTCATCGTCAAGCTTCTAATTCCAAAGCCCCTGATCAGCGAAAGCTGGTCGGGGGTTTTGTTTTTTGGAGAAGGAAAAATGCTAGCTGTGCCATTGGATGCTTCTGCGTGGCGCGCCGCCCTCTCCCTAACCCTCTCCCTGAAGGGAGAGGGGAACGATTGGCACGCTGAACAGTTCTGGCGTTAGTCGGTTGGGCGTGAGTGATTCGGTTCGCGAGCAAGCTCGCTCCTACAGAGGGGCGAGCGGCTTGGTCATGATGATGGTGCGCTCTTCTCCGTGGAGCTGTTCGCGCAGTACGCGATAGCCCAGGCGAGCGTAGAAGCTTTCAGCGGTGAGGGAGGAGGGGATCAGCAGAGCCTCTATACCGCGCTCCAGGGCGGCTTTCTCGATTCGGCTCATCAGGGCCTGGCCGATGCCCTTGCGCTGCTGCTGAGGGGCAATGAAGAGGCTGCGCGCGGCATTGCCATCCAGGGCGCCTGTGCCGACGATCTCGTCGTTCAGTAACGCGACGAAGACCAGGCGTTCTTTCAGCAAACCGATCACCCGCTCAGGGGTGAAATTAGCCATAACCGACTCGATGATGTTTGCCGGATAGTCCTGGCTGTTGCTCTCCCGGACGGCCGCTACGATCACTTGGCTGATGGCCTTGGCGTCGTTTCCACAGGCCTGTCTGATCATCAGTTCCATCTGCACGCTCCCATTAATCAAGCCTGCCCATCCTGACGGGATCGGCAGCGAGAGGGTAGAGCGAAATCGCAGACAACAAAAAAGGCGCCTTGGGGCGCCTTTTTCGTTTGGATCACCGATCAGCCGTTGTGGCGTTTCAGGACCAGGGTGGCGTTGGTGCCGCCGAAGCCGAAGCTGTTGCTCATGACGGTGTCGATCTTCGCGTTTTCGCGGGTCTCGCGCAGGATCGGCAGGTCGGCAACTTCCGGGTCCAGCTCGTCGATGTTGGCGGAGCCGGCGATGAAGTTGCCTTCCATCATCAGAAGGCAGTAGATAGCCTCGTGCACGCCGGCAGCGCCCAGGGAGTGGCCGGACAGGCTCTTGGTGGAGCTGATGGCCGGGGCCTTGTCGCCGAACACTGCACGTACGCCACGGATTTCAGCGACGTCGCCGACCGGGGTGGAGGTGCCGTGGGTGTTCAGGTAGTCGATCGGGGTGTCGACGGTCGACAGGGCCTGCTGCATGCAGCGGATGGCGCCTTCGCCGCTCGGGGCGACCATGTCGTAGCCATCGGACGTTGCACCGTAGCCGACGATCTCGGCATAGATCTTGGCGCCACGCTTGAGGGCGTGTTCCAGCTCTTCGACCACGACCATGCCGCCGCCGCCGGCGATGACGAAGCCGTCACGCTTGGCGTCATAGGCGCGGGAAGCTTTTTCCGGGGTGTCGTTGTACTGGGTGGAGAGGGCGCCCATGGCGTCGAACAGGCAGCTCTGGCTCCAGTGTTCTTCCTCGCCGCCGCCAGCGAAGACGACGTCTTGCTTGCCCAGCTGGATCTGTTCCATGGCCTGGCCGATGCAATGCGCGCTGGTGGCGCAGGCCGAGGAGATGGAGTAGTTCACGCCCTTGATCTGGAAGGGAGTGGCCAGGCACGCGGATACGGTGCTGCCCATGGTGCGGGTCACGCGGTATGGGCCGATGCGCTTGACGCCCTTCTCGCGCAGGGTGTCGATGGCTTCCATCTGGTTCAGGGTGGAGGCACCGCCGGAGCCGGCGATCAGGCCGGTGCGCGGGTTGGAGATCTGCTCGGGGGTGAGGCCGGAGTCCTTGATCGCCTGTTCCATTGCCAGGTAGGCATAAGCGGCGGCGTCACCCATGAAGCGGAAGACCTTGCGGTCGATCAGCTCTTCCAGGTTCAGGTTGACCGAACCGGACACGTGGCTGCGCAGGCCCATCTCGGCGTAGCTGGGGTTGTGGCGGATGCCAGCACGGCCTGCGCGAAGGTTGGCGGAGACGGTGTCTTTGTCATTGCCCAGGCAGGAAACGATGCCCAGACCGGTGATCACGACGCGACGCATGCGGATACCCTTAGAAGCTGTCAGTGGAAGTGAACAGGCCGACGCGGAGGCCTTCGGCGCTGTAGATTTCGCGGCCATCGACGCTGACGGTGCCGTCGGCGATGGCCAGGATCAGCGAACGATTGATCGTACGCTTGATGTGAATGTTGTAGGTGACTTTCTTGGCGGTCGGCAGGACCTGGCCGAAGAACTTCACTTCGCCCGAACCCAGGGCGCGGCCGCGGCCGGGGTTGCCCTGCCAGCCGAGGTGGAAGCCTACCAGCTGCCACATGGCATCGAGGCCCAGGCAGCCCGGCATGACCGGGTCGCCTTCGAAGTGGCAGGCGAAGAACCACAGGTCCGGGTTGATATCCAGCTCGGCGACCAGTTCGCCCTTGCCGTACTTGCCGCCGACATCACTGATGTGGGTGATGCGGTCGATCATCAGCATGTTCGGGGCGGGCAGTTGCGCATTACCCGGGCCGAAGAGCTCGCCGCGGCTGCAGCGCAGCAGGTCTTCTCGGGTGAAGGCGTTTTGTTTGGTCATGCGAGCTCCTCAAAAATCCTGGATAGCAGGCGTTGTTTGGCTTGTGCCTGCGGTGCCGCGTACCGTCGTTCTTGTCACGGTGTCATGCGGCAGCCTAGTCATAGACTATTGCCTTTAAGTGAAAGTCACAGCAATCGGCGAACGCTTGTTCACTTTTCGCCGACGCCAGGTTTCCCTGTCGGGACGCAGGCCCCGGGCCGGTCCGCAGTTTGCGGGTAAGCGCTCCATCGATCAACGACCTGGAGCAACCCAGCGCTGCAGAATCCGCTGCAGCTCCGCGCGTTTGAACGGCTTGGCGAGGTAGTCGTTCATTCCTGCTTCAAGGCAGGCCTCGCGGTCGCCCTGCAGTGCGTTGGCGGTCAGGGCGATGATCGGTACCTGTTCGCCGCCCGGTTTCGCACGAATCTGCCGGGTGGCTTCGTAGCCGTTGAGCACCGGCAGGCGGCAATCCATCAGGATCGCCGCGAACTCGCCGCGCTCCGAGGTGCGCACTGCCTGGGCGCCGTCACCCACCAGCGTGACGCGATAACCCAGGCTGCGCAACATAGCTTCTATGACCGTTTGATTCACCGGGTTGTCCTCCACCAGCAGTACGGACTGACCAGTGGCAAGCGCGTCGCCGCCGTTGGTCCCGTCGTCTGCGGCACTCTGACGCTCCCGGAAGGGCAGGGGTATCTCCAGGGTGAAGGTCGAACCGCAGCCTTCCTCGCTGACCGCGCCCAGGGTGCCGCCCATCCGTTCAGCCAGGGTGCGCGCGATGGACAGCCCCAGCCCGGTGCCGCCGTAGCGCCGCGAGGTAGAGGAGTCGGCCTGCTGGAAGGCCTCGAACATGTGTTCCAGGCGCTCGCGGGAGATACCGATGCCGCTGTCCTGTACCGAGCAGCTGAGCCACAGCACCTCTGCATCCAGTGCCTGCCAGGTGGCTTCCAGGCGCACGCCGCCTTCTTCGGTGAACTTCAGGGCATTGCCCAGCAGGTTGACGAGGATCTGCCGGATGCGCGTCGGGTCGCCCTGCACCTCGAGATTGTCGAGGCCGTCCTGCACATTCATTTCCAGTGCCAGGCCGCGCTGCTGGGCGCTGTGCTGGAAGACCTGGATGGAGCTCTGGATCAGCTCCAGCAGGTTGAACGGGATGCGCTCCAGTTCCAGCGCGCCGCGCTCGACGCGGGAGAAGTCGAGGATGTCGTTGATCACCTTGAGCAGGTGTTCGGTGGATTCGGTGGCCAGCGCGCTGTATTCGGCCTGCTCCTGGTTCAGTTCGGTGGTTTCCAGCAGCTGCAGCATGCCCAGCACGCCGTTCATCGGAGTGCGCAGCTCGTGGCTCATCATCGCCAGGAAGTCGGACTTGGCGCGGTTGGCCTCTTCGGCTTCCTCCCGCGCTGCCACCAGCTGGGCGATGCTGCGTTCCTGCTCCAGGCTGGCCTGCTGCAGGCCGCGGGCGAGGTTGTTGATGTGGCGGGCGAGGTCGCCGACTTCGCCGTCATCCGGCACTGGCAGGGTGGTGTGGTAGTCGCCGGTCTGGATCGCCTGCACGGCACGGCCCATGGTGCGGATCGGCGCGGCCAGGCGGCGGGCGAGGCGGCGGGCCAGCAGGTAGGTGAGGATCAGGGCGAACAGCGCGAGCAGGCTGGCCTTGAGGAGGATCTCCTGCTGCCGTTCGCTGAACGCATCACTGGCCATCCCGACTACCACGCGGCCGAGGTAATCGCCGCTGGGCGGTGCAGCCGTCGGCAGCATGTCGTTGGAGCTGGCCAGGTCGCTGCCATTCAAGGCGATGTTCTCGCGCTGGATCGAGGCGTGGAAGATTTCCACCTTGCTGGTCGCCTGCGCGGGATCGGCGGCGTGCTCGACATAGACGAGGATGTTGTCGCCGCGATCGCGCACTTCGATGAAGCGCACGTGGGCGGTGCTCAAGGTCGCCCGCAGCAGGCTCTGCAGCACCGGCAGGTTGCCGGAGATCACCCCGTATTCCGCTGCCGGGGCGAGCTGGTTGGCGATCAGCTGGCCGGTGTGGTTGGACTCCTGGCGCAGGTCCTGCAGGCGCGAATACGTGAAGTAGCCGGTCAGCAGCACGGTGAGCAGCAGCGCCGGGCCGAGACTGATGGCCAGCATGCGCGTCTGGATGTTCCAGCTCTTGCGGGAACTCATGGTTTTTCTCCTTCGGCCAGGCGCTGCGCGAGTTCTGCGTCGCCTTGCAGGTCGATGCCGAGCGAGCGCGCCACCTGGCGGTTGCTCTGCACCTTGAAGCGTTCGGGGTAGAGGCCACGGGGCCATTGCTCCGCTGGCTCGTCGAGCAGCTTGTCGAGGGTCTCCAGCCAGTCGCTCTGGTCGCTGTAAGTGCTGGCCAGGCTGCCGGCCTTGACGAAGGCGGCGGTGGGGCCGATCAGCGCCCGGTTCTGCGCGTAGGCGCTGAGGAGGATGCCCTTGATGGTCTGCGCGTTATAAAGCTGTTTGTCGTCCAGCCCGAGCAGCAGGTCACTGCGACCGAGCAGTTCTCGCAGCGGGCGGCTGTCTTCGGCGCGGGTCTGCAGCTCGCTGACCAGTTCGACGCCGAGCTGTTTGGCGCCGTGCTGAAGCTCTTCCAGGAGGAACTCGCTGCTGGGGCCGACCAGTACGCCGATGCGTTGCGGGCGCGGGCTGAGTTGCAGGGCCAGTTGCAGCTGGCGGGTCGGTGGTGGGTCGCTCCACAGCAGGCTGAGGTGCGACGGTTCGCGTTCGCCCAGCACCTGCCGGGCCTCGACGCGACTGACCAGCAGGGTCAGTGCCGGCGGTGCGTCCTGGCTGGCCAGGCGCCAGTTCAGCGCGCCGCTGCCGAGCAGCAGCAGGCGGGTTTCGCCATCAAGCTCGGCAGCGGGCGAGAGGTTATCCGGGGTTTCCAGACGCACCTGGTCATGTGGGCGGCGATGCGCCAAGGCCTCGGCGAAATCTTGCAGTGCTGGGCTCTGTTCGGTGCTGACCAGCAGGATGTCGCGGGCCTGGGCCGGCAGCGCGAACAGGCAGGCCAGCCAGAGGAGCAGGGCGGTGAGGAGGGTTCCGGGGCTCGTCCTTGAGCGGCGGGCAGGCATGCTAGAACTCCACCTCGGCGCTGAAGTAGAGCAGGTGGCGGCTGTCGTAGCGGTTTTCCGGCCAGGTCAGCGGCTCGTCGTCCAGCCGCTGCTGCAGAACGCCGGCCAGTTCCAGCGCAGCGCGACCGAGGGGAATGCGCTTGGCCACGCGCAGGTCGACGCGTTCGAAGCGGTGTTCGTTCAGCGCATCGTCGCCATAGTAGAAGACCGAGCTTGACCAGCCGCGTCCCCAGTCACGCATCCAGCCGGCCGAGCCGCTGTTGCGCGCGGTAAGGCGTTGGTCGTAGCGGCTGCTGGCGTCGTAGTCGACATAGGCGTAGGTCAGGCGCACGCGGTCCTGCCGCGTCAGGCGCCAGTCGAGCTGGGACTCGGCGCCGCTGAAGCGGATCTCGTTGTCGTTGGTCGGTTCGAAGTCGGAGACCTTCAAGGGATCGCTGATCAGCCCGTGGATTTCGTCGTAGTAGGCTTTGATGTCGACAGCGAGCCCGAGTTCGTCGAACTGGCCGTTGTAGCCGATTTCCCGCGAGCGCATGCGCTCCTGGTCGAGGTCACCGGGGCCGTGGGCGCGGGCAAAGTAGTAGGCGGTGGACTGACCGTAGACCGGCGCCGAGAGATTGCGCACCCGGTAGCTCCAGTTCACGTCGTTTTCGTACATGTCTGGCGAGCGTACCGCCTCGGAGTACACCGCGCGCAGGCTGTGGCGCGGGGTGATCAGGTAGTTGAGGGCGATGCGCGGGCTGACCGAGCTGCCGGCGAGCTGGTCGTCCTCCACCATCGCGCCGCCCTGCAGCAGCCAGTGCGGCGTCAGGTGCCACTCCAGTTGGCCGAACAGGCGCCAGATGTCGTTGTTCACCGTGCCGTCGAAGTAGGTTTCCGAGGTGGCCTGGTCGTGGCGGTAGCTCATGCCGCTGACCAGGCGTACGCCGTCGGTGAGACTCAAGGTGTCCTGGACTTCGAGGTCGTAGCGGGTTTCGCGGATGTTCTGGTTCACCTGCCCGCAGACGGGCAGGTAGGCGCCGGCCGCCAATTGCTGGACCACCTGCCTTGCCAGCGCCTGCTCCTGCGCAGTGCCACGGGGAATGCGCGGCAGCGTGTCGGCGAAGCTCTGCACGTACTTCGGGTCCAGATCCCAAAGCTGCGCGAGCTGCGGGCTGAAAGCGATCTGCGCCTCGCACGCGCCGAAGTCCTGCAGGCGCTCCCAGTGTTCGGCATAGCCCTGCACATAGAGGCTGTGCTCCGGGTTGATGTCGAAGGTCCAGCGCATGGAGCCGGCGTAGTCGCGGGCGGTCAGGTCGGAGTTGTCGTCGCCGGCGGCGATGTTGCCGAAGATCGGCTCGTAGTCGTAAGGGCGCTGGTTGCTGCCTTCCTTCGCCGCGAGCTGCCAGTCCAGGCTGTTGCGCAGGTCGAGATTGTGGCTGGCGACCAGGTTGAAGCGGCTCAGGCGGCGGCCGTCGCGGTAGGCACGGTCGAACTGGTCGTGGTCGAAGCCGTCGTCTTCCTGGCCGGAGAGTGACAGCCGGTAGTCGCCGGAGCGGTCATGGATGCCCTGGCTGGCGTACCAGTCGCGCACGCCGTTCTGCCCGGCGGTGTACTTCAGCCGCGTGCCCTGGCTGTCGGCGGGGTGGCGGGTGAGGATGTTGATCACGCCCATCAGCGCGTTGGCGCCGTAGCTGACGGCGTTGGGGCCGCGGAAGACCTCGATGCGATCGATGTCCTCGATGGCCACCGGGATGTCGCTCCAGTCCACCGTGGCCAGGCCCGGGCGGTACACCGAGCGGCCGTCCACCAGCACCTGCAGGCGTCGCGCCTCGGTAACGTTGGTGCCGTGGTAGTTCACCGTCGCCTGGTTGCCCGACAGGTAGCCGACCATCATGCCCGGCACCAGGCGCATCAGTTCGGGAATGTCGCGGGCACCGGAGGCCTTGATCAGGTCGCGATCGAGCACCGTCATGCTGCCGGGGACTTCGGCGGCGGACTGTTTCAATCGCGTCGCGGTCAGAACTTGCGGAACGTCGAGGCTGTCCACGAACAGATCGCCGGCGACGGCCTCGCCAGCCAGCAGCGCGGCAAGCAGGGAGAGCGGCAGGGGAGCGCGGACGGGACGATACACGGAACGGCCTTGTTCTCGGTTCTTATGGGGGCGGTCAATGTCTACGGCTAGACATTCTCCACAGGACGGATGTTAAACGAGGCAGCGCTGATTGCCAGTCCCGCGATCCGGACTGGCCGGTCGCCGATGCGGCCTTATAATGCCCCAATCGCCGCCCTTAAGCGGTCACCAATGGAACAGACATGACACAGCAGCAACCGATCGCCGTCCTCGGTGGTGGCAGTTTCGGCACCGCCTTCGCCAACCTGCTGGCAGAAAACGGACAGCGCGTTCGCCAGTGGATGCGCGACGAGGAACAGGCCGAGGCGATCCGCACCCGCCGCGAGAACCCCAACTACCTCAAGGGCGTGCGCATCCATGACGGCGTGGAGCCGACCACGGACCTCGCAGCGACCCTGGCCGAGTGCGCGATGATCTTCGTCGCGGTGCCTTCCAGCGCCCTGCGCAAGGTGCTCGACGGCCGCAGCGAAGAGTTGGCGGGCAAGATGCTGGTCAGCCTGACCAAGGGCATCGAGGCGCAGAGCTTCAAGCTGATGAGCCAGGTACTCGAAGAGATCGCGCCGAAATCGCGCATCGCGGTGATCTCCGGCCCGAACCTGGCGCGCGAGATTGCCGAGCACGAGCTGACCGCCACCGTGGTCGCCAGCGAGGACGAAGACCTCTGCGCCCAGGTGCAGCAGGCCCTGCACGGCCGCACCTTCCGCGTCTACGCCAGTGGCGACCGCTTCGGCGTCGAGCTGGGCGGCGCGCTGAAGAACGTCTACGCCATTATTGCCGGCATGGCTGCCGCGCTGGGCATGGGCGAGAATACCAAGGGCATGCTGATCACCCGCGCCCTCGCGGAGATGACCCGCTTCGCGGTCCAGCTCGGCGCCAACCCCATGACCTTCCTCGGCCTGGCCGGCGTGGGCGATTTGATCGTCACCTGTTCGTCACCCAAGAGCCGCAACTATCAGGTGGGCTTCGCCCTGGGCGAGGGCCTTACCCTGGAAGACGCCGTGGCGCGCATGGGCGAGACCGCCGAGGGCGTGAATACCCTCAAGGTGCTCAAGGCCAAGGCCGACGAACTGCAGGTCTACATGCCGCTGGTGGCCGGCCTCAACGCCATCCTGTTCGGCGGCCGCACCCTGGAGCAGGTCATCGGGGCGCTGATGAGCGGCGAGCCCAAGACCGACGTCGACTTCATTCCCACCACCGGTTTCTGAGGAGGTTTCGCCATGTCCGCTGAACGTCTAGAGAAGGAGTCCCTGGTCCTGCGCGTCGTCTGGATGCTGGTCTTCGCGCTGGTCTGGTTCGTCGCCGAGATGATCCTCGGCGCCGTGGTGATCATCCAGCTGATCTACCGCATCATCTACGGCGCGCCCAGCGGCAGCCTGATGGGCTTTGGCGACAGCCTGAGCCAGTACTTCGCGCAGATCGGCCGCTTCGGCACCTTCCAGACCGAAGAGAAGCCCTGGCCGTTCGCCGACTGGCCGACCGCCCATGCCCCGGGAGGCGAGGCCCCGCACGACGTGCCGCCAGCGCCGCACCCGGTGCGTGACGAGGAGCCGAAGCTTTGAAGCTCTGGCTGCTGCGCCATGGCGAGGCCGAGCCCCAGGCCCGCCGTGATGCCGAACGCCGGCTGACGGCACACGGCGTCAAGGAAGTGCTGAAAAGCGCCGCCCAGCTCGCCGGCCAGCCGCTGGATGGCATCCTCGCCAGCCCGTACGTGCGTGCCCAGGAGACTGCAGAACTGGTCCGCGAGGCGCTGGGGTTCGAGGGTTCGGTCGGCACCGCGCCCTGGCTGACGCCGGACGACGATCCGAAGGACGTGCTGCGCTTCCTCGACGGTCGCAACGAGCAGAACCTGCTGCTGGTCACCCACCAGCCGCTGGTGGGCGCGCTGGCCGGCCTGCTGGTGCATGGCAGCCGCAGCGACGCCGTGCCCTTCAGCACTGCCACCTTGGCGGAACTGGAAGGCGAGGTGCCGGTGGCGGGGCTGATGGAACTGGTGTCGCTGCACCATCCGCGGCACTCCTGAGCCGGAGGAGTCCCCGCGAAAAGGCCCCGAAAGGGGCCTTTTTCCGTTCCAGCGCCGGCAAATCGTGCCCGGATGTTTCCACGCAGGGCCCGTCGCAGAGCGTTCCGAGCCCATCCTTCGGCTAAATCCTACAAAAGTTCACACGACCAGCCTTGTCTGCCGCTGCGCTGCATGGAATATTCAACCAAGCAAGTGCTTGGTTGATCCATCGCTATATCCCTGAGCTACACCTCTGACAAAAAAAACAAAGGAGGGGCACGTGGTTAAAGCAGTCCGATTACCACTCGACCTGTTCTATCAGCGCGAGAAGAGCCACCCGAACAAGCGCTACCTGGTGCAGCCGCTGACCGGCGGCGAAGTGCAGACCCTGACCTGGGGCGAAGTGGGCGAGCAGGCCCGCCGTGCTGCTGCCTGGCTGCGCAGCCTGGACCTCCCCGAAGGCAGTCGGGTGGCGATCATTTCGAAGAACTGTGCGCACTGGATAGTCGCCGACATCGCCATCTGGATGGCCGGCCACGTCTCGGTGCCGCTGTATCCCAACCTCACCGCCGACTCCGTGCGCCAGGTGATGATCCACTCCGAAGCGCGGGTGGCCTTCATCGGCAAGCTGGACGACTGGCCGGCGATGGAGAGCGGCATTCCCGAGGGTGTGCCCACGGTGGCTTTGCCGCTACATCCGGAAGGGCGATTCGACCAGCAGTGGAGCGACCTGCAGCAGCAGGCGCCGATCAGCGACGATCCGCGCCCGGACGCCGCGACCCTGGCGACCCTGATCTACACCTCCGGCACCACCGGTACGCCCAAGGGTGTGATGCACACCTTCGGCAACTTCGCCTTCGCCGCCAGCCATGCCATCGACCTGTTCGGCGTCGGCGAGGAAGACCGCCTGCTGTCGTACCTGCCGCTGTGCCACGTGGCCGAGCGCATGTTCGTGCAGATGGCGTCGATTTACGCCGGGCAGACGATCTTCTTCGCCGAGAGCCTGGACACCTTCGTTGCCGACATGCGCCGGGCGCGGCCCACGGTGTTCTTCGGCGTGCCGCGCATCTGGACCAAGTTCCAGATGGGCGTCTACGCGCAGATGCCGGCGAAAAAGCTCGACCGCCTGCTGCGCCTGCCCATCGTCGGCCGCCTGGTTGGTCGCAAGGTACTCGCCGGCCTCGGCCTGGATGCCGTGCGCTACGCCCTGTGCGGCGCCGCGCCGGTGCCCGAGGCGCTGCTGAACTGGTACCAGCGCCTGGGCCTGAACGTGCTCGAGGTCTACGGCATGACCGAGAACTGCGGCTACTCCCACGTCTGCCGACCGGGCGAGCAGAAGACCGGCTGGATCGGCCGCAACAGTCCCGGCGTGGAAGTGCGCATCAGCGACGAGGGCGAGGTGCAGGTACGCAGCGGCGCAACCATGGTCGGCTACTTCAAGGACCCGGAGCGCACTGCCGAAACCATCACCGAGGACGGCTTCCTGCGCACCGGCGACAAGGGCGAGCAGGACGCCGAGGGCCACCTGCGCCTGACCGGGCGGATCAAGGAAATCTTCAAGACCGCCAAGGGCAAATATGTGGCCCCGGCGCCTATCGAGAACCGCCTCGCCGTGCATTCGCGGATCGAGCAGATCTGCGTGGTCGGCGACGGCCTGATCGCTCCGCTGGGCCTTTGCGTGCTCTCCGAAGTCGGCCGCCAGGAAGCCGCCAACGGCTCGCGCATCGAGCTCGAACAGAGCCTGCAGGCGCTGCTGACGGAGGTGAACGAGGCGCTGGACAAGCACGAACGCCTGGCCGGGCTGGTGCTGGTCAAGGACGTCTGGACCGTGGACAACGGCTTCCTCACGCCGACCCTGAAGATCAAGCGCAACGTGGTGGAAGGCACCTACGGTCAGCGCTTCAATGAATGGGCGGAGCGCCGCGAGGCGGTGCAATGGCATGAATGACGACAAGGACTCCCGAATGACCTGGCGCACTACGCCCGACCTGGAAAAGCTCAACGCGAACCTGAAGAACACCATCGGTGAAGTGCTCGACATCCGCTTCGAGGCGTTCGACGACGACTCGCTGACCGCCAGCATGGTGGTGGATTCGCGTACCCACCAGCCCTACGGCCTGCTGCACGGCGGCGCCTCGGTGGTGCTGGCGGAGACCGTTGGTTCCACCGCCAGCTACCTGTGCCTGGATACGTCCAGGTACTACTGCGTCGGCCTGGAAGTGAACGCCAACCACCTGCGCGGCCTGCGCAGCGGGCGGGTGACGGCAGTGGCGAAGGCGGTGCACATCGGCCGCTCGACCCATGTCTGGGAAATCCGCCTGCACGGGGATGATGGCAAGCCGAGCTGCATCTCGCGGCTGACCATGGCGGTGGTGCCGCTCGAGCGCTGAGGAGGCCGGGGATATACCGGTGGTATGGGGCGTGCTAGGACTTGGCGCGGGGCTCGGCCGATCGCGGACGGAGTCCGCTCCTACGCTCTCTGGCAGTCTGCGCCGATGCAGGGTTTGGTGTAGGAGCGGACTTTGTCCGCGATGTCTTTGCCCAACGCCTTGGCGCGATGCAAACGCCCCAATTGGGCGTAGGAGCGAGCTTGCTCGCGAACCCGCCGAGAGCCGTGGCATCAGGTGGTTCGCGAGCAAGCTCGCTCCTACAGAAAAGCGGTTCGCAATTTTGTCCAAGACCTGCTGTTCCCGCGCCGGTAAAGTAGGCCCATGGAACGCATCGAACACCACAGCAGCGGCCTGCCCGGCGTCCGTTTCATCGACGCCGAGTACCGCCGTTTCGCCTTTCCGCGGCATTTTCACCTCGACTACCACGTCGGGTTGATGCTCGACGGTCGCCAGCGCTACACCCATCGCGGTGAGCGCTCGCTGGCCGGGAATGGCGACATCCTGCTGATGAGTCCCGAGAGTATCCATGACGGCTCCAGCGACGGTGAGGACGGCTATCGCATCCGCGTGCTGTCCATCGACCCTGACTGGCTGGACGACGCCTGCCGCGCCTTCAGCGATGGCCGCCAGGGCGCACCGCGGCTGACCGCCGCGCAACTGCGCGACCCGCGCCTGCAGGCTGAGCTGCAACAAGCCCATGCCCTGCTGCTGGGCGGGGAGCGGCTGGCACAGGAAGGCCAGCTGTGGCAGGCGCTGGCCGCGTTGCTGGAGCGTGCCTCCAGCCTGCGCATCCGCGAGCCGGGGCAGGGCTTCGACGCGCCGACCTGGGCGCGTATCCGTGAATGGCTGGAATCGCGCCTGGAAACCCCACCGACCCTGGAGGAGATCGCCGAATTCTGCGACCTCAGCCCCTGGCAGGTACTGCGCCGTTTCAACCATCAGTGCGGGTTGCCGCCGCACCAGTGGCTCACCCAGCTGCGGCTGGAGCGCGCGCTGCCACGGGTGATCAAGGGCCAGCCGCTGTCGGAAATTGCCCTGAGCCTGGGCTTCTACGACCAGGCTCACTTCAGCCGTCTGTTCCGCCGGACCTACGGACTACCGCCCGCGCGACTACGCCAGCGCTGATCCACCCACCGATCCCGTTTCCTTTCCCACTGGAGAATCCCGCCATGCAGGAGGTTCACGTCTTGCTCATGCTCACCGCCGTGTTCGCCGTCGCCCTGGTCAGCCCCGGCCCGGACGTCGCGTTGGTGGTGCGCACCTCGCTGCACCAGGGGCGCCGCGCCGGCGTGCTCAGCGCCCTGGGGCTGGCCTGCGGCATCCTGGTCCACGGCACGCTGGTGCTGACCGGCGTGTCGCTGCTGCTCAGCCGCTCGCCGCTGCTGTTCAGTGCGTTGCAGCTGGTGGGCGCGGTCTACCTCGGCTGGCTGGGCATCGGTGCACTGCGCGCCCTGCGCAAGCCGGGCGGAGCAGGGCGGATCGACGGCGAGCTGGCTGAATCCAGGCTCGGCCCCTGGTTGCGCGGATTGGCGACCAACCTGTTCAACCCCAAGGCGCTGGTGTTTTTCCTCGCCCTGCTGACCAGCCTGATTCCGGCCGACATGTCAGCGCCAGGCAAGGTGTCGGTGGCGGTGATGCTGTTCGGCACCGGCTTCCTCTGGTTCAGCCTGCTCAGCGTGATGCTGACCCGACCGGTCTGGCAGAAGCGCCTGCTGCGGGCAGTGCCGGTCATCGATGGCGCCTGCGGGCTGGTGTTCCTGCTGGTGGCGGGCGGCATCCTGTTCAGCGTGGTGAACCACGCGACGCATTGGGTTTGAGGTGCGCTGGCGGATAACTTGTTCCAAGTTATGCGCCCTACGGCGGAGTTCATGCAGGGCGGACAACCGTTCGCGGTTATCCGCCGATGTCGCGCCGCAAGAAGGGTGAAGCAGGGCAAATCCGCCGGAGCGCCATGGAGTTTGGCCGTAGTGCCGTCATTCGCGGGAGCGCGGGTCATTGCCGCGCCCCCGGTGCTGTCGGAAAATTCAGGCTGTCATTCCCCTGAGTTCACCCAGCATGTCGCAAGCGGTCTTCTTCGCCCACGCCAACGGTTTCCCCTCGGGTACCTACGGCAAGTTGTTCGATGCCCTGGAGCCGGATTACCGGGTCCATCGGCTGGACATGCACGGCCATGACCCACGCTTCCCGGTGAACGCCAACTGGGAAAACCTGGTGGAGGAACTGCTGCATCACCTCGAGGCGCTGGACGAGCCCGTGTGGGGCGTCGGCCATTCCCTCGGCGGCGTGCTGCATTACCACGCGGCGCTGCGCAAGCCCGAGCTGTACCGCGGTGTGGTGATGCTCGATTCGCCCTTGCTGACCTTGGCCGATCAACTGGTGATCCGTGTCGCCAAGCGCTTCGGCTTCATCGACCGGCTGACGCCCGCCGGCCGGACCCTCGGCCGGCGCGAGGACTTCGACGATTTTGCCGAGGCGCTGGAATACTTCGCCGGCAAGCCGCTGTTCAAGCGCTTCGACCGCGACTGCCTGGAAGCCTACGTACGCCACGGGCTGGCGCCAGCCGCCGCACGCGGCTTGCGGCTGAAGTTCGACCCGGCCACGGAAATCTCCATCTACCGCAATGTGCCGCACACCAGTCCCGGCCGCGCGAAGCAACTCGCGGTGCCGCTGACCATGGTGCGCGGCCGCCACAGTCGGGTGGTGCTGCCGCACCACGCCCGTATGATCGGTCGCATCCCCATGGGGGAAAGCCTGTCATTGCCGGGCGGGCACATGTTCCCGCTGGAGCGCCCGCAGGACACCGCCGCGCTGCTCAAGACCGTCTTTGCCCGCTGGCAACAGCGCGCCACTGCCTAAGGAATCGCCATGACCGCCAAAGTCCAGGAAATCCGCCTGAACCTGCCGCACATCGAACTGGCCGCCCACCTCTTCGGCCCGGAAGACGGTCGCCCGGTGATCGCCCTGCATGGCTGGCTGGACAACGCCATGAGCTTTGCCCGCCTGGCGCCGAAGCTCGAAGGCGTGCGCATCCTCGCCCTGGACTTCGCCGGCCATGGCCATTCCGGCCACCGCGCGCCGGGGGCCAGCTACCTGCTGTGGGATTACGCGCTGGATGTGCTGATGGTCGCCGACCAGATGGGTTGGGAACGCTTCACGCTGCTGGGCCACTCCATGGGCGCGATCGTTTCGGTGCTGCTGGCCGGCGCGATGCCCGAGCGCGTCGAGCGCCTGGCGCTGATCGATGGTCTCGTGCCCTACACCGGGGAGCCGGAAACGTCGCCGCAGAAGCTCGGCGAAGCCCTGCGTGCGCAACTGGCGCTGCCGAACAAGCGCAAGCCGGTCTACGAAGCCATCGACCGCGCGGTGGAAGCCCGCATGAAGGGGGTGGGTGCAGTGAGCCGCGAGGCGGCCGAGCTGCTGGCTTCCCGTGGTCTGGTGCCGGTGCCCGGTGGCTACACCTGGCGCACCGATGCGCGCCTGACCCTGCCGTCGCCGCTGCGCCTGACCCGCGCCCATGCGCGACAATTCGTCCAGTCCGTGCAGTGCCCGACCAGCCTGGTGCTGGCGCAGCAAGGCCTGATGCTGGTCGAGCCGGCCACCCGCGAACTGCTGAAAGACCGGCCTTTCGAGGTCCACGAGCTGCCTGGCCAGCACCATCTGCACCTGGACGACGAGGCGGGTGCCGAAGCCGTTGCGGCGCTCTTCCGACCCTTCCTGCAGGCCTGAGGGAAACACCCGGTAGCGCCCCGCGGCTTGACTAAAGCGGGGCTGGCCGCGACGCTGCACGGATCGCTTCAGGGAGATAGTGCATGCTCGACATCCAGACCACCGCGCGCCAGGACGGTAGAACCCCATCGACGGACGCGCAGAAGGCCCGGATTTCACGGCTCCTTCATTCCCTGATTTTCACCGGCCTGCTCGGCGCCAGTGCCAGCGCCATCGCCGCCGACCTGCCCGACAGCCACGACCTGGAGATCCTCCCGCGCTTCCCGCGTTCGGAGATCGTCGACTTCAACCAGGCCGCCAGCCAGGAGCGTATCTACCCGCAAGGCTCGATCAGCCGCATCAGCGGACGCCTGCGCATGGAAGGGGAGGTGCGCGCCATTGGCGATCTGACCGCCGTGACCTACCGCCTGCCCGACGAGGATTCCAGCCAGAGTGCCTTCGCCGCCGCGCGCAAGGACCTGCTCAAGGCCGACGCCACGCCGCTGTTCTGGTGCGAGAGCCGTGACTGCGGCTCCAGCAACCTGCTGGCCAACTCGGTGTTCGGCAATTCCAAGCTGTTCGGCCCGGATGACCAGCAGGCCTACCTGCTGGTGCGCCTCGCCGCGCCCCACGAGAACAGCCTGCTGGCGGTCTACACCATCACCCGTGGCAACCGCCGCGCCTATCTGCACGCCGAACAGCTGGACAGCACCGCCCTGGGCGAACTGCTGCCGAGCCCGGCGACCCTGATGCGCCTGCTCAAGGCCAACGGCGAGCTGACCCTCAGCCACGTGCCGCAGGAACCGGGCGGTGCCTGGCTCGACCTGTTGGTGCGCACCTTGCGCCTGGACACCGGCGTACGCGTCGAACTGGCCGGCCAGCACGCTGGCGACTGGCGCGCCGCACTCACGGCACAAGGCGTGCGCGACGCGCGCCTGGAACAGGGCAAGGATGATGGCGACGGATTGCATCTGACCTGGCTGCGCTGATTCCCCTACGCTGAAGGCTGAAACGCCCTACACTGGGGCTTTCGAGCCAATCGGGGTTTCCAATGTTCGACAACGATCGCCTGTTGCTGCGCCTGCTGTTGCTCGGCCTGCTGGGCGCGAGTATCTGGGTGCTGCTGCCATTCTGGTCGGCGCTGGTGTGGGCCGCCGTGCTGGCTTTCGCCAGCTGGCCGCTGATGCGTTTGCTGACCCAGTTGCTGAGAGGTCGAGAGGCCGCGGCAGCCGGCCTGCTCACCCTCTGCTGGATCGTGCTGGTGGCGTTGCCGCTGGTGTGGCTGGGCTTCGGCCTGGTGGATCGGGTGCGCGAGGGCGTCGAGTTGGTGAAGAACCTGCAGGTCTCCGGATTGCCGCCGCCGCCGGAATGGATGGCACGGGTGCCGCTGGTCGGCGACCGCCTGATCGGCTGGTGGTACCAGGCCGACCAGCAGGGCGTGGCGATGTTCTCCGCGCTCAAACCGTACATGGGGGAGGTGGGCAACTGGGCCCTGGCGCGCAGCGCCAAGCTGGGTGCGGGCATCTTCGAGCTGGTGCTCAGCCTGGTGCTGATCTTCTTCTTCTACCGCGACGGACTGCGCCTGCAAGCCTTCGCCCACGGGATGCTGGAGCGCCTGATCGGCGACACTGCGCAGCAGTACATGGACATTATCGCCGGCACCGTGCAGCGGGTGGTCAACGGGGTGATCGGCACTGCTGCCGCACAAGCGGTGCTGGCCACCATCGGCTTCCTCATCGCCGGTGTGCCGGGCCCGCTGGTGCTGGGCCTGCTGACCTTCGTCTGCAGCCTGTTGATGGTGCCACCGCTGATCTGGGGGCCGGCGGTGATCTGGCTGTTCTACCAGGAGAGCTATGGGTACGCCGTGTTCATGGCGATCTGGGGCTTCTTCGTGATCAGCGGCGTGGACAACATCCTCAAGCCCTACCTGATCAGCCGCGGCGGCAACCTGCCGCTGGTGGTGGTGCTGCTGGGCGTGCTCGGCGGCCTGCTCAGCTTCGGCTTCATCGGCCTGTTCCTCGGGCCGGTGCTGCTGGCGGTGGTCTACAACCTGATCAGCGCCTGGGTCGATGGCTCGCACCGGCCACCGCCGCCGCCGGTGGTTTGAGGCATGCAGAAAGCGCCTACGGCCCTGTGGTGAGGGTGACCGCGCCACGTTAGCCGTCGCACATTGCAGGAGTGAGCTTGCTCGCGAACGGGTTGTCTGGCGGCTCAGGTGCTGGGCGGGTTCGCGAGCGAGCTCGCTCCTACCGGCAGGGCGCAATCCCGAACGGGTTATGCGCCCTGCGGCTCCAGGCGTCAGACGTGCTCGCTCTGCACATGCACCAGCTTGTCCCGCCCGGCGCCCAGGCCGAACACGATTCCCGCTACCGTCACTACCACGAAGATCACCCCGGTCGCCGCCCAGCCGCCGGTGACGTCGTGCACCACGCCGACCAGGAACGGCCCGCAGGCGGCCAGGGTGTAGCCCACGCCCTGGGCCATGCCGGAAAGGTTGGAGGCGACGTGGGAGTCCGGCGAGCGCAGCACGATCAGCGCCAGGGCGATGCTGAAGGTGCCGCCCTGGCCCAGGCCGAGCACCACCGCCCAGCCCCAGATGCCCGAGAGCGGGGCGAACAGCAGGCCGAGCAGGCCGGCCAGGGTCAGGCCCATGACGATCACCACGGCGAGGCGCTGGTCCTTGCCACGGGTCGCCAGCCAGGGCGCGGCCAGGGCGCTGAACAACTGCACCATCACCGAGCCGGAGAGCACCAGCCCGGCTTCCACGGCGCTCAGGCCGCGGTCGATGAGGATCGACGGCACCCAGCCGAAGACGATGTAGGCCAGCGACGATTGCAGGCCCATGTACAGCGTCACCTGCCAGGCCAGTGGGTCGCGCCACAGGCCCTTCACCTTGTACACCGCGCGATGGGCGTGGTGGTTCTGGCGGGTTTGCGGCAGCCAGATCGCCGCGGCGACCACGGCGGGGATCGCCCAGAACGCCAGGGCCAGTTGCCAGCTGTTGTCCATCAGCGTCGCCAGCGGCACGGTCGAGCCGGCGGCGGTGGCGGCGCCCAGGCACAGGGCCATGGTATAGACGCCGGTCATGGTCCCGGCGATGTGCGGGAAGTCGCGCTTGACGATGCCCGGCAGCAGCACGCCGATGATGCCGATGCTGGCGCCGGCCACCAGGCTGCCGAGGAACAGCCCGGCGACCGGGAACAGGCTGCGCAGGACAATGCCGCCGGCCAGGGTGAAGAGGATCAGCAGCACGGTGCGTTCGGCGCCCAGGCGCCGCGCGAGCATCGGTGCCAGCGGCGCGAACAGGCCCAGGCAGAGCACCGGCAGGGTGGTCAGCAGGCCGGCGGCGGCGGCGGAAAGGCCGGTGTCGTCACGCACCGTGTTGAGCAGCGGCGACAGGCTGGACAGCGCCGGGCGCAGGTTGATCGCCACCAGCACCAGGCCCAGCAGCAACAGCCATGTGCGTGGCGGACGCGGATCGGCTTGCGTGCCGTCGTCCTCGGCGTCGATCAGCAGCTCTTCGGGTGGGCAGGACACCTTGTGTTCGGCGTCTTTCGGGTCATTGGGCAAGGACATGGTGGGCATTCCAGGGCAGCAAGGCAGAAGAAAGCATTCAGAGTCAGATCAGCAGCGCGCGGTTCGCTTTTGCGGCGGCGTCGGCGTCGCCACGGGCGATGGCATCCACCAGTTCGCGGTGCAGTTCGAAGCCCGGTTGCGGCCGGGTCGGGTCGCCGATGGTGCGCTCCAGGCCGGCACGGATCACCTGGGAGAAGTAGCGGTACAGCTCGCTGAGCACCGGGTTGTGGGCACTGTCCACCACGCGCTGGTGAAAGGCCAGGTCGTGGGCGATGTACTCATCCAGCGCGCCACCGTGATGAACGGCGGAGAGCTCCAGCGCTTCACGCAGGGCCGCAAGGTCGGCTTCGGTGCGGCGCTCGGCGGCCAGCCGGCTGGCTTCCACTTCGATGACGCCGCGCGCTTCGAGGGCCTGTTCCACCGAGCTGCGGGCCAGTACCAGCATGGTGTCCAGCGGGTTGGCGCGGGCGCGCACGTAGGTGCCGTCGCCCTGGCGCACTTCCAGCACGCCGGAGAAGGTCAGCACGCGTACCGCTTCGCGCACGGTATTGCGGCTGATACCGAGGGACTCGGCCAGTTCCGGCTCCGGAGGCAGGCGCTGGCCCAGCGGCCAGGTGCCGTCGTTGATACGCAGGTGGATCTGCTCGAGGGCGATGTCCACCAGCGAGCGCTTCTGAATGGGGCTTGGCATTGAAACATCCAATCATCGGATGAATTTGAAGAGGCCAAGATTAGGACAGTTCCACGATGGCTGGCAATGCGGGAAGAAGAGGAGGCCGCCGGAGCGGGGGGCGCTCCGGCGGTGGGCATCGACGTGGATCAGGCGGCGATGTTCACCAGGCTGCCACTGGTGGCCTGGAGGGCGGTGACTTCGCTGCTCTGGTACTGCTTGAGCAGGTTGGCCACCAGCTTCTGGTAGGCGGCGCCGGTGTTGGCGCTGGTCGATGAGGTGCTGGAGGCCGTGGTCGTCGAGCTGTCCGACGAGCTGCCGGCGGAATCGTCGGACGAGCCGCTGGAGGCCGAAGCCGGCGGGGGCGGCGGCGGGCCGTCGGGGCGTTGGGCCTGCAGCGCGCTGGAAAGCTCGTCGCTGCTGATGGAACCGCTGCCGTCGGCGTCGAGCTGGCTGAACAGTTCGCTCAGGCGCTCGCTGTCGTCGTCGCTGCTGCTCAGGGCGGAGAGTTCGTCGCTGCTGATGCTGCCGTCACCGTCGCTGTCCAGGGCGCTGATCAGGTCTTCGGCGGAATCGCCCATGCCCATGCCGCCCATGTCGCCGGGTGGAGGGGGAGGAGGGGGCATGGCTGCTGCCAGTTCGTCCTGGGAGATGCCGCCGCTGGCATCGCTGTCCAGCTCGCTGAGCAGGGCGTCGATGTCGATGTCGCTGCTGTCCGAGTCGTCGCCGGACGACAGCGCGCTGGTCAGTTCGTCCTTGCTGATGCTGCCGTCGCCATCGCTGTCGATGGATTTGAACAGGTCTTCCTGGAATTTCGCCGCGCCCTGGGATGCGCCAGTGCTACCGCTCTGCGTGGCGGTGGTGCTGGCGGTCTGGGTCCGGGCGAGCGAGCTGGTGTAGTAGCTCGCATAGCTGCTGCTCACGCCGCTGATCATGGGAGAGTCTCCGTGGTTGCCAACGCGGAGGGTTCTCCGCTGATGACAGCCTCGGCCCCGCCTGTGTCGCGGGTTTGTGCGCTTTGTTTGCTGGCGGCTACAACGGCGTCAGGCCGTTGTACTTCTGGGCAGGCGCAGCACGGCAGTGGCGCCGCCGCCGGGGGTTTCCTCGAAGTACAGGTCGCCGCCCTGGCGCCGCGCGGCATCGCGGGCGATGGCAAGGCCCAGGCCGACGCCGCCGGAGTTGCGGTTGCGCGAACCTTCCAGGCGGAAGAAGGGTTCGAACACCTGCTCGCGCAGCTCGGCGGGAATGCCGGGACCATGGTCGCGTACGCGGATTTCCAGTTCGCGAGTGCCGTCGCGCAGCTCGATGCTGACGTCACCGGCGTAGCGCAGGGCGTTGTCCAGCAGGTTGTTCAGGCACGAGCGCAGCGCCATCGGCTGGACCTTGAGCGGCGCGCAGAAGCCTTCCACGCCGACGTCGGCGCCACGTTCGCAGGCGTCCTCGGCGAGGGAGTCGGCCAGCGCCTTCACGTCGAACCACTGCAGCGGCTCGGTGGCGCGCTCCTGCTGCAGGTAGTGCAGGGTGGAATCGAGCATGCCGATCATCTCGGCGAGGTCCTGGCCGATGCGGGTGCGCAGCTGCGGGTTGTCGATTTCCTCGACGCGCAGGCGCAGCCGCGACAGCGGGGTGCGCAGGTCATGGGACACCGCTACCAGCATGCGGCTGCGCTGCTGCACCTGTTCGCGGATACGTTCGCGCATGCGATTGAAGGCGTGGGCGGCCTGACGTGCTTCGCGCGGGCCGGTTTCCGGCAGCGGCGGGCTGTCCAGGTCCTCGGAGAGGCGTAGTGCGGCATCGCCCATGTGTTGTACCGGGCGGGCCAGCAGGCGTGCGCCGACATAGGCGGCGAGGATCAGCGTCAGCAGCTGGAACGCGAACGGAACGCTCCAGAACGGCAGGCGCGGGCCGGGCGGTGGGGGCGGCGGACGCATGCCCTCGCGGCCTGCCGGGAAACCTTCCGGCGGCGGGCCGCGCTCGAATCCCTGTTCCGAAGGCGGCGGGGGCGGCGGCTCGTGACGTGGGCCGTAGTGATGGAACCAGGCGAAGGCCAGCAGGTGCGCGACCACGATGGCCAGCAGGAATACCCCGAACAACCGGGCGAACAGGCTGTCGGCGCGCTCCAGGGGCTTTTCCTTCGCGCGCTCGGGCGCGGACTCAGGCGATATCGCGGACATCGAACAAGTACCCTTCGCCGCGCACGGTCTTGATCAGCCGGGGCGAGCGCGGATCGTCGCCGAGCTTCTGCCGCAGGCGCGAGACCAGCAGGTCGATGCTGCGGTCGAAGGCTTCGATGGCACGGCCACGGGCGGCGTCCAGCAGCAGTTCGCGGTTGAGCACCCGCCGTGGGCGTTCGAGGAACACCCAGAGCAGGCGGAATTCGGCGTTGGACAGCGGCACCACCAGGCCATCCGGTGCATGCAGCTGGCGCAGCACGCTATCCAGGCGCCACTGGTCGAAGCGCACCTGGGCGCGCGGTTCGCCGCGGGCGCCTTCCTCGCTGGTGAGGCTGGTGTCGCGCACGCGGCGCAGGATGGTCTGGATACGCGCTACCAGTTCGCGTGGCTCGAAGGGCTTGGCCATGTAGTCGTCGGCGCCCAGTTCCAGGCCGATGATGCGGTCCGCCGGCTCGCAGCGTGCGGTCAGCATGAGGATCGGGATGTCCGACTCGGCACGCAGGTAGCGGCACAGGGACAGGCCGTCTTCGCCGGGCAGCATCAGGTCCAGCACCACCACGTCGAAGCTTTCGTTCTCCAGCGCGCGACGCATTTCGACGCCGTCGGCGACGCCGTGGGTCTCGATGTTGAAGCGCGCGAGGTAGCCGCAGAGCAGCTCGCGGATTGGCTCGTCGTCATCCACCAGCAGGGCACGGGTAGTCCAGCGGCGTGGGTCGTCGGTAGTGGTCGGGTACATGAAGAAACCTGTCGCGGGAAAACGTGGGGCAGGATGGCCAGGGGCCGCCAGGGGCATGCGACGTTCGCATGCTAACCCGTCATCGCGTGCGCGGGCCATGGTCGGCGAGGCTGCGGTGCGTGGGTGTCGCCAGCGTGTCCGCTCTGTATCGGGATCGATACAAAGTCTTCCGATCACCGCGCCAGAGCGGTTTTTTACGCTTTCTTTATGCCGCCGGCCGGGGCCGGGAATCGCTCCTTTACGCGCAGCTTGCGGAAAATTTCCGTCAGGCGGCAACGGCCGCCCAAGCGATGGAGTCGCCCGCGTGAGGAGAAAGCAATCATGAGCGTGCTCGACGGTGTGTCACTGGTCCTGGCCACGGGACTGTTCATCTACCTGCTGGTGGCGCTGCTGCGCGCCGACCGTTCCTAGGAGTGGCCATGAACAGCCATGACGTATTGCTGATCGTTGCCTTCCTGGCGCTGGTGCTGGTGCCGGCGCCTTTCCTCGGGCGCTTCTACTACAAGGTGATGGAGGGGCAGCGCACCTTCCTCAGCCCCCTGTTGCTGCCGGTGGAACGGGCCATTTATCGCGCGTGCGGCATCCACTCCGAAGACGAGCAGGACTGGAAGCGCTACACCCTGGCCCTGCTGGCGTTCAACCTGGTGGGGCTGGTGCTGCTGTTCGCCATCCTCATGCTGCAGGGCGGCCTGCCGCTCAACCCGCAGCACCTGCCGGGCCTGGAGTGGACGCTGGCGTTCAACACCGCGGTGAGTTTCGTCACCAACACCAACTGGCAGGCCTACAGCGGCGAAGCTTCGCTCAGCTACCTGAGCCAGATGCTCGGCCTGACCGTGCAGAACTTCGTCAGCGCCGCCGTCGGCCTGGCCGTGCTGGTGGCCTTGGCCCGTGGCATCTCGCGCAAGTCGACGAACAACCTGGGCAACTTCTGGGTCGACCTGACCCGCGCCACTCTCTACGGACTGATCCCGCTGTGCCTGCTGCTGGCGCTGCTGCTGGTCTGGCAGGGCGTGCCGCAGACCTTCCTCGACTATGCCCACGCGCTGACCGTGCAGGGCGCCGACCAGTCCATCCCGCTGGGCCCGGCGGCCAGCCAGATCGCCATCAAGCAACTGGGCACCAACGGCGGCGGCTTCTTCGGCGTGAACTCGGCGCACCCGTTCGAGAACCCGACCATCTGGAGCAACCTGTTCGAGGTCGTGTCGATCATCCTGATCCCGGCCGCGCTGGTGTTCACCTTCGGCCACTACGTGAAGGACCTGCGCCAGAGCCGCGCCATCCTCGGCTGCATGCTGGTTCTGTTCGCCCTCGGCCTGGGCGTATCGCTGTGGGCCGAGTACCAGCCGAACCCGGCGCTCAGTGCGCTGCCGGTGGAGCAGGTCGCGCCGCTGGAAGGCAAGGAAAGCCGCTTCGGCACCACCGCCAGCGTGCTCTGGGCGGTGACCACCACGGCGGCTTCCAACGGCTCGGTGAACGCCATGCATGACAGCCTCAACCCGCTGTCGGGCATGGTCGCGATGCTCAACATGATGGTCGGCGAAGTGATCTTCGGCGGCGTCGGCGCGGGGCTCTACGGCATGCTGCTGTTTGTCCTGATCGCCGTGTTCCTCGCCGGGCTGATGGTCGGACGCACCCCGGAATACCTCGGCAAGAAACTCGAAGCCCGCGAAGTCCGCCTGCTGGTCGCGACCCTGCTGGTGATGCCGGTCGGCGTACTGGTGCTCGGCGCCATTGCCGCCAGCCTGCCCGGCCCGGCCTCGGCGGTCAGCAACCCCGGCGCCCACGGCTTCAGCCAGCTGCTCTACGCCTACACCTCGGGCACCGCGAACAACGGCTCGGCCTTCGGTGGCTTCGGCGCCAACACGCCGTTCCACAACCTGATGATCGCCCTGGCCATGCTGATCGGCCGCTTCGGCTACATCCTCCCGGTACTGGCGATCGCCGGCAGCCTGGCGGCGAAGAAGGCCACGCCCGTCGGCCCCAACAGCTTCCCGACCCACGGCCTGCTGTTCGTCAGCCTGCTGACCGCGACCATCCTGCTGGTCGGCGGCCTGAACTTCCTGCCGACGCTGGTGCTGGGCCCGGTGGCCGATCACCTGACGCTCGGTTTCTGAGGAACCTGCAATGAACGCTAAAACCCAGGAACTGGCCCTGAACAAGGCCATCGAGAAACGCCCGACCACCGCGCTGTCCGCCCTGTGGAAGCCGGCGCTGCTGCAGGCCTTCGTCAAGCTCGACCCACGCCAGCTGCAACGCTCGCCGGTGATGCTGGTGGTGGCCCTGACCGCCGTGCTGACCACCGTACTCTGCGTGGTCGGCGGTGAAGCCGTGCCGACCTTCGTCGCCGTGCAGATCGCCGTGTGGCTGTGGTTCACCGTGCTCTTCGCCAACTTCGCCGAAGCCCTCGCCGAAGGCCGCGGCAAGGCCCGCGCCGACAGCCTCAAGGCCGGCACCCAGGGCCTGCAGGCCATGCGCATGGCGGTGAACGGCAAGTTCGAGAAAGTCGCCGCCAGCAGCCTGCGCAAGGGCGACGTGGTGCGCGTCGAAGCCGGCGAGCTGATCCCCGGCGACGGCGAGGTGATCGAGGGCGTGGCGGCGGTCAACGAGGCCGCCATCACCGGCGAATCCGCGCCGGTGATCCGCGAGTCCGGCGGCGACCGCTCGGCCGTGACCGGCAACACCCGGCTGGTGTCCGACTGGCTGCTGGTGAAGATCACCGCCAACCCCGGCGAGTCCACCCTCGACCGCATGATTGCGCTGGTGGAAGGCGCCAAGCGGCAGAAGACCCCCAACGAGGTGGCGCTGGACATCCTGCTGATCGGCCTGACGCTGATCTTCCTGCTGGTGGTCGTGACCCTCAAGCCCTTCGCCCTGTTCGCCGGCGGCAACCTGCCGCTGGTGTTCCTGGTGGCGCTGCTGGTGACCCTGATCCCCACCACCATCGGCGGCCTGCTCTCGGCCATCGGCATCGCCGGGATGGACCGCCTGGTGCGCCTGAACGTCATCGCCAAGTCCGGCCGCGCCGTGGAAGCGGCGGGGGACGTGCACGTGCTGATGCTCGACAAGACCGGCACCATCACCTTCGGCAACCGCCGCTGCAGTGCACTGCATACCGCTCCCGGCGTGCAGCCGCTGGAACTGGCCGAAGGTGCGTTCCTTGCCTCGCTGGCGGACGATACGCCGGAAGGCAAATCCATCGTGGAGTTCCTGCGGGCGCAGATCATCCTGCCGGAGCCCGAGCGCAACCGTGTGACGCCGATTGCCTTCAGCGCCGAGACGCGCCTGTCGGGCATCGACATGGACGGCCACGTCTACCGCAAGGGCGCGGTGGACGCCGCGCTGGCCTTCGTTGGCCTGGACCGCGCGCAGATGCCGGAAAGCCTGGCCAAGGACATCGAGCGCATCGCCCAGAGCGGCGGTACGCCGCTGCTGGTGGTGGCCGACGGCAAGCTGTTGGGCGTCATCCACCTCAAGGACGTGGTCAAGCCGGGCATCCGCGAGCGCTTCGCCGAACTGCGCCGCATGGGCATCCGCACCGTGATGGTGACCGGCGACAACCCGCTGACCGCCGCCGCCATCGCCGCCGAAGCGGGGGTGGACGACGTGATCGCCGAAGCCACCCCGGAGAAGAAGCTGGCGCGCATACGCCAGGAGCAGGGCGAGGGGCGCATGGTCGCCATGTGCGGCGACGGCGCCAACGATGCCCCGGCCCTTGCCCAGGCGGACGTCGGCATGGCCATGAACGACGGCACCCAGGCCGCCCGCGAGGCCGCCAACCTGGTGGACCTGGACAGCGACCCGACCAAGCTGCTGGACGTGGTGCAGGTGGGCAAAGAGCTGCTGGTGACCCGTGGCGCGCTGACCACCTTCTCGGTGGCCAACGACGTGGCCAAGTACTTCGCCATCCTTCCCGCGCTGTTCGCCGGCATCTACCCGCAACTGGGCGTGCTTAACGTGATGAAGCTGGCCAGCCCGCAGAGCGCCATCCTTTCGGCCATCGTGTTCAACGCGCTGATCATCGTCGCGCTGATCCCCCTGGCCCTGCGCGGCGTGCGCGTGCAGGCCAGCGATGCCTCGCAGCTGTTGCGACGCAACCTGCTGATTTATGGCGTGGGCGGGCTGGTCGCGCCGTTCGTGGGGATCAAGGTGATCGACATGCTGCTCGTCGCCATCGGCCTCGCCTGACGGCTCTTCGTAGGAGCGAGCTTGCTCGCGAACCGCCCGAGCGCCGGAGCAGCCGGATGACTGTTCGCGAGCAAGCTCGCTCCTACAGGCCACGCCCGGCGCTGAACTGGCCGGATGCACCGAACAACGCCCTCTCCCTTCAGGGGGGGACGCCTAGTCAGAGGGCGGAGGAGAGGGTAACCAGCCCCGCTCCGAACCCAACAGAGGAACACCAACATGCTCAACCAACTCCGCCCCGCCATCGCTTCGCTGGTCCTGCTCAGCGCGATCACCGGTGTTGCCTACCCGCTGGCCGTCACCGGCATCGCCCAGGTGGCCTTCCACGACCAGGCCAATGGCAGCCTGGTGCGCGACGAGAACGGCAACGTGCGCGGCTCGGCGCTGATCGCGCAGAAATTCGACGGCGCCCAGTGGTTCCATCCGCGCCCCTCGGCCGGCGACTTCGCCAGCGTCTCCAGCAGTGCCAGCAACCTCGCGCCCGGCAACCCGGCGCTGGCCGAACGTATCGCCAAGGATGCCGCCGCCCAGCAGATCGGCGCGCAGCCGGTGCCGCTGGCGCTGGTCACCACCTCCGGCAGCGGTCTCGACCCGCAACTGCCGCCCGCCGCCGCGCTGTACCAGGTGCCGCGCATCGCCCTGGAGCGCGGCGTACCGGCGGCGAGCCTGGAGAAGCTGGTGGAGGCGAACACCGAGCGCCCGCTGATCGGCCCCGCCGTGGTCAACGTGCTGGCGCTGAACATGGCCCTGGCCAGCCTGCCTCGCTAGACTCCAGCGCCAAGTGCCGAGCTCTGCCACGGCATGTAGAGGAACGCAGTACCGTCCAGCGGCAGAGGACGGCTCCCTCTCCCGCTGGGAGGGGGCTGGGGTGAGGGGCTTTCCAGCTCCCATCCTCTCAGCAGTGGGCGCCATGAGCGCCCCGAGGATAGCCACATGACCGACCCCAACCGCGCCGACGCCCTGCTGGCCGACCTGCCCGCCATGGGCCGTGGCCGCCTCAAGGTTTTCCTCGGCGCCGCGCCGGGCGTCGGCAAGACCTACGCCATGCTCCTGGCTGCCCAGAGCCAGCTGCGCCAGGGCGTCAAGCTGCGCGTCGGCATCGTCGAAACCCACGGCCGCGCCGAAACCGAAGCACTGCTCGCCGGCTTGCCGCAGCAGGCGCTCAAGCGCTCCGTCTACCGTGGCATCACCCTCGAAGAAATGGACCTCGACGGCCTGCTCGCCGACCCGCCGACGCTGGCGCTGGTGGACGAGCTGGCCCACAGCAACGCCCCCGGCAGCCGCCACGCCAAGCGCTGGCAGGACATCCAGGAACTGCTCTCCGCCGGCATCGACGTCTACACCACGGTCAACGTCCAGCACCTGGAAAGCCTCAACGACCAGGTGCGCGATATCACCGGCGTGCAGGTGCGCGAAACCCTGCCCGACTGGGTGCTGCAGGAGGCCTTCGAACTGCTGCTGGTGGACCTGCCGCCGCGCGAACTGCTGGAGCGCCTGCGCGAGGGCAAGGTCTACGTGCCCGAACAGGCCCGCGCCGCCATCGACGCCTTCTTCAGCCAGACCAACCTCACCGCGCTGCGCGAGCTGGCCATGCAGACGGCCGCCGCGCGGGTCGATGCCGACCTTGCCCATCGCTACCGCCAGCAGGGCGGCGAGGCGCCGGCCGTGCGCGGGCGCCTGCTGGTCGGCGTGGATGGCGAACACAACGCCGAACGTCTGGTGCGCCACGCCAGCCGAGTCGCCGAGCGCCGCCACCTGCCCTGGTCGCTGGTGCATGTGGATACCGGCGAGGCGCGCAGCGAAGAGTCGCGCATGCAATTGCAGAGCGCCCAGCAACTGGCCGAGCGCCTGGGCGGCGACGTGGTGGAGCTGCGCGGTGGCGAAGTCGCGCGCACCCTGGTCGAACACGCCAAGGAGCGTCGCGCCACGCTGTTGCTGGTCGGCCGTTCACGACAACGCTGGTATCGCCAGCTGTTCGGCGGTGGCCTGGCGGCACGCCTGCTGCGCCTGGGCGACGGGCTGGAGATCAGCGTGCTCGACAGCGAGGCCGACCTCGCGCCGCCCAAGGCCCGTCCGCAAACCCCCTGGCCCTGGGGCAACTACCTGCTCGCCGCGCTGGCTGCCGCTGGCGCCAGTGCCCTGGCCTGGGGCGTGGCCAGCGTGCTGGAGCTGCCGAACATCTCCCTGGTGTTCCTCGCCGCCGTGCTGCTGGTGGCGGTGCGCAGCAGCCTCGGCCCGGCGCTGGCCTGCGCGGTGCTGTCGTTCCTGGCTTACGACTTCCTGTTCATCCCGCCGCATTTCTCCTTCTCCATCCAGCGCGAAGAAGACGTGCTGACGCTGCTGTTCTTCCTGCTCATGGCCGGCCTCACCGGCAACCTTGCCGCCCGCCAGCGCCGGCAATTGCAGGCCCTGCGCGAGACGCAGGAAGAGACCAGCCAGCTGCTCGACCTGTCGCGCAAGCTCACCGCTGCCACCGACCGCCAGGCGGTGATGGCCGCCGCCGTGCAGCAACTGGGCGGCTGGGCGGAGCTGGACATCTGCCTGCTTGGCCGGATCAATGGCGAGTGGAAACTGGAGGGTGGTCTCAACCGTGCGCTGGAAGACCAGGAGCGCGCCGCCGCCGACTGGGCCTGGCAGCATGGCCAGCCCGCCGGCCTGGGCACCGGCACGCTGCCGGGCGGGCGCTGGTGGTGGTGGCCGCTGTCCGGCGAGGATGGTCCGCTGGCGCTGCTGGGCGTCAGCCCGCGCGATTCGCAACCGTTGTCCGGGTCGCGCCGTCGCTTGCTGGCGGCTCTTGGTCAACCGCTGGCGCAGGCATTGGCCCGTGCGCGTCTGGCCGAAGACCTCGAAGCCGCGCGCCTGCACGGCGAAACCGAACAACTGCGCAGCGCGCTGCTGGCCTCGGTCAGCCATGACCTGCGTACTCCGCTGACCTCCATGCGTGGCGCCATCGACAGCCTGCTGGCATTGGGCGACGCGATCCCGCCGCCGGATCGCCGTGAGCTGCTGGAAAGCACCCGCGACGAGGCTGAGCGCCTGGACCGCTACATCCAGAACCTGCTGGACATGACTCGCCTGGGCCACGGCGGCCTGAAGCTGTCGCGCGACTGGGTGTCGCCCGGCGACATCGTCGGCAGCGCGCTCAACCGCCTGCGTGCCGTGGTTGCCCCGTATCGCGTGGAAACCCGTGTACCGCCGGAATTGCCGTTGCTCTATGTGCATGCCGCGCTGATCGAACAGGCGCTGGTCAACGTGCTGGAAAACGCCGCGCGCTTCTCACCGCCGCAAGGCCGCCTGCGGGTGGCGGTGGAGCAGGGCGAAGAGGAATTGCGCTTCCTGGTCAGCGACGAGGGGCCGGGCATTCCACCGGCCGAGCGCGAGAAGATCTTCGACATGTTCTATACCGCCGCGCGCGGCGACCGTGGCGGGCAGGGCACCGGGCTGGGCCTGGCGATCTGCCAGGGCATGGTCGGCGCCCATGGTGGGCGGATTACCGTGGAAGACGGCATCGACGGCCGCGGCACGACCCTCGTGCTGCACCTGCCACTGCAGCAGCAGCCGGATATGGAGGCGCTTGATGCTGCTGTCTGAAAGGCTCAAGCTGGACGCTTCCGCCAGCCAGCCCAACGCCCCGATGAACGCCAGCGCCGCCACGATTCTGGTCGTCGACGACGAACCGCAGATCCGCAAGTTCCTTCGCATCAGCCTCAGCGCTGGCGGCTACAAGGTGCTGGAAGCCGGTACCGGCGAGGAGGGCCTGGCCCAGGCCGCGCTGGGCCGCCCGGACCTGGTGGTGCTCGACCTCGGCCTGCCGGACAAGGACGGCCAGGACGTGCTGCGTGAACTGCGCGAGTGGTCGCAGGTGCCGGTGCTGGTGCTCTCGGTGCGCGCCAGCGAAAGCGAGAAGGTGCTGGCGCTGGACAGCGGCGCCAACGACTACGTGACCAAGCCCTTCGGCATCCAGGAGTTCCTCGCGCGCATCCGTGTGCTGCTGCGCCAGGGGGCGAGCGGCGAGACGCAGGAAGCGGTGGTGGCGGTCGGCCCGCTGAGCGTGGATTTCTCCTATCGTCGTGTACTGCTCGAGGGCGAGGAAGTCTCGCTGACCCGCAAGGAGTACGCGGTGCTTTCGACCCTGGCCCGGCACGTTGGCCGCGTGGTGACCCAGCAGCAATTGCTCAAGGATATCTGGGGGCCGACGCATACCGAGGACACGCACTACCTGCGGGTGGTGGTCGGTCACCTGCGGCAGAAGCTCGCCGATGATCCGGCGACGCCGCGATTCATTGTCACCGAAGCCGGTGTTGGCTACCGCTTGCGCGAGGCCTGATTGCGCGACGTAAGTTCCCGCGTAGGAGCGGACTTCGTCCGCGATGTGTCTGCCTCGCGCCGTTGTTTCCCGCGTCGCGCCGGAGTGCGCGGAGGTAGCAGGTTTCGCCCCCTCGGGCGAGTTACTTTCTCAAACGCCAGAAAGTAACCAAAGGGCTTGCCCCTCCATCCGGTTTTTCGCTTAGGCGAAAAATTCCCTCGTTGAATCGAAGTTTCAGGGGCACGCGGCGAAGGGCCATCCCTGGCCCATCGCCGCTCTCGCGACATCCATGTCGCTCAACCCCTGAAACTTCAATTCAACGAGGCCTCCTGAAAGGGGCAGTTCGGTGCGTTCGGGTACTTCTCTGGAAGTCCTTTAGAGCCAAAGCAAAAGCTTGACGGGGTGGCGCTCTTCGTAGGAGCGAGCTTGCTCGCGAACCCGCACGGCACCGGATCAACCGGTCAATACGGATTCTCCGCCTCATACCGATCCAGCGTATCGCTGGCGATCTGCCGGCCGAGGGCGATGAGTTCCGGGGCCTTGTAGAACTCGAAGAAACGGCACACGCGCTTGGGCACGTTGATCAGGATGTCCGGCGGGTAGCCGGCGATCTTGTACTGCGCCAGCGACGTCTGCATCACCTCGAAGCTCTGGTTCACCAGTTCCAGCAGGGAGGCCGGGCTGCTGCTGTCGATCACGTGGCTGCCGGTGGCCGAGCGCGGCGAGCCCTTGGCCTGCGGTGCGGCGGCGGGTTGCTGCATCTCCGGTTCGGCCGGTTCCTCGGAGGCGGCCGGGACGGGGTGGAGCAGGGCGTCGGCGATCAGTTCCGGCGGCGATTCGGTGTCGCCGCGGCGCAGGAAGCTGAGCTTGCTGGACAGCCCGGAGAGCACCGCATCGAAGCGGCCTTTCAGGGCGGCGGGACGCTCGATCACCGGCAGCGAATACTGCCGCTGGTTGGTGGCGTTGAGGTTGACCGCGACGATCAGGTCGGCGTGGGTCGAAACCACCGGGACGATCGGCAGCGGGTTGAGCAGGCCGCCGTCCACCAGCATGCGGGTGCCTTGCATGACTGGGGTGAACAGGCTGGGAATTGCCGCCGAGGCACGCATGGCCTGGTGCAGGCAGCCTTCCTGGAACCAGATTTCCTGCTGGTTGGTGAGGTCGGTGGCCACTGCGGTGTAGGGGATCGGCAACTGTTCGATGTCGATCTCGCCGAGAATTTCGTGGATCTTGCCGAATACCCGCTCGCCGCGGATGGCGCCGAGGCGGAAGCTGACGTCGAGCAGGCGCAGCACGTCGAGGTAGTCCAGGCTTTCCACCCAGTCGCGGTACTCGCCCAGCTTGCCGGCGGCGTAGATGCCGCCGATCACCGCGCCCATGGAGCAGCCGGCGATGCACACCACTTCATAGCCGCGCCGTTCGATCTCCTCGATCACTCCGATATGCGCATAACCGCGCGCGCCGCCGGAACCGAGTACCAGCGCGATCTGTTTTGACATAGGGCAACTCCGCGTTACGAACTGCCCGACGATACGCCGGGGGCACCGGCCGCGCCAAGCCGGGCTTTGCTAGAATCGCCGTTTGATTTCCCTGCCCGGAGCTTCCCGATGAGCGAACCGATCCGCCTGACCCAGTACAGCCACGGTGCTGGCTGTGGCTGCAAGATTTCCCCCAAGGTCCTGGAGGTCATCCTCGCGGGCAGCGGCGCGCAGAACCTCGACCCGAAGCTGTGGGTCGGCAACGCCTCGCGCGATGACGCCGCCGTCTACGAAATCGACGCCGAGCGCGGCGTGGTGTCCACCACCGACTTCTTCATGCCGATCGTCGACGATCCCTTCGACTTCGGCCGTATCGCCGCCACCAACGCCATCAGCGACATCTACGCCATGGGCGGCGACCCGCTGATGGCCATCGCCATCCTCGGCTGGCCGGTCAACGTGCTGGCGCCGGAAATCGCCCGCGAAGTGATCGCCGGTGGCCGCAAGGTCTGCGACGAAGCCGGCATCCCGCTGGCCGGCGGGCACTCCATCGACGCGCCCGAGCCGATCTTCGGCCTGGCCGTCACCGGGCTGGTGGAGAAGCGCTTCATGAAGCGCAACGACACCGCCACCGCCGGCTGCAAGCTGTACCTGACCAAGCCGCTGGGCATCGGCATCCTCACCACCGCCGAGAAGAAGGCCAAGCTGCGCGCCGAGGACGTGGGCGTCGCCCGTGACTGGATGTGCACCCTGAACAAACCCGGCGCGCGCTTCGGCAAGCTCGACGGGGTGAAGGCGATGACCGACGTCACCGGCTTCGGCCTGCTCGGCCACCTGGTGGAAATGGCCGACGGCAGCGGCCTGACTGCCCGCGTTCGCTACGACGCCGTGCCACGCCTGGCCAGCGTCGAGTACTACCTGGAGGCCGGCTGCGTGCCCGGCGGCACCCTGCGCAACTTTGACAGCTACGGCGAGCGCATCGCGCCGTTGCCCGAGCTGCACAAGCTGCTGCTGTGCGACCCGCAGACCAGCGGCGGCCTGCTGGTGGCGGTGGAGCCTGCGGGCGAGGCGCAGTTCCTCGCCACGGCGAAGGAGCTGGGCATGGACCTGGCGCCCATCGGCGAACTGGTGGGCCGACAGAGCCACGCGGTCGAGGTGGAGTGATGCGCGACAACACCCGCCACTACCGCGAGCTGTTCCTCGGTGATGTGAAGATGATGGACGTCCGCGCCCCGGTCGAATTCGGCAAAGGCGCGTTCCCCAACGTGATCAACCTGCCGCTGATGAATGACAGCGAGCGGCAGAAGGTCGGTACTAGCTACAAGCAGCACGGCCAGCAGGCGGCCATCGCCCTGGGCCAAGAGCTGGTCTGCGGCAAGCTCAAGGCAGAGCGGATCGAAGCCTGGGCGAACTTCGCCAGGGCCAACCCCGAGGGCTACCTGTACTGCTTCCGCGGTGGCCTGCGCTCGCAGATCACCCAGCAGTGGCTGAAGACCGAGGCCGGCATCGACTACCCGCGGGTAGTGGGTGGCTACAAGGCGATGCGCGGCTTCCTCTTCGACACCACCCGCGCCGCCGTCGAGGAATGCCAGTTCGTGCTGGTGGGCGGCCTGACCGGCACCGGCAAGACCGAAGTCATCGCCCAGCTGGCCAACAGCCTGGACCTCGAAGGCCACGCCAACCATCGCGGTTCCGCCTTCGGCCGCCGCGCCACGCCGCAGCCGGCGCAGATCGATTTCGAGAATCGCCTGGCCATCGACATCCTGAAGAAGCGCCACGCCGGCATGGAGCAGTTCGTGCTGGAAGACGAGGGACGCATAGTCGGCAGCTGCTCGGTGCCGCTGGAGCTGTACCAGGGCATGCAGCACTACCCGCTGGTATGGCTGGAAGACAGCTTCGAGCAGCGCGTCGAGCGCATCCTCAAGGACTACGTGGTGAACCTGTGTGCCGACCACGTGCGGGTGGTCGGCGAGGAGGGCGGCTTCGACTCCTTCGCCGCGTACCTGCGCAAGAGCCTGTCCGGCATCGTCAAGCGCCTGGGTGGCGAGCGCTACCAGCGCCTGGCGGCGATCATGGATGAAGCCCTGGAAGAGCAGAAGCGCAGCGGTGCGGTGGACCTGCACCGCAGCTGGATCGAAGGGCTGCTGGGCGAGTATTACGACCCGATGTATGCCTTCCAGCGCGAAAGCAAGGGCGAGCGCGTGGAGTTCCGCGGGACGCAGGACGAAGTGGTCGAGTACCTGCGCTTCCGCGCGGAGCGCTAGCTTCTTGCAGGAGCGAGCTTGCTCGCGAAGCCGTTTGAGCCGGTGCGGCGGGGGGGGGGCCGATCGCGGACGGAGTCCGCTCCCACCCAAGGTCTCGCATCGGCGCGGGCTGCCAGGGAGCGTGGGAGCGGACTCCGTCCGCGATCGCTTCAACCCCGCAGCGGAATCACCGGCTCTTGCCGTCGTACTCCTTCACTGTCAGCCCCGACAATTCCACCCCTGGCAGGCAGCGCACATTGATCGCCGCCATCGGCGTGCCGTCCGGCGCGCTGGCGTAGGCCAGCGGAGCACAGCCGCAGGTGGGGCAGAAACGGTGCTCGATGCGGTGGGTGTTGAACGTATAGGTGCTCATCGCACTCTCAGGAGTGGTCAGCTTCAGCTTGCCGCGCGGCACGAACCACAGCAGCGAACCCTTGCGCCGGCAGATCGAGCAGTTGCATGACACGACTTCACTGACATCCCCTTCCACTTCGAACGCGATCTGCCCGCAATGGCAACTGCCCTGGTGCACCATGATCCTTCTCCTGTCGGGATAGCCCGTGGTCAAACAGTGTAGTAGTCGCTTGAACGCCATCCGTCCGATGGCATACTGCGGCGCCGTCCGGCAGGCCCCGGCGCCGCGTTCTAAGCTGGATTCACCCACGACTATCTCCAGGAGTTCCGTCATGCCGCGCATTCCCCTGATCATCGCCCTGGCGCTGGCCGTCGCTGGCTGCTCGGGCAAGACCGTCAACCGCGACAGCTGCGCCTCGCAACTGGACGCCGCCTGGCACGAGCTGGACCTGGCCAAGGCCGAAGGTTTTGCCGGCACCGTCAGCTATTCCAAAGCCCTCGGCCTGCTGACCGCAGCCAAGACCCAGCAACAGGTCGAGGCCTACACCGGCTGTTCCGACAAGGCCAGCCGTGCGCGCTTCTACATCAAGGAGTCCCGCGCCGGTCGCTGAGCCTTCGCGCAGTCGGGCCGCGAGCGGCGGCCCGCGTCTTCCCTCCGAATCGCCCACCGTTTTGTCCGGATCAGCCCATGCAACTCGACTTCACCCAACTCTCCAAGGCAGAGGCCTACCGCTGGCTGGCCTCCACCGTCACGCCACGGCCGATCGCCTGGGTCACCACGCTTTCCGCGGACGGTAAAAGCAACCTTGCGCCGTTCAGCTTCTTCCAGGTCATCAGCGATTCGCCGCCGACCCTGCTGGTCAACACCAGCGTGCGTGAAGACGGCAGCGTCAAGGACACCCTGCGCAACGTGCGCGAGACCGGCGAGTTGGTGATCCACCTGGTCAGCGCCGACCAGGCCGAGAACATGAACGCCACCGCCGCCTGGTTGCCCCACGGAGTCAGCGAGATCGAGCACGCCGGCATCGCCACCGTGCCAAGCGAACGCGTGGCACCGCCGCGGGTGGTCGGAGCGCCGGTGGCATTCGAATGCCAGCTGGCGGAAATCCTGCCGTACCCGGCGGAAAACCCCTCCAGCATGCTGATCTTCGCCCGCGTGCTGCTGGCGCACATCGATGAGTCGGTGATGCAGGACGAGCGCCACGTCGATCCGGCGAAGCTGGACCTGGTCGGTCGCCTGGGCGGCACGCAGTACAGCTACACCCGCGACACCTTCAGCATGATTCGTCCGAAGTAGGACTCCGTGCCTGGCGCGGCGGCGTCAGGCGAACTCCAGTTCAAGACCCAACTGCCAGTGGATGCCGCCCATGCGCGCCACGTCGAGCCGTTCGCCGAGGGCGAAGAGTTCCGAGAGCAGCGGGTCGCGGCGGGTGAAGTCCAGCGTGCTGCCGTGAATCAGGCTGACGATGTCGTGCACCAGGCTCCAGCCGGTCTGGGCATCGAACCAGCAGTCGAGCCACTCGCCCTTGACCTCGTCGCAGGCCAGCGGACAGACGAAGCGGCGGATCGGCCATTGCCCACGAGCCAGCAGCAGCGGATCGAGGCGGCGTTGCTCGCGGTACAGCTCCGGCAGTTGGAGGGCGTGGGCGAATCCCGCCAGCGGGCGCTGCAGGACCAGTTGGTAGTAGGCGTTCATCCGAGCACCTGGAGTGGAAAGTCAGGTGTCGGAATCTGAACGGTCAGGCCGGCAGGCCGCTGTCGGCGATTTCCGTATCTGATCCAGGAAAGTCCTGTTCAGTGTTCTGGATACGACCTCCACGTATCTCTATGCAGCATCACCGTGCCATCACCGTCGTGCCCTCTATCCAGTCAGTGGGCGGCGCTCCTAATGTTTCGCGCAAAAGCAGCGATAACGATCAGGAGACCTTCGGGGATTTCCTGCAACGCCATTGCGGATGGGGGAGAAGCCATGGTTGCCTTCGTGCAGCGTCGTCTGGCCGATATGGGAACGGCGAAGAAACTGGCCATCGGATTCGGTCTGGTGCTGTTGCTGACCGCCCTGGTCGCGGTGATCGGCGTGACCTCGCTAGGGGCGATTTCCCAGCGCTTCGACCTGCTCGGCGATATGTCGACCATCAATCGAGAGTTGCTGGAGATGCGCCAGAGCGAGAAGGACTTCGTCATCGACGCCAGCGATGCCTCCGCCAAGCGCCTGCGCGAACACGCCGGCAACCTCGGCGAAGCGGTGGCGCGTCTCAAGGCGCAGCCGGATCAGGCAGCGGCCATGGCCCGCGTCGAGCAGGGGGTCGCCGATTACCTCGCGGCCTTCGCCAGCTTCGAGAAGTCCAGCAAGAGCCGGCGCCTGTCGCTGGACGCCGCCACCTGGTCGGTGAACGGCGCGTCCAACAGCCTGGACATCCTGCAATCCAGCCTGGCCGATGACGGCGCCTATGAACTCAAGGATTCCCAGGGCCAGAAGGGCGAGGAACTGCTGCAGCAGGCCGCCCAGGTCAGCCAGCTCTATCGCCTGGTGCTGCAGGGCCTGAACGAGGCCCGCTCGCGCATGGAGGCCGGCAGCGACGAGAAGGCCGAAGAAGGCCGCATCAAGTCTGCTGCCGAGGCACTGGAGCTGTCCGCCAGGCTGCAGGAGGCCATCACCGATCCGACCTACGTCTCGGTACTCAAGGACGTCATCACCAACATCAACGCCTTCGTCGAGAAGCTCGACGAGTACACCGCCAGCCTCGGGCAGGAAAAGCAGGTCCACGCACAGATGAACGACCGCGCGGCCCAGGTCATGCAGCAGGTCGACGACGCCTATGCGGCGCAGCGGGCGGCCATGCAGACCCAGCTGCGCACCAATACGTTGCTGATCGTCGCTTCGGCGGCGCTGGCGCTGCTGGTCGGCGCGCTGGCTTCGCTGCTGATCACCTGGATGATCGTGCGCCCGCTGCGCCAGGTGATCGGCATGGCCAGCCGCATTGCCGAGGGTGACTTGAGCGTGAGCATCGAGGTGCGGCGCAAGGACGAAGTCGGCCAGTTGATGGGGGCGGTGGGCAGCATGGCCGACAGCCTGCGCGGCATCGTCAGCCGGCTCAGCGATGGCGTTGGGCAGATCACCGCGTCGGCGCAGGCGCTTTCCAGCGTCACCGAGCGCACCCAGCACGGGGTGAACTCGCAGAAGGCCGAGACCGACCAGGTCGCCACGGCGATGAACCAGATGGCGGCGACTGTCCACGACGTGGCGCGCAACGCCGAGGAAGCCGCCAGCTCCGCCGAACAGGCCGATGGCAAGGTCGCCAGCGGGCAGGATGTGGTGCGCCAGACGCTGGGCCGCATCGAGCAACTGGCCGACGCCGTGCGCGCGGCCACCGAAAGCATCGAGCAGCTGGGCCGCGAGAGCCAGAGCATCGGCAGCGTGCTGGACGTGATCAAGAACGTCGCCGAGCAGACCAACCTGCTGGCGCTCAACGCCGCCATCGAGGCGGCGCGGGCCGGCGAGCAGGGCCGGGGCTTTGCCGTGGTGGCCGACGAAGTGCGGGCGCTGGCACGGCGGACCCAGCAGTCCACCGCGGAGATCGAGACGCTGATCGCCGCCCTGCAAAGCGGCGCGAATACATCGGTGCAGCGTATGCAACGCAGTCACGCGCTGGTGGAAATGACCGTGGGTGACGCGGTGCAGACCGAGGCCGCGCTGGGCACCATCGCCTCGGCGGTGGCGGTGATCCACCAGATGAACCAGCAGATCGCCGCCGCTTCCGAGCAGCAGAGCGCGGTCGCCGAGGAGATCAGCCGTAGCGTCAGCAGCATCCGTGGCATCGCCGACGAATCGGCGCAGGCCATGGAGTCCACTGCGTCTTCCAGCGTCGAGCTGGCGCAGCTCAGCCGCGAGCTACAGGGGCTGGTCGGGCAGTTCCGCCTGTGACGCCGCCACGGCGCGCTCGGCCGCTTCCTGCTCGCGCTTGCGCTGCTGATGCCAGCGCCGGTAAGCGTTGACGCCCGCGCGCACCGAACTGAACACCAGCGGCGGCTTCACTTCGCCCAGCAGCTGCGAGCGCTTGAGCAGGGCCAGCGTTTCGCCGGTGACCCGCGCCAGCGACAGGTAAACGCCCTGGGCCTCCAAGGTCTGCTGCACTTCGCGCAGCGTGGTCAGGCCGCTGATGTCCAGGTTGAGGATGCCTTCGGCGTTGAGCAGCACGGCGCGGGCGTTCGGTGTCTGGGCCACGACCTCGAGAATGCGTTGCTTGAAGTAGTCGGCATTGAAGAACAGGATCGGCGCGTCGAAGCGGTAGATCACCAACCCCGGCAAGGTGCGCGCGTTGGGGTATTGCTCGATTTCCACCTGGCCGTCGATGCCGTGCACCCAGCCCATCACCGCGTCGTGCGGGCGATAGGTGAGGTAGAGCAGGCGCAGCAGGGCCAGCATGATGGCGACGAAGATGCCCGGCAGTACGCCGACGCTGAGCACGCCGACCGTGGTCAGCACGCACAGGCCGAACTCGAACCGGCTCAGCGCCCAGAAACCGCGCAGTGCGCGGAAGTCGATCAGGCCCCAGCCGGCCATCAGCAGCACCGCGCCCAGCGCCGGCATCGGCACCCAGCCCAGCGGCTTGCTGAACAGCAGCAGGACCAGGCCGATCACCAGGGCGGCGACCACGCCGACCATCTGGCTCTTGCCGCCGACCATGTCGTTCACCGCGGTACGCGAGTCGGCGCCGCTGATGACGAAGCCCTGGGAAATCCCCGCGCCGATGTTGGCCATGCCCAGCGCCATGAACTCGTGGTTGGCGTCGATGGCGTAGCCGTGGCGGGCGGCGAAGCTGCGCGCGGTGAGCATCGCGCTGCAGAAGCTGACGATGGTGATGCCCATGGCATCGCGGAACAGGCTGCCGGCCTCCTCGACGCTGGTCTTCGGCCAGGACAGGTGCGGCAGGCCTTGCGGCACCTCGCCCAGCAGCTTGATGCCGTAGTGGTCCAGGCCGAACAGGGCGGCGATGACCGAGGCGAACAGTACGCCGACCAGCGCGCCGGGAATCTTCGGGTAGCGGCGCGGCAGCAGGATCATCAGCGCCAGGGTGCCGACGCCCAGCGCCAGGGTCGGCAGGTGTGTATCGGCAAGATTGCGCACCAGGGCGATCAGGCCACGGACGAAGCCGCTGGTCTCGCTGTGGTAGCCGAGGATCTTGCCCAACTGACCGGCGATCAGGCTCAGGCCGATACCGTTCAGATAACCCACCAGCGTGGGCCGCGAGAGGAAGCTGGCAACGAAGCCGGCGCGGGCGAAACCGGCAGCGATGGACATGACGCCTACCAGCACCGCGACGATCATCGACAATTGCAGCAGGCGCTCCGGGTTGCCGGCCGCCAGTGGCGTGATGGCCGCCGCGACCATGGCGGCGGTGGCGGCATCCGGGCCGACCATCAACTGCCGCGAACTGCCGACGACGGCGTAGATCAGCATCGGCAGGATGCAGGCGTACAGCCCGACCTGCGGCGGAAAGCCGATGATCTGCGAATAGGCGATGGCGGTGGGAATCTGCACCGCGGCCACCGACAGACCGGCCTGCACATCGCGCGGCAGCCAGTCGAAACGGTAGTGCAGCAGGCTGTCCAGACCAGGCAGCCAACGGGCGAGGGACATCGGGGGGATCTTCCTTGGAGTCGACCAAGGGAAATCCTAGCTGGAAAGCCCGTTCAGAGCTTGTCGGAAATCATCGAGATAGAGCGCAGAAGCCAGGCCAGCCTCTGCAGGCAACTTCAGTGCTGGGTTTACCCCTCACCCCAACCCTCGGCTTTGGCATCCTGCGTCGCCCTACCTCCTGCATCCATGCAGTCGTCTCCCAGAGGGCGAGGGGGCCGAGTGTGCCGGCTGATGCGGCGGTTTCATCCGGCACCGATCAATCCCTTCTCCCTGTGCGGGAGGCCAGGGCGGCGCTGTTGATCCTGTAGGACCGAGGGGGACGCTTAGTCCTTGCTCGCGAACGCTCTTGCCGGCGACATCGGTGCCGGGCGGGTTCGCGAGCAAGCTCGCTCCTACAAGGTTGCCGGCTACCCGCCGATGATCGGCTTCGGGTAGGAGCGGACTCCGTCCGCGATTGGCCCGCGTCGCGCCGGAGACCATCGCGGACGAAGTCCGCTCCTGCGGCGCCTCAGACCTTGAGCACCAGCTTGCCGAAGTTCTCGCCGCTGAACAGCTTGGCCAGGGTCTCGGGGAAGGTTTCCAGGCCTTCGACGATGTCTTCCTTCGACTTCAGCTTGCCTTCGCCGATCCAGGTCGCCAAGTCCTTGAAGCCTTCCTGGAAGCGGTGGGCGTAATCCATCACCACCATGCCTTCCATGCGCGCGCGGTTGACCAGCAGCGACAGGTAGTTGGCCGGGCCGCGTACGGCTTCCTTGTTGTTGTACTGGCTGATCGCGCCGCAGATCACTACCCGCGCCTTGGGCGCCAGGCGGGCCAGCACGGCATCGAGGATGTCGCCGCCGACGTTGTCGAAGAACACGTTCACGCCCTTGGGGCACTCGCGCTTGAGGCCGGCGTTGACGTCCTCGGCCTTGTAGTCGATGGCGCCGTCGAAGCCCAGTTCATCCACCAGGTAGCGGCTCTTGTCGGCGCCGCCGGCAATGCCGACCACGCGGCAGCCTTTGATTTTCGCAATCTGCCCGACCACGCTGCCCACCGCGCCGGCGGCGCCGGAGACGACCACGGTGTCACCGGCCTGGGGCAGGCCGACGTCGAGGAAGCCGAAGTAGGCGGTCATGCCGGTCATGCCCAGCGCCGAGAGGTACAGCGGCAGCGGCGCGCGCTGGCTGTCGACCTTGTAGAAGCCCTTGGGCTCGCCGAGGAAATAGTCCTGCACGCCAAGGGCGCCGTTCACTTCGTCGCCGACCTTGAAGTCCGGGTGCTGCGAGGCGATCACCTTGCCCACGCCGAGGGCGCGCATTACGTCGCCGATGGCCACGGGGGCGATGTAGGACTTGGCGTCGTTCATCCAGCCGCGCATGGCCGGGTCCAGCGACAGGTACTGGTTCTTCACCAGGATCTGCCCCGGACCGGGTTCGCCGACCGGGGTTTCCACATAGGCGAAGGTGTCGCGGGTGGCGGCGCCGACCGGGCGCTGGGCGAGCTGGAACTGGCGGTTGATCTGGGCAGACATGGCAGTGGACTCAGTCAGGGGAAAGCCTAGGTGATAGTCCGCCTGTCGCGCCGGGGCAAGTTCCGTCCGCCGGAGGAATGTTCGCCCATCGGTTCCAGTGATCCGGATTTACAGGAATCATCATCGCCATGGATGCAGGAACGTCGCCCCGCCTGATAGTGCTTCGCGCCGCTGGAGCGCTGGCTAGACTGCGACGGTTATTTCCCAAACCGCTTCGAGGTTCGCTCATGAGTCAGCTGCTTTCCGGCCAGGTTGCCCTGGTCACTGGCGCCGGTAACGGTATCGGCCGCGCCACCGCCCAGGCCTTTGCCCAGCAGGGTGTGAAGGTCGTGGTTTCCGACGTCGACGCCAAGGGCGGCGAAGCCACTGTCGAGCTGATCCGCGCGGCGGGTGGCGAGGCGACCTTCATCCGTTGCGACGTGACCCGCGACGCCGAGGTCAAGGCGCTGGTGGAGGGCACCGTGGCTGCCTACGGCCGCCTGGACTACGCCTTCAACAACGCCGGTATCGAGATCGAGAAGGGCAAGCTGGCCGACGGCGAGGAGAGCGAGTTCGACGCGATCATGGGCGTCAACGTCAAGGGTGTCTGGCTGTGCATGAAGCACCAGATCCCGGTGATGCTGGCGCAGGGCGGCGGCGCCATCGTCAACACCGCTTCCGTGGCTGGCCTGGGCGCGGCGCCGAAGATGAGCATCTACGCGGCTTCCAAGCACGCGGTGATCGGCCTGACCAAGTCCGCCGCCATCGAGTACGCGAAGAAGAAAATCCGCGTCAACGCCGTCTGCCCGGCGGTGATCGACACCGACATGTTCCGTCGCGCCTACGAGGCCGATCCGAAGAAGGCCGAGTTCGCCGCCGCCATGCACCCGGTGGGCCGCGTCGGCCGCGTCGAGGAAATCGCCAGCGCGGTGCTGTACCTGTGCAGCGACCACGCCGGCTTCACCACCGGCATCGCGCTGCCGGTGGATGGCGGGGCGACGGCGATCTGATCGTTGCGGGGCAACCCCGAGCGCAGATCATCCCGTAGGAGCGGACTCCGTCCGCGATCGGTTGCCGCCCAGCTCGGCGCGGCTGGGAATCGATCGCGGATAAAACCGCTCCTACACAGCCGTTGATCGCGGCATCAACGTGTAGGAGCCCGTCTGCAAGATCCCGCCCCGTTCGCTACAAACTTTTGCATTCTGTTACAGGATGAAGCGGTTTTGGCCTGCAAGGCCAGTTACAAGCGCCCAAGAGGCCGAAACAATCGGCCCATTCCAGTTGGAGAATAATGACAATGACCAACGATCCCTTGCTGACGCTTTTCATGCCCATCGCCCTGGGCATCATCATGCTGGGCCTCGGCCTGTCCCTGACCGTCGCCGACTTCGCCCGCGTGGTGCGCTATCCCAAGCCTGTGCTCATCGGCCTGGTCTGCCAGATCATCCTGCTGCCCCTGGCGTGCTTCCTCATTACCGTCGGCTTTGCCCTCGAAGCGGCGCTGGCCGTGGGCATGATGCTGCTCGCCGCATCCCCTGGCGGCACCACCGCCAACCTCTACAGCCACCTGGCCCACGGCGACGTGGCGCTGAACATCACGCTGACCGCGGTGAATTCGGTGATCGCCATTCTCACCATGCCGCTGATCGTGAACATGTCGCTGCTGTACTTCATGAACGACGGCCAGACCATCCCGCTGCAATTCGGCAAGGTGCTGCAGGTGTTCGTCATCGTCCTGGGACCGGTAGCCATCGGCATGATCGTGCGGCGCCTGCTGCCGAGCGTGGCGGCTGCGCTGCAGAAGCCGGTGAAGATCCTCTCGGCGCTGCTGCTGGCGGTGATCATCGGCGTGGCCGTGACCAAGGACTGGCAGACCTTCCTGACCTACGCGCCCATCGTCGGTGCCGCGGCCCTGAGCTTCAACCTGCTGAGCCTCGCCGTGGGCTACTGGGTGCCACGCCTGCTCAAGCTGTCCAAGCCCCAATCCATCGCCATCGGCATGGAGATCGGCATCCACAACGGTACGCTTGCCATCGCGCTGGCGCTCAGTCCGATGCTGCTGAACAACAGCACCATGGCGATTCCGGCGGCGATCTATGGCGTGCTGATGTTCTTCACTGCCGGCCTGTTCGGCTGGTGGGTCAGCCGAGGCGTGGCCAAGACCGTGCCGGAGCAGGCGCACGCCTGATCCGCTAGGGCACCCGCCATGCGCATGATTCGCGCATGGCGCGTTCCCGCCATCGGGTATCCATTGTTTTCATGGGGGGGTAGGAGCGGACTCCGTCCGCGATTGTTTTCCCGTCGCTCCTACGCCATACCGTTGCCTGATCCCGGGCTCAATCCGCCCAATGCCACGCCGGCGCATCGAACATGCCCTGGTCGCGGATGCGTGTCTGGCCCAGTTCCTTGTCCAGGTGCAGGCAGTTGCACTCGGGGTGTTCCTCCAGCGTGGCGATCAGCCGGCTGGCGTGGGACACGACCCAGACCTGGGTGTGCTTCGAGGCGGCGATGATCAGGCGCCCCAGCGCCGGCAGCAGGTCCGGGTGCAGGCTGGTTTCCGGTTCGTTGAGCACCATCAGCGACGGCGGGCGCGGCGTGAGCAGGGCGGCCACCAGCAGCAGGTAGCGCAACGTGCCGTCGGAGAGCTCCGCCGCGCTCAGTGGGCGCAGCAGGCCGTATTGCTTCAACGCCACGGCGAAGCGTCCACCGGGCTGGCAGTCGATCTGCAGTTCGGCGCCGGGGAAAGCGTCGCCGATGGCGGTTTCCAGGGCATTGGCATCGCCGATTTCCCGAATCGTCTGCAGCGCGGCGGCCAGGTCGCGGCCGTCGTGGTGCAGCACCGGGGTGCGGGTGCCCAGTTGCGGCTGGCGCGCGGGGGCGTCGGCGTCGGTGCGGAAGTGGTCGTAGAAGCGCCAGCCACGAATCTGCTCGCGTAGCAGCAGGGCTTCGGGGCAGTCCGAGCCGCTGCCGATCTGGGTGAACAGGCTGTCGAAAGTCGGGATGTGCTGCTCCAGCACCTGCCAGCTGCGGCCTTCGCGGGCGCGCAGCATCGGACCGTTGCGTTCCACCAACTGTGAGGCGGGGCGATACCAGGGGCCGGCCCAGATGCTTTCGTGCTTGATCTCCGGGTCCAGGCCGAAGGCGCTGACCACCGGCGGTGGCGGCAGGCCGAGGGCGATGGCGTAGCCGAAATCCTCGCCGGCAAAGCCCAGGCGCAGGCGCTTCACTTCGTTGCGCGGGCCGCCCTGGACTTCCACCTCGCCTGTGCGCATGCGCCGCGAGTGGCTTTCCGGCCCGGCCCAGAAGGTGGACTCCAGCCCGCCCTCGCGCGCCAGTGCATTCACCACGCCGCCCTGGGCGGTCTCGGCGAGCAGGCGCAGGGCGCGGTAGAGGTTGGACTTGCCACTGCCGTTGGCGCCGGTGATCAGGTTCAGCCGGCCCAGCGGCAGTACCAGCGAGTTGATCGAGCGGTAATTGGCGACGGCCAGGGTGTGCAGCATGCGGGGCGATCCGGTTCAGGCAATCGCCCGCATGCTAGCAGAAGGGTCTTACGGCGCGCGGCGCCAGTTCAGCACCAGCTGTGTCAGCAGGCCTGCAACCAATCCCCAGAAGGCGGAACCCACGGAGAACAGGGTGAAGCCCGAGGCGGTGACCAGGAAGGTGACCATCGCCGCCTCGCGTTGGCGGGCGTCGGCCATGGCGTTGGTCAGGCCATTGGTGATCGAGCCGAGCAGGGCCAGGGCGGCGATCGACAGTACCAGCGCCTTGGGCAGCGCGGCGAACAGCGCCGCCAGGGTGGCGCCGAAGATGCCGGCGATGCCGTAGAACAGCCCGCACCAGAGCGCGGCGGTGTAGCGCTTGTGCGGGTTCTCGTGGGCTTCCGGGCCGGTGCAGATGGCCGCGCTGATGGCCGCCAGGTTGATGCCGTGGGAACCGAAGGGCGCCAGCAACAGCGAGGCGATGCCGGTCGTGGAGATCAGCGGCGAGGCGGGCACCTGGTAGCCGTCGGCGCGCAGTACGGCGAGGCCCGGCATGTTCTGCGAGGCCATGGCGACGATGAACAGCGGGATGGCGATGCTGATGGTGGCCGCCAGCGAGAAGCTGGGCGTGGTCCACACCGGGCGGGCGATCTCCAGCTGGAAATGGCTGAAGTTGAGCAGGCCGAGGAAGCCGGCCAGGGCGACGCCCACCAGCAGCGCGGCGAACACCGCGTAGCGCGGCGACAGGCGCTTGGCAATGAGGTAGCTGACGAACATCGCCACCACCAGCGCCGTCTGCTGCTGCGCGGCGTTGCAGATCTCGATGCAGATGCGGAACAGCACGCCGGCTAGCAGCGCCGAGGCCAGCGAGCCGGGCACCTGGCGCATCAGGCGTTCGAAGCTGCCGGTGACGCCGCAGAGGGTGATCAGCGCGGCGCACACGATGAACGCGCCAATGGCCTCGCCGTAAGGTACGCCGGGCAGGCTGCTGATCAGCAGCGCGGCGCCGGGGGTGGACCAGGCGATGACGATGGGCGTGCGGTAGCGCAGGGTCAGGCCGATGGTGGCCAGCGCCATGCCGATGGACAGCGCCCAGATCCACGAGGAAATCTGCGCGGTGGAGAGCCCCGCCGCCTGGCCGGCCTGGAACATCAGCACCAGTGAACTGGTGTAGCCAGTGAGCATGGCGACGAACCCGGCGACGATGGCGGCGGGGGAGGAGTCTGCCAGCGGGCGCATGGGCGCGGAGGCGGGGGTGGTGTCAGTCATGCACGAACTTCCATCAGGTGCGAGTGAGCAAGGGGTAGAGCGAAGCGACCAGCAGCGCCGCCATGCCGAAGTTGAACAGGCGCAGCCGCAGCGGGTCTTCCAGCCAGCGCCGCAACAGGCTGCCCAGTATGGTCCAGACGCCGACGCTGGGCAGGTTGACCACGGCGAACAGGGTGGCGATCAGCACCACGTTGCCGATCCAGCTGTTGGCCGGCAGGTAGGTGGCGATGGCGCCCACGGCCATCACCCAGGCCTTGGGGTTGACCCATTGGAACGCGGCGGCCTGGAGGAAGGTCATGGGTTTGGCGGCGTTCTCGCCTTTCGCCTCGGGTGCACCGGAGCGGGCGATCTTCCACGCCAGATACAGAAGATAGGCGCCGCCGGCGTAGCGCAGCGCCGTATAGCTGGCCGGGAAGCGTTCGAACAACTGGTGCAGGCCCAGGCCCACGGCGACCACCAGCAACAGGAAGCCGATGCTGATGCCGAGCATGTGCGGGAGGGTGCGGCGGATGCCGAAGTTCACGCCCGAGGCCAGCAGCATCATGTTGTTGGGGCCGGGGGTGATGGAGGTGACGAAGGCGAACAGCACGAAGGCGCCGAGGAGTTCGAGGGGCATGGCGGGGTACCGGTTTTGTTCTGGGAGCTACTTTTTCTGGAGCTTTGCGCCGGGGGTATCCCTCTCCCTAACCCTCTCCCTGAAGGGAGAGGGGACCGTGTGGTGCAGGTTGAAGCCAAAGTGTCAGCCGGCACGGACAGCGCCCTCTCCCTTCAGGGAGAGGGCGGGGGAGAGGGCTCGCCCCACGCAGGATCTCAATTGGAACCAGACTAATCCTGCCACCGCGAAGCTGTCCCATAACAGCCAGCGGCCGAGTGGCCCGTACAGTGCGAGCGGCAGTGGCGTGCGTGGGTGTGCGCCGGTATGGTGCGGGAGAGCCGCACAACTGATGGAAGATCGCCACCATGGAACAGAATCCCTACGCCGCCCCCAAGGTCGAGCTGGTGGATCAGAGCGCTCCGGGGGCATTCCTCGCCGGGCGCTGGAACCCCGGCCACCTGCGTCTGCTCGGCTGCCTGAGCCTGGCGTTGCTGTTGTGCAATGTGGTGCTGTTCGCCCTGTCCTTCACGGCCGCGCTGCAGGAGTCGAGCACCTGGCAGCGCTACGAACTCTGGGTCGGCGTGCTCAGCACGGTGCTCGGTTGCTTCCTGCTGTGGCGCACCCGCAGCTTTCTCGAGGATCGCTTCAACGCCCGTGGGCTGGCCTGGCCGGTCGGGCTTTCGATTGCAGTCGCGCTGGTGATGCAGGTCTACAGCCTGATCTTCGACGAGCAGCTCAGCGGCGAATTCAACGGCGCGCTGATGGGCTTCATGGGGCTGTTCGTGCCCACCGGCATCGTTACTCTGTGGTACGGCATCCGCCTGCTGAAGATCGAGTTGCCTTACCCGTCGGTAAAGGTCATGGGCTGGCTGGAGGTCACCTCCGGTGTGTGCCTGCTCAGCGTCCTGCTGTTCCTGCCCGGTACTGCGTTGGCGATGGCCAGCCTGCTGCCGCTGGCGCTGATGTTCCTGCGCGCCGCCCGCGAGCTGCAGGCTGCTGCCCGCTAGTCTTCGTCCTGTGACCAGGCGATGGCCTGATTGACTGCCAGCCAGCCGCGCACGGCGTCCTCTCCGGCTTCGTCGAAGGCGCGTTGCAGCAGGCGCCCCTGTTCCTGGCGCAGGGCCTTTTCCAGTTTGCCGCCTTCGGCCGTCAACTCCAGCAGGCGCCGGCGCTTGTCGTTGTCACAGGCTTCGCTGCGGATCAGGTCGCGCTCGAGCAACTGGCGCAGCGGCACGTTCAGCGCCTGCTTGGTCACGCCGAGGGCGGACAGCAGCTGGCTGACGCTCAGGCCCGGGTTGCGTGCGATGAAGAACAGGATGCGGTGGTGCACCCGGCTCAGGCCGCGGCGCGCCAGCATCTCGTCGGGTTTCGCGGTGAAGGCCCGGTAGCTGTAGAAGAAGGCTTCCATGGCCTGGAGTTGCAGGGCACTTTTTATTAGGTCAGGCATATTGACGTATCCGTCTCGGGCGTCGTAGCTTCGGTCAAGCAGTTTGACTCATTCTTCCGTGCTCCCGCTACCGGTGACCCCATGGCCTTCTCCGAACGCATCGCCCGACTGAAAAGCTCTCTGATCCGTGAAATCCTCGCCGCGGCGCAGCGCCCGGAGGTGATGTCCTTCGCCGGCGGCCTGCCCGCCGAGCCGATGTTGCCAAAGGTGAACTGGGATGACATGCCGGCGAGCATGGGCCAGTACGGGATGAGTGAGGGGGAGCCGGCACTGCGCGAAGCCATCGCGGCCGAAGCGCGCGCGCTGGGCGTGCCCTGCGAGGCGAGCCAGGTGCTGATCGTCAGTGGCTCGCAGCAGACGCTCGACCTGGCCAGCAAGCTGTTCATCGATCCGGGCACCGAAGTGCTGCTCGAAGCGCCGACCTATCTTGCCGCGCTGCAGGCCTTCCAGCTGTTCGGCGCGAACTGCCTGACCGTGCCGCTGGGCGCCGAAGGCCCGGACGTGGCCGCACTACGCCAGCGTCTGGAAACCAGCAAGCCGGCCTTCGCTTACCTGATCCCGACTTTCCAGAACCCGTCCGGCGTGCGCTACAGCGAACAGCGCCGCGATGAGGTGGCCGCCGTGCTCGACGAGTTCGGCGTGACCCTGATCGAGGACGAACCCTACCGCGAGCTGGTGTTCGATGAGGGCGCCGCGACGCCGTTGGTCAGCCGCCTGAAGCGATCCAGCTGGATCTACACCGGCACCGTGTCGAAGACGCTGCTGCCGGGCCTGCGCGTGGGCTTCCTGATCGCCACGCCGGACCTGTTCCCGCACCTGCTGCGCCTGAAGCAGTCGGCCGACCTGCACACCAACCGCGTCGGCCAGTGGCAGGCGTTGCAGTGGTTCGGCACCGAGGCCTACCGTGGCCATCTGGCCGAGCTGCGCGATTTCTACCGCCTCCGCCGCGATGCCATGCAGGCGCAGCTGGAGGATCACTTCGGCGAGCTGGCCGAGTGGAACGTGCCCCAGGGCGGCTTGTTCTTCTGGCTCAGGCTCAAGCAGCCGCTGGACACCCGTACACTGCTGGACGCGGCGCTGGCACAGAATGTGGCCTTCATGCCCGGTGAGCCTTTCTTCACCGAACCGGATGCCAATCCCGGCTATTTGCGGCTTAACTTCAGCCACGTGGCACCCGAACGCGCCGGCGAGGGGCTCCGTCGCCTGGCGGCGGTGATCCGTGAAGCGCAGACCCAGTGAGGAGATGAGCATGTACACCGTCTACGGCGATCGACTGTCCGGCAACTGCTACAAGGTCAAGCTGGCCCTGCACCTGCTCGGCCTGCCTTACCAGTGGCGCGAGATCGACATCCTCAAGGGCGAAACGCAGACCGCCGAGTTCCTGGCGATGAACCCCAACGGCAAGGTGCCGGTGCTGAAGCTCGAGGACGGCACCTGCCTTTGGGAATCCAACGCCATCCTCAACTTCCTCGCCGATGGCAGCGAGTTGCTGCCCAGCGAACCGCGCCTGCGCACCCAGGTGCTGCAGTGGCAGTTCTTCGAGCAGTACAGCCATGAGCCCTACGTGGCCGTGGCGCGCTTCATCGAGTTCTACCTCGGCCTGCCCGAAGAGCGCCGCGAGGAGTACGCGCGCTGCCACAAGGGCGGCTACAAGGCGCTGAAGGTGATGGAGAAGCAGCTGGAGCAGACGCCTTATCTGGTGGGCGACACGTACTCCATCGCCGATATCACCCTGTACGCCTACACCCATGTGGCTCACCAGGGCGGCTTCGACCTGTCGAACTTCCCGGCGATCAATGCCTGGCTGGCGCGGGTGGCGGACCATCCGCGGCACGTGGGGATGCAGGACTGAGCATCGCGCCCGGCCATTGAAAACGCCGCTTCCCTGGGAGCGGCGTTTTTCGTTGTGCATACCCAATGACGCAGGGGAGCGTAGGAGCGGACTCCGTCCGCGATGTGCCACCGGCCAGCTCGAAGCAGCCGGAAAGCGATCGCGGACGGAGTCCGCTCCTACACATGGGTTTGCCTTGTGCGAAGCGAAAACAGGCAATTTGCTATCAGACGAATCCGAAATAACCGCTCTAAACCGCGGATTCCGGCGCCTGGGGGTTGACCGGCATCATGGCGGCGTTTTGTCGCCCTCCCTAATCTGGACGCGCTGCCATGCGGGATGTACCGATGTGGCCGGGCGCGAGCGGCAGGCAGTGTCGTCGCCTGGCATGGGGAGGGGAAAGATGGCCTATCTGGTCTGGCAGGCGGATCTCGACACCGGGATCGGAGTGATCGACGCACAGCACAAGCGCATCGTCGAAATGATCAACCAGCTGCACGAGGCCCAGGCCCATCACGACCGAGCGATGCTCGGCGGCGTGATCGAGGAACTGGTCGACTACACCATCTCGCACTTCGCCTTCGAGGAGACCCTGCTGGAGGACTCCGGCTACCAGTTCACCCGCGCGCACAAGAAGGTCCACGAACTCTTCATCAAGCGCGTTTCCGATTACCGCACGCGTTTCGAGGCCGGCGAGGACGTCGCCGAGGAGCTCAAGGGGCTGCTCGGCCGCTGGCTGTTCAACCATATCCGCAACGACGACGCCAACTACGTGGACGCGGTGAAGGCGACCATGCACGAGCTGACCCGCGACCAGGGCCACGGTGGCTGGCTGTCGCGTTCGATGAAGCGATTCTTCGGCTGAATCGCCCCCTGTTTCGGCAGTGAATGCCGACGCGAACCGCCCCTGGCTGGCTATGCTCTGTGCACAACTACAAGCTATGCCACGGGGGTATTCGCGCATGAAGACGCTGTTGAAGTCACTGCTGCTGCTTTCTTTCCTGTCGTCCTTCCCATTGTTCGCCGCCCAGTCGACCACGTCGCCGACGGACGACCAGCGCGCCAAGGCGTTGCTGTCCAAGGCGGTGGCCGCCTACAAGCAGGAGGGCGACAAGGCCTTCGCCGCGTTCAGCCGCCAGGGCGAATTCGTCGATGGCGACCTCTATGTGTTCGTGGTGGACAGCAAGGGCACCATGCTCGCCAGCGGCGGGCCGTCGGTGGTGCTGATCGACCGCGACGTTTCCTCGACTCTCGATCCTTCGCTCCAGGAGCAGTTCGCCAAGGCCTTGAAGTCGCCGGAAACCGGCAAGGTGCAGCAGGCCGACTACCGCTGGAAGAACTGGGCGGACGGCAAGGTGGAACGCAAGCACGTCTATTACCAGCGCGTCGGCGAACGCTTCCTCGCGGTGGGCTACTACATCCCGCGAGCCTCGGCGCAGCAGGCGGCAGCCATGCTGGACAAGGCGGTGAAGGCCGTCGAGGCCGACCCGGAAGGGACCTTCAGGAAGATCACCGCGAGGGACAAGGCTTTCATCGAGGATGATCTCTACGTCTTCGTGGTTGACCTGGACACCTCGAAGTTCGTCGCCCATGGCTTCAACACGCGGATGGTCGGCACCGACTTCGACTCGCTGAAGGACCCGGGCGGCAACCCGATCGGCCATGCCATGCTGGAACTGGTGAAGGCCAAGGGCGAGGCGGAGTTCGAGTACCAGTGGCGCAACCCGGTGACCAGCAAGGTGGAGAACAAGCACGCCTTCCTGCGCAAGGCCGGGCACTACCTGGTGGCGGTGGGTTACTACACCCGCTGATTGCAGCGATTCACAGGCACAAAAAAACCGGCCCTGGGGCCGGTTTTTTCATGGCAGCGGCTGTCAGCGGATCAGGCTGAGGAACTCGCTGCGGGTGGCGGCATTCTCGCGGAACTCGCCAAGCATCACCGAGGTGACCATGGAGGAGTTCTGCTTCTCCACGCCGCGCATCATCATGCACATGTGCTTGGCCTCGATCACCACGGCCACGCCCAGCGCGCCGGTGACCTGCTGCACGGCCTCGGCGATCTGCCGCGACATGTTTTCCTGGATCTGCAGGCGGCGCGCGTACATGTCGACAATGCGCGCGACCTTGGACAGGCCCAGTACCTTGCCGTTGGGGATGTAGGCGACGTGGGCCTTGCCAATGAACGGCAGCAGGTGGTGTTCGCACAGCGAGTAGAGCTCGATGTCCTTGACCAGCACCATCTCGCTGTTGTCGGAGCTGAACAGGGCGCCGTTGACGATCTCCTCCAGCGTCTGCTGGTAGCCGCGGCAAAGGTACTGCATGGCTTTGGCGGCACGCTTGGGCGTGTCGAGCAGACCTTCGCGGGTGACGTCCTCACCGAGCTGGCTGAGGATCGCGGAGTAGTTTTGTTCCAGGGACATGATCTACCTGTGGCAATGACAAAAATAAAAACCGTGGCGCAGGGTAGGGCGCTCAGCCTTGGCTGGCAAGGCCCGCGCGCCGGTTGGCGCGTTATGGCAGGCGGATTGTCGCCGGGCGCGAGCGCAAGCCGGATGCAGGGCTTTTACTCGTCACGACCCTCGAGCATGGTGCGCCGCAGCATCACGTAGATCGCCCCGGTGCCGCCGTGGCGCGGCAGGCAGGAGGTGAAGCCGAGCACCTGCGGGTGCTGGCGCAGCCAGGTGTTCACGTGGCTCTTCACCATCGGGCTGCGGCCGTCGACGCGCGCGGCTTTGCCATGGGTGACGCGGACGCAGCGGATCTCGAATTTGGTGGCTTCGGCAATGAAGTCCCAGAGGGTTTCGCGGGCGGTCTCGATCTTCATGCCGTGCAGGTCGAGGCTGCCCTCGAAGGCGATCTGGCCGGCCTTGAGCTTGCGGATCTGGCCTTCCTGGACACCGTCGCGGGCCCAGTAGAGTTCGTCCTCGGGGCCGACGTCGATGACGAACTGGTCGGACAGGCCGTCGACCCGGATGTTCTCGGTGCGCACGGTCGCGTTCTGCCGCAGCTCCTTGAGCTGCTTGCGGTCGGCCTTGGGTTTGCCGGTGTCGGCCTGGTCCACGGTGATCCGCCTGACGCCGCGCATTTCGCTGGCGAATTGGGAAAAATCGTCGTCTTGCATGCGCACCTCCTCAAACAGCCGCGCAGTCTAACGGATCGCGCCGGTCCTGCGGAAATGCGCCGTACGGGGATCAGTCGCGGCGCTTCATCAGCCGGGGCGACAGGCTCAGGCCTTCGCGGCCTCGGGCGCGGCGGCGCGCGGCGCGCCAGAAAGTGACGCCCAGCCAAAGGCAGAACAGCCCGATTACCAGCAACACAGCGCCGGCGCCCGGTTCGATGTGCAGCACACCCACCGCGGGCTGGCGGCGGAGCAGGGCGGCGACGCCGGCCATGGCGGACAGGATGCCGAAGGTGGCGATTACCGCGGCGATCGCAGCGGCGAAGCGCCAGCGCCAGCGGCCCGGACGCTTCGGGCGCAGGCTGGGTGGATCGAATTTATCGGTCATCTTCATCCCGACTTCCTCATCTGTTGAACGAGGCTATGACCGGTGGGGCGGGGTGGGGTTCCAACCCCAGGGTCGGGAAGCGCGGTGAACCCGCTGGGTGAGCGGGTTCGCGGGCTTTCGCGCCTAAGCTGAGCCTAACCCCGGGCGCTTGTCGTTGCCGCCCGTCGGGACGAATGGCTTCAGACCAGCGCCTGGGCTTGGGCGACCACGGCGGCGAAGTTGTCGCCCAGGGCGGCGATTTCGGCGCGGTGCAGGTCGCGCGCGGCGAGCACGCCGCCTTCGGGGGTGGGAATGTCGCGGGTGGCGCAGGCGGCATCCACCAGGGTGCAGCGATAGCCGTAGTCCTTGGCGGCGCGGACGGTGGTGCTGATGCTGGAGTGGGTCATGAACCCGCAGACGATCAGGTCCAGGCGGCCGCTGGCCTGCAGGCGGTCATGCAGGTCGGTGCCGGCGAAGGCGTTGGGCAGGCGCTTGTCCACCACCACCTCGCCCGGCAGCGGGGCCAGCTCCGGCAGGAAGCGGCCGCGCGGACCCTGCGGGTCGAGCAGGCCACCGACCACGCCCAGGTGGTGCACGTGGACGACGGGAGTGCCCATGTTCCGGGCCGTCTCCAGCAGCAGGCGAATCTGCGCCACCGCCGCGTCCAGGTCAGGCAGGGCGAGCACGCCGCTGCGATATTCCTCCTGGGCGTCGATGATCAACAGAGTGCTCTGGCGCAGGGTGGCCGGCGGATATCCGCGCCCACTGATCTGCAGCATGCTGAGCGGATGGGACATGTCTGGACTCCTGTAAATGCATGTTCACTCATTGTGGGCCGTAACGCGTCCGCTGTGAATCTTTGCGAACTCGCGCCAAAGTGGTAATGGCATTCTTCGACGGAACCGCCCGGAGGCGCCCCAGAGCCCCCGCGTTCCGCTAGAATGCGCCCCTTTTTGCGAGCTGCGAGGACTGCTGCCGTGACCGAATCCCGTTTGCTGACCCTGCGTGACCACATCCGCTGGGCCGTCAGCCGCTTCCACGCCGAGGAACTGTTCTTTGGCCACGGTACCGACAACGCCTGGGACGAAGCCCGCCAGCTGGTGCTGGGCGCGTTGCACCTGCCCTGGGAAATGGCTGATGCCTACCTGGACTGCCGCCTCGAGGACGAGGAACGCGACTACCTGATGCACCTGCTGCGCCGGCGCATCGAGGAGCGCGTGCCCACCGCCTACCTGTTGGGCGAGGCCTGGTTCTGCGGCATGCCGTTCGTGGTGGACGAGCGCGTGCTGGTGCCGCGCTCGCCCATCGCCGAGCTGATCGAGCGCCGCTTCGAGCCCTGGCTGGCGGCCGACCCTGCACGAATCCTCGACCTGTGCACCGGTTCGGGCTGCATCGGCATCGCCTGTGCCAGCGCCTTCCCGGATTCCGAGGTAGTGCTGGGCGACCTGTCGTTCGATGCCCTGGAAGTGGCCAACATCAACATCGAGCGCCACGAGTTGGGCGAGCGCGTCTACACCGTGCAGGGTGATGGTTTCGAAGGCCTGCCGGGCCAGCGTTTCGACCTGATCGTGTCGAACCCGCCCTATGTCGACGCCGAAGACTTCGCCGACATGCCGGCCGAATACCACCACGAGCCCGAGCTGGGCCTGGCTTGCGGCAACGACGGCCTGGACCTGGTGCGGCGCATGCTGGCCGAGGCTGGGGACCACCTGACCGAGCGCGGCACGCTGGTGGTGGAAGTGGGCAATAGCCAGGTGCACGTGGCGGCACTCTACCCGGAAGTGGACTTCACCTGGCTCGACTTCGAGTACGGCGGCCACGGAGTGTTCCTGCTCTCGGCACAGCAGTGCCGGGAGCATCAGGAGCTGTTCAAGTCGCGGATCAACGCCTGAGTCGACCTGTAGGAGCGCCCCATGGGCGCGA
>NZ_JYOA01000001.1:871607-936375 GCF_000955805.1 Pseudomonas sp. 21 | reverse complement strand
GCATGGCCCGCTCCTACAAAAAAGCTTCGGCTTGGATTCGGCGTGGGGCTCGGCCTATCGCGGACGCAGTCCGCTCCCACGCGGGGGTAGGCTGTGGGTGGGAGCGGACTTCGTCCGCGATCGCTATCCGGCCATGCCGAACGGTCGGCGGAAAGCCAAAGACGCCACGCCACGCCTCAGTGCGTGGCAATCCAGATCAGCAATCCCGCCTGGAACACCGCGAACACCGTCAGGCAGGCGATGGTGAAGCGCAGGCTGGTGTCGTCGCGGCGGAAGGTCTCGATGCGCTGTTCCAGTCTGCGGATCTCGTTGGACTGGGTGGCGAGGTTCTGGTCGGCCTGTTCCAGCATGGAGCCGGCCTCCAGCAGCGGGACTATCTGCACCTTGTCCTTGTGCCAGTCGTCATACAGCTCGCTGACCCGGCCGACGCTGTAGCGCGCCTTCAACAGCCGCGAATCCTCGTAGATCACGTCGAAGCCCTGGGCGCGCAGGAAGTGGTCGCGGCGCTGCCGGGCCTCTTCGTTGGGCGCGTCCTTCATCGCCAGCGCGCCTCCTTCGACGCGGTAGTGCGACCACTTCTTTTTCGCCCAGGCCACCCCCTGGGCCAGCAGGAAGCGCCCGAGGCCGCGGTTCAGCGGGTCGGTGGCGAAGCCTGAGTCGGCGCCAAAGCGCACTTCCTTGTTGCGGTGGTCCGCCCAGACTTCCAGCAGGTTCACTTCCTTGCGCAGCACCTGGCCGGGCACCTGAACGGTCAGGCGCAGCAGGCTCTGCTCGGCATTGTGGCGTTCCACCCGGCCGAGCTGGACGAAACGCAGCGGCCGCGCACCGGTGCTGCGGTCGGTGGGCAGCGGCGCCAGGCGCAGCAGGCGATAGTGTTCCGGCGCCAGCTCGGCCCACGGGTGCGGGCGGGCGGCGGCCTCGTCGGCGGCGACGGCGGTCTGTTCGGCTTCGGTCATGGGGATCTACCTCGGGGCCTGGTGGGCGTGACCAGGGCTCTCCCGTGGTTTATCGACGCACCGGCGGATTTCTTGAGACGTTCGCTCCAGATTCCGCAAGGGTGCCACCGGGCAAGGTCTGCGCCTGCCGGATGAAAGTCGTGACGCGCTGCACCAGCTCGCGGGCCAGCGGCAGGTTGGGGTTGTTGTAGGAGGCGATCTGCTGCGGACCGCTGGTCGGAACGATGCGCAGGATGTGGTTCATCCCCGAGATCAGGTGGAAGTCGCTGTCGGGCTTGGCACGCTTGAGCGCCTGCGCATCCTCGACGCCGACCTGGATGTCGTTGGTGCCCTGCAGGATCAGGGTGGGCAGCTTGAGCGTGGCGAACGCGCGGGCCGGGTCCTGGCGGAACAGCGAGATCAGGTAGGGCTGCACGCTGGGGCGGAACAGCACCTTCAGTGGCTCCGGCACCCTGGGCTGCAACTGCCCGGCCTGCAGGCTGTCGATCAGTTGGTCGGCCTGGGCCAGCAGGGGCGGGGGCAGGCGCCCCTGCAGCTGTTCGCGCAGCACGTCGCCGATCGGGCGGGCGCTGCCGGCCAGGGAAACCAGTCCCTCGGCGTGGGTTTGCGGCGCTGCGAGGCTGGCGATCAGTGCGCCTTCGCTGTGGCCGATGAGAATCTGCCGGCCGAAGCGCGGGTCATGGGCCAGTCTGTCGCTCCAGGCCACCACGTCGCGGACGTAGGCCTCGACGCTGAGCTCTTCCTCGCGCGGCGCTGCGGGCAGGCTGCGGGCCACCCCGCGCTTGTCGTAGCGCACGCTGGCGATGCCGTTCTCCGCCAGCGCCTCGGCCAGCTTGCGCAGGTAGGCGTTCTGCCCGCCCTCGGGATTGTTGCCGTCGCGGTCGGTGGGGCCGGAGCCGGCGATCAGCAGGGCCACCGGCGGTGGGTTCTCGGCTTGTGGCAGCAGCATCGTGCCGCGCAGCACGCCGTGGCCGGTGTCCAGGTCGTACGGGCGTTGCAGGATGCTGGTAGGCGCGGCCTGGGCGAGGGCGGCGATGAAAAGGAGGCAGAACAGGGCAAGACGGCGCATCGAGGACTTCGCGATGGGGCTGATGGCGCTTTGATCCTCGCGGGCGGCGAAGGTTCGCAGGGCGGATTGACGCAGGTATACTGCTCGGCCTTTTCGAATCCCAGTCTTTTCGCGGAGCCTCGCATGTCCGGCAACACCTACGGCAAGCTGTTCACCGTCACCACCGCTGGCGAAAGCCACGGCCCGGCGCTGGTCGCCATCGTCGACGGCTGCCCGCCCGGCCTGGAGATTTCCCTGGAAGACCTGCAGCGCGACCTGGACCGCCGCAAGCCCGGCACCAGCCGTCACACCACCCAGCGCCAGGAAGCCGACGAGGTGGAAATCCTCTCCGGCGTGTTCGAGGGCAAGACCACCGGCACCCCGATCGGCCTGCTGATCCGCAACACCGACCAGAAGTCCAAGGACTACTCGGCGATCAAGGACCTGTTCCGCCCGGCCCACGCCGACTACACCTACCACCACAAGTACGGCATCCGTGACTACCGTGGCGGCGGCCGTTCCTCGGCGCGCGAGACCGCCATGCGCGTGGCCGCCGGCGCCATCGCCAAGAAGGCTCTGGCGGGCATGGGCATCCGCGTGCGCGGCTACATGAGCCAGCTCGGCCCGATCGAAATCCCCTTCAAGACCTGGGACAGCGTCGAAGACAACGCCTTCTTCAGCCCCGACCCGGACAAGGTGCCGGAGCTGGAGGCCTACATGGACCAGCTGCGCCGTGACCAGGACTCGGTCGGCGCGAAGATCACCGTGGTCGCCGAAGGCGTACCGCCGGGCCTGGGCGAGCCGATCTTCGACCGCCTGGACGCCGAACTGGCCCACGCGCTGATGAGCATCAACGCGGTGAAGGGCGTGGAAATCGGCGCCGGCTTCGCCAGCGTCGCCCAGCGCGGCACCGAGCACCGCGACGAGCTGACCCCCGAAGGCTTCCTGTCGAACAATGCCGGCGGCATCCTCGGCGGTATTTCCAGCGGCCAGCCGATCATCGCCCACCTGGCGCTCAAGCCGACCTCCAGCATCACCACCCCTGGCCGTTCCATCGACGTGGACGGCAACCCGGTGGACGTGATCACCAAGGGTCGCCACGACCCGTGCGTGGGCATCCGCGCGACCCCCATCGCCGAGGCGATGATGGCCATCGTGCTGCTCGACCACCTGCTGCGCCACCGCGCGCAGAATGCCGACGTGAAGGTCGGCACCCCGGTCCTCGGCCAGCTCTGATCGACCTGGGCCCTCCGCGAGCCACACGGTTCGCGAAGGGCTCGTCGCGCCGCCGATGACGCAGGTTCCCTACTGGCGGCTGTCCAGTTTCTACTTCTTCTACTTCTGCCTGCTGGGCGGAACGGCGCCGTTCCTCGCGCTGTATTTCCATCACCTGGGCTTTTCCAGCGCGCGGATCGGTGAGCTGGTCGCCATCCCCATGCTGATGCGCTGCGTGGCGCCGAACCTGTGGGGCTGGCTGGGCGACCGCAGCGGCCAGCGGCTGGCCATCGTGCGCTTTGGCGCGGTGTGCACGGCGTTGTGCTTCGCCGGTATCTTCCTCGGCCACAGCTACGCATGGCTGGCGTTGATCATGGCCGGGCATGCGTTCTTCTGGCACGCGGTGCTGCCGCAGTTCGAAGTGATCACCCTGGCGCATCTCAAGGGGCGCACGGAAACCTACAGCCGCGTGCGCCTGTGGGGCTCCATCGGCTTCATCTGCACCGTGGTCGGCCTGGGCTGGCTGTTCGAGTTCGCCAGCCTGGACGCCTATCCGCTGGCGCTGCTGGCGATCATGCTGGGGATTGTCGGTGCCAGCTGGTGGGTGCCGAATGCCCAGCCGCCGGCGCGGCAGGATGAGGCCGGCGCCGGAGGCTTCCTGAAACAGTTGCTCAAGCCCGGTGTGCTGGCCTTCTACCTGTGCGTGTGCCTGATACAGCTGTCCCACGGCCCGTACTACACCTTCCTGACCCTGCACCTGGAAGCGCTCGGCTATGCCCGCGGGCTGATCGGCCAGCTCTGGGCGCTGGGCGTGGTGGCCGAGGTGCTGCTGTTCCTGGTCATGCCGCGCCTGCTCAAGCGCTTTTCCCTGCGCCAGGTGCTGGCGGCGAGCTTCCTGCTGGCGGCCTTGCGCTGGTTGCTGCTGGGCACGCTGGCCGGGCACCTGCCGGTGCTGCTGTTTGCCCAGTTGCTGCACGCGGCGACCTTTGGCAGTTTCCACGCCGCCGCCATTCATTTCGTCCAGCGCAGCTTCCAGGCCCGCCAGCAGGGGCAGGGCCAGGCGCTCTACGCCGCACTGGCGGGGACGGGCGGCGCGCTGGGCGCGCTTTACTCCGGCTACAGCTGGGGTAGCCTTGGCCCGGCCTGGACCTTTGCCATTGCCAGCGTCGCTGCGCTGGCCGCCGCCTTCATCATCTGGACCCGTCTGAACGAGGACCCGCATGAACGACACCCGTGAACAGCTGACCCAACAGATCATCGAGGCCGGCCGTTTCCTCTATGGCCGTGGCTGGTCGCCGGCGACCAGCAGCAACTATTCCGCGCGCCTGGCCGCCGACCGTGCGCTGCTGACCGTTTCGGGCAAGCACAAGGGCCAGCTCGGCGAGGACGACGTGCTGGAAACCGACCTCGCCGGCAACAGCCTGGAGCCGGGCAAGAAGCCTTCGGCGGAAACCCTGCTGCACACCCAGCTCTACGCCTGGCGCCCGGAGATCGGCGCGGTGCTGCACACCCATTCGGTCAACGCCACCGTGCTGTCGCGCCTGACCGCTGGCGACCGCCTGGAGCTGGAAGACTACGAATTGCAGAAGGCTTTCGCCGGCGTCAGCACCCACGAAGGCCGCGTCACGGTGCCGATCTTCGACAACGATCAGGACATCGCCCGCCTGGCCGCCAAGGTGCAGCCCTGGCTGGAGGCGCATCCGGACTGCCCCGGTTACCTGATCCGCGGCCACGGCCTGTACACTTGGGGCCCACGCATGGCCGATGCCCTGCGCCAGATCGAAGCCTTCGAATTCCTCTTCGAATGCGAACTGAAAGTACTGAGCCTTCGCGGCGGCACGCGCTGAGCGAATCCGGCCCGCTTTTGCGGAAATAGCCCAGAAGGATAACGACCATGAGCAGCCTGACCGTCTACCACGAGTCCAACCCCGAGCAGCCACTGAAGCTGCTGACCCACGCCGAAGACATCGCCTCCACCCTCGGCGAGCTGGGCGTGCGCTTCCAGCGCTGGGCGGCCAATGCCCCCATCGTCCCCGGTGCCAGCCAGGAAGAAGTGATCGCCGCCTACCAGCACGAGATTCGTCGCCTGCAGGAAGAGGAGGGCTACGTCACCGTCGACGTGGTCAGCCTCACGGCCGACCATCCGCAAAAGGATGAACTGCGCGCCAAGTTCCTCGATGAACATCGCCATGGCGAGGACGAGGTACGCTTCTTCGTCGCCGGCCGCGGGCTGTTCACCCTGCACATCGAGGACCACGTCTACGCCGTGCAGTGCGAGAAGAACGACCTGATCTCGGTACCCGCCGGCACCCGCCACTGGTTCGACATGGGCGAGCGCCCGCACTTCGTCGCCATCCGCCTGTTCAACAATGCCGAAGGCTGGGTCGCGAAATTCACGGGTGATGAGATCGCCAAGCGTTTTCCGTTGCTGGAAGACTGATCGATTGCGGCGTCTCCCGTCGCTGCAAGTGAGTGGGGACGCTGTCTGTTTTCGTAGGAGCGAGCTTGCTCGCGAACCGAGTCCGCAACGGGGATTGTTCGCGAGCAAGCTCGCTTCTACCGCCATATCCGTCCGCCTGGGTTAAAGGCGGGCCTTTGGAGTCCCCATGCCCATCAAAGCCATCCTCACCGACATCGAAGGCACCACCAGCGCGGTCAGCTTCGTTTTCGACGTGCTCTTTCCCTATGCCGCCGCGCACCTGCCGGACTTCGTGCGTGAGCATGCCGACGAGCCGACCGTGGCCGAGCAACTCGCCGCCGTGCGCACCGACAGCGGCGAGGCGAACGCCGACACCGAACGCTGCATCGAAATCCTCCTCGGCTGGATCGCCGAAGACCGCAAGGCCACGCCGCTAAAGGCCTTGCAGGGCATGGTCTGGGAGCAGGGCTACCGCGCCGGCCAGCTCAAGGGCCATGTCTACCCGGACGCCGTCGACGCGCTGCGCCACTGGCACGCCGAGGGCTACCGGCTGTACGTCTATTCCTCCGGCTCGATCCAGGCGCAGAAACTGATCTTCGGCTGCTCCGAGGCCGGCGATCTGTCGCCGCTGTTCTCCGGCTACTTCGACACCACCAGCGGGCCCAAGCGCGAGGTGGAGTCCTACCGCCGCATCGCCGCCGCCATCGGCCTGCCGGGCGAAGACATCCTGTTCCTCTCCGACATCGTCCAGGAGCTGGACGCCGCGCAGCAGGCCGGCCTGCAGACCATCGGCCTGGCCCGCGAAGGCGGCGTGCTGGAAGGCCACGACACGGTGGCCAGCTTTGCGGTGATCGACCCGGCGCGGGTTTGAGCCCCAGGCCCGTGCCGTTGTGGTACGGGCAGCTATGCTGATCAGGCCGACACTCTCATAGAAGGATCTTCCAAATGGGCTCGACCCTCAGTGGCCTGATCAGCCTGATCATCTTTGCCCTGGATATCTGGGCAATCATCAACGTGGTGAAAAGCAACGCCGAGATGTCGATGAAGATCATCTGGATCCTGGTGATCGTCATCCTGCCGGTGCTGGGCCTGATCATCTGGGCGGTAGCGGGGCCGCGGGGGAATGTGAAGATCTAGATGCCGTACCGCTCCCTGTAGGAGAGCCCCGTGGGCGCGATCGCGGGCATGGCCCGCTCCTACAGGTCAGATGCCTCGCTTGAGCCTTCGCAGGAGCGCGAAATCCTCAGCCGAATCGGTAGTGCAGCCGCACGCAGCCCGGCTCGATGACCTTGGCCGACAGCAGCGTCGGCGACACCCGCAGCCCGGTGGCGGGGAACAGCGCAAAACCGCCGCCAATGATCTCCGGCATCACGTAGATCTCCAGCTCATCCAGCGCCCCGCGTTCGAGGAAGGCCATCTGCAGTTGGCCGCCGCCGAGCATCCATACGTCGCCATCTTCCAATGCGCGCAGTTCGCCGATCAGCGTATCGATATCGCTGCGGGTTTCCAGCGGGCCCTTCGGGGCGTCGATGGGACGGGAGGTTACTACCAGCACACGTTGTTCGCCGTAGGGCCAGGGGCCGGGATCATTGGCGAGGAAGTCGTAGGTCGCGCGGCCCATGACCACCGTGCGAATGCGCTCGAGGAACAGGGTGTAGTCATGTTCGCCCAACTGCAGTTGGTCATGCCTGAACAGCCAGTCCAGCCCGTGTTCCGGTGTAGCGATGAAGCCGTCGAGGCTGGTGGCGATGTAGCCGAGAATTCTGGCCATGTGGCGTCTCCCTGGATAAGCTTTGTGCCAATATATAAATGAATGTTCATTTATAAAAGAGACTGGCATGGCTCGAACCAAGACAGTAAGCGACGAAGCGATACTCGACGCCGCCATGCTGCTGATGGTGCGCGCAGGACCGGAGGCGGTGACCTTCGCCGCCGTGGGGCGCGAGGTCGGGCTTTCCGCCGCGACACTGGTGCAGCGGTACGCGACCAAGGCGGATTTCCTCCGTGCCGTGCTGCTGCGCGCCTGGGACCAACTGGATGAGCAGACCGCACGTCTGGACGAGAGCGCCGAGCTGAGCCCGGAAGGCGCGGTCCGGATGCTGGTGGCGATGTTCCCGGTGGGTGAGGGCGAGACCGATTACGCCGAAGGCCTGCTGATCCTGAGGGAAGACATGCGCGATCCGCTGCTTCGCGAGCGCGGTGCGCAGTGGGGCGTCACGTTGGCAAAGGCGTTGGGGCGGCGCTTGAGCGATGACCCGCAGCGGCAGTCGGTACTCGGCCGGCTGATGGCCAGCCAGTGGCAGGGCGCGCAGCTGTGGTGGGCCTTCGAGCGCCAGGGCGATCCGGCCAGCGCCATCGGCGGCGAACTGCGCCGTTGGTGCGATGTCGTGCTGAAGGCGGAAAGGGTTGCGGGATAGGGCATAGGGATAGAGACTCGTCCGATGCATTACTGCCTGATCGAAACAGACCTCGGCTGGTTCGGGCTCGCCTGGAGCCCGCAGGGGATCACGCGCGCCTATCTGCCGGGCGATTCCGTGCACAGCGTGCGCGAGCGCTTCGCCAAGCTCGGCAGCGAAACCGCCCACTGGCCGGCGTTCATCGATGAAGCCCGGCGGTTGATCCTCGGCTATGCGCAGGGCGAGGCGGTGTCGTTCGAGACCTTGCCGCTGGACTTGTCCGGGCAGAGTGATTTTCATCGCCGAGTCTACGACGACATTCTCCAGCTGGGCCGCGGGGAGACCACCACCTATGGCGAGATCGCCCGGCGCCTCGGTGATGTCGGCTTGTCCCGCGCGGTGGGGCAGGCGATGGGCAGCAACCCGATCCCGCTGATCATTCCTTGCCACCGAGTACTCGCCAGCGGCGGCAAGACCGGCGGTTTCTCCGCGCCGGGCGGCAGTACCTCGAAGATGCGCATGCTGGCGCTGGAAGGCTACGTCGATCCGCAGGCAGCGCAGACCGCCTTCGACTTCTCCTAGAGCGGACGGCTAGGCCGTTTCCAGTGCGCCCTCCAGGCGCAGCAGCAACTCCTTGCGTGGCAGGCCGCCGGCATAGCCAGTGAGGCTGCCGTTGCTGCCGATCACCCGGTGGCAGGGGACGATGATGCTGATCGGGTTGGCGCCGTTCGCCGCGCCCACCGCCCGAATTGCCTTGGGCCGGCCGATGCGCCGCGCGAGTTCCGCGTAGACGGTGGTGTAGCCGTAGGGGATTTCCAGCAGCGCCTGCCAGACCTGGCGCTGGAACTCGGTGCCGCCGGTATTGAGGCGCACATCGAAGCGCTGGCGCTTGCCGGCGAAGTACTCGTCCAGCTGCCGCGCCACGTCGTCCAGCAGCGGGCTGCCTTGGTGCCAGTCCGGCTGAGGGTAGTGGCGGGTCTCCAGGTCCATGTAGAGCATGCGCAGGCCGCCTTCGTCGCCGGCCAGCAGCAGGCGGCCGGTGGGGCTGTCGTGGTAGCGGTAGTGCATGGTCATCCTCCGGTGCGGCCGGCCTGGGAATAGGCATGCCACAGATAGACGGCGGCGTAGGCGCGCCAGGGTCGCCAGGCTTCGGCGCGGCGTTGCAGTTCGCGGGCGGTGATGCCTTCGGCGCCCCAGACCGGTGACTTGAGCAGCCCCAGGTCAGCGGCGGGGAAGGCGTCGGGATCGCCGAAGGCGCGCAGGGCGACGTACTCGGCGGTCCAGGGGCCGATGCCGGGGAGGGCACAGAGGCGCTTCACCAGGTCCTCGGCGCCGTCGTCGACGTGCAGCGCCAGCGCGCCGCTGGCGCAGGCGGCGGAAAAGCGCTGCAGGGTCTCGACGCGCTTTCCGGGCATGCCGATGCCGGCGAGGTCGGCTTCGGCCAAGGCCTCGGGGGTGGGGAAAAGACGGGTCGGTTGGCCTTCGACGTTGCCGGGCAGCGCTTCGCCCAGGCGCTGCACCAGCCGCCCGACTATGGTCACGGCGGCTTTCACCGTGACCTGCTGGCCGACGATGGCGCGCACGGCCTGCTCGAACGGGTCGAACGCGGTCGGCAGGCGCAGGCCGGGAGCCTGCAGCAGGAGTGGGCCGAGGACGGCGTCACCGCCCAGGTGCCCGGCAATGTGGGCGGGGTCGCTGTCCAGGTCGAACATCTTGCGCACCCGCGCCGTCAGCGCTTCGGCATGGGCGGCCGGCAGGTGCAGTTCCAGTTCCAGCTCGGCGCTGTCGTCCAGCGGCGTGACGCTGAACCAGCCGCTTTCCGCGCCCAGTCGCACGCTGCGGGCATAGCGCCGGGGCGACAGGCATTCGACGCCGGCCAGGCTGCGCAGGGCGAAGTGGTCGTGGAACTGCTGCCAGTCCCAGGGGGCGTGGTAGGGCAGACGAATGATGCGGGAATCGGTGGCTGTGCTTTTCATGCCGCGACCTTACCTGTTGCGCGCCGGGCTGTCGTCCCGCGCCTGACTTTCAAACTGGCGTGGCCGGCACCTGAGAGGGAGAGCGCCGACGGCAGGGTTCGACCTGTCATCTTCCGGCACGTAGAATGCGCGCCTCTTTCGGGGCGGCCCGGCCGTCCCCTCCTAGTGTCTTGTCCCGACGGGAGCCCACTGCATGCACGATTACCAGGAAACCCTCTACGACGGCTATGGCCAGCGTTTCAGCGTCGACAGGATGCTCCACGAGGTGCGCACCGAGCACCAGCACCTGGTGATCTTCGAGAATGCCCGCATGGGCCGGGTGATGGCGCTGGACGGCGTGATCCAGACCACCGAGGCCGATGAGTTCATCTACCACGAGATGCTCACTCACGTGCCGATCCTCGCCCATGGGGCGGCCAAGCGCGTGCTGATCATCGGCGGCGGCGACGGCGGCATGCTGCGCGAGGTGTCCAAGCACGCCAGCGTCGAGCACATCACCATGGTCGAGATCGACGGCACCGTGGTCGACATGTGCAAGGAATTCCTGCCCAACCACTCCCAGGGTGCCTTCGACGATGCGCGCCTGAACCTGGTGATCGACGACGGCATGCGCTTCGTCGCCACCACCACGGAGAAGTTCGACGTGATCATCTCCGACTCCACCGACCCTATCGGTCCGGGCGAAGTGCTGTTCTCGGAGAACTTCTACCAGGCCTGCCACCGCTGCCTGAACGAAGGTGGCGTGCTGGTGACCCAGAACGGCACGCCGTTCATGCAGCTGGACACTGTGCGCAACACCGCTGGCCGCATGAACGGCCTGTTCGCCGACTGGCACTTCTACCAGGCGGCCGTGCCGACCTACATCGGCGGCTCGATGACCTTCGCCTGGGGTTCGACCAACCCGGCGCTGCGCAAGGTCGACGCGGCCATCCTGGCCCAGCGCTTCGCTGCCAGCGGTATCCAGACCCGCTACTACAACCCGGCCATCCACCAGGGGGCCTTCGCCCTGCCGCAGTATGTGCTGCAGGCCATCGGCAAGCCGGCCAACGACTGATCCAGCGCCGCCCGCCACGCTCCGCGCGTGGCGGGCCGGGGCGCAATGTCCCGGATTGCTTGTCCATCGGGACATTTTCTTCACATGCCGCCCGGCACTATCCCCGCCGTCAGGCGGTCCCACCTGCGCCCATTCACGCTTGCATCATCCCGATACGAATGCATGGCCAGGCTTAATGTCCGCTTAAGGCGCGCACAATAGAATGCGACGCCGCTGCTTTTGCGGTGTAATGCCGCAGCCTTTCGCGCTCGCGCGGGCAGTTCGTCTGTCCGGCCATGGCGACGCTCCTTCGAACCCTGAACGTTCAAAACGGAACCAAGAAATGGGCCAATCAGAAGTCCTGACCAACCGCCAGACCGGTGCGAGCCTCACGCGGCCGACCGTGTCCAGCCACCTGGCGTTCACCGCGCTCAGCGTCGTTGCGCTGATGGTGATGTTCTCCCTGCTGCGCGTAGCGCTGCTGATCTACAACCGCGAACTGATCGGCAGCACCCCGGCGTCCACCTTCGTCGAGGCCTTCATCACCGGGATGCGCTTCGATATCCGCGCCGTGGTCTACATCGTCGCCCCGCTGGTGTTCGCCATCGCCAGCGTGCGCGCCATGGGCTGGCGCTGGCTGTGGAAAGCCTGGCTGACCATCGCCGCGAGCATCACGCTGTTCCTCGGCGTGCTGGAGATGGACTTCTACCGCGAGTTCCACCAGCGCCTGAACAGCCTGGTGTTCCAGTACATGTCCGAAGACCCAAAGACGGTCATGAGCATGATCTGGTACGGCTACCCGGTGGTCCGCTACCTGCTGGCCTGGGCCTTCGCTACCTGGCTGCTGTACCTGGTGTTCCGCGGTATCGACCGCGCGACCCGTCCGGATGCTTCCGGTCCGTCCGCCGCCGCCTGGTACATCCGTGTGGCCGTGATGCTGGTGGTGATCGTGGTCTGCGTGGTCGCCGCCCGCGGCACCCTGCGCCAGGGCCCGCCGCTGCGCTGGGGCGACGCCTTCACCACGGATTCGATGTTCGCCAACCAGCTGGGCCTGAACGGCACCCTGAGCCTGATCAAGGCTGCCGAAAGCCGCTTCCTCTCCGAAGACCGCGACAACATCTGGAAGGCCACCCTGCCGGTAGACCAGGCACGCGACGTGGTGCGCCAGATGCTGGTGATGCCGGACGACAAGCTGGTCGACGCCGATGAGGCCGCCGTGCGCCGGGACTACACCCCGCCTGCCGATGGCACCCTGCCGATCAAGAACGTCGTGGTGATCCTGATGGAAAGCTTCGCCGGCCACTACGTCGGTGCGCTGGGCGGCAAGGGCGACATCACGCCGTACTTCGACAAGCTGAGCAAGGAAGGGCTGCTGTTCACCCAGTACTTCTCCAACGGCACCCACACCCACCAGGGCATGTTCGCCACCATGGCGTGCTTCCCCAACCTGCCGGGCTTCGAATACCTGATGCAGACGCCCGAGGGTGGCCACAAGTTCTCCGGCCTGCCGCAGCTGCTGTCGGCGCGCAAGTTCGAGGACGTCTACGTCTATAACGGCGACTTCGCCTGGGACAACCAGTCCGGCTTCTTCGCCAACCAGGGCATGACCTCGTTCATCGGCCGCAACGACTTCGTCAACCCGGTGTTCTCCGACCCGACCTGGGGTGTGTCCGACCAGGACATGTTCGCCCGCGGCAACGAGGAGCTGGACAAGCTGCACGCCACCGGCAAGCCGTTCTATGCCCTGCTGCAGACCCTGTCCAACCACGTGCCTTACGCACTGCCCAAGGATCTGCCGGTAGAACGCGTGACCGGTAATGGCAGCCTCGACGAGCACCTGACCGCCATGCGTTATTCCGACTGGGCGCTGGGGCAGTTCTTCGAGAAGGCGAAGAAATCGCCGTACTACAAGGACACCCTGTTCGTGGTCGTCGGCGACCATGGTTTCGGCAGCCCCGAGCAACTGACCGAGATGGACCTGTTCCGCTTCAACGTGCCGCTGCTGCTGGTGGCTCCGGGCATCCAGGAGAAGTTCGGCGCGACCCGCGACACCGTCGGCACCCAGATCGACATCGTGCCGACCATCATGGGCCGCCTGGGCGGCGAAGTGCGTCACCAGTGCTGGGGCCGCGACCTGCTGAACCTGCCGGCTGGCGACAAGGGCATCGGCGTCATCAAGCCGTCGGGCAGCGAGCAGGTGGTCGCCGTGATTTCCGGTAACCGCATCCTGATCCGGCCGAAGGAAGGCGACATCCGCGTCTACGACTACAAGCTGGGAAGCGACTTCGGCGTGAAGCGTGTGGATAGCGCGCCGGACCAGGAGAGCCTGCGCGTTCGCCTGGAGTCCTTCATCCAGACTGCGACCAAGAGCCTGCTGGACAACACCGCTGGCGTGGTGGACGGCAAGCCCGACGCGAAGTGATGAGATAGTTCAGTGAAAAGGGGCCTTCGGGCCCCTTTTTCATGGGCGAGGGTTTTGCCTTTCGCAGGAGCGAGCTTGTTTGCGAACAATGCCCAAACCACTAGGCCAGGGCGGTTCGCGAGCCAGCTCGCTCCTACAGGGAGGGTGCCACGCTGCAGCAAGAGGAAGTTATAAAGTAAGACCACATCGGTCTAATGGATTATAAGAAAAGTCAGTATCCTCCCGGCCACACCACGAGGTGATCAGTTTCGCCAGTCAGGACGCGTAGATGGATTTCGGCAATATCGGGTTTGTAGTCGCGGGTCTTGTCGTAGGCTTTATCGTTGGGATGACCGGTGTCGGCGGCGGTTCGCTGATGACGCCCATCCTGCTCTGGTTCGGTATCAACCCTGCCGCCGCGGTAGGCACCGACCTGCTCTATGCCGCCATCACCAAGTCCGGCGGCGTCCTGGTTCACCGCAAGAACGACAACATCGACTGGCGCATCACCGGCTGGCTGGCCCTGGGCAGCGTCCCGGCGGCGGCGCTGACGCTGCTGTTCCTGCACAGCCTGCACACCGATACCGCGGCCATGAACGCCGTGATCAAGAACGCCCTGGGCGTCGTGCTGCTGCTCACTGCGCTGGCGGTCCTGTTCAAGAAGCAGGTGCTGGCCTTTGCCCAGCGCCACGCTGGCGACAGCTTCCACTTCAGCGGCTCGAAGCTGAACAGCCTGACCGTGATTACCGGCGCCATCCTCGGCGCGATGGTCGCGCTGACCTCCATCGGCGCTGGCGCGCTGGGCACCGTGGCGCTGTTCATCCTCTATCCCTTCCTCGCCACCCGCCGTCTGGTGGGCACCGAGATCGCCCACGCCGTACCGCTCACCCTGGTCGCCGGCCTCGGCCACGCCAGCATGGGCAACATGGACTGGGGCCTGCTGGGCTACCTGCTGATCGGTTCGTTGCCGGGCATCTACGTCGGCAGCCACCTCGCCGGGCGCATTCCGGACGGCATCCTGCGGCCTTGCCTGGCCGTGATGCTGGCGATGATCGGCTACAAGCTGGTCTTCTAAGCGCCAGCTTTCCGAGCACTCAGCCGCGGCGGAAGCGCCCCGGCGTCACGCCTTTCCAGCGGCGGAAGGCGTGGATGAAGTTCGACACCTCGCCATAGCCGAGCCGCTCGGCAATCTCCTCCAGACGAATCGCCCCCGTGGCCAGCAACTCCTCGGCCAGCGCCTGGCGCACCTCATCCAGTAGTGCGCGATAGCTGCTGCCTTCGGTTTCCAGCCGGCGACGCAGCGTGCGCGAGGTCATGTGCAGCTCATCTGCCAGTTGCTCCATGTCCGGTAGCCGCCCCGGCGTACCCAGCAGGCGGTCGCGAATCTGCCCGGACAGCCCGGTGCGCACCTGGCGCCGGGCGAGCAGGGCGCGGCACTGTTCCTCGCAGCGGCGTGCCACCTCGGGATTGGCGCCGGGCAGCGGCATTTCGAGGATGCGGCTGTCGAAGACGATGCGGTTCTCCGCCTGGCCAAAGAGCGGCGTCACGCCCAGTTCATCGATGTACGGCTGCAGGTCGGCCGGCGCCTCGCGGCGGAACAGCGCCTGGCGGATCGGCGGTGGCTGGTTGGTGAGGTCGCGCTGGATGCGCAGCACGCCACCGCCGTCGCGGTCGATGAGGAAGTCGCGCAGGTCCTCCGGTACGGCGGCATCGTCCAGCACCAGGTGTGCCTCGCCGTCGTGCTCCTCCAGCGTCATGCGGTGGAAGGCGTAAGTCAGGTCGAGGTAGCGCAGCCCCAGGTGCGCGGCGCTGAGGAAGGTCGAGCTGCTGAGCAGGGCGAAGCCCCAGATGCCATAGGTGTTGAGGTGATAGCGCAGGCCGGCCTTGAGGCCGATGCCGGGGCGCTGGCCGATGTGCCGGTTGATATTGCGCAGCAGCTCCAGTTCCTGGGTGGCTTCCACCTCGGCGCCCGGGTCGGCGAGCACGCCGATGTCCAGGCCGGTGCCGTCCAGGCACTGTTCCAGGGTCATGCCGTGGTCGAGGCCGAACTGGGTCATGAGCTGCACGCTGATGGCGCTGCGCCGGGGCGACCAGGGTGGAGTGGCGGGCATCGGGACCTCGAAGGGCGGGGGTGACCGAAAGTCACAATTTTATGTCCGACTATGCCATAACCCCTGGCAGGAAGTCGCACTAGGATGTTGTCATCCGCCGCCGTGCGGACCTCGAAACCGGGAGCACAACAATGACAACACCTTCCCGTCGATCGGCCGCCCCGCGCGTGCTGATCATCGGCGCCGGCTTCGCCGGCCTGGGCTTGGCGATCCGCCTGCAGCAAGCGGGCATCCAGGACTTCCTGATCCTCGAAAAGGCTGCCGACGTCGGTGGCTGCTGGCGCGAGAACGTCTATCCGGGCGCTGCCTGCGACGTGCCTTCGCACCTGTACTCCTTCTCCTTCGAACCCAAGGCCGACTGGTCGCGCAAGTTCGCGCCCCAGGCGGAAATCCTCGAGTACGCGCGGCACTGCGCGGACAAGTACCGCCTGCGCGAGCGCATCCGCTTCAACTGCGAAGTGAGCGAGGCGAGCTTCGATGAAGCAGCCGGCGAGTGGCGGGTGAGTTGCGCCGATGGTGAGGAGCTGCGCGCCCAGTCGCTGGTCTGCGCCCTTGGCCAGCTGAGCCGCCCGCTGATCCCGAAGCTGCAGGGGATCGAGCGCTTCCGGGGCAAGGCTTTCCACTCCGCGCAGTGGGACCACGGCGCGCCGCTGGAGGGCAAGCGCGTTGCGGTGGTCGGCACCGGCGCCAGTGCCATCCAGTTCGTCCCGCAGATCGCCCCGAAAGTCGCCGAGCTGCTGCTGTTCCAGCGCAGCGCCGCCTACGTGATTCCCAAGCCGGACCGTCCCTACGCGGACTGGGAACGCCGGATCAAGGCGCGCCTGCCCTGGCTGCAGCGCCTGGACCGTGGGTTGAAGTACGTGCAGCACGAGGCACGGGCGCTGGCCTTCACGGTGTTCCCGCCGATGATGAAATTCATGCGGATCAGCTTCCACCTGCACATGCGCAAGAGCATCGCCGACCCGCAGCTCCGCTCGCGGCTGCAGCCGGACTACCCCATGGGTTGCAAGCGCATCCTGATCAGCAACGACTACTACCCGGCGCTGGCGCGCAGCAATGTGAAGCTGGTGGACACCGGCATCCGCGAGGTTACTGAAGACGCTATCGTCACTCGCGACGGCCAGCGTCATCCGGTGGACGCGATCATCTATGGCACTGGCTTCGCCGCCACCGAGTTCCTTGCGCCGATGCGCATCACCGGCCTTGCCGGACGCGAGCTGAACCAGGCCTGGAGCGACGGCGCCGAGGCGTACAAGGGCATCAGCGTCAGCGGTTTCCCCAACTTCTTCATCCTCTACGGGCCGAATACCAACCTGGGGCACAACTCCATCATCTACATGCTGGAGAGCCAGTTCCCCTACGTGCTCGGCTGCCTGCAACGAATCCAGCGCGAGGGCCTGAAGTACCTGGACCTCAAGCCGCAGGTACAGCAGGGCTTCAATCGCCAGTTGCAGCACGACCTGCAGCACACCATCTGGGAGCGCGGTTGCAGCAGCTGGTACAAGACCGAAAGCGGCCGCAATACCGTCAACTGGCCGGGCTTCACCTTCCGTTACCGCCAACAGACCCGCCAGCCGGAGTTCGCCGACTATGACTGCATCCGTTGAACCCGTGGTAGCGCTGTCGACCCGCCAGAAACTCCTGACCGCCACCCTGCGTGGCACGCTCAACCTGCTGTTCCGCGGGCTGATGGGCCCGCAATTGCCGGTGAAGGCTCAACGTGCATTGCTGCGCGGGCTGACGGCCGCCACCCTGACGCCTCGCGGCGTGCATCGTCAGCAGACGACGCTGGGCGGCGTCCCGGCCGAGGTTTGGCGTCCTGATGGGGGCGGCGAGGGCAGGGTGATCCTCTACCTGCATGGCGGGGCCTATCTGATTGGCTCGCCGGCGACCCACCGGGCGATCACCGCCAACCTGGCGCGGCGCTGCCAGGCCGAGGTGTGGGTGATCGACTACCGCCTGGCGCCCGAACATCGCTTCCCCGCCCAGCGCGAAGACGCCGTGGCGGCTTACCGCGCTCTGCTGGACAAGGGCATCCCCGCGTCCGCCATCGCGGTGGCCGGGGATTCCGCCGGCGGTCACCTGACCTTGCAGCTGGCTTTGGAGGCCAGAGCCCAGAGCCTGCCGGCTCCGGGGGCTCTAGTGACCTTCTCGCCGGTCACCGATCTCTCCGGTGAGCATTTGCATGCACCGGCGGCGGGCGACCCGCTGATCACCCAAGCCTGGATGGACAGCGCGATGGAGATGTTCTGCCCGCCGGGCGTGCCACGAGCGGACGCACAGGTGTCGCCGCTGCATGCCGATCTCACCGGCTTGCCGCCGTTGCTGATCCAGGTCGGCGAGGACGAGGTGCTGCGCAACGACAGCCTGCGCTTCGCCGATGCCGCGCGGCGCTACGGCAACACCGTGCAACTGCAGCGCTTCCCCGGCTGCTGGCACGTGTTCCAGGCTCACGCCGGCCTGCTGGATGTGGCCGACCGGGCGCTGCAGGACGTTGCCAACTATCTCGCCGGCCATCTGCAGGGAGCACGCCGATGAACTCCATCCTGATCAGTGGGGCTGCCTCGGGCATCGGCGCCGCCACCGCAAAACTGTTCCACCAGCGCGGCTGGCGCGTCGGCCTGATCGACCTCAATCCCGAGCCACTGGCGGCGCTGGCTGCCGAGTTGGGCGGCGCCTGGCAACGGGCGCTGGACGTTACCGATGCTGACGCAGTGACGGTGGCGTTGAACGCGTTCGCCGAAGCCAACGGCGGCCATCTCCGCCTGCTGTTCAACTGCGCGGGCATCCTGCGCTTCGGGCGTTTCGAGGACATCAGCCTCGCCGAGCACAACCGCATCATCGCCATCAACGTGCAGGGCGTACTCAACTGTTGCTATGCCGCGCTGCCGTACCTCAAGCGCACGCCTGGTGCGCAGGTGCTGAACATGGGCTCGGCTTCCGGGCTTTATGGCGTGCCGCAGATGGCCAGTTATTCGGCGTCGAAGTTTGCCATCCGTGGGCTGACCGAGGCGCTGGAGCTGGAGTGGCGCGAACTGGGCATCCGCGTCGCCGACCTGATGCCGCCGTTCGTGCGTACGCCGATGGTCGCCAGCCAGACCTTCGAGCCGCCGGTACTGCGCCGCCTGGGCGTCACCCTGGTCGCCGAAGACATCGCCCGGGCCGCCTGGCGGCAGGCCCAGAGTGGCGGCGTGCACCGGCCCATCGGTGCGATGTTCCGCGCCATGTACTGGTCCGGGCAGCTGTCGCCCCCGGCGATCAACCGCTGGGTGATGGCCTGGCTCAGCCGTGCCTGAGTAGACTGCAGGGGCGGCGAAGGAGGCCGTCCCATGCAGCGAATCCCCGACCCCCAGCCCTCTGTCTGGCAGCGAGTGCTGCAGGACATCACCACACCGTTCGACCGGATCAGCGAGATGACCTACGGGGTGATCATGACCCTGACCATCATCTCGGTGATCTCCGCCGCCAGTGGCGGTGCGAGCCGACAGGACCTGATCGTCGCCGCGTTGGGCTGCAATGTCGCCTGGGGCGTGGTGGACGCCCTGATGCTGCTGGTGCGCCTGCGGGTCGAGCGGGTGCACCAGCACGGGCGGCTGCGCGCTTTGCGGGGCGTCTCGAACGATACGGATTTCCGCGATGGGCTCGACGAGTTCCTGCCGCCCAGGCTGGTGGCAGTGCTCCACCCGGATGAGGTCTGGAGCCTGCGCCAGCGGCTGATGGCTTCGGAGCTGGGCACTGGTCAGCCGCTCAGTGGTGGCGCCGCTGTCTGGCTGGCGGCGTTGCTGATCGTGCTGCTGGTGAGCGGCATCACCCTGCCGCTGATCCTGCCGCTGTGGCTGGTACCGGACGAGCTGATGGCGCTGCGCATCGCCCAGGGGATCGGCGTGGTCATGCTGTTTGGCCTGGGCTGGCTGCTCAGCCGCTGGTCCGGCGATTCCCCCTGGCCGGGGGCGCTGGGCTTCACGGCCCTTGGCGTTGCCATGACGGGCCTGTGCATCGCGCTGGGCGGCTAGCCCTGCGGGATTGCGCTTTCCGCCGCCTGTCGCCGCCGAGCGGAGCAAAGCGTCAAAGTAGCGGCAGGTCGGGCGCCGAGACGCTACGCTGAGCAATGTGGCCGGTATATTTTCGCTGCGCCGCTCGGCGCGTTCGGCGGAGTTGGCCACCATTTCGGGGGACGTTGCGTCGTTTGACGTTTCCCGGCGGCACACTGAAGTGCCCGGAACGCGACCGCCAAGGCCGCGTTCGTTGGCGGGGAATACACTCTGAACGTCTCGACAGGAGGTGCGTACCATGGAAAAGCCCCTCTCGGAGGATATCAGCGTCAACGTGTTGCGCCGGATGAAGGAAGGTGGCTTCGATTTCGCTCGTATTCATCCCATCGATTTTTTCGCCATCTTTTCCGATGAACAGAACGCCCGCAAAGCTGCCCGGCAGTTTCGCGGCGAGTCGCTGAGAACCCAGGTCGAAGCGCGCGATGACGGCGGCTGGAACCTGCAGATCAGCAAGGTGATGTTCGCCACCCATGCCGCTATCGGCGATTTCGAACACGACCTTGAGGAAGTCGTGGTGCCACTGGGCGGTACGCTCGATGGATGGGGTGTGACTCAGGAGGTCACCTCCCTGCGTTGATCGCAACACGTCGTTGAGCCGTCTTTCGGCGGCCGATCTTCTACCCGCGTTTTTCACCCGCAAGCATGAAAATGCGCGCCGTCGCCAGCTGTGACGGCGCGCCTTTCCTCGTCCGGGAAGCAGCGCGGGCGGCAGTCGTGCAAGGACGCGCTTGCGGACACGCCAGGTTTCCTCACCGCCACCGATGCGGCAGACTGCCGCGCGGAGGTGACCATGACCGATATCCTGATCCTGACCCACGTCGATTTCTGCCCGCCCGGCCACCTGGGCGCGCTGCTCGACCGTCTGCAACTGCCGTTCGACGTGCGCCGCGTCGATCTGGGTGAGCTCGAAGGCTACGACCTGGAGCGGCCGAAAGCCGTCGCCATCATGGGCGGGCCCATGAGCGTGAACGACGACCTGCAATGGTTGCGCGACGAGATCGCCGCGATCCGCCGCTTCATCGAGCGCGATGTGCCGATGATCGGCCACTGCCTGGGCGGCCAGTTGCTGGCCAAGGCGCTGGGCGCCGATATCCACCGCCTGCCGTACACCGAGCTCGGCTGGCAGCCGATGCGCCGCCAGGAAGGGCAGAGCCCATGGCTGGCGCACCTGCCCGACGAATTCCCGATCTACCAGTGGCACGGCGATACCTTCGATATCCCCGAGGGCGGCACGCGCCTGCTGTCCAGCCCCTGGTGCGAGAACCAGGGCTTCAGCTATGGCGATCGCATCCTCGGCCTGCAGGGCCACCCGGAAATGACCGAGGAACTGGTCAGCGATTGGGTCAACGGTTTCCCGGAATACCTCGACCCCAGTCAGCCAAGCCAGGAGAGCGCAGCAGTCATGCTCGACGGTCTGCCGCAGCGAGTGGCGGCGATGAACCAGGTGGCGGAAGGGTTCTACCGCCATTGGTTGAAGCTGGCCGGGTTGATCTGATCCGGCGATCTTGGTGCGGCGGTGGGACATCGCGGACGGAGTCCGCTCCCACGCCGGGGCAGGCTTTTCGTAGGAGCGAGCTTGCTCGCGAACCCTGGCTCCGCAGCGGGAGTTGTTCGCGAGCAAGCTCGCTCCTACAGGTCAGGTTCACGCCGGTGCCGCGGCTCAATGCTTGAACATGATGTGCCGTGCCACGGTGTAGTCCTCCAGGCCATACATGGACAAGTCCTTGCCGTAGCCGGACTGCTTGAAGCCGCCGTGGGGCATCTCGCTGCACAGCATGAAGTGGGTGTTCACCCAGGTGCAGCCGTACTGTAGCCGCGCCGCCACCCGTGAGGCGCGGCCGACATCTTTCGTCCACACCGACGAGGCAAGCCCGTAGTCGGAGTCGTTCGCCCAGCGCACCGCCTCGTCGGCATCGCTGAACGGGGTCACCGATACCACCGGGCCGAATACTTCGCGGCGGACGATCTCGTCGTCCTGCTGGGCGTTGGCCACCACCGTCGGCTCGTAGAAGAAGCCGTTGCCGCTGACCACCTTGCCGCCTGTGGCGATCTGGATGTGCGGGCTCGCCTTGGCGCGTTCGACGAAGCCGGCGACGCGGTCGCGCTGGGCGGCGGTGATCAGCGGGCCGAGTTCGGTGTCGGGGGCGTTCTGCAGGCCCGTCTTCAGGCTCGACACCGCGCTGGCGAGGTCGGCGACGAAGTTGTCGTAGACCTTCTTGCCGGCGTAGATGCGGCACGCGGCGGTGCAATCCTGCCCGGCGTTATAGAAGCCGAAGGTGCGGATGCCGGCGATCACGTCTTCCAGGTCGGCGTCGTCGAAGACGATCACCGGGGCCTTGCCGCCCAGTTCCATGTGCAGGCGCTTCACGCTGTCGGCGGCGCTCTTGATGATGGCCTTGCCGGTGCCCACCGATCCGGTCAGCGAGACCATGCGCACCAGGTCGTGGCTCACCAGCGGCGCGCCCACGCTCGGGCCCCGGCCGAACACCAGGTTGACCACGCCGGCGGGGAACAGCTCGGCGATGAATTCGGCCACCCGCAGGGCAGTCAGCGGCGTCTGCTCGGAAGGTTTGAGCACCACGCAGTTGCCGGCGGCTAGTGCCGGGCCCAGCTTCCACGCCGCCATCATCAGCGGGTAGTTCCACGGCGCGATGGAGGCGATCACGCCCACCGGGTCGCGGCGGATCATCGAGGTGAAGCCGGGGAGGTATTCGCCCGCGGCGGAACCGGGCAGCACACGGCAGGCACCGGCGAAGAAGCGGAACACGTCGGCGATGGCCGGGATCTCGTCGTTCAGCGCGGCGGCGTAGGGCTTGCCGCAGTTGTCGGACTCAAGCCTTGCCAGCTCCTCGGCGTGCTCCTCGATGCGGTCGGCGAGGCGCAGCAGGAGCATGGCGCGGTCCTTCGGCGCGGTCTGCGACCAGCCGTCGAACGCCGCGTCGGCGGCGCGCACGGCGCTGTCCACCTGGGCTTCGCTGGCTTCGGCGATCTGGCCGATCACGGTGCCGGTGGCAGGGTTGAGGATGTCCAGCTTGGCGCCTTCGCCGGCGACGAACTGGCCATTGATGAGTAGTTTGGTTTGCATGGGGCTCCTCCGTAGTGGGTTTCCCTCTCCCCAGCCCTCTCCCTTCAGGGAGAGGGCTGGGGAGAGGGCGTTTCGCAAAACGCCAGAGTCATTTCCCGCTCCCCGCCACATCGCTGGTCCCGCGCGTCAGGTAGTACGCGCCGAGGATCGGCAGCATGGTGGCGAGCATCACCAGCATGGCGACGACGTTGGTGATGGGCACGTCGCGCGGGCGGGTCAGCTGGTTGAGCAGCCACAGCGGCAGGGTGCGCTCGTGGCCGGCGGTGAAGGTGGTGACGATGATCTCGTCGAACGACAGGGCGAAGGCCAGCATGCCGCCGGCCAGCAGCGCCGTGGCGATGTTCGGCAGGATGATGTAGCGGAAGGTCTGCCAGCCGTCGGCGCCCAGGTCCATGCTCGCCTCGATCAGGCTGAAGGAGGTACGGCGGAAGCGCGCGATCACGTTGTTGTAGACGATCACCACACAGAAGGTCGCGTGGCCGATGACGATGGTCAGGAAGCCCGGCTCGATCCCCAGCGTCTTGAACGCCGAGAGCAGGGCGATACCGGTGATGATGCCGGGCAGGGCGATGGGCAGGATCAGCATCAGCGAGATGCTTTCCTTGCCGAAGAAGTCGCGGCGGTACAGCGCGCCGGCCGCCAGGGTGCCAAGGACCATGGCGATCAGTGTGGCCACGCAGGCGATCTTCACCGAGAGCCAGATGGCGTCGAGCACGTCGCCGCGCTGGAACGCGATGCTGAACCACTTCAGGGTGAAGCCCTGCAGCGGAAAGCTGTAGGCCGACTCCTCGGTGTTGAAGGCGTAGAGCAGGATCACCAGGATCGGGAAATGCAGGAACACCAGCCCGCCCCAGGCCGCCAGTCGCAGGAACCAGGACGGCCGATCGGTGGAATGTGCATCAGAGCGCATCGAAGGCCCCCAGCCGCTTGGCGATGGAGAGATACACGGCGATCAGCACGATGGGCACCAGGGTGAAGGCTGCCGCCAGCGGCATGTTGCCCACCGCGCCCTGCTGCACGTAGACCATGGTGCCGATGAACAGACCGCTGGGGCCCACCAGCTGCGGGATGATGAAGTCACCCAGGGTCAGGCTGAAGGTGAAGATCGAGCCCGCCACCACGCCGGGGAAGGCCAGCGGCAGGATCACCTGGAAGAAGGTCTGCCGCGGGTGCGCGCCGAGGTCCGCCGAGGCTTGCAGCAGTGACGGCGGCAGGCGCTCCAGGGCGGCTTGGATCGGCAGGATCATGAACGGCAGCCAGATGTAGGTGAACACCCAGAAGCGCCCGATGTGCGAGGTGGACAGGGTATTGCCGCCCACGCCGGGAACCTCCAGCAGCAGGTCCAGCAGGCCGAGCAGGTGCAGGTGCTCGATCACCCAGTAGAGGATGCCGCCCTTGGCCAGGATCACCGTCCAGGCGTAGGCCTTGACGATGTAGCTGGCCCACATCGGCAGCATCACGGCGATATAGAAGAAGGCTTTTTCCTTGGGCCCGGCATAGCGTGCCATGTAATAGGCGATGGGGAAGGCGAGGACGGCGCTGGCCACCGACACGGCAATCGCCATGCTGAAGGTGCGCAGGACGATGTCGTAGTTGGCCGGGTTGAACAGCGCCTGGTAGTTGGCCAGGGTCAGGTCCGGCGTCACCGCCATGGTGAAGTCGTCGAAGGTGTAGAAGCTCTGCCAGAGCAGGGCGAACAGCGAGCCGATGTAGATGACACCGAACCACAGCAGCGGCGGGATCAGCAGCATCAGCAGGTAGAGCGTGCTGCGCCGGTAGAGGAAGCTGGAAATCGCCCTCACGGCGCCGGCTCCTCGAGCAGCGGCACCAGCGCGCTGCGTGCCCAGCAGGCGGTCACGGCGTCACCCGGTTTCGGCCGTTGCTCCTCGCGCTCGCCGTTGGGCAGGGCGGCGACCAGGCGCACGCCGTTCTCCAGCTCGATCTCGTAGCGGCTGCTGGCGCCCATGTATTGCACATCGAACAAGGTGCCGCTGACTTCCAGCTCCCCTTCGCCGGCACGCCCGAAGCGCACGTGCTCGGGGCGCAGCGAGTAGGGGCGCGACTCGCCCAGCAGGCGTTGGCCGAGGTCGCCGCGCAGCACGTTGGCGGTGCCGACGAACTCGGCGACGAAGCGCGTGGCGGGGCGGCGGTAGAGATTGCCGGGGGTGTCGACCTGTTCGATGCGGCCCTTGTTGAACACCGCCACGCGGTCGGACATGGACAGCGCTTCGCTCTGGTCATGGGTGACGAAGATGAAGGTGATGCCGAGCTGGCGCTGCAGTTTCTTCAACTCCACCTGCATCTGCTCGCGCAGCTTCAGGTCCAGCGCGCCGAGGGGTTCGTCCAGCAGCAGCACCCGCGGGCGATTCACCAGCGCGCGGGCCAGGGCGACGCGCTGGCGCTGGCCGCCGGAGAGCTGCGCCGGCTTGCGCTTGCCGTAGCCGGCCAGGGCGACCATGCCCAGGGCTTCCTCGGCACGGTGGTAGCGCTCGGCCTTGGCCACGCCCTTCACCTTCAGGCCGTAGGCGACGTTGTCCAGCACGCTCATGTGCGGGAACAGCGCGTAGTCCTGGAATACCGTGTTCACGTCGCGCTCGTAGGGCGGCAGGCCTGCCGCTTCCGCGCCATGGATGCGGATGGAGCCGGAGGTGGGCTGCTCGAAGCCGGCGATCAGCCGCAGGCAGGTGGTCTTGCCCGAGCCGGAAGGGCCGAGCATGGAGAAGAACTCGCCGTCTCGGATTTCGATGGATACCGAATCGACGGCGCGTACCTCGCCGTAGTGACGGCTCACGTCGGTGAACTGGACGGCTGTGGTCATGCTGCGGGCTACCTGAGTGGCGGGGGCTGCATCAGAAAAGGTAGCGCATGGGGGCGGGGGTGCTGGATCAGCCTGATGCGATGGCGTGGCTGACACCTTGTTCCCTCTCCCTAACCCTCTCCCTGAAGGGAGAGGGGACTGTTCGGCGAGCGCGGCCAACTCATCGCTCACTGGGACGCCGAAGTATCCGGCTGACTCTGTTTTCAGCTCCCGCTCGGATGGCTCCCTCTCCCTTCGGAGCGGGGCGCGCAGCCAGGGCTGGGGAGAGGGGCTTTCAGCGACGAAACAACGTCACCTCCCACCCATGATCGCAATGTAGTCCTGCGTCCAGCGGCTGTACGGTACGCACTGCCCCTGGGCGCACTTGGCTTGCGGGGTCTTCCAGAAGGCGATGCGGTCGAACTGGTCGTAGCCGTTGGTGGCGCAACCCTGGGCGCCCAGCAGCTGGCTGCCGGTGCAACCATCGGGGGAGGCGGGCACCGAGCCGAACCAGGCGGCGACGTCGCCCTGCACCTTGGGTTCCAGCGACCAGTTCAGCCACTTGTAGGCGCACACCGGGTGCTTGGCATCGACGTGCATCATGGTGGTGTCGGCCCAGCCGGTGACGCCTTCGCTGGGGATGGTCGAGGCGATCGGCTGTTTCTCGCCCAGCAGCGCGTTCACCTGGTAGGGCCAGGAGCCGGAAGCGGCCACGCCCTCGTTCTTGAAGTCGCTCATCTGCACCGTCGCGTCATGCCAGTAGCGGTGGATCAGCTTCTGCTGGCCGCGCAGCAGCTTGAGGGCGGCGGCGTACTGTTCCTCGTTGAGTTCGTACGGGTCCTGGATGCCGAGCGCGGGCTGGGTGGTCTTCAGGTAGAGCGCCGCATCGGCGATGTAGATCGGCCCGTCGTAGGCCTGCACGCGGCCCTTGTTGCTCTTGCCGTCGGGCAGTTTCTGCTCGCTGAACACCACGCTCCAGCTTTCCGGCGCCTTGGGGAAGACCTTGGTGTTGTACATCAGCACGTTCGGCCCCCACTGGTAGGGCGTGCCGTAGTGCTTGCCGTCCACCGTGTGCCAGGGCGCGTCCTGCAGGCGCTCGTCGACGTTCTTCCAGTTGGGCACCAGGGCGATGTTGATCGGCTGCACGCGCTTGCCGTAGACCAGCCGCAGGGAGGCGTCGCCGGAGGCGGTGACCAGGTCGTAGCCGCCCTTGGCCATCAGGCTGACCATCTCGTCGGAGGTGGCGGCGGTCTTCACATTGACCTTGCAGCCGGTGTCCTTCTCGAACTGGCTGACCCAGTCGTAGTTCTTGTCGCTCTCGCCGCGCTCGATGTAGCCGGGCCAGGCAATGATATCCAGCGCCCCTTCGGGGTTGCCGAGTTGTTTGAGTGCCTCGGCGGCCTGCAACGAGCCGCTGGCGAGCAGGCCGGCGCCGGCGAAGGCCAGCGCCGCGACTTTCAAGGAAAGCAATTGCACTGATGACATGGACGGACTCCTGTTGTTCTTCGTGTGGGAGCCACTGCGGAACCAGCGCGCAGAAAAATGGCACCTCCGTTGACCGCTGCGAGTCCATGGGGAATGGCCACGCTCTTGCAGCGTAGTTCTGGCCCCGGAGGCTGACAAGCGAGCCCTGGCGCGGCCCGTGGGCCCAAAGAGGGCGCGGCGTGCGCGGTCTGCAGCGCTTTCGCACCATGGCAGTGCGAGCTGCGCAAACAGCCGTTGCAAGTCTTTGAATGGACAGGAAATCGACCTCTGGCACGGGCCTTGCGACATCGCCTGCAGCCGAGGAAGAGCGGCAACAAGGAGTGGAAGATGGCTCGGGTGTTCTATGACGAAATGCATGACGCCGCTGGCGCCTGCCGACCGCACTACACGGAGTTCGCCCGCTGGCTGGCGGACATGCCCGGCGAACAGCTGCAGCAGCGCCGCCGCGAGGCCGACCTGCTGTTCTATCGCGCGGGCATCACCTTCACCCTCTATGGCGACGACCAGGGCACCGAGCGCCTGATCCCCTTCGACACCATCCCGCGCAGCATCCCGGCCAGCGAGTGGAAGACCATCGAGGCTGGCTGCATCCAGCGGGTGCAGGCGCTCAACCTGTTCCTCGCCGATCTCTATCATGACCAGCGCATCCTCAAGGAAGGCCTGATCCCGCCGGAGCAGGTCCTGGCCAACGACCAGTACCAATTGGCCATGCAGGGCCTGGACGTGCCCGGCAACGTCTACGCGCACATCGCCGGCATCGACCTGGTGCGCGACGGCAACGGCGCCTACTACGTCCTCGAGGACAACCTGCGCACGCCCAGCGGCGTCTCCTACATGCTGGAGAACCGCAAGATGATGATGCGCCTGTTCCCCGAGCTGTTCGGCGCCCAGCGCATCGCCCCCATCGACCACTACCCGAACCTGCTGCTCGACACCCTGCGCCAGGCCAGCGAAGTGGAGCAGCCCTGCGTGGTGGTGCTGACGCCAGGCCGCTTCAACAGTGCCTACTTCGAGCACGCCTTCCTCGCTCGCGAGATGGGCGTGGAGCTGGTGGAAGGCGCGGACTTGTTCGTCCGCGACGAGCGCGTCTACATGCGCACCACTTCGGGACCGATGCCGGTGGACGTGATCTACCGGCGGGTCGACGACGACTTCCTCGACCCGCTGGCCTTCAATCCTGACTCCATGCTCGGCGTGCCCGGCCTGCTGGCCGCTTATCGCGCGGGCAACGTGGTGCTGGCCAACGCCATCGGAACGGGTGTTGCCGATGACAAGTCGGTCTATCCCTACGTGCCGGAGATGATCCGCTTCTACCTCGACCAGGAGCCGATATTGCACAACGTGCCGACCTGGCAGTGCCGCCGGCCGCAGGACCTGTCCCACGTGCTGGCGCACCTGCCCGAGCTGGTGGTGAAGGAGGCCCAGGGCTCCGGCGGCTACGGCATGCTGGTCGGCCCGGCGGCTACCACGGCGGAAATCGAAGCCTTCCGCGCGCGGCTGATGGCTCGCCCGGAAGCCTACATCGCGCAGCCGACGCTGAGCCTGTCGACCTGCCCGACCTTCGTCGAGAACGGCATCGCCCCGCGCCACATCGACCTGCGGCCCTTCGTGCTCTCCGCGCCGGACAACGTGCGCCTGGTGCCCGGCGGGCTGACCCGCGTGGCGCTGCGCGAAGGCTCGCTGGTCGTCAACTCGTCACAAGGTGGCGGTACCAAGGACACCTGGGTAGTGGGGGACTGAACATGCTGAGTAGAACCGCTTCCGACCTGTACTGGATGTCGCGCTACCTGGAGCGCGCCGAGAACCTCGCGCGCATGCTCGACGTGTCCTACTCGCTGTCGCTGATGCCCCAGGACGGCCGTGGCGATGGCCTGGAAGAGCTGGCCATGCCGCTGCTGATCACCGGCAACCTCGACGCCTATCTCGCTCGCCACGGCGAGCTGCACGCCGAGCGCCTGCTGAACTTCTTCGCCCTCGATGCGCAGAACCCGGCGAGCATCTATTCCTGCTTCGGCGCCGCCCGCGCCGGGGCGCATGCGGTGCGCGGGCGCATCACCACCGACATGTGGGAGAACATCAACGCCACCTGGCTGGAGATGCGCGACATTGCCCACCAGGGCCTGCTGCGCTACGGCATCAGCCACTTCTGCGAGTGGGTTAAGGACCGTTCGCACCTGTTCCGCGGCGCCACCTTCGGCACCAGCATGCGCAACGATGCCTTCCACTTCATTCGCCTGGGCACCTACATCGAGCGCGCCGACAACACCCTGCGCCTGCTCGATGCCCGCCACCAGGTGCTGGGCGAGCACAGCGCCGGCCCGGCCGAAGGCACGGCGCGCGGCTACTACCAGTGGACCGCGCTGCTGCGCGCGCTGTCGGCGTTCGAGGGGTACACCGAGCTGTACCGCGACGCCCTCAACGCACGGAACATCGCCGAACTCCTGCTGTTGCGCGAGGACGTCCCGCGCTCGCTGCTGGCCTGCGCCGAAGAGCTGCGCCAGATCCTCGCCAGCCTGCCCGGCATCAACGGCCGCCCGGCCCAGCGCCTGGCCGCCGAACTGGAGGCACGGGTGCGCTATACCGGCATCGACGAAGTGCTGGGCAGCGGCCTGCATCCCTGGATCACCGACCACATCGGGCTGGTGCGCCAGCTCGCCAACGCCATTCACAGCTCGTACCTGGAGGCCGCATGAAACTCTCCATCCGCCATGACACCACCTACCGCTACGAAGACCAGGTGCGCGCGAGCATCCAGTACCTGCGTCTGACCCCGCAGGAAAGCGAGCGCCAGCATGTGCTCGACTGGCAGTTGCACCTGCCGCGCCCGGCGCATCCGCAGCGCGATGCCTACGGCAACATCCTCCACGTGCTGACCCTGGACGAGCCCCACGAGGCCATCGTCATCGCCGCCCACGGCCACGTGGAGATCGACGTGGAAAACGAGCGTGAGCACGATCACCTGTCGCCGCTGCCGTTCCTGCGCAGCACCCGCCTGACCCAGGCCGACGGCGCGCTGCAGGAGTTCGCCCGCGCCCAGTGTGCCGAGCGCCGCGACCGCAAGGCGATGATCCGCCTGATGCAGGCGCTGAACGAGCGCATCGCCTATGTTCCCGGTTCGACCCAGGTGGACAGCACCGCCGCCGAAGCCTTTGCGGCCGGGCAGGGCGTCTGCCAGGACCACGCCCACGCCTTTCTCGCCTGCCTGCGCTACCTGAGCGTGCCGGCGCGCTACGTTTCCGGTTACCTCTACACCGACAGCGAGGAGCACCTCGCCAGCCACGCCTGGGCCGAGGCCTGGCTGGACGACGCCTGGTACAGCTTCGACGTGACCAACGTGCTGGACCGCCCCGAACGTCACCTGAAGCTGGCGGTGGGCCTGGACTACCTCGACGCCTGCCCGGTGCGCGGCATGCGTCGCGGCGGCGGCGGCGAGCAGATGCATGCCCGCGTTACCGTGGCGCCGGGACACCTGCAGCAGGCCCAGCAGATGCAGCAATGAGCAGGCGTGGCGAAAGGCCGGGCACCGGCTTAAGATCGGTGCCAGCTTTCCCGCTCCCTGAACCTGCCATGAGAACGTCATGACCTACTGCGTCGCCATGAACCTCGCCCAGGGCCTGGTCTTCGTATCCGATTCGCGCACCAACGCCGGCGTCGACAACATCGCCGTGTTCCGCAAGCTGCATATCTTCGGCACGCCGGGAGAGCGCCTGATCGTGGTGCAAAGCGCCGGCAACCTGGCCACCTCGCAGTCGGTGATCAGCACGCTGCGCCAGCGCATGGGCGGCGATGGACCGAACCTCGGCACAGTGGAAAATCTCTTCGAGGCCGCGCGCCTCGTGGGCTCGACGCTGCGCGAAGTGGTCGATCACGACGAGAACATCGGCCAGAACCAGGGCGTCGACCTGGGCAGCTCGTTCCTCGTTGGCGGGCAGATCGGCACCGAGGTACCACGCCTGTTCAATGTCTACCCGCAGGGCAACTTCATCGAGTCCTGCCGCGACACGCCTTACTTCCAGATCGGCGAAAGCAAGTACGGCAAGCCGATCATCGACCGCGCCATGAGCTACGCCACGCCGCTGGAACAGGCACTGCGCTGCGCCCTGATCAGCTTCGACTCGACCATCCGCAGCAACCTCTCGGTGGGCATGCCGCTGGACCTGCTGGTGTACCGCGAAGGCAGCCTGGAGGTACCGGCGGGGTACCGCATCCAGGAAGGCGATGCGTATTTCGAGGGAATTCGCGGGCAGTGGGGCGCGGGGTTGCGGCAGTTGCTCGGCGAGCTGCCGGCGCCGCCGGGGGATTACTGGCACTGACGTTTCGCTGCGGGGCGGGTTCGCGAGCAAGCTCGCTCCTACAGGGGCAAGCCTGCGCGAGGAACCCGCTCTTGGTAGGAGCGAGCTTGCTCGAGAACCGTCGCCCCGCCTGGCTTCCGGGAGAGTGCGGTAGGGCGGATTACGCTGGCGCGTTATGCGCCCTACGAAGAGCCCCGGCTTCTAGCCGCCAACCTTCACCTTCCGCCCCGCCATGTGCTTCAGGTAGGCGACGATCTCATCCAGCTCCCTGTCGCTGATCACATCCGCCGCAAACCCCTTCATCCGCGCCTCCGGCCAGTGCCGCAGGCTCTGCGGATCGCGGATGTACTGCTTGAGATAGCCGGCGGCAAAGTATTCGGTGGGGTTGTGCGGGATATTCAGGTCCGGGCCGAACTGCGAGTCACCGGCACCGTTCAGGCGGTGGCAGGCCAGGCAGTTTTTCTGGAACTGGGCAAAGCCTTTCTGCACCGATTCCGGCGCATTCTTCGCTGGCAGCAGCGCCGGGAAGCGCTCGGCCAACGGTTTGAGATAACGGATGCTGGCGACCTGGAACGGCCATTGCTCCGGGCCGATGCCAGCCGCTTTCGGATCGGTCCACACCAGGTAGAACGGCCCGGCGGACGGCTTGCCCTCGGCCAACGGTGGCCAGGGTTTGCCGGCCTCCTCGATGGCCAGCCAGGCGCGGGAACCTTTTTCCGCCAGCAGCGGCGCAGCCGGCAGTTCGGCGGCGAAGCCGTCCAGCGCCACGGCCTGCAGGTGGTCGCCCGGCTTCACGCCCTGCAGCAACGTCGCCAGCGGCACCGCGCGGTAATGCATGGTGCGGTTGTAGGAGACGTCGGCAGCAATCTCGATGTCCTGCGCGTTGGGGGTGGCCAGCAGCTGTTCCGTGCTGAGGTCGTGCTTGCCGTCGGGCAATTCCAGGGTGAGCGTGGCGGCGAACGTGGTGGGGCAGAGCAGGAGCAGCGTCAGCAGCAGTGGGCGCATGGTCGCATCCGTGGCGGGAGAGGGCCGCGGAACATTAGCAGAGGTGTGGGCGCAGCAGGAGGTAGGTGGCTCCCGCGCTGCGTTGACCGTGGCTCGCGGATGGCGGCACGCGGTACGCAGCGGCGGGGTTGCCGGGTGTTGGCCCTAGCCGACCAGACGACTCAGATTGGGGATGATCAGTACAACGGTGGTTGCGAAGACGATCAGGCTTGCCTGACGCCACTTTCTCGATTGTTTGTCCATGATGTCCTTCCGCCTTTCTTGTTCTTGGCACGGCTCACTCACGGCCTGTTGATAGTGACGCGCATGCCTTGGCTTCTGGTTTCTCGAGCCGAGCCGGCAAAACCCGGCAACGGCACTCTTCGCATCATCTGCCTGTTTGAGTCTAAGCCTAGTGCCGCGCGGGCTTAGACCATCTTGCAGCAAGTGGTGCAGCTTCAGGCATATTCCCTCTATATGACTGGGACGTGACAACGCCGTTCCGCTTTTCGACCGCTCGTCCGTTCCCGCCGACACGCCCTTTCCAGAGCCTCCGGCCTGATCGCCTCCGGTCGGTCGCTGAGCGTGGCGGTCAATTTCGCTGAGCGCTGCGGTCATTGCTCCCTACCGATACGCCGCTAAGGTAGGCCGACACGCCACGCCTGCGTGACGACAACTCTAAGAGAGAACGCCATGACCGAAGCATTCATTTACGACGCGGTGCGTACTCCCCGCGGCAAGGGCAAGAAGGACGGCGCGCTGCACAGCGTCAAGCCGGTCAACCTGATGGCCGGCGTGCTGCGCGCGCTGCAGCAGCGCAACCAGCTCGACACCGCGCAGGTCGACGACATCGTCCTGGGCTGCGTGACCCCGGTGGGCGACCAGGGCTCGGACATCGCCAAGACCGCCGCGCTGGTGGCCGACTGGGACGAGCAGGTCGCCGGCGTGCAGATCAACCGCTTCTGCGCCTCGGGCCTGGAAGCGGTCAACCTGGGCGCCATGAAAGTGCGCTCGGGCTTCGAGGACCTGGTGGTGGTCGGCGGCGTGGAATCCATGTCCCGCGTGCCGATGGGCTCCGACGGCGGCGCCTGGGCGCTGGACCCGGAAACCAACCTGCACACCAGTTTCGTCCCCCAGGGCATCGGCGCCGACCTGATCGCCACCCTGGAAGGCTTCAGCCGTGCCGACGTCGACGCCTTTGCCCTGCGCTCCCAGCAGAAGGCCGCCAAGGCCCGCGCCGAAGGGCTGTTCGCCAAGTCGCTGGTGCCGGTGACCGACCAGAACGGCATCGTCCTGCTCGACCACGACGAATTCATCCGCGCCGACTCCACCCTCGAAGGGCTCGGCGCGCTCAAGCCCAGCTTCGAGATGATGGGGCAGATGGGCTTCGACGCCAGCGCGCTGCGCAAGTACAGCTTCGTCGAGCGCATCGAGCACGTGCACACGCCGGGCAACAGCTCCGGCATCGTCGACGGCGCCACCGCCATGCTCATCGGTTCCGAAGCCAAGGGCCGCGAACTGGGCCTGAAGGCCCGCGGGCGCATCGTCGCCGCCGCGGTGACCAGCACCGACCCGACCATCATGCTCACCGGCCCCGCGCCGGCGACCCGCAAGGCGCTGGCCAAGGCCGGGCTGAAGGCCGAGGACATCGACCTCTACGAGGTCAACGAAGCCTTCGCCTCGGTGGTGATGAAGTTCATGAAGGACATGGGCGTGCCGGAGAGCAAGGTCAACGTCAACGGCGGCTCCATCGCCATGGGCCACCCGCTGGGCGCCACCGGCTGCATGATCCTCGGCACCCTGCTGGATGAACTGGAGCGGCGCAACCTGCGCTACGGCCTGGCCACCCTCTGCGTGGGCGGCGGCATGGGTATCGCGACGATTATCGAACGAGTTTAAGGATCGATCATGGGCTACTGCGCTCGGCCATGCCGCGTTGGAAATTCTCCGGGAATGCTCATTGGCTATAGCCAACTCCGCTTCCCGAAGAGTTTCCGCCTTGCCTGACCTTCGCTCGTGACGCCCCTGAAGCAATCCTCCAGAACGGGAAGAAAACAAAAATGACCGACGCCATCCGCTTTGAAAAAGGCCAGGACAACATCGTCGTCCTGACCATGGACATGCCCGGCCAGAGCGCCAACACCATGAATGGTGTGTACCGCGAGGCCATGGCCGCCACTGTCGCGCGCCTGGAAGCCGAGAAGGACTCGATCGCCGGCGTGGTGATCACCTCCGCGAAGAAGACCTTCTTCGCCGGCGGTGACCTGAATGAACTGATCAAGGTGACCAAGGCGGACGCCCAGGCCTTCTACGAAGGCATCCTGGTGCTCAAGGGCCAACTGCGCCGCCTGGAGACCCTCGGCAAGCCGGTAGTCGCCGCCATCAACGGCGCGGCCCTGGGCGGCGGCTGGGAAATCTGCCTGGCCTGCCACCACCGCATCGCCCTGGACGAAAGCCACGTCCAGCTCGGCCTGCCGGAAGTCACCCTGGGCCTGCTGCCCGGCGGCGGCGGGGTAGTGCGCATGGTGCGCCTGCTCGGCCTGGAGAAAGCCCTGCCGTACCTGGCCGAAGGCAAGAAGGTGCGACCGGACCAGGCGCTCAAGGCCGGCCTGATCCACCAACTGGCCTCCAGCCGTGACGAGATGCTGGTCAAGGCCCGCGAATGGATCGCCGCCAACCCGGCCGCCAAGCAGCCGTGGGACAGCGCCGGCTACAAGATCCCCGGCGGTACGCCGTCCAGCCCGGCCGTGGCACAGATGCTGGCCATCGCCCCGTCCGTGCTGCGCGACAAGACCAAGGGCTGCTTCCCGGCGCCGGAGAAGATCATGTGCGCCGCCGTCGAAGGTGCGCAGGTGGACTTCGACACCGCCCAGCTGATCGAGGCGCGCTACTTCACCGAGCTGACCACCGGCCAGGTGGCGAAGAACATGATCGGCACCTTCTGGTTCCAGCTCAACGAGATCAACGCCGGCAAGTCCCGCCCGCAGGGCATCCCGCCGCAGCAGACGAAGAAGGTCGGTGTGGTCGGCGCCGGCATGATGGGCGCGGGTATCGCCTACGTTTCGGCCGCCGCCGGCATCGAGGTGGTGCTCAAGGACGTGTCCATCGAAGCGGCGGAAAAGGGCAAGGCCTATTCCGCCGGCCTGCTGGACAAGAAAGTGGGCAAGGGCCAGATGAGCGCCGACAAGCGCGATGCCTTCCTCGCTCGGATCAAACCAACCGCCAGTGACGCCGATTTCGAAGGCTGCGACCTGATCATCGAAGCCGTGTTCGAGGACCGTGGCCTGAAGGCCAAGGTCAGCGCCGCCGCCGAATCCGCCGCATTGTCGGATGCCGTGATCGCCTCCAACACCTCGACCCTGCCGATCACCGGCCTGGCCGAAGCCGTGGTGCAGCCGCAGAAGTTCATCGGCCTGCACTTCTTCAGCCCGGTGGACAAGATGCCGCTGGTGGAAATCATCCGAGGCGAGAAGACCGACGACGTCACCCTGGCTCGCGCCTTCGACTACGTCCTGCAGATCAAGAAGACCCCGATCGTCGTGCATGACAGCCGTGGCTTCTTCACCTCCCGCGTGTTCGGTACCTTCACCAACGAAGGCCTGGCCATGCTCGGCGAGGGCGTGTCGGCGGCGATGATCGAGAACCAGGCGCGCCAGGCCGGCATGCCGGTCGGGCCGCTGGCGATCAGCGACGAAGTGTCGATGAGCCTGATGACCCACATCCGCGAGCAGACCCGCAAGGACCTGGAAGCCGAAGGCAAGCAGTTGCCCAAACACCCGGCGTTTGCCGTGGTCGACCTGATGGTCAACGAGTACAAGCGCCCCGGCAAAGCCGCCGGTGCCGGTTTCTACGACTATCCCGCCAATGGCAGGAAGCACCTGTGGCCGGAGCTGAAGCAGCGCTTCGAGAAGGCCGATGCGCAGATATCCGCCGAGGACGTGCGTGATCGCATCCTCTTCGTGCAGGCCATCGAGACGGTGCGCTGCGTGGAGGAGGGCGTGCTGACCTCCACCGCCGACGCCAACATCGGCTCGATCTTCGGTATCGGCTTCGCGGCCTGGAGCGGCGGGGCGCTGCAGTTCATCAACCAGTACGGCCTGAAGGACTTCGTCGCCCGCGCCCAGTACCTGGCCGAGCAGTATGGCGAGCGCTTCCTGCCGCCGGCGCTGTTGCTGGAGAAGGCCGCGCGCAACGAGCAGTTCTGAGCGTACGTGTAGGAGCGAGGGGGACGCCTAGTTCTTGCTCGCGAAGCACTCCCGCTGCCGGGTCGTTCGCGAGCAAGAACTAGGCGTCCCCCTCGCTCCTACAGAAAGCAACCGGCCCGCGTGGCCGGTTTTTTCTTGCCTGTTCAGGCCGTAGGATGGCGTCTTCCGACTCGCAAGGAGCGCCTCGATGATCCCTCACGCCCTGTTGATCATCGACCAGCAGAAAGGCATGCGTGACAGCCTGGAGCCGCGCAACAACCCGCAGGCAGAGCAACGCATTGGTGAGCTACTGGCAGCCTGGCGCCAGGCCGGCTGGCCGCTGGTGCATATCCGCCACATGTCGCGCACGCCGGGTTCACCGTTCTGGCCCGGACAGCCGGGCGCCGAGTTCCAGGAGGCGCTGGCGCCGCTGGAGCACGAGCACGTGGTGGAGAAGAATGTCCCCGACGCTTTCATCAACAGCGGGCTGGAACGCTGGTTGCGTGTGCGGGGCATCGGGGCGCTGGTGATCTGCGGCGTCAGCACCAACAACTCGGTGGAGGCCACGGCGCGCACGGCAGGCAACCTGGGCTTCGATACGCAGGTCGTCGCGGACGCCTGTTTCGCCTTCGACAAGCGAGATTTCAATGGTGTGCAACGCAGCGCGGAGGAGGTCCACGCCATGTCCCTGGCCAATCTGCAAGGCGAATACGCGCAGGTAGTGGGCGCGAACTCGATTCTGCGCGAGCTGTCATTGGGCTGAATCCTTGCCAACCGGCCGTCACCCTTGTGCGCCGGTGCAATTGAAGGAAGTCGGTTTTTCCGGTATTTCCCCTGAAATTCCTACACAAGAATCGGCCTCGGCATCTTGTGTGGTGAAAAAATAGGGCGTAATTTTCACGCGCGTTTCATCAGTGTCAGGAAAACCATTCTTATCAGCCGCCAACCCCCCAGGAATCACCCCTGCATGTCGTTGCACATCTGCATTCTGGAAACCGACATCCTCCGCCCCGAACTCATCGATCAGTACAAGGGCTATGGCTGGATGTTCCAGCAACTGTTCGCCAAGCAACCCGTTCCGGCCGAGTTCACGGTCTACAACGTGGTGGAAGGGCATTACCCGCCCGAAGATGAGAAGTTCGACGCGTACCTGGTGACCGGCAGCAAGGCGGACTCCTTCGGCACTGATCCCTGGATCCAGACCCTCAAGGATTACGTGCTCAAGCTCTACGAGCGCGGCGACAAGCTGCTGGGCGTGTGCTTCGGCCACCAGTTGCTGGCGCTGGTGCTGGGCGGCAAGACCGAGCGCGCGAGCCAGGGCTGGGGCGTGGGTATCCACGATTACCGCATCGAGGAGCAGCCGGAGTGGATGAGCCCGGCGCCGGGCGATGGCCTGACCCTGCTGGTCAGCCACCAGGACCAGGTCACCGAGCTGCCCCATGGAGCTCGCCGTATCGCTTCCAGCGACTTCTGCCCGAATGCCGCCTACGCCATCGGCGACCAGGTGCTGTGCTTCCAGGGCCACCCGGAGTTCCAGAGCGATTACTCCCAGGCGATCCTCGAACTGCGCAAGCACATCTTCAGCGAGCCGGTGTTCCAGTCCGGCATCGACAGCCTCTCGCGCCCGCACCAGGGCACGGCCGTTGGCGAATGGATGATGCGCTTCGTCCAGCAAGGTCGTGACGCGAAGAAAAGCGCCGCCTGATTGCTGTTTTGTTGAATGAAAGCGCCGCTCCCTGGAGCGGCGTTTTCATTTGTGGCCGTGGGGCGGCGGTCTTTGATGAAGATTGTGCGAATTGGACCCGATCGCGGACGGAGTCCGCTCCCACCCCGCCGGCGAATGTGGGAGCGGACTCTGTCCGCGATTGCCTCCCGGCTGGCACAGATCACAACCAATCCGCCTGCTTGAAACTGATGTACAGCCCGACGCAGCCCAGCGCCAGCAACCCCATGATCAGGAAGTAGCCGTAGTGCCAGTGCAGCTCCGGGATGTATTCGAAGTTCATTCCATAGATGCCGGCCACGGCGGTGGGGAAGGCGAGGATGGCCGCCCAGGCGGCGAACTTGCGCTGCACCACGCTCTGCCGTGAGGACTCCAGTGCCAGCCCGACCTCGATGGTCTGGCTGGCCACGTCACGCAGGGTGGTGAGGTCTTCCAGCAGGCGATTCACGTGGATCGCCACGTCGCGGAAGTAGGGCCGCATCTGCTTGTCGATGAAGGGGAAGTCCAGGCGCTGGAGCTCCTGGCAGATTTCCACCATGGGCGCGGCGTAGTGCTTGAGCTTGAGCACCTCGCGGCGCAGGCCGTAGATCTTCTCGATCTGCTCCTGGGTCAGCGACTTGCGCAGTACCTGCTGCTCCACTTCCTCGATTTCCTCGCGGATTGCCTCGACCACCGGCTCGTAGTTGCTCATCACGAAGTCCAGCAGGGCGTAGAGCACGAAGTCGGTGCCATGGGCCAGCAGCAACGGTCGCGCCTCGCAACGCTGTCGGACCTGGGCGTAGGACTGGGAGAAGCCGTGACGCGCACTGATGATGTAGCCGATGCCGGCAAAGAGGTGGGTTTCGACGAACATGAGCCGACTATCGGCGCGGATCGGCGAGTAGATAACGATGAACAGCGCATCGCCGAAGGTTTCCAGCTTCGGCCGGCTGTGCTTTTCCAGGGCATCGGACACGGCCAGTTCGTGGAGGTTGAACTGCCGTTGCAGGTTGAACATCTCTTCCGGCGTTGGCTCCTGCAGGCCGGTCCAGACGAAGTGGTCGGGCTGACATGCCCAGCGGTAGCCGTCCTCGAGCGCGATGTCGGAGACCTTGCGGCCCTTGCTGTAGACGGCGGAAGCGATGACTCGGCCCATGCTGAAGCCCACCCTGCTGTGGATCTGGTGTGGAGTCGGGAGTCGTTCTGCAGGGATTGAGTGTTGGCCAGCCTGGCGCGACGCGCCAGCGAAGCGGAATCAGGAGTGGGGCGTGAGGGCGTCCTGGAGGCCTTGCAGCGCGACGGGCACTGCCTGGTTGAAACGCTCGAAGAGCCCGCTGCGGTCGATGTTGTCCACCGGGGCGCGGCGCGCGCCGTCGAAGCCGGCGCTGAGGGCGGTGACCACCAGGATCACGATGGTGTAGAGCCCCAGGGCGGCGAGGGCGCCGTTGCGGGCGTAGCGGTGGGTTTGGCGATTCATGCTGGCGACTCGGGCTCGGGGAAGTGATGGCCCAGTGTCGCCCTGGTCATTTCGATTGAATAACGATGCCGGTTGGTTCCCGGTATCAGGCAAATTGATAGATAGCGGCGCGGCGACCAGGCGCAAGGGGGTGGATGTCGGGGCGCTGTCGGTGGATTCCTGAACTCTGGCGGGCTTCATGGTTATCTGACCCTTGCCGAGGTTGCGTCATCGTCCCTGAAAGGCCCGGCATCACGCCGGGCTTTTCGCTTCGGGCTCGACTGCATGACGTCACCTGCTGCAGGCGGCTGGCGGGATGTGAAGGTTTCAGCCCTGCTTGGAAGCGGCTTCGACATTCACCTGGCTGGCGGACTGCTCGGACTGCTGTTGCTGGATGGCGGCCTGGGTCATATGAACCATGCGGTCCTGCATCAGCGGGGACTCTTCGGCGAAGCTGGCCTGGGCGGCAAGGACGGTAGCGGCGGCCAGTACGCTGGCGGCGATGATATTGAGTTTCATGATGAACACCTCTGGGGTTGGTTTGTTTCGGGTTCATCTATAGGTTAATGCGTAATAATTTTTGAAAAATAGCAAACAGGATTAATCAGTGTTGCTATTTAGGTAATAGTGGTGGCATGAAAAAGCCCGGCACCAGTCCGGGCTTTTTGTCATCGGGCGATCAGGCCAGGTGGTTCCGGTCCAGCTCGATGGACTTGTCGAGGGTTTCCAGCAACTGCTTGCGCACTTTCAGCTTGGTGTTGCGGTGGGCGGTCATGTTCAGCTTCTTCAGGTGCTGGGCGGCTTCCAGGGCGGCGGCCTGGAGTTGTTCGGCCGGTACCACCTTGTCGAGGAAACCGGCGTCCACGGCGTCGCGCGGGTTGAACATCTCGGCATTCACCACCGAGCGGGTGAAGGCGGAGCGGCGCAGGCGGTCACGGGCCAGTTCGATGCCGACGTGGTGCATGGTCATGCCGATGGCCACTTCGTTGAGGCCGATCTGGAACGGGCCGTCGACGCCGATGCGGTAGTCCGCCGAGAGCAGGATGAAGGCGCCCTTGGCCACTGCGTGGCCGGTGCAGGCAACGATGACCGGGAACGGGTGGGACAGCATGCGGCGGGCCAGGGTGGAGCCGGCGGCCACCAGGTTCACGGCGTTCTCCGGGCCGGAGGTCATCACCTTGAGGTCGTAGCCGCCGGAGAGAATGCCCGGCTGGCCGGTGACGATGACGATGGCGCGGTCCTTCTCCGCCTGGTCCAGGGCCTGGTTGAAGGCTTCGATGACCGCCGGGGAGATGGCGTTCACCTTGCCGTTGTTCAGGGTCAGGGTGGCGATGCCGTCTTCGAATTGGTAGCTGATCAGCTCACTCATGGCAGAGGGTCCTGGGTTGCAGTCCTTGGGTTGGAAGTGGCCAGAACATACTGACGCAGGCCTGGTGCGTAAAGCGTTTTGACTGACTGGTGAGTCAGCCGCATGCCACTAAATTCGGGCGATTTCTGTGCGCTGTGCACGAAAATTCCGACGGCGTTCGTGGAGAGGTCTCAGGCGTACTGTTAAGCTGCCAGTATCCCTGCGTCCCGCTCTCGCACAATCCAGGATGTGCCTGCCATGTCGAAGATTCTCAAGTGGTCCCTATTCGCCGTCGTGGCGATCGCCCTCATCATCAAGGCGTCGCTCTGGCTTTCGGTGCGCAGCGTGGTGAACGACGCCATCGCCCGCGTCTCGCCGTTCATGGAAATTACCTATGGCGGCATCTCCTCGTCCTTCGACGGCCGTGTCGGTCTGCAGAACGTGGTCATCAGGGTGCCTGCGGCCGGTGACAGCCTGAAGGTCTCCCACGCCCAGTTGAAGTTCAATGGGCTGCGCGAGCTGCTGAGCTTCAAGGAGCGTCTGGACGAGGGCAAGTTGCCCGAGCAGATGGCAGTGGACCTGAAGGGTGTCGAGCTGCAGATCCACGGTCCGTTCATGCAATCGCTGTACGCCCAGCCGGCAGAGAAGAGCGCCTTCACTGCCATGAGCGAAGTGGCCTGCGGCAACGTCCGCAACATCGGCGTCGATGAGTTGCTGCAGATGGGGTACCGCACCCTCGAGTCGGATATCGAGTTTTCCTATCGCCTGCAGCCGGGGGCGCAGACCCTGACCTTCGACCTGCGCAGCGATACCCGCGACATGCTGGACATGCACACCAGCATGACGCTGATGAACGTCTCCGAGCGCCCGGGCGACATGCGCGTGAATCCGCCGCGGGTATCCCAGGTCGTCTTCGAGATGAACGACAACCAGTACCAGCGCCGGGTCAGCGAATTCTGCCGTGGCAAGCTGGGCGTGGACCAGAAGGCGTACACCGCGCTGTCGCTGGATAAATTCGACAAGGCCCTGCGCCAGCAGCGCGTCGCGCTCGACAAGCCGGTACTCGAGGCCTATGGCCGTTACCTGGAAGATCCACGCTCGCTGCGCATCGAACTGATGCCCAGCGAGGGCATGGCCTGGGGTGGCCTGCAATTTTTCGAACCCAAGGATGTGATCCAGATGCTGCATCCGGTCGTCTTAGTGAACCAGCAGTCAGTCACACCGCTGGGGTTCGCGTGGGTCGATCCGCTGAAGAAAAAACTCACGCCGGAAAGCCAGTATCAAATGGTTTCGGCCCCGGAAACGGTTGAGTCGCAGGCCAAAACGCAGCAATATGAGTTCGTTAGCGTTGAAAGCCTTGCCCAGTACACCGGCAAGCGCCTGCAGTTCATCACGTTTGATGGTGCCTATTATCAGGGTGTGCTGCACAAGGTGGAGAACGGCCGAGTCTATATCACTGTCCTGATCGGGACGGGCTCGGCGGAAATGTTCCTCCGCCTGAACAAGATCAATCAGGTGCGGGTCATGTTGTAAGGGCCCAGCGAAGGAGAGAGCAAGTGAGTGAGTCGTTGTCCATCCAGCATGATGAAACCAGCCACCAGTTCGTAACGACTGTTGATGGTCATCGCGCCTATCTGGCCTACATGGATCTGGGCAAGCAGACGCTCGACATCTATCGCACTTTCGTTCCTGACAGCCTGCGCGGCCGCGGCATCGCCGCCGCCCTCACCGAACATGCGCTGCAGTTCGCCGAGCGCAAGGGCTACAGCGTCATCCCGTCGTGCTCCTACGTCGAGCGCTACCTGGAACGCCGCCAGCGTCACACCGATACCGCGCTCTGATCTTCAGGGTATGGAAACAGGAAGCCCGGCGAATGCCGGGCTTTTTTGTGCCCGCTGGAATTCCACTTCTGGCCGCGTCGGCAGTTCTGTAGGAGCGAGCCTGCTCGCAAACGGTGTTTCTGCCCAGCGTCAAGCGATTCGCGAGCAAGCTCGCTCCTACAAAAAGCACCGGTGCGGAATTTGCCAAAGAAAAAGCCGGGCATTTGCCCGGCTTCTTTCCTATCCGCTCGAAGCGTCAGCCGCGCTGGCGCTTGGGCAGGACGTCCTTGAGCTTGGCGTGCATGCTGCGCACGGCCTTCTCGGTGGTGTCCCAATCGATGCAGGCATCGGTGATCGACACGCCGTACTGCAGCTGGCACAGGTCCTTCGGGATCGGCTGAGCGCCCCAGCCCAGGTGGCTTTCCACCATCAGGCCGACGATGGAGTTGTTGCCTTCGGCGATCTGGTTGGCAACGTTGTCCATCACCAGCGGCTGCAGGGCCGGGTCCTTGTTGGAGTTGGCGTGGCTGCAGTCGACCATCACGTTGAGCGGAATCTTCGCCTTGGTCAGTTCCTGTTCGCACAGGGCGACGCTGACCGAGTCATAGTTCGGCTTGCCGTTGCCGCCGCGCAGCACCACGTGGCCGTAGGCGTTGCCCTTGGTGGTGACGATGGAAACGCCGCCTTCCTGGTTGATGCCCAGGAAACGGTGCGGGCTGGAAACCGACTGCAGGGCGTTGATCGCCACGGTCAGGCTGCCGTCGGTGCCGTTCTTGAAGCCGACCGCCGAGGACAGGCCGGAGGCCATTTCGCGGTGGGTCTGGGATTCGGTGGTGCGCGCGCCGATGGCCGACCAGCTGATCAGGTCCTGCAGGTACTGCGGGGAGATCGGGTCGAGAGCCTCGGTGGCGGTGGGCAGGCCCATCTCGGCGAGGTCGCGCAGCAGCTGGCGGCCGATGTGCAAGCCGTCCTGGATCTTGAAGGAGTCGTCCAGGTACGGGTCGTTGATCAGGCCTTTCCAGCCGACAGTGGTGCGCGGCTTCTCGAAGTACACGCGCATGACCAGGAACAGGGTGTCGGAGACTTCCGCGGCCAGCACCTTCAGACGTTCGGCGTACTCGTGGGCGGCCTTGATGTCGTGGATCGAGCAGGGGCCGATCACCACGAACAGGCGGTGGTCCTTGCCGTCGAGGATGTCGCGCACGACCTGGCGGCCGTTGGCGACGGTGCGCAGGGCGGCGTCGGTCAGGGGGATTTCGCGCTTGAGCTGCTCCGGCGTGATCAGTGTCTCGTTGGAGGCAACGTTAAGGTCGTCGATCTGTAAATCAGCCATCGTGGTACTCAATCAGGTCACGGGTGCCGGCCGCCAGAAATCCCCGTGCGATGGGGCGCAGGCAGAGGTGTCGCTAAGGGGAACCCGAACCTTAACCGTTCAGGCGTAGCCTCGACAATGGCTCGATGCAGGAAAATGCCCGCGACACGGGCATTTGCGCGACTTTCTGCGGGGCTCCGATCAGACCGCGCAAAACATCGGGAAGTCGGCGGCGTTCTGCGCGATCCATTCCAGCGCCAGGGGCTCGAACGGCAGGCGGGTGCCGCAGGCCTGTTCCTGCTGGCGGCGGTACTGCTCGATCTGGCAGACCTGCTCGACCATGCGCGCCCGGAACAGGGTGTCTTCGTCGATGAAGGCGATACCCACGCGGTAGTCGCTGGCCTGCTTGCGGCTCCAGGCGATGACGCCGGGGTAGCAGGCGGAGTCGCCCAGCAGGGGAATGCGCAGCTCGATGGAGGTGCCGCGGCGAAAGCCCCGTGGCGAATTGCACGCGACACCGCCGAGGCTGATATTGTGCAACCGCTGGCGCGGCAGGAACGTCTGTTTGCGGATGACCAGCTCGACCGGAAAATCGCAAGGGTGACGCAGGAACTGACGCATGACGGAACGCTCCGACTGCAATCTTTATAGTGGTGGCACCTTGAGTATAGTGCCGGCCCTGGAGCTGACCGACCTGGATGCCGACCGCCGGCTGCTGGAGCTGCCGGGCGTATCGTTGCTGATATTCACTGGTGCTGGCTGCTCCACCTGCCGCTGGGCGCGGCAGGTGCTGCCGGAGTTCGGCCTGTCCATCGACCGCTTGTGCTGGATCGATGCCGGGCACAGCGGCGGCCTGGTCGAGCGCTATGAGGTCTTCCATCTGCCGTCCCTGTTCCTGGTGCGCGACGGTCATTTCCTGGGCCCGGTCCACGCACCGCTGCGCCCCGAACCCCTGATCCAAGCCCTGCGCGCTGCCCTGGCGCGCCCTGCTGAGGAATTGCCTTGATGAATCTGCGAATAGGAGTCATCGGAACCGGCGCCATTGGCGGCTTTTACGGCCTGATGCTGGCCCGCGCCGGCCATGACGTTCATTTCCTGCTGCGCAGCGAGTATCCCGCCGTCGCGCAGAACGGCCTGCGCCTAAACAGCCAGGTGCACGGTGCGCTGAGCCTGTCGCCGGTGAATGCCTACGACGACGTGACGAAGATGCCGCCCTGCGACTGGCTGCTGGTGGGCGCCAAGACCACCAGCAACGCCGACCTCGCGCCGCTGATCATTCAGGCTGCCGCGCAGGGAGCGAAGGTCCTGCTGCTACAGAACGGTCTCGCCGTGGAAGATGAACTGCGCGCGCTGCTGCCCGAGCACATCCACCTGCTCGGCGGACTCTGCTTTATCTGCGTACACCGCGCCAAGCCGGGTGTCATCGAACACCAGGCCTTCGGCGGGGTGAACATCGGCTATCACTCGGGCTCTGCGCAGGAGGCCGAAGCGCGCCAGGCGATCCTGGAGGAGGGCGCCGCGCTGTTCCGCAGCGCCGGCCTGGACTCCAACGCCATGCCGAACCTGGAGCAGGCGCGCTGGCAGAAGCTGGTCTGGAACATCCCCTACAACGGCCTTTCCGTGCTGCTCGACAGCGGCACGCGCGCGATCATGGACAATCCCGACAGCCGCGCCCTGGTGGCCGAGCTGATGGAGGAAGTCATCGCCGGCGCTGCCGCCTGCGGGCACTCGCTGCCCCCGGGCATAGTCGGCGCGATGCTCAGCTCCACCGACGCCATGCCGGACTACCTGCCCAGCATGTACCATGATTTTGCCCAGCGCCGGCCGCTGGAGCTGGGTGCGATCTACGCCGCGCCGCTGGAGGCTGCGCGCAAGGCGGGGCGAGAACTGCCGAAGATCGAGGCGCTGTACCGCGCGCTGCGCTTCATCGACACGCGCAACCAGGCTCGCTGACGGAAACCGGGGGAAGCATGGCAAAAGGGCTGGATGACAAGCTGGTGGTGGCGATCTCCTCGCGGGCGCTGTTCGACCTGCGGGAAAGCCATCAGGTCTATGAACGCGAGGGCGTCGAAGCCTATCGCCAGTACCAGATCGACCGCGAGGACGAAGTCCTGCCGCCGGGCGATGCCTTCGCCCTGGTGCAGAAGCTGCTCGCCCTCAACGGCGGGACTGACAGTGCGCCGGTGGAAGTCGTCCTGGTCTCGCGCAACAGCGCCGACACTGGCCTGCGCGTGTTCAATTCGATCCAGCACTATGGCCTGGGCATCTCCCGCGCGGCCTTCGTCGGCGGCCGCAGCCCTTACCCCTACCTCAAGGCGTTCAACTGCCACCTGTTCCTCTCCACCCACATAGAGGACGTGCGTAACGCACTGGACGCCGGCTTCGCCGCGGCAACCATCCTCTCCGGCGGCACCCGCCGGGAAGCCAATGGCGAACTGCGCTTCGCCTTCGACGGCGATGCGGTGCTGTTCTCCGACGACTCCGAGCGCGTCTACCAGCAGGGCGGCCTGGAAGCCTTCCAGACTCACGAGCGCGAGTCCGCGCGCGAGCCTCTGGGCGGTGGGCCGTTCAAGCCCTTCCTCAAGGCGCTGAACCGCGTGCAGCAGGCCTTCCCGCAGGAGTCCTGTCCGATCCGCACCGCGCTGGTCACCGCGCGCTCGGCTCCGGCCCACGAGCGGGTTATCCGTACCTTGCGCGAGTGGGATATCCGCCTGGACGAGTCGCTGTTCCTCGGCGGGCTGGACAAGGCTGCCTTCCTCGAAGCCTTCGCCGCCGATGTGTTCTTCGACGACCAGCCGATGCACTGCGAGAAGGCGCGCGAGGTGGTGGCGACAGGCCATGTTCCCCATGGTGTGAGCAACGAGAAGAAGGTCGCCGGATAGTCGCTCGGCCGCGACATCCGGCCTTCTCGGAGCGATTCGCGTTCTCCTGCTACGCTGCTGGATAGGCCCCGCCGCGCAGGCAGTCGAGGAGGCCGCATGATCCGAACGATTCTTTACGCCACCGATCTCGGTCTTTACGCCCCCTACGTCCTTCAGCACGCACTTTCGCTGGCCCGTGCCTACGGAGCCGAGGTGTATGTCGTGCACGCGGTGGAGCCGCTGGGGCTGTTCGCCGAATCCGTCCTGCAGACCTACCTGGACGAAGACACGCTGAACGAGATGCGCACCAATGGCCTGACCAACGTCATGGGCAGCATCGAGCAGCGGGTAATGGAAGGGTTCCGCGATGAACTGGGGGAAGCGCGCCAGGACGCCGAGCTGATCCGCTCGGTGCGAGTGGTGCAGGGGGATGCGCCGATGGTGATCCTCGACGAGGCCAAGCGCCTGGACGTCGACATCATCGTCGCTGGCAGCCACAGCCACGGGGAGGGGCTGAACACGCCGCTGGGGCGCACTGCCGCGCGCCTGGTGCAGCTGGCCGAGGTGCCGGTCTACCTGGTGCCGATGCTGCAGCACCGCTGAAGGCTTTGTGACGATACGTCGGACAAGCCCGGAATTTCCGTGGGGCTTTAGACGAATGGCATGCAGGGCGAAAAAAAACGTCTAGTTTTATTCCTTAAACCATTAATATGGTTATAAAACGACAAGCCCTTCATCGCGGGTCGCGACATCCATTTCGAGGAAATTCCATGAAGCTTCAGCAACTGCGCTATATCTGGGAAGTTGCGCACCACGATCTGAACGTCTCGGCCACTGCCCAAAGCCTGTATACCTCCCAGCCCGGCATCAGCAAGCAGATCCGCCTGCTGGAAGACGAACTGGGCGTCGAAGTCTTCGCCCGCAGCGGCAAGCACCTCACTCGCGTCACCCCGGCCGGCGAGCGCATCATCACCACCGCCGGCGAGATCCTGCGCAAGGTCGAGAGCATCAAGCAGATCGCCCAGGAATTCTCCAACGAAAAGAAGGGCACGCTGTCCATCGCCACCACCCACACCCAGGCGCGTTATGCGCTGCCCGGCGTGATCAGCGGCTTCATCAAGCAGTACCCGGACGTCTCCCTGCACATGCACCAGGGCACGCCGATGCAGATCGCCGAGATGGCCGCCGACGGCACCGTCGACTTCGCCATCGCCACCGAGGCGCTGGAGCTGTTCGGTGACCTGATCATGATGCCGTGCTACCGCTGGAACCGCTGCGTGATCGTGCCGCAGGGCCACCCGCTGACCAAGGTGCCGAAGCTGTCCCTGGAGCTGCTCGCCGAGCAGCCCATCGTGACCTACGTATTCGGCTTCACCGGCCGTTCCAAGCTCGACGAAGCTTTCAACCAGCGAGGCCTGGTGCCGAAGGTGGTGTTCACCGCCGCCGACGCCGACGTGATCAAGACCTATGTACGCCTGGGCCTGGGCGTGGGCATCGTGGCCCACATGGCGGTCGATCCGAAGCTCGACAGCGACCTGGTGATGCTCGACGCCAGCCACCTGTTCGAGTCCAGCGTGACCAAGATCGGCTTCCGTCGCGGCACCTTCCTGCGCGGCTTCATGTGCGACTTCATCGAGAAGTTCGCCCCGCACCTGACCCGCGACCTGCTGGCCAAGGCCGTGCAGTGCCACAACAAGACCGAGCTGGACGAACTGTTCGACGGCATCGAACTGCCGGTCTACTGAGGACGTTCGTCCCCGCCATTGCGTAGGCGAGCTGCAAGGAAAACGCCGCGATCCGAACGAGAGTCGCGGCGTTTTTTTATGAGCGGTTTCCAGGCGTGGTGAGCCGGCTGCACTTGCTAGGAGCGAGCTTGCTCGCGAACAGCCCAACGTCGGAGTGCCCGGCGGATCCGTTCGCGAGCAAGCTCGCTCCTGCAAAAGGGGCAGCGACTCAGTGGACACGCCAGCGCAGCAACAGCAGGGCGGCGAATGCCAGCGCCGCGCCGGCAAGGAAGGTCCAACTGGCGCCGAAGCTCTGCCACAGCCAGCCGGCCAGCACGCTGGCCAGCAGCATGGCGATGCCGCTGGCGAGGTTGAACACGCCGAAGGCGGTTCCCTTGAGATCGGCGGGCGTGGTGTCGGCGATCAAGGTCGCCAGCAGCCCTTGGGTGAAGCCCATGTGCAGGCCCCAGAGCGCGACACCGACGAGCATCAGCGGGGTTGAGTCGCCCCAGGCCAGCAACAGGTCTGCCGCCACCAGCAGGAGCATGCCGATAGCCAGCAGGCCGGTGCGATCGGTGCGGTCCGACCACCAGCCCACCGGGTAGGCCGAGAGCATGAACAGCAGGGCCATCACCACCATCACCACCGGTGTCCAGGCCATCGGCAGGCCGATGTCCTGGGCGCGCAGTACCAGGAAGGCTTCGCTGAAGCGCGCGAGGGTGAACACCGCGCCGATGCCGACCACCCACCAGTAGCGCGCCGGGAAGCTGCGCAGCGCGTCGCGATGGATCGGCGAGCGGAAGCGATGGGTGCCTTCGGCCTGTTCCGGCTCCTTGACGAAAAAGACGATGGCCAGCACTGCGATGCCGGCTGGAATGCAGGCGAACCAGAATACCAGCGGCAGGTTGTTGCCCAGCCAGAGCATCAGCGCGATGGCCAGCAGCGGGCCGGCGAAGGCACCGACGGTGTCCATGGACTGGCGCAGGCCGAAGCAGGCCCCGCGGATCGACGGTGGCGAGACGTCGGCGATCAGTGCGTCCCGCGGCGCCCCGCGGATGCCCTTGCCGATACGGTCGAGCAGGCGCGCGGCGAAGATGGTCTCGCCCGAGGTGGCCAGCGGGAACAGCGGCTTGGACAGCGCTGCCAGGCCGTAGCCGAACAGCACCAACCCCTTGCGCCGGCCGAGGTAGTCGCTGATGGCGCCGGAGAACACCTTGACGATCAGCGCGGTGGCCTCGGCGACGCCTTCGATCAGGCCCACCGCGACCATGCTCAGCCCGAGGCTGCCGACCAGGAACAGTGGCAGCAGGCTGTGCAGCAGTTCCGAGGAAACGTCCATGAACAGGCTGACGAAACCCAGCGCCCAGACGGTGCCGGGAATGCGCGGGCGCGTGCGATCCGAACCGCCGGCCATGGGGATACTTCCTTGTGCGTCTGCAACAGGAAACGACAGTCTGGCCGAGCGGCCATCAAGAAAGCGTCAAGGTCGACGGCTACAGACGATCCAGATCGTCGCGCTGGGCCAGTTCGGCCAGGGCTTCGCGGGAGTCCAGCGGCAGTTCGCCGCGGCCTTCGAGCACCTCGTGGAGGAAACTCATGAACACCGTGTAAACGACTTCACGGCCGTCATCGTGGCGGACGACGAAGAAGGGCGCGGTGTCCACGCCGTACTGGGCGGCGACCAGCCAGCCGGTGCTGGCGGGGTTGCGCTCGTCGGCAACCAGGGTGCGGTCGATACGATTCAGGTAGCCGCCCTTGACCAAGCGTTCATGGACTTCGCGGCACTTGCGGCAATCCTGGCCATCGGCCAGGACCTTTTTTACCAGGGTGATGCGCATGGGATCGGCTCCGCCGCAGGCGTGCAGGCGTCCGATCCTGGGCTGCGGGCTGACAGGGAAATTTCCGTCAGCCGAGGGTAAGGCCTCAGGCCTTGCTGATCAAATTGCCGGCGTGCAGGCCGCACTCTTTCTGCGTGGCTTCTTCCCACCACCAGCGGCCTTCGCGCTCGTGCTGGTTCGGCAGCACGGGACGGGTGCAGGGTTCGCAGCCAATGCTGATGAAACCTCGCTCGTGCAGGCTGTTGTAGGGGATTTCCAGCATGCGGATGTAGGCCCAGACCTCTTCACTGCTCATGTTCGCCAGCGGGTTGAACTTGACCAGCGGTTTCTCCGGAGTGGAGAAGGCGCCGTCCACTTCGACCACGGCAACCTGGCTGCGGGTGCCGGGGCTCTGGTCCTTGCGCTGGCCGGTGGCCCAGGCGGTCGCGGTGGACAGCTTGCGCTTGAGCGGCTCGATCTTGCGGATGCCGCAGCACTCGCCGTGGCCGTCCTTGAAGAAGCTGAACAGGCCCTTCTCCTTGACGAACGGCTCCAGCAGGCGCGGGTCGGGGGTCATCACTTCGATGGCGATGCCATAGTGCTCGCGGACCTGCTCGATGAAGCGGTAGGTCTCCGGGTGCAGACGGCCGGTGTCCAGGCTGAACACCTTGACGTTCTTGTTGAGCTTCCAGGCCATGTCCACCAGCACCACGTCCTCGGCACCGCTGAAGGAAATCCACAGCTCGTCGCCGAAGTGCTCGAAGGCAAGCTTCAGGATGTCCTGTGGGGCTTTGCTGGCATAGCTCGCGGCGATTTCCGCGATATCGAACGGGAGGCTCATCAGGCGGTATTCCTAGTTTTAATGGCGCAAGGCGCTCTGTGGGCGCGATGGTAGCAAAGAGGGGGATATGCCCCTAAATAACCATCAGGAAGGTGGACTGTGGTGTTTGGGTATAAGTGGCGCGTTGCACCGCTTGGAGCGAGCGGCTAGAGTGCCGCCTCTCAAGTCAAACCTGCGGGGAAATCGTTCGTGGAAATCGCCTGTCTCGACCTGGAAGGGGTTCTGGTTCCGGAAATCTGGATCGCCTTCGCTGAAAAAACCGGTATCGAAGCGCTCAAGGCGACGACCCGTGACATCCCGGATTACGACGTGCTGATGAAGCAGCGCCTGCGCATCCTCGACGAGCACGGCCTGAAGCTGTCCGACATCCAGGAAGTGATCGCCACCCTGAAGCCGCTGGAAGGCGCGGTGGAGTTCGTCGACTGGCTGCGCGAGCGCTTCCAGGTGGTGATCCTCTCCGACACCTTCTATGAGTTCTCCCAGCCGCTGATGCGCCAGCTCGGTTTCCCGACCCTGCTGTGCCACAAGCTGATCACCGACGAGACCGATCGCGTGGTCGACTACCAACTGCGCCAGAAGGATCCGAAGCGTCAGTCGGTCATCGCCTTCAAGAGCCTGTACTACCGTGTGATCGCCGCTGGCGACTCCTACAACGACACCACCATGCTCTCCGAAGCCCACGCCGGCATCCTGTTCCACGCGCCGGAAAACGTGATTCGCGAGTTCCCGCAGTTCCCGGCCGTGCACACCTATGAGGACCTGAAGAAGGAGTTCCTCAAGGCGTCCAACCGCCCGCTCAGCCTGTAACGCCGGCTGTGACGAAAAAGCCCCGCCGATGCGGGGCTTTTTCTTTCCGGCTTTTGGCAGGAGCACCTGTCTTTTCCTGGAAAAGTCCGCGCCCGCGTTTCCCCTCACCCCAGCCCTCTCCCGCTGAGGAGCGGGGCGCGCAGCCAGGGCTAGGGTGAGGAGCTCTTGATCTTTGTAGGAGCGAGCTTGCTCGCGAACCACTTGATGCCGGTGCTGTAGATGAAATCTGCTTGCGAGTGAGCTCGCTCCTACAGGTAACGGGCAATCCGAGTGAGCGTTACAGGCTTTCCAGGGTTCGCAGGAGTACGCCCACCTTGGTCAGCGACTCCTCGTATTCTTCCTCCCAGTTGGAGTCGGCCACGATGCCGCCGCCGGCCCAGCAGCTTGCCTGGCCGTCCTTCACCAGCACGGTACGGATGGCGATGGAGCTGTCCATCTCGCCACGCACGTCGAGGTAGAGCAGGCTGCCGCAGTAGATGCTGCGCTGGGTCGGCTCCAGTTCGTCGATGATCTGCATGGCACGGACCTTCGGTGCGCCGGTGATGGAGCCACCGGGGAAGCTGCCTTCGAGCAGGTCCAGCGCGTCCTTGCCGTCCGCCAGTTCGCCACGCACGCTGCTGACCAGATGGTGGACGTTGGGATAGGTCTCCACCGCGAACAGTTCGGGCACGCGCACGCTGCCGGGGCGGCAGCTGCGGCCGAGGTCGTTGCGCAGCAGGTCGACGATCATCAGGTTTTCGGCACGGTCCTTCTCGCTGGCGAGCAGGGCTTCGGCATTCTGCCGATCGGCCTCTGGCGTGTCGCCGCGCGGGCGGGTGCCCTTGATCGGGCGGGTTTCCACCTGCTTGCCGTGGAGCTGGATGAAGCGCTCCGGTGACAGGCTGAGGACGGCGCCTTCAGGCAATGCCAGATAACCGGCAAAAGGCGTAGGACACGCCTCGCGCAGCGCACGGTAAGCCAGCCAGGGCGAGCCCTGGCAAGGCGCGCGGAAGCGCTGGGTGTAGTTCACCTGGTAGCAGTCGCCGGCGAGGATGTAGCCGTGCACGCGCTCCAGCGCTTCGCGGTACTGCTGGCGGCTCAGGTCCGGGCGGAAGGGGGCGGAGAGCCGGAAGTGCGGCAGCGCTTCATCGTCGCGGGCGCCTTCGAACAGCGCGATCAGGCGCTCTCGCTCGCTCGTCGGCAGTGACGGATGGAACACCAGCTGGCTGCTGCATTCCTCGTGATCGGTCACCAGCGCCCAGGCATACAGGCCCAGGCGTGCATCGGGCAGGGCGAGGTCGTCGAGGTTCGGTTCGGGCAGGTGCTCGACGCGCCGGCCAAAGTCATAACCGAGATAACCGATCATTCCGCCGACGAATGGCACGTTGCGATTGTCCGGGACTTTTGCCTCGCCCAGGCTCTGCAAGGCGGCTCTTGCGCGGGCAAAAAAGCGCTTGGCCGATTCGTCGGCGGTTGGTGCCAGTTCTGCCAATGGCCAGGCGCTCAGAAGGTCATAGCGTCCACGTGTGGCAATGGGTCGACCGGCGTCCAGGAGTACGGCGCCGGGTGCCCGATGGATCAGGGCGAAGCGTTCGCCCGGGTCTTCCCGGTAAGGAAGCGGGTACAGAAAACAGTCAGGCATGGGTAACAGCGTGCAGGCAAATGAGGTGATCAGGTCGGCTGAAGTGTCGATCCTAGAGCTATTTCTTCAGTTTACGTAGGAAAAGCATTCTGATAAGAAGTGACGAATCCCACGCGGACAGTGCTCCGTACCAACAACGATAATGACATAGGGATACAGGCCGTGGATGTAGTGCTCGAGCCCGCAGCCGGCAGCCTTCTGCGCTCCAGATTAACACCCCCTCGGGTGCCTGCTGATTATTTGATTCGTCCCGAGGTCCAGAATGCCCTGGACCGTCATCCTTATGCCTCGATACTGTCGTTCTCGGCGCCAGCCGGTTTCGGCAAGACCACCGCATTGGCGGCGCTGGCCGGCAAGCGTGCGAGCGAAGGCCACCAGGTCGCCTGGCTCTCCCTGGAGAGCGACGACGACGATCCCGGCCGTTTCTGCCTGAAACTCATCCAGGCCCTGGCCACCGCCGTGCCGGGTACCGGCGAGGATGCGCTGGGCTACGTGCACAACACCATGCGCGTGCCCGTGGTCGCGGTCATGGAAAGCCTGCTGATGGACCTCTCCCGCGACGAGCGCAAGGTCCTGCTGGTACTCGACGACCTGCATGAGATCACCCATTCCGACGTCTTCGCCGGCCTCAATCGCCTGGTGCAGTACGCGCCGCCCGGCCTCACCCTGGCCATCGGCAGCCGTTCCCAGCCGCCGCTGAACCTCGCCACCTGGCGCGCCAAGGGCCTGCTGCTGGAAATTGGCCAGGACGAGCTGCGCCTGTCCCGCGACGAAACCCGCGAGTACCTGGCCCGCGATGGCCTGCAACTCGAAGATAGCTGCCTGCAGTCGCTGCACAACCAGACCGAAGGTTGGATGGCGGGGGTTCACCTGGTCAGCCTGTGGCTGCGCCAGCAGCCGGGGGCTCCGGAAGACCTCAAGCTGCTCAGCAGCGACAAGGCGGCGGTCGGCGATTACCTGCTGCGCGCGGTGTTCGAGCGTCTGCCGGCCGATGTGCAGGGGGCGCTGCTGTCCCTGGGGATTGCCAACCGTCTGAATGGCGACCTGGCCAACACCCTGACCGGTCGCCAGGACGGCCAGGCGCTGCTGGAGCACCTGGACAGCATGCAGCTGTTTCTCCTGCCGCTGGACCGCGACCGCCAGTGGTACCGCTTCCACCAGCTGTTCGCCGATTTCCTCCGTGCCCGCCTGCGCGAGCGCGACCCGGAACGCTTCAAGCAACTGCACTTCAACGCCAGCCTGTGGTTCACCAACCACCACATGCCGACCCTGGCCATCGAGCACGCCTGCCTCGCCGAGGACCCGGAGATGCTCGCCGCGCTGGTCGATGGCTGCGGCCTTGAACTGATCAACCGGGGCCAGCTCTACCTGATTTCGCGCTGGCGCAAGCACGTGCCGAACGAGATCGCCGAGCGCTACCCGATCCTCGTGCTCAGCGACGTCTGGACCCGTGCCACCGAGCTCAGCCTGCCCGAAGCCAACCGTATGATCGACGAGCTGCTGGCGCGCTGGGGCGACTCGCGCGGCAACGGCCCGATGGGCAACCAGTACCTCTCGGCGCTGGCGGTAAAAGCCGTGCTGGCGCTGCAGAAGGATGACCTCGAACAGTGCATCACCCTGGCACGCAACGTGGAGAGCCAGCTGGGGCAGAACTCGGCGTTCCTCGAAGGCGCCATCCTGCTGATCGGCGCCTTCGCCCAGGTCATCCGGGGGCACGCGGAGCAGGCGCGCCGCCTGATGGGGCTGGCACAGCAGCGCAACCACTTCCTCGACGGCCGCTACCTGCACATGCAGCAGTGCACCATCGAAGTGGTACTGGCGCTGGAGCAGGGCCAGGTCAAGCAGGCGCAGATGCTCATCGAGCGCGTGCGCGAGCAGGCCATGCCGCTGTTCGACAAGCGCTCCCAGGCGCTCGCCCTGCCGGCCATCGCCGAAGCGCTGACCGCCTACTACCGCACTGAGCTGGACGGCCTGGAAGAACGCCTGCGCTGGGCGCTGGGCCGGGTCGACGTGGTCAATCCCATCGACCTGTACGCCCAGGGCATGCAGTGCCTGGCGCGCATCCAGCGCCTGCAGGGGCGCGGCAAGGAGGCGCTGGCCACCCTCGGGCTGATGCAGACCCTGGCGTCGCGCAACCAGTCGTGGCGCTTCTTCGCCATGGCGGTGGGCGAGGAGATCAACCTGATCCTCCAGGAAACCGCCACCGACCGCTGCAAGCGCGCCGAGCAGCGGCTCAAGGCCATCGACTGGGCCAAGCTGGCCAGCCATTACAAGCAGATGCCGTTCAACCCGGTGCTCTGGGTGCAGGGCATCAGTCGGGTGCGGCTGCTGCAGGCGCGCGGGCACTTCAGCGAGGCGCTGCACGAAATCACCCAGCTGCGCGGCATGCTGCAGCCGGGCTGGCACGGTCTGCAACGGCTGCGCCTGGACCTGCTGGCGGCCCTGAGTTACCAGCGCCTGGGTTACCAGGAGCGTTCCCACAGCCTGCTCGGCCAATGCCTGGTCGGCGCCGAGCGGGAAGGGGTGCGGAGCATTTTCATCGAGGAAGGCGAGGGGATTCGCCAGTTGCTGCAGCAGCTGGAATCCACCGAGCGACAACCGGCCTTGCAGGTCTTCATTCGCGGAATGTTGACCGTCTGGCCGGGGCAGGAAGCACGCAGGTCGCCCGAGGTGCTCGAAGAAGGTCTGACCGACCGCGAGCGCGAGGTGGTATGCCTGGCGGCCCAGGGGCTCTCCAACGAGGAGATCGGCCAGCAGCTGTCGCTGGCCCTGGGCACCGTCAAATGGCACCTGCACAACATCTACGAGAAGCTCAAGGTGCGCAATCGGACCCAAGCGATACGCCGTGCCCGCGAGCTGAGTCTGCTCTGACATGACGACCCTGACCACACTGCCGCAACAGCCCATGCCGCTGCTGCGCACCAAGCTGTTCCCTCCGCGCGCCGACAGTGATTCGCTGCTGCCGCGCCGCGCCCTGATCGATCGTCTGTACGCCAACCGCCAGCAGCGCGTGCTGATCCTCAGCGCGCCGGCCGGGTTCGGCAAGAGCACCATCCTCAGCCTGTTCCGCCAGCGTCTGCTGGAGGGGGGCGCGCGGGTCGCCTGGATGTCCTGCGACGAGGGTGACAGCGAGCCGCAGCGCCTGGTGCAGTACCTGGTGGCAAGCATTCGCAGCGTCGAGACGGACTTCGGCACCAACACCTCGAATCTGCTGCAGTCGGACATGACCCTGCCGCTGGAAGGCATCATCGACGCCTTCCTCTCCGACCTGCGCCGCCTCGACGGACCGATCTACCTGCTGCTCGACGACTTCCACCAGATCCGCCACCCGGCGCTGGCCCACGGCGCGCGTTACCTGATCGAGCACTTGCCGGACAACATCCGTCTGGTCACCAGCACTCGCTACCGCCCGCGCTTTCTGGTGGACGAACCGGGCCTGGCGCCCTGGGCCTTCTGCCTGAGCGGCGACGACCTGCGCCTGACCCGCGAGGAAACCGATACCTTCCTCACGGAGCTCAAGGGCCTGGCCCTGAGCGACAGCGAGCTCAAGCTGCTGCACAAACGCACCGAAGGCTGGATCACCGCGCTGCACCTCGCGGCGCTGGCGCTGGCGCGCAATCCGGACCGAGCGGCGCTGCTCAAGGGGCTCTCCGGCACCGAGCGCGACCTCGCCGACTACCTCGCCGAGGATGTGTTGCGCAGCCTGCCCGAACCGCTGCAGCAGTTCCTCGACCAGACCTCGGTGCTCGACGAATTCTGCGCCGAACTGTGCAACGCCCTGACCGGCCGCCGCGATGGCCTGGACATGCTGATGCGGCTGCAGAACGAGCAGTTGTTCATCATCCCGCTGGACGACCAGCGCGAGTGGTTCCGCTACCACCACCTGTTCGCCGAATTCCTCCAGGGCCGCCTGGCGCGCAACTCCGATCCGACGCCGCTGCTGCACGCCGCCGCGCGCTGGTGCGAGGGCCGCGACATGGCCGATCGCGCAATCAAATACGCCCTGCGCGCCCGTGACTATGCCTTCGCCGCCGATCTGCTGGAGCGCCAGGGCGCCAAGCTGATTGCCGGCAACCGCGTCTACGGCATCCTCGGCATGCTCGGCAGCATCCCCGCCGAGGTGATCCGCGAGCACCCGGTGTTCCAGATCTTCTACGCCTGGCAGTTGGCCTTCGAGCAGAAGTTCGCCGAGGCTGAAGCGCTGATCGAAGAGCTCAGCGTCCGGCTGCTGCAGGGGCAGGGCAAGGTGCGCCACTTCGGCATGGCCGAGCTGCTCGCCGTGGCCCAGGTGCTGAAGGCGCTGGTGCTGCTCTACCAGGACAAGCTGGAGGCTTGCCTGAAGGTGGCGCGCCAGTGGCTGGCGCTGGTGCCGGGCAACCAGCCGGTGTTCCGCGCCAGCCTGTCGTGCATCCAGGCGGCGGCCTATGCGCTGCTGGGTGACTACGCCGAAGCGGCCAACGCCATTGGTGTCGCCCGCGATTGCCTGCGCATGGCCGACAGCGAATACCTGCAGGTCGTCGTCAGCATGATCGAGGCGCTGATCTGCAAGGAGCGCGGTGAGCTGGAGCGCGGGCGCACCATCGCCGAGAGCGCGCGCAGCCGCGTGGAGCGGGTCTTCGGCCGGCGCAGCCGGGTCGGGGGGCCGTTGTCCCTGGCCTATGCGGATTTGCTGTACGAGCAGGATCGCCACGCGGCGATCCTCGCCGAACTGCCACTGGCCACCACCTGGCGCGACGTTGCCACGCCGGTGGAGCTGATCAGCCGTGGCCAGTTGGTGATGGCCAAGGCGCGTTTCTTCGCCGGCGAGGCCGAACAAGGGTTGGCCCAGCTCGACGAATGGCTGGTTGGCCTTCAGTCGCCGGGCTACGAGCGGGTGCATGCGCTGGCCATGAGCTGCAAGGTGCAGCTGTTGCTGTGGATGCGCCGGCCCAACGAGGCCGAGCGCGTCTGCCTGCAGCTGGCGCGGCACCTCTCGGGGCTCAACGCTGAACGCTACGCCGATGCCCATGCGGCGCTGGTGATGGCAGAGGCGCGCCTGGCACTGTCCGAGCGCCATGCCGAGCGAGCTCAGCAGCGTCTGGAATCGTGCCTGGCGGGCTTTACCTCGCCCTACCAGCGCGACCGGCGGCTGCGTCTTTCGCTGTTACTTTCTGTGGCGTATTGGCAGAAAGGTAACAGCGAAAAAGCCTTTGCCTTGTTCGCTCCCACCCTGGAAGAAGCCTGGAATCTGGGCTACCGACGTCTGTTCCAGGACGACGCCCTGTGGTTGCTGCCGCTCTGGGAGGCCTGGAAGGGCGCCGAACCCAAGCGCGCATCGGCTTGGCAAGGGGTAGCCGAGATGCTTCGCGAGCAGTGCCGCAGGCTCTCCGTAGACCCTGAAAGTTTCGATGAAAATCAAGATGTTAGCCACCGGGAGCGGGAGATTCTGCGGCTCGTGGCGGCAGGCTTGTCGAACCGGGACATCGCCCAGGCGGTGCATCTGTCGGAGGCCACCATCAAGTGGCATCTGCACAACCTGTTCGCCAAGCTCGGCGTGCGCAGCCGGACCCAGGCGGTACTCAAGGGGAAGAGCCTGGGGCTGCTCAGCGAAGCTTGAGTCGGAAGGTTGGTTTTGCGCCATCCCTTGGATGGGCTGGCAGGTTCACGGCGGGTCAGTAGCTTGGAGATCAGGACGCGAAGCTTCGTGCTTCACGAATCCATACCCGCGGCGCCTAAGGAAGAAGTCGGGGGTCTGGAAGATCGGCATCAGCCGGTCAACCTGCAGCGGGGTAGGACGCCCCTTGCAGTGCCTGGGGCAACCCCACCTGAACACTGGAGAGTTATAACAATGAAAATCAAGCAACTGGTTCTTGCAAGCGCAGTTCTGGCCGCTCCGTTCCTGGCACATGCCGACATGAAATCCATGGATGACGCTGCACTGTCCGGTATCACCGGCCAGGATGGCATCAGCATTTCCGGTACCTTCAACGCCTCCATTGGCGCTGTCACCTACAAGGACGCCGACACCAACGGCGGTTCCCTGGTCCTGCAGGGTATCCACCTGCCGAGCGTGACCATCGCCGACAACGCGCCGATGACCGTCGACGTGGTGAAAACCAACATCACCCCGGTTGGCGGCGGCACCGCCGTTGCTACCGAGCAACTGGCCATCGGCCTGCCCACCGTGACCGGCGACGTCACCATCGACGCCGTCAAGGTAGGTGCCACCGGCGCCAGCATTGGCTCGCTGACCGTTTCCAACCTGAACCTGGCGGGTTCGACCGTGAAGGTCTGGGGTCACTGATCCCCAGGGTTGATGCGCAGTACCCCTTGCCGGCGCCTGCCGGCAAGGGTCTTCCAGGATTGACTTCCAGTATTTGAAGAGAGGGGTGGGATGTTCGAGATTCTGCTGGGAAGCCTGTTGGGCCTGTTCGGTTTTACCCAGGCCGTGGATACCAAGCCGCAGCAGCAGGGCACAGTGAACATCTCGCAGCCGCTCACGCCCAACGGTCCCTTCCGCGAGTCGGTCCAGCTCGAGCCGATGAGCCAGGTGCAGTTCCGCAATGTCATCCGCCAGGCCTACGACTACAGCTGCGGCTCGGCAGCGCTGACCACGTTGCTGGACTACTACCTGGGCCGCAACCTGGAAGAGCGTCAGGTCATGGAAGGCCTGATCAAGTACGGCGAGGCCGACAAGATCGTCCAGCGCCGTGGATTCTCGCTTCTGGACATGAAGCGCTATGCCGCTGCACTCGGCTACAAGAGTGGCGGCTTCCGTGCCGAGTTCTCCGACCTGGACTCGCTCGAACACCCGGCGCTGGTGCCGATCCACTATGCCGGCTTCAAGCATTTCGTCGTGGTCCGCGATGTCTACAACGACCACGTCTTCGTTGCCGATCCTGCCTTGGGCAACATCAGTTTCACCCGCGCCCGTTTCGAGGAAATCTGGGACCAGAACGTGCTCTTCGTGATCTACCCCAGCGGCCAGGAGCCCAAGAACGCCCTGGAGCTGAAAGAGGCCGACATGCGCCTGGTGGATGACCGGACCGTCAGCCTGCTGGCTTTCCGCGAGTTCCCGGAGATGAGCAAGCTCACCCAGAACCAGATTGGCGAAGCCGCCACGAACGGAGATGTCCAGTACATCCGGCGCAAGTGATCGCCCGATCGGCCCATACGAATAAGAACAAGACCAGGGGATAGCAACATGGATTTCAAGGGGTTTGCGTGCGTTGCCGCTCTGGCCTTGCTGGCAAGTACCAGCGCCATCGCCGAAGAAGCGACAACCGAGGACGCGCGTGATGCGCTGGCCAAGAAGGATACCGACGCCGACAGCGCCAAGGCGCTGGAACAGGTGTTCCAGGCCGCCGAGAAGAGCTACACCCTGCTCAAGAAAGGTGAGCGCCAGCTGACCTACGGCTTCGACTACACCCTGATGCGCGACACGCGCCTGCAGGCCGTGCGCAGTGGCGAGAACGTCTACAGCGTGCTGGCCCAGAGCGAGGCGCAGCATACCTTCACCAACTCGTTCACCTTCGACTACGGCATCTGGGACAACCTGACCTTCAGCATGCGCCTGCCGTTCGTGGCCAAGTACGACACCGAGCGCGACATCCATGCCTACAGCCTGGGCGACGTCTCCGCGACGCTGCGCTGGCAGCCCTGGGCCGCGCGCCGCGGCGCTCCGGTCACCACGCTCTACGCGACCCTCGGCCTGCCCACCGGCGACAGCCCGTACAAGGGCAACGTGCAGGACGACGTCTCCACCGGCAACGGCTTCTACAGCCTGGGCGCCGGGGCCAACATGTCCTACGTGATCGACCCCGTCGTGCTCTACGGCTCGCTCGGGTACACCTACAACATGAAGGTCGACGACATCCACCAGAACCAGTACGGCGAAGAGCTGGAGAAGGTGGTGCCGGGCGACACGGTCAACTTCGCCATGGGCATGGCCTACGCGCTGTCCTACGACGTTTCCCTGGCCACCTCCTACCAGATGGCCTACTCGTTCAAGAACAAGTACTACTTCAACGACCGCACGGTCGAGGCGCCCGAGCAGACCAGCGCGATCATGAACTTCTCGCTCGGCCTGCGAACATCGCCGGACTACATCGTCAACGTGAACGCCGGTTTCGGTCTGACCGAAGACTCGCCGGATGTACTGCTGGGGGTTTCCCTGCCCCTGGATATCCAAGGCCTCAAAGCCCAGTAACCGACGAGCGATCACCACATGACTATGCGCATTTCGCCCCTCGCGGTGGCGATGGCAGGGGTAGGGTTTGGCTGGGCGACGCTCGCCAACGCCCAGTTGGCCAACGACCTGACCATCGGCAACCCCAAGGCCATGGCCATGGCCAACGCGGTCACGGCCGACTCCACCGGCATCGACGCGGTGCATTACAACCCCGCCGCCCTGACCAAGCTCAAGGGCCGCCAGACCCAGCTCAAGCTGATCACCGGGGTCATGGATATCCGCGCCGGCTTCAAGGCGCCGCCGGACTATGGTTCGTCCTCCTTTGGCCTGGACAATGACCCGGTCGCTGGTGAGAACAGCCGCACCCTGACTCCGACCATGTACCTGCCGGGGCTTGGCGGCATGACCGACATGCCGTTGCTGGTGGCACCGCTGGCGGGCCTGTCGATCAACCCGCCGGGCTCCAAGTTCACCTTCGCCACCAACGTCTACGCGCCCCAGGCGCTGGGCTATTCGCGCGATTCGGACAGTGACCCGGCACGCTACGAAGGCCGCCGCGTCTCGCTGCAGCGCATCACCTACTTCTCGCCCTCGGTGGGCTACGAGGTCAACGACACGCTGTCGGCGGGCCTGTCGATCGGCTTCTCGCACCAGGCCATGGCGCTGGATACCGACTTCCGCAACCCCGGCCTGCTCACCGGCCTGCTGCAGACCCTGCACGACACCACCTGCGTGCCCGGCGCGCAGGAAATCGTCGAGCTGGTGTTCAACGTCTGTGGCGGGCGTATCGGCCCGTACGACTCGCTGGCCAACCTCAAGCTGGACATGCAGCAGACCCTCTCGCCGAGCTTCAACCTGGGCGTCCTCTGGGAACCCTACGACTGGTTCGCCTGGGGCGCGACCTACCAGAGCGAGTCGCGCATGCACCTCAAGGGCAAGTACCGCGTCGACTACACCAAGGACTGGCAGGGCTTCTGGTCCGGCATGCAGAACTCGGTGTTCGGCGCCTTCCTGAGCCCGCTGTTCCCCTATGGCAACGCCGAGGAAGAACACGGCGTGGCGACGCTGAACATGGTCAACCCGGACAGCTTCTCCACCGGGATCAAGGTGCGCCCGTTCGACAAGTGGCAGTTCAACTTCGACCTGAAGTGGACCGACTACAGCGACTGGAACAAGCTGGAAATCGAGTTCGACAAGGAACTCGACCTGCTGCGCATCGCCAAGAACTTCGCCCCCAACGGCGCCACCGACCACAGCATCATCCTCGACCGCGGCTACCAGGACACCTGGAGCTACGCCATGGGGATGCAGTACGACGTCAATGACCGCCTGCAACTGCGCGCCGGCTATGAGTATCGCCCCTCGGCGATTCCCAAGGACAAGGCCGACGCGCTGGTGCCCATCGGCGATGCCAACCTCTACGGCCTGGGCCTGGGCTACCAGTGGGACAAGGACACGGTGATCGATCTGGGCTTCAACTATTTCGTCTCCAAGCAGAGCATCAAGGCGGGCACCAGCTGCAACCTGAACTGCACCGGCATCGACAACCTGGTGTACAACCCCTATGCCGGCCTCGATGTCAGCACCACGGTGAAGGCCTACGTCTTCGCCATGACTTACCGCACCACCTTCTGAGGGCATGGACATGGGCAGGTTGACCCTCCTGATTTCCTGCATCGCCGCCGTCGGCATGGGCGCATCGGCGCACGCAGCCAGCGGCCGCTACCTGTCGTGGATCGACGACAGCGGCCAGGTGCACAACACCTTCGTCGACGCCAGCTATGCCCAGCAGCAACGCCAGGCGGACAAGCGCATCGACCAGAGCGACCGTGCGCGGCTGATCGACCTCAGCGCCACCCAGTGGCCGGGCAGCCGCCCGGCGGGCGAGAGCAAGCGCCGCTACTTCACCTGGGTGGACGCCCAGGGCAACCTGCAGAACAGCTTCTACGCCGCCGGCCAGGTAGCGCCCGGTCGTGCCGATTACGTGCTGCCCAACGGGGACCATTCTTCCGAGTACATCGACGCTGAATCCTATGAGGATCGCGGCTTCGTCCGCAGCGAGAACGGCAACCCGTACTTCACCTGGGTCGATGACAAGGGCCAGGTGCGCAACTCACCGATCACCGCGGAGCAGCGCGGAGCGATGTTCCGCCGTGGCGAGCAGGATGGCAGCAATATCGCCTTCACCGAAGGCCGGCAGATCGACCTGAAGGGACGCCCGAACAACCTGCCGGGACTCGACGGCATGGGTGAGCAGACCGATGCCATGAAGGCGCTGCTCAAGGGCAGCGGCAAGACCCTGGATGACCTCTACGTCGACCTGCAGCGGCGCTGCTGCGATCAGATGGGCGATGGCGACTTCACCGAGCTGTCGGTGGAGGAGCCGCGCTACGAGGAGCTGAACAAGTTCTCGCCGAGCTTCGACTTCCCCATGGGCAAGAGCTACTTCGTGGCGATGAAGCTGCCCAGCTCACAGCACGTCTACGGCTTGCGCGTGCGCAGCTTCGCCAACCACCAGGTGGTCTATCCGTCGCTGCTGTTCCTCGACGAACAGAAGCGTCCGACGCGACTGGTGAGCGACGCGGTGTACAAGCTCAACCCAGAGACCTGGTACCGCTACGCGTTCATCGAAGGGACCATTCCGGTGCGCGCCAACCAGGGCGAGCGTTATGTGTTGCTGCTCACCACCGACGAGGACCGCAGCCTGCAGACCCTCGACAACAAGCCCTACAAGCGACCGCTGGAAGACCTGGCGGTGAACGAGGCGGGGATGAAGGTGCGCGAGCACGGCGACCAGGGCGGCTTCGAGCTGGCGGTTGTTCGCTGATCCGTTTCCCCCTGTAGGAGCGGGCCAT
>NZ_JYOA01000001.1:699994-871596 GCF_000955805.1 Pseudomonas sp. 21 | reverse complement strand
CGCGCATGGCGCGCTCCTACAGCCTGAATGAAAAAGCCCGGCATTTGCCGGGCTTTTTCATGGAGCAGTGCGACTCAGACTTCCTTCGGATGCACATGGCCGAAGAGTTGCTGGGAGAAGCGCACGCGCTCTTCCACGGTCTCCTTCACGCCCTTGGCTGCCAGCTCGGCGATATGCGCCTCGACGGCATGGGTGCGCAGGGTCAGGCCGCAGTCGTTGGCGATCTGGATGTTCAGGCCGGGGCGGGCGTTGAGCTCGAGGATCAGCGGGCCCTTGTCCTGGTCCAACACCATGTCCACGCCGATGTAGCCCAGGCCGCACAGCTCGTAGCAGCCGGCGGCGAGCTTCATGAAGCCGTCCCAGTTGGGCAACTGCACGCCGTCCACTGCGTTGGTGGTGTCCGGGTGCTTGCTGATCTTGTTGTTCAGCCAGGTGCCGCGCAGGGTCAGGCCGGTGGCCAGGTCCACACCCACGCCGATGGCGCCCTGGTGCAGGTTGGCCTTGCCGTTGGACTGGCGGGTCGGCAGGCGCAGCATGGCCATCACCGGGTAACCCATCAGCACGATGATGCGGATGTCCGGCACGCCTTCGTAGCTGATGCTCTTGAAGATCTGGTCCGGGGTCACCCGGTACTCGATCAGCGCGCGGTCGCGGTGGCCGCCCAGGGAGTACAGGCCGGTGAGGATGCTCGACAACTGGTGCTCGATCTCCTCATGGCTGATGATCCGCCCGGAGACTGTCTTGTAACGCTCCTCGAAGCGGTCGGCGATCACCAGGATGCCGTCGCCGCCGGCGCCCTGCGCCGGCTTGATCACGAAATCGCTGCGCTCGCCGATGATCTCCGGCAGGCGCTCGATCTCCTTCTCGGTGGAGATGATCCCGTACATTTCCGGTACGTGGATACCCGCCTCGAGGGCGCGCTCCTTGGTGATGATCTTGTCGTCGACGATGGGGTACAGGTGCCGCTGGTTGTACTTCAGCACGTAGTCCGCATTGCGTCGGTTGATGCCCATGATGCCTTTGGCTTCCAGGGCTCTCCATCGCTTGATCAGGCCGAACATGGCTTAGTCCTTGAGGAAGGCTTTGAAGCGGAACAGTTCGGTCAGGCGGTAGCCGCGGTAGCGACCCATCGCCAGCATGAACGACACCAGGATCAGCAGCACGGCCGGGAAGGTGAACACGAAGTACACCAGCTCCGGTACGCGCATCAGGATATGTGCCAGGGCGGCGGCGAACAGGGTGCCGATGGCGGCCTTCATGGCGTGGGCGGCGCCGCGCTCTTCCCAGGTGATCGACAGGCGTTCGATGCTCATGGTCAGGATCACCATCGGGAACAGGGCGACCGACAGGCCGCTCTCGAAGCCGAGCTTGTGGCTGAGCAGGCTGATGGCGGCGATCATCACCACCACGAAGGTCAGCACCACCGACAGGCGTGGCAGCATCTGCAACTTCAGGTGTTCCAGGTACGAGCGTAGCGACAGGCCCAGCGCAGTGATCACGGTGAACAGGCCGATGCCCCACTGCAGGCCGGTTTCGCGGAAGGCGAGGGCAATCAGCACCGGGGTGAAGGTACCCAGGGTCTGCAGGCCGATCAGGTTGCGCAGGACCAGGATCACCAGCACGCCGAAGGGGATCATGATCATGATCTGGAAGGTCTGCTGGGTGGACAGCGGCAGGCCGTACAGCGAGTACTCGAGGAAGGCCGCGTCGGTGTTCTCGTCCGACAGCTTGGCCAGGCGGATGGCGTTCATCTCGCTGCTGTTGAGGCTGAAGCTGACCTGGGCCTTCTTGCCGCCTTCGATGGACAGCAGGCTCTCGTCACCCAGCCACCAGATCAGGCGGTCGTTGGGCAGGCCGCGTTCGCCGGTTTCCGGGTTGAAGTACAGCCATTCCTTGCCGTTGTAGCTGCGTAGCCAGAGTTCGGGCTGCTGCGGCTGGTTGGCGAGCAGGCGGATGGTGTGCACGCGCTCCAGCGGCACGTGGGCCACGGCGAGCAGGGTCTCGACCACGTGGGAACGCTTGTCCAGGCTGGTGTCGCCGGCCAGCAGCAGTTTCACGTTGTCATCGTTGAGGTTGTTGGCGCGCTTGATGGCTTCGCTGACAAAGGTCTCGACGTCCGCCGAGTGCTGGCGGATGGGCGCGATCAGGGCTTCGGCGGCGATCTTGTCCGGGCCTTCGAGCGGCAGGCTGTCGCGGAAGATCGGGCCCTTTTCCTTGGCCTTCTCGCTGGCGCCGGCGTAGCGCTTGGTCAGTACCAGGCGGTAATACAGTGTCTGCTGGCCGGTGGCGCGGCGCGAGGACCAGGTGACCTTGCGGTTGCCGTCCGAGCGGTTGATGCCCACGCCGTAGTTGTTGGAGACGAAGCTCTCGTTGAGGCTGACGTAATCCTGGGTCAGCGGCGGCACGAACATCTGCACCTTCACCGGAGTCTTCGGCGTGGCGACGAACTCGACCTTGGCGTCGATGTTCCACAGGTCGTCGGTCTCGGCCTCGGTCATGGGGATGCCAAGGACGAAGATCTGGTAGGCGGTGATCGCGACGCCCAGCGTTAGCAGGATGGCGATCAGGACCTTCAGATGCAGGGTAAGAGAGCGCATGGGATTACTCGGCAGGTTTCGCTACGGGTTGGCAGCCGGGCTTGCCGGCGGCGTATTTCAGGCTCGGGTCGACCAGGGCGCCGAAGCGCTTGAGCGCGTCGGAGCCGATCAGAAGCGGGTATTGGAAGGCGCTGCGGTCGGTAAGGTTCACTTCGATGGTGCGCAGGGCCTTGCCCATGCACAGCTGAAGCTCGATGACCGGACGCGCGGTGTAGGCCTTGCCTTCGTCGGGGTCGTAGTCGCCGTGGCGGCGCTTGATCTTGCTGATGCGCGCCAGGGGTTTCTCGATCGGCTGGCTGTCGGCGGTATCGGTGGCCAGGTAGAAGCGCACCCAGGTCTCGCCATCGCGCTTGAAGCGCTTGATGTCGCGGGCGCTGAGGGAGGCGGTCTTGGCCCCGGTGTCGAGCTTGGCGGCCAGTTCGATGTCCAGGTCGTTGATCCGGGCGTATTCGTTCAGGCCATAGACGGTCTTGCCGGCAGCGGCGCTGATGCCGGGAAGCAGGACGATGCTCAGGAAGAGGAGCAGGGCTGTGGGCTTGAGTCTCATGGGCCTTGATGAGTGAGTGGCCGCAAAGCCTTGAAAAGAAACGCCCCGGTCGTCACCCCATGTGGCTGTGGCCGGCATGCCGGCCGGCGTGGCCTGGTGACGCCAGGCAATAGCGCGCCGAATTCTACCATGTGGTTTTTCGCTGGCGACAGTCGGTTGGCGCGTTGGCAGGGTAATTGTTTCAGGCTCGTGACAGGCCTGTGCGGGCCCGCCGAATGGCGGGCTCTGCCAGAACCCGTCCGACCGCCAGGCGGCCGGACAGGTTCAGTCACTCAAGGCTTTTCCTCCTCGGCGGTGACCTCGGTCCAGCTGCTGTCCGGGTCGAAACGACTCATCTTCTTGGCGATCTTGTCGCTCTCCGGGCCGAGGTTCTTGGAGAATATCTCGCCATCATGGCTGATCATGAAGCTCATCACGCCGCTGTCGCCGTATTTCACCGGCCAGGCGACGAGGGCGAAGCCGCGGGTCATCCGGCCGCCGATCAGGTAGTCGTAGGCGCCACCGGGTGCCGAGGGGCCTTGGGCGGTGAGGATGCGGTAGTGGTAGCCATGCCAGCCGTCACCCGGCAGGTCGTCGCCGAACAACGGGCCGAGCGGGCTTTCCTCGCCGCCTTCTTCCTCCGGCCAGTACAGCCCGTCGTGGTGCCCGTCGCTGCTGACGAACTTCTGGGCGTACTCCAGGACGCCGTCGCCGTTGCGGTCCACCTCGGCGTAGTCCATCTGCGCATCGTGATAGGCCTGTACGGCCTCCAGCGTCGACTCCTCGTTGCGGCCGATGCGGCGAATGCGGATTTCCTCGCCGCCGGCCTTGGCGTTGAAGGCCCAGCCGTTCTTGTCGTGGACGATCGGCAGGGGCAGGGTCCAGGGGTCGTTGCCGACGACCAGGTGGGCGAGGTGAGGGTTGTCCTTCTCGATCTGGTGCTTGTCCTTGTAGTGGGCGAGGAAGGCGTCCACTTCGTCCCGGTCGATGCCGGCGGTCGGTATATAGCTCTGCCAGTCCTTGCCCAGCAGCGCGGTCAGGCGTTCGGGGTCGGCCTTTTCGGTGCCGAGCGCGGCGATGAAGGCGTCGGCGGCCGCGTCGGGGGTGGGGAAGCTGTCCTGGGCCAGCAGGCTGGCGGGCAGGGCGGCGAGGAGGGCGAGCGCCAGCAGGCGCGATGCGATGGGCATGGCTCGACTCCTAGCGACGCCGGCCGCCGCCGGAGGGCGCGCGGGCAGGACGTTGGACGGTGTGACCGGCGCGGGCGGCCTGCGGGCGGCTGGCGGCGGCGCGGCTGGCTTGCCCGCGGTTGGCGAACTCGCGGGATTGCCGTGGGTTGTTGGCGCCGGCGAAGGCGTTGTTGCGCGGGGCCTGGGTTCGGGCGTGCTGCTGGCGGGCCTGCTCGCGGATCTGCTGGTTGTTCTGCGTCCGCGGCCGTTGCTGCGCCTGGTTGCTGCGGTTCTGCACCTGGTTCTGGGCGCGCTGGCGGTTTTCCGGCGTGCGCTTCAGCTCGCGGGTGGCGGCCTGCGCCCGATCACGGGCCTGGACGTTGTCGCGGTTGCCTTGCTGCAGACGCTGCTGGGCTTGCGGGTTGTCCCGCAGGTCGCGGGTCGCCGCCTGGGCGCGCTCGCGGGCCTGGGCATTGTTCGCCGCGGGCGGGGCGATGCCGCGTTGAGTCAGGCTCTCCCTGGCTTTCGCGCGCTCCTGGGTGCGTGTCGAGTCGAATCCGCGCAGGGCATCGCGCTGCTCGCCCCCGGCCAGCCGGCGGTTGAATTGCTCGCGGCTGGCGGAGTCGCGGTAGGGCACGCCGTTGCGGTAGGTCGGGTTGTGCTGCCACTTGGTCCGGTTGCCGTTGACGTTGCGGTTGCTGTTGAACTCGCGGTTGGTGTTGACGTTGCGATTGCTGTTGAAGTTGTTGTGGTGCTCCACGTCGACGTCGATCTCATGGTCGTCCCAATCGCAGTCGCCCCACAGCGAGCCGACGATGGCAACGCCCGCACCGAACGCCAGGCCGGTGGCCAGCGCCGTGGCGACGGGGTATTCGGGCGGCGGCGGGTAATAGACCGGCGGGCTGGCGGGATAGGGCCAGGAGCCGTAGACCTGCGTGGGGTTGTAGCTGGGCACGTAGACTACCTGCGGATCAGTGGGCTCGATGATGATCGTCTGCGCCGGTGCCGGTTGCTGCACCACCACGGTGTCGCCACCGGAGGAGGGCTGCGCGGGGGCTGGCTGGGCGGCCGGCTTGATGGTCACGGTCTGCTGCTCGTTCGACTGCAGGTTGCCGGCAGCCTGGGCCTGGCGACGCAGGCGCTGGATCGAGTCCATCACTGCTTCGGGCTGGGCGAGGAAGGCATCGCCGACGCGCTGCACCCAGACCGGGTCCTGCCCCAGAGTGGCGAGCACCAGCGGGAAGGCGACCAGCGACTGGACGCTCGGGTCCCACGGCTGGTCGGCCACCTGTTTCACCGCATCGTCACCGAGTGCCTTGGGATGAGCCTTCGACCAGGCTGCGGCATCGGCTACGTTGCCGGGGTAGGTGGTGGCCATCAGCACCTGCGCCAGCAGCGAGTCGGGATACAGCGCCAGCGGCGCGAGCATCTGGTCCAGTTCCTCGACGCTGAATACCGCCTGCGTGGGCGCGGCAGCAGGCGCGGCCGGCGCGGGTGCGGCGGCGGGAGGCGGCGCAGGTGGTGCTGGTGGTGCTGGTGGGGGAGGGGCCGCCGCGGCGGGCGGGCTGGCGGGTGGCGTGGCGGCCGTGGCGGTCTTGGCGACGGGCTTGTCGCCCGAATCGCAACCCGTCAAGGCCAACAAGGCGACCAGAATCAGGTACTGACATTCTCGCATGGCGCTCTCCTGTGCCGGGAATGCCCGATCCGTGAAAACTGCCACGGGTAAAACGCGGGTTCAGAGAATGATAGGCGCCCGAATGAAAGGCTGCAGAAAGTCGAACGGCCGGTGATGCCGGCCGTCGGTTGGGGGGATTTCTTCGCTGTGGCCGGTTACTTTAGCCGGCGTTCGACGCCCTTCTCGACGAGAATCTTGGCGGAGATCTCTTCCACCGAGAAATGGGTCGAGTTGATGTAGGCGATGTTCTCGCGGCGGAACAGGTTCTCCACCTCGCGAACCTCGAATTCGCACTGGGCGAAGCTGGCGTAACGGCTGTTGGGCTTGCGCTCGTGGCGGATGGCGGTGAGCCGGTCCGGGTCGATGGTCAGGCCGAACAGCTTGTGCTTGTAGGGCTTGAGCGCGTTGGGCAGTTGCAGGCGCTCCATGTCCTCTTCGGTCAGCGGGTAGTTCGCCGCGCGGATGCCGTATTGCAGGGCCATATAGAGGCAGGTGGGCGTCTTGCCGCAGCGCGAGACGCCGACCAGGATCAGGTCGGCCTTGTCGTAGTAGTGGGTGCGGGCGCCGTCGTCGTTGTCGAGGGCGAAGTTCACCGCATCGATCCGCTCCATGTAGTGCGGGTTATGGCCGATGCTGTGGGATTTTCCGACGGAATACGACGAGTCTGAGGATAATTCTTGCTCGAGCGGGGACAAAAAGGTCGAGAAGATGTCAATCATGAAACCGTTGGATTGCGCCAGGACCGAACGTATCTCACGATTGACGATGGTATCGAAGATGATCGGTCTTGCTCCGTCCGCCTCCGCAGCCCGGTTGATTTGCTGTACCATGACGCGCGCTTTTTCTTCGGTATCGATGTAAGGTCGCGTCAGTTTGGTGAAGTTGATGTTCTCGAACTGCGCCAGAAGGCTCTGGCCGAGGGTTTCGGCAGTGATGCCGGTGCCGTCGGAAATGAAGAATGCAGTTCGTTTCATGTGCGCTGCGGGCCTTATAGGTAGGATCGAATCCTGGTTATGATAGGCCCCGCGTTTGCAAGGCCCTTTGCCGGGGCATTCTCACCCATTTTTCCGGCTCCGGCCAGACAGGGTGGGGCCGCACCGACTTGTATGACCTTTTCCAACACTTAGTGGAGAGATCACCTTGGTAGAGTACGTAGTTTCCCTCGATAAGCTCGGCGTCCATGATGTCGAACATGTGGGGGGCAAGAACGCATCCCTGGGCGAAATGATCAGCAACCTCGCCGGTGCCGGCGTTTCCGTACCGGGTGGCTTCGCCACTACCGCCCAGGCCTACCGTGACTTTCTCGATCAGAGCGGCCTGAACGATCGCATCCACGCGGCCCTCGACGCCCTGGACGTGGACGACGTCAACGCCCTGGCCAAGACCGGCGCGCAGATCCGCCAGTGGGTGATGGACGCCGAGTTCCCCGAGCGTCTGGATGCCGAGATTCGCAAGGCCTTCGCCGAGATGGCCGGCAGCAACGACAACATGGCCGTGGCCGTGCGTTCCTCCGCCACCGCCGAAGACCTGCCGGACGCTTCCTTCGCCGGCCAGCAGGAGACCTTCCTGAACATCCGCGGCGTGGATAACGTGATCCGCGCGGCCAAGGAAGTCTTCGCCTCCCTCTTCAACGACCGCGCCATTGCCTACCGCGTACACCAGGGCTTCGACCACAAGCTGGTCGCCCTGTCCGCCGGCGTGCAGCGCATGGTCCGCTCGGAAACCGGCACCGCCGGCGTGATGTTCACCCTGGACACCGAATCCGGTTTCCGTGACGTGGTGTTCATCACCGGCGCCTACGGCCTCGGCGAAACCGTGGTGCAGGGCGCGGTGAACCCCGACGAGTTCTACGTCCACAAGCCGACCCTGGAAGCCGGTCGCCCGGCCATCCTGCGTCGCAACCTGGGCAGCAAGGCCATCAAGATGATCTACGGCGAAGAAGCCAAGGCCGGCAAGTCGGTCAAGGTGGTCGACGTGGAGAAGGCCGATCGCGCCCGCTTCGCCCTGTCCGACGCCGAAGTGATCGAGCTGGCCAAGCAGGCCCTGATCATCGAGAAGCACTACGAGCGTCCGATGGACATCGAGTGGGCCAAGGACGGTGACGACGGCAAGCTGTACATCGTGCAGGCCCGTCCGGAAACCGTGAAGAGCCGTTCCAGCGCCAACGTGATGGAGCGCTACCTGCTCAAGGAAAAAGGCAAGGTTCTGGTCGAAGGCCGCGCCATTGGCCAGCGCATCGGTGCCGGCCCGGTGAAGGTGATCCACGACGTTTCCGAGATGGACAAGGTCCAGCCGGGCGACGTACTGGTTTCCGACATGACCGACCCGGACTGGGAACCCGTGATGAAGCGCGCCAGTGCCATCGTCACCAACCGTGGAGGTCGTACCTGCCACGCCGCGATCATCGCCCGTGAACTGGGCATCCCGGCAGTCGTCGGCTGTGGCAACGCCACCGCGGCGCTGAAGGATGGCCAGCGCGTGACCGTCTCCTGCGCCGAAGGCGACACCGGCCTGATCTACGAAGGCGAACTGGGCTTCGACGTCCGCCAGAACTCGGTCGACGCCATGCCCGACCTGCCGTTCAAGATCATGATGAACGTCGGCAACCCGGACCGCGCCTTCGACTTCGCCCAGCTGCCGAACGAAGGTGTGGGCCTGGCCCGCCTGGAATTCATCATCAACCGCATGATCGGTGTGCACCCCAAGGCGCTGCTGAACTTCGCCAGCCTGCCGGCGGACATCAAGGAAAGCGTCGAGAAGCGTATCGCCGGTTACGACGATCCGGTCGGCTTCTACGTCGAGAAGCTGGTCGAAGGCGTCAGCACCCTGGCCGCCGCTTTCTGGCCGAAGAAGGTCATCGTGCGTCTGTCGGACTTCAAGTCCAACGAATACGCCAACCTGATCGGCGGCAAGCTCTACGAGCCGGAAGAAGAGAACCCGATGCTCGGCTTCCGTGGCGCCTCGCGCTACATCAGCGAATCCTTCCGCGACTGCTTCGAGCTCGAATGCCGCGCGATGAAGAAGGTCCGCAACGAGATGGGCCTGACCAACGTCGAGCTGATGGTGCCGTTCGTCCGCACCCTCGGCGAAGCCTCCCAGGTCGTCGATCTGCTGGCCACCAACGGTCTCAAGCGTGGCGAGAACGGCCTGCGCGTCATCATGATGTGCGAGCTGCCGTCCAACGCCCTGCTGGCTGACGAGTTCCTCGAGTTCTTCGACGGCTTCTCCATCGGCTCCAACGACCTGACCCAGCTGACCCTGGGCCTGGACCGTGACTCGGGCATCGTCGCGCATCTGTTCGACGAACGTAACCCGGCGGTGAAGAAGCTGCTGTCCAATGCCATCCAGGCGTGCAACCGCGCCGGCAAGTACATCGGCATCTGCGGCCAGGGCCCGTCGGACCATCCGGACCTCGCCAAGTGGCTGATGGAACAGGGCATCGAGAGCGTGTCGCTGAACCCCGACTCGGTCCTTGATACCTGGTTCTTCCTCGCCGAAGGCCAGTCCTGACGGTTCCTTCTCCATCCTGAGAAGGGCGGGTGATTTCACCCGCCCTTTTTTATGCAAGCGATTCCATGCAAAGCAGCAGTCAACTCTTTCCCGTCGCGCTAGTCAGCGCGGAATTGCGTGGCGACCTCACCGAGGACGTCTACCGCCTCAAACCGAACAACAGCCCGGACTCCAGCGTCGAGCTGGCGGTCACTCGTCTCGGACGTCCCGAAGGACAGCGCGGCGTGCCGGTGATCCTGTTGCACGGCAGCTTCTCCAATCGGCGCTTCTGGTTCTCGCCCAAGGGTATTGGCCTGGGCGCGTATCTGGCGCGAGCCGGCTTCGATGTGTGGATCGCCGAGATGCGCGGCCATGGCCTGTCACCGCGCAACGAGGACTACGACCTCAATCGTGTCGCCGATTACGCCCGCTTCGACCTGCCGGCCATTGCCAGCTTCGTGGTCGAGCAGAGCGGCCAGGCACCGCATTGGGTCGGACACTCCCTGGGTGGCGTCACCCTGGCGGCTGCACTGGGCGGCGGCTACCTGGACGAGCAGCAGGCGGCCAGCGCAGCACTGTGCGGCAGCCAGATCAGTCGCACCTACTGGCCGTTGAAGCTGCCGCCCGTGGCCTGGGGCGGGCGCTTTCTGCTCAAGCGCATGGGGGGGCTGTCCGGCTCGCGGCTCAAGCGCGGTCCGGAGGACGAGCCGCTGGGGCTCGCCCTGGAGGCCCTGCACTGGTACAGCCTGTTCGGCCGCTTCGGCGAGAAGGACAACGACTGGTGGGGCGGTTTGCAGCAGGTTTCCCTGCCGGTGCTGGCCATCGGCTCCGACGGTGATATCCAGGACCCGGCCTGGGCCTGCCGCAAGTTGCTGGAGCAGTTCGGCTCCGACGTTCGGCAGTTCCTGCACCTGGGGCGGCGCCAGGGCTTCTCGGAAGATTTCGGCCACGTCGAAATGCTGATCAGCAAGGGAGCCCAGCGTGAAGTCTGGCCGCTGCTGCACTACTGGTTGGAGCACAGCGGCTTGCCGGAAGGGCAGGGGGCTCTGGCGCAGGCTTGAGCTTGGCGCGGCAGGGAGTAGACTGTGACGCCATTGCGGCTTTCGGTCACATCCAGGCCTGGAACCCTGCCGGATTTCATCAAGAGGAGCTTCTCCATGCATTACGTCACCCCCGATCTGTGCGATGCCTACCCGGAGCTGGTCCAGGTCGTCGAGCCGATGTTCAGCAACTTCGGCGGGCGGGACTCCTTCGGTGGCGAGATCGTCACCATCAAGTGCTTCGAAGACAACTCGCTGGTCAAGGAGCAGGTCGAGATGGACGGCAAGGGCAAGGTGCTGGTGGTGGACGGTGGTGGCTCGCTGCGCCGCGCGCTGCTGGGCGACATGCTGGCCGAGAAGGCCGCCAAGAGCGGCTGGGAAGGCATCGTGGTGTACGGCTGCATCCGTGACGTCGACGTGATCGCGCAGACCGACCTGGGCGTGCAGGCGCTGGCCAGCCACCCGATGAAGACCGACAAGCGCGGCATCGGCGACCTGAACGTGGCTGTGACCTTCGGTGGCATCACTTTCCGCCCGGGCGAGTTCGTCTATGCCGACAACAACGGCATCATCGTCTCGCCTAAAGCGTTGAAAATGCCGGAATAATTCGAACCTTCCAGCTAAAGTTCGGGTCAATGCCGGAAGCGAAAGCTTCCGGCATTTTTCATGGGGCCTCGCGACAGCGACCTTGAGCGAAGGAAAAGGGCATGCAGCAGTACGAAAGCGGCACGGAGCGCGGACTGATCGACGGCTTCGTGCTGGACGGTCACGGTGGCGGCCGGCGGATCAGTCGTAGCGAGTTGCCGCTGCTGGATCTCAAGCCCGAGGAAAGCCTCTGGGTGCATTGGGATCGCGGTGTACCCGAAGCCCAGTTCTGGCTGCGCGAGTCCAGCGGCCTGAACGAGTTCGCCTGCGACCTGCTGCTGGAAGAGGCCACCCGTCCGCGCCTGGTCGATCTGGGGGGCGAACGCCTGCTGCTGTTCCTGCGCGGGGTCAACCTGAACCCCGGTGCGGTGCCCGAGGACATGGTCTCGCTGCGGGTCTATGCCGAGTCTCAGCGGGTGATTTCGCTGCGGCTGCGTCCGCTCAAGGCGGTAGCCGACCTGCGCGCCGACCTGGATGCCGGCACCGGTCCGAAGACCGCCTCGGAAGTGGTGTTGTACCTCGCCCACTATCTCACTGACCGCGTCGATACCCTGATCGGCGGCCTTGCCGACCAGCTGGACGCCATGGAAGAGGCCATCGAGGAAGACGAGCGCAGCATTCCCGATCAGCACCAGCTGCGCACCCTGCGACGACGTGCCGCGGGGCTGCGCCGCTACCTGGCGCCGCAGCGGGAAATCTACTCGCAGATGGTCCGCTTCAAGGCGTCCTGGACAGTGGTCGACGACGCTGACTACTGGAACGAGCTCTACAACCGCCTCACCCGCAACCTGGAAGAGCTGGAGCTGGTGCGCGAGCGTATCAGCCTGATCCAGGAGGCCGAACATCGTCGAATTACCGAGCGGATGAACCGCACCATGTATCTGCTTGGTATCATCACCGGCTTTTTCCTGCCCATGAGCTTCGTGACCGGTCTCCTGGGTATCAACGTCGGCGGCATTCCCGGCTCCAGCGCACCCTACGGCTTCGCCGTGGCCTGCCTGGTGATCCTCGGGATAGTGGCTTTCCAATGGTGGATCTTCCGCCGCATGCGTTGGCTCTAGGTGTGACTTTTGAGCGGGTGGGGGCGTCAAGCACCTCACACAGGCGAGGTGCGTATGCACGACCCATTTGAAGAATCCTTGCGCGATCTGCTGCGAATGCCCCCGGAACAGCCGGGAGACGACTCGCGCCTGGATCGCGTCCTGAAGACCGCCAACCGCCAGGTGGGCGCGGGCGATCTGTTCAGCCTGATGGGGCACTGGTTCCAGGCCCTGTCCATTGGCGTGAGCCGTGGCGCCGCGCACCTTGCACCCGTCTCGCGCCACGCGCAGAATTCCGCCCCTTCCGCTGACAAGGCCGACTGAACATGCAATTCGACATCTGGACGCAAAGCCTGCTCACCGCCATGAATACCCTGTGGGGCAAGCTGGCCGGGTTCATCCCGAACCTGCTCGCTGCACTGGTGATCGTGCTGCTCGGCTTCGTCGTCGCCAAACTGCTCGATGCGCTGCTCTCCAAGTTGCTGGCCAAGCTCGGCCTCGACCGCCTGATGGCGGGTACCGGCCTGACCAAGCTGCTGGCCCGTGCCGGCATCCAGGTGCCGGTCTCGACGCTGATCGGCAAGATCATCTACTGGTTCGTGCTGCTGGTGTTCCTTGTCTCCGCAGCGGAATCTCTCGGCCTGCAGCGCGTCTCGGCGACCCTGGACATGCTCGCGCTGTACCTGCCCAAGGTGTTCGGCGCGGCGCTGGTGCTGATCGTCGGCATCCTGCTCGCCCAGTTGGCCAACAGCCTGGTGCGCGGCGCTGCCGATGGCGTCGGCCTGGAATACGCCAACGGCCTCGGCCGCGTTGCCCAGTGGCTGGTCATCATCATCAGCATCTCGGTGGCCATCGGCCAGCTCGAGGTCAAGACCGACCTGCTGAACTACATCATTGCCATCGTGCTGATCACCATCGGCCTGGCTGCCGCGCTGGCCCTGGGTCTGGGCAGCCGCGAGGTGGCGGGGCAGATCATTGCGGGCATCTACGTACGGGAGCTGTATCAGGTCGGACAGCAGGTGAAAGTGGCTGATGTCGAAGGCATCATCGAGGAAATTGGTACCATCAAGACTATCCTGCTGACTGATGAGGGTGAGCTGGTGTCGATCGCCAACCGCATCCTGCTCGATCAGCGTGTAACCAGTCGCTGAAGATGATGACCGATTACCGGTACGGCTTGCCGAAAGCCGCGCCGGACGCTGACTTGACCTGGCCCGACCCGACTTGAACAAGCCGCAATCACTGTCCTTGCGCTATGACCCGCGCCAGCTCACCGACGAGGAGCTGGTGGAGCGTTCCCACGAGGAGCTCTACCACGTGACACGGGCCTATGAAGAGCTGATGCGCCGCTACCAGCGCACGCTCTTCAACGTCTGCGCGCGCTATCTGGGTAACGACCGGGACGCCGATGATGTGTGTCAAGAGGTCATGCTCAAGGTGCTGTATGGTCTGAAGAACTTCGAGGGCAAGTCGAAGTTCAAGACCTGGCTGTACAGCATCACTTACAACGAGTGCATAACTCAGTATCGGAAGGAACGGCGCAAACGCAGATTGCTCGATGCGCTGAGTCTGGATCCAGTCGAGGAAGCCTCTGAAGAGAAGGCTCCGAAAGTCGAAGAACGGGGTGGGCTAGACCGCTGGCTAGTTCATGTCAATCCCATTGATCGGGAAATCCTCGTGCTCCGATTTGTTGCGGAACTGGAGTTCCAGGAAATCGCCGACATCATGCACATGGGGCTTAGCGCCACGAAGATGCGCTACAAACGTGCACTCGATCGAATGAGAGAAAAGTTTTCGAATGTGACGGAATCTTAGTCCGGGAAATATTGTCTCTCTTTTTGGCAAGTTCTGATAAACTTGCCACCCAAGTTGTACGGCCTATGGTTAGGACAACTTATTGACCACCAAGATGGGGATTTAACGGATGAAACTGAAGAACACCTTAGGCGTCGTAGTTGGCTCGCTGATCGCCACCGCCGCTGTCAATGCCTTCGCTCAAGGCCAGGGCGCCGTCGAAGTCGAAGCATTCGGCAAGCGCTACTTCACCGACAGCACCCGCAACATGAAGAACGCGGACCTGTACGGCGGCTCCGTTGGTTACTTCCTGACCGACGACGTCGAGCTGGCTCTGTCCTACGGTGAGTACCACGACGTACGTGGCACCTACGAGACCGGCAACAAGAAGGTCCATGGCAACCTGAGCACTCTGGACGCCATCTACCACTTCGGCACTCCGGGTGCTGGCAACCTGCGTCCGTACGTTTCCGCCGGCGTTGGCCACCAGAGCCTGACCAACATCAACTCCGACAACGGTGGCCGTCAGAACCTGACCATGGCCATGGTTGGTACCGGTCTGAAGTACTACTTCACCGAAAACTTCTACGCCAAAGCCAGCCTCGACGGCCAGTACGGCCTGGAGAAGCGTGACAACGGTCACCAGGGCGAGTGGATGGCTGGCCTGGGCGTCGGCATGAACTTCGGCGGCGGCGCCAAGCCGGCCCCGGCTCCCGAGCCGGTTGCTGAAGTCTGCTCCGACTCCGACAACGACGGCGTCTGCGACAACGTCGACAAGTGCCCGAACACCCCGGCCAACGTCACCGTTGACGCCAACGGCTGCCCGGCTGTTGCCGAAGTCGTTCGCGTTCAGCTGGACGTGAAGTTCGACTTCGACAAGTCCAAGGTTAAAGAGAACAGCTACGCTGACATCAAAAACCTGGCTGACTTCATGAAGCAATACCCGTCCACCTCCACCACCGTTGAAGGCCACACCGACTCCGTCGGCACCGACGCCTACAACCAGAAGCTGTCCGAGCGTCGTGCCAACGCCGTTCGTGACGTACTGGTCAACGAGTACGGTGTTGAAGGCGGCCGCGTAAACGCTGTTGGTTACGGCGAGTCCCGTCCGGTTGCTGACAACGCAACTGCCGAAGGCCGCGCTGTTAACCGCCGCGTAGAAGCCGAAGTGGAAGCCCAAGCCAAGTAATTGGTCTGAGCTGACGAGAAAAACCCGGCCTAGGCCGGGTTTTTCTTTGCCCGCAGGAAAGTGCGCGTCAGGCCGTGCGAGCCAGGATTGCCTGTTGCGAAGCGGCGGCGACTTCGCCGATCACCAGGATTGCCGGGCTCTTCAGGGCGAAGCGCTGGGCGTCAGCCAGCATCTCGCCCAACTGACTGCGGTATTCGCGCTGGGCGGGCAGGGACGCGTTCTCGATCATCGCCACTGGCGTGCAGGCAGTCATGCCACCTTCGAGCAGGCCGTCGTGGATTTCCGCCAGTTTCGCCACGCCCATGTACACCACCAGCGTCGTACCGCCTTCGGCCAGGCCGCGCCAATTCAGTGGGCTGTCGTCCTGGGTGTGCGCGGTCACCAGGGTCACGCCCCGGCTGACGCCACGCAGGGTTACGGAGATACCGCACTGGGTGGCGGCTGCCAGCCCGGCGGTGATGCCGTTGACCAGCTCGCAGTCGATGCCGCGCGTCGCGAGCCAGTCGGCTTCTTCGCCGCCACGGCCGAAGATGCACGGGTCGCCGCCTTTCAGGCGTGCCACGCGGCGCCCCTGGCGGGCGTAGCGCAGCATCAGGCGGTGGATGAAGTCCTGGGGGGTGGAGCGGCAACCGCCGCGTTTGCCGACGGAAATCACCCGTGCGGAAGGGCAGTGCTCCAGTACCGCCGGATTCACCAGGTCGTCGATGAGCACCACGTCGGCCTGGGCCAGGGCGCGGACTGCCTTCAGGGTCAGCAGCTCCGGGTCGCCGGGGCCGGCGCCGATCAGCCAGACTTTTCCACTCATGTCGTTCTCCTCAGGCTGCCGTCTTCGCGGCTGGATTCAGGCGGTCGTGGCCAGCGGCGTCTGAGCCAGCAGGCGCTTGATTTCCGGTACGCAGGAGCCGCAGGCGGTCCCGCACTTGAGTTCGCATTTCAGGCCTTCCAGGTCCAGGCCCCGGTCGATCCCGGCCTGGATGCGGCTCTGGCTGACGTTCAGGCAGTTGCACAGTGTCTTGTCCGCTGTCGCGCCGGCTTTGCCCGGGGCGGCACTGAGCGGTGCGAGCAGCCAGCGACGCAGTTCCTGATCGGCGCGGCCTTCCTTCCATGATTCGCGCAGCCACGCGCGGGCGGCGGTTTCGCCGGCCAGGCGCAGCGACACGATTCGCGATTGTTCGATGCGTACGCGCTTTCCAACGGTGCGGCGCGGGTCGTCATAGGCCATGACCGGGCCGTCGCCGAGGTCGAGCAGGGCATCGATGCGGGCCAGCCACTCCGCGCTCGGCGCCTCGACGTGCGCGGCACGAATCACCAGCGCCGGGCGCTCACGGCCGGTGGGGCTGAAGCTGGCGTAGCGCAGAACTTCGAACAGCGGGCGCAGGGCATCGAAGCGCTTCTGCACCTCACCTTCCACCAGGGCGAAGAACTGCCAGGGCAGCTCAATGCGGCTGACTTCAACGGTGGCATGTTTCAGCTCGGGTTGGCGGGACAAAGGGTCCACCGCCGGCAGGGTCAGCACATTGATGCCCAGACCCTTGAGGTAGCGGTCGCCCCAGTGCATTGGCAGGAAGGCCTGGCCGGGGCGCAGGCGATCATCAGCCTGCACCGGCAGCACCAGTTCGCCGCGGCGGCTGTGCAGGCGCACCAATTGGCCGTCGCTGATGCGCCGGCGGCGCAGTTCGTCCGGATGCAGGCCGAGCACGGCTTCTTCCACGTGGCCGAACAGTTGTGGAGCCGTGCCGGTACGGGTCATGCCGTGCCATTGATCGCGCAGGCGACCGGTGTTGAGGATCAGCGGGTAACGCGCGTCACGTTTTTCCTTCGGTGCGCGGTAGGGCTCGGCGATCAGCCGGGCGCGGCCATTGGCGGTGGGGAATTGTCCGTCGCCATACAGGCGCTCGGTGCCTTGCTGCGTGCCGGCGCGGAGCGGCCATTGCTGTGGCCCACGGGTGTCCAGCAGCGCGTAATCGATGCCGGACAGGTCAAGATCACGTCCACGGGTCAGCAGCTTGTATTCATCGAACAATGCGGACGGTGAGCCGAAGTCGAACAGGCTCCTTTCGCCAGGGCGCAGTCGTTGCTCCAGGCGGCGGGCGAAGTCGCAGACGATGCTCCAGTCCGCTCGCGCCTCGCCGATTGCGGCAATGGCCGGGCGCACGTGGCTGATGCGGCGTTCGGAGTTGGTTACCGTGCCTTCCTTCTCGCCCCAACTGGCGGCCGGCAGTAGCAGGTCGGCGTACTGGCAGGTCTCACTGGTGCTGAAGGCTTCCTGGACGATGACGAAAGGACAGGCGGCCAGGGCTTCGCGCACGCGGGTCTGGTCCGGCAGTGATTGGGCGGGGTTCGTGCAGGCGATCCACAGGGCCTTGATGCGCCCGTCGCGCACGGCGTCGAACAGTTCGATGGCACTCAGGCCGGGGTTCTCCGGCAATTGCTCGATGCCCCAGTAAGCCGCCACTTCGGCACGATGTTTGGCATTGGCGGCCTCGCGGTGGCCGGGTAGGAGGTTGGACAGGCTGCCGGTCTCGCGGCCGCCCATGGCGTTGGGCTGGCCGGTGAGGGAGAAGGGACCGGCGCCGGGGCGGCCGATCTGCCCGGTGGCCAGGTGCAGGTTGATCAGCGCGCTGTTCTTCGCGCTGCCGGCGGTGGACTGGTTCAGCCCCATGCACCAGAGCGAGAGGAAGGCGGGCGACTGGCCGATCCACTGGGCCGCGCGCTGCAGGTCATCGACGGCGATGCCGCAGATTTCCGCCACGGCCAGCGGGCCGTAGTCGCGCACCAGGGCCTTCAGCTCCTCCAGGCCTTCGGTGTGGGCGTCGACGAAGGCGCGGTCGATCCAGCCTTCCCAGAGCAGGATGTGCAGGATGCCGTGGAACAGTGCGACGTCGGTGCCCGGCAGGATCGCCAGGTGCAGGTCGGCCTGCTCGGCGGTGTCGGTGACGCGCGGATCGATGACGATCAGCTTCATCTCCGGGCGCCGCGCGCGGGCCTCTTCCAGGCGGCGGAACAGCACCGGGTGGGCGTAGGCCATGTTGCTGCCGGCGATCATCACGCAATCGGCCAGCTCGATGTCTTCGTAGCTGCAGGGCGGGGCGTCGGCACCCAGGCTGCGCTTGTAGCCGACCACTGCCGAGGACATGCACAGGCGTGAGTTGCTGTCGATGTTGTTGGTGCCGACCAGGGCGCGGGCCAGCTTGTTGAAGGCGTAATAGTCCTCGGTCAGCAGTTGGCCGGAAACGTAGAAGGCCACGCTGTCCGGCCCGTGCTCGCGAATGGTTTCGGCGAAGATGCCAGCGGCATGCTCCAGGGCGGTGTCCCAGTCGGTGCGAGTGCGCGACAGGCCCTTGCCCAGGCGCAGCTCCGGGAACTGTGCGCGGGCATCCGCATCGCCGGTGAGGTGCAGCGTCGATCCCTTGCTGCACAGGCGGCCGAAGTTGGCCGGATGTTGCGGATCGCCCTGCACGTTCAGGATGCGCTCGTCGTCGTGTTCGATCAGTACACCGCAGCCCACGCCGCAGTAGCAGCAGGTGGATGCGGTAGTGCGACGGTTCTGGGTCATGGCGCAGCCTCGCTCTGAATCGGAAGCAGGGGGGATCAGGCGCAGTGGGCGAGGCTGTCGCGCAGGGCCAGCAGCACGCGGCCCTCCTCGACCTTCACCTCGTGGCGATGGGCGCAGCCCTGGTCGGGGGCCACGGCCTCGCCGCTGGCCAGTTCGATCTGCCAGTTGTGCAGCGGGCAGGCCACGCGCTTGCCGTAGATCAGGCCTTGGGACAACGGGCCGCCCTTGTGCGGGCAGCGGTCGTCGAGGGCGAAGACCTCGTCATCGGAAGTGCGGAAGATCGCGATGTCGCCCTTGGGGCCGGCGATGACGCGCGAGCCCAGCGGGTTGATGTCGTCCAGGGCGCAGATGTCTAACCAGTTCATGGGGTGTCTCCGGCAATCGGGTAGTAGGGGCCCCGATGGAGGGGCCCGGCGGGCACTCAGGCGGGTTCCGCCTGCTTCAGGGGAATCCGTTCGAATTCCTTCTTCAGCGGTTGCTGGGCGATGCGCTCCTGCCATGGGTCCTGCTCCAGCGACAGGGAGAACTGCAGGCGGGCGTTCAGCGCCTTGCGGTTGTCCGCGTCCTCCAGTACCGCCTTCTTGATGCGCTCCATGCCGACGCGCTGCAGGTAGTGCACGGTGCGTTCCAGGTAGAAGGCTTCCTCGCGGTAGAGCTGGAGGAAGGCGCCGCTGTACTCGCGGACTTCGTCGGAGGTCTTGAGCTTGACGAAGAACTCCGCGACCTCGGTCTTGATCCCGCCGTTGCCGCCGATGTACAGCTCCCAGCCCGAATCCACGCCGATGATGCCGATGTCCTTGATGCCGGCCTCGGCGCAGTTGCGCGGGCAGCCGGAGACCGCCAGCTTGACCTTGTGTGGCGACCACATGTTGAACAGGTCGTGCTCCAGGTCGATGCCCAGCTGGGTCGAGTTCTGTGTACCGAAGCGGCAGAATTCGCTGCCCACGCAGGTCTTCACGGTGCGGATGGACTTGCCGTAGGCGTGGCCGGAAGGCATGTCCAGTTCTTTCCAGATGGCCGGCAGGTCGTCCTTTTTCACGCCCAGCAGGTCGATGCGCTGGCCGCCGGTGACCTTGACCATGGGCACCTGGTACTTGTCGGCGACGTCGGCGATGCGGCGCAGTTCGGCGGCGTTGGTGACGCCGCCCCACATGCGCGGGACCACCGAGTAGGTGCCGTCCTTCTGGATGTTGGCGTGGGCGCGTTCGTTGATCAGGCGCGACTGCGGATCGTCCCTGGCTTCGCCCGGCCAGGTGGAGATCAGGTAGTAGTTCAGCGCCGGGCGGCAGGTGGCGCAGCCGTCCGGGGTGCGCCAGTCCATGAAGCGCATGGCGGCGCTCAGGCTGACCAGGTGGTGCTCGCGGATGGCCTGGCGCACCTGGCCATGGTTCAGATCGCTGCAGCCGCAGATGGCTTTCTCGCTCTTGGGCTTCACATCCGCCGCGCCGCCCACGGTGCTGATCAGGATCTGCTCCACCAGCCCCGCGCAGGAGCCGCAGGAGCTGGCAGCCTTGGTGTGCTTCTTCACCTCGTCGACGCTGAACAGGCCGTTCTCCTGGATCGCCTTGACGATGGTGCCCTTGCACACGCCGTTGCAGCCGCAGACTTCCGCCGTGTCGGGCATGTTCGCCGCGCTGTTCTGGCCCTGGTGGCCGACGTCGCCGATGCTGCTCTCGCCGAACATCAGGTGGTCGCGGATTTCGCCGACGTTGTGGTTCTCGCGGATCTGCCGGAAGTACCAGCCACCGTCCGCGGTGTCGCCGTACAGGCAGGCGCCGACCAGCACGTCGTCCTTGATCACCAGCTTCTTGTACACGCCGCCGATGGGGTCGGAGAGGGTGATGGTCTCGGTGCCTTCGCCGCCCATGAACTGGCCGGCGGAGAACAGGTCGATGCCGGTGACCTTGAGCTTGGTGGAAGTCACCGAGCCCTGGTAGCGGGCGAAGCCGAGCATGGCCAGGTGGTTGGCGCAGACCTTGGCCTGCTCGAACAGCGGCGCCACCAGGCCGTAGGCGATGCCGCGGTGGCTGGCGCATTCGCCCAGGGCATAGATGCGCGGGTCATAGGTCTGCAGGGTGTCGTTGACCAGGATGCCGCGGTTGCAGGGCAGGCCGGTCTTCTCCGCCAGTTCGGTGTTGGGGCGGATGCCAGCGGCCATCACCACCAGGTCGGCGGCGATCACTTCGCCGTCCTTGAAGCGGATGGCGCAGACGCGGCCGCTGCCGTCGTCGATCAGCTCTTCGGTGTGGGTGTTCAGGCGAAAGTGGATGCCGCGCGATTCCAGCGCTTCCTGCAGCAGCTTGCCGGCGGTGCGGTCCAGCTGGCGCTCCAGCAGCCAGTCGGAGAGGTGCACCACGGTGACGTCCATGCCGCGCTGCTTGAGGCCGTTGGCCGCCTCCAGGCCGAGCAGGCCGCCGCCGATGACCACTGCGTGGCTGTGGGTGCCAGCGGTGTCGATCATGGTCTGGGTGTCGGCGATGTCGCGGTAGCCGATCACGCCCTGCAGGCGGCTGCCCGGCACCGGCAGGATGAAGGGGTTGGAGCCGGTGGCGATCAGCAGGCGGTCGTACTCGGCCTCGGTGCCATCTTCGGCGTAGACCTTGCGGCGATGGCGGTCGATGCGGGTGACCTTGCGATTGAGCAGCAGGCGGATGCCGTTCTCGCTGTACCAGTTGAGGTCGTTGAGGACGATGTCCTCGAAGGCCTGCTCGCCGGCCAGCACGGGGGAGAGCAGGATGCGGTTGTAGTTGGGGTGGGGCTCGGCGCCGAACACGGTGATGTCGTAGAGGTCCGGTGCGATCTTCAACAGTTCTTCCAGGGTCCGCACACCGGCCATGCCGTTGCCGATCAGTACGAGCTTGAGCTTTTTCATGTCAGGGCTCCGTCACGCAAAGCTGAAACACGGAAAACAAAAAAGGCGTCCCGCCGGTTACCCAGCGAGGACGCCTTTGTCCAAGTCCCGATCGATCGGGAAGTGCGAGCCTCTTCGTTGAGGGACGCGCTTTTGTAGATTGTTGAAACGGTTATTGCAGGGGTTGTGCCAACTTGCTCGGGTCCCGGTTTCCGGGGCTTTCACGTGGATCGCCCGATGAATCACCGTTTTTGCTGCACTGCGGTGATGCGTTCTGAGCCGATCTGGTGCGCGCCTCAGCCCTGGTGCAACAGCCAGAGCAGCAGCCCCAGGTTGCTGGCCAGGGAGGCCAGGGCGATGCCGCGCCAGACCCGCAGCGGTTCGCGCTCCAGGAGTGGGCGCGGGCGCGCCGGGGCCTGCCGTTCGCCTTGTTCCAGGGCCAGCAGGCATTCCTCGGCGGTTTCGAAGCGTTGCTGCGGCTGGGCGGCGATCAGCTTTGCCAGCCAGTCGTCGAGCCAGGCCGGTACGTCCGGGCGATAGCGGCTGGCCGGGGCAGCCGCGCCGAAACGCGGATGCTGGAAGGCTTCGATCTCGCCATAGGGATAATGACCGCAGAGCAGTCGATACAGCGTGACACCGGCGGCGTAGAGGTCCTGGCGGGCATCCGGTGGCGCGCCCTGGAAGGATTCCGGCGCCAGATAGCTCGGGGTGCCGGGCAGGTCGTGCGGGTCTTCCTGCGACAATCCGGGGCAGTAGGCGAGGCCGAAGTCCAGCAGGCGCAGTTCGCCGTCGTCGGCCCAGTGCAGGTTTTCCGGCTTGATGTCGCGGTGCAGGATGTTGCGCCGGTGCAACTGGCCCAGGCCGCGCAACAGGCGCTGGGCGAGGTCCAGCCAGTCGGGCAGGTTCGGCGGGCCGTTGAGTTTCAGCTGCTCGTCCAGCGTCTGCCCCGGGTACTCACGCATTACGTAATAGAGGTGCTGGCGCTGCGGCAGGCTGTGCAGTTCGGGGAAGTAGCGGCCCTGCACCCGGCGCAGGAACCATTCCTCCAGCAGCAGCGCCTGGGCGGCTTCCGGAGAATCGCGCAGCGCTGGTGGCAGGGTCTTGAGCAGCCAGGGGCGATTCTGTCGGTCGCGTACGCGGTAGATCAGCGACTGGCGGGACTGGGCCAGCTTGCCTTCGACCTGCCAGCCCTCGAATTCCTGTTCGCCCCGCAGGGTAGGCGGCGCGGGCCAGTGGTCGAGTTGGGCGAGGGCGTCGCCGAGGCTCGCGGGTGGCAGTTCGTCCACCTGCAGGAGCAGGGCGCTGGCGTTGTCCTGGCTGCCTGCCAGGTGGGCGGCGCTGACCAGTGCGTCGGCGCAGGCCTGCAGGCTCTGTGCGTCCTCCAGCAGGCGCTGGATGGCGCTGTCGCCCAGGGTGGCCCAGATGCCGTCGCTGACCAGCAGGAAGCACTGTCCGGCTTCCAGCTCGCCGTCGCAGTAGTCCACCACCAGATGCTGGTCGAGGCCCAGCGCGCGCTTGAGTACGTGCTGCATACCGGGCTGTTCCCAGACGTGGTCCTGGGTCAGGCAATCCAGGACACCTGCGTGCCAGCGATAGAGCCGGCAGTCGCCGACATGGGCGAGGGTATAGCGCCGGCCACGCAAGACCAGCGCAGTGAGGGTGGTGAGCAGCGGCTGGCCGCCGCCGTTGGCCTGCAGCCAGCGGTTCTGCGAGATCAGCAGGCGGTCGAGGGCCTGGGCGACGGCCCAGGTCTCGGGGGTGGCGTAGTAGTCGGCGGCCAGCGCCTGCAGGCTCAGCCGCGCGGCCAGGCCGCCGTCGGCGCAATGGCTGACGCCGTCGGCGATGGCAAACAGGTGCCCCTTGCTGGCGGCCAGCCCGGCGGGCGGGGTAACCACCCGCAGGGCATCCTGGTTCTCGTCGCGCGGGCCGGTGGCGCTGGCCTGGGCGAAGCTCAGGGTCAGGCTCATGGTTTCTCCCTGTAGGAGCGGGCCATGCCCGCGATTCGCGCGCATGGCCCGCTCCTACAACTGCGATTTGCCATGGCTTAAACCCGCGCCGCGGTAACGGCGGCGCTGCCCCAGGTGGTGCGCCAGCGGGCTTTCACCGCGTGCAGGCCGAACCAGGCCAATACGCCGAGGCTGGCGAACAGCCAGAGGCCGATCTGGTAGTCACCCGTAGCCTGCTTGATCGCGCCCAGGCCCGCCGTCAGGCAGAAGCCGCCGATGCCGCCGGCCATGCCGATCAGGCCGGTCATCACGCCGATGGTCTGGCGGAAGCGTTGCGGCACCAGCTGGAACACCGCGCCGTTGCCCGCGCCGAGGCTGAGCATGGCGACCACGAAGAGGCTCAGCGCCGCCACCGCGCTGGGCAGGTGGAAGCCCACGGCGGCAATGCAGATCGAGGCGACGGTGTACATCACCAGCAGGCTGCGGATGCCGCCGATGCGGTCGGCCAGGGCGCCGCCCAGTGGGCGCATCAGGCTGCCGGCAAAGACGCAGGCCGCGGTGTAGTAGCCGGCTTTCACCGGGTCCAGGCCGTACTGGTCGTGGAAGTAGCCGGGCAGGGTGCTGGCCAGGCCGAGGAAGCCGCCGAAGGTCACGCTGTAGAAGAACATGAACCACCAGCTGTCGCGATCGCCCAGGGCCTTCAGGTAATCCCCCAGGGATTTGGCCGGCGGCCGCTCCGGCGCATTGCGGGCGAGCAGGGCGAACACCACCAGGGTCGCCAGCAGCGGGATCAGCGCGAAGCCGAAGACGTTCTGCCAGCCGAAGGCGGCAGCGATGGCCGGTGCGAACAGCGCGGTCAGCACGGTGCCGGAGTTGCCGGCGCCGGCGATGCCCATGGCCTTGCCCTGGTGCTGCGGCGGGTACCACTGCGAGGCCAGCGGCAGCGCCACGGCGAAGGAGGCGCCGGCCATGCCCAGCAGCACGCCAAGGATCATCGCCTGCTCCAGGCTGTGGATGCCCAGCCGCCAGGCGCCGAACAGCGCGCAGATGACGATTATCTGGCCGAGGATGCCGGCGGCCTTGGGCGACCAGCGATCGGCCAGCAGGCCCATGAGGAAGCGCAGGATGGCGCCGGAGAGGATCGGCGTGGCGACCATCAGCGCTCGCTGCTGGGTGGTCAGTTGCAGGTCGGTGGCGATCTGCACCGCCAGCGGGCCGAGGACGTACCAGACCATGAAGCTCAGGTCGAAATACAGGAAGGCGGCAAACAGGGTCGGCGCATGGCCGGCTTTCCAGAAACTCGTGTTCATCGAACACCTCATCAGCAACGGTAGAGGAGCCCGGTCGTGCGCCACGTGGCAGCCGCCGGGTTCGAGAAGGTCCTGTGCCCCTGCGCCGGGGCAAACGAAAAAGGCGTCGCTCCACCCACCGCACTGCGCGGGTGTGGATGCGACGCCTTTGTCGAAGTCGGGTAATCGCCGTTGATTACCATCGCCTTGTGCAGAGCAAGGCGCGGGCCAACAGTGAAAAACCTTCTGGTTCAATGAGTTGGGCGGTGCAACGGGTTGCTGGCTGAGCCACAACGGGGCGCACGCGCTGTTGCCGTGCTCCCCGTTGGGGCGATTCAGGGGGCTGGCGGGGACGGGAAGACCACCACCGGGCCCTTGGGCGTACCGCCGGGCGGCACGTAATCGGGAGCCCGGTTGCCGGCGGCGCCGAGGTGGCGAACGTAGCGATAGATCCCGCGCAGGTCGGCTTCGTCCATGATTCGCAGCGTGTGGGACGGCATGGGCGGGCGGAAGTTGGCCTGGCGCGCTATGGCCAGCCATTGCTCTTCGTCATAGGCCTGCATGGCCAGGCGCAGGCTGCTGGCGTAGGTGGTGCCCCAGGGGCCGCTCCAGCCGAGCTGGTCGCCAGTGAGCCAGGTGCTTTCGGGGACCTTGTCCGGGGCGAGGATGTAGCCCGCGGTGTGGCAGTCGTTGCAACCGGCGACTTGCACCAGATAGCGGCCGCGCTGGACCGGATCGGTATCTGCCGCATGGGCATTGGGGAACAGTGGAAGGAAGGGCAGGCACAGACAGCTGGACAGCGCGCCCAGCCGAAGGAAGGACGGCATGCTGGAAACTCCTCTGGAGGCTGATGGGTACGACTCCAGAGGTATAGCGTGCTGCCGCTTCGCTTGCCGCTCAGGCGACCCAGTTGACGTTGGGGAAGGTGTCGCGGAAGGCCTCGGGGATCGGTACGACCTTGCCGGCCTGGTAGTCGAAGAACACGAAGCCCGACTTGGCCATGGCTACCTGGGTTTGGTCGGCTGGGCGGGTGATGCGGAAAATGATGTCGCCGCCGTACTTGTTGAAGTCCATCACGCCGACCTCGAACAGCAGCTGGTCGCGGGCGTGGGCTTCGGCGCGGTAGGTGGTGGCGAGGTCGGTGACGATGATGCCGGTCTCGCGGATGCCGTAGTCGAACAGGAAGCGTGCGCGGGCCTCGGAGATCATCGAGATCATCGAGTCGTTGCCCAGGTGGTTGGCACCGTTGATGTCGGTGACGCGGACGGTGAGCTTGGTTTCGTAGATGAAGAGTTCTTCGGGGAATTCCAGTTTCAGGCGGGCCATGGTGGTCTCGGTGACAGGGCAGCGGGTCGTGCGGAAGTGCCGCGTATTCTACGCGCAGTCCGTCCGCCCCGCGCCTCATCAGGCGAGTGAATGGCGAATCAGCGGTGCGCCGAGTTCAGGTGGAAGACGGTCACCCGCGCGCCTTCGCTGTTGTCGCCGTAGTTATCGTTGATGTAGGCCCCGGCCTTGAAGTAGAGCAGTTGCTTGGACCAGGTGGTGCTGAGGATCTTGCGGTAGTAGTTGGCCCGGCCGTCGGAGGTCTCCACGCGGATCGCCAGATTGCCCACCGAGGTGACGCGCAGGCTGTAGTTGAAGGTCTGGTCCAGGGCGATGTTGTCGATCAGCGGCACATTGATGCTGGCGCTGTCGTCGGGGTGGTTGCGCACCAGGGCTTCCAGGCGGCCGGTCTCCAGGGTGGGCAGGTAGTGGTACTGCAGCTTGACCAGCGGCTCGCCGTTGCCGGTGTAGGGCGAGCGGCTGTGGATCTGGCCGATGATGATCTTGTTCTTCGACGGCACCTGCTGGACGCTCATGGTCACTCGTAGCTCGTTGTCGCCTTGGCTGTAGTACCAGTTGGAGACTTCGCCGGCGGTGGTGGTCTCGCGCAGTTCACTGCGCGGGTAGACGCTGTCGGAGGTGTGCGAGCCGGTGACGGGCACCCAGAACACCACCTGGCTGCCGCCGCGCTGGAAGTAGCGGCTCTGGTAGCCCCGGGCGATCTGTTCGGTGCTGACTTCGGTGGGGCGGGGATCGGTGGGAACGCTGAGGTTCCAGGTGGTGAGGTCGATCATGGGCTTGCCCTTGCTGAGCCGCGCAGGCGGCGAGGTCGGGTGGGCGCCGAGGTGCCTAGCCGGCGGCGGCCACTGCGATGCGCCATCGAACCCTGCCGATGACGCTCCTGGGGCCCGGCCTTGAAGCCGGACGGGCGCAGCATAGGACGTTGCCGGGAGGGCAGGGGCCAGCTTGGCGGCTGGCGAAATGATCGCGCCTTGCCGTCGCTGGCAGATGGCCGGTCTCAGTGGCCGAGCATTTCGTGCATGGCGATGATCTGTTCCGCCACCTGAGAAAGCTTCTGTTGGCGGCCCATGGCCTGGCGGCGCATCAGGGTGTAGGCCTCCTCCTCGGCGCAACCCTTCATCTTCATCAGCAGCCCCTTGGCCAGTTCGATGCGCTTGCGCTCCGCCAGTTGCTGCTCGCGGGCCTGCAGTTGGGCGCGCAGGGCCTGGTCGCTCTCGAAACGGGCCATGGCGACATCGAGGATCGGTTGCAGGCGCTCAGCCTGGATGCCCTCGACGATGTAGGCACTGACCCCGGAGCGGATGGCCTGGCGCATCACCTGCGGGTCGTGCTCGTCGGTGAACATGACGATGGGGCGCGGCTGGTCGCGGCTGACCAGCACTACCTGCTCCATCACGTCGCGGCCGGGGGACTCGGTGTCGATGAGGATCACATCCGGATGCAGGGCCTCGACCCGTTGCGCCAGGTCGACCGTGAGACCGGATTCGTCGATGACTTCGAAGCCGCTTTCCACCAGGGCAGCCTTGAGGCGCCCGACCTTTTTCGGGGTGTCGTTGATCAGCAGGACGCGCAGCATGCTCAACCTCGCTCCGCCAGGGCATTCAGCTCGAAGCTGCGGGCGTAGCCAGCCGGGTCGCTGCCGTTCCAGAGGCGGCCGTCGATCAGGGTCGAGGCGCGCATCTCGGTGTCCGGCACAGGGACACCGACGGCGCTGGCGGCTTCGCGGTAGAGCTCGAGTTGCTGGACCTGGCGGGCGATGCCGAGGTAATCGACGTCTTCGCGCAACAGGCCCCAGCGGCGGAACTGGGTCATGAACCACAGCCCGTCGGAGAGCCAGGGATAGGTGGCCTGGCCTTCATTGAAGAAGCGCAGCGGATGCGCGTCCTGCCAGGCGTGACCCAGGCCGTCCTCATAGCGGCCGAGCAGGCGCGGCTCGATGCTGGCGAGCGGGGCGTCGATGTAGTCCTCGCTGCTGATCAATTGGGCGGCGCTACGCAGATTGTCCTGGCTGGCTTCGATGAAGCGGCTGGCGTCGAGGATGCTCATGACCAGGGCGCGGGCGGTGTTGGGGTATTGCTCGACGAAGGCGCGGGTGGTGCCCAGCACCTTTTCCGGGTGGTCCGGCCAGATCTGCTGGCTGGTGGCGAGGGTAAAGCCCATGCCTTCGTCCACTGCCAGGGCGCCCCAGGGGCCGCCGGCGCAGAAGCCGTCGATGCGCCCGGCCTTGAGGTGCTCGACCATCTGCGCTGGCGGCACCACCAGGCTGCGAACGTCCTGCAGGGGGTGGATGCCGTGGCTGGCCAGCCAGTAGTAGAGCCACATCGCATGGGTGCCGGTGGGGAAGGTGTGGGCCAGGGTGAGTGGCGCACCGTTCTGGCGCACGTGGCTCTGCAGTGCCCCGGCAGAGGTCACGCCGTCGCGCATCAGTGGTGCGGAGAGGTTGATCGACTGGCCGTTCTGGCACAGCCCCATGAGCACGGCCATGTCGGTGGCCGGGGCGCCGCCCAGGCCCAGTTGCAGGTCGTAGATGAGCCCGTAGAGGCTTTGCGCCGCGTCCAGCTCGCCGCTGAGCAGGCGATCGCGCAGCCCGGCCCAGGAGTTCTGCCGCTGCAGGTTGAGCGTCAAGCCGTAGGGCTGGCCGAAGCCCTGGGTCGCGGCCACCACCAGCGAGGCGGAGTCGGTAAGGGCCATGAAGCCCAGGTTAAGGGCTGTCTTCTCCGGGGCATCGGAGCCGGCCACCCAGGCCAGGCTGTCCGGCAGTGGGCTGGTGCTGTCGATCATCTCCACCTCTGAACGCACTCTCAACGCAAAAAAAAGGCGCCGCGCCACCTGCTGTCACAGGAGGCAGGCGCGACGCCATTGTCGTGGGGGCGATCCGCCGTTGGACCGCAGGTGTCAGAAGTGGAGCAAGGGCTGTGCCACTGGTGGCGCGGAAAAAAAGAAGCCCCGCCATGGAGGGCGGGGCGCAGAGGAAGGGAGCGCACCTCTGGAGGGTTCCACAAGGGCACCTGAGCACGGATATCGGCAGGAGCCTGTCGTCCACCTTAGACCCGGTGGCCAGCGGCGCAACCGGTCAATAAGTATTAGGCCCATCGTTAGGGTGGGGCCGGAGCGCTCTATTTCGGGCCTGGAAAAGAAAAGCCCCGCACGAGGCGGGGCTTTCATCACGCTAGGAGACTCAGACCTGGACGGCCGGGATCTTCGCGTTGGCGGCAGCTTCTCGGAACTCGGCGATCTGGTCGAAGCTCAGGTAGCGGTAGATATCGGCAGACATGCTGTCGATGTCCTTCGCGTAGGCCATGTACTCCTCGACGGTCGGCAGCTTGCCGATGATCGAGGAAACGGCGGCCAGCTCGGCGGATGCCAGGAACACGTCGGTGGCGTCGCCCAGACGGTTCGGGAAGTTGCGGGTCGAGGTGGAGACCACGGTCGAACCGGTCTGTACGCGAGCCTGGTTACCCATGCACAGCGAGCAGCCCGGCATTTCCATGCGCGCGCCAGCCTTGCCGTAGATGCCGTAGTAGCCTTCCTCGGTCAGCTGATGGGCGTCCATCTTGGTCGGCGGAGCCAGCCACAGACGGGTCGGAATGCCACCCTTGACCTTGTCCAGCAGTTTGCCGGCAGCGCGGAAGTGACCGATGTTGGTCATGCAGGAGCCGATGAAGACTTCATCGATCTTGCGGCCTTGTACGCTGGACAGCAGGCGGGCGTCGTCCGGGTCGTTCGGAGCGCAGAGTACCGGCTCCTTGACGTCGGCCAGGTCGATCTCGATGACCGCGGCGTACTCGGCGTCCTTGTCGGCTTCCAGCAGTTGCGGGTTGGCCAGCCAGGCTTCCATCGCTTGCGCGCGGCGCTCCAGGGTGCGGGCGTCGCCGTAGCCTTCGCCGATCATCCAGCGCAGCAGGGTGATGTTGGACTTCAGGTACTCGGCGATGGCCTCTTCCGGCAGCTTGATGGTGCAACCGGCAGCCGAACGCTCGGCGGAGGCGTCGGACAGCTCGAAGGCTTGCTCGACGGTCAGGTCGTTCAGACCTTCGATCTCGAGAATGCGGCCGGAGAAGATGTTCTTCTTGCCTTTCTTCTCGACGGTCAGCAGGCCAGCCTGGATCGCGTAGTAGGGGATGGCATGGACCAGGTCACGCAGGGTGATGCCCGGTTGCAGCTGGCCCTTGAAGCGCACCAGAACCGATTCGGGCATGTCCAGCGGCATGACGCCGGTGGCAGCGGCGAAGGCGACCAGGCCGGAACCGGCCGGGAAGCTGATGCCGATCGGGAAGCGGGTGTGCGAGTCGCCGCCGGTGCCGACGGTGTCGGGCAGCAGCATGCGGTTCAGCCAGCTGTGGATGATGCCGTCGCCCGGACGCAGGGAGACACCGCCGCGGGTCATGATGAAGTCCGGCAGGGTGTGGTGGGTCTTGACGTCGATCGGCTTCGGATAGGCAGCGGTGTGGCAGAAGGACTGCATCACCAGGTCGGCGGAGAAGCCCAGGCAAGCCAGGTCTTTCAGCTCGTCGCGGGTCATCGGGCCGGTGGTGTCCTGGGAACCGACGGTGGTCATCTTCGGTTCGCAATAGGTGCCCGGACGTACGCCCTGGCCTTCGGCCAGACCGCAGGCGCGGCCAACCATCTTCTGGGCGAGGGTGAAGCCCTTGCCGCTGTCGGCCGGCGCTTCCGGCTTCTTGAACAGGTCGGAGGCAGGCAGACCCAGCTCGGCGCGGGCCTTCTCGGTCAGGCCACGGCCAACGATCAGCGGGATACGGCCGCCGGCGCGGACTTCGTCCAGCAGGACCGGGGTCTTCAGTTCGAAGGTGGTGACCACTTCGCCGCTGTCATGACGCACGACCTTGCCTTCGTACGGGTAAACGTCGATGACGTCGCCCATGGCCAGGTTGGTGCAGTCGAATTCGATCGGCAGGGCGCCGGCGTCTTCCATGGTGTTGTAGAAGATCGGGGCGATCTTGGTGCCGAAGCAGAAACCGCCGCCGCGCTTGTTCGGCACGTAGGGGATGTCGTCGCCGAAGAACCACAGCACCGAGTTGGTGGCGGACTTGCGGGAAGAACCGGTACCGACCACGTCACCGACGTAGGCAACCGGGAAGCCCTTGGCCTTCACGGCTTCGATCTGCTTCAGCGGACCGACGGAGCCCGGCTGGATCGGCTCGATGCCGTCGCGGGCCATCTTCAGCATGGCCAGGGCGTGCAGCGGGATGTCAGGGCGCGACCAGGCGTCCGGAGCGGGGGACAGGTCGTCGGTGTTGGTTTCGCCGGGGACCTTGAACACGGTCAGGGTCAGCTTCTCGGCGACTGCCGGACGGGCCTTGAACCACTCGCCTTCGGCCCAGGACTGCAGCACGGACTTGGCGGCGGCGTTGCCTTTCTTGGCGCGCTCGGCGACGTCGTGGAAGGCGTCGAACATCAGCAGGGTGTGCTTCAGTTGCGCGGCGGCGACTTCGGCCAGCTCGGCGCTGTCCAGCAGCTCGACCATGGTGGTGATGTTGTAGCCACCCTGCATGGTGCCCAGCAGCTCGAGGGCGCGGGCCTTGGTCAGCAGCGGGGAAGTGGCTTCACCCTTGGCGACGGCGGACAGGAAACCGGCCTTGACGTAGGCGGCTTCGTCCACGCCCGGCGGTACGCGGTTGGTGATCAGGTCGAGGAGAAATTCTTCTTCGCCGGCCGGCGGGTTCTTCAGGAGTTCGACCAGACCAGCGGTCTGTTCGGCGTTCAGCGGCTGGGGCACGACGCCCTGGGCGGCACGCTCTTCTACGTGTTTGCGATAGGCTTCAAGCACAGTATTTCCCTCATCAGTGGTCCCGGAGGACGCGTATCCAGGAGACCCCTCCGATCCATTCGTCAGGCATGGTGGACGGTAATCCACTGACCTACGACGGCACCGGCGATCTCCGGGCAGAAGCTGTTTTCAAAGTTTTACGCCGGTGGGGCCTGGGACGTGAGGGACTGGGCGCTTGAGGGAGGCGCCCAGACCGCGCGGCTGCCGGAATCTGTGCTTCGTGACGCTTTGAAAACAGCTTCTTTCGGACAATGACGCCAAAAAGGCGCAGCCATTCTAATGGAATTAATGGGCCTTGGTAAGCCGAATTGCGAGGCGCCCGAGGGTGATCTTGCCTAGACAAAGGGCTAACATGCCCGCTTTGCCAGCTATCTGTTCAGCCATGTCTTCGCAACGCATCAAAACCCCCTGTGTCGGGCTCTGCTCGACGGTCTATGGCGACCTGGTCTGCCGTGGCTGCAAGCGCTTCCACCACGAAGTGGTGAACTGGAACCGCTACGGCGACGAGGAGAAGCGGGCGGTCCTGAGCCGTCTGGAGATCCTGCTGGCGCAGGTAATGATGGCCAAGCTGGAAGTCTTCGATGCGCCGCTGCTGCGCAGCCAGCTGGAGCAGCGGCAGATCCGCTTCGTGCCCGAGCAGTCGCCCTATTGCTGGGCCTACCAGCTGATCGCCCGCGGCTCGCGGATGATCAACCAGGTGGAAGCCTACGGCCTGGCGCTGCTGCCGGAGTTCCGCGGCTGGACACTGCCGGACCTGCGCGACGCCATCGACAAGGAGTTCTTCATCCTCTCCGAGGCGCACTACGAGCGCTATATCGCGCCGAGCTTCCTGGCCGAGGGGTTGGAGTCGCGCGTCTGATCGTCGCCCCGCATTGAAAAAGCCGCCTGATGGGCGGCTTTTTTGTGGGCTTTTTGTAGGAGCGAGCTTGCTCGCGAACGGAGTTTCCGGCAGCTCCAGCGCTGTGCTGGTTCGCGAGCAAGCTCGCTCCTACAGACCCTGTTCCTCACATCTGTCAGGGTTTGGCGGCGATTTCTTCCAGGTGGGCGATGATGTCGTCCGGCTTGAGCACCAGGATGTCGCTTTCCAGCGTATCCAGCACCACTTCCGCAGTGTTGCCGATCAGCGCGCCGGCGAATCCGGTGCGCGCCACGCTGCCGATTACCGTCACCGCGGCGTCGAGATTGTGCGCCGCACGCGGAATGAGTACGTCCGCCGGGCCTTCTTCGATATGCAGGTGCTGGTCGTCGACGCCGTATTCGGCCTGGAACGCCTTGCACGCCTCGCGGTACTTGGCCTCGATGGTCTCGCTGAGCTGGAAGGTCGGGTCGGCGGCCGAGAGCATGGGCGAGGGATGTGCGCTGATGACGTGCAGCTGGCCGTGGGCGAGACCGGCGATGTCGTAGGCCTGGCTGACGATCCCGGCGTGCAGGGTGCGGTGCTCGATGTCGTTGTTGCCCACGTCCACGGCGGCGAGGATGTTACGCCCAGCCCAGGGCAGGCTGGTCTTCACCAGCAGCACCGGGGACGGGCAGAAGCGCAGCAGTTTCCAGTCGTCCGGGGTGAGCAGGGCTTTCTTCAGCGGGTTGTCCGGGCTGTGCTGCTTGATCACCAGCCCACAGCCTTCGGCCTGCTGCTCGGCGATGATGGTCTGGTGCAGGTTGTCCTTCCAGGCCTGGCGGCTGGAAGCGCTGAAACCCTCCTGGCGCAGTACCTCGGCAACTTCCTCGAGTTTGGCGCTGTAGTCGGCGCGCCGTTCGCAGGCCAGCAGGTGCAGGTGCGACTGGGTCACGCTGGCGATCAGGCGGGCCCGTTTCAGCGCGAGACCTTCCGGCTGGTCCGGGTCCACGACTACGAGGATGCTACGGATGGCTTGCATGATCGTCTCCCTTCGTGCGCGTTGTTTATGTGGAACAACTGTAGTCGGGATATCCCGTTCATGACGTTGAGGCATATCAACGCCGGAAGCTGGTTCCGTGCGGCGGCCCCCGTATAATGCTCCGCCTTTATTGCACCGGCCAGCCAGGCGCCGGTGCGCTGAGTCGTCTGGAGCAAGAAGATGCTGTCCGAAATCAGGGAATTCCTCGGTTGTGCCACGCCGGATGCGTGGGTGGAAGCCGCGCTGCGGGATCAGGCGGTCATGCTGATCGACCACAAGAACAACGAGTTCAAGGCCGCCAGCACGGCCCTGGCCCTGATCGCCAAGTACAGCGCCCACGAGGAGCTGGTGAACTTCATGTCGCGCCTGGCCCGCGAGGAGCTGCGCCACCACGAGCAGGTGCTGGCGATCCTGAAGAAGCGCGGCATCCCGCTGCGGCCGATCTCCGCCGGCCGCTACGCCTCCGGCCTGCGCGCCGTGGTGCGCAACCACGAGCCGCAGAAACTGGTGGATACCCTGATCGTTGGCGCCTTCATCGAATGCCGCAGCTGCGAGCGCTTCGCTGCGTTGGTGGATCACCTGGATGCCGACCTGGCGAAGTTCTACGGCTCGCTGCTCAAGTCCGAGGCGCGGCACTTCCAGGGCTACCTGAGCCTGGCGCGCCGCTACGGCGATGACGCCGACATCGACCGCCGCGTGGCGGAGATTCGCGAAGTGGAGGCCGGCCTGATCCAGTCGCCGGACAGCGAATTCCGCTTCCACAGCGGCGTGCCGGCAGAGATGGCGGCCTGACTCGCGCCCCGCAATGAAAAAAGCGCCCAGACGGGCGCTTTTTTCTTGGTTCTTCGTAGGAGCGAGCTTGCTCGCGAACAGGTTTCCGGCAGCTCTGGCGCTGGGCTGGTTCGCGAGCAAGCTCGCTCCTACAGGTTCAGTCCTTGACCTTGAGGTCCAGCGCCAGGTCGCGCGCGGCCTTGGTCGCCAGAACGCCCATCAACTGGCCGATCTCGTCCTGGCGGCTGCTGGCGCCGGTCGGGCCGCCGGCCATCATCACGCTGGGAACGGGGGCCTGGGCGGCGGCCTCGGCCCAGACCTTGTTGATGGCGATCAGCGCGTCCAGCTTGGGTTGCAGTGCGCCGTCCGCCTTGATTACCGCTTCGCGGGCATAGGCCTCGGCGTCGGCGGTAATCTTGGTGGCCTGGGCGGTGACGGTGGCCTTGTCGCGCAGCAGTTCGGCGGTCTGCTTCTCGATCTCGGCACGCTGCTTTTCGCGCTCGGCGTTGATCACTGCCAGCTGCTTCTCGGTTTCCGCCTGGGTGGTGCGCTCGATCTGGTCGCGCAGGGTTTCCTGGCGCTTGGCTTCCACTTCCTTCTCGCCGCGGGCGGTGACCAGCAGCTTCTCTTCCTCTTCCTTCAGGCGGTTCTGGCGCGCTACGGCCAGCTCGGCCAAAGCCTGCTGAACCTTGACCATGCGCTGCTTGTACTGCGGGTTGGGGTCGACGTTGGTAATGCGCGCTTCCACCACTTCCACGCCGAACTTGCGGAACTGCTGCTGCTTGCGCACCGGGATGCCCTTGCCGTCGGTGACCTTCTCGGTCACGAACTGGCTGGCATTGTTGTCGCCGAAGCTGCCCTGTTCGGTGCCGGCCTGGAGGATCGCGGTCTGGTGCGGGACGGCGCCGCGCGGGCCGCGGACCTCCTTGCGCTTGATCAGGTACAGGCCGTCGTTGAGCTGGTTCTCGAACTCCGCGGCGAATTCGCTGCGGGCACCGGCGTAGTAATCGTCGGCGGTCATCAGCGAGGCGGTGGCCTGCAGGGTTTCCTTGATCGCCGGAACCAGCGCGGTACGGATGAAGTTGTCCGGGTTGCGGTACTCCTGGGCCATCTTCAGGAACTGGTCGCCGCCGGGCAGGCGGAAGCGCGCGGAGGACTCGACCTTGGCGTCGACGTTGCCGAGGAAGACGATGGGGAAGGCTTCGATGGTGGCGCCCAGCCCGTCGTTGTCGGGGTTGTTGTCGTTGTCGTCCATGATCAGCACGGACTGCACGCTGATGGCCTTCTTCCAGGTGGTGGCGCGGCCGAACCACTTAGTGGCGTAGCCCACGTCGTCGACGATCTTCTCGTCGCCGAAGATGGTCCGCACATGGGTCATGAAGCCCGCTTCGTTATAGAAGAAGACCCCGTTGAACAGGATGAAGCCGGCAGCGACCAGCGCCAGGGGCGCGGCGCCGAATTTGATGAGATTTCCCTTGGAGATCAGCATGTTTCTTCCTTGAGTGAGCAAGCCGGCGATGCTGCTTAAGATCGCGAGTGTCGGTCAAGTGGAAACGTCTGATAGTGCGGGTCGGTCGGCATCAGAAGGCCACTACCGGAGTGGCCGTGCCGATCAGAGAGAGAAGGGCGCCTGCCGCATGCCTTGTTCGTCGGCTTCCAGCGCCCAGCCCTGGCGATCCCAGTCGCCGAGGACGATGCGCCGCGCGGGGCGGCCGTCGATCTCCAGTTCGTGGACGGCGGGGCGGTGGGTGTGGCCGTGGATCAGGATGCGCACGCCTTTGTCGCGCATGATCTTCTCCACTTCCGCCGGGGTGACGTCGACGATCTCGCTGGCCTTCATGCGGGTCTGCGCACGACTTTCCTTGCGCAGCTTGCGCGCCAGCTTGTGGCGGGTGGCCAGCGGCAGGTTGCGCAGGATGAACAGCGTCAGCGGGTTGCGCAGCCAGCGGCGCAGCTTCATGTAGGTCACGTCGAGGGTGCACAGGCTGTCGCCGTGCATCAGCAGTATCTTCTCGCCGCCCAGGTCGATCAGGCTCGGGTCGCGCAGCAGGGTGCACCCGGCTTCGCGGCAGAAGGCCTTGCCGATCAGGAAGTCGCGGTTGCCGTGCATCAGGTAGATGCGCGTGCCGCTGTCGGACAGTTCGCGCAGGGCGCGGGCGATGGAGTGCTGGAACTCGTCCATGCCGTCGTCGCCGATCCAGGCTTCGAAGAAGTCGCCAAGGATATACAGCGCCTCGGCCGTGCGAGCGCGGGCGGAGAGAAAATGCAAGAACGCCCGGGTGATGTCCGGGCGTTCCGCTTCGAGATGCAGGTCCGAGATGAACAGGACGCTCATCGACTCACTCGCCGATGATTTCGGCTTTCTCGATGATCACGTCGTCGGCCGGTACGTCCTGGTGGCCGGAGCGCATGGTGGTGGCGACGGTCTTGATCTTGTTGACCACGTCCATGCCGTCCTTCACTTCACCGAACACGCAGTAGCCCCAGCCCTGCACGGTCGGCGCGCTGTGGTTGAGGAAGTCGTTGTCGGCGACGTTGATGAAGAACTGCGCGCTGGCCGAATGCGGCTCCATGGTACGGGCCATGGCGACGGTGCCGATCTTGTTGCCGACGCCGTTGTTGGCTTCGTTCTTGATCGACTTGCGGGTGGACTTCTGCTTCATGCCCGGCTCGAAGCCGCCGCCCTGGATCATGAAGTTGTTGATCACGCGGTGGAAAACGGTGTTGTCGTAATGGCCGGCCTTAACGTACTCCTTGAAGTTGGCCACGGTTTCCGGCGCCTTGTCGTCGAAGAGTTCAAGGGTGATGTCGCCGAAGTTGGTCTGCAGTTTGACGGTGGTAGTCATCAGGGAATTCCGCTCTTTGGAAAAATCGAAGGCCTGTCAGGGGGTTGACAGCTTCGGCTATGATAAGCGCTTTGGTTTGGCCGGCCTACCCTGGCTGAACGACGGAATGATCAAGGACACCATGAGCAAGCCTACCGCCGATACGAAAGAAGCCACTGTTGCCGCCAACTTCCTGCGCCCCATCGTCCAGGCCGACCTGGACAGTGGCAAGCACCAGAAGATCGTCACCCGCTTCCCGCCGGAGCCCAACGGCTACCTGCATATCGGTCACGCCAAGTCCATCTGTCTGAACTTTGGCCTGGCCAAGGAGTTCGGCGGTGACTGCCACCTGCGCTTCGACGACACCAACCCGGCGAAGGAAGACCAGGAGTACATCGACGCCATCGAGGCCGATGTGAAGTGGCTGGGCTTCGAGTGGGCCGGCCAGGTGCGCTACGCGTCCAATTATTTCGACCAGTTGCATGACTGGGCGGTGGAACTGATCAAGGCCGGCAAGGCCTTCGTCTGCGACCTGAACGCCGAGGAAATGCGTGCCTACCGCGGCTCGCTGACCGAGCCGGGCAAGAACAGCCCGTTCCGTGATCGCTCCGTGGAAGAGAACCTGGACCTGTTCGCCCGCATGAAGGCTGGCGAGTTCCCGGACGGCGCCCGTTCGCTGCGCGCGAAGATCGACATGGCCTCGCCGAACATCAACCTGCGCGACCCGATCCTCTATCGCATCCGTCATGCGCATCACCACCAGACCGGCGACAAGTGGTGCATCTACCCCAGCTACGACTTCACCCATGGTCAGTCGGACGCCATCGAGGGCATCACCCACTCCATCTGCACCCTGGAGTTCGAGGATCACCGCCCGCTGTACGAGTGGTTCCTGGCCAACCTGCCGGTCCCGGCGCAGCCGCGCCAGTACGAATTCGCGCGCCTGAACCTGAACTACACCATCACCAGCAAGCGCAAGCTCAAGCAGTTGGTGGATGAGAACCACGTGAATGGCTGGGACGACCCGCGCATGTCGACCCTCTCCGGCTACCGCCGCCGCGGCTATACCCCGGCGTCGATCCGTGCCTTCTGCGACATGATCGGCGTGAACCGCGCCGGTGGCCTGGTGGACATCGGCATGCTGGAGTTCGCCATCCGTGACGACCTCGACGCCAACGCCGGCCGCGCCATGTGCGTGCTCAAGCCGCTCAAGGTGGTCATCACCAACTACCCGGAAGGCCAGGTCGAGAACCTCGAACTGCCGCGCCATCCGAAGCAGGACATGGGCGTGCGCGTGCTGCCGTTCAGCCGCGAGATCTACATCGACGCCAGCGACTTCGAGGAAGTCCCGCCGGCCGGCTACAAGCGCCTGATCCCGGGTGGCGAAGTGCGCCTGCGCGGCAGCTACGTGATTCGTGCCGACGAAGCCATCAAGGACGCCGCTGGCAACATCGTCGAACTGCGTTGCAGCTACGACGAGAACACCCTGGGCAAGAACCCCGAGGGCCGCAAGGTCAAGGGCGTGATCCACTGGGTGCCGGCCGCCGAGAGCGTCGAGTGCGAAGTGCGCCTGTACGACCGCCTGTTCCGTTCCGCCAATCCGGAGAAATCCGAAGAGGGCGGCAGCTTCCTCGACAACATCAACCCGGACTCCCTGGTGGTGCTCAAGGGCTGCCGCGCCGAGCCGTCGCTGGCCAGCGCCACTGCCGAGGATCGCTTCCAGTTCGAACGCGAGGGCTACTTCTGCGCGGATGCCAAGGACTCCAAGGCCGACGCCCTGGTCTTCAACCGCACCGTGACCCTGCGCGATTCCTGGGGGCAGTAAGGGATGGCTGACTTGCAGATCTACAGCACGCTGTCCAAGACCAAGGACAGCTTCAAGCCGCTGGTGGGCAACCAGGTGCGCATGTACGTGTGCGGCATGACCGTGTACGACTTCTGCCACATCGGCCATGCCCGCGTGATGGTGGCGTTCGACGTCATTGCCCGTTGGCTGCGCCATCGCGGCTATGACCTGACCTATGTGCGCAACATCACCGACATCGACGACAAGATCATCCGTCGCGCCCAGGAGAACGGTGAATCGTTCGAAGACCTGACCGCTCGCATGATCGCCGCGATGCATGAAGACGAGGCGCGCCTGTCGGTCCTGCGTCCGGACATCGAGCCGCGCGCCACCGGTCACATCGCCGGCATGCACGAGATGATCCAGACCTTGATCGACAAGGGCTACGCCTACGCGCCGGGCAATGGCGACGTCTACTACCGGGTCGGCAAGTTCGCCGGCTATGGCAAGCTGTCGCGCAAGAAGATCGAGGACCTGCGCATCGGTGCGCGGATCGAGGTCGACGAGTCCAAGGAAGACCCGCTGGACTTCGTGCTCTGGAAGGGCGCCAAGCCGGGCGAGCCGAGCTGGGAGTCGCCCTGGGGCGCCGGGCGTCCGGGTTGGCACATCGAGTGCTCGGTGATGTCCACCTGCTGCCTGGGCGAGACCTTCGATATCCATGGCGGTGGCCCGGACCTGGTGTTCCCGCACCACGAGAACGAGATCGCCCAGAGCGAGGCGGCTACCGGCAAGCTCTACGCGGCCAGCTGGATGCACGCCGGTGCGGTGCGCGTGGATGGCGAGAAGATGTCCAAGTCCCTTGGCAACTTCTTCACCATTCGCGAGGTGCTGGAGAAATACCACCCGGAAGTCGTGCGCTTCCTGCTGGTCTCCAGCCACTACCGCAGCCCGATCAACTATTCCGAAGACAACCTGAAGGAAGCCAAGGGCGCGCTGGAGCGTTTCTACACCGCGCTGCGTGGCCTGCCGCAGGTGGCTGCCCAGGGTGGCGAGGAGTTCGTCGAGCGTTTCGGTGCCGCGATGGATGACGATTTCGGCACGCCTGAAGCGGTCGCCGTGCTGTTCGAGATGGTCCGCGAGGTCAATCGCCTGCGCGACAGTGATTCGGCGGCAGCGGCTGCACTGGCGGCGCGCGTGCGTGAACTGGGGGCTCTGCTGGGTGTTCTGCAGCTGGACGCTGACGAATTCCTCCAGGCCGGCGCAGCTGGCAAGGTCGATGCGGCACAGGTCGAAGCGCTGATCCAGGCTCGCCTGGACGCCCGCGCGGCGAAGAACTGGGCCGAATCCGACCGCATCCGCGACGAGCTGACCGCCCTGGGCGTGGTGCTGGAAGACGGCAAGGGCGGCACTACCTGGCGTCTCGCCGAGTAATCGCAACCCGGAAATGAAAAAGGCCGCTGATCAGCGGCCTTTTTCTTGCTCGTCGAAAACCCGTCAGGTGTGCAGGTGCTCGGCGGCGTACAGGGTGTTTTCCAGCAGGCAGGCGCGGGTCATCGGGCCGACGCCGCCCGGGACCGGGGTAATCCAGCTGGCGCGCTCGGCAGCCACGTCATATTCCACGTCGCCCACCAGCTTGCCGTCTTCCTGGCGGTTGATGCCCACGTCGATGACGATGGCGCCTTCCTTGATCCACTCGCCCTTGACCAGGCCCGGCTTGCCGGCGGCGACGACGACCAGGTCGGCGCGGCGTACGTGGTCGGCGAGGTCGCGGGTGAAGCGGTGGGTCACGGTGACGGTGCAGCCGCCCAGCAGCAGTTCCAGAGCCATGGGGCGACCGACGATGTTCGATGCGCCCACGACCACTGCGTCCATGCCGTACAGGTCGACGCCGGTGCTCTGCAGCAGGGTCATGATGCCTTTCGGGGTGCAGGGGCGCAGCAGCGGGATGCGCTGGGCCAGGCGGCCGATGTTGAAGGGGTGGAAGCCGTCCACGTCCTTGTCCGGGCTGATGCGCTCCAGCAGCTGCGAGGCATCGAGGTGGGCGGGGAGGGGAAGCTGCACCAGAATGCCGTCGATGGCCGGGTCGGCGTTCAGGCGGTCGATCAGCGCGAGCAGTTCTTCCTGGGTGGTGCTGGCGGGGAGGTCGTACGCCTGGGAGAGGAAGCCGACCTCTTCACAGTCCTTGCGCTTGTGCGCGACATAGACCTGAGAGGCGGGGTCGCTACCGACCAGGATCACAGCCAGGCCGGGGATGCGCAGTCCTTGCTGGCGGCGTTCATTGACGCGTTGGCCAATCTGCTGGCGGAGGCTGGCGGCGATCGCTTTGCCGTCGATCAGTTTTGCAGTCATGTCGGGGGGATAACCATTAAGGCGGGAGAAAAGAAGGCGCGCATTTTCGCACGCTGCCTCCATAAGGCAAAGGCGGGAGCCCCTGATTTGGCGTAACTCCTTTATCTCTTTGAACTTTTTTTAAAAAAGTTGTTGACGGGGTATGGCCTCATCGATAACATGCGCCCCGCTTGCCGAGCACAGCCTGAAACACGAAAGAGGCGGTGCCAACCGATTCGGTGGTTTCCACTGAGTCTGCTTAGCAAGGGTTGCCGCCACTAAAGCGCCCGTAGCTCAGCTGGATAGAGCATCCGCCTTCTAAGCGGATGGTCGCAGGTTCGAGTCCTGCCGGGTGCGCCATGTGGCGTTCGGTACAAGCAAATGTAATATGGTGGGCGTAGCTCAGTTGGTAGAGCACAGGATTGTGGCTCCTGGTGTCGTGGGTTCGATTCCCATCGTCCACCCCATATTCCGAAGCGCCAGGCCCAGAGCCTGGCGTTTTCGTTTCTGCGGTACCCTGCGGACGTGGTGAAATTGGTAGACACGCCGGATTTAGGTTCCGGTGGCGCAAGCTGTGAGAGTTCGAGTCTCTCCGTCCGCACCATTCCTTCCTTTCGCTGTCATGCGGAATTGTTCGAAAGCCCTGCAACGACGGGCCTTTCAAGCCGAAAGTTCTTTCGGTGCCATTCGCGTTAAATCGCTTCCAGCCTCAAATTTTTAGTACATTAGTTAGTCCATCCCAGTGTGGCCTTACAGGATGTACTAGATGCCCCTCACCGATACCGCAGTCCGCCAAGCCAAGCCGCGCGAGAAGAATTACAGCCTGACCGACGCCGACGGCCTCTCCCTGTTCGTGTCCGTCAAAGGCACCAAGGCGTGGCACTTCCGCTTCAGCTGGGAGGGCAAGCAGCAGCGCGTGTCGCTGGGCACCTATCCCGAGCTGTCGCTCAGGGATGCCCGAGGTCGCCGCGACGAAGCGCGCGCCAAGGTGGCGAACGGAATCGACCCCCGCGGTACCCATCGCCCCGACTCGAAGCAGGCCCAGGTGGAGACGTTCAGGTCTGTTTCCGACAAGTGGCATGACTTCAAAACTGGGCGCTGGGCGGACGACAGTCGACAGGGGAGTGGGGCTCAATCGCGTCGTGTGCTGGACAATGACATCCTGCCATTCGTCGGGGCGATGCCATTCGCTGAGGTGCATCGGCGCGACCTGGTGGCCGTGGTCGCGCGCATCGAGGAGCGTGGCGCCCTGAACATCGCCGAGAAGGCCCGGAGCTGGCTGCGGCAGATCTGCCGCTATGGCATCGCCAAGGGGTGGCGAGAAGACAACCCGGCCTCCGACCTGGATATCCTCGCTGCCGAGGCGCCGCCGGTGCGGCACAACCCTATCCTGTCGCACCAGGGCGAGGACCTGCCCGAGCTGCTGGCCAAGCTGCGTTACTACGGCGGCAGTCCAGTCACCCAGGATGCCGTCTGGCTGATGCTGTACACGGCGGTCCGCACCATCGAGCTGCGCAAGGCCGGGCCGGGAGACTTCAACCTGGACACGGGCATCTGGACCGTGCCGCCCACGCGCGTGAAGCAGCTACGGGGCAAGGTGCGCCGTGATGGTGAGGATGTGCCCGACTACATCGTGCCGCTTTCCACGCAGGCAATGGCGGTCGTGGAGCGCTGCCTGAAGCGCTCGGGGCGTTACCCCTTCCTGTTTCCTGGTCGGAACGATCCGCACGTCATGATGAGCGAGAACACCATCAACCAAGCGATCAAGCGGATGGGGCTGGACGGCAAGCTCACTGGGCACGGCCTGCGCGGCACGATCTCCACGGCGCTGAATGAGATGGGGTTCAAGCAGAAGTGGGTGGATTCGCAGCTCTCGCACGCGGACCCGGACAAGACCAGTGGGTCCTACAACCATGCGGAGTATGTCGAGGAGCGGCGCAAGATGATGCAGGCCTGGGCCGACTACCTCGACGAGCAGGAGAAGAAGGCTGCGCCGCCAGTTCGTCGGGTTCGCTGAAATGAGCTGCAAAGCTCAGCAGGGCTCAATTTCTGCCTATGTTGATCTTGGCCTCTTGAAAAAAATCAGACTGGGGGCCAAGTTTAAGGTCTGTATGGTTTAGAGCCGGCCGTTTGCCTCTATGCGAGGCAAGAGGCGGGCTGATACGATTCGCCCGCGGCCGATGGAGGCTGCAATTTTTTTGGCTGGGATGCGACCAAGATGGCTGCACGCGAATGGCAGGTTGAGGTTCTACGGTTCACCTTTATTGGTTTGGCGGACGAGGCAGTCGAGCGCTTCAAAAGCATGAAAGAGCTCACTGGAATGGAGCCTGAAACCGTAACCAATCGGCCGCAGCTGCGATCCACCACAGAAGAGGTGGATTGGGAGGAAGGCCGGCTGTCGGTCGTCTCTCAGCCAAGCCGAATTGACCTTATCTACAGTGCCCCAATGCAAGAAGCAGTCATGGCGATGCCTGATGGCGGCTCCTTTAAAATGGCGGGAGAAAGGTTGATTCCTTTCCTCAGCGCAATCGCAGACGAAAAGGTCGGGCGCGTAGCATTTGGTGGCGTTGTGCTTCACCTCGTCCCCGATGTCGCTGCGGGCTACGAGGGACTCAGGGAGTTACTCCCCTTCGTTTCCTTTGAAGCTGATATGAAAGAGTTTCAGTTGCAGATTAATAGGCCAAAAGAATTTCAGGGCCTGCCAATCAATGAGATGGGCAAATGGTCTGTGGCTACAATGAAGTTTATGCACCTTGATCATAATCAAGGTGTTGCGTATGACGTTGCAGGGCAAAGTGCGGTTCGCTTTGAGTTTGACTTTAACTCGACTGAGCAGTTCTCTGTGCCGGAGGAAATAAAGGTCCTCGACCTTTTGAGTCATCTCTTGGCTCGAAGTATTGCTGTTTCGCAGGAGGGGGCGGTATGAACTGCGGAGCACGAACTTTTTCTTTAGAAGAACAGCATATTCTTGGGAATTATAGGACCTTTGAAGAGAGTCCTTATGATTCCGAGACGACGCCGCCGTCTAACGTACTGACAAACAGCATGTTGGGTAAGGTGACTGCCCTACTGGTTGAGCAGCACACCCTACCAGTCGCGGCTCCGTGGCCTGCGAATGGGCCAGGGGTTTATGCGGGGCTTCGATATCAGTTGGGCGCTGCGATGGAGGCCTCAGTCGTACTCGCTTTAGCTGATGTTGCCGAATCGTTGTCAAGGGTAAGAAGGAGTTTTCAGTATGAAACTCCTGAAACTTCCATGACATCCACCAGCACCTATAGTGTTGATTTGAAAGCTTCAAGTTGGTATTCAAAGTTCAAGCAGTTGGCTGCAAGTAAGCGTACTCGCGAGGCGCTGGATGAGCTGTTCAATTATGTAGAAGATGCACTCGACTCTTCCGATGTTCATCGGGTGGGTAGCATGCTATCTCGAGTAAAGCCGTCTGATATTTCAGCTGAGATGTTGATTAGTGTGCTCCGGGCCACCGGGAGAGCTAAAACTTCATTGCCGGTCTGGAAGCAACTGCTCGAGGAGGCTAGGGGGAAGGTGGCTAAAGAAGGGCTGCCGCCTCGGGTCTTGCGCGGTCTTTAATAGACTCGTCTATTAAAAGTTAACTTCGTGGGGCGCCAATGGAAGGTGAAGAGGTAACGGTCAGCGTTTCCATCTCTGGAAGCGAGGATCAAAGACACTTAGGTCTTCATGTGGTGGATGGTGAGAATGTCCTCATCTACCACCTGGCGTGGCATTGCTACTTTTTTAAGAACACTGACGCCGAGTATCGGGGCCATATTGCGCCCAAATACATGCTTGTGCCGCTTGAGCATTTCACCCCGCATGAAATGCTTCACATCTATCGGCACTTGATCACAATCCATTCTCGAAATGGCCGCGCTATCCCTTACGGCTTCAAGTACGTGGTGGACTCGGTCCTTACCCGGGAAGGGTTGGTGCCGCCGGAACTACCGCCTGGTTCGGGCCTTACGTGCTCGACCTTCGTGCTTCAGGTTCTGCGCAACAACGAGTTTTTCATTCTCGATACGGAGTCATGGGAGCCCCGAGATGGGGATGCCGCTTGGCAGGCAGGGATTCTCGCCGCGTTGAAGGACCACGCTCCGCAAGCGCACATCGAGGCACTCACGGAATGTGTTGGGGTTGCGGTCCGCTTTCGCCCTGAAGAGGTCGCGGGTTGTGCTCGAGCATACGAAGAGACTTCGATTTTGTTCCCTGAAGGCATTCTTTTGGGGGAGCGGGTAGTGACCGAGATGCGTGATTCTGGAGCTATGGCCTCCTAAATCCTTACTTCTCTACAGTTCTGCTGACGAGATGCCGCCATTTTCTCAGCGCACCAGTCCTGCACTTCTGCTTCGATCCAACGGGTTGCGCGCCTACCGACTTTGACCGCCACCGGGAATCGGCCAGCATTCATTTCGGTATAGATGTAGGTGGTCCCCATGCCGGTCCGGCGTTTCACTTCCGGCAGCGCCAGGAAGACGATAGGGGCGTTGGTTGTCTGATTCATCGAGAGCCTCTCTTCCGCGGCTTCCTGGTGCCGTGGGCGCTGGCGGACCAGCCGAACTGAGTGCAGGTGTTCCCGTTCTCTGCGGCGAGGGCGTCAATGCGCTCGCCAATGGCCGGTACCAGGTCGGCCGCCATGCAGGAAGGGACGTTGAAAGAGTGGGTGGTCTTCTCGCCGTTAGGAGCAAGCATCCAGACGCTTGCCAGCCAGCCGACAGGGCGGCGGGGCAGGGTGCCGCGCGTGAGTGCGCGGTCCTCTGCGCCAGGTGCCCGGCTGGTGGTGTAGGTGATCATGCAGCTCACGGTGCGCCTGCCTTGGATGCGCAGATTGCGTGCTCCACGGCATCCTTCACACTGGTAGCTAGACCATCGCAGCTGTCCGGAAAGTCGATCTTGCAGCCGTCGTCATCAAAGAGATCAACCCAGCCTGCGCCTTGCTCCACGCAGAGCTGGATTAACCAGGCTCCGGGTAGGTCTCGGGCCGCGTTCTGAATCTGACGCTCCAGCTCAGCAGCCTTTTGGGCCTGCCTCAGCTGCACGCGGATATCGGTGTATGTGCTGGCCTGGCTTCGCAGTGCCTCTAGTTCGGCCTCCAGCTTCTCGATCCGCGTGCAATTCAGCAGGTGAAAGTCGACCAGCTGGCTGACGGCGTCGTGCTTACTCTTCCGCTCGAACCGTTTGATCAGGCTGCGGCGGTCACTTCCGCCGACTACTTCAAAGGTGCTCATGCAGCCTCGCTCCTATACAGGTCGATCAGGTCGGCGGCGTTGGCTGCGATCAGGTCCTCTGATTCGTAGGGGCTGACGCTGTTGCCGATGAGCTTGATCTGGTCGGTGTTGTTGACGTTCTTGCGCACCAGCTCACCGGTGGCTTTGTCCTCGAACCATCCCCAGTCGGTGATGTAGTCCGGGTCAAAGCCCTGGGCGATTTTCAGCTCTACGGGCTTGAGCATGCGCAGGGTGAAATCGACGAGGACGTAGTCACCCAGCAGCACCAGGTCGACCAATTGCGGGAAGTGCTCTGGCAGGTGCTTGTGCAGGAAGGCAGCGCACTTCCGGGCCTTCTCCATCAGCTCGGGCGGGAGGATGGCGGCTGGGACCTGGACAACGGTGACCAGAGCCATGCGGTCCTTTGTGGGGACTGTGTGCATTGGCTCGGCCAGGTCCTGCCATTGCCCGCCAGTGCTGTAGAACTTCACCAGGTAGGCGCTGGCCAGGCGCTGGTTGGAGCCCGCCTGCGTAATGGTGCTGAGCGGCGCGTCGGCAGCGCGGCCCGCGCCGTCGTAGAACCCTCCATTGGCCTGCTCGAAATGGCAGGCTGCAACAGCTCTATGGTTCGAGGGCAGAAGCGTGCCTACGGGCTGGGTAACTGCCTGCGGCTTGCCGCTGTAGCTCGGACCGCCAGCGCCAACAACCATTGCGGTGACCAGTGCGTGCTTGCAGCCTCCAGCCACGACGGTGCCCAGCGGCTTGTGGAGTCCAGGCGCTCGCGGTTGCTGGCCTGGGCGCTCCCCGTACCCTGTCTGAATCAGCGTGGCGGCAGAGAGGGCGAAGTGCCCGCCCTTCACCTGGGCGACCTGGGTGCGCAGCGGTTCGGCGGCGCTGAAGGTGCGCTGGTTGCTCGCGTTGGCGAACTCGGTGAGATTGGCTGCGGCAAGGTGGCCTTGGTCCATCGGCACGAAGAAGGGTTTGTCCGCCATGACCGTGTGGCGCCAGAAGCCCTTGGCCACGCGTCGGCAGGTGTTGTCCACGTGGGGGCGCTTCCGGTCGATCATGCTCTTGCCCAGGTCGCTCCAGTCGATGCACTCCGCAGCGGTACGCCACGGTGCCTGTCCAGACTTCGGTTTTTCGTGCCGCTTCGGGGTGGTCCAGACGATGGGGCGACCATCGGTGCGTCCGATCATGAACAGGCGTTTGCGGATGGTCGGTGCGCCGGCATTCGAGGCGCGGCGCTCGCGCCACTCCACGTTGCAACCCAGGCCGCGGACCAGGGCGCTCTGCGGTACCCACATGCCGATGGCCGCCATGATTTCCGGCATATCCGGGTGGTCAGCTGGCAGGCCGCTGGTGAGGCAGGCCACGAACGCCTTGAAGGTGCGGCCTTCCTCGGTCTTGATCGGCTGGCCGTGCTCGTCGAGCGGGCCCCATTTCTGGAACTCTTCGACGTTTTCGAGCAGGAACAGGCGCGGCCTGGTGGCATGTACCCAGCGCACAACTACCCAAGCCAGGGAGCGAACTTGCGGACTGCGTGGGGCTGCGCCCTTGGCCTTGCTGAAATGGCGGCAATCCGGGGAAGCCCACAGGATGGCAACGGGCTGGCCGCGGGTGGCCTCCAGCGGATCGACGTCGAAGACGTCAGTGATGAAGGTCCTGGTGGTGGGGTGGTTCGCCTTGTACACGGCGATGGCCACGGGGTTGTGGTTGATGGCGATGTCCGGGTCGCGGTAGGCCTTGCGGCCTCCGCTGCTCGCGCCGCCGAGCCCGGCGAACAGGTCGACGTACAGCTCGCGCTGGAACGGTAGCGCGCGCTGGGCATCGTTCGGCTTGATTGTGCGGAAGGAGGTCATGCGTCCCCCTTCAAGGGCGTGGTGAAGCCCTTGCAGTCGGGGGAGGCGTGGAGCATCGGAGCTTGCCCGCGCAGGCGCTCGATCAGCAGGCCCTGCAGGCGCTGGTGGAACTGCCAGCGAGCGAGATGGGGTGGCCAGAGGTCGATGCGCGCCTCCAGCGGTTCGATGCCTTCCAGACACTCCCAGGAAGCCGGGTGTGCCGGCATCAGATCCCGTCGCTCGGTGGCCAATGCGACCAGGTCGGCGTGCTTCACACACTCGGGCAGCTCTTCGTCCAGCTCGAAGCGCTGGCAGATGGCAGACCAGATGCGGGCCTCGACATCGCAGAAGGCTGGCATGAATTGCTTGAGCGGCCGGACCATGTCGCCGATGTAGGCCTCGGTGGCGTCATGCAGCAGCGCCACCAGTTCGTGTTCCTTGGGCACCAGGCGGGACACAAGCACGCTGTGCTGCGCGACTGTGTAGTGGTCCCGGGTGTGGCCGTTAAAGCGCGCGATGGTGCCGAGAGCCTGGGCGATGTCGTGCGGACAGATCATGTCCGGGGTTGGTTCGAACAGGTCGAAGCGCTTGCCGGTGAAGGTGAGGATCCAGCTCATGCCTGCGCTCCTTTTGCCTTGTGGTAGGGGACGACCGCAATGCTGGTTGGGAGCCGGTCGAACTGGCTGCGCGGTGCATTCGTGAGGATCAGCGTGTCGGCCTGCGGGACGCGCTGGCCCGGCTGCCAGTCGTCCAGAATGTTCGCCAGGCCGTAGGCGGCGGCAATGGCATCGCGGTTGCGGGTCTTACCGCACATCTGCGGGCCGTGAACAAGGACGCTTCTCATGCTGCGGCTCCTTCCGGCTGAACAGACGGTGCGCCTTCGTTGGCTGCGGCAATGGCTTCCCGGATGCGCCCGGCCATGACCGTGGCGTGGTTGCTGGCGGAGAAGGCGTAATCAGCCTCCGTCGTTGCGCCCAGGTGCTCGAACAACTCATTGGCGCGGCGTAGTTGGCCTGCGGTCTTCATCAGCCCGGCCGCGTCCTCTTCCGTGAAGGGGTTAGCCTGGCGGGAGTAGTGAGCGATCCGCTTATCGCAGTCCTGCATCAGGTTCTCGCGGTCCTTGGTGTGCTCCGCTTCTGCCAGGCGCAGGCGGCTGCGGAGCAGCGCCAGGTCCTCGTGCAGGGCCTCGATGTGCGGCGCGTTCCCGCGCTTGGCGTCGTCGTAACCTTTGTCGTAGCCCTTGGCTTCGGAGCGCAGGGAGATGATCCAGCCGCTGAAGACCTGGATGATGGAGGCGAGAAGCAGGACGATGATCAGTCCGTAGCTGTTGATGGCTTGCATGTGCTGTGTCCTCTGTAGAGCCCGCCGCCGGGAATAGCTGTCAGAGTCCGGCGGCGGGGTGTTGCAGTTGGAAGCTGTTAGGCGCCCAGCTCGAAAGTGCCGATGGTCAGAGTGGTGGCGTCGGCGATGTCAGCCGCGAGCAGGTCCTTGAACTCCTGCGCGATCTCTTCGCAGCCCTGCTCCTCGGCCACCCAGCGCGGCTTCAGCACCGGCTTGTCGTTGCCGGTCAGCACCGACAGGCGCAGGACGAAGTTGCGCAGCGGCAGACCCTCGAACGGCGCGCAGGAGAAGATCAGCGAGCCCGGCAGGGTGTCCTGGCTGTCGGCCTCGATCCTGTCCATGGCGCTGCGGGCGGCGTTGAAGTTGCCTTCGACGTTGTTGCGCTCGGAGGTCGCCTTGATGGTGATGTTGCGCACCGCGGCGATGGCCTGGGCGATGGGCATCGACTCGTCAGACGGGGTGACGGCCTCCAGGAAGTCGCGCCAGTCCTCCATCCACTCGGCCAAGTCCTTCTGCGACAGGGTCTTGCCGGCGATGCGTTGGAGTGCGGCATAGGCGGCTGTCGGCTCAAGGCGCAGCGTGGCGATGTCATCGGCGTGGCCAGCCAGTGCCGAGTCGCCCAGGTTGAAGATCACGCGGCAGGTCATGTTGTCCTTGTCGACGAAGCCGTGAGTGGCTTGGTCCGCGCGGTCCTTCACGTAGGTGACGAAGTCGGCCAGCGAGGAGGTGCTCAGGGCGCCGCGGAAGCGGTCGCGGTTGGCGTGGAGCTTCTCCATGCTCTGGAGCTTGTAGCCTTCCGGTACAACGGCGAAGGCCCCGGTGGTGCCCTCGATGCGGACACTGGCGGCAGCGACGGCGTTGGCCAGTAGCAGTTGCAGAGCTTCTTTCATGTGCTGTGTTCCTTGGTTGAGGTGCGGTTGAGGTCAGAGTTACCGCGGGTGGACGGGGGTTTCGCTCTCCTTGAAGAGCTGGGCGGTGGGGTTGGTCTGGAACAGCTCCAGGCCTTCCGGGGTGACGTACATCGGCGTGTCGAGCGCCGTGTCTTCGCTGCGGCTGCCGCGCTTGGTCGGCACCTTGTAGTCGAGCCGGTGGCTGATGTTCACCTGGTTGGATTCGCCGACCCGGCTCATCTCCAGGGTGATGGTGACCTTGCCTTTCTTGCCAAACTCGACGACGCCGGACCCGACGTCCGAGAGTGCTGCCCCGATTTGGTTGGCGAACACGCCGGCATTCAGTGAGCCGAGGAAGTCGGCCACATCAGTCTTCTTCATGTGCTGTGCCTCAGTGGTTGTTGTTGGTTCCCCATAACCCTCCCGTCGAGAGGGCTATGGGGAAGGCCCGATGGCGGGCCCTCCTGCTCATCACAAGCCGCCTTATGTGAGCGATTCGAGCGCGGTCCGGGTGTGCCGTCCTGCTCCGTTGCTGCGGTTACATGGCTGCCACTCCTCCTGCTGATCCACCCAGGTGCGCTGGGGCGCTTTGCTTCAGGCTGCCTGCGTGGACTGGGCGTCGAGGAACTCGGCCAGGTCCTGCAGGTACACCACCGGCTTTTCCCGGCGGGACGTGGTGAGCGTGCGGGTGGTGAGGGTCACCTCGCGGCTCTTGATCAGTGCGCGCAGGCGCTTCTCGGTCTTGATGTGCGGGAAGTAGGTCGCGCGGACCTGCTCCAGCGTCAGCGTGGCGGTGCCCCACTGCTTGAACAGTTGCTCGATGGTGGTCACGGCGCCTCCCCGCGCCCCGCCGGGAGCCGTGCCCGGATCAGTGCGACCAGCCCTTCGATGGTCTTGCCGGTGTCGCGGGCGGCGACGTTGCCAGCTTCATCGGTGACCACGGCGCCGTAGGGACGGTCCTTGTCCGTGGTCAGCGTGACGTGCGGGAGCCAGCCGCGCGGGGTGATGGCGAACAGCTTGGCGTACAGCACGCCCAGGTCGATGGAAGCCTGCGGGATGGCGGACAGGCGCTCGATGCACTCTGCGGCGGCGTCCTGAAGGGCGTCGGCCGGGTAGGCGGTAGGCGCGGTGAAGTGCATGCCGACCAGGCGGAGCGCACCCACTGCGTCGGTGATGGGGTTCGATGCGCTCATGCCACGTGATCCTTGTGCGGAGTAACGGTGATCGAGATGCCGAGGCGCTTGGCCAGCCAGTCGATACCGGCCTCGGTGACCATCACCACGCTGTAATGGCGGTAGCGGCCGGTCTGCTTGTTCCAGGTCGCGCGTGGATCCATGAACAGATGGCCTTTGCCGATGTGCTGGGCGGCGAGCGTGCCGTCCTGATTCAGCACCTTGTCAGCCCGCAGGCGGTCGCGCAGTGCTCGCTCACCTTGGCCGAGGACGGCTGCTGCCTCACGAATGGTCCGATTCATGGCTCGGACCTCAGGCTTCGAGATGGCTTTCGACGTGCTCGACCACTGCCAACAACAGGTCGTTCACTGATCCGGAAACGAGGAGCGACTCGCTATGTTCCGAAACAACCATTGCTGTTCCGCCGGACGGCCGCCGATGCACGGTGATGACGTGACCTGTGGCCAGCTTCCTGTACCCGCCGCATGCGATCACCGATTCGATCTTCGCGTGGTCTTCGCTGGTCATGGCCAGTGCGGAGGGGAGTGGATCGCGCGGGCGGCCGGATTCGACTCGGCCATTGGCGATGTCTTCGAGGAAGTTGCGCAGCTTGATGTGGTTGGACGGGAAGCCGCTCACCAGGTTGATCTCGCCGTTGTAGTCGCCGATCAGGACCTTGACGCGAGTGGTATCGCCTTCGAGCAGGACCTCGAAGTTTGCGGTGATGGCGGAGGCCTCCCGTTCCAGTTTGCAGACTGCCAAGCCGCCCACCTGGATCATGTGGTGGAGCAGTTCGTGCGTGGCGAGGGAGATGGTGAAGTCGTTCACGCGGCACCTCCCCACGGGCCGCTGTCGGCCTCCGTGCTGGGGGCGACAGGGCGCGGCTGGGTCAGGCAGGCGCGCTGGGAGGTGCCAACGATCACCAGAAGGCCGGTTTGGGCCTGAATGGCCTCAACAGCGGCGGGGCTGGTGGCCGCTGCCGGGTGCAGATACACCTGGCAGCGGGCTTTGGTCATGTGCTGTGCTGATTGCATGTCTCGTACTCCAGGGGTCAGAGGTGGGTACGAGGCTGATATTAACCCTTGCGGTTAAGTAGTCAAGATTGAAATTAACCTTTATGGTTAAAAATGATGCCGGGGCGTAAAAAAGCCCGCGAGAGGCGGGCTTGGGGGAAGGGTTAAAGATCGGTAATTTTCCACCTGGCTCGGCCACACAGGTGCCATTCTTCGGTGAGCCGGATGATCCGCTCTGGCCAATCTGGATTGAGGGCGTAGAGGTAGAACTCTTCGCCTTCCTTTCGCAGTTGCTTGAATGTGACAGCCTTGTCATGCGCCCGCTTTGCCACCACAAAGTGTCCTGGCTGAGCGTCTAGGTCAGGGTCTATGACAACCTTGTCGCCTTCTTGGAACTTGGGAATCATGCTGAAGCCATCGATGCGGAGGATGAAAGCGTGAGGTCCCACTGGGCCGGGTGCTTCAATCCATTCTTCCGCGTCGCCTGGCTGGAAAAGGTCGATGGCCTCGCACCAAACCCCTGCTGCAACAGAGCCAATCACTGGCAGTTTTCTCCCTGTAGTGCCGAGTACTACTGCGTTCCCTTGCTCGTCAACAGTTACGGGGACGTCTAAATAGCCTGTAGGTAAATCAAGAACCTGCTCTATCTCGCGCGCGATCTGATCACCGATCCCTTTTCTCGGAGTCTTGCCGGCAAATGCGCTCACCTGGGCATCAGACTTGCCGAGCAGCTGGGCCAAATCTGTTCCGCGCAGCTTCCGTTCAGTCATCAGCCTGCGGAGATTCGATAATCGAGTGTTTGAAATTTTCATCCTTGAAGTGTCTTGCTCTTAACCTTAAAGGTGAATATCCTTGCTGGTGACAGGTACATTTAACCCTTTGGGTTAATGAAATCGGCCCGAGGGCTTGCACATGAAACTGCGTGAATACATTGAAAAGCAGGATGCTGAGGGTGCTGCTGCATATGCGGGGCGCTGTGGCATTGCGTTGAACTACTTGCTGCTCCATGTGAAGTACGCGAGCAAGGATCCAAGCGTCACGCTGATCAAGGCTTTGGTGCGTGAGAGTGAGGGGAAGGTTTCTCTCGCTGATGTGCTCGAGCATTTCGGAATCACGGAACAAGGCATCGCCGCTAAGAAGGTGGCCTAGTTCGAAGGGTGCCGGCGCGGGACTCTGACACCCCGCGCCGGCGGGGTGATACGGCATGGACCCCCAGCACATGGGAAGAGCTCAAGCCGCATCTCCGCCAGAAAGGGACTCTGACACCCCCTCCTGGCGGCGCCAATCGAGACTCTGACACCTCGGTTGGCAACGACGCTCGATGCCCGCACAGCACTTGTGAGGAGGCATCGAGACGCCGTAGCCGGAATAGTAGGGGAATACCTTCCGTCCTGGCTATGTCGTTAACTGGCGACTTTCGGTACAGACGCATCAGGATCTCTGACCCCTGATGCGATAGGTGCCAGACCGGCAATCTCTGACTTTGCCGGTTTGGTGTAGGAAGCACAGCACACAAGCGGTTCGGCGACGGAGCGGGGAGACCCGCTGCGAACCGGCCGCTGGGGGTTCCTAACATTATGAGCCGCAAAGACCTGCTGCCGGACGCCGGTCCGGTTTTCGATCTCCGCCAGGCGCTGTACCGCGCAGGGCGCGACTACAAGGGAGGGCTTACTTCCCTTGCCCATGAAATGGTTCTCCCCTATGAGGACCTCCAGAAGAAACTCAAGCTTGACGAGGAGCGCCGGTGGCCGACGCCGGATGAGCTCGAAGAGATCATCCGCCTCACCAAGGATTCGCGTCTGCTCGATGCGCTGATGCGCCCGGCTGGGGCGGTCTGGTATCGACCGGAGGCTGTCGAGGCTACGGGCTCAGCGCTCAAGGCTGTCGGCGAGTTGCTGCAGCGTGAAGGTGAGTTCGTGGCCAGCCTGCAGAAGGGCGCCGACGACAACAAATGGGAGCCCCACGAGGTTGTCGATCTGGAGTTCCACGGTGCCAACGTCATCCGCGCCGTCCTCGGCATCATGGCGGGCGCGCGGCAGTCGATGGAGCGTCGGCTGGAGGAGGTAAAAGCCAATGGCTGATAACCTCGACTTGGCTGCGGAGCGCGAAGAGATTGAGCGCGCTTCCCTCATCGCCGCCCGCCAGCGGCCGGCGCCGGCCCATACCATCAGCGCTACTCACTGTGGCTGGTGTGGTGACGATATCCCGGCAGCGCGCCGCCTCGCCGTTCCAGGGTGTGAGTACTGCGTCGACTGCCAGCGGCTGAACGAGGTTCGCCGATGAGTCAGGCAGGGAACGCCACTCCGATCTCCGCCTGGGCGCGGCGTTACATCGAAGTCTTCGGCCTGGCCGTGGTACCCATCGGGCCCGGTGAGAAGATCCCCAAGGGCAAGGCCTGGCAGCGGCCGGGAGGGTATTACACCGACGCGGCCAAAGCCGAGGCCTTCTGGACCAAGAATCCGAATCACAACATGGGGGCCGTTCTCGGCCCCAGCGGCGTTTGCTCGCTGGACGTGGACGATGTGCCATCCACGCGCCAAGTGCTGTGGGACTGCCTCGGCCTGGACCTGGATGCGCTGCCGGTGGTTTACCCCACCGTGGTTGGCAACCCCGAGCGCTTCCGTGTGCTGTTCCGGGTGCCGGAAGGGTTCGACCTCAGCCGTCACTCGCTGAGCTGGCCGAACGAGAAGGACCCGGACGGCTCAAAGTTCAAGCTGGCCCAGGCTGCACTCCTGAAGGCGAAAGAGAAGGGTGACACCGAGCAGCAGGCGAAGATGCAGGCGCTGGCCGATAGCCTCAAGCGCTTCACGGTTTTCGAGCTGCGTGCTGGCCTGGTTCAGGACGTCCTGCCTCCCTCCATCCACCCTGGTACCGGTAAACCCTACACCTGGCGAACCCCGCCCAAGGGTGATGGCCTGCCGGTGCTGCCGGATGACCTGCTCAACATCTGGAAGAACTGGGACATCTTCAAGCGCGATGCTGAGGCGGCATGCCCGTGGGCGCCGAAGGCTGCTGCGCCGAAGAAGGCGGCGAAGCCAAAGGCCAAGCCAGCGGCTCCGACCGGCAGCGCCGGGTCGGTGATTGAGGAGTTCAACCGCGCCCACGATGTGGAGCAGCTCCTGAGCGCCCACGGCTACATTCAGCGCGGCAAGAAGTGGTTGTGCCCGCAGAGCAGCACCGGGCTGCCAGGCGTCACTGTGAGCGAGGACCGCAAGGTGTACTCACACCATGGCTCGGACCCTCTTGCCAACGGCCACCAGAATGACGCCTTCGACGTCTACTGCTTGCTCGAGCACAGCGGCAACCAGGGCGCAGCGATCAAGGCAGCGGCCCGCATGCTGGGCATCGAGCACAAGCCGCGGGCTCCGAAGCCAACCTCCGAGCCGGGGACTTCGGAGCAGCCCCCGGGCTCGGCCTCCGGCGACCTTCCCCACGCCCCATCCTTGGCAGACGCCGACGCGGACGACGACACCGCAGAAGACGGGGGGGCGGGGGAGGGCCTGACTTTGGCCCAGGCGCTGCGTCGGTACGCCCTCATCGAGGGCACCACGCACGTGTGGGACATCGACAAGGCCAAGAAGATGAAGAAGCCGGCCTTCGTCGCCCTGATCGGGCAGAAGCTCTTCAAGGAGTGGTCGGACGTCACTGACCGCAAGCGGAAGAAGCGGATCAGCGAGGACCAGGTCAAGGAGATCGAGCAAGCACGGACGATGGCCGGCAAGGCAGTCGGACCGATGAGCATGCCGCCCCTGGTCCGGTACGTGTACATCGACGGCACCAAGGATGTGTGGGACTTGCTGAAGAAACGCCGGGTGCCGGAAGGCGCGGTGAAGATGGCCCTCGGCGATGCCTATGGCCTCTGGTTGAACAGCCCGGAACGGCGGGTGGTGGACGTCAGCAACATCGTCTTCGACCCGACCCTGACCTCCGATCCGAAGGAGACCATCAACACCTTCGAAGGCTTGCCGCTGGAGCCCAAGCGCAATGACGCGGCCTGCGAGAACCTGCGCTGGCTGATCGCCTTCCTGTGCAACCACGAACAGGCCGCGCTGGACTGGCTGGTTCGGTGGCTGGCGTACCCGCTGCAGCACACCGGCGCGAAGATGGACACGGCGGTACTGATGCACTCGACCATGGAGGGCTCCGGTAAGAGCCTGCTGTTCTCGGTGGTCATGGGGCGGCTGTACGGACAGTACTCCGCGACGGTCGGGCAGACGCAGCTCGAAGGCAACTTCAACGCCTGGCAGAGCGGAAAGATGTGGGCGGTGTTCGAGGAAGTGGTCAGCCGGGATCAGCGGTACAACCAGGTGGGCAAGATCAAGCAGCTCATCACCGGGCAGACCGTCCGCATCGAGAGCAAGTTCGTGAACGGCTGGGAGGAAGCGTCCTTTATGAACGCTGTGTTCCTCTCGAACGAGATCATGCCCTGGCCGATCAGCCCGGGTGACCGCCGCTTCCTGGTCATGTGGCCGGAGGAGGTCTTGTCGCCGGAGCGGCAGAAGGCGATCAGCCACGAACTGGCCAACGGCGGCGTGGAGGCCCTCTATGCGTGGCTGCTCGCCCAGGACCTGGGCGACTTCGACCAGCACACCAAGCCGCCCAGCACGCCAGCGCGTGAGCGCCTGGTGGACCTCAGTCGGTCGACCTGGCAGACCTTCGTCCACCTCTGGCGCAGCGGGGAGCTGGGCAACGGCATTTGGGGTGCGTGCCTGAGTACTGACCTGTACGCCTTGTTCCTGGAGTGGTGCCAGCGGAACAAGGAACACTCGATGAGCCAGACGAAGTTCAGCCTGTTCGTCACCACGGCGGGCGTCGACAAGACGCGGGCGATCCCCTGGACGGAGAACAACAGTCGAAGGTTCTGCGCGTTCTTCTTCCCTAGGGATGAGGAGGCGTTCACCCCCGCGAAGACCACGGCGCCCGTGCTGGGCCTACACGTCACTGAGTGGCGCGCTAGGGCCCGGAAGGCCGGGTGGCACGTGGACAACTGGGACCACGTGAAGGCGGCAGCAGCATGAGTGCGCGCGAAAGTGTGTTGGGTGTGTTGGGCATGTGTTGGGTTGGTTTCGCAACCTTACACAGCGCGAAGCCCCATTCGGCGCGGGTTCTGGACGGCTGTGTAAGGTGTGTAAGGTTTGCGCGCGTGCGCGCGTGCGTGCGCAGAAAAAATAGCTTCACCCTCCAGACTGAATCAGAGCGCCGTTTTTTCTCTACGCGAGGAACTGAAAAACCTTACCAACCCTACACACCTTACACAGATGCTCTGAAGGCATTGATTTTGAAGGGTTCTGAGTGTGTTGGGTTTGTGTTGGGTTGCGGGTTTCTGTGTCGGGTTGCGGTTTTGAAGGGGAGAGCAGGGCGATGATCGAAGGGATTGAGGTGTTGATGCGGCATTGGGGAGAGCAGCAGCGCAAGTGCGGCCAGGCAGGGGCCCTGTCCAGCACCATGGGCACGATTATGGAGTATGGCGGCTGCGCGCCACGCGGAGGCGTTTATGGGGCGCGGCTGCTGATCGCTGGTGCGGGGCCGGACTATGTGGCGAGTGAAGTGGAAGCGGCACTGGGGGTTGTGGAGCGCGCTGCCGACGGTGGTGCGCTGGTTCTGTTGGCTGTCCTCCGGTACGTGAACCACAACGAACTGACTCTGGACGAGCAGGTACAGGTGCTTGATCTGGGGCGGGGCGCTGCCGGTCGACGCTCCTACTACCGCCGGCTGGAGCGCCTGCACCATCAGGTGGCTGCTGCCCTGACGGCACGTCATGCTCGTTCCAGCGGGCAGCGGAAGGAGAGTCGCCGGGATGGCGACCGGATGCGCAAGGCATCACACCTGCAGGCGAAGAAGGCGCACAAGGCTCGCGGTGTTGAGCTGTTCAAGGCTAGCGGAGCTGACCGTTCGTCGGGTGATGTGGCGCCGATCAGCTCCCGTCAGGCTCCGATGAGCGCCGTACAGGAATAACCGAAAACAGGGGGTTTTCGGTTTGTCACTCTGCGGGTAGAAAGTCCCCACGATGTTCGTATTCCGCCAATGCGGTGCGGGCCAACAAGATGCACGTGCTGTGCAGAACCCCCGGAGCATGACCCGTCCGGGCAATCCGAAAGCCCCTCTCCGGAGGGGCTTTCCCTTTTCAGCCTCGGCATGGAGTTGAGCGATGGGAGAGCCTGCGAGCACGACCGCTGCAGTAGTTGCCGGCGCCGCGGGCGCTGGCGTTGCCGGCTTCCTGGCTGGCTTCGACATCATGGCCGCCGTCGGCGCCCTGTTCGGCGCGTTGATCTTCTCGACCACCACCCAGGAGTTTCCGAACTGGCAGCGTGTGCTGTTCCTGATCGCGTCGTTCGTGATGGGCTACGTGATCGCCCCGGGTATCCGTGAGGTCGATGTCTACGGCTACCGCCCGTTCCAGTTCTCCGGGATTGCTGCTTTCGTCGCTGCCCTGCTGGTGGTGACGATCTCGCTCTGGTTGATCCAGCGCGGAAAGTCTGGCCCCGGTGCAATGACGCGAGGAGGTCAGGATGGGTAACCACCTGGTGCAACTGGTGCTGACGCAGATGACTTTCTGGCTCTGTGTCGTCTTGTTCCTGCGGCTCTTCACCTTCCAGCGTGGCGACGCCCGCTACCGGCGCAGCATCTCGTGGATGGCATGGGCGGTCATGGGGTGTGCTGGCTCTGCGGTGATGTTCATTCTCAAGGGCATGCTGTTGATGCCCTTGAACAGTTGGCCGCTGGTTGTCTTGCTGGGAGTGTTCACGATCGCTGTCTTCAAGGCGAAGGGGAACATGGCCAGAGTCTGGCGCAGCGCCTGATTGCCCCGCGCTTAAATATGTATGTTTTAGGCGGCTTTTTTAGCGCCAGAGGTATGGGTCCTCCCTGGAGGTTCTGCCTCGTACGGGACCGTGGACCGCGAACTTTTCACAGATAGACAGGGCTATAGGGGGTTCCGCTTCCGGTCCTGGACCGGAGGCGACTATGCCGACCCAGCGAGAGATCGCGGAGCACCTGTTCATGAGCGATCGCAACCTGCGCGAAGTGCTCCCCAAGCTCGGTATCGATCTTCAGACCTGGTCGATGGACGACGTTCGCGAGGCCTACATCCTGGACCTGCGCGAGAAGGCCGCCGGCCGTGGCGGCTCGCAGGCAGAAGCGCTCAACCGCGCACGCATCGAAGAATCCACAGTCAAGGCAGCGAATGGCCGGCTCGCCTATCACGAGAAGCTCGGCACGCTGGTTCCGGCAGATGAAGCCAGCCGCGCGCTGAAGGAATGGGCGGCGGTCGCGAACCGAGAGCTGCAGGCTGCGCTGACGCGCCTGGCTGAGATGGTCGGGGCCGCTCACAGCCTCAACGTTGACCCCTCCATGGTGGACCAAATTGCTGGAGCTACTGCCGGAAGAATTGCTGGCCATGCGGACAAACTTGGCCGTCGGCTGTGTGGGCGCAGCGACTCAGTTCAACCCACCGCGCTTGATAGCGACAGCGGAGTGGATGTCGACTGAGTATGAGTTGCCTCCCGAGTCCGGCACGCTACATGGTCTCTACGATTTCCATTACACGCCTTACTTCCTAGGCATCGCCGCGGCTATCGACGACCCGGCCGTGTCCGAGGTCGATGTGATGAAGGCAGCCCAGATCGGCTGGACCTATTTCCTCATCGGTCTTCTGCTCAAGCAGATCATGACGCGGGCCTGCCCGATCATCGCGCTGTTTGCGAAGGAGGGGGACGGGAAGAACTTCCATGACGAGAAGCTGATCCCGACTGTGGAGGCGAACACTGCTGTCAGTGAGGTGATGGACGTCACCACGGCGAAGAAGGCCGGCAACCGCTGGAACCACAAGAAGTTTGCCGGAGGCTTTCTCAAGCTCGTCGCGTCCAACAGCCCCGGTAACGTCAAGTCGACGTCCTCAGTCGGCCTTGCCATTGTCGAGGAGCCTGACGACACCTCCGACGACGTGAAAGGGCAAGGCTCGGCGATGGGCCTCTTGGAGGAGCGCCTGAAGCGCTACCCAGGCTCCAACCTCATGGTCGGCGGCACGCCCTCCCTCAAGGGAGTCTCCAAGACCGAGAAGCGGCTGGAAGAAAGTGACGCGCGGGTACTCCCCATCGTTTGCCATGGCTGTGGCAAGGCGCACGTCCTGGACCTGGAGCATATCCACTGGCTGGACGCTGATGACACCGTGCAGCCCCACGAGGTTTATGGCCGAGCTTTGCCGGAGACCGCGGTGTATGGCTGCCCGCATTGCGGGGAGCACTGGGACGACTTTCAGCGCAAAGAGAACATCCGCAACACCGTGTATGCCGCGCGCGATCGTGGCGACCCCATGCTCGGCTGGGTAGCGACCAAGCCTTTCCACGGCAAGGCTGGCTTCCTGGAGTTGAACGAGCTTTACGCTTGCTTGCCGGGAACAACGCTTGCAGACCTGGTGCGTGAGCGTTTGAAGGCTGAGCACTTCGCGGCTAGAGGAGATGTGTCCCACCTGATCACCTACACCAACCAGAAACAGGGCCGGCCGTATGAGTACAAGTCGGACCTGCCCGAGGCCGATGTCCTCCGCTCCCGTGCGGAGGACTATCAGGAGCTGGTGGTGCCAGCCGGCGGCCTGGTCCTCACGTTGACTGTCGACGTGCAGCACAACCGCTTGGCGTTGATCCTGCGGGCGTGGGGCCGTGGGGAGGAGAGCTGGCTGGTGTACTGGGGAGAGATTGCTGCGGCATCTGGTTGCGCCGACAAGAGCGACCCCGTATGGACCGAGCTGGATAGCTTTCTGTTCCGCGTCTTCGCACACGCGAAGGGCTACAGCATGCGGATCAGCGCGGCGAGCATCGACACCTCGGATGGCCAGACCAGCGATGCGGCCTATGAGTACGTTAGGACCCGGCGGAAGCGGTTCAACAAACTGCTGGCGATCAAGGGCTCCAACAACCTGGACGCCGAGATCCTCACGGCGCCCAAGAAGCTGGACCTCAGCAACACGCAGACGAAGTACGCCAAGTACGGCCTGCAGCTCTATATGGTTGGCGTGAACAAAGCCAAGGACCTGCTCGCCGAGCGCATTCGCCTGACCGGCCATGGCCCGGGGAGGATGCACAGCTACAGAGATGTACGGGCCGACTACTTCGACCAGTTGCTCGGCGAGGTGAAGGCGCCAAGCCGCCGCCACTCCGGCAAGAAGGTTTGGCAGCAGAAGGCGGGGCAGGCGATTGAGGCCAGGGACTGCGAAGGCTATGCGATTCACCTGGCGCGCTACCTGCGCTTACACCTGAAGAATCCGGCGGACTGGGACCGCATCGAAGCGGACCTGATGCAGTCGGACCTCTTCCGCGAAACAGCGGAGGTGCCAGCGGCTGCGCAATCCGAAACCACAACGGCCCCCGTGAAGAAGGGCGCCACGAGCCTGGCCGATCTGGCTCGCCAGCTCAACGGAGATGATTCATGACTCTGCAGAACGAACTGGACGAGGCCCGTGCAGCGCTCCACCGCTTGATCACCGGTACCAGCACGGTGAGCATCCAGCGGGACGGAAAACGCGTGGAGTTCAAGCCTGCCGATCGCGCGGACCTGGAGGCCTACATTGATCGGCTGGAGCAGCGCTCCGGCCATGGCCTCGGTCGTCGCCGCGGGCCGGCGGGGGTGGTGGCATGATCGACAGTCCGATCCTTCATCCGAACGGCCGGCCTGCCCGGCAGATGGTCAGCGGCTGGCAGGGCACGGGCAGCGGCTTCGGCGGGCAGCTCGCGCAATGGACGCCGTCGCTGAAGACCGTGGATGCGGCCTTGCTGCCTCGACTGGACCTGGGTAACGCCCGAGCGGAGGACGTCACTCGTAACAACGCCTTCGCCGCGAACGGAGTGCAGCTTCACATCGACAACGTGGTAGGTCACCTGTTCAGGCTCAGCTACAAGCCACGGTGGCGCCGGTTAGGGATTACCGACGAGGATGCTCGCTCGTTTGCCCAGGACGTCGAAGCCTGGTGGATGGAGATTGCCGAGGACCCGCAAGGTTGCTGGCTCGATGTGGAGCGCAAACGCACCGCGACCATGATGGTTCGAGAGGGCATCGCCACCCACACCCGCACCGGCGAAATCATTGCTCAGGCCGAGTGGCTGGAGCGTCGTGGCACCAGCATGCGCACTTGCGTTCGGATGCTCAGCCCCAAGCGGCTGTGCAATCCCAACGAGCGCCGCGATTCCGACCGGCTTCGTGCAGGTATCGAGTTCGACTCCCACGGCGCCGCCTTGGCATACCACGTGCGGAGCACCTCAGCTGGAGGTCTCGGCTTCGGTACCGGCTTTGGCAACGAGTGGGTGCGGATACTGCGAGAGACCAGCACCGGCCGACAGAACTTCATCCACATCTTCGAACCCATGGAGGATGGCCAGACACGCGGCGCTAACCAGTTCCTGAGCGTGCTGGAGCAGATGCACATGCTCCCCAAGCTGCAGCACACCAAGCTGCAGAACGCGATCGTCAACGCCATGTATGCGGCCGTGATCGAGACCGAGCTGGGCACAGAGGCCGCGATGCAGATCATCGGCGCCGATGCCGAGGACGTCGATACCGGCTTGGCCAAGTACATGATGGCGGTGAACAGCTATCACGGTGGCACCCGGCTCAAGCTCAATGGCGTGAAGGTCCCGCACCTGCTGCCCAACGAGAAGTTGATGCTGAAGACCAGCGGCAACGTCGATAACGGGTTCACCGACCTGGAGTCCTCGATTCTCCGTTGGATGGCGGCGGGGATGAATGTGCCCTATGAGCCCTTTGCCAAGGACTACCGGCAGAGCACCTACAGCAGCGCCCGCGCTTCGATGATGGAAGGTTGGCGCTACTACATGGGGCGGAGGAAGGTCATCGCCTCGCGCTTCGCATCCCAGCTGTTCACGCTGGCATTCGAGGAGGCGCTGCAGCGGCGGGAACTGACTCTGCCGCGCAAGGCCACGCGCAACTTCTACGAGGCGCGCGGCGCCTGGAGCAATTGCGACTGGATCGGCGCCGGCCGGTTGGCGATCGATGGTCTGAAGGAGGTCAAGGAGTCGGTGCTGCGCATCGAGTCGGGCCTCAGCACCTACGAGAAGGAACTGGCGCTGCTGGGTGAGGATTACCAGGAGACCTTCGCGCAACAGGTGCGCGAGATGCGTGAGCGCCGAGAGGCCGGGCTACCCCCTGCCAGTTGGATGGCCACCCAGGCGCTGGACTCCGAGCCAGCAGTTGCCGAACCCACAGAGTGAAGCCCGCCCCGTGCGGGCTTCACCGTTTCAGGGACCCTACATGAAACAGATTCCCCATATTGCCAGCCGGGTGCTGAACACGCCCCTGCTGCTTGAGCCCGGCTATGCCCGCGTCTTCTTTAGCGCACTGGCTGGCAGACTCAACATCAGTGAACTGCAGGACGTCGAAGGCCAGGTATCTACCGGGCAAAAGTTGCGGATGAATGCGGAAAGCTTCGAGCCGGCTCGCGAAAGAGTCCGGCCGTTCGAGGTGGTAAACGGCGCTGCGATCATTCCGGTGAGCGGCAGCCTGGTCCACAAGTACGGGTACTTGAAGCCATACAGTGGCATGACTGGATACGACGGCATCGTTGCCCGAGTGACCGAAGCGCTGGGTGATCCGGACGTCAACGGCATCCTGCTTGACCTCGACACGCCAGGCGGCGAGGTCGCCGGCTGCTTCGACGCGGTTGCCCGCCTCCGGCAGCTTGCCGATCAGGCTGGCAAGCCGCTCTGGTCCTTGTGCTACGACATGGCCTGCTCTGGCGGTATGGCTCTGGCCAGCGCTGGGTCGCGGCGCCTGATCACGCAGACCGGCATCAACGGCTCTGTCGGTGTGGTCATGGCCCATGCCAGCTACGAGGACTTTCTCAAGCAGGAGGGGATCAAGGTCACCCTGATCCATTCCGGTGCGCACAAGGTCGAGGGCAATCCTTACGAGGATCTCCCGGACGACGTGCTGGCCACGTTCCAAGCCAGTACCGATGCACTTCGCCTCCAGTTCGCGACGATCGTTGCGCAGAACCTAGGCCTGTCGGTCGAGCAGGTGCTCGCCACGGAAGCGGCCTGCCTGCGAGGCGAGGAGGCAATTGAAATCGGCTTTGCCGATCAGATGGTGAACGGTCATGAGGCCGTCGCCGAGTTCACCGAGTACCTGTCCGGCCAGGGCAGGGTTCTTACATCAGGAGCGAGCATGCCCCCGTCCGATACCACCACCGGCATCACTGCCGACACCCTGACCCCGGCCGCCGACACCGTGCAGCCGGCCCCTGCCGCCGGAGGCGGCCAACCCACCCCGGCTGCCTCGGAGCGCGAGCGTATCAGCGGCATTCTCCAGCACGCTGAAGCCAAGGGCCGCGAAGGCCTGGCCCAGCACCTGGCATTCAACACGTCGGTAGGCGTGGAGGAGGCTGTCGCGACGCTGAAGGCCGCTGCGCAATCCGGCGGAGATCGCCTCGACTCCAGCACCGCGCTGGATCGGCTGATGGCGAGTGAAGGCCAACCCGCCGCCGGTGCCGCCGGCGAATTCGCAGAACCGAGTGAGGCCGAGCAGATCGTTGCCGCCCACAACAAAGCCACCGGGAGCAAACGCGCATGAGCACCTTGCAGCAACCCGTCGATAACTGGAACACCGGTTCCGACCAGATTCAGACCACCCTTGGCACTGTCGCTTCCGGAGCCAATGTGCCGGACCGCACGCCGCTGGGTCAGGTGACCGCCACCGGTAAGTTCGTCGTGTGGAATCCGACTGCTACTGATGGCTCCGAAAAGGCGGTGCGTCTGACCTCCTACCAGGTCAACGCAGCTTCCGCCGATGTTGTTGCGCAGCTGGTCAAGGCCGGCACCTTCAATCCGGAGTTGGTGAACTGGCCGGTCGGTGCCACGGCAGTGCAGAAGCTGGGAGCCTTCGTCGGTACCCCCATCAGCTTCCAGCTGCCGGCCTGATCCGGCGTCGCTGACCCAACTTTCAGAGGACCGCAATGCGGTCCTTTCTTTTTTCAGGAGATACCTCGATGGCCGATGGCTTCAGCACCACGACTCTGCTGGGGGTCAAGAAAATCCAGCCCAAGTTCACCCCGCTGTTCCTGCAGATGTTCTTCCCCACGGTGGCTACTTTCCCTTCCGAAGAAGTGGCATTCGACAAGATCAAGACCGGCGTCCGCCTGGCGCCTTTCGTGGCGCCGATGGTTTCCGGCCGCGCTCGCCGCGAGCGTGGCGGCGTGCTGACCACCTTCAAGCCGGCGTACGTGAAGCCGACTGATGTGGTGCGTCCGACTCGCCTGCTCAAGCGTGCGCTGGGCGAAGCGCTCGGCGGTGAGCTCACTGCCGCCGAGCGCCGCAATGCTGTCATCGCCGACATTCTGCTCGATCAGGAACAGTCGATCGTCGCCCGCGAGGAGTGGATGGCGGTTCAGGCGGTGATTACCGGCAAGGTGGTCGTCCAGGGGGAGGACTACGAGACCCAGGAAGTGGACTACGGTCGTTCCGCGGGTAACCAGATCACCCTGATCGGCGCGGCGAAGTGGGACACCGTTGACCCGGATACCTACGACCCCGCGGAGGACATCGAGGACTGGGCGGCCAACGCCAACGGCGCGAGCGGCATCCTTCTGATGGACAAGAAGGCCTGGCGCCTGTTTGGCCGCTTCAAGGCTGTTCGCGAGATGCTGGAAACCCGCCGTGGCAGCACCTCGCAGCTGGAGCTCGGTCCGCAGCTCGACAAGGTCGTGATGCGCAAGGGCTTCTACGGGGAGTACGAGATCCTCGTCTACACCGGGCAATACGAGGACGGCACCGGCGCGAAGCTGAATTACATGCCGGATAACACCGTTCTGATCGCGCCCTCTGCCGCTGACAACGTCATGGCCTATGGCGGCATCCAGGATGCCGAGGCCAATGCGGACGGCATCGCCGAGGCGACTCGCTACCCGTCGAACTGGTTCACCAAGAACCCCAGTGTGGAGTGGGTGCAGACCCAGTCTGCGCCGGTGCCCGCGCTGTTCGACGCTGACGAGTTCGTCGTCATCAAGGTGGCCTGATAGGTCTCACGTCCAACCCAGGCCGCCATCGGCGGCCTGAATCGAGGAAAGCAACATGGCGGACAAACTCTACCTGGTGAAAGCCACCATCGAAACCAAGGACAAGAAAGGTCAGAAGATCGCTCTCCTACGCAGCGACCAGCCGCAGCCGGTACCGGGCTGGCTGGTCAAAGACCTGAAAGCCGAGGGCATCATCGACGCCGACGACGATGGCATGACAGTTGGCAAGGCTGCGGCTGGTAATGCCACGCCGGACGGCGGCGCCGGCGGCGATGCTGGCGGCGACGACAACAGCGGTGACTGACTGTGACTGCCCCATTCGATGAACTGATGGGGCGGGCGGATGACCAGTTGTTTGACGTCTTCGGTGATCGCCGGCCCGGCGGGTGTCGCCCTGTCTATCGCGAACCCGCCGGATCCGCACCTCCAAGGGAAGTGGAGGTGTGCCACGACAGGGACGTCCAGGTGGCGGGCGCCGACGGTCTCTTTCGCGCCGTCCAGCATGTGGCCGAGCTTCGGCTCTGTCAGGTCCCCAATCCTCGCCGCGGCGCGCAACTTACTTTGTCGGATGGCGAGTACACGCTCGATGAGCACCTGGACACCGACGGGTTAGTCAGTCGCTGGTCGCTCCTTCCCTTGAGGTGACGCATGGCCGGCTACAGCAGCTTCCGGATCGAGTACGACGGCTTGGCCCGGCAGGAGCAGCGCTTCGCTGTTGCGCCGGACAAGCTGCGCCGTGCGATCCAGATCGCCCTGAACACCGTAGGCCGTCGGACGCGAACTCGCAGCTGGCGGGCAATTCGCGATGAAGTCCATCTGAAGCCGAGCTACATCGAGGACGAGGTGAACTTCATTCCAGCGACCCCCGAAGAGCTGCGCGTGATCATCTACGCGCGGCGCAAGGGGGTGACGCTCAGCCAGTTCCCACACCGGCAGCTCTATCGCCGGGGTAAGGGTGGTCGGCGCGTCAAGGCGGGGGTGGAGGTTCAGGTCGGGCAGGGCTGGACTGAGCTGATCGAAGGGGCGTTCATCGCGCCCATCGGCCCGGCAGGTGGTCTGATCGCTGAGCGATCCAGTAAGCCGCGGCTACCTCTCGACGTATTGCATGGCCCCTCTCCATCCCAGGTACTCGGCTCCCTGCTGGATGAGCTGGGCGATGAAGCAGAGCGCGACCTCGAAGCGGAGGTGGAGCGCCAAATCTCGCGAGCTGATCTATGACCAACCCAATTGAGCGCGCTCACCAGGCCCTGGTCGCGCGTCTCTCACAGATCGTCCCAGCCAACGGCTACCTGAGTGACGCTGGTACCAGGATCAAGGAAGGCTGGCTTGAGGACTTGCTGAGCGCAGAGGACGTGGCGTTTCCATTCATTGCCATTCAGCCCGGCGAGTACCCGCCGCCTGAATCGGGTGCCGGTGTCGTCAAGGCACTGATTGGGCGACGGCTGGTTGCAGCGGTTCAGCCTGTCGAGGCCTATCGCGCCGAGCTGGATTCACTGTACGTCGATCTGGTGCGGGCACTGCAGGTCCCGGCAGGGCAGAAAAATCCATGGGGCCAGGACGGCCCGTATTCCGTTGTTCTCGGTACCAGCAAGCCATTCCCGCCCGGGCAGGGGCTCGCGGCGGGCACTCTCGTTTTCCCCGTGCAGCTGCACGTGATCATCCAAGGAGCGTAAGCCCATGCCAAAACCTTCACCGGCTGCTGGGCAGCCAGCAGAAGAGCCGAAGCTCGTTTCGGTCAAGCTCAACAAACCCCACACCCACAATGGCCAGGAGAAGAAGGTGGGCGACACGATCGACGTAACCGCCGACCAGGAAGCCTGGCTGAAGCGTAAAGGCGTGATCGGCGCCGAGCAGGAGGAAGGTAAATGAAAGACCACGGCGCATACCTCGGCGTAGGCAAGCAGTACCTGGAAGATCTCTCGGACCCGGCTGGTCTGCTGGAAGTCGGCAACTGCAGCGCGCTGGCCTACGAGGCGCAGACCAACGACATCGAACTGCCGGACTACACGAACCCCGGTGGCGGCCTCGACAAGGCTGTAACGCGCATCACCGGCGTCAACGTCACCTACAACGCTCGCCACTTCAAGATCGCCAACGTCGCGCGTGCCGTGTACGGCGAAGTGAACGACGTCGAGGCGGGTACCGTCACTGGCGAGGCGCACCGTGCCTTCCCGACCGGCCTGGTCCTGCTGAAGAACCCCGGCGCCTCCGACCTGGTGATTAAGGCCGGCGCCGTCGAACTGGTGGAGGGCACCGATTACGTCGTTGGTCCAGGGGGCCTCCCCACCATGAAAGCGTCCGCGAAGGTTCCGGAAGACGGTGTAGATATCACCGTCGACTACAGCTACGCCGCGCGTGGCGTTGTCCAGGCGCTGGTCGCTTCGGGCAAGCGCTATCGCAGCGTCTTCGTCGGCCTCAACGAGGCCGAGTCCGGGCGGCCGGTGATCATCGAGGTCTTTCGCATCAACCACTCGCCGGCCTCGCTGTCCGCCATCGGTGACGAGTTCGCCGGCATGGAGTTCACGGCGAAGGCCGAGAAAGACGACACCAAGTCTGGGCAGGGCGTATCGCAGTACATGACGGTCACCTTCCTGGACTGACGGCTGGCCTGCTCAACGCTGCTGGGGGTAAAGTCCCTCCCATTTCCAACTGGGAGGGAGCCCCTATGCAGTGCCGCAACTGTGAGCAGCCTGCGCTGGACAACGGATCCGGCCTTTGCGATCTCCATTTCGAGCTGCAGCGCGACGAGCTGAAGCGGAACTTGCAGGCCTCTGGCGAGCTGCCGGTGGCCAAGATTTCGTCGAAGCGAGTCGTCCTGCCGGTCGTTGTGCCGAGGCGACGTATGCCTCTGCGGGCATGGGTGCCAGTCGCAGCCCTGGCGGCGCTACTGGTCGCCGTCAATACCTATTACCGGGATGGTAGCCAGGGGCGTTCCCCAGCTGCGCGCAGCTTTCTCAGCGCGCAGGCGGGTGAAAGCTGGGTCATCCGAAGCTCAGACGTTGCCCTGATGAAAACACCGGCGATCCCGTCCAGATCCTCCGACATGGCCGAGGCGATGGTGACGGGTATCCCCTATGGCGCCACGGTCCAGGTGATCGGTGGTTCGGCTGGTCGCTGGAAGCAGGTCAGCCTGCTCAAGGGGGGCCAGTCTCTGGACGGATGGGTGTTGGCCGACACGGTGCCCACGGCATCAAAATCGAATTGAACAGACCCCGCTTCGGCGGGGTTTTTTATGGGGAATGAAAATGACGCAGGTCACCAATACCAAGGAGATCAAGCTGCAGGCGACGGGCATGCGTGTGCTCGTCCGAGAGCTGACAGTGGCTGAAGTGCGCTCTTGGCTGGAGTCGCTGGACCAGGACGGCCGCGACCTGGTCGACCGCGGGCTATTCGAGGACGCGTCGATTCCTGATCTCATCCGTATGACCTCCCTCACGCGGGAGCAGATTGACGAAATGCAGCCCAGCGCCGTGCGCGAGGTGATCGCCGCCTGCAAGGAGGCAAATCCGGATTTTTTCGGGTTTCAGGCGCGCCTGATGGCCGCGCAGCAGGCAATGCTGCCGGCCGATTAAAGCGTCTGGATGGAGTGGTGACGGCGCTGATTGGGCGAGGGCATCACGGGGCGTGGGGTTACCCCTGGCGCCTATTTCTGAACACGCTGGATGCGATCGAGCGGGCGAGCAAAAAGCGCTAGCGCGCCGCTCGCTACCGCGAGAGCGCCGCCTGCGATTACCAGCACGATCGTGGCCTGCATGAGCAGGGCCGGGGCTGCAATTGCCAGGGCCAGTGCCGCGATACAGATGAAGGGCTTCCAACGCATGGCTGACGTCAATCTCAGATTGGGGGTTGATGCGGATTCTGGTGTACGCCAGCTGGGTCGGTTTGGCAAGAGCTTTGCCGATGTGGTCAAGCAGCTACAACAGCCCGTCTCCCGCATCAACACCTTCTCCCAGCTGCAGACTGATCTGCAGGGTACCGAGAAAGCGCTGGGCTCTACCCGTACCCGTCTGCGCGACATGCAGCAGGAACTGGTCAGCCTCGACTCCGCCAACGCGCAGACCTCGTCGAACTTCAACAAGCTGGCTGCGGCCGTGCGGACGATGGAGAGCAACGCTCGCCGACTTGACCAGCTGCAATACGGTCAGCGGGCAGTTGCTGCGGCGCGCGACCGCGTGCGCGAACTGGGCAACGAACTGGCCGGCACCGCTGATCCCAGCAAGCAAATGCAAGAGCAGTACCGCGCCACCGTCGAGGAATTCCAGCGCCTGCAGCGTAGTGTTTCTCGCGAGCAACTGAAGCTGGGTGCTGTCTCGATCAACCCCGGCGAACTCACCGCCGCGAAGACGCAGCTCGCCCAGCTGAGTGGGGAGATGCAGCGCGGGCAGGCAGCATCGCGTGCTCTGCAGACGAACTATCGCCAGGTGGGGCAGGAGCTTGGCGGCCTGGAGAAAACTGCGGGCAATCAGCGAGCGGAGCTTGCTCGCCTTGGTACGCAGCTGCGTTCCGCAGGAGTCGACACCCGCAACTTGTCTGGCGAACAGGCTCGGCTCCGGCAGCAGATGGCGCAGCAGCTTCCGCAGATCGCGCTGCAGAACGGAGTGGCATCGGCCCGTGACGCTCTCGGGGTTCGCCCCTTCACGGACATCAATGCCGAGGTCGTGAGGCTCCAGCGCAACTACGCGCTATTGCGCTCGTCGGGGCAGGCTACCGGGGCGGAGCTTGCCCAGGCGTACGGCCGGCTCGTCGAGCGGACCCGCGAACTGCAGCTGCAGACCAACGGTTGGCGCGACAGCCTGGGCAAGGTGAAGAATGAGCTGATCGCAGGCGCTGCTGCCTTCGGTGGCGTTGCCCTGGTAGGTCAGCGTTCTTTTGGTCAGTACGCGGCATACGAACAGCAGATCGCGGGCATCGCCGCGATCACTGACCTGGCTGGCGATCGGCTCAGGACGATGTCCGGCGATGTGCGGCAGTTGAGCCTGGACATGGGAAAGCCTGCAGCGCAGAGCGCTGCGGCACTTCGGGACCTGCTCGGCAGTGGGGTCGACACAGACCACGCCATGACGGCCCTGGCGCTTTCCACCAAGGCCGCTGTCGCCGGTATGTCCGACACCAAGACTGCGGCCTCCGTAGGGTTGTCCATCATCAATGCCTACGGCGAAGGAGTCGACCAGCTCGGCGGGCGCTATGACCAGCTGTTCCTTGCCATCCAGGATGGTGTCGTCGAGTTCGACGAGCTTGCCGCCGGCCTGGGCCAGGTGCTTCCGAGTGCTGCCGCTGCTGGCGTGAGTTTCTCGGAAGTTGGCGCGGCGATCGCTCGCATGACCGTTCAGGGCATTAAGGCCCCGATCGCAATCACGGCTCTGCGCAGCGCGATCAATCAGCTCGCCGCGCCGGCACCGGAAGCTGCCAAGCGCATGGAAGAGCTGGGTATCCGCTGGAATGGTCTGGCCGGAACCCTGCAGCAGATCGCGCAGAAGAAGCTCGGCTTCGAGGCGATGCGAGAGATCATCCCGGACACGGAAGGTCGCACGGCGATTCTTGCACTGACCAACCAGATCGATGCGTTCGTGGACCAGGTCGAGCGCATGGACGAAGCGGCCGGCGCTACCGAGCGAGCCTATGGGATCATGAAGGACACGCCGCAGGCGCAGGTTGAGCGCTTCCAGGCGGCGCTGAACGATTTGCAGCTGTCCTTCGGCCAGGCCGTGGCCAATGGCTTGCCGTTGGTCAACCTGCTGGTGGAACTGCTGAATGCCTTCAATGGATTGCCTGAGGGCGTGCGCGTCTCGTTGGTCACCATCGTAGCGTTTGGCGTGGCAGGGAAGGCGTTGGGCGTGGTGCTGTCGGCTATTCGTGGGCCGTTCTCGCTGTTCCTGGCACACCTGTCCTCGACACCCGCCGCCGCGGCTGCCGCTGGTGCCTCTCTCCCAGGTCTGGCCGGGCGGTTTAGTCAGCTGGGGGCCGCGATAGGCAAGATCAATCTTGGCGCCGCCCTTCGGTTTGGCGGCTACGGAATCATTGCGAGCCAGCTCTATGAGCTGTACCAGATCCACCAGGAGCTCAAGTCGCTGGAGAAGGACCAGGAGGACTATGCGCGCTCGCTTGAAGAGACACTGACCAAGTTCCAGCCCTACAGGAACGAGATGGTCTTGACGTCGGCGGAGGTCGCCAAGCTTTCCGAGACGGAACGGGCCAGCTACCTGGAGCGACTCCGCGGTGCGGAGACCTACTACCAGAAGCTGTCAGAACAGATCAGCCGCGCAGACTTCGCCAAGAACGGCCCGACAGCCGCTGTGAGTCCCGAGGCGATGGATGCCTATCGGGAGTCTCGCCAGTATGCCAAGGCTCGGGAGGCCATTGAGCAGGAGTTGAAGGCTCGGGAGGTTGCCGAGTCGGCCCACCAGTTGCGGTTGGACACGATCCGGAGGACAGAGCTGTCGAAGGTGAAGGACCAGCTCGCCAAACAGCTGGAAGCCTACGATGCCGCGAACAAGCGGCTGGAGGGCGCGCGAAAAGAAAGGGAAAAGATTCTTCAGCGATTTTCCGACCTGGTGTCGAGCTTTCAGGGTGGGGCGCAACAGCAGGGAAACACCTTCGGCGACCTGATGACGGCGAAGTCGTCGGCGCGCAATGCGCTGCAGGCTGGAGATACCGGGACGGCTCTGAAGGAAGCTCAGCGCGCCGCCGGAATACTGGAAGCGCTTCGGGATGCTGGAGAGAACACCTACGGATTCGAAGGTATCGCGCGCGAGCTGCAGCAGGTCGCTGATGCGGCGTCGCAGATCAACGTCGACAGTGCGCAAGCCTCGTTCGAAGCGGAAAAGCAAAAGGCTGAGCAGCTGATCCAGTACGCCAACGCGCTGAAGCGGATCACCATCGGGTACCAGTCCGATGAAGAGTCCGAGGAGCAGACAAGGCAGCGCCTGGTTGCGCTTGCTCAAGAGTGGGCGAAGTACATGCAGATCCCGGTGACGCTGGTCACCACGGGAGATGCGAATGGCAAGCGGGCAGAGGACCTTCTTGGCGGTGATAGTGCTGGGTCTCTGCCGCAGTATGCCACCGGCGGCGTGCTGCGTGGGCCGGGTACCGGAACCAGCGATAGCATCCTGGCCAGGCTCAGCAATGGCGAGGGGATTCTGACTGCGAGGGCGGTTCGGCACTATGGGCCGGACGTAGTTCACGCGCTGAATGGCCTGCGCCTGCCTCGTTTTGCCGAGGGCGGAGTGGCAATGATCGGCGCGCTTCCGGCACTCACCGGCGCCGATAACTCTGGCTCAGGTGTTGGTGCCTCATCGCCGCCGCTGGCCCCGGTCTACCTGACTATCGACGGCCGTCAGTACGGCCTGTTGGCAGAGGAAGACGTTGCTCGACAGTTGCATCGAACCTCGCTCAAGAGTGGCCACCGCCGATCCAAAAACTAGCCCCGCACATGCGGGGCGTTTCATTTCTGGAGCACTGAATGTCGTTACCCATGGTCATGTTGGGCGGCGTGCCCATCGAGCTTCATGCAGGGGCACCGTCTCAGCAGTATTCCTCGTTGGGTGGGCAGGCCTTGATTCGCCTCAGTGCCGGCCAGGGCGTCCCGATGACGCATTGGCAGAAGACGGCGATCAGCATCAGCGGAACAGGGTGGATGCCGCCTGGTCTGGACGGGTTGGACTACAGGCAGCCCCTGGAGCTGCGCTGCACCAAGCCCATGAGCATGGCGGGTACAGAGCTGGAATTCCGCCTCAATGGCGTTCCGCGGCCTGACGTCGCTCCGTGGGCGCAAGCCCTCGTGTTGGGACAGTGGCAGACCGCAGCGGTGGAGATGAATGCTGATGTTGCTCAAGTCTCCCCCGTGCCGGGGGCCACTTTGTACCGCGTTTGCTGGATGCCGATTTTTACCGTCACAGCGACAAGCCGCCGTGGTGATCTGGATGCCTCTGCTGCCATCCATGGATGGCAGATCGACTGTGAGGAACTTTGAATGCTGATCAACGGCGCGGCGCTGAACATCGTTCCGCTGAACGGCGTATCGGTTGGAGGTTCCACGCCCGAGCCGCAGCCGGTAGCAACTCCGGATTGGGTGGTCTGGTCTTGCCGGGTTCGCCTTGGCGTCGAGGACGTCACAGGGCAGATCACAGGCTCTGTGCGAATCGAGCGGGAGGAGGGCGCAGCTGCTATCGCGGAGTTCGCTCTGTACTTGCCCAACACCGGGGTTGATGTGATCGCGTGGACCGGCCGTCCAGTGGAGATCTACTTCCAACGGATGCTCGATGGAGGCTGGCAGGAGGAGCGGCGCTTCTCTGGTTGGCTGGAGCAGCCGACTTACGACCCGGTCAATCGCATCGTGTCGTGCGAAGCAACTGACCGCCTGCAGGACTTGATTGAGGCAATGGAGATTGCCGACATCGACGCTCTGGTGGGTGGGCAGTGGTCGGCAGATGTCTTCGAGGCTGTGGATGGACGCAGCCGCTGGGACTACGCCAAGGAGCGGCTCGGCACCATACCGGCCAGCCTGGACCGCTCGGTCTCCGGCGAGCTACGTGTCACACCCTGGCTCTCCACCATGCCGGAGGTAATCTTCGGTGCCGGCTCGACCGTTGACCGGTCTCTGTCGGTGGAGCTGGCGAAGTTGTCCGGTCGCATCAACCGGGTGGAACTGTCCATCAGCTATCGCTTCTCGCGCCTGCGCGAACGGCACCAGGCATTCAGCTGGCAGCATCCTGATATCCAGGGATGGGCCGTGGACACAGGCTTCTGTATCTGGCGCCATGAGTCGACGGAGCTGCCGACGACCGACATGCTGCAGGACGCTCTGGACAGCGCTGGCTATCGGCTGCTGAACGGCGGCGAGCTGCTCACACTGCCGCTGAGCGGGGTGTACTGCGACCCGCCCCAGGCCTGGCAGAACAACTACGACAACCTGCTGCTGGCGGCCAACGTGGTGGGCGGCATGCGCTGGGCGCAGTCGATCACCGAGACGTACACCCTCACGGTGGAAGCGCCGACTAGCGTGGCGCAGGCCGGCGAGGTACTTCGTCGCGACGGCGCCGCGCTGGAGAGCGACCTGGAGCGCGCGGAAGAGTGGGAGTCGGCCGAGTTCGGCGCTCCGGACTCGGATGCCGAGCAGGACGCACTAGGCGACTGGGTGGTTGACCTGCGCGAGGCCGAGCGATTGGCCGCGAGCGTGAAGTGCCAACTGGCCACGGCCGCCGTCAGCATCTTGTCTGCGCACAGGGGCAACAAGGTGTCCTGGCAGGTGCCGACACCAATGGCCTTGGGGCTGGACCTGGTGCAGACGCTGGAGCTTGGTGACCGCTGCAGGGCGCGCGGCAAGGTCTTCTCGATCATTGACGAGTGGAGCATCGATGACCAGTCGGCGCTCACCACCTTGACTCTGTCGATCAGCCGCGGTGGCGGTACGGTGACCGACCCGCTCGAACTGCCGGTGCCGCCGGACACCCAGCCGGAAGGCAGCGTCCCTGAGCTCATCCAGCTGCCGAGCCAGATTCGCGGCCAAGGGCTGATGGAGTACGACGACGCGCTGGACGGCTTCTCGGGCAACTACGACAACCCGGCGCCGGGCTCGCCCCCGGATGAGTTTCCGCGCCGCTTCCAGCTCACCGCGCCGGAGGTGCCGGCCGAGCACCGCGACGAGTTCACCGCAGAACGTAAGGCCACCTTCCGGGTGGCAATCCCCAACGACCTTCTGGAGCTTTGACCATGGCACTTGCCGATGAGCGGCGCGCGATCGGCGGCGGTATCACGTCGGCGCGCAAGTCCCAGCAGTTGGTCAGCGACCTGCAGTCACTGGAAAGCCAGCGCCGCGAAATTGGGAAGCTGAACGAGCTGGAGCGGAAGGGTGCGAAGCCCGCGCAGACCGGGCGGTCGAGCTACACGCCGCCGGCGAATACTGGGACCGGCGGCGGCATCGCCAGCCCGCTGACCGAGGTCAGCTACAACGCCCGCACTTATTACGACGAGTACACCGTCACCAGTTCTGACGGCCTGCTGACGCTGAAGCTCAAGCCCATTAAGCAGGTGAAGTCGGTCGACGCCAACGGCGCCGAGGTGGTGCAGATCTACGCTGAGCCGACCGAGGGTGCCGGGCCATGAGTGACGCGAATCGGTTCCTCCTCGATGAGGTGGCGAGGATCGGCCACACCTGGCACGGCCTGGCCTTCGGCGGGGAGTTCGCCCCCAAGGTCTGGTCGCCTTACGGCATTTGGGACCTCCCGTTCTACGCGCCGGCCGACTACGACACGCACTTGCTCAAGGTCCCCGGCATCCCTGACCTGGACATGACGCTGGAAGAGTGGGAGGCGGAGGCAGCGGTGGGGCGCGTGTGGCAGAACTACGCCTTGCTGTCGGGCTCCACGCTGCAGCTCTTCGGCAAGCCGCTGAACGGCTGGGTGGTTATCGACGAAGCCGGCGGCCGGTGGCTGGTGCGCACCTCGCCGAGCGTGGTCAACGGGCGGATCAACAAGAACAGCCCACTGACCCTGACGCTTTCCATTGTGCCGTTTGGCTACCTGGGCACGGACGCATGGGCACCGGTCACCATCAGCACCACGCTGACCGACCTGGGCCAGGCTTCAACCGGCGAGACCGTCATGCCGGGCGACCCGGAAGTGGTGATGCGGGTTGGCAGCATCAGCAGCAACGGCCGAAAGGTGGTGATCGAGCTGCACAGCTGGGTCAACACCGGAAACACGAACATCAGCCCGCAGAACTTCATGCCGTCCGGTTTCCTGATGTTGGAGCTGTCCGGGGCAGGGCCGAGTTTCACTGCCTCGCTCGGCGTCCTGCGCACGCGCTCGACGGTGTGCGGATACACCATCAAGCCGTCGATCTCCGGTACCTGGGCACAATGGGCGGTGGAGTTCGTGAAGGTCAGCGAGGAGCCTGACCCGCTTCACCCTGGCTATGCCTACGTGACCTTCCGCGCCGGCGACATGGTGAAGACCGCCGACAACATGCCGATCAACACCCGCTATTCCCTGTTCCAGTGCTCAGGCACGGCAACGGCCGAGCGCCAGAACCGGCTGATAGCGCTGCTGTTCGATGAGGCGGACGCCCTGGTGGAGTTCAGCTGTACCCACCGATACACCCTGAGCGAGGACCACGGGCCGCCTTCAATCACGACGAGCGGGACGCTGACGTGCTTGCGAATGGACACGGGCGAATTCCTCGGCGCCGGGACTGGTGACATGGTCGTGACGCCGAAGGCCGAGGGCACCGGTTACCGCGCAGTGTCGATGAGCATCTACCGCGCCGGCGTCGAGGTGTTGAGCGCCGAGCTGAAGATCGCCCACCAGTTCACTCGCACTTATTCACAGGCGCTCGATGGCATCGGCGGAACCTGGTTCGATCAGGGGCGATACCCCTGTTTCGATCTTGAGCAAGGCGAGGAGGAAGTCCAGCAGTCCTGGACCATGAACGTCGGCGCGACGTCCTTGGCCGGCAGCTACCCAGGCCACGACTACCGGTACGGCATCGGCGAGGACTCGCCGGTATGGCCGAACCTCGCCAGCCTGCTGGGGAACAGCCTGAGGCCGGTCAGCATCAGCTTGGTCTGGGGCGAGGACAGCTACCTCCGTAACGCCAACTGGACCATCGCCAGGCCGTCGAACCAGCTGACGGCCATGAGCTGGGGCGAGGACTCAAGCGGCGTGGCCCTGTTCCGCACCGCCAAGATCATCGCCACCGGAGCCGACGTGGTGCCTTCGGATATCCCGTCGACGGACAACTTCGCCGTCAACGCCAGCTACCACCCCGTCACGAAAGAGATCGCCCGCCCGCGCTCGGAGATTACCGCTCCGTTCTGCTGGATCTGACGGCGATCTACGGCACCCCATTACCACCCCGAGCAGGGGTACAGAGGAGCGACCGATGCAGGTCTGGATCAACAACTTCGATTTCCCGCTGGTGGCGGCACTGGATGAGGAGGAGGGCGAGGCGCTGCCTTTGGAGCAGACGGCACTCGACCAGCTGACGGCTGCCATGTCGGACCCTGCTGACTGGATAGTCCTTACCCTCTCCGATGAAACCGGCAGCCCCTGCGAGATCGTTTCCTACCGGCCTGGATCGACGGTGTTCACGCCCCTCCAGCGCGAGCAAGAGGGGACTGCCGCCGCTACTTGGCCCGCCGGCACCCGCTGCCGCTGCAACCTCACCGCGCAAGCCTTGGGCAACCTCGAGGAATGCCGGGAGGTGATCATCATGGAAGATCGGGCGAATACCCTGGAGGTCAATCGGCGCCGCGGATTCTGGTACTGGGTTCCGCCGGATGCCGTCCCGCTGACGCTGAATGTCATGGGGTTCGGCGGTACCGGCGGCTCTTTCCGCCGCTATCCGCTCCCCCGCCAGGTGATCGAGGTCTGGCCGGGCGGATCGGCAGACCAGCAGTTTCTGGTTCCGATGTGGGCCAATGACATCTATTTCGATCTGCCGAGCGGCTCGACCGGGAGCCTCGACGATGGCGTGTACAGCTTGACCATCCCCGCATCGCCGACGGGAAGCTACCTCATCGAGATCGAGCACTACGACTGTCCGATCTTCCGCGTGAAGAACTACGTCGGCCTGCAGACCTTCTGACCTGGAGACCACGATGCATAGGTGGGATTGTCAGAGGGGCGAGTTCTGGATTAGATTCTAAGCGCTCATCCCGCACGGGATGATCCCTGGTGATGGGGTTTTGCCTCCACCTTGCGGCCTATGGCAGTTAGCCCGGCCACCGTTCGGTTCGTCTCTAGACGGCTGACGGACTTCCTTTAATTAGGAGGCCGTCGCCGGCCTCAAGGACACGAACGTGAGCAAGACCCTCCAGAAAATCCGCACCAAAGCCTTCCAACGCCAGTCCGGCCGCTGCACCTACTGCGGTTGCCCAATGTGGCAGTCCTCTCCCGAACAGTTCGCACAAGAGCACCACCTCACGCTAAAGCAGGCGCGCGTATTTCGCTGCACTGCCGAGCATCTGCACGCCAAGTGCGATGGTGGTACGGACGCCCCCGGCAACATCGCTGCAGCGTGCTGGTTCTGCAATTCGCAACGCCATAGGGCGGCACGCCCGCTCGCACCCAATGCGCACCGCGCGAAGGTTCAGCGGCGAATGGGGAAGGGTGCATGGCATGCGGCGCGTCCGATGTGACAGTTCCTACGCGCTGATCAGCATGCCGAGCCGATAGTGAAGGCGTTCCTTCCCGCGACGGAGGGCCAGCGGTTCGCGCGAGCTGATCCGCCAGCCCTCGCTCAGTAGTTCCTCAACGTGGGCGCGAAGCCCCGTCAGCATGCGTTGTTCCTTCATCGCGAGCCCTCCAGTTGGCGGGCTCAAGATTACCAAACCAAAACCCAACCCAGCCCGCCGATACGCGGGCTTTTTCGTTTCTGGAGGTCGCAGTGAGTAGAGAGCGCGATGTGGATGTGCTCGCCCGCACTTTGTGGGGCGAGGCGCGTGGCGAAGGGTTCGCCGGCATGGTGGCTGTGGGACACACCATCAAGAACAGGGCAGCCAAACCGAGCTGGTGGGGGCGCGACATTCAGAGTGTTTGCCTCAAGTCCTCGCAGTTCAGTTGCTGGAACAAGAACGACCCGAACTACCCGTACCTGAGCGGGCAGAAGGACATCCCGCCCGGACAGTTCCTCCAGGCGCGTGAAGCCGCGGTTGCGGTGCTCGATGGCAAACAATCCGATCCCACTGGCGGCGCCACCCATTACTACGCGACGAGCATGCCGAAGCCGCCGGCCTGGGCGCGGCTCGCCAAGCGGACGGTGAAGATCGGGCGTCACATCTTCTTCCGCGACGTCCCGTAGGAGCGAGCCATGTCCAGCCTGCTTTCGAAAGTGGGGTTGCAGATCCTGGGTGGCCTGCTGCTGGTCGCCCTTGGTGCGGGACTGGTGTGGTGGGGGCTTACTCCACGCATCGACCTGCAGGCGCAGCGTGCCGCTGCTGCGGAAGCGGCAGCCGGTGAGGCGCAGAAAATGATTGAGCTGCAGGCAGGCGTGCTGGCTGAGCAGCAGCGCCAGATCGGGGCAGTCGATGAAATCCACAAGCGGATGCGTCTGCTGGAGCAGGCCGTGTCCACCAATGCCAGGGCGCAGAGTGCGGCCTTCGAGGAGCTACGCCGAAATGACCAAGCTGTTGCTGAGTACCTGCGTGGGCCTGTGCCTGCTGGCCTTGGCCGGTTGTACGAACGCCCCGCAACCACCGACCCCGGCGCCTACCGTAGCCCGCCAGTCCTGCCCGTTGGTGGCGTGCCCGCTTCCGGCACGTCCGGCGGTGCTGGCCAATGACCAGTGGCGTGAGTCGCTCGATGTGACAGAGGCCGCGCTGCTCAGCTGTGCCAACCAGGTGCTGGACTGCATCCAGACCCAGGATGCCCAGCGCGCGAAATGAAAGGAGCGACCGGTGGGGTGCTGCAACACCTCACCGGACGCCGAACCTGCAGAACATCCCTGCAAGCCCAGCCCAGGCTCCTGCCCCGTGCACGAAGCGGGGCGAGCCTAACACCTGTTTATCCACACAGTAAAGGCTTGCAAAATGACCAACCCGATCTTCCCCTGGATGGGCGGCAAGCGCCGCCTGGCCGACCGCCTTATCCCGCTGTTCCCGCCCCATGAATGCTACGTCGAGGCCTTTGCCGGCGGCGCCGCGCTCTTCTTCCTCCGGCCAGTGCCGGCGCCGACCGAGGTGCTCAACGACCTCAACGGCGACATCGTCTGCCTTTACCGCGTCGTTAAGAATCACCTGGAAGAGTTCGTTCGCCAGTTCAAGTGGGCGATATCCAGCCGCCAGGTGTTCGAGTGGCAGAAGCTCACCCGCCCCGAAACCCTCACTGATATCCAGCGCGCTGCGCGCTTCTTCTACCTGCAGCACCACGCCTTCGGCGGCAAGGTGTCGGGCCAGAACTTCGGTACCGCGACCACCGCCCCGGCGGTCAATCTGCTGCGCATCGAGGAGAACCTGTCCGCGGCATGGCAGCGCCTGGCCGGAACCTACGTGGAGAATCTGCCCTGGCTGGAATGCGTGGAGCGCTACGACCGCGTCCACACCTTCCACTACATGGACCCGCCGTACTGGCAGACGGAAGGCTATGGCGTTGATTTCCCCTTCACTGAGTACGAGCGGATGGCTGACTTCATGCGGCGCTGCAAGGGCAAAGTGATGGTCAGCATCAACGACCACCCGGATATCCGAAGGGCCTTCGAAGGCTTTCACATGGAGCGCCTGGACATCCGCTACAGCAACACGAACCAGAGGCAGGCTATGGCCGAGGTGACCGGCGAACTGGTGATCATGAACTGGGAGCCCGGCGCGTTCGGCGGACTGTTCTGAGGCTACAATGCCGGCCGCGATCACAGGAGGTCGGCATGCTCAGAATTCGATCCAATGGTGGTACCCGCTTGAGTCTGGAGCGTCTGGTCACCAAGGCAGGGCAGTACGGCATCTGGGAGTTTCACGTCGCGGCCAACTCCGAAATGTTTCCCGGGCTCCAGGCTGGCCGTCATGCAGCGCTTTTGCCGGCCGAGCCGAAGGAAGGGCAGGAGGTGGAACTCTTCGCCATGCTGTCGCCGAACTCTCCGCAGGAAGAGTGGAAATCCATCGGGAAGGGCACGGCGCACTACCTCTAGATCGGTTCGATCAGCTGCGCGCCTTGGTTCCTGACGTTGCCCACTGCGGTACTGACCTGGAACCATTCGAAGGCCTCGGGCGGTTCGCCCTGCTGGAGGACGATCTGTTCGGCGCGCTCCTTGGTCGTCGCTGAATCCAACCATTCGGCGGCCAGGTCCGGTGGCAGCACCACAGGACGCCGATCATGGACGTCGACCATGCCGCCTTGGGCGTCGGCGGTGATGATCACGAAGCCATCGTGCTCACCTGGTTCTCGGTCGCCGGCCGGATACTGGCCGATGGCGGCGGTCAGGCAGGCGGCTCCGTCGCGTCGACGGATGAAGTAGGGTTGTTTCTTCGGGCCACCCTCGTCGACCCATTCGTACCAGCCGCTCACCGGGCATACGGCGCGGTGCGGCCATATCGCGCGGAAGAACGGTCCGCGCGCAACCTTCTCCACTCTGGCGTTGATCGGCGCCGACTTGTCCTTGGCCCAGTGCGGCCTCCATCCCCACCTAACGCGTTCGCCGATCAGCGCGCCTTCATCGTTGACCATCAGCAACGTATGGGTGGTCGGCGCCACGTTGTAACGGGGCTCAATGGGCTCCTTCAGCATCGCCGGCCCGGGCAGCCGCATGATCGCTACGAGGTCTGCCCAGCTGTCGTACTGCGCGACTCTTCCGCACATTTCGTACCCTCCGTCCGTCTGCATTCCCATTGTAGGAAACTGGGCTTGTCTATTACTGTATTTATATACAGTAAATTGGACGTTTCCCATGCTTCCTGACGTTGTTGCGCGCCTGCTGGCGGGCAGTCGCCCGCTTCCCCTGTTTGCCTTTCGCGTGCCGGCGGGCTTTCCGTCGCCTGCCCAGGATCACCTGGAGCGTGAAATATCCCTGGACGAAATCCTGCAGATTCGCGCGCCCCATACCTATCTGGTGCGCTCGGGCGGCGACAGCATGATCCGCGCGGGCATACATGATGGAGACCTGCTGGTGGTGGATCGTTCCAGCGAAGCTGTGCCAGGGGACATCATCATCGCGGCGGTCAACGGTGAGCCAACGGTAAAGCGCCTGGCGAAGGACGGCGACCAGGTGGTGCTGCGCGCGGAGAATCCGAACTACCCGCCGCGGTACATCCTCGAAGGCGACGAGCTGCTGGTGTGGGGCGTGGTGCGATACAGCATCCGGTGCCACGACCGTGGCTGACCGTTCCATTGCCCTGATCGATTGCAATTCGTTCTATGCCAGCTGCGAGAGGGTGTTCCGGCCGGACCTGCTGCGCACGCCTATCGTGGTCCTGTCCAACAACGACGGCTGCGTGATCGCCCGGAGCGCCGACGCAAAGCCCCACGTCGCCATGGGGGAGCCGTACTTCAAGATTCGCCACAAGCTGGAGCGGCTGGGCATCCTGGCGTTCTCCAGCAACTACGCCTTGTACGGCGATATGAGCGCCCGGGTCATGACGATCCTCGAGGAGATGGCTCCCGCCGTTGAGGTGTACAGCATCGACGAATGCTTCGCTGACCTGACCGGGGTGCCGGGTGACCTGGTGCGCGTCGGCCGCGAGATGCGCGCCCGGGTATTGCGGTGCACCGGGATTCCCGTCGGCGTCGGCATCGGCACCTCGAAGACTCTGGCAAAGTTGGCCAATTACGGAGCGAAAAAGTGGCAGGCACAGACTGGCGGTGTCCTTGATGTCCGAGACTCGGCTCGCCGTGACCGGCTGCTTAAGGCCTGCGACGTCAGCGACGTCTGGGGCGTTGGCCGCAAGATGACCTCGCACCTCAACGCCCAAGGCATCAAGACAGCCTGGGACCTCTCCCAGGCCGACGCCTGGACGTTACGCAAGCAGTTCAACGTAGTGATTGAGAAGACTGCCCGCGAGCTGTGCGGCGTGGCCTGCCTGGAGCTGGAGGAGGCCGCGCCGCCAAAGCAGGAGATCTGCTGTAGCCGGATGTTCGGCAAGAGGCTGTATGAGTTGTCGCCGATCCGCGAAGCGGTGGCTACCTATGCGGCCCGGGCTTGCGAGAAGTTGCGGGCGCAGGGCTCCTACTGTAAGCGTGTGCAGGTCAGCATCAGGACGGGGATGTTCAACCCGGATGAGCCCAAGTTCGCAAAGGGGGGCGGCGTTGAGCTGCCATACCCCACCGATGACACCAGGCTGATCACCAAAGCCGCCGTCGACGGCCTGGAGCTGGTGTTCCGAAAAGGGTTCGCCTTCAGCAAGGCCGAGGTGTTGCTGCTCGATCTGCGGCAGCCAGGCGAGTTCACCGGTGACCTGTTCGCGCCGGCGCAGCCTGAGCGAGCGACCAAGACCATGGCGGTGATGGATGCGATCAACGCTCGCTGGGGGAGGGGGACAGTCCGGCCGGGTGGGGTGCCTGCGGAGCCAGACTGGGGGATGCGCCGCGAGCTGATGAGCCAGAGCTTCACCACCAGGTTGAGTGAGCTATGGCGGGTGACTTGAGCTTGTGCTGGGCGGTGAGAGGGCTCAGCGAAATTCGACATGACGTCGCGATTGCGTTGGTGGTGGCGTATCGCTATATATGCGGGATGTTCTAAGGAGATGTCATGGATTTAAGGAAAGAAATTCAAAGAAATCCCGTTGCAGACGAAGTCCAAGCACTCATTGCAGTGGTGATCCCAATCCTCCAGGGAGTGCTCTTTGCGATCAAGCAGGAGGCAATTCAGGATGCGGGTGGTCTACCCAACATCAGGCTCAGGCAGCTTCCAAGGTTGTATCGGCCAGGAGATGGTGATTGTGGGATCTGCTTCGAATATGCCATCCACGATGCGATCTCCAATGGGAATCAGCTGATCCTTGACCGTATTGACTCGGCATTGAGCCAGCATTGTCGTATCCGAGGGGGTGACCCTGACTCAATTCTCTTCGGCGCAGAAAAAACTGGTGCCGTACAGCTGATTCAAACAGCACGCGACATGCTGACTGATGAATCGTCGCTGCTCTCAGGTAGCAAGGGGCGGCCAGTAAAGCTGAAAAAGCACATTGACTCTGTGGCGTCTGCTTTCCGAAAACGGGCAGATCGAGAGGCGTTACCGGCATCCATCAACGGGCTGTGGAAAGCGGATCTGTTTGTAGGCCGCACCGGTCCCGACCAGTGGGTGGGGACCACGGTTAAGATCAATCCTCGTCAGCTCGAAGGGGCAAGGGGGCTGAGGCTGGCAATTGTTCCCTCCCAACAAGGCCGTAATGATGCGATTCGAATAGATGATCAGAAAAACTTGATCGTTGCTCCGGTCCCTTATGACGCGTCGTTCATGGAGGTTTTCTACCAAGGTTGGCAGATCGTTCAACAGTTCATTCACGCTGATGCGCAGGTTCCAAGGGAGGTAGCACTGCCTCGGCCTCCAGATCGCCAGGTGTGCCGCTTCCTTGAGGAGAGGAGGGAGTTTCCAATCCTCGATGTGATCGAAGGGCTGAGGCCTTTGGCGCAGCCGCATCTGCTGGAAACCCAGGAAGAGGCCCTTGAGGTCAACCTCAGAAAAGGGGATGCCAGCGATACCGGATTGATTGTGGCTCCGGTACCTGCTCGCGATATTTGAAGGGGATGACCCTCAGCCCAGCATCTGCTGCTGGGCTTTCAAACAGCGGAAGCCCAGCCCACCTTAAATCCAAAGCTCCGGGCCGGTGACGGCGGGGCTTTGACGCTGTACCATCGCCGACCCCAATACGTGTCTAACTATGAGTGTCCTTTTGCCAGGCGCAACTATTTAGTACATGAATTAGTACATTGTGCCGGTCCTTGAATGTGGAGGTGTCCGGTTTGTGGGGCTTGGGTAGGTTTGGTTTGGGTCTCTCCGTCCGCACCATCTTCTTTCCATAAGCTCTCGCATCCGTGAATTTCCGCAGCTTCCACTCAGGGTGACTTCTGCATTTCTTGCTACTAGAATGCTTGCCCTTGATTCTGGGAGCCGGAAGGACCGGCTTACGTCTGTGCCACGAGGAATATCCATGCAAGTTTCCGTTGAAAGCACCTCCGCTCTTGAGCGCCGCATGACCGTTGGCGTGCCGGCCGAGCGTATCGAGACCGAAGTCAACAAGCGTCTGCAGCAGACCGCTCGTCGCGCCAAGGTTCCTGGCTTCCGTCCCGGCAAGGTGCCGATGAGCGTGATCCGTCAGCGCTATGAAGCCGCCGCTCGTCAGGAAGCCCTCGGTGACCTGATCCAGGAAACCTTCTACGAAGCCGTGGTCGAGCAGAAGCTGAACCCGGCGGGCGCTCCCTCCGTCGAGCCGAAAGTGTTCGAGAAAGAGAAGGGCCTCGAGTACATCGCGACTTTCGAAGTCTTCCCCGAGTTCCAGGTTGCCGGTTTCGACGGCATCAAGGTCGAGCGCCTGCAGGCCGACGTGGCTGACGCCGATCTCGACAACATGCTGGAAATCCTGCGCAAGCAGAACACCCGCTTCGAAGCTGTTGATCGCGCCGCTCAGAACGACGACCAGGTGAACATCGACTTCGTTGGCAAGATCGACGGCGAAGCCTTCGCTGGCGGTTCCGCCAAGGGCACCCTGCTGGTGCTGGGCTCCGGCCGCATGATCCCGGGCTTCGAAGAAGGCCTGGTCGGCGCCAAGGCCGGTGAAGAGCGCGTTCTGAACGTGACCTTCCCTGAGGACTACCAGAACCTGGACCTGGCCGGCAAGGCCGCCGAGTTCACCGCTACCGTCAACAGCGTCGCCGAGCCGAAGCTGCCGGAACTGAACGAAGAGTTCTTCGCTCTGTTCGGCGTCAAGGAAAGCACTCTGGAAGGCTTCCGCACCGAAGTTCGCAAGAACATGGAGCGTGAGCTGCGTCAGGCCATCAAGTCCAAGGTGAAGAACCAGGTGATGGAAGGTCTGGTCGAGGCCAACCCGATCGAAGTTCCGAAAGCCCTGATCGGCAACGAAGTCAATCGTCTGCGCGTCCAGGCTGTCCAGCAGTTCGGTGGCAACATCAAGCCCGACCAACTGCCGGCTGAACTGTTCGAAGAGCAGGCCAAGCGCCGCGTCGTGCTGGGTCTGATCGTCGCTGAGCTGGTCAAGCAGCACGAGCTGAAGGCCGACGAAGCCCGCGTTCGCGAAATGATCGAAGAGATGGCTTCCGCTTACCAGGAGCCGGAACAAGTTGTTTCCTGGTACTACAAGAACGACCAGCAACTGAACGAAGTTCGTTCGGTTGTACTGGAAGAACAAGTTGTAGATACTGTCCTGCAGAAGGCCAATGTGACCGACAAGCAGGTATCCTACGAAGACGCGGTCAAGCCTGCAGAAGCTCCGCAAGCGGCCTGATCCAGCTTCGTTCGATTGTCACAAGCCAGCCTTCGGGCTGGCTTGTGCGTCTATAGAGACATGACTTTTTATTAGGGAGTGATCGTCGGACATGCATAATCCTTATATGCCGCAAGTTCCGAACATTCAGGCCGCTGGCGGTCTGGTGCCGATGGTGGTGGAGCAGTCCGCCCGCGGTGAGCGTTCCTACGACATCTATTCGCGCCTGCTGAAGGAGCGGATCATCTTCCTGGTCGGCCAGGTCGAGGACTACATGGCCAACCTCGTGGTGGCCCAGTTGCTGTTCCTCGAAGCCGAGAACCCGGACAAGGACATCCACCTCTACATCAACTCGCCGGGTGGCTCCGTGACCGCTGGCATGTCGATCTACGACACCATGCAGTTCATCAAGCCCGACGTGTCCACCATCTGCGTGGGCCAGGCGTGCAGCATGGGTGCCCTGCTGCTGGCTGGCGGCGCCGCTGGCAAGCGTTATTGCCTGCCGCACTCGCGCATGATGATCCACCAGCCGCTGGGCGGCTTCCAGGGCCAGGCCTCGGACATCGAGATCCACGCCAAGGAAATCCTCTTCATCAAGGAGCGCCTGAACCAGGTGCTGGCGCACCACACCGGCCAGCCGCTGGATGTCATCGCCCGCGATACCGACCGTGACCGCTTCATGAGTGGTGACGATGCTGTCAAATACGGTCTGATCGATCAGGTCTTCACTCAGCGTCCCACCGCTAGCTGAGTCTCTCCGCTGTACCGCGGCCGGTAATCCGGCCGCTCGCGGGCTTGAAAATGCCTGCGAATGCCTTCATCTTGTCCTTCACGTATATCCCCGATTGGAACGATCGAATGACTGACACCCGCAACGGCGAGGACAACGGCAAGCTGCTGTATTGCTCCTTCTGCGGCAAGAGCCAGCACGAAGTGCGCAAGTTGATTGCCGGCCCCTCGGTCTTTATCTGCGACGAGTGCGTCGACCTGTGCAATGACATCATCCGTGAGGAGGTGCAGGAAGCACAGGCGGAGAGCAGTGCGCACAAGCTTCCGGCGCCGAAAGAGATCCGCACCATCCTCGATCAGTACGTGATCGGCCAGGAACGTGCCAAGAAAACCCTGGCAGTAGCGGTGTACAACCACTACAAACGCCTGAACCAGCGTGAGCGCAAGGACGACGTCGAACTGGGCAAGAGCAACATCCTGCTGATCGGGCCGACCGGTTCGGGCAAGACCTTGCTCGCCGAGACCCTGGCGCGTCTGCTCAATGTTCCCTTCACCATCGCCGATGCCACTACCCTCACCGAGGCTGGCTACGTGGGCGAGGACGTCGAGAACATCATCCAGAAGCTGCTGCAGAAGTGTGACTACGATGTCGAGAAGGCCCAGATGGGCATCGTCTACATCGACGAAATCGACAAGATCTCGCGCAAATCCGACAACCCGTCGATCACCCGCGACGTGTCCGGCGAAGGCGTTCAGCAGGCCCTGCTGAAGCTGATCGAAGGCACCGTGGCTTCCGTACCGCCCCAGGGCGGCCGCAAGCACCCGCAGCAGGAATTCCTGCAGGTCGACACCCGCAACATCCTGTTCATCTGCGGTGGCGCGTTCGCTGGCCTGGAAAAGGTCATCCAGAACCGTTCCACCAAGGGCGGCATCGGCTTCAACGCCGAGGTTCGCAGCCAGGAAGCGGGCAAGAAGGTTGGCGAAGCGCTGCGTGAGGTCGAGCCGGAAGATCTGGTCAAGTTCGGCCTGATCCCCGAGTTCGTCGGCCGCCTGCCGATCATCGCGACCCTTGACGAGCTGGACGAGCCTGCGCTGATGCAGATTCTGACCGAGCCGAAGAACGCGCTGACCAAGCAGTACGCCAAGCTCTTCGAAATGGAAGGCGTGGACCTCGAGTTCCGCCCGGACGCGCTCAAGGCCGTCGCCCGTCGCGCGCTGGAGCGCAAGACCGGCGCCCGTGGCCTGCGTTCGATCCTCGAAGGCATCCTGCTCGATACCATGTACGAGATCCCCTCGCAGAACGACGTCAGCAAGGTGGTGATCGACGAAAGCGTCATCGATGGCTCCTCCCAGCCACTGCTGATCTACGAGAACAGCGAGCAGCCGGCCAAGGCTGCACCTGACGCCTGAAACCAGAAGGGGCCCTAGGGCCCCTTTTTTCTTCCCATCTACCGCGCTTGTTTTTTCCCAGTCCTAACCCCATCTTAGGCCGAAGGGTCCAATCCCATCGTTTTGGCCAAGTGCCGCTGTAGAGCCGAATATCATGAAAACACTCGTCGAGTTGCCCCTGCTCCCCCTGCGTGACGTAGTGGTGTATCCGCACATGGTCATCCCGCTTTTCGTGGGACGAGAGAAATCCATCGAGGCCCTCGAGGCCGCCATGACCAGCGACAAGCAGATCCTGTTGCTGGCGCAGAAGAATCCGGCCGACGACGATCCGGGCGCCGACGGCCTGTACCGCATGGGCACCGTGGCCACCGTCCTGCAGCTGCTGAAACTGCCCGATGGCACCGTCAAGGTGCTGGTCGAGGGTGAGCAGCGCGGCCAGGTAGAGCGCTTTATCGACGAAGAAGCCTACTGCCGCGCGGAAGTGTCGATCATTGACGAGGCCTCCGTCGGCGAGCGCGAATCCGAAGTCTTTACCCGCAGCCTGCTCAGCCAGTTCGAGCAGTACGTGCAGTTGGGCAAGAAAGTCCCGGCCGAAGTCCTGTCCTCGCTCAACAGCATCGACGAGCCGGGTCGGCTTGTAGACACCATGGCCGCCCACATGGCGCTGAAGATCGAGCAGAAGCAGGAAATCCTCGAGATCACCGAGCTGTCCGCCCGCGTCGAGCACGTGCTGGCCATGCTGGATGCCGAGATCGACCTGCTGCAGGTTGAAAAGCGCATTCGCGGCCGCGTGAAGAAGCAGATGGAGCGCAGCCAGCGCGAGTACTACCTCAACGAGCAGATGAAGGCCATCCAGAAAGAGCTGGGTGACATCGACGAAGGCCACAACGAAGTCGAGGAGCTGAAGAAGCGCATCGACGCCGCCGGCCTGACCAAGGAAGCCCTGGCCAAGGCCACTGCCGAGCTGAACAAGCTCAAGCAGATGTCGCCGATGTCCGCCGAGGCGACCGTGGTACGTTCCTACATCGACTGGCTGGTGAATGTGCCGTGGAAGGCCGAGAGCAAGGTGCGCCACGACCTGGACAAGGCCGAGGACATCCTCGACGCGGACCACTACGGCCTGGAAGAGGTCAAGGAGCGAATCCTCGAGTATCTCGCCGTACAGAAGCGCGTGAAGAAGCTCAAGGGCCCGGTGCTCTGCCTGGTCGGCCCGCCCGGCGTGGGCAAGACCTCGCTGGCCGAGTCCATCGCCCGAGCGACCAACCGCAAGTTCGTGCGCATGGCCCTGGGCGGCGTGCGTGACGAGGCCGAGATTCGCGGTCACCGTCGCACCTATATCGGTTCCATGCCCGGTCGTCTGATTCAGAAAATGACCAAGGTGGGCGTGCGCAACCCGCTGTTCCTGCTCGACGAGATCGACAAGATGGGCAGCGACATGCGCGGTGACCCCGCGTCGGCGCTGCTGGAAGTGCTCGATCCGGAGCAGAACCACAACTTCAACGACCACTACCTCGAAGTCGACTACGACCTCTCCGACGTGATGTTCCTCTGCACGGCGAACTCCATGAACATTCCGGCAGCGTTGCTGGACCGCATGGAAGTCATCCGTCTGCCGGGTTACACCGAGGACGAGAAGATCAACATCGCTTCGAAATATCTTGTACCGAAACAGACTGCGGCCAATGGTCTCAAGAAGGGCGAGGTGGTCTTCGAGGAAGCGGCTACCCGTGACATCATCCGCTATTACACCCGCGAAGCCGGTGTGCGCAGTCTCGAACGCCAGATCGCCAAGGTCTGCCGCAAGGCGGTCAAGGACGGTGGCAAGGCCAAGCGTATCGACGCCGTGGTGACTCCGGATTCGCTGGAGAACTACCTGGGTGTGCGCAAGTTCCGCTACGGCCTGGCCGAGCAGCAGGACCAGATCGGCCAGGTGACCGGCCTCGCCTGGACCCAGGTGGGCGGTGAATTGCTGACCATCGAATCGGCCATGGTTCCCGGCAAGGGCGCACTGACCAAGACCGGCTCGCTGGGCGATGTCATGGCGGAGTCCATCACCGCCGCGCTGACCGTGGTTCGTAGTCGTTCGAAGAGCCTGGGCATCGCCTCGGACTTCCACGAGAAGCACGATATCCACATCCACGTGCCGGAAGGCGCGACGCCCAAGGACGGCCCTAGCGCGGGCATCGGCATGTGCACTGCGCTGGTTTCGGCGATCACTCAGATCCCGGTTCGTGCGGACGTTGCGATGACCGGCGAGATCACCTTGCGGGGTCAGGTGCTGGCCATTGGTGGCCTGAAGGAAAAACTTCTGGCTGCACACCGGGGTGGAATCAAGACTGTGATCATTCCCGAGGAAAACGTACGAGACCTTAGGGAAATTCCGGATAATATTAAGGCCGATCTCGTTATTAAACCGGTTAAATGGATTGACGAGGTCCTGCAAATTGCGCTGCAATACGCCCCGGAGCCCTTGCCCGATGCGGCTCCCGAGATGGTTGCAAAGGATGAGAAGCGCGAGTCTGATTCCAAGGAGCGAATCAGCACGCATTAGTTGGGGGGCTTTCTTGACACTGTTTTTGAGCCCTTGTTATAAAGCGGCACTTGCTTTGTCAGATGGCAAACCAGCACCTGCTTTTGCTTACACCTAACACATAGAAACATACTCAACAGAAATAAGGGGACTTAGAGTGAACAAGTCGGAACTGATCGATGCTATCGCCGCATCTGCTGATATCCCGAAAGCTGTTGCCGGTCGCGCTCTGGACGCGGTGATCGAGTCCGTAACTGGCGCCCTGAAGGCTGGTGACTCCGTCGTACTGGTAGGCTTCGGCACCTTCGCTGTCAAAGAGCGCGCTGCTCGCACCGGTCGCAACCCGCAAACCGGCAAGCCGATCAAGATCGCTGCTGCTAAGATCCCGGGCTTCAAGGCCGGTAAAGCCCTCAAGGACGCTGTCAACTAAGCGTCTTTTTGGACTTGACCTGGACCGGTTCCAACCTCGGTTGGACCGGTCACGGAGCGATGACCCGGCTGGCGTAGGTCGGTTGGAATCATCAGGGGTCACGGGCTCAATGCCCGCAAGCTCCACCAGTTACGAGAAGGCGCATCCTCGGATGCGCCTTTCTTATATCCGCTTTTTTCCACGCCGCGCCGCCATTGACGGTGGGACGTGGCCGCGTCGGGGGCCGCATGCTGCAAAACATCAGGGACAACTCCCAAGGCTGGATCACCAAGACCATCCTGGGCGTGATCGTTGTCCTCATGGCTTTGACCGGGTTCGATCAGATCATTCGCGCAACCCACCACGAGAACGTCGCTGCTCAGGTCAACGGTGAAGACATCGGTCTGCCGGAACTGCAGCAGGCCGCGGACATGCAGCGTCGCCAGCTGATGCAGCGTCTGGGCAAGGACTTCGATTCGTCCATGCTCGACGACAAGCTGCTCAAGGACTCCGCGCTGAAGTCGCTCATCGAGCGCAAGCTGATCCTGCAGGCCGCCCAGAACGATAAGTTCGCCTTCTCCCAGCAGGCGCTGGATCAACTGATCCTGTCGACTCCTGAATTCCAGGTGGACGGCAAGTTCAGTGCCGAGCGCTTCGACCAGGTCATCCGCCAGATGGGCTATGACCGCATGCAGTTCCGCCGCATGTTCGGCGAGGAAATGCTCATTGGTCAGCTGCGCGCCGGCATCGCCGGTACCGGCTTCGTCACCGATGACGAGCTGAATGCCTTCGCCCGTCTGGAGAAGCAGACCCGAGACTTCGCCACCCTGACCCTCAAGGCCGACCCGGCCAAGAGCAAGGTCGAGGACAGCGAGATCAAGGCGTACTACGACGCCCACAGCACCGAGTTCATGACTCCCGAGCAGGTCACCATCGACTACGTCGAGCTGAAGAAGTCCACCTTCTTCGACCAGGTCGAGGTGAAGAAGGAAGACCTCGATGCCCTCTATCAGAAGGAAATCGCCGGCCTGGCCGAGCAGCGCGACGCCGCGCACATCCTGATCGAGGTGAACGACAAGCAGAACGACCAGCAGGCCAAGGCCAAGATCGACGAGATCAAGGCACGCCTGGACAAGGGTGAAGACTTCGCCAAGCTGGCCAAGGAGCTGTCCAACGACACCGGCTCCGCCGCCAACGGTGGTGATCTCGGCTTCGCCGGTCGTGGCGTGTATGACCCGGCCTTCGAAGAGTCGCTGTATGCGCTGAAGAAGGGCGAAGTTTCCGCCCCGGTGAAGACCTCCTACGGCTGGCACCTGATCAAGCTGCTCGGCGTCGAAGCGCCGGAGGTTCCGACCTTCGACAGCCTGAAGGCCAAGCTGGAGCACGAAGCCAAGACCCAACTGGTCGAGCAACGTTTCGTCGATGCGACCAAGCAGCTGGAAAGCTCCGCCTACGAAGCCTCCGATCTGGGCCAGCCGGCACAGGACATGGGCCTGAAGGTGCAGACCAGCAAGCCGTTCGGCAAGGAAGGTGGTGAGGGTGTGACCGCCAACCGCCAGGTCATCCAGACCGCTTTCAGCCCCGAAGTGCTGGAAGAGGGCGCCAACAGCGGCGCCATCGAACTGGACCCGGATACCGTGGTCGTGCTGCGCGTGAAGGAGCACCACAAGCCTGAGCAGGAAACCCTGGAACAGGTGAGTGCCGATATCCTCAAGCGTCTGCAGGTCGAGCACGCTGCCACCGATGCCAAGGCTCGCGGCGAAGCGCTGCTGGCGGGTCTGCGCGACGGCAAGATCCCTCTGACCCAGGCCCAGGAAGGCCAGGACTGGAAGGTCGTGGAAGCGGCTGCCCGTGGTCAGGAAGGTGTCGATCCGGTTGTGCTGCAGAGCGTGTTCCGCATGGCTCGTCCGGAGGGCGCCGGCAAGCCCAGCCTGGGTGGTGTCGCGCTGCAGAACGGCGACTTCGTGCTGGTCAAGCTCAGTGGTGTGAGCGAGCCGGATGCCAAGCCGACCGAGCAGGAGAAAGCGATGTACCAGCGCTTCCTCGCCTCGCGCAGTGGCCAGGACGATTTCTCCGCGTTCCGCCGCTACCTGCAGGATCAGGCGAAGATCGAGAAGTTCGACGACGCCAAGAAGTAATGAACTGGGGCCGCGCAAGCGGCCCTCGTTTTATCCGGTACAAGAAAAAGGCCGCATCGGCGGCCTTTTTCTTTGCCTGGGAAACGGCTCAGTCGTCGCCCAGCGGGCCCATGGCGGTGGTGTTGAAGCCACCGTCGACATAGAGGATCTCACCGCTGATGCCGCTAGCGAGGTCCGAACAGAGGAAGGCACCGGCGTTGCCGACTTCCTCGATGGTCACATTGCGCCGCAGCGGGGTCTGGCGCTCGTTGGCGGCGAGCATTTTGCGGAAGCTCTTGATGCCCGAGGCGGCCAGGGTACGGATCGGGCCGGCGGAGATGGCGTTGACGCGGGTGCCTTCCGGACCGAGGCTGCCAGCCAGGTAGCGCACGCCGGCTTCCAGGCTCGCCTTGGCCATGCCCATCACGTTGTAGTTGGGCATCGTGCGCTCGGCGCCCAGGTAGGAGAGGGTGAGCAGGCTGCCGTTGCGACCCTGCATAAGTTCGCGGCCGGCCTTGGCCAGGGCGATGAAGCTGTAGGCGCTGATGTCGTGGGCGATGCGGAAACCTTCGCGGGTGGTGACTTCGGTGAAGTCACCGTCGAGCTGGTCGCCCGGTGCGAAGCCCACCGAGTGGACGATGCAGTCCAGGCCATCCCACTGCTTCCCCAGCTCGGCGAACACGGCTGCGATGTCCGCGTCGTTGGCTACGTCACAGGGGAAGCACAGCTCCGCGCTGGAACCCCAGCCAGCAGTGAACTCTTCCACGCGGCCCTTGAGCTTGTCGTTCTGGTAGGTGAAGGCGAGCTCGGCGCCTTCCCGGTGCATCGCCGCGGCGATGCCGGAGGCGATGGACAGCTTGCTGGCGACACCGACGATCAGTACGCGCTTGCCGGTGAGAAATCCCATATCCACTCCTTGATCATGTAATGGTTCAGCTCGCTGCCGGGACCATGAAGGCTGCTTCCAGCAGTTGCTGTGTGTACGCATGCTGCGGTGCGGCGAAGACATCCTCGGCCATGCCCTGTTCGACCACCTTGCCGTGGCGGATCACCATCAACTGGTGGCTGAGGGCTTTCACCACCGCCAGGTCGTGGCTGATGAACAGGTAGGTCAGGTTGTACTTGGCCTGCAGCCCGCGCAGCAGCTCGACAACCTGGCGCTGCACGGTGCGGTCCAGCGCCGAGGTCGGCTCGTCCAGCAGGATCAGCGCCGGCTTGAGCACCAGCGCGCGGGCGATGGCGATGCGCTGCCGCTGGCCACCGGAGAACTCGTGGGGATAGCGGTGGCGGGTATCCGGGTCGAGCCCGACTTCCTTGAGCGCCTCGATGATCGCCTGCTCGCGCTCCTCGGGTGTGCCCATGCCATGGATTTCCAGGCCTTCGCCAACGATCTGGCCCACCGACATGCGCGGGCTGAGGCTGCCGAACGGATCCTGGAAGACTACCTGCATCTCGCGACGCAGGGGCCTGACTTGCGCCTGGTTCATGCCTTCGATGGACTGGCCCTCGAAGCGGATGCCGCCCTGGCTGTTGATCAGGCGCAGGATGGCCAGGCCGAGGGTCGACTTGCCCGAGCCGCTCTCGCCGACGATGCCCAGGGTCTGGCCACGCGGCAGGCTGAAGTCGATGCCGTCCACGGCCTTGACGTGATCGACGGTCTTGCGGAACACGCCTTTCTTGATCGGGAACCACACGCGCAGGTCGTCGACCTCCAGCAAGGGCGCTCCTGGCTCGTTCTGTGCGGGGGTACCACTGGGCTCGGCTCCGAGCAATTCACGCGTGTAGGGGTGCTGGGGGGCCTCGAAGAGGGCTTCGCAATCGGCCTGCTCGACGATGCAGCCGCGTTTCATCACGCAGACGCGATGGGCGATGCGCCGCACCAGGTTGAGGTCGTGGGTGATCAGCAGCATGGCCATGCCCAGGCGCTGCTGCAGGTCGCGCAGCAGGTCGAGGATCTTCAGCTGCACCGTGACGTCCAGCGCCGTGGTCGGTTCGTCGGCGATCAGCAGCTCCGGCTCGCAGGCCAGGGCCATGGCGATCATCACCCGCTGGCGCTGGCCGCCGGAAAGTTCGTGGGGGTAGGCCTTGAGCCGGCTGGCGGGATTGGGGATGCCCACCAGCTCTAGCAGTTCCAGCGTGCGCGCGCGGGCCTGGGCGCCGTTCATGCCCTTGTGCAGCGCCAGTACTTCACCGATCTGCTTCTCGATGCTGTGCAGCGGGTTCAGCGAGGTCATGGGTTCCTGGAACACCATGGCGATGCGGTTGCCGCGGATACTCCGAAGTTTGCGCTCGGGCAGCTTGAGCAGGTCCTTGCCGGCGTACTGGACGCTGCCGGAAGGGTGGCTGGCGGTGGGGTAGGGCAGCAAGCGCAGGATCGAGTGCGCGGTGACCGACTTGCCGGAGCCGCTTTCGCCTACCAGCGCCAGGGTCTCGCCCTTGCGGATGTCGAAGCTGATGTGTTCGACCGCGCGCACCTGTTCGTCGCCGCAGCGGAAATCGACGGACAGGTCGCGCACTTCGATGAGGTTCTCGTTCTGGCTCATGTCACTTCCTCGGGTCGAAGGCATCGCGGGCGGCTTCGCCGATGAACACCAGCAGGCTCAGCATCACGGCCAGCACCACGAAGGCGGTGATGCCCAGCCAGGGCGCCTGCAGGTTGGACTTGCCCTGGGCGACCAGCTCGCCCAGCGACGGCGCGCCGGCGGGCAGGCCGAAGCCGAGGAAGTCCAGGGAGGTCAGGGTGCCGATCGCGCCGGTGAGGATGAAGGGCATGAAGGTCAGGGTGGAGATCATCGCGTTGGGCAGGATGTGGCGGAACATGATCGCGCCGTTGCGCATGCCCAGGGCGCGCGCCGCGCGCACGTACTCCAGGTTCCGGCCACGGAGGAACTCGGCGCGGACCACGTCCACCAGGCTCATCCAGGAGAACAGCAGCATGATTCCCAGCAGCCACCAGAAACTCGGCTGCACGAAGCTGGCGAGGATGATCAGCAGGTAGAGCACCGGCAGGCCCGACCAGATTTCCAGGAAGCGCTGGCCGAGCAGGTCGATCCAGCCGCCATAGAAGCCCTGCAGCGCGCCCACGACGACGCCGACGATGGAGCTCAGCACGGTGAGGATCAGGGCGAACAGCACCGATACGCGGAAGCCGTAGATCACCCGTGCCATCACGTCGCGGGCCTGGTCGTCGGTGCCCAGCCAGTTCTCCGCGGTGGGCGCGGAAGGCGCCGGCACGCGCAGGTCATAGTTGATGGTGTCGTAGCTGTAGGCGATCGGCGGCCAGAGGGTCCAGCCGCCCTTCTGCGCGATCTGCTCGCGCATGTACGGGCTCTTGTAGTTCGCCTCCATGGGGAACTCGCCGCCGAAGGCGGTTTCCGGGTAGCGCTTGACCACCGGGAAGTACCACTGGCCGTCGTAGTGGATCGCCAGGGGCTTGTCGTTGGCGATCAGTTCGGCGCCCAGGCTGAGGATGAACAGCGTGAGGAACAGCCAGAGCGACCACCAGCCACGCTTGTTGGCCTTGAAGCGCGCCCAGCGGCGCAGATTGATGGGAGAAAGGCGCATCGGATTACTCCCGGTTCTCGAAGTCGATGCGCGGATCGACCAGCGTGTAGAGGACGTCGCTGACTAGCTTCATGATCAGGCCGAACAGGGTGAAGATGAACAGCGTGCCGAACACCACCGGGTAGTCGCGGTTCAGCGCCGCCTCGAAGCTGAGCAGGCCCAGGCCGTCGAGGGAGAAGATCACCTCGATCAGCAGCGAGCCGGTGAAGAAGATGCCCAGCAGGGCCGAGGGCAGGCCGGCGATGATCAGCAGCATGGCGTTGCGGAACACGTGGCCGTAGAGCACGCGGCGTTCGGTCAGGCCCTTGGCGCGGGCGGTGACGACATACTGCTTGCCGATCTCGTCGAGGAAGCTGTTCTTGGTCAGCAGGGTGATGGTGGCGAAGTTGCCGATCACCAGCGCGGTGATGGGCAGCGCCAGGTGCCAGAAATAGTCGCGGACCTTGCCGGCCCAGGTCAGTTCGTCGAAGTTGTTGGAGGTCAGTCCTCGTAACGGGAACCAGTCCCAGTAGCTTCCGCCGGCGAACAGCACCACCAGCAGGATGGCGAAGAGGAAGGCGGGGATCGCGTAGCCGACGATGATCGCCGAGCTGGTCCAGACGTCGAAATGGCTGCCGTGGCGCACCGCCTTGGCGATGCCCAGCGGGATCGACACCAGGTACATGATCAGCGTGCTCCACAGCCCCAGGGAGATGGAGACGGGCAGCTTCTCGACGATCAGGTCGGTGACCTTGGCGTCGCGGAAGAAGCTCTGGCCGAAGTCCAGGTGCACGTAGTTCTTGAGCATGATCCAGAAGCGTTCGGGTGCCGGCTTGTCGAAGCCGTACATCTTCTCGATTTCCTTCACCAGCTCCGGGTCCAGGCCCTGGGCGCCGCGATAGTGCGTACCCGCCGCGGCGACTTCGCCGCCGCCGCCGGAGATACGCCCGGTGGCGCCGCCGCTGGCGGCATCGAAGCCCTCCAGCTTGGCGATCATCTGCTCCACCGGGCCGCCGGGGGCGGCCTGGATGATGATGAAGTTGATCAGCAGGATGCCAAACAGGGTGGGGATGATCAGCAGCAGGCGCCGCAGGATGTAGGCCAGCATCAGTTGGCCCCTTGGGCGACGGCGCTGTCAGCCGGCGCCTCGGCTGCAGCTTTGGCAGCGGTCTTGGTCGGTTCGGCCTTCTCGCGGGCCTGCCACCAGGTTTGCAGCGCATAGCTGTAGGGCGGCAGCTTTTCCGGGTGGGCGATGCGGTTCCAGTAGGCGATGCGCCAGTTGCCCAGGTACCAGTTGGGCACCACGTAGTGGCCCCAGAGCAGCGCGCGGTCGAGGGCGCGGGCGTGGCGCACCAGGCTTTCGCGGGAGCCGGCGTTGATCAGGCCTTCCACCAGGGCGTCGATGCCCGGATCGCGCAGGCCGATGAAGTTGCGGCTGCCCGGCTTGTCGGCGCTGCTGGAATGCCAGAACTCGCGCTGCTCGTTGCCCGGCGAGCTGGATTGCGGCCAGCTGCTGACGATCATGTCGTAGTCCCGCGAACGCAGGCGGTTGATGTACTGCGAGACGTCGACCCGGCGCAGCTGCATGTCGATGCCCAGCTCCGCGAGGTTGCGCTTGAAGGGCAGCAGCACACGCTCGAAGTCGGCCTGGGCGAGCATGAACTCGAAGCTCAGCTGCTTGCCGTCGGGGCCGACCATCTTGTCGTTCTCGATCTTGTAGCCGGCCTCCAGCAGTAGCTGGTAGGCCTTGCGCTTCTGCTCGCGGATGATGCCGCTGCCGTCGCTGGTGGGCGGCACGTAGACCTGGGTGAAGACCTCTGGCGGCAGCTTGTCGCGCAGCGGTTCGAGGATTTTCAGCTCCTCCGCATCGGGCAGCTCCTTGGCGGCCATCTCGGAGTTCTCGAAGTAGCTGCCGTCGCGCAGGTAGGAGCCGAAGAACAGCTGCTTGTTGGTCCACTCGAAGTCGAACAGGTTGGTGATCGCCTCGCGCACGCGCGGGTCCTGGAACACCGGGCGGCGGATGTTGAAGGCGTAGGCCTGCATGCCCCACGGGTTACCGTTCACCGGCTCCTCGCGGACGATGCGGCCGTCGCGCACGGCGGGCGAGTCGTAGGCAGTCGCCCAGTTCTTCGCGATGCGCTCGTCGTTGAAGTCGAACTGCCCGGCCTTGAAGGCTTCCAGGGCGACGGTCAGGTCGCGGTAGGACTCCACCACCACGGCGTCGAAGTTGTTGAAGCCGCGGTTCACCGGCAGCTTGTCGCCCCACCAGTCCTTGACCCGCTCGTAGCGGATCGAGCGGCCGGCCTCGACCTTGGCGATGCGGTACGGGCCGCTGCCCAGCGGCGGCTCCATGTTGGTCTTGTTGAAGTCGCGGCTGGCCCACCAGTGCTTGGGCAGGATCGACAGCTGGCCAAGGATCAGCGGCAGCTCGCGGTTGTCGCCGTGCTTGAAGTCGAAGCGCACGCGCAGCTTGTCCTCGGCCACCACCTTGTCGACGTCCGCGTAGTAGTTGCGGTACATCGGGTCGCCGTCCTTCATCAGCGTCTCGAAGGTGAACACCACGTCTTCGGCGGTGACCGGCGTGCCGTCCTGGAAGCGCGCCTCGGGCCGCAGGTAGTAGCGGACGAAGCGGTGCTCCGGGTCCTTCTCGATCTTCTCGGCGAGCAGGCCGTATTCGGTGAAGGGCTCGTCGAGGGAGTGGAAGGTCAGGGTGTCGTAGATCAGGTTGATCTGCGGCGCGGAGTTGCCCTTGGCAATGAAGGGGTTGAGGCTGTCGAAACCGCCGAAATCGGAGAGGCGCAGCGTGCCGCCCTTGGGGGCATCGGCATTGACGAAGTCGAAGTGCTTGAAGTTCGCCGGGTACTTCGGCGCCTCGTCATACAGGGTGATGGCGTGCTGCGGCGCGGCCTGCGCACTGCCCAGCAGTCCCAGCAACAGGCCGGCGCAGAGCGCGGCGCGGCGGGGGCTTTTCATAGGGTTTTCTCCTGGTCTTTTTGCCACCAGGCTCGCAGACCCAGCGTATAGGGCGGCGTGGTGACGAAGGCGAAGCGGTTGCGGTACGCCAGCCGGTGCTTGTTCAGGTACCAGTTGGGAATGCTGTAGTGCTGCCACAGCAGCACCCGGTCCAGGGCGCGTGCGGCAGCTTCCTGCTCATCGCGGTTGGTGGCGCCGAGGAGTTTTTCCAGCATCGCGTCCACCACGGGGTTGGCGATGCCCGCATAGTTCTTGCTGCCCTTGACCGCCACCTGGCTGGAGTGGAAGTACTGCCATTGTTCGAGGCCGGGGCTCAGTGTCTGGGGCAGGGTCATCAGAATCATGTCGTAGTCGAACTGGTCCAGACGTTGTTTGTACTGGGCGCGGTCCACGGTGCGCAAGCTCGCATCGATGCCGATGCTGGCGAGGTTCTCGCGATACGGCTGGAGAATGCGTTCCAGGCTGGGGTTGACCAGCAGGATCTCGAAACGCAGCTGCTTGCCGCTGGCGTCCAGCAAGCGGTCGCCGGAGAGCTTCCAGCCGGCTTCGCCCAATAGACCCAAAGCGTGGCGCAGGGTTTCCCGCGGGATGCCGGCGCCCTTGGTCACCGGGACGGTGAAGGGGCGCTTGAACAGCGCTTCGGGCAGTTGCGAGCGATAGGGCGAGAGCAGCAGCCATTCCTGACCCTGGGGGACGCCGGTGGCCGCAAGGGTGCTGTTGGGGTAGTAGCTGCTGGCGCGCACGTACGCATCGTTGAACAGTGCGCGGTTGGTCCATTCGAAGTCGAACATCATCCCCAGCGCCTCGCGCAGGCGGCGGTCGGCGAAGGTCGCGCGGCGGGTGTTGAGGAACAGCGCCTGGGTCTGGGTGGGTATCTGGTGGGGGATTTCCACCTTCAGCACTTCGCCCCGGCGAACGGCCGGGAAGCGGTAGTTGCTGCGCCAGTTCTTCGCCTGGTGTTCGATGTAGATATCGAACTCGCCGGCCTTGAAGGCTTCGAAGGCGATGCCGGCGTCACGGTAGAAGTCCACCTCGACACGGTCGAAGTTGTACTTGCCGCGATTGACCGGCAGGTCCTTGCCCCACCAGTCCTTGACCCGTTCGAACACCAGGCGGCGTCCCGGCACCACCTCGGTGATGCGGTAGGGGCCGCTACCCAGCGGCGGCTCGAAGGTGGTGGCCTGGAAGTCGCGGCCCTTCCAGTAATGCTGCGGCAGCACCGGCATTTCGCCCAGGCGCAGGATCAGCAGCGGGTTGTCGTGGCGCTTGAAGACGAAACGGATGCTTCGAGCGGAAAGAATGTCGACCCGCTGCACTTCCTGCAGGTTGGTGCGGTACATCGGGTGGCCGTGGTGCAGCAACGTGCGATAGGAGAACGCCACGTCGTAGGCGGTGATCGGCTTGCCGTCGTGGAAGCGGGCTTCCGGGCGCAGGTTGAACACCACCCAGCTGCGGTCCTCGGCGTACTCCACGCTGCGGGCGATCAGACCGTAGCTGGAGGCGGGCTCGTCGCCGGACGGGTCATACAGGCCGGTGCCGACCATCAGTGGCTCGTTCAGCTCACTGACGCCGTACTGCAGGAAGTCCGCAGTGCTGACCGGCGGGCTGCCCTTGAAGGTATAGGGGTTGAGCGTGTCGAAGGTGCCCAGGCCCATCAGCCGCAGCAGGCCGCCCTTGGGTGCCCTGGGGTCGACCCAGTCGAAATGGTCGAAGTTGGCCGGGTACTTGAGGTCGCCGAACTGGGCGTAGCCGTGGCTCTCGGTGATCTGGGCGGAGGCGGGGAGGCCCAGGAAGAGTCCCAGGAACAGGAGAGGCAAGCGACGCATCAGGCGTAGGATCCGATCCCGGCTGGCTGAAGGAGGTTAGCGTCGTACAGTAGCAGCTTGTCCTGGCTGCCAGAAGACATGCGGCCGGGGCTGTGCGCCCCGGCGCAAGGTGAAACTCAGCGGCTGGCGGTGTCGAGGTACAGCGTGATGGTCTGGCCCGGCTTCAGGGCCTGGCCGCTGCGCGGGTTCCAGCGCTTGATGTGCTGCATCTCGACATTGAAGCGCTTGGCGATCAGGTACATCGAATCGCCCTGCTTGACCTTGTAGTAGGTCGCCGTGTCCTGCTTGGCCTTGCTCTTGCTGCTGGAAGCCAGCTGGGTGGCGGCGGCGCTCTGCAGCTTGAGGGTCTGCCCGGGCTTGACGCCATGGCTGTCCAGGCCGTTCCAGCGCTTGAGGTCCGCGACTTCGACGCCGTTCTTCTTGGCGATGTTCCACAGGGTGTCGCCATTCTTCACGGTGTAGCTGCGAGTAGCGACGCGGGCGCTGGCGACGGTCTTCGAGCTTTCCACCTGGGCCAGTTGGCGCGGGCTCTCCGGCTCGATGGTCGGGCGGCCGGGCTGGCCGGGGATGACCAGGGTCTGGCCATTGCGCAGGCGGTTGGCGCTCAGGCGGTTGGCTGCCTTGAGCTCGGCCACGCTCAGGCGGTAGCGCTGGGCGATGCTGTGCAGGCTGTCGCCTTTGCGCACGCGGTAATGGCCGTTGTTCGACGCCACCAGGGGCTTGACCTGCACCGGCTCCAGGTTCGCGACGCCGGCCTTGAGGGAGTCGGCCTTGGCCAGGGGCACCAGCAGGTGATGCGGGCCATCCAGGGTCACGCCGCGCTTGAAGGCGGGGTTGAGCTGTTGCAGTTCGTCCTGGTCCAGGTCCCCCGCAGCGGCCACCTGGGAGAGATCCAGGCCCGGCTTGACGCGGATCGAGGTGAAGTAGGGCTGGTTGGCGATCGGGCTGAGGTTGATGCCGTAGATGGTCGGGGCATTCACCAGTTGCGACAGGGCCAGCAGCTTGGGCACGTAGTCCTGGGTCTCCTGCGGCAGCGGCAGGTTCCAGTAGTCGGTGGGCAGGCCGAGGCGCTCGTTGCGCTCGATCGCGCGGCTGACGGTACCTTCGCCGGCGTTGTAGGCGGCCAGCGCGAGCAGCCAGTCGCCGTTGAACATGTCGTGCAGGCGGTTCAGGTAGGTCAGCGCGGCGTTGGTCGACGCGGTGATGTCGCGGCGGCCGTCATAGAAGTTGGTCTGGCGCAGGTTGAAGTGAGTGCCGGTGCTCGGGATGAATTGCCACAGGCCAACGGCCTGGGCGCGCGACACGGCCATCGGGTTGTACGAGCTCTCGATCATCGGCAGCAGCGCCAGCTCCAGCGGCATGTCGCGCTCTTCCAGGCGCTCGACGACGTAGTGCATGTAAGGCGCGCCGCGCTCGCTGGCGTTCTCCAGGAACGACTGGTTGCTCATGAACCACAGCCGCTGGCGCTCAATGCGCGGGTTGGTATTGAACTGATCCTGCAGCTGGAAGCCGCCACGCATACGTTCCCAGATATCGTTCTGGGCCTGGTTCCAGGCGGGGTTGAACTGCACGTCGACTGCGCGGGAGGCGCTGCGGACCTGGTTGTTGCTGGCGGTCTGCTGGGTCGACTGGCAGCCTGCCAGGCCCGCCGCGAGGAGGACAATGGAGACTCGGATGGCTCGTGCCAATGCGTCTAGATCGGAGGTCTTTCTGGTCTTGGGCGGCATTGGCTGATGACTATGTCCGGGGCAAAAATTTCGGCGATTCTAGAAACCGGGCCTGCCCTGGTCAAGATTTCGCCAGCCTTCAGAACTGATCCTTCCAGCGGCGAATGGTCGCAAAGACCTCTTCCGGCGTGCGGATTTGCTGGCCGCTCCGCTCGTCGGCGACTTTCTTAACGGATGTTTCCGACACGCGAAGGAAAGGATTCGTCGCGCGTTCTAGGGCAATGGAAGAAGGAAGACTGATCTTCCCCTGTTCGCGCCAGCGGCTGACTTCCTCGAAGCGCGCCAGGACCTCGGGATTCTCCGGTTCGACTGCACAGGCGAAGCGCAGGTTGCTCAGGGTGTACTCGTGGGTGCAGTACACGGCGGTGTCGCCGGGCAGGGCAGCCAGCCGGCTCAGCGATGCATGCATCTGTGCTGGCGTGCCCTCGAACAGGCGGCCGCATCCGGCGGCGAACAGGGTGTCGCCGCAGAACAGCAAGGGCTGCTCTGCGTCGTCATGGCTGCCTGTCGAGTGGAAATAGGCGATATGCCCGAGAGTGTGGCCGGGGACATGGATGACTTCGAACGCGAGGCCGAGTACTTCGATACGGTCGCCGTCTTCCAGCGCCACATAGCGCCCCGGAATTTTTTCCCCGGCCGGACCCAGTACGCGGGCGCCGGTTTCCGCCTTGAGGCGGGCGACACCACCGACGTGGTCGGCATGGTGGTGGGTGATGATGATGTCGGTCAGCTTCCAGCCGGGATGAGCCTGAAGCCATTGCTCGACCGGCGCGGCGTCACCCGGATCGACCACCGCGCATTCGCGGCGGGTCACATCCTGCAACAGCCAGAGGTAGTTGTCGGAAAAGGCGGGCAGGGCATCTATCTGTATCATGGGTGGAAAGTCGCCAAGTGGTGGGCATTGGCGCATAGTAGTGCGGATACGCACTTTTGTGTCGCGCTGTCCCACAGGGGGTAGTGATGATCGAAGAACCCTTCGCCCAGGCCGATGCCGACTGGCTCGAACTGATCGACCAGGCCCGCGACTGGCTGTCCGGGCCGATCGGCGGAATGATGCTCGCCGAAGAACAGCAATTGCTGATCGACGAGCTGGAGCGCTATTTCGGCGGCTACCTGGTGCATTACGGGCCGCATGCGCAACTGCCGGCGAGCGTCGGCAATATCCAGCGTGGCGTGCGCCTCGGGCCACCGTTGCCCGGCGTGGAGATCGCCTGCGACGAGGCCGCCTGGCCGCTGGGCGAACATGCTGCCGATGTGGTGCTGCTGCACCATGGCCTGGATTTCTGCCTGTCGCCGCACCGTCTGCTGCGCGAAGCCGCGCGCAGTGTGCGCCCGGGCGGGCACTTGCTGGTGGTCGGGGTGAACCCCTGGAGCGCCTGGGGCATTCGCCACTACTTCGCCCGCGACGCCTTGCGCCGCGCTCGCTGCATCTCGCCGAACCGGGTTTGCGACTGGCTCAACCTGCTGGGCTTCGCGCTGGAGAAACGCCGCTTCGGGTGTTATCGTCCGCCGCTTGCATCGGCGAAATGGCAGGGCCGTCTGGCCCGCATGGAGACCTGGGGACCCGTCCTGCAGGGTTCCGGCGCCGGCTTCTATCTATTGGTGGCGCGCAAGCTGGTGGTCGGTCTGCGGCCCCTGCGCCAGCCCCGTCGCGAGCCGCGCGGCCAACTGGTGCCGCTGCCGGTGGCCAAGGTCAGCCGCCGCGATTCCGAGTCCTGAAAGCGAGCCAAATGAGCGAAGAGAAAGTCGAGATCTACACCGACGGCGCCTGCAAGGGCAACCCCGGCCCGGGTGGCTGGGGCGCCGTGCTGTTCTACAAGGGCGCCGAGCGCGAGCTGTGGGGCGGCGAGGCCGAAACCACCAACAACCGCATGGAACTGATGGCCGCGATCATGGCCCTGGCCGCGCTCAAGCGGCATTGCGAGGTGCGCATCGTCACTGACTCGCAGTACGTCATGCAGGGCATCACCGAGTGGATGGTCAACTGGAAGAAACGTGGCTGGAAGACCGCCGCCAAGCAGCCGGTGAAGAATGCCGACCTGTGGCAGGCGCTGGACGAGCAGGTGAACCGGCATAATGTCGAATGGCGCTGGGTGCGCGGCCACACCGGCCACCCCGGCAACGAGCGCGCGGACATGCTGGCCAACCGTGGCGTGAGCGAGCTGCCGCGCTAAGCGTCCCGTTATCAGGATCAAGGTCGCCCGGAGCCATCCGGGCGCATCAATCGCAAGAAGGTTTCACACAGAATGCGCAGCGTCGTACTCGATACTGAAACGACCGGTATGCCGGTCACCGACGGCCACCGGATCATCGAGATCGGTTGCGTCGAACTTGACGGTCGCCGCCTGACCGGCCGGCACTTCCATGTCTACCTGCAGCCCGATCGCGAGATCGACGAAGGCGCCATTGCGGTCCACGGCATCACCAATGAATACGTCAAGGACATGCCGCGCTTCCGCGAAGTGGCGGATGACTTCTTCGAGTTCATCAAGGGTGCTCAGCTGATCATCCACAACGCGGCGTTCGACGTCGGCTTCATCAACAACGAGTTCGCCCTGCTGGGGCAGACCGAGCGCGCGGACGTCGCTGACTACTGCGGCATCCTCGACACCCTGCTGATGGCCCGCGAGCGCCATCCGGGCCAGCGCAACAACCTCGATGCCCTGTGCAAGCGTTATGGCGTCGACAACTCCGGCCGTGACCTGCACGGCGCATTGCTCGATGCCGAGATTCTCGCCGACGTCTACCTGGCGATGACCGGTGGCCAGACCAGCCTGTCGCTGGCTGGCAACGGTGCCGAAGGTGATGGCAGCGGCCGCGCCACTGCTTCGGCGATCCGTCGCCTGGCGGCGGAGCGTGGGTTGACCCGGGTGATCCGCGCCACCGATGCGGAGATCGAGGCGCATGTGGCGCGCCTGGCGGTGATCGAGAAGTCTGCTGGCGGCCCGTCGCTGTGGGCGCAGATGGAAGCGCCGAAGGAGTGATTCTCCGCGCTGTCTGAAAAAGGCCGCCGTCGGGCGGCCTTTTTCATTGCGCCGCGATTACCGCTGCAGGAGCGGGCCATGCCCGCGATCCGTCGGCAGGGCCGGCGCCGTTCCCTGCTCGGATGTTGATCCTGTGCGGAAGTTTCTCTTGAAGTCCCAAAGAGCAAGAACAAAGCGCTCAGCACGGGGAGTCCTGTCAGCCACGCGACGTTTTATTACAGCGCTCAGCCGGGTGCATTCCCTTACATTCCGTGGGTCCATACTCTGAAAGGGATCGACGCCAGTCGTACGTCCATTCAGGGGTTCACAATGTACAAAGATCTGAAATTCCCCATCCTCATCGTTCACCGCGACATCAAGGCCGACACCGTGGCCGGCGACCGGGTGAGGGATATCGCGCGGGAGCTGGAGCAGGACGGCTTCAGCATCCTTTCCACCGCCAGCTCCGCCGAGGGGCGCATCGTCGCCTCGACCCACCACGGCCTCGCCTGCATCCTGGTCGCCGCCGAGGGGGCAGGGGAGAACCAGCGCCTCCTGCAGGACGTGGTGGAGCTGATTCGCATGGCGCGGGTGCGCGCGCCGCAACTGCCGATCTTCGCGCTCGGCGAGCAGATGACCATCGAGAACGCGCCGGCCGAGTCCATGGCCGACCTGCACCAACTGCGCGGCATTCTCTACCTGTTCGAAGATACCGTTCCCTTCCTCGCCCGCCAGGTCAGCCGCGCCGCGCGCAAGTATCTCGAAGGCCTGCTGCCGCCGTTCTTCCGCGCACTGGTGGAGCACACCGCGCAGTCCAACTATTCCTGGCACACGCCCGGCCATGGCGGCGGCGTGGCTTATCGCAAGAGCCCGGTAGGGCAGGCGTTCCACCAGTTCTTCGGGGAGAACACCCTGCGTTCGGACCTCTCCGTCTCGGTGCCCGAGCTGGGCTCGCTGCTCGATCACACCGGCCCGCTGGCCGAGGCGGAAGCCCGCGCGGCGCGCAATTTCGGCGCCGACCATACCTTCTTCGTGATCAACGGCACGTCCACGGCGAACAAGATCGTCTGGCACTCCATGGTCTGTCGCGACGACCTGGTGCTGGTGGATCGCAACTGCCACAAGTCGATCCTCCATTCGATCATCATGACCGGCGCCATCCCGCTGTACCTGACGCCGGAGCGCAACGAGCTGGGCATCATCGGGCCGATCCCGCTGTCCGAGTTCAGCCGCGAATCCATCGCCGCGAAGATCGAAGCCAGCCCCCTGGCGCGCGGCCGCGAGCCCAAGGTAAGGCTGGCGGTGGTGACCAACTCCACTTATGACGGTCTCTGCTACAACGCGCAGATGATCAAGCAAGCGTTGGGCGACAGTGTCGAGGTGCTGCATTTCGACGAAGCCTGGTACGCCTACGCGGCCTTCCACGAGTTCTACGCCGGGCGTTACGGCATGGGCACCAGCCGCGACGACAGCGGCCCGCTGGTGTTTACCACCCACTCCACGCACAAGATGCTCGCGGCCTTCAGCCAGGCCTCGATGATCCACGTGCAGGATGCCGGCGCGCGGCGCTTCGAGCAGGCGCGCTTCAACGAAGCCTTCATGATGCACATCTCCACTTCGCCGCAGTACGGCATCATCGCCTCGCTGGACGTGGCCTCGGCGATGATGGAAGGCCCGGCGGGGCGCTCGCTGATCCAGGAGACCTTCGACGAAGCCCTGAGCTTCCGCCGTGCCCTGGCCAACGTGCAGCAGAACCTCGCCGAGGACGACTGGTGGTTCTGCGTCTGGCAGCCACCGGGTGTGGAGGGCACCGACGAGGTGAAGACCCGTGACTGGGTGCTGGAGCCCAACGCCGACTGGCACGGCTTCGGCGATGCGGTGGAAGACTACGTGCTGCTCGACCCGATCAAGGTCACCCTGGCCACGCCGGGGCTCACCGCCGGTGGACGCCTGGACTCGCGCGGGATTCCTGCCGCGGTCGTCAGCCGCTTCCTCTGGGAGCGTGGGCTGGTGGTGGAGAAGACCGGGTTGTACTCCTTCCTCGTGCTGTTCTCCATGGGCGTGACCAAGGGCAAGTGGAGCACCCTGGTCACCGAGTTGCTGGAGTTCAAGCGCAGCTACGACGCCAACCAGCCGTTGGCGGACGCGCTGCCCAGCGTCGCCCAGGCCGGCGGCCCGCGTTATGCGGGCATGGGCCTGCGCGACCTGTGCGACGAACTGCACCGCTGCTACCGCGACCACGCCACGGCCAAGGCGATGAAGCGCATGTACACGGTGCTACCGGAAATCGCCATGCGCCCGGCGGACGCTTACGCGCAACTGGTGCGCGGGGAGGTCGAGGCGGTGCCTATCGATCGGCTGGAAGGGCGTATCGCCGCCGTGATGCTGGTGCCATATCCGCCAGGCATCCCGCTGATCATGCCGGGCGAACGGTTCACCGAATCCACCCGCTCCATACTCGATTACCTGGCCTTCGCCCAGAGTTTCGAGCGCAACTTCCCCGGCTTCGATTCCGACGTCCATGGCCTGCAGGTGCGCGAGGTAGACGGCGAGAAGCGCTACACCGTGGAGTGCTGCAAGTGACCGTCCGGCTCCTGACAGCAGTGACATACATCACTGTATGAAAAGTGGAACTATCCTTGTGCGCATCGGTAAAGGGAGAAATTGAGGAAAAAGGGAGGTTTCCCCCATGCGCTGTCCCGTGACGTTGCCGAACGAGAGCGAGCGGCTGAGCGCGCTCTCCGACTATGGATTCGACGACGAAAACCTGCTGCCGAGCCTGGACCCGGTGGTGCAGATCGCCGTACGCATGTTCGGCATGCCGGTTGCGGCGGTGAACATGATCGGCAGTGACCATGTGTTCTTCGCTGCCGCCACCGGCATCGGCGAAGTGGACATGGGCCGCGACGTATCCTTCTGCGCCCATGCCATCGCCCAGGACGGCGTGATGGTGGTAGGCGACGCCAGCCGCGACGAGCGCTTCCACGACAACCCCCTGGTGACCTCGCCCAATGGCGTGCGCTTCTATGCCGGGGTGCCGCTGCTATCGGTGGAGGGGCAGGCGCTGGGTGCACTGTGCATCATCGATAGCCAGCCCCACGACGATTTTTCCAGCGACGACTGCGAGCGCTTGAAGGAGCTGGCGCGAATGGCCTCCGACCGCCTGGAGCTCCGGCGCATCGAGGTGGCATCGGCACGTACCCGGCCATTGTTCGAAGAGTACGCCGGCACCTCGCCGACGCCAGTCGTGTGGTTCGACTGCTGGGGTGAGATCGGCGCCTGGAACGAGGCCGCCGCCAACCTGTTCGGCTATGACCTCGCCGAGGGCAGCGGGCAGGCTTTTGAGCTGCTGTTGCCCGAGCGCAGCCGCCAGTCCTTCCGCAGTCTGATCAGCGGGGCCAGCGATGCCACCTCCCTGGACGGCATGGCCGTACCGGGAGAAATCGCCGGCTTGCGCAAGGATGGCTCGGAACTGTCCCTGGGCCTGACCCTGTTCAGCTGGTCGGAGCGGGGCAAGCTCAAGTTCGAGGCTGTGCTCAAGGACCTCACCGCCCGTCACCTGGAGGAAGAAGCGCTGCGCCAGTTGGCCAGCGTCGACGTGCTCACCGGGCTGGCCAATCGCGGCCAGTTCTACCGGCGCACCGAGGAAGTGCTGGTGCAGTCGCGGCCGGCGGCGGTGCTGATGATCGACCTGGACGGCTTCAAGGACGTCAACGATTCCCTGGGCCATGCGGTGGGTGACGGCATCCTGCGGCAGGTGGCCGAACGACTGGACCGGCTGGCTACGTCGGGCGCCACGGTAGCGCGAATCGGCGGGGACGAATTCGCCATCCTCGAGCCCAACCTGCTCTCGCCGGAGCATGCCATGCGCCTGGCCCAGGCCGTGATCGCCAGCATCGCCGAGCCCATCGTCATCGATGCCCATGAGGTTCGGGTGGCCGCCAGCTGCGGGGTGGCGCTGGCTCCCTTGCACGCCCAGGAAGCGCTGGAGCTGGTGGGCGATGCCGACCTGGCCCTGTTCAAGGCGAAGATCAGCGGGCGCAGCCACGCCTTCGTGTTCGTTCCGGCACTGAAGATGGAAGCGGCGGCGCGGCACCTCTATGGCATGGAGCTGCACCGAGCTGTGGCCAACGGCGAGTTCCTGCTCTTCTACCAGCCGCAAGTGAGCCTGCGCGATGGCTCGCTGCGCGGCGCCGAGGCGCTGATCCGCTGGCAGCATCCGCAGCGCGGCCTGCTGTCGCCGGCGGCCTTCCTGCCGTCGCTGGAAGGCGGGCCGCTGGCGGCCATCGTCGGGGCCTGGATACTCGATGAGGCCTGCGCCCAGGCAGCCTACTGGCGGCGCAACGGTGCGCCGGACCTGCGCATGGGCGTCAACCTGTTCGGCGCGCAGTTCCGCATGGGCAACCTGGTCACCCAGGTGCTGGAGGCGCTGGAACGGCACGGCCTGCCGGCGGAGGCGCTGGAACTGGAAATCACCGAGAACATCGTGCTCAACCACGACGACAGCGTGCTCAGCACGCTGCAGAGCCTGCGCTCCTATGGGGTCGGCATCGCCTTCGACGATTTCGGCACCGGCTACGCCTCCCTCAGCCTGCTCAAGACCTACCCGCTGAGCCGCATCAAGATCGACCGCACCTTCGTCATCGGCATGCTGGAGACCCAGCAGGACCTCTCGGTGATCCGCGCGATCCTCGACATGGCCCGCAGTTTCGACCTGGAAACCATCGCCGAAGGCATCGAGACCACCGCGCAGCGCGACCGCCTGCGTGCCGAACGCTGCAATGAAGGGCAGGGCTACCTGTTCGCCAAGCCGATGCCTGCGCTGCAGTTCGAGCAGCTGTACGGCCTTGGCGGGCGCCAGGTCGGCCGGGCCTGAGCGACGGATTTTCTGCAGCGACATTGACCGCGCGGGGCGAAACCGTTCGAAACGGACGGTGTCGCCTCGCAAATCGGTTTCCTCCTTTGCCCGGCGCTGTCTACCCTGTAGGACAGATCGCTGCTCTGCGTCTTCGCAAGGGGCAGGGCAACAAAATGAAAAGTACAGGTCGCAGGCTTCTAAGGAGCGCAGATGGCGGAAGCGAAAAAGGGCAGCATGGGATTCTGGAGCTGCACTGCGCTGGTGGTCGGCAACATGGTCGGGTCTGGGGTATTCCTGCTGCCGTCGAGCCTGGCGGCGTTCGGTGGGCTCAGCCTGTTCGGCTGGCTGGTGTCGAGCACCGGGGCGGTGATCCTGGCTTTCACCTTCGCCCGGCTGGCGCGGCTCAACCCCGGAGCTGGCGGTCCATACGCCTATACCCGTGACGGCTTCGGCAGCTTCGCCGGCTACCTCTGTGCCTGGACCTACTGGAAAGCCGCCTGGATCGGCAACGCGGCCATTGCCGTCACGCTGGTGGGCTACCTGCGGGTGTTCATCCCGGCGCTGGCCGACCCGCTGCTGATGGTCGCCACGGCCATTGGCGCCATCTGGTTGTGCACCCTGATCAACCTGCGCGGCATCACCGCCTTCGCCGTGGTGCAGAACTGCCTGACCGCGCTCAAGCTGATCCCGCTGCTGCTGGTGGGGATTCTGGGCTGGTTCCACTTCAACCCCGACTACCTGACCATCCCGGCGCCCAGCGAACTGCCGAACATGGGCTACGCCCAGGCGATCGCCACCACGGCGGCGCTGACGCTCTGGTCCTTCATCGGATTGGAGTCGGCCACCGTGCCGGCAGACGATGTACGCGACCCGAAGAAGACCATTCCCCGCGCCACGCTGTTCGGCACCCTGGCGGCCGCTGCGGTGTACATCCTGTCGATCACTGCCGTGCAGGGCCTGATGCCGCCGGAAGTGCTGGCCAAGTCCACCTCGCCGTTCGCCGATGCCGCGCGCATCCTGCTGGGCACCTGGGGCTATTACCTGGTGGCTGGCGGCGCGGTGATCGCCTGCCTGGGCGCGCTCAACGGCTGGGTGCTGCTGCAGGGCCAGATCCCGGTGGCGCCGGCCCGTGACGGGCTGTTCCCCGAATCCCTGGGCAAGCTCAACAAGAACGGCGCGCCGGCCAACGGCCTGCTGTCCTCCGGGCTGCTGGTGACGGCATTGGTGATGGTCGATGGCCATGGCGAGCTGGTGGAGGTGTTCAACGTCATCATCCTGCTCGGCACCATGACCGGTGTCGTGCCCTACGCCTTCTGCACCGCCGCGCTGATCCAGATGCTGGCGGTGAAGCCGGAGTCCTTCTCGCCGCGTTCGCGCCCGCAGGTGCTGGCGATTGGGTGCCTGGGCTTCCTCTACTCGCTGTGGGCGCTCTACGGCACGGGCCAGCAGGCGATCTTCTGGGGCTTCCTGGTGTTCATGGCGGGTATCCCGATGTACACCTGGCGCCAGTACCGCAACCGCGCGCAGGGGCTGCCGATGGCCGCTGGCGACTGATTGCCGCGGTGGCCGCCTTCCTGCCAGATCAAGCAGTGGGTGAGCGAATTGCGAGCGGATTCACGACCGATGCCGTGGCCTGTGTCACAGACCGCGGCATCGACTTTTGGTCTTGCCTTGTTATAGTGGCGCGATGCCAAAAATCTGTATGCGACACCCATAAGAACTGTTGGCCCGGGCTCCAGCGGCAGAGCGCCGCACCCAGACGAGAAGCAGGGCATTCCCGAGGACATCTCCCGTGACCGAATACAAAGCCTTCCGCGTTGAACTGGCGGACAAGATCGCCCATGTGCAGATCAACCGTCCGGAAAAACTCAACGCGATGAACGCTGATTTCTGGAAGGAAATCATCGATATCTTCCAGTGGGCCGATGAAACGGATGAAGTCCGCGTCGTCGTCCTCAGCGGCGCCGGCAAGCACTTCTCCGCCGGCATAGACCTCGCCCTGCTGGCCCAGGCCGCCAGCCACCTGGGCAAGGACGTCGGCCGCAACGCCCGCGCCCTGCGCAAGACCATCCTGCAGCTGCAGGGCTCCTTCAGCGCCGTGGACAAGTGCAGCAAGCCGGTCCTCGCGGCGATCCAGGGCTACTGCATCGGCGGCGGCATCGACCTGATCTCCGCTTGCGACATGCGCTACTGCAGCGCGGACGCGCAGTTCTCCATCAAGGAAATCGACATGGGCATGGCGGCCGACGTCGGCACCCTGCAACGCCTGCCGCGCCTGATCGGCGATGGCATCATGCGTGAGCTGGCCTACACCGGGCGTAACGTCAACGCCGAGGAGGCGCAGCGCATTGGCCTGGTCAACAGCGTCTATGCCGACCATTCCGCACTGCAGGACGGCGTGATGGAGCTTGCCCGACAGATAGCCGCCAAGTCGCCGATCGCTATCCGCGGCACCAAGGAAATGATCGGCTACGCCCGCGACCACCGTGTCGAGGACGGCCTGGAATACATCGCCACCTGGAACGCCGCCATGCTGCAGTCCGCTGACCTGCAGGCCGCCATGATGGCGCACATGAGCAAGAAGACCCCCGAGTTCGCCGATTGATGTCCGTCCACTCTTCTTGCGCGCAGGAGGCGCACTAGGCCGATGGTTACTGGAGCCACGTCCCTCAGTCTGGTCCGCGACGAGCTGTTCGCGACGATGGAGGAGGCCGAGCAGAATCTCGAGCACTTCATCGCCGAGCGTCAGAACGGCAGCCTGCTGCAACATTCCGTCGATTGCCTGAGCCAGATTCGCGGCACGCTGAATCTCATCGAGCTGGCCGGCGCCGAGCTGCTGGCGCAGGAAGCGCTGGACCTGGCCACCGACATTCCCACCGGGGTCACTGAAGACCGCGACGGCCAACTGGCGGCGCTCGGCAACGCGCTCTATGTGCTGCGCCGCTACCTGGAAAACCTCGAAGCGCACCGTCAGGAAATCCCCGAGCTGCTGCTGCCGGCGATCAACGACGTGCGCCAGGCTGCCGGCCAGCCCGCGCTACCGGAGAGCTTCTTCTTCAGCGCGCGCCTGGACCTGCCGCGCCCGCTGCGCGCGGTCACCGCGCCGCAGGTGGAAGACCCGGCGCGCGAAGTCCGCCGCCTGCGGCAGATGTACCAGGTCGGCCTGGTGGGGCTGATCCGCGAACAGAATCTCTACCCCAGCCTCAAGCTCATGGGGCGCGCGCTGGGCAAGCTCGACTTGCTGCTGGGCAGTGCCGCGCGGACCCGCCTGTGCTGGGTCGGCGCTGGCGCGCTGGAGTCGCTGGTGGATGCGCAGATGCTGCCGCGCAAGACGCGCAAGCAGGTGTTCTCGCGCCTGGATCGCGAGCTGAAGCAACTGATCGCCAATCCGCAATACGAAGCGCCGCGCCAGCTGCTCAAGGAGCTGCTGTACCTCACTACGCTGGCTGACACCAGCGGCGTGCGCGCCACCGAGCTGCGCCAGGTGTTCGGCCTGGCGCCGCTGCCGTTCACCGATCACCTGCTCGAAGACGAGTCGCAGCGACTGTCCGGCCCCGGCCAGTCGGTGATGCGCTCGCTGTCGGTGGCGATCCGCGAGGAGCTCACGGCGGTGAAGGACCAGCTCGACCTGATCGAGCGCGGTGTATCCCAGGCCGATGCGCTGGGCATCCTGCACACCCAGTTGGGCAAGCTGGCCAAGACCCTGGGCATGGTCGGCCTGAACTCTGCCTCCACCTCGTTGCAGCACCAGCACGGCGTCGTTGCCGGCTGGGTCGCCAAGGGGGCGGTGGACGATCCGGCCGCGTTGAACTCCCTGGCCGACGCGCTGCTGTACGTCGAGAGCATGGTCGGCAACCTGGAGCGGGGCGAGCGCATGAGCGCGCGTCCGGCGCCGATGGGCGAGGACGACTCCTTCGCCGTGCACCAGCTCGCCGAAGCGCGCATCGTGGTGATCGACGAGGCCCAGGCGGGCCTGGCGCTGGCCAAGCGCGCGATCACCGCGTACCTGGAATCCAATGGCGACAAGCTGCACCTGGCCAACGTGCCGATCAGTCTGCAGGCGGTGCGTGGTGGCTTGTGGTTCCTCGGTCAGGAGCGCGCGGCATTGCTCGTGGGCGCCTGTGCCGATTACATTCAGGGGCAGATGATCGAGACGACCCAGATGCCGTCCGAGCAGATGCTGGAAACCCTGGCGGATGCGCTGACCGGCCTGGAGTATTACCTGGAGGGTGGAGCCATGATGCGGCCTGAAGGCCAACCCGACGTCCTGGACGTCGCCAGCGAGAGCGTCAAGGCCCTGGGCCTGACGGTGGCTGCCTGATGCGTACCGGGCGTTGGCAATCCTCGATGTTCGAGGTGGCTACGAATGGTGGCTGGGCGCTCGCCCATTGCCAGCAGCAGTTCCTTGCCGACAGCAACGGCGTGCTGTTCCCCCGTGACTGGCTCAAGCGCCAGGACCTTTCCGTGCTGTCCGAGCACGCCGTCGGCCAGTTCGATGGCGAGCCGGTGTACCTGCTGGAAGTCGATCGTACCGATCCGCTGGAGGGCGCCAGCTGGATCGGCCTGCGCCAGTTCATGATGCAGGCCGAGGAAGACATCTTCGCCATGCTCGGCTTCGCCAGCCAGATCGGCATCTGGTGGCGGCAGAACCGCTTCTGCGGCAGCTGCGGCCAGCCCAATCAGCGTATGCCCCGCGACCGCGCCATGCAGTGTGAAAGCTGCGGCATCCAGCGCTACCCGCTGCTGTCGCCGAGCATGATCGTGCTGGTGACCCGTGGCGATGAGGTGTTGCTGGCCCGTTCGCCGCGCTTCGTGCCGGGGATGTACAGCACCCTGGCCGGCTTCGTCGAGCCGGGCGAGTCGGTGGAGCACTGCGTCGCTCGCGAAGTGCGCGAAGAGGTGGGCGTCGAGATCGGCAATATCCGCTACATGGGCAGCCAGCCCTGGCCGTTCCCGCATTCGCTGATGTTCGGCTACCACGCCGAGTACGTCAGCGGCGAGATCGTCATGCAGCCGGACGAGATCGAGGATGCCCGCTGGTTCCATGTCGACGAGCTGCCGCGCCTGCCGGCCGAGCGCTCCATTGCCCGCTACCTGATCGAGGTCTACCTGGCGCGCCGCGCCGGCCGTCCCGATCCCGTCCTGCCCGGCGGCGCCTGAGTCCAGGCGCCGCTCCGGCCTTCCTCAGGCCGCGGCGGTGAACCAGTGCTGCCAGGCCAGGCGCACGGTCAAGGCGAGTACCACCAGGATGAATACCGGACGGATGAACTTGGCGCCGCCGCCAATCGCCGTGCGTGCGCCGAAGTAGGCGCCGATCATCAGCGAACTGCCCATGCACAGGCCCATCAGCCACACCACCTGACCCGAGGCGATGAACACCGCCAGCGCGACGACGTTGCTGACGAAGTTCATGCTGCGCGCCACGCCGCTGGCGCGAACCAGGTCGAGCGGGTACATCAGCAGGGTGCTGACGGTCCAGAAGGCTCCAGTGCCGGGGCCGGCCACGCCATCGTAGAAGCCCAGGCCGAGGCCCTGCGGCCACTGGCGACCCTGGGCGATGCGCGGGTTGGCGTCCAGCGGCGCCTCGGGCGTCTTGCCGAACAGCAGGTACAGGCCGCAACCGAATACCACCACCGGCAGCATGCGGTTCAGCCATTCCGCCGGCATCAGGTGCGCGGCCCAGGCGCCGAGCGCTGCGCCGATTGCGGTGGCGATCAGCCCTTTGCGCCACTGGCGCGGCTGGAACAGTTTGCGGCGGTAGAAGGTGTAGCTGGCCACGGCGGCGCCGAAGGTCGAGCTGAGCTTGTTGGTGCCCAGCGCCAGGTGTGGCGGGACGCCGGCAGTGAGCAAAGCGGGGATGGTCAGCAGGCCACCGCCGCCGGCGATGGCGTCGATGAAGCCGGCCAGGAAGGCAACGCCGGCGAGAATGACGAGGGTGGTCGGGTCTACGACGAGTTCGAAGGGCATGGGGTTGGCCTTGATCGGGGGCCCGTGGCGCCACTCTCTCGTAAAGAGTGGTGCGCGGGAAACGTTAACGGGCCCGAAAGCTGCGACGGTCTGGCTGGCCGCGCAGGTACGCGGTGCGCATAATGCCGGCATTTCTACGAGGAAGGAAATCATTCGATGCAGTACGACGGTCTGGCCTGGGTCGTTGCCATCCTGGCGCTGTTGGCCCTGGTGGTAGCCGCCCGCATTCTGTTCGACCGTCACTGGTTCCTCGGCTGGTTGCGGGGCACGGCGGGGATGCTGTTCGTGGCTGTTGCCGCGCTGGTGGCGCTGGTGGCCTGGGATCTGCGCAGCTACGACCCGCTGCCGGCAGAGCGCCCGCTGGCGACGCTGAGCTTCCACAAGGTCGCCGAGCAGCGGTTTGAGGTGACGCTGCTGCAGGGCGATGCGGAGCGTCGCGTGGAGCTGGCCGGTGATCTCTGGCAGCTGGATGCGCGGGTACTGGAGTGGAAAGGCCTGGCACGGCTGATCGGCATGGCGCCCGGCTATCGCTTGCAGGACCTGTCCGGCCGCTTCCTGGCGGTCGAGCAGCAGTCCCTCGGGCGCAAGGTGTCGCTGGTTTCCGACGCGCCGGGGATCGACCTGTGGCGCTGGCTGCGCGATGGCCAGCATGATCTGCTGACTTTCGTGCCGAAAGCCGGGCGGGTGAACTACCTGCCAATGGCCGACCAGGCGGTTTTCGCCGTGCGCTATGGCGCGGGCGGGCTGACCGCCGAGCCGATGAATGCGGCGGCCAATCAGGCACTCAAGGAGTGGCAGTAATCCGCTGTCTGTAGGAACGAGCTTGCTCGCGAACCCGTCTCACGCTGGCGTTTCATGGTGCGATGCGGTTCGCGAGCAAGCTCGCTCCTACAAAAGGCAAAAAAGGGAGCCGAATGGCTCCCTTTTTCATTTCCGCGATAACGCTTAGGCGAGGAAGCCACCGTCCACGTTCAGCGTCACGCCGGTGGTGTAGCTGGAGGCGTCGCTGGCGAGGTACAGCACGGCGCCGGCCATTTCGCTCGGGTCGGCCACGCGCTTGAGTGGGATGCGCTGCAGGGCAACGTTGCGGATGGCGTCGTTGCTCACCAGCGCCGAGGCGAACTTGGTGTCGGTCAGGCCCGGCAGCAGGGCGTTGCAGCGGATGTTGAACTGCGCGCATTCCTTGGCGAAGACCTTGGTCATGCTGATCACCGCGGCCTTGGTCACCGAGTAGATGCCCTGGAACTCGCCCGGGGTGACGCCGTTGACCGACGCGACGTTGATGATGCTGCCGCCGCCATTGGCCTTCATCAGCTTGCCGCCTTCGATGGACATGAAGTAGTAGCCGCGGATGTTCACGTCGACGGTCTTCTGGAAGGCCGACAGGTCGGTGTCCAGCACGTTGCAGAACTGCGGGTTGGTGGCGGCGTTGTTGACCAGGATATCCAGGCGACCGAACTGCTCGCGGATCTGCGCGAAGACGGCCTGGATCTGCTCCATTTCACCGATGTGGCAGGCAATCGCGGTGGCCTTGCCGCCGGCGGCGACGATCTCGTCGGCCACGGCCTGGCAGCCATCGATCTTGCGGCTGGAGACGATCACGTGGGCGCCCTGTTGGGCCAGCAGCTTGGCGATGGCCTCGCCGATGCCGCGGCTGGCACCGGAGACAAAGGCGATCTTGCCTTCGAGGTCGAACAGTTGGGTCTTGGACATGGAAATTCTCCTTGTTCTGGGGCGCCGTTACAGGCGGGACTTGCCGATGACCTGCAGGCTCACCTGTTCCAGCAGCTTGTTGGCATGGATGAAGGTGGCGAAGCGCTTGTCCTGGGTCTGGCCGTGGAAGAAGCGGTAGTAGATCTGCTGCATGATGCCGGCCAGGCGGAACAGGCCGTAGGTGTAGTAGTAATCGAGGTTGTCGATCTGGATGCCGGCGCGCTCGGCGTAGTAGTCGGCGAACTGCTGGCGGGTCAGCATGCCCGGCTCGTGGCTGGGCTGGCGGCGCAGCATCTGCATCGGCTGCGGGTCGCCCGCTTCGATCCAGTAGGCGAGGGTATTGCCCAGGTCCATCAGCGGGTCGCCGATGGTGGTCATCTCCCAGTCGAGCACGCCGATGATCTGCATCGGGTTGTTCGGGTCGAGGATGACGTTGTCGAAGCGGTAGTCGTTGTGGACGATGCCCGGCTTGTGGTGGTCGGCCGGCATCTTCTCGCGCAGCCACACCTTCACCTGTTCCCAGGCCGGTGCGTCGGGGGTCAGGGACTTCTCGTAGCGATCGATCCAGCCGCCGATCTGGCGCTGCACGTAGCCCTCGGGCTTGCCCAGGTCGCCCAGGCCGCAGGCGTTGTAGTCGACGTTGTGCAGGTCGACGAACTTGTCGATGAAGCTCTTGCACAGCGCGGTGGTCTGCGGCGCGTCGAGGTTCAGTTCCTTGGGCAGGTCGCTGCGCAGGATGATGCCGTTGACCCGTTCCATGACGTAGAACTCGGCGCCGATCACCGATTCGTCGGTGCAGTAGGCGTACGCCTTGGGGCAGTAGGGGAAGCCGTCCTTGAGCTGGTTCAGGATGCGGTATTCGCGGCCCATGTCGTGGGCGGACTTGGCCTTCTTGCCGAACGGCGGGCGGCGCAGGACCAGCTCCTGGTTGTCGTACTGGATCAGGTAGGTCAGGTTCGACGCGCCGCCGGGGAACTGGCTGATGCGCGGCTGGCCCTGCAGGCCGGGAATGTGATCCTTGAGGTAGCCGTCGATCACGGCGGCGTCGAGTTCTTCACCTTCGCGGGAGCGGATGGTCTGGTCGGTCAACGACATGCTGGTCCCTTCTTGTACTGGGCTTGTACGGGTCATCGCACCGCAGCGAAAGCGGCGGGCAAGGGTGGCGCGCAAGGTGGCGTCGTGCTCTGGCCTGATGGGTTGCGGCAGGATCAGGCAAAGCAATGATGGCGCCGGGTGATCATTGGCTAATCTAATGTCGACGTCTGCCGCTCACAAGCACGGCGGGACGTTATTGGCGTTCGTGTTGCACCCCGATCAAGCTGCCTGATCCGGGCCTTGCAGCGGGGCGCGGGCATAAAAAAACCGGAGCCATGGACTCCGGTTTTTCGCGTCGCGCGGGGCTGTTGCCTCGGACTCAGACCGGGAACAGTTCGCCCAGCTTCATCGCCAGCATCATGTCGCCTTCGGCGCGCAGCTTGCCAGCCATGAAGGCCTGCATGCCGTCGGTTTCGCCGCTGGTGATGCCCTTGAGGGTCTCGCTGTCCATGATCAGGGTGACGTTGGGGGACTCGGCGTCGCCCTGTACCACTTCGCAGGTACCGTCCTTGACGACCAGGTAGTGGTTGTCGCCGTCTTCGATGTTGAACTGGAACACCAGATCCAGGCCGGCGGCCGCGCTGGCGTTGAACTTGCTCTTCATGGTGGAAACGATGTCAGCAACACTCATGGTTCTATTCCTTTTCTAGGTTTTCTCGCGCGACGCTCGCGTCGCAATGGGCCGGTTCTCAACGATAGGTGATGAGTTCCGGCGCCTTCAACAGTTCCAGATGCACGTGACTGTTGAAGGAAGCCAGGGCCACTTCGCTGCCGCGGAACTTCAGGCGGTTGAGCGAGGTGTTGACGATCTGCCAGTTGAGCTCGAAGGCGTTCAGCGGCGGAATACCGGTGATCATCTGCAGGACGGCGGTGATGGTGCCGCCGGAGGTGAACACACCGATGTTGTCCTTGCCGCTGGCCGATTCCAGCAGGCGCTTGAGGCCACCGTGCACGGTGTCGAGGAATTCGGCCCAGCTGACCAGGCCGTCCTTGTCGTGGTCGCCGGAAACCCAGCGGGCGATCACGGTGGAGAACAGGCGCTGGAACTCGGCGCGGTGGTCGGCGGCGTTGCGCATGATGTGCAGGGCCTGCGGTTCGATCTCGAGCAGGTCCGGCAGGTGCGCGCGGATCACCGCGTCGGCTTCGAATTCGTTGAAGGCGGAATCGATTTCCAGGGAGGGCGTGGCGATTCCGGCCTCGTTCAGCCGGCCCATCACCGCTTCGGCGGTGTGGCGCTGGCGGCGCAGGTCGCCAGCGACGCAGCGGTCGAAGCGCAGGCCGAGGCTGGCCAGGTGCTCGCCGAGGATTTCCGCCTGGCGCACGCCGGTGGCCGAGAGCACATCGTAGTCGTCGGCACCGAACGAAGCCTGGCCATGTCGAATCAGGTAGATGCTTCCCACGCGCGCGTTCCCGGCAGGGCTGAAAGTTCCGGCGAGGTTATGAGGATCACCTGGGGCTGTCAACGAAAAAACATACGCTTGTTTGAATGGCATTCGCTGGACTGATACAGCGGTTTGCCAGCGCTGGTGGCGGGCCGGCGGCGTGGGTATGCTTGCGGGATTCACAGCGCTTGTCACGCGTGCGCGTACAGAATTGTAAAAGGGGATGTGAGTGGAGTTTCTAGCGGATTACGCAGGTTTCCTGGCCAAGACCTTCACCGTGGTGGTGGCCATCGTGATCGTCCTGGTGGTGATCGCTGCACTGCGCGGCCGCGGTCGTCGCGGCGGCAGCGGGCATCTTGAGGTTCACAAGCTCAACGACTTCTACAAGGAGCTGCGCGAGCGCCTGCAGCACAGTGTGCTGGAGAAAGCCAAGCTCAAGGCCCTGCGCAAGTCCGAGGCGAAAACGCTGAAGGACGCGAAAAAGAAGAAGGGCGGCGAGAAGAATCGCGTCTACGTGCTCGACTTCGATGGCGACATCAAGGCCTCGGCCACCGAGCAACTGCGCCATGAGGTGACCGCGCTGCTGACCCTCGCCACCCCGCGCGACGAAGTGGTGCTGCGCCTGGAGAGCGGCGGTGGCATGGTCCACGGCTATGGCCTGGCCGCTTCCCAGCTGGCACGCATCCGCCAGGCTGGCGTGCCGTTGACCGTCTGTGTTGACAAGGTTGCGGCGAGCGGCGGCTACATGATGGCCTGCATCGGCGAGCGTATCCTTTCCGCGCCTTTCGCCATCCTCGGCTCCATCGGCGTGGTGGCGCAGTTGCCCAACATCCATCGCCTGCTGAAGAAGCACGATGTCGATTTCGAAGTACTCACCGCTGGCGAGTACAAGCGCACCCTGACCGTGTTCGGCGAGAACACCGAGAAGGGCCGGGAGAAATTCCAGGAAGACCTGGAAACCACCCACGAGCTGTTCAAGCGCTTCGTCGTCCACTACCGCCCGCAGCTGGCCATCGACGAGATTGCCACTGGCGAGGTCTGGCTGGGCCAGGCGGCGCTGGGCAAGAAACTGGTGGACGAGCTCAAGACCAGTGACGAATACCTGGCCGAACGCGCCCGCGAGGCGGATGTCTACCAGCTCAGTTACGTGCAGAAGAAGTCCATCCAGGAGCGCTTCGGCGTGGGCGTCAGCGGCGTGATCGATCGCGTGCTGGTGACCTGGTGGGACCGCCTGGGCCGCAGCCGCTTCTGGCAATGATGCTTCTGGCAAAGATTGGGTGTCGGGCGCCGGGATAGCGCCCGTTCTAGCGAATTCGAAAGAGGAGGGTCGAGATGAGTGCATTCAAGGCGTTGTGGGTCACGGAGAGCGCGCATGGCGTGCATGACCTGCAGGTGGCCGAGCGGCAGATTGCCGATCTGCCGGCGGGTGAAGTGCTGGTGCGGGTGAAGTATTCCTCGCTCAACTACAAGGATGCGCTGTCCGCCAGCGGCAACCGTGGCGTCACCCGCAAGTACCCGCACACTCCCGGCATCGACGCCGCCGGCGTGGTGGAAGAGTCCTCGGTGGGCGAATTCGCCGCCGGCGATGAAGTCATCGTCACCGGCTACGACCTGGGCATGAACACGCCGGGCGGCTTCGGCCAGTACATCCGCGTGCCCGCGGCCTGGCTGATCAAGCGCCCGCAGGGCCTGTCGTTGCGTGAATCGATGATCCTCGGCACCGCCGGCCTGACTGCCGCACTGTGCGTCGACAAGCTCGAGCGCGCCGGCCTGACGCCGTCCGCCGGGCCGATCCTGGTCACCGGCGCCACCGGTGGCGTGGGCAGTATCGCGGTGATGCTGCTGGCGCAGCTGGGCTACACCGTGGCCGCCGCTACCGGCAAGCTGGAACAGGCTGAGCTGCTGAACCGCCTCGGCGCACGGCAGATACTCGACCGCGCCACCGTTTCCGACGGCGTCGACAAGCCGCTGCTGCGCGAGCAGTGGGCCGGCGCCGTGGACACCGTGGGCGGCGACATCCTGTTCAACGTGGTCAAGTCGCTGCAGTACGGCGGCAGCGTCGCCTGCTGCGGCCTGACCGCCGGCGCCGCCTTCAAGGCCACCGTGCTGCCGTTCATCCTGCGCGGCGTGAACCTGCTGGGCGTGGACTCGGTGGAGCTGCCGCTGGTGGTCAAGGCATCCATGTGGGACAAGCTGTCCCTGCAATGGAAGCTCGACAACCTGGAGGCGGCGGTGCGCGAGGTCAAGCTCGATGACCTGCCGGCCGCCATCCACCAGATCCTGGCCGGCAAGCTGGTGGGTCGGGTGCTGGTCAACCTGGATTGACGCCCGCGCCGGGCCTGGGTGTCATCCCAGGTCCGGCAGCAGGTAATCCGCCCACAGCGAATCGGCGAACTGGCTTCTGAAGAAGCCGAAGTGGCCGATGCGCTTCACGCCGATATCCTCCGGCGCGATTCTCTTCAGCGTCTTCGGCGAGCCACGATAGAAGCCGTGCAACGACTCGGTGTTGCGCCCGGACATCATCTCGTCGTCGGTGAAGGAGATGGAGGTGATGGGTGTGCTCACCGAGGAGTACGCCTCGCGCACTGCGCCACCTTCCGCGCCCACCGAGTACTCGGGGTCCAGGCACCAGCGTCGCCATTGCTCGATCACCCCGCGCGGCAGGTCCCCGACCACGCCCAGGCGCTTGCCGGGGAAGTAGCCCAGCAGCGGCGTGATGGTTGGCGCCAGCAGGTACCAGAGCAGCCAGGCCTTGTGCCGCAATCCCTTGGTGTTCTCGCGCCAGTAGCCGCTGCCGGTGGCGATGGTGAAGGCGCGGTGGATGCGCTCGTTGCCGCGCACGAAGGGCAGGATCTGCCCGCCCAGGCTGTGGCCGATCCAGTACACCGGCAACTCGCCGGCCGCTTCGACCACGGCATCGAGCATGGCGCTGCAGTCATGGTTGCCCCAGGCGAGGATGTCGACGTCCAGGTCACGCAGGTGCCCGGCGCGGGACTTGCCCATGCCGACGTAGTCGAAGGTCACGGTCAGGTAGCCGCGCTCGGCCAGCCAGTTGGCGAAGGCCGTGTAGAAGCGCTGCTCGACGCCCATGGCGGGGACGATCAGCACCGCTCCGCGGGCTTCGCCGGGCGGGTAGTACCAGTGGCTGGAGAGGCTTTGGCCATTGCCGTTGTCCAGCGGGCGGGGAAGCGGTGTGATCATGGCGCGGTCCCTCAGGCCTGGCTGATGTACATGGTGATGTCGGCGCGGAAGACCTTCTTGTCGCCGACATAGGCGAGCACCGGGACGATGACGTCGCCTTCCTGGTTCCAGTCCACCGCGCGGCCATCGGCCACGGCGCGTACATCACCGTCGGCCTTGGCCAGGTATTCCACGGTCATGCCGCGGGGAATCCAGCGGCGGCCCTGGGGGATCGACACGTCGGTCATGGTCCCGGCGGCCAGTTCGGCAGCGTTGCACAGGGCGATGGCGTGCACGGTGCCGATGTGGTTGAGCACTTCGCGGCGCTTGGGGAAGGTCACTTCCGCGTAGCCTGGGCGCAGCTCGACGAACTGCGGGGCGATGCTGGCGAAGTAGGGGGCGACCTGGCCGATCATGGCGCTGAACTGCGCGGGGCCGGCCTGCTGGTACATTTGCATCATCTGACTCATGGCAACTCCGGGGCAAAGCGGATTGAAGATGGATGCGCGCCCAGGCAGTATACGAAGACTAGAAATTAATTCTAGAAAAATATTCTAGAATTGTGTTCCAGCGGTTTTTCCAACAGGAACCCCATGGCCCGACCTTCCCGCAAAGACGACATTCTCCAGGCCGCGCTGGCCTGCTTCAGCGAATCCGGCGTGGACGCCACCACCATCGAGATGATCCGCGACCGCTCCGGCGCCAGCATCGGCAGCCTGTACCACCATTACGGCAACAAGGAACGCATCATCGGCGCGCTGTACCTCACGGGCGTTGGCCAGTACGCGGCGCTGCTCGATGCCGGAATCGAGGACGGAATGAGTGCGGAGGCCTGCGTGAAGCTGTTCGTCACCTGCTACGTCGACTGGGTGGCGGCCAATCCGGAGTGGGCGCGTTTCATCCTGCACAGCAGGGGGCGCGTCGAGGCCGGTGAGGTGGGCGAGGCGTTGCGCGAGGCCAACCGCGAACAGGGGCGGCGCATTGCCGGGCTGCTTTCCGAGCACCGCAAGGCTGGCGCCTTCAAGGAGCTGGCGCCGGAATTGTTCAATTCGGTGGTGATTGGTCCGAGCCAGGACTACGCGCGCAACTGGCTGGCCGGGCGGACGAAGGTAGACCTGATCGATTGCCGCGATCAGTTGGCGCAGATTGCCTGGGAAAGCGTGCGCGCCTGAGTGTCTGCCGGTCTAGACGGGGCGCCCTCTGTAGGAGCGAGCTTGCTCGCGAACGGTGTTCCCGGCAGTGGCGGCGCTGGGTCGGTTCGCGAGCAAGCTCGCTCCTACGAGGAGCAAAAGAAAAAGCCCCGCGATGCGGGGCTTTTTCATGTCGCTGGATCAGGCCAGCTGGCGGCGACGGAACAGCGGTTGCGGCTGGGTCACCGAGGTCTGGTAGACCTCGCTGAAGTCGTCCAGGCCCGCCAGCGCCGCTTGCGGATCGCGGTCGGCGCGGATGGCGTAGGCGTCGAAGCCGCAGCTCTGCATGAAGAACAGCTGGTCACGCAGGACATCGCCGATGGCGCGCACTTCGCCCTTGTAGCCGAAGCGCTCGCGCAGCAGGCGCGCGGTGCTGAAGCCGCGGCCGTCGGTGAAGGCCGGGAAGTTCACGGCGATCACCTTGAAGTGGTCCAGGTCGCCGGCGATGGCTTCGGGCTCTTCGTCCGCATCCAGCCAGACGCCCAGGCCGCCGTCGCGGCCGCGCAGGGCCGGGCCGTGCTCCAGCCACAGGTTCAGCGGGATGATCACGTCGTCGCAGTTGGGCACGGTCTCGAGGGTCGCGTCCTTGGGCAGCAGGTGCCAGCGGTCGTCGACGACCTCGCGGTGCTTAATGATTCGCTGCATATACGCGCTCCTTGAAGGGGTCGATGCCGATGCGACGGTAGGTATCGAGGAAACGTTCCTCTTCGGTGCGCTGTTCCACGTAGACCTTGATGATCTTCTCGATCACGTCGGCCATCTGCTCCTGGGCGAAGGACGGGCCGAGGATCTGTGCCAGGCTGGCGTCGCGGCTGGCGCTGCCGCCGAGGGAGACCTGGTAGAACTCCTCGCCCTTCTTGTCCACGCCGAGGATGCCGATATGGCCGACGTGGTGGTGGCCGCAGGCGTTCATGCAACCGGAGATGTTCAGGTCGATGGCGCCGATGTCGAACAGGTAGTCCAGGTCGTCGAAGCGACGCTGGATGGCTTCGGCCACCGGGATCGACTTGGCGTTGGCCAGGGAGCAGAAGTCACCGCCCGGGCAGCAGATGAGGTCGGTCAGCAGGCCCACGTTCGGGGTGGCGAAACCGTTCTCGCGCAGTTCGCCCCAGAGGGTGAACAGCTGCGCCTGCTCGACGTCGGCGAGGATGATGTTCTGGTTATGGCTGTTGCGCACTTCGCCGAAGCTGTAGCGGTCGGCCAGGTCGGCGACCACGTCCAGCTGCTTGTCGGTGATGTCGCCGGGCGCAACGCCCGTGGGCTTGAGCGACAGGGTTACGGCGACGTAGCCGGGCTTCTTGTGGGCGAAGGTGTTGCGGCTGCGCCAGCGGGCGAAGCCGGGGTTCTCGGCGTCGAGCTGGGCGAGGGCGGCGTCCTGGTTTTCCAGGGCCTGGTAGGCCGGGTCGACGAAGTGCGCGGCCACGCGCTGCAGCTCGGCGTCGGTCAGGGTGCTCGGGCCGTCCTTCAGGTTCGCCCATTCGGCGTCGACCTTCTGGGCGAAGACTTCCGGCGTCAGCGCTTTCACCAGGATCTTGATGCGCGCCTTGTACTTGTTGTCCCGACGGCCATAGCGGTTGTACACGCGCAGGATGGCGTCCAGGTAGGACAGCAGGTGCTTCCACGGCAGGAATTCATTGATGAAGTTGCCGACGATCGGGGTACGGCCCAGGCCGCCGCCGACGGACACGCGGAAGCCCAGCTCGCCGGCTTCGTTCTGCACTGCTTCCAGGCCGATGTCGTGCACCTCGATGGCGGCACGGTCGCTCACGGCGCCGTTGACGGCGATCTTGAACTTGCGCGGCAGGTGGGCGAATTCGGGGTGGAAGGTCGACCACTGGCGGATGATCTCGCACCAGGGGCGCGGATCGACCAGCTCGTCATGGGCGACGCCGGCGAACTGGTCGGTGGTGGTGTTGCGGATGCAGTTGCCGCTGGTCTGGATCGCGTGCATCTGCACGGTGGCCAGCTCGGCGAGGATTTCCGGCACGTCCTCCAGTTCCGGCCAGTTGTACTGGACGTTCTGGCGGGTGCTGATGTGCGCGTAGCCCTTGTCGTAGTCGCGGGCGATCTGCGCCAGCTTGCGAACCTGCTGGGAGTTCAGCAGGCCGTAAGGCACGGCCACGCGCAGCATGGGCGCATAGCGCTGGATGTACAGGCCATTCTGCAGACGCAGCGGGCGGAATTCCTCGCCGGTCAGTTCGCCCGCCAGGTAACGGTGGGTCTGATCGCGGAACTGCTTGACGCGATCCTCTACGATCCTTTGATCGTATTCGTCATATACGTACATGAATCATCCTGCTGTCAGGCTATAGCGCTCAGGGCGTACTGCGTTTCCCAGCGCGCACGGCAACGCGCTCCACGCGGAGTGGGGCGCACGATACCAGTTCGGGAATATGCGCAAAAGTGATGTTTGAGTATATGGCGAGAACTTTCGGATCTAAGCCGCGCCAGGCCTGAGGCTCAGGCGGGGCGGGGGCTTGCGCCGGTGCCTGGGCTCGCCGTTGCGGCGCTGCCCTTTATACCCATTTCAAACGGCAGCGACGCAATGGGCAGTCGATCAGGCTTCGCGGCCGTGGGCGGCATCTCGCAGTTGCGAGGTGTCGACGCGGACGAAGATCGAATCGCCGATGCAGGTCAGCACGTCGCCGGCGTAGACCTCGCAGATGATCCGGCTCTTGCGGCCGACTTCGCCCTCGACATGCGCCTTGAGGGTCAGCGGCACGCCCATGGGCGTGGGCTTGATGTACTTGATGCCCAGGTTGCCGGTGACGCAGTCGATGCGCGGCAGGCTGCCCGGCTCGCGGCCTTCGGCACGGTAGTGGTAGGCCATGGCGGTCCAGTTCGAGTGGCAGTCCACCAGCATGGCGATCAGGCCGCCGTAGACCAGTTCCGGCCAGCCGCAGTACTTGGCTTCGGGCAGGTGCTCGGCGACGACGTGGACGCCGTCTTCGTGCCAGCGGCTCTTGATGTGCAGCCCGTGCGGGTTGCTGCCGCCGCAGCCATAGCAGACGCCTTCCGGCGCGACCCGGTCTTGCAGCGAATCGAGAGGTTGCAGTGAATCGACTTGCATGGCCCTTCCTTGTTCTTGTCTTCTGTTCGTGTCGAGGACGCAGCCTAACGGCATTCGCCTGGGCGCGAAAAGGGCGGGCCTGCTTGAGGGGAGGGCGGGGCTGGTCTTAACTCTTGCCTGTGGTCCTTCAGCCAATAACGAGAAGATGGGGGAAACATGAGCGAAGAAACGTCGAACAAGACCAGCGACAGCGTCGTCGATGCCCGCGCCGCGTTCATCCTGATCCTGCTGGTGGTTGCCACCGCCGTATTCTGGGTCAGCCATCAGTGACAGCGGTGCCGGCGGGTCGTCCTGCGGCCCGCCCGGTACCTCATCCCGCCGCCGGCTCTACTAGAGCCCGGCAAAATGCAGCACCAATTGCACCAGCCCGTAGAGCAGCAGCACGAAGACCAGCGTGAAGAGAATGCCCATGGCGATGAAGTGACTGGGCTTGCCGTGGGTGAAGTCGCGCGCCCGGTTGCGCCCGCTCTGCACGCCGAAGGCCGCGGCCAGCACGCTGTGCAGCATCTGCCAGAAGCTCGGCGGCTTGTTCTGTTGCTCGTCCATCGTTGGTCCTCCTTTTGCCTGCAAGCCTAGCTCCTGAAAGCGCAAGCGCTAGAGCTCGATCTGCGTCCACTGGCGCTTCTGCCACATCACCGCGAAGATCGCCGAGGCCAGCCCGCGCTGGAGAATCTGCATGCTCCAGATCGCCAGCAGCCCGCCTCCCAGCACCGGGCCGACCAGGTAGGCCAGCGGCAGGAAGAACAGCCACTGGTTGCCCAGGCTGACCGCCATCACCGTGCGCACGGCGCCCGCTCCGAGAAGCGCCTGGGTCAGCACCAGCGCCGTCGCGTCGATCACCATGCCCATGCCTGTGAGCATCAGCGGCACCCGGCCCAACTCGATCAGCGCGGGATCGCTGACGAACAGCCGCAGGATGGCCTCGGGGAAAATCCAGAACGGCGCGCCCAGCAGCGCCAGGCCGCAGGCTGCCACCTTCACCACGTCCCAGCCCCAGCGGTGCGCGCTGTCGAAATCGCGCTCGCCCATGCTCTGGCTGACCAGCGTGGTCGCCGCCATGCCCAGGCCGACGCCGGGCAGGATCAGGAACAGCGCCAGGTTGATCAGCACGTGGGCCACCGCCAGTTCGCGGGTTCCGACCTGGGCGATGATCCAGAACAGCAGGGTGATTCCGGCGGCGAAGAAGAACTGCTGCAACGAGTTGGGCAGTGACAGGCGCAGCAGGGTGCGGATGTCTCGTTCGCCCGGCAGGCGCGCGTGGGAGCCCTGGGCGCGGGCGTCGCGCCAGGTGATCCAGGCGTAGATCAGCGAGCCGATGTACAGCGCCAGGGTCGTGCCCAGGCCGCTGCCCACCGCCCCCATCCGGGGCAGGCCGAACAGGCCGTGGATCAGGCTGTAGCTGATCCCCGCGTTAGCCAGGTGCATCACCACCAGGGTGCGCATGTACATGCCCGAGCGCCGGGTGCCATTCCAGTAGCCGCGGAAGGAGAAATTGAGGCCGACGGCAAGCACCGACAAGGCTCGCCATTCGAAGTAGGGGATACCGACCGCGAGCACCTCGGGGTCGCTGGACAGCGCGCGGACGATAGGCTCGGCGAACATCAGGCAGATCAGCGTGATCGGCAGCGACAGGCCCAGCGCCACCAGCAGTCCGCAATTCAGCGGAGCGGCCAGTTCGTCGCTGCGGCCTTCGCCCCGTCGGCGTGCCACCAGTGCCTGCACACCGGCGCCCAGACCCATCACAAGGGAAATGGCGACGAAGTTTGCGTAACTGCCGATACCGACCCCGGCCAGGGATTTTTCCCCGAGGTGGCCGACCATGGCCGCATCCACCAGGTTGAGCAGGCTCTGACTGAGCATTCCGCCGATGATCGGCAAGCCCAGGCTGAGAATGTTCTGGAACCGCTGGCGCTCTAGCATGGCGTCTCTGGGCAGTGAGCTTCGGCCTGTTTTGGACATCCGGCGGGCCCGTGCCGGTGGGGCTTCGCTGTAGGAAATCCTAGCCGAAGGGGGCGTTTCCCGCCCCCTTTCAGAACGGAATATGCCTACGAATATTGCGAAGTTGTTCCGGCGATATTTCCGATATTTGTGTGAGGTGCGTCACGTTTTTTGGCCTTGGCGTACGAGATCGGCGTACTACGCTGAGACTCAATTGACCAGGGCAAACCTGTGCGAAAGCCAGGGACGCAAAGCCACCGATCTACAGCCCGGAAGGGCCATGACCGCGGGGTTGCCAAGCAGGCCGGACGTTCGTCCGCGCCTTCTGCGAGCTTGCGCTCGGCATCTTCCAACGTCCCGGTGAGCCTCCTGATCAACCCGTGCAGGTTGATGGTGTTTGTTGGCCAAAGGGAGCGCGCCGATGAATCAGCCGTATCAGGTTCAATACACCTACGGGTTCGCCCGGATGGCGTTGCGGGATCAGGTGGTATTCAAATCCATCGTCGGCCTGCTCAGCGGGCGCACGCTGGCCAGCTGGGCGTATGTCGACGGCCCGGCCGACCTGCTGGTCGAGGGCGAGGAGGGTGAGCCGCGCGTGCAATTGCGTACCGCCGAAGGCGAACCCTTCTGGGTGCACTGGCCGCTGCGTGCCAGCGAGGTCTTCGACTGTCTGGAGCGTGCCGCCCGCGCCATTGGCCATCGGCCAGTGGCGTCTCCCGGCGGAGCGCTGCGCCTGAAGCATTGGCCGGCAGCCTCCTTGCTCAAGGGGGAGCATCGCTACGTGCGTCTGGCCACGCTGCTCTGCGCGCGCGCAATGAGCCTGGATGAGCTGTGCGAGCGCTCCGGAGTGCCGCGCCCGGTGGCGGAAAGCTTCGTCCGCCTGATGGCTGCCCAGGACATGCTCCAACACACCGAGGCCCTGCCTGCTGCGCCCGCGCAGCAAACCGCGGCGCCCATCGGCCTGCTGGCGCGTATCCGCCGCCATCTCCGCCTGGGCGGTACTGCGGAGACCCGCCAATGAGGGAATACAAGATCCTCTTCACCGGCACCATGGGCGCTGGCAAGACCACTGCCATCGCGGCGATCAGCGATATCGCCCCGGTCAGCACCGATGTGCAGAACAACGACCCCAGCCTGGACAAGGCGCGTACCACGGTCGGCCTGGACTACGGCGAAGTGGTGCTCGGCCCGGACGAGCGCCTGCGCCTGTACGGCACCCCCGGGCAGGCACGCTTTGCCTTCATGTGGGGAATCCTTGCCCGCGGTGCGCTCGGGTTGGTGATCCTGATCGACAATTCGCGGCCCGACCCGCTGGGCGACCTGCGCGTCTACCTCGACGGTTTTGCCGACTGCATCGGCCACGCCCCCTGTGTGATCGGTGTCGGTCGCCTGCCGGGAAATCCCCATCCCGGCCTGGATGACTACGCCGCCGCCCTGGCGACGGCCGGATACAGCTTCCCGGTGATCGAGGTGGACGTACGCGAGGCGGAGGAAGTCCGGCTGCTGCTCGACCTGCTCCTGCTGCAACTGGAATGCACGGCGGCCTGAGGCCTGACGTTCGCCACCGACTGGAGTCGACCATGGAACATGCCCTGATGAGCCTGCCGGAAAGACTGCGCCACGACGCCGAGCAGGCGCTGGACGAACTGGGCGCCAGCCTGGGCCGGCTGAGCGCTGCGGTGATCGCCACCACCGACGGTTTCGAAGTGGCTTCCCGCGCCGGCAAGGGGCTTGAGGTTTCCAAGCTGGCGGCGATGGCCTGCTCGATCTCCGCACTCGGCGCGATGGTCGGCCAGGAGAGCGAAGTCGGCCCGCATCAGAACGTGATAGTCGAGGCCAGCGAAGGCTACATCGTCATCGTCGACATCCCGCACCCGAGCCACCCGATGATCCTCAACCTGGTCGCCGACCGCGAGGAGATGCTCGGCCAGGTGCTCTACCAGGCCAAGCGTACGGCAACCCGGCTGGCGGATCTGTCGCTGGCCGGCTGAGACAAAAGGCTTCGCGGCGCGCGCGGCTGCGGAGCCCCTACAACAGGACGCGCACTCGAGGAGTTATCGCTATGGCAGCACTGCAACAATCGCTGGACGAACTGCTGAACCTGGATGGTGCCCTGGCGTCGGCCGTGGTGGATGCCAAGAGCGGCATGCTGCTCGGGCAGGCAGGCGGTGGCGTGGACCTGGAGCTGGCGGCGGCCGGCAACACCGAAGTGGTCCGCGCCAAGCTCAAGACCATGAAGTCGCTGGCGCTCAACGATGTGATCGAGGACATCCTCATCACCCTCGGCCGCCAGTACCACATCATCCGGCCGATGGCGAAGCACGAAGGAGTGTTCATGTACTACGTGCTGGACAAGGTGAAAGCCAACCTGGCGCTGGCTCGGCGAAAACTGCAGGAGGTGGAGGCGCAGGTGGCGATCTGACGCCCCGCAAACCGGAGCGGGCGGGGAGGCCCGCCCTCGTCGATGACACTTGGCTGGCCCTTGCGGGCCAGCTTCGTTTCAGGCCAGCAGCAGCTCGGCCAGGCGTGCGGCGTGGTTGCGCAATTCCGGAACGGCGGTGGCCTCCCAGTGGCTGGCGCGCAGCATCGGGCTGAGCAGGTAGAGGTTCGGGTTGGCCTCGCCGCTCGCATCCAGCAGACGGAAGCCGTCGTCGGTGTCCAGCCCCAGGCCTTGCCTGTCCTGGCGGATCACGCCGTGATCCAGTAAACCGCTGAGCAGTGGTTCATTCACGGTGCGCAGGTCAGTGCAGGGGCCGGTGCAGTTGATCAGGTAGTCGAAGTGTTGCCGCTGGGGTTGTGCGGCACCGCGATGGCGAATCTCCAGCTCGATGCCGCTTTCCGAAGCGTTGGCCGCCAGCACCCGGCCGGCCTGCACGCGTAACTGGCCGCTGTTGCGCAGGTCGCTGACGCGCTGGGCTACCGGTGGCGCGGCGCGGTGGCGGTGCACATCCCAGTAGGGTTGCAGGTGGCGCAGGAAGCGGGCGCGCTCCCTGTCGTCCAGGGCTTGCCACAGCTGCGGGGTGACCGGGCGCAGCGCGGCGATGACATCGCGCCAGTCGTGACCATCCGCGGCTGCCTGGCGGATCAATTGGCGCAGGTTGCGTAACCGCTGGCTCAGCCCCATGTCACGAAGGAAGGCTCCCGGCAGTTCCGGTAGCCGCGGATGGCTGGCGTTGTCGCGGTGCGCCTGGGGCAACAATGCGCGGCGGGACAGCGCCAGCAGCGAGCCGCGATGCCCCTGGTCCTGTAGGGCAAGCGCCATGTCGTACATGGTCAGGCCGGCGCCCAGCAGCAATACCTCGGCGTCGGCGGGAATGCCTTCCAGGGCGCCGGGTGTCCAGGGGTCGCGCAGATAGCGCGAATTGCCTTCCAGGCTCCTGAGCGGGCCCGGGGTGGCCGGGGTGAAGTTCCCCGTGGCGATGATCACCTTGCGGCTTTCCAGAGGCTGTCCGTCGTCGAGCAGCAGGCGCAGGTGATCCCCCTGATCCGCCAGTTCAAGCACTTGCTGGCAATGGCTGCTGAAGCGTACGCCGGGAGCGGCTTCGGCGATGGCGTGGCCGAGCCGGTCCTGCAGGTAGTCGCCGTAGAAGCGTCGTGGCAGGAAGTCACCGGGCTTCGCGTCGGGCATCCGCAGCCGGGCGAAGTCGAGGAAGTCCGATGGTTGATCGGGGAACAGGCTCATGCGCTCGGCGGGCACGTTGAGGATGTGACTGGCGGAGCGGGTTCCGTAGGCGAGGCCGCGTGCCAGGCGCCCGGAGCGGTTGATCAGGCTGAGCCGTAGCGGCCCTTGTGCTGTGCGCAGCAACTGGATGGCCAGTGCCGTGCCGCAGAATCCGCTGCCGATAATGGCGATGTGTTCCATGCAACCTGCTCCTTGTTTTAACCGGGGCAGGGTCGCAGAGGTAAGCCTTGCTGGCAATCGTGGCGAACGGGCGCAGCGGTGTCCGCTAGCGATGGTCGAAGGGCAGTGCCACGGTATCGATGACGGCGTCCACCGGCATGAAAATGATCGTGGCCACCGGGCAGGCGATGCTTATCCAGCAGAGCGCCTCAATCGGGGCGTAGCCCGTATCGAGGTGCCCGGTGAGCAGCTTGGCATCGGCTTGCACGCCCTTGTAGTAGGTGTCGTTGGTCCAGTGGTTATTGTCGATACGGGCGATCACGGTACCGCAGCCGGACAGGGTGCCGGCAAGGAGCAGGCCGAGAAGAAGGCGGCACATGGGTATTTCCGACGATGATGGAAGTCGTCGAACCATGCTGCCGAAGCAACGGAGGATGAAATAAGAGAATTCGGAAAGGGCGGCCGGAGTAGCCGCCCTTGCGTATCGATTATTCGAACAGGCCGTGCCAGCAGTCGCTCAGCTCGCCCAGTTCGAAGGACTTGGCCCAGGATTGCTTTTCCAGCCACAGGCGGGTGGTCTCGCGGTCGGCTTCGGTCAGGCTGCCAACGGCGTTCAGGCACAGGTAGCCGGTGAACTCGCCGTCTTCGGTAGCGCCGCCGACAAAGACCCAGCCCTCGGACTCGACGAAGGCGATCCACTGATCCAGCACGTCATCCAGGTCGCCGGTGTAGTTCACTTCCAGGCTGAAGCCGAACTCCTGGAACTCGGCCAGGCGCAGTTTCTTCAGCAGGCGGCGCTTGCGCGGTTTGGCCATCTGTTCGGGGGTGAGGTATTTCATTTGTGTTTCTCTCGTCAGCGGAAGCCTGGCGGGTGGCCGGCTTCGATCCGTTGTGCCCCGGGGGTGCCCAGGATGGCGGCATTATCCCGTATCCGCGCAGGAAGTGCAGCGAAGGTTTCCGGATGGCACTGATGAACCGCCGCGCCGGATTGGCCCGGACGCGGCGGAGGGCGTCAGATCAGTTGTCGTACCCCAGGTTCGGCGACAGCCACCGTTCGCTGGTGCCGATCTCCTGGTCCTTGCGCGCGCTGTAGCGCTCGATCTGGTCCTTGTCGACCTTGCCGACGGCGAAGTACTGCGCCTGGGGATGGGCGAAGTACCAGCCGCTGACGGCCGCGGCGGGGAACATGGCGTAGTGCTCGGTCAGGGTCACGCCGGACAGGCCTTTCGGGTCGAGCAGCTTGAACAGCGTGCCTTTCTCGGTGTGGTCCGGGCAGGCCGGGTAGCCAGGCGCCGGGCGGATGCCGACGTACTGCTCCTTGATCAGCGCGTCGTTGTCCAGGTGCTCCTCGGGCTGATAGCCCCAGTATTCCTTGCGCACGCGCTGGTGCAGCCATTCGGCGCAGGCTTCGGCGAGGCGGTCGGCCAGCGCCTTGACCATGATCGCGCTGTAGTCGTCGCCCTTGGCCTCGTAGGCCTTGGCCACTTCCTCGGCGCCGATGCCGGCGGTGGTGATGAAGCCGCCGACGTAGTCCTTCACGCCGCTGTCCTTGGGCGCGACGAAGTCGGCCAGGCTGAAGTTCGGCTTGCCGTCGGGCTTGATGGTCTGCTGGCGCAGGTGGTGCAGGGTGGCCAGCTTGTGGCCGTCGTCGCCGTAGACTTCCAGGTCGTCGTGGTGCACCTGGTTGGCCGGCCAGAAGCCGAAGACTGCCTTGGCGCGAATGAGCTTCTCGCCGATCAGCTTCTTCAGCATCGCCTGGGCGTCATTGAACAGGCTGGTGGCCGCTTCGCCCACGACTTCGTCGGTGAGGATGCGCGGGTACTTGCCGGCCAGGTCCCAGGAGATGAAGAAGGGCGTCCAGTCGATGTACTCGGCCAGTACGTTGAGGTCGATGTCGTCGAGCACCTTGACGCCGGTGAAGCTCGGCACCGGCGGCTGGTAGCCGGCCCAGTCGAACTGCGGCTTGGCGGCGATGGCCTGTTCGTAGGTGAGGCGCTCGGTGCGCGCGCTGCGGTTGGCGGTGCGCTCACGCACCTCCGCGTATTCCTCGCGCAACTTGCGGGCGTACTCGGGCTTCATTTCCTTGGACAGCAGGGTGGTCGCCACGCCCACCGCGCGGGAGGCGTCGGTGACGTAGACCACCGCATCGTTGCTGTACTGCGGGTCGATCTTTACCGCGGTGTGCGCCTTGGAGGTGGTGGCGCCGCCGATCAGCAGGGGCAGGCTGAAGTTCTGCCGCTGCATTTCCTTGGCGACGTGGACCATCTCGTCCAGCGACGGGGTGATCAGGCCGGACAGGCCGATGATGTCGCACTTCTGCTCGCGGGCGGTCTGCAGGATCTTCTCGGCCGGGACCATCACGCCCAGGTCGACGATGTCGTAGCCGTTGCAGCCCAGCACCACGCCGACGATGTTCTTGCCGATGTCGTGCACGTCGCCCTTCACCGTGGCCATGAGGATCTTGCCCTTGGCTTCGGGCTTGTCGCCTTTTTCCGCTTCGATGAAGGGGATCAGGTGCGCCACGGCCTGTTTCATCACGCGGGCGGATTTCACCACCTGCGGGAGGAACATCTTGCCGGCACCGAACAGGTCGCCGACCACGTTCATGCCGTTCATCAGCGGGCCTTCGATGACTTCGATGGGGCGCGCGCACTTCTGGCGGCATTCCTCGGTGTCTTCGACGATGAAGGTGGTGATGCCCTTGACCAGAGCGTGCTCCAGGCGCTTCTCGACGCTGTGGCTGCGCCACTCTTCGTCTTCCACTTCCTTGACCGCGCCGCCGCCCTTGTAGTTGTCGGCGATGGCCAGCAACGCCTCGGTGGCATCCGGGCTGCGGTTGAGCACCACGTCCTCGACCTTGTCGCGCAGCTCCTGCGGGATCTCGTCGTAGATCTCCAGCTGGCCGGCGTTGACGATGCCCATGGTCAGGCCGTTCTGGATCGCGTAGTAGAGGAACACCGAGTGGATCGCCTCGCGCACCGGGTCGTTGCCACGGAACGAGAACGACACGTTGGACACCCCGCCCGAGGTCAGGGCGTAGGGCAGGTTGTCGCGGATGTAGGCGCAGGCCTCGATGAAGTCGACCGCGTAGTTGTTATGTTCCTCGATGCCGGTGGCGACCGCGAAGATGTTCGGGTCGAAGATGATGTCTTCCGGCGGGAAGCCCACTTCGTTGACCAGGATGTCGTAGGAGCGCTGGCAGATTTCTTCCTTGCGCGCCTGGGTATCGGCCTGGCCGGCTTCGTCGAACGCCATCACCACCACGGCGGCGCCATAGCGCTTGCACAGGCGGGCGTGGTGCTTGAACTGCTCGACGCCTTCCTTCATGGAAATCGAGTTGACGATGCCCTTGCCCTGGATGCACTTCAGGCCGGCTTCGATCACTTCCCACTTGGAGGAGTCGATCATGATCGGCACGCGGGAAATGTCCGGCTCGGAGGCGATCAGGTTGAGGAACTTCACCATGGCCGCCTTGGAGTCGAGCATGCCCTCGTCCATGTTGATGTCGATCACCTGGGCGCCGGCTTCCACCTGCTGCTGCGCCACTTCCAGCGCTTCGGCGTAGTTCTCCTCGCGGATCAGCCGCGCGAACTTGGCCGAGCCGGTGATGTTGGTGCGCTCGCCGACGTTCACGAACAGCGAGTTGCGGTCGATGGTGAAGGGTTCCAGGCCGGACAGGCGGCAGGCTTTCGGGATATCCGGGATGGCGCGCGGCGCGTACTTGGCCACGGCCTTGGCGATGGCCTCGATGTGGCCCGGCGTGGTGCCGCAGCAGCCGCCGATGATGTTGAGGAAGCCGAAGGAGGCGAACTCTTCCACGACCACCGCCATTTCCGCCGGGGTCTCGTCGTACTCGCCGAAGGCGTTCGGCAGGCCTGCGTTGGGGTGCGCGGAGACGTGGGTGCCGGCCTTGGTCGCCAGCTCTTCCAGGTACGGGCGCAGCTCTTTGGCGCCGAGGGAGCAATTGAGGCCGACGGAGATCGGGTTGGCGTGGCGCACCGAGTTCCAGAAGGCCTCGGTGGTCTGGCCGGACAGGGTGCGGCCGGAGGCGTCGGTGATGGTGCCGGAGATCATGATCGGCAGCTCGACGCCCAGTTCTTCATAGACGCCCTGCACGGCGAAGATCGCGGCCTTGGCGTTGAGGGTGTCGAAGATGGTCTCGATCAGGATCAGGTCGGCGCCGCCCTCGATCAGGCCGCGGGTGGATTCGCTGTAGTTCTCCACCAGCTCGTCGAAGGTGACGTTGCGGAAGCCGGGGTCGTTGACGTCCGGGGAGATCGAGCAGGTGCGGCTGGTCGGGCCGAGGACGCCAGCGACGAAGCGCGGGCGGTCCGGGGTCTCGGCGGTCTTGGCGTCGGCCACTTCACGGGCCAGGCGCGCGCCCTCGACGTTCATCTCGTAGGCCAGTTCCTGCATGTCGTAGTCGGCCTGGGACACGCGGGTGGCGTTGAAGGTGTTGGTCTCGAGGATATCCGCGCCGGCGTCGAGGTAAGCCTTCTCGATGGCCTGGATGACGTCCGGGCGGCTGAGCAGCAGCAGGTCGTTGTTGCCCTTCACGTCGCTCGGCCAGTCGGCGAAGCGCGCGCCACGGTAGTCCTCTTCCTGCAGCTTGTAGCTCTGGATCATGGTGCCCATGCCGCCGTCGAGGATCAGGATGCGCTCCTTGAGGGCTTGCTGGAGGGCTTGCAGGCGTGCGGCACGGTCGATCATTGGAGTTCTCGGGAAAAGGCGTGACGAAAGGTCGCTGATGATAACAAAGCTGCAGGAAATTTGATCGGGCGCGGTTTTACATGAGGATTCTTCATGTTCCGCCTTTGGTTGGAGCGCATTGCGCCGGCACTCCCGCTAGAATCCGCTCCATCCTGATGTTTGGAGCCCTTCATGTCCCTGCGAGTCCGCTTCACGTTGCTTATCGCTGGCCTGGCGTTTTCGGCGTTGGCCCAGGCGGGCGGATTGTCCTACACCAAGGACATCCAGCCGATCTTCACCGAGAAATGCGTGGCCTGCCACGCCTGCTACGACTCGCCTTGCCAGCTCAACCTGACGGCCGCCGAAGGCGCGCAGCGCGGAGCGAACAAGCTGCCGGTGTATGACGGCGCGCGTACCAAGGCGCAGGACCCGACCCGCCTGTTCCTCGATGCCCAGGGCGCGGATGCCTGGCGGCGCAAGGACTTCTGGTCGGTGCTCGACGGTCGCGGCAGCCAGGCGGCGCTGATGGCTCGGATGATCGACCTCGGACATGACCACCCGCTGGTGCCCAACGCGAAGATTCCCGATGGGCTGGACCTGTCGATCAACCGCACCAACCAGTGCCCGACGCCCGAGACCATCGACGACTTCGTGGCGAAGAACCCGCGCAGCGGCATGCCCTTCGCCGTCACCGGCCTGAGCGACAAGCAGCTGAAAACCATCAGGACCTGGCTGGCCCAGGGCGCGCCGGTGGACGAACAGGCCTGGCAGCCGGGCGCCGGCGAGGCTGCGCAGATCGCCGACTGGGAAGCCTTCCTCAACCAGCCCGGCGCACGCCAGAGTCTGGTCCAGCGCTGGATCTACGAGCATCTTTTCCTCGCTCACCTGTACTTCACCGAGCGCGGTGAACCGGGGCATTTCTTCCAGCTGGTGCGTTCGCGCACGCCCAGCGGCCAGCCCATCGACCCTATCGCCACGCGCCGGCCCAACGATGATCCGGGCAATACCTTCTACTACCGCCTGTGGCCCATCCAGGGCGTGATCGTGCACAAGACGCACATTACCTATCCGCTCAACGAGGCTCACCTCAAGCGCAACCAGGAGCTGTTCTACGGCAGCGACTGGAACACCGACAAGGTGCCGGGCTATGGCCTGCAGCACCGCGCCAATCCCTTCGTGACCTTCGAGGCGATCCCGGCGCGGGCGCGCTACCAGTTCATGCTGGACAACGCCGAGTACTTCGTCCGCACCTTCATCCGCGGGCCGGTGTGCCGCGGGCAGATTGCCACCGACGTGATCCGCGATAATTTCTGGGCGCTGTTCCAGGACCCGGACCACGATCTCTACGTCACCGACCCGAAATTCCAGCACCAGGCCTCGCCGCTGCTGGCGCTGCCGGGGCAGATCGACGACATGGGCGCCATGCTGTCCCAGTGGCGCTCCTACCGCGACAAGCGCAACAAGTACGAAGAGCTGCGCCAGGACATCTATGACGATGCGCCGGCGCCGACCTGGGCGGACATCTGGGCCGGCAACGACAATGCGGTGCTGAGCATCTTCCGCCAGTACGACAGCGCCTCGGTGCGCAAGGGCCTGATCGGCGGCGTGCCGCAGACCATCTGGTGGCTCGACTATCCGCTGCTGGAGCGCACCTACTACGGGCTGGTGGTGAACTTCGACGTGTTCGGCAACGTCGCCCACCAGGCGCAGACGCGGCTGTACTTCGACCTGATCCGCAATGGCGCCGAGCAGAACTTCCTGCGCCTGATGCCCGTCGGCGCGCGCAAGCAGTTGCTCGACGACTGGTACCAGAACAGCGGCAAGCTGAAGATGTGGGCCGACTACTACAACAACGACAGTGATGCGCCGACCGGGCTGTTCCTGCCGGAGAAGGGGGCCAAGCCGGCTTTCGCCAGGCAGTTGCTGAAGAACTACGTGGCGCTCAATGCGCGGCCGGACCCGATCAACCTGTGCGAGAACGGCGCCTGCTATCGCAACACCGTCGCCGCGCCGCTGCAGGACGCCGAGCAGGCCTTCAGCCGGCTGGTCAGCCGCCCGGCCGCCGGGCTGCCGGTGATCGACCAGTTCCCGGAGGCGACCATCCTGCGCGTGGAGCTGCCGGACGGCCAGCGCGAGATCTACACCGTGCTGCGCAACCGTGCGCACAGCAACGTGGCCTTCATGACGGGCGAGTCGCTGCGCTACCAGCCGGGGCTGGACACACTGACTATCTATCCGGGCGTGCTGTCGAGCTACCCGAACTTCATGTTCAACCTGAAGGCGGCCGAGGTGCGGGATTTCGTCGGCGCCCTGGAACAGGTCAAGACGCCACAGGATTTCGAGCGCGTCGCCGATCGCTGGGGAGTGCGTCGCAGCAATCCGCAGTTCTGGTTCTACTTCCACGACCTGGATGCCTACCTGCGCGAAACCGAGCCGGTGGAGGCGGGCGTGCTGGACATGAACCGCTACGAGAACCTCTGATCGGTACGCTCTTTGTAGGAACGGGCCATGCCCGTGATCGCGGGCATGGCCCGCTCCTACAGGGAGTTACCTGCCGTGCATCCAGCTGCGAATTATTCCTACTAAATCAGTAGGGCTTTATCCCTTACCCCCGAATGGCGTAAACTGGCGCCACGTTTGCGAGGAGTTGCCATGAGCGCTATCACCATCACCGAAGCCGCACAGGATTACCTGGCCGAGCTGCTGTCCAAGCAGGACACTCCCGGCATCGGCATTCGCATCTTCATTACCCAGCCGGGCACCCAGTACGCCGAAACCTGCATCGCCTACTGCAAGCCGGGCGAGCAGAAGCCGGAAGACACCCCGGTCGGCCTTAAAGCCTTCACCGCCTACATCGACGCCATCAGCGAGCCGTTCCTGGACGACGCCGTGGTCGATTACGCCACTGACCGCATGGGCGGCCAGCTGACCATCAAGGCGCCCAACGCCAAGGTGCCGATGGTCAATGAAGACAGCCCGATCACCGAGCGCATCAACTACTACCTGCAGACCGAGATCAACCCCGGCCTGGCCAGCCACGGCGGCCAGGTGAGCCTGGTGGACGTGGTCGAGGACAACATTGCCGTGCTGCGTTTCGGCGGCGGTTGCCAGGGCTGCGGCGCGGTGGAGATGACCCTGAAGGATGGCGTCGAGAAGACCCTGATCGAGCGCATCCCGGAGCTGAAGGGCGTGCGTGACGTCACTGACCACAGCAACCGCGAGAACGCCTACTACTGAAGGCAGGCGATCGAGCAGCGAAAAGGCGACCTTCGGGTCGCCTTTTTCGTTTGGGCTGCATCGGGCCTGACGCAGGGAGCGACGTCCGTTGCGGATGCGGGGTGGTTCGCGAGCAAGCTCGCTCCTACAGGTTGGCCTCGGCGCTCTTTGTAGGAGCGAGCTTGCTCGCGAACCGCATTGGCAACCCAAAAAACCTCAGGCCCGCGCCACTTCCCGCCGTCCCGACCAGAGCATCACCAGCGCCACCAGCAGCACCGGCCAGACCAGCAGGTTCACCGCGCTCCAGCCGACGCTGGTGATCAGCGCGCCGGAGCTGAACGACATCAGCGCCGCCAGGCTGCCATTACCAAGCTCCATCAGCCCCTGCGCGTGCCCGCGCTCCTGCGGCGCATGGCCGAAGGCGAGCAGCGTGGTGCCGGCCACCAGCATCAGATTCCAGCCCATGCCCAGCAGCAGTGAGCTGATGAGGAACTGCGCCACCGACTGACCGCTCAACGCCACCGCCGCACTCACTGCCAGCAGCGCCATGCCGACCCAGGCCACCCGGCGCCCGCCGAGGCGATCCACCAGCGGGCCGGCGACGAAGGCAGGGAGAAACATGCCCAGCACGTGCCACTGGATCACGCTCACCGAGCGCTCCAGCGGCAGCCCGCAGAAGCTCATGGCCAGCGGCGTGGCGTTCATGATCAGGATCATCAGCCCGTGGCCGGCGGCAGTGCAGGCCATGGCCGCGCGGATCGCCGGGCGCGACAGCAGCTCGCGCATCACCTTCCAGCCGCCGGTGGATGGTGCGGGCGCTGCACCTTCCGGCAGGCGGCTGAGCACGGCGAGGGCGACCAGCGCCAGCGCGGCAATCGCCAGATAGGAACCCACGAAGGGCGCCGGCAGGGCGTTGCGCGACCACAGCGCCAGGCTCGGCGCGAGCAGTGCCGCCAATACTCCGCCGCCGATCACGTAGGCCGTGGCGCGGCCCTTGTGTGACTCATCCACTGCCTCCAGCGCGGCAAAGCGGTAGTACATCGCCGATGCCTGGTAAGCCCCGATGGGCAGCGCGCCGAGGCAGAACAGCAGGAAATCCGCCAGCCACACGCCCAGCGCGCAGAGCAGCCCGCCCAGCACGCCGCAGGCCGCGCCCAGCAAAAGCCCGCGTCGGCGACCATGGCGCTGCATGAACAGCGACAACGGCTGTACCGCCAGCAGGTTGCCCAGCACCAGGATTGCCAGGGGCAGTGTGGCCAGGCTGTTGATCGGCGTGAGCTGCGCGCCTACCAGCGAGGTGAGGGTGATGCCGATCAGCGAGCAGGACCAGTACAGCGCCTGGCTGGTGAACAGCAGGCGGATCGCCGGAGTGCGCAGCAGCATGCTCCGCCCTCAGCCCTGGCAGCCGGCAGGCTTGCGCACGCGCTGGGTCGAGGCCGGGTTGGCCGCCAGCTTCTCCAGTGGCCGGCGCGGGCGCGGTACCAGTTCGCCGCCGCAGTTCGGGCAATGGCCGTGCAGCACCTGTTCGGCGCAGTCGGTGCAGAAGGTGCATTCGAAGCTGCAGATGCGAGCGTCGGCGCTGTCGCCGGGCAGGTCGCGGTCGCAGCATTCGCAGCCGGGGCGGAGTTCGAGCATGGCAAAGTCCTTTGCTGTGGAGTGAAGTCAGTGCAACTGGCCGAAGCGCTCGGCGTATTCCTGCGGGCTGATCGCCAGGTGCTTGTGGAAGGTACGGCGCAGGTTCTCCGGGTGGCCGAAGCCACACAGCCGCGACACCGTGCTGATCGACGCCTGGGCGTCCTGCAGCAGCGCGCGGGCCGCTTCCAGGCGCACCCGCTCGACGTAGCGGCCGGGCCCCATGCCCAGTTCGCTGATGAACACCCGCGACAGCGTGCGCGGGCTCATGCACGCCTGTTCGGCCAGAACCTCCAGCGACAGATCGCAGCCCAGGTTGGCCGGGATCCATTCCAGCAATGCCGCCAGGCGCGGCGTGCGGCTCGGCTCCGGGGTCAGCCAGTGGCTGAACTGCGCCTGCCCGCCGGGGCGCTTGAGGAACATCACCAGCCGCCGTGCCACGGCCAGGGCGAGTGCGCGGCCGAGGTCGGCTTCCACTAGCGCCAGGGCGAGGTCGATGCCGGCGGTGACGCCGGCCGAGGTGAATACATGATCGTCGCCGTCCCGGCGCTGCGGATCGTAGGTATGCAGGCGGTCGCCCTGGACCAGCACCTCGGGGTAGTCGCTGCACAGCTCATCGACATCCGCCCAGTGCGTGGTGGCCGGGCGGCCGTTGAGCACACCGGCCGCGGCGAGAATCAGCGCGCCGGAGCACACCGAGCCGAGCCGGCGCACCTGGGGTTCGGCGGCAGCCAGCCAGTGCAGCAGGTCGGTGTTTTCGCATTGCGCCGGAACGCCCAGCCCACCCGGTACCAGCAGGGTATCCAGGGTGGCGGGCTCGACTTCCCGCCACGCCCTGTCGGCGCAGATGCGAATGCCGGCCGAGGTTGCCACCGGCCTGGCTTGTTCGCCCAGTACCAGCAGTTCATAGATTGGCGCCAGGCCCTGGCGTTGGCGCTCGACGTTGGCCGAGGCGAACACCTGCAAAGGGCCGGTGATGTCCAGGCTCATGACCTCGGGGTAGAGCAGGCAGGCGATCCGGCGCAGCGATTCCATGGCGACACTCGTTCATTGGATGTCACGAGTGTGGCGGTGGCCGACGCTGGCGGCAACGTCAGTCATCCCACGAATCTTGCCAATCCTCAGGCCAGCCTACCTGGCCGCCTCCAGCCGATACGCGCTGGCATACAGCACCGGCAGCACGATCAGCGTCAGCAGCGTGGCGAAACCCAGGCCGAACATGATCACCACCGACATGCTCTGGAAGAACGCGTCCAGCAGCAGGGGAGCCAGGCCGAGGATGGTGGTCAGCGCAGTCAGGCAGATCGGCCGCAGGCGTGCGCAGGATGCGTTCACCAGCGCCTCGCGCGGTGGCTGGCCGCCGGCGGCGAGGTTGTCGACTTCCTCCAGCAGCACGATGCCATTGCGCACCAGCATGCCGGACAGGCTCAAGAGCCCGAGCAGCGCCATGAAGCCGAAGGGAATGCCGGTGAGCAGGAAGCCGACGGTCACGCCGATCATCGCCAGCGGCACGGTCAGCCAGATCAGCAGCGCCTTGCGCGGCGAGGAGAACATCAGCACGGTGATGATGAACATCGCCAGGAAGGCCATGGGCAGGCTGCCGAGCACGCCATTGCGGGCATCACCGGAGCTTTCCAGGTCGCCGCCCCAGGCCAGTTCGTAGCCCGGTGGCAGTTGCAGCGCCTCGATCTGCGGGCGCACGCGGGCGAGTAATTGCGAGGAGGTCTCGCCGCTCTGCGGGGCGATGTCGGCCATCACCGTCAGCGTGCGCTTGCGGTCCTGGCGCAGGATCAGCGGGTCTTCCCAGACGCTGTCGAAGCCGCCGACCACCTGCTCGATGGGCAGGTAGCGCTGGCTCACCGGGCTCCACAGCATCAGGTCGTTGATCTGCCCGGCGTCCAGGTCGCGTTCGCGCACGACGATGGGCAATTGCTGCGTGCCGTCGCGGTAGAGGCCGACGGAGAGGCCGCTGAAACTCATGCGCAGCAGGCTGTCCAGGTCGCCCTTGTCGATGCCCAGTTCGCGGCCGCGGGCTTCGTTGAACTGTGGGCGGACCAGCAGCGCACGGGCCTGCCAGTCATGGCCGACGCCGGTGGCGACCGGGTCGGCGGCGAGGATGTCGCCCACCCGCGCGCCGAGGCGGCGCAGTTCCTGCGGGTTCGGGCCGGTCAGGCGCACTTCGATGGCGCTGCCGTTGGACGGGCCGAACATCAGGCGCTTGAGGCCGGTCTGCACCTGCGGGTAGTGCTCGTCGAGGTAATGCTGCAGGTCGGCGATCAGCCCTGGAATCTGCGCGCGGTTCTCGGTGCGCACCAGCACTTGCGCGTAGTTGCCGTGCTGGCGCTCGGCACCGTAGGTGAGGATAAAGCGCGGTGCGCCCTGGCCGATGCTGGTGACGGTGCGCTCGACGCCCGGCAGGGCGGTGATGTGCCGGTCGATCTCGGCGGCCAGGTCGCGGGTGTGCTCGATGGCCGTGCCCTGCGGCAGCCACAGGTCGACGAAGAACATCGGCGTGTTGGCCGGCGGGAAGAAGTTCTGCCGCACCTGGGCGAAGCCCAGCAGCGAGGCGGCCAGCGCCAGGGCGAGCACGCCCAGGGTCAGCGCGCGCTGGCGCAGGCAGGCTTCCAGCAGGCCGCGGTAGGCGCGGTACAGCCATCCAGCGTGAGGCTCCGCGCTGTCGGCCTTCAGCGGCATTTTCTCGAAGGCCCAGCGGGCGAACAGCGGCGCCAGGGTCATGGCGGTGATCCAGCTGAGCAGCAGCGACACCAGCAGCACGTCGAACAGCGAGCGGCAGTATTCGCCGGTGGAGTCGGAAGACAGGCCGATGGGCGCGAAGGCCAGCACCGCGATCACCGTGGCGCCCAGCAGGGGCAGGGCGGTGAGGCGGACGATATGGCGGATCGCGGCGTCGATGCCCTGGCCGCGAAGGCGACCGACCAGTACGCCTTCGACCACGACGATGGCGTTGTCCACCAGCATGCACAGGGAAATGATCAGCGCGCCGAGGCTGATGCGCTGCAGCTCGATGCCCAGCAGGTACATCAGCAGCAGGCTGCCGAGCACGTTGAGCGCCAGCACTCCGGCGATCACCAGGCCGCTGCGCAGGCCCATGAAGACCAGCAGTGTGCCGACCACGATGGCCAGCGCCAGGACGAAGCTGAGCAGGAAACCGTTCACCGCGCCGTGCACTTCCACGGCCTGGTCATAGAACGGCGTCAGTTGCATGCCGGCGGGGCGTTCGCTTTCCAGCTGGTCGAGGCGCAGGTGCACGGCGTCGCCGACCTTCACCACGTTCACCTGCGGGGCGAAGGCGATGCCCAGCGCCAGGGCCGCTTCGCCATCGGCGCGCCAGAGGTGGCTGGGGGTGTCGGTGAAGCCGCGTTTCACCGTGGCGATGTCGCCCAGGCGGATCAGCTGGGCGCTGCCCGGTGCGCTGACCAGCAGTTGCTCAAGCTCCGAGACGTCGGTGAATTCGCCAGTGGGGTGCAGACGAATGCTCTCGCTGCCGACGCGCAGGCTGCCGGCGTCGGACACCAGGTTCTGACGGTTCAGCAGGTTCACCAGGCGAGTCAGCGGCACACCCATGGCGGTCATCTTTTCCCGCGAGACATCCACCTGCACCTGTTCGGCCTGCAACCCCGAAACCACCACCTTGCTCACGCCCGGCACCAGCACCAGCTCGCGGCGCAGGTAGTCGGCGTAGTCGCGCAGCTCCTGGTAGCTGTAGCCCTGGCCGGAGAGCGACAGGAGGATGCCGTACACGTCGCCGAAATCGTCGTTCACCTGCGGCGGCGAAACGCCCGGCGGCAGGTGCGGGGCGAGATCGTTGACCTTGCGCCGCAGTTCGTCCCAGATCTGCGGCAAGTCGCCTGCGCGGTACTGCGGCTTCACGTTGACGGTGATCTGCGAGAGGCCGGCGCTGGAGATCGAGGTCAGCTTGTCGACGTAGGCCAGTTGCTGGATGGCGTTTTCCAGCGGGTAGGTGACCTCCTCTTCCACCTGCTGCGGCGAGGCGCCGGCGTAGCGGGTGGCGACCACCGCGGTCTTCACCGTGAAGGCCGGGTCTTCCAGCCGGCCGATTTCCAGGATGGCGTAGAGGCCGCCGAGGGCCAGCAGGAGGATGACGATCCAGCTGCCGACCTTGTTTTTCAGGAAATAGCCGGTGAAGTCCATCACAGCCCCCGCTCGCGTTGCCACGGACGCACTGCCTGGCCTTCACGCAGTTCGGTGGTGCCGGCGGCGACGATGCGCTCGCCCGGCTCCAGCCCCGACAGAATCCGGATGCCTTCGGCACCGGGCTGGCCAAGTTGCACCGTGCGGCGTTCAACGCGCAGCGCATCGCCGTCGCCTTTCACTACCCACACCTGGCTCTGCCCCGGCGCGCCGTCGTCGGCGCTGAAGACCGCTTCCACCGGCACCCGCAGGACTGCCGGCGCATCGCGGCCGAGCCGGGCGAAATCGACCTCGACGGTGGCGCTCATGCCCGGCAGCAGGGTGACGTCCTTCGGCCGCTCCAGAGTCAGGGTGACGGTGTAGCTCAGGGTCGCGGGATCGGGGCGGGTGCTGTGCTCCTTGTAGTGCGCGGGGAAGTCCCGGCCAGGCACGCGCGCCAGGCGCACGATGGGTTGGTAGTCGCTGCGCAGGCTGGCGCCGTCGACGCGCTCCAGCAGGCTTTCCGGCAACTGGAACTGCACGTCATAGGTGTCGGCGGATTGCAGGATCGCCACCGTCTGCTTGGGTTGCAGCATCTGGTGGTTCTGCACCGGCAGTTGGGCGATGACGCCGTCGAACGGCGCGGTCAGGCGCGCGTAGCCGAGTTCCTGACGGGCCAGCTTCAGCGCGGCCTCGGCGGAATCCAGCTGGGCCTTGCGCTGGTCGAGCTCGGCGCGGGCCACCAGTTGCCGCTCGTTGAGCGTGGCGACGCGCTGGTACTGGGCGCGGGCGAGGTTGTAGCTGGCTTCGCGATCACGTACTCGCAGGCGCAGGTCGGCGTCGTCGAGTTCGGCGATCAGCTGGCCACGCTCCACGCGTTGGCCCTGTTTCACTGTCAGGGTCTTGAGATGGCCGGCGAGGCGGAAGGACAGGTCGACTTCGTCCGAGGCCACCAGTTGGCCGGGAAACTGACGCACGCCTTCGGCAGTGGCGGCGGGTACGCTGTAGAGCTTCACCGGGCGCACGATCTCGACCGGCGCCGACGGCGTCGGGCCACAGCCGGCCAGCAGGCCGGCGAGCAGAAGGCAGGCGGGCGTTTTCACGCGGGATTCCTCTTGATCTGAGCGGGTGTGGCAAGGCTGCGCGCCGCTCGGAGGAATCCGTCTGACATGAATCAAGGGCTGCCGGCCGGCCCTGGGAAAGTTCGGTAGCGGTACAGGAATCGTTCAGAAAAGGCCTACAGATGAGCGCCTCTAAACCATCAGCACACCGCGAAAACCGCGCGCGGCGTAGTAGGACTGCACGCCGTTGTGGTAGGTGAACACCCGCTCGTAGCGGCGGTCGCCGAACAGCGCGCCGTCCAGCTTGCGCATGGAGCCGGGGGTGCGCAGCCAGCTGGAGGTCTTCTGGTCGAAGCTGCCCAGCTCCTGCAACTGGCGGTACTGCGCCTCGTCCAGCAGCTCGATACCGATCTGCGCGGCCAGCTCGGTGGCGCAGCCGGCGGGCTTGTCCTTCTTGCGTGCGTCCAGCGCCTCGCGGTCATAGCAGAGGCTGCGCCGGCCAGCCGGGGTCTCGGCGGAGCAATCGAAGAACAGCAAGGCGCCGCTGGCGCTTTCGCGGCCGACCACGTCGGGTTCGCCGCCGGTTTCTTCCATCTGCTCCAGCGCTTTCAGCTTGGCCGGGGCGGCCTCCAGGCGCGCCTGGACTTCCGTCCAGTCGATGCCCTTGTGGCGCTCGGGGTGCTGCTTGAACCGCGCCTGCAGGGTGGCCAGCAGGGCGTCGCGTTGCTTCGCATTCATCTTGCATACTCTCGGCAGGGGTTGCAGGTCAGAGAGTAAAGCAGGATTTGCGCAGCCTGCGGCTCAGCCGGCGTCGGCCCAGCGCTCGCGCACGGCGAGGATGTCGGGCAGGCAACCGAGGAACAGCTCTACCAGCTCCGGGTCGAACTGGCGGCCTTTTTCCCGGCGCAGCAGTTCGATGGCTTCGTCGATGCTCCAGGCCGGCTTGTACGGGCGCACGCTGGTCAGCGCATCGAACACGTCGGCGATGGCGACGATGCGGCCCTCCAGGGGGATTTCCTCGCCGCGCAGGGCATTGGGGTAGCCCGTCCCGTCCCAGCGTTCGTGGTGGGTGAGGGCGATGCTGCGTGCCAGGGTGAGCAGGGTGGAGTCGTGCTCGCCGATGATCCGCGCGCCGATCTCCGGGTGCTGGCGCATCACCGCCCATTCCTGCTCGTCGAGGCGGCCGGGTTTCTGCAGGATGGCATCGGGAATGCCGATCTTGCCCACGTCGTGCATGGGCGCCGCGTTGAGCAGGTCGTCGGCGGCCTTCTCCGAGTAGCCGGCGGCGCGGGCCAGGATGTGCGCGTAGTGGCTCATGCGGATGACGTGCAGGCCGGTCTCGTTGTCCTTGTACTCCGAGGCCTTGCCCAGGCGCTGGACGATCTGCAGGCGCGTCTCGCGCAGCTCCTCCACGCGCACCAGCGACAGGTGCGTGCGCACGCGGGCCTTGACGATGGGCGGGCTGACCGGCTTGGTGATGTAGTCCACCGCGCCCACCTCGAAGCCCCGCGCTTCGTCGGGTACATCAGCCAGCGCGGTGACGAAGATCACCGGGATGGTGCAGGTGGCCTGCTCGGCCTTGAGCCGCTGGCAGGCCTCGAAGCCGGTCATGCCGGGCATCATCACGTCCAGCAGGACCAGGTCCGGGCGCTCGCGGTTGGCCAGTTCCAGCGCCTTGTCGCCGTCCTTGGCGAACAGCAGGCGGTAGTCGTCCTGCAGGATGTGGCGCAGCACCTGGAGGTTGGTGGCTTCGTCGTCCACCAGCAGCAGGCAGGGCCGATGATCTTGGGCGGTCAGGGTCATGCTTGCTCCAGGCGGGTGCCGAGGGTCCGGACCCATTCCAGGGCCTGGTCGAAGTCGAAATCGTCGATGGCGTAGCGCAGGGCTTCGAAGGCCTCGCGGTGTTCGCCCTGGGCGGTGCCCAGGCGCAGGCGCTCCAGCGCCTGGTCGTCGAGGCCGCCGCGGGAAAGGGCCAGTTGCAGGGCCTGCAGCGCATCGCGCAGGTCCTGCGAGGCGGCCTCGCCAACCGCTTCGGCGACGGCGTCGGGCACCAGCGGCACCGATTCGCGGACCGTGGCGAACTCCACGCGGACACGCTCCAGGGCAGCCGCCAGTTGTTCAGCCTTGCCGTGCTCTGCGGCGCCTTCCAGCGCGCCGATGGCGCCGGCCAGACGCGGCAGGGCAAGGTTGGCGGCGGCACCGCGCAGGCGATGGGCGAGGGCGGTGATGCTGGCACGGTCACCGTCGTTCACTGCACTTTCCAAGGTGCCCAGGCTGGCTGCTTGCTCATCGAGGAAGCGCACGATGGCCCGCGCCATGGGCAGCGGGCCGCCCCACAGGCGGGCGCCGGCGGCCCAGTCCAGGGTCGCCAGAGGTGTGCTTCCGCTGGCCTGCGCGCTGCGCACCAGCGGAGCGGCACCGAGCAGACGGGCCATTTCATCCAGCAGGCCGGCGAGGTCCAGCGGCTTGCTGGCGAAACCATTCATGCCGGCGTCCAGGGCGTTCTGCCGGTCGCGGTCGAGCACGCTGGCGGTGAGGGCGATGATGGGGACGGCTTCCACGCCACGCTGCTGCTCGAGGGTGCGGATGCGCCGGGTGGCTTCCAGGCCGTCCATGCCGGGCATCTGCACGTCCATCAGGACCAGGTCGAAGTCCTGCGCGCTGTAGGCGTCAACGGCAGCTTGCCCGTCGCCGACGCTGTGCGGGCGGTGGCCCAGGCGGCGCAGATTCAGCTCCAGCAGCTCGACGTTCTGCGGCACATCATCGGCGACCAGAATGCGCAGCGGCGGCAGGCTCGGCGCATGGCTGCGGGCTGCCGGCTGCACGCTGCGGCCGGCCGGCAGCGGCAGGTCGACGGTGAACACGCTGCCCCGGCCCACTTCGCTTTCCACGCTGATGCGGCCACCCATCAGTTCCACCAGCTGACGCGAAATGGTGGTGCCCAGGCCCGTGCCGCCGAAACGCCGGCTCATGGAGGCGTCGGCCTGGGCGAAGGGATCGAAGATACGTTCCAGGCGGTCGGCGGCGATGCCGATGCCGGTGTCGCGAATGGCCAGGCGCAGCGCGCCGGGTTCGCCGCTGATCACCAGCCGCACTTCGCCGCGCTCGGTGAACTTCACCGCGTTGCCCAGCAGGTTGGTCAGCACCTGCTGCAGGCGCAGCGGGTCGCCCTGGAAGTACTCGCCGGCGCGCTGGCCGTAGTCGATCTGCAGGCTCAGCCCCTTGCGCTCGGCGGACAGTCGCAGCGCCGCGCAGACCTGCTCGCACAGCTCCGGCAGCGAGAAGTCGAGGGCTTCCAGTTCGATGGCGCCACGGTCGAGCTTGGCGGTGTCGAGGATGTCGTTGAGCAGGCCGAGCAGCGAGCGCGAGGCGTTCTGCACGGTGGTCAGGTAGCGCCGCTGGTTCTCTTCCAGCGGCGAATCCAGCAGCAGTTCGGTGAAGCCCATGATGGCGTTCATCGGCGTGCGGATTTCGTGGCTCATGTTGGCCAGGAAGCTGCTGCGTGCGGCGGCAGCCTGTTCGGCGCGGTCGCGGGCGCTGCGCAGTTCCTGCTCCATGACGCGGCGCGGGGTGAGGTCGGTGGCCAGTTTCACCACCTTCACCGGCTTGCCGTCGAAGTCGAGGATCGGGTTGTAGGTGGCGTGGATCCACACCTCGCGCCCGTCCTTGGCCAGGCGGCGGTATTCGCCGGCGCTGTACTCGCCGTCGCGCAACCCTTGCCAGAACGCCTGGTAGCGGGCGCTGGCGGCGACGTCCGGCGGGCAGAACAGGCTGTGGTGCTGGCCCAGCACCTCGGCTTCGGTGTAGCCGAAGAGTTCGAGGATGTTCTCGTTGGCGGCGAGCACGCGGCCGTCGAGGTCGAACTCGATCAGCGCCATGGCGCGGCCGATGGCGGTGACCTTGCCCTCGTATTCGTTGCTCAACAGCTTGGTTTCGGTCTGGTCGAGCAGCACGCCGTCGATCCACTGCGGCTTGCCGGTTTCGTCGTAGCAGGCGCTGCCGCCTTCCCAGATCCAGTGTTCGGCGCCGCTGCGGTCGAACAGTCGATATTCGACGACGTAGCTGCGGCGTTCGGCGATGGCGCGGCGGACTTCCTCGTTCACCGCCTCCTGGTCATCGGGATGGTAGAGCTGGCCGAAGGTGATGCGCTGGTCGCTGAAGTCCTGCGCCGACCAGCCGGTGACGGCCTCGACCGCATCGCTGACGAACAGGGTGCTCCAGGCGTCGTCCGGGAGGACGCGGAAGGCGATGCCGGGCATGTTGCGGATCAGCGAGCGGTACTGCTCCTCGCGGGTGCGCAGGGCCTGCTCCATCTGGCGGCGCTCGCTGATGTCGGCGACGAATACGACGAACCAGGGTTTGCCGTCGTGATCGGTGACGCCAAGACTGACCCGCGCGGGGAATTCACGCCCGTCGCGGGTCAGGCCTTCCAGCTCCAGTTCGGAGTTGTGGAACTGGCGTTCGCCGCTGCGCTTGTAGTTCTCCAGAGCGATGCGGAACTGGTGCCCGTAGGCCTCGTTCATCAGCACCTGCATCGGCTGGCCGACCAGTTCGTGGGGATGCCAGCCGAACAGGCGCAGGACGGCGTGGTTGACTGAGCGGATCACACCGCTGTGGTCGATGGTGAGGATGGCCTCGACGGCGGCGTCGAGCAGCGAATCCAGGTGCTTGCGCCGGCGCTGCAGTTCCTGGAACAGCTGACGGTAGCGCAGCAGGCCGTTCACCGCGGCGACGCAGATGCTCAGGCTGATGGTGGCCATGGACACCGCCATCGCCAGGTAGAAGCTGCCCTGCACGCCCTGCGGTACGCCGAACTCTTCACGGCCGACGAAGCGTGCGGCGGCCATCCCGGTGTAGTGCATGCCGGCAATCGCCAGGCCCATCACCACGCCGCTGACCAGGATCGTCAGGTTCGGCCGCATCCGCCCGCGCAGGCCGAAGCGCACCCACAGCGCGATCACGGCCAGCACCACGGCAACCAGGATCGACAGGGCAAACATCCAGGGGTTGTAGCGCAGCAACGGGGCCATCTGCATCGCCGCCATGCCGCTGTAGTGCATGGCACCGATACCCGCGCCGACCAGCACACCACCACCGATCAGTTGCAGGCGGCTGACGTTGCGCCGAGCCAGCAGGCTCAGGGCGGTCCATGAGGCGAACAGGCTCGGCAGGCCGGAGAGCAGCGTGATCAGCGGGTCGTAGCGCACCGCCGCGCAGAGCTGGAAGGACAGCATGCCGATGAAGTGCATCGCCCACACGCCACCGCCCAGGGCCACCGCGCCGGTGCCGATGGCCAACTGGCGGTAGAACGGGCTGCGCGCGAGCCGCGCCACGCCCGACAGCTGCAGGGCCATGGCCGAGGTGAAGATGGCGATGAGGATGGAGAGCAGCACCAATGCCGTGTTGTGCTCGCCGAAAACCAGCAGCGAAGGGGTGTCGCCGCTATAGAAATATCGCTGCAGATCGAGCATTGAACGAAGACCGTACTGCGTGCCGAAGGCCCGGTGGAAGACGAGACGGGGTGAGCAAAACACAGGATGACTGCAAATTGCCATCATTGTCGGTCGCTGCTCCCGCTGAACCGGCGGTGGAATGCGGGTTTCGGACGAGCGGAAAGCCACTGTTCGGAATCGAAGCTGAAACGATGCAGCCCGGACGGCGACCGACACTTCGTTGTCGGCAAGCGAAGCGGCAAATTGAGCGGTTGCCGACGGCTGGCGGCAGAAATGAAAAAGCCCGGCCTGGGGCCGGGCTTCTTCGGGTACCTGTCTGCGGATCAGGCGGGCATGTGCCATTCCTGCAGGCGGTAGCCTTCGCGGTTCAGCTCGTCGCGGGCCTGGTTCAGCAGGCCTTCGAGCTGCTCCGGGTCGGAGTAGGCGGAGCTGGGAATGCGGGTGAGGCCCAGCAGACGGGTACCGGTGCGATCAAGGACGGACAGGTCGAGGCTGCCGTCGCCCCCTTGGTCAACCCAGGTCACACAATTGAAGGGTTGGAAGGCTCGTCCAGTGATCAGCAGAGCCTCGTTGAAACGAAGAGTCGCATGCATGGTTGTGATCTCTCTGCGTGGTAATCCATTGCGAAGGTGGCGAAAGCGGTTCATCCACTTTCGTGTTCGTTCACGCAATTGATGGATTCAGAGTCGAAGAAAGTCACAACCCATGTCGCGGTTGTACACAAAATAGTCGCAAATAAAACTGTTTCAGTCGCTGCAGGCCCCGTCATCCGTGGCCTGTAGCGATTTTCTGGGTGCGCCATCGCGCCGCACGTGCCATTGGTCGTTGGCGACGAGCGGTCAGGCCTGCATGGCCCAGCCATCCACGTTCATCGCCGCCTGGCGCAACGCCTCGGAGCGGGTCGGGTGCGGATGGCAGGTGCGCGCGATGTCCTCGGCGGCGCCGCGGAACTCCATGGCCACGCAGTACTCCGCGATCATGTCGCCGACGTTCGGGCCGATCATGTGCACGCCGAGGATTTCGTCACTGCGCTCGTCCGCCAGCACCTTCACGAAGCCTTCGGTCTCGTGGTTGATTTTCGCCCGGCTGTTGGCGGTGAAGGGGAACTTGCCCACTTTGTAGGCGCGGCCCTCGGCCTTGAGCTGTTCCTCGGTCTTGCCCACGGTGGCCACTTCCGGATGGGTGTAGATCACGCTGGGGATGACGTCGTAGTTCACTTCCCCGGCCTTGCCGGCAATCAGCTCGACGCAGGCGATGGCCTCGTCCTCGGCCTTGTGCGCGAGCATCGGGCCGGAGGTCACGTCGCCGATCACCCAGATGCCGGGCACGCTGCTGCGGTGTTCGTGGTTTTCCAGCATGCCGCGCTTGTCGGTGGCCAGGCCCACGCTTTCCAGCCCCAGCCCTTGCGTATAAGGGCGGCGGCCGATGGCGAGCAGCACGTAATCCGCCTCGATCGATTCCGCCGCGCCGCCGGCGGCCGGCTCCACGCTCAGGGTCACCTGCTTGCCGCTGACCTTGGCCTGGGTGATCTTGGAGCCCAGCTTGAAGCTCATGCCCTGCTTGGTCAGCGCGCGCTGGAAGGTCTTGGCGGTTTCCAGGTCCATGCCGGGGCAGATGCGGTCCAGGTACTCGATCACCGTGACTTCGGCGCCCAGGCGGCGCCAGACCGAGCCCAGTTCCAGGCCGATCACGCCGGCGCCGATCACCACCAGGTGTTTGGGCACTTCGGGAATCGACAGCGCGCCGGTGGAGTCGAGGATGCGCTTGTTGTCGACTTCCACGCCCGGCAGCGGGGAGGGCTCCGAGCCGGTGGCGATGATGATGTCCCTGGCGGTGAGGCTGCTCTTGCTGCCGTCGGCGGCGGTCACTTCCACCTTGCCCGGCCCGTCGATGCGGCCCCAGCCCTTCACCCAGTCCACCTTGTTCTTGCGGAAGAGGAATTCCACGCCCTTGGTCAGCGCGGTCACGCTCTCGGCCTTCTGCTTCATCATCTGCGCCAGGTCCAGCTTGGGCTTGACCTGGATGCCGAGGTTGGCGAACTCGCCGCCGGCCGCCGCTTCGTACAGTTCCGACGCGTGCAGCAGCGCCTTGGACGGCATGCAGCCGACGTTCAGGCAGGTACCGCCGAGGGTTTCGCGGCCCTCCACGCAGGCGACCTTCAGGCCCAGCTGGCCGGCGCGAATGGCGGCGTTGTAGCCGCCGGGGCCGCCGCCGATGACGATCACATCGTATGCGCTCATGCAGTGTTCTCCGCAGTAGGAAAAAGGGGTCAATCGAGGTTAGTCCGTGCCCGCCGGATCACCAGCGCAGGGCCGGGGATAAGCGTTACTCGATTTATATTACGAGCATAATATGCGTTGCCGTGCAAGTCACGCAGACATGACAGACGCGGCGGGGAGGGCGAAAATGCAGGGCTTTGGCGCCTCAGGTTCGTGCGCCTACGGAGAATTCATGAAGATCGACTGCGATTTCGACAGCGGCAACATCCAGGTCATCGACGACAGCGACCCGCGCCACGTGCGCCTGGCGTTGCGTCCGGACACCAAAAGCCCGCACTTCCAGTGGTTCCACTTCAAGGCCGAGGGGCTTCAGCCCGGCCAGCAATACCAGTTCAGCCTGACCAATGCCCCTGGGTCCAGCTACACCGGCGGTTGGCCGGGCTACAACGCCGTGGCTTCGCATGACCAGCGCGACTGGTTCCGCGTGCCCAGCACCTACGACGCCAATGGCCTGCACTTCACGCTCGATGCCGAGCAGCCCCAGGCCTGGTTCGCCTACTTCGAGCCCTACAGCCGCGCGCGCCACGCCGAACGGGTGAAGCGCGCCCAGGCCAATGGCGCCGAGCTGCTCGCCACCGGCCACAGCATCGAAGGCCGCGAGTTGCCCCTGCTGCGCATCGGCAAGGGCGCGGCGGGTGCGCGGAAGATCTGGCTGATCGCCCAGCAGCACCCCGGCGAGCACATGGCCGAGTGGTTCATGGAAGGCCTGATCGATCGCCTGCAATCTGGCGATGCCGACATCCAGCGCCTGCTGGAGCGCGCCGATTTCTACCTGGTGCCGAACATGAACCCGGACGGCGCCTTCCACGGCCATCTGCGCACCAACGCCGCCGGCAAGGACCTGAACCGCGCCTGGGCCGCGCCCAGCGCCGAGGAAAGCCCGGAAGTGCTGTTCGTCCAGCAGCAGATGGCCCAGTACGGCGTGGACCTGTTCCTTGACGTGCACGGCGACGAGGAAATCCCCTTCGTGTTCGCCGCCGGTTGCGAAGGCAACCCGGAGTTCACGCCGCGCCTGGATCGCCTGGAAAGCCTGTTCCGCGAACGCCTGGAAGCCAACGGCGAATTCCAGAGCGTGCACGGCTATCCGAAGGACGCGCCGGGCCAGGCCAACCTGACCCTGGCCTGCAACCATGTCGGCCGCACCTACGACTGCCTGTCGCTGACCCTGGAAATGCCGTTCAAGGATCACAACCTGTCGCCCAATGCGCGCACCGGTTGGAGCGGAGCACGGTCGAAGGCGTTGGCGGAGGCGGTGCTGGTGACAGTCGCCAGCCTGGTCGATGAGTTGCGCTGATTTTCGGATTCGCCGCCGCACCTGCTCTTCGTAGGACCGAGGGGGACGCCCAGTCCTTGCTCGCGAACCCGCCCAGCCGCAGAGCCGCCGGGTGTTCGCGAGCAAGCTCGCTCCTACGGAAAGGCGTCTTTCCCGGCGACGTCTTACATCCTTGGCGGCTGACCGTTGGGTTAATCCGTCGCAGGCAGCCTTTGAATCTTCCGGCTTGCGTGCTAATCCAAAGAATGAGGCATACGAATTCAGGAGGTAGGTATGACTCGACATCGCAAGCTGTTGACTCCCCAAGTCATCGAAGACTTGCAGGAACGCATGGACGCCCTGGAAGAACTGGATTTCAGAGAGCGCCGGGAAGTGCGCAAGAACCGCTCGGGCGAACACAGGCCACGCGCCCATTTCAGCATGGCCTGAGCAAGTGGGCCGCACGGCCTGATCCCGCTGGCGCCTGCGCCAGCCCAGAGACACGGCAAGGGCGATTCGGCATCGCGCCGGATCGCCCTTGCGTGACGCTGAACCCCGCCAATTCGTTTCGTCGGACAGTATCCGGTATTCCGGAGCGACCGCTTCGCTTCCTTCAGCTCATTCAGGCCGTAGACCGGCATTCCAGAGCGGCTCGCTTCTGTAACGTCACGCGTACCTGATCGCGGTTGTCTTACAAAATTCAGACTGAAAACTTGAACCGCTTCACATAAAATCGAGTCTTCCGTTCGCGCATTTCGCTCAACCCGCAGCAGTCAGAAGTATCCCCATGGAAAACCACAGCACCCCCCTGGGTCCGGTTCCTGCTCATCTGGTCCGCGAGGCCGTGGCCAAGAAGACAGGCCTGGGTTGGGTCGTCGAGTTCAACATCGCCACCTGGCTCAACCTGGCCGTGCGTGACGACACCGGCATCGCCCTCAAGGTCAGCTATCTGGATGGCGACAAGCCCCGTGAAGTGCTGGTCGACAAGGGCAGCATCTTTGGCGCCCAGCGCATCCTGCTGTGCGGCATCGCCCGCCTGGGGGTGAACCAGAAGCTGGAATCCATGAGCCTGTCCCTGGAAACCCGCACGCCGATCCAGTCGCTGCTGGTCGAGGAGCTCTTCGTCCAGGCCGTCGAGCGCCAGAGCGAAAAGAAGAACGGCACCCGCCGGTCGCGCTGACCACCCGGGGCGAGGGGCGCCGATCGTTCCCCTGAGCGCTGCAATCGGTGGGCATTCCCGCCGTGCATGAAGCTACGCCGGGCTTGCGATCCGCCAGCCGGAGCGGGGAACATCGCCGGGCCCCACTCGACGTTTCAGGAAGCTCCATGCCCCTCGATATCGAACAGCTCAAGCTCTACACCGCCCACCGTGGCATCGCCATTCCCATGCTCGATTTCCTGCAGTTCCGCCACGCCCCGGCGGAAGACGGAAACGGGCCGGGTCGTCTGGTCGTGCGCGTCGAACCGCAGCATGTGAATGGCTGGGCCAACGCCCACGGTGGCCTGATCATGACCCTGCTCGACGTCGCCATGGCGCTGAGTGCCAGCGAAGTGGACGAAGCTCTTCGCGGCGTGGTGACCGTGGAGATGAAGACCAGCTTCCTGCGCCCCGGCGGCGAAGTGGGCGAAGTGCTCGAAGCCCATGGCAAGGTCCAGCACCACACTCGTTCCATCGCTTTCTGCGAGAGTGAGTTGCGCAACAGCCAGGGCGTGGTCGTTGCAACCGCTTCCGGCACCTTCAAGTACGTCAACAAGCCGCGCCCGCTGGCTGACGCCTGAGCATTTCCCCCCTCACGCTGGCGGCCGCAGACGGAACTTCGCGGCCGTTTCCCGCCCTTGATCTTGCCGCGACATCAGCTCCGTTCAGCGGCTCGCCCGCCTCATCAAGACCTTCCTGATTCATCGGTTGTCCTATCGAGGAGTGCTCTAGCACAGGCTTTGTAAGAAATATCTTTCGCTGGCTGTAATGAATTCGTCATAAAGCGTGACTACATTTTTCTGTCATGAAAGTGTCACTCGATGTGACTGAGCCAGTGACGGCACAAGGCAATCCACCATGCTGCTCGATGACAAGAACTTCCCACGACGCGTCCAGCGCGACTTGCTGGATGACCGCGACGAAGAGCTCGAACTCGAACTGTTCGACGAACTCTACGACTTCGAAGGGCTGCGCGAAGGCAGCCTGCAGACCCACGAGGAACGCCTGGCACGCCAGCGTTACTTCCACACCCTGTTCAGCCTGCAGGCCGAGCTGGTCAAGCTGCAGAACTGGGTGGTGAAGACCGGCCACAAGGTCGTCATCCTCTTCGAAGGCCGCGATGCCGCCGGCAAGGGCGGGGTGATCAAGCGCATCACCCAGCGCCTGAATCCGCGCGTGTGCCGGGTCGCCGCGCTGCCCGCGCCGAACGATCGCGAACGCACCCAATGGTACTTCCAGCGCTACGTCTCGCACCTGCCGGCGGCGGGGGAGATCGTCCTGTTCGACCGTAGCTGGTACAACCGTGCCGGCGTCGAGCGAGTGATGGGCTTCTGCACCGACGCCCAGTACGAAGAGTTCTTCCGCAGCGTGCCCGAGTTCGAGCGGATGCTCGTGCGCTCCGGCGTACAGGTGCTCAAGTACTGGTTCTCCATCTCCGATGAGGAACAGCACTACCGCTTCCTCAGCCGCATCCACGACCCGCTCAAGCAGTGGAAGCTCAGCCCGATGGACCTGGAGTCGCGGCGCCGCTGGGAGTCCTACACCAAGGCCAAGGAAGTGATGCTCGAACGCACCCACATCCCCGAAGCGCCGTGGTGGATCGTCCAGGCCGACGACAAGAAGCGCGCGCGGTTGAACTGCATCAGTCACCTGTTGAGCCAGATTCCCTATCAGGAAGTGCAACAGCCTGCCGTCGACCTGCCCGAGCGGCAGCGCCACGTAGGCTATCGCCGGCATCCCACGCCGCAGGAACTGCAGGTGCCGGAAGTCTACTGACCGCTACCGCGCCGCTGCCGCAGGATGGCGGGGAGCGCAGCGATACTCATCGATCCGGTGCACGGACAGCATCCGTATCGCCAAGGCACCCTCATCCTGCGTTTGCCTCGGCCGCGTTGCGGGAGCGAGCCAGCGTCTATAGCGATCACGTCACTTGGCCAGGCTACGCACCGTGCAGCTGCCATCCGCGATGGCCTCGCAGAGGAAGTACGGCATCCATTCCTCCCAATGCCCCTTGGTCACCGGCGATTCGTAACGGCACAACAGGGCGCCTTCGGCATCGAACAACCCCCAGGGCTGCAACTCGCCGTCCTTCAGCTTGCTCTGCACCTTGATGCCCTGGTAACTGGCATTGCAGCCCACATGGAAGGACTCCGTCCGCCAGCGCACCGGCTCGTGCGGCGGGAAGGGCTGCGCCCCGAGGAAGCCGAACAGATCGTCATGGCTCAACAGGCTCTGGCGGATGGTCGGCCACAGGCTGCGGCGCAGGAAGTACTGGTCGGCGAAGCGCTCGTGCGCTTCTTCCTCTTCCAGGTACTGGGCGATCAGCTCGCGGATGCCCGGCAGGTTCGGGTTGTGGCAGCCGGCCCACATGCCGGCCAGCAGCAATTCGGTGTGGCTGAAGTAATCACGCATGTGGTGATACCAGCTATCGCTCTGCAGCCAGACCTGCACCGCCGCGCGGTCGCGCTCGGAGAGCAGCGAGTCGGCGTCGCGCACCTGGAAGCGCGAGACCTCGTGGTCCTCCATCACCAGGAAGCGCCACATGGTTGCGGGGATGGCACTGCGAGTCGCTTCGTCAACCAGCACCACCTGTGCGCCAGCGTCCTTCAATCGGGTGAGCACCGCCTGCGGCACCGAGTCGTCCACGTAGAAGCGGCAACGCCATTGCGGGAATAGCTCGTGCGCGGCCTCCACGTTCTTCAATGCGCTCTCGCAATAGCGCGGGCGAGCGCCGAACAGCGAAAAAACGATCAGGTTGCGCTCGGGGTTGTTCCCGTCGAACGCCGGTGGCGGCGCGTCGGGCAGTGGGTGGGCGGGGAACTGGCTGTACTTGCGGTCCGCCACGCTGAGCGACAGGTTGCCGTAGCGGCGCACCAGGTCTTCCCGCTTCAGCCAGCCGCAGGCCTCAGTCAGCCCGTCCAGCGCCGTGCCCGGCATCTTGTCTTCGCCCAGCTTGTTCAGCAGCTTCAGGTACGTCTTGTAGGCCTGTTCGTACTCCTTGGTCCGTATCAGACACAGGGCATAATCCGCCAGCAGCGTGGGATGGTTCGGCGCGATAGTCAGCGCCTCGCGCGCCGTATCGCGGCCCAGTCGGTAATTGTCCTTGGCCAGCGCTGCGCGGAAGGTGGCGGCCAGCTTGTTCAACTTCTTTTCGGCGGCAGACATGCAGGATTCTCCAGGGCAGGACGGCGGCGGAAAGTTCTGCACGGGATGAGCAGTTCGCGCGCGTCGATGACATGGAGCGAAAGGCTAGGGAGCGGGGGAGGTGAGCTCTATCGGAAAATTCCCGCGCGTAGCTGCGATAATTACGAAGTCTCCCGCGGCCAACTTCGACGGCTGAGACATGGCTGGTGCGCTCCAGCCAAGACCTGCCGCACCGGCCCGCGTTCTGGTATGGACGGCCTGGCCGCCGTATCGCAACGGAACATCCAAGGGTTGGCGACATGAAGTCCGATGTCTCGATGCTCCTGTGGAGCTCACCGCTGCTGATGCTGCTCGGCGGCTACCTGCTGATCCGCTGCATCGGCGGACTGCGCCGGGTGATCTCGCCCGACGTCCGCCAGCGCTGGGCCGACGCCGCCCGCGCGGAAGTGGTGGCGTTGCCGCAACCGGGGCGCTATGTGGTCAACATCGTCTTCCCGCCGTTCACCGTCGTCACCGGTACCGCGCACTTCAACGCCGAATTCACCGTCACTGCCTGCGCCACCGGCAAGCCCGTGCCCTACGAGGCGTACAGCCGCTTCAACTTCTTCACCGTGCGCCGCAGCGACATGGGCGGCAACACCAGCAATCCACTGGGAGAATTCCACTGCAGCGCTCCCGGCGATTACCGGATCACCTGCCTGACCCCGTATCACATCCGCCCCGGCTTCCTGCTGGAAGTGACGCCCTACGTCTCGCCGGGCGTCGTCGTCCCGCTGATCCTCGGCACGCTGCTCGCGTCCTTCATGACCATCGGCGGGCTGATACTGACCCTCCTCAAGTTGGGCGGGCAGCTCTGACGGGGCCGCGCCGGGTCATGGCTCTACGAACGGCGACAACCTGCAGGGCGTACAACCGTTCGGGGTTGCGCGCCGCGATGCCTCGCGCCCTTGTCGCGTTCGGAGTGTCCGGCCAAACGGCGGATATCGCGCACCGCGTTATGCGCTCTACGTCTAGGGTTTCGGCCTGCTAATCCCGGCTCAGTCGGTTTCAGGAAACAGTTTGATGGCTGGGAGTTTGAGTTGCGGCGGTCAAGAGTTTGCGATGGACCAATAAGGTGCGCCGTGTGATGCGTGAGTTCCTTCATGCGTATTTGGGAGCTGATTTGGACAGCCTTCTTCACATGATTTCGGAGCAGTCCTACATTTTTCCAGCAGCCCTCTTCGCTACGGTCACCGCTCGATTCCTGAAAACAAGGAAAGGATATGGCTATCGGGCACTACATACGTCGAGGTGACAAGACGACCTGCGGCGGGGTTGTCTTAGAGGGGCACCCAAGCTTTTCCATGCACGGTGTTCCTGTGGCGCGTGCGGGAGACGCAGTAACGTGCGGCAAAGACGGTCAGCACTACGTGATCGCTGGAGGCTTTCAGCACTTCATGATTGGTGGAAGCGTCGCCGGCACTTTGGATAGTTTCAGTACTTGTCCCTGTAGGGCACGCCTAATTCACTCGTTGGCAAGTGCGACCTATCAGTCTGACCGAGACGCCGCCCAAGCAGCGAGCGCCGCCGCTAGTGCAACCCCTCTCTCTCATCCAATAAGTGCTGCTCGTGTATTTGAAAAATCCTTTGCCATCACCGATAGCGAAACGGGGCGGCCCTTGGTCAGCCGGAAATACATCGCGCTGATTGATGGGCGACGGGTGGAAGGACTGACAGATATCAACGGTATTGCCACCGTCAAAGCACCTATGGAAGGCGCAGTGATTGAGCTTCACGTAGTGTTCCAGGCTCCTGCTCGCGAACTGACGGAGTTTTCGGAGGCGGTCATATGAACGGTGAAGCCTTCACGACGAAAGTGAGTGTGCAGGAAGTCACTGCAGGCCAACCATCTACTGTTGTCCCTATTACAGTGAATGACCGTGCAGCGACTCGCGAGGCACTTATCAGGAAAGTCCATCAGCTTGGTTGTCAGTTTGTCGAGCGGTCCGAATGGGGAGCGGTAAAAGGCAATGCGATGGCGTCTGACTGGGACTACTCGATGATTGCTCTTCATCATGCTGGGCGGAGCTATTCGTGCGGCACCGGGGCAGAGCAAATGCGAGAGACCCAAAAAGAGCAGATTGATAAGTTCGAGGACTTTTCCTACCACTTTGGCATCAGTTGTGATGGGGTGATTTATGAAGGACGGGACATTCGTCTGAAGGGGGCGCATGTAAGGCAGTACAATACAGGAGTCATTGGTATTGTGTTGCTGAATAACCTCAGTACCGCTGATGAGGGTGGGGATATCGTTGCTTTGGGACGACAAGGGTTGGAGTTTCTTGGTGTGAGCACAACGAACTCCATTCCGGGCGCGCAAATTGATTCGGTAATAACCCTGATTTCTGCGTTGAGGAGTGTATTCTTTATCAAGCACTTTGGTGGCCATCGGGAGTACCCTAACCAATTGTCCGAAGGAAAGATTTGCCCGGGAAACGTTGGAATGGAACTTGTGAAAAATATTCGCAAGAATATGGATTTGCTACCGCCGCCAACATCATGAAAAAACTAATCGCCATTCTTCTGGTGCTATGTGTGGCCCATCTGTATGTGGGTTTCTATAGGACTCGCTGGGCTGAGGATAACAAGAGGGTATTCTTCATAAAGAAATATCCTTCGTTACAAGTTGAGTTCGTAAATCTCTTTGCCAGCGACGCAGACGACAAGTCTCTTGATCAGTTGACTCCACTGGAACGGACCGCAGTGCGTGATTACTGCAAGTACCGTTTAGGGATCGAAACTGAGCTGAAGACGCAGACAGAATTGGATGCTTGCAAGGCTCGCTGAACTAAGTGGATATGATTCAACAAGCCCGCACGTTAGTAGGCTTGTTGTTTCATTCCTCATGCTGCTCTGATGCTCCCAGCGGCTTTACTGCACCTGTTATCTCTCCGTGCAGACTATTCCCCGCCCACTCCATTGCGCTGATGCCGATAAACACTCACCGCCTCATAAACCGCCTTCCTCAACCGGTTGATCCCGCCAATCGGCTGGTGCTCCGGCAGGGCGTGCCACGGGTTGTAGGAGATGTTGTCGCAGGCGAGGTTCTGCTCGCGGCTGTCGAAGTCCTGGGGCGGGATGCTGACGGTGGCGACGGTCTGGAAGGGGGCGTCGGATTCGCTCCATTCGACGCTGGTGTCTTCGATGGGCATGTATTTGCTCGGGTCCTGTTTCTGCACTTGCAGGGCGAAGCAGGCGGGGACGCGGTCGACTGAGAGTTGCTGGTACATGGCGGTACGCAGGAAGTTGGGCAGCTTTTCGTTGAGCTTGGGCAACTGGTAGGCCGGGCAGCCTTCGGCTTGGGGGATGACGCGGAACTTGATGTTGTTGGCCTCGCCCAGCTTGTACGGCGCGATGCCGTTGTAGCCGGTTTCGAAGGGGCTGTCGGGCGCGGGGGCGAGGGTCTGCAGGGCGATGACCAGGTGGCGGATTTCCCAGGTGCTGGGTTTCCAGCTGGGGAAGAAGGCGGCGACCTTCTGGCCGCTGGCCTGGGCGGCGAAGTTCTGCCGGTATTCGGCGACGTCGCGGACGAAGAACACCGGGTGGTTGAACATGACGAAGTCCTGTTCGGTGTCGTGGCCTTTGCCGGGCATGAGCTTGGCGCCGGGCACGTCGAGCAGTTTGATGGCCATGCCGCGGGCGTCGCGGGCGCTGTCGAACTGCGGGTAGGCGTTGCCGTTGGAGAAGCGGACCATGGCGTCCCACTTGTGGCCCGGTTCGGCGAACACGCCCTGGCGCAGGCCGGGGGCGATATCGCTGGCGACCGTGACTTCGGCCTTCACGCAGCCGTGGGCCTTGGCGTGGGCGTCACGCAGCACGCGGGTGTTGTCGCGGTGCTGTTCGACGATGCGCACGGCGTCTTCGATGATGGCCTGGGTGAGCTGGGCTTCGCCCGGCGGGATTTCCTCCTGGGCGGAGACGGGGCCGGAGAATTTCCAGGCGTAGTAGAGGCTGCCGATGCCCCAGCCGAGCAGGCCGATGGCGGCGATGGCGAGCAGCAGACGGCCGAGCCACTTGCCGAGGAAGAGCCAGATTCGGGTGAACAGGGAGCGCATGGCACAGGGTCCTTTGGTGTCTTCTTTTCTGGAGGGGGTTCCGTTCCCTGGCCCGTGCGGGGGTAGCGGGGTGGGCCTGGTGTCGGGCGATTCCCTCTCCCTAGCCCTCTCCCTGAAGGGAGAGGGGATGGGTTATGTGCTTGGTCGTTCGTTCGGAGTGGGGCTGGCCCTCACCCCAGCCCTCTCCCGGGGGGAGAGGGGGCTGTCCGGTGTTTCGGTTGTGCTCAGGAGCTTTACCTGTAGGAGCGAGCTTGCTCGCGAACCCGCTTCACTCTGGAGCGGTGGGGAGTCTGTTCGCGAGCAAGGACTAGGCGTCCCCCTCGGTCCTACAAAAAAACAAAAGACAGTTCAGCGCTGGCCGGTCATTCGCACTTCGGCCCGGGCGTCCACGGTGGGGTGGGGACATTCGGCTCGAGTTTGTTCTCGTAGTCGGCGTTGCCCAGCACCTTCAGGTATTCCACCAGCGCCCAGCGTTCTTCCGGCGACAGGGCGCGGCCGATGACGCCGTCCTGGCGGCAGCCGTCGCGGAATTCGTGGCCGCGGTTGCTGTTGCCGGTGACGCTGGTCTTGTAGAGGAAGCCGCCGGGGAAACGCTCGGTGCGGTAGCCGGCGAACTTGGGGTCGTACTCGAAGCTGCCGACCCAGAATTGCGCGTCGCGCTCGGCCACCGGGGAGAGCATCTGGAACAGGTTGGGCACCGAGCCGTTGTGCAGGAAGGGCGGGGTGGCCCAGATGCCGTCCAGCGGGCGGGCCTTGTAGGCGCGCAGTTCGCGCACGCCGATGGGCAGGCCGTAGCCGTTCATTTCCTGTTGCTGCTCCGGGCCGATATGCGCGTCGCGGTAGGCGCGCTGCTCGACGAAGGCGGTGACGTAGGCCAGGCCCTTGGCGGCGGAGATCTTCGACAGGTCCAGCGGCGCGTCGGGTTTGGGGATCAGCACGACGTTCATGTTCTGCAGCTCTTCCACCTTGAGCTTCAGCGGGCGTACGTCGAAGGTGTGGTCGGCGATGTTGTCGGCGGTGGTCGGGTCGGTGCCGATCTCGCGGGTGGGGACCATCTTCATCGCCCATTCGGGGACGCGTTTCTCGGCGATGGTGTCGGCGGCGCCCAGCGCCTTGATGTGCGGGCCGTGGCAGTAGACGCAGTTGGCCTGGAACAGGGCGCGGCCCTGGGAGGCTTTCTTCAGGTCGATCTCGCCGAAGACCTCTTTCGGCCAGGTCGGCGGTTTCAGCTGCTTGAGGGTTTCCTCGAGGGTGTAGAGGTCGCGCAGGCGCACGCTGGAGGCGTAGCGCTCGTCGCCCATCACCGGCTTGCCGTCGCTTTCGAACATGCGCAGGGTGGCGCCGACGCCGAGGGCTTCGCCGATGTTGCGTGCCATGGGCTGCATGGCCGAGCCGTTCCACTGCACCCAGTCGAATTTCCAGATGTCCCAGACCTGCGGGTAGTTCACCGGGGCGTTGGCGACGCGGTAGTTGGAGGCGTCGATGCCGTCGCCGAACACGCTGTTGGCGATTCGGCCGAAGGCGTCGGCGCGGCCGGGGCCTTCCAGGGTCGGGTAGAGGCCGCGGTGGGTGTCGTTCCACGCGGTGGAAACGAGGGTGCCTAGCACGTTGCGCACGTCGCGCTTGAGCGCGGCCTTGCCCTTGGGATAGCGGTCGCCGAGCACGCCCTTGGCGAAGCGGTCGAACTTCCACGGCACGTAGTAGGTGGAGGCGAGGCTGGCGCCCAGCGCCTGGCCGAACGCGCCGCCGCGCAGGGTGGGCACGGTGGAGGCGATGGAGTGCATGGCCGCGCCGCCGTCGATGCGGATGGCGGTGCCTTTGTAGCGCAGCTCGCCGGTGTGGCAGGCGGAGCAGGTGATGTCGAGGTACCAGGCGCCGGTCTCGCCGTCCTGGTGGCGGGCGAAGCCTACGGGCAGGTTGCCGGGGTTCTTTGTGGTGGCGGCCAGGGTGTCATCGGCGGCGCGGCCGATCTGCTCGGGCTCGATGAGGAAGCCGAAGCGTGCGAGGTTTTCCGGGGAGGCGAACTTGTCCTTGCTGAAAGGCTGCTCGAGGTGGGTGAACCAGTCGTAGCGCAGGCCTTTCACCTGGGTGCCCTGGGGCGTGTAGTAGTAGGTTTCGCGGTCCTGTTTGGACCACTGCTCCTCGAGGTGGATCATCTTCTGCGGCGGGGTGTATTCCGGCAGATTGGGATGCGCGGTGTACCAGGCGATGACGCCACCGACGAGCAGGATCAGCAGCAAAATCGCCAGTAGGACGCGTCCGAGAATGCGCATCGAAACTTCCTTGTTGTATGTGCGAAAAAGAATCGGACGTTTATGCCAAGTACGCGGCGGCTTGGCAAGGTGATGCCGTACGGAATTCAGGGTTTTTATGGGCCGACTGAAAGAATCGGTTGGGCTAGGGGCGCGGACGTAGTTCCAGCAACAGGCTCAGGCAGATTGCCGCGCCGATCAGCACGCCGACCACGCTGGCGATGATCAGCGGCCAGCGCAGGCCGGGGCTGTCCTCTTCGTCATCGGGCAGGCGCGCATGGATGGCGGGCCAGAGTTCGTCCGGGGGCGGCAGTTCCGGCCAGGGCTCGTCGCTGGGCGGCGGGGAAGGGTGGCCGGCGAGCTGGTAGAGCAGGGCGATCATCCAGTCCAGCGCGGCGATGCGCGTGGGGTGATAGCGGTCTGCGTCGGTCCAGACGTGGAGGAAGGTGTCGACCAGCAGGGCGTCGGCTGCTGTCTGATCGGTCTTCAGCTTCAGCGCCAGTGGATAGAGCCGCGGGGCGGTGCAGTGGTACAGCGTGGCGAAGGCGCGCGCGTCCCCGTCGCCGCTTTCGGCGAGCAGGTAGCTGAGGAAGTTGGCTTCGTCCGGGTCGATGGCGGCCTCCGGCGGTGTCGCGGCGAGCGGCGTGGCTGGAGGGTAAGAATAGTCATGGGCGTTTGTAGGAGCGAGCAAGCACGCTCCTACAGCTTTTGGACTGCCGACGGAGCTCCCTGTAGGAGCGGGCCACGCCCGCGATCGCGGGCATGGCCCGCTCCTACAATTTGTTTCTGGCGCAGTGGCTGGGCGTTCGCGGAGATGCTCCGCTTCTACAGGGTTGGGCGTGTGGCGGAGCCTCCCTGTAGGAGCGGG
>NZ_JYOA01000001.1:679534-699976 GCF_000955805.1 Pseudomonas sp. 21 | reverse complement strand
GCATGGCGCGCTCCTACAGGAGTCAATCGGTGTCAGGCCACTTCCTCGAACGGCAACCCGACATAGTTCTCGGCAATGGTCGTGCGGCCGGCCTCGGAGCCGAGGAAGTATTCCAGCTCGGTCTCCAGCATGCGCCGGGTGAAGGCGTCGCTGTCGGGGAACTGGTGCAGCATCGAGGTCATCCACCAGGAGAAGCGTTCTGCCTTCCAGATGCGTCGCAGGGCGATGGGCGAATACTGCTCCAGCAGGTCGATGCGGCCTTCGCCGTAGACCTTCACCAGGATGCGGTGCAGCGCGTCGACGTCACTGGCGGCGAGGTTCAGGCCCTTGGCGCCGGTGGGCGGGACGATGTGGCCGGCGTCACCGACGAGGAACAGCCGGCCGTATTGCAGCGGCTCCACCACGAAGCTGCGCAGCGGAGCGATGCTCTTTTCCAGCGCCGGGCCGGTGACCAGCTGGCGCGCGGCGTCCTCGGGAATCCGGCGCTTGAGTTCTTCCCAGAAGCGCTCGTCGGACCAGTCTTCCACTTTCTCGTCCAGCCCCACCTGCAGGTAGTAGCGACTGCGCGTCGCGCTGCGCTGGCTGCACAGGCTGAAGCCGCGTTCGCTGCTGGCGTAGATGAGTTCGTGGTTGACCGGCGGGGTGTCGCTGAGCAGGCCAAGCCAGCCGAACGGGTAGACGCGCTCGAAGACGCTCAGGCGCTCGGCGGGAATGCTGCGCCGGGCCACGCCGTGGAAGCCGTCGCAGCCGGCGATGTAGTCGCAGTCCAGGCGCACGCGCTCGCCCTGGTGCGTGAAAGTGACGTAGGGCTTCTCGCTGGTGACGTCATGCAGCTCCACGTCAGCCGCTTCGTACACGCTCATGGCGCCGCTGGCCGCACGGGCCTGCATCAGGTCGCGGGTGACTTCGGTCTGGCCGTACACCATCACCTGCTTGCCGCCGGTGAGGGCCTTGAGGTCGATGCGTTCGCGGCGGCCATTGAGGACCAGCTCGAAACCGTCGTGGAGCAGCCCTTCGGCGTCCATCCGCGCGCTGGCGCCGGCTTTGCGCAGCAGGTCGGCGGTGCCCTGTTCCAGCACGCCGGCGCGGATGCGGCCGAGTACGTAGTCGGGCGTCTGGCGTTCGAGGATTACGCTGTCGATGCCAGCCTTGTGCAGCAGCTGGCCAAGCAGGAGGCCGGCGGGGCCGGCGCCGATGATGGCGACTTGAGTCTTCATGGGGTGGCTCCTTGGAGAGCGCTGTTGTTTTTGTCTCCTGCATTTTTTGTGGATGAGATCGGTCTTTGAAGGTAATTTCCAACAGTCTTCTTGGACTTTTCATGGATGCGGGCGGTGATCGAACAACGTGCTGACAATCCGGTCCCGGTGTTTCGCCTGTACGGCGAGACTGCTGCGTGGCCGACGCCCGACCTGATCCACTGCGAGTCCATCGCCTCGCGCAGCCGCCTGCATGACTGGGAAATCCGCCCGCATCGCCATGGCGACCTGGTGCAACTGCTCTATGTGCAGTCCGGGGCGGCGGAGCTGGAAGTGGAGGGGCGGGTGACGCCGGTCCGCGAGGCTTCTCTGCAGGTCACCCCGGCGCTGGCGGTACACGGTTTCCGCTTTGCCGAGGACGTGCAGGGTTGGGTGTTGAGCATGGGACTGCCGCTGGCCGAGCAACTCGGCGGCCTGCTGCAAAGCTCGGTGCTGGAGCAGGCGGTGTGCTTCACCGTGGGTGAGGGCAAGCGCGAGCTGGATGGGCTGTTCGAGTCCATCGAGCGCGAGTACGCCCAGCCGGCGCCGGGCCGCGACCTGATGCTGCAGTCGTTGCTCAACATGCTGCTGGTCTGGCTCAGCCGCCGGACACTGGAGCAGTCACGCGCAGAGGCCAGCCAGCAGGATCGTGGCGTCGAGCATGTACACGCGTTCTCCCGCCTGTTCGAGCAGGACTTCCGCGAACACCGGCCCATCGAGCACTACGCGGCGGCGCTGGGCATCAGCGCCGCGCACCTCAATGCGCTGTGCCGGCGCCTGGCCGGGCAGTCGGCGCTGCAGATGATCCACCAGCGGCTGCTGCTGGAGGCCAAGCGCCATCTGGTGTACACAGCCATGACCATCCAGCAGGTGTCGGACAGCCTGGGCTTCTCCGAACCCGCCTACTTCTCCCGATTTTTCAAGCGCTACGCCGGGGTTTCGCCCCGCGCGTTCCGCGAGCCGCGTTGAGCCGCCATGAATATCGATTCGCGTATCAAGTTCCGCCACCTCGTGTGCTTCCTCGAAGTGGCCCGCCTGGGCAGCCTGGCCCGCGCGGCAGACGCGCTGGCGGTGAGCCAGCCGGCCATCTCGAAGACGCTCAAGGAACTGGAGGACCTGCTCGAAGCCAGCCTGTTCGAGCGCGGCAAGAGCGGGGCCAGCCTGACGGAAGCGGGTGTAGCCTTCCTGCGTTACGCTGGCCCTTGCGTGCAGGCACTGCGCGACGGGGTGAACAGTCTGCGCGGTGGCGAGTACGCCTCTAGCACCGTACGCCTGGGCGTGCTCTCCACCGTGGAAAGCCTGCTGATGCCGGAGACGGTGCGGCGCCTGCACGAGCGCCATCCGGCGTTGGTGGTCAGCGTGGTGACCGGGCCGAGCGCGCACCTGCTCTCGCAACTGCGTGTCGGTGAGCTGGACCTGGTGGTCGGCCGCATGACCGAAAGCCCGCAGATCCAGGGGCTCGCCTTCGAACACCTGTACAGCGAATCCATGACCCTGGTGGCCCGCGCCGGGCACCCGCTGCTGGGTCGCCCGCTGCCGCCCTCGGCGCTGGACGACTGGCCGCTGGTGCTGCCGCTGGCCGGCACCACCATCCGCAAGTCCGCCGACAGCCTGCTGGTGCAGAGCGGCCTGGGCCAGCCGCGTCGCCGGCTGGAAACCCTGTCCACGGTGCTCAGCCGCCGTTATGTATTGACCAGCGACGCACTGTGGATCGCCCCGCTGGATTCGGTACGCCTGGACCTGCGCTCCGGCGAGATGCTCGAACTGCCGCTGGACGTACAGGAACCGGGCGGTTCAGTAGGGGTGTGCAGCAACTCGACGTTGCCGCTTTCGCTCGGCGCGCACTGGTGCCTGGAGGTGTTGCGCGAGGTCGGGGAAGCGTACCGCGAGGGGATTTATCCATAACCATATGGTTATGGAAGGTGGGCATCTTTTCAGTTTTCGGCGTCGGGCTTGCGGGCGACACTCCGTCGCACTGCCTGATGCAACAGGCTCCTATAAATCCAACAAGAGGAGACCGACATGTCCGACGCGGAGAACAGCCGCTTCGTCATTCGTGACCGAAACTGGCACCCCAAAGCCCTCACGCCCGACTACAAGACTTCCATCGCCCGCTCGCCGCGCCAGGCGCTGGTGAGCATTCCGCAATCGGTCTCCGAAACCAGCGGCCCCGACTTCTCGCACCTGAAGATGGGCGAGCACGACAACGACCTGCTGCTCAACTTCAACAACGGTGGCTTGCCCATCGGCGAGCGCATCATTGTCTCCGGCCGGGTCATGGACCAGTACGGCAAGCCCGTGCCGCACACCCTGGTGGAAATGTGGCAGGCCAACGCCGGCGGCCGCTACCGGCACAAGAACGACCGTTACCTCGCGCCGCTGGACCCGAACTTCGGCGGCGTCGGCCGCGCGCTGACCGACAGCGAAGGGCGCTACGTCTTCCGCACCATCAAGCCCGGCCCGTATCCCTGGCGCAACGGCCCGAACGACTGGCGCCCGGCGCACATCCACTTTTCCATCAGCGGCCCGTCGATCTCCACGCGGCTGATCACCCAGCTGTACTTCGAGGGCGACCCGCTGATTCCGATGTGCCCCATCGTCAAATCCATCGCCAACCCGGACGCGGTGCAAAGCCTGATCGCCAAGCTCGACATGAGCAACGCCAACCCCATGGACTGCCTGGCCTACCGCTTCGACATCGTGCTGCGCGGCCAGCGCAAGACCCATTTCGAGAACAAGTGAGGAGGACCGACCATGCCTATCGAACTGCTGCCGGAAACCCCCTCGCAGACCGCCGGCCCCTACGTGCACATCGGCCTGGCGCTGGCTGCCGCCGGCAACCCGGCCCGTGACCAGGAGATCTGGAGCGAAATGGCCAAGCCCGGCGCGCCCGGCGAACACATTCTGCTGATTGGCCATGTGTATGACGGCAACGGCCACCTGATCCGCGATTCATTCCTGGAGCTGTGGCAGGCGAATCACGAAGGCGCGTATGACACTGCCTACGATCTGGAAAAGCCCTTCAATGGCTTCGGACGCACGGCAACGACCTTCGACGCTGGCGAGTGGCAGGTGCAGACCATCAAGCCCGGTGTCGTGAAAAACGCTGCCGGCGTGCCCATGGCGCCGCACATCAACGTCTCGCTGTTTGCCCGTGGCATCAACCTGCATTTGCAGACGCGCCTGTACTTCGAAGACGAGGCGCAAGCGAATGCACTGGACCCGGTCCTGAACCTGATCGAGCAGCCCGAACGTCGGCAAACCCTCATCGCAAAGCGTTGCGAGGTGGACGGGAAGCTCGCTTACCGGTTTGATATCCGCGTCCAGGGAAATGCGGAAACGGTGTTCTTTGACTTCTGACACACGACGACAGGAAACATCCGCCGAACCGGTCGCCGACCGCGTTCGGCGGCACTTCGCGGCCGCGCTCGACGAGCGCGGCTACCGGGCGGACGAAGCCCAGGTAACGGCGGTGGACCACCTCGCCACCTGGCTCGACGACTTTCTTGCCGGGCGCCACGGCTTCCTGCGCAAGCCGGTGGCAGGCGTCTACCTGTGGGGCGGCGTGGGGCGCGGCAAGAGCTTCGTCATGGACCAGTTCTTCGCCGCCGCGCCGACCCAGGCCAAGCGCCGCGTGCACTTCCATGCCTTCCTGCAGGAACTGCAATCACGCATGTTGGCGATCACCGGGCAGTCCGACCCGCTGGTGCGCGTGGCCCGCGCCATCGCCGAGGAAACCCGGCTGCTGTGCTTCGACGAATTCCACGTGCACGACATCGGCGACGCCATGCTCCTGGGGCGGATGCTGAGGGTGCTGGTGGACGAAGGTGTAGGCCTGGTCTGTACGTCCAACTACGAGCCGGAAAATCTCTGTCCGAATCCGCTGTACCGCGAGCGCTTCCGTCCGGCCATCGAGCTGATCGAAAAGCGCTTCGACGTGATCTCGGTGGATGCCGGCCAGGATTACCGCGAGCACAGCACGTCGCTGGAGGAGTGGGGCAGTTTCCTCTGGCCGGCGCGTGCCGATGACCTCGAACTGATCGGTTCCCGGCTGGGGCTGGCGGCGGACGCGAAGTTCGACGAGGTGCTCAGCGTCAATCACCACCCGCTGAAGGTACATGCCCACGACGATCATTGCGCGTGGATGGACTTCAGCGAGATGTTCGAACGCCCGCGTTCGGCCAACGATTACCTGTGGCTGATCGAGCACTACCCGCGCATGGCGGTGAGCGGCCTCGGCCCGCTGGCGGACTACCCGCCGGACGTGAGCATGCGGTTCCTCAACTTCATCGACATCGCCTATGACCGGCAACTGAAGCTTCAGTTGTTCGCCACGGTGTCGCTGGAGGATCTGGCGGCGGGTGGTGCGGCGCTGGACTTCTCGCGAACGCTGAGCCGGTTGCGGCAGTTGAAGCTGGAGCCGCTTTAGGCCTCTGTGCAGCTGTTTATTTCGGTTCGCGAGCAAGCTCGCTCCTACAGGGTTATCCCTGCATGCTCGTCGTAGGAACGAGCTTGCTCGCGAACCCAGGTCGACACAGATGCGCCGGCCTCTGGACGGCGGATAAGGCTGGCGCGTTATGCGCCCTGCGCTAATAGCGCGAGGCACTGACAAGCTCTGTTCGATAATCGGCCAGTTGTGTTGCGATAATCGCCCTCGCGTGTCGATAATCGCCCGGCATACGCCTGCCAGGACAACAACAATGACCGACGCTCCCCGTGCCAGCCTGCCGCCCCTCGCGCCGCCGATCATCGCTTCGCCCGCCAAGCGCATCGAGGCCTTTACCGGCGACCCGAACTTCATGACCTCGCTGGCCCGCGGCCTGGCGGTGATCCATGCGTTCCAGGAGCGCAAGCGCCACCTGACCATCGCGCAGATCAGCCATCGCACCGAGATTCCCCGCGCTGCCGTGCGCCGCTGCCTGCACACGCTGATGAAGCTGGGCTACGTCACCTCCGACGGTCGCACCTATTCGCTGCTGCCCAAGGTACTGACCCTCGGCCACGCCTACCTGTCGTCGACGCCGCTGGCGGTCACCGCGCAGCCGATCCTCGACCGCCTGAGCGAGCAACTGCACGAGGCCTGTTCGATGGCCACGCTGGAGGGCGACGAGATTCTCTACATCGCCCGCTCGGCCACGCCGCAGCGCCTGATCTCGGTGGACCTGAGCGTTGGCAGCCGCCTGCCGGCGTACTGCACCTCCATGGGCCGCATCCTGCTCGCTGGGCTGAACGATGACGCGCTCGAGGATTACCTGGCCCACGCCGATCTGCAGGTGAAGACCAGCCGCACCGTACACACCCCAGAAATGCTCCGGGCGAGCATTGCCGAGATTCGCCAGCAGGGCTGGGTGATCATCGACCAGGAGCTGGAAGTGGGCCTGCGTTCCATCGCCGTGCCGCTGAAGGACTCCGCCGGCCAGGTGCTGGCCGCGCTGAACGTCGGTACCCACGCCGGGCGCGTTTCGCGCCAGGAGCTGGAAACGCGTTTCCTGCCGGTGCTGCTGGAGGCCAGCCGCGAGCTGGGCGCGCGGCTGTTCCATTGATTGCCTTGCGCCGCCCTGTCTTGCGGTAATCCCGTTCGCTAACCGCCCACAGTGGCGATTATCGAATTGATCGGCTGAACGTCTCTTCGTACTGTTGCTCGACCCGTCCAGCCGGGCGGGCAATAACAACAATGAGCGTCAGCCATGGCCCCTGTGTGCCTGCCCCATCCGCCGGTCCGTGCGTCCACCGGCTCGCGCCTCATTCCTGTCCAGCTTGCGGGAGTGCAGGGCGATCCAGCCGGCCTTCCCGCGACGACGCCTTCGCAGGAAGTCTTCGCATGACCAGCTCCGCCCACGTGCCCGCTGCCGGCACTCTCGACGTCCAGTCCTTCATCAATGCCCAGCCGCTGTCGTGGTACCAGTACCGCATCGTGCTGCTGTGCTTCCTCATCGTCTTCCTCGACGGGCTGGATACCGCAGCCATGGGCTTCATTGCGCCGGCGCTGACCCAGGACTGGGGCATCGACCGTGCCAGCCTCGGCCCGGTGATGAGCGCCGCGCTGATCGGCATGGTGTTCGGTGCCCTGGGCTCCGGTCCGTTGGCCGACCGTTTCGGGCGCAAGGGCGTGCTGGTGGTGGCGGTGTTCCTCTTTGGCCTGTTCAGCCTGATCTCGGCCTACAGCAGCAATCTCGAACAGCTGATGGCGCTGCGCCTGCTGACCGGCATCGGCCTGGGCGCGGCGATGCCCAACGCGACCACGCTGCTCTCGGAGTACACCCCCGAGCGCCTCAAGTCGCTGCTGGTGACCAGCATGTTCTGTGGTTTCAATCTGGGCATGGCCTCGGGCGGTTTCGTCTCCGCCAAGCTGATCCCGGCCTACGGCTGGCATAGCCTGCTGTTGCTCGGCGGCGTGCTGCCGCTGGTGCTGGCGGTGGTGCTGCTGGTGTGGCTGCCGGAGTCGGCGCGCTTCCTGGTGGTGCGCAATCGCGGGGCGGAGAAGGTCAAGCGCGTGCTGGCGCCGATTGCTCCGGCCGAGGTGGTCACGGCCCGCGAGTTCAGCGTGCCGGAACAGAAGACGGTGCAGAGCCGCAACGTGTTCAAGGTGATTTTCTCCGGCACCTACAGCGCGGGAACCCTGCTGCTGTGGCTGACCTATTTCATGGGCCTGGTGATCGTCTACCTGCTCACCAGCTGGCTGCCGACGCTGATGCGCGACGCCGGCGCGAGCATGGAGCAGGCCGCGTTCATCGGCGCGCTGTTCCAGCTCGGCGGGGTGCTCAGTTCGGTGGCGGTCGGCTGGGCCATGGACCGCTTCAACCCGCACAAGGTCATTGGCATCTTCTACTGCCTGGCCGGCGTGTTCGCCTACTGCGTCGGGCAGAGCCTGGGCACCGTCACGCTCCTGGCGACCCTGGTACTCGCCGCCGGCATGTGCGTGAACGGCGCGCAGTCGGCCATGCCGTCGCTCGCCGCGCGCTTCTACCCGACCCAGGGGCGCGCCACCGGGGTGTCCTGGATGCTCGGCATCGGCCGCTTCGGTGCCATCCTCGGTGCCTGGATCGGTGCGACCCTGCTGGGCCTGGGCTGGAACTTCGAGCAGGTGCTGACCGCGCTGATGGTGCCCGCCGCCATCGCCACGGCGGCGGTGCTGATCAAGGGCCTGGTGAGTCACGCCGACGCCACCTGACAGGCGCTTCCGACAGGGCTGCGATGCAAGGTCGCGGCCCTTCCGCCAGTGGTCGTTCGCGGCGCGACAGAACTCGACGCAATGTCGGAAGTTCTGGCGTCAATAGGATGAACGGTCGCCAAGCGGGAATGAACGGTCGAAAAATCGGCCCGTTTCGCTGAATTAGATTCAACTCCCTGAGGAAATTGCTGTCGGACCATTAGCCAATCTTTGTCCTGGCACCCCGGAAGGGGGGCTCCACACGGGGCCCGGCCACCTGACCATCGTTGGAAAAGTCCATGGTTCTTCATGCAGTTGGATGCTCACTTTCCCGCCAGAAATCGCGGCGGGGTCCCGGACGCCAGGAAGGCTTCTCCCTGGTGGAGATGATGGTGGTTGTCGCGCTGCTGGCGATCTTCGCCGGCGTGGCCCTGCCAGGCTTCCGCTACCTGATCGAGTCCAGCCGGGTGCAGAGCGGCGCCTCGACGCTTTTCCGGCTGCTCCAGGCCTCCCGCGCTGACGCGGTGAACACCCGCCAGACCCTCACGCTTTGCCCCAGCAGTGGAAACCTGCAGTGGGTGGTCGTGCGCGCCAGCACCTGTGGTTCCGTCACTGCCACCTCAGTGAGCCAGCGCCTGGACCTGCCAGGCAGCCTCAGCGTGAGCAGCAGCGTCAACAACCTCTCGTTCAAGCCCGATGGCAGCGCCGCGGCGGCTGACCTGGGCATATCCAGCAGCGGCACCAGCAAGGCGTTCAGCATCAAGGTGGCCGCTTCGGGTTACATCAGCCTGCAGGGAGCGACCGGCCAATGAGGCGGAACGTGGCGCGAAGGAGCATGGCGGGTTTCAGCCTGGTGGAGGTGATGGTGGCCCTGCTGGTCACCTGCTTCGGTGTGCTCGGCATGCTGGCGATGCAGGGGCGGACCATCGCCTACGCCCAGGACACCATCCTGCGCAGCAACGCGGCGGAGCTGGCGGATGAGCTGATGGAGATGATGCGCACGGACATCTACTCCACCCAGGACGGCAGTGCGGCCCAGGTGGTGCCACCGGCCAGTTGGGGCTACTACAAGGCCGCCGGCGCGTCGTTTCCCACCGCCCCCAGCAGCTGCGCCTCACTGGCAGCGCTGACTGCCAGCCAGCGCCTGGCCTGCTGGGCGCAGCGGGTGAACCAGGCGCTGCCCGGCGCCTCCGGCCTGGCCAGCGAGTTCTATGTCTGCCGCACCAACGGCACCAGCAAGTGCAGCAACAGCGGCTCGGCCATCGAGATCCAGCTGGCCTGGCGGGTGAAGGCCGGCGAGTGCCTGGACGCCAGCGCCACGGGCGACAACACCATCTGCCGTTACGTGCTGCGGGAGGAACCCTAGGATGCGTGGGCCAGGCATGCGTGCCCAGGCAGGGGTGACGCTCATCGAGCTGATGATCGCCATGGGCCTGAGCCTGTTCCTGATCCTGGGCGTCACCCAGATGTTCCTCGACGGGCAGAACCGCTCGCGCTACTTCGATGGCCAGGCGCAGAACCAGGACAACGCGCGCTACGCCCAGCAGATGCTCGACGGGCGCCTGTCGAAAGCCGGATACCGGCGTCTGCCGTCCTCGCGGATGACCGCCGCGTTTCCCGCGCAGACCAGCAACGGCTGCGTCTTCGCCGCCGGCCAGGCGCTGGTGCGGGTGGACGCCAATACCGTCTGCCTGCGCTACCAGCCACGCGACACCACCGACGTCGATTGCACCGGCGCATCGCTGGCCAGCCGTGCCGGGGTGAACAAGCCCTACGGCAACTACAGCCCGAGCAACAACGTGGTCGAGAAACTCACCCTGAGCAACGGCAAGCTGGCCTGCAACGGCGCCACCCTGGTGGATAACGTGGTGGCGCTGCGCTTCGACTTCGGTGTGGACAGCAGCAGCGATGAGTTCAATCGCCAGGTGGCGCAGTACGTCGCCACGCCGGCCACCGGCCAGACGGTGCGCAGCCTGCGTTATGCGCTGTTGCTGGCCAGCAGCGGTTCGGTGAGCGGCGGGTTGGTCGCCACCACCTGCCAGCGCTGGCAGGACCTCTACGGCAGCAAGGCCTGCACCGATGGCGACGGACCCGTGCGGCGCATCGTCAGTGGAACCAGCATGCTGAGGAACCTGATGCCATGAAACGACTGTCTTCCCCTCGGCAGCGCGGTGCGGTGTTGTTCGTCGCGCTGGTGATGTTGCTGCTGATCACCCTGGCCGCCGTCAGCGGCATGCGCGGCATGCAGCTGGAAGGGCGGATGACCGGCAATCGCCTGGAGCAGCAGCGGCTGATGAGCGCGGCCGAGTCCGCGCTGCGCGAAGGGGAAGGGCGCCTGCGCAAGAGTACCCGCGCACTGGACAACTGCACGGCGGGAAGCACGCCCTGTTTCACCGCGGCGGCGATTAACTACAGCACCGACTTCAGCAAGTCCAACCTGTACTCGGGTATGGACGGCGGCACCAGCCTGCTGCGCAGTGCGCGCTGGTACCTGCGCTACATCTCCAACAACTGCAAGGGCGGCGCGGGTGGCCGCGCGAATTCCTACCTGTCGAAGGGGCAGGTGGGGTGCACCTACTACTACGAGGTCAACTCCCAGGCCTACAAGGGTACGGCCACCAGCAAGGCCTGCGGCGCCGACGCGCTGTGCCTGCGCTCGACCTTCGGGCTGGTGATCCAGTGAATCGTTGCGCTCGTACAAGGATGCCGACGCCATGACCTACTCCCTGAGGATGCTGCGCTCGACGCTGTTCCTGCTGCTGGCCTGCCTGGCGGGTGCCCACGCCTGGGGCGCGTCCCTGGCGCAGACGCCGCTGTTCGTCAGCAACATCGCCCCGCCGATGAACATGCTGGTGGTCGGCCGCGATCAGAAGCTTTACTTCCCGGCCTACAACGACGCCTCCGACATCGACGGCGACGGCCAACTGGACACCTATTACAAGCCCAGCATCGACTACACCGGCTACTTCGACTCCTACAAGTGCTACGTCTACGACGTGCTGACCGGCACTTTCGCGCCTTCCAGCACCACCAGCACCAAGAAGTGCACCAGCGCGGTTGGCCGCTGGAGCGGCGACTACCTGAACTACCTGACCATGTCGCGCCAGGACGTGTTGCGCAAGGTGCTCTACGGCGGCTACCGCTCCACCGACAGCACCCTCTCCACGGTGCTCGAGCGCGCCTTCATCCCCAACGATGCGCACAGCTGGGGCAAGGAATACCTGAGCGTTGCCCGCGACGGCTACAGCCTGGCGGACTACACCCCGATCCCGGTGCCCACCAATGGCAAGTACGTGCTCTTCGCCAACACCTCGATCGGCTCCAGCACCCTGGGTTCGTACAACAGCAGCGCCGCACCCAGGCTGCGGATCATCACCAGCCTGCAGCAGGCGCTGCTGGGGACCTACCGGATCTGGGGCTGGGTGTCGCGCGAGTCGGCCCAGGGCACCAACACCGTCACCAGCACCACCAACAGCGACACCACCATCATCCCCGCGTACGACCTCAACGTCAGGGTGCAGGTGTGCGTGGCCGGCCTGCTGGAAAGCAACTGCGCCCAGTACGGCAGCCTCTACAAGCCCACCGGTGTGCTGCATGACTATGGTGCCGCCGACAAGATGTACTTCGGCCTGGTCACCGGCACCTACGCCAACAATCTGCGCGGCGGCGTCGTGCGCAAGGCGGCGGCGTCCTTCAGCAATGAATACAACAGCTCCACCGGCCGCTTCCTGACCGACTCCAGTACCGGCACTGGCTGTCTCAATGGGCGCTGCTACGTGAACAACACCGGCATAGTCGCCAACCTCGACCGCCTGGTGTTCTCTGCCGGCTGCACCGATTCCAGCGGCTACAACCTCAACCCGCTGACCAACGGCAAGTGCGTCGACTGGGGCAACCCGCTGGGCGAGATGGCCTACGAGACGTTGCGCTACTACGCCGGCAAGGCGCCCACCGCGGCATACGCCGCAGGCACGGCCGACACCAGCCTGGGCCTCTCCAGCCTGACCAGCTGGGCCAACCCCTACAGCACCTACCCGTCCTGCACCCGGCCGTTCATGACGCTGATGAGCGACGTCAACCCGAGCTACGACTCGGACGTACCGGGCAGCTCCCTGGGGACCGACAGCCAGCCGACCAACGACATCAGCTTCGACTTCGCAGCCATCGGCGCCAACCTGTGGGGCCGCGAGGTGGGCGGCAGCGCCTCGGTGAACGTCGGCCAGTCGGGCGGCACCAATGATTCGGCGCCCACCGCCAAGACCGCCACCAGCTTCGCCACGATCCGCGGGCTTGCCGAAGAACCCACGCGCCAGGGCAGCTACGCGACCTCGGCGGTGTCCTTCTTCGGCAGCCAGAACGCGCTGACCACTGCGGGCTCGAACCGGGTGCAGAGCTTCTCCATCGCGCAGTCCTCGACCCTGCCCAACATCCGCATCAAGACCAGTAAGGGGACGCTGCGCCTAGTGCCGTTCAGCATGAACGTCAGCCAGAGCGTGGTCAGCCAGATCACCGGCTTCTACATCGACACCCTGACCAAGGACAGCGCCGGCAACCTCACCTCCATCACCTTCCGCGTGGTCTACGACGACTCCGCCCAGGGCCGCGACTACGACATGGACGCCATCGTGCTCTACACCGTGACGGCCAGGGGCGACGGTACCGTGGACGTGACCAGCCAGACCGAATACTCGGTGGCCGGCGATGAATCGCACATGGGCTACACCATGGCCGGCACCACGAAGGATGGCGTGTACCTGGAGGTCACCGGCGGTGGCAGTGGCAGCTCGCGCTTCCGGCTCGATACTCCGGACGGCCGATCCCCTGGCGACTGCTCGTCGATCACCTGCGCGCTGTTGCCCGGCCTGAGCGGCAGCAGCGGGGCGCTCAGCGGCAACCGGCCGGCCTACCACACGCGCAACTTCACGCCCTCGGCCACCACCGCGGTGACCAACCTGCAGGACCCCATGTGGTACGCCGCCAAGTACGGCAAGACCGACCTCACCAATTGGGACCGGGACGGCGATGGTGTGCCGGACAACTACTTCCTGGTCAGCAACCCGAGCAAACTGGCCTCCCAGCTCAAGTCGGCGTTCGACGACATCCTCCAGCTCAACACCTCGGTTGCTGCCGTGGCGGTGGACTCGCAGGCGCTGGACAGTGGCAGCTACACCTATGGCACCAGCTTCGTCACCGGCGACTGGACCGGCGACCTGCTGAAGAAGCAGCGAACTATGACCACCAGCAGTTCCGGCGCCGTCACTACTACGACCACCACGCTGTGGCGGGCGTCGGCGCAATTGGGTACGCCCAGCGCGCGCAACATCCTGTTCGCCAAGAGTGGAGCGCTCACCGCCTTCAACTGGAGCAACCTGACTGCCGCCCAGCAGACCCAGCTCAATCGCACCGTTGCCGGTGTGGTGGACACCCAGGGGCAGGCGCGGGTCGGTTTCCTGCGCGGTGAAAACAACACCTTCCGCACCCGCACGACGCTGCTCGGCGACATGATCAATTCGGCGCCGGTGCTGGTCAGCGGCGCCGACTATCTGTCGTCGCGCGCTGACACGCTGGAGGGCAGCACGACCTATGCGGCGTTCGCCACGGCGCTGGCGGCGAAGCCGTCGGTGGTCTATGTCGGCGCCAACGACGGCATGCTGCACGCCTTCAACGCGACCACCGGCGCCGAGATCTTCGCCTTCATCCCCAGCGCGGTAATCCCCAACCTCAACGCCCTCACCGCACCGGACTACGGCAAGCAGCAGGGCACCGAGCACCGCTATTTCGTCGACGGCACTCCGGTGGTGTCCGACGTCTACTACGGCTCGGCCTGGCACAAGGTCCTGCTGGGCAGCCTCGGCGCTGGCGGCCGCGAGGTGTTCGCCCTCGACGTCACCGACCCTGCCGCGCCCAGGCTGCTCTGGGAGTTCACCAGCGACAACGACAGCAGCCTGGGCTACACGGCGGCGCGGCCGTCCATCGCGCGCCTGCACAACGGCAAATGGGTGGCCCTGGTGCCCAACGGCTACGACATCGGCAGCAGTACCGCCTCGCTGCTGATCATCGATATCCAGACCGGCGCGCTACTGAAGAAGATCACCGCTACCCCGAGCCTGACCGCCGCCGAGACCGCCTCGCTGGATGCCCTCAACAACGGACTGTCGCGGCTTTACGTGGCCGACGCGAACAATGACGGCATCGCCGACTATGCCTACGGCGGCGACCTGCTGGGCAACCTCTGGCGTTTCGACCTGATCGACACCAGCGTGGGCGACCCACTCAACAGCACGGCCTCGGAGGCGCGCTACGCCGTGTCTTTCGGCGGCAGTCCGCTGTACGTTGCGCGCAATGCCAGCGGTACGCGCCAGTCGATCACCAGCGCGCCGTCTCTGGTCGACCACCCCAGCGGCACCGGCTATATCGTCGCCTTCGGCACGGGCCGCTACCTGCTCACGGCCGACAAGACCTCCACCGCTCAACAGAGCATCTACGGCATCTGGGACCGCAAGATCGCCGGCGAGGCGGCCACCTCCTCACTGACGGCGGCGCGCACGCGCAGCAACCTGCAGGCACAGACGCTCAGCACCGGGACCTTCAACAGCACCTCGACCTACACCCTGAGCAACAACGAAGTGGTCTGGTACGACACCTCCGGCAACACCGCCGACGCCAACGTCAACAAATGGGGCTGGTACTTCGACTTCCCGGTGGCCGGCGAGCGGCAGATCTACGACATGACGCTCTACGGCTCCGCCCTCATCTTCAGCAGCTCCACGCCTCAGACCGGCACCTGCGCCGCCGGGCTCTCCGGCACCCGCTACGCCATCGATCCCGAACGCGGCGGGCTGACGCCGTACAACGTCTTCGACCTGAACAACGACGGCACTTTCGATGCGCTCTCGGCCTTCATCACCGGGGGCGGCGACATCACCATCTCCGGTGGGTACACCTACAGCGGCTCCGACATCAGCACGACAGGTCTGTCGGACGCCATCCGCACCAATTCCGGCATCGTGAGCGGCCGGCGCACCTGGCAGGTCCAGCCAGCCAACTGACAGGGAGACAACATGAACCAGCGTCGTCGTGGGAGGGGATTCACCCTGATCGAACTGATGATCACGGTGGTGATAGTGGCGATCCTCGCCGCCATCGCCTTCCCCAGCTACCAGCGTTATGTGCTGCGCAGCCACCGGGTCGAAGCGCAGGCTGTGCTCAGCGAAGCGGCGGCCCGGCAGGAGCGCTACTACTCGCAGAACAACGCCTACGCCAGCACCGCGGCCGCGTTGAACATGACCAGCAATGTCAACGCCTTGCAGTACTACAGTCTGGCCATTTCCAACGTCACGGCCACCACCTACACGCTGACCGCCACCGCCACGGGGGGGCAGGCCAAGGATGGCCCGTGCCTGAGCCTGAGCCTCGACCAGGCAGGCACTCGCAGCAACACCGGTACGGGAACCGGCACCACCTGCTGGCAATGAGCAGGCGACGAAAGCGTGCGATTGGCGAACACGGCGCCACAGGTCGAATTGCGCCGGTCGGTAGCGGCCCCTAGGGTGAATCGGATTCGCGGGCCTGCCTTGCATCCGGATTGCCCGCGCGACCGTCCATCCCGGCCGCAGCCCGTATTCCGGGCCACGGCATAGACTGGGCGCACGAGCCGCGACGAAGAGCGCGGCCAACCACAAGAAGAGTGAGTGCCTGTATGCAAAGCCTGCTGAGCGAGCGCAGCCGCGTGTTCGAGCGTGCCGACCCCTATGCGGTGTCCGGCTACGTCAACCAGCATGTAGGCACCCACGACCTGCGCCTGCCGGCCCACGGCCATCCCCAGGCCAGCCTCAACCACCGCCGTTTCGCCAGCCTCGACCTGTGCCGCATCAGCTACGGCGGCGCGGTGCGCGTCACCTCGCCAGCGCTGGAGAGCATCTTCCACCTGCAGATCCTGCTCAGCGGCCACTGCCTGTGGCGCGGCCAGCGCCAGGAGCACTACCTGGCGCCGGGCGAGCTGCTGCTGATCAACCCGGACGACCCGGTCGACCTGACCTACTCGGACGACTGCGAGAAATTCATCCTGAAGATTCCGGTGACCCTGCTCGAAGCCATCTGCGCCGAGCAGCGCTGGAACCATCCGCGCGCCGGTGTGCGCTTCACCGAGAACCGCTACCAGCTGGGCGAGGTGGAAGGCTTCGTCAACCTGCTGTCCATGGTGTGCCAGGAGTCCGAAGCCGGCGAGCGCCTGGCTCGGGTCGACGAGCACTACCAGCAGATAGTCGCCAGCAAGCTGCTGACGCTGCTGAAGACCAACGTCAGCCGCGAACCCATCGCCGGTCCCAGCGCTTCCTTCGAGCGCATCGAGGCTTACATCGAAGGCCACCTGCGCGAAGATATCGACGTCGAGGCCCTGGCGCGCCAGGCCTCCATGAGCCTGCGCTCGTTGTACGCGCTGTTCGAGCGGCACGCCGGCACCACGCCGCGCCAGTACATCCGCCGCCTCAAGCTGGAGCGCATCCGCGCCTGCCTGGCGGACCCGGCGTGCAATGTCCGCAGCGTGACCGAGCTGGCGCTGGACTATGGCTTCCTGCACCTGGGGCGGTTTGCCGAGGGGTACCGCCAGCAGTTTGGCGAGCTGCCGTCGGAGACGCTCAAGCGTCGAGACTGAACCACGTGCTATCGGAGCACGCCATATCCGCGAATCGTCTGCTCCTGGCCCGGTGTTTCAGCGCCGCCTCGGCGTACGCGCGGGCCCTTTGTTTCGCCCCCTCGGGCGACCTACTTTGGCAAACGCCCCAAAGTAGGCAAAGGTCTTGCCCCTCCATCCGGTTTTTCGCTTAGGCGAAAAATTCCCTCGTTGAAAGGGGCGTTCCGGAGCGCTTGGATGTTGTTCTGGAAGTCATCAAGAGCAAACAGAGGTAGCCCTTACCTGTAGGAGCGAGCTTGCTCGCGAACCTGCTTGCCACGTATCACGGGCATCCGCTCACCAGCACCTCTGCACAAAACGGATACCACTCTGCACAAAGCGGATATTGCCCCCGCCAACCCAGCCCTAACCTGAGCCTGCCTGAACAATAACAACGGAGGCCCCGGCCATGTCCCTGGGTATCGACTACTTGCGTTCACTGCTTGAGGAAGACCCTGCCAAAGGCGTCTACCGCTGCCGGCGGGAGATGTTCACCGACCCGCGCCTGTTCGAGCTGGAGATGAAGCACATCTTCGAGGGCAACTGGGTCTACCTCGCCCATGAAAGCCAGATTCCCGAGAAGAACGACTTCCTGACCACCATGATTGGTCGCCAGTCGATCTTCATCGCACGCAACAAGGACGGCGTGCTCAACGCCTTTCTCAATGCCTGCAGCCACAAGGGCGCCATGCTCTGCCGGCACAAGTCCGGCAACCGTTCCAGCTACACCTGTCCGTTCCACGGCTGGACCTTCAACAACTCCGGCAAGCTGCTCAAGGTGAAGGACCCGGCCGAGGCCGGCTACCCGGAAGGCTTCAACTGCGAAGGCTCCCACGACCTGACGAAAGTGGCGCGCTTCGAGTCCTATCGCGGTTTCCTCTTCGGCAGCCTGAAGGCCGACGTCAAGCCGCTGGTGGAGCACCTGGGCGAGTCGGCGAAGATCATCGACATGATCGTCGACCAGTCCCCCGAAGGCCTGGAAGTGCTGCGCGGGTCGAGCAGCTACATCTACGAAGGCAACTGGAAACTCACCGCCGAGAACGGTGCCGACGGCTACCACGTCAGCTCCGTGCACTGGAACTACGCCGCCACGCAGAACCAGCGCCAGCAGCGCGAGGCCGGCGAGGAAGTGAAGACCATGAGCGCCGGCGGCTGGGCCAAGCACGGCGGCGGCTTCTACTCCTTCGAGCACGGCCACCTGCTGCTCTGGAGCCGCTGGGCCAACCCCGAGGCGCGTCCCGCCTTCGAGCGTCGCGACGAGCTGGCCCGCGACCACGGCCAGGCCCGCGCCGACTGGATGATCGAGAACTCGCGCAACCTCTGCCTGTACCCCAACGTCTACCTGATGGACCAGTTCAGCTCGCAGATCCGCATCGCCCGGCCCATCGACGTCAACCGCACCGAGATCACCATCTACTGCATCGCGCCCAAGGGCGAGAGCAGCGAGGCACGCGCCCAGCGCATCCGCCAGTACGAGGACTTCTTCAACGTCAGCGGCATGGCCACGCCGGATGACCTGGAGGAATTCCGCTCCTGCCAGCAGGCCTACCAGGGCAGCGCCGGTGGCTGGAACGACATGTCGCGCGGGGCGAAACACTGGATCGAAGGTGCCGACGACGCGGCGCGGGAAATCGACCTGGCGCCGACACTGTCCGGGGTGCGCACCGAGGACGAAGGCCTGTTCGTGCTGCAGCACCAGTACTGGCAGCAGACCATGATCGACACGCTCACCGCCGAGCAGGCCAGGCGCATCGCCGTGAAAGAGGAGGGCGTGTAATGAGCCGCTACGAACTCGTGCGCGATTTCCTCTACCGCGAAGCGCGCTACCTCGATGACAAGGACTGGGATGCCTGGCTGGAGCTGTACGCCGCCGACGCCACTTTCTGGATGCCCTGCTGGGACGACCGCGACCAGCTCACCGAAGACCCGCAGCGGGAAATCTCGCTGATCTGGTACGGCAACCGTGGCGGCCTGGAAGACCGCGTATTCCGCATCAAGACCGAGCGTTCCAGCGCGACCCTGCCGGACACCCGCACCTCGCACAACCTCAGCAACATCGAGGTACTCGGCGAGGCCGACGGGCACTGCCAGGTGCGCTTCAACTGGCACACCCTGAGCTTCCGCTACAAGACCGTCGACAGCTACTTCGGCACCAGCTTCTACACGCTCGATGTGCGTGGCGGGCAACCGCTGGTCAAGGCGAAGAAGGTCGTGCTGAAGAACGACTACGTCAGGCAAGTCATCGACATCTACCACATCTGATATCGCCGCCAGGGCTGTGCGTCGCACGCGTGGATTCGTCGTGCGCGACGCTGCCTGCGCGGCGCCGAGGTGCACGCCATGAACCACAAGATCGCCCTCAACTTCGAAGACGGCGTTACCCGTTTCATCGACGCCAGCCCCAGCGAGACCGTGGCCGATGCGGCCTACCGCCAGGGCATCAACATTCCGCTGGATTGCCGCGACGGCGCCTGCGGTACCTGCAAGTGCTTCGCCGAAGCCGGCCGCTACGACCTGGGCCAGGAATACATCGAGGACGCCCTGAGCGAGGATGAAGCCGAGAAGGGCTATGTGCTCACCTGCCAGATGCGTGCGCAAAGCGATTGCGTGGTGCGCGTGCCGGCATCGTCGCAAGTCTGCAAGACCGCCCAGGCCAGCTTCGAGGCCAGCATCAGTGCCGTGCGCCAACTGTCCGAAAGCACCATCGCGTTGTCGATCAAAGGCGCGTCGCTGAGCAAGCTGGCCTTCCTGCCGGGGCAGTATGTCAACCTGCAGGTGCCGGGCAGCGAGCAGAGCCGCGCCTACTCCTTCAGCTCGCTGCAGAAGGACGGCGAGGTCAGCTTCCTGATCCGCAACGTGCCGGGTGGCCTGATGAGCAGCTTCCTCACCGGCCTGGCGAAAGCCGGCGACACGATGACCCTGGCCGGCCCGCTGGGCAGCTTCTACCTGCGCGAGATCAGGCGGCCTCTGCTGCTGCTGGCCGGCGGCACGGGCCTGGCGCCCTTCACCGCGATGCTCGAACAGATCGCCGAGCGCGGCAGCGAGCATCCGCTGCACCTGATCTACGGCGTCACCCACGACTTCGACCTGGTGGAGATGGACCGCCTGGAAGCCTTCGCCGCGCGCATTCCCAACTTCACCTGGAGCGCCTGCGTGGCCAGCGCGCAGAGCAGCTATCCGCGCAAGGGCTATGTCACCCAGCACATCGAACCTGTGCACCTGAACGACGGCGAAGTGGACATCTACCTCTGCGGCCCGCCGCCGATGGTCGAGGCGGTCAGCCAGTACATCCGCGAACAGGGCATCACCCCGGCGAATTTCTACTACGAGAAGTTCGCCGCCAGTGCGGCCTGATCACCGATCAACTGTAGGAGCGGGCCATGCCC
>NZ_JYOA01000001.1:661292-679524 GCF_000955805.1 Pseudomonas sp. 21 | reverse complement strand
GCATGGCGCGCTCCTACAAGGAAGGCCATGAGGTCAGCATGAAAAGATTCAACGACAAGACCGCCCTCGTCACCGGCGCCGCCCAGGGCATCGGCCGGCGCGTCGCCGAACGGCTGCTGGAAGAGGGCGCGAAGGTCATCGCCGTGGACCGCTCCGAGATCGTCCACGAACTGCAGGACGCCCTCGGCCAGCACGGAGAAATCCTCACCCTGACCGCGGACCTGGAGCGCTTTGCCGACTGCCAGGGTGTGGTCGATCAGGCGCTCGCGCGCTTCGGTCGCCTCGACATCCTGGTCAACAACGTTGGCGGCACCATCTGGGCGAAGCCCTTCGAGCATTACGCCGAAGACGAGATCGAAGCCGAGGTGCGCCGCTCGCTGTTCCCCACCCTGTGGTGCTGCCGCGCGGCGCTGGTGCCGATGCTGGAGCAGGGCGCGGGCGCCATCGTCAACGTCTCGTCCATCGCCACCCGTGGGGTGAACCGTGTGCCCTACGGTGCGGCGAAGGGCGGGGTCAACGCGCTGACCGCGTGCCTGGCGTTCGAGACTGCCGAGCGTGGCGTACGGGTGAATGCCACCGCACCCGGCGGCACCGAGGCACCGCCCCGGCGTATCCCGCGCAACGCGGCGCAGCAAAGCGACGAGGAGAAGGCCTGGTATCAGCAGATCGTCGACCAGACCCGCGAAAGCAGCCTGATGAAGCGCTACGGCAGCATCGACGAGCAGGTCGGCGCGATCCTCTTTCTCGCCTCCGACGAAGCCAGCTACATCACCGGCGTGACCCTGCCGGTGGGTGGCGGCGACCTGGGCTGAGGCGCCGCGATGATGCGCTTACGGCAGGCTCGCGCCGATCAGTTGCAGGCAGCGTTGCAGCGGTGCGCTGACGTCGCCGCGGCGCTGGCTGAGGATGATCGGCGAGACCGCTTCGGCGTCGGTCAGCGTGGCGTAGCCGATGTCGGCGCGGTGCTGCTGTTGCACCGACGCCGGCACCAGCGCCACGCCCAGGCCGGCGGCGACCAGGCCGATGGCGGTCTGCAGCTCGTTGGTCCACTGCGTCACGCGCACACTCAAACCGTGGTTGGCGAACAGCGCCAGCACATGGTCGGCATAGCTGGGGCGCGGGTTGGCGGGGTAGAGCACGAAGTCCTCGCCGGCCAGTTGCGCAAGGCTCAGCGGCGCACCGAGCAGGCGATGCCCGGCCGGCAACACGGCGACCATCGGTTCCTCGCGCAATACCTGCTGGGTAATCGCCGGGTCGTCGATGCGGATGCGTCCGAAGCCGATGTCGATGCGCCCGCTTTTCAGCGCCTCGACCTGCTGCACCGTGGTCATTTCCTGCAAACCCAGCTCGAGCCCGGCATCGCCACGCAGCTCGCGGATCAACTCGGGCAAACCGTCGTACAGGGTCGACGGCGCGAAGCCGATGCCGAACCACTGGCGCTCGCCACGGCCGATGCGCCGGGTGCTCTCGCAGATGCTTTCCAGCTGCGCCAGCAAGGTGCCGGTCTGCTCGTGGAAATACCGCCCGGCGTCGGTCAGGCGCAGCGGCCTGCCGCGCTCCAGCAGCGGCACGCCGAGCAGCTCCTCGAGCTGCTGGATCTGCCGGCTCAGCGGCGGCTGGGCGATGTGCAGGCGCTCGGCGGCACGGGTGAAGTTGAGGGTGCCGGCGACTTCGCGGAAGTAGCGCAGGTGTCGCAGCTCCATGATACCTCCAGGGTATGCAACAAGATGGCAACGATATTGGACTGCCCGCAGGGCGCGGCGCAATCCTTCGTTAATCGTGAAAAGACCTTCCGGGTATCGCCAAAAGACTGCCCGGCCCATCCAGAAGCCCCAGAACGGAATGCCGTCCATGAGTAGCCCCGTCATCGAACGCATCGAGTCGATCATCGTCGACCTGCCGACCATCCGCCCGCACAAGCTGGCCATGCACACCATGCAGCGGCAGACGCTGGTGATCATCCGCCTGCGCTGCTCCGACGGCGTCGAGGGCATCGGCGAAGCCACCACCATCGGCGGCCTGGCCTACGGCAACGAAAGCCCGGAAAGCATCAAGGCCAACATCGACGCGCACTTCGCTCCGCTGCTCCAGGGCCAGGACGCCAGCAACATCAATGCCTGCATGCAGCGCCTGGACAAGTCGATCAAGGGCAACACCTTCGCCCGTTCCGGCATCGAGAGCGCGCTGCTCGACGCCCAGGGCAAGCGCCTCGGCCTGCCGGTCAGCGAACTGCTCGGCGGCCGCGTGCGCGACAGTCTCGAGGTGGCCTGGACCCTGGCTTCCGGCGACACCGCCCGCGACATCGCCGAAGCCGAGCAGATGCTGGACATTCGCCGCCACCGCATCTTCAAGCTGAAGATCGGCGCCAACCCGCTGGAGCAGGACCTCAAGCACGTGGTGGCGATCAAGAAGGCCCTGGGCGAGCGCGCCAGCGTGCGCGTCGACGTCAACCAGGGCTGGGACGAATCCCAGGCCATCCGCGGCTGCCAGGTGCTCGGCGAGAACGGCATCGACCTGATCGAGCAGCCCATCTCGCGCATCAACCGCAGCGGTCAGGTGCGCCTGAACCAGCGCAGCCCGGCGCCGATCATGGCCGACGAATCCATCGAGAGCGTGGCCGACGCCTTCAGCCTTGCCGCCGACGGCGCCGCCAGCATCTTCGCCCTGAAAATCGCCAAGAACGGCGGCCCGCGCGCCGTGCTGCGCACTGCGCAGATCGCCGAAGCCGCCGGCATCGCGCTGTATGGCGGGACCATGCTCGAAGGTGCCGTCGGCACTCTCGCCTCGGCCCACGCCTTCATCACCCTGGAGAAGCTGACCTGGGCCACCGAGCTGTTCGGCCCACTGCTGCTGACCGAGGAGATCGTCACCGAGGCGCCGGTGTACCGCGACTTCCAGCTGCACGTGCCACGCACACCCGGCCTGGGCCTGACGCTCGATGAAGAGCGCCTGGCGCGCTTCCGCCGCACCTGACCCGCAACCTTTCCCGACTGCCCGATAGAGGAGAAAACCCGATGCTGTTCCACGTGAAGATGACCGTGAAATTGCCCGTCGACATGGACCCGGCGAAAGCCGCCCAGCTCAAGGCCGACGAGAAGGAACTGGCCCAGCGCCTGCAGCGCGAGGGCAAGTGGCGCCACCTGTGGCGCATCGCCGGGCATTACGCCAACTACAGCGTGTTCGACCTCGCCAGCGTCGAGGAGCTGCACGACACCCTGATGCAGCTGCCGCTGTTCCCGTACATGGACATCGAGGTCGACGGGCTCTGCCGCCATCCGTCTTCGATCCATTCCGACGACCGCTGATTTTCGTTCTGCACGACTCGACAAGAACAAGACTTGAGGATCGCACCATGACCGTGAAGATTTCCCAGACTGCCGACATCCAGAAGTTCTTCGAAGAAGCCAGCGGCGCCTTGAACGACCAGGGCAACCCGCGCGTGAAGAACCTCGTCCTGCGCATCCTGCAGGACACCGCGAAGCTCATCGAAGACATGAACGTCACCCCCGACGAGTTCTGGAAGGCGGTGGACTACCTCAACCGCCTCGGCGCGCGCCAGGAAGCCGGGCTGGTCGTGGCCGGCCTGGGCATCGAGCACTACCTCGACCTGCTGCTGGACGCCCAGGACGCGGCGGTGGGCATTGAAGGCGGCACCCCGCGCACCATCGAAGGCCCGCTGTACGTGGCCGGCGCGCCCCTGTCCGAAGGCGAGGCGCGCATGGATGATGGAAAAGACGCCGGCACCGTGATGTTCCTCTCCGGCCGCGTGTTCGACCTCGACGGCAAGCCCCTGGCTGGCGCCGTGGTCGATCTCTGGCACGCCAACACCAAGGGCACCTACTCGTATTTCGACAGCAGCCAGTCCGAATTCAACCTGCGCCGGCGCATCGTCACCGACGCCGAGGGGCGCTACCAGGCCCGCAGCATCGTGCCCAGCGGCTACGGCTGCCCGCCGGACGGCCCGACCCAGGAGCTGCTCAACCAGCTCGGCCGCCACGGCCAGCGCCCGGCGCACATCCACTTCTTCATCTCCGCGCCGGGCCATCGCCACCTGACCACGCAGATCAACCTGGCCGGCGACCAGTACCTGTGGGACGACTTCGCCTACGCCACCCGCGACGGGCTGATCGGCGAGGTGCGTTTCGTCGAGGACGCAGCGGCCGCCAAGGCGCGCGGTGTGGAAGGGCGCTTCGCCGAGATCGAGTTCGACTTCCAGCTGCAGCAGGCCGTCAGTGCCGGCGCCGAAGACCGCAGCAATCGCCCTCGCGCCTTGCAGCAAGCCTGACGCTGGACCTGTAGGAGCGAGCTTGCTCGCGAACCCTCCCTGCGCCGGAGCGGCCGGGAGACGCGGTTCGCGAGCAAGCTCGCTCCCACGAAAAGCCTGCAACCGACTGCATCCGCGACGCTCCGGCGCCGGGCTGTCGCGAGCATGGCCCGCTCCTGCACGCCAGCTCCTGTAGGAGCGAGCCATGCTCGCGATCGCGGACAAGGTCCGCGCCCGCCCGAACGACCTACCACGCCGCAAGAACCAGCCGTTAGCCCCCTAAGAGAAGTGTTCGATATTCGCACCAATAGTCGATTATCGCATTGTTCGCCCATCCCCCCGGCGGTACCTTTTTCCCACCTGCACCACGCCTACAACGAGACCGACCATGGCTGAACTCCTGACTCTCCGCGAAGCGGTCGAGCGCTTCGTCAACGACGGCGACACCGTCGCGCTCGAAGGCTTCACCCACCTGATCCCGACCGCTGCCTCCCACGAGCTGATCCGCCAGGGCAAGAAAGACCTGCACCTGGTGCGCATGACGCCCGACCTGGTCTACGACCTGCTGATCGGCGCCGGCTGTGTGCGCAAGCTGACCTTCTCCTGGGGCGGCAACCCTGGCGTCGGTTCGCTGCATCGCCTGCGTGACGCGGTGGAGAAGGGCTGGCCGCGCGAGCTGGAGATCGACGAGCACAGCCACGCCGACCTCGCCAACTCCTACGTCGCCGGCGCCTCGGGCCTGCCGTTCGCCGTGCTGCGCGCCTACGCCGGTTCCGACCTGCCGAAGGTCAACCCGAACATCAAGTTCATCAATTGCCCGTTCACCGGCGAACAACTGGCCGCCGTACCGTCGGTACGCCCGGACGTCACCGTGATCCACGCGCAGAAGGCCGACCGCAAGGGCAACGTGCTGCTGTGGGGCATCCTCGGCGTGCAGAAGGAAGCCGCCCTGGCCGCCAAGCGCTGCATCGTCACCGTCGAGGAAATCGTCGACGACCTGAACGCGCCGATGAACTCCTGCGTGCTGCCGACCTGGGCGCTGTCCGCCGTCTGCCTGGTGCCCGGCGGCTCGCACCCGTCCTACGCCCACGGCTACTCCGAGCGCGACAACCGCTTCTACCAGGCCTGGGACCCGATCGCCCGCGACCGCGACACCTTCAACGCCTGGATCGATACCTACATCCGCGGCACCCAGGATTTCTCTGAGTTCCAAGCCAAGCTCGCGGAGGCCAAGTAATGAGCGCCTACAGCACCAATGAAATGATGACCGTGGCCGCCGCCCGCCGCCTGAAGAACGGCGCCGTCTGCTTCGTCGGCATCGGCCTGCCGTCCAAGGCCGCCAACCTGGCGCGCCTGACCGCCTCGCCGGACGTGGTCCTGATCTACGAATCCGGCCCCATCGGCGCCAAGCCCAGCGTGCTGCCGTTGTCCATCGGTGACGGCGAGCTGGCCGAAACCGCCGACACCGTGGTGCCCACCGGCGAAATCTTCCGCTACTGGCTGCAGGGCGGGCGCATCGACGTCGGTTTCCTCGGCGCGGCCCAGGTCGACCGCTTCGGCAACATCAACACCACCGTCATCGGCGACTACAACAAGCCGAAGGTGCGCCTGCCCGGCGCCGGCGGCGCGCCGGAGATCGCCGGTTCGGCCAAGGAAGTGCTGATCATCCTCAAGCAGTCGCACCGCACCTTCGTCGACAAGCTGGCCTTCGTCACCTCGGTCGGCTTCGGCGAGGGCGGCGACCACCGCCAGCAATTGGGCCTTCCCGGAAAGGGCCCGGTGGCGATCATCACCGACCTGTGCATCATGGAACCGGAAGCCGGCAGCAACGAATTCATCGTCACCTCGCTGCACCCGGGCGTGACCCGCGAGCAGGTGATCGAGAACACCGGCTGGGCGATCCGCTTCGCCGAGCAGGTGAGCGAAACCGTTGCCCCGAACGAGATCGAACTGACCGCCCTGCGTGCCCTGGAAGCTCGCACTGCCGCCGCCCACGGTCAGCTGGGAGGTGAGGAATGAGCCGCGAGGTGTTCATCTGCGACGCCGTGCGCACGCCCATCGGCCGCTTCGGCGGCTCGCTCTCCGGCGTGCGCGCCGACGACCTTGCCGCCGTGCCGGTGAAGGCGCTGGTGGAGCGCAACCCGCAGGTCGACTGGGCCGCGCTGGACGAGGTCTACCTCGGTTGCGCCAACCAGGCCGGTGAGGACAACCGCAACGTGGCGCGCATGGCGCTGCTGCTGGCCGGCTTGCCGGAAAGTGTGCCGGGCGTGACCCTCAACCGTCTCTGCGCCTCGGGCCTGGACGCGGTAGGCACTGCCTTCCGCGCCATCGCCAGCGGCGAGGCCGAGCTGGTCATCGCCGGCGGCGTCGAGTCCATGTCCCGCGCACCCTATGTGATGGGCAAGGCTGACAGCGCGTTTGGTCGCGGCCAGAAGATCGAAGACACCACCATCGGCTGGCGCTTCATCAACCCGCTGATGAAGGCACAGTACGGCGTGGACGCCATGCCGCAGACTGCCGACAACGTGGCCGACGATTACAACGTCAACCGCGCCGACCAGGACGCCTTCTCCCTGCGCAGCCAGCAGCGTGCCGGCATCGCCCAGGCCAACGGCTACTTCGCCGAGGAAATCGTCCCGGTGGTGATCAAGGGCCGCAAGGGCGAGACCGTCGTCGACACCGACGAACACCCGCGCCCGGACACTACCCTGGAAGCACTGGCCAAGCTCAAGCCGGTCAACGGCGAAGGCAAGACCGTCACCGCCGGCAACGCCTCGGGCGTCAACGACGGCGCCGTGGCGCTGATCCTTGCCAGTGCCGAAGCGGTGAAGAAACATGGCCTCACCCCGCGTGCGAAAGTGCTCGGCATGGCCAGCGCCGGCGTCGCCCCGCGCGTCATGGGCATCGGCCCGGTGCCGGCGGTGCGCAAGCTGCTGGAGCGCCTGAACCTGTCGATGGATCAGTTCGATGTCATCGAGCTGAATGAAGCCTTCGCCGCGCAGGGCCTGGCGGTGACCCGTGATCTCGGCGTCGCCGATGACGACGCGCGGGTGAACCCCAACGGCGGCGCCATCGCCCTCGGCCATCCGCTGGGTGCCAGCGGTGCGCGTCTGGTGCTGACGGCGGTGCACCAGCTGCAGAAGTCCGGCGGCAAGCTCGGCCTGTGCACCATGTGCGTGGGCGTAGGGCAGGGCGTGGCGCTGGTCGTCGAGCGCGTGTGACGCCCCCTTGTAGGAGCGAGCTTGCTCGCGAACCCAGCCCCGCAGCGAGGTTTGTTCGCGAGCAAGCTCGCTCCTACAACTAGCAACTCTCCGGTCATACTGTCCCGACCACGTCCGCCGATCTCCGGAGCCACCTCGTGAGCACCAATCTTCTGTTCGACGCCTACTTCACCCAGCCGGCCATGCGCGCGATCTTCAGTGACCAGGGGCGGGTGCAGGGCATGCTCGACTTCGAGGCCGCACTGGCCCGTGCCGAGGCCCGCGTGGGCGTGATCCCGGCGCGCGCGGTGGAGCCCATCGCCGCCGCCTGCCGCGCCGAACTCTACGATTTCGCTGCACTGGCCCAGGCCATCTGCAGCGCCGGCAATTCCGCGATCCCGCTGGTGAAGGCGCTGGGCAAGCGCATCGCCGCCGAGGACGCCGAAGCCGAGCGCTACGTGCACCTTGGCGCCACCAGCCAGGACGCCATGGATTCCGGGCTGGTCCTGCAACTGCGTGCCGCCATCGAACTGCTGGACAGCGACCTGGCCCAGTTGGCCGATGCACTCGCCGTTCAAGCACAAGCCCACGCCGGCACGCCCATGGTCGGCCGCACCTGGCTGCAGCACGCCACGCCGGTCACCCTGGGCATGAAGATCGCCGGCTGGCTGGGCGCGATCACCCGTCATCGCCAGCGCCTGAACGAACTCAAGCCGCGCCTGCTGTGTCTGCAGTTCGGCGGCGCCTCCGGCAGCCTCGCCGCCCTTGGCGAACAAGGCTTTGCCGTGGCCGAAGCGCTGGCGGAAGAGCTGGACCTGCAACTCCCCGAACAACCCTGGCACACCCAGCGCGATCGCCTGGTGGAGTTCGCCAGCCTGCTCGGCCTGGTCGCCGGCAGCCTCGGCAAGCTCGGCCGCGATCTCAGCCTGCTGATGCAGACCGAAGCCGGTGAAGTCTTCGAGCCTTCCGCGCCGGGCAAGGGTGGTTCCTCCACCATGCCGCACAAGCGCAACCCGGTGGGCGCCGCCGTGCTGATCGGCGCGGCCACCCGCGCGCCGGGCCTGGTCTCGACGCTGTTCTCCGCCATGCCCCAGGAGCACGAGCGCAGCCTCGGCCTGTGGCACGCCGAATGGGAAAGCCTGCCGGAGCTGTGCTGCCTGGTTTCAGGCTCGTTGCAACAGGCGCTGAGCCTGGTACCGGGGCTGGAGGTGGATGCGGAACGGATGCTGGCGAATCTCGACCTGACCCGCGGCCTGGTGCTCGCCGAAGCCGTGAGCATCGCCCTGGCCCAGCGCATCGGCCGCGATGCCGCCCACCACCTGGTGGAGCAATGCTGCAAGCAGGCGGTGAAGGAGGGCGCGCACCTGCGCACCGTGCTTGGCGGCAATGCCGAGGTTGCCGCGCAAATGAACGCCGATGAACTGGATCGCCTGCTCGATCCGGCCCATTACCTGGGCCAGGCGCGCCGCTGGGTCGAACGCGCGCTGGCCGAACACCAAGCACTTTCCTTGCGCAAAGAATCCCGATAGGAGCCTTGCATGCCTGCCGTACGTCTCGCCGATGGCGACCTCAACTATCAACTGGAAGGCCCGGCTGGCGCGCCGGTGCTGGTGCTGTCCAACTCCCTGGGCACCGACCTGCACATGTGGGACGCGCAGGTTCCGGCCTTCGCCGAACACTTCCGTGTGCTGCGCTATGACACCCGTGGCCACGGCGCCTCGCTGGTCACGTCCGGCCCCTACAGCATCGAGCAGAACGGCCGCGACGTGCTGGCGCTGCTGGATGCGCTGGACATCCCGCGCGCGCACTTCTGCGGCCTGTCCATGGGCGGCCTGATCGGCCAGTGGCTGGGCATCCATGCGCCGGAACGCATCGAGCGCCTGGTGCTGTGCAACACCGCCGCCAAGATCGGCACCCCGGAAATCTGGAATCCACGCATCGACACCGTGCTCAGCGGCGGCGCCGAGGCCATGCGCAACCTGCGTGACGCGTCGATCTCGCGCTGGTTCACCGCTGACTTCGCCGAAGCTGAGCCGGGCAGGGTCGAGCCCATTGTCGGCATGCTGGCGCAGACCTCGCCGGAAGGGTACGCAGCCAACTGCGCCGCCGTGCGCGACGCCGATTTCCGTGGCGAGATCGGCGCGATCAGCGCGCCCACCCTGGTGGTCTGTGGCGCCGCCGACCCGGTGACCACCACCGAGGACGGTCGCTTCCTGCAGGCACGCATCCCCGGCGCCGAGCTGGTGGAGTTCCGTGCTGCGCACCTGTCCAACGTGCAGGCCGGCGATGCCTTCAGCCAGCGCGTGCTGGCCTTCCTGCGCGCCTGACCGCTTTCCCTTGTAGGAGCGCCCCTTGGGCGCGATCGCGGGCATGGCCCGCTCCTACAGGTTAAACACCGGAGTTTGAGATGGACGAAAAAGAACGCTACGAAGCCGGCATGCAGGTGCGCCGCGCGGTGCTGGGCGATGCCCACGTCGACCGCAGCCTGCAGAAGCGCAACGCCTTCAACGAAGAGTTCCAGGAAATGATCACCCGCCATGCCTGGGGCGACATCTGGACACGCCCCGGCCTGCCGCGTCATACGCGCAGCCTGATCACCATCGCCATGCTGATCGGCATGAACCGCGAGGGCGAACTCACGCTGCACCTGCGCGCCGCGCGCAACAACGGCGTGACCCGCGAAGAGATCAAGGAAGTGCTGCTGCAGAGCGCGATCTACTGCGGCATCCCCGCCGCCAATGCCACCTTCCACCTTGCCGAGGCGGTGTGGGACGAGCTGGGCACCGAGTCGCTGGGCGACGCCTGAGCGTCCGCGCAGGCGCCCCTGGACCACGCATCCGGGGGTGCCTGATTTTTCGGATAGGGTTCGCGAGCAAGCTCGCTCCAAAAGGTCTGCGCCGACATGTTTTTTGTAGGAGCGAGCTTGCTCGCGAACCTGCCCGGGCATTGCTTATGACCAGCATTGGGCTCTTGTAGGAGCGGACTCCGTCCGCGATAGGTCTGCATGGCGCCGGAATCCCTCGCGGACAGAGTCCGCTCCTACGCGAGCAATAGCCCCTGACCCTCTCCCGCAAGCGCGAGAGGGGGCCGCCCGGGCAGGATGAAACCCAAACCTCGGCCGGCACGTTTGGCTCCCTTTCCCTTTGAGCGGGGCGCGCAGCCAGGGCTGGGGTGAGGGGAATGTATCGGCACGGCGTTGCCGAAGAACCTCAGCTCTCCAGCTCCTTCCGATCCCTGAACAACTCCAGCGCCTGCGGATTGGCCAGCGCGTCGGTGTTCTTCACCGGCTGCCCATGCACCACGTTGCGCACCGCCAGTTCGACGATCTTGCCGCTGATGGTGCGGGGAATATCGGTCACCGCGAGGATCTTCGCCGGCACATGGCGCGGGGTGGTGTTGCTGCGGATGGTCTGGCGGATGCGTTCCTGCAGTGTGTCGTCCAGCTCCACGCCTTCACGCAGGCGCACGAACAGCACCACGCGCACGTCGCCCTGCCAGTCCTGGCCGATGGCGATGGACTCCAGCACCTGCTCGATCTTCTCTACCTGGCGGTAGATTTCCGCGGTGCCGATGCGCACGCCGCCGGGGTTGAGCACGGCATCGGAACGGCCGTGGATCACCAGGCCGCCGTGTTCGGTTTCCTCGGCGTAGTCGCCGTGGGCCCAGACGCCGGGGAAGGTGGCGAAGTAGGCGTCGAGGAACTTCTCGTTGTTCTCGTCATTCCAGAAGCCCACCGGGATCGACGGGAAGTGCCGCACGCAGACCAGCTCGCCTTTCTCGCCGCGCACCGGTTCGCCGGCCTCGTCCCAGACTTCCACCGCCATCCCCAGTGCCTTGCACTGGATTTCCCCACGCCAAACCGCGGAGGTCGGATTGCCGATGGCGAAGCAGGAAACGATATCGGTGCCGCCGGAGATCGACGACAGGCAGAGGTCCGGTTTCACGTCGCGGTAGACGTAGTCGAAGCTCTCGTGGGCCAGCGGCGAGCCGGTGGAGAGGAGCGTCTTCAGGCGTTCCAGCGAGTGGGTCTGGCGTGGGCGCACGTTGGCCTTTTCCAGCGCGGCGATGTACTTGGCGCTGGTGCCGAAGACGCTGATGTGCTCGGCGTCGATCAGGTCCATCAGGCGCTCGGGGCCGGGGTGGAAGGGCGAGCCGTCGTAGAGCACCAGCGTGGCGCCGACGGCCAGCCCGGAAACCAGCCAGTTCCACATCATCCAGCCGCAGGTGGTGTAGTAGAACAGCGTGTCGTCATGGCCCAGGTCGACGTGCAGGCCGTGTTCCTTCAAGTGCTGCAGCAGTACGCCGCCGGCGCCGTGGACGATGCACTTGGGCACGCCGGTGGTGCCGGAGGAGTAGAGGATGTACAGCGGGTGGTCGAAGGGTACCGGGGTGAATACCGGCTCGCCGCCGCTTTGGAAAAAGTCCTGCCAGAGGCTGACCCGCGCCGGGCTCTGGAAGTCGCTGCGGCGCGCATGGCCGTTGGCGTAGGGGACGATCAGCAACTGCTCCAGGGTGGGTAGCTGGGCGAGGATTTCGTTGAGCTTGGCGGTCAGGTCCAGCGTCTTGCCGGCGTAGCGGTAGCCGGCGCAGGCGATCAGCACCTTGGGCTCGATCTGGCCGAAACGGTCGATCACGCCGTGGGTGCCGAAGTCCGGCGAGCAGCTCGACCAGGTGGCACCGAGGCTGGTGGTGGCGAGCATGCCGACCACGGTCTGCCAGGTGTTGGGCATGAAGGCCGCGACGCGGTCGCCGACGCCCACGCCCGCTTCACGCAGGGCGCGCTGCAGGCCGGCGACCTGGGCGGCCAGTTCGGCGTGGCTGATCACCTCGCGGCGCTCGTCCTCGCTGATCGCGATCAGCGCCGGCTTGTGGTCGCGGCGGCGCAGCAGGTGCTCGGCGAAGTTCAGGGTGGCGCCGGGGAACCAGCGCGCATCGGGCATTTCCGGGCCTTCCTCGAGGACCGCCGTGGGCGCCTCGTGGAACTGCACGCCGAAGGTGTCGACGATGGCCAGCCAGAAGGCCTCGCGCTCGGCGATGCTCCAGGCGTGCAGGGCGGCATAGTCGGGCAGGTCGAGCCCGTGCTGCTGAGCCACCTTGCGGCGGAAGGCGTCCATGTGGGTGGCGGCGATGCGTTCGGGGGAGGGGCTCCAGAGCGCCTGGTTCATCGACTACGACTCCAGCTGATTCGTGTGGGGCGGAGGGCACCGCCGACGAACGGTGCCCGCGCATCATGTCACGAAGCGCCGCAGGAACCCTCGGGTCACTGGGCGACCCAGCCGCCATCCATGTTCCAGGCGGCGCCGCGGACCTGGGCGGCAGCTTCAGAACACAAGAATAGCGCCAGCTCGCCGAGCTGTTCGGCGGTGACGAAGTCCAGCGACGGCTGCTTCTCCGCCAGCAGGTCGTGACGCGCCTGTTCGGGGCTGGCGCCGGCGGCGATGCGTGCGTCGATCTGTTGCTGCACCAGTGGCGTCAGCACCCAGCCGGGGCAGATGGCGTTGCAGGTGATGGCCGTGGTGGCGGTTTCCAGGGCGGTGGTCTTGGTCAGGCCGATCACGCCGTGCTTGGCGGCCACGTAGGCGCTCTTGCCGGCGGAGGCGACCAGGCCGTGGGTCGAGGCGATGTTGAGGATGCGCCCCCAGCCGCGCTGGCGCATGCCCGGCAGCGCCAGCCGGGTGGTGTGGAACACCGAGGAGAGGTTGATGGCGATGATCGCGTTCCAGCGCTCCACGGGGAAATCCTCCAGCGCCGCGACGTGCTGGATGCCGGCGTTGTTGACCAGGATGTCGAGGCCGCCGAACTCGCGCTCGACGTAGGCGATCATCTCGGCTATCTGCTCGGGTTGCGCCATGTCCGCACCGTGGTGGCCGATGCGCGTGCCGTGCACCGACAGCTCGCGCACGGCCGCGTCGATGTCGCCGAAGCCGTTGACCACCACGTTGGCGCCCGCCTGCGCGAGGCGCGCAGCGATGCCCAGGCCGATGCCGCTGGTGGAGCCGGTGACCAGTGCGGTCTTGCCCTTGAGTGTCATGCAAATCTCCTTTGAAGCAGGGTGGTCGCATTGCTGCGACTATCAAACACAGGGACTGCCCAGAATCCGTTTGTGGCCTTGCGAGCTGGAACAGAACAAGGAAGAAGCAGGTGAGGACGCGGAGTTGACGTGTAGTCAATGAGCAGTCATCGCCTGCTTTTGACGCAGTCATGCCGACGCGCAGCTAGCCACAAGCGGATTCTCAGACGATGCCGGTGGCGTAGAAGGTCCCTATCACCACGAACACCGCGAGGGTCTTGATCAGGGTGATGGCGAAGATGTCCTTGTAGGCTTCGCGGTGGGTCAGGCCGGTGACCGCGAGCAGGGTGATCACCGCGCCGTTGTGCGGCAGGGTGTCCATGCCGCCGGAGGCCATGGCGGCGACCCGGTGCAGCACTTCCAGCGGGATGTTGGCGGCGTGGGCGGCAGCGATGAACTGCTCGGACATGGCCGCCAGGGCGATGCTCATGCCACCGGACGCCGAGCCGGTGATGCCGGCCAGGGTGGTGACGGTGATGGCCTCGTTGACCAGCGGATCGGGAATCTTCTTCAGCGCATCGGCCAGCACCAGGAAGCCCGGCAAGGAGGCGATCACCGCGCCGAAGCCGTATTCCGAAGCGGTGTTCATGGCCGCCAGCAGCGCGCCGCCCACGGCAGTCTTGCTGCCCTCGGCGAGCTTGCTGCGGATCACCGCGAAGCTGGTCACCAGCACCAGCAGGATGCCCAGCAGCAGCGCCGCCTGCACCGCCCAGATGCCGGTCAGCTTGGCCACGTCGCTGGCCACCGGCGCGGCCATGCCGGCCAGTTGCAGGCTGTGGGTCTTGCCGTAGACCTGGGGAATCCAGTGGGTGAACAGCAGGTTGGCGACGCCCACCAGCACCAGCGGCGAGAGCGCCAGCAGTGGGTTGGGCAGCCGGATGTCGTCGGCGGTTTCCGGCTCGTTGCGCAGTTCGGTGCCGTAGCCCTCACCGGCGGCCCGCGCCTTGCCGGCCTGGCGGCGGAGGAAGAGCATGCCGACCGTGAACACGAACAGGCTGCCGATCAGCCCCAGCCAGGGAGCCGCCCAGCCGGTGGTGTTGAAGAAGGCGGTGGGGATGATGTTCTGGATCTGCGGGGTGCCGGGGAGGGCGTCCATGGTGAAGCTGAACGCGCCCAGGGCGATGGTCGCCGGGATCAGCCGCTTGGGGATGTTGCTCTGGCGGAACATTTCGGCGGCGAACGGATAGACCGCGAACACCACCACGAACAGCGAGACGCCGCCGTAGGTGAGCAGGGCGCAGACCAGCACGATCACCAGCATCGCCTGGCTCGTGCCGAGCAGGCGGATGGCCGCGGCGACGATGGAGCGCGAGAAGCCCGACAGCTCGATCAGCTTGCCGAATACGGCGCCGAGCAGGAACACCGGGAAGTAGAGTTTGACGAAGCCGACCATCTTCTCCATGAACACCCCGGTGAAGGCCGGGGCGACGGCGGAAGGGTCGGTCAGCAGCACCGCCAGCAGCGCGGCGATGGGGGCGAAGAGGATCACGCTGTAGCCGCGGTAGGCGGCGAGCATCAGCAGGGCGAGGGCCGCGAGGGCGATGACCACGCTCATCGAAGTATCTCCAGTTGTCGCGCGGCCAGGAGCCGCGCGTCGTTCTTGTTGTAGTGGGGGCGAGTGACGATCAGGCGATTACCAGAGCGGCAGCACGTAGCTGAGGATCAGGCGGTTCTCGTCCAGGTCGTTGCCGAAGTGGCTGGAGCGCACCGTCGCATTGCGCCACTTCACGCCGACGTTCTTCAGCGGGCCGCTCTGCACCACGTAGCCGATGTCGGTGTCGCGCTCCCATTCCTTGCCTTCGGGCTTGCCCGCGCCCAGTTCGATGCTGTCGCCGGACAGGTAGCGGGTCATGAAGGTCAGGCCGGGCACGCCCAGGGCGGCGAAGTCGTAGTCGTAGCGCGCCTGCCAGGACTTCTCGTCGCGGTTGGCGAAGTCGCCGATCTGCACGAAGTTGACCAGGAAGGCGTCGGTGCCGCCGATGTAGGCGAAGCCGGTGTCGCCGCTCATCTTCTGGTAGCCGGCGCCGAAGCCATGGCCGCCCAGGGTGTAGCTGAGCATGGCGCCGAAGGCGCGGTTGTCGACGTTGCTGTGGCCGTCGTCGTCGGAGCGCGCATAGCGCAGGTCGGTCTTCAGCGATTGGCCGGCGGCGATCGGCAGCACGTGCACCAGGTTGACGATGTGCTGGTCGTAGAGCCCGTCGAGCTTGGCGTAGCTGTAGCCGGTGGTCAGCTGCGGCGTCCACTTGTAGCTCAGGCCGGCGAAGTCGAACTGGTCGCTGCTGTCGGTGGCGACGATGCCGCGCGCGCTGCCGCTGGTGACGGTCATGTCCTCGCGGTTGGACGAATCGCGCTGGCTCACCTGGCGCAGGCGACCGCCGTCGAAGGTCAGGCCGGCGAACTCGGCGGAGTTCAGGTGCGCGCCTTCGAAGGTCTGCGGCAGCAGGCGCGAATCGTTGGCCAGCACGGTGGGCAGCTTGGGCAGCAGGGTGCCGATCTTCAGGGTGCTCCTGGAGGCGCGCAGCTTGGCAGTCAGGCCCAGTTCGCTGTAGTCGTCCGGCGCGCCGTTGACCTTGTCCTTGTCGCGCGGCAGCAGCCCGGAGCCGGCACGGTCAGGGCTGGAATCCAGTTTCACGCCGAGTAGACCGATAGCGTCCACACCCACGCCGATGGTGCCTTCGGTGTAGCCGGATTCGTAGCGCAGCAGGAAGCCCTGCGCCCACTCTTCCTGCTTGGACTGCGCGGCGTTGTCCTGGCGGAAGTCGCGGTTGAAGTAGAAGTTGCGCAGCTCGACGCTGGCCTTGCTGTCGGCAAGGAATTCGGCGAAGGCATGGGGCGAAAGGGCGAGGGTGGAACCGAGGGCGGTGATGACGGCGGTACGGCTCATCAGGTGATCTCCTGGCGCGGCGCCGTGTGCGAAGCGGGACTAGCCGTGGTGTCCGCTGGGGTCTGTTCGCGTTCGGGCAGCATTGATTGTTGTTATGTCGGCTGTGCGGACGAAGGCCGCGAGAGGCGACATAGCCAGGACCGTGCCAGGATTGTAACTATTTGATTTTTAAGTCTTATTTTGAGAATGGCGCCAATGGGGAGAGCCTGTTTGTCTCTGCTTGGAGACAAGGCGCACGATTGATTCGCCAGGAGGCCGTTGATCAAGAGGCAGGAGGGTGTGTCTCTATTTTGAGACTTGTCTCTCTTTCAGGATTGCAGGCCCAGCGCCGCCATCTTCTTGTACAACGTCGAGCGCCCCAGCCCCAGGCGTTGCGCGGCGGCATCGACGTTGCCGGCGTGCTCGGCCAGGGTGTTGGCGATCAGTTCGCGCTCGAAGGCGTCGCGTGCGGCGTAGAAGTCCTGCCCGTCGGCCAGCTTGGCGGCTGGCGCAGCCGAGGCAGCCGGCAAGGGTTGCAGCTCGCCCAGGGCCGAACGCAGGGCGGCGGCATCGATCTGCGGGCGGTCGCCCAGCAGTACGGTGCGCTCCAGCAGGTTGCGCAGCTCGCGCACGTTGCCCGGCCAGGCGTGCCGGGCGAGCAGGGCGAGACCGCCGGCGTCCAGTTCGTAGAGCGTCTGGCGGTCGTCGCGCAGGCCGTCGAGGATCGCCTCGCACAGCGCCGGCAGGTCTTCCAGGCGTTCGCGCAGCGGCGGAATGTCGATGGGCAGGACGTTGATGCGGTAGAACAGGTCGGCGCGGAAGCGGCCATCGCGCACGGCGGCGTCGAGGTCGATGGAGGTGGCGGCGATCAGGCGTACGTCGCTGCGCAGCACCTCGTTGGAGCCCACCGGTTCGAACTCCTTCTCCTGCAACACCCGCAGCAGCTTGCTCTGCAGGGTCAGCGGCATGTCGCCGATCTCGTCGAGGAACAGCGTGCCGCCCTGGGCGATCTGCAGCTTGCCGGGGCGGCCCTTGCGGTCGGCGCCGGTGAAGGCGCCCGGCGCGGTGCCGAAGAACTCGGCCTCCAGCAGCGTCTCGGGAATGGCGGCGGCGTTGATGCTGACGAAGGGTTTGTCCGCGCGCGGCGAGGAGGCGTGGATGGCGTGGGCCAGCAGCTCCTTGCCGGTGCCGGTCTCGCCCAGCAGCAGGATCGGCGCTTCGCTGGCGGCGCCACGGCGGGCGCGGCGCTTCACTTCCAGGCTGGCCGGGCTGGTGCCGATGAAGTGGCCGAAGCTGTACTTGGCCTGGCGCGCCTGCAGCAATGAACGGGTCGAAGCCAGTTCGGCCTGCATGCGCTGGTAGCGGGTGAGCAACGGCGACAGTGTGCGCAGTTCGTCGAACAGAGCGAAACCGATGCCGCCGATGACCTCGCCCGCGTCGTCGCGGATCGGTACGCGCATGACCACCAGCGGGTCCTTGGCCATGTCGAGGATGTCCAGCAGCATCGGCCGGCCGCTGCTGACCACTTCGCGCATCAGGCTGCCGGGGATCACCTGCTCGACGGGGCGGCCAATGGCCTGCTCGGCGCTGTCCAGGCCGAAGCGCTGGGCGTAGCGCTGGTTGATCCAGACGATGCGCGCCTCGCGGTCGACTATCACCGTGCCTTCGCTGAACTGCTCGAAGATCTCGAACAGCGAGCGGATCGCCAGTTGGCGGACGCTGGGGTAGTCCTTGAGGCTGTCGGTGTCGGTCATGGGCGGGCCGTGCGCGCGGAGGGCAGAGGGCGCACTGTACCGGGATGTGGAGGCAGGTTGTACCTGTAGGAGCGGGCCATG
>NZ_JYOA01000001.1:596690-661279 GCF_000955805.1 Pseudomonas sp. 21 | reverse complement strand
GCATGGCGCGCTCCTACAGGGATGGGCTTCAGCGTTTGGACAGCTGCGCCTTGGCCACCCGCGAGCCGTTGGGCTTGTCGAGCACGGAGCAGATGCGCGCGCCGGCGTCGATCAGCTGGTCCAGGTCGATGCCGGTGTGGATGCCCAGGCCGTTGAGCAGGTAGAGCACGTCCTCGGTGGCGACGTTGCCGGTGGCGCCCTTGGCGTAGGGGCAGCCGCCGAGGCCGGCGACCGAGCTGTCGAACACGGCGATGCCTTCCAGCAGGCTGGCGTAGATGTTCGCCGTGGCCTGGCCATAGGTGTCGTGGAAGTGCCCGGCCAGTTGCGCGCGCGGCACGCGCTGGCCGACGACCTCGAACATGTGCCGGGTGGCACCGGCGGTGCCGACGCCGATGGTGTCGCCGAGGGAGACTTCGTAGCAGCCCATGGCGTGCAGTTCCTCGGCGACGGCGGCGACCTGCGCCACGTCCACCTCACCCTGGTAGGGGCAGCCGAGCACGCAGGAGACGTAGCCGCGCACGCGCACGCCGTGCTGGCGGGCCGCTTCCATCACCGGGATGAAGCGCTCCAGGCTCTCCTTGATCGAGCAGTTGATGTTCTTCTGCGAGAAGGCTTCGGAGGCGGCGGCGAATACCGCGACTTCCTTGACCTGCGATTCCAGCGCGGCCTCGAAGCCCTTCAGGTTCGGCGCGAGCGCGGCGTAGGTGACGCCGGCCTTCTGCCGGATGCCGGCGAAGACTTCCGCCGAGCCGGCCATCTGCGGCACCCACTTGGGCGAGACGAAGCTGCCGACCTCGATGTAGCCCAGGCCGGCGGCGGTGAGGTCGTCCACCAGGCGCACCTTGTCGGCGACGGCGATGGGTTGCTTCTCGTTCTGCAGGCCGTCGCGCGGGCCGACTTCGACGAGGCGGACGGATTGGGGCAGGGTCATGGATTGTCCTCGTTGGATTCGTGCGAATGGCGGCTCTTCCTGTAGGAGCGAGCTTGCTCGCGAACCTGCTTCACACCGGGATATCAGGGTGCAATGCGTTCGCGAGCAAGCTCGCTCCTACAAGGAAGGCATCGGCGTCAGGCCGGCGCTTCTTCCAGTTCGACCAGCGCCGTACCTTCCGACACCAGCTCGCCTTCGCTGCAATACAGCGATTTCACCACGCCGGCGTGCGGCGCGCGAATGCTGTGTTCCATCTTCATGGCTTCGAGCACCACCAGCGCGGCGCCGGCTTCGACGCTCTGGCCGGGTTCTACCAGGATGCGCACGATGCTGCCGTTCATGGGGGCGCCCAGGCCACCCTGGTGCGAATGTGCGGCTTCGGCCTCGGCAATGGGGTCGAAACGCTGCACGCCGACCAGCTCGCCGTTCCATTCCAGATAGAGGCTGTCGCCACGGCGGATCACCTGATGGCGGCGGCGAGTCTCGCCGTCCTTCACGTCCAGCCATTGCCCGTCGAGCTGGGCGATGCGCTGGCCGTCGGCATGGCGCAGACGCACCACTTGCGACTCACCCTTGGCCAGCAGGTGCAGGTCGGTTTCCCCCGGCAGGCCGCTGCGCCAGCCGCTCTGGGCGGACCAGGGCGAATGGGCGTCATCGCCGCGCACGCGGGTGGCTTCGCTTTGCACCCAGGCTTCGCCGGCCAGTTGCCAGAAGCGCTCGGGCAGGGCGGTCGGAGCGGGCAGCAGGGTGTCCTGGTAGCGGGCGATGAAGCCGGTGTCCAGTTCGCCGTCGGCGAAGGCCGGGTGGGCCAGTACGCGGCGCAGGAAGGCCAGGTTGGTCTTGAAGCCGCCAACGGCGGTTTCGGCGAGCATCGACAGCAGGCGCTGGCGCGCTTCCTCGCGGTTCTCGCCCCAGGCAATCAGCTTGGCCAGCATCGGGTCGTAGAACGGCGAGATGTCGTCGCCCTCGCGGATGCCGCTGTCGGTCCGGCGGCCAGGGCCGGCGGCGGGTTCGCGGTACAGCGCGAGGTGGCCGCTGGCGGGCAGGAAGCCGCCTTCGGGGTCTTCGGCGTAGAGGCGCACTTCGATGGCGTGGCCGTTCAGCGGCACCTGTTCCTGGGTGATCGGCAGCGGCTCGCCACGGGCGACGCGAATCTGCCAGGCGACCAGGTCGAGGCCGGTGATGGCTTCGGTGACCGGGTGTTCCACCTGCAGGCGGGTGTTCATTTCCATGAAGAAGAACTGGCCGCTGCCTTCGTCGTAGAGGAACTCCACGGTGCCGGCGCCGACGTAGCCGATGGCCTGGGCTGCGCGCACGGCGGACTCGCCCATGGCGGCGCGCAGTTCGGCGGAGAGGCCCGGGGCCGGCGCTTCCTCGACGACTTTCTGGTGGCGGCGCTGGATCGAGCAGTCGCGCTCGTTGAGGTACAGGCAGTGGCCGTGCTGGTCGGCGAACACCTGGATTTCCACGTGGCGCGGCTTGGTCAGGTACTTCTCCACCAGCATGCGCGAGTCGCCGAAGCCGGACTGCGCTTCACGCTGGGCGGATTCCAGCGCCTCGGCCAGCTCGGCCTCGCGCTCGACGACCTTCATGCCCTTGCCGCCACCGCCAGCAGCGGCCTTGAGCAGCACCGGGTAGCCGATGCGCTGGGCTTCGCGCTGGAAGGTGGCGTAATCCTGGGCCTCGCCATGGTAGCCGGGCACCAGCGGCACGCCGGCGGTTTCCATCAACGCCTTGGCGGCGGACTTGCTGCCCATGGCGTCGATGGCGCTGGCCGGCGGGCCGAGGAAGATCAGCCCGGCCTCTTCGCAGGCGCGGGCGAAACCGGCGTTTTCCGAGAGGAAGCCGTAGCCGGGGTGGATGGCCTGGGCGCCGGCAGCCTTCGCGGCGGCCAGCACGGCGTCCGCGCGCAGGTAGCTTTCAGCCGGCTTGGCGCCGCCCAGGTCGATGGCGATGTCCGCCTCTTCGACGTGGCGGGCGTTGCGGTCGGTGGCGCTGTGCACGGCCACGGTGGTCAGGCCCAGGGCCTTGGCGGTGCGCATCACGCGGCAGGCGATTTCGCCGCGGTTGGCCACCAGCAGGGTATCGATCTTGTTCATCAGACTTGCTCCTGCCAGGACGGTTTGCGTTTTTCCAGGAAGGCGTGCAGGCCTTCCTGCCCCTCCGGGCTGATGCGGATGCGGGCGATGGCGGCTTCGGTGTAGCGGCGGCGTTCGGGGGTGAGTTCGCCGGCGCCGATTTCCTGGAACAGCGCCTTGCAGGCGACCAGCGCCGCCGGGCTGTTGTTCATCAGGTTGGCGATCCAGGCCTCGGCTTCATCGTCCAGTTCGGCGGCCGGATAGTGCTCGTCGACCAGGCCCAGCTCGCGGGCACGGATGCCGCTGAAACGCTCGGCGGTCATGGCGTAGCGGGTGGCGGCGCGCTGGCCGATGGCCTTGGTGACGAAGGGGCCGATGGTGGCCGGGATCAGGCCGATGCGCACTTCGGACAGGCAGAACTGCGCATCCTCGGCGGCCAGCACCATGTCGCAGCAGGCGGCCAGTCCCACGCCGCCGCCAAAGGCCGCGCCCTGCACGATGGCAAGCGTCGGCTTCTTCAGCTGGTGCAGGTTGTAGAGCAACTCGGCGAGCTGCTGGGCGTCGTTCAGGTTGCCCTGGTAGTCCAGTTTCACGGATTCCTGCATCCACGCCAGGTCCGCGCCGCCGCAGAAGTGGCGGCCACGGCCGCGCAGCACGACGAGGCGCACGCGCTCGTCGTTGGCCACGGCGCCCAGCGCCTGGATCAGCTCGGCGATGGTCTGGGCATTGAAGGCGTTGTTCTTCTCCGGGCGGTTCAGCCACAGGCTGGCGACGCCGCGCGGGTCGATATCGAGCTCAATGTTCTGGAATTCTGTCATGTGACCATTCTCAAGTTGGGCAGGTGGGTCGTCCCTCACCCCCGGCCCCTCTCCCAGCGGGAGAGGGGAGAAGAGCATTACATGCGGAAGACGCCGAAGCGGGTCGCTTCGACAGGCGCGTTGAGCGAGGCGGAGAGGGCCAGGCCGAGCACGTCGCGGGTCTGCGCCGGGTCGATGACGCCGTCGTCCCACAGGCGGGCGCTGGAGTAGTAGGGGTGACCCTGGCGCTCATACTGTTCGAGGATCGGTGCCTTGATCTTTGCCTCGTCCTCGGCGGACAGCGCGTTGCCGGCGCGTTCGGCCTGCTCGCGCTTGACCTGGGCCAGCACGCCGGCAGCCTGTTCGCCGCCCATCACGCCGATCCGCGCGTTGGGCCACATCCACAGGAAGCGCGGGTCGTAGGCGCGGCCGCACATGCCGTAGTTACCGGCGCCGAAGCTGCCGCCGATGATCACGGTGAACTTCGGCACCTGGGCGCAGGCCACCGCGGTGACCAGCTTGGCACCGTGCTTGGCGATGCCGCCGGCCTCGTACTTCTGGCCGACCATGAAGCCGGTGATGTTCTGCAGGAACACCAGCGGGATGCCGCGCTGGCAGGCCAGCTCGATGAAGTGCGCGCCTTTCTGCGCGGCCTCGGCGAAGAGGATGCCGTTGTTGGCGAGGATCGCCACCGGGTAGCCGTGCAGGTGGGCGAAGCCGCACACCAGGGTGGTGCCGAACAGCGCCTTGAACTCGTCGAATTCGCTGCCGTCGACCAGGCGGGCGATGATCTCGCGCACGTCGAAGGGCTGCTTGCTGTCCACCGGGATCACGCCATAAAGCTCGTCGGCGGCGTACAGCGGGGCGCGCGGGGCGCGGGTGTTGAGCTTGCCCTGCTTGCTCCAGTTGAGGTTGGCGATGCAGCGGCGGGCGATGGCCAGCGCATGCTCGTCGTCCTCGGCGTAGTGGTCGGCGACGCCGGAGGTCTTGCAGTGCACATCGGCGCCGCCCAGGTCCTCGGCGCTCACCACTTCACCGGTGGCGGCCTTCACCAGCGGCGGGCCGGCGAGGAAGATGGTGGCCTGGTTGCGCACCATGATGGTCTCGTCGCTCATCGCCGGCACGTAGGCGCCACCGGCGGTGCAGGAGCCCATCACCACGGCGATCTGTGGGATGCCCTGGGCGCTCATGTTGGCCTGGTTGAAGAAAATCCGGCCGAAGTGTTCGCGGTCGGGGAAGACTTCGTCCTGGCGCGGCAGGTTGGCGCCGCCCGAATCCACCAGGTAGATGCACGGCAGGCGGTTCTGCTGGGCGATGGTCTGGGCGCGCAGGTGTTTCTTCACGGTCAGCGGGTAGTAGCTGCCGCCTTTCACCGTGGCGTCGTTGCCGACGATCATGCATTCCACGCCTTCCACGCGGCCGATGCCGGCGACCACGCCGGCGGCGGCGACGTCTTCGCCGTACACCTCATGGGCGGCGAGGGCGGAGACTTCGAGGAAAGGCGAGCCTGCGTCGAGCAGGCGGTTGATGCGCTCGCGCACCAGCAGCTTGCCGCGCGCGGTGTGCTTGGCCTGGGCGGCAGCGCCGCCGCCTTCGTGGACGCGGCCGAGGACGGCGCGCAGGTCCTGGACGCTTTCCAGCATGGTCGCGGCGTTGGCGGCGTATTCCGGGGAACGGGTGTTGAGTTGGGTGCCGAGGATGGTCATGGCGTCTCCACGAGCTGGGATTCTTTTTGTAGGAGCGAGCTTGCTCGCGAAGCTCTGCGTGAGGCGGTTCGCGAGCAAGCTCGCTCCTACAAGGGCGAAGGCGTTGGCGTTCAGCGGGTCTCGTTGAACAGCTCGCGGCCGATCAGCATGCGGCGGATTTCGCTGGTGCCGGCGCCGATCTCGTAGAGCTTGGCGTCGCGCAGCAGGCGGCCGGTGGGGAACTCGTTGATGTAGCCGTTGCCACCGAGGATCTGGATGGCGTCCAGGGCCATCTGGGTGGCGCGCTCGGCGGTGTAGAGGATCACCCCGGCGGCGTCCTTGCGGGTGGTCTCGCCACGGTCGCAGGCCTGGGCCACGGCATAGAGGTAGGCGCGGCTGGCGTTGAGCTGGGTGTACATGTCGGCGACCTTGCCCTGGATCAGCTGGAACTCGCCGATGCTCTGGCCGAACTGCTTGCGGTCGTGGATGTAGGGGACGATGACGTCCATGCAGGCCTGCATGATGCCGATCGGGCCGCCGGCGAGGACCACGCGCTCGTAGTCCAGGCCGCTCATCAGCACCTTCACGCCGCCGTTGACCGCGCCCAGCACATTCTCTTCCGGCACTTCCACGTCATCGAAGAACAGCTCGCAGGTGTTCGAGCCGCGCATGCCCAGCTTGTCGAACTTGCTGCCACGGCTGAAGCCTTTCCAGTCGCGCTCGACGATGAACGCGGTGATGCCGTGGGCGCCTTTCTCCGGCTCGGTCTTGGCGTAGATCACATAGGTGTTGGCGTCCGGGCCGTTGGTGATCCAGGTCTTGCTGCCGTTGAGGACGAAGCGGTCGCCGCGCTTTTCGGCGCGCAGCTTCATCGACACCACGTCGGAGCCGGCGTTGGGCTCGCTCATGGCCAGGGCGCCGATGTGCTCGCCGCTGATCAGCTTGGGCAGGTACTTGGCCTTCTGCTCGGCATTGCCGTTGCGCTTGATCTGGTTGACGCACAGGTTGGAGTGCGCGCCGTAGGACAGGCCGACCGACGCCGAGCCACGGCTGATTTCCTCGATGGCGATGACGTGGGCCAGGTAACCCATGTTGGCGCCGCCGTATTCCTCCGCCACGGTGATGCCGAGCAGGCCCATGTCGCCGAACTTCTTCCACATGTCCATGGGGAACAGGTTGTCGGAATCGATCTGCGCGGCGCGCGGGGCGAGTTCGCTAGCGACGAAGCCCTGCACCTGCTCGCGCAGCATGTCGATGGTTTCGCCGAGGCCGAAGTTGAGGGAGGGGTAGCTCATGGAATCACCTGTACTTGTATTTGTAATCGGATGAGAGAGCGGGCAGGGCAGCGAGATCAGCTGGTCGCGCGCTGCTTGCGGGGTTTGTCGGTCTCGGCCATGGCCGCCAGGCAGCGTTCCTCGGCCGTGTCCAGTTCCAGTTTCATCTGCTCGATGTCGAGCAGCTGCTGTTCCAGCTGTGCGCGGCGCGCGGTGATCTTGTCGAGGAAGGTCTGCAACTGCCTGGTGTTGCCGCTGCTGGGATCGTAGAGGTCGATCAGCTCCTTGCACTCGGCCAGCGAGAAGCCGATGCGCTTGCCGCGCAGGATCAGTTTCAGCGCCACCAGGTCCTTCGCGCTGTAGACGCGCTCTTGCCCACGGCGCTCGGGGCTGAGCATTTCCTGCTCCTCGTAGAAGCGGATGGCGCGGGTGGTGACGTCCAGTTCGCGGGCCAGCTCGGAGATGGTGTAGGTCGTGGGCATGGGAATCTTCTTGCTCGGTCGTTTACCTTTACGTTAACGTAAACCTGCCTTGGGTCACTGTCAATACAGCTCGAAGGCGGCCCGGGAAGGTTGTGGAAAGGTCCTGCAAGGTTCACTGGCGCGGGAATTGCCTGGCCATCGATATGAACCTTCCTACTGGGGACTTCCCCTTTACGGACGCCGCCTGCGGGTGTACACAGCCCTGACCAGCCTGCGAGTTCCCTGCCCTCAAAGAGAGCGCGGAACCTACCGGAGCGATGCATGACGACAAGAACAATAAGCAGCGACCTGCTGCGCGAAGCCCACCTGGCCCGTGAACGCCTGCAACAGGAAGGCGAAGTCCCCAGTGGCGTGCTCCGCGAGGAAATCGACGCCTCCTGGCGGCGCAGCGTCGGCCATGGCCTGGACTGTGCCAGCGGCACCGAGCACGGCCTCGACACGCGGGTCAAACCCGACGTGCTGCTGGCCGGCAACCGCCTGCTGCTCGACGCCGCCATCCCTGAACTCGACTACCTGCAACAGCGCCAGGGCCATGACGGCGTGATCATCCTGGCCAACGCCGACGCCACCATCCTCTCCGTCGAAGGCGCCCGCGAGCGCATGCAGAGCAAGGGCCTGGCCGACATCGTCCAGGGCGCCTGCTGGAGCGAGGCCTCCCGCGGCACCAACGCCCTGGGCACCGCGCTGGTGGAAAAGCGCGCCACGCAGATCGACTGCGGCGAACACTTCCTCGACCGCCTGAGCCGCTTCTCCTGCACCTCGGTGCCCATCGAAGGGCCGCAGGGCACGTTGCTCGGCGTGCTCGACATGACCCGCGAAGGGCCGCTCTCCGGCCCGCGTGAAAGTCTCTCGCTGCTCAGCCTCGCGGTGTTCCAGATCGAGGCGCGGCTGTTCGCCGTCAGCCATCCGGGGCAGGTGGTGATCGCCTTCCATTACCGTCGCCAGTACCTGGATTCCGCCTGGCAGGGCCTGCTCGCGCTGGGGCTGGACGGCAAGGTGCTGGCCGTCAGCGGCCAGGCTTGCCAACTGCTCGGTGCCCACCGCGAAAGCCTGGTGGGCCGGCGCAGCGAAGATTTCCTCGGCCTGCGCGGCGACCAGTTGCTCGGCCGCCTCTACCAGGGCGGCGTCGGCAGCCTGCAGACGCCCAAGGGCGAGCTGTTCTACAAGACCCTGCAGGCGCCGCTGCGCAGCCACGCGGTGCCGGTCAGCGCCCGCGCGCCACGCCCGGCCGCCGGCCCCGAACTCGAGGCACTCGCCGGCAGTCACCCGCGTTACGCCCGCGCCCTGCGCATGGCGCGCCAGGGGCTGGTGAACGAATTGCCGGTACTGCTGCTGGGCGAAACCGGCAGCGGCAAGGAAGTGGTTGCCCGTGCCCTGCACCAGGCCAGTGCGCGCAGCGACAAGCCCTTCGTCGCGGTGAACTGCGCGGCGATTCCCGAAGGTCTGATCGAGTCCGAACTCTTTGGCTACCGCGAAGGCGCCTTCACCGGATCGCGACGTGGCGGCATGGTCGGCCGGCTGCAACAGGCCCACGGCGGCACGCTGTTCCTCGACGAAATCGGCGATATGCCGCTGGCGCTGCAGGCGCGCCTGCTGCGCGTGCTGCAGGAGCGCAAGGTAGCGCCGCTGGGCGCCGGTGAAGAGCAGGACATCGATGTCGCGCTGATCTGCGCCACCCACCGTGACCTCAAGCGCCTGGTGGAAGAAAAGCACTTCCGCGAGGACCTCTACTACCGCGTCAACGGCATCAGCGTGAAGCTGCCGGCGCTGCGCGAGCGCGACGACCTCGCCGAACTGGCAACCGGCGTGCTGGCTCGTCTCGGTGCGCCGAAGGTGAAACTCTCCGCCGAACTGCTCGGCCTGCTGCGCGAGTATCACTGGCCGGGCAACATCCGCCAGCTGGAGATGGTCCTGCGCACCGCGCTGGCCATGCGCGAGGAGGGCGAGGAGGAACTGAGCCTCGATCACCTGCCCGACAGTACCCTCGACGAGCTCGCCGCCGGCGAACGCCCGCAGAGCGGCAGCATCCGCGAGAACGAACTGGAGCTGATCCGCCAGGCGCTGGAGCGCCACCAGGGCAACGTCTCCGCCGCCGCCGATGCGCTGGGCATCAGTCGCGCTACGCTGTACCGCAAGCTCAAGCAACTCAAGGTGGGTTGATGTTCTTCACCCGCCTGATCGACAGCGAAGACCCGCAGCAACTCAAGGCCTCGCTGCGCTGGCTGTACGGCTTCGTCAGGCCGCACAAGGTGGCGATTGCCGGGCTTCTCGGATTGTCGTTCTGCGCCTCCCTGCTGGTGCTCGCGCAGCCCTGGCTGACCAAGACGCTGATCGACGACGGCCTGCTGGCGAAGAACTTCCCGGTGCTGGTAACGGTGGCCGTGGCGATGATCGTCGTCGGTCTGGTGGGTACGGCGCTGTCGGGACTCAACCGCTTCCTGCACACGCGCCTGTCCGGGCGTATCCTGTTCTCCCTGCGCGATGCGCTGTATCGCCATCTGCAGACCCTGTCGCCGAGCTTCTTCGGCCGCCGCCGCATCGGCGACCTGATGTCCCGGCTGGATGGCGACGTCGCGGAAATCCAGCGCTTCGCCGTGGACTCGCTGTTCTCCGCCGTCTCCAGCGTGATCGGGCTGATCGGCGCATTGGCACTCCTGCTGACGCTGTCCTGGCAACTGTCGCTGCTGGTGGCGCTGCTGATTCCCCTGGACGTGCTCTGGCTGCGCTGGATGCGGCGCAAGGTCGAGCGTGAGGCGCGCGGGCTGCGCGAGCGTTCGGCAGACCTGTCGTCGTTCTTCGTCGAGACCTTGCCGGCGATGAAATTCATCCAGTCCGCCGGCCAGCAGAACCGCGAAGCCGGGAGGCTGGAAGGCCTGGGGCAGGGCTATCTGGGCCAGCTGCTGCGCCTGCAACTCACCGAGTTCTTCACCCAGGCCGTGCCGGGCACGCTGATGTCGCTGTCCCGCGCCTGCGCTTTCCTGGTCGGCGGTTACTGGGTGGTGCAGGGCACCTGGCAACTGGGTTCGCTGATCGCCTTTTCCACCTACCTCGGCATGGCCATCGGGCCGGTGCAGAGCCTGCTCGGCCTGTACGTCGCCTTGCAGCGCATGACCGTCAGCCTCAGTCGGGTGATGGAACTGCGCGGCGAGGAAGCGACCATCGTTTCACCCGCCGCACCACGGCCGATGCCGTTGGTGGGCGAGCTGCGCCTGGAGAACCTGCACTACGCCTGGCCGGGCCGTGCGCAGGCCGTTTTGCAGGACGTGCAGGCGGTGATTCCTGCCGGCCTCAAGGTCGCGCTGAGCGGCCCGTCCGGGGTTGGCAAGAGCACCCTGATCGACCTGCTGCAGCGCTTCTACGACCCCGACCAGGGGCGCATCCTGCTCGACGGCATCGACGTGCGCGAACTCGACCTGCAAGCCCTGCGCCGGCGCGTGGCGGTGGTCAGCCAGGACATCGTGCTGTTCCGCGGCAGCCTGGCCGACAACCTGGCCTACAGCGCGCCAGAATCGAGCCGCGAGGCCATCGAGAAAGCCGCTCGCGCCGCGCAGCTGGACAGCCTGATCGCCAGCCTGCCCGAAGGCCTCGACAGCCCGCTGGGCGAGCGTGGCCAGCAGCTTTCCGGCGGGCAGAAACAACGCATCGCCATCGCCCGCGCGCTGTTGCAGGACCCGCTGATCCTTGTCCTGGACGAAGCCACCTCGCAGGTGGATGAAAGTACCGAGCGCGAGGTGATCGCGGCCATCGACCAGCTGTTCGCCGGGCGCACGCGACTGCTGATCAGCCACCGCACCTCGACCCTGGCCGCCGCCGACCTGCACCTGGAGTTGCAGGATGGGCAGATACGTGTGCGCGAGGCCCAGCCGGTGCAGCACCATGAGGCCTGAGCTGCGGGTCGGGGTGGTCGATAGCGGTTTTGCCGACTCCCAGTCCGCGTGCGTCAGTGCTGCGCGGCGGTTCTTCCTCACCGACACCGGCCATGCTGAGGGCGAATCCCAGGTGGATGCCCTTGGCCACGGAAGCGCTGTCTGCGCAGCCATTCTTTCCCATGCGCCGAGTGTCCGCCTGGCTGTCGCCCAGGTCTTCGATGAGCGCGGCGTGACCAGCCCGTTGCAGATCGCCGCTGCGCTGCGCTGGCTCGGCGAGCAGGGCGTGCGGGTGATCAACCTGAGCCTGGGCGTGCGCCAGGATCGGCCGATCCTGCGCGAGGCCGTGGCGGAACTGGTCGAAGCTGGCGTGATCGTCTGCGCGTCCAGCCCGGCGCGGGGTGAACCGGTTTTTCCGGCGGGCTATCCCGGCGTAATTCGAGTGACGGGCGATGCGCGCTGTGGTGAAAAAGAGTGGTCCTGGCTGGATAGTCCGCAGGCGGATTTCGGTGCGGCAGTGAAGGTTGCCGGGCGCTCTGGCGCGAGCCTGGGGTGTGCAGCCTTCAGTGGCCATCTGGCTGCGTTACTGGTGGCGCGGCCGGAGCTTTCCTATGTCCAGCTCATCGAGCTGATGCGGGAGCGGGCGGCGTTTCGCGGGATCGAGCGGAAGGTGGGGCCGTGAGTGACAAGGCCGTCCTGATCCTCGGCGCCGGCCCCGCAGGAGCGGCTGTTGCCCTCGGCCTGCGCCGTCTTGGTCATCCCGTCACAGTGATCAGTGAATGGCGCCGCTTCGCCGCCGTCGAAGGTGTTTCCCAGCGCGTACTCGAAGGCCTGCGCAATGCCGGCTTGCGGCAGGCGCTGGAGTGCGTCGCGCCTCCGTCGCAGCGTCGCGTGCACTGGAACGGCGTGGAGAGCGCGCAGAACATCGAATGCGTCCTCGATCGTCCGCGCTTCGATGCCGGGCTGCGCGAGGACATGGCGCAAGCGGGAGTCGAGCTGATCGAGTCGCAAGCGCTGGCGGTGGAGGAAGACGGCACCGGCTGGCGCGTGAAGCTGGATGACGGCCGGGAAGTGCAGGGCGCCTTCCTCGTCGAAGCCCGCGGGCGCCAGGCGCCATTGAATCAAAAGGGCCAGAAGGCCCGGCGCGGCCCGGAAACCCTCAGCCTGCTCAATCGCTGGCTGGGCGAGCCCGGTCCTCTGGCGACCGCAGTGGAGAGCCTGCCCGACGGCTGGGCGTGGATGGCGCGGCTGGAGGATGGGCGCTGCTACTGGCAGCTCACCCTGGACGTCGCCAGCAGCCGACTGCCGCCCCGCGAGCAGCTGCTCGACTACTGCCGCGAGCGCCGCCGTGCGTCGAGGCTGGTCCGGCAATTCTTCGGTGCTGCCGAGGAGCGCGAGCTGGACCTGCACGCCCGCAGCAGCACGGCGATCCTCTGCCTGGAGGCTTGCGGCGATAATTGGATTCGCGTGGGCGATGCGGCGATGGCGGTGGACCCGTTGTCGGGCAATGGCATCTTCCAGTCGCTGTCCTCGGCGTTGCAGGCGCCACTGGTGATCAACACGCTGCTGCGCGCGCCGGCGCGGGCGGAACTGGCCAGGCGCTTCCATCAGCAGCGGGTCGAGCAGCTGTTCCTGCGCTTCGCCCGCGTTGGCCGCGACTTCTATGCCAGCGAAAATCAATGGGCCGACCAGCCGTTCTGGCAGTCGCGCCGCGCGTGGCCGGACGAGCAGCCGAGCCATCCGCCGGCAGACTTCGCCAGCCTGCGCATCGAGCGTGCTCCGGTGCTGAAGGGCGAGTTCGTCGATGAGGCGGAAGTGGTGGTCAGCGCCGACCAGCCACTCGGCATCTGGCACCTCGATGGCCTGGAGCTGGCGCCCTGGCTGCGCCGGCTGCGCGCAGAACCCGAGGCCCAGGTACTGGCAGACCTGCCGCCGGAACGGCGCCGGGTCTTCCAGGGCTGGCTGCTCGCCCAGGGCTATCGCCCGCGGCTTTAACCACTTCACGGATTTTCGAGGCCGCGCCGGGCGATGATGCACGGCTGCCCGATGGAGAATCCCATGGCCTTCCTGCGATCCGCCTTTGCCCTGTCGCTGATCCTGCTGACGCTCTTCGATACTTCGCTCGCCGCTTCGACGTCGGCGACCGATAGCGCCAGCGCGGAGCGCTTCCTGCGTCAACTGTACGCCAGCTATACGCCGGACGGCCCGGGCGTGCCGAACAAGACGCTGAAGGAAGAGGACGTCTACGACGCCTCGCTGATCGCCCTGATGAAGGCTGACCAGGACGCCGCCGATGGCGGGCTGGGCTATCTCGGTGGCGACCCGTTGTGCGATTGCCAGGACTGGGGCGACATCAAGGTGAAGTCGCTGGCGTTCACCCCGGTGGACGACGAACGCATCAAGGCGCGGGTGGTGCTCAAGGACGCACTGACGGGAGAGGATCGCGATCTTGGCCTGTTGCTGCATCGCACGGCCGGGGGCTGGCTGGTCGAAGACTGCTTCAATGAGCAGGGCAGCCTGGCCGAGAACCTGCGGCACAGCACCCGGGAACTGCTGCAGTTGAAGAAGGACGCTGCCAAGCCTTGATCCCCGTGATTCGCGGGGGGACCGATGGTGGCGGGAACGTAGGAGCGGACTCTGTCCGCGATAGGTCCGCATCGCGCTGGCGGCCATCGCGGACAGAGTCCGCTCCTACGAGAGCAAGGCTTACTTGCGGTCGATCCACACGGTCTGCGGGTTGGTGAACTCGCGCAGGCCGAAGTGCGACAGCTCGCGACCGAAGCCGCTCTTCTTCACGCCGCCGATCGGTACGCGCGGGTCGGAAGCGGAGAAGCCGTTGATGAACACGCCACCGCTGACCAGGCGACGGGCCATGTGCTGGGCCTTGGCCTTGTCGGCCGTCCAGATTGCGCCGGAGAGGCCGAACTCGCTGTCGTTGGCCAGTTCCAGGGCGTGCTCGGCGTCGCGGGCGACGATCAGCGAGGCGACGGGGCCGAAGATTTCCTTCTCGAACGCGGTGTTGCCCGGCTGCACGTTGGCCAGCACGGTCGGCGCGTAGTAGTTGCCTTCGCCTTCGAGCTTGTGGCCGCCCAGCAGCAGGGTGGCGCCGTCGGCGATGGCCTGTTGCACCTGGCCGTCCAGCTCGTCGCGCAGGTCGAAGCGGGCCATCGGGCCGACGAAGGTGTCGTCCGCCAGTGGGTCGCCGATCTTCAGCGCCTTGACCGCAGCCAGCAGTTTTTCGGTGAAGGCCGGGGCGATGGATTCTTCGAGGATCATGCGCTTGGCGGCGATGCACACCTGGCCGCAGTTGCCGAAGCGGCTGGCGACGGCGGCTTTCACGGCGGCGTCGAGGTCGGCGTCGGCGAGCACGATGAAGGCGTCGGAACCGCCCAGCTCCAGCACGCACTTCTTCAGCGCGGCACCGGCCTGGGAGGCGATGGCGGCACCTGCGCCGACACTGCCGGTCACGGCGATGGAGGCGATGCGGTCATCGGCGATGGCCTTGGAGACCAGCGGCGGCTCGACGTTCAGCACTTCGAACACGCCTTCCGGCAGGCCGGCCTGCAGCCAGGCGTCGCGCAGCTGGTAGGCGCAGCCCATGACGTTCGGCGCGTGCTTGAGCACGTAGGTGTTGCCGCCCAGGATGATGCTCACCGCGCCGCGCATGACCTGCCAGGTGGGGAAGTTCCACGGCATCACGGCCAGCACCGGGCCCAGCGGCAGGTAGGAGATGTACGCGCCTTCGATGCTGGTCTTCTCGTCTTCGAGCATGGCCGGGCCGTTGTCGGCGTACCACTCGCAGAGGTTGGCGCACTTGTTGATTTCGCCACGGGCCTGGGTGACCGGCATGCCCATTTCCTGGGCTTCCATGCGGGCCATCGGCTCGACGTTGGCGCGCAGCACTTCGGCCATCTTGCGCAGCACGGCGACACGTTCGGCGATGCTGGTGTCGCGCCATTGGCGGAACGCGGCATCGGTGCGGGCCAGCGAGGTTTCCAGCTGGGCGGCGTCTTCGAAGGTGTAGCGGGCCAGTTCCTGGCCGGTGGCGGGGCTGCGGGAGATGGCAGCGGGGATGGCGGCGATCTGGTTCATGGTGAGTCCTGCTTGTTCTGTGGGGGCGCAAGGCCGGTCGTTCGTCCGGGCGTGGTGGCTCCGGGATGGCGCAGAAATTAAGATGCGCATCCATTCATGTAAAATGAATAATCAAGAAAGACTCTTTCTCTCGGAGAGAATCATGGACCTCACCCAGCTGGAAATCGTCCGCGCCGTCGCCACCGAAGGCAGCATCACCGCCGCCGCGGCCCGTCTGCATCGCGTGCCTTCGAACCTGACCACGCGGATCAAACAGCTGGAAGCGGAGCTGGGCACCGAGTTGTTCATCCGCGAGAAGCTGCGCCTCCGTCTGTCGCCTACCGGCCGCAGCTTCCTCGAATACGCTGAACGCATCCTCGATCTGGTGGAGGAGGCCCGGCAGGTCGCGGTGGGCGCCGAGCCCCATGGCGGTTTCTCCCTGGGCTCGATGGAGAGCACGGCGGCGGTGCGCATCCCGGAGATGCTGGCGCGTTATCACCAGCAGTGTCCGAAGGTGCAGCTGGACCTTTCCACCGGCCCTTCGGGCGAGATGATCGACGGCGTGCTCTCCGGGCGTTTCATCGCCGCCTTCGCCGACGGCCCGGCCAACCATCCGCAGCTGGACGGCAAGCCGGTGTACCGCGAGGAGCTGGTGCTGATGAGCGCCAGGCACCATGCGCCGGTGCATGACGCGCGGGACGTGGCGGGGGAGACGGTGTTCGCCTTCCGCGATACCTGCTCCTACCGCAAGCGCCTGGAGAGCTGGTTCGCCGAGCACCGCGTGGTGCCGGGCAAGATCATGGAGATGGAGTCCTACCACGGCATGCTCGCCTGCATCGCGGCGGGCGGCGGCGTGGCGATCATCCCGCGGGCGATGTTCGACAGCCTGGCCGGCGGGCGCAACGTGGCGATCCACCGCCTGGCGCCGCAGCATGCCGACGCGACGACCTGGCTGTTCTGGCGGCGCGGCACCGATACGCCGGCGCTGCGGGCATTTATCGGACTACTGGACGGGCCCATGCCCGAGGCCGAAGTGGCCTGACCGCGGGCCTTTGCGCAGGCTGTTTCGCCGGCGTTACGTAAGGCCTTCGAGACAGCGGTTAAAAATTCATCAGGGCCTCTTGCAGCGGCTTGGCGCTGCGCTAACGTGAATTTCTCTGTTCGTCGTGCGAAGGCGGAAACACCCTTCGCGGCAGGGCGTTTTCCCCGCTGGCCTTCTGCCCGGAGCGCATGATGGAGACACGCAGCAAGAGACGACGCGCCAATACGCTACAGATCACCCTGATGGGGGCGGGGCTGATGCTCCTCGCCATGGTCCTCGCGGTCGCCCTGGTCGGCCTGTGGCCGCAGTCCTACCCGCAGTTCCCTCGCGCCGGCGCAGTCGGCGACCCCGGCGTGCAATGCCTGATCGGCTGGTGCCCGGGGCCGGATGCGCGGCTGCTGGTGATGGTGATGGTTGCCGGCGCGCTGGGCAGTTTCGTGCATGTCGCGAAGTCCTTCGGCGACTTCGTCGGCAACGACCGCTTCATGGCCAGCTGGATCTGGTGGTACCTGCTCAAGCCCTGCATCGGCATGGCGCTGGCGCTGATGCTCTACCTGATCGTGCGCGCGGTATTCCTCGCCATGAGCGCCGCCAGCGACCCGGCCAGCGTCAATCTCTACGGGTTGATGGCCATGGCCGCCCTGGTGGGGATGGCGTCCAAGCAAGGCACCGACAAGTTCACCGTTGTCCTCGATGCGCTGTTCCGCACGCGCCATCCTGCCGGTGACGCACGGCGCAAGGACCCGCTGGAAAACCCCCTGGCCGTCATCACCGAAGCGCAGCCGCCGGTGCTCGACGCCCAGTCGCTCTACGTCACCCTGCGCGGCAAGGGCTTCAGCCGTGGCGCGCGGGTACAGGTGAATGGCAGGGAGCGCGAGACATCGCTGGCCGACAGCTCGCGCCTGGCTTTCCAGCTGATGCCCGAGGATGTGGCCGTTGGCGGCAGCCTGGCCGTGGTGGTGGTCAACCCGCCGCCGGGTGGCGGGCCTTCCGCGACACTGATGCTGGAGGTGAGCGCACCGCCGCAGGCCGAAGCGGAAGCAGGGCCGCCGCAGGCCGATCCGCTGGCGATGGTGGTGGCTTCGGCCGAAGAGGACTCGGCGGTGGCACTGCACTGAGCCACGGGCGGCTTGGCCCTGGTAGGAGCGAGCTTGCTCGCGAACCGCTTCACGCCGGTGCTGCCGGCAGAGCCGTTCGCGAGCAAGCTCGCTCCTGCCCCAAGCCGGAGATACGGAAATAAAAAAGGCCCCGGAAGGGGCCTTTTTCATGGGGGCTGACTGAGCGTCAGGCGCTGCTGTTCACCGTCTCGCGCTTGAGCGGTCTGGTCGCTGGCGCGTGGTGCTCGTCATGGTCGTGATCGTCGACGATCACCGGTACCTCGTTGCCCTCGGCGTCAAACAGTTTGCCGTTCTGGAAGTAGTCACCCTCGTTCAGCGCGGCGATGTCGCGGTAGCGCAGGGTGCGTTCCTCGGCGGCGACGAACACCGACTGCTGGTCCGAGTTGCCGGTCTTGAAGTGGTTGAACAGCAGGTTGAGGCCGATGGCCATGATCGCCGCCGAGCTGATGCCCGAGTGGAAGATGGTGGCGAACCAGCTGGGGAAGTGCTCGTAGAAGCTGGGCGCGGCGATCGGGATCATGCCGAAGCCGATGGAGGTGGCGACGATGATCAGGTTCATGTTGTTGCGGTAGTCGACCTTGGACAGGGTGCGGATGCCGCTCGCCGCCACGGTGCCGAACAGCACCACGCCAGCGCCGCCGAGCACGGAGGAGGGCACCGCGGCGATCACCCGCCCCATCACCGGCAGCAGGCCGAGGGTCACCAGGATCAGGCCGCCGGTGGCTACCACGTAGCGGCTCTTGACGCCGGTCACGGCCACCAGGCCGACGTTCTGGGCGAACGCGCTCTGGGTGAAGGAGCCGAAGATCGGCGCCAGGATGCTGGAGGCCATGTCGGCGCGCAGGCCGTTGCCCAGGCGCTTGGAATCGACCTTGGTGCCGATGATCTCACCGACGGCGAGGATGTCCGCCGAGGTCTCCACCAGGGTCACCATGATCACGATCAGCATCGAGATGATGGCGGCGATGTGGAAGGTCGGCAGGCCGAAATGGAAGATCGACGGGAAGGCCACCATCGGGCCTTCGGCCACGCGGGAGAAGTCGGTCATGCCCAGGGCGGCGGCGATCAGGGTGCCGATCACCATGGCCAGCAGGATCGACAGGCGCGAGATGGAGGCGCTGCCCAGCTTGCTCAGCAGCAGGACGATCACCAGGGTGAGCGCGGCAAGGCCGATGTTGGCCATGCTGCCGAAGTCCGGTGCCTTGGGGTTGCCGCCCATGGCCCAGCGCGCCGCCACCGGCATCAGCGTCAGGCCGATGGTGGTGATGACGATGCCGGTGACCATCGGCGGGAAGAACTTGGTGATGCGCGAGAAGATCGGCGTGATCAGGAAACCGATGAACGAGGCCGCCATCACCGCACCGAGCACGGCGGGCATGCCGCCACCCTCATAGCCGCCACCGAGGATGGCGATCATGGTGGCGACGCCGGCGAAGGATACGCCTTGCACCAGCGGCATCTGTGAGCCGAAGAAGGGGATGCCGAGGGTCTGCAGCAGGGTGGCGAGGCCACCGGCGAACAGCGAGGCGGCGATCAGCAGGCCGATTTCGCTTGGGCTGAGCCCGGCCGCTTGGCCGAGGATGAGGGGCACGGCGACGATACCGCCGTACATGGTCAGAACGTGTTGCAGGCCGTACGCCAGGTTGGCGCCGATTCCGAGGTTCTCGTCTTCCGGGCGTGCTCCGGCGGACGCTACAGCTGAACGATCATTCATGGCTGAGGACTCGCTTGTTTTTGTTGTGCGGCCACTGTAGACAAAGTCCGTAGGAAATATCCACTGGTTTGTATACATTTTCGCGGCCGATGGTCCGGAATCTGACCGGGCGGTTAGGTGTTTTTTTTAACTGGATAGCTCTGCAATCGGCGTTCTGCATGAAATCCTGACTCGGATGGCTCTGCCCAAAATGTGTGCACGTTTGAATCCAAAAGCACCAGTTGGCTGCATGCAAAGCGCCGAAAGGTTCTTTGCGGCCACCTGGACACAGGACGTCGCAATTTGTGGGCCAGGGGTGCCTCGGGTGCGTTGCGTTCCCCCGTGGGGGCCGCTCCTGCTATAACCGTCCGTCACGATTTGCGCAGGACTGCATCAGAAGATGGCCCTCCCGCCACTGCACAGTTTCAGGGTGTTCGAAAGCGTGGCCCGCCTGGGCAGCCTGGCGGCGGCTGCCGTCGAACTGCACGTCACCACCGGCGCGGTCAGCCAGCAGGTCAAGGCGCTGCAGGCCGGCCTGGGCGTGGAGCTGTTCGAGAAGCGCGGCCGCCAGTTGGTGCTGACCGCCAGTGGGCGGGCGTTGCAGAAGAGCGTGGCCAGCGCGATGGACGAGATCGGCGGGGCGGTCCTGGCGTTGCAGGCAGAAGGGCGCCCGGACGAGGAGCGGGTGGCTATCTGCCTGTCGATCCCTCCGGCCGAAGGCGTGGAGTGGCTGACCCGGCCGCTGCTGCGCTTCATGGAGGAGTCGCGCTCGGTGCGGGTCAGCGTGATCACTGCGCCGGGCATGCCGCAGGTGGACTGGCGCCGCGCCGACGTGGCGGTGATCTACGGCACGCCGCCGTGGCCGGGTGTCTGGTGGCGCCTGCTGCATGGCATCCGCATGACGCCGGTGTGCAGCCCGCAGTACCTGCGCGGGCCGCTGGCCATCGTCGAGGCCGCCGATCTGGCGCGGCACCGGCTGCTCCACGAGGACGATGGCAGCCAGTGGCAGCAATGGCTGGCCGAGGCTGGCCACAGTCGGGGAGGCGCCGAGGACATTCATTTCGAGGATTTCGGCATGGTCCTGCAGGCGGCGCGCGATGGCTTCGGCGTGGCGCTCAGCGACGAGACGGTGTCACAGCGCGACCTCGACGAAGGGCGGCTGGTGCGCCCGCTGCCGATCTCGGTGGCGGCGGTGCACAACTACTACGTGATCTGCCCCGAGGCGAAGCGCGAACGCCCGGAGGTCCGGGCATTCATCGAGTGGTTGCTGTCGGTGGGGGAGTAGCGCCCAACCCACGAGCTCGATGGATCGGTGAGCCTGTAGGCGCGAGCTCGCTCGCGAACAGCGGCCTGCCGTCCTGCACTTTTGTATCAGGCTGACCCCGCTTCGCGAGCAAGGACTGGGCGTCCCCCTCGGTCCCACAAAAGGCGAGTTGGGCGCAGGCCTCAGTAGCCGTAACCGCGCCCATCCGTGAACTGGATATCGGTCAGGATGCTGATGTCCTTCTCCACCTTGTACAGCTCCGAGCTCCTGATCAGTTCCGGGTCGCTGAAGGCTTCGCCCTTGGCGTGGCCGGCCTGGATCTGCTGCATCTTGTCGCGCACCGCGACGACGTCGGCGTAGGTCATGGCCGGCACCTTGCTCGGGTCCTCGTCGGCGTGGGCGCCGTAGAGGGTGGTCTGCGGGTTGATCACCTTCAGGGTGGCGTCCAGCGAGGCGACGTAATCCCTCAGGTTCCCCGCCAGCAGCCAGGATGGATAGAGATGGTCGCCGGAGAGCAGGATGTTGTGCGCCTCATCAAACAGCGCGACTTCGTCCGGCGTGTGGCCGGGCATGCTCAGCAGGCGCAGCTTGAGGCCGCCCAGGTCGATCACTTCATCGGGCTTCACCAGCCGCGACACCTTGAAGGGCGCCAGCGTCATGTGGTCGATGTTGCCCAGGTAGACCGGCTCGGGCACCTGGTAGAGGCCGTCGGCGCGACGGAATCTGGCGGTGAAGGGGGTATCCACCAGGTAGATGCTCTGGAAGTTGTGCAGCCCGCCCAGATGGTCGAAGTGCAGGTGCGAGGGCAGTACCGAGAGCGGCTTGTCGGTGATCCGGCGGGCGACCTGGGTGATGTCTTCCTTCTGGTTTGCGCCCGAGTCGAACATCAGGGCGTGGTCCGAACCTACCAGCAGGTACGAATAGTTCTTCTGGTAGTAGTTCGGCTCGCCGATGGCGTAGAGGAAGTCGGTGAGCTTGTGGACGACGAAGGCCGGTTGCTCGGCCTTCGGCGCTTCCGCCGCCTGGGCGGCAAAGGGAGCGGCGAGGAAGGTGGAGGAAGCCAGGGCCAGGGCTTTGATCAGCGTGCGCATGGGGCGCGAACCTCTTTCTCGTTGTTGTCGGTGGATGTCGGCAGCGTTTGTCTGCCCGGTCATCTCAGCGCCGGCGGGCGGTTGGTTCAATGCACGATTTCTAAAGCCTGTCCGTTGAGTTTGCCTAAAGCGTCGCTCCGTTGCGGCCACATGGCTGGTGAAACAGGGCCCTGGAAAGCGGCGGTGCGGCTCGTCGGGGCGGCGGAGGCAGGGTTGCCATCTCCGAGTGATCAACTATGACTTTCAGGGAGCCCCCTACCAGGATTCCCTTGAACGATGGCATGGCCCCGCTTGCAGTTCGCTTTAGGTGCGCTGGTTCCGCTGAGCCTGATGCTGCCCGGGTCGCCGACCCGCGCCGATTGCACGCTCAGTCCGGGGCCGGGCAATGACAGCCATGTCTGCAGCTCCGGGAGTGCTCCATCGCTGACCGATACCGCAGGCAACAACAGCCTGACCTTCCCGGCCGCCGGCACGGGGGCAATCACCGGCAACGTCACCTTCGGCGCTGGTAACGACCGGGTGCTGATGGAGTCGGGCAGCATCGGTGGCAGCCTGGCCCAGGGCGCAGGCGCCGACAGCCTGGTGATGAGCGCCGGGTCCATCCAGGGAGCGGTCAGCCAGGGCGATGGCATCGATGATTTCCGCATGAGTGGCGGCATCATCGGTTCCCTCGCCCAGGGCGACCAGCGCGACACCTTCAGCATGACCGGCGGCACCATTATCGGCGCCTTCGAAGACGGCGATTCGGCATGGATGAGTGGGGGCACCATCGGCCGCGTGGACATGAAGCTGGACAACAACCTCTTCGACCTGTCCGGTGGTTCGATCATCGGCAATCTGGTCACCGGCTTCGGCCAGGACACCATCATCGTCTCCGGCGGCAGCATTGGCGGTAACGTCAGCCTCAGCGGCGGCAATGACAGCGTGACCCTCACCGGCGGCGGGATACGCGGGCAGATCCTGATGAGCGTGGGTAACGACGTTCTGAACTGGACGGGCGGTGGCACGGTGCGCAGCGCCATCCTGATGGGCGATGGTGACGACGTCGCCACGCTCACCAACCTCAGCGAGATCCAGTTGGGCAGCACTCCCTCTCTCGATGGTGGTGCGGGAACTGACCGGCTGACCTTCGCCAACACCTCGACCAATCGAGGCGGGCGCTACGTGGGCTGGGAGAGCATCGATCTGATCCAGGGCTCGCGCCTGGACCTCAACGACACCCTGGTCCTGGGGGACAGCGCGTCCGGCACGGGGACGCTGTCCCTGGATTCCAGCAGCCTGCTGACCTCCAGCGGTGGGCGAGTGGTGCCGAGCAATGCCGCGCTCAATGCCAGGCTGGTCAACGCCGGGGTGATCGACCTGACCACCTCCGGCGCCAGCGCCTCCGATCGCCTCACCGTCAACGGCGACTACCAGGGCAATGGCGGCATCCTGCGCCTGCAGAGCGTACTGGCTGGCGACCAGGCGGCGTCCGATCGCCTGGTGGTGAACCAGGGCAGCATTGCAGGTCTCACCTCCCTGGAGATCAGCAACCTCAATGGCGCTGGCGCGCTGACCGAGCTCAACGGCATCCAGGTGGTCGAGGCGGGAGCGGGCGCGGTCAGCACCAACGACGCGTTCAGCCTGGCCCAAGGTTTGTCGGCCGGTCCGTACCAGTACTACCTGTTCAAGGGCGGCTATACCGCCGGATCGGAAAACAGCTGGTACCTGCGCTCCAGCGTGTCGGCTCCGGAGGCAGTGGCTCCGGAGGAGCCTGGCACGCCAGAGCAGCCCGGCACGCCGGAACAGCCTGGCACTCCGGAGCAGCCCGGTACGCCAGAACAGCCCGGCGCACCGCAGGACCCCGAGGCTCCCTTCGTGCCCGCCGCCACCGCCCCTGTGGCAGCACCCGGAACGCCTTCGCTGCCCACGCCGAGTGCGGGCGAGACCATCGTCATCTACCGCCCGGAAGTGCCGCTGTATTCTGCCGTGCCGCCGGTGGCTTCGCTGCTCGTGCTCAGCGCCATCGGCACCTTCCACGAGCGCCAGGGCGAGCAGAGCCTGCTCGGCGAAACCGGCGCGCTGCCGGCCGGCTGGGTGCGAGGCCTGGGGCAGGACCTGCGGCAGAGCTGGTCGGGGAACGCCTCGCCCAGCTTCGACGGCAACCTCAACGGTTTTCAGATCGGCCACGACCTGTTCGGCCTGACGACGAGCAACGGCTACACCCAGCGGGCGGGCCTGTTCGCCGGCCACTCCAGCATCGACGGCGACGTGAAGGGGTTCAGCCTCGGCTTCGAGGATCGTCACAGTGGCGACATCGACCTGGATGGCGACAGCCTCGGCGCCTACTGGACCCTGAGTCATCCTGCCGGCAGCTATCTCGATCTGGTCGCCATGGGCACACGCCTGGATGGCCGTAGTCGTTCCGATCGCGGTTACAAGATCGACCTCGATGGGCATGCCTGGGCGGTCTCCGCCGAGGCCGGTCATCCGTTCCCGCTCAGCGCGCGCTGGGTAATCGAACCGCAAGCGCAGCTGATTGCACAGAAGGTCTCGCTGGACAGCGACGACGACGGGATTTCCCATGTGTCCTTTGACAATCAGGAGTTCTACACCGGCCGTCTCGGTGTGCGCCTGAAGGGGCGCTACCTGGTCAACGGAACACCGCTGGAACCCTGGCTGCGCAGCAACCTCTGGCACACTTTCGGCGGGCGCGATGCGGTGGTCTACGACCACGCCGATGCCATCCGCACCGACCATCAGAGCAGTTCGATGGACATCGGTGGCGGCATCGCTGCGCGCCTTTCCCGGGACGTCGCGCTCTACGCGTCAGCCACCTACAGCGGCAATCTCGACAGCGAAAACCAGGAGTCCCTGACGGGCAGCATCGGCGTACGCGTCAGCTGGTAAAGCGGCATTAGAAAACTTGATTCAGCGTGTCATCCATTAGCGCAGCTTATCCTTCATTCGGGGATTTCATGGCAGCGCCGGCGTCCTCCCGTTAGAAATACCCAGGCCGGGCGTGCTGCCTGGCGCCTTCGTGCCCACCGATTCCGGAGACATTCCCATGAAGTCCAGATGGACCGCTTTGCTTTGCCTGCTGAAAACCCTGTCCGTCGCCTGGGGCGACTACAACAAGCGCAACTTCGTCCGCCGCTGAGGCGGGCAATTCGATCATCCGCCTCCGCTGCACACCAAGGATTTCACCATGCCTCCCGTCACGCCTCGCATTGACCCCGCCATCGCTTCCATCGCCCCTGGCTTTCGCGCCCTGAGCATCACGGTCGAGGCCGCGCCGATCCGCCATCCTGCGGTGGCCGAGCAGGCCCGGCAGCGAGCCTGCGCGGCGCTCCTGGCGGGCGAGCCGGCCTGGGCCGAGGCGCACCTGGCGGCGTGGGCCGAAGTGTTTCGCCGCTTTGGCGCCAAACCCCAGCGCACGCCCTGTTCGGCGGAGGCGCTGCGCAAGCGTGTGCTGCGTGACGGCAGCCTGCCGGTCATCGATCCGGTGGTGGACCTGTACAACGCCATCAGCGTGCAGTTCGCGATTCCGGTGGGTGGCGAGAACCTCGCCGCCTACGCCGGAACCCCGCGCCTGGTGATCGCCGCAGGCAACGAACGCTTCGACACCATGAAGGACGGCGCGCCGGCCCACGAGTCGCCCGACGCCGGCGAAGTCGTCTGGCGTGACGACCTCGGCGTCACCTGCCGCCGCTGGAACTGGCGGCAGGGCGTGCGCACCCGCCTGGATGCCGAGGCGCAGCAGATGTGGTTCATCCTCGAAAGCCTGCCGCAGATGCCGCTGGAAGCCCTGCGCGAGGCGGGCGATCAACTGATCGACGGGCTGCAGGAAATGATGCCGGGCGCCAAGGCCGAGGCGCTGCTGGTGGAGTGTCGGGGGTAAGCCTCTATTGCATGAGGCTCTTCAGGTAGGCGCAGAACATATCCGCCATCGCGTCGCTGAATGCATCGATCTGCTCGGCGCTGCGCGGGCTTTCCGAGAACTGCTTGCCCACCGAGCCGAGCGTCGTGGTGATCAACTCGCGGGCCAGCGTGCGTTGTGCTTCGGGAGCGAGCGGGAGGGCTTCGGCGATGAACGCCTGGAAAATGCCCTCGCCGGCGGCCTTGGCTTCGCGGGCCTCCGGCGCATCGCGGTAGAGCGGAGCAGCATCGCTCAGGGCGATACGCATACGCGCCTCCTCGCACTCGGAGCGGATGAAGGCATGGACAAGGTTGCGCAGGCGCTGCAATGGCGCCTGCGTTTCATCCGCCAGCAGGCCGCGCAACATCTCCGTGGTTTGCCGCCACTCGTCGCTCTGCAGGCGGAACAGGATCGCCGCCTTGTTCGGGAAGTACTGGTACAGCGAGCCGACGCTGACGCCGGCGCGCTCGGCCACCCGCGCGGTGGTGAAACGTGAGGCGCCTTCCTTCTCCAGAACCTGAACAGCGGCATCCAGAATGGCCGTCACCAGGTCGTTGGAACGGGCCTGTTTCGGCTCCTTGCGCGTGGAAATACGCGGGCTGCGGCGTTCGCTCATGTGTGGCTCCGGCAATGCGAATAGTAAAACCTGACGAAAAGATCGCATTCTAGTCGGGCGCTTTTTCGCACTCAAATTCCACACGGGAAACCCACCATGACGACCCTCACTTCTGCCCCCGTGGCGCCCCTGCTGCAACGCCTCTTCGAGGAAGCTGATGCGGCCTCTCCCCAGTCCAGCCCGGCCTTCGCCAATCTCGACCAGGCCGCGCTGACGCGCCTGATGCAGAGCAAGACGCAGTACCGCGAACTCTATGGCCAGCTCAGGGACCAGCCGCTGCCCGTCTCGCGGGAAACCGGTGCGCTGCTGTACATGCTGGCGCGCAGCATCGGCGCCAGGCACATCGTCGAGTTCGGCACCTCGTTCGGCATTTCCACCTTGCATCTGGCAGCAGCGCTGCGCGACAACGGCGGCGGCCGGCTGATCACCAGCGAGTTCGAACCTTCGAAAGTGGCACGCGCCCAGGCCAACCTGATTGCCGGTGGCGTGGCCGACCTGGTGGAAATCCGCCAGAGCGATGCGCTGCAGACGCTGGCCCGCGACCTGCCTGAACGCATCGACCTGGTGCTGCTCGACGGCGCCAAGTCGCTCTACCCGGAAATCCTCGCCCTGGTGGAAAGCCGCCTGCGTCCCGGCGCGCTGGTCATCGCGGACAACGCCGACTACTGCCCCGAGTACCTGGCCGAGGTGCGCCTGCCGGGCGGGCGCTACCTGTCGATTCCCTTCGCGGACGATGTGGAGTTGTCCATGCGCCTGGGCTGAGGCTGCGCCGTCTAGAGCGGCGGCCGGGCCACCGGCGCATGCCGCGCCATCAGCTCGACGACCCAGTCGATGAACACCCGCAGCTTGGCGCTGACGTGGCGGTTGGGCGGGAAGGCGACGAACAGCGGCATGGTTTCCATCGTCCAGCCGGCGAACAGCTCCACCAGTTCGCCGCGCGCCACGGCCTCGCCGGCCATGTAGCGCGGCAGCCAGAGCACACCCATGCCGGCGATACCGGCGGCGAGGTAGGCGTTGCCGTCGTCCACGGTCAGCACCGGCCGACCCTGGACCTGCACGGTTTCGCCCTCCTTGTGCAGCGCGTACGACAACGGCTTGCCGGTGCGCGCCCAGAGGTAACCGACGATGCGCTGCTGGCTGTTCTCCAGGTCGCGCGGGTGCTCCGGCACTCCGGCGCGCTGCAGGTAGGAAGGCGCGGCGAAGACTCCCAGCGGCAGGTCGCCGACGCGCCGGGCCATCAGCGATTGATCGGTGAGTTCGCCACCGCGCACCACGCAATCCACCTTCTCATCGATGAGGTCGACCATGCGGTCGCTGACGCCCAGGTCGATCTGGATGTCCGGGTAGCGCGCGTGGAAGCCCGGCAGCGCGGGGATCAGCAGGATGCGCGCCAGCGGGCTGGGCACGTCCACCCTGAGCCGGCCGCGGGGCAGGGCGGCGGCGCTGGAGAGGCTGGTCTCGGCGTCGTCCATGTCCGCCAGCAGGCGCACCACGCGCTCGTAGTAGGCGGCGCCGTCGGCGGTGAGGTTGAGCTTGCGCGTGGTGCGGTTGAGCAGCCGAACGCGCAGCCGCGCCTCCAGTTGCTGGATCAGCTGGGTCACGCTGGTGCGGCTCATGTGCAGGGTGTCGGCGGCCTTGGTGAAGCTGCCGGTTTCCACCACGCGGGCGAAGGCTTGCATCGCATCGAAACGGTCCATGGCGGCTCCGGCTGGCTCAGGAAGGAGGGCGCTGAAAAGGGCTGATTGTTTGGATTCTACAAACAATGCTGACCAGCGTTGCCCGATTATCGCTGCCCCCGCGCGCCGTAACCTGCCTCCATCCTTGAACCGGGGCCATCGCGCCCCTCGCTGGAGCAAGCAGATGAGTACACGTGACGTGGTTTTCCCTTCCGGCCGCCAGGCTCTTTATGAGCGCAACCGCTACTCCCCGGCGATCCGCAGCAACGGCCTGCTGTTCGTCTCGGGCCAGGTGGGCAGCCGCGAGGACGGTTCGCCCGAGGCCGGCCTGGATGCCCAGGTGCGGCGCGCCTTCGCTAACCTCAACGCGATCCTCGACGCCGCCGGTTGCAGCTTCGATGACGTGATGGACGTGACGATCTTCCTGGTCGACCCCCAGGCGAATTTCGAGCGCGCCTGGCAGGTCGCCGCCGACTATTGGGGCGCCGCTCCCTATCCGACGGTGACGGCGGTGGGCGTGACCTGGCTCTACGGCTTCGATTTCGAGATCAAGGTGATCGCGCGCCTGCCACAGGACTGAAGCCGGCCGCAGGGCAGGGCGGCGAGACGGGAGGGCCGGGTTTCTTTACCATGCCGTCCTGTTTTGCCCTGCCAGGATTTCGCCCATGACCGCTCCGACCTTCCGCACTGCCACTCCCGCCGACACCGACCGCTGTTTCGAGATCGAAATATCCGCCTACGAAGGCGACGAGGCGGCCACCCGCGAGAAGATCGCCACGCGCATCGCGCAGTATCCCGAAGGCTTCCTGATCATGGAGCTGGGCGGCGAGATCATCGGCTTCATCAACAGCGGTTGCGCGTTCGAGGTGGTGATGTCCGACGAGGACTTCAAGGAGCTCATCGGCCACGATCCGGCGGCGCCCAACGTGGTGATCATGTCGGTGGTGATCGACCCGGCGCAGCAGGGCAAAGGCTATGCGTCGCTGCTGATGCGGACTTTCGTCGAACGCATGGCGGGCCTGGGCAAGCGCACCATCCACCTGATGTGCAAGGACCGCCACGTGCCGCTCTACGAGCGCTTCGGCTACCGCTACGTGAAGCCGTCGGCGTCCGACCACGGCGGCATGGCGTGGCACGAGATGGTGATGGAGCTGCCAGCCGCCTGAGCCTTCAGCGCTCCGGTCGATCGTTCACCCGGTCGCGGGTGGCGCGTTCGGCCAGCAGGTCGAAGGATTCCGGCAGCAATGCGGTTTCGCCCTGTTCGTCGAGCAACTGGCGGAACACCAGGTGGTCCGGGAAGCTGCGGCTGATCAGGGTGAGCAACTCGGTGCCGCGGTCGGTCAACTCGACGTTGTTGCCGGTGCCGCCATGCTCGCGTGGACGTTCGCGGATGTAGCCGTTCCTGAGCAGATCACCCTCCAGGTCACCGGCAACCCTTTTGAGATGGTCCACGCTGCCGTTCACCGGCTCGCCCTGCAGCCGGTGCTGTTCGGCCACTTCCTCGCCGCATTCGCGGGCCTTGTAGGGTTGGTCGGCGCATTCCTGGGCGCGCAGCAGCAGGCGTTCGATCAGGTCCCAGTCGTAGCTCATGGCGTGTCCTCCGGGGTTAGACAGACAAGGGCTTCCTGATTTGCGACCCGGCCGGGCGGTGAGGGTTCGAACTTCCTGCGCAGCGGCGTGCAACCATCGATGACGTCGAGCTTCACTATCGATGCAATCGAGTGGTGCGCGGGCCGGGCGCGGCTGAGTATCTGTCCCAAGAGCTTGTTGAACCGAGCAAGGGACAGAATCGATGAACACCCAGCGCCCCACACCCAATCGCCTGGCTGCCCGCATCGCCCTCGGCCCGCTGCTGCTGGCCGTGGCCAGCCTCACCGGCTGCGCGGCGACCTCCGAAACCCGGCTGAGCTGGGACAGCCTCGGCGGCACCACCGCCCAGGACAGCAGCGCCTACCTGAGCTGTGTCGACGGCCGGCTCACCCCCGGCACCGCCACCTTCGTCAGCGACAGCGGCACCACCCGCCGGCTGCTCACCGGCAGCGCCGACCCGCTGCAGGCCAGCGGTATCGTGCAGGTGACCCCGATCGCCGGCGGCAACCACTTCAGCGCCTACCAGCGCAGCGCCTGGCAGGACAAGGGCGAGCTGCTGGACGCCGCCTACCAGTGCTCGCAGCACGGTTGATGATCTGTAGAGGTTGATACGTCTTCGAGCGGATCGCTCCCCCCAGCGACCCGCCCAGCGCCGGCAGGCGGCGAAAGGCCTGCGTCAGTGTCTGCCATCGGGCTTTCGCTGATTCACTCTCCAGGGGCGCTCCCCCCAGCGCCCACGTATCGCCCGTCGAGCCCCCCACTCGATGGGCGTTTTTTTTAATTTACGACTGTTGTGTATTCTGATCGGTCATGCCAGTGTGTGCGCCCTGGCGGCTGTATTCGCCTTTCCGTGCCCAGGATGCGCATCCGGTTTGTCCGCCGGGCGCTGAACGACGCCGCCGGCCGACGGTAAACTCACTCCCGTCGCGTAACAGAAGTACAAGAGAATCGAGATGAACACGCATTTTCCGACTTGCGCCGTCTGGGTCCGTCGCGACGCAGACCTGCCCCTTCCCACCACCCTTCAGCCGACGGTGAAAGCATGATCGAGGTAACCGAAGTTTCCATTGCGCAGCTGCGTGAAGCCCTGGAGTCGGGCCGCACCACCGCGGTCGAACTGGTCAAGGCCTACCTCGCGCGCATCGACGCCTACGATGGCCCGACCCAGCTGAACGCCGTGGTCGTGCGCAACACCGAGGCCCTGAAGGAAGCCGAAGCCTCCGACGCCCGCCGCGCCCGTGGCGAGACCCTCGGCCCGCTGGATGGCATCCCCTACACCGCCAAGGACAGCTACCTGGTCAAAGGCCTGACCGCCGCTTCCGGCAGCCCGGCCTTCAAGGACCTGGTCGCCTACCGCGACGCCTTCACCGTCGAGCGCCTGCGCGCCGGCGGCGCCATCTGCCTGGGCAAGACCAACATGCCGCCCATGGCCAACGGTGGCATGCAGCGCGGCGTCTACGGCCGTGCGGAAAGCCCGTACAACCGCAAGTTCCTCACCGCGCCCTTCGCCTCCGGCTCCTCCAACGGCGCCGGCACCGCGACCGCCGCGAGCTTCTCGGCCTTCGGCCTGGCGGAAGAAACCTGGTCCAGCGGTCGTGGCCCGGCCTCGAACAACGGCCTGTGCGCCTACACCCCGTCCCGTGGCGTGATCTCGGTTCGTGGCAACTGGCCGCTGACCCCGACCATGGACGTGGTGGTGCCCTACGCCCGTACCATGGCCGACCTGCTGGAAGTGCTCGACGTGGTCGTCGCCGAAGACACCGACAAGCGTGGCGACCTCTGGCGCCTGCAGCCGTGGGTGCCGATCCCTGCCGTTTCCGAAGTGCGCCCGGCTTCCTACCTGGACCTCGCCGCCGGCCCGGAAGCCCTCAAGGGCAAGCGCCTGGGCGTACCGCGCATGTTCATCAACAAGGACGAACTGGCCGGCACCAGCGAGAAACCCGGCATCGGCGGTCCGACCGGCCAGCGCATCAACACCCGCGCCTCGGTCATCGACCTCTGGGAACAGGCCCGCAAGGCCCTGGAAGCCGCCGGCGCCGAAGTCGTCGAAGTGGACTTCCCGCTGGTTTCCAACTGCGAGGGCGACCGCCCTGGCGCGCCGACCGTGTTCAACCGTGGCTTCGTTACCGAGCAGTTCATGCATGACGAGCTGTGGGAGCTGTCCGGCTGGGGCTTCGACGATTTCCTTCGCGCCAACGGCGACCCCAAGCTCAACAAGCTGGCCGACGTCGACGGGCCGAAGATCTTCCCCCATGACCCGGGCACCCTGCCGAACCGCGAGGACGACCTGGTCGCCGGCATGGACGAGTACGTCAACATGGCCAAGCGTGGCCTGAAGACCTGGGACCAGATCGAGAGCCTGCCCGACGGCCTGCGCGGCCTGGAAAAGACCCGCAAGCTCGACCTGGAAGACTGGATGGACGGCCTGAAGCTCGACGCCGTGCTGTTCCCCACCGTGGCCGATGTCGGCCCGGCGGACGCCGACGTGAACCCGGAATCGGCCGACATCGCCTGGAGCAACGGCATCTGGGTCGCCAACGGCAACCTGGCGATCCGTCACCTGGGCGTGCCGACCGTCACCGTGCCGATGGGCGTGATGGCCGACATCGGCATGCCGGTGGGCCTGACCTTCGCCGGCCGCGCCTATGACGACTCCGCGCTGCTGCGCTTCGCCGCGGCCTTCGAGGCCACTGGCTCCAAGCGCCTGGTGCCGCCGAGCACGCCGCCGCTGGGCTGATCGGCACTACGGCAGTTGAAAAGCCGCGCCTCAGGGCGCGGTTTTTTTATGGCTGGCGCAGGTGTCTCCCTGTAGGAGCGGGCCATGCCCGCGAATCGCGCGCATGGCGCGCTCCTACAAGGTTCGTTGGGCTTTCACGCAGCCGTAGCGCGCTTCCCTGGACGGCGAATAGCCGTAGAAAGACGTGTAGCACTTGCTGAAGTGGCTGGGCGAGACGAAGCCGCAGGCCAGCCCGACCTCGTACATCGGCAGGCTGGAATGCTGCAGCAGGCGGCGGCTTTCGGTGATGCGCAGCTCAAGGTAATAGCGCACCGGCGTGGTGCCCAATTGTTCCTGGAACAGCCGTTCGATCTGCCGCTTGGAGCGCCCGACGTAGCTCGACAGCTGGTCCTGGCTCAGCGGTTCCTCGATGTTCGCGCTCATCAGGTTGATCGCCTCGCGCAGCGGCTCGCTGAGCTTTTCGTGCAGCGCCGGGCGGGTGCGGCGAAAGCGCGATTCCTCGAAGGCGAGGATGTCGACGATGGCGTCCACCAGTTCGCGGCCGTGCCGCGCGTTGATCCACTCCAGCACGAGGTTGAAGGCGCCGGTGGGGCTGGCGGCGGTGAGGCGGTCGCGGTCGGCCTGGTAGCTCTCGCTGGTGACTTCGCTGTGGCGGGCGATCTCCGCCAGCGCCGCGCGGTTCTCCGGGTGTATCGCGCAGCGGTAGCCGTCCAGCAGGCCGGCCTGGCCGAGGAACCAGGCACCGTTCCACAGGCCGGCGAGGGCGATGCCGCGGTCGGCGGCGATCTGCAGCAGGCGCGTCAGCTCGGGGATCGCGCGCAGCGGGGTGCGCAGGCCGCCGCAGACCACCAGCAGGTCGAGCTCGGCGAGTTGCGCCGAGCTCAGCGTCTCGCCGGGGCAGATCACCAGACCCAGGTCGCTGGTGACCGATTCGCCGTCGAGGCTGAAAGTCTCGGTAGCGAACGATTGCACGCGGATCAGGTTGGCGGTGACCAGCGTATCCAGCGCCTGGGTGAAGGCCGGCAGGGAGAAATGTTCGAGCAGCAGGAAGCCCACCCGCGCGAGGCGGCCGGGCTCCCTGGAGTCATCATCCAGGTAGCGCAGGTTGCGGCCCTGCATGGCTCCACTGAACTGGCGGCGTTCGACCAATCGGCACCTCGTCTGCGCGTGGGCGGCTGGCTCAGCCGCGCACGGCGCGGCGGCCGATGGCGGCCTGTTGAGGTGGCGAGGTGCGTCGGCTGGTCTGGCTGAGCAGGATGATGACCACCGTCAGGGCCAGGGTCGAGCTCACCTCCACGCGGTGCGTCGGCATGATGAACATCACCGCCAGGATGAAGCTGATGATCCCGATCACCAGCCAGGTCAGCCAGGGGAACAGCCACATGCGAAACACCAGTTCGTGGTTGCTCCGGCGCAGGATGCCGCGCATGCGCAGCTGTGACACGGCGATGGCGAGGTAGACGAGCAGGGCGATGGAGCCGGAGCTGGCCAGCAGGAACTCGAACAGCCGGCCCGGCGCAAAGAAGTTCAGCAGGGTGGTGAACATGCCGATCAGTGTGCTGGCGATCACCGCCGCGCGCGGCACGCCCGCCGCCGAGGTGCGCTGGATGAAGGCCGGGGCGTCGTGGCGGCGGCTCAGCGAATAGATCATCCGCGAGGCGATGTACACCGAGGAATTCAGGCAGCTGGCCACGGCGACCAGCACCACCAGGTCCATCAGCAGTTGTGCGTTGGGGATGTGCAGCAGTTCCAGGGTGCGCTGGTAGGAGCCGATCTCCACCAGGCGCGGATCGTCCCACGGCACCACCGAGATGATCACCAGGATCGACAGCAGGTAGAACACGCTGATGCGCCAGATCACCGAGCGCGTGGCCTTGGCGATGTTGCGGCTGGGGTCGCTGGATTCGGCGGCGGCGATGGTCACCGCCTCGGTGCCGATGAAGCTGAACAGGGTGGTGATCAGTGCACTGAAGATCGCCGTCCAGCCGTTGGGCATGAAGCCGCCGTGTTCACCCATCAGCCTGTGCAGGCCGCTGACCTCGCGCCCCGGCAGCAGGCCCAGCAGCGCCGCCGCGCCGAGGCCGATGAAGGCGACGATGGCGACCACCTTGAGCATGGCGAACCAGAATTCGAACTCGCCGTACTTGGCCACGCTGAACAGGTTGGTGACGGTCAGCAGCAGGGTCATCGACAGGGCGAATACCCAGGTCTCGACCTGCGGGAACCAGTTGTTGAGGATGACCCCGGCGGCGATGGCCTCGATGGGGATGACCAGCACCCAGAACCACCAGTACAGCCAGCCGATGGTGAACCCGGCCCAGCGGCCGATGGCCTGGTCGGCATAGGCCGAGAAGGAGCCGGTGTCGGGGCTGGCCACGGCCATCTCGCCGAGCATGCGCATCACCAGCACTACCAGCAGCCCGGAGAGGGCGTAGGCGACGATGGCGGAAGGGCCGGCGGCGGCAATCGCGTGGCCGGAGCCGACGAACAACCCTGCGCCGATGATTCCCGCGATGGAAAGCATGGTTACGTGGCGGGGCTTGAAGCCCTGTACCAGATCGCCATTGGCGCCTTTTGCACTGGGAGCACTCATCTGTCGGCCTTTTATTGAAATTGTTATGTAGGGCGCGATGACGCATGGCCGGGCGCAGCTTCCCCGCAGCCGCTGGTTCTCAAGGCGAGGCGGGGGGAATCCGCGTGGCGGCAATGCGCTTCACGCGGGGCTCAAGCTAAGGCAGTGGGTGGGTGGCGAGTTGCTCGAAATCGCCGTGGGCATGACCAAAAACGACATCGGCGGCGGCCGGAATAGTGGCCATGGGCCGCTCTGGGACGATGGTTCCTGTGCGCGAAGCCCTCCGCCGAAGCCGGAGGGCGCTCGTTCAACCGTCGGCGTCGGGCAGGCTGGCGAGGAGTTTTTCCAGCAGGCCGGCGAGCTTCTTCTGCTCGGCTGCACTCAGGCCGGAGAGCACCCGGCGCTGGTTGTCGGCATGGGCGCCGACGGCTTCGTCGATCAGCGCAAGGCCCGCTTCGCTCAGCCCGACCAGCGAGCCGCGGCCATCCTCGGGGTTGGGCATGCGCTGCACCAGGCCCTGTTTCTCCAGGCGGTCGAGACGGTTGGTCATGCTGCCGGAGGAGATCATCGCCGCCTCGTAGAGCACGGTGGGCGTGAGGCGGAAGGGCGGGCCGCTGCGGCGCAGGGTGGCGAGCACGTCGAACTCGCCCGGCTGCAGGCCGTACTCGGCGAACAGCGGATTGAGGTGGTCGCGGGCGATCAGTTGCGCGGCCTCGCCGAGGCGGCCGAGCAGGAGCATGCCGTCGGTATCCAGCTCGGGCAGTTGCTGGCGCCATTGCTCGACGGCGAACGCGGCTCTGTCCATGGGGCTTCCTTTTTATCTTGATGTCGAGATACATTGGATTTGTCTTGATGTAGAGATATTCGCCTGCGCCGTCTTCGCGATCAAGTGCTGGCGCCCCACTGGAAGGATGTTTGCCATGTCTCGAAGCATTTCCCTCGCCGCCTGCCTGCTTGCCGTCGTGCTGGCCGGCCTCAACCTGCGCCCGGCGCTGGCCTCCATCGGCCCGCTGCTGGATGCGTTGCAGGCGTCCGCGAAGCTGTCCGACAGCCTCGCCAGCCTGCTGACCAGCCTGCCGGTGCTGCTGATGGGCCTGGGCGCGCTGGGCGCCGCCCAATTGCTGCGCTATTTCGGCGTGCGCCTCGGCGTGGCGTTCGGGTTGCTGCTGATTGCCCTGGCCTGCGCGCTGCGCCTGCTGCCGGGGCAGGCCGGGCTGCTCGGTGGCGCGGTACTCGCCGGTCTGGGCATCGCCGCCTGCCAGGCGTTGCTGCCGGTGTTCATCCGCCAGCGCTTCGGCGCGCGCGTCGGCGGGGCGATGGGTGCCTATTCCACGGCGATCATGGGCGGCGCCGTGCTGGCCAGCGTGGCTTCACCGTGGCTGGCGAGAGCCTGGGGCGAGCTACCGGCGTTGGCATTCTGGGCGCTGCCCGCGCTGTTGGCGTTGCCGGTCTGGGCCCGAGCGGCACGGGGAGAGGCGCCCATCAGCTCTGCGGCAACGGCGTTCTCCGGTATCGCCCGGCGCGCGGCATGGCTGGCGCTGTTCTTCGGTCTGGGCACGGGCGCCTACGTGCTGGTACTCGCCTGGCTCCCGCCGTACTACACCTCCCTGGGCTGGACGCCGACTGAGGCGGGTGCCTTGCTCGGTGGCCTGACGTTGACCGAAGTGGTCGCCGGCCTGCTGGTCTCGGCCTTCATCGACCGCCTGCCGGACCGTCGCCCGGCGCTCGTGCTCGCCATTGCGTTGCTGCTCGGCGGCCTGATCGTGCTGGTGATGTGGCCGCAGCAGCTGGTACTGCTTGCCATGGTCGGACTCGGGCTGGGCATCGGCGCGCTGTTCCCGCTGTCGCTGATCGTCGCCATGGACAGAGCCCGCAGCCCCGCCGACGCCGGCGCGCTGGTGGGCTTCGTGCAGGGTGTGGGCTACCTGATCGCGGCGCTGTTCCCGCTGCTGGCCGGGCTCGCCCGGCAGTCCATGGCCAGCCTGGCGCCGGCCTGGATCGGCATGGCGCTGGTTTGCCTGGTGATGCTGGCGCTTGCCAGTCGCTTCGCACCGCCGCGCCCGGTCGGGCAGGCACAGGCCTGCTGAGAAATCCATGGCGCGGGCATTCGGGGCTAGGCTGAGTACTTTCGTCTGCCCTGGGTAAACCGCCATGTCCCTCATCCTGTTCGGCCATCCGTTTTCCTCCTACACGCAGAAGGTGCTGATCGCCCTCTACGAGAACGCCACGCCCTTCGAGTTCCGCGGCCTCGGCCCGGATCAGCCGGAGAACGGCGCGCACTGGCTGCGCTTGTGGCCGCTGGCGAAGTTCCCAGTGCTGCTCGATGGCGAGCACAGCGTGGCCGAGACCAGCATCGTCATCGAATACCTGCACCTGAAGCACCCCGGCCCGGTACGCCTGCTGCCGGACGACCCGCTGAAGGCGTTGGACGTGCGCTTCCTCGACCGCTTCTTCGACTGGCATGTGATGACCCCGGTGCAGCATGCCGTTCTCGGTGCCATGAGCGGCGAAGCGGGCAAGCGCGCGGAAGGCCTGGCCCATGCGGTGAGCAAGCTCGAACTGGCCTACGCCTGGCTGGAAGAGGAACTCGCCGGGCGTGCCTGGGCAGCGGGGGACAGCTTCAGCCTTGCCGACTGCGCCGCGGCTCCTTCGCTGTTCTATGCGGACTGGACCCACCCCATCGGCGACCGGTATCCGACGCTGCGTGCCTACCGCTCGCGTTTGCTGGCGCGCCCGTCCTTCGCCCGCGCGGTGGAAGAGGCGCGGCCGCACCGGTCGCTGTTCCCGCTGGGGGCGCCGGATCGGGATTGAGTTTCCCCAACGCCGGCCGCCTGCTCTTGTAGGAGCGAGCTTGCTCGCGAACCGACCAGCACCCAAATCGTCGGTCCATCTGTTCGCGAGCAAGCTCGCTCCTACATAAAGCGCTGCGTTGGGATAGAGGAAAAAAATCCCCCGAGCGCTGCCGCGACCGGGGGATGCAAGACCCGCGCAGGGGGACCGCGCGGGCGAGGTAGACAGGTTGGACCCAGGTTCGATGTCGAAGCCCAATTGTAGGAGCGGGCCGCGCCCGCGATCGCGCGCATGGCGCGCTCCTACAGGTCAGTTGCGACGTTTCCCTTCACGCAGAGGCGCAAATCCCTGCACCGGGTGATGGATCACCTACAGGCGGATCAGCACCGACTTCAGCTCGGTGTAGTGCTCGATGGCGGCGGCGCCCATCTCGCGGCCCACGCCCGACATCTTGAAGCCGCCGAAGGGCAGCGCCGGGTCCAGCGCGCTGTGGCAGTTGACCCACACCGAACCGGACTTGATGCGCGGCACCATGCGGTGCACCGCGGCCAGGTCGTTGGACCAGATGCTCGCGCCCAGGCCGTAGGGGCTGTCGTTGGCCAGGCGCAGGGCGTCCTCGATGTCGTCGAAGGGCATGGCCACCAGCACCGGGCCGAAGATTTCTTCCTGCACCAGCGGATTCTTCTGGTCGACGTCGACGATCACCGTGGGTTTGACGAAGTAGCCGGGGCCGAACTGCTCGCCGCCGCAGGCGATGGTGGCGCCCTTGTCGCGGCCCAGTTGGATGTAGTCGAACACGCGCTTCTGCTGCTTGGCGGAGATCAGCGGGCCCATGTCGATGCTCGGGTCCAGGCCGTTGCCCAGCTTCATGCCGTTGGCGATGCCGGAGATGTCGGCGATCACGTTGTCGAAGTGCTTGCGCTGTACATACAGGCGCGAGCCGGCGCAGCAGACCTGGCCCTGGTTGAAGAAGATCGCCTGGGCGGCGCCGGCGGCGGCGGTGGCGAGGTCGGCGTCGGCCATGACGATGGTCGGCGACTTGCCGCCCAGCTCCAGGGTCACGCGGGTCATGTTGTCCATGGCCGCCTTGCCGATTTCCTTGCCGACCGGGGTCGAGCCGGTGAAGGTCAGCTTGTCCACCAGCGGATGGTGGGAGAGGGCGGCGCCCGCGGTGATGCCGGCGCCGGTGACGACGTTGAACACGCCCGCCGGGTAGCCCGCTTCCAGGACAAGCTCGGCGAGTTTCAGCGCGGACAGCGGGGTTTCGTCGGCGGGCTTGAGCACCACGCTGCAGCCGGTGGCCAGCGCCGGACCGAGTTTCCAGCAGGCCAGCAGCAGGGGGAAGTTCCAGGCAACGATGGCGCCCACCACGCCGACGGCTTCGCGGCGGATGTAGCCGTGGAAGTCGCCATCGGGCATCAGTGGCATCGACACATCGACCGTGCTGCCCTCGATCTTGGTGGCGTAGCCGGCCATGTAGCGCAGGAAGTCGATGGCCAGTTGCACGTCCATCACGCGGGCGACGGCGGCGCTCTTGCCGTTGTTCAGGCATTCCAGTTCGGCCAGCAGGTCGGCGTCGCGCTCCATCAGGTCGGCGAGCTTCCACAGCAGGTTCTGCCGTTCGCGCGGGCGGGTGCGGCTCCAGGCGGAGTCATCGAAGGCCTGGCGCGCGGCGCGCACGGCGCGGTCGACATCGGCGGCGGTGCCGGCGGGCACCTGGCAGAGCACTTCGCCGGTGGCCGGGTTGCGCAGGTCCATCAGGGCGCCGTCGCTGGCGGAGGTCCAGTCGGAGCCGATCAGCATCTTCGGGGCGCGCTGTAGGAAGGCGCGGGATTCGGGCTTGATGGGCAGGGAAGCGAGCATTGCGGTGGCCTCTTGTTGTCTGTTCGTGCTCCCGGTCTGGGAGTCGCTGAGGCTGAGCATCGCAACGGCTGTGCCAAGGCTGGTGATTTTCGTCAATTCATTGAATTTAAAGAGAATTATTGTTTATTCGAGAGAAGGGGCGGAGTTCCGCTGTCGCACATTGCGACAGCAATTGAGACGGTTTGGCCTGCTGGCGGAAGGGGAGATCGGAGCTGGGAGTTCCCTCTCCCCAGCCCTGGCTGCGCGCCCCGCTCCGAAGGGAGAGGGCATATCCGTGCGGCGAAGGCTGCTGAGTCAATCCTGTTGCGATGTGTTCGGCAGAAGATGAAATGCCAGGGCGCGCCGAACCAGGCCCCTCTCCCTTCAGGGAGAGGGGCTCTTCGGTGAGGCACAGCCCGTCAGTCGGTGATGTCCCGGTCCTTGGTTTCGGGCAGGAAGAAGATGCCCAGGATGGCCGTCATCACCGCGATGACGATGGGGTACCAGAGGCCGTAGTAGATGTCCCCGGTGGCGGCCACCATGGCGAAGGCGACGGTGGGCAGGAAGCCGCCGAACCAGCCGTTGCCGATGTGGTAGGGCAGCGACATGGAGGTGTAGCGGATGCGCGTCGGGAACAGCTCCACCAGCCACGCCGCAATCGGCCCGTAGACCATGGTCACGTAGATCACCAGGATGGTCAGCAGCACCAGCATCATCAGGTGGTTGATCTTCGCCGGGTCGGCCTTCTCGGGGTAGCCGGCCTCCTTGAGCGAGGCGGCGAGCTGCGCGGTGAAGACTTCCGACTGCACCTTGAACTCCGCCGCCGGCATGCCGGCTCCTTCGAAGCTGGCGATGACCTTGTCGCCGACGTGCACCTGGGCGAGCGCGCCGGTCTCGGCCTTGAGGTTCTCGTAGGGGATGGCGCGCTTGGCCAGCAGGCTCTTGGCCAAGTCGCAGGAGCTGACGAATTTCGCCTTGCCCACCGGGTCGAACTGGAAGGAGCAGGCGTTAGGGTCGGCCACCACGGTGACCGGGTTCTTCTCCTGGGCGGCGAACACGTCCGGGTTACCGAACTGGGTCAGGCCGTGGAAGATCGGGAAGTAGGTCAGTGCGGCGAGGATGCAGCCGGCCATGATGATCTTCTTGCGGCCGATGCGGTCGGACAGGCTGCCGAAGAACACGAAGAACGGCGTGCCCAGCAACAGGGAACCTGCGATCAGCAGGTTGGCGGTCTGCGCGTCGATCTTCAGCGTCTGCAGCAGGAAGAACAGCGCGTAGAACTGCCCGGTGTACCAGACCACGGCTTGCCCGGCGGTGCCGCCGAGCAGCGACATGATCACCACCTTGAGGTTCTCCCAGCGGCCGAAGGACTCGGTCAGCGGCGCCTTGGAGGCCTTGCCTTCTTCCTTCATCTTCAGGAACACCGGCGACTCGGAGAGTTGCAGGCGGATATACACCGAGATGATCAGCAGCAGGATCGACAGCAGGAACGGAATCCGCCAGCCCCAGGCTTCGAACGCCTCGGTGCCGAGCACGGTGCGGCAGGCCATGATCACCAGCAGCGAGAGGAACAGGCCCAGCGTCGCGGTGGTCTGGATCCACGAGGTGAAGAAGCCGCGCTTGCCCTTGGGCGCGTGCTCCGCGACGTAGGTCGCCGCGCCGCCATACTCGCCGCCCAGCGCCAGGCCCTGCAGCAGGCGCAGGGTGATCAGGATGATCGGCGCGGCCACGCCGATGGTGGCGTAGGCGGGCAGCAGGCCGACCACGGCGGTGGAGATGCCCATGATGATGATGGTGATGAGGAAGGTGTGCTTGCGTCCGATCATGTCGCCCAGGCGGCCGAACACGATGGCGCCGAAGGGCCGCACCGCGAAGCCGGCGGCGAAGGCCAGCAGGGCGAAGATGAAGGCGGTGGTTTCATTGACCCCGGCGAAGAAGTGCTTGGCGATGATCGCCGCCAGGGAGCCGTAGAGGTAGAAGTCGTACCACTCGAACACCGTACCCAGGGAGGAGGCAAAGATGACCTTGCGCTCCTCCTTGGTGATTCCGCTGTGAGGAGCGTTGCCCGCGGCCGGGCTGTATGTCTGCGCCATGTTCGTCTCCGTCTTGTTGTTGTTTTGGGCCGGAGTCCCTCAATTTCCGTTACCGCACTCGAGCCCAGGGCTGATGACAGGTCGTACGGATTGCGCGATGCGTGAATACAGGCGGCCCTGCGGCTGGCCGCAAGGTCATCTGAAAGCATAATCGTTCTCACGCGTCTGGCCACCCGCGACCGCCGGCAAAGCCCCGGCTGGCGCGGATTGGCACCTGTTCTGGACAGCTCGGATGACGCGAGGCGTCTGGCTGGCGCCTCGATGACGGGCACTTCCTTGCTGGAAAGACGTGCAATTAGACCATCGTCTATAACGGTCAGGGCTGTCTCAGACTGCTACAGCTGTCGCGATCTGTCACGCGGACGGGCGTTCGGAACACGCGCAGCTCGCTGTTTCGCAAGGACTTTTCCGGCTGGCACGCAACGTGAAGCGCTGCGGGTTTCGCCCAGCGCCGCGTCGGCGCTGCACAAGGAGGCCTGGCTTGAAGAGGATGCACCTGTCGTTGCCGTGGATCGCGGGGCCGCTGGCGGCCGCGCTGACCTGCCTGTTGTTGTGGTTACTGCCCGACGTGGGCAACGGGTTGCTCTGGGCCCTGGCGGCGCTGATTGCCCTTGGAGCCCTTCGCCAGGAGCGGCGAGGGCTGGCTTGGCCGGTTGCCCTCGGTGCGCTGTGCGGCGCCTGCCTTGCGCTTGGCCTGCACCTGGTGGCCGATCATTTCCAGTTGCGCTACGCCTGGCTCTACAGCAGTGCGGCGCTGCCGGCCTACCTGAAGTTTTCCAACCTCTGGGGTGGCGATGAAGGCACGGTACTGCTGCTGGCAACCTTCTGCATGGCGATCGCCCTGAAGAGCGCCGCGCTGCCCGGCTGGGCCGGGCGCGGCATGGCCCTGATCGCCGCCTGGTACGTCGCCACTGCCGCGTGGCTGGGGCCGTTCGGTGCGACGCCGGCGGGCTGGCTGGCGGCGCAGCCGAGCCAGGGCATGAACGCCCACCTGCAGACCTTCTGGATGTCCCTGCATGCGCCGCTGATCCTCTGCGCCTACGCCTGGGTGTTGGCGCCCTCCGGCGCCGCGCTGGAGGCGCTGGGGCGGGGTGGCCACGCCTATGCCTGGGTGATGCCGCGCTACAGCCGCCGCGCCTGGCTGATCCTCAGTGCGGGCATTGGCGTGGGTATGGCCTGGGCCATGGAGGACTTCACCTATGGCCAACTCTGGCACTGGGACCCGGTGCAGACCTCGGCCTTCATCATCTGGGCGTTGCTCGGCGCGGTGCTGCACGGCGCCCGCCGCTGGCGCGCGGACGGCCCCTACGCACGGCTGCTGCCGGTGCTCAGCCTGCTGGCGGCGGCCATGGCCTGCGGCGCCATGGCGGTGACCCGCAGCACGGTGCTGGCCAGCTCGCACCGCTACATCGGCACCACCTCCTGGCTCAGCCACCTGGCGTTGGCGGCGATCCTGCTGGCCCTCGCGGCCTTCCACCTGCTTGCCGGGTGGCGATCCCGCAAGCGGGCAGGGCGGCGGCGTGGGGCGTCGGACTGGACGCTGGACGTCGCCATCTACCTGTTCGCCGGCACCGGTCTGCTGGCCCTCGGCGCGCTGCTCCAGGCGCACCTCTACGAATGGCTGGGAATGGAGCGGCCGAGCGAGCTGAAGCCCTTCTTCGAGACCCTGACCGCCTGGGCCACCACCACCGAGATGGACAGCCTGCGCCGCGCCTTCGACCAGTGGGACGTCAACGGCTACGGCCTCGCGCACTGGGTCGTGCCGCTGCTGGCGGCCCTTGGCCTGATGGGCGGCTACAGCTTCCTGCGCCGGTGCGGGCGCCCCCGGATGGCGCTGCTGGCGACGCTGCTGATGGCTGCCGTGATGCTCTGGACCGGTTGGCGCGGCGGTTGGCTGAGCGGCGGCTACAACGGCGATGGCATGCTTTCGCAGAATATCGTGCGGGTGCTGCCGTGGCTGGACGCGGCACTGCTGGGCGGTGCCTTCCTGATGCTCAGTTGCCTGCTGTGGGGCGTGCAGAGCCTGTGGCGCAGCCGGCGGGTGGGCAACCTGCGCTACAGCGGCGGGCTGGCGCTGGTGCATGGCGGCGCGGTGATCGCGCTGGTGGGCGGGCTGGCCGCCACGGCATTGAACAGCTACCAGCAGATCAGTATCCCGCCGGGCACGTCCTTCGAGCAGTGGCACGCGGTGATCGGCGGCATGCAGATGCGCGTCTCGCCGGATGCCAGCCGCCCGGATTTCTCCGGTTACCACGCGGTGGCCAAGGTCGAGTTGCGCGACGGCGAGCGCACATTGGCCGGCCACGCGCTGTTCCAGGACAGCCGGGGCAACCCGCCGGCCTACCAGGGGCCGGTGCGCCAGCTCTGCGAAATCCTCGACTACCACTACGCGCGCTTCGCCTCGGATCGCGGCTACGTGTTGCATCCGTTCATCGTCCGCGGCTGGAGTGGTGATCTGCAGATCTGGGTGCCGGCCTCGGCGCGGTTGCTCAAGCAGCCGGGTGACGATATCGAAAGCGTCGTGGTGGTGCGCCGCTTCCCGTTCCTCTCGCTGGTCTGGATCGGCCTGCTGACCATGCTGTTCGGCGCCTTGTTGCTCCCGGCGGGCGGCGCTTTGCGCAAGCCGGACCATACTGCTTCGCAGGGTGTCTCACGGGCCCTGTCTCAGAGTTAGACAGCAATCGCGAAATGTTACGTCGCAAGCCCGGTGTCCTCTGCCGGGCGTGCCTGGGAATTCCGCCGAAAGCCTGATTCGGCGGGGTTTTCGCAGTAGTGGCACACAACCTGCAAAACCGCTTTCAAGAGCACGCTCTTAGCCCATCGGTGGGCGCGAATAACCAACAAGAATACCGAGGAGGCCTGACCTTGAAGATGACACGACTTCGGCACTATCTGGGTGCCGGAACCCTGGCCGCACTGGCCCTTGCGCTGCACCAGACGGCCCAGGCCGCACCCGAGGGCCAGGCGATCATCAACGCCAAGTGCCAGGCGTGCCACACGCCCGAAGGCAACAACTCCCTCAGCCGTATCAGCCACCAGCGCAAGACCCCCGAAGGCTGGCTGATGAGCATCGGCCGCATGCAGGTGATGTACGGCCTGAAGATCACCGACGAGGAGCGTCGTGCGGTGGTCAAGTTCCTCGCCGACAAGCAGGGCCTGGCACCCAGCGAGACCGAAGGCGTGCGTTACGCCCTCGAGCGCCGGCTGAACACGGTCGAGAAATTCGATACCAACTTCGAGCAGATGTGCGCCCGTTGCCACTCGGCCGCGCGCATCGCCCTGCAACGCCGCCCGGCGGCGGAGTGGGAGAAGCTGGTGAACTTCCACCTCGGACGCTGGCCGTCGCTGGAATACCAGGCACTGGCCCGCGACCGCGACTGGTTCGACCTGGCGAAGAAAGAGATGGTCCCCGAGCTCGCCAAGCGCTTCCCGCTGGAAGACAAGGCCTGGAGCGACTGGCAGAAGAATCGGCCCAAGGCCGAGACGCTGACCGGCGAGTGGAGCTTCGCCGGGCACATGCCGGGCAAGGGTGATGTCGCCGGCAGCATGAAGGTGGCGAAGGATGGCGACGACGCCTTCAAGGTCAGCGTGACCGGCAAGTATGCCGATGGCTCGCCATTCGACGGCGAAGGCAGTGCGGTGCTCTACAACGGCTACGAATGGCGCGGCGCGGTGAAGGTCGGTGACGTGACCATGCGTCAGGTATTCGCTGCCCTCAACGGCCAGATGCAGGGCCGCATGTTCGACAAGGCGCACGATGAGCGCGGCCTGGACTTCGTCGCGGCGAAGGATGGCACCAGCCATGTGCTGGGCGTGCAGCCGGCCTACATCAAGGCAGGTGCGGAGACCGAAGTCAGCGTGGTCGGCACTGGCCTGAAGGGCAAGCCATCGTTCGGCAAGGGCGTGGAGGTAGTGTCGGTGGTTTCCGAGACGCCCGAGCGCGTGACCGTCAAGGTCAAGGCCAGCGATTCGGCCGCTGCCGGCGAGCGCGATGTCAGCGTGGGCACCGCCAAGGGCGGCAGCCTCGCGGTGTACAAGGACATCGCCGAAGTCAAGGTGGTGCCGGAGTTCTCCATCTCCCGCATCGGCGGCAACGGCGGCTCGACGCCCAAGGTCCAGGGCAGCTTCGACGCCGAGGCCTGGGGCAAGGGCGCCGACGGCAAGCCGTTCCGCATCGGCGTATTCCCCGCGCAGTGGTCGGTGGAGCCCTTCGACGACCGCGCCAAGGAAGACGAGGACGTGAAGTATGCCGGGGTGATGGACGCCGACAGCGGCATCTTCACGCCGGGTGATGCTGGCCCGAACCCGGCGCGCAAGATGATGACCAACAACGCCGGCAACCTGAAGGTGATTGCCGCGGTGGACGACGCCGGCCAGTCGCACAAGGGCGAAGGGCACATGATCGTCACCGTGCAGCGCTGGAACAACCCGCCGATCCCGTGATGCGGGATCGGATGAACTGAACCCCTGAACCCCGTCTTCGGACGGGGATTGGCAAGCAAGTTCCGGGAGGTCGCCATGGGCGCCATCTTGAATCTGGTCGAACGCAACCTGCACGAAGTGCAGGTCGACGCCGACCGCCTGTTGTTCCATATCCCCAGCTCCTCGCTGTTCGCCAGCGACGAGTTGACCGGCGGGATCATCGACGCGCTGCGCGGGCATGCCTGCTCGCCGGACGAGCTGACCCAACGCCTGGCCGGGCGCTTCGGCGCCGAGGAAATCGACGAGACCCTGCGCGAGCTGATCGCGCTGGAGCTGGTCAGCGATGGCTCGCCGCTGACCCCTGAAATCGGCATCAAGAAGGTTGACCGCACCGCGCTCAACACCGTGGTGCTGAACGTCAACACCGGTTGCAACCTGAGCTGCACCTACTGCTACAAGGAAGACCTGGACAAGCCCTCCGCCGGCAAGAAGATGGGCGCGGAAACCGCCGAGGCCTCGGTGGAAATGCTGATCCAGGAGTCCCCCGAAGAGCAGCGCTACACCGTGGTGTTCTTCGGCGGCGAGCCGCTGTCCAACCGCCCGCTGATCGAGCACATGGTTGCCTACTGCGAGCGCCGTTTCGGCGAGCTGGGCAAGACGGTGGACTTCGTCATGACCACCAACGCCACGCTGCTCACCGAGGAAATCGTCGACTGGCTCAACGCCCATCGCTTCGGGCTGTCCATCAGCATCGACGGGCCGAAGACGGTGCACGACCGCAACCGTATCACCGTGGGCGGGCAGGGCACCTATGACGTGGTGCGGCGCAAGGCCGACATGCTGCTGTCGCGCTACACCGCGCGGCCGGTTGGCGCGCGGGTGACGCTCACCACTGGCGTCACCGATGTCGAGACCATCTGGAACCACCTGTTCAACGAGATGGGCTTCGCCGAAGTCGGTTTCGCCCCCGTCACCTCGGGCGATATCAGCAGCTACAACCTCACCGGGGACGAGCTGAAGGCGGTCTTCGCCGGCATGAAGGCCCTCGGCCGCCGCTACCTGGACGAGGCGCTGGAAGGGCGCAACATCGGCTTCTCCAACCTGCACCAGCTGATCACCGACATCCACGAAGGGCAGAAGAAAGCCCTGCCGTGTGGCGCCGGCCTGAAGATGCTGGCGGTGGACCACAAGGGCGAGCTGAACCTGTGCCACCGCTTCACCGGTTCCTCGCTGCCGACCTTCGGCAACGTCCATGAAGGGGTGAAGCAGGCCGAGCTGAACGACTTCCTGTCGCAGCGCCTGGACCGCACCGACACCGGCTGCGCCAGCTGCCACATCCGCAACCTCTGCTCCGGCGGCTGCTACCACGAGAGCTACGCGCGTTACGGCGACCCGGCGCACCCCACCTACCACTACTGCGAACTGATGAGGGACTGGGTCGACTTCGGCATCGAGGTCTACAGCCGGATCATGGCCTCCAACCCCAGCTTCATCGACCGCCACATCACTCCGCGGAAGGCGCACTGACATGAAACATCTGAAAGCGATCAACACCAAAGCACAGAAGCTCGAACAGGCCGCCGCCGAGGATCGCATCGAGGACGTGGTGGCGATGAACTCCGTGGCCGGCTGCGCGGCCACCACCGACCCGGGCTGGGAAGTCGACGTGTTCGGCGGCGTGTCCTCGCTCTGCCAGCCGATGGAAGCGGACCTCTACGGCTGCTCCGACCCTTGCTGGTGGCCGGCCCAGGTGCCGGACATGATGAGCACCTACCCCGACTGGAACAAGGATGCGCAGGCCTCGGCCGAGAACTGGCGCAACCTCGGCACCGTATTCCCGGACGACAAATGACCGGACTGACGAATATCGGCCCCAAGAGCATGGACCAGAAGAACAAGAGGAAAACCTGCATGTCCAGAAAAGCATTCGCCGCCGCGCTCGGCGGCCTCTCGCTGGCCTGCGCGCTGCAAGCCGTCGCCGCCGATACCGGCGCCGACACCGGCAAGGCGCTGGAGAGTGGCCACGAATACCTGATCAGCACCAACTACCCGAACAACCTGCACGTCATCGACATGCAGACCGACAAGCTGTTCAAGACCTGCACCATCCCCGGCGCCTACGGCCCGGGCATGACCCAGCTGTCGCCGGACCGCAAGACCGTCTACATCCTCAGCAACCACTACGCGGACATCTACGGCATCCAGCTCGATGACTGCAAACCGGTGTTCCACGCCACCATCGCGCAGAGGCCGGGCGAGAATGCGCGGGCGATGTTCTCCATGACCGTCAGCCATGACGGCAAGGAGATCTACGCCATCGCCAACCCGACGCTGATCCTCGCCGAGCACTACGAGGTGCAGCAGCCGCGCCTTCAGGTGTATTCCGTCGCGGACGGCATGGACGCCAAGCCGGTGCGCACCTTCCCGGCGCCGCGCCAGCTGACCATCATGCAGAGCGGCGACGACGGTACCCTCTACGTGGCGGGCCCGGACATCTACAAGGTGGACGTGAAGACCGGCAAGTTCGACGTGATCATCCCCAGCCGCAACTGGAAGCGCCCCAACTACGCGCCGCCAGATGTTCTCTACGTGTGGAACCAGCAGACCTACCCGCGTGACTTCTCGCTGCTCTACACCACGGCGAAGTTCAAGGACGCCAAGCAGGACCTGGCCACGGCCGACTTCCTCTACGGCTTCTTCAACATCGACCTGGCCACCGGCAAGACCGAGACCGTCGACTTCGGCCCGGTCACCGAGGTGTACTTCAGCGGCATCCGCTCGGCCAAGGACCGCAACATCATCTACGGCGTGCTGAACCGCCTGGCCAAGTACGACATCAAGGAGCAGAAGCTGGTCAAGGCGGCGAACCTGGACCACTCCTACTACTGCCTGTCGACCAACAAGGCCGGCAACAAGCTGTACCTGACCGGCACCCTGAACGACGTGGCGATCTTCGATGCCGACAGCCTGGAGCGCATCGGCGACCTCAAGCTGCCCGGCGGCGACATGGCGATCACCACCAGCCAGGCGTTCGTGGCCAACTGAGCCCTGCCAACTGAGCGTTGCCGGACAACACCCAATGCCCGGAGCACGAAAGTGCTCCGGGCATTTTCTTTGGGCCGATTTCAGATTTCCGGCTCGGGACTGAGGTACCGCTGCGCACCACAGCGCGCACAGCGCTGGCACAGCATCGGCACGCGGCCGACTTCGGTCAGATTCCCTTCATCCCAAGCACATCCCAGGAAAAAGCAGCGCAATCGCATGTGTCCTCCTCCGGATCGCTCCGGTGCGTAGACAGGCAGCAGGGTGCAGGTGACGCTCCGGGATTGTTCTTGTGTGGAGACGCAGCGAGCCTCTCGCGAGCGCTCTGGAATGGGCAACCTAAACTGCCCAATGGCTTCCAGGGCCCGTGCGGTGCGCTCTGTCGCCACTCCGGTTACCACTGGTCACCCTCAGGGAATGGACCTTGACAGTTAATATTATGAGCATAATATTAACTGTCAGATGACGGCCATAATCTTAAGCGGGCCGGACATTCCAGACGGCCAACCGGCCCTACCTACCTTGCATGCGGGGCAACCGCCTCCCTGGAGACAGAACCATGAATGCCAAATCCCAACTGGGCCGTGCACTGATCACCGGTGCTTCCTCCGGCATTGGCGCCACCTATGCGCAGCGCCTCGCCGCACAGGGCTACGACCTGCTGCTGGTAGCCCGCGACCAGCAGCGCCTGGAAGCCCTGGCTGCGCGCCTCGGCGAGGAATACGGCGTCTCGGTGGACGTGCTGAAGGCCGACCTGACCCGCCGCGAAGACCGCGCGCGCATCGAGGCCCGACTGGCCGAGGATGCGAGTCTCAGCCTGCTGCTGAACAACGCCGGCGTGGCGATCAACGGCACCCTGCTGGAAACCGACCTGGACCGCCTGGAAAGCATGATCGAACTGAACGTCATCGCCACCGCGCGCCTGGCCGGCGCCGCCGCCAAGGCCTTCGCCGGTCGCGGTCGTGGCACCATCATCAACGTGGCCTCGGTGCTGGCACTGGCGCCGGAACTGTTCAACGGCAGCTACAGCGCCACCAAGGCCTTCGTGCTCAACCTGACCCAGTCCATGCAGCAGGAGCTGGCGCCGCTGGGCCTGCGCATCCAGGCCGTGCTGCCGGGCGCCACCCGCACCGAAATCTGGGACCGCGCCGGCACCGATATCTCCGCACTGCCGGCGGAAATGCTGATGGACGTGAACCACATGGTCGACGCCGCGCTGGCCGGCCTGGCCCAGGGTGAAGTGGTGACCCTGCCGGCGCTGCCGGATGCGGGCGAATTCGAAGCCTTCACCGCCGCGCGCCTGAAGATGGCGCCGAATCTCTCGCGCAGCGCCCCGGCGCAGCGTTACGGCGTGGCGGTGGCTTGATCGAGTAACTGAGTGGCGAAAAGCTTGCCCCGGCCTTGCGCCGGGGCTTTTTTATGCGCGGCTTTTGCAGGACCGCGCCCTGCGCGTGATCGCGGGCATGGCCCGCTCCTACAGGGAGCTTCCGACGCTTGCGCAGGATGGGGGGAGCGCAGCGATACCCATGCTGTCGGATACTCCGGCAATTGCCGGCTCACTCCGTATCCGCGCCGATCTCCCGCTTGAGGTGCCGCCGGGTGCTCTCCAGGATGCGGTCGGCCAACTCCGTGTCCGCCACGCTGCGCGACAGCACCAGCGCGCCGATCAGCGTGGCGAGCAGGGCGACGCTTTCGTCCTCGGCATGCTCGCTGGGCAGCGCCTGCTCGATGGCGTCGATGCGCGCCTGGACGATGGCATCCGTCGTGGCACTGGCATGGCCGCGAGCACCCAGCTCCGCCGAGATGGTCGGCAGCGGGCAGCCCTTGCCCGGCGCGTTGCGGTGGCCGGTGGACAGGTACTGTTCGATGAAGCCGGGCAGCGGGTCGTCCTTGGCGAACTGCTGGTCCACCACCGGGCGCAGTTGCTCGGCGGCCTGCTGCAGGGCGATCTCCACCAGTTCGTCCTTGGACTTGAAGTGCGCGTAGAAACCGCCGTGGGTCAGGCCCAGCGCCTTCATCAGCGTCTGCAGGCCGGTGGCGTCGACGCCTTCGCTGCGGAAGCGCTGCGCCGCTTCGTTGATGATGCGTTCGCGGGTCTGGGCCTTGTGGTCTTCGGAGTAACGCATGACCGGGTGTCTCCTGCGGTGCATGGAATGCTGGGTGACATTCTAACGCAGGGTGGGCGAGGGGAGGTGATTCAGGGCAGATAGGGCAGGCGCTGAAGGCAATCGCGGACGGAGTCCGCTCCCACACAGGTCCTCGAATATGCGTAGGAGCGGACTCGGTCCGCGATGTTTTCGCACCGCTCAATCTCTCCTTGCAGGAGCGGGTTCTCAGCTCAGCGAACAGCTTCCAGCAACGTCGCCACGCCTTGTCCGCCGCCGATGCACTGGGTCGCGATGGCATAACGTCCGCCGGTTTCCTTCAGCAGCGCCGCCGCCTTGCCGGTGATGCGCGCGCCGGTGGCGCCCAGCGGGTGGCCGATGGCCAGGGCGCCGCCGTGCAGGTTGACCCGGTCGATATCCAGTTCCAGCCCGCGCAGGCAGGCCAGAGCCTGGCTGGAGAAGGCTTCGTTGATTTCCACCAGGTCGATGTCGGCCATGCGCAGGCCTGCGCGGTCGAGCAGCTTGCGGGTGGCGTAGAGCGGGCCCATGCCCATGATCTCCGGCGGGCAGCCAACCACGGCGACGGCTTTCACCCGCGCCAGGATGTCCAGCCCGTGGGCACGGGCGAAGTCTTCGCTGCACACCAGCACGGCCGCTGCGCCATCGGTGAGGGGCGAGGCGGTACCGGCGGTGACGCTGCCGCCGAACGCCGGCTTGAGCTGCGCCAGCGCCTCCAGGTTGGTGCCGGGGCGGATGCAGCCATCCTCGTTGACCACTCCGTTTGGCGTGTCGATGGGCACGATTTCCGCCGCCAGCAGCCCTTGTTCACGGGCACGGGCCGCCTTGGCATGGGAGTCCACCGCCATGGCTTCCTGGTCGACGCGGGAAATGCCGAAGCGCTCGGCGACGATTTCCGCTGTCTGCCCCATGGGCATGTAGGCCTGCGGGAACTCCGCCAGCAGGCGTGGATTGGGCGAGAGGTTGAAGCCGCCCATGGGCACGCGGGTCATGGACTCCACGCCAGCGCAGATGAACGCATCGCCGGCGCCGAGCTGGATCTGCCCGGCGGCGAAGTGGATGGAGGTCATGGACGAGCCGCAGAAACGGTTCACCGTGGCGCCGGCCACCGTTTCCGGCAGCCCGGCGAGGAAGCCGGTGATGCGCGCGAGGTTCATGCCCTGTTCGGCCTCGGGATAGGCGCAGCCCATGATCAGGTCCTCGATCAGCCGGGCGTCCAGGCCACTGCGTGCGACCAGACCCTTGACGGTCTGCGCGGCAAGGTCGTCCGGGCGTACGTCGATCAGCGCGCCCTTTTTAGCGAAGTGGAACGGCGAGCGGGCATAACCCGCGATCACTACGGAAGTCATGGTCGGTCTCCTGAACAGCTGTCAGCGCCCGAGGATCAGGCAGGTGGTGGAACCGGTGGCGTAGAGCTTGCCGTCCACGTCGTAGAGACGGCCTTCGGCCAGGGCGGTGGAGCGGCCGACATGCACGATGGTGCCCTCGGCGCGGATCGGTCCGGTGTCGCGGGTCAGTGCGCGGATGTAGCTGATGCGCAGGTCGGTCGTGGTGTAGCCCAGGCCCGGTTCGAGCATGGTGTGCACCGCGCAGCCCATGGCCGAGTCCAGCAGCGTGGCCGCGTAGCCGCCGTGCACAGTGCCCAGCGGGTTGTAGTGGCGCATGTCCGGGGTGCCCTGGAAGACGAAGCGGCCCTGGCTCCATTCCAGCGGGACGAAGCCGATCAGCGCGTTGATCGGCGGGGCGGGCAATTCGCCTGCTCCGATGCCGTCGAAGAATTCCTGGGGCGTCTTGCCGCGCAGTTCCTGCAGGGCGATCACGCCCGGCTCGGCCAGGCGCTGGCGCATTTGCGCGGCCGCCGCTTCCCAGGCGGCAATCTTCTGTTCACGGGTCAGTGTCAGTTCGGTCATCGCGGGCTCCAGCACTTCGATTAAATATTACGGTCATCATACTAGCATTGAATGACGACCAGCATATAAGTGACGGAAGCGCCATCCAGCAGGGCTGAAGCGACAGGGAAAACGGGGGAAGGAGAGGGCGCTGGCGGAGCGGACTCCGCCAGCGCGGGAGCTTACTCGGCGGTGGCGGTCATGCTGGCGGCGCGGGCCTGGCTGCGCTGTGCCTTGTATTGCAAGGCGACGGCAGGCACCGGCGAAGCGACGCCGGTTTCCACCCAGCGGCGGATGCGGCCGGCGTCGGCCACGTGGGTGCGCTTGCCGAAGGCATCGAGCAGGGCCAGGGCGACCGGGCGGCCGTTCATCATGGTGACCATCACCAGGCAGTGGCCGGCGTCGTTGGTGAAGCCGGTCTTGGTCAGGCGGATGTCCCACTTGCCGTTGCGCACCAGCGGGTTGGTATTGAAGAAGCTCAGCGAGTAGCTGGGCTTGCTGAAGCGCGCGTCGCTGGTCGCCGTGGTGCTCAACTGGCGGATCTGCGGGTAGGTGTAGGCGGCCTTGGCCAGGCGGATCAGGTCGTTGGCGTCGGAGACGTTGTGGATCGACAGGCCGGTGGGTTCGACGTAATGGGTGCTGGTCATGCCGAGGGATTTCGCCTTGGCGTTCATCGCCGCGACGAAGGCCTTCGAACCGCCCGGATAATTGTGGGCGAGGCTGGCGGCGGCGCGGTTTTCCGAGGACATCAGCGCCAGCAGCAGCATGTTCTGGCGGCTGATCATGCTGCCCAGGTGGACGCGGGAGAACACGCCTTTCATCTCGGCGGTCTCGGAGATGTCCACGGGGATCAGCTCGTTCATCGGCAGCTTGGCGTCCAGGGTGACCATCGCGGTCATCAGCTTGGTCACCGAGGCGATGGGCACCACCAGGTTGGGATTGCTGGAGTAGAGGGTCTTGCCGTTCTCCAGGTCGACCACCAGCGCGCTGCCGGAGGCGAGCACGAGTTCTTTGGGGGAGGCCGCCTTGGGCGTGGCAGCGAAGGAGTTCGATGTACAGACAACAGCGGCGCAGGCAAACAGCAGGCTCAGTATCGAACGACGAGTAGTCATGGATGTGATTCGCAAGCGTTGAGTGGGAATTTGTCTACATCCATGTAGGCATTTTCGTCGAATTCTACTGCAAGGCCTGCGCTAGCGCACGTGGCGCGGGGCGTCTCAGTTTGCGACAGCCTGAGACGTATCCACGGCGTCCAGGCAAGGCCACGACTGGCGCAGGCAGTCGCGGCGCGGCCGCCTGCCCGAGCTGTTGCGAAATGCAACCGCGGCGGCGGCGTGGCCAACCTCCGAAACACTTCTCAAGGCCGCGCCAGCTATGGCTTTCAGGCCGAATGGCACGCTTTGTGAGTGGCTATCCTGAATGATGCGGAGGCGCCCGCCGATATCGCTCTGCCGATGGTCGGGGTTGCGTTTACCTTTACGTTAACGTAAACATGCTCCGTCGCCCGCGACCGGTCAGTCAGGCCGGCGGGGTAGGTTGGCTCTCGGTGCTTTGGCACTGCTGCCAGAGCCGATCGTTCAGCGTTGATCCCAGAACAAGCACAACAAGGGAAAGCCATGAACCACCTGAGTTACACCCGCGGCCCCCAGGACAAACCCCTGCTGGCCATGACCGTCGGCGCGGCCTTCGACGCCACGGTAGAGCGTTTCGCGGCCCGCGAGGCTCTGGTCGTGCGTCACCAGAACCTGCGCTACACCTGGGCCGAGCTGGCCGAGGTGGTCAATGGCATCGCCCGCGCTTTCCTCGCCCTCGGCCTGCGTCCCGGCGACCGCATGGGCATCTGGGCGCCCAACTGCGCGCAGTGGTGCGTCACCCAGTTCGCCAGCGCCAAGGTCGGCGCCGTGCTGGTCAACATCAACCCGGCCTACCGGGTGAACGAACTCGAGTACGCGCTCAAGCAGTCCGGCTGCCGCTGGCTGGTGTGCGCCGATGCGTTCAAGACTTCCGATTACCACGGCATGCTCGCCGACCTGCTGCCCGAACTGGGGCAGGGGCGGCCGGGCGAGCTGTCCAGCGACCGCCTGCCGGAGCTGCGCGGGGTGATCAGCCTGTCCGATACCGCACCCGCCGGCTTCCTGCGCTGGAGCCAGCTGGAGCCGCTGGGCCGTGGCACGTCCGCCGCCGAACTGGCCGAGCGCCAGGCGCTGCTGCAGTTCGACGAGCCGATCAACATCCAGTACACCTCCGGCACCACCGGCTTCCCCAAGGGCGCCACGCTCAGCCACTACAACATCCTCAACAACGGCCTGATGGTCGGCGACAGCCTCGGCCTCACCGAGCACGACCGCCTGGTGATCCCGGTGCCGCTGTACCACTGCTTCGGCATGGTGATGGGCAACCTCGGCTGCCTGACCCACGGCTCCACCATGATCTATCCCGCGCCCAGCTTCGAGCCCGAGGCAACCCTGGCCGCGGTGGCGGAGGAGAAGGCCACCGCGCTGTACGGCGTGCCGACCATGTTCATTGCCGAACTCGATCACCCGACCCGCCGCGAATTCGACCTCTCCAGCCTGCGCACCGGCATCATGGCCGGCGCCACCTGCCCGATCGAGGTGATGCGTCGGGTCATCGACGAGATGCACATGGCCGAGGTGCAGATCGCCTACGGCATGACCGAGACCAGCCCGGTGTCACTGCAGACCGGCCCGGAAGACGACCTGGAAACCCGCGTCACCACCGTTGGCCGCACCCAGCCGCACCTGGAAAGCAAGATCATCGACGCCGACGGCCGCATCGTCCCGCGCGGCACCATCGGCGAACTCTGCACCCGTGGCTACAGCGTGATGCTCGGCTACTGGAACAACCCGCAGGCGACCTCCGAGGCCATCAGCCCGGCGCGCTGGATGCTCACCGGCGACCTCGCCGAGATGGACGAGGCGGGCAACGTGCGCATCGTCGGGCGCAGCAAGGACATGATCATCCGTGGCGGCGAGAACATCTATCCGCGCGAGATCGAGGAATTCCTCTACACCCACCACGCCGTGGCCGACGCGCAGGTGATCGGCATTCCCGACGAGAAGTACGGCGAGGAGCTGGTGGCCTGGGTCAAGTTCCACCCCGGTCACAGCGTCGAGGAAGACGAGCTGCGCGCCTTCTGCAAGAACGCCATCGCCCACTTCAAGGTGCCGCGCCACTTCCGCTTCTGCGACGAGTTCCCGATGACGGTGACCGGCAAGATCCAGAAGTTCCGCATGCGCGAAATCAGCATCGAAGAGGTGCGCGCCAAGCGTGGCTGACCGTTCGACACCTTCCTGCGTCCGGGCGCACGTTCCTGACATCAGGGCGCCATGGGCGTAGAGAAGGGCACCATCTCCATCCGCCTGGTCAGCGAAGCGCTGGCCGAGTTTCGTCGCGCCGGCCGCGACGACGGGCCGTTGTTGGCTGCCGCCGGTATCGCCCCGGAGCTGTTCGGCAAGCCCTACGCGCGGGTTTCCAGCCAGGCCTACGCGCGGTTGTGGCTGCGCCTGGCCAGGGAGATGGACGACGAGTTCTTCGGCATGAACGCCCGGCGCATGAAGTCCGGCAGCTTCAACTTCATGACCGCCGCCGCGGTTCGTGAGCCGACCCTGGAAGCCGCGCTGAGCGCCGCGCTGCGCTTCATGGGCCTGGTGTTCGACGACTTCACACCGCGGCTGGTACGCCAGGACGGCGTTGCCTCGATCACCCTCGACGAGCCTGAACACACCGCGCCGCGCGCCTTCTGCTACTTCACCCTGTGGCTGATGCTGCACGGCCTGGCCTGCTGGCTGGTGGGGCGAAGGATTCCGATTCTGGCCATCGAACTGCGCTGCCCGCAGCCGGACTTCATCGCCGACTACCGGGTGATGTTCACCGAGAACCTCAACTTCGCCCGCCGCCAGTCGCGCCTGTTGTTCAACGCCGAGGCGCTCGATCTCCCCGTGCGCCGTGACGAGCGCGAGCTGCGGCGTTTCCTCAATGGCGCGCCGGCCAACATCCTGGTGCGTTACCGCGACCCGCAGAGCCTCGCCGCACGCACCAAGGCCTACCTGCGCAGCCTGAAGTTCGAGCGCTGGCCGGACCTCGACGCACTCGCCAGCCACTTCTACATGGCGCCTTCGACCCTGCGCCGCAAGCTCGCCGCCGAAGGGCAGTCCTACCAGGCGCTCAAGGACCAGCTGCGCCGCGACCTCGCCATCGCACGGCTGGACAGCGGCGACGGCAACTTCGCCGATCTCGCCGAGGAACTGGGTTTTGCCGACACCAGCGCCTTCTACAAGGCCTTCCGCAAATGGACCGGATCGACGCCCGGGCAATACCGCGCGCTGATCCGCCAGGAGCCCTGAAATTTAAGGGCCCGGCTCAAGTAGCCGCTTTACAGGCCGATAAAACCTCAAAGAATTGCTTGTTGCTCAAGGACGCCAACCATGCCCCTGTCCCGCCTCTCGATCCAGTGGAAGATCACGCTGCTGACCGGCCTCTGCCTGCTCTGCATCGTCTGCCTGCTGGTCGGCCTCTCGCTGTTCCGGATGAACCATGATGCGCAACTGATCAAGGCGGCCAACGCGGACATGCTCAAGGACGCCGCCAAGTCGCGGATGCAGGCGCGCAGCGAGCAGCAGGCGGAGATCATCCAGCGCTTCTTCACCGACGTGTACCACTTCGGCAACCAGTTCTCCCGCCAGGTCAGCCAGCTGCGCGAGCAGTCGACCAAGCACGGTGCGGACACCGCGGCGGTACGCAAGGACCTGAACCAACTGGTGCGCGATGGCCTGAAGAGCAATCCCAACCTGCTCAGCCTCTACGTGGTCTTCGAGCCCGATGCGCTGGACGGCCAGGACGCCGCCTTCCATGACCAGCCCGACGCCGGCAGCAACGAGAAGGGCCGCTTCGGCGCCTATTGGGCGCAGAAGGCCTCGGGCGAGATGACCGGCCTGGCGGTGACCGAGGACATGATCGCCGACACCACGGCCATGCTCGACGGCAGCCCGTTCAACACCTGGCAGCTGTGCCCGCTGCAGACCCGCAAGGCCTGCGTGCTCAACCCCTATTTCGACAGCGCCTCGGGCACCAAGGTGCTGATGACCACCGTGACCTTCCCGCTGATGGACCAGGGCAAGGTCATCGCCGTGATCGGCATCGATATCAGCCTCAGCCGCCTGCAACAGTTGGCCGCCGATGGCGACCGCGAGCTCTACGACGGCGCCGGCAGCGTCAGCATCGTCAGCCCGGCGGGGCTGCTCGCCGGCTACAGCAGCGACGAAGCGCTGCTCGGCCAGCCGCTGGAGAAGGCCATCCCCGGCCAGGCCGCCGAACTGCTGTCGCTGCAGGCCAACGGTCGCCCGCAGGTGCTGGAGAAGGATGGCCAACTGCGCGTGCTGGAACCGCTGCTGCCGATCCCGGACGCCACCAAGCCCTGGGCCGTGGTGCTCGACGTACCGCAGGACGTGCTGCTGGCTCCCGCATTGGAGCTGCAGAAGCAGCTGGATGAGCGCAACTCCAGCGGCGCGCTGTGGCAGACGATCTTCGGCCTGATCGCCGCCATCGTCGGCCTGCTGCTGGTCTGGCTCACCGCCCGCGGCGTGACCCGGCCGATCCTCGGCGTCGCCGCCATGCTACGCAACATCGCCAGCGGCGAGGGCGACCTGACCAAGCGCCTGGACTACGCCGGCAAGGACGAACTGGGCGAGCTGGCCGGCTGGTTCAACCGCTTCCTCGACAAGCTGCAGCCGATCATCCGCGACGTGAAATCCTCGGTGCACGACGCTCGCGCCACCGCCGACCAGTCCTCGGAAATCGCCAGCCAGACCAGTGCCGGCATGCAGCAGCAGTTCCGCGAAGTCGACCAGGTGGCCACCGCCTCCCAGGAGATGAGCGCCACCGCCCATGACGTCGCCAACAGCGCCGCCATGGCCGCCGATGCCGCCCGTGGTGCCGACGGGGCGACCCGCGACGGCTTGAGCGTCATCGACAACACCACCCGCCTGATCGACGAACTGGCCAGCGATATGAGCAGCGCCATGAGCCAGGTGGAAGGCTTGGCGGCGAGCAGCGAGCAGATCGGTTCGGTGCTGGAAGTGATCCGCGGCATCGCCGAGCAGACCAACCTGCTGGCGCTCAACGCGGCCATCGAAGCGGCCCGCGCCGGTGAAGCCGGGCGCGGCTTCGCGGTGGTTGCCGACGAGGTGCGCAACCTCGCCAAGCGCACCCAGGATTCGGTGGAGGAAATCCGCCAGGTCATCGAAGGCCTGCAGAACGGCACCCGCGACGTGGTCGGCGCGATGAGCAACAGCCATCGCCAGGCGCAGGACAGCGTGAGTCAGGTCGAACAGGCCGTGGCTGCGCTGAAGCGCATCGGCGATGCGGTGGGCGTGATCACCGACATGAATCTGCAGATCGCCAGCGCCGCCGAGGAACAGAGTGCGGTGGCCGAGGAGATCAACCGCAACGTCGCCGGCATCCGTGACGTGACCGAATCGCTGTCGAGCCAGGCGCAGGAGTCGGCGCAGGTCAGCCAGTCGCTGAACAAGCTGGCGAACCATCAGCAGGGGTTGATGGATCAGTTCCGCGTTTGATCCTGACCTCCGGAGCTCGGACTTTCCCCTCACCCCAGCCCTGGCTGCGCGCCCCGCACCTGAGGGAGAGGGTTAGGGTTGATCCGAGTTCGGAAACTTCCCGCCGTAGTGAACGTCCTCCGCGATCAGCCGATGAGTTCGGCGCCGCGGCGGGTTCGCGAGCAAGCTCGCTCCTACAAAAAGCGCACGCTGCAGACCCTGTAGGAGCGAGCTTGCTCGCGAACCGCATGACTCGGTGCCGATCGCGGATGTAGTCCGCTCCTACGCAAACCAATCGTCAGCGCACCGCCCAAGCTGTCCAATCCGCTCATCCAGATTGGCGGCTTTCGACATTGCCCGCGCGCCGGTGCGGCGGGAACATCAGGGGACTCCAACAAGAACAAACCGGGAGTCACCAGTGATGCGTTCCCATACCGCCGCCACGGCCGAATTCGATTACCGCGCCACCGCCGATGCCACCCTGGCCGGCAACCTCGACGCCCTCAACGCCTGTGTCGAATGCTGCGACCGCCACGCCATCCCCGGCCGTATCGCGCTGTTCTGGGAGGGCAAGGACGGCGACAGCGCCTCCTACACCTTCACCCAGCTGAAAGAACTCTCCGGCCGCTTTGCCAGCTTCCTGCACAGCCTTGGTGTGCGCCCTGGCGACGTGGTGTCCGGCATGCTGCCGCGTACCCCGGAACTGCTGATCACCGTACTCGGCACCTGGCGCCTGGGAGCGGTCTACCAGCCGCTGTTCACCGCCTTCGGGCCGAAAGCCATCGAGCATCGCGTGAAGCTGGCCGGCAGCAAGGTGGTCGTCACCGACGGCGCCAATCGCAGCAAGCTGGACGAAGTACCCGACGCGCCCACGCAGGTGACCGTCGGCGGGCCGAAGGGGCAGGGCATCCGCCATGGCGACTACAGCTTCTGGGCCGAACTGGAACGCCACTCGCCGGACTTCGAACCGGTCCTGCGCAGCGGCGAAGACACCTTCCTGCTGATGTTCACTTCCGGCACCACCGGCTTGGCCAAGCCGCTGGCCGTGCCGCTGAAGGCCATCGTCGCCTTCGTCGGCTACATGCGCGATGCGGTGGGCCTGAACGAGGAGGATTCGTTCTGGAACCTCGCCGATCCGGGCTGGGCCTACGGCCTTTACTACGGCGTTACCGGGCCGCTGGCCATGGGGCACCCGATCACCTTCTACGAAGGCGCGTTCACGGTGGAGAGCACCTGCCGCATCGTGCGCAAGTACGGCATCACCAACCTGGCCGGCTCGCCTACCGCCTACCGCCTGCTGATCGCCGCTGGCGAGGCAGTGTCCAGGCCGCTCAGGGGGCGGCTGCGCGCGGTGAGCAGTGCCGGTGAGCCACTGACGCCGGAAGTGATCCGCTGGTTCGCCAGCGAGCTGGGCGTGACCATCCATGACCACTACGGGCAGACCGAACTGGGCATGGTGCTGGCCAACCACCACGAGTTGCAGCACCCGGTGCACCTGGGCGCCGCCGGCTTCTCCATCCCCGGCCATCGCGTGGTGGTGTTGGACGAGCAGGGCAACGAACTGCCCGCCGGCCAGCCCGGTGTGCTGGCCATGGACCGCAAGCGTTCGCCGATGATGTGGTTCGCCGGCTACCAGGGCATGCAGACCAAATCCTTCGTCGGCGACTACTACCTCAGCGGCGACACCGTGGAGTTGAACGCCGACGGCAGCATCAGCTTCGTCGGCCGCGCGGACGACCTGATCACCACCTCCGGCTACCGCGTCGGCCCGTTCGACGTCGAGAGCGCGCTGATCGAGCACCCGGCGGTGATCGAGGCGGCGGTGATCGGCAAGCCGGACCCGGAGCGCACCGAACTGGTGAAGGCATTCGTGGTGCTCTGTTCGTCCTACCGGCCGGGCGCGGAGCTGGCCGAGGAACTACAACAGTACGTGCGCAAGCGACTGTCGGCGCACAGCTACCCGCGGGAAGTGGAGTTCGTCGACGAACTGCCCAAGACCCCCAGCGGCAAGATCCAGCGCTTCCTCCTGCGCAACCAGGAGATCGCCAAGCAACGCGAAGCGGCCGAGAAAGCGGCCGCTCACTAAGTACAGCGGAGAGACTTCATGCAGATCCAGAACAAGGTATTCCTCATCACCGGCGGCGGCTCCGGCCTCGGCGCCGCCACGGCGAAACTGCTGGTGTCCGCAGGCGCCAAGGTAGTGCTGGCCGACATCAACGCCGAAGCCGGCGCGGCCCAGGCCGCCGAACTGGGCGAGGCGAACGCGCGCTTCATCCGCACTGACGTGTGCAGCGAGGCTGACGGCAAGGCCGCCGTGCAACTTGCGCTGGACGCCTTCGGTGCGCTGCACGGCCTGGCCAACTGCGCGGGCGTGGCCCCGGCGGAAAAGGTCATCGGCCGCAATGGCGTGCACGGACTGGAGAGCTTCACCCGCACCATCAGTATCAACCTGATCGGCACCTTCAACATGCTGCGCCTGGCCGCCGACGCCATGGCCCGGAATGAGCCGGACGCCGGCGGCGAGCGCGGCATCATCATCAACACCGCCTCGGTCGCCGCCTTCGACGGGCAGATCGGCCAGGCCGCGTACTCCGCGTCCAAGAGCGCCGTGGTCGGCATGACCCTGCCGATCGCCCGCGAGCTGGCGCGCTCGGGCATCCGCGTGATGACCATCGCCCCCGGCATCTTCGAGACGCCGATGATGGCCGCCATGCCCCAGGAAGTGCGCGACTCCCTCGGCGCCAGCGTGCCGTTCCCGCCGCGCCTCGGTCGCCCGGACGAATACGCCGCGCTGGCCCGCCACATCATCGAGAACACAATGCTCAACGGCGAAGTGATCCGCCTCGACGGCGCCATCCGCATGGCCGCGAAGTAAGAGGAGACAGCTCATGAACGATCCCATCGTTATCGTCAGCGCCACCCGTACGCCCATGGGCGGCTTCCTCGGCGACTTCAAGGACGTCACCGCCGCTACTCTCGGTGCGGCTGCGATCCGCGCCGCTGTCGAACGTGCCCGCCTGGGCGCCGAAGAGGTGGACGAAGCGGTGCTCGGCTGCGTGCTCGCCGCCGGGCAGGGCCAGGCACCGGCGCGCCAGGCAGTGCTGGGCGCGGGCCTGGCGCGCGGCACGCCGTGCTCCACGGTGAACAAGATGTGCGGCTCGGGCATGAAGGCCGCGATGATGGCCCACGACGCCATCCTTGCCGGCAGCGCGCGCGTGGCATTGGCCGGCGGCATGGAGAGCATGTCCAACGCGCCGTACCTGCTGGAGCGCGCCCGCAGCGGCTACCGCATGGGCCATGGCAAGGTCCTGGACCACATGTTCCTCGACGGCCTCGAGGATGCCTACGACAAGGGGCGCCTGATGGGCACCTTCGCCGAGGATTGCGCCGAGAAGTACGGTTTCACCCGCGAGCAGCAGGATGACTACGCGATCACCTCGCTGACCCGGGCGCAGAAGGCCATGAGTGAAGGCCGCTTCAAGGACGAGATCGTCGCGCTCACCGTGAAGGCCGGCAAGGAACTGCGCGCCATCAGCGAGGACGAGCAGCCGCCGAAGGCCAGGCTGGACAAGATTCCCACCCTGAAACCGGCGTTCCGTGACGGCGGCACCGTGACCGCGGCCAACGCCAGCTCCATCTCCGACGGCGCCGCCGCGCTGGTGCTGATGCGCCTGTCCGAAGCTGAAAAGCGCGGCCTGACGCCCCTGGCGGCGATCCGTGGCCATTCGTCCTACGCCGATGCGCCGAACCTGTTCCCGACTGCCCCGGTGGGCGCGGTGAATTGCCTGATGCAGCGCACCGGCTGGGCGCTGGGCGACGTCGACCTGTTCGAGGTCAACGAAGCCTTCGCCGTGGTCGCCATGGCGGCCATGCGCGACCTGGATATCCCCCACGACAAGCTCAACGTCCACGGCGGCGCCTGCGCCCTTGGTCACCCCATCGGCGCCTCTGGCGCGCGGGTGATCGTGACCCTGCTGTCGGCGCTCAAGCAGTACGACCTCAAGCGCGGCGTGGCCTCGGTGTGCATCGGTGGCGGCGAAGCCACGGCCATCGCGGTCGAGCGACTGGTCTAAGGAGCGAGAAATGATTCCCAGCGAAGAAGACATCCAGATCCGCGACGTTGCCCGCCAGTTCGCCCAGGAGCGGCTGAAACCCTTCGCCGCCGACTGGGACCGCGAGCACCGTTTCCCCGCCGAAGCCATCAAGGAAATGGCCGACCTCGGCTTCCTCGGCATGTTGGTGGCGGAGGAGTGGGGTGGCGCGCAGACCGGCCATCTGGCCTACGCCATGGCGCTGGAAGAGATCGCCGCCGGCGACGGCGCCTGCTCGACCATCATGAGCGTGCACAACTCGGTGGGCTGCATGCCCATCGCCAAGTTCGGCAACGACGAGCAGAAGCGCCAGTTCCTGGTGCCCCTTGCCCGTGGCGAAATGATCGGCGCCTTTGCGCTGACCGAGCCGCAGGCCGGCTCCGACGCCAGCTTCCTCAAGACTCGCGCGCGCCGTGATGGCGAGCATTACGTGCTGAACGGCAGCAAGCAGTTCATTACCTCCGGCAGCCATGCCGGCGTGGTGATCGTCTTCGCAGTGACCGATGCGGCGGCGGGCAAGAAAGGCATCAGCGCCTTCATCGTGCCGACCGACACGCCCGGCTACCGCGTGGTGCGAGTCGAGGACAAGCTCGGCCAGCATGCCTCCGATACGTGCCAGATCGCCTTCGACGACGTGCGCATCCCCGCCAGCTACCGGCTGGGCGAGGAGGGGCAGGGCTATGCCATCGCCCTGGCGAACCTGGAGGGCGGGCGCATCGGAATTGCCTCGCAGGCGGTGGGCATGGCCCGCGCCGCGTTCGAATACGCCCGTGACTACGCCCACGAGCGCGAGACCTTCGGCAAGCCGATCATCCAGCACCAGGCGGTGGCTTTCCGCCTGAGCGACATGGCCACCGAGATCGCCGTGGCGCGACAGATGGTTCATCACGCCGCCAGCCTGCGCGAAGCCGGCTTGCCCTGCCTGACAGAAGCTTCCATGGCCAAGCTGTTCGCCTCGGAAATGGCCGAGCGCGTGTGCTCCGCCGCGATCCAGACGCTCGGTGGTTACGGCTATCTGCAGGACTACCCGGTTGAACGCATCTACCGCGACGTGCGCGTGTGCCAGATCTATGAGGGCACCAGCGACGTGCAGCGGCTGGTGATCGCGCGGAGTCTCTGAAGGGTTCGCCGGCAGACCCCGGCCTGCGCGTTGGACAGGCACTTCGGCAGGGCGGGGTCTGCGGGTGGCTTACGCTCTGGACGGAGACGCGCTGGTGGTACCGAGCTCACCCTGTAGGAGCGGG
>NZ_JYOA01000001.1:568522-596671 GCF_000955805.1 Pseudomonas sp. 21 | reverse complement strand
CATGGCGCGCTCCTACAAGGTTGACCGTGGCCTATGGCGTCCGGGGAAAAGCGGACGATGGCGTGGAGCGAAGCGATACCCATCGACAGGCATCGCCCCGGAAATCAGGCCCGCTCCGCCGCCTCGCGCGCTTCGCGTGCCGTCACTTGCTGGCACAACTCGATGATCTGCTCGCGCATCCAGCGGTTGGCTGGGTCCTGGTCGGTGCTCTCGTGCCAGTACAGGTGGGTTTCCAGCTTGGGCACGTCATTCACCGGCAGGTCGACGAAGTGCAGGCCATGGTGGCGGGCGAAGCGCTCGGGCACGGTGACCACCATGTCGGTCTGTTGCACCACGGTGGAGGCCATCAGGTAGTGCTGCGAGCGCAGGGCGATCTTGCGCTGCAGGCCCATCTTGCCCAGCGACAGGTCGACGTAGCCCAGGCCGCTGCGACGGCTGGAAATCTGGATGTGAGCCACCGACAGGTACTCCTCCAGCGTCACCTTGTCCTTGGCCAGCGCATGGCCCTGGCGCATGGCGCAGACGTAGCGGTCTTCCATCAGCTTGACGTGGCGCACCTGCGGGTCGGTGTTCAGCGGCGCGTCCACGGCGAAGTCCAGGCGGCCGGCGGCCAGCTCCTTGGTGGTTTCGCGGCGCTTGGAGAGGAAGCTCTCGATGTGCACGTTCGGCGCCTGGCGGCGCAGGCGCTGGAACAGCGGTGGCAGGACGATGGCCTCGGTGAGGTCGGTCATGCTGATGCGGTAGGTCTTGTTCGCCTGGGTCGGGGTGAAGGTACGGCTTTCCTGCACCGACACGCGCAGCAGCTGCAGCGCGTTGCGCACCGGGCCGATGATGTTCTGCGCCATGGGGGTGGGCACCATGCCCTGCGCGGTGCGCACGAACAGCGGGTCGTTGAAGGTCTCGCGCAGGCGGGCGAGGGCGTTGGAGACGGCGGGCTGGGTGATGCCGACTATCTGTCCGGCGCGGGTCAGATTGGCTTCGGTATAGATCGCGTCGAAGACGATGAACAGGTTCAGATCGACCTTGCTGAGGTTCATTCCAGGGCTCCCGCTTGTCATTGTTTTGGCCCGATCATACCCGAACCTGAGCCCAGGTCCATATGGGTTATGAATGTTCATCGATTCGGATAATAGGCTGGGTAAATCCTTCCCGCTGTTCTAGCATCACTCCACACAAACAACCGCCGCCAGAAGGTTAGCCCCCATGGATTTCGCTTATTCCGCCAAGGTTCAGGACCTGCGTGAGCGCCTCACCGCGTTCATGGAAGCCAACGTCTATCCCGCCGAGAAGGTCTTCGAGGAGCAAGTGGCCCAGGGTGACCGCTGGCAGCCCACGCAGATCATGGAAGACCTCAAGGTCAAGGCCAAGGCCGAAGGCCTGTGGAACCTGTTCCTGCCCGATTCCGAACTGGGCGCCGGCCTGACCAACATGGAATACGCACCGCTGGCCGAGATCATGGGCCGCTCGCTGATCGGCTCCGAACCCTTCAACTGCGCAGCTCCTGACACCGGCAACATGGAAGTGCTGGTGCGCTATGGCAGCGAAGAGCACAAGCGCACCTGGCTGGAGCCGCTGCTGCGCGGCGAGATCCGCTCCGCCTTCGCCATGACCGAGCCGGGCGTGGCCTCGTCCGATGCCACCAACATGGAAGCCAACGCCGTACGCGATGGTGACGAGTGGGTCATCAACGGCCGCAAATGGTGGACCTCCGGCGCCTGCGACCCGCGCTGCAAGATCATGATCTTCATGGGCCTGACCAACCCGGACGCGCCGCGCCACCAGCAGCACTCGATGATCCTGGTGCCCACCGACGCCCCCGGCGTGAAGATCCTCCGTCCGTTGCCGGTGTTCGGCTACGACGATGCCCCGCACGGCCACGCTGAAGTCCTTTTCGAGAACGTCCGCGTGCCCTACGAGAACGTCCTGCTCGGCGAAGGCCGTGGTTTCGAGATCGCCCAGGGTCGCCTCGGCCCTGGCCGCATCCACCACTGCATGCGCTCCATCGGCATGGCCGAGCGCGCACTGGAACTGATGTGCAAGCGCTCCGTCAGCCGCACCGCCTTCGGCAAGCCGCTGGCGCGCCTGGGCGGCAACATCGACCACATCGCCAACTCGCGCATCGAGATCAACCAGGCCCGCCTGCTGACCCTCAATGCCGCATACATGATGGACAAGGCCGGCAACAAGTTTGCCCAGAGCGAGATTGCCCAGATCAAGGTCGTCGCGCCCAACGTCGCCCTGCAGGTGATCGACCGCGCCATCCAGATGCACGGCGGCGCCGGTGTCTCCAACGACTTCCCCCTGGCCTACTGGTACGCCATGCAGCGCACCCTGCGCCTGGCCGACGGCCCGGACGAGGTGCACCGTGCCGCCATCGGCAAATACGAGATCGGCAAGTACGTGCCGCGTGACGCGCTGCGCAGCAGCCGTTGATTGCAAGTCCAATGAAAAAGGCCCGCTGATGCGGGCCTTTTTCGTTTTCAGCGATGCTGAAGCATCGCGAATGGATTCCCTTGGCGGACCCGACGCCCGTCTGGTGCCGGAGCGCGCCGTGCGCGCGATCGCGGGCATGGCCCGCTCCTACACCAGACGCGCTGGGCTCACAGGTTGTCGTAGAGACGCAGGTGTCGCCCAATGAACAAGGCCAGCTTGCGCTGGCCTTGTGCTTTTATGGCGGGGCTCAGGGCTCCGGCCCGTCGGTCATCGCCCGCTGCTCGATCAGCCACTCTCGCCGCGTGTGCAACTGGGCGGCGAAGGCGCGCGCGGCGGCTTCATGGGGGAAGCGCAGCGCGCGACGACCGAGGCGGACCTGCCAATAGGCCCGGCCGCGAAACTCAACGGCTTCGATCCTCACCTCCAGCGCTTGCATGGATGCTCTCCTGGCTGACGATTTCCAGCGGCTCCTCGCCGGTTCTGCGGGTCTTGAGCAAGGATAGCAGTATGCCACCCGCCAAAAGGCCGAAGGTTACGCCAAGGGACAGGGCTGCGGGAACCTTGCCGATGAATCCGTGCAGGAAAATCTTCGTGCCGATGAACACCAGGACCAGCGCCAGGGCGTACTTGAGGTACACGAAGCGGTGGATCATCGCCGCCAGCGAGAAGTACAGGGCGCGCAGGCCGAGGATGGCGAAGATGTTCGAGGTGTAGACGATGAACGGGTCCTGGGTGATGGCGAAGATCGCCGGCACGCTGTCCACCGCGAACACCAGGTCGGCCAGCTCGATCAGGATCAGCGCCAGGAACAGCGGGGTGGCGTAGCGCACCAGCTTGCCCGAGGCATCCGGCATCTTCACGAAGAAGTGGTGCTCGTGGAGGGTGTCGGTCATGCGGATGCGCTTGCGCAGGAACTTCAGCACCGGGTTGTTGGCCAGGTCCGGCTCGGCTTCATGCTTGGCCAGCAGCATCTTCACGCCGCTGAACAGCAGGAAGGCGCCGAATACGTACATGATCCACTCGAATTCCTTCACCAGCGCGGCACCCAGGCCAATCATCAGCGCGCGCATGACGATCGCACCGAGAATGCCCCAGAACAACACCTGGTGCTGGTAACGGCGAGGAATGCCGAAGAAGCCGAAGATCATCGCCATGACGAACACGTTGTCCATCGATAGCGACTGTTCGACGAGGAAGCCGGTGTAGTACTCCACCGCGCTGGTGGCGCCGAACTCGTACCAGACCCAGCCACCGAAGGCCAGGCCGCAGGCGAAGTAGCCGGCAGAGAGCATCAGACTCTCGCGCACGCCGATCTCATGGTGATCGCGTTGCAGGACGCCCAGGTCGAGTACGAGGAGAAGAATCACGATGGCCAGGAAGGCCAGCCAGAACCAGGTGGCGGTTCCGAGGAATGGTTCGGTCAAAAAGGCGTGCAGAGCTGTCATTTGGCCCCTCCCTTAGTGTCGTTGTCGAAAAGTGACTCCGACATGGCGGTTGGCAACCGTCAGAGGGGCCCGGCGTCACTGGCGGGAAAATAGCAGAGCGCCCGACAGAGACAAGCGAAGGAACGTAACAAGTTCCTACATCATTTCCGGATCGGGCGATCAGCTTCCTTCAGACAGTCTAGACGCTGATCGCCAGGGGGATCAGTAGACCCAGACTTCGACGCGGCGATTCTTCACCCGTCCGTCGTTGTCGCTGTTGGCGGCCACCGGCAGGGCATCGCCCATCCCGCTGATCTCGCGGAACATCACGCCTTCCTTCGCCAGTTCACGGCGCACGGCCATGGCGCGCAGCTTGGAAAGCAGTTCGGCGCGCGCCGGGTCCTGCTTGGGATCGCCGAAACCGACCAGCACCGCCTGCCTGTTCATCTTGCCGTTCTGTTGCAGGTAGGCGATCAGCCGGTCGATGTCGCGCTGGGCCTTGTTGTCCAGGGTGGCGCTGCCTTCGCGGAAACGGAAGTTCACCGACAGGCGCTCGGCGTCACGGGCCAGGGCCTGGTAATTCTCCGGCATGCTGGCACGCGGGGCCATCTTCACCGCCTGCACGCGCTGGCCGACGAAGCCGCTGGCGCTGACCAGGGCCTGGCCCCTGTCGCCCTGGGCGAACTGCAGCAGGGCGCGGGCCCAGCGGTTCGGCTCCTCGGGTTTCATGTAGAGGAACAGGCGGCGCGACAGCGGGTAGTCCTCGGTCGCGATCAGGGTGGTGGACGGCGGCATGGCCTGGGAGTCGCCGTCGGCTATACGCAGCGCCTTGGACTTCTGGATCGACGACAGGCCGACGAAGCCGATGCCCTGCGGGTCCTTGCTGACCTCGGCGGACAGCTGGTCGCTGGACTCGAAGCGCTGTACGCCGCTGGCCAATGCCTTGCCGTGGCTCGCCAGGACAAGCTCCTTGAAGGTATCGAAGGTGCCGGAGTTGTCGTCGCGGGAATACAGGCGGATGGCACCGCCGCGTCCACCGATTTCTTCCCAGGTATTCACCTCGCCCGAGAAGATTTTCGCCAGCGTATCGGTGGTCAGTTCGTCCAGCGGGTTCGCCGCGTTGACGATGATCGCCAGTCCGTCGATGCCGATCACCTGCTCGGCCTTGGCGCTGCGCAGGTTGCCCGACGCTGACAGGCCTGCGGCCTCGGTGTCCTTGATCGGGCGCGAGGCGGCGGCCAGCTCGGCGGTATTGTCTTTCAGGGCGACGAAACCGGTGCTGGAGCCATGGGCGGCCAGATCAATGATGGCCTGCTTGCCGTCCTGGGTGCGACCGATGATGCGCTGCTCGTTCTCTGCCTTGCCCGGCGTCGCGCTGATGTCGCCGTAGCCCTCGCTGACCAGCAGGCCCTTCACCAGCTCGGGCAGCAGGTGCGCACCGATGGTGTTGGAGCCCTGGATGCGCAGTACCGGTTCTCCGCCCTGAGACGAGGGCAGGGCAGCGAATGCCGACCAGGGGAACGCGTAGCAGATGAACGCAATGGTGAGCCAGGCGATGGTGACGGGCCAGGGTTGGGCATCGCTGGGGCTCGACTTGTACTGCATGGGTCAACTTCCATTTTAGGCATCGTTGGCGCGGCAGATTAAGTCGAAATCATTGCATCGATATGACGCTTCGCAGCAGGACAGAGCGGTTCCGGCTGCCTTCAGACATGACTGTTGGATTGTCGGAAGTTTCCGATTTCGATGCCTTTTGTCCGCGGCTATACAGGTCACTCGAATCGACCGTGGCGGAGAACGAAATGGACGAGACCCTCGACTTTGCGTCGGTCCTGATGAAGCTGGTGCTCATCCTTCTGGTGGTGCTGATGGCCGGCACCCTGGTCATCGCGCCGGAAAGGGCGCTCGCGGTGGCAGCCCCGATGCTCCTGCTGTTAACCCCGCTTTTCGTCCTGGTGTTGCTGCTGGATCTCGCGAGCCTCTTTCAGCGTTTTTCCGACACCGGGGCCCGAAAGCGCATGCCGCATTGGCGCCACGACTGAGCCGGGCCTGGCCGGTGCTGATGACGAAAGGGCGCTGACGAAGTGATGGGAAAAATCTCCAGGCTCATCAGGGAAACCCGATAACGCCAGATTTCCGGTCAGGAGAAACTTGCGCCGTTTCAACGTCCCCGCCGGAAAGTGATCATGACTCAATCCCAACGTGCGCCAGCCCCGGCTGGTTCAGAGCATCGCGTCAAACCGGCCGCCCTGGCCCTGCATGTCGCCTCTGCCGCTTCCTGGGGACGTCCTTGGCGGCGTCGTGCATTGAGTCTGCCGGCGCCCCAGGCATTGACCTTCCAGGGTATTCAGCTGCCACTGCAGCCGCTGCGTTCCTGGCTGCACTTGCTGTCCAGGGCCGGAATGCTGGGCGTGCGGCCCCCTGTCGCCAGTGTCCTGAGGCGTCCGGAGGAGGATGAGGATGTGCCGGCCAGGATCGAGGACCTCGGTTTCGAACTGGCCACCGAGATGATCCTCGACTTCGCGAACTTCGCCCGGCAGCCGCGGTTCAACGCCGCCGAGCCGCTACCGCCAGAGCTGGAGAGTTCCGACGTCGATGAAGCGTCTGGGAGCGAATCCAGTGCCGGTATCGACGAACTGCGTGCGCTTGGAATCGCCGGCAGTGTTCCGCTGGAGTCCGTGGACCAGGAGTTCCTGAACATTGGCACCCACGAGGCGCTGGAAAGTCCCGAGCCTGTTTCGGATCGCCAGGAGCAGGTTGCCGCGTCGACCGCGATGCAAGAGCCGATGGTTGCAGTGGATGAGCTTCGGACCGTGGCGAGTGCAGATGCAGCGGGCGTCCCTGTCCTGGCCGATGGGCCTGAGTCCGGCGCAGCGCAGGTTGCGCAGCAACTCCCGGAAAGCGTCGAGTCGTCGGAAAGCTCGTTGCCCGACGCCGTTGCTGCGGTGGAGCCATCTGCAGCCAGCGTTGTCGAGCCGCACGCTCAGGAAGTCGCCCTTAACGAAATGCCGGAAATGGAAGCGCCAGTGGCAATTACTGAAATGGAACCCGAGCTTGAACCGGCTGCGGATGTGGCAGCGGAATCCGCACCACGGGACTTCGCCGTACCGGACGATGTCGTGCAATCGCCAGCGATCGAGGTTCCCGGTGAGCAACTGCAATCGCAGATGAATGGCCTGGCACAGGAGCCGGAGGCGGAAGCTCCGGAGGTCGTGGAAGAGCGCGAAACCGGCATCGTTCCTGAGCCTGAGCCTGAGCCTGAGCCTGAGCCTGAGCCTGTGTTGGAAGTGCCAAGGGCAGCGACTCCGACCATTGTCGTCAGTGGTGTGCGTCTCAACCGGAAACCGGTCGTTCGGGTGCGGCCGCCTGCGAGGCGGGAGCCTGCTGTTGCATCGATTCCTGATGGTCCGCAGAGGGAGAGCGTGAGCGAGCCCACGGTCGAGGCTGCGGCCGAACAGTCCCTGGTGGCACAGGCGCGGGGCACCGGCGAATCGGAAGTGGTCGTGCCCGAAACCGTCACTGCGAGCGCGCCTATCCCCGAAGAGACTACCGGGCAACTGCAGCCGGAAAGCGCTGGAGCCTCGGTACATCCGGTAATGGAAAGCCCCGCTGACCTCACGCAGGAGCAACCCTCCGAGCCGGAGCACGAGGCTGAACCGGCGAAGCTGGATGCGCAGGTGGTCGCCCCGGCTCAGGAAGCAGCCTGCGCCGATGAGTTCAGCTTCGAACCGATGATCGCAAGTCTCGAGGACGCACTGGCTGTGCTGGCTGCGGCCAATGCCGTGCACGAAGAGGATTCCGCGGTGCAGGTCGAGGTGGTCGCGGCTGCAAGCCCGGCGCAAAGCGACTTCGCCCCCTTGGCTGCCGACGCTCGGCAAGCCGACGACAACATTCCTGAAGTGTTGACGCTTCAGGGAATCTTTATCCAGAAGGAAACTGAAATGACCGAAATGCGCGATGAGTCAATCGGGGTCGATGCCCAGGCTGCTGCTGCCCCCATCACGTCGGTGGAGTTGCAGGAAGTAGCGGCCACGCTGAGCGTTCCACAGCTCGAAGCTGATCCGGACGATGTACTGTCCGATGTGCAGAGCACCTTGAATTCTCTCGCGGGCATGGCACAGGGGCTGACCCAGCAGAAGCAGGCCGCTGGCCGTCTGCAGGAAGAGCTGGAGGAGTGGAACAACCAGCTGCAGGAGCGCGAGCGCCTGGCGGGCGACAAGGAAGAGCGCCTCCTGCAGCTGGAGAATCATCTCAAGGAGGCCAAGACCAATCTGGACCGCATGGCCGCGGAGAATAATCGCCTGCTTGCCGAGCGCAGCGAGGCACTCAAGGAGCTGGCGCAGACGGTCGACCTGCGCGACAAGACCACCATCAAGCGCGCCGAGTCGATCCAGTTGGAACAGCAGCGCATCGATGAGCAGGCTGGCAATCTGCGCAATCGCGCCAGCGAGCTGGATGAGCGCGAGAGCGCCCTCAAGCGCAAGAGCGAGGAACTGGGCGTTCGGCTCAAGCAACTGCAGAGCGCCAAGGACAAGTTCAGCACCATCGTGAAGAGCTTCAACGAGACGGTGCAGTTCAACAGCACCCTGTCGGCCATTTCCAAAACCGTCAACGATTGACCGGAGCGACCGGTGCGCCATTGAGCGCCCCGGTCGAAAGTGTCTGCCGCAGTGGGGAGGCTGGTGCAACAGGGGATGCCGAGACACGGAACTGTCCGGCTTCGTCCGTGCACCAGCGGCTATTTCCGTTGGGGTAGCCGTTCAATGACATTTCTGCGGGAACGACGTCTGCGGTGAATCCTTTAAACACGCCATGTCGCACTCGGCCCCCGGGGCCTTCGCTGCAGGGAGGAACATGGCCCGCATAGTACTCATCGAGCCGTCGCGGCGTGACTTCGTCACGATCCGCCGGTTTCTGTTGGACCAGGGCCATCAGTGTGACGCGCACTTCAAGTATGCGCGTCAGGCCTTGATCGGCCTGGACGCCAGCGACTGCGATCTCCTGGTGGTGACCCTCGAGCTGCCGGACATTCACGGCATGGAGCTGGTCACCATGCTCCGGCGCGACGGTCGGCTCAAGCCCTCCACCCCGGTGCTGGTGTGCTCCAGTCTCGCTTCTCCGCTGAACATTCAACGAGCGATTCGTGTTGGCGTGTCGGGTTTCCTGTTGATGGATGACCGCCCGACGCTGCTCGGTCGGGCCGTCGATGCCGTTCTCGCCGGCGGCAAGGTGTTTCCTGAGCACGAGCGACTGCCGCTGAGTGGAAATATCAGGCTGGAGTCGGCGCTGGCGCTACCTACCCATCTGGTTGCCGTTCTGCACGGCCTGCATCGGGGCCGTTCGGTTGCTTCGCTGGCAGAGGTCCTTGCGTCATCGGGGGCGAGCATCGGCCAGCACAAGCGGCAGTTGATGCGAAAGCTGTCAGCAACGAGCCTGGATGACCTGTTCAGCATCAGCCAGGAAATTGGCCTGCTTTAGGGGATCTGTTCAAACGGGACTTTCGGGAGGTCCTACTCAGGTTTGGAGGGAACCGGGTGCCTTGGATACGAGGCGCTCCAGTCAAGCTGGTCTTGCATAGTTTTCCTTCGTTAACGCAAGAAATTACTGACATTCATCCTGGTCCCGAGTTGTAAGAATTCCTCCTGCAACCTGTCCTGCTCTCCTGCCACCCAGGAAGACGGGGCAGCCCATCGGCTCTTCCCGTTGGCCTTGATGCCCTGGATCCCAAGCGGCATCGCCATTGAACCTGCAGTCTCGTTCGACTTGTCGTACAGCGCGTAGGGGATATCTGGCTGACCACCCTCAGGGTAGGACGTTTCATGACTTCAGATGTAAATCGGCCCGAAGGAGACCTGGAGGCAGGCTTGTCAGCCTTTACTGCCTCCCAGTCATCCGATCAGGCAGTCGCACATTTTTCTCCGGGTACCGACGACGGGCTATACGGCCTCAAGGAACATCGGTTCGCGTCCTCCGAGGGCCTCGCATGCCCCGTGATGTCGGCGGGGTATATCCCGATTCAGGGTGGCTCTTGTTCGCCGGCTGGGCCCTCCGCAGATCCGCAAACCGTCGAGGCCTTCGAAAACCTCGAGCGCGATCTCGCCGAGCTCGCTTCGGCCTGCTCGGGTCTGGATCCCGATGGCTCCAGGCTCATCGAGCCGCTGGAGCTGGCTGCCGGTGTTTCCTCTGCGGGTCTTGAAGTCTGCGAAGCCGAAGCGGGGGCCAGGCTGCTTGATTCGCTGCGACTGGCGGAGCCGCTACAGGATCAGGAGGGCAACAAGGCTCGGGCGGCACCGACTTCGCCTTCCAGCCAGCCTACTTCCCACTCTTTCCACGAGGAACACCCCACCATGAACGCTCAAGCCCAACCCGCCACCACTGAAGCCGCGAATGCCCGAGTGTTCGTGGAATCCACCGTGGCCGTGCGCCACTCTTCGGCCCTTGAAACCGATGGCGTCCTGCACGATGTACAGTCCACGCTCGATTCTCTGGCCGGCATGGCGCACGGCCTGTCGCAGCAGAAGCTGGAAATCGTGAAGATGCGAGAGGCGCTCGAGGAGCGCCGTCTGGCGACGCTTGAGCGCGAGCGCCAGCTGGCTGAGCGGGAAGAGCGCCTGATCCAGCAGGAACAACGTCTGCAGGAAGATAAATACGGTATCGAACGCATCGCCGAGCACAATGCCACCGTTCTCGCCGAGCGCAGCACGGCCTTGCAGGCCCTGGCCGAAACCGTCGATAGCCGTGACCGCGCGACGACCAAGCGCGCCGAGATCCTGGGTCAGGAGCAGCAGAGCATCGACCGTCAGCAGCACCAGCTGCGTGCGCGGGGTCAGGAGCTGGATGATCGCGAGGCCGGCCTGCAGCGCCAGAGCGGCGAGCTGGCGGATCGTTTCAAGCAACTGCTCGACGCCAAGGAGCGCTTTGGCGCCATCGTCAAGGGTTTCAACGAGACCGTGCGCTTCAACACGACCTACAGTGCCATCAGCAAGACGGTTGGAACCGGGACGGAAGAAGCCTGAGTTCTCACCGGAAAACGAAAAAGCCCGGCATTGGCCGGGCTTTTTCGTTCAGGGCGATTACTTCAGTTGCAGCCAGATCGGTGCGTGGTCCGAGGGCTTTTCCATACCGCGGATGTCGTAGTCCACGCCGGTCTCGGCGATGCGGCCGCGCAGGGCCTCGGAGGCGAGGATCACGTCGATGCGCAGCCCGCGCTTGGGAGTGTCCTCGAATCCACGGCTGCGGTAGTCGAACCAGCTGAAGCGGTCGTCCACGCTCGGGTTCTGCAGGCGGAAGCTGTCCACCAGGCCCCAGCCCTTCAGGCGAGCCAGCCATTCGCGCTCTTCCGGCAGGAAGCTGCACTTGCCGGTCTTCAGCCAGCGCTTGCGATTCTCTTCGCCGATGCCGATGTCGCAGTCTTCCGGCGAGATGTTGATATCGCCCATCACCACCAGCGGCTGGTCGGGCTGGAAGCGGGTTTCCAGCAGGTCCTGCAGGTCGGCGTAGAAGCGCTGCTTGGCGGGAAATTTTACTGGATGGTCACGGCTCTCGCCCTGCGGGAAGTAGCCGTTCATCACGGTGATCGGCTGGCCGTCGGCGTCCTTGAAGGTGCCCCAGATGAAGCGGCGCTGGGAGTCCTCGCCGTCGTTGGGGAAACCGCGCTGCAGCTCCAGCGGCTCCTGGCGGGAGAGCAGCGCGACGCCGTAGTGGCCTTTCTGCCCGTGGTAGTGCACGTGGTAGCCGAGGGCTTCGATTTCCTCGCGGGGGAACTGCTCGTCGGCGACCTTGGTTTCCTGCAGGCCGATCACGTCCGGCTGGTGGCGCTCGATGATCGCCTGGAGCTGGTGGGGACGTGCGCGCAAACCGTTGATATTGAAGGAGACGATTTTCATCCTGGGCGCCCTGGCAAAAGCACGATGCTAGCCCAGGTAGGCCGACCCTGGCGACCCCGGCGCGGCGCTGCTAGGGTTTTGTGGCTGGACTCATAACCATAAGAAGAACTCACACGAAGAGGCGTCCGCATGCCTGATACCCTCGCCGAAGTCCGTCTGCTGGACGGCAACTACAGCCGTGAAGTCCGCTCGCTGCTGTACCACGCCTACCGCCACGAACCCACCTTTGCCTACCTGTTCGAGTCCGACCGTGCCGGTTTCGATCAGCGTGTGCGGGCAACCGTCCGCGAGCTGGTCAACCAGCATTTTCTCGAGGAGTTGCCGGCCATCGGCCTGCTGATCGAGGATCGCCTGGTGGGCGTGGCGCTGGTGGTTCCACCGCAACGTCGCCTGGATGTCACCGAAAGCTGGTTCTGGCGCATGCGCATGCTGCTCACCACCGGCCTGGGTTGCACCCGGCGCTACCTGGACTACCACGCCGCCGTGATTGGCTGCCTGCCGCCGGGGCCGTACCACATCCTGCCGCTGATTGGCGTGCACCCGGAGTTCCAGGGCAAGCACCTGGGCGAACAGCTTCTCGATGCGCTGCATGCCTGGTGCGCCGAGGATGGCGGCTCCCAGGGGCTGGTGCTGGATACGGGCAATGCTCGCTACCTGGAGTTCTACCGGCGACACGGTTACGAGGAACTGGGCGAGGTGGCGCTGGGGCCGATCCGCGAGCATGTGCTGTTCCATCCCACCCATGGGCGCGAGGCGGTGAAAGCGTCTGCGGGATAGCCGGCGCTGTGAATCCTCAGACGCTTCCTATGGCTTGAAGGAAGGCAATACGGGGAAAACCCGTGCTAGCATTTCGCGCCATGAGAGTTGTCCAAGGATTGCTTGGGCTGCTGCTGGTACTGGCCTTCTGCATTCAGAGGGCCCTGGCGGCCGAAGCCCATCTCGACGTTCGTGTCACCCCCGCCAACGCTGCGCTCAAGGCCAATATCGAGGCCTATCTGGGCAGCCTTGGCGAGCGTGATCAGGCGGCCCTGCAAAGATTCCGGCGCAATGCCGTGGAGCAGGCGCAGAAGGCCGCCCAGGCTTTGGGCTACTACCAGGCGCGCATCCGTGGCCGGGTGACCGATGACAAGGTGCCCACCCTGCGCATCAACGTCCGCCCCGGCGAGCCCATTCACCTGCGTAACGTCACCGTGCGCGTCGAAGGCCCGGCAGCCCAGCTCAAGAGCTTCCGGGTGCCCGGCGGCGATGCCCTGAAGCCTGGCGCACAACTCAACCACGGCGCCTACGAAGACGCCAAGCGGCTGATCCAGAACCAGGCTTCGCGCTTCGGTTTCTTCCGCGGGCAGTTCACCCAGCAGCAGTTGCGCATCGACCCCGAGGCGGGTGTGGCGGATATCGAACTGGTCTACGCCAGCGGGCCGCGCTACCGGTTGGGCAAGGTCGATTTCGCCGGCGATTTCCCCTTCGACGAGGACCTGCTGCAGCGCATGGTGCCGTTCAAGGAAGGCAGCGACTACGACTCCGAGCAGATCGCCGACCTCAACCAGGCCTTGCAGTCCAGCGGCTACTTCGATGGCGTGCGGGTCGACGCTGCACCGACCAATGCCGATGGCGAAGTGGTGCCGGTGCACGTCCATCTGGAAGCGCGAAAGCCGCGCACCATGGGCCTCGGCCTGGGCTTCTCGACCGATGTCGGGCCGCGTGCACGGGCCACCTGGACCCGCCACTGGGTCAATCCGCAAGGTCACAGCCTGGGCTTCGAGGCGGAGGTTTCCGCGCCCCGGCAGAACGTCGGCGCCTGGTACGAGATCCCGCTGGACCCGCCGCTCACCGACAAGCTGCGCTTCACCAGCGGCTATCAGTACGAGGACCTGGTAGACACCGAGAGCAAGCTGCTGACCCTCGGCGGCGAGTGGCACCACAAGCTCGACAGCGGCTGGCAGCGGGTGGTCTCGCTGAACTGGCAGCGCGAGGAGTACAAGCTGGGCGACGACTCAGGCCTGAGCAGCTTCCTGATGCCGGGGATCGGCTACTCGATTCTCGAAGCCGACAACAAGATCGACCCCGGCAAGGGCTACCGCCTGCAGTTCGAAGTGAAGGGCGCCAAGGAAGGGTTGCTGGCGGACGCCGACGTCGCCCACATCAACGCCATGGCCAAGGGCGTGACCAGTTTCTGGGGAGGGCAGCGGTTGCTCGGACGCATCCAGGTCGGCGGCATCGCCACCAACGACTACAGCGCTATCCCGCCGTCGCTGCGCTTCTTCGCCGGCGGTGACCAGAGCGTGCGTGGCTACGACTACCAGACGCTGTCGCCGAAGAACTCCGACGGCGACCGCATCGGTGGCCGCTACATGGTCGCCGGCAGCGTCGAATACCAGTATCCGATAGCCGAGCGCTGGCGCATCGCGGCCTTCGTCGACCAGGGCAACTCGTTCAACTCGCTGGACTTCCCCTCGATCAAGACCGGCGTCGGCATCGGCATCCGCTGGATTTCCCCGGTCGGCCCGCTGCGCCTGGACCTCGCCGACGGCCTGGACGAGGACGGCGGCATTCGCCTGCACTTCTCCATGGGGCCTGAACTATGAGTCGCGCGGGCTGGATGCGCGCGCTGCGCTGGGGCCTGGGCGGCCTGCTCGGGCTGATCCTGCTGCTGGTGATCGCTGTCGCGGCATTGACCGGCACGCCCGCGGGCAGCCGGGCGGTGCTGAGCTGGGTGCCGGGCCTGAGCGTCGATGAATTCGATGGCCGCCTTGCCGGTGGCTTCAGCGCCAAACGCCTTGAATGGACCGACGGTGCCACTCACCTGGTACTGGACCAGCCACAGATCGACTGGTCGCCCGCCTGCCTGCTGCGCATGACCCTGTGCCTGCACAAGGTCGCGGCCAACGAAGTACTGCTGACCCTGCCGCCGAGCGAGCCGAGCGAATCGTCCGGCCCCATCGAACTGCCCGACCTGAACCTGCCGCTGTCGCTGGAACTGGGTGACATCCGCATCGGCCGCTTCCTGCTCGATGGCCAGGAACAGCTGCGCGATGCCGAGTTGGCGGCGCACTGGGACCGTGAAGGCCTGCACATCGACTCGGTGAAGCTCGCCCGCGACGGCCTGAGCCTCTCGCTCAAGGGCCTGCTGAAGCCGACCCAGGGCTGGCCGCTGGAGGCTGAAGGTACGCTTGGTCTGCCCGCGCCGGGTGAAAAGCCCTGGACCCTGCAACTGCAGGCCAAGGGCGAACTGATGGGCCATCTCAAAGTGCAGGCGCAGAGCAGTGGCTACCTCAACGGCAAGCTGGACGGCGACCTGCAGCCGCTGGCGGAGAACCTGCCGGCCACTGCGCTGGTGACTGCCGACGGCTTCAAGGCTGACGCCTCATTGCCCGACACCCTGACGCTGAACCAGCTGCGCCTGAATGCCAGTGGCAACCTCAAGGATGGCTATCAACTGGCCGGCGCTGCCGTGCTGCCTGCTGAGGAAAGCCCGGTGGTACTGACTCTGCGCGGCCGTGTCGACGCTCAGGGCGCGGACATCGCCGCGCTCGACCTGAGTGCCGCCAAGGACCAGCGCGTGGCGCTGACCGGCCGGCTCGACTGGAAGGATGCCTTCGCCGCCAACGCCCAGCTCGACTGGCTGGACTTCCCCTGGCGCCGCCTGTATCCGGCCATCGACGAGCCGCCGGTGAGCGTGCACACGTTCAAGGCCGAAGTGAGCTACAGCGACGGCGCCTACCTGGGCAACTTCGACGGCGCCTTCAAGGGGCCGGCGGGTGATTTCACCCTGGCCAGCCCGGTCTCGGGCAATCTCGCGGAAGTCTTCCTGCCGTCGCTGAAACTGGTGGCGGGGCAGGGCAAGGTCGAAGGACACCTGAAGGTCGGCTTCGCCGATGCAGTGACCTGGGATGCCGCCCTCGATCTGTCCGACCTCGACCCGGCCTACTGGCTCGAGGAGATGCCCGGCCGCCTCGGCGGGCCACTGCGCAGCAAGGGCTCGCTCAAGGGTGAGGCGCTGAGCCTCGATGCCAACCTCGACCTGCAGGGGCGCCTGCGCGGCCAGCCAGCCATTTTCAAGGCAAATGCCGCGGCGGCGGGGCAGGCGTGGAAGGTCGATGGACTGACGCTGCAACTGGGCGACAACCGCATCAGCGGGCAAGCCGCGCTGGACCAGCGGCTCTCCGGTCGGCTCGACATCGCCCTGAATCGTCTCGGCCAGCTGTGGCCGCAGCTGTTCGGCCAGATTGGCGGCCGCCTTGATCTGGCCGGAACCTTGCAGGCGCCGCAAGGGCAACTCAAGCTTGACGGCCAGCGCGTCGCCTACGCCGACCAGGGCCTGCGCACGCTGGACCTGACCGCCTCCCTGGATGCTGCCCAGCGTGGCCGGGTCAACCTGACGGCCCAGGGGCTGCGCAGTGGCGACACGGATTTTGGCGTGCTCAAGCTGGACGGCAGCGGCGACCTCAAGCGTCAGCAGCTTGCCCTGAACCTGCAAGGCAAGCCGGTGGTGCTCGACCTCGGCCTGGACGGCGACTGGAACGGCAAGGACTGGCGCGGGCGCCTCGCGAAAGGCGATATACAGAGCGGCGGACAGGACTGGCGTTTGCAGCAGCCGGCGCGCCTGGAGCGCCTGGCGGACGGGCGCATCAACCTCGGCGCTCATTGCTGGGCTTCCGGCCCCGCCAGCCTGTGCATGGAAGACCAGCGGCTGATGCCCGACCCGCGCCTGCGCCTGCACCTGCGCGAGTTCCCGCTGGACAGCCTGGCGCGCTGGCTGCCCGAGGACTTCGCCTGGAAGGGCAAGCTCGATGGCGATGTGCAGCTCGACCTGCCCGCCAGCGGCCCCTCTGGTTCCATCCTGATCAATGCCAACAATGGCACGCTGCGGATCAAGGAGCAGGAGGAGTGGGTTGACTTCCCCTACCAGCGCCTGCAACTGGAGAGCCGCCTGACGCCCCGGCGCATCGACACCAGCCTGCAGTTCCAGGGTGACAAGCTCGGCAGCCTGCAGGCCCAGGTCCAGCTCGACCCGCGGCCGAAAGCCAAGCCGGTGAACGGTACCTTCAGCCTCAATGGCCTGGATATTTCCGTGGCGCGGCCCTTTGCGCCCATGGTGGAAACCCTGAAGGGCCACCTCAACGGCAGCGGGCAGTTTTCCGGTGGCCTGCTGGCGCCACGGGTGGATGGCGAGCTGCGCCTGAACGATGGCGAAATCTCCGGCGGCGACCTGCCGACCCGTTTCGAGCAGTTGCAGGTGACCGCGCGTATTGCCGGCGAGCAGGTCGATCTGAGTGGCGACTGGAAGGCCGGAAAGAACGGCAATGGCAGCCTGTCCGGCCGCATCGCCTGGGCCAGCGGCCTGGATGTCGACGTGAAGTTGCGCGGCAACCGTCTGCCGGTGACCGTGGAGCCCTACGCCAACCTGGAAGTCGAGCCGGATCTCAGCGTGCAGATGGCGGGTGAGAAGCTCGCGGTTTCCGGTTCGGTGCAGGTGCCGCGCGGCGCCATCACCATCCGCCAGTTGCCGCCGTCCACGGTCAAGGTCTCCGATGACAGCGTGATCGTCGGCGAGAAGCAGGAGCCGAAAAGCACCCTGGCGCTGAACATGGACATCGACGTCAAGGTCGGCAGCGACAAGCTGACCTTCAGTGGTTTCGGCCTGAATGCCGAGCTGGCCGGACAGGTGCACATCGGCGACAACATGGATACCCGTGGCGAGCTGCGCCTGAACAACGGCCGCTACCGCGCCTACGGCCAGAAGCTGACCATCCGCCGCGCTCGCCTGCTGTTCGCCGGGCCCATCGACCAGCCGTTCCTCGATGTCGAGGCGATCCGCAAGGTCGACGACGTGGTGGCTGGCCTGCGCCTGACCGGAAACGCCGAGCAGCCTCGCAGCGAAGTGTTCTCCGAGCCCGCCATGAGCCAGCAGCAGGCGCTCTCCTACCTGGTGCTGGGCCGGCCGATGTCCAGCGGCGAGGACAGCAATATGCTCGGTGAAGCCGCCCTGGCGCTCGGGCTCGCGGGCAGCGCACCGCTGACCGGGGAAGTGGCGCAGAGGCTGGGTATCCAGGACTTCCAGCTGGACACCGAGGGAACCGGCAACAGCACCAGCGTGGTTGCCAGCGGCCAGCTCTCCGACCGCCTGAGCCTGCGCTATGGCGTGGGTGTGTTCGAGCCGGCCAACACCATCGCGCTGCGCTACCTGCTCAGCAAGAAGGTCTACCTGGAGGCTGCCAGCGGGCTGGCCAGCTCGCTGGACATCTTCTACAAGCGCGATTTCTGAGTGCGATCGGCAGCGGTGATTCACGCTGCCGATTCGCCTGCCCTTGGCTCTCTGCCAGCCTTCATGGCCCCTTAAGGTAGCCGGCACAGACTGCCCCCGCCGCCGGACGATGTGGCGCACAAGGGGAGAGTCATCATGCGCCTGGACCTTATCAGGACCCACCTGCTCGAATTCATCAACAAGGGCTTCCCGGCCCGGCAACTGCGCCGGCTGGCCGCACGCGACCTGCTGCGCGGCGCTGGCGCCGGACGGCAGGCGCCCAATGCCCTGACGGCGGCCTTGCTGGAGTGGTCCGCACTGGAGCCGGCCTCGGTACTGGAGCGCCTGGAAAGCCGGCGCGAGGGCCTGAGCGAGAGCGAGGCGCAGGAGCGCCGCCTGCGCGGCGGACTCAACGAAGTGGACCAGGACCGGCCCATCGGCGCCTGGATGCACCTCTGGTACTGCTACTGCAACCCCTTCAACCTGCTGCTCACCGTGCTGGCGACCATTTCCTGGTTCACCGAGGACGTCGAGGCTGCGGTGGTGATCGGCAGCATGGTGGGCATTTCCACGCTGCTGCGCTTCATCCAGGAGAAGCGTTCCAACCGCGCCGCCGAGAAGCTCAAGGCGATGGTCAGCAACACCGCGACCGTGTTCCGCAGTGCCGAGGATGACGGTCCGGTGCTGCGGGTGGAAGTGCCGATCCGCGACCTGGTACCCGGCGATGTACTGTGGCTTTCGGCGGGTGACATGGTGCCGGCGGACGTGCGTCTGCTCAGCGCCAAGGACCTTTTCCTCGGCCAGGCGGCACTGACCGGCGAATCCCTGCCGGTGGAGAAGTTCGCCCAGCTGCGCGACGCCCGCCAGGGCAACCCGCTGGAGCGCGACAGCCTGTGCTTCATGGGCACCACCGTGGTCAGTGGCTCCGCCCTGGCGGTGGTGATCGGCACTGGTACGCGCACCTATTTCGGCTCCCTCGCCGAGCGGGTGATCGCCAGCGATCCCACGCCGACGGCCTTCCAGACCGGCGTCAACCGGGTCAGCTGGCTGCTGATCCGCTTCATGCTGGTGATGGCGCCGGTGGTCCTGCTGATCAACGGCTTTACCAAGGGTGACTGGCTGGAGGCCGCGCTGTTCGCGCTGTCCATCGCGGTCGGGCTGACCCCGGAAATGCTCCCGATGATCGTTACCTCGACCCTGGCCAAGGGCGCGGTGGTGCTCAGCCGGCGCAAGGTGATCGTCAAGCGCCTGGACGCCATCCAGAACTTCGGCGCCATGGACATCCTCTGCACCGACAAGACCGGCACGCTGACCCAGGACCGCATCGTCCTCGAGCGCCACACCGACGCCTTCGGTCAAGTGCAGGACCGCGTGCTGCAACTGGCCTTCCTCAACAGCCATTACCAGACCGGGCTGAAGAACCTGCTGGATGTCGCCGTACTCGAACATGTCGAGCTGCGCCATGCGCTGAAGGTGGACAGCCGCTTCCGCAAGCTCGACGAGATTCCCTTCGATTTCGCCCGCCGACGCATGTCGGTGGTGGTCAGCGAGCGCGAGGACAACCACCTGCTGATCTGCAAGGGCGCGCTGGAGGAAGTGCTGTCGGTCTGCGCCACGGTGGAAACCGACGATGGCGTCGAGCCGCTCACCGGGGCGCGCCTGGAAAACATCCGCGCGGTGGCCGACGGGCTCAACCAGGAAGGCCTGCGGGTGGTCGCCGTGGCCACCCGCGAGCTGCCGCCCACCCGCGATACCTATGGCGTGGCCGACGAGAGCGAGTTGTGCCTGGCCGGCTACATCGCCTTCCTCGACCCGCCCAAGGAAACCACCGCCCCGGCGCTGCGCGCGCTGGCGCGGAACGGCGTGGCGGTGAAGGTGCTGACCGGCGACAACGACCGGGTGAGCCTGAAGGTCTGCCGTGATGTGGGGCTGGTCGTCGAGGGTGTGCTGCTCGGCCCGCAACTGGACGAACTGGAGGATACCGCGCTGGGCGAGCTGGCCGAGCGCACCACGCTGTTCGCCAAGCTCACTCCCAGCCACAAGGAGCGCCTGGTGCGCGTGCTGCGCGAGCGCGGCCACGTGGTCGGCTTCCTCGGCGACGGCATCAACGATGCCCCGGCGCTGCGTACGGCGGACATCGGCATCTCGGTTGATTCGGCGGTGGACATCGCCAAGGAAGCCGCCGACCTGATCCTCCTGGAGAAGAGCCTGATGGTCCTGGAGGAGGGCGTGATCGAAGGGCGCCGCACCTTCGCCAACATGCTCAAGTACATCCGCATGACGGCCAGCTCCAACTTCGGCAACGTGTTCAGCGTGCTGGTGGCCAGCGCCTTCATTCCCTTCCTGCCGATGCTGCCGCTGCAACTGCTGGTGCAGAACCTGCTCTACGACCTGTCGCAGATCGCCATTCCCTTCGACCACGTCGACGACGAACTGCTGCGCAAGCCGCAGCAGTGGAACCCGGACGGGCTGGGGCGCTTCATGGTGTTCTTCGGGCCGATCAGCTCGATCTTCGACATCGCCACCTTCCTCGTGCTCTGGCACGTGTTCGGTGCGAGTTCACCGGCGCACCAGACGCTGTTCCAGTCCGGCTGGTTCGTCGAGGGGCTGATCTCGCAACTGCTGGTGGTGCACATGATCCGCACCCGACGCATTCCGTTCCTGCAGAGTCGCGCCGCCTGGCCGCTGCTGGGCATGACCCTGGTGATCGTCGCGGTGGCGATCTTCCTGCCCATGGGGCCGCTGGCGCATTCCTTCCGCATGCAGGCACTGCCGCTGGGCTACTGGCCGTGGCTGGTGGCGATCCTGCTGGGCTACATGGCGCTGACCCAGGCCGTGAAGGGCTGGTTCGCCCGGCGCTACGGCTGGCAGTGAGCGAAACGGAACCAACGTGCGAACCCGATCACCTCTGGTCACGCAGGCATCGGGTTCAATACACTCAGGCCATCCGTCTTCTCCTGCTGTGAGTCGTGATCTTGCCGTCGCAAGCCCATCGCCTGCCGTTGTTCCCGCGTGCGCGCCTGAAGCGCCTGGCCCTGTTGGGCCTGGCGCTGGCCAGTGTGCCGCTGGCCGCCTGCGAGAAGACCCTGCGCTGGGATGACGACCCGCCCTTCAGCATGCAATTGCCCGACGGCAGCGTCGGTGGCCTGTACGTCGATTTGAACCGTGAAGTGCTGGAGCACCTGGGTTGCCAGGTGCGGATGGTCAAGCTGCCCTGGGCGCGGGCGCTCAAGGAGCTCGAACTCGGTCGCCTCGACGTGCTGCCCGGCGCCTTCCGCAAGCCCGAGCGCGAGGCTTACGCGTGGTTCTCCGGTGCGGTATTGCCGCCGTCGCGCAACATCCTCTTCGTCCGACGCGGCTTGCCCCAGCGCGACAGCCTGCAGCAGCTGTCCGACCTGGCCGGCAGCGACTTCCGTCTCGGCGCACAGATCGATGTGTCCTACGGCGAACCCTTCCGCCAACTGATGGCCGACCCGGACTACGCCGCGCGGGTGTTCTTCAACCCCAGCCGCAGCAACCTCTGGCACATGGTCGACAAGGGGCGCATCGACGGCATCATCGCCGACGAGCACAGCGGCCAGTATGAGCTGCAGCAGTTGGGCCTGGCCAAGCGCATCGAGCCCACGGGCGTGGTGGTATCGGCAGAGTCGGCGGAAGTCGCCTTCAGTAAGCGCACCCAGGACGAGGAGTTCGTCCGTCGCTACGCGCAGACGCTGAAGAAGCTGGTCGAAGATGGCGAGGACCGCCGCATCCTGCAGCACTACGTGAGCAACTGAGCACCAGCGGGGTCATGGCTTGCGCCAGAGGTTGGTGCGACGCGCCCTGGCCTCGTGTTCCTCGAACTGGTACTGGCCGACTTCCTCGGGTGTCTGCGCGTCGCTCTGCCGCCAGCGCGCGAGCCCGATGCTCAGTTGTGCACGACCGATATCCAGTGTGTGACCGCAGTTCGGGCATTCCGCCGGGGTGACCCAGACCGCCGCACGCAGGCTGCCATCGGGTAGCTGCTCGGCGTGCTTGAGGGTGGCGCTCTTGCCCAGGGCGAGTTGCACCAGGGCCGCGCGCGAGCGCTGGCCGAAGGGTTGCTCCAGTTCCGGAGCGGTCACACCGCGCAGGTGGATGGTGGTGTCGCCACCGTCCGCGCGCTGGCAGGTCAACTGGTCGCCGCTGAACACGGCCGTCACCTGGCACTCCTCATCCGCGTGGGCGGCGAGGGGAAGGAAGGATAGTACGAGCAGTGCGGCGGGAACGAATCGCATGGAGCCTCCGGTGGACCCCGTCAGCATAACCGCTGCGAGCGCCCACCGGAGCCCCGCTGCAGAGCTTTTACTGGATCAGCGCCATCACCTGTTCGCTGTAGCGCCCGCCAGCGGCGGCGCCGGCCGGGAAGATCGCGTCCAGTTCGAGCAGTTCTGCCTGGGTCAGCGCCAGGTCCACGGCGGCGACGTTCTCCTCCAGGTACTTGCGCTGCTTGGTGCCGGGGATCGGCACCAGGTGCTCGCCCCGGGCCAGCACCCAGGCCAGCGCCAGTTGCGAGGGTTTCACGCCCCGAGCGGCGGCCAGCTCGGCGACCTTGTCCACCAGTTGCAGGTTCTTTGCGAAGTTCTCGCCGGTGAAGCGCGGGCTGGAGCGGCGGTAATCATCCTCGGCGAAATCATCCGGGCTCTTCAGCGCGCCGGTGAGGAAGCCACGGCCCAGCGGGCTGTTGGGCACGAAGCCGACTCCCAGGCGTGCACAGGCGGCCAGCACGCCGTTCTCCTCCGGGTCGCGGGTCCACAGCGAGTACTCGCTCTGCAGCGCGGTGATCGGGTGGACCTTGTGCGCACGCTCCAGCGTCTGCGCCGAGGCTTCGCTCAGGCCGAGATAGCGCACCTTGCCGGCCTTCACCAGCTCGGCCATGGCGCCGACGGTTTCCTCGATCGGCACCTTGGGGTCGACGCGATGCTGGTAGTAGAGGTCGATATGGTCGGTACCCAGGCGCTTCAGGCTGCCTTCCACCGCCTGGCGGATGTACTCCGGGCTGCCGTTGGCGCCGCGCACCTGCGGCTGCTCCGGGGTGCGCACGATGCCGAACTTGGTGGCGAGGAAGACCTGCTCGCGCTTGCCCTTCAGGGCGCGGCCGAGCAGTTCCTCGTTGGTGTGCGGGCCGTAGATATCGGCGGTGTCGAGCAGGGTGACGCCCAGCTCCAGCGCGTGGTGCAGGGTGGCGATGGATTCGGCTTCATCGCTGCCGGTGGTGTAGAAGTCGGACATGCCCATGCAGCCGAGGCCGATGGCGGAGACGACGGGGCCTTGCGAGCCCAGGCGACGGGTCTTCATGCGGGGATTCTCCGGGGTTGGGAAAGGGGCAGGACCATTCTTGTTGTTTGCCAGGCATGGATAAACCGGCAGATTGCGGTTTAACTATTCGGTTTGGATGAATAATCGGAGTGCGCCATGGACCGCTTGCAGGCCATGCAGGTCTACACCCGCATCGTCGAACTCAAGGCCTTCGGCAAGGCGGCGGACAGCCTGCAGATGCCGCGCGCCAGCGTGACCCAGCTGATCCAGCAACTGGAGACGCACCTGGGCGTGCAACTGCTGCGCCGCACCACGCGACAGGTCAGCGTCACGGCTGACGGCCTGGCCTACTACGAGCGCTGCGTGCGCCTGCTGGAGGACCTGGAGGAGGCGGAGAACTGTTTCTCCGACTCCCCCGATAACCCACGCGGCAAGCTGCGTATCGACCTGCCCAGCTCGCTGGGGCGGTTGGTGGTGATCCCGGCGCTGCCGGAATTCTGCCGGCGCTACCCGCAGATCGAGCTGGAACTGAGCCTGAATGATCGCCAGGTGGACCTGGTACGCGAAGGCGTCGACTGCGTGCTGCGCGCAGGCGAGCTGCCGGATTCCAGCCTGGTCGGCCGGCGCATCGCCGAGCTGGAGCAACTGACCTGCGTGAGCCGCGCCTACGTGCAGGAGTTCGGCCTGCCCGAGCATCCGGATCGGCTCGAAGGACATCTCGCGGTGAATTACCAGTCGGCCTCCAGCGGGCGCATCTTCGACCTGGAGTTCCGCTTCGACGGCCAGTTGCGCACCCAGCGGCTGCCCAGCCGGATCGCGGTGAACAATGCCGACGCCTATATCGCCGCCTGCCGCGCCGGCTTCGGCATGATCCAGGCGCCGCGTTACCACCTGCGCGAGGGCTTGGCCAGTGGTGAGCTGGTGGAGGTGCTGCGCGCCTGGCAGCCGCCGCCGCTGCCGGTCAGCGTGCTGCACCCGGTGCGCCGGCAGATGTCGCGGCGCCTGCGGGTGTTCTCCGACTGGCTCGGCGGTTTGTTTGCGACCGGCATCGGCTGAGTTGTCGCTTGTCGGAAAGCCGCCGGGCGCGGGTGCCGGCCGCACTGCACTGGCTATGCTCAAGGCCGCCGTAGAGCGGTCCGAAGTCGCTGAAGTTGCGGCGTTTCTTTTCAACCACTCCCTGAAGGAAACGACCTAAATGAGCTTCGTCAAAGCGAAAGATGGCACTGAGATCTTCTACAAGGACTGGGGCAGCGGGCAGCCGGTGGTGTTCTCCCACGGCTGGCCGCTGAATGCCGACGCCTGGGACGCGCAGATGTTGTTCCTGGTGCAGAAGGGTTACCGGGTCATCGCCCACGACCGGCGCGGCCACGGCCGTTCGGGCCAGCCGGCCAACGGCAACGACATGGACACCTATGCCGACGACCTGGCGGCGGTGATCGACGCGCTGGACCTCAAGTCCGCCACGCTGGTGGGCCACTCCACCGGCGGTGGCGAGGTGACGCGCTACATCGGCCGCCATGGCACCAGGCGCCTCTCCGCTGCGGTGCTGATCGGCGCGGTGCCGCCGCTGATGCTCAAGACGGCCGCCAACCCCGGCGGCCTGCCGATCGACGTGTTCGACGGCATCCGCAAGGGCGTGAAGGAAGACCGTTCGCAGTTCTTCAAGGACCTGGCCGTGCCGTTCTACGGCTACAACCGGCCGGGCGCGAAGCAGTCCCAGGGGGTGATCGACAACTTCTGGCTGCAGGGCATGACCGGCGGGCACCTCGGGCAGTACCTGTGCATCCACGAGTTCTCCGAGGTGGACTACACCGAGGATCTGAAGAAGATCGATGTGCCGGTGCTGGTCCTCCACGGCGACGACGACCAGATCGTGCCCATCGGCGCTGCTGGCCAGCGTTCGGTGGAGCTCGTCCAGCGCGGAGCGCTGAAGGTCTACAAGGGGGGCGCCCATGGCATGTGCACCACCATGGCCGACCAGGTGAACGAGGACCTGCTGGGCTTCCTCAATCGCTGAAATCATTCGCGAGCAAGCTCGCTCCTACCGGTGCCAGGGTGCTCTTCCTGTAGGAGCGAGCCTGCTCGCGAACCCTCTCTTCAATGGACGTGCTGGAGCACGTTCACCAGCGTCCCCAACGGATCACGCACGAAGAAACGCCGCACGCCCCAGGGCTCGAGGGTCAGCGCATAGGCAATCTCGTGGCCTGCGGCCAGGGCGCGCTCATGCACCTCATCGAGATTGTCCACCTCGATGGACAGGTCCGGCACCGGCGCACTGGAGCCGCCTTCGCTGGCCAGGCTCAATTGCGCGAGCGCACTGTTGCCGCTGGCGAGAGTGATCAGCCAGCCGTGGTCCATCACCACGTCCAGGTCGAACAGCTCGCGGTAGAAACGCGCGACGTCGGCAGGCTTGCCGGTGGCGAGGTTGGCGACGATGCGGCGGACGGTCATGGCGGCGCTCCGGAAGGATGACGCCGCCAGCATAGACCCTCAGTGCGCCGGGCGCGCCGGCGGCATGCGGCGGCGGTGGATGCGGTAGAACTGGTAGAGCACGCCGATGAAGAACAGCAGTAGAGCGATCATCACGGCGGTCTGCACCGGCGGCGAGTCCGGGCCGTGGCCTATGGGGTTGGATGGCGGCAGGCGCGACAGGGATTCGTTGAGCGTGGGGATCATCATCAGGAAGAAGCTGAAGCTCATCGCTGCCGTTTCCAGGTACTCGCCCAGGCCGCCCAGCGCCCTGATCCGTTGCGCATAGCTGCCCACCGCAATGGCAATCAGGCAGAGGATGCCGATGGCGTGGCCGGCATTGAAACCGCCCGTGCTGGAGAGCCCGAACGCGGTGAGCACCCCGAGGATCATGCCGTACACATACCAGCGCCCGACCGGACTGCGCGGGTCGATGCGCCCGGCCTGGTAGAACGCCCACAGCCCGGCGACCAGCGGCACCAGGCTGATGGCGGTATGCATGATACCCAGGGTGGAAAGGGGGTTGGCCATGACGAACGCCTCCGCAATGAGCACAGGGACGCCACGCATCCACGAACTGTGCCTGGGCACGGAGGGGCGGGTGTGTTGTCAGGTTAGACGCAACCCGCGTGGGAGCAGGGGTGTGGCGGAATCAGCCGACGAACGTCACAGGCGCTTGTTGAGCCAGCGCGCCAGGCGGTCGCCGCCGAACTGGATCAGCGTCACCAGCGCCACCAGCAGGATGATCACGGTGAGCATCACCTGGGTGTCGAAGCGCTGGTAGCCATAGCGATAGGCGAGGTCGCCGAGGCCGCCGGCACCGATGGCGCCGGCCATGGCCGAGGAGTTGATCATGGTCACCAGGGTGATGGTGAAGCCGGCGACTATGCCCGGTCGCGCCTCGGGCAGCAGCACGTTCCAGATGATGTGCCGGGGCTGGCAGCCCATGGCCTGCGCCGCCTCGATCAGGCCATGGTCGACCTCGCGCAGGCTGACCTCGGCGATGCGCGCAAAGAACGGCGTGGCGGCGATGGTCAGCGGCACCACCGCTGCCCAAACGCCATAGCTGGTGCCGACGATCAGCCGGGTGAAGGGAATCAGCGCGACCATCAGGATCAGGAACGGGATCGAGCGCAGCACGTTGACCACGCTGCCCAGGCCCTGGTTGAGCAGGCGCGCCTGGAAGATCCCGCCGGGGCCGGTGGTGACCAGCACCAGGGCCAGCGGGATGCCCACCAGCAGGACGATGGCCGAGGACGCGCCGATCATCAGCAGGGTGTCGAGCAGGCCTTGCAGCAGGCGATCAGGCATGGGTGAGCACCTCCAGGCGATCGGCGACATCGCGGGCACGTTCGAGCAATTGCGGGGCGCTGGCGGCAGGCGCGGCGACGCTCAGCAAAAGCCGGCCGAGGGCGCGGCCCTGGATGCGCTCGATGCCGCCGTGCAGCAGGCTGATGCGGCCGCCCAGGGCCTGGGCGATGGCCAGCAGGTCGGGTTCCTGTTCGCGCGCGCCGGTGTAGTGCAGGTCGAGGATGACTTCGTTGTCCGAAGGATGCTCCAGTCGCGTCAGCAGGTCCGGCGGCAGGTGCTGCTGCAGCGAGCCGAGCAGGGTGCGGCTGACTTCGTGCTGCGGGTTGCCGAAGACTTCCCAGACGTCGCCCTGCTCGACGATGCGCCCGCGCTCGAGCACCACCACCCGGTCGCAGATTTCGCGGATCACCGCCATCTCGTGGGTGATCAGCACGATGGTCAGGCCGAGGCGGCGGTTGATGTCGCGCAGCAGCGCGAGGATGGCCTGGGTGCTCTCCGGGTCCAGCGCCGAGGTGGCCTCGTCGCAGAGCAGGATTTCCGGCTGGTGCACCAGCGCGCGGGCGATGCCGACGCGCTGTTTCTGGCCGCCGGAGAGTTGCGCCGGGTAGGCGTGGCGCTTGTCTTGCAGTCCCACGAGCTGCAGCAGTTCGTCCACCCGCTCGGCGATGCGCGCCTTCGGCACACCGGCCACGCGCAGGGGCAGGGCGATGTTCTGCGCCACCGTCTTGGCCGACATCAGGTTGAAGTGCTGGAAGATCATGCCGACGCGGCGGCGCAGTCCGACCAGTTGCCGAGAGTCGAAAGTGCCGATGTCCTCGCCGTCGATCAGCACCTGGCCGACGCTGGGATTTTCCAGGCGGTTGAGGGTGCGGATCAGCGAGCTCTTGCCGGCGCCGCTGCGGCCGATGATGCCGAACACTTCGCCACGGCGGACGGAGAGTTCGATATCGCTGAGCGCCTCCACCGGGCCATGGTGGCCGGCATAGGTCTTGCCCAGCCCGCGCAGGGCGATGTGCTGGGTGGCGAGTTCGAGGTTGCGGTTGAAGCTGACCATGGTGGGGGCCTGTACTTATAGTCTGGGTGCACCCTTGTAGGAGCGGGCCAT
>NZ_JYOA01000001.1:556526-568514 GCF_000955805.1 Pseudomonas sp. 21 | reverse complement strand
TCGCGCCCATGGGGCGCTCCTACAGGTGAGTCGTGTCGCCGGCGTTATTTCGGCGCGGGGGAGTTATTGCCAGCCCGGCTGGTAGAGCGAGCCGTGGGCCTTGTCCAGCGCGGCGCGGACCTGCGGCGAGTGCTGGTAGAGATCGACGAACTTCTTGAGCTTGCCGTCCGGGTCCTTGTAGTCATCGCGGGTGACGAACTGGATGACGTATTCCTTGTTCTCGATGCCGTCGAACAGCAGCGCGCTGTTCGGATCGATGGTCCCGGCCAGGCGGATGTAGTGCGGGTAGCCCTGGGCGAGGTCGACGTCGTCCAGTGCGCGCACCAGTTGCACGGCTTCCAGCTCGATGATCTGGATGTGCTTGGGGTTGGCCACGATGTCATCCAGGGTCGCCTTGTAGCCCACGCCATCCTTGAGCTTGAGCAGCCCGGCCTTCTGCAGCAGCTGCAGGCCGCGGCCACCATTGATCGGGTCGTTGGCGATGGCGACCTTGGCGCCCTCGGGCAGGTCGGCGATGGCCTTGTAGCGGGTCGAGTACAGGCCGACGTTGTTGATGATCCCCGGCGCGAAGGCCTTCAGGTGCAGGCCGCCTTCGCGGTTGGCGTTCTCCAGGAAGGGCGTGTGCTGGAAGTAGTTGGCGTCGATGTCGCCGTGGTCGAGGGTGATGTTCGGCGCGTTCCAGTCGGTGAATTCCACCAGTTCAACCTTCAGCCCTTGCTGGGCGGCTTCCTTCACCGCCACTTCCAGTGGCGGCGCGAAGGCGGCGGTGGTGCCCAGGCGCAAGGTATCGGCGGCCTGGGCGAGGCCGGCGGCAAGGAGGCTCAGCGAGAGGCCGAGGGTGAGTTTGAAGCGTGCATGCATGGCAACGAATCCTTATGGGTTTTAGGGCGTGATGGCCTTTAAAGAGAGAAGGCTGGAGTCGCTCCAGTGGCGGTTGCCTGGCGATAGCTCGCGCCGACGTGCCGCGCGGGCAGTCGGGCGCGGTCGGCGCCGAAGAGTTTTTCCCGCAGCGGGCCCTCGGCGTAGGCCGTCTTGTAGGCGCCGCGGTTCTGCAGTTCGGGCACGACCCATTCGATGAAGTCGGCGTAGCTTTCCGGCTCCACGGTGCGGGTCAGGTTGAAGCCATCGAGCCCGGCATCGTTGATCCAGCCCAGCAGCTCATCGGCGACCTGCACCGGATTGCCCACCAGCGTGGTGTAGCGCCCGCCGAGGGCCAGTTGCTCGAGCAGCTGGCGCACGGTGGCGTCGGTGCGGGCGACGGTCAGGGCCTTGGTGGCGGACTCGATGGCGTTGGTCTTTTCGTAACGAATCGGTTCGTCCAGCGCATAGCGCGAGAAGTCGATGCCGGTGGTGCTGGCGAAATGCGCAAGCCCTGCCTCGGCGCTGGCGAAGCGGCGGTACTCGGCGAGCTTGTCGCGGGCCTCGGCCTCGGTCGGCGCGACGATCACGTTGATGCCCATGAACACCTTGATGTCGTCCGCCCGACGGCCTGCGTCGACCGCCGCCTGGCGGATGCGGTCCACCAGCACGCGGGTGGCCTCGCGGGTCTGCGCGGAGACGAACACGCACTCGGCGTGGCGTGCTGCGAAGGCCAGCCCGCGATTGGACGCGCCGGCCTGGAACAAGAGCGGCGTGCGCTGCGGCGATGGCTGGCTGAGGTGGTAGCCCTCGACGTCGAAGAATTCGCCGTGGTGGCGGACTTTGTGCACCTTGCCCGGCTGCGCATAGAGGCGGCGCTGGCGATCGGCGAGCACCGCGTCGTCTTCCCAGCTGCCTTCCCAGAGTTTGTAGAGCACTTCCAGGTACTCGTCGGCGCGGTCATAGCGGCGGTCGTGGTCGATCTGCCGGTCCTGGCCCATGGCGCGGGCGGTGCTTTCCAGGTAGCCGGTGACGATGTTCCAGCCGATGCGGCCGTCGCTGAGATGGTCCAGCGTGGACAGTCTGCGGGCGAACGGGTAGGGCGCCTCGTAGGTGAGGTTGGCGGTGACGCCGAAGCCCAGATTCTGCGTAACGCCGGCCATGGCCGAGACCAGCATCAGGGGATCGTTCACCGGCAGCTGGATGGCTTCTTTCGCGGTGAGCTCGATGCCGTTCTGGTAGACGTCGTAGACGCCAAGGATATCGGCCAGGAACAGGCCGTCGAACAGGCCTTTCTCCAGCAGGCGGGCGAGGTCGATCCAGTGGCTGAGCTTGTTGAAGTCCGTCGAGCGGTCGCGCGGGTGAGTCCACAGGCCGTGGTTGATGTGGCCGACGCAATTCATGCTGAAGGCGTTGAGGAGGATCTGTTTCTGGCTCATGGGAAATCCTTGCGACCGTTGCAGGCAGGGGCCGCCCTGTAGGAGCGAGCTTGCTCGCGAACCATCGGGCGCTCGGACTGTTCGCGAGCGAGCTCGCTCCTACTCGAAACCCACCCGGTCTGCTGCGGATTGCTTCCGTAGGAGCGGACTCCGTCCGCGATGGGGCGCACCGTGTGGGCTGATCGCGGACGGAGTCCGCTCCTACGGAAGGCAGGTAGGGTGCGGGGCATCACAGCGTCCCCCGGCGCGGCGGAAGTTGGCCGTTGAGGTAGTAGTTGCCCACCGCGAAATACTTCCAGCGCGCCGGGTCGTGCAGGGTGTGCACACGGGCGTTGCGCCAGTGGCGGTCCAGGCCCAGTTCGGCGAGGCTGGCGCGGCTGCCGCCCAGTTCGATCAGCTTGCTTCCGGCCAGCAGCGAGACCTCGGTGGTGATCGCCCGCGCCTCGGCCACGGCGATGGAGGCGGCGGCAACGCTTTCGGCGGTCGGCTCGGCGGTGGCGGCGTCGAGCACCCGGCCGGAGCGATCCAGCAGCGCTTCGGCGGCGTGCAGGCGGATCGCCAGGCGGCCGACTTCGTTGATCGCCAGCGGATCATCGCTGGCCTTGTCGACCCCCGAGTCGATCCACGGCCGCGCCTTTTCCCGCAGGAAGCTCAGTGCGTCTTCATAGGCGCCCCGAGCGATGCCGACGTCGATGGCGGCGTGGAGAATCTGCGCGAACGGCCCGACCGTGGTCGGGCGCTCGAAGGCGCTCTGGAACGGCACGATGTCGTCCTCACTGACCGGCGCGCCATCGAACACCACGCTGCCGCTGCCGGTGGTGCGCTGGCCGAAGCCGGACCAGTCGTCGATGATCTCGACGCCCGGCGTGTCGCGCTGAATGAAGGCGAATTGCTGCAGGCCATCGTCATCGATCACCAGCGTCGGGATGCGTTGCGCGTAGAGCGCGCCGGTGCAGTAGAACTTGCGGCCGCGGATGCGCAGGCGGCCGTCCTCGCGCTTGAGGCGCGTGGTGCGGTCATGGGCGGTACGGGTGCCGATTTCCGCCAGCGCATTGCCGAAGCGCACGCCGGCCAGCACCTCGGCGAACAGGCGGGCCTTCTGCTCTTCGCTGCCATTCACCCGCAGCAGTTCGACGGCGTAGAAATGATTCTGCGGAATCTGTCCCAGCGAGCCGTCGGCGGCAGAGATGATCGCGATGACGCGGGCCACCGTGACGCGGGAAACCCCCGCGCCGCCATGTTCGCGCGGCACGGTGATGCCCCACAGGCCGGAGCGGCTGAAGCGCTCCAGTTCATCGACGGGCAAGCGCCGCTCGCGGTCACGAACGATAGCGCCCTCTCGGAAATCGGCAGCCAGGGCGCGGGCGACGTCGAGGGCTTCGTCGTCGCTGCGGATGATATGGACGGGATTGGCCAGCGCTGGGTTAGACAAAACGATGCTGTTCATTGGCGCTCCTCAGATCCAGGAATGACGCGCCGGGCGGGCGCCGTTGAGGTGGTAGGCGCCAACTGCCTGGACCTTCCAGCGCACGGGGTCGTGCAGGGTGTGCACGCGGGCGTTGCGCCAGTGGCGGTCGAGGTTGAATTCGGCGAGGGTGGCGCGGCTGCCGGCCAGCTCGAAGAGCTTCTCGCTGGCGGCCAGGCTGATCTCGGTGGTCAGCACCTTGGCCTCGGCGACGGCGATGGAGGCGCGGGCGGCGGAGTCGTCGTCGATGGGCCGTGCGCTCACCTCATCGAGGATGTGCCCGGCGCGCTCCAGCAGGGCTTCGGCGGCGTGCAGTTCGACCTGCAGGCGGCCGATCTCGGCGATGGTGAAGGGCTCTTCGCTGGCCTGCTCGACGTTCGCATCGATGAAGGGGCGGGTGCGCGTGCGGATGAAGTCGATGGCGTCCTCCAGGGCGTTCGCCGCGATGCCGGCATCGATGGCGGCCTGGATCAGCTGCGAGACGGCGCCCTGGATGTTCGGCACGTCGGCCAGGCGACCGTTGTGGATCACCAGCGAGCCGGTGACGGGCGCGTTATCCAGCAGCACAGTGCCGCTCGCGGTGGTGCGCTGGCCGAAGCCGGACCAGTCGTCGACGATGCGCAGGCCATCCACGCCGCGTTCGACGAAGCCCATGACCGCTCGGCCCTCTTCGTCGATGGCTTTCACCGCGACCCAGTGGGCGAACAGCGCGCCGGTGGAGTAGAACTTCTCGCCGCTGACGCGGAAATGTTCGCCGTCGCGAACCAGCCGCGCCTTGAGTTCCAGGGTGTTGCGGGTATTGCGCTCGGGGCCGGCATTGCCAATGCGCCGGCCGTTGAGCACGCCGCCGAACAGCACGCGCTTCTGTGCCTCGCTGGCGACGCTGTCGATGACGTTGAGCAGGCCGAACTGGTTCTGCGGAATCTGCCCCAGTGCCGGGTCGGCGGCGCAGATCACGCGGAAGACCTCGGCCACGGTGGCGTAGGAAACCTGCGCGCCGCCGTACTCGCGGGGGATGCTGATGCCGCCCAGGCCGAGGGCGGTGAAGTGTTCCAGTTCGCTCCAGGGCAGCGCGCGCTCGCGGTCGCGGGCGGCGGCTCCGGGTTTCGCCAGGCGGGCCACTTCGTGGGCGGCTTCGATGGCCAGGGCGTCGTTGCTGATACGGCGCGCCGGAAGTAGCCGGGGTGCCTGGTCACGAAGGTCCTTGGGTGCGGATTCGTTGGTCATGCATTGCCTTCTTGTGGCTGGAGTTACGGCGTGGGTGGTCCCTCACCGCACGGGCTTTTCGTAGGAGCGAGCTTGCTCGCGAACGAACTCCGCTGCGGGGCGAAAGGTTCGCGAGCAAGCTCGCTCCTACAGGGGGCGGCGCTTAGAACGCCGGTGCGATCTCGCCCTTGTAGCGGGTCAGGATGAACTGGCGGACTTCCGGCGAATTCAGCACCTTGGCCAGCTTCTGGATGCCCGGGTCCTGGATGTTGTCCGGGCGGGCGACGAGGAACTCGGCGTAGAGGTCCTTGCCTTTCTCGACGATCAGCGCGCTCTTGGTGTCGATGCCGGCTTCCAGGGCGTAGTTGGCGAAGATGAACGCCAGGTCCACCTGCTTCACCGCGCGGGCCAGCAGCGCGCCTTCGAGTTCACGGATCTTCAGGTGCCGGGGGTTGTCGGTGATGTCGCGCTCGGTGGACTGCGGGTTGGTCGGGTCCTTGAGCTTGATCAGGCCGCTCTCGGCCAGCAGCACCAGGGCGCGGCCGGTGTTCACCGGGTCGTTGGGGATGGCCACGCTGGCGCCGTCGGGCAGCTCGGCGAGGGACTTGTACTTGGTGGAGTAGGCGCCGAACGGCTCGATGTGGATGCCCACCACCGGCACCAGGTCGGTGTGGCGGGTCTTGTTGAAGTCATCGAGGAACGGACGGTACTGGTAGTAGTTGGCGTCGAGGTTCTTCTGCGCGAGTTGCAGGTTGGGCTGGATGAAGTCGGTGAAGACCTTGATGTCCAGGTCGACGCCTTCCTTGGCCAGTTCCGGTTTGACGAACTCGAGAATTTCCGCGTGCGGCACCGGGGTGGCGCCGACAACGAGTTTCTCCCCCGCGTGGGCGGAGAAGGCGACGACGGCCGCCAGAATGGCGATGGCCTTTTTCATGGGTGTTGCTCCTTGGCAGCAGTGGGTGGGCCGTCGTGGTGTGGACGTGGGGCCTTGATGGCAGCGGGGCCCGGCTGCCGGCGGGTGTTCTGGGTGCCGCTCCCGGAGAGGGAGTGGGCGGGGAATTCAGCGCCGGGTGTAGCGCGCCACCAGGCGGTCGCCGCTCATCTGCAGGGCCTGCACCAGCAGGATCAGCAGGGCGACGGTGATGATCATCACGTCGGTCTGGAAGCGCTGGTAACCGAAGCGGATGGCCAGGTCGCCGAGGCCGCCGCCGCCGATCACGCCGGACATCGCCGTGTAGTCCACCAGCACGATGGCGGTGACGGTGACGGCGGCGATCAGCCCGGTGCGCGCTTCCGGCAGCAGGGTGTGCCAGATGATTTGCCAGGTGCTGGCACCCATCGCCTGGGTGGCTTCCACCAGGCCGCGATCGACTTCGCGCAGGGCGGTTTCCACCAGCCGCGCGAAGAATGGCGTGCAGCCCACCACCAGCGGCGGGATGGCGCCGGGCACGCCCAGCGAGGTGCCGGTGACCAGCGTGGTGACCGGGATCAGCACGATCAGCAGGATGATGAACGGCAGCGAACGCAGCATGTTCACCACCACCGACAGGGCGCGGTACAGGCCGGGCTTCTCGTGCAGCTGGCGCTTGCCGGTGAGGTAGAGCAACACGCCCAGCGGCAGGCCCAGCAACACGGTGAAGGCCAGCGCGCCACCGAGCATGGCAAGGGTGTCCAGGCAGGCCTGGCCGAGGTCGTGCCAGTCGAGGTTGCGGAACCAGCCGTCCATCACGCTTCCCCTGATCCAGGCGCGTTCCTGCGCAGCTTGGCCGCGCGGTGCGAGGCGCCGAGGCGGTCGCCCTGGCCGAACAGTTTGTGGCGCAGCGTGCCCTGTTCGTACTCGCGCTTGAACAGGCCGCGCGCTTGTAGCTCCGGCACCAGCAGGTCGACGATGTCGGCGAAGGTTTCCGGCGCCACCAGGCTGGAGAGGTTGAAGCCGTCCACGTCGGTTTCCTCGACCCAGGCCTGCAGCTGGTCCGCGACGGTCTGCGGCGAACCCACCAGCAGCGGGCCGTCGCCGCCCAGGGCGCAGTAGTCGGCGATTTCGGCGGCCGTCCACTGGCGCTCCGGGTCGGCAGCGCTGAAGGCGTCCACCGCGGACTGGATGGCGTCGCTCTGTACGTGGCGCAACACCTGGTCCGGCGCGTACTGGCCGAAGTCGATGCCGGTCCAGCCGGAAACCAGCGCCAGGGCGCCTTCGCGGTCGCTGTACTGGCGGTAGTCTTCCAGCTTGGCCAGCGCCTCGGCGTCGGTCGGTGCGACGATCACCGTGAGCTGGTTCAGCACCAGAACGTCGCTAGCCTGGCGGCCTGCCTCCACGGCGAGGCGGCGCAGGTCGGCCACCTGGTCGCGGAGAATGCGTTTGGTCGGCGCGGCGACGAACACGCACTCGGCATTGCCGGCGGCGAAGGCCTTGCCGCGGCTCGACGCGCCGGCCTGGTAGAGCACCGGGGTGCGCTGCGGCGACGGTTGGCTGAGGTGGAAGCCGGGTACCTCGAAGTGCTCGCCCTTGTGCTCGATGGGGTGGACCTTGCGCGGGTCGGCGTAGACCCCGCTCTTGCGGTCGGCGACCACGGCGTCATCGTCCCAGCTGGCTTCCCAGAGCTTGTAGCAGACTTCCAGGTATTCCTCGGCCAGGGCATAGCGCTGCTGGTGGTTGAGCTGCTGCTTCAGCCCCAGGTTGCGCGCGCCGCTGCTCAAGTAGGAGGTGACGATGTTCCAGCCGGCGCGGCCACGGGTCAGGTGATCCAGCGTGGACATGCGCCGGGCGAAGGGGAACGGGTGCTCGAACGACACCGACGCGGTAATGCCGAAACCCAGGTGCTCGGTGGCCGCGGCCATGGCCGGGACGATCTGCAACGGGTCGTTGGCCGGCACCTGGGCGCCGGCGCTCAGCGCGGCGTCGGCGTTGCCGTGGTAGACGTCGTAGACGCCCAGCACGTCGGCCAGGAACAGGCCGTCGATCTTGCCGCGTTCCAGGGTTTTCGCCAGCTCGATCCAGTAGTGGATGTCGGTGTAGCGCGCGGCCTGCTGGTCGCGCGGGTGGCGCCAGAGGCCGGGCGACAGGTGGCCGACGCAGTTCATGGCGAAGGCGTTGAGGCGAATCTGCTTGCTCATGGCGATGGCCTCAGTTCCAGTCGTGGCGCGGCGGGCGCTTGTCGTTGAGCAGCCAGTTACCGACCAGGTGGTACTTCCAGCGCACGGGGTCGTGCAGGGTGTGCACGCGGGCGTTGCGCCAGTGGCGGTCGAGGGCGTGGCGGGCGAGGGTGGAGCGGGTGCCGCCCAGCTCGAACAGCTTGTTGGCGGCGTCGATGGCGACCTCGGTAGTCAGCACCTTGGCCTTGGCCACGGCGACCGAGGCGCGGGCCACGCTGTCTTCGTCCGGCGCCGGGCGGGCGGCGTCCATCACCTTGCCGGCGCGCTCCAGCAGAGCGTCGGCGGCCTCGATGCGGATGCCCAGTTCACCGACCTGGATGATGGTCAGTGGGTCTTCGCTGGCGTTCTCCACGCCGGCGTCGATCCAGGGGCGTGCTTGCTCGCGGACGAAGGCGATGGTGTCGCGCAGCGCGGCGCGGGCGATGCCGGCGTCGATGGCGGCGGTGGTGATCTGCGCGAACGGGCCGGCCAGGGTCGGCACGTCGTAGGAGCGGTGCGTGGGGAAGACGTTGAACGCCGGCACACGCAGACCTTCCACCAGTACGGTGCCGCTGGAGGTGGTGCGCTGGCCGATGCTCGCCCAGTCGTCGACGATCACCAGACCCGGCGTGCCGCGCGGCACGAAGGCGAGCTGGGCGTTGCCCTGTTCGTCCAGGCCCAGCACGCCGAGCCAATGGGCGTAGAGCGAGCCGGTGCAGTAGCCCTTGCGGCCAGCGAGCACGACATGGTCGCCGTCGCGGCGCAGGCGGGTCTGGATGTCCTGCACGGTCTTGCCGCCGGTTTCCGACAGTGCGTTGGCGAAGCGATTGCCCTTGAGCGCGAGGTCGAAGAAGAAGCGCTTCTGCTCGTCGCTGCCCTGCAGGCGGATGTCTTCCAGCAGGCAGTAGTGGTTCTGCGGAATCTGCCCCAGCGACGGGTCGGCGGCGGAGATGATGGCGATGACTTCCGCCAGCGTGGCGTAGGACACCTCGGCGCCACCAAAGGCGCGCGGCACCGTGATGCCCCACAGGCCGCTGTTGGAGTAGACCTCGACCACTTCCGGCGGGACGGCGCGGTTGCGGTCGCGCTCGGCGGCGCCTTCGAGCAGGAAGGCGGCGACCTTGTGGGCGACCTCGATGGCCTCGGCGTCGGAGGCGATTACCTGGGCGTTCGGCTCACGGATGTCGTAGTGGGCGGATTCGGGGAGTTGGGACATGGCAGTACAGCGACCTCGGGGCAGATGAATCGGCCCGGTGTTCGGGCCTGTCTGTCCAGGTCATTGCACAAGCTGTGCCGGAATTTAAAATACTTGTAAATCAACGATTTGGTGTTTTTCTCCAACAGTTGAGGCGCTGGGCAAACAGCAAAGTGTTGAGTGAGTGTTGCTGGGGCAACAGTGCTGAAGCAGGGCGGAGGACCTTTTGGTTCGGTGCGGGCTGAAGCCAATCGCGGACAGAGTCCGCTCCTACGTTCTTGGTGACCACAACCTTTCCCTGTAGGAGCGGGCCATGCCCGCGATCCGCCAGCAAGGCCGGCCACCGCTTTGCGGTACGACGCTCAGGCCAATTCCTGGCAAACGTCGATCCAGTCCGCCGCCACCAGCTGCGCCATGCGCTGCGGCTCGATCCTCACCGCGCTGTGCACCGCGCCGGCCGCCGGCAGCACCTCATCGAACGCTTGCAAAGACACATCGCAATACACCGGCAACGGTGTCGCCAGGCCGAACGGGCAGACGCCGCCCACCGGGTGGCCGGTCAGTGCCACGACGTCCTCGGCGCCGAGCATCTTGGCCTTGCCGCCGAAGGCTTCCTTGAGCTTGCGGTTGTCCAGCCGCGCATCGCCGCGGGCCACCACCAGCACGGTGCGCTCGCCGACCCGCAGGGACAGCGTCTTGGCGATGCGGCCGGGTTCCACGCCGTGGGCCTCGGCTGCCAGGGCGACGGTGGCGGTGCTGGTTTCCAGCTCGATGATGGCGATGTCCGGGGCCTTTTCGGCGAAGAAGGCGCGAACCGATTCCAGGCTCATGGGGCGATGCTCCGTGTCGTGCGAAAAGGACTGAATCTAGGGAGCGTGGACGGAGCTGTCCAGAGCGGGCTTTCAGTGACCGTGGATGAGCAGGGTTTCGATATCGGGTATGCCGATGGCCTGGTTGGCGTTCAGGAGCGCCAGGCGGGCGGCGAAGATTCTCAGCTCCCGGTCGGCTGTCTGCACCGCGCGGGTTAACGTGGACAGCGGCACGGTGACCGAATTCAGAGGGGGCGGCGGGGTAAAGGCCTCGCCTGGCCCGTTGAAGTCGAAGCTGGCGGACTGGTTGTGCTGGTTGATGTCGGGAGAGGGATGGCCGCTGTACAGGTAGGCCCCCTTGCCGGCGGCGATGCGCTTCCAGCTGCGCAGGTCGCCCAGGTCGCTGCAGCACTGCGGGAACAGGACATCGAGATCGCCGACCCGCAGCACATAGCCGCCGGACAGGGGCGGAACCTGGCGCCAGTCCCCGGAGCCTTTCAGACCCTCGGCGCAGTGCAGGTGGATCAGCCGCGAGATGTCGGCGTCGCTCAGGTCGGCAATGCGATGGAACGCGCTGCCCGGCAGGTAGGGGCGCAATCGCGGGCTGAAGTCGTTGGCCCGCAGGTTGCGCTCATGGTAATCACGCCAGCTTGCCACGTTCTCCCAGTACGGCCCGTGGGGCGGCAAGGGGACGGAGTCGACCAGGTAGAACAATTCGATGACGGGGATGAGCTGAACCTGCATGGGGGCGCCCGGAGTTTGCTGAGCGGCACGTTCTAAGGGCGCAGGTCCTGAGCGTCCATAGCGAAATTTCCCATATCTCCGCCGGCTAAGCCTGGCGCGACCTATGCTCAAAGCCCGCGCAACTCCGCTGGATTTTTTTGCTTGGCCTGTCGATCTGCCGTCGCGCCCTTCGACTACTAGTCAGGAGCCGGAAACTACCGGCTGCCATGCTGGCAATTACAAGAGAATGACAAGAGGAGAAAGACCATGCGTTTCATGGTGATCGTCAAAGCCACCGCCGACTCCGAAGCCGGGGTGATGCCCAAGGAAGAGTTGCTCGCCGCCATGGGAGCCTACAACGAGGAGCTGGTGAAGGCCGGCGTGATGCTGGCTGGAGAAGGCCTGCATCCCAGCGTGAAGGGCGCGCGGGTGCGCTTCGATGGCGCGTCGCGGCAGGTAATCGACGGCCCGTTCGCCGAGACCAAGGAGCTGATCGCCGGCTTCTGGATCATGCAGACCGCGTCGCTGCAGGAGTGCATCGACTGGGTCAGGCGCTCGCCCAATCCCTTCGACGGCGAGTCCGAGATCGAGATCCGGCAGATTTTCGAGGCCGAGGACTTCGGCGCCGAGTTCACCCCGGAACTGCGTGAGCAGGAAGAACGCCTGCGCGCCGAAATCGCCAGCAAATCCTGAATCTGGAGCCTACCGCCATGTTGATGAATGCCTACCTGGTCTTCGACGGCAACTGCGAAGAAGCTTTCCGTTATTACGCCGAGGTACTGCGCGCCGAGCTGCCGGCGCTGATGCGCTTCTCCGACGCGCCGGGCTGCGAGGACATGCCCGAGGCGCTGAAAAACCGTGTCATCCATGTCCGCCTGGAGGTGGACGGCCATGTGCTGATGGGCTCGGATGCCTCGCCCCAGTGCGGCCAGTACGAAGGGGTGAAGGGCGTGTCGATCACCCTCAACGTCGACAGCAAGGCCGAGGCGCGGCGTCTCTTCGAGGCCCTCGGCAAGGGCGGCAAGGTCACCATGCCGCTGGACCAGACCTTCTGGGCCGAGCTGTTTGGCGCGGTGGAAGACCGCTTCGGGGTGCCGTGGATGATCAATTGCGAGAAGGAAGCCTGAGCCCAGGCACCGCTGCCCCCTGTAGGAGCGGGCC
>NZ_JYOA01000001.1:412300-556509 GCF_000955805.1 Pseudomonas sp. 21 | reverse complement strand
CATGGCGCGCTCCTACAGGGGGGCATCTGCGCAAGCTGGAACCTATCGCCACCTCGTCTCTTATAGGAGCGGGTTGCGTCCGCGATCGTGCGCATGGGCTGGGCGCCCCCGCGCGTCCTACAGGTTTCTTCCAGCGTCGGCGCGAAAACGCTCCGGCGTCGTCCCGGTAAATCGCTGGAAAGCCCGGTGGAAACTGGTGACGTGTTCGTAGCCGAGCAGGAAGGCGATCTCCTGCAACGCCATCCGGCTGGCCAGCAGGTAACGCTGGGCCAGCGCCATCCGCACCTCCAGCACTATTCCCTTGAAGGTCAGCCCATGCTCGCGCAGCCGACGTTGCAGCGTATGCGGCGGCAGGCGCAGCCAGGCGGCGGTCTGCTCCAGGTCCGGCAGGGGGATGCGCGCGTTCTGCAACAGGTAGTAGCGCACGTCGTCCGGCAGCGCCGGGCCGCGCTCGAAGCTGGCCAGCGTTGCCGCGCCCTGGGCCTGGCACAGCCGGCTCACCGAGGGGTTGGCGGTGGAGAAGGGGCGGTCATGGAATGCCTTTGGCATCCACAGCTCGGCCTGGCCGGCATTGAAATGGCAGGTGCCGGGGAAGAGCTCGCCATACAGCGCCGCATGGGCCGGCGGCGGGTAGGGCAGGTGCAGTTGCATGCCGGCGCAGGTCTCCAGGTCCGGCAGTCGCTGGCACAGCCAGCGCCAGGTGCTGCTCAGCCATTCCTCGCAGAGGGCGATGCGTTCCACCTCGCCGAACGGCGGTAGCTGGAGCGTCAGGCGGATGTGCTCGCCGACTTCCTCGCGATGGGTGTGGATCGGGTGCGGCATCAGGCTCGACGGCTGGCCGAGGGAGATGTCCCAGGAGCGCCGCAGGTTCGCCGCGCTGATCAGCGCGTAGCCGATCACCCCCAGGTCATAGAGGTTGTAGCGCTGGCCCAGGCGCAGGAAGAAGTCGCTGGGGCCAAGCAACCCGGCGGCCTGCTGCAGCAGGCGATAGTAGCGGGCGAAGTTCATGTCGGCGGCGGCCGCTTCGCTGTTGCTGGGCAGCCCGAGACCTCCCAGCAAGGGTGCAAGTGCCGGCAGGGCGGGGCGGGCGCGCCACTCGTCGAGGAAGTGGCGGAACAGCTGGCGCGCGGCGTAATCGATGTCGAAGGAAGCGGTGGGCATTCGCGCGGTCAACCTGTCGTTTAGTGCTAGCGAGTTGTCATCTTGTGCTAGTCAGTGGCTGAAAGTCGAGCCCTATACTGCGCCCACGGACAAGAACAACAAGGGCTTCCCATGACCGCTCCGGACCGCTTCCGCTCCTCCAACTCCCCCACCGGCCGTTTCGCCGAACTGCTGCTGCACAACGGCCGCTTCTACACCCTGGACCCCGCCCAGCCCTGGGCCGAGGCCGTGGCCATCCGCGATGGTCGGCTGCTGGCGGTGGGCCGTCGCGAAGAGATGGAGCACCTGATCGGCCCGGACACCCTGGTGCGCGACCTCGAAGGCGCGTTCTGCATGCCCGGCCTGCACGACATGCACACCCACCCGGACCTGGCGCTGAACCCGCGCTACGCCGACGACCTCGACGTCGGCATCGAGGACCCGACCCCGGAGCAGCTTGCAAAGGCCATTCGGGACTATGCCGACAGCCACCCGGGCGATGGCTGGGTCTACGGCCAGTACTGGGTGCGCTACACCTTCCGCGAAGCCGGGCTGAAGCCGGGCCGCGAGTGGCTCGACAGTATCCTGCCGGATCGCCCCGTGGCGCTGCTCGACCGCATGTGGGGCACCATGATGGTCAACTCCCGGGCACTGGAGCTGGCGGGCATCGACGCCAGCACCGCCGACCCGCGCAACGGTTACCTGGAGCGCGACGAACTGACCGGCGAGCCCAACGGACTGCTGATCGATGGCGCCTACGCGCTGATCCACGCGGCCATGCCGCCGACCCCGGCCAAGGTCCTGCGCCAGTCTTACCGCGAAGGCGTGCACTTCCAGAGCTCGCGCGGCGTCACCGCGGCCAAGTACCTGCACGTCTGCGAGAACCGCCTGGACGCCCTCAAGTACCTCGACGACGCCGGCCAACTGACCCTGCGCGTGGAGGCGGCGATCAGCTGGCAGGACGACATCTTCCCGGTGCGTCGCCGCTGGGAGCTGCTCGCCGGCGAGCGCCACTATTACCGCAGCGCGCGGCTGTCGGCGAACGCGGTGAAATTCCACTTCGACGGCACCGTCGAACCGCGCTCTTCCTTCCTCATCACCCCCTGGCCGGGCGAAGACGCCTGGCGCGGCAAGCTCAACCTGACGCCGGAGCACATCACCGACATGGTGGTGGACATGGATCGCCGCGGCATCCGCGTCATCGCTCACTGCACCGGCGACGCGGCTTCCGACGTGTTCCTCGATGCGGTGGCCGAAGCGCGCCGGCGCAACGGTTTCAGTGGCGTGCGCCATCAGTGCGCGCACAGCACCATCCTGCATCCGGGTAACCTCAAGCGCTTCCGCGAGCTGGAAGTGATCGCCGAGTTTTCCCCGGCGGCCTGGTACCCGACGCCCTTCGCCAGCGGGGCGCGCTCGGGTTACGGCATGGATCGCCTGAAGCGCATCTATGACTTCAAGGGCGTGCTGGCCGCCGGCGGCATTGCGGTGTTCGGCACCGACTGGCCAGTGGCGTCCATCGACCCGTGGCTGGCGCTGGAAACCCTGGTGACTCGGCAGAATCCCTGGAACGACGACCCGGCCTGCTTCGGCGAGCCGATCAGCCTGGAGCAGGCAATCCGCGTGGCGACGCTCAATGGTGCCTATGCCATGGGCCTGGAGAAGCTCACCGGCAGCCTGGAGACGGGCAAGTCGGCGGACTTCATCGTGCTCGACCGCAACCTCTTCGAGCAACCGGCGCGCAACTACATCCATCGCACCGAGGTGCAGCTGACGTTCGTCGAGGGCCGCCCCGTGTATGACCGCCTCGGCCAGTTCAGCGATACCGCCCTGGCAGCGGTGTGGCAAGGCGAGCCGCCGCGCATCGAAGGGGTCAACGCATGAATGCCGCGAGCATCCCGGTGACGGTGGTCGCCGGCTTTCTCGGCGCCGGCAAGACCACGCTGCTGCGCAACCTGCTGGAGCGCTGCGAAGGCAGGCGCCTGGCAGTGATCGTCAATGACTTCGGCGAGCTGAACATCGATGCCGGCATGATCGCCGAGCAGACCGAGGCGGTGTACAGCCTGGAGAACGGCTGCATCTGCTGCAGCGTGCAGGACGATCTGCTGGCGCAGCTGGAACGGCTGGCGAATATGCACCCGCCGCTGGAACAGGTGGTGATCGAGTGCAGCGGGGTGTCCGACCCGCAGCGCATCGTGCAGACGCTGGGCTACCCGAAGCTGCGCCGGCGCCTGCACCTGGATGCGGTGCTGACCGTGGTCGACGCTGCTCGCCGTGAACCGCTGGAAGGCGAGTATGCGCGGCTGGAACGCATGCAGGCCGCCGCCGCCGATCTGCTGCTGCTGAACAAGTGCGACCTGCTCCAAGCCGATGAGCTGGCTGCCCAGCGTGAGCGCTTCGGCCGTGGCGCGCGGGTGCTGGAAACCATCCAGGCACAGATTCCCGATGAGTTGCTGCTGGGCGAGCCGTCGCGCAAGCTCCGGCCCCATGGGCAGGAAGGAGTCGACCATGGCGACCTGTTCGACAGCTGGAGCTGGCAGGGCGATGAGAGCTTCGACGGCGCGCAGCTGAAGCACTGGCTGGAGGCGTTGCCGCGCGGCCTGCTGCGCCTCAAGGGGCTGATTCGCCTGGCGGGGCAGGGAGAGACGGTCTGGCTGCAATACGTGGGCGGGCGCTATCAGTTGCGCCCGGCCACGGCGGCTGAGGCGGCGCAGGGATCGCGGCTGGTGTTCATCGCGGAGAAGGATGCGGGGCTGCGGGCTGATCTTGAGGCTGGCCTGCATAGCTGCTCTTCGTAGGACCGAGGGGGACGCCCAGTCCTTGCTCGCGAACAGCCGAGCGCCGGAGCCGCCGGGAAGTGGTTCGCGAGCAAGCTCGCTCCTACAGGTTTGATCCACCCTGTGCGCGGACAATAAAAAACCGGCCACCAGGGCCGGTTTTTCATGGAACAGCCGAACTCAGCGGTATTCGCAGAGGTAGGCGGTGTCCTGGGCGACTTTCAGCTGGAACTTGCTGTTGGCCGGCACGGTGAAGTTGCTGCCGCCTTCGAAGGTTTCCCAGCTGTCGCTGCCCGGCAGCTTGACGGTCAGCGCGCCGGCGACGACGTGCATCACCTCCAGCTGGCTGGTGCCGAATTCGTATTCGCCGGGAGCCATCACGCCGATGGTGGCGGGGCCTGCGGTCATGTCGAAGGCGATGGATTTGACGGTGCCGTCGAAGTACTCGTTGACCTTGAACATGGGCTTCTCCTGCTAGAGGGGTGAAAAAGGGCCCGCCAGTATGCCCAAGGGCGCAGGCCCCGTCACTAGAGCGGCGCAGGCGACCGTGCGGTCAGTGCCAGGTCGGCGATATTCCGGCCTTTTCAGCCGGCCACGGGCAGGGTCAGCGGCAGCAGGCGGGCGGTATTGCGGGCGTCTTCCAGGGCGCGGTGCGGCTGCCCCTGGAAGTGCAGGCCGGCCAGGTGCAGCGCGGCATTCAGGCCAACCTGACGCTTGAGTTGACGGGCCTGGGCGAAGCGCTGCTTGAGGTTGACGTGGGGGACGCGGGACAGGTGGCTGTCCAGGTGCTGGCGGCGCCATTCCAGTTCCAGCTGGTGGCGGTCGTAGTCGCCCCAACTGGTCCAGCCGGCCAGTCGCGGGCTGTGCTGGGCAAGCCAGCGCTCGAACTGCGGCCAGACCTCGCGCAGCGGTGCGGCGGCATCGACGTTGGCCTGGGTGATGTGGGTGAGTTCGCGACAGAAGGTCGTCAGCAGCGGGCGCCGCTGCGGGCGGACGAAACGCTGGAAATGGTCCAGTTCGCGGCCGTCAGCCTCGGCTACCAGGCTGGCGCCGATCTCGATGATCTCCATTTCCTCGACCGGCCAGCCGCCTTCCTCGGTGGTGGCTTCCAGGTCGATCACCAGCCAGTGGGGCATAGTCGGTGCTCGTGGTTGGGTTCGAAAGTTGGGTTCGAATCGAGTATGGAAGGCGTTTGCGGGACCGGCAAACCGCTGTGCTAGGCTGAGCGACTGGATCGGACAAGGGGACTGCGATGGCGAAAGTGGCTTTTATCGGCCTGGGCGTGATGGGTTACCCCATGGCCGGGCACCTGGCGCGCGAAGGGCATGAGGTGTGCGTCTACAACCGCACCGCGAGCCGCGCCGCCCAGTGGGTCAGGCAGTTCGGCGGCCGCTCGGCCGATACCCCGCGTGATGCCGCGCAGTGGGCCGATTTCGTCATGTGCTGCGTGGGTAACGATGACGACCTGCGCAGTGTGGTGCTGGGCGAGGAGGGCGCGTTGGCCGGCATGCAGCCCGGCTCCGTGCTGGTGGACCACACCACCGCCTCGGCCGAAGTGGCCCGCGAGCTGGCGGTGGCGGCGGCCGAGCGCGAACTGGGCTTCCTCGATGCGCCGGTGTCCGGCGGCCAGGCCGGCGCCGAGAACGGTGCGCTGACGGTGATGGTCGGCGGCGATGCAAGCCTCTACGCCCGCGCGGAGCCGGTGATTACTACCTATTCGCGGATGGTGCGGCGCATGGGGCCGGTGGGCAGCGGTCAACTGACCAAGATGGTCAACCAGATCTGCGTCGGCGGCCTGCTTCAGGGGTTGTCCGAGGCGCTGCACTTCGCCCAGAGCGCTGGCCTCGACGGCATGGCTGCCATGGAAGTGATCAGCAAGGGCGCGGCGCAATCCTGGCAATTGGAGAATCGCCACCAGAGCATGCTGGAAGGGCGCTTCGACTTCGGTTTCGCGGTGGACTGGATGCGCAAGGACCTGGCGATCGTGCTCGACGAGGCTCGCCGCAACGGCGCGCAATTGCCGGTCACGGCGCTGGTCGACCAGTTTTATGCCGAGGTGCAGGCCGCCGGTGGCGGGCGCTGGGATACCTCCAGCCTGATCACTCGCCTCCAGGACTCGCCCGAGTCCTGACCCGCTCTATTCCCCGCAGGTGGCGCCATCGGTCGCAGAGATCGTCGTGCGCTGCTCATGCCCGCCTCAGGCGCGGAAGATAAAGTACACCGCGCCCAGCAGGCACAAGCCGGCCCACAAGTAGTCGAGCTTCAGTGGCTGCTGCATGAAGTACACGCTGAACGGCACGAAGACCGCCAGCGTGATGACCTCCTGCATGATCTTCAGTTGCCCCACCGACATCACCGTGTAGCCGATGCGGTTGGCCGGCACCTGCAATAAATATTCGAAGAGTGCGATGCCCCAGCTGACCAGCGCCGCGATGATCCACGGCTTGCTGCTCAGGGTTTTCAGGTGGCCGTACCAGGCGAAGGTCATGAACAGGTTGGAAAGCGACAAAAGAAACGCGGTTTGCAGCCAGACCGGCATGGCAGAGGCTCCAGAGGGGGACTGCGCCTGAGCCTAGTGGAGCGCCGCGCGACAGCCAAGGGGCGGGATAGTGATCAGATTCTTGTTGCGGGGAGGCGCGGTGTTGCTGGCGCTGGGTGTGCTGGCGTTCGGCGGCTGGAAAGGCTGGCAGTGGTGGCAGCAGCGGCCGGTCTGGGCGCAGCTGACGGTGGCGCCGGCCATGGCAGCCGGGCAGAGCTGGAAGCTGGGCGACTATCGCCTGGAGTGGGACGGCGCATCCTTCGCCCTGCTCGCGGGCGAGCACCCTGCGCAGACGCTGTGGCAGACCCGTGGAGGGTTCCTGGCCGCGGGCATCGGTCGCGTCGAGGCCGAAGAGCATCGCGGCGCGATGTTCATCCACGAACACCGCGAACGGCTGTGCCGCCAGCAACAGTTGACTGCCGTGCGCGCTGAAGCGGACCGGTTGCTGATCTCCGGAACGCTGGGTTGCGCTGACGGCCGACAAGCGCCTTATACACTGGCGCTGCGTGCCGACGGTGAGCGTGGCGTGGTGATGGACGTGAGCCTGGGCGATCCGGCGCTGAACCGTCTTTACCTGGCCTGGGCACGGGAGGCGGACGAGCAGTTCCACGGCTTCGGCGAGCAGTTCACCCGTTTCGACCTGAGCGGGCGCCGTCTGCCGATCCTGGTGCAGGAGCAGGGCGTCGGGCGCGGTTTGCAGCCGATCACCCTGGCGGCCGACCTGAGCGCCCGCGCCGGTGGCGACTGGTGGACCACCTATGCACCGGTGCCTTTCTATCTCACCTCGCGCCTGCACGGCTTCTTCAGCGAGGCGTCGGAGTACCAGGTCTTCGACCTGCGCGACGACCAGCGCGTGGCGCTGGAAGTGCACGCCGGCAAACTCAAGGCGCACTTCTATAAAGGAAACAGTCCCAAGGCACTGATCGAGGCGCACACCTCGGTAGTCGGGCGCATGCCGCCGTTGCCGGCCTGGACGCAGCAGGGGGCGATCCTCGGGCTGCAGGGCGGCACCGAGCGGGTGCGCGGTATCGTCCACCAGCTGGAGCAAGCGAAGGTGCCGCTGGCCGGCGTCTGGGTGCAGGACTGGGTCGGCCAGCGCACTACCAGTTTCGGCAAGCAACTGTGGTGGAACTGGGTGCTCGATGGCGAGCGCTATCCGGGTTGGCTGGCCTTCAATGCCGAGCTCCGGGCCAAGGGCGTTCGCAGCCTGGCTTACGTGAACCCCTTCCTAGTGGACACGGCGGAGAAGGGTGGAGCGACCCGCAATCTCTATCGGGAAGCGCTGGATCATGGCTATCTGACCCTGGATCAGCAGGGGCAACCGCTGCTGTTGCAGAACACCAGCTTCAGCGCGGGTCTGGTCGACCTGACCAATCCCCGGGCGGCTGACTGGCTGCGCGGGGTGATGCGCGAGGAAATGCTCGGTGCGGGCTTCTCCGGCTGGATGGCGGACTTCGGCGAGGCGCTACCCTATGAGGCGAAGCTGGCATCCGGTGAGCCGGCGTCCGTTCTGCATAATCGCTATCCGGAGCTGTGGGCGAAGCTGAACCGGCAACTGGTGGACGCGGAAGGGCCTGGCGAGCTGCTGTTCTTCATGCGCTCCGCCTACAGCCGCAGCCCGGGCCTGACCACCAGCCTGTGGCTGGGCGACCAGCTGGTGACCTGGGACGCCGACGACGGTCTGCACAGTGCGCTGCTGGGGCTACTGTCCGGCGGCGTCTCCGGCTTCAGCCTGAATCACAGCGATACCGGCGGCTACACCACCATCAGCAGCCCGATCCGGAACTACCACCGCAGCGAGGAGCTGCTGCTGCGCTGGATGGAGTTTTCCGCCTTCACCAGCCTGCTGCGCACCCACGAGGGTAATCGCCCGGACGACAACGTGCAGGCCTACAGCGCACCGGCCACCGTGGCGCAGTTGCAGCGCTTCGCCACGGTGTTCCGCGAGCTGGCGCCGTACCGTCGGCGCCTGATGGACGAGGCGGCGCAGCATGGCTGGCCGCTGGTGCGCCCGCTGTGGCTGGAATTCCCCGCTGATCCGGCCAGCTTGGCGGAAACGCCGACGAGCTATATGCTCGGCGACCAATTTCTGGTGGCCCCGGTGCTGGAGCCCGGCGTGCAGCGTCTGAGCGTGACGTTGCCCGAGGGGCGCTGGGTGCACCTGTGGAGCGGCAGCACCTTCGAGGTGGCCTCCGGCGGTGTGGTCGAAGTCCCCGCGCCGATTGGCGAGCCGGCGGTGTTCTACCGCGCTGGCTCCGCCGATGGCGAGCACCTGGTAGAGGCGCTGCGTGAGCAGGGACTGCTGCGCTCCAATCCTTGACGTCGAGTAGAGAGTTCATCCATGCAATGCCGTATCGGCTGTGGCGCCTGCTGCATAGCGCCGTCGATTTCCTCGCCCATCCCCGGCATGCCCGACGGCAAGCCGGCGGGCGTGCGCTGCGTGCAACTGGATGAACGCAATCTGTGCAAACTATTCGGCGATTCGCGGCGTCCAAAGGTCTGTGCGGCCTTCGAGGCGGACGCCGATGCCTGCGGCAGCAGCAACGAGCAGGCCCTGCTGATCCTCACCGAGTGGGAACGCATCACCGCCGCCTGATGTGACTTGGAAGTCACGTTTTCGCGGTCCATACTGACGCCCCGACCCGCTCAAGACCGCGGATTGCGACGGGGCGGCGGCATCTGCTGCCCCCCACGAGACCAAGAATAAAGAGAGGTAAGACGATGCGTGGTGTATTGCGTATGACCCTGCTGGCCACTGCCGTGATGGGCTTTGCCGGTGCTGCCCTGGCGGAAGACTGGAAGCTGGAGAAGGAAGAAGACGGCGTGAAGGTCTTCCTCAGCCCTGTGGCCGGCTCCAAGTACAAGGCCTACCGTGGCGTCGTCGACATCAAGGCCGATGTGGCCAAGATCAACGCCCTGCAGGAAGACGTGGCTGGTTCCTGCAAGTGGATCCACGCCTGCGCCGAAATGCGCCTGCTGAAAACCGAAGGCGACAACTCCTGGACCTACTCGAAGATCGACATGCCCTGGCCGGTGACCGGCCGCGACGTGGTGATCCATGTGACCACCGAGAAGACCGCCGATGGCGGCCTGATCCGTCACCTGAAGGCCGAGCCGACCTACATTCCGGAAGAGAAGGGTGAAATCCGCGTGCCGAAGCTGATCGGCGAGTGGAAGCTGGTACCCAAGGGCGCCGGCGTGACCGAAGTGACTTACCAGGTACAGACCGAGCCGGGCGGCAGCATCCCGTCCTGGCTGGCCAACAGCTTCGTGGTCGATGCCCCGATGAACACCCTGAAGGGCCTGCGCAGCGCTGCCGAGAAGTAAAAGCGCTGCATTCTGACCCACGAAAAGCCGCCTTCGGGCGGCTTTCTCGTTTCTGTATAAACAGGCCATGACCGCGGTCGCGTGCATGGCATGATCCTGCAATCGTGTGCCGGCCGGCTCTTCGTAGGAGCGAGCTTGCTCGCGAATGGGGTTTCCGGCCGCATTGGCGTCAAGGAGTTCGCGAGCAAGCTCGCTCCTACAGAAAAGCCGGGGCAATAAAAAGGCCGCCCGAAGGCGGCCTTTTCTTTTACGCCGTAGCGCTTAGCGGGCCTTGAGGTCCACGAAGTCGCGCTGGGTGGCGCCGGTGTACAGCTGGCGCGGGCGGCCAATCTTGTACGGGCCGGAGAGCATTTCCTGCCAGTGCGAGATCCAGCCCACGGTGCGTGCCAGGGCGAAGATCACGGTGAACATGCTGGTCGGAATGCCGATGGCCTTCAGGATGATGCCGGAGTAGAAGTCCACGTTCGGGTAGAGGTTGCGCTCCACGAAGTAGGGATCGTGGCGGGCGATTTCTTCCAGCTTCATGGCCAGTTCCAGTTGCGGGTCGTTGATGCCCAGCTCCTGGAGAACCTCGTCGCAGGTCTGTTTCATGACCTTGGCGCGTGGGTCGAAGTTCTTGTACACGCGGTGGCCGAAGCCCATCAGCTTGAACGGATCGTTCTTGTCCTTGGCCTTGGCCACGAACTTCTCGATGTTCGATACGTCACCGATTTCGTCCAGCATGCGCAGGACGGCTTCGTTCGCACCGCCGTGAGCCGGTCCCCACAGGGCAGCGATGCCCGAGGCGATACAGGCGAACGGGTTGGCACCCGAGGAGCCCGCCAGGCGCACGGTGGAGGTGGAGGCGTTCTGCTCGTGGTCGGCGTGCAGGATGAAGATGCGGTCCATGGCCTTGGCCAGCACAGGGCTGATCGGCTTGGTCTCGCAAGGGGTGTTGAACATCATATGCAGGAAGTTTTCTGCATAGTTCAGGTCGTTGCGCGGGTACATCATCGGCTCGCCCTTGGAGTACTTGTACACCATGGCAGCGATGGTCGGCATCTTGGCGATCAGACGATGCGCCGAGACTTCCCGGTGCTTCGGATTATTGATGTCCAGGGAGTCGTGGTAGAAGGCGGAGAGGGCACCGATCACGCCGCACATCACGGCCATCGGGTGCGCATCACGGCGGAAACCGTTGAAGAAGGTCTTCAGCTGTTCATGAACCATGGTGTGGTTCTTGATGGTACCGACGAACTTTTCCTTCTGCTCGGCAGTCGGAAGTTCGCCGTTGAGCAGCAGGTAGCAGGTTTCCAGGTAGTCGGACTTTTCGGCGAGCTGTTCGATCGGGTAGCCGCGATGCAGCAGTACACCTTTATCACCGTCGATGTAGGTGATCTTCGACTCGCAGGAGGCGGTGGACATGAAGCCGGGGTCGAAAGTGAAGTGACCCGTGGAGGTCAGGCCCCGCACGTCGACTACATCGGGACCCAGCGTGCCGGAGAGGACGGGCAGTTCGACGGGGGCAGCGCCCTCGATGATCAACTGCGCTTTTTTGTCAGCCATGATGGCCTCCTATTTATGCTTGAAATCATCTGTACGACCCCCCACGCAGGGCCCGCACCACTATAGAGAGATAAATCCGAATGTCAATTTGCACAATCGGAGAAGTTTGGCTCCTCCAAGCCCCTGTTTTGCCGGAAAAATTTGCCTGTTTACGCCTTTTCTGGGGGTGCGGCAATTAGTCCTTAGGTGGAGGTCTTTCCGTTGTCATTAGGAGCCTAACTGTCTATACTCGGCGACCAGCCGCCAAGGGCCGTCCGGCCTCGCTTGATTGGTGGTTGTCACTCCCGAAGGTGATGGGTACCTGACAAGTGCACCTCCCGACAACTAGCCCTGATCCATAGAAGGGCTCTCAGTGTGAAAAAAGCCGTGAATAGCAAACGACCCGTAAACCTAGACCTAAGGACCATCCAACTCCCTATCACTGCTTACACGTCGATTCTCCACCGTATCTCTGGCGTCATTCTGTTCGTGGGCATCGCAGTGCTGCTGTTCGCACTGGATCGTTCCCTCGCTTCGGAAGAAAGCTTCGAGCAGGTGAAGGCGTGTCTGACCCATCCGTTGGTCAAGCTTGTGATCTGGGGCCTGCTGTCTGCGCTCCTGTACCACCTGGTAGCCGGTATTCGTCATCTCGTCATGGACGCAGGTATTGGCGAAACGCTGGAAGGCGGTAAGCGTGGTTCGAAAATCGTCATCGCTGTCGCAGTGGTGCTGATCGTTCTGGCGGGGGTATGGGTATGGTAACTAACGTCACTAACTTGTCGCGTTCGGGTCTCTATGACTGGATGGTCCAGCGCGTCTCCGCGGTCGTTCTCGCGGCTTATGTTCTCTTCCTGCTGGGCTTCCTGATCGCTCACCCGGGTATTACCTACGCCGAGTGGCATGGTCTGTTCTCCCACAGCCTGATGAAGATTTTCAGCCTGTTGACGCTGGTTTCCCTGAGCGTGCACGCGTGGGTTGGTATGTGGACCATCACTACCGACTACCTGACTCCGATGGCGCTGGGCAAGTCCGCGACTGTCGTGCGTTTCCTCGTCCAGGCGGTATGCGGCATGGCCATGTTCGCATTCTTCGTCTGGGGTGTGCAGATTCTCTGGGGTAACTGATCCATGGCTAGCATTCGTACTCTTTCCTTCGACGCAATCATCGTTGGTGGTGGCGGCGCCGGCATGCGCGCTGCGCTGCAACTGGCCCAGGGTGGTCACAAGACTGCCGTGGTGACCAAGGTCTTCCCGACCCGTTCGCACACCGTATCCGCCCAGGGCGGCATCACCTGCGCCATCGCTTCGGCCGACCCGAACGACGATTGGCGCTGGCACATGTACGATACCGTCAAGGGCTCCGACTACATCGGTGACCAGGACGCTATCGAATACATGTGCTCCGTCGGCCCGGAAGCCGTGTTCGAACTGGAACACATGGGCCTGCCGTTCTCCCGTACCGAGCAGGGCCGCATCTACCAGCGTCCGTTCGGTGGCCAGTCCAAGGACTTCGGCAAGGGTGGCCAGGCTGCCCGTACCTGCGCCGCAGCCGACCGTACCGGTCACGCCCTGCTGCACACCCTCTATCAGGCCAACCTGAAGAGCGGTACGTCCTTCCTTAATGAGTGGTACGCCGTTGACCTGGTGAAGAACCAGGACGGTCATGTGGTTGGCGTCATCGCCATCGACATCGAAACCGGCGACACCGTTTATATCCGCTCCAAAGCCGTGGTCCTGGCCACCGGCGGTGCCGGCCGTATCTACGCCTCCACCACCAACGCCCTGATCAACACCGGTGACGGCATCGGTATGGCCCTGCGCGCTGGCGTGCCGGTGCAGGACATCGAGATGTGGCAGTTCCACCCGACCGGCATCGCCGGCGCTGGTGTACTGGTTACCGAAGGCTGCCGCGGTGAAGGTGGCTACCTGATCAACGCCCACGGCGAGCGTTTCATGGAGCGTTACGCTCCGAACGCGAAAGACCTGGCCGGCCGCGACGTGGTTGCCCGTTCCATGGTCAAGGAAGTGATCGCCGGCAACGGCGTGGGCCCGAACAAGGACCACGTACTGCTGAAGCTCGACCACCTCGGCGAAGAAGTTCTGCACAGCCGCCTGCCTGGCATCTGCGAACTGTCCAAGACCTTCGCCCACGTTGACCCGGTTGTCGCTCCGATCCCGGTTATCCCGACCTGCCACTACATGATGGGCGGCGTTGCCACCAACATTCATGGCCAGGCCCTGACCATGGACGCCAACGGCAACGAGCAGATCATCGAAGGCCTGTTCGCCGTAGGCGAAGTGGCTTGCGTATCGGTACACGGCGCCAACCGCCTGGGCGGCAACTCGCTGCTCGACCTGGTTGTGTTCGGTCGTGCCACCGGTCTGCACCTGGAGAAGGCGCTCAAGGATGGTATCGAGCACCGCCAGGCATCCGAGTCCGACCTGGAATCCGCTTTCAAGCGCCTGAACGGCGTGAACGAGCGCACCAGCGGCGAAGAAGTCGCTCCGCTCAAGCGCGAGCTGCAATCCTGCATGCAGAACTACTTCGGTGTATTCCGTACCGGCGAATACATGCAGAAAGGTATCGCTCAGCTGGCTGATCTGCGTGAGCGTATCGCCGCGGTCAAGATCAACGACAAGAGCCAGGCATTCAACACGGCGCGTATCGAAGCGCTGGAACTGCAGAACCTCCTCGAAGTGGCCGAAGCCACTGCGATTGCGGCAGAAGCCCGCAAAGAGTCCCGCGGCGCGCATGCCCGTGAAGACTTCGAGGAGCGCGATGACGAGAACTGGCTGTGCCACACCCTGTACTTCCCGGGTGAGAAGCGTGTAGCCAAGCGTGCCGTCAACTTCGCGCCGAAAACTGTTCCGGCATTCGAACCCAAGGTTCGTACTTACTAAGGGTGCCCGCCATGTTGCAAGTGAGTGTTTACCGCTACAACCCTGAGAAGGACGCTGCACCTTACATGCAGGACTTCCAGGTCGATACCGACGGCAAGGACATCATGGTCCTGGACGTGCTGGCGCTGATCAAGGAACAGGACGAGGGCTTCTCCTACCGTCGTTCCTGCCGTGAAGGCGTGTGCGGTTCCGACGGTATGAACATGAATGGCAAGAACGGCCTGGCCTGCATCACCCCCTTGTCGGCCGTGGGCCTGAAGGGTGGCAAGCTGGTTATTCGCCCGCTGCCCGGCCTGCCGGTCATCCGTGACCTGGTCGTCGACATGCGCATCTTCTACAAGCAGTACGAGAGCGTGAAGCCGTTCCTGCAGAACAAATATGCAGCTCCGGCCATCGAACGTCTGCAAAGCCCGGAAGAGCGCGAGAAGCTGGACGGTCTGTACGAGTGCATCCTGTGCGCCTGCTGCTCGACCTCCTGCCCGTCGTTCTGGTGGAATCCCGACAAGTTCCTGGGTCCCGCCGCACTGCTGCAAGCCTATCGCTTCCTGGCCGACAGCCGTGACACCGAAACTCAGGCGCGCCTGGCGAGCCTGGATGACCCGTTCAGCGTCTTCCGCTGCCGCGGGATCATGAACTGCGTGAACGTCTGCCCGAAGGGTCTGAACCCCACCAAGGCAATCGGTCACATCCGTAACATGCTGCTGCAGAGCGGCACTTGATCTGCGGGCCTTGCGCCCAAAGATCATGAAAGAGCGACACCTGTGCCGCCGGAATATTGTCCGGCGGTACAGTCCCTAGGACCCAAGCCCACAAAGCGGGGGTCCTGTTTTGAAAACGTATATATGACCAGCAGGGGCATCCGGGCTGGTACCCGGACTATCTGCGGGGATCGGTGGCTTGAAGTCGCTGTGTATGACTTCGCGCCAGAGATTCCACAGGTGGAGTCCCCTTACCGAGGGTGACCAAGCATGCACGAAAGCGTAATGCAGCGGATGTGGAACAGTGCCCATCTATCCGGTGGAAACGCTGCCTACGTCGAAGAGCTCTACGAGCTCTACCTGCACGACCCGAACGCTGTGCCAGAAGAGTGGCGCACGTACTTCCAGAAGCTCCCCGCTGACGGCAATCCTGCCCCCGACGTCTCGCATTCCTCTATCCGTGATCATTTCGTACTCCTGGCCAAGAACCAGCGCCGCGCTGCGCCTGTTTCCGCTGGCAGCGTAAGCACCGAGCACGAGAAAAAGCAGGTTGAAGTCCTGCGCCTGATCCTGGCATACCGTCTGCGTGGACATCAGGCAGCATCGCTCGATCCGCTGGGTCTCTGGGTGCGTACCGCTCCCTCCGATCTGTCGCTCGAACACTACGGGCTCACCGCTGCAGACCTCGACACTACTTTCCGTACCGGTGAGCTCTACATCGGCAAGGAAGAAGCGACCCTGCGTGAAATCATCGATGCGCTGAAGCAGACCTACTGCAGCACCATCGGCGCCGAGTTCATGCACATCGTCGATTCCGAACAGCGCCACTGGTTCGCCCAGCGCCTGGAAAGCGTGCGCGGCCGTCCGGCGTACTCCACCGACGCCCGTTCCCACCTGCTCGAGCGCCTCACCGCTGCCGAAGGCCTGGAAAAGTACCTGGGCACCAAGTACCCGGGCACCAAGCGCTTCGGCCTGGAAGGCGGCGAAAGCCTGATCCCGATGGTCGACGAGATCATCCAGCGCTCCGGCTCCTACGGTGTGAAGGAAATCGTCATCGGCATGGCTCACCGCGGCCGTCTGAACGTCCTGGTCAACACCCTGGGCAAGAACCCGCGCGAACTGTTCGACGAGTTCGAAGGCAAGAAGCTGGTCGAGATGGGCTCCGGGGACGTGAAGTACCACCAGGGCTTCTCCTCCAACGTCATGACCACCGGCGGCGAAGTCCACCTGGCCCTCGCGTTCAACCCCTCGCACCTGGAAATCGTTTCCCCGGTGGTCGAGGGTTCGGTACGCGCCCGCCAGGACCGTCGTAAAGACGGCACCGGCGACAAGGTCGTGCCGATCTCCATCCACGGTGATGCCGCCTTCGCGGGGCAGGGCGTGGTCATGGAGACCTTCCAGATGTCGCAGACCCGTGCTTACAAGACGGGCGGCACCATCCACATCGTGATCAACAACCAGGTGGGCTTCACCACCAGCCGCCAGGACGATGCTCGTTCCACCGAGTACGCGACCGACGTGGCGAAGATGATCCAGGCGCCGATCTTCCATGTGAACGGCGACGATCCGGAAGCGGTCCTGTTCGTGACCCAGCTGGCCGTCGACTACCGCATGCAGTTCAAGCGTGACGTGGTCATCGACCTGGTCTGCTACCGCCGTCGCGGCCACAACGAGGCCGACGAGCCGAGCGGCACCCAGCCGCTGATGTACCAGCAGATCGCCAAGCAGCGCACTACCCGTGACCTGTATGCCGACGCGCTGATCGCCGCTGGCGTGCAGACCACCGAACAGGCCCAGGAGAAAGTCGACGAATACCGCGACGCTCTCGACAACGGCCTGCACGTGGTGAAGAGCCTGGTGAAGGAGCCCAACAAGGAGCTCTTCGTCGACTGGCGTCCGTACATCGGCCACGCCTGGACCGCGCGTCACGACACCCGTTGCGATCTGAAGACCCTGCAGGACCTGTCCAACAAGCTGCTGGAAACCCCGGACGGCTTCGTCATGCAGCGTCAGGTACAGAAGATCTACGAAGACCGCGCCAAGATGGCTGCCGGTGGCTTCCCGATCAACTGGGGCTTCGCCGAGAACCTGGCCTACGCCACCCTGCTGTTCGAAGGTCACCCGGTCCGCATGACCGGTCAGGACGTCGGCCGCGGCACCTTCTCGCACCGCCACGCGGCGCTGCACAACCAGAAGGACGACTCGGTCTACATCCCGCTGGCCAACCTGTTCGACGGCCAGCCGCGCGTCAGCCTGTACGACTCCTACCTCTCGGAAGAAGCTGTACTGGCGTTCGAATACGGCTACGCCACCACCACCCCGGATGCACTCGTGGTGTGGGAAGCGCAGTTCGGTGACTTCGCCAACGGTGCACAGGTCGTGATCGACCAGTTCATCACCAGCGGCGAAACCAAGTGGCAACGCCTGTGTGGTCTGACCATGCTGCTGCCGCACGGTTACGAAGGCCAGGGTCCGGAGCACTCCTCCGCGCGTCTGGAGCGTTACCTGCAGCTGTGCGCCGAGCAGAACATCCAGGTCTGCGTGCCGACTACTCCGGCCCAGGTCTACCACATGCTGCGCCGTCAGGTGATCCGTCCGCTGCGCAAGCCGCTGATCGTGATGACTCCGAAGTCGCTGCTGCGTCACAAGCTGGCCATCTCGACCCTGGAAGATCTGGCCGACGGTTCGTTCCAGACTGTGATCAACGAGATCGACAGCCTGGATCCGAAGAAAGTCGACCGCATCGTGCTGTGTAGCGGCAAGGTCTACTACGACCTGCTGGAGAAGCGTCGTGCCGAAGGTCTCGAGAACATCGCGATCGTTCGTCTCGAGCAGCTGTATCCCTTCCCGGAGGACGATCTGGCCGAGGTACTGTCGCAGTACAAGAACCTCAAGCACATCGTCTGGTGCCAGGAAGAGCCGATGAACCAGGGTGCCTGGTTCTGCTCGCAGCACCACATGCGTCGTGTCATCGCCGCGCACAAGAAAGGTCTCAACCTGGAATACGCGGGCCGCGAAGGCTCGGCAGCTCCGGCTTGCGGCTACGCTTCGATGCACGCCGAGCAGCAGGAAAAACTGCTGCAGGACGCCTTCACCGTTTAACGCCAACGCGCAGTTGATACCGAATTTAAGGAAACACACATAATGGCTATCGAAATCAAAGCCCCAACCTTCCCGGAATCGGTTGCCGACGGCACCGTCGCAACCTGGCACAAGAAGGTCGGTGAAGCCGTCAAGCGTGACGAGCTGATCGTCGACATCGAGACCGACAAAGTCGTGATCGAAGTACTGGCCGAGGCCGACGGCGTCCTGGCTGAGATCGTCAAGAACGAAGGCGACACCGTTCTCTCCAACGAACTGCTGGGCAAGCTGAGCGAAGGCGGTGCTGCCGCTGCCGCTCCGGCTGCCGCCTCGGCTCCGGCTGCCGCTCCGGCCGCTGCTGCCCCGGCCGCCGCCGCTGGCGACGACAACATCCTCTCGCCGGCCGCCCGCAAGCTGGCCGAAGAGAACGGCATCGACCCGAACAGCCTGGCCGGTACCGGCAAGGGCGGTCGCGTGACCAAGGAAGACGTCGTAGCTGCCGTTGAAGCCAAGAAGAATGCCCCGGCCGCCGCTCCGGCTGCCAAGGCTGCAGCCCCGGCTGCCGCTGCTCCGGTGTTCGCCGCTGGCGACCGCGTCGAGAAGCGCGTTCCGATGACCCGCCTGCGCGCCAAGGTTGCCGAGCGTCTGGTCGAAGCCCAGTCCTCCATGGCCATGCTGACTACCTTCAACGAAGTCAACATGAAGCCGATCATGGACCTGCGCAACAAGTACAAGGACCTGTTCGAGAAGAAGCACAACGGCGTTCGCCTGGGCTTCATGTCTTTCTTCGTCAAGGCCGCCACCGAAGCCCTGAAGCGCTTCCCGGGCGTCAACGCCTCGATCGACGGCAACGATATCGTCTACCACGGCTACCAGGACATCGGTGTGGCAGTATCCAGCGACCGCGGTCTGGTCGTGCCGGTCCTGCGTAACGCCGAGTTCATGAGCCTGGCCGAGATCGAGAACGGCATCGCCACCTTCGGCAAGAAAGCCAAAGACGGCAAGCTGTCCATCGAAGACATGACCGGTGGTACTTTCACCATTTCCAACGGTGGCGTATTCGGTTCCCTGCTGTCGACTCCGATCGTCAACCCGCCGCAGACCGCCATCCTCGGCATGCACAAGATCCAGGAGCGCCCGATGGCCGTAAACGGCCAGGTCGTGATCCTGCCGATGATGTACCTGGCGCTGTCCTACGATCACCGCATGATCGATGGCAAGGAAGCGGTAAGCTTCCTGGTCACCATGAAGGATCTGCTGGAAGATCCGGCTCGCCTGCTGCTCGACGTCTGATACGTCAGTTCACACGACGGCCCCGTACTACACGACGGCCCCGAAAGGGGCCGTCCGCTTCACCGGAATAAGGATTGAGACATGAGCCAGAAATTCGACGTGGTTGTGATTGGTGCCGGCCCTGGCGGTTACGTAGCCGCCATCCGTGCCGCCCAACTCGGCCTGAAGACCGCTTGCATCGAGAAGTACATCGGTAAAGAGGGCAAGGTCGCCCTCGGCGGTACCTGCCTGAACGTAGGCTGCATTCCGTCCAAGGCGCTGCTGGACAGCTCCTGGAAGTACAAGGAAGCCAAAGAGAGCTTCGACGTTCACGGTATCTCCACTGGCGAAGTGAAGATGGACGTTCCGGCGATGATTGGCCGCAAGGCCAACATCGTGAAGAACCTGACCGGCGGCATCGCCACCCTGTTCAAGGCCAACGGCGTGACCTCCTTCGAAGGCCACGGCAAGGTCCTGGCCAACAAGCAGGTCGAAGTGACCGGCCTGGACGGCAAGACCCAGGTTCTGGAAGCCGACAACATCATCATCGCTTCGGGCTCCAAGCCGGTCGAAATCCCGCCGGCCCCGCTGACCGACGACATCATCGTCGACTCCACCGGCGCCCTGGAATTCCAGAGCGTACCGAAGAAGCTGGGCGTGATCGGCGCTGGCGTCATCGGCCTGGAACTGGGTTCGGTCTGGGCTCGCCTGGGCGCTGAAGTCACCGTCCTGGAAGCCCTGGACAAGTTCCTCCCGGCTGCCGACGAGCAGATCGCCAAGGAAGCCCTGAAGACCCTGACCAAGCAAGGTCTGAACATCCGCCTGGGCGCTCGCGTCACCGGTTCGGACGTGAAGAAGAAGCAGGTCACTGTCACCTTCACCGACGCCAATGGCGAGCAGAAGGAAGTCTTCGACAAGCTGATCGTGGCCGTGGGCCGCCGCCCGGTGACCACCGATCTGCTGGCTGCCGACAGCGGCGTCACCCTGGACGAGCGTGGCTTCATCTTCGTCGACGACCATTGCAAGACCAGCGTTCCGGGCGTCTACGCCATCGGTGACGTGGTCCGCGGCGCCATGCTGGCGCACAAGGCCTCGGAAGAGGGCGTGATGGTTGCCGAGCGCATCGCCGGCCACAAGGCCCAGATGAACTACGACCTGATTCCGTCGGTGATCTACACCCACCCGGAAATCGCATGGGTCGGCAAGACCGAGCAGCAGCTCAAGGGTGAAGGCGTCGAAGTCAACGTCGGTACCTTCCCGTTCGCCGCCAGCGGCCGCGCCATGGCTGCCAACGACACCGGCGGCCTGGTCAAGGTCATCGCCGATGCCAAGACCGACCGCGTACTGGGCGTCCACGTGATCGGCCCGAGCGCCGCCGAGCTGGTTCAGCAAGGCGCGATCGGCATGGAATTCGGCACCAGTGCCGAAGACCTGGGCATGATGGTCTTCTCCCACCCGACTCTGTCCGAAGCGCTGCACGAAGCGGCCCTGGCAGTGAATGGCCACGCCATCCACATCGCCAACCGCAAGAAGCGCTAAGGAACGGGACCACGGCGGGGAGGGCGGCAGTCTTTTGCGAGGGGCTGCCGTCCAGCCCGCCGGATCGTTTCTCCCCCGAGGGGGACTCGGTCACAGGTGGCGTGGTGCCACGAGCGCCGCGCCGAATGCGCAATACCCAAGACGAAAACGGTAGACAAGCATGAATCTCCACGAATATCAGGGTAAGCAGCTGTTCGCTGAGTACGGCCTGCCCGTATCCAAGGGCTTCGCCGTCGACACACCCGAAGAGGCCGCAGAAGCCTGTGAAAAGATCGGTGGTACCGAGTGGGTCGTTAAAGCCCAGGTACACGCTGGTGGCCGCGGTAAAGCGGGCGGTGTGAAGCTGGTCAAGAGCAAAGAGGACGCCAAGGCGTTCGCCGCCAACTGGCTGGGCAAGCGTCTGGTGACTTACCAGACTGACGCCAATGGCCAGCCAGTCAGCAAGATCCTGGTGGAATCCTGCACCGACATCGACAAGGAGCTGTACCTCGGCGCCGTTGTCGACCGTTCCAGCCGTCGCATCGTCTTCATGGCCTCCACCGAAGGTGGCGTGGACATCGAGAAGGTTGCGCACGAGACTCCCGAGAAGATCCTGAAGGCCACCATCGATCCGCTGGTTGGCGCTCAGCCCTACCAGGGCCGCGAGCTGGCTTTCCAGCTGGGCCTGAAAGGCGACCAGATCAAGCAGTTCACCCACATCTTCGTGGGCCTCGCCAAGCTGTTCCAGGACTACGACCTGGCGCTGCTGGAAGTGAACCCGCTGGTGATCAAGAAAGACGGCAACCTGCACTGCCTGGACGCCAAGATCAACATCGACTCCAACGCCATGTACCGTCAGCCCAAGCTGCGCGCCATGCACGACCCGTCCCAGGACGACGCTCGTGAAGCCCATGCGCAGAAGTGGGAGCTGAACTACGTCGCGCTGGAAGGCAACATCGGCTGCATGGTCAACGGCGCTGGCCTGGCCATGGGCACCATGGACATCGTCAACCTGCACGGCGGCAAGCCGGCCAACTTCCTCGACGTTGGCGGCGGTGCCACCAAAGAGCGCGTGACCGAAGCGTTCAAGATCATCCTGTCCGACAGCAACGTCGCTGCCGTTCTGGTGAACATCTTCGGCGGCATCGTTCGCTGCGACATGATTGCCGAAGGCATCATCGGCGCCGTGAAAGAAGTCGGCGTGAAAATCCCGGTTGTCGTTCGTCTGGAAGGCAACAACGCCGACCTCGGCGCCAAGGTCCTGGCCGAAAGCGGTCTGAACATCATCGCGGCGACCAGCCTGACCGACGCTGCCCAGCAAGTCGTCAAGGCCGCGGAGGGTAAGTAATGAGCGTCCTGATCAATAAAGACACCAAAGTCATCTGCCAGGGCTTCACCGGCTCGCAGGGTACCTTCCACTCCGAACAAGCCATCGCCTACGGCACCAAGATGGTTGGCGGCGTGACCCCCGGCAAGGGCGGCACTACCCACCTGGGCCTGCCGGTGTTCAACACCGTCAAGGAAGCCGTGGAAGCTACCGGCGCTGACGCTTCGGTCATCTACGTTCCGGCTCCGTTCTGCAAGGACTCGATCCTGGAAGCGGCCTTCGGCGGCATCAAGCTGATCGTCTGCATCACCGAAGGCATCCCGACCATCGACATGCTGGAAGCCAAGGTCAAGTGCGACGAGCTGGGCGTACGCCTGATCGGCCCGAACTGCCCGGGCGTGATCACTCCCGGCGAGTGCAAGATCGGCATCATGCCGGGTCACATCCACCTGCCGGGCAAGGTAGGCATCGTGTCGCGTTCCGGCACCCTGACCTACGAAGCCGTGAAGCAGACCACCGACGCCGGCTTCGGCCAGTCCACCTGCGTGGGCATCGGTGGTGACCCGATCCCGGGCTCCAACTTCATCGACATCCTGAAGCTGTTCCAGGAAGACCCGAAAACCGAAGCCATCGTCATGATCGGCGAAATCGGTGGTTCGGCCGAAGAAGAAGCAGCTGCCTACATCAAGGCCAACGTGACCAAGCCGGTGGTGTCCTACATCGCTGGTGTCACCGCACCGCCCGGCAAGCGCATGGGCCACGCCGGCGCTATCATCTCCGGCGGCAAGGGCACTGCGGACGAGAAGTTCGCCGCCCTGCAGGACGCTGGTGTGAAAACCGTGCGTTCCCTGGCTGACATCGGCAAGGCCCTGGCCGAGCTGACCGGCTGGCCGGTCAAGTAAGCGCCTCGCTTACTCAACCGTCCGTCCACAGAGGCCACCTTCGGGTGGCCTCTGTCGTTATGGCTGCGTCTACAAAGTGTCGTTCAGGCGACATCGCCGATCATTGCGCGGACGATCTGACGTATGTCAGTGCAGTTCATCGGAATAGATCGTTAGGCTAGCAACTATATGAAGCGTTGCGTTCCCCACAAGGGAAGGCTCGCTCACCGTCAATTCCTACCCGGAAGCGACGGCGATTCCTGACCGGCAAGGATGTCGGGATAACCAGAATGCAGGAGCAAACGGGCCACGAGCCCTTGGAAAACCTCTGCTATCGGACTTCCAAGAACAAATCACCGTACCGATGACAGCAGCATCACAGGATGCGCAGGCTCAGCCGCAGTGAGCCAGCCAGTCCCGTCCGATGCGGCTTTGTCACGTCCGTACGGTGTGCGTGCCTTGGGAGACCACGAAACCGTTTCAGCACTGTGGTATTTCCCTTCATGAAAGTCTTGAAAGGCCAGGACGTCCTGGCATTGGGTTTTATGACCTTCGCGCTGTTCGTCGGCGCGGGCAACATCATCTTCCCGCCGATCGTGGGCCTGCAGTCGGGGCCGCACGTATGGATGGCCGCGCTGGGCTTCCTGATCACCGCGGTCGGCCTGCCGGTGATCACCGTGGTCGCACTGGCCAAGGTCGGTGGTGCGATGGACACCCTGAGCCACCCCATCGGCAAGGTCGCCGGCGGGTTGCTGGCAGCTGTCTGCTACCTGTCGGTCGGGCCGCTGTTCGCCACCCCGCGTACCGCCACCGTTTCCTTCGAAGTCGGCCTGGCGCCGCTGACCGGGGAGGGCGCGCTGCCGCTGTTCCTCTACAGCCTGGTGTACTTCCTGATCGTGCTGGTGATCTCGCTGTATCCGGGCAAGCTGCTGGATACCGTCGGCCGCTTCCTCGCGCCGTTGAAGATCATCGCCCTGGCTGCCCTGGGCATCGCAGCCTTCATGCTGCCGGCCGGCCCCATCGGCGTTGCTGAGCCGGCCTACCAGGCCGCGGCGTTCTCCCAGGGCTTCGTCAATGGCTACCTGACCATGGACACCCTTGGCGCGCTGGTCTTCGGCATCGTCATCGTCAACGCGATCCGCTCCCGTGGTGTGGATTCGCCGCGCCTGATCACCCGCTACGCCATCATTGCTGGCCTGATCGCCGGTGTCGGCCTGGCGCTGGTGTACATCAGCCTGTTCCGCCTGGGCTCGGGCAGCCATGACATCGCTGCCGGTGCCGCCAACGGCGCTGCCGTCCTGCACGCATACGTGCAGCACACCTTCGGCTCGCTGGGCAGCACCTTCCTCGCCGTGCTGATCGCGCTGGCCTGCCTGGTCACCGCTGTGGGCCTGACCTGCGCCTGCGCCGAGTACTTCTGCCGCATCCTGCCGCTGTCCTACCGCAGCCTGGTGGTCATCCTGGCCGGCTTCTCGCTGCTGGTGTCGAACCTGGGCCTGACCAAGCTCATCCAGTTCTCCATCCCGGTGCTGACCGCCATCTACCCGCCGTGCATCGTGCTGGTGGCGCTGAGCTTCTGCGCCAGCCTGTGGCGTTCGCAGACCCGCATCGTTGCCCCGGTGATGGTGATTTCCTTCGTCTTCGGCATCATCGACGCGCTCAAGGGCGCCAAGCTCGACGCCTGGATGCCGGCCTGGATGGAACACCTGCCGCTGGCCGAGCAGGGCCTCGCGTGGCTGATCCCCTCGGTCGTCATGCTGGCCGTGATGGTGGTGATCGACCGCCTGCTGGGCAAACCCCAGGAAGCGCTGGCCTGATATCCCGCCATCGATGAAAAAGGCCGCCCACAAGGCGGCCTTTTTCATGCGGGTCGGTTTATCCCGTTCGCACAAGGTCAGCGGATGCCCTGGTTCCTCAGCGCCGTCGGGGTGTAGTCGACGCTGCTGGCCCTGAAGCCGAATTCCACCTGGGACTTCTCCTGGTTGGTCAGGCCCGAGACCAGGTAGCGGCCATTGATCAGGTCGTAGATGGCTTCCACGCCCAGCCAGGGAATCTGCTTGTCATACAGCGGCGTCATGAAGCTCTCGCCCACGCGCCAGAGGGTACCGCGGCCGTCGTAGTGGTCGGCGAGCACGGCCTGCCAGGTGTCCTCGTCGAGGAACAGCACGCGGCGCGCGTAGATGTGCCGCTCGCCGGCGCGCAGGGTGCCTTCGACTTCCCACACGCGGTGTTTCTCGTAGCGCACCAGGTCCTGGTTGAGGTGGCCGGGCTTGACCAGGTCGTCATAGCGGTGGGCGGTGGAGTCGAGGGCGAAGCTGTTGTAGGGCACGTAGATTTCCTTCTTGCCCACCAGCTTCCAGTCGTAGCGATCCGGCGCGCCGTTGAACATGTCCAGGTTGTCCGCCACGCGCAGGCCGTCCGAGGCCGGGTAGGGGCCGTCGTAGGCAATCTGCGGGGCGCGCCGCACGCGACGCTGGCCGGCGCTGTAGACCCAGGCCATGCGCGGCTCGCGGACCTGGTCGAGGGTCTCGTGGACCAGCACCACGTCACCGGCCAGCCGCGCCGGCGCGGTCACCAGCTGCTTGTAGTAGAAGAGGACGTTGTTGTCCTTGTCCGGGCTGTAGTCGGTGAGCTGGTCGCGGTAGCTGAACTGCTGCTGGAAGTAAGTGGGCGTGTAGGTGCCGTTGGCGGTGGGCGTCGCCTGTACGTGCAGGCGCTGGGCGCTGCCACCGCGGTAGCGGGTGATGTGGTTCCACAGCGCCTCGACGCCGCTCTGCGGAATGGGGAAGGGGATCGCCGTCTGGAAGTCCTTCAGGCCGTTGCCGCCCTCGACCAGGCTGGCATGCCGCGCATTCGCGGCCACGGCTTGCAGCACCGCCGCCGGGTAGGTGGCCGAACGGTGCGCGGGATACACGTTTAGGTGGTAGTCGGGGTAGCGCTTGAGCATCGCCTGCTGGCCGGGCGTGAGGTTAGCCGCGTACTGCGCCATGTTCTGCGCGGTGATGGTGAACAGCGGTTTGTCGGCGGCGAACGGGTCGCTCAGGCGTCCGTCTGCGCCGCGGCTGCCGGCGTTGGTCGGCAGGCCGCCATCCCAGGCGGGAATGCTGCCGTCGGCATTGCCGGCACGCTCCGCGCCCAGGGGCGTGAGGGCGTTGCCGAGTTTCGCCGCTTCCGCTTCGGGAACGGCGGCCTGGAGGTTGAAGGGCAGGGTCAGGAGGAGCAGGGAAGCGCACGCAAGTTTCTTGTTCATCGGGTTCTCTCCGCTTAGAACGACACGCCAAGGCTCAGGGCAAGGAAGTCCCGGTCGGTATTCACGTTGTACTTACCGCCGAAGAAGTTGGTGTAGGAAAGGCTCAGGTTGTAGGTGTTGAGGTAGGTGCCATCGACGCCGACGCTGATCGCCCGCGCGCCCTGGTTGAAGCCCGGTTCCGGGGCATAGCCGTGGACGTCGTGGGACCAGGCCAGGTTGGGCCGCACCGTGGCGCCGTCGATGAGGTCGGCGTACTCCCAGATGGCCCGCGTCTGGTAGCCCCAGGCGGTGCTGGTGACGAAGCCCGAGTCGTTGCAGTACTGCGGCGTGACGCTGTTGCCGGTGCACAGGCTGTTGTCCGGGTACAGCGCCCCCTGGCCGAATACCGGGCTGCGGCCGTAGCGCAGCTCGTCGTCGCCGCCCAGGCCGCCGACATGGGTGACGCCGATCTCGCCGATCAGGGTCAGGCGGTCGGCGCCCATCACCTGATCGAAGAAGTGCGTGGCGGTGACCTGTGCCTGGGTCACTTCCTTGCGCCGGTAGCCCTTGAGGATCGCGTCGTTGGCCGGTGCCGGCGCGTCGCCGTAGACCGGTGTGAGCGCTGGTATGCCCAGGGTCGAGGTGACCAGGTCCACCGGGTTGATCTGCACCGGCATGTTCGGCCGGTAGCTGATCTCGCCGGCCAGGGTGGTGCCGGTGGGCAGGCTGGTGCTGAAGCTCAGGCCGTAGAGCTGGATGTCTTCGGGGTAGTCGGCGAAGTACTGGGCACTGCCCAGGCGATAGGCCTGGGTCAGCTGCTGGCCGGCGCCGCTGCCGATCACCGCGCCGCAGAGGGCATCCGGAATGCCGAGGTTGCCGCACAGCTGCGGGGCGAAGCCCAGGTCGGCGGCGTGCGGGCCGCTGCGTACGCTGAGGTAGGGCTGGCGGCTGTGGTAGTTGATGAAGTAGCCGGCGAATTCGCTGTCCAGCTCCGGGGCGAACCAGCGCAGGGCCGCGCCCCACTGGCCGTCGTCGCGCGCTTCGCGGTCCTTGCCGCGGGGGATGACGATGCCCTCGTCGGTCAGGTTGATCCCCGCCGGTGCCAGGGCCTGGACCGCCAGCGGGTTCTGGTCGATCACCGGGCCGGCGGCCAGGCCATTGCAGCCATCGGCCATCACGTCGGTGGTGGAGAAGAAGGTGCCGCAGTTGTCGATCACGGTCTTCTGCCATTCCAGCTGGTAGAAGGCCTCGGCGGACAGGTGCTCGCTGAAGTTCTGCGAGACGTAGAACATGTTCACCGGGATCAGGCCTTCCTTGATCTCCGAGCCGGGCCGGCGGAAGGCCGCGACGTCGATCGGGTTGATCGCGTTGATGCCGCCCTGGATGAAGGTGCTCTCGCCCCAGCTCACCACTTGCTTGCCCAGGCGCACGGTGCCGGGCAGGTCGCCGATGCTGTAGTTGTGGTACAGGAAGGCATCGAGGAACTCGGCGCCGGAGGCCTTGGCGCCTTCCTCGCGGCCGTGGTCGTCGATGTCCTTGAAGTGCAAGTGCTCGTCCTTGAGCTTGAAGTCGTACCAGTACTTGCCGCGGACGAAGGCTCCGGAGTCGCCGTACTTCAGCTCCAGGTCGTGGATGCCCTTGAACACCTTGGAGAAGGTGTCGCCCTCGCGGAAGTTGCGTTTGCCGTCGTCGGAGCTGTGGCTGTGCAGCAGGCCGGCGTCGGCATTGCGCATGGCCCAGCTGGCGCCGACCGAGAGGCTGGAGTCGAACTGCCCCTCGATCTCGCCGAGGGAGAAGGTGAAGGCCTGCGCGCCGTCGCCGTAAACGGCCAGGCCGATGGCGGCGGGAAGCGCGAGCAGGTGCAAGGCGGGTGATCTGCGGTTCATCTGAAACGACCTCTTGTTGTTGTTCTGTCGTCTGCCGGCCCTTTTTCGGGCGCAGCGGGGCCCGCTGGCCCGCGGCGTGCGGGCCAGTTGATGAAGGTGGTGGTGGAAGGCGCTAGAGGCTCAGGTCGAGGACGTCCTCCCCGAGCGTGATCTCGCCCGAATACTCATCGGCCATGCCACTGACGAACATCCGTCTGGCGAGGAAGTTGTCCGGGGCCGGGATCAGGTGGGTGAGCAGCAGATGGCGCACGCCGGCGCGCTGGGCCATGCGTGCCAGCTCCAGGGTGTCGGCGTGGTAATCGAGTACGCGCACGGCCTGCTGGCCACGGTCCTTCTGCCCGGTGCGTTCGAGCGCGGCGGCGCCCTCGTGCACCAGATGCGCATTGATCGCCTCGTGCACCACCAGGTCGGCATCGCGCATGGCTTCCAGGTAGCGCTCGCTGACGCGGGTATCGCCGCTGATGAACAGCTTCCTGCCCTGGTAGCGCAGCACATAGCCGTACGCGGGTTCCACCGGATGGTGGTCGACGCGGTAGGCATCGATGGTCACGCCGTCCTGGTCATAGACGCGCACCGATTCCTGTCCCTCGGCGATCTCCACCTGGCGCGGCTCGGCGAATGCCAGGCGCCGGTCGGTGGCAGGCAGGGCATGGGCGCTGCGGTAGCTGGCGTCCTGGGCATAGGCCATGGCCAGTCCCTCGACGACCTGCTCCACGCCGGTCGGGCCGTAGACCACGAAGGGTGTCTGCCGGCCGTAGATCCAGCTGTGGTTGATCAGCGCGCCGAGGCCATTGAAATGGTCCGAGTGCCAGTGGGTGATGAACACCTGGTTCAGTGCCTGTATCGGCACGTGGCTGGTCTCCAGGTTGCGCATGGCGTTCTCGCCGGCATCGAAGAGGAACAGCCGGCCGCCAGCGGCCACCAGGGTGCAGGCCTGGCCGCGAGTGGCGTTGACCTGCGGCGTGCCGGTGCCGCAGAGGATGACGCGAATGGCGTTGCCGCCCTGGATCAGGGACTGGTCGGTGTGGTCCTTGACCATGGCATCCAGCGCCGCGTGCTGGATGCGTTCGCAACCGGGCAGGGCGAGGACGAGCAGCAGGGCAAGGGCTCGGGGCAGTCGGGGTCGCATGGCACTTCCTTCGTCTTGTTCTTGTTTTGTGTGCGAGCGCTGTGGTCGGGCTCAGCCGTGCCAGTCCACCGCGAAGCTGTAGCGGCCCAGCGCGCGGGCCAGTTCATCGCGCCCGGAGCCGGCGCGAACCTGCGCCACCAGTCCGCGACGGGCGTCCTGCACCACCTCCACGGCGATGCCGGCCAGACCCTGGTTGTCGGCCTCCTGGCGGATCACCCGGGCGATTTCGCGTTGCTGCAGCGCGGGTTTGAAGATCTTGCCCACCGGCGTGACCGGCAACGCGTCGAGAATCTCGATGCGCTTGGGCACCGCGGCGCGTTCGCTGATCCGCTGGTTGGCGAAATCCAGCAATGCAGCGCTGTCGGCACGTTGGCCGGCGGCGAGCTGCACGTAGGCCACGGGAATCTCGCCGGCGTGCGGGTCGGGGCTGCCCACCGCCGCCACCAGGGCCACTGCCGGGTGCGCCTGCAGCGCTTCCTCGATTTGCTTCGGGTCGATGTTGTGGCCGCCGCGGATGATCAGTTCCTTCTTGCGTCCGGTGAGCCAGAAGTAGCCCTGGGCGTCCTGCCGCCCGAGGTCGCCGGTGTTCAGCCAGCGCCGCCCGCCGATGTCGATCCACAAGCCCTTGTTGTGGCTGTCGTCGAGGTAGCCGAGGAACACGTTGGGGCCGTGGATGGCGATCACCCCGACCTCGTCGGTCTCGGCATCGCGCAGGTAGGCGCCGTGGTCGTCGAGGATCACCGCGCGCATGTCCTGGTAAGCCAGGCGCAGGCCGATGGAGCCGATCGGTCGTTCGCCGTCGGGCGGGTTGCTCGAGGAGACGCACGCGCCTTCGGTGAGACCGTAGCCTTCGAGGATGCGCACACCGACCACCCGCTCGAACTCGCGGAACAGTTCCACCGGCATCGGCGCGGCGCCACACAGTGCGTACTGCAGGCTGGACAGGTCGTGGCCGGCGGCGGGTTGCTGCAGCAGGGCCGAATAGACGGTCGGCACGCCGGAGAAGAAGTTGATGCCGAAGTGCTGGACCATTGCCCAGAAGGCCGGGATCACGCCCTCGCCGCGATAGCCCTGGGGCGTGCCGATGATCACCCGGTCGCCATGGGTCCAGGGCATCAGCCCGGTCACCAGTTGCCCGTTGACGTGGAACAGCGGCAACCCGCAGAAGATCACCTGGCCGCTCTGGCGTGGCTGCATGTTGGCGGCCATCGCCCAGGCGTTGAAGACTTCCGAGCCGTGGCTGCGCCGGGCGATCTTCGGCAGGCCGGTGGTGCCGCCGGTGCAAAAGTAGGAGGAGGGTTCCTCCGCGCGTATGACACGGCCGCTGCTGAGTTGCTTGCCGCTCTCGCGGCACATCAGGCGGCGCAGGTCATGGATGCGCAGGCGCGAGTGGCGCCCGCGTTCGCGTCGGGCCATCCAGCGCAGCGCAAGAGATGCCACGGTGCCGACGTAGGGAGCCATGCTCACCCAGAGCACATCGCGCACGCCGGGCAGGCTGTCGAGCTGGCTGGCCAGCTTGGGCCACAGGTCGCTGCCGGGCGTTGGCGCCAGGGTCACCACCAGCCGCGCATTGGCGGCGCGCAGCAGGTCGCCGATCTGTGCGGCCTCCAGCAGCGGGTTGATCGCCAGGACGATGCCCGCGGCTTCGCCGCCCCAGATGACGAAGTGGGTTTCCGGCAGGTTCGGCAGGAGGAAGGCGACCACGTCCTTCGGCCCGATGCCGAGCCGGTGGAAGGCGTTGGCGGCGCGGGTGATGTCGGCGAACAGCTCGGCGTAGGTCCAGTCGTGGGTGCGGCGGAACTGCTTCGCATCGAGGAAGAAGCTCAGCGCCGTCGACGTGGCATATTCGCCGGCGCAACGGCGCAGCGCTTCGTAGGTGCTGGCGGGCAACTCACGGCGTGCCAGCGCAACGCTTTCCAGCGCCTGGATATCGGCGAGGGTCTGCACGGCCATCAGACTTGCTCCACCACGCGGTTGCGTTGCACGCCCAGGTCGATCACGCCGTCGGCGCTGCGGATGCTGGCCTCGACCACGTCGCCGGCCTTGAGGTACTGACTGCGCCCCGCTTGCGTCTTGAGGAAGGCCTTCCACTTGATGTGCTCGGGCAGCAGCGCGGCGATGCGCTGCTTGGCCGGTGAGGGGACCGACAGCGCACAGCCTGCCGGCGTGCCGGTGGCGATCAGGTCGCCGGCGACGAAATCCTGCACGGCGGACAGCTCGCTCAGGGTCTCCGCCGGGCCGTGCACCAGGTTGGCGGTGCTGTCGCTCTGGCGCACTTCGCCGTTGACCGTCAGGCGCAGCTGCAGCTCCTTCAGGTAGCGCATGTCGTTCTTCTGCAACAGACACAGGTAGGGGCCGACCGGGCCGAAGGTGCGGAAGCTCTTGCCCTTGTAGAACTGCATTTGCGGGATCTGGATGTCGCGCGCCGAATAGTCGTTGACGATCACCACGCCGGCGATGAACTCGTGCAGGTTGGCGTCGTTCACCGCGACCTTGCCGGTGATCTCGCGACGCAGTACCAGGCCCAGCTCGATCTCGTAGTCGAGGAAGCGCACCTGGCGCGGTTTGATCAGGTCGCTGTCGGCGGCAACGATGCAGCTCTGCGCCTTGGTGAAGATCATGTTGAAGTGCTTGGCGTCCGGGTCCATGCCCGACTCGATCATGTGCTGCCGGTAGTTGGCGCCCTGGCAGACGAACTGCTGGTCGCGGGTGATCGGCGAGAGCAGCTTGACCGCTTCCAGCGCCAGTTCGTCGCCACGCAGCTCGGTGAGCTCTTCGACGTCAACCTGGCGGATCAACTCCCCGGTGCTGGCGTAGCGGCCGGGCAGGGGGCTGATGCGCCCCTGGCGCAGCACGCCCCAGCGGGTTTCGTTCTGGTGTTCGAAGCGGACAAGGTGCACGGGCATGGGAGCGACTCCTGGTACTGCGGTGGGCCACGTCGAGGCGGCGATTGTTGTTGTGCTTTGTGTCGGGCTGCCGGTCTAGCCGAACATCCGCGCCAGCGTGATGAGCTTGCGCAGCGTCAGGTCCGGGCTGTGCCGCAGGTTGTGCAGCAGGATGCGCAGCTTCTGCAGGTTCATCGCCGGCTTGGTGAAGCTCTTGGGCATGCGCTGGCCCCACTGCGACATGGCCTCGGGGCTGACGCTGTGCAGCCCGGTGGCGCGCTCGGCAGTGAACAGGTCGCCGTCGCAGTAGTGCTCGTGCTTGTCGCCCCAGGGGTCTTGCCAGTAGTCGAAGATCTGGCTGCCGAGGATGTGCCGGCCGATGCCCCAGGCGTGCTTCCAGCCGCGCTCGCGCAGCACCCGCTGGCCCATGCCGACGGCGTCGGCATCCACCACTTCGTAGGCGCTGTGGCTGTAGGCGGCCATGAAGCCCTGGGCCAGCGCCAGGGTGTGGTGGTCGGCCGGCGTGTCGCCCAGGTCCAGGCGCATGAAAGTCACTGCCGGGGAGCCATCGGGCAGCACCTGCACGTCGCTGGGAATGAAGCCGAAATGCTCGGTGTACCAGGCGCAGGTGGCCTGGTAGTCGGCGACCTCGAGCACCACATGGCCGAGCTTGATGATGTCTGGCGGAGCCACGGGCGGGCGCTGGGTGGCGTTGATCCGCGGCGCCTCGTCGACCTGGTTGAGCGGCAGCGCCAGGCGGTGCGCTAGCGCGCTGGCCGGCTGCTGGCCGTGGATCGCTTCGACGACGAAACCGGAGGGGTCACGCAGGCTCACGCTTTCGCCGCCGCCGGGCGCAGTCGACTGCTGGATCGGCGATGCACCCGGCAGGCGTGCCAGCCGTTGCAGGTCCTCGCGTGTTTCCAAGGCCAGGCCGAAGCCGACAAAGCGTGCCTGTGCCGCCCGCTCCACCCGATAGCAGTAGGGCGCCGGACCAGTGCCTCGCAGGTACAGGCAGTCCGCGTCGCGGCGTGCCAGGGTCAGGCCGAAGTCGCCGAGAAAGCGTTCGGCCTGCTCCAGGTCCGGGCGCTCGAAGATCAGGTGGGCCAGGGCGCGAGCCTTGACCGTCGGCTGCGGATGGCGCGCCGGCTGGGGCGTCGCCAGGGCGGTGGACTGGCTCGCGGAAGGGGGCTGACGGCTCATGTTTGTTGTTCTCCGTGGCTTTCGTCAGGCAAGGCTTCGCCATCGCCCCTGAAAAGGAGCGTTGGCAGGTTCGGGGGGATCAGTCCGCGGGTGGCAACACCGGCAGCTCACCGGTGGACAGGCTGCGCGCTTCGTCCGGCGCTATGCCGAGCGCACGCAGGGTCAGTTCGCCTGCGTCGCTGCCGGCGTCGCGCCAGGTGCGGTGACCTTCCAGCACCAGGAACATGGCGCCGAGCACGGAGCCGGCGATCATCGAGATGACCGAGGGCAGTTGCTCCTGGCGGAAGCTGTAGCGGCCGCCGGTGAGGCCACTGAGCAGGTCGGCGGTGGGCGGGCCGAACCACATGCCGCGCAGCGATTCCTCGCTCATCGAGAAGCGGCTGATGAAGGCGCCCCAGTGCGGTTCCTCGTGGGCCCGGCGGATGAAGAAGCGGATGCCGTTGGCCAGGCGCAGGGCCGGGTCCGAGGTCTCGCCGAAGCTCTTCACCACGCGCTGGTGCATCTCCGCCGCCAGGTGGCTGGCCACGTGCTGGAAGAGGTCGTCGATGGACTGCAGGTTGTTGTAGATCGTGCCCCGGGCCACACCGGCCTCCTGCGCCAGGTCGCTGATGTTCACCTGGCTGGCGCCCTTTTCGGCGAACAGGCGCAGGGCGGCCTGGTGGATGCGGCGTTGTACGGGGTTGAGGGTTTCCATGAAGAGATGGCTCCAAGGTCAAGCTTGGAGCGATTGAACACGTGCGTTCAAAATAAGTCAACAGGGTCCATTGCCCGTCATTTTTCCTGATTTCTCCTCGGTATCTCCCATCTTTCGGGCCTTTCCGGCACGGTGGCGGTGCTCTGGAGAGGCTCTGGCCAGCGGGTTGGGTTAGGCAGGTAGAGTCAAAATTGATCTTCAGTTGACTGAATTGAACACTGATGTTCAAAATGATTCGGCGATGTCTTCCCCTGGAGCAAGCAATGCAAGAGTCCACAACAACAATGACAACCTGCGACGTGATCATCGTCGGCCTCGGCCCAACCGGGGCGGTGCTGGCCAACCTGCTGGGCCGCTACGGCTGGTCAGTGGTCGGCCTGGAGCGCGACGAGGACCTTTACTACGCCCCGCGTGCCGTGCACTTCGACGACGAGATCATGCGCATCTTCCAGTTCGCCGGCCTGGCCGACGACATCGGCCGCACCAGCGAGTCGTTCACCGACATGGAGATCATCCTGCGCCCCGGGCGCAAGCCGGTGACTCGCTCGCGCATCGGCAGCCAGGATCGCCGCTACGGCCATCCCGGCGCCTGGTGGTTCCACCAGCCGACCCTGGAGCGGCACTTCCACGACGGCCTCAAGCGCTACCCCAATGTCACCCCGGTGTACGGCTGCCGCGTTACTGGCGTCGAGCAGGACGCCGAAGGCGTGCGCGCCACCGCCGTGCAGCGTGACGGCAGCGAGCGGGTGTTCCAGGGGCGCTACCTGATCGGCTGCGATGGTGGCAAGAGCTTCGTCCGCCGCGAGGCCGGGCTGCGCCTGGAGTCGGCCGACTTCGACGAAGCCTGGGTGGTGGTCGATACCAAGACCCGTTCCGGCGAGAAGGATGCGCTGCTGCCGGCCAACCACTCGCAGGTGTGCAACCCGGCGCAGCCGGTGACCTACGTGCCGATGGCCGGTCCGTACTATGAATGGCAGTTCATGGTCACCGGCGGCAAGTCCGAGCGCGAGGCCACCGATCCCTACCTGGTGCGCCAGCAGCTGCGCGACTTCGTCGACCTCGACAAGATCGAGATCACCCGCATCGCCTACTACAAGTTCCACGGCCTCTGGGCCAACGACTGGCGCAACGGCCGGATCATCCTGGCCGGCGATTCGGCGCACCAGATGCCGCCGTTCCTCGGCCAGGGCATGTGCTCTGGCGTGCGCGATGCCAGCAGCCTGTGCTGGCGCCTGGACATGGTGCTGCGCGGCGCCGCGCGGGAGAAACTGTTCGACGACTACGAGGCCGAACGCTCGGCCCATGTGCGCGAGATCATCAATGGCGCGATGTTCCTCGGCAACGTCATCCAGACCCGCCACCGCGGCGTGGCTTTCCTGCGCGACTGGCTACTGTTCCGCATCGCCGGCCTGGTGCCTTTCGCCAACAAGGCGTTCGCCGACAAGGCCAATCGCAAGAAGCCGCTGGCCGCCGGTTTCTGCGGCTGGGGGCACCGGCTGTCCGGTCACCTGGCCCTGCAGCCGAAAGTGTTGCGGGACGGGGAGGACGAGCGGCTGCTGCTCGACGAGGCGCTTGGCCACGGCTTTGCCGTGCTCGCCCGACGCGGTTGCCTCGACACCCAGCGAGCCCAACTGGAGCGCCTGGCGCAGCAGGTGGACCTGCGCGTACTGGAGTTCGCCGAAGACCCGTCCGGCCCGGTGCTGGGCGACCCCACCGGCGCGCTGCAGGACTGGTTCGACGAAGCGGACATGGACTTCGTGCTGATCCGCCCCGACCGCTATGTCTTCGATGCCGGCCGCGCCGACCAGCTGGGGCGCGTCGCCGAGCGCTTCCTCGCCGGCCTGTCGCTGGTTCGCCACAGCCATCAACCCCAAGGAGTGGCGGCATGATCGACACCCCCGTTCTCATCAGCGGCGCCGGCCCGGTCGGCCTGACCCTGGCGCTGAACCTCAGCCGCCTGGGCATTCGCTCGGTGCTGCTCAACGATCGCCGGCAGACCACCACGCATCCCAAGCTGGACGTGGTGAACTGCCGTTCCATGGAAATCTTCCGCCAGCTGGGCCTGGCCGAACGCATCCGCGCGGCCGGCAACCCGACCGACGCCAACCAGTATTCGGCGATGGCGGCGTCGGCCAGTGGGCCGTTCTACAGCGTGATGTCCGACCGGCACCTGATCTACCAGCCGGTCAGCCAGGCCGAGCAGGCCATCCGCGCCTGCCGCGACGGCAGTCTGCCGCTGGAGTCGATGCAGCGCATCGCGCAGATGCACCTGGAGCCGGTGCTGATGGCCGAGGTGGAAGCCGACCCGAACATCGAGCTGCGCATGGGCTGGCGGCTGTATGGCTTCGAGCAGGGTTCCACCGGCGTGGTGGCGATGGCCCATGACGTGGAGAGCGGCGAGGCGCAGCAGTTCTTCGCCCAGTACCTGATCGGCTGCGACGGGCCCAACAGCCGCGTGCGCAACTTCCTCAACATCGATTACGACGGCACCCGCGACCTGGTCGGCGAGCTGTTCATCATCCACCTGCGCTCCGATGAGATCGCCGGACTGTTCCCCAACCACCAGCCCTACTGGCATACCTGGCTGACCCGGCCGGGCTTCGCCGGCCTGCTGGTGTCGCCGGACGCCAGCCGCAATGACTACGTGCTGCACCGGCCCTTTGCGCCGCGCCCCGGTGAGTCGCTGGAGAGCGTGGTGGACGCCGCCCTCGGCACCCGGCTGCGCTACGAGATCGTCCAGTCCGGCCCGTGGCGCCCGCAGTTCCTGGTGGCCCGCTCATTCGGCCGGCAGCGGGTGTTCATCGCCGGCGATGCCACCCACCAGTTCATGCCCACCGGCGGGCTGGGGATGAATACCGGGGTCGCCGAGGCGCACAACCTGGCCTGGAAGCTGGCGGCCTGCCTGGCCGGCTGGGGCGGCCCGCGCCTGCTGGAGAGCTACGAGGCGGAGCGCCTGCCGGTGGCCCGGCGCAATCGCGACCACGTGAAGAAGTGCGCGGCGGCGACCTTCGAGGCGCAGATGCGCCGCGACGATGCGCTGCTCGTCGAGGGGGCGGCGGGCGATGCCGCACGGCAGGAAGCCGGGCGCGAATTCGAGCGCAAGGTTTCGCGGCTCTACGAATCGCTGGGCGTGGAGATCGGCTACCGCTACCACGGCTCGCCGGCGATCGAAGCAGACACCGCCAGCGAGCCGGCCTACGAGGAGATTCGCTACACGCCCACCACCTGGTCCGGCGCGCGGCTGCCCAGCGCGTTCCGCGAGGATGGCACGGCGCTGTTCGATCAGCTTGCGCTGGGTGGCTACACCCTGCTGGCGTTCGACGCCGATGCCGAGGCCTGCGCGCCGCTGCAGGAGGCCGCGCAGGAATGCGGCGTACCGCTGAACGTGCTGCCGATCCACGAGAAATACCTGGCGACCCTGTACGAGCGGCGCTTCGTGCTGGTGCGGCCTGACCAGCATGTGTGCTGGCGCGGCCACAGCCTGCCGGCCGATTGCTACTCGCTGTTCAACCGTCTGCGCGGAGCCCGCTGACCATGAGCCTGTTCATCGATTCACTGAAACTGCGCCTGCTGCTGTTGGCGTCCATCCCGTTGCTGCGCCGCGCCGAACGTCGCTCGGCGCGCCTGCGCGAGCTGCTGCACGAGGACTCCTTCGTGCTGCAGATCCGCACGGCCGATGGCGTCGGCGGCTATTACCAGCTGCGCGGCGGGGTGCTCAGCCTGCACCGTGGCGAGCACCGCCGGCCGGACTTCATCCAGCACTGGCAGCGTAGCGCGGATGCGTTGCGGGTGATGCTCAGCCGCGACGAGACTGACATGCTGCGCGCCGTCGAAGGCGGGCAGTGCCAGTTACAGGGGCGCTTCGCGGTGGCCCTGTGGTTCAACGAGGCCATGAAGATTGCCCGTGCTGCCTAGCCCATCCCGGATCACACAAGGACAACAACAATGACGATCCAACAAGGTCGAATCGACGTGCACCACCACATCATCCCGCCGGCCTTCGTCGAGGTCATGGCGAAGAAGGGCCTGGACAGGGTGGCCGGTGCGCCGCTGCCGAAATGGTCGCCACAGAAGTCCATCGAGGTGATGGACCTCAACGGCATCCAGACCGCCATCACCTCGCTGTCGGCGCCGGGCGTGCATTTCGGCGGCGGAGTGGAGCAGGCCCGCGAGCTGGCGATGCGCTGCAACGACTTCGCCGCGCAGATGCGCAGCGATCATCCGGGGCGCTTCGGCAACTTCGCCGTGCTGCCCACGCCCTTCACCGAGGCGGCGTGCCGCGAAGCCATCCGTGCACTGGATGAACTCAAGGCCGAAGGCGTGGTGCTGCTGGGCAGTACCGATGGCGTGTTCCTCGGCGATGAGCGTTTCGATGAACTGATGGCCGAGCTGGACCGCCGGGCGGCCATCGTCTTCGTCCACCCGAACATGCACGAGAGCAGCGAGAAGCTGGGCATCGCCGCGCCGGGCTTCCTGGTCGAATTCCTTTGCGACACCACGCGCGCGGCGGTGAACCTGATTCTCACCGGCACGCTGGAGAAGTACCCGCGCATCCGCTGGATCCTCGCCCATGGCGGTGGCTTCCTGCCCTACGTGGCCTGGCGCGTGTCCCTGGCCAACGCCCTGCCGCAGTTCCAGGACAAGGCCCCGCAGGGGGTGATGACCTACCTCAAGCGCTTCTATTTCGACACGGCGCTGTCGCCGTCGCGCTACTCCATGGCGGCGCTCAAGGAACTGGTGGAGCCCTCGCAGATTCTCTTCGGCAGCGACTTCCCCTTCGCCCCGGCGCCGGTCACCACGCTGTCCTGCCAGACGCTGGAGCAGAACACCCTGTGGTCGGACACGCAGCGCTACGGGATCAACCGCGGCCACGCACTGAGCCTGTTCCCGCAGTACCGGAACGCCCGCGAGCAGGTGGTGCCCGCGCCGATCCATAGTGGCGAGTCGTTCGCCAGCCGGATCAAGCGCAGCCTCACCCGCCCGCTCGGCGCCTATGTCGAGCGCGTGCGCAGTCGTTGAGCCAGGGCCCACTACCGGAGAAGCGAATCCATGAGCACCCTGTTCGAACCGTTGCGCCTGCCCAACGGGCAGGTGATCCGCAACCGCATCGCCAAGGCGGCGATGGAGGAAAACCTCGCCGATGCCGACCACGCTCCCGGCGACACTTTGTTGCGTCTGTACCGAAGCTGGGCCGAGGGCGGCGCCGGGTTGATCATCACCGGCAACGTGATGGTCGATCGCCGCGCGCTCACTGGCCCGGCCGGCGTGGTCCTGGAAGATGACCGCCTGCTGCCGCGTTTCAGGCGCTGGGCCGAGGCGTGCCGCAGCCAGGGCGCGCAGGCCTGGATGCAGATCAACCACCCGGGCCGCCAGCTGATGGCCGACCTGGGCCAGCAAGCCCTGGGGCCTTCGGCCATCGCCGTGGACATTCCCGGGCTGAAGGGTGTCTTCGCGCAGCCGCGTGCGTTGTCCGGCGCGGAAATCGACGGGTTGATCCAGCGTTACCTGAATACCGCGCTGTTGGCCGAGCGCGCGGGGTTCACCGGCGTGCAGGTACACGCTGCGCACGGCTACTTGTTCAGCCAGTTCCTTTCGCCGCTGAGCAACCGGCGCGAAGACGACTGGGGAGGCTGCCTGGAGAACCGCGCGCGCATCCTGGTGCGCACGGTGGAGGCGATCCGCGAGCGGGTGGCACCGGAATTCTGCGTGGCGGTGAAGCTCAACTCGGCTGATTTCCAGCGTGGCGGTTTCGCGGCGGAGGATGCCGAGGCCGTGGTGCGCCTGCTCAATGACCGGGGCGTGGACCTGGTCGAGCTGTCCGGCGGCAGCTATGAGAGCCCGGCGATGCAGGGCCAGACCCGCGACGGCAGCACGCTGGCGCGGGAGGCCTACTTCCTCGAATTTGCCGAGCGCATCGCCGCGACGGCGCGCATGCCGCTCATGGTCACCGGCGGCATTCGCCGGCGCGAGGTCGCCGAGCGTGCCCTGCTGGGGCCGGTGGCGATGGTGGGGATGGCCACCGCGCTGGCGGTCGATCCAGCGCTGCCACGGCGCTGGCAGGCTGGCGAGGGCGCGCAGGTCGAACCGATAGTCGTGGCGTGGAAGAACAAGGCCTTCGCCGCCGTGGCGACCCAGTCGGTGGTGAAGAAGCAGCTGACGCTGCTCGGCCAGGGACGCCCGACCAATCCGCGGACTTCGCCGCTGCTGGCGTTGATCGGCAATCAGCTGAAGTTGCGCAAGCTGTCGCGCCGCTACCGGCGCTGGGTCGCGCAGGCCTGAGGCGCGCTCAGCCCGCCTGCGGCAAGGGCAGGGCGGCTATCTTCGCCGCCCTGGCGGGCGTGGCGCCGAGGGCGCGCAGGACCATCTCGACGAGCAGGATGTCCTGGCCCTCCGGCGCCCGGCCCTCGAGGCTGGCGCGGATGGCCCCGGTGGCGCCGGCAATCACCAGGTCCAGGGCGACGTCTTCGTTCGCGTAGTGGAAGACGCCTTCGGCCAGCCCGCCGCGCAGGTCGTCGCGAACATGCCCGGCCAGCGTCGAATGCATGGCCTGGTCATAGTGGATCACCCGCAGCAGCGCACTGGCCCATTGCGGGTCGGACTGCGCGTGCAGGACGAACATGCGCACGCCGATGGCCAGTCGCCGGGAACCGCTGGAAATACCGACACTGAGCTGGCTGATGGTCTCGGAGAAGTCGCTGGCCAGTGAGATGCCCACCGCCTCGGCCAGCTCCTCCCGCGTCCTGAAGTAGTTGTAGATGGTGCCGGTAGAGACCTGCGCCTCGGCGGCCAGGTCCTGGAACACCGTGGCCGCGATGTCCTGCCGGGCGAACACCCGCAGTGCCGCATCGAGCAGGCCCTGGCGGGTGCGGGCGCGCTTCTTGTGGCCGCGGGTGAGCGGTTCGCTGTCGTCTTCGCGGAGCTGGCGGTCGGTCATGGCGGTCATTCGTCTGCGGGGCTGCGGCGATGATACGGGATGCCCATGGCCGACCGGTACCCGCTCATGGCCGCAGCAGCGCCTGGCAATGGCGCAGCAGCTCGGCGGCCTGCTCGGGCCGGCCCTGGTGCATGATGATGCGGTCCGGGCGCACCACCGCCAGCGCCGGATCGGGCCAGGGTGCGAGCAATGCGCCGTCGAGGGTTTCGGCGAGATCCGCGCGGCTGTCGTCGCGGGCATGGCCGATCTGCAGGAAGCTGCCGCCCAGTTCCAGCCATTGCTGCTGTTGCGCCGCGTCGAGCCAGTGGCGCGGGTCGGTGCCCAGGCCGACCAGTTGCAGGCGGTCGCCCAGCAACTGGTCGCTCAGGCAGATGCGCCCGGCATTGCGTACCCAGCCCTGGGGGAACAGCCCGCCGCTGACCAGCCGCGCACGCCGCGGGCTGGGTACGAACAGGCCGCGGCGGAAGCGGTGCCTGGGCTTGATGTCCAGCTCCTCGAAGTGCCGCCGCGCTGCCGGGATCAGCCGCAGCGTCTTCATCAGGCCGTGGATCAAGACCGCGGCCAGGGCATTGCCGGGCATGACCAGGCGACCCATGAGCTTGGCCAGGTCGATCATCTCCCGCGCGTGGGGCTGGCGCTCCTGATCGTAGCTGTCGAGTATCTGCGGCTTGGCGCGTCCCTGCAGGACCCAGGAAAGTTTCCAGGCCAGGTTGGCCACGTCGCGCAAACCGGCGACCAGTCCCTGGCCGACGAAGGGCGGGGTGATGTGCGCAGCGTCACCGACGAGGAATACCCGGCCCTGCTGGAAGCGTTCGCAGCAGCGGGCGTGGAAGCGATAGACCGCCTGGCGTTCGATCGTCAGCTGCTGCGGTTCGATCCAGGGCGCCAGCAGGGCGCGTATGCGTTCCTGGTCTTCCATCTCGTCGCGGGTTTCGCCGGGGCGGAGCATGAATTCCCAGCGCTCGCGTCCACCGGGGGCAGGCATGTGGGGTGTCGGCCGGCGGTGGTCGCAGAGGAATTCGACGTGGTCGATGGCCTTTCCCTGGCGCGATCCGGCGTCGACGATCAGCCAGTCCTCGGAATAGCTCTGGCCGCTGAACTCCTGGCCGATCAACCCGCGCACCCGCGAACTTGCGCCGTCCGCCCCGACCAGATAGCGGCAACGTACGTGGTGCTGCGCGCCGGCTTCATCGACCAGGGTGGCGCTGACACCGCCGCCGTCCTGGGTGAACGCCTGCAGCTCCAGGCCTCCCAGGCGGCGAAGGTTCCGGTAGTGCCGGGCCTGCCGGCGCATCGCCTGTTCGAGATCCGGCTGGTAGAAGGTCACCAGCTTGTGGTGTCCGTCGATGCGGCCGCTGGTGTTGGCCTGGCCGAACTGGCCGACGATGGGGCAGTGCATCTTCACCTGGGGGATGACCACGGTTTCGAACGCGTCTTCCTCCAGCCCGGCGAGCTGGAGGATGCGCAGCGCTTCGTTGTCCAGGGCAATCGCGCGGGGCATGGGCAGGATGCCGTGGGCCTTGTCGATCACCAGGGCGTCCACGCCATGGCGGCCCAGCAGGGAAGCCAGCGTCGCGCCGACCGGGCCATTGCCGATCACCAGGACGTCGACGGATTCGGGGAGGAACTCGTTGTTGTTATGCATTGGAAGGTCCGCAGCCAGAAAGTGGGCCCGGATGCTGCTGATCCGGGTGGAGCGGAATCTAACAAAAATGATGAAATCGTCAATATTGGTTTTTTATTCAGAAACCCAGATGGCCTGGTCGGTCCTGGAAAGGCAATGCTGGTGGGTGGGCGCTGAGGGCGAGGGGCGTTGTCCCGGGCAGTGGAATTGGTGTCTCGCGGGCAGGATCTGGCGTCTATCGGCTGCGTATTGACTTCATCCCGCCTCGAATCGCAAGGAAATCCATGACCGACGTCGTCGACCTGTTCGACATCCAGTATTTCTGGAACCTGCTCGCCATCCTCTGGTTCCTCTTCTGCTGGATCGGCTACACCCGCTACGCCAAGACCAAGGCCCGCGACACCGCGTGCCTGGCCAGCGTGCTGCACCTTTACCGCCAGGACTGGATGCGCCGCGTGCTGCTACGCGACAACCGCGTGGCCGACGCCAGCGTGATTGGCAACCTGGAGCGCAACGCATCTTTCTTCGCTTCCAGCACCCTGATCATCCTGGCCGGCATCCTCACCCTGCTGGGTTCTGCCGAGCGCACGATCTCCGTGCTGGCCGACCTGCCCTTCGTCACGGCGCCGACCCGCGGCCTGTCGGAGCTCAAGCTGCTGTGCCTGGCGGTGGTGTTCGTCTATGCCTTCTTCACCTTCAGCTGGTGCATGCGCCAGTACAACTTCGCGGCGGTGCTGATCGGGTCGGCGCCCATGGTGGGGGAGCGCAATGTCGGTGAGCTGGAGCGCAAGTCCTTCGCCGAGCGGGCGGCGCGCGTGGTGTCGCTGGCGGCGCACCAGTTCAACCAGGGACTGCGGACCTATTATTTCGCCCTGGCCATGCTCGCCTGGTTCATCAACCCGTGGATCTTCATGCTGGTGACGGCGGGGGTGGTCGGCGTGCTGTACCAGCGTGAATTCCACTCCAGCGTGCTCCACGTGATGGTCTACACGCCGACGCTGCAGGGCGACGCGCCACGGGACAACGACATTCCCCCCAGCGGCTGACCGGTAAACGACAAAAACGACAAGGCCCGCAAAATGCGGGCCTTGTTGTGTGCGGCGGAAGCGCTGTTACTGCTGCTTCTGCTCGCCGGCGGGCTCCTGCGGCGCGGTGGCCGGGGCAGCCGGAGTAGCCGGGGCTGCCTCAGGTGCCGGCGGGGTGGTCGGCGCCGGAGTTGCCGGCTGCTCGGTCGCGGCGGGTGCGGCCGGCGCTTTCGGCTCTTCTTTCTTGTCGCAGGCGGCAAGGCCGAGACCGGCAACGATCAGCAGAGCGAAGGGAAGGGTTTTTTTCATGCGGAGCCTCCATGTGCGGCTTTCCTGGTGTTAGCCCTTTGAACAGAGGTTGTGTGAATTAGTTCAACGAATATTCCGCAGGCCCTTTAATCCATCACTGCAGGAGTGACAACGCACGGGGTATGATGCGGCCCCGTGCAGTCAATCGGTCGACCCCTCCCATGTCCGAAAACCCACTCCTGGAGCGCGCCCAACGCTTCCTGTCGGCGCTGCGCCACTGCCAGTTGCTGGGCATCAGCGCACACGCGGCGGATGCTTCCGGCCTGACCCTGCGGCTTCCCTACAGTGAGGCCATCGTCGGCAATCCGGAGACCGGCGTGATCCACGGCGGCGCCATCACCACGCTGATGGACACCACCTGCGGCATCTCCACCGTCTGCGTGCTGCCGCAATTCGAGATCTGCCCGACCCTGGACCTGCGCATCGACTACATGCACCCGGCGCAGCCGCACAAGGACGTCTACGGGTTTGCCGAGTGCTACCGGGTCACCCCGAACATCATCTTCACCCGCGGCTACGCCTACCAGGACGACCCCTCGGAACCCATCGCCCACGTGGTCGGCACCTTCATGCGCATGGGCAAGGCGGTTTCCGCCGGCGCCGTGAAGCGTGATGTCGATGGAGGCCAGGGATGAGCGCGGTGAATATCGAGGCGATGGTGCGTGCGGCGCACGACAGCAAGAACTACGACCCGCTGCTGGAGATGATTCCCTACGCCAGGCTGCTGGGCATCCGCTGCCTGCGCCTGGGCGACGACGCGATCTTCCACCTGCCGGCCAACCCGGACAACATCGGCAACCCGACGCTGCCGGCCCTGCATGGCGGGGTGATCGCCGGCTTCATGGAGCAATCGGCGTTGCTGCACCTGCTGATGTTCATGGGCATCCCGCACATGCCCAAGATCATCGACTTCTCCATCGACTACCTGCGCGCCGGGCACTTCCGCGATACCTACGCGCAATGCCAGGTCTGGCGCCAGGGCCGGCGCGTGGCCAACGTCGCCATCACCGCCTGGCAGACGACCCGCACCGAGCCCATCGCCACCGCCCGCGCGCACTTCAAGGTCGATGGCGCCTGAATGGACACGTTGCTGATCCTGCTCGGCCTGCTGCTGATCCTCGCTGCGTACGTCTGGCTGATTGCCCGCGCCTTCGAGCGCAGCCTGTTCTGGGGGCTCGCCAGTCTGTTGCCACCGCTGGCGCTGCTGTTCGTCCTGATTCACTGGCGCCACGCCCGCAATGCCGTCGCCCTCGGTGGACTGGGCTGCATTCCGCTGGTGGTCGGGCTGACCCTGCTGGCCAGCCAGGACAGTGCGCGCCTGGAGGCCATTCTTCGCTTCGAATGGCTCAGGCCCGAACCGGTCGTGCAGCCTGAACTGGCGATCGACCTGCGCGGCGAACTCAACGGCAAGCCCTTCGTGCCCGAGCAGGCCGAGTTCATCGATGGCGTGCTCAGCCTGCGCGAAGGGCAGGACTTCTACGCCCACCGCGAAGTCCAGGTGCGCCTGGCCGCACCGGTCAGCGGCCCGGTCCGGCTCGACGTGTTGCCCGACGACAACGGCCGCCTGCCGGAAATCGAAGTCAGCTGGCTCGCCCCAGGCCAGGACCTGCCCGAGGCGGTGCGCCTGCAGCGTGGCTACAGCCTGCACCTGGACCTGAGGCCCAAGGCGCCCAACCGCATGGAAGGCGTCTTCCACCTGGTCCTGCCGGCCCAGATGCAGACCACGCTGTCGGGTAGCATCGAAGTCTTCACCGACCGCCTGCGCTATCGCGATGGCGAGGTGGATACCCGCTTCGATTCCAGCGATACCCTGCGCTATGTGCTGCAGGACTACCTGGAACGCCGCTTCGCCCGACGTGACGTCGCCATTGGCCGCCTGCCCGTCCTGGATACCCAGCGGTCTTTCCAGGAAGTGCCGTTGACCGTCGAGTTGGACGGAGAGACGCAGGACCTGCAGGTGCAGCTGGAGAAGAATCCGATGCGCGGCTGGGGCGTCCGCGGTGACCACTATCCGCGTTTGAAGGCGGCAAGCGTCTCCGCGGCACCGGCTCCCGCACCCGCCGCAGCCAGGACCTCGGCGCCGGCGACAGCGGAAAGCGGCCGGCTGTCCCTGGAGCGCCTGCTGGCCGCACCCCAGCGCTACGCCAACCGCAGCATGCGCGTGACCACCGAGCGCGGGCGCACCGCCGAGGGCGTCTTCGTCGGCCTGAATGCCGACGGTCGTGTTGTCATTCGTCGGGTCATCGAAGGGCCGGGCGAGGCCAGCTACACGCTGCGCCCCAGCGAAATCACCGATATCGAGTTGCCGGCGCAGTGACCGTCCGCCGGCGCTGTGCCGACGATTTTTCGCCAACCCCTTGAATTGGTTCGGGAAGCCCCCATCTCGCTGACATCGGCCGCATGACGCGGCATTTGTCATCCTCGGAGCGAGAAACAATGAGCGCGGAGACTCAAAAAGAAACACTGGGCTTCCAGACCGAAGTGAAGCAGCTGCTTCACCTGATGATTCATTCCCTGTATTCGAACAAGGAAATCTTCCTTCGCGAACTGATTTCCAACGCCTCCGACGCCGCCGACAAGCTGCGGTTCGAAGCGCTGGCCAAGCCGGAGCTGCTCGAAGGCGGCGCCGAGCTGAAAATCCGTGTGAGCTTCGACAAGGACGCCAAGACCGTCACCCTCGAAGACAACGGCATCGGCATGAGCCGCGAGGAAGTCATCGCGCACCTGGGCACCATCGCCAAGTCCGGTACCGCCGACTTCCTGAAGAACCTCTCCGGTGACCAGAAGAAGGATTCCCACCTGATCGGCCAGTTCGGCGTGGGCTTCTACAGTGCCTTCATCGTCGCCGACAAGGTCGACGTCTTCAGCCGTCGTGCCGGTGCACCGGCCAGCGAAGGCGTGCATTGGTCGTCCAGGGGCGAGGGCGAGTTCGAAGTCGCCACCGTCGAGAAAACCGAGCGCGGCACCCGTATCGTCCTGCACCTGAAGGACGGCGAGGACGAGTTCGCCGACGGCTGGCGCCTGCGCAACATCATCAAGAAATACTCCGACCACATCGCGCTGCCCATCGAATTGCCGAAGGAGCACCACGGGGAAGAGGCCGACAAGCCGGCTGAAACCGAGTGGGAAGTGGTCAACCGTGCCAGCGCCCTCTGGACCCGTCCGCGCACCGAGGTGAAGGACGAGGAGTACCAGGAGTTCTACAAGCACATCGCCCATGACTTCGAGAACCCGCTGACCTGGAGCCACAACAAGGTCGAGGGCAAGCTCGAGTACACCTCGCTGCTCTACGTTCCGGCCCGCGCGCCGTTCGACCTGTACCACCGCGAGGCCCCGCGCGGCCTGAAGCTCTACGTGCAGCGCGTGTTCATCATGGACCAGGCCGACCAGTTCCTGCCGCTGTACCTGCGCTTCATCAAGGGCGTGGTGGATTCCAACGACCTGTCGCTGAACGTCTCCCGCGAGATCCTGCAGTCCGGCCCCATCGTCGACTCGATGAAGTCCGCGCTGACCAAGCGCTCCCTGGACATGCTGGAGAAGCTGGCGAGCAACGACGCCGAGGCCTACAAGGGTTTCTGGAAGAACTTCGGCCAGGTGCTGAAAGAAGGCCCGGCCGAGGACTTCGCCAACAAGGACAAGATCGCCGGCCTGCTGCGCTTCTCTTCCACCAGCGACGAGAGCGGCGAGCAGAGCGTTTCCCTGGCCGACTACATCGGTCGCCTGAAGGAAGGCCAGGACAAGATCTACTACCTCACCGGCGAAAGCTTCGCCCAGGTGAAGAACAGCCCGCACCTGGAAGTCTTCCGCAAAAAAGGCATCGAAGTGCTGCTGCTCACCGACCGCATCGACGAGTGGCTGATGAGCTACCTGCCCGAGTTCGACGGCAAGCAGCTGGTCGACGTCGCCCGTGGCGACCTGGACCTGGGCAGCCTGGATTCCGACGAGGACAAGAAGGCCCAGGAAGAGATCGCCAAGGCGAAGGAAGGCTTGGCCGAGCGCCTGAAGGCCGCGCTGGGCGATGAAGTCGCCGAGGTGCGCGTGTCCCACCGCCTGACCGATTCGCCGGCGATCCTCGCCATCGGCGAACAGGACCTGGGCCTGCAGATGCGCCAGATCCTCGAGGCCAGCGGGCAGAAGGTGCCGGAATCCAAGCCGATCTTCGAGTTCAACCCGGCCCACCCGCTGATCGAGAAACTCGACGCGGAAGCCGACGAAGACCGCTTTGGCGAGCTGACCCACATCCTCTTCGACCAGGCCGCCCTGGCCGCGGGGGACAGCCTGAAGGACCCGGCCGCCTACGTGCGCCGCCTGAACAAGCTGCTGGTGGAGCTCTCCGCCTAAAGCCCTGCCAGGGCTCGAACAGACGCCACGATTTCAGTGCTGAAATCGTGGCGTTTTTCATTGAGCCCAGTGACGGGTGGGACGCGCGGCAGCATTGTTCATACCGAGGGCGGCTGCCGCTTCGACGCGGACTACGCGGCCAGGTTGGTTCGTGGCTTGCGGGCGATGAACGAGCCGCCATGACAGATCAGCGATACCGGAGAGTAGGGATGCCCTCAAAGCAGAAGTTCGACTGGAAGGCCCTGGAAAACGCTGCCGTGGACCATGTGGTGAGCGCGGTGCGGCGGATTCGCCAAACCCATCCGGATGAAGCCGTCTACGGCGCGATGTTTCATGAGTTCTATGGCGACGGCTCGGTCCTCTATTGGCCGATGGTGACGATCGGCACCGAAGAGGTCCTGGCCCGGGCGGCCGCCGACTACGGTGATGATGGCGAGGACTTGCGCTGGTCCGGCCCGGACCTGAGCCAGTGCGCCGAGGACCATGGTTTCGAGCCGGGCGATGAGCAAGATCAATGGGCGACGCGGTGCGCCGAGTTCGCGCAAGCCACGGCCGAGGGCAGCTTCAGCGCCTGGGAGGCAGTCCATGAGCGCTTCCTGCACTGCTTCCCCCGTGCGGCCAGACGGGCCCGCGCTCAGTTGCTCAAGGAAGGCCTGGTCGACAAGCGCTTCATCGCCGTCGCAACGGACGAAGCCGGCGACCTGGTGCCGCTCAGCCTGACCCGCGCGCAGTTGCTGCGACATTTCCCGATGTACGACGAGGCTGAGCGCGAACGTGCGCGCATCGCGGCTCTGCCGCTGGAGGAGCAGGTCGCCGAAGTGGTAGCGCAAGCCGTAAGAGCCGTGCCACCTGGACCTTTGCTCGGCGAGTACGACGCACTAGCCCGCACTCTGGGCGAGGCAGCCGTCCCGGCCCTGCTTGATGTGGTCGCTGGGCGCAGCGCTGGCGAAGCCTGGCAGGCGAGCATGCTGCTGGCCGAGATCAACCACTCGACACCCGAAGTCATCGGCACGCTCGAAGCCACCCTGCGCAACACGGAAGCCAACGAAAGCGAGCGTGCCTGGGCCGCGTCAGCACTGGCACGGCTCGACCGCATGGACCTGATTGCCGCGCATCTGAGTGTGCTGCCCACCGAGGTGGCAGCGCGTGGGCTCAGCGCTCCCTATCGCTCCTTCCGCGATCGTGGCAAGCACCATCCGCTGGACTACCGTCCGCTCGAAACGGTGCTGGAGCAGCACCCGGACATTGCGCCCGCAGTCGCCGAAGCATTGGCGCCTGGCTGCGGCTTCTGCACGCTGGAAGCCGCCGAAGTGGTAGCGGCGCAACAGGGTTTGAACTCGAAGTGGGCCTTCATCCGCGAGCATGCCCGCGATGTGCTGGAGGAGTTCGAGCAGCAGTGATGCTCAGCGGACCACAGCGACAAGCCCTGCGACCTCAACGCACACAGGAAGCATCATCATGGGAATCCAGGCCGTCTACCTGAGCGTGGATGACGCCGTGCTCCAGCGCCTCGCCGAAGCACCGGCCGAAGAGTTGTTCGATCTGGTGGAAGAGCTCGAGGAAGCCGGCTGCCCGCAAGTCGGGCTGGACAAACTGTGGGATGGCCTGCACTTCCTGCTCACCGGCGTGTCGGCCAGTTCGCCGATCGAAGGCAACCCGCTCAGCGAGGCCGTGGTCGGCGTGCAGGTCTTCGACGGCGAGGACTTCATTGCCTGCACAAGGAACGACGAACTACCGGCCATCATTGCTGCGCTCGATGCTGTGTCGATCGATGATGTGCTGGCCTCCGCCGATTTCGCCCGGTTCCGCAAGGCCGGGCTCTACCCGAAGATCTGGACGGACGATCCTGCGCAGCTCAAGGCTGAACTGGAGGAGGCCTTCCGGGAACTGCGCGACTTCTATCATGTCTGCGCCACTGGGCAGCGACATGTGCTCGTCAGCATCTACTGAAAGGGCAGGCGCAGCTGAGACAGACGGCTCTGCTGCCGCTTGCCCTGATTGATCTCCTGTCGAAACCCGAGATCGTTGATTAAGGTTACTCTCGGTTCGATAGGCTTCTCCGGCATTTACTCGAGGAACACCCGAATGAGTCAGATCAGCGTGCAACCTGTTGCCTACAGCCTCGATGGCGTGGCTTTCGAAGGCCAACTGGTGTTCGATGCTTCCAGCACCGCTTCGCGTCCAGGCCTGTTGATGGCGCCCAACTGGATGGGCGTCAGCCAGGGCGCGGTGGATATTGCCCGCAAGGTCGCCGAGCGCGGCTATGTGGTGCTGGTAGCCGACCTCTATGGCAAGGACATCCGGCCCAATGGTCCGGAGCAGGCCGGCGCCGCCATGATGCCGCTCAAGAACGACCGTGCATTGCTGCGCAAGCGCATGCAGCTCTCGCTGAAGACCCTGCTGGAACAGGCTGGCAAGGCGCCGCTGGATACCGCCAAGCTGGCCACCTTCGGCTTCTGCTTCGGCGGCTGCTGCTCCCTGGAACTGGCCCGAGACGGTGCGCCAGTGGCCGCTGCGGTGTCCTTCCACGGCACCCTGGATACGCCGAACCCGGCGGACGCGAAGAACATCAAGGGCGCGGTGCTGGTCCTCGACGGGGCCATCGACCCCTTCGTGCCGCGAGAGCAACTGACCGGGTTCGCCAAGGAAATGATCGACGCCGGCGTGGACTGGGCCCTGACCAGTTACGGCGGCGCCGCGCATTCGTTCACCGATCCGCACGCGCAGATCCCCGGCAAGATGCAGTACGACGCCAAGGTGGCGCGCCGCGCTTTTGCCGCGATGTTCGACCTGCTGGAAGAGCGCTTCGGCGCCTGACCGGATCGGGGGAGGGCATCGCGCCGCTCCCCCGCGCCTAACTCAGCGCAGCTTGGCCACCTTGAACTCCAGGTCCGGCCAGGCGGGCAGGCCGGCGAAGTCCTCACGCAGATAGCGCGCCAGCGCGATGATCTGCTCATCGTTCAGGCTGTTGCGGAAGGCCGGCATGAAGCCCAGCTCCGGCCGCGCCGGATCGCCGATGCCATCTAGGATCACCCTCAGCAGATTGTCCGGCGTGACCGCATAGAGGTTGTTGCTCACCGCCAGCGACGGCCGCACACCATTGAGCTTCGGGCTGTCGCCGTCATGGTGGCAGGCCATGCAGGCGCCATTGAATAGCCTTGCGCCAGTGCCGCTGACCGGTTGCAGGGTGCCGTAGGTGCGCTCTCGCAACTCGCGGGCCTGCTTTTGCGGCGAGAAATCGACGGGCTGTTCCGGCCGGAGGCTCGCGAGGTAGCGCGCCATGGCTTGCAGGTCCGCGTCCGGTTGCTGCGCAAGGCCTGCGGCTACCGCAGCCATGGGGCCGGCGGCGGCGCCGTGGTAGCGCGAGAAGCCGTTGCGCAGATAGTCGTACAACGTCGCCTGGGTCCAGGGAATCGCCGTATGGCCGCTGCCGTCCAGGGGGGGCACCTGCCAGCCGTCCACCGTTGCGCCGGCGAAGCGATCCTTGCCGGTGCGCTCGGCGCCCAGCGCGTTGCGCGGCGAGTGGCAGGCGCTGCAATGGCCCAGCCCCTCCACCAGATAGGCGCCACGATTCCAGGCTGCATCGCGCTGCGGTTGCGGCTGGAAGCGGCCCGATTCGAAGTACAGCAGGTTCCAGGTGGCCATCAGCCTGCGCTGGCTGTAGGGGAAGCGCAGGTGGTTGTCCCTGGGCTGCGCCTTCACCGGTGGCCGGCTCATCAGGTAGGCGTAGAGGTCGCGCAGGTCTTCGTCGCCAATGCGGGTGAAGGCGGTGTAGGGGAAGGCCGGGTAGAGGTAGTTGCCCTGCCGCGAGACGCCCTCGCGCATCGCCCGCTCGAAGGCCTCGAAGGACCAGCTGCCCAGCCCGGTATCGCGGTCCGGGGTGAGGTTGCTGGTGTAGAGCGTGCCGAACGGTGTGGCCATGGCGCGGCCACCGCTCAACGGGGCGCCACCTTCACGGGTGTGGCAGACCACGCAGTCGCCCAGGGCCGCCAGTTTCTGCCCGCGGGCGATGGACTCGGCGCCGAAGCTGTCGACGGCCGGCGGGTCGATGGGCGCGATGCTGCCTTTCCAGGTGATGGCCAGCGCTATCAGGCTGGATGCGGCCAGCGCTGCGATGACGCCCAGTGAGTGGTTTTTCATTTGGGTGGTTTCTCGTTCAGGGCGGCCAGTACCCGCTCGGGCGTGAACGGTGGGCGGGTGAAGCGCACGCCGGTAGCGTCGTGCAGGGCATTGGCGATGGCGGCGGCGCTGGGTACCGAGGCAGATTCGCCGGCACCCAGCGGCGGCGTACCGGGGCGGTCGAGCAGCAGCGCGGTAATCCTGGGCACCTGGGGGAATCCGAGGATCGGGTAACCGCCCCATTCCAGGCTGGTGACCCCGCTGCGGTCGAAGGTGGAATGCTCCATCAGGGCGCGGCTGGTGGCCTGGATCACGTTGCCGTGGACCTGGTGGCGCACCCCGTCGGGATTCACCATCTGCCCGCAGTCCTGCGCCACATGGACCTCGGTCACGCGGACGGCGCCGGTGTGCGGCTCGACCTCGACGTCAACTATCCACGCTGCCCAGGCCGCGCCGAACCCCGGGAAGGCGCTGTGGAAGTAGCGCGCATAGGCGAAGCCGCGCCCGACCAGCAGGTTTCCCTGGCGTGCCTGCGGGTTGGGCGACACGCGCGGCTGCCACTGGGCGGCGGTGGCCAGCGCCTTGATCAGCGTTATCGCACGTTCGTCGTGCAGGTAGCGCAGGCGGAACTCGATGGGGTCGGCGTCGGCCATCTGCGCCAGTTCGTCGATGTAGGACTCATGGGCGAAGACGTTGGGCAGTGCCGATACGCCGCGCATCCACGAGGCGCGGACGATGGGGGCGGCGTCGTTGCAGACCACCCGCATGTGCGCGAAGGCGTACTGCGGGACGGCGGTGCGATCGCCCATCTGGGCCACCTGGGGTTTGGCTTCCACCCGCGAGGTGAGCAGCAGGGCCAGGTTGACGCCATTGTTGGAGGGGTAGCAGGTCGAGAAGTCGTAGGCTGCCACGTCGCCGTTCTCATCCAGCCCGCCGCGGACTTCGATCAGCTGCGCCGAACCCTTGGGCTCCCAGCCGTGCTCCTGTTCGCGCATCAACTGCACGCGTACCGGCCGGCCGACCGCCAGCGCGAGCAGCGCGGCGTCGGCGCTGACGTCGTCGGCGCAGTTGCGGCCATAGCAGCCCGACGCTTCCATCCGGATGACCTCGACCTGTTCCGGCTGCATGCCCAGCAGCGTCGCCAGGTCGGCGCGCAGGTCGTGGGGGTTCTGGCTGCCCGACCAGACCTTCATCAGGCCATCCTCGAAATGCGCGAGCGCACAGGACGGGCCGATGGAGGCGTGCTGCTGATAGGGCCAGACGTAGGTGCGCTGCAGTGGGCGGTGGAGCTGCGCCAGCACCGCATCCATCTGCGTGTCGTCCTGGAGCATGCGCGGCTGCCTGGGATGGGCGCGCAGGGTGGATTCCAGCTCGTCCAGGCCCAGGTGTGGCAGGCCGCTCCAGTGCTTCCAGCGTACTTTCAGCTGGCGGGCAATGTAGATCGCCTGCTCTTCGCGCTCGGCTACCACGCCGATGAAGTCACCTATCACCACCAGTCGGACAAAACCGGGCAGGTGGGCTACGGACTGCTCATCCACTTCCGCCCGGCTCCTGCCCAGCGGCGCGCTGACATCCGCACCGGTATAGGGCGGCCGCACCACGCGGCCATGGAGCATGCCCGGCAGGCGCATGTCGTGCACGTAGGTCAATCCGCCCGTGACCTTGGCCGGGATGTCCAGGCGCGGCACCGAGCGGCCGACCACGCGGTAGTCGCTGTGGGCCTTGAGCGGCGCGTTGGCATCGACCTTCAGTTCGAAACGCTCGCCACGCAGCAGTTCGCCGTAGCCGATGCTGCGGGTGGGTTTGCCCCTGACGAAGATTGCCCCGCCGGCGCAGTCGAGCTGGCGAATGTCGACCCTGAGGTGTTGCGCCGCGCGCTGCATCAGGAACTCCCGCGCTTCGGCCGCTGCCCGGCGCAGCGGAATGGCGCTGACCTGGAGGGTCGAACTGGCGATGGTCGGCCCCTGGTCAGGCGTGTAGCGGGTGTCACCCAGCAGCAGGGTGATCTGCTGCAGGTCGACGTTCAACTCCTCGGCGACTATCTGGGTCAGGGCCGTGCGTATGCCGGTGCCGAGGTCGACGTGGCCGCAGGCAGCGGTGATGGTGCCGTTGCCGGCGATGGCGATGAAGCTGTCGACCTCGTCGAGGGGCAGCACGCCCTCGGCGCCTTGCGCCTGCAACGGGCTCGGCAGCTGAGTGCTGACCAGCAGGGCCGCGCTGGCCTTCAGGAACTCACGGCGGCCGAGCAGGCTCATGCCGGGTTTTCCTGGCCGCTGTTGCCGATGCGCTCGGCGGCCCTGCGCACGGCACTGAGGATCTGCACATGGGTGCCGCAGCGGCACAGGTTATAGGCCAGTTCCTGGCGGATCTCCTCGTCGCTGGGCGAACTGTTGCGGGCGAGCAGGGCCGCGCTGGTCATGATCATGCCGTTGCTGCAGTAACCGCACTGCGCCGCCTGCTCGTCGATGAATGCCTGCTGGACCGGGTGCGGAGCCTCCAGCGTGCCGAGGCCTTCCAGGGTGGTGACCTGGCGCCCCACAGCCGCGGAGACCGGCGTGACGCAGGAACGGGTGGCGATGCCGTCGAGATGCACGGTACAGGCGCCGCACTCGCCCAGGCCGCAGCCGAACTTGGGACCGTTGAGCTGCAGGTCGTTGCGCAGGACGTACAGCAGCGGCGTATCGGCGGCCACGGCGAGGTGCCGGGGCTGGCCATTGACGACCAGCGAGAGGGGATCAGCCACGGGGTGTGCTCCTTCCGGGGAAATCGGTCCCTTGCGCCGGAGAGGGTCGGCGGAGGGAAAAGGACGGAAGTCTTCGGGAGCAGCCTGACGCCAGCTAGGGCGAGCAGGCCGAAAGGACTGTAGGAATCAGGTGATAGGGGCGCAGGTACTGCACCCCGTCAGGGATCAGCGTCAGGCGTTGCCGGCGGGGGCCGTGGCGAGTTGGTCGGCGCGATAGCCACGGGCGCCGAACCAGACGATGTACAGGTAGCACACCAGCGGTATGGCGAAGGAGGGCAGCAGGCCGATGCGGTCGGCGAAGAAGGCCTGCACCAGCGGCATCACGGCGCCGCCGACGATGGCCATGCAGAGCAGGCCGGAACCTTTGCTGGTGAGGTTGCCCAGGCCTTCCAGGGCGAGGGAGAAGATGGTCGGGAACATGATCGAATTGAACAGGCCGATCAGGATCAGCGCCCACATCGCCACGTGCCCGCCGATGCTCAGCGCGATGCCGATCAGCACCGCGATGGCCACGGCGTTGAAGGCCAGCAGGCGGTTCGGCGCGATGGCGCGCATCAGGGCGCTGCCGATGAAGCGCCCGACCATGGCACCGCCCCAGTAGAACGACAGGTACTTGCCGGCCTGGTCCGCCGGCAGCCCGGCGATGTCCGGCTGGCCCATCAGGCTGACCAGGTAGCTGCCGATGGATACCTCGGCACCGACATAGCAGAAGATCGCGATGACCCCGAAGATCAGGTGGCGGTGGGCGAAGATCGACTGGCGCCCGGCCACGCCGTCGGTGGGCTCGCCGTGGTGGATCTTTGGCAGGCGGAACAGGGCGATCAGCACGGCGATGGCGAACAGCAGGCCGGCCAGTACCAGGTAGGGTGTCTTCACCGAGTCCGCTTCGCTGGCGGCGGAGCCGCCGATCTGCGAGGCGGCACCGGCGCCGATGGCGAGGATGGTCACCGATCCCACCAGCGGGCCGACCGTCGTGCCCAGGGAATTGAAGGCCTGGGTCAGGTTCAGCCGGCTGGCGGCGGTGTGCGCCGGGCCGAGTATGTTCACGTAGGGGTTGGCCGCGACCTGCAGCAGGGTGATGCCCGAGGCGAGGATGAACAGCGCGGCAAGGAAGAACGGGTAGGACTGCGAGCCAGCCGCCGGGTAGAACAGCAGGCAGCCGATGCCGGCGGTGGCCAGGCCGACGATGATGCCGCTCTTGTAGCCGACCTTTTCCACCAGGCGCCCGGCAGGGAAGGACATGATGAAGTAGGCGCCGAAGAAGCAGAACTGGACCAGCGAGGCCTCCACGTAGGACAGGGTGAAGACTGCCTTGAGGTGCGGCACGAGGATGTCGTTCAGCGAAGTGATCAGGCCCCACATGAAGAACAGCAGGGTCAGCACGGTGAGGGCGCTGGTGTGGCGGTTGGCGGTCGACTGGTCCATCACGGACTCCTTGGGCCAGAAGTAGCGGGCTTGCCGTCGGCAAGGGTTCGGGGCGCGCGATGTTGCGGCAATCCGCTGCGCGAGTCCTCAGGCATTCGCCGGTTTCGACAGCGGGGCGGCGATTTCTGATCGGCTTCTCTGTACGGCTAGCGTGGTAGCTCGATGCGTTCCAGTTCGCCCGGCACCGTTGGCCAGTCGCGGGCGGCCCAGCGTTCGCGAGCACTGTCGATCAGCTCGGGATCGCTGGCGACGAAATTCCAGTTCATCCGCCGGGGACCGTCCAGCGCGTCGCCACCGATGATCACCGCGTGGCAGTCGCCGCAGGCGGAGAGGGTGAAGGTTTCGCCTTCGGGCAGTACCACCAGCTGGTGCAGCGGCAGCGATTCATCGTCCAGCAGCGCTTCGCCTTCGATCAGGTATAGCGCGCGCTCGGGGTGTTCGTCCGGGATCGCCAGGGTCGCGCCGGCGCCGAGTTGCAGGTCGGCGTAGAGCGTCTTCGAACGCACCGGCACCGGCGACTCCAGGCAGAAGCCGGTGCCGGCGATCATGCGGATGCGCACGCCCAGGCTGTCGCTCTCCGGCAGGCTGGCGCTGGCGTGGTGGCTGTAGCTGGGCTCGCAACCTTCCAGCTCGCGCGGCAGGGCCAGCCAGACCTGCAGGCCGTGCAGGCGCGAGCCGCTGTGCAGCAGGTCGGCCGGGGTCCGTTCGACATGGGCGACGCCGCGCCCGGCGGTCATCCAGCTGACGTCGCCGGGCAGCACGAGTTGGTCCGAGCCGAGGCTGTCCTTGTGCTGTACCTGGCCTTCGAACAGGTAGGTGAGAGTGGACAGGCCGATGTGCGGGTGCTGGCGGATGTCCATGCCGTGTTCCGGCGCGAAGCTGCTTTCGAGCATGTGGTCGAAGAACACGAAGGGCCCGACGCTGCGGCGCTGGGCCGAGGGCAGGGGCCGCAGGATCGGCACGCCCTCGACGTCTTCGGCGCGCGGGCGGATGGCTAGCAGGCTGTCGCTCATGATGGTGTCCAGTGGTCCGATCCACGCATGATAGACGCTTGGCGCCGCGCCGACCCGTGCGGCGTCAAGCTGTCATCAGGCTGTCACGGCGATGTCATAGCCTCGCGCGGACCCCAACAAGGAGCGCGACATGTCCATTTCCCGCCTGCCAGCAGTCCTGGCTCTCTCCCTGGCATCTGCCTTCGCGTCCTCGGCCTTTGCCGAAGTGCGCGTCAACGGCCCGGTCGAGTACGGCGTCTTCGTCAGCAACTACAAGGACTACCAGCCGGGTGAGCGCGTGCTCACCCGCAGCGAGCAGGAGATCGAAGCCACCACCCGCGTGCCGGCCAAGCTGGGCACCAAGTTCGGCATGCGCTACCAGCTCAGCGGCAAGCAGGAAGGCGATACCCCGCTGACCCTGCTGTACTTCACCCCCGGCGTGGTGACCCCGGACGGCCAGCGCCACGACAAGCTCGAGGTCGTACAGAAGCTGGTCGTGGGCGCGCCCACCGACGTGATGGCCTACCAGTTCACCGAGAACCACGAGGTTGTCCAGGGCCAGTGGCGCTTCATGGTGTTCCAGGGCGATCGCCTGCTGGCGGAGAAGACCTTCACCGTCGAATAAGTCTCGCTGTATGAAAGAGCCCGGCAATATGCCGGGCTTTTCTTTGCCTGCTGAAAGACACGGATTACATCCTTTCCATTGGCAGGGGGGAAACAGTTTGTTACTTTGCCTGCACGATAGTCCCAACTCCCGGCGTGCAAGCAGAAGAGGAGAGGGGGCCAAAGCGCTCGCAAGCGCTCTGGCAGGAGTGTTACTGCACGGTGGCCCGGCTTGTCCGAGGTCGTCGGCAGCCGAGAAACGAATAAGAACAGCGCCGGCCGCAATGACCGGGGCGATAAATCTTGGCCATGGAGGTAATGCTGTTTATGAACAGTCGATTGGGTGCGCGTTCGTCCATTTTCTGGGCGCCACGTCGGGCGGGGGCGATGATGGGTCTCTTGCCGCTGCTGGTGGCGGGGTCGGCCCAGGCTCTGGAGTTCAAGCTGGCCGAGAACGAGATCACCGGCTCGCTCGACAGCACGCTGTCCTACGGCGCCATGTGGCGCGTGCAGGGCCGCGACAAGAGCAACATCAGCGACATCAACGCCGACGACGGCAACCGCAACTTCGATACCGGCCTGGTTTCCCAGGTCTTCAAGCTCACCTCCGACCTCTCGGCCAAGTACCAGAACTATGGCCTGTTCATGCGTGGCACTGCCTATTACGACACGCAGATCATGGACAAGCGCAACGATTACTACGACACCACCAATGGCGTGGTACGGCCCAGCCAGTCGTACCCGCAGGATGACCACTTCACCGACGACACCCGGCATATCGCCGGCCGCAAGGCCGAGCTGCTGGATGCCTACCTGTCCGGTAGCTGGGATATCGACGAGCACCCGCTGACCGGCCGTGTCGGCCGCCAGGTGCTGAACTGGGGCGAGGGTGTGTTCTATCGTGGTGGCGTCAACACCATCAACCCGGTCGACGCCGCGCGTTTCCACTTGCCGGGTTCCGAACTCAAGGAAGTGCTGGTGCCGGTGGAGGCCCTGAGCTTCAACCTCGGCCTGACCGACGACCTGTCGATGGAAGCCTTCTACCAGTGGAAGTGGAAGGAGACCCGCCTGGACTCGGTTGGCACCTACTTCTCCGACACCGACCTGTTCAGCGATGGTGGCGAGACCGCCTACACCACCGAAACCGACCCGCTGATCAAGGAGCTGCTGGCCGGCTACCCAACGGTCGCCTCCCTCGGCCTGCTGGGCAACGGCCCGCACGGGCCGAACGCCTTCCTCGATCCGAACACCGGCACTTTCAAGGTGGCCAACATCGGCAAGGACATCGAGGCGCGCGACGACGGCCAGTTCGGCGTGGCGTTCCGCTACATCGCCGAGGAGCTCAACTCCACCGAGTTCGGCTTCTACTTCGTCAACTACCACGCCAAGGAGCCGCAGGTCGCGGTCGATCTGCGCGGTTACCAGGGTGTCGATGTCGACGCGTTGAACAACCTGCTTGGTCCGCTGGGCCTGGGCGAAGCGGTGCCCGGCCTGGCCACCCTGGACATGGCGAGCAACGCCGAAGCCCGTCGCGACTATGTCGAAGACATCCGCATGTACGGCCTCAGCTTCAACACCACCCTGGGCGACGCCTCGGTGTCCGGTGAGATCGCCTACCGGCCGAACATGCCCATCAGCATCTCCGCCACCGACGACCTGCTCGGTGACCTGCTGACCCAGGGCGTGCTGGGCCAGACCAACCTCTACGACGGCAGCGTCGCGGCTGGCCAGGCCTGCGCCGAAGTGGCCGGCAAGCAGCTGTGCCGTGGCAGCCTGTTCGAGAACTATGAACGCGCCGAGACCTACAACATCTCGCTGTCGACCATCTACAACTTCGGCCCGCACCTGACCTTCGACTCCATGACCGGCGTGGCGGAACTGGCCTCCGAGCACATCCGCGGCAGCAGCCTGAAGTACACCGCCTGGGACGGCACCGAGCGCAAGTTCGTCGGCGCCCAGGACAAGGCCTACGTCGGCGGCAACGACGACGATGTGCAGATCAGCCGCGACAGCTACGGCTACACCCTGCTGCTCACCGGCAGCTGGAACGACGTCTACGCTGGGGTGAAGCTGTCGCCGTATGCCGTCTACCAGGAGGACTTCAGCGGCAACTCCGACCGCACCGGAAACTTCATCGAAGGCCGCAAGGCCTACACCCTCGGCATCGACGCCAGCTACCTGAACACCTTCGAGGTCGGCACCCAGTACACCAACTACTACGGCGCCGGTTCCAGCAACTCCATGCGTGACCGCGACAACGTCTCGATCACCGCGAAATACTCGTTCTGATCCGGAGAGGACCATGTACAAGAAGAGTTCCCTGATCGTCCTTGCCACGCTGACGGCCCTGGCCGTCACCGATGCGCGTGCTGCCGTCTCGGCCGACCAGGCCGCCCAGCTGAAGAGCAGTCTGACGCCCATGGGCGCGGAGAAGGCCGGCAACTCCGCCGGCAGCATTCCCGCCTGGAGCGGCGGCCTGACCTCGGCACCCGCCGGCTACAAGGGGCCGGGTGCGCACCACGTCGACCCCTTCGCCGGCGAGAAGCCCAAGTTCGTCATCACCAAGGCCAACCTGGACCAGTACAAGGCGAACCTGACGGCGGGGCAGATCGCGTTGTTCAACGCCTACCCGGACACCTACCAGATGCCGGTCTACGAGACCCACCGCACCGGCTCGGCGCCGCAGTGGATCTACGACAACATCTACAAGAACGCCACCAGTGCCAAGCTGGTGGAGGGCGGCAACGGCTTCTCCGACGCCTACGGCGGCGTGCCGTTCCCGATCCCGCAGAGCGGCGTGGAAGCGGTGTGGAACCACATTGCCCGCTACCGTGGCACCTACATCGTGCGGCGTTCTTCCCAGGCCGGTGTGCAGCGCAATGGTGCGTACGCGCTGGTGACCTCGCAGGACGAGGCGCTGTTCCGCTTCTACGACCCCAAGGGCAGCTTCGAGAAGCTCGGCAACACCATGTTCTACTACATGACCTTCACCACCGCCCCGGCCCGCCTGGCGGGTAACGGAGCACTGGTGCAGGAGACCCTCGACCAGGTCAAGGAACCGCGCCAGGCCTGGGGCTACAACCCCGGCCAGCGTCGCGTGCGCCGCGCCCCGACGCTGGCCTACGACACCCCCATCGAAGACTCCGATGGCCTGCGCACCGCCGACGATACCGACATGTACAACGGCGCGCCGGACCGCTACGACTGGACCCTGGTGGGCAAGAAGGAAATCTACATCCCCTACAACAACTACCAGATCACCAGCCCGGAGGTTAAGTACAAGGACCTGCTCACCCCCGGCCACGTCAATCCCAAGTACACCCGCTACGAGCTGCACCGCGTGTGGGTAGTGGACGGCAAGCTGAAACCCGGCGCGCGGCACATCTACTCGCGCCGCACCCTGTACCTCGACGAGGACAGCTGGGGCGCCGCCGTGGTGGACCAGTACGACGGCCGCGGCGAGCTGTGGCGTGTGTCGCTGGCGTACCTGAAGAGCTTCTACGAGCAGCCGATGGTGTGGACCGCGCTGGACACCTTCCATGATCTCCAGGCGCACCGCTACAGCATCCAGTGGCTGGACAACGAAGAACCTGGCACCGCTGACTTCAGCCAGCCGGCGCCGGACGATTCCAACTTCAGCCCCTCGGCGCTGCGCCGCAAGGCATCGCGCTAAGCCCGTAAACGACAAAGGCCCCGCAAGGGGCCTTTTTCATTTGACTGCCGATGGTTCGCGAGCAAGCTCGCTCCTACAGGTCGGGCCAGCGCGCTCTTTGTAGGAGCGAGCTTGCTCGCGAACCGCCGCTTGCCCCCAAAAGCCGTTTCACGCCATCGGCGGCAATCGCCGCTTCACCGGGCTCTTCTTGACGATGGCCGTGTTGGTCTCGGCGAAGCCATTGAGGTGATCCAGGATCTCGTCCAACTGCTCCATGGAGCGCACGCACATCCGCGCGTAGAAGCAATCCTCGCCGGTGACCTTGTCACACTCGGTGAATTCGGGGATCGCCAGGATCTGCTTCTCCACTTCCTGCAATTTCCCCGGCAGCGGGCGCACACGGACGATGGCCTGTAGCTGGTAGCCGAAGGCACGAGGGTCGACGTTCACCGTGTAGCCGGTGATCACCTGGCGCTCTTCGAGCTTGCGCAGGCGTTCGGCGACGCTGGGGGAGCTCAGGCCGCTGGCCTGGGCCAGGGCCTTGAGGGACAGGCGCGAGTCTTCCATCAGTGCGGCGATCAGCAGTTGGTCGATGTCGTCGGTCATCTTGGTCTCGAAAGGTAAAGTCGGAGAATTGCCTTGATAGTAAAGGTGAACGGCCAGCTTTGCCTGCGTCAGGCGATGGAGTGCAGGAATCCACCTGTTCATACTGGTCACCAACAAGCGGAGGTGAACCATGAACGAGCAAATCAGGCGCGGCACCCTGGAAATGATCAGCGCCATGCTGATCTGCGGCACCATCGGCTGGCTGGTGGTGGTCTCGGGCCAGCCGGTGCTGGACGTGGTGTTCTGGCGCTGTGTGTTCGGCGCCGCCACCCTGCTGGTGATCTGCGCGGCCATGGGCTTCCTGCGCCCCGGCATTCTCACCCGCGCCACCTTTGGCCTGGCGCTGCTCAGCGGCGCGGCCATCGTCGGCAACTGGGTGCTGCTGTTCGGTTCCTACTCGCGGGCGTCCATCGCCATCGGCACGGCGGTCTACAACGTGCAGCCGTTCCTGCTGGTGTTGCTGGGCGCGCTGTTCCTCGGCGAGAAGGTCACCGCGCAAAAGCTCGCCTGGCTCGGCGTTTCCTTCGTCGGCATGCTGGCCATCGTCAGCGCGCATGGTGAAGCGGGGCAGGTGGGTAGCGACTATCTGGGCGGCATCGTCCTGGCCCTCGGTGCGGCGGCCCTGTATGCGGTGGCGGCGCTGATCATCAAGCGCCTGACCGGCGTGCCGCCGCACCTGATCGCGCTGATCCAGGCTATGACCGGCATCCTGCTGCTGGCGCCCTGGGCGAACCTCTCTCCGCTGCCGCAGGCCACCAGCGCCTGGGCCAGCCTGGCGACCCTGGGTATCGTGCACACCGGGATCATGTACGTGTTGCTCTATGGCGCGATCCAGAAGCTGCCGACGGCGCTGACCGGCGCGCTGTCGTTCATCTACCCGATTGCCGCGATCTTCGTCGACTGGTTCGCCTTCGGCCACCGCCTGACCCCGTTGCAATGGCTGGGCGTGGTCGCCATTCTGCTGGCCGCCGCCGGCATGCAGCGCGGCTGGAGCCTGAACCTGCGGCGCCTGGCCTGGCGCTGAAATCCGTGCTTGCCTGACAATGCCAGGGAACCTGTGCCGTTGCGCACCGGTCCTGTAGGCGGACTTCAAGCAAGGAACGGACTATGACTGCGGCTGCCCTGACGGCAGATTCACTCAGCCTGAAAAGGCCTTCATCTCGATTCATTCAACTGCTGGGCGTGGCCGCGCTGCTGGCGCTGGCCGGCTGCGGCAGCCGCGCGCCGAGCGTGCCGGAGCCGACGCCGGAAGAGGTGCGCGGCAAGCTGGCCAGGCTGATTCCCGCTGGCGCGTCCGACCGCCAGGGCTGGGCGAAGGACATCCAGGTCGCCTTCACCACCCAGCGTATTCCGGCGACCACCGAAAACCTTTGCTCCGTGGTGGCGATCACCGAGCAGGAGTCCACCTTCAAGGCCGACCCGCCCGTACCGGGGCTGGGCAAGATCGCCCGCGCCGAGATCGACCGGCGTGCGAGCAAGGTCCATGTGCCGGGTTTCCTCATCGATACCGCGCTCGCGCTGAAATCGCCGAACGGCCGCACCTACAGCCAGCGCCTGGCGAGCGCGAAAACCGAGCGGGAGCTGAGCGCGATCTTCGATGACTTCATCGGCGGCGTACCGCTGGGCCAGCAGTTGTTCGGCCGCTTCAACCCGGTCCATACCGGTGGCCCCATGCAGGTCAGCATCGAATTCGCCCAGGCCCATGCCGAGGGTTATCCGTACCCGGTGGACGGCAGCATCCGCCGCGAGGTGTTCAGCCGTCGCGGCGGCATGTACTTCGGCATCGCCCACCTGCTCGGCTACCCGGTGAACTACCCGCGTCAGCTGTACCGTTTCGCCGACTTCAACGCCGGCTGGTACGCCAGCCGCAACGCGGCGTTCCAGCGCGTGGTGGCGGATCTCACCGGTATTACCCTGGCACTGGACGGGGACGTGATCCTCTATGGCAGCCGTGATGCCGGCAGCACCGAGAAGGCGGTGCGCACCCTGGGGCCGAAACTGGGCATGAGCGAGCGGGAAATCCGCCGCGACCTGGAACTGGGCGACAAGCCGGAGTTCACCCAGTCGGAGCTCTACACCAAGGTCTTCGCGCTGGCCGAACGCTCCGCTGGCAAGCCGATGCCGCGGGCGATGCTGCCGGGCATCACGCTGCACAGCCCGAAGATCACCCGCCAGCTCACCACCGCCTGGTTCGCCCAGCGCGTGGACGAGCGCTACCAACGCTGCCTGGGGCGAGCGCCGTAGCGCTTGTTCAGTCGCCCTCGGCGGGGTCGCAGACGCCGCTGTCGCCGTTCGGGCCGGTGTAGGAGACGCTGACGGTGCCGTCGTCGTTGGTGCTGATCTGCACGGTCACACCTTCACCCTTGGCGACCACGGTGCTGTCGGTGTTCTGCGTGACCTTGGCTTCCTGGCCATTGATGTAGACCGGCCCGTTCTCGTCGGTGTGGATCTGGATATCGTTCGGGCAGTCGTAGTTGAGCATGGGGATGGCGGCAAAGGCGGGCTGCACAACGATCATCAGCGATGCGGCGATCAGTAGCGATTTCATGGCGTCTCCCAGACGAATGCAGGCACGGCGCGAAGCCGTGCGGACATTCTCAGATTAGTGCAGCCAGCGCCGGGCGCTACAGCGGCAAGGGGCGCAGGCGTGCGGCCGGCTCCGGCGCAGTGCCGCGCAGGACCAGGCGGGTGATGGTCGCTGCCGCTGCGTCGAAGTCATCGGCCGCGGGCTGCGCCTTTCCGGTGATCATCGCGATCTGCCAGTCGAAATCGACGTAGGTGCGGGTGGCCGCGGAGATGCTCAGCAGCAGGTGCTGCGGGTCTACCGGGGCGAGCAGGCCACGGTCGATCCAGGAGGCGATGCACTCGACGTTGCGGCGCGACTCCGTGCGCAGGCGCTGCAGCCACTCCGGCGGCAGGTGCGGCGCGCCGTGGAGCATCTCGCTGGCGAACACCTTGTAGGCGTGCGGCCACTGCCGGGCGATGTGCAGGCGCGCGCGGATGTGCGCGGGCAGCGCCCAGGCAGGGTCGTCACACTCGCGCAGCAGGGCGGCGGCTTGCAGCACTGCGTCCACCACGTTTTCCAGCAGGCGCAGGTAGAGGTTCTCCTTGCTCTGGAAGTAGTAGTAGACGTTGGATTTAGGGAGTTCGGCGCGGCTGGCGATGTCCTGGGTCTTGGCGGCGGCGAAGCCCTTCTCGGCGAATTCTTCGCCGGCGGCCAGCAGGATGCGCTGGCGGTTGCGGTCACGGATGCTGAGGGCCGGGCGCATTCGGCGGCGCGTCGGGGCAGGCGCGGTCTGGGGCATGGGAAAACATCGGGGCAGTGAAACGAAGATTCAGAATATAACTTTCTATATAGCGCTTGCCACCCACCGGGTTGGCTGACGGATGGCCATTTATCCGCCAGTAGATTGAACCTGCCGCCTGACGAATCTGTCAGAGCCAGTCTGAAACCTGGGAAGGGTCTGAAATGCTGTTCGTAGTCATGCTGGGGGGACGCCATCCGCGCGCGCGGATCGAGGTCCATGACGTGGCCTTCGTCATTGGCGACAACCTGAAATCCACCTACCCGCAATTGCGCGAGGCCTGGTTCGGCAGCCCGGATGGCCTGCACATCGACTCCTGGCTGGAGGTGGACGGTGTCGAGGCCTACCGCGTCGAGTTCAGCGAGGCGATGCCGGCGCCGGGCGAGCAGCGGCTGTTCTTCGTCAACCTGGGCGGCTATGAGCTGGGCAGCTTTGGCGAGGCACACCAGTACGTCCTGGTGGCGGCCCGTGATGCCGCCGATGCCAAGGTGCGCGCCAAGCGGCGCATGCCGCGCAGCTGGGACAAGGCGCACACCGACGCGGTGATCGACGTCGACGACTGCATCGCCGTCGACCAGATCGGCGGGCGCTACGTGCACCTGGTGGAGGGCGAGAGCCGCGGCATCGTGCAGCGCAGCGACTACATCGTGTTGTGAGCCTTCATGCCGCTGACACGGCCCTGTCATAAAACCTGACGTATAAGGGGCGCATAGCCGACCCCGTGCCGAGGTAAAGATGACCGAGAAACGCCGAGTCCTGTTCGTCTGTGTCGCCAACGACGCCCGCTCGCCGATGGCCGAAGCGCTGTTGCGGCACACCGATGGCGAACACTTCGAAGCCTTCAGCGCGGGCATCCGTCCGACCGCCATCGACCCGCGTGCGCGAAACGTGCTGGAGCACGCGGGGATCTCTGCCGAAGGCCTGCGCAGCAAGTCCATCGACGAATTCCACGGCCAGCACTTCGATTACCTGATCGACCTGTGCGACAAGTCCACTGACGAAGGCGACGAGCTGCCGACCTCCAGCGAAGTGATCGTGTGGAACTTCGTCGACCCGGCCCACAGCGAACAGCACGACCCGTTCCGCCACACCCTGCAGGAAATCAGCGACCGCCTGAAGCTCTTCGAAATGGTGAAGAACCGCGACTGACGTATCTGGCGATGACAAAGCAAAAAGCCCGCACGGATGCGGGCTTTTTGCTTCGTAGGCCACAGGATCTCGCCGTTGCCTGGGGAGGAGTATCGGCGGATTCCCGTAGAGATGGGGCGCTGGTCCTTCAGCGCCAGGGCATTCTGGCGGTCTGGCATGACAGCGCGGTGACTGTCCCGTGAACAGGTGATGGCAACGCGCCTGCGCGCCTTTATCACTCGCCGGCATGAGCACTATCGATCCCGACAAGTGGCCAGGCGTGGAGTGCCTCGATAGAGTCACGGTCAAAGTCATGTCCGCGGCGTTGCGTGTAGGCGCTTGCGTGACCCGAATCGGAGTACCTATGAAGTCCCTGTCAGATATTGCCTTCTCCATGCTTGATCTGGTGCCTGTGCGCGACCAGGGCACCGCTGCCGAGGCGTTGCACAACGCCGTCGAGGTTGCCCGGCACGTCGAGCACCTGGGCTTTACCCGCTACTGGCTGGCGGAGCACCACAACATGGACGGGATCGCCAGCTCGGCCACTGCCGTGTTGATCGGCCACATCGCGGGCAAGACCGAGCGCATCCGCGTCGGCTCCGGCGGCGTGATGCTGCCCAACCATCCGCCGCTGGTGGTGGCGGAGAACTTCGGCACCCTGGAAACGCTGTATCCGGGCCGCATCGACCTGGGCCTGGGCCGCGCACCGGGTGCCGACCAGGCGACCATGCGCGCGCTGCGCCGTGACCGCCTGGGCGATGGTGCGGACTTCCCCGAGCAGGTCGCCGAGCTGGAAATGCTCCTCGGCCCGCGCCGTTCCCAGCAGTCGCTGCTGGCGATTCCGGGGGAGGGCACCAACGTGCCGATCTGGCTACTGGGCTCCAGCCTGTTCAGCGCCCATCTGGCCGCGCAGAAAGGCCTGCCTTACGCCTTCGCTTCGCACTTCGCGCCGCGCTACCTGCATGACGCGCTGCGCATCTACCGCGAGAACTTCCAGCCCTCTGCAGTGCTCGACAAGCCCTACGCCATGATTGGTGTGCCGCTGGTGGCCGCGCCGACCGACGAAGAGGCCGAATACCTGGCGACCACCGCCTTCCAGCGTGTGCTGGCGCTGATCCGTGGCGACAGCCTGAAGCAGAAGCCGCCAGTGCCGAGCATGGCCGGGCTGTGGCTACCCCATGAGCAGGATGCTGTCGGCAACTTCTTCGGGCTGGCGGTGATCGGTGGTCCGGAGAAGGTGCGCAGCCGCCTGGAGATCCTGCTGGAGCAGACTGGCGTGGACGAGATCATTTTCACCAGCGATATCTACGACCACGAATTGCGCCTGCGTTCGCTGGAGATCGTTGCCGGCCTGCGCTGAAGTCTCCATCGCGCGGACTGGTTTGTAGGAGCGAGCTTGCTCGCGAAGCGGGTCCGCAGCGGAGGTTGTTCGCGAGCAAGCTCGCTCCTACAGGTGCATGCCCAATGGTGGCCGGTGGGGTAGGAGCGGACTTCGTCCGCGATCGAACCGCCGCCGCTCCAATCGAACAGGGAGCTGGGGGAAGCCATCGCGGACAGAGTCCGCTCCTACAGTGGCGGCGTGGGATTCACGCCTGCCCGTCGTCCTTCTTCTTCAGCAGGTCCGCCAGCCCGGCCAGTCCCTTGTGGGTGACCTTGGGCCCTTTTGCGCCCGCGTCATTGCTGTTCTGGTAATGCAGGTCCACCTGCCGCTGGTGCTCGTTGTCGTGGCAGAACAGGCACAGCAACTCCCAGTTGGAGCCATCCTCGGGGTTGTTGTCGTGATTGTGGTCGCGGTGGTGGACGGTCAGCTCGCGCAGGCGCACGCCGCTGAACTCGCGGGCGCAGCGCCCGCAGATCCAGGGGTACATCTTCAGGGCTTTCTCGCGGTAGCTGGTTTCGCGGCGGCGCTGGGCCTCGGCGAGGACGGCGTCGACTTTGCTGGTGGGCTGGTTCATGGCTCGTGGACAGAATGCAGGATCGGACTTCCAGCATAAGTCCGCTGCCGTGCGCTGGCTACGGCCTGGGCGTATCCGGACGCGACCAGATCCACAGATTGCCAACCGCCATGCCGAGGATCACGGCGTACAGCCAGATACCGTGGGGCAGGGTGATCAGCATGATCGCCAGCGCGGCGAGCATCGCCAGGCTGGCGCTGATCTTGGCGCGGCGGGCAACGGCGCGGCCATTGCGCCAGTTGTGCAGGATGGGACCGAACAGCCGGTGGTTCTCCAGCCAGGCGGACAAGCGCGGCGAACTCTTCGACGCAGCCCAGGCAGCAAGCAGGACGAACTCGGTGGTCGGCAACCCCGGTACCACCAATCCCACCATGCCCACGCCGAGGCTGGTGTACGCCAGCAACGCAAATGCCAGTCGGGCCAGCCGCGAGCGCGCGGGACCGAAAGGAGTGGCGCGCGCCGCATCGGCAGGCGCGCGCTCCAGGGCGTCAGACCGCGGCGGGAGCACTGTCGTAGCTGTGTTGCAGCAGTTGCGAGAAGCGCTCGAAAGCGGCCACGGCGCCGGCTTCGGCTTCGCGCTCCTGGGCTTCGCTCAGCTCCAGGCCGTCGAGGGTACGGGTGAAGCGCTTCCAGCCTTCGGCACGGCCGCCTTCGGGCTCGCCCAGGTGACGGGCGCCGGTGTTCTCGTCCAGGCCCAGCGCGGCGACGCGCTTGATCAGGAAGGCAGCGCCGAGCTTGGAGCCTTCGGAGACGAACAGCCAGCCCAGCGCGTGGGCCTGGGTCGGGTTGCTGATAGCGCCGGCGACCGGTGCGGGCACTTCGGTGTCGAGGTCGGCCAGGTCCAGGCGGGCCTGTTCGGCGCGGCAACGCTGCGGCAGGTCGGGGAAGATCTTGCCCAGCTCGGCGTCCTGGTACAGGGCCTGCAGCTCGGACTGGAACAGGTACTGGGCGACCACGAAGCGGGCGAAACGCTCGCGGCTGGAGAAGGGCTCGCGGGCCTTCACGGCGTGGTCGAGACGCTCGTGGGGGGCGTGGGTCAGCGCGTTCAGGCGCTGCGAGCGCAGGGCGGGGAGTTCCAGGGTGGTCATGTCCAATTCCTTGAAATTACAGGTCTTTACAGACGAGACGAACGAGTTCGGGGAAAGCGTAAAGATAGTCGCGTGTTCAATGGGTGATGCCGGAGCGAGACAGGTTCGCGAGCAAGCTCGCTCCTACGAAGAGCGTCGAAATCTGTAGGAGCGAGCTTGCTCGCGAACGGAGCTGGCACGGGGTTCATCAGGAATCCCGTGCCAATCAGTGCATCAGATATCCCACACCAGGTTGATCGCGAAGTTGCGGCCCGGCTGGGTCAGGCGGTCGAGGTTGGCCGGGGCCAGTACCGAGGCTTCGCCGACGCCGTCGTAGCCGCGCACGTCATCCCACAGCCAGTACTTCTTGTCGGTGAGGTTGTAGAGGCCGGCGTTCAGGGTCGCGGTGACGGTGAGCGGCTGCATCTCGGCAACGGAGGAGAGGTTGCGCTCCAGCACCACGTTGCGCGGGCCGAGCTGGCGCACGGTCAGGCCGGTGCCGCCGAGCAGGTTCTTCAGCGCGCGCTCCGCCGGCAGGCGGCCGCTGACGCCCGGAGACACCACGCCGTCGGCCAGGTCGGCGGCCACGCCAACCTGCCAGCCGGTCACCGCGCTGAACGCGTTCAATGCCTGGGGCAGCGGTTGGCGGGCGATGTCGAAGCTGTAGCCGGCCTGGGTCTGGCTGGCTTCGGCGGCGAGGGCGGAAGTGGCCGGCAGGCTGGCGAGGCCGATGGACAGGGCGAGCAGCGAGATGCTGGCCGGAGCGGACAGCCGGCGCAGAGGGGCACGCGAAGAAGCAATGGTCATCGAAGGGCTCTCTTAGTCAGTCTTTGTTCGCATTCGTAAATGCGAATCTATTGCATTGGCTTCTGACTAAACGAACGAGCCTTTCGAATCGCGTAAAAAAACTTCCTGCTCCGTAACAGGAGGTCAGTTGAGGATCAGCAGTTTCGGGTATTCGTGCAGTTCGGCGGAGGTGATCTGCGCCAGCGAGCGCGCCACGCCCAGCGGGTCGTCCAGGCGCCAGTTGCCGGTGACGCTGACGTTATCCAGGCGTTCGTTGGTGTTGACGATCCAGCCGGGGTAGTAGCGGCGCAATTCGGCCAGCACCTGGCTGAGCGGGCAGTTCTCGAACACCATGCGTCCTTTCACCCAGGCCAGTTGGGATTCGGCCTCGGCGCCGTGCTGGCGCTCGCCGAAGCCCTGCGGACCGACGCGGATGCTGTCGCCGGCGCCGAGGCTGACGCGGGCATCATCCAGGCGCGTGCGCAGGTCCACTTCGCCGCGCTGCACGCTGACTTCCGCCTCGTTGCCCAGGTAGCGCACGGCGAACGCCGTGCCGCGCACCGTGACCTGCACCGGCCCGGCTTCCACCTCGAAGGGGCGACTGCGGTCATGGGCAACGTCGAAGAAGACTTCGCCGCGGTAGAGGCGGGCGACGCGCTGCTGATCATCGACCTTGCTGGAGAACGCGGTGTCGGTGTTGAGCAGCACGTTCGAGCCGTCGGCCAACCGGACTTTCTGGCGTTCGCCGACCGCGGTGAGATGGTCCGCGCGCAGTCGCGTCAGCAGGTCGCCCTGGACCACGACACCGATGGCGAGCACCAGCGCTGCTGCGCTTGCCAGGGGCTTCAGGAAACGTCGTTTGCGATGCAGCGGGCGAACCTTGTCCTGCACCTGCCTGCGTTCCAGGCGCGCGGCGGCGACCGGCAGCAACGGCGACTGCCACGCGTCGCGCACGCGCTGGTAAGCCTGCGCATTGCCTTCGCTGGCAGCGAGCCAGGCTTCGAAGCGCGCGCGGGTGACGGCGTCCATGTCGTCCTCGAGGATCAGCCAGTCGAGGGCTTCGGCCATCTGCTGGTCGTCGGGCGGAGCGGCGTGGGGCAAGGGGCGATCCTCGGGGCGGTGCTGGGGTGGTGAGCCGCGCATTGTTGTCGAATCGGCTGGCGAACGGTAGTCCGTCATACCGATTCCTCGAGGCGGCTGACCAGCCCGACGCAGATCGCCATGATCAGTTTCAGTTCCTTCTGCACCGTGCTGGCCGAGATGTCGAGTTGCTCGGCGATCTCCGCGTAGCCGCAGCCGTGCAGGCGGCTGAGGATGAAGATGCGCTGCTGGCGCTCGCTGAGTTCCTCGAGGGTGGCACCCAGGCGTTCGAGCAGCTTCTCCGCGTGCAACTGGTCCTCGGCGCTGGAGCCGGGCGCCGGCACGGCCTGCACCACGTCGAAAGGCACGTCCTCGAGCATGGTCCGCGACTGCATGCGCAGGTGGCGCAGGTGGTCCAGGGCGAGGTTTCGGCCGGTCTGGAAGAGGAAGGGTTCCAGGTGATCGATGCGGCGTTCGAGCAAGGTGCGGGCGACGCGCAGGTAGGTTTCCTGCACCAGGTCTTCGGCGATGCTCGGGTTCTTCACCATCCGTACGAGCGTGCGCAGCAAAGGCAGGCGCTGGGCCAGGAAGACCGCGTCGAGGTTGGAAGTGCTCACAAGGGCGTCCAGCAGGAATAATTTTCAAATGATAATCAATGTTATTCAGCTGTGACTGATGGCACAAGCCCATCCGTGGTTCCGCGGGTGTACGGGCCAATGAAAAAAGGGCGAGGCGCGCGGGGCGCCTCGCCCATACCCTCAGCCGGCCGGTGAGGGACAAGCGGGACTCAAGAGCGCACGGGGCGTGCGTTCAGGCGGGGTTCGTCGCTGGCGGATTGAGTCTGGCGGGTCGCTTCCGGGCGGCTGTTCCAGTGCGGGATCAGGATGCCGGCGGCGATCAGCGCGGTGACGGTGAAACCGATGAACACGGTGTAGGTGTCGAAGTAGCCCGGCAGCAGGCCGCCGAGGATCGCGCCGATGGAACCGCAGCCGTTGACGAAACCCGCTGCCGTGCCGGCCGCTTCGCCGGTGCCGAAGTCCACGGCGGCCGCGCCGCTGATCATGGAGTCCGGTCCGTAAAGGGTCAGGCCCATCATGAACAGCAGGCCGAGGACCATGAGACTGCTGCCGGTCTGCATCGCCGGGACGAACAGCGCCAGGCACACCGTCAGGCCGAGCAGACTGATCACGCAGGCCGGCATGCGCCGCGCGCCGAAGATGCGGTCCGAGGCGTAGCCGATCAGGATCGGCCCGAGCAGCCCGGCGACTTCGAAGGCTGACGGCAGGATCGCCGCGCCGACCTTGCCCAGCCCCGGCATGCGCTCGTAGACGATCACCGGCCCCCACAACAGGATCGCGTAGCGTGCCGGCTTGAGCAGGAAGTACGCCAGGCCCAGGGTCAGCACGGTGCGGTTGCGCAGCACCTTGCCGAGGATGCGCAGGGACTTGCCGTTTTCGCCCTCGTGCTTGAAGCCGGCGTAGTTCACCGCTTCGGGTTGCTGTACATCGGCTTCCACCGGCGGCAGGCCGACGTCCTGCGGACGGTTGCGTTGCAGCAGCAGGAACAGGATGGCGACCGCACCGACCACGGCGGCGGTGGAGTAGAACGCCGCATGCCAGGTGCCGAACACTTCATAGGCCCACCAGCCGGCGAAGGGCGAGGCGACCAGTCCGCCGAAGGCGTAGCAGGTGCTCCACAGCCCGAGCACGCGGCCGCGTTCGTGGGTGGCGAAGAAGCTGCCGATGTTCTTGCACAGCCCCGACCAGCCGGTGGACTGCGCCAGGCCCTGGACCACCATGCAGGTGGCGAAGATCGGCAGGGTGGCGAAGCTGCCCATCACCAGGGCGGCGGCGGCGGAGATCAGCAGGCCGCCGAACACCACCACGCGCGGGCCATAGCGGTCGGCGAAGACGCCCCAGGTGAACTGGCCTACTGCGTAGGCAGTGAGGTAGATGGCGTCGAGGTTGGCCATCGCGATCTTGTCGAGATGGAAGGAGGGGTCTTCGGCGATGCCGAGCTTGGCCACCGAGAAGGCTTTGCGGGTGAAGTAGAAGGCCGCGTAGGCCAGCCAGGTGATGGCGAAGATCTGCCATTTCCAGCGGGCGAGGGAGGCGCGCGGCGATGCGATGCCGTGAGGGTTGAGCATGGTCTGACCTCGTTGTTGTTGTGCTGTGCCGGCAGTCAGTGGGTAACGCCTGTTTGTTGTTCTTGTTCTGGGAGCACGTCGCACCGTCTTCGCGGTGCGGGTCAGAAACGCTGCAGCTGTTCTGTGCCGCCGCTCCACTGATGGGGGAGAGCGTCGGTGGAGGGATGGAAACAATTTCGAATAAATAACTGAAATCGATTTATCAGATTTCAAAAATAAGCTGGGCTTGTATGACAAGGCGCCATGACGCTAGTGTTTTGCGTGAATGACCTTGTAGTCGCTTTCCGTCTGCTGGCGTGGAGGCGGTCAGAACCTTCCCGCAGAGGCGCTCCCATGTCCGTTTCCCACGCTCAGCTCAAGGCCTTCCATGCCGTCGCCGTGCACGGCAGCTTCACCCGCGCTGCCGAGCGTCTGTTCCTCACCCAGCCGGCGGTTTCCGACCAGGTGCGCAAGCTGGAGGAGCGCTACGGTGTGCTGCTGTTCCACCGCAACAAGCGTTCGGTACGCCTGACCGAACTGGGCGAACGCCTGCTGTCGGTGACCCAGCGGCTGTTCGTGATCGAGGCCGAGGCGCAGGAACTGCTGCAGGAGTCCAGCGCGCTGCAAACCGGCAGCCTGACCCTGGCGGTGGACGCACCCGTACACGTGCTGCCGCAGATAGCCCGCTTCTGCCAACGCCATCCGGGTATCCGCGTGAAGCTGGAGACGGGCAATACCGATGAATCCCTGCAACGGCTGTTCGACTACCAGGCCGACCTCGCGCTGCTGGGGCGTGAAGTCCAGGACGAGCGCCTGCTGACCTTCACCCTGCGTAGCGATCCCATCGTTGCCTTCGTTGGCTGCGGCCATCCGTGGGCCGGGCGCGAGTCCATCCAGCTCGCTGACCTGGATGACACGCCGCTGGTGCTGCGCGAGCAGGGCTCGGTGACCCGGCAGATGCTTGAAGCGGAAATGGCCCGCGCCGGGCTGCGTATTCGTCCGGCCATCGAGGTCGAAGGTCGCGAGGCGTCGCTGGAAGCGGTGGCAGTGGGGATTGGTGTGGGCGTGGTTTCGGCCGCCGAACTGGGCGCGGATGCGCGCGTACACGCGCTGCCGATTCTCGATTGTCACTGGCGCATGAGCGAGACGTTGGTGTGCCTGCGTGAGCAGAGCACGCGGCGGATCGTGGCGACTTTTCTCGATCTGGTGAAGGAAGATTTGCCGGCGGAGTAGGGCATGGCTGTCGGTGGTTCGCGAGCAAGCTCGCTCCTACAGATTGGGCATACGCCGAAGTTTCCCTTGTGGGAGCGAGCTTGCTCGCGAACCGCATCCCGCAGGACCTGAGGTCAGGCTTCCGCCAACTCCAGAAACGCACTCACCACCCGCAACCCCCTGCGCCGTTCCAGGCAGCCGATGGCGTGGCGATTGAGCAGCCCGGCGCCACTCAAGGGAATCGCCTTCACCCGTGGGTCCGGGCTGACCTCCAGCGACGACACGATGCCGATCCCCAGTTCCGCCGCCACCGCTTCGGTCACCGCTTCGCGGCTGTCCAGCTCCAGCAGCACGCGAGGTTCGACCGCTTGGGCTGAACGGGCCGCATCGAAAGTCCGGCGGGTGATCGAGTCGGGCTCGCGCAGGACCATGATCTGCTGGTCCAGCTCGCCCAGCGGCAGCTCGCCAGCGTGCCCGCTCCAGGCATGGCTGGCCGGCACCAGGGCGCAGATGCGCGACTCCACCAGCTCGCGCAGGAACAGCCCGGCGCGCGGCTCCACTTCGGTCAGCACGGCAATATCGACGTGCTCGTCCATCAGTGCGGCGAGGGTTTCCTGCGCGTTGCCCAGGCGCAGGTTGACGGTGATGCCGGGGTAGCGCGCGCGTAGCCGGGCAAGCATAGGCATCACCAGGTGCGGGCCGTCGGCGGCCACCTCGATGCGCCCGGTCACCAGCTCGCGGCTGGCGTCGAGCATGGCTTCGGCTTCCTCTTCCAGGGCGAACAGCGTGCGGCTGATGGCCGACAGGCGTACGCCATCTTCTGTCAGCTCCACGCCGCGCGCGGTGCGGCGGAACAGGTTGACCTGGTAGTGCTCCTCCAGCGCCTTCACGTGGCCGGTGACGGCCGGCTGGCTGATGAACAGGCGCTCGGCGGCACGGGTGAAGCTGCGTTCGCGGGCGACGGCGTCAAAGGCGCGGAGCTGGAAGAGGTTCATGAGGTATATGTCCGACTTATGCAGTGCATCGTGATAAACAATTTGAACGATATCTGCCCGGCCGGCAAGTTATGCCCAGGCCACGGCGAACCCGCCCCGGCCCAACCGAATTCAGCCCTGACGACGTTCCCAAGAAAGAGGAATCGAGCATGAGCACTGCCGAGCGAGCCCCCATCCTGCTGACTCCCGGTCCGCTGACCACGTCTCCCCGCACCCGTCGCGCCATGATGGTCGACTGGGGGTCGTGGGATCGCGACTTCAACGACCTCACCGCCGACGTCTGCAAGCGCCTGCTGGCGATCATCCACGGCGAGGCGAGCCACACCTGCGTGCCCCTGCAGGGTAGCGGCACCTTCTCCGTCGAAGCCGCCATCGGCACCCTGGTGCCGCGTGACGGCAAGGTGCTGGTGCTGATCAACGGCGCCTACGGCAAGCGCCTGGCGAAGATCTGCCAGGTGATCGGCCGCGAGTTCAGCACCTTCGAAACCGAAGAGGACGTGCCGACCACCGCCGCCGACGTCGACCGCCTGCTCAGCGCGGACCCGAGCGTCACCCACGTCGCCCTGATCCACTGCGAAACCAGCACCGGCATCCTCAACCCGCTGCAGGACATCGCCAAGGTCATCGAGGCCCACGGCAAGCGCCTGATCATCGATGCCATGAGCTCCTTCGGCGCGCTGGACATCGACGCCCGCCACATTCCCTTCGACGCGCTGATCGCTGCCTCCGGCAAGTGCCTGGAAGGCGTTCCGGGCATGGGCTTCGTGTTTGCCCGCACGTCCGCGCTGAACGCCAGCGCCGGCAACTGCCACTCGCTGTCCATGGACCTGCAGGACCAGCACGCCTACATGGCCAAGACCGGCCAGTGGCGCTTCACCCCGCCAACCCACGTGGTTGCCGCGCTGCACGAAGCGCTGAGCCAGTACGAGGAAGAGGGCGGTCTCGCGGCCCGTCATCAGCGTTACGCAAACAATTGTCAGACTCTGCTGGCGGAGATGGCCGAGCTCGGGTTCCGCAGCTTCCTGCCGGCGGAAATCCAGGCGCCCATCATCGTCACCTTCCACGCCCCGAGCGATGCCCGCTACAGCTTCACCGAGTTCTACAACCGGGTGCGCGAGAAGGGCTTCATCCTCTACCCGGGCAAGCTGACCCAGGTGGAAACCTTCCGCGTCGGTTGCATCGGCCAGGTCGACGCCAGCGGCATGCGCGCCGCCGTCGCAGCCATCGCCGAGACGCTGAAGGAAATGGAAGTCTTCGAAATCTGACGCCCGCCCGAATTCTCACAGGATTGAACGCCATGAATTACCAGCAACCCCAGCAACTGCAAGCCGTCATCCTCGACTGGGCCGGCACCGTGGTCGACTTTGGCTCCTTCGCGCCGACCCAGATCTTCGTCGAGGCCTTCGCCGAGTTCGGCGTGCAGGTCAGCCTGGAAGAAGCCCGTGGCCCGATGGGCATGGGCAAGTGGGACCACATCCGCACCCTGTGCGACATCCCTGCCATCGCCGAGCGCTACAAGGCCAAGTTCGGCCGTGTGCCGAGCGACGACGATGTCACCGCCATCTATGAGCGTTTCATGCCGCTGCAGATCGAGAAGATCGCCGAGCATTCGGCGTTGATTCCCGGCGCGCTGGACGCCATCGCTGCCGTGCGCAAAGGTGGGCTGAAAGTCGGTTCCTGCTCCGGCTACCCGGCGGTGGTGATGGAGAAGGTCGTCGCCCTGGCCAAGACCAACGGCTACGTCGCCGACCACGTGGTCGCCACCGACGAAGTGCCCAACGGCCGCCCGCACCCGGCCCAGGCGCTGGCCAACGTGATCGCCCTGGGCATCAATGACGTCGCGGCTTGCGTGAAGGTCGACGACACCTGGCCGGGCATCCTCGAAGGCCGCAGCGCCGGCATGTGGACTGTGGCGCTGACCTGCTCGGGCAACGCCCTGGGTCTGACCTACGAGCAGTACAAGGCGCTGCCGGCCCAGAAGCTGGAGCAGGAGCGCCGCCGCATCGGGCAGATGTTCGAGGGCTCGCGGCCGCACTACCTGATCGACACCATCGTTGAACTGCCGGCGGTGATCGCCGATATCAATGCGCGCCTGGCGCGGGGTGAGATGCCGCAGAGCAGCTGACGCTTGGTTTGAGCGAGGAAGGCCCGCTTGTTGCGGGCCTTTTTTGTCTGTATTGGTCGGACCGATGGGGCTCTCTGTAGGAGCGGAGCTTCTCCGCGATGCTCTTGCTTACGGTTAGGTGTGTCTGCGCCGCTGCGGCGTGTGCGCGGACTCCCTGTTTCGCCCCCTCGGGCGAGTTACTTTGGCAAACGACGGATGGCCGCCCCGCCCAAAGTAACCAAAGGTCTTGCCCCGGACATCCGGTTTTTCGCTTGAGGCGAAAAATACCCTCGTCGAATCGAAGTTTCAGGGGCCCGCGGCGAAGGGCCATCCCTGGCCCATCGCCGCTCTCGCGACATCCATGTCGCTCAACCCCTGAAACTCCGCTTCAACGAGGCCTCCTGAACGGGGCATTCGGCGCATGCGGAGGTTTCTCTGGAAATCTTCAAAGCCAAAGCCAAAGCCAAAGCCAAAGCCAAAGCCAAAGCCAAAGCCAAAGCCGCGGAGTGCTCGCTTTCGTAGGAGCGGACTCTGTCCGCGATGATTCCGCCCAGCTCCCTGTTCGGCTGGGCGCGGCGGTGAATCTATCGCGGACAGAGTCCGCTCCTACGCGCCGCCGCAAACGCTGGCGTCGACCTGTAGGAGCAGCCTATGCCCGCGATGAGCCCTGGGAGGCGCAGCTGTAAAGGATTCAATTCACGACGTTGCGCACAAACCGCACCAGCACATCCCCATGGTTCTGATAGGAAAACGGCTGGTTGCTCTTGAACACATGGAAGCCACCGGCCTCGACCTCCACCGTCTCGTCGGCGAGGACGATGGTCAGCCGGCCTTCGATCACGTAGGCCATGTCGTACCAGCCTTCGGCGTCTGGCTCGGCGTTGTAGCGGTCGCCGGGTGCCAGGGACCAATGCCACAGCTCGGCCTGGCGGGTCGCGGGGGTGCTGGCGAGGAGGGTGCCGCGGCTGTCGGCCTGCTGGCCGCCCCAGGCCACCGCGTCGACACGGGTCAGGCCGCCGGTGGAGGGCGGGCGTACCAGGTCGGCGAAGGTGACTTTCAGGGCGGCGGCGATGCGGTCGAGGGTGGCGAGGCTGACATTGGTGTCGCCGCTCTCGATGCCGACCAGCATCCGCCGGCTGACGCCCGAGGCCTTGGCCAGCGCGTCCTGGCTGAAGCCGGCGCTGCGGCGGTGCGTCTTCACGTTATCGGCGACGTGCACCAGGACGCTGGGACGTTCGGAAGGAGTGGGCAGTATATTGCTCATTCTGGCCTTTTTGCGCATTATGTTGCGCATAACAGTCAACCAAGAAATCCCAACCGTTGCAACGCCTGTTCAGGTCCGCACCATGCCTCGCTCTCGCTTTCTGTCCACTGTCTTCCCCATTCTCATCCTGATCGTGTCCATGGCCTCGATCCAGACCGGCGCATCGGTCGCCAAGAGCCTGTTCCCGGTGCTCGGCGCCGAAGGCGTGACCTCCATGCGCCTGATCTTCGCGGCCATCCTCCTGCTGGCGATCCTCCGCCCGTGGCGCACCTCGCTGCGCGGCAAGCCGCTCAAGCCGTTGTTCATCTATGGCGTGACCCTGGGCCTGATGAACCTGACCTTCTACATGGCGCTGCAGACCATCCCGCTGGGTGTCGCCGTGGCCCTGGAGTTCACCGGGCCGCTGGCGGTGGCGCTGTTCTATTCGCGCAAGCCCATCGACTTCCTGTGGATCGCCATCGCGGTGGTCGGCCTTGGCCTGCTGCTGCCGATTGCCGACTTCGGCCACGGCATCGACCCCAAGGGCGCCGCGCTGGCGCTGGGGGCGGGCGTCTGCTGGGGGCTTTACATCATCTTCGGCCAGCGTGCCGGTAACGACCTGGGCGCGCAGGGCGCGGCACTGGGCATCAGCATCGCCGCGATCTGCGTGGCGCCCATCGGTCTCGCGCACAGTGGCATGGCGCTGTTCGATGTCAGCCTGTTCCCGGCATTGCTGGGCGTGGCGATCCTCTCCAGTGCCTTGCCCTACACCTTGGAAATGGTGGCGCTGACCCGCCTGCCGGCGCGTACCTTCGGCACGTTGATGAGCATCGAGCCGGCGTTCGGTGCGTTGTCCGGCCTGTTCTTCCTCGGTGAGCAACTGACCTCGCACCAGTGGATCGCCATCTGCGCCATCATCGTGGCCTCCGTTGGGACGACGCTGAGCAGTCGGCCGAAGCCGGCGCTGGTGACGGACTGATCCCAGGATACGTAACGAAAAAGCCGCCCTCGGGCGGCTTTCTTGCTGTTGTTGGAGCGAGCTTGCTCGCGAACCGCTTGACGCCGATGCCTGAGGGAAATCCGTTCGCGAGCAAGCTCGCTCCTACAGAGTCCTTGCAGTGCGGCGACCAGTTCGTGCGGTGTTTTCCCCGCTGGGTTTCCAAATGAAAAAGCCGCCCGAGGGCGGCTTTTTCGCGTCATGGACGTCAGGCAGCGACGCGCCTCTCGTTCAGCACGATCTGCCGCTTGGCGCTGCGCGACAGGCGGATGCACAGCATCACCGCCGCGCAGGTCAGGCCGACGATCAGGCCTTCCCACAGGCCGCGCGGGCCGGTGGGTTCCTGCAGCCAGTGGGCGAGGCCGAGGCTGTAGCCGACCGGCAGGCCGATGCCCCAGTAGGCGAACAGGGTCATGATCATGGTCGCGCGGGTGTCCTGGTAGCCGCGCAGCGCGCCGGCGGCGGTGACCTGCACGGCGTCGGAAAACTGGAACAGCGCCGAGAAAACCAGCAGCGTCGCCGCCAGCGCCAGTACCTCCGGGTCCTGGGTATAGAGCCCGGCGATGTGTTCGCGCATCAGCAGCATGCCACTGGCGGAAACGCAGGCATACGCCAGCGCCGCGCCCATGCCCACACCGGCAGCGAAACGAGCATCGCGCGGCGCACCGCTGCCGAGCGACTGGCCCACGCGGACAGTCACGGCCATGGCCAGCGAGTAGGGGATCATGAACACCAGCGCGCTGAAGTTCAGCGCCACCTGGTGGCCCGCCACCACTTTCTCGCCGAGCTCACCGATCAGCAGGGCGATCACCGAGAAGATGCTGGACTCGGCGAACACCGCGATGCCGATGGGCAGGCCGACCGCCACCAGGCTGCCGATCACCTTCGGTTGCGGCAGCTCCCAGTGGCGGAACAGTTCGCTGGGCTTGTAGACCTTGGCCCTGTTCACCCACACCAGCATGCCCAGCAGCATGAACCACATCACCGAGCCGGTGGCCCAGCCGCAGCCGGGGCCGCCCAGGGCCGGGAAACCGAGGTGGCCGTAGATCAGCACGTAGTTGATCGGGATGTTCAGCAGCAGTCCGCAGATGCCCAGCACCATGCTCGGCCGTGTGCGCCCCAGGCCGTCGCTGAAGCAGCGCAGCACATGGTACAGCGCCACCGCCGGCAGGCCGCAGGCGATGCCGCGCAGGTAGAAGCAACTGGGTTCGATCAGCGCTTCCTCGACCTTCATCGCGCGCAGCACCGGCTCGGAGAGCAGCCACAGTGTCGCCCCCGCCAGCGGGCCGACCAGCAGTGCCAGCCACAGCGCCTGGCGCACCAGCGGGCCGGTGCCGGCCTGGTCGCCGGCGCCATAACGCTGGGCCACCTTGGCGGTGGTGGCGAGCAGGGTGCCGGTCATCAGCAGGAAGATCGGAATCCAGATCGAGTTGCCCAGCGCCACCGCGGCCAGGTCGCGCGGCCCCACGCTGCCGGCCATCACCGCATCGACGAAGCCCATGGCGGTGGTCGCCAGCTGGGCGATCATGATGGGCGCTGCGAGGGTCAGCAGTTCCTTGAGTTCGGTGGCGGTGCGCCGTCCGCGGGAGACGGGCTGGGTGAGGCTGGTCACGGCTTTCCTTGGCAAGAAGAATTGGCGGGAAGCCGGCCAGTTTAAGGGCTGTCCGCCCGGTCAGCAAAGCCTTGCGTGTGTGGCGCGGGACCGCGCGCAATGGCGCTGGTAAAGTAGCCGGTGACGATTTCTGGAGTCAGCCCATGCGTATCCTTGCCGATGAAAACATTCCCCTGGTCGAAGCCTTCTTCGGCGCCCATGGCGACATCCGGCGCCTGCCCGGACGCGGGATCGACCGCGCCGCCCTGGGCGACGCCGAAGTCCTGCTGGTGCGCTCGGTGACCGACGTCAGCCGCGAGCTGCTCGAGGGCAGCCAGGTCAAGTTCGTCGGCACCTGCACCATCGGCACCGATCACCTGGACCTCGATTACTTCGCCGAGGCCGGCATCGCCTGGTCCAGTGCGCCGGGCTGCAACGCCCGCGGCGTGGTTGATTGGGTGCTGGGCAGCCTGCTGGCGCTGGCCGAAGTGCACGGCGCCAGGCTTTCCGAACGCCGCTATGGCGTGATCGGCGCGGGGCAGGTGGGTGGACGTCTGGTGGATGTGCTGCGCGGATTGGGCTGGGACGTACGCGTCTGCGACCCGCCGCGTGCCGCCGCCGAAGGTGGTGATTTCCGTAGCCTGGAAGAAGTGCTGCGCGAGTGCGACGTGATCAGCCTGCACACGCCGCTGACCCGTGACGGCGAAAACCCGACTCGCCACCTGATCGACGCGCAGCGCCTCAAGGCGCTGCGCCCCGGCACCTGGCTGATCAATGCCAGCCGTGGCGGAGTGGTCGACAACACGGCGCTGCGCATCCACCTGGAATCCGGCGCGGACATCGACGTGGCGCTGGACGTCTGGGAAGGCGAGCCGGAAGTGAACGTGCAACTGGCCCAGCGCTGCCGCATCGCCACCCCGCACATCGCCGGCTACAGCCTCGACGGCAAGCTGCGTGGCACGGCGCAGATCTACGAGGCGTTCTGCGCCTGGCAGCAGCGCGCGCCGGCAGTCGATCTCGACGACCTGCTGCCTGCGCAGTGGCTGGCCGAACTGAGCCTGAAGGAAGAGTGCGATCCGGACTGGGCCCTGGCGATGCTCTGCCGCGCGGTCTACGACCCGCGCAGTGATGACGCCAATTTCCGTCGCAGTCTGATCGGAGACACCCAGACCCGGCGGACGGCCTTCGACGCGCTGCGCAAGCACTACCCGCCGCGCCGGGAAATCACCGGGTTGTGGGTAGACATCCAGGGCGATTCGCCGCGCCTGGAAAGCCTGCTGACGGCGCTGGGCGCCAACCGGGTCGGGGAGTAGGGCGGACGCGCTGCCGCGCTTTTATTCCGCTTGGCGGCGCGGCGGCTCGCAGGTCTTGTCCAGTTCCTGGCAGGCGCGCTGGATCATGTCTTCGGTGATCGGGACTTCACGGCCCTGGGCATCGATGATCGAGCCGCCGACCGGCTGTTGCGGCTGGCGCGGGGTGGGGCGGGGGGCGGATTCACGGTGGGTTTGCAGGCTCATGGCCAATCTCCTCTACATCAGGTTCAAAGCAGTCTAGGCAGATCAGATGAAACCCCGGTGACAGAGGCTGCGCAGGGCAGCGCCGAAGAACCGTCACCGAAGACAGACGACCGTAATACCCTCGCAGATTGCGTGCCAATCGCGAGGTCCCCGGTCGTTTGCTTGTCGTTATAGTGCGTGGAGTTGCCGCTTCCCTGGTCCGACCTGGCATTGCGCCGGTGGTTCGAAGAAGTTTCCCTCGAGGTTGAGTATGGACAGGATTCGCATAGGGCTGATCATCAATCCGCTGGCCGGTATCGGTGGCCCGACCGCGCTAAAGGGCAGCGACGGCGTCGCCGAACTGGCCCTGGCGCGCGGCGCCGAACCTCGGGCGGCGGAGCGCACGCGAGTCGCCCTGGAACACCTGCAGGCGGTGCGCGAACGCCTGGAGTTCCTCACCTTTCCCGGCCCGATGGGCGCCGACCTGCTGGCGGACATGGGCTTTGCCCATCTCCTGGCGGGCGAATTGGAGCAGGCGCAGACCAGCGCGGCGGATACCCGTCACGCCGTGCAGGCGCTGCAGTCGGCCGGCGTGGCGCTGATCCTCTTCGCCGGTGGCGACGGCACCGCGCGGGATGTGGCCGAGGTGGCCCGCGAAGGCCAGCCGGTGCTGGGCATTCCCGCCGGGGTGAAGATCCATTCCGGGGTCTACACCATCAGCCCGCGTGCCGCCGGAGAACTGGCGCGGCGGCTGGTGGACGGCGGGCTGGTGCGCCTGACCCAGGGTGAAGTGCGCGATCTCGACGAGGCTGCGCTGCGCGAGGGTCGTGTCGCCGCGCGCTGGTACGCCGAACTGACGGTGCCCGAGGAAGGCCACTTCATGCAGCACGTGAAGCAGGCCGGCATGGAGACCGAGGAGCTGGTGCTGGCTGATCTCGCTGCCTGGCTGGAGGACAGCTGGGAAAACGACGTGCGCTACGTCTTCGGCCCCGGCTCGACGCTGCATGGGCTGGCCGCCGACCTGCACCTGGACACCACGCTGCTGGGCGTCGACGTGATCGAGAACGGTGAAGTGATTGCCCGCGACGTCACCGAGGCGCAGCTGTTCGAGCTGGTGGACGGGCACCCGGCCTTCCTGCTGGTCACCGCCATCGGTGGGCAGGGGCACATCCTCGGGCGCGGCAACCAGCAGATCAGCCCGCGCGTGCTGCGCGCCATTGGCATCGAACGGCTGCGAGTGATTGCCACCAAGCGCAAGCTCGGCACACTCGAAGGTCGGCCACTGCTGGTGGACAGCGGTGATGCCGAACTGGACGCGAGCTTCCCGGCGGCAGCGCGGGTGTGGGCTGGCTACAAGGAAGAACTGCTTTATCCGCTGGGCTGGGGCAGCGAAGTCTGAAGCACCACTCCTCAGTACGGTGGTGCAGGAGACCGAGCCTGATCTAGACTCCTTCGCTCCGCGAAACCGGAAGAGGGGGCAGGGCATGCATTCGGGCGGTTGTCTGTGCGGCGCGGTGCGCTACGAGATCAGCGGCGAGCTGGCGCCAATCCAGATCTGCCATTGCGGCCAGTGTCGCAAGGCGCAGGGCGGGCCGTTCGCCACCAATGTCCCGGTGGCGCGTGCGGCGTTCCGCCTGCTCAGCGGCGAGTCGGAGCTGGCCGAGTACCGCGCCACGCCGGACAAGAAACGCATGTTCTGCCGCACCTGCGGATCGCCCATCTACAGCGCCCGCGATGCGCTGCCGGACACTTTGCGGGTCCGTGCGGGAACCCTGGACGAGCCCGTGCGGACAAAGCTCGAAGCACATTACTACGTCGACTCCCGCGCCAGGTGGTGGCCGTTGGACGACAATCTGCCCCATCACGGGGGCGCCAAGCCGGGATGAAGGAGCTGGCACCGCCAGCAGCAGTCAGGGAGCAACAGGGTCAGTGGCAATGGAACGGAATTTTCGCGTGCTGGTGTTGGGCGGCTACGGCAACTTCGGCAGCCTGATCGTGCGCCGCCTCAGCGGCATCGACGGCATCCGCGTGCTGGTGGGCGGGCGCGACCAGCGTCGCGCCAATGAACTGGCCGCGCAGGTGGGCGGCGAGGCGGTGTGCCTGGACATGAACCAGCCGACGCTGGCCGGCCGCCTCAATGAGCTGAAGGTCGACCTGGTGATTTCCACCGCCGGGCCTTTCCAGGGACAGGACTACCGTGTCGCCCGCGCCGCCATCGGCGCGCGCGCCCATTACATCGACCTGGCCGACGCCCGCCAGTTCGTCTGCGGCATCCACGAACTCGACCGCGCCGCACGCAGCGCCGGGGTGCTGGTGTGCAGCGGCGCCAGTTCGGTTCCCGCACTGGCTGCCTCGGTGATCGACGAGCTGCTGCCGCGCTTCCAGCGCCTGGACAGCATTCACCATGGCATCAGCTCCTCGGCGAAGATTCCCGGCCAGGCCACGGTCTCCGCGGTGCTGGGCTACTGCGGCAAGCCATTGCGCCAGTGGCGCCAGGGCCGCTGGCAGGATGTGCACGGCTGGCAGGGGCTGCATCGCCACCGCTTTCCCGCACCGCTGGGCAAACGCTGGCTGGCCCACTGCGACGTACCGGACCTCGACCTGTTCCCGCAACGCTACCCCGGCGTGCAGGACGTGCGTTTCTCCGCCGGCCTTGGCCTGGGCCTCACCCAGTTCGGCACCTGGGGCCTGTCGTGGCTGGTGCGCGCCGGCCTGCTGAAGGACGCCGCGCGCCTGGGCGCCGGCCTGCACCGGATGGCCGTGGCGATGGAGCCGTTGGGCGACGGGCGCAGCGGCATGTTCGTCCACCTGCAGGGCGTCGATGGCGATGGCAAACCCCTGGCATTGTGCTGGGAAATACTCGCGCAGCAGGACCACGGGCCCAGCATCCCCTGCATGGCGGCGGTGGCGCTGGCGCGCAAGCTGGCCGCCGGACAACTGCGTCAGCGCGGCGCGACGCCCTGTATCGGCCTGCTCACCACGGACGAATACGTGGCCGAACTCGAAGGCCTGAACATCTCCCACGGCCTGCGCGAACTGGCCGCGCACTGATGGCGCGCTGTTGCCCAGGCAACAGTCGATCAGCAAAGCTGTTGCCTGAGTGACATGAAACGCCGGGAAAACCGGTCGAAGTGCCCGAAAATCATACATTTCCCTGTTGGTACGGCCCTTGCTCAAGGCTTCTGTACCTAGCGCAACAGTCAACAGGGAAAACCCATGACCCGCCCCATCAAAGTGGTCGCCGTTTCCGGCGGCACCTATCGCCCCTCGCGCACCCTCGTGCTCACCCAGGCCGTGGTCGACGCCGTCGGCGAGCAGCTTCCGGTAGAAGCCCGAATCATCGAACTGGCCGACATCGCCCGCCCGCTGGGTGCCGCGCTGTCCCGCCAGGAACTCTCCGCCGAGCTGGAGGCCACCCTGCGCGAGATCGAGACCGCCGACCTGCTGGTCGTCGCCTCGCCGGTCTACCGCGGCTCCTATCCGGGCCTGCTCAAGCACCTGTTCGACCTGGTGGACATGAACGCCCTGATCGACACCCCGGTGCTGCTCGCCGCCACCGGCGGCAGCGAGCGCCACGCCCTGGTTCTCGACCACCAGTTGCGCCCGCTGTTCAGCTTCTTCCAGTCGATCACCCTGCCCATCGGCGTGTACGCCAGCGAGGCGGACTTCGCCAACTACCAGATCACCAGCGACACCCTGCGCGCCCGCATCCAGCTGGCCGCCGAGCGCGCCGCACCGCTGTTCGCCCGCCCGCAACTGCGCAAGACCGCCTGAGGAGCCCTCGATGAACGTTTTCTGGTTCCTGCCCACCCACGGTGACGGTCACTTCCTCGGCACCAGCGAGGGCGCGCGCCCGGTGTCGCTGCCTTACCTGAAGCAGATCGCCCAGGCCGCCGACTCCCTCGGCTACTACGGCGTGCTGATTCCCACCGGCCGCTCCTGCGAGGATTCCTGGGTAGTCGCCTCGGCCCTGGCGCCGCTTACCGAGCGCCTGCGTTATCTCGTCGCGATCCGTCCCGGCATCATCTCGCCGACCGTCTCCGCACGCATGGCCGCGACCCTGGATCGCCTGTCCGGCGGGCGCTTGCTGATCAACGTGGTCACCGGTGGCGACCCGGACGAAAACCGTGGCGACGGCATCCACCTCAGCCATGCCGAGCGCTACGAAGTCACCGACGAATTCCTGCGCATCTGGCGCCGCGTGCTGCAGGGCGAATCGGTGGACTTCGCCGGCAAACACCTGCAGGTGGAGAACGCCAAGGCGCTCTATCCGCCGATCCAGAAGCCCTATCCGCCGCTGTACTTCGGCGGCTCCTCCGCCGAGGCTCACGACCTGGCTGCCGAGCAGGTCGACGTCTACCTGACCTGGGGCGAACCGCCACAAGCGGTCGCGCAGAAAATCGCCGACGTGCGCGAGAAAGCGGCGAAGCAGGGCCGCACCGTCAAGTTCGGCATCCGCCTGCACGTGATCGTCCGCGAGACGGCCGAGGAAGCCTGGCAGGCCGCCGACAAGCTGATCGCCAACATCTCCGACGAGACCATCGCCAACGCGCAGAAGTCCTTCGCCCGTTTCGACTCCGAAGGCCAGCGGCGCATGGCTGCGCTGCACGGCGGGCGCCGTGACCAGCTGGAAATCTACCCCAACCTCTGGGCCGGCGTCGGCCTGGTGCGCGGTGGCGCCGGTACCGCGCTGGTGGGCAACCCGCAGCAGGTCGCCGAGCGCATCAAGGAATACGCGGACCTGGGGATCGACAGCTTCATCTTCTCCGGCTACCCGCACCTGGAAGAGGCCTACCGCTTCGCCGAGCTGGTCTTCCCGTTGCTGCCCGAGCCCTATGCGAGCCTCGCCGGGCGCGGCGTGACCAATCTCACCGGGCCCTTCGGCGAAATGATCGCCAATGATGTGCTGCCCGGACGCAAGGCCGGCTGAGCTCCGCCCATGACGTGCCGGGCAGGAGCCCGGCACGCATTCAATCGAACAAAGAGGAAGCGAGCGTGAACGCCAATACGCGGCTCGACGCACAGACACCCGGGCAAATAGCCCAACGCCTGGCCGCCGGTTTCGCCGAAACCGCCGCCGAGCGCGACATCCGTGGCGGTACGCCGAAGGCCGAGCGCGATGCGCTGCGCCAGAGTGGCCTGCTGTCGCTGATCATCCCCAGCGAGTACGGCGGACTGGGCGCCGACTGGAGCACCACGCTGGACATCGTCCGGCAGTTCGCCGTGGTCGACAGTTCCATCGCCCACGTATTCGGTTTCCAGCACCTGATGCTGGCCACCGTGCGCCTGTTCTCGCGGCCCGAACAGTGGCAGCCGTGGTTCGAACTGACCGCGCGTAGTCAATGGTTCTGGGGCAACGCGCTGAACCCGCTGGACACCCGCACCGTGTCGCGCAGCTTCGCCGGCTGGCGCGAGTTTTCCGGGCGCAAGAGCTTCTGCTCCGGCGCGCTGGACTCGGAAATGCTCATTGCCTCGGCACTCGACGGCGAGGGTGGCAAGCTGCTGATCGCTGCCATCCCCACCGCGCGCAGCGGCATCAGCCTGGCCCACGACTGGGACAACATGGGCCAGCGCCAGACCGACAGCGGCAGCGCCACCTTCGAGCGTGTGCGGGTGGAGGAGAGCGAGCTGTTGCTCGATCCGGGCCCGCTGAGCACGCCCTTCGCCTGCCTGCGCCCGCTGATCGCCCAGCTGATCTTCACCCATGTCTTCCTTGGCATCGCCGAAGGCGCGTTCGAGGAAGCGCGGCAGTACACGCTCAAGGAAGCCCGCCCGTGGTTCCGCTCCACTGCCGCCACGGTCAGTGAAGACCCCTACGTGCTCGCACACTACGGTGAGTTCTGGGTCGGCCTGGAAAGTACCCGACTGCTGGTGCGCCGCGCTGCGCAACTGCTCGATGAAGCCTGGAACAAGGGCGCTGCGCTGGACGCCGAGGAGCGCGGGCGGCTGGCCGTGGCCATCGCCACCGCCAAGGTCGCGGCCACCCGCAACGGCCTGGAAATCTGCAATCGCCTGTTCGAAGTCACCGGCGCGCGCTCCACCCACGCCGCGCTGCGCATCGACCGCTACTGGCGCAACCTGCGCACCCAGACCCTGCACGACCCGGTGGACTACAAGGTCCGCGAGCTGGGCGACTGGGCGCTGAACCAGCAACTGCCGCAACCGACTTTCTACTCATGAACGCGACCACACCCGAGGGGCTGCTGACCCTGCCTAAATCCCCCGCGCTGGCGACTTCCATCCGCGCCACGGCGCAGGTGTTCGAGGACCCGAAATCCCAGGCGCTGCTCGACCACCTGCAACAGGTCGCGCCCAGCGAAGCCAGCGTGCTGATCATTGGCGAGACCGGAACCGGCAAGGAACTGGTGGCGCGGCACATCCACAACCTCAGCGCGCGACGTGGCGGGCCGTTCGTGGCAGTGAACTGCGGGGCCTTCTCCGAATCCCTGGTGGAGGCCGAGCTGTTCGGCCACGAGAAGGGCGCCTTCACCGGCGCGCTGGCGGCCAAGGCCGGCTGGTTCGAGGAGGCCAACGGCGGCACCCTGTTCCTCGACGAGATCGGCGATCTGCCGATGCCGATCCAGGTCAAGCTGCTGCGCGTGCTGCAGGAGCGCGAAGTGGTTCGCCTGGGCTCGCGCAAGAGCATCCCGATCAACGTGCGGGTGCTGGCAGCGACCAACGTGCAGTTGGAAAAGGCGATCAATGCCGGACATTTTCGCGAGGACCTGTACTACCGACTCAATGTCGTCAGCCTGGAGCTTTCACCGTTGCGCGAGCGCCCCGGCGACATCCTCCCTCTGACTCGCCACTTCATCGCCGAGTACAGCCGGCGCCTGGGCTATGGGCAGAGCCAGCTCAGCGCCGAGGCGGCGCAGAAACTGCGCAGCTATTCCTGGCCGGGGAACATTCGCGAGCTGGAAAACGTCATCCATCACACGCTGCTGATCTGTCGCGATGGCGTGGTGCGTGCGGAGGACCTGCACCTGTCCAACCTGCGTATCGAACGCAGTGAAGAACCGCGCCTGGAATCCCTGGGGGCCGAGCAGATTCTCCAGCAGGCCTTCCAGCGCCTGTTCGAAGAGCAGGGCGGCAACCTGCACGCGCGGGTGGAGGATGCGCTACTGCGCGCGGCTTATCGTTTCTGCCACTGCAACCAGGTACATACGGCGAATCTGCTGGGCCTGAGCCGCAACGTCACGCGCACCCGGCTGATCGAGATCGGCGAACTGGTGGTGAACAAGCGCCGGGGCGCGGCGGTGATCGACCCGCAGCGGGGCGTGCGGCTGTCGATCTAGGCCCGTCTATTTGGAGGTATTCGCCGCGGGCCACTGATCCACGGCAACGAAACCGGCCACTGGCCAGCCTAGACTCCGGGACCGCCCATCCCTCGCGAAAGGAGTCTCCCATGCACGTGGACATCGCCATCGTCGGTGCCGGCCCCGCCGGGCTTTGCCTGGCTCGCTCGCTGTCGGGCAGTGGCCTGTCGATCCTGCTGATCGACCGCCAGCCGCTGGCCGCCGTGGCCGAGCCCGCCGAGGACGGCCGCGAGATCGCCCTGACCCACGCCTCCCGCGCCGAACTGCAGCGCCTGGGGATGTGGTCGCGGATCGACCCGCAGGAAGTCTCGCCGCTGCGTGATGCCCAGGTGCTCAATGGCCCCTCGCTGTTCACCCTGCGCATCGAGGCCGAGCACGCCGGCGCCGAGCAGTTGGGCTACTTCGTGTCCAACCAGATGATTCGCCGTGCCGCCTTCGACGCAGTGCACGAGTGCGCCGACGTCTCGCTGGTCTGCGGCCGCGCGCTGCGCACGCTGCAGGTGCAGCAGGATGGGGTGTCGCTGACTCTGGACGATGACAGTCGCGTCCACGCGCGTCTGCTGGTGGCGGCCGACAGCCGCTTCTCCGAGACCCGCCGCATGCTCGGCATCGGCGCGCACATGGAGGACTTCGGCAAGACCATGATGGTCTGCCGCATGGCCCACGAAAAACCGCACCACAACGTCGCCTGGGAATGGTTCGGCTACGGCCAGACCCTGGCGCTGCTGCCGATCAATGGCGACCGCTCCTCGGTAGTGCTGACCCTGCCGCAGCGCGAGATGGCGCCGCTGCTGGAGCTGGACGAGAAAGCCTTTGCCCTCGAAATGGAGCGTCGCTTCGACCGTCGCCTGGGCGGGATGGAGCTGCTCGGCCCGCGCCACAGCTACCCGCTGGTGGGCGTCTACTCCGACCGCTTCGTCGGCCCGCGCAGCGCGCTGATCGGCGATGCCGCCGTCGGCATGCACCCGGTGACGGCGCACGGCTTCAACTTCGGCCTGCAGAGCCAGCGCCGGCTGGCCAATGAAATCCTCGCGACCCATCGCCGTGGCGGCGATATCGGCGGTACCTGGCCGCTGCGTCGCTACGCCATGGCCCACCGTCTGGCGACCTGGCCGCTTTACCAGGCGACCCGATTGATCGTCGGCATGTACACCGACCCGCGTCCGCCGGTACGCCTGCTGCGCAACGCCGGCCTGCGCCTGGCGCAGAACCTGCCGCCGTTGCGCACGGCCATCGCCAGGCACCTGACGCAGGGCGCGTAAAGCGTTCGCGAGCAAGCTCGCTCCTACGGTCATCGTGCCCCTGCGCGGCTCTTCGTAGGAGCGAGCTTGCTCGCGAACCCATGCCTGCTTGTGATGCGGGCTGGAAATGATCGCGGACGGAGTCCGCTCCCACGCGCGCCCTTGAACCGGGCTTACCGGTGAGGTGGGAGCGGACTCCGTCCGCGATTGCTTTCCCCCCACGCCAAACCGCCGAGGATCACGCCGCCTCGGTCTGCCGCGCCTGCTTCCGCTCTAGCTCCCGCACCAGCGGCAGCACCTTCTCGCCGAAGTAGCGCACTTCTTCCTGGAAATGCAGGAAGCCCGTCAGCACCAGGTCCACGCCCACCGCCTTGAGCGCGACGATGCGTTCGGCAATCTGCTGAGGCGTGCCGATCAGGTTGGTCTTGAAGCCGTCGTTGTATTGCACCAGGTCCTCGAAGCTGGACTTGGCCCAGTTGCCTTCGCCTTCCGGTGACGCCGCCCCGGCCTGCTTCGCCGCGTGGCCGAAGGCGTTCACCGCTTCCGGGTCGGCCTGGTCGATGATCTCGGCGAGCACTGCGCGGGCTTCCTCCTCGGTATCGCGGGCGATGACGAAGGCATTCACGCCGATCTTCACCGAGTGACCGTTGGCCGCGGCTTTTTCGCGGATGTCGTCCACCTGGGCCTTGATGCCTTCCACGCTGTTGCCGTTGGTGAAGTACCAGTCGGAGACGCGCGAGGCCATGTCGCGCGCGGCCCGCGAGCTGCCGCCCTGGAAGATTTCCGGGTGCGGGCGCTGGATCGGCTTGGGTTTCAGGTTGTAGTCGTGGAAGCGATAGAAATCGCCCTTGAAGGTGAAGTTGTCCTGGGTCCAGATGCCCTTCAGGGCGCGGATGAACTCCTCCGAGCGGCGGTAGCGCTCGTCGTGCTCCAGCCAGGGTTCGCCGATGGCCTGGAACTCGCCCTTGAACCAGCCGCTGACGATGTTCACCGCGATGCGCCCGCCGGTGAGCTGGTCGATGGTCGCCAGTTGCTTGGCCGCCAGCGCGGGCGTCCACGGGCCGGGGAGGATGGCGGCGATCACCTTGAGCTTGTCCGTGGCGCCCAGCAGGGCGTGGCTGAAGGCGACCGATTCGTGCTGGTACTCGGCGCCGTAGCCGGCGGTGAAGCGAATCTGCGTCAGCGCGTAGTCGAACCCCGCGTCCTCGGCGATGCGCGCCAGCTGGCGGTTGTAGTCGATGTCCCAGTGGGTGCGCTGCTCGATCTTGCTGACCACCAGGCCGCCACTGACGTTGGGGACCCAGTAGGCGAAGCGGATTGGTTGTTGGCTCATGGCTCGGGCTCCTCGGGGCTGCACAGCGGCGAAGGTGCCGCAGGGTGTGCAGAGCGAAAGCCGTGCCACGGGAGGAAATTCCCAGCGGATCAGACACTTGGTGATTGGCCGGGACAACGGCCGGTGTTCCGTCTGGCGCAACACTGCTGGCCAACTGTTGCCCAGGCAACAGCGAGGGTGCGACAACCGGCCCCTGAGCAGGCGCCGGCAAGGCTGTCAGAATTCGATGTCCACCCGCTCACAGAAGCGGGACCTCCTGCGTGCCAATCCATAACAGAAAAAATCCAGGGGGCAGCATGGCCATCACTTCCAGCGATATCTGCAACGCCGCCGACGGGCTGTCCGGCTTCGTCGGCTTCAACCTCAAGACCGGCAAGTACATCGTGCGTTTCAGCGAGGATTCCTTCGGCATGGACGTGGCCGAGGACAGCATCCGTCCCGCCAGCGAGTTCGTCTGGGCGCAGAAGAACGGCGTGGTGATGACCCTGAGCCGCGAGTGCCTGGAGATACTCGCCGAGCAGAACATCCATGACCGCCTGAACCTTAACGAGGCACTGCTCACCTACCTGCGTCGCACCGACCTGCCGGAGATCGCCGCCGAGCGTCATCTGAAGTAACTGCCACGCCCAGGCGCCGGGCGTTTGCAGGGGCGGGGCGCGCCGGGTTGCGCGAAGCCGGGGAGGGGTTCGCGGGCCCGCTCCTGCGGGGAGCGTCGGTGTCGGGATTCCTGTAGGAGCGAGCTTGCTCGCGAATCGCCCCGCTGCGAGGCGTGTTCGCGAGCAAGCCCGCTCCTGCAAAAAGCTCAGAGGAACATGCCGCCCGAGGCTTCTACGCGCTGGCCGTTGATCCAGCGGCCGCCGTCGGAGAGCAGGGTGGCGATCACCGCGCCAATGTCGTCCGGCAGGCCGACGCGACCCAGGGCGGTGTTGCTGGCGATCTGCTTGTTCAGCTCGGCGTTGTCGCGCACCTGGCCGCCGCCGAAGTCGGTCTCGATGGCGCCGGGGGCGAGGATGTTCACGGCGATGCCGCGCGCTCCCAGCTCCTTCGCCTGGTACTTGGTCAGGGTTTCCATCGCGCCCTTCATGGTTGCGTAGGCGGCGTAGCCGGGCAGCGAGAAGCGCGTCAGGCCGCTGGAGACGTTGAGGATGCGGCCGCCGTCGGCGATCAGCGGCAGCAGCTTCTGGGTCAGGAAGAACGGGCCCTTGAGCTGGATGTTCATCAACTGGTCGAACATCTCTTCGCTGGTCTCGGCGAAGCTGGCGTAGAGGCCGATGCCCGCGTTGTTCACCAGGAATTCGAAGTCCTGCCGGCCGAAGGTGTCGTTCAGGGTGGCGCGGATCTGCTCGGCGAAGGCGGCGAAGCGGGTGCTGTCCGCCACGTCCAGTTGCAGCATCACCGCGCGGCCGCCGTGTTGCTCGATCTCGGCGGCGACGGCGTGGGCCTCGTCAGCCTGGCTGCGGTAGGTGCCGATGATGTCGACTCCGGCAGCGGCGAGGTGCAGGGCGGCGTTGCGGCCAAGGCCACGGCTGGCGCCGGTGATGAGAGCGATCTTGCGGGTCATGGCGAAGTTCCTGTTTTTGAGGCGAGTGGGTGCGGTGGGGTTGAGGGAAAGCTTATTGTTCGATTGATGGGTGATAAACAGGATGAAATCGGAAATACTGGTCGGTATTCACGAACAATAAGCGACGCATCGTTCAGAGACCCGCCCATGATCCGCCCTGACCTCCTGCGCACCTTCGTCCGTGTCACTGAGCTGGCCAGCTTCACCCAGGCGGGCGAGCAGCTCGGCTTGCCGCGCTCCACCGTGTCCGAGCACATCCAGGCGCTGGAGGAACTGCTCGGCACGCGCCTGCTGCAACGCACGACAAGGCGCGTCACCGCAACCCAGGACGGCCTGGTGCTCTATGAGCGCAGCAAGGACATGCTGGCCCAGTTGGACGAGTTGCAGGGCCTGTTCCGACAGGACGATGAAGCCCTCGGCGGTCGCCTGCGGGTGGACATGCCGACGGTGATGGCGCGCAAGCTGGTGATGCCGCGCCTGGGCGAATTCCTCGTGCGACACCCGGCGCTGGAGCTGGAGGTGAGCTGCACGGACCGCCGCGTCGACCTGGTGCGCGAGGGTTTCGACTGCGTGGTGCGGGTTGGTTCGGTGAACGATCCGTCGGTGGTGGCGCGCAGCCTCGGGCAGTTCCCGCAGGTGACCTGTGCCAGCCCGTCCTATCTCGCCGAGCACGGCGTACCGCAGTCGCTGGACGACCTTGCCGGGCACCAGCTGATCCACTACGTGACGGTGCTGGGCGCGCGGCCGCCGGGCTTCGAGTACCTGCACCAGGGCGAGGTGCGTTACGTGCCGATGGGCGGGGCGCTGTCGGTGAACAACGCCGAGGCCTACGAAAGCGCGGCCATGGGCGGGCTGGGGATCATCCAGGTGCCAATCCATGGTGTGCTGGATGACCTGGAAGCCGGGCGGCTGGTGGCGGTGCTGGAGCACATCGCGCTGCCGCCCATGGAAATCTCCCTGCTCTACGCCCACCGCCGCCTGCCGCAGCGGGTGCGGGTGTTCATGCAATGGCTGACGCAGTTGCTGGGCGAGCCCGGTGTGCTGGGCACGCTCATGATTCCCAGGTCTTGATCGCCCGGCCCTAGCTGGCCCAGTCGGAATGCAGGATCACCTCGCAGAAGTTGCCGCGCACGAAGTCGGCATCCTTCATCGCCAGCACGTCGGCTTTCACATTGCCGAAGGTGGTTTCCGGCTTGCCTTTGATGCCGTCGTAGAAAGCTTGCAGGATGTCCTGCTTGAACTGCCCGCCGCGTGGATGGGCGGCGACCACGGCGTCACGCTGGGCGTCGGTGAACTGCGGGTAGGCGATGCCCAGCACATCCATTTCCACCCCGGCGGTGACCAGGGCGATTTCCGGCTTCATGTGCTGCGGGATGCCGGGCGTGGTGTGCAGCGCGATGGCCGTCCACACCGTGTCGATATCGCTCTCGGCGATGCCGTGGCTGCGCAGGAACTCCGCAGCACAGTCGGCGCCGTCCACTTCGAAACGCTCGCACTGACTGCAGTAGCGTGGCATAAGCCCCATGTCGTGGAACATCGCGCCGGCGTAGAGCAGCTCGGCGTCGAACTTCAGTTCCTTGCGCGCGCCGGTCAGTGCGCCCCAGTAGTAGACGCGTGAGGAATGGTGGAATAGCAGCGCGGTGGCATTGTCGCGGACCATCTCGGTGATGGCCTTGGCAAGGGCGCTGTCGGGGACTTTGACGCCGTTCAGGGCGAGGCTCATGGCGGGCTCCAGGGCTGGATTTCCAAGGCGCGACGCGGAGTGCGTCGCGCTCCATGTCATTGGAAATCCGCGGCCCCCGAGAGACAACGAGGGCGAGGGAGCGAATCCGGACAGCCGTGCATCCTTTGCTGCCAGCAGCCTGTAAACCTCTGAAATCGAGCTCACCTGTAGGTGCGCGCTGTGCGCGCGATCGCGGGCATGGCCCGCTCCTACAGGGGGCGCCGATGCAGGGCGAAGATCGTAGGGCGCATAGCGCGCCAGCGTTATCCGCCGCGAGGCCATCGGCGGATAACCCGTTCCGGGTTATGCGCCCTACGGTCCTGAATTGGGTGCTGGGCGGTTCGCGAGCGAGCTCGCTCCTGCAGGGGCGTTCCGGAGCTGGCCCTAGACGAACTGCGCCGCGGCGAAACCCGAGGCCCAGGCCCACTGGAAGTTGAAGCCGCCCAGGTGGCCGGTGACGTCCAGCACTTCGCCGACGAAGTACAGACCGGGGGACTTCAGCGACTCCAGGGTCTTGGACGACACCTCGTGGGTGTCGACGCCGCCCAGGGTGACTTCCGCCGTGCGGTAGCCCTCGGTGCCGGCGGGCACCAGTTGCCAGTCGCCCAGGCGCTCGGCGATCGCCTTCAGTTCGGCCGGCGTGTACTGCTTCATGGGCTTGGAGACGAACCACTGCTCGGCCAGCAGGCCGGCCATCTTCTTGGTGAACAGCTCGCCCAGCAGCGTTTTCAGTTCGCTGTTGGGGCGCTCGCGCTGCTGCTCGACGAGCCAGACGGGCAGGTCGATGCGCGGCAGCAGGTCGATGCTGATGGTGTCGCCAGGCTGCCAGTAGGAGGAAATCTGCAGGATCGCCGGGCCGCTGAGGCCGCGGTGGGTGAACAGGATGTTCTCGACGAAGCTCTGGCCGTTGCAGCTGACGCGGCAGTCCTCCACCGAGGTGCCGGACAGCTCGGTGCACAGCGCCTTGAGCTGCGGATCGGTAATAGTGAAAGGCACCAGGCCGGCGCGGGTCGGCAGCACGCTGTGGCCGAACTGGCGGGCGATCTGGTAGCCGAAGCCGGTGGCGCCGAGGGTCGGGATGGACAGGCCGCCGGTAGCGATCACCAGGGATTCGCAACGCACCAGGCCCAGGCTGGTCTGCAACTGGTAGCCGCCCTCGTCGAGACGGGCGATCTCGCTCACCGAGGTGTCCAGGCGCAGGTCGACGCCGGCCTGCTCGCATTCATCGAGCAGCAGGCCGAGGATGTCGCTGGACTTGTTATCGCAGAACAGCTGGCCGAGCTTCTTCTCGTGGTAGGGCACGCTGTGCTTGGCCACCAGGGCGATGAAGTCCCACTGGGTGAAACGTGCCAGTGCGGATTTGCAGAAGTGCGGGTTGTGCGAGAGGAAGTTGGCCGGCTCGCAGTACAGGTTGGTGAAGTTGCAGCGCCCGCCACCGGACATGAGGATCTTCTTGCCCGCCTTGTTGGCGTGGTCGATCAGCAATACCTGGCGACCGCGCGCGGCGGCGCTCATGGCGCACATCAGTCCCGCGGCGCCGGCGCCGATGATGATGACCTGGGATGTGAGCACGGTGGTTTCCTTCTGTACGGGTAGCGGGCGCTTGAGGCGGCGCATCTTACCCGAAGCACGGGCGTGCCGGCTGCCTGCAGTCGACCGGGCGTCGACTGCGCATCGGCTGCCGGAGCAGGCTTCCCGACCGGCGCCGGGCATGTCGGGATATCCCCGCGGCGCTTTTGTCCGGATAATGCCGGCCAGTTCGCTTTCTACTTTTTCGTGGTAATGCCCGCATGGAAATCAAGGTCAATTTTCTCGACAACCTCCGACTCGAAGCCAAGTTCGACGACTTCACGGTGATTGCCGACCAGCCCATCCGCTACAAGGGCGACGGTTCGGCCCCTGGTCCGTTCGACTACTTCCTGGCTTCCTCGGCGCTGTGCGCGGCTTACTTCGTCAAGCTCTACTGCCAGACCCGCGACATCCCCACCGACAATATCCGCCTCTCGCAGAACAACATCGTCGACCCGGAAAACCGCTACAAGCAGATCTTCAAGATCCAGGTGGAACTGCCGGCGGACATCTCCGAGAAGGACCGCCAGGGCATCCTGCGCTCCATCGATCGCTGCACGGTGAAGAAGGTGGTGCAGACCGGCCCGGACTTCGTCATCGAGGAAGTGGAGAACCTCGACGCCGACGCCCAGGCGCTGCTGATGCCGAGCACCGACGCCGGCGCCAGCACCTATATCCAGGGCAAGGACCTGCCGCTGGAGCAGACCATCGCCAACATGTCGGAAATCCTCGCCGGCCTGGGGATGAAGATCGAGATCGCCTCGTGGCGCAACATCGTGCCCAACGTCTGGTCGCTGCATATCCGCGATGCGCAGTCGCCGATGTGCTTCACCAACGGCAAGGGCGCCACCAAGGAGAGCGCGCTGGCTTCGGCGCTGGGTGAGTTCATCGAACGACTGAACTGCAACTTCTTCTACAACGACCAGTTCTGGGGCGAGGAGATCGCCAACGCGCCGTTCGTGCATTACCCCGACGAGCGCTGGTTCAAGCCCGGCCCCAAGGACGCGCTGCCGGAGGAAATCCTCGACGCGTACTGCCTGGAGGTCTACAACCCGGACGGCGAGCTGCGCGGCTCGCACCTGTATGACACCAACTCGGGCAACACCGAGCGCGGCATCTGCTCGCTGCCGTTCGTGCGCCAGTCCGATGGCGAGACGGTGTACTTCCCGTCCAACCTGATCGAGAACCTCTACCTCTCCAACGGCATGAGCGCCGGCAACACCCTGGCCGAAGCGCAGGTGCAGTGCCTGTCGGAAATCTTCGAGCGCGCGGTGAAGCGCGAAATCCTCGAAGGCGAGCTGGCGCTGCCGGACGTGCCGCAGGAAGTGCTGGCCAAGTACCCCGGCATCCTCGCCGGCATCCGCGGCCTGGAAGAGCAGGGCTTCCCGGTGCTGGTCAAGGATGCGTCCCTGGGCGGCGAGTTCCCGGTGATGTGCGTGACCCTGATGAACCCGCGCACCGGCGGCGTATTCGCCTCCTTCGGCGCCCACCCGAGCCTGGAAGTGGCGCTGGAGCGCAGCCTCACCGAGCTGCTCCAGGGCCGTAGCTTCGAAGGCCTGAACGACCTGCCGCGGCCGACCTTCGAAAGCCAGGCGGTGACCGAGCCGAACAACTTCGTCGAGCACTTCATCGACTCCAGCGGTGTGGTGTCGTGGCGCTTCTTCAGCGCCAAGGCCGATTACGACTTCGTCGAGTGGGACTTCTCCGGGCATGGCGATGACTCCAACGTCCAGGAGGCCCGGACCCTGTTCGGCATCCTCGAAGAGCAGGGCAAGGAGGTCTACATGGCCGTGTACCAGCACCTGGGCGCCACCGCCTGCCGCATCCTGGTGCCGGGCTACTCGGAAATCTACCCGGTGGAAGACCTCATCTGGGACAACACCAACAAGGCGCTGGCGTTCCGCGCGGACATCCTCAACCTGCACAGCCTGAACATCGTCCGCCTCAAGTCGCTGCTCAAGCGCCTGGAAGCCTGCGAGGTGGACGAGTACACCGACATCACCACGCTGATCGGCATCGAGTTCGACGACAACACGGTCTGGGGCCAGCTGACCATCCTGGAGCTCAAGCTGCTGATCAACCTCGCCGTGAAGCGCTTCGAAGTCGCCAAGGAACTGGTGGAGATGTTCCTCCAGTACAACGACAACACCGTCGAGCGCGGGCTGTTCTATCAGGCGCTCAGCGCGGCGCTGGAAGTGCAGCTGGACGAGGACCTGGAGATGGCCGACTTCGAGGCCAATTTCCGTCGCATGTTCGGTAACGAGCGCATGGACGCGGTGCTCGGCTCGCTGGACGGCAGCGTGCGTTTCTACGGCCTGACACCCACCAGCCTGAAGCTCGAAGGCCTCGACAAGCACCTGCGCCTGATCGAGAGCTACAAGAAGCTGCACCAGGCACGGGCCAGGGCCGTGGCGCGCTGATCCGGCGGGGTATTCAGCTGGCTCGCTGCCGGAGGGAAGATCGAGCGGTACTTGTAGGTTGCCGTGGAGCGCAGCGATAGCTATCGACTCCAGAGCACGCACAACGCACCAGGTTCTCTTCTGAACGTCGTGCAAGGGATTTCCCTCTCCCTAACCCTCTCCCTGAAGGCCGAGGGAACTGTCTGGCGCGCCCTGACAGCGCCGCACTCGCCGGCTGACCGTGGGTCCGCCTCTATGCGCAGAGCACTCCCTCTCCCTTCTGGGAGAGGGAGTGGGAGAGGGGCGCGAGCACAGCGCAGGACTTCACCGGGAGGTAAAGCGTCGAATTGCAGGCGGCAACTGATCTGATTCCGCGCCCCGCATGCCGCTCGACCGGTCGTCCGGTGAGGCGCGAAAGTCCGCCTAGACTTGTCGATTACGCTGTCGCCCAGGCGACCAAGCTGCATGCCGGTCAAGCCGACCGCGCGAGAATCAGGAGATTCACCATGTCCAGCCTGCAACGCGTCACCCCCTGCCTGTGGTTCGACGGCAAGGCCGAGGAAGCGGCCCAGTTCTATGTCGGCATCTTCCCCAACTCGCGGATCGTCCAGACCGCCTACTACCCCGAGGCCGAGAAGGACCGCCACGGCGGCGTGCCCGGCTCGGTGCTGACGGTGGAGTTCGTGCTGGACGGGCAGACCTTCATCGCCCTGAACGGCGGGCCGACCTTCAATTTCACCGAGGCGCTGTCGTTGCAGGTGATGTGCGACAGCCAGAAGGAGATCGACCACTTCTGGGACAAGCTTGGTGCCGGTGGCCCGGAGGAGGCGCAGGTCTGCGGGTGGCTGAAGGATCGCTACGGGGTGTCCTGGCAGATCTGCCCACGCCACGTCGGCGACATGGTCGCCGACCCGAACCCGGCGAAGGCCAGCCGCACGCTGCAGGCGGTGATGGGCATGAAGAAGCTGGACATGGCCGCCATCGAGCGTGCTCACGCCGGCAATTGAGGTCGGAAGAGGAGGGCGCGGGGCATGTTCAGCCACATCACCGTCGGTACCAACGACTTGCCGCGCGCCATCGAGTTCTACGGCAGGGTGCTGGGCGTGCTGGGGATCGCCCTCAAGGCGCATCGCCATCAGCCGGAGCGGGCGATCTTCGCCCACCCGGACAGCGACGTGGTGTTCTGTGTCTACCAGCCCATCGACGGCCAGCCGGCCAGTATCGGCAATGGCAGCCTGGTGGCCTTCGAGGCGCGCACGCGGCACCAGGTCGACAGCTTCCATGCCCGCGCCATGCAGCAGGGCGGCGTTGATGAAGGGCCGCCGGGCCTGCGTCTGCATTATTCGCCGACCTATTACGGCGCCTATGTTCGCGACCTGGATGGCAACAAGCTGTGCTGCGTCTGTCATCTGGAGGAGTGAAACCGGGGCGGGAACGCTAGAATGCGCATTCGCCCTCCTTTCGACGAAAACGCCCCATGACCGCTGCCAGCACCTTCGCACCGCTGCTATCCGTGGCCCTGCTGTGGACCGTGGCGGTGATTACGCCCGGCCCGAACTTCTTCACCACCGCGCGCATCGCCGCCGTGCATTCGCGCCGCCACGGCTTGGTTGCCGCGCTGGGTGTGGCCAGTGGCACGGTCATCTGGGGCCTGGCTGGCGGTCTCGGCATCAAGTCGCTCTTCACTGCTGCGCCCGCGCTGTACCTGCTGTTGAAGCTGGCCGGTGGCGCCTACCTGATCTACCTCGGCATCAAGCTGATCAAGCGCAAGGCTCCGGCGGACGGTGGCGAAAGCCTTGCCGAGGTGGCGCGACAGCGCAGCGCCTTTTCTGCCTTCCGTCTCGGCCTGCTGGGCAACCTGACCAATCCCAAGACTGCGCTCTTCGTTGCCACTCTGTTCGCCACCGCCATGCCGGCCACGCCCTCTACGCCATTGCTGGCCATGGCCATCACGCTGATGGTGACGCTTTCATTCAGCTGGTACTGCTGCGTGGTGCTGGTGTTCGCCAGCGAGCGCATGGCCGGCATCTACCGGCGCTTCCGCCGGGCGCTGGATCGCTTCGCCGGTTGCTGCTACCTGCTGTTCGGCGCACGAATGGTGGCGACCCACTGACGAGCACCTGCGTCAGAAAATTCGAACCCGCCAGCGCAGCGGCCCGTCCAACGCCCTGAGCGCCACAGTCAACCGGCACGCACCGATTGCCCGGCTGCGGCACCGCCAAGCGGCGAGGGTGCGCTCGCCGGACAGGGAGAATCTGCGATGGTCACTCACTACAAGGTCAAAGGGCACCTGGCCTGCGGTCATGCGGGCAAGCACCTGGAATCCACCAGCGAGCTGAACCGGGTGAAATGCCGCAGCTGCCGCAACACCGAGGTCTACAAGGAAGCGCGGCGTCTGGCCCGCAATGCGGCGCGTCGGGCCCAGCGCAAGGCCCGCGCCGAGGCCGTGCACAACGACTGGCGCAGCTTCTGGGAGAAACGCCTGGCCGCCATGCCCGGCACCCAGCGCCTGCCGCGCGGTTTCCAGGACCAGGCATTCGTCGGCGCTGCTGCCGGCGCGCCTGTAGCGGCTGCCGCTTGAGCCGGGCCTGAGGGGAGGGTTGGCCGGATGCATGTCCGAGCATTCCGCTCGGGCAAGTCGTGCTAGCATCTGCTCCGGCCCCGAATCCTCCTGCGGCGCTGGCAACCCGCCAGCGCCGCCATCCCTCACAGAAGGACCCAAGCAATGGCTCAAGTCACCCTCAAGGGCAACCCGGTTTCCGTCGACGGCAAGCTGCCGCAGAAAGGCGAGCAGGCTCCGGCCCTGTCGCTGGTCGCCGGCAACCTGTCCGACGTCACCCTGGAAACCTACGCTGGCAAGCGCAAGGTGCTGAACATCTTCCCCAGCGTCGACACCCCGACCTGCGCCACCTCCGTGCGCAAGTTCAACGCCGAGGCGAGCAAGCTGGCCAACACCGTGGTGCTGTGCATCTCCGCTGACCTGCCGTTCGCCCAGGCACGCTTCTGCGGCGCCGAAGGCCTGGAGAACGTGGTGAACCTGTCCACCCTGCGTGGTCGCGAGTTCCTCGCCAACTACGGCGTCGCCATCGCCGACGGCCCGCTGGCCGGCCTGGCCGCCCGCGCGGTCGTGGTGCTGGACGAGCAGAACAAGGTGCTGCACAGCGAGCTGGTCGGCGAGATCGCCGACGAGCCGAACTACGCCGCCGCCATCGCCGCCCTGGCCTGATGGAAGAGCCGGGCCGGTCCGTCAGGGCTGGCCCGAGTGGCGCGGGAACCTCCCGCGCCATTTCCGGGTCGCAATGCCCCGGTAATTCGTAACTCCCGGTAAATCAAAGGTAAATAGCGGGTAAAGAGACTTTGCCTGCGGCCTGGCTGTGCTTATCGTTCAGCCTCGCTATTCTCACTTCTTTTCGCCAAGACCAAAGACAGAGCCCCATGACTGCAAGCAACGGATCGCCTTCCACACTCCGCAAACTGCGCCCCTGGCTCATCACGGCATTGCTGTTCGCCGCCGTGGTCGGGCTGATCATGTGGCTGCATTCGACGTCTGCGGGGGCGCCGGCGGCCCAGGGTGGGCGTGGCGGGCGTCCGGGGCCGGGGCAGATGGCCGCGGGGCAGGGCGGCACGGCAGTGACCGTCAGCGTCGCGCCGGTGGTCAAGGGCGACCTGCCGGTGCACTACCACGCACTGGGCACGGTGACCGCCTACAACACCGTCAACGTCCGCGCGCGGGTCAGCGGCCAGCTCGTCAAGGTGCCGTTCCAGGAAGGCCAGGAAGTGAAGGCCGGCGATGTACTCGCGGTGATCGACCCGCGTCCGTTCCAGGCGGCGCTGGACCAGGCCCAGGGCACCTTGCTGCAGAACCAGGCGCAACTGAAGAACGCGCAGATCGACCTCGCCCGCTACAAGGGCCTGTACGCCGAGGACTCCATCGCCAAGCAGACCCTGGATACCCAGGAAGCCCAGGTTCGCCAGTACGAAGGCACCCTGAAGACCAACCAGGGCCAGGTCGCCGACGCCAAGCTCAACCTCGAATTCACCCAGGTGCGCGCGCCCATCTCCGGCCGCGTCGGCCTGCGCCAGGTGGACGTGGGCAACCTGGTCACTTCCGGCGACACCACGCCGCTGGTGGTCATCACCCAGGTCAAGCCGATCTCCGTGGTGTTCAGTCTGCCGCAGCAGCAACTGGGCACCATCGCCCGCGAGCTCTACAGCAACAAGCCGGTGCCGGTCGAGGCGCTGGACCGCAACCAGAACCAGACCCTGGCCACCGGCGTGCTGAAGACCCTGGACAACCAGATCGACACCACCACCGGCACCGTCAAACTCAAGGCCGGCTTCGAGAACGATGACCACAAGCTGTTCCCCAACCAGTTCGTCAACGTGCGCCTGCTCGCCGAGACCCTGCCGGGCGTGCTGACCATCCCGGCCAACGCGGTGCAGCGCGGCAACGACGGCACCTACGTCTACCTGGTCGGCGAGGAGACCAAGGCCAAGCGCCAGCTGGTGACCCTGGGCACCAGCGAGAGCGAGCGCGTGGTGGTCACCGAGGGCCTGAAGGAGGGCGACCGCGTCGTCGTCGAAGGCACCGATCGCCTGCGCGACGGCACCCGCATGAACATCGCCAGCTCCGACGAGAAGGCCCGCGCGGCCGCGACGGAGGAGGGCGACAAGTCCACCGCCAAGCCGTTCGGCTCGGACACTCCGGTCCAGGACAGCGGTAAGAGCGAATGAACCCGTCCCGCCTGTTCATCCTGCGGCCGGTCGCCACCACGCTCCTGATGGTGGCGATCCTGCTGTCGGGAATCATCGCGTACCGCTTCCTGCCGATCTCGGCGTTGCCGGAGGTGGATTACCCGACCATCCAGGTGGTGACCCTGTATCCCGGCGCCAGCCCGGACATCATGACCTCCTCGGTGACCGCGCCGCTGGAGAACCAGCTGGGGCAGATTCCCGGCCTCAACGAGATGTCCTCCACCAGCTCCGGCGGCGCCTCGGTGATCACCCTGCAGTTCAGCCTGCAGATCAACCTGGATGTGGCCGAGCAGGAAGTCCAGGCGGCGATCAACACCGCGCAGAGCCTGCTGCCCAAGGACCTGCCGAACCAGCCGGTGTACAGCAAGGTGAACCCGGCGGATGCGCCGATCCTGACGCTGGCGGTGATGTCCCCGGACATGCCGCTGCCGCAGATCCAGGACCTGGTGGACACGCGCCTCGCGCAGAAGATCTCGCAGATTTCCGGCGTCGGTTTGGTCAGCATCAGCGGCGGCCAGCGCCCCGCAGTGCGCATCCGCGCCAACCCCGGCGCGCTGGCGGCGGCCGGCCTGAGCCTGCAGGACCTGCAGACCACCGTCACCAACAACAACCTCAATGGCCCCAAGGGCAGCTTCGACGGCCCGACCCGCTCCTCGACCCTGGATGCCAACGACCAGCTCAAGTCCGCCGACGCCTACCGCGACCTGATCATCGCCTACAAGAACGGCTCGCCGTTGCGCGTGCGTGACGTCGCGAGCGTGGAGGACGATGCCGAGAACGTGCGCCTGGCCGCCTGGGCCAATACCTCGCCGGCCGTGGTGCTGAACATCCAGCGGCAGCCGGGCGCCAACGTCATCGAGGTGGTCGACAGCATCAAGAAGATGCTCCCGCAGTTGCAGGCGACCCTGCCGGGCAGCCTGGAAGTGACGGTGCTCACCGACCGCACCACGACCATCCGCGCCTCGGTGGCGGATGTGCAGTTCGAGCTGTTCCTCGCCGTCTGCCTGGTGGTGATGGTCACCTTCCTGTTCCTGCGCAATATCTCCGCGACGCTGATTCCCAGCTTCGCCGTGCCGCTGTCGCTGATCGGCACCTTCGGCGTGATGTACCTCGCCGGCTTCTCGATCAACAACCTGACGCTGATGGCGCTGACCATCGCCACCGGCTTCGTGGTGGACGACGCCATCGTCATGGTGGAGAACATCGCCCGTTACCTGGAGAAGGGCGACCCGCCGCTGGAGGCCGCGCTCAAGGGCTCGAAGCAGATCGGCTTCACCATCATCTCGCTGACCTTCTCGCTGATCGCCGTGCTGATCCCGCTGCTGTTCATGGGTGACGTGGCCGGCCGGCTGTTCCGCGAATTCGCCATCACCCTGGCGGTGGCGATCCTGATCTCCGGCTTCGTTTCCCTGACCCTGACGCCGATGCTCAGCGCCAAGCTGCTGCGCCACGTCGAGCCAGAGAAGGAAGGGCGCTTCGCCCGTGCCGCCGGGCGCTTTATCGACAACATGATCGAGCGCTACGCCGCCGCGCTGCGCGTGGTGCTGCGCCATCAGCCGCTGACCCTGCTGGTGGCCATCGCCACCGTGGTGCTCACCGCGCTGCTGTACATCTTCATGCCCAAGGGCTTCTTCCCGGTGCAGGACACCGGGGTGATCCAGGGCATCGCCGAGGCACCGCAGTCGATCTCCTTCCAGTCCATGGCCAGCCGCCAGCAGGACCTGGCGAAGATCGTGCTGAAGGACCCGGCGGTCGACAGCCTGTCCTCGTTCATCGGCGTCGACGGCACCAACGCCACCCTCAACACCGGGCGCCTGCTGATCAACCTCAAGCCCCACGCCGAGCGCGACGTCACCGCCAGCGAGGTGATCCACCGCCTGCAGCCGGAGCTGGACCAGATCGCCGGCATCAAGCTGTACATGCAGCCGGTGCAGGACCTGACCATCGAAGACCGCATCGCCCGCACCCAGTACCAGTTCACCCTGCAGGACGCCGACCCGGATGTTCTTGCCGACTGGGTGCCGCGCCTGGTGGATCGCCTGCAGCAACTGCCGGAGCTGGCCGACGTGGCCACCGACTGGCAGGACAAGGGCCTGCAGGCCTACATCAACATCGACCGCGACACCGCCTCGCGCCTGGGCGTGAGCCTGTCGAGCATCGACAGCGTGCTGTACAACGCCTTCGGCCAGCGGCTGATCTCCACCATTTTCACCCAGGCCACGCAGTACCGCGTGGTGCTGGAGGTGGCGCCGGAATTCCAGATCGGCCCGCAGTCGCTGGAGAACCTCTACGTGCCGTCCAGCGACGGCACCCAGGTGCGCCTGTCGAGCCTGGCCCGTGTGGAGGAGCGCCATACCCTGCTGGCGGTCAACCACATCGCCCAGTTCCCGGCCGCGACCATCTCCTTCAACCTGGCCAAGGGCGTCGCCCTGGGCGAGGCGGTGCAGGCGATTCGCGACGTCGAGGCGCAGATGGAAATGCCCGTCAGCCTGCAGGGCAGCTTCCGTGGTGCCGCCCAGGCGTTCGAGGCCTCGCTGTCCAACACCCTGCTGCTGGTGCTGGCGTCGATCGTCACCATGTACATCGTGCTGGGCATCCTCTACGAAAGCTTCATCCACCCGGTGACCATCCTTTCCACGCTGCCCTCGGCGGGCGTGGGCGCGCTGCTGGCGCTGATGCTCTCCGGGCAGGACATCGGCATCGTGGCGATCATCGGCATCATCCTGCTGATCGGCATCGTCAAGAAGAACGCGATCATGATGATCGACTTCGCCCTGGACGCCGAACGCAACGAGGGCAAGCCGCCCCATGAGGCGATCTACCAGGCGTGCCTGCTGCGCTTCCGGCCGATCCTGATGACCACCATGGCCGCACTGCTCGGCGCACTGCCGCTGATGCTCGCCGGCGGCGCCGGCGCCGAGTTGCGCCAGCCACTGGGTGTCACCATGGTCGGCGGCCTGCTGGTCAGCCAGCTGCTGACGCTGTTCACCACGCCGGTGATCTACCTCTACTTCGACCGCCTGGCCGCGCGCTGGGCCGCCTGGCGGGGCCGTCACGGCCTTGACGTGAACAGCATCGACCCGGCGGAGCGTGGCTGATGGGCGGCCTGTCTCGCCTGTTCATCCTGCGCCCGGTCGCCACCTGCCTGCTGACCCTGGCGCTGATGCTGGCCGGCGCGCTGTCGTTCAGCCTGCTGCCGGTGGCGCCGCTGCCCAACGTCGATTTCCCGACCATCCTGGTGCAGGCATCCTTGCCCGGCGCCAGCCCGGAAACCATGGCCTCCACGGTGGCGACGCCGCTGGAGCGCTCGCTGGGACGCATCGCCGGGGTCACCGACATGACCTCCAGCAGCTCCCTGGGCAACACCACCATCATCATCCAGTTCGATCTGTCCAAGGACATCGACGGCGCCGCGCGCGAGGTGCAGTCGGCGATCAACGCGGCCATGAGCCTGCTGCCCTCGGGCATGCCGAACAACCCGACGTACCGCAAGGCGAATCCGTCGGACATGCCGATCATGATCCTCACGCTGACCTCGGATACCTACACCCGCGGGGAGATGTACGACCTGGCCTCGACCATCGTCTCGCCCAAGCTGGCTCAGGTGAAGGGTGTGGGGCAGGTGAGCATCGGTGGCTCGTCGCTGCCGGCAGTGCGCGTCGATGTGAATCCGGACCAGCTCAGCCACTACGGTATATCCCTGGACACGGTGCGCACCGCCATCAACAACACCAACGCCGACGGGCCCAAGGGCTCGCTGGAATTTGGTGAGCGCCACTGGCAGGTGGACTCCAACGACCAACTGCGCAAGGCCAGCGAGTACGCGCCGCTGATCGTCCACTACAACGCCGAGACCGGCGCAGCGGTGCGCCTGAAGGATGTCGCCACGGTCACCGACTCGGTGGAAGACGTGCGCAACGCCGGCTTCTCCGACGACCTCCCGGCGGTGCTGCTGATCATCACCCGCCAGCCCGGCGCGAACATCATCGAGGCCACCGACGCGATCCACGAGCAGTTGCCGGTCATCCAGGACGTGCTCGGCCCGCAGGTGAAACTGTCGGTGATGGACGACCGCAGCCCGTCGATCCGCTCCTCCCTGGAAGAGGCCGAGCTGACCCTGATCATCTCCGTGGTGCTGGTGATCCTGGTGGTCTACCTGTTCCTGCGCAATGGCCGCGCCACGCTGATCCCCAGCCTGGCGGTGCCGGTATCGCTGGTGGGCACCTTCGCGGTCATGTACCTGTGCGGTTTCTCGCTGAACAACCTGTCGCTGATGGCGCTGATCATCGCCACCGGCTTCGTGGTGGACGACGCCATCGTCGTGGTGGAGAACATCGCGAGGCGCATCGAAGAGGGCGATCCGCCGATCCAGGCGGCGATCCGTGGCGCACGGGAAGTGAGTTTCACCGTGCTGTCGATGACCCTGTCGCTGGTGGCGGTGTTCATCCCGCTGCTGCTCATGGGCGGTATCACCGGGCGGTTGTTCCGCGAGTTCTCGGTGACCCTGGCGGCGGCCATCCTGGTGTCGCTGGTGGTTTCCCTGACGCTCACGCCGATGCTCTGCGCGCGGCTGCTCAAGCCCGTCGAGCGCGGGCCGAAGAAGGCCTCGGTGGAGCGCCAGAGCAACCGCTATTTCGTCGCCTTCATGCAGCGTTACCGCACCAGCCTGAGCTGGGCGCTGGAGCATTCGCGGCTGATGGTGATGATCATGCTCGGCTGCATCGCGCTGAACCTGTACCTGTTCGTGGTGGTGCCCAAGGGCTTCCTGCCGCAGCAGGACTCCGGACGCCTGCGCGGTTTCGCGGTGGCCGACCAGAGCATCTCGTTCCAGGCGCTGGACAGGAAGATGGCGCAGTTCCGCAAGATCCTCTCCGAGGACCCCGGCGTGGAGAACGTGGTGGGCTTCGTCGGCGGCGGCAAGTGGCAGTCGAGCAACACCGGCTCCTTCTTCGTCACCCTCAAGGACATCACCGAGCGCGACTCCGCCGAAACCATTGTCAACCGCCTGCGCAAGAAGCTGGCGCAGGTGCCCGGCGCCAACCTGTTCCTGGTCGCCGGCCAGGACGTGCGCATCGGCGGCCGCCAGGGCAACGCGCAGTACGACTTCACCCTGCGCAGTGATGACCTGAACCTGCTGCGCGAATGGGCGCCCAAGGTCGAGGCGGCGATGAACAAGGTGCCGCAGATAGTCGACGTGAACAGTGATGCCCAGGACAAGGGCGTGCAGAGTCGCCTGGTGATCGACCGTGACCGCGCGGCGAGCCTGGGCGTGAACGTCGCCGAGGTGGACGCGGTGCTGAACAACTCCTACGGCCAGCGCCAGGTCTCGACCATCTTCAACCCGCTGAACCAGTACCACGTGGTGATGGAAGTCGCCCAGCCGTACCAGGAAACCCCCGAGGAGCTGCGCCAGGTCTACGTGATCAACAGCGAAGGCGAGCGCATTCCGCTCTCGGCCTTCACCCATATCGAGCCGAGCCGTGCGCCACTGGAGGTCAACCACCAGGGCCAGTTCGCCGCCACCACTTTCTCCTTCAACCTGGCCCAGGGCGCGCAGATCGGACCGGCGCGCGATGCAATCCTGGCGGCGGTGGAACCCATCCACCTGCCAATGGAAATCCAGGCCACCTTCGAAGGTAACGCCGGTGCGGTGCAGGACACGCAGAACGACATGCCCTGGCTGATCCTGCTGGCGCTGGTGTCGGTCTACATCGTGCTGGGCATCCTCTACGAGAGCTACGTGCACCCGCTGACCATCCTTTCGACATTGCCTTCGGCGGGCGTCGGTGCGCTTCTCACGCTGATGCTGTTCCGTACCGAGCTGTCGCTGATCGCGCTGATCGGGGTGATCCTGCTGATCGGCATCGTGAAGAAGAACGCCATCATGATGATCGACTTCGCCCTGGACGCAGAGCGCAACCTCGGCCTGTCGCCGCGGGACGCGATCCTGGAAGCGGCGATGAAGCGTTTCCGGCCGATCATGATGACCACCCTGGCCGCCATCCTCGGCGCGCTGCCGCTGATCTTCGGCATCGGTGGCGACGCCGCGCTGCGCCGCCCATTGGGCATGACCATCGTCGGCGGCCTGATCGGCAGCCAGTTGCTGACCCTGTACACCACCCCCGTCGTCTACCTCTACCTCGACCGCCTGCGCCATTGGGTCAACAAGAAGCGCGGCGTGCGCACCGACGGCGCCCTGGAGACACCCGTATGATCCGTTCCCGTTCCCTTCTTCCCCTGGCGCTGGCCGTGGCCCTGGCCGGTTGCGCCATCGGCCCGGACTACCAGCGCCCCGAGCTGACGGTCCCCGCCAGCTTCAAGGAGGGCGAGGGCTGGCAACTGGCCAAGCCGCAGGACGGCTTCAACCATGGCGCCTGGTGGGAGCTGTACGGCGATGCCACGCTGAACGACCTGCAGACCCGCCTGGTCGCCGCCAACCAGACCCTGGCGCAGTCCGTCGCTTCCTACCGCCAGGCCCAGGCACTGGCCAAGGGCGCGCGCTCCTCGTTCTTCCCGACCATCAGTGCCGACGTCGGCAAGACCCGTTCTGGCCAGGGCACTGGCAGTGGCGGCAGCGTGCGCCTGCCGGACGGCTCCACGGTCGCCAGCGGCGGTGGCAGCAGTTCGATCAGCAACAGCTATTCGGCGAGCCTCGGCGTGAGCTGGGAACTGGACCTGTGGGGCAAGCTGCGTCGCCAGCTGGAAGCCGATACCGCGAGCATGGACGCCAGCGCTGCGGACCTGGCCAATTCGCGCCTTTCGCTGCAATCCCAGCTGACGCAGAACTACCTGCAGCTACGGGTGATGGACCAACAGATCAAGCTGCTCAACGACACGGTCACCGCCTACCAGCGCTCGCTCAAGCTCACCGAGAACCAGTACAACGCCGGCATCGTCACCAAGGCCGACGTCGCCCAGGCGCGCACTCAGCTGAAAAGCACCGAGGCCCAGGCCATCGACCTGAAGTACCAGCGTGCGCAGCTGGAACATGCCATTGCCGTGCTGGTCGGCGTGCCGCCAGCGCAGTTCTCCCTGGCCGTCGTGGACGGCGTGCCGAGCCTGCCGGCGGTGCCGGCGCTGCTGCCGTCGGAGATGTTGCAGCGTCGTCCGGACGTGGCCTCGGCCGAGCGCCAGGTGATCTCCGCCAACGCCAAGATCGGCGTGGCCAAGGCCGCCTGGTTCCCCGACCTGACCCTCACCGCCGCCGGCGGCTACCGCAGCGGCAGCTTCCAGAACTGGATCGAGACGCCCAACCGCTACTGGTCCATCGGCCCGCAGTTCGCCATGACGCTGTTCGATGGCGGGCTGATCGCCTCCCAGGTCGAGCAGGCCGAGGCGAGCTACGACCAGACGGTGGCCAGCTACCGGCAGACCGTGCTGGACAGCTTCCGCGAGGTCGAGGACTACATGGTCCAGCTCAAGGTGCTGGAAGAGGAGAGCGGCGTGCAGCAGGAGGCGCTGGACTCCGCCCGCGAGGCGCTGCGCCTGACCACCAACCAGTACAAGGCCGGCACCATCGACTACAGCGACGTGGTCACCACCCAGACCAGCGCCCTGTCCAACGAGCGGACGTTGCTGACGCTGACTGGCAGCCGACTGACCGCCAGCGTGCAGCTGATAGCTGCGCTGGGCGGCGGCTGGGATGCGGCGAAGATTGCCGAGGAAGGCCAGGCGACCCGGGACTGACGGCGGGTCAGTCCTCGCTCAGTGCGCTCAGAGGGATGCGGAAGCGGCTCTCGCCGTCCAGCGAGGTGATGCCGCGCGGTCGCGCGGTGCTCACCAGCGCCGTGCCATCACCTCGTTCCAGGACTTCGCAGTCGATATGGCCGACCGCCGGAAGGCTGTCGTCATCCAGCTCGGTACGCAGCCGCGCGCGCGGCTTGAGAAAACGCCAGGCATGGCCCGCTGCATCGATCAGGCGGCACTCAGCCCAGCCGGCGAAGCACTCGTCGGTATAACGCACGATCTCGACCCGAACGCTGGACATGCGCATGGCATCCCTTAATGAGGTGTGGCTCAGCCGTTGAAACGGCGGGCGGTGGTGAAGCTGCGCTGCCAGTAGCTTTGCGCCAGCGAGTCCATGCGAACGCTTTCGCCGGTACTGGGCGCATGGATGAACTGGTTGTTGCCGATGTACAGCCCGACGTGGCTGACACTGCCGCGACCGTTGCGATTGAAGAACACTGCATCGCCGGGGCGCAGGTCGTGACGATCGACGCGCCTGCCGCCGTTCTCGATCATTTCGCCGGTGGTGCGCGGCACCTTCATTCCCGCTTCCGTGCGGAACAGATAAACCAGCAGGCCGCTGCAGTCGAAACCGCTGGCCACCGTGGTACCGCCGAAGCGGTAGGGGACGCCGACCAACTGACGGGCGCGGGCGACCACTCGCGAACTGCTGCTCAACCGGCTCTTGTGCACGCCGGACTGCAACGGACGCTTCGCTGCCGTGTGCAGGTGGACGATGTTGCGGTTGAGCGGTTTGCCCTGTGCGGCGCGCGCGAGTGTCGCGGTGGTCTTGTGCGGCGGCATGCTTTTGCTCTCGCGGGCGGCGGCCTGCGGAACGGAAAGAATGAGCAGCAACGCTGTACTCAGGAGAATCAGGGGGCGCATGTGGGCTACATCGTGTGACTAACGACTAAAACGGGGCGCCATCTTAGAAATCTCCGGGGAAGAGTTAACGTGGGAATACTGTAAATGCGGGTAAGGCTTTTCTGATTGATGGCGCCGAGGTGACCTGCGCTCGGTGGCCTGTCGTATCAGCCACTGAAACGGCGAGCCGTGGTGTAGCTACGGTTCCAGTAGCTGTTGTCCAGCGAGTCGATGCGGATGGTCTCGCCGGTTCGCGGCGCGTGGATGAAGCGGTCGTCGCCGATGTACAGGCCCACGTGGCTGGCGCTGCCGCCGCCGTTGTGGTTGAAGAACACTGCGTCGCCGGGTTGCAGTTCGTCGCGGCTGACTTCGTTCTGGCGCTGGGCAATCATCGAATGGGTGGTGCGCGGCAGCTTGCGGTTGGCGATGCTGCGGTAGAGATAGACGAGCAGGCCGCTGCAGTCGAAGCCGTGTTCCTCGCTTTCTCCGCCCCAGCGGTAGGGCGTGCCGATCAGCTCGTGGGCGCGCTCGACGATGCGCGAGGTGTCCACCGGGCTGAATTGCCGGCTGCCGTTGTCGTACGAACGGGAGGTCAGGACCGCGGCGCTTCGTGGGTGTAGCGGCGAGAATGCCCCGCTGTGCTGCATGCGATGGGCCACGCCGCGCTGCTCGTCGCCGCGCGAGGCGTGGCCAGCGGGCGAGAAGCTCCGGTCGATCGCGGCGCTGTCGTAGCGCCGCCAGTCCGGTGCGTCGTACTCATCTGCCAGGGCGATGGACGCACCCAGGGTGCAGAACAGGTAAAACGGAAGCCAGCGGGTGGAGCGCACGTCGAGTCACCTCAGGGTGGGCGTTGGAGACGGGCGCTATCCTAGGAACTGGCTATCAGGTGTTATGTAGGAAATTTCCATGTGGCATGAAGGCGATTTCCATGCCTGACCGGCGGTCAAGAGGCGAACAGCTGTCCGATATCCTTGAACGACTTGAACTCCAGGGCATTGCCGCAAGGGTCGAAGAAGAAGAACGTCGCCTGCTCGCCCACCTGCCCCTGGAAGCGCACGTGGGGTTCGATGACGAACTGCGTGCCGTGCTCGCGCAGGCGTTGCGCCAGGCGTTCCCAGTCCCCCCAGTCCAGCACTACGCCGAAGTGCGGCACCGGCACATCGTGGCCGTCCACGGCATTGGTGTGCGCGGCTGCCTGGCTGGCTGTCCGCGGGTGCAGGTGGATCACCAGTTGGTGACCGAAGAAGTCGAAATCCACCCACTGCGCGCTGCTGCGGCCTTCGCCGAGGCCCAGCACCTCGCCATAGAAGCGCCGCGCCAGCGCCAGGTCGTAGACGGGGATGGCCAGGTGGAAGGGCGATAGGGCCATGGACATGCTCCTTGTCGGGCTCAGGCCGGCACGGCCAGCAGGCGGGTGATGGTGGCCTTGGCCGCGCTTATCTGGCCCTCGCGGGCGAGGCGGGTGAACTCCAGCAGGGCATGTTCGTGCTGGGCGAGCTCATCGAGGATATCGCGGTCATCGTCGTCGCCCTCGATGGCCAGGCTGTCGTAGCGCTGGACGTAGGGTTCCACCAGCACTTCGAGTTTTTCCAGGGTCTGCGACCAGTCGAGCCCGAGCCAGTCGGCGGCGCGTTGCCGGCCCTGGGCGGCGGCGTGCGCGGTATCGCCCAGCGGCAGGCCGTGGCGCTGCAGCAGGCGCGCCATGCGCAGGCCGGTCTGGCGCTCCAGTCGCGCCAGCAGGAGCATCGAGGACGCCCCCTCCGGCAGTTGCTCGGCCAGGCCGAGAAAGAAGTTCTCGCCGCGGACTTCGCCCAGGTAGGCGGCCTGCAGTTCACTGGCTTGTCGGTGCATGCGTCGGTCCCCCTTTGCTCAATGGGGACCAGCCTAGACGATGTGTGCCGGGCATCGAACCCGGCATGTCGTGTCTGGGCCAGAACGGGTCGCTCAGCGTTCGAAACCGTACTCTCGCTCGACCCGGCTGATGCGCACGCGGAAGGCGCTGTACCAGTCGTGGCGGCCGGCCTGCTGGGCCATGCGGTGCTCACTCTGCTGCTTCCAGGTGCGGATGGCGGCCTCGTCGCGCCAGTAGGACACGGTGATGCCCAGGCCATCGGCACCCCGGGCAGACTCGACGCCCAGGAAGCCATCCTGCTGCGCCGCCAGTTCGAGCATGCGCTCGGCGGTGGCGCCGTAGCCTTCGTCCAGCTCGGTACGGTAGGAGGTGAAGGTCACGGCGTAGTACGGCGGTTGCGGTGTGCTGGCGATCATGCGGGACTCCCGACTCGGCTGGATTGATGGCGGAACGCGGCGGACAGGAGCGCCTCGGCCAGCGGTACGGCGATGCCGGCCAGGGCCTTGCGCTCGGGTTGGAACAGGGTGGCGACGAAGAACGGATGGTCGGCGGCTTCCAGCGCGCGGATGCTGTCGTCCTCGCCGTGGGCGCAGGCGCGCAGCGAGCCGCCGAACAGGGCGTCCTGGAACTCGGGGTTCACGCCGTAGCTGCAGCGGTAACCTTCACGAATCTCTGGCAGCCCATAGAGGGCTGCCAGGTGCGAACCGGGTGTGAGGCGAATGGTCTCGCTGACTTCCAGCAGGGAGCAGGGCAACGCATGGACCACCTGTTGCGTCGCCTCCGGTTCCAGTTCCCCATGGGCCGCGTCGCTCCAGCCCAGTACGTTGCGGGCACGCTCCAGCAGGGCGTGCTGGAAGCCGCCGCAGGTGCCGAGGAAGGGCACCTCGCGTTCGCGGGCAAAGCGGATCGCGCGCAAGGCACCTTCGGTGTTCAGGTAGGGACTGCCGGGGATGCACCAGAAGCCCGAGTACGCTTCCAGTTCCAGGCCGTTGGCGAGGCGTGGGGTATCCAGCCAGTCCACGCGCAGGGTGCCCGAATGCGGCAGCAGCGATTGCTGCAGCGCCAGGGGTATCGCCCAGTGGGCGGTGACGCGGCTGTCGCGGTCGCCGATCAGGCCGATGCGCAGCGTTTTACGACGTTTTCCCATCCGTTGTTCCCCCTGGCGTCGTGGCCCATTGGCGGGCCCATGGGAGGCAATTTATAGTTGCGCAGGCGCAATCGAAAATGGGCGGTTGCGCAACCTTGGAGTGCGTCGATGCAATACCGTCTGGAATACGCCGATCTCGCCCTGGTCCTGGCGCTGGTGCGCGGGGGCAGCCTTGCCCGTGCCTCGGAATTGCTCGAGGTAGACGTTTCCACTGTGTTCCGTGCCGTGCGGCGGCTGGAAAAGGCGCTGGGCACCGCGCTGTTCGAGAAGGGCCGCAACGGCTACCTGGCCACGGCCACCGCACAGCAACTGGCGACCCAGGCGGAACTGGCCGAGCAGGCGCTGGAAGCGGCGCGCCTGGGGCTGGAGCAGGGGCACGACGTGCTCAGCGGCACCGTGCGCCTGACCTGTTCCGATACCGTGTTGCAGGGGCTGCTCCTGCCGGCCCTGGCGCGCTTCATGAAGCGCTACCCGGCGCTTAACCTGGAACTGACCACTTCCAACGCCTTCGCCAACCTCAGTCGTCGCGATGCCGACATCGCCCTGCGCCTGACCAATGCGCCGCCGGAGCATCTGGTGGGACGCAAGCTGGGCGAGGTGCACTACGTCCTCTGTGCCCATCGCGATTATCTGGCCGAGCAGGGCGAACGCCCCTGGCAGGACATGAGCTGGATCGCCCCGGATGACTTTCTACCCGATCACTCCAGCGTCGCCTGGCGTCGCCAGGCTTACCCCTCGGTGCTGCCGGCCTACCGTTGCAACAGCATGCTGTCGGTGCTGGACCTGTGCCGCGCGGGCCTGGGGTTGGCGGCGCTGCCGGCGTTCCTGCTGCGCCCGGACGACGGCTTGCAGGTGCTGGAGCCCGAGCTGCCTGGCTGCAGTATCCATCTCTGGCTGCTGACCCGGCCGGACTGCCGGGCCTTGCGGGCGGTAGTGACGTTGTTCGAGGAACTGGCCGGCAGCATTCGCCTGCCGACCTGAATGAAAGACCCCGCCAGGAGGCGGGGTCTTTTGTCTGCAATAGCGACTACCAGTGGCGGTAGTGCCCCGGCGGGCCGTAGTAGCCTGGCCCGTAATAGCGCGGCGGACCGTAGTAGCGGGGCGGGCCGTAGTAACGCGGGCCCGGCACCACCACCACCGGGCGGTAGACCGGCTGGTACACCGGTTGATACACGGGCTGGTAGACCGGCGCCGGCTGGTAGTACACCGGTTGCGGCGGGTAATAGGCGACCGGGGGCGGCGGAGCGTAATAGGGCGCTGGCGCGGGTTGCGAGCCGGCAACCACTGCACCCCCGACAACGGCACCGACCACGGCGCCGATGGCGGCGGCATCAGTGTTGCTGTTGGCCGCAGCCTGACCAGCGAGGGCGAGGCCAGCGCAGAGCAGGGCGATCTGGGGGAGACGGTGAAGCATGATGCACCTCCTGAGGAACCCGGCGAGGATCCCGGTATCTATGAGACATCGGCCTCGAAAGAATCGTAACGCCGCCGGTGTAAAGGTTGTGTAAATGGCGCCGTACGGCTCTGCGACGGGCATTGCATGTATCAGCCTGCAATACATCCAGCGCGCTGCCGCAGCCCTCGGGCTGGTAAGGTGGCGCCTTTCGCGTTTTTTCCATGAAGAACCAGGGAGACCTTCCATGCCCTTCAACCGAGTGACGCTCATGTCGCTTCTCGCTGTCGCCGCGCTTGCCGGTTGCAGCTCCAGGGATTCCTCGTCCGATGCCGCCCAGCCGGCTGCGGGCGACGCGCCGGCCATGACCGGCACCTGCAACGCCAAGGCGGTGCAGTCGATCGTCGGCAAGGTCGTCACCCCGACCCTGACCGAGGAAGCCCGCCGTGACGCCGGCGCCAGCGTCGCCCGCGTGCTCACCCCGCACCAGCCGGTGACCATGGAGTACAACTCGCAGCGCCTGAACATCGATGTCGATGACAACCAGGTGGTGAAGCAGGTCTCCTGCGGCTGAGTCCTTCACCAGCCTGCGCCCATGAAAAAGCCCCGCTCAGGCGGGGCTTTTTCGTTTCCAGTACGGATCACCGGTTGGCGGGCTTCTTGATCACGCGAAGCGCCTGGCTCGACTGGTTGACGCACTCCTCGTAGTTGCCGGCCTTCTTCGCCGCCTCGGCCTTGGCGACGTACTCGTGGACCGCATTGACCTTCACGCCGGTCGCGTTCTTGCTGGCGGTCTTGAGGAAGTCGTTGATCTGCTGCAGGTTGCCGTCGCACAGCGCGCTGTCAGCGAAAGCCGGTACGGAAAACACCATGGCCAGAAGCAGAGCGTACTTTTTCATGCAGGTTCTCCTTGCATCTCGAATGCCGAATCGAAGTAATTCGAAATTACGTTAGCTTGCTAACAATCGACAAGCGTTTACCCCGCGAATTCATTTCATTTCTGACGCTAGTCAGGAAAAGCCCGATTCGCCGTGTCGCTGGTCAGGTCGCACTGAACCTGCGCTCCAGGCCCTGGCTGCGAAAGTGCTCGATGACGTAATCGACGAATACCCGCGTCTTGGCCGGCAGCAATTTCTGCGCGGTGTAGTAGAGCGCGGTATTGCCGGCGTCCACGTACCACTCCGGCAACACGCGCACCAGCCGCCCGCTGTCGAGGTAGGGCACGGCGTGCTGCATGCTCACCAGGGTCACGCCCAGGCCCATCAGTGCGGCGACGCAGGCGGCTTCCGGGTCGCTGAAGGTCATTCGTTCCTTCAGTGCGATCGGCGCCTGGGCCTGCTGGCGGTTGGTCAGTGGCCAGGGCCGCACACGGCCGGTCTGCGGCGAACGGATGCGGATGCCGTCGTGGCTGGGCAGGTCCGACGGATAGCGGATCGCCGGACGGCCGTCGAGGTAGGCCGGCGACGCCAGCAGTACCAGGTGCGCCGGGCTCAGCTTGCGCGCCACCACGCCGGGCGGCAGCTCGAAGCCGCCGCCGATGGCCGCGTCGAAGCCTTCGGCGATGAGGTCGACCTGGCGGTTGTCGAAGTGCCAGTCCGGGCGGATCGCCGGGTAGCGCCCGAGGAATTCTCCCAGCAGCGGCAGGATGTAGTCGCGGCCGAACACCAGCCCCATGCTCACCTTCAACATGCCGCTGGGCTGGCCGTCGGCGCTGGCCAGGTTGGCGATGGCGCTCTGCAGGCTGGCCAGGCCACCGCCGGCTTCGTCGAGAAATCGCTCGCCGGATTCGGTCAGGGCCAGGCTGCGGGTACTACGCTGGAACAGCCGCACGCCCAGGTTGTTCTCCAGCCGCGCCACGTTCTTGCTCACCGCCGCCGGGGTCAGGCCCAGGCGGCGCGCGGCGGCGGCGAAGCTGCCGGCCTCGGCGCTGCGGACGAAGCATTCGATACTGATCAGGCTTTCCATGGGTGGTATTCCGGACGTTTGGTATCGACTGAATATAGCGATTACTGGCTACCGGGTCAGGAGTGCGAGCGCGAAACTGGCCCCGTCGAACTTACTTACTCCCCCACTAGATTCCTGGAGACACGAAATGACCACCACTCTAACCCTCGCCGGCAAAGTCGCTTTCGTACAGGGCGGCTCCCGCGGCATCGGCGCCGCCATCGTGCAGCGCCTGGCCCGTGAAGGCGCCGCCGTGGCCTTCACCTACGTCAGCTCGGCACAGAAGGCCGAAGACCTCGCCGCCAGCATCGAAGCCGCCGGCGGCCGCGCCCTGGCACTGAAAGCCGACAGCGGCGATGCAGCTTCCGTGCAACAGGCCATCGATACCGCGGCCCAGCGCCTGGGCGGCATCGACATCCTGGTGAACAACGCCGGCGTGCTGGCCATCGCCCCGGTCGAAGCGTTCAGCCTGGAAGACCTCGACCGCACCCTGGCGGTGAACGTGCGCAGCGTCTTCGTCGCCACCCAGGCCGCCGCGCGGCACATGGGGCAGGGCGGGCGCATCATCACCATCGGCAGCACCAACGCCGACCGCATGCCCTTTGGCGGCGGCGCCGTCTATGCCATGAGCAAGTCGGCCATCGTCGGCCTGACCAAGGGCCTGGCCCGTGACCTCGGCCCGCGTGGCATTACCGTGAACAATGTGCAGCCCGGCCCGGTGGACACCGACATGAACCCGGCCGACAGCGACTTCGCCGCGTCCCTGATGGACCTGATGGCGGTCGGCCGTTATGGCCGTGCAGAAGAAATCGCGGCCTTCGTTGCCTACCTGGCGGGTCCGGAAGCGGGCTACATCACCGGCGCCAGCCTGACCATCGACGGCGGCTTCGGCGCCTGATGGGCTCCTGAGCACCGCAGCGCGGCCGGGTTCAGGCCCGGTCGCGGCTCTGGATGTTCCAGTGTCCGGAGGTGCTGGCGAGTTTTTCCGAGAGCATCTCTACCTGTTCATAAAGGCGCAGGGTCAGCCAGTAGAAGCCTTGCTTCTCGAACGAGTCGGTCAGGTTGTGCGGTCGCGCCGGCAGATTCTCCAGGCCCTGGCAGGCCTGCACCAGCTTGCTGGTGCGGCTGAACTTCAGGGCGTGTGCCGACTGCAGCAACAGGCGCCCGATGATCTGCCGGTGCGTGTCGAGGCTGGCCGGCACCGGCTCTATCTCCCCGGCCTGGGCCGCGAATTGCCGCGAGGCGATCAGCGATTCCAGGGTGCCCATGATGGCGCGGTGAATGCGCTGGAGGATTTCCAGCTCGCGCAAGGGCATCGCCGTTTCCCTCGATACCGGCCCCAGATGCGCACGGGACGCTACCAGGCGATGGTCGAGTTCTTCCAGCTGGCGGGCGAAGTGTTCCGGGGTGAAGTCATGGTTGGACGACAGCTGCCCATACATCCGCGCGCAGGCCCGCAGGTTGTCCGAGAGCAGGTAGCGCCAGACGTAGACCGCCCGCAGCGGGTAGATCTGCGAGAACAGCAGGGCCACCGCGACGCCGATCAGCACGTTGGCCGACCGCCACAGCCCTTCGGTAAAGCCCGTCTCGCCGGGGCCGGCGACGATGCACATCGTGATCCCCGCCAGCAGCGCGACGTAGCCCGGGCGGCGAATCGCAAAGAAGGCCGAGGCCGCGCCCAGCACCGACATGGCCAGGTAGGTGAGGGTGAGCGAGCGCGTCTGGTCGTAGATCGCGATCACCCCCAGGCCCAGCACTGCGCCGACCAGGGTGCCCATCACCCGCTCGTAGGACTTGCCGCGAATCGTCCCCTGGTGCACCAGCCCGCCCATCACCACCAGTACCGTCACCGAGGCCCAGAGACCGTGGGGCAGTTTCAGCGCGCTGGTCAGCAACATCGAGGCGAGCAGCGCGAGGCCGACGCGCACGCAGTGAATCCAGGCGGCGTAGCGGTAGCGGGTGTAGGGGTTGGCCAGGCGGCGGAACGGCAGGGTGAGGATCGAGGGTTGCTTCGCCAAGGGAAGCGGCTCCTGTGCGGGCGGTGGCGATGCAGCAAGGTTAGCCGCTCCCGGCCGGCGCGTGCGGCCCTGGGTCAATCTCCCGGATATTGCTGGCCGACGAAGTAGTAGTCGCGCTCGCCCACACGGAAATGCTGCAGCACGCTCAGCGGCGCCTGCGGCACCGTCTCGCTTTCCAGCAGGGCAATGTGCTCGTCCGGCTGGCCGAGGAAGTTCGCCAGCTCCTCGCGGGTCTGCAACGCCGGCAGCAGGCTGCGGCTGTAGAACACACTGGCGCCGGCGAGGCGCTCGCTGGGCTGGAACAGCGCCACCTGGCGCCCGGCCATCTGGTGCTGGCGGATCCGCTCGGTCAGCGGCAGGAAGGATTCCTGCCGGTCGGCGCGGGGCTCGACCCAGATCGCGTAACCCAGGTAGCAGGCGGGCACCAGCAATGCCAGGGACAGCGCGGCGCGGCGCATCCCTTGCGGGGCCCGGGCATGCCAGCGCGACAGCAGGACGTGCGCGTATTCGGCGGCGATCACCGCGGCTGCCGGGGCCAGCGCCATCAGGTAGACCATGCGCTTGCTGGAGGCGAGGGTGAGCAGGGCGAACTGCGCCGCCAGCCACAGGACGAAGAACAGCAGGTAGCGGTCTTGCGCCAGGCGTTTACGCCAGTGCCAGAGGCCGAGGTAAAGCAGGATGTTCCAGGGCAGGAAGGCCTGGGGCAGGCGCAGCAGGTAGTAGTAGAAGGGCTCGAAGTGTCCGGCATCGCTGAATGAGCCGCTGAAGCGCCCGACGCTGTTGGTCCAGAGGATTTCCTGCAGGGCCGGGCTGCCGCCATCGCGGTAGAGACACAGCAGCCAGATCAGCAACGGCACCAGGCCCGGCAGCGTCCACAGCAGCGGTCGCAGCCAGGCGGAGACTTCCAGCCGGCGCCGCGCCAGGCTGTCCCACAGCAGGCAGGCGCCGATCACTACTCCCGGCAGCGCCAGCCCCAGCACGCCCTTGCTCAGGGTGGAAATGGCGATCCCCACGGCGAACGCCAGCCAATCCTGCGTGCGTCCCGGCGGCTTGATCCAGGCCTGCAGGAAGGACAGCAGTGCCAGGCTTACGCCCAGGGTCAGCAGGGCGTCTTCGCCCACCTGGCGGGCATTGGCCCAGAAGCTTGCCAGGGTCATCAGCATGAGGGCGGCGAGCAGCGCCAGCGTCGCCGGCCGGCTGATGCGCCGGAGCGCGCCGTAGAGCAGCAGCACGCTGAACAACCCGGCGAACGCCGAGGCCAGCCTGACGGCAAAGGTGGTGGGGCCGAACAGGCGGAGGGCGACGACGTCCAGCCACAGGCTCAGTGGCGGTTTCTCCAGGAATGGCACGCCGTTCAGGCGCGGCGTCACCCAGTCGCCATCCAGGTGCATTTCCATCGCTATGCCCGCCACCCTGGGCTCGGTGGAACCCTGCAACTGGTGATTGCCCAGCGCGCAGAAGAACAGCAGGCCGCCCAGCACGAGCAGGAGGAGATAGTGGCGGCGTGGCTGGGGCATGGCGGATCCGGGGCGGGGCTTGTTGCCTGCATGTATAGGCGACATTTCGTTAACGCGGAATTAACCTTTGCGATGCTTCACTGCATCCCTCGCCCGGTATTCCCCTGAGGGTTGCCATGTCCGCCCGCCTGCCTGCGTCTCGTCCTGCCTTCCCGCGCCGCCGCTACCTGCTGCTGGCGCTGCTCGTGCTGATCCTGGTGGCCGGCTGCCTGGCTGGTTTCATGGTGCTGGTTCCGCCGCCGCCCTACACGCCCTTGCCGGGCCAGGACCCCGCGCAGGTCACCCTGCTGGCGCTGGGCGACCAGGGCAGCGGCGACCTGCAGCAATGGCGCGTGGCCGAGGGCATGGAGCGTGTCGCCGAGAACGAAGGCGGGGTGAACATGGTCCTGCTGCTGGGCGACAACTTCTACGGCAAGACCCTGAGCGGCATCGACGACCCGGCCTGGCAGCTCAAGTTCGAACGCGTCTACCACGGGCGCTGGCTCAGCCGCGTGCCGTTCTATGCGGTGCTGGGCAATCACGACTACCCGGATTCCGCCGCCGTCGAGCTGGACTACGCCCGCCAGCGCGCAGGCTCCGGTCGTTGGCAGATGCCGGCGCCTTTCTATACCCGCGACTTCGGTGAGCTGGACGGGCGCCCGCTGTTGCGCGTGGCCTTCCTGGACACCAATGAAGATGCCGGCGGCCGCCAGCGCCAGGCTGACTTCCTGCAGCGAGCGTTCTCCCGGCCGGGCCCTGCGCCGTTGTGGAAGATGGTGGTGGCGCACCATGCGATGCGCAGCAGCGGTGGCAAGCACGGCGATGACGATGCATTGCTGCAGCAACTGCTGCCGGCGATGCAGCGCAGTGGCGTGGACCTCTACCTGTCCGGCCACGAGCACAACCAGGAGGTGCTGGTTCGCCCCGGCGAGCCGGCCTGGCTGGTGTCCGGTGGCGGCGGCCAGACCCTCGACGGGCTCCGGCCGGCCGAGCCGGCCGATGGCACGCTGTTCGCCGTCGAGCAGCACGGCTTCGCGCGCCTGGCCTTCTCCGCGCAAGGCCTGCAACTGGCCTATTACGACCCGCAGGGCAAGCGCGAGCGGGATTTCCGCTGGGCGCGGGGCTGTGCGGGGATGGCCCGGGACTGCCTGAAACAGGACGATGGTGCGCAGTTGGCGACGAACAGGGCCACTGGCCAGTAGTTGCGGGGCAGGGGATTTCGATAGAATCCCGGACTTTTGCGCGCAGGGATCGCGCGAGCCCTTCAGCGCCTGAGCGCATCAGAGAGCCCCCATGCTTGCCGGTAGTTACGATCCCGCCCTCGTCCTGATTTCGCTGTGCGTCGCCATGCTGGCGTCCTACACGGCACTGGATCTTGCCGGGCGCATCGCGACCACCCGCGGCTGGCCGGTGCTGCTGTGGATCGGCGGTGGCGGGGTGGCCATGGGCATCGGCGTGTGGTCGATGCACTTCATCGGCATGCTCGCCTTCAGCCTGCCCATCCCGCTGGGCTACGACCTCACCCTGACGCTGCTGTCGCTCGCCCTCGCCGTGCTCAGCTCGGGCTTCGCCCTGGCGCTGGTCAGCCAGGACCGGCTGCCGCTCTGGCAACTGATCTGCGGCGCGCTGGCCATGGGCGCCGGGATCAGTTGCATGCACTACCTGGGCATGTACGCGATGCTGATGCAGCCGGGTATCGACTACGACCCGACGCTGTTCGGCCTGTCCCTGCTGATCGCCGTAGCGGCTTCCGGCGCGGCCCTGTGGATCGCCTTCAAGTTGCGGCAGAACACGCCCTACGTACGCCTGGCCCGTGCTGGCGCGGCGCTGGTCATGGGCGTGGCCATAGTCGGCATGCACTACACGGGCATGGCGGCCGCGCGCTTCCCCGAGGGCAGCTTCTGCGGCGCGTCCCCCAGCGGGCTGGACAGCGACTGGCTGGCGCTGCTGATCATCATCGTCACCCTGGCGGTGATCGGCATCGCGCTGCTCACCTCGGTGCTGGATGCACGCCTGGAGTCGCGCACGGCGCAGCTCACCTCGTCGCTGGCCCAGGCCAACCAGGAACTGACCCAGCTCGCCCTGCACGACAACCTCACGCGCCTGCCCAACCGCATCCTGCTGGAAGACCGCATCGAGCAGATGATCGGCAAGGTGCAGCGTGGCGGCGGGCATTTCGCGCTGATGTTCCTCGACCTCGATGGCTTCAAACCGGTCAACGACGCCTTCGGCCACCATGTCGGCGACCTGCTGCTCATGGCCGTCGCCCAGCGCCTGCGCGACAGCCTGCGCAGCGAAGACACCGTGGCGCGCATTGGCGGCGACGAGTTCGTGGTGCTCGCCGAACTGGCCGAAGCCGAGGACGCGGTGACCGTCGCCGGGCAGCAGATCAGCCTGCTGGCCCAGCCGTTCCAGGTCGCCGGGCAGGAGCTGCGCATCGCCGCCAGCATCGGCATCGTGGTCTATCCCGGCGACGGCGCCAGCCAGCACGAATTGCTGCGCAACGCTGACGCGGCGATGTACCACGCCAAGGGCAACGGCAAGAACGGCTACAGCTTCTTCGAGCAGTCGATGAACACCAACGCGCGCAACCACCTGCAGCTGCTGCACGATCTGCGCGCGGCCCTGGATCGACACGAATTCACCCTGCATTACCAGCCCAAGTTCGCCGCCAGCGGCGAGCCCATCGGCGCCGAGGCGCTGCTGCGCTGGCAGCATCCGCAGCGCGGCCTGCTGATGCCCGATACCTTCATCGCCCTGGCCGAGCGCACCGGGCTGATCATCCCCATCGGCGACTGGGTGCTCGACGAGGCCTGCCGGCAGATGCGCGAGTGGTACCTGCAGGGCCATGAAAGCTGGCGGGTGGCAGTGAACCTGTCGGCGCTGCAGTTCTGCCATGCCGCCCTGGTGCAGTCGGTGGCCGACGCGCTGCAGCGCCACCAGTTGCCGGCGCGCTGCCTGACCCTGGAAATCACCGAGACCACGGCCATGCGCGATGCCGACTCCAGCCTGGAAATCCTTGGCAAGCTGTCGGACATGGGCGTGGACCTGTCCATCGACGACTTCGGCACCGGCTACTCCAGCCTGCTGTACCTCAAGCGCCTGCCGGCCAATGAACTGAAGATCGACCGTGGCTTCGTCCGCGACCTGGAGCAGGACAGCGACGACGCCGCCATCGTCTCGGCCATCGTCGCCCTGGGCCAGGCGCTGGATCTGCGCATCGTCGCCGAAGGGGTGGAAACCTCCGGCCAGCAGAACTTTCTCACCCGGCTGGGCTGCGATTCGCTGCAGGGCTTCCTGCTCGGCAAGCCGGTGCCGGCCGAGCAGTTCCTCGAGCGTCTCGGTACACCGGCCTGAGCCCTTCAGTCTTCCGGCGCAATCGCTGCGAGCTGCGCGCACAGTTCGCGCAGTTGCTCGCACAGGCTGCGCCCGGCGCTGCCCAGTTCCGGGCGCGCATATAGCGCCAGTTCCAGTCCCTCGATGGGGGCGAAACCTTCCTCGGCGCTCAGCACGCGGTGGCCTTCGTGGCGGCCGCGCAGGGGGAGCAGGCTGACGCCCATGCCGGCTGCCACCGCCGCTGAAAGACTCGCCAGGCTCGCGCTGCTGTAGCTGATGCGCCAGCGCCGACCGCTGGCTTCCAGGGCGTGGATCATCTCCTGGCGATACAGCGCACCCAGCGGAAACACCACCAATGGCAGCGGATCACGGGCGGCGGCGGGGGTGGCGGCGCTGTCCTGCCAGGCCAGGGGTTCGGGCCAGTGGGCGAGGCAATCGCTGTCCGCGCCCCATTGCTTGACCAGCGCCAGGTCCAGTTCGCCGCTGCGGTACTGGCGCAGCAGTTCCTGGCTGAGGCCGCTGGAGACTTCCAGGCGCAGCCTCGGGCGTTCCGTGCTGAAGGCTGCCAGCAGCGGCATCATCCGTTCGCCGGCGAAGTCCTCCGGCATCCCCAGGCGCAGCACGCCCTCGCTGTGCTCGCTGCTCAGCGCCTCGCGCGCTTGCGAGCCCAGTTCAAGGATGCGCCGCGCGTAGCCCAGCAGCCGTTCGCCCTGTTCGGTGGGCAGCACCTGGCGCTGGCTGCGGTCCAGCAGCCGGCAGTCCAGGCTCTGTTCCAGCCGCAGGATCTGCTGGCTGACGGTGGACTGGGTGAGGTGCAGCAGTTCGGCGGCGCGGGTGAAGTTGCCGGCGTCCACCACCATCACGAAGCTGCGCAGCAGGTTGGGGTCAAGCATCATGATTACCACTGAAAGTCATGTTTCTATTTAATTTCAGCATAGAACATCGCTCCGTCATACTGCATCGGCTCATTGATAGAGAGTGATTCGAGGCACGACAGCCATCACGGAGGAGCGCCCATGGATATGCCGACTGTCCAGACCGAAGACGTGCACAGCCGTGCCGCCGCGCAAGCCCTGCTGGGTGCCGCCAGCGCAGGTGACGAAGCCGAGGTCGCGGCGCTGCTCAAGCGCGGCGTGCCGGTGGATGTGGCCGACGGGCAGGGCAACACGCCGCTGCTGCTGGCCACCGCCCGCAACCATGTGGAAGTCGCGCGGCGGCTGATTGCCGCTGGCGCCGACGTCAACCGGCAGAACCGCATCCACGACAGCGCCTACCTGCTGGCTGGTGCGGCGGGGCGCCTGGATATCCTCCAGCTGACCCTGGCCCACGGCGCCGACCTGCGCAGCACCAACCGCTATGGCGGCACGGCGCTGATCCCGGCCTGCGAGCGCGGCCATGTGGAAGTGGTAGCGACCCTGCTCAAGGCCGGCGTCGATCCCGACCACGTCAACAAGCTGGGCTGGACCGGGTTGCTCGAAGCCATCCTGCTCAGCGACGGCGGCCCGCGTCACCAGGCCATCGTGAAACAACTCATAGAAGCCGGGGCGAATCTGAACCTGGCCGACAACGACGGCGTCACGCCGCTGCAACACGCCCGCCAGCGCAACCAGACCACCATCGCCAGGATGCTGGAAGTTGCCGGCGCGCATTGATCGAACCGATTCGCTGGAAACTGCCATGTCACACGAAGTCTTCATGCGCGAGGCCCTGCAACTGGCCCGCGACAACATCGAGGCCGGCGGCCGCCCGTTCGGCGCCGTGCTGGTCAAGGACGGCCGGGTGATCGCCCGAGCCGCCAACGCCATCCACGTGGATTTCGACCCCACCGCCCACGCCGAGCTGCTGGCGATCCGCCGTGCCTCGGCGGTACTGGGCATGTCGCGGTTGGACGGCTGCGTGATCTACGCCAGCGGACACCCATGCCCCATGTGCCTGGCTGCCATGCACCTGTGCGGCGTGGAGGGCGCGTACTTCGCCTATTCCAACGACGAGGGCGAGCCGTTCGGGCTGTCGACTGCCGCCGTGTACCAGCAGATGACCCAGCCGCCGCAGTGGCAGTCGGTTCCGCTGCGTGTCCTGCGTCCCAGCGGTGAAGAGGGTCTTTACAACCATTGGCAGGAGCAGCGCTCGTGAGCCGCGGCATGACCCTGCCGGCGCCGGGCGAAGCGGCGGAGCAGAGCAGCCACGCCGGCTGGATCGGCCTGCTGGTGATAGTCGCGCTGGGCATCAACCTGCGACCGATCCTCACCTCCATCGGCCCGCTGCTGGCCGATATCCACGATGCCACCGGCCTGGGCTTCCAGGGCCTGTCGATGCTGACCGTGCTGCCCGTGCTGTGCATGGGCCTGTTCGCCCTGGGCCTGCCGTGGGTCGGCCCGCGCCTGGGTGAAAGCCGGGGCATGGTGCTCGGCCTGCTGGCCATCGGCGCGGCCTGCTTCTGGCGGCTGCTGCTGGACAGCGGCTTCGCCCTGATCGCCAGCGCGGTGCTGGCGGGCTGCGGCGTGGCGGTGATCCAGGCGTTCGTGCCGGGCGTGATCAAGCGCTGGTTCCCGCACAAGGTGCCTTCCGCCATGGGCCTGTACTCGGCATCGCTGATGGCCGGCGGCGGTAGCGCGGCCGTGCTGGCGCCGGTGGTGTCGGAGCACTTCCACCGCTGGCAGGACGGCCTTGGCGCCTGGCTGCTGCTGGCCGTCGTCGGACTGCTGCTGTGGTCCGTCGCCCGCCCGCGCGAGACGCCCGTGGCCGTGCCGCCCAGGCAGAAGGTGCAGCACTATTTCGGCAGCCGCCGCGCCTGGCTGCTGGCCCTGTACTTCGGCCTGATCAATGGCGGCTACACCAGCATGGTGGCGTGGCTGCCGGTGTATTACCGTCAGCTCGGCTGGACGGCCCAGGCCAGCGGCCAGCTGATCGGCCTGATGACCATCTTCCAGGTGATCGCCGCGCTGACCATCCCGCTGCTGATCCGCCGTTCGCTGGATCGCCGTGGCTGGCTGTGCCTGTGCCTGCTGATCCAGCTCGCCGGCTTTGTCGGGCTGATCTGCGCGCCGCTGCACCTGCCGGGCATCTGGGTGGCGATGATCGGCTACGGTCTGGGCGCCTGCTTCGCCCTGAGCCTGACGCTGACCCTGGACCACCTCGCCGACGCCGGCGCAGCCGGGCGCCTGGCGGCCTTCGTGCAGGGAATCGGCTTCATCGTCACCGGCATCGTGCCCTACGTCACCGGCGCCCTGCGCGACAGCACCGGCAGCTTCCAGGCTTCCTGGGTCCTGCTGGCGGTGTCGGTGGTGCTGATGCTGGGCGTGACGTTGCGTTTCTCGCCCAGGGGGTATGCGCGGGCAATGGAGAAATAGGCGAAATTCAGCGTTGTCGGAGGCCAATCGCGGACGGATTCCGCTCCCACCGGTGTTTCAGGCCTGCGTGGGAGCGGACTCCGTCCGCGATCGCTTCCAGGCGAGGGAGACGGTTAGACCGACGTCGCGATATAGATGCGGTAGGCGATGATCGACAGCATGCTCAGCGTGCCGACCCACATCAGGAACACCCCCACCGGACGCTGGCGGATGGTGAAGCCGATGCCCAGCATGAACATGCCGAAGACGATGATGCCGAGGGTGATGAAGAGGGACGTGGGGTCCAGCGGGATGAAGTGGGCAGTGGCGTCCACGGCGTGTCCTTGTCTGAAAGATCCGATATAGAGAGTCTAGGCCAGAGTAGGACCGAACTCCTTTGATCCCTGGCAAGCCGGTCCGGATCATAGCGGCCCGGGGCGCTCAGCCCAAGCTCAGGTCTCCAGCAGGAGCCGGCCCTTGCCCGTGAGGGCAATCTGCAGGCCGCGCAGTTCGGCGAATCCGAGGTGCACCAGCAGCCGCTTCAATTGAGGGTGGATGACATCGCCGCGCCTGATGCCGAGGAGGAGCTGGCACAGCTCGGAGTCGCTGGAGGGGGGTGGACATCTCTCAACCTCGTTGTTGGGCACGGAGCGGACTTCCCTGATTCCTGATGTCAGTGGATTCTGAATTCGAATCAGCTTCAGCTTATTTTCGTTTGCTATCGGAAAATACTGATCGATATCTAGGTTTCTGACAGATTCTCCAACTTGCGCCCTTTGGGCTTGCCTTCCTGCGGCACAAAGTGACGGGCTGCGCGGGAACTGCCTGGCGGCGGGCATAAAAAAGCCCCGCGGTCCGGAGCGTCAGACCGCAGGGCCAGAACGGTCGGGAGATTCCCGACCGGGGAGGATCGATCAGGCCGCCGGCGTCGGCTGCCAGCCGCCGCCGAGGGCCTTGTAGATCGCCACGATGCCGCGGTACACGTCGACTTCCGCCAGGGCCTGGGCGTCCTCGGCGGCGAGTTGTTCGCGCTCGGCGTCCAGCAGGTTGAGGAAGTCCACGGTGCCTTCGCGGTACTGCAGGCCGGCTTGCTGTGCGGCGTTGCGGCTGGCTTCGGACTGGCGCACCAGCGAGACCAGGCGCTGCTGGCGCTTGCCGTAGTCGCTGAAGGCGTTCGACGACTCTTCCAGGGCCAGCAGGACCTGCTGCTCGTAGGTCGCCAGGGCGCCGTCGGCGTCCGCCTTGGAAGCGCGCAGGCGGGCCCGCACGCTGCCCAGGTCGAAGGCCGCCCAGGTGATGCTCGGGGCGACGCCCCAGGCGCTGGCGGCGGACGAGCCGATCTGCGAACCACGGCCGGCGGTGTAGCCGAGGAAGCCGCCGAGGCTGACTTTCGGGAACAGGTCGGCGGTGGCCACACCCACGTCCGCGGTCGCGGCAGCCAGGCGGCGTTCGGCGGAGGCGACGTCCGGCCGGCGGCGTAGCAGCTCGCTCGGATCGCCGATCGGCAACGCCTTGGCGATGGCCGGGAGTTTCTTCGGCGACAGGTCCACGCTCAGCGCGTCCGGGCGCTGGCCGAGGAGGGTGGCGATGCGGTTGCGCTGGCGCACTTCCTCGGCCTGCAGTTGCGGCACGCTGGCTTCGGTGGACGCCAGGCGCGCTTCGGCGCGTTGCACGTCCAGCTCGCTGCCGACACCGGCGTCGCGCAGCTGGATGGTCAGGTCGCGGGACTCGCGCTGGTTGTCCAGGTTGCTCTTGGCGATGCTCTCGCGCAGTTGTGCACCGCGCAGTTGCCCGTAGGCATCGGCCAGCTCGGCGATCAGGCTGACCTGCAACTGCTGCAGGTCGGCCACGGTCGCTTCACTCAGCGCGTCGCTGGACTCCAGCTGGCGGCGCACGCGGCCGAACAGGTCGACTTCCCAGATCATGTCCAGGCCTAGGTCATAACGCTCCTGGTTGACCCGGTCCTCGGTCTGGCCGGGCACCTGGCCCTTGCCGACCTGGCCTTCGGCGCGGCTGGTGACCGTGGGGAAACGGTCATTGGCCACATCGTCGCGGATCGCCCGCGAAGCCAGTACGCGGGCATAGGCCACGCGCAGCTCGCGGTTTTCCTTGAGCGACTGCTCGACCAGCTGGGTCAGCACCGGGTCGTCGAACTGTTTCCACCAGGCGTCTTCGTAACGGCTGCGGTCGTAGTTCTTCGCCTGGGCATTGCTGTCCAGTTGGGCCGGCGCAGTGTCCGGCTTCTGGTAGTCGGGGCCGACCATGCACGCGCTGAGGGCCAGCGCGAGCAGGGAGGGGACGAACAGTTTCACGGCACTCTTGCTCACAGCATTGATGGTCATGACGCTCATGCCTGATGGGCCTCGTTATGGTTCGTGTGGCTCAGGGCAGCACGCGCCTGCTTCTTCGCTTCACGGGCTTCCATGAAGCGGCGGATCAGCACATAGAAGACCGGGGTCAGCAGCAGGCCGAAGAAGGTCACGCCGAGCATCCCGGAGAACACTGCGACACCCATGGCATGGCGCATTTCGGCGCCGGCACCGGACGACAGCACCAGGGGCACCACGCCCATGATGAAGGCGATGGAGGTCATCAGGATCGGCCGCAGGCGCAGGCGGCAGGCTTCCAGCACCGCGCTCAGGCGGTCCATGCCTTCGTCCTGTTTATCCTTGGCGAACTCGACGATCAGGATCGCGTTCTTGCACGCCAGGCCCACCAGCACGATCAGGCCGATCTGGGTGAAGATGTTGTTGTCGCCACCGGACAGGATCACACCCGCGATGGCCGACAGCAGGGTCATCGGCACGATCAGGATCACCGCCAGCGGCAGGCCCCAGCTTTCATACAGCGCGGCCAGCACCAGGAAGGCGAGCAGCACGCAGAGCGGGAACACATAGATCGCGGAGTTGCCGGCGAGGATCTGCTGGTAGGTCAGCTCGGTCCATTCGTAGGTCATGCCATTGGGCAGCTCCTGCTTGAGCAGGCGCTCGATGGCGGCCTCGGCCTGGCCGGAGCTGTAGCCCGGTGCGGCGGCGCCGTTGATCTCGGCGGTGATGAAGCCGTTGTAGTGCATCACGCGGTCGGGGCCGGCGGTGTCGCTGATCTTGATGAAGGTGGCCAGCGGGACCATTTCACCCAGGTTGTTGCGCACCTTCAGCTGGCCGATCTGCTCGGGTTCGAGACGGAACTGCTGCTCGCCCTGGACGTTCACCTGGTAGGTGCGGCCGAAGCGGTTGAAGTCGTTCGCGTACAGCGAGCCCAGGTAGACCTGCAGGGTGTCGAAGATGTCGCTGATCGCCACGCCGTGGGTCTTGGCCTTCTCGCGGTCGATGGCAGCGTCCACCTGCGGCACGTTCACCTGGTAGCTGGTGAACACCGACATGGGGTTCAGCTCCGGCAGCGCGCGGGCCTTGTTGAGGATGTTCTGGGTCTGTGCGTAGAGCTCCTCGTAACCGGCGTTGCCACGGTCCTCGATCTGCAGGCGGAAGCCACCGATGGTCCCCAGCCCCTGTACCGGCGGCGGCGGGAAGATCGCGATGTAGGCGTCCTGGATATCGGCGAACTGCTTGTTCAGTTCGGCGGCGATCTCGTTGGCCGACATGCCCGGCCCCTTGCGCTCGCTGAAGTCCTTCAGCGGGGTGAAGACGATGCCGCTGTTGGGGCTGTTGGTGAAGCCGTTGATCGACAGGCCGGGGAAGGACACGGTGTGCTCGATGCCCGGGTGCTTGCCGGCGATTTCCGACATGCGCTTGATCACCGCTTCGGTGCGGTCCAGCGTGGCGGCGTCGGGCAGTTGCGCGAAGGCCACCAGGTACTGCTTGTCCTGTTGCGGCACGAAGCCGGTCGGGGTGCTGGAGAAGCCCAGGTAGGTCAGGCCGATCAGGCCCGCATACAGCAGCAGCGCGATGGAGCTGCCGCGCAGCACGCGGGTGACGGTGCCGACGTAGCCATGGCTGGCGCGGTCGAAGAAGCGGTTGAACGGACGGAACAGCCAGCCGCCGAGCAGCTTGTCCAGCAGCACCGAGAAGCGGTCCTTCGGCTCGTGGTGCCCCTTGAGCAGCACGGCGGACAGCGCCGGCGACAGGGTCAGCGAGTTGAACGCGGAGATCACCGTCGATATCGCGATGGTCAAGGCGAACTGCCGGTAGAACTGCCCGGTGAGGCCGGAGATGAACGCGGTGGGGATGAACACGGCGCACAGCACCAGTGCGGTGGCGATGATCGGCCCGGTCACTTCCTTCATGGCGCGCTTGGTCGCCTCGATGGGCGTGAGGCCCAGCCCGATGTTCCGCTCGACGTTCTCCACCACCACGATGGCGTCGTCCACCACGATGCCGATGGCCAGTACCAGGCCGAACAACGACAGCGCGTTGAGCGAGAAGCCGAAGGCGTGCATCACCGCGAAGGTGCCGATCAGCGACACCGGCACGGCGGCCAGCGGGATGATCGAGGCGCGCCAGGTCTGCAGGAACAGCACGACCACCAGCACCACCAGGATCAGGGCTTCGAACAGGGTGTGCACCACCGCTTCGATGGAGCCGCGAACGAAGATGGTCGGGTCATAGACGATGGAGTAGTCCACGCCCTGGGGGAAGTCCTTCTTCAGCTCGGCCATCTTCTCGCGCACCAGGTTGGAGATGGCGATGGCGTTGGAGCCGGGACGCTGGAAGATCGGGATGGCGACCGCCGGCTGGTTGTCCAGCAGCGAACGCAGGGCGTACTGGCTGGAGCCGAGTTCGACGCGGGCGATGTCCTTCAGGCGGGTGATCTCGCCGTCCGGGCCGCTGCGGATGATGATGTTCTCGAACTCTTCCTCGGTGACCAGGCGACCCTGGGTGTTGATCGACAGCTGGAAGCTGGTGTCGCTCGGCGAGGGCGGGGCGCCGAGGGAGCCGGCGGCCACCTGGCGGTTCTGTTCGCGGATCGCGGCGACCACGTCGGTGGCGGTCAGGTTGCGCGAGGCGACCTTGTTCGGGTCCAGCCAGACGCGCAGGGAATAGTCGCCCATGCCGAACAGCTGCACGTCGCCCACACCGTCCAGGCGCGCCAGCTCATCCTTGATGTTGAGGATGGCGTAGTTGGACAGGTAGAGCATGTCGTAGCGGTTATCCGGCGAGGTCAGGTGCACGACCATGGTCAGGTCGGGCGAAGCCTTGTCGACGGTGATGCCGATGCGGGTGACTTCCTCGGGCAGCTTGGGCTGCGTGCGGGTCACGCGGTTCTGCACCTGCACCTGCGCGTTGTCCAGGTCGGTGCCCAGGGCGAAGGTGATGGTCAGGGTCATCTTGCCGTCGGCGGTGGACTGCGAGGACATGTAGAGCATGTTCTCGACGCCGGTGATGGCCTGTTCCAGCGGCGCGGCGACGGTCTCGCCGATCACCTTGGGGTTGGCGCCGGGGAAGTTGGCGCGCACCACCACGGTGGGCGGCACCACTTCGGGGTATTCGCTGATCGGTAGCTGGAACAGCGAGATGGCCCCGCCGATCAGGATGATCAGCGAAAGCACGGCGGCGAAGATCGGCCGCTGGATGAAGAATTGCGAAAAGTTCATGGCTGGTTCCTGTCGCGAACGCTGCGGTTCGCCAAACCCGGGACAAAGGTCACCCAAGGCCCTGGTGGGACAGGGCCTGGTAGAGCGGTTCAGGGATTACGGGTTACGGGTCAGCCGCGCGGCGCGCCCGGCTTGGCGGATTTCTCGGCCACCTTCGGCGCCTCGAAGCTCTCCAGCGCACGACGCTGGTTTTCGAGGTTGGCGAGGGTTTCCTTGCTGGCCATCTCGACACCCTGGGCATCGACCTGGGCGCCCGGGCGAACCCGTTGCAGGCCGTTGACCACGATGCGGTCACCCTTCACCAGACCGTTGCGAACGATGCGCAGGCCTTCGAGTTTCGGGCCCAGCTCGATGCCGCGGTATTGCACCTTGCTGTCCTTGTCGAGTACCAGCACGAACTTCTTGCCCAGGTCGGTGCCGACCGCTTCGTCCTTGATCAGCGCGGCGGGGTAGGTGCCGCTGCCGACCAGCTTGATGCGGGCGTACAGGCCGGGGGTGAACTGGTTGGCGTCGTTGTCGAACACGGCGCGGCCACGGATGGTGCCGGTCTTCGGGTTGACCTGGTTGTCCAGGAAGTCCAGGCGACCCTGGTGAGGGAAGCCGTCTTCGCCGGTCAGGCCCAGGTACACCGGGCTGGTGCCGCGGGCGTCCGGGCCGCCCTTGCGGGCGAGGTCGACGTACTTCAGGTAGACGCGCTCGTCGGCGTCGAAGTAGGCGTAGACCTTGTCGGTGGAGACCAGGGTGGTCAGCACGCTCTGGCCGCTGTTCACCAGGTTGCCGGCGGTGACTTCGGCGCGCGAGACGCGGCCGTCGATGGGCGCGGTGACCTGGGTGAACGACAGGTTCAGGCGGGCGTTGTCCAGCTCCGCCTGGGTCGCGGCGACCACGGCTTTCGCCTCGGTGGCGGCGGCGGTGCGGGCGTCGGCGAGTTCCGCGGAAATCGCGTTGGTGGCGCGCAGGCGATCACCGCGCGACGCCTCGTTGACGGTACGGGTCTGGTTGGCGCGGGCCTGTTGCAGCTGGGCTTCCAGGCGATGGACCTCGGCCTGGAACGGCCGCGGGTCGATCTGGAACAGCAGGTCGCCTTTCTTCACCAGCGCGCCTTCGCGGAAGGCGACGCGGTCGATGTAGCCGGAGACGCGCGGACGCAGTTCGACGGACTCCGGAGCCTCCAGGCGGCCGGTGAACTCGTCCCATTCGTTGATCGGTTGTTCGATGACGTCCGCCACGCTGACCTTGGGGGCGGCCATGTTCTGTGCCGCCTCCTGGCCCTTGCCGCAGGCGCTGAGAACCAGCACGGCGGCCAACGCCAACGGAATACGCAAGGTGTTCAGATTTCGCTCCATGGAAAAGACTCCGGCGATCTAATTGGTTTTGGGATTTCTGATGGAGCGGAGTCTGCGCAAGGGGGCGCTCGGGCACTAATCGAACGAGCAGATTTTGATTATCACGCGCAGTGATAAATGCTTTTGCACTATGCGCAGGAATAGATAGAAGGAGTGGGCACGGGGATTGCCGTGAGCGCGCTGTACCCCATGTCCATGCGGACTTTTCCGCGATGATATTGCTTGTGGTCGTGTATTTCTGCGCCGCCTCGGCGTGCGCGCGGGCTTCCTGTTTCGCCCCCTCGGGCGACCTACTTTGGCAAACGACGGATGGCCGCCCCACCCAAAGTAGGCAAAGGTCTTGCCCCGGACATCTGGTTTTTCGCTTAGGCGAAAAATTCCCTCGTTGAACGGGGCCGTTCGGAGCGCGCGGATATTTCTCTGGAAGTCTTCAAAAGCCGGAGCGGCTTTTCGTAGGAGCGAGCTTGCTCGCGAACCGCCTGACGTCAATGTCCACCTGTAGGAACGGGCCATACCCGCGATTGCGCGCATGGCGCGCTCCTACAGGTTGAATCCGGCGTCGACCGTCACAGGCTGTCGGGGTCACCCACGAACATGGTGATCCGCGAGCGCAGCCAGCGCTCGGCCGGGTCCTGGTCCTGGGCGCCGCGCCAGACCATGGACAACTCGGCCAGACGGGTGGGGAAGGGCGGCTCCTCGGCGCGCAGGCCGCCGGCGGCGGTGAGTGCCAGGGCCACGTACTCGGGCACGGTGGCGATGATGTCGGTGCCGGCCAGCAACTGGGCGAGGCCGACGAACTGCGGCACGGCCAGCACCACCTGGCGCTTGCGGTCCATCTCGGCGAGGGTCTGGTCGACGAAACCGTCCAGGTCGCCGGCGTAGGACACCAGCGCGTGCGGGCGCGCGCAGTAGTCATCGAGGGTCAGTGCGCCGGGAATCGAGTCGGCGCGCAGGATTTTCCAGGTGCTGCGGCGCAGGGTCTTGCGCTTGGCGTTGGCCGGCAGCTCGTCGGTGTAGCTCACGCCCACGGAGATTTCCCCGGAGGACAGCAGCTGTGGCATCAGCAGGTAGTTGGCGCGGCGCACCACCAGGGTGATGCCCGGCGCCTCGGAGCGCAGGCGGCGCAGCAGCGGCGGCAGCAGGCCGAACTCCACGTCATCGGACAGGCCGATGCGGAACACCGCCTTGCTGGTGGCCGGGTCGAAGTCGGCGGCGCGGCTCAGGGCGGTGGAGATGGAGTCCAGCGCCGGCGAGAGGTGGCCGAAGATTTCCTGCGCCCGCGCGGTGGGTTCCATGCTGCGCCCGGTGCGGACGAACAGCGGATCGTCGAACAGACCGCGCAGTCGCGCCAGGGCCGCACTGATCGCCGGCTGGCCGAGGAACAGCTTCTCGGCGGCGCGGGTCACGCTGCGCTCATGCATCAGCGTCTCAAAAACGATCAACAGGTTGAGATCAACCTTGCGTAGGTCGTTGCGGTTCATAGGGACTCCCTGGCGATGGGGGAAAAGTGGGGCCGAGCGTGTCCTGAGTCAAGTCTGTCAGATAAGTCCTTGATCAATTTCCACTTTTTTAATGAGAATCTCGCCCCGGCAGTGTGGTCAGACTCTGTATGAACAGAGCCGCCGCGGCCCCTCCCGCAGCCCCGTCGCAGAGCCTTGCAGCCGCGCCGGACAAGGCTTTCAACGCGGGCCGAATCATCGGCGTTTATGTCAATTATCAATGGTGAACGGTGGCGTCACCCCTAAAGCCCGGATAGAGTCCGTGGCTATGAGCACTACTAAGGCGAGGTATGTGATGTCCCGCATGATCCGTTTCCACCAGTTCGGTGACGCCTCGGTCCTGAAGATCGAGGAAATGCCGACCCCGCAGCCGGGGCCGGGTGAAGTGCTGGTCCGTACCCAGGCACTGGGCGTCAGTTGGCGCGATGTGCTCTGGCGGCAGAACCTCGCCCCGGATCAGGCCAAGCTGCCGGCGGGCATCGGTTACGAACTCTCCGGCATCGTCGAAGCCGTGGGCGAGGGGGTTGAAGACCTCGAGCCCGGCGTGGCGGTGGCCAGTTTTCCGGCGAACTCGCCGAACCTGTACCCGGCCTGGGGCGACCACGTCATCGTGCCGCGCACCTCGCTGACCCGTTATCCCGAGGTGCTGACCCCGGTCGAAGCCGCCGTGCACTACACCGGCCTGCTGTATTCCTACTTCGCCCTGGTGGAGTTGGCGCAGATCAAGCCCGGCCAGCGCGTGCTGATCACCGAGGCCGGTCATTGCCTCGCCCCGCAGGCGGTGCAACTGGCCAAGGCGCTGGGCGCCCAGGTGATCGCTACCACCAGCCACGAGGAAACCCGTGAGTTCCTCAAGGGCCTGGGGGCGGACAAGATCATCTACACCGAGGAGCAGGACCTGGTGCTGGAAGTCGAGCGCTTCACCAAGGGTGAAGGCGTGGAGATCGTCCTCGACCAGTGCGCCGGCCCGCAGATGAAACTGCTGGGCGACGTGGCGGCTCCGCGCGGCAAGCTGATCCTCTACGGCATCAACGGCGGCAACGACGCAGCCTTCCCGGCCTGCGCCGCGTTCAAGAAGCACCTGCAGTTCTACCGTCACTGCGTGCTGGACTTCACCGGGCAACCGGAGATCGGCCTGACCCGCAACGACGAAGCCGTGCAACGGGCGCTGACCGCGATCAACCAGATGACCGCCGACCAGTTGCTCAAGCCGAGCATCGACCGGGTGTTCGACTTCGCCCAGTACCACGACGCCAACTACTACATGGAAACCTGCCCGGGCGGCGGCCGCGTAGTGATGAAGATGCCGGAGTGATCCGCCATCCGTGAGGCGAGAAAGCCACTCTTCGGAGTGGCTTTTTTGTGCGCGGGAATCCCGGTATCCCTGTAGGAGCGAGCTTGCTCGCGAACCTTCGTTTTTGTGCGGTGTGGCCTGAAGCCGATCGCGGACTCCGTCCGCGATAGCTCACCGCCAGCGCTAGGCCATCCCAGAGCTGTACCTGTCGGTTGCAGTACCACGGAATAGAGCCGCCTATACGCCGCTACACCCTTTGCAGTATCAGGCAAGCCTACGGAGAACCAGGCAAACCGCTCGGCGCCTTCCTCGCGTATCGTCGCGGCACCGGCCGGCCCCTGCGCCTAGGCTGAATCCATTGCGTGTCGGAGCCATTGCGCTTCGCTCCATTTCAAGACCCTGCTTTTTATCACCCAGTGAAAGAGGTGAATTTCCTGATGATTACCGTGAACCTGAACGGCAAGGACCACCAGCTCGACGCCCCCGGTGAGATGCCGCTGCTCTGGGCCATTCGTGACGTCGCCGGGCTGACCGGCACCAAGTACGGCTGCGGCATGGCGCTGTGCGGCGCCTGCACCGTGCACATCGACGGCCAGCCCACGCGCTCCTGCGTCACCCCGCTGGCGGCGGTGGCCGGCAAGAAGATCACCACCATCGAAGCGGTGGCCGAGCAGGCTGCGGGCAAGGCCGTGCAGGACGCCTGGCGCAAGCTCGACGTGGTGCAGTGCGGCTACTGCCAGTCCGGGCAGATCATGTCGGCCACCGCGCTGCTGGCCTCGAACAAGAAGCCCAGCGACGCCGACATCGACGCTGCCATGAGCGGCAACATCTGCCGCTGCGCCACCTATGCGCGGATCCGCGCGGCCATCCACGACGCCGCCCAGACCCTGGCCTGAGGACCGACACCATGCTCGAACCCCGTATCGACCAACTGCCGGCCGAGGCCGGCAGCATCCTCAATGTCAGTCGCCGCAGCTTCCTGCGCGGCGCCGGCGGCTTGGCCCTGGGCATCTACTTCGCACCGCTGCTGGGCAAGCTGGGCGATGTCCAGGCGGCCAGTGATTTCGAAGCGAATGCCTTCGTTCGTATCGCCCCGGACGGCACCGTCACCGTGATCGCCAAGCATGTGGAAATGGGCCAGGGCAGCTACACCGGCCTGGCCACGCTGGTGGCCGAGGAGCTGGACGCCGACTGGAGCCATGTGCAGGTCGAAGGCGCACCGGCTGACGCCAAGCGCTACGCCAACTTGGCCTTCGGCAACCTGCAGGGCACCGGTGGCAGCAACGCCATGGCCAACTCCTTCGAGCAGATGCGCAAGGCCGGCGCCAGCGCCCGCGCCATGCTGGTCGGCGCGGCGGCGGAGCAGTGGAAGGTGCCCGCCGAGCAGATCCAGGTGCAGAACGGTGTGGTCAGCCATGGTCCGTCCGGGCGCAAGGCAAGCTTCGGCGAATTGGCCGAGGCGGCGGCGAAGCAGCCGGTGCCGGCGGATGTGAAACTCAAGGAGCCGAAGGACTTCAAGCTGATCGGCCAGGTGTCGCTGCCGCGCAAGGACAGCCCGTCCAAGACCGACGGCACCGCGCAGTTCACCCAGGACGTGCACCTGCCGGACATGCTGGTGGCGGTAGTCGCCCACCCGCCGCGCTTCGGCGGCGTGCCGGCCAAGGTCGATGCCAGCAAGGCCAAGGCCGTGCCCGGCGTAGTCGACGTGGTGCAGTTTCCGGGGAGCGAGCGCCGTTTCGCCGGTGTTGCCGTGCTGGCGAAGAACACCTGGGCGGCGCGCCAGGGCCGCGATGCATTGCAAGTCGAATGGGACGAGAGCAAGGCGTTCAAGATGGGCAGCAAGGAAATCTTCGCCCAGTACCGTGACATGGCCAGCAAGCCGGGCCTGGTGGCGCGCAACGACGGCGATGTCGCCAAGGCGCTGGAGAAACCGGCGCACCTGATCGAGGCGGAATACCAGTTCCCCTACCTCGCCCATGCCGCCATGGAGCCGCTGAACTGCGTGGTCTTCCTCAAGGAAGACGGCTGCCAGATCTGGAACGGCGAGCAGTGGCAGACCGGCGACCAGATGTCGGTGGCGCAATTGCTGGGCCTGCAGCCCGAGCAGGTGAGCATCACCCAGCTGTACGCCGGCGGCAGCTTCGGCCGCCGCGCCAATCCGCATTCGGACTACGTGCTGGAAGCGGTCGCCATCGCCAAGGCCGCCCGCGAGCAGGGCGTGAAGGTGCCGATCAAGATGGTCTGGACCCGCGAGGACGACACTCGCGCCGGCTACTACCGTCCGGCCTTCCTGCACCGCGCGCGGTTGGCGGTGGACGCCCAGGGCAACCTGGTGGGCTGGGAGCAGCGGCTGGTGGGGCAATCCTTCATCGTCGGCACGCCGTTCGAGAAGTTCATGGTCAAGGACGGCGTCGACAAGATTGCCGTCGAGGGCGCCGCCGACCTGCCTTACGCCGTGCCCAACCTGCGCGTCGAACAGGCGCTGACGGAGAACGTTACCGTGCCGACCCAGTGGTGGCGCTCGGTGGGCCATACCCACACCGCGTTCTCCACCGAAACGCTGATCGACGAAGCGGCCATCGCTGCCAAGCAGGACCCGTACGAGTTCCGCCGCAAGCTGCTGGAGAAACACCCGCGTCACCGTGGTGCGCTGGAGCTGGTGGCGCAGCGCGCCAACTGGCTGGCGCCGCTGGAGAAGGGCAAGGACGGCGAGCAGCGTGGCCGTGGTATCGCCGTGCACGAGTCGTTCGGCAGCTTCGTCGCCCAGGTGGTGGAAGTGACCTACAAGGCCGACAAGAGCTTCAAGGTGGACCGCGTGGTCTGCGCGGTGGATTGCGGCCTGGCGATCAACCCGGACGTGATCAAGGCGCAGATGGAAGGCGGTATCGGCTTTGCCCTGTCCGCGGCGCTGCACAGCGCCATCACGCTGACCGACGGCAAGGTCGACCAGTCCAACTTCCACGACTTCCAGGTGCTGCGCATCAACGAGATGCCGGTGGTCGAGGTGCACATCGTGCCATCGGCCGAGCCGCCGACCGGTGTCGGTGAGCCCGGCGTGCCGCCGCTGGCGCCGGCGCTGGCCAACGCGCTGTTCGCGGCGACCGGCAAGCGCGTCCGCACCTTGCCGATCGGCAATCAGCTACAGGCGTGATGCCCGGCTGGTAACACAAATGCCCCGCACGAGCGGGGCATTTGCTTGGCAGGGTCTAAACTTTCCCGAGATCAGGCGACCAGGGCCTGCTGTTCGTGCCCTTCGCAGATTAGCTCGCGCAGCACCCGGCGTTCTTCGGGCAGGGTGGCGGCGCTGTGCAGGGCCAGGCCGCCTTCCTCGTCGGGTACGGCGATCTGGGTCTCGAAGTGCAACTGCACCTCGTCCAGGGTGATGTAGGTGATGCGGTATGCCGCCTCGGTGCTGTGCATGGTCGCAGGCTCGATGTGGGAGGGCGCAGGCCCGATGGAGGCATCGTCGCGCCGGGCGGGCGAGGGCGGAAGTGAAACACCGTGATGGTGAACATCACCAAAGGCGATGCTGCCGGCGAGATTTTCCGGCATCTGTCATGCAGGACGGGTATCCTGCGCGGGCGTGCCCAAAACGGGCATTTTGTAAATCGAACTGGAGCAGTGACATGAGCCGCGACAAGCAGCTTTTCCCGGAAGACGAAATCGGCGATGCCCTGTGGGCCCTGCAGGAAGACGGCGAAGACCTCTCCCTCGAGCATGAGGTGGAGTTCGCGGTGATCTTCCCGGACGAGCAGTCCGCCCTGGACTTCGCCATCATGCTGCTGCAGAACGGGCAGAAGGTGGCGTACTCCGAGTACGACGGCAACGACAAGCTGCCCTGGCAGGTCCTGGCCTACCCGGTGATGGAGCTCTCCCACGAGCACATCAGCGGCTACGCGGCGCTGCTGTCCGAGCACTCCGCCGACCTGGGCGGTCAGATGGACGGCTGGTCGGCGCTCTGATCGGCTGATGCCTCATGAAAAACGGCGCCTTCGGGCGCCGTTTTTCTTGTGGGGCTGGCAATGTGTTCGGTGCCCATCGGTAGGAGCGGGCCATG
>NZ_JYOA01000001.1:377773-412286 GCF_000955805.1 Pseudomonas sp. 21 | reverse complement strand
CATGGCGCGCTCCTACAGGGAAACACCGTGTCCGCAGGAACGTTTCGTGCCGAATAAAAAAGGCAGACAACTCACTCCGGCAGCGGCGCATTGCGCGCCACCTGACGCAGCGCCTGCTCGTAGTAGTCGGTGCTCTGCGCCCCGGAGATCAGCTGGCGACCATTGAGGATCACCGCCGGCACGGCACGGATGCCGTGGCTGGTGTAGAAGTCTTCCTCGGCCACCACCTCGTCGGCGTAGGCGTCGCTGTCGAGGATTTCCCGTGCGCGCACGGCGTCCAGGCCGACGCTGACGGCCACCTCCAGCAGCACTTCCGGATCGCTCGGGTCGCGGCCTTCGCCGAAGTAGGCGTGCAGCAGCGCCTGCTTCAACGCCACGTCGCGGTGTGATTCCGCCGCCCAGTGCAGCAGGCGATGGGCATCGAAGGTGTTGTAGATGCGGTCGCGTTTCTTCAGGTCGAAGTGCACGCCGACGTCTTCGCCCATGGAGCGCAGGTGTTCCTGGTTGCGGGCAATGTCCTCGGCGCTGCTGCCGTATTTGCGCTGCAGGTGCTCCACCAGGTCTTCCCCTTCGGCGGGCATGTCGGCATTCAGCTCGAAGGGCTTGATACGCAGTTCCACGGTCAGTTCGCCGTCCACCCGGCGGATGGCTGCCAGCAGGCCGTTGAGGCCGATGGCGCACCAGGGGCAGACCACGTCGGAGACGAAATCGATGGTGATGGCGTCGCTCATGGGGCGAACTCCGGCAAATGGGCGAGCTTCTAGCATGGACCCGGATGGGGGTTGCGATCCAGCGGCGAGACGGCCGGGAGTGTTTTCGCGTGCTTGCCAGGCGCCTGCGCCGCCAGCGGCGCAGGCGGGGATGGGGTGCGACGTCCCTGTCGCGATGGGGAAATCAGAAGTCGACGGTCATCGACAGCTTCAGGGTGCGCGGGTCGCCCTGGGTCAGGTAGCCGCCAATGGTCGAGGCCCAGTACGACTTGTTGGCGACGTTCTCCAGGTTGGCGCGCAGGGTCACGTCGCGCTCGTCCACCTTGAAGGCGTAGCGGGCGCCGAGGTCGAAGCGGGTCCAGGCCGGGATGCTCAGGTCGTTGGCCGCGTCCAGGTACTGGCCGCCGGTGCGCAGCACGCGGCCGTTGATGGCAGCACCCTGGAGGCCGGGGACGTCCCAGTCGGCGCCCAGGTTGTACTGGAAGGTCGGCACGCCCACGGCGCGGTTGCCGTCGGTCTTGCCGCCGGCGGTGTTCTTCAGCTCGGTGTCGATCCAGGTTCCGCCGGCCAGCAGGCGCAGGCCGTCCACCGGCTCGCCGAACAGGTTCATCTCGATGCCGCGGTTTTCCTGCTCGCCATCGACGCTGAAGATCTTCGAGTCCGGGTCGGTGGTGCTGAACGGCTGCTCGATGCGGTAGAAGGCCAGGTTGCCGCCGTAGCTGCCGAAGTCCAGCTTGGCGCCCACTTCCACCTGCTTGGAACGGTTCGGCGCGAAGACTTCGCCGAAGTTCGCCGCGCTGCTGGGCGCGGTCGGGCCCGCCGCCAGGCCTTCGATGCGGTTGGCGTAGAGCGACAGGTACTCGGTGGGTTTCACCACCAGGCCATAGACTGGCGTGGTGATGGATTCGTCGTAGCTGGCGGTGCGCTTGCCGACGTAGTTCCAGCCATCGGTGCCGATGCTCTGGCGGCGTACGCCGACGGTCAGCAGCACGCGGTCATCGAGGAAGCCCAGGGTATCGGCGGCGGCCAGGCTCTTGTTCAGCGTCTTGCCGACGATACCCGGGTCGCTGTAGTCGCCACCGCTCAGGGTGGGCGCGGGCTTGGGCGTCTGCACCGGGTTATAGATGTCGGTGGGGTAGCGCTTGGTGATCATGGTGTAGGCGCTGCGCTGCTCGGCCCAGATGCCGGCGACGCTGAGGTTCATCTGGTGAGTGACCGGCCCGGTGGCGAAGTGGCCGTTCAGGCCCGCCATGGCGCTCTTGTTGTCCTCGTCGTGGGTGGCGTCCATCATGCCGCCACCCGCGGCGCCGTTGTTGTCGCTGAGCGTCAGTGCGGAGTAGGAGCCGTTCTCGCGGGTGTGCTTGGCGCCGCCGGAGAGGTAGGCGGTCCAGCTGTCGTTGAGGTCGTACTCGGCGCGGAACATGCCGAAGGTGTCTTCGAGCTGCGAATAGCTCCAGGACTGCGCGTAGTTGTCGTCGGCGTCCGGCGCGTGGGGGATGCTGGTGACGCCGGTGCCGACGTAGACCACCGGGCGACCCTGGTTGATGCGCTGCTTCTGGTAGCCGAAGTCGGTCATCAGGCGCAGGCGTTCGCCGCGGTAGTCGAGGTTGACGGTGGCCAGCTTGTAACGCTGGTTTTCGTCGTCCACGCCGGTCTCGCCCTCGCGCTGGGCCAGGTTGACCCGCGCGCCGAAGCGGTTGTCCTCGCCGAAGCGCTGGCCGAGGTCGAGGTGCTCGCCGACCTGGTTGTCGCTGCCATAGCCCAGGGTCACGCTGCGGGTCGGTACGTCCTCGGCGCGCTTGGTCTGCAGGTTGACCGCGCCACCGATGCCGCTGCCGCTGGGCGTCACGCCGTTGATGAAGGCGTTGGGGCCCTTGAACAGCTCGACGCGTTCCAGCGACTCGGTGCCGATGATCTGCCGCGGGGTGACGCCGTACAGGCCGTTGAGCGAGACGTCGTCGGTGCTCAGCGGCAGGCCGCGGATGACGAAGATCTGCGAGAAGTTGCCGTAGCCATTGCCCTGGCGTACCGAGGCGTCGTTGAGCAGCACGTCACCGACGGTCTGCGCCTGCTGGTCCTGGATGGTCCTGGCGGTGTAGCTGGCGAAGCTGAAGGGCACGTCCTGCATGTCCTGGTCACCCAGCATGCCCAGCCGCGCGCCGCGGGCGACCTGGCCGCCGGCGTAGGCGGGCGGCAGCTCGCCGCGTTGCTGCACGGCGCCGCTGACGGTGGTGGCGTCCATCTCCAGGGCACCGCTGTCATCCGGCGCCGCTTCCACGCCGTAGCCGCTGCTCTTGCGCACCAGGCGGTAGCCGCTGCCTTCGAGCAGGTGCTCAAGGCCTTGCTCCGGCGCGTAGCTGCCTTTCAATCCAGCACTTTGCTGGCGATTCAGCGCCTGTGCCTCGAAGGCCAGCGGCACGCCGGCCTGGGCGGCGAAGCGGGCCAGCACCTCGCCCAGGGGGCCGGGGGCGATGTCGTACTGGCGCTGCTGGCTGCTGGCTTCGGCCGCCAGGGTGGGCAGCACGACGCCGCCAGTCAGGGCCAGGCCGACGGCCAGGGCGAGGGAATGGGGGCGGAGGCGGGAGCGGAGGAGCATGGAGTGTTCCTGTCGGCGAATAGAGGTTGTCTTCCTCTTCACCGGGCGAGATCGAAAAAGGTGTCAGGGGGTGGGAAAAAATTTATGCGGGGCTGTTTGTAGGAGCGAGCTTGCTCGCGAACCGCACAACACCGTTGCGGCCGGGAAATGCGTTCGCGAGCAAGCTCGCTCCTACAGGCCAATGGATATTTCGGAGTGGTGGCATGCCCTCACCCAGCCCTCTCCCAGGGGGAGGGCTGGGTGAAGGGGAAGCGCGGGCAGTGGATTAACGAGAGGTGCCAATGGTCCCGGAATCACGCCGGCTCCACGCTGACCCAATACCGCGTCATTCGTCGCAACCTTACCGGCAGCATGTCCGCCAGCAGCGCCAGTCCGGCGTCGCTGTCGCCCACGGGAATCGCCCCGGTCACGCGCAGGTTCGCCAGGCGCGGGTCGCAGCGCAGGAAGCCGCTGCGGTAGCGGCCGAGTTCTTCCAGCAGGGTACCCAGGCGCATGCCCTGGGCCAGCAGCATGCCGTTTTCCCAGGCGCTGGCGTTGGCGTCCGCCGTCTGCAGGGACTGGAAACCCTGCGCCCCGAACACCAGTTGCTGGCCGGCAGTGACCACCTGGCTCGCGTATCCCGGTAATTCGACGCTGACTTCCTTGTCCAGCACCGCGACCCGGCAGGCGTCGCCCAGGTCGCGCAGGCTGAAGCGTGCGGCCGGAGTGCGCAGCAGGCCGTGGCGGCTGTCGACGAGGAAGGGACGCGGGTCGGGCAGGGCGTCGACGAGGATTTCGCCTTCCACCAGGCTGAGGCGGCGCTCGCGGGCATTGAAGGCCACGTTCACGGCGCTGCCGGTATTCAGCGTGATCTGGCTGCCGTCCGGCAAACGCAGGTGCTTGCGCTCGCCCACGGCGGTGCGCAGGTCGGCATTCCATTCCGCCCAGGGCATCTGCCGGGCCACCAGCCAGGCGGCGGGCGCCACAGCCATCAGCACGCCCAGGCGGTTGAGCATCTGCCGGCGGCTCAGGCCCGTGCGTTGCAGGCTTTGCCGGCCCAGGCCCGGCGGCAGCTGGCGCAGGCCGAGCAGCGCTTCGGCGCGGCGCCAGGCTTCGGCATGCTGGGCGCTGCGCGCGCGCCATTGTTCGATGGCTTGCAGGTCGGCGCTGTTGGCCGGGTGTTCGTTCAGGCGCACCAGCCAGTCGGCGGCTTCGCCGAGGATGCCGGGGTCGAGCGGTTGCTCGCGCATCAGGCGACGCTCAGGCAGGCGACGAAACCGGTGCGCATGTAGCGCTTCACGCTGGCCAGGGAAATCCCCAGGCGCTCGGCGATCACCGGGTAGGTCAGGCCGTCCAGTTGCGACAGCAGGAAGGCTTCGCGGGTCAGCGTCGGCAGCTCGTTCAAAGCGGTGTCGATGCGCTCCAGCGCCTCGATGATCAGCTCGCGGGTTTCCGGGCCGGGCACCAGCTCTTCGGGCAGCGCGGCGATGCTTTCCAGGTAGGCGCGTTCGATCTCCTGGCGCCGCCAGCGGTCCACCAGCAAGCCCTTGGCAATGTGGGTGAGGAGGGCGCGCGGACGTTCGCCGAGGTCTTCCAGCGGCCGCCGCAGCAGGCGCAGGAAGGTGTCATGGGCGAGATCGGCGGCATCCCAGGCGTTGCCCAGCCTGCCGCGCAGCCACTGCTGGAGCCAGCCGTTGTGCTCGTTGTAGAGAGTGTGCAGGTGCTGTGGGGAAGGAGTTTCGACGAGAGCCACGGTGCGTGCGTCAGATTTTCATTTGAGAATGCCTATCATTTTAGGGTTTTCCCGCCGTGCAGCGCAATGCCGGAGCGACGCAGCCGGTCGGACTGCGACACCAGCGCCCCCGCCATACTGGAATTGCCACGAAGACGCGCTACCTTGAGCCTGTTGCGCTCAGAAATTTCTGATGCCGCACTTCCTCCCGCCGTCCCGCGCAGGCAACGGACCCGCAGCAGCAGGCCCGGCAGTCAACCAGCAGAAACGGAGCACACCATGGCTCGCAATACGCCCATCGAGCTTTACCGCAATATCGGCATCGTCGCCCACGTGGACGCCGGCAAGACCACCACGACCGAGCGCATCCTTTTCTACACCGGTGTGAACCACAAGATGGGCGAGGTGCACGACGGCGCGGCGACCATGGACTGGATGGTGCAGGAACAGGAACGCGGCATCACCATCACCTCGGCGGCCACCACGGCGTTCTGGCAGGGCTCCACCAAGCAGTACGACCACAAGTACCGCTTCAACATCATCGACACCCCCGGCCACGTCGACTTCACCATCGAAGTGGAGCGCTCCCTGCGCGTGCTCGACGGCGCGGTGGTGGTGTTCAGCGGCGCCGATGGCGTCGAACCGCAGTCCGAGACGGTCTGGCGCCAGGCCAACAAGTACCACGTGCCGCGCCTGGCCTACGTCAACAAGATGGACCGCCAGGGCGCCGACTTCCTCCGCGTGGTGGCGCAGATCAAGCAGCGCCTGGGCCACACGCCGGTGCCGATCCAGCTGGCCATTGGCTCGGAGGAAACCTTCGCCGGGCAGATCGACCTGGTGAAGATGAAGGCCATCGTCTGGAACGATGCCGACCAGGGCACCAGCTACACCGAGGAGCCGATCCCCGCCGAGTTGCAGGCGCTGGCGGACGAGTGGCGCGCACACATGGTCGAGGCCGCCGCCGAAGCCAATGACGACCTGATGAACAAGTACCTCGAAGGCCAGGAACTGACCATCGAGGAAATCAAGGCCGGCCTGCGCCAGCGCACCCTGGCCAACGAGATCGTCCCGGCGGTGCTGGGTTCCTCGTTCAAGAACAAGGGCGTGCCGCTGGTGCTCGACGCCGTCATCGACTACCTGCCGGCGCCCTCGGAAATCCCTGCGATCAACGGCACCGACCCGGACGATGAAGAGAAGCATCTGGAGCGCCATGCCGTCGACAGCGAACCGTTCTCCGCGCTGGCCTTCAAGATCGCCACCGACCCCTTCGTCGGCACCCTGACCTTCGCCCGCGTCTATTCCGGCGTGCTCAGCAGCGGTGACGCCGTGCTCAACTCGGTGAAGACCAAGAAGGAACGCGTCGGCCGGATGGTGCAGATGCACGCCAACCAGCGCGAGGAGATCAAGGAAGTGCGCGCCGGCGACATCGCCGCGCTGATCGGCATGAAGGACGTCACCACGGGCGACACCCTGTGTTCCATCGACAAGCCGATCATCCTCGAGCGCATGGACTTCCCCGACCCGGTGATCTCGGTGGCGGTGGAACCCAAGACCAAGGCCGACCAGGAGAAGATGGGCATCGCCCTGTCCAAGCTGGCCCAGGAAGACCCCTCGTTCCGCGTCAAGACCGACGAGGAAACCGGGCAGACCATCATCTCCGGCATGGGCGAGCTGCACCTGGACATCATCGTCGACCGCATGCGCCGCGAGTTCAACGTCGAGGCCAACATCGGCAAGCCGCAGGTCGCCTACCGCGAGGCGATCCGCAGGAAGTGCGAGATCGAAGGCAAGTTCGTCCGCCAGTCCGGTGGCCGTGGCCAGTTCGGTCACTGCTGGATTCGCTTCGAGCCGGGCGACGAGGGCAAGGACGGGCTGGAGTTCGTCAACGAGGTGGTCGGCGGTGTGATCCCGCGCGAATTCATCCCGGCGATCCAGAAGGGCATCGAGGAGCAGATGCAGAACGGCGTGCTCGCCGGCTACCCGCTGATCGGCCTGAAGGCCTCGGTGTTCGACGGCTCCTACCACGACGTCGACTCCAGCGAGATGGCGTTCAAGATCGCCGCCTCCATGGCCACCAAGCAGCTCTCGCAGAAGGGTGGCGCGGTGCTGCTGGAGCCGGTGATGAAGGTCGAGGTGGTGACGCCGGAGGACTACATGGGCGACGTGATGGGCGACCTGAACCGCCGGCGCGGGCTGATCCAGGGCATGGAGGACACGCCGGCGGGCAAGGTGATCCGCGCCGAGGTGCCGCTGGGCGAGATGTTCGGCTACGCCACGGACGTGCGCTCGATGTCCCAGGGGCGGGCGAGCTATTCGATGGAGTTCACCAAGTACGCCGAGGCGCCGGCGAATATCGCCGAGGCGATCATCAAGAAGGCCCACGGCTGACTTCCTCGCAACGAGCAACGGCGCCTGCGGGCGCCGTTTTCTTTTGGTTTTTGCAGGAGCGAGCTTGCTCGCGAACCGCTTGGCACCGATGTTCACCTGTAGGAGCGGGCCATGCCCGCGATCCGTCGGCAGGGCCGGCGTTTCAACTGCTCGCTACATAGCCGGAAATGCTGGCATCAACCTGCAGCAGCGCCCGTGGGCGCAATCGCGGGCATGGCCCGCTCCTACAGGGATACGCCGTGGCGGCAATCACTCCGCCAACGGCAACCCGAAACAGAACATCGCTCCACACGGCTCGACATTCTCCGCCCAGATATCCCCGCGATGCCGCGAGACGATGCTCTGGCACAGCGCCAGGCCAATGCCGTTGCCGCTCACCTTGGACGTGAAGAACCCGTCGAACAGCCGCTCCTTGGCCCCGGCATCGATGCCGCGTCCCTGATCCAGCACACAGAGCCGCGCGCTGTCGCCGTCTCGAGAGGTGCGGATGCGCAGCAGGCGGCGGTCCTCGGGGAGGTTGAGCATTTCCTCGATGGCGTTGAAGGCGAGGTTGAGGATCACCTGGCCGACCAGCACCTTCTCGCAGCTCACCCACAGCGGCTCGTCGCAGCGCTCCAGCTCCACGCGCACGTTGCTCGGCTGGGCCTTGAGGCTGATGAAGTAGAGGGTTTCGCCGAGCAGTTCGTTGAGGTCGATGCGCTGCTCGGCCTGCTCCAGCTTCACCACGTATTCGCGCACGCTCTTGATGATCAGCGAGGCGTGCTCGATCTGTCGCACCGCGCTGTCCAGGCCCCAGGCGGCGGAGGCTTCGGCCTTCTGTTCGCGGTCCAGGCGGATCAGCGCGCCCTCGATGAAGTTGCGCGTGGCCGCCAGCGGCTGGCTGAGTTCGTGGGCAATCGCCAGGGCCATTTCGCCCATGGCGTTGTAGCGCGCCAGGTATTCCAGCTTCTGGTCGCTCTGGCGTTGCGCCTGGGCGGCACGGACCTGCTCAGTGACGTCGCGGAACAGCAGCAGGTGGCCGACCAGGTCGTCCTCGATCTCGATGTAGCGGCAGGTCGCGTGGTGCCAGCGCCATTCGCCGTCCAGGCGCTGCAATTGATAGCTGACGGAGTAGGGCTCGCGGCTCGGCGGCTGCATTGCCAGGTGGTGTTCCAGGCGCGGACGCGTGGCGCTGTCGCAGCGGCCGAGGAAGTTGTGCGCCATCCAGTCGTCCTGGCTGCCGCCGAGCAGGGGCAGGGCGGATTCGCTGAGGAAGCGCAGGTTGCCGTCCGCATCGAGCACCGCCACGCCTTCGGCGAGGTCCTGCATGAAGGCCTTCAGGCGGCTCTCGAAACGCTGCAGGTCGCGCTCGACCTGCTTCTCCTTCGAGATGTCGCGGAACTGCACCATCAGCACGTCGCGCTCCTGCAGGCGCACGCGGGTGGCGACGGCCTCGGAGAGGATTTCCACGCCCTGCTTGGAGCGGTAGCACCACTCGATGGTGCGCTGGCCGGTACGCGCCGCGCCTTCCAGCCAGCGCAGGCCGACCGAGCGGCGGTACTGCGGGGCCTTGGCGGTCATGTCCGGCGCTTTCAGCGGCACCAGCTCTTCCAGGGTGAAGCCGAGCACGGCCAGCGCTGCATTGTTCGCCCAGAGGATTTCCTTGGTCTGCGCGTCGTGGAGGATCACGCACAGCGGCATGGCCTGGAGCAGGGCGAGGAAGTCATCGGGCTTGGGCTGGAACATCGAAGCTCGCTCTTGATTGCAAGGGACGGGTAGGCAGTGGCGCCTTTATACCGCGCAGCGTAGCGCGAAGGGACTGCGGAGTAACCCGGCGCCGACTAGGGGATTCCTTTAGGCATGGGGCTGAACGCCCCAATAGTTGGGCGCACCTGGCGGTTCATACACTGGCCCCAACGACGACCAGCCCGCATCGAACGGGCCGGCCCTTACAAGAACAACCGGAGATGACGCCATGTTGCGTGCCGCCCTCGCCGAACCGCTCGATGCGGACGGCCGTGCCCTCGAATTCCAGCGCGTGCTCGATGAAGTCCGCCAACGCCGCGACGAGTTCGACAGCCGCTCCCACGTTCCCCGCGACATGATCGAACGCTTCCGCGACGTGGGCATCTACCGCGCCGCGACCCCGCGCTGCTTCGGCGGCGACGCACTGCCGCCGGCGCAGTTCCTGAAGCTGGTCGAGCGTATCGCCGAAGCCGACGGCTCCGCCGGCTGGGTGGCCAGCTTCGGCAGCGCCAGCACCTACCTCACCGCGCTGCCGCGCCACACCCTCGCCGAACTCTATGCCGACGGCCCGGACCTGGTGTTCGCCGGTGGCCTGTTCCCGATCCAGCCGGCCACCCAGGTCGAAGGCGGCTGGCGCGTCAGCGGCACCTGGAAATTCGCCAGCGGCTGCAAGGGCGCCGACGTGCTCGGCGTCGGCATCGGTATCGGCGGTCCGGGCGGCAAGCCGCGCACCGCGCTGCTGCGCGCCCGGGACGTGGAGATCGTCGAGAACTGGAACGTGGTCGGCCTCAAGGGCACCGGCAGTCACGACCTGAAGCTGGACAACGCCTTCGTTGCGGACGACTGGACTTTCATCCGCGGCGGCGAATCGAACATCGACGAACCGCTGTACCGCTACCCGACCATCGCCTACGCCGCCCAGGTACTGGCCGTGGTCAACCTCGGCCTGGCCCGCGCGGCGCTGGACGAGATCACCCGCATGGCGTCTTCCAGCGGCGTGACCGGTGCGCCCAAGCTCGGCGACCGCGCCTACGTACGCATCGAGATCGGCAAGGCCGAGGCTGAGTTGCAGGCCGCGCGCGGCTTCTTCTACGACGCCACCGAGACCGTCTGGGACTCCATCCTCGCCGGCAACGCCGTCAGCCCCGAGCAGGTCAGCCAGCTGCGCCTGGCCGCCGTGCACGTGTCCCGCGCTGGTGCCGACGTGGTGCGCCGCGCCTACAGCCTGGCCGGCACCACGGCGATCTACCTGAACCACCCGCTGCAGCGCTACCTGCGCGACGCCATGGTGGTGACCCAGCACGCCTTCCTCAGCGATGGCATGTACGACGGCGCCGGCGCGGTGCTGCTCGATGTGCCGCCGTTCCCCGGATACATCTGACATAAAAACAAGGACTCGAAGCATGACCCGTCCGACCACCGAACCCTTGCGCGTACTGTTCTGCATCGGCATCGCCCAGCCGTTCTTCGACCTGCCCACCGGTGAAGGCATCACCGTGTGGAAGGGCTTCTCGCAGATGATGGGCGACCTTGGCGCGCTGCCGGGCATGAACGTGCTCGGCGTGCTGGATGACGACCGCCTGATGGTCGGCCCGTCCACCACCTCGCCCTGGACCGTCTACATCATGGCCGATGTCGATTGCCACCAGACCGTGATCGACGCCTGCAACCTGTTCCGCACCACCCCGGTGGGCGAGTACAGCCTGTGGAAGTACGCCAAGGTCGAGGCGCGCATCGGCCGCCCGCTGACCATCCCCGAAGCCGCGCGGACCTGAGCCATGAGCAGCCTGAGCATGGCCGAGCTGAACCGCCGCCTGGAGGTCCTCGAAGGGGAAAGCCAGGTGCGTCGGTTGATGGCCCGCTACATGGATCTCTGCGACGTGCCGCGCGCGCCGGTGGCGATCACCGAGCTGGCCGAGCTGTTCAGCGAGGACGCGGTGTGGGAGGGCATCGGCACGACCACGGCGCAGACCTTCGGCCATCACCAGGGCCGCGAGGCCATCGCCGCGTTCGTCTTCGGCTACCTGCCGCCGTCGCCGCACTTCACGGTGAACCTGCATTTCCTCACCAGCGAGTCGATCCGCGTCGACGGCCGCACCGCGCGCGGGCAATGGATCATGCAGCAGCTCTCGACCTACGCCGAGGGGCACACCGAGCTGTTCGGCACGCGGCTGGACATCGATTTCCGCGAGATCGACGGGCGCTGGCAGATCAGTCATTTCCGTACCCAGCGCCTTTCGCAACGCGCGCTGGGTGGTGCAGGGGAGGGCCGTCCATGAGCACCTTCGTCAGCGAATTCATTCTCGGCGGCGACGGCAAGCGCGTCGCGGTCAAGGACAGCATCGACATCGCCGGCTACCCGACCCGCTGTGGTACCCGTGCGCTGGCCGATGCCGCGCCGGCCACGCGCAACGCGTTCGTGGTCGACGCCGTGCTGAACGCCGGTTGGCAGATCGTCGGCAAGACCAATCTCCACGAACTGGCTTTCGGCGTCACCGGCATCAACGACTGGACCGGCACGCCGATCAACCCGATGGCGCCGGACCGCGTACCCGGCGGTTCCTCCAGCGGTTCCGCGTCCGCCGTGGCAGCCGGCTTGGCAGATATCGCGCTGGGCACCGATACCGGTGGTTCGGTACGCGTGCCGGCGGCCTGCTGTGGTATCGCCGGGCTGAAGCCGACTTTCGGCCGCGTCAGCCGCGACGGCGTCCATCCGGCGCAGAGCAGCCTGGATTGCGTCGGCCCGTTCGCCGCCAACATGGCCGACCTGATCGCTGCCATGCAGGTCATCTGCCCTGGCTTCGGCAACGTGCAGCTGCCGGGCGAGGGCGCCCGCGTGGCCTTCCTCGAAGTGCCGTCCGCGCCGCACATCCAGGCTTGCCTGGGCGCCGCCGCCGACCGCGCCGGCTGGCGCCGCAGCCACCTGTTCCTCGGCGAGTTCGAGGCGGCGTTCCAGGCCGGGCTGGTGGTGATCAACCACGAGAACTGGGCCGCCTATGCGGCGCTGACCGGCAAGGGCCTGATCGGCGCCGACGTCGAGCAGCGCCTGCTGCTGGCCAGCCGCACCACCGACGCCGAGCGCGCCGAGGCGGAGAAAGTGCGCGAGCACTTCACCCGCGCCATCGACGCCGCGCTGGAGGACTTCGAAGTGCTCCTGCTGCCGACCATGCCCGACCTGCCGCCGCTGCTCAGCGATGCGCGCAACGGCAAGTCCGTGGCCGGCATGACGCCCCTGGTGCGGCCTTTCAACCTCAGTGGACACCCGGCGCTGACCGTGCCGGTGGACCTGGATTGCGGCGGGCTGAAAGTCGGCCTGCAGATCGTCGGCCGCAAGGGCGACGACGAACGTGTGTGCGCCTTCGGCGCGCAACTCGAACACAGCCTGGCCGCCACGCGGCCTGTGCAAAAACATAAGAAATCGGCATGAGGAGATGGGCATGAGCGCTCACGAATACCGGCTGATCGCCCGGTCGCGCAGCGTCGAAGAGCTGGTCGGCGACGACCGCGTCGATGTCTCGCTGTACAACGACCCGCAACTGTTCGAAGCGGAGATGGACAAGATCTTCTACCGCACCTGGGTGTGGGTCGCCCACGAAAGCGAAGTGCGCAACGCCGGTGACTTCAAGACCACCAGCGTCGGCCGCCGCCCGGTGATCGTGGTGCGCGACAAGAAGGGCAACATCAACGTCCTGGAAAACCGCTGCCGCCACCGTGGCGCCACCGTCTGCGAGAAGCACAAGGGCAACGCCACCGGCTTCACCTGCCCGTACCACAGCTGGTCCTACGCGCTGGACGGCAAGCTGCGGGCGCTGCCGTACCCGGACGGCTACGAGGACATCCTCGACAAGTCCGAGCTGCCGCTGACCAGCCTGCGCGTGGAAAGCTACGCCGGCATGGTGTTCGCCACCTACAACGACGAGATCGAGCCGCTGGAAGACTTCCTCGGCGGGGCCAGGCACTGGATGGACCTGTTCATGAAGCAGGGCGCCGGTTACCCGATCAAGACCCAGGGCGAACACAAGTTCACCTTCCGCGGCAACTGGAAGATCCAGCTGGAAAACACCACCGACGGCTACCACTTCCCCATCGTGCACAAGTCGTTCATGTCCTCGGTGGATGAAGAGACCGAGGAAATGCTCTCGTTCATGAGCGACGAGCAGGCAGTCACCCACGCCCTGGGCAACGGCCACAGCGTGATGGTGATGGTCCCCGAACACGTCGACCTCGACCACGACGACGGCACCGAGCAGCTCCAGGAGCGCTTCGCCCACGTCACCGAGGAACTGTCGAAAACCATGGAGCCTGCGCAGGTGCGTCGCATCGTCCGCTCGCTGCATGGCGCCGGCTTCAACCTCAACCTGTTCCCCAACGTGGCCATGTCCATGTCGTTCTTCCGCGTGCTGCGGCCGATCTCCGTCACCGAGACCGAGATTCGCCACGTGGCCCTGGGCATGGACGGCGGCCCGGAGATCGCCAACCGCGAGCGCATGCGCATCCACGAGCACTTCCAGGGCCCGTTCGGCTTCGGCAGCCCGGATGATGCCGAGGCCTGGGACCGCGTGCAGCGTGGCTCCTACGCCGGTGTCGACGCGCCGATCCTGGTCAACCGCGGCCTGAACCGCGAAGTGGTCGCCGAGAACGGCGACAAGGTCTCCCACGCCACCGACGAAGGCGGCATGCGCGAGGCGTACCAGATGTGGAAAAGGATGATGAGCCAATGAGCAACGACACCCTGAACGGCTTCTCCGGCCCGCTGGCCAAGGCCATCGAATTCGTCTGGCGCGAGGCCGAGCTGCTCGACCGCAAGGACTATGCGCAGTGGTCGCAGCTGTGGAGCGAGGACGGTATCTACGTGGTGCCGATCGACGCCGAGGGCGATGACTTCGCCGCCAGCCTGAACTACGTCTTCGACGACGCGCGCATGCGCGCCCTGCGCATCGAGCGCCTCACCGGCGGCCATTCGCCCTCGGCGGTGGACGCGGCGAAGACCGTGCGCACCGTCTCGCGTTTCAGCCTCGTGGAAGCGGCGGGCGATGTGGTCGAAGTGAACTCGGCACAGGTGCTCTACGCCTACAAGCGCGGCGTGGCGACGCCGTTCATTGCCGACCTGAACCACCGCATCCGCTTCACCGACGGGCAAGCCCGCCTGGAGCGCAAGGTGATCCGCCTGATCAACGCCGAAGACGCGCTCAACGCGCTCGGCTTCCTGCTCTGAGGGCCGCGCCATGCAACGAGTTGCCCTGGTAACCGGCGCCGCACGCGGGCTGGGCGAAGTCATCGCCCGCCGCCTGCATGCCGCCGGCCTGCGCGTGGCGCTGGCCGACCTCAACGAGGACGCGGTGCAGCGCCTGGCCGACGAACTCGACCCGGAAGGCCGCACGGCCCTCGGTTTGAAGCTGGATGCGCGGGAGAAAGCCGACTTCGAACGTGCCCGTGATGTGCTCGCCGAGCGCTGGGGCGGCACCGACATCCTGGTGAACAACGCCGGGATGTCGAAGGTCGCCGCACTGATGGACATCAGCCCGGAGGACTTCGACGCCTCCATGGCAGTGAACCTGCGCGGCACCTTTGTCGCCTGCCAGGTGTTCGGTACGCACTTCGCGACGCGCGGCTTCGGCCGCATCGTCAACATCGCCTCGCTGGCCGGGCAGAACGGCGGCACCGCCACCGGCGGCCACTACGCCGCGGCCAAGGGCGGCGTGGCGACCCTGACCAAGGTGTTCGCCCGCGAACTCTCGGCGCAGGGCGTGACCGTCAACGCCATCTCGCCGGGGCCGCTGGACTTGCCGGTGGTCTACGAAAGCGTGGCGCCCGAGCGCCTGGAGCAGATCCTCAAGACCATCCCAGCCGGCTGCCTGGGCGACCCGACCTTCATCGCCGACAGCGTGCTGCTGCTGTGCGCGGAGAACGCCGGATCGGTGACCGGGGCCTGCTGGGATATCAATGGTGGGTTGTTCATGCGCTGAGGTTTGAACCATGGGGACATGGGGGTCTGAAAGCCCCTCTCCCCAGCCCTGGCTGCGCGCCCCGCTCCGAAGGGAGAGGGAGCTGTCCGTACCGGCTGACGCTGTGGATTCACCCTGCGCCGACCGGTCCCCTCTCCCTTCAGGGAGAGGGTTAGGGAGAGGGCAAAGTCGCCCGCTCCGATATTTCAGGAGTGAGCCCCGGCCCGCTCCTTTAACCAACCGAAACACCCGTCCGCTCGTAACAAAGAGGCCGGGAAAGGGGCCACAGAGCCCGCACCCAATGCCTTGCAGGTAACGCCATGATGAAGGTCAGAATCGAAAGGATCGTCGAGGAAGCGCAGGACATCCGTTCCCTGCGTCTCGTACGTTGTGATGGCCAGCCGTTCGACGCCTACGAGCCGGGCGCTCACGTCGATGTCACCGGGCCCACCGGGGTGACGCGCCAGTATTCGCTGTGCAGCCCGCCGGACGACCGCGCGGCCTACCTGGTGGCGATCAAGAAGGAAGGCGCCTCCCGTGGCGGCTCCAGCGCGCTGCACGAAGTGCGCGAAGGCATGGAGCTGGACATCGGCGCGCCGCGCAACCTGTTCCGCCTGGCGCCGGAAGCCCGCGAGCACGTGCTGTTCGCCGCCGGTATCGGTGTCACGCCGCTGCTGAGCATGGCCTACCGGCTGAATGCCAAGGGCGAGTCCTATCGCCTGCATTACTTTGCCCGTTCCGCCGAGCACGCGGCCTTCGTCGGGCTGCTGGCCAGCGAGGCCTTCGCCGGCAAGGTGGAGCTGCACTACGGCGTCGAGCCGGCTGATCTGGACAGCGTGCTGGGCGCTTGCCTGGAACGCGCACCGCAGCACGCCCACGTCTACACCTGCGGCCCGGCGCCGTTCATGAACAAGGTGGTGGAGATCGCCGCCCGCAGCCGCCCGGAAGACGCCATCCACCTGGAACACTTCCAGGCCGACCCGGCCGCCAACGCGGCGCCGGCGGGTTCCTTCGAAGTGGAACTGGCCAGCTCCGGCGTGGTGCTCCACGTGCCGGCGGACTCGACGCTGGTCGACGTACTGCAGGCCCACGGCTGCGACATCGACACCGAGTGCCGCGAAGGCATCTGCGGCACCTGCATCGTCGAGGTGCTGGAAGGCGAGCCGGAACACCGCGACAACTGCCTGTCGAACAAGGAGAAGGCCTCCAACAAGCAGATCTGCGCTTGCGTCTCGCGGGCGAAGTCGGCGCGGTTGGTGCTGGACCTGTAAGTCGGATCGCTTTTCGGCACTCGGGCGGGCTTTGCGTAGGAGCGGACTCTGTCCGCGATAGGCTCCTCCTTGCGCCGGAAATCATCGCGGACAGAGTCCGCTCCTACGGGATAAGGTCGGCGGGCGGTGGCAGCGCTGGCAATCCGTCTGGCAGGCAGCGACACTCGCGCGCCGCCGGCAATTGCTAGCCTCCGGCGATAGTCCCTCGATCGGAGTCCCCCATGCCTGCGCTGATCGCGCGCCTGGCGCTCGGCTGCCTGCTGCCGGTCGCCATCCTGCTCGGGCTCGGCGCCATGCCGGGGCTTGGCTATGCCTGGGATTTCGCCAACGCCGCCGGTCTGCTTGGCGCCTGCCTGCTGGGGTTGCTGTTCGTCATTGGCGGCCGCCCGCAGCCGCGCCCGCTCTATGAGGGCAAGTTCTTCCTGCGCCTGCACCGCGACCTGGGCTTCGCCGCCGTAGCGTTGCTGCTGGTGCACATCATTGTGCTGCTGATCGATGAACCACTGCTGGTGGAGGACCTGCTGCCAGCGGCGCCGGGCTACATGCTGGCGGGGCTGGCTTCGGCGATGCTGATGCTGGTGCTCGCGATATCCAGCCTGAACCGCGTGCGCCCGCGCTGGAGCAGCAGCGCCGCCTCGTTCCGCCGCTGGCATTACGGCGGCAGCCTGCTCGCCCTGTTGCTGATGGCCGTGCACGTGCTGGGCGCGGGTTACTACAGCGGTGGCATCTGGAAGGGGGCACTGCTGGTGGCGCTGATGCTGGCGGTGGCCATCTGGCCGCGCCTGCCCAAACCGGCTAACGGCATCAGCGGGCGCAAGCGGAACACGGCGCAGCGCGCCACCTGGTTCGCGCTGGCGGCAAGCGGCGTGATCATCGGACTTTCGGCGCTCTACAGCCTGCTGGCGAACCTGGAGCTGCCGCTATGAGTCGATTCTGGATCGGACTTTCACTCGTCGCAGTCGTGGTGCTGTCGGCGGGGGCGTGGTTCGCCCACGGGCATTGGCAACGCAGCCGACCGCTGATGCCGCTGGCCTTTCCCCATGAGCCGCACGCCTCGGTGAACTGCATCACCTGTCACCACGACTATAAGGACCAGTCGCCTTCGGTCTCCGGCAACCGCACCTGCATCCTCTGCCACAAGCAGAGCCCGGCGCTGGCAGTACGCATCGAGGCGGATTTCCATCAGCTGTGCCAGAGCTGCCACCTCGAACGATTGCGGGCCTTCCACACCAGCGGGCCGGTGCGCAGCTGCCAGGCGTGCCACCGCAGAGGGAACCTGTAGGAGCGAGCTTGCTCGCGAACCTGCCTGACGCCGAAGCCGCGGGCGAAACTGTTCGCGAGCAAGGACTAGGCGTCCCCCTCGGTCCTACAAAAAAGAAAGCCCGGCGTGATGCCGGGCTCTTTTCAGCTGCGATACAGCACCGGCCGCCGCAGGTGCACATAGCTGTACCCCTCGCGCGCCAGGGCGATGCGCTGCGGGTCCAGTTCGGCCACGAGCAGTTCCTCGCTGTGCTTGGCCTGGGTCATCACCTGGCCATCCGGCGCAACGATGCTGCTCAGCCCGCAGTATTCGATCTCGCCTTCGCTGCCGACATAGTTGGCGTAGGCGAGGAACACCTGGTTCTCGTAGGCGCGGGTCGGCACCAGGACCTGGGCGACGAACTCGTAAGGGCGCATGTTGGCGGTGGGCACCAGCACCACATCCGCGCCGGCCAGCGCCAGGGTGCGCACGGCTTCGGGGAACTCCACGTCGAAGCAGATCAGCAGGCCGATCTTCCAGCCGTCCAGCTCGAAGATCGCCGGCGGCTCGTCGGAGGCGCTGAACTGGCTGCGGTCGAGGTCGCCGTAGAGGTGGGTCTTGCGGTAGTTGGCGCGGCGTTCGCCCAGGCGGTCAATCAGTTGCACGCTGTTGAAGATGGCTTCGCCGTCGCGCTCGGGGTAGCCGTAGAGGATGCCGAGCTTGTGCTGGCGGGCGATCTCGGCGATGCGCAGGGCGGACGGGCCGTCGCAGCTTTCCGCCAGCTCCGCGACACGCTGGGCGCCGATGTTGTAGCCGGACAGAAACATCTCCGGCAGCACCAGCAGGTCCGCGCCGTTCTGTACCGCCTGCTGCGCGGCCTGCTCCAGGCGCTGCAGGTTGCCGGCGACATTCTCGGGGCCGGGCGGGCACTGGTAGAGGGCAAGATACATGGTGTTCTCCTTCGAAACGCGCGGGGCCGGGATCAGGCAGTGTGCACCCGATCCCGGCCCCGCGCGAGCCGCTGTTCAATGAGTGACGCGAATCAGTCCGGCAGCGCCATGGGGCCCAGCTCGGCGAAGCGATCACCCGGGCCGGGGTTCTCCGGATGGGTGGCGCCGCCGAAGTGCTTCATGATGCCCCACACTGCGTTCAGCGAGGTCTGCACCGCGCCTTCCACCCAGGCCGGGGTCCAGGACACGTCGTCGCCGGCGATGAAGATGCCGCGCTGCTCGGCTGGCATGTCGTCCTGCATGAAGTGCGCGTACATGCGCTGGTTGTAGCGGTAGTGGCCCGGCAGCGCGCCCTTGAAGGCACCGAGGAAGTGCGGGTCGGCCTCCCAGGATACGGTGATCGGGTTGCCGATGATGTGCCCGGCGATGTCGACCTTCGGGTAGACCTTCTTCAGCGCGTCCAGGGCCAGCTGCACGCGCTTCTCCACCGGGTGCGGGAGCATCTTCATGGCGTCGCTCATCCAGGAGTAGGACAGGCAGATCACCCCCGGCTTGTCGTCGCCGTTGTCGAACAGGTAGGTGCCGCGGGTCAGGCGGTCGGTGAGGGTCATGCTCATCACGTCGCGGCCGGTCTGCGGGTCCTTGTCCTTCCAGAACGGCCGGTCGACCATCACGAAGGTCTTCGAGGACTGCATGTAGCGGGTGCGGTCCAGGGCCATCCACATCTTCTGCGAGAACAGCGCTTCCTCGCATTCGATCTGGGTGGTCAGCAGCCAGGTCTGGCAGGTCGCCAGGACGGCCGCGTAGTGGCGGGTATCGCCCCAGTAGTCGGTGACGGCGAAGGTGCCGTCGGCGGCGCGGGCGATCTTCTTCACGCCCGGACGCGGCGCGCCGTTGTGCAGCGAGGCGAGGGAGGTGCCGGCCGGCCAGTGCGCGCATTTTTCCGGCACGTGGCTCCAGATGCCACGCGGCACCTGCTCGACGCCGCCCACCACCAGGTGCTGATGGTCGTCGCAGTTGGTCATCACCACGCGGAAGATTTCCAGCATGGAGTTGGGGAAGTCCGAGTCCCAGCCGCCGGTGCCGAAGCCGACCTGGCCGAAGATTTCGCGGTGCTGGAAGGACAGCTGGGAGAAGGCCTTGGAGCTGGCGACGAAGTCGTAGAAGGTGCGGTCGTCCCACTTGGGCACCAGTTCGTCCCACAGGGCCTTGAGCTTGACCGTGTCGCGCTCGCGGATGGCGTCCTGGATCTCGGAGAAGCGCGCGCCGTCTTCCAGCGCGTCGGCCCAGGCCTGGGCGACTTCGCGGAAGATTTCCGGCAGGTCGTCGATCTTCTCCGCGTAGTGGCTGGTGCCTTCCAGGTCGACCACGGTGCTGCCCGAGGCCGGGGTCAGCGGGTTGGGGAAGGGTCTGGTTTCCAGGCCGAGCTTGTCGACGTAGTGGTAGAAGGCGGTGCTGGACACCGGGAAGCGCATGCCACCCAGCTCGGCGATGATGCCGTCGGCGCCTTCGAAGGTTTCCGAGCGCAGGCGACCGCCCATCTTCGAGGCTTCGTAGACCACGGGCTTCAGGCCCACCTTCATCAGCTCGTAGGCCGCCACCAGACCGGAAATGCCGGCGCCGACGATGGCCACTTCCTGGCCGTGCTGCTCGGCCGGGATGCTGCCCAGGCCGGCGGGGTGTTCGATCCAGTCGTCGAAGGCGAAGGGGAAGTCCGGGCCGAAGATGGTCACCGGTTTCTTGCCGGGGGTGTGGGGATGACGGTTCTTGTGCATTGGAATCTCCCGGTTATCAGTCTGCCGGTCTGTCTCGACCAGCTTGGCAAGGCATCGCGCGGCCCGCAGGAGCCAGTCGATGAGCGGCGCGCGGGCAAAGAAATGGCGAGCTGGTGGGCTCGCCTTGGCGATCACTATTGCAAAGCTCGTCGTTGAAATGAATCCGGCAATCTGCAAGATTGGCGAGAGCTTTCAGGCAGATTGATCAATCGAATGAGCAATATGACGAAAAACGCCGATGCGGCCTTGTTGAACCTGCTGCGCGCCAACGCCCGCGAGTCGATTTCCGAACTGGCGCGCAAGCTGGGGGTGTCCCGTTCCACGGTGCAGAGCCGCATCGAGCGGTTGGAACAGCAGGGGGTCATCAGTGGCTATTCGATCAAGGTGTCGGACAGCTACGCCCAGTCGCTGGTGCGCGCCCACGTGCTGGTGACGGCGCTGCCCAAGCTGTCGCACCAGGTGGTGCAGGCGCTGGAGAAGATCATCGAGGTGAAGACGCTGCATTCGGTGAGCGGCAACTTCGACATGATCGTGATCGTCGAGGCGCTGTCGATCCGCGACCTGGACGCCGTGCTGGACCGCATCGGCGCGCTGGACGGGGTGGAGCGGACGATGTCGTCGATCATCCTGTCGACGCGCATCGATCGGTGAGAAGGGGCCTTCCCGGTAGCGGCGAGTAGCACGCCGGCCGGGCCGGCGTGGGGCGGGTTCGCGAGCGAGCTCGCTCCTACGAAGAGCACGCCGAGGCTGATTGTAGGAGCGAGCTTGCTCGCGAACCGCCCGGCACCGAGGCCTCGTAGCTACTTGGGATCAGCCCAGGTCTTCTTCCAGCGCCAGCAGCTCTTCCACGCGCTGGCGGCGGCGGATCAGCTTGGCTTCGGCGCCTTCCAGCAGCACTTCGGCGATCAGCGGGCGGCTGTTGTAGTTCGACGACATGGACGCGCCGTAGGCGCCGGTGTCCTCGATCAGCAGCAGGTCGCCGACCTGGGCGCGCGGCAGGGCGCGGGGGATGACCACGCCGCCATCGCCCTGGGTGAACACGTCACCGGACTCGCACAGCGGGCCGGCCACTACCGTGTCGATCACCTCGCGGCTGGCCACGTCGCCGGCCAGTACGCGGATGCCGTGGTAGCTGCCGTACATGGATGGGCGCATCAGCTCGTTGAAGCCGGCGTCCACCAGCACGAAGTGGTTGCGGCCGGCGTCCTTGGTGGCGCGCACTTCGCTGAGCAGGCAGCCGGACTGGGCGACCAGGTAGCGGCCCGGTTCGATCTCCAGGTGCAGCTGGTGGCCGACCACGGCTTCGGCGGCCTTGCGCGCCTTGTCCCACAGCTGGAAGTAGTGCGCGGTGTCCACTTCCGGGTCGCCGGCGCGGTAGGGGATGGACAGGCCGCCGCCGGCGGAAATGCCCGACAGGTCGTGGCCGGCGTCCTTCACCTGTTGCACCAGGCCGAGCATGGCTTCGCCGACCTGGGCCAGGTGGCCGTAGTCGACGCCCGAACCGATGTGCATGTGCAGGCCGACCAGGCGCAGGCCGCGCTCGCCGATCACGTCCAGGGCGGCGCGCAGGTCGCTGTGCCAGATGCCGTGCTTGGAGTGCTCGCCGCCGGTGTTGGTCTTGTTGCTGTGGCCGTGGCCGAAACCGGGGTTGATGCGCAGCCACACCGGGTGGCCGGGGGCGACTTCGCCCAGCTGACGAAGCATGTCGATGGAGCCGGCATTCACTGGAATGCCGTGCTCGACCACGGTTTCCAGGGTGGCGCGGTCCAGCAGGTCGGCGGTGAAGACGATCTCGGATTCATCCTCGCGGCACGAATAGCCGGCGGCCAGGGCGCGCAGCAGTTCGCCCTGGGAAACGGCGTCGACCTTCACGCCCTGTTCGCGCATCAGGCGCAGGATGTGCAGGTTGGAGCAGGCCTTCTGGGCGAAACGGATGATGTCGAAGCTCTTCAGGCGCTCGATCTGGCCGCGGATGGTGGCAGCGTCGTAGATCCACAGCGGGGTGCCGAATTGCAGGGCGAGCTGTTCGGCGCGGGGCAGGGCGAGGGAAATCATGAATGGGCTCCGAAGATAGATGGCGCTAGTCTACCGGGCCTTTGCTTGGCTGAATAATGCCGCTTGTTATTCGATCAATTCATTTTTGATATAGGGTGCAGCCCACGCCGGCTTCGCGCAGGCGCTGTACCAGCACGCCAGCTTCTGCCTGAAGTGCCGCGACGAAGCGCTCGCGCAATGGCGTGGCCGGGCGGTACAGCGGCTTCGCCACGCTGACCTGGAACGGCAGCGAGAACGCCAGCGGCCGCAGCTGGATGCCCTGGCCCTGGAACATCAGGGCGGTGATCGGGTTGACCACGGCCAGGCCCAACCCGGCGCGGACCATGCTGCACACCGAGACGGCGCTATGGGTTTCCACCTGCATCTGCCGCTGCACGCCGGCGCCGAGGAACACGGCATCGATCAGGTGCCGGTAGCGGTCGCTGGTGGCCAGGCTGACGAAGGGCTGGCCGGCGAAATCCGCCGCTTCCAGGCGCTCGCGCTCCAGCAGCGGGTGGCCATCCGGGAGAATGCACACCTCGTCCACCGCCAGTAGCGGCTGCAACTCGGTGCCGCGCGGGGCGTCGTCGTTCTCGATCAGGCCGATGTCGTGGTGCTGGGCGCTGAGGGCCTCTTCCAGATGCGGCGACTCCAGCGCCGCCACTTCCAGGCTGATGGCCGGGTTTTCCCGGCTGAAGCGCTTGCAGGCTTCCGGCAGCAGCGCCTGGGACAGCGCCGGCAGGCAACCGATGGAGAACTTGCCCTCGGCGAACTGCCCCAGGCTGCCGGCGAAGGCGACGATACGGTCCAGCCCGGTGAAGGAGCGCTCCACTTCCTCGAACAGCATCAACGCCCGCGCCGTCGGCGCCAGCCGCCCGCGCTCGCGCAGGAACAGCTCGAAGCCGACCAGTTGCTCGAGCCGAGCCAGTTCGCGGCTGACGGTGGGCTGGCTGGTATGCAGGAACGCCGCCGCGCGGGTGACGCTGCCGGTGGTCATGACCGCGCGGAAGACTTCGATGTGGCGGAGGGTGATCATGCTCGGGGCCGGAGAAAGGAATGGCGGCAGCGTAAGGCGTCCGCGCGGTCTCGGCAAATCGGCCGGGGTTGTGTAGTGTCGGGCCGTCCTGCAATGGAGCGACAAGGCTGATGGAAGGCGAACACTCCATGCCCGGTGAACCCGGGCTCGCGCGTCTGGCGTTCTGGGTCCTGGCGGGCGCTGTGCTGGCCCTGGCAATCGGTGCGGCGGGCATGGCGCTGGCGATGTACCTGGTGCTGGGCAGCGATATAGGGGCGCTGAGCGATTACGGCCGGTTCCACGCCATCTTCGATCCTGCGCTGGTGTGCGGCGCGCTGTTCGGGCTGGGGCAGATAGTCTGGCTGATGCTGCGCAGCCGCCGGGCGCGCCTGGCGCTGGTGCTGCTCTACACGCCTTTCGCGCTGCTCATCTGGGCGGGCTTCACCGGGCCGTACCTGTTCTCGTTGTCGGTGGCCGAGCTGGTCATCTACCTGCTGGGAGGCTGAGTCCTTTCGTACTCCGAGGCTCGGCGCCCGGCGGGTTCGCGAGCAAGCTCGCTCCTACAAGGAGCGCACGGCGCAAACCCGGACCTGTAGGAGCGAGCTTGCTCGCGAACCGCACAACAGGTCGAATTTCGCGGCAGCTCCGCAGGGTGAATCGCGCCTCAAGCGTTACCCGCCGTAATCGCGGATCACCGCTTCCAGGTTATGCGCCTACGTTACGGCTCAGCCCCCGGCACGTTTGCACCAGCCGAGGTTGGTCCTGGCCGCACGGACCAGCGGCAGATAGTTGTCGCAATCGGTTGGCGGCAGATAGTGGTCTTCGCGGTCGCAGATGGCTGCCTTGCTGTCTTCACCGGTGTAGCGCGCGGCGTCCTCGATCAGTGGGGTCAGCGTGCTGCGGCACGCCTTGCCCTGGCCGAGCTTGGCCTGGGTCAGGGCGAGGTCGTTGCGGATGCTGAGTTCTTCCAGCCAGAGCAAGGTGGCCTGGCAATCGCTCAGGACCGGGTTGAGCAAACGCTCGGCGCCTGCATAGTCCTTGCTGTCGTAGAGCGTCTTGAAGCGCTCTCGCGTCTGCTGCAGCGCCTTGCTCCCGCAGCCCTGGGCGGGTTTCAGATAGCTGCCGTCGAAGCCGGCCCGGGCTCCGCAGTAACTTCGGCAGTTTTCGTTCTGCTCGTTGCTGACCTCTATGGCGCTGTCCTGCAGCTTGAAGGTGATGTGGCAGGTGCCGTCCTGCCAGTCCTCGCGAAGGTCGGCCTCGCCGTTGCGGATGCTGCCGTCCAGGGTGCAGGAGTGGCCATTGGCGCCAAGGGAGTCGAGGCTGAACGGCTGTTCGCCCTCTCTGGCCGGCTGGATCACCAGGGTGCCCCAGCCGCCCTTGGCCAGGTACTCCCCGGCGGGGAGCGTGGTGTCGGCGGCGTGGGCGGTGCAGCCCAGTGCCATGAAGAGCAGAAGGAGTGGCCGAAGTCCGTTCGAGTTCATGGGTTCCATCCAGGATTTGCGTGACGCCTTGCATGATACCGTCGCGAGCGGCCGGCAGCTCGCGCTTCTAATGGAAGTCCCGGCTGCGCACATCCAGCCCTTCCAGCAACCCGCTCAAATCCGTCAACCGCCCGGCGATCACATGGCGCACGCCGTCCTTGGCTTCCAGGGTGCCGTCCACCTGCATCAGGCGGGCGCTGAGGAAGGGGCGGCGCTGCTGTTCGGCGAGGTCGCGCCAGACGATCACGTTGATCATGCCGAACTCGTCCTCCAGGGTGACGAAGGTGACGCCGCTGGCCGTCCCCGGCCGTTGCCGACCGACCACCAGGCCGGCGACGCGCACCGGGCGGTCGGCTTCGAGTTTCAGCAGGTCCCGCGAGCTGCGGCAGCGGCGGGCCTTGAGGGCGCCGCGCAGCAGGGTCATGGGGTGCGGGCCGAGGGTGGTGCCGAGGGTCGCGTAGTCGGTGAGCAGGTCTTCGCCGCGGCTGGGCAGCGGCAGGCTGACGGGCGCTTCCTCGGTGACCTGGCCGGCGAACAGCGGCAGCTGCGGCTCGACCCCGGCGATCGCCCAGCGCGCCTTGTGCCGGTGGCCGGCGAGGCCGCGCAGGGCACCGGCGTCGGCCAGTTGCTCGCGGGCGCGGCCGTCGAGATGGGCACGCAGGCAGAGGTCGGCGATGTCGGCGAAGGGCTGTTGCTCTCGTGCTTGAGCGATGGTGTCGGCGACGTCTTCGCGCAGCCCGCGCACCATCCTCAGGCCGAGGCGGATCGCCGGCTGGCGTTCGGCGATGGGTTCCAGGGTGCAGTCCCAGTGGCTGTGGCGCACGTCCACCGGGCGGATCTCCAGGCCGTGGCGACGGGCGTCCTGCAATAGTTGGTCGGGGCTGTAGAAACCCATGGGCCAGCTGTTGATCAGGGCGCAGGTGAAGGCCGCCGGCTCGTGGCACTTCAGCCAGCAGCTGGCGTAGGTGAGCAGGGCGAAGCTGGCGGCGTGGGACTCGGGGAAGCCGTAGCTGCCGAAGCCCTTGATCTGCTCGAAGATGCGGTCGATGTATTCCTGCTTGTAGCCTTTGGCTCCCATGCGCTCGGACAGCCTCTGGCGGTGCGGCTCCAGACCGCCATGGCGTTTCCAGGCAGCCATGGAGCGGCGTAACTGGTCTGCCTCGCCCGGTGTGTATTCAGCGGCAACCACCGCCAACTCCATCACCTGTTCCTGGAACAGCGGTACGCCTAAGGTGCGTTCGAAGATCGGAATCAATTCCTCGTGCGGGTACTCCACGGGTTCTTCCTTGTTCCTGCGCCGCAGATAGGGATGGACCATGTCGCCCTGGATCGGGCCGGGGCGGACGATGGCCACTTCGATCACCAGGTCATAAAACTTTTCGGGTCTGAGGCGCGGCAGCATGGCCATCTGTGCGCGGGACTCGATCTGGAACACGCCCACGGTGTCGGCCCGGCTGATCATCTCGTAGGTCTTCTTGCAGCCTTGCGGCAGCGTGGCGAGGGTCCAGCGCTTGCCGCGATAGTCGGCGATCAGGTTGAAGCAGCGGCGCAGGGCGCTGAGCATGCCGAGGGCGAGCACATCGACCTTGAGCAGGCCGACGGCGTCGAGGTCGTCCTTGTCCCATTGGATCAGGGTGCGCTCGGGCATCGCGGCGTTCTCTACCGGCACCAGGGTTTCCAGCGGTTGCTGGGAGATGACGAATCCGCCGGGGTGCTGCGACAGGTGCCGGGGGAAGCCGACCAACTGCCCGGTCAGGGCCAGCACGCGGCGCAGGATCGGGCTCTCCGGGTCGAAGCCGGCCTCCAGCAGGCGCTCGGGCGGCGGCGCTTCGCGGCTCCAGGCGCCGCAGCAGTCGGCCAGCGCGCCGACCTGGTCCGGCGGCAATCCCAGCGCCTTGGCCACGTCGCGCACCGCGCCGGCGCCGCGGTAGGTGCTGGCCACGGCGGTGAGGGCGGCGCGGCTGCGGCCGTAGCGACGGAACACGTACTGGATGACTTCCTCGCGGCGGTCGTGCTCGAAGTCGACGTCGATGTCCGGGGGCTCGTTGCGTTCGCGGGAGATGAAGCGTTCGAACAGTAATTTGGACGTGGACGGGTCCAGCTCGGTGATGCCCAGGGCGAAGCAGACCACCGAGTTGGCAGCTGAACCTCGCCCCTGGCAGAGAATGCCCTCACCGCGAGCAAAAGCGACTATGTCGTGGACGGTGAGGAAATAGCTGTCGTAGCCCAGTTCGGCAATCAGCCCCAGCTCGTACTCCACCTGTGCGCGCGCTTTCTCGGTCTCGCCCTCCGGCCAGCGGCGACGGATGCCTTCCTCGGTCTTCTCGCGCAGCCAGGTACTGGGCGTATGGCCTTCGGGCACCAGCTCGCGCGGGTACTGGTACTTCAGGTCGCTCAGGTCGAAGGAGCAGCGCTCGGCGATCTTCAACGTCTGCGCCAGCAACTCCGGCGGATAGATCGCCGCCAGCGCCTCCTTCGGCCGCAGGTGGCGCTCGCCGTTGGGATAGAGGTACTGGCCGGCCTCGTGCACCGGCAGGTGCTGGCGGATGGCGGTCATGCAGTCCTGCAGGGCGCGGCGGCCACGGGCGTGCATGTGCACGTCGCCGCAGGCCACGGCGGGGATGGCCAGGCGCGCGGCCTGTTCCTGCCGGCGGCGCAGCTTGCCGGTGTCGTCCGGGCCCTTGTGCAGTTCGACGCCCAGCCACAGGCGTTCGGGGAAGCGTTCGCGCAGCCACAGGCCGTCATCGTCCTGGTCGTCTCGCGGCAGCCAGATCGCCAGCAGGTGGTCGAGGTGGCCGTCGAAGTCCGTGCGCACCAGGCGGTAGCTGCCTTTCTCGGCGCGGCGCCGGGCGTGGGTGAGCAGGCGGCAGAGGTTTTCGTAGCCAGCGAGGTTCTCCGCCAGCAGCACCAGTTTCGGGCCTTGCTCGATGTTCAGTTCGCTGCCGGTGATCAGGGGAATCGCGGTTTCCTTCGAGGCCTGCCAGGCGCGGACGATGCCGGCCAGGCTGCATTCGTCGGTGATCGCCAGGGCGCGGTAGCCGAGCTTCTTCGCTCGCCCGAACAGCTCGGCCGCGCTGGAGGCGCCGCGCTGGAAGCTGAAGTTGGACAGGCAGTGCAGCTCGGCATAGTCGATGCCTTCGACTGGCGCGTTCATGCGAACCAGCCATGCAGCAGCAACGGGCCGTCGTCGCCCACCGGGCGGAACACCCAGGCGCGCTGGCCGCTGCGGGTGCGCACCTGGTAGTAGTCGCGGCGGATGTCTTCGCCGTCCCACCAGCCGGATTCGATGCGTTCCGGGCCGGCCAGCAGGGTCGGGGCGAATTCGCGCAGCAGTTGCGGTTCTGCCAGCAGCCAGCCGGGGCGCGGGGCGTCGGTCACTGGCAGGCGCGGGGCTGAATGGTCCTGCCAGGCGCGCTCCGGGCGATGCTCGGCGAGGCCGCCGAGGCCGTGCACGGCGGCGTCGCCCAATCGCGCGCGCAGGCGTTCGCGCAATTGTTCCCAGGGTTGGGATTGCTGCGGACGGTCGTCGAACAGCTCGCGGTGTTGCGGCACGAAGGGCGGCAAATCGTCGGCGAGCAGGCGCACGCTGTGTACCGGGGCGCGCAGTTGCAGTTGTTCCAGGCGGCCCCGGCTCAGCTCGAAGAGCATTGCCGCTTCGCGCTCGGCGCTGAGCAGGCCCACGGGCATCTGCGTGTCCGGGCCGTCGTGGTGCTCCAGGTGCAGGGCGAAGCGCTGCACGCCGCTGTCGCGCCCGGCGAGGAAGGCGCCGAGGTCAGCGGTCAGGCGGCGCAGCGGGAAGAGCAGCGCCTGGGTGGATTCCACGTCGAAGTTCAGCTCGATGCGTGACTCGAAGCGGTCCGGTGGCCGGTAGAACTCCAGGGCCAGCGGGCGCTGGCCAAGCAGGGTGTCGACCTGCCGCAGTACCTGCGGCGGGAAGCGCCGGGCCAGGCTTTCGCGCGGCAGGGCGAGCAGTTGCTGGAGGCTGCGCAGGCCCATGCGGCCCAGCGAGGTGGCGGCGTCGCGCTCCAGGCCCAGACGCTCCAGCGGCATCCTGCCCAGGTACTGGCGCAACTGCTGGTTGTCGTGGATCGCCACGCCGTCGTGGCCATTGGCGAGGATGCGCGCGGCGGCTGGATTGGGCGCAGCGGTGATGCGGTGGCGGAAGCCCAGGGCGTTCAACTCCTCGCGCAGGCGCGCCTCGAAGCGTGGCCAGGGGCCGAACAGTTGCAGGCTGGATTGCACTTCCATCAGCAGCGCACGCGGGTAGTGCTGGCTGACCTGCGAGCTGAAACCGTAGGCCCAGGCGGCCAGCAGGTCCTGCCAGCGCTGCACTTCGCGCAGGTCGTACTCGGCGGTTTCGAAATCGCGGCTCAGGGCCTGGGCGGCGGCGAGCGACTGGCCGGGCTTGAGCCCCAGCGCCCGTGCCGCCGGGTTCACCGCTTGCAGCACGCGGCGCTGCGCTGGTCCGGTGAGCAGTGCCAGGGCGGTGTCCGGTTCGGGACGGCCACGGAGCGCGCCGTCCATCGCCAGCTGTGGCAGGAGAATGCAGGCCCAGAGCATGCCGGCCTCAGTGCCAGGGCAACGGGATGGGCCGCGTCGGTGCCAGCCCGCCACGGCACTTGAGTACGCGCAGTTGCGCCGGGGTGGCGTCCAGCGCCAGGCGCAACGCGGCGGGCGACGGGTTGAGCGCTTCGCGCTGCGGGCGGTAGGCGATGGCCAGGGTCTGCCCGGTCTCGGCAGCCACCTGCAGGCGGCGCAGGGCGCGGTCGTCGGCCTGCTGCGGCCAGCACAGCACGGCGCCGCAACTGCCCGAGCGCAGGCATTGTTCGGCGGCCCAGAGCGCATCGCGGCCAGTCGCCTGAACGATGGCGAGTTGCTCCAGCGCGACGCCGGCGGCCTGCCAGGCGGCCGGGTAGGGCACGTGGGGCGGGGCGACCAGCACGATGCGCTCGCCCGCTGCGCTGAGCCGCGCGAGGGTTGGCCAGACCAGTTGGAGCTCGCCGACGCCTTCCTGGGCCAGGAGGATTTCGCTGAGGGCGGCCTCCGGCCAGCCGCCGGTGGGCAGGGCCTGGTCCAGCACGGCGTGGCCGGTGGGTTGCTGGCTGGGTGGCAGGCCCTGGGGCTGGCCTTTCCAGACCTGGCGCTGGTGGAACAGGGTGTCGAGCGCAACCACGCTGCCCATCACGGCCTCCCGGCCGGCGAGCGGCGACGGTCATGCGCCCGGCAGGAGGGCCGGGGGGGAAGGATGGGTGGGTGTTGCATGGGATTGCTCGGATATAGCTGTATGGATATACAGTTTATCTGATGGGGTGGTGCCGTCAATGGCGGTTGGTCTGACGGCCATTCGGACGCGCCGGAGCCGCTCGATAGGTAGACTCCAGTGTTTCTGTTCTCGTAACAGCGGAGCCTCTGCGCGATCAGCCGGCAAGGCTGGCGCTGGGCGGGTTCGCGAGCAANCTCGCTCCTACGAAGAGCGCACTGGCTTCACCTGTAGGAGCGAGCTTNCTCGCGAACCGCACGGCACAAGGCCAACCGCAAAGCGGAAAACCCGCGTGGTGAGCTACAGCAGCAAAAAACCTTGCGGCGCTTTCGAGCGCGGCGGATCGGCGACGAACTTCAGCCGCTCGGTCTTCCACCAGGTGGGCAGCAAACGCCGCACGGCGGGCTGGTTGAATCGATCATCAAGCAGGTAGATCACCCCCGAATCCGTCGGCGTGCGGATCACCCGGCCCGCGGCCTGGACGACCTTCTGCAGGCCGGGGAACAGGTAGGTGTAGTCGTAGCCGTCGCCGAACATGCCCTGCATGCGCTGCTTGATTTCCTCGTTGACCTCGTTCACCTGCGGCAGGCCCAGCGTGGCGATGAAGGCGCCGATCAGGCGGTCGCCTGGCAGGTCGATGCCCTCGCCGAAGGCGCCGCCGAGCACGGCGAAGCCGATGCCCTGCGAGTGCGGGGTGAAACGGTCGAGGAAGGCCTGGCGCTCGATCTCGTTCATGCTGCGCGACTGCACCCAGCGCGGAATGTCCGGATGCTCGGCGGCGAAGCGCTCCAGTGCCTGCTGCAGGTAGGCGTAGCTGCTGAAGAAGGCCAGGTAGTTGCCGGGGCGGGCGCGGAACTGGCGGGCCATCAGGGTGCTGATCGGCGTGAGGCTGGCCTCGCGGTGCTGGTAGCGGGTGGACAGGTTGCTCAGCGCGTGGACTTCCAGTTGCTCGGCGCGGAAGGGGGATTCCACTTCGCGCCAGGTGGTGTCTTCCGGCAGGCCGAGCAGGTCGGCGTAGTAATTGGCCGGGTTCAGCGTGGCGGAGAACAGCGTGGTGCTGTGGGCCGCCTCGAAGCGCGGTTCGAGGAAGGGCGCCGGCACCACGTTGCGCAGGCACAGGGTGGAGAGCGTGCGCTGGCCGCTGCCGTCATGGCGGGTGATGTCGAACAGCGAATGCGGCCCGTAGGCCTCGGCCAGTCGGCAGAACAGCATGGCATCGAGGTAGAAGCGCAGTAGCTCGGCCTCGTTGCCGGTGGGCTGGTCGGTGAGGTGGTCGGTGATGGCGCTGACGGCTTTCTGCAGCGCGGCGATGAACAGGTCGGGCACCGTCGGGTAGATCTGGTAATCGATCTCCTGGTCGCGGTGCATCTGGTTCCAGTGCCGGCCGACGCGCTCCAGCACGCCCTTCAGCCCGGCCGGGGCGACCTTGCGCAGGGCGTTGAACTCGGACTGGTCCAGCTCGGCGCTGTACATGCCGCGGCCGCGCTCGATGAGGTTGTGCGCCTCGTCCACCAGCAAGGTGACCTTCCAGTCGTTGAGCACGGTAAGGCCGTAGAGCAGGGCGCTCATGTCGAAGTAGTAGTTGTAGTCGCCCACCACCACGTCGGCCCAGCGGCACAGTTCCTGGCTCAGGTAGTAGGGGCAGACCTGGTGCTGCAGCGCCACGTTGCGCAGTGCTTCCTGGGTCAGCCAGCGGTGCTTGAGCGCGGCCTCGCGGGCGGCGGGCAGGCGGTCGTAGAAACCCTTGGCCAAGGGGCAGGAGTCGCCATGGCAGGATTTGTCCGGGTGTTCGCAGGCCTTGTCGCGGGCGACGTGCTCCAGCACCCGCAGCGGCTGCGCGGCGTCCTGCTGGCGCAGGGTCGCCAGGGCGTCGAGGGCCAGGCGCCGGCCGGGGGTCTTGGCGGTGAGGAAGAACAAGCGGTCCAGCTTCTGGCCGGGGAAGGCCTTGAGCTGCGGGAACAGGGTGCCGAGGGTCTTGCCGATGCCGGTGGTGGCCTGGGCCATCAGCGTCTGGCCGTCGCGGGCGGCGCGGTACACCGATTCGGCGAGCATGCGCTGGCCCTGGCGGAAGTCCGCGTAGGGGAAGCGCAGTGTTTCCAGACCCTGGTCGCGCTCGATGCGGTGGGCGCTTTCCTGCTCGGCCCATTTCACGAAGCGGCTGCATTGCAGCTCGAAGAAGGTCCGCAGGTCATCGGCGGCGAAGCGCTCGCGGAATACCGTTTCCTTCTGGGTGATGACATTGAAGTAGACGACGGCCAGGTCGATGGCATCGATCTCCAGCGTCTGGCACAGCAGCCAGCCGTACACCTTCACCTGTGCCCAATGCAGCAGCCGGTGGTTCTGCGGGATGCGTGCGACGTCGCCGCGGTGGGTCTTGATCTCCTCCAGCAGGTTGGCGTCGGGGTCGTAGCCATCGGCGCGGCCGCTGACCACCAGCCCCGGATACTCCCCGCGCAGCGGCAGCTCGGCGATATACCCCAGCCCCCGGCGCGAGACCACCGTGGCGTGCCCGGCCATGCCTTCCTGGGCGGTGGGGGCGGGGGTGAAGCGCAGGTCGAGGTCACCTTCCTTGGCGGTGAATTCGCACAGCGCGCGCACGGCGACGGCGTAGCTCATGGGTTTTCGTCCGCCTCGCCCTGCCAGCGTACGTAGCAGACTTCCACCGGCATGCCGTGCTCGGCGCAGAAGGCCAGCCAGCGCTTCTGATTATCCTGCAGGCGATCGCCGGGGCCTTTCACTTCGATCATCCGGTAGCGCGCTTCGCCGGGCCAGAACTGGATCAGGTCGGGCATGCCGGCGCGGTTGGCCTTCGGGTCGGCCAGCAGACGTTCGAACCACAGCTTCAGGTGCGCTGCCGGCAGGCAGTGCAGGGCTTGTGTCAGCAGGCTCTCGTCGAGCAGCTCCCAGTGCACGAAGGGCGAGAGGATGCCGTGCTTGGCGGCGTAAGTCTCACGGATCGCCGCCAGATAGGCGTCGCTGTCCAGCAGTGCCAGGCGTGCGGCGAAGGCCTCGGCGCGGCGGCTGACGAAATCGCCGCGATACAGATCGCTCGGCCCGGCCTGGAAGGGGTGGAAGAAGGCGCCGGGCAGCGGGGCGAAGATCACCTCCCAGCAGAGCAGGCCGAACAGGCTGCAGACCAGCGTGTTTTCCACGTAGTGCACCGGTGCTTCGTCCTCGTGGAGGACCGCCTGCACGGCGAATTCGACGTTGACGTCCGGGCGCGGCAGCTCCAGGTCGATGCGCAGCGGTGGTACGGGCTTGGCCGCTTTTTCCTTCGGTAGGCCAAGCTGGCGGACCAGCCGCGTCAGCGCGCGCTCCACGAGCTGCAGCTCGCCGTCGCTTTCCGGCGCAGCCAGCGCAGCCTGCACCAGTGCATGGGCCTCCTCGAAGCGTTGCAGGCGTTCCAGCACGCGAATCTGCCGCTGCCGCGAGCCACCGGCGGTGGTGCGCTGATAGAGCGCCAGGGCGGCGTCCAGCTCGCCTTCGCGCTCCAGCTGGTAGGCCATGCGGTACAGCAGGCGGCCGTGGCGGGCTTGCAGGTAGGCGTTGTCGCTGCGGAAGTCACCCAGTTCGGCCAGCAGCCCGGCGATGGGCTCGCCGGTTTCGAAGCGGACGGCGCCGTTCCACAGGTGGATGTAGGCCTCCAGGTCATCGCGGCGGCGGAAAGCGCGGGAATCGGGGGTAAAGGGGACGCTTTCGTAGCGGAAGATGCCGAGGTCGGCGAGGACGAATTCGGACCAGTCCTGCTGCAGGTTGCCGAAGAACAGCAGGCGCAGGCGGTCGCACAGCGGCGTCGCCATCAGGGTGTAGAGGCGGTCGAGGTCCGGGTACCAGCCTCCGAAGGGCTGTAGCTGCTCGTGATAGGCGTGCAGGTGCCCGTACAGTTCGGCCTTCTTCAGCGAGCCGCGCGGCAGGTCATCGCGGAAGCGTGCGAGCAGTTCGTCCTTGAGCAGCAGGGGTAACAGCTCTTCCAGTGCCAGCGGGTACTCCTCGCTCAGCCAGCCCAGCTCCAGCAGCGGCGCGGCGGCCTCGGGGATATCGCCGATCTCGGCATAGCTCAGCTTGCCGGCGCGAAAGTGCGGCCCCTTGCGCATGACCAGCCGCACCAACAGCGCCCGCGAGGGCAGCGGCAGCGCGCGGAAGTCCGCGATGAACCGGGCTTCCTCGGCGTCGAGCAGGTCGGCGTAGCGTTCGTCGATCCAGTCGAGGGCACGGTGGAAGTTGGTCAGGTAGTAGAGGCTGGGGTCGAGCGGCGCAGACATCGGCGGGCACTGGTTTTACATACAGTGGCAAGGATGGCGCGATGGGGGCTTGGCCGCAAGGGTTAGTGCGGCCTTTCATCGGGAGATGCCAGGCTTTTCTGTAGGAGTGAGCCGATCCCGACAGCGGTGCTCCCTGTAGGAGCGGGCCAT
>NZ_JYOA01000001.1:285234-377765 GCF_000955805.1 Pseudomonas sp. 21 | reverse complement strand
TCGCGCCCATGGGGCGCTCCTACAGGGGGATCGGCGAGATCAGCCCAGCCGGAACACCAGTGCCTTCAGGCCGCTGTCTTCCTCGATATCGGCAAATTCCGGCGGGTTCTCCAGGCGCTCGACGAAGCGCAGCTGTGGCGCCTCGGCGGCCATGCCCTGGAGGAGGAAGTCGACGCCAACGGCCGGGTCGTTCACGCAGGCCAGTACGGTGCCGGCGCCGTCCAGCAGTTCCGGCAGGCGGCGCAGGACGCGGGCGTAGTCCTTGTCGAGGACGAAGCTGCCTTTCTGGAAGCTCGGCGGGTCGATGATGATCAGGTCGTAGGGGCCGGACTTCTTCACCTTGCCCCAGGACTTGAACAGGTCGTGGTCGAGGAAGCTGACCTTCGACAGGTCGTGGCCGTTCAGGCGGTGGTTGTCGCGGCCACGGCTGAGCGCGGCGCGGGCCATGTCGAGGTTGACCACTTTCTGCGCGCCGCCGGCGATGGCCGCCACGGAGAAGCCGCAGGTGTAGGCGAACAGGTTCAGCACGCGCAAGCCTTCGGAGTTGGCCTGCACCCACTGGCGGCCGTAGCGCATGTCGAGGAACAGGCCGTTGTTCTGCTTGCGGCCCAGGTCCAGCTGGTAGCGCAGCCCGTGCTCGGTGATCTGCCAGCCGTCGAATGCCTCGCCATGCAGGACTTCCATCGTGCTTTCCAGGGTGTAGCGGTGCTGCAGCATCAGGCTGCGGGCGCCGGTGGCGCGCCAGCTTTCGCTTTGCGCCAGTTCGACCAGCATCGCCCTGAGGGCCGCCAGCTCGTCTTCGGCAGGCTCGCGGAACAGCGAAACCAGCAGCACGCCTTCCAGCCAGTCTGCGGTCACGTGCTCCAGCCCCGGCCAGCGCCGGCCGCGCCCGTGGAACAGGCGGCGGGTCTCCGCGGGGGCGGGGTTCAGGGCCGCAAGCAGTTGCTCGCGCAGGGTAGCGATGGCGTCGGTGTTCATGCTTCGGGTCTTTCTACACAGGCGGATTCGGCGGATCGGGGCGGCGATTCTACGCGCTCAGGCGCCATGGCGCTGCACCCGCAGTTTTTCCTCCGGGCGCGGGGCGACGAAGTAGCGGTTGAGCGCCTCGTAGCCGGCCGGGTCCAGCGGCGCCGCCAGTGGTGCAATGGCATGGCGCGCCAGCAGGCGGCTGCGGCAGGTGGCCGGGTCGACGTCGAGGAAGTGCAGGCAGTGCGCGGCGCCGGCCTGTTGCGCCAGGTCGATCAGCCAGCGGCGGTCGGCCAGGGTATTGGCGGGGATGTCCAGCACCACGCTGGTGCCGGCGCGCAGCAGGCCGACCACGTGCGGCCCCATGACCTTGCGCACGCGGCGCGCGTAGAGCTGATAGTCGTCGGGGTTGCTGATGCCCCAGGGGAACAGCTCGGCCAGCCACTGTTCCTCGGCCAGCATCACGGTGCCCGGCGCCTCGGCCAGTTGCCGCGCCAGGCAGGACTTGCCCGACGCTGCCTTGCCGCACAGCAGGTGCAGCGTACCTGTCTGCGTGGTCATGTCGTCGCCTCCAGCAGGTCGGTGCCGTAGGAGTTGTCCACGGCGCAGCGCCAGGCGCCATCGGTCTCGCGGCGGAACACGTAGGTGGCGCGGCGGCTCAGCTTGCCGTGGCGGGTGTCGAGGAGGGTCTGCGCGACCACCAGGGCGGTGTCGCCGGTCTCGAGGATTTCCAGGCGCCCCTGGCGCACCCGCAGGTTGTGCCCGAAGTGCTCGGCGATGGCGACAAAGGCCTGGCGGATCTGCGCCTTGCCGCGCGCGAGCAGGCCGGGCTTGACCACCAGCAGGGCGTCATCGCTGTAGAACTCGATCAGCGCGTCGAAATCCTCTCGGCCGATGGCCTCGTCGGCGGTCTGGATGAGCGCTTGCAGCGGGTGAGGTGCCGTTTGGTTTGCCGGGTCCATCAGTGTCTCCTCGATCGGGAGCCTCGGACGGCGGGCATTAAAAAACCCGCCGGGAGGCGGGTTTGGTTGTTCGCGGAATGCGCTAACCCACCATCGGAGCGATGGTGGTAATAATCGGCTGGAAGGTGCGGTTGGCGGCATTCATGGCTCAGAAGCTATCAGAAGTTTCATACGTCGCGCCAGCGCTCTTTTTTTGCTGGCGGCATGGCATGATCGCGCCGCGCCATTGTCTGAGCACCATTCTTTCTCCACGCTGTAGCGGAGCCTTTTCATGCCATCCCCCCTCGCAACCCGCTTCCTGCACGCCCTGGCGTTGCTCACCGGGTTGGCCGCGTCCGTCGATACCCTGGCCGCGACTTGCCCTGCGGGGCAGCGCCAGGTCTGCCTGGACACCTGCATGTGCCTGCCAGACCTGGGTGCCGTGCTCGGCCCGGTGCTGTCGGATACCCGCAAGATGGCCGCCCAGGCATTGGCCGTCTGGCTGCAGCAGTCTCGCGATCAGGCCGTGCAGGGCGGCACCGAGCCGATTCCGCTGGAGATTCGCGCCCAGCTGCAGCCTTACTACCCCGACGACGTGCTCATGGCCGCACGCTATTCCATCGGTGCGCTGGATGACCTGAATGCCGGTCAGGCGATCATGCAGAACCCGGACACCGAGGCCGTCACGCTGGTGGATGTGATCGTCTTTCGCAGCGAGGACGATGCGCAGAAGGACGTCGCCCTCTGGGCCCATGAGCTGTGGCACGTGAAGCAGTACCAGGAGTGGGGTGTACAGGGCTTCGCCACGCGCTATTCCGAGGACTTCGACGCCGTGGAGGCGCCGGCCTACGAGATGCAGCGCCGGGTCGCCAAGGACCTGCGCGACGGCAAGGTCTCCGCGCAGAAGAACTGACCTCAGCGACTGGCGCTGGCCTCCGGTGCCGGCGTGCCGCCGCCGAGCGCCTTGCACAGGGCGATCAGCGTCAGGCGCAGCTGGGTGTCGCTGTCGACCACGTCGCGGCGTGATTGCAGGTAGGCGCGCTGGGCGTCCAGTTCCACCAGGAAGTCGGTCATGCCGCCGGCGTAGCGCGCCTTGGCCATGCCGTAGGCGATGTCGCTGCTGTGCAGTTTTTCCTGCAGGCGCTGGTTGCGCTGGCGTTCGGCGCCGTAGTGGCTCAGCGCGTCGTCCACTTCCTGCCAGGCCTTGAGCACGGTCTGCTGGTAGGACACTGCCGCTTCCTGCTGTTCCAGCTTGCGCAGGTTGACCTGCGAGCGGCGCCGGCCGTTGTCGAAGATCGGCAGCGAGAGGCTCGGGCCGACCGTCCAGGTGCGGCTGCCCCAGTCGCCGAACTTGCTGTCTTCCACCGACTCGTAGCCGAAGTTCGCGCCCAGGCGGATAGTCGGGTAGAGGTCGGCCACGGCCACGCCGATGTTGGCGGTGGCGGCGTGCAGCTGGGCTTCGGCGGCGCGGATGTCCGGGCGGCGGCGCGCCACTTCCGAGGGCAGGCCGAGGCTCAGGTCCGGTGTCTGCGGCGCGCTCTGCGCGACGGGTTTCAGGTCCTCGCGCAGGCTGCCCGGCTCGGCGCCGATCAGTACGCCGATCTGGTTGATCGCTGCGCTTTCGCTGGCCTGCAGTTGCGGCAGGCTGGAACGCAGCTCGGCGAGCTGGCCGCGCTGGCGTTCGACGTCGAAATCGTCCACCAGCCCGCCGTCGGCGCGCACCTGGATCAGCTGCATGGATTCCTCGGTGGCGGCGATGTCCTGCCGGGCCACGGCGATCTGTTGCTGCACGCCGCGCAGCTCGAAGTAGCTGCGGGCCAGCTCCGCCGAAACGCCCAGGCGGGTTTCCTCGAACATCGCCTGCTGCGCATCGACACTGGCATCGGCGGCCTCGATGGAACGACGGATGCGACCCCACAGGTCGGGTTCCCAGGAAGCGTCGAAACCGGCCTGGTAGAGCGTGAACGGCTCGGCCAGGACCTTGGCGATCTGGTCGCTGTCACCGGTGGGGGCGATGCGCTGGATCATCAGCGCGTTGGAGCCGTTCTCGCTCAGGCGCTGGCGATTCACCGCGGCCGAGGCGTTGACGTCCACGCCGCGCTGGGCGGCCACCATCTGCCGCTGCATGCGGCTCTGGGCGAAGCGCAGCACGGCAGTCTTGAGGTCCGGGCTGGCCTTGTCGGCGCGGCGTTGCAGGTTGTTCAGCACCGGGTCGTTGAACAGGGTCCACCAGTCCTCGCTGAGCCGGGTGGTGCCCTCCACCGGGTGCAGTTGTCCGTCGCCGGCGTGGGCGGCCTGCCAGCTCGCCGGCGCCTGGGTTTTCGGCGCTTCGTAGTCGGGGCCGACGGCGCAGCCGGCGAGGCTGCTGCCCAGCAGGGCCAGGGAGACGAAACGGGAAGTGAGGTTCATGGGTGACACCCTCTTGCAAAGCTAGTCATCCGAAGTGCGCTCGAAGCGTCGCGCGACATAGCCCACCAGCAGGCCGCCGAAAATGCCGATCACGCCGCAGGCGAGGCCCATGGAGCGGTTGGTCACCATGCCGACGTTCTTCACGTGGGTGGGCAGGCCCAGCAGGCCGATGAACAACAGCATCGCCGCCGACAGGGCGATCAGGTAGATGCCGCCCGCGCGCCAGGACTGGGTGGGAATGCCTTTCCTGCGGCAGTACCGGTGGCCCAGCCAGAACGGCAGCAGGAGCTGGGTGACTAGGAAGACGATGAAGCTGCTGGTGTCGCTCATGGCTGTCCATTTCCGAAGTTGGTCCTCGCCAGGGTATTGCATTCGTTCGCCATGCCGGGTGACCCGTTACGCAAGCCGGTGGCGGAACAGCCACGAGGCAAGCGGCAAGGTGACGGCAGCGACCACCAGCATGGGGATCAGGTTGTGCCAGACATCGGCCAGGGTCGCGCCCTCGAGGTAGACCCGCTGGATCAGGTCGATGCCGAAGCGCAGCGGGTTGGCGTAGGTCACGATCTGCAGGAACTCGGGCATGTTGCGCACCGGCGTGGCGAGGCCGGAGAGCAGTGTCAGCGGCATGATCAGCACGAAGGTGTAGAGCATCGCCTGCTGCATGTTCAGCGACACGGCGGAGATCGACATGCCTAGCCCGACGCAGGCGATGGTGAAGACAGTCAGCCCGCCGTAGAGGTTGAACAGCGAGCCGGCCATGGGTATTCGGAACCAGAACAGCGCCATCAGCAGCACCAGCGTGGCCTGCACCAGGCCGATGAGCAGCGGCGGGATGGCCTTGCCGAACATGATTTCCAGCGGCGTGTAGGGCGTCACCAGCAGCTGGTCGAAGGTGCCCTGTTCGCGTTCGCGGGCGACCGAGAGCGCGGTGAGCATCAATGTCTGCATCATGCTCAGGGTGGCGATCAGCGCGGGGATCAGCGGCCAGCGGGTTTCCAGGTTGGGGTTGTACCAGGAGCGGCTGACCACGCTGATCGGCGCCGAGGCCAGGCCCTGTTCGCGATTGAACTGGTCCACCACCACGGCCAGGCCGGCGGCGGCGGAGCCGGCGGTGTTGGAGTTGCGGCCGTCGAGGATGACCTGGATCGGCGCCGGGTCGCCCTGTGCCAGGCGGGTCTGGAAGTCTGACGGGATGTGGATCACCAGCAGCGCCTTCTGCTCGTCGATCACCGTCTGGATTTCCTCGACGCGGGTGAGCGTCGCCACCCGGTGGAAGATGCCGCTGCCGTCCAGCCGCGAGGCGAGGCGGGTGGAGGATTCGCTGTGGCTCAGGTCGAGGATGGCGTAGGGCGCGTCGTTGAGGTCGAAGGTCACGGCGTAGCCGAACAGCACGCTCTGCATCAGCACCGGCGCCACCAGCACGATGCGGTTGGCCGGGTCCTTGAGGATCACCAGCAGTTCCTTGCGCCACAGGTTGAGGATGCGCCAGAAAAATTCCATGCGAGTCAGTCCAGCCGCTTGCGCGTCACCAGCCGCGCCAGCCCCAGCAGGGCGACGGCGTAGGCGGCGAGGATGGCGCAGTTCTTGAAGATCATTGGCCAGAAGTCGCCGGCCAGGAACAGGGATTTCACCAGCTCCATGAAGTAGGTCGCTGGCAGCAGGTTGCCGATCACGCGGATGGCGGTCGGTACGTTGCGCAGGTCGAAGATGAAGCCCGAGAGCATCATCGCCGGCAGGAAGCTGGCGAGCAGGGCGATCTGGCTGGCGAGGAACTGGTTCTTGGTCACCGCCGAGATCAGCAGGCCGATGCCCAGCGCCACCAGCATGTAGAGCATCGAGGCTATCACCAGCACGACGAAGGAGCCGTAGATCGGCACGTCGAACAGGAAGCGCGCGGCGAGCAGGCACAGCGCCAGGCCGATCATGCCGATGCCGAAGCAGGGGATGATCTTCGCCAGGAGGATTTCTACCGGCCGCACCGGCGTGACGAACAGCGCCTCCAGCGTGCCGCGTTCCCATTCGCGGGCCATCACCAGGGCGGTGAGGAAGGCGCCCACCAGGGTCATGATCAGCACGATCAGCCCCGGCACCAGGTACCAGGTGCTGGTGTTGGCGGCGTTGAACCACATGCGCTGGACGATGGTGACCGCGCCAGCCTGGCTCGCCGAGCCGGCGCCACGGTCGGCCTGCTTCTCGCCGTAGCCCGCCAGCGCGCTGCTGACGTAGGTGGAAACACTGGCGGCGCGGGTGGCATCCGAGCCCTGCACCAGCACCTGGATCTGCGCGTGGCCGTCGTTGAGATTGCGGGTGAAATCGGAGGGGAACTGCACCACCGCGTCCACTTCGCGGGCGCGCATCAGCTTCTCGCCCTCGGCGAACGAACGCACCAGGTGTGGCTCCAGATACTCGGTGCGGCTGATCCCGGCGGCCACGTCGCGGGCCACGGGGGAGGGATCGTCGAGGACGATGGCGACGATGGCGCGCTTGACGTCCAGCGACAGGCCGTAGCCGAAGATCAGGATCAGCGCGATGGGCAGGCCGATGCCGATCAGCAGGTTGCTGCGGTCGCGCACCAGCTGCCGCACTTCCTTGCGGGTCAGCGAGGCGAGGCGCCACCAGAAGCCGCCGGCGCTCATGCGGCGCCTGCCTTGGCGTGCTGGCGGTTGCTTTCGACTATTTCAATGAACGCCTGCTCCATGTTCAGCGTGCTGCCCTGGCCGCCGGCCTGCTCGCGTACTTCCCGCGGCGTGCCCATGGCCAGCAGCTTGCCGGCGTCCTGGATGACGATGCGGTCGCAGTACTCGGCCTCTTCCATGAAGTGGGTGGTGATGATGATGGTGGTGCCGGAGGCTGCCAGCGCCGTGATGCGCTGCCAGAAGCCGCGGCGGGCGAGGGGGTCGGCGCCGCTGGTGGGTTCGTCGAGGAAGAGGATTTCCGGCTCGTGGAGCAGGCCGACCGCCATGGCCAGGCGTTGCTTGAAGCCGCCAGGCAGCTGGCCGCTGGGCGAATCCTCCTGACCGGCGAGGTCGAACTGCCGGGACACCACGTCCATTCGTTGCTTCAGCTGCTTGCCGCCCAGCCCGTAGGCGCCGCCAAAGAAGCGCAGGTTCTCGGCGACCGAGAGGTTGCCGTAGAGGGAGAACTTCTGCGACACGTAGCCCACCTTGCGCCGCGCCTGGGCCCGCGCGTGGCGCAGGTTGACGCCGGCCACCTGCAGCGTGCCGCTGGTGGCCGGCAGCAGCCCGCAGAGCATGCGGAAGGTGGTGGTCTTGCCGGCGCCGTTGGGGCCGAGCAGGCCGAAGATTTCCCCGCGGTGCACGCTGAAGCTGGTGCTGGCCACGGCGGTGAAGTCGCCGAACTTGCGCACCAGGTCCTTCACTTCGATCACCGTTTCGTCGTTGTCGGCGTGGCCCTCTCCGTGGCGACGGGTGCCGGCCTTGAGCGATTCCATGTCGACTTGTTCGGCATCGCTGCGGGCTCGCAGGAGGAACATGAAGCCGTCTTCCAGGCGCGCGTCCACCTGGCGCACCGGGGCGCCGTCGAGTAGCTGGTCCAGCTTGCCCTGATCCGCGTCGGGCTGGCGGATGAAGCGCACTTCGCCCGATTGCGGCACGGCATCGACGATGTTCTGGTGGTCGTCCAGCAGCCGCGCCTGGAGGGTGCGTGCAGGTTCGTCCTGGGGGGGAGTGGCGATGAAGCAGAGGTTGTCGGCGTGCTCGCGGATCGATGCCGGGTCGCCCTTGGCCATCAGCTGGCCCTGGTGCAGCAGGAAGACTTCGGCGCAGCGCTCGGCCTCGTCCATGTAGGAGGTGGAAACCAGCACGCTGAGCTGCTCCTGTTCGATCAGTTGCTGGATGATCTCCCACAGTTCGCGGCGTGACAGCGGGTCGACGCCGACGGTGGGTTCGTCGAGCAGCAGCAGGTCCGGCGAGCGAACCAGCGTGCAGGCCAGCCCGAGCTTCTGCTTCATGCCGCCGGAGAGCTTGCCCGCCGGGCGGTCGGTGAAGCGGGCCAGGTCGGTCATTTCCAGCAGGCGCTGGTAGCGCTCCTGGCGTTCCTTGTGCGGCACGCCGTGGAGGTCGGCGTAGAGGTCGAGGTTCTCCTGCACGCTCAGGTCTTCATAGAGGCCGAAGCGCTGCGGCATGTAGCTGATGCGGTCCTGGACCTGCTGCGGGTGGGCGTGGACGTCCAGGTCCAGCACGGTCAGCGTGCCGGCGTCGGCCTGCAGCAGCCCGGCAACCAGGCGCAGGAAGGTGGTCTTGCCGGCGCCGTCCGGGCCGACCAGGGCGGTGAGCTGGCCGCGCGGAATGTCCAGGCTGATGTCCTTGAGTGCCTGCACGGTCTTGCCTGACTCTTTCACCAGGAAGTGCTTGGCCAGGCCTGCGGCGCGGATGACCGGGCCTTCGGCGTGGGTTGCCTGAACCGAGGCCATCAACGCGGCTCGTCGGCGAAGCGCACCGTGGCCGGCATGCCCAGGCGCAGGCGGTTGTCCGGATCGGCCACCAGCACGCGCACTTCATAGACGAGGCTGGTGCGCAGCTCTTCGGTCTGCACCGACTTGGGCGTGAACTCGGCGACCGAGGAGATGAAGCCGACGTGGCCGTCGATGGCCTGGTCCGGGTGGCTGTCGGTGAACACCTGGGCCTTCAGGCCGGGCTTGATGCGGCCCAGGTTGGTTTCGCTGACATAGGCGCGAATCCATTTCGGATCGGTCAGGGCTAGCGAATACACCGGGCGCTGCGGCGAGGCCATGTCGCCGGGTTCCAGCAGGCGCGAGCGCACGGTGGCGTTCTGCGGTGCCTTGAGGTCGGCTTCGTCTAGGTTGTGCTGCAGCAGCGCCACGTCGGCTCGGGCGGCGGCCAGCTGGGCGTCGGCCTGGGCGATGTCTTCCGCGCGCGGGCCAATCTGCGCCAGGCGCAGGGACTTCTGCCGGTCTTCCAGCTCGGCCTGGGCAACCTTCTGCTGCGAAGTGGCGCTGTCGATGTCCTGCTGGCTGACGGCGCGGCCGCCGGGGCTGTTGGCGCGGATGCTCTGCAGCCGACGCAACTGGGTGTTGGCGAGGTCGAGCTGGGCGCGGGCAGCCTTGTCCTGGGCGCGGGCTCTGTCGATGTCCTCGGGGCGCGAGCCGTTCTTCAGGCGCAGCAGGTTCTGCTCCTGGGCGGCGATCTGTGCCTGGGCCTTGTCGATCTGCAGACGCAGGGCGCGAGTGTCGAGGCTGGCCAGCACGTCGCCGGCCTTCACCTGGTCGCCTTCCTCGACATTCATCTTCGCGATGCGCTCGCTGCCGGTGAAGGCCAGCGACACCTGGCGGATGTCCACGTTGCCGTAGAGCACCAGGCGTTTGTCACCGCTTTCGCGGGAGTGCAGGTACCACCACACTCCGCCCCCCAGCAGCAGCGCAACGAGCGCCACCAGTACCAGCTTCTTAGGCATTGCCCCATCCCTGATTCATGACAGCCCGGTGAAGGATAGACAGTTCTGCACCAGGCAAGCGGATCTGTATCAATGGCGCAACGCTCTAGCGTGCCGCTGGCGGAGACGCTGACCGCTCGACGCAGGATCAGCGCCTTGCATTCAATTCAATTCTTCGGTCGATCACTGCGCTGTTTCAGCGATGTCACCGCCGGGGGCTGCCGGGCGCGCCCATGCGGGTGGGGCAGTACGTTTCATCAGCTTCCGTGCCACGCTCCGAGCAGGCTGGTAGCGTGGAAGAGCACCTCTCGTGGAGGCACCGCCATGGGTAACGAAGAGAGCTTCCTGGCCCACCACCGATCTTCCTGGCATCTGCGCGCCCTGCGCATGCAGTGGTTCGGCCTGGTGTTGTTGTTCCTCGCCGCGGCCCTCGCGGCGCTCACCGACTTCCTCGACCAGAGTGGCGGCGTGGCGATCCTCGTTGCCTTTGCCCTGGTCGGCCTGCTGGCACTGCTGGTGGCGCGGCTGATCCTGCTGAGCCCGGCAGGCAGGCTGCGTGCTCGGCACCCGTGAGGCCTTGCCGCGGCGAAGCAGCGGGGCCTAGCGCCGCGGAATCGACTGCACCTGCGGCTGGATCTGCTGCTGCGGGATGCGCTGGTAGCCCATCTGCCCATCGTCCATGGGCGGTGGGGGCGGGGCGTCGGGGCGGTCGTGGTGAGTGCCGCAGGAGGAGCCACCGAGCAGCACGGCCAGCGCGCCGATCAGCAGCAGGAGGGTGGACTTGCGCATGTCGGTTCTCCCGGAAGATGACGGGATTCCAGTGAACGCGATAAGCCGGGCACGAGGTGTCCAGCCTGACGAATGGGCGCCTTTGCAACGAAGCGGCCAGGTCCGCCTGGCGATTGCTTGAAACCGCGTTCCGCGGGGCTTCCGGCTGTCGTGCAGATTGTCCCGGCTCAGCCATACTCATGCGGACTCCCCAGGCGCTGGGCCGGGGTAAAGGAGTGTGGGATGCTCGACTACGTTGCCCTGGGAATACTGATTTTCGCCGCCGTGGTGCTGTTCTACGGCATCATCATGCTGCACGACATTCCTTACGAGATCGCGGTGCACCGCGATCACCCTCATCAGGACGCGATCCACGCGGCCGGCTGGGTCAGCCTGTTCACCCTGCATGCGCTCTGGCCGTTCCTGTGGATCTGGGCGATGTTGTACCGCAAGGACCGTGGCTGGGGTTTCCACCACGGCAGAACGCCGCAGGCCGAGGCGGAATACCTCGAGGGGCAACTGGCCGAACTGCGCCAGCGCCTGGAGGTACTGGAAGGTCGCGCGCCCGGCGTCGCCCCGGCGGCGCCCGCCCCGACGCAACCGGGCGGGGAGGGCTGAGCCATGGACCTGTTGCTGATCCTGACCTACACCGCCTTCTGCATCGCCATCTTCAAGATCTTCCGCATCCCGCTGAACAAGTGGTCGGTGCCTACCGCCGTGCTTGGCGGCGTGGTGCTGATTGGCGCGCTGATCTTCACGATGAACTACAACCACCCGTACTCCGAGGTGGCGCGTTCCTATTTCGTTTCCACCCCGGTGATCCCGGTGGTGACGGGCCAGGTCATCGAGGTGCCAGTGAAGGGCAACGAAATGATCGAGAAGGGCACGGTGCTGTTCCGTATCGATCCCAAACCCTTCCAGCTCAAGCTGGACTCGATCAGGGCGCAGCTGGTGTCGGCGCGCGCCGACCAGTCCCGCGCTCGCGAACTGGCCCTGCGCAATGTTGGCAACAAGCGTGACGTTGATCTGACCACTGCTCGCGTCGATGACCTCAATGCCCAGCTGGCGCTCGCCCAGTTCAACCTCGACAACACCGTGGTGCGCGCGCCGTCTCGTGGCTTCGTGACCCATGTGTCGCTGCGCCCGGGGATGATGGCGACACGCTTGCCGTTGCGCCCCTCGATGGTCTTCGTGCCGGACGAGGGGCACTATTTTGCTGCCTGGATGCGCCAGAACAGCCAACTGCGACTGACCGCCGGGGATGAGGCGGAAGTAGCCTTCGACGGGATTCCCGGCAAGGTCTTCACCGGCAAGGTGAAACAGGCGATCGGGGTGATCGGCGAGGGCCAGGTGCAACCGTCGGGAACCCTGCTCAGCTATACGGGATCCCCGCCGCCGGGGCGCGTACCGGTCATCATCGAGATCACCGACCCGGACTATGCCCAGTACGCCAGCCTGATGCCGGGCGGTGCGTACGGCCAGGCGGCGATCTACAGCCAGCACTTCCACCATGTGGCGATCATGCGCAAGATCCTCCTGCGCATGGCGGCCTGGATGAACTACATCTTCCCGTTCCACTGACCCGAAAGGTAGGCCGGCGCCCTGTCCGGGGGCGCCAATCCGCGGCGCCCGCGGGCGCCGCGCGAGACCATGCGGGGAAGGGAACAGCGCGGTCTTCTCCGTGACACCCGGCAACGTCGATATGCCAACTGGAGAACACCATGAAGTCCACTGTCGCGTTGTGGTCCCTGCTGTTGTTGCCGTTACTGCAAGGCTGCGCGGAAAAGCAGGTCCAGCCGGAAGAATACTCCGGCTTCCTGTATGACTACTCCCGTCTCACCGAACAGGAAAACGCCTCGGGCACCAAGGTCCTGGCCTGGATCGATCCCAAGCTGAACCTGATGAACTACCGCAGCATCGTCATCGAGCGTTCGCAGTTCTACCCGGCGCCCAAGGCCACCGATCAGCTCTCGCAAGCGACGATGACGCAGATCACCGACTACTACGACAAGGCGCTGCGCCGCGAACTGGGCCAGGTGCTGCAGGTCGTCGACAAGCCGGGCCCTGGCGTCCTGGTGCTGCGTCCGGCGATCACCGCGGTGAGCAGCCACACCCAGTCGCTCAAACCCTATGAAGTCATCCCGATCGCCCTGATCGCCGCCGGGGTCAGCACCGCGACCGGTATCCGCGACCAGGACACCCAGATAGCCACCGAAGCTGCAATTCTCGACGGCCCCTCCAGTCGCGTGGTCGCCCAGGTGGTGCGCAAGGGCACCGGGCATGCCCTGGAGAACGATAGCCAGGCCATGGCCGCCAGCGACTTCAAGGGAGTGCTCGACGGCTGGGCCCGCGACATGCGCCTGACCTACAGCAAACTGCGCGAACTCAGGTAGTTCACGTCATTCAGGCAATCCCGCTCGTCCGCCAGGACCTGCAAACCCACCTGCAAACCTGCTCTCCGTGCGGCGCCCATCGTGGCGCCGCATCGGCCTGTCATGAAATGAAAAGCCCCTGTCGCACGATGTGAAGCCTCCCGCCCGGCCCCTGCCTATTGTCCGCTCAAAGGGCGCTTGCCTGCTCCAAACGGGGCGCCCAAGACAACAATACAACTGGAGATTCCGGCCATGGCCAAAGCCGTTCGTTTCTATGAAACAGGGGGACCCGAAGTCCTGCGCTACGAGGACGTGGAGGTCGGCGAGCCCGGCCCGGGGCAAGTGCGTATCCGCCATGTGGCGGTGGGCCTGAACTACGCCGACACCTACTTCCGCAATGGCACCTACGCCGTCCCGCTGCCCAGCGGCATGGGCGTGGAAGCCGCCGGCGTAGTGGTCGCGGTGGGCGAGGGTGTCACCAACGTCGTGCCCGGCGACCGCGTCACCTACACCGGCTTCATCAACACCCTCGGCGCCTACAGCACCGAGCGCCTGGTACCGGCGGCGCCGCTGATCCGCCTGCCTGAGAACATCGCCTTCGAGACCGCTGCCGCCATGACCATGCGCGGCCTGACCTCGGCCTACCTGCTGCGTCGCATCCACGACTTCAAGCCCGGCCAGAGCATCCTGCTGCACGCCGCTGCCGGCGGTGTCGGGCTGATCGTTGCGCAGTGGGCCAAGCTGCTCGGCCTGCGCGTGATCGGCACCGTCTCCAGCGACGCCAAGGCCGAGATTGCCTTCGCCCACGGCTGCGAGCACGTCATCAACTACAGCCAGGAAGGTGTCGCCGAGCGCGTGCGTGAACTAACCGAAGGCCGTGGCGTGGACGTGGTCTTCGACAGCGTCGGCAAGGACACCTTCATGACCTCCCTGGAGTCGCTCAAGCGCCGTGGCCTGATGGTCTGCGTCGGCACCGCTTCGGGCCCGATCCCGCCGTTCGATCCGGTGCTGCTGGCGATGAAAGGCTCGATCTTCCTCACTCGCCCGGCCCTGGCCGACTACATCGCCGACCCGGCGGAAAAGGCGGCGCTGCTGGACGAGCTGTTCACCCACGTGGGCAACGGCGACATCCGCATCGAGATCAACCAGCACTACGCGCTGGAAGATGCCGTGCAGGCCCACCGCGACCTCGAGTCGCGCAAGACCACCGGCTCGTCGATCTTCGTCATCTGAGGGCGCCGCCATGCACGTAGAACGTCTGACCTGCAGCATCGGCGCCGAAATCTCCGGGGTGAACCTGGGCGACGCCTCTCGCGATGAAGGCCTGTTCGCCGAGCTGCGCGAGCTGCTGCTCAAGCACAAGGTGCTGTTCCTGCGTGACCAGGACATCACCCGTGCCGAGCACGTGGCTTTCGCCCGTCGCTTCGGCGAGCTGGAAGACCACCCCGTGGCCGGCAGCGACCCGGAGCATCCGGGCCTGGTGCGCATCTACAAGACCCCGGACCTGCCCAACGACCGCTACGAGAATGCCTGGCACACAGACGCCACCTGGCGCGAGGTGCCGCCGCTGGGCTGCGTCCTGCGCTGCGTGGAGTGCCCGCCGGTGGGTGGCGACACCATGTGGGCGAACATGGCCCTGGCCTACGACATGCTCCCGGCCGAGATCAAGGAGCGCATCGAGAAGCTGCGCGCCCGCCACAGCATCGAGGCCAGCTTCGGTGCGGCCATGCCGACCGAGAAACGCCTGGCGCTCAAGGCGCTGTATCCCGATGCCGAGCACCCGGTGGTGCGCACCCACCCGGAAACCGGCGAGAAGGTGCTGTTCGTCAACGCCTTCACCACCCACTTCACCAACTACCACACGCCGCAGAACGTGCGCTTCGGCCAGGACGCCAACCCCGGCGCCTCGGACCTGCTGCGCTACCTGGTGAGCCAGGTCTACATCCCCGAATTCCAGGTGCGCTGGCGCTGGAAGAAGAACGACGTGGCGATCTGGGACAACCGCTGCACCCAGCACTACGCGGTGATGGACTACCCGCCCTGCGTGCGCCGCATGGAGCGCGCCGGGATCATCGGCGACAAGCCTTTCTGAGCCCTCTCAACAAGAACAATTACGGAGATCGACATGCAATTCTTCGACGATTCGCTGCACCCCGAGAACCAGGAAAAGGTGGTCATCACCACCGCTCCCTACGGCCCCGAATGGATGCCCGAGGACTTCCCCGAAGACATCCCGGTGACCATGGACGAACAGGTCCAGAAGGCCGTGGACTGCTACGAGGCCGGCGCCACCGTGCTCCACCTGCACGTGCGTGAACTCGACGGCAAGGGCTCCAAGCGCCTGTCCAAGTTCAACGAACTGATCGCCGGCGTGCGCGAGGCCGTGCCGGACATGATCATCCAGGTCGGCGGCTCGATTTCCTTCGCCCCGGAAAGCGACGGCGAAGCGGCCAAGTGGCTGTCCGACGACACCCGCCACATGCTCGCGGAGCTGACCCCCAAGCCCGACCAGGTGACGGTGGCGATCAACACCACCCAGATGAACATCATGGAGCTGCTCTATCCGGAGTACCTCAAAGGTACCTCGCTGGAGAATCCGCTCTACCAGGCGGCCTACAGCGAGATGACCGTGCCGGCCGGCCCGGCCTGGGTCGAGGAGCACCTGAAGCGCCTGCAGGCGTCGGGCATCCAGCCGCACTTCCAGCTGACCGGCATGCACGCCCTGGAAACCCTCGAGCGCCTGGTGCGCAAGGGCGTCTACAAGGGCCCGCTGAACCTGACCTGGATCGGCATCGGCGGCGGCTTCGACGGCCCCAACCCGTTCAACTTCATGAACTTCGTGCACCGCGCACCGGACGGCGCCACCGTCACCGCCGAGTCGCTGCTCAAGAACGTCCTGCCGTTCAACATGATGGCGATGGCCATGGGGCTGCACCCGCGTTGCGGCATCGAGGACACCATCATCGGCCAGCACGGCCAGCGTATGACTTCGGTCGAGCAGATCCAGCAGTGTGTCCGCGTCGCCCATGAGCTGGGCCGCGAGGTCGCCAGCGGCAAGGAAGCGCGCGCCATCTACAAGATCGGCGTGCAGTACGACAGCGTCGAGGAAACCCTGCGCATGAACGGCATGGCGCCCAACCGCCAGCCGGGCCAGAAGTCCGTCCCGCAACGCGCGTGACAGGCTCCAGTGCGGGTTCTGCCAGTAACCCGCACTGGTTTTTATCCCAGAACAACAAGAATCCACTGACTCACCCGGAGAGCTAGCACCATGGCCATCCACTCCGTCGCCCTGGGCGACATCCCTGCCACCGTGCCCAGCGTGCCACGCCGCTATGCCTGGGTGGTGTTCGCTCTGACCTTCGGCCTGTTGATCTCCGATTACATGTCGCGTCAGGTGCTCAATGCCGTATTCCCGCTGCTCAAGGTCGAATGGGCCTTGAGCGATGCACAGCTCGGCCTGCTCAGCGGCATCGTCGCGGTGATGGTGGGCCTGCTGACCTTCCCGCTGTCGCTGCTCGCCGACCGCTGGGGCCGCGTACGCAGCCTGGCGCTGATGGCCATGCTGTGGAGCGTGGCTACCCTGGCCTGCGCCCTGGCGCAGACCTTCCCGCAGATGTTCGCCGCGCGCTTCTTCGTGGGTGTCGGCGAGGCCGCTTACGGCAGCGTCGGCATCGCCGTGGTCATCTCGGTGTTCCCGGCAAACCTGCGCGCCACCCTGACCGGCGCCTTCATGGCCGGCGGCATGTTCGGCTCGGTGCTCGGCATGGGCCTGGGCGGCGTGCTGGCCGCGCACCTGGGCTGGCGTTGGGCCTTCGCCGGCATGGCACTGTTCGGCCTGCTGCTGGCGCTGCTCTATCCGCTGATCGTCAGCGAGAAACGCATCGCCCCGGTGGCCGCCGCCGAAGCGCCGCGCCAGGCCGGCGGGCGCTCCCTGCGCAGCCTGTTCGGCAGCCGCTCGGTGATCGCCGCCTACCTGGGCAGCGGCCTGCAGCTGTTCGTCGCCGCCGCGGTGATGGTGTGGATTCCCAGCTACCTGAACCGCTACTACCACCTGGATACCGGCAAGGCAGGGATGATCTCCGCGGTGATCGTGCTGGTCGGCGGCAGCGGCATGGTGCTCTGCGGCATCCTCTGCGACCGCCTGGGACGTTCCAACCCGCCGCGCAAGATCATCCTCGCCATCGGCTTCTGCCTGGCCAGCTGCGTGCTGCTGTCCATCGCCTTCCACCTGCCGCCGGGCACGGCGCAGCTGAGCCTGATCTGCCTGGGCATGCTGGTCGCCGCCGGGACTTCCGGGCCGTCCGGCGCCATGGTCGCCAACCTCACGGCGCCGGCGGTGCATGGCACCGCCTTCGCCACCCTGACCCTGGCCAACAACCTGCTGGGCCTGGCTCCCGGCCCGCTGCTCACCGGCGTGCTGGCCGACCGCATCGGCCTGGACCGTGCCTTCCAGCTCATCCCGCTGCTGAGCATTCTCGCCGCGCTGGTCTTCCTCTACGCCCGCCGCCACTACCACAACGACATACACCGCCTGCGCGGTGAAGAGGAGGGCGCCTGATGCCGACTCTCAACCTGGACATGACTTTCGACTTCATCTGCCCCTGGTGCCTGATCGGCAAGCGCAACCTCGACGTTGCGCTGCGCCTGCTGGCGCGCCAGCGTCCGGAACTGCAGGTGCGAGTGAACTGGCTCGGCTTGCAGCTGCTGCCGCAGCTGCCGATGGAGGGCGAGCCCTTCGCCGAGTTCTACCAGCGCCGCCTGGGCGGCAAGCGTGCCGTGAAGGCGCGCATGGGCGAAGTGCGGCGGGCGGCGGAGGGCGCCAAGGTCGACCTCGATCTCGAGCGCATCCTCACCATGCCCAACACCACCTATGCGCACCGGGTGTTCCAGCGCGCAGTACACGTGGGCAGCGAGAACCAGAAGGAACAGCTGCTGGAGATGATCTTCCGCGCACACTTCCAGCTGGGCCAGGACATCGGCAATCGTGACACCCTGCGCCGCTTGTTGCGCGCCTGTGATTTCGACGTGGCCGACTTCGACGAAGCCCTGGCCGACGGCGCGCGCCAGTTCATCGGCCGCCGCGTGGCCCTGGCCGATTCCAGTGTGCCGATGTTCCTGCTCGAAGGCCGCGCCTTCGCGCTGGGCGGGCAGAGTCCGGACCAGCTGCTGGCGGCCCTCCACCGAGCGCTGGAACGACAGCTTCCGGAGGCAAGGTCGGCATGAACGCTGTCGTCCGGATTCCTGCTGAGCGCCTGCCGGCGCGCGGCGGCAGAAGCCTGTTCCATCACGAGAAAGGCATCTTTCTGCTGTTCGATATCGACGGCGAACTGCACGCCATCGAAGACAGCTGCCCCCACGCTGGCGCCTCGCTGTTCAGCGGCCGCCTGGATGGCCGCTGGCTGCAGTGCCCGGCCCATGGCCTGCGCTTCGATGTGGCCACGGGTTGCCCGGCGGGTATCAAGGGCTTTGGCCTGCGCCGGCACGGGATTTCCTGGGTCGCAGGCGAGTGCCATGTGGTGATCGCCGACCAGGAGGTGCCAGCATGACCACGCTGACGATTTCCGCGCTCGGCACCCGCAGCCGCACGCTGCTGCCGGGCCTGTTGGTCAGCGCCATGGTGGCGGCCGCCGCGACCTTCCTCTCCGAGCACTACGGGGCGCCGGTAATGCTCTTCGCGCTGCTGCTCGGCCTGGCGATGAATTTCCTCTCCGCGGACAGCGTGTGCAAGGCCGGCATCGAGTTCACCGCCCGCGAAATCCTCCGCCTGGGCGTGGCATTGCTGGGCATCCGCATCACCTTCGGGCAGATCGCCGAGCTGGGCTGGCAGCCAGTGATCATGGTGGTGGTGCTGGTGACGGTGACCATCCTGGTCTCCATCGCCGCCGCCCGAGCCATGGGCTTCAACTTCCTCTTCGGCCTGCTCACCGGCGGCGCCACGGCCATCTGCGGCGCCTCGGCGGCGCTGGCCCTGGCGGCGGCGCTGCCGGCGCACACGCAGAAGGAAAAGGCGACGCTGTTCACCGTGCTCGGCGTGTCGGCGCTGTCGACCCTGGCGATGATCCTCTACCCGATGATCGTCCGTTCACTGGGCCTGCCGCCGCTGCAGGCGGGGGTCTTCCTGGGTGGCACCATCCATGACGTGGCCCAGGTGGTTGGCGCCGGGTACAGCCTGTCGAAGGAAGTCGGCGACAGCGCCACGGTGGTCAAGCTGATGCGCGTGGCGATGCTGCTGCCGGTGATCCTCTGCGCGGCAATGATCACCCGCGCCCGTGGGGTGGAACCGGGCGACAAGCGTCCGCCGCTGCTGCCGTGGTTTGCCGTGGGTTTCGTGCTGTTGGCCGCCGTGAACAGCACCGGCTATCTGCCGTCGATGCTGGTAGAAGCCGGCGGTAAGCTGTCGCAGTGGTGCCTGGTGATTTCCATCGCGGCGCTGGGCATGAAGACCCAGCTCAAGGCGCTGGCGACGGTGGGGGTGAAGCCGATCCTGCTGATGGTGGGGGAGACGGTGTTTCTGGCGGTGCTGGTGTTGGGGATGTTGCGCGTCACCGGTTGACTGGCGCGTGGCGAATATCGATCGCGGACGGAGTCCGCTCCTACGCGCGGATTGGCTGTCGTAGGAGCGGACTCCGTCCGCGATTTTATTTGGGTGCCTGCCCAGCCTTAGCTTGACCTCAAGCGGGTCACGCCCACTTCAAGTGCGTTCGCGAGCAAGCTCGCTCCTACAGGGTGAAGACGGTGGGCTGTTCGTAGGAGCGAGCTTGCTCGCGAACCGCACGGCACCGTTCCCCACAGGGAAAAATCACTCCCCCTCCCGCCCCAGATGCTCCTTGCGCCACGCCGCCGGCGACATCCCGTACTGCACGGCAAACCAGCGGGTGAAGGAGCTGGGCATCGAGTATCCCAGCAAATCCGCGATGCGCCCCAGCGAATAGCGCGGGTTCTCCATGTAGCGCAGCACCAGCTCGCGGCGGACCTCGTTGATCAGGTCGGAGAAGGTCACGCCGTTGTCTTCCAGCCGCCGTTGCAGCGTGCGCACGTTCAGCCCCAGCGACTGGGCGATCTGTTCGATGGTCGCGCGGCCCATGGGCAGCAGCAGGTAGATCGACTTGCGCACTTCGTTCAACGTGCTGCCGTCGGTGGCGCCGGGCAGGGAGTCGACGAAGCTGCGCGCATGCCGCGCCATGGCCGGGTCGGCCATGGGGTTGGCGGCGTCGAGGTCGGCGGCGGGAATGACGATGCCGTTGAACTCGCTGCCGAATTCGATCTTGCAGCCGAACAGCCGGCGGTGAACCTGCATGTCCGCCGGGGCGTCGTGGCTGAAGTTGACGCTGACCGGTCGCCAGTGCGGGCCGAGGAGGGCGGCGCAGAGGCGGTAGAGGGTGCCCAGGGCCAGCTCCAGGCCCTGGCGCATGGGCATCGGCGGCACGGTGAGGAGCTCTTCGCGCAGGATCGCCAGCTTGCCTTCCTGGTCGATGTACAGGGCCAGGGATTCGTTGAGCAGGTGGCGGTAGCGAATGATGGTGTCAATGGCCTCGCGCAGCGTCGCCTGGTGCGAGAGCAGCAGGCTGATCACGCCGAAGTCGGCGAGCTGGCGCGATTCGGCCATGCGCAGGCCGAAGGTCTCGCAGCCGCTGATGCGCGCCGATTCCTCCAGCAGGGTCACTGCCGTTGCAACGGGGATACGTTGCTCCGGGTGCTCGAGCATGGATTGGGACAGGCCCGCCGCACTCAGCTGCTGATGCGGGTTGAGGCCCAGGTGGCGGGCCACTTCCAGGTAGTTGGTGAGGGCCGCAATGCGAACCATTGGGGTCATGCCGATCGCCTTCTTGTTCTTGTGGTTGCTCCGTGCCGTCGGGAGTCCGTGGACGCCTGGTGGCCAGAGTGCACGCTGGCTGGGTCGATGACGTCAGATTCTAGCGACAGCTGTAACCAATCGTGTACGAAAGTTCGCACTTCGACCAGTGCCTGCGGCGCTCTGGAATGCGCCGTAGGTCCCGGTATGCCCGGTGGCCGTGGAGCCCGCGGGACATCAGGCTGGCCGGGGGCTGTCATCAAATGCGAAGTGCCTGACGCTCAATGCAAAGCACCTTCACCGGGGCATCTCTACTGTCTGTCCAACAAGTTCGAAATCACCCAAAGGTGAACCGGTGAGCAACAACAAGACTTCCACCACCGTCCTCATGGTCCCCGGCTTGCGCGATCACGTCGCCGAGCACTGGCAGACCCTGCTCCAGCAGCGCCTGCCCAAGGTTCGCAGCGTACCGCCGCTGACCGAGAACAAGCTGGACCTGAATGCCCGCGTCGACGCCATCCAGCGTGAGCTGGAAAGCATCGACGGCGAGGTGATCCTGGTCGCCCACAGTGCCGGTGTCCTGATGGTCGCTCACTGGGCGGCACGCTACAGCCGACCGATCAAGGGCGCGCTGCTGGCTACCCCGCCGGATCTCGACGGCGACTGGCCGGCCCACTATCCCAAGCCGGCGGTCCTGGCCGAAATGGGCTGGTCGCCACTGCCGCTGGAGCCGCTGCCATTCCCCACGCTGGTGGCCTGCAGCGACAACGACCCGCTGGCGAGCCCTGAGGCTGTGCAGCGCATGGCTCGCCACTGGCGCGCCAGCCTGGTGGAACTGGGCCGTGTCGGCCACCTCAACCCCGCTTCGGGATTCGGCGACTGGCCAGAGGCCGAGGCGCTGATCCAGATGCTGGATACCTGATTCAGCCAGGCCACTGAGAAACCAAGCAACCCCCGGTTCCGGCGTTCGCGCCGGGGCAGGCCCCCGTGCGCCCTGGCGCACGGCCAAAGGGGCTGCGGGACGGGCCCGGAAAGCGTCCCGACCACAACAAGAAACGGAGCACACGCATGCATCACCAGAGCAATCCGCATAGTCCCCTGCAGCGCTGCCTGCTGGCGACCGCAGTCCTCGCCGCCATGGCCGGCCAGCCCCTGCAGGCCTTCGAGCTGGACACCGGCAACCCGGACCTGTCGATCCGCTTCGACAACACCGTCAAGCTCAGCTATGGGCAGCGCGTCGAGTCGCCCAACAGCAAGATCGCCGGCACCGCCAACACCAACGACGGCGACCGCAACTTCTCCTCCGGCACCCCGGTGACCCAGCGTTTCGACCTGCTCAGCGAGCTGGACTTCGTCTACCGCGAGAGCATGGGCTTCCGCCTCTCCGCGGCCGGCTGGTACGACCATGCCTACGATGATGTCGGCTCCGACAACCCGTTCCCCGGCCAGAAAGGCAACGCCGGCCACCTGGTCAGCCGCAACGGTACGGTGATCGCCCCGCGCGGTGCGCAGCCGGCCACCCATGGCCTGAGCAACTTCGCCGACCGCTACTACAACGGCCCGTCCGGCGAGCTGCTCGATGCCTTTGTGTTCGCCAGCCACCAGGTCGGCGATGACATGCAGCTCAGCGGCAAGCTCGGCCGCCACACGATCTACTGGGGCGAGACGCTGTTCAGCGCCGCCAACGGTATCAACTACGGCCAGTCGGCCCTGGACCTGGGCAAGCTCTACAACGTGCCGGGCACCGAGGCGAAAGAGCTGTTCATGCCGCGCAACCAGCTGTCCGCCTCGCTGACGGTGAACCCCGAGCTGACCCTGGCCGCGCAGTACTTCCTCGAGTTCGAGAACTCGCGCTTCCCCGAAGGTGGCACCTACATGGGCCCCTACGACATGCTCAACGACGGCGGCAACGTCTTCTGGCTGCCGCTGCCTGCGCAGAACGCCTTCTACGGTGCGCCGCGCGGCCATGATCGCGAGCCGGACGACACCGGCGACTTCGGCCTGATGGCCAAGTGGAGCCCGGAATGGCTCGACGGCACCCTGGGCTTCTACTACCGCAATACCTCCGACACCCTGCCGGCGGTGCTGGTGAACGCCCCGAACCTGCACAAGGCCGGCCTGGCCGGCCTGCAGGGGATGAACTACGTCACCGCCTACGCCGATGACATCGACATCTACGGCATCAGCCTGTCCAAGGAAATCGGCGGCGTCAGCGTCGGCATGGACCTGAACTACCGCGAGAACATGCCGCTGGCGAGCAACTTCACCACGGTCAACTCCACGCTCTATGCAGCGGCCAAGCGCGGTCTGGTCAATGGCGCCAACCTGATCGGCGAGATGCCCAGCGACGGCGACACCGGCCTTGCTCGCGGCAAGACCTTCCACGTCGTGCTCAACGGCCTGGTGACCTTCGGCGCCACCCCGTTGTGGGACGCCTCGTCGCTGGCCGTGGAAGGCACCCTGACGCACCTGGTCGACGTCACCGAAGGCGAGCAGACCTTCAAGGGCGACTCCAGCTATCACGGCGTCGACAAGGTCACCACCAACGCCTACGCCATGTCCGCCAACTTCACCCCGACCTGGTACCAGGCCTTCCCGGGCGTCGACCTGTCCATGCCCATGGCCTACAACGTCGGCCTGCACGGCAACTCGGCGGTGCAACTGGGCGGCAACGAAGACGCCGGCAGCTACTCGGTCGGCGTGGCCGCGGACTTCCACCAGAAATACCGCCTGGACCTGAAATACGTCGACGCCTTCGGCCCCTTCGATACCTGTGAAAGCGGCCGCGACAACAACACCCCCGGCGCCAACGGCCAGTACCAGTGCATCCCCGGCCAGATCACCTCGCAAGGCGGCCTCGCGCCCCTGCTGAAGGACCGCGGCATGGTCACCGCCTCCCTGAAGGCCACCTTCTGATTTCACCCCAGGCCTCGACTTCGAGGCAGGAGAAAAACAGCATGAACTTCAAGCCCACCCTGATCGCCACCGCCCTTGGCCTGACCCTCTGCGGTCTGGCCCAGGCCGCCGTCTCCCCGCAGGACGCCGCCCAACTGGGCAGCACCCTGACCCTGGTCGGCGCCGAGAAAGCCGCCAGCAGCGATGGTTCGATTCCCGCCTATGCCGGCGGCCTGACCACCGCCCCGGCCAGTTTCAAGGCCGGCGACAGCATGCGTCCGGACCCGTTCGCCAGCGACAAGCCGGTACTGGTGATCGACGGCAAGAACGTCGACCAGTACAAGAACGAGCTGTCGGCCACCACCGTCGAGCTGGCCAAGCGCTATCCGACCTTCCGCGTCGACGTCTATCCGACCCACCGCAGCGCCGCGCTGCCGGACACCGTGCTGGAGAACAGCAAGAAGAACGCCGTCACCGCGCAGTCCCTGGAAGGCGGCACCGCCATCGACAACGCGCTGCCGGGCGTACCGTTCCCGATTCCGAAGACTGGCGCCGAGGCGATGTGGAACTTCCTGCTGCGCTACCAGGGCGTGAACATCAAGGCCAAGTACGACTCCTGGAACGTCGATGCTTCCGGCAGCGCCAACCTCGCCACCACCGGCCAGGCCTTCATCAACTACCCGGTGTATGAAGACCTCACCCAGCCGGTGAAGGGTTCCGAGGTCTACTACCAGATGAAGCTGTACTACAGCGGCCCGGCCCGCCGCGCCGGCGAGGCGATGATGCTCAAGGACGCCGCCAACCCGCTGCAGCAGCCGCGCCGTGCCTGGCAGTACCTGCCCGGCCAGCGCCGCGTGAAGCTGGCGCCGAACCTCGCCTACGACACCCCGAACCCCGGCATGGCCGGCGCCGGCACCTACGACGACGTGTTCGTCTTCAACGGCGCGCTGGACCGCTATGACTGGAAGCTGGTGGGCAAGCAGGAAATGGTCGTGCCCTACAACACTTACCGCCTGACCTACGCCAGCGACATCAAGCCGGTAGTCACGCCCAACCACCTCTCGCCCGACTACGTGCGCTGGGAGAAACACCGCGTATGGGTTGTCGAAGGCACCCTGAAGTCCGGCGCGCGGCACATCTATGCCAAGCGTCGCTTCTACCTCGACGAAGACAGCTGGGTGGCCCTGGCCTCCGACCAGTACGACGCTCGCGGCCAGCTCTATCGCGGCTCCTTCGCCTTCCTCAGCCAGAGCTACGACAAGCGCATCCCGGACGCCACGCCGTTCATGATCTACGACCTGACTGCCGGCTCCTACAACATCAACGGCGTCGTCGGCCCGTACGGCGGCATCAGCTACATCGACCCGCTGGCCAAGACCCAGTGGTCCCCCGAGGCGCTGGCCGGTAGCGGCATTCGCTGACCAGGGGCGCGGCGGCCCGGCCTGAAGCCAAGCGGGGCCGCCGCGACTTCTGCAGCGAAAGCTGCAGGAAAAGATGCAAAGAGAGTTGTGAGGAAAGCACCATGCAGATCCCCTTCAAGCGCCTGATGCTCCTGGGCGCCTTGCTTTTGGCGGGCGGCGCTCAAGCCGGCGAAACGGTCGCGGAGTTCGTCGATGTACTCGACCAGCCGGCGCCCCACAGCGCCGCTCCCTGCCATGTGCCGCTGCTGGCCGTCACCCGCGTCGACAAGCGCCTGGTGAGCGTCGGCCAGCGCGGCCACATCCTCTACTCCGATGACGGCGGCACCAGCTGGCTGCAGGCCGAGGTGCCGGTCAGCTCCGACCTCACCGCCGTGCGCTTCCCCACGCCGCAGGACGGCTGGGCGGTGGGCCACGACGGCGTGGTGCTGCACAGCGCCGACGGCGGCAAGCACTGGGAGCGCCAGCTCGACGGCCGGCAGGTCGGCCAGCTGATGCTCGACTACTACGCCGCCCACCCGCAGCCGGACAACGCCACCTGGCTGGAACAGGCCCGGCGGCTGCAGGAGGAGGGCGCCGACAAGCCGTTCCTCGACCTGTGGTTCCGCGACGCGAAGGAAGGCTTCGTGGTCGGCGCCTTCAACCTGATCCTGCACACCGGCGACGGCGGGCGCACCTGGGAGCCCTGGAACCACCGCATCGACAACCCGCAGGCACTGCACCTGACCGCCATCGCGGCCAGCGGCGATGACCTGTTCGTCGTCGGCGAGCAAGGCCTGCTGCTGCGCCTGGATTCTCATCAGGAGAGCCAGCAGCAGCGCTTCGTCGCCCTGCAGTCGCCGTATGCCGGCAGCTTCTTCGGCGTTGTCGCGCGGCCCGGCCTGGTGTTCGCCTACGGCCTGCGCGGCCATGCGATCCGCAGCCTCGACGGCGGCGAAAGCTGGACGGCCGTGGACACCGGCTTGCCGGTGAGCCTGACCGCCGCCAGCTTCGACGCCAACGGCCGGCTGTACCTGTTCAGCCAGGCCGGTCAGGGCCTGGTCAGCGACGACAGCGGCGCCAGCTTCAAGGCCCTGGACCTGGCCGAGCGCCTGCCCGTCAGCGGCGCCGTGGCCGGTCCCGGCCGCCTGCTGTTGGTCGGCGCCCGCGGCGTACGCGAGAACGCGATGCCGGTGCGCTGAGCGCACCGGTGTTTCACCCGTTCAAGAACCATAAGAACAAGAGATAGAGAGACAGCCTCATGGTCGACCTGAAACAAGGCGAGATGCCTGTAGTCCGCGAACTGCGGGACTTTGACACCCACAGCGGCAACCTGCTGGAGCGCCTGGTGTTCAACCACCGCGCGCTGTTCATCGCCCTGATCGCGCTGGTCACCCTGGTGCTGGGCTACATGGCCGTGACCCGTCTGGAGATGCGTCCGGCCTTCGAGAAGATGATCCCGCACAGCGATCCCTACATCCGCAACTACCTGGACAACCGTGCCGCGCTGCGCGGCCTGGGCAACTCGGTGCGGGTCGTGGTGGAGAACCCCGATGGCGACATCTTCGACCCGGCCTACATCGACAGCCTGCGGCAGATCAGCGACCAGTTGTTCCTCAGCCACGGCGTCGATCGCGCCTGGATGAAATCGCTGTGGTCGCCGGCGGTACGCTGGACCGAGGTCACCGAGGAAGGCTTCCAGGGCGGCCCGGTGATGCCCGACGGCTACGACGGCAAGCCCGAGTCCATCGGCCAGCTGCGCCAGAACATCGCCCGCGCCGGCATCGTCGGCAGCCTGGTGGGCAACGACTTCCGCTCCAGCATGCTGGTGGTGCCGCTGCTGGACCGCGACTCGGCCACCGGCAAGGGCATCGACTACCGCGAATTCTCCCGCGCCCTCGACGAGCTGCGGCTGAAGTACGAATACCTGGGCGACGCCCGTGCCTTCGCCTCCGGCGAGGAGGGCAAGGGTCCGGTGCGCCTGCACGTGATCGGCTTCGCCAAGCTGGTGGGCGACCTGATCGACGGCCTGGTGCGGGTGATGCTGTTCTTCGGCCTGGCGGTGGTCACCGCCTTCGTCATCATCTTCTTCTACACCCGCTGCCTGCGCAGCAGCCTGCTGGTGATCGGCTGTTCGCTGCTGGCGGTGGTCTGGCAGCTCGGCCTGGTGGCCTGGCTGGGCTATGCGCTGGACCCGTATTCGATCCTCGTGCCGTTCCTGATCTTCGCCATCGGCGTGTCCCACGCCACCCAGAAGATGAACGGCATCATGCAGGACATCGGCCGCGGCACCCATAAACAGGTGGCCGCGCGCAACACCTTCCGTCGCCTGTTCCTCGCCGGCGTCACTGCGCTGCTGTCGGATGCGGTGGGCTTCGCCGTGCTGATGCTGATCGACATCCCGGTGATCCAGGACCTGGCCATCGCCGCCAGCATCGGCGTGGCGGTGCTGATCTTCACTTCGCTGCTGATGATGCCGGTGGCGCTGTCCTACGTCGGCGTCAGCCCAAAGGCTGCCGCACGTGCCCTGCGCGAAGATCGCCAGGTGGACCAGCACGTCGGCCTGGGCAAGCTGTGGGACCTGCTGGACCGGTTCACTCAGCGCCGCTGGGCGAGTGTGACCCTGATCATCGCCGCGCTGCTGGGCGCTGGCGGCCTGCTGGTCAGCCAGCACCTGCAGATCGGCGACCTGGACGCCGGCGCCCCGGAGCTGCGTGCCGACTCGCGCTACAACCGCGACAACGCCTACATCACCAGCCATTACGCGCTCTCCAGTGACCTGTTCGCGGTGATGGTGAAGACCGCGCCGGAAGGCTGCCTGAACTACCGCACGCTGATCCTCGCCGACCGCCTGGGCTGGGCGCTGCAACAGCACGAAGGCGTGCAGGCGACCACCTCGCTGGTCAACGCGGTACGCCAGATCACCGCCGGCACCTACGAGGGCAACCCCAAGTTCGCCAGCCTGCAGCGCAACCAGGACGTGCTCAACTACGCCGCCCAGCAGGCCTCGGTGAACACCCCGGAGCTGTTCAACACCGAATGTTCGCTGATGCCGGTGATCGCCTTCCTCAAGGACCACAAGGCGCAGACCCTGGATGAAGTGGCCGGCATCGCCGAGAACTTCGCTCGCGCCAACAGCACCCCGGACCGCCAGTTCCTCCTCGCCGCCGGCAGCGCCGGGATCGAGGCGGCGACCAACCGCGTGGTGCGCGAGGCCAATCACCGCATGCTGTTCTACGTCTATGCGGCCGTGGGCATCTTCTGCCTGATCACCTTCCGCAGCTGGCGCGCGACCCTGGTGGCGCTGTTGCCGCTGGTACTCACCTCGATCCTCTGCGAGGCGCTGATGGTGATGATGGGCATCGGCGTGAAGGTCGCCACGCTGCCGGTGATCGCGCTGGGCGTGGGGATCGGGGTGGACTACGCGCTGTATCTGTTGAGCGTGCAGCTGCAGATGCAGCGGGCCGGCTTGCCGCTGTCGGTGGCCTACCAGCAGGCCGTGGCCTTCACCGGCAAGGTGGTGGCACTGGTCGGCGTGACCCTGGCGGCGGGCGTGATCACCTGGGCCTGGTCGCCGATCAAGTTCCAGGCGGACATGGGCATCCTGCTGACCTTCATGTTCCTCTGGAACATGCTCGGGGCGCTGATCCTGATTCCGGCGTTGTCGCACTTCCTCCTCGGCGGCAGGAAAGTCTGAGCCGCCGATGAGTCGATCGCGGACGGAGTCCGCTCCTACCCAGGTCCTCGCATCTGCGTAGGAGCGGACTCCGTCCGCGATCGGGTGCATGGCGCAGAGGACTCACCCATTTCAATCAAACGCCGGAATCGCCTCCAGCTCGTGCAGCAGCCAGTCGGCGAACTCCCGCGCCAGGGCCTGGTTGCCGTGGGGCGGGATGATCAGGAAGTAGGGGTGGGGCGCCGGGAAGTCGATGTCGAACAGGCGCACCAGCCGGCCTTCCGCCAACTCCTCGCCGGCCAGGATATGGTCGCTGATGGTCACGCCGCCGCCGGCCAGCGCGGCGCGGATGGTCAGGTAGGCGTCAGGCAGGAAGACGTTCTGCCGCGCCTGCAGGCCGGGTACGCCGGCAGCGAGGAAGTAGCGGCTCCAGTCGAAGCCGTCGTCCTCGTGCAATAGCACCTGGCGCGCCAGGTCGCGGGGTTTGCGCAGGTGTTCCTGGGTGTTGAGCAGGCGCGGGCTGCACACCGGGAAGTAGCGGATGTCGCCCAGCGCGGCGAAGCGCTGGCCTTCGATGTGCGTCTCGCCGAAGGAAATCACCATGTCCACCTGGCCCAGGTCGCTGCTCATCGGCAGCAGGTGCAGGGCGACTTCCTGGTAGTTGCGCAGGAATTTCTCCAGCAACGACGACACCCGCGCCAGCAGCGCCGGGGCACAGGCGATGCGCAGTTCGCCGGCGGGTTCCTCGCTGGGCAGGGCGCGGCGGATGTCGCGCAACTGGTCGAAGGCGCTGCTGATCTGCTGGCTCAGCTGGCGCCCGGCGGCGGTCAGTTTCACGCCCTTGCCCTGGCGCTCCACCAGCGCCATGCCCAGCTCTTCTTCCAGCTTCTTCACCTGGTGGCTGACCGCCCCGTGGGTGACGTGCAGCTCCAGCGCCGCACGGCTGATGCTGCCCTGGCGGACCAGCGCCTCGAAAGCGCGCAGGGCGATGAGGGAGGGCATTCGGAACGCACTGTTCTGACGCATGGAAGACCTTTATGTGTGAATTTGACTAACGATTCAGGCGGAAATCTATTGAATTGTCGTTAGTTAAATTTGCACAGAAGATGGCCTCAAGCCAATACAAAAAAAAGCACCAAGCCAACACCGATCAACAAGAAAAACGGCTGGAGACCCGCCATGCAGCATTTCGTCGACTTGCTCGGCCTGGGCAAGCGCTACGGCAACCTGCAGGTCCTGAGCGACCTCAGCCTGAGCATTCGCCAGGGCGAATTCCTCACGCTGCTCGGCCCATCGGGCTCGGGCAAGAGCACCACGCTGATGATGCTCGCCGGCTTCGTCGAGCCCAGCGAAGGGCATATCGAGATGGACGGCCGCGACATCACCCAGCTGTCGCCGGACCAGCGCGATTTCGGCGTGGTGTTCCAGGGCTACGCGCTGTTCCCGCACATGAGCGTGGCGCAGAACGTCGCCTACCCGCTGCGCATCCGCAAGGTGCCGGGCGCGGAGATCGAGCGCCGGGTGGCCGAGGTGCTGGAGCGCGTCGGCCTGGCCGGTATGGGCAATCGCGGCATCGCCCAGCTGTCCGGCGGCCAGCAGCAGCGCGTGGCGCTGGCCCGTGCATTGGTGTTCAAACCCAAGCTGTTGCTGCTCGACGAACCGCTGTCCGCCCTTGACCGCCGCCTGCGCCAGGAAATGCAGGGCGAGCTGGCGCGCATGCACAAGGACTTCGGCACCACCTTCGTCTTCGTCACCCACGACCAGGAAGAAGCCCTGGCGCTGTCCGACCGCATCGCCGTGTTCAACAAGGGCCGCCTGGAACAGGTCGGCACGCCGCGCGAAGTCTATGAGCGCCCGGCCAGCCGCTTCGTCGCCAACTTCCTCGGCGACACCAACCTGCTGGAGGTTGGCGTGGTACGACGCGAAGCCGAGGCCACGCTCTGCGACTTCCGTGGCCAGCACCTGCGCGTGGCTCATTCGGCCCAGGCGAGCCAGGGCGGCAAGAGCTGGCTGGCGGTGCGCCCGGAGCATATCGACCTGCGCCCGCTACAGGATGCTGGCCGCGACAACGGCCTGTGCGCCACCGTCGGCAACGCCACGTACCAGGGTGCCCACGTCAACCTCGAACTGACCCTGGAGCAGGGCGAGCGCCTCGACCTGCGCCTGCCGGTCGCGCACCCGCTGCTGGCCGATCTGCGCAGCGGCCAGCGCTACTGGTGCAGCTGGTCGCCGCAGCACTGCCACCTGTTGTCCGCCTGACATTCGCATAACGAAAACAACGATCGGGGAGCAATCACAATGAAAGAACGCCAAGGCTTCATCGAAGACGCCATCGAAATCGCCGCCCAGAAGGGCGAGCGCGCCGGCATCAGCCGCCGCGATTTCAACCGCAGCCTGCTGCTGCTCGCCGCCGCCAGCGCCTTGCCGTTCGGCACCGGTGGCCGCGCCTTCGCTGCCGGCGGCAACCTGGTGGTGGCCAACTGGGGCGGCGATGCGGTACCGGCCTTCGAGAAGAGCTTCGGCGGCTTCAACGAGGTGGCCGGGCTGGCGCTGAAGATCGATGGCAGCGGCCCCACCGAGGGCGCGCTGAAAACCCAGGTCAGCAGCGGCGCGGTGCGCTGGGACGTGTGCGACGGCGAGATGTATTCGTCCTACCGCCTGGGCAAGGACAAGTTCCTCGCGCCCATCGACTTCGGCATCGTCGACAAGTCGCTGATCGGCTACGGCGACGTGCATGATTTCGGCCTCGCCAACTACACCTACAGCTACGTGATCGGCTACGACCACGAGCAGTTCGGCAAGAACCCGCCCAAGTCCTGGGCCGACTTCTGGGACGTGAAGAAGTACCCGGGCAAACGCACCCTCTACAAATGGATGAGCGCCAACCTCGAATGCGCGCTGCTGGCCGACGGCGTGCCGCCGGAGCAGCTCTACCCGCTGGACGTGGACCGCGCCCTGCGCAAGATCGAGGAGTTGCTGCCGCACATCGCCACCCACTGGTCCACCGGAGCCGAGTCGCAGCAGCTGATCCGCGATGGCGAAGTGAGCATGGCGCAGATGTGGCACACCCGCGCCGAGCTGGTGAAGAACGACACCGGCGGCAAGATCGACTGGAGCTTCGACGGCGGCATCGTCTCGCCCTCGGTGTGGATGGTGCCCAAGGGCAACCCGGCCGGCGCCAAGGCCGCCATGGAGTTCATCGCCTACGCGCTGCGGCCGGACGTGCAGGCCAAGCTCATGGAGGTCTACAACATGGGCCCGGTGAATCTTGCGGCCAACGACCTGCTCAGCGCCCAGTTGCAGGCGATCAACCCCACCGCGCCGGACAACCTGAAGAAGCAGGTGTCGCTGAACAACAAGTGGCACGCGGAACACTACGGTGAAACCCTGGAGCGCTACCTCGCGCTGATCGGTGGCTGAGATGCGACGTTTCGCACCGGGCGTGCTGCCGGTCTACGGCCTGCTGATCCTGCCTCTGCCGCTGCTGGTGATCGTCGGCTACCTGCTGCCGACCCTCGGCGTGCTGGGCTGGAGCTTCAGCCTGCCGGAGTGGGGCACGCAGAACTACGCGGCGATCGCCGACAACGCCAACCTGCAGGCAGTGATCTGGCGCACCTTGCGCATCTGCCTGCTGACCACCGCGATCAGCGTGGCCATCGCCTACCTGATCGCCTACCGCTGGCGTTTCGCGACGCCGCGCGGCCGGCAATTGATCGAGCTCTTCGTGCTGCTGCCGTTCTGGCTGTCGATGCTGATCCGCGCCTTCGCCTGGCTGGTGTTGCTGCGCAACGGTGGGCTGGTCAGCCAGGGGCTGATGGCCACCGGCTGGTTCGACGCGCCGCCGCCGCTGGTGCGCAACGAACTGGGCGCGCTGATCGGCATGGTGCACTTCATGGTGCCCTATGCGGTGCTGCCGCTGCTGTCGTCGCTCAAGCAGGTGGACGACAGCCTGCTGCGCGCATCCAGCAGCCTGGGCGCCAGCCACTGGCAGACGCTGAAGGACATCTTCATCCCGCTGACGCTGCCGGGCGTGGTCGCCGCATCGGCCATCGTCTTCGTCTTCAGCCTCGGCTGCTTCGTCACCCCGGCGCTGCTGGGCGGCGGCAAGGCGGCGATGCTCGCGGAGTACATCTACGTGCAGATGTTCCAGCTCTCCAACTGGGGCCTGGGCGCCGCGCTGAGCATCGTGCTGATGCTGCTGGTGGTCGGTTGCGCGCTGCTGTTCGGACAACTCATCGGCTACCGCCGCCTGCTCGGGAGGGCTGAGCTGTGACTCCGCAGGGAACCTATCTCTCCGCCATGCCCAAGGGCGTGAAAAAGCCGCAACTGCCACGCCCGCAGGTCGGCCGCTGGCTGTCCTGGGCCGCCCTGGCGCTGTCCGCGCTGTTCCTGCTGCTGCCGATCCTGGTGATCGTCCCGCTGTCGTTCGGCAACCAGCGCTACCTGGCCTTCCCGGACGGCGGCTGGTCGCTGCGCCACTATGCGACGCTGTTCGACGGCGCCTGGCTGGTGTCGATTCTGCAGAGCCTGGGCCTGGCCCTCGTGGTCGGCGCGCTGGCCACGGCGCTGGCCTTCCTGTTCGCCACCGGCATCTGGCTGCAGCGCCGGCACCGCACCCTGCTGACCGCCATCGTGCTGCTGCCGATGATCGTGCCGCAGGTGGTCTCGGCCATGTCGATCTACTACCTCGACGCGCGCCTGGGCGTGCTCGACAGCCTGCTGGGCGTCGGTTTCGGCCACCTGCTGATGGCGCTGCCGTACTCGGTGATCGCCCTGCTGGTGGCCTACGCGCGGCTCGACCAGAGCCTGTACAAGGCCTCGCGCTCCCTCGGTGCCGGGCTCTGGCCGACGCTGTGGAACGTGCTGCTGCCCAATGTGCGCGGCGGCGTGCTCGGCAGCTTCTTCATGGGCTTCGTGATGAGCTGGGAAGAGGTGGTGGTGACCCTGTTCACCAGCGGCCTGAACGTGGTGACGCTGCCCAAGCGCATCTGGGACGGCCTGCGCTACAACCTCGACCCGGCGATTGCCGCCGTGTCCACCCTGATGATCGTCCTCACCCTGGTGGTGATGCTGGTGCGCCTGTACCTGGCGCGACAGCAACCACCCAGCTGACGGTTTCAACCCCGCATACGGCCGCCCGATGGCGGCCCCAAACAACAACACCTGTGTCGCTTGCACCTTGTCCCTGAGGAGGGAGTCCCCATGCTTACTGCTTTCCCCGCTCGCACCTACCGTCAACGCGTCGAAGCCGTCAAACGCCGCATGGCCGACCGTGGCCTGGACGCCCTGGTGGTCAACTACCCGGACAACATCAACTACCTGAGCGGCTTCGACAGCCTGGGCTTCCTCTGGTACCAGGCGCTGATCATCTCGCCGAAGCTGGCCGAGCCGGTGTTCCTCACCCGCACCAGCGAAGAGCCCTGCACCTGGGAGCTGTCGTGCATCAACGAGGCGATCTTCTATGACATCGCCAAGCAGGACCCGCTGAAGATCGTCGCCGACGTGCTGGCCCAGGCGGGCCTGTCCCAGGCGCGCATCGGCCTGGAAATGACCGCCTCGACTTTCTCTCCGGCGCAGTACAACGCGCTGCTGGGCTACATGCCCGAGGCTCGCTTCGAGGACGCCGGCCCCCTGGTCGCCGAGAACCGCCTGATCAAGACCGCCGAGGAAATCGAGTACCAGCGCAGCGCCGCGCGCATGGCCGACCAGGGCATGCTGGCCGCCTTCGAGGCGCTGCGTCCGGGCATCTCCGAGGTGGAAGTGGCCGGCATCGTCGCCAACGCCCTGGGCCGCGCCGGCAGCGAGTACTCGGCGATCAGCCCGATGTGCGCCACCGGCCGCCGCAGCACCATGACCCACGCCATGCCGCACCGCCAGACCATCAGCCATGGCGACGTGGTAATCCTCGAACACGCCGGCGTGTGCAACCGCTACCACGCCATCCTCATGCGCACCGCAGTGATCGGCAAACCCAGCCCGCGCGTGAAGGAAGTCGCGACCCTGCTCACCGAGGCCTTCAACGCCGCCATCGAGATCGCCAAGCCGGGCACCCCGGTGGGCGAGGCCAACCGCGTGTGCAACCAGATCCTCGACCGCATCGACCTCTCGCGCACCCGCGTGCACCGCATCGGCTACAGCCTGGGCCTGGCGTACCCGCCGACCTGGCTGGAAGCGATGATGGTGGACGAGGCCGACGACCACGTGTTCCAGCCGAACATGTCGTTCTCCATCGAGCCCAACCTGTCCTTGTACAACGAAGGCTTCGGCATCAAGCTCGGCGACACCGTGCTGTGCGGCGAGAAGGGTTCGGCGAGCCTGTCGGAGCTGCCGCCCGAGCTGACGATCATCGACTGATACGGGCTCGCCTTCAGCCGTATAACGTCGTTGGGCGGCCCCGCCGTGCTGGAAGCACTGTCTTCGGCCGCCCGCCTGGTTCTCCGGCTGAATGCAAACCCGTATGGATTTAGTTGAAGCGTGTCTGCGCCTGCGCGCGCAGTGAAGTAAACCGAGGGCTTCTGATGAGTCACACGATGGATGTTTTCTGGCACGACGACGTGCTGCGCCACGACACCGCCGCCGGCGTGTTCGAGGCGCCGCCCAGCGACCTGCTGGCCGAACAGCTGCTGCACCCGGAGAGCAATCCCCGGCTGCTCAACATGCGTGCCATCCTCCAGCGCGGGCCGGTCGCCAGCTCGTTGCGCTGGCACGAAGGCCGCCACGCCAGCGAAGAAGATCTGCTGAGCTTCCACGATGCCGACTACCTGCGCGGCATCTTCGCGGCGGACGCCGCCGGCAAGCGTTTCAGCAGCACCACGCTGATGTCCGCCGGCAGCCTCGCCGGGTTGCTGGCCGCGGCCGGCACCAGCCTGGCGGCGCTGGAAAGCGTATTGGCCAGCGGCCATCCGGCCATGGCCCTGGTGCGCCCGCCGGGTCACCACGCCGCGCCGGCCATGGCCGACGGCTACTGCTTCTTCAACCACGCCGGGGTCGCCGCACGCGCGGCCCAGGCGGCCGGCCTGGAACGCGTCGCCATCGTCGACTGGGACGTACACCACGGCAACGGCACGCAGGAAGGCTTCTACGACGATCCCTCGGTGTTCACCGTGTCGCTGCACATGGACCACGGCGCCTGGGGCCCGAGCCACCCGCAGACCGGCGCTGTGGACGAACGCGGCTATGGCGCCGGGCTGGGCAGCAACCTCAACCTGCCGCTGCCGATGGGCTCGGGCGACCAGCTCTACGAGATGGTCTTCAGCCGCTTCGTCGAGCCGGCGCTGCGCGCCTTCAAGCCGGACCTGCTGATCATCGCCAACGGCCTGGACGCCTCGCAGTTCGACCCCAACGGCCGCCAACTGGTGACCATGCAGGGCTTCAACCGCCTCGCCCGCCGTGCCCGTGCGCTGGCCGACGAGTTGTGCGATGGGCGGCTGCTGGTGGTGCAGGAGGGCGGCTACAACCCGGCGTACAGCGCGTACTGCCTGCACGCGGCGACCGAAGGCTTCCTTGGCCTGCCGTCCTCGCTACCCGATCCGCTGGCCTACATGCCGGAACCGGCAGCGCGGGCGGAGGCCGACCTCGCCGCGCTGGATGCGCGACTGGCGGTGGCGGGGTGGAAGTTCGGCTGAGCGGTAGGGCGCAGGGGTGGGCCTGGCGTAGGAGCGGACTTCGTCCGCGATCGATTCATCACCGCTCCGGCAGGCCATGGCGCGCGGGCAAACCCATCGCGGACGGAGTCCGCTCCTACGCCCGCCGCGCCCGCTTTTGCAAACGTGGGACGGATTAACCGTTCGGATGGGCCGCCCTACGGATGATTGCGATAGCGCTCGGTCAGGGACTGCACGCGGGCGACGTAGGTTTGTGTCTCGGCGTAGGGCGGTATCCCGTTGTACTTGTCGACCGTCATTTCACCCGCGTTGTAACTGGCCAGCGCTAACCTCTGGTTGCCGTTGAAGCGCTTGAGCAGCCACGCCAGGTAGCGCACGCCACCACGGATGTTCTGCCGTGCATCGAACGGATCGCTGACGTTGAAGCGCTCGGCGGTGTCGGGCATCAGCTGCATCAGGCCCTGGGCGCCGGCAATGGAAATGGCGTTGGGCTGGAAGGCCGATTCGGCATGGATCACCGCGCGCACCAGCGCCCGGTCGACGCCATAGCGCACCGATGCAGCCTCGATTTCCCGACGATAGGAGCGGGTGTCCAGGCGCAGTGTGGCGACGTTGAAATCCTTTGGCGCCATGCACAGGTAGCAGCCCTTGATGTAATACACATCGATCACATCGACCCGCGCTGAAATGCCGACGGGGCGGCGGCTCACATACTGGCGAACGCCCTTGTGGACGAAGGTGTAGACCCGAACCCGCCCTGCACCTGGCTCGTCCCTGCGTGCTGACGCTGGCGCGGCCTTTGACCGGGCGCCGGCAGTCGTGCCCGCCTTGCCGGTCTGAGCCACTTTGCCGCCTTGAGGAACGCAGTGGGCGCCGGCAACGGCGTGGCTGGTGTGGCTGACGGTCCCGTCGTGGGCCTGGCATCTGAACAGGGCGTTGGCGTAAAGCGGCGCGACCAGCAATGCCAGTCCGATGCAGCCAGGAAGGCTCCTGCGAGCCCATCGCCAGGTTCTGGAACTCATCAAACCGCTCCGCGCCGCGGGCGCCGATCAGGCTGGGGCGCCTGATCCGGGCAAATGGGGAATGCCAATAGGGGCGGCTGTTGCAGGGTTTATCCCGGGCAGCTCGCCGTTTCGGTTCGCTAGTTATAGCCCTTTCCACCTGCAGCGGAGTTTGTGCAGACGTACGGCCTGCCGGTACTGCGGAAGGCGGAACAGATCGAGGTGTTTGACGGCAGCCATTTAGTAGGAGCGGACTCTGTCCGCGATGGAATCCCCCCGGCTCCCGGGTCGACCAGAGTGGCGGTGAGTCGATCGCGGACGGAGCCCGCTCCTACGGCGCTTGCCAAGCGGCTGTAGGACCGAGGGGGACGCCTAGTCCTTGCTCGCGAACCTATGCAGCAGCGATTCAACCGAGAATGAAATACACCTTGCGCACCGGCGTGAGGTTTTCCCAGGTGCCCTTGAAGCCCGCTGCCACGACGAAGGAATCCCCCGGGCCGAAGGTCTTCGCCACGCCGTCGGCGTCGGTCAGGCGCACGGTGCCCTCGAGGATGTGGCACAGCTCGTCGTAGTCGCACTCGCAGCGTTCCAGGTGCACGCCGGCTTCCCAGATGCCGGCGATGGCGTTCTTTTCCGGGGCGCTGAAGTGCCGCCAGCTGCGGCTCTGGTAGGGCGCATCGACGATGGCCGGGTCGTTGATCTCGCGCTCCTGCGGGGCGAGGTCGGGGTTGGCGAAGTCGATGACGTGGCGGGGCAGGGTGGACATGAAGTTCTCCATCAGGAATCGAAACCGACGCCGAAGGCATCGAAGGTCTTGAGCAGCAGGTCGCGGCGACCGGTGCGGTCTTCCTTGGCCAGCGAGCGTTGCGCCAGGCGCACGCCGAGGTAGCGCAGCGGCTCGGGCGGGAAGGGGAAGGGTTTTTGCGAGGTCATGCGCAGCCGGGTGCGTTCAGTGCTTTCGCCGCCCAGCTGGTCGAGCATGTTCAGCGCCGCGAAGCGGCTGGCCGCCACGCCCTGGCCGGTGAAGCCCAGCGCATAGGCGACGCGGCCGTTGAGCACGCAGCCGGTGAACAGCGTGGTGCGCGCCGAGGTGTCGATGATGCCGCCCCAGGCATGGCTGAACTCGACCGGGCCGAGCTGCGGGAAGGCCTCGCGGAACTGCCCGGCCAGGCGCTCGAAGCTTTCCGGGCGCTGGGTCAGGGCTTCGTCGCGGCGGCTGCCGAAGTGGTAGATGGCGTCGAACCCGGCCCAGAGGATGCGGTTGTCGGCGGTCTTGCGCAGGTAATGGAACTGGTTGCCGGCATCGGCGATGCCGTAGTGGTCGACCCAGCCGATGGCGCGCAGCTGGTCGTCGGTGAGCGGCTGGGTGACCAGCGAATAGTCGTACACCGGGATCACGCTGGAATTCAGGTGGCCGAGCAGCGGCGGTGCGATGTTGGTCGCCAGGGCGATCTGCCCGGCCTCCAGCTCGCCACGGTCGCAGCGCAGCATCAGGCGATCGCCGCGCTGGTGCAGCTCGTGCACCGGGGTGTTCTCGAACAGCTCGACGCCCTGCTCCAGGCAGACCCGGCGCAGCTCGGCGGCCATTTTTGCCGGGTTGAGCAGCGCATAGTTGGGCTCGAACACGCCGGCCTGGTAGGCGGGTGAGTCCAGTTTGTCGGCCAGTTGCGCCTTGTCGAGGAACTCCGAGGCGATGCCAAAACGTTCGTAGTTGCGCTGCATGCTGCGCAGGCCGTCGACCTGCCAGGGTTGGGCGGCGACGCTGAGCTTGCCGCGGCGCTCGAACTCCACGTTCATGCTGAAGCGCTTCAGGTCTGCCTCGAACTCATCGAGGTTCTGACGACCCAGACGTACAAGAGTCTCGGCTTCTTCCGGCCAGCGGCGCAGGGCATTGCCTACGCCGTGGGAAATGCTCGGTGCGCAGAAGCCACCATTGCGCCCGCTGGCCTCGCCACCGCAGCGACGCGCCTCGACCACCGCGATGCTCGCGCCGGGCCAGCGCAGCCGGGCGTGCAGGGCGGTCCAGAGACCGGTGAAGCCGCCGCCGACCACCACCAGGTCGAAGCGGCGATCCGCTTCCAGCGCCGGTGTGGCGGGAGCAGGGTCGAGGGTATCGAGCCAGAAAGGTCGGGGAATGGCGTGCGCAAGAAGGGCGGATGTCATCGGAAAACTCCGGCAGAATGTCGGAAGAAAAAGCGGTCTTCGGGCCGCGTCGAGATTTTGTAATCGTTCCGGGGTGCCCAGGCATACGGCTTGCCGCTCTTTGCGGGCACGCCCGGAGCAGGAAAGGCCGGCCGAGACCGGCAGGGGAACGCAATGATCGAAGAACAGGGCTGGAGCACCTCGCTCGAAGGTACGACTCACCAGCCCGACCCGGCCAGCGCCGCTACTCACGCCGTGGTGATGCGCTATCACCAGGCCTGGCGCCGACATGACATCGAGGCGCTGATGGCGCTGTTCGACCCGCAGGTGGAGTACAACGATTTCTTCCAGGGGCGTCGGATCGCGCCGAGCGAACTGCGCGAGTACCTGCAGACCAGCATGCCGGCCGCGGGGGATGAATCGCAGGTCTACACCGATCGCCTGCGGGTGGACGGCGACACGGCCTTCCTGCAGTACCAGGTGACCCTGCGCGGCACGCAGGGGCTGGTCTCCTTCCGCACCACCGAGGCCTATACCGTGCGCGATGGCCGGATCATCCGGGTCAACGAGCACGCCGCGTTGATCGGCCAGCCGCAGAAGGCGGCCAGTGAGCCGCAACCGCGCATGGCCGATAGCCGGCTGGGGCTTTCAGCGCGGCAGCTCAGCCAGTTGGGCGGTGATATCCAGCAGTATTTCCAGCAGACCCGGCCGTTCCTCAATCCCGACCTGGACATGCCCCAGGTCGCGGCGGCCACCGGCTACACGCGCAACCAGATTTCCTACTTCCTCAACCAGGTGCTGGGCCTGAGCTTCTACCAGTACCTGAACCAGTTGCGCCTGCGCCACCTGCTCGGCCAGCTCGACGGCGCCACCAGCGTCACGCGCATCGATGAACTGGCGCGGGCCGCAGGATTCCGTTCGCTGTCGACCTTCTACCGCTGCTTCCGCGAAGAGACGGGGCTGTCGCCCAAGGCCTATCTGGAACAACAGCGGACGTGACGTTCGTGTAGGAGCGGGCTCCGTCCGCGATGGTCTGGAGCCGCTTCAAGTCATCGCGGATGAATCCGCTCCTACGGGAGTGGTCCTGATATCGCAGCGCGGCCGATTACCTTGCTGCCGCTCCGCGCGTGCCCGCATGCAGGGCGAGCGCGTTATCAACCCCGTGCTCATTTCCCTATGCTCGGCCGACAAGCATTCCAACAAGCTCAGGAGACCTTCGCATGCGCGACCAGCTCTATATCGATGGCCAGTGGCAGGCGCCCGCACAGGGCGGCCGCTTCGAGGTTTACGAACCGTCCAGCGAAGCGGTGCTGACCGAGGTCGCCGCCGCTACCGGTGAGGACGTGGATCGCGCCGTGCAGTCTGCGCGTCGGGCTTTCGATGAAGGCGAATGGGGCCGGAGCACCGGCAAGGAGCGCGCCGGCTACCTGCGTGCCATCGCCGACAACCTGCGTGGCCGCCGCGAAGACCTGGCCCGCCTGGAAGTCCAGGACAACGGCAAGCCGCTGCCCGAAGCGCAGTGGGATATCGACGACGCCATCGGCTGCTTCGACTACTACGCCGAGCTGGCCGAAGGGCTGAACGGCGAGGGCGAAGTGGTCGCGCTGCCGGACGAGCGCTTTGCCTGCCGGGTGCTGCGCGAGCCAGTCGGCGTGGCGGGGCAGATCATCCCGTGGAACTACCCGCTGCTGATGGCGTCGTGGAAAGTCGCTCCGGCGCTGGCTGCCGGTTGCACCGCCGTGCTCAAGCCTTCGGAACTGACTCCGCTGACGTCCCTGGAGCTGGCCGCTGCCGCTGATGCCGTGGGCCTGCCCAAGGGCGTGCTCAACGTGGTCACCGGCCTGGGCCGCGACGCCGGTTCGCCGCTCTCGGCGCATCCGGGCGTGGACAAGCTGGCCTTCACCGGCAGCGTGCCGACCGGGCGCGCGATCATGCAGGCGGCGGCCCAGGACATCAAGAACGTCAGCCTGGAGCTGGGCGGCAAGTCGGCCTTCATCGTCTTCGATGACGCGGATGTCGAAGCGGCGGTGGAGTGGATTCTCTTCGGCATCTTCTGGAACCAGGGCCAGGTTTGCAGCGCCACCTCGCGCCTGCTGGTGCAGGACGGCCTGCATGACCGGCTGATCGAACGCCTGGTGGAAGAAACCCGCCGCATCACCCTCGGCAACGGCCTGGAGCCGGGTGTACTGCTCGGCCCGCTGGTCAGCGCCGGCCAGCACGCCAAGGTGCTGCAGGCCATCGAAGCCGGCGTGCGCGATGGAGCGAAGCTGGCCACCGGCGGCAAGCGCCCGGCGCACCGCGACAAGGGCTGGTTCGTCGAGCCGACGGTGTTCATCGATGCGCCGCTGGAAAGCGCCGTGTGGCGTGAGGAAATCTTCGGTCCGGTGCTTGCCGTGCGCCGCTTCAAGGACGAAGCCGAGGCTCTGCGCCTGGCTAACGACAGCCAGTTCGGCCTGGCGGCAGCGGTAATGTCCGCCGACCCGGCGCGTTGCCAGCGCGTGAGCCGTGGCCTGCGTGCGGGCATCGTCTGGGTCAACTGCTCGCAGCCGACCTTCACCCAGGCGCCCTGGGGCGGCTACAAGCAGAGCGGCATCGGCCGTGAACTGGGCGTGTGGGGCCTGGACAACTACCTGGAGACCAAGCAGGTCACCGAGTACCTCAGCGACCAGCCGTGGGGTTGGTACATCAAGTGATGTGAAGCGCGGCGCGGCGTCGGCCGCGCCTTGCACCCCGGCCTCGACCTGTCGAATGGCCATTGTTCGCGAGCAAGCTCGCTCCTACAGGAAATACTCCGGCGCACACCTGTAGAAGCGAGCTTGCTCGCGAACCCGTCCGGCGCCGAAGTGCGAGTCGGTGCAGGAAGTCGATGGGTATCGCTGCGTTGTTCTGTCATTCGGATTGCCTGGGCATGGCCTGTCCGGGCCTCAGACGCTCAGTGCAACCCGCCCCTTGCCGCGCAGATACAGGCCGTAGACCACACCAACCGCCAGCCAGACGCTGCCCATGGTCAGTGCATGCACGTCCATGCCGTCGAGCACCGTCAGCACTACCGCGATACCAACGATGGGCACCAGCCAGTGGGCGAACCAGCGGCGGCTGCGCCCCTGGATGCCGAGCTTGACCAGTACCGACAGGTGCAGCAGGACGAAGGCGGTGAGCGCGCCGAAGTTGACGAAGGAGGCGAGGGTGTCGATCTTCTCCCGCATCACCAGCGCAATCCCCAGCGACAGCAGCGTCGACAGCACCAGCGCGACATGCGGCGTGCCGTGCCTGCGATGCAGGCGAGCGAACAGCGACGGCAATTGGCGGTCGCGGCTCATGGCGAACAGTACGCGGGACACGCCGACCTGCATCGGCAGCGCGTTGGTCAGGCCGACCATCACCGCGATCACCCAGGCAAGCACCAGCGCGAGCCAGGGGCCGATCTGCGTCGAGGTCAGCTCGTAGATGGCGGCGGAGGCATCCTTGATGGTCACGCCCGGCATCAGGTTGCCCAGCACCCAGGTGGTCACCACGAACAGTGCCGCGCAGATGAACAGCACGGTGAGGATGGCGCGCCCCACCAGCCGGCGGTCGTTGTCCTTCACCTCCTCGGCGAGGGTGGAAATGGCATCGAAACCCAGGAATGACAGCACACAGATGGAGGTCGCGGTGAACACCTTGGCGACATCGAAGGCGCCGCTGTCGAAGAACGGCGCAGCCGTCAGCGTGCCCGCGCCCTTGCCCTGGGACAGCGCGAACAGCGCCAGGCCCAGCAGGCCGAACATCGCGGTGAACTGCAGCACCACCGAGACCATGCTGACCCGCGTGGTGACGGCAACGCCGAACCAGTTGATGCCCAGCGACACCGCCACCAGCACGACCAGGCAGAGCGCGCGGTCCAGGCCGGGGACCAGGACCTGCAGGCCCACCGACATGATCAGGAACACCAGCGCAGGGATCAGCAGGTAGTCCAGCAGGATCAGCCAGCCGGCGACGAAGCCGGGCAACTCGCCCAGGCAATGGCGGGCGAAGCCGTAGACCGAGCCGGCGCTCTGCACTTCACCGGACAGCGTGGCGTAGCTCTGCGCAGTGAAGTACATGCAGATCGCCCCCAGCAGGTAGGCCAGGGCGATCAAGCCGCCTGATGCATCCCAGACGAAGCCAAAGGTGGTGAGGGGCGCCATCGGCGCGATGTAGGCCATGCCATAGGCCACCAGGTCTTTCAGGCCGAGGGTGCGCTTGAGTTGTGCTCCGCTCTGCAGGTTTGCAACGCCCATGATCAGGCTCCGATCTTGTTGTTCTTAAGGGATGCCCGCCCATGCGGCGGGCGCAGTGGCGACGAGGCTCAGCCGGTGAAGGCGGCGTCGCGGTGGACTTCGCGGCCCTCGAGCAGGGTCAGCAGGACCTGGGTCTGGCCGATCTCGTAGGGCGAGATTTCGTAGAGGTCGCGGTCCAGCAGGATCAGGTCGGCGTACTTGCCGGGCGTCAGGCTGCCGGTGCAGTCGTCGCGCCAGGCGGCGTGGGCGGCGTTGATCGTGTAGCCCTTGATCGCGTCGTCGATGCCGATGCGGTGCTGGGCGGTCTGCACCAAGCTGTCGCTGCCCAGCGCCGGGTTCTGCCGGGTGAGGGCGCACTGGATGATCTGGAACGGGTCGTAGCCGGTCACGCCCCAGTCGCTGCTGAGCATGCAGGTCACGCCCTGGCGGACGAACTCGCCCAGCGGGTAGATGTACTGGCTGCGCTCGGGGCCGATCATGGCTTCGACGATGGCGTCGGCTTCCGGGTTGGGCTGCGCCCAGAGCGTCTGGTAGTTCGCCAGCGCGCCCAGTTGCCGGAAGCGCGGGATGTCCTCCGGTGCGACAACCTGCAGGTGTGCCAGCTGGTGGCGCGAATCCCATACGCCGTTGCGTTCGCGGGCGATCTCCAGGCCGTTGAGCGCCGCGCGCACCGCGCCGTCGCCGATGCTGTGCACGTGGATCTGGAAGCCTTCCTTGTCGAAGGCCGTGAAGAACTCGTCGATCTGCTCCTGGCTGAACATCAGTTCGGCATTGCCGCCGGTGTCGCTGCGCGGCGCGGCCAGCACGGCGGTGCCGTTCTCCAGTACACCGTCGAGGAAGAACTTCGCGGAATGCAGGCGCACGCGGTCGCCCTGATAGGTGGCGCGCAAGTCCTTGAGTTCGGCCATCTGCTCGGCCAGGGATTTGTGCGCGAAGACTTTCGAGGTCGCGCAGACGCGCAGGGTCAGGTCGCCGCGCTCGTAGGAAGCCTGGTAGTTCTTCAGGTAGTTGCGCGCCGCCATGGCGTCCAGCACGCCAGTGATGCCGCGGGCGTTGAAGGCCTGGCTGTAGTGCGCCATGGCCTGCAGGTAGTCGTCGTCGGTGTAGCCGGGGGCGATGCGGTTCATCGCCCAGATGGCGTCTTCCACCAGCCAGCCTTTTGGCGTGCCGTCCGCCAGGCGCAGGTACTCGCCATTGTCCGGCTCGGCGCTGCCGGGGCGCACGCCGGCCTTTTCGAAGGCGGCGCTGTTGGCCCAGCCGTTGTGGTAGTCGCTGGCGAACATCAGGGCCGGGCGCCCGTCGGTGACGCTGTCGAGCAGTTCCCTGGTCAGTTGCTCGGGCGTGAAGCGCGCGGAGGAGAAGCCGACGCCGCGAATCCACGGCTTCTCCGGATGCGCCTCGGCAAAGGCACGAATGGTCGCCAGCAGCTCGTCTAGGGTGCTGGCCTCGTACAGCGAGGCGTTGTGGTAGAGGTCGGCGGCGCTCAGCTGGAAGTGCACGTGGGTGTCCTGGAAGCCCGGCAGCATCAGGCGGCCGCCGGCGTCGATGCGCCGGGTGGCGACATCGGCCAGGGCTTCGATCTCGGCATTGCTGCCGACGCGCTGGATGCGCCCGTCGCGGATGGCGATGGCCTCGGCGCGCGGCTGGCGGTCGTCGAGGGTGCGGATGTCGGCGTGAGTGATGATCAGCTCGGCAGGGGTGGGCATAGTGGCTCCAGGCAAGGCGGAAGTTGAGTGGGCAGAGGCGACATCGCGGAGGCCGCGTATCGCCTGGATGGTGGTCAGTCGTCCAGGGTGCTTGGGATGGGCGGGGCGGCTCGGGCTGGACTTGCCAAATCCGTCACCCATTGGTGCGGATGGCAGGGCGGGAATGGCGCGCGGGGACGGAAGGGGCAGCTCATTTTCATTTTCGAGTTCAAAATGCAGGGCGCGGCGTGCGGCGGGATGACCTGGCGTCAGCGCCCGTCGAAAGGCCTTGCCCTTGATTCTTGTTGGTGTGTCGCAGAGGCTAAGTGCCTGGCGAGCGACGAGTAAGCGGCGCGCCGGCACAACACTTGGGAAAAATCGGACTCAATCGTGGACAAGCTCAACAGCCTGCAGCTCTTCGTCATCAGCGCCGAACTCGGCAGCTTCAGCCGTGCCGCCGAAGAGTTGGGCAAGACGCCCTCCGCCGTGGCCAAGTCGGTCGGGCAACTGGAACAGGAGGTGGGCGCGCGGCTGTTCGAGCGCACCACGCGCAGCATGGCGCTGACCGAAGCCGGGCAGCTCTACCTGGAAACCGCTCGGGAAGTGCTGGAGCGCATGCGCGAATCCGAGGAGGAAATCGCCCAGTTGCACCACAGCTTGAAGGGGCGGCTACGGATCAACGGTCCGCTGGCATTCGGCCGGCCGTTCCTCAATGGCGCCTGTGCGAGCTTCCTGCAGAAGCATCCGGACATGCGCCTGCAGGTGGACCTGAGCGATGCCTACATCGACATGCTCGACGGCCGCTACGACCTGGCGCTGCGCCTGGGCCACAGCGACCTGCCGGGGCTGATCGCGCAGCCGGTCGGCGCAAGCCGCATCGTGTTCTGTGCCAGCCCCGACTATCTGCAGCGCCACGGCGAGCCGCAGCGGCCGGAGCAACTGGTGGAGCACGAGTGCCTGGTCTATCGCCACCCGGCGCTGGGGGACAGCTGGCTGATCGAACGCGGTGGCGAGCGCGTATTGCTGCCACGCAACGGGCGCTTGAACAGCGATAACCAGGAACTGCTGCTGGAGGCCTGCCTGGCCGGGCAGGGGATATTGCCGTCGCCTTACTGGAGCGTGCTGCCCCACCTGCGCGACGGGCGACTGCGGACGATTCTCGATGACTGCCATTTCGATCCGAAGGCGCTCGGGTCCGAGTTGCTGGCGGTGTATCCGAGTACGCGGCGGGCGACGCGCAAGATCATCGCGTTCATCGAGCACCTCCGGGATTACCTGCGCCAGCAGCGGTTGGTCTGAGGCCGTTCGCGAGCAAGCTCGCACGGTGCGCTTGCAAGAGCGATCCTGCGCGCGAATGAGCTGCCGGTCAGTGCGCAGAGTTGATGGTTGTCACTGTGCTCCCGATCTTTCGTCGCTCCGCCGTTCCCGCTTGCGTAGGAGCGGACTTCGTCCGCGATTGACTTCGCCGCTGCGCCATTGGCGAGATCAGACCAGCCCCTTCCCCTGCAAATGCTCGCGCAGGTAGTCGATGAACACCCGCACCTTGCGCGTGCTCCTTCGATGCGGCAGGTAGAGCACATGCACCCACGGGCCGAATGCACTCTGGTCGCGCCAGCAATCCGGCAGTTGCTCCACCAGCTCGCCACGTTCGAGGTAGGGCAACGCGCTCCACTGCGGCAGGAATTGCAGGCCCTGGCCATCCAGCAGGCAAGACAGCAGGAAGTCGTAGTTGTCGCTGGCCACGCGCGGTGTCGGCTGGCGGATACGGATGCGCTCGCCATCACGCTGCACCCACCAGAAATTCCGGTTCAGCAACGGGTGGCGGAAGATCAGCCAGTCGTGCTGCTCGTAGTTCTCCAGGGTCACATCCAGCCCCTTGCGCGCCAGGTATGCCGGGCTTGCGCAGAGCAGCAGGCGGTTTTCCAGCAGCGGTTGGGCGATCACGTCCGGGAGGTCGATGGGGCCGTCACGCAGGGCGAGGTCGTAGCCGCCTTCCACCAGGTCGGCGAACTCGTCGGCGAGGTCCACCTCCAGGCGCACTTGCGGGTGTTCGCGCAGGAAGCGGCAGCACACGGCATTGAAGAAGGCCGGGGCGAAGGAGGGCGGGGCGGCGATGCGCAGGCTGCCGCGCAATTCCGTCTGCAGCTGCTCCACTTCCTCCTCGGCCCGCTGCAGTTGCACCAGCGCCTGGCGCGCACCTTCCAGGTAGATGTGCCCGGCTTCGGTCAGCGCCATGCGCCGGGTGGTGCGTTCGAACAGACGCTGACCCAGCTCGGCCTCCAGCTGCGCGACGCCCTTGGTGATCGCCGAGGGCGTCTTGCCCAGCTGTTCGGCCGCACGGCTGAAGCCGCCATGGTCGGCGGTGGCGACGAACATGGTGAGGGCGGTCATCTTGTCCATGGATTGCTTCCTGACAGGAACAGAAGTTGTGCGGGAAGTCGGTGTTAAAGGCGCCGGGGCTTTTGCTTAACCTTCTTCGCAGACCAACAATAACGAAGGCTCTGCGATGAAACTACTGATTCCGGCGCTGGTATCCGCCGCTTGCGCTTTTTCCTCGATGGAAACGATGGCCGCCGCCGACCTGATCCTCCATGGCGGCAAGGTCTACACCGCCGAGCCCGGCCAGGCGCTGCAGCAGGCGGTGGCGGTGGAGAACGGCCGCATTCTTGCCGTCGGTTCCGACGCGCAGATTCTCAAGCTCAAGCAACCGGAAACACAGCTCATCGACCTGCACGGCCAAGTGCTGATGCCCGGATTCATCGATTCCCATACCCACCTGGTCAAGGGCGGCCTGCAGATGCTCCAGGCCAACCTGGACAACCAGGACCTGCCCCTTGCCGAGTTCGAGAGCAAGCTGCGCCAGTGGCGCGAGGATGGCCGCGCGCGACGGGGCCAGTTCCTCTATGTCGGCGGGGTGCCCACGGCGTACTGGGACGAAATCGGTGAGCTGCAGCAGCGCTTCGACCAGGGCGAATGGGCCGATCAGCCGATCCTCCTGGCCGGTGGCGACTACCACACCGGCTGGGCCAACCAGGCGTTGCTGAAACTGGCCGGCATCGATGCCGCCAAGGTCAAGTCACTGCAGGGCGAGGAGCAGGCCACCATCGGCCACGGCGCCGACGGCCAGCCCAACGGCTTCCTGGTGGATGCCGGGCTCTACCCGGTGCAGGCACTGCTGCCGCTGCCGACCGACGAGGAGCTGCTCAAGGCGCTGAAAGGCGCGCAGAGTTATTACCACGAGCTGGGCATCACCGGCTGGATGGAGCCCCTGGCGAACGAGAACCCCGGCGGCGACATCCACAACGACTCTGTTGGCGTGCTGCCGGCCTACAAGCTGCTGGCGGAAGAGGGCGGGCTGACCGCGCACGTCGCCGCCCTGCTGATGGCCGACTCCAAGGCGACCCCGGCCGACCTCGACGAGCTGGACAAGGTGCGCCAGCAGTTCATCGATGTTCCCAACCTGACGCTGCCGGGCATCAAGGTCTTCGCCGACGGCGTGGCCGAGGTGCCGGCGCAGAGCGCGGCGATGCTCGAGCCCTACAGCAACTCGAAGAAGTACGGCGAACTGCTGATCGATCCCAAGCATTTCGGCGAACTGGTCAGCGCCGCCGACGCCCGCGGCTGGCTGGTGCACATCCATGCCATCGGCGACCGCGCGGTGCGTGAATCGCTCAACGGCATCGAGCAGGCGCGCAAGGATCGCCACAGCGGCATCCCGCACTCCATCACGCACCTGCAGATGGTCAACCCGAAGGATTTCCCGCGCTTCAAGGCGCTCGACGTGATCGCTGCCATGCAGCTCTATTGGGCGGCCGCCGACGAGAACAGCGTCGATCTGGTCAAGCCCTACGTCAGCGCCATGGCCTTCCTGCACATGTACCCGGCGCGCTCGCTGCTGAAGAACGGCGCGACCATTTCCGGCGCCAGCGACTGGCCGATCACCACGCCCGACCCGTGGAAGGCCATCTACCAGGCGATCCAGCGCGTCGGCCCGAAGGGCGTGCTCAATGCCGCCGAGGATATCGACCGGCAGACCATGTTCCAGGCCTACACCCTCAACGCCGCGCGCACCATCCGCCTGGAGGACCGCATCGGTTCGCTGAAGCCGGGCAAGCAGGCTGACCTGATCCTGCTCGACCGCGACGTGTTCACCGTCAAGCCGGAGGCGCTGCGCGACACCCGAGTGCTCAAGACCTGGTTCGCCGGCCGCGAAGTCTATAGTCGTTCGAGCGACAAACTCTGATCCAGCCAGAGCGCCGCGGCGCTCTGGCTTCTTGAAACAAAGCAATTGCAGGAGCCTTGCCGTGATCCTTCACACCTTCACCACCGACATCCGCGACCCGCTGCAGCGTGGCCGGCAGATCGGCGAAACCTTTGCCGAGCAGATCCGCCAGAGCGTGGCGCTGTACCTGGACTTCTTCCCGCGCGTCGGCGTGGAGATCGACAAGGCGCGGACCATCGGCGAGGGCAGCCTCGCGGCGCTGGCCGACTGGTGTCCGGCCCTGGCCAAGGAAGTCGAAGGCCTGGCCCTGGGCGTCGACCTGCCGCTGTGGCAGCTGGCGGCGCTGAATGCGCGTACCGAAATTCTCGCAGTGATGCCGCAGCAACCGGTTGAAGGTGAGTGCTCCACCTCCGTCTACGCCCCGGCCGGCGCCCTGGCGCCGCGCAGCCTGCAGACCTGGGACTGGCACGACAGCCTGGTGCCCCACGGCCTGCTGCTGGGCTTCACCGGCAGCACCGGCCTGACCGCCAAGCTGTTCACCGAGTTCGGCATGCTCGGCAAGATCGGGGTGAACAGCGCAGGGCTCGGCGTGCACTTCAACATCCTGCACCACGCCAGTGACGACGGCAGTGCCGGCGTGCCGGTACACGCCATCGCCCGTCGCGTGCTGGAAGAAGCCACCAGCGTCACCGAGGCCATCGACCTGGCGCGGTCGGCGCGGGTCAGCGCCTCCACCGTGCTCAGCGTGTTCACCCGCGACGACGTGCGTGCCCGTGCTGCCAGCATCGAGATGAGCCCCGCGCACACTGCCGTAGTGGTGCCGCGTGAGGATGGCTGGCTGCTGCACACCAACCACTTCCTCGACGGCGAACTGAGCTGGGGTGAGCGCACGGCGGACGTATCCACCACCTACGCGCGCCTGGAACACCTCAAGACCGCCACCGTCGGCATGACCGGCAAGGCCCTGCGCGAGCGCGCCGACGCCTTCTGCGGCGCCGACGGCGACCAGGCGGTGGTGTGCTTCCACCCGGACATGTCCGAGCCGGATACCGAGCGCTGGGAGACCCTGCTGAGCATCGGCCTGGATACCGTCGGCTGCGCGCTGGAATACGTGGCTGGTACGCCGAAGAAAATGGCCGATGAGGGGTTCCTGCGGTTCTAGAGGCAAACGGGTGGGAGCCCCTCACCTTGACCCTCTCCCAAGGGGAGAGGGGGCTGATCGGCAGAGGTTGAAGCGACAGTGTCAGCCGGCACATGCGGCTCCCTCTCCCTCTGGGAGAGGGCTGGGGTGAGGGCAATGTCCGAGCGCTGAAGTTCGCTTCAGCGCCGATCGTAAAACGTCACAACGCAACTTCTCAATTTCAGAACTTACGCCCCCGTGGCAGCCCACCGGCCGCCGCGCGGGTTTCGTATTGCCACAAAAACAAGAGTGAACCGCCATGATCGACCACACGCCCACAGCTCCCGGCTCGCGCTCGGCCTTTCGCACCTTCTGCGTCTCCGGCATGGGCACCGCGCTGGAGTTCTACGACTTCGTCATCTACGGCTACGCCGCCGCGCTGATCTTCCCGCAGCTGTTCTTTCCCGGCATGGATCGCCTGACCGCCGTGCTGGTCGCCTTCGCGGCGTTCGGCGCCGGCTTCTTTGCCCGTCCGTTGGGCGGCGTGGTGTTCGGTCACCTGGGTGACCGCTACGGCCGGCAGAAGGCGCTGGTCACCACCCTGGTGCTGATGGGCCTGAGCACCTTGCTGATCGGCTTCCTGCCGACCCACGCCAGCATCGGTGCCGCCGCGCCGGTGCTGCTGGTGCTCCTGCGCCTGGTGCAGGGCTTCGCCGCCGGTGGCGAGTGGGGCGGGGCGGCGCTGTTCGGCATCGAGGTCGCGCCCAGGGGCCGCCGCGGCCTGTGGGGCAGCTTCACGAGCATGGGCATCGGTATCGGTGGCATCTTCGGTTCGGCGGTGTTCGCCATCGTCAGCTTCGCCTTCGACGATGACCTGAGTGGTATCGCCTGGCGCATCCCGTTCTGGCTCGGCGGCCTGCTGGTGCTGGTCGGTCTCTATGCGCGCCTGCAGAACACCGCGGCGCAGCCCAAGGCCGCGCCGAAAAGCGAGGCGCGCATGCCGCTGATGGAAGCCTTCCGCCGTCGCCCGCGCGAGCTGCTGCTGTGCATCGGCATCGCCTTCGGCTACGTCACCATCGCCTATATCGGCAGCACCTTCTTCCTCGCCTACGCGACCGACATCGGTTACAGCAGCAGCCACGCCCTGCTGTTCGACTTCTCGCTGTCGGTGGCCATCGTCGCGTCCGCGCCATTCTTCGGGCATCTCTCGGACCGCTTCGGCCGGCGTGCGGTGATGATCTTCGGCGCGGCGATCATGGCGCTCGGGCTGTTCGCCTTCTTCCCGCTGATCGGCCTGCACAACCTGCCGCTGGCGCTGTTGGCGTATATCGCCGTGGGCTTCTTCATGGGCGCGACCCAGGGGCCGATCCCGGCGTTCCTCGCCGAGCAGTTCCCGCGGGAAATGCGCTACTCGGGGATTTCCTTCAGCTACCAGATCGGCGCGGCACTGGGCGGCGGCACGGCATCGAGCATCGCTACCGCCATCCTCATCGCCACCGGGCGCAACCCCTTCGGCGTCGCGCTTTACGGTGCGGCGGCGCTATTGCTGGTGGCGGTGTGTTCCTGGCTGTTGCGCGAAACCTCGCATCTGCCGATGGAGCTGATCGACCGCGACGATGCCTCGCCGGGTGTCGCCCAGGCGCAGGTCGGTTAAGTCACGGCGCGGGCCTTGGTGCCGGGCACCAGGCCGAGCACCAGGGCGCAGCCGATCAGGATGATCAGCGCGCCCACGCCCTGCACCAGCGACAGGCTTTCGCCCAGCACCAGGGCGCCGACCAGGACGGCGACCACGGTGACGACAAACTCCACGCTGATGGTTCTGGTGGCGCCGATTCGCGAGACGAGCTGGAAGTAGACGACGTAGTTCACCGCGCTGAATATGCAGCCGCAGATCAGCAGGAAGAGCACATCGATCGGTTGCGGTGTGCCGGGCACAGGCACCCAGATCAGCAAGGGCAGGGTCAGCAGCCCGCCGATCCCGAAGGCGCCGCAGGTCACTTCCCAGGGGCCGGCGGTGCGCAGCTTCAGGCTGGCGTAATTGCTGCCGAAGGCCGCGCAGACGGCGCCGAACACGGAGGCTGCGCTGCCGAGCATGAACTCGTGGGTAATCGGCACCGCCGGGAAGCCCACCAGCAGCACCATGCCGAAGAAGCCCAGCACCAGCCCGCCGAGGCCGCTCCAGGTGATGCGTTCCAGGCCCCAGAGGCGGCCGATGAGCATGGAGAACAGCGGAATCCCGGCGACGAAGATCGCCGCCATGGCGGTGCCGATGCGCGGGGTGGCGTAGGTCATGCCGATCAATTGGCCGGCCACCGTGGTGGCGCCGATAACGCACAGCGGCTTCCACAGCCCTTCGAAGTTCAGCTTGCGCCCGGACAGCCGCGCCACGGCGAACAGGGTGAAGCTGGCGATCAGCGCGCGGAAGCTGACCGCGCCGACCCAGCCGAAGCCGGCGATGGCCTTGAGCAGCACGAGGAAGGACAGCCCCCAGCCGATGGCGAGGAACAGGTAGGCGGCAAGGTCGCGCGGTTGCATACGACTCCGGTGGCACAAGGCAGAAGGGGGCCGCCAAAGCGTGGCGGCGAATGCCGCTATCTTGCCGGGCACGCTTGACGCTTGGGAAGGCAGCACGCCGAGGTTTTTCCGCCGGCCTGTGCCGCCCTGGGCTGGCGGTGGCGGCGCCAGGAGGCGGGTACTATGATTTTCAGGTCCTCACTTCAGCACTTCGCTGTCCTGCCACTCCCGCCAAGCGAGCCTTGTGAAGCCTTCGACCATCTGTGCAGCCTTGCTCTGTTCTTTGCTCAATGCCGGGGCCCGGGCAGGGGACTATCGGGTCGTCACCGAAGAGTGGGCGCCGTACAACTACGTCGAGAATGGCCAGCTCACCGGGATGGCGACGGACATCGTCAAGGCCATCATGGGGCTGACCGGCGATGATTTCGCGATCGAGCTGCTGCCCAGCATGCGCACCAGCCTCGCCCTGCAGTCGCAGCCGAAGACCATCATGTTTTCCATGTTCCGCACGCCGGCGCGCGAGCCGTTGTACCAATGGGTAGGCCCGATCGTCGAAGAGTCGATCCATCCCTATCAGTTGGCCAGCGCGCGTCAGCCGGCGAATACCCTGAGCGACCTGCGGGGCGCCCCGCGCATGACCACCCGGCATGCCGGGCTGGTCCCGGAGACGTTGCAGTCCATGGGCTTCGACAATCTCGACAAGCGCGCCACCGGCAGCCCGCAGCTCTATCTCATGCTGCTGGCCGGGCGCACCGACATCATCGTCGGCGACACCGATGCGGGCGTCGCGTATTACAGTCGCCAGCTGGGCCTGTCGCCCGGCACATTGCGCCGGGTGCCGGTCGAGCTGTTTCGCTCCAGCCTCTACATCGCCTTCAGCCGCGACAGCGACGACCAGCGAGTCGCCGCCTGGAGTCGCGCGCTGGAGCAGTTGCGCGAGTCCGGCGAGCTGGCGCGCATTCAACGCCGCTACGAGAGCCTCGACCGTCAGTGAGAGGGGCCGGGTACCCGGCTGCGCCTCGTCCGGCGATGCTTGAACGGGCCTGGGTGTGCGGGAGGCTCAGCCCGCGATGTCCCGATTCGGCGGCACCTCTTCGAAGGAGATCGCCGTTCCACTCACGATCGGTGCATAGATGGCCTGGATTGCTGGCGCATCCTCGGGGCGCGCCTCCCTGGTTTCGATGGGCATGATCACCTCAGATCGAGCGTTGATTCACACGGGCGGACAGCTGCTCGGCGCTTTCCTTGCGCTCCGAGTAACGATCCACCAGGAACTCCTGGCGATCGCGCAGCAGCAGGGTGAACTTCACCAGCTCCTCCATGACGTCGACCACGCGGTCGTAGTACGCCGAGGGCTTCATCCGGCCCGCCTCGTCGAACTCCAGGTAGGCCTTGGGTACCGAGGACTGGTTGGGGATGGTGAACATGCGCATCCAGCGGCCAAGTACGCGCAACTGGTTGACCACGTTGAACGACTGCGAGCCGCCGCAGACCTGCATCACCGCCAGCGTCTTGCCCTGGGTCGGGCGCACGGCGCCAAGGGCCAGGGGAATCCAGTCGATCTGTGCCTTGAACACCGCCGAGAGTGCGCCGTGGCGTTCCGGCGAGCACCAGACCTGGCCCTCCGACCACTGCACCAGGTCACGCAGCTCCTGCACCTTCGGATGCTCCACCGGCACGTCGTCCGGCAGCGGCAGGCCCGAGGGATTGAAGATACGCGTCTCGGCACCGAAGTGCTGCAGCAGCCGTGCGGCTTCCTCCACCAGCAGGCGGCTGAAGGAGCGCTCGCGCGTCGATCCGTAAAGCAGCAGGATGCGCGGTTTGTGCTCGCTGGCATCGGGGGGGGTCGGTAGCGGATCGATCAGCGACAGATCGAGGTTGGGCAGTTGTTCGGACATGTGTCCTCCTGATCAAAGAGCGCCGATACGATCCAGCTCGCGCTTGAGTTCGTCGCGGCCGAGGGTGGCGAAGGGCAGGGCGAGGAAGGCCCGGCAGCGCAGCTCGATGCGCGCCAGCGTGGCGCGGAAGGCCGCGTCAATTGCCGACTCGTCACCAACGACATCGGAAGGGTCTTCCAGCCCCCAGTGGGACTTCAGCGCCGGACCGAAGTACACCGGGCAGGCTTCGCCGGCGGCCTTGTCGCAGACGGTGATGACGATGTCCGGCGGGTTGCCTTCGAAGGCGTCGTTGCCCTTGCTGCTCAGGCCTTGGGTAGAGATGCCGGCCTGTTCCAGGGTTACGAGGCTGCGGGGCAATACCCGGCCCTTGGGAAAACTGCCGGAGCTGACCGCCTCGAAGCCTTCGGGCGCCAGGTGATTGAACAGCGCCTCGGAGAGGATGCTGCGGCAGCTGTTGGCCGTGCACATGAACAGGACTCGCATGGAAGGCTCCTCCGCTTCTGGGCGGGACGTCAGAGGCTCAGGCGCAACGCCAGGGCCGAAAGGGTGATCAGCAGCACCGGCAAGGTCAGGAGGATGCCGACCTTGAAGTAGTAACCCCAGGTAATCCGCACGCCCTTGCGTTCCAGCACATGCAGCCAGAGCAGCGTGGCGAGGCTGCCGATGGGGGTGATCTTCGGGCCGAGGTCGCAGCCGATGACGTTGGCGTAGATCATCGCCTCGCGCACCAGGCCTTCCGCGCCGCTGGCCTGGATCGACAGGGCCCCGACCAGCACGCTGGGCATGTTGTTCATCACCGAGGACAGCAGCGCCGAGAGCAGGCCGGTGCCGAGGGCGGCGCTCCACAGACCCTGTGCGGCAAGGCGGTCGAGCAACTGGGCAAGGAAGTCCGTGAGGCCGGCGTTCTTCAGGCCGTAGACCACCAGGTACATGCCGAGGGAGAAGATCACGACCTGCCAGGGCGCTTCGCGCAGTACGCGGCGGGTGGAGATGCGCTGGCCGCGGGCGGCGACGGCGAAAAGGAGCGCGGCACAGGCGGCGGCCACGGCGCTGACCGGGATGCCCAGCGGCTCCAGGGCGAACAGGCCGACCAGCAACGCCAGCAGCGTCCACCCGCCGACGATGAAGGTGGCGCGGTCATGGATGGCGGCCCTGGGTTCCTTCAGCGCATGGAGCGCGTATTGCCTCGGGATGTCGCGGCGGAAGTACAGGAACAGCACCAGCAGGGTGGCGGCAGTGCTGGCGAGGCTCACCGGCAGCATCACCGAGGCGTATTCGGCGAAGCCCAGGTCGAAGTAGTCCGCCGAGACGATGTTCACCAGGTTGGAGACCACCAGCGGCAGGCTCGCGGTATCGGCGATGAAGCCGGCGGCCATGACGAAGGCCAGGGTCGCGGCGGGGGAGAAGCGCAGGGCGAGCAGCATCGACATGACGATGGGCGTGAGGATCAGTGCCGCACCATCATTGGCGAACAGCGCCGAGACGGCCGCGCCGAGCAGCACGCAGAAGGCGAACAGGCGCTGGCCGCTGCCGTTCGCCCAGCGCGCCACGTGCAGTGCGGCCCACTCGAAGAAGCCGGCCTCATCCAGCAGCAGGCTGATGATGATGACCGCGATGAAGGTGGCAGTGGCGTTCCAGACGATGGCCCAGACGGTCGGGATGTCGTGCAGGGAAACCGCACCGGCAGCCAGGGCGATGATCGCGCCCAGGGCCGCGCTCCAGCCGACGCCAAGCCCCTTGGGCTGCCAGATGACCAGGACGAGGGTAAAGACGAAGACGCTAACGGCGACCAGCATGGAGGACTCGCTCGAAGGGATCAGCAGCAGGCGGCGTCACGGACGGGGCGGCCGTCCATGTTCTGCAGGCGCAGGGTGTTGTCGGCCAGCCACTGCTCGTTGGCCAGCAGGGTGACCTGCAGCAGGTCGTGCACCCAGGCGGGCAGCTCGGGGTTGAGGCGGTAATACACCCACTGGCCCTGGCGGCGATCCAGCAGCAGGCCGCTGCTGCGCAGTTGTGCCAGGTGGCGACTGATCTTCGGCTGGCTGTCGTCCAGCGCGCACATCAGCTCGCAGACACACAGCTCGCCCAGGCTGGCGATGAGCAGGGTGGCGCGAGCGCGAGTCTCGTCGGCCAGGTTCTTGAAGACTTCGGGTGGAGTGATCATGGCTTCACCTTACATATGGATAATCGAATATACGGATTTCCATATGTAAGGTAAAGCCTCGTTGCATTCGAACGTCCGCTGATGGCCGCTGATGGCCGCTGGCGGACGCTGTATTACCGAATCCCCAGGGCGCGATCCAGCGACCAGTTGCCGGCTCCGCGTCCGATCACCAACAGCAGCAGGCCTGCCCATACCAGGTGGGTGGGCCAGGCATCCGGGTAGACGAATACCTCGATCACCGTGGTCATCCCCAGCAATGCCAGGGCCGAAAGGCGGGTGCACAGGCCCAGCACCAGCAGCAGTGGGAAGAGGTGTTCGGCGTAGGTCGCCAGGTGAGCGGCGATCTGCGGAGGCACCAGCGGCAGCATGTACTCGGTGCGAAACAGCTCATAGGTGCTCGGGGTGATGGTCAGGAGGCCTTCGACCTTGGTCCGCCCGGAAAGGAAGAAGGTTGCGGCAATCCCGACGCGCGCTACCAGGCAGAGAACCGAGTCGCCGAGCAGCTGCTGCAGCAAGTCGGCCATACGATTCCAGCGTTGGCGCAGGCCGGTGCCGGTGGGAGTAGTGCGAGCGATGTCCATGTTGGCCCCTCACGCGAGGTTGATGGGACGGAAAACGCCGGCGCCGAGGAGGCGGCCGAACAGGTCGTGGAAGTCGAGGTCCGGATGCGCCTGCAGTGTCAGCGCCGACGCCTGACCGAGGTCGCTACCCTTCGCGCAGGCATCGAGGAAGGCGCAGCCCCCAGCTTCCAGCGCGTGCCAGGCAACGCCCTCGGCATGGCCGACCAGCAAGGCTCCTTCACTTTGCCAGGGCAGCTCCTCCGGTATCGGCAGGGCCTCGCGGTTGTAACGCCAGATGCTGTAGATCGGCTGCTCGGAAAACCAGCGCCAGCGTACGCAGGCGCGCGGTTGCAGGTAGCCGGCGGCAAGGTCCGAGGCGGTCATGCCAGCCAGGCTGGCAAGGTCCAGCATCGCTTCCTGGGGCGCGACGAAGGCCTCTGTCCACAGTCGGTCCAGACGCGCCACGGGGCCAAGGTAGGGCAGCTCACGTGCGGGTTCGAAAGTCGTGAGGAAATCGGCAAAGCTCTCGCCATAAAGGATCAGGCGAGCGTCATCCGGGGGAACCTCGCGGGCGTGAATTGCCGCCGCTGCGCGGATCCAGTCCGTCCCGACCAGGCGTTCGACGGTTGGGAAGTTGTCGCACAGTGCGTCGACACAGCCCTTGAACACGGTGTTGCGATAGACCTCGAAGGCCGCCTGTGTGGTCACGCCTTGCAGCGCAGGAGCAGGGCGCCGGTAGAGCGCTTCGACGAAGGCATCCTGGAAGGTGCCGAGTGAGGTTTTCATGGTTTCACCTCTGCCAGGTTGAGGATCGCCTGCGCGATCTCGCGCTCGGCCAGCAACTCGTCGAAGGCAGGCAGATGGTCGTCGCGCTCGATCAGTGTCGGCCTCGGGCCGATGCGCTGGATCAGGTGCTCATAGAGTGCCCAGACGGGCTCGGCGACCGGCGCATCGTGGGAGTCGATCAGCAGTTCGCCGCCCTCGTCGTGGCTGTATCCGGCCAGGTGGATCTCGAGGACGGCCGCCGCGGGGAAGCGGTCGAGGTAGCGCCTCGCATCGAAGCCGAGGTTTTGCGAGCTGACGTGCACGTTGTTGACGTCCAGCAGCAGGCCGCAGCCGGTGCGTAGCGCAAGCTCCGTGAGGAATTCGATTTCGTCCCAGTCGTGGCCCTCCAGGCGCAGGTAGTGACTGGGGTTCTCGATGGCGATGCGCCGGCCCAGGGCTTCCTGGGTGCGCTGGACGTTCTCGGTGATGCGCGCCAGGGCCGCATGGCTGCGCGGGAAGGGCAGCAGGTCCGGCAGGTACTGGCCGCGCCAGGTCGACCAGGCCAGGTGCTCGGAAATCAAGTGCGGTTGCACGCGCTCGACCAGCGCGCGCAGGTGCCGGAGGTGTGCCTCGTCAGGTGCCGTGTCGGCCGCCAGGGACAGCGAGACCCCGTGCAGCGACAGCGGGTGTCGTTCGGCGATTCGTTCCAGCCAGGCAAGGCGGGGACCGCCGACCATGTAGTTCTCCGGATGCACTTCGAACCAGAGACCCTGGGCGGAGCAGGCCAGGGCCTGGGCGTAGTGTTCGCCCTTCAGCCCCAGCCCGGCGCCCGGTTGATGGAATGCGTTCATGGTCGGCGGCCTTGGCTCAGGCTTTGCTCGGCGTCAGCGAGCCCATGCCATTGGGCGTCTTGATCGTGGTGCAGGTGCCGGCCGGGACGTTCTTCCAGTGCATGCCGTCGTAGTCCTTCTTGGCGCTGCCTGCGCAGGTGGTGCCCGCACCGGCCTTGCAGTCGTTCTTGCCGGCCATGGCGACGCCGTAGCATTTCTCCATGGCCGCGCCATTGCTGGCCTTGGTGTTCATGTCGTCGGCCAGGGCGCTACCGGTGATGGCGGCAAGCGCGATGGCGGCGGTGGCGAGGGTCAGGGTTTTCATGGTGCGGTCTCCCGTTCGATTGAGGGGCCGTGGAAGGCTTTCCGGCGGCTCGATGAGTAGTTCGCCGGGGGAGCTGATCCGGTTACAGCGCGACGAAATTTTTTTGAGAATTCTTCGGCGTGGCCCTAACGTATTGAACGACGGCCTGTTTTCTCCGCAGGCCAGCAGCACGCCAGCAGGCTGGGGCGGGACCGGGAAAGAATTCACCTTGGGTGTAACCAGGACGGCCGATGCAACGAACTACCAGCCAGGAACTGTTGATCGCGCGCGAGGCGCAGCTGCAGGCGTTGCTGCTGCGTGGCATGGACGGCGATGGTCAGGCGTACCGTGAGTTTCTCGGCGCACTCGGCACGCACCTGCGGGCTTTCCTGGGGCGGCGCCTGAGCCAGCGCCCCGGCGAGATCGAAGACCTGCTGCAGGAGGTGCTGCTGGCGGTACACAATGCCCGCCACACCTACCGTGCCGATCAGCCATTGACTGCCTGGGTGCAGGCCATAGCGCGTTACAAGCTGGCGGACCATTTCCGCGCCTTCGCGCGGCGGGAGGCGCTCCACGATCCGCTGGCGGATGACGAGGGAGAGCTGTTCGCCGCCGAGGATGGCGAGCCTGCACAGGCCAGCCGCGATCTCGGCAAGCTGCTGCAACAGCTCCCCGACAAGCAGCGCCTGCCGATTGTCCATGTGAAGCTGGAAGGTCTGTCGGTGGAAGAAACCGCCAGCCTGACCGGGCTTTCCAGTTCCGCCGTAAAGGTCGGCATCCACCGCGGGCTCAAGGCCCTGGCGAAAATCATTCGAGGGTTGCGAAGCGATGAAGACCAATGAACTGATCGACCTGCTGAGCGCTGGCGAGGGCGCGGTGGACCGTCATGCTCTGGCTAAGCGCTTCGCCGTCGCCTTGCTGGCTGGCACCTTGGGCGCGCTGCTGCTGATGACTGCGATCTTCGGCGTACGGCCCGACCTGGGCGAAGTGGCACGCACGCCGCTCTTCTGGGCCAAGGTGGCGCTGCCTGGCAGCCTGGCTCCCCTTGCCCTGTGGCTGAACAGCCGCGTCGCGCGGCCAGGAGTGGGCGGCGGCGCGGCCTGGGCGCTGCTGGCGCTGCCCGTGCTTCTGGTCTGGATAGGCGGCGCCGTGGAGCTGGCCGGCGTGCCCGCCGAAGCCCGCGCCGGCCTGGTCCTGGGCAAGACCTGGCGCACCTGTCCGCTGAACATTGCGCTGCTCTCGGTGCCGACTTTCATCAGCGTGTTCTGGGCGCTGCGCGGCCTTGCGCCAACCCGTCTGCGCATTGCCGGCGCTGCCGGCGGGCTGCTGGCGGGAGCCACGGCGACATTGGCGTACTGCCTGCACTGTCCCGAGATGGGCATTCCGTTCTGGGGCGTCTGGTACTTGCTCGGCATGCTTCTGCCAACCGGGCTGGGCGCGGTGCTCGGGCCACGACTGCTGCGCTGGTAACTGGACGGCAACCGATCCGGGAGCTGTGTTTTCCATGCCGGGCCCGGATCGCCTTCGCCGCATTTGATTGCCTTCAGGTCCTTGCCTTCGTTCCGCGGCCGCTTCGAAGACAGCGGGGCCTTCCCAAGACATATCCTGCTTCCGTTTCCTGGACGTCCAGAACCTGACTACGCTTGATTCAGTTTGTTCTCGGCCGGTTGGCTGTGCTTCCAAGGAGCGATGGGATGGGGTGTTGGATCGGCGCAAGGCTCAGTTTGGTGCTCGTTGTGTTGGGGTTGGTCTGTGCGGCTGCGGTCAGCGCCGAACCTGCGGCGGGCACCGATGCAACCGAGGGCGTCGCCGCTGACCCCGTGGAGTTGAAGATTGCCAACCGCAGCATCGTCGTGTTCCGCGCGACCTTGCTGGGCGAGACGCCGGCGGGCCGGCAGCAACGGGCCAAGGCAGTGATCGAGGATGTGCTGCAAGGGACTGACGACCTGCAAGTCAGCACTGCCCCCATCCTCCACAGCTACATGGTGCTGCTGGGCGGCCGGCGTGCCTTTATCGTTTCGCCACTGGACGTCGATTCGCCGGAGGGTTCCGTGCAGGAGGCCGCAGCACGGGCTGCCGCGAATCTCAAGGTGGTGGTGGAGGAGACCGGCCAGGCTCGCAGCCTTCGATTCCTGCTCAAGGCCCTGGGCTACTCGGCCGTTGCCACCGTCCTGTACGTACTGCTGCTGAGACTGGTGCATTTCCTCAGGCGCAAGCTGCGTGGGCGGCTGCCTCAATTGATGCGCGAGCGGGCCCGACAGATCAGGTTCGGGCAACTTCAGCTGTTCGACATGCAGTACCTGTACTACCTGGCGGACCGACTGATCTGGCTGTTCTTCTGGGCAGTCGTGTTTCTGCTGAGCTATGAGTGGCTCAGCTACGTGCTGTCACAGTTCCCCTATACCCGGCCCTGGGGGGAAAGCCTCGACGTCTACCTGTTCCGGCTGCTGGATTACCTGCTCAGCGGGATCGTCAGCGCGATACCGGGCATTGCGGTCGCCGTGATGATCTTCTTCATCGCCCGGGGCATCAGCGGATTCAGCAAAAGGCTGCTGGAGCGACTGGCTCGGCCCGGCACCATTCGCTGGTTGACCCAGGAAACCCTGCAGCCCACGACGCGCCTGACCTCGCTGGCCATCTGGCTGTTCGCCGTTGTGATGGCCTATCCCTATCTACCTGGCTCGGGTACCGAGGCGTTCAAGGGGCTTTCGGTGCTCGTGGGCCTCATGATCTCGCTGGGGGCTTCCAGCGTCGTGGGGCAGGCTGCCTCCGGCCTGATCCTGACCTACTCGCGGACGCTGCGTGCCGGGGAGTTCGTGCGCATTGGCGACCACGAGGGCACGGTGACGGAAGTCGGTATGTTCAACACCACTATCCGCACTGGCCTTGGAGAGGTACTGACGCTGCCGAACTCGATGATTACCGGATCGGTCACCAAGAATTACTCACGGATAGTCCAGGGGCAGGGTTACGTCGTCGACACCGTGGTCACCATCGGCTACGACACGCCCTGGCGTCAGGTGGAAGCGATGCTTGTCGAGGCCGCCCGGCGCACGGATGGCATCTTGCAGGTTCCACCGCCTTGCGTGTTCCAGACGGCCCTGTCGGATTTCTATCCCGAATACCGACTGGTCGCCCAAGCCATCCCCAGCGAGCCGCGTCCACGGGCGCAACTGCTGAGCCTGCTGCATGCCCACATCCAGGATGTGTTCAATGAATACGGCGTGCAGATCATGTCGCCGCACTACCTGGGAGATCCTGCCGCGGAGAAGGTGGTGCGCCCGGAGAACTGGTACAGCTCGCCGGCCAGTCGCCCGGCGGCAGACGTCGATGATATCGACTCGCCGGCTTCCTAGAGTGGATGAAGGGACGGCGCGTCGTTATCCGATACGAACCGCCTAGCCTGTCATGACCGTAACGATGATCGGGCCGCACACGGCCAGAAGGACATTGGAAATGGCGTAGCAGACGGTGAATCCGATTACGGGCGTGTTACTCCCGGATTGCTCGATGATCTTGTTCATCGATGCCGCCTCGGTCTGGGCTCCCGCCAGCGCACCAAGCAGGATCAAAGGGTGCAGGCGCAGCAGGTAGTGTCCGACATAGAGCGTCACCAGCGGCGGAACGATGGTCACGAATGCGCCTGAAATGACCAGCGCCAGACCTTGGTCGCGGATCGCCACCAGCGCCGCTGGGCCGGCCAGCAGACCAACCACCGCGCCAAAGGCTGTGAGGCCGAACTCAGAGAAGGCCCATTGTGCGGCAGGGGGGAGATTGCCGCGCTCGGGATGGCGAGAGTTGAACCAGCCAATCAGCAAACCGGTGAGCAGGACACCGCCACCAATTCCCAGCTCCACTGGAATCATGCCGATGTGGGTGGAAAGCATGCCCGCCAGCGAACCGAACACCAGCCCCAGGGTGTGGACGGCAATGTCGCTCTTGTAACTGGTCTCCCTGATTCGGCCGATCTGAGCGGCCAGGGCTTCCACGCTGGCGCGGCGGCCAACAAGGGAGATGACATCGCCTCGACGCAGGACTGTATCCGGCAGCAGCGGAAGATCGAGGTCCTGGCGTGTCAGTCCGGTGATGTAGCAGCCCATGCGCTCAGCGCCAACCAGCTCGCGCTTGATCTGATGCAGAGTCTTGCCGGCCAGACTGCGCGAGGTAAGTACGATGTCTGCCGTGCGGGTAGGAAAGGACAGGCTCTCCGAGTGGTCGACTTCCGGCCCGATCCAGTCGCGTAGACCTGCTACCGCTTCACGCAAGGCGTAGAGCCCCACCACATCGCCGCTCTCCAGGCGAAACCGAGGGTCGCGCTCGATGACTCGGTCGCCACGCACCACGCGCTCAACACTGAGCGCAGGATGCAGTCTTTCGATATCGGCAATGCTCATTCCCCCGCACGCCAGTTGATGAGCACGAACGACCACGCGGGTGTAGGGGATGCTGATGGCGAATTCTTCCCGTTCGATACCGAGCTCGCGTTCCAGCTCGCGGGCCGAAGCACGCAGATCGACGCGCAATAGCTTGGGCGCGATGCTTCCGACGAAGACAATCAGACCAATAGTCCCGAACAAGTAAGTGATTGCGTATGCCACAGCCATATGGCTGTTGAGTTGAGACTTCGCGGACTCCTCGAGCGCCAGCTGTGCAATGGCGCTGCTGGCCGTCCCCATGATTGCGGTGTCGGTCAGTGCTCCAGCGCCGAGCCCCGCGGTGAATCCAGCATCGAAGCCGTAATAGCGCCCGGTCACAAGGATGGTGACCAGCGCGGTAGCGCAGAGCACTACGGAAAGCAGCACCAGCTTGAGTGTGCCTCGGTTCAGGCTGCCGAAGAACTCCGGGCCGCTCTTGAAACCCACCGCATAAATGAACAACGCGAAGAAGATCGACTTCAGCTCATGAGGCACCTCGATGCCGATCTGTCCGATAAGCAGGCCCATGAGCAGCGCTCCGGCGACGGAGCCCAGGTGGAAACTCCCCAGTTGGATTCGACCCAGCAATACGCCCAGGCTGATTGCCAGAAACACGGCAATTTCCGGGTTGGCACGCAATGCATGCAGCACGAAGTCAAGCATCGACGTTCTCCCCGTCGAGTGTCGGTCAGGCGTTGGTGAACATGAAGTATGGCCGCAGGCAGCCAATTCGCCCGGCAGGCCATGAAATGAGTGGAATGCTTGGCGAAGCCCGGGTGCTGCTTCGACTGCGTCGCCTTTGCACCAGTCATGGGCCGACCTAATGCCAGGTGGCGGAGTGTCTGCCTCCCATACCCATCATTGGCAGGTCCGGAGGCTCCTGGAGCAGCGACTTTCCGGCGTACCGCGTTCTCGACGAGCCCTTCGATCCGGCGATGCTGCACGACATCGTTGCCGTGATGCCCAGCGAGAAGACCAAGATCAGACGCTTGACGTTACCGGCCTGCATGGCCTCGATCGCGCTGTGTGCCCGTTCCTCCAGAACGTCGCCGCTGAGCATCGCCTAGACAACGTCCCGGCCAGCCATGACTGCTCGTGGCAGCGCCTGATCCAGCACGTTGCCGATACCACTCGCGCATTGCCGGGCTCCGTGCCGGAGAGCTTTCCGGGGGCTAGTAGCTGTTGCGTCTGCTGCACCTCGTCCAGTTGCCCAAGCCCTCGGACGATCCACGAAGCGATCTTCCCGGTGGCACCGAGGATGAGGGCATTGTTCATGAGGCGCTTCGCGTCTGCGATTCGCGAGGATTACAGGTATTCCTTGAAGAAGGGCGCGACCTCCGCCATGACCAGGGCCACCGGTTCCGGCTTGTTTTGGAGGTCGTCGCGTGACCAGCCTTCGGCGAGGAATAGCTGCTTGGCCGCCGACGCTGCCCGACCGTGGATCTCCCAGCCGTCGCGGTAGGCACCAAGGCTCCGGGCTTGTCACCGCTCACCACCAGCAGCGGTTGGGTCAGCAGCGTTTCGGCATGGGCGAATGCACCCCAGGCCATCGCTGCGCTGTTGCAGGAGAACAGGCCGCTGGTGGCACCATTGGGATGGTATAGGCACCGCCGCCGCAGATGCCGATGGCGCCAATGCGTTAGGTATCCACGCGCGCGCAGAGGCCGGCCAGGGTAGGGGCGCTGATCGACTTTCTGGTGGAGAACGTGGGGGCCTGGGCCGAATCGGGCAGGGCTGCCCGATCTCCGCGCCTGGCCGAAAGCTGCCTGCGGTCAGCGGCAGCTTCTGGCCTGAACGGGCTGCCGCATCGGACAGTCACCCAGCCGGGTGATGGCCGATGCGGTGCAGTACGCGGCCAGGTTCAGTCCGAAGACTGAGCCTCGGTGGTATCGGAGGTGACGGTGGTATCGGCGGCAGCGGCGGGAGTGCGGTTTTTCAGTTTCTCGCGATTCCGGCGCTCCTGGCTGCGTTGCCGGGAAGCCTGCTGCTTGGCGTGCAGCGCCTGGGCGGCGGTCACGGTGCCGACTGGCTGGCCGTTCAAGTCCAGGCGCGGCGCGTTCTCCACCATGCTGGCCCAGTATCGGGCGCCCTTGCACCAGGCCGCGACGCCCAGTTTGAGCTGCTCGCTGGTAATCCCGAGTTGCGCCAGGTGTTGCTCGGCATCCTTGAGAATCCCCTCCTTGAGCGGAACCTTGGGCGCCGGATTCACCGGGAAGGCCAACGGAAAATGCCGCTGCAAACGCCAGATCGCTTCCAGCGCAGGATCCTGCTCGCGAGGTTTCTCCTGCGGTGTGGTCTTCGGCTTGCGGCGCTTCTCGTTAGCGGCCTTTGCCTGCTCTTTTTCAGCCCGCAGGCGGTCACGTAGCCCAGCTAGTTGTTCAAAACCCATCGTTCAATTCACAGCTTCGAGGTTGATTGCGTGGTGCAAGGTTATTCCATACAGCCCTCGGGTTCACCTGTATCAGCACAAATCGTCTCTGTTTTCGTCGGCAAAGGTGGAATCCGCAGCCGGCAGATGCTCTGCGCAATGCGTTTCCGAGGGCCGAGATAACTGATTCCGAAGCCGTCGCCGGGGCGCAGTTCGTCGTGAATACTAAATTTAAATTGAATTTAGAGTTTGCCTGCGTCAGTCTGATCGACATCGTTCTTGCGCCCAGGAAAAGCCATGGCCTCCCGCGAATCCCGTAAAGACGGCGAAGCGACCCGTATCCGCATCCTCGAAGCCGCTGGCGAGCTACTTGCGACCCTCGGCTTCGCCGAGACCAGCAACAAGGCGGTGGCAGCGAAGGCGGAAGTGGACCTGGCCTCGATCAACTACCACTTCGGCAGCCGCAACGGCCTTTACCAGGCGGTGCTGGGGGAAGCCCGGCGGCGCTTTCTCGATATTGCCGACCTGCAGCGGATCATCCAGGCCGAGCAACCGGCGCCGGACAAGCTGCTCGCGTTGACCGAGCTGGTGGTACGCAAGGCGTCGCGCGGACGGGAGAGCTGGCATCTGCGCGTGCTCGCCGCCGAAGCCCTGGCGCCCAGCAGCCACGGCCAGGAGGTGCTGCATCCGCAGAAGGCGCTGAAGCTGACGCTGCTCAAGCAGCTGTTCAGCGAAATCACCGGGATACCGGCAGACGATCCCTCGCTGGTGCCCTGCATCCTCAGCGTGACCGCGCCTTGGGCGATGCTGCTGATCGGCCCGCGCGGCGGGCAAGGCGCCCTGCGCGACATCCTCGACATGCCCGGTGAAGTGGTCACCGCGCAGCTGTACAGCTTCACGCTGGCCGGCCTGCGGGAGGTGGGCCGGCAGTACCAACTGCGGGCCGCAGCGGCGGACTCCTGAGCCCGCTGTATTTCTGTTCAACGACATTTCCTCTCTTCAGGTCAGCCCCATGCAACCGGCTTCCGATCAAACCCTGGCCAGCCACGCGAATCCCGCAGCCGACGCCGGGGATGCACAACCCTCCATTCCCTTGTTGCTGGCGGCCTTGCTGCTGGTGATGTTTCTCGCGGCGCTGGACCAGACCATCGTGTCCACTGCCTTGCCCACCATCGTCGGCGAACTGGGCGGCCTGCACCTGCTGTCCTGGGTGGTGACCGCCTACCTGCTGGCGTCCACCGTCGTGGTGCCGCTGTATGGCAAGTTCGGCGACCTGTATGGCCGCAAGCTGGTGCTGCAGACCGCCATCGTGCTGTTCCTGGCGGGTTCGGCGCTCTGCGGCCTGGCGCAGAACATGACCCAGCTGATCCTCCTGCGCGCGCTCCAGGGCCTGGGCGGGGGAGGTCTGATGGTGGTGGCGATGGCGGCCATCGGCGACGTCATCCCGCCGGCCGAGCGCGGTCGCTACCAGGGGCTGTTCGGTGGTGTGTTCGGCCTCGCCACCGTGGTCGGCCCACTGGTGGGTGGCTTCCTGGTCGAGCAGTTGTCCTGGCGCTGGATCTTCTACATCAACCTGCCGCTGGGACTGCTCGCCCTGCTGGTGATCGGCAGCGCGTTCCGCCCCCATGTGGCGCGGGTGAAGCACGTCATCGACTACTTCGGCGCCTTCTTCCTGACCCTGGCGCTGGCCTCGCTGGTGCTGATCACCAGCCTGGGCGGCAGCACTCTGAAATGGACCTCGGTCGACATCATGGTCCTGGCGCTCTTCGCCGTCGTCGGGCTGGTCGGCTTCGTCCACGAGCAGCGCATCGCCGCCGAACCGATCATGCCGCTGCACCTGTTCCGCCACCGCACCTTCGTGCTGGCGGGGCTGATCGGCTTCACCGTCGGTGTTTCGCTGTTCGGCTCGGTGACTTTCCTGCCGCTCTACATGCAGGTGGTCAAGGACGCCACGCCGACCAGCGCGGGCCTGCAGATGCTGCCGCTGATGGGCGCGATGCTGGTGGTCTCGGCGATCACCGGCCGGCTGATCAGCCGCTGGGGGCGCTACCGGGTATTCCCGATCCTCGGCACCCTGCTGCAGGTCGTCGCCCTGGGGCTGCTCAGTCGTCTCGACCTGCAATCGTCCATGCTCCAGCTGAACCTCTACATGGCCTTGCTGGGCGCCGGGTTGGGCATGGTCATGCAGGTGCTGATCCTGGCGGTGCAGAACAGCGTCGAGTTCCGCCACATGGGCGTGGCCACCTCGGGCGCCACCTTGTTCCGCTCAATCGGCGGCTCCATTGGCGTCTCGGTATTCGGCGCGCTGTTTACACACGAACTGACGAGCCGGCTCGCGAGCAGCTTCCCGGCTGGCTCCGGCTCCGCGGCCAACCTGTCGCCGGCCGATGTGCATGCCTTGCCGGTGGCCCTGCAGCAGCTCTACCTGGGGGCTTTCTCCGGGGCGATGCACTGGGTTTTCCTGGTGGCGTGCCTGGTCAGCGGCGTGGCCTTCGCGCTGTCGTGGCTGCTGCGGGAAGTGCCGCTGCGCACGGCCTGACCGGGCCGTGCTGCTGGCTACCGGTCAGGGATAGGGCGGAGGGCGGCGCTCCGCCGCCGCAGGAGGGAGACGGCCAGCGCATAGGAACCTGCGGCGGGTAACCCACAGATCAACACGGCGCGCCAGACATAGTTCAGCGCCGGGAGGAGGCTCATCGTCTTGCTCTGCATGGTGTAGGGGACCAGGCCGAGACTGCCGCACGCGGTGAACCCGGCGACGGCGCTGACCATGTACAGCAGAAGAATCAGCAGCTGCCCGCGCAAACCCTTCGCCGCGTGGTTCATCAGGAGGAGGGCGTAAGCGAGGGATATCAGGAGCAGGCCCAGTAGCCCCGCCATCAACGGCAGGTGGTTGGTGCGGACCCCGATGAGCAGGTTTATCGCGCCCAGCAGTGCGCTGATGACTGCCACTGCAAGCATGACCACGAGATTTACAGTACGCATGACACTTCCTTGTGCGGCGATTCTTTGTACGGCGACAGGTACTTGAAACGAACTGGGCGGCCGTTCGTGGTGAGCGTTGCTGCGGTTCCTGGAGCAACCCTCGCCGACACGCTTGCCGATGATTCACGACAGCAGCCGGTTGCGCGCAGCTTATGCAGTCAAGGGCCGCGAAGGCATTGGCCGAGCCGCCGGGGACTCAGTCGGCCAAGGCCTGGTTCCCGCCGCCCGCGTCCTTGCGAAAGTGCATAGCGACTTTGCCCGGCCGCCAATAGCCTTGGTGCCGACGCTGGCATATAGTCGCGCCCCCCAGCGAAACCGCCAGTGCCCTCAGGGCCTGTTGCCGGCGACGCAATCACTCAAGGCGCGAGGAGCACGCCAGTCATGAAAACAGAACAGGGCATCCTGCGGCTTTCCATCATCGTCACCGTCCTGCTGGCCGGTTTCGGGATCATCGTCGGCCTGCTTTCGGGATCCTTTTCCATCGTCTTCGACGGCGTCTATTCCCTGGCCGATGCCAGCATGAGCGGCCTCGCACTGATGGTGGCCACCCTGATCCGCCGCCATACCACCGAGGGCGACGCCAGCCGGCGCCTGGCCGAGCGGTTCAACATGGGCTTCTGGCATCTGGAACCCATGGTGCTGGCACTCAACGGCACGCTGCTGTCGGGCGTCACACTGTACGCGCTGATCAACGCCATCGGCCGGCTGCTCACGGGCGGTCATGCGCTGGAGTTCGGCTTCGCCATTCTCTATGCAGCGGTCGCCACGCTGGTCTGTTTCGCCCTGGCGGCGGTGCAGTTCCGCGCCAACAAGCGCATCGGCTCGGACTTCGTCGCCCTCGACGCGAAGTCCTGGGTGATGTCCGGCAGCATTTCCCTGGCCTTGCTGATCGCCTTCCTGGTGGGCGACGTCGCCACCGTGAGCGGCTATGCGCACATCGGTCCGTATGTCGACCCCGCGGTGCTGGCGCTGATCTGTCTGGTGATCCTGCCGATTCCCTTCCTGACCATCCGCCAGGCCTTCAAGGACATCCTCCTGGTCACCCCGCCGGAGCTCAAGGAGCACGTCGACGAGGTGGCGGCGGCCACCGTTTCGCAGCACGGCTTCGTGGCGTACCAGGCCTACGTCGCCAAGGTCGGGCGCGCGCAGCAGATCGAGCTGTACTTCATCGTCCCGCCGAACTGGCCGGCGCAGACGCTCGCCGAATGGGACAAGCTGCGCGACGAGATCGGCGAGGCCATCGGCGGCGAAGGCCCCAACCGCTGGTTGACCATCGCCTTCACCACCGATCCGCTCTGGACCCGCTGAGCGGATTACGCCCCGCCGATCGTGGCGGGGCGGGCCGCGCTCAGCCTTTGCGCAACCGCGCCTCGCGCCAGGCTCCCGGACTGCTGTCGTACCAGCGGCCGAAGGCCCGGGAGAAACTCTGCAGGTCACCGTAGCCGAGCAGGTCGGTGATCTGCGCGAGCGACAGCGCCGCATCGTCCAGCAGATCGAGCGCCCTGTAGCGGCGCTGCTCGTCAAGCAGCTCGCTGTAGCGCCAGCCTTGGCTGAGCAGCCGCCGTGCGGCAGTGCGCTCGGTCAGGTGACGCGTCCTGCAGAAGGACTGGAAACTCGCGCCTTCTGCCAGGGTGGCGGCGATATGGTCGGCGGCTTCGTCCAGCAGGGTTCGCTGGGTCTGCCCGAGCGCCTGCTCGACGATGCCGACCAGGGTGGCTTCCAGCTCGGGGTTGGCGGGAGAGAGCGGGTGGCGGAACAGCGCTGGCTGCAGTTGCAGCACCATCTCCGACGCATCGCTGCGCCAGTGCAAGGGCGCGCGCAGTGTTTGCTCATAGCGTTCGGCGTTCGCCGGCGCGTGGCCGGGTAACTGGATGCCGAGCAGCGGGTCCTGGGCAATGCCGCTGGCCAGCAGCTTGCGCCGCAGCAGGCTTAAGATGCCGACCAGGGTGTACTCGCGGCTCTGCCGGCCGGACAGCAGCGCGCCGCATTCGGAGAGAACCAGGGCGACGCTGTCACCTTCGGTGCGCAGTTCGATGTGCAGCGAGCCGTTGAAGTAGGGGAAGTACCGGGCGAAGTAGGTGCAGGCCGCTTCCAGGGTCGGCGCCACATCGAACAGGTAGGTCAGGCCGTTGGTCAGGGTCGACACGAAGCGCCTGCCCGCCAGCAGGCCGATGGCGGCGTCGCCACTGGCATGTTCGGCGAGGTCCCAGAAGCGCCGGGAGAGAAACAGCGGCACGCGTACCAGCGGCGTACGCAGCTCCAGCAGCGTCCGGCGCATGCAGGCCTCCAGCTCCGTGGCGGCGACACCGCGGGCGAGCAACTCCTCCATGGCCGGCAGTAGCGTCGGCGCGTAGAAGGCGTTGGACGGAGGGGCGGAAGCTGGGCTCATTGCGTGAGAGGACTCGGTGAGGCGGGCGGGACGACCTTACGCATTGCGCCCGGCACCGACAAGCCCGCGCGGCAGGCGCTGGTCCGCCGCGAAGATCGCCTCGACCATCGCCTGTGCGGCCGGCGACAGGCTGAAACCGGCGCGGCTGACGATGCCGTAGTGCAGGCGCAGCTCGGGGCGGTCCTGGGGAATGTCGGTGATCTGCAGCAGGGCCACTTCGCCGCGCTGCACCGGGTCGTGCAGCGCCTCCACGGCGGCCAGGCCGACTGCATCGGAGCGCGCGACGATGTGCAGGATCGCCGCGAACTGCGCGCACTCGATGTTCATGTGGAAGTCGCGCTCGCCGATCACCTCGGCCAGCACCTTGCGCAGCGGCGGCGGAATGCGCGTGCCGACGCGCGGGTAGTCGAGCAGATCGGCCAGCTTCAGCGGCTCCGCGCCGGCCAGCGGATGGCCGGCGCGGCAGAAGAAGCGGCCGGGGCGGAACTCCATCCAGCGCACCTGGTACTCGGGGTCGCCGGCGAACTCGCGGGCGTCGCCGACGAAGAATTCCACCTGTTCTTCCCTGAGCAACTGCGCCATCTGTTCCCAGTCGCCCATCAGGAAGCCGACATCGATCGCCGGGTGGGCACGGATGAAATCGGCCATCGCCTCGGGCACCAGCAGTTGCGCGGGATAAGGGCCGCAGCCGAAGCGCAGCTCACCGGCGTCGAGGCCGTTGTACTGTTGCAGTTCGTTGCGCAGCGAACGGGTGCCGGCCAGCAGGCGCCGCGCGTGCTGCAGCACCAGTTCGCCCTGGCCGGTCAGGCGGAAGTCGCGGCTCTGGCGGTCCACCAGCAGGCAGTCAAGGTCGCGCTCCAGGGACTGGATGCTGCGACTCAGCGCCGACTGGCTGAGGCCAATGGCGTCGGCGGCGCGCTGGTAATTCTGGAAGTCGGCAAGGGCGGCCAGGTGGCGGAGCTGTCTGAGTTCCATCATGCGTCCTGCGCATAAAAGGGTTGAGTCGAATGAATTTGATGGATAGCAGAGTCAGCTGGTCTAGTAAACCGCCTGCCGAACCGGACCCATCCCATGTCGCCCTTGCTGTTCGCCTCCAGCGCCTTCGCCAGCACCATCCTCCTGCATGCCGCCCGCCTGGGGTTGTGCGCGGCAGAACTGCGCCTGCGCGCAGGGATTGCCGAGGCGCAGCTGGCGGATCATCGCGCGCGTATCCCGGCAGACCAGGTGGAACGCCTGTGGAGTGAGTGCGAGCGCGCCAGCGGCAACCCGCAGTTCGGTTGCGAGCTGCTCAACAGCATGGCCACCCATTGCCTGCAGGGGCTGAACATCCTGCTGGATTCCGCGCCTGACCTGGGCACCAGCCTCGCCGCCTTCTGCCAGCACCTGCCCACGGTGACCAACTGCGTGCAGGCGCGCCTGGAAGAGGAGGGCGAGGTCACCCGCCTGACCCTGGAGCTGATGCGCGACGACCTGCACCACTTCGGCCTGGATGCCGCGGTGCTGACCCTGATCCGCAACATTGCCCGGCGTGTCGGGCTGCCGGCGGCACAGGTGTGCCGGGAGGCCGGTATCGCCGCGCAACAGCGCTGCACATCGACGCTCGGCGAGTGGGGCGTGCCCTGGCGGGTGGCGCCTTCGCCGTTCCTGCTGCTGCCCACGGCGCTGCTGGCCACGCCGTTGGCGGGCGCCAACGAGTTCCTCTACCAGAGCCTGCTACGCCAATGGGGCGATGCCCGCAAGGACGGGGAGGGTGACGGCCTGAGCCTGGCGCGCATCTGGTTGCGCTCTTCCGACCAGCCCATCGAGCGTATCGCCGAGCGCATCGGCTACCGGCAGAGCGGCAACTTCATCCGCGCCTTCCGCAAGCGCTTCGGCGTTACGCCCAAGCAGTTTCGCCTCGGCCAATGCCCGGCATGATCGAATTTTGTCGGGCCCGGCTTGTGGCCGCCGAGCCCGCTCCCTTCATGGTTGGCCGGCGGTACCCATCCTCCGGAGCCCATAATGACAAGAATCCATCCGGCCCCTGTCCCCCTCGCTTTCGTGGGGCAGCGCCAGCACTGCATTGCCAGACCTCTACTGCTTGCCCTGGCGGTCAGCAGCGCCTTTGGCGCACAGGCCACCACCTTTGAGCTGAACGAAGACTGGAGCCTGTCCACCAAGACGACCCTGAGCCTGGGGGCGAGCTGGTCGGCGCAGGACCCCGATCGTCACCTGATGACCCACGCCAACGCCGTCCAGGCCCAGCACATCGACAATGCCGACGGCACCAGCGTGAGTGCCGACGACAACCGCCTGAACTTCAAGAAGGGCGACCCCATCTCGCAGATGTTCAAGGGCCTTACCGACTTCAGCCTGGAGGGCGACGGGCAGGGCGCCTTCATCCGCTTCAAGTACTGGTACGACCACGCCTACGAAACCGGCGACGGCCGCTTCAAGGACTTCGACGACAGCGGCTGGCCGACCCTGGCGCGCTACCACGGCTTCGACACCCTCGACGCCTACGTGTGGAAGGACTTCGATGTCGACGAGCACCCGCTGAACCTCAAGCTCGGCAAGCAGGTGCTGTCCTGGGGCGAGGCGGTGCTGATCCAGAACGGCATCAACGTGATCAACCCGCTGGACTACAGCGCCTTCAACAAGCCGGGCGTGGACATCAAGGAAGGCCAGCTGCCAGTGGAGATGCTCTCGTTCAACCTCGGCCTGACCGACAAGGTCAACCTGGAAGGCTTCTACCAGTACAACTGGCGGCCCAGCGTGCTCGACGGCTGCGGCACCTTCTTCGCCACCAGCGACGCCATCCAGCCCGGTTGCGGCCCGCTGTACCTGAGCCAGGTGCAGACCGATGCGCAGATGCAGGCCGGCGGCCTGTATGCCGCCCACGGCGACGACCAGGACCCGTCCGACCAGGGGCAGTGGGGCGTCGCCCTGCGCACCCTGATCAGCTCGCTGAACGACGCCGAGGCGGCCTTTTACTACGTCAACTACCACGCGCGCCTGCCGTACCTGCAACTCACCGCGCGGGACAACAGCAAGCCCGGCAACTTCCCCCTCGGCCGCGTACAGGGCCCGGTGTACGCCGCCGCTTTTCCGGAGAACATCCACCTCTACGGCCTGAGCATCAACGGCGCGCTGCCCGGCTGGGGTACCTCGCTGGCGGCGGAACTGAGCTACCGGCCGAACATGCCGGTGGCGTTCAACGGCCCGGACATGAACGTGGCGATGATCACCGGCCCCGGCGGCAGTTCGTCGATCACCGACGTGCCGGCCAACGCCTCCACCACCGGCCAGACCCTGGACGGCTGGGAGCGCAAACCGGTGTGGCAGATGACCGCCTCGGCTACCCAGATCATCGACAACGTGCTCGGCGCCACCCGCCTGACCCTGCTCGGCGAAGCCGGCGTGGTGCACGTGGGCGATGTCGGCGACGAGCGCCTGGGGCGCAACTCCGCCTTCGGTCGCAGCGCGCCGCTCAACGGCACGAAGTGCAACACCGCGGCCAGTGGCGTGACCAACCGCTACTGCACCGACGACGGCTTCACCACACCCTGGTCCTGGGGCTACCGCCTGCGCGCCGGCCTGGAATACAGCGACGTGCTGCCGGGGGTGAACATGCTGCCCAGCCTGAACTTCCGTCACGACGTGGAGGGTTACTCCTACGATCCGGGCGGTCCGTTCCAGGAAGGGCAGATGGCCGCCGGCCTTTCGCTGGCCTTCAACTACCTGAACGATTACAGCCTGGAGTTCGGCTACAACAGCTTCTTCGGCAACAACAAGTACAGCACGCTCGACGACCGCGACTTCTACAGCGTCAGCGCCAAGGTCGACTTCTGAGGAACCGCCCCATGCACCTTTCGAACATTTCCGCCCTGGCACTGGCCATGGGCCTGGCGTTCTGCGCCCACGTCCATGCATCTGCCAATACGCCAGCCGACCTCGGCAACAGCCTGACACCGGTCGGCGCCGAGAAGGCCGGCAACGCCGACGGCAGTATTCCTGCCTGGGATGGCGGCCTGAAACCCGACGCGGGGCAGGTCGATGCGAAGGGCGGCTACGCCGATCCCTACGCCGCCGAGAAGCCGCTGTTCAGCATCACCCCGGCCAACGCCGGGCAATACAGCCAGTGGCTCAGCCCCGGCGAGCAGGCGATGCTCAAGCGCTATCCGACCACCTACCGGATCAACGTCTACCCCAGCCACCGCAGCGCGCGGTTGCCTGACGAGATCAACGCGGCGACTCGCGACAACGCCAGCAAGGCCAAGCTCGCCGACGGCGGCAACGGTGTCCTGAACTACCAGCGCGGCGTGCCTTTCCCGCTGCCCAGCGAAGGCGTCGAGGCGATCTGGAACCACATCACCCGCTACCGTGGCGGCAGTATCGAGCGCACCTTCAGTTCGGCCAACGTGAAGGAGAACGGCGTCTACAGCCTGGTCCGCTCGCAGACCGACATGAACTACGCGGAGACCGTCGACGACCTGCCGCCGGGCGCCAACCTGCTGTACCTGTTCAAGACCCGCGTGCTGGAGCCGGCACGGTTGTCCGGCGAGGCGGTGCTGACCCATGAGCCGATGGACCAGGTCGCCGAACCGCGCGCCGCCTGGCAGTACATTCCCGGCCAGCGCCGGGTGCGCCGTGCCCCGCTGATCGCCTACGACAACAGCGCGCGCTACAGCGACGGCATGGTCACCGCCGACAGCCTCGATGGCTTCAACGGTGCGCCGGACCGCTATGACTGGAAGCTGCTGGGCAAGCAGGAGCTGTTCGTGCCCTACAACAGCTTCCGCCTGTACGACCGCACGGTGAAGTACGCCGACATCCTCAAGACGGGCCATCTGAACCCCGACCTGGCGCGCTTCGAGAAGCACCGTGTCTGGGTCGTCGAGGCGACCCTCAAACCGGGGGCGCGCCATGTCTACAGCAAGCGCCGCTACTACCTCGACGAGGACAGCTGGAACATCCTCCTCGGCGAGCTCTACGACAGCCGTGGCGAACTGTGGCGCAACTACCAGTCCCACGCCATGCCGTACTACGACAAGCAGTTCACCTACGAGGCGCTGGCGGCGGCCTATGACCTGATCAGCGGGCGTTACTTCGTCAACGGCCTGATGAACGAAGAGAACAGCGGCCTGAAGACCGGCCAGCACGCGAAGATGAGCGACTACACTCCGTCCGACCTGCGCCGCTGGGCGAAGTAGCGTTGCGCTCCTTGCCCCGGCCGGGCGTGGCCGGGGTTCTTGCGCCATCCCGGCAAGCTGGGGATGGCGTTGTTGTTTGGGAGCCGGCCAGCCAGCGGCGCGCGTGATCGCTTTTTGTCCGCTGGGGCTGACCGCCGCCCGCGCGGAATGCCGCACTCTGGCCCGATACCCGCCGTCGGCGCCGCATGGCCGGGCGGTCCAACAAGAAGAACGAGGAATTCCCCATGCGCCACTGGCTGCCCGCACTCGCCATCCTGCCCCTGTTCGCCGGCCACGCCTGGGCCGTAGCGCCCACTGCGCAGCAGGCGCGTGACCTGGCCGAAGAGGCCTACCTGTTCGCCTTCGCCACGGCCGAACACGGCAAGACCCTGCAGGCCATCGCCGCCAAGCTGCCGGTCAACTACCTGTACAACAAGACCACGCTGCTCGGCCCGGAAGACCGCACCGTGGTCTCGCCGAACAACGATACGTTGTACTCCTATGCGCTGCTCGACCTGCGCGAGCACCCGGTAGTCCTCGACGTGCCGGCGGTGCCGCAGCGCTACTACAGCTTCCAGCTGATCGACATGCGCACCAACAACCTCGACTACATCGGCACCCGCGCCACCGGCCGGGAGGCCGGCAGCTTCCTGATCGCCGGCCCCGACTGGGATGGCCGACAGCCCGAAGGCTTCAGTGGCAAGGTGATCCGCTCGCCCAGCCGCATCGTCTTCCTGCTCGGCCGTACCGCCGTGGAGGGCGAGGCCGATCTCGACGCAGCCAAGGCCGTGATGGACGGCTACAAGTTGCGCAGCACCCAACCGACGCTGCTGCCGCACAAGATGGATGTGCCCGAGTACCTGGCGACCAAGGAAGGCCCGGCGGAAAACGCCTTCATCGATTTCAACGGGCTGTCGACATGGCATGCGTGGAATGCTGACGAGCAAGAGCGCCTGAAGCAGTTCGCGCAGATCGGCGTGGGCACCGGCAAGCCATTCGACGCGAAGCAACTGCCGGCAGACATCGCCCAGGCCGTGCAGCAGGGTGCCGAGGCCGGGCGTGAAAAGATCCGCTCCGCCACCGAGCGCTTCGCCGCTCCGGTCAATGGCTGGCAGAGCTCTCCGGCGAACATCGGGCACTACGGCAATGACGACCTGACGCGGGCGGCGGTCGCCTGGAAGTACATCTACGCCAACGACCCGGCGGAGGCGATGTACCCGCTCACCCGTGTCGATGCTGCCGGGCAGGCGCTCGATGGCAGCCGCGCGTACAGCCTGCACTTCGCTCCCGGCCAGTTGCCGCCGGTGGACGCTTTCTGGTCTCTCACGCTCTACGACGGCAAGACCCAGATGCTCTCGGCCAACGCACTCAACCGCTACGCCATCAACAGTGCCAGCAATCTGAAACGGGATGCCGACGGTGGCCTGACCCTGAGCATCCAGCATGCCCAGCCGGCCAGCAGCGACAACTGGCTGCCGGCGCCGCAGGGGCCGTTCAACCTGATCCTGCGCATGTACCTGCCGCAGGAGAAAGCGCTCAAGGGCGACTACCAGCCGCCGGCCGTGCAGCCCGTCAACAGCCAGGAGTAAGCCATGCCCCCGATTCTGACCCGCCGCCGCTTCCTCGGCGCCAGCGGCGCGCTCGGCCTTGGCCTGGGCTGCATGCCGAGCTGGCTGCTGGCTGCCCCCGCCGCACTGGAGAGCGACCCGGCCGAGTACCAGGACATCGTCCGCCAGACGTGGATCTACGCCTACCCGATGCTGATGCATTACCAGACGATGCAGAAGCAGGCACTGGATGCCGCTTCGCCCGAGTACGTCGGCGGTTTCGGCGTGTTCCGCCATTACAGCGAACTCTTCACCCCGAAGAATCGCGACGTGGTAACCCCCAACAACGACACGCCGTATTCCTGGGCCTGGCTCGACCTGCGCGCCGAACCCTGGGTGCTCAGCGTGCCCGCAGTGGCGGACGATCGTTACTACGTGCACCAGTTGGTGGACCAGTACACCTTCAACTTCGGCTATGTCGGCGTGCTCAGCACCGGCCGTGCCGCAGGCGACTATCTGATTGCCGGGCCTGACTGGCAAGGCGAGACGCCCGCCGGCATTCGCCAGGTGCTGCGCAGCGAGACGCAGATTGCCATGGTCCTGGGGCGCACCGGCCTGCGCAGCGCCGACGACCTGCCGGCGGTACGCGAACTCCAGCAGCAATACCGGCTGCGCGCGCTGCATGACTTCGCCGGTCGCTCGGCGCCCGCTGCCGCGCCGGCGGTGCAATGGCTGCAGTGGGAACTGCCGCGCGATCTCGGCGCGGGATTCATTGCGCACCTGAACCAGATCCTCGCCTTCTGCCCGGTGGACCCGAGCGAGGTGGAGCTGCGCCAGCGTTTCGCTCGCGCCGGCATCGGAGCGGGGCTGCCGTTCAACCCCGCCACACTGGGCCCGGCCCAGCGCCAGTCACTGGCCGCCGGCATCCAGCAGGGCGTGGAGGAACTGAAGGCCAAGGGCGCCACCCTGCGCTCATCCGCCGGCCTGTTCGGCACCCGCGCGGCGATGCACAACGACTACCTGAGCCGCGCCGCGGCGGCGGCCAGTGGCATCTATGGCAACAGTGTGGAAGAGGCGATCTACCTCGGCAGCCGCAAGGACAGTACGCAGCAGCCGCTGCAGGGCGGACAGCGCTATCGCCTGCGCTTCGCACCGGGGCAGTTGCCGCCGGCCAGGGAGTTCTGGTCGCTGACGCTCTACGATCTGCCCGACCGCCAGCTGGTCGATAACCCGATCCAGCGCTACTGCCTGAGCAGCCGTGATCCCCTGGTGCACGATGCCGATGGTGGGGTGACGCTGTACATCCAGGCTGACTCACCCGGCCAGGACCATCAGGCGAACTGGCTGCCGTCGACCCGACAGGGGCCGTACAACCTGATCCTGCGCCTCTACGGACCGGAACAGCGCGTGGTGGATGGGCAGTGGCAGATGCCGGGCATCGAGCGCGTCTGAACTCGGCTAGTCGCCCGCGGCGCTTGTCCAGCGTTCGCGCGGCAGCTCATAGCAGAGCCACGGCGTGGGGGTGCCGGAGAGGTCCAGTTCCGCCTGGTACGCCAGCGTCGCGCCCAGCTTTGCCGTGCCCTTCTGCGAGCGGATATTGCTCGGCGCGATGTGGAACCACACGCGCTCAAAACGCTGGAAGGCGTGGCCGAGCATCAGTGTCTTCAGCTCGCGGTTGGTCGCGCCGCCCCAGTAGCGGTGATTGATGAAGGTGAAGCCGATGCCGATGTCGGCCGGCTGGTCCGGCACCGGGTAGTAGCGCGAGCAGCCGATGGCTTCGCCGCTCTGCCGGTCGACGACCAGCAGGCAGCCCCCGGCCTGTGCCAGGAACTGGAAGTAGGGCTCGAACACCTCGCGCCGATAGCGCTCGGTGGCCGGGTGGCCGGCCCAGGTTTCCGGCGAGTTGGCGGCGGCGAACCGCGCGTCGAAATCATCGGCGCGCAGCGGGCGCAATTGCAGGGTGTCGCCGAGCAGGGTCGGCTGGTCATCGAAGGCGGTCATGCCGGGCTCCAGGGTGGCTGGAGCCCAGCTTACGGGTGGAATGGTCCGTGGCAGAGAGCCAATCGCGGGCACTTCGACAGTGCCAATCAGTGCTCAGTCAGCGCAGATGCCGAGGATCGCCCGCGCCGCGGCTTCGGTGCCGCGCGAGGCCTGCATCTGCTCGCGCACGCTGCCGAGGCGTTGCGCCATGGCCCTGTCCGCGAGCAGTTCGGCGAGGGCGGCGGGCAGCGCCGCCAGCGGGTTCTCGAAGCGCGGCAGGTAGCGCGCCACACCGACTTCCTCGGCGCGCCGGGCGTTGTCGTGGCCGTCCCAGCAGTAGGGAATGATCACCGACGGCAGGCCGAAATACAGCGCCTCGCAGAAGCTGTTGTTGCCGCCGTGGTGGATGAACAGCTGGCACTCGCGCAGCACCGCCGGCTGCGGGTACCAGCTGTCGAGGTAGACGTTGTCCGGCACCGTGTCGTAGTGCTCGCGGTAGGCGCCGACGTTGATCAGGAAGCGGTAGGGCAGTCGGGCCACGGCGTCGATCAGCCGGCGCATCATCGCCACGTCGGCGGCGCCCAGGCTGCCGAAGCTGACGTAGATCAGCGGAGCATCGTCGTGCCGCGGGAACTGCGGCGGGATATACGGCGCCTCGCTGCGCACGCAGCCGTCGAGGTACAGGTAGTGCTCGGCCGGCAGCGGTTTCTCGCGCTCGTAGCGCACCGGCGTCGGCGACAGCAGCAGGTTGAGCCAGGGTGAGTCCTCGAGGAACTGGCCGGCGGGCAGGGCGGGGTGGCCGCACTCGGCGAGGAAGCGGGCGAAGCGCTCGTGTGCCGGCTTCGTCGCTTGCAGGTAGTGCTCGCGATAGGTCTCGCAGGCCTGCGCATCGCTACTGCTGGCACCGGACAGGTAAGGCGGCACGGCGGCGTCGGGCAGCTCGGTTTCCGCGCAGGAGACCATGCGCACCCAGGGGCAGCCGGCGGCGGCGATGGCCGGGAAACTGACCACGTTGTCCAGCACGATGGCGTCCGGCTTGAGGCGGGCGAGCAACTGCTGCAGCGGTTTCTCCGACTCGATGGCGGTGTCGATGATGGCTTCCCAGGCCGGCGCCACGTAGCTGTCGATCTGCGCCAGGGGCGGCTGGTCGAAGTAGGGCACGTTGCGCTCGATGAAGCGCTCCCAGTAGTGCTGGTGGTCGGCGGCGGAGAGTGGCGAGTCCAGCTGCAGCGGGTACTCGGCGAAGCCGTACTCGGCGAAGATGCCCTGGAAGTGCGCGTGGCAGATGAACACCGGGCGCGCGCCGAGTTCGCGCAGGGCCTGGGCGATGCCGATGCAGTTCAGCGCGGCGCCGAAGCTGGCCTCGGGGAAGAAGGCGATGGTTCTTGTTCTTTGCGTCATGGGCACATCCGGGTGTTGCTCACGGGCACTGCGTGAAACTGATACTGCATTTTTTCGTTAAAAAAAACACCGTGACGTAAAAATATTCAGCGACGGCCCAGGGCGAACGACTGCGGAATCCCGCGGTTGGCGGTCTGCGGGCGCTGTGCGAAGGACAGCCGCAGGTGCAGGCGCATGAGGTCCGCGGCGACTTCCAGCTGGCCACGCTCGATCTGCTCGATGATCTTCAGGTGCTCGCGCAGGGCTTCCTGCAAGCGGTGCACGCTGACCATCGGCAGCAGGTTGGGCAGGCGGCGCAGGCGCTGGTGCTGCAGCAGCGAGTCACCCACGAAGCGATTGCCGCAGCCCTGTGCGATCAGCTCGTGGAAGCCGATGTCCAGTTCGCGGAACTGCGCCACGTCGAAGCGCTCGATGGGCGCGCCGAGCAGGTCTTCCATGGCGCCGCGCAGCAGGGCGAGGCGCGCCAGATCCGGGTCGAAGCCGGGTGCCAGCAGTGCCTCGGGCTCCAGGATCAGGCGGTAACGCAGGCTGTCTTCCAGCGCCGCGAGATTGTTCAGCAGCGGGCGGAACGACCAGCTCTGCCCGGCGCCGCGCTCCAGCACCTGGTCTTCGCTGAGCTGCGCCAGCACCTTCTGCGCGGCGGCGCGGCCGATGTCGTAGCGGCGCATCAGCTCGCTGGCGCTGAGGCTGTTGCCCAAGCGCCCGGCCATGCGGTCGCGCAGCACCGAGGCGGCCAGCGCTTGCTCCTCGGCCTGGGGCAGGGCGGGGCCGAGCACCTGGGCGGAAGGGTCGGCGGCGAGGCGGTAGCCCTTGCCCGGCTCGTGGGCCACCAGTTGCTGTTCCAGCAGCAGGTCCAGCCCGGCGCGGATCAGCGTTCGCGACACGCCGAAGGTGCGCGCCAGCTGTTGTTCCGAGAGCGCGTCGCCTTCGCCCAGCCCGCTGTCCTGGGCGTGCTCGATGACACGCCGGGCGAGTTCCAGGTGGTTGGTGCGCGGTTTTTTCTCAGTGACGTTGCTCAAGCCGATGCTCTCCAGCGGGCCCTTGGTACGGGCGAGCCCCTTATGCCACAGCGTGGGTGGTCCAACAAGAATGCAAGAAATGGTTGACTTCGCCAGTGGTTCGGTTTTTATTTTGAAAAAAAGACATGTAGTACGCTTTTCGTTCCGCTGCCGTCGACACAACAACAACCAATCGTCAGGTGCGCAAGATGAAGCTGAAGACCATGCTCTACGCAGGGGCAACCCTCGCGCTCACGCTGTCCGCCACCACGGCCAGTGCCAAGGATCTGGTGATCTCCATCTGGGACGGCTACATGGCCCCGGACAATCTGGAGAAGTTCCAGAAGGCCACTGGCCTTGAAGCCGACAAATCCCTCCACGCCACCAACGAAGAGATCATGGGCAAGCTCATGGCCTCCGGCGGCGAAGGCTACGACGTGGTCTTCGTTTCCTCGCCCTTCGCCGAGATCCTGCACAAGCAGGGCCTGCTCGCCGAGATCGATCCGGCCAAGGTGCCGAACCTGAAGAATCTCTACCCCGAAGCGCAGAAACTCGAGTACGACGTCGGCAACCATTTCTCCGTGCCTTACACCTGGGGCACCACCGGCATCTGCTACCGCTCGGACAAGGTCAGCCCGGCGCCTTCGAGCTGGAGCGACCTGCTCAAGCCCTCCGACGCCCTCAAGGGCAAGACCACCATGCTGGCCACCGACCGCTGGCTGCTCGGCGCCGGCTTCCTGGCCAACGGCTGGTCGGTGAACGATGGCAACCCGGACCAGATCAACGCGGTGCGCGACCAGCTGATCGCCACCAAGAAGCGCCTGCTGTCCTTCGACGACACCACCTTCTACTCCAAGCTGGCTTCGGGCGAGGCGCTGATGGCCCACGCCTGGGACGGCTGGTGCAACTACGGCACCCAGGCCAACGAGTCGATCAAGTTCGTGGTGCCCAAGGAGGGTTCCGATCTTTGGGTGGACACCATGGTCGTGCTGAAAAGCTCGAAGAACCCCGAGGCCGCCTACCGCTTCATCAACTACATGCTGGAGCCGGCGAACCACGCCTGGGTCGCGGAGAACATCCTCTACAAGGTGCCCAACCAGGCGGCGATGGCGACCCTCAAGCCGGACCTGCTGGCCAAGTACCCCAACCTCACCACCACGCCGGCCGAGCTGGTCAAGCAGCAACAGCTGCGTGACGTGGGTGGCTCGACGCAGAAGGCCTATACCCGCGCCGTGACCGAGATCATGGCGGCCCAGTAGTAGGGCCGGCTGCGCGTCGGCGATGCTGCGTTGAGAACAAGCGCGGGCTTGCTTATTTACGCCGCGCCCACGCTTGTTCTCGCCTTGCCTCGCTCTAGCTCGCTCGCCCCAGAAGTTCACTGCATTTAATAACCCTGAAGCACCCCGCCTGGCGTGGGGTTGGGGGAACTACGCATGACCGCTTTATCCGCCGACCGCAAATTGTCGGCCTGGCTGCTCGCGCCCGGTCTGGGCTGGCTGGCCTTGTTCCTGCTGCTGCCGTGCCTGCTGGTGCTGGTCTACAGCTTCCTCGAGCGCGGTGCCTATGGCGGCATCGACTATGTGTTCACCTGGGAAAACTACCGCCGCGCGGTGGACCCGCTGTACCTCGACATCCTCCTGCGCTCGGCGAAGATCGCCGGCCTGGCGATGCTCTTCGCGGTGCTCATCGGCTACCCGGCGGCCTACGCCATCACCCGGACCACACCGCGTCGGCAGGCCGTTTACCTGTTCCTGGTGATGCTGCCGTTCTGGAGCAACTACCTGATCCGCACCTACGCCTGGATCGTGCTGCTCAACCGCGAGGGCCTGCTCAACCGCCTGTTCAGCCTGCTGGGCTACAGCGGCGAGCCGATCAGCCTGCTCTACACCGACGCCACCGTGGTGCTAGGGCTGGTCTACAACTACATCCCCTTCGTCATCCTCGCCATCTACAGCTCGCTGTCGCGCATCGACAACGAGCTCTGGGAAGCCTCGCGGGACCTCGGCGCCTCCGGCTGGACCACCTTCCGCCGGGTGATCCTGCCGCTGTCGGTGCCGGGCGTGGCGGCCGGCGCGGTGTTCGTCTTCGTGCTGTCGATCGGCAACTTCATCACCGCCGACCTGCTGGGCGGCAAGCAGGTGCAGATGGTCGGCAACCTGATCTACGCGCAGTTCCTCACCGCGCGCGACTGGCCCTTCGGCGCGGCGCTGAGCTTCTTCCTGATCGGCATCATGATGCTGCTGCTGTTCATCCAGGCCATGGTCTCGCGCCGGGCACAGGGTGCGGAGGGCGAACGTCATGCGTAATTCGTCCGGCATCGCCCTCGGCGCGCACCTGTGGCTGGTGTACGCCTTCCTCTATGTGCCGATCCTGGTGCTGATCCTGCTGTCGTTCAACGCCAGCGGCCTGCCTACCGCCTGGGGCGGCGCTTCGCTGAAGTGGTACGCCAAGCTGCTGGCCAATGCCTCGATCCAGCACGCGGCACTGAACACCCTGATCGTCGCGCTGACCTCCACCTTCATCGCCTGCGTGCTCGGCACTTTGCTCGCATTGGGTGTGGAGATGCGTGCCCGCAACAACCCCGGCAAGAAGGGTGCGAACCTTGCCGACACCCTGCTGATGGCGCCGATGATCATCCCCGACATCGTCCTGGCCATCGCGCTGCTGAGCTTCTTCAACCTGCTGAAGATGAGCCTGGGGCTGCACTCGATCATCCTCAGCCACGTGGTGTTCAACATCGCCTTCGTCTGCGCGGTGGTGCGCACGCGGCTCAAGCACTTCGACTATTCGATCCTCGAAGCCTCCATCGACCTGGGCGCCGGCTGGTTCACCACGGCGCGCCGCGTGCTGCTGCCGGCGATCTTCCCCGGCGTGCTGGCCGGCGGGCTGCTGGCGTTCACCCTGTCGGTGGACGAATTCATCATCGCCTTCTTCAACTCCGGTTCCGGCAGCGCCTCCACCACGCTGCCGATGCAGATCTACTCGATGATCCGCTTCGGCGTGACCCCGGAAATCAACGCCCTCGCCACCCTGGTGATGCTGGTCAGCTTCACCGCGCTGTTTGCCTCCCAACGTCTGAACAAGGTGCCCAAAGCCCATGACTAAGTCTTCCGACCTGCTGGTGCTGGACCAGGTCAGCAAATCCTACGGCGAGGGCCTGACGGCGGTGGACCAGGTGTCCCTGGCGATCCGCGAGAACGAGTTCTTCGCGCTGCTCGGCCCCTCCGGGTGTGGCAAGACCACCCTGATGCGGATGATCGCCGGCTTCGAGACGCCCAGTTCCGGCGCCATCTGCCTGGGCGGCCAGGACATCTCGCCGCTGCCGCCGAACAAGCGCCCACTGAACCTGATGTTCCAGTCCTACGCGCTGTTCCCCAACATGACCGTGCGCAGCAACATCGCCTACGGCCTGGAGATGGAGAAGCTGCCGGCCGGCGAGATTCGCCAGCGCGTCGACGCGGTGCTGGAAACCGCGCAGCTCGGCCCGCTCGCCAATCGCCGTCCGGACCAGCTCTCCGGCGGCCAGCGCCAGCGCGTCGCCCTGGCCCGCGCGCTGGTCAAGCGCCCGCGCGTGCTGCTGTTGGACGAGCCCCTCGGCGCGCTGGACAAGAAGCTGCGCGAGAAGATGCAGCTGGAACTCAAGCGCCTGCAGCACGAGAGCGGCATCACTTTCATCATGGTCACCCACGACCAGGAAGAAGCCCTGGTCATGTCCGACCGCATGGCCGTGCTGCGCGACGGCAAGGTCTGCCAGTGCGGCAGCCCCAGCGAACTCTACGAGAACCCAGGCAGCCGCTTCGTCGCCGACTTCATCGGCGTCAGCAACCTGATCGAGGGTCGCCGCGTGGGCACCAATCGCCTGCAGGCCGGCGACCAGGTGCTGAACATCGAGACCACCGCCGAGTCCAGCCCCGAGAGCGTGACGCTGGCGTTGCGCCCGGAGCGCCTGCGCGTGCTCACCGACGCCACGCCGGCCACCGACAACCAGATCCAGGGCGAGGTGGCGGAAGTCGCCTACCACGGCCTGGACACCAACCTGCACGTGAACACGGCGCTGTCCAGCAAGCCGCTGATCGTCCGCGTGCCGTCCTCGGACTACGACTTCTTGCGCCTTGCCGCCGGCATGCCGGTGCGCCTGGGCTGGGATGCGCGGCACGGCCGCGTGCTGACTCACTGATTGCTTCAAGAACAAGACCTACAGGAGAGCACCATGAGTAGTGAACGCAAGGTCATCGCCTTCTTCCCCGAGGCCGCCTACGGCCCGGCCCTCAACTCCGTCGGCATCGCCCAGGCCTGCGAGGCGCTGGGGCACAAGGCGGTGTTCCTCACCGACCCGGGCATGACCGGGGTGTACTCGGCCTACGGCTTCGAGGAGCACTACGTGAACATGTCCGAGCCGATGCCGGCCGAGGAGATGGCGCGCTACTGGACCGACTTCATCAACGGCCACATCCCCAACTTCCGCAAGGCGCCGATCGACCAGCTCGACAACTACGTGAAGGAGTGCTGGGAGGCCATCGTTTCCACCTCCAAGTGGGCGCAGAAGGAGCTGCCGGCGATCCTCGACCGGATCAAGCCGGACCTGATCTGCGTGGACAACGTGATCCTCTTCCCGGCCATCAAGCACTACGGCAAGCCGTGGGTGCGGATCATCTCCTGCTCGGAGAACGAAGTGCATGACCCGGACATCCCGCCGTACCTGTCGGGCATGAGCGTGGACGACAAGGAGGGCCATGCGCGCTTCCAGAAGCGCTTCGAGGAAGTGATCGCGCCGATCCATGCCGACTTCAACGACTTCCTCGCCGAGTGTGGTGAGCGGCCGTACCCGCTGGGCACCTTCTTCGAAGAGTCGCCCTACATGAACCTGCTGCTGTACCCGGACCCGGTTAAATTCGAACGCCGCCACCCGCTGCCGGCGCGACAGTTCCATTACCTGCAGGGCTGCGTGCGCAGCGACAAGCCTTACGAAATCCCGCAGTTCAAGGCGCACAACGACAAGCCGCTGCTCTACGTCAGCTTCGGCAGCCTCGGCTCGGGCGATGTCGAGCTGCTCAAGCGCCTGGTCACCACCATCGGCAAGCTGCCGTACCGCGCGCTGTTCAACGTCGGCGAGCACGTGGAGAAGTACGACGACCTGCCGGACAACGTGATCGTTTCCAACTGGTACCCGCAGCCCTCGGTGATCGCCCAGGTCGACGGGGTGATCCACCACGGCGGCAACAACAGCTTCACCGAGTGCCTGTTCTTCGGTAAGCCCGCCATCGTCATGCCCTATGTCTGGGACGGCCACGACAACGCCATGCGTGCCCAGGAAAGCGGCCACGGCCTGCGCATGGATCGGTACGACTGGAGCGAGGAAGACCTGGCACGCAACATCGCCCAGCTGCTGGGGGACGAGCTGATGCAGGGGCGCCTGGCGCGCACCAGCGACTACATGCGCTCGCGCAAGGGCCCGGAGGATGCCGCGCGCATCCTCGACCAACTGATGGGCGGCAAGGCGGTGAACCATGGCTGAGTTCAAAGGCGACAGCACCGCGCCGCACATCCGTGGCGCCCGCGACTATGACGACCTGGTGGACTGGGGCGTGCAGTCGGATGCGCTGGAAGGCGTCTCGCACTCCAGCGGCCGCCTGCTGTTCAAGGGGCCGAACAACAGCCCCGAGACCGGCCTGTGGGTCTGCACCCCCGGCCGCTGGCGGCTGTCGATCCCGCGCGACGAGCTCTGTCATTTCGTTTCCGGCCGCGCCACCTATCGCTCTGATGAGGGCGAGGTGATCGAGGTCGAGCCCGACACCCTGGTGCTGTTCCCCGCCGGCTGGACTGGCGAATGCACCGTGCACACCACGCTGCGCAACCTCTACATGCTGGCCTGATTTCGTAGGGCGCATAACGCCGCAGGCGTTATCCGCCATCGACCTTGCGCCGAATTTATCGGCGGATAACCGCAAGCGGTTATTCGCCCTACGCCTTACCCGGTCGCCCGTGCGGGCGGCCATCGAAGGAGATGTCCATGAAGACCCCCGTTATCCATCGCCCGCTGCAAGTCACCGAACTCAAGGACTGGGGCGTGATCCCGACCATGCTCGAGGGCGAATCCCACGTCAGCGGCGTGGTCCTGCACAAGGGGCCTGAAGGCCAGTCCGAATGTGGCATCTGGCACTGCACGCCGGGCAAGTGGTTCTGCCACGTGACCAGCGACGAGTTCTGCCATTTCCTCGAAGGCCGCTGCACCTATGTGCACGAGTCCGGCGAGGTGATCGAGATCGAGCCGGACACCGCGGCCTTCTTCCCCAAGGACTGGAAGGGCGTGTGCACCGTGCACGAGACCATCAAGAAGGTCTACATGATCCGGTGATGCCATGAACCTGCCTTGTGAAACCACCCGCGCCGCCGCCCGCGAGACCTTCCTCGCCGGCAGCGGTCTCGCCGAAGCAGCGCTCACTGCGCTGCCGGCCGACGCCTCGGCGCGGCGCTACTTCCGCGTTGACGGCAAGGGCCTGCTGCTGATGGATTCGCCACCCGGCGCCGAGCCGCTGGCGCCGTACCTGCGGGTGGCACACCTGCTGCGCGACTGCGGGCTGTCGGCGCCGAACGTGCTGGCCGCCGACCGTGAGCTGGGCCTGGCGCTGATCGAGGACTTCGGCGACGCCACCTACACCCGGCTGTTCGCGGCCGGCCACAGCGAAACGGAGCTGTACCGTCTCGCCGTGGATGCCCTGGTGCGCCTGCACCGCGCCGGCCCGCAGGCGGCCGAAGGCGTGCCGGCCTACGACGGGCAGAAACTGGCGGACGAGGCGGCGTTGTTCATCGACTGGTACGCGCCCTTGCTGGTGGGCGAAAAGGCCGCCGCGAAGCTTCGCGAGCGCTATCTGGCGGAATTCGCGGCGCTCTGGCGAGACGCCTCGATGCGCCGCGAAGTGCTGGTGCTGCGCGACTACCACGTCGACAACCTGATGCTGCTGGAGGGCAGGGCGGGCGTGGCCGCATGCGGGCTTCTGGACTTCCAGGACGCGCTGTTCGGCGCGCCGGCCTACGACCTCATGTCCCTGCTCGAAGACGCGCGGCGCGACATTCCCGAAACCTTGCGCGTGACCCTGCTCACCCATTACCTCAGCCAGCGCCCGGAAGTGGATGGCCGGCGCTTCATGGCCGACTTCCAGGTGCTCGCCGCACAGCGCCACGCCAAGGTGCTGGGCATCTTCGTGCGCCTGGCCAAGCGCGATGGCAAGCATGGCTACCTCAAGCACCTGCCGCGCGTTCTGCGGCTGTTCCAGCGCGCGCTCGACAGCGAACAGCTGCGCCCGCTGGCAGCACTGCTCGACGCTCACTTGCCGAACTGGCGCCAACCGCTGGAGAGCGACGTGATCGCCCAGCGCCTGGCTTCACCCGAATCCCTGCGGAGCATTCCATGACCGACTTCCACAGCGACGTGCCCCTGCGCTTCATCGGCCCTCACTACCAGGGCGTGGCCACGCAACGCCTGCGCGACATCATCAACCCCGCCGACCTCACGCCCGTGGGCCGCATTGCCCTGTGCGACGCGGAAGACGTGGACGCCACCATCGATGCCGCCAACGCCGCCCAGCGCGAGTGGAAACGCGTGGACGCGAAGTCCCGCGCGGCGATCCTCCATCAGCTGGCCAATGCCATCGAAACCGACCAGGCTACACAGCGCGAAGTCGCGCGGCTGATGACCCTGGAAATGGGCAAGCCGTTCCCCGAGGCCATGGGTGAGCTGGCCAACTGCGCGCCGATCTTCCGCTACTACGCCGAAATGGCCCGCGATGAAGCGGGCAAGGTGGCCGGTACCACCCAGCTCGGCTCGTTCCAGCATGTGCGCTATGAGCCCTACGGCGTCAGCGTGCACATCATTCCGTTCAACTTCCCCATCCTGCTGATGTGCTGGACCCTGGCCGCCTCGCTGGCGGCGGGCAACGCCTGCATCGTCAAGCCGGCGGAAAGTACCACGCTGTGCACGCTGAAGTTCATGGAGCACTTCAAGGTGCTGCCGCCGGGCATGGTCAGCTGCGTGCCGGGCGATGCCAGCACCGCGCAGCGCCTGGTGCAATCCGAGCGCACCCATGCCGTGGCCTTCACCGGAAGCGTCGCCGCCGGCAAGGCAGTGGCGGTGGCCTGTGCCGAGCGGATGAAACCGGCGGTGATCGAGGCCGGCGGCAGCGACCCGATGATCATCTCCCGCCACGCACCGCTGGAAGTTGCCGCGGCCGGCGCAGTGACCGCGGCGTTCCACCTGAGCGGGCAGATCTGCACCTCGGCCGAGCGCTTCTATGTGGTCGACGAAGTGCATGACGAGTTCGTCGCGCGCTTCGCCGAACGCACCCGAGCGCTGCGTATCGGCCATGGCCTGGAGCGCTCCGAGATCGGCCCGATGGTCAGCGAGGCCGCGCGCGCCAAGGTTATCCGCCTGGTGGACGACGCCATCGCCAAGGGCGCCACGCTGGTCTGCGGCGGGCGTATTCCCGAGCAGTTCCCGGTGGGCTGGTACTACGAGCCGACCATCCTCACCGACGTCACCCCGGCCATGGCGATCTTCCACGAGGAATGCTTCGGCCCGGTGGCGGCGATCTGCAAGGTGAAGGACTTCGACGAGGCCGTGCGCCTGGCCAACGACTCCCCCTTCGGCCTGGGCGCCTCGCTGTTCTCCACTGACCTGGCCGAAGCCATGGAAGCGGCGGACCGCCTGGAAGCGGGCATGGTCTGGGTGAACAACCCGCTGATCGACAACGACGCCTTGCCCTTCGGCGGCTGGAAGATGTCCGGCATGGGCCGCGAACTGGGTCGCCAGGGGCTGGACGCGTTCCGCCGCTCGAAGATGGTGATCATCGATCACCAGCCGCAGATCCATTCCTGGTGGTACCCGTACAGCGACGAGGTGTTCTACCAGGGCTGATCCTTCAAGCCGTGGCGCGGCCCAACCTTTGCTGGAGTCGCGCCTTCACCTCGGGCCATTCGTTGTCGATGATGCTGAAGCGCACCGAGTTGCGCTTGCGGCCGTCGGGCATGATGCGCTCAAAGCGGACGATGCCTTCCTGCACGGCACCCAGACGCAGGATGGCGGCGCGGGACTTCTCGTTCAGCTCGTCGGTGGTGAACTGCACGCGCACGCAGTCGAGTTCCTCGAAGGCGTAGGTGAGCAGCAGGAGCTTGGCCTCGGTGTTGATCGGCGTGCGCTGCGCCGACAGCGCGAGCCAGGTGTGGCCGATCTCCAGCTTGCGGTTGGCGCGGTCGACCTTCCAGAAGCGGGTGCTGCCGACGATCCTGCCCGTGCGCCGATCGAGGATGGCGAAGGGCAGGACGGTGCCTTCCTCCAGGCCCTTTTCGGCCTTGGCGATGTAGCCATCCACGGTGTCCGGGCTGGGCACGACCGTGACCTTGAGGTTCCACAGTTCGCCGTCGGTGGCTGCATTGAGCAGTGCGTCGCGGTGTTCCGCGCGCAGAGGAATGAGTTCGACGTGCTGGCCGATGAGGTGGGGGCAGGTGAGGGCGGGCATGCGAGAAGCTCTGGGTTGGACACCCCACAGCCTACCGGATGCCGACGCTTTTCTGTAGGAGCGGGCCATGCC
>NZ_JYOA01000001.1:279311-285225 GCF_000955805.1 Pseudomonas sp. 21 | reverse complement strand
GCGCATGGCGCGCTCCTACACGTGATGGCATCGCTGGCGTTCAGCCGACGAAGCGATAACCCTTGCCGCGCACCGTCAGGATCAGCGGATGGGATGGCGTTTCCCCCAGCTTGGCGCGCAGGTGGGCGATGCGCACGTCCACCGAGCGGTCCATTCCATCCCAGGCGATACCGCGCAGGGCCAGCAGCAGGTCGTCGCGGCTGAGGGTCTGGCCTGCGTGCGCGACGAGTTGCCAGAGCAGGTTGAACTCGGCACCGGTGAGGTCGATCCGCTCGCCATTGCGCTGTACCTCGCGCTGGCGGGCGTCGAGGAGCAGTCCTCGATGTTCCAGGCGATCCGCCGTCTCAGTGGTTGTTCGTGGCCGACGCAGCAGGGTGCGCACGCGGGCCAGCAGCAGGCTCGGGCGCACCGGCTTGCAGACATAGTCGTCGGCACCGTTCTCCAGTCCGTCGATCTGCTCGGTGTCTTCTGAGCGCGCACTGAGCATGAGGATCGCCCCGGCATAGCGAGGGCGGATGCGCCGGCAGATGGACAGGCCGTCTTCGCCAGGCAGCATGCGGTCGAGGATCACCAGGTCCGGGTGTTCGTCCAGTACCCGATCGACGGCGCGCGCGCCATCGGCCTCGATGCCGGCGCAGAGTCCGTGGTGTTCCAGGAAGTCGCGGGTGAGCGTGGCGAGGCGCAGGTCGTCCTCGACGATGAGAATGCGGGCGGTGGTCATGAGTGCGAGAAGAAGAGGGCGCGTGGCAGCTTGTGGCCGCCACGCGCTACGCGGTCACCCGCGCCAAGGCGCCTTGTCAAAGGCAGACGCGCGCAATCGAGCCGTCGATCGACAGTCGAGTACCGTAGGGCTCCGACAGCGCGGCGAAGCGCTGCAGGATCGCTTGTGCGTGCTCGCCTTCGGCCAGGCGCGGGCGGCCACGGCGGTGGACCGCCTCGCCCAGGCCCAGGCTCACCGGGTGCAGCTCGATGCCGGTCAGCCGCCGGCCGTCGAACTGGCAGACCGGCACCAGGCTTTCCCAGAACCGCGCATCGGAGGGGAAGCTGCGGGTGTCGTTTTGCGTGCGTTGCAGGAAGACCTTCGACGGCGTCTGGTTGCGGTCGACGCGGAACTGCTCGTAGCTGTCCGCCGGCAGGCGCTCGACCAGCTCGTTCTGGCCGATGAAGTTGCCCAGGCTGTAGAAGATCGGCTTGCCGTTGTAGATCTCCATGCCGCGCAGCAGGTGCGGGCCGTGGCCGACCACGATGTCGACGCCGGCGTCGATCATCCGTCGCGCGACCGGCTGGATGAATTCGGCGGCGGCTTCCAGGTTCCATTCGCCGGTGGCGTCATGGCCCAGTTCGTGGGCGTGGATGCTCAGCACCACCACGTCGGACAGTGTGCGCGCTTCCTCGACCCAGCGCAGGATGTCGTCCATGTCCTTCTTGCGCGGCAGGGTGCGCAGGCGCGAACTCTCGCCCTGGCGGAACAGCAGCGGGGTGAAGGGACCGAACACCGCCAGCGACGGATCGGGAATCGGGTGGGCGAAGCCCAGGTCGACCGCGCCCTGGTACAGGCGGTCCAGGCCGAGGCTGGCGATGATCCCGCGCATGGCTTCCATCTGTGCGCCGTCCAGCTGGTGCACGGTGTCGTAGCGCAGCGGGTTGAGGCCGGGGCGGCCGGGCATGTCGCGGGTCTGCTCGCTGGCTTCCTGGCCCTTGCCGAAAGTCGAGGTGCAGGCCAGCAGCGAGACGGTGCCGGCGGGCTTGGTGCAGTACACCGGGCGGCGGGCTTCTTCGAGGTTGCGGCCGGTGCCGGCGAACAGCAGCTCGCGTTTCTCCAGCTGCGCGTGGGCGGCCTGCAGGCCGGAGATGCCGTAGTCCAGGCTGTGGTTGTTGGCGGTGGAGAACAGGTCGAAGCCGCCGTCCACCAGCTCATCGAGAATCCACGATGGCGCGCCGAAGTGCGAGCCGCCGCTTTCCAGCACTGCGTCGCCCTGGAAGTCGTTGGGCAGCACTTCCAGGTTGGTGAAGCTGACGTCGGCGCCGCGCAGCAGGTCGAACAGCGGGCGCAGGGTTTCGTCGTCACGGCTGTTCAGGCGGCGCTGCAGGATGCTGTCGCCGGTCAACGCAATCTTCATGGTCCACCTCAGGGTTGGGGAGTCGCTGATGGCGGCGGACTTTAGGGCAATGTGCAGCGGCGGTCGGCTGAATCCTGGGTATCGCGATAGCCGTCGGTTATCACCCGCAAAGCCTCGCGCGCTGCGAGGTGCAGGCGTTTTCATTCTGGCTATGGGCATCACTTTTTTTCAGCAGTCAGCGTTGTGACAGCGCTCTTACCATGCGACCGCCTCCCGGCCCACGAGCCGCGGAGCAGGGGTGGCACGGCTTGCCGTGACCAGCACGATCCAGGCGGAGAGCAGCATGAAAAGAACAATAACCGGCGCCGCAGGCTTCAAGCCGCATGCGCTGGCGCTGGCTACCAGCATGGCCCTTGGCGGGGCATCTTCGGCTCAGGCAGTGAGCTTCAACGTGGGGGAAATCGAGGGTCGCTTCGACTCGACCCTGTCCATCGGCGCGAGCTGGGCAATGGACAGCCCGGACAAGCAGTTCATTGGCACCCGCAACGGTGGCACGGCGTCCAGCCAGACCTCCGATGACGGTCGCCTGAACTTCAAGAAGGGCGAGACCTTCTCCAAGATCTTCAAGGGCCTGCACGACCTGGAGCTGAAATACGGCGACAGCGGCCTGTTCCTGCGTGGCAAGTACTGGTACGACTTCGAACTGAAGGACGAGCACCGTCCGCTCTACGACATCGACGACAGCGGCCGCGATACCGCTGCCCAGTCCTCCGGCGCCGAGCTGCTCGACGCCTTCCTCTACCACAACTATGAACTGCACGACTTGCCGGGCACCGTACGCGTGGGCCGCCAGGTGGTGAGCTGGGGCGAGAGCACCTTCATCCAGAACGGCATCAACTCGATCAACCCGGCGGACGTCGCCGCGCTGCGCCGCCCTGGTTCCGAGGTGAAGGAAGCGCTGATCCCGGTGAGCATGCTGTATTTCAACCAGGGGCTCACCGACACGCTGTCCATGGAAGCCTTCTACCAGCTGGAGTGGGAGAAGACCGTGCCGGACAACTGCGGCACCTTCTTCGGCAGCGACGTGGCGGCCAAGGGCTGCGACATCAACATGGCGGTGAACGGCAGCGACTTCGACCGTGACATCGACGGCACCGGCATCAAGGGCGGCTACGGCTACGTGCCGCGCACACGCGACCATGACGCCCGCGATGGCGGCCAGTTCGGCGTGGCGCTGCGCTGGATGGTCAACGACACCGAGTTCTCCGCCTATGCGATGAACTACCACAGCCGCACGCCGACCAGTAACTGGGTGGTGGGCAAGGGCGCGCTGGCCGATCCGGTGGGTGGCCTGATCGGGCAGGGCGGGCGCAGTACCGCCAGCTGGTACCTGGACTACCCCGAGGACATCCGCCTCTACGGCCTGGGCTTCAACACCACCTGGGGCAGCACCGCGGTGCAGGGCGAGATCAGCTACCGGCCGAACATGCCGCTGGGCATCAACTCCAGCGACGTTTCCGGCGCCGCCACCCTCGGTTCCGCCGCGACCAGCCCGCTGGTCAATGGCGGCCTGCCGATCTTCTCCAGCGGCTGGGCGGATTCGAGCTACGGCTCGCTCATCCAGGGTTACAAGCGCATGCCCTACACCCAGGCGCAGATGACCTTCACCAACACCTTCGACCAGATCCCGGTGATCGCCGCCGAACGCCTGACCCTGGTCGGCGAGATCGGCTTCGGCCATATCGGTGACCTGGGCTCCACCGATGGTTCGGATCTGCGCTTCGGTCGCAGCAGCGTGTACGGCAACGGCGAACTGGCCAGCGCCGGCACTTCGACGCTGCTGGGGCTGTCGGGCAACGCGATCTGCCAGAAGGTGGTGAACACCGCCAACCCCGACCAGTGCGATGACAAGGGCTTCTATACCCAGAACTCCTGGGGTTACCGCGTGCGCGCGGGCCTGGAATACAACGACCTGATCGGCGGCGTCTCGCTGCGTCCGAACCTGGCGTTCTCCCACGACGTGCAGGGCTACGGCCCGACCTTCAACGAGGGCGACAAGTCGGTCAGCGTCGGCGTGGATGCCGAATACCTGAGCCGCTACACCGCCAGCATCAGTTACACCGACTACTTCGGCGGTGATTACAACGTCAACACCGACCGCGATTTCCTCGCCGTCAGCCTGGGCGTCAGCTTCTGATGCCCGCCTGCTCCAGTCCTAGAGCCAGAGGTAAATACATGAACAACAAGCAATGGTTGCAGGCCGGCTGCCTGACCCTGAGCCTGCTCGCCGGGCAGGTCATGGCCGCGGTTGGCGCCGACCAGGCCGCGCGCCTGGGCAATGAGCTCACCCCGATTGGCGCCGAGAAGGCGGGCAACGCCGACGGCAGCATCCCGGCCTGGACCGGTGGCCTGGCACTGGACGCCGGCAAGGCCGACGCTGGCGGCTTCCTCGCCGACCCCTATGCCGCGGACAAGCCGCTGTTCACCATCACCGCGCAGAACGCCAGCCAGTACCAGGACAAGCTGACGCCGGGGCAACTGGCGATGTTCCAGCGCTTCCCCGAGACCTACCGCATCCCGGTCTACCCCAGCCACCGCAGCGCCAGCTACCCGCAGGTGGTGATCGACGCGGCGAAGAAGAATGCCACCGCGACTTCGCTGGCCGAGGGTGGCAACGGGCTGACCAACTTCAGCATGACCATTCCGTTCCCGATCCCGCAGAACGGCCTGGAAGTGATCTGGAACCATGTCACCCGTTACCGTGGCAACGCGATGCTGCGCACCACCGCGCAGATGAACCCGCAGACCAACGGCGCCTACACCATCAGCTACATGAAGGAGCAGTTTGCCTTCCCGTTCGGGCTCAAGGATTACGACCCGGCGAAGATGGACAACATCCTCTACTACTTCCGCCAGGAAATCCTTTCGCCACCGCGCCGCGCGGGCAGCGTGATGCTGGTGCTGGAGACCATCGACCAGGTCAAGGAACCGCGCATGGCGTGGATGTACAACGCCGGCCAGCGCCGCGTGCGCCGCGCCCCGCAGGTGGGCTACGACAGCCCCGGCGCAGAAGGCATGCGTACCTACGACGACTTCGACATGTTCAACGGCGCACCGGATCGCTACGACTGGAAGCTGGTGGGCAAGAAGGAACTGTACATCCCCTACAACAGCTTCGCGCTCGACTCGCCTTCGCTGAAGTACGACGACATCGTCAAGCCCGGCCACCTGAATCCGGACCACACCCGCTACGAACTGCACCGGGTGTGGCACGTGGTGGCGACCCTGAAGCCAGGCCAGCGCCATATCTACAGCAAGCGTGACCTGTATATCGACGAGGACAGCTGGCAGATCGCCGAAGCCGACGCCTACGACGGCCGTGGCAGCCTCTGGCGCGTGTCCGAGGGGCATGCACGGCCGTTCTACGACCAGCAGTTCACCTGGCTGACGGCGGAGACCCACTACGACGTGCTGTCGGGTCGCTATACGGTGTCCGGCCTGCGCAACGAGGAGAAGAGCAGCTACGACTTCGCGGTGAAGTCCAGCAGCAACGACTTCACCCCCAACGCCTTGCGCGCCACGGGCATCCGCTAAGGCGGGCTTTACCGGCGCTCACCGGCGCTCCTTGTGTTGACTCAGCGGCCTTCGGGCCGCTTTTTTTTGTTCGCCATCATCCCGGACAGGAGCGTAGGGCGAATAACCTGGAGCAGGTTACCCGCCGCTTCCCAATGGCGGATAACGCTGGCGCGTTTATGCGCCCTGCGAACTGCATCTGACTCAAGGGCGGTTGCTGTTCGTAGGAGCGAGCTTGCTCGCGAACCGCCCAGCACCAGAGGCGTCGGGGAATCCGTTCG
>NZ_JYOA01000001.1:279141-279304 GCF_000955805.1 Pseudomonas sp. 21 | reverse complement strand
GCTCGCTCCTACAAAATAAAGCCCCTGGCGTGATGCTTCTGGTTTGTTTCGGCGGCCCTCGAGTCTTTTTTCCTGGACCTGTCTCAAGGGCTGGCTGCTCTAGGTAGGAGCGAGCTTGCTCGNGAACCGCCCAGCACCAGAGCCGTCGGGGAATCCGTTCGCG
>NZ_JYOA01000001.1:278634-279136 GCF_000955805.1 Pseudomonas sp. 21 | reverse complement strand
GCTCGCTCCTACAAAATAAAGCCCCTGGCGTGATGCTTCTGGTTTGTTTCGGCGGCCTCTGAGTCGCTTTTTCCTGGACATGTCTCAAGGGCTGGCTGCTCTGGGTAGGAGCGAGCTTGCTCGCGAACCGCCCAGCACCAGTGGCGTCGGGGAATCCGTTCGCGNNNAAGCTCGCTCCTACAAAATAGAGCCCGTGGCGTGACGCTTCTGGTTTGTTTCGGCGGCCTTCGAGTCGTTTTTTTCTGGACCTGTCTCAAGGGCTGGCTGCTCTGGGTAGGAGCGAGCTTGCTCNNGAACCGCCCAGCACCAGAGCCGTCGGGGAATCTGTTCGCGAGCAAGCTCGCTCCTACAAAATAAAGCCCTTGGCGTGATGCTTCTGGTTTGTTTCGGCGGCCTTCGAGTTGTTTTTTCCTGGACCTGTCTCAAGGGCTGACTGCTCTGGGTAGGAGCGAGCTTGCTCGCGAACCGCCCAGCACCAGGGGCGTCGGGGAATCCGTTCGCG
>NZ_JYOA01000001.1:184709-278629 GCF_000955805.1 Pseudomonas sp. 21 | reverse complement strand
GCTCGCTCCTACAAAATAAAGCCCCTGGCGTGACGCTTCTGGTTTGTTTCGGCGGCCTCCGAGTCGCTTTTTCCTGGACCTGTCTCGAGGGCTGACTGCTCTGGGTAGGAGCGAGCTTGCTCGCGAACCGCCCAGCACCAGAGGCGTCGGGGAATCCGTTCGCGAGCAGGCTCGCGCCTACAGAGTCCTGTAGGCGCGACCCGCCGGTCCGCCTCCGTTTACCAACCGTTACTCACGCCGGCCTCGTTTTTGCTTTATGTTCGGACCTGTTACCGATCCCCGAGCCGTCGTCCTAGCCATGAAGTTGCATCAACTCCGCGCCATCGTCGCCATCTGCGAGAGCGGCAGCATCCAGGAAGCTTCGCGCCTGCTGCATATCTCCCAGCCCGCCCTGTCCAAGAGCATCAAGGAGCTGGAGGCCGAGCTGGGCGTGCCGCTGCTGGTGCGTTCCAACCGTGGCATCACCGCCACCGAATACGGTGAGCGCCTGGTACGCCGTGCTCGACTGGTGGTGGAAGAAGTGCGCCGCGCGCGAGACGAGATCGAAACGCTCAAGGGCGCGATGGATGGCCGTGTGGCCATCGGCGTGTCACCGGTGACGCCCAGCCAGCAGTTCGCGACTTGCCTGCTGCGTTACCGCAAGCGCTACCCCAAGGTGCAATTGCAGATCAGCGAACTGCGCCCGGCCAAGCTGCTCGAAGGCCTGCGCGAAGGCCAGCTGGACCTGGTGCTGACCTCGCAACCGTCCTCGCGCAACATCGACGGATTCCACTGGCAGGAGCTCTACGCCCAGCCCACCACGCTGGCGGTGCGCAAGGGCCATCCGTTGCGCAATGCGCGCTCGCTGCACGAGCTGCTCGACGAGGAATGGCTGGTGCCCGACTCGCTGGACGTCTCCCTCGCCGGGCAGATGTTCGAGCAGTACCAGGTGCGCCACCCGGAGCGCGTCATCGAGTGTGCCTCGGTGGTGCTCTACGCGGAGCTGGCGGCCAACACCGATGCGGTGAGCTTCTGGTCGCGGCGGGTGTTCGACCTGCCGGTGGTCTCGGGCACCCTGGAGGCCCTGGACATTGCCGAGACCGTGCCGGGCACCGACATCTCGCTGGTCTGCCGCCCGCCGGAGCTGATGACCCGCGAGGCGCAGACCCTGGTGGACGAGCTGGTCTACGCCTTCAAGGGCCCGCACCTGCGCAAGGCCGACTGATCCTGGCTCGAGAGCGGCCGTCGATAACCAGCCTTGATAAGCATGCGCGAAGGTCATTATTCAGCGCCGCGCGCGTGGGGCATCCTGCCGGCCACATCAGAACAATGAGCAGGATGCGGCATGAGTCAGCACCCCACGATAGAAAGGCTTGCGGCAAGCACCGAGGATTTCGCGCGGATTCGCCGGGACCTTCACCAGCATCCCGAACTGGGCTTCGAGGAGGCGCGCACCGCCGCCATCGTTGCCGGCTACCTGCGCGAGTGGGGCTATGAAGTCCATGAGGGCGTCGGCGGCACCGGCGTGGTCGGGGTGCTGCGCCAGGGCAACAGCGCGCGCAGCATCGGCATCCGCGCCGACATGGACGCGTTGCCCATCGACGAGGCCAGCGGTGTTCCTTATGCCAGCCAGCACGCGGGCCGTATGCACGCCTGCGGGCACGACGGCCACACCGCGATCCTGCTCTGCGCTGCCCGCGACCTGGCCGAGCAGCGCCACTTCGACGGCACGCTCAACCTGATCTTCCAGCCTGCCGAGGAAACCCTCGGCGGCGCCGTGGCGATGATGGACGACGGCCTGTTCGAGCGCTTCCCGTGCGATGCGGTGTACGCGCTGCACAATGCGCCGGGCCTGCCGGTGGGCTGCTTCCTGACCCGCGAAGGCGCGCTGACGGCATCCTCGGACCGCGTGTCGATCCGCCTGACCGGCGTCGGCGGACACGGTGCCATGCCGCACCTGACCAAGGACCCGGTAGTCGCCGCCGCGGAGCTGGTGCTGGCGCTGCAGAGCATCGTCGCGCGCAACGTGCCGTCCACCGAGGTGGCCGTGGTGACCGTGGGCATGCTCAAGGCGGGGGAGGCGGCCAACGTCATTCCCGACCATGCCGACCTGCGCCTGAGTGTGCGCGCCACCAAACCGGAAGTGCGCGAGCTGCTCAAGCGGCGCATCGGCGAGATCACCCGTGGCGTCGCCGCCGTGCATGGCATGGAGCTGCAGTACGAGTACGAGGAGCTGGTGCCGGTGCTGGTCAACACGCCGGAAGAAACCCGACTCGCACGCCAGGTACTGACCGAACTGGTCGGTCCGCAGCGCCTGTTGTCCGAGGTCCCTTCGGGCTTCCTCGGCAGCGAGGATTTCGCCTGGATGCTCGAGCGTCGTCCCGGCTGCTACATCGCCCTGGGCAATGGCAACAGCGGCCCCAGCGGCTGCATGGTCCACAACCCCGGCTACGACTTCAACGACGGTGCCATTCCCTTCGGCGCGGCGCTCTGGGTGGCGCTGGTGGAGACTTCGCTGTCGAGTGGGGAGCAGGCATGAAACAGCGCACCGTAGTCCTCATCCTGCTGATGCTGGTGATGGTCATCAGCGTCCTGGACAAGACCATCTTCGCCTTCGCCGGCGCGCAGATCATCGACGAGCTGAAGCTTTCGCCAACCGAGTTCGGCTTCATCGGCAGTGCGTTCTTCTTCCTCTATTCCATCTCCGGCGTGCTGGTGGGCTTCCTCGCCAACCGCTTCCCGACGCGCTGGATTCTCGCTGGCATGTCGGTGGTATGGATGGCCTCGCAACTGCTGGTGGCGCTGTCCAGCGGCTTCGCCGCGCTGGTCGCCGGGCGCCTGTTGCTGGGTGCCGGCACCGGGCCGGGCACGGCAGTCACCCAGCACGCCTGCTTCAAGTGGTTCGGCCCGAAAGAACGCGTGCTGCCCTCGGCGCTGATCCAGGTGTCCATCATGCTCGGCGCGGTGCTGGGCGCGCTGAGCCTGCCGCTGGCGATCCAGCACTTCGGCTGGCGTACCGCGTACTTCCTGCTGGCGTTGCTCGGGCTGGTCTGGCTGGTCGTCTGGCTGGTCTTCGGCCGTGAAGGGCAGCAGACCGAGGAGGAGGGGCCGGGTTCGTCGCTGCGCCTGCCGTACAGCCGCCTGCTGCTCAACCGCAGTTTCCTCTGGATCACCCTGATGGGCTTCCTCAGCTACCTGCCCACCGCGCTGGTGTACAGCTGGGTGCCGGTGTACCTGCAGAAGGGCCAGGGCATGACGCCGATGCAGTCGGGCTACACAGTCATGGTGGTGACGGTCGGGGTGATCCTCGCCAACCTGCTGCTCTCCACACTGTCGCAACGGGCAATGAAACGCGGCGCCTCGGTGCAGCGCGCCATGGTACTGCCGCCGATGCTCTTCGCGGCGGTTGCCGGCGTGGCGTTCTGCGCGCTGACGCTGCTGCACGGCGATCGCCTGGCGATCCTGGTGCTCTACGCACTGGGCGCGATCCTGGTGAATGTCCTGCCGACCTTCTGCAACACCCTGGTCGCCTATATCGCGCCGAGCGCACAGCGCGGTTCGATGCTGGCCATTCACATTGGCGGCATGACCAGCGCCGGCATGCTCGCGCCCTGGATAGTCGGGCAACTGGTCGAGCTGCGCGGTGGCGACATAGCCCATGGCTTTGAGACGGCGCTCGGCCTGTTCGGCGTGCTCACCGTGGTCTGCGCCATCCTCGGCTGCCGGATCATCGCTCCCGAGCGTACCCGCCAGTCGCTGCAGGGCGAGCACAGCGAAGCGCCGCTCCCCGGTGCCGTCGGCCACGCCTGATCCCGTTCAAAGTCCTGACTCGTATCCAATCATCCGGAGTGGTGATGACCCCGTCTGCCTGTTTTTCCCAGAGCTACGCCGAAGCGCGTGGCAAGTTCCTCGCCGCCTGCCTCTCCGCCGGCCTGGTCGTCGAATCCCACCGCCATCCGCTGACTGGCCGCGACGGTGAGCCCCTGGCGCTGGACGTAGCGCGCAGCGGCCGCGCCGACGCGCAGAACCTGCTGATCATCAGCAGTGGCTGCCACGGTGTGGAGGGCTTCTGCGGCTCGGCAGTGCAGGTTGCGCTGCTCAACGACCCCGACTGGCTGGAACTCTGCGCCAAGGCCGATTGCGCGGTGCTCTACCTGCATGCGGCCAACCCCTACGGTTTTTCATGGTGGCGACGCTGGACCCATGAGAACGTCGACCTGAATCGCAACTTCATCGACTTCTCCCAGCCGCGCCAGCACAACCAGGCCTACGCAACACTGGACCCGATCCTGATACCGCGCCGCTGGCCGTCCTTCGCCAGTCACCTGCGTCTGCTGCGCTACGCCATGCACCATGGCCGCAAGCGATTGCAGGCGGCCATTTCCAGCGGCCAGGACAGCCATCCCAACGGCCTGTTCTATATCGGCGCGCAGCCGACCTGGAGCAACCAGGCCGTGCGCCAGGTGCTGCGCCAGCACGCCCGCGACTGCACCCGACTGGGCTGGATCGACGTGCACACCGGCCTGGGTCCCAAGGGCCACGGCGAGCGCATCTATGTTGGCGGCAACGATCCGCAGACCCTGGCGCGCACGCGCCGCTGGTGGGGCGATGAGGTGACTTCGGCGCACGAAGGGGGATCGGTGTCGGTGCAGTTGCAGGGGCAGATGATCCTGGCCGCCGCCAGCGAATGCCCGCAGGCCGAGCTGACCGCCATCGCCCTGGAGTACGGCACGCTGCCGGGGCTCAAGGTCCTCAAGGCGCTGCGTGCGGACCAGTGGCTGGCCAACAATCCCGGCGTGCCGGCGGACAAGGCCCGGCGTATCCATCGCCAGCTGCGCGATGCCTTCTACGTCGACGAGGATGGCTGGAAGCACCAGGTGCTGGAGCAGGCCGGCGAAGCGGCGCGGCAAGCCCTCGCCGGACTGGGCGAATCTCAGGCGATGCCGGCGCGCGCGTCGAGGTAGCCGGTGGTGAGCCGCCGCGACTCATCGGGGCGGCGCTGCCGGTCGGCCATGGGGATTTCCTCGAAGTCGGGACGCACGACGCCAGCCACTATCGGTGCATGGGGGCAGGCACAGTGGCTTGGGAAAACGCCAAGGGGGGGCGGCTCAGCGGCCGGGCAGCATCGGTGTCAGGTGCAGGATGTTCAGCAGGTGCGGAACGCGCAGCGGGTAGCAGGCCTGCAGGCGCACGCGCGCCTCGGAGAGGGTCATCTGACGGGAAAACGAGCGCAGCACAGTCTTGCCCAGGCAGTGACCGTCCTGAAAATGCACGAGGAATTCATTCATGGCGAAGCGACAACGAGGAAACACGCACGAGGTGGCGCACAGGGCGCGAATAATAACGACTTCGACGCGTTCATCGTTGCCATAAATCATCCTTTGCAGGAACTGTCCGACGGAACGCTCGTTCCGCCACCGGCCGAACCGACGACCGGCGGCGTCGGAAAAGACCTAAAGCCCAGAAACATGCTCGTAAGAGTAGTCCAGGCGCAACACGTTGTAGTCCAGCCGCATGCCAAAGGCATGCATGAAGAAGGCTTCCAGTTGCAGCTCCAGCGAGCGCGAGGTCAGCGTCGCCAGGCGCGCGCCCTGGCGGCGCGTGCGGCGGTTCACCGCGGTGAACTCCTCGTGGACTATGCCCTGGGCGGCCGGATCGGCAATCAGGCGATAGCAACTGTCCGGCAGGTCATCGCGCTGGGTGGCGCTAAGGCTGAGTTCGGGATGGCCGTCAGCGTTGGTGATCAGTTCCACGCTACAGCGCAGGCCTCGGTCGCGGGCGAAGCGCGAGGCCTCTTCGAAGGCCGGCAGGGCCTTCTGCAGGACCTGGATCTCGAAGGCGAGGAGGAATTGCTCGTCGAATTCGACGTCCTGGGTGTTCCGGGGTGCCTGGTTCAACATCGCCGGCATCTCCTGTGTCGATGAAACGAGAAAACTTTCGTAAGCGAGTCGGGATCGCCAAAGTTTCGTCATCGCGGCATTGCAGGACACAACGCACACAGTCGGCCAGCAATGCCATTTGCCTGAACGAAAGGCCATCTCACTGAAGCGGCGAGACCCTGTCAACGAGCATTCCTGCATAACGGCGCCCCGCGCAATAGCCAAGTGTGCACACGCCTGGCGCACGGCCTGTCGTGGCCATGGGCGACAGGATCGTCGGGGGGTGTAAAGTTTGCGTTACGATTCTCGGCCGCCCGCCGAGACTTCGGACGGGCGGCCATTCCTACTCAGAAGGCGAAGTCCTCCATCGCCAGGGCAGCGTCACCTCCCTCGACAATGGCCTGCGCGAGGCCCGGTGCGCGGGTGAGGAAATGCCCGGCGTAGAACTGTGCGGTGCACAGTTTGGCCCGGTAGAACGCGGCGTCGCCGTCGTTGCCGCTCAGGCGCTCGCGGGCCACCTGGGCGGAGCGCGCCAGCTGCCAGCCGCCGGTGACGATGCCGAACAGTTCCAGCAGCGGCACCGAGCCCAGTGCCACCTGGCGCGCCTGATCGTCGTAGTGGTTCACCACGTAGTTCACCGCGTCATCCAGGGCGTTGATCGCCGAGAACAGGCGATGGCGAATAGCGGCCAGTTGCGGGTCGTCGTCCGGCAGCGCCAGTCGCGCCTCGCGAAGGCGGGCGATCAGGGCGAATGCCGCCGCACCCCTGTCGCGGGCAATCTTGCGACCGATCAGGTCGAGCGCCTGGATGCCCGTGGTGCCCTCGTAGATCGGCGTGATCCGCGCGTCGCGCAGGTGCTGCGCGGCGCCGGTTTCCTCGATGAAGCCCATGCCGCCATGGACCTGCACGCCGAGGGAGGCGATGTCCACCGCGTTCTCCGTGCACCAGCCCTTGATCACCGGGATCATCAGCTCGACGAAGGCTTGCCGTTCGCGGCGTACCGCCTCGCTCGGGTGGCTGTGGGCCAGGTCGGTTGCCAGCGCCACTTCGCAGGCCAGCGCGCGCATGGCTTCCACCCGGGAGCGCATGGACATGAGCAGGCGGCGCACATCGGGGTGGCGGATGATCGCGGCCTTCTCACGGCCCGGTACGCCAATCTCCGTGCCCTGGATTCGCAGCCGGGCATAGGCCACCGCGCGCTGATAAGCCCGTTCGGCCAGGCCGATGCCTTCGATGCCGACGGAGAATCGAGCCGCGTTCATCATGATGAACATGTACTCCAGGCCGCGATTCTCTTCGCCCACCAGCCAGCCGCTGGCGCCGCCCTGGTCGCCGAAGGCCAGCACGGCGGTCGGGCTGCCGTGGATACCGAGCTTGTGCTCGATGGAGACGCAACGCACGTCGTTGCGCTCGCCCAGGCTGCCGTCGGTGTTCAGCAGCACCTTGGGCACCACGAACAGCGAAATGCCTTTCACGCCATCCGGCGCCCCCGGCACGCGGGCCAGCACCAGGTGGACGATGTTGTCGGTGAGGTCGTGTTCACCGTAGGTGATGAAGATCTTCTGCCCGAATACCCGGTAGCTGCCGTCCGCCTGCGGCTCCGCGCGCGTACGCACGGCGGCGAGATCCGATCCGGCCTGGGGCTCGGTGAGGTTCATGGTGCCGGTCCATTCGCCGCTCACCAGTTTCGGCAGCCAGGTCTGCTTCAGCTCCTCCGAGCCGCGCAGCTCGATGGCCTCGATGGCGCCACGGGTGAGCATGGGGCACAGGCCGAAGGCGACGTTGGCGGCGTTCCACATTTCCTCCACCAGCGCCGAGAGCAGGCGCGGCGCCCCTTGGCCACCGAAATCGGCCGGGCAGGAGAGGGCGTTCCAGCCGTTGTCGGCGAACTTCCCATAGGCTTCGCGCCAGCCGTCGGCGGTGCGTACGTCGCCGTCCTGCCACTTCGCGCCCTGGCGGTCGCCGATGACGTTCAGCGGCGCCAGCACGCCCTGGGCGAAACGGGCGGCCTCGTTGAGGATGGCGTCGACCAGTTCGGCATTCATGTCCTGCTGATTCGGCAGCTGATTCAGTGTGTCGAGCAGTTGCAGCTCACGCAGGACGAACTGCATGTCGCGCAGCGGGGCGATGTAATCACTCATGGCGAAACTCCTGTTCGAGGGGCGTGGCTTCATTCCGGGGCGGGGGTTATCCGGCCGCCAGGGAAACGCCGGTCTGCGAAGCTTGAGACCGGCACAAGGCGGTGAAGGTGCCAACGTTGTGCGGCGCAGGCCGTCAGGCCGACCAGTGCCGGGCGCGTAGAATGCCGTCGAGGGTGCGGCTGATGGCGGTGCAGTTGCGCACCATCTCCATGCGTTCCCAGGTCGCCTGTTCGCCTTCGCGCAGCAGTTGCCGCAGCTCGGCCAGCGGCATCGGCGCCAGCAGCTTGAGCGGGTTGTGCCAGCGTTTGCCGAGGAAGATGTTGATGTCGGCGATGTAGTCCTGCACCAGCACGCTGTAGCTCAGGTGCTGCCAGCGGGCGAGGGTGGGATTGCGGATGCGCAGGTGGTCGCGGCCCAGTCGCAGCAGGTGGGTGGCGACGCCTTTGCTGAGGCGTATCTGCTGGTTGAATGCACTCTGCAACAGGTTCGGCTGGGCGTTCGGGTTGGGCGTGAAGAGCAGCGCGGCGGGATTGGCCATGCTGGAGATGAAGTGGTTCACCCCGTACAGGCGGCCCAGGCGCTTGGCGGGCAGATCGTCGAGGAAGGAGCCGTCGATCCACTGTTGCTCCGGCAGGTAGGGCACCTGGAGGCCCGCAGCGTTCTTCGCCTGCAAGGTCACGGGGGGATAGATGCCGGCAATGGCGCAGGAGGCCATGACCGCCGAGCGCACCAGCACCGTTGGCGCGGTGATGGCGTTGAGCAGGCGCGGCGCCTGGCGTGGCTCGAGTCCCGTGACGGTGATGTTCAGGTGGCGGCCGCTGACCTTGTAGGCTTCGGCGAAGGTCAGGTCGGGAATCAGGCGCTCCAGGTAGCTGGCCAGGTCGCCGGCCTCCAGGGCGGGGCGCGTCCTTCGGCGGCGCTTGCGCGCGTCGCCCTGTGGTTGCATCAGCAGCAGTTCCGGCTGCAGCTTGTCGAGCATGTCCGAGTTGGCGTGGGTGCAGGCGATGGAGGCCAGGATCGAGCCGGCACTGGAACCGGAGATGATGCTCGGCAGCATGCCTTCTTCGAACAGTGCCTTGAGCACGCCGGCATGGAAGTAACCCAGTACCGCGCCGCCGCTGAGCATCAGAGCGGAACGACCGAAGCACTGGCTGGCGCGGAGGAAGAAGTCCTTGCGCTCGTCCAGCGCGATGATGCTCTCGTCGAGGCCGTCGATGGCCTGCAGCGCCAGGCAGACTTCCTCGATGTACTGGTGGATCAGGTGCTTGGTGCCCAGGTTGGCGCGGCCATAGAGCACGGCTTTGCCCATGCCGGCGAGGTTGCCGTGGATACCCTCGTTGAGGACGAACATCAGATTGGCGTAGGCACCGGCATTGCGCATGCCGCGCAGGCGCTCCATGCGTTGCCGTACCGTGCGGTAGTCGTAGTCGCCGGAGACTTCGTTGCCGCGCCAGTCGTCCATGCCGGTCGCGTGGTCGAGGGCGGCGGCGTGCTCCGCCCATTCCTGGTAGCTGTGGGCGTGGTCCATCTTGTCGCTCAATTGCCGCACCGCTGACTTCTGCCTGAACATCGGGACTCTCCCTGTTCGCTGATGGTTGACGGCGGCGCGCGAGGCCTCCCTGCCTTTCACGCGCCACCCCGGTATTACTCGACGCTCGGCTCGGACGATTGTGCAGCCGGGCGCCTGCGAGAGGCGGCAGGGCGCCTGGCCGGCTCGCTGGCTACCTCGGTTTCGCGCCGGTGCGCCAGGGCCAGGTACTCCTCGGTCGATTCCTGCAGGCTCGCCATGTACACATCCATGTCCGGCAGCATCTGCCGGTCGGCCAGTACGCCGAGGATGACGTTGCCGTACAGGCTGGTGATGCCATGGCTCAGACCCATGCCGTCGAACACCGGCACTATGGGGTAGGTGGCGAGGATCTCGGCACCGGCGAAGTACTTCTTCTCCGCGCCGTTGGTTGGGCCGGGCACGTTGGTGATCAGGGTGTTCTGCAGGTGGAAGCGGCTCACGTAGCGGACCTGGTTCTGCAGCCAGCCGCCGAGCATGCGCATCGGCGCGGGCAGTGCTTCGCCCACGGAGGTGATCAGCTCGTGCATCACCTCCTTGGCCAGCGGTGCGCCGCGCTGGGTGCGCTCGGTGATGGCCTGCAGGCGCAGTTGCGGATCGGCCATGTCGGTCCCCATGCCGATCAGCATCATGGAGATCAGGTTGCCCATGTCGCGCCGGGCGCTTTCCGGACGCATCGCTACCGGGCACAGGGCGACCAGCGATTGCTCCACCGGCAGCGCCTCGCGCCGCAACAGGTAGCGCCGCAGGCCCCCGGCGATGATGGCGATGATCACGTCATTGAGGGTGGCGCCCTCGGCGCAGCGGCGGATCTGCTTGAGGTCGGCGATCGGCCATTGGGTGGCACCGTAGCTGCGGTGCGGGGAAATCTGCGCGTTGAACAGCGTGGTGGGCACGCGACTCTGGTCCGGACTGGCATCGCCGCGCAATTGGGCCGCCAGTTGCAGGCTCTTGCGCGCGATGCTCAGGCTGGCCCTGGCGCTGCGCAGGGACTGGCCGAGCAGGCGCGGCATGGTCTTGGCCCACATCTGGGTGCGGGTGGGCATGCGGTCGCTGAGGGGGAGGCGGTAGGTGTTCTCGTCGAAGTCGATCTGGTCGTCCATCAGCAGGGTGGTGATCTCCACCCCCGACTTGCCGTCGACATAGGCGTGGTGCAGGCGCAGCAGCAGGGCGAAGCTGCCCGGTGGCACGCCCTCGACGTTGTTCAGGCCTTCGATGATGGTGATTTCCCAGGGCGCGCGCTCCATGTCCAGGGTCCTCGACATCGCCCGGGCGGTGAAGATGCACAGTTGCCGCCAGTCGCCCGGTTGCGGCAGGCCGACATGGCGGATGTGGTACTCCAGGTCGAAGTTCTTGTCTTCCAGCCAGTAGGGGTCGTCGAGCCGCAGTGGCGCGTGTTGCAGGCGCCGGCGGAACAGCGAGGTGCTGCTCAGGCGGCTGTTGATGTAGCGAATGATGTCCTTGTGCCGGACCAGACCATTGGGTGCGGAGTTCTGGTCGCAGATCCACAGGCCGCCGATGACCATCGGCTGATGGGGGGCATCGGAGTAGAAGAACTGTGCATCCATGGGGGTAAGTTGCTTCATGCCTTGTGTCCTGTGTCGAAGGGGCGCGCGTCAGGGCGTGACGATGTTGAACTGGGGGGTGGGGCTGTCGATCATCCCCAGGAATACGCCCAGGGCCTTGCCGTCGCCGTCCAGCTTGATGTCGCCCTGCCTGATGGCGGTGGGGAAGTCCAGCTTGCGCAGGCTGATCTGATCCAGCGTGGCCTTGGCCAGGGTGATGGTCACCGTGGGGCTGGCGTTCTTCTCGTTATCGCGATGGGTGAGCACGCCGTTGCGCAGCGTCACGGCATAGTCCCTGGCCAGATCGGTGAATACCCAGTTCATCACCATGTCGTGGCCCTGGGCCTTTTCCGAATCCAGGCGGATCGCCAGGAAGTCGAAGAACTGGCCGGGCTCCATGCTCTTGACCACGTCGGCCTTGGTGGCGCCGGCGTCATAGACCGGAACGCCATGGCGCAGCTCCATGGCGCCGGTCAGATAGATGTTGCGCCACAGCGCGTTCTCGGACTGGTAGCCCAACTGCTCCAGGGCATCGGCCTGCAGCTGCTTCGCTTCTTCGTTCTGCGGCTGGGCGAAGACCAGGTGGTTGCCCAGGGTTGCGGCCCAGCGGTAGTCGCCCTTGTCGATGGCGGCGCGGATCAGCTTGATGACGGCATCGGCGCCGCCCATCGCTTCGACGTAGCGAGTGCCTGCATCCACCGGTGTCAGCGGGTCGAGGTTCGCCGGGTTGCCGTCATAGAAACCCAGGTAGCGTTGGTAGACGGCACGGGAGTTGTGGCTGAGCGAGCCGTAGTAACCGCGGGTGTACCACTTCTTCTCCAGGTCGCCGGGCAGCTTGTCCATCTTCTGCGCGATTTCGGTGGAGGTCAGGCCCTGGTTCATCAGGTGGACGGTGCGATCGTTGAGGAAGGCGTACATGTCGCGCTGGTCAGCCAGCAGCGTACGGATGCGTTCGCCGCCCCAGGTCGGCCAGTTGTGCGACACGAACATCACGTCGGTCTTGTCGCCATAGCGCTCCAGGCTCGCATCCAGGTAGTGCGACCAGGCCTTGGCGTCGCGCACCAGCGCGCCACGCGGGGTGAGGATGTTGTGCATCATCTGCGTGCTGTTCTCGGACATGCACAGCGCGCGGTGTTGCGGGAAGTAGAAGTTCATTTCCGCCGGCGCTTCGGTGCCGGGGGTGAGCTGGAACTCGATCTCGATGCCGCCGACGGTGTGGGTTTCGTACTCTTTCCGGATCAGGTCGGTCGGTGCGATCAGGGTGAAGGTGCCGCCCGAGGGCAGCGCCTTGCCCATGCCGACGTCGACCTGGCCTTGTTCGCCTCGGGGCAGGAAGGTGCCGAACTGGTACTGCGAGCGACGGCTCATGGCGTTGCCGGCGAAAATATTCTCGCTGATGGCGTGCTCCATGAAACCCGAAGGCGCGAAGATCTTCACCTTGCCACTCTTCACGTCGGCTTCGTCGACGATGCCGCGCACGCCCCCGAAGTGGTCGCCATGGCTATGGCTGAAGCCGACACCGATGATGGGCTTCCTGGGGCGGTGCTGGTAGTAGAGGTCCAGCGCATTGCGTGCGGTTTCCGCGTAGGTCAGCGGATCGATGACGAAAAGCCCATCCTTGCCCTCGACGATGGTCATGTTGGACACGTCCATCCCGCGCAACTGGTAGATGCCTTCGGCGACCTCGAACAGGCCGGCATGGTTGTTCAACTGGGCGGTGCGCCAGAGGCTCGGATTGACCGTCTCCGGGGCCTGGTCCTTGTCGAGGAAGTCGTGGGCCTGAGAATCCCAGATCACCTTGCCTGCCGCGTTCTTCACCTGGCCCTTGTAGGGCGCGATGAGCCCGCGGGTGACCGACTCGTAGTCGGTGCGGTCGCTGAACGGCAGCACCTTCAGCACCGCGGCGTTCTTCTGCGCGGTGATCGGGCTCGCCGGTTGGCTACCGCCAGATTCCTCGGCGTGCAGCGAGGGGCTGATGCCGACAGCGAGGATGCTGGCCAGCAGGGTACAGGGCAGGTAGCGGGTGATCCGGGCTTTCATGGCTGACTCCGTGTTCTTGTTCTTGTAGTGGACTGGGCGCGGCTTGCGTGACGCGGCGGTTACTGCAGGTTCCCGGCCACGGCAACGGTTTGCGCGGTGATGTAGTTCGACTCCGGCGAGCAGAACAGGTACACGGCGTCGGCCGCCTCCTGGACCGTGCCCGGGCGGCCCAGCGGATTGCGCTGGGCGAACGACTTGGCGACCTCCGGGCTGATCCCCACGCGAATGTCGCGCCCGTCGATGCTCACCGTTGCGCCGGCATGGGCATCGGCACGGGTCATGCGGGTCTCGATGAAGCCGAAGGCCACGGCGTTGACGTTGACCTTGAAGCGTCCCCACTCGCGGGCCAGCGCGCGGGTCATGCCGGCGACGCCGGCCTTGGCGCCGCTGTAGTTGAGTTGCCCGGCATTGCCGTTGAGGGCAGACACCGAGGAGATGTTCACCACCTTGCGGAACACCTCGCGGCCGGCCTCGGCGTCGGCCTGGGCCTGCGCCTTGATGATCGGGTAGGCCGCACGGAAGATGCGGAAGGGCGCGGTCATGTGGCAGTCGAGGATGGAGTACCACTGCTCGTCGCTCATCTTCTGCACCACGTCGTCCCAGGTGTAGCCGGCGTTGTTGACGATGATGTCGATGGCCTTGAAGTGCTCCATCGCGGTGCGGATGTAACGCTCGGCGAAGTCCGGTGCGCTGACGTTGCCATGGCAGATCGCCGCCTGGCCGCCGAGGTCGCGGATCATCGCGGCGGTTTCCTGCGCCGGTTCCAGGTCCAGGTCGTTGATCACGATGCGCGCGCCTTCGCTGGCCAGCTTCAGCGCGATGGCCTGGCCGATGCCGCGTCCGGAGCCACTGACCAGGGCCACCTTGCCGTCGAGTTTTGCCATGTTGTTGTTCCTCACTGCAGGGCGACGATGGCGTCGCCGACGATCTTGGTTTCGCCGTACTGGTTGGCGGTCTGGATTTCCAGCTTCACGCGACGCTCGCCTTCGGCCTCGAACTTCTCCACCACCTTGCCGGTGCAGGTGATCTGGTGGCCGAGGTGGGTGATACCGGCGAAGCGCACGCCGAAGCCGCGCAGCTGGCGCTGGTCGACCCACTGGGTCAGCAGCCGGCCCAGATAGGCCATGGACAGCATGCCGTGGGCGAACACGTCGACCATGCCGGCCTTGCGCGCGTAGTCGATGTCGATGTGGATCGGGTTGTGATCGCCCGAAGCCCCGGCGAACAGCGCCAGGGTGGTGCGGTTGATCGGTGCCAGGCTCAGCGGCGGCAGGCTGTCGCCGACCTGGACGGAATCGAAGCGGACTAGGGTCATGGGTGGTCTCCGGTTCAGCCGTTGCGGTGGACGAGGGTGGTGCGCAGGGTCGCCACGTGCTCGCCGCGCTGGTTGGTGACCTTCGACTCGCGCACCACGAAGCTCAGTGCGCCGCCTTTCTTGTCGTAGATGTCGGTGATGCGCACGTCGTAGTGCAGGGTGTCGCCGGCGTAGGCCATGCGCAGGTAGGTGAAGGATTCTTCGCCATGCAGGATGCGCGAGGAAATGATGCCCAGCTCGTCGCGCCAGGCCTGGTTCGGCATCTGGAAGGCCAGGGAGAACAGGAAGGTCGGCGGCAGCGGCAGGGCGGGGTGCCCGGCGTCGCGCGCCGCCTGCTCGTCGAGGTAGATCGGATTGGTTTCGCCGATGCTCCTGGCGAAGAAGCGCAGCTGGCCGGCTTCGGCGGTGGCGCTGAAGGACGGCAGGACCTTGCCGATGTGTTTCTTGTCGATCATCTGGTAGGCGCTCCGAAGTCAGTTCTTCTGGTACACGGTGACCACGCCGGCACCGCCGAGGCCGAGGTTGTGCTGCACCGCGATGCGGGCGTTCTCCACCTGGCGGTCACCGGCGCTGCCGCGCAACTGGTGGGTCAGCTCGTAGCATTGCGCAAGGCCGGTGGCGCCCAGCGGATGGCCCTTGGAGAGCAGGCCGCCGGACGGGTTGACCACCCACTTGCCGCCATAGGTGTTGTCACCGTCTTCCACCAGCTGCTCGCCTTCGCCCTCGGCGCACAGGCCGAGGCCTTCATAGGTGAGCAGTTCGTTCTGGGCGAAGCAGTCGTGCAGTTCGATGACGTCGATATCGTTCACGCCGATGCCGGCCTGCTCGTAGGCCTGCTGGGCCGCAAGCCGAGTGACCTCGAAGCCGACCACCCGGATCATGTCGCGGGTGTCGAAGGAGGCGGGAATGTCGGTGGCCATGGACTGGCCGGCGATCAGTACGTCGGTGCGCAGGCCGTGCTTCTTCGCGAACGCTTCGGAGACCACGATGGCCGCGGCGGCGCCGCAGGTGGGCGGGCAGGCCATCAGGCGGGTCAGCACGCCGGGCCAGAGCACCACGTCGTTCATCACCTGCTCGGTGGTGACCACGTTGCGGAACACCGCCAGCGGGTTGCGTGCGGCGTGGCGGCTGGCCTTGGCGCGAATAGACGCGAAGGTCTCCAGCCTGGTGCCGTACTTCTGCATGTGCGCACGGCCGGCGCCGGCGAACTGGCGGATGGCATTGCTCGGCACGTCGACGCCGGCTACCAGTTCACTGACAATCGAGTTGGCGCGTTCCAGCGCAGCCGGCCGGTCGGTCCAGGCGGATTTCAGGGCGCCGGGGTTCATCTGTTCGAAGCCCACTGCCAGGGCGCAGTCCACCGCGCCGCTCTGTACCGCCTGGCGGGCGAGGAACAGGGCGGAGGAGCCGGTGGCGCAGTTGTTGTTGACGTTGAGCACCGGAATGCCGGTCATGCCCGCGTGGTACACGGCTTTCTGCCCGCAGCAGGAGTCGCCGTAGACGTAGCCGGCGTAGGCCTGTTGCACCAGGCGGTAGTCGATGCCGGCATCGCTGAGTGCCTGCTGGATCGCCTGGGCGGCCATGACATCGTAGAAGTCGCTGGTGCCCGGTTTCTTGAACTGGATCATGCCGACGCCGGCGACGAATGCTTTCTGGCTCATGGTTGTTGTCCTTGTGTGATCAGAGCTTGCGCGAGATGAGTTCGCGCATGACTTCGCTGGTGCCGCCGTAGATACGGTTGACGCGCATGTCGACGAAGGCGCGGGCCACCGGGTACTCGAGCATGTAGCCGTAGCCGCCATGCAGCTGGACCATCTCGTCCAGCGCCTTGCCCAGGGTCTCGGTGGCGAACAGCTTGGCGATCGCCGCTTCCTCCAGGGTCAGGCGGCGACGCATGTGCTCGCCCAGGTAGTGGTCGATCATCAGGCGCACGGCGGTGGCCTGGGCCTTGATGTCGGCCAGCTTGAAGCGGGTGTTCTGGAAGTCCCAGACGGTCTGGCCGAACGCCTGGCGGCTCTTCACGTAGTCCAGGGTGTGTTCGAGCACGGTCTCCAGGCGTGCGGCGGCGGAGACGGCGATGGAGAAGCGCTCCTGCGGCAACTCGCCCATCAGGTAGGCGAAGCCCTTGCCTTCCTCGCCGAGGCGGTTGCCGACGGGGACGCGGACGTTGTCGAAGTACAGCTCGGCGGTGTCCTGGGCGTGCTGGCCGACCTTGTCCAGCTTGCGTCCGCGCTGGAAGCCCGCTCGGTTGGTTTCCACCGCGATCAGGCTGATGCCCCTGGAGCCGGCGTCCGGGTCGGTCTTGCAGACCACGATGACCAGGTCGGCCGTCAGGCCGTTGCTGATGAAGGTCTTGCTGCCGTTGATGACGTACTCGTCGCCATCGCGCACGGCACTGGTGCGCACCGCCTTGAGGTCGCTGCCGGTGCCCGGTTCGGTCATGGCGATGGCCAGGATCAGTTCGCCGGAGCAGGCGCCGGGCAGCCAGCGTTGCTTCTGTTCCTCGTTGCCGCAGCGGGCGATGTACGGGGCGATGATGTCCGAGTGCATGCCCAGGCCGTTGCCGGACAGCCCGGCCCGGTTGAACTCCTCGTTGTACACCGCGCTATGGCCGAAGTCGCCGCCGCCACCGCCGTACTCGACCGGTAGCGTGATGCACAGCAGCCCTTCGCGGCCCGCCTTCAGCCAGATATCGCGGTCCCATTGTCCGGCCTGGTTCCAGGTTTCCTGGCGTGGCACGCATTCGCGCTCGAAGAAGCGGCGCACCGTGGTGCGGAAGATCTCATGGTCGTCGCGGAAAACACTGCGCTCGATATGCACGGAAGGCTCCTGATGCTGACCGGCAGTGCCGGTCGCGGTTGTCGTGTTGCGCGAGAAGCGCAGGGTCTCGCTGGCTACGTTAGGGGCAGGTATCGCGCGGTTACTCCACCCTGGCCGGGTGGCTCAGTCGCGGTCCCAGTCGAAGCGCGAAGGTTCGCCACGCAGGAAGGTCGATACGGCTTCGTCGTGATAGGGCGCGGTGGAGGCGACGCCCTGCGCCAGGCCTTCCAGCTCGGCCATGGCGTCCCAGTGGGTCTCGTAGCTCTGATTGAGCAGGCGCTTGCTCATGGCGATGGCGTCGCGCGGCGAGTCCAGGAAACGACGGGCCAGCCGTTGGGCGGCGGCGGGCAGCTCATCCTGGGGGTGAATCGAATGGACGATCCCCAGCTCGCGTGCTTCCTCGACCGACACGCGTCGTGCGCTGAACAGCAGCTCCTTGGCCTTCTGCAGGCCGACGGCGCGGGGCAGCGTGTAGAGCGCGCCGGAGTCCGGCACCAGGCCGAGCTTGGCGAAGGGCATGCAGAACGACGCGCGGTCGGAGGCGACGATGAAATCCGCCAGCAGGGCAATGGCGAATCCGGCACCGTAGGCGGGGCCGTCGACGGCGGCGATCACCGGGAGTTCCAGGCCGCGCAGGCGTTCCAGCCAGCCATGCAGGCGCCGGATACGCAGGCGCATGGCATTGGCCGAATTGATTTCGGGGTCGGTGCTGAGCTGGCGCTCCTTCAGTGACTTGATGTCGCCGCCGGCACAGAAACTGCCACCCGAGCCGGTGAGGATCAGTGCACGCAGGCTGCGGTCCGATTCCACGCGATCGAGCATCTGCGCATAGTCTGCCCGCAGCTCTAGCGAGAGCGCATTGCGCGCGGTGGGTTTCTGGTGGGTGAAGGTGGCGATGCCGTCGGCAATGGCCAGCTGGGACTCGCGAAACTCGATCACTTCGGTGCTCATGGCGGATCCTTGGGAAAGGTTCCAGCCATGCTCGGCTGCGCCGCAGCCGGCGCCGCCACCCGTTGCGGGTGGCGGCGCGGTGGGGTCAGCGGGTGGCGTCGTCGGCGGTCTCGGCGTCCCGCAGGCGGGCCACGGCTTCGTCGCGGCTGCCGACGCCAAGCTTGCTGTAGATGTGCCGCAGGTGCCATTTCACCGTTTCATGGGACAGGCCCAGTGCGCGGGCAATCTTCTTGTTCGGCAGGGCCTGGGCCAGCAGGCGCAGTACCTCGAGTTCACGCTCGCTGAGCGGCTCCATGCCTGCACCCAACTGCAGGCCGCTGGTTCGGGGTGCGGGATCGGCACAGGCCTGTGTGGCTGGCGCGCGGCGGGTGTTCTGCAAGCGTTCGACGTAGAACGCCAGCAAGGGGTCCAGCGGCTGGTCGCGGGTCAGTGTCTCGATCAGGTCCAGCGCATCGGGGTGGGCGTCGATCACGCTGCGCAGCTGTCCGAAGCGCTGGGCGGTGCGCAGCAGCGACAGCACCTTTTCCCGCGCCGCGTCCAGATGGCCGCGCTGGGCGTCGAAGACTGCACTGAGCATCTTCAGGCGGGTCACCGCCAGCTGGCGGCCGTACTGTTCACCGGCCTCGATCATCCTGTTCAGGCGCAAGGTCGCGCTATGCAGGTCGCCGTGGGCGGCGTCCCAGCGCAGGTGCGCGTTCTCGACCAGGATGAAGATGTCCTTGCGGCGGCTGGTGACCGCATCGGGGTGCCGCGCGGCGATGACGTCCAGGCGTGACAGCTTGGTCTCGGCAGCGACCACTTCACCCAGCAGCAGGTGCCAGTGCACTTGCCAGACCAGCGCGTGGGCCATGAGCCGGTCGAGCTTGTTGCGGCGGCCGTATTCCTCCAGGTGTTCGAGGTAGGCGAAGGCTTCGCGGCGGTTGCCCGCGACCCAGTGCGCCTTGCCCAGTACCTCCAGGGCGCGCAGGACCGAGTCGGGAATCGAGATGCGCTCCAGTACATCGATCTGCGGCTCCAGCAGCGCCAGTGCGGCTTCGATTTCATTGCTTTCGTACAGCGTGTCGCCCAGCAGGGCGGTGGCCAGGTGCAGCGCGTCCGCGCAGGAGCGGCCGTGGCGCTGTGCTTCGTAGATGACCTCGCGGTAGATGCGCTCTGCCTGGTTGATCTGGCCTTCCATCGCCAGGCTCAGGCCGATCAGGCAGCGTCCCTGCAGCGTCCCGCCGGCGGTGCCGAGCAACGGCGCACCATTGACCAGCAGGGGCGGGCGATCCAGCTGAACCTGCCGCGCCCGCTCGTATTCGCCGCGGTTCATGTACAGCCAGGAGAGGATGTTCAGGCTGCCGCCGAGCATCACCGAGTTGACCCCCGGCGGCGGGTTGAGCAGTTGTGGCAGGATCGCCAGTGCCTCATCGGTATCGTCGCGCTGCACTGCCAGCACGGCGCGCAGCATCGCGAGGCGGAAGCGTGAATCTTCATCATCGGCCGGCAGGTCTCGTTCCAGGCTGGAGATGCTGTTTTCGCAGGCGTTGAAGTCGCGGGCGAAAACCTGCATGCGTGCCAGCAGCAGGCGCAGGCGGATGCTGGTCTGGATCTGCTCCCTGGGCAGCAGGCGCGCCAGCTCGATGAGGATGCGCAGGTCGCCCTGGGCATACAGCGCTTCGAGCTGATCCTCGACCAGTTGCCCGGCCATGGCGGCCTGGCCGCCGGCCACGGCATGGCGGACGGCCTCGACCAGTTGTCCGCGATCACGCTGCCATTGCCAGGCGCGGCTGTGTACCGCGCTTTGCTGCTGGGCGGGCAGGCGGGCGAAGAGGCCAAGCAGCGTTTCCCGCAGCAGAGGGTGCAGGCGATACCAGTTTTCCTGATCGGGCGTCTCCAGGGCAATCAGGAACAGGTTGTCCTGCTCCAGGCGCGCCAGCAGTTCCACGGCGTCGGCGATGGCCTCCGGGCGATCGACGAGTGCTGCGCACAGGCTGGGGCAGAAGCGATTGCACACGGCGGTGTGCAGGAGTAATTCGACATCGTCGGGTTGCAGGCGAGCCAGCACGGCCGATTCGAAATAGCTGGCGAAGGCCTGGTGGTCGCGCAGGGGGGAGGGGGTGCCGTTGCTGCCCTGGGATGGCTTGCGCCGGCTGGCGGCGAGCAGTTGCAGGCCGGCAATCCAGCCGTCGGTCAATTCATGGATCTCACGAATCTCATCGGTAGCCAGTTCGCCCAGTTGCTGCTGCAGGAACTGCCGGGTTTCCTCCAGGGTGAAGCTCAGGTCGCGGAGATCCAGCTCCAGGACCTGTCCCTGGCTGCGCAGGCGGGCAAGCGACAGCGGCACCGCGCTGCGGGTGCCGAGCACCAGGTGCAGGTTGCTCGGCGCGTAGTCGAGCAGCCATTGCAGGGCCTGGTGGATGCCGACGTCGGTCAGGCTGTGCAGGTCGTCGAGCACCAGCACGACTTCGCGCTGGCTGCTGGCGACGCCCTGCACCAGGGTGATGATGGTGCGCTCCACCGATTCGCTGTCGAATCCGTGAGCCTCCATCAGGGATGCGTGCTGCACCATCTGCAGGTCGATCTGCGCCAGGCTGCCGAGCAGGTAGTCGATGAAGCGGCCCAGGTCGTTGTCCTCCGGGCCGAGGCTCAGCCACGCGACTTCGAACCCCAGCGAGAGCAGCTGCTGGCGGCAGGCGAGCAGCAGGGTGGTCTTGCCCCAGCCGGCGGGGCCCTTGATCACCGTGCAGCGGCGCCGGCGGTTCTCCACCAGCTGCTGCAGCAGGCGGTCACGACTGATGGTGCGGCTGCCACTGCGGGGAGGGACCAGCTTCGAGCGATCCAGGGCCGTGGTCAGTGCCGGTTCGGCGGGGCGGTCGTGCGGAGCTGAGACGTTTGTTGTTGTGCTGCTTGGCTTGTCCATGGCGCTTCCGAGGCAGTTTCATGCGCCCGTGATTGTTTTCGGCATAGGCGGGCGTCGTTCAGAGCATGCCCCAGTTGCCACGTCCTTCACCAGAGCCCTTCGGGAGCCCGATGACCGGGCGGAAGGTTGCCACCCAACGCGGGTGGCGGCCGCCACGAGCCTGGAATGTTCCAGTGATGACAAGTCGCAAAGGCACGGTATTGCCGATGCGCGGGCCATTTGCGCTGCAGATCAATGGGACGACGTCGATGGGTGTGTTGAGCGGTATTCGAGTTCTGGAGTTCGAGGCCATTGGCCCGGCACCCTTCGCCACCATGCTGCTGGCCGACATGGGCGCGGACGTCATTCGCATCGACCGGCCACAGGCGCACGACGACCTGGGGCCGAGGATGAACGGGCCAAAGGTGGATATCACCGGTCGTGGCCGCCGCTCGGTCACGCTCGACCTGAAGCGTCCGGAGGCGACGACTGTTGCTCTGGAACTGATGGAGCATGCCGACGTGCTGATCGAGGGCTTTCGCCCCGGCACCCTGGAGCGCCTGGGGCTTGGCCCCGAGCAGGCATTCGCGCGCAATCCGAAGCTGGTCTACGGCCGTATGACCGGCTGGGGGCAGCACGGCCCGCTGGCCCAGCGCGCAGGCCACGACATCAATTACATCGCGCTGTCCGGCGTGCTCTCCGGTATCGGTCCGGTGGCCGGCCGGCCCGTGCCGCCATTGAACCTGCTGGGCGACTACGGCGGTGGCGGCATGCTGCTGGCCACGGGCGTGCTGGCGGCGCTGGTCAACGTGCTGCGCGGCGGTGCGGGCCAGGTGGTGGATGCCGCCATGGCCGAAGGCGCTGCCCAGCTTGGCTCGGTGATCTGGGGGCTGCTGGCCTCCGGCAACTGGCGCGAGGAACGCGGCAGCAACCTGCTCGACGGCGGCGCGCCCTGGTACGACACCTACCGCACCCTGGATGGCGGCTACATGGCCATCGGCCCGGTGGAGGCGCGCTTCTACGCCGAGCTGCTGGCCAGGCTCGGCCTCGATGCGACGCAGCTGCCGCCCCAGCATGATCGACAAGGCTGGCCGCGCCTGCGCGAGGCCTTCATGCAGGCGTTCCTCCAGCGGACCCGTGAGCAATGGTGCGAGGTCTTCGCCGACAGTGATGCTTGCGTCGCGCCCGTACTCGGCTTCGCCGAAGCCGCGGGCCATCCGCACGCCAAGGCGCGCGGCAGCTTCATGGAAATCAATGGCGTGGTGCAGCCGGCGCCGGCGCCTCGCTTCCTCGGCACTCCCAGTCCCATTCCCCAGCCGGCGCCGGCCCGCGGTGCGGGCGGGCTCCACGCATTACGCGACTGGGGTTTGACCGACGAGCTGATCGGCCGGCTACGCCAGAGCGGCCTGGGCGTGGATGCCTGACAGCCTTTGAATCCCCACGACTCGATTCGACAAGAAGAGACAGCCATGTCCAACGCCTACATCCTTTCTCCCGTGCGCACGCCGATCGGCAAGTTCGGCGGCGCGCTGGCCGCCATCCCAGCGGCGAACCTCGCTGCGCTGGTCTTGCAGGAGGTCCTGCGTCGCACCGGCGTCGATGCCACGCAGGTCGACGAAGCCATAGTCGCGCAGTCCTACCAGTCCAGCGAGGCGCCCTGCATGGGGCGCTATGCGGCGTCCCTGGCGGGGCTGCCGGACGAGGTCGGCGGCTACACCGTGGACCGTCGCTGCGGCTCCGGCCTGCAGGCGCTGATCGACGCTGCCATGCAGGTCCAGACCGGGGCTGCCGACTGCCTGCTGGTGGCCGGCGTCGAGAGCATGAGCAATATCGAGTACTACAGCACCAGCATGCGCTGGGGCGCGCGCCTGGGTGACGTGAAGCTGCACGATCGCCTGGACCGCGGGCGGGTCAATTCGCAACCGATCAGCCGTTACGGCGAGTGTGCCGGCGGTGCGGTCGAAACCGCCGAGAACCTGGTGCGCGACTACGGCATCAGCCGCGAAGCCTGTGACCGCTGGGCGGTGGGCAGCCACCAGAAAGCCGCGACGGCCTGGGGCCAGGGCCGCTTCGACGCCGAAGTGATGCCGGTGGAAGTGCCGCAGCGCCGGGGCGAGCCGCTGGTGGTCGGGCGCGATGAGGGGATTCGTGAAGACGCCAGCTACGAGGCGATGGCCAGGCTGGCGCCGATCATCAAGGGCGGCACTGTCACTGCCGGCAGCGCCAGCCAGCAGAACGATGCGGCGGCGGGATGCCTGGTGGTGTCCGAGCGCTTCGTCATCCAGAACGACCTGCGCCCGATGGCGCGCTTCGCGGGATGGGCCTCGGCCGGCTGCCACCCGCTGCGCATGGGCATCGGCCCGGTGCCGGCGGTGGCCAAGCTGCTGAAACGACTGGGCCTGGAAATGCCGGACATGGGCCTGATCGAGGTCAACGAGGCCTTCGCCGGGCAGGTGCTCGCGGTGTTGCGCGAGTGGCAGCTCGAGGATGACCCGCGGATCAACGTCAACGGCTCGGGCATTTCCCTGGGGCATCCGATCGGGGCCACCGGGCTGCGCATCATGACTTCGCTACTCCATGAGATGCAGCGCCGCAAGGTCCGTTACGGCCTGGAAACCATGTGCATCGGCGGCGGGCAGGGGCTTGCCGCGGTGTTCGAACGCGTCTGAAGCCAAGGAGCTCCCATGAGTGCACACCACGAGGCGGCCCCCAGCGTCGCCGAACAACCCTGGCGCGAGCGCGATGGCCGTGTGGTTCTGCTCGCCAGCCGGCGTGCCGGCCATGCTGGCCTGCACTTTCCGCCGCTGCCGGAAACCTCGCCGCTGCGCGAGGGCAGCGAACTGGTCGAACTGGATTCCACGGCGCACCTGTACAGCTTCACTGTCGTGCATTTCAGCCCGAAGGCGAACAAGCCGCCGCAGCCGCTGGGCCTGGCCGACTTCCCCGAGGGCCTGCGGGTGTTCGCCCGCCTGGACTATCCCGCCGGTCGCCGGCCACGCATCGGTGATGCACTGAGCCTGTGCCTGGTGGAGTCCGACAGCGGCCCGATCTACGCCTTCCGTCCGCAGGAGGACGCATGAACAAGCCCGTCTACATCTCCGGCGTGGCCATGACGCCGTTTGGCCGTCCTGCCGCCTCGATGCAGGACCTCACCCAGCAGGCGGTACTGCAGGCCCTGGCCGACGCCGGCGTCGAGCTGCACGAGCCGCAGGCGTTCTATGCGTGCAACGTATTCGGCGGCATGGTCCTGGGCCAGGTGCTGCTGCGCGATCTCGGGCTCTCCGGCCTGCCGATCTACAACGTCGAGAACGCTTGCGCCAGCGGTGCCACCGGCGTGCACCTGGCCTGCCACGCGCTGCAGGCGGGCATCTACGACACCGTGGTGGTATTCGGCGTGGAGCAGCTCACCGCCCTGGGTGGGGGCACCATTCCGCTGCAGCGCAACGACTACATGACCGAGCTCTATGCCCGCGCCGGCATGGCGCTGCCGGCGATCTATGCCATGCGTGCCACACGCTACCTGCACGAATTCGGCGTCAGCGCCGAGGTGTTGGGCGAGGTCGCGGTGAAGAACCGTCGCCATGGTGCGCTGAACCCCTACGCCCAGAGCCGCACCGAGGTATCCCTCGATGAAGTGATGAACTCGCGGATGGTCTTCGACCCGCTGACGCTGCTGCAGTGCTGCCCGTCGGCAGTGGACGGCGCGGCGGCGCTGGTGCTGACCACCCGCAAACCGCAGCAGGCACGCCCGGTACGGGTGATGGCCTCCGTCATCCAGTCCGGCCGCGCCGAGGAACCGGATGACGACATCCTCAGCGCCGAGATCACTGCCCGCGCCGCCACGCTGGCCTATCGGCAGGCCGGCGTGAAGCCGGCGGATATCGACGTCATCGAGCTGCACGATGCCTTCAGCATCGCCGAGCTCATCTACTACAACGCCCTTGGCCTGTGTGGCCGTGGCGAGGCCCACGAGCTACTGAAAAGCGGTTTCACCCGCCTGGGTGGCAAGACCGTGGTGAACCCCTCCGGCGGCCTGCTCGCCAAGGGCCATCCGCTGGGCGCCACCGGCGTTGCGCAGATGGTCGAGGCGGTCTGGCAGCTGCAGCAGCGCGCCGGCGAACGCCAGGCCGAAGGCGCCGAACTGGCGCTGACCCAATGCACCGGCGGCGGCATCGCCGGTGTCGATCACGCGGCGTCCGCCGTACACATTCTGGGTGTTTGAGGAAATTCCATGAGCAAGCAAGTTGCAATCGTCACCGGCGGTGCCCAGGGTATCGGCCTGGGTCTGACCCGAGCGCTGTTGAATGCCGGTTATGCGGTCGCGATGTTCGACCTCAATGGCGAGGCCATGGACAGGCTGGTCGCCGAAGCGGGTGACCAGGCACAAAGCCTGATGGGCGTGAAGGTCGACGTGACCAGCGCCGAGCAGGTCAGCGCTGCGGTGGCCCAGGTCGCCACGCGCTGGAAGACCCCGGACCTGCTGGTGAACAACGCCGGCCTCACCCGCGACAAGCGCCTGGTGAACATGAGCGAGGCGGACTGGGACCTGGTGCTGGACGTCAACCTCAAGTCCCAGTTCCTCTGCGCCAAGGCCGTGGTGCCGGGCATGATCGAGCAGGGCTTCGGGCGCATCGTCAACATCTCCTCGCGCGCCTGGCTCGGTGGTTTCGGCCAGGCCAACTACTCGGCGGCGAAGGGTGGCGTGATCAGCCTCACGCGCACCCTGGCGATCGAGCTGGCCAAGCATGGCATCACTGCCAACGCCATCGCTCCGGGCGCCATCGACACGCCGATCCTCGCGCCGCTCTCCGACGAGCAACGGGCGAAGATCATGGCGACCATTCCCGTGGGCCGCATCGGCAAGCCCGAGGATATCGCCCATGCGGTCCTGATGTTCGCCGACCCGAAGGCGTCCTACATCACCGGCCAGACGCTGTACGTCTGTGGTGGCCGTTCCCTGTCCAGTCCGAGTGCCTGAGCCGTGGCGATCCAGTTCCAGATCATCGGCCATGTGGCGCTCATCACCCTGGATGCGCCCGAATCCATGAACGCCCTGACCATCGGTGACCTGCGCCACCTGCGCAAGGCGCTGAACACGGCGCAGGACGACGACCAGGTGCGGGCCATCGTCCTCACCGGCGCGGGCGACAAGGCTTTCTGCACCGGCGCGAACCTCAAGGCGACGCTGCCGCCGTCCAGCGGATTCGCCAGCGGCCACTTCAAGAGCCGCGCGGCTGAAGCCGAGGAGGGCGGCTACACGCGGCTGATCGACCTCGGCGACCTGGAGATCTGGAAGCCGATGATCGCCGCGATCCATGGCTACTGCCTGGGCGGTGGCCTGGAGCTGGCGCTGCAGTGCGACCTGCGCATCGCCAGCGACGAAGCATCCTTTGCCCTGCCCGAAGCGAAGGTGGCCAGCGTGCCGGCGGTCGGTGGCGTGCAGTACCTGATGCGTGCCGTGCCCGCAGCCCATGCGATGAAGCTGGCGCTGACCGGCGAGCGCATCGACGCCGCCCAGGCCCTGCGCATCGGCCTGGTCAGCGACTGCGTGCCGCGCGATGGCCTGCTGCCGCTGGCCATGCAACTGGCCGAGCGGATCGCCGCCAATGGCCCGCTGGCGGTCCAGGCGATCAAGCGCCTGGCGGTGGAAACCAGTCACCTGGCACCGCGCGACTTCGTCGCCCAGGCCAACCTTTACTGGGGCCTGCTGCGTGACAGCCGCGACCGAATCGAGGGCCGCAAGGCCTTCGCCGAAAAACGTCCGCCGAAATTCACCGGCGCCTGAGTCCCGAGAGCCCTTCGATGAACTTCGCTCCCAACGAATCCCAGGAAATGATGATCGACGCGGCGCGGCGCATGGTGCGCGACCGCATCGCTCCGGTGCTGGCCCGCCATCCCGTCGACAAGCCGCTGCCGCGCAGCGCCATGCTGGACATCTACGCCGCGATGGCCGAGCTGGGCATCACCGCGCCGCGCCTGCCGGTGGAGGTGGGCGGCGGTGGGCTGAAGATGCTCGATTACGGGCTGATCCTCGAACAGTTGCCGGCCATCGTCGCGCTGTCGCTGATATCCCATGAGGGCACCGTGGCGCGCATCTACTCCGGGTGCCCGGCGGAGATCGCCGCGCACTACCTGCCCGACCTGATCGCCGGGCGCAAGATCGCCTGCACCGCCAACTCGGAGGTGAACGCCGGCTCCGACTCCAATGCGGTGAAGACCCGTATCCGGATCGAGGGCGACAGCGCATACATCACCGGCCGCAAGATCTGGATCACCAACGCCTCGGTCTGCGACCTGTTCAACGTCTCCTGCACCCTGGGCAACGACGAGCGTGGCCGGCCCGTCGCCCAGCGCGCCCTGGTGGACCGCAGCCAGTCAAGGGTAGACGTGCGCGAGATCGGCGTGACCGGCCTGCAGCAGGGCCACCTCAGCGAAGTGGTCTTCGAGGAAACCCATATTCCGCGCAGCCACCTGATCGGCGACGCCGGGGACGCGGCCAGGACCTTGACCGTCGGCTGGAACGGCAACCGTCCGCTGATCGGCCTGATGTGCGTGCACCTGGCGCAGAAGGCTTTCGAGATGTGCATCGAATACACCCGCGTGCGCGAGCAGTTCGGCAAGCCGCTGGCCGCGCACCAACTGGTGCAGCAGGACCTGGCGGACATGGAAACGCTGATCGTCACCTCGCGCCTGCTCTGCTACCAGGCGCTGGACGCCATGGACCGCGGCCAGCGCGCCAACGGCACTTCGGCCATGGCCAAGCGCTACGCCACCCAGGCCTGCGAGCGCGCACTCGGACTGGCGATGCAACTGCACGGCGGCATGGGCATCACCGAGGAGCTGGGTATCGAACGCATGTGGCGCGACGCCCGCATGTTCCAGGTGCCAGACGGCATGAACGGCATCCTGGCGCTGATCCAGGGCCGTGAGATCACCGGCATCAGCGCTTTCCGCTGAGCCTGCAGAAGAATCCGAGGGAGCAATCGATGAGTTCGCAGATGATGGAAGGCAGGGTCGTCGTCGTCACCGGTGCAGGCCGGGGCATCGGCCGCGAGATGGCATTGCAGATGGCAGCCCAGGGAGCCCGTGTGGTGGTCAACGACGTCGGTGTGAGCGTCAGCGGCGAGACCGACGACGAGGATCCGGGCCGCGAAGTGGTGGACGCGATCCGCGCCGCGGGGGGCGAGGCAGTACTGAGTCGCGACAGCGTGTCGGAGTGGGACAGCGCCCAGCGTATCGTCCAGCTGGCGATGGACAGTTTCGGCCGCATCGATGCGGTGGTGAACAACGCCGGTATCCTGCGCGACCGTATCTTCCACCAGATGAGCCCGGAGGAGTTCGATGCGGTGATCAAGGTTCACCTCTACGGCAGCTTCTACATGAGCCGCGCGGCGATCACCCGGTTCCGCGAGCAGAAGTCCGGCGCCTTCGTGCACATGACCTCGACCTCGGGCCTGGTCGGCAACATCGGCCAGGCCAACTACGCCGCGGCCAAGCTGGGCATCGTCGGGCTCTCCAAGTCGATTGCCCTGGATGGTGCGCGCTACGGCGTGCGTTCCAACTGCATCGCGCCCTTCGCCTGGAGCCGCATGGTCGGTTCGATTCCCGCTGCCGATCCGGCCCAGGCCGCACGGGTGGAAAAGATCAAGTCGATGACACCGGCGCCGATCGCCGCGATGGGGGTGTTCCTCGCCAGCGATGCGGCCGCCGACGTCAACGGGCAGATCTTCACCGTGCGCCGCAACGAGGTGTTCCTGATGAACCAGCCGCGGCCGATCCGTTCGTTGCACCGCGCCGAGGGCTGGACACCGGAAGCCTTGGCAGAGCACCTGTTGCCGGCCTTCAGGCCGTCGTTCCCGCCATTGGAAGTGTCGGCCGACGTGTTCGGCTGGGACCCGGTCTGAGGAGAGCATGCCCATGGACTTCAACGTATCCGAGGATTGGATCGCGGTTGGCGATGCGCTGATCCGCTTCATCCAGCAGGAAGTGGAACCGCTGGAAAAGCAGCACGCCGACCTGTTGCACAACGAGCGCAAGCTCTACGCGGAGAATGGTCGCTATTCCCCTCAGGTGATGGAGCTGCGCGCCCAGGTGCGTCGGCTCTCCGCGCAGGCCGGTTTCTACACCGCCCTGGGCGATGCGACGCTGGGCGGCGCCGGGTTGGGCGCGCAGGCGGCGGTCTACCTGCAGGAGCGGCTGAACGCCTACGTCGGCCCATCGCGGCACCTGATCCAGACGGTGATCCTGCCGTCGCCCTTCACCAACGGCCTGACCCCGGTGCTCAAGCACATGCAGCCGGCGGTGCTGGAGGAATACCTGCCGGCCATCGCCAGTGGCGAAGACACCCTGTGCTTCGGCCTCAGCGAGCCGGATGCCGGCTCCGACGTCCTGGCCATGCGCACCCGGGCGGTGCGCGACGGTGACCACTGGGTGCTCAACGGTACCAAGCAATGGATCACCAACGCGCCCTATGCCGCCTACGCGATGATCTTCGCCGTCACCGACGAGGAAAAGGTCAAGGCGGGGAAGGGCGGCATCACCGGTTTCTTCCTGCCCACCGAAACCCCCGGTTTCTCGGTACCCAGCGTGATCCCGACCATGGGCCACCTGGGGGCAGACATCGGCATCATCGCGCTGGACAATGTGCGAGTGCCCGACAGCCACCGCATCGGCCCGGTCGATCGCGGGCTTCAGGCAGCGCTGGAGGGCGTCAATGCCGGGCGCCTGAGCATGGCCGCGTCCTGCCTGGGCCTGGCGTGCTGGGCGCTGGACCAGGCACTGGACTACTCGAAGGTGCGCAAGACCTTCGGCAAGCCGATCGCCGAGCACCAGATGGTGCAGGCCATGCTCGCCGACTGCGCGATGGATATCTACGCGGTGAAGAGCATGGTGCGCCACTGTGCCTGGCTGATCGACGAGGGCCAGCCGGCGACCAAGGAGGTTTCCATCGTCAAGGCGTCCTCCACCGAGGCGTTGTGCCGCGTCATGGACCGCTGCATGCAGATCCACGGCGGCATGGGGCTGACCAACGAGTTGCGCCTGGAGGAAGGTTTCCGCTTCGCTCGCACCATGCGTATTCCCGACGGCACCTCGGAAATCCAGCGACGCACCATCGCCCGACGCTTGCTCGATGGCGACACCCGCTTCTGACCGATAATTCCAACAAGCGGGCCACAACCCGCGATAGGAGGCTTTCTTCATGGCCTACAGCCATCCCTGCCCAACGGCGCCCGGGGTGATCGAGCGCCCGACCGGACCGCTGGGCGTCGACCCGCGCCACGCCGCGAATCTTCCGACGCGCCAGGTGCACATCCCCGAGACGAGTATCTTCTCGCACCTGGAAACCGCTGCCCGGCGCTATCCAGGCAAGACCGCGGTGCAGTTCTTCGGCGCTGCCTATCGCTACGCCGAACTGCTGCGTGACGTCGAGCGGATGGCCGGCTACCTGCAGAACGTCTGCGGGGTGGAGCGCGGCGATCGGGTCGTGGTGTTCAGCCAGAACTGCCCGCAGTTCATCGCCGCGTACTTCGCCATCCTGCGCGCCGATGCCGTGCTGGTGCCGGCCAATGCCATGCTCCGCCTCGACGAAATGGAGCATATCGTCAGCGACAGCGGCGCCGTGGCGGCCTTCGTCGCCGAGGAGCTGGTGGATCAGGTCGCGCCGCTGATCGGTCGTACCTCGCTGCGCCATGTGATCGTGCATGCCTACGGCGATGCGCTGGGCGAAGATGACGCGGGCCTGGCTGTCCCGGACTGGGTGCGTCGGCCGTCGTCGTCCGAGTCCCTGTTCGCCGGTGGCGAGCGCTGGACGGCCGCCCTGGCCCAGGAGCACGCGCCGGCGCCACACCGGGCCGGGCCGGACGATCTGTGCATGCTGCCCTACACCTCGGGCACCACCGGCAAACCCAAGGCGTGCGTGCACACGCACCGTACCGTCAGCACCTCGTTCGTCGGAGGGAGTCTCTGGCGGCCCACCAATGCTTCCTCGGTGTTCCTCGCGGTGGCCCCGCTGTTCCACCTGCTGGGCCTGCAGACCAACGTCAACGCGGCGATCTTCAATGGCGCCACCATCGTGCTGATGCCGCGCTGGGACCGCGAGACCGCTGCCACGCTGATCGAGCGCCATGGAGTGACCTTCTGGGCGGCGCTGCCCACCATGCTGGTGGACTTCTTTGCCCTGCCGGGCATCGAGCAGCGCGACCTGTCCAGCCTGGCAATCATCACCGGCGGCGGGGCGGCGACACCGCAGCACATCAATGACCTGCTGAAGAATCGCTACGGCCTGGACTACATCGAAGGCTACGGCCTCACCGAGACCGCCTCGTTCCTCTGCACCAATCCGCTGTTCAGGCCCAAGCGCGGTTGCCTGGGCATTCCGACCTATGGCGTGGACCTGCGCCTGCTCGATCCGGAGTCACTGCAGCCGGTGCGCCAGGGCGAAGTCGGCGAGGTCGTCGCGCATGCCGCGCAGATCATGCTCGGCTACTGGAACAACCCCAGGGCCAACGCCGATACCTTCATCGTCATCGACGGCAAGCGCTTCCTGCGCACGGGCGACCTGGCCAGCAGGGACGAGGATGGTTACCTGTTCATGCGCGACCGCCTCAAGCGGATGATCAATGCGTCGGGCTTCAAGGTCTGGCCAGCGGAGATCGAAGCGATGCTGCATACGCATCCGGCGATTTCCGAGGCCTGCGTGATCGCCGCTCCCGACCCGCATCGCGGTGAAACGGTGAAGGCCGTCGTCACCCTCAAGCCCGGCTCCCTCCTGGGCAGTGACGAGCTGCTCGCCTGGTGCCGCGAGCACATGGCGGTCTACAAGGCGCCGCGAGTGGTGCAGATCGTCGACAGCCTGCCGAAGAACGCTACCGGCAAGATCGCCTGGCGCGAGCTGCAGGAGCAGGAGATGGCCCGCTGCGCCGGTTGAGCGCGCGGGTCCGATAACAACAATTCCAAGGACTCTCACCATGTATCTGACGCAAGGTCTGCAGCGTTCGCTGCAGCAAACGCCTGACAAGATCGTCACCCTGTTCGGCGCCCGTCGCCGCACCTTCCGCGAATTCGGCGAGCGCGTCGCGCGCCTGGCCGGCGCGCTGCAACAGCTGGGCATGGTACCTGGCGACCGGGTCAGCATGCTGGCGCTGAACTCGGACCGCTACCTGGAGTACATGCAGGGCACCTGGTGGGGCGGTGGCGTACTCAACCCCATCAACATCCGCTGGGCCGTGCCGGAGATCGTCTACTCCCTGGACGATTGCCACACCCGCTTCCTGCTGGTGGATGACTACTTCCTGCCGATGGTGGAGGAGATTCGCCGCCAGGTTCGTGGCCCCCTGACGCTGATCTACGCTGGCGAGAAACAGGCACCGGCCGGCCTGCTCGACTACGAGACCCTGCTCGCCGAAGCCAGCCCCGTGGCGGATGCCGGCCGTGGTGGCGCGGATCTCGCCTGCATCATGTACACCGGCGGCACCACCGGTTTCCCCAAGGGGGTGATGCAGACCCACCTGAATCTGTGGTCCGCCTGCATCCAGCGCATGGCGGAAATCCACCAGAGCGCCGAACAGCGCGATCTGCACGTGATGCCGCTGTTCCACATCGCCGGCCTGGCCCGTGTGGTGTCAGGCTTCATCGCCGGCGGCTCGCATGTGATTCAGCCGACCTTCGACGCCACGGCAGTGCTCAAGGCCATCTCGCAAGAGGGTGTGACCGACAGCATCCTGGTGCCGACCATGATCCTCGGCCTGCTGGCGCATCCGGAGTTCGACCAGTACGACCTGAGCTCAATGCAGCGCCTCACTTATGGCGCCTCTCCGACCGCCGGGGAGATGATCGAGCAGGTGCTGGCAAAACTGCCGCACCTGCAGTTGTCGCATTCCTACGGCCTCACCGAAGCCTGTCCCATCGTCTCCACCAATCCGCCACAGAACCATGGGCCGGAAGCACGCGAAAGCGGCCTGATCCGCTCCGTCGGGCGTGGCGGCCTGGGAGTCAACGTGATGGTCGTCGACGAGTCCGGCGTCGAGGTGCCGCGCGGAACCGTGGGTGAAATCATTGTCCGCGGTCCGAACATCATGGCCGGCTACTGGAACAAGCCGGAGGAAACGGCCAAGGCCCTGCGCGATGGCTGGCTGTTCACCGGCGATGGCGCCTACATGGACGAGCAGGGCTACCTGTTCATCGTCGACCGCCTCAAGGACATGATCGTCAGCGGTGGCGAGAACGTGTATTCCGCCGAGGTCGAGAACATCATCGCCCGCCATCCGGCGGTGCTGATGTGCGCAGTGATCGGCGTGCCGCACGAGCAGTGGGGCGAAGCGGTGCACGCCATCGTGGTGCGCAAGCCCGGTGCCCAGGTCAGCGAGGACGAACTGCGCGGTTACTGCCGCGAGTACATCGCCAGCTACAAGTGCCCGAAATCGATGGAGTTCCGTGAAACACTGCCACTCACCGGGGCCGGCAAGATTCTCAAGCGCGAACTGCGCGAACCGTTCTGGGCGGGCAAGAGCCGGGCGGTGAACTGATGATGACGGCCGAAGAGGTGGTGCAGCCGGCGCCCGGAAGTTTCTCGGTCCTGCCGACTCCGCCCGGGTTCGTGCGCTTCTGTGGTGGTTTCTACCTGCACGATGAACTGCCCGTGCTCGGCGTGCGGATTGGCAGTCACCTGCTCAACTCCGTGCGCATCGTCCACGGCGGCTTCCTTGCCACGCTGGCTGATACTGCCTTTGGCGTGGTGTTCAAGCGCGAGTATGGGCTCGAGGTGCCGCCGATCACGGTCAGCCTCAACCTCGACTACCTTGGCGCGGTGCGTGAAGGTGACTGGCTGGAGGCGCACGTGCAGATTCTCAAGTTCGGCGGCAGCTTCGCCAACGCCGATTGCCTGCTGAAAGTGGGGGAGCGCAAGGTGCTGCGCGCCACCGGAATCTTTACCCTCTGGAAGGGCAAGATACCCGGTAGAACCTGACGTCTGCTGTTCCCTGCGATACCCAGCGCCCCGTCGGCCAGCCGACGGGGCGCTGGCGTTTCCGGGGTTACGGAAAGGGCTCGTGAAATGGCTCTGGCACAAGGCTTTTAGCGGAATCTGTCACCCTTGGTAACGCACATTCCCAGGTCCGGAGAGATCGCGACCGGCGCTGCCGAAAAACGACTGAAAGAATTACCCGATCGGGTGAATTGGCCCCAGCGAATGCCTCGATAGCATCAGGTCTCCCAACACTGATCCGCTTTCGGAGCGCCGCATGAGAACAATAAGAAAACGCGGAGTTTTTCAGCCGCACCTGCTGGCTGCCGCTGTCGCCCTGGGCGTCGGCTCGCAAGCCAAGGCAGTCGATTTCAACATCGGGGAAATCGAAGGCAAGTTTGACTCTTCGTTGTCCATCGGGGGCAGTTGGTCCACCCAGTCGCCCGACAAACAGTTCATCTCCAACTTCAACTCCGTGGGCGTGAAGGGCGGCAAGTCGTCGTCGCGCACCGTGGATGACGGTCGCCTGAACTTCAAGAGCGGGGAGAACTTCTCGACCATCTTCAAGGGCCTGCATGATCTGGAGTTGAAGTACGGCGACAGCGGCGCCTTCGTCCGCGGCAAGTACTGGTACGACTCCGAGCTCAAGGACGGCAACCAGCACTACTACGACATCGATGACCATGGGCGTGACCGTGCGGCCAAGTCGTCCGGAGCGATGTTCCTCGACAGTTTCCTCTACCACAACTACCAGCTCGGCGACCTGCCGGGCAACGTGCGCCTGGGCAAGCAGGTGGTGAGCTGGGGCGAGAGCACCTTCATCCAGAACGGCATCAACTCGATCAACCCGGTCGACGTCGCCGCGTTGCGCCGCCCTGGATCGGAGATCAAGGAAGGCCTGGTGCCGGTCAACATGTTCTACCTCTCCCAGGGGCTGATGGAGAACGTCAACGCCGAGGCGTTCTACCAGCTCGAATGGGACAAGACGGTGACCGACAACTGCGGCACCTTCTTCGGCACCGACGGCATCCCCAAGGGCTGCAACGATCGCCTGGTGGTCTCCGGCCAGGACCTGGCGCCGGGCGTGGCGAAGAATACCGGCAACGCCCTGGCGATCGCCCGTGGCCAGGACGACGTCTACATCCCCCGGCAGAAGGACAATGACGCGCGCGACGGCGGGCAGTTCGGCCTGGCGCTGCGCTGGTTCATTCCAGACTGGAACGATACCGAGCTGGCGGCCTACGCCATGAACTACCACAGCCGCAACCCCTTCCTGAGCACCATTCGCACCACCGGAGCCGGTACGCCGCCCAATGCGCTGAATGTGCCGCGCAATGCTGGCTACTTCATCGACTATCCGGAGGACATCCGCCTCTACGGCGTGAGCTTCCAGACCAATATCGCCGGTATTTCCCTCGGTGGCGAGGTCAGCTACCGGCCGAACATGCCGCTGCAGATCAGCACCCCGGACCTGCTCAGCGCCACCACCAATATTCCGGGCACTCCCAGCCTCAACCCGCTGGTCACCACCGGCTACATCAGCGGTATTCCCGGTGGCGGTGTGATCAATGGCTACAAGCGCATGCCGGTGCTGCAGGCCCAGGTTACCGCCACTCAGTTCATCGACCAGGTGATGGGGGCCGAGCGCCTGACCCTGATCGGCGAGGTCGGCTACAACCGCATCAACGGTCTGGGCGACGCCGATGGAACCGACATCCGCTTCGGCCGCAGCCCGGCGTTCGGCTCCGGCATCCTGCCGACTGCCGCGGGGGCAACGACCTGTGCCGGAACTGCGGTGGGGCAGGCCAATGCCAGCAACCCGGCGCAGAAGTGCAACAGCCACGGCTTCTATTCCACCAACTCCTGGGGCTACCGCCTGCGCGGCGCACTGGACTATCCCGACGTCTTCGCCGGGGTGAACCTCAAGCCCAACCTGGCCTGGTCCCACGATGTCGAAGGGCGCGGCCCGAACTTCGAGGAAGGCGCCAAGGCCATCAGCCTCGGCCTGGACGCCGACTACCTGAACACCTACACCGCCAGCCTCAGTTACACCAACTACTTCGATGGCGAATACAACACCCTGACCGACCGGGACTTCGTCTCGCTCAGTTTCGGCGTGAACTTCTGATTGAGCACAGGCAGAAACTCGCATGAAAAAGATCGTATTCCTGCAAACCGGCGCCCTGGCGCTGTCCCTGCTGGCTACCGGTGTGATGGCGGCCATTTCTCCCGAGGAAGTCGCCAAGCTCGGCACCAGCCTGACTCCGCTGGGTGGCGAAAAGGCCGGTAACGCCGACGGCAGCATTCCCGCCTGGACCGGCGGCCTGCAGCCTGGCGCGGCTCCTTTGGATGGCAACGGGTTCCTGGGCAATCCCTATGCCAGCGACAAGCCGCTGTTCGTCATCACCCCTGCCAACGTCGATCAGTACAAGGACAAGCTCACTCCCGGCCAGCTGGCGATGTTCAAGCGCTACCCGGATACCTACAAGATCCCGGTGTATCCGACCCGGCGTAGTGCCGCCTCTCCCGAATCGGTGTACGAGGCGGCGAAGAAGAGCGCAGCCAGCGCCGAACTGGTCAGCGGTGGCGACGGTATCGCCAATGTCAGTGGGCGCTACTACCCGTTCCCCATTCCGAAGAATGGTGTGGAGGTGGTGTGGAACCACGAGACCCGTTATCGCGGCACCAACTACACCCAGCAGATTGCCCAGGCCACTCCCCAGGTCAATGGCGATTACACCATCGTGTCGCTGCAGCAGAATGTCGGCGTACCTTCGCTGATGAAGGATTTCGATCCGAAAAAGGTCGGTGATTACCTGTTCCTGCTGCGCCAGGAGGTGACCGCGCCGTCGCGCATGGCCGGCAACGTGCTGCTGGTCTATGAAACCACCGATCAGGTCAAGGAACCGCGCAGCGCCTGGTCCTACAACGCCGGCCAGCGCCGCGTGCGCCGCGCTCCGCAGGTGGCCTACGACGGTCCGGGTACGGCCGCCGACGGCCTGCGGACAGCCGATAATGCCGACATGTACAACGGCTCGCCGGATCGCTACCAGTGGAAGCTGATCGGCAAGCGCGAGATGTACGTGCCGTACAACAACTACAAGTTGTGGTCGCCTCAGGTGAAGTACGCCGACATCCTCAAGCCCGGCCACATCAACCAGGACCTGACGCGGTACGAGCTTCACCGGGTCTGGGAAGTGGAGGGCACGCTCAAGCCCGGCCAGCGCCATATCTATGCCAAGCGCCACATGTACTTCGACGAGGACACCTGGTCCCTGCTGGAGGTGGATCACTACGACGGCCGCGGCCAGCTCTGGCGTGTGGGTGAGGGTTACCAGGTCAACGACTACCAGCACGGCATCAGCCTGTACGCCGCCCAGGCCCTGTACGACCTGATCGCCGGTCGCTACCTGGTGTTCGGCATGACCAACGAATCGAAGAAAGCCACCCAGTACGACCAGAACTACAGCATGAACGACTTCACTCCTGCGGCCCTGCGCAACGCCGGTATCCGCTGAAACACGGCGCTTGAAGGCGGCGTGTGGGTGGTCCAACGCCGCTCTTCTGCCGGGGCACGGCTCCTGCCCCGGCTTCTTTCTTCGTGAACTCTCTCTCACGGACCACACTTGCCTCGATGCCACCTGACATGGGGGGCGCCTTTTTCCACGGTGTTTTGCAGCATCGTTTCCGACTCAGCGGATTGCCGTGCGTCTGCGCCGGCCGCTGTCCCTGAAACGCCGTGGATCGAGGCTCATCATGCAAGGTCTGGGTGTCAGTTCGAGCCGCGCGCAAGCGCCTCTTGCCAGCGCTCCGCGACTGCCGGAGCACCATGTGCCGCGTCCGCGGCTGGCCGCTGCCGTACGTGGCAGCCGTCAACGCCTGACACTGCTGTGCGCTCCGGCGGGCTATGGCAAGAGCACCCTGCTGGCCGAGAGCCTTGCCGATGCGCCATCCGGCACCGAACTGCTCTGGCTCGCGTGCAGGGGGGAGCCGATGTCCCTGACAGAGCTCTGCGCCCGCGTTGCATCCGGCTTCGGCCTGTCGCCTCTGCAGGGCCCGCAGGCTCTCCTGCGTCAGCTCGGCCAAGGCGGGCGCATTTTGCAACTGGTGCTCGATGACCTTCCAGGTAACCTGCCCATCGGGGTGAACGCCTGGTTCGAGCAACTGCTCCACCTGCCGGAGAGCCGTGTAAGCCTGATCGTCAGTTGTCGGCAACGGCCGGCGTGGGATCTGCCGTCGCTGCTGCTCAAGGGCGAACTGTTCGAACTGGGCACCGATGCGCTGGGCATGACACGCGGTGAGTACGCTGCGATCAGCGCTCGGATTGCCGGCGATATCGCGGAAACCCGACGTGAAGAAATCGGCGTGCAAAGCGGCGACTGGTGGAGTGGTGCGTGCCTTTTGCTGGCTGGCCAGCAGCAGGGCGGGGTATTGCTGCGAGACTATCTGGAACGCGAGCTGCTCGGACGCATGAGCGATGAGGAGCGTCGCCTGTTCTACGGGCTGTGCAATCTGCCGCGCTTCTCCGTCGATCTCTGCGCACAGCTCTGGGATGGCAACGCTGGCGATCAGGTTCTCCATCGCCTGCTGCGGCAGCAGGTCTTCATCCAGCCGGTGGAGCGGGATGCCGGTTGGTACCGCGTGCAACCGCTGGTGGCGGCCAGCCTGCAGGATGGCATCGCCGCGACGGAACTGTCCCGACTGCGCCTGCATGCCTGCCGCCTGCTGAGCCTCGCCGGCCACCTGCATGACGCCATCGATCAGGCCCTGCATGTGCACCAGCCGGAAGTGGCGGCCAGTTACATCGAACGCCTGAAGCCGAGCTGGCAACTCGCTGACCTGCATCTGCGACGCGTGCTGGACTGGCATCGGCAACTACCCGCCTACCTGATGGAAGGCACGCCCCGGCTGATCTATCTGAGCACACTGGCCCTGTTGCTCAGTGGCCGGGTTAGCGAGGCGGAGCGCGGCCTCCAGGGCCTCTCGCGCTTTTTGCCGGCCGCCAATGCGGCGGACAATCAGCTGCTGCTCGCCCATTGGCAGGCCCTGAAGGGCAGTGCGCTGGCGTTTCGTGGTGAATTGCTGGAGGCCGAACAGCATTGCCGCGAAGCCCTTGGGCATCTGGGCTCCGCACCCAGGGAATGCCTCTCGCAGTTGCTGTGCCAGTTCACCCTGGGGCGGATCATGCTGGCCAGCGAGCGCGGCGATGAAGCGCAATTGCTGTGGCGCGCCGCCCTGGAGCAGGCGCGGCGGCAAGGTTGCCAGGACAGCGAGGCGCTGTTCCAGAGCGAGCGCCTGCGCGCCTTGATGCTGGCCGATGAGGCTGCGCTGGCGGAGCTGCTGCTCGAGGATTGCCTGGCCAGCCGCACGGCCACCGGGCTCGAGCGCGACCCGGTGCTCGGGAGGCTGATGATCACGAGGGCCGACCTGTTGCTGCAGCAAGGGCGGCTGCAGGAGGGCGAGGCCGTGCTGCTGGCGGCCCAGCCCTACCTTCGCGACTGCTCGGCGCCCTTTGTGCTGTATGGCTATCTGGGGTTGGCCGAGGTAGCGGGGCGGCACGCAGACCTGGCACTGGCGCAGGCGCAGATCCAGCGCGGCGAGCGCGCGATGCACTGCGGGCGGATCGATGAAGGTCTGTACCAGGCGGCCCTGGCGCTGCAACAGTTGAGGCTGCTGGTTCACGCGCAGGATTGGCGAGCGGCGCTGGAAGCCTCCCGCCGACTGGCGCTCGAATATCCCGTGGGAAGCGTGTTCTCCATCGTGCTGCCGCCAACCCTGCCTCACCATGTCCAGTGGTTTGCTGCGATGGCGGAACACAACCTGGGGCTTCGGGAGCAATCGCGGGCGCGGCTACAGGTGCTCGCCGAACACTGCCGGGTGGCTGGTTTCCATCAGTTGCAGGCCGAGGTGCTGGCGTTCCTGCGCAAGCGTGGCGGTGCGGACGAAGACGAAGGTGCAGACGCTTGCGGCTACCAGGAGGAACTCACAGTGCGGGAGGTGGCGGTGCTCGAGCTGCTGGCCGAAGGGCTGTCGAACCAGGAAATCGCCGACGCGCTCTTTCTCTCGGTGAACACCGTCAAGTACCACGCCAAGAACATCAACGCGAAGCTCGGCGCTACCCGGCGCACCCAGGCCATTGCCTGCGCCAAGGCCCGGGGCCTGCTGGCCTGAGTGGAATGCCACCTGATCCGGGTGGCGTGTTCCTACAGACGAAACCCCAACCATTGCAGCCACTCCCCGGCGGCGGATGCCGGCCGATCACGCACTACAGGAGCTTCTGCAATGAGCACCCACGAGTACCTGGACGAGGTCGCGATTCGCGCCTTGCTGGAGCGCCAGCGCGCCGCGAGCCGGGCCTGCGCGCCGCCGAGCGCCGAGCAGCGCGGCGAACTGATCGACCGCGCCATCGACCTGCTGGTGCGCCATGAGCAACCCCTGATCGAAGCGCTCAATGCGGACTTCGGCCAGCGCAGCCCGACCTTTTCCCGACACAGCGACGTGTTGTCGCCCTTGGCGACCCTCAAGCAGACCCGCGCCGAACTGGCCGGCTGGATGCGGCCCGAGCGCCGCCCGGCACCCCGTGGCGAGGCCTGGGTGGAATACCAGCCGTTGGGCGTGGTGGGCATCGTCACCGCCTGGAACGTGCCCGCCAACATGGTCTTCAAGGGCCTCGCCGGCGCCCTGGCGGCGGGCAACCGGGTAATGATCAAGCCGTCGGAATTCAACCCGCAGACTTCGGCGCTGATCGCGCAGATGATCGGCGAGGCCTACGCCCAGGACGAAGTGGCGGTGGTCACCGGCCCCGCGGAGACCGGCCAGGCATTCTGCCGGCAACCCTTCGACCACCTGATGTTCACCGGGGCCGCCAGCATCGGCCGCCACGTGCTGCGGGCCGCGGCCGAAAACCTGGTGCCGGTGACCCTGGAACTGGGCGGCAAGTCGCCGACCATCATTTCCCGCTCGGCGGACATGAAGACCGCGGTGAGCAAGATCATCCTCGGCAAGCTGATGAACGCCGGGCAGCTGTGCGTCGCACCGGACTATGTATTCGTCCCCGAAGAGTCGATGGATGCGTTCGTCGAGATCGCCCGCGCGGTAGTGGGCAAGGTGTTCCCGACCCTGGCTGGCAATCCCGAGTACACCGCGATCCTCAACGACCGGCACTACCAACGCCTGCAGGGGTATCTGGAGGAGGCGCGCGCCGCAGGCGTCGCCGTGGTCGAGCTGAACCCGGCCGGCGAAGTGCTCGACCCTGCCCGCCGCCTGATCGCCCCGACCCTGTTGCACAATCCGGACGATCGTCTGCAGGTCATGCAGGACGAGATTTTCGGCCCACTGTTGCCAATCAGGCCCTACCGCGACTTCGCCGAGGTCATTGCCTGCATCAACTCGCGCCCGCGCCCGCTCGGCCTGTACTGGTTCGGCAGCGATGCCGACGAGGAGCGCCAGGTGCTCGAGCGCACCTGCTCCGGTGGCGTGACGCTCAACGAGGTGATGCACCACGCCGGCCTGGAAAGCCTGCCCTTTGGTGGCGTCGGCCCCAGTGGCATGGGTGCCTATCACGGCATCGACGGCTTCCGCACTTTCAGCCACGCCAGGGCGGTCTACCGCGCGGGCTGACCGCTGCGACTCTCCCCCTGTCGATTTCCCTACTCGAGAACGAACATCATGAAAGCAGCTGTATTCCATCAGGTCGGCGCGCCGCTGAGCATCGAGGAAGTCGGTATCAGCAAGCCGGGGCCGCGCGAGGTACTGATCCGCACTGTCGCCGTCGGCGTCTGCCATTCCGACCTGCACGTGATCGACGGATCCTACCCGTATCCGGGCCCACTGGTGCTCGGCCACGAGGCGGCCGGCATCGTCGAGCAGGTCGGTGCGGAGGTCCGTACTGTCAAGCCCGGCGACCATGTTGTGACCTGCCTGACGGTCTTCTGCGGCCATTGCGAACACTGCGTGACGGGCCACCTGTCGCGCTGTGTTTCGCCGGAAACCAAACGCGGCAAGGACGAGGAATCGCGCCTGACCTACGTGCAGAAGCCGATGCCGCAGTTCGTCAACCTGTCGGCCTTCGCCGAGCAGATGCTGGTGCACGAGAACGCCTGCGTGGCCATCCGCCGCGACATGCCGCTGGACCGTGCGGCGCTGCTGGGCTGCGCTGTCACCACCGGCACCGGCGCGGTGTTCAACACGGCCAAGGTGCGGCCCGGCGAGACGGTCGCGGTGATCGGCTGCGGCGGCATCGGCCTCGCTGCGATCAATGGCGCGGCGCTGGCGGGGGCAGGGCGGATCATCGCCATCGACATGCTCGATTCCAAGCTGGAACTGGCCCGCCAGTTCGGCGCCAGCGACGTGGTCAACGCAAAATCGGGCGATGCGGTGAAACAGGTGCAGGAGCTCACCCGTGGCGGGGTCCAGCACTCCTTCGAGTGCATCGGCCTCAAGCAGACCGCCGAGCAGGCCTTCGCCATGCTGGCGCGCGGCGGCACCGCGACCATCATCGGCATGATCAAGCCCGGCCTGAAAATCGAGGTCGACCCCTATCAGTTGCTCCACGAGCGCCGGCTGCAGGGCTCGCTGATGGGCTCCAACCGCTTCCCGGTGGACATGCCGGCGCTGGTGGATTTCTACATGGCCGGTCGCCTCAAGCTCGACGAAATGATCTCCCAGCGTATCCGCCTGGAGCAGATCAACGATGCCTTCGACGAACTGCGGCGCGGCGAGCTGGCGCGCTCGGTGATCGTCTTCGACCAATGACCCGCACGGGCCGCCCCCAGTGGGCGAGCCCCTGCCAGGAGTTCGCTGATGGATATTCATTTCACGCCTGAGGAACAGGCTTTCCGCGAGGAGGCGCGTGCCTTCCTGCGTGCCGAGCTGCCCGAGCGGCTGGCGAGCCGCATCCTTCAGGGCAAGCGCCTGAGCAAGCAGGACCAGGTGCTGTGGATGCGCAAACTGAACGCACGTGGCTGGCTCGCGCCAGGCTGGCCGGCCGAGTACGGCGGCCCCGGCTGGAGTGCCGTGGAGAAGCATATCTTCGAGGAGGAGTGCTTCGCCGCCGGGGCGCCGCGAGTGGTCGCCTTCGGGGTGAAGATGGTGGCGCCGGTGCTGATCCGGTTCGGCACGCCCGAGCAGAAGGCGCGTTTCCTGCCGCGCATCCTCGACAGCTCCGACTGGTGGTGCCAGGGCTATTCCGAGCCGGGGGCAGGCTCCGACCTGGCATCGCTGAAGACCCGCGCGGTGCGTGAGGGTGACCACTATGTGGTGAACGGCCAGAAGATCTGGACCACCCTGGCGCATTACGCCGACTGGATGTTCTGCCTGGTGCGCACCGACCCGGATGCTGCGCAGCAACGCGGCATCAGCTTCCTGCTGATCGACATGAAGACGCCGGGCATCACCGTGCGGCCGATCATCACCCTGGATGGCGAGCACGAGGTCAACGAGGTGTTCTTCGACAATGTGCGCGTGCCGGTGGAAAACCTGGTGGGCCGCGAAAACGAAGGCTGGACCTGCGCCAAGTACCTGCTGACCCACGAGCGCACCAGTATCGGCGGCATCAACCAGACCAAGGTGTTGCTGCGCAAGCTCAAGCAGGTGGCGGCGCGGGAGTTGCGAAACGGCCGGCCATTGCTGGATGACCCCTTGTTCCGCGCCCAGGTGGCTGCTGTCGAAATGCAGCTGATGGCGGCGGACATGAGCAACCTGCGCGCACTGGTGGCCGCCCGCGATGGCGGAGTGCCCGGCGCGGAAAGCTCGATCCTCAAGATCAAGGGCACCGAGGTGCGCCAGCAGATCGTCTATCTGCTGACCAAGGCGGTGGGCGCCTATGCGCTGCCGTTCCTGGAGGATGAGCTGGGCTTCGAGGCATCGCAGGTGCCGGTGCTGCACAGCGCCGATAGCGCCACCGCCACCTACCAGTACCTGGATTCGCGCAAGGCTTCGATCTATGGCGGCTCCAACGAAATCCAGAAGAACATCATCGCCAAGATGATCCTCGAGCTGTAAGGAGCCCACCGCATGGACTTCAAATTGACCGAAGAGCAGCAGATGCTGCAGGACACCGCAGCCCGCCTGGTGCGTGACAATTATGCTTTCGAGCAGCGCGAGGCCTATCGGCGCGAGCCTGGCGGTTTCAGCCGGGCATTCTGGGCCCGGCTTGGCGAGCTGGGCCTGTGCGCGGTGCCGTTCGACGAGGCCCATGGCGGCTTCGGCGGCCAGGGTGTGGAAATGGGCCTGATCTGCGCCGAGCTTGGCCGTGGCCTGTGCCTGGAACCGTACCTGCCGTCGGTGATTTTCGGCGGCGGACTGCTGGCGCAACTGGGCAGCGCCGCGCAGCGTGACGAGCTGCTGCCGCGCGTGGCCGCGGGCGAGCTGCAACTGGCGGTCGCCCTGGAAGAGCCGCAGAGCCACTATCAGTTGCACGATGTTTGCTGCACCGCGAGCCCGACCGCCGGCGGCTGGTTGCTGGACGGGCGCAAGAGCGTGGTGTTCGGTGGCCGGAGCGCCGGGTTGATCCTGCTGTCCGCGCGTACCTCCGGCGGCGCCCGGGACGAGCAGGGCATCAGCCTGTTCCTGGTCGATCCGGCCAGCGCGGGCGTCGTCCGGCGCGAATTTCCCACGCTCGACGGGCGCATGGCCTGCGAGCTTTACCTGCACCAGGTCGTCGTCCCGCGCTCCGCGCTGCTGGGCCTCGAGGGCGAGGCGTTGTCGGCGTTGCGCTACCAGCAGGGCAGGGCCGTCGCGGCGCAGTGCGCCGAGGCGGTCGGCAGCATGGAAGCCGCTTGCGCGCTGACGCTCGATTATCTCAAGACCCGCCAGCAGTTCGGCAGCGTCATCGGCAAGTTCCAGGCGCTGCAGCACCGCATGGTGGATATGCGAATCGAACTGGACCAGGCCAGCTCCATGGCGCTGCTCGCGGCCTGCATGGCGGACGAGCCCGACAGCGATGAACGCAGTCGGGCGCTGGCCGCGGCGAAGTACATCATCAGCCGCGCTGCCCGCCTGATCGCCGACGAAAGCGTGCAGCTGCACGGTGGCATCGGCCTGACCTGGGAGTACCAGCTCTCGCACCACGCCAAGCACCTGTGGATGGTGGCGCGCCAATTCGGCGACGATGATCATCACCTTCAGGTCTTCAGCGAACTGATGGCGCCGGCAGACTGAGGCAAGCGTCCAGACGTCCCTTCTCGGGACACCGCGGGTGGCCCTTTTTTCAGGGTGTCGGGGTGGAGGTCATCGCCCAGGTGATGAAGCCGGCATTGAAACCGGTGAACACCAGCGCGAACAGGAACACCGTATCGGCGATGTGCATCATCCGCCGGCCGCGCAGGGTACGGTGGGTGCGCAGGCTCCAGTAGGAGCAGAAGGCCGAGACCACATAGAACATCATGTTGACGGCCACCATGTCATCGATGATCAGGTCTTCCCGGCGCAGGGTGAGGATCACCCGGATGATGCCGATCACGGTCAGGCACACGCCGACCATGGTGGCCGAGACGGAGAAGATGTGGACGCAGATGTCGTCGTCCAGGGAGGGCGTTTCCCGCTCGTTCATGACGCGCACTCGCTGTCGTGGAAAGTCTGGAAAGCGTAGTTCCGATTCAACCGGGGCTTGAGTCGCTCGCCCAAGGAGCCTACTGTCAGCGGCTGCCCCAGGCCCGGATATGAAACGCCCCATGATCGACTTCAACAACGTCACCGCCTACCAGCAGCAGACCCGCGTGCTGGACGGCTTCTCCCTGCACATCGGCGAAGGCGAGAAGGTCGCCATCCTCGGCCCCAACGGCGCTGGCAAGAGCACGCTGCTCAAGCTGATCAGCCGCGAGCTTTACCCGGTGGATCGCCCGGACAGCTCGCTGAACCTGTTCGGTCTGCAGAACGTCACCCTGTGGGACCTGCGCAGCCGCATCGGCTTCGTCTCCCAGGACCTGCAGGAAGACTACACACCCTTCACCCAGGCGCTGGACGTGGTGATCTCCGGTTTCTTCGGCGCCATCGGCAGCCATGGACACTTGCAGCCGACGCCAGAGCAGGTCGAAAAATCCCGCGAAATGCTCGCTGCGGTGGAGATGGGCGACTATGCCGAGCGCATGTTCCAGCGCCTGTCCACCGGCCAGAAGCGCCGCCTGCTGCTGGCCCGCGCGCTCATCCACGAACCTCGTGCGCTGATCCTCGATGAGCCGGCCAATGGCCTGGACATGGGCGCCAGCCTGCAGATGCTCACCCTGCTGCGACGCTTCTGCGGCCCTGAGCACGCGATGATCATCACCACCCACCATCTCGACGAGATCATCCCGGAGATCGAGCGCGTGGTGCTGATCGCCAACGGCAAGGTGGTGGCCGACGGGCCGAAGGCGGAGATTCTGACCAGCGAAAACCTGTCGGCGCTGTACCAGGCTCCGCTGAAAGTGACCGAGCAGGATGGCTGGTATCGCTGCTGGCACGCATGATTCGATCCTGGCCTTCTGAGCCAGACCCGCCCTATCGCGGACGGAGTCCGCTCCTGCGCTCATGGAAGCTCCTGTAGGAGCGTGCTTCGTCCGCGATGGGGCCCCGCACGTGCCGATCCGTGATCGGACTATTTGTCCAGCGCCCGCCGCTGGGCCCGCATCGCGCGAATGCGCTCCTGCAACCGTGCCCGTTCGGCCTCCGGCAGGCCCGCCCACCATTGGCTCACCGCGCGATTGCTGTAGGGCGTCAGCCAGTCGGCGTACGGCGCCATTTGCGCCTGCGGGAAGTTGTTGTCGCGGCCACGCAGGTAGTGATCGAAGAAGCCCAGTACCAGCGTGGCGGGAGCTTCGATCAGTACGTCGGTGGGTGCGCTGCCGATCAGCCTGTCGCGCAGTGGCCGGCGCATGTACAGCGCATTGTCGGTGAGGCCGGCGTGCAACGCATCGCGCAGGACCAGACGATGGATGCGCGGGTTCTGCCCAGCGTGCTCGATACGTTCGTAGGAGAAGTCGTTGAAACTGCGAGGTTGTGCCGGTGGCGCAAGACCCAGCATGCGATAGAACAACGACAGGTCCGAATGCAGCATCAACAGCGGCACCGGCAGGTCCTCGTCGAATGGTGTGAAGTCAAAGTCGCCGCCATCGAGGTTCACCGCCGCGGCGCAGCGCTTGTCGACCATGCACACGGCGCCAGTAGTCGAGCCGCCGAAGGACATGCCCATCTCGCCGACGTGGCTGAAATCGCTGGCGGCTACCAGGTCGGCCACGTTTGGCGGCACTTCGCCGGCCTGCAGGCGATCGTGGACGAACAACCGATCAGCCAGCCAGATCGGCGCGCTGAGGTGGATGGCGCGGTCCGCGGGCGGCTTGAGTTCGGTGGCGAAGCGCAACTGGCCGTCCAGGCGACGGCCCATATCGTCTTCGCCGTAGCCTTGCAGCAGGAGCGGGGAGAAACCGTGTTCGAAGGCATCCCGCAGGTGCTCGTAGAGCGCCGGGTCGGTGGGCGCCACTTCACCGTTGGGGAACAGCGTGGGAGAGGCGTCGCCGGTGTGTTGCACGGAGTAGACCGCGTAACCGTGGCTGGCCAGTTCCTCCATGATCCGTCCGTTCATGCCGGCGAACGAGCCGTAGCCGTGGCTGTAGAACACCACCGGCAGGCGGCCAGGATCGGACCGCAGCGGCGCGTTCTCGTAGGAGTGGGTGCGCAGGAGGCGCAAGTGCGTGAGCAATGGCGGAAAGTGGAGCAGCTCGCCGAAGCCGCGGGCGGTGCTGCGGCTTTCGGCAGTGCTGAAGTAGGTGCGTGGCGGCGCGCCTGTTGCCGGCCTGGCCGGATACCAGGCGCGCACCAGCAGGCGCCGAGCCTTGCCGACCGGTGCGCCGAGGAGGCCGGTGCGGCTGGCATCGACCAGCTCGAAGTCGCGTACACCCACTTGATAGGGGCCGCCCGGCATGGGAAGCGGCGAGACCGGGAAAAAGTACAGCGCGGCGACTGCCAGCCCGGACAGCAGGCTGAAGAGCAGTCCCGGCCAGAGCGGGACCCGTTCAGGGCGCTTGCGTTGCAGCAGCAGGCCCATCACCAGCAGCAGGGCGACCACTGCGCCGACACCCGCCTGCCAGCGGTCGTCCCAGACGTCATACAACGCAGCGACCAGCGCGAGCAGGGCGGCGAGAAGGGCCATTGACCGACGACGCAACCACCAACCCAGCAACGCGACAGCGAGAAGGGCCAGCAACAGGGCGTCGGCGAGGGTCACGCAGTGGCGCCCTTGCGCGGCAGAATGGTCCAGGCGACGCCGAACAGCAGCAGCGCGGCGACCAGTACATAGGGCGCGCGGCTATCCACCTGGTGCAGCAGGGTGCCGAGCAACGGGCCGCTGATCATGCCCAGCCCATGCACGGCCACCAGGCTGCCCGCAGCGGCGCCTTGCTCGTCGGCTTCCACGGCGTTGGCGTTGAGCGCCGAGACGGCGGGGAAGACCCAGCCCATGCCGGCAGCAGCGACGAAGCACGATGCGTAGAGCATCCCCGGTGCAACAGCGATACACACCGAGGCAAAGCCCAGTGCCGAAATCACGCCGCCCACGCCGATCAGCCGCAGCGGCGCCCAGTTCAGCTTGCGTACCAGCATCTGCGCGCAGATCAGCGCCACCCCCACCGAGGTCAGGGCGATGCCGGCGACCCGCGCGGCATCAGCGGGCGGCAGTTGCAGGCGGTCGAGGGCGAAGAAGCCGACGGTCATCTGCGCAACGGTGACGCAGACCATGGCGATGAAGCCCAGGGTCAGCGAGCGGCGCAGGCGCCGGTCTGTGATCGCCAGGGCAGGACCCTTGCGTTCGCTAACGCGCTGGCTGTCCGGCAGCCACTTCCAGAGTACGGCCAGGGCCAGCAGTGGCAGCAGGCAGGTGAGCAGCAGCGGCAGGGCCAGGCCGAGCATGGCCAGCAGGCCGGCGAAGCTCGGGCCGACCACCATGCCCACGGCACTGGCAGCACCCAGCCCGGCCATGGCCGAGGCGCGCTTATCGGCGCTGACGTGGTCGGCCACGAGGGCCGCCGAGCAGGCCGGCACGGCGGCGTAGAAACCGCCCGCCAACCCTCGCAGCGCAACGATGCCAATGAAGGCTGGCAGCGGCGACATCGAGGTGTTCAGCGCCAGGGCCATGAAGGCGCAGAGCAGGGCGTAGGTCACTGCGAAGCCAGCCAGGCCGCTGAGCAGTACGCGGCGGCGGCCCAGGCGGTCGCTGGCGATGCCCCAGACGCGGGCCATGAGCATCCAGGCGATACCGCCGACGGTCACGGTCATGCCCGCCTGCCAGGGCGCGAGGCCCAGGGTGCGCGCCACCGGGCCGATCAGCGCGACGAAGGACATCACTGCCACCGTGCAGACGAAGGTCTCGAACATCAGTGGGCGCAGGTTCAGGGTCGGCGCCTGGGGTGGCATGGCGGTCATTTCAGCGGGGCTCCTTGGGTCGGCGGGGCATTCTCATCCCTACAAAGACGATCAGCAGCAGCGGAACACCAAGGGAAATCCACGACAGCACGTCGAAAACCCCGTCGCCGAGCAGCGCGGAGAGCAGCCCGAAGGTGCTCAGCACGGCCAGCGCGAGGGGCCAGCGGAAGATCATCCAGAGTCCTCGCCTCATGCCTTGACCTCCGTGTTCAGACCGCCGGAATCCAGTTCCGCCAGGCGTTTCTCGATGGGCGTGCGGCGTCGGCCAAGCCACAGGTACAGGCCGCTGGCGAGGATGACGATGCTGACGATGTCCAGCAGCGCCCAGACGATCTTCAGCGGCATGCCGCCGTAGTCGCCGAAGTGCAGTGGCTGGGACAGCAGCAGCGTCTTCACGTAGAGCGGCATCTCGCGCATGTCGGTCAGTTCGCCGGTTTCGGCATCCACCAGCGCGGGCTTGAGCAGGCGTTCGGTGAGCGGCGTGTTGCCGCGCATGAACACGGCGTAGTGGTGCTGACTGCTGAACTGTGTGCCGGGGAAGCCGACGAAGCTGACTTCCATGTCCGGCGCGGCCCTGCGGGCGGTATCGATGGCCTTGTGCAGCGAGCCGAGGCTTTCCAGCGGCGGCGCGTCCTTGTACGGCGCGGTCATCTCGGCCAGCTGGCCGCCTTGCCAGAGCATCAGGATCGGCAGCGCCAGGGTGTTGATCACTCCGGTGACGCCGACCACCAGCACCCAGGCGAGGGTGACGATGCCCAGCACATTGTGCAGGTCCAGCCACTTCAGCCGCGAGCTGCGCTGGGAGCGCACGGTGGCGAAATCCAGCTTGCGCATGAACGGCGTGTAGACCACGACGCCCGAGACCAGCGACGCCACCAGCAGCAGGCCCATGAAACCGAGGAACAGGTAGCCGGGCAGCCCCATGAACAGGTCGGTGTGCAGCTTCAACATGATGTGCATGAAGCCGCCCGGCGGCGGCGGGTCGAAGAACTCCCCGGTGCGGGCGTCGAAGGGCTGGATGTGGCCATCCTCCGGCGGCGGCACCAGGGTCGGAGCCGTGAGGACCGCGCCCAGCGGATCGTCCTGTTCCCAGAACACGAAGCGCACCACTTCGCCGGGCCGCTTCGCCAGGGCGCGGGCCACCACGTCGTCGTAGTCGATCTTCGGCGACTGCTCGGTGAGCGGCTTGAGCTCCGGGTGTGGCTCGAAGGTGTGCTCGATCTCTTCATGGAAGATCAGCGGCAGGCCCGTGAGGCAGAGCATCAGCAGGAATACCGTGGAGATCAGGCTGGTCCACTTGTGCACCAGGTACCAGGTGCGAAGGGCTTTGGCGGTCATCGTAAGGCTCGTTCTTTTCGTTAGAAGTCCACGCTCGCAGACAGCTGCAGGGTGCGCCCCTCGCCCAGGTACAGGTACCCGGCGGTGGAGGTGCCCCAGTAGTTCTTGTCGAACGCGTTATCCAGGTTGGCGCGCAGCACCACCGGCTTGCCGAGGGTCTCGAAGCGGTAGCGCGCGCCCAGGTCCAGGCGCCACCAGTCGGGGAGGCTCAGGCTGTTGGCCTGGTCCACGTACTGCTCGCTGGTGTAGATCGTCCGCGCGGTCACCGTCAGGCCCGGTACCTGGGCGATGTCGTACTCGCCGCCGAGGTTCAGTTGCCGGCGCGGCACGCCGATGCCGTTGTTGCCGTCGTACTGGCCGTCCTGGGTTTTGGTCAGCTTGGACTGGGTGTAGGAGGCGCCACCGAGCAGGCGTGCACCTTCGGCCACCTCGCCGAACAGGCTCAGTTCGAGGCCGCGGTTGCGCTGTTCTCCGCCGCGGGTGAAGCGGCCATTGTCGTTGACGCTGCTCGGGCGCTTGATCTCGAAGGCGGCGAGCGTGGCGCCGAATCCGTTCCACTCGCCCTTGATGCCGACTTCCTTCTGCTTGGAGACATAGGGCGAGAGCATTTCCCCGGCGTTGGCGGTGCCGATGGGCGCGGTTTCGCCGGGGCTCAGGCCTTCGATGTAGTTGGCGTAGAGCGAGATGTTCTCCCACGGCTTGACCACGACGCCGGCCATCGGGGTGGTCTCTTCCTCGTCGTAGCCGGCGCCTGCCGGAGTGCCGACGTTCATCTCGTAGTTCTGCGACTCCACACGCTGCTTGCGCGCACCGACGGTCAGCTCGACGCGGCCTTCGAGAACCGACAGGGTGTCGGCCAGCGCGTAGCTGGTGAGTGTGGCAGCGGTGTACTTCTGCACGTTCTTCGGATATCTGGTGCGATGATGACTGGTAAGCGCGGCGAAGAGGTGGGCGTGGTCGAGGAGAAGCTGCGCCTGGGCGGTGATCCGCAGGGGAGCGAGCAGTCTGCGGCGCTGGGGGCGGAGTTGGCGAAGCTCAGCCATCCGGCGCGGCCGGACGTGGACTGGACGCGTGTGGAGCACCTGTGTCTGGCTCAATTTCGCGAGCACGGGGTGGAGCTGCAATCGGTTGCTGCCTTTGCCCTTTCACGTGCGCAAAGGCACGGCTTGTCCGGGCTGGGCGATGGCTTGAGCCTGATCGAGCGACTGCTCCAGCGGAGCTGGCAGCGGCTCTGGCCGCCGGCCTTGTCGGTTCGCCTGGAGATTCTGGGCTGGCTGTTCACCGAGCTACGAACGTGGATGCGTGGTTTGCAGCTAACGGTCGAGGACTTGCCCGAGTTGCTCTGCCTGGACGATCAGCTCGAGCGGCTGGCGGAACTGCTGGGGCGCCACGAAGCAGACCCGCTGCTTCCAATGCAGGCGCTGCGCAGCCAGCTGCGGGGCGTGCTCAAACGCTTGGCACCGGATGCTGCAACAGCCGAAGTTGGGGGGCTGCCAACCGCTGCGCCAGCCGAAGAAATGACAAAGGCTGCGCCGAACGATGTTGCGCCTCCCTCCCAGTTGCCGGTCTCTCCGACTCGTCGGCGAACCCCACGCAAGCCGCGCAGCGAGGCGCCTGCAATGGTTGTGCTGAAGCTGGATGGCGGGGCGCCGCCAGGCGAGCCATCGATCGAGCAGCAGGCAACACGAAAGCGCCGCCCGTTCTGGGCCTGGTTACTGCTGCTGGGCATTCTGCTGGTGTTGACCGTACTGCTCGCCTGGGCGCATAGCCGCTGGTGGCCGACGATGACGGGCGCGGGTGAGCTGCTGCCGTCAGTGGGGGTACGCCCGGTTGCCAATACCGAGGCGCCTGCCGCTCCCGCCGGCCCCGTCCGCCTGGACGGTCAGTTGCTGTTTCCGCCGGGCAAGGCTGAGCTCAAGCCCGAGTCCACCAAGGTGCTGGTCAACAGCCTGATCGGCATCAAGGCGCAACCCGGTTGGCTGATCGTCATCACCGGCCATAGCGATTCGACCGGCGATCCCCAGCGGAACCTGGAGTTGTCACGCAATCGTGCGGCAGCGGTACGCGACTGGATGCAGCGTATGGGGGATATCCCGGAGAGTTGCTTTGTGGTGCGTGGAGCCGGCTCCAGCGAGCCGATTGCCGCTGATGATTCGGAGGTGGGCCGTAATGCAAATCGGCGGGTCGAGATCACCCTGACCCCCGAAGGCGGTGCCTGCGAAAAGCCGTAACTGCTGGCAGATGGCCGAGCGACTTCTCCTCACCGGCTGCGGCCGGCGAGGAGAATCGATACGTCAGCAGACCGCGATATGCGAGTCCGCGCGCGGTTCGGTACCGCCGCAGAGCACGCCGGTTTGCGGGTCGCGGATGATGATCTGGCCGCGGCCGTAGTCGGTGAGGTCGCAGGCGATCTCGACCTCGTGGCCGCGTCGCGCCAGGCCGAAGGCGAGGTCACGGTTGGCGTGCTGCTCGATGCCGACCTTCATGCCGCCCAGCCACTGCCAGCGCGGGGCGTCCAGCGCGGCCTGCGGGTTGAGGCCGAAGTCCACCAGGTTCATCACCATCTGCACGTGGCCCTGGGGCTGCATGTAGCCGCCCATCACGCCGAACGGGCCGACGGCCACGCCGTCCTTGCTGAGGAAGCCGGGGATGATGGTGTGGAAGGTCTTCTTGCCCGGTGCCAGGGCGTTGGAGTGCGCCGGGTCGAGGCTGAATTCCGAGCCGCGGTTCTGCAGGCCGATGCCGCTGTCGGGCAGCACCACGCCGGAGCCGAAGCCGTGGTAGGCGCTCTGGATGAAGGAGACCATGTTGCCTTCGCCGTCGGCGGTGGCGATGTACACGGTGCCGCTGGCGTGCGGGTCGCCGTGCCTGGGCTCGGCGGCGTGCTCGCCGATCTCGGCGCGGCGGCGCGCGGCATAGTCGTCGGACAGCAGCGCGGCGGTGCTGACGCGCATGTGCTCGGCGTCGGTGATGTAGTGCAGGCCGTCGGCGTAGGCCTTCTTCATCGCTTCGAGCTGGCGGTGCCAGGTGAGCTGGCTGTCGCGCTGGTCGAAGTCGTAGCCCTGGAGGATGTTCAGGGTCATCAGGGCGATCAGGCCCTGGCCGGCGGGTGGGATTTCCCAGACGTCGTAGCCGCGGTAGTTGGTCTTGATCGGCTCGACCCACTTGGGTTTGTAGCCGGCCAGGTCCGCGGCGCTCAGCTCGCCACCGGTGGCGGCGGAGTGGGCGGCCAGGCGCTCGGCGAGGGCGCCACGGTAGAAGCTTTCGCACTTCGTCTCGGCCAGCTCGGCAAGGGTTTTCGCCTGGGCCGGGTTGCGGAACAGCTGGCCGGCGCGCGGTGCTTCGCCGTCGAGGGTGAAGGTGTCGAACCAGGCTTCCAGCACCGGCACGGCGGCGCGGCTTTCCTGGTACTCGCGGCGGGCGATTTCCCACTGGTGGGCGACCACCGGGGACACCGGGAAACCGTTGCGGGCCAGCGCGATGGCCGGTTGCAGCAGGTCGGCAAAGGGCAGTTTGCCGAAGCGTGCGGACAGCTCGGCCCAGGCCGAGGGAATGCCCGGCACGGTGATCGGTAGCCAGCCGTGAACGGGCATCTTGTCGTGCCCGGCGGCTTTCACCTTGTCGATGGAGATGGAGGCGGGCGCATGGCCGCTGGCGTCGAGACCGTGCAATTGGTCCTTGACCCAGACCAGGGCAAAGGCGTCGCCGCCGATGGCGCAGCCGGTGGGCTCGACCACGGTCAGCGCGGCGGCGGTGGCGATGGCGGCGTCGATGGCGTTGCCGCCGGCACGCAGCATGGCGATGCCGGCCTCGGCAGCCAGGGGCTGCGAGGCGGCGACCATGCCGTTGCGGGCGAACACGCTCTGGCGCTGGGAAGCGTAGGGGTACTCGTGGGCAGAGAAGCTCAGCATGGAAAACTCTCTTCGGTTCAGCGGTCAGTCTTGATACGGGTCCATTCGCGGGTGATCACGCGCTGGATTTTCGGCGGCAGGTCGGCGGAGACGTAGAGCTTCTCGATCACCGCATCGCTGGGGTAGATGCCGGGGTTGTCACGCACTTTCGGATCGAGCAGCGGTGTGGCGTCGGGGTTGGGGTTGGCGTAGCCGACGTAGTCGCTGACCGGGGCGATGACTTCCGGGCGCAGCAGGTAGTTCACCAGCGCGTGGGCGCCCTTGGGGTTCTTCGAGTCGCGCGGGATGGCGAGCATGTCGAACCAGAGGTTGGCGCCTTCCTTGGGGATCACGTAGCGCACGTCGATCTTCTTGCCGGCTTCCTGGGCGCGGGTCTGCGCCTGCATCACGTCGCCCGAGTAGCCGACCGCCACGCAGATGTCGCCGTTGGCGAGGTCGGTGGTGTACTTGGAGGAGTTGAAGTAGGTGATCGACGGACGCAGCTTCTGCAGCAGCGCCGAGGCCTTGGTGTAGTCCTCGGGGTTGGTGCTGTTCGGGTCCAGGCCCAGGTAGTGCAGCGCCTGCGGAATGATCTTCACCGGCGCGTCGAGGAAGGCCACGCCGCAGCCGTGCAGCTTGGCGAGGTTCTCGGGCTTGAAGATCAGGTCCCAGGAGTCGAGCGGGGCGTTGTCGCCCAGCGCCGCCTTGACCTTGTCGTAGTTGTAGCCGATGCCCACGGTGCCCCACATGTAGGGCACCGCGTACTGGTTGCCCGGGTCGGCGGCTTCCAGGCGCTTCATCAGGCGCGGGTCGAGGTGCTTCCAGTTGGGCAACTGGGCGCGGTCGAGCTTCTGGTAGACGCCGGCGTTGATCTGCTTGGTGAGGAACTGGCTGGACGGCACCACCAGGTCGTAGCCCGAGTGGCCGGAAAGCAGCTTGGCCTCGAGCATCTCGTTGGTGTCGAAGACGTCGTACTGGACCTTGATTCCGGTGTCCTTCTCGAAGTTCTTCAGGGTGTCCGGGCCCATGTAGTCGGACCAGTTGTAGAAGCGCACCAGCTTGTCGTCGGCCTGCGCGGCAGTGGCGCAGGCGAGCAGGGTGAACAGCAGAACTCCATTACGCATGAGCTTTCCTTTCTTCAATTGTCAGAGAACGCGGCTGAGGAATTCCCGCGTGCGCGGGTGGTGCGGATTGCCGAAGACCTGCGCGGGCGGGCCTTCCTCGATGAGTTCGCCCTGGTGCAGGACCACCACGCGGTCGGCCACTTCGCGGGCGAAGCCCATCTCGTGGGTGACGACCACCATGGTCATGCCCTCGTCGGCCAGCTCCTTCATCACCTGCAGCACTTCGCCGACGGTTTCCGGGTCGAGGGCGCTGGTGGGTTCGTCGAAGAGCATGGCCTGGGGCTTCATCGCCAGGGCGCGGGCGATGGCCACGCGCTGCTGCTGGCCGCCGGAAAGCTGGCCGGGGTAGTGCTCGGCCTTGTCCGACAGACGCACGCGGGCGAGTAGCCGGCGCGCCTGCTCCAGTGCTTCGCCCCTGGGCACGCCGAGCACCTGGGTCGGCGCTTCGATGATGTTTTCCAGCACGGTCATGTGCGGGAACAGGTTGAAGCGCTGGAACACCATGCCGATGTCGCGGCGGCGCCGGGCGATGTTGCTTTCCGAGTCGCGCACCAGCTTGCCGTCGGGGCGCTCGCGGTAGCCCATCAGCTCGCCGTTGACGCGGATGCTGCCGCCCTGGATGTCTTCCAGGTGGTTCATGCAGCGGATGAAGGTGGTTTTGCCCGAGCCGGAGGCGCCGATCAGCACCACCACTTCGCCGCGGCGAACTTCCAGGGAAACGCCCTTGAGGATTTCCAGCTCGCCGAAGGCCTTGTGCACGTCGCGGGCCTGGATCACCACGTCTTTCATGTCCGGGATCATCTCAACGCCCCCTCAGCAGTTTCATCGCCTGGCGGCCGAACAGTCGGTTCGAGGCGGCTGGCTGGCCGTCGGATTTGCCGAAGCGCACTTCCAGCCAGCGCTGGAAGAAGCCCCACAGGGTGGTCAGGGCGAGGAAGTAGATCGCCACGACCAGGTACAGCTCGAACACGCGGAAGGTCGCCGAGGTGACCATCTGGGTGCTCAGCAGCAGTTCCTGCACGCCGATCACGCTGACCAGCGTGGTGTTCTTCAGCATCACGTTGAACTCGTTGCCCAGCGGCGGAACGATCACCCGGAAGGCCTGCGGCAGCACGATGCGGCGCATCAGCTTGGGGAAGGTCATGCCGAGGGATTTGCCGGCTTCATACTGGCCCTTGTCCACCGCACCGATGCCGGCACGGATGATCTCGGCCATGTACGCGCCTTCGTTGAGGCCCAGGGCGATGATCGCTGCCTGGATGTTGCCCGGCAGGATGAACAGCCCCAGGTCCAGGTCCTCGAAGCGGAAGATGCCGCCAGCGGCCAGTGCGGTGTAGAGGAAGACGATCTGCACCAGCAGCGGCGTGCCGCGCATCAGCCACACGTAGAAGCGCACCGGGTATTGCAAGAGCGGGTTGGTCGACAGGCGCATCAGCGCCGCCAGCAGCCCGAGCACGCAGCCCAGGAGCATGGCGCTGACGGCGATCACGCAGGTCAGCCACAGGCCGTAGAGGTAGATATCGCTCGGCCGCAGCAGGTACTGCCAGAACACGTCCCAACTGAAGTTCATGTCTCGTTACCTCAGTCCAGTTTGTCGCCTTCGATGTGCCACTTGGCCAGGAGCGCGGCGTAGCTGCCGTCGGCCTGCATGTCCTTGATGATCTGGGTGACGGCTTCGCTCAGCTGCTTGTCTTCCTTGCGGATGCCCAGGCCGGTGAGGATGCGCGCGAAGGCCGGCACGCCGATCTCGAACAGGTCCGGCGCCGTGCTCTGGTAGTAGCCGGCGGTTTCCACGGTGGTGCCGTAGGCGTCGGTCTGGCGGATGCGCAGGGACTGGAAGGCGTCGGTGTCGGTGTTGTAGACCACCACCTTCATCGGCGGCTTGCCGGCCTTGGCCAGCTTCTCGTTGTGGGCTTCGAGCAGGGTGCGGATGGTCGAGCCGTTGAGCACCGCGACCTTCTTGCCGGAGAGATCGTCCAGGGTGTGAATGCCCTCGGGGTTGCCCTTGCCGACGACCACCGCCTGGCTGGAGTACATGTAGTTGACCATGTCGATCACTTCGCGCCGCTCGGGCTTGTCGAACAGCTGGTCCACCAGCATGTCGCACTGGCCGGCGAGCAGCGCCGGGATCAGCCCGGAGAAGGGCGTGATGCGCCAGTCGATCTCCTTGTCGCCCAGGCGCTTGGCGATGGCCTCGCCCAGGTCGATGGTGACCCCGGTGAGCTTCTGGTTGGCGTCATAGAAACCCATGGGCGGGGAGTCCATGCCGCCGCAGAAGGTCACCTTGCTGGCGTTCTGCAAGCGGTCGGGAATCTTCACATCGGCGTGCGCCAGCGGGGCGGCCAGGCAAAGGGCGAGAAGGCACTGCGGGATCCTGCGTTCGAACATGTTGCTCTCCGGGGTGGGGTTGCCAGGGGCAGTTCAGGGACACAGAAGTACGGGTCTAGGCGCCCGTTGCTTCAAAGGACTTGCGCTTGCTTTGGAGGATTGCGCCTCAGGAGGCTTGTGCTTCCAGAAAATGGGCCAGGGACGGAATCGTTCCCTCGATGTGATCGCAGATCACCCGCTCGGCTTCGCGGGCATCGCCCGAGCGCAGCGCGTCGAGGATCACCGCGTGCTCCTCGCGGGCGCTCATGGGCTTGTCGACGTGCTGCAGCCACAGGCGCATGTGCGGCTCGATCACCGAGTACAGCGCGGTGATCTGGCGCAGCAGGCGCGGGCGCCCGGCGAGGCTGCAGAGGTATTCATGGAAGGCGCGGTGGCGGCTGACCCACTCGGCGCTGTCGTCGCGGTAGTCGTCCATCTCGTCGAGCATGCGCTCCAGGCGAGAGATGTCGCGGTCGGTCAATTGTGGCACGGCGATGCGGATGGCCAGGCCCTCCAGGGCGCTGCGCATCTCGAAGACTTCGCGCATCTCCTCGATGTTCAGGCCGCTGACGATGGCGCCGCGATTGGGTCGCAGGGTCACCAGGCCCTCGGCGTCCAGGCGCTTGAAGGCGCCACGCACGGGCATCCGGCTCATGCCGATCTCGCTGGCGATGTCCTCGGCCACCAGACGGTCGCCGGTCCTGTAGCGGCCGGTGCAGATGGCCTGGAGGAGATAGTCGTAGGCCTCGTCTTCGGCGCTCATCGGAGGGCGGGCAGTGGGCACCAGGCGCATGGGGTGTTTCCTCGTGGATTTTTGGATCCAATTATCCATGCATGCAATTAAGCAGTTGCCGTGCCAATGATGGCGAAGTGATTGAAATGGGCTGGAGTAGAGCGGTTGGCGTAGGAAATCGGCGTAAGAGTCGTGGCGGAGGGAGGGGCGGAACGGTAACGGATGGTGCGCTTCGTGCGCAGTTGCGGTGCGCTTCGGTAACGATGTGGTGCAGGGCGGGTATTTTGTAGGAGCGAGCTTGCTCGCGAACGAGCCCGCGGCGATGGTCGGTTCGCGAGCAAGCTCGCTCCTACAGGGTAGGGTCACGCTCCGCGCGCAACAGAGGAACACACCTACATACAAACCGTCCGGTCGATACTTGACCGTAATGGTTGGTGATGCCGTTCTCATTCGCTAGAATGCGCAAACGTTTCAGCAGACCATGCATCCCTCCCACAACAAAAGCCAAAGCCGAAGGCTTTGCGTGTCTCTCTGCGCAGGACGTCCCTCATTCCATCAAGCAGGCCTCAGAGCCGGCGGAGGAGGGAACTGAGTCCCGACTCATCCTCGTCATCTGTCGCCTTGCCCATCGTTTGCGCCCCGTGCGCGAGGCACGGCCTTCACGCTGTATGACGCCGGTGGGGAAGGCCAAGCCCTAACGACGAGAAACCTTTCGATGATCAAGAAAGTTAGCGGGGCGCTGCTGGGCCTCGCCCTGGCAGTGAATTGCGCGCCCGCCTTTGCGGATACCAAGAAAGTCGACGTGCTGCTGATCGGCGGCGGCATCATGAGCACCACCCTGGGCGTCTGGCTCAATGAGCTGGAACCGGGTTGGTCGATGGAAATGGTCGAACGCCTCGACGGCGTCGCCCAGGAAAGCTCCAACGGCTGGAACAACGCCGGCACTGGCCATTCAGCCCTGGCCGAGCTGAACTACACCCCCGAAGATAAAGACGGCAACGTCACCATCGCCAAGGCGGTGGAGATCAACGAGTCGTTCCAGATCTCCCGTCAGTTCTGGGCCTGGCAGGTGCAGAACGGCGTGCTGAAGAACCCCCGCTCGTTCATCAACTCCACCCCGCACATGAGCTTCGTCTGGGGCGACGACAACATCGCCTTCCTCAAGAAGCGCTATGAAGCCCTGCAGGCCAGCCCGCTGTTCCGCGGCATGCAGTACTCGGAAGACCCGGCGCAGATCGCCAAGTGGGTGCCGCTGATGATGCAGGGCCGCGATCCTTCGCAGAAGATTGCCGCCACCTGGACGCCCATCGGCACCGACGTGAACTTCGGCGAGATCACCCGCCAGTTCGCCGGCTACCTGCAGACCAGGCCGAACTTCAGCCTGAAGCTCTCCAGCGAAGTCGAGAACATTACCCGCAACGACGACGGCACCTGGCGCGTCGAGTACAAGAACCTCAAGGACGGCAGCGTTACCGAGACCGACGCCAGGTTCGTCTTCATTGGTGCCGGCGGCGGCGCGCTGCGCCTGTTGCAGAAGTCCGGCATCGAAGAGGCCAAGGACTACGCTGGCTTCCCGGTGGGTGGTTCGTTCCTGGTCACCGAGAACCCGACCATCGCCCAGCAGCACCTGGCCAAGGCCTATGGCAAGGCGTCCGTCGGTGCTCCGCCGATGTCCGTGCCGCACCTGGATACCCGCGTGCTGGACGGCAAGCGCGTGATCCTGTTCGGGCCGTTCGCGACCTTCTCCACCAAGTTCCTCAAGGAAGGCTCGTACCTCGACCTGCTGGGCAGCACCAACGTCCACAACGTCTGGCCGATGACCCGCGTGGGCATCGACGAGTACCCGCTGGTGGAATACCTCGCCGGCCAGCTGATGCTCTCCGACGAAGATCGCCTCGCCGCACTGCGCGAGTACTTCCCGGAAGCCAAGGCCGAGGACTGGCGCCTGTGGCAGGCCGGCCAGCGCGTGCAGATCATCAAGCGTGACGCGGACAAGGGCGGCGTGCTGAAGCTCGGCACCGAGATCGTCGCTTCCGCCGACGGCAGCATTGCCGGCCTGCTGGGTGCATCGCCGGGTGCTTCCACCGCCGCGCCGATCATGCTCAACGTGCTGGAGAAGGTGTTCAAGGACGAGCTCGCCACGCCCGAGTGGCAGGCCAAGGTCCACCAGATCGTCCCGAGCTACGGCACCAGGCTCAACGACAGCCCGGAGAAGACCTACGCCGAGTGGAGCTACACCGCCAAGGTCCTGCAACTGGACTCGCCGCCAGCCATCGACCAGGCACCGGCCGCGCAGCCGACCGACGCCGCCCCGGCGCCGGAAAAGGCCTCCAGCGATATGGCGCTTTAAGTTGCCACGCTGAATAAGCGAGTTCCGAAGGCCTGACTTTCCGTTCGGTCTTCGGATACTCCGCTATATATCTGCGGCGGTCGAATTGGCCAGACTTTAGTTTGGCGCCCGTCGCGCCATATTTCCCGTGAATGCAAGTCGCTATTTCGCCTTCGGCCGCTTTCTCGCGGGGTTCTGTTCGAACTCTGGAATATCAAGGCCAACCCGAACCTTGGAATGCGCGCGGTTCTTCAGGTATTGCCTGAAGTTGCTCCTGCGCCATTCGCCGGGCGGAATTCTTCGCGGTTCCCCGCAGGGGGATAGGCCCTTTACATTCATTTTTGCATGTCAGCGCGTCTATTCTGCCGCTTCGCTCTGCATCGGGCCTTTGGCTCTCGTCGCCCCTTGTGTCGGGCCTGTCCGTACGGACAGGAAACGGGCTGATCAACCTATCCGACGAACGGTAATCCTGTAATCCAGGGATTACATGCGTGTAAGTGATTGGCGATACTCAAGCAAGCGACTGAATATTGTCAGGCGGCCACTTGGCAACTGCGACCAAGTTGTCGTGGAAACCGATTCTGGCGTTGAGGCTGAAAGGCCGGTGCTTGCGGCAAATGTCAAATTTTTGTCAAAAGTCGCAGCGGCAGTTAATGGTGCTGCTATCTGTCGTTGATAAATAAACTCTGAACTTCCTGCCCGGTGCATAGGCTACTACCTTTCGATTAAACACTTCGTCCAAGACCCTTCCGGCGCACTTCCGGCGCCCTGCACAGAAGCTGCTATCTCTTTCTGGCCATAAACAAAAACATTATTCCGGGCAGAGGAAGTCAGCATGGCGATCCAGGCGAAGGTCGTGGCGTCTCAGGTGCAGGTGGCCACCGCCACGCAGCAGACGGTCGAAGGGAGCATCGTTCTTCAGCAGGCCAGCAACGTGGCCCTGGACGTCACTGCCGACGCAGTCGCCAGCTACCAGCAGGTCGGTGCCGACCTCGTGGTGCAGCTCAAGGACGGCGAGACCATTCGCATCGCCAACTTCTTCGCTGAAGGCCAGCCGCCCAGCCAGCTCTACCTGGTGGACGAGAAGGGCGACCTGGTGGTGACCGAACTGGATCAGGTCGCCGCTGACGGCACCTTGGCGCCCACCTACGCCGCCGAGCCCGTCGACGCCGGCTTCGAGTCGCTGACCAGTGCCGAGGCCGGCGCAGCAGGTACCGCCGGCGGTATCGCCGGGATGGGCGTCCCTGCGACCATCCTCGCTGGCGCCGCTGTGATTGCCGGCGGTGCCGCCATCGCCAGCAGTGGTGGTGGTGGTGGTGGTGGTGGTGGTGGTGGTGGTGGCGGCGGCAGCAGCAACCCGCCGACGCCTCCCGCACCGGCGACCGATATCACGGTCAGCCCTGACGGCAGCGTGATCACCGGCCGTGCCACGCCGGGTACGACCGTCGAGGTGGACGTCAACGGCGATGGCCAGCCTGACTACACCGCGCCGGTGGACGGCAACGGCCACTTCCAGGTGCCGGTCAGCCCACCCCTGAGCAACGGCGAGAATGTCACCGTGGTGGTGCGCGGCCCCAATGGCGGCAGTGCCAGTTCCGGCGCCACCGTCACCGCGCCGGATACCACGGCGCCGGGTGCCGCGATGGGCGTGACGGTGTCCGAGGATGGCAGCAAGGTCAGCGGCAGCGCCGAGCCGGGCTCCACCGTGAAGGTCGACACCAACGGCGACGGTATCCCCGACGCCACCGGGGTTGCCGGCTCCGACGGGCATTTCGAGATCACCCTGCCCACGCCGGTGAACAATGGCCAGGGTGTGTCGGTGACAGTGACCGACCCGGCCGGCAATACCAGCCCGCCGACCCTGGTGAGCGGGCCCGATACCACGCCGCCGGCGCCGGCCCATGACCTGACGATCAGCGCCGACGGCAGGGGCCTTGCCGGCATCGCCGAGCCCGGCAGCTCGCTGTCCATCGACCTGAACAACGACGGCGTCCCTGACCTGACCGTGCAGGTCGGGCCCGACGGCCGCTTCAGTTTCAACCTGGATTCGCCGCTGCCAGCCGGTCAGATCGTTTCGATCATCGTCCGTGACGCCGCCGGCAACGCCAGCCCGGTTGCCAGCATCAGTGCGCCGGGCGGCAACGTGCCCGCGCCCGTCATCGACCCGAGCAACGGCCACATCATCCAGGGCACCGCGACGGTCGGCACCCAGGTGTACCTGACCAACGCCCAGGGCACCCTGATCGGTGTGGCGCTGGTGGGAGGCGATGGCCACTGGAGCTTCACCCCGATCACGCCATTGGCCGACGGCACCGTGGTCAATGCCGTGGCACGCGGCCCGCAGGGGGAGAGCGGTTCCGCCAGCATCACGGTGGACGGCATCGCGCCCGGCACACCTGCCATCACCTCGGGCAATGCCGGGGGGCTGGAAGGAACGGCGGAGGCCGGCGCAACGGTCGTGCTCACCACCGGCAACGGAACCCCGCTGGCGACCGTCGTTGCCGATGGCAGCGGGCATTGGAGCTACCATCCCGGTTCGCCATTGCCCAACGGCACCCAGGTCACCGTCGTCGCCAGGGACGCAGCCGGCAACCTCAGCGGCCCGGCGCAGCTCACCCTGGATACCGAGCCGCCGCCGGCGCCCACGGTCAACCCGAGCAATGGCGGGCTGTTCAGTGGTGTCGCGGAAGCCAATAGCACGGTGCTGCTGACCAATGCCGATGGCCAGGTGATCGGTCAGGTACAGGCTGACGGCAGCGGCCACTGGCAGTTCATCTTCAACCCGCCGCTGGCCAATGGCGCGGCGGTGTCGGTGACGGCCACGAACGCCGCCGGCAACACCGGAGCGGCGGCCAGCATCACGGTGGACGCCAGCATTCCCTCGGCGCCCACGGTCGACCCCAGCAATGGCTTGACCATCAGCGGCCTGGCGGATGCCGGCGACCGCGTGGAGATCCGCGACGCCAACGGCAACCTGGTCGCCTTCGTCACTGCCGATGGCGGCGGTCACTGGAGCTACACCCCCGGCGCGCAGTTCCCCGACGGCACCCCGTTGCAGGTTGTCGCGGTGGACCCGCAGAGCGGCCAGCAGAGCCAGGTGGTCAACCTGGTCGTCGACGGGGTGGCGCCCGATGCGCCGCAGGTGGACGTCAGCAACGGCACCCAGCTCAGCGGCATCGCCGAGCCCGGCAGCCTGGTGACCCTCAGCGACAACCAGGGCAACCCTATTGGCCAGGTCCGCGCCGATGGGGTCAGTGGCGCATGGACCTTCACACCCGGAGCCTCGCTGCCCGACGGAACGGTGGTGGTGGTCCTGGCCACCGACGCCGCCGGTAACTCCAGCCCGCCCACCAGTGTCGTGGTGGACGCCGTCGCGCCGCCACCGCCGCAGGTCAATGCCAGCAACGGCCTGAGCTTCAGTGGCAACGCCGAAAAGGGCGCCACCGTGATCCTCCTCGATGCCAATGGCAATCCCATCGGCCAGGTCACGGCCGACGCCAGCACCGGGCAGTGGAGCTTCACGCCGCCGTCGGCCCTGCCCAACGGCACGCAGATTTCCGTGGTCGCCCGCGATGCTGCCGGCAACGTCGGCCAGCCGACTCCCGTGATCGTGGACCGCCAGGCGCCCAATGCCCCGCAGATCGACGCGAGCAACGGCGACGTGCTGCATGGCATCGCCGAGCCCGGCAGCACGGTGACGCTCACCGATGGCAACGGCAATCCCATCGCCCAGGTCGCGGCCGACCCGGTCACCGGGGACTGGTCGTTCACGCCGGGCACTCCTCTGGGCAACGGCACGCAGGTGCGCGCCACCGCGACTGACGCAGCCGGTAACGTCAGTCAGGTCGGTCAGATTACCGTCGACAACCTGCCGCCCAATGCGCCCTCGGTCGGGCCGAGCAATGGCACGCAGATCAGCGGGACCGCCGAGCCGGGCAGCACCGTGCTGATCATGGACGCTTCCGGGCAGCCGCTGGGTGAGGCGGCGGTAGGCCTCAATGGCTTCTGGCTGTTCCGCTTCAGCCAGGCGCTGCCCAGTGGTTTCGTGCTGCGGCTGGCAGTGCGCGATGCGGCCGGCAACGTCGGCGCGGAAACCACCACCACGGTGGACAGCAACCTGACCACGCCGCCGACACCGGATGCGAGCAACGGCAGCGTCATCAGCGGGACCGCCGAGGCCGGCCAGCAGGTGATAGTGCGTGACGCCAATGGCAACGAGATTGGCCGCACTACCGCCGATGGCGACGGCAACTGGAGTGTCACGCCGGCTTCGCCGCTGGCCAACGGCTCCGATTACCAGGTGGTGGCCGTCGACCCGGTCAGTGGTCACGAGAGCGTACCCGTGGTCGGTACGGTGGACTCCGTGGCGCCGGCCGCGCCCACCATCAATGGCAGCACGGGCGCCACCCTGACGGGCTCGGCGGAGCCAGGCTCGACGGTCACGCTGAGCGACGGCAACGGCAACCCCATCGCCGTAGTCACGGCAGGCGGGAACGGCCAGTGGACCTTCACGCCCGGCACGGCCTTGCCCAATGGCACGGTGGTCAACGTCACCGCGACCGATGCGGCCGGCAATGTCAGCCAGCCGGCGACGACCACGGTGGACTCCGTGGCGCCGCCGACGCCGGTGGTCGATCCGAGCAATGGCCAGCTGCTGACCGGCACCGCCGAGGCGAACGCCACGGTGATCATCCGCGACGCTGGCGGCAACCTGATCGGCGAGGCCATCGCCGATGGCGGCGGTGCCTGGAGCTTCGCGCCGCAACCGGCGCTGCCCAACGCTACCCAGGTGACGGTGATGGCCCGCGACGCGGCGGGCAACGAAAGCGGCACCGCCGGCGTGATCGTCGACGCACAGCCGCCGGCGGCGCCGGTGGTCACCCCCAGCACCGGCGCCGAGCTGAGCGGCACGGCCGAACCCAATGCACAGGTGGTAGTGATCTCTGCCAACGGCCAGGTGATCGCCGAGGTGCCGGTCGGCCCCGGCGGAACCTGGAGCTATACCCCGAGCGCACCGCTGCCCGATGGCGCGACCCTGAGCGTCGTCGCCGTGGATTCCTCCGGCAACCGCAGCGGCACCACCACGGTGACCATCGACAGCACGCCGCCAGCCGACCCGGTGGTGAACCCCGGTAACGGCACGCAGATCAGCGGTACCGCCGAACCGGGCAGCACCGTCACGGTGACCGACAGCAACAACAATCCGCTGGGCCAGACCACCGCCGACGGCCAGGGCAACTGGAGCATCACCCCGGCGTCGCCGTTGCCCGATGGCAGCAGCGTGACCGTGGTCGCCACCGACGCGGCCGGCAACCCCAGCAATGGCACAACGGTGACCATCGACACCAGCGCGCCGACGACTCCCGTCGCCGAGCCGAGCAACGGCACCGTGCTCAGCGGCACGGGGGAAGAGGGCAGCACCCTGGTGTTCACCGATGGTGCCGGCAATGCGCTGGGGCAGGTCACGGTGGGCGCGGGTGGCAACTGGGCCTTCACCCCGGACCAACCCCTGGCCGACGGCACCGTGGTGACCATCGTCGCCCGCGATGCTGCCGGTAACGAGAGCGGGCCGGTGCAGGTGACGGTGGATTCCAGCGCCCCCAGCACACCAACCCTCGACCCGAGCAATGGCTCGGCACTGGGCGGCACCGGCGAAATCGGCAGCACGGTCGTCATCAGCGTCGCCGGCAGCGAAGTCGCTCGCGTGCAGGTCGGCCCGGACGGGCGCTGGAGCTACACGCCCGGCAGCCCGATCGCCGATGGTACGGCCATCTCGGTGCAGGGCACCGACGCGGCCGGCAACGCCACACCGATCGTCAGCGGCACCGTGGACGGCCTGGCCCCCGGCGTGCCGGACATCCATCCGAGCAACGGCACCACCTTCACGGGCACCGCCGAGGCCGGCAGCACCGTGATTCTCAGCGGGCCGAACGGCGAGATCGGCCGCGCCCTGGTGGATGCCGAAGGCCACTGGAGCCTGACCGCCGCCACCCCGGTGGGCAATGGCGTGACCGTCAGCGCGGTGGCGCGGGACGCCGCCGGCAACACCAGCGGCAGCGACAGCGTGGTGGTGGACTCCTCCGCACCGCCGGCGCCGAGCATCGACCCGAGCAACGGTACGGTGATCACCGGGACCTCGGAGATCGCCAGTACCATCACCCTCGTCTACGCCAACAACGTGCTGATTGGCCAGGCCACGACCGACCCGGACGGCAACTGGACCTTCACCCCGACCCCGCCACTGGCCGACGGCACGAAGATCGACGTGATCGCCCAGGACGCCGCCGGCAATTCCAGTTCGGTGGCGAGCATCATCATCGATGCCACGCCTCCGGCGGTGCCCACGGTCGCGGCAAGCAACGGCAGCGTGGTCAGCGGTACGGCGGAAGTGGGCAGCACCGTCATTGTCTCCACTGCGGGCGGGCAGGAACTGGGCCGCGCCACCACCGGCCCGGATGGCAAGTGGACGCTCAACCCCAGCCCGCAGCCCGGCGATGGCGACGTGCTGCAGGTGGTCGCACGGGACGCCGCCGGTAACCAGAGCACGCCGTCCAGCGTCACCATCGACGCCGCTCCGCCAGCCGCGCCAACCCTCAGCGTGAGCAACGGCGAGGTGCTCAGCGGCACGGCGGAGGCGGGTAGCACCGTCATCCTCACCGACGGCAACGGCCTCCCCATCGGCCAGGCCACGGCGGATGCCGGCGGCAACTGGACCTTCACGCCCGGCGGCCCGCTGGACAATGGCAGCGTGGTCAGCGCGGTGGCTCGCGACGCCGCGGGCAACATCAGCCCGCCGGCCACCACGCTGATCGACAGTTCTCTGCCGAGCGCTCCGGTCATCAACCCCAGCAACGGCGTGGTCATCAGTGGCACCGCCGAGGCGAATGCCCTGGTGCGCATTCTCGATGGCAATGGCGCCACGCTGATCGAGGTCAGCGCCGATGGCGACGGCAAGTGGAGCTGGACTCCGCCCGTGGCCATCGCCAATGGCTCGCAGATTTCCGCGCTGGTGGTGGACGGTCCGCGGCTGAGCGGTACCACCGGTATCGTCATCGACGCCCAGGCGCCCGATGCCCCGACCATAGTCGCGAGCAATGGCATCGAGCTCAGCGGCACCGCCGAGGCCGGCAGCACGGTGATCCTCGCCGATGGCAACGGCAACTCCGTGGGGCAGACCATCGCCGATGGCACCGGGCACTGGAGCTTCTCCCCGGTTGCGCCGCTGGCCAACGGCACGGTGGTCAATGCCATCGCGCAGGATGCCGCCGGTAATGCCAGCCCGCCCGCCAGCACCACGGTGGATGCGCTGGCGCCCATCGCCCCGACCATCAACGCCAGCAACGGCAACCTGGTGACCGGCAGCGCCGAGCCTGGCGCGACGGTCCTCCTCACCGACGGCAACGGCAGCCCCATCGGCCAGGTGGTCGCCAACGCCAGCACCGGGCAGTGGAGCTTCACGCCCAACCCGCCGCTGGTGGGTGGCACCACGGTGAATGCCGTGGCCCAGGATGCCGCCGGCAACACCAGCACCCTGGTCAACACCGTGGTCGATACCACGGCGCCGACCACGCCGACCATCCTGCCCAGCAACGGCAGCATCCTCAGCGGTACCGGCGAGGCCGGATCGAGCGTCGTGCTCACCGACGGCAACGGCAATTCGATTGCCCAGGTCAGCGTCGATGGCAACGGCAAGTGGACCTACACGCCATCGCCGGCCCTGCCCAACGGCACGACGGTCAACGCTGTCTCGGTGGATGCGGCCGGCAACCAGAGCTCGTCGGTCAGCACCGTGGTGGACACCACTGCGCCGGCCGACCCGACCATCAACCTGAGCAACGGCACGCTGCTCACCGGTACCGCCGAAGCCAATGCGCTGGTGCTGCTCACCGACGGCAGCGGCAATGCCATCGGCCAGGTACGCGCCGACGGCAATGGCGCCTGGAGCCTGGCGGTCAGCCCGGGCCTGGCCAATGGCAGCGTGGTCAACGCTCAAGCCAAGGATGCCGCCGGCAACACCAGCAACAGCGTCAGCACCACGGTGGACTCGGTCGCACCTGGCGCGCCGACCATCGCGGCGAGCAATGGCACCGAACTGCACGGCACGGCGGAGATCAATTCCACCGTGCTGCTCACCGACGGCAACGGCAATGTGATCGGCCAGGCCATCACCAACGGCAGCGGCAGCTGGACCTTCACCCCCGGCACCGCCCTGGCCAACGGCACTGTCGTCAACGCAGTGGCGCAGGATGCCACCGGCAACACCAGTGTCGCGGCCGTGACCACGGTCGATAACCTCGCGCCACCCACACCGACCATCGATGCGAGCAACGGTGCGCTGCTCGCCGGCACCGCCGAAGCCAACGCCACGGTCATCCTCACCGACGGCAACGGCAACTCCATCGGCCAGGTCACCGCCAACGGTTCCGGGCAGTGGGCCTTCGTGCCTGGAACACCGCTGCCCGATGGCACCGTGGTCAACGTCGTGGCGCGGGATGCCGCCGGCAACACCAGCGGTTCGGCCAGTACCACGGTGGACGCCGTGGCACCGGCCAGCCCGACCATCGATCCGAGCAATGGCGTGCACATCACCGGCACGGCCACGGCCGGCGTCACCGTGGTGCTCACCGATGGCAGCGGCAGTCCCATCGGCACCACCGTCGCCGACGGCGCGGGCAACTGGTCCTTCGATCCGTCCACGCCGCTGGGCAATGGCGTGGTCATCCAGGCCGCCAGCCGGGATGCGGTCGGCAACACCAGCAGCCCGGTCAGCACCACGGTCGACAACGTCGCACCGCCGCCGCCGACCATCGAACCCAGCAACGGCACCGAACTGGCCGGCACCGCCGAGGCCAATGCCACCGTTGTCCTCACCGACGGCAACGGCAACCTCATCGGCACCACCCGGGCCGACGGCAGCGGTGACTGGGAGTTCACCCCGAGCCCTGCGCTGGCCAACGGCACTACGGTCACCGCCGTGGCCCAGGACGCCGCCGGCAACACCAGCGGGTCCGCTTCCACCGTGGTCGACAGTCAGGCACCCGAACCGCCGGTGATCGACCCCAGCAACGGCACGCTGCTCAGCGGCAGCGCCGAACTGGGTGTCACCGTGGTGCTCAGCGTCAATGGCGTGGAACTGGCACGGGTCTCGGTGCAGGGCGATGGCACCTGGTCGTTCCCGGTGCCCTCGGCGCTGGCCAACGGCACGGTCGTGGACGCCGTGGCGGTGGATGCCACGGGCAACCTGAGCGCGAGTGCCAGTGTCACCATCGATGCCCTGGCACCGCTGGTGCCCACCGTCACGCCCAGCGATGGCGCCGTGCTGGCGGGTACTGCCGAAGCCAACGCCACGGTCCTCCTGCGCGATGGCCTGGGCAACCTGATCGGCTCGGTCCAGGCCGATGCCAACGGCAACTGGCACTACGTGCCGGACTCGCCGCTGGCCAACGGCCTGGAAGTCGTGATCAGCGCTCGCGACGCGGTTGGCAACGTCAGCCTGACGACCAGCGTCGTCATCGACTCCAGCCTGCCGGCGGTCCCGGTGATCACACCTAGCAACGGCACGGTCATCAGTGGCACCGCCGAGGCCAATGCGACCATCATCCTGACCACCACCGGTGGCCTGCCCATTGGCCAGGTCAGTGCCGATGCCAACGGCAACTGGAGCTTCACCCCTGGCACGCCGTTGGCCGACGGCACCGTGATCAACGCCGTCGCCCGCGATGCCAGTAACAACCTCAGTGGCGCCGCGACCCTGGTGGTGGACGCGGTGGCACCGAACGTACCGGTGGTCTCGCCGAGCAATGGCAGCCAGATCCTCGGGACGGCGGAGGCCGGCAGCACGGTGGTGCTCAGCGTGGGTGGCGTGACCATCGCCCAGGTCGCCGTCGACGGCTCCGGCAAGTGGAGCTACACCTCCGGTGTGCCCCTGGCCAACGGCGTGCAGGTCAGCGTGGTGGCCAAGGACGCGACAGGCAATACCAGCGTCGCGGCCGTCGTTACGGTGGATAGCGTTGCGCCCAATACGCCGACCATTGCCGCCAGCAACGGCATCACCTTCAGCGGCACCGCCGAAGCCAATTCGACGGTGATCATCAGCGGTGCCAATGGCGCGCTGCTCGGTCAGGTCACGGCCAATGCCAGCGGCATCTGGATCTTCAACCCGACCACGCCGGTGGGTAATGGCGTGGTAGTCAGCGCGCTGGCCAAGGACGCCGCCGGCAATGTCAGCCTGGTTGCCGCCACCACCACGGTGGATGCGCTGCCGCCGGCGCTGCCCGTGGTCAATCCAAGCAACGGCGCGCTGCTCGCCGGTATTGCCGAGGCGGGTTCCACGGTGGTGCTCAGCGTGGGTGGCAACGTCATCGGCCAGGTCACCGCCAATGCCCAGGGCCAGTGGAGCTTCGCTCCCGGCGCGGCTCTGGCCAATGGTGTGCAGGTCAGCGTGGTGGCCAAGGATGCCGTGGGCAACGCCAGTGCTGCCGCCAACGTCACGGTGGATGCCGTGGCGCCGACCGCGCCGGTGGTCGCGCCGAGCAATGGCACGGTCCTCAGCGGTACGGCGGAGATCGGCTCGACGGTGATCCTCAAGGTCGGCGGCGCCATCATCGCGCAGGTCACCGCCGATGCCAGCGGGAACTGGAGCTTCACCCCCGGCAGCCCACTGGCGAACAACACCCAGGTCAGCGTGACGGCCAAGGACGCCGCCGGCAACACCAGCCTGGCGACCACCGTCGGCGTCGACAGCGTGGCGCCGGTCGCTCCCGGCAGCCTGAGCGTGACCGCCAACGGCACGCTGCTCACCGGCATCGCCGAGGCCAACAGCACGGTGAAGGTAATCATCAACGGCGACACGGCCAACCCGATCACCGTGCAGGCCAACGGCAGCGGCAACTTCACCGTCAACTTCAGCCCGGCGCTGACGGCGGGGCAGTTGCTGACGGTCAACGCGGTGGATGCCGCCGGCAATACCGGGGCGGCCATCCAGATCCAGGCGCCGGACCTTACGCGCCCGCTGCTGACCATTGCCGAGGCCGCCGACGGCTACATCAACAAGGCCGAGCTTTCCGACGGCATCCAGGTACGCGTGGGCCTGACCGCCGGCGCCCGCGCCGGGCAGACCCTGACCCTGCGCTACAACGGCCCCGGCGGCTACAGCTTCAGCCAGGCCCATGTGCTCACGGCGGCAGAAATCACCGCAGGCGTGGTACTGGTGAGCATGCTCCCGACTGCTGGCGTGGCGGCGATCCCGCAGGGCGCGGCGACCGTCACGGCCGACGTCAACGGCGGGCTGGCGGCGACCCCGGCAAGCTTCACCCTCGACACCATCGCGCCGACCACGCCGGTGCTGTCGCTGGCGAGCAACCTGCTGGGCATCAGCGGCGAAGCCAACAGCACGCTGACGGTCGACGTGAACGTCAGCGGGCTGACCTCGCACACCGAGCTCACCGCCAGCAATGCGGGCCTCGCCCAGGTGGATCTGTTCAGCGGGCTTGGCCTGAACCTGACCTGGGACCAGTTGCTGGATGCCAGCGTGTCGGTGGGCTCCCGCGATGCCGCCGGCAACGTCGGCAACCTGGCGAGCATCAACCTGGAGAACGTGCTCACGCAGAACACCGTGGTCCTCGGCGGATTCGGCCTCGCGGTCGGGCTGCTGCCGCCGGTGCTGGGGCTCAGCGGTACGGCGGTCGCCGGGGGCAGCCTGGCGGTCCAGGTGATCACGCCGGCGGTCAACGTGACACTGCACCCCATCGTCGACGCCACCGGCCACTTCACCATCAACCTGTTGGCACCGGACCTGCTGGCGCAACTCGGCCTCTCGGTCACCGGGCTGCTCAACCTGGGCAGCCAGCTCAGCCTGCAACTGATCGCCTACGACGCCAGCGGCCACCAGAGTGCGACCTATGGCATCGCGCTGACGGGCAGCGGCCTGAGCCTGGCGATCGGCGAGGTCAGCGTCACCGGCACGGCGGGCGCCGACGTGTTCGTCGGGCAGAGCGGCTCCGAGCACTTCTACGGCAATGCCGGGGCGGACCTGTTCCTCCATGTCGGCACCGGCGACATCGTGCAGGCGGGCGACGGCAACGACACCATCCAGCTGCAGGCCACCAACTTCAAGAGCATCGATGGCGGGGTCGGCTTCGACACCGTGATGCTCGACCACGGCATCAGCCTCAACTACGGCGCGGTGGGAACCGGTACCTGGACCAACATCGAGCGGGTGGACATGGGCAAGGGCGACACCGGCGGCAGCCTGACGCTCACCGCCGCCCAGGTGGATGCGGTCACCGATGCCAACAACGTCCTGCAGGTGACCGGCGACGCCAACGACACGCTGAACGCGAGGGGGGCGGTGGATACCGGAGTCAACCAGGTCCACGGCGGCATCAGCTACGACGTCTACACATTCGGCAACACCACGCTGCTGGTGGAGGAGAACACCGTCCACGTCGTCGTGTCCTGAGGAAGGAAAGACTGCATGACGCAACGCAACGCCTGGTTGTACGGCCTGCTGCTGGTGAGCGCGGCAGGCCAGGGACAGACGCTGGATGAGGCTGTGCGCGCCGGCCTCGCCATCCATCCTGAGGTGCGCGCCGCGGTGGCGGAAGCGGAGCGCGGCAAGACCGATGTGGAGATCAGCAAGGGCGGCTACTACCCGCAGGTGAGCATGTCCGGCGGGCCCGACGAGTTCGACTTCGGCGAGGTGGTCTACGACCTCACCGCGTCCCAGATGCTCTACGACTGGGGCCGGATGAAGAGCAAGGTGGACAGCGCCAGGGCCACCCACCGCCAGCTCGACGAGAGCGCGCTGGTGAGCCGCGAGGATGCGGCACTGGACATCACCGAGACCTACCTCGACGTGCTCGCCGCCCAGGCGCGGATCGAGACGGTGCGCGAGCACATCCAGCGCCTGGGTGACATCCGCGAGATGACCCGGGCGCGCGGTGGCGACGGCTACTCCGACCGCAGCGAGCTGGACCGGGCCAACCTCGAACTGTCTCGCGCGCAGGAACAACTGGCGCTGGAGAAGGGCGCCCTGCAGGACGCCCGCAACCAGTACGAGGTGCTGGTCGGCAAACCGCCGGCCGACCTCGCCGAACCGGAGCCACTGTCCATGCAACGCTACCTGGTCGGTACCGACATGAACCGCCTGATCGTTGACAGCCCGCTCTATCGCAAGGCCGCCGAAGACGCCGAGGTGGCCGAGGCCAAGCTGCGCGAGAGCAAGGCCTCGCTGCTGCCGCAGGTGAACCTGGAGGCCTCGTCGCTGCGCCGGGAGATCGGCGGGCACCTGGAGAACGACTCGGTGGTGTCGTTGCGCCTGCGCATGGATACCTTCGAGGGCCTCTCCAACTTCCGCCGCCCCACCGCCGCCCAACAACACCTGGAGTCCACCCGCTGGACCCGTGACGCCATGCAGCGCGATATCAGGCGCAAGCTGCAGACGCTCTTCGACACCGACGACACCCTGCGCTGGCGACAGGATTCGCTGGTACAGCAAGTGCACGAATCGGAGCAGGTCAGTGGCGTCTACCGTGACCAGTTCGAAGTCGGCCGGCGCGATGTGATCGACCTGCTCAACGTGCAGCGCGAGCGCTTCGAGGCCGAACGCCAGCTGGCCAACCTGCGCTTCGAACGCAAGCGCGTGGAGTACCGCGCCGCCGCGCAGGTCGGCCTGCTCGGGCCGCTGCTGGAAAACCACCTGGCCCCGGGAGCCTCCTGATGAACGCCGAAAATGTGGCACTGCTGGCGGACCACGAGGCCGAGGTTGATCCGCTGCGCCAGGGGCTTTCGCTGCTCTGCCGCCAACTGGGGCGGCCGCTGGGTGTCGCCGAGCTGGGGGAGGGCATGCCGCTGCACCAGGGTCGCCTGCCGCTGCGATTCGTTCCCCGCGCCCTGCGCCGCGCGGACATGGTCGCGCGGGTCGAGCGCCTGGCCCTGGCGAAGATGGACAACTACCTGCTGCCCGCGCTGCTGCTACTCGAAGACGGCGGCACCCTGGTGCTCTGCGAGCAGGACGAGCAGACGGCCAGCGTGCTGGTGCCGCACAGCGATGGCGGTGTCGAACGGATTGCGCTGGCGGAGCTGGAGCATCGCTACAGCGGCGTGGCGATCTTCGCCAAGTGCCGTTACCGCGCGGACGGGCGCGTCGGCGATTTCGCCAGGCGCGAGCCGGACCACTGGTTCTTCGGCCCGTTGAAGCGGCTCTGGCGTTCCTATTTCGAAGTCGCCATGGCGGCGATGATGGCGAACCTGCTGGCGATTGCTTCGGCGCTCTTCGCCATGCAGGTGTACGACCGAGTGGTGCCCAACGCGGCCATGGATACCTTGTGGATCCTCGCCACCGGCGTCGGCCTGGCCATCGTGCTGGAGGGTGTGATTCGCGGGTTGCGCGGGCATCTGCTGACCACCATGAGCAAGCGCATCGACCTGCAGCTCTCCACGCTGCTGTTCGAGCGCGTGCTCAACACCCGGCTGGCGGCCAAGCCCGGCTCGGTGGGGGCTTTCAGCACGCAGGTGCGCGAGTTCGAGGGCGTGCGCGAATTCTTCACTGCCTCCAGCGCCGCGATGATCAGCGACCTGCCGTTCGTGCTGCTGTTCCTGCTGATCATCGCGCTGATCGGCGGGCACCTGGTCTGGGTGCCGGCGGTGGCGGCGTTGCTGATGCTGATCCCCGGGCTCTTCTGCCAGGGCGTGCTGGCGCGGCTGTCGCGGGAGAACCTGCGCGAAGGCGCGGTGAAGAACGGCATCCTGCTCGAATCCATCGAGAACCTCGAATCGGTCAAGGCCACCCGCGCCGAGGGCCGCTGCCTGCACCTCTGGGAAAACCTCACCGCGCAACTGGCCGGCAACGCCATGCGCACCCACACGCTGACCACGGCGCTGTCCTATGGCGCGAGTATCGTGCAGCAGCTGTGCTACGTCGGCGTGGTGGTGTTCGGCGTGTACCGCATCAGCGAGGGCGAGCTGAGCGTCGGTGCGCTGGTGGCCTGTTCCATCCTCGCCGCTCGCGCGGTGGCGCCGCTGTCCCAGGCCGCGGGCATCCTTGGTCGCTGGCAGCACACCAAGGTCGCCATGGAGGGGCTCGACCAGCTGATGAAGGCGCCCATGGAGCGCCCGCAGGACAAGCGCTTCGTGCGCAAGGAGCGGCTCGCCGGGCACTATCGCCTGGAGGCGCTGAAGCTGGCCCACGGCGAGAACCCGCCAGCGGTAGACATCGCCGCGCTGGAGATTCGCCCCGGCGAGCGCGTCGCGCTGCTGGGCGGCAACGGTGCCGGAAAATCGACCCTGCTGCGCTTGCTGGCCGGGTTGTACGACGCACAGTCCGGCCGCCTGCTGCTGGATGACCTGGCCATCGCGCAGATCGACCCATCCGACCGCCGCCGCCATATCGGCTACCTGCCTCAGGATGTGGCGCTGTTCTACGGCACCCTGCGCGACAACCTCAACCTGGAAGGCGCGGCGATCAGCGACGAGGAGCTGTTCGAGGCACTGGATGGCGTCGGCCTGGGCGATTTCGTCCGTTCGCACCCACTGGGGCTCGACCTGCCGCTGCTGGGCAACGGCAGCCTTTCCGGCGGCCAGCGCCAGGCCGTGGGGCTGGCCCGCGTGCTGCTGCAGGACCCGCCCGTGGTGCTGCTCGACGAGCCCACCGCGACCTTCGACCAGAGCACCGAGCTGCACGTCATCGGCTACCTGCAGCGCTGGCTGGTTGGCCGCACCCTGGTGATGACCACGCACAAGAAAACCATGCTCGCCGTGGCCACCCGTGCCGTGGTGCTCAGCCAGGGCAAGGTGGTGATGGACGGCGCGCTGGACCAGATCGTCAAGGACCGCACCGTACACATTCCCGGACAGGAAGGAGCCGTCCATGGCCAGTGAAACCCGCGCTGCCGAACGCCTGCGCCGCGAGCTGCAGGACCCGCTGCTGGCTTCCAGCCACCCGGTGTCGCGGCCGCTGCTCTGGGCGCTGCTGCTGAGCCTGGTCGCCGCCATCGCCTGGGCGGCCTGGGCCGAGCTGGACGAAGTCACCCGAGGCGATGGCCGCGTTGTGCCGTTCAGCCGCATGCAGAAGATCCAGAGCCTGGAGGGCGGCATCCTCGACCGCCTGCTGGTGCAGGAGGGCGAACTGGTGCAGGTGGGCCAGCCGCTGGTGCGCCTGGATCGCACGCATTTCGAGACCTCCTGGCAGGAAGCGGCCAACCAGGCCGAGGTGCTCGGCGCCGCCATTGCCCGGCTGGATGCGGAAGTGATGGGCCAGGACCGCATCGTCTTCCCCGCCGGCATGGCCGCCGACGGCCCGGTGGCGCGTTCGGAGCGCGAGTTGTTCCAGTCCAGGCGCGACAAGCTGGAGGAGAACACCCGCTCGCTGCAGCAGCAGATTCGCCTGGCGCAGAGCCAGCTGGCACTGGTCAAGCCATTGGTGGAGCGGCGCGCGGTGAGTCAGATGGAGGCGCTCAAGCTGAGCCAGGACATCGCTACCCTGAGCGGCAAGCTCACCGAGCTGAAGAACAGCTACTTCCAGGATGCCTACACCGAACGCCAGGAGAAGAAGGCCCAGCTGGCCCAGATCGAGCCCATTGTCCAGCAGCGCAAGGACCAGCTGCGCCGCACGGAAATCCTCTCGCCGGTGCGCGGGCGGGTGAACACCGTGCTGATCAGCACCCGCGGTGGGGTAGTGCAGCCGGGTGAGCCGATCATGGAGGTGATCCCGGTGGAGGAGCGTCTGCTGGTGGAGGCCAAGGTCAAGCCGCGCGACGTGGCCTTCCTGGTGCCGGGCATGCCGGCCAAGGTCAAGATCACCGCCTACGACTACAGCATCTACGGCGATTTGAAGGGCACCCTGGAACAGATCAGCGCCGACACGATCGAAGAAGATACGGTGCACGGCAAGGAGTACTACTACCAGGTGCTGATCAAGACCGATGGCAGCCAGCTGATGCGCAACGGCGAGGTGCTGCCGATCATCCCCGGCATGGTCGCCGAGGTGGACATTCTCAGCGGCAAGCGCAGCGTGCTGAACTACCTGCTGCGGCCGTTGCTCAAGGCGCGGTTGATGTGAGGTGCGCGGCGAGGGATCGATTGCCCCTGCAGGAGCGGGCCATGCCCGCGATCGCGCGCATGGCGTGCTCCTGCAGGTTGACTCCGGCGCCGGGCCTCGCTCGGCCAACATGGGAACACCCGGCATACGCCTCCTTTCCCGACAGGAAAGGGCCGGGGACCTGGGGAGGGAAGGGCGTGGCACTGTAGGGGCGAGCTGGCCTGCCATGGATGTCCGGGCGGGGCATGCTGGCCGGCTCGCTCCTACGGCGGCCAGATCGATCTTCGTATCCACCACTACGGCTCTTCCTGTAGGAGCGAGCTTGCTCGCGAAGAGTATCCGGGCGGGGCTTGCTTGCAGGCTCGCTCCTGCGTGGGCCCATCGCGACGGCGATCAGATCATCGGGTCCCAGCGCTGCGACCAGTCCGCATCCTGCGCGACTACCTCGCGCAGCAGGGCGAAGGCCTGCTGCAGCGCCTGTGAATCGCGGTCCCGCGAGTACACCAGATAAGTCGGGTAACTGAACTCCGGAGCCTTGGGCACCCGGCGCAGCACCTTGCGGTCGAGATAGCTCTGCACCACCCGCGTGCGGAAGTAGCCCGAGCCGCCGTTCTCCAGGATGTACTGCAACGCCAGCGGGCCGAGGTTGAACGACACCGGCGCCTTGGCCAGCTCCGGCAGGGCGCTGTCGTGCTGCTGGCGGAAGCCTTCGCCCCAGTCGATGTAGACGTAGGGCTCGGGGTTCTGCGCGCGTACCAGGATCAGCTTCTCCTCCAGCAACTGCTCCACCTGCATTCCCGGCCAGTAGGTCGGCTGGTAGACCAGGGCGGCGTCGAGCACCCCCAGTTCCAGCTGGCGCAGCAGGCTCTGGCCGTCGCCGATCTCGGCGCGCACCGCGTGGTCGCCGATCGCCTGGCGGATACGGCTGACCCAGCGCAGCATCAGCGGGTTGCACAGGCTCACTTCGCCGCCGATGTGCAGCACGTTGTGGATGCCTTCGGGCAACGGCAGGTCGCGCTGGGCGGCCTCCCAGGTCTGCAGGATCTGGTTGGCGTAGGTGACGAAGGCCTCGCCGTCCGGAGTCAGGCGGGCGCCGGCGCGGTTGCGCACGAACAGCGTGCAGTTGAGGTGCGCTTCCAGCTTCTGCACCCGTGCGGTGATAGCGGTCTGGGTGACGTGCATGCGTTCGGCGGCGGCCACGAAGCTGCCGTGGCGGACGATTTCCAGGAAGGTGCGGGTGAGGTCGATGTCCATGCGGGAGCTTCTGCGCGAATCAGGCCGCCAGTGTAGCGGAAAGGGTGGTTAGCCCAGGTGAACTGAAAGCGCGGTCAGCCCAGGTGACTGAGCAGGTCGCGTTCCAGGGCGGCGATCAGGTCGGTCTGGGTGATCACGCCCACCAGCTCGCCGCGTTCGAGCACCGGCAGGCAGTGCAGGCCATGGTCCGAGAGAAGCGGGATCAGCTCCACCGCATGGGTGTCGGCATCCACGTGCAGCACCGGGCGGGTCATCACCTCGCCCAGCAGGCGATCGCGGCGCAGGCCGATGCCGCCGAGCAGTCGCTGCCACCAGACGCCCCTGGGCGCCAGCAGGTCGATCAGGCTGACGATGCCCACCAGCCGGCGCTCCTCGTCGAGGATCGGCAGGGCCTTCAGGTGGTGCTTCACCAGCAGGCGCAGGGCGTGGCTGAGCGGTGTCTCCGGCGAGGCGCAGATCAGGTCGCGGGACATCACTTCCCGCGCGCGGGTGTCGCCCATGCTGCGGCGCAGGGCGTGGCGTTCGGTACTGCGCACCAGGCGTTCGAGGTCGTCGCGGGTGATGTCGACGAAGGAGCCCAGTTCGTCCAGCGCCTGGTCAAGGTCGGCGGCCTGGATGCCGACCCGCTCGCCGGGAGCCCGGTCCCGGGTCTGGTGGTCGTCCGGCGCGAGGCTGCGGCGGCGCGGGTAGGGCACGCGCGTCAGGTTGTTGAACAGCAGGGCCAGCAGCACCAGGCTGAGGCCGCCGCTGATGGCCGGCAGTGGCGCCATCCACGCCGGCTCGCCGGGCAGGGGCGCGGCGAACACCATGCAGAAGGCCAGGGCGCCACCCGGCGGATGCAGGCAGCGCAGCGGGTACATCAGCAGCAGGCTCAGGCCCAGGGCGAGGGCCGCACTGGAGATGCCGGCGGGCAGCCAGAGGACGATCAGCAGCGCCACCAGCGAGGCGCAGAGGTAGCTGCCGATCACCGACCAGGGCTGGGCGAGGGCGCCGGAGGAGACGGCGAACAGCAGCACCGCCGAAGCGGCCCAGGGGCCAGCGAAGTGCAGCGCCACCGAGGAACCGAACAGCAGGCCGCAGGTGGCGGCGCTGAGCAGGAAGCCCAGGCTGGCGCCGAGCGAGGCGCGCAGCCATTCGCGCGGGCGGGTGTGGGGAATGTCGGGCAGGTACGCGGCGGCGCGGTGCCGCCAGCCGGTGAGGGCGGTCATCGGAAGGTCCGGGGAGCGAGGTCTGAAAAAACGGGCTCTCGCGGGGAAGAGCCCTGCAAGGTGCCAACATCGGCACTCGGGGAGTGCCCCGTCCATGGGGCTGGGAAACCAGGGTGCTGGAAACACGAGCGCAAGTTGTCAGGCGCGCATTCGGTACGGCGGTGGTGGCTCCGGCAGCGGCTGGACGATCCGCTCGCAGTGCCGGCCGGTGGCTTCGCTCATGCGCCGTGCGGCGTCCGGGTCGTCGGCGAAGGGCAGCAGCGCCGCCTGTTCGCCAGCGTCATGGCGGCAGGTTCGCCAGCAGGCGGCAGCACAGGCAGTCAGGCCGATGAGGCTCAGCAGCATCTGGGTATTCCTCAGGCCGCAGCCGCTTCAAGATTCGACACCGGCTTGCCGCTGCGCACCGTCGCCCAGGTGTTCCAGGCCATCAGCAGCATGCCGCTGGCGAAGGTGGAACCACCGATCAGGCGCACGATGTAGCCCGGATGGCTGGCCGCCAGCGCCTCGACGAAGGAGTAGGTCAGCGTGCCGTCCTCGTTCACCGCGCGCCACATCAGGCCCTGGGTGATGCCGTTGACCCACATCGAGGCGATGTAAAGCACGGTGCCGATGGTAGCCAGCCAGAAGTGCGCGTTGATCAGCCCGACGCTGTGCATCTGCTCGCGGCCGTAGAGTTTCGGAATCATGTGGTACAGCGCGCCGATGGAGATCATCGCCACCCAGCCCAGGGCGCCGGCGTGCACGTGGCCGATGGTCCAGTCGGTGTAGTGCGACAGCGAGTTCACTGTCTTGATCGCCATCATCGGCCCCTCGAAGGTGGACATGCCGTAGAAGGCCAGCGACACCACGAGGAAGCGCAGGATCGGGTCGGTGCGCAACTTATGCCAGGCGCCCGACAGGGTCATCATGCCGTTGATCATGCCGCCCCAGCTGGGTGCCAGCAGGATCAGCGACATCACCATGCCCAGGGACTGCGCCCAGTCCGGCAACGCGGTGTAGTGCAGGTGGTGCGGGCCGGCCCAGATATACAGGGTGATGATCGCCCAGAAGTGCACGATGGACAGGCGATAGGAGTAGATCGGCCGCTCGGCCTGCTTGGGCACGAAGTAGTACATCATGCCGAGGAAGCCCACCGAGAGGATGAAGCCCACCACGCTGTGGCCGTACCACCACTGGATCATCGCGTCGGTGGCGCCCGAGTAGAGCGGGTAGGACTTGAGCAGCGTCACCGGGATCGCCAGGTGATTGACCACGTGGACCATCCCGGTGACCACGATGAAGGCGCCGTAGAACCAGTTGCCCACGTAGATGTGGCGCACCTTGCGGCGGGCGATGGTGCCGAAGAACAGGTAGGCGTACACCAGCCAGAGGACAGTCACCCAGAGGGCGATGGGCCACTCCATCTCGGCGTACTCCTTGGACGTGGTGATACCCAGCGGGTAGCTCACCAGCATCGCCACCAGGCTCGCCTGCCAGCCCCAGAACAGCACATTGGCCAGGCTGTCGGAGATGATCCGCACGCGGCAGGTACGCTGCACCACGTAGAAGGAGGTAGCGAACAGCGCGCTGCCGCCGAAGGCGAAGATCACCAGGTTGGTGTGGATCGGCCGGATGCGCCCGAAGCTGGTCCAGGGCATCTCCAGGCTCAGTTGCGGCCACACCAGCTGGGCGGCGATGAACACGCCCATGAGCATCCCGAGGATGCCCCAGCCCAGGGTGGTGAGGGTGAAGCGGCGAACGATGTCGTAGTTGTATTCGGCGTCGCGGGGGGTGTGCTGATCGAGGGGTATTGCACTGTCCATCTTGATTCCGTCGTACTCCGGTTGACTGACGGCTCCCTGCCCACCCGAGAGTGGCAAGCGAATCAGGCAATCAGGAGGCAATTCGCCGCAGGGAGCCCGAACAGTCTGAACAGACAAGATGGATGCAACAAACGAATAATAATGCTGCATAAGTGCAGTTTTTTTGAGTTGAAGGCGATGCACTGGCATGCAGCCGCTCTGCCATGCCTTGTCCGGGATCAATGCCGACGAGCGGCGCAGCGGAAATGAAGAGGTACGGTGCAAGCTGGATGTATTCGGAATAGTGCAGCGTCAGTGCAATTCAATTCATTTAAAGCGGCTTCGCGAGACGGTCTAGGATGGGCCTTCGCCACTAGCGGGAAAGTTTCATGTCCGACGATCTCATTGACTGGCTGCAAACCCTGATGCGCGCCGAGCGCGCTGGCGCGCGGGTCATGCTCGACAGCCTGCGGCAGACCGACGAAGCCATCGTGCGACGCCGCCTGGAGCGCCTGCACGAAGGCGAGGCCGAGAGCTGCCGCCGCCTGCGCCGCTGCCTCGAACGCCTGGGTGCCGCGCCGGACAGCGGCGTGGGCGATTTCCACGCCAGCGCCATGGCCATCGAGGACCTGGAGCTGCGCTTCGAGTTCATTGGCCGCGGCCAGCGCTGGGTTGCCCGGCAGATCACCCAGCGCCTGCCGGAGATCGACGAGCCGTGGCTGCGCGAAGAGCTGGAGGCGGTGCTGCGGTTGCATCAGTGACCGCGCGCACCTATTCCTGCCTGTAGGAGCGAGCTTGCTCGCGAACCACTTTCCGCAAACAACAAGCCCTTCCGGTTGAAGGGAGGGGCTTGGGCTGTTCGCGAGCAAGCTCGCTCCTACGAAAAGCAGCTTAGCGCCGCGAGGCCTTCCAGCGACGGATCACCAGCTTCTCCAGCTCCACCGCGAAGAACACCGCGATGCCGATGCCTAACGAGATCAGCCAGCCGCTGAAGGGCAGGGCGACGGTGTGGAAGGCGGTCTGCATGAAGGGCACGTAGATCACCAAGCACTGCAGCAGGATCAGCGCCAGGGTCACGGTGAGCAGCGCGCCATTGCGCAGCAGCGCCCAGTTCAGCGAGAACTCCTCCTGCAGGCGGCAGTTGAACAGGTAGGCCCACTGCGCGGTGACCAGGGTGTGCAGGATCATGGTGCGGATGTGGTCGGTGTCCTGGCCGTTGCTGACCAGCCAGGCCTCCAGCAGGAAGGCGGCGGCGGTGAGCAGGCCGCCCACGTAGAGCACCCGCCAGACCGCGAAGCCGTTGAGGATCGACTCCTTCGCGTTGCGCGGCGGCCGGCGCATCATCCCCGGCTCGCCGGGCTCGAAGGCCAGGGCGAAGGACAGGGTGGTGGAGGTCGCCATGTTCATCCAGAGGATCTGCAGCGGCGCCAGCGGGATCACCGCGCCGGCGAGGATCGCCATGACGATCAGCAGGCCCTGGGCCATGTTGGTCGGCAGGATGAACAGCACGGTCTTCTTCAGGTTGTCGTAGACCCGGCGGCCCTCGCGCACGGCGCCGGCGATGGTGGAGAAGTTGTCGTCAGTGAGCACCATGTCGGCGGCTTCCTTGGTCACCTCGGTGCCCTTGATGCCCATGGCGATGCCGACGTCGGCCTGCTTCAGCGCCGGGGCGTCGTTGACCCCGTCGCCGGTCATGCCGACCACTTCCTCGTTGGCCTGCAGCGCGCGCACCAGGCGCAGCTTGTGCTCGGGGCTGGTGCGGGCGAACACCGAGTATTGCAGGGCGAGGGATTTCAGCTGGGTGTCGTCGGCCTGTTCCAGCTCCTGGCCGGTCATGGCGCGCAGGTCGTTGCCCATGCCGAGCATGCCGGCGATGGCGACGGCGGTGTCCGGGTGGTCGCCGGTGATCATCTTCACCTGGATGCCGGCGCGCTTGCACAAGGCGATGGCCTCGATGGCCTCCGGACGCGGCGGGTCGAGCAGGCCGGCGACACCGAGGAAGATCATGCCGTCCTGTACATCCTCGTGGTCGATCACGCCGTCATCGGGCTGCACCGGTTTGTAGGCCGCGGCGAGCATGCGCAGGCCCTGCCCGGCGATGAAGCTCATCTCGCGCTCCCAGTACTCGCGGTCCAGCGGCTCCACGCCGTTGGCGCCGAGCTGCTGCTGGCACATGCGCAGCAGCACGTCGGGCGCGCCCTTGAGGTAGATCAGGTTCTGCCCGGCCACATCGCAGCGCCGCGCCATGTACTTGTAGGCGGAGTCGAAGGGAATCTTGCCGAACTTGTGGAACTCGATCTCCGGCAGGTTCGCCTTGCGCGCCAGGACCTTCAGCGCGCCCTCGGTGGGCCCGCCGACCACGCCCCAGCGGCCTTCGTCATTGAGTTGCAGGCTGCTGTCGTTGCAGATGTCCACTGCGCGGATGAATGCATCCAGGGCGGCGTGTTGTGACCAGTCCAGTTCATCGCTGGTGCTGCCGAAGGTGATGCGGCCCTTGGGCTCGTAGCTCTGGCCCTCGACCGCATAGAGGCCGTGGGCGAGCAGCACGCTCTTCACGGTCATCTCGTTCATGGTCAGGGTGCCGGTCTTGTCCGAGCAGATCACGCTCATGGCACCCAGGGTTTCCACGGTGGGCAGCTTGCGGATGATCGCCTTGTTCTGCGCCATGCGTTGCACGCCCAGTGACAGGATGATCGAGACGATGGCCGGCAGGCCCTCGGGCACCGAGGCAACCGCCAGGCTGATCAGCGACAGCAGCAGCTCGCCGAAGGGGTAGTCGTGCCAGAAGAAGCCGATGATGAACAGCACCACCATCATGCCGACGATCAGCTGGAAGATGCGCTTGCCCAGCTCGGCGATCTGCCGCAGCAGCGGAGTCTCGCCCTCGTCGACGTTGGCGATCAGCTTGTTGATGCGCCCGAGCTCGGTGGCCGGGCCGGTCTCGATCACCACGCCGCGAGCGTTGCCGGCGCTGACGTTGGTGCCGGAGAAACCGAGGTTGGTGCGGTCGGCCAGCAGCGCCTCCTTGTCCAGGGCGTCGGCGTGCTTGCCCACGGTGAGGGATTCGCCGGTGAGCATGGATTCCTCGACCTGCAGGTGGTGCACGTCGAACAGCCGCACGTCGGCGGGAATCTTGTCGCCGGGGCGCAGGATGACGATGTCGCCGGGCACCAGCTGGGCGGCGTCCATCTCGATCTTCTTGCCGTTGCGCACCACGTGGGCGGTGCTGCTGAGCATGCCGCGCAGGGCGGCGAGGGATTTCTCCGCCTTGTTCTCCTGGAAGAAGCCGATGCCGGCGTTGATCACCGCCACCAGCAGGATGACGACGGTGTCGGTCCAGTGGCCCATCAGTGCGGTGGCCACGGCGGCGGCCAGGAGGATGTAGATCAGCACGTCGTTGAAGTGCCGGGCGAAGCGCAGCCAGAGCGGATCGACCTCCTTGGCCGGCAACGCGTTGGGGCCCAGGCGCAGCAGCCGCGCCTCGGCTTCGTCGGGGGAGAGGCCTTCCGCGCTGGTCTGCAGATCGGCCAGGGTCTGGTCGACGCTCTTGCGGTACCAGTCGGTGGTTTGGGGTTTGCCGTCGGTGGTTTGCGGTGCAGTCATGCGCTGACTCCCGGCTCCTGCCTGTTGGGAAAATGGGACTGTCCCCAGACTAGACGGCGGGCGTTGCAGCGGAACTGTCATACCTCAAGGTTCGGCGGGTCATCGCTGAACCTTTGCTGAACAGCGTAGGAATTGTCATCAGAGGTGTCGATTGGCGTAGGAGCGGACTCCGTCCGCGATCGACTCAGCATCGCTCCGATCGGTCCGGAGTGGGGCAAACCCATCGCGGACGGAGTCCGCTCCTGCATGGCCGGTGGCTCCAGTTCCCGTGTCCCGCCCACCCGGCCGGCCTGCCGCCAGCGGTTCGGCGTGCAGCCCACCAGCTTGCGGAAGCTGCGGCAGAAGTGCGACTGGTCGGCGAAGCCACATTCCTGGCCGACCTGGGAAATCGGCGCGTCGCCGCCGGCCAGCAGCTCGCGGGCGCGGTCGATGCGCAGGCGCAGCGCCCATTCCCGTGGCGCAAGCCCGGTGGCCTGCTTGAAGGCGCGGGAAAAATGGCTGCGCGACATGCCGCATTGCTCGGCGACATCGGCGATATACAGGCGGCTGAGCAGGCTGCCGGCGAGGATGTCCTTGGCCTTGCGTTCCTGCCAGGGGGCGAGGGCGAGGCGTTGGCAGGTGTCCGCGGCATCGTTGCAGGGCTCGGGCACCCGGTAGTGTTCCAGCAGATGCTGGCAAAGGCGCTGGCTGGCCTGGTGGAGGCCGTCGCCCTGGCTTTCCAGCTCCTCCATGAGCTGCAGGACCAGGCGGTGGGTCTGGGGGGCGAGCATGGTCGCTACCTGGTGGGCAGGTGCGGGCATGGCGTCTCTCTTCTCGTTTTATCGGCGGCCGAAATGCCGCTCCGGAATGTAAAAAATTCAAGGTAAATCAAGGTGATCCGATGCTCAATCGGATTAAGCAAACGGCGCGCGAATGAGCACACGCGTCCAAGAAAAACACCCTGTTCCATGATCGACTGGCGCGACCCTCGTCTTGTGCAAAGATGCCCACCCCACAGCCCCGAGCGACCAGCCATGAACCGAAACGACCTGCGCCGCCTGGACATGAACCTGCTGGTGATCTTCGAATCCCTGATGCTGGAGCGGAACCTCACCCGCGTCGGCGAGAAGCTGTTCATCACCCAGTCCACCGTCAGCGCCGCCCTGGCGCGCCTGCGCGACCTGTTCGACGACCCGCTGCTGGTGCGCGCAGGCCGTGCCATGGAACCCACCAGCCGGGCGCTGCATATCTTCGAGGAACTGCGCCCGGCGATGGATGTGATCTCCGCCGCGGTCAGCCGCGCCAAGACCTTCGAGCCCCAGAGCAGCTGCAACATCTTCCGCCTGGGGCTTTCCGACGACGCCGAGTTCGGCCTGTTCCCCGCGCTGCTGGCGCGCCTGCAGCAGGAAGCGCCGAACATCACCGTGGTGGTGCGCCGCGCCAACTTCCTGCTGATGCCGGCGCTGCTGTCTTCCGGCGAGATCACCGCCGGGGTCAGTTACACCACCGACCTGCCGGCCAACGCCAAGCGCCGCAAGTTGCGCGACATCGGCGTGAAGGTGCTGCGCGGCGACGACCGCCCCGGCCCGCTGACCCTGGACGAATACTGCTCGCGGCCGCACGTGATGGTGTCGTTCTCCGGCGACCTGAACGGCGCCATCGACTTGGACCTGGAACGTATCGATCGCCGCCGTCGCGTGGTGCTTGCCGTGCCGCAGTTCGGCAGCCTGCGCGCGCTGCTGCGCAACACCGAGATGATCGCCACCGTGCCGGACTACGCGGCCTGCGCACTGGTGGAAGACAGCTGCCTGCGCGCCGAGGACCCGCCGCTGGAGATCAAGCCGGCGGAGTTGTCGCTGGTGTGGAGCGCGGCCCACGACAACGACCCGGCCGAACGCTGGTTGCGCGAGCGGATGGTCGAGTACATGAGTGCGCCGGTGCCCTGAGGCGTGCCAGGAACCCGTGTAGGAGCGGGCCATGCCCGCGACAATCTCTGGTGCCTGAACCCCGGAGGCGCGGACTTGGTCCGCGGATCGCGGGCATGGCCCGCTCCTGCGAGGGAAGGCGGTTCCAGGGGTTCAAAACACACCCTTGAGCGGGTACTCGATGATCACGTAGATGCGGTCGATATCCGCGCCGCCCTGGGCGTCGTTGGCGCGGTGCGAGACCTGGGCGAAGCTCAGCGCCAGGTCCTTGGCCGGGCCGGATTGCACCACGTAGCGCACATCGAGGTCGCGCTCCCAATGTCTGCCGCCGTCGCCGTAGGCGGGCTGGCAGGTGCCGCCCTGCATGGGGTTGTAGGCGCCGCCGCACGGTGCGTGGGTGCCGTCGATGCCGCTGCCGCGCACGTAGCGCGTGGAGAGGGTCAGGCCGGCAAGCCCGGCGCTGGCCCCGTCCCACTGGTAGCGCGCTTGCCAGGAGTGCTCGCCGGGGCCGTTGAAGTCGGCGTACTTGATGGAGTTGGCGAGGTAGATGGAGTCGCCGCCGACGAAGTCGAAGGGCGTGTCGCCATTGACCTTCTGGTAGGCGAGGCTCAATGCATGGCTACCCAGGGCGACCTTGCCCAGCAGGCTCCAGGCCAGGGTGTCGATGTCGCCGGCGCGGGCGCTGCCGGTGTCGCCGGTCTTGTACAGGTTGGCGTCCACCGACCAGCGACCGAAATGGCCATTGAGGTTGGCGTAGGCCTGGCGCCAGACGTCGTCCAGCTGGCTGGCATAGAGTGCACCTCCCCAGTTCGCGCCGGGCGCGCTCCAGGTGGCGCCGGCCAGGCTCAGGCCGCCGAAGCGGGTGCTGCCGCCATAGCCCTCGAATTCGCCGTGGCTGGAGCTGGAGTCCTGGTTCTTGAAGGCCGTGAAGCGCCCGGCTTGCAGGCGCAGGCCCGGCAGGCTCCTGTCGTCGAGGAACCAGCCAGTGGCGTATTCGGGTTGCAGGCGCTTGTCGCCGGTGTCGAATACCGGCGTTTCCACTTCCATTTCGCCCCAGGCGAGGCTGGTTTTTTCGTGCACCAGGCGCAGCGCGGCGCCCGCATCGGAGTAATCGCTCTCGCTGCGACCGTCGCTGTCCAGTGGCAGCAGGCCGGTGCCTGCGTGGCCGCGCCCGCCATCGAGCTTCAGGCCGAGGAAGGCGTGGGCGTCGACGCCCACGCCGATGGTGCCGGGCGTGACGTCGCTGCTGAACTTGCCGATGAAGCCCTGCGCCCATTCGCGGCGCAGGCTCTGGCCGTTGGGGCCGGGGCTGCGGTAGTCGTTGTCGAGGAAGTAATTGCGCGACAGCAGCGACCAGTCGGCGGCATGGACCGGAGCGCAGGCGAGCGCCAGGGCGCAGGGAAGCAGGGCGTTTCTCACGGTCTGGGCTCCGTGTGGAGGGCACCAGGGCGGGGCAGGGCGAGGCGATAGCTGCCCGGCCCGGCAATCGCCAGGCCGGCGAAGAGAATCAGCATCCACCAGGCGAACTGGCCTTCCTCCAGCGACCACTGCGGGTGCACGAACAGCAATGCCACCAGCAGCACGGCGATCACCGGCAGGCAGGCGAGGCGCGCGAACACGCCGAGGATCAGCAGGATCGGGCAGAGCACTTCGGCGAACACTGCCAGCGCCAGGGTTGGCGCCGCGCCGAGGCCGAAGGGGTCTTCGATGTGCTGCAGCTCGCTTTGCCAGTGCAGCAGCTTGGGCAGCCCGTGCACCTGGAGCAGCAGCAGGGCGGCGGCAGCGCGCATGAACAGGAGCGCCAGGGCGCTGGAGCGGTCGTGGGTCGGCATGGTGTCTTCAATCCTGCGAATGAAAAAGGGGCGGCACTGCCGCCCCTTTCCGGTGCCCGGGCTCAGTGGCCTTCGCTGGCGTTGAACATGGTCTTGGCGTAGATCAGGCCCAGGCCGTAGGCACCGCCGTGCTCGATGGAGGTCTTCACGGTGGCATCGTAGGTCTCGCCACGGGCCCAGTCGCGTTGCAGTTCCAGCAGGTACTGCAGGGAAGTCATCGGGCGCGCGCCCAGCTGGATCATTCGTTGCAGGGCCATTTCGTGGGCCTCGGTGGAGACGTCGCCACAGGCGTCGGCGATGACGTAGACCTCGAAGCCCTGGTCAATGGCCGACAGGGCCGGGCCGACGATGCACACGGAGGTCCAGAGGCCGGCCAGGACGATCTTCTGCTTGCCGAACTGGTTCACTTCCACGGCGATGCGCGGGTCTTCCCAGGTGTTCATGCTGGTGCGGTCGATGACGTTGTGCTCGGGGAAGACCGACTTGATCTCGTCGAAGATCGGGCCGGAGAAGCTCTTCTCGGCGACGGTGGTGAGGATGGTGGAGACGTCGAACTCCTTGGCCGCCTTGGCCACCAGGGCGGCGTTGTTGCGCAGGGTCACCGCGTCGATGGACTTGGTCGCGAAGGACATCTGCGACTGGTGGTCGATCATGATCAGGGTGTGGTCGGTGGGGTTGAGCAGGGTCTTGCCGGGAACGGCTTTGGCGATGGCGGTCATGGCGATGGTCCTTGTGAATGGCGTGGGTGGATGAGGTTCGAGTGGTCGGTGGGCCCGGACTGCCGTAGCCAGTGCCGAACCGTGGACGCATCTTTGCCGATCGGCGAAAGGCGCGGAACAGACAGCCTTGCACGGCCACTTTGCAGTTCTGCATGACCCGTCCGAAGGCTCCGCTGGGCAGACTATGGTTCCGCCGTCCGGCATTTATTGGACCTGTGTGCTCGGCCCGCCCGGCGGAGAATGATGCAAACGTGCGATTCGCCGGCGTGGCGAATCGGTACAGTGGTTTTTTCCTATACCGGGGCACGCGAGACCGCCAAGCCCCGTTTGCGTGCGAGTAGAAGAATGAAAACAGTGGCCATGGTGCTGTACGACGATGTGCTGGCGCTGGATGTGACGGGGCCGATGGAGGTGTTCTCCATGGCCAACCGCTACCTGCCGCCGGAGCGCCATTACCGCTTGCTGACGGTGGCGGCGAAGCCCGGCGCCGTGCGCGCCTCCAGCGGCCTGAGGATGAGCGCCGACTTGCCGCTGGAAGCGCTGCTCGCCGGCGTCGACCTGCTGCTGGTACCCGGCGGGCCTGGTGCCTACAACGGCAACAACGAGGCGCTCAACGCCTGGCTGCCGGCAGCGGCGCGCGCGGCGAAACGCTATGGCGCGGTGTGCACCGGCGCCTTCCTGCTCGGTGCCGCCGGGTTGCTCGACGGCTACCGCTGCACCACCCACTGGAATTACCTGGAGCGCCTGGCACAGCTGTACCCGCGCACCCAGGTGCAGGCCGAGCGCATCTACGTCATCGACCGCAACCTGATCACCTCCGGCGGTGTCACCGCGGGCATCGACATGGCGCTGGCGGTCGTGGCCGAGGACCACGGCAAGGACATCGCACTGGAAGTCGCCAAGGTGCTGCTGGTGGTGCTCAAGCGCCAGGGCGGGCAGACGCCGTTCGGCCCGCTGCTGGTGTCGGTGGTGCGCGACGGCTCGGTGATCGCCCGCGCCCAGGCCTACGTGGTGGACCACATCGACGAGCCGCTGACGGTGAACCGCCTGGCCGAGCAGGTGGCCATGAGCCCGCGCAATTTCGCCCGCGCCTTCCAGCGCGAGACGAGCATGACGCCCATGCAGTACGTGCAGAGCGCGCGCATCGACCATGCGCGCAAGCTGCTGGAAAGCAGCGACCTGCCGCTCAAGCAGGTCGCCTGCCGCAGCGGCTTCGGCAGTCCCCGGCACATGCGCACCGTCTTCGGCGAACGCATCGGCATGACGCCGAGCCAGTATCGCGAGCAATTCGGCTTTGCCTGATGGCAGTGCGCCGCATTTCCCGCTGTTTGACCGTCCGGCGCACCCAAGTTGGCCGAATCCTTCCCCCTGCGGGAATTGCGCTGTCACACGAGGGCGGGAAAATACCCTGACCAATCATCAGGGGCGCGTCACCTCGGTACTGGCCAGATCGCCTGGAGGACCCGTTGTAGAGCGATCCGTCAGATCCGAAGACGTGAGCAGGACATGAGCGCAAGCACGGAAAACCGCACCGAGACCATCCTGCAGTTCGGTCGCTTCCAGTTCCACCCCTACAAGCGCCAGCTGCTGCAGGGGGATCGCCCGGTACGCATCGGCAGCCGGGCGCTGGACATTCTCCAGGTGCTGATCCGCCAACCCGGCGAGATCATCGGCAAGGACAGGATCATCGCCCAGGTCTGGGGCGATACCGTGGTCGAAGAGATCAACCTGCGCGTACACATCGCCGCCCTGCGTCGCGCCCTCGGCGAAGGCCGCACGGGCGAGCGCTACATCGCCAACGTGCCCTTGCGCGGCTATGGCTTCGTCGGCGTGGTGGAGAGCGTGGTGGCTCCGGCGCAGGCCGTGACACTGCCGTGCGAAGTGCGCGCCAGCAACCTGCCGGTGCTGCTGATGGGCCTGGTCGGCCGCCAGGCGCTGCTCGAGCGGGTGGTGAAGCAGATGCCCGCCACGCGCCTGATGACCCTGGTCGGCCCCGGCGGCATGGGCAAGACCTCCCTGGCGATCCACGCTGCCGAGCAGCTCGGCAAGCACTTCAGCCAGGTGCGCTTTCTCGACCTTTCTGCCGACCCGGACGGCGTTTCCCTCAGCCAGAGCCTCGCCATTCTCCTGCGCGAGCCGGCCTATGAACCGACCCTGCTGTTGCTGGACAACTGCGAGCACCTTGCCGATCGCTGCGCCGAGGCGGTGGAGCACCTGCTGCGCCTGCACCCGGCACTGAGCATCCTCGCCACCAGCCGCGAGCCGCTGCGGGCGGAAGGGGAGCGCGTGGTGCGCCTGCCGCCGCTGGAGGTGCCCGCGCAGGACGATGCGCCGCTGGCGTTGGCCATGTGCAGTTCGGCGGTGCAGCTGTTCGTGATGCGCGCGCGGGAGGTTTGCGACCGCCTGGAGCTCAAGCCGGGCCAGGTGCGCGCGATCATCGACATCTGCCGGCGCCTGGACGGCATTCCCCTGGCCATCGAAATGGCCGCAAGGCAGGTGGGCATCCTCGGCCTCGCCGGACTGCCGGCCCTGCTGGACACGCCCATGCAACTGCTGATGCCCGGCCGCCGCACTGCTCCGGCGCGGCAGCAGAGCCTGCTGGCGACCTATGACTGGAGCTACGGGCTGCTGGACGTTGCCGAACAGCGCTGCCTGCGCCTGCTCGCTCAACTGGGCGAGGACTTCACCCTCGACGCGGCGGTGGCCTCGCTCGACGGCGACCGCCTGTGCCGCGACTGCGCGTTCGCGACCGTACGCCAGCTGGCGGACAAGTCGCTGCTGTGGGTGGAGCAGGGCGAGAGCGAAGTACGCTACCGCGTGCCGAACACGGCGCGTGCTTACATACGGCAGGTCAGCCTTCCGGATGTGGCGAGCTCGGCGGCTTGACCTCGGGTGGGAGCGGACTTCGTCCGCGATAGGTTTCAATCGCGCTGGACGTCATCGCGGACATGGTCCGCTCCTACAAAAGCCCGCCGTCCCGTCGCACACGTTACGCTTTTCGTAGGAGCGAGCTTGCTAGCGAACCGCCCAGCGCCGGAACGGCCAGGAAGAGCGTTCGCGAGCAAGCTCGCTCCTACAGGTCGCCCCATCACCAGCGCAGGGTGGATCACCCGTTCCGGGTCATGCGCCCAGCGAAAGCAGAAGCCCCAACCCAGCACATGTGTCCAATAGGACCGCCGCGGCCGAGGCCAAAGCCGTGCGTCCCGTGCGTCCCGTGCTTCACGTCGCACACGTTGACGCTTTTCGCAGGAGCGAGCTTGCTCGCGAACCGCCCAGCGCCGACGTTTTCCTGTAGGAGCGGGCCATGC
>NZ_JYOA01000001.1:102955-184697 GCF_000955805.1 Pseudomonas sp. 21 | reverse complement strand
GCATGGCGCGCTCCTACAGGTAACGTCGGTGCCAAGGAAGTGCAGGGAGTCCCGGCACAACGTGGGTATGCACGCTGATCCAGCACATGCGTCCAATAGGGCGACCGTTGCCGCCGCCATAGTGACCGGACCTCAACCCCGAGCCCGGAACACCCATGAGCGCCGAAACCATCGATCTGAACAGCGTGGTGACGCTGGTGGTCCACCACAAGGTGCGTTGCGAAGCCCTGCCCAGCTACGAGGCCTGGCTGCGTCGCACGGTTTCGGCCGCGCGTCGGCAGCCGGGGCACCTGGGGGTGAACGTGATCCGCCCGGACGGCGAGGGCGCGATGTACACCACCGTGGTGCGCTTCGCCGCCGCCACGCAGTTGCAGGCCTGGATCGACTCCCGCGAGCGCGCCGAGCTGGTCGCCGAGGTCCTGCCACTGCTGGAAGAGGGTGACCACCCGCTGATCCACAACGACGCCGAATTCTGGTTCACCCCCGAACACGGCAACGTGCGCCAGCCGCCGAAATGGAAGCAGGCGCTGCTCACCTACCTGGTGATCAGCCCGCTGACCATGGTCATCCCGCCGCTCTGGGGCCCTGCGTTCGAGCGCTTTCCGGTATTGGCCGGCGTGGTGCCGAGCAACCTGCTGGTGACCCTGTGCATCGTCCTCCCGGTGGTCTACCTGATCATGCCCTGGGTGACCCGGCGTTGCGCCGGCTGGCTCAACGCCGACTGAGCTTTCCCCTGACTTTTCCCTCCCGCGGCGCCCGCGTGGTGCCCGTCCCCACATTGTCCTGCATGGCAGGCAGAGGAGTTTCCATGAGCACTTTCGTTACCCGTGACGGCACCGAGATCTATTACAAGGACTGGGGCAGCGGCAAACCCGTGCTGTTCAGCCACGGCTGGCCGCTGGACGGCGACATGTGGGAATACCAGATGCAGTACCTGAGCAGCCGCGGCTACCGCACCATCGCCTTCGACCGCCGCGGTTTCGGTCGTTCCAGCCAGCCGTGGAGCGGCTACGACTACGACACCTTCGCCGACGACATCGCCGGCCTGATCGAGCACCTGGACCTGCGCGAGGTGACGCTGGTGGGCTTCTCCATGGGCGGCGGCGACGTCAGCCGCTACATCGGCCGTCATGGCACCTCGCGTGTCGCCGGCCTGGTGCTGCTGGGCGCGGTCACGCCGATCTTCGGCCAGTCCGCCGATTTCCCCCAGGGGGTGGAGAAGGGCGTGTTCGACGGCATCAAGGCCGGCCTGCTGCAGGATCGCGCGCAGTTCATCGCCGATTTCGCCGCGCCGTTCTATGGCACCAACCGTGGCCAGAAGGTCTCCGAGGGCGTGCTGACCCAGACCCTGAACATTGCCCTGCTGGCCTCGCTCAAGGGCACCGTGGACTGCGTCACCGCCTTCTCCGAGACGGACTTCCGCGCGGACCTGGCCAAGGTCGACGTGCCGACCCTGGTGATCCACGGCGACGACGACCAGATCGTGCCGTTCGAAACCACCGGCAAGCTGGCTGCCGAGCAGATCCCGGGCGCCGAACTGAAGGTCTACGCCGGCGCGCCCCATGGCTTCGCCGTCACCCACGCGCAGCAACTCAACGAAGACCTGCTGGCCTTCCTGCAACGCTGAGGGACCCGAGCATGAGCAACGCAGACCTGATCCTGTTCAACGGCAAGCTGCACACCGTCGACCCGGAGCGGCCGCACGCCACCGCGGTGGCCATTGCCGACGGCAAGTTTCTCGTGGTGGGCACCGACGCCCAGGCGATGGCCTACCGCGACGCCTCGACGAAACTGGTCGACCTCAACCGCCGCACCGTCATCCCCGGCCTCAACGACTCGCACCTGCACCTGATCCGTGGCGGCCTGAACTACAACCTGGAGCTGCGCTGGGAGGGCGTGCCGTCGCTTTCCGATGCGCTGGAGATGCTGCGCCTGCAGGCCCAGCGCACGCCGTCACCGCAGTGGGTGCGCGTGGTCGGTGGCTGGAACGAATTCCAGTTCGCCGAACGCCGCCTGCCGACCATCGAGGAGCTGAACAAGGCGGCGCCGGACACCCCGGTGTTCGTCCTGCATCTATATGACCGCGCGTTGCTGAACCGCGCGGCGCTGCGTGTCGTCGGCTACACGAAAGACACGCCGAACCCGCCCGGCGGCGAGATCGTTCGCGACAGCAACGGCGAGCCCACCGGCATGCTGATCGCCCGCCCCAACGCGATGATCCTCTATGCGACCCTGGCCAAGGGGCCAAAGCTGCCGCTGGAGTACCAGGTCAACTCGACCCGCCAGTTCATGCGCGAGCTGAACCGCCTGGGCCTGACCAGCGTGATCGACGCCGGCGGCGGCTTCCAGAACTACCCGGACGACTACCAGGTGATCCAGCAACTGGCCGACGCCGACCAGCTCACCGTGCGTATCGCCTACAACCTGTTCACCCAGAAGCCCAAGGAAGAGCTGGCGGACTTCAGGAACTGGACCTCCAGCGTGACCTACGGCCAGGGTACCGACTTCCTGCGCCACAATGGCGCGGGCGAGATGCTGGTGTTCTCGGCGGCGGACTTCGAGGACTTCCTCGAACCACGTCCGGACCTGCCCGGCAGCATGGAGGCCGAGCTGGAACCGGTGGTGCGCCACCTGGTGGAGCAGCGCTGGCCGTTCCGCCTGCATGCCACCTATGACGAGTCCATCTCGCGCATGCTCGACGTGTTCGAGAAGGTCGACCGCGACATCCCGTTCAATGGCCTGCCGTGGTTCTTCGACCATGCCGAGACCATCACGCCGAAGAACATCGAGCGGGTGAGGGCGCTGGGCGGCGGCATCGCCATCCAGGACCGCATGGCCTTCCAGGGCGAGTACTTCGTCGACCGCTACGGCAAGCAGGCCGCCGAGGCCACGCCGCCGATCAAGCGCATGCTGGCCGAAGGCGTTCCCGTCGGCGCGGGCACCGACGCCACCCGTGTCTCCAGCTACAACCCCTGGACCTCGCTGTACTGGATGGTCAGCGGCAAGACCGTGGGCGGCCTGAGCCTGTACCCGGAAGGGCTGTCGCGCGAAGTGGCGATCCAACTGTTCACCCACGGCAGCGCCTGGTTCTCCAGCGAGCAGGGCAAGAAGGGCATGCTCAAGGCCGGCCAGCTGGCGGACCTGGCGGTGCTGTCGGAGGACTTCTTCAGCGTCGAGGAGGAAGCGATCAAGACCATCGAGTCCGTGCTCACGGTCGTCGGCGGCAAGATCGTCCACGGCGACCGCGAGTTCGACAAGCTGGCCCCGCCGAGCATCCCGGTGGTGCCGGAGTGGTCCCCGGTGGCGATGGTTCCCGGACACTGGCGCCCGCAGGCACCGTTGCAGCAGGCCGTGCACCAGTGCGTCGGTTCCTGCGGCGTGCATGGCCACAGCCATGAACGTGCGCGCACCAAGGACGTGCCGGTGAGCGACTTCGCCGGGTTCTGGGGCGCGTTCGGCTGTTCCTGCTTCGCGTTCTGATGCTGACCTGAGCGCAGGGGCGGGCGCTGTCAGCGATCCCATTTCGGGATCGCGGGCATGGCCCGCTCCTACAAAAGCGATGGCGCCGACGCCACGACTGTAGGAGTGGGCCATGCCCGCGACCCGCCCAGCGCCGAACCTGCCAGCCCATACCCTCTGTCACACGGCTTTCGCCATCTCGGCATCGATAGCCTTTTACCGCTTCAGCCAATCGAAAACTGCAATAGCAGCCCGCCCCGTTTGATCTATCTTCTGATGGGTTGTGCGAATACAAGGCGCCAACGATAGGCGCCCCCAAGGAGCCTGCAATGAGTGAAGAAAAGAAAGGTAGCTGCCCGTTCCACCAGACCGCTGGTGGTGGTACTTCCAACCGTGACTGGTGGCCCAACCAGCTGAGGCTGGACCTGCTGCACCAGCATTCTTCCAAGTCCAACCCCATGGGTGAGGACTTCAACTACGCCGAGGCCTTCAAGACCCTCGACCTGGAAGCGGTGAAGGCTGACCTGCGCGCCGTGATGACCGACTCCCAGGACTGGTGGCCCGCCGACTTCGGCCACTACGGCCCGCTGTTCATCCGCATGGCCTGGCACGCCGCCGGCACCTACCGCATCGGCGATGGCCGTGGCGGCGCCGGCCGTGGCCAGCAACGCTTCGCCCCGCTCAACAGCTGGCCGGACAACGTCAGCCTGGACAAGGCGCGCCGGCTGATCTGGCCGATCAAGCAGAAATACGGCGCCAAGCTGTCCTGGGCCGACCTGATCGTCCTCACCGGCAACGTCGCCCTGGAGTCCATGGGCTTCAAGACCTTCGGCTTCGCCGGCGGCCGCGAGGACGTCTGGGAACCGGACATGGACGTGTACTGGGGCGAAGAGACCACCTGGCTGGGTGGCGACAAGCGCTACACCGGCGAGCGTGACCTGGAGAACCCGCTGGCCGCGGTACAGATGGGCCTGATCTACGTGAACCCGGAAGGCCCCAACGGCAACCCCGACCCGGTGGCTGCCGCCCGCGACATCCGCGAGACCTTCGCCCGCATGGCCATGGACGACGAGGAAACCGTCGCCCTGATCGCCGGCGGCCACACCTTCGGCAAGACCCACGGCGCGGGCCCGGCGGACAACGTCGGGGTCGACCCGGAAGCCGGCGGCCTGGAGAACCAGGGCCTGGGCTGGGTCAGCAAGTTCGGCAGCGGCTCCGGTGGCGATGCCATCACCAGCGGCCTGGAGGTCACCTGGACGTCGACGCCGACGCGCTGGAGCAACAACTTCTTCTGGAACCTGTTCGGCTACGAGTGGGAACTGACCAAGAGCCCGGCCGGCGCGCACCAGTGGCAGCCGAAGAACGGCGCCGGTGCCGGCAGCATTCCCGATGCGCACGACAAGTCCAAGCGCCGTGCCCCGTCGATGCTCACCACCGACATCTCCCTGCGCGTGGACCCGGCCTACGAGAAGATTTCCCGCCGTTTCTACGAAGATCCCGAGGCGTTCGCCGACGCTTTCGCCCGCGCCTGGTTCAAGCTGACCCACCGCGACATGGGCCCGCTGGCCCGCTACCTGGGGCCGGAAGTACCGAAGGAGGAACTGATCTGGCAAGACCCGATCCCGGCGGTCAATCACCCGCTGGTGGACGAGAAGGACATCGCCGCGCTCAAGGCCAAGGTACTGGCCTCGGGCCTGTCGGTCTCCGAACTGGTGTCTACCGCCTGGGCCTCGGCCTCGACCTTCCGTGGCTCCGACAAGCGCGGCGGGGCCAACGGTGCGCGCATCCGCCTGGCGCCGCAGAAGGACTGGCCGGTGAACCAGCCGGAACAGTTGGCCAAGGTGCTGGGCGTGCTGGGTGAAATCCAGTCCGAGTTCAACGCCTCGGCTGCTGGCGGCAAGAAGATCTCCCTGGCCGACCTGATCGTCCTGGCCGGCGATGCCGGCGTGGAAGAGGCCGCGCGCAAGGGCGGCCACAGCGTCAGCGTGCCGTTCGCGCCGGGCCGCATGGATGCCAGCCAGGAACAGACCGACGTGCACTCGGTGGGCATGCTGGAGCCGGTGGCTGACGGCTTCCGCAACTTCCAGAAGTCGAAGTTCTCGGTTCCGGCCGAAGCGCTGCTGATCGACAAGGCGCAACTGCTGACCCTGACCGCGCCGGAAGTCACCGCGCTGATCGGCGGCCTGCGCGTGCTGGGCGCCAACACCGGTGGCTCGCAGAACGGCGTGTTCACCACCCGTCCCGGCACCCTGAGCAATGACTTCTTCGTCAACCTGCTGGACATGGGCACGGTGTGGAAACCGACTTCGGACGCCAATGACCAGTTCGAAGGCCGTGATCGCAAGACCGGCGAAGCGAAGTGGACCGGCAGCCGCATCGACCTGCTACTGGGTTCAAACTCCCAGCTGCGGGCGCTGTCGGAGGTCTATGGTTGCTCGGATGGCGAACGCAAGTTCGTCCATGACTTCGTCAAGGCCTGGACCAAGGTGATGAACCTCGACCGCTTCGACCTGCCACGCTGATACGGCAGTCAGGAGCAAAGGGCCCGCGGACGAGCGATCGTCCGCGGGCCTTGTCGTTCCAGCCGTCGCAGGATGTTCACAGGCTGCCGGCAGACTGGGCCGCTTAACCGGGAAAGGGGGCTTTCGCCTATGCGCCGTCGACTCATCGCTTTACTGGGCACCTTCGCGCTGGCTCTGGCCAGCTTCACCGCCAGCGCCGAGGAGTCCCCCGGCCGCGCCCTGAGCGAGGCCGCCGGCGTTCCCTGGCCGACGGTGATCGCCCACCGCGGCGCCTCCCACGATGCCCCGGAGGAAACCGCGCCGGCCTATCTCGCCGCCCGTGACCTGGGCGCGGACTATCTGGAAGCGGACCTGCAGCGGACCAAGGATGGCGTGCTGGTGGCAGTGCACGATGACACCCTGGAGCGCACCACCGATGTCGCCAAGGTCTTCCCCGGCCGCGAGAAGGCGCCGGTGAGCCAGTTCACCCTGGCGGAGCTCAAGCGCCTGGACGCCGGCAGCTGGTTCAATACCACCTATCCCGAGCGCGCCCGCTCCAAGTACGCGGGTGTGCGCATCCTCACCCTCGACGAGCTGATCGACATCGCTGAAGGCGGCGGCGAAACCCCCGGCCTGTACCTGGAAACCAAGGCGCCGGGGCAGTTCCCCGGCATCGAGGAAGACCTGCGCAAGGTCCTGGAAAATCGTGGCTGGCTCAACGCAGACGGCGAGCCACAAGGCAAGATCGTGCTGCAGACCTTCGAGAAGAGCAGCCTCGAGTTGCTGCACAAGAGCATGCCGAAGGTGCCCAAGGTCCTGCTGCTGTGGGTCGGGGATGGCTACATGGCGGCGAAGAAGCCAACTTCCTTTGCGCAGTCCGGGGAGAAGATCAAGGCGGACTTCTATGCCCGGCAGGAAGTGAAATCCAAGGAAGAATTCTTCGCCTGGCTCGACTGGGCCAAGGCCAACGGTGCCCTCGGCACCGGGCCATCGGCGACGCTGAGCGCGCGAGGCGACCAGAGCTACATGGACCTGGTGCAGCCGTGGATGAACCAGGCCGCCCATGAGCGAGGCCTGTTCGTGCATGCCTACACCGTCGACGACGCGGTGGACTTCGACAAGCTCAGCAAGGCCGGGGTGGACGGCTTCTTTACCAACCGCACCGACCAGTTGCTGATGTTCCTGGGACGGCCACCGAGCCAGTCCGTGGGCGAGGTCCTGAAGTCGGTGGGTTATTGACCCGGTTTGCGCCCGGATCGTGCAACGCCGCGCCGCGATGGCGCTTTTCTGCAGGAACGAGATTGCTCGCGAACAGAGTTCGCCCGTGGCGCCGGCTTTATGCGGTTCGCGAGCAAGCTCGCTCCTACAGGGGAAAGTCGCCCGCGAGGGGAAGCGACAGATGCATGCTCACCGTCATCCCCTGGCCCGGCGGGCTGGCCAGCACCAGCTCGCCCTGCAGCAGGGCAATCAGGCGCTTGGCGACGATCAGCCCCACGGGGGCGTCCTGCAGCATCTGCCGCGCGGCATCGGCGGCCAGCTCTTCCAGGGAATAGACGGCCAGCGGATCGCCAGCCTCCGCCGCCAGCGGCGCGGCGTTGAGACGAATGGCCAGGCGGGAGCCCTCAACCTGCCCGTGGAGGGTCAGGCACAGGCTGCCGGCCGGCGTTTCGCGGATCAGGTAAGCCAGCAGGTAATCGAAGACCTTGCGCAGCAAACGCGGGTCGCCCAGCAGCTCGCGGTTCAGCTCGGGTGAAATCTGCAGGTCCGCTTGCAGTGCTTTCGCTTTCAGCAATCGGGCGGCGGATTCGGTGGCCGCACGCAACAGGTCATCCAGCCTCAGGGCAATTGCCTGGGGGTGCTCCTCGCCACTTTCCAGGCGGGCAATCTGGCGCAGGTCGGCGGTCAGCTTCAGCAAGTCGCGGCTGGTGCCGTCGATCCATTCCAGCGCCTCGCGGTCGGCCGGCTCCAGCGTCGCGCGCTGCAGCACCATTTCCAGCAGGCCGTGCATGGCGCCCAGGGGAACGCTGAATTCGTTGCTCGCGCGCACCAGGAAATTGAGCTTCTGCCGGTTGCTCAGCTCCGCCTGCTGCTTGTCCGCCTCGATGGCGCGCAGGCGGTCCTGGCGGCCGGTGATGTCGGCACTGCCGCAGATCATGCCGAGCAGCCGGCCCTGGGCGTCGCGATAGGGCTTGCCCCAGTGATGCAGCACGCGGCGCTGGCCGTGGATGCGCAGCTCGATATCGCGGGCGAAGGCCTGCTCCGCGGCCACCGCCTGCAGGAAGTACTGGTGCAGCAGCTCGGCCTGGGCCGGCGCGTACCAGTCCACGTCCATGGCGCGGGTGCCCAGCACGTCCTCCAGGCGCACGTCGTACAGGCGCAGGAAGGCAAGGTTGGCGTGCGCCAGGCGGCCGGCGGTGTCGCGCACGTAGAGGGCGTCGGGCAGGCTGTCGACCAGGCTGCGCAGCATCACCAACTCGTCGCTGTCAGGCGCTGCCCGTTCGGGTTCGGCCTGGGGAGCCGTCACCAGGGCGTTGCGCCGGGCGAAGTCGATCAGCTCCGCCAGGCTATGCAGGTTGAGCTTGTGCTGCAGACGCGTGCGGTAGGTGCTGACAGTCTTTTCGCTGAGGGTCAGCTCATGGGCGATCTGGTGGTTGTTGCGCCCGCTGGCGAGGAAATACAGCACCGACAGCTCGCGGTTGGACAGGCTCGCCACTCGTTCGCGCTCGCCACTGCGCACTTCCGGCAGGTTGACGTTGCCCAGCAGGCGCATGGGGAAATAGCTGCGCCCGCGCAGCAGCATGGCGACCGCGAGGCTCAACTCGCGCAGATCGTCGTGCTTGCTGACGAAGCCGGAGGCGCCGCCCTGCAGGAAGCGCCCGACTATGTGCTCCGAATCCTGCGCGCTGAAGGCCAGCACCGGCAGGTTCATCCCGCGGGCTCGCAGCCGTGCCATGACGTCCAGGCCATTCAGGTGCGACAGGTCGATATCGAGAATCAGCAGGTCGGCGGGCTGCTCCAGGCTCAGGCGCAGGGCGTCCAGGCCGTCCTCGGCCTCGCCGGCGATGGCGTGGCCCTCGCTCTCCAGCAGCATGCGCACGGCATGCCGGGTGACCGGGTGTCCGTCGGCGATCAGCACCTGCCCCATGGCAACGTCCTCAGTCGAATACCTGATCAACGCTAGGCCATTTCTCGGAAGCCTGCAGGATTTGCGTAGGAAGTTTCCTACGCAACAGTAAATGCTTTCCCATCTTTGGCGTGCATCGTTCCGAGAAGAATCGCCCCCAGAGACCGGCTCACGCGCCGGCCAGACATGGATTCTGGAGGGCAACCAGATGAGTACCTGCAAGATTGCATCGGCACGCCGACACGCGCCGCCGTTCGTTCCCACGCTGCTGGCGGTGGTCATCACCTCGCTGGCAGCCCTGCCTTCGCTAGCCGAAGATTTCGACACTCCCCAGTCGTTTTCCCCCTGGGAGAACAATACCAGTGAGCTGCACGACGCCCATTTCGACGTGAATGCCGGCCAGGCCGCCATCACCGTCAACGACATGGCGTTCAGCCTGGACGGCGGTTGGGTCCATAACACCGGCGCGGGCGGTGGGCTGCTGTTCAACCTGTGGAGCGGCAAGCAGGATCAGGTCGACCATGTGGAGATCGACAGCGCCGGCAGCTTCGGCCTGCAGGTCAACGGCGGCAAGGTGAGCATCGTCGACTCCCAGGTCAGCACCCATGGCGACAACGACGCCGGCCTGGACGCGCAGAGCGGCGGCCAGGTCGAGCTGGTTGGTGGCAGTGTCGCCACTGACGGCGACAACTCCGCTGCGGTGCACGCACACAACAACGGTGGCGCCCGGGTCACTGGCAGCGCCTTGACTACCGCGGGCGACCACGCCGTTGGCGTGCTGCTGGACAACAACGGCACGTTGGTACTGGATGCTTCGCAGGTATCCACGAGCGGCGACGACAGTACCGCTATCCAGGCCAGCAATGGCGCTTCCCTGCAGGTCAGCGGAGCCACCCTCGAAACGGCCGGGCAGGGCAGCCACGGCGTGCACGTTTCCAGCAATGGTGCGGACAACACGCTGGTCGACTCCCGCATCACCACCCATGGCGCCGGCAGCATCGGCGTGATGGTCAACAACGCCAGCGGCTCGGCGCAGGTGCAGAACAGCCGGATCGTCACCGAAGGCGAGGGCAGCCACGGTCTCTATACCCGCCAGGGGACCCATATCGATCTCGCCCAGGGCAGCCAGGTGGAAACCAGTGGCGCCAACGCTGATGGTGCCTGGACCGCCGAGGGCGGCAGCATCGCTATCGCCGACAGCCGCCTGGAGAGCACCGGAGCCGGCTCGGCGGCCGTGCACGCGGCGGCGTCCGGCACCATCAAGGTGGAGGCCAGCCAACTCTCCAGCAGTGGCAGCGACGGGGCCAGTGTGCATCTGGACAATGGCGGGACGGTCACCGCCAGCAACAGCCAGATCGACTCGCGGAATGGTTCCGCCATCCTTTTCAGCCCGGGCGAGCAGCAGGGCGGCGGCGAAGCCCACATGGACCTGAGCGCCAGCCGCGTCACCAGCGATGCTGCCGTGGTGACGGCGCAGACCGGCAGCTCGGGGACTTTCAACGCCACGGGCAGCCAGTTGCAGGCCGGCAACGGGGTGGGTTATGCCCTCGCGGAGGGCGCCAGGCTGCAATCCACGCTTACCGATTCCAGTCTCGACGTCGGCGATGCCGGCCTGCTGGCCGATGTCGCCGGTAATGGCTCGCTGCGCTTGACCAGCGAAGGCAGCGACCTGCACGGCGATACCCGGCTGCAGGACGGTGACCAGGGTGTGCTGGACATGACCCTGCACAATGCCCACTGGCAGCTGAATGCAGACTCCAGCCTGAGCAAGCTCGATCTGGACGGGGCCCGCGTGTCGTTTGGCGCCGATGGGTACCACACCCTGTCGATGACCGGCGACCTGACCGGTGCCGGCACCTTCGACATGAACACCGACCTTTCCAGCCTGCAGACCGACCTGATCCTGGTTGGCGGGCAGGCCTATGGCGACCACACCCTGGTGGTCGCCGACAGTGGCAAGGAGGCGGGCGGCGACCAGTTGCGCGTGGTCGGCACCCAGGGCAGCCCGGGCGCCTTCAGCCTCTACGGCGAACACGTGGATGCTGGCGCCTACCGCTACACGCTCGAACAACAGGGCAACGACTGGTACCTGGTCGCCAGCGGCAAGAATGTGGTCGACCCGGGCGATCCGACCGATCCGGAGGACCCCGACCAGCCCTCCACGGGAACCGGTGACGGCGGCGACCCCGGGACGACCCCCCCTGATCCGGGCGACGGCGGTGCCGGTGGCAATGAAGGCGGGAATCAAGGCGGCGCCGATGGGGGCGACCAGGGTGGCAACCAGGGCGGTACTGACGGCGGAAACCAGGGCGGTACTGGCAGTGGAGACCAGGGCTCCTCGGAAGGCGGCAGCACCAGCCAGCCCGACATCATCTCCAAGGGCTCCAACGTCGCCCTGGGCATGCAGAGCGCCGCAGCCAACCTGTACTACGCCGAACTCGGCACCCTGGTGCAGCGTCTGGGTGAGCTGCGCCTCAGCCAGGACGAAGGCGGCGTCTGGATTCGTGGTATCGGCAAGCGTATGCGCATGGGCGAGCACTATGGCCGGGCCTTCGAACAGAACCTCGACGGCATCGAGATCGGCGCCGACAAGGCGATCCCGCTCGACGGCGCGCGGCTCTACCTCGGTGCCATGGTAGGCGCCAGCGAGTCGCGCATCCGCTTCACCGAGAACAGCCGCGGGCACCTCGACAGCACCAGCGTCGGCGCCTACGCCACCTACCTGCGCGACGATGGCTGGTACCTGGACAACGTCATCAAGTACAGCCACATGGACGGCGACGTGAAGGTGCCGACCAACCTCGGCCAGCCGGTGAAGGGCGACTACAAGGCCGACGCCTATGGTGTCAGCGTCGAGGGTGGCAAACGCATCGACCTGCAGGACCAGTGGTTCGTCGAGCCCCAGGTGCAGCTCAGCGCCACGCACTTCGAAGGCCCGCGCTACACCAGCAGCGATGGCCTCAAGGTGCGCGCCAGCGACACAAACTCGCTGCAGGGCAGGGTCGGCCTGCGCGGCGGCAAGGAAATCCAGCTGGACCGCGACATGCGCCTGCAGACCTACGCCACCGCGTCCTACATCGACGAGCTGGCTGGCAACACCCACGTCCGCGTCAACGGCGAGAAGCTCAACAACGAACTACCCGGCTCGCGCGGCGAACTGGGGGCCGGTGCCGCGCTGCAGCTCAGCCGCCAGCAGAAGGTCTCGCTGGAAGTGGACTACGCCAAGGGCGACCACCTCGAACAGCCCTGGGCCGTGACCCTCGGCTATCGCTACCTCTGGTAGCCATTCAGTCCCGCGGGGAGGGCGGTAACGTCCCCCCGTTCCCCCCTTCGACATTCCAGGCGGAACCGGCGGCGCCGGTTCCAGGGAGACACTCATGTACAGGAAACTTGCGGCCGAGCTGATCGGCACCTTCTGGCTGGTTCTGGGCGGCTGTGGCAGCGCGGTGCTTGCGGCCAACTTCACCGGCCACGGCATCGGCCTGCTCGGCGTGGCCCTGGCGTTCGGCCTCAGCGTGGTGACCATGGCCTATGCCATCGGCCCGATCTCCGGCTGCCACCTCAACCCGGCGGTGAGCGTGGGCCTGATGTTCGGCGGGCGCTTCCCGGCCGGCGACGTACTGCCCTACATCCTCGCCCAGGTCGTCGGCGGCCTGTTGGCCGGTGGCGCGCTTTACCTGATCGCCAGCGGTGCAGCCGGCTTCGACGCCGCCAACGGTTTTGCCGCCAACGGCTACGGCGCGCATTCGCCAGGTGGCTACAGCCTGGCCGCGGTGCTGCTTTGCGAAGTGATCATGACGGCCATGTTCCTCTTCGTGATCATGGGGGCTACCGACCGCGATGCCCCGGCCGGCTTCGCGCCGCTGGCCATCGGCCTGACCCTGGCGCTGATCCACCTGATCAGCATTCCGGTGAGCAACACCTCGGTGAACCCGGCCCGCAGCCTGGCCGTAGCGGTCTATGCCGCGCCCTGGGCGCTGGAGCAGCTCTGGGCCTTCTGGCTGGCCCCGCTGGTCGGCGGCAGCCTGGGTGCGCTGGTCTATCGCGTGGTCCGTGGCCGGTGATGTCTACACTCGCAGTGGCGCTTTGCGCCGCGTCGTCTGCAAACAGGAGATTCCCATGAATGCCCGCAAACTGATTCCCGTCGCCCTCGCCACCGCTCTGCTGCCCTGGTCGATGGCCCAGGCCGCGTCCCTCGGCGATGTCGCCGGCAGCCTCGGCGGCCTCGGCAACCTGTCGTCGGTGTCGTCCAGCAGCAGTGGCAACGTCGCCGGGTTGCTGGAGTACTGCGCGAAGAACAATTACCTCAACGCCGATGCCGCCACCCAGGTGAAGGACAAGCTGCTGGGCAAGCTGCCGGGCAACACCACCACCAGCGACAGCGGCTACAAGGACGGCGCCAAGGGCATCCTCACGGGCAGCGATGGCAAGAACCTCGACCTGTCCGGCAGCGGCATCAAGGAAAAGGTCACCAAGCAGGTGTGCGACAAGGTCCTCAGCCAGGGCAAGTCGCTGCTCTGACGCCCCGGCACGTCAGGGGCGGGATTTCCCGTAGCGCACATCCCGCTCATCCACGCGCCCGGCCAGATGCCAGCCGTGGCGACGGTAGAAGGCGTTGGCGCGAATCCCGTTGCCGCCATCGGTCACCAGCCAGATGTTCCCGTGCTCGCGGAACAGCTGTTCCTCGGCCGCCGCCAGCAACAGGCGGCCCATGCCCAGCCCCTCGCACTCCGGGCGCACGAACAGGGCGAAGAGTTCTCCTGCCTCGGTATCCACCATGGCGAAGCCTCCGGCAACGCCGTCGATCTCGGCAATCCACGCGCAAGGCGCGGATTCGATCGCCTCGGCCAGCACCTGCGGCGTGATACCCATCCCGGCCATCTGCTCGCGGCTCAGGTGGTTCTCCCGCACGCTGGTGCGGATGTCGAAGAGGGTGTCGACGTCCGTCGGGCTTGCGGGGCGGATCGATAGGGACATGGAGACTGGCCTCGTCGTCAGGTGGCGGAAAAGCCGCTGTGGTAGGCGACCTGGCCGGCGACCCTCGAGCCATCCAGCGACAGCGCCATGAAGTATTCCGCTGGCACGCCCGCGTACTGGATCGCCGGGTCCTGCTGGAAGCCGAAGCGCGGGTAGTAGGCCGGGTCGCCGAGCACCACGCAGCCTTTCGCGCCCAGGGCGCCCAGGCGCTCCAGCCCGGCGCGGATCAGCGCCGCACCGATGCCCCGGCCGTGCAGGTCGGGTCGCACGGCGACCGGGCCCAGCCCATACCAGCCGAGGTCCGCACCGTCCAGGGTGACGGGCGAGAACGCCACATGGCCGACCACCTCGCCCTCCACCGTGGCGACCAGCGAAACGCTCAGCGCCCCGGCTGCGCGCAACTCATCGACGATAGCGCCCTCGGTACCGCTGCTGTGCTCGGCCTCGGCGAAGGCGGCGGTGGTCACTTCGCGGATGACGCTCAGGTCTTCCGGGCGCTCGGGGCGAATGCTGTACTGCATGGGGGTTGTCCTCCTGGGATGCCGGGCTCGGTTGAACCTGTTGGAGCCTGGTAAAGCGGCCCTTTGCCGTCTGGTGACAAGGCCCGCTGAACGGCGGACCTTCTCAAGTCAAATCTTGCGCCAAACGCCTGCCAGCCAGGGCTGTTGCTCCCGTGGCAGGCCGGCGGGCCGGTAATAGTGCTCCAGCTCGCGGAAGCCGGCGCCCGCCAGCAGCTGTGTCCAGTTCTGCAGGTCGTGGTAGGAGCCGTAGCGCCCGCCGTTCCAGCCTTCCTGGTTCTCCCCGCGCGGATTGGAGCTGAACAGCACGCCACCCGGCTTCAGCGCCGCATGCAGCTGGCGCAACACGCGCGGCAGCTCGCTGCGCGGTACGTGGAACAGGCTGGCATTGGCATAGATGCCGTCGAAGCGCTCGGCGGGCAGGTCGAGGGCGAGGAAATCCTGCTGCCAGACCTCGCAGCCGCTGGCTTCGCGCGCCATGGCGACGAAGTTGGCGCAGCCGTCCAGGCCGACGGGAGCATGCCCCAGGCTTTTCAACGCGCACAGGTCGCGCCCCGGACCGCAGCCGAAGTCGAGCAGGGCCAAGGGCGCATCGCCCTGGATGTGCCGCAGCAGCGCAGCGATGTTCTGGGTGACGTCGTGGTCCCAGGTGCCCTCGCGGAAGGACTGGGCGCTGTCCTGGTAGTGCTGCAGGGTGACGCGGGAGATGTCGCGCAGGATCGGGTCTTCGGGGTTCATGGCGGTGATCGGTCAGGACGAGATAGCTGATTCTACAGCGGCAATGCCCCGCAGGAGCGGACTCTGTCCGCGATCGATCCATCGCCAAGCCGGTCACCCGGCAGTACGGCCAGCCCATCGCGGACGGAGTCCACGCCTGCACGAATACCGATCCAGAGGCGCCCGGATTGGCTCGCCTCCTGCGCAGACAATTTGAAAGTCGGCCTCGGGGCGCGGTGAACTCAGGCGCGGCCCTAGACTGAGGCATTGCCCTCACGGATTGCCCCAGATGTCCCTCTCCCGAAACCTGTCTGCCCTGGATTGGCCCGCACTCACCCGGCAACTCGACGCCGACGGCCACGCGCTGATCCCCGGCCTGCTGGACAGGGCGCAGTGCGAGACGCTCCGCGCGCTGTACGCCCAGGACGCGCCATTTCGCAGCCGAGTGGTCATGGCCCGGCACAACTTCGGCCTCGGCGAATACCGCTACTTCGCCTATCCCTTGCCGTCGCGGCTGCAGGAGCTTCGCGAAGCCTTCTACCCGCCGCTGCGCGCCATCGCCAACACCTGGCAGGAACGCCTGGGCACCGGCATCCAGTACCCGCCGGAGCATGCCGACTTTCTCGCCCAGTGCCATGCCGCCGGCCAGCGCCGGCCGACGCCCTTGCTGCTGCGCTACCGCGCCGGTGACTACAACTGCCTGCACCAGGACCTCTACGGGGAGCTGGCCTTCCCGCTGCAGGTGGCGATTCTGCTGTCCCGGCCGGGCGAGGAGTTCTCGGGCGGCGAATTCGTCCTCACCGAGCAGCGCCCGCGGATGCAGTCGCGGGCGAGCGTGGTGCCGCTGCGGCAGGGCGATGCCGTGGTATTCGCCGTGGCCGAGCGCCCGGTTCGCGGCGTGCGCGGTTATCACCGGGTCAACCTGCGCCACGGCGTCAGCCGCCTGCATACCGGCGAGCGCTTCACCCTCGGGGTGATCTTCCACGATGCGCTGTGAGGAGTAGCATGGATCGGTCCAGGGAAACGGGAGATCGACATGCACTACGAAGTGATTCAGCGCCACCGCAGCGAGTACCCCGCGCCCATCACCTTCGCCAAGGGCGCGCCGTTGTTCGTCGGCGAGCGCTATGAAGGCGCCGAGGGCTGGGAAGACTGGTACTTCTGCTCCACACCGGGGCAGCGCGAGGGCTGGGTGCCGGCGCAGGTCTTCAACATGACCGCGCCGGGCGCCGGGGTGGCGATGGAGGACTACACCGCCCGCGAGCTCGACGTGGAGGTCGGCGAGCGGCTCGAAGGCGGCCGCGAGCTGGGCGGCTGGCTCTGGTGCGTCCGCTCCGGCGGCGAGGCGGGCTGGGTGCCGCTGGACTGCCTGCAGGAAGTCAGCGCCTGATCCTGCAACACCTGATCTGCAATAAGCGTCAGGCCTTGTAGCGACGCCCGGCGTGCTGCTTGAGCCAGGCCATCAGTCCGCGCTGCTGCACCACCGCGGGTTGCTCCACCAGCAGCGCGGCGCTGGCCTTCTGGCGGAAGTCCAGCAGGCGCCCCATGGCTTCGGCGATCTCCTGGCGCGCCTCCATGCAGGGCGCGAGGGTTTCCTTGTCGATGTAGTAGGCGGCGCCGTCACTGATGGCGGTGAACTCCGCCTGCCAGGCCGAGCCGGTCAGCACGCCGGCCTCGCCGAACACCTCGCCCGGCCCCATGCGCCCGGCCTCGATGGTCTGGCTGTCGTGGGGCAGGGTGACGCTGACCACGCCGGAGTCGATGATCAGCAGGCGGTCGCTGACATCCCCCGGCGCGAGCAGTATTTCGCCGCGCTTGAAGGGGCGGCGCTGCATGCGGTTCGCCAGTTCGTCGCGTTCCTCGTCGCGCAGCGCGTCGAACAGGCCCGAGCGCACCAGCAACGCCCGTGCCCGCGAGGCGCTCTCGCGCATCGGCGCGTCGGCCTCGGCCAGCAGGTTGATGCCGGCGGCCTGCAGGTGGCGGTAGGCGAGGTCGAACAGCTGGTTGCGCACCTCGCGCTTCTCGCCCATGGCGGCGACGAAGCCGCTCATCTCGTACTCCACGCCATCGGGCGCGGACTTGCGCACGCTGACCGCCGGCGCCGGGTTGGCCAGCAGGGCGCGGCAGCCGCCCAGGGCGTGCTCCAGCGCCTCGATCACCTTGCGCGGACGAATGTGCGGGCTGACCGTCAGGCTCACGCTGACGCCATAGAGGTTCGCCGGGCGGCTCAGGTTGAGCACCTTGGCCTTGGCGGCGAGGGAGTTGGGCACTACCGCCAGCGTGCCCTGGGAGGTCTGCAGGTAGGTGGAGCGCCAGTCGATCTCGGTGACCTTGCCCTCGATGCCGTCGATGGAGATCCAGTCATCCAGCTGGTAGGGCTTGGTGGTGTTCAGCACGATGCCGGAGAACACGTCGCTCAGCGTGCTTTGCAGCGCCAGGCCGAGGACGATGGCAACCACCCCGGAAGTGGCCAGCAGGCCCTTCACCGGCAGCTCCAGCACGTAGCCGGCGGCGGCGATGATGGCGACCAGGAAGATCAGCGCGCCCACCACGTCCTGCAGCAACCGCCCGCCATGGCCGATGCGTTGCACCAGCAGGAAGCCCAGCACCACCGTCAGGCAGCGCGCGGCGAACAGCCACCAGACTATCTGCACGGCGGTGGCGACCATGTGACTGGGCAGGTCGTCCGGCCAGGGCGCGGCGCGCAACGGGTTCATGCCGGCGTTGAACAGCAGCAGGCTGAACAGCAGGAAACACAGGAGGCGCGTGGCCAGCCTCCAGTGCGGATGGGGCGGACCGACCAGCCGCCAGAGCAGCAGGTCGATCAGCAGCAGGACGGGGGCGGCGAACAGCGGGTGGGTGGTGAGCAGGGCGGGCATCGAGCCTCTCCTTGGAGCGATCGCAAGAAGATGGCACAGAAAGCGCTTTCTGGCAGCGGCCTCAGCTCGGGTTGTGCGGGTTCACCAGCTTCAGCCATTCATCGGTCTCGACTTCGCCGGCGATGCGCAACCGCGGCTGGGTCTCGTCGTACAGCACCAGGGCGCTGCCGTACTCGGGCGTGTCGGTCTCGCGCACCTTGAGGTTTTCGCGCAGGAGGTCGAAGCATTCGCTGTGGGTGACCAGCACCAAATTGCGGTGCGCGGCCTTGTGCTGGCGGATCTGTTCGGCGAGGTCGCCGTCCTTGCAGGTGAGCAGCCAGTCCTGGCGCGCCACGTTGCGGTCGAACATCAGGTCGGCGGTCTGCATGGTGCGGTTGGCCGGGCTGCTGTAGATGTCGGTGGCGGTCAGGCCCAGGCGGGTGATGCTCTCGCCCATGCTTCGCGCCAGGGCGGCGGCGCGGGCGGTGATGCCGTCGGCGGCGCCCAGGCATTCGGCGGTGGAGCGGTCGCAACGCTCCATGTGGCGCACCAGCAGGACAACCCCGCCGCGGGCCCAGTTCTGCGCGAACAGGCTGCTGCCGGGCACGTCTTCCAGTGGCGTGGGCAGCGAGCGCCAGGCCACCAGGGCGAGGGTGGTGCAGGTCAGCAGGGAAGCGGCCAGAAGGCGAAGGCGGGGCAAGGGTCATCCTCGTGCGCAGGCGTCCGCGCGGGATGCGGGAAGCTGGAGGCATGCTGCACCGGGTGGGTGACAATCACGCGATGGGTTGATGACGGGGCGGTGATGAAAGTTCCCCCTGCCCATCGGAAGGCGGGGGCTAGCGTGCGCTTTCGACCACGCTGACGGTGGCGGTGGTGCCGGCGCGCAGGCGGTCGCGGCCCCTGTAGTCCGGGTCGATGGCGATGCGCACGGGGATGCGCTGGGCGAGTTTGACCCAGGTGTAGCTCGGGTTGATGTTGGCCAGCAGGCGCGCGCCGGGGGCGTTCTCGCGGTCGGTGATGGCGAAGGCGATGCTCTCGACGCGGCCGTCGAAGCGTTCGCCGCTCATCAGCTGCACGTCCACCCGGTCACCTTCGCGGATGCGCGGCAGCTTGGTTTCCTCGAAGTAGCCGCCGACGTAGAAGGAGTCGCTGTCCACCAGCGCCACCAGTGAATGGCCGGCGGTGGCGTAGTCGCCGGCGCGGGTCAGCAGGTTGGTTACGTAGCCGTTCACCGGCGCCACCACCCGGGTGCGTTCCAGGTCCAGGCGGGCCTGCTTCTGCGCGGCTTCGGCCAGGGCCACGTTGGCCTGCGCCAGGCCCAGGTTGGCCTGTTCGCGCAGCAGTTGCGCCTCGGCGACGGTGACGTCGGTATGGGCCTTCTCCCATTCCTCGCTGGAGATCGCCGAGCGCGCCTTCAGCGCGCGGCGGCGGGCTTCCTCGCTCTGGCGCTGCTGCAGCAAGGCCTGGTTGGCGGCGATGGCCGCCTGGGACTGGCCGAGCGCGGCGCGGGCGACTTCCACCGCGCGGTCGGCGTGCAGCACCGCCAGTTCGTAGCGCGCCGGGTCGATGGTCAGCAGCAGCTCGCCCTTGCTGACGTGCTGGTTGTCCTTCACCCGCAGCTCGACGATACGCCCGGTGACGTCCGCCGAGAGCGTCACCACGTCGGCGCGCACGCGAGCGTCGCGGGTCCAGGGCGCGCGGGTGTAGTAGGTCCAGGCGAAGTAGCCGAGGATCAGGGCGAGCGCGACCACGGCCAGGGTGATCAGGGGCGGCAGGGCTTTGCGCAGGCTGGCCATTCAGTGCAGGGCTCCCATGAGCAGGATCAGGCCTGCGCAGATGCAGGCGTAGAGCGCGCCTTCGAACAGCGCTTCGTGCCAGACCAGGCGCAATACACCGAGGCGACGCAGGCTCCAGTCCAGCAGCAGGAAGATCGGCAGGGCCAGCAGCAGTGCCTGGGCCAGCGGCGGCAGGTAGACCCCGCCCAGTTCGATGTCAACGGGCATGCAGCGCGGCTTCCCCGTGGTCGTCGTGAAGGACGGCGGATTCGCCGTAAAGGTCGCGGAAGCGTTCCAGCAGGTCGGCGGCCACCAGCAGCGCCACGCCGCTGACGAACACCGGGCGCATGGCATCGCCGCTGGGGTAGTTGCCGTGGCTTTGCAGCTCGTCCAGCTCGTTGCCCAGCTCGCGCATGGCCGGCAGCACGCGGTGCAGCGGCGCGGCCGGTGGCTGGTCGAGGCAGGCAGCGAGTTCATCCAGCAGCAGTGACAGCCGGGCGCGCAGGGCTTGCGGCAGGCCGTTGGGGTTGAGGCTCTCGCGGCGCAGCTGGTGCAGCACCACGCCGAGGGTCATGCTCGCCAGGCTGCACTGGAAGCGCTCGCCGGACTGGCTGTCGCGCGCCGCCGGGAGCAAGCCGAGCATGATCGCCAGGCGATCCACCATGCGGCTCTCGAACAGGAAACGGCGCGCCTCGCTGGGTTTGGACAGCAGTACCGAGCGCACCTCGGCGCGGGTGCGGCGCGACTGGCGGCGCAGGCGCGCATCGGCATCGAAGGGGAACACCCAGGCGTACACCAGCAAGGCCAGCACGCCGGCGCTGACGTAGCCGCCGGCGAACTCGAACCATTGCAGCGAGGTGTTGATCCACGCGCCCTGGTTCTGCGGGCCGACCAGCAGGAAGGTGGACAGCCCCAGGCCGATGCCGATCCCGGCGGTCTGCGGATTGGCCAGGCCCACCGCGATCACGTACAGCAGCGGCGTGAGGAACAGGGCGAGCATCTCGAAGTCGCCGACGCTGGGCAGCAGCAGGAATTGCAGCAGCGCCGCCGCCACCAGCGCCATGGCCAGCCCGCGCATGTACGCCAGGCTGGCCATCAGCGGGCGCGGGAAGGTGGCCAGCAGCGAACAGAGGATGCCGATCAGGATCATCCCGGCGCGCGCGCCGTCCCAGGCGGTTTCCACCCAGATCCAGCCGGCGCAGCACAGCGCGACGAAAGCGCGGGTGGCGTTCATCGCCGCCAGGTGGAAGTCCAGGTGCAGGGCGTGGGCCTGGCTTTGCGGGTAGGAACTGCTGCCGGGGCGGCCTTCCTGGATCGCCTCGCTCAGCTCGATCATCTCGTCCAGCTGCTGCATCAGCCGCGCCTGCTCGAAGCGCAGCGCCCAGGCCAGTGAACGCAGCGACGTGGGCAGTCCGTCGGCGAGCTCTTCGGCCTGCCGCGCGGCAGCATCGAAGCGCTGGCGCAGCTGGGTGATGCGCTTGCGGGTGGCACCGGGCAGCTCGCGGCCGAACTCGGCCAGCTCGGCGAGGCAGGCCAGTTCGTCTTCGCGCAGGCGCCGTACGGATTCGGGCAGCGGGCCGCTCAGGCGCGCCTCGATCAGCTTGCGCTGGCGCCGCAGGATGGCCAGCCGCGAAGTCATCAGCACCAGCTGGTTGGCCAGCTGCTGCACCAGTTCATCGGCGCCGCGCAGACGCGGGGCGTCGAAATAAAGATGCCGGCGCAGCATTTCCAGGGCGGCGATCTCGCCCAGCAGTTGCTTCTGCCGTTGCTGGAAATCGTCCTCCAGCTCCTCGCCACGGATCACCGCGGCGGCGTGCACGGCGATCAGGCGGATCAACTGGTCGACCTTGGCGAAATAGCCGCGCGCCACACTCTGCGGGCGGGCGAAGAACAGGCTGACCAGGGTCACGCAAGCCACGCCCAGCAAGGTCTCGGTGACGCGGGTGATGGCCAGGGTGTAGGTGGATTCGGGCGTCGGCTGGGCCAGCAACGCGACTATCACGGCGGTGAAGCCGCTCAGCACGAAGGCGTGGGAATAGGTGAAGCGCATCAGCGTGCCGCCGGCGGTGCAGATCGCCAGCCAGAGCGCCAGGGTGACGATGAAGGGCAAGGGCGCCTGGGGGAACAGCGCCATGATCGCCACCGCGACCATGGCGCCGATGGTGGTGCCGATCACCTGGGCGAAGCTCTTCTGCAGCGTCATGCCAGCCAGCGGGGTGCTGATGATGACGACCGTCATGGTCGCCCACTTGGGCTGGTCGAGGTCGAGCAGGAACGCCAGGTACAGCGTCAGCAGACCCGCGACTACGGTGCGCAGGGCAAACAGCAGGGTGTCGCGGCCGGGATGGATGATGGCGCGCAGGTACAGCAGCATGGGTGACATGCCGGGCCCTCGATCTTGGCGGGAGGACGCCCGTCGATGCGGTGCGTCGCGAACCCTGTTCAGTGTGGTCGAGGTTTTCCGGCTGTGGGAAATTTCTTGGCTCAGCCGGTGGCGTGCAGCGACTGCGCCAGACGCTCCTGGATGAAGTCGAGGAAGCACTGGATGCGCAGCGCCAGCTGCGAGTTGCGGTAGTACACCGCATGGATCGGCTGGCGGCGTTCGCTGGTCAGCTCCGGCAGCACGCGCACCAGCCGCCCGGCGCGGATGTCGTCGCAGGTCATGAAGCTGGCGAGGCAGGCGATGCCCTGGCCACCGATGGCCAGCTGGCGCAGGGTCTCGCCGCTGGAAGCGGACAGCGACGGGTCGACCGTGAGGGTGTCGCCACCGGCATGGCGGATCGGCCAGACGTTCAGCGCCTCGGGCTGGGTGAAGCCCAGCAGCGAGTGGCCGAGCAGCTCTTCCAGGTTGGTCGGAGTGCCGTGGCGCTCCAGGTAGTCCGGTGCGGCGAGCAGGTTCAGCCGGCTGCTGCCCAGCGGACGGGCGTGCAGGCTGGAATCGGCGAGGTGGCCGATGCGGATGGCGATGTCGGTGCTCTGTTCCAGCAGGTCGATGTTGAGGTCATTGGTGTTGAGCTGCAGCTCGATGTCCGGGTAGCGCTCGCGGAAGGCGCCGATATGCGGCACCACGGCATGCAGCATGAAGGGCGACGCGGCGTTGATCCGCAGGCGACCGGCCGGGGATTGCTGGCGCAGGGCCAGGCGCTCTTCCAGGGCGTCCATCTGTTCGAGGATGTGCCGGGCGTTCTCCAGGAAGAACTCGCCTTCCTCGGTCAGCTTCATCCGCCGCGTGGTGCGGTTGAGCAGGGTGGTGCCGAGCTTTTCCTCCAGCTTCGACAACGCCCGGCTCACGGCCGAGGGCGTCAGCCCCAGTTGCTCGGCGGCGGCAGTGATGGAGCCGCAGTCGATCACCGTGGCGAAGGTCTTGAGTTCGTCGGAGTGGGCTTTCATCGTTGGGCCTGTTGGAGGGGCGGCGGAATGGATGGTAGCGGCTGGCTTTTGTAGGAGCGAGCTTGCTCGCGAACCGCATCGCAGCGGGGCGCGTTCGCGAGCAAGCTCGCTCCTACAGGCTGACTTCGGTGCTTCGGTGCTTCGGTCGTCGCAGGAGCGGACTCTGTCCGCGATCGATTCGCCTCTGCTCCATCAGACTGAGCGAGGCCCACCCATCGCGGACGGAGTCCGCTCCCACGCAGATGTGGATCAGAAGGTACCCGGATAAGCCCCGCCATCGAGCAGCAGGTTCTGCCCGGTCAGGTAGCCGGCGTGGGCGCTGCACAGGAAGGCGCAGAAGGCACCGAATTCCTCGGCGCTGCCGAAGCGCCCGGCGGGAATTTCCTGCCGGCCGGCATCCACCAGTTCGTCTTTGTCGCGGCCGCTGAGAGTCGCCGCGCGGTGGAAGCCGCTGCGCAGGCGGTCGGTGTCGAAGGAGCCGGGCAGCAGGCCGTTGATGGTCACGTTGTTGCCCGCTACCTGTGGCTGGCGGGCAACGCCGGCGACGAAGCCGGTCAGGCCGCTGCGCGCACCGTTGGACAGCCCGAGGGTGGCGATGGGCGCCTTCACCGAACCGGAGGTGATGTTGACGATGCGCCCGAAGCCGCGTTCGGCCATGCCGTCGATGGTGGCCTTGATCAGCTCGATGGGCGTGAGCATGTTCAGCTCCAGGGCGCGCAGCCAGTCTTCGCGCTCCCAGTCGCGGAAATCACCGGGAGGCGGGCCGCCAGCGTTGTTGACCAGGATGTCGACCTGCGGGCAGGCGGCGAGCAGTGCGGCACGCACATCCGGCTGGCTGATGTCGCCGGCCACTTCGCGCACTTCCACGCCCAGTTGGCGCAGTTCGGCGGCGGTCGCGGCGAGGGTGTCGACGTCGCGGGCGTTGATCGCCAGGTTCACGCCTTCGCGGGCCAGCGCCAGCGCGCAGCCCTTGCCCAGCCCCTTGCTGGCGGCGCAGACCACGGCCCAGCGGCCCTTGATGCCCAGATCCATGTTGTTCTCCTGTTCAATGCAAATCGCCGGAACGTCCGGCATCGGTGGGAGCGGACTTTGTCCGCGATGGGCTGGCCGCACTTCGGGTTTGCCGGAGTGGTGGCGAAACGATCGCGGACGGAGTCCGCTCCCACGCATGATCATTCCGCCGCTCGGGCGCCGGTCAGGCAACGACCATCGGCGCCGGCAGCAGACTGATCCATTTACCGCTGCCTTCGCCGGACTTCAAGCGGCGCAGTGCTTCGGGCAGTTCGGCGAAGTCGAAGAACCGTGTTGCCGGCGCCTGCAGCTGGCCATTGGCGACGCCCTGCATCAGGTGCTCTGCGCCTGCGCGCAGCGCTTGCCAGTCGAGGGTTTCGCCGTGGACGTGGATGCTGTTGAGCGCCACTTCGTGCAGCGAGATGGCGGTGCTGAAAGCGGGCAGCGGGGCGTTTTCCTGGCGATCCTGGATGCACACCAGGTGGCCGTTGTAGCCCAGCAGCGGGGCGAGGCTGGCGGCGTGGTTGCCGCTGACGGTGTCGAAGATCCCGTGCAGGCGGCGCGGGCCGAGGACTTCGAGCAGTGCCTGGGTCCACTGGCCGTCGCGGTAGTCGAAGACTCCGGCGACGCCCAGTTGCAGCAGGTGCTCGCGGTGTTTCGCCGAGGCCGTCACCCACACGCGCAGGCCGCGTTGCAGGGCGAGCTGCGCCAGCAGGTAGCCGACCGCACCACCGGCGCCGGTCACCAGCACGTCGCGGTTGTGGCAGGCCGGTAGCTTCTCCAGCGCCTGCCAGGCGGTCAGGCCGGGGCAGGGCAGGCTGGCGGCGCTGGCGTCGTCCAGTGAATCGGGCACCGGGTAGACGGCGCGGGCGCGCAGCAGGGTGACTTCGGCGAAGCTGCCGCCGCGGGTCAGCGCCTGGTGGTAGGCGACGCGGGTGCCGGCACGCAGGTTCACGCCGCTACCCACCGCGATGACGATGCCGACGCCATCCACGCCGGGCACCTGGCCTTGCTGCCAGTCGTCGCGGCCCCAGTCGATCATCTTCCAGTCCACCGGGTTCAGTGCGATGGCGGTGTTGGCCACCAGCACTTCGTCCGGGCCCGGCGCCGGCACCGGCCGGCGGGCGAGGCACAGGCCGTCGAGGCTGGCGCCGGGCGTCCAGGTCCAGGCGGCGTAGTCGTTTGCGGTCATAGGGCCGTTTGCACTCATGAGAACTCCTCGAAAACAGGAAAGCCGCCCCGAGAGGCGGCTGTCGATCGGCTACGGATCAGTCCCAGGCCGGGGCCAGGCTTTCCGGGCTGGTGATGCGCTCGTTGCGCTCCAGCGCGGCGATGGCGGCCATGTCGGCGTCGGTCAGGCGCAGGTCGACGGCGCGCAGGTTGCCTTCGAGGTTCTCGCGCTTGGTGGACGACGGGATCACCGAGTAGCCCAGCTGCATGGCCCAGGCCAGGGTGACCTGCGCCGGGGTGACGCCGTGGCGCCTGGCGATCTCGATGATCACCTCGTCGCTGAGCACCTTGCCGTAGCCCAGGGTCATGTAGGAGGTGATGTGGATGCCCTGGCTCCGGGCGAATTCCACCACCTTGCGGTTCTGCAGGTAGGGGTGCAGTTCCACCTGGTTGGTGGCGATCTGGCCGGCGCCGACGGCGGCGATGGCTTCGCGCATCAGGGCGATGGTGAAGTTGGACACGCCGATCTCGCCGGTCAGGCCCTGGGCCTTGGCTTCGGCCAGGGCGCCCATGAACTCGGCGACCGGGACTTCGCCCTTGGGCGACGGCCAGTGGATCAGCGTCAGCTCGACACGGTCGGTGCGCAGCTTGTGCAGGCTGTCCTTGAGGCTGGGGATCAGCTTGTCGGCGGCGTAGTTCTCGGTCCAGATCTTGGTGGTCAGGTACAGCTCGTCACGCTTGACCCTGGCGCCGGCGATGGCCTCGCCGACGTCGGCTTCGTTGCCGTAGATCTGTGCGGTGTCGATGGCACGGTAGCCCAGGTCCAGCGCAGTGCGGATCGAGTCGATGACGGTCTGGCCCTTGAGGCGGAAGGTGCCGAGGCCGAAGGCGGGAACGCTCATGGAAGAACTCCTTGTGGTCGATCAGTGAGTGGGAACCGCGCCGACGGTGCTCGGTTCCATGGAATTGCGCCGGTCCAGACGGCCGCTCAGGGCGGTCAGGCCGAAGGCGGCGAGAGTGACGACAGCGGCGATCCAGGGCGTATGGCCCAGGCCCAGGTGGCTGACGACTAGACCGCCCGCCCAGGAACCGCCGGCCACGCCGAGGTTGAAGGCGGCGATATTGAAGCCGGCGGCCACGTCCACGGCGTCCGGCGCCACGCGCTCGGCCTGTTGCACGACATACACCTGCAGACCGGGGACGTTGCCGAAGGCCACTGCGCCCCAGGCCAGCACCGTCAGTACCACCAGCCAGGGGTTGCCGGCGGTGAAGGTGAGCACCAGCAGCACCGAAGCCAGCAGGCCGAAGATGATTTTCAGGGCGCTGACCGGGCCGCGCTTGTCGGCCAGGCGGCCGCCCCAGATATTGCCGATGGCCACCGAGACACCGTAGGCCAGGAGTACGGCGCCGACCATGTTCGGGCTGAATCCGGCCAGGTCCTGGAGGATCGGCGCGAGGAAGGTGAAGGCGATCAGCGAGCCGCCGTAGCCCACCGCAGTCATCGCATAGACCAGCAGCAGGCGCGGTTGCAGCAGCACGCGGGCCTGGCGCAGCAGCGGTGCCGGCGGCGTGTGCTGGATGTTCTTCGGCACGAACAGCAGGCTGCCGAGCAGGGCGACCACGCCGAAGGCGGCGACCACCAGGAAGGTCACGCGCCAGCCCAGGTGCTGGCCGATGAAGGTGCCCAGCGGGATACCGGTGACGAAGGCCACGGTCATGCCGCTGAACATGGTGGCGATGGCGCTGGCGGCCTTGTCCTTGCTCACCAGGTTGGTGGCGATGATCGAGCCGACCGAGAAGAACACGCCGTGGGCCAGGCCGGTGAGGATCCGCGCAATGATCAGCGATTCGTAGCTGGGCGCCCGCCAGGCCACCAGGTTGCCGACGGTGAACAGCGCCATCAGGCCGACCAGCAGCGCCTTGCGCGGGATGCGCCCGGTCATGGCGGTGAGCAGCGGTGCGCCGATGGCGACGCTCAGGGCGTAGAGGCTGACCAGCAGGCCGGCGGAGGGCAGGGTGACGCCCAGGTCGGTGGCGATGGTGGGAATCAGGCCGACGATGACGAACTCCGTCGTGCCGATGGCGAAGGCGCTCAGGGTCAGCGCCAGGAGAGCGAGTGGCATGGTGGGGGGCTCCGGACGAATGGGATGCGATGGAGGCATTGTCCGGAAGTCAGGCTTTGAGAAAAACGCGGTGAACGTCAAAGGATAGTTGAGCAGAAGTCACGAATGGTTCGACGGTCTACGCTGGAGGTCATGTCACCCGAGGAGTGGGACCATGCACTACACCGGTAGCTGCCACTGCGGTGCAGTGGCCTTCGCCTTCGAAGCCGACCTGGATGAACTGGTGCGCTGTGATTGTTCGCTGTGCGGCAAGCGCAATGCCCTGATGGCGACTGTGCCAAAGGACCAGTTCCGCCTCACCCGCGGCGACCAGGCGTTGCGCCTGTACCGCTGGAACAGCGGCGTCGCGCTGCATTATTTCTGCGGGACTTGCGGCATCTATGTCTACCACCAGCGCCGCAGTAATCCGGCGCTGCTCAGCGTGAATGCCAGCTGCATCGACGGCCTCGACCCCGAGTCGATCCCGACGCGGCGGGTGGACGGCAAGAGCATGAGCACGGTAGCCGGGCCGAGCGTGTAGGAGCGAGCTTGCTCGCGAACCCGCCCTCGCAGCGGGGCTGTTCGCGAGCAAGCTCGCTCCTACGATGGGGCATCGCATGGGTGTTCATCCGTGGGGCGCGTTGTGGCCATCCTGGGCCGCGCCCACAAAAAAGCCCCGCACAAGGCGGGGCTTCTTCTTTATCCAGGTGGCGATCAGTTGGCGGCAGCGGCGGCCATGTCCGCCACGCTCTCGCCACGGTGTGCGCTGAACTGCGGAGCCAGCGACCCGACGACCATGCCGATGGCGCTGCAGATCAGGCCAACCAGTTGCGGCGGCCAGAAGTCGCCTTCCTGGTAGCCCAGTTCCAGCGATACCCAGCCGATCAGGCCGCAGGCGATGGCGGTCAGGGCGCCCTGGGTGGTGGCGCGCTTCCAGAACAGGCCGAAGAACAGCGGCACCACGGCGGCGACCAGGGTCACCTTGTAGGCGTTGCCGACCATCTCGTAGATGCTGGCGTTGGACAGCAGGGCGAACAGGCAGGTGGCGACGGTCATCGCCAGTACGCTGCAACGCATGGCCAGCAGGGCCTGGCGGTCGTTCATGTTGGGCAGGAAGTGCTTGACGATGTTCTCGGTCAGGGTCACCGACGGAGCCAGCAGGGCGCCCGAGGCAGAGGACATGATGGCCGAGAGCAGGGCGCCGAAGAACATGATCTGGGCGAACAGCGGGGTACGTTCCAGGATCAGGTGCGGCAGGATCTGCTGGGAGTCTTCGGCCAGCCAGTGCTTGACCATCTCCGGCTCGATCATCGAGGCGGCGTAGATCAGGAAGATCGGCAGCATGCAGAAGACCAGGTAGCAGCAGGCACCGGTCATGGTGGCGCGCTGGGCGATCTTCTCGGTCTTGGCCGACATCACGCGGGCATACACGTCCTGCTGCGGGATCGAGCCGAACATCATGGTTACCGCGGCGCCGAGGAAGGCGACGATGTCCTTGGCCGAGGTGCCGTGCAGGAAGGTGAACTTGCCTTCGCTGGCGGCGTGGCTGATCACGTTGACCGGGCCACCGGCCATGTCGCCGATCAGCCAGACCAGGTAGAACAGGCCGCAGACGATGATGATCATCTGCAGGAAGTCGGTCAGCGCCACCGACCACATGCCGCCGAACAGGGTGTGCAGCAGGACGATGATGGTGCCGATGATCATGCCCTGGGTGGTGGTCAGGCCACCGTCGGAGAGCACGCTGAAGACCACGCCCAGCGCAGTGATCTGCGCGGCGACCCAGCCCATGTAGGAAATGATGATCACCAGGCTGGTGAAGATTTCCACGTGCTGGCCGAAGCGCTTGCGGAAGAAGTCACCGATGGTGAGCAGGTTGAGGCGGTACAGCGGGCGGGCGAAGACCACGCCGACCAGCATCAGGCAGCCGAAGGAGCCGAAGGGGTCTTCGATGATCCCGGCGAAGCCTTCTTCGAGGAAGGTGGCGGGAATCCCCAGCACGGCTTCGGAGCCGAACCAGGTGGCGAACACCATGGTCACGACGAGGGGGAAGGACATGCTCCGGCCAGCGGCGGCATAGTCCGAGGAGTTGTGCACGCGGGTGGTGGCGTAGAAACCGACAGCTACGGTGATCACCAGATACACCGCTACAAACCAGATCAGCATTTGTTCGTTCCGTTGGCTCGCCGGGAACCATGCTGCCGAGACGAAGCTCGGGCAGGTGGGCCACGACTGACAAAGTTGTTTTTGTTGGGTTGCGCGGCCGAGGTCATCCGGTGCACCAGGCAGTGGGAGCCGGAAAAACGTAACCAGTTGCGACAACGGGCCGCAGTCTGCCAAATCCGTCAAATATGTCAAACACTTGAGTTGCGCATGAGCGAAAAAAATTACATCTCAAGACGAATGGTGTAGTTAAAGGATTGATTTGATTGGTTGCTAACGATTCTGACTGACCAGTTAGTCGTTTATTTTTTACAGGGCATGTTCGATAAGCAGAACATTCCACAAGCCGCTAGGCTCTTGGCACGGCACGATTTCGAAGGACCTTCATGTTCGAGCATCTCGACCTCGCCCAACTGCTTTCCAGCTACGGCTATCCGGTGCTTTTCCTCGGTTGCCTGCTGGAGGGCGAGTCGATGCTGCTGTTGGCGGGCATCGCGGCGCACCAGGGGCTGCTCGGCTTCACGCCGGTGGTGGTCTGGGCGACGCTGGCGGGAACGCTGGGCGACCAGTTGCTGTTCTGGGGCGGCCGCCGCGCGGGCGACCGTGCCGTGCCCTGGCTGCAACGGCGCGGGCTGGCCATCGAGCGGGTCACCGGGTTGATCGAGCGCTATCCGCACCTGTCGATCTTTGCGGTGCGCTTTCTCTACGGAATGCGGCTGGCCGGGCCACTGCTGATCGGCGCGAGCCGGGTAGGGCCGCTGCGTTTCCTGCTGATCAACCTGCTCGGCGCTTTCTGCTGGGCGCTGCTGTTTGCCAGTGCCGGGTACTGGGCCGGTCAGTTGCTGGAGCAGTGGCTGGGTAACCTGCGGCCTTACCGACTGCCGATGTTCGTCGCGGTGGTGCTGGTGTTCGGTGGCCTGGCGTTGTGGCGCTACGGGCGGCATCGGCACAAGCGCAAGCTCGACACATCCGCGAACCGATCGCCAAGTCCTTGATACAGAGCGGTTTGGATTCGTGCGCGGGGCGATTAGAATCGCCGCTCTTTCGTTCAAGGACGCTGTCATGAGCCTTTACCAGCCCGGCATTCTCGCCACCCCGGTTCCCGCCCACGCCCGCCACCTGTTCTTCGATCTGAAGTCGCTGCAGGATCTGCCCGCCGCGCTGGATCGCCTGATGCAGTTCGCCGATGGCGAGCGTGCAGTGGTCGGCTTCGGCGAGTCGCTGGTGCGTGCGCTGGGCCGCCGTATCGAGGGGCTGCGCGAGTTCCCGGCGATCTCCGGCGTGGGCGTCGACAACCCGTCCACCCCGCATGCGCTGTGGGTCTGGCTGCGTGGTGACGAGCGCGGCGAATTGCTGCTGCGCACCCAGGAAGTCCAGGCCCTGCTGGCCCCGGCGCTGGAGCTGGGCAGCCTGACCGAAGCCTTCCGCCACGGCAGCGGCCACGACCTGACCGGCTACGAGGATGGCACCGAGAACCCGCAGGACGATGACGCCATTGCGGCTGCCATCGTCGAGGGCGACGCCGGCCTGGCCGGCGGCAGCTTCGCCGCGATCCAGCAGTGGCGTCACCAGTTGCAGGACTTCGCGGCGCTGCCGCAGCACGAACGTGACGACATCATGGGCCGTCGCCTGAGCGACAACGAGGAGCTGGACGACGCGCCGGAGTCCGCCCACGTCAAACGCACCGCCCAGGAGAGCTTCGAGCCGGAAGCCTTCATCGTGCGCCGCTCCATGCCCTGGACCCAGGGCCAGGACGCCGGGCTGATGTTCCTCGCCTTCGGCTGCACCCTGGATGCCTTCGAAGTCCAGCTGCGTCGCATGAGCGGGCTGGAAGACGGGATTACCGACGCGTTGTATCGCTTCAGCCGCCCGCTCACCGGTGGCTATTACTGGTGCCCGCCGCGCAAGGATGGGCTGCTGGACTTGAGCGCGCTGCTCGGCTGATCCTTTGCCGCACCTCGAAAGCCCCGCCAGCGTGCGGGGCTTTTTTATGGCCGCTGCACGGCCAGATCGCGGGCATGGCCCGCTCCTGCAGGGGAGCGACGTGTTGTTGTAGGAGCGGGCCATGCCCGCGAACCCGATGTGGCACAGGAGGCCCGGCGGTTACCAATGGCACCCTGATCTTCCGCGGAATTGGCTGTTGGTCCGATGCACCCCGAGGCGTAGCGTGAACCCCACGTTCCCACTGCCCGAGGTACTCGCCATGCACGCATCCACGACCCTGAAACTGTTGTTCGCCGGCCTCGGCCTGGCCCTGAGCCTGCCGGTGTTCGCCCATGGCGATGCGGCCAATCCCGAGAAGATCGAAGTCCAGCAGGAACAAAAACTCCCCGACGCCGCTGGCAAGAAGGGCCTGATGATCACGGTGTCCTACGAGCCGGGGCAGGCATCCGGTGCCCACGTGCACAGCGGCTCGGTGTTTGCCTACGTGCTCGAAGGTGCGGTGATCTCCCAGCTGGAAGGGCAGAAGCCGGTGACCTACCGGGCCGGCCAGTCCTGGTACGAGGCGCCGAATACGCCGCACCTGGTCTCGCGCAATGCCAGCGACAAGAAGCCAGCCAAATTGCTGGTGTGGATGCTGCTGGACGAAGGCGCGCCGGTGCTGACGCCGCTGAAGCAGTAAGCGCAAAACGCAGAACCCCGCCGATTGGCGGGGTTCTGCTTTAGGGTCCGGGCAGGAATTCGTAGGGCGCATGACGCGCCAGCGTTATCCGCCGCTGGAGTGCCCTGCGCAGGCTGAGCATCACTCCGCCGCGCCGGGCACCTTGCGCGGGGCCATGAAGAACATCCAGGCCAGCGCGAGGAAGTACATGGTGGGGATGATGGTGAAGAGGATCGCGTAGTTGTTGTGGGTGACGGTGAGGATGTAGCCGACGATCTGGGTCATGAACATGCCGCCAATCGCCGCGAACATGCCGCCGAAGCCGAACACCGTGCTCATCAGGTGCTTGGGCGTGTAGTCCATCACCAGGCTCCAGATGTTCGCCGTCCAGGCCTGGTGCGCGCCCACGCCCAGGGCGATGGCGGCCACGGCGATCCACAGGCCGCTGGCCTTGGCGGCGAAGATCACGCCGATGATGGCGCAGGCGCAGATGAACATCGACAGCAGGCGCGCATGGATGGAGTTCATGCCGCGGCCGATCAGCCAGGACGAGAGGATGCCGCCGCCGATGCTGCCGAAGTCGGCGGTCAGCCAGATCAGCATCAGCGGGATGCCCATCTGGGTGACGCTGATGCCCAGGCCGTACTGCTGGTTGAGGAAGGGCGGCAGCCAGTAGAGGTAGAACCAGAACACCGGCGCGGTCAGCGAGTAGGCCAGGGCGAAGGCCCAGGTGCCACGCATGCGCAGGATGGTGGAGAAGGGCACGCGCTCGGCGGGCGGCTCGTCGGCTTCCTGGATGTAGTCCAGCTCGCTCTGCTTCACCGTCGGGTGCTCTTCGGGGTTGAAATACTTCAGGCTCCACAGCACCACCCAGACGAAGCCCAGCGCGCTCATGCACAGGAAAGCCGCCTGCCAGCCCCAGGCCGCAAGGATCAGCGGCAGCAGGGCGGGGGTGACCATGGCACCGACGTTGGTGCCGGCGTTGAAGATGCCGGTGGCCATGGCCCGCTCGCCAGCGGGGAACCACAGCCGCGTGGTTTTCACGCAGGCCGGGTAATTGGCGGCCTCGGTCAGGCCGAGGATGAAGCGGCAGACCATGAAGCCGGCCGCCGAGCTGGCCAGCCCGTGGGCGCCGGTGGCGAAGCTCCACAGCAGCACGGCGAAGAAGAATGCGCGCTTCACGCCGATGCGGTCGATCAGCCGGCCCTGCAGCACGAAGCCGATGGCATAGCCGACCTGGAACCAGAAGTTGATGTTGGCGTAGTCCATGGCCGTCCAGGCCATCTTCTCGGCGAGCACCGGCTGCATCACGCCCAGGGCGGCGCGGTCGATGTAATTCAGGGTAGTGGCGAAGAACACCAGGGCGAGCATGCCCCAGCGCACCTTGCCGACGGCCATGGCGCCACGCACCTTGCCGAAGAAGGAAGAACCGTGCGGAGCGACCGCAGCAAGGGGAGCGGATTGCGTATGGATCATGATCGGGGCCATCCGTTATCGGGCTGACGCGCAGCCTCGGGAATGATTGTCGTGCCGCAGGCGCTCCGTGTAGCCCACCGCTGATCGGCGTGGGCTGAGGGAAGACGTGCGGTGGCTGGCGAAAATCAGTGGGCGCGATGGCGTCCGAGCAGGCTGCACAGGCCTGGCATCAGGCGGGCCAGGACGGTTTGCGGATGACGGATGGGGGCGGCGAGGCGAGGTTGAGGGATGTACATGAGCAATTACCCGTTCTTGAAATTGTTATGGATGACACGCAGGCCATCTCGCAGCGGCTGTGGGTGTTGCGGGGATTGAGGCAGGTCCCCGGCGAGCCGGATTGCGTCGACGTGGCTAAATCTTGAGCAGCGGCCGGAACAGCGTCAATTCGATAAACGGCCTTTGGTTCGGTAATCGAACACAAAACTAACCAGTTAGTACACTTTAAATTGCCGGCATCCCGGACCGCCAGAATAATCAGACTCAGCCGGAGACCGATTCCAACAAGCCCCTCACACCGCCCGGCAGGAGTCCAGAGATGCAACGTTCGATCGCTACCGTTTCCTTGAGCGGAACCCTGCCGGACAAACTCGAAGCCATCGCCGCCGCCGGTTTCGACGGCGTGGAAATCTTCGAGAACGATCTTCTCTACCATGGCGGCAGCCCGCGCGACGTGCGCCGCCTGTGTGCCGACCTGGGGCTGGCGATCACCCTGTTCCAGCCGTTCCGCGATTTCGAGGGCTGCCGCCGCGACCGCCTGCCGCGCAACCTCGACCGCCTGGAGCGCAAGTTCGACCTGATGCAGGAGCTGGGCACCGACCTGGTGCTGATGTGCAGCAACGTCGCCGCCGACTCCCTGGGCGAGCGAGAATTCCTCCTGGAAGACCTCGGCCTTGCCGCCGAACGTGCCGGCGCCCGAGGCTTGCGGGTGGGCTACGAAGCCCTGGCCTGGGGCCGCCACGTGAACACCTGGCAGCAGGTCTGGGGCCTGGTGCGCGAGGTGAACCACCCGGCGCTGGGCGTGATCCTCGACAGCTTCCACACCCTCTCGCTGAAGGGCGACCCGGCCGGCATCGCGCAGATTCCCGGGGAGAAGATCTTCTTCGTGCAGATGGCCGACGCGCCGATCCTGGCCATGGACGTACTGGAGTGGAGCCGCCACTTCCGCAACTTCCCCGGCCAGGGCGAATTCGACCTGCCGGGCTTCCTCGGGCCGATCCTCAAGAGCGGCTATCGCGGGCCGCTGTCGCTGGAAATCTTCAACGACGGCTTCCGCGCCGCACCGCCGCGGGCCAACGCCGCCGATGGCCTGCGTTCGCTGCTGTACCTGGAAGAGAAAACCCGCGAGCGCCTGCTCGGCGAAGGCATGCCGCAGGAACAGCTGGACTGCCTGTTCGCGCCACCCCCGGCCAGCCAACTGGAGGGTGTGGAGTTCCTCGAATTCGCCGTCGACGAAGCCCTTGGCGCACGCCTGGGCAATTGGCTGGAGCGCCTGGGCTTCGCCCGCGCCGGCGAACACCGCTCCAAGGCGGTGAGCCTGCTGCGCCAGGGCGATATCAACATCGTGCTCAACGCCGAACCCTATTCCTTCGGCCACAGCTTCTTCGAGGCCCACGGCCCGTCGCTGTGCGCCACCGCGTTGCGCGTGCGCGATGCCGCCAGCGCGCTGGAGCGCGCGCAGGACTACAAGGGCCAGCCGTATCGCGGGCTGGTCGGCCCCAACGAGCGCGAAATTCCCGCCGTGCGCGCGCCGGACGGCAGTCTGATCTACCTGGTGGAGGAGCGTGCTGCCGGGCAGACCATCTATGACGTCGACTTCCGCCTCGATCCTGAAGCCAAGGCCAGCGGCCAGCTGCAGCGCATCGACCACATGGCCATGGCGCTACCGGCGGATGGGCTGGACAGCTGGGTGCTGTTCTACAAGGGCCTGTTCGACTTCGAGGCCGACGACGAAGTGGTGCTGCCCGATCCCTACGGCCTGGTGAAGAGCCGTGCCCTGCGCAGCGCCAACGGCAGCGTGCGATTGCCGCTGAATATCTCGGAGAACCGCAACACGGCGATCTCCCATGCGCTGTCCAGTTATCGCGGCTCCGGCGTCCACCACATCGCCTTCGCCTGCGAAGACATCTTCGCCGAGGTGGCGCGGGCCAAGGACGCCGGAGTGCCGCTGCTGGAAATCCCACTCAACTACTACGACGACCTCGCCGCGCGTTTCGACTTCGACGACGAGTTCCTCAGCGAGCTGGCCTACTTCAACGTGCTTTACGACCGCGACGCCAGCGGCGGCGAGCTGTTCCACGTCTACACCGAGCCGTTCGAGGAGCGCTTCTTCTTCGAGATCATCCAGCGCCGTGGCGGCTATGCGGGATACGGCGCAGCCAACGTTGCCGTGCGCCTGGCGGCCATGGCCCAGGCGCGCAACGGCACGACCCGTCGGCCGAAGGTCTGAGTCTTGGCGCTTTGCCTGAACGGCGCGGGGGCGCGCATAATCCGCGCACCCCTTCACCACAGCAGGCGTCCCTGGCGTCTGCCCGACGATGCAAAGCCATGACCGACAGCGCCACCCAGCCGATTCCCGCCGAAACCGCCCGCCGGGGTCGCAAGAACAACCCGGAGAAGACCCGCGAGGATATTCTCCAGGCGGCCATCGTCGAGTTCGTCCAGCAGGGCCTTTCCGGCGCGCGGGTGGATGCCATCGCCGAGCGCATGAATACCTCGAAGCGGATGATCTACTACTACTTCGGCAGCAAGGAGCAGCTCTACCAGGCGGTGCTGGAGAAGCTCTACGGTGACATCCGTGGCACCGAGCAGACGCTGCACCTGGCCGAGCTGGAGCCGCTGGAGGCCATGCGCCGGCTGGTGGATTTCACCTTCGATCACCACGACCGCAACGTCGACTTCGTGCGCATCGTCAGCATCGAGAACATCCACTACGGCCAGTTCGCTTCCGGCTCGGAGGCGATCCGCTCGATGAACAGCAACATCCTGCGCACCATCGAGGACATCCTCCAGCGCGGCGCCGCCAGCGGCGCGTTCCGCGCCGGCTTGCCGGCCATCGACGTGCACATGCTGATCAGCGGGTTCTGCTTCTATCGCGTGTCCAACCGCCACACGGTCGGCTCGCTGTTCCAGGTCGAGCTGGAAGACCCGGCGATCAAGGCGCGGCACAAGGACATGATCGTCGAGGCGGTGTTGCGGTACGTGCAGCCCTGAACCGAGCCGGAAATGTAGGAGCGGGCCATGCCCGCGATTGTTTCCGGCGGGTGGCGGCCGACCCGGTGAATCCGTGCCGCACTGTCGCCGGCCCTGCCGGCGGATCGCGGGCGTGGCCCACTCCTACAGGTGCGCGTCACATCCCAGCGAAATGCGCCAGCATTCGCTCGGCGTTCGCGGCGACACCACTGAACAGCTCGAACGCCTTCACCGCCTGGAACACCGCCATGTTGCCGCCATCCAGCGTGCGGCAACCGAGGCGGCGAGCCTGCCTGAGCAGCTCGGTCTCCAGCGGGAAGTAGATGATCTCCGCCACCCATAGGCGCGGGTGCAGCAACTCCAGCGGCAGCGGCGCGCCGGGCAGCTTGGCCATGCCCACGGGGGTGGTGTTGACCAGTCCGTCCGCCTCGGCGACCGCGCTGGCCAGGTCGTGACCGACCCGCGCACGTTGGCCACCAAAGTGCGCGTTGAGGTTGTCCGCAAGCGCCTGGGCGCGGGCTGCGTCCACCTCGAAGATCGTCAGTTGTCCCACGCCTTCGCTGAGCAGCGCATGGGCGACCGCAGCGCCTGCGCCGCCAGCGCCCAGTTGCACCACGCGCTCGCGCGGTGCGTCGCTGAGGTTGCGTCGGAAGCCTTCGGCAAAGCCCAGGCAGTCGGTGTTGTGGCCGATGCGCTTGCCGTCGCGCAGCACCACGGTATTCACCGCGCCAATGCCGCGCGCCTCGTCGGACAGCTCGTGCAGCAGCGGAATCACCGCCTGCTTGCACGGAAAGGTGATGTTCAGCCCGGTGTAGCCCATGCGCTCGGCGGCGGCGAGCAGATCGGGCAGGGCGGCCGAGTCGACGCCCAGGGTGTCCAGGTCGACCAACCGGTAGAGGTAGCGAAACCCCTGGGCGTCGCCTTCGCGTTCGTGCAGCGCCGGGGTGCGCGAAGCCTGGATGCCGGCGCCGATCAGGCCGGCCAGGACGGTGCGGTGCTCGCTCATCGGGCTCACTCCTGCAGCCGCTTGGCAAAGTACTGGATCCCGGCGCGGTAACCGTCGCTGCCCAGCCCGGCAATCACGCCCACGGCGATGGCGGAGACGAACGAGTGGTGCCGGAATTCTTCCCGCTTGTGCACGTTGGACAGGTGCACTTCGATCACCGGCAGCTCGACGGCGGCGAGCGCGTCGCGGATGGCCACCGAGGTGTGCGTCCAGGCGGCGGGGTTGATCAGGATGCCGGCGCAGCGGCCGCGCGCCTGGTGGATCCAGTCGATCAACTGGCCTTCGTGGTTGGTCTGGCGGAATTCGATTTCCAGGCCGTTCTCGGCACCGGTGCGCTGGCAGAGCGCGGCGATGTCGTCGAGGGTTTCGTGGCCGTAGGTGGCCGGCTCACGGGTACCGAGCAGGTTGAGGTTCGGCCCGTTGAGCACGAGCAGGGTGTGAGGCATGAGAAGGGGCTCCGTTGTTCTTGTATGGCCGTGATGGAAAGGCCTGCAGGAGCAAAATGTACCAAATGGTTAATTTGGTCAATGCATGCACGGATCAACGGAATTTGTCGCGAACAACAAGTTTTGAGCGGTTAACGTGCGGGCAACATCGATGATTGCCTGGGATTTACGGCCCTATCCGCAGGCCCCGGAAAAACCACATTCCGTTCGGTGATCGACCATGGGTAGGAGCGGACTGCGTCCGCGAACGGTTCGTCGTGACACCAGGTTCCGGGGGCGGACGTTGTCCGCCGTTCGCGGGCATGGCCCGCTCCTACACCACCTCGGATCTGTAGGAGCGGGCCATGCCCGCGATCTGCGCTGCACGATAGCGACCGGCAAAAAAAGACCCGCCAGGTGGCGGGTCAGGGGAGGGTGACGCTGGATTCAGATGTGCAGTGCATGCCCCAGCGCGCGCAACGCAGCTTCCTGCACCGCTTCGCCGAGGGTCGGATGGGCGTGGATGGTGCCGGCGATATCTTCCAGGCAGGCGGCCATTTCCAGGGACTGCACGAAGGCCGTGGACAGCTCCGAGACCGCCTTGCCGACGGCTTGCCAGCCGAGGATCAGGTGATTGTCCTTGCGCGCCACCACGCGGACGAAGCCATCGCTGGACTCCAGGGTCATGGCGCGGCCATTGGCGGCGAACGGGAAGCTTGCCGTCAGCACCTCGTAGCCAGCGGCCTGGGCCTGCTCGGGCGACAGGCCGACCACCACCACTTCCGGATCGGTGAAGCACACCGCCGGGATCGCCGTGGGGGTGAAGGCGCGGCGCTTGCCGGCGATGATCTCGGCGACTATCTCGCCCTGGGCCATGGCGCGGTGGGCCAGCATGGGCTCGCCGGCGATGTCGCCGATGGCCCAGACGTCGCGCATGGAGGTGCGGCATTGCTCGTCGATGCGCACGGCGCGGCCGTTCATGTCCAGGCGCAGAGTGTCGAGGTTCCAGCCGGCGGTGTTGGGGTGGCGGCCGACGGCGACCAGCACCTGGTCGGTCTCGATCACCCGCTGCGAACCGGCACCGTCCTGTACGCGCAGGCCTTTGCCGTCCGGCTCCAGGCCCATCACGCTGTGGCCCAGGTACAGCTCGATGCCGAGCTTGCGCAGGGCATTGGCCACCGGCTTGGTCAGTTCCTCGTCGTAGGTCGGCAGGATGCGCGGCTGCGCTTCCACCACCGTGACCTCGACGCCCAGCTTGCGGTAGGCGGTGCCCAGTTCCAGGCCGATATAGCCGCCGCCAACCACTGCCAGGCGCTTGGGCAACGCCTTGGGCGCCAGGGCTTCGGTGGAGGAAATGACGTTGCCGCCCACCGGCAGGAAGGGCAGCTCGACGGATTTCGAACCGGCCGCCAGCAGCAGGTGTTCGGTGTGGATGTGCTGGGTGCCGCCTTCGCTGAGGTCGACTTCCACGGTCTTGCCGTCGACGATCCTGGCCCAGCCATTGACCACGGTGACGCCGTGCTTCTTCAGCAGCGCGGCGACGCCGGTGGTCAGGCGGTCGACGATGCCGTCCTTCCATTCCACGGTGCGCTGGATGTCGATGCTCGGCGCCTGCACGCTGATGCCCAGCGGCGACTTGCCGGCGAATTCGCGGGCCTTGAGGTATTCCTCGGCGGCGTGGATCAGCGCCTTGGAAGGGATGCAGCCGATGTTCAGGCAGGTGCCGCCCAGCGAGGCGCCTTCCACCAGCACGGTGCGGATGCCCAGCTGGCCGGCGCGGATCGCTGCGACGTAGCCGCCGGGGCCGCCACCGATCACCAGCAGGGTGGTTTCGAGAGTCTGGTTCTGTTTCACGTCTCTGGCTCCACTCATCAGTCGATGAACAGGGTGGCGGGATGTTCGAGCAGGGCGCGCACGGCCTGGATGAAGGCGGCCGCGTCCATGCCGTCGACCACCCGGTGATCGAAGGACGAGGACAGGTTCATCATCTTGCGCACGATGATCTGCCCGTTGATCACCATCGGCCGCTCGACCATGCGGTTGACGCCGACGATGGCCACTTCCGGGTAGTTGATCACCGGCGTGCTGACGATCCCGCCGAGCGCGCCGAGGCTGCTCAGGGTGATGGTCGAGCCGGACAGTTCCTCGCGGCTGGCCTTGCCGTGGCGAGCGGCTTCGGCGAGGCGCGCGACTTCCGCGGAGTTGCCCCACAGGTCGCGGGATTCGGCGTTGCGCAGCACCGGCACCATCAGGCCGTTGTCACTCTGGGTGGCGACACCCAGGTGCACCGCGCCGTAGCGGGTGATCACGTCGGCATCGTCGTCATAGCGCGCATTGAGCTGCGGGAAGTCGCGCAGGGCGACGACCATGGCGCGGGCGATGAAGGGCAGCAGGGTCAGCTTGCCGCGCGCCGCGCTGTGCTTGGCGTTGAGGTGGACGCGCAGGGCTTCCAGGTCGGTGACGTCGATTTCCTCGACGTAGCTGAAGTGCGGGATGCGCCGCTTGGCCTCGGCCATCTTCTGCGCGATCTTGCGGCGCAGGCCGATCACCGGAATCTGGTGCTCGTCGTGGCGCGCGGCGTAGCCGGAGGCAATGGTCGCGCCGCCATGTTCGAGGAAGTGCTCCAGGTCTTCCCGGAGGATGCGTCCGGCCGGGCCGCTGCCCTGGACGAACTGCAGTTCCACGCCCAGGTCGCGGGCGCGCTGGCGCACCGCCGGCGAAGCCAGCGGCTTCTCGCCCGGCGCGCGGCGCGGAGCCGGAGAGGGCGCAGGGCGCGCGGCCGGGGCGACGGGTTTGCTCTCGACGCGGGGCGCCGGCCTGGGCGCCTCGGCGACCGGTTCAGGCTTGGCCGCCGGCTGGGCCGGTGTTTCTTCGTGCGGCTTGGGCTGCGCGGCTTCCTTGTGGTTGCCGTGGCCTTCGACTTCCAGGCGGATCAGTTCGCCGCCCACGGCCATCACCTGGCCGGGCACGCCGCCCAGGGCGAGGATCTTGCCGGCCACCGGCGAGGGGATTTCCACGGTGGCCTTGTCGGTCATGACTTCCGCCAGCAGCTGGTCCTCGTGGACCTCGTCGCCGACCTGGACATGCCACTCCACCAGCTCGACCTCGGCGATGCCTTCGCCGATGTCCGGCATCTTGATGACGTGAGTGCCCATTCAGACCTCCATGGCGCGCTTGAAGGCCGCGCCGACGCGTGCGGGGCCGGGGAAGTAGTCCCATTCCTGGGCGTGCGGGTAGGGCGTGTCCCAACCGGTGACGCGGGCAATCGGGGCTTCGAGGTGGTGGAAGCAGTTCTCCTGCACCAGCGACATCAGCTCGGCGCCGTAGCCGCAGGTGCGGGTGGCTTCGTGGACGATGACGCAGCGGCCGGTCTTCTTCACCGACTCGACGATGGTGTCCAGGTCCAGCGGCCAGAGGCTGCGCAGGTCGATGATCTCGGCGTCGATGCCGGTTTCCTCGGCGGCGGTCTGGGCCACGTAGACGGTGGTGCCGTAGGTCAGCACGGTCAGCTCGGAGCCGGGGCGGGCGATGGCGGCCTTGTCCAGCGGCACGCTGTAGTAGCCCTCGGGCACCTGGCTGGCCGGGTGCTTGGACCAGGGCGTCACCGGGCGGTCGTGGTGGCCGTCGAACGGGCCGTTATACAGGCGCTTGGGTTCGAGGAAGATCACCGGGTCGTCGTTCTCGATGCAGGCGATCAGCAGGCCCTTGGCGTCGTACGGGTTGGACGGCATGACGGTGCGCAGGCCGCAGACCTGGGTGAACATCGCCTCCGGGCTCTGGCTGTGTGTCTGCCCGCCGTAGATGCCGCCGCCGCAGGGCATGCGCACCACCATGGGCACGGTGAAGTCGTTCACCGAACGGTAGCGGATGCGTGCGGCTTCCGAGACCAACTGGTCGGTGGCCGGGTAGACGTAGTCGGCGAACTGGATTTCCACCACCGGGCGCAGGCCATAGGCGCCCATGCCGACGGCAGCGCCGATGATGCCGCTCTCGGAGATCGGCGCATCGAATACCCGCGAAGTGCCGTACTTCTTCTGCAGGCCCTCGGTGCAGCGGAATACGCCGCCGAAGTAGCCGACGTCCTGGCCGAACACCACGACGTTGTCGTCGCGCTCGAGCATCACGTCCATGGCCGAGCGCAGCGCCTGGATCATGGTCATGCTGGTGACGGCCTGGGCGTTCTCGTGTTGCGGGTTCATGGCATTCATACCCCAAGCTCCTGGCGCTGCCGGCGCAGGTGTTCCGGCAGGTCCTTGTAGACGTCGTCGAACAGGTTGGCGGCGCTGAACACATGGCCGTCCACCAGCGAACCGTGGCGTTCGGCTTCCTTCTGCGCGGCGATCACTTCGGCTTCCAGTTCCTTCTTCAGCGCTTCCTGCTGCTCCTCGGACCAGATGCCGAGGCCGATCAGGTGCTGTTTCAGGCGGGCGATGGGGTCGCCGAGGGGGAAGTTGGTCCAGTCGTCCGCGGGGCGGTACTTGGACGGGTCGTCCGAGGTGGAGTGCGGGCCGGCGCGATAAGTGACCCATTCGATCAGGCTCGGGCCATGGCCACGCCGGGCGCGCTCGGCGGCCCATTGCGAGGCGGCGTAGACCGCGAGGAAGTCGTTGCCGTCCACCCGCAGCGAAGCAATGCCGCAACCCACGCCACGGTTGGCGAAGGTGGTGCCTTCACCGCCGGCGATGGCCTGGAAGGTGGAGATCGCCCACTGGTTGTTGACCACGTTGAGGATCACCGGCGCGCGGTAGACGTGGGCGAAGGTGAGGGCGGTGTGGAAGTCGGATTCGGCGGTGGCGCCGTCGCCGATCCAGGCGGACGAGATCTTGGTGTCGCCCTTGATCGCAGAGGCCATGCCCCAGCCGACGGCCTGGATGAACTGGGTGGCGAGGTTGCCGGAGATGGAGAAGAAGCCCTTCTCGCGGCTGGAGTACATGATCGGCAGCTGGCGACCCTTGAGCGGGTCCTGCTCGTTGGAGAGCAGCTGGCAGATCATGTCCTTGAGCGGGTAGTCGCGGGTGATCAGGATGCCTTGCTGACGGTAGGTCGGGAAGGTCATGTCGCCGTCGCGCAACGCCATGGTGTGGGCGGTGGCGATGGCCTCTTCACCCAGGCACTGCATGTAGAAGGACATCTTCTTCTGGCGCTGGGCGGTGAGCATGCGCGCGTCGAAGAGGCGCGTCTTGAGCATCAGGCGCATGCCGCGCAGCAGCTGTTCGTGGCTCAGCTCCGGGGCCCAGGGGCCGACGGCGTTGCCGTCTTCATCGAGCACGCGTACCAGGCTGAACGCAAGGTCAGTGGTCTGCGCCGGTTCGACGTCGATGGCGGGCTTGCGCACTTCGCCGGCGGGCGACAGGTGCAGGTAGGAGAAGTCGGTCTTGCAGCCCGGGCGTCCGGTGGGTTCAGGGACGTGCAGGCGGAGTGGGGCGTAGTCGGTCATGGCGGGTCTCCAGTTGTGATCGTGGGGTGTGGATCAGCAGACGGAAGAAGCCATGCCTGGCGGGCGCACCCGGCCGGGTCGGGCTACGGTGCAGGTGCCGCGCGGGGTCGCGCAGCGGGTGGTGACATCACTCATGGTGAGGTCCTCGGTTGTTGTAGTTGTGGTTTCAGTATAGGTGTGACCGATTGGTTTTTTGCTCCAAATTGACTAGCTCAGAGCTTACGGATTAGTGTGTTTGCACTATAAAAACAGCACTGAGTAGCTCATGTTTAAAGGGCAGACCAAAAATGGCTGATCTCGACCGCACCGACCTGAAAATCCTCCGCGCCCTGGCCGACGACGGCCGCCTGTCCTGGCGCGATCTGGCGCAGAACATCGGCCTGTCGCTGACCCCGACCTTGCGCCGGGTGCGCCGCCTGGAAGAGGAGCACTACATCCAGGGTTACTTCGCCCGGCTCGACGAGGAACGCCTGTCCGGCGGCATGAGCGTGTTCGTCTCGGTGTCCCTGGAAAAACAGACCGGCGACTACCTCGCCCGGTTCGAAGAACGCATCGTCCAGGCGCCGCAGGTGATGAGCTGCTTCCAGATGACCGGCGACGCCGACTACATGCTGCGGGTGGTGGTGAAGGACTTGTCGGCGTACCAACTGTTCCTCACCAACACGCTGACGCAGATTCCCGGCGTGGCGGGGATCAAATCGGCCTTTGCGTTGAAGTCGGTGATGCTGCGCTCGGCCCCGCCGATCTGAGAGACGAGTGCTGTGTAGGAGCGAGCTTGCTCGCGAACCTGCGGCTCGGTGTGGCGCCGACCCGATCGCGGATGAATCCGCTCCTACAGCAGCCGGCCCGTCCCGCCCAGGCGTAGGAGCGGACTTCGTCCGCGATGGATTACCGCAGGCACTGAAACATCGGCAGAGTGCGGTTCGCGAACAAGCTCGCTCCTACAAAAAACAGATCAACCGTTGCGGCGGAACTGCTCGCGATACTGCGTCGGCGTCACCCCCAGGCGCTGTACGAACACCCGTCGCATGCGCGCGGCACTGCCGAAGCCGCAGCGCCAGGCGATCACTTTCAGCGCCAGATCGCCTCCCTCGAGCAGCCCGCGCGCCGCGTCGATGCGCGCGCGCTGGACGAACTCGGCCGGCGTCACGCCTGCTTCGCGGACGAACACGCGGGCGAAGCTGCGCGGGCTCATCGCCACTTCCGCAGCCAGTTGCGGCACGCCCAGCGGCTGGTCGAGGTTTTCCTGCACGTAGCGCTGGATGCGCGCCACCGGCGAGCCTGCATCGGCCGGCGCCTGCAGGAAGGGGCTGAACTGCGACTGCCCGCCCTGGCGCTGGGCTACCACCAGCAGGCGCTTCGCAACGGATAGCGCCACTGCTGCGCCGTGGTCCTCGGCGACCAACGCCAGTGCCAGGTCGATACCGGCAGTCACGCCCGCCGAGGTCACCAGCGCGCCATCGCGCACATGGATCCGATCGGGTTCGACCAACGCCCGCGGGAACAGCCCGGTGAGCCGCCGCGCATCGCTCCAGTGGGTCGTCACGCGCTTGCCGTCGAGCAGCCCGGCGTGGCCAAGCAGGAAGGCGCCGGTGCAGATCGAGCCGTAACGCGGCGCCATGGCGCAGGCCGCGCGCAACCAGTCGAGCAACTCGGGCGCAGGACACTCATCCGGCAAGGCCGGCCCGCCCGGCACTAGCAGGATGTCGGCAGCGCCCTGGCCCTGTTCGAGGCCGAAGTCGGCGCCGAGCAGCTGGCCGTTGGAGGCGCGCAGCGGCAAGGGCGGCGCGGCGAGGGTCACCACCTGGTAGCCCTGGCCGGCAGGGACGAAGGCATTGGCCTCGGCGAACACATCCAGCGGCCCGGAGACGTCCAGCGCCTGCACGCCGGGGAACAGCAGCATGGCCACGCGTTTCATGGCGCCTCCCGATCCGATCGATGGCGTTCATTCTTGCGGCGTATCGCCCTGGCTGCAATCGGCCGATGGGAACGAATGCTGCCATTCTGGCAACGGGAGACGTCACAATCACAGGAGAAGGTGCGCCCGCAAGGCGATATTGTTGCGCTAACTGAAGAAATCCGTTGTCGAAGTCGGTCTGTGTAGGAAAGGTCTCATCGGCTAGATTTATGGCAGTGGGCCACGATCGACGCGACCCGCGTGATCCCTGAGGTTCCTGCCATGAAATCCACTCTTTGCGCGCTCTTCGCCATTCCTGCCTTGCTGTTGTCCTTCAGCGCTTTCGCCGACGACGCGGCCGTCTACCACTACGGCATGCCGCTGGACGTGGCCAAGGTGCTGAGCATTTCCCAACCCAACGAACGCTGCGAAGTCAGCCAGGCCACCATGGTCTACCTGGACTCGCAAGGCCAGCAGCACACCGTCAAATACCTGCGCCAGACCCCGCGCTGCAGCGACATCTGAGTCAGGCGCGGAACTGCTCCACCAATCCCTGCTGCCGGCTGGCCAGTTCGTTCAGTGAACGGCTGGCACCGGCGGCCTGCTGTGCGTGGTCGGAAATGGTCTGGGTGACGTCGCGGATGCCGGCGATGTTGCGGTTGATCTCCTCGGCGACGCTGCTCTGTTCTTCTGCTGCGCTGGCGATCTGCAGGTTCATCTCGCTGATCAGGTTCACCGCCTCGCCGATCCGCCGCAGCGCGTCGATGGCCTGGCGCGCCTGATCGACGTTGCCCTGGGCCTGGGCGAAGCTGCCCTGCATCGCGCTGGTCACTGAGTGGCCGCGGGCTTGCAGGTTCTCGATCACCTCGCGGATTTCCTCCACGGACTCCTGGGTGCGCCGGGCCAGCCCGCGCACTTCGTCCGCGACCACGGCGAAACCGCGCCCGGCATCGCCTGCGCGCGCCGCTTCGATGGCGGCGTTGAGGGCCAACAGGTTGGTCTGCGCGGCGATGCCGCAGATGACTTCCAGGATCGAACCGATCTGCTCGTTGCTCGCCGCCAGTTGTTGCAGCTCGGCCATGGCCTGGTGCATGCCGCTGGCCAGCAGGTCGATGCCGCTGTTGGTCGCGTCGAGGGTGCGGAAGCCGTCATCGCAGGCCTGTTCCGCGGTGCGCGCGGCTTCGGCGGCGCGAGCGGCGCTGCGGGCAGAATCCTGCGCGGTGGCGGACATCTCGTGGAGCGCCGTGGCGACCTGGTCGATCTCGCGGAACTGCTGCTGCATGCCGTCACTGGTCTGCCGGGCGATCTGCGCCGAGCGGTCGGCGGTGGCATGGGCTTCGCGGGTCGCCGATTGCACGGCGGCGATGCTCGGTTGCAGTTTGTCGAGGAAGCGGTTGAAGGCGGTGGCCAGCCGGCCCAGTTCGTCGCGGCGCGGGTAATCGAGCCGGCGGGTGAGGTCGCCTTCGCCGTCGGCGATGTCTTCGAGCATGCGCGCCAGGCGCAGGATCGGCCGGCTGATGCCCAGCGCGGTGAGCGCCACCAGCAGCATGCCGAGCAACCCGACAGCGATGCCGACGCCGGTCTCCAGCGCGGTGCTTTTCCAGCGCAGCTCATCCAGCGTGCCCTTGAGGCGTTCCGCCGGGGCGAGCATCACCGCGCGCGGCACGCTGAGCAGGATGCCCCAGGGCGCGGCGTCCGGCACCGGGGCCAGGCTGTGCAGCACGCTGATGGATTCGCCGTCGTCTTTGGACGGCGAGCGCCCGGCGGCGATCTCGGCGAGCACGGTTTTGTCTGCGAATTTCTGCCCCAGCTTGGAGGCATCGCCGCTGTCGCTGGCAACCAGGCCGTTGGGGCTGAGGATGCGGATGCGGCCCTGGCCGTCGAACAGGCTGCGGCTGCCCTCTGCGCTGCTTTGCTGAAGCGCCGCCAGATCGATGTCGAAGCCCACCGCGGCGATCGCCTTGCCGTTCTCCAGTAGCGGCAGGGTGACGCTGGTGACCAGCCGGCGCTGGCCGGAGGCGTCGTCGAAATACGGATCGAGCACGCAGGGGCGGGCGCGCCCGGTGGAGCAGGTGAAGAAGGCATTGTAGGGCTGGCCGCTGGGGCCGGGCGTGGTGTCGCCGAGGACCTGCTCGGTGCCGATCACCCGCTGGGTTTGCCCGCCGTTCTGCAGCAGGTAGAGGGCGAAGCGGCCGGTCTCGTTGCTGCCCAGGTCTTCGCGGGCGGCGAACTGGCGGTCGGCGGCGTCCAGCGCATCGGGCTGGAACACCAGGAACAGGCCGAGCAGTTCCGGGTGTGCGCCGAGGGTGTCGGCCATCGAATGATTGAGGGCGGTGCGCAGCGCGGCGGGGTCGAGGACGCCCTGGTGCTGTTGCGCTCGCAGGGTCTGCACGGTGCGCAGCAGGCCTTCACCGAGCAGCAGGTTGTTCTGCAGGCGTTCGCGGATCAGCAGGGCCTGCACCTGGCCCTGGGTTTCCAGGTTGTGCCGCGCGGCAACGGCGAAGAGTTCGCCGCTGTCGTGCTGGATGGTGTGGCTGTCCTGCCGCGCCTGGTACAGCGAGAGGCCGATCAGGACGCTGGCGACCAGGATCAGGCAGAGACCCGCCAGCCAGGTGATGCGGCCCTGGATCGAAGTCAGGAGGCTGGGCATGGCGGGTTTTCCTTGCGCTTTGAAGCTGTCGATCAGAACGTGGTGGAGAACAGCAGCTGGCTGTAGAGGTTGCTGTTGTCGTTGCCGATCTGGGTGCCGCCTTCGGCCGCGCTCTTCTTCGGCTGGTACAGGCCCACCAGCGGGATGATCACCAGGTGCTCGTTGATCGCCCACTCGGCGTAGAGGTCCAGTTCGCGGCCGTCGGTGTTGCCCAGGTCGGTATCCAGGGTGTGGAAGTCGAAGTACTGCGCGCCAATGGAGAGATTCTCCAGCGGGGTGACCTTGGCGCCGACGTTGTGTACGCGGGTGTTGTTGTTGAACGGCCCGGAGTAGTTGCCCGCCACCTCGCCCTGGAACCAGGTGCCGAAGCCACGGCTGAAACCGTAGAAGAGGGTGTCGTAGCCTTCGGAGAAGCGGCTGAAGCGATAGCTGACGTAGGGCTTCCAGCTGACGTCGGAGAAGGTCCAGCCGGCTTCCAGGTACCAGGCATTGGCGGTGTCGTCGCTGTACTGGGCGTTGTCCTTGTCCTGCCAGGCGTATTCGCCGGAGAGGAACAGGTTTTCCACGCCGGCGTTGCCGGTGCCGCGCAGGCTGTAGGTCTTCATGTCCTTGCGGTCGAGCTGGATCGGCGAGGCGTAGCGCTCGTCGACGTCGGTGACGTCGATGTAGGTCAGGCCGAAGGTGGCTTCCGGGGCGACGTGCTCGAGGGTGGCGACATACAGGTCGGAGTTGGCCTGGGCGCGGTTGTCGGATTTGAGGCGCATCAGGTCCCCACGCCAGCCTTCCTTGCCGCCGATGCGCAGCACGGCGGTCTCGTCGAAGTCACGGCGCGCTGCCAGGTAGTAGCCACCGCCACGGTTGTATTCGCCATCGGCCAGGCCCTTGCCCATGTTCAGGGCATCGCCGTCGATCAGGAAGCCGTCGCCGACCACGATGTTCTGGCGGCCGAAGGACAGGTCGATGCCGTCTTCGCCCAGCATCGGGAACAGGCCCGCCGAGCGCCAGCCGGCGTAGGCATCCTCGATCTTGGTGGTGCGCTCGGAACCGTCGCTGAAGCCCGCGGCGTCGCCGTCGCCCCAGGTGCCGGAGCTGAGCAGGTTGAAGGCGCCGTAGGCGGTGCCCGCGCCGCCGAGCTTCTGGTCGCCGCTCAGGCCGTACTTGATGAAGCCTTCCTGCCAGGAGGAGGAGCCTTCATCCAGCGTGCCGGTCATGTTGTAGCGCTCCTGGCTGTGGAACAGCCCGAAGGTCGCCGAGAGGTCGGCGTTCAGGTGCGTGTCGTCGGTCGCGTACAGCTCGTAGGCGCTGGCGGAACTGGCCCCGGCGATGAGCAGGACGAGCAGGGTGGGGCGCAGCACGGCGGCGTGGGTCATGGTGAAGGCATCCGTTTCGTTATTGTCGATTGAGGGGATGTGACTTCTGCCGATGCTATGTAAGGGCTGGCGTTGTGCCGTTGCTCCTGTCTGCCAAGTGATTGGGTGTGGTTGCCAGATCCGACAGTGGTGCTTTTTGTAGGAGCGAGCTTGCTCGCGAACGAGCCATCCGACGGCGCCAGCGTCAAGCGGGTTCGCGAGCANGCTCGCTCCTACAAGGGCAGGATTTAGCGCGAGCGCGAGATCAGTGACGGCTGTTCCGCATACAACCGCTTGTACAAGGTCGAAAAATGACTGGAACTGGCAAAGCCCAGGTCCAGCGCCAGGTTCGTGATGCTCTGCTGCGGCTCCTGCTTGAGTCGGCGGCGCGCCTCGGCCAGGCGCAGGCTGAGGAAGAACTGCTGCGGCGTGCTCTGGCAGATCTGCCGGAAGCAGTACTGCAGGGTGCGCTGGCTGGTGTTCAGGCTCTGGCTCAGCTCCAGCAGCGAGAGCGGCTCGGAGAGGTCCGCCTGCATACGCTCGATGGCCGCCAGCACCAGCCGGCGATGTTGCTGCAGCGAGCGCGGCGCGCCTTCGCGGTCGTTGCCGGGGAGGATTTCCTCCAGTGCCTGTAGCACGTGGCTCAGCACCAGGGCGACGGCATGCCCGGCCTGCTGTGGGTCGTCCACCCGCCAGGGCTCGCCTTCGAAGGCGGCGAGGGCGTCGCACAGGCTGCGGCGCAGATCGCCGGCCCCCGTTGGCGACAGTTGCAGGCGCCGTTGCTGCAACGCGCGTTCGAACAGCTCGCGCTCCTCGGCGCCGAGCAGGCGTTCCAGCTGCGGCTGGCTGAAGGTCAGGCCGAGCATGTGGATTTCCCCGGCGGCGCAGATTTCCAGTTCGCGGCCTCCTTCGAGCACCAGCAGGGTGTCGTCGTGCAGGGCCTGGCCATTGAAGCGCGAATCGGCACCGGCGCGCAGGGGAATGCCGATCACCAGATGGCCGGCGGGCGGCGCCATGTTCTCGTGCAGGTGCAGGTTGGAGTGTTCGTAGATCAGCGAGGCGCCGGGCAACTGCACATGCAGCAGCTCCGCCTGCAGGCGGCCGTGGCCGAGCTGGGTGTAGTCCTGGCTCCAGCCGGCGAGGGCGCAGGCCAGTTCATCGGAGTCGGTTGCCTGGTGGCGGGCTATGCCGGTCATGGCGGTTCACCTCGGTTGTGCGCCGAGTATCGGGCAGTGCTGGCGCGCAGGCTTGTGCCTGCGCGCCAGGGTGTTGCGGCGCTCTGCCAGTTTCAGCGGCCGGCGAGGTAGGCGGCGGCCAGTGTACAGGCGCGCTCGATCAGCATGGGCGCCAGTTCCCGCGCGGTTTCGCTGTTGCGCCGGGTATGCACCCAGCCCAGGTAGGTGGTGCCGCGCAGGGCGAGGAACAGCGGAAGCGCGGCGCGGTCAGCGGCGGACAGCGGCTTGACCGAGTCGTAGCCGGCCAGCAGCGCCGCCTGGATCTGCGCCAGGCGTGGGTCGTCCAGGCAGAAATACAGCGCGGTGGCCAGTTCGAACATGTGCCAGCCGAAGCCGGCATCGTCGAAGTCGATCAGCTGCAGTTCGCCGCCTTCGAGCAGCAGGTTTTCCGGCACCAGGTCGGCGTGGATCATGCCGAAGTTGTCCAGGCTGCGGCCGTAGTGGCGCAGGTCGAGACGCGCTTCCTGGCGCGCCCGCTGCAACAGTTCGTGCTGCTCGTCGCTGAGCAGGTCCAGCTCCCAGAACCGTCCCCAGAACGGGTTGGCGCCCACCAGGCCTTCTTCGTCCCAGGCGTGCCGGGTGAATTCGTTGGGCTGGCGCCATTGGGCCGAATTCAGGTGGATGCGCGCGGCCACGGCACCGGCCTGACGGAACAGCGCCTCGATGTCGCCGTCGGCGCTCAGGCCCTGCTCGGCGGAGCCCAGGGTGCTGCCGGACAGCCAGCCGAGCATGTCGACGAAGCGCGATTCCTCAAGGGCGGCGCTGCGCACCTCGGCCAGGTGTTCGCCGTTGCGGGTGCGGATGATGCTCGGCACGCCGATGCCACCGGCGGCCAGTCGCTCCATCCAGGTCAGCTCCGAACGCAGCGCCGCCTCGCTGTGGTAGCCGCCGCGGTGCACGCGCAGGGCGCTGCGCGTGCCATCGCTGCGGGTGGCGCAGAACACCGCGTTCTCGCGGTACTTGAGCAGTTCCAGGCCGACGAAATCGCCTTCCCAGTGGCGCAGGGCGTCCAGCGCCAGGTCACGCAGGCAGGCGATCTGCTGGTCGTGATCAAGCTCTGCGAAACAAGCCTTGGAAAAGTTGTTCATGGTGGCTCCTCAGAGTTCGCTCAGGACCTGGTCCAGGGTGTCGATGAACAGCTCGCCATGCTCGGCCGCGAACACCAGTGGCGGGCGGATCTTGAGGATGTTGTCGTCGCCGCCGATCTTGCTGATCAGCACGCCGCGCTGGCGCATGGCATTGACGATGCGCCGCGCTTCGAGGCCGGCCGGCTCGCGGCTGGCGCGGTCGCGCACCAGTTCCACGGCGAAGAACAGGCCCTGGCCGCGCACGTCACCGATGATCGAGTGGCGCTCGGCCAGGCGGTGCAGTTCGGCGCTGAGCCTGGCGCCCTGGCGCCGGGAGTTGCCTTGCAGGTCCTGCTCGGCGATCACGTCCAGCACCGCCTGGCCGACGGCCGCGGCCACCGGCGAGCCGCCGAAGGTGTTGAAGTACATATTGCTGCGGCCGAAGGTTTCCACCCGCTCGCGGCTGGTCACCACGCCCGCCAGGGGGAAGCCGTTACCCATGGGTTTGCCGAGGGTGACGATGTCCGGCACCAGCGGGTGCGACTGGTGGCCCCACATGTGCTCGCCGGTGCGGGCGAAGCCCGATTGCACCTCGTCGGTGATCAGCAGGCCGCCGGCATCGCGCACCAGCTTCGCCACGCGCTCCAGGTAGCCGGCTGGCAGGCGCGGGATGCCCTCATTGGCGAACAGGGTGTCGATCAGCATGGCCGCGAGGCCGACGCCGGCCGCCTGCAGCTCGGCGATGGCTTCGGCGACCTTGGCCACGTAGCGCTCGGCAATCTGCCCGGGCGTGCCGTCGGCATGGTAGAGGCAGGGGATCGGCACGGCCCGCGCGTGGGCCGAGAACGGCTCGGAGCTGGGTAGCGCGGTGGTCACCGCCGCCAGCGTGGTGGTGTTGCCGTGGTAGTTGTAGTCGCTGACGATCACGCCCTTGTTGCCGGTGGCGAAGCGCGCCATGCGCAGGGCCAGCTCGTTGGCCTCGCTGCCGGTGCAGGTGAACATCAGGCTGTCCAGGGGCTCTGCGAAGGTCGCGGTGAGGCTCTCGGCGTAGCGCACCACGCGTTCGTTGAGGTAGCGGGTGTGGATGTTCAGCGTCGCCGCCTGTTCGGCCATGGCCGCCACCACCTTCGGATGGCAATGGCCGACGCAGGGCACGTTGTTGTAGCAGTCCAGGTAGCGCTTGCCGGCGGCGTCGATGAGCCAGACGCCTTCGCCTTTCACCAGTTCCAGTGGCTCGTCGTAGAACAGCGGCGAGGCATCGCCCATGACCTGGTGGCGGCGTTGCAGCAGGGTGGGTTCAGACATTCTCGGCATTCTCCAGGGGCTTGCCGGCGCGGGTGGCGGCGCGCAGCAGGTAGTTGAGGATGAGGGCGGCGACCACCAGGGCCAGGGCGCTGAGCATCGCCACTTCCAGCTGGAAGCAGGCGGCAATCACGACCAGTGTCAGCAGCATGCCGACGCTGGCGATCAGCGGGCCGCCGCGCAGGCGGAACGGGCGCACCAGGCCGGGTTGGCTGCGGTGCAGGCGCAGGTAGGCGGCGAACAGCACCAGGTGGCAGCTGCCCAGCAGCAGGACGATGCACAGCAGGAGTTTTTCCGGCGGCACCAGGGTCAGCGGCAGGCCGATCACCGTCAGCACCAGCAGGGCGACGTAGGGCGCGCCTCGGCGGTTGGTGCGGGCCAGCGCGGCGGGGAAGAAGCCGTCGCGGGACAGGGCGAACAACTGGCGGGAAGCGGAGAACACCACCGAGAAGAAGGTCGCCAGCAGGCCGCACACGGCGCCGGAGCCGACCAGCAGCGGCAGCCAGTCGCGCTCGCCGTAGAGTCCGCCGTGGGTCATGGCGGCGTACAGCGGGTCGCCCGCATTGCCGACCACTTCCACACCGGCGGCGCCCGGCGCGCTGATCACCACGGTCAGGGCGGTCAGCAGCAGGGTGCCAACCGCGGCGATGATCCCGCGCGGCATGCTGCGGCCCGGCTCGGCGGCTTCCTCGGCGGCGGAGGCGACCTGCTCCAGGCAGATGAACATCCAGATGGCGAAGGGCACGCAGGCGAACACGCCGGCCACGCTCACGCCCGGCAGTGCGCTGCCGGCGCTGGGCAGGAGGTTTTCCCAGTGCACGTGGGGCAGCATGGCGCCGCCGAAGGCCAGCAGGGCGATGGCGGCCACGGCGCCGGCGAGCAGGGTCAGCCCGAGTGCTTCACCGACGCCGATGATGTGGATGCCGATGATCACCGCGAACAGGCCGATGCGCACCGGCCAGCCGCCGAAGCCGAACACCGATTCCATGTAGGCGGCGAGGAAGTTGGCGGCCGCGCCGGTGCCGATGGTCAACGCCAGCGCGCAGGCGGCGCCGACCAGGTAGCCGACGAAGGGCCCGAAGGCCAGCTGCGCGTAGGCGAACACGCCGCCGGCATGGGGCCGCGCGGTGGAGAGCTCGCACACGCACAGCGCCAGGCCGCCGCAGAGCACGGCCATCAGCAGGGTGGCGACGAGCATGTTGGCCCAGCCGCTGCTGGCCAGGCCGTAGTTCCAGCCGGAGAACTGCCCGGCGATGACCAGTGAAATGCCGAGCCCGGCGATCTGGGGCCAGCGGAGTACGCCTTGTTTGAGCATGTTGAGTGTCCCTTGCCTGTGAGTGATGAGGGGTGAGCGGCAGTCAGCCGCGTGCGCCGGAGCGCAGCGGGCAAGGGAGGGCGCCGGCGATTGCCGACGGTCGGATGCGTGAAGTCATGGAGCGGCCCTTCTTGTTGTTTTATGGGGTATGCACGCGCCCGCCGTCAGGTACGGCGGGCAGGGAGAAGGTACGAAGGGCGCGGGATGGGCGATATCAGAAATGCGCAAAGACGCAAGGCGGGGATTTTCGCGGGAGAAGGCAGGGGGGAGCCAGGCGGCTCTGATGGAGGAGGAAACTGGTAGGAGCGAGCTTGCTCGCGAACAGCATGCGCATGATGCGTCAGGTGCGAGGCAGGTTCGCGAGCAAGCTCGCTCCTACGAAGAGCCGGTTGTGCCGGTTCCTGAAGGGGCGAGCTTGCTCGCTGGTAGCGATATCAGGCCAGGCCGACGTAGAGGTTCTGCACGTCGTCGTTGCCGTCCAGCGCATCGAGGAAGGCTTCGACTTCCTCCAGTTCCGCGCCGGACAGGCTCACCGGGTTCTTCGCCTTGTAGCCGAGCTTGGCCGAGGCGACGGTGAAACCGTGCTCGGGGAGGGCGCGGCAGACGGCGTCCAGGTCGGTGGAGTCGGTGAGGAACAGGGTATCGCCGTCTTCCTCGCCCGGCTCGAAGTCCTGGGCGCCGGCTTCGATGGCGGCCAGTTCCGGGTCGGCGTCGGCGCTGGCCGGGGTGGCCTCGACCAGGCCCAGGTAATCGAAGTCCCAGGATACCGAGCCGGAAGCGCCCAGCTGGCCCTTGCGGAACAGCACGCGGATTTCCGCGATGGTGCGGTTCACGTTGTCGGTCAGGCATTCGACGATCACCGGCACGCGGTGCGGGGCGAAGCCTTCGTAGACCACGCGCTCGAAGGTGGCGGCGCCGTCCAGCAGGCCGGCGCCCTTCTTGATGGCGCGCTCCAGGGTGTCGCGGGGCATCGAGGCCTTCTTGGCCTGCTCGACGACCAGGCGCAGTTTCGGGTTCATGTCCGGGTCGGCGCCATTGCGCGCGGCGATCATGATTTCCTTCGACAGTTTGCCGAACACGCGGCCCTTGGCGTTGGCGGCGACTTCTTTATGTTTGGCTTTCCACTGGGCGCCCATAGTGATCTCTTGCTGGCGGTTGCTGATGGACGGCAAGTCTAAGGCCTTGCGCGGCGGCTGGCGATATCTGCCGGATCAGCGTTCCGCTGGTACGGCGAACACGGCGCTGGCCTGGGCCACCACCTTGTCCCCCACCGACAGCAGCGCGTTGGCAAAAGCCATCTGCCGGCCGCGCCGGCTGTGCAGCAGGCGGATGCTCAGCCAGTCGCCGACCTGGGCGCTGGAAACGTAATCCAGGGGCAGGCTGGCGGTGACCAGCGGCTGCGGCGGTTGGCTGGAGAAGGCCATGGCGTAGCCCATGCCGATGTCCGCCAGGGTGGCGAGAATGCCGCCGTGGACGCCGCCACGGCTGTTGGTGTGGCGCTCGTCCAGCAACAGGCCCAGCTCCAGCGAATCGCCCTCGCCACGCACGAGGAATGGACCGAGCAGGTCCAGCAGCGGATTGCGCCGTTGCAGCGGCTGGAAGCCTTCGGGATAGCCCAGATCGGCGAAAGCGTTCATTGCCAGCCTCCGGTGTGCTGCTGCAGCACGGCGCGCACGGTTTCGATCACTCGTTGCGGCACCTGGTAGTCGGGGTGCGCGCGGAACACCGCTGCCGCGTCGGCAAGGCGAGTGAGGGCAAGCAGTTCGCTTTCGGCCTTGCGGGTGTCATTCAGGCCGGCCGGCAGGGCCAGCGCCTGGCGCTCGCAGGAGCAGGGCGCCTGGGGGTTCACCAGGGCGCAATGCTGCTGCATGAAGTCATCCAGCCGCTGGCGCGCCCGCGACAGGCGCTTGCGGTAGGTCGCCGGTTCGACCTCCAGCACCGCGGCGGCGGTTTCCGAATCCAGGCCGAAGGCGATGTCCAGCACGTAGGCCAGGCGCTGTTCACGCTCCAGGCACATCAGCATGCCCTGGGTGCAGGCCAGCGCGATGCGTTCGGCGGCGAGTTTGTCGGCAGGCTCCAGCGGGCGCTCGTTGGCCTGGGCCAGGCGCAGGCCGAGGTCGAGCTTTTCGGCCAGGGCTTCCAGCGACACGGTGGGCGCCTCGCGAACCTTGGTGCGTGCAGTCAGCAGCGCGTTGCTGGCGATGCGGAAGGCCCAGGTGGAGAACTGGCTGTCGCCACGGAAGCTGGCCAGGTGCGTGGTGATGCGCAGGAGGATTTCCTGGCTGGCGTCCTGGGCGTCTTCACGGCGGCCGAGCATGCGCAGGGCGAGGTTGTAGACCGGTGCCTGCAGGGCCAGCAGAAGCGCATCGAGGGCGGCGGGTTCGCCGCGCTGGGCGCGTTGCAGTTGCTCGTTGTCGACGGTTGGAAATTTCACGGTGTCCTCCTGACGTGGCCGGGGAAATTCCGGCTGTTCTTCCTTGGACTCGGCGTCCGCAAGTTTTGTGACCGCCAGGCTATCCGGGCCCTGGGCGGTTCGCGAGCAAGCTCGCTCCTACACGGGGGCATCTCCTTGTGCGGAGAGGAAGCGGTACAGCCGCTCATCCAGGGAGTGCGCCACGTTGAAGCGCATCCACGGCACGCTGCGGCCGTCGGGCATGAACAGCTGGCCGGGGAACAGCAGGATCTTCGCCTCCTTGGCGCGGCTGGCGAGCAGGGTGGCGTCGTCCACCGCGCGGTGCCGGGCCCAGAGGAACAGGCCGGCGCGGGGTTCGTGGAAGATCTCCAGGCCGGCGGCTTCCAGGCGCCGCGCCACGCTGTCGTGGGCTTCGCCGAGCTGGTCGCGCAGCTGGCGCACGTGCTTGCGATGGCGACCCTGCAGGAGGATGTCCAGGGCCAGGGTCTCGGTGAGCTCCGAGCTGGTCAGGCCGCTGACCATCTTCAGCGGCACCAGCTCTTCGATCAGCTCGGGGTGGGCGGCGATGAAACCGGTACGCAGCGCCGGCGCTATGACCTTGGACAGGCTGCTGATGTAGATCACCCGTGCCAGCTGGTCGAGGTTGGCCAGCAGCAGTTGGCCGGCGGGGTCGAGCTCGGCGTAGATGTCGTTCTCGACGATGAGGAAATCGTACTTTTCCGCCAGCTGCAGCAGGCGGTGTGCGGCGGCCAGCGACAGGCTGCCGCCGGTGGGGCTCTGCAGGCGCGCCTGGGTGAAATAGACCTTGGGGCGGTGTTCGCGGGCCAGTTGCTCCAGGCGGTCGAGGTCCAGCCCGTCGGCGCTGCGCGGTACGCCCAGCAGTTGCGCGCCCTGCAATCGCAGGTTGAGGAACAGGTTGTGGTAGCCGGGTTCGTCCACCAGCACCGGGTCGCCGCGCTGCACCAGGTAGCGCACGGTGAGGTCCAGCGCCTGGCTGGCGCCGGCGGTCAGCAGGATCTGCTCGGGGCTGGCGGCCACACCCGCATCGCCCAGGCGGTCGGCGAGCTTGCCGCGCAGCTTCAGGTTGCCCTTGCTGTGGCCGTAGTTGCCGAACTGGGTCGGTTCTTCCCGCGCCAGGCTGCGCAGCCCGCGCAGCAGGCCTTCGCCATCGAGCCAGTGCTCGGGCAACAGGCCGACGCCGGGGCGCAGCTCCATCCCCAGCGGCTGGAAGACCTTGTGCAGCAACAGGTGCGCATCGAAGTCGAATTCGGTGGGCGCCACATCGCTGGCGCTGTCCTCGACTGCCGGGCCGCGCACGTAGAAACCGGCGTTGGGCACCGCGTTCAGGCAGCCGCGCGCCACCAGCCGGTCGTAGGCCTCGACTACGGTGAAGTGGCTGACGCCATTGGCCTGGGCGAACTTGCGGATCGAGGGCAGCTTGGCGCCGGGACGCAGGCGCTGCTCGTCGATGGCCTGGGCGATGCCATCGACGATCTGGGTGACCAGGGGAATGTCCGAGGTGGGGTCGAGCAACAGCATCCGAAGGTCCGCTTCTTGTGTGGGTGAGCGATGGGCAATCTGTACAGGTCCGCGGACCATAACAGCACTGCAATTTCTGCGTTATCCCTGTGCATGGTGCGGACCGGGCGTGGCCAGCACACTCGGTCCCAGACGGCGGCAATACGCCGCATAGCCTGAAACAAGAACAAGGGACAGCCCGTCATGCGTGACACAGCTTACAACATCGATCCGTCGAGCATTTCCGCCGAGGAGTGGCAGGCGCGCTGCGACCTCGCCGCGCTGTACCGGCTGATCGCTCACTTCCGCTGGACCGATCACATCGACACCCATATTTCCGCGCGTGTGCCGGGCGAGCCGGGCCATTACCTGATCAACCGCTACGGCGTGCTGTTCCACGAAATGCGCGCCTCCGACCTGGTGAAGGTCGACCATGCAGGCGACGTCATTGACCCGCGCTTCGGCCCGAAAAGCGTCAATCGTGCCGGCTTCAACATCCATTCCGCGGTGCACGCCGCCCGCGAGGACGTGGCCTGCGTGATCCACACCCACACCGCCGCCGGCATCGCGGTGTCCGCCCAGGAAGACGGCCTGCTGCCGATCAGCCAGCACGCGCTGAAGTTCTACGACCGCCTGGGCTACCACGACTACGAAGGCATCGCCCTGGACCCGGACGAGCGCTCGCGCCTGGTCAACGACCTGGGCAGCCACATGGTGATGATCCTGCGCAACCACGGCCTGCTGGCCGCCGGGCGCTGCATCGCCGAGGCCTTCAACCAGATCTACTTCCTCGAACGCGCCTGCCAGGCGCAGGTCCAGGCCCTGGCTGGCGGTCGCCAGCTGCGTTACCCGCCGCACGCCGTGTGCGAGCGCGTCGCCGTGCAGGAAGAGGAAGCGCTGGTCGACGGCCTGCACCTGCTGGCCTGGGAGTCGGCGCTGCGCCTGATCGAGGACGGTGAGGCCGTCTATCGCAGCTGACCCTGTTATCGTGCCCGGTCCGCAGAGACCGGGCGCCTGCGTGCTTGAACCATCTGCCAACAACAAAGCCAAGAGGTGGAAATGAAAAACCCGATTCTGGGAGCCCTGCTCATGGGCGTGGCGTCCGGCGCCATGGCTGCTGACCTGACCGTGATCTCCTTCGGCGGTATCAGCAAGGACGTACAGACCGAAGCCTTCTACAAACCCTTCGAGAAGAAGGAAGGGATGAAGGTGATCGCCGGCGAGTACAACGGCGAAATGGGCAAGATCAAGGCCATGGTCGACACCGGCGGCGTCAACTGGGACGTCGTCCAGGTGGAAGGGCCGGAGCTGCTGCGCGGCTGCGAAGAAGGCCTGTTCGAACATCTGGACCCGGCGATCCTCGGCAAGGCCGAAGACTATGTGCCGGGCACTATCTCCGACTGCGGCGCCGGCCTGCTGGTCTGGTCGATGGCCATGGTCTACGACGGTAAACGCCTCGCCAACGGCCCGACCGGCTGGACGGATTTCTGGGATACGAAGAAATTCCCCGGCAAGCGCTCGCTGCGCAAGGGCGCCAAGTACACCCTGGAGATCGCCCTGCTGGCCGATGGCGTCAAAAAGGAAGACCTGTACAAGGAGCTGTCCACCAAGGAAGGCGTGGACCGCGCGTTCAGGAAGCTCGATGAGATCAAGCCGTCGATCCAGTGGTGGGAGTCCGGCGCGCAGCCGATGCAGTTCCTCGCCAGCGGCGACGTGGTCATGAGCACCGCCTACAACGGCCGCGCCTTCGCTGCGCAGGAAGAGGGCGTGCCGATGAAGGTGGTGTGGAACGGCAGCCTGTATGCCATCGACTCCTGGGCGATCCCCAAGGGCAGCCCGAACAAGAAGGCCGCCGAGGACTTCATCGCCTTCTCGCTGTCGCCCGAGCAGCAGAAGATCCATACCGTGAAGCTGGGCTACGGCTCGGTGAACCTGGGGACCACCAAGCTGATCGAGCCGAAGCTGGTGGAGCGCCTGAACACCGCACCGGCGAACCTGGAGCAGGCGGTGCCGGTGAACTTCGAGTTCTGGGTGGACCACGGCGAGGACCTGGAGCAGCGCTTCAACGCGTGGGCAGCGAAGGGCTGATCGGTATCGCCTGCATGACCGATTCATGAGTGCGGGAATCCGCTCCGTCGATGGCGTTGGCCGCGTAGGAGCGGACTCCGTCCGCGAACTGTTTACTCCGCTCCCGCCAATCAGGGAGACCGCCCTACGCTCCGGCACAGCGCCAAGGCATCACCTGTAGGAGCGAGCTTGCTCGCGAACAGGCTCCGTGCCGTCGTGCCGTGCCGTGCCGTTCGCGAGCAAGCTCGCTCCTACGAAAAGCCGGAACGTGCGGTGAATGGTGCGTAGGAGCAACTGTCTTCTCTGGATAGTACGTCGCTGCGTCTTCCCCCTCACCCCTGCCATGGTTGCGCGCCCCGCTCCTCAGGGAGAGGGGGCAGTCCGAGCCGACTGTCGCGAAGGTTTCATCCTGCACCGAACGGTCCCCTCTCCCCTTGGGAGAGGGCCAGGGTGAGGGATGGCCCAAGCGCAGAGGTATTTCGCAGGAGCGGACTCTGTCCGCGCTTTACGCGGCGCCGCTCCGGATAAACAGGCAGCGAGGCCAGCCCATCGCGGACGGAGTCCGCTCCTACGCGAGGGGTACGCCGGGGTTGGTCTGGGAACGTGTCTGATACGGTAAGATCCGGCGCTTTCCCAGCGTTCCATGCGGAGAACGATCCATGGAAGACCTCAACACCCTCTATTACTTCACCCAGGTGGTGGAGCAGGGTGGTTTCGCCGCTGCCGGCCGCGCGCTGGACATCCCCAAGTCCAAGCTCAGCCGGCGCATCGCCCAACTGGAGGAACGCCTCGGCGTTCGCTTGCTGCACCGCACCAGCCGGCACTGTTCGCTGACCGAGATCGGCCAGGAGTACTACCAGCGTTGCGTGGCCATGCGCATCGAGGCGGAAGGCGCTTCCGAGGTGATCGAGCGCAACCGCGCCGAGCCGCGCGGCCTGGTGCGGCTGGCCTGCCCGACGACGCTGCTCAATTCCTGGGTCGGGCCGATGCTCACCCGCTACCTGCTCAAGTACCCGCTGGTGGAACTGTTCATCGAGAGCACCAACCGCCGCGTCGACCTGCTCCACGAGGGCTTCGACATCGCCCTGCGGGTGCGCTTCCCGCCGCTGGAGAACACCGACATGGTGATGAAGGTACTGGGCAACAGCACCCAGTGCCTGGTGGGGCGCCCGGACTTCCTCGAGCGCATGGCCGGCGACAGCTCGCCCATGGGCTTCGGCCAGCTGCCCAGCCTGCACTGGGGCGGCATGCAGCGCGAGTACCAGTGGGAGCTGTTCAACGAGGAGGGCGAGCGCCTGCTCATCTCGCACAAGCCGCGCATGGTCACCGACGACCTGCTGGCCCTGCGCAACGCGGTGATCGCCGGCGTCGGCATCGCCCACGTGCCGCGTGTGGCGGTGCGCGAAGACCTGGCCGCCGGCAGGCTGGTCGAGCTGCTGCCGGGCTGGTCGCCCAAGTGCGGCATCGTCCACGCGATCTTCCCTTCGCGCCGTGGCCTGCTGCCCTCGGTGCGCACGCTGATCGACTTTCTTGCCGAGGAATTCAGCGCCAGCGACATGGCCTGAGGCTCAATGACTATCCGCGCTGGGCTGCGTGGGCGGGGCGATCTTCCTCATCAGCGGCACCAGCAGCAAGGTCACGGCGAAGCAGGCGCCCACCAGCAGGAAGGCATCGGCGAAGGTCAGCGTCTGCGCCTCGCGCCAGGTCAGGTCCCACAGGTGTTTCAGCGCCTGCTGCGAGGGTTCGCCATTGACCTCCAGCGACGGCGCCAGCCAGTGGTTGAGCGCTTCGTTGCCGCTGTTCAGGTGTTCGGCCAGGCGCAGGAAGTGCAGGTTGGCGCGGTCGTTGAGCACCGTGGCACAGGCGGCGATACCGATGGCGCCACCCAGGTTGCGCATCAGGTTGAACAGCCCGGAGGCGAGCTTCAGGCGTTCCGGCGGCAGCGAACCCAGTGCCAGCGTCACCGTGGGGGCGACGCAGAACTGCTGTGCCATGCCGCGCAGAGCCTGCGGGAACATCAGCTGCGCCGCGCCCCAGTCGTGGGTCAGCGGGGCGAACTCAACCATGGACAGGGTGAACATCAGCATGCCCAGCAGCAGGATCCAGCGCAGGTCGAAGCGCCGCGCGAGGGCGGCGTAGAGCGGGATGCTCATGATCTGGAAGATGCCCGTGGAGAAGATCGCCAGGCCGATGTCCAGCGCGCCGTAGCCGCGCACCCGGCCCAGGAACAGCGGGGTCAGGTAGATGGTGGCGAAAATGCCGATGCCGGTGACGAAGCTGAACAGGCAGCCGAGCGCGAAGTTGCGTTCCTTCAGGGCGCGCAGGTCGACGATGGGGTGCGCGGCGGTCAGGCTGCGGTAGATGAAGGCCACGCCGCACAGGCCGGAAATCCACGCGGTGGCGACAATGGTGTCGTCGCTGAACCAGTTCCAGCGCGGGCCTTCCTCCAGGGTGTATTCCAGGCAGCCGAGGAACAGCGCCATCAGCACCATCGCCGGGTAGTCGGCGCCCTTGAGCAGCGACAGGTCGGGCTTGTCGATGCGCACCATGACCGGCACCACGATGGCAACGAACAACCCCGGCACCAGGTTGATGTAGAACAGCCAGGGCCAGGAAGAAATATCGGTGATCCAGCCGCCGACCACCGGGCCGAGGGTCGGTGCGAGGGAGGCGATGGCGCCGATGGTGGCGGCGACAATCACCCGCTGCTTGCCGTCGAAGTAGAGGAAACCGGTGGTGAACACCATGGGGATCATCGAGCCGCCGAGAAAGCCCTGCAGCGCGCGGAAGGCGATCATGCTCTGGATATTCCAGGCCATGGCGCAAAGCAGGCTGGTGAGGGTGAAGCCCAGCGCCGAGGCGGCGAACAGCCAGCGCGTGGACAGCACCTTGGACAGCCAGCCCGACAGCGGGATGACGATGATCTCGGCGATCAGGTAGCTGGTTTGCACCCAGGCCAGTTCGTCGGCACCGGCGGAGAGGCCGCCGCCGATGTCGCGCAGCGAGGCGGAGACGATCTGGATGTCCAGCAGGGCGATGAACATGCCCAGGCACATGCAGGCGAAGGAGATCACCTTGCGGCCGGTGGACAGGCTCTCCACCGGCACCACCTCGCTGCTCCAGTGCTTTTCGATCCAGAGTTGGCTGCCGGAGCGGTTCACGGTTGGTTGCCCAGGGCGACGCGCTGGTCGGCGTCGCCCTGCTGGTGGGCGCGGGTGTCCACTTCCACCAGCACGGAAAGGCCGGGGCGCAGGTCGCCGAGGCGGCCGTCGGCGTCGTCCAGGTGCACGCGCACCGGCACGCGCTGGACGATCTTGGTGAAGTTGCCGGTGGCGTTCTCCGGCGGGAGGATGCTGAACTGCGCGCCGGTGGCGGGGGCGAGGCTGTCCAGGTGGCCGTGGAAGACCTTGCCGGGCAGGATGTCGGCCTCGATGGTCACCGCCTGGCCGGGCTGCATGCGCGCCAGTTGATCCTCCTTGAAATTGGCGTCCACCCACAGGCCTTGCGCGGGCACCACGGCGAGCAGCTGGGTGCCGGCGGCGACGTAGCTGCCGACCCGTGCGCGGCGGTTGCCGATGTAGCCGTCCACCGGGGCGCGCAGCTCGGTGTAGCTGAGGTCCAGACGCGCCAGGTCGCGGGCGGCGATGGCCTGCTCCAGCGCGGCCTGGGCCTGCTGTCGCTGGCTCTGGATCACATCGAGCTGGCGGCGGGCGGCGAGCAGGCTGGCGCGGGCCTTGTCGCTGTTGGCGCGGGCGGACTTGAAGCTGGCATCGGCACGTTGCGCAGCTTCCACGGAAACGGCGTTGGTCCGCACCAGGGTGGCGTAGCGGTGCTGGTCGTCGCGGGTGCGGACTTCTTCGGCGGCCGCCGCGTCGATTTCCGCCTGGCTCTGGCGAATCAGCGCATCCTGCAGCGAGGCCTGCGCAGCGACATGGGTCAGCGCCGCTTCCTCGGCGTGCACGGCGCCATCCGCCTTGGCCAGTGCGGCGCGGTAATCGCGATCATCGATGCGCGCTAGCAACTCGCCGGCATGCACCCGCTGGTTGTCGCTCACCTTCAACTCGGCGATATAGCCGGCCACGCGCGGACTGATCACCGTCACGTCACCGCCGACGTAGGCGTCGTCGGTCTTCTCCAGGAAGCGGCCGTCGAGCCACCAGTGCCCGGCATAGGCGGTCGCGCCGAGGATGGCGGTCGTGGCGATTGCCAGCTTCAGCGCCTTGCGGGATTTCGGTTTGGCCGTATCGACGGCGGGCGTGGCGGGGAGGGTGACGGGCTGGTTCATGGCGGCCTCGCTCAGGCGTGATCGGCTTGGGGGACTGTTGGCGGGAAGACGGGGACGAGCCGGCCGCCCTCGCGTCGGTGAATCTGGTGATGCGGGCCGATGGGTTCGCCGCTGTCGGCGTCCACCAGGGCGATGCGCACCGGTCGGCCGCTGCGGATGTCCACCAGCTCGGTGTCTCCGGCCATGCCGGCGTGGCGCTTGCCCCACTGCAGCAGGGTCAGCAGGACCGGGCGCAGGTCGCGGCCGCGCTCGGTGAGCAGGTAGTCGAAGCGCGGCGGATGGTCGTTGTACTGGCGGCGTTGCAGCAGGCCGCTGCCCACCAGGGCGCGCAGGCGGCGGGTGAGCACGTTGCTGGCGATGCCCAATCGTGCGAGGAACTGGTCGAAGCGGGTGGAGCCGTAGAAGGCTTCGCGCAGGATCAGCACGTTCCAGCTGTCACCGATCAGGTCCAGCGCCTGGGCCACGGGGCAGGGCAGGTGGTCGAAGCGGGTTCTGCGCATGACTGCACCTCTTTACATGAATATCGTCATCTAATGGGGCCGCCTTGTCTCGGGCCTGGCAGGGCGACAGGCAAGGTCTGGCTGGTAAGATTATGGTTGTAATTTAAATCGGTGACTTGCTTTGCGCAAGCGACTCATCGGGGGAGACATGGCGCAGGGGATGAACGGTGTGGCGGGTGAACGTCCGGCTGGCGCAATGGTTGCCCGATCCTGCGGAACTTGCCCGATGAAGTTCAGGGAAAGTTTGCGGGAAGTGCCGTCCGGATAACTCGGGAAGTGGCCGGGATAATTATCCGGGAAATGGTCTGGAACGGCTGTTCCATAACTTAGTTCCAGGCAAAAAAAGGCCGCCTGGGGAGGCGGCCAAACCAAAGGATGATGAAGTGGAGCAATCCTCCGGACGCTCTGGAGCGGGCATCCGGGACTCATGTGCTTCATCGGGGCGCAAGCTTAATGGCGGTAGAGGGAAATACTGAATCATTCGTCTCGATATCGACTATCGACAAGGCTGGTTGGAGAGCGAAGCGGGGGATTGTTATCTCTTCGCTCGCTCTGCCTATGGCGGGGAAACATAAGAAAGTTATCCAGGATTCAATCGATAAGCCTGCCAAGACAAGTCCAACAAAGGGGTAGCAGATGTCCGTTTTCCGTCTTTCAATGCTCGGTGCCATCGTCGCCGGCATTCCGTTCCAACTGGCGCATGCCGCCGCCGTTTCCGACCAGTCCGAAGCCACCGGCTTCATCGAAGGCAGCACCGCTTCGCTGCTGATGCGCAACTATTACTACAACAGCGACCGCAAGTCCGGTGCCGGCGACCGCAAGGACTGGACCCAGGGCTTCTCGCTGAACTACAGCTCCGGCTTCACCCAGGGCACCGTCGGTTTCGGCGTCGAGGCCTTCGGCAACTGGGGCATCCGCCTGGATGGCGGCGCCGGAACCTCCGGCACCGGCAACCTGCCGGTGCGCGACGATGGCTCGCCGGAAAGCGAATACGGCCGCGCTGGCGGCGCGGTGAAGCTACGTGTCTCGAAGACCGAACTGCGCTGGGGCGACCTGCAGCCCACCGCTCCGGTGTTCGCCGCGGGCGGCACGCGGCTGTTCCCGCAGACCGCCACCGGCTTCAACGTGCTCAGCAGCGAGATCGAGGGGCTGGACCTGGACGGCGGCCACTTCACCGGCGGCAACGGCCCGGTGACCACCAACGGCGACCATGGCATCTGGGCCTCCTACGCCAACGTCGAGGCCAGCAGCATCGACTACGTGGGCGGCAAGTACGCGGTCAACGACACGCTGAACTTCTCGCTCTATGCCTCCAAGCTCGAGGACGTGTGGCGCCAGTACTACGGCAACGCCAACTACACGTTGCCGCTGGCGGACGACCAGTCGCTGAACTTCGACTTCAACATCTACCGCACCAACGACGACGGCAGCGCCAAGGCCGGCGAGATCAGCAACACCACCTGGTCCGCCGCCGCCGCGTACACCTTCCTCACCGCCCACACGCTGACGCTGGCTTACCAGAAAGTGCATGGCGACACGCCGTTCGACTACGTGGCCTTTGGCGTCAACGGCCCCGGCGACACCGGTGACTCGATCTTCCTCGCCAACTCCATCCAGTACTCGGACTTCAACGGCCCGGAAGAGAAGTCCTGGCAGCTGCGCTATGACCTGGCGATGGCGACCTACGGCATACCCGGGCTGAGCTTCATGGCCCGCTACGTCAACGGCCACGGCATCGACGGCAGCAAGATGGCCGCCGACAGCCCCTACCGCGGCTACGGTTACGGCGATGACGGCAAGCACCACGAGACCAACCTGGAAGCCAAGTACGTGGTGCAGTCCGGGCCGGCGAAGGACCTGTCCTTCCGCCTGCGCGAGGCGATCCACCGCGGCAATGCCGACCAGGCCGAGGGCGACGTCAACGAGTTCCGCCTGATCGTGGATTACCCGCTGTCGATCCTGTAACGCCAGTGCAGCACCTTGCTGGGTGCTGCCCTGGGGGCTCTTCGTAGGAGCGAGCTTGCTCGCGAATGGATGACCCGGCCGCTCCAGCGCCAAGCGGTTCGCGAGCAAGCTCGCTCCTACAGGACCCGACGACCCGGTTCGCAGGGCGCATAACGCGCCGGCGTCATCCGCCCTGCGAGGGCTGTCTTCGGCGAGCCTGGCGTGCGGGCGGGGCGCTACAATCGGCGCTCCGTTCCCGTTCCGCGAGAAGAGTCGATGTCCGAAGAAGTGCGCCGCACGCAACTGATTGATGGCCCGGTGGGCAAGCTGCAATTGCTGATCGACCGGCCGGGTGTGCCGCCGCAGGGCATCGTGCTGATCAGCCATCCGCAGCCGCTGCTCGGCGGCAGCCCGAAACACCGTGTGCCGCTGACCCTTTCGCGCAAGCTCTGCGGCGCCGGCTGGCTGACGGTGCGGCCGAGCTTCCGCGGCGTGGATGGCAGCGAAGGCGAGTACGCCGAAGGCATCGGCGAGGCGCAGGACATGCTGGCGGTGATCGAGCATCTGCGCAGCGAGTATCCGGAGCTACCGCTGGCGCTGGTGGGCTTTTCCTTCGGCGCCTATGTGTTCGCCCGTGTTGCCAGCGAGCTGTCACCGGCGGCGGATGCGGTAGTGCTGATGGGCTTGCCGGTGGGGACGGTCCCCGGCGGTCGCGACTACCAGGCCCAGGCGGTGCCGGCCGATTGCCTGTTGCTGCACGGTGAAGCGGACGAAATGGCGCCGCTGGCCAACCTGCTGGACTGGGCGCGGCCGCAGCAGCGTGAAGTGCTGCTCTATACCGGCGCCGACCACTTCTTCAAGGGCTGCCTGGAACAGGCGGTGGAGAGGGTGATCCAGCACCTGCAGGGCGCGCTGTCCTAGGCAGGTTCAGAGGTCCTTCTTGATCTCCTTGTCCAGGTGCTTGTCTTCCTTGTGACGCTCCTTGTCGAGGTGGTCATCGGTCTTTTCCACCTCGTGCTTGTCGTGCTGGTAGCCCTTGTCGATCTCCTTGGCGTCGTGGTCGACGCCCTTGTCGATATCGCGATGCAGGTCGCGGACGTCCTTGGCGACATCGCCCTCGGCGTGGACGTACCCGGCCGAGGCGCCCAGGAGCAGGACGCAGGCGGCAAGCGTGAGCGTGACAGGTTGCATGGTGGCGACCTCCAGGGGGGACACGGGAAGTCGCAAGTCTAGTTCCTGATGGCGTGAGCGCTGTTCTCCGTGCGCAGGGCGTGCAGCGTCCAGAGGCCGCCGCAGAAGTCCACGGCGCCGAACAGCACCACTATGGGCTCGCACAGTTGCAGCAGGGCGAAGGCAGCGAAGCTGGCCAGTACCAGGGCGCGGGTATACACCGAGGCGAGGAACAGCGGCCGCGATTCGCTGCGGGCGGCGGCAAGGTAGTAGACGCCGATGTTGAAGGCCAGCACGCCGACGATCCGTATCCACACCTCCGACGTGGCAGCGATGTGGAACAGGCCGAGCAGCAGGTTGGGCACCAGCATCAGTGCCAGGCCCAGCAGCATCAGGTAGCAGCCGAACCAGTTGAGGGTGAGGGCGGGTCTGGACATCGATCGGAGTTCCTTGCAGAGGTTGGCGGGGCGCAGCGCCCCGCGATGGTCTGGGGGTCAGCGGGTGCCGCGTCGACGCAGGGCCGACGGGCTGAAGTACTCGCCGTCCGGCAGCGCCTGGGTGAAGTCGATGCTGGCCGGCTCTTCGTTGTCCAGGTTCATCGCCACGTAGCGGCGCGCCTGCAGGTCGTGGAAGACGTCGATTGAGGTCCAGGTGGTGGGCAGCTCGTAGTAGCTGCGCAGGTAGGCCATCGATACCCGCCACAGCTCGCCACGGCCGTCGTACTGGTCCACCTCGGCGGCGCCCCAGCTGTCCTCGTCGAGGAACAGCACGCGCTTGGAGTAGATATGCCGCGCGCCGGGCTTCAGCGTGCCTTCCACCACCCACACACGGTGCAGTTCATAGCGCGTGTACTGCGGGTTGAGGTGGTTGGGCGTGAGCAGGTCCTTGTACTTCACCTCGGCGCTGGCCAGGCGGAAGTTGTTGTAGGGGATGTAGATCTCCTTCTTGCCCAGCAGCTTCCAGTCGTAGCGATCCGGCGCGCCGTTGTACAGATCGGTGTCGTCGGCGGTGCGCAACCCGTCGGAGGAAGCGATGGGGGTGTCATACGCCAGGCTCGGCGCGCGCCGTACGCGGCGCTGGCCGGCGTTGTAGGCCCAGGCCTGGCGCGGCTCCTTCACCTGGTCCAGCGTCTCGTGCACCAGCGCGGCACTGCCAGCCAGGCGCGCCGGGCTCTTGGTGAAGGCGAGGAAGTAGAACATGCGGTTGCCCAGACCTTCGAAATTGCCACCGGGCTGGTAGTACTTGAACAGCGCTTCCTGCTGGGTGACCACCGGCGAGTAGTCGCCGTTGCGCTGCACGGCTGCCTCGGCAGAGCGGCGCACGATGAAGGTGCCACGGTATCGGGCGATGTGGTTCCACACCGCTTCCACGCCGCTCTGCGGAATCGGGAAGGGAATGCCGCCGAAGGCATCGACGAAGCCGTTGCCGTTCTCCGCCAGTTTGGCCGTGGTGGCGTTCTTCAAGGTGTTGTCGTAGACCCACTGCGGCGCCGAACCGCTGCGCCGGGTCGGGTAGACCGGAATCTGGAAGGTGTCCGGGTAGTTGTTGAACATCGCCAGCTGGCCCGGTGTGAGGTTGGCCTTGTACTGCTCCAGGTTGGCCTTGGTGATGGTGAACAGCGGTTTGTCCGCCGCGTAAGGGTCGATGGGGTGCTGGCCGGGCTTGAAGCCGGCCGGGGCCTGGGTGATGCCACCGGTCCAGGCGGGGATGGTGCCGGCGGCGTTGCCGGCCTTTTCCGCGCCCAGCGGGGTAAGAGTGGATTGCAGTCTGGCTGCGTCCTGCGGGGAAACCGCCGCCAGCGCACTGCCGGCGGACAGGGCCAGCGCAACGGCGCCGGCCAGGGTACGGATGTTGCCCATGGTGAATCTCCGCTCAGAAGGAGTACTTGACGTTGAAGCCGACGTTGTCGCGGTCGCGGGCGGCGTTTTCCTGCCCGGCGCCGTAGAACTCGGTGTACTGCAGCTCGGCCTCCAGGCTGTTCAGGTAGGTGGCCTTGAGGCCCAGGGTGTAGGCCTTGCGCCCGGCGATGAAGTTGCCGGCCTGCTGCGAGTTGCCGCTGAAGTCGTCCTTGTAGACGCCGTAGGGCGAGAGGTTGACCCCGGCGAACACGTCGTTCCAGGTACCGGTCAGCAGCAGGGTGGCGCCGTAGGCATTGCGGTTGACCTGGTCGCTGCGGTCGAAGCCGGAGACGTACGCGCCGTTGCTGCGGCCGGAGTAGTAGCGGGTGCTGCCGTCATAGGCGGTGTATTGCAGGCTGCTGCCGCGCAGTTGTTCGGCAGCCACCTCGAACACGCCCATGAAGGAGTCGAAGGACAGCGACGGGCCGAAGTTGTAGATCGTGCCCAGCGAGCTGTTGAAGGATTCCACGCGCTCGTAGTCGTGTACCGACCCGCCCAGGCCGACCATCTGCCCGCCGACATTGACCTTCTGCCCGTCGGCGATCTTGCCGGCCTGGGCGAGCATGTCGCCGAGCAGGTCGTTGGTGGTGGCCACACCGATGGGCAGGTTGGGCCGGTAGGCGATCTCGCCGAACAGCGAGGCGTCGCCCAGCGTGGTATTGAAGCTCAGGCCATACATGCGGATGTTCTCGACATACTCCCGGCGCGCGTTGGCCTGGTTGGCCATGTCCACCGCGGCGGCGGCGTTGATCAGGCCGAGCATCTGTCCACCGCTTTGCACCAGCGCGTCGTAGGACGGCGAGCCGACCAGCTGCGCGAGCTGGTCCATGTCCAGCCCGGCGTAGCTCTTGTTCAGGTCGGCATAGATCACCGGGTCCTTGGCGTGGTAGTTGACGAAGTAGAAGCCGAACTCGGTGGAGTTGAGCTGCTCGGCGATGTAGTGGAAGGCCACGCCGAACTGGCCGTCGTTCTTCGCGTTGATGTCCTGGCTGATGTGGCTGACCTTGAAGTAGCCGTTGCTGTCCAGGTAGTCGGTGCCCTGCAGGCCGGCGAAGTGGCTGGCCGAGAGCATCGGGTAGAGGCTCTGGAAGGTTGGGTCGGACAGCGCCTTCACCCGTGTGTAGCCGGTGTTGCCGCCGTCGGCGAAGAGGTCGGTTTCGGAGAAGAAGGTGCCGGCCTGGTCGAGGCGGGTTTCCTTCCAGTTCCACTGGTAGAAGGCGTCCATCGACAGGTTGTCGGTCAGGCCGACGTTGAAGCTGAGCGCTTCCACCGGCATCAGCACTTCCTTGAGCTCCGAGCCGGGCAGGCGGAATTTGGCGGCGTCCACCGGGTTGGTGGTGTTGATGCCGCCGCGGTAGAACACGCCTTCGCCCCAGTTGAAGACCTGGTTGCCCAGGCGTGCGCTCAGCGGATGGTCGGCGACGTCCCAGTTGCCGTAGAGGTAGGCGTCGAGGATTTCCGCGCGGTGCCCGGCGGTATCGCGGGTGGCGTCGGTGAAGTGGTCGTTGTGCGGGTAGCTCTGGCTGGGCTGCGGCGGCTCGTTGTGGTCGTAGTAGTCGTTGCGCTTGTCCATGATCTGCGTGTCGTAGAACGCCGAGCCGCGCATGAACAGACCGTAGTTCTGGTAGGTGGCCTCCAGGTCCGAGGTGATCTTGTACACCTCCGAGGCCAGCCCCGTGCTGAAGTTGCGGTTACCGTCGTTGCTGTTGACGTCGTTGTTGGTCTTGTCCTGACCTTGCACGCGCCACAGCGCGCCATAGGACACCGTGGTGTCCAGCGAACCGCTGAGCTGGTTGTCGAGGAAACTGAATTCGACGGCCTTCGACTGGCCGCTGAGCATCAGGGGTAAAACGCAGGCAAAGGCGGACCCGGTCTGCAAGCGACGCTTGCGGGATCTGGTGGTCATGTGAGGCTACTCCAACGACTGGTTCTTATTGTGTGTGTCATCAGATGGGGCCGCGTGGCGGCGCCCCTTCGGATAGTGCTCTGCGAAGGCAAACGGGCGTGTTGGGTTCACGCCGGGTGCGGCTCTCCGGTGGTGGGTGGCGCCCGCATTCAGCGGGCGAGGGAAGCTGGCGTGCCAAGCCGCCAACGCGTGCCGCGCAGCCGTGCCAGCGTCCAGCACAGCGTCGCCAGCATCAGCGTGAGGTGGTAGAGGTCCACTCGCGGGATACCCCGCCAGTCGCCTCGCCCGGCGATACCCAGACCGGCGAGGACAAACAGCAGGGCGCCGGCGATTGCCAGCGGCCAGCGCTGCGAGCGGCCGGGCCAGGCGATGGCGATCAGCGCCAGCAGGTTGCCGGCCAGCGCGAGGTTGTCCGGCAACCAGAGCATCAGCGCGGCGAGGGCGGCGAGCAGCAGATGGCGGGTCGCGCCGTGCAGGCTGCCGATGGCGATCAGCAGCAGGCTGATGCGCCCAGAGATGCCCGTCATGGTCTGGTGCGCTGGTCGCGCCGTCTCCAGGCCGCCATAGACCAGTGCGCCGAGCAACGCAGTGAAGGCGATCAGGGCGAATCCGGCCACGCGCCAGCCATGCCCGTTCTTCAGGCTGTCCGCCGCTGCCCAGACGCTCGCGGCGCACAGCAACAGTTCGCAGAGCACGCTGGAATTCATCTCAGACCTCCAGCGATTGCGGCTGGCGCAGCGAGCGCAGCAGCATGCCGAACAGGGTCAGTGTCGCGGCGAAGAACAGTGCTACTGCCCAGGCCACCGGCAGGCCCCATTGCAGGTGGCCGATGGCCGCCGGAATCGCCAGCGAGCACAGCCACAGCAACTGCCAGCGGCCATTGCCGGGAGCACCCTCGAGGCTGCGGCCCAGTACCCACAGCGAGGCGATGATCCACAGCGCACCGACTACCTTCCAGGCCAGCGGCAGCTGGTAGGCGAAGGCCAGGAAGCCCATGCCCAGTACCATCAGCAGGAGCATCTGCAGCAGGCAGTAGAAGGCCGTGGCAGCGGAAATGCGCGGGCGATAGATACGGAACGCGCTGATGTCATGGGGTGGTTTCGGATCGAGCCGCTCGGCGGCCGCCGGGCGCCAGCCGGGGCGGGCGAACCAGACGCGAACTTTGTCCCCCAAACTATCGGCCAGGCGGGCATCGGCGAGCAGGTCACGGTACTTGTGGAGGTTCGCCTTGAGCGGGTCGAAGGTTTTCAGCTGGCCGTGGATGCCATAGACGATCGGCTCCTCCGACTCCGGACGCTCCTTGGCGAAGGTGCCGAACAGGTGGTCCCAGAGCATCAATACGCCGCCGTAGTTGCGGTCCACGCAGTAGGCGTTCTGGCCGTGGTGCACGCGGTGGTTGGACGGCGAGGCGAAGCACTGGTCGAACCAGCCGAGGCTGCCGATGTGGCGGGTGTGAATCCAGAACTGGTAACCGAGGATCACCGCGCCGGCGACGATGAACACGGTCGGCGGAATGCCGATCAGCGCCAGCGGCCAGTAGAAGAACCAGTTGGTGAGGAAGCCCGTGCTGGTCTGCCGCAGCGCCGTGGAGTAGTTGAATTCCTCGCTGGAGTGGTGCACCACGTGGGACGCCCAGACCAGGTTGACCTCATGGCCCATGCGGTGGTGCCAGTAGTAGCAGAAGTCGTAGCCGAGCAGGCCGATGACCCAGACCCACCAGTGCGAGGTGGAGAGGTCGAACAACGCCAGGTACTGGTAGGCCAGCAGGTAGACGCCGAAGTTCAGGGCGCGTACGAACAGGTTGACCACCTGGCCGCTGAGCCCCAGCGAGGCGCTGGACAGGCTGTCGGAAAGAGCGAAGGTCTGGCGCCGCCGCCAGAAGCTCCAGAGCAGTTCGACCAGCAGCAGCACAAGGAATGCCGGCACGGCGTAGACGATCATGTTGGGCATGTTTCTGCCTCCTTTTTTTGTTGCACGGAGGCTAACGCGATGCGCCAGGGCGGGCGTGATGCAGGGCGCCAGTGCGCATGTCGCGCGACGTCAATCGGTGGCGCATTCGATTGGGTGATGGCGCCCCATAGCCGCCAGGACCGACCCTGCCTGTAGGAGCGAGCTTGCTCGCGAACCTGCACGGTACGGAGCTATGCGGTTCGCGAGCAAGCTCGCTCCTACAACGGCCCCGGCATCGGAGGTCAGGCGCTGCGCAGGGTCTTGCGGAAGTCTGCCGGGGAGATGCCGCGCGACTGGCGGAAGGCGTGGCTGAAGGCGCTGGCCTGGGAGACGCCGAGCATCAGGGCGATTTCCATGACGCTGGAGTCGGTACGCCGCAGGTAATGGTCGGCCAGTTCCATGCGCAGCGCATCTCGGGTGGCGTAGATCGGTGGCGCACTCGGCTGGGTGATGGTGCTTCATGGACGCCAGGAACGACCTTACCTGTAGGAGCGAGCTTGCTCGCGAACAAGACCGGACCTTACGCGGACATTTCGGGGGAATGCGGTTCGCGAGCAAGCNNGCTCCTACAACGGCCCCGGCACCGGAGGTCAGCCGGCGCGCAGGGTCTTGCGGAAGTCTGCCGGGGAGATGCCGCGCGACTGGCGGAAGGCATGGCTGAAGGCGCTGGCCTGGGAGAAGCCGAGCATCAGGGCGATTTCCATGACGCTGGAATCGGTACGCCGCAGGTAATGGTCGGCCAGTTCCATGCGCAGCGCATGTCGGGTGGTGTAGACCGGTGGCGCATTCGGCTGGGTGATGGCGCGCCATGGACGCCAGGAACGGCATTACCTGTAGGAGCGAGCTTGCTCGCGAACAAGACCGGGCCTGACGCGGACATTTCGGGGGGATGCGGTTCGCGAGCAAGCNNNCTCCTACAACGGCCCCGGCACTGGAGGTCAGCCGGCGCGCAGGGTCTTGCGGAAGTCTGCCGGGGAGATGCCGCGCGACTGGCGGAAGGCGTGGCTGAAGGCGCTGGCCTGGGAGAAGCCGAGCATCAGGGCGATTTCCATGACGCTGGAGTCGGTACGCCGCAGGTAATGGTCGGCCAGTTCCATGCGCATGGTCTCCAGCACCTGGGAGAAACTTTCGCCTTCGGCGGCCAGCTTGCGCTGCAGGGTGCGCGGCGACATGGCCAGTTCGCTGGCCAGCCCGTCCAGGCTGACTTCGCCGCCGGGCATGTGCTCGATCAGCAGCGCCCGTAGCCGCCCGATCACCGAGAGCGGCGCGTAGGAACGGCCCAGCTGCAGGTCCGCTTCCAGCAGCAGGCTCTTGTGGGTGCGCGGGTCGGCGCCCTGGATGCGTGCAGCGAGCATCGCCTCGGGGAATACCAGCGCGTTGCGCGGGGCGTTGAACTGCACGGGGCAGCCGAAGAAGTCGTCGTAGAGTGCGGCGTCGCCCTGCGCGGCATGAATCATCTGCACTTCCAGCAGCGGTGCGCTGCTGCCGATCAGCCAGCGGCCGAAAGCCGTCCAGCCCGCCAGCACGGCGTCCTGCTGGCAGGCGCAGTAGGGTTCCAGCTCGGTGATGCGCTGGTCTTCCAGCAGTACCCGGCCGTCCCCGATGACGATATGCGTCTGGCTCGACGGGCTGTCGAAGACGATCTTGCCGAAGCGCCGGATCATGCTCATGGACTCGCCCAGCGTGGCGCTGGTCATCGACACCGCCCCCAGCACGCCGTAGCTGCCGGGGCGTACCGCTGCGCCGACCAACAGGCCGAAGTGCGGCAGGCCGCTCATGCGCACCGCCAGCTCCAGCAGGGCCCGCAGCTGGTGCATGGGGATGCGCAGGATCGGGTCGGCGAGGCGCTCGCGCTGCAGGCCGATTTCGTTCAGCAGCAGTTCGCCGTCACAGCCGTATTGCTCGGCGGTGTTCAGCACGTGGTTGACGAAGGCGGCGCTGGCGGTGGCGGGGTGCATGGCGTGTGGGGCGATCCGGTGGTCCGGTTAGGGAGCGGGTGCAATCTAGCAAGTCGGGCGCCGCCGAGGCCAGCGGCGTCCGTCGGTACGCTCAGACGCGGCCGCTGACCGGAATCCCGGCGCCGGTGATGGCGGCAGCCGCATCGCCGAGCAGGAAGAGAATCACCCCCGCCAGCTGTTCGGCCGTGACCCAGCGGCTGAAGTCCGCCTCCGGCATGGCGGCGCGGTTCTGCGGCGTGTCGATGATGCTCGGCAGCACCGCGTTGACCGTGACGCCCTGGTCCTTGAGCTTTTCGGCGAGGCTTTCGGTCAGGCGCAGCACGCCGGCCTTGGAGGCGGCGTAGGCGCCCATGCCGAAGCCGGCCCGGCTGGCCGCGCCGGCGCCCAGGTTGACGATGCGCCCGGCGGCGGACTGGCGAATCAGCGGCAGCAGCGCCTGGCAGGCACAAAGGGCTGTGCGCAGGTTGAGGGTGTAGAGGCGGTCCCAGCACTCGACATCGCCTTCGGCCAGGGTCTGCCAGGCAAAGCCACCGGCGACGTTCACCAGCGCGTCGAGCCGGCCGAAGCGTTCGTCGATCTGGCGTGCAGCGGCCTGGGCATCGGCCAGCGAGGCGAGGTCGATACCGGTCAGCAGCAGGGCGCCGTCGGGAGTGTGGAAGTCCGCGGGCGGCGCTTCGGCCCGGTCGATCAGCACAAGCTGTGCGCCGGCTTCGGCGGCCTGGATGGCCAGCGCCGCACCGAGGTTGCCGAAGGCTCCGGTGATGGCGATGACGCGTTGGGAAAGCGATGAAGGCATGATGAATGGCGCTCGGTGGTTGGCGTTCTGGTAGGTATGCTGCGAACGCTAATCACCCTGCCGCCGCGCGGCATGTTCTTGCGCGCCAGTTTGGATGCGCCAGCGCGCCATCTGCATGACCGCCGGGTTCAGGCCAGACCGCGCAGGTAATCCCAGGGATAGATCCCGCGGTCATGGCCGTCGTCGAACACCAGTTGCACGCCGTAGCCCTGCAGGTTCAGCTGTTGCAGGGCTACGCCGGCCTTCACCAGCTCGATCCGACCTTGCAGCCGCGCTGCCCGGCATTGCGAGCAGGGGCAGGCGCCGCGCAGGCGGGTGAAGGCAATGCACTGCTCGACGCCGTCGTCCCAGCGGATGCGCAGTTCGCCGTCTGCGCTGGAGCGATGCAGCGCGACCGGCGTGTTCATGTCGACTGGCCCAACTGATTCAGGGCGATGCGCACGGCCTTGCGGACTTCCGGATCGCCGTCCTGCTCGGCGTTGCGCAGTGCCTCGATGGCATCGCCGCTGCCCAGTTCGCCCAGGGCCAGCGCGGCTTCCTTGCGCAGGTTGCTGATGCCGTGGCCGAGCACGACCTTCAATCCCTCCAGCGCCGGCAGGTAGCGCAGCTTGCCCAGCGAACGGGCGGCGCGCAGGCGGACCTGCCAGAAGTCGTCTTCCAGTGCCTGCACCAGCGCTTCGCCGGCTTCGGGCAGCGCGAGTTTGCCGAGGGTGCCGGCGGCTTCCTCGCGCACCTGCCAGGCCGGGTCGGCCAGGGCGGCCTGCAAGGCCGGCAGCACGCTGGCGTCGATGGCCAGGCCAAGGGCGCCGGCGGCGGCGCGGCGGACTTCGGCGTCCGGGTCGTCGCGGGTCAGGCGCGCCAGGTGCGGCAGCGCGTCGGTGCGCTTGAGCCAGCCGAGGATGCCCACGGCTTCGCGGCGCACGCCGGCGTCGGAGTCCGCCAGCGCAGTGAGCGCCGGTTCCGCAGCGGCTTCCAGGCGCAGTTCGCGCAAGGCGCGCAGGGCGCTGCGGCGGACGAAGATATCGCTGTGCGCCGCCCAGGGCAGCAGGCGCGCGCCGGCCTCGGCGGTCTTCAGCTCGCTGAGGCTCTGGGCGGCGGCTTCGCGCACGTCCTCGTCGCGGTCGGCCAGGGCTTGGCAGAGCGCGTCCACCACGTCGGGCTCTTCCCAGGCTTCCAGCAGGCGTGCGGCTTCGGCACGCACGCTGGCGGCGTCGTCATGGGTCAGCGCGTGGGCGAGCCAGGGGAGGCCGTCAGGGTCTTCCAGATCGGCCAGTTCGATCAGGGCGATGCGGCGCACGCCGGCATCGGCGTCCTGCAGGCGCGGTTGCAGGTCGAGGATGTCAGGATTATCGGTAGTCAGGCTGAAGTCGGTCATATGGCGAATCGCGGTATCCGTTGTGGAGTGGGCAGCCCCAGCGGCGTGAGGCGTGGCAGCTGGCGGCCGTCTTCGTGGCGCAGCAGTTCCAGGCAGTGGCGCTTGAGACGGGAGAATTCCGGGCTGGTGAGCAGGTCGGCGTGGCGCGGGCGCGGGAAGTCGAGGCGGATGTCTTCGAGGATGCGCCCGGGGCGCGGGCTCATGACCAGGATGCGGTCGGCAAGGAACAGCGCCTCGTCGATGTCGTGGGTGATGAACAGCACGCTGGTGCGCAGGCGCGTCCAGATATCCAGCAGCAGCTCCTGCATCATCATCCGCGTCTGCGCGTCGAGGGCGCCGAAGGGTTCGTCCATCAGCAGCAGGCGCGGCTGGTTGATCAGTACGCGGGCGATTTCCACGCGTTGCTGCATGCCGCCGGAGAGCTGCGACGGCCAGCGATTGGCGAAGCCGTTGAGGCCGACCAGCTGGAGCATTTCATCCGCCTGGCGATGGCGTTCCGCGCGGGGCACGCCGCGCATCTTCAGGCCGAAGGCGACGTTGTCGCGCACGCGCCGCCAGGGCAGCAGGGTGTGGTGCTGGAACACCATGCCGCGCTCGGGAGACGGGCCTGCAACAGGACCACCGTCCACTTCCAGTTTGCCGGCGCTGGGCGTCAGGTGGCCGGCAAGGGCGCCGAGCAGGGTGGACTTGCCGCAGCCGGACGGGCCGAGCACGCAGACGAATTCGCCGGGCTCGATGGAGAAGCTCAGGGACTGCACGGCCTCGAAGGCATCGCGGCCGTTGCCGAGGTGGATCGACAGGCCGTCGACGCGCACGCGCCCCGGTGCGCTGGCGGGCAAGGTCATGGCTTGCCTCCGGCCTGGCGCTGCCAGGGTGTGACGAGGCTGCCGAGCCGGCGCACCAGCAGGCTGCTGGCCATGCCGAGCACGCCGATCAGCAGCATGCCGACGACGATGTCGGGGTAGTTCTGCAAGGTATAGGACTCCCAGGTGTAGTAGCCGATGCCCCATTGGCCGGAGATCATCTCGGCAGTGACCAGGCAGAACCACGAGGTGCCCATGCCGATGGCCAGGCCGGTGACAATGCTCGGTGCGGCACCCGGCAGCACCACTTCGCGCAGCAACGCCAGGCGGCCGGCGCCGAGGCTGCGGGCGGAGGCGAGCAGGCGCGGGTCGACCGCTTCCACACCGTGGATGGTGTTGAGCAGGATGGGGAACAGCGCGCCGGTGAAGGTGATGAAGATCATCGACAGCTCGGAGCTGGGGAACATCAGGATCGCCAGCGGAATCCACGCCACCGCCGGGATCGGTCGCAGCACTTCCAGCGGCGGCAGCAGGCTGTCGCGGGCCCAGCGGCCGCAACCGATGAGCAGCCCGAGGAGAATGCCGGCGAAGGCCGCCAGCAGGTAGCCGGCGAGTACCCGCAGCAGGCTGCTGCCCAGGTGGCGACCGAGCTTGCTCGATTGCGCGAGGTTCCAGGCCGCTTCCAGCACGTCACGCGGGCCGGGCACGTTGGCGAAGGTGACCACGCCGAGGTTCACGTGGCTCGCACTGAGCACCTGCCAGAGCACGAGGCAGACCAGCAGCGAGGCCAGGCGCAGGCTCCAGCGGGTGAGGGTGGTGGTGTTCATCATCGTCCTCCGTCGAGCCCCGGTGCGCGCGGCACCGGGGCTGTACCTCAGCGGCTGGCGACCGCCTGCTGGCTGGCAGCCGCGAAGTCGGCGACTTCCCCGCCGTGCTGGCGGGCGAAGGCGTCGGCCTGTTCGCGCAGCAGGAAGGCATCCAGCGCGCCATCCTTGCCCCGCACGAACCAGGCCTGCCCGGCGAGCAGCTTGATGCCGCTGTCGCTGGCCTGGGCGTACACCGCGCGGATGTCCTTGCCCTGTTGCTTGAGTTCGGCCAGTTGGCCGAGCGCTTCCCGGGCGGTCGCGTAGCTGCGCACCTTCGGCTCGCCGCGAACCCAGATCTGCGCGACCTTGCGGGTATCGCTGATCGGCTTGTCGGTCAGCGCATCGTTGCCCAGCAGCGGCTGCTGCGCGTAGTTCTTCAGCGCGGCGTCGTAGTCGGCGCCGGAAGCCTTGAAGGCGGCGCGGATGTAGCGGTCGTCGACGAACTGCTCGACGTTCAGCCCGCGGTCGGCCTTCTTCAGCAGCTTCAGGGTGTCGATGGCGGTGGCGACGGCCTGGCGGTATTCCGGCTTCCAGGTCAGGTCGCGGGTCTGCAGGCCGAGCGGGCCGTGGAACAGGTAGTTCACCTCGGCGGGGATGCCGGCGACCTTCTCGATCAGCTCGCTGTACTTCTCCGGGTCTTTCGCCAGCAGCTGGTTGGCTTCATAGGTGGCGCGCAGGTAGGCCTCGACGATTTCCGGGTACTGCTGCGCGTAGTCGGCTTCCACCAGCGCACCGTGGAAGGTCGGCGCCTTGGCCTGGGAGCCGTCGTAGATCTTGCGGGCGATGCCACGGCTCTCGAACAGCTCGGCGAAGGGCACGAAGTCGGCGTGGGCGGCGATCTTGTTGGCCTGCAGCGCGGAGCCGGCGACTTCCGGCGGCTGCGCGATGATGGTGACGTCCTTCTCCGGGTCCCAACCCTGCGCGGCGATGGCGCGCAGCAGCAGGCCGTGGGCGGTGGAGGCGAAGGGCACGGAGATGGTCTGGCCCTTGAGTTCGGCCAGCGACTGCACCTTGGAGGACGCGGGCACGACGATGCCGTTGCCGCTGCCCTCGGTGCTGCCCGAGAGCACACTGATGAACAGGCTGCGCTTGCCGGCCGCTTCGTGGGCGACGCCGTTGAGCGAACCGGGGAAGTCGGCCATGGCGCCGAAGTCGAGCTTGCCGGCGACCATCTCGTTGGTCAGCGGCGCGCCGCTGGTGAAGTTCTTCCACTGCACGTCGTATTGCGCGTCCTGGTACTTGCCGTCGTGGGGCAGGTACTTGTCGAGCAGGCCGAGTTCGCGGATCAGCAGGCCGCCGGCGGCGCAGTTGATGGTGGTGTCCTGGGTGCCGATGGCGACGCGGATGGTCTCGCCGTGGGCGGTGATACTGGCAATGGCGAGCGCGAGGCCGGCCAGGGTAGTGCGCAAGGTCATGGGTGTTCCCCTCGAATCATGAGTGTTGGAATCGTCTCCGCCGCAGGCCTTGCGGTGGGAAACGAGGGGCGGTGCATCAGGCGTCCGGCGGTGGGGCCGGATGGCGTTTCCAGTGGTCGGTGTGTTGTCGGCGTTGCCCGGTGTTCACCTGTAGGAGCGGGCC
>NZ_JYOA01000001.1:47811-102942 GCF_000955805.1 Pseudomonas sp. 21 | reverse complement strand
CGCGCATGGCGCGCTCCTACAAAGACAGCCTCGGGCGTGGTTCAACGCAGGAGATAGGGAATCTCGACGCGCACCGCGCCGGTCGGGCAGTCCTTCTCGCAGGGCATGCAGTACCAGCATTCGTCGAAGGCCATGTAGGCCTTCTGGGTGGCGGGGTTGATCGCCAGCAGGTCCATCGGGCAGACCTCGACGCAGACGGTGCAGCCCTTGTCGGCGATGCACTTGTCCTCGTCCACCGTCACCGGGGCGCTGGAGCGGAAGAAGATTTCCTGGGGTTGGTAGGCCATTGCACGCGGTCCTCATCGTGTTGCTTGCCGGCCGTCATGGCGGCGGGCTGATTCTGTTCGGTGTTTCCGGGGTGGTACTGGTGCTCGGGGTTTCCCTCTCCCCAACCCTCTCCCTGAAGGGAGAGGGGGCCGTTCGGAGTGTTGGATGTTTCTGTGCTCGCCAGGTGACTCCGCGGTTGCCGCTCGCGCCGGACAGCTCCCTCTACCGCTGGCGGGAGGGGGCGGGGGGAGAGGGGCTTTATGGCCGGCCGGAAATGCTCAAGCCGCCTCGCTCTTCACCCGCAACCGCTCGTAGGCCTGCTGCTCGTCCTCATCCAGGGCGATCACATAGGGCTCGATGGGCTTCTTGAAACTGGTCATCGCTCCGTCCTCGCCCTTCTTCAGGTGCACATGGCAGAACCAGTCGGCGTCGTTGCGCTGCGGGTAATCCACGCGGTGGTGGTACAGGCCCCAGCGGCTCTCGGTGCGGAACAGCGAGGCGCGGGCGGCCATCTCGGCGCAGTCGCGGATCACGCTGACTTCCATGGCGCGCATCAGCTCGTGGGGGTTGTTGGCCTTGAGCTGGTCGAGGTCGCGGGCGATCTCGGCGAAGCGCTGCAGGCCGATCTCCATCTTCTTGGTCACCTTGGGCGGCTGCAGGTAGTCGTTGACCATGCGCCGCAGCTTGTATTCCACCTGTGCGGGCGGCAGGCCGTGCTCGCGTTTCAAAGGGGCGAAGACGCGTTCACGCTCGCGTTCGACCTGGGCGGCATCGACCTCGCTGAACTCGCGGCCGGCCACGTATTGCGCGGCATTGACCCCGGCGAACCAGCCGTAGGTGAAGGCGCCGAGCATGTAGTTGTGCGGCACCGCAGCCATGTCGCCGGCCGAGTACAGGCCCTTGACGCTGGTCTCGGCCTTCTCGTTGACCCACACGCCCGAGGCCGAATGGCCGGAGCAGAAACCGATCTCGGAGATGTGCATCTCCACCATCTGCTGGCGGTAGTCGGTGCCACGGTTGGCGTGGAACTGGCCACGGCTCGGGCGTTCGTTGCTGTGGAGGATTTCCTCGATGGTCTGGATGGTTTCCTCGGCCAGGTGGTCGAGCTTGAGGAACACCGGGCCGTTGCCGCCTTCGAGTTCCTGGTGGAACTCCCACATCATCTGGCCGCTCCAGTAGTCGCACTCGATGAAGCGCTCGCCCTTGCTGTTGGCGGTGTAGCCGCCCAGCGGGCCGGTGACGTAGGCGCAGGCCGGGCCGTTGTAGTCCTTGATCAGCGGGTTGATCTGGAAGCACTCCAGGTTCGAGAGTTCCGCACCCGCGTGGTAGGCCATGGCGTAGCCGTCGCCGGCGTTGGTCGGGTTCTCGTAGGTGCCCATCAGGTAGCCCGACGAGGGCAGGCCCAGGCGGCCGGCGGCGCCACAGGCGAGGACCACGGCCTTGGCGCGGATCACCTGGAACTGCGCGGTACGGCAGTCGAAGCCGAGCAGGCCGTTGACCGCGCCTTCTTCATCGATGAGCAGGCGGGTGACCACCAGGCGGTTGGTGATCTCGATGCGCGCGCGCTTGAGCTGGCGGTACAGTACCTTCTTGATGTCGTGGCCCTCGGGCATGGGCAGCACGTAGGCGCCCATGTGGTGGACCTTCTTCACCGCGTAGTCGCCGACTTCGTCCTTCTCGAACTTCACGCCCCAGCGGTCCAGCTGCTGCAGGGTCTCGAAGCTGTGGGTGGCGTAGGCGTAGACCGCCGCCTGGTTGACGATGCCGTCGTTGGCGACGGTGATTTCCTTGGTGTACTGCTCGGGCGTGGCGTGGCCGGGGATGATGGCGTTGTTCAGCCCGTCCATGCCCATGCTGATGGCGCCGCTGCGCTTGACGTTGGCCTTGTCCACCAGCAGCACGCGCAGCTCGCGGTTGGCTTCCTTGGCCTTGATCGCCGCCATGGGGCCGGCGGTGCCGCCGCCGATCACCACGATGTCGTAGGCGAGTTCCTTGTCCTCGGGGATCTGGGAGAGGTCGAACTGGGTCATTGGTGCTGTCCCTTGTGGCGGTCGATGCGCAGGCGGTACTGGAAGGCGTCGCCGCGGTAGTAGAGGTGTTCGTAGTCCATCGGCGCGCCATCGGCGGTGTGGGTCAGGCGCTCGATGCGCATCACCGGCGAGCCTTCTTCCACTTCCAGCGCGCGGGCGAGTTCCGCGTCGGCGAGGATGGCGTCGATGGCCAGGTCGGCATGGCCCAGGGGCAGGGCGCAGTCGTTTTCCAGGATCAGGAAGATGTCGCGGCTGACCAGGTCGGCCTTCTCCAGGCGCTTGCCGACGGCCTCGGGCAGCCAGGTGATCTCCAGCGACACCAGCTCGCGGTTGACCAGGCGGGCGCGCTTGATCTGCACCACGTTCTCGCCCTCGGCGACTTGCAGGCGGGCGGCGACCTGGGCATTGGCCGGCACGGTCTTGAAGCTGCTCAGGCGGTTGATCACCTCGTAGCCGCGCTGGGTCATGGACTCACCCAGGCCCTGCAGGGTGCTGACGTTCTGGAACGCCTTGGGCTTGGCGACGAAGGTGCCCTTGCCATGGATCTTGAAGATCAGCCCTTCCTTCTGCAGGTCGCCCAGCGCCTGGCGCACGGTGATCCGGCTGACCTCGAAGGCTTTGCCCAGCTCGGCCTCGGACGGCATGCGGCTGAGCGGCGGATAGGTGCCGTCGAGGATGCGCGTGCGCAGGACTTCCTTGAGCTGGCTGTACAGGGGAACGGGGGAGAGGGGGAGTAGTTCGGCCATAGTTCATAACTTGTTATGACGAGTTACCGAAACTATAAAAGGAATAATTGATTCAGGACAAGAAACGATTTGGCATAAGCATAGAAAGCGTCGTCAGCAGGGCGATCTCAGGTTTTTTGTAGGAGCGAGCTTGCTCGCGAACCGCCTGAGGCCAGAGCGCCCGGGTAATCCGTTCGCGAGCAAGCTCGCTCCTACAGGGTCAAAAGCCCTCGCGCGGAGATTTCCGCCCCATAGGGCGGACATCACCTCAGAACGGCCGGCTGCCAGACAGGCTGATGCGCTTCAGGCGACGCTTCTCGCTGGCCGGGAAGGCGTTGCGACCATGCAGCACGGCCTGGTTGTCCCACCAGACGATGTCGCCCACCGACCATTTGTGGCTGTAGATCAGCTCGGGTTTCTGCAGATGCTCGCGCAGCTTCTCCACCAGCGCGGCACCCTGCACCGGATCGGCACCGGGGATTTCCACCTCGGTGTGCACGGAGAGGAACAGCACGCGCTTGCCGTTTTCCGGATGGGTGCGCACCAGCGGGTGTTCGGTGCCCTGGATGGGCTCGATGTCCGGGGTGCGGTAGCGCACGAAGGTGCCGTTGTAGCCGCCGCTCTTCAGGCGGATGAAGGGGTTGTAGTTGATCAGGCGCAGTGGGTCGATCTCGGCGCGGGTTGCTTCATCCAGCGTCTCGTAGGCGCGGGCGAGGTTGGTGAACTGGGTTTCTCCGCCGCTGTTCGGTACTTCCAGCGCATAGAGGAAGGAGCCGGATGAGGGTACCGGCGTCCATTGGTGGTCGACGTGGGCCGGCAGGGCGAAGTTGCCCAGCTCGCCGTCCTCGGTGTTGGCCACCTTGACGATGTCCGGCGCCTTGCCGTCGGCGCCTGAGGACAAGACCGGAATGTCCGCCGGCGGCTGGAACACCGCGCCGAACAGGGTGGCGAAGCGCAGGTACTGCGGGTCGTCGAGTTGCTGGTCCTTGAAGATCAGGATGTGGTGCTCGCGGTGGGCCTGCTTGATCGCCAGGATCTGTTCCGGCGTCAGCGGCTCGCGGGCGTCGAGGCCGCGTACTTCGGCGCCCAGCGGAGCGTCGAGGGGGACGATGGCGAAGGGTTCGGGGGTGGATTGTTGTACGGCGTTGGATTGGGTCATCGGTATGGTCCTGAGTAGGGGATTCCCTCTCCCCAACCCTCTCCCTGAAGGGAGAGGGAGTATTCGAATGAGGCGTGCCTGTTGGGTTGTCCTGGCACTTCGGTGTCAGGAGGAAGTCATGACTGCACTTCACGCCTACCCAGTCCCCTCTCCCTTCAGGGAGAGGGTTAGGGAGAGGGGCTTTCAGATTTTGGCGTTAAGGTTCAAACCTTCTTGATCGTCCGACTACGCTGCCCGTCGATACCCACCGGCACTTCGCCGCTGAGCGTCACGCGGCGCACGATGCGCGGCTGGGTGCCGTAGTCGTCGACGGCGTAGTGCTGCGTCGCGCGGTTGTCCCAGATGGCCACGTCGCCCGGCTGCCAGCGCCAGCGCACAGTGTTTTCCAGGCGGGTGACGTGGCTCTGCAGCACGGCGAACAGGTGCGCCGAGTCGTGCTGCGAGAGGCCCTTCAGGCGCTTGACGAAGTGCCCGAGCAGCAGCGTCTTCTCGCCACTGATGGGATGCACGCGCACCACCGGGTGCTCGGTCTCGTAGACGGTGGAGGTGAACACCTTGCGGTATTCCTCCAGGCGCGCCGGGTCGAAGTTCGGGCGGATGCCGGCGTAGTCGTATTCGTTGCTGTGCACGGCCCAGAGCGAGTCGGCCAGCGCCTTCAGCTCCGGCGTCAGGTCGTCGTAGGCGGTGGCGGTGTTGGCCCAGACGGTATCGCCGCCGGATTCCGGTGCCACCACGTTGCGCAGGATCGACGCCTTGGGATAGGCGTCGACGAAGGTCACGTCGGTGTGCCAGGAGTTGGCGCGGCGACCCTGGGCGCCATCCAGCTCCAGCAGGTAATGGGTGCCTTCCTGAACCGGCACGGTGGGGTGCGCCACCGGCTCGCCGAGCAGCTTGGCGAAGGCTTCCTGGCCCTGGTCGTCGAGCTGGGTCTGGCCACGGAAGAAGATCACTTTGTGCTGCACCAGCGCCGCCTGGATGGCCTCGATGGTGGCGGCGTCGAGATCACCGGAAAGGGTCACGCCGCGAATTTCCGCGCCGATGCGGCCGGCCACCGGGTGGATGTCCAGGTGTGCCAGGTCTTGCTGAATGGCTTGTGCTGCAGTGCTCATCTCATCGTCCTCTTGCTGTGGCAATAGCGCCGCGCCAAAGACGCGGCGGATGGGGATCAGAAGTCGTAGCGAACCGACGCGCCCAGGGTCCGCGGCTGCCCCACCGAGGCGGTGTAGGAGCCGTTGATGCTGGCGAAGGCGGCCAGGTAGTAGTCCTTGTCGAAGGCGTTCTTCAGCCAGACGGAAGCGTCCAGCTGGCCGTCGCCGAGGTCCTTGCGCAGGCCGACGGAGAAGTTCGCCAGGCCGTAGCCGTCGATCTTCGAGAGGTCGGAGTTGTCCAGCGTGCCCTCGGCCTCGGAGCGGTAGGAGTAGCTGCCGGTCACGTACGGGCGGATGCCGTCGTCGAGGTTCCAGGCGTATTCGCCATTGAGGTTGGCGATCCATTTCGAGGCGCCGACCACGCGTTGCCCGGTGAGGTCGCAGGTGGCGGGCGCGCCGGGCTGGGTGGAGATTTCCGCCGGGCACGGGGCGTCCTTGAACGACAGGTAGGTGACGTCGTTGTAGGAGCCGTTGACGTTCAGCGTCAGGCCGCGAATGGGCAGCGCGGTGGCCTCGAATTCCAGCCCGCGCGAGCGCACGCTGCCGGCGTTGGAGAGCACCGAGACCAGCTGGGTCGAGCCCGGCGGCTGGTACAGCGTGGTCGCCTGGTAGCCGTGGATGCCGGTCCAGAAAATGTTGGTGTTGAGCTGCAGGCGGTTGTCGAACAGGGTGGTCTTGATCCCCAGTTCGGCATCGTTGGCGCGCTCCGGGCCGACCAGCAGGGAGTCGGCGCCGGCCGTTGGCGCACTGGCCACGGCCAGGTTCACGCCCCCGGACTTCTCGCCGTGGGACATCGAGGCGTAGCCGAGCAGGTCATCGGTGAACTGGTAGCTCAGGCTCAGCAGCGCCGAGGGCGCGAAGCTGTAGAGGCTGAGGTCGCCGGAGTCGTAGGCGCCCAGCTGGTTGTTGCGGACCACTGCGCCGACGCCACTAACCGGCGCACCGCCGACCGGGGCGAAGCGCTCGACCTTGGCGTCCTTCTCCTCGTAGGTGCCGCGCAGGCCGGCGGTGAAGTCCAGCTTGTCGGTGAGGTGCCAGGTGCCCTGGGCGAACAGCGCAAAGCTGTCGGTCTCGATCTTGCCGTTGGCCTTGGAGTAGGTGTTGTTCAGGGCGTTGAGGTTCGCCCCCAGCAGGTACGGGTCGGCCAGCGGGCCGTAGTCGGTGAAGGTCTTGTTGCCCAGGTTCTGGTTGAACGCATAGGCGCCCAGCACGTAGTCGAAGAAGCCGCCGGTGGGCGAGGCCAGGCGGATTTCCTGGGAGAACTGGCGGTCGTGGACTTCCACGCCGGTGTTGTTGATCGCCGAGACGTTGAGCTGCTCGTCGTTGGCCGGGGTGAAGTGCCAGTAGCGATAGGCGCTGATGGAGGTCAGCTTGTAGCCGCCGTTGAGGTTCCAGTTGGCCTCCACCGAGCTGCCGCCCTGGTGCACGCTGACGTGCTGGCGGCTGTTGATGTTGACCTTGTGCCGGTCGGGATCGCGGATCGGCGAGGCGCCGACCGCGGCGGCACGCTGCCAGAAGCGGTCGGCGGCGCCGTACACCACCATGCTGCCGTTGCTCGAATCCTCCTCGTTGTAGTCGTTGATCCAGCGCAGGTCGAAGTCTTCGTTGGGCTTGAACAGCAGTTGCCCACGGATGCCCTGGCGCTCGCCGCCGTTCAGGGTGTTGTCGTCATGGACGTTCTTGATGTAGCCGTCGTCGCGGGTGCGGTAGGCCGAGACGCGCCCGGCCAGGGTGTCGGTCAGCGCGCCGGAGACGGTGCCCTTGCCCTGGAAGTAGCCATCCTGGCCGCCGGAAACCTCGACGCTGCGCTCGGGGGTGAAGGTCGGCGCGCGGGTGCTGATGTTCAGCACGCCGGCCGTGGTGTTCTTGCCGAACAGCGTGCCCTGCGGGCCGCGCAGCAGTTCGAGTTGCTCGATGTCCAGCAGGTCGAATACCGCCATGCCCGGGCGACCGAGATAGACGTTGTCCAGGTAGACCCCGGCGCTGCCTTCCAGGCCGTCGCTGGCCGGGTTGTTGCCGATGCCGCGCACGGCGATGCTCGACTGCCGCGCATGGATGAAGGCGACGTTCACGCTGGGCAGGATCTGCTGCAGGTCCTGCACCTTGTAGACGCGCTGGGTTTCCAGGGTTTCGCCGCCGACCACGGTGATCGGCGTGGGCACCTTCTGCGAATCCTCCTCGCGGCGGCGGGCGGTGACGGTGACCTTGCCCAGGGTGGCATCGGCCTTGGCCGGCGCGGAGCTGACGGGCTTGCTGGTGTCACCGCCGGTGGTGGCGTCCTCGGCCTCCTCGGCGAGCACCGGCAGGGCGCCGCCCAGCGCCAGCAGGACAATGGCGTAGCGCAGCCGGTGGGGCTTGAAGGGGAAGGGTGATTGTCTCGAAGTCATGCTGTGTCCTTGTCTCTGCACGCAGTACGCGGGCAAAACGGGGCCGCGCCACGCAAAAGTGGCGAACGACGTTTTTCGTTGTGGGTGGGTGCGGCTTTGGCTGTCAGCGACAGCGGGACAGGCACATTCGCGAGGAAAGGAGGTGCAGGGCTGGCATCGGGCGACTCCTGGTCTGAGCTATATTCTTAGTTCATAAAAGAATAGATGTTTGTTTTATTCTTCATTGACGGAATAAGAGCTTGCATTTAAAACCAGCGCATAACGAGCGGCAAATGCCTTTGCCCACTATTTTCAATGCCGGAAATGCATCATGGATCTGCGCCAACTCCGCTACTTCATCGCCCTCAACGAACACCGCAGCTTCGTTCGCGCCGCGGACGCCATGGGCATCACCCAGCCGGCGTTCAGCCGCAGCATCCAGGGCCTGGAGCAGGAGCTGGGCTGCCGCCTGGTGGACCGTGGCAGCAAGGACCTGCGCCCGACCCCCGAGGGCCAGGTGGTGCTGCAGCACGCGCTGAGCCTGGTGCAGGGCGCCAATAACCTGAGCCACGCGGTGGCCCGGCTGAACAAGCTGGACTCGGGTGAGCTGCGCTTCGGCAGCGGGCCGGCGCCGGCGCAGAAGCTGGTGTCCGATGCGGTGTCACGTTTCGTCCAGCGCTACCCGCGCATCCACATCCAGTTCGGCGTGGACAACTGGGAGCGCCTGGCGCGCAGCCTGAGCCGCGAGGAGATCGAGTTCTTCGTCGCCGACATCCGCCATTTCGAGGCCGACCCGAACTTCCAGACCCGCGCGCTGAAACCACGCAGCGGCCTGTTCTTCTGCCGCGACGGGCACCCGCTGCTGGCCAAGGAGAGCCTCTCCACCAACGACATGTTCGCCTACCCGCTGGCGGCCACGCTGATCCCGCCCAGCGCGCGGAAGATGCTCGCCAACCTCAGCGGCAAGATCGACATCACCACCAACGTGCAGTGCGAGGACATGGCCTCGCTGGTGCGTATCGTCAGCCAGACCGACGCCATCGGCATCGCCGTGGAAGAGGCGCTGAGCGAGCCGATGGCGCGCGGCGAACTGGTGCGCCTGCACTTCCGCAACCTGCCCAACAACGTCGACATCCTCCAGGCCCGTTGCGGCATCGTCACCCGCAGCGGCGACCGCCTCTCGGCAGCGGCGCGGGCGATGATCGAACTGCTGGTCGACCTGGATGCGGGCGTGGAGAGCGAGGTGGCGTGAGGCCGGGCCTCCCGTGACGTGACCCCTGGCAGACAAGCGCCAGGGGGATTTACCGAACCTTTACAGAGCGCCAAAGAACTCGCTCAGGCAGTGCATGTCAATCTGATGGCAATCCCAAGGGGCCTGTTTACAGGCATACCAATGGAGTGGTCAGGAGCATTGCATCATGCGCTTCCCATTCGCCGTGGTCCTGCTGGCCGCGCTGGGTTTCAACACTGCGCAGGCCGAGATATTCACCTGTACCGTCGATGGTCGCCAGACGTTCTCCCAGGTTCCGTGCGGTGACGCAGTCACCGAGGTCAAACCGCGGATCTGGAAGCCGACCCCAGTGGACATCGAACGGCAGAAGTCGGCCAATCAGTCGGTGGTCAACGCTACGCTGCAGATGCAGTACGTCAGGGAACTGACTCGCCTGCGCAATGCCATCAGGGACGCAGGCATTGCCATCGACGAACTGATCGAGGCGCGCGACGAGCGCCTCCAGTGGTTGCAATACGAGCGCAGTCGCGCCAACAACAACCTGGCGGGCGCAGTCTGGGAAAACAGCATTGTTTCGGACATGAACGGCGTCAGAGCAGACTACGGCAGCCGGATTCAGGAGATGTCCGACTACCGGAACATGCTGATCCGCAAGCTGGAGATGCTCGAAAGCCAGAAGCCTCCCGTTCAGGACGCCTCCAACCTCGGACAAGGAAGCATCGCACGGTGAAGATCGAGTACCGGCAGGGCCCCGAGCTTACGTTCCGCCCCGCCCGCATTACCGATGTCCCCTACGTCCAGCGCGGCGAAGAGGCCTATATCCGCCAGTGGGAACCCACCCACGAGGAGCGTTGGCGAGAAGATTTCGACCGGCACCTGGCGCGTTGGCTGGAGCACTCCGAGCGCCTGACCATCGCCGAGTCTGAAGGCGAGAGCGTTGGCTACAGTCTCTGGTTGCCCGAAGGGGGCAGCGCGGAGCTCTGCACCCTGGGCGTCAGCTTGGCGTGGCGGGGAAAGGGCGTCGGTGCGGCGCTGCTGCAACGCTACATCGCCGATGCCCGGCAGGAAGGCTACACGCGACTCAAGCTCAGCGTTCGCCCCGACAACCCGGCGCGGCGTCTGTACGAACGCGCCGGGTTCGAACCGCAGGGCAGCGACGCCCTGGGCTATCGGCAGTACGAATTGTGCATCGACTGAAGCGTCAGACCCACTCGGTGCTGCGCTTGCGGCGCACACGCAGCATGGTCGGCAGGATCAGGCCGGCGAGCAGGCCGGCGCCGGCGATGCTGCCGCCGTAGGCCATGTAGCGCATCAGCACCTGCTTGTTCTCGTCGCCCAGTTGCGCCTGGGTATCACGCAGCTGCGAGCGCGCCTGGTTCAGCTCGGCGTCCAGGGCGCTGCGCGCGGCCTGCAGCTCGTCGATGAGCTTCTTGCGCGCATCCAGGGTTTCCTGCATGCCTTGCACGCGGTTCTTCCAGGAGTCGTCGATGGTCTGCAGCTGGGTGGTCAGCTCGGTGACCTTCTGTTCCAGCGAGGGCAGGCGCTCGGCCTGGCCGGGCTTCTCCTGCAGGTCCTTGCTGGCGATCCACACCGTGCTGCCGCTGTCGCTGCGCACCTGGCTGTAGTCGCCGGAGGTGCTGACCAGCTGGACTTTCTGCCCGGAGGTCAGGGTGCCGACGATGCGGTAGCCGTCGGTGGGGCCGCTGCGCACATAGGTGCTCAGACTGTCGTTCACCCAGCGCGAGTTGCTGGCGGGCTCCTCGGCCTGTGCCGGAGCGCCTGCGGCCAGCAGGCTGGCGAACAGGCAGGCACCGAGGGCGCGGGTCTGGAGGGGAGAAACTCGGGCGGGGAAGCGACGCGATAGGGACATGGGCAATCTTCACATGACTTGGAACGAACCCCGCCTTGCGGGAGCGAAAACGTCGGCCGGGCAACTTATTGAGAACTAGCCGGGTGGCCAATGGCCAGGAAACCCACCCGGGGGGCCGACAGCACACAGACAGTCGACGGACGCCGAGAGTTCACCGGTAGGAAATTGCACGGATGAGTGGTGGGAAAATGCCTGCACTGCCTGGGCAGCCCGTGCGCCGGATAACCGAATCGTCATCCTTGCCTCAGCTTCCCGTTAGCGGCGGCCTTTTAAGGTGGAATCACTTTCAACCCCCCTGAGGTGACTGCCATGAAACTCTCCCGCATCTTCCTGACCGCTACGCTGCTCGGCACTTCCTCCCTGGCCCTGGCCGACGGTGGCGGCGATATCACTTTCGCCCGCATGGAACAGGCCCGCCAGCAGGTCATGCAGGCTTACCAGAACGCACCCTCGCCGACGCAGATCGCCGAGGCGAAGCAGTACACCTACGGGATGAACCTGGACATCGCCGAAGTCGTGGCGGTGACGCCGATGAGCACCGACTGCGGTGTGGTGCCGGTGCAGCTGCGCTACAAGGACTCCTTCGGTGACGAGCAGGCCATCGAGTACCGCACCGAACGCGTCGCCTGCCGCGCCACCCGATGATTCAGTTCAGTCGGCTGGCGAAGGAAACGTCAGGAGGAAGCGCGTCGGCCCTTCCTCCGAACTCTGTGCGCTGGCCAGGCCCAGGTGCAGCTCCATGATCGAACGCACGATGGCCAGCCCCAGGCCGGTGCCGCCCTGTGCCCGCGAGCGGCCCTTGTCCACCCGGTAGAAGCGCTCGAACAGGTGCTCCAGGTGCTCGGCGGCAATGCCTGCGCCGGGGTTCTGCACCTGTAGCGTCACGGCTTCGCCATCGTCCCGCACCTGCACGCTGATGCTCTCGCCCTCGGGCGTGTGGCGGATGGCGTTGGACAACAGGTTGGAAATGGCGCGCTGGATCATCAGCCGGTCGCCCACCACCAGCCCGCGACCTTCGATGACGATGCGCAGAGACTTCTCCTCGGCGCTGAAATCGAACAGCTCGGCGACCTTCGCCGCTTCCTCTTCCAGCCGCACTGGCTCCTGCGGCAACAGCGCGCGCGGATGGCTGACCTGGGCAAGGAACAACATGTCGCTGACGATCCGGCCAACCCGTTCCAGCTCCTCGGTACTCGCCGCCAGCACCGCTTCGTACTCTTCCTTTTGCCGTGGCCGCGACAGCGTAACCTGAGCCTTGCCCAGCAGGTTGCCGATGGGCGAGCGCAGCTCGTGGGCGATGTCGTCGGAGAACTGCGTGAGCTGCTGCACGCCGCCATCCAGCCGGTGCAACATCAGGTTCAGCGCCCGCGCGGCCTTGCCCAGTTCCCGTGGCAGGTCCTGCACGGGAATGCGGTGACTGAGATCCTGGGTGGTGATCAGCGAGGCCACCTGGCCGAACTGCCGCAAGGGTTGCAGGCCGCGCTTGGCCACCAGGCGCGCGCCGAGGGCGATCAGCAGCAGCAGCGCTGGCACGGCCAGCCAGGCCGAGCGCAGGAAGGCGCCGAGCAGGGCGTCGTCGTCACGCCGATCCAGGGTCAGGAATACTCGCAAGGTATTGCCGTCGCGCAGGCGGATCAGGCTGCGCTCGGTGAGCAGTCGGCGGCCGTCCGCCGAGGTCCAGCCGAAGGCACGGCCGCTGCCGGCGAACTCGTCGAGTTTCGGCAGATCGGTATTCGGGCCGCTGCTGAATTGCGCCGGCCGTCCGCGTTGCTCATCGAGCAGCGCGGCGCTGAGATTATCGTGTCCCATCAACTGGTCCTGCAGGGCATGGCCGCGCAGCGGCAGGGCGGCGAGGCCGGGGTCGGCCTCCAGTGCGTGGCGCAGCTGGCCGAGCTTGTCCTCCAGTTCGCGGTGGGCGCGCTGGTCCAGCTGATGATCGAGGGCGAGGTAGGCGAGGGTAAGCAGCAAGGCCATCAGCACCGAACCCAGCAGGCCGACCCACAGGCCGATGCGCAGCGACAGGCTGGCCGGTTTCATGCGCGGGACTCCAGCACGTAGCCGACCCCGCGCAGGGTGTGGATCAGCTTTTCGGCGAAGGGATCGTCGATCTTGGCGCGCAAACGGCGAATGGTGACTTCCACCACGTTGGTGTCGCAGTCGAAGTTCATGTCCCAGACCAGCGAGATGATCTGCGTGCGCGACAGCACTTCGCCGCTGCGGCTCATCAGCAGGTGCAGCAGGGCGAACTCCTTGCTGGTCAGGTCGATGCGCTGGCTGTCGCGGTAGGCGCGATGGCGGCCGGGGTCCAGTTCCAGCCCGCCGATCTCCAGCACTTGCGGCTGGTCGATGCGTTCGCTGCGGCGCATCAGCGAGCGCACGCGGGCCAGCAGTTCGGGGAATTCGAAGGGCTTGAGCAGGTAGTCGTCGGCACCCAGGTCGAAGCCTTTCACCCGCTCGGTGAGGCGGCCGCGGGCGGTGAGCATCATCACGCGGATGTCGCTGTGCTGGCGCAGGCTGGCGAGCACGTCCCAGCCGTCCATCTGCGGCAGGTTCACATCGAGGATGACCAGGTCGTAGGCGCACTGCCGGGCCAGGTGCAGGCCGTCGACGCCGTTGTCGGCGCGGTCGACGACATAGCCGCTTTCGCTCAGCCCCTGTTGCAGATAATCGGCCGTCTTGTGGTCGTCCTCGATGAGCAGGATTTTCATGGATAGTTACCCGGTAATGACGTGAAGAGGGGTGCCGCAGGCGCAGGGAAGTTCATGCCGCCAACGAGAAAGGCGCGCAGTCTAGAAGCAGTAGCGACTTCAGGGTCAACCGTGGCGATGTCGCATTTCTGACTGGGGGTGGAGCAATGAAAGTTCTGTAGGTTGTTGGTCTGCAAGGGATTTCAGAAGAACATCAGTTTGTTCGGAGTGAGGCGAATTGTTTCCTGAAGTTACCCGGAAGAGGCGCGGTGCCTTTTTAAATACATACAACGGGAAGTCGGCGGATGGCCAATTACATGTTTGTAATTATCCAGTCACCTTGTCGCTAGAGAGGAACTTCTAGATTCGCCGGTGGAAATGACGGGATGCCGTCGAAGTTGACTCCACCGTGCGAGGTCCGCCGTGTTTTCAAGACGTTCTGCATTCGCCGCCAGGGCAACGCTGCTGGCGCTGCTGCTCTGGCAGTTGCCAACCTGGGCGCAGGCCCGTGAGATCGGCATGGAGGATGCGCTGCAGGCCGCCGCCAGCGGCAACCCCGAGCTGGCTGCCAGCGGCCGGGAAATCGGCATCGCCCAGGGATTGCGCGAACAGGCCGGCCTGTTGCGCAACCCGACGCTGTCCTGGGAGCAGGAGGGCACCGACTCGCGCAATCGCACCGCCACAATCGGCATCAGCCAGCCGCTGGAGCTGGGCGGCAAGCGCGGCGCGCGGGTGGAGCTGGCCGAGCGCGGCCAGGCTGTTGCGGCACTGAGCCTGCAGGCGCGGCGCAACCAGTTGCGTGGCGAAGTGATCGCGGCTTTCTACACGTCCTTGCGCGCCCAGGAACGGGAGCGCCTTGCGCAGCAGTCGGTGGAATTGGCGCAACGCGGCGTGACTGCGGCCGAGGGACGCGTGCGCGCCGGCAAGGCAGCGCCGCTGGAAGCCAACCGCGCGCAGGTACAACTGGCCGAGGTGCGCCTGGAGCAGGACCGCGCCCGCCGCGAGCGAGCCGACGCCAACCAGGCGCTGGCCGCGCTGATGGGGTTGGCGCTGCCGGATTTCAGCGGCGTGCGCAGCGACAGCGTCGAACCCTTGCCCAGCCTGCCCGGCAGCAATCAACTGCTCGATCGCCTGGCCGACAGCGCGGAAATGCGTCTGGCACAGACCCTCATCGAGCAGGGCGAGGCCGCGTTGCGGCTGGCAAAGACCCAGCGCATTCCCGACCTCGACGTCAGCCTGGGCACCCAGGAGGCCATCGACGCCGGCAACCGCGACCGCATCGCGGTGATCGGTTTCAGCCTGCCGTTGCCGCTGTTCGACCGCAACCAGGGCAACATCCTCGCCGAATCGCGCCGCGCCGATCAGGCCCGCGACCTGCGCAATGCCACCGAGCTGCGCCTGCGCCAGGAAACCCAGCAGGCGCTGCAGCAGTGGAGCACCGCCCAGGGCGAGGTGAATACCTTCCGCCAGACCATCCTGCCCAGCGCCCAGACGGCCGTGGAAAGTGCCACGCGCGGCTTCGAGATGGGCAAGTTCGGCTTCCTCGAAGTGCTCGACGCCCAGCGCACCCTGATTACCGCCCGCGACCAGTACCTGCGCGCGCTGGCCCAGGTCAGCGACGCCTGGGGGCGGATCGAAAGGATCTACGGCGATGTTGGCGCGGCCCGCTAAGCGCCGCCGCGCCTGGCTCGGCCTGCTGCTCGCGAGCCTGACGCCGTCCTCCGCCGCGCCGACCGTGAGCCTGCCGGTGCACTGGTGCGTCCACGACCTCTTCAGCACCCTCCATCACCCTGCGGTGCCTGCGTCACGGCGCGGCACCACCGGACCTTTCCTGGAGCTTCCATGATCAAGAAAACCCCTCTCGCCGCTGCCGTTCTGCTGGCCTCCGCGCTGGGCGTCAGCGCCTACGCCTGGATGGGCAGCGAGCAAGCCGGCGGCGGCCACCTCGACGACGCGACCCATGCGGACGGCGAGCACCACAACAGCGCGACGCCGACCCGCCATGCCGAAGCGGCCAGCCATGCCGACACTGAGCATCACGCCGCCAAGGAAACCGAAACCGAAGAGCAAGGCCTGCACCTGAGCCCGGCGCAGATCGAGGCGGCCGGCATCCAACTGGCCACCGCCGGGCCGAAGGGGCTGGACGAAGCGTTCAGCCTGCCGGGCGAGATCGGCTTCGACCAGGACCGCACCGCCCACGTCGTACCACGCACGCCGGGTGTGGTGGAGTCGGTGAAGGTCGACCTCGGGCAGAGCGTGAAGAAGGGTGAGCTACTGGCGGTGATCGCCAGCCAGCAAGTCTCCGAACTGCGCAGCGAACTGGCCGCCGCCCAGCGCCGGGCGAGCCTGGCGAGCAAGACCTTCGAACGCGAGCGCGAGCTGTGGCAGGAGAAGATTTCCGCCGAGCAGGACTACCTGCAGGCGCGCCAGGACCTGGAGGAAGCGCGCATCGCCCTGGCCAACGCACAGCAGAAGACCAACGCGCTGAGCGGTGTGTCGGCCAGCGCCGGGGGTAATCGCTATGAGCTGCGCGCGCCTTTCGACGGCGTGGTGGTAGAGAAGCACCTGGTGCCCGGCGAGGTGGTCAGCGAGACCACGGCGGCCTTCACGCTGTCCGACCTGTCGCGGGTCTGGGCCAGCTTCAGCGTGGCGCCGCAGGACCTGTCGCGGGTGCAGGTGGGCAAGCCGGCGCGGGTGGAAGCGGCGGACCTCGGGATGCAGGTCGACGGCCGCGTCAGCTATGTCGGCAACCTGCTCGGCGAGCAGACCCGCAGCGCGGTGGCCCGCGTCACCCTGGCCAATCCCGATGGCGCGTGGCGCCCTGGCCTGTTCGTCAACGTGCGGGTGAGCAGCCGTGCGCGCCAGGTGCCGGTCGCGGTGCCGGAACAGGCGATCCAGGAGGTGGAGGGCAAGCCCAGCGTCTTCGTGCGCAGCGCCGAAGGTTTCGACCCGCGCCCGGTCGATCTCGGCGCGCGCAGCGCCGGGCAGGTCGAGGTGCTGGCCGGCCTGGTCGCCGGTGACCAGGTGGCGACCGAAGGCAGCTTCATTCTCAAGTCGGAGCTGGGCAAGGGCTCGGCGTCCCACGCGCACTGACGGAGCGAAAGCATGTTCGAACGCATCATTCGTTTCGCCATCGAGCAACGCTATCTCGTGCTGCTCGCCGTTCTCGGCATGGCCGGCCTGGGTATCGCCAGCTACCAGAAACTGCCCATCGACGCGGTACCCGACATCACCAACGTGCAGGTGCAGGTGAACACCTCGGCGCCGGGCTTCACCCCGCTGGAGACCGAGCAGCGCGTCACCTACCCGGTGGAGACCGCCATGGCGGGGCTGCCGGGCCTGCAGCAGACGCGCTCGATCTCGCGCTCGGGGCTGTCCCAGGTGACGGTGATCTTCAAGGACGGCACTGACCTGTTCTTCGCCCGCCAGCTGGTCAACGAACGCCTGCAGCAGGCTCGCGAGCAGCTGCCCGAGGGCGTCGAATCGGCCATGGGGCCGATCTCCACCGGCCTCGGGGAAATCTTCCTGTGGACCATCGAGGCCGAGCCGGGCGCGCGCAAGGAGGATGGCAGCGAGTACACGCCGACCGACCTGCGGGTGATCCAGGACTGGGTGATCAAGCCGCAATTGCGCAACGTGCCGGGCGTGGCCGAGGTGAACACCATCGGCGGCTTCGCCAAGCAGTTCCAGGTTGCCCCGGATACCCGCCGGCTGGCGGCCTACCGGCTGACCCTGGCGGACGTGATCGCCGCGCTGGAGCGCAACAACGCCAACGTCGGCGCCGGCTACATCGAACGCAACGGCGAGCAGCTGCTGGTGCGCGCGCCGGGGCAGGTGGGCAGCCTGGAGGACATCGCCAACATCGTGGTGGCCAATGTCGACGGCACGCCGATCCGCCTGCGCAGTGTCGCCGAGGTCGATCTCGGCCGCGAGCTGCGCACCGGAGCCGCCACCGAGGATGGCCGCGAAGTGGTGCTCGGCACGGTGTTCATGCTGATCGGCGAGAACAGCCGCACCGTCGCCAAGGCCGCCGCGGCGAAGCTGGACGAGATCAACCGCACGCTGCCGGCCGGGGTCAGGGCGGTGACCGTCTACGACCGCACGCAACTGGTGGACAAGGCCATCGCCACGGTCAAGCGCAACCTCACCGAGGGGGCGATCCTGGTGGTGGCGGTACTCTTCCTGTTCCTGGGCAATATCCGCGCGGCGCTGATCACCGCCATGGTGATTCCGCTGGCCATGTTGTTCACCTTCACCGGCATGTTCAGCAACCGCATCAGCGCCAACCTGATGAGCCTCGGCGCGCTGGACTTCGGCATCATCGTCGACGGCGCCGTGGTGATAGTCGAAAATGCCATCCGCCGCCTGGCCCATGCGCAGCAGCACCACGGCCGCCTGCTGACCCGCAGCGAGCGCCTGCACGAAGTCTTCGCCGCGTCGAAGGAAGCGCGCCGCGCGCTGATCTACGGGCAACTGATCATCATGGTGGTGTACCTGCCGATCTTCGCCCTCACCGGCGTCGAGGGCAAAATGTTCCACCCCATGGCCTTCACCGTGGTGCTGGCGCTGCTGGGTGCGATGATCCTCTCGGTGACCTTCGTGCCGGCGGCCATCGCGCTGTTCATCACCGGCAAGGTCAAGGAAGAGGAAAACCTGCTGATGCGCAGTGCGCGCCGCGCCTACGAGCCGGTGCTGGACTGGGTGATGGCGCGCCGCGCGCTGGTGTTCGCCGGCGCTGCCGTGCTGGTGCTGCTCTCGGGGCTGCTGGCCAGGGGCATGGGCAGCGAGTTCGTGCCCAGCCTGGGCGAGGGCGACTTCGCCCTGCAAGCGCTGCGCACGCCAGGGACCAGCCTGTCGCAATCGGTGGCCATGCAGGAAAAGCTCGAGCGCCAGGTGCTCGACAAGGTGCCCGAAGTGCAGCGCATGTTCAGCCGCACCGGCACCGCCGAGATCGCCTCCGACCCGATGCCGCCGAACATCTCCGACGCCTACGTGATGCTCAAGCCCAAGGAGCAGTGGCCCGACCCGAAGAAGAGCCGCGCGCAACTGGAGGCGGAAATCCAGGAAGCCGCCAACGGCGTGCCGGGCAGCGCCTATGAACTGTCTCAGCCCATCCAGCTGCGCTTCAACGAGCTGATTTCCGGAGTACGCAGCGACGTGGCGGTGAAGGTTTTCGGCGACGACATGGACGTGCTGAACCAGACTGCCGAGCAGATTGCCGGCGTATTGCGCCAGGTGCAGGGTTCGTCCGAGGTGAAAGTCGAGCAGACCAGCGGCCTGCCGGTCCTCACCGTCAACATCGACCGCCAGCGCGCAGCGCGCTACGGGCTGAATGTCGGTGACATCCAGGACAACGTCGCCGTGGCCATCGGTGGCCGCGAGGCGGGCACGCTGTTCGAGGGCGACCGCCGCTTCGACCTGATCGTGCGCCTGCCGGAAAACCTGCGCAGCGATATCGATGCCCTGTCGCGCATGCTCATCCCGGTGCCGGCCCCGGCCAACGCCACGGACTCGCGCATCGGCTTCATCACCCTGGGCGAAGTGGCACGCCTGGAACTGGTGCAGGGGCCGAACCAGGTCAGCCGCGAGAACGGCAAGCGCCTGGTGGTCGTCAGCGCCAACGTGCGCGGGCGGGATATCGGCTCGTTCGTCGCCGAGGCCAGCGGCAAGATCGAGCAGCAGGTGAAGTTGCAGGCCGGTTACTGGACGACCTGGGGCGGCCAGTTCGAGCAACTGCAGTCGGCGGCGCAACGCTTGCAGATCGTGGTGCCGGTGGCGCTGCTGCTGGTGTTCACCCTGCTGCTGATGATGTTCAACAACGTCCGCGACGGGTTGGTGGTGTTCACCGGGATTCCCTTCGCCCTCACCGGCGGCGTGGTCGCGCTGTGGCTGCGGGATATTCCGCTGTCCATCTCCGCGGGCGTCGGTTTCATCGCGCTGTCCGGCGTGGCGGTGCTCAACGGCCTGGTGATGATCTCCTTCATCCGCAGCCTGCGGGAGGAGGGGCGTGGCCTCGACGCGGCGATCCGCGAGGGCGCGCTGACCCGCCTGCGCCCGGTACTGATGACCGCGCTGGTGGCGTCCCTGGGCTTCGTGCCCATGGCCCTGGCCACCGGTACCGGCGCAGAGGTGCAGCGGCCACTGGCGACGGTGGTGATCGGCGGCATCCTGTCCTCGACCACGCTGACGCTGCTGGTGCTGCCGGCGTTGTATCGGTGGATGCATCGGCGCGACGAGGACTCCTGAGCGGGGAGTTCCAGGTGCCCATAGAGCGTATGACGTTCACGGTCATACGCCGGTTGGCCCGAAGTCTTCAGCGGTGCCTGGAGCGAGCCGGTGATCACGCTGAAGCGGCGGATAACCTCGAAGGTTATCCGGCCTACGTGGTTGGGCGTTCGCGTTGTGGTGTCCGTAAGGCGGTAGAACTGTCGCCCAGATTGGCGCAAGGGTCACTTGCGCCGTCCAAACCAAGTGGCACCATGCCACCCCCTGTAAGAAATCGGATACAGGCTTCAGGAAGCCTGGCTTTTCGCGTGGGCGGTTGCCTGGGATTGGGTCCGACAGGCTGCCCTGCGCGTCAGCCCGCTCCTGAATCACCCATCAGTTGAATGCTGCCAAGGATGCCTGGATGAGAGACCAGAATATCGAGATCGGGGATATCGCAGAGATCGATATCCGTGATGTATATGCGCCCCCTGCCGCCAAGTTGGTCGTAACGGAGTCCACTGCCGAGATTCTGAAACTCAAGAAGCGCATGCAGTATTCGTTCTACGCGGCCTTTCTCGCCAGTTTCGTGCCGTCGCTGATCTTTCAGATGGCCGGCGGCGTACCGCTGTTGTTGCTTGCCGTGTTTTTCCTCGTGCCGCTCTTCTGGCTCGCCATGCTGGTGTTCATCTTCCTGCTCAACAAGCGGCTTTCCTCGGTGGGCTATGCGCTCTTCAGGACCGTCATCGCGCTGGTTCCGATCCTCGCGCTCTACGTGCTGTACCGCACGTCCTACGACGCCAACAAAGTCATTCGCGCCAATAGCGCAACGTGACCGCCGGGCGCCGGGGCGCCCTCTGCTGTCGAACCAACAACAACGAGAAGGTTTGCCGTTCATGCTCAAGAAGATTTTCGGGGGATTGCTCCTGCTGGTCACGCTGTCCGCGATCGGGGGCTGCGTCAACCAGCCGACCGCTGTTTCCAAGTCCAATATCGCGGAGGGATACACCTCGGCGTCAAAGAGCATCTATGTCATGTCGCTGGTGGGTAGTACCCAGCCGGAGTTCAACACGCTGCTGGAGAAGAGCCTGACCCGCAAGCTCGAATGGGCCGGATACCAGGTCAAGTACGCGAACTCCAACGGTCTTGAGCTTGATCCGGATTCCCACCTGGCCAAGGCCAAGGAGTTCGGTGCGCAATTGGTGCTGGTCATTACCCCCAGCGGCGGAAAGGTAATGGGCATGTCGAACTTCTACGTCGAAGGTCAGTACCGCATCGCTGCTGTCGATGTGACGCTCAAGCGCGTGGTTTACAAGTCGCAGTTGCGGTTCTGGCCCTACAACGATCCGTGGGTCATGGGAATCCAGTGGAACGACGCAAGTGCGCAGGGGCTCGCCGATGCCATCTACAACGAAGGGCACTACAAGGGCCTGCTGTTCTGATCCGGGCGCGCCTTCTGCCGCGTTGAAAGGCGGAGCCGGTTGCCGGTTTGTCGCGGGGAAAAAAAGGCGCCCAATCGGGCGCCGAGGGTTCCTCTTCCTCCAAAGGGGCACGTGGAGCGCCAGGAAGTGGAGCAGTCTTGCGGGGGAAATCATCACCAGAGGCCTTGGGGGGCGGTGATGCCTTCCGTTATACCCAGGGGCGCCTAACGGCAGGCTGAGGCGTAGCTGACAATTCCGTCATCCGCCTGCCAGGCGCCGGCCTTACAGCACGGCCAGCGGGTATTCGATGATCAGCCGCACTTCGTCCAGGTCCGATTCGAAGGCGGTGGCGCGGGTCGTTGCCTGGCGTACGCGCAGCGACAGGTCCTTGAGCTGGCCTTCCTGGAACACGTACTTGGCCTCGATGTCGCGCTCCCAGCGCTTCTGGTCGGTCAGCGGGTCGCCGTTGTCGTCGCGGCGCATGTACACGGCGTTGGCATTGGAGTAGTCGGCGTCGGTACCGCGTGCGTAGCGGGTCATGAAGCTCAGGCCGGGCACGCCGTAGGTGGCCATGTCGAGGTCGTAGCGGACCATCCAGGAGCGCTCCTTCGGCGAGTTGAAGTCGCTGTACTGGATGGAGTTGTCGAGGTAGATCGAGTCGGCCTGGCGCAGGTAGTCGAAGTCGTTGTTGCCGTTGTTGCGCTGGTGGCTGACGGCGATGCGGTGGGCGCCGAAGTGCACGCCGGCGCTGGCGCTCCAGATGTTGGTGTTGAACTCGCCGAGCAGCTCGCGGCCCTCGTCCTGCGACTTGTAGTAGTTGAAGCCGCCGAACAGCTCCACCGCCTCGCTGAGCGGGAAATTCAGCGCGGTGCCGAAGTAGTACTGGTTCCAGGCGTCCTTCAGGCGGCTGCTGTAGAGGCTGACGCTGGCGTGGTCGTTGATGGCGTAGTCGCCGCCGCCGTACGCGAGCCAGGCCGAATCCACCGGGCCGGCGTAGAAGGTGGCGAAGCCGTCGTCCATCTGCCGCGATTGCGGCTGGCTCATGGCGTGCAGGCGGCCACCCTGCAGGGTCAGGCCTTCGAGGCTGGTGTTCTGCAGGGTGAAGCCGCGGAAGGATTCGGGCAGCAGGCGCGAGTCGCCGTAGTGCACCACGGGGGTCTCCGGGAACACGTCGCCGGCCTTCAGCACCGTGTCCCACAGGCGCACCTTGGCGGCGCCGCCGGCCTTGGCGTAGTCGCTCTCGGTGCGGCCGTTGTTGTCGGTGGGCAGCACGTCCACCGAGCTGCCGGCGCCGTTGCGGCCGTCGCCGGTGTCGAGCTGGAAGCCGAGCATGGCGAAGGCGTCAACACCGACGCCGAGCGTGCCCTGGGTGAAGCCGGATTCGAACTTGCCGATGATCCCGTGCGCCCAGACTTCCGAGTAGCCGTTGCCGCGCGGCGGTACGGACTGGCCATGGCGGGCGTCGCGGTTGAAGTAGAGGTTGCGGTTGAGGATTTCCAGGCTGGCGCCTTCGATGAAACCTTCTGGCTTCCCTTCGGTTGTCGCCTCGGCGAAGGCGGTCGGCGAAGCGACCCCCAGTGCCAGCAGCGAAGCCGCCAGCGGGAATTTGCGTCGGTACTGTCGATACGTGTGATGCATGGATGTGCTCCCAAGGGCAGGATGGTCGGTTACCGCCTGCTGTTGTTGTTTTCGCCCAGGCGTGGCGAGGGCCACGGGCATCGTGTGGGAGCACGGATAACGGCGCGGTGAGCGGCGGATGACAAATCTGTCAGGCAGCGGCGGGGCAGCGCTGGCAGGCAAGCCGATGTCGGAACCAGGCAATCGCTGCGGGCGGTCGATGCCTAGGGTGGCGAACCCTCACCGAAACGATCTGGAGCTGACATGTCCGACTTCATCACCGTCCTGCGCGACACCTGCCCGACGCCAGTGCTGGACGCCACCAAGTGGCAGCGCATCGGCGGCGACCCGCACACCGTCAACCTCAACGCCTACCTGTCGGCGGACGGCAGCAAGATCATGGGCACCTGGATCTGCACCCCCGGCAAGTTCCAGGTGAACTACGAGAAGTGGGAGTACTGCCATTTCCTCGACGGCTATTGCGTCATCACTCCCGAGGGCGAGCAGCCGATCCATTTGCGCGCCGGCGATGTCTTCGTCATCGAGCCGGGCATGAAGGGCACCTGGGAAGTGGTGGAGACGGTGCGCAAGTACTTCGTCTTCGCCTGACCGCGCGAGCATGAAAAAGGGAGCCGACAGGCTCCCTTTTTGCGTAGTGGACGGCTCACTGCGGGCCGTCGCTGACCGACCAGCTCGCCGCTGACACATAGGGCGCCAGTGCCAGCTCGCCGACCAGGGCTTCCAGCAGGCTGTCCTTGTCGCTGGGGGCCAATACCAGCGCGGCCACTTCCACTTCGCCGCCGGTCTTGCGCGCGTGGCTTTCCAGGCTTTGCAGGGCCAGGCCGTTGGCGCTCAGGCGGCGCAGCAGGGTGGAGCGCACCAGCGCCTCCTGGTGGGCCTCGGTGACGGCCTCGACCGTGTAGTAGCGCTCGCTGCTCGGTTCTATCGGCGCGTGACGCTGGATCCAGCGTGTCACCGAGGGCAGCGTCAGGTTGCACAGCACGATCAGAAGAGTTGCGACCAGAGCCGCCGCGAGGAAGCCGCTGCCCGCCAGCACGCCCACCGCGCCGGTGCACCAGACCGTCGCCGCGGTACTCAGGCCGCGCACGCTGAGGCCATCGCGCATGATCACGCCGGCGCCGAGGAAGCCGATGCCGGTGACCACCTGGGCGGACATGCGCACCACCTGGTCCTCCGCGCCCATGAGGAAGGGCAGGGTGGCGAAGGTAGCGGCGCCGAGGGAGACCAGCCCGTGGGTGGCGACCCCGGTGAAGCGCTGGCGCCACTGGCGCTCCATGCCGATCAGCGCGCCGAAGCAGAGCGCTGCGAAGAGGTCGAGGATGATGTCGAAGTACATGCCGTTGTGCTCCGCGCCGGCCTTGCGCCGGCGCCCGTGGAAAGGAGCATCGTGCCCCTGGTGATTATGGAGGTGCGTCCAGTCTAACGGGCTGGCAAACGATACGGGCTGACATGTCGCAGGTGGGCTGTGACCTGTAGGAGCGAGCTTGCTCGCGAACCGCTTGACTACGAGGTCGCCGGGAGGTCTGTTCGCGAGCAAGCTCGCTCCTACGAAGAGCCATATGCCGGGGAGGCCGTTTAGGCGTTCCCGCGAGAACTAGGTACAGTGGCCGCTCCCTTTCACCGGAAGAGAGTTGGCAAGATGGTCACCTGTTACCTGCGCTACGTGCTGGACCCGTACAAGCTCAAGGAATTCGAACACTACGGCCGGTTGTGGATCCCGCTGGTGGAACGCTTCGGCGGCCAGCACCACGGCTACTTCCTGCCCTCCGAGGGCGCGAACAATATTGCCCTGGCGATGTTCACCTTCCCCAGCCTGGCCGACTACGAACGCTACCGGCAGCAGTCGATGGACGATGCCGAATGCCAGGCCGCGTTCCGTTATGCGGAAGAAACCCGCTGCATCCTCAGCTACGAGCGGAGTTTCTTCCGGCCGGTGTTCGGCGGCTGATCAGTCTGCGAAATAGCGGTCCGTCATGCGCCGGCCTTGCCGGAGGATCACCCTGTAGGAGCGGGCCATGCCCGCGATTCGCGCGCATGGCGCGCTCCTACAGGGTGAATGGGTCACGTAGGAGAGAGTTCCGTCCGCGATCGCCCTCCATTGGCAGGGGAACTGTGCATCAATGCTGCGCCGCCGCCTCCCCATTCCAGCCGCCGCCGAGGGCGCGGAACAGGTCCACCAGCGCGATCTGCCGCTGGGTGCTGGTCTCGATGTAGGCCGACTCGTTGACGAAGTTGCTGCGCTGCGCGTCGAGGTAGCGCAGGTGGCTGTCGACGCCGCCTTCGTAGCGCGCCTTGGCCAGCTTCAGCGTCTCGTTGGTGGTGTTGGCCAGGGCGCGGCGCGCCGCTTCCTCGCGGCGCAGAGTGTCGGTCGCCGCGAGCGCGTCGGCCACTTCCCGGAATGCCGTCTGGATGGTGCCTTCGTAGGCGGCCACCGCCGAGTCCTTGCGCACCTTGGCCAGGTCGAGGTTGGCGCTGTTGCGCCCCGCGTCGAAGATCGGCAGCGACAGGGTCGGCACGAAACTCCACGAACGCGAGCCGCCGTCGAACAACCCGGACATTTCCGCACTGGAGGTACCGAAGCTGCCGGTCAGGCTGATACGCGGGAAGAACGCCGCGCGGGCCGCGCCGATGTCGGCGTTGCGCGCCTTGAGCACGTGCTCGGCGGCGAGGATGTCCGGGCGCCGCTCGATCAGCTCCGACGGGGTGCCGGGCGCGATGTCCTGGATCAGCATCGGCTTGTCCTGCGGCACCTGCGGGATGCGCCTGGCCGCATCGGATGTGCCGAGCAGCAGCACCAGGGCATTGAGCGCCTGCTGCTTCTGCCGGGCGTTGCTTTCCAGTTCGGCGCGGGACTGTTCCACCAGTCCGAGCGCTTCCTGATAGTCCAGCGCCGTCGCCGCGCCGGCGGTGCGCCGCTGGCCGATCAGGCTGAGCGAATCCTCGCGGCTGGCCAGGGTCTGCTCGGTCAGCTGCAGGCGGCGCTGCGCACCGTCGTAGGTGAGATAGGCCTGGCTGACCTCGGCGATCAGCGCGATGCGCGCACTGCGGGCGGCTTCCTCGGTGGAGAGGTATTGCTCCAGCGCGGCGTCGGTCAGGCTCTTCACCCGGCCGAACAGGTCCAGCTCGTACTCGGGCAGCGCCAGGCCGACCTGGTAGCTGCTGCTGACCGCCGAGCTGCCGGTGTTGGACAGATCGCCCGGCAGCCGCTGGCGATTGCCGTTGGCCGCGGCGTTCAGCCCCGGCACGCGGTCGGCGCGCTGGATGCGGTACTGCGCGCGGGCCTGTTCGATGTCCAGCAGGGTCTGGCGCAGCGAGCGGTTGTTGTCCAGGGCGACGCCCACCAGATTGCGCAGTTCGCTGTCGACGATGAAGGTCTGCCAGTCCAGGTTGCTGGCCGCCGTGCCGGGCTGGGCGGCGGGGCCGCTCCAGCTCGGCGCCACTGGCGCTTCGGGGCGTTCGTAGGTAGGCGCCATCGAGCAGCCGGCCAGGGTCAACGCCAGCAGCAAGGCGCAGGCGGGTTTATGCAGGGCGCTCATTGCGCGACCTCCGAAGCTTGTTGCGCAGGTTTGGGCTGGCGCCGCAGCAGTGACAGCAGCCAGACGAAGCAGATGGGCACGAAGATCACCCCCAGCAGGGTGGCGCTGAGCATCCCGCCGATCACCCCGGTGCCGATGGCACGCTGGCTGGCGGCGCCGGCGCCGCTGGCGACCACCAGTGGCACCACGCCGAGGATGAAGGCCATGGAGGTCATGATGATCGGGCGGAAACGCAGGCGCGCGGCCTGGATCGCGGCGTCGCGCAGGCTGTGGCCCTGTTCCCAGAGCTCCTTGGCGAACTCGACGATGAGGATCGCGTTCTTCGCCGCCAGGCCGATGATGGTGATCAGGCCGACCTTGAAGTAGACGTCGTTGGGCAGCCCGGTGACCGTCACCGCCAGCACCGCGCCCAGCGCGCCGATGGGCACGATGAGCATCACCGACAGCGGGATCGCCCAGCTCTCGTAGAGCGCCACCAGCAGCAGGAACACTACGAGGATGGCCAGGGCGAACAGCTGGCTGGCCTGGCCGCTGGCGACCTTCTCCTGGTAGGAAAGGCCGGTCCATTCGTAGCCGATGCCGGCCGGCAGTTCGCTCACCAGACGCTGCATTTCAGCCATGGCCTCGCCGGTGCTGACGCCGGAGGCGGCGTCGCCGGAAATGCGGATCGACGGGTAGCCGTTGTAGCGCGCCAGCTGCACCGGGCCTTCTTCCCAGCGGGTGCTGACGAAGGCGGACAGCGGCACCAGTTCGCCGCTGGTATTGGGCACGTAGAGCTTGAGCACGGCCTCCGGGGTCATCCGGTCGCCTTGTTCGGCCTGTACCACCACGCGTTGCTGGCGGCCAGCGTTGGCGAAGTCGTTGATCACCGAGGAGCCGAAGGCAGTGGACAGTGCGCTGCTGATGGACTCGAAGCTGACGCCCAGGGTGCGCGCCTTCTCGCGGTCGATCTCCAGGCGCAGCTGGGGGGCCTCGGCGAGGCCTTCCATCATGGCGTAGAGGATCTTCGGGTTGCCGTTGGCCTGGCCGAGCAACTGGTCACGGGCTGCCAGCAGTGCCTCGCGGCCGAGGCCGGCGCGGTCCTGCAGGCGCAGCGAGAAGCCGCCGGAGTTGCCCAGGCCATCGATCGGCGGCGGGGTCACGGCCATGATCGCGCCGTCGCTGATGCCGGCGAAGCGCTCGTTCACCGCGGCGGTTTCCGCTTCGGCTGACTGCGACTTGTCACGCACGGACCAGTCTTTCAGGGTCGGGAAGGCCAGCGCGGCGTTCTCGCCCATGCCGGAGAAGCTGAAGCCCATCACCAGGAAGGATGAGGCCACGGCCTCGCGGGACTTGAGGAACTGCTCCAGCTCCTGGCCGGTGACGTCCGCGCGCGCACGGGTGGCGCCCGGCGGCAGCTGGATGTCGACGATCATGTAGCCCTGGTCTTCCACCGGCACGAAGGATTCCGGCAGGCGCAGGTAGCTGTAGCCGAGCAGGGCGACGATGCCGGCGTAGATCAGCATGTAGCGCCCGGCGCGTTTCACCAGCGCCGTGTTGAGCAGGGTGTAGCGCTCGGTCAGGCGGTTGAAACCCCGGTTGAAGGCGCCGAAGAAACCGCGCTTCTCGTGGTGGCCCGCCGGGATCGGCTTGAGCAGCGTGGCGCACAGCGCCGGGGTGAAGGTCAGGGCGAGGAAGCCGGAGAACAGGATCGACACCGCCAGCGACAGGGAGAACTGCTGGTAGATCACCCCCACCGAACCGGCCATGAACGCCAGCGGCATGAACACCGCCGAGAGCACCAGGGTAATGCCGATGATCGCGCCGGACACCTGGCCCATCGCCTTGACCGTGGCGGCAGGCGGGGAGAGGCCTTCCTCGGCCATGATCCGCTCGACGTTCTCCACCACCACGATGGCGTCGTCCACCAGGATGCCGATGGCCAGCACCATGCCGAACATGGTCATCATGTTCACCGAGAAGCCCAGCAGGTACATCGCCGTCAGCGTGCCGAGCAGGCACACCGGCACCACGATGGCCGGGATCAGCGTGTAGCGCACGTTCTGCAGGAACAGGAACATCACCAGGAACACCAGCACCATGGCTTCGAGCAGGGTGTGGATGACCTTCTCGATGGCCACGTCGACGAAGCGCGAGGTGTCGTAGGGCACCGAGTACTCGACGTCGTCGGGGAAGTTCACCGACAGCTCGGCCAGGCGTTCCTTGACCAGCGCGGCGGTCTGCAGGGCGTTGGCGCCGGGCGAGAGCTGGATGGCGCCGGCCACGGTGGGCTTGCCGTCCAGGCGCGCGGTGAAGTTGTAGCTCTCGCTGCCCACCTCCAGGCGCGCCACGTCGGCCAGCTTCACGGTGGAGCCGTCCGGGTTGGCGCGCAGGACGATGCGGCCGAACTCCGCCGGGTCGTCCAGGGTGCCCTTCACGGCGAGGGTGGCGGTCAGTTCCTGCTCGGTGCTGCCGGGGGAGGCGCCGAAGCTGCCGGCCGGCACCTGCACGTTCTGCCCGCGAATGGCGTTGCCCACGTCATCGATGGACAGGCCGTAGCCGACCAGCTTCTGCGGGTCGATCCACACGCGCATGGCGGCTTCGGAGGAGAAGAACTGCAGCTTGCCGACGCCTTGTACGCGGCGCAGCTCGTTGTTGATGTTGCGCGCGGCGTAGTCGCCCAGGGCGGTGGTATCGGTGCGCTGGGAGCCTTCCTTGTAGTTCAGCGCGTAGATCAGCAGGAAGCCGGCACTGGTCTGCTCGACCTCCAGCCCTTGTGTGAGCACGGCCTGGGGCATGCGCGCCTCGGCCTTCTTCAGGCGGTTCTGCACGTCCACCTGGGCCAGCTCGGGATTGGTGCCGGGCTGGAAGGTGACCACCACTTCGGCCATGCCGTTGGAGTTGCTGGTGGACTCGAAGTAGAGCAGGCCCTTGGCGCCGTTGAGCTCCTCCTCGATCACGCTGGTGACCGAGTCCACCAGCACCTGCGCCGAGGCGCCGGGGTAGGTGGCGGTGACGGTGATCTGCGGCGGCGCCACGCTGGGGTACTGGGCCACCGGCAGCAGCGGGATGGCCAGCAGGCCGGCCAGGGAAATGAACAGCGCCACCACCCACGCGAAGTTGGGGCGCTTGATGAAGAACAGTGACATGGGGAATTCCTCGCGGCGATGCTCGCCTTACTGACGTGCCGCCTGCTGTTGCTCCGGGGCGTGACGGGCCTCGACCTTGGCGCCCGGCTGCAGGCCGGTGAGGCCGCCGACGATGACCTGGTCGCCGCTGGCCAGGCCCTGGCTGATCTGCCAGCGCGAGCCCTGCATGGCGCCGGTCTGTACCTGGCGCGTCTCGACACGGTTCTCGGCGCCGATCACCAGCACGTGGGCGGTGCCGTCGGTGGCGCGCTGCACGGCGCGTTGCGGCACCAGAATGGCCTTGGCGTCGGTGCCCTGCGGGGCGGTGACGCGCACGTACATGCCCGGCAGCAGCAGGCCGTCGGCGTTGTCGAACTTGCCGCGCAGCGAGACCTGGCCGGTGCCGCGGTCCACCGAGATGTCGGTGAACAGCAGTTCGCCCTGGCGCTCGTACGGAGTGCCTTCGACGCGCAGGCTCAGGGCCTGGCTCTGGCCGGCGGGGAGGTTGCCGCTCTTCAGCGCTTCACGCAGGCGCAGGGCATCGGCCACCGGCTGGGTGAAGTCGGCGTAGATCGGGTCGAGCTGCTGGATGCGCGCCATTAAGGTGGCGTCACCCTGGCCGACCAGTGCGCCCTCGGTCACCAACGCGCGGCCGATACGCCCGGAGATCGGCGCCTTGACCGAGGCATAGCCCAGGTTCAGGCGCGCGGTTTCCAGGTCCGCCTGGGCGGAGCGCACCGACGCCTGGGCGCTGCGCAGGTCGGCGGTGGCGGTGTCGAAGTCCTGCTGGCTGACCGCTTCGATCTTCACCAGCGGCTCGTAGCGCTTCACCCGTGCCTGGGCTTCCTGCTGCGCCGCCTGGGCGCGTGCCAGTTCGCCTTCGGCGCGGGACACGGCAGCCTTGAGCGGCGCCGGGTCGATCTGGAACAGCAGGTCGCCGGCCTTGACGTCGGCGCCTTCCTCGAAGCGCTTCTGCACCACGATGCCCGCCACCCGCGCCCGCACCTCGGCGACGCGCATCGGCTCGATGCGCCCCGGCAACTCCGAGGTCAGGGTGAGGGGTTCGGTCGCGACTGCCACCACATCCACCGGGCGCGCCGCCTCCGCGGCGGCCTGCGGCTCGCCGGATTGTCCGCAACCCGCCAGCGCCAATGCTGCCACCAACGCACTGATTGTCCCTACTGCACGCAACCTGCCCATGTTTCACCCGGGATCTGTCTACCTGGAAAGGTGCGTATGATCCTTTCAAATTCAAAATGAGTCAATAAAGTCTCATTTGCTTCTGTGGTGTATAAAATGTGTCATGACCTTTCAAAAGAGAGGCCTTTTTCTGCACAATGAGACGATCCGTCACCTGACACGAGGCCCCCGAATGACTCTCTCCGCCCACGATGAACGTCTGCTCAAGGCGCTGGCCGTCGCCATCGTCGACCGCCCTCGGGCGACGCTGAAGGAGCTGGCGGAATCGGCGGGGGTGAGCAAGGCGACGCTGCACCGCTTCTGCGGCACCCGTGACGGGTTGATGGAAATGCTCGAGGACTATGGTCATGTGGTGATCCGGCAGATCCTTGAAGCCGCCGAGCTGCAGCGTGCCGAGCCATTGGAAGCACTGCGCCAACTGATCGCCGAACACCTCAAGCACCGCGACATGCTGAACTTCCTGCTGTTCCAGTACCGCGCCGAGAACCTCGACATGCAGGCGACGACCGAGCGCTGGAGCTACTACACCGAAGCAGTGGATGCTTTCTTCCTGCGCGGCCAGCAGAGCGGCAGGTTCCGCATCGACATCACTGCCGCGGTGTTCACCGAACTCTTCCTCTCCATGCTCTACGGCATGGTCGATGCCGAGCGCTACGGCCGCGCGGCCAGCTCCAGTTCCGCGCAGGTGCTGGAGCAGTTGTTTCTCCATGGTGCGCAGGTCAAGACCCAGGCCTGAGTCCGCACTGCACTGAAGGAAAAGCCACTTTCTTTGGCGGATTGTGTCTATGCCAGCCCGTTCGGAGCTCACTGAAAAGAATTGTCTGTAGTCCCGGAGAACTTTCCCCTGACCTTTCCGGCGCTCTCCCGGACCATTCTTATATTTCTAGGTATTAGGTGGCTCTTATGGTGGCCGACTGAGTCAGCAGGTCGGCTATATCGGGTTTTTCAGCCTGTCTCCTGCGCTCGCACCCATTGCACGCAAGGAGGTCAGGCATGCTTCAGGAAGCACGGATTTTATTCGATCACAGCCGCCATACCCTGAACGTCAGGGACGTTGACGCGCCGCTTGATGTGCTGGCCTTCGAGGGTGACGAAGCCCTCAGCCAGCCTTTCGCCTACCGCATCGAATTCACCAGCACTCACCTTGATCTCGATGCCAATACCTTCCTGCTCAAGGACGCCAGTTTCAGCCTGCGCGCCCCGCCCGAGCAGCTCGGCATCCCCGGCTACACCCCACCGATTGCCGCGCCGCTGCGCACCTTGTACGGCACCATCACTCGCTTCGCTCTACTGGCCCTTTCGCGGGATGAATCGCGCTACGAAGTGACATTCGTACCGCGCCTGAAGCTGCTGGGGCTCGCCCGCCAGTACCGCATTTACCAGAACCAGAGCGTGCCGGAGATCGTCGAGCAGGTGTTGCGGCGCAACAACTTCGCCGGGCAGGATTTTCTCTTCCAGCTGACCCGCGAGTACCCGCAACGCGAACAGGTGATGCAGTACGGCGAGGACGATCTGGCGTTCATCCAGCGCCTCACCGCCGAGGTCGGCATCTGGTACCGCTTCAGCATGGACGAGCGCCTGCGCATCGAGGTGCTGGAGTTCCACGACGACCAACGCCATTACCTGCCCGCGCCAGCCCTGCCGTTGCGTGCGCTGTCATCGCTGGAGTCCAGCGGGCAGGATGCCGTGTGGGGCCTGCAGAGCCGCGATGAACTGGTGCTGCAGCAAGTCAGCAACCGCGCCTATCACTACCGCGATGCCGGCGCCTCGCTGGATGCGCAGATCGACCTGCTCAAGTCGCCGCAGACCACCTATGGCGAGGCCTATCACTACGGCGAGCCGCACCAGACGCTCGGCGACGCCTACGCCCAGGATGAAGACCTGGAGAGCGAAAGCGGCTACTTCTACGCGCGCCTCGCCCACGAGCGCTACCTCAACGGCCGTACGCGCCTGACCGGCAGCACCAGCAGCCCCGTCCTGCTCCCCGGCCGGGTGCTGAAGCTCGATGACATCGACGAAGCCTTCGCGCCCGGTGCAGTGATCGTCCGCCTGCACAGCCGCGCCGCCCGCGACCGCAGTTTCGAGGTCCACTTCGAGGCCATTCCCTATGACGAACAGGTCTGCTTCCGCCCCGACGTGCCAGCCAAACCCGTCATCGCCGGCAGCCTCCCGGCGCGTGTCACCAGCCCCGAGCTGAACGACCTGTATGGCCACATCGACAAGGAAGGCCGCTACAAGTGCCACTTCCTTTTTGACCGCGATACCTGGCCGGCCGGGCGCGAGAGCCTGTGGTTACGGCTGGCGCGGCCCTATGCCGGCGACACCTATGGCCTGCATTTTCCGCTGATCCAGGGCACCGAAGTGCGCGTCGAATTCGAAAACGGCGACCCCGACCGCCCCTACATCGCCCACGCCATGCACGACTCGCGGCATCCCGACCTCGTCACCCTGCAGAACTACAAGCGCAACGTCCTGCGCACGCCGGCCAACAACAAACTGCGCCTGGACGACACGCGCGGCCAGGAGCACATCAAGCTTTCCACCGAGCACAGCGGCAAGAGCCAGCTCAACCTCGGGCACCTGGTGGACGCGCAGAAACAGAAACGTGGCGAAGGCTTCGAGCTGCGCAGCGATGGCTGGGGCGCAGTGCGGGCCGGCAAGGGCCTGTTCATCAGCGCCGACGTACAGCCCGGTGCGCAAGGGCAGGTACTGGCCATGCAGGAAGCTATCGCCCGTCTGGAACAGGCTGGCGACGAGATGCAGAAGCTCTCCAGCGATGCGGAAATGTCCCAGGCCGATGCGGCCAACTATCTGGCGCAAATTGCCTTCATGCGCGAAGAGGTCGCCCAACTCGAAAGCGCCGTCGCCCTGCTCAGCGCTCCGCAGGGCATAGCCCTCACCAGCGGCCAGCACCTGCAACTGGCCGCCCAGCGCAACCTGATGCTCAACGCCGGTAACGAGGCCGCCATGAGCGTGGTCAAGCGCCTGTTCATCGGCGTGGGGGAGGGAGCCAGCCTGTTCGTGCGCAAGCTCGGTATGAAACTCTTCGCCAACCAGGGCGCGGTGCAGATCCAGGCGCAGAACGACCGGATGGAAATCCTCGCCCGCATGGGGATGGACATCGTCAGCACCGAGGACGAAATCCACATCACCGCGAAGAAAAAGATCGTCCTCAACGCCGCCGGTACCTATATCAGCATGGACAACTGCGGCATCGAATCCGGCACCCAGGGCGACTACCTGATCAAGTCGGCGCATTTCGATTTCCAGGGGCCTGCGAGCATGCCGGCGACCCACCCGCAGTACCCCAAACTCGATGCCGCCCAGCGCATCAAGGTCCGCATTTCACGCGCCCCCACCGCCCCGCAATCGACCTGGGCGGGCATGCCTTACACCTTGTATGCCGATGGAGCCCCCCTGGAGAGCGGCGTACTGGACAAGACCGGCTTCCTCGCCTTCGACCATCAGGTCATCACCCGTCAGTACCGCCTGGAGCTGGCCAACGGCGTCAGCTACCGCATTCCCGTGCCCGAGGATTACAGCAATCCGGAGCAGGGGGAGTTGGCGAATCGGGGGCTGCACAATCATCCATCGCTAACCGGCGATCCCGAGATCGGCCCACCCTCGCAGCACACGGACCATCGCACCGACTACGCCCAATTGCTCAAGGATATAGCCAAGCGCGCAGGAGACCAGTCATGACATCGTGTGAAATCGTAGCGCCGCTGGCTCTGCAACATGGTAACGAAGTCACCTGCAACTCCCCCTGGTTCGTTCAGGACACCGAATACCGACCCAGGCCCGCCAGCTACAAGCCACTGATCAACGGAGAAGAAGCCTTCCGTGCCGTGCACGAGGCCATCGCCAAGGCGACGAAATCCGTGGACATCATCTGCTGGGGCTTCCAGCCCTCGATGTATTTCATTCGCGACGGCAGCGCACCCTGTATCGGCGATCTGCTGATAGCCAAGGCAACAGACAAGAACAACCCAGTGCGGGTGCGCATTCTGGGCTGGGAGGCGCCCTACAACCTGACAGGCTTTGTTGTGGGAGAGTCCAACCTACCCAGCAAGGAAGTGGTAGGTCCCGGGCAGCGCGCAGGGCAAACCTCCACGGACGAACAATATGCCTATGAACGCAGGTGGTTCCGCGATTGCTCTGCCATGGCTGGCGAGGCAACGGTCTGGGACAAAGCCCGTCCGATTTTTATCAGCCGTGGCTTCGGCCCGATGGAACGAACCGAAATCGCCTATCAAGCGGCCCTGCACAGCCTCGATCCCGAGCTCGACAGGAACACGATAACTTCTCTGGCTGGGGCGCCCTCTCACCACCAGAAGACCGTCCTGGTCGACTACGAAATTCCTGAGCTGGCGGTTGGCTTCGTCATGGGCCACAACATGCTCGACGAATACTGGGACACCGACCTGCACTCGGCCAAAGGCCGCGCCAGCGATATGCCCGCACCCAACAAAGGCCCACGCGGGCGGCTACCCCGCCAGGACATCTCCAGCCGAGTTACCGGGCCGATACTGGCCCACCTGCACCATAACTTCGCTTTCGCCTGGCGCCGGGAGACAGGAGAGGATCTGTTTGTCTTGCGCAACGACACCATGGTCGCGCGCCAATTACAGCCCGGCCGTGAAGACTCGCTGCTCATGGCTCAACTCCTGCGCACCCAGGCCCAGGAAGGTCGGCGCGATATCGAGAAGCTCTATCTCCAGGCCGTCAACAACGCGGCCCAGTTCATCTACATCGAAAACCAGTATTTCCGCTGGCCAGCACTGGCCGACGTCATTCTCGACATCACCGGGAAACAGACCCAAAAAGGCCGAGAACCCGGCCTGCACGGCCCATTGCACCTGTTCGTGGTCACCAATGCCAACAAGGATGGGGTTGGCGACGGCATCGTCAACACCCAACGCATGCTCGAGCGGCTGGGCCGTGAAGACAGCATGCCTACCGTCACCAAACTGCGCCGTGTCGAACAGGCCAAGCAGCGCGCCGCCGAACTGGAACCGGCCTGGCATGAACGCCTCGGGCGCAAGGTCACCGAACTGGCAACAGCGCTGCCCGATGCCCTGCAAGGTACGAACCTCGGCGAGCGCGCACGGGATGCCCAACGCGAGGCCGACGCGCAGGCGCGCCAACGCAGCATCGAACTCCAGCAGGAAATCGAAGCCATCCAGAACAACGAGGTCAGGCGCCCAGCGGAGCGCCCCGGCCTGAAAATCCACATCTGCTCCCTGGTGGCCAAGGACTCGCCCCCCGGCGCCTGGATGCCGGTGTACATCCACTCCAAGCTGATGATCATCGACGACGTCTTCACCACCCACGGCTCGGCCAATATCAACACCCGCAGCATGCAGGTGGACAGCGAGATGAATATTGCCCACGAGGAGCTGGGCGTGACGCAACCCATGCGCCGGCGATTGTGGAGTCTGCATACCAATGGGAGGGGGGCGCAGGATGATCCGGAAGATGCGTTTGACGCTTGGGGTGACGTTATCAATAGGAATAAGGGACTTCAGAACGACAAGAAAAACGGCGTGCCCTGTGCCCCCATCATCGAGTTCTACTTCGACCCGACTGAACTGAAGAACAAAGACTGATGCGCCGACTCTTTCTGCTCGCCTGCTTTCTGCTCGCTGCTTGTGACTCCGGCGGCACCGCCAATGCCCCGCAAAAGGAAATTGCCATGGACCCGCTCCCCCAGATTCGCGCCAACCTGGCCTTCACCTGCAAACACGAAGAGTTCCCCACGCCCACGGCGGACAGCGACATGCTGTTCCAGTACGCCCGCTGGTTGCAGAAGAACAACCAGCTCAAGGAGGCCCCGGGTGTGGATGTGCAAATCGAACGGCTCTACCGCATCGCCGCTGAATACGGCCACGCCAAGGCCAATATCAACCTACAGAATGGTTCAATGCAGGGCGTGTTCAAACTGCGCACTGCCGAACATCTGCGCCTTACCGAAGAATTGATCGATGCCAAGATTGGAGCCGGTTATGCGTTTATCGCTATCGCCTTGCAGCAGGGTGCACTGGGCTTGGTGCAGGACAAAGACATGGCGCTGCGGTACTACCGCAAGGCCGCCGATATGGGCAGCCCCGAAGCGCAGACTTACGTGGCTGACAAGCTGGCGCCCAGTGATATGGCACCAGACATTGCTCGCCAGATGCGGCGTTGTGCCGCGGAGCAGGGAAATGAGGCTGCCGCGACTGACCTTGGTGTTGATCTACAAATTCAGAAGAGATTTAAAGAAGCTCTGGAGGCATTCCAGCTTGGCGTAGCGGCAGGCGATGAGAGCTCAGCTTCCGTTCTAAACAACGGATTTCGCAATCCGCCTCTTTCCGATGAGCTGTACTACTTGGACCAGAAAGAAGATCTCGAACGGGCTAATCGTTACAAAACTATTTTGCGTTTCCTTGCGCGGTATTCCTACGCCTCGCCCAAAGTCCCCGAGATCAACGAAATTCTACCGCTGCCCCCGGCCAAGTTGCCACCGTGGGACGGCAAACTGAAATGGCTGGAGGAACGCAAGGCCAATATCCCGCCGCCCAAGCCCAGCGAAGCGCTGATCCAGCAACTGGCCAAGGACAAACACCTCGACCCGGCCACCGGTCGCCCCACGCCCGAGTCGCCCCACTTCGTCCACCTCCCTTCATACCCCGTCCCGCCCATCTGCGTCAGCGGCGAAGCCTGCCCACGCGATGGCTACTGGCAGGCCATGGATGTGTCCTTCTCCTGGATCACCGTCAAAGGCCAACCCCTTCAGCGCTTCCGGCAAGGCGACACCCTGCCGACGCTGGTGCTGGAGCGACGCGAAACCCGCCTGTGGCCGCTGCCGAAAAAGGTCACCGTCGGCCCACAACACGTCAGATGGATACTGCTCGGTGATGCCTAGGTACTGGATGCTGGTTGGCTGGGTGCTGCTGTCCGCTTGCGACAGCGGCAGTGCGTTGCCGCCCCCAAAAGCGGCCGTCGCCGTGGACCCGCTCCCCCAGATTCGCGCCAACCTGGCCTTCACCTGCAAACACGAAGAGTTCCCTACGCCCACGGCGGACAGCGACACGCTGTTCCACTACGCCCGCTGGCTGCAGAAGAACAACCAGCTCAAGGAGGCCCCGGGTGTGGATGTGCAAATCGAACGGCTCTACCGCATCGCCGCCGAACAGGGCCACGCCAAGGCCAATATCAACCTGCAGAACGGCTCCATGCAGGGAACGTTCAAGATACGCACTGCAGAACATCTTCGGCTGACCGAGGAATTGATCAACGCCAAGGTTGCCGCCGGCTATGCCTTCATCGCCATCGCCTTGCAGCAGGGTGCACTGGGCTTGGTGCAGGACAAAGACATGGCGCTGCGGTACTACCGCAAGGCCGCCGATATGGGCAGCCCCGAAGCGCAGACTTACGTGGCTGACAAGCTGGCGCCCAGTGATATGGCTCCAGACATCGCTCGCCAAATGCGGCGTTGTGCAGCGGAGCAGGGAAATGGGGATGCCGCCAGTGATCTTGGGGTGAATCTCAAGAACAACAAGAGATATAGGGAGGCCCTAGAAGCATTCCAACTCGGAGTGGCTGCGGGGGATGAGAACTCAGCTTCTTTTCTAAGTAATGGCTTTCGTAATCCACCGGCCTCCAATAGGTTGTACTACTTGGACCAGCAAGAAGATTTAGATAGGGCTGACCGCTACAAAAAAATTTGCAACATCCTCGCGGACTACTCCTACGCCTCCCCCAAAGTCCCCGAAATCAACGACATTCTCCCGCTGCCCCCGGCCAAGCTGCCACCCTGGGACGGCAAGCTGCAATGGCTGGAAGAACGCAAGGCCAATATCCCGCCGCCCAAGCCCAGCGAAGCGCTGATCCAGCAACTGGCCAAGGACAAACACCTCGACCCGGCCACCGGCCGCCCCCTGCCTGAGTCGCCGAACTTCATGCGCCAGGCCTCCGACCTCACCTGCGAAAGCGATCAGGCTTGTCCGCTGGCGGGTTACTGGGTGGCGCAGAGTTACTGGAGCCAGGAAGTCCGCTACTACAAACAGGGCGATATCCTGCCCCGCTGCAGGGGCAAGGACTTCGTACCGCGCATCTGGCCGCTGCCCGACAAGATGGTGGACCGCGAATGGATCATCAAATGGGGCTATGTCGGTGAGGCGTAGACCTTCCCTGCTCGCGCGGCCGGCAGTCGTTCTGCTTACGCGCCCCGGTAATGGTGAGTATTTGGAAATGTTTTTTGAAGGAAGGAACAGTGCTGTGGTGAAGTTGAAAGTTTCAATTGTTATGTTCTTGTTTGTTTTGTTGGTCGGCTGTGAAAGGACTTCATATGTTTCGGATGTAAGGCCTAGAGAGACTTCAAAATTTTGCCGGGAAACAACTGGTGACGGATCGAAGGGTAGCTGCTTTTCCGGTCTTCAGGTTATTTCAGGTAACTATGTTCTTCTGAAGGGAAATGTGTACTGGAGGACTGTCAAAACTTACTCGGAGTCGGCATGTGCAGCCAGTAGCGGGGATGCGACTGCCGCGATCCCTAACCTCCTATCTCCGAAATGCTGGATAGGAGGTCATGAAAGATATTACGTTAGCGAGTATCACCTGTATTTTGTAGTCAAACACTCTCCCGACTTTCGCGTGCTAGGGGGAGAAGGTGGCTCTGTTAAGGTTGACTGGCAGCAGTTGCAGTTGCAAGATTATGCCACGGATCTTAAATCTGTATACTTTCAAGGGAGGGTAATAAGAGAGGCTGATCCGAAGAGATTTTCAGTGATCTTTCCTTTTGGTGATAATGAAGATTGGGATGCTTTTTATGTGTCGCAGAGTGGTGCGATGTTGTTTCTTAGTGGTGTTCCGCAAGGAGATATTGATATTTCCGGGTTTCACTATTTTGAAACGACCAAGTGCCCAGGGCACGGGCTTCCTTGTACATCCGAGAAAGATCTTGCTGATTTTATCAGGTCTGGCCAGTCGATAGTGGGATGGTCTGGTTCTGATATAATTTTACTGAGAGGGGAAAGGGCTTATAAGTTCAATGGAATGATGTCTAAAGATGCATATGTGTTCTCGAGTATTAAGCGGACGTATTTTTACTCTAATGGAAAATTTTACGAGTTCAAATTTGAGGACGAGCGTGGACTTGAAAGGGGGGTCAAGCTTTTTGATATGGATGTGGAATATTACAGGGCGAACAACTATTGATGGTTTCTATTCCGAATGTCTGAAGGGTTTTCTTCCTTTGCGAGGTTGGAGCAGGTTTCCCCCCAATGGTGCGGCGGCTCCAGCAACGGTCTGATTGAAGTCGGCGCGGGAACCACGGGTGGCCGGGCGGGGCTGTTTTCCGTACCATTGCCGGCCCTTCGAAGTCCCCGTTCCGAGTAGAAAAATGAAACCCGCCCGCCTGCGTGCCGATGTCCTGGCCGGACTCACCACGTCCTTCGCGCTGGTGCCCGAGTGCATCGCCTTCGCCCTGGTCGCCCACCTCAACCCGCTGATGGGCCTGTACGGCGCCTTCATCCTCTGCACCCTCACCGCGCTGTTCGGTGGTCGCCCCGGCATGGTTTCCGGCGCCGCCGGCTCGATGGCGGTGGTGATCGTCGCGCTGGTGGTGCAGCACGGCGTGCAGTACCTGCTGGCCACGGTGTTGCTCGGCGGTATGGTGATGATCCTGTTCGGTGTGCTGCGCCTGGGCAAACTGGTGCGGATGGTGCCGCACCCGGTGATGCTCGGCTTCGTCAACGGCCTGGCGATCGTCATCGCCATGGCGCAGCTGGAGCACTTCAAGGACGGCGCGCACTGGCTCAGCGGCAACCCGCTGTACGTGATGCTGGGGCTGGTTGCACTGACCATGGCAGTGGTCTACCTGCTGCCGAAACTGACCCGCGCGGTGCCGCCGGCGCTGGTGGCGATCCTCGGCGTGGGCCTGCTGGTCTACCTGCTGGGCCTGCCGACGCGCACCCTGGGCGACATGGCGCACATCGCCGGTGGCCTGCCGCCGTTCGCGTGGCCGGCAATCCCGTGGAACCTGGATACCCTGCGGATCATCGCGCCCTATGCCTTCCTGATGGCCATGGTCGGCATCCTGGAAACCCTGCTGACCCTCAACCTCACCGACGAGATCACCGAGAGCCGCGGCTTCCCGGACCGCGAGTGCGTGGCGCTGGGCGGCGCCAACATCGTTTCCGGCCTGTTCGGCGGCATGGGCGGCTGCGCCATGATCGGCCAGACGGTGATCAACCTCAGCTCCGGCGGCCGAGGTCGGCTGTCCGGCGTGGTGGCCGGGGTGATGATCCTGCTGTTCGTGCTGTTCCTCTCACCCCTGATCGAGCGGATTCCGCTGGCGGCACTGGTGGGCGTGATGTTCGTGGTGTCCCAGCAGACCTTCGCCTGGGCCTCGTTGCGGGTGCTGAACAAGGTGCCGCTGAGCGACGTGCTGGTGATAGTCGCGGTGACCGCCATCACGGTTGCCACCGACCTGGCCACCGCCGTGTTCTGCGGGATCATCCTTGCTGCCCTGGACTTCGCCTGGAAGCATGCCCGCGAGCTGTACGCGGATATCCATGACGAATCCGATGGCGGCAAGCTGTACCGCGTCCACGGCACGCTGTTCTTTGCCTCCACCACGCTCTTCCTCAACCAGTTCGACCCGGCCAATGACCCGCAGCAGGTCACCCTGGACTGCGCGCACCTGAGCTTTGTCGACTACTCGGCCATCGCGGCGCTGATGACCCTGCGCGAGCGCTATGCCAAGGCCGGCAAGCACTTGCGTGTGGTGCATCTGTCCGAGCGCTGCAAGCAGTTGCTCAAGCGAGCCGGCGCGCAGCACGCCTGAGTTTCGGCGCAGGGTTTCATCCGCGATGCGGCCTGACGGCGATCGCGGGCGGAGTCCGCTCCTACGCCACGTGCAACGGCTGGCAGGGTGCCTGAACCTGTAGGAGCGAGCTTGCTCGCGAACGCAGTATCCGGGGGCGCTGGAGCTGGGCGGTTCGCGACCAGGCTCGCTCCTGCAAAAGCTAAGCCGCTTCGCCGGTGAGCTCCTGCCAAACGCATTCGAGCGCATCGGCATCCAGCAGCAATTGGCGGGCGGCGCAGCGGATGCGCCGGGCCTGTTCGTCGGTGACGTTGCAGGAGCACAGTTCGCGCAGCAGCTCGGCGGCGACCTCATTGTTGAAGGATGTGGTGCGCACGGTGCGCAGGATCTGGTTGTCACGGATTGGCATGGCGCTCTCCCAGAGGTGCATGAATAAAAACAGCGAGGCGCCCCGAGGGCGCCTCGCCGGTCAGTGGTCAAGGTTCAGAATTTCATCTTGATGCCCAGGATGCCTTCGTAGCTGCGGCCCTCACCATCGAAGGATTTCTGAAGTCCCAGCGAACCGGTGACGCTGGTCCGGTCATTGAGCTGGTAGTCCACGCCCAGGTTCAGTTCGCCCCAGCTGCCGTCCATGTCGGTGCCGAAGGGGATGTAGCCGTTGGCCGTGGAGAACTCGGTCTTGGCCTTGCCCTCGAACTCGTGCCAGACGCTGGGCCGTACCCAGGCGCTGGTGCGATGGATACGCCCCTTGTCGTCCTCGCGGAACCAGTCCTTGTCGACCCGTACGCCCAGGCGGCCGGTGAGGGAGTCGACGTCCTCGAAGTGCACGTCGGCGGCATCGTCGTGGCTGTCGTCGAGCTTCAGCCGGCTGGCGATCAGCTGGGCCTGCGGCTCGAGGTGGAGGGTCTTGTCACGGTTGAGCTTGAACGGGTAGCCGGCTTCCAGCGAGGCGGTGACACCATGGCCGCGGGTCTTCAGGGAGTCGGCGTCGTTGGCGCGGGCCTGCATGTCGAAGCGGTTGAATTGCAGCACGCCATCCAGGTACCAGCCTTTGGGCCCGAAGTGCGTCCAGTAGCCGCCGATGCCGTAGGAGCGCAGGGTGTCGTCGCCGGCGCCCTGGCCGTCGGTGTGCTCGACATTGCCCTTGATGCGCCCGGCCTGCAGCGACAGGCCGGCCTGGTCGGTGCTGCCGTCGGTGTCCTCGTTGCGGTAGAGGTCGGCGCCCACCTGGAAGGCCTGGATGCGGTAGTCGTAGTCGGCGCCACCGGGCAGGCTGTCCTTGCCCTTCTGGTAGATCAGCCGGCCCCAGCCCAGGGACGGGCCGTAGGTATCGGTTTCTTCGCTGGGCAGCGGGTCGGTGGCGTTGCGCCGTTCTTCACCCACTCGCTCGTGCAGCGTGTCGACCAGGGCGCGGCTGTAGTTCAGGGCCATGGCGGGGAGGGCGCTGTACAGCGAGGTTTCCGCGCGGTAGTTGGGTACCTGCGGTGCGGGCGCAGGGGCCGGATCGGTCGGTGCGTCGGGCGTGACGGGGGCGATGGGGACGACCGGATCGGCCGGATCGACGGGGGTGACCGGATCGACTGGATCAACAGGATTGACTGGATCAACCGGATCAACCGGATCAACGGGATCGACCGGATCAACAGGAGCAGCATCCTTCGTCGAGCGCAGGTACCAGGCTTCGCCATTGCTGTCGTCGAGACTGGCGCGGTGCAGCGTGTATTCGTACGGGCCGGCCTTGACCCGGTTGAGCAGACGGAAAGCCTCGGCATCGGTGGTGCCGCCGTTCACCGCATCCACCACCTTGATGCCGTTGCCTTCGGTCAGCGCGCCGGGACCGCCGGCGTTCTTGATCCGCAGGTTGCTTTCGCCCGTGGCCTGGCCGCCGTCGATCACCAGTTGGTCGGAGGGCGAGTCGTCCTTGTACAGGTAGGTGTTCAGCGCGAGGGTGCCGTTGGCGCCGTGGTAGTCATTGACGCTGAGCTGCTTGTAGCCGCCGTCGGCGCTGAAGTCGATCAGGCTGGCGTCGTTGCGCAGGCTGCTCAGGTTCGAATCGCCGGTGAGCTGCCACAGGCTGGTGTCGCGCAGGGTCACGTCCGAGTGGCTGCCGGCCGCGGTTTTCGCCGTGCCGGTGACCAGGGAGGACGACAGGTCCAGTCGGGCGTCGCCGGCGGCGTCCTGGCTGGTGCCGATGCCTTGCCACTGGCCGGTGCCCATGTCCGGAACGCTGCTGCCATCGCTGGCCACCGAGCGGTCCACGTTCAGCCATTGGCCACTGCCACCGGCGAGGGAACGGCTGAGGGCGATATCGGCGACACCGGCAGTGGCGATGGTGGCGCCGTCGCGGTTGGACAGTGTGGCGCGGTCCATGCGGACCTGGCCCGGAAGCGCGTCGGTTCCCTGCACGTAAAGCGCTGCGGATTGCGCGCCCTGTGCGGCCACCACGACGGATTCGGCGTCGACGCTGCCGCCCTGGCGGGCCACCACGCCGTGGCCGAGGTCGCCCTGGGTATTCACGCTGACACCATCCAGGCGGGCGCTGGCCGTGTTGTTGGCGAACACCCCCACGGCCTGTTCGCCCTGGGTGCTGACAGTGCTGTTGGTCGCGCTCAGCGCGCCGCCGGATTCGGCCCGCAGGCCGTGGGAGCCGGCACCGAGGGTGGAGATGCTGCTGTCGCTGAGGTCCAGCGTCGCGGTCTCGCTCTTGTACTGCCGGCTGACCATGGCGCCGGCGGCGTGGTCGCCGGAAGTCTGCACGGTGACGTGGCTGGCGGAGAGGCCGACCGTGCCGGGCTTGGCGGAGCCGATGCCGGCGTACAGGCCGACCGAGTACTGGCCTTCGGTCTTCACGCTCAGGTTGTCGAGGATCATGCTGCCGCCATCGTCCACGGCGGCGCCGTAGGCCTGCGATCCCTGGGTCAGCACGCTGGTGCCGTCGGCCACCAGCAGGGCGCCGGGATTGCGCGCGGCGAGGGCGTGGGGAAAGGTGAGGTTGCTGGCCACCGGCGAGCCGTTGCCGGTGGTGGTGACCGAGCCGCCATGCACGATCACCGTGGCACCCAGGTCGGCGACTATGCCCATGGCGTTGTCGTTGCCGTGGGTGGTCACGGTCAGGTTGTTGGCGGTGAGGGTCGAGCCCGGCGCGGCGCTGGAGGAGCTGCCGGCGGCCAGTGCCGTGGAGTAGTTGCCCTGGGTGGTGATGCTGCCGTTGCTGAGGGTGGCGCCGGCGCCTTCGCGGATCTGCACGCCGTAACTGGTCTTGGGCGTGGTGTGCACATCGCTGCCGGTCATCTGCAGGCTCGATCCGGCGCCGTCTACCAGCACGCCCGGCGACCAGGGGCCGACGGCGCCGGCCGGCGCATCCACCGACAGGCTGCTGGCATCGACTGTCGCCGTGGCCCCGCCGGTGATATTCAGGCCGATGGAACGGTTGCCGTCCACGCTCACCGTGGAGTGGCTGAGGCTGCCGCTGGAACCCGCGCCCTCGATGGACACCCCGTGGCCGTACAGCAGGCCATGCACGTCCAGCGTGGCGTGATCGAGCGCCACGCTGCCGCCGCCCATGGCGCGCGCACCGGCGGCCGGGTTGGCGACGCTGCCGGAGCCGCTGATCCTGGCGCTGGAGTGGCTGAGCAGGACATGGCTGCCGCTGCCTTCGGCACGGGCGCCGCCGACGTTGGTACCCGAGATGTCGAGGGTGGACCCGGTGGCGGTGATGGAGCTGCCGGACAAGGCGTGCAGCGCCGCGGTGGTCGTGGTGGTGGTAGCACTGCCGGTGAGCGCGATGTCCGCATTGCGCAAGGCGATCTGCGCACCGTCCTCGGCTCGTGCCGCGCTGGCGCTACCGGCGGCGATATCGAGACTGACGCCTTCGGCATCGATCAGCGTGCCACTGCCGCCGGCGAGCAGACCGTGGCTCAGGCTCAGGGATTTCTCGTCATCCACCGGGCTGGCAGAGGAGACCGCCGCCCCGCTGGTATGAATCTGCGTGTCGCCAGTCAGGTGGACGGTCGCGCCGTTGCGCGCCCAGACACCGACGGAGCCCTTGCCGGCCGTGGTGATCGATCCGCCGTCGAGATCGACCCGTGCGGCATCGGCCAGGACGCCGTGGCCGTTGCCACCGGCGGTGCTGATCGCGGTGCCGTCCAGCGTGGCGGAGGCGCCGCTGTCGACCCGTAGCCCGTAGGCCGAGCCGCCGCTGGTATCGATCGTGCCGCCGCTGGCGGTGAGCGAGCTGGCGCCAGTGACCAGCACGCCATGGGCGCCGCTGGTCGTGGTGCTGCGGGCGCCCGTGGTGGTGACGGCGACGTCGTCCAGCCTGGCCTGGGCGCCATTCTCCAGGGTGACGCCGACGCCACCCCAGGACTGCGTGCCCACCGAGCCGCGGCGCATGTCCAACTGGCCGTTGGTGACCACGATCCCGCGGTTGTTGTTGCCTTTTGCACCACCGCCGATCAGCACCTGGGTGTCGCTCAGTTGCGCTGTGCCGTTGGCGTCGATGCGCACGCCGGTGAGGTCATTGGTGGTGATCGCCACGCTGGCAGTCGTTTTCGGGTCGAGAACGATGCTGCTGTCGCTGATCGTCAGCGTATCCCCGGCACCGACCTGCGCGCCGGTCTGGCCCTTGGCAGCCGCGGCCGTGGTGGCGGAGTTCTCGATACGACCCTGGCTGATGCTGACGGCTCCGCTGGCCTTGACGCCCGTGGCGTTGGCGGCGAGAAGCCTGACCGTGGGCTCGAGATGGCTGCCCGTGGTGGCGATGCCGATGCCGCCGGTGGTGGTCACACTGATTGGCGGCGGCGCGCCGAGCAGGGCGCGGCTGGCAAAGACGGCGGGTGCCTGCTGAGCGGCTTGCAGGGCGATATCCAGGTACGACGCCGCGGCCGGTTCGAACACCGCGCCGGCTTCGGAGGGCTGGTTGAGGTCGTCGGTGTCGGCTTCGGTGACGCTGTCTTCGGCTTCCGCCTCGATCACCCGCAGGCTGAACAGGCTGGCCAGGATCAGGCTGATGGCCTGGGCCAGGTGCGAGCGGCGCAAATGCGAGAGGGAGGTTTCCGACGTGGGCGAACGGCGAGCGGCGTTTGCGGTTTTCATGATGCTTCTCCATAGCGAGAGGGCTATGGCGCAAGCATCGGGTCAGGCGGTGGTGCGCCCCATCGGGGGCGACTGATACTGCTGTAGTGGGTGCACTAGAAACGCGGACTTCCTTTCGGCAGCTTGAGCTGGATCAAAGCGGCGATGGCGAAATCGGTCGTGCTGCCGATCCTGAGTTCCCCTCCGAGCAGGCGACACAACCAGCGAGCCAGGTGGATGCGTGCCTGCTGCTCGATGTCGATCAGCGGCGGCTGGACGTCTTCGTCCTGCGCCGCCCGGAATACCAGCTGCCACTGCAGTTCGCCGTGGGGCAGCGTGGTGCAGTCGGCGGTCAGTTCCAGGGGCGGCAGCCCGGCCTTCTCGAAGCTGCGGATCAGTACGTGGATCAGTCGCAGGTAGCGGTTCGGATCGATCCATCCCCAGGGCGCGTCGGCGCAGGGGTGCAGTTTGGGTCGCGGTTGCGCGGAGTCCAGCGCCCTTTGGGTCAGCTCGTTGAGGTTCTCCGATTGCGGGATGGTCAGCACGGCGCCCTGTTCCAGTCGCGTCAGCTCCAGGAGCACTTCGATCTTGTCGCGCATCTTGCTCACGTGCGCGCTGGACTGGCTCAGGTTCGCATCCTTGGGATGCCTGGCGCGGCTCGCCGCCAGTAGCGCGTCGAGTGAGTCGAGCTCGACGAGCAGGTCCCGGCCCGACGTCGTCAGGAACCCTGTACGGCTGGCGTACAGGGATTCGAGGTAGGTCTTGGATTCCTGCAGGCGCTCGACGTAACGCTCGTGTTCGGTGATGTCGACAGTTGATAGCAGCACACCGATCAGTTTTCCCGACGCCTCCTTCATCGGCACGCCGATCAGCCGGATGATGCGCAGCTCCGCTCCGGCGCGGGCATCGATAATCAGGGTGAAGGGCTCGCCCGAAGCGGTGCCCTTGAGGAATTCCCGGCGCGCTTGCTCGGTGTTCTGCGGGTTGATCTTGCCCAACGAGAAGATGGGGGAGCCCAGCAGTTCCGATTCGCTCTTGTCGTAGTAATCGGCGAACCGTGGATTGCAGGCCAGCAGGGTGCCTTCGACACTCCACAGGCTGACGGGATTGGGGAGGATGTCGAGCAACTGGGCGAGCTGGTCCGGCGTGTGGGGTTGCGCACCGGGCGCACGGGCGAGATCGCGGATCACGCCGTCGTCCAGCAGGCCGCGCTGCCGGGCGGCCTGCACCAGGTCGATCAGCGAGTCGGTCTGGGTCTTCTCCAGCAGGCGGGTCTTGTAGGTGCTGACCGTTCTATCGCTGATCGCCAGTTGTTCGGCGATGTCCTTGACCCGATAACCCTGCGCCAGATACTTCAGCACGGTCAGTTCGCGGGGGGTGATGCTCTCCGGCGCGATGCCTTGCCCGCTGCCGTCGGCCAGCACGTCGGGCAATCGCGCGGGAAATACCTTGCGCCCGCTGAGCACCAGTTTCACCGCCTCGTCGAACTCCTCGGGCAGGTCGCTCTTGTGGACGAAGCCGGCCGCGCCGGCTTGCAGGCAAAGGCTGTGGTAGTACGCCCCCGAAAGGTTGGTGAACACCAGTGTCTTCTGCCGCGCTGCCGCACTGCTGAAGCGCCGCAGCAACTCCACGCCGCCCAGGCGCGGCAGGTCCAGGTCGAGGACCAGCAGGTCCGGGTGCAGGCGCTGCACCAGCGCCAGGGCCTCGCGGCCGTCGCCTGTCTCGCCGACCACCTCATGCCCGGCCGCGACCAGCCGCTGGCGCAGGGCGGCGCGGGTGAAGGGTTGTGGATCGGCAATGAGGATTCGGCTCATTCGCTGGCTTCCTGCGCGGCGATAGGTTCGCTGCAAGGGTAGTCCGGCGATTCAGTTGGCGCAGGCCACCGGTAACAGCAGGCCGATCTGCGCAGCCAGGTACAGCCCTGCGCCGAATACCAGGTGGGTCAGGACGCTGTGGAAGCGAGCTTTGCCGGGATGGGCCGTTTTCGCGGCGGCGATACCCAGGCCGAACGCCGGTTGCATCACCAGGAAGGGCAGCAGGACGGTGGCCAGGCCGAACGCCAGCGCCGGCAGCAGGGTTGGCGCGCACAGCCAGCCGCGGCCGGTGGCGCCGATCAGCAGCGCGGCGAACAGGATGCCGGTGAGGTAATGCACTAACCAGCCCAGGGCACGTTCAGCGGCGATCGGCTCGGCCTTGCCGATGGCGGCGTGATGGAATTGCCCGCGCGGCATATGGCCGACCCAGCGGCCGACCAGCGCATAGTCCAGCGACGGCATGCCCAGCAGGTGCTTGCGCAGGATGCTCCAGCCGTCCATCAGCAGGGTGGCGCCGATGCCGATGGCGGCGCTGTGCAGCAGGGTAGCGAGGGAGTAGGGCATGCGGGGCTCCTTGAGCGAGTCGATGGAGCCCAGCATCCCGGTTCAAGTGGACTTGAGGTCAAGCCCCGCTGGCGCTGCGCCGGCTCAGGTTCGAGCCGATCACATAGAACACCCCGCCGCCGACGATAAAGGCGCCGAGCATGACGAACACCCAGTGCGGGGCGAACAGCGCCAGGAAGTAGCCCACCAGGATCGGCCCGAAGGCGCCGCCGAGGTTGGCCAGGTTCTGCGTGCCGTAGTACACGCCGCGCAGGTGCGGCGGGGCGATGCGGTCGATGAACATGTACTCGGCGGGGATCACGATGATCTCGCCCAGGGTGAACACCACCATCGCCAGCCCCCAGTGCCAGAGGCTGTGGGACAGGCCGAAGCCGACGATGCCGAGTACGAACAGCCCCAGGCCGACGAGCAGCCAGCGCTGCAGGTGCTCGTTGCCGATGCGCCTGCCCAGCAGGTACTGCAGGGCGATCACCGTCACCGCGTTCACCCCGAGCAGGGTCTGGATCACCTGGTAGGCGTACTCCGCCGTCCCGGTGGCCACCAGGTACTGCGAGAGGTAGGCGGAGAACTGGCCGAACACCACGGCGGTGAGCACGCCGCCGATGGTGAAGTACATCAGCCGATGGTCCTTCGCCAGCACGCCCAGCACTGCCAGGAAGGATGGCGGCGAGACACTGGCGGCGGGGCGCATATGACGGTCGCCCAGGCGCGCGAAGGCCAGCAGGAAAAGCGCGCCAAGGCTGGCCGAGATGATGAAGGGCAGGTGCGGGTTGCCCTGCGCGAGGTAGGCGCCGACGAAGGGGCCGATGGCGTAGGCGAGGTTGATCAGGGTGTAGCGGATGGAAAAGGCGCGGCCTTGTTCCTCCGCCGGCAGCAGGCGGCCGAAGAGGGTCTTCACCACCACGTCGGTGACCGAATAGGCGAAGTTGAAGCCCAGCAGGAACAGGAAGAACAGCCACAGCTGGCTGGTCAGCAGCATGCCGGCGAAGGCGGCGACGAAGCAGGCGCCGAAGCCGAGGATCAGCCGGAAGCCGGGCATCCGGTCGATCAGGAAGCCACCATAGAGGCTGAGCAGCGAGCCGCCGAACAATGCGCCACCCATGATCAGGCCGATGCGGCTGACCGGCAGGGCGAACTGGGTCGAGAGGTAGATCACCAGGTAGGGCAGGGTGATGGCCCGGCCCATGGTCAGCAGGAAGGTGCCGCCGAGCAGCAGGTTGACCTGTAGCGGGTAACGCTTGAGCGCGGCGAGCATTCCATGCCTCGGCTGTCGATAGGAGCGGGTGGGCTCTCGATCCTATCAGCACCAGCTTGGTGCATGGCAAGCGCCGGAGGCCCTGGCGAGCCCCCGGCGTGCCCGCTGGGTCAGCTGCTGCCGTGCTTGCCCTGGGCCTTCAGCTCGGCGACGGTCTTGCCACCCACGCCCCAGCTGTCGGTGGCGATTTCCTGGATCACCACGTAGGTGGTGGACGGCGGCTTGCGCAGCACGCGCTCCAGCAGTTCGGTGACGCCTTCGATGAGCTGGCGGCGTTCGTCGGCGGTGACGCCTTCGTCGGTGACCTGGATGTTCACGTAGGGCATTGCGATTCTCCGTTGTTGTTCGAGGGGCGAGTTACCAGACGCCGGTGGTGGAGCCACCGTCGACGTTGAGGAGGGTGCCGCTGACGAAGGTCGAGTCGGTCAGGTAGAGCACGGCGTCGACGATATCCTGCGGGCTGCCGATCTGGCCACTGGGGGACAAGCTGCGGAGGAAGGTATGGGTGCCTTCGTCACTGGCGTGCAGCGGCGTCTCGATGATCCCCGGCGCCACGGCGTTGACCTGCACGTGGGAAGCCGCCAGTTCCAGGGCCAGGCCGCGCACCGCGCTGTTCAGGCCGCCCTTGATCAGTACCGGCAGCAGGGCCGGGACCTTCACGTTGGGCTGCATGGCGATGGACGCGGTGATGGTGACGATATGCCCGGAGCCATTGGCCGACATATGCCGGGCGGCTGCCTGGGACGGGTAGAAGAAGCCCATCAGGTTGGTTCCGACGATGGCGTTGACCTCTTCCTCGGTGTAATCGATCACGGGTTTGGGAATGAAGATGCCGGCGTTGTTGATCAGGATGTCCACCCGGCCAAAGGCTTCGATGGCCTGGGCGAACAGGCGGCTGGCGGTTTCCGGCCGGGCGATGTCGCCGGCCACGCCGAGGAAGTTGTGCGGGTTGCCCAGCTTCGCCGCGGCCTCCTCCAGGCGCGCCTGGGTGCGGGCGTTGCCGACCACGTTGTAGCCGCGCTCCAGGTAGGCGCTGGCGATGGCGAAGCCGAGGCCGCTGGAGGCGCCGGTGACGATGACGGTCTTGCTCATGGTGGATTCTCCGAGAGAGGAGCGGGGCGGTGTGCCCGCGTCTTGGAGGCCAATCTAGGCTGCATTCGCTGCTTGAAAAATGAGGCCCATGGCATTTGAATTGATACCTCATGTAATCAATCGGGCGGCACCATGACTCGCCACTTCGACGATCTGCAACTGGGCAGCATCGAGCTGTTCTGCCTTGCCGCGGAAACCGGCAGCTTCACCGCCGCGGCCAACGAGGCCGGGATCACCCCGGCGGCGGTCAGCCGCTCGGTGGCGCGACTGGAAGAGCGCCTGGGCGCGCGACTGTTCGTGCGCACCACGCGGCAGATGCGCCTGACCGACGACGGCCGCAACTACTTCGAGCAATGCCGCCAGGCGCTGACCCAACTGGTCGACGCCGAGCGCGCTGTCAGCGGCGGCCAGAGCGTCGTGTCCGGGCGCCTGCGCATCAGCGTGCCCACGCCCTATGCGCACTACCGGCTGTTTCCGTTGCTGCCCGAGTTCCGTCGGCGTTTCCCGCAGGTGCAGGTGGACGTGCATGTCAGCAACCGCAATATCGACTTCGCCAACGAGGGTTATGACCTGGCCATCCGTGGCCGCGACCCGGCGGACTCCAGCCTGGTGGCGCGGCGCCTCGAGGAAGCGGAGAACGTGGTGGTTGCCACGCCCGAGTACCTGGCGCGCGCCGGTACGCCGCAGACACCGGAGGAACTGGTTCATCACGAGTGCATCCAGTTCGAGTTGCCCAGTACCGGGCGGCGCGTGCCCTGGTCGTTCCGGGTCGACGGCCAGCCGGTCGAGATCGAGACGTCCGGCAGCCTCACGGTGCTGGAGGATTACCTGGCCACCGCCACCCTGGCCAAGTGCGGGGGAGGGCTGATGCAGGCCTATCGCTTCACCGTGCAGGAGGAACTGAAGCGCGGCGAACTGGTGGAAGTGCTGAAGGACTACGGCCAGACGACACGGCCATTCCTGCTGATCTACCCCCACGCGCGCCATGTGCCGTCGCGGGTGCGGGCGTTCATCGAGTTCATGCTGGCGATGCGGACGTAGGAGCGGACTCCGTCCGCGATCGATTCATCGCCACGCCGACGGGGCAGGGAGCTGGGCGAAGTCATCGCGGACGGAGTCCGCTCCCACACCGTGCCCAGCCGCAGCGTTTTTGCATGATGGTGCAGCGTCGGATAAGGCGAAGACCAGGGGGCTATCGATACGATTTAAGATACAAACAATTCGCATTTACATATAATTTACATCTGCATACACTTTGGCTCCCCGCCGGCGTTCCACCACGCTGGCATTCGCCAACCCGAGTCATTGCGCCGCCAGAGCGCAAAACCTCGCACCAAGGATCCTTCAGCAGATGAAAGACGTAGCGTCGGGAGCGCTCCTGCTCAGTCTCTCCACTTTTGCTCTCTCCGCAGTGGCGGCCCCCGTGGCCATCGACCTGCCCAAGCAGCCCCTGGCCGCTTCCCTGGAGCAATTGCAGTCCGCAAGCGGAATGCGGATTTCCTATGATCGTGCCCAGGTCGCCAAGGTGGGCGCGCCGGCACTCAAGGGCAACATGGAGGCGGGCGCGGCGCTCGACCGTCTGCTGGCGGACAGCGGCCTGCAGGCCACGGTCGACGGCAACAGCGCGCAGGTCAGCGGCACCGTGCGCAGCAAGGCAGCGGGCAACGACAGTGTCGACCTGGGCGCGACCGAGATCGTCGGCGCCGCCAGCGTGGCGCCGGGTACCACCGAAGGCACCGGCTCCTACACCACCGGCGTGATGCAGACTTCCACCAAGCTGAACATGACCGTCCGCGAGACGCCGCAGTCGGTCAGCGTGGTGACCCGTCAGCAGATGGAAGACCAGAACATGCAGGACCTGGACGACGCGATCCGCGGCGTCACCGGCATGACCGTGCAGCAGTACGGCCCGGCGCGGGTGAGCTACGCCGCGCGCGGCTTCGACGTCGACAACATCATGTACGACGGCCTGGCCACCAGCATTTCCACCTACACCCAGGACGTCATCAGCGCCGCCGACCTGGCAATGTTCGACCGCGTCGAAGTGGTGCGCGGCGCCACCGGCCTGATGCAGGGCGCCGGCAACCCGGCCGCTGCGGTGAACATGGTGCGCAAGCGCCCGACCCAGGACTTCCACATGAGCCTGGAAGGCAGCGCCGGCACCTGGGACCGCTACCGCAGCCAGGTCGACGTCTCCGGCCCGCTGAACAGCGAAGGCACCCTGCGCGGCCGCGCGGTGGCCGCCTACGAGACCCGCGACAGCTTCCAGGACGTGGTCAGCGGCGAGCGCGGCGTGCTCTACGGCATCACCGAAGCCGACCTGAACCCGGACACCACCCTGACCCTGGGCGCGTCCTACCAGAACGACAACAAGAACGACAACTGGGTGGGCCTGCCGGCGCCGCTCGGCGGCCGTCACCTGGACCTCAAGCGCTCCGATTACTACGGCGCCGACTGGTCCTACTGGGATACCACCACCACCCACCTGTTCGGCGACGTGGTGCACCGCTTCGACAACGGCTGGCAGATGAAGGTCGCTGCCGACAAGCTGTGGGCGCGCATCGACATGCTCGGCCTGTACAACAGCTGCTACTACACCGAAGGCTGCCCGACCATGATCCAGGGGCCGGGCCAGTACGCCTACACCGACGACCACCAGAGCTACGACGCCTTCGCCAACGGCCCGTTCCAGGCCTTTGGCCGCGAGCATGAACTGGTGTTCGGCGGCAGCTACCGCGAAGAACGCTTCGACGGCCATGGCGGCTGGGGCGACCTGACCTACAACGACGGCTCGCCGGTGACCCCTTTCGACCCAACGAAGTGGGACCCGAGTTCGGTGCAGAAACCGAACATCGACATGAGCCTCTGGAACATGAAGCTCGACCAGGAGCAGAAGGGCGCCTACGTCACCACCCGCCTGAACATCGCCGACCCGCTCAAGGTCATTCTCGGCGGCCGCCTGGACTGGTACGAGGCCGATCCGCACAACGACACCGGCACCCAGAAGGTCACCCGCAACGTCACCCGCTATGCCGGCGTGGTCTACGACCTGAACGAGGTCTACTCGGTCTATGCCAGCTACACCGACATCTTCAAGCCGCAGAGCAACTTCGACTCCAGCGGCAGCCTGCTCGACCCGATCACCGGCAAGAACTACGAGATCGGCCTGAAGGGCGAACACTTCGGCGGAACACTGAATACCCAGCTCGCGCTGTTCCAGATCGACCAGGAAAACCGCGCCACCGACGACACCAGCGGCCCCTCGCCGTGCCCCAGCTCGCCGACCTCGATCTACTGCTCGCGCGCCTCGGGCAAGGTGCGCAGCCAGGGCGTGGACATGGAAGTCAGCGGCGCCATCACCGAGAACTGGCAGGCCATGGCGGGCTACACCTACGTCGACGCCAAGTACAAGCACGACAGCAACGAGGACAACGTCGGCAAGCCGTTCGACCCGAGCAAGCCGCGCCACCTGTTCAAGCTCGCCACCAGCTACACCCTGCCGGGCGAGCTGCACCAATGGCGCGTCGGCGGCAACCTGGTGACCCAGAGCCAGACCGAGGACACCACCACCGGCTTCCAGCAGGGCGGCTACACGGTGACCAACGCCATGCTCGGCTACAGGGTCAACGAGAACATCGATACCCGGGTGAACTTCAACAACATCTTCGACAAGTACTATTACAGCGGCATCAGCTTCGGCAACCTGAACTACGGCGAGCCGCGCAACCTGATGTTCACGGTGAAGTACTCGATGTGATCCGCCTGGCCGGATGAGCGACACGAAAAAGCCCCGCATCGCGGGGCTTTTTCTTGCGGTTCATGCCACCGCCGGGGCCAGTTTCCCTCGGTGTATCCCGAGGCTCGACCCTATTCTTGTAGGAGCGAGCTTGCTCGCGAACCGCCTGAAAACGGCGTAGCCCATGACTCTGTTCGCGAG
>NZ_JYOA01000001.1:47574-47806 GCF_000955805.1 Pseudomonas sp. 21 | reverse complement strand
TCGCTCCTACAGGTAAAGCTGGATCAGCTGCGCGCCTCGGCCTTTTCGAACAGCGCCAGCAGGTCGCGCAGCGTGCTCTCCAGGTACTCACCCGTGCGGTAGGCCGGCATCGCCGCATCACCGCCGGGGCCAATTTCCCTCGGTGTGTCCCGTGGCTCGACCCTGTTCTTGTAGGAGCGAGCNTGCTCGCGAACCGCCTGAAAACGGCGTAGCCCATGACTCTGTTCGCGAG
>NZ_JYOA01000001.1:0-47569 GCF_000955805.1 Pseudomonas sp. 21 | reverse complement strand
TCGCTCCTACAGGTAAAGCTGGATCAGGCGCGCGCCTCGGCCTTTTCGAACAGCGCCAGCAGGTCGCGCAGCGTGCTCCCCAGGTACTCGCCCGCGCGGTAGGCCGGCTTCGCCGCATCACCGCCAGGGCCAATTTCCCTCGGTGCATCCCGCGGCTCCACGCTGTTCTTGTAGGAGCGAGCNTGCTCGCGAACCGCCTGAAAACGGCGTAGTCCATGACTCTGTTCGCGAGCAAGCTCGCTCCTACAGGCAAAGCTGGATCAGCTGCGCGCCTCGGCCTTTTCGAACAGCGCCAGCAGGTCGCGCAGCGTGCTCTCCAGGTACTCGCCCGCGCGGTACGCCGGCTTCAGTGCGTCGCCACCCGATACCACGTCCTGTGGCCGCTCGATGAAACGCCCCACCGGCTGGAAATCGCTATCCAGCACCAGGACGACAGGAATCAGGATCCGGTCCAGCGCCATGCGTTCGCGCAGATCGTCCTCGGCGCGCCCCTTGGTGATCACGGCCAGCTCCACGCGCGGTTGCAGGTGCTGCAGATGGTCCATCACGGTGACGTTGATCTGGCAGTCCGGGCACCACATCTCGCCGGCGATCAGCAGGCGGTAGCGGCCTTCGATGGCCTGGATGCGGCGCAGGGTGTCGGCGCTTAGGGTGCCGGGCTCGGCCAGCAACTGCTGGACCTTGCGCACGCCGGCGATTTCGCCGGGCAGGCCGTGGGCGACGAAGGCGTCGAAGCCCTCGCCGATGGAGAAGAGTTCCTCGTAGGAGGCCATGGGGATTTCCTTGAAGCGGGTGATGGCTCATCCCAGCAGAAATCCCCCTGGCGGGCAATCAGCTCTTGGCAGTCTGCGCCTTGGCTGCGGCCAGGTAGGGCGCCAGGCGGCGACCCATTTCCTCGCCCAGGGCCTGCAGGCCGCTGAGCGGACGGACCATCACCTCGAACTCGACGATCTTGCCGTCTTCGTCGAAGCGGATCATGTCGATGCCCTTGAGGTCCTTGCCGTTGACCGTGGCACTGAACTCCAGGACCACGTTCAGGCCGTCGCCGGTGGCCAGTTCGCGGTGGTAGGTGAAGTTCTCGAACACCTGCAGCACGGTGTTGAGGATGGTCGAGACGACTGGCGCGCCGGGGTAGGGCGAGTGCGCCATGGGCGAGCGGAACACCGCGTTGGGCGCCAGCAGTTGCGGCAGGTTGGACAGGTTCTTGGCAGCCACCATCTGGTGCCAGCTGGCCAGCGAAGCGGCGGCCTGGGGATGCAGGTTCAGTGCAGTCACGGGAGTTCCTCCTGAGCGTTCTTGTTGTTCACTCAGGACGATACGGCCGGTCCGGCAGCTGGCTCAATGATCGGAAATGACAGAAGACTGATCCTGGCGTACAGCGCTCTCAGTGCGTCGCTGGGCTGATCAGGTAACTCACCAGCTGCGGATCGTCCCCCGGCTCGATGCTTTGCACCGGGCGCGGCAGGTCGGCGAACACGGCTTTCCAGAAGGCCGCCGCCACCTCGTCCTGGGCGTAGAAACGCACCAGCCAAGGACCGGGATTGCCCAGCAGCACCTGGTTGGCCAGCGCGCGGCCGATGCCCATGCGGCGGTACTTCTTCAGCACGAACAGGTCCGACAGCTCCAGCGCGTCGATGCCCGGCAGCTCGCTGCCTTCCACCAGCAGGAAGCCGGCGATGAAGCCGTCGGCGAGGATCAGGTTGGCGCTCCACTCCGGCTCGCTCCAGTAGCGCGCCAGGTGCTCCTCGTGGATGTAGAAGCGGCCGTCGACCTCCACGTCCTCGTCTTCCCAGTCCGACGACTCGTAGGCGTAGTACTGGTAGAGGTTGCGGATCAGGTCCTGGTGTTCAGGGCCGGTCTGCACCAGCTGGATGGAAAGATCGTTCATGGTCAGGGCTCGCGGAAGGCGGAAGAGGGCGCGTGACCGCCATTGTCGCCCATTCCCATGGCAATTCCAGTGGCGCACGGGTTTGAACCACGCAGTGGCGGGGTGCGATGATGCTGTCGCATTTCCCTTCGAGATTCCCCAGTGAGAACCGACAGCCGCCTCTCGCGCATGCTCCACGTGCTGCTGCACATGGCCCGCGACGACCAGCCCGTGACCTCCGAGCGCATCGCCCGGATGCTCGGCACCAACCCGGCCGTGGTGCGGCGGACCATGGGCGGCCTGCGCGAGGCCGGCTACGTGCGTTCGGAGAAGGGCCACGGCGGCGGCTGGACGCTGGACTGCGACCTCGGGCAGGTGACGCTGCTGGACGTCTACCGCGCAGTGGGCAGCGAGCGCCTGTTCGCCATGGGCTTCGACAACGTGCACCCGGACTGCCTGGTGGAAAAGGTGGTCAACGACGCGCTGCAGGACGCCATGGAGCAGGCCACGGCCATCCTCCTGGAGCGCCTGGGCGCCGTGTCCCTGGCCGATCTGGCCGAACGCTTCACCGCGCTCTACCCGAAAGGCCGCTGAGAGTGGCCGGCTGAAATAGCGGTTGATGACTGACGTTGACCCTGTGCGCTCACTCAAGTTACTTTAAAAGTAACGAAAGATTCGAAGCCTTGTTCATCATCCCCAGGACCGCTCCCATGCTCGATCTCTTGAACTCGCCGCTAGCCGGCGCGCTGTGGACCTGCCTTGCCCTGGCCATCGCCTCCGCGGCCCTGTCCATGACCGTTACCCAGACCGAACTTTTCGCACCCCTGCGCGCGCTGGCCTGGAAAGTCCACCCGCAGGCCGGCCACCTGTTCCAGTGCTTCTACTGCTTCAGCCACTGGGTGGTGATCGCCGGCACCCTGGTCTACCGTCCGGTAGTGATCGCCAGCGGCTGGGCGCCGATCGACTGGCTGGTGGCGACCTTCTTCACCATCGCCCTCACGGCGATGTTCTGCGGGCTGCTGTTCAAGGTATTCCTCACCGCCATGGCCAAGGCCGTGAGCGAGCGGGAGCTGAAGAAGCTGTTCGCCAGCGAGTGAAACGCAAGGGAATCTGCATGAACCACTCCGAACTGATGGCACCATTCCACGACCCCGAGGCCGCCGCGCGCTACGCGGAAAATCCGCCGCGCTTCGTCCCCGGCCTGTTCGACCTGCACCGCATGGCGGCCATCCTGCTGGCAGAGCAGGCACCGCACGACAGCCACGTGCTGGTGCTTGGCGCGGGCGGCGGCATGGAGCTGCGGGCCTTTGCCGAGGCCCAGCCAGCCTGGCGCTTCACCGGCGTCGACCCCTCCGCCGAGATGCTCGCGGTGGCGGCGCAGATGCTGGGGCCGAATGCTCCACGCGCGGACCTGCTGCAGGGCTACATCGAAGACGCACCGCCGGGTCCGTTCGACGGCGGGGCCTGTCTGCTGACCCTGCACTTCCTGCCCGAGGCAGAACGCCTGCGCGTGCTGCGCGAGATCCACACCCGCCTGAGGCCCGGCGCGGTCTTCGTCATGGCGCACCTCTGCGTGCCGCAGGGGGCCGGTGAACGGGCGCGCTGGCTGTCGCGCTATGCCGAGTTCGCCGTCAGCGCGGGCATGCAGGCGGCCAGCGCGCAGCAGGCTCGCAGCGCCGTGGACGCGCACCTGAACATCCTCACTCCCGAGCAGGACGAAGCGCTGCTCTGGGAAGCCGGTTTCAGCCGCATCGAAGCCTTCTACGTCGGCTTCGCCTTCCGCGGCTGGGTCGCGCTCGCCTGAAGGCCCCTGCATGGGCGATCTCCAGGGGGCAGTCTGCTAGGCTGGCGTCCCGTTTTGCGCTGGACGCCAGTCGATGCAGATTCCTGCCACCCACATCATCCACCAGACCGAGCACTGGCTGCTCAACCACCATCTGGCGTCCGCCCTGCCGGGTTACCTGATGCTCGGCTCGAAGCAGCCGGTGGCATCCCTGGCCGACCTGCCGGAAGCCGCGCTGGCGGAAATGGGCGTGTTGATGGCGAAAGTCCAGCGCATCCTCGAACAGACGCTGCAACCCAAATGGCTGTACATCGGCCGCTTCGGCCATTCGCCGGGCCTCCCGATCCACTTCCATTTCATCCCGGTGTACGCCTGGGTGGAGGAAGCGTTCTGGGCCGATGCGCGTTACCGTTCGCTCACCCAGTTCGCCCATGTCGAGGACGCCGCCACCCAGACCGACGGCGCCGAGTTGACCCTGTTCGTCTGGCGCGAGTTCGGCGAAGCGCCCGTACCACCCGTGGTGAAGGGGCCTTCGATCGAGCAGGTGATCGCGCGATTGCGGGAGGTCTTGTACTAGCAGCATCGCGGTCGGGTTGGAGCTTTCCCCGTGGCTAACTACGCTCTTCCGAGGGGCCGGCAGCGGTCATCGACAGGTCGCAAATCGCGGGGAGAACGACATGCGTGCTGGGCTCATATCGCTGGCCCTGATACTTCTGCTGGGCTGTACGCATACGCCTGAGTCTCAGGGGCTGTACGTCTCCAGGGACACGGGACTGGCGGAACCGAAACTGCAGTATCTGGGGGTGGGCGGCTGGCTGATGCATTGGCGTGGCGAGGGCTTCGTGATCGGACCTTCGTTCAGCAATCCCGCCACGCTGGGCCTGCTCGGCCTGCCGCCGATCACTGTGCGGCCGAATGAGCCCAGGATCGATCGCTACATGCCTCTGGCTCCGGACGTGACCATGTTGCTGGTGGGGCATGCGCATTACGACCATCTGCTTGACGTGCCCCGCGTCATGCAGATCCAGACGCCCAATGCCAAGGTCTATGGCTCCGAGACGGTCGGGCACATTCTGCGAGCCTCGCGCAGTGATCGGGATCCCCGCCCGCTGGTGGATCCCAGACGTATTGTCGTACCGGCCGACGACCAGATAGCGCCGGTCGGAGTGCCGGATTACCGTGGCACCTGGTTCTATTCGTCCGGCGAACGGTTACAGGACGGCGATGATCCGGCGAGGCTGCCCAACGGACGTCCGAAAGGCACCATTCGCGCCATGCCCGTCGCGAGCATGCACGCGGGGCACATACTGCGGCACAACTTTCTGCCGGGCGCCTATGACAATGACCTGGAAGAGGCGCCGACCTATATCCGGGGCTGGAAACTCGGGCACCACACGCTGGCATGGATCATTGACCTGCTGGGGCCGGACGGCCTGCCGGTCTACCGGATCCACTTCCAGGACAGCGCCGCGCGGCCGCCGTTCGGCTTTCCGCCGGTACTCGCCGATCGCAAGGGCTTTGACCTGGAAATTCTCTGTGCTGCCAGCTGGAACCAGGTGGACTACTACCCTGGAGGCCTGTTGCGTGTTACACGGCCGCGTCTGGTAGTGCTTGGGCACTGGGAAAACTTTTTCGGCAACGATCCCGGCCAGCACGCGCGGACCATACCCTTGCTGCGGTACGACGGGCTCATCGAGAACATCAGGCGCGCTGGTTATGGAAGTCGCTACAAGGTGCTCGAACCGTTGACGGAAATTGCCCTGCCGGGTGTCGAGTGAGCGGCCGGTGACTCGGCAGGCGCGCTACCGAGTCACCGGGTTCGTCAGAACTTCAGTTGGATTTTCTTCTTGTTCAGCCGACTGCCTCTGCGATCGTAGTAATTGACTTCGACTTCGGTTGGCGAGACGGAGATCCGCGCGTAGTTGTCGTCGGAGTAGATGTCATCCGAGAGCAGCCTGGGGATGTACTGTTGCCCTGGCGTACCTTCGAGATCCACGTCGAAGGCGAAGTCATGATCCTGCATGCGGAAGAGCGGCCAGAAGAACGACGAGGACACGATGTAGTGCACGCCGAATGCCTTCTGTCCCCGCAGCTCCAGCTTGCCGGCGAATGAGCAGTGCACATCGCCGGAAACGAAGACCACCTTGTTGATGGCATTGGTGCGGATGTGCTCCAGGATGATGTGGCGCTGCTGCTGAAATGCGCCCCACTTGTCGTCGTTGTCTGAGCGCAGATCGGGAAAGATCGGTACCGAGGTCACCACCATCTTGACCTGGGGCGTAGGTGCGGACAGCCAGTCGAGCAGTGCCTGGAGCTGGCGCTCGCTGATAATGCGGGGAGGGCCGCTCCTGGGGGCGATGACCCTCTCGGTGCGGGTGTCCATGACGAACCAGGCGGCACAGCCGTCGCTGAAGGTATACCAGTAGCGATCGGGTATCCCGTCTATGCGACCATCCGGCGTCGCTCGCAACAGCGGGCCGTGGCTGCACTGGTAGATCTGGTAGGCGTACATGGCGTGGGTGAACAAGGTGGTGGCGGAGCCTTTCCCTGCATGCTTCGGCCAGTTGTCCTCGATCTCGTGGTCATCGAGGATCATGTAGGTGGGTAGATTGGCCATCAGCTGGCGGAGGTACGGCTGGCTGAAGACGGAGCGATACCGCAGCAGAAATTCATCGATGGTGGTGTCGGGAGCGATCAGATTCAGATCGTCCGCATAGATTTGATCACCGATCATCACCAGGCCATCGAGCGGCTGTTTGGCTCGTTGATCCAGGATGCTTTTGAACAGCTTGTCGCCGCGTTCCTCGCCGAACTGCTTTTCGAACAAGCGCAACAGGTAGCGACACGAACCGACCGCATAGTGGCGCTGGGTGACCTGGTCACTGGGCCCGGTGGTGAAGCTGTCGTACGGTCCGTCGGTCGATGTCGGCCATTCGAAAATGTTGGGGTCGAACAGGGCGAGCCGGTCGAGTCCGGTGTCGGCGAAGAACCAGCAGGCCTGGTACTCATAGGTGGTGTTGGGTACAAGGCCCTGGAGGGCTATGACGCCGGTGAAGTCGAAGTTGAACGTCAGTTTGTTGAATAGCGGGGCGCTCCAGGTCGGGCTGCCGGCAATTCGGCAACGGACTATGGCGAAGCAGCGGCGAAAGCCGTCGCCATCGCGCTGATCAAGTCCACGCAGAAATATTCTGGCCTGGTTGTCTGTGGTGAAGCCCACGATCGGGCCCACTGTAGGCAAATTGAGTTTCATGAAGGATTCTCCGCTCCGTCGGTGGGAGTCCTGAATTTCCTGCTCCAGGAAAGCGTCATGCCTCGACAGGCACCGCTCGCAAAGCTCCGATATCGCGCACGACCTGGAGGCCGCTGGTGCGCGCGAAAAGGGCGCGCAACAGATGGCATAGCCGGTTTTTTCCTAATTTTCCTGGCAATTCGCCATTAGGCAGGAAAGTTTGCTTCAGCGGCGGGCCGCTGCTCCCCGGCAAGCGTGACCGACTCCAGCAACCAGTCATGGAACAGCTGCGCCGCGGGTGACAGCTGGCGGTGGCGCAGGGACACCAGGTACTCGCCGCGCTCGGTGACCATGGCCAGGTCCGTCACCCGCTGCATCTCGCCGTTGGCCACCGCTTCGTCGGCCATGAAGCCCCAGGCCAGGCCAATGCCCATGCCCTGCTGCACGGCGCGGTAGGCGAGGGTGAGCTGGTTGAACACCGGGTCGCTCTCCGCCGGCTGGTAATCCTTGCCGAAGTGGCCGAACCAGTCGTGCCAGTCCAGGCAGCTCCAGGCCGAGGTGTCCAGTTGCACCAGTGGCGCGGTGGCGAGCTGGTCGAGGCTGGTGATGCGCGAGGCGTCGAAGTCCGGGCGGGCGACCGGGTAGACCACTTCGGGCAGCACGAAGCGGCTGTTCAGCGTGGTCCAGTCGCCGGCGCCCTAGAGGATGCCCAGGTCGAAATCCACCAGGCTGGCTTCGTCGATCTCGTTGATCGCATGGACATGCACGGCGATGCCGGGGTGCGCCTTGTTGAACTCGATCAGCTTGGGGAACAGCCAGAACTGCGCCAGCGCGTGGGTCGCCAGCACCGACACGGCGTTGCTCTGGTGCACATTGCGGATGCGCCGCACGCTGTGTTGCAGGCGTTCGAGCAGCATATCCACGGTGGTCAGCAACTCCGCGCCGGCGGCGGTGAGGGTGACGCCGCGCGGTTTGCGCTCGAACAGCGGCACCTTGAGGCTGTCTTCCAGTGCGCGCATCTGCTTGCTCACCGCGCTCTGGGTGAGGAACAGCTCGGTGGCAGCCTGGGTGAAGCTGCCATAGCGGCCCACGGCCTCGAAGGTGATGAGGGTTTCCAGGGGCGGCAGGGTGCGCAGGTAACGGCTGATGGCGGCTCTCCGGTGAAAGGCTTCAGGCATTCCTGGCGGGAATGTCTCGGTGCGGATTTATCCTTGGTCAGAACCTACCACAACCGCTACCGTGGCGGCTCTTTTGGCGCTGTATCGAGGGTGTGGGAAATGAAACGCGGGGTGGTCTACGCCGGCATGGCAGGCGCAATCTGGGGCGGAGTGATCCTCGCGCCGTCGCTGGTGCCGGAATTCAACCCGCTGCTGATCAGTTCCGTGCGTTTCGCGCTGTATGGCGCCATCTCGCTGCTGATCGCCTTGCCGGTGGCCCTCGGCCTGCTGCGCCGGGTCAGCCGCGAGGACCTGTCGATGCTGATTCGCCTGTCCCTGGCCGGCAACCTGCTGTACTTCGCGCTGCTCTCGGCGGCGGTGCAGTTCGCCGGAGTGGCGGCGGCCTCGCTGATCAACGGCATCATGCCGCTGGCGATCAGCTATCGCAGCCGTTCGGAGCGGGACTCGCTGCCGCTGTCGCGGATGAAAATGCCGCTGGCGCTGGTCGCCCTCGGCATCCTCTGCATCAACTTCGATCCGTCGGCGCTGATGGCCGCCGGCAGCACGCCAGGTGAGCGCATCCTCGGCATCGTCTGCGGTTTCTCGGCGGTGGTCTGCTGGTCCTGGTACGCCACCGCCAACGCGCGCTACCTGAAGGCCAGCCATTTCAACAGCCACGAGTGGTCGACCTTGATTGGCGTGGTCACCGGCGTCATGGCCGTGGTGCTCGCCGGCGTGGGCGTGCTGATCGCGCCGCAGGCGGTGCCGAGCGGCATTTCCGCGGAGCGCTGGATGGTGTTCCTCTGGGTCTCGCTGTTCCTCGCCATCTTCGGCTCCTGGGTCGCCAATGGCCTGTGGAACGCCGCAACGCGCCGCCTGCCAATGAGCCTCGGCGGCCAGTTGATCGTCTTTGAAACACTGTTCGCCTGCGCCTATGCCTACCTCAACGAGCAGCGGTTGCCCGGCCCGGTGGAGGCGCTGGCGATTGTCCTGCTGACCGTCGGCGTACTCTGGGCCATCGGCCTGCACCGGGCGCCGGCAGAGGTTCCGGCGCGAGCCGTGGAGTCCTGAGTCAGGCCTTCGGCGTGCCTTCCAGGCGCGGCGCCCAGTCTTCAACCGCGCCGTTTTCCAGGCGCCGCGACAGGGTGCGGCGCCAGTTCGGCGGCAACGGCAGTTGCAGGCATTCGCGCAGCACATCGGCGTTCACACGCTTGTCGAACAGCACGGCAGAGAGCCGTTCCAGCGACCATTCGGCATAGGGCCGCTCGACCAGTTCGAGTGTCGCTCCGGCGGCCACCGAGCCTTCCTCCAGCACCCGGTAATACCAGCCGGTGCGCCCCGATTCCTGGACCCGTAGGGCCATCTGCGCCACGTCGAAGCGGTCGTTGAGCTTCCAGCAGGGCATGCGCCCCTGCGACACCTCCAGCAGTGCCGTGCCGGCGCGGATGCGGTCGCCCAGGCAGAGGTCCGCTTCGGTCCAGCCGGTGGTGCTGAAGTTCTCGCCGAAGGCGCCGGGCTGGCCCAGCAGCGGGTGTTCACCCAGTTCGGCGGACCAGTCCGCATAGTGCTCGCGAGGGTAGTGGTGGATGGCTTTTTCGATGCCGCCGTGGACGCGCAGGTCGCCTTGCTCGTCGCTCTCCAGTCCCAGCACGCTAACCCTCAGATTGTCCTTGCGCGGTTGCTTGGCGATGGCGCTGCGCGAACCGGGGCGGGTGAAGGGCACGGCGCGGCCGGTGAGGAGGGCGTCGAGGGAAACGGCGGGCAGGCTCATGACGGGATTCTCGGGTTCGGAAATGGTATCGACCAAAAACTACCTGGACAAAATCCGCCAGGACGGTAGGCTCTGTCAAGGTTTCGATTCGATACCAAATCAATCCCCGTTCGATTTTCGCGAGAGTTCGCCATGCCGAAGTACCGCCTGATCATCCAGCGCCACGGCCAGTTGCTCGGCCATTTCGATTCCGACCTGCCCTGGGCGAAGGAGGCCGTGAGCAGCATTGCCTGTTGTCTGGGCGAGCTGGGTTATGGCCTGGAACTGCTGGTGACCGAGAGCGAGCGTCGCCTGTTGGAGAGTTCTCCCGAAGGCATCAAGGTGCTGAGTAGCGAGCCGCTGTATCGCCCCCTTGCGCTGGACAAACTGTAGGAGCGAGCTTGCTCGCGAACAGTTTTCCCGACGACTCGGGCGTCAAGTGGTTCGCGAGCAAGCTCGCTCCTACAAGAGCGGAAGGCCCCGTCAGCCGAGCTTCTGCCCCAGTTCGCCAATGAACTGCCGCAGCCACTCGTGGTGCGGCTTGTTGTGGCGGGCGATGTCCCAGACCATGAAGCAGCGGAAGGATGGCACCGGGAACGGCACCGGGCTGACGCTCAGGTCGGTCATCGCCGCGTAGCTCTCGGCGGCGAAGGTCGGGATGGTGGCGATCACTTCGCTGCTCATCAGCGTCGTCAGCGCGCCGCTGAAGTGGGTGAAGGAGGCGGTGACGCGCCGCGCGTAGCCGGCGGCCTCGAACATGTCGTCGATGAAGCCGCGCCGGCCGTCGTAGGACACCCGCACATGGTTCGCGGCGAAATACTCCTCCAGCGCGATGGGCTGGTTCGCCGCACGGCCGCGCGGGCGGAACAGGCAGGAGTAGGACGAGGAGAACAGCACTTGGGACGAGTAACTGGTGCCGAAGTCCTTGGGCTCGCTGCAGATCACCAGGTCCATGTCCGGGTCCTGCAGGGACTGTTTCCACAGCGAGCTGTTGCTCTGGTGGAAGGCGAAGCTCACGCCCAGTCCTTCGGCCGCAGCGGTGTTGACGATGCGTGGCGCGAGGTACGCCTCGATGTCGTCGGAGAGGCCGATGTTGAACACGTAGCTGGAGTCGTGGGCGGAGAATTGCGGCTCGCTGCCCAGTACGCCGGAGATCGATGTGAGCGCCTCGGCGATCTTCGGCGCCAGCTCCATGGCCTTGCGCGTGGGCTGCATGCCCGAAGCGGTACGGATGAACAGTTCGTCAGCGAATTGTTCGCGCAACCTGCGCAGCGCCGCGCTCACCGCGCCCTGGGTCACGTGCAGCACCGCTGAGGCGCGGGTGGCACTGCGCTCGGTCATCAGGCAGTGGAAGGTGAGCAGCAGGTTCAGGTCGATCCGCGAGATATTACGTACGTTAATCCGGCTCATATTTCCTAATCGTTTGCCCTGCGGTCGTGGGGCTTCCTAGTCTGGCGTCCACACAACCATAACAAGGGATGGAGAATCCTGTGGACGCGATTTCGCAAAGCTTGGGTGCTAGCAGTATCCATACCAGGGGTGGGCAGTCGGACATCCGCAAGCGGGCCATGGCGGTCGGCATCGGCAACTTCATGGAGTGGTTCGACTTCGCCATCTACGGTTACTTCGCCGCGGTGATCGGCATGCTGTTCTTCCCCTCCAGCGCGCCGGGCGTGTCGCTGCTGTCGTCGCTGGCGGTGTTCGCCGTCGGCTTCCTCTCGCGGCCTTTCGGCGCACTGATCCTCGGTCCGGTCGGCGACCGTTTCGGCCGCCGCGCAGTGCTGATCATCACGGTGTTCGGCATGGGCGTGTGCACCACCATCATCGGCCTGTTGCCCTCCTATGAGGCAATCGGCATCGCCGCGCCGATCCTGCTGATCGCCATGCGCTTCATCCAGGGCATGATGGTCGGCGGCGAGTGGTCCAGCGCCGGCATCTACATCGTCGAGAGCGCGCCGTCGAACCGCCGCGCCACCGCCGCCAGCGTGATCACCGGCACCGCCGGGCTGGCCTTCCTGTTCGGCACCTTCACCGCCGCGAGCATTTCCTCGGCGCTGGACGATGCGCAACTGGCCGCCTGGGGTTGGCGCCTGCCGTTCGTGGCGTCCATCGTGATGACCGGCATCGCCGTGTTCATCCGCCGCAAGCTGGGCGATACGCCGGTCTACGAAGAGATGGTGCGCCAGCGTGATTCGCATCAGGTCCATGCACCGAGCAAGGCCGTGCGCCGCCGCGCCTTCGTCACTACCTTCGCCTTCTCCGCGCTGTTCGGCGTCTCGCTGTACTACTTCATCACCTACGCCAACAACCACCTGGTCAGCACCGTCGGCCTGCCGCGCAGCAGTGCGCTGTGGCTGTGCAGCATCGCGCTGGTGGTCTACGTGATCGTCAACCCGCTGATCGGCCGCCTCAGCGACAGCATCGGCCGACGCAAGCTGCTGCTCGGCGCGGCTGCCGCGCTGACGGTTCTCGCCTATCCGATCTTCCTGCTGCTCAACACCGGCAACCCGCTGGCGATCCTCGTCGGCCTGACGGTGATGGGCGTGCTGGTGGCGATCACCGCGGTGATGGACGTGGTGCTGCTGGTGGAAGTCTTCCCGGCTTCGATCCGCTCCACCGGCGCGGCGCTCGGCCACAACCTGGCGCTGGCCATCCTCGCCGGCCCCGGCCCCTTCATCGCCGCCGCGCTGATCCGCCAGACCGGCGACGCGAACCTGCCGGCGGCCTATCTCGCGGTGGTTTCCCTGGTGTGCCTGGTGGTGCTGTGGAAGACCCTGCCGGAAACCCGCGACAACGACATCAGCCGCTTCTAGTCCCTTTTCACCAGCAGTCAGGAGTTCCCATGACCCGTGTAGCAATCATCCAGGCCGCCGCCGTTCCCTACGAGCCGATGGCCAGCGTCGAGAAGGCCGGCGGCATCCTGCGCCGCGTGGCGGAGCAGGGCGCCAGGCTGGCGGTCTTCCCCGAGGCGTACATCGGCGGCTATCCCAAAGGCGCCAGCTTCGGCAGCGTGATCGGCAACCGCAGCGGCGCCGGGCGCGAGTTGTACCAGCGCTACGTGGAAGGCGCCGTGGCGCTGGACGGTCCCGAGCTGGCGGCGCTGGCCGAGTTCGTCGAACAGACCGGCGTGATCACCGTGGTCGGCATCATCGAACGCTTCGGCCGCACCCTGTATTGCACCGCTGTCACCCTGGTGCCGGGGCGCGGGATCGCCGGCTACCACCGCAAGCTCATGCCCACGGGCCAGGAACGGCTGGTGTGGGGCTTCGGCGACGGTTCGACGATCGAGCCGGTGAACAGCGAGATCGGTGTACTGGGCAGCGTCATCTGCTGGGAGAACTACATGCCGGCGCTGCGCCAGGCCATGTACGCCCAGGGCGTGGAACTGTATTGCGCACCGACCGCCGATGATCGGCCGTCCTGGGCCAGCTCCATGCAGCACATTGCGCTGGAGGGGCGAGTGTTCGTGCTCTCCGCGTGCCAGGCCATTCGCCTGGGCGAGTATCCGCAGCAGCACCGCGAGGCGTTCGGCCTGGACTTCAAGGACGACGACTACGTGATGCGCGGCGGCAGCATGATCGTCAGCCCGCTGGGCGAGGTGCTGGCCGGGCCGGTATTCGACTGCGAGACCGAGCTCTATGCCGACCTCGACATGGGCCAGCTCAACCAGGGCAACCTCGATTTCGACGTGTGCGGCCACTACGCCCGACCGGACGTGTTCGAGCTGAAGGTGAATACCGCGCCGTTGCGCCCGGTCACTTTCCAGGGTTGACCGCCAATGCCCGGTGCCACCCGGCACCGGGCTTTCCTTGCCTCAGCGACCGACCCGTTGCTGCAGGTGCGCCGGATAGCGCTCGCCGACGATCTCGATCTCGCGCAGCGCCGCCTCAATGGCGGCGAGGTCGCTCGAGTCCAGTACCAGCACTGCCGCGCCGAGGTTTTCCGCCAGGCGATGCCGCTTGGTGGTGCCGGGGATCGGCACGATCCACGGCTGCTGCGCGAGCAGCCAGGCGATAGCGATCTGCGCACGGGTTGCGCCCTTGCTCTCGGCGAGGCGGCCGAGCACTTCGATCAGCCCGGCATTGGCCTTGCGGTTCTCTTCGGAGAAACGCGGCACGACGTTGCGGAAGTCGTTGGCCGAGAACTGCGTGCGCTCGTCGATGGCGCCGGTGAGGAAGCCCTTGCCCAGCGGGCTGAAAGGCACGAAGCCGATGCCCAGTTCGGCCAGCAGCGGGAGGACTTCCTTCTCCGGCTCGCGCCACCACAGCGAATACTCGCTCTGCAGCGCCGCCACCGGCTGCACCGCGTGGGCGCGGCGGATGGATTGCGGGCCGGCTTCGGAGAGGCCGAAGTGCTTGACCTTGCCCTCGCGGATCAGCTCGCCGACGGTGCCGGCCACGTCTTCCATGGGCACGCTCGGGTCGACGCGGTGCTGGTAGAACAGGTCGATACGGTCGGTCTTCAGGCGCTTGAGCGACGCCTCCGCCACGGCGCGGATGTTCTCCGGGCGGCTGTCCAGGCCCAGGCCGACGTCACCGCTGCTGAAACCGAACTTGGTGGCGATCACCACGTCGTCGCGCACCGGCGCCAGGGCTTCGCCCAGCAGTTCCTCGTTGGCGAAGGGGCCGTAGGCCTCGGCGGTGTCGAAGAAGGTCACGCCGCTGTCGAAGGCGGTGCGTAACAAACGGATGCCATCGTAGCGATCGACCGCGGGCCCGTAGCCGTAGCTCAGGCCCATGCAGCCCAGGCCCAGTGCCGATACTTGCAGGCCGGTGCGGCCCAGTGTGCGCTTGTCCATCGGAGTCTCTCCAATTGAAAGTCAGTCCTGAAGCGGGAAGGGCAGAATTGCCCGGCGAAACGTCTGGAATGGACTTTACTCAAGGACTTTCAGCGTGATTAGACGGCTGGAAGCGCATTCGCCTATGAGTGTGGCTCATGGATCATGCTGGGCGATTCATGAGAGTCCTTCATAGGTCCAAACGCGTTTCCCCTCTTAATCGATAGCGCGCGGCGACCTAGCATGGTCCGCCTATCGAACAGCGAAGTGGAGAACCCCATGAGCGAACCAGCTTCCACCGCCCACAAGGCTTTCGGCGACATCGCCCCGGCGCTGGCCGACTACACCGACCAGGTACTGTTCGGCGATGTCTGGCAACGCCCCGGCCTCTCGCCGCGCGACCGCAGCCTGGTCACCGTTTCCAGCCTGGTGGCGCGCTACCAGGCCAACGAGCTTCACTTCCACCTCGGCAAGGCGCTGGACAACGGCCTGACCCGCGAGGAACTGATCGAGGCCATCACCCACCTGGCTTTCTATTCCGGCTGGCCCACGGCCTCCACCGCACTGGGCGTCGCCCGCCGCGTGTTCGCCGAGCGCGATGCCGCCTGAGGAGCATTTCATGGAATACCGTTACCTGGGCCGCAGCGCCCTGAAAGTGTCGCCCCTGTGCCTGGGCGCGATGATGTTCGGCGGCGAGACCGACGAGCCGACCTCGCGCCGCATCATCGACAAGGCTTTCGAACAGGGCGTCAACTTCATCGACACCGCCGACGTCTACCACAAGGGCCGCTCCGAAGAGGTGGTCGGCCGTGCGGTGGCCGCCCGCCGGGACGACTGGGTAATCGCCAGCAAGTTCGGCAATGCCCTGGGCGATGGCCCGAACAATCGCGGTCAGTCGCGCAAGTGGATCTATCAGTCGGTGGAGGACAGCCTGCGCCGGCTGGGCACCGACTACCTGGACATCCTCTACTTCCACCGCACCGACGTCGATGCGCCGCTGGAAGAGGGCCTGCGCGCGGTGGGCGAGCTGATCCGCCAGGGCAAGGTGCGCTACTACGGCCTGTCCAACTTCCGTGGCTGGCGCATCGCCGAGGTGGTGCGCCTGGCCGACCAGCTGGGCATGGACCGGCCCGTCTGCAGCGAGCCGCTGTACAACCTGGTGGACCGCACCGCCGAGGTCGAGCAACTGCCCGTCGCCGGCCACTACGGCATCGGCGTGGTGCCCTACAGCCCGCTGGCCCGCGGCGTGCTCACCGGCAAGTACCGGCCCGGCGCCGAGCCGCCGGCGGACTCCCGCGTCGGTCGTGGCGACAAGCGCATCCAGCAGACCGAATGGCGCCCCGAATCCCTGCAGATTGCCCAGCGCATTGCTGAGCATGCCGCCGCCCGTGGCACCACGCCGGCCGCCTTCGCCCTGGCCTGGGTGCTGAACAATCCGCTGGTCAGCTCGCTGATTGCCGGTCCGCGTACCGAAGAGCACTGGGACGGCTACCTGCCGGCGCTGGACCTCAAGCTGACCGCCGAGGACGAAGCCCTGGTGGACAGCCTGGTGCCGCCCGGCCATGCCTCCACCCCCGGCTACAGCGATCCCGCCTATCCCGTCGAAGGCCGCCCGGCCCGCCGCTGACACCTCAAGGAGCACTATCGATGAAGACCCTTGGATACGCCGCGCAGAACCCGCAGGACCCGCTCGGCCCCTTCACTTTCGAGCGCCGCTCGCTGCGCGACAACGATGTGGCGATGGACGTCCTCTACTGCGGCGTCTGCCACTCAGACCTGCACCAGGCCCGCAATGACTGGGGCTTCAGCCGTTACCCGATGGTGCCGGGCCACGAAATCGTCGGCCGGGTCACCGCCGTCGGACCGAAGGTGACGCGCTACAAGGTCGGCGACGCCGTGGCGGTGGGCTGCATGGTGGACTCCTGCCAGGAGTGCGACCAGTGCCGCAAGGGCGAGGAGCAACTGTGCCGGCAGGGCAATACCCAGACCTACAACGGTGCTGATCGCCTGACTCGCGAAGCGACCCAGGGCGGGTACTCGAAGCAACTGGTGGTGCGCGAGGAGTTCGTCCTGCGCGTGCCGGACGGCCTGGACCTGAGCAAGGCCGCGCCGCTGCTGTGCGCGGGCATCACCACCTACTCGCCGCTGCGCACCTGGAATGTCGGGCCGGGCAGCCGCGTGGGTGTGGTCGGTCTCGGCGGGCTGGGGCACATGGCGGTGAAGCTGGCCGTCGGCCTGGGCGCTACCGTCACCGTGCTCAGCCGCACGGCAGACAAGCGTGCGGATGCCATGGAACTGGGCGCCGATGCGCTGTTGGTGTCGTCCGATGCGCAAGCGATGAAGGCGGCGGCCAACAGCTTCGACCTGATCATCGATACCGTGCCGGTGAGGCACGACCTGAAGCCCTACATGCCGCTGCTGGATATCGACGGCACCCTGGTGATGGTCGGTCAGGTCGGCCCCATCGACGACATCAGCAGCATTCCGCTGCTGCTGGGGCGCAGGCGTATCGCCGGCTCGCCCATCGGCGGTATCGCCGAGACCCAGGAGATGCTGGATTTCTGTGGCAAGAAGAACATCCTGCCGGAGTGCGAGATGATCCGCATGGACGAGATCAACCATGCCTTCGAGCGCATGGAACGTTCCGACGTGCGCTACCGCTTCGTCATCGACCTGGCCACCTTGTCGTGACCCGGTCCTGACGGGGCACGCCGGTCGCCCGGCGTTCATTCCTGGTGGCGCAGTGCGTCCACCAGCACCGAGAAGGCGCGGGATTTCTGCCGCCGGCTCGGGTAGTAGAGGTGGTAGCCGGGGAAGGTCGGGCACCAGTCTTCGAGCACCTTCTCCAGGCGTCCGGCGGCGACGTGCTCGGTCACCATGTCCTCGGGCAGGTAGGCGAGGCCGAAGCCATCCAGCGCGGCGCGCAGGATGTGCGGGCTGCTGTTGAAGGTCAGTTGGCCTTCGACCCGTGCCTTCACTTCGTGGCCGTCCCTGGCGAACTCCCAGGCCATCAGTCCGCCGTAGGTCGGCAGGCGCAGGTTCAGGCAGTCGTGGCCTGCCAGCGCCGGCACGTCCAGCGGAAGGCCCTTGCGTGCGAGGTAGGCGGGGCTGGCTACCACCGCCATGCGCAGGTCCGGGGCGATGCGCACGGCGATCATGTCCTTGGCCACCTGGTCGCCCAGGCGCACGCCGGCGTCGAAACGTTCGGCGGCGATGTCGGTCAGGCCATAGTCGATGCTCACTTCGACCTTGATGTCCGGGTAATCGGGCAGCACCTTCGCCAGCTTTGGCCAGAGCACGGTGCTGGCCGCGTGTTCGGCGGCGGTGATGCGCAGGGTGCCGACCGGTTTGTCGCGGAAATCGCTGAGGGCCGCCAGCTCGGCTTCGATCTCCTCGAAGCGCGGGGCCAGGGTATTGAGCAGACGCTCGCCCGCCTCGGTGGGGGAAACGCTGCGGGTGGTGCGGCTGAGCAGGCGCAGGCCCAGGCGGGTTTCCAACGCGCGGATAGTGTGGCTCAGCGCCGACTGGGAGACACCCAGTTGCGCCGCCGCCTTGGTGAAGCTGCCCTCGCGCGCCACGGTGACGAAGGCGATCAGGTCGTTGAAGTTTTCCCTTGGCATCTGGGCTCCGCTGCGTCCGGCACGGCAGGGAGCCGCGCCGGGGCAGTGTATCCGATGACTACAGGGTGACCACGACTTTGCCGAATTGCTGGTTGGATTCCAGATAGCGGTAGGCCTCGGCTATCGCGTCAAACGCGAAGGTGCGGGCGATCACCGGGCGCAGCGAGCCGTCCGCGAGACCGGCGTAGATGAACTCTGCGGCTTCATGCAGGCGCTGCGGATCTTCCAGCACTTCGTAGACGCGATAGCCCCGCAGGACCAGTGAACGGCTCAGTACCTCGAACAGTGGGAAGGGCGTGGGCTCGGGACTCAGGCCGCCGTACTCGATGAGGACGCCACCCTCGGCCATGGCGGCGGTCAGCGCCTCGAAGATCGGGCCGCCTACCGGGTCGAACACCACCCGCGCGCCAGCCTTGCCGGTGATCTCGAGCAGGCGCGAGCGCAGGTTTTCCTCCTCGCTGGCGATGACTTCGGCGGCGCCGGCCTGCACCAGGGCTTCGCGTTTGGCGGAGGTGCGGGTCACCGCGACCGGCACCGCGCCCACGCGGCGGGCGATCTGGATGGCGGCCAGGCCGACGCTGCTCGACGCGGCGGTGATGACGACGAAGTCGCCCTCGCGCAGTGCGGCTACCTGAACCAGCGCGCCATAGGCGGTCAGGTACTGCATCCAGGTGGCGGCGGCGTCGTTCCAGGCCTGCCCCGGCGGATTCTTCACCAGGCGGGCTTGCGGGACCACCAGACGCTCCGCGTGAGTCGGGTCTTCCTGCATCGAGGTCGGCGGCAGGACGCTCACGGCATCCCCCGGAGCGAACCCGCGTACCGCGCTGCCCACGGCCTCGACCACCCCCGTGGCCTCCAGTCCCAGTCCGGACGGGAACCGCGGGCTCTCGATGTAGCGGTCCGTGCGCAGCAGCGATTCGGCGCGGTTCAGCCCCAGGGCCTTGACCCGGATGCTCACTTCATCCGCGCCGGGCTGGCGAACTTCCACTGGCTCGATGCGCAGGACTTCCGGGCCGCCGAACTGGTGGAAACGCACGGCGCGGGTTTTGATGCTCTCCATGTGATGCTCCCATACGTAATTGATTTGACGTAAAGCGACTATCCGTCATGGGATTCGATCGTTAAATGGCGTATAGAAGCAGTTAGTCGAAATCAGGAGTTTCGAATGGACCGTCTGACCAGCATGGAAGTCTTCGTCCGCGCGGTGGACCTCGGGTCTTTCGCGGCGGCGGCGGATGCGATGGAAATGTCCGCACCCATGGTGGGCAAGCATGTGCGCTTTCTCGAAGAGCGCCTGGGCGCCCAGTTGCTGATGCGCAGCACGCGCCGGCAAAGCCTGACCGAGGCGGGGCGGATCTACTACGAGCGCTGTCGCGCGCTGCTGGCCGATGCCGAGGCGGCGGACATCCTCGCCGCTGGCGAGGTGGCCGAGCCGCGCGGGCGGCTGCGGGTGGCGATGCCGGTGCATTTTGGTCGGCGCTGCGTGGCGCCGGTCCTGCTGGAACTGGCGCAGCGCTATCCGCAACTGGAGCTGGATCTGCGCTTCAGCGACCGCCTGACGGACCTGGCGGATGAGCAGATCGACCTGGCGATCCGCACCGGCGAACCGCAACCCAGGGACGGCATCATCGCGCGGCGTATCGGCCGGCAGCGCATGGTGGTGTGCGCGGCGCCAGCTTACCTGGCGGAGTACGGGCAGCCCGAAAGCATCGAGGCGCTGGCCGCGCACCAGGTACTGGTCTATCACCGTTCCGGGCGGATCAATCCCTGGCTGTTCCCCCGCGAAGGGCAGGAACCCGCAGCGTTTGCGCCGAACTCCCGGCTGCGTTTCGACGACCTGGCCGCCATTGCCGATGCGGCGGTGCGCGGCATGGGACTGGCGTGGCTGCCTTACTGGCTGGTACGCGAAGTCATCGAGGCAGGTGCGCTGCAGGAGCTGCTGCCGTGGCAGCCGGGCTTCCTCTACGACGTTCATGCGACCTGGTTGCAGACCGCCCAGCTGCCGCGCAAGGTGCGGTTGGCGATCGATGCGCTGGTCGAGGTGATACCGGGCCTGGTGATGCCGGCACAGGAGTAGGGCGGCCCAGGCGGCCGCCCGGGGTCATCACTTGGCGGGAGTCAGCTGCAGCACGCGGTCGCGACCACCTTCGGCAAGCAGGTAACCGCCCTTGCCGTCGGGCACGATGGACTGCGGTGCCTTGAGGAACGACAGGATGGTGCGCGGAACGCCCTTGCCATCCCACAGCAGCAGGCGGGCGCGGTGGGTGGAGTCTTCGCTGATCCACAGGCCGCGCTGGTCGCACATCAGGAAGGTGGGCTGGTTGAGGCCGGAGAGCAGCACCGGGTCCTTGCCGTCGTCGCTGAACTGGTGCACCACGCCTTTCTTCTTCTCGGTGTAGAGCAGCTTGCCGTCGGTGCAGCGGGTGACGGATTCGGTTTCCTGCAGGTGGTCGCGCAGCACGGTCAGCTCGCCGTCGCTCCAGCGGTAGCGCAGCAGACGGCCATTCTCGCCGCGGTCCTCGATGGCGTAGAGGTTGTCGCCGTCATCCCACAGGCCCTGTACGGACTGGCCCATGAACAGGTCGGTGACCTTGCCGTCCCTGAGCAACTGCACCGGCCTGCCGTCGGATTCCTGGCTGAACACCCAGCCGCCCTGGGCCGCGATCATGCCGTCAGGCTTGGACAGCCCGTCGACCATGACCCGGCGCTCGCCGTCGGCGGCGATACGCAGGATGTTGCCCTGGTCATTTTTCAACTCCTGGCTGACCAGCAGGCCGCCATCGGGCAGCGGTACCAGCGATGCAGCTTTCTGCACGTTCTTGTGCAGCACCTGGACGGACCAGCCATCGGTGGCCTGCACCGGATAGAAGCCCTGCCAGGCGAAGAAGCCAAGGGCGGCCACGACGATGGAGCCAGTGCCGGTCAGGGCAAGGCGAATCAGCGAACGACGGGGCGAACGCAAGGGAGTCTGGGGCATGTATCGGCTGCCAAAACTGAAGGTGGGCAACACTGGGGCGATCCTTTTGGATTTATGCCTTCCTGGCATCCAGCGTGCAGCCGGGCATGGTAACCAGACAGTTCATCCGCGGGCTAGGGCGAAACCGCGTGACAGACATCATGCAAGGCAATACGGAGAAGCCGGGCGAATCGTCGTACAGCCGGCACTATTGGTACGAATGTGCAGCGAATTGGCAGGCATTGCCTTGGGAGTTTGCGGTGTTTTGCCGCGTATGTGCTGATTTGCCGGCCACGCGGGAGAACTGGGAAGACGGCCTGATGGCCAATGGCCTACAATTCCTGCGTCCTTTGCTGAGGACAATCCAGACGGCTGTTGCGGACAGGAAGTCCGCAACAGCCGTTTTCTTTTCTGCGTTTCACTACGCCGGGCGTATCGCCTGAACCGCTTCCAGTTTCTGCAGGCGAAGCGGCGCACCGCGCAGGAAGGTGCTGATCTGGCTGGCATCCATCGGCTTGCCGAACAGATAGCCCTGCGCACAATCGCATTCCAGCTGCTGCAACTGGCGAAGCTGCGCAGCGTTCTCCACCCCCTCGGCAATCACCTTGAGGCCCAGATCGCGGCCGAGCGCCAGGGCGTTGCGCAGCACGATGAGGCGGCGGGGGTCGCCGTTGTTCACGTCGGCCACCAGGTGGCGATCGAGCTTCATCTCGGTGAAGGGCAGTTCCATCAGGCGCTGCAGGGTGGAGTGGCCACAGCCGAAGTCGTCGATGGCCAGGCCGCAGCCCAGCAGGCGCAGGCGCAGCACGTTCTCCAGGCTTAACGGCGGCGCATGCAGTGGCGAGGCCTCGGTCAGTTCGAAGGTGATGCGTCTGGGCTCGATGTCCAGCAGGCGCAGATTGCGTTCCACCGCGGCGGAAAAGTCGGTCTGGGCGATCTGCTCGGCTTCCAGATTGAAAGACAGCTTCAGCTCATTATTGCCCTGGGTCCGCAGGGCCTCGACGGCCTGGGTCATCAGTTCGAAGAGCATGCCGTCGAGCTTGCCGGCACGCCGCAGCCCCGGCAGGAACTCACCGGGAAGCAGGACGTGTCCGTCCTCCAGTTGCCAGCGCGCCAGCACCTCGAAGCCATAAACCTGCGCGGTCGCCACGGCTACCTTGGGTTGCAGGTGGGCGCGCAGACGCCCCTGCGAGGGCAGGTTGGCGGCCTCGCTGTCCTCGTCGGCAACGGTGTCGTTCAGGGACAGGCCAAGCTGCGCTTCCCTGGGCTGAAAGTCGCTGAGCAGGGCACGCAGGCGCTCCAGGGTCGCGGCCTCGTTGCCCAGCCAGAACACCTTCAGGCCCTGCAACTGTAGCAGGTGGGAGAGGGCGCTCCAGGTGCCGGGCGCCATCTCCCCGCTGACCACCACGCCATGGGCCAGGCGTTCGCGGGCGACGGTCTGGAGGAGTTCCAGGCGCGACACCGGATCAATGCGCACATCGCAGATCAACAGGTGGACGCCGCCCTGGCTGCGCAGGCGATCCAGCGCGAATGCATTGCTGGAAACCTCGGACAGGAAGCTGTAGCCCAGGTGATGCAGCGCAGTGACAGCGGTGGAACGGTGCAGGCCGGAAGCCTGGAGCACCAGCGCAGAAAGCGGAAGCATGGGGTTCTCTCATGAAGGATTGGCCTGACGCATTCTCGGAAATGCCCTTCCCACTGTGAGGCGGAGGATTCCAGTTGTTCTGTCAGGAAAATCCTATCCATGACTTATATGACACTTCGCACGAGTTCCTCGCAGCCCCCGCCCGCTCTGGCCTGAGCCTTCCCGGCCAGGCGCCGGGATGAAACCAGCGGTCGACCCTCGTGGCCCCACATGTTAGGGTCCTTGGGCTCCCTTTCACGTCCGCAACGGCTACCCACGGCCGCGCGGCACGCCCTGAACATGGAGAAATGGCTCATGTCACGTCCCGTACCAAGGGGACCTGTCGACACGGCCATGGTCCCGCATAGCGAGGCCTCAGCCACTGCGCTGCTGAACCTCTGGCTCAGCCGACCTCAGCAGACTGCACTGTTCCTGGATGTCGACGGAACCCTCCTGGACATCGCCGAATCACCCGGATCGGTCGTCGTACCGCCCGGGCTGCTCGATGCCCTCACACACCTGCACCGCCGACTCGACGGTGCCCTGGCCCTGATCAGCGGCCGCCCGGTCGAAGAACTCGACCGGCTCTTGCAACCCTTGCGCCTGGCGGCCAGCGGTGGCCACGGCGCCCACTGGCGCGAAAGCGGCGACTGCCCCTTGCACCGCACCACCCAGGACCTGCCCGCCTGCGTGCGAGTGCAATTGAACGCCCTGGCGAACCGGCATGTCGGAATCCATGCCGAAGACAAGGGCAGCAGCTACGCGCTGCACTACCGCTCGGCACCTTCGCTCGCCGCAGAACTGCGTATGGAGTTGCAGGCTTTGCTGCGTGCGCCGGAGGGCGCAGGGCTGCGGTTGCTCAACGGCAAGCAGGTCTACGAAGTCGTCCCCGAAGGTGTCGACAAGGCCCAGGCCATCCAGCGACTGCTGGGCACGCCTGGCTTTGCCGGGCGCCTGCCGTTGTACATCGGCGACGACGTCACCGACGAACCCGCTATCGCGCTGATGCCCGCGCTGGGTGGCCTCGGCCTCTCGGTCGGGCGCGCCTTACCCGGTGCCTGCGCGGTGTTCAGCGACGCGGAGCAAGTCCGTGGAGCACTCATGCAAGCAGCAGGAGGACATCCCCGATGACGAACCCACTGGAAGGTGCCCTGGAACTGGGCCTGATCGGCAATTGCCGGGTGGCCGCACTGGTCAACCCGCAGGCTCGGCTGATCTGGTGGTGCTACCCGAATTTCGACAGCGATCCGGTCTTTTCGCGGCTGCTGGCCGGCGACGAGGAGAAGGGTTTCGCCGACGTGGTGCTGGAGAACCAGGTCAGCAGCACATCCGACTACCAGCGCAACACCGCGATCATCACCACCGTGCTGCGCGATGACAGTGGTGGGGCGGTGCGCATCACCGACTTCGCTCCGCGCTTCCTGCAGCATGGCGGCATCTACCGGCCGGCGCAGCTGTGCCGGCTGATCGAGCCCATCGAGGGCATGCCAAAGGTCACGTTGCGGGTGCGCCCGACCCACGGCTACGGCCAGCCCAGCCAGGGCGCCAGCAGTTCCAGCCATATCCGCTACCTGGAGGGCGACGAGCCGCTGCGCCTGACCACCGATGCGCCGCTGGCCTATATCCAGCACGAAACGCCATTCGCCCTGCGCCATCCGGTGAGCCTGGTGATCGGCCTCGACGAACCGCTGGGCAACGCCCCTGGCGAAGTGGTCCGCGACTACCTCAAGCGCACCCAGAACCACTGGCACGACTGGGTGCGCGGGCTTGCGATCTGCTTCGAGTGGCAGCAGGTGGTGATCCGCTCGGCGATCACCCTGAAACTGTGCAACTTCGAGGACACCGGCGCGATCATCGCCGCCGCCACCACTTCGGTGCCGGAGGCGCCGGACTCGCAGCGCAATTGGGACTACCGCTACTGCTGGCTGCGCGACGCCTACTTCGTGATCCTCGCCCTCAACCGCCTGGGTGCTACGCGGACCATGGAGGGCTACATCGACTTCATCACCACCGTGGCCAGCGGTGATGCCGAGCTCAAGCCGCTGTACGGGATAATCCCCAGCCAGGACCTCACCGAGCGCATCGAGCCGGAGCTCGCCGGCTTCCTCAACCACGCTCCGGTGCGCGTCGGCAACCAGGCGGTGGAGCAGAACCAGCACGATGTGTTCGGTTCGGTGGCGCTGGCGGTGTTGCAGAGCTTCGTCGACGAGCGACTGCCCAATCCGAGCAGCGAAGGGATGTTGCAGTTGCTCGAGAGCCTGGCCACCAGGGCCGAAAGCGCGGCCTTCGTGGCGGATGCCGGCATCTGGGAATACCGTGGCCGCCAGCGCATCCACACCCATTCTGCGTTGCTCTGCTGGGTCGCCTGCGACCGGGTCGGGCACATCGCCGCGCGCCTGGGTCGCAAGGAGCAGGCGAAGGGCTGGATGGACAAGGCCGCCAGGCTGCGCGACCGCATCCTGGCCGAAGCCTGGAGCGAGAAGAAACAGTGCTTCACCGGCGCCTTCGGCCATGACGACCTCGACGCCAGCGTGCTGCTGATGAACGAGCTGGGGATCATCGCGGCAGACGATCCGCGTTTCATCGCGACGGTCGATTGCATAGGCCGTGAGCTGAACGTCAACGGGCAGATGCTGCGCTACGCCGCGGCGGATGATTTCGGCGTACCGGAAACGGCGTTCCTGGTGGTGAAGTTCTGGTACCTGGACGCGCTGGCCGCCATCGGTCGCATGGACGAGGCCCGCCAGCTGTTCGAGCAGTTGATCGCCGCGCGTAACAACTACGGGCTGCTCTCGGAGGATCTGCACCCGCATACCGGGGAGCTCTGGGGGAACATCCCGCAGACCTACTCCATGGCCGGGTTGATCAACTCCGCCATGCGTCTGTCCATTGGCTGGGAGGAGGGACTATGTCGCGTCTCGTGGTGATCTCCAACCGGGTGGGCATTCCCGGCGAGAACGGGCCCGCTCCGGGCGGGCTGGCGGTGGCGGTGGACGCGGCGATGCGCGACCGCGAGGGCATCTGGTTCGGCTGGAGCGGCAGGAAGGCCGAGGAGCCGGGCCCGCCGACCACGGTGCAGCGCGACAACCTGCAGTACGTTCTGACCGACCTGCACCCGCAGGACTTCGACGAGTACTACAACGGCTTCGCCAACCGTGTGCTCTGGCCAATCCTGCATTACCGGGTCGACCTGGCCGAGATCAACGAGGCCGAGTTCGGCGGCTACCAGCGGGTCAACGAGTTCTTCGCCGAGCGCCTGAGTCCGCTGCTGGAGGACGATGACGTCCTCTGGGTCCACGACTACCACCTGATCCCCCTGGCCCTGGCGCTGAGGCAACGCGGGCACGGCAATCGCATCGGCTTCTTCCTGCACATCCCGATGCCGCCGGCCGACCTCATTACCGCGTTGCCGCACCACGACGAACTGATCCGCGCGCTCACCGAGTACAACCTGATCGGCTTCCAGACCGAGAACGACGCCAGCAACTTCGCCCGCTACCTCACCCGCGTTGTGGGCGCGGCAACGCCCGATGGCCGGCGTTATCACCTGGAGGACCAGCACTTCCGCGTGGGCGTATTCCCGGTGGGTGTAGATACCGAAGGCTTTCGCCGCCTGGCCGAAGAGGCTTCGCAGAGCCAGGCCGCCCAGGACCTGCGCGAAAGCCTGGGCGGCCGCGCGCTGATGGTGGGGGTGGATCGTCTCGATTACTCCAAGGGCATCGTCAACCGGCTGGACGGCTACGAGCGCTTCCTCGAGCGCAACCCGGACTGGCACAACCGCGTCACCTGCCTGCAGATATCACCGGGCAGCCGCCAGGACATCCCCGAATACGCCGATATCGATGCCGCCGTGAGCGCACGGGTAGGGCACATCAACGGGCGCTTCGGCGCCGTGTCCTGGGTGCCGCTGCGCTACGTGGCGCGCAATCACCAGCGCGCGGACATCGCGATGGTCATGCGCCACGCGCGCATCGGCCTGGTGACGCCGCTGCGCGATGGCATGAACCTGGTCGCCAAGGAGTTCGTAGCCGCCCAGGACCCGGACGATCCCGGCGTGCTGATCCTCTCCCAGTTCGCCGGCGCGGCCGCCGAGCTGGGCGGCGCGCTGATCATCAACCCTCACGACCGCGACGCCCTGGCCGACGCCATGCAGCAGGCCTTGCGCATGCCGCTCAAGGAGCGCCAGGCGCGTCACCGCGACATGTATGCGGTTCTGCAGGCCAACGACATCCGCTTCTGGGGCCCGAGCTTCATCGATGCGCTGACGCGGCCGGGCAGGGCGCTGAACTGGCTGTCGAACCATTTCCTCAGCCACTGAAACGCAAAACCCCGCCATGGCGGGGTTTTCTTCATGCATTCAGACGCTTAGGGCGCCGGTTTCTTCCCATCGGACTTCGCCCACTGCGACTTCCGCTCGACCTTCACTGCCAGCTGGCCAACGGGGATTTCCTGGATTTCGCCACCCTGGGAGAGGAAAGCGGCAATCTTTTCATCAAGCTCCGAACGTTCGCGAATCAGCTGTGAGTCAGTCATGAAGTCACCTTTGCGTTGGGCGCCAAACCGGCCCGGCCAGCCTACACGTCTTTTGCGAATTTGGCCGAGATAGCTCGACCATTTGTCAAAATCACCACTGGTCGTGAAAAAAAGCTATGAATTAGCGCCAAACCTTGTATTCTGCATGGGCTGCCTGCCCAGTAACGAGTTCCGCGACTTGATGTTCTTCTACAAGATGCTCCATCTCCTCGGCACCTCTTCACTACGCATTCAGCTCATCGCCGGTCGGCTTTCGGCCGGCCTTTAGCATTCTTTTAGGAGACAACATCATGTCCGATCGTCAAAACGGCATCGTCAAGTGGTTCAACGCTGAGAAGGGCTTCGGCTTCATCACCCCGGAAAGCGGCCCGGACGTATTCGTTCACTTCCGTCAGATCGAAGGCAACGGCTACAAGTCCCTCGACGAAGGCCAGAAGGTCAGCTTCGTTGTGACTGCCGGCCAGAAAGGCCCGCAAGCTGAACAAGTTCGCGCTGTCTAATCGACATCGCTGACGAAGAAAGCCCCGCTTAGGCGGGGCTTTTTTTGCCTGCGATTTGCCTCGATGTCCTTCGAGCGCACAAACAAAAACGCCCGGTGCACTGCACCGGGCGTTTTGCGTGGCTGGGCGCTGAGCGCTCAGGTCATTCCTGCTGCGGGTCGAACTGCTTGTCGCGGATCAGCAGGGCGGGGATCACGCCGCAGATGAAGTACGCCGCGCCCATCACCAGGAAGCCGACGCCAATGGACATCTGCGTGGCGAGGAAGCCGATCACCGCCGGAGCGATGGCCGCGCCAATGCGGCCGATGTTGTAGGCGCCGCCCACTGCCGTGCCGCGGAAGGCGGCGGCGAAGCTTTCGGTCATGTAGGTCGCGTTCACGCCGTAGGGAATGCCGTAGAGGAAGCCGAACACCACCAGCATCCAGAGAATGTTCTCCGGGCTGTGGAACAGCACGATCACCGGCAGGAACACGGCGGTGCCCAGGGCGCCGAAGGAGAACACGGTGCGGCGGCCGAACCAGTCGGCGGCGACGCCAGCCAGTACCTTGCCGAGGATCATCGCCGCGTAGGTGCCCACCAGGTACGAGGTCATGGCCTTGAAGTTCATGCCCATCTCGGTTTCCAGGTACGACGGCATCCAGTTGTTCACGCCGTAGTAGCCGAACTGCAGGAAGCCGGCGGTCAGCGCCCAGAACAGGAACATGCGGCTGGCCTTCGGGTCGCTGAAGATCTGGCGGAAGGCGTTCTGGCGCGGAGCGGCGGCGACGCCGCTCGACTGGCCGGCAGTCTTGCGCTGCTGGCGTTCGGCCTGCGCCTGGACCCAGGCAGCGGGTTCGGGGATCAGCTTGCGCATGGCCACGGCCAGCACCACCGGGATGATGGCGATGTAGAACAGGTAGCGCCAACCGTGGTCCGGCAGGATCCAGCCGGCCAGCAGGGTGGCGACGATGTAGCCCACCGACCAGCCCGCCTGCAGAGTGCCCAGCACCGTGGTGCGGTACTTGGTCGGCACGTACTCGGCCATCAGCGTGTTACAGGCCACGTAAAGGGCGCCCAGGCCGAGGGAGGCGACGAAGCGTGCCGCGGCGAACTGCCAGTAGTTGTGGGTCAGCCCGAGGATGGCGGTGCCGACGGAGAACAGCACGATGGTCCAGACCACCGTCCTGACCCGGCCGAAGCGGTCGCAGGCCCAGCCGCCGTAGATGCCGCCGAAGGCCATGCCGGCCAGGGTGACACTGCCCAGGCTGCCGGCCTGGAGGTTGCTCAGGCCGAACTCGGCCTTGAGGCTGGTGAGGCTGTAGGAGAGGAGCATCAGGTCGGCGCCATCGATCAGCAGGCCGATGAAGCAGAAGGCGAAGACCAGGACCCAGGTCTTGCTCTGGGTGGCGGCGCTCGCAGCCGGTGCGGAAGCAGTGTTTTCCATGAACGAATTACCTGTTGTAGTTGTTGGCGGGGCGGTTGGCCGACCCTCGGTAAGCGTGCGTGCGAATCCTGCCGGCGGGCGCGTGGTGCGTGGCCACGTGCCGCCGTGTCGGGTGCCTCAGAACTTGTGTGTCAGGCCTGGGCTTCGCGGATCATGTTGCGGGCGATGATCACCTGCTGGATCTGGGTGGTGCCCTCGTAGAGTCGGAACAGGCGGACGTCGCGGTAGAAGCGCTCGATGGCGTATTCGCTGACGTAGCCGGCGCCGCCGTGGATCTGCACGCAGCGGTCAGCGACGCGGCCGCACATCTCGGTGGCGAACATCTTGGCGCAGGAGGCTTCGGTGCTGACGTTGCGGCCTTCGTCGCGCTTGCGCGCGGCGTCCAGCACCATGCAGCGGGCGGCGTAGATCTCGGCCTTGCTGTCGGCGAGCATCGCCTGGATCAGCTGGAACTCGGCGATCGGCTGGCCGAACTGCTTGCGCTCCAGGGCGTACTGCAACGCGTCGGCGAGCATGCGCTCGGCGGCGCCGACGCTCAGGGCGGCGATGTGCAGGCGGCCCTTGTCGAGCACTTTCATGGCGGTCTTGAAGCCCACGCCCTCGACGCCGCCAATCAGCTGGCTGGCGGGGATGCGCACGTTGTCGAAGATCACGTCGCTGGTGTGGGCGCCTTTCTGGCCCATCTTGTGGTCCGGCTTGCCGAGGGAAATGCCCGGCGTGCCGCGTTCGACGATGAACGCGCTGATGCCGCCGGAACCCTTGATCGCCGGGTTGGTGCGGGCCATCACGGTATAGATGCCGGCGTGCGGGGCGTTGGTGATGAAGCGCTTGGTGCCGTTGAGCACGTAGAAGTCGCCATCGCGCACGGCGGTGGTCTTCAGCGAGGCGGCGTCGGAGCCTGAGTCCGGCTCGGTCAGGCAGAAGGCGCTGAGCAGTTCACCGCTGGCGAGCTTGGGCAAGTAGTGGGCTTTCTGTTCCGGCGTGCCGTCGATCAGGATGCCGATGGAGCCGATGCCGTTGTTTGTACCGATGTAGGAGCGGAAGGCGGGGGAGGTGCGGCCCAGTTCGAAGGTGATGTTCACCTCTTCTTCCATGGTCACGCCCAGGCCGCCGAACTCTTCGGGGATGGTCAGGCCGAACAGGCCCATCTCGCGCATCTGCTGGACGATGTCCTGCGGGATCGCGTCGGTTTCGGCAACCTCGTTCTCCCGCGGGATCAGCACTTCGCCGACGAACTGGTGGATGGAGTCCAGAAGTATCTGCAGCGTTTCTGGGTCTCGGATCATGTGCACTCCTCACAAGGCCCGCGAGCGGGCCGGTCTGGCGAGGCACCGTCACCCGAGATTCAGCGAGCGGCGGCACCTATGTTGTTGACCATGTTGATCAGGCGGGGCCCGATGTCGTCCTCGAGCTTCTCGCGTGTCAGCTGAAAGCTCGGACCGCCGCAGTTGAAGGCCAGCAGGCCGTACTGCGGGTGTACCAAGGGCACGGCGACGGAGTTGACGTCGCGGTGCCATTCACCGATCGACAGACAGTAGCCGTAGTCGGTGTAGTCCCTGAAGGCGCGGTCCAGACCCTTGCGGATGGCCGGCCAGGTGTCCGGTTCGCGTTCGCGAATGTGTTCGAGCAGGAACTCCCGCTCGTTTTCCGGCATCGCCGCGAGGCACGCGCGGCCCACCGAGCTCGCCGCCAGCGGCAGGTAACTGCCGATCTGCCGGCGCATCGTCATGTTTCCCTGTCCCTGGACCACGTCCAGGTACACCATCTGCAGACGGTCGCGGGCGGCCATGGCCACCGCCGCCTGGGCGTGGTTGGCCAGTTCCTCCATCAGCGGATGGGCCACCGCGCGGATCGACAGGTTCGACAGCATCGCGTAGCCGAAGCCCAGCACGCCGACGTCCAGCTGGTACTTGCCCGAGTGCACCTCGCGCTTGAGGCAGCCCAGGCGCATCAGGGTGTTGGTCAGGCGCGTCACGGTCGGCTTGGGCAGGTCGGTCTTGCGGGCCAGGTCCTGGTTGCTCAGCACGTTTTCCCGTGGCGTGAAGCAGCGCAGGATCTCCAGGCCGCGAGCCAGGGCCGTGACGAACTGGCCGCTGTTTTCCTCTTCGCTCAGTGCCGTGGCCGGGTCGTACAGACCGCGTTCCAGCAGGCCGATTTCACCTTCGTTTTTCGTCGGCGCAGCCGAGTCCATCTCCGTCTTGTTGCGGCGCATGGTAGAACCCCTATTCTCGGAAAATCAATAAAATAAAATGCAGTTTCGTCAGGCGAAATTGTAATGGGTCTGAACGGGTTAGTACAGACGTGCCGCTAAAAATATCTGTGGCCCAGGTTTTAAAGGGCTTTCAAGGCTATTTGGATCGTCACCGTTTACAGCGTCGATTAAGGATCACTATGATGAAATCGAAATACGGAATGTAGTTTCGTCAGACGAAACAAATGTGAGGTCAACGCTTTCATGAGTACCAGTGTGGTTCATCTCGATATCCAGGCCGACGGTGTGGCGGTTGTACGCATCGACCGCCCGGAAGCCAAAAACGCCCTCAATGCTGCGGTGCGCCAGCAACTGGCCGAGCACTTCCGCGCCCTCAGCGATAACCCCGAGGTTCGCGCGGTGGTGCTGACCGGGGGAGAGGAGTGCTTCGTCGCCGGTGCTGACATCCGCGAGTTCGCCCAGGCCAGCCCCATCGAGATGTACCGTCGCCACACCGAGCTGCTGTGGGAAGCGATTTCCCGCTGCCCCAAGCCGGTGATCGCTGCGGTGAACGGTTTCGCCCTGGGTGGCGGCTGCGAGCTGGCGATGCACTGCGACATCATCGTCGCCGGCGAGTCGGCACGCTTTGGCCAGCCGGAAGTGAAACTCGGCCTGATGCCCGGCGCCGGTGGCACCCAGCGGCTGATCCGCGCCGTGGGCAAGTTCCAGGCAATGCGCATCGCCCTGACCGGCTGCCTGATCAAGGCGCCCGAAGCCCTGGCCATCGGCATGCTCAGTGAAGTGGTGGAAGACTCGCGCACGCTGCCTCGCGCGCTGGAGCTGGCTGCCGAGATCGCCGCACTGCCGCCGCTGGCCGTGGCGCAGATCAAGGAAGTGATGCTCGCCGGTGCCGACCTGCCGCTGGACAGCGCGTTGACGCTCGAGCGCAAGGCCTTCCAGTTGCTGTTCGACTCGAAAGACCAGAAGGAGGGCGCCGCCGCCTTCCTGGAAAAACGCCAAGCCAGTTTCCTGGGGGAATGAGCATGATCCGAACAGTTGAACGCATGGCCATCGTTGGCACGGGGGTCATGGGCAGCGGCATCGCCCAGATTGCCGCCCAGGCCGGCATCCAGGTGAAACTCTTCGATGCCCGTGACGGTGCGGCGCAAACCGCGCGGGAAAACCTCGGTCGCACCCTCGCCAAGCTGGCGGAGAAGGGCAAGATCACTGCCGCCGAGGCCGACGCCACCCTGGCGCGTCTGCTGGTTGCCGGTTCCCTGGGCGAGCTGGCGGATTCCGATCTGGTGGTCGAAGCGATCATCGAGCGTCTGGACGCCAAGCAGGCGCTGCTGGCTGATCTGGAAGCGGTGGTCAGCGCCGACTGCATCCTCGCCACCAACACCTCGTCGCTGTCAGTCACCAGCATTGCCCGTGGTTGCCAGCATCCGGAGCGGGTGGCGGGCTTCCACTTCTTCAACCCGGTGCCGCTGATGAAGGTGGTCGAGGTGATCGACGGCCTGGCCAGCGACCCGCTGGTCGGCGACAGCCTGGTGGCGCTGGCCGCGCGCATGGGCCATCGAGGCATCCGCGCCAAGGACACCCCCGGCTTCATCATCAACCACGCCGGCCGTGCCTACAGCACCGAAGCCCTGCAGATGCTCAAGGAAGCCATCGCCGAACCGGCCGATATCGATCGCGTCCTGCGCGAGGGCCTGGGCTTCCGCATGGGGCCGCTGGAGCTGTTCGACCTCACCGCGCTAGACGTTTCCCACCCGGTGATCGAGTCCATCTACAACCAGTTCTACCAGGAACCGCGCTATCGCCCGGCGGCACTGACACGGCAGATGCTCGAGGCCGGCTTCGTCGGCCGCAAGGTCGGCCGCGGCTTCTATCGCTATGCGGACGGCAAGATGATCGATCCGCCGGCGCCGCAACCGGTACCGAACGTGGCCGCGCTGCCGCCGGTGTGGATCGGTGCGGAGAACGACCAGGACCGCGAGTTGCTCGGCGAGTTGCTGAAGAAGCTCGGTGCGACCCTGGAGCAGGGCGTCCAACCCAGCAGCGAGGCGCTGTGCCTGCTCGCACCCTATGGTGTGGATGCAACCACGGCCTGCCAGAACTTCGGTACCGCCCCGGCGCGGACCCTGTGCATCGACCTGTTGCTGGACCTGCAGCGCCACCGCTGCCTGATGCAGAACCCGGCGACTGCCCCGGCCATGCGCGATGCCGCCCATGCACTGCTGGCGGCCGACGGCGTAGGCGTCACGGTAATCAATGACAGCGTCGGCTTCGTCGCCCAGCGCGTGCTGGCGCTGATCGTCAACCTGGCCGGTGACATCGTCCAGCAGCGCATCGCCAGCGTCGACGACCTCGACGAAGGCGTGCGCCGTGGCCTGGGCTACCCGCAAGGCCCGCTGGCCTGGGGCGACAGCGTCGGCCCGGCGCGCCTGCTGACTATTCTCGAACGCATGACCGACCTGACCGGCGATGCCCGTTACCGCCCCGGCCCGTGGCTGCGCCGCCGCGCCGCGCTGGGACTGTCGCTGCGCCACGCCGAGCCCGCGCTGGGCTGAAGCCTGGCGCCTACCGATTCAAGGAGATACCGATGCTCAATGCTTATATCTATGCCGGCCTGCGCACCCCCTTCGGTCGCCATGGCGGCGCCCTGGCGCCGGTGCGCCCGGATGATCTGGTCGCCCAGGTGATCCGCGAATTGCTGGCCCGCAATAACGTACCGGGTGAAGCCATCGAGGACGTGATCCTCGGCAACACCAACCAGGCCGGGGAAGACAGCCGCAATATCGCCCGCCATGCCGCGCTGCTGGCCGGCCTGCCGGTGACCGTGCCGGGCCAGACAGTGAACCGCCTGTGCGCCAGCGGCCTGGCTGCCGTGATCGATGCGGCGCGTGCCGTGACCTGCGGCGAAGGCGAGCTGTTCGTCGCTGGCGGGGTGGAAAGCATGTCCCGCGCGCCCTTCGTCATGGCCAAGGCCGAGGCGGCTTACAGCCGTGACCTGACCGTATTCGACAGCACCATCGGTGCGCGCTTCCCCAACCCGAAGATCGTTGCCGGGTTCGGCAACGACAGCATGCCGGAGACCGGCGACAACGTCGCCCGCGAGTTCGGCATCAGCCGCGAGCAGGCCGACCGTTTCGCCGCCCGTTCCCAGGCGCGCTTCGAAGCCGCGCGCCAGGATGGTTTCTTCGCCGGGGAAATCCTCCCGGTCAGCGTGCCCACCGGGCGCAAGACGCCGCCGAATGTGGTGGAGCAGGATGAGCATCCGCGTCCGTCTTCCGATGAAGCCGCACTGGCGCGCCTCAAGCCGCTGTCCGAAGGCGGCGTGGTCACCGCGGGCAACGCTTCCGGCGTCAACGACGGCGCCGCCGCATTGCTGATCGGTTCGGCAGAGGCGGGCGAGCGCCACGGCCTCAAGCCGCTGGCGCGGATTCTTTCGGCGGCGGCCGTCGGCGTCGAGCCGCGCATCATGGGGGTCGGCCCGGTCGAGGCGATCAACAAGGCGCTGGCCCGCGCCAACCTGACCCTGGCCGACATGGACATCATCGAGATCAACGAGGCTTTCGCTTCCCAGGTGCTCGGTTGCCTGCACGGTCTGGGTGTCGATTTCGACGATGCGCGGGTCAACCCCAATGGCGGCGCCATCGCCGTCGGCCATCCGCTGGGCGCCTCCGGCGCGCGGCTGGCGCTGAGCGTGGCGCGCCAACTGCAGCGCAGCGGTCAACGCTATGCGGTGATCAGTCTTTGCATCGGCGTGGGCCAGGGGCTCGCCATGGTTATCGAGCGCGCCTGAGCGCCAGTGAGGAGTTGAAGATGGGTGCTTTGAGCGGATACCGCGTACTCGACCTCAGCCGTGTGCTGGCCGGCCCCTGGTGCGGCCAGGTGCTGGCCGACCTGGGCGCGGAAGTGATCAAGATCGAACGGCCCGGCGTGGGTGACGACACCCGTGGCTGGGGCCCGCCCTACATGAAAGCCGCCGATGGTTCGGACAGCTCCGAGGCGGCGTACTACCAGTCCACCAACCGCAACAAGCTGTCGGTGGCGCTGAACCTGGCCTCCGAAGAAGGGCAGGCGTTGGTGCGCGCCCTGGCCTGCGAATGCGATGTGCTGATCGAGAACTACAAGGCCGGCTCGCTGGCCAAGTACGGGCTGGACTACGACAGCCTGTCGAAGGTGAATCCGCGCCTGGTCTACTGCTCCATCACCGGCTTCGGCCAGACCGGCCCGCGCGCCGAGGAGCCCGGCTACGACTTCATCATCCAGGGCATGGGCGGATTGATGAGCATCACCGGCGAGAAGGACGGCGTGCCCGGCGCCGGCCCGCAGAAAGTCGGTGTCGCCGTGTCGGACGTGATGACCGGCCTGTACTCGGTGGTTGCCATCCAGGCCGCGCTGCTGGCCCGTGAGAAGACCGGCCGCGGCCAGCACTGCGACATGGCGCTGCTCGACGTGCAGGTCGCCATGCTCGGCAACCAGAGCCAGAACTACCTCGCCACCGGCCGCTCGCCGGGCCGCCAGGGCAACGCCCACGTCAACATCGTGCCGTACCAGGTGTTCAGCGCGCAGGACATGGACTTCATCATCGCCTGCGGCAACGACAGCCAGTTCGTCTCGCTGTGCGATGCCATCGGCCTGCCCGAATTGCCGAAGGATCCGCGCTTCACCCGCAACGCCGACCGCGTGCGCAACCGCGACATCATCGTCGGCAAGCTGGCCGAGCACTTCCAGGGCGACACCGCCGACAACTGGGTGAAGCGCATCCATGCGATGAAGGTGCCGGTCGGGGTGATCAACGATATCGGCCGCGCACTGGATGAGCCGCAGGTGGTCGCCCGCGACATGCTGGTGGAGATTCCCCACGCGCAGAACCCGGCGTTCCGCATGGTCGGCAGCCCGCTGAAATTGTCCGAGACGCCGGTGGAATACCAGCGCCCGGCGCCCATGCTCGGCGAGCACACCGACGAGGTGCTCAAGCGCCGTCTGGGGATCGATGACGCGCGCCTGGCGCAGTTGAAGGCCGAGGGTGTGATCGAGCAACTCGGTAAGGCATGAGTCCGTTCGCGAGCAAGCTCGCCCCTACAAAAAAGCTCACCGGCGCAAGCCTGGACCTGTAGGAGCGAGCTTGCTCGCGAACCCAAACCAACCGCAGCGCCGATGCAAACCGGCGTCAGCCAAGGAAACAACTGATGAAAGTACTGGTCGCGGTAAAACGCGTGGTCGATTACAACGTCAAGGTCCGCGTCAAGGCGGACAACTCCGGCGTCGATCTCGCCAACGTCAAGATGTCCATGAACCCCTTCTGCGAAATCGCCGTGGAAGAGGCCGTTCGCCTGAAAGAGAAAGGCGTTGCCAGCGAGATCGTGGTGGTCTCGGTCGGCCCCAGTGGCGCGCAGGAGCAACTGCGTACGGCTTTGGCGCTCGGCGCCGACCGCGCGGTGCTGGTCGAAAGCAATGACGAGCTGAACTCCCTCGCTGTGGCGAAAGCGCTGAAAGCCATTGTCGACAAGGAGCAGCCGCAGCTGGTCATCCTCGGCAAGCAGGCCATCGACAGCGACAACAACCAGACCGGCCAGATGCTGGCGGCGCTGACCGGCTACGCCCAGGGCACCTTCGCCTCCAGGGTGGAAGTCGCTGGCGACAAGGTCAACGTCACCCGTGAAATCGACGGCGGCCTGCAGACCGTTGCCCTGAACCTGCCGGCAATCGTCACCACCGACCTGCGCCTGAACGAGCCGCGCTACGCGTCGCTGCCGAACATCATGAAGGCGAAGAAGAAGCCGCTGGAATTCCTCCCCCCTGACGCGCTGGGTGTCTCCACGGCCTCGACCGTGAAGACCCTCAAGGTCGAAGCGCCTGCCGCGCGCAGCGCCGGCATCAAGGTGAAATCGGTGGCCGAACTGGTCGAGAAACTGAAGAACGAAGCGAAGGTGATCTGATGACTGTGCTGGTTGTTGCAGAACATTCGAATGGCGCGCTGGGTGCTGCGACGCTGAATACCGTTGCCGCCGCGCAGAAAATTGGCGGCGACATCGTCGTGCTGGTCGCTGGCCAGAATGTCGCTGGCGTAGCCGAAGCCGCTGCCAGGATCGCCGGTGTTTCCAAGGTGCTGGTCGCCGACAACGCCGCTTACGCTCATCAGCTGCCGGAGAACGTTGCTCCGCTGATCGCTGCTCTTGTGAACGGAGAGGGGGGCAAGGGCTACAGCCACGTGCTGGCCGCCGCCACCACCAACGGCAAGAACTTCCTGCCGCGCGTTGCCGCCCTGCTGGACGTCGACCAGATCTCCGAGATCATCGAAGTGGTCAGCGCCGACACCTTCAAGCGTCCGATCTACGCCGGTAACGCCATCGCTACCGTGCAGTCCTCGGCTGCCGTCAAGGTCATCACCGTACGTGGCACCGGTTTCGACGCCGTTGCAGCCGAAGGTGGTTCCGCCGCTGTTGAAGCTGTTTCCGGCCCGGCTGACGCTGGCAAGTCCGCCTTCGTTGGCGAAGAGCTGGCCAAGTCCGACCGTCCGGAACTGACCGCTGCCAAGATCGTCGTTTCCGGCGGCCGTGGCATGGGCAATGGCGACAACTTCAGCATCCTCTACTCCCTGGCTGACAAGCTGGGCGCTGCCGTCGGCGCTTCCCGCGCTGCCGTTGACGCCGGCTTCGTGCCGAACGACATGCAAGTCGGCCAGACCGGCAAGATCGTTGCTCCGCAGCTGTACGTGGCCGTCGGCATCTCCGGCGCCATCCAGCACCTGGCGGGCATGAAGGATTCGAAAGTGATCGTTGCGATCAACAAGGACGAAGAGGCGCCGATCTTCCAGGTCGCCGACTACGGCCTGGTTGCCGACCTGTTCGAAGCCGTACCGGAGCTGGAAAAGACCCTCTGATCCTGCTCATTCCCCCGGCCGGGCCAGCTGTCATCGGCCCGGCGTTTTGCCAACACCCCAGTAGAAAGAAACAAGAACAATGAAAAATCGTCGTACCCCTGTGCTGGTCTCCGGACTGGCGCTGCTGCCCTCGTTCGCCCATGCGGATTTCCTCGCCGACAGCAAGGCCAGCATCGAAGCACGCAACTTCTACTTCAACCGCGACTACCGCCAGAGCGGTGCCGCGCAGTCCAAATCCGAAGAGTGGGCCCAGGGCTTCCTGCTGCGCTACGAGTCGGGCTACACCGAGGGCACCGTTGGCGTGGGCGTCGATGCCCTGGGCCTGCTGGGCCTGAAGCTGGATTCCAGCCCGGACCGCTCCGGCTCCGGCCTGCTGCCGTACTCGGCCAGCGACAAGCGCGCGGCCGACGACTACAGCGACCTCGGTCTCACCGCCAAGCTGCGCGCTTCCAAAAGCACGCTGAAGGTCGGCACCTTGCTGCCCAAGCTGCCGGTGGTGCAGTACAACGACACCCGCCTGCTGCCGCAGACCTTCCAGGGCGCGCTGGTGGAGTCCAAGGAGCTCGACGACCTCGACCTGCAGCTCGGCCAGCTGCGCGAGGTGAAGCAGCGCGATTCGTCCAACAACGAAGACCTGTCGATGACCCGCGGCAACAAGCGCAACATCGTCACCGGCAGCCACCTCACCAGCGACCGCTTCAACATCGCCGGTGGCACTTACCGCTGGAACAGCCAGCTGAGCACCAGCTACCACTACGCCAACCTCGAAGACCTCTATCGCCAGCACTACGTGAGCCTGGTGCACACGCTGCCGATTGCCGAGGGCCAGTCGCTGAAGTCCGACATCCGCTGGGCGCGCTCCACCGACGATGGCGGCAGCAACGTCGACAACCGCGCGCTCAACGCCATGTTCACCTACAAGCTGGGCAACCAGGCGTTCGGCCTGGGCCTGCAGAGCATGTCCGGCGACACCGGCTTCGCCTACCTGTCCGGCACCGACCCGTACCTGGTCAACTACGTGCAGATCGGCGACTTCGCCAACAAGGACGAACGCTCCTGGCAACTGCGCTACGACTTCAACTTCGCCTCCTACGGGCTGCCCGGCCTGAGCCTGATGACCCGCTACCTGCGCGGCGACAATATCGACCTGCTGAACGGCCAGGGCGACGGCAAGGAATGGGAGCGCGACACCGACGTCGGCTACCTGGTACAGAGCGGCCCGCTGAAGAATGTCGGCTTCAAGCTGCGCAACAGCACCTTCCGCAGCAGCTTCGGCAATGACATGGACGAGACCCGCTTCATCGTCAGCTACACCTTGCCGATCTGGTAAGTGAGGCCCGAAGCCTCCCGGTCCATGGCGATGGGCAGGCTTCGCTCCACGAGTGTCCGGGCGCTGCGCAGGCAGGCCCGGAATACCTCGGCGATACTCCGGGACGAACGGCGTGAAAGCCCGTGCTTGAGAGAGTGAGGGGCTATTTCCTGCGTGCTGGCTGTCTCACCGGGCGAGGAAAAGTCTGGTCAGGGCCTGTGCCCTCGGCTTATAAAACCCCTTCGCCGCTGTAGACCCGCAGGGATGGCGGCCCCACGAGATCAAGGAACGATGATGCGACGAGTCACGACGATTCTGCTCGCTGCCGCCCTGTTGCAGGGCTGTGCGCACCAGAAGACCGGCAACCAGTGCGAAGACAACTTCAACACCGAAGGCGGCTTCATCGCCGGCAAGACCTTCACGTCCAACGTCCAGCTGGACATGCCTGTGTCCAAGGTATTCGACCGGGCGCAGAAGACGCTGGTGAAGGAAGGCTTCACCATCCAGAACGCCGACGAGAAGAGCGGCACCATCTCCGCCTACCAGGGCGTGATCCTGAGCAGCCGAAACGCACCGCTGAACGTCGTGGTGGAAAAGGCCGGCTCGGGTTCGAAGGTCAGCTATGTCTTCGTTACCCTGGGGGGGATGTACACCACCGAAGGCGCGGTGCGTGACGGCTTCTGCCGGTTCACCGACGGGATTCGCGAGTAAGGCGCTACACCCCGATACACCTCTGCTGGCGGGCGGCGGACGGAGTCCGCTCCTGCCCGGGTATCAGGTTTCGCGGGAGCGGACTCCGTCCGCGATTGGTTGGTCCACGCGCCTGGCTCATTCACGGAGGGACCGACAGCACATCGCGGGCGGAGCCCGCTCCTACGCGCGAACCAGCTTCTCCACGAGGCGGCGGGTCAGTGGGGCGATGACCAGCACCAGCGGGAAGGCGATGCTCCAGCTGGCGAGCCACGCGCCCAGCCAGAGCCGGGCGAAGTCGGGTGCCAGGCCGATGGCCCGCCCGGTGGAAAGGCCGGAGACCAGCAGGGTCATCACGCCGGACAGGATCAGCGCGAACAGCAGCGGGGCGTAACGGCGCGGGATCATGCGCGGACCTCCCGCGCGGGCTCGAACTGCGGCTGCTGAAGACGGCCGAGGGTGTCGGCGAAATGCTGGCCGAACATGAGCGCGGTCTTCAGGTCGCCGGGGCAGAAGTCCGCGGCGGTCTTGTCGGCCTGGGCCATCAGCCCGGACCAGGAGCCGAGGCGGTTGGCAGCTTCCGCGACGGGCACGCCCTGGTGCTGTTCGGGGAGGATCGGGTTGCCCGCCCAGAGCATCCCGTGCTGCATGCAGAACGTGAACAGCGAGATCAGCGTCGATTGCTTGTCGCCGGCCGGCAGCGCCGAGACGGTGAAGCCGGCGGCAAGGCGGCCGTGCAGCTTCTGCTGGCGCCACAAGGGGCCGGTGGCATCCATCAGGGCTTTGAGCGGTGCCGAGACGCCGCCCAGGTAAGTCGGCGAGCCGAGGATCAGGCCGTGGTAGGCGAGCAGCGCTTGCGGCCGTTCGATCAACTCCTGGGCCTGGAGCAGGTGCACTTCGCAGCCGGGCACCCGCCGAGCGCCGCTGGCGATGGTCTGGGCAATGCGCTCGGTACGGCCGCTGGCGCTGTGGTAGACGATGGCGATGCTTTTCATGGGGTTCTCCTGTTTCTCACGCAAGGTCAAAGGCCGCTTCCGGGTTGACCGGCAAGGGCTTTGGCGTGAACCTACAAGTTCAAGCGAACTTGAGGTCAAGAGGTGTTCCATGGATATCGCTGACGTGGCCAGGCGTTCTGGCGTGCCGGCATCGACCCTGCGTTTCTACGAGGAGAAGGGACTGATCGTATCGCTCGCCAAGCCCGGCGCGCGCCGTCAGTTCGCGCCGCAGATTCTCGATCAGCTGGCGTTGATCACACTCGGGCAATCGGCGGGGTTCAGCCTGGAGGATATCCGCTCGATGTTCGCCGGCGACGGCGGGGCGAATATCGACCGGCAGATGCTGGCGGCCAAGGCGGATGAGCTGGATGCCACGATCAGGCGCCTGCGGGCAATGAGTCGCGGACTGCGCCATGCGGCAGCATGCCCGGCGCCCAGCCACGCGGAGTGCCCGACTTTCCAGCGGCTGGTGAAGGCGGCGGCTGCCAGTGCGCTGGAGGGCAAGAAGGAGCGGGGGCGGTTGAAAAAGGGGAAGGCCTGATTGGTGGCGTTTTCGTAGGGCGAATAACCCGGAACGGGTTATCCGCCGGTTTGGCGTATGGCACTGTTGCCGCCGTACTGCGGTGAAAGTCCTGCGCGGGGCTTGCCCTCACCCTAGCCCTCTCCCAGAGGGAGAGGGGACTGTACGGTGCAGGGTGCAAGCTAGGCGTCAGCCGGCCTGGACTACTCCCTCAGGGAGGCGGGCCTTTTGTAGGAGCGAGCTTGCTCGCGAACAATGTTGGCCGGTTACATCAACCTTGGGCGGTTCGCGAGCANNCTCGCTCCTACAGGGAGACGCCGAGCGCGGCGGATACCATTCGCAGAACCCCCACCGCCTGCGCATTCCGCTCGCTCTGCTAACGTTGGCCGGTTACATCTAGGCTGGGCGGTTCGCGAGCAANCTCGCTCCTACAGGGAGACGCCCAGCGCGGCGGACAACCATTCGCAGAAGCCCACCGCCTGCGCATTCCGCTCGCTCTGCTGATGCACCAGCAGCGACCAGTTCGGGCCGCGAACGGTCTGTTCGCTGAGTGGTGCCAGCAAGCCGTTCTGCCGAGCATCACCCGCCAGCAACTGACTCACCAGCGCGATACCCAACCCCTGGCTGGCTGCGTCGAGCAGCAATCCTGGGTCGGAGAAGTTCAGCCCCTCGCTGCGTTGCCCGACGTCCGCGCCACCCTGCACCTGCCAGTGCGCCCAGTCCATTTCCCGTTCGCCGTGCAGGGTGGTGCGCGAAGGCTCAGCCTGCGCGAGCAGGGAAGGGTGGCAAGCCGGGTAGAGACGATCCTCCAGCAGCACGCGGAAGCGGCATTCGGCCTGGGCGGCGAGGTCGTCGCGCACGGCGATGTCGATGGTCTGGCTGGCCATGTCCGGGGTTTCGTCGGTGGTCAGCAGCCAGAGGTCGATCTGCGGGTGGCGTGCGTGGAAGTCGCCCAGGCGCGGCACCAGCCAGTGGCGGGCGAAGGCCGGGGTAGTGTTGACCACCAGCTGGTTGGGCTTGCGGTACTGGTCCAGGCGGCGGATGCCCACGGCCAGTTGCTGCAGCATGGATTGCGTGGTGCTGAGCAGGTCGGCGCCGGCGTCGGTGAGCGCCACCTTGCGCCCGGAGCGATAGAACAGCGGCTGCTCGACGAAGCTCTCCAGGCTGCGGATCTGCTGGCTGATGGCCGACTGGGTGAGGTGCAGTTCCTCGGCGGCCTTGTGGAAGCTGCCCAAGCGCGCGGCGGCTTCGAAGCCACGCAGGGCATTCAGGGGTGGCCAGTGTTTGAGCATGATCGATAAGTTCGCCTAATCAGATTTACGCAAAATCTATCGTTTGTTGTGACGTTTTTACAGGCCTAGCATTGTCATCAGGCGCCGCTTAACCCTTTCCCTCCGATAAAAATTCCTTACCTAAGGTTCGAATATGCATCGCAATGACGATAGGCAGAACGGCTGGCGCATGCCTGCCGAATGGGTCAACCACGCGGCGACCTGGATGGCTTTCCCGCACAATCGTCCGCTCTGGGAGGGCGGCTGGCGCGTCACCCTGGAGCAGGTGCAGGAAGACTTCGCCCGTGTCGCCAACGCCATCGCCCGCTTCGAGCCGGTGAAGCTGGTGGTGGACCCGTCCGCCGTGGCCCGTGCCGCCGAACTCTGCGGGCCGAATGTCGAGCTGGTGCCGCTGCCTATCGACGACAGCTGGTGCCGCGATTCCGGGCCGACCTTCGTCTGTCATCCGCAGCACGGCGTGGCCGGCGTAAGCTGGCGCTTCAATGCCTGGGGCGGCAAGTCCGAGCACACCCTGGACGAAGGCCTGGGCCGGCGCATCCTCAACCACCTCGGGCTCGACTGCTTCGGCACGCCGCTGTCCAACGAGGGCGGGGCGATCCATGTGGATGGCGAGGGCACGCTGATCACCACCGAGTCGGTGCTGCTCAACCCCAACCGCAACCCGGGCGTGAGCAAGCGCGAGATGGAGGAAATCTTCAGCCGCCTGCTGGGCGTGACCAAGACCATCTGGCTGCCGGGCGACCCGCAGTACGTCACCGGCGACATGACCGACGGCCACGTCGATGGCGTGTGTGCCTTCGCCCGTCCCGGCGTGCTGCTGGTGGATGCGACCCACGACAGTTCCAGCCTGTATGCCCAGGTCGCGAAGGAAAACCGCCGCGCGCTGGAACTGGCCACCGATGCCCAGGGGCGCTCCTTCGAGCTGATCGAACTGTTCGAAGCCAGCGCGGCGGTGGACCCGGAGGCGGAAGTGTTCTGCGCGTCCTACACCAACTTCTACCTGGCCAACGGCGCGGTGATCATGCCGGCCTACGGCATCGACGCTGACGACGAAGCCGCCGCGGTGCTGGCCCGGGCCTTCCCCGGCCGCGAAGTGGTGCCGGTGCGCATCAACAACCTGGCCCACGGCGGTGGCGGCGTGCACTGCATTACCCAGCAGCAGCCGGCCTGGCCGGTCGGAGGCCTGTGATGAGCAAGCTGACCGTCGCGGTGCTGCAGTTCTCCTGCAGCTGGGACCTGCCGCGCAACCTAGCCGAAGCCGAGCGCCACGTGCGTGCGGCGGCGGCTGCGGGCGCCAGGCTGATCCTCCTGCCCGAGCTGTTCGCCACGCCGTACTTCTGCATCGAGCAGGACCACGCCCACCTGGAACTGGCCCAACCCTATGAGGACAGCCCCATCCTGCAACGTTTCGCCAAGCTGGCGGCGGAGCTGGAGGTGGTGCTGCCGATCAGCTGGTTCGAGCGCGCCGGCAATGCCTACTTCAACTCGCTGACCGTGGCCGACGCCGACGGCAGTCTGCTCGGGGTGTACCGCAAGACACACATCCCCAATGCCATCGGCTACCAGGAGAAGGAGTACTTCAGCCCTGGCGACACGGGTTTCCGCGTCTGGGACACCGCCGCCGGCCGCATCGGCGTCGGCATCTGCTGGGACCAGTGGTTCCCCGAGACCGCCCGCTGCCTGGCGCTGCAGGGCGCGGAGATGCTGCTGTTCCCCACCGCCATCGGCTCCGAGCCGGGCGCGGAACAATTGGACTCCCGCGACCACTGGCAGACCGCCCAGCGTGGCCACGCCGCCGCCAACCTGCTGCCGGTGCTGGCGGCCAACCGCATCGGCGAGGAAGTAGCGCCCAGCGATGACAAGCTGCGCATGCGCTTCTACGGCTCGTCCTTCATCACCGACCACAAGGGCGCGCTGCTGGCCGAAGCCGGGCGCAACGAGGCCGCGGTGCTGGTCCGCGAGCTGGACCTCGACCTGGCCCGCGAGGAGCGCCTGACCTGGGGCGTCTACCGCGACCGCCGGCCGGAAATGTACGGCCCGCTGCTCGGCCTCGACGGCCGCCACCTGCACCCGCGCTGGCAAGGAGTCTGACCATGAACAAGCACCTGCTGATCGGCGCGCTGGGGTTGTCCCTGGCGTGCACCCTGCAACCGGCCTCGGCCGAAGAGAAAGTCCTGCGCCTGTTCAACTGGGCGGATTACTTCGCCCCCGACACCCTGGCGAATTTCACCAAGGAAACCGGCATTCGCGTCATCTACGACGTGATGGACAGCAGCGAGACGCTGGAAGCCAAGATGATGGCCGGGCACAGCGGCTACGACCTGATCTTCCCCGGCGACACTGTCGCCGAGCGCCTGATGCGCGCCGGCGCTTTGCAGAAGCTCGACGACAGCAAGCTGGAGCACCTGGGCGACATCGAGTCGGGCCTGCGTGACCTGCAGACCAAGTATCCGTACTCGCGGCATGCCGTGGTGCCCTACACCTGGGGCAGCATCGGCCTGACCTTCAACCAGGCGAAGATCGAGCAGCGCATGCCCGGCGCGCCGGTGAACAGTCTTGACCTGATGTTCAAGCCGGAGATGGCCAGCCACTTCGCCGACTGCGGCATCTCGATGATCGACTCGCCGGACGAGGTGCTCGCCGTGGTGCTCAACTACCTCGGCCGCGATCCACGCAGCGGCAAGCCGCAGGACCTGGCGGACGCGCTGGCGGTGCTCAACGGTATCCGCCCGTATATCCGCAAGTTCCAGTCGCAGCCAGTCACTCAGCTGGTCAACGGCGACCTGTGTCTGTCGCTGGGCTACAGCGGTGACGTGATCCAGTCCCAGCGCGCCGCCGACGAGGCGAAGAAGCCCGAGCGCTTCGAGTACCGCGTGCCGCGCGAAGGCACCTCGGTGTGGATGGACACCATGGCCATTCCTGCCGACGCGCCACACCCCGAGTACGCCTATGCGCTGATCAACTACCTGATGCGCCCGGACGTGATGGCTGCCATCAGCAACGCCACCGGCTACCCGACGTCCAACGCCAAGGCGCGGCCGATGGTCGAGGCGAGCATGCGCGACAACCCGGACATCTATCTTGATGAGAAGGCTTACGCGCGACTGTTCCCCGGCAAGGACATCCCGCAGCGCGACATGCGTTCGCGGATGCGTACCTGGACCAGTTTCAAGACCGGTACCGGCGGTTGAGGAGGCGAGGATGATGACACGCAGGAACCTGCTCGGCGCCGGCATGACGCTGGCGACGGGCCTCGGGCTCGGCCTGGGCCGCGTCGCCCTGGCGGCGAAGCCCTGGTACATGCCCGACGAGCACCGCAAGCAGGAGCGGGTGTTCGTTGCCTATGCGGCGAGCGCCGACATCTGGGAAGACCTCGCCCCGGACGTGAATGCCACGGTGGCGCGGCTGGCCCGCGCGATCGCCGAGTTCCAGCCGGTGACGGTGCTCTGCCGGCCGCAGCAGCAGGCGGAAGCCAAGCGCGCGTGCGGCGGCCAGAACGTCGACTTCCTGCCGGTGCCGGTGGATGACATCTGGGTGCGCGACTACGGCGGCTGCTTCCTGGTCAACGATGCGCCAGGCGGCCTGGCGCTGGCGGACTTCAACTTCAACGGCTGGGGCGGCAAGCAGCATGCCGAGCGCGACCGCGAAGTGTCGGCGGCGCTGGCCGAGGACCTGGAGGCCAAGGCCCTCGTCAGTGAGCTGTGCGGCGAGGGCGGCGGCATCGAGGTGGACGGCCACGGCACGGCGATCTTCACCGAAAGTTGTTGGCTCAACGACAACCGCAACCCGGGCTGGACGCGCCCGCGCATCGAGGCCGAGCTCAAGCACATGCTGGGGCTGCGCAAGGTGATCTGGCTGCCGGGCATCCGCGGCAAGGACATCACCGATGCGCACGTGGACTTCTATGCGCGCTTCGTCGAGCCAGGCGTGGTGGTGGTCAACCTGGACAACGATCCGCAGTCCTATGACCACGCTGTCACCCGCCGCCACCTGGAGATACTCAAGAGCGCCACGGATGCCGATGGCCGCGCGCTGAAGCTGCACACGCTGCCGCCGCCGATGAAGCCCAAGCCCAGCGCCTACAACCGCGACAACCCGGATTTCGCGGCCGGTTACATCAACTACCTGCCGGTGAATGGCGGGGTGATTGCGCCGAAGTTCGGCGATGCAGCCGCGGATGAGCACTGCCATGCCTTGCTCAGCGAGCTGTACCCGGACCGGGAGATCGTGCAGCTGAACATCGACCCGATTGCCGCCGGTGGCGGCGGCATCCATTGCGTGACGTTGCAGATGCCGGCGGTGTGAGCCGGACGCCGGCCTTGCCGGCGGATCGCGGGCATGGCCCGCTCCTACAGGGTAAGCGCGGAATCAACCTGTAGGAGCTGGCCGTGCCTGCGACAGCCCAGGCGCCGAAAGGCTGCGGGCGAATCCCGTCAGCACGTCATTCCACGTTCAGCA